>CAWJEY010000001.1:0-3453 GCA_963842095.1 uncultured Acidobacteriaceae bacterium
GTGAAGGCGCGGAGGCTGAGGGCTACAGGGTGGAAGGTTTCGCGCCAACGTCCCGCGCCGCGCAGAAGCTCGGGGAAGCAGGCATGGAGACATGCACACTACAGAAGCATCTGGTACGTGGCCAGCAGCCGGATACCGGCGAGAAACGGCTCTTTGTGCTCGACGAATCCTCGCTGGCATCGACCCGGCAAGTGCATGAGTTTGTGAACCGGCTCCATCCGAATGACCGTGTGTTGTTCGTTGGCGACCGGCGGCAACACGAGGCGGTTGAGGCTGGGCGACCCTTTGCGCAGCTCCAGGAATCGGGCATGAAGACGGTAAAGCTCGAAGAGATCGTTCGCCAGAAAGACCCGGAACTGAAACAGGTGGTCGAGCAGATTGCTCGCGGTGAAGTGCGCGAGGCGATTCAGAATCTTGACCGGCAAGGGCGAGTACACGAGATTCAAGGCCACGACGAGCGCATCGGCGCCATTGCGAAAGACTATGCAAAATCACCGGAGAACACGCTGGTAATTTCTCCCGACAATCGCTCTCGCATGGAGATCAACGAGCGCGTCCATGCGGAAAAGCAGCGGAGTGGCCGCATCAGCAACGAGGAGCACCGCATCAGGACGCTAGTGCCGCGCCAAGACCTCACTGGCGCGGACCGCACATGGGCCGAACGGTATGAGGTGGGCGATGTGCTGCGCTATTCGCGAGCATCGAAGGAAACGGGCATCGGGAAAGGCACGTACGCACAGGTGAAGAGTATCGACGCTCCGAGCAACCGGCTGACAGTTGAGCTGCAGGATGGCACGCAGCGAACCTACGATCCACGCCGACAGCAGGGCGTTTCCGTCTTCCGCGAGGAGATGCGGAGTTTTTCAGTGGGCGACCGGATCCCAAGTACCGCAGTAAGCCACTCTAACGGATCAGGCCAATTTAACGGATTCGGTAGCCAGGGGCTCCAATACACCGACAAGGTGAACTTCGCAGTAAGCGGGTGCCCCGGCGGGACGAGCCCGCCCAACACAGCCAATAACTGGGGCTGCCTTTTCGATCAGTACTGGGCTGGCGCTAACAACACGCTATATCCCCCCGGGGCAAACCCGAGCACCGTGCCATTGGAACTTCAGCAGATCGATTGCTCAAATCCATGCTTTGTTGTTACGGGATATTGCTCGAACCAAGGCTCAGCCACATGCTTCGAGAATTCCACCGCTCCCGGCAAAACCGGAGACCTGCGAGTCATCTATCCATTTGCTGTAAGCCAATACGCAACCATTCTCGAACTCTACAACAAGGACGCGTTGCTAGCCTTCGACCCTAACTACTGCACGATCATCTCAGGGCCCACGTGTGATCCCACCATGGTCACGTTTTCGGACCTCACCCCCGCCACCCAGTATGAGTTCTATCAAGAGGCTGGCATCGGGTACATCGACAACTGCTACCTAAACTACAACGGCGGCGCAACGCCTCAAACGGGCGCCACTGGAGATTGCAGCTATGCAGCCACGATCTCCGCAGCGCACGGATACCATTGAGCGGGAATAACAGAAAAGTGTGCAATTTCTTTCATCCTTGTGCTCCGCGCCCAAACGGATGTATCGTGCCAAGCTAAGTGTCCCTTCCGGACCCGAGGTTTCTTCCAACACGAGGTGCACACATGAATCGACGATCACAGAACGCTCCGTCAGCCGCAGCCGCGTCGCGCAAAGTCAAACGGCTGGCCGTGCGGCGAACTGCCGCCCTGCTGATGGTCCTAGCCAGCATCGCTGCCCGCGCCCAGACCGTGAGCGTGATCCACACATTCAACGGCAGCAACGCCTCGCAAGGCCCTGAGGGAACGCCCGTGCAAGGCCGCAACGGTGAACTCTACGGAACGACGATCGGGCTGACTTCCGGGTCAATTTTCCGACTCACCACAAGCGGCCAATTCGATCAACTGTTCGCGCTGAACGGGACCGACGGCGCCTATCCAAGCTCAGGCTTGACGCTCGCGAGCGACGGCAACTTCTACGGCACCGCCGCGTTTGACGGGAGCGATAATGAGGGGGTGCTCTTCAAAATCACGCCAGGCGGAAGCTACACCGTCCTGCACGACTTCGGCAACGGTACCGATGGCGGAACACCCGAGGGTCCACCGATCCAAGCCTCGGACGGAAACCTTTACGGGACCACTCACGGGGGGCCGGGGACGAGCATTGTGTATCGGTACACCTTGGCGGGAACATACAGCGTCGTCACCACATTCGCCGGCAACGCAGGCTCATCTCTCGTCGGGCCACTCGTACAGGGGTCCGACGGCAATCTCTATGGAACCGCCACTCAGGGCGGCGCTCACAACTCCGGAACCGTCTTCAAAGTGACCACGACTGGAAGCGTCCTCGGATTTTACAGTTTCAATTACAATGGAAATGCTGCGAAAGGCGGATATTTTCCTTCGGGGGGACTCATACAGGCTACCGACGGCAATTTCTATGGCGTGACCAATGCCGGAGGGACATCCGGGTTTGGCACCGTGTTCAGAATGACCCCCACAGTTAGGGTCACGACAGTCTACAGCTTTCAGGGGCCACCCAGCGATGGCGCATCCCCCAATTTCGGTCTTGTCCAGGCCACCGACGGGAACTTGTACGGGGCAACCACCGCCGGTGGGGCGAACGGACTTGGAACTCTTTTCCAGATTTCCACCAATGGGACCACCTACCAGAGTCTTTATTCTTTTACCGCCGCCACCGGCGAGATCCCCGTAACTGCCCTGTTACAGGACACGAGCGGCACCTTCTACGGCACCGCCGTGGAGGGCGGCGGAAGTGACTATGGAACTGTCTTTAGCCTCGATATGGGCCTCGATCCGTTTGTCACATTTGTAGTGGCACTAGGCAGGGCAGGCCAGACAGCGCAAATCCTCGGGCAGGGCCTCACCGGCACAACCGGAGTCACGTTCAATGGCGTTGCGGCTACAAGCTTCAAGGTGCTCAACGATACGTTCATGACGGCAGTTGTCCCGAGCGGCGCGACCACAGGCCCCGTTGTGGTGACGACCCCCAGTGCCGCGCTCACCAGCAACAAGAGTTTCAGAATAATCGGCGGCACAGCTAGCGCGGCGAGAGCGAAATCCGGACAGCCGGTCCCTCACAGTGCAGAGAAGACGAATTGAGTTCCGATTCCGAACCGTAACCGATATTTCGCAAGGATGCCTGCGCAGAGAGCAGTGGCGGTCCGCAATCGGTAGGCGTATTTGGACGGGCAGGTTCTAGCAATTGGGGTATCGAAAAGTGAAGCCGCTGAATTCTGGCGAGATTGTGACCTTCTCCGCTTGTTTTTGAACCCACGATTTCAACCCACAATTCGAATGTCTCTCGAATCTTCTCAAGGACTTAGGCGGCCACCTGGAGTCACTTAAGTGGTTGAAACTACAGCATAAAGTAGCCCTGAAAAGGCTGGCGTCGGCGGTTCAACTCCGTC
>CAWJEY010000002.1:0-1070841 GCA_963842095.1 uncultured Acidobacteriaceae bacterium
CTTGGCGGACGCTCAGGGATGCCGTTAATTGGTCTTTGCGCCAGTCTTTCGCCCGCCTCCCACTCCAGGGCGTCGCTCGGACCTACAGCCGCGTCCCGTATGCCCGACGGCTAGGCGACGGCGGCTGCTGCTACGCTGCCTGGGCGAGTGATCCAGCGTTCGCTCCTTGTCGGAACCGGCCTGCTTTATCCGACTACATCCGCCGCAAGACTGGCTGCGAGTTTCCGGGTGTGCGCCATGGCAGCCCCTTCACCACACGCCAGACTAGCACGATTGCTCGTCGGCCTAGACAGGTCGTTTCACCTAGCCGATCATTGCTCGCCAGCGGGCAATTAGGACGCGATCATGGATATCGGGGGTTGGCTGCGCAGCCTGGGCCTCGAACGGTATGAGGCGGCGTTCCGCGAGAACGAGATTACCGACAAGGTTCTCCCGAACCTGACGGCGGAGGACTTGAAGGACCTTGGCGTCGTTATTGTCGGCCACCGGCGTACGCTGCTCGACGCCATCGTTGCCCTGCGCGCCGACGCAAGCGCGAAAGCACCACCACCCGCAGCGACATCCGCGCCACCATTGACTGCGGCGGCTACTGCGGTGCTCCGCCCCGGAAGCTGTTGGCGAGCGCCGACATGTTACGGTGATGTTCTGCGATCTGGTGGATTCCACCGGCATTGCCGCGCGGCTCGATGCCGAGGAATGGCGCGACCTAGTTGGAGCATATCTCGATGCTGCCTCGGCTGCGGTGACGGAGATAGGCGGCAAGGTCGCCAAGAAGCTGGGCGACGGGCTGATGGCGCTGTTCGGCTATCCGGTGGCGCAAGAGAACGATGCCGAGCGGGCGGTCCGGGCAGCGCTCGCCATACAGCGATCACTCACCGAACTGAACCGCAAGAACGACGGCACCGGCAAGCCGGCGCTGGCCGCACGCGTTGCCATCGAGTCGGGCCCGGTGGTCGTGGATGCATCGGGCGAGATATTCGGTGACGTCCCAAACATCGCCGCCCGGGCACAGGCTTTGGCAGAGGCGGGTGCGGTCGTTGTTACGGCGCGAGTGCAGAGGCAGGTCGCCGGCTTGTTCGTCGCCGAGGAGCGCGGCAGCCATCAACTCAAGGGCGTGCCGGAGCCGGTGACGCTGTTCCGGATTGTGCGGGCGAGCGGCGGCGGACGCCACGCGGGCCAGCGCCATCTGACGCCGCTCGTCGGTCGCGACGAGGAGATCGCGATGCTGATGCGGCGCTGGGAGCGGGCACGGCAAGGGGACGGCCAACTGGTGCTGATCGTTGGTGAGCCTGGGCTGGGCAAGTCTCGGCTGATCGAGGAGTTTCATAGCCGACTGCGCGAGGTGCCGCACACCTGGGTGGAATGGAGCTGTTCACAGCTGTTGCAGAACACGCCGCTACATCCGATCACCGAATGGGGCCGCCAACGCTTTGGCGGGGCCGACGTGTCCGCCGAGCAGCGGCTTGCAGACCTGGAGAGTTCGCTGGTGCAGGTCAAGCTTGACCCGGCGGAGCATGCCGCATTGCTCGCGCCTCTATTGGACATTCCGCTGGCGACCTTAGGCGCAAACGCTTTGCCACCAGAGGAATTGCGCCACCGGCAACTGGCGGCGCTCACGAACTGGGTGATGGCCGGCGCGCGGGTCCAGCCGATCGTGCTTGCGGTGGAAGACCTTCATTGGGCCGATCCGACCACGCTGGATGTCTTGCGCGGCATCGCCGAGCGCGGCGCGCTAGCTCCATTGTTCGTTCTCACCACTGCTCGCCCCGAGTTTCAGCCAGGATGGGGGATGCGCTCGCATCACGGCACCATCTCGCTCGCACCACTCGACCGCGAGCAGGTGCGGCACATGGTCAGTGAGCTTGCGGCTCGCCACGCCCTGCCGAGGGACGTGATCGAGGGTGTGACCGAGCGCACCGGCGGCGTGCCGCTGTTCGTCGAGGAAGTGACGCGCCTCCTCTTGGAGGGCGGCGTCCAGGCGATACCGCCCACGCTGCAACAATCGCTCATGGCGCGGCTCGATCGGCTTGGGTCGGCGCGCGAGGTGGCGCAGATCGGGGCTGTAATCGGTCGCGGGTTCTCTTACACGCTCATCCACGCCGTGGCTGGTATGGAGGAGGCGCCGCTAAAGGCGGCGCTGGAACGGCTCGCCGAGGCAGACATTCTGCTGGAGCAGGGCCTGCCGCCGGAGTCCAATTATCGCTTCAAGCATGCCCTGGTGCAAGATGCAGCCTATGGCACGTTGCTGCGCGAACCGCGCCGCAAACTACATGCGCGCATCGCGCAAGCGATCGAGAGCCAATTCGCGGATGTTGCGGAACACCAGCCGGAGCTCGTAGCGCGTCACTGCACCGAGGCCGGCCTGATCGAGAAGGGCGCCAATTATTGGCTGCGTGCAGGAAGGAACGCTGCCGCACGTTACGCCAACCTGGAGGCCATTGCGCATTTGCGACAAGGCATCGAAGCGGTTGAGCGCCTCCCCAGCGGCGCGCTGAGGGACAGGCTTGATCTCGACATGCAGCTCGCGCTGGGACCATGCATTATCGCGGCTCAGGGACCAGCTTCGACCTTGGCGGTGGCGACCTTCGCGCGTGCCCGCCAGATATGTGAGCGGCTCGGCGATCCGCCCGAGTATTTGCATGTGATGCACTGGCTAATGGTGGGGCTCGCCGTCCGGGGCGAACTACCTCAGGGGCGGGAAGCAGCTATTGCTTTGGTTGGACTTGCCGAGGCGCGAGGTGATCGGCCGGCATTGATCAACGCGGCACGGGCAGTAGGTCTAATTAGCCTGCTGATGGGACAGATCGTTGAAGGCCGCGAATGGGCCGAACGAAATATCAAGGAGTTTGATGCCAGCAGTGAGGCCGAAAGAGTAGCCGCCCGAGCCGCCGGGCAGGACGCAGGCGCCGCCGGTTTTGCCGTGATGTCTTGGGCCCTTTGGGTTCTTGGTCACGTCGATCAGGCCACCGCGCGTATGAGCGCTGCCCTTCAGCGTGCCGAGGTGGTCAAAGAACCGCACACGCAAGCTTACGTTTCCTACTATGCGTCCGTTCTTTACGCCTTACGCGGCGAGCCGGCCGTGGCGTATCAGCATGCCGACCGTTGTCTCACATTGTCGGAAGAACACGGCTTCCGGCAATGGCGGAGCCTCTCGCGGGTCATCCGCGCGAATTGTACGGCCTTGCTCGATCCTTCCCGCACGATCGATGAGGCAGTCGTTGGATTGGACGAATACCGCGGCGCAGGCTACCAGTTCGGCGTCACGGCACTTTTCACATTGTTGTGTGAGGCGTTGCTTCTTCGGCGCCAACTCGACGTAGCCCTGGAGATCATCGAGCAGGCACTCTTAAAATGCGAACTCAATACTGAACGGTTTTTTGAAGCCGAATTGAACCGACTGAAAGCCAGGACGCTGCTTCTCGGCAAAGAGCCTAACGCGGGCATCGATGCAGAGTCGTTGCTCGACAGGGCATTGGCGATCTCGCGGAGCCAAAGCGCCCGCTTGCTTGAGCTTCGAGTTCGCCCGGGACCTTGCCAACCTGTGGCGCGAGCAGGGCAGGCCCGATCAGGCCCGCGACCTTCTTGCTCCGGTCTACGGCTGGTTCACAGAAGGCTTTGACACGCTCGACTTGAAGCAGGCCAAGACCCTGCTCGACGAGCTGAACGCCTGACAACAAAACTCGAGAGAGCGGATAAGGTTAGAAAAAAGCTCTTTTAGGTATAGGTGGTGCGCGGCGCAGTCTGTGTTAGATACCGGTCAATCCAGCAAAATTAAAAGTGGACGCGGCCTCAGAAGTTTTGCCAATTTTCGGGGGAATTCGGGGAGAAGAATTTTCCCAAATTTTTTCGCGGAGCGGTGTGGGGGTAGGCGGTATTTCCATCGGAGGGGCGATGGATCAGTGACGGGGGATGCCTCCCCTTGCCAGAAAGCGTTGTCGCCCTTCTTGCTATGCGCGCGCCAGCACGTTGCTTACTGCCCGCCGCGGGGAGTAGTGATCCCGCGCGCATAAAGAGCGTCGGCGATTTGATGTAGCGACCCTGGATTCTGGAGCCGATCAAACAGGGCTATGCAAACCGGATTTGCACGTCTTTACCAAGCTCTCCGAGGATTGCCTGAAAAGGGGGTCCTGAAGCTCAGGCATTTTCTGGGCGTGAGATTGGCGGTGATGACGATGTGCCGGTATCTCCATGCCGGCGTCAGTGGACCAAATTGAGGGGGGCCTAGAGCGCCACCCCGGCGCGCCGGCAGCGGTGGTCCCGATCGGGCGCCGTTTCAGACGACGCGGCGCCACGCGCGGGCAAGTTGATCTAAGCCCGCGCAAGCACATTGCTGACAGATTTGGCGTACCACCGCGCGCCGCGCGGCGTGGTAATGCCGCGCGCATTCAGAGCGTCAGCGATCTGATGAAGCGACGTAGCGCCGGCTAATAAAAACGATAGCACACCTGAGTATCGCGGTCTGTGACCTAATACGCGGTGCTCCGAGCGACCGGGGGATGTCTCCTTCTGGCCCCTTAACGACGTGACGCATGTTGGTGGCTAGATGTCGCTTTCGGGGAGCAACGGACATGCACCGCTGAAGCGCGCGGACGGCATTCGACGCGAATGACCCTACTCGGATATGAGGTGCGCTTTTTTGTTGCGATGCACCCACTGACACTCCGAACCTGCTATACTTAGTCCGTGATCCTTGGCCTTGGGGTGAGCCCCATGAGGCGCCGCGAGTTCATCACGCTGGTCGGCGGTTCAGCAGCGGCGTGGCCGTTTGCAGCGCGCGCGCAGCAGCCGGCAATGCCGGTGATTGGATTCCTCAACAGCAGTTCGCCTGGCGGGGATGCGCCACTGGTGGCCGCATTCCGACAAGGATTAAACGAAGCCGGTTACATTGAGGGTCGAAACGTCACAATTGAATATCGCTGGGCGGAGCTACACCACGACCGACTACCGGAGTTGGCGGCCGATCTAGTGCGTCGAAAGGTGACCGTGATAGCAGCCACCACCACGACAGCAGCACTCGCAGCCAAAGCCGCGACCGCTACGATTCCTATCGTTTTCGAGATGGCCAGCGATCCGGTCGAACTGGGTCTTGTCGCCAGCCTCAATCGCCCAGGGGGCAACATCACCGGCGTGACTAATGTGAACATAGAGGTTGCCCCGAAGCGGCTAGAGCTGCTGCACGAGATCATCCCCACGGCGACCACATTTGCACTGCTAGTTAATCCGAGCAATCCCACTCTCGCCGAGCCCACCACGAGAGACATTCGCGCGTCGGCACGCACGCTCGGGGTGCAGCTGCATGTTGTGAGCGCCACCACGGATAACGAGGTTGAACACGCCTTCGCGAGTTTGGCCAAGCTGGGAGTAGGCGGACTCGTAATTGGTACTGATCCGTTCTTCAGTAGCACGATCGAACGGCTGGCCTCGCTGGCGATCCGCTATGCCGTGCCTGCGATCTACCAAAGGCGCGAGTTTCCTGCGGCAGGAGGTTTGATGAGCTACGGATCGGCCACTAGGGATGCGTACCGCCTGGCCGGCATCTATACCGGGCGCGTTCTCAAGGGCGAGAAACCTGCTGATTTGCCGGTGCAGCAGGCCACGAAGGTGGAGCTGTACATCAACCTCAAGACGGCCAAGACGCTTGGCATCACCATCCCGCTGCCCCTGTCCGGCCGCGCCGACGAGTTGATCGAATGAATGCCAATTTGCTGCGCTGCATGGGTCTGTTGTTGATGCTGTGGACGGCTCCTCCACCGGCACGAGAGTGCCAAAGAAGGGCGCGCTGTTAAGGCTCCCACGATTCGGAGGAGCTAGCCATGCAAACGGTTTCGACCATTGGTCTCGACATCGCCAAGTCGCTTTTCCAAGTTCATGGTATTGATGCTGCAGGCCAAGTTGTTATCCGCCGGCAGTCTAAGCGTCGCTACCTTCTGGCGTTCTTTGAGAAGCTGCCGCCGCCGCATTCGGCGCGATTGCCCCAACTGAGACATCCGTCCTTTAGAATTCTTACCTTGAAGATCATTGACAAGAACAGTTCAACAATACGCCGCGATGTCATGCGGCGGCGAGTACATCGACAATCTTTTGGATGGCTTTGTCGGCGCGGTGGTATGCGGCTTCGAGCTGGCTATTTGGACGGTGGTGAGGATCCGGGCGGTGGTGGAAGCAGCTGTTGGCGATCGGTCCGCAGAGCCGTTTATGGAAGAACAGAAATAGCAGGGCGACTTGGACACCTTTCGTGGTGAGGCGGTAAGCGTAACGGGAACCGTCACGCTCGATCAGTCCGTGCCCCTTGAGTTTGCGCAGGTCGTAGCGCAGTTGGTTCAGGCCGTAAGCTCGCTCGGAGAGATGGAAGGTGGTGAGGACGGCCCGATGGATTTGCTTGGCGGTCCAACCGCCGACGTGAGGGCCGCCGTGCAGGAGAACCTCGAACAGGCGGATCACGCGCACGTCATGGATTTTGGTTCCCGGATATCGGACCGAGCCGACGGTGATGGGGAGGGCAATGCGCTGTAGCAGCGGGAAGTCGACGTGGACATTGAGCCACTGTGCCTGGTAGCCCGCGAAACGGCTGGTGATGGTTTGAAACGTCCGGCGGACCTCATCGAGATGGTCCAAGCCTTTCCGCAAACCGAAGTCGGTGAGGTTGTTGGAGCAGAGTTCGTTGCGCAGAAACGTCGAGAACTTTTCATATTGCTTGAGGAATGCGTGCTTGAAATAGGCGCGAAAGACGTGATGGCCATGCTCGATCTGATCGATGACGGTGGCGAGCTTGCCCCGCATCCTGCGGTTCAGGCGGGTTCCGAAGATCGAGGCAATCTTGTCGGCGGTGAGCCGCCACAGGCCGAGTTCGCAGCTGCGCTCGAACAGTTTGTGAATGGGAAAGTTGCGCTTGAAAACGAAGTTGCGGCAATACTCGATCTGGGAGATGGCATAGAAGCGCGACAGGTTGAGCTGCTTGCGCTCCTTGGCGGAGAATTTCGGTCCCAGGATCAGAGTCCAATAGTCGAGCCGTTTGCGGATGATGTCCGGGCTCAATCTGTCGGCGGCCGCTTGCAACGCAGCGACATCGTCGATCGCCAGGAAGGCGTTGTCGTTCTTGCGAAAGCCGACCTGCGCGCGGGTGAGTTCCTGCTCGATGAAGCTGTGACCGTTGAGGTAGTAAGTGGTTTGGAAGGGGAAGAACGAGCCCACACGCATCACCATCGGACCGAGAACCTCATCGCGGATGTAGAAGTAGTAGTGGGTGTAGCGGCTGCGCTGGCGGGCGAGGATGCGGTGATGCGGGTCCTGGGTGGGATATTTCGGCACGCTGATGCGGAAGCTCGGCCCCTGCTCCATGCTCTTGAAGATGAAATAGACGCCGTAGGCGTTCTTGTTCGCCATTCGGCGTAGCCAGGGCCGCACGTGGTCTTCCTTGCGGACGCCCTTCTCGGCCCACTCGATCGGGGTGTGATGGTTGCGGGCGTAGGCTTCCACCCAGTTCTGATAGTCGGCGGTGCGCTGGCTCAAGATCTCCTTGCTGACCACGGGAACGCCGACGACTTTGCGGACGAAGTGCACCACCTGCTCGGGCCGTGACAGGGCGCTGAGGTAACCGTGAATGACAATGCGGTCGAAGCAGTGGTAGACAAACGCCAGCGAGATTGCCGAACAGCTTGGTGAACACGTCCATGGCAGCCACCATGAGATTTGGTATGTGCCGAACAACCATCAGACGGTCGCCTTCTCCACCACACCGAGAGAAAAATAACTCTTCGAGAACATCTCGCGCGGCAGTTACCCGGTTCAGCAAATGCAGTTCGTCGGCAACGGCTCGCACTTTGGACGCGGCTCAATGTAAACATTCGCCATTTTCTAAGTGACCTCGACAGGGCCAACACCAAGTAGGTGTTGAATTAGGTGTTGAACCCACAACCTATACGGGCCAATGAGCAATCATGCTAGTCTGGCGTGTGGTGAAGGGACTGCCATGGCGCAACGCGGGTCTTCCGCCTGAGCGTCGCATCGAGTTCCGCGTCGGCATCCATCTGGGCGACGTGGTCGAGGAGAGCGATGGCGACCTGATGGGCGACAGCGTCAACATTGCCGCGCGCCTTGAAGGCATTGCTGATCCGGGCGGTATCTGTCTTTCCGAGGACGCCTACCGCCAAGTGCGTGATCGCCTTAAGGAAGGCTTCGCCGATCTCGGAGAGAAAGAACTCAAAAACATCGCTCGGCCAGTGCGAGTGTTCGCGATCAAGACTGCCTCGTCAGGTGTGACGCAGGAGCTAATAGCTTCCACACCGGAACTCGGCGGCGACCCCGAGCAGGAGTATTTCGGAGGCCGGCAGGCGCGCCGGTGCGCGGCTCGAGGTGCGTGAGGTCGCGTTGCTTAATAATCCTTCAAGAGCCGCTCGATGTAGTCGAGCTCCTCCTGCGGACGCAGCACGTCGCCGAAGCGGCGGCGCAACTCCTCGATGATGCGGCGTGCGCGCTGGACGTCGATCTCGCCCGGCACCTTCACCGTGTAGTCGTCGCCGTATTCGCGCCCGCGCAACGGCCGGCCGAGCGGATCCGTGTCCTGCTGCGCGCGGGGCGGCCCTAGCCCGCTTGGTTGGGGCGCGACTAGCTCAAGGGCCTTACGACGTTGCTCGCCGAGCGTCACGCGCGCCACTCAGCTGGGCGAGCACAAACTCTGCAAACGCCCGCAAACCAATGCACACTGACCCTTCTACCATTTGAATTGATTTTAGGGAGAACATCTGTCGAACGACGTGGCGTACTTTTTAAAACCCTCTAAACCTTTGCTTGCGCGCCAAAGCGATGCCCCGGCGCTGACGAACACCGCCCAAGCCTGATTAGCTGCATGCGAGCAATGCATCGCGTTAAGCGGTCTTTGCTCGTTGCATTTACGGTGAGTTTCTTTACATAAGCTTCGTGCTCTTGTGGCGTGCAGATGCTTGGAGGAATTGTATTCCAGAGTTGGTTACGTTTTCCATCATAAACCATTTTTTTAAGATGGCGGTATTCAAGTTCATAGGCTTGTTTGGGTGTGAGATTGTCGGCGATAGTGATTTCCTCAACCTTAGCTCCATGCATCACGGCCTCGGTCAGTTTTCGCTGAAATATTGGATATACGTTCCTCAGTTTGAATTTGCGCGTCAGCCGCTGCCGGACTTCTTTCATGTGAGCGTACATTCGATCATCAGTGCCTTTGCCGATATAGCGCAAGACGCCATCGACGTGTATCTGATACACGTAGCAGCTTTTGGGGTTCGCTCGGTCCTGCTCAAGCGTGCTTCCAGTCTGCCCTTGTCTTCGTCTAGGTCGTGTGGTCGTACGGGTGAACATGGCAGCCACAACAAAGCTGTATAGATGGTTGGAGAAGCACAATGGACGCCTTTCGTCTCGCACCACGTGCGGAAGAAAGCCGAAGTCGAGCGACACCGCCCCTCGTATGCTTGCTTATTGGCGGGCACTATCCAGACCGAGCTTTCGATCGGCTTGAGGTCTCGAAGAACGAAGAAGGGGCCGCGGAAGCTTGTAAAGCGGGTGCTCCGGGTCGTCCCGTTCGTCCGGCAAGAACCGCCGGTCCATAAATCGCTCGTCGATCGTATTCCACAGCTGGCCGGCCTGATGCTTGTGAAATTCGCCTATGATCCGGCTCTCAAGCCGGTACGCAGCTTTGTCCGTTAGGCCGGAGGCGAGGACGCTCTCGGACACCCGAGACCCAGCCCTGACCGCTTCCACGAGCTTTCTGTGCATTCGCGGGTACAGCCCGCTTGTGTCTGGCGTGCATCGAGCCGCCGAGCGTTTCGCTTCAATCAGGTGGCTGTACATCCGCCCGCTTCGGCCTTTGCTGACATAGCGAACAATACCCTCCGCAAGGACTGCATAGACGTACGCCGACCGGGTACGAGACCCAGGTCGCTTGCAGATCTCTCCAGATTTCTTCGTTACTCTTTGGGTGTGCAATGCCATTGTGATCCTCGTCGGGTTTGACCGGAGGCACACTTGCCAAGGGCCCTGAACCCTCGTAAAAATGTAATTACTTTTACCGTAAAGGTCAATACATTTATGGGTAGGCCACCAGGGCGCATACAGGACCGCCCGTTTCAAATGAGGGTGTCGGCGGATTTCCTAAAGCGGCTCGACCACTGGCGACGCACGCAGGAGGATCAGCCGTCGCGGATCCGGGACCTTTACGCAGCGCACGACGACCTGATGGCCGCCTGGCAGGACGCCGCCGCTCCCGCCGCGCGGGAAGAAGAGGCCGCCGCAGCCCGGATGGAGAAGGTGCAAGGGGCGTGGGACACGGCGATCACGGTAATCGACGAGGCCCGGAACAAGCAGATGGCCGCCCCCGGCCTGCAGGAGCCCGCGAAGAAGGCGCTCGCCACCCTGGACCGCGAATGGGACGGCCTCATCGCGCACCGCGACTACCCGATGGTGTCGCTGGATAATAATGCCGCGGAACGGCAGATCCGCGGGCCGGTCGTGACCAGGAAGAACGCCGGCGGCTCCCGCAACGGCGACACCGCCCGGAACGCCGCCGTCATCTGGACCGTCACCGCGACCGCCCGGATGGGCGGCCTCAATGTCCTGACCTGGCTCACCGCGTACTTCGACGCATGCGGCCGCAACGGCGGGAAACCGCCCGCCGGCCAGGCGCTGGAACGCTTCCTGCCCTGGAACGCCAGCCCCGAAGACCTCCGCACCTGGGCACAGCCGCGGCCGTCCGGGTAAAACCCGCGTGAATGACACCGTCACCGGCGTGGCCGCCGCGAGCCGCCACGCCTGCCATCGGCATGCCCTTTCACAGGACTTCCGAATACTTACGGACGACCTGGACCCTGAAGCGCAATACGTCGTGGACGGAACCCTGCTCCCGTGCTGGTCATGGAAGGATCGCCCGGAACTGTACTCGGGAAAGCACAAGACAACCGGTGTGAATGCCCAGGTCGCCTGCTCCATTTACGGCCGCCTTTCCTGGATCTCCGACCCTGTCAGCGGCAACCACCACGACAACTATTGCCTTGGCGATTCTGGAGCCCTGTTGACGATGAATCCGGAAAACTGGATAGGCGATAAGGGATACGTCGGCAATGACATGATCACCCCGTTCAAGAAACCCGCCGGGGGAGAACTTCTGGACTGGCAGAAGGAATTCAACCGCGCCGTCAACAAGATCCGCTGGATGATCGAGCAGGTAATCTCTCATCTCAAGAATTGGAAGATAATGACCACCGACTATCGTCGCCCGTTCGACACCTTCGCCACAACCATATCGGCGGTTGTCGGGCTACATTTCTACAGAATGCGCTGAATAACCTTCAAGGTCGATAGCATGCCTGTTGCGGATCGCTTCGTATTCCTTCAGCGTGCGACGCGTAGTGGGCTGGCCCGTTCGGGCGACATAGATCGGGCTTCCGATTATAGTTCGAAGGCCGGAGCGGGTGCGCGTATGGTCGAGCAAGCGTTGGGCAACAAACTCGACCGGCTCAGGCACAACCGAATTGTCGTGATCTGCATCCCAGGCTTCGGAATACCATGCGCCCGGAGGATTTCGCTGGTAAGAACCCTGCGACCCTGGGGCTTCCGATCGTTCTTTCAGGAAGGCCATCAGAGCCTGGAGTCCCGAGTTGGAGTATTGCTGAATTCGGTCACCCGCTCGTTCCAGAGTGTGGTACGCCGAACCGCCAAGTCCTACGAAAGTGTTATCGTCGATGAACCCGGAGAAGTAGACGACATCCGCGTAGCCTTCGTCCTCCCGGTTCCAGAAACCCCAGGCTGCAAGGATCTGCCCACGGAAGAACTCGCTGTCTTCATCGAAGACCGAACCAACGCGACCTTGCGCATCAAGGGCTGCACATAGGCGTTCAGTGCGCGCGAAGCGCCCAGGTTCGAGCTGTCGACGGTTCACCTCAGCGTTGAGCGCCGGAATGCCGGCTGTCACCTTGAGATCGAATCGATCAAGCAGAGATGGGCCAATGCCGTCGATAAGCATCTCGACCTTCGCATCTGACAAATACAGGTATGTCTTCGCCCTCGACAGGTGTGTCGCACTCGATCGACGGAACCAGGATTTCACACGTTCAGGTATACCACCCGCAGCGCGAAGCCAACAGCCACATGACCACCGGGGCCTTGTGCTGTCGTGGCATCGTCGTTTCGAAGCGCCGCGGTATAACTGCGTAGGCCTCGCTTAGCGGCCTACGGTATGGGGGATGAGGCAGCAGCCGGAAAGGGGGTATCCGCAAGGCGGTACCTCAGCGGAACAAGAGATGATCTCCGCGGTGGTGTCCGACACGTATAGCGGCAGCGGTGTGACCAACATCCAGGAGTGATCTTACCCATTTCCCTATCTGGTTTCCCCATCTGGCCTGCTACGGAGCAGGTTAGCGCGTGGCCGCCAATCTCGGCGGTCACCGCGTGCGACGGAACCGGTCAGTGACCACGTTGGGCTGCGCGCAGACATGCGCATCCGCGACGTCCTCAACTCGGCATGACCGAGCGTGGCACAGTTCCGGGAGTTGGCAGAGGACCGGATCCAATTGGCGATGCTCGCAAGCTGGCGCATCAGGATCATTCCGGCTGACATCATGCGGCATGTCCCAGCAGCTATAAAAGGGGCAGTGCAACACGAGCATCCCGGTCCAGCCCATGGCCGCTGGCACGTTCGAGGCTCGTGGCCGCCGGGGCGCCTACGGCGTCAGATGTCATGGTCTTCGAGGGTCCGCCGGACGCGTCCGGCGCTGCAGGACCCGATTGTCTCGTAGATCGCCAGAGCCTGGCGTAGCGATTCGGTGCCTTCAGCGCGTCTGCCATCGCGGAGATGACATCGGCCGATGCCTTCCAGAGCGCGTGCTTCCTCAGGGCGGCTCTGCATGGCTACGGCGATCTCACGAGCTTTTTCGTGCCTGGCCCGCGCGTCAGAAAGCCGAGCCGAGTCCAATGACAACTCCCCCGCCGTGTTCAGGGCCTGCGCTTCGCCGAGCGGGTAGCCTAGCTCGCGGTTCAGTTCTATGGCCTTGGCCAGGTTAGCGGAGGCCGCTCGATAGTCGCCTGTCAGGTGCTGCAAGGCGCCATACTCGGTGAGGATCTGCGCTTCTCCCAGTCGGCCGCGGAGGCGGCGATTCCCTTCCAGTGCGTGCTCGAAGCTGTCGGAGGCCGCCTGATAGTCGCCCGTTATGGTCTGCAGCACGCCCAGATCCCTTAGGGCGTTGAATTCTCCGAGAATATCCCCGTATTTGCGGCGGAGTTCCAGTGCCTTCGTAAGGTTGGCCGCCGCTGCCTGCGTGTCTCCTGTCCAGGACTGGACCGCTCCGAGGTTGCCGAGAGCGGCGGCTTCCCCCAGCGGATCGCTGAGGCGGCGATACAGATCCAGCGCTTT
The DNA here is from genome assembly GCA_963842095.1 of uncultured Acidobacteriaceae bacterium. GTDB lineage: Bacteria > Acidobacteriota > Terriglobia > Terriglobales > Acidobacteriaceae > Sulfotelmatobacter. Next base: position 13,373 of record CAWJEY010000002.1, read on the forward strand.
CTCCTGGCTGGCGATGGCCTCGGGATAGGGTCCTGTGAGAGTTTGCAGGACTCCGAGTCGGTTGAGAGCGGTAGCTTCCCCGAGCCGGCTGCCAAGATCGCGGTACATGTCCAGCGCTTGCCTCTGGGTGGCCAGTGCTCCCGGGGTGTTCCCGGTCAGGTTCAGCGGGTGACCAAGACTGGTCAGGACACTAGCCTCTTCGAGCCGGGTATCGGACTTGAGAGCACGGTAGAGCTCTAGCGCTCGGCGAAGGCTGGCCGTCGCCTGGCGATAGCTACCGGTCAGGTACTGCATATCGCCCAGGTCGGTCAGGGCGCCGGCCTCGGCGACCAGGTCACCCGCATGATGTGCTGCCTGGACAGCGGTCTGGTGCAGGGTAAGGGCCGTTTCCCAGTCAACTCTGACCCGCAGGAAAGCGTGCATCTCGGCTGCAATAGCGGCGGCGTAGTACGATCGGTCGGTCAGCGCGGCGTAGCTGACCGCCGCGCGCAAGTTGTGCCGTTCCATATCCATCCAGGCAGCTGCATCGCTAGGCGCGGGCGGGTCGGGTATGTGTCCTGGCGGGGTCACGATCGCGATAGGCGGGCGGGCGGGAATGCGCTGCGCCAGGTGAGGGCTAGCGGCGCGGGCCGAACGCAGGTAGTACTCCAGCAACCGGTCCAGAGCCGCAGTACGCTCGGCGACCGGATCGGCCTCGGCGAGGAGGCGGGCGTGCTGCCGGATGAGGTCGTGCATGCGATAGCGGCCATGGGCTAGTTCGGTGAGCAAGTGCTGGTCATACAGCGCCTCGATGTCGCGACGAGCCTGGCCGAGCTCGGTGTCATCTAGCGCGGCGGCGGCATGGGTGTCGATATCGGCGCCGGGGTGCAGGCCGATTCGGCGGAACATCTGCTGCTGGCCGGCGGTGAGGTCCTGATAGGAGAGGTCAAACGCTGCCGCTACTGAAATGTCTTCTGCCTGCATAGCTGCCAGCCGATCTCGGGCTGATGCCATTTCGCGGGCCAGGTCGCTGACTGTCCGGGCGGGATGATGGGCCAGTCCCGCCGCTGTCAGCCGGATCGCGAGCGGCAGGCAGCCGCACAGCCGGGTCATCTCGGCGACGGCGCTGTCTTCGGGCCGCAGGCCAGGACGCGCTGCCGAGCGGACAAAAAGGTCGGCGGCCTCCGCAGGAGGCAGCGTGTCAAGGCTGATCGGCACCGCCTCCAGGGCGGTCAGGCGACGTCGGCTGGTGACCAGGACCAGGCAACCCGGCGACCCAGGTAGCAATGGTCGGACCTGGTCACTTCCGGTGGCGTCATCGAATACCAGCAGCATGCGCTTACCGGCCAGATGATCGCGCCACGATGCTGATCTGGCCTCCGGGTCCTGCGGTATATGCCAAGGCGAGACGCCAATCGCGAGCAGGAGGGTGCCCAGTGCCTCAGCCGGATCGACCGGTTGTTGTCCCGCTGTGTGGGCATGCAATCGAAGGAAGATCTGCCCGTCGGGAAAGCGTCCGGAAAGTTGATGAGCGGCGTGCACGGCGAAGGCGGTCTTGCCGACTCCGGCCATCCCGTTGACTGCGTGGATACCGATTACGTCTCCGCCGCCGACCCGGGAGACGGCGTCTACCAGGTGCCCCAACTCGCGGGCCCGGCCGGTGAATGCGGCCACATCGCGTGGCAGTGCGCGCAGCACCGGCGATGGCTGCACCGCGGGTGCCGACGCCGGGTAGATGCGATCCGGGGAAGACATCCAGCCAGTCTCGACAGTCTCCTTCACCGTCACCCGGACACGCTCATATGCCTGCGCCACCGGGCTGTGCCAGACGACATCCTCGAAAAACCATGACGAGACGATGACCGCCAGAACGCCCGCGGAGCGGGCCAGGGCTGCCTTTAGCTGGGGCGCGTCGAGTAGCCGGAACGCCAGGTTGACCGACTTGCCGGTTACTCCGTGCTCGTCATAGTTGACCTCTCCTGCGTGCAGCACCATCCGCAGCCGGATCGGCTGCTGGCCCGGGTGCTTGCCGTTGTGATCCTGCAGCGCCGCGGCCAGTGCGGGAGGGAGTGATTCAACGAGGAGGCTTTTCGGCACCTCGGCTGGAACCAGGATGAATATGCCGTCACCACGGTCCTCGTGATCACAGTTGTCCCACGGGATTCCCGCGTTGCCGAACGCATCCTGCATTGCCCGGTAGAGCCCGTCGCGGATCTCCATCTGCTGCCGGTTGGTCCGGCGCGGATCACCGAACCGCTCGACGTCAACAATAACTACGGTGCGGTGAACAGCCGGCCTGCGATCCATCTGCTCTCCCACCGCGGAACAAGGTAGAGCGAACTCTCACTAGCTCAAAAGCCTATCGCCTGACTCGCCGCACGGCACTTGGCCCTCTGTTGCCACTGTAACTACCCAAAGTTACCGCCATCACGAGAGCGACCGCTCAGCCCTACCCGGGATACGGGACAAAAAGGTACTCAAATTCGGTAGCCGAGCTGTCCTGATGTCTCGGGACCAGGCACCCTTGTCTTATGTAATCGAAGCAGCACCTGCCTGTAGGCGATCACTTTACGAGAGGCTTGATTTATTCAGTGAATCGTTGGGCATTGGCCGAATCTTACGCTTAGGAATCTTCATGGCAAAAGGAGGATCGGTCTCCATTCGCGGAGCGATAAACGTCAACTCAGGGCATTCGTCCTGTCGCCACTAACTCGTCCGTGTCGCACGTTCGATCGACTCTAGGTCCGGCATCCAGGCGGAAGCATCGGGCCGAACCGCGGCCGCTACCTAGACAAACGGCCGCTGCCTAGACAAACGGCGAAAAGACCCGGCGATAGCCGCCCTTATCAACTCCTACGCCGTGCTCGCGAGTCTGCGGCTAAACGGATTGGGCTACGAGTAAGCATTACGGACGGTGCATCTATCTGTCTATGCGACTTGCTCTCATCGGCAGATGCGGTTACCGGGTGACCTGTGCCGCCCCGCCCACTCGGCCGTTTCCGCGTCCCGGGCGTGGTCGCCAGGCGGCCGGCCAATCCCCCGTCGGCTCGGACGTCTCGTGGACTTTGGGTTCGCCAGCTGTCCGCTCTTCCGGAACAACGATCGGATCGGGAGCGAGCTACGAGCAGCCCGCGTCGATCTTGGCGTATTGGGCGGCTCCCAGCCTTCCAGATGCTGTGGGAGCCAGAAATGGGAGCCAACGAGGGTTATTCAGGCCGTCCGGTAGAAGTGCAGGCCGATGACTGCTGAGATAGTCGTCTCAAATGTTTTAAGCGGGCGCCGGTAGTCAGTGTGCATGATGGTCCAGTTTTTGAAGTGCGAGATCACTTGCTCGATCATCCAGCGCATCTTGTTAACCTCGGAGTTGTATTCCTTCTGCCAGTCGAGTAGCTCGCCGCCCGCGGGCTTCCTGAAGGGAGTGATCATGTTGTTCCCGATGTATCCTTTGTCGCCGATCCAGTTCTTCGGGTTCATCGTCAGCAGTACGCCGGATTCTTCCCGGCAGTAGTTGTCGTGGCGGCTCCCGTTGACCGGGTCGGAAATCCAGGCGAGCTTTCCGTAAATGGTGCAGGTGACCTGGACGTTCATTCCGGTGGTCTTGTGCTTTCCTGAGTACAGTTCCTTGTGCCCGTCCCATGACCAGCATGGGAGCAGTGTGCCGTCTAGGATGTACTGGGCATCCGGGTCAAGGTCGTCAGCGGTCGGCACAAACTCGCGTGTCGCTTCCGGAACGAGCGGCGTTATGGCAGATATGGCGCGGCTGATAGTCGGCTGGGATACGCCGAGCGACTCGCCGATTTCCGCCTGTGTGCGATTATGCCGCATGTAGGTCAGTGTGGCTACTACCGATTTGAAAAGACCGAGGCATGGCGGCCAATTCGGGGATCCTGTCCGAGGCTGCACGGAATTTATCCGGATGCAGAGGTCGATGACTTCTTCGCGGTCGAACCCGGTGGTATGATGCACGTGATGGCCTGTTCTGTGGATTAAGTGTGGTAACTCAATCCTTTCGCGAACGGGCCATCTTTTTATGCCGCCATACCGCCGGACAGGATAAACTTCACATTCCTGTCTCCTGAATAACCCTCAACGTGTTCAGACGTCCCCAGACCCAGCGCGACGTAGCCAGAATCTTCTCGCAGATCAGAGGCTCCCAGTTCGACTCAGTCCGACGGTGACAGACACTCCAGAATTCCCTGACACGGAAGAGGTCACTGGTTCAAATCCAGTACGGCCCACGATTTTTCGCGTTCGTGTTCGATGGAAAGTGACAACCGATTGTCGCTTGGGCCCCTGCGAAGATCTGAGAGCAGGCTGCTCAGCCGAAGGCGGAATCCCACATGTCGTGCTCGGTGTAGAGGCGCGCAACTTCGTCCAGCTCGACATCGGCATCCTCGGCCCGGTCCACGGCTTTGCCGGCCACCCACCACTCGGCGCCGGGCAGGCCTGCGGACAGGTATGCGCGAGTCCCGGGGTCATAGTGCTGCCGGGGCCGGCGCCGCTGGGCGGCAACTTCGCCATGGGCTGGCTCCCAGAGCCGGACAGAGCCCACGTCGCTGCCCAGCACAACGGCGTCGTACCAGCGCCAGACCACCACGGCGGAGACGCCCGGCGCCTCGGCGACGGCCACCAGATGACCCGGCGATACGCGCTCACGCCGCGGCGCCGGGAACTGCGACGCGTACCGGACGGAGACAACCTGGCCGTCGGCCAGGATCTGGCAGGCATCCTCCTCGGCACGGAGCACGATGCCGCAGCGGAGCCGCCGGATACTCAAGGCACCTGGAGCCGGAACAGTCACCCGTCGAGTATGCCCCCGGCAAACTCGCAGCAGCCCGTATATTCCTGGCGCGGCGGCGGCCTGGCAATGTCAACCCAGACTGGCCGCGGCTGTGACGGCGGAGCTGGCCCCACCTGAGTTGGAGCGGGGAGCCGTCGGCTGGCGGGCTGCTTGGGGTTAGCCCCAGAAGATGCAGGTCGGGTCGCGGTCGATCTCGTTAAGCAGGTCGTCGACGCGGTTCGAGGGTGCGAGCAGGTCGTAGATGTGGAATCGGAGGTTGCGGTCGCGCCAGTACAAGGTCCAGGAGTTGTCGGCGACGGTGTAGCGCAGGCGCGCAATCGGAAAGCTGGTCCATTCCGGCCCGAAGTCCTCGCGCCAGGGAGCGCGACGCTCGACGATCGTGAGGTGTCGCGGGGCGACCTGGCACTCGATGCGGATTTGGTGGCGGGCGTGTTCGGGCACCCGCCCGGCGCACCACCTCTGCACTCGTGCGATGTCTAGCTCGGGCAGGGCCATCGGATCACCTGCCGTCAGGAGTTTGGGCCGCGGCCTTGAGCACGTCGAATGCGGCGTCGAGTCGTTGCTGACGACGCCGGTTGGATTCATTGTTGGCTTCGGCCGCCACGAACCCGATCAGCTCGTCCAGGTCGTCGTCGGTGGCAGCGAGGATGGCGTGGTCGTTGTGGGCGCGGATCCGGAACACCAGTCGTTCGCAGTCGGTGTCCGGCAACTGCAGACCGCGCAGTGCTGCTGCCACCTCATCCGGGATGACGATCTCGCTGGCAGCCTCGGCGAGGGTGAGTTGCCGGCGGCGCAGATCGAATGCCGAGTCCTCCCAGTTGCTGATCACGCCCTCGTCGTCGCAGACACTGCACTGCCATCGGATCGGCGACCCCGCCTCGGTCCGTAGCACGATCATCCGGCCCGAGCAGCGGTGGTTAGCCGGCCGGCGTCGGCATGGCAGCGCGCTTTCCCAGGCGGTTCCGGCGTCACCAGCTGTTGCCGCCCGGACGATGTTGCCCAGGTGCCCGGCCAGTTGGCGTGCCGGGCCCGGCGTGTCCTCGGACAGGTCGAGGAAGTGGTTCAGGTCGGTGACCAGCATTCCCAGGACTGTACCGGCCAGGCTCGGGTGCTGGCGCCGCTGGTCGCTCAGCTGGGACGGCTAATAGGGGCAGGAAACGTCGATAACTACCCCAGTCCTGTCAGCCCACGGCAATTCCCGACTTGCCCGGACCCAACGCTTCCGGCTCACGGCTCCAGGCAACCGCCGACCCGAGTCGCCGCGCCCGGAAGGTCAGGCCGCACTTATGCTCACGGATTCCGCAGTCTGCAAGGCCAGATCGGCTAACCGCCCGGCACGGCAATAAATCAATCGAAAAGCTCATGGAGTACGGCGGCCGATCTGGCAGAGATAGGTTCATCCGGGTAGAAATCCGCGCATATTCGCAGGGCAGCGTCGGCCGAATTCACTCCAATGATGTCGGCCAGCAGGCGGAGGTCATCGATATCGCGGGTCCTGGCCGCCCGTGCCTTCATTGCGAAGACATGAGCCGGCGACGCCGCCATAACACGCAATCCGGGATGATCGAACACCCGGCGCCTGCTGGCGTCTTCCTTGCCGGAGATGTAAACGCTGGCCTGCTCATTAAGCCACCAGTAGGGAAGTCCGAGGTCATCGGCGACCTTGCGGGCCTCCTCCAAGACGATTCCGTGCGGCTTGAACACGGCATCGACATCACGAGTCACGCGAGCGGCGTCGTAAGCCAGGGCCATCGCGGCACCGCCCACGACGAACACGTCCGCTACGACGCCCATGCGGGCCAGGCGCTCGCCGAGCGCCGTGAAGGCTCGCTCGATCTCTGCCCGGCCAAGCAGAACGTCGCCCGGCTCGGTCACGCAGCCTCCAGGTCCCTGGCGGACAGGTAGACGCCGTGCTTGCGGAATGCCGCCGGCGCCCAGACCAGCGCATCGGCTCGCTGGACCGCCAGTTCCGCCGGGAACCACGGCCGCTGAAGTACCCGCATCTCGGTCCACTCCGGCGCGACCCGATCATGCTGCGCGGCCAGATGCTCCGCGAGCGCGGCCAAAAGCACGTCCCACCGCTCATCGCCAGTAGCCGGTGGCTCGTCACAGAGCAGCGAGGGTTGAACGTCGTCCGCCTCCCAGCGGTACTCCTCGAGAAACTCCCACACAAGCTTCCATCGGGTCTTAGCATCATCGACGCCCGCCAGGCGCCGGCCAAGGTCAGCCAGGGTCATCGGCCGGTAGCTCGTCACGGCGGCTCCGAAGTCCTACGAGTCATGGTCTGACTGCTAGCGGTATGAGTCTCTGATCTGAGCATACGGCTCCGACCTGTACCGTCGCGGAATCGCGGCCTTGCGTGGCGCATGGCGACGTCGTGGGCGGTCTTGATTGCGAGGCAACGGGCCAGTCAACGGCAGACGGAGCGACGAGCTCGGACCGCGACGTCACTATGGCCTACTGTCCGCCCGGCCGTCATCAACGCGATCGCCAAAATGAACCTCGGCCCCAGCCACAGGTCCCCCGGAAAGCCAGTGACTAATCAAGTGACAACGACGCCAGGCATCGCCAGCCCTAGCGCGACATGCCATGACGACACTGCCCCGCCTGTCTGCGGTAACGCGACCCTGAGCGACTATGCCAGACGCAATCGCCATGCCTGACACGGAAGAGGTCACTGGTTCAAATCCAGTACGGCCCACGCAATTTTTCGAAATCCTGTCGAGTGTCGAAAGCCTCGATGAGAGCCAGCGGCTTGGCCTCGCTCACCCGACTGTGAGCTGACGGTCCTGCGCGTAGTCGTCCAGAGCGTGAAAAACCGCGAGGTGGCAGCGCGGCTGTTCGTCTCGTCGCACACGGTGCGCACGCATCTCCGCCACGTCTTCGCGAAGCTCAAGCTCAACTCCTGCGTGGAACTCGCCAGCGTCGAGGCCAGGCAGGGCAGTCCGGCACTATAGCCATCGCACGAACATGTGATGCGGCAACCCAATTCAGATCACCGGCGACAGCGGTGCGTAGTGCGACACAGCCGACATCGCGGCATCTTGTCACAGATTACGGATAAATGAAGGCATCTGCCGGTAATGCACTGTCGTCAGCCCGGCTGGTTACCATGACGGCTGATCACCTATCCGAGCGGTGATCTGCGGGCCCGCTCACGAGGTGTTCACGTACGCCCATGACCCTGGCCGTAGCGCACGGGAGGCCGAGATGAACACCCGCAGCGTCCGTCTGGTGCCGCTCATCGCGGCGGTGAGCACGGCCCTGGCCTCCGGATGCGGCAGCGCCGCGTTGACCCCGACGGCGCACCCGCCGGAAGAGCCGGACATTACGGTTGCCGCCCTACCGGCCGTCGACCTGGCCGGCCTGTACGTCGCGCAGGACCAGGGGCTGTTCGCCCGGCAGGGGCTGCACGTGGTGATCCGAAAGATACCCAGTAGCGAGGCGATCATCGCAGACCAGCTCAAGGGCCAGGTCGACATCAGCGCCGGAAGCTACGTCCCGTATATTTCCGCGCAGACGGCGGGAGCCAGGTTCCGCATTCTGGCCGAGGCCTCCATCCTGGAACCCAATACGCGCGTGCTGGTCACTAGCGCGGACTCGCCCATCACGACCGTCGCCGGGCTGGCGGGCAAGAAGATCGGAGTCAACGGAACTAACAGCATTGGCACCCTGCTGATCAGCCTGCTGCTTTCCGAGCACGGAATCTCACCCAGGAAGGTTACCTTCGTCACGGACGACGCAGGCTTCCCCGCGATGCCCGGGCAGCTCCAGCACGGCGCATGGAGTGCGGCGTTTCTGGCCGAGCCGTACATCACGTTCGCCGGAGAGGAGTACGGCGAGCGGGTGCTGGCTGACCTCGACCAAGGCGACGCCGTGGAGTTCCCTATCGACGGGTACGTAGCCACCCAGGCGTGGGCGGAGAGGTACCCGAAGACGGCGGCCGCTTTCGTGCGGGCTATCGAGCAGGGGCAGGCGCTGGCCGACGCCGACCCGGACGCGGTCCAGGCCGCCATGGCGAAGTACGACGACTTGCCGCCCCAGGTAACCGCGGCCATTGCGTTGCCCGGTTATCCGATCGGCCCAGTGAACCAGAACCCGATCCAGCGCGTCGCCCAGGCCATGCTCCAGTTCGGCATCCTCAGCAGCAGATACGCCGTCGAAATCGAGCAGGGAGCCGTCGTCGCATCGATGGTCGGTTAGCCTCCGGCATTCAACTCACTAGGCGACTTAAGGGCTTATCTCCGCTAAGAATGTCCCTGACCTGGTGGTTCGCTGTCTTTCAGCGAGTTGTTCCTGTAAATCTGGCGCACCCAGCGGGTGCAACGCCCCGGACGGGCCTCATGCCCCTGCTGCCCGCCGCCGCGACGGGCCGCGTGACGGGAAACACGGTTTCAGCAGTGAAGGACGCCCCGGTCCTGGAAGATTTGCGGTTACCACACCAAAAATCACCAGATAGGAGCGTCCTTCGCGATGAAGGATACGTCCTGGGACCATGCCCTGGAGGTCACCTCGGACGGGAGCGGCCTGGCCGGCCACGTCGGCGCGGTCGTGCTGCGCCAGCTCGCCGACAGGCTCGGCCTGACCGCCGCCCTGGAGCGGACCCTGACCATGAAGGGGAAGTTCCCGCAGCTCAGCCGCGGGGTGGTGCTGGTCTCGACGGCGATCGCGATCGCGCTGGGCGCCACCGCGATGGCCGACATCGAGGTCCTGGGCCAGCTCGCCCCCGTCCTGGGCGCCGCGCCGTCGGACTCCACCGTGCGGCGCGTCCTGGACATGGCCACCGACCGGATGCTGGCCAGGATCGCGCAGGCCAGGGCGAGGATAAGAAAACACGCCTGGGAGCTGATCGAGGACGCAGGCGGGTTTCCCTGGATCGCCGTCGCGGGCAAAATCCTGGAGAAGTGGCTGGTCATCGACATGGACGGCACCCTCATCACGGCGCACTCAGACAAGGAGAACGCGAAGCCCACCTGGAAGATGGGCTACGGCTTCCATCCGCTCGGCGCCTGGCTCGCGAACACGCGCGAATGCCTGGCCATGCTGCTGCGCCCCGGCAACGCAGGATCGAACACGTTCACCGACCACAAGGACGTCCTGACCGCGGCCCTGAAGCAGGTCCCGGCCGCGTTCCGCCGCAGGGCCCTCATCCGGCTCGACGGCGCCGGCGCCAGCCACGACCTCGTCAGGCACCTGCTGGGACTGTCTACCAGGCGCATCACCGTGCTGTTCACCTGCGGCTGGACCATCCTGGACAGCGACGAGGACGCCATCGCGGCGCTCCCCGCCAGCGCCTGGCAGCCCGGCCTGCTCCAGGACGGCGGGCTCGAGGACGACAAGGACTGCGCCGAGATCACCCACCTCATGAGCAGGGCAGAAGACTGGCCCGACGGGCTCCGGTTCATCGCCCGCCGCGTGAAGCCGTCGCGCCGGCACACGAAGAACATGACCGCCTTCGAGAAGAAGACCGGCTGGAAATACTCCATCACCTGCACGAACATCCCGCACACCGGGATGGCCGGCGTCCCCGGCAGCCAGCACCCGCAGTTCATAGACGTACTCCAGCGCGACCACGCCACCGTCGAGACCGACGGCGTCCGCACCGCGAAAGCGATGGGACTGCGCAACCTCCCCAGCAAGGCCTGGCAGGTCAACAAAGGCTGGGTCCTCGGCGCGAACATCGCCGCCGACCTCACCGCCTGGGCCCGCCTCCTCGGCCTCTACGACCAGGAAGAACTCCGCGACGCCACCCCGGACACGCTCCGCTACCGGATCTGGAGCATCCCCGGCCGGCTCGTCCGCCACGCCCGGAAACGGAACCTCAAGATCAGCCCGGACTGGCCCTGGAAAGACGCGTTCATCACCTGCTGGAACCGGTTCTGCACCCTGCCCGCTCCCGGCTGACCAGCGCCGACTGACCCTGCGACCCGAAAGGAAACGCATTCCGGCCGTGTGGAAGCCGGTGCCGCCCCGGGCACACCGGGCAGTACCGGTACCGCCAGCCAGAACTGAAACAGACATGGCGTTTAAAAACAGACTCGACTACGAAACGTAAGGGGAGACCAGGAAGCCTGACTCATTGAGGTTAGGCCCAGAAGGTAGCGATGGGTCTCGGTTGGTTCAGCGGGCGCGTGGTGTATCCGCTCCGCGCCGTTGGCCTGGCCATTCGTCGTCCGTGGGGCTGCCAAGCTTGTTGAACGCGCTGGATATGACCATCCGAATCGCTCGCGTCGACCAGCGCCCGAACAACTCATGAAAGCACAGGTCGCGCAGCCCGGTGCGGTGCCATTCTTCGAGCGTGATCAACCGCCCGTTCTGCTCTAGGTGGTTGGGGAAACTGTCGAAGATCTCCCAGCTGCTGACCGTGGTCTCGCCATAGTGCAGGAGTTCCGAGATCGCGCGCCGAGACGCCGTGGCCGCCTGCGCCGCGCGCCAGGCACCGTCGCCGGTTGCGAGCAAGGTACGGTCCCCGAACAGGCGGAAGCGCGGACCATCCGGGGCTGAGGAGACGACAATGGAGTGCTTATTGAGATAGTCGTGCACCACCTTCGCGGCGCTTTGCACGGTCCCGCTGCCCAGCATCGTCAGGTATGCCGCGTACGCGGCACGCTTGTCGCGGTCGCTGCCAGCTATCAGGCCGCTGACCGCGACACGGTTGTCCATGGTCGGAGCGTCGGCCATGTCCTCCGGATCCCATGGAGGTCGCGGTACCCCGCCGGCTCGTGCGGGTGGCTGCTCGGCGAGCCGGGCATGCTCGCGGTCGTAATGACCGGGGCCATGCAGCAGTGGCTGCCGCGCGACGGTCATCGCGGCGAGCACATCACTGTGGGGGTAGGAAACTCCGGTATCGGCCAGCCACTGGATGTACCACTGCATCACCAGGGTTTTGTTGATCAGGTGCCCCGCGGCGAAGGAGTCCTGGAGGAAGTGGTCGGCGTAGCCGGCGTAGATCCGCGCCCTGCGCCGCAGGCTCTCCCGGTCTGCCTCGCCGGCCGCCGCGGACTGCTTGATCAGTTCGCGGGACATGAGGTGGAAACAGTGCCAGCGGTACCATGAGAAGGGGGCGAAGTGGCAGGCGCTCCGCGCCAGCACGGAGGAATACTGGCGCGATGGGGCGAACCCGCAGCGCTTGCCGAGCCCATCGATCGCCGGCACTTCGGCAGCCTCGGTCAGGCCGCCGAGCAGTGCGTAGCGCAACGCCCCAGGCAGGCGACGGTGTGACCTCCGCTGGCCCCCGGACCGGCGCAGTTCGGCGATGCTCCAGGAACGCACCGACTGGATCAGCGGCTCCATAAACGCCGCCGGGGCGGTCTCGATCTCCGTGGGATGCCCCAGGTAGTCCGGGAGAACATTCAACTCCCCGAGCGTCACCACCAAGCCGCTGGCGGGCAGTCGCAGCATCTCCAATCCGGCGTATTCGGCGCGGAGCCGTTCCTCGTTCACCCCGCGCGGATCCTTCCCGAGTTCCTCGAGCAGGACGCAGTACTTGCGGATCTGCTCCGGCCCGTCTCCGCGACGGGACCGGTCCGTGCCGCGAGAAGCCAGAGCCCGAACGTCACCGGCGGCAAGATCACCGACCATGGCATGCTCCCAGGCCATGTACCGCTGCACCACCGGCAGCCGACCGGGGCTCGTCGCGTTGAGGATGAATGACCGGCCGGCCATGAACGCATCGGCGGCAGCGTCCGCCTTACGCTCTTGTGACGTCCGTGCCGCTGCGACGGCAACGGGACCGGACGCGCTTATCCCCGCGGCAGACTGCTGGACCACGTGGGCAACTTCGTGCGCCAGCAGCCACAGACCCGCGCGTGTATGCGGAGCGAACGCCCCATCAGCGAAGTAGATATCCGAGCCCACGGTGAACGCCCTAGCGTGCAGTGCCCGGCAGACCGAGTTGGCGCCGGTGTAGTGCAGCCGAATGGACGCGAAGTCGACGCTCTTTTGGCCGGACAGGTAGTACGCCTTGAAAAGATCTGCCAGGGCCGCGTCCAGCCGGCACCCCTCCAGCAGCCCCGCGACCTGGCGGAGCGCCTCGCCACGGCCAGCAAATCTGGTCAGCGCAGGCGCGTAGCCGTGCACTCCACTCACCTCGGTGGCCGCCGCCGACTGCCCCACGGCCGTACCATAACCGCGGCTCGCCGCCGCCGTACAGCCAGGATGTGCGGGACTCGATAAAGCACGTCCGGCGTGACGCTCGGCAGCCGCCAGAGACTGACCTCTGCCCCAGGAGTCCTTACGGACCGGCGATACTGCGGATAATGGCGTCACGGAGTCTGTCGGGAAGCCATCTGGCCAGGATGTCCTGCGCCTTGGCGTCGGTTCCAACTAGGTAACGAGTCTTCGGGCGTCTTGAGAACAGGGCATGTTCGACCGCCCTGGCTACTTTTCCCGGATTGGCGCCGCGCCGGGCCTGCATCTCGAGGACCTTGCGGAACGCCGCGATGTGGTCGGCGTACCGGGCTCGGGCTTCCGCGGGAAGTTCCCGCTCGAAACGGTCAGCCTGCTGCCGGCCCTTATCCCAGATCGAGGTCCTGATCGCTCCGGGTACGACAAACGAGACACTAATGCCCCATGGATGCAATTCATGTCGGAGAGATTCGCCGACCCCCTCGAGTGCGAACTTTGATGCGCAATAGGGCCCGAGCATCATCGTGCCGATCCTGCCACTGGTCGATCCGATGAAGACGATGCGACCACGCGCCATGCGGATGAGCGGCAGCATCGCTTTCGTCACCGCTACCTGTCCGAGCACGTTCACGTCGAACTGCTCGCGCCACGTGCCACCCAAGGAGTGGCCGAGCTCGAATATCCGGCGCTGATCGAATCATCTCCCGATCAGCACGGACCAGGAGGGCTGGCTCCCGTCACAGGCCGATCCCGGTCTTCCAGCCGGAGACTCATGACGTGCGGCCATCAGCCTGTTTCCGCGGTGCCCGCGAAAGGCCGTACCACCACCGTCGCACACGCCGATAGCGGCGCCGGACTAGTCAGGCGGCGCCGGTTCAGCGGCCGGTTGGGTATCCGGTGCGGTGCTTTGCCTGGTGGGGCGCGGCAGGGGGGCTGGGTGGCGGGACGGTTTCCGCTTCGCCGAGGCCGAGCCGCTGGTGCAGCTCCACCAGCGGTGCGGGCGCCCACCAGTTCCAGCGTCCGAGCAGGGCCATCAGGGACGGGACCAGGAGGGCCCGGACGATGAAGGCGTCGATGAGGACTGCGGCCGCGACTCCGACGCCGACCTCCTTGAGGAACACGAGCTTGGAGGTGGCGAACACCCCGATGGCCACGGCGAGCAGGATCGACGCGGAGGTAATGAGCCGGCCCGTGCGCTGCATGCCGGCCGCGATGGCTTCGCGCTCGGGCACGCCTGGCCGCCGCGCCTCGCTGATCCGGGACAGCAGGAACACGCCGTAGTCCGTCGAGAGCGCGAACGCCAGGGCGGCCAGGATGAGGAAATCGGTTTCCTCGATTCCCCCCCTGGCTGGTGTAGGCGAGCGGCCCGGTGAGCCGGCCGTCCTGGAAAACGAACACCAGGACGCCGGTAGCGGCGGCCGCCGTGAGCGCGTTCATCAGCAGCGTCTTGAACGGCAAGATCACCGAGCCGGTCATCAGCCACAGCACCAGGACCGTGACGATGACCAGGATCGCGATCGCCAGCGGGAGCGTAGCCGCGATCGTCGCGCCCTGATCGGCGAAGTCGGCCGCCGACCCGCCGGCCAGTACTGGCACGGGCGCGGGCAGGGCCCGCACCGCCGTGACGGCCTGCTGCCCAGCCGCCGAGATCGGGTCGGCCCGGCTGGCCAGCGTAATCTCCCAGGTCCCGGGGGCCAGAGCCACGGGACCGCTGGCCCGGGCTATCCCGGGCAGCTTGGCCAGCCGACCAGCGTAGCTGGCCAGCGCGGGCCGCGCCGAGGCAGGAGCGGATGCCACGACGAGGATCGCGTTCGCGTCGTCAGAAGGCGGGAAATCTCTGGCCACGGTGTCCGAGACGACCCGCGCGCTCTGGCTCGTGGGCAGTACGGTCGCGTCGATGCCGCTCCAGCGCACGCCCAGCGCCGGGGAAGCGATCGCCAGCAGCAGCACCGTCGTGCCGGCGGCCACCAGGACCGGACGGCGCATCACGCCATTGGCCAGCCGGTACCAGCCGCCCTCGGGTTTCGGGGGCCTGGCGCGGCTGATCCGGCGGCTGAGCAGCACCAGCAGCGACGGGACGATCAGGAGCCCGCTGGCCGCGGCGACCAGCGCGACGACCGCGCCGCCGAGGCCCATCGAGACCAGGAACCGCTGCGGGAAGACGGTCAGGGTAGCTAGGGCAGCCGCTACGGTCGACGCACTGAACAGGATCGTCCGGCCGGTCGTGGCCATAGTCACCCGCAAGGCGCGTTCGGTGCTGGCGTCCTGCCGCATTTCCTCACGGAACCGCCACACCAGGAACAGGCTGTAGTCGACGGCCAGGCCGAGCCCCAGGCCGATCACCAGGTTCAGCGCGAAGATCGACAGAGGCAGCGCCATGTTGATCAGCCGCAGGACGAGGAACGTGGCCAGCACGGCCATCCCGCCCACGGCGATGGGCAGCAGAGCCGCGACCCCGCGGAAGATGAAGAAGGCGAGAATCGCCAGCAGCGGGAAGGCGATCGCCTCGGCGAAGCCGAGGTCTGACTGGGCCTGCTTGCCAAGCTGGACTCCAGCGACATCCGCGCCGCCGAGCAGCACGTCAGGCCGGCCGTGCAGGGCCGTTTCGATATCCGAGACGACGGTGTTCGGGTCGGGCGCGGCCCGCAGCGTGGCGACCACGAGCGATGAGCGCCCATCGGTGGAGACCAGGCCGGCATCGTGACCCGGGACCGGCGCCGTCACCGCGGCCACGCCGGGAACACGCGCGATCGTTTGCGCGGCGGATGCCACGGCCGGGCTGCCCGGTGGCGCCGACACCAGGGCCAGCACGCCGGGACTGGACTCCTTGCCGGTCGCCCGCTCGATGAGGGCCTCGGCGCGGGCGCTGGCCGAGCTCGGGTCGCTGAACGGGTTGCGGGCATTGAGCAGGCCGATGGCCGTGGAGCCGAACACCCCGGCCACCGCGAAAACCACCAGCGCGAGCAGCACCATCCGGCGCGGGTGGCGGACGGCCAGGCTGGCCAGCGCGCCGAGCATGTCAGCCGACCGGGCAGGGCGTCCGCGCCCCTGTGGCGGACGCGGCCAGCAGCATCGGGCGCACCTCGACGACCCAGTCCAGGTTCGCCTGCTCCCGGCGCAGCCCGAACATCGCGGTCGACCGGCGGAACACCGAGGCGGGACGGTCCGCCAGCTTGTCCACCATCGCCGCCAGCCGGTCCCGCCGGGCCCGCGCAGCCGACTCGAACTCATCCAGCAGGACCGCCAGGTGTGCCGGCGAGGAGCGGTCGCCGAAGAAGATCCGCACCAGGAACAGGCTGCGTGAGCGCTCCTCTTTCATCACCGCGTCCTCCAGCCAGTGCCGCAGCTCGTCGCTCCCGTCCGGGGTGATCTCGTACACCCGCTTGGTCGGCGCGCTCTCCTGCGCGATTTCGGTGGCCTCGAGCAAGCCCAGCCGGCCCAGCCGCTCAAGCTCGGAGTAGATATGGCTTCGCGTCAGCGGGAAGAAGTTACCGATCGACCGCTCCGCGTAGCCGGCCAGCTCGTAGCCGGTTATCGGCCTGATCGACACCAGACCGAGCACCACGTACGTCGTCGCGGAGAGCCTGTGGTTGCCTGCCATGGCCGCCACCATAGTCCTAATAGGACTAGGGTGGCAAGGGTGTCATCATGACGGCAGGGCGCTGGGCCGCAGCGGCATCAAGGGCAGCGAGGTCGGGTTCGGCCGCTGGGCGATCGGCGGGCCGTTCACCGATAGCGCCAGCGGCGGCATCCCGGTCGGCTGGCGCGAGGCCGATGAGGCGGGGTCGGCCGCGGCGCTGCGCCGCGTACATGAGCTGGGAATCACGTTCTTCGATACCGCGGACGCCCACGCCACCGGGCACAGCGAGTCTGGACACGTTCGTCCAGAGTCAATCTGACCATCAACCAGCGGGGCCCTTATTCGCCAGTTCTGTGCAGCCGACGCTTACCTTTCCCGGGAGCTGACGCAATACAGATCGGCTACGCGCATGTTACTGATGGTCAGTAACGCCATTTCACCTGCATGATCCGGGCGGGTGTTATGGCCGGAGGAGGCTTGTTCGTACGCTGGCGGGGAGTCGTCTGCCCACTGTGGTTAACTCGCTGCGCTGAGCGGACGGATGCCGTCGAGTTCGGCGCCAAGCCGGTCCTTCTCGGTCTCCAGGTCATAACGGGACTGCAGGTTCAGCCAGAACCGCTCGGAAGTGCCGAAGTACCGGGACAGCCGCAGCGCCGTGTCCGCGGTGATGCGGCGCTGGCCATGCACGATCTCATTGATCCGCCGGGCCGGGACATCGACCGCCTTGGCCAGCTGGTACTGGCTCACACCCAGCGGGGTGAGGAACTCCTCCAGCAGGATCTCCCCCGGGTGCACCGGCGGCATGATTGTGTTCTCGGCCACTGGCTCCTCCTAGTGATAGTCAACGATCTCCACATCCTCCGGCCCGGCGTCCGTCCAGACGAAACAGATCCGCCACTGCTGGTTGATCCGGATGCTGTGCTGTCCGGCGCGGTCCCCGGTGAGCTTTTCCAGCCGGTTGCCTGGCGGGATGAGCAGGTCGGTTAAGGTCTCCGCTGCATCGAGCATGGCGAGCTTGCGCCAGGCGACACGTTGCACCGGTCCGTCCAGCCGACGTGATCGCTGCCGGTGCCAGATGGCCTCAGTGTCCTTATCCCGGAACGAGCGCAGCACCTACCTATGATAACGCCGACCGTTATTAACGCAACACGTTATTAACGGCCGGAAGAGGGCCGTCGCGCTGCCGGCATACTGCCGCGGCGCCAGGCGGTCGCCCCGTCGCACACAGCGTGGCATGACACGGCTGGTAGCGCGCGACGCCTCTCCAGCGGGCACCGCTCATCTCCCCCGCGTGACGGGAGCCAGCTGTCTGCGAGCCGGGATCGGCGTCGCGTCGATGACAGATCATCTAGTTCTCGACGTACCGATGGTTTAGGCGGTGGTTCCTCCTGGCGGCGCGGTCGGCTAGCGGGTGCCAACCCTGGGCGAAACGGCCAGGACCCGCGGCGAGAGTTCGGCACTTCACGCGCTGTCTGGCCGGGGCTGGTGTACTACCAGGCTGACCGCCTGGGTCTGTCGCTGGCGGTCGTAGCCGATCAGCTTGATGAAGCAGTCTGGATGGGCTGTCTCGCAGGCCTGGATCTCGGTCAGCACATCCTCGACGGCCCGAGCTTGGAACAGGGGAAGCTTCCACATGCCCCAGTAATGATCGTGTGGATCGGGCTGGCGCACGTACTCGATTGCCGGAACGAAGCCCTCGTTCAGCAGGTACTGGATCTGCCTGGCCAGCTCGCCTTCGTCCGGCTGGGCGAGGTAGGAGCTCATCGGGGCGTCCTCCGTTCCGGTGACGACCCGGCGTCGGCCAGGTCGAGGCGATCGACTTCGTCGAACTCGAACCTGGTCTCCTTCCACAGCTCCAGCGCGTCCCGGAGCTCCGGCGACTGCCGGGCCGCCGCGGCCAGGATCTGCGGGCCCTCCGCGGTGAGGTCCCGGCCCTCGCTACGGGCTCGGACCACCGCTTCCAGGGCGACCCGGACCGCCGTGGCGCCCGCCCTATTGCCGTCCGGATGTCCCTGGGTTCCGCCGCCGAACTGGAGCACGCAGTCGGTGCCGAAGATGTCAACCAGTTCTGGCATGTGCCAGGCGTGGATGCCGCCGGACGCTACCGGGAAGACCGCGGGCATCGATGCCCAGGCCTGGTCGAAGTAGATGCCCCGGCTCTTGTCCGCGGGGATGAAGTCTTCCCGCAGCAGGTCGTTGATTGCCATCGTGGCGGTGCGGTCTCCCTCGAGCTTGCCGACCACGGTCCCGTTGTGCAGCTGGTCACCGCCGGCCATCCGCAGCCACTTGGCTATCACCCGCCAGTGGACACCGTGGTTGTGCTGCCGGTCGACCACCGCGTGCATGGCCCGGTGGCAGTGCAGCAGCACGCCGTTGTCCCGGCACCAGCGCGACAGCGAGGTGTGCGCGGTGAAGCCCATGGTGAAGAAGTCGGACATGATGATCGGCGCGCCCAGTTCCCTGGCGAACTCGGCCCGCTGGTAGACATCCTCCATGGTCCCGGCCGTCACGTTCAGGTAGTGCCCCTTGCGCTCGCCGGTCTCGTTCTCTGCCTTCCGTACGGCTTCCATGGTGAACTCGAAGCGGTCGCGCCAGCGCATGACGGGCTGGGAGTTGACGTTCTCGTCGTCCTTGGTGAAGTCCAGGCCGCCGCGCAGCAGCTCATAGACCGAGCGGCCGTAGTTGCGGGCCGACAGCCCGATTTTCGGCTTGATCGTGCCGCCCAGCAGCGGCCGGCCGTACTTGTCGAGCTTGTCGCGCTCCACCGCGATGCCGTGCGGCGGGCCGGGAAATGTCTTCAGGTAAGCGACCGGGAGGCGCAGATCCTCCAGCCGCAGTGCCCGTAGCGCCTTGAAGCCGAAGACGTTGCCGACGATGGAGGACAGCAGGTTGACGATCGAGCCTTCTTCGAACAGGTCGAGGGGGTAAGCGATGTAGGCCATCAGCTGATCCGGCTGTCCTGGCACTGGCTCGATCTGGTAGCAGCGGGCCCGGTACCGGTCTAGGTCGGTGAGCAGGTCGGACCATACGGTGGTCCAGGTGCCCGTCGATGATTCGGCGGCGACCGCCGCCGCCGCCTCCTCCGGCGGCACCCCCGGCTGGGGAGTCACCCGGAACGCGGCCAAGATCTCGGTGTCGGACGGCGTGTAGCCGGGATCATAGTAGGCATCGCGATAATCATGCACCCCCGGCTGGTAGGTGTCCCGAACGCCGCCGGACTCAGGGTCAGACATGCTCGTGGTCATGGACGGCCTCTCCTCACAGCTCCCGGGCGGATCATCTCTTCGTGAACGCTGAGCGGCATGCGTCCGCCGCCAGCTGTGCGGAGTCAGTGACTGAACCTGCACAACGCGCCGAGGTCTTTCTGCCAGCAAAAAAGAAAATTAGTTGATGTCTTCTCGGCTTCCACCGAAGTCTGCGTAGCGAGAGAAGGAGATGGCAGAACAGTCAAACGGCGCACCCCAAACCCGGCCCCGGATGAGATCGCAAAAGATCGCTCACGCTAAAAGGGAGGGTGCGCGCAGATTCCATAGTGGCCAGGAGCAAAATGCTCCACACACAGGCCGGATACATATCTGCAGACTGCTTCCACCATTTCCGGATTCCCGCTTGCAGTCCAGCGGCGGATCATACATATCCGGGGGATGTCAGATTTGTAGCTCTACGAACCGGGCGCCGCCGCGAGGCAAACCGCTGTTGACGGCAATTGTCCTCTTACACATCGAGACAGTGCAAAAACCGCTGTCCTGTCGGAGGATATCAGGCACTTGAGAAAGACAGTCTTCAAAGAAGCGTTCTCTTACGAGTTTCGCCACCTCTCTCGTTGTGGCGCACGGATGCGCCAGCCCCCCGCCCGGACCGTCATGGCACGATGCGGAAGCTCTTGTTGCTCGTCAGCGCGCCCCCTAGAGTCGCCACTACCACTGGCCCGGTTGTAGCGCCGTCAGGTACCACGGCTGTCAAGTAGGTGTCGGAGACCACGCTGAAGCTCGTTCCGGCGACGCCGTTGAACGTGACGCCGGTCGTGCCGGTAAAGCCCTGACCGAGAATTTGCGCTGTGCTGCCGGCTTTTCCCTGGTAATGGACGAGGGCGACGAAGGGCCCGAGGTTCATGTTAAGGGTATACACGCTGCCAAGTCCGTTTCCGCCCCCCGAAAGGGTTGAACCATAGAACGTGCCGCTCGTGTGCTGCAGGGGCGGGTCGTCGGGTTCCTGTGACGGAGCTTTTTGAATGGCCGGGAAGCTGTATAGCTGACTGTAATCACCACCTGTTGTGAGGGTGAACAGCGACCCTGCAGAGGCGCTTCCCCCGCCTGCGGTCGCGCTGTACAGCTTAGCGTCGGTCCCTTGCACGAAGCCTGAACCTGGGTTCTTGCCGTCCCCAGGCGTTGTGCCGAAACTGTGGAGGACAGTGAGGGTCCAATTCGGGTTCAACCTGAAGGCTGTTCCCGCCCCCGCGGCGCCGCCGCTGTCAGCTGTGCCGTAGAACTGGCCGTC
This sequence comes from uncultured Acidobacteriaceae bacterium, assembly GCA_963842095.1. Taxonomy (GTDB): domain Bacteria; phylum Acidobacteriota; class Terriglobia; order Terriglobales; family Acidobacteriaceae; genus Sulfotelmatobacter. The sequence goes on from CAWJEY010000002.1 coordinate 34,357, forward strand.
GGCGGCTTGAATAAGCGGCGAGAGCGGAACCCCGCCTTCTTTCCCACAATTGAAACTATGAATGTGCTTCAAGGCTCCCGTTGTGGTTATCTGCACGATCGAACCACAGTTGAACGAGCCCCCGGTGGTGGTGGTGGCGTATAGGGTCCCATCGGTCGCCTGAAGAAGGGGGGCCTGCGGGAAGTAGCCACTTGTCGAATCGAAGGTGTAAACCGTCGAAAAGGCTCCTGCAGGCGTGAGCTTATACACCGTGGAGTTCTGGCTAGTGCTTCCAGCGGTAGTGCCATAAAAGTTGCCATCGATCGCTTGAATCGGCGGAGCGATAGGGAAGGCCCCGTCTGTGCCACCGGTGAAATTGTAGAGCGTGGAGAACGTGCCTGATGATGTGATTTTGAATAGAACGCCGTTGCCAGTTGTGCCCCCTGTCTCGGCGGTCCCGTAAAAGCTTCCGTCCGTAGCCAGTGTCAACCCGGCTCCTGGGAGCGAGCCGTCCGAGCCGCTGAAGCTGTGCAACACGACGTTCTTGATCCCGCCCGCTTGCTGCTTAAAAATGGTGCCCAGACCGTTAGCGCCACCCGCGAACGTTGTCCCGTAGAGCGCACCGTCGCGTCCCTGAGCCAACAGCACTTGCAATGGGCCTTGCCCGTCCTCTCCGCTGAAGCTGTGTACTGTCTTTACGATCTGAGCGTATGCACTGCAGGCCATCACCAGCAGAAATACGATCATTGATAGAGTGAGCTTTGAGAGACTGTTCATGGGAGATGCTCCTTAATTTAGACGTTGGGCAAGCGCTCCGAAAAAGGGGAGGGAAAAGCTGAGAGCGCCTAGTACAGCGCAATGGTACTCTCGATTCTAGGTGTTGTAAACCAGGGATTGGACGCGAGCCGCCGCGTTCGCGCTAAATATGCCCAAGGGTACTCAGTCTCCCTGGTTCCCTTTTTCTCGTGGCTTTAGTGGCTGCCGTGCACGGTATTAACGGCGGAGGCATAAGAGCAGTCGCCATTTCCAGTTCCAAGCCCACCGCTGCATGTAGCCCCTTGGCCGACGTGCGTGTAGAAGTCGTACTGGGTAGCGGCGCTCAAATCCGAGCCAAACCAGTCTCCCGGGGCCACATTGACGCAGGTCCCACCGGACACGTTGCAGAAGTTGGGATCGTACGCTAATAGGGCGTCTTGGCTGTAGAGTTCAATGATGGTGGTGTGATTGTACAGAACGAACGGGAGTGGGGAAGTGAGGTAGGGTGTGAGGAAAAGCGCACGCAAGTCTCCAGTCTTGCCCGGAAATCCATTTTGGAAGCATCCGTCGCTTACGCTCCCTCCCCCGGTAGGGTTCGAGCAGTCGATCTGTTGCAACTCAAACTCTGTATTTTTGTAACTGGGTCCACCAGCCCAGAACTGAATGAACTGGTTGCACCAGTCGGAGGCGCAATTTGGGTAGTTCGTGATATCGTTGCTCTGCATACCTTGCGACCCGAACCCGAACACTTTTCCGTCCCCACCCACGTACTGCACTGCGATTTCTGCTTCCGCCGTCCCATAGCTAGGATCAGGCGGTAGGGTTCCAGCCGCATTTAGAGCGGTCTGCATGTGCAGGCCTGATGAGGCGCTAGCTCCCATAGAGTAACTGCTGGTGTCTGCGTAGAAGTTCAACCAGTTTTGCCTCGAGGCTGCTTGGCTCACGTAACCCGGCCAACTCGCCACGCATTCGGGAAGAGCCTCTCCGCCACGTGCGTACCCCACGCGCATGTAGGCGACCTGGCTAGGACTTATTATTGTGCCACTGTGGGAGAAGTGGTATATGGCGGCCGCAACGAATGTGCGGAACGCGATCTGGTAGGGGGTTTCGGACGGAATGGGCCAAGAGCTCTGGGCGCTCACGATATTGCCTATGTTGATGGAGTTCTGCGTGGCGCAAGCGGGGCTGCACGGCGGGTTATACTTGAATGTTAAACCGGTGACCGAGGTGATCTGGGTTCCGGCTTGACTGGTCACATTGAACTGAGGCGTTGAGTCGAAGCCTGAGACCCAGATCGTGTCCCCACTCGTGAAGGGCATAGATCCTGTCATGGTTACCTTGACGGCGCCGGTGCTATCCATCGCAGCTGCGGAAATCTGTGGCGAAGTATATCCGGTGTAGCTCCCGCATGAGTCTTTTAGGTTATTAATAACATCCTGCGAGGTGGCTCCTACGGCCATAACCCATATGGAGCCGAACACATAATCTGGCGTGGCGGAGTTCGGGTTCTCGGTAATCCCCACTATGATGGGGTTGACGTATTTTGCGCTGTTCCAGTTCGGGTTAATCGCGCAAAAAAACTGACCAAGTCCCGTGCCTGGGTTGAAGGTCACCCCGGTGTGGCATGCCGTGCCATCAACCATCATCCAATTGTAGGCATGGCAATAAGGAATCGAATCGGTCTGCTGGGTGTCGCTGTTACCGCCGACGCACGCCCCGGCGGTAGGAGGCGTCGTCTCGATAGAACTCCAAGCCACATTTACGGTAACTCCGTCGATTGCTGATTGTGACATCACGTACTGGAGGAAGTTGGCGTTGTTCTGCCCACTTAGCGGCGGGGAGTATGCATAGACGTGTGTGAACTGCTTAGGAAGCGCCGTGGAGGTCGTGGTGGTGCCCTTTAGCTTCCCAGTTCCGCTAAAAGTCGTTTGCGCGCAGGCCATCGCGGACAGTAGCGCGAGCGCCAGGGCCGTCTTTTGCATCGGAGCGCAGGAAGCCATCAACGGCCTTCTCATGTCACTGCCTCTGGATGACCTGGTTGAAACCCGCCGTTCCGTCGCTGCCGTCGCCACCGGTGCCATGTTTTGCTCCGTGCGCCCCTGCGGCCTCGGTAATTGTGACTGCGTTCTCCACGAACCAGCCATCAAGAAGGATAACTCCACCACCTCCACCGCCTCCGCCACCCGCGTTCCCCGCTGAAGCGCTAACGCCTGCCTGCGCATCAGCATCGATCGTTACTCCTGAGATCGTGACAATACTGGGGGCTTTGAGATAGAAGCCGCCGCCTCCTCTGCCCCCGCCCCCTCCGGCGTTGGTCCCGTCACCGCCGCCACCACCACCGCCGGGCCCACAGAGGTACATCGGCGACCCGATAAGAGGGGGGATGCCAGAGCTAGGGCCAGCGCCAGTGGTGCCCCCCGCGGCCCCAGTCCCGCCACCGGCTCCTCCGTTTGCGGTTGATTGGCTGTTGAACAGGCTTCTGCCGCCCCCGCTGCCGCCGACCGTCGTACTTCCGCCGCCGCCGCCACCCGCTGCACCTCCCCACCCTCCGGAGTTGCCTCCGCTTCCAGCGACGCCGCTGCCTCCAGAACCGCCCGAGCGGCCCAGCGCAGCGAGATCAATCTTGCCGCTATTGGTGATGAGGACCGGGTTCTGTGAATATGCCCATAATCCGGACGCATTCGGAGGAGCGCACGCGGTATGGTTCAGCGTGCCGCCGTAAATCTCAAGCGCGGAATACTGCTGCCAACCGTCCTGCGTGCTGGTTCCCGTCACATTGTTGAATCCTGCTGAGCCAGACCCGAATTCCCTGACGCGAACGTATGGGTTCAGGTTGAGAGGCTCGTGGGCAATCCCTAGTGAGGCGCCACTACCATCGAGGGCAACAACTCCCAGGAATATGGCTGGCGTGAGCGAGTACGACCCGCTGCTGATGCACGACTTCATCTTGTCGGTGGCAGTGTCGAACCAGAACTGGGGAACGGTTGTGCTAGAACAGGTTGGCGCGGTTCTGCCGTACGTTGGGGCAAAGGTCGTGGACGCGATGTCTCCGGAGGTTATGGTCGTGTCCTTCTTGAGGTAGACAAAGTTCATTTTGCTATTCGCCATGGAGGTTGAGGATGCGGTGTTTAAGCTGACAATGACCCGCTGCCCATCAATGAATGCCACAAGGTTTGTTGTTAGGCCATTAACCGTGACGACCCCTGCGCTTACTGTCAGAAATGAAGGATTAAAGCTGGCGTCCACTGCACTGAGCAAAATCGTATTGTCGACAGCGGAGCCAGTGACGCCCATGATCGACGTTGACGTTGTGGCGTTATTGTTCATCATGAACCAGTGCGAGCTATCGCACCAGAGGACATCAGTCGTCCCCGTAAATGAAGGGGCCGCACCCTCGTTGCACTGAAAGGCACCGGCCCCTGTTCCTGCGTTGATGGTTACTTGGGCTGATGCGTAAGTTGTGAGTGCGCAGGAAACCAGGATGGCGGTTAGCAGATGGCACGCCCAAATCCGTTTCATTGATCGCTCCTTTTTCGAAACTATCTAATACCGGGGAAAAGGTATAAGTGCGGAATACCTTGTTACGGAGCTTTCTGACGGGTGGATGCGGGCGAATCTACGCCGACAAAGAAGCGTTGTCAAGAGGGAAGCTAAGCTGTAAGGGGACACTTCGTCTCCAGCGTCACTCCTCGAACAAGGTAACCTGGCGCTGATCATCGGTGGGGCCCCGTCTTGGGCGGCGGGTGGCGCCGATTACCGCTAGCACCGTCAGCGAGTCGAGGGCGGTGCGGGGGACGAAGATGCGTTGCGTGTTCGAGCGCTGGTCGGGTGGGTTGACGAGATAGCCTTCCGGCAGGTTTTGGGTTAGGTCGGAGGGCATTAGGCCTTCGAGGATTTCGTTGTCCTTGAAGCGGAGGCGGACCCAGAACTTCGGAACGAGCGGGAGGCGAAGGTTTTGCGGGTAGGTGAGGGATTCGGAGTCTTCGGAATTCGCCGACGAAGTAAGCTGCCCATACGCAATAAAGGGGGTAGAGACCACCCCGGGAGCGCGCTCCCTAGCGACGTGAACTTCAGAATCCTGCAGTAGCCGAGGTATCATCCTTCGCGCTCTCGCGCGAAGGATGGCTTATCAAAGATATGACCTCAGCGCCCCCGTCGCTTTGATCTTCGTAGACTGGCCGTGTCACCGTTCGTTCTCATATCACAATGTCACCGTATGCTCTCTTTACAGATTGTCACCGTTCGGTTACTCTGTGTTATGTCTTGAGGTGTCAATTATGCGTATTCGAACCGCTGCCGATTTGGGGGCTTTCATCCGTGAGCGTCGTACCAAACTCGGAATGGATCAAGTTGCCCTGGCTAAGAAAGCAGGGACGAGCCGGAAATGGCTTGTCGAGGTGGAACAAGGGAAACCGCGCGCTGAAATCGGTCTCATCTTGCGCACGCTCAAGACCCTCGGAGTGCCCGTCGATTTGAAGGCGGATTCTTCCCAGGAAACTTCTTCGACCAGCAAAACAAGAACGCCGGATATCAACAGCGTTCTTGATGCCTTGAAGAAACGGCCATGACGAATCAACTCATCGCCCTTTTGGATGGACGCGAGGTCGGAACGGTTCACTACAAGAACGCTAGACTTTCGTTCGTCTATACCGATGCATGGAGAGCCGATCCCAACGCTTGCCCGCTATCGCTATCGATGCCGCTAGCGTCGGCAGAGCACGGCCATGCCCGGATCGAAGCGTTTCTGTGGGGACTGCTACCCGATAATGACCGTGTTCTTGAGAACTGGGGCAGACGCTTTCAAGTTTCTCCTAGAAATGTCTTTCGTCTAATTACATATGTGGGTGAAGACTGCGCAGGTGCGGTTCAGTTTGTCCGTCCGGAACGTCTTGCACCACTGCAAAAGGAACCGGCTTCCAGAGAGGTTAAATGGCTTACCGAGAACGACGTTGCCGAGCGCTTGAGAGCATTACGCGCGGACCATTCTCAATGGCGTAGTGCTCAAGACACGGGACAGTTCAGCTTGGCCGGGGCACAGCCAAAGACGGCTCTTCTTTTCGAGCGCCAGCGATGGGGTGTGCCGTCTGGCCGAGTGCCGACCACTCACGTTCTCAAACCACCTACGGGCCAATGGGACGGCCATGCGGAGAACGAGCATTTTTCGCTCCGTTTGGCCAGAACTGCTGGACTGATCGTTCCCAACTCCACCGTCCAGCACTTTGGTGACGAGATCGCAATTGTGGTGGAGCGTTACGACCGCGTGCGGAGCGGAGGACGCTGGTCACGCATCCATCAAGAAGACATGTGCCAGGCGCTTGGCCTTCATCCTACGGGCAAGTATGAAAGTGATGGCGGACCCGGAGTACGCACGATTGCAGAATTGTTGCGTGAACAATCGAGCAATCCCGAGGAGGACGTGCAGTCGTTTGTAGATGCCACCGCTTTCAATTGGCTTATTGCAGGAACAGATGCCCACGCCAAGAACTATGCACTGCTGTTAGGCGGAAGCGGAGCGGTACGACTCGCGCCGCTCTACGACTTAGCAAGCATTCTGCCGTACCAGACCATCAACCTGCAGAAAGCGAAGCTTGCCATGAAGATCGGCGGAGAATACCGGCTTACGAACATCAGACGGCGGCATTGGAAAAGAGTCGCAGCCGATCTCCGATTGGACGAGCCCTGGCTCATGGAGCGTATCAGAACAATGGCCGCCTCTCTTCCAGATCATGCAACCTCAATCCGAAATGAACTTGAGGCGGAGGGACTGTCACACATGACGATGACCCGGCTGGCACAAAGGCTAAGAGCGAGAGCTGCATCTTGCCTGCGGCTTCTACAATGAAGGGGACGCGTCTTGATTTCGATCAGATCGGATTTAATTTGGACATAGCCCCAGAATCCGAGGGGGCCCTCGGCTGTTAGCCCAGAATAAGTAACCGCGAAAATCAGACTGTCGAGGTTTTGACGGAAACTACGCCAAAACCTCAAGCAAAACCTCAAGAAAGAGGCGCATCGAACCTTGCATCCTTCATTGACATTCTTGTCGTATTGACGGATACTTACTGCCCAGTCAGCCTGAGAACCCTTCTACAGGGGGCTATGAGCGGGGCTCTCATCTGACCCCTTCCCCCCGGATCCTTGAATTCTCAAACTTGATTTTGTTCCTCGCTTCTGCGAGACGGGACCTAGCTGTTCAGACTTTTCACCGAGGAATCGCCCATGCCAACGTATTACCGTAGTTCATTAGCGAAGTGGGCCGGCATTCTCTGTACGCTAACATTCTGCTTTTTGTCGTCTACCGCCAGGCTGAATGCCCAAAGCAGTGGCATGCTGATGACGAACGGTGCTGGGATATCAACAAGCGGCGGACAAGTGTCGATTGCCGCCGACAGCACCACCCACCGCCTCGTGGTCATCAACGAGGACGACAGCGCTAGCGCGCTCGTTGTGGCCACCTGGCCCTGCGGAACCTCCGGAAATCAGTTCGGCATCCCGTATTCGAACACTCTCCAGCACACCATCTATGCCGAAACTTGCCTGCCGACACCCGTCTCAGGAACTGGGATACTCATGGAGGTCTCCGGCTCTGCCCCGACTTGGGGATCCCCGACCGGTAATACAACCGTGCTCGCGACCTCCAACGGCACTCTCACCCCGGGGAATGTCGTTACGACGGACAGCAACAACAATTTCATATCGACCGCCTCGCCGCTCCCTGGCAGCACCGATACGATCCGGCTTTACGAAGAGTTCGAATCCGGGAATACAACAACTATAGGCTCGCTCGGATGGACCCTCACTAATGTTGCCGGATCCCAGACCGTTAGCTATACGCCGTCGTCCGGTACCTACCCGCACCTTGGGATAGTGCGCCAGGCCACGGGTACGACAATTGCTAACGGTGGCACGATTAGCCTTTCGCAGTCGACTAGCAACGACCAGTTGGGGAACTTGGGCACGAACACCAATTGGACAGCAACCTACATTTTCGAGCTGGGCCAGACGACCTTCACTGGATTTCGCATCGGCCTAGCAGACGTACTGAACTCTCGCCAGCCCACTGACGGCTACTTTCTCCGCTTTGACACGAATGCACCCACCGCGTCGACTGTGGCAACGAATGGGATCGTCTGCACCACGAGCGTTTGTACATTGACCACGACAGCGGCGCACAACATGCTACTGGTCGGGCAAACGGTGGGGTTAACGGGCGTGAACGCATGCAATTCTGGCCGGAATGGGAATCACACGGTTGCGACCATCCCCAGCACAACTACCTATACATTCGCGGGGAACGGCACGGCTGAGAGTGGTTGCGGCAGCGGGGCGACCTCGACCCCCAGCGCCGAGACGACCTTCAAGGTGGATGTGCGCAAAGGCGGGGCGTCCAGTGGAGTGAGCACCACCGAGACGGTCACGGGCACGTCGGTCACGGCGGATACAAACTGGCACAAGCTTGTCATCAGTTCTACGACCGCCGGAACCATCGTCTTCACTTTAGACGGCGGGACGGCGATCCCAGTGTCGACGAACGTATTTAGCAGCGGCGGTTTGACAGCCTTTGAAACATTGGTGACCGATGCCGCGGCCTCAAAAACCGTAGATTGGGACCTGTTTACTTTTAGTATTTCTGGGCTAGGCAGGTGAAATGGTGTAAGAGGGCTACGAGAGCGTGTTATGGAATCGAGCGATTTCCGGTGATAAGGTGATAAAACGTTCAATCGCGGTACGAAAATTTTTCCTCTCGTGCAGAGTGCTGGAGGCACTGGGGTGCATTGCAGCGTTGTGCGTTGTACTTCCGGCTCAGAGCGTCATTACGGGAAGCACGGTGTATAACGCCCAGATTGATTCCAACTTCGCAACATACACGAACATCTATGTAGTCTTCCCGCCCGCCTACGGAAGCAATAACTACGGCAACTTTCTGTCAAGCGTTATGACGCAGGGCGCTATTGACGGAGTGACGCTCCAGGTTAACTGGAACCAGATCGAAACCAGCGATCCCACCACCACACCTTGCTCCCCAGTGGGAACTGACACCTGTCAGCAAGACCAAAGCAATGTCAGCTATTACCACAGGTACGGCTGGAGTACACTTGACGGGCTCGGCTGCGCTGACACGGACCCAAACAGCATCTTTCCATGGTTCTGTCAGGGTGGGAGGAAGGTCAATTTTATCCTGACAGGCGTCAGCGGCCCTCCAACGAACATAGTCACGCCGACATACGTCACGCACAACCAGACCTGGATCGCCGCAGTCAACCCGACCTATCAACACCAAGACGTCGTGAACGCATCAAATACGCTGTTCATGGGCGCTACCACCTGCAGCGGATACACGGGGTCGATCTCGGTACCGTCAGGCGGCACTTTTGCCGGCGACACCAGCAATCCGGCGATCGTCGCCGTAACGTGGTCCGGCAGCTCTCCACACCCAAACGACGGCGACACAATTTGGGTTTCGGGATTCACCCTTACCCACGCCCCTCTGAACAATGTGACTCAGTTTGGGTCGATCGTGACCACGCATTCATCATTGCCTTCCTGCCCGAGCGCGGCGACTTTCTGCTACATGGCTCCGGGCCCGGCCAATCTCACAGCGTTCGGAACCGGGGCGAGCATCGTTAACTCCGTCGACTCGTGGCCAGTCCCCTACGAAGAATCGTTCGCCGCAGGCTATCTGGCATTCCTCAAAGCCGCCATCTACCATTTTAATACGCTTAACAATCTAGATTCCATCAGCGGGGTGAGAGAGTCCGTCAGCCAGATCCGGTATATACGTCCGGGGCTGGCAGTTGGTGGCGAAGCGCAGCCAATCTGCCCCAGCAGCAATGTAATGAGCCATACAATGCCCGGATATTCGGAGCCAGAATGGGTCGGGCAAACCACCCCCACCGTAGGCTGGTACAGACGGGTCGCCCAGACCGTCCAGTCGGCGAGTCCGTTGATGCAAATCATGTATTCCATAAACGTGGAGGGGACGACGCACGAAGTCACTTTCGCAACGGACGAGGCCGCTCTCGCGATCACCTACGGCAACGTTACCGGTATCCTCAATGGCTTCGGTAGCCAGGGTCTCGCTCAGGCGGACATTGGATTCGATGTGACGCAATGTCCAAACAACGCGGATCCTCCCCAGAGTGGCAACAACTGGGCGTGCATGTTCACTAAATACTGGTCAGGAGCAAACCCCTCGGAGTACAACACCGGACACGATTCGCCGCAGACCACCACGGTCGGGTTGGAACTGCAGCAGATCGACTGCTCGAATCCGTGTGCAGCCGGAGCATGCGCAGGCTATCCCGGCGGCAGTGAAATTTGCTTCCTAGGGGGCGTGGCACCGGGCCAAACCGGGGACCTTAGAACGCTCCTTCCGGTCGTGACTGGGCAGCATCATGCCTCCATCATAGAGCTTTATTCAAAGGACGCACTCCTGGCCTTTGACCCGATGTACTGCCATCCGAACTCCGGCACCCACGTGTGCGACAGCACATCGGGGTACGATACGTTTTCCGATCTAACGGCCGCGTCGCAATACTACTTCTATGAGTCAGCGGGCCAAGGGGCCTGTAGTCCGGGGAACTGTTATGCAGCTGACGCGATCAATAAATCGCACGGGCCACACTGAAGAATTAGTCTAATTTCGCATTCGATTCAAGAGGAGCATTCGCCATGAACATCAGCAATATCCGGACTGCGAGCACGTCAGGCCGACACACAACTCCATCCACGTCGCTCCCCCCAGTATTAGTCGCAGTTGTTCTCTGCTGCGCGATGTGTCTCGGCACGGGTCGAGCACAGAACGCGACTGTCGTGTACAGCTTCAGAAAGAACGGCCCTTCCCAGCTTCCTCAATTCGTAACACCCGCGCAGGGCAGGGACGGCATCCTCTATGGCACAACAGCCCAAGGGGGAGCCGATGGCTCCGTCTTCCGAATCTCCACGAGCGGGGCCGGAGGCGGAATTTTTGCTTTCGACGGCACGAACGGCTCTCAGCCTTTTGGCGGAGTCACGCTGGCGACTAACGGCAATTTTTACGGGACTGCTGGCTTCGGCGGCACTCAGAACGACGGCGTGCTCTTCGAGATAACCTCAGCTGGCAAGTTCACCCTGCTGCACGAATTCAGCGGCAGCGGCGACGGAATGTTTCCAGAAGCTCCACCTATCCAAGCATCGGACGGAAACCTCTACGGCATAACTGCCTATGGCCCTGGTACTACAGGGGCCACGGTCTATAAGTACAGCAGTTCCACTGGCTTCAGCACGTTGTACACGTTCGGGCAGCAACAAGCTGCCGCTATCGGCGCGCCGCTCCTGCAGGCCTCCGACGGTAGCCTGTATGGGACATCTTACGGCGGCGGCGCAAACGGGTGTGGCGGAGTCTTCGTCCTTACAACGTCCGGAACACTACTCAACGACTTCAGCTTTCCATGCGGCCCAGGCCCCGAATCATCAGCGGGAGCTTTAGTGCAGGCCTCCGATGGAAACTTCTATGGAACGACCGAACGCGGCGGCAAAAAGGGAGACGGCACTATCTTCCGGGTAAACTCAAAAGGAGTTATGTCAGTTCTGTACAGCTTTGCGGGCCCTCCCGGCGATGGCAAATACCCTGACGGCGGGCTGGTGCTAGCGACCGACGGCAACTACTACGGTTCGACCTCAAACGGAGGCGAGCAGGGCTTTGGAACGCTCTATAAATTCTCGCCCACCGGCGGCTATCAGCTTCTCTATTCGTTCACGGCACAGACGGGTGAACTGGAGTCCGGCTCTCTTCTCCAACACACGAATGGCAAGCTTTACGGAACCGCCTTTGAAGGCGGCCGTCAGAACCTCGGAACCATCTACGCCCTCGACCTTGGCCTAGGCACCTTCGTCACCTTCGTGCAGCCCACCGGTAGGATCGGTCAAACCGCGCAAATCCTTGGACAGGGACTGACCGGTACAACAAGCGTCACCTTCAACGGAGTCGCGGCGACCAGCTTCAAGGTAGTCAACGACACCTACATGACCGCCGTCGTCCCCGGTGCGACCACCGGCAAGGTCGTTGTGACCACCCCAGGAGGCACGCTCACCAGCAACGTGAGCTTCACAATCCACCAGTAGCCGGGGTGCCATCCTTCGCGCTCTCGCGCGAATGGGATTACCATACGTTCCGGCTTCACCGACCCCGTGTGTAGTTGTGTCAAGGTTATGAGCATTCCTGTAGCGGTGCAGCCACTTCTGATTTCTGAACCCTCTGAAACCCGCCCCGTAGTTTTCATGAACCTACGTTGCTTCAGGTCGCTACTCGTGTGCGCTGCAAGTCCTTCCCTTTACGTTTTCAGGCGGGTTCGAATCTTTCTCGCCAAAGTTTGTAGCGGATTTCAACTGGTCTGATTCTTCAGTTGCCAACGAATTTAATTGCGGTATCGAAAATGAAACCGCTGAATTCTGGCGAGATCGGGGGCCTTCTCCGCTTGTTCTTGAACCCACGATTTGAACCCACGATTCGGATGTCTCTCACGTCTTCTCAAGGACTTAGGCGGCCACCTGGAGTCACTTAAGTTGTTGAAACTACAGTATAATGTAGCCCTGAAAAGGCTGGCGTCGGCGGTTCAACTCCGTCCCTGGCCACCATCTTCTCTATACGTTAACCATCCTTGGTGCTTCGTTTCCTGCGACCGCAAACTCGAGTGCTACCACATCAGCCGGAGTCGGCCTGGATCATCCGGCCATACTCCGCTTTAAGACCGTCACCGAGCCGGCGGGAATTCTTGGACAAGGCATTCGCGCGGTGGTACAACATGTCACCAGCATGACAACCACGGTGATCCCCAGTGTTGCGGAAGTCAGCGAGGCCGTCCGCGACGGGCGCTGGCGCACCGGACCGGTGATGGCAATCGCTGCCGCGATCGCCGTGCTCGGAATACGGTTCTTCCTGGTCATCTGGAAGTACTCGATGAATGTCTTCTTCTACGACCAATGGGAGTACTTGACCCCGTTCTTCCGCCATCCACCGAGCATCGCGGAACTTTTTTTCTTGCAGCATGGGCCGCACCGCGAAGGCGTCGGCCTTCTTGCCGACAAGTTTCTTTATCCCCTGACCCACTGGGACGCACGCGTCGATTCATACGTCATTGGGGGCACTATCTTTGCCGCGATGCTGCTGGCGTTGTGGCTCAAGTGCAAACTCTACGGCACGCTTTCGTATTCGGATCTCGCAATTCCGGTGATCTTCCTGAGCCTGGCGCAATACGAGATGCTGGTCGGGGCGTCGAATCCTGCGTGCAGCGGCTTTCCCTTGTTGATGATCCTGCTGTACTGCCTCGCCCTCCTCAGCCGAAATCGGCTGCTGAGATATTCCTTGGTGTTGGCGCTGAATTTCCTGCTGATCTACACCGGGTACGGCATCTTCATGGGGGCGGTCACTGTGGGCGTGTTCCTGCTTGAGTGCTACTGGAGCTGGCGCCACATGACATCCGTTCCGTTCGCCCAAGCCTTAACCGGACTTACAGTCGCCACCGCGTCTCTGGGTTCTTTTTTTGTCCATTACACCTTTTCCCCCGGTGTGGATTGTTTCCAGATTCCTCGTCGTCATTTTCTGCAATATGCTTTTCTCGACTATCCCAGGTTCATGGCGTTAATGTTCGCGGGATCTGTGGTGCCAGGGCCTCTCCATGTTTCGTTCGGGATGACGGCCCTGGGCGCGGCGATCCTCGTGGTCATGGTGGCCATATTGGGCGTGCACCTGCTCCACTTGGTAAAGGACGCGCGCCGAGAGGCACACCTGATCGGCGCCGTCCTCTTAAGCTATTGTCTGTTGTTCTCGGCGAATGCCGCTGTCGGTCGCCTCTGCCTGGGTTTGCCCGCAGCCTTTGCATCACGCTACGTCACGCTGTTAGTCCCAGCCTTCCTCGCCATCTATTTCTATCTGCTGTCGAGGTCGTGGCACGGCAAGCGGAATTTCGTCCTCACATTATGGGTTCTACTGCTCCTGCCTGCCGCGGTGCGGAAACCGTGGGACGACATCCGGTGGTATTCCAACGGCAAACGCGACTGGGCCAACTGCTACGTGCGTTCAAGGAATATCCACCTTTGTGATCAGAGCGCCAATTTTTGGGTGCATCCTCATCCCGAACAGATCGGCCTGCAACAGGAGCTCGATTATCTTGAGCAGCATCAGTTGAATTTGTTCTACAGAGCCACCGAATGAATGTTCAGCGCGCGGATGAGGCTCCCGTCTCAGGCTCCGTTCGGCGGAAAACGTACAGGTATGCATGATCGCCCCGCGAGTGTCCGGAATCGCCTGTAGCCGCCACCTGGTCGACCAACTCGTAGTTGCGGTGAGCGAACCCCCAAGCCGTATCGAGGAACGCGCGATGGTCGTCCAGGGTAGCTTGCGTTCCCCAGGAGCGGGCAACGTCGACGTAGACCAGAAATCTTGGCTGTGCGTTCTGCACTTGTTGCAGCATGTCACTTTGCATTTGGCGGGCGTACTTCTGCTGCTCCATCAAAGGGTAGGTATAGAGGTAGCTGCTGGCGCAATGCCGGGCGGAATAGAAACAAATCTCCGGTTCGGAGCCGAACAGTCCAATCGCATCCTGCTCAGAGGAGTGCGCTCTGATGTAATTGCCGACTGCGACCGCCTCTTGAAAAGGATCCTGATCGAATATCTTTCGATTTAGGGAAACGGGATCAAGCTGGAAGAACGTCTTGTACTGAGAGCGAACGGAAATTCCGAACACCACTGCGAAATACGCGACTGGAAGCCAGAGTGCCAAGTCGCCGAATCGCCGCTCCAGCAACAGCTGCCGTACGGCGCACACGCCAATTCCCGTGCACAGCGCGGCGACCGGCAGCACCAGAATGAAGTAGTGAGGACGAAAGTAAAGGCCCGGGCAAACTGCGAGCAGGGAAAACAGGAAAAAGCCGGCGACGAACCCGCCGTGCGCCCGGGCGTAGCGGCTCCAGAGCGTAGCGGAAAGGCCGACGACGGCGATCTCCCATAGCACGAACGGTCGAAGAACCCAGGGAAGCGAAGCGCCCAGCTTTGGCCATGCTTCCGCCAGAGAAGTGATGGAACCGTATTCCCTCGCATAAGACCAGTTCCAAAACCAGAAACTGGGAAAAACTCCGGCGTAGAGAAGTATCAGACACGTTAGTGCGAACGGTAATGCCATACCGGCGAAGAGCGTGCCACCGCGGACCGCGAGCTTCCGCCAGTGCAAAGGCTGCTTCCATTCCCGCCACAGCCAGTACGCGGCGGCGAAAATAGCAAAGAGAATTCCGGGCTGCTTCATCAGAAACGCCAGCCCGAGGCAGAGTCCACTGCCGAAAAAAAGGCCAGTCCGCCCCCGGTCGACGGCGTGCAGTAACAGCAGAATCCCCGCCAGCGCCGCCAGAACCACAAAGTGGGTCGCGTGTCCATAGATGCCCAGCACCGCGGGACGGCAAGATAGGAAACTGTAAGTGATTCCGGCGATCGTGCCTGCCAGCGACCCATAGAGATATTTCGCCAGAAGATAAACCAGGAACGCTGCGGCAACATTGACCAGCATCAATCCGATGCGAATGCCAGAGGGTGTTTCCCCGAAGACCGCCATCAGGGCTGCATATGCCGCATAAGTCCCCGGCAGCTTCATGTTGCAGGCGATTTCGTAGGGCGGGATCCCCTGTAACATTAGCTGGCCAGCGTAGGCGTATTCTCCCTCATCCCGTTCCAGAGGCATGTTGCGCAGGCGCAGACGCACGACCGCGAAAAACACTATGACCAGCAAGAGCGCGCCCAAGTACCCGCATCTCGCCCAGTTGGTCCGGGGCTGCGGAAGCTTGGCCGTCACCACTCCGGGATCAGTTGTGTTTTCATTCACGCAAGGCGCTCATGCATAACTCAATCGCAGAAGGCCGCAAAACAAATCCATTGTAGTGGACTGTATGTGGCCCTCGGAAAATAATTGGCAAGGAGGGCACGTGAGAACGAAGTCACGCACGCCCTTTGTCGATCATCGCCTTCCAGATGCCTTTGGATTTTAGAATCAATTCAACGGCTTCCCGGACCGCCCCGTGCCCGGCATGAGCTTTTGTAGTGTAGTGCGCGGCTTCTTTTACTTCCGGGACGGCATCTCCCACTGCAATGGCTAAACCGACTCGGGTCATCAATGGGATGTCGGGAAGGTCGTCGCCGATGTAGGCGACAGCAGAATCGGTGACGCCAGCTTTTCCCAGGATCTCTTCATACGCCGGCATTTTCACTGGCTGTTTCATGTAGACGAAGTCCATCTTCATTTCTCGGGCGCGGCGAAGGAGTGCGGCACTCTCGCGACCGGTAATACAGCCCGTGCGCAGACCGGCGGTCTGGGCCAGGGTCAGGCCCTGCCCGTCGTGTGCATCGAAGGTCTTGATTTCGAGCGCGGTGCCGTCGATTTGCGAGAGTAGAGTGACACTGCCGTCCGTCATTGTGCCGTCCACATCCATGAGGATCAGCGTGATCCGTGCGGCGCGCTTCTTAAGTGCAAGAGAGATTTTGGTAAGACGGGCCAAAGAGAGCCTCCACAAGAGAAGTAAGAATAGAGTCTAAGTTAAAGGCCTAGTCGATCGCACGCAAATACACTGTCTAGCGTTTCGTGGGAGAATCAGTTGGCTGCATCAAAAACCATCAAGACAGGAGGCGTGTTCTACACATGCCCAATGGATTGCAAGCGTCATTCTGCCCGCAAATTCGCCGCTGGAGTGGAACCATCGTAATATTCGCCGTGGTCCTCAGTTTGAGCGCATTGCTGTGCGGTCAGGTGCTGCCGAAGGCTCCCGGAGCGGAAGTCTTTACCTTGACTCCGACGCCAGGGTTTTTCACCGAACCCGCGATTGCGATCGATCCCAACAATTCGCAGCAGGTGGTGGCAGTTTTTCAAGACAACGTTCATGCTTCCTACTCGCAGGACGCGGGCCACACCTGGCATGCGGCAGAAGGCGTGGCGCCGGGCAACTACAAAGTTTCCGGCGATGTATCCACGGCTTTCGACGGGCAGGGTCACGCCTTCGTCTGCTATATGGCGTTCGACAAGCTGGGGACGTTCAACTATTGGGCGCACAACGCTTCGCGGATGGGGCTGTTCGTGCGGCG
This sequence comes from uncultured Acidobacteriaceae bacterium, assembly GCA_963842095.1. GTDB lineage: Bacteria > Acidobacteriota > Terriglobia > Terriglobales > Acidobacteriaceae > Sulfotelmatobacter. The sequence goes on from CAWJEY010000002.1 coordinate 51,191, forward strand.
CTCACTCGATGGCGGAAAGAATTGGGAAGCGGACCACTTTCCCATCATTGAACACGCTACGGAACCGGGCATGCCGTTTGAAGACAAGCCTTATATCGTGTCGGACACCACGAAAAGCCGTTATGCCGGAAGTCTTTATGTGGGATGGACACGATGGACGTTGACTGATTCGGAGATTATGTTCTCGCGCTCGACCGACGACGGCAGGACTTGGTCGACGCCGCTGGAGATCGACAGCCATCCCGGGCTGCCGCGCGATGACAACGGTGCGGCTGAGGGATTTGCAGGTGCGGTTGGGCCGGATGGGACGCTGTATGCGGTTTGGAGCCAGGACAACGACATCCTGCTGACGATTTCACACGATGGCGGAAAGACATTCTCCCGGGCGCGGGCGATCATGCACACCGCGCCCATTATGTTTGCGGTGCAGACGCTGGAAAGAGCAAACGGGTTTCCGCAGATTTCCATCGATCCACGAAGCAAGCGGCTCTACCTGACCTGGAGCGACTACCGCAACGGCGACCTCGATATTTTTTGTTCGACCTCGACCGACGGTGGGAAAAAATGGAGTGCTGCGGCGCGGGTGAACAACGATCCAGTCCACGATGGGGTGGATCAGTTCTTTCAATGGCTTGCGGTCGATCCCACCGATGGCGCGGCCTACGTTATTTTCTATGACCGGCGGCAAGACCCGCAGAATCGAAAGCAGATCGTTGTGCTGGCGCGCTCCACCGATGGCGGACAAAGCTTTCAGAATTACGCGTGGACCACCGAGCCGTTCGAGGCGGGCGGTGTTTTCTTCGGCGACTATTCGGGGATCGCCGCCTCGGGTGGGCGCGTCTATGGGGTATGGACGGAGAAGCCGGTGGTTCCACCGGCTGAAAAGGAGCCGGAAAAGAAAGCCGACGATGCCAAACCCAAGCCGCCTGGCACGGTGGTGAAAGTCGGCGTTGCTGATTTTAAGGCGGTGGTTGGTGCGACTCCGCAATAGTCTTTGTCACGTAGTCTTTGTCATCTGATTCGCGTCACTTTGATTTTTGTTCGGCGATCCACTTGTCGGTGCGGGCTTCGAGAAGATCGAGGGGGAGGGTTCCGCCGTCGAGCATCTCGTCGTGGAATTTTCGGATGTCAAACTTGGGGCCTAATTCCTTTTTCGCACGTTCACGGAGTTCGCGGATCTTGAGCTGGCCGAGCTTGTAACTGAGGGCCTGCGCCGGCCATGCGATGTAGCGGTCGGTTTCGGATTGGACGGTAGGTTCATCGACTGCGCCGGACTTGCGGAAGAAATCCACGACCTGATCGCGGGACCATCCTTTCGCGTGAATTCCGGTGTCGACGACCAGACGCACTGCGCGGAATAGTTCCGACGAGAGCCGGCCATAGTCCGATACGGGATCCTCATAGAAACCGACCTCTTTGCCGAGTTCCTCGGCATACAGCGCCCAACCCTCAATGTACGCATTGAAGCCGAGACCGTGCAGGCGGAACTTGGGCAGGCCGGTGAGTTGCTGCTGGACGGATAGCTGCATGTGATGTCCGGGGACGCCTTCGTGGTAGGCGATGGCTTCGTCGTCGATGAGCGAGCGCTCGGCAAAATTGGAAGTCGCGACCACGACGCGGCCGGGGCGTTTGCCGTCGGGCGTGCCAGTGACGTAATGCGTTGCAGCCGCAGCCTGGAATGCTGGGATAGCTTCGACCGTCACCGGAGACTTAGGAAGCAGGGTGAAAAGTTCCGGAAGTTTCGGTTCCATCTGCGCGATGTAGCGGCGGAAGTCGTCGAGGATCTGGTCGGCGGAGGTCGGAATGTATTTGGGATTGGTTTTGACTGAAGCCCGGAAGGAAGCCAAGTCGGCGAAGCCTTCTTTCTTTGCGATGGCAGTCATCTCGGCCTGGATACGGTCGATCTCGCGCAGACCGAGCTGGTGGATTTCCTCCGGCGTCATGTGCGTCGTAGTCCGGGCGTAGATGTCATTCTCGTAGCGCTTCGCGCCGTCGGGCAACGACTCGACGGAAAGAGTAGTGCGGCCTAGCGGCGCATATTCCGTGCGGAGAAAAGCGGCGAAGGTCTTGTAGGCGGAGATGACATCGGTGTTGATGGCGTCTGTGATCTGCTGGGTCAAGCGTTTCTGGTCTTCGGGAGAAATGTCTGCGGGATACTTCTTCGTCGGAAGCAGAAACGGATCGGCATCGATGATGCCCTGACACTGGACGGGGAGCTTCTCGACGAGGAAGCGGACTGGCATGAGTTTATCCTTCATGCCGGCGCGGAGCACTTCGGTGGTCTGGCTGAGGACGCGCGGTATCTGATGAAGACGGGCGATGTAGTCCTCGTAGTGCTTGACCGAATCGAATGGGACAGAGAGTGGGAGATCGGCGAGGCTGGTGTGGATGCCATTCTGCTGGTTGATCGGCATCTCGAATTCTTTGAGATCGTAATCGGCGATGCGCTGCTGCAAGACCCGAACCAGCAAATCGTGAGAGAGTTGGTCCTGATCGGAGAAGCCAGTACTTGGGATGGCTTCGAGGCGGGAGAGGAAGTCGACGTCGAGCTTGTGGTACCGGGCGATGGAGTCGAGTGAGCGCTCGGCAAGCCTGTCGTTGTAGCGGTAGTCGCCGTAGGCGGTGGCACGCTCGGGAAAGTTGCGGAGATCGGTCTCGTATTGCTCTTCGAAAAGAGCGTTCTGAGCGGCAAGGCGGTCAGCCACGGGTTTAGGGTTTTGAGCAAAAAGGGAACTGGCTACCGCGACTAGAACAAACAGGATCCGGTGAAAGCGCATGGTGTAAGCAGCGTATCAAAGGGAAAGGTAGTTTCGCGACAAATATAGACAGTGCAAGCTGCATCCAATCAGGTCTGCGCCTCGTCAAAATTCCATATTCTTCCGGTAGACTAGATATTCACACAGGGGACTTGCCAATTGCACAGAATCGGATCGCCTTTGCCGCGTCGAATCATCTCACTCTTTCTTCTTTTGCTGACCGTTTCTGCCGTTGCCCAGTCAGTTCCTCCGGAACTGGTGAATGGCCTGAAATGGCGGCTCATTGGCCCATTTCGCGGAGGCCGGGTGGTTGCCGTCGCGGGCGTGCCGGGCGACTCCACCACCTTTTATTTTGGTGGAGTCAATGGAGGCATCTGGAAAACGACCGACGCGGGAACTGTTTGGACCCCGATTTTCGATAAACAGCCTCTCGGCGCCATCGGCGCCATTGCCGTAGCTCCATCCGACACGAAGACGGTTTATGCCGGAACTGGCGAGTCCGACATTCGTTCTGACCTCTCTTCCGGCAACGGCGTCTATAAATCCGTGGATGGTGGTTCCACCTGGACGCACATCGGCTTGGAGGAGACACGCCAGATCAGCCGGATCGTGGTCGATCCTCAGAATCCGAACGTCGTTTACGTCGGCGCCCTTGGCCATGCATATGGTCCCAACGAAGAACGCGGCGTCTACAAATCGACAGACGGCGGAACTCATTGGACTAAGGTTCTCGATGCGGGATCTGAAATCGGAGTTTCGGATCTCGCGATCTGTTCCGGTGACCCGCAGCTGTTGTTTGCCGGGACATGGCACACTCATCGTCCTCCCTGGAGCACCTACGCTCCCATCGACGGGCCCGGCGGCGGTCTCTACCGTTCTCAGGATGCTGGTAAAACCTGGTCTCGTCTCAGCGCCAACGGATTGCCCGACGGCGATTGGGGGCGCGTCGGGGTCGACGTTGCGCCGGACGGCAAGCGCGTGTACGCCCTCATTCAAGCGAAGAAGTCAGGCTTGTATCGTTCTGATGATGGAGGCAATACCTGGGTTCTTGAGAACTCGGACCCGCGTCTCACCAGCCGTGCCTGGTATTTCAGCCAAGTCACCATCGATGCACACAATCCTGACGTCATCTACATGCCGAACGTCGCCTTGTATCGATCCGAAGACGGTGGGAAGACGATCTCGGTCGTGCGCGGCGCTCCGGGCGGAGACGACTACCACCAGATTTGGATCGACCCCAAGAATTCTTCCAGCATGGTCCTCGGAACGGACCAAGGAACCACCATCAGCCTCGATCGCGGCCAGACCTGGAGCACCTGGTACAACCAGCCCACGGCCCAGCTCTATCATGTGGTTACGGACAATCAGTTTCCCTACGTCGTTTACGGTGCGCAGCAGGATAGCGGAAGCGCCGCCGTTCTCAGCCGCACCGATCACGGCCGGGTCACACCGCGAGACTGGTTTCCCGCGGGCGCCAGCGAGAGCGGATACATGGCGCCCGATCCCAAGGACGCAAACATCATTTACTTGAGTGGGACCTACGGCAGCGTGGACCGCCACAACCGGCGAACCGGCTTCAGCCAGGATATTACTCCGTGGCCGGTGATGACATTTGGGTCCGAGATCGACGAGCGTAAATATCGCGCGCCCTGGACTCCCGTTCTTGTTTTTTCTCCGGCTGACTCGACCACGCTCTATTTCGGTACGCAGTATGTGATGAAGACGGTCGACGGCGGCCTGCACTGGGAAGCCATCAGTCCCGATCTCACTGGATCAACGCGCCTACTGGGAGATAAGAAGCCGGAAGGACCACCGACTGTCGAGAACGCGAAACAGCGGGGGTATGGAGTGGTGTTCACCATCGCGCCATCGCCGCTTAACCGCGATCTGATCTGGGCAGGAAGTGACACAGGCTTGATTCACCTCACTCGCGATGGCGGAAAAACCTGGAAAGATGTCACGCCCAAGGGACTCACGGATTGGAGCAAGATCTCGCTTATCGAAGCTTCGCATTTTGATCCCGCCGTGGCGTACGCGGCAGTAGATCGCAGTCGCCTCGACGATCGTGCGCCCTACCTTTATCGCACGCGCGACTATGGAGTTACCTGGCAACCGATCACCAACGGCATTGCCACTCCCGCCTTCCTGCGCGCGGTTCGCGAAGATCCCCAAAGCAAGGGGCTCCTCTTTGCCGGAACCGAACTCGGAGCTTACGTGTCGTTCGACGATGGCGAACACTGGCAATCACTGCAACTCAATCTGCCGGTCACTTCGGTTCGCGATTTCGCGATCCATGGTTACGATCTCGTAGTTGCCACGCACGGACGCTCTTTCTGGATTCTCGACAACATCACACCGCTGCGTCAGACCGCCGAGGCAGGGAAGGCGAGCGCCTTCTGGCTGTACCATCCCGCCGCGGCATATCGCGTTGACAATGACTCTTTCCCCGGCACGCCTATCCCGCCCGAGGAACCAACCGCCGAGAATCCTCCCAGTGGTGCGATGATCGATTATTTTCTGAAGTCTGCGGCCGGCAACATTCAGTTGGAGATTTTCGATGCGCAACAGAACCTGGTGCGGAGATTCTCCTCGGAAGATCCGGTCCCGGGGAAACACCCGCCGCTGCCGGTTGCTGAGCGTTGGTTCTCCAAGCCCGAGGCGATCGAGAAGACTCCAGGGTTGCACCGCTTCGTGTGGAATCTTACGTGGCGTAGTTCGGGAGGGCCCAGCGCCGATGAAGAATCCGAATACCGCAATCCCAGTGGGCCAAAAGCGGTGCCGGGAATTTACCAGGTCCGCCTCACGGTGAATGGCGCGACGCAGAGCCAGCCGCTGCAAGTCATTATGGATCCGCGTTCCCCCGCGACTCCCGAGATACTGCAGCAGCAGTTGGATCTTGCTCAACAAATCTACGTTGAAACCCTCGAAGCGCGCCGAGTGCTGGCCGAGATCGGTTCGGTGCAGAAAAAACTGGCTGATGCTCAGCAGGCACTCGGCGACCAAAAGCCAGCTCTTAAGTCGGCGCTCGTCGAAGCTCAATCTGAGATCCGAAAGATTCTTGCGGGCAAGGAAACCGCTCCAGGCCAGGCCCCCGGGTTACCGGATGCCTACACCGGCGTCGCATCGGCGCTGCGAGCGGTCGAAAGCGGAGACCGTGCCGTGCCTTCCCAGGCCATTGCTCTCTATCAAGAGTCCAGTCAACAAGTCAAAGCCCGCATTGCCGAGTGGACCTCATTCAAGCAAGCAAGATTGCCGCAACTCAACCAGAAGCTGCGGGACGGGAATCTGGCTCCGATCGCGATTTCGGAAATTGAACGGGAAGTCGAATTTCTGATCTCACGATAAACGGCGGGGATCACCGAAGGGCCGCTGCCGTAGTATTCTCACGTGGAATAAAATTCTGTTTTCTCCGATTTCGGCGAAAGGACGGCCCGCGTGGCGAACGAAAAGGCCAGCTACAACCGATTCCTGCTGCTCGTAGCGGGACTGGGTGGGTTGCTGTACGGAGTGGACGTTGGCATCGTGGCCGGCGCTCTGCCGTATCTCGAGGCCACATCCGGATTGAACGCGGGTCAGCTTTCGACCGTGGTCGCGGCCGTGCTGCTGGGAAGCGTGATCTCCACTTTGTTTGCTGGTGCGCTGGCCGACTGGATGGGGCGCAAACTGCTGATGACGCTCAGCGGTGTGCTTTTTGTCGTAAGCATTCCGGTCATTGCCCTGTCGCACGGTTATGGACCGTTGATTCTGGGCCGGCTTTTGCAAGGCATCAGCGCCGGCTTGATTGGGGTGGTGGTCCCGCTGTATCTGGCGGAATGTCTGGCGGCATCGACTCGCGGCAAGGGCACCGCGATTTTCCAGTGGCTGCTTACGCTGGGTATCACGGCGGCTGCTATTGTCGGCATGTATTTCAGTTTTCGGGTCGATGAAGTGGCGAAACTGGGCGACGTAGGCAGGCTTCTAGCCTTTAAAGATACGGCCTGGAGGAGCATCTTTTGGGTTTCGCTGCCCCCTGGTGTGCTATTTGTGATTGGCAGCCTGATGGTGGCCGAGTCTCCGCGCTGGCTGTTTCGCCGCAATCGGCGCGACGCTGCCTACGCTGCGCTGCTGCGTTCCCGCACCACCGAACAGGCCGATCTCGAACTTGGGGAAATGGAGCAGGCGGCCGCTGCCGAGAAGGCACAGACCTCAACCGGAACCAGAGTTAAGGAATCGCTGTTGCGCCGGAAATACGTGATCCCGTTTGTGCTGGCCTGTGTGATTCTCGCGTGCAACCAGGCCACCGGCATCAACTCCATCATCGGCTACAACACCAACATTCTTCTGCAGAGCGGCCTCTCTGATGTGCAGGCGCATTGGGGCTACGTTTTGTTTACGATCATCAACTTCCTGGTGACCATTGGCGGCGTCATGCTGGTCGATCGTAAGGGAAGAAAATTCCTGCTGTCGGTGGGCACGGCTGGAATTATTCTGTCGCTGGTCTGCACCGGACTGCTCTTCCGGCAGACGGAGCGCTTGCGCGTCGATACCCGGAGCGCGGTGCAGTCCATGGTGAATGCGGACCAGAAGATCACCCTCACCTATGACCAGAGGCTGGCCGAGACGTTACGGAGCGCAGCCGGAGGCGCTGCGCAGCAACTAGGCAGCCGGCCAACTTCTTTGGTAGTCATTTATTCGTATGGAGATTTCCGCGCGGCCACCAAGGCCGCCCGCTCCGACGACACGGCCGCGACGCCGATTGAAATTACGCGCGACACCCTGCCCGCCAATAAAGTAGTGGCATTTTTTTCCAATCCCTTCGGCGATCTCGATGCCGCGCGCCAGGCTCCGCTGAGAATCGATAACGCATTGGTCTCCCCCTTGCCCAGCCAAAGCAGTGGATGGAGAGTGGCCATCACGCTCTTCGTATTCATGGCATTCTACGCCGTCGGCCCGGGGGTGTGTGTTTGGCTGGCGCTCTCTGAACTGATGCCGACCCGCATTCGCTCCAACGGCATGAGCATCGCACTGCTGCTCAATCAGGCGGTTGCCACCGGCATTGCCGGAGTTTTCCTGCCGACGGTGGGCAAGTATGGCTACTCGGTAATGTTCTGGGGGTTTGCCGCCTGCACCGTAATTTACTTCATTACAGCTGTAGCGTTCCTGCCGGAAACGAAAGGGAAGACACTGGAAGAGATCGAAGCGCATTTTGAGGGCGCAAGAAAAACGCCCGGCCTGGCAAATGCTTGAATCGTGCGGATGACTCTGCGGGAGGGGTGGCTAGCGCGGCCGTATTCGCGGCGGCACAAGTTGAGATGACGCTTCGCCCGCATCGAGCCTTCGCAAGCACTCGCGTACATCATCGCAAGCCACTGTGACGGAAATTCCCCCGAAGTCTTGCGGATAGCGGTCGAGCCGCCGCAGGGCCGCCTGCAATAACAGCATCGTTCCCAATCGATTGTTGCGCTGCAAGTGATGGAACGCCGCCGTCACCTGAATCAACCCTTGCAGGAACGTCTTCTCCGGCTCGGGCGACCGTAACCACACGCTTTCCCAGGCCTCATGCGCGGTAAAGAACTCGCCCGCCTCGTACAGCCGCAGGCCGTCCGCCAGGGCCCCCTCGGTCCAATCGAATTTCATGATCTGTGAGCCGATGCTACACGTCCAGGCCTACGTTGAATCTGAAAAAATATTAACGTTCTTTTTAATCACTGCTTCACAAAGCCTTCCTAAAATTCTGAGTCATCCTTACGAAGAGACTTGTACTGGTCGTGGAGCCGTCCGCGATGACTTGCATTTGTGCCGAAGCATGACGCAGTCACAACCGTTTTGCAGGTTGCTGTTCAAAGGAGCGTCACCCATGAAACGAAACCATTCTGCCTCGATTCTCCCCTGTGGTTTGACGTTCAGTGCTGGCCTGATCTTCGCACTGCTCCTGGCGACAACGGCGCTCGCGCAAGTGGACCGCGCAGAGCTAGAAGGAACAGTGAAAGATCAAAGCGGCGCTCTTGTCGGTGACACCAAAGTGCATATTATGGCCGCGGACACAGGCCTGACCTTTGACCGAACCGGCAATGCCAACGGCTACTATCGTTTCCCGGGCCTCGCCGCGGGTAAGTATGCGGTGACCTTCAGTCACTCTGGTTTCAAGACCAAAACTATCGAACAAGTCGTGCTGCAAGTGGGCCAGACCAGAACCCTCGACGTAATGCTGGAGGTTGGCCTGATCTCGGAGAAGGTCGACGTCAGGGCAGAGAATCTTGCCGCCGACCGCACCTCCGCCGAAGCGTCGACAGTCATCACCACCGATCAGATCGCGAGTCTACCGAACAACGGACGCGACTGGGCCAGCCTCACCTTGCTTGCGCCTTTCGCGCAGGATGACGGTGGGGGCGACCAGCGCACCATTCGCTTCGCCGGCCGCGCGCGCGACGACAACAACTTCAGTTTTGACGGTGTCGACGCCGGAGGCATTCAGGAGCAGGCCCAGAAGTCACAAACCCGTCTGCAGATTTCTCAAGACGCAATCGAAGAGTATCGCGTCAACAGCGCTCTGTACGACGCTGAATACGGCACCCAAGCCGGGGGCCAGATCGATGTCGTCACCAAGTCCGGCACCAACGACTGGCACGGGACGGCGTTCGGCTATATCAGGAACTCCGTACTCGATGATCGGAACTTCAATGACTTTGACATCAACGGGAATCCCGCCGTTCCTCCGTTCCGCATGGGCCAGTACGGACTGACGTTGGGTGGGCCGATCAAGAAGAACAAGACATTCTTCTTCATTAGTTACGAGGGGCTGCGCCAGTTGCAGTCGACGACCCAGCAATTCACGGTGCCCTCCGGCTTCTGTTGCGGCAACCTGGGGTCGGGTACTCTTCCAACCGGGTTCCAACAAACCGTCTTGGACACGTCGCCGCAGATGTGTACCGTCATGCAGGCATACCCGTGGCGCGCTTCCGTCGGCGCGATCAACGGCTGCTCACCGCGCTTTGTCTATCCGGATGCCGCTTTTCAGTGGTTGGGCTCAGATCCAACGTCTCAGAGCTATGACCCCAACGCTGATTTGGTGACAGCCCCAACGCCCACCACCGTCCACGAAGACACGTGGCTGGTACGGATTGACCACAGGATCAGCGAGAAGACTCTGCTTTACGGCCGCGCCCAGCGCGACATCAGCCTGGTGAATGCTCCCAATGGCAGCAGCCTTCCGCCCGACAAGCTCCAAACCCTCAACCACCCGGCAAATTATCTGTTGGCGCTGGAGCACACATTTACGCCCACTATCTTCAATGAGGCAAAGTTCTATATCAATCGCGCGCCCTTCCACAATCCCCAGGCTAGCGCGCTTCCGTTTTCCGTAAGCACCAGCAATTTCGTCACGTTGAACGACGACACAGCTGACATCGAGATCGGCTCAACCTTTGGAGTGGTTGACAACTTGACCTGGACTCACGGTCGCCACGCCCTCAAGACCGGGATGGAGATCCGCCGGGTCAGGCTCAATCAGGGCCAAACCGCGGACAACGTCCTTAGCTTCGCCAGCGAAGGCGACATGGTAAACGCTAATCTCTCCAAGCTCGCCTACATTGCACCGTGGTGCTGCCATGGGCTGCGCCGGATGTTTTACATGCCCTACTTCCAGGATGAGTGGAAGATCACTCCGACCCTTACTCTGACGGCGGGGCTGCGCTGGGAATACTACGGGGTCGCGCATGAGGCGACCAACCGGACCACCGTCTTTGACGTGAATGAGTTTCACGGCGTCTGTTTGGGATCGGGTTCATTTAACACTTTGCCGGTACTGGCAAGCGCAGGTCCGATCAACACTCCACCGTGCCCCAGGAATCCAGCTTTGTACAATGCAAACTACAAGAATGTCGACCCGAGACTTGCCTTGGCCTGGGCCCCCAGCGCGCTTCATGAAAAGACTGTCTTTCGCCTGGGATTTGGCATTTATCACGGCGCTGCACAGAACGACGACTTAAATGCCGGGCTTGAAAGCGATACGTTTCGAGTAACCGTCGCCCAGCCGTCTAGCGGCTTGTTTCCTCTGGAACCTGCTTACGAGCAGCTCGAGCCAGACCTCTCAGGTCTAGCCGCTTCGGGTCTTTCGGCACAAAAGCAAGCCTCCCACCCTCGCGCCTTGCAGCGCGAAGGCCGCAGGGATTTGTATGCCGAGACATGGGGACTGACTATTGAGCACGAATTGCCGGCTAATTTCACGCTCTCCACCCAGTATCTTGGGAGCCGGGGGGTACGCCTGTTTTCACGCGGTGCGGTAAACCTTTGCAGCGCTCCAGTCACCTTTAATCCGATCGACAGCGATTGTGTTCGGCCACTTGATCAATATTATCCGAACCCCAGCTTCCCCGATCCCTTCGGTTCGGTGGACTACAAATCCGATATCGGCGCCAGCACCTATAACGGGCTGGGGGTGGCGCTGGAGCGTCGCTACAGCAAGGGCCTGTCCTTGCAGGCGCGGTATACGTGGTCGCATTCGATCAACGACGGCTCGGTCGGCGGTGGTGAATCGAACGGACCGGAAAACGTGAACTGCCTTCCCTGCGATAAGGGACCAAGCATCTTTGACGTCCGCCACAATGTCGCGGTGAACGCCGTCTATGAGCTTCCGTTTGGTCCGGGCAAGTCCTACCTGAGCAGTACCAGCTTGCTTGGTAAGATCGTCGGCGGCTGGAGCTTGAGCAGCATCGGCCTCTGGCACACCGGACATCCCTTAACCGTGCAGATGGATCTCAGCAACAACATTGCCTCGGGGCCATTTTCCGGACTTGCCTATACCTATCTGCTTCCCAATGGCGACGATCAAGACAGTGAACGTCCAGACGTTATTCCCGGAGTGCCGCTGACCCTGCCCGGGGGCGGACACAACGGCACGCCGCTGATCAACTCCGCAGCATTCCAGGCTCCGCCAGTTGATGCAAATGGGAACTTCACCCGCTTTGGCAACGAACCAAACGGCCTGATCCGCGCTCTGGATACCTGGCAAGTTGATCTTGCGCTCACCAAGGAAACAAAACTCAGCGAGCGGGTTGCAATGGAGTTCGCGGTGCAGGCGTTCAATGTCTTCAATCACGTCCAACTTGGCGATCCTGGCAACTTCACGCTGGTTTACGATCCGCTGGGAGGGAATCCGTCGAATTTGGACGTCCCCGGTACCTTCGGCCTCATAAGCACAACGGTGAATTTCAACAATAACAACGACAACGCCGCCTCGCCCAATACTGGCACGGGTTTGCCGCGGCAGATTCAGTTCATGCTTCGCTTCAAGTTCTAGCGGAAGAGTTAACTCGCGGGAAGCAGGAATAATCGCTGGGATTCAGGTTCCCTTCAGGTTGACGGCATACAGTTCGTTCAGACGGTTGTTCGTCACTAACTTTTTGTCGAGGGACCGAGAGAACTCATGAGAAACGAATCTTTCCTATTGCGAACGCGATTGCGAACATGCTTGACAGCAGCAGGTCTGGCGCTGTTGTTTTCCGGGCTTCCGGCCGCTGCCGCCCCGCCTTCGGGGGGCTACAGCATCGTCAAGAAGATTCCCATCCCCGGCCAGGGCAGTTTCGACTATCTCACCGTGGATGAAGCCGCACGGCGTTTGTACGTTTCTCACGGCACGCAAGTGGAAGTAATCGATGTGGATTCACTTGCCATCGTAGGTAATATTCCGAACACGCAGGGCGTGCACGGAGTTGCAATTGCCCCGGACCAGGGTCGTGGATTCGTGAGCGACGGGAAGACTTCGACAGTCACAGTTTTTGATCTGAAGACCCTAAAATCCATTGCCGATGTGCAGACGGGTCAAAAGCCTGACGCGATCATCTTCGATCCTGCCACCTCGAGGGTCTTCGCTTTCAACGGCGGCAGTAATAGCGCGACCGCGATCGATGCCGCCAGCGGCAAAGTCGCGGGCACGGTCGATCTGGGCGGCGGCCCGGAATTCGCCGCTGCTGACGGCAACGGCTTTGTCTACAACAATCTGGAAGATGAAAGCCTGGTCCTCAAGATCGACTCCCGCAAACTCACGGTCGAAAAACGATGGCCCACTGCTCCATGCGCTTCCCCCAGCAGCATGGCGATGGACCGCGCCAATCGCCGCTTGTTCCTCGGATGCCGCAGCAAAGTAATGGCGGTCATGAATGCCGACACCGGCCAGGTCATCACCACGCTGCCCATTGGCGATCATGTGGACGCGACCGCCTTCGATGAAGCTACGAAGCTGATCTTCAACTCCAATGGCGAAGGATCCGTCACCGTAATTCGACAGGATGGCCCAGACAAATACTCCGTAGTCGAGACGGTGCAGACTTTGCCGCGGGCCAAGACCATGGCCCTCGACCCGAAAACGCATCGGCTCTTCCTCTCCACAGTAGAAGCAGGGCAATTCGAAGTGCTGGTCGTGGGCAAGTAGCCGGAACCTGAGTTTGGGGAGTAAGCTTTTATTATGCTTCCGCAACACAGTTCGTACGCGCGCACGCTGTCGCTGCTGTGCGTCACGGTGGCGCTATTTGCGTCAATTGGTTGCACAAGAAAGTCGACGGCGCAGACGCCTGCGGTTGACCTGCAGCAAAAGGTAAGCGTTCCATTTCGCTTCGTGGTCTATGGGGACACTCGCTTCCATGATCCTAAAGATACGGAGGCTGCCAATCCTCCCGTACGCGTAGCCTTGGTGCAAGCCATTGCCGAAGTCGACCCCGCCTTCGTGTGCTTCACCGGCGATATTGTCTACAACGGCTACGACGCGAACGATTGGAAAGTCTGGGACAGCGAGACCAGCATCTGGCGCGACAAAAACATCCCGATTTATCCGACGCTCGGCAACCACGACCTGCACGGAGACGAAAAAATTGCCCTGGGCAACTATTTCCAGCGCTTCCCCGATCTGAAGAACAGCCTGTACTACTCGATGCGAGCCGCGAACACGCTCATGCTGGTGCTCGACAGCTCTTTGGATGAGAGTTCGGGCCCGCAAGGCCAGTGGCTGGCCAGCAAGCTGGACAATATCCCATCCGATGTGGACTTCGTTTTCCTGATGTTTCACCACCCGCCTTACACCAGTTCCTCGGACGCGAAAATGTTCGGCGGTGGACACTCCGCGCGTTCCTCGGAGCAGCATCTGGCAAAGATGCTGGAGGAACGCCAGTCCCACACCCGCGCCCGTTTCGTAGTCTTCAACGGACATGTGCACAACTACGAGCGTCACGAGCACGGCGGCGTCACCTACTTCGTTTCCGGAGGAGGAGCGGCTCATGCTTATCCCATCGAGCGCGCCCCCGACGACCCTTTCCAGAGCAAGGAAGTGAACTATCACTATCTCCTGCTTGAGGTCGACCGACAGCAGTTGAAGGTGACGATGAACCGCCTCGATTTGAGCAGCGGGAAAGCGGTGTGAACCCAGCCCGATTCGGTGAAGATTGCGCCCCCGATCGCTGCCTCCGCCGCTGCCGGCGCGCGCTGACCGCCCCTCAGACCAACACGCAAGGCAGCCGGGACGGGTGTACACTGTGTGGCAGCATTCAAAGCCCGCAGGGGACCAACTTGTGGGCACCATGACTGGGTCCGCCCTGCCTTCCCCAGGCGATGGCTGGAGTTTTATGAGGAGTTCCCCGGAATCCAATCGTCCTGTCCCGCCCAGCGGTGTAGCAAAAGGCTTGTTCTGCGTCCGCATCTTATTCCCCTGCGTGCTGTTCGTGATCTGGTTTCTCGTTTTTCTCGTTGGCCTCACGCCCGCGCGGGCACAAGATGCTCCTCAGCAGCCGCCTCCTCCGATCCCAGACCAACAGTCTGAAAGCAAGCCGAACACCGCTGAGCTGGCCTCTCACGACGAACCCACCACATTCAAGGTGAACGTGAAGCTGGTGGTCGTGCGCGCCGTGGTCCGCGACTCCCAGGGGCACGCCGTCGGGAATCTCCACAAGGAGGATTTTCAGGTTTTCGACAAAGGCAAGCCGCAAGTGATCACTCAGTTCGATGTCGAACAGCCCGGGGCCCTGATCGCGAAGGCGCGCCAAAAATCGGACCAGACCTCTGGCAGTGAGGCTTCCGATACTTCAGCGAATCCCGCGAGCGCACCCACTGTGCCCGAGCGTTTTGTTGCTTATATGTTCGACGATGTGCATCTGCAATTCGGCGACCTCGCCCAGGTTCGGCAGGCCGCGGAGCGCCATTTCTCCACCTTGCGGCCCACGGACCGTGCCGCCATCGTTACGACGTCAGGCGTCAAGAATCTGGACTTTACCGATGATCGCGCCAAGCTGCACGAGGCCATGCTTCGTCTTCAGCCCCGTCCCATCGCCGGCGGCTTCGGCCAGGAGTGCCCGGATATCAGCTACTACCAGGCCGATCAGATCATCAACAAGAACGACCCCCTGGCGCTGCAGGCTGCGATCCAGGATGCCGCTGCTTGCGGCCCACCTTCTCCCAATCCCAGCAGCGCGCTTGCAAGCGCCACAATGCTCGTAAACTCCATGAGTCAACAGGTGTTGGATGCCGGTGACCACGAAAGCCGCCTCTCTCTTGCCTCTCTTAAGGATGTGGTCCAGCACATATCCAGGATGCCCGGCCAGCGCAGCATCATCCTCGTGTCTCCTGGATTCATTACTCCGCAAATGGAATACGAATTCACCGACATCATCGATCATGCGGTGCGCTCGCAAGTAGTCATTAGCGCGCTGGACGCCCGTGGGCTGTACGTTCCCTCCATGTTCGCCGATGCCAGTCGTCCACGCCCGCAATCGGGACAGAAGGCCTTGATCGAGGCGGCGGCCGATTCCGCGCAAGCCGACCTGCTCGCCGTCCTGGCCGACGGCACTGGTGGCGTCTTCTTTCACAACAACAACGATTACGACGAAGGTTTTCGCCGCGTCGCCGAGACTCCCGAGTATTCCTACGTGCTGGCGTTCGCTCCGCAGAATCTGAAGCTCGATGGCAGCTTTCACAGTCTGAAGGTCACGCTAAGGAGCCCGCAAAAACTCACACTGCAAGCCCGCCGCGGCTATTACGCGCCCAAGAATTACGCCAGCCCGGAAGAGCAGGCCAAGCAGGAAATTGAAGAGGCCACGTTCTCCCAGGACGAACTGCACAATCTTCCCGTAAACTTGCACACTCAATTCTTCAAAGCGAGCGATGAGGATGCCAAGCTGATCGTCCTTGCCCATGTGGACGTGAGGCATCTCCGCTTTCGAAAAGTCGAAGGCAGAAACGACAATGTCTTGACCTGCGTGTCCGCCTTATTTAATCGCAATGGCAGCTTCCTGCAGGCGACGCAGAAGATCGTCACTCTGCATTTGAAAGATGAAACTCTGGAACACAAGCTGGCCTCGGGCCTCACGCTCAAGACCAGCTTTGACGTGAAGCCGGGCAGCTATCTGGTTCGGCTGGTGGTGAGGGATGCGGAAGGACAATCGATGTCCGCGGAAAATGGGACGGTCGAGATTCGTTAAAGAGAAATCCGGGGGTAAGTTATGCGTGATCGCCGGCTGGTTCTTCTGATTGGCACAATCTGTCTGGTAGGTTGCTGGGTGTTCTTCGAACTCGGTGCCGACCGTCCTGTGGCGCACGCCCAGCAGCCGCCCACCGCGGGCGCGGACGATTCAGGGGTCATACGCGTGGAGACGCGCGAGGTCCTCGTAGACGCGGTTGTGACCGACAAAAAAGGAAACTACATCCGCGACCTCGCCCAGAAAGACTTTAAGGTTTGGGAGGACGGCAAGGAGCAGGCCGTTACCAGCTTCACCTTTGAAGAGAGCTCTGGCTCGGGCCATCCGCAGCCGCACTACATGGTCCTGTTCTTCGATAACTCCACCATGAATGCGAGTGACCAAATCAGCGCGCGGGATGCAGCCGCAAAATTTATCGATGCCAATGCCGGCCCTGATCGTCTGATGGCCATTGCGGATTTCGGCGGCAGCGTGCACATCTCGCAAAACTTCACTGCCGATGCCACCCGGTTGAAGCAAGTAGTGATGGGTTTGAAAGGATCATCAGTTTCGCCGAATGCGGAGCCCCCGATGGTGGCGTCGCTGGGCGCTCCATCCATTGGGCCATCTCTGAGCAATGCCGAGGCCGATTTCGGCATTCGCAGCGTGCTGCTCGCTCTGCGCAGCCTGGCGAAAAGCCTATCCACCGTCCCCGGTCGCAAGACGCTGGTAATGTTGACTGCTGGTTTTCCCATGACCGCGGAATACCAATCCGAGCTGACTGCGGTCATCGACACCTGCAATAAATCCAATGTTGCCATATATCCCATCGACGTCCGGGGCTTGGTGACTCCAAATATGACCGGGGGACCTCACAGCCGCGTGATGCGGCCTTCGATCCATTCCGTATCGGGAGCGTTCGTCCCGGCTGCGTTTCACTATTCGAGTAAGCACTCTCGTCAACCAATGCTGCGGCTGGCTGCCTTTGCGGAGCCGGCTGAAGCGCTTCCCCCGCAGCATGGGGGCGGCGGCGGTGGAGGCGGTGGTGGGCACGGCGGAGGCGGCACTGGTGGGGGTGGAACCGGCGGCGGCGGTAAGGGTGGCGGCGGGACTGGCGGCGGTGGAACCGGTGGCGGCGGTAAGACCGGCGGCGGCGGGAAGACCGGCGGCGGGGGCGCGCCGGGCGGCGGAACCATATCGAACACCGGCCTGTACAATTCCTACGCTCAGCCCAGGCAGATTGTTCCGCCGTTTCCTGCCAGCGCCTCTGACAACCAGCAAGTTCTTTATCAACTCGCCGACGGCACCGGCGGATTCGTCATCCTCAACACCAATGATCTGCTGGGCGGTCTGGAGCGGATCGCCAAGGATCAAAATCAGTATTACCTGCTGGGCTACAAGCCTGCTGTTTCCGCCGACGGTAGCTGCCACAGTTTGAAGGTTAAGGTGGAGCGCGGAGGCACTAATGTTCGCGCGCGCAGCGGCTATTGCAACTTCAGGCCCGCGGACCTCCTGGCCGGCAACCCGATCGAGAAAGACCTGGAGACTCGCGCCGGCAGCGAGATGAAGGGCAACGTCACCGCTTTGATGCAAGCGCCCTTTTTCTACACCTCGCCGAACATGGCTCAGATCCATCTGGCGGTCGAGATTCCTTCCGCGGCGCTGAAGTTTGAAAAAGTAAAAGGGAAAGAACATGCCACCCTGAACATCTTAGGTATTGCCTACAAGCCGGACGGGTCGATTGCCGCGCGTTTCAGCGATACCACGAATCTTGACTTCGAGGGCAAAAAAGAAGTGGAACAATTCCGGAAACAGCCATTCCATTACGAGAACCAGTTCGGCATCACTTCCGGGCAATACAAGTTAAGAGTCGCATTCAGTTCCGGCAATGAGAGTTTTGGCAAGCTCGAATTGCCGCTTTCGATCGACCCTTACCGCGGCGAAGAATTCAGCATTAGCGGGGTCGCGCTCAGCAGCAATATTCGTCCTGCGGCTGCTATCGCCACCGATCTGGACAGCCAAATGCTGGAGGACAGGACTCCCCTGATGGTGGGCGGCTTTCAGGTTTCACCATCCGCCTCCAATCATTTCAAGAAGACGGACTCTGCCGGCCTCTACGCGGAGGTCTACGAGCCGCTTATGAAAAGTCCGACTCCTCCGGGGGTTGCTTTCGAGCTAAGAGTTGTAGAACGCAAGACAGGACAGGAGAAATTCAAAATTCGTGAAAAGACTTCCTCGGGAAAAGCTGGAGACCCGGTGATTCCGCTGGGCCTCAAGCTGCCCGTGGATAAGCTTGACCCTGGCTCCTATCGCGTGGAGTTGCGGGCCGGCGACGCCCTGGGCAACAACAGCAAGACCCGAACGGCTGATTTTGAAGTGGAATGACACGCAGCATTTTGCCGTGTACTGTGGCGATACTGCTGCTCTCGACCGGCAAGAGCAGCTTCGCATATGATTTGAGAATGATTCCTGCCAACGCGCATTGCCCCGGGTGCGGGGCCGCTCGATGATCATCACGCGGAGTCCGCTGAGAATCTGCCTCGGCGGTGGCGGCACTGACCTACCCTCCTATTACCGGCAGCATACTGGCTTCGTCATCTCCGCAGCGATCAACCGCTATGTTTACATCACCATCAACGAAGCTTTTCGTCCCCGGATTATTGTCAAGTACTCCAAGTTCGAAGATGTGGAGCGGGTCGATGAGATTCAGCATCCCATCATCCGAGAGGCCCTGAAGTTGACCGGCGTGACCGGACCGTACCTTGAGATTGTCAGCCTGTCGGACATTCCTGCCGGCACCGGGATGGGCTCGTCGGGCAGCTTCACGACCGCGCTATTATGCGCTCTACACACGCTGAAGAGAGACTTCGTGCCGCCGCGGGACCTGGCGGAGCAAGCTTGTCACATCGAATTGAAGTTGCTTAACGAACCCATCGGCAAGCAGGACCAGTACATCGCTGCTTTTGGCGGCCTCACTTGTTTCCAGTTTCTGCCGGATGATCGCGTGCTCGTCGAACCGCTGAAAATCCCCGCGGAAACTTTGGCAAATCTGGAAGACAACCTTCTCTTGTTCTTTACCGGAAGCTCGCGCAACGCGTCCGACATTCTCCGCGACCAGGACTCAAGAACCAAACAGAACAACTCTGAGATGATCGAGAATCTTCACTTCACCAAGCAATTGGGAATGGAGAGCCGCGACGCTCTGCTGGCCGGTGACTTGAAGAAGTTTGCCGATTCGATGAATGTGCATTGGCAGCATAAGAAAAAGCGGTCTCCAGGCATGAGCAGCGGTGAAATTGATCGATTGTATGAACTCGCGAGAGCCAATGGAGCGCTCGGCGGCAAGCTTATCGGCGCCGGCGGAGGCGGATTTCTCATGTTCTACACCGAGGAGAAGACTCGCCTCAGGGCGGTCATGAGAAGTGCAGGTCTCCGTGAAGTTCGCATGCAGTTCGATTTTGCCGGGACCGCGGTGGTGGCGCATTCGTAGGAGACTCCATTGTTGACGGTTGCGATTCTCGCCGGTGGGCTCGGTACCCGGTTGCGGCCAGTCACGGAGACCGTGCCGAAGTCGCTGCTCGAGGTGAACGGCGAGGCCTTTGCTCTGCATCAACTGCGCTTGCTGCAATCGAAGGGCATCCGGCGCGTCGTGCTTTGCGTGGGGCATTTCGGTGAGATGGTTCAGCGCCAAATCGGCAACGGCTCTGCGTTGGGCCTTCAGGTAGACTACTCATTCGATGGGCCTGATTTGCTCGGCACCGCCGGGGCTATCAGAAACGCTTTACCCAAGTTAGGCGAGTCCTTTTTTGTGATGTACGGCGATTCCTATCTTCCGTGCGACTACGCTGCAATCGCACGAAGCTTTGAATCCGAGGGAGTGTTGGGAATGATGACGATCTTTCGCAACGAAGGGAAGTGGGACACCAGCAACGTCGAGTTCGAAGCAGGGAATATTCTTGCTTATCGTAAGACGAACCGTACTCCGCGCATGCATTACATCGACTACGGATTAGGAGTGTTTCGCGCTGAGGCATTTCAGAGTTTGCCGGCCGGAGCGGCTTGCGATCTCGCTGAACTGTACGCGGACTTGCTGCAACGCAAGCAACTCGCTGGCTTTGAAGTGCATGAGCGGTTCTATGAGATCGGTTCGCCAGCGGGACTGCGGGAGACGGGTGAATTCCTGGCCGCACAGCGAGTGAACCAAACTTAATTACCAATGACCACGGAGAACACATTCACGCGGCAGTTCCTGGCGGAAGCCAAGGATGTGATTGACCGCCTGGACGCCGCCAGCATCGAAAACGCCGCTGCCTTGCTCGCTCGGACGCGCTCCTCCGGCGGAAGGTTGTTCATCCTCGGCGTGGGAGGCAGCGCAGCCAACGCTTCTCATGCGGTGAATGATTTCCGCAAGATCGCAGGCATAGAAGCCTACGCGCCCACCGACAATGTGTCGGAACTTACGGCGCGAGTGAACGATGAAGGATGGGCAACCGTGTTCGAGGCGTGGCTGCGCGTGAGCCGCCTGCGTGCCAACGATCTTGTGCTTGTTTTCTCGGTGGGTGGCGGCGATCTCGAAAACAATGTCAGCCCCAATCTAGTGGCTGCTCTGCAATACGCGAAGACGGTCGGCGCGAAAATCCTGGGCATCGTCGGCCGCGACGGAGGACACACAGCGAAATTGGCCGATGTCTGTGTCATTATTCCAACCGTTAACCCGGCTCACATCACCCCGCACACCGAAGCGTTCCAGGCGATCGTGTGGCATCTGCTGGTCTCGCACCCGGCAGTGAAACAACAGCAAACCAAGTGGGAGTCGACCGCACTCGGCAGCGCGCAACTCCGCCCCGCAGTTTTCCTCGACCGCGATGGCGTCGTCAACCGCGCGGTGGTGCGCGACGGCAAGCCGTTTCCACCCTCCAACCTCGAAGAGCTCGAGATCCTTCCCCAGGTTGGGTCATCGCTGCTCGACTTGAAAGCGCACGGATTCGCTCTGTTCGTCATCACCAACCAGCCCGATGTTGCGCGCGGCAGCCAGACTCGCGAAGCCGTTGAGGGCATTCATCAGGCGCTCGCGGCTTCTCTGCCTATCGACGATATCTTCGTCTGTTATCATGACGATGCGGATCATTGCGCTTGCCGCAAGCCCCAGCCCGGTCTGTTGCTGCAGGCCCAGCGCAAACACCATGTCGATCTCTCCCGCAGTTTTGTGGTGGGCGATCGCTGGCGCGACATCGACGCCGGCCACAGTGCAGGTTGTAAAACAGTTTTGATCGACTACGGCTACCGCGAGCGAAAGCCGGCGCAGCCTTCGGAGGCCACCGTGCGATCGTTGCGCGAAGCCGCCGACTGGATCATTTCCTCCAGTTTGAAGGAATCTCACAAGTTTGAAGGAGTCTCACAACACAGATGACGGCCGTGTCTGAATTGCGGGTTCAGGTGTTCGCCGACGGAGCCGACAAGGCCAGCATGCTTGAGCTCTATCGACAGCCCTACATCAAGGGTTTCACCACGAATCCAACCTTAATGCGGAAGGCCGGTGTCACCGACTACGAGCGCTTCGCGCGCGAGATTCTCCAACACATTCCTGATCGCCCTATCTCTTTCGAAGTGTTCGCCGACGATGAACCTGAGATGGAGCGCCAAGCGCGCCAGATTGCCCGCTGGGCTTCGAACGTTTACGTAAAGATTCCGGTTACGAATACGCGCCGGGAGCCAATGTATGACTTGGTCCACCGCTTGAGCGCGGATGGCATTCAGGTGAACGCGACTGCCCTGCTTGCGCTGGATCAGGTGCGCCACGTCGCGCAAGCGCTGCAAGGCGGCGCGCCGTCCTATATCTCAGTCTTCGCCGGGCGAGTCGCCGACACCGGCCGCGATCCAGTTCCGCTCATGAAGTCCGCACTCGAGTTGATGGCGCCCAATCCCAATACGCAGCTGGTCTGGGCCAGCCCGCGCGAACTTCTGAATATCTTCCAGGCCGACGAAATTGGCTGCCACATCATTACTGTCACTTCCGACGTGCTCAAGAAGGTCAGCCTGATTGGCAAGGATTTGCACGACTTCTCCTTGGAAACCGTGCAGATGTTCCACGACGACGCTGCCCGCTCTGGCTACACCCTGGAACTGGCCCCGGACATCGCATATTCGTTGTGAAGGCCAGACTCTTGCGGTTCCGCACCTCGAGTTTCGTGCTATTGCAGGCTTAGGTTCATTTCGCCGTTCTTGTTGAACAGGACGCGCAGCATCTTTTCCGTTCCGCCAGGAAACTCTCCATCGATGGTCGCGGACCGCGACGAGAGATCGGCGCCAGAGGTTACCTGTACTCGCAAAAGATGTGTCCCGGGTGGGATCTGTACGGCATGGAACTCATGGCCCTGGACTTTGTGGAAAACTACCAGATGCTTCTTGTCCGCGCCCTCTAACGCGTGCGTATAAGTCAGGCGATCATCCACCCAGATTGACAAATGGGCCTCGGCGAATTTGTGCTCGACTTCAATGTCCAACATGGCTGCGGAAACTGCGCGAGCTGGAAGCGAGTTGGGGCGCGTCAGCTGTGCAGCCGGAGCGGATCCAGTCCCGGTCGCCGGGTGCGGAAGTTTTCTTACAATCGGCGCCGATCCTGCCGCGACCAAGGGGGCTGAGGTGGCAGCGGGCGTCGTCGCCCGTTTCGCATCCCCAGCCAAGGCAGCCTCTCCTGCGAATGGCGGCGGCCCGGCAGCTTTATTCTGGAGAGCCTTCTCAGGCCAGAAGAACGGACGCACCTGGATTCCAAAGACGAGGAGTCCGAGCAAGAGCAGGGCCCCGGCAAAAGACTTATTGCGCATTCTGTTAAGCAGATTCTCCACTGCATCGCGTCCGCGGGCTGAGGATGAAGCGCGCGTGTTTGTGCGGGACGTAGCTGTGACCGCGCGTTGTCCTGTAGCCCACGCTTTAGCCCTTAGACTCGCCGTTTGCACCGCATCTGCGACGGCAGGTGAAGCTGGCTGCTTGGTTTTGCTCCAGGGCTCGCGTCCTTCGCGCATATCCTGGATGTCCAGCATCAGCTCGCTGCCCCGTTGATAACGCTTGGCCGGATCCTTTGCCATGGCTCGCGCGATGATGTAATCAAGTCCCGGGGGCAACTCAGTGTTGAGAATGCTGGCCGGCACCGGGTCGCGGTTGACCACTTTAAACGAAACGGTCATGGCGCTGTTCCCTTGAAATGGCCGGTACCCGGTCAGAGCGGTGTAAAGAATCACACCCAGTGAGAACAGATCCGACCGCCCATCCACCTCTTCGCCATTCAACTGTTCGGGTGACATGTAGGCGGGTGTGCCCAACGCGCGTCCGGCCAGCGTGAGGTTGGCGAGATTCAACTTGGCGATTCCGAAGTCGGCGATTTTGGCGTGGCCATCTTCCGTGATCAGAATGTTCGCGGGCTTCAGATCGCGGTGAACCACGCCCTGACCGTGCGCGCAATCCAGCGCTTCCGCCAATTCGAGCGTTAACTGCAGAGCCCTCTCCAGCGGTAAGGTACGGTTCTCCCCCAACAGCATCTTTTCCAGAGAGGGGCCGCTGACAAATTCCATCACTATGTAAGGAGCACGCGTCTCCGGTTCCTCACCTACATCGAAGATGGTCACGATTCCCGGGTGCGACAGGCGCCCCGCGGCCTCAGCTTCCCGGACGAAGCGCTCGCGATATTCAAGCTCCTCCTCCGGAAGCTGGCCGTTCAGGGTAACGGTTTTTACCGCGACCACGCGGTTGATCTTCGGGTCGTGGGCCTTGTAGACAACACCCATGGCTCCCCGGCCCAGTTCAGCCAGGATCTCGTAGCGACCAAACCGCTCGCTTTTATGATCGTCCATGAGTGTGCACCAGCAAGCCCCGAGTGTGCCCACTTCAATGCACACGTCTCCCCGGTTCCCCGAGGGGGCGAGCTTGGCCGCGTATATTGTCCATTCAATGGTTAACCAGTAATAGGTTACCGATGTAATTTCAGTCTGCGTCCCGGAGGGGCGTGAGCGCCCTGAGGACCGCGCCGGGGGGACGGAAACCAGCACTGCTGCTATCCCGGATACCTTCCCGTGATGTAGCCTTCCAACTCCTGAATATGATGCGCCTGGTTCGATACGATCCACTTCACCAGATCGCCCAGCGAAACCACACCCACTACTGTGTCGTTCTCGCCCATCACCGGAAGATGGCGGAAATGGTGCTTGGTCATGATCGACATGCATTCATCCACCGTCTGCCGAGGGGTGACAAAGACGACTGGCGAGGTCATGATGTCGCGGACAGGAGTTTCCTTCGAGGAGTGGCCCTTCAAGATCACCTTGCGGGCATAGTCACGCTCCGACAGGATGCCCACCAATTTTCCCTCGGAAATCACCAGCAATGCGCCCACACCCTCGACCGCCATCTTCTCAATCGCCTCATAGACGGACTGGTCGGGTCTTGCGGAAAGAACCCTGCTGTTCTCTTTACTTTTCAGCACCATTGCAATCGAGTCCGTGAGTTTCATGAGGTTCCCTCCAGCCGGGCAAGATTATACGCCTGCCTGTTCTCGATCAGCGCAAATGCCGCGGTGGCGCGAACAAGATGAGGATGACATTCTCCTGCGATTCGTTGGAGGGAGAACGTGTCCTTCCGGAATTCTGCCGATTGGATTTGCCAGTGACTCTGGTAACTAGCAAACGGTTACCTTTCATTCCACATCTGCGATTGTCCTCAGGGGTTAATTCACCTTCGTAATTCGCGGCCCCAGCGGCCCACAACTAAACTTCGATGCGGGGGTTTACGTTTCACATGATCAACAAAATCACAAAGTCGCTCTTAGTCCTGGCAGTGGGTGGTCTCATGTTTGTGGGCGCCGCCTCTGCTCAAACCCAAGACAGCAACACTTCCGGCGCGGGACCGGGGCAGGTCGATCCTGGTCATCCTCGCGTCAATGAAGTCAATGGCCGCGAGCAGAATCAGCAGAACCGCATCGCAAACGGCGAGAAGAACGGCACCATGACGCCGGGACAAGCCTCGCGCGTGGAAGGCCGCGAGCAGAATATCGAGAACCAGCAGAAAGCGGATATGGCCGCTCACAACGGTCACCTGACCAAGGCCGAGCAGAAACAGCTCAACAAGGAACAGAACCGCACCAGCAAGCAGATTTATAAGGACAAACATTCCGAGAAGTAGATCGAGTGTCTGACTCCCCGCGTTCAGGACGAAAGCCGCAAATGGTTGCGGCTTTTTTCTTTTTCTCGAAATAGTGGTCGGCAGCCCGTTCCCGGGGAGTAGTTCGCTTTTTCACGTTTTTCGGATTCTTAGTCAAGAGTTGCGTTTTTGCGCCCACTCTTGTCTATAATGACCGGGGCATATTGCGGCCCCGGTCCTTCCGGCAGGAGTAAGCTTCCAGCTTGCCATCTCCGATCGCCTCCGCGCCGCTGGGTGAGGTAGCGAAGAAGTGTCTGTTGACTGCATGAATGTGAAACCCGGAGTTGAAGTGGCCAGCCTGAGCGACGTAGGCTGCCAGCGCGAGAACAATGAGGACTCCTACCTCTATTGGGAGCCCGCCGGCGACGAAGAATTCCAGCGCAAGGGACGACTCGCCGTGATCGCCGACGGCATGGGCGGACACGAGGGCGGCCAGGAAGCCAGCCGCATGGCAGTCGAGACCGTTCGTGAAGTCTACGATCATGTTTTCCGTGACGATCCACAGGCCGCCCTGGTCGAGTCCTTTGCCGCCGCCCACGCCCGCATTCAAGACTTTGCCGAGCGCCATCCCGCTTTCCATGGCATGGGGACCACCTGCACCGCCTTGGTGCTTTGCGGTCGTAAGCTTTATTTCGCGCACGTCGGAGACAGCCGCCTGTACCTGGTGCGTGATGCCCACATCTTGCGCCTCACTCGTGATCACTCCTACGTGGGCAGACTTGTGGAAAGCGGCATTGTCCGCGCCGAAGATGCCGAGAAGCACCCGCAACGCCACATCCTGACCGCCGCTCTAGGAGCGGGAAGGGAGGTCGCCGTCGACGGCGCCGACCAGGGTGTGGCTTTGCAGGATGGAGACGATCTTTTGCTCTGTACCGACGGCCTGTGGAGCGTCGTTACCGAGGAAGAACTGGAGGCGGCAGTCAGCGGCAACGCTCCGGCGGAATGCTGTGCCGCCTTGGTGAAGCTGGCCCGGCAACGCGGCGGGCCCGACAACATCACCCTGCAAGTGCTGCACGTAGGACCTGAATCCCAAGTCTAGAAGGGTCTTACAAGCGGATGGAGCAGGTAGCCCCAGCCTCCATTAAAGCCCAGTATTGGAATCGACTTTATGGCATAATCTTTCACTGTGAAAATCTCTCAAGAGTTAGTCGTTACAGAACCAATGCAGCGCCTGATTGCGATTCCTTAACTCCGATGGACACTATGAACTCCCGACGTACCTTCCTCAAGCAAATTTCAGCAGCCGCGCTCGCCGCCGGCGCGGCCCCCTCTGTCTTGACCTGGGCTCTTCCGCAGGGACAATCCGTCGAGTTCCCCGGGGAAGACGGCATGATCCTCCGCTCCTTCCGCTTCGTCGATCTCGAAACTCCGGTCGAGTACTTCAACACCTGGCTCACTTCAGTCCCGCACTTCTTCGTACGCAATCACATGCACGAACCCAGCCAACTCGATGCCCACGACTGGCGTCTCTCGCTTGGCGGAGAAGTCGAGAAGCCGCTCACCATGAGCCTGGCCGATCTTTCCAAACTCGAAACGCACTCCGTGGTCAACACGCTCGAGTGCGCTGGCAACGGACGCAGTCTGCATCGCCCTCTAGTCCCCGGCGTGCAGTGGGGCAAGGGCGCGGTCAGCACTGCCCGCTTTTCCGGGCCACGCCTGCGTGATGTGTTGCAGCGTGCCGGGGTGAAGTCCACCGGCAAACACGTTATGTTCCGTGGCCTCGACGAAGTTCCCGGCAAAGTCCCTCCCTTCATTCGCAGCATCCCGATCGAGAAAGCGCTAGACGCCGATACCCTCATTGCCACCCACATGAACGGATCTCCCCTCACCAAACATCACGGCTTTCCCGCCCGCGCTCTAGTCCCGGGCTGGATTGGCGCGGCCTCCTGCAAGTGGCTCACCGAAATCAAAGTGCTCGAAACCGAATTCGTCGGAAATTTCATGAGCCCCGGCTATCGCTTTCCAAACCAACCTGTGCAGCCGGGCGACGCCGTGAAGCCGGAAGATACGCATCCCCTCACTGCGCTTAACGTGAAGTCCGTGATCTCCGGTCCGAGCGACGGCGCCACCCTGAAAGCAGGCAAACTAGCCGTGCACGGCACAGCGTGGGCCGGAGAAGCCGATATCGCGAAGGTGGAGATCTCCACCGACGGCGGCACCACCTGGCATTCGGCCAAGCTGGGCAACGAGCAAGCTCACTATGCCTGGCGCCTGTGGAGCTACGACTGGAAAGCAGCAAAGAGTGGCGACTACGCCATCCTGTCGCGCGCCACAGATAGCCAGGGCCGTACTCAACCCTCCACCCCAGCGTGGAATCCCAGCGGCTACCTCTACAACGCCATCGATCAGGTGAACATCCATGTCTCCTAAAATTATGAGGCGGTACACCAACGTGGACGTGTGTAGTACCGTGGAAGAGCGGCGCTTCAGCGCCCCGTCAAGCTTCTCAGGAGATGCGGGCTTCAGCCCCCGTGGACGCACTTTGCGTCAACCCTTCGCCGCCATCGCCCTGCTCGCGCTCACGTTTGTCTCCGCGCAAGCTCAAAAGCCCTCAGGCGCAAGCGTGACCGCCGATCTCCCCGCCGGTCCCATGCAGGCCAAGGCCACCACCGCCTGCCTGGAATGCCACGAGGCCCGCATCATCCTCCAGCAGCGCCTAAGCAAGGGTGCGTGGACGAAAGAAGTCGACAAGATGACGAAATGGGGAGCGGTGGTCGATCCCACCGACCGCGATGCTCTGATCGATTATCTGAGCACGAACTTCAGCCCCGACAAGCCCGTCTACGAACCGCAACGAACCTCAGGCGGGAAATTGTCGAAGTAGAGGCTCTTCGAGGAAAAGCAAAGCGCTGCCGACCCAATGTCCGGAGCGGACACTACGGCAGCGCCGCCACTACTGAGCCCAAATACATGAAAGAAGTATAGGAACACCTCTGCACTACTTCTAGTGCATTGTAGGGTACTGGGAAGTTAATGGTTGAAACTCAAACCCGGACCCTACGGTTTTTTCTCCGCGTCTTCAGTGCTGTCCGCGGTTGAGTTCTTTTCCGGACGCAGCAGCGGAAACAGAATCACATCCCGAATGGTGTGCGAATCAGTCAGCAGCATGCACAGCCGATCCACACCCACGCCCACGCCTCCGGCCGGCGGCATCCCATACGACAGCGCCCGAATGTAGTCCTCATCCATCTGGTGCGCCTCCAGGTCGCCACGCTCCCGCTCCTTCAACTGCCCCTCAAACCTCCGCCGCTGGTCTTCTGGATCGTTGAGTTCGCTGAACCCGTTTGAGATCTCCATCTTGCCGGCAAAAATCTCCCAGCGCTCGGTCCATTCCGGCTCGTCGGGCTTCTGCTTCGACAGCGGCGACACAGCGGTAGGGAACTCATAGATGATCGTCGGCTGCGTCAGATGCTCCTCCGCCACTGCTTCAAACAAACTCGCAATCGTTTTGCCCACCGGCTCACTCGGATCGTAAGCCATGTGCGCATGCGCCTGATTAAACCGCTCGACCAACTTCTTGACGCCATCATGCGAAGCGAAGTCGCTCATCGCAGGCTTCGCACCCGCCGCGTCCGGCCAGTAGTGGATGATGGCCTCGCGCATTGTCAGGCGCTTCCAGTTGGCCCAGTCGATTTCCTGATCGCCCCACTTCGCCTTCGTCCCGCCAGTCACATCCTTCGCCGCCTGCGTGATCAACTCCTGGGTGAGATCCATCACACCCTGGTAGTCGGTGTAGGCCTGATAGAACTCCAGCATGGTGAACTCAGGATTCCATCTCCAGCCCAGGCCTTCGTTGCGGAAGTTGCGGTTGATTTCATACACGCGGTCGAGTCCGCCCACCACCAGCCGCTTCAAATAAAGTTCGGGCGCGATGCGCAGATATAAATCCATGTCGAGCGTGTTGTGGTGCGTCACAAACGGACGCGCCACCGCGCCGCCCGCGATGGGCTGCATCATCGGGGTCTCGACTTCAACGAAGCCATGTGCTTCCATCGTTCGCCGCAGCGACTGCACCAGCTTGCTGCGCTTTAGAAAAACCTCCCGGACCTCAGGATTCACTACCAGATCAACATAGCGCTGCCGGTAGCGCAGTTCCACGTCCGTGAGCCCGTGAAACTTCTCAGGCAGTGGCAGCAGGTCTTTGCTGAGAAACGTGATTTCCTCCACATGGATCGTCAACTCTCCGGTGCGCGTGCGAAACAAATAGCCGCTGACGCCGATGTGGTCCCCGAGATCGAGCAACTTGTACAGCTCGAAGCCCTGGTCGCCGACCGCGTCCTTCTTCACGTAAATCTGCAGCCGCTTCCCCTCTTGCTGCAGGTGGCAGAAGCCAGCCTTGCCCATCAGGCGAATTGCCATGATGCGCCCAGCCACGCGCACGTTGACCCGCGGATTCTCCAACTGCTCCGCGGTCTTGTCCGAATAGTCCGCCAGAATTTGGGGGATAGTGTGCGAGAACTCGTACTTGCTCCGGTACGCGGTCTGGCCCAGCCCCTCGATCTGTTTCAGTTTTTGCCGCCGCAGTTCGTAAATGTTGTCGTCGAATGCCAAGGGAATCCTCTAACAGGGAATTGCGCCTTGCGGCGCGCAAGACGATGATAAGGTTGAACCGTGATTATAATTGGCCCGGCGATTTGAGTCTCATTCCAAAACGCAAAGAGCGCCCGGATTGTCAGGCCCTAATCTGGTACTCGGTCTGGACCAGGCCGCTCGGATAGTGCCGCGTGGCAACGTGACGGAGCCGCACATCGTCCGGCAAAGTTCCGAAGAGAGGGATGCCATCTCCAATGAGCACGGGGACGCGCGTGATGATGAGACGCTGAACGAGTCCCGCGCGCAGGAATCTTTGAATCGTGATCCCTCCATCGACGTAGAGGTGGTGGGCGCCGCTGGCCGCGAGTTTAGCGACGATCTCGGCTGGAGGGCCGGACATCTGCTCCACCTTCGCTCCGCGCCGCACGGTGGATAAGTCGAGGGGGTGGCTGCTCAGGACTACCACGCGCCGCTCACCATAGGGCCACTCCGGAAATGCCAGCACCGTCTCGAAGGTCTTGCGGCCGATCGCCAACGCATCCACGCTGGCGATGAACTCGGCGTAGCCGTGGGGTTCGCCGCCGCCCTCCGGGAGAAAGTCGAGGGCGCCGTCGGGCCGCGCAATGAAGCCATCGACGCTGGTTCCGATAAAGACAGATACCGTCATGGCAGACTCCACGCCTGCGCCACTTAATCTACGCTCCCATTGTTCAACTCCATAAGTATAAACACCCCACGTCCCGCGCTGGTTCCGGGCAGGTTTGGAAACCAGCCATGTACCTAGGTACTATGGTACGATGGTACACATGATCGACGATTCGAAACTGCTGGTGGAACGTGTGCAGACCGGCGTGCGCATGGAGAAGCGGCTGCTCAAAGTTCTCAAGGCCTTTGCCGAGTACCACGACATGACCCTCGGCGACCTGCTGGAAGGCATTGTGCTGCATGCCTTCGACGGCAAGACGCCGTTCAGTCCTGCTTCGCTTGATCGTATTCAGGAACTGAAACGCTTTTACGATTTTGATCTGGATTCCAGCGCCAGCCATCGCCTGAAGGAAATCAAGGCGCGGGTGCGCAAACGGAGTGCGGACAAGTAGGCCCTCAGGCTAAAAGCTCCGCACTGATTGTGGAGGCTTTACGTGGCGCTGAAGCGCCGCTCTTCCACGTTACTACCAGCGTTATTTCAGAAAGGCATCGTTCTATGACAGAACAACGGATGAAAACCGCCCTCACGGGACTTCAATGGACTCTGGGACTTGTGATTCTGATTGAAGCGGTCCTGTTTGTAATGCCCAGCGCCGCCCACGACTTTGCCAAAACTCACATGCCGGATATTTTGCGGCAAGTGCTGGGATGGGGCGAGATTATCAGCGCTCTCCTCCTGCTGATTCCGCGAACCGCAGTCCGCGGCGGCTGGTTGCTCATGGGTATTTTTGTGCTAGCGATCATCATCCACCTGCTGCATGGCATGTTCAACGTTGGCTATCTTGCCATCTACACGGCTGCGGCCTGGGCGGTCGCGAGTGGCAAGGCAGCATAGTCGCTCCCATGAGCAACCAAGAACTCATCCGCCGTTTCGAGAACGACTTGCTTCCTGACGACTCTTTCCACCACGCGGACCACGTCCGCCTGGCGTTTGCCTATCTGGGCGAGTATCCCGTCCTGCATGCGCTGGAGAAGTTTGCCAGCGCACTAAAGCGGTTCGCCGCCGCTCGCGGCAAGACGCAGCTCTATAACGAGACCATCACCTGCGCATATTTCTTTCTGATCCGCGAACGGATGGCTCGCTGCGAAGGCGCAGACTGGGAGGAGTTTTCCCGCCAGAATCCAGACCTGCTCGTTTGGAAAGACGGCATTATGAGCCGCTACTACCGCGAGGCCACGCTCAAGTCCGATCTCGCAAGAAAAGTGTTCGTGCTCCCCGACAAATGCCTCGAATCGCAAACATCCCTTCTTGAAGTCGCCTGCCATCCGCGGTAATATTGCGTGCTCGACGGTTTCAGGGTAAGCAAGAACAACGACCCACACTATGCCGCAAAACTACGTTCCCATTTTTATCTTCATGGCAGTGATCGGCGTCCTGCTTCCGGTTACGCTGCTCGCGGCCAAACTGGTCCGCCCGGACAATCCCAGCAAGACCAAGCTGATGCCCTACGAGTGCGGCATCGATCCCATCGACAGTGCCCGCGGACGTTACACCGTCCGCTACTACATCATCGCGATCCTGTTCGTGGTATTCGATGTGGAAACCATTTTTCTGTTTCCCTGGGCCGTGAAGTTCAAAGCCCTCGGCGTCTTCGGTTTTGTGGAGATACTGATTTTCCTGGTCATCCTGATCGCCGGCTACATTTGGGTTTGGAAAAAAGGCGCGCTGGAATGGGTGTAACGCCGCCCACTCCCGCCAGCGAATCGTCGGCCGAAACCTTCACCGCCAGCCGCTGGACCCAGGGCAATTTTCTGTTCCCGACTCGCCTTGTTGTCAGCCCCCTGCGCGTCAGCCGCGTGAAGTCGCGGTGGTTTGGCAGCAACGACGAGAGCATGGCGATTTCAAAGATTGCTTCGGTGCATATTTCGACCGGAGTGATCTGGGCCGAGATTCGCATCGAATCCACCGGCGGCACCGACCCCATCACCAGCCACGGCCATCGCAAAGCCGACGCACAACGCATCCGCGACCTGATCGAGGGTTATCAAGCGCAAGCCCGCGTGTAGAGCGCAAGGTCGGCATTCCCAGAAGGGGAGCAGACTGGGTTTTCCTCGCCCGGCTCGTTGACACCATCCCCTCAAGCTGATAAAAGTTAACGTTCTCTCCGTAACCCTCCGAGCCGGAGGTTTGCGCGTTCCCGAGCCATGCCGGACGAACCTAAATCGCCCGCTTCACCCCCGCCGGAAGGCGAGCCGAAGCCGGCTGCACCCGCGCCAGCAGCCCCGGCCGCGGCCGCGCCGCCGAAGCCGGCTGCTCCCCCAAAAGCTCCCGTGCCCACGCCGGTTCCGTGGGATTCGCCCATGATCGCCAAGCTCAGGGGAAACTACGGTTCCGGCATGGAGGCGCTGTCTTATGCCGGGCAGAATTACATGGTGGTCGATCGCTCGCTGATTCCTGAGATTCTTCAGGTCCTGCGT
Organism: uncultured Acidobacteriaceae bacterium; assembly: GCA_963842095.1. GTDB lineage: Bacteria > Acidobacteriota > Terriglobia > Terriglobales > Acidobacteriaceae > Sulfotelmatobacter. The sequence continues at coordinate 84,207 of CAWJEY010000002.1, forward strand.
AACGAAGAGCAGTTCGATTACTGCGTCGACATCACTGCCGTGCATTACCCCACGCGCGAAAAGCAGTTCGATGTAGTGTGGGTGCTCTACTCTTTCGAGCGCAACGAGCGCATCCGGGTGAAAACACAAATTCTGGAGGGCGCGACCCTGCCCAGCTCCGTCCCTATCTGGACGGGGGCCAACTGGCTGGAGCGCGAAGTCTTTGACATGTTTGGCATCAAGTTTGACGGGCATCCCGACATGAAGCGCATTCTCCTGCCCGACGGCTGGAAGGGACACCCCCTGCGCAAGGATTACGGAATCCTGCAGCAGGATAACGAGTGGGTGCAAATCAACCTGGGCATCGAAAGCGGGCAATGAAAACGCGCCAGTAAGAACGAATGACCGATCCCAACAGCTCGCTCTCGCATCTCGATCTCGAAACTCCCGAGAAGCCGTTTCTTGATGCCAACGAACTCGTCATCAACATGGGCCCGCAGCATCCTGCCACGCATGGCGTGCTGCGCGTGATTCTGCGGCTCGACGGCGAGAAAGTTCTTGGCCTCGAATGCGTGATTGGCTACCTGCACCGTGGCGTCGAGAAGATCGGCGAGCACCGTACTTATACGATGTTCAATCCGTACGTCGACCGCATGGATTACGTGGCCGCGGTCTCGAACGGTCTTGGCTACTGTGAGACGGTAGAGAAGCTTCTGCACGTGGAAGCACCGCCGCGGGCCCAGCACGTGCGCGTCATCCTCACCGAACTCAACCGCATCGCCAGCCACCAGCTTTGGCTGGGCACGCACGCCCTCGATATCGGCGCCATCACGCCCCTGTTTTACACCTTCCGCGACCGGGAAGAGATTCTGAAGATCTACGAGAAGTATTGCGGCGCGCGCCTCACCACGCACGCTTTCCGCATTGGCGGCCTGCAGTACGAGACCTATACCGGGTTCGAAAAGGAAGTGAAAAACTTTCTCGCTTTCTTTCGTCCGAAAATCGACGAGTATGAAGAACTGCTCACCACCAACCGCATCTGGGTGGAGCGCACAAAGAATGTTGGAATAATCTCCGCCGAGGATTGCATTGCGTTCGGCGTGACTGGCCCGGTGCTGCGCGCCAGCGGGGTGAAGTGGGACCTGCGCAAGGCGCAGCCCTACGCCAACTATAAGAATTTCGATTTCGATATTCCCATTGGAGAGAACGGCGACACTTACGATCGATACCTGGTACGCATGGCCGAGATGCGGCAATCGGTGCGCATCATCGAGCAGGCGGTCGATGCACTGCCCGAAGGCCCCATCATGGCGAAAGTCCCGAAGGTGATGAAGCCGCCGGTGGGCGAGGTTTATCACTCCATCGAGGCGCCCAAGGGCGAACTGGGATATTTTATCGTGAGCGACGGCTCTACCCAGCCGTATCGTGTGCGCGTGCGTCCGCCGTCGTTTGTGAACTTGCAGGCTCTCGATGTGATGTGCCGCGGCGAACTTGTGGCCGATGTGATCGCGGTAATCGGCACGCTCGACATCGTTCTCGGCGAGGTAGACCGCTGATGCACGAGATCCTCCAATATATTTCGTCTTATCTCGCGAGCGAAAAGACTCCCGGTGCGGCGGGAAACTGGTTCTGGGAACTGGTTTACATCATGCTGGTCTTCGTCGGCCTTTCGGTCGCCGTGATCGCCATGAACTGGTTGGAGCGCAAAATCCTCGCGCACATGCAGGTGCGGCTCGGCCCCATGCGCGTCGGTCCGCACGGCTTGATGCAGCCCATCGCCGACGCGATCAAGCTGCTGCTCAAAGAAGACATCATGCCCGCCGAGGCCGATGGCCTTATTTTCTGGACGGCGCCTTTCATCGTGGTGCTGGCAGCATTTACAACGTTTGTTGTGGTCCCGTTTGGCCCCACGCAAGCCATCACCGACATGAATATCGGCATCTTGTTCATGCTCGGGGTGTCGTCGCTGAGCGTGCTGGGGATTGTGATGGCGGGCTGGGCCTCGAACTCGCACTATCCACTGATCGGCGCGTTGCGCTCGAGTGCGCAGATGGTTTCGTATGAAGTTGCCATGGGACTGGCCGTAGTCTCAGCCATCCTGATGACCAGCCTCAACGCCGAGGGGACTGGGACCCTCAGCATGATCGGCATCGTGCAGGCGCAACTGGCGCAGGGCGAGTGGTTCATCTTTAAATTCTTTCCGCTTGGGCTGGTCGCGTTTTTCATTTTTGCCGTCGCCATGGTTGCCGAAACCAACCGCGCGCCTTTTGATCTAGCCGAAGCCGAATCTGAACTAACCGCGGGCTTCCACACTGAATACAGCGGCTTTCGCTGGTCGCTGTTCTTTCTGGCGGAATACTCCGCCATGATCGCAGTATCTTCCATCGCGGTGACGCTCTGGCTCGGCGGATGGCTGCGGCCGTTTCCGAATTGGTTCAGTGGCCACACCTGTGATCAGATTTTCGCTCTCTTCCCCGGCGCCACGTTTCTTTTTCTCGCGGCGATGTGTTTTTACAACACCGTCCGCATGCCGAAGCATCCTCTGTTCCGCATTCAAACCATCGGCCTTGCGGGATTTGGCGTCGTGCTCGGATTGGTCGGCTTGGTTCTTTTCTACCCTCCGATCAGCCTGCGCGTGCAGGATATTTTCTGGTTCTCGACGAAAGTTGCCGGGTTTATGTACCTCTATATCTGGTATCGTGGCACGTTCCCGCGATATCGCTTTGACCAGCTCATGCAGATGGGATGGAAAGTCCTGCTGCCCATGGGGTTGGGCGTTCTGATTCTGACGGCTGGTGTAGCGTTGCTGCAACCAATGATATGGCACCCGTAGCCACACCATTTTTCTTTTACCTGCTCTCCGGGATCATGCTCATCGGGGGCATCCTGGTGATCACGCGCAAGAACCCGGTGCATTCGGCGCTGGCGCTGATCGTGACCCTGCTGGCGCAGGCGTCGATTTATCTGATGCTGTATGCCCCGTTCGTCGCTGGCGTGCAGATCATTCTCTACGCCGGCGGCATTATGGTGCTGTTCCTGTTCGTCATCATGCTGGTGAGTATTGAGCGCTCCATGAAAGAGCGGCAATTTAACAGTCAGTGGGTAGTTGGGATGATTGCGGCAACGGCGCTGGGCGGATTATTTATCGCCGTATACACGAAAGGGAAGGATATCTTCCCTGATCGCGTGATGCCGATAGTCGAAGACAATAGCAACACGCAGGAAGTCGCCAAGCTATTGTACGGACAATACATGTTCGCCTTCGAGATTGCCTCGCTATTGCTGCTGGTGGCGATCATCGGAGCAGTGGTGATGGCGAAGAAGAGGATCTAAGGGATTTAACTGTAAAGACGCTGCTTGCTGCGTCTCGATGGCTGACATGGAATCGATGCTCCACATTACGACGCTGCATTATCTGGTCCTCGGGGCGGCCCTGTTTCTGCTGGGCGTCATTGGTGTGCTCACCCGCCGCAATGTGGTCATCGTCCTGATGTCGATCGAACTGATTCTGAATGCCGTCAACCTGAACCTGGTCGCCTTCTCGCACTATTGGCAAGCCATGCCGGCTCGCTTGGGCGGCGGCCCGCTGGCCTTGCACGGGCAGATCTTCTCCATTTTTGTAATCACTGACGCCGCCGCCGAAGCTGCGGTAGGCCTCGGCATCCTGATCGCCTTCTTCCGCAACAAGGAGACGGTGAACATTGACGAAGTAAATTTGCTGAAGTGGTAGAACGGCAGCTCTTAGCCATTAGCTTTTAGCCTTTAGCTAGTCAGATGTGAGGGCCGAATGCTGAGAACTGAGAACTGAGAACTGAGAATTGAATGTTTCTTTCCCACATCTGGCTGATCCCGTTGCTGCCCGCCTTCGGCGCGGCTGTTATGTTCTTCTTTGGCCGCAAGCTGCAGAAGGCAACGGTGAGTGCAGTTTGTGTGGGCACCATCGTGCTCGCGTTTCTGATGGCCTGCGGCGCAGTGTGGCAATACTCCGCGTGGTCGGCGATGCCAGAACATTTTCACCAGCCTTATGAGAAGCCCGTCTACACCTGGCTTGGCACCGACACCGGGCACTTGACTTACACCACGCAATCGGGGAAGCCGGCGGAGTTCCGCGCCGACGTCGCTTTCCTGCTCGACCCGCTCTCCAGTATCTGGCTGCTGTTCGTCACCGGCGTCGGCATGCTGATCCATATTTATTCCACCGGATACATGGCGCATGAAGGCGGTTACTACCGTTTCTTCGGATACCTCAACCTCTTCATGTTCTCCATGCTGACGCTAATCCTGGCCAATAACTATGTGCTGATGTTTGTCGGATGGGAGGGCGTGGGCCTGTGTTCATATCTGCTGATCGGTTTCTATTTCCATCGCAAGTCCGCGACCGACGCGGGTAACAAGGCGTTCATCGTCAATCGCATTGGTGACGCCGGATTTCTTCTAGGAATGTTTTTCATCGCCTGGTATTTCGGATCGCTCCGCTTCACCGACGTGACGACCCTGGCCCGCAGCGGTCACTTTGCCATCGGCGATCCCATCATCACCGCAGCAACTTTGCTGCTTTTCGTCGGAGCCTGCGGCAAGTCGGCGCAGCTTCCGCTTTATGTCTGGTTGCCCGACGCCATGGAAGGCCCCACGCCGGTTTCCGCTCTCATCCACGCTGCCACCATGGTCACGGCGGGCGTGTACATGGTCGCACGGTCGAACGCGCTGTTCGTGCTCGCGCCCACTTCGATGAAGACGGTCGCGATCGTCGGCGCGCTCACAGCGATCTTCGCCGCATCCATCGGCCTCGTACAAAACGACATCAAACGCGTGCTCGCTTATTCCACTGTGTCTCAGCTCGGCTACATGTTCCTTGCGCTCGGCGTCGGAGCCTTCTCCGCCAGCGTCTTCCACGTCTTCACGCACGCGTTTTTCAAAGCTCTTCTGTTCCTCGGCGCAGGCGCGGTAATTCATTCCATGAGCGGCGAGCAGGATATGCGTAACATGGGCGACCTGGCCCATCGCATTCCCATCACGTATCGCACGATGCTGGTCGCCACGCTGGCGATCGCCGGTATTCCGCCGTTCGCGGGTTTCTTTTCCAAGGACGAAATCCTCTGGCAGACGTGGGCTTCGGAGGGCGGCGCGTATCGCATCTTGTGGTTCGTCGGCTACGCTACTGCGCTGATGACGGCGTTCTACATGTTCCGCCTGATTTATCTGACGTTCTTCGGCAAGCCGCGCATGAGCCACGAGGTCGAACACCATATCCATGAGTGTCCGCACTCCATGGCCGTTCCGCTGCTGGTTTTGGCTCTATTCTCGCTTTCCGCCGGATGGCTTAGCTGGCCGCCAAGTCTCGGTGGCTCTGCCCGGTTCGAAAGGTTCCTTGATCCTGTTTTCGCCAAAGAAGCGCAGGTTTTTCAGGAAGAAGGCAAGGCCGCGCAGCTCTCCGCCGGAGAGAAGGAAGCGGAACACACCAGTCCGTATGAGTATCTTCTGATGTTCCTTTCTGTCGGAGCTGCCGCAGTCGGCTGGGGCATGGCCAAGCGGGCATACAGTCATGCGGACAAGGGTTACACGGAGCCGATCGCCGTGGCCGCTCAACCCGTCTACAACACGCTGCTGAATAAGTATTACGTAGACGAAGGCTACGATTATGTTTTCACCGGACGCCGCAAGCTGGGTAACGTTCGCCTCGGCGTGCTGGGACTCGGCGAAGCGTCTGCGTGGTTCGACACAAATGTAGTCGATGGCGCAGTCAACGCCGCGGGCTGGATCACGCGTCTCACGGCGACGATTTCCAGCTGGTGGGACAAGTGGATCATCGACGGCATTGGCGTCAACGGCCCAGCCATTCTGGCGCGCATGTTGTCGTATCCCGCGCGCCTGTTCGAATGGGGTCTGGTCCAGTGGTACGCGCTGGTGATGACCGCGGGCTTGGTAGGGTTCGTGTTTTATTACGTGTATCACTAGGTTTGGTAGCGCCGCCGTCCCGGCGGCTGTCGTGGCGGCGTCTCGCCGCCACCTGCGAGGACGAGACGCCCTCGCGACAGCCGGCGAGACGCCGGCGCTACAACTGAGACTTTCATGCAAAACCACATACTCTCGATCATCCTCTTCACGCCGCTGGTAGGCGCGCTCGTCCTCCTGTTCGTCCCCAAGGAGAACAAAGCCGCCATCCGCTGGATCGCGAATCTGTTCGCGCTCGGCGGCTTCCTGGTCTCGCTGCCGCTGGTGCCGTGGTTCTGGGCGCAGATCAACAGTCCCGACCGTTTCAAGTTCATCGAGGGCACGCCCAACAACTGGATTCCCTCCATCGGCGCGGGCTACGTGATCGGCATCGACGGCATTTCCTTCCTGCTCATCATGCTCACCACGCTGCTGGGCTGGATCTCGATCCTCTCGTCCTGGACGGCGATCGAGAACCGCGTCAAGGAATACTACGTCTGGTTCCTAATCTTGCAGACGGGCATGCTCGGCGTGTTCATGGCGCTCGATTTCTTCCTCTTCTTCGTTTTCTGGGAAGCCATGCTCGTTCCGATGTACCTGCTGATCGGCATCTGGGGTGGCCCGCGCAAACTCTACGCCGCGATTAAGTTCTTCCTCTACACGCTGGCCGGCTCGGTTCTGATGCTGCTGGGTATTCTGTTCCTCTATTTCCATCACCACGCGCTCACGCAGGTTTACACCTTCAGCCTGACTGCGCTGTACGAAACCGCGCCGAAGATTTACTCCGATCCGGCTTACGGCCCAACCATCGCCACGCTGCTCTTCTTCGCGTTTTTCTTCGCCTTCGCCATCAAGGTGCCGATGTTCCCCTTCCACACCTGGTTGCCCGACGCGCACGTGGAAGCGCCGACCGCCGGCTCGGTCATCCTGGCGGGCGTTCTGCTGAAGATGGGAACCTACGGCTTCATCCGCTTCTCGCTGCCGTTCTTTCCCGATGTGCTGATGCACACCAAAGTCCGCGGCTGGATGATCACGCTCTCCATCATCGCCATCATCTATGGCGCGCTCGTCTCACTGATGCAGAAGGACATGAAGAAGCTGGTCGCCTATTCTTCAGTCAGCCACCTGGGCTTCTGCACGCTGGGCATCTTCGCGCTGAACTCCGCGGGCCTGAGTGGATCGGTCTTGCAGCAAATCAATCACGGGATCTCGACCGGCGCTCTGTTCTTGATCGTCGGAATCCTTTACGAGCGCCGCCACACCCGTGAGATCGCCGAATATGGCGGCATCTCGAATGTGATGCCCGTCTATGCCACCATCACCATGATCATGTTCCTCTCCTCGATGGGATTGCCGCTGCTCAACGGTTTCGTCGGCGAGTTCACCATTCTGCAGGGCACGTTCATGGAGAACTGGCGTTGGGGCGCGTGGGCCGTCCCCGGTGTTGTTCTTGCCGCTGCGTATCTGTTGTGGCTCTACCAGCGTGTCTTCTTCGGAACGGTCACAAATCCGAAAAATGAAAAGCTGCATGACCTCACGCCGCGCGAGGTGCTGACGTTCGTGCCGCTCCTCATCATGACTTTCTGGATCGGCCTTTATCCCAAACCGTTTTTCCAGATTCTTGAACAGCCGGTGAATCAGATCGTGCAGGACGTGCGCAAGCCGCAGGCCGCAGGCGCGGTGAATGCTGCGGCACAGCCGGCGGCGCACCAGCAAACGAAGCCCGTACCCATCGCAACAGCTTCCGTGTCTAATCCTCCTGCCGCGGTTCAAGGGGAAGGGAAAAACTAGTGGGCGCGCTCGCATTCACGTGGAACGACTACGTAATGGCGCTCCCCATTACTTTGCTTGCGCTTTTTGCAGTCGGCATCCTGCTGATCGATCTGATGATCCCGCCCGAGACCAAGTGGTTCAACGCCGTCATCGCTTTCATAGGCGTACTCTTTGCCACGGGCGCCGTATACAAAATCCAGTTCGGGATGGAGGCCAAACGATCCCTGGGCTCGATCGGCATGATGAATACCATGCTTGTCGACCGCTTCGCCCTCTATTTCTTCTACCTGTTCCTCGCCAGCACAGCCATCTCCATTCTCATGTCGATGCGCTACATGAAGACGGAGCATGAAAACCATGGCGAATACTATGCGCTGATGTTGCTCTCGGTGGCCGGCATGATGTGCATGGCGGCCGGGTTCGACATCGTGCTCATCTTCATCGGCCTTGAGCTGATGGCGATTTCCACCTATGTTCTCGTAGGTTTCCTGCGCCGCGACCGCCGCTCCAACGAAGCAGCGCTGAAGTATTTGTTGCTCGGCGCATTTTCGTCCGGCATTTTTGCCTACGGTCTGTCTCTGCTATACGGTCTGACGGGAAGCACGAATCTGGGCGAGATCGGCCGCCAACTCGCGCGCATTCTTGCCAAAGACCCGCACAATCCGGTCGCGATCGTCGCCCTGCTGACCACAATCACTGGCCTGCTATTCAAGGTTGCAGCCGTCCCGTTCCACCAGTGGGCCCCGGACGCCTACGAGGGCGCGCCCACCTGCATCACGGGATGGATGTCCGTTGCGGTCAAGGCCGCGGGCTGGGCCATGCTTCTGCGTGTCCTGCTCTGGGGACTCGCCCCCATGCGTGCAACCTGGGTCCCCGTGCTGGTCTTCGTTTCCATCGCCACCATGACGGGCGCGAACTTCGCCGCCCTCACTCAAACCAACACCAAGCGCCTGCTCGCCTACTCGTCCATTGCGCACGTTGGCTACATGCTGCTCGGCTTGATCGCTGGAACTCTTACCGAACTCAGCCCTGACGGTATCAAAGGCATTCTCATCTACCTGCTGGTCTACACGTTCATGAACCTCGGCGCGTTCGGCGTGATCACTTCGCTGCGCCACCGCAACGTAATCGGCGACGAACTCGATGATCTCAACGGCCTCTACTCTCGCGCCCCCGTCGAAGCCGTGCTCATGCTGATCTTCCTGCTCTCGCTCGCGGGGATTCCGCCCCTGGCCGGCTTCTGGGGCAAATACTTTATCTTTCTCAGCCTGATCGAAACCGGACACTATGCTCTGGCGTCGCTGGGCGTCCTCTATTCGGTGTTCGGACTTTATTACTACCTGAAGATGGCCAACGCCATGTTCATGGGCGAAGCCGAAGACCGCGGAGTGCTGCCCGTGAGTTGGACCATGCGCGCCGCGCTCGCCGTGACCGCATTCGCCACCCTCTTCATCGGAATCATGCCCGACCGCTTTATCAACATCGTGAACTGGTCGCTGGGCATAGCTACTAATCCCGCGGTTGCGAAGCTGATCCGCTAGAAATGCTCATCTAGAAATGCTCAGGTGGAAATGGCCATGTGGAGACGGGCGCATTCGCCCGTCCCGGCCAGAGCCTGCCCTGAGCGAAGCCGAAGGGGCGAAGCCGGCCGGAATCCACCACTGCCGCCGCTAGTTAGCGTAGAATCCACTTTGTTGCCCACCGCGAAATGCCCCCCGATCCCCAACCCGACCGCCAAGACTCCCCCCGCAAAGAAAACACCTGGGTCATGGTCGGCCGCTACAGCCAACTGGCGCTCGTGCTGCCCTGTGCGACGTTTGTAGGATGGCTACTGGGCACTTTGCTCGACCGCTGGCTGCACACTTCGTGGATAAGCATCATCGGACTGCTGCTGGGCAGCGCAGCAGGCCTGATCGAAGTGATTCGCACCGTACAGCGCGACACAAAATAGAAGGTCCCAGTGGACGGCGCTCGCGTACCATGTCTCTTAGCCGCATGGAACTCGAAAACTCAAACTCCGACAATTCCGCAGTTCCCGCGCCGGAGGATGACTTCTACTCCGGTGCTGCCGGGCGGATTCCCTGGTTCATGGTAGGCCTTGGCTTGGCTCTGACGGCTGCAGCGTGGTGGAAGTTCGGGCACTCGTCGGCGCTAGGTTTTCTGGGAGGATCGATCATTGCCTTCCTCAACTTCCACTGGCTCAAGAGTGGCGTAAGCGGCCTGGCCGATCGCGTGACTAACTCCGGCAAATCGCAGTCGGGGAAGGGAATTGTCGCCCGATTTCTTGTACGTTATGTTTTGATGGGCGCCGCCGCGTATGGTATATTAACCAGTTTTCCAGCGAGCCTCCGGGGTCTCTTTGTGGGCCTGTTCTTGCCCGTCGGCGCCATCGCTTGTGAAGCTGCGTATGAGACTTACGTAGCCGTAACCCGAAGGAACTAAGCAGTTTGTCGGCCAAGACTGCGAAACAACGAGGAGCGAACAGCGCCAAGCCGCCTTATGCCGGAACAACTCTGGTTTACCGAGATCCTGAACCGCCTGTTCGCAAGCCCCGTCACCGCGTTCTTGCGGGCGCTGCATATTGAGCCCAAGCATCCGCAGGCTCCAATCGCGAATTCGTTTGCCATGGAGCTTCTTGTTTTCTCTCTTCTAGTTGCGCTTTTCCTGCTCCTGCGCTCACGCCTGTCGGTAGACTCGCCCAACGGATTGCAGCACTCATTCGAGAGCATTGAGGGTTTCGTCCTCGACCAAAGCCGGGAGATCATCGGGCACCACAGCGAACCCTACACTGCCTTCTTCGCCATCCTGTTCATTTTTATCCTGGTCTGTAATCTCATTGGACTGATTCCGGGTTTTGAATCGCCGACAGGCGTCCCCGTGGTCCCGTTGGGCTGTGCAATTTGCGCTTTCCTGTACTACCACACCCAGGGATTCAAGCATGCCGGGATTAAGTACCTCATGCATTTCTTCGGGCCTCCGATGGAAGGCATGCCGCTCATCGCAAAGATTCTTCTGGCGATGCTGATGCTCCCCATTGAGTTGGTCAGCCATTTCGCCCGCTTGCTGTCGCTGACCGTTCGTCTCTGGGCCAACATATTCGCCGGCGATCTGATCACTCTAGTTTTCTTTTCCATGATTCCGATCGGCGTGCCTATCATTTTCAGCGGCCTGCATATTGTGGTTGCGGTTCTGCAGGCGTATGTGTTCATGCTGCTGTCGATCATCTATGTCTCCGGCGCGGTTGCCGAAGAACACTGATGAAGACCACTGATTTCGAGTTTGTGTCCGCAAGCGTGAGGGCGTCTGCTCGGTACGGCGTCAACCACCCACTGGCGGAAAATTGATACGAGGAGAAACACGACCATGCGTAAACTGAGCTATCTGTTCATGACCCTGTCCGCCCTATGCTTTGCCATGCCTGCCTTCGCGCAGGGTGGCATGGGCGGCGAGACCAACTGGATCGCCATCACCGCCGGATTCTCCATGGCAATTGCTTCCGCGGTATGCGGCCTGGCTCAAGGCAAGGCGGTTGCCGCCGCCACCGAGTCGTTGGCCCGCAACCCAGCCGCCCGCCCCGGCATTCAGTTCGCCCTGATTCTGGGCTTGGTGCTGATCGAGTCGCTGGCGCTGTATACCCTGGCGATCATCTTCCTAAAGGTTAAGTAGGAAATCCCGGGAAGCAAAAGCCTCTACCTAGTGGTAGAGGCTTTTCATTTTTGTGGAAATCCTCAAGCGCAGTTTGGTTTTCACTTTGACGGAGGACGTGCAAAGTCAGCGCCTCGCATGGTCAGTACACAATCCAGGGCCGGAGCCTTCTCGGGATGGCGAAAAAATTCCGCCGCCACTTGTTGGCCGCATCTGAAAAATCCCGGAGTATGGCTGCGGCCTCGAAACTCGACGAAGTAGGAGTGACTGAGAGGTCCGATCAGCTGTTGTCCCCAAGCGGGCGGAGTGTCGGGATCGAATTCTCCGGCGAAGATTAAAGCGGGCACTCCGCTGACTACAGGTTCATTTTCTTTTGCTGGTGCCGGCGGAACACTCCATGCGTCGCAGACTTCGGGCGCCAGCGTTCCTAGATCGATCCCTCCGAGGCCACGCGCCGGCGACCACTGTGCGGCTATCGCATTGCGGTCCTCAAAAGAAAATTCTTCGCTGCACCAAACGGAGTAACGTAATCCCCATGCATATCGGGAGGCTCCAAGATTCTGCTTCACCAATTCGGTGAGTCGTGCAAAGTCGCTCCGGTACGCTTCGTCAACGATTCCGGGTAAGTTCGGAATGGTATTCGCGCTTTGAAGGCCGCTGTATATAGCGTTTACGACCTCGGAACCACCGATGCGCGCCGGTTTGCCACCCGCTTCTGAGTCAGTAATGGGCAACGGCAGGGGGACATGATCGGCCCGTTCGACCAGATCGAAGAACTTCTTTCTAACGTCGCCGTGGTCGCGCACGCACTCAGCCGTGACGGCGCAATCATCGAACACGAGATTCAGTGAGCGCATGAAGTTGGCTGCACTCACTTCATCGTAGCTGACTTCAAGCGGCAGCACCGAGTCCAACAGCATGCTGCGCACGCTGTCGGGATAGTCCCGGGCAACAGTAAGCATCAGCCGCGTGCTATACGAGATCCCGTAGAGATCCCACTTGTCGTAGCCGAGGGCCCTCCGCAGATCCTCGATGTCGGCCGCAGTGGCCACACTGTTGTAACCGCTTAAATCCGCCCCTTCGGACACTAACCTATTCCGACACTTTCGCGCGGCGTCTGCTAGAATGCGGTTCGCCTCGCGACCCTTTATTCGCCCGGCATTAATCTCGGTCTTCGGAGCGGCAATCTCCGGGCACTCCAGTGGGGGTTCTGCCTTGCGCGCGCCCCGTTGCTCTAGCACTACGTAGTCCCGGTCTTCGACGAAGATGATGTCGCGGCTGGACTGAAGATTGGCGACACTGCTGCCACCAGGCCCCCCCACCATGAAAAGGACTGCGTCGCGGGGCGGCTCCGCCGCGTGGCTGCGAAAAATTACTACGGGTAGACGGATCGCTCGTGCCTCTGGATTCGAACGGTTCTCGGCAACAGTGAGCATGCCGCATTCGGTCTTATCCTCTTTGGACAACTGTTCAGGACATGCCGTCTTTTCGAATCCTGGAACAACGGCGGCCGGCATTGCACGCGACGTTTGCGCCGACACTGCCACGGAACATAGCACTAGGCAGGCACACTGCCACACTCGCATAGTCCCCATAAACGCATTGGACGGCAGCGGAAGGCGGAGGTAAGCATCCGGGGAAAAGATATACTGCGGCAAAGCAATCGATTGAGGTCGATTCGGTGAGCGTAGACGAACCTAGATCTTCCGCTCCCCAGCCCACTGCTGCTCCTTGTTCTGCGGAGCGCTGTTCAGCGCTTCCACGAGCAGCCGGCGCAGCCGGTAGCGGCTTTCCAGGTCGGTACTGACGATCTCGAATCCTACTTCATTCACCCGCGCCCGGCGGAGCAGCACATGCGCCCGGATCTTCGACCGCAGGCCCACCGAAATCTCCAGATCGGCCTCGCTGCCGATGCGTAGATTGTCTTCTTTCGTGCCCATGCCTCCGCCCAGACTCAACTCGCGAATCAGAATCTTTGACTTTCCCCACGAACTCCCAATCGTGGCGCCAATGGTGCGCGAGAGCACCATCCGTTCGTAGCGCCGTTGCCGTACCCACGGGCATGCCGGGGCCGTATCCAGAGGCGCAATCGCCAGTTCCGCCGGCTCGATCCCGCTGTCGGAAAGAATCTGGGCGCTGTAGCGCGGATCGGTCTTCGACAACGACTGGGCCGCCGCAATGCGAAGTTCACGATGATAAACCCAGCCAAACGTTTTCTTGGTCTCGACAATCTCGCGCAGCAGGTTTAGCGACTCCGTATCCCGCAGCCTGCCCAGAGATTCAATCGCCTTCAGTTGTACAAACGGTGAACGCGAAGCCGATTCGCCCGGTCGCGCCATGGCCAGCAGTGGTGGCGCAGCCGTGAGATCGCCGCTCATCCCGATTTCATCGATGCCTTCCGGCAGCACCACGGAATCCAGCACCTCCGCCAGTTCCAGCAGGGTGCGCCCGCGATCCGGGGCCGCCCCGTACGCGATCTGCCGAACCACAATGTCGTGGTAGAAGCGGTTCCACTCCGGCAACCGCGTTGGTAACAACTCCAGCAAAGTTCCCACATCCAGACGGCTCAACAATCCCACCACTCCTGAGGCCTGCCGCGGCTGCCCGGTGCGCAGAATCTCCCGCAGTTGCGCCAGAGCCGGACTCCCCATCTCCTTGACCAGTTCCACCATCCGGTCGCACTCGTCCCGCCGCATGCAGCGGAAGAAACGGTCAGCCAGATGTTCGGCCCCAGATTGGCTGGTGCGCCGCAAGACCACCAGCAGGTCCGCAGGCGCTGGATCGTAACGCAACGCTTCCTCAATGAACTCTGGAATCCGGTTTTCCACCCCCACGCGGGGCCGGAGATCGTTCACCAGCACCGGGCGCTGCTGCAGCAGCAACTCCATCCCGCTGCACACCGCATTCACTGCCTGATAGTTCTTGGCCTCGCTGGCCTCCTGGCTTAGGCGTACGAAGGCCGCGCTCAGCAGGCTCTGCAGTTCAGGATCTTTCTCCACGCATAACTGCTCGCTTACCTTTTGGATGGCGTTCCCCATCGCTTCGCCGCCCAGGCGCGCATAAAGGTCCGCCAGTTGGCTCAATCCAATCGCTGTCTTGCGTCGCGGCTCTTGTTCCTTGCTGACTAGGCAGCCCGAGTAGTTGTTCAGAATCTCCGCCGACGTTTGCTTATCGTCGCGGTCCAGCAGCACTTCCACGAACTGGCGCAGGTTTCGCGGCGGCACGCACGGAGCTTCATTCGAAAGCAGCACCGTCTTCTTTCCCGACTCCGGCACTTCCGCCCAGAACATCCGGTCCAGGATGTCGGCGTGCGACTCCACCAGGATCCCGGCCTTATTCATCTTGTCTTCTTGAATCTTCAGAATCTGGCGCAGCGAGTCCATCTGTCGGCTCATGTGCTCCATCATCTGGTGCACCGCATTTACCTTCACTTCACCCTTCGAATAACGCTCCAGGGCGAAGCGGATCGCCATATGCTCCGCCGCCTTCATCAGCAGCGGCGTGTCTTCCTGCTCCGTAGTTGCCTTCGCCGCCAGGCTTCCCAGCAACTGCTGCAGGTTCAACCGCGTGTTGGGATCGGTCTCGGTCAGCTCTTTCTGCAAAACTTCGGGACTGGCGCTAGGGTCGCCCTGCACCTGCCCGAATCTCGTCAACAGCCGGATCGCTTGAATCACCTCGGCTTCCTGCAGAGGAACTACTCCGCCTTCCCACGCTGGAGCGGTTCCGGTGGCAGCTCCTCCTTGTCCCTTGCCAGCACCACCGGGAACGTTCGGAACGCTTCCCAACGGAACTCCGGAAGCCTGGCCCCCTCCGCCTGCGTTGGCGCCCTCCGCGGCAGCGATTAATTGCAGCAGCTTCTGGGGATCGTTCAACCATTGCTTGAATTCCGGTCCCAGGGTTTGCGCCGCGATCTGTGCCGCCACGCTGATATCGCCGGTCAACGGATCCGCCGCCACAAATTTCACTTCGTTGATCTTGATCGTGCTCTCTTTGCTTCCGCTACTCAGCGCTTCTTTGATCTGCTTCGACACGTCCTGGGCTTTGGATCCAGCGATTGTGAAAGCGCGCACCAGGCGGGCAAAGTCCTCCACGGTAACCCCTTTGGAGAAGTGCAGGCTGGCCAGCCCCGCCGTGCTCAAGAGCTGCCCAAAGCTGCGTTCAGTCTGCCCCGCTTCCAACGGAACTCCATCCAGCAGCAACTTGTTGTCAGAGACGCCCAGCAAGAAGCCGCCCTCTCCAGCCGTGGGAAGGCCGTGCTGCAATTCATTCCAGGCGGTCTCGAACTGGGCCTCGGTACGCTTGTGGTCAGGGCCGTACATACGCGCGTACTTGATCAGAATGTTCAGGCTGTGCACAAAAGCGCGCGCGGAAGCCGCCCGGTTGGCATGAAATGTCGTCGCGTCGTTGATAAAACACCCCTCAACCGCAGCTCTGCCTATAGCTACTACAAGGTTAAATCCAACAGGTAAGCCCCTGCACATTACGGAGGTCACGTCCTACCCCGTGTTCCTCTGGGTCCCCCTGTGGTGAAAGGTCTTGAGAATCTCCCCGGCACTGGCATTCCCAGCCGTCTCCAGCGAGAATAGACGGTCGCGATTATAGTGTCCTCGGAGCCTAAGTGCCTTTCTCAACCACTCACATCACGCGTCCAACAAAAACCACCGGCCTGCGCTACTGGATGTTGCGCGTGTTAGACGAGTGCGAACACGCCTCCGCCGATTTCAGCGCAGATCCCGTCCACGACCTGCGCGTCTCCCTGCGCCGTTGCCGTTCCCTGGCCGACGGATTGATGGCTCTCGATCCTGATCCCAACTGGAAAGCGATGAAGAAAGCCGGCAAGCGCCTGTTTCAAAGGCTGGGCGCCCTCCGCGATATTCAGGTAATGATGGAATGGGTGGAGAAGCTAGGCCCAATCCATACCCATGTGGGCGCGGGCGACTCGCCCGCGCAGCCAGCAGATCAACCGGACTCTCCTGAGCCTATCCCAACCTCAGCCGATCACGCCGCGGCGGATCATCCTCAAAATCCTCGCCGCCCGCGAACAAGAACAAAAGCTCGAAGCCCACGCTGCTCTCGAAGAATTTGACCGCAAGCAGTGGCGTCAGTGGAGCAAGTCTCTTACCGCGCGCGCCGCCCGCGTCCGCCTGGGCAGTGCCCTATTCAAGCATCTGGCTCTCGAGCGCTTCGCCGCCGCCCGCGAACTCCACAACCGCGCTCTGCGCAACCGCTCCCAAATCGCGCTTCACTCTCTCCGCATCGGCATCAAGCGCTTCCGCTACATCGTCGAAAATTTCCTTCCCACCGAGCACAAGGCTTGGAGCAACGACCTCAAAGCCATGCAAGACTTGCTCGGTGAAGTCCACGACCTCGACGTGCTTTGGGCGACCGCCGTCTCCTGCCACGTTTTTCCCGACGCGGATTCGCGGAAGCGCTGGCACGAACGAATCGTTGAAGAACGCGCCAAACGCATCGAGCGCTATCGGGCCAAAATGGTGGGCGAGAACTCCCTCTGGCAAGTCTGGCGCGCCGCGCTGCCGGAAGGCAAACAGATTCAAGCTCTCGCCACGCGCCGCATGAAGCTCTGGGCAAACGGCCTCGATCCTGACTTTCCGCATTCCGAGCGCGTAGCCAGCCTCGCTCTTCAACTTTACGACGGCCTTCTAGCCACCGGATGGCAGCCCTCCGTCGACGGCAACTCCGCCCGTTCCAGCTTGCTGGCCGCAGCCCTCCTGCACGATGTCGGCAAGTCCAAAGGCGAGAAGGGACATCACAAAACTTCCTTCGACCTGATTCGCGCCCACGGCAACCCCCTGGGCTGGAAACCCGCCGACCTGCAACGAGCCGCCATCGTCGCCCGCTTCCACCGCGGAGCGTTACCCACAAGAAAGCACAAGACCTTGCGCGATCTCCTCCCCGACGAGCAGAAAGCCACCATCCAGTTGGCCGCCGTCTTGCGTCTGGCCAACGCCCTGGACGCAGCACACGACGGCCACATCCGCCGCGTTCAAATAGAAAATGGTCAGATGAGAAACAAAGGGAATGAAGCTCTAATCATCACCGCCGAAGGCTATTCGCCCCTGAGCGGGCCAGCCCAAACCATCGCCGCCGAACGCCACTTGCTGGAAACGGTCACTTCACCGCCCGATTCTTCTGAGATCAGTTCGACTCCCGCCGCCTCCATCACTATAAACTAATGATAATAAAGTAATTACAGAACGATAGAAAAAATCGTACAGTAAACGTACAATGGATTCGGCAACGAGGCCGATTCCATGCTCTCGGTTTACTCCCGCCACTATTCTCCCTGCCCTTCCGACGACATCAACTACAAACGTTGCCGCTGCCCAAAGCGGATCAATGGCATTCTCGGATCGGATGGCTCCTTCATCCGTCGCAGCGCCAAGACCCGCAGTTGGGAAAGGGCTGAGGATTTCAAACGCAAATTGGAAGAGGAATATGAGGCGAAGCAGCAAGGACTTGAAGAGGCCTCCCGGCCGAAGCCCGCTCTCGTAACCGTCAAAGAGGCCGTATCACGTTTTCTGAACAGCAAGCGCAACGAAAATTTGGCCGACTCGACTCTCGATAAGCTGACCACGATCTTCGAGAAGCAGTTCCTCGCATGGGCCACGTCCTACGGATTTGTACACATCACTGAGATCACGACTGCCGACGATGAAAAGCCCGCTCCATATGCAAGAGCGAAGAGCGTGCCTCTGCGACGAAGTCTTCCCCAGCGTCGGTAAGCTCCACACGGACAACCCGTCGATTATCACGAGTGAACAGGCGGAATCTGAGCTGTTTTTCGATCTCGGTGATCTGTCTGCTGAGCGCAGATTGCGTAAGGTTCAATCTGAGGGCAGCTTTGGTAAAGTGTAGCTCTTCGCCCGAGGCAATGCCTGCGTGCAAGTGGCGCACTTCAACGTTGGGTAACACTGCTCCAACCCCCACCCAAGAGTTCGCTGAGACCAGGAATTTCGCCCTGCCATTGGTGTAAAGCGACGAGTGGTTATGAGCTTGGAACCCGGCCGGCTCTGTAAAGTTTCTTGAAGGGCTAGAAAGAAATTAGATCAGACTGCATCTGAAAACCCGCTCCAGACAGACGTTCTCGGCCATTGTGTGTTGTGGCGTGAGTCTAGGCGAGGACATGAGGGGTCCCTTAGACGGAATCAAGCCACCCTCAAATTCACTATTCCATCTCAAACGCCAGCCACTGAAATCCTCCTCCCCTCTCCACCTGTAGTACGACGGGATCGTGCGGCTTGATTTGCGTCAGAGCCGCACGCAGCGAGCTTAGAGAGTCGATCGGCACCTGGTTCACGCTGTGGATAATATCTGCAGTCTCCAGGCCAGTCTCGGAACTCATGAAATTTGCTACTCGTGCGACTACGACAACGCCGGAAGGATTGCGCAGCGTACCAATCATGGACCGCAGGTTATCGTTCAAACTGAGCGCGAGTATCCCCAACCGAGAGACTAGGTTTTCGCGTGAATTAACCAAGTCAGACAGAGAATCCATTGGATCTTTCATTTCAATCGCAGGGATGAAGAGTGTCTTGCGTTCCGTTCCCCTGAGAATCTCGAGCTTAAGCACTTCATCTAAAGGATGGAGATAGAGAGCAGAGGTAAAGGCAGGCAGCGTACCAATGAGGCGGCCATCAGCCCTTACTACGATATCCCCGACCTTCAGGCCAGCGGCTTCAGCAGGACCTCCCGGGATCACATCATCAATCACCACTCCCCAATTTTGCGCAAGCCCCAATCCTTTAGCCAAGCTGGCAGTGATCGTTTGGGCCGCTGCTTTAACCTCGATCCGATGAACGTGGCCATACTTGCGCAGGCTTTCGTAGACAAACCTTACGATCCGCGCCGGGATGGCAAACCCTAGCCCCTCACTTCCACCCGCTTGGGAAAGAATGAAAGTGTTAATCCCTACGACGTAGCCGTCCGTGTCAACTAGAGGGCCGCCGCTATTTCCCGGGTTGATGGGAGCATCCGTTTGGATGTAAACCATCGGACGGCTCGGATCTGCCTGCCTCGCAACCGAACTCACGACGCCCATGGTCACCGAGTTCTCAAGCCCCTCGGGACTGCCGAGCGCAAACACCAGTTCCCCTTGATGCACCGGCCGGCGATTGCCAAGTGAAAGTGTGGGTAGTCCCGTCTGCTCAATCTTGAGTAGCGCAAGGTCGGTTTCCTTGTGAATACCAATGAGTCGAGCCTCAACGATCCGCTGCTTACCCGCTGGCCCCATCTGGTCCGGAAAATCCACTGAAGGCACTGCAAGCGCCACGTGGATACGTTGCGCCCCTTCCACGACATGGGCGTTCGTCATGATGTAGCCATCCGGGTCCACGATCACTCCCGAACCAATTGCGTGCTCGCGGGTTATGAGCGCCGTTTGACCACGATTATTTTCTTCTAGGGGACCATAGCCCGTAACCAGAATTTGAACCACCGCCGGAGAAATCCTGGCTGTAAGCTGTTCGATCGCGGAATTAAGCTGTTGCAGCACCGGTGGCGGTTGCGCTGGGCGGGTGCCACTCAGCTGTGCTTGGTCTATGTCAGATTTTGCCGTTGCAGAATCCGCGGCAACTGGGATTTGCGACGTTGACTGCTGGCCAAAGCTCGGCGTCGAAAACGATAGAGAGCAGAAGCAGGCAGCAAGAACAAAAAGTGGAATTTGGAATAGCCTTCTGGCACCGCAAGTTGGGAAGAGCATAACGATACCCTCCTTAAGACCCGTCGATCGTCCTTACGACTGAGATCATGATCACGCTTTAGTTGCACAAAAGCTACCGTCTGTCTCGATTCCGAATTGCGTGGCCAAGTGAAAGTGCTGATGGGTAGCGGCACAACTCGACCCTTGAGAAGATCAAGGCGAACAAGATCGGGTCTTCGCCGAGTTAAGCGGATCCGAGGAGGCTGTAGAGCAAGATCGAAAACACGATCAGCGTGAACACGACGTACATGCGGTCGCGCTCTTCTGCGAACCCAAAGATCGAGAATGCGACTCGCGCTACGGGAGTCGCGATCAGCAGTAAGAGCCCGAATTGGATGATTCCCCGGCCTCGCAATGCCAGTGTGTCGCTGACGATTCCGCGGATGCCTCGAAGGTCTGCCGGTTCGCCACGGAACACACCGAAATCCACGGGTGAGTGACCATGCCGCAGGAGATAAATCACGCCACCAATCAATACAACCAGCGCAGACAGAAGGACTCCGGCACGCAGCAGGTTTCCTAGAATATTTTCAATCCTTTGGTCGGTCCATTCCCGCTTTGGAAGCACTTAGATCCTCCCGGAAAGCCCGTTATAGAGCATCTCAGTCGCTAGAAGAACAATCACCAGGCTGAACCCCAGGCGCAGCCATTTTGTATGCACTTTGATCAGAATCCGAGCGCCCAACAATGAACCGGCGAGAACACCTAGCATCACTGGCATGACCAGTCCTGGATCAATGTAACCGCGGTTCAGATACACACCCGCGCTCGCAGCGGCGGTGACACCGATCATGAAATTGCTGGTGGTGGTTGAAACTTTGAAAGGAATTTTCATCGCCTGATCCATGGCGAGAACCTTCATCGCGCCGGAGCCGATGCCAAGAAGTCCAGACAAGGCGCCAGCGCCAAACATGAGGGCCCAGCCGGTCGGTACATGCTGTACGTTGTAGCTTCGCGGACCGTCCGCATCAGGGAAACTGCCGTTCAATCGCAACCGAGTAGCCCGCGGATCGGGTGGAACTTCGCGTTCAGCTTGCGATCTAGGTTTCCGGGAAAAATATGCGGAAAACAACAACGCCACTCCAAAGACAATTGCAATTGCATGTGTCGATACTCGTGCTGCCAAGTTTGCGCCGAGAAGTGCCCCTAGGGTGGTCGCAATCTCGAGGAACATCCCTATTCTGATATTAGAGAAGCCCTCTTTCACGTAAGCTGCCGCCGCGCCCGAGGAAGTCGCGATCACCGACACGAGCGAGGCACCGATGGCATAGCGGATGTCCACCTTAAAGAACAAGCTGAGCAGCGGTACGAGGACAACGCCTCCGCCCAATCCCGTCAATGCCCCTATGAGGCCGGCGATCAGCGAACTGCCGAAAACCAGCAGGCTAAACTCCAGGATGGTCATAGAATCCCTTCACCTTTAGAAGTGCCAGACACCTGAGGTTCAAAACGTCCTCTGTTCCTCTGTTGCGAGTCGGCGGTCGCTCAATGCCGAGCTTGAACGTTCCTGCATCTGACAATATCTGCGATCGCCGTGTTTTCGAGAATATCCGCGGCTGCGTCTCGAACATCGAGAAACACTCGGTACAGTGGTACAGTGCACGATGATCCGAGTCTCGGGCGATAAGCGTGCGGAGTTGGTCCGCATCACCAAAGGGCGCCAGCGGACCATCGATCAAGCGGATGACCTCGCTGAGACGGATGTCGGCGGGGTCCCGGCGCAATTTGTAGCCGCCCTTATTGCCGCGTACGCTATCGAGCAAACGAGCATGCTTGAGGTCGAGTAAGATCAGCTCAAGGAACTTCGCCGGAAGGTTTCCCTCTTGGGCAATATCCTGGGATAGCGCCCTCTTCTTGATGACGCGCAAGCATCGTGATGGCTTGCAATGCATAGAGTCCTTTTTGCGAGATCTTCATACTTCCGCAGACTCCGTCATCTCCCCGGCATGAGTCAGTATGCGCTCAGTGTATCGGAAAGTTCCCAAATCCAAACTGGACTGGGCTGAGTTGTTGTTCGTGAGGCTTGCCTCCGGCCGAACTGTGCAAACGCATTCAACAAATCTCAAAGGGACCTGCTGAAAAGTGCGGACACGCCGAAGAAACAACCTCAGCGTCCCGTAGTAGCGGTCATCAGACTCTCGTCAGCCCAGCTGAGGAGACCGGGGAGAAACGGTCGTGCCTCGTCCTCGTGGAAGGGACGAACGCGCACTGTGTACCCATTGCGTCCGCTGAGTGAGCACGGAACATTGTTCGCCTCAAACAGATGGATCCCGTCTCGCCGACCGGCGTACTCCATCGGAACACTCGTCGCATTTGTGATTTGTCCGTCAGCATTCAGACGCCCGACATAGAATTCCACGGCAACTTCATCCGGAGGGAGGTTCCCTAGAAGCACTCGTGCTTGAACGCGAATCTTGTCTCCGATCTGGAGTTCTCCGTTTCCTATCGCGTCGACCGCTTCCACGCTGACATTAAGCCATTCACCTTCGACTCGTGCCAGCCAGGCAGCGAGGTTTCGAGTGCGTTGCGCTCCACCCGCCAGCAACTGCTGGCATTTTTCATGTGCTCGTGTGTAAAAATCCGAGGTATAGTCCTTAACCATCCGCTGCGCATTGAACGAATACGACAACGTTCCAATGGAGGACTTCATATACGCAATCCAGCGTCGCGGCAGTCCGTCCGCGCTCCGTTCATAGAACGCAGGAACAATCTCTGATTCCAGCAAATCGTAGAGGGCTGCCGCCTCGACTTGATCCTGATATTCGGCGCTCTCATATTTTTCGCCGCGTCCGATCGCCCAGCCTACAAAGCTGCCTTTTGTCGCGGCATAGTGCCATGCTTCATCCCACCAACCATCGAGCGTGCTCACATTCAGAGCGCCGTTAGCGAGGGCCTTCATGCCGCTAGTGCCGCTGGCTTCAAGGGGCCGCAGCGGGGTGTTCAGCCATACATCGCAGCCTTGCACTAGTGCTCGCGCCACTGCCATGTCATAGTCCTCCAGGAATACCAGGCGGCGACGAAACTGCTTCTGTTGTGCGAGCTTAGTAATCTCTTGGATGAGAGCTTTTCCCGCATCATCGCGGGGATGCGCTTTGCCGGCAAACAGAATCTGGACCGGGCGGCCCGGATGGTTGAGAATTCGGTCGAGACGGCTCACATCCCGCAGCAAGAGTGTGGCCCGTTTGTACGTGGCAAACCGGCGTGCGAACCCAATTGTCAATGCCGACGAGTCTAGCACTTCATCGGCAGCGTCGATCGCCGAGCGCGCTGCGCCGCGTTGTGTCAGCTGTGATCGCAACCTTCTCCTCGTAAAGGTGACAAGGCGTTCTCGGCGACGTTCGTGCGTTCGCCAGAGCTCCTCCTGCGGAATAGAATCGACTCGCAACCACAGCTTCGGATCGGCCTGGTTTTCGCGCCAATGCGGGCCGAGATAGCGATCGTAGAGGTGGTTCATTTCGTTCGAATTCCAGGAGCGGAAATGCACTCCATTAGTCACGTGCCCGATGGGAATCTCATCTACCGGTACACCGGGCCAAAGGCCCCGCCACATTTCTCGGCTCACTTGACCATGCAGCTTGCTCACCCCATTGCTTGATGCAGCCATGCGAAGAGCGAGCACCGTCATGCAAAATTCCTCTGCGTCATCGGAAGGGTTTTGCCTGCCAAGCCCCAAGAAGTCCCGGATGCTCAGTGCCAGACGTCTGGCATAGTCTCCCAGATAGCGCTCCATGAGAGATGGCGGGAAGTAGTCGTGGCCGGCTGGCACAGGCGTATGCCCGGTAAAAATCAGTCCAGCAGAGGCGAGTTCCCGGGCCTCACGAAAATTCAGTTGGTGCTTTTCCATCAATTGATGAGTCCATTCCAACGAGAGAAAGGCCGAGTGACCTTCATTCATGTGGCAGACCGAAGGCTCGATTTGCAGCGCCTTCAATGCTCTGCAGCCTCCGACCCCCAACACAATCTCCTGCTTTATTCGCATCTCACGATCACCGCCATAGAGTTGGTCTGTGATCTTGCGATCATCTGGAGCGTTCTGGGGCACGTTAGTATCCAGGAGAAAAAGCGAAAGGCGCCCGACGGCAATTCGCCAGATCTGGATGGCTACGCGACGGCCAGCGAGGTTAACCTCAACAGTCAGAACAGCACCATCTGGCTGCTTTTCGAGAGTCAGAGGAAGATTTTGAAAGTCATTGTCCGAGTACGATTCCTGCTGCCATCCGGCGGCATTAAGATATTGAGTGAAGTACCCTTCCTGATAGAGCAACCCTACGCCCACCAGAGGTATTCCCAAGTTGCTTGCGGACTTCAGGTGATCCCCGGCTAATATTCCCAGACCTCCGGCAAATATCGACAAGCATTCGGTCAAGCCGAACTCTGCAGAAAAGTAGGCGACACGCAGGCCGTCAATCGTTCCAAAAGTGCGCTGATACCACGTCGCTCTTGATGCCAAATATTCATCAAGTTCGCTAACGGCTCGTTCCACGTGGGCGAGAATAGTCTCATCTTGTGCCGCGGCCTCCAATTGCGATTGGTCCATGCTGCCCAACATTCGTACAGGATTGTGCCCAGTGGATTCCCATAGTTCGTTATCCAGACGACGGAACAGCTCAATCGAGTCGTGGTCCCAAGTCCAGCGCAGATTGTATGCCAACCGGCGAAGGCCACTCAGGGGCTCAGGCAGCGACGGAACAACATCAAAAATGTGAATAGGTTTCACAATTGCACCTCGACCGTGACAGCATTCCAAAAACCGCCTGTAAACCCTCGTACCGGTCAGACAGCAAGTTCATTTTTAAATTTTCTCGAAGAAGTGCGCGACGCTCTTGCCGGTGACGACTGGCTCGACGCCAAAAGCGAATGTGGCGATTGAACAGAGCAGAACTGCGATTCCGATGATTCTCATGTGCATTTCTTCTCTCATTAGTCAGCTAGACAACATAGGACTTTTGTAGACCTCAACCTAGGCGCAGTCGAGCATTCGACTTCTTTCCGGGTAGTCAGCCTGAGTTGTTCTGCCTGAGCGAACCTCTGCCTGATTATCGGTATCTGGCGAGGCTGCAGAATAAATCCCCGAGCGAACGTCCTGGGCGTTTTTGAAACCTCTTTCAGTAGGTGCTCGTTGGACTTTGCGACGACGCATGAGTTCGCCGTAGAGAACGAGTAGCAAAGACGCTGCCGAGGACAACAAGTAAATTCGTTGACGCTCCCAATCCAGTTCCACTACCGAAACGATCAGGCACACAAGGAGCAGTATGCGCCTCATACGGTCCTTCATTGGCTTAGTGATCCTTCTTCCTTTCCGAAACACGGATCGAATGCACGTAAGGTTTCACGTCACCTCAGCAATCATGGTGCAGTTCCGGTCATGCGCAAGAGCATTCCACTGTCCGCTGGCACTTTCACGTTGCCCTTATCCGATAACAATTTGATCTGACCAACTGGATTACTCCGACCTGCGTGTGCAAGGGTCAAGTTTGGCAAATCGTAAAGGCCACAGGCATCGGAAGAGAACACCCATAGCGCCTGCATTTCGTCGTTCCCCGCCAAATCGCCTCGGCATTTTGTGCCAGGTCTTGAGCTCACGTGGACGCGCACGCCACTGCCAAGCACAGAATTCCCAACGACGTTTGAGCCGTGTGCCACAACTCCTCCGCGGTAGACGACTTCTCCCCCGATCTGATCAGTGGTCCATTCGTTTTCGGAAGTTCCTCGATCCGGGCCCCTTTCCGGAATCTGTGCTTCGGATACGTCCATCATGGTCGCCAACGCCCTCAGGTTCGTCATCATCGCGACACGCTGCTTTCCCATTGCCAACATGTCAAAGCGGAACGAGAGGTCCGCCATCATTCCGTTAACGGCAGGACTGGCAGAGACAATGTGTCCGATGACTTTCGCACGAGCATGAATCTTGCGCCCTCCTGGCAATGGCACATCCTGCATAACTCGGGCACTGATTTGCTCCCCCGCTCGCTCCCTGTCCGAGCGCAGTGAAGAATTCAACTGAACCGGCAGGATGGTTCCTACAGGAACCTTGTTCTGCGCAAACGATTGCGCCGAAAAAGCTAATAGAGTAACGAACAAAAACTGTTTCATACTGAATACCTCCCGGGTTTACGTCATAAGCGACGCCTCGTTTCTGTGATCGTGGCCATCAACCCTCGAAATGCGGGCATGCCTTTGAGGTCTAGCCCCACATCTCCACCAGAGGTCCTCGCATCTCGTAGAAAGCAGCAGGACCGTTCTCGTAGGGATCGATTCCTAGGAAAATGATCCTGCCGCCTGCAAAAGCACGATGACTTTCGTCTTCGTGCCTATCACCTCCGATGTCATTCCTTTCAACCTGCTGCATTTCGAACCTCATTTGCTCCCGCCGCCGAACGCGTAACCAATTGAGACGCCATATCGAACTAGATGGCTCGAACTAAACTCCTGGTTGTTGTTTATGAGGTACAGTCGCATTTCCGGCCGAACGAAGAAATTTCCGTACGGGTAGAATCGGATGCCTCCGCCGAAGTCACCCATGAAGTGGTTGCTGCTCACGTAATTGGTGCAGTTCCCATAAAAATCGCAGTTGTTGTAACTGTTCGAGTAGAAGCGAATGCTCTCTCCACCGATTCCGGCCAGCGCCTCAGCTCCAACGTATTTGCTGAAACGTCGCGCGTACATGGCGTTAAAGTCATAGAACAGCGGGCGGTAGGGGAGTTGACCTGACCTGCCCCCCAGAAATTAGTCCAGTCGAAATGTGACTTCTCTCATTTAGAATGGCCCGCCCAGGGCCAGGAGGAGGAGTCGTGCGCAAGAGTCGATTCAAGGAAGAGCAGATCATTGGCATCCTGAAGGAGTCCGAGGCTGGAGTAGCCACGCCGGAGCTGTGCCGCAAGCACGGGATCGCGTCGCAGACGCTCTACCGGTGGAAGGGGAAGTACGGCGGGATGGAAGTGAGCGAGGCGAAGCGGTTGCGGGCGCTGGAAGAGGAGAACCGGCAGTTGAAGCACGCGGTGGCCGAACTGCTTCTGGACAAGCGCGCATTGCAGGCGGTGGTTACAAAAAAATGGTGAGCCCGCAGTTGCGACGGCAGGCGGTGGTCGTGATGCGCTCGGAAGTAGCGGTTTCAGAGCGACGCGCCTGCGGGCTGATCGAGATCTATCGCCGGACGTATCGCTACGTGCCACGGCCCGAGGACCCGCGACTGCGCGTGCGGTTGCGCGAGCTGGCGGCAGAGCGGCGAAGGTTCGGATATCGCCGATTGACGCGAATGCTGGTGCGTGAGGGATGGAAAGCGAATCATAAGCGCGTATACCGGCTGTACGTCGAAGAAAAGCTGAGCCTTCGTCGGAAGCGGGGCCGACGCCGACGCGCGGGATCGCGCCTGGTGCTAGCGCCGCGCCCGACGCAGCCCGATCATCTGTGGACGATGGACTTCGCCAGCGATGCGTTCACCAACGGGCGCAAGTTCCGGACGTTGAATCTCATGGACGGCTTCACCCGCGAGGCGCTGGAGATCGAGCCCGACACCTCGCTGCCGGGAGCGCGTGTGGTGCGTGTACTAGAAGGACTGAAGCAGCAGGGACGCAAACCGGAGGTGATCGTGATCGACAACGGGCCGGAGTTCGTCAGCCAGGTGGTGAACCAGTGGGCCTACGAAAACGGAGTCCAGTTGCACTTCATCACGCCGGGGCGACCGATGGAGAATGGCTACATCGAGAGCTTCAACGGCAAGTTCCGCGATGAGTGCCTGAACGAAAACTGGTTCTTCGATCTGGCGGACGCCCGTCGTAAGATCGCCGAGTGGAAGGCGGACTACAACCACGTGCGACCGCATTCGGCGTTGGGATACAAAACACCGATGGAGTTTGCCGCTTCGTGGAAGGCAGGCTTCTACATTGCTGGACTGGGGCAAGGGGCCTCAAACGCCGGCCCCTTGCCCCAGACCCCCATCCCCGCTACGCTGCGGGGCGAACAAAAACCGGAGAAAGTCTCATTATCCCTGGACTAAAAATGGGGGGCAGGTCAGGCGACCTGCTGTAAAGTGGTGAGTCATGTTTGGCGCAGAAAATATTCACGCAAAAGAAGCGCTCGACATTCTGGTTGTCGAAGACGAGCACAAACTGGCGAACGCAATTGCCGAGGGCCTGGTTCGCAATGGCTATCAAGTCATAGTGGCCTATTCTGGGGAATCGGCGCTCGAGAAATTACGTGATCACAACTTCGACCTGATTCTCTTGGACATCATGCTGCCGCGGATGGGTGGTCTTGGGACCCTGCGTGAACTGCGTCGCGACGGATTCAAGATGCCGGTATTAGCCCTCACATCTAAGGGCTCCGTTGATGACCGTGTACGCGGTCTGGATGCTGGCGCAGACGATTATCTCGTGAAACCTTTTGCCTTCCCCGAGCTGCTTGCCCGCGTGCGCGCACTTCATCGCAGGGCCACTCCCGCGGCTGCCTCGGTGTTGCAGTTGGCGGATCTAAGGATGGATGTCAGCGGGCGAATAGCGACGCGGGGCGATCAGGCAATCGAGCTCACAGGACTCGAATTCGATTTGCTCGAATATCTTCTGCTTCATAGCGGATCGGTTGTTTCTCGGGAGATGGTCGCCCGTGATGTATGGAAGACAACCCTGCGCTACACTTCGATGGACAATGTGATTGACGTGCACATTGCCCGCATCCGCCGGAAGATTGATGATCCTTGGCCAATCAAGCTTTTGCACACCGTTCGTGGAGTAGGCTTTGTTATGCGGATGGACGGTGCGAAGAAGTGACCATCCCGCTTACTCACATCCGAAGCCGCCTCACGCTCTGGTATGTTGCCATTTTCGGTCTCTTGTTTGCAGCCTACATTTGCACTGCGTGTTTTCTCCAGTATTGGCAGCTGAAGCAGCAGCTTTACCATGCCGAAGTACAGGATCTGGAGACCGTACAGGGTCTCCTTTACTTCACCGCCGACGGGCAACTCTCGTTGCATGAGGAGTATTTCAATCGGCCCGAATCAAGACTTTTGCTCGACCGGCTGTTGGAAGTACGTGATGCAAATGGGCGGGTGCTTTTCCGGAATCGCAAGCTCAATGGAAACTCACTGGGTAACCAGCCTGTACCCGATGAAGGTGTGAATAGTTTTTCTCCGCGGAGCCTGCGCCTCGCTGACGGGATGCGGGTTTTAGTTATCAGTCATGTTCATGTTCTCCAGGACACCCCAGTTCTCATCCGCCTGGCGTATAGCACAGAGCCTCTGAGACTCCAATCGCTTCAGTTGCTTGGCCTACTTACTCTTGTTCTGCCGATCGCGCTGATCGCTGCCGGTTTTGCGGGCTACCGGTTCGCCGTCAAGGTTCTTGACCCACTCGAACAGATGGCCAGGCTCACCGAGCGCATCACGGCGCGCCGCCTCAATGAACGCATCCCGGTCAAGAATCCCGAGGACGAACTAGGTCACATGGCGCTTGTCCTCAACGGACTGCTTGAACGCCTACAGGAATCCTTTGAACAGCTGCAGCGTTTCACGTCTGACGTCTCGCACGAACTCAGGACGCCGTTGGCATCCATGCGCAGTGTTGGAGAAGTGGGCCTGCAGGAGGAGCACGATGCCGAGAAATATCGCGACATCATCGGAAGCATGCTGGAGGAAGTCGCCAAGCTCACTGCCATGGTCGACACGCTGCTCACCATTGCACACGCTGATTCAGGATCGATTCAACTGCAACAAACCACTTTCGCCCTCATGGACCTCTTGCAAGAGGGGGTGGCGGTCGTTGGTGTCCTGGCAGAAGATAAGAAACAAGCCCTTTCAGTAACGGGTGACCAAGGAGCCCTAGTCCACGCCGATCGCGCCTTTCTGCGCATGGCCCTTGTCAACCTCCTCGACAATGCGGTGAAATATTCCCCCGCTGGCAGTAGCATTCATGTTTCTTTGCACATTGTTGGATCGGACACTGGGCCTGCGCAGTTTGTGGAACTCGCCATCCAGGATGAAGGGCCCGGGATTCCCGAGAGTGCCCAACAGCGAGTGTTTGACCGCTTCTACCGGCTGGACGAAGCCCGTTCGCGTGACTCGGGTGGCTTCGGGCTCGGATTGCCGATAGCTAAATGGGCGGTTGAAGCCCATGGAGGCACCATTCATGTGAAAACCTCTTTCCCCACTGGAGCGATCTTTTGCATCAAACTCCCGGTCGTTACAGGGATAAGCGATTAATCACCGTAATTCAGCATTCCAGGCCTCATTTCTTTCAGAAGTCTCAGATCTGTCACGGGACTTTGGAGAAGCTTTCGTGATGCTCTGGGAAACGTGAAGCCCGACAAGCCGTCCGAGTAGAACCGTCAGGTACATAACTCCAAGAAGGCTTTCAATCATACTAAGGCAGCGTGTAGAGGGCGCGGTCGTAGTTGTTCCAACGTGGTCTTCGGCAAAGGCAAATCGGCAGCGCGTCTGCCGGCGAAGGGTGGCGGAACTTTTTCCTAGGACGCATCAGGAGAACGGTGTTAGCGTCTCACTTAGGAGGCGTGGTTGTGTCTAAGCCGTTTGCTCCACGACACTTCCTCCCTGTTGGTTGGATTGTCGTATTGGCCGTCGTGGCCGCCATTGCGGTGGCAGGCGTTGGCCGTCTGCGCACGCACCCGGCAAGCGAAGCTCCCAAGCCGGTTGCTGGAGCTCCTCAGGGGCCGGCGCTGGATGCGGAACATCGCCGCCAAGTTCGCGGGAGTCTGGACGCTCTTCCGCTAGCCTTTGAGGTCAATCAGGGTCAGACTGATCCGCGGATCAAGTACATGGCTCGGGCTGGCGGCTACACGCTATTTCTGACAGCCAACGATGCGGTCTTTGCGCTTCGCTCTTCATCGCAGCCCGCGGCGAAAGCGACCCCCAAGGACAGCTGGGCCCGAACAGCACAAGTCACTTCACAAAGGTCCAAAGGAGACCGGACGGCCGCGATTCGCATGCGGCTTTTGGGAGGAAATCCGCGGGCGCAAATCGCCGGCAGCAACCAGCTCCCAGGGCGCACGAACTACTTCATCGGTAACGATCCCGGCAAGTGGCATGCGAATGTGCCCCAATATGCACGCGTTTCCTACAGGGATGTCTATCCGGGAGTGAGCATGGCCTTCTACGGACTGCAGCGGAAGCTGGAGTTCGATTTCATCGTCGCGCCCGGCGCAAATCCCGCGCCGATTCGACTCGGCGTGTCGGGCGCCAGCCGGATCACCCTGGACGATACGGGGAATCTGCTGCTCTCATTTTCGGCGGGAGACGTGCTGCTCAACATGCCCGTCGCTTACCAGGAGGAAGATGGCGCTCGCCATCCAGTGGAGGTGCGCTTTGTTCTCAGAGCAGACAATGAAGTCGGGTTCCGCGTGGGAGATTATGATCGCAGCCGCAAACTAGTGATCGATCCCTCGGTCAGCTATGCCACGTATTTGGGCGGGACCTTTGAAGACGACGGCAACGCCATTGCGATTGACAGCAGCGGCAATGCATACATAACCGGTCAAACGACCTCGACGAACTTCCCCGTCGTACCGGGCAGCTACCGCACCACGAATGCTGGCGGCCTCGATGTCTTCGTGACAAAGATCTCGGCAGACGGATCCACGTTGATCTACTCCACGTACGTGGGCGGCAGCCGCGACGATGCCGGAAACGCGATTGCCGTGGACATCTCTGGCGATGCGTTTGTCGCCGGGGTAACGGGCTCAGCTACTGACTTCCCAACCACGACTGGGGCGCTTCAGACCTTCGGAGGAGGAGACACCGACGCTTTTGTGTTCGAGTTAAACCCCGCAGGCACAAGACTCACCTACAGCACCTACCTCGGCGGCACCGGAGTCGACATCGCCAACGGCATCGCCCTGGACTCTTCCAGTAACACATATATTGTGGGTTCTACGACTTCGACCGATTTCCCAACGCACAATGCAATTCAATCCTCCATCGCGGGAGAGTCGAACGGCTTCGTTACCCAGTTGAACCCGTCCGGTAGCGCGCTAGTGTATTCCACATACCTGGGCGGAGGCACGGGGGATCTTGCCACCGCAATCGCGGTTGATTCTTCTAATCAGGCGTATGTGACCGGCGCCACGCAGAACCCCACTTTTCCTACCACTGCGGGTGTGTTCCAGAAAACCTGCGGCAGTGATGGAACCTGCAACGGCGGCCTCGACGACGCATTCGTAACGGTCTTCAAGGCAGATGGCAGCGGCTTCGTTTATTCGACGTTCCTGGGAGGCGAGAGTGCTGACCAGGGCTACGGGATTGCCGTGGACTCCGCCGGCGACGCCTATGTAACCGGGGCGACGGTCTCTGACCATTTTCCGTTGAAATCGCCAATCCAAAAGACCTACGGCGGCAGTCAGGACGCCTTCGTTACGGCGCTGAACCCCACGGGAAGCGCGCTGTTGTATTCAACTTATCTCGGCGGCAGCCTAAACGATACGGGGACTGGTATTGCAGTCGATGGAGCGAACAACGTCTACGTTACCGGGCAAACCGGCTCCTCGGATTTTCCCACAGCGAACCCGACACAACCTAATCTGGCCGGTGACGACGACGCCTTTGTAACCGAGATTAATTCCGCTGGATCGCAGTTTCTGTTCTCCACCTATCTGGGTGGCTCACTCGAAGAGAATTCTGCGATCTCGATCTCTGACGGCAGCATCATCGCGATTGGAGCCATCGCGGTAGACAAAGCCGGCGCTAACATCTACGTTACAGGCGACACATTCTCGACGGACTTCCCTACTCATTCCGCGTATCAGCCTAACAACGCCGGCCCAGGTTATTCCGACGCATTCGTCGCGAAATACCTACAGGCCAACTTCACGATTTCGGCCTCATTATTGAGCCCCTCCGCGGTCGATCCGGGAGGTTCGGCCACGTCCACGATCACCATCGACGCGCTGGGCGGTTTCAGCAGTTCGGTGGCGCTGACTTGTTCGGTCTCACCGATAACTGCCCATCCCCCAACGTGCGGCCTCAGTCCTGCGTCGGTAACTCCTGGATCTCCGTCAACGCTTGTGGTTACCACAACAGCGACCACAACTCCGGCAAACTACACGGTCGGCGTAACCGGCACGTCGGGCGGATTTATACACACCACGACCGCGAGCCTCAGCGTTCAGGACTTCAGCATCTCCGCCTCACCACTGAGTCCGGCTGCAGTCAATCCCGGGGCCTCGGCAACTTCCACGGTCACGGTAAGTGCGCTAAACGGATTCGGGGCCTCGGTGACGCTGGCTTGTTCGGTCTCGCCGCCATCGGCGAACTCACCCACGTGCGGGTTCAACCAGACGTCGGTGGCTCCAGGAAATTCCTCGATGCTCACCGTGAGTGCCCCGGTATTGGCACCCGGAGCAAACTATACCGTTACTGTGACGGGGACGTACGGCGCAGACGTGCACTCAACAACCGTGAACCTGACGGTCAACGGCTTCCTGATCTCGGCCACCACGCCAGCTGCCGTGAATGCTGGATCCTCCACCACTTCCACTGTCACCCTCAAGGCGCTCAATGGATACAATCTACCCGTCAACTTGACGTGCAGTGTGACCGGCGCCGGTTCACCACTTCCTGCCTGCAGCGCGACCAGTTTCTCCAGCAATCCAGTGACGCCGACCGGCGCCGGCTCGCAAACCGTGGTGACCATCACGACGACGCCGCCCGCAAACGAGATGGGGCGCCGCGCAAACATGCGTCCGGCAATGTGGTTCCTGGTATTGGGAATCTTGCTCACGGGTATCTGCCTTGTCTCAGCAGATGCCCGACGGAAGAAACTTGCTGGCGTCCTGCTCCTCGGCTTGGTCCTGACCGCTCTGTTCCTTCTGCCGTCTTGCGGGGGTGGTGGTCAAAGCGTTTGTTCAGCCGTACCCAACGCTCCTACCGGACTGGCGGCCTCCTCGACGACGAGTTCGGGCGCGACCCTGAGTTGGATTGCGCCAACAACAGTGGGCGCCGGAAAGTGCGGCTCGATCAGTTATACGATCTATCAGAACGGAGCCTCGATCGGCACCAGCACCCCGACCGGTTTTAACGTTACAGGCTTATCTCCCTCCACGACCTATCTGTTTACGGTCGCGGCCAGCGACAATGCAGGCATGGGTCCCCAAAGCTCACCCTTAAGTGTCACCACAGGGTCCGGCGCTACTCCTGCAGGAAGCTATACCATCACGATCACCGGTACGGACGCGAACAATCTGTCCAACTCTGCCCAGGTGACTTTAACCGTCAATTAGAACTTCACATCTGCCACGGTCCTCGTCCGGGCAGGACGGCGTCAGGAACGCGCCACTTGATCATCGCGACCTTGATGGCGTCGTTCAAGCCGAGGCAGGCGACCATGGCATAAACAAAGACCGCGACCGTCTGCCACCAAGGCAAAGGCTTGAGTCCCGGGAGACCCACGAACGTAAGGACGGTGCCCGTGAGCGCATCGGCTGCAAGGGCTACCAAAAAGGTTTTGCCGGGCAGCGTCGCCCAGAACCAGCTGCGCTCGCGCGCGGACACGACGGAGAACACGGCAAAGTAAAGCAGAAGAAGAAAGCTGAAGGTATAGAGGGCATTGTTATCGGTTGCTAAGCCAAAATGCGACCAACCGACCCACAATAAGAGGAGCGTTTCAGCAACCATCGCGATACCAAGCACCACGGAGACGGCGATGAAGCCCCCGATGTTCCATGTTTCCGGTTTCTTGGACGGCCGCACATTGTCAGTGGCAAGGGAGATCTTCGCGAAGTCTGTCATGAAGACCAGCAGCAGCATCGCAAAGGCGGAGACAACGAACTTACCAGTCACCACGAACGCGATGGCCACGAAGGCAGCTTTTAGGATTGTCCGGCTGATTTTGTTGATAATCCAGGTCAGAATGCGTTGGTATATTGTCCGTCCCTGTTCAACCAGCGCCACAATGTTCGTTAACCCCGGTTCGGTCAGGACGACGCTCGCGGCGCCCTTGGCCACGTCGGTCGCGGTGCTGACTGCGATTCCCACT
Organism: uncultured Acidobacteriaceae bacterium; assembly: GCA_963842095.1. Classification (GTDB taxonomy): domain Bacteria; phylum Acidobacteriota; class Terriglobia; order Terriglobales; family Acidobacteriaceae; genus Sulfotelmatobacter. The sequence continues at coordinate 119,229 of CAWJEY010000002.1, forward strand.
TCGGCCTGACGCAGCGCGGGCGCATCGTTGACGCCATCACCAGTCATGCCGGTGACGTGCCCCGCGGCCTGCAGGTGCTTCACAACGATATACTTATCTTCTGGATATACTTCGGCGAAACCATCGGCGCCCGCTAATAAGTCCACCGCCTTGTTGTCAGCTTGAGCGTCCGCGGCCTTCAGGTCGGCAACGCGCCGGATGTTAGGCAACCCGACTCCCTTGCCGATCTCAATTGCCACCGGAAGTGCGTCACCGGTGAGCATCTTTACCGGAACACCCAAGCCTTCAAGTTCGGCGATCAGTTGCTTTGCATCCGGCCGGGGCGGATCATACAGTGACACTAGCCCAAGCAATGCGGGGGCACCTGTCTCGGGACCGCGTGCTACCGCCAGAGTCCTGTAGCCCTTGGCGGCTGATTCGTTGACACGCGCCTCCAACGTCTCGATCGCCGGGGGCTGGAGTCCGCAGGCCTCGGCGACAGTGCGAACGGCACCCTTCATCACGTGCAGCCGCTCTCCGTTCTGCTCGACCACGGCCTCGGTCCGTCGATTCTTTGCATCGAACGGGGCGAAAGAGACGGGCGTGGCCTTGGGAAGATTGTCGAAGATGTGCCGCTCCTTTGCCGCAGTCAGGAACGCGAGGTCAATCGGATCCTGGTTGGCTGCCTGCGATGCGAGGGCGCCGGCGAAGAGCACGTCGGCTTCTGTCGCGCGCTCCAGAGGGATCACGCCGGTGATGGCGAGTTGGTTCATCGTGATAGTGCCCGTCTTGTCCACGCAGAGCACATTCATCGTCGCAGCATCCTCCGAGGCGCTAAGGCGTGTGACCAGCACACCGCGCTTCGCCAGTTCCTTTGAACCGACAGCCATGGTGACCGTGAACATGACTGGGAGAGCGACCGGTACCGCACTCATTAGCAGGACGAGCATGAGCGGAACCATCTCGATGAGCGGCGCGCCGCGGATCAGCGACAGCACGACTACCACGCTGATCAGCAGGCTGACGATGACGAAGAGCCAGCGGACTACCTTGGCCACCACCGCTTCGATGTGAAGTTTCGGACGCGCTTCCTGCACAAGTTCCGTGGTACGCCCAAAATAGGTCTTCGCCCCAGTCAGCATCACCACGCCGTTGCCTTCGCCACGCCGGACGATGGATCCTGACGAGAGCACGCCGCCGGGTGCTTTGTCAGCATCTTTCGACTCGCCGGTGAGCGCCGACTCATCAATGCTTAATGCTCCGGTCAGAAGTTTCACGTCCGCCGGGACGATGTCGCCGGGACGCACGCGAACGATGTCGCCCGGAACCAGTTCCCGCGCCGGAATGACCTGCCAGATTGACTCGCGCCGGACACGCGCACTGACCTGCAAGCGCTTTCGCAATGCTTCTACGACGCCAGCGGCCCGATGCTCCTGCATAAAGCTCAATACGGCATTGACAACCAGCAGCGCGCCCACCACAGCGAGATCGGAGAATTTCCTGAGCACCGCCGACAGCACCATGATCAATTCGAGCATCCACGCCGAGATTCCCCAGAATTTCTGGAGGAACTTGAGGACCGGGTGCCCTTTTTGTTGGGCCACTTCGTTGTAGCCGTGTTCCTTCCGGCTGACGTCTACCTCCGCTTGCGTGAGTCCGGTGTCGGGGTTGACATGGAGGGCGGCGAGTGTGTCGGGAACCGACGTGGAAGCAATGTCAGGGGGCTTGGGTTTTGCGGGATTGGAGGGATCCATTTGCTTAGCTCCATTCGGAGAGTACATCCGATGGGGCGGGCGACAATGAGCACTCTGCTCAGAGGAATAGCGGCTCCGCGCTTACGGTCGAACCCGCAGGAACAAACGGAACTATCGCTTACCAACCAAGGTTGATTGGGCAAGGATCTCTCGATGGCCTTTGCCCACGCTATTCTTCAGGAACACTAAGCGGCTACCGATACCTCATCCCCTGAGTGCTGCGAGAAGTCGACGGGATGCGTAGTTTGGATGATGTCCTTTGCTTGGGCTACCTCCGCAGCCGTCCCATGGACGATCAGCAAAAACTGATCTGTCTTGAGTGCGGTTTCGTACTTCACGATGCTGCCTTGGGAATTCCTATGCTGAAGAGGCCAGCTCCAAGGGCACCCAACGCTCCTACCTCCACTGCACCTTCCAACCCAGCCACAATCCATGCCACTACCGGTCCCGCCGCTAAGATTGGGCCGAGCCCAGGAATGATGAAAAGGGCCGAGCCGAACAAGAGTCCCCAGAAACCTCCCCAGAACGCGCCAACTTTACCCCAGTACTTCATGCGGTCGCCCGTATTGTAGTAGCCCACCACCTGCTCATCTGTGTGATAGCCCTTCCCAACGATCGACAATTTGTGCAGGTCAACCCCGCCGCGTTGAAGCTCCTTCACTGCCTGATCCGCTTCCATATGAGTGTGATATACGGCGACAACTGAATTCTCTTTGGACATTTCCCTGTCTCCTCGGCGATTTGCCGTTATTTCTCCAACCATCAAATCGAACTCTCAACCGGAACTGTGACACCTCACTACCAGGAAAACTGTTTCTTATTGCACACTGCCGGGTGGAAACTGGAACGGCCCCGACGGACGATCGCAGGCAATGAACGGCGGCAAGTATTCAATACCGTAAAGAGGGTGGCTCTCGTGCAGGGTGCGACGGATTCGAGAAAGTTGTCATCTGGCTTGCTGCGCAAAGACTAGAGCTTCTTTCTGATGAGCGAAATCGATCTCTTCCAGGGCTTTCCTGTTAGCGCTGGTTGTGTCGGTCACGACGTCGTCCTGAGTAACTTGCTTGTCGTTCGTCTGCAGTGTCGCTGGGACCGTAATCACGGTGTTGCCGTTCTGCAAGAATGTGACCTGTACCGCAGGACCAGGGCCCTGCCATTCCACCTTGTAGCGGCCGGCTCTCAGCTCCGTGCTGCCGATTTGCAGGGATTCAGGAAAATCTACCGAATGTTTGTTGTTATCCGCTGCTAACGCGCAGATCGAAGATAGCAGGGCGAAAGATGAGAGGACTGCCACGTATTTTAGATTTGTCATTTACTTCTCTCCTTGAGAGTCTTATGAAGCAGCGCTAACAGTTCCGGATCTAGGACGTAAACTCGAACGAGTGTTTCACTCTATGCGGAGTGTGCGCAGCGGCGGGGAGTTCACGCCATGTTGTCGTTCGCCGGCAACGATGGGCCGAAACGAATTCGCGTGAATCTCCCCAACCGTGCCTCTGGCAATTCGCCTGACAAAGGGTTCATGGTCGTTGCTTTACCGACCGTGAGCCCCACCACCTCCTCCTCCATGGAACCCGCCTCCACCGCCACCGTGGAACCCACCTCCACCACCGTGGAATCCGCCGCCACCGGATCTTCCGAAGCCGCGCCCGGTGCTACCCATCATGGGTCCGGAATGGAAACCGCTTCCTGTCGATCCCGGTCCGCGATAGACGCCGTGGGCATAACTGCGTCCTCCAACATAGTGAGAGCCGGGTCCCCAGTTACGCGCGTCTGTACTGAAGTGATGGTAATAGTGACCGTATCCGCGTCCGTATCCGCCGTACCCATACCCGTACCCGAAGAACGGAGCCTGATATACCCACCACGGAGAATAGAAACCCCAGCCGAACGGGCTATAGAAAATCCCGTCGCCGGGGATGAAAGTGAAGGCGTCAAACCAGGGATCCCAATACCAATCGGCTCCCCACCAGCCGGGGCCGCCCCATCCATTCTGGGCGTACATGCCAGCCGCATCGACGTTGGCTTCGGCCAGGTAACCCGACCGCAGACTGCTCCAGCGGAACAGATCGCCTTCCTCATAGGACTTCTTGTCGAATTTTCGCGGTTTCGACAGATCGTTGCTGGCAAGTGTAACTTCGCGACCGCCTTTTACATCGACATGATCACGGCCACTCTCTACTAACGCCTTGCCGTCGAATACGCGCAGCTCTCTTTGATTCCGATTAAAGTCATACAGCCCGGTCTTTAACAGTTGCGTGGCTGTGCCATCCTCGTCAACGCGAAGGCTGTTCTCCGTATGGATCTCAGCCACTTCGATCATCGCGTGTCCTCGGTCCACTTCAACCTCTGTATCCGTGAGGCTGGGTGAAATCATCTTTACCGAACTGTTGTTCCCGATTCGCAAAAAGACACCGGGTGTCAACAAGACCTCCGCCTTGCCTTTTTCACTAACTAATGATTCACCCGGCTGCAACTCCGCCGTACCGATTGACTTCGAGTTGAGAGCCTGATCGCCGATTGAGACCTGGCCTTCAACATAATTAAGGGTTCCTGGTACCGCTGATTGTGCGCTCGTCACGCTACCCCACGACGGTGCAGATAGAATCGCGGCCAGGAAGAAGCCGAGGAGCCATTCTTTCGTCTCCCGTGCCTTCAACCTTGGCACTTTCATATCTCGCCTCCACAAAACTTCTTAGTGAATTAGATGAGGCTGGGACAAATGAGGATTGATACTCTCCTCGCAAAACCCGAAAGTTCAGAAAAACTTCAGGATTCCTAAAGGCAATTTCGTGGTGAGATGCAAGTGACGAATCGGGACCTGTCAGTTGACTTGCAAGCAATCCCGGTGGGAGGCTCGCGCGAGTTCGTTTCAGTGCATCGGCAGACGCTGACACGGAGGGCGAGCCTGTCCACCGCGACGTCCGTAAAGGCGATATTCCGTACGAGCTCGAATCTCGGAGGAAATGCACCATGGCGGAAGGAAGCCGCAAGAACTGGAGAGATTTGTGCAACGCCGCGTTACAAGCCAAAGATCCCGATGAGTTACTGCGGATCGTTCAGGAACTCAACAAGGTTCTGAAACGCGAAGAGCAAGTTCGTCGTGATTTCAGGGAGGCGGGTAGGACAGACAGGTCTCCTGGAGAGGTCCAATGTCAGTAAGAGGAGGTCCGAATGTCAACGACTGGTCCTACCGCTCACCGAACTACGTCTCGCGTGATGAATGGCCCAGGTCTTCCGCTAGTCCGTGGGAGATCGCGGATTGGGCCGGGTTCACGGCGATTCGTCTTGGGAGCCGCGCTAGGGGTCGGAGTGGCGTCCTTTCTAACGACGGAACTCATGCACTACTTGCTGGTGCCGGATATCGGACGGCATCAGGAAAGACTGCTGGCAGAGGGCTTGTCAGCTTTCATCGTGAGCTGCCTGATCGCAAAGTTGGCCCACCTCGCCCAGGAGCGACATCGGCTTGTCGAGGCAAGGATGCAGGTGATTGCAGAGATGAATCATCATATCCGGAACGCAATGACCTCCATCTGGCTTACGGCACAGGTGAAAGACGACCGGCAGTTCGTCCGGGTGATCTCCGAAGGTGTAAACCGCATTGACTGGGCTCTTCGAGAAATACTACCCCGCGAAGCACCGTTGCGCGACGCTCAGCGACACCGTCTCGGGTATTTTCAAACACATCTTCGGAACTCGGAACGGCCCGGCGATGTTTTCGAGGACCTTGATGCATAGATCGGACTCCCAATCCCCGGAGCGGAGGGTGGGGCGGCTTTGTGACGGAGGTTTGATCCGGTGAATACGACTCCTCCAGAACGACAGCCACCCTCGTTCGGAACTGGAAAGTTCCTGTTTGTATTCGTTCTGGCAATCATCTTTTTTCTTCTGGGTCAAAGCATGGTGCGTCACCGCTTCTTTCAAGGCGGCCGGGCTCACCGGAATGGCTCCGTCGGACAGTAGCTGGCATTGAAAAAGCTCCTGGGCTGTTGCATTAGTGCCAATGTATGCGTTCTTCACGAAGTGGAGGAGATCCATTATTACGGCCCGCACACTCGCGATCAAGATGGCAACCAGAGTTTACGTCATGGTCTCTAACAGAGTGTCATGCTCTGGTTACTCTAGTGACGTCTGTCCCCTTGCTTGCAGCGACCGAATTTCGTATGCTACGAACAATTAGGGTTGGAAACTGCTCCTGAGATGCCACTGCCAAGACATTTCGATAATCGACGACGCAAGAGTTGGTGTGCGGTGGTCGTTTTGGCCGCCGTATGCTCGCTGACTGTGAGCGTGGCGACGCGCTATTCCTCCTCGTGGGATGTTTCAGCGCCCACAGTGAAGACCGTCCGAGCGCACACAACTCCGGAGGCGAAACGGCAGCGTCTCGACAAGGATGCGGCCAACTGGGTGCCTCGACTGGTTTGTTTCGATGTCTTGCGATCTCCTAGTTCTTATCGCCGAATCGCGCCTGCCGGACCTCCGATACCAAGCCTCCTTTTTGAAGAGAACCTCTACAATCGGCCTCCTCCATCCTCTGAACCCCTCGTCTAGCTATATGCGCAGCTAACTGCTCTGGAATATTTTTTCTGGTTGCAGTCTCTGCATCGCGACACTTGCGGAAGCAGGTTCAACACCTCAACCGCACAGTCAACCAGCGAGCAACGCTACGAGCCGGACACCCATTTTGCAGCTCCGCTTCAACCCGTTCGAATCGAGTTGAAGTGAGGTAAAGAGCAAATTCTGGTCCGATTCTGTGACGTTGGTGGGCGCGACAGATTCGCTCTTGAGGGCTTGGCCAACATCGATGCTCGAATCTTGGGCACAAGTAGGAGGAACATCTATGCGAGTGAAATTGTTTCGGAAGATTCTTACTTGCGCCTCTGAGTGCGCGATCGCATTAGCAATAGGGGCGGGCGGTTTGCAGGCTGCTCCCCTTCCTACGCAAGATCAGCCGCCGACGCAAAGGCCGCCAGGCCAAATTCAGCCGCAGTCCGCGCCTTTGAGTCCGGACCAATTGCAGCAGTTGGTAGCACCCATCGCGTTGTATCCCGATGCGCTGGTGGCGCAGATTCTCGCCGGTTCTGCGTACCCGACGCAGATTGTAGAGGCAGAAAGGTTCCTGCAGGAAAACCCAAATCTGAAGGGCGCGGGGTTGGGCGAGGCGGTGAATCAGCAGGACTGGGATCCCAGCGTAAAGGCTCTAACCCAGTTTCCTTCCGTGCTTGCAAATTTGGATAAGAATCTCTCGTGGACCTCCGAGCTAGGCGACGCGAATTACAACCAGCAGGCGGAAGTTATGCAGGCCATTCAGTTCATGCGCAAGAAGGCGGAAGAAGTAGGAAATCTGAAGACGACGCCTCAGCAGACTGTGACGGAACAAGGACCGGACGTCGACATTCAGCCGGCGGACCCAGATGTTGTGTACGTTCCGGATTACGATCCCGAGTTCGTTTACGGATATCCGGTTGGATTGTGGCCGGGATTCTACCCTTGGTGGGGCGTCGGAGGCCCATACCTTTCTTTCGGTGTCGGTTTTGGCATCAGCCCGTTCTTCGGATTCGGCTGGGGTTGGGGCGGATGGGGCGTTGATTGGGGCGGCGGGTTCCTGCGTTATGGCGGCGGCCGTTATGGGTTCCACAGCCACGCATTCTATGACCGCAATGCCTACTTCCACGGGAACATGCGCGGGTTCGCACCTTATGGTCGCGGCGACCGCGGCGCACGTGGTTTTGGCGGACCCGGCGGCGCACGCGGGTTCGGCAGCGGCGCACATGGTTTTGGCGGCGGTGGACGTGGGTTTGGCGGAGCCAGAGCTCATTCGGGCACGCGCTCGGGCGCCTTCAGCGGATTCAGCCACGGTGGAAACGCGCGCGGCTTTTCCTCAAGAGGGAGATCCAGCTTTGGCGCGGGTGGTATGCATGGCGGTGGAATGCGCGGTGGTGGTGGCGGGCACGGGGGCGGAGGCAGACGCTAGCAGTGTGGCGAACTATCAGATGAGCCAAGAAAGGACATGCAAGTCATGACATTGGAAAGAGCCAATTCTAGAAGCTACGCCGCCGGCGTTCGTCGCGTGGTTGCCGTCGCTGCTGTCGCGGCTCTGGGATTTGTGTCAAGTGTAGCTGCACAATCCGGAGCGCAAAAACCAGCGTCCGGCGCCCCGGCATCCACAGAGCGGAAATTCAGCACACCACAAGCTGGGCAAGAGACGTTTTCTTCCGCAGCAGATGCGACTCAGGGGTTGCTCAAGGCGATCCAGAATGACGACCAGCCGTCGTTGTTAAGAGTCCTGGGACCGAATGCGAAGGACATTATTTTCTCGGGTGACGATGCCGAAGATAAGAATGACAGGGACCTGTTCGTGCAGAAATATCAGCAGATGCATCGCCTGGTCACCGAGCCGGATGGGAGCACGACGTTGTACATCGGCGCGGAAAACTGGCCGACGCCTATTCCCCTCATACATAAAGGCAGTTCATGGTATTTCGATACCGCGGACGGTAAACAAGAGATTTTGTACCGCAGGGTTGGGGAAAATGAGCTGACGGCGATCCAAGTTTGCCGTGAACTGGTTGACGCAGAAAAAGAGTATTACGCGCAAACTCACGACGGCGACCCCAATCCTCAGTACGCGCAGAAATTCTTCAGCGATCCGGGCAAGCACAACGGCCTTTACTGGGTGGCAACTGCTGGGGGAGCTGCCAGTCCGATTGGCCCTCTTGTGGCTTCCGCTGCTACTCAAGGCAGTGGGGAAGCAGATCAGAAGCTCCAGCCCTTTCAAGGCTATTACTTCAAGATTTTGAATCGTGAAAGAACAAAGGCACCCGGTGGTTCGCGCAGCTATCTGGTGGACGGAAAGATGACACGAGGGTTTGCGTTCTTGGCGTATCCCGCCGAATACAGATCGTCGGGAGTGATGACATTCGTCGTAAATCAAGACGGAATTGTTTACGAAAAGGATCTGGGGCCCAAGACGGACGCGATGGCAAAGGCTTTAACGCGATATCGTCCGGACGCGAGCTGGCGTAAAGCGGATTGAGCGGCGAAAGCCCTTTGGAGAGAGAAAGACTCAGTTCGAGAAAGGGAATATGCATGGCTGTTGCGCCTTTGTTGACCGAAGAAGAACTTGATGCTCTTCGCCAGTTCGACACGTGCATGGTCGCAAACGCGATCGAATCGTTTCGCGTCAGGCTGTGCAACACCGGGTTTGCCGATGCCAGCATTCGATGTATGTTCCCGGACGCGCCCCCCATGGTGGGTTATGCAGCCACAGCCCGCCTCCGCAGCGGCGAACCGCCTATTGTTGGCGGCACGTTCCACGACCGCGCGGATTTCTGGAACAGCATCCTCGAAGTTCCCGCGCCCCGCATCCTCGTACTGGAAGACATGGATGACCCGCCGGGCCGAGGTGCCTTCGTTGGCGACATGCACGCCGCCATTTTGAAGGCTCTAGGGTGCGTCGGCTATTTGACGAACGGCGCCGTGCGCGAATTGCCGTCCGTCAGAAAGATGGGCATTGAGTTGTTCGCTGGAAGCGTAGCGGTTTCCCACGCCTACGCTCACATCTTTGAGATTGGAGCCGTCATCAACGTGGGCGGAATGGAAGTGCGGTCTGGCGACTTATTGCACGGAGACCGCCACGGCGTCCTAACAGTGCCCGCTGAGATTGCGGCTAAAGTTCCAAGTGTTGCAGATGAATTGCGACGTGCTGAGCAAAAGATAATTGATTTTTGCCGATCACGGGATTTCTCAGTTGCCAAGCTGCGCGAGGTTATGAAGAGGTGAGGTAGGAAGCGGCCAGGGATGCTGGTCAAAGGAAACTCAATGACTCAAAGTTGCAGCAGAGCCAACAAAATGCGCCCTCGCAGATCAAAAAGCTTGGGCTACTGTCTCGCCGCCATTTCGGTTGCGATAGCTTTTGCTTTGTCGTCTTGCTCGGGGAATGGCAACGAACGGGTGCAAGCCAGCGCCGCGAAGGTCACCGTTGGTGTAACGAAGGTCGCGAGGAAATCAGTTGGCCGGGAAATCACTCTGTCCTCTGAACTTGTTCCCTTTCAGGAGATCGACGTTTATGCGAAAGAGTCGGGCTACGTGAAGAACCTATCCGTTGATTATGGGACGCACGTAAAGGCCGGTCAGGTAATGGCGATCCTGGAGATTCCAGAGTTAGAAGCGCAGCTTCAGGAAGACCAGGCGGAAATCAAGAATGCTGTGAATCAAGTGAGCCGCGCCCAGCACGAGTTGTACCGGTATCAGGCACAGTACAAGGCGCTTCACCTGGAATATACGCGTCTGAACGGGGTCTTTGAGAGCCAGCCCGGCATTGTCGCGCAGCAGGAAGTGGACGACGCACAGGGGAAGGATTTGGCGGCTTCCGCTCAGGTGGACGCTGGCCAGGCGGCCTTAGAAGCGGCACAGAGCCAGCTCTCGGTAACTAAGGCGAAACTGTCTCACGATCAGAGCCTGTTCGACTATTCGAGAATCACAGCTCCGTTTTCAGGAGTGGTGACAGAACGGTACGCGAACCTCGGAACCTTGGTGCAGGCCGGAACGGGATCGAGCACGCAAGCCATGCCGATCGTCCGGCTTTCCCAAGACGATCTTTTCCGCTTAGTAATTCCGGTTCCGGAGTCTTACGTGCGCTACATCCGTATTGGCGATCGTGTGGATGTTCGTGTCCCGTCGCTTAACCGCACTTTTCCGGGAAAGGTTGCGCGCTTTTCCGTGGATGTCAGGGAAGACACGCGCACCATGCACACAGAAGTGGACGTTGAAAATCCGCAACGAGTTCTGCTGCCAGGACTCTATGCCGATGCGGAGCTGTCGCTCGACCGAAAAGACGACGTTCCGACTGTGCCGGTCCAGGCCTTGAATCACGAAGGCGGCAAAACAACCGTCTTTGTCGTGAACCGGAATGAGGAACTGGAGGATCGAGTTGTGCAACTTGGATTGCAGACGGCGAGCGATGCCGAAATTGTTTCCGGATTGAACGAAGGAGAGCAGGTGGTGGTGAGCGATCGCAGCGGTCTGAAGGCAGGCCAAAAGGTTCATCCGCAGCCCGTAGCCGTGATGCAGTACCACGAGGATAACGCGCAGTAAACGGTGCAGATCGTGGATTCCTGAAACAGCTGCGCAAGTAACAGGACAAACTTTATGCCAGGGTTTTCAATTCGTAATCCGTACTTCATCATAGTGATCTGCCTGACACTCCTGGTGATCGGTGTGACCAGTCTATGGCGCATGCCGATCGATTTATTTCCACCCATTAACCTGCCCGAGGTTGTAGTGGCTACGTTTTACTCGGGCATGCCACCGGAAGACATTGAAACCGATATTACCGACCCTCTGGAGCGATTCTTCACGTTGGCTTCCGGAGTAGACCATATGGAATCACGGTCACTGTTAGGCGTCAGCATCATTCGGGTGTACTTCCAACCTGGAACCAGCGCGGACGCCGACGTAACCGAGCTGTCAAACCTGGCTCTCGCCGACTTGAAGCGCTTACCACCGGGAACCCTGCCTCCGGTGGTTCTCAAGTTCGATGCGTCCAGCCTGCCCGTGGCGCTGGTTACTGTCAAGGGTGAGGGACTCAATGAAACTCAGCTTCACGATTACGCCCAGTTCCAGATTCGCAACCAGATCGCGGTCGTGCCGGGCGCCGAGATCCCCGGCGTGTTCGGCGGAATCTACCGCCAGATCATGGTCTACGTCGATCCCTACAAACTGTCTTCCCGTCAATTGAGTCTGATGGACGTGGTGGGCGCGGTCAACAATTCGAACCTGATCCTGCCCGCAGGCGACGTGAAGATGGGACCGTACGACTACTTCGTTTACTCCAACAGCCTGGTCGACAACATGGACCAGTTGGGCCAGGTTCCTCTCAAAGTCAAAGGCAAGTCCTGGGTTACGGTGAACGACGTAGGCAAAGCGGAGGACGCTCACCAAATTCAATACAACGTAGTACGAATTGACGGCCAGAAATCCGCCTATATCCCCATCATGAAGCAGGGCGGCGACACCAACACACTCGCGGTTGTTGATGGCGTCCGCCAGCTCATCAAGCATCTCTACGACATTCCTCAGCAAATGAAGACCAGCATCGTCTTTGATCAGTCTGTGTACGTGAGGGAGGCAATCGACACCGTATTGCACGAAGGCTTTCTGGGTTTGATTCTTACTAGCTTAATGATCCTCATCTTTCTGGGCAGCTTCCGGGCTACATCGGCTGTGCTGCTCTCCATTCCCTTATCTGCACTGGCTGCGTTTGTAGTGCTGGCTCTGATGGGTGGGACGATGAACACGATGATCCTTGGCGGGATGGCGCTGGCTTTCTCGCGCGTGATCGACAATTCCGTGATTTCGCTGGAGAACATCTATCGTCATCTGGAAATGGGCGCTGCTCCGATGGTCGCTGCCGAGATCGGTGGATCGGAAGTGAACCTCGCTGTCCTAGCCGCGACCCTAGTGGATGTTGTCGATTTCTTCCCCGTCGTTTTCCTTTATGGCGTTGCCAAGTTTCTCTTTTCGGCGTTGGCACTGGCTTTTTGTCTGTCGCTGCTGGCTTCGTTTGTGGTGGCGATGACAGTGATTCCGTTGTTCTGCTCGCGCTTCCTTAAGGCTGTCCCGCACGTTCCGGAACATGGGAAAAAGGAAGATGAATATGAGGTCGAACCCACGTCGGCTCTGAGTCGCTCCTGGATGGACCGATTCAACGCCCGCTTCAACCGGATGTTTAATAAGGTCCTCGACTATTACGAGCAGTGGGTAAGGCGGGCGCTGCAGCGGCCTGGACTGACGGTGGCGCTGCTTAGTGGCGTGTTCCTGGCGAGCTTGGCGATTTATCCGCTGCTCGGGCTAGCATTCTTTCCGAAGACCGACGCAGGACAGTTCACGATCAATCTTAAGGTACCAACTGGCACTCGCATCGAGATGACGGATCAATACGTTGCGAAGGTGGAAGACTTGATCCGGCGTGAGGTGGAACCAAAGGATCTTAAGCTGGTGGTATCCAACATCGGCGTCGTTCCAGACTTTTCCTCGCTCTACACCACCAACTCTGGTCCGTATACCGCGACCGTCCAAGTGGCGTTAAGCGCGCCCCACCGGCTCAGCAGTTTTGAATATATGGACCGGGTACAGAAGGCAATGGCAAGCCAGTTCCCGGAAATCAGGACGTTTGTTGCCAGCGGCTCGATGGTAGATGCGATCCTCAACATGGGGATGCCGGCACCGATTGATGTACAGGTGAGTAGTCCTGATCTGCACCAGATTTATGGCATCGCCCAGGGCTTGGCGACTCGCTTTCGCGAGGTTCACGGTGTGGGACAAGTCTACATTCCGCAAGACATGAACTATCCGGCTTTGCGGCTTGATGTAGACCGCGTGCACGCCGGCGAGTTGGGACTTACCCAAAAGGATGTCGTCGATAACGTCATTACCGCGCTCAATTCCAACTACATGATCGCTCCCAATTATTGGGTCGATCGCAAGAGCGGCAACGACTACTACCTGACGGTGCAGTTCTTCGAGCATGGCGACGCCTCCATACACAACATGCTCGACCTTGGGCAAATTCCTCTGCGAGACCCTGGCACCGGAGCTGACGTGGCCTGCGGCCCTTCCGGCCCCGCGCAGCCGGGCACGGGTCACTCTTCGTGGGCCTGCCTCGGACAGGGCAGGCCGACTACGGTGCTTAAGAACGTTGTGAATGTGAAACAGATCCTGACGCCGACGGAAGTGGACCACTACCAGATTCAGCGTGCGGTCGACATCTACGTTACTCCCAACGGGGAAGATCTGGGACGAGTCGCCGATGCGGTGCGGAACATTCTCGCCAAAGAAAACATTCCCAGCAACGTTCGCGTGAATCTCCGCGGAATGGTGCAAGGTATGGAAGCGTCATTCACGAGCTTTGGGTTGGGATTTCTGATTTCGTTTGTTCTGCTCTTCCTGATTCTGACGGCTCAGTTCAAGTCATTCGTCGATCCCTTCCTGATCATGCTTGCCATACCGATGGGCTTCATTGGCGTGCTCATCATCCTGCCCCTCACGCATAGCACTCTGAACGTAATGTCGCTGATGGGAGTACTGATGCTGGTCGGCATCGCGGACTCCAACAGCATTCTGATCGTTGATTTTGCTCACAATCTGGAGCGGCAGGGTTTGTCGCCGGCGGATGCAGTTATAACCGCGTGTCGTGTACGCCTGCGGCCGATCTTGATGACTTCGCTGGCAACGATCATTGGCATGATTCCGATGGCGCTGAGATTGGGCACCGGAGCCGAGCAGTATACGCCCATGGCACGCGCCATCATCGGGGGCCTCACTTCGTCAGTTCTCTTGACTATCTTTATCGTGCCTGCGGCTTACTTGCTGGTCTATGGCAAGCGCGGAGCGAAGGACGTCGCGAACCCGACACCGGAGACAGCAGAATGAAACGCGTATTACCAATCTGTCTGGCACTGGCGATGCCTGCGTTCACGCTCGCGCAGCGGGGGGCCGCTACCGCAGCATTGTCAAGCTTGCCAGCGGCTCCCATGCCGCAACAGACGGCAACGCCAGTCCCTTCGAATGCACCCATGTCTAGGCCGCAAGGCAACGCTCCACAAAGCGCTCCAGGGACACCAACCGTACTGTCTCTTCAAGACGCCCAGGCGCTGGCCTTAAAGAATAACCCTCAAATCTCAGTCGCTCGACTGACCGCTCTTGCCTCAGTGCAGGTGACGAGAGAAGTCCGGTCGAACTTATGGCCGACCGCCACCGTGGATCTCACCGCGGTGGATGCCAATGCCGGCGCGCGCATCACAGCCGGAGCGCTGAACAATCCGATCATTTATGAGCGCGCCGCCGGCGGAGCGCTGGTGAGTCAGTTGCTTACCGATTTCGGACGCACGACGAACTTGATCGCGAGCGCCAATCTGGCAGCTAAGGCGGAGAACCAAAATGCAATGGCCACCAAGGAGCAAATCCTGCTGGCTGTAGATCAAGGTTTCTACAACGCTCTACAAAGCCATGCCGTCTTGACGGTCGCGCAGCAAACGGTCAAAGAGCGCCAAACTGTGGCAGACCAAATCGATGCGTTGTTCAAGAGCAAGCTGAAATCTGAGCTCGACCTCAGCTTTGCCAATGTGAATCTGGCACAAGCCAAGCTGCTTCTGCTGGACGCACAGAACAACGAGAATGCTGCTCTGGCGTCGCTTTCTGCGGTACTTGGATTTTCAAACCTGCAGAACTTTCAACTGGCGGAAGATTCAAGCACGATCACCGTTCCCCCAGGCAATGTGGATGATCTGATTTCAACAGCTTTTGCGGTGCGGCCGGAAATCCTGGCGCTGGAGTTTCAGTCTGAATCGGCTAAGAAGTTCCATATCGCAGAACGAGACTTGCTCCTCCCGGACATTCGTGCTCTTGCAGCGGTTGGCGACACTCCGATACGAAACCCTCTTATTTCCTCTAACTGGTATGGCGCAGTAGGGGTCAACGTGGACATTCCGGTTTTCAACGGTTTTCTCTACACGGCAAGGGCGCGGGAATCCCTGCTGAGAGCACAGGCTACCGACGAGAGATTGCGTGACCTCCGTGACCGAATTTCCCGCGACGTGCGCACCAGTTGGTTAAACGCCAACACGGCGTACGAACGGCTCGCAGTAACGCAACAGCTCGTGGAGCAGGCCAATCTTGCTTTGAGCCTCGCGCAGACGCGGTACAACCTGGGCCTAGGCTCGATCGTGGAGTTGAGCCAGGCACAACTTCAGCAAACCCAAGCCGAGATCAGTAATGCAGAGGCTGGGTACGACTATCGACTCTCCTTGGCCGTCTTGCAGTACCAAACAAGGGGACTCTGAGGCAGGTAGTGCCTGTAGGAAGGCGATTGAATCGCTCCTACACGGCTTCGGGCGGAACCCATGCGCTTTAAGGTAGCTTCCTTGCAATCCGTAAATGGCCGACTCCTAAAGGCAAGGAAGAAGAAGAGGAAGAGGAAAAAGAACGAATCGTCGTTCACAACCCTTCACGGAATTGTTCTTTCTCTGGCGATTGGAACATTTGTTGGTCTTGTGTTTCTGTTGGTGGCCCTCTACTGGCACCCACCTGAGTAATAAGTGCAACAGGCGGCCGGCCAACTTGTTGCTGCGCTGCCGAGCGGTCTTGGGAGAGTCGTTATGAAACGAATACTGCTCGTCACGTCTTTGATTGTGTCGAGTCTGCTATTCGCCGTGGAACGGAGTGTTATTTATCTTGCGTTCGTCGCCGCGACGGTCCTTCTTTGTATGCTGTTTTGTATGCTGTTCGCCGTCGCTCACCGCAAACCTGCTCGTGAGATCTCCGCTCAATGGCTGACGATGACCGGAGAGCAATGCGGGAACTAAGGAACGGAAGAACGTCGTGCATCAGCCCTTAATGCATCTGTAGTCGTTGTGTTTGCATTTGTATACTAGAGCACTAGCCCAGCGATCGATAACTCGGTTTCGTGGGCGGTATGATTGTCAATATGCTTCCCTTTTGCCTCTATTTCGTCGCAGGCGTCGTGACTGGGTTCCATGTTTACACCCTAGCCCTGGCTATGTACGGAGCCGGGCTTAATCCATTAGAGCTCGTCTCCTTATTGGGATCGTTGTGTCTTTTGATTGCCGCTTATGTCAGCCTTTCTAAGCCGAATGCGGCGGCAAAGATTGCGCTGCTCGCTTCCCTGATGAGTTGGTGTTTCTACGGCCCAGCGATTGCGAAATCCGTCCGGACGAAGCTCGACAAACAGAGTTCTGTGTTTTCCGATCAGGATCTGTTTCCTTCGCCCGAACACCGGAAGTTGCTTAGCTCGACTACGCTCTCGATCATGGGCGAAGGAGGGATCATCTCGCCGCGAAGCCTTGGTGCGGACTAGAATCCCTTACCACAAACCCCGATGATATTGCCATACGTAGCCATCGCTCTCTTGGTTTTCGCGACGCTGTATTCCGCAATCGTCAGCTTCAGGCAACCTGTGAACCACAAGCAGAGGTGGATATTCCCAGACGCTGCAAGCCGGTCGACACGAATCTTCGTCGGCGCTCTTACTATTACACTGTTGACTGGCTTCGCGTGGTGGCTGCATGTCAGTGCCCAGAATTCGACACACCGTTCATCGCGTTTTCTGATTCCCGAGGGATACACGGGTTGGGTGCGAATCGAGTTTGAGGTGCAGGGCACTCCGCCTTTGCCCATGGAAAGCGCCCAGTATGTTCTCAAGATTCCTTTGGACGGTGTACTCCGAACGTCTTCCGTTGAGCAATACGGATGGGCCAAAGATCAGTACTATTACTATTCCGCACAGGGTGTGCGCGCCCTCCCAGACTCCGGACCAGCGGAGCTTATTTGGGGCAAGATCAACGCGGAAGAATCTGGGGTCTCGGGCAAGCGGAAATACGAGGAGTTTTTTGTGGGATCGGCACAGCAGTTTAAGGATCAAGTGAACTAAGAGCCCGCACCACCCACAGAGACTTCCTCGCCCTCTCGAAAGACGCCGACCCCGACCTCCCCATCTTCAAAGCAAGCCAAATAGGATTACGCGAAACTGCAGTAGCGGAAGAAGTCCGCGCTCCCCTTTCGCTTACTTTCGACCGGTCACTGTTGCAACCAGGGCGATAGCACTTATGGAGAATTTCCCAGGGGCAAGCCCGACAGCGCGACCGGCAGTCTGAGTTCCACGATGTGCCGGCGCTGAGTGCGCGATTCTCATCGACGGCCGTCTGCCGGAGACGATTCGCTAGGTAAGTCCGGGTGCCGCGCCGACCTGTAACCTGCTAGTCCATATTCGGGTCGTCCGTATTCGGGTAAATGTAGGCCGGAGAATAGCCATAGTCCCACCACCATGGGTTATACCCGTACGGTGGCCAATCCCAGAACGGATCCCATCCCCAACCCCAGCCGAAGCCCCAACCCCAGCCAAGGCCCCAACCGCAGCAGCCCCAGCCAAAACCACCATAACCGCCACGGAAGCCGAAGCCCTCGCGCCAACCGGAGTTGCCGAATCCCAAGCCACTGCGGTTGAGAGTGGCGCTCTGCACGGAGCGTGGGTTCGAGGTCTGCGCCGATCCAGCCGCACCGTGGGCGCTACCAAAGGAGTGCCACTGACTGTCGGCAATGGCCGCGTGGGATGCAGACGTTTCACCGACCGATCTTCCCGCTGATGCTCCAGCCGCTGGTCTTCCAGCCGCGGCTCCAGCGCCGGATCTTCCAGATATGGCGCCATTGGACGATCGCCCCGCCATGCCTGCACCGTTGCCTGATCCAAACGAGTGCCAGCCCGGCGAAGTGTCATGAGCGGCTTCTCGGCCCTCGAAGGACCAAGGTCTCGCTGCGGCGGGACTGCGTCCCGATGGCGACGCTCCGCGCATGCCTCCGTAGGAGCCGCGACCTTCGTAGGAGCCTCCGCGGCCGCCGTAGCCGCCATATCCTCCACCGTGATAGCCGCCGCCATAGCCACCACCGTGGAAACCACCACCACCTCCGCCGTGAAAACCACCACCACCTCCGCCGCCACCGCCGTGACCGCCACCACCATGCTGGGCAAGGGCGGTCGTGGGCGCGCAAACCAGGGCGACAGAAGCGATTCCGGAGAGAAGACCGTTCAGGAAGGTGGATTTCCTCATGTCAAAACCTCCACCCAATCGTGGTTGGTTGCCCGGGGGGCACCCCCAATCCTATGCTTAATTGGACTCTCATTCCAGCTCGGAAGTTGCCCCAACCGGGCCAGAAAACGGGGTGCAACCCGGAAGTAATCGAGACGGCAAGCCGGCATACCGAAGAAATGGAAAGGGGGTGACTTACGGTATCGCAGGAAGCTAGGTGCTTTTTCGATCCATCTCTGAGAATCTATGCGATACTGCTGCCGCCATGTGGTGACTGTTGTGCTCCAGAGCGAAGAGCATTTTCGTACAATCAACGTACAATGGATCGGGCAATAGGGCCTGGTTAGCCCTTGTGGCAGTTCCTGGAATCAATAACTTACGTGTTCTCAACACCCTGGATAGTTCGACTCCAGCCCCCGAGGGGCGTTTGACAATAGCCCGGCGCGTTGAGCGCCGGGGGAAGGCGGTAAATCGAGACGCGTCCCGAGGGGACGTCTGATGTCTCACCCCCACGCCTCCGCCGTTCTCTGCCACCGGGGACTCAACCCGATTGTCACTCCGAACCGGGCCCCAAGCCCGGTGAGGAATCTGCTTTTGTCTGCTCTGTCATGCTGAGCGAAGCGGGATCGTCCGAAGGGCGATCCCGCGCAGTCGAAGCATCCCTACCCGCCCCATTCATCGCAGGTCTGCCCAGGAGTGTTTCCACCCACCTCCATCCTAACCACTATGCAAATTACTTCATCTTGACAGCCCGCCCCCCGGCCTGTGCAATGCTCATTGCCCTCGGTTTCAAACGTCGGCAGTGTCACGGGACCCGACGCGAAAGAGAGATTGACTATGCAAAGCACAAAGCTTTCAGTCGCACTGACGGCGCTGCTGATTCTCACCCTCACCCTCGGCACCGCCGCGCGCGCCAGCGCCCAACAGGAGACCGTGCTGTTCAGCTTCAATGAAAACAATACCGGACAGGGGATTTCCCCCTCAGGCACCCTGGTCTTCGATACGGCCGGCAACCTCTACGGTACAACCTTCGAGGGCGGCGCTAACGGCGAGGGCACGGTGTACGAGCTATCGCCGAACTCCAGCGGGGGCTGGACTCAGAAGGTGCTGCACAGCTTTACCGACAATGGCGTGGACGGTATCGTCCCGACGGCCGGCCTGATCCTCGATGCTTCCGGCAATCTTTACGGCACGACAACCAACGGCGGCGCTCATATATGCGGGACGGTGTTCGAGCTGAAGCCCTCGGCAAACGGAAACTGGACTGAGAAGATCCTGTATAGCTTCTCCTGTAACGATGCCTCGGAAGGCTCTAGTGGTAATTTGATTTTCGATGCCGCCGGCAACCTCTATGGAACGACCTACGGCGGCGGCACCTACAACTACGGCTCAGTATTCGAGTTGAGTCCCCTCGCGGGCGGCGGTTGGGTGGAAAAGACGCTCCATAGCTTCAACCACAACGGCACCGACGGCTACTACCTCACAGACCCTATCGTTATGGACGCAGCGGGAAATCTCTATTCGACGACCGGGGATGGGGGCACTTACAACTATGGCATCGTATTCCAGTTGAAACCCACTTCGGGGGGAGGTTGGGTCGAGAAGATTCTACACAGCTTCGACGACAATGGTACCGACGGCTACAATTCGTACAATTCCAACGCAGTGGTTCTCGACGCTGCCGGTAACCTGTACGGAACGACGTTCCACGGGGGCGCATTTGGACAGGGTGTGGTCTTCGAACTGAGACCGAGTGCGGGCGGCGTCTGGTCGGAAAGGATTCTGCACGCCTTCGTCGTTAATGGGGCGGACGGGGAGGGCCCGAGCGGGGGCCTGCTTCTCGGTTCCTCCGGCAAACTCTACGGTATCACCGAATTCGGTGGCTCCCACGGCATCGGCACGCTCTTCCAGATGACCTCTGCGCCGGGAGGG
This sequence comes from uncultured Acidobacteriaceae bacterium, assembly GCA_963842095.1. Taxonomy (GTDB): domain Bacteria; phylum Acidobacteriota; class Terriglobia; order Terriglobales; family Acidobacteriaceae; genus Sulfotelmatobacter. Next base: position 139,492 of record CAWJEY010000002.1, read on the forward strand.
AACTGGCAGGAGAGCCTGGTGTACAACTTCAACGGCGAGGGCATCGGCGCATACTTTCCCAACGGCGGTCTCACCGCCGACTCGTCCGGCAGTCTATACGGTACCTCGCAAGGCGGCGGCGCCTACGCTTCGGGGGCGGTGTTCGAGATCAAACCATAACTCAGCGCTCCGCGGGTGTTGGCTAGATCGCCCTCCCATCGAATCCGCTGAGCACCGCCGCCTCGCGCAACCTTTGGTCAGCGGTCAGAAAGACTTCACCGCGCGGAACCTCGTCACACCAGTCTAGGGCTGCGGCCAACTGCATGGCATCCGCAGCCTTCAAATCGTAACGGTCGACGAGTTGTATCGCGTGGTCGCGCAGCGCGTTCGAGGGCTGGATAACCGACCACTCGTCAGCCAACGCCATCGCAACCTGCCGGGCTTTGGCGCAGTCGCCCGTGCTGATCTCCCTGGTTCGTACTAACCGCGCCAGTGCGCTGCCAATCTCAACCGGAGTCGCCCACCAGATGACTACGTGATAGCTCTCGTACAAGCTGACAACGCTGGGTGTGATGCTTTGACGGACGCAGAGAGGAATGAGTGCGCTTGCATCCCAGAAGGCGGAAGTCCGGGCTAGCGGTCCCGCTCTTCGCGCCATATCCTCTCCATGACCTCATCCGACACGTTTCCCGCAGGGGCCGGTAACGGCGACCGACGCTTCTTCTTCGGGGGTACGAGAATGCCGCGGGCAATCAGCCGCCGCTCCCGCTCCGGTTCGTCGTCCGTTGAGCAGGGAACAATCCGTGCCACTGGCTTGTTGCGGTCGCAGACCAGCAACTCCTCACCGTCGCGCACATGCTGGATGTGGGCGCTGAGCCGCGCTTTCAGGTCGCTTATATTAACCGTACGCATGGACTGATTGTATCAGACATGACCATATTGGTCACGTTCGATTTCTGGGAATTTCACTCCCGCGACCACGACCTTCAGATGGTAGCTTTACAGCCACTTCCGCCCCAGCGCTTCTCCGGATACAACTGTTCTTGCATCCTTTGGAAACCGAGAGCCAGAGCCCGAAAGCCGAACCCATGACTCACGCCCAACTAGTCTCGAAAGCCGTCCACTGGCTGCGCCGCTACCGCTGCGGTGTCGTGCTCTCCGAGCAAGCCTGCGTCAGCGGAGAGATGCCCGATGCCATCGGCTGGAAGCGCGCCTGCCATTCCGTGCTGGTCGAATGCAAAGTTACGCGCTCGGATTTCCTGGCCGACCGCGCCAAGCCCTTTCGCCTCAAGCCCGAACAAGGCGTCGGCTGCGAGCGCTTCTACCTCGTCCCCGCTGGATTGATTCGCCGCGAAGAGCTTCCCGCAGGTTGGGGCCTGCTCGAACTCCGCCACAACAAAATCGAAACCGCCCACGCTTCCGCCAAGAACCTCCGCAGCGCCACTGGCTTCCGTTACGAAATGAATCTGCTCCTCGCCAGCCTGCGCCGCGTCGAGGTCCGCGTCGAGCCGCAAAGCATCACCGACTTTCTCAAGTGGAAAAACCGCATGGCCGAATACAACCGCGGCACCCTCCCAGAAGGACTAACTCCCGCCGAAGAAGAACTCAATCTCTTCCTCGAACGGGAGCAGGGTGTCTTAACTCGGTAACCGCGCGCCAAACCCTACGGCTTATTGGTATTGATCGCCAGGCTGCCTCCATGCGGAGCTTCGTCCTCGTCGCCGACGATCCACAAGTCACCCGGCGCAGCCAGAACTCCGGCAACCAGAAGATCAGACAAGAATCCGCCTTTGGTCGGGTCCGGACTGGGTGCAATCGTCCAGTTCGTTCCATTCCAGTGCTCGAGCAGCGTCTTCTGATGACCAGAGCCGTCCGACTCGAAGTAAGAACCAAACGCCCAGATGTCGTTCGCCGACACAGCCGTGATCCCAAATAACCGGTTTGATTGATAAATGCTATTGGGCCCCACATTCGGGCTGGCCACCACCGACCAGTTCGTTCCGTCATAATGTCCGATCAGCGTTAGCGTTGCAGCTTGCTGAGGCGGCGGCACGGGCGTTGAAAAGCCCACCGCCCACACATTGTTCGGCGCCAAAGCCACCACGCCGTTGAACTGGTTCGCCCCCGAGCCCACGTTGGGCGTCGCTACCGACTGCCACTTGGTGCCGTTGTAATGCATTGCCAGCGTCAGGCTGTTGTCGTTTTCAGGACCGTTGAATCCCACGGCCCACGCATCATTACTCGCATCCGCGGATACTCCGAACAGAAAAGCGTCACCCGAAAGAATCTCCGTCGGCGTCCACGAGGTCCCGTCCCAATGCTCAAAAAGGAAATAAAGCAGCTGTCCTCCGTCGGCCAGCAGGTCGCCCACCGCCCACATGTCATCGCTCGAAATGGCGGTCATCCCTTTTAGATTTGGCTGGTCTCCGGCTGCGAACGTAGGACCTGGAAACACGCTCCATGCAGTCCCATTCCACTGCTCGATCACCTGGCCCGGATTTGCTTCACCGACGTTTGTATCGCCCACCGCCCAGGCCAGCGTTGGCGAGAAGTCGGCAACGCCACTCATATTGCTAATTGCGCCAGCCGCCTGGGACAAAGGGAATGCGGTCCATTTCTTGCCGTCATAATGCATCGCGGCATCGCCCACTGCCCATATGTCGGTGGCAGAGGATGCCGAAACCGCTTGCAGCCCATTGTTAAAGTTTGGGTTCGGGGTCGGCACCACCCGAAAAGTCGTGGGTGGAGGTGCTGGTGTCCTCGCGAACTGGCTGTAGATCAAAGAAGGGGTCAAGGTCAAAGCCAGGACCATACAGAACCTGAATCGCATAATCTCTCCTAAGGATGAATCCTTCGTCAGGCTCCTTGATCGCAGCAGCCCGTCACCCGCAAGACTAATCTGCCGGGCCATCGTCTCGTGTCACCTCGAAGTCAGAGAATTGTAAAATCCCCGCCTCGACGGACGGCGCGCTATCCAGGAAAGCCCGAAGCCCGATACAAAAAGAAAACCGGGCTGGTTGGCCCGGCTTCTCATAGCGGCTGGTGTTGAGGCTGCCATCTGGTCGGGTTAGGACCAGTCCGGTTGCCCGGCTCCGTGCCCCCTCCACCCAGCCACAGATCGTGGATCGCAAACCGGATCGCGAACTAACGATCCGAAAGCGAGGAAACAGACACCTCCGTCAATGCAAACCCCATGCCATCCGCAGGATTCAAGCCTCACTGTCAGAAAATTCCGTAACCTTATGACCCCTAGCAAGTTGCCTGCATCGGCGGGGAGGTGACTCGTACATTTCTGCCATCTTCAACCCTGTCCGAGAGAAAAAGCTTTCACAGTTGCACAGGAAGCTGTGCAACCCGGATTCCTCGTCAACCGGCCACTACATATCCCCTGCGGCACCACGGTCGAACCTCCGGCGAGCGCGCCTTCGACCACGGCTCCGTATTCGAGATTGTGCGTTAGATCCGGCAGGTTGCAAAATCCTTCATCTTGACACCGCTTCTCGGAGGTGGGATGGTCGCTAAACTAGTTTCAGCAGGCCTCGGCGAGCATCCCCATCTGCCCGCGGATGTCCCAGCTTACTGAGGATCATTTATGCCCCGCAAATATTTTTCCCTCGGATTGACCGCGGTGCTGGCCGCCTGCACCGTCACCCTATCAGTGAGTGTTCCCGCGGCCGCCCAGAAAACGCCGGCAGCGCCCGCCCCAAGCGGAACCACGGTGAATGTCCTGACGCGCCAAAATGACAACCAGCACACCGGTCAGAATCTGCAGGAAACCATCCTGACCACAGCGAACGTGAATTCCGGCTCCTTTGGCAAGCTGTTCAGCTACCCAGTCAATGGTCAGATCTATGCCCAGCCGCTTTACGTGCAGAACGTAAGCATCCCCTCCAAGGGCACGCATAACGTGGTCTACGTTGCTACCGAAAACGACAGCGTGTATGCCTTCGATGCTGACAGTGAAACCAGGAATCCGAACCCACTCTGGCATGCAGCCTTCTTGAATCCTCCCGGCGTTGTCGGCGTGCCGTGCGCTGTTGGAGCCGGAATCTGCCAGTTATTTCCCATCGTCGGCATCACCGGCACTCCTGTAATTAATCTTGCTAACAACACTCTCTACGTAGTGGCCCGCACCATGGAAACCACCAACAGCGTGGTCTCTTATGTCATTCGCCTGCACGCCCTCAACATCACCACGGGCGCTGAACAGACCGGCAGTCCCGTGTTGATCTGCTCGAACTCCGGCAACAACGGCTGCACCTTTCCCGGACAGACGGTCGTCTTCGCGCCGCAGCATCAGCAGGAGCGCCCCGGTCTCTTGTTAGTCAGCCAGTCAGGCTTTTCTCAAGGCGTCCTCTACATGGGCTTCGCCGGGAACTCTGGCTGGGTGTTGGCCTACGACGCGTCCACCCTTCAATTAGTAGGCTCGTTCTTCACCGATAGCGGAAACCACGGCACCACTCCCGGCCTTCCGGGAGAAGGTCACAGTGGCATATGGGGCGGCGGTGGCGCGATTACTGCGGACACGAGCGGAAACATTTACGCCGTCTCTGGCGATGGCTATTTTGATGGCATCACCAACTGGGGAGACAGCCTGGTCAAGCTGGTTCTAACTTTGAACTCCCAAACGGGCACTTACACGCTCGTCCCAGCCGATTACTTTGCCCCAAGCGATCAGGCGTGCCGCTACTCGACAGGTCTGGATCTCGGATCCTCGAGTCCGTTGATCCTGCCTCCGCAAGGCGGCGCCACGCCGGACTTGATCGTCATGACGGGGAAGTCCTCCAGCGTTTGCGACTCCGTGCTTAATTTCTATATCGTCAATCGGGACAACATGGGGCACGTGGGCGGGCAGGTATCGCTCTCCAACGCTCTGCAGGGCGGCTCTGAGAATTCTCCAGCCTACTGGGCAGGCTCGACGACGCAGTATTTTTACAACTCCGGCATTGGCGACTACATCCGCGCCTTCACCGTTTCCTCCGCGGGCGTGAGCACCGCCAGTGTGATGAACACCACGAACACTCTAACCAACGGAAGCACGCCCGCGATCTCATCCAATGGCACCAGCAACGGCATTCTCTGGGCGCTCGATCGGCCGGAAAGCCCAGACATTCTGCCCGGAACGGCGCCCATTATCCTTCATGCCTTCGATGCCACCAAGCTGAGTTCCGAACTCTATAACTCCACGCAAGCGGCGTCCGGACGGGATACTGCTGGGCCCTCGGTCAAGTTTCAGGTTCCGACTGTCGTCAATGGCAAGGTCTATGTGGGAACGCAGACTGAACTCGACGTCTACGGTCTCTGCCCTTGTCCGCAGTAAACGGCAACAAATCGCCGTCAGGTTTCAGGAGAAATTATGTGCGGTCCAAGACTGAATCTCAGCAGGGCTAAGATACTCCGGAGTTCTGCACTCGGGATGTTTGTACTCGGAATGTTTGCGCTAGCCACACTGGCGAGCGCACAAACCGAGAACATACTGTTCAGCTTCACCGAGACCGGCAGCTTCTGGCCGCAGGGCGGCCTCGTCGAGGATTCAAAGGGAAACCTCTACGGCGCCACCGAAGGCGGAGGGACCTACGGTGTCGGCACCATCTACGAATTGTCGCCTCCGGCTCAGGCGGGCGGCGCATGGACTCAGAACACCATCTATAACTTTCTTTCCTGGGGCACGACTGGATACGTGCCGAGTTCCGAACTCACCATCGACGGCACCGGCGCTCTCTACGGGACCACTTATTACGGCGGCGATCCGCGCTGCGTCTGTGGTGTCGTGTACAAGCTCACTCCGCCCTCAAAGCAAGGCGGCTCGTGGACCCAGCACGTCCTGCACGCCTTTACCTCCACCAGCACCGGCTCTGACGGGCGACTCCCCAACGCCGCGGTTATCCTCAATAAACAAGGGACCATTTATGGCGTTACCCAACAGGGAGGGACCTGGGACAGCGGAGTTTTGTATCAAATCACGCCCGTAAAAGGCGGGACGTTTACCGAGACAGTCCTCTACTCGTTCGGGGACGGCGATGACGCCAGCACTCCCAACGGCCCGCTAATCCTAGACTCGACCGGAGCGCTATACGGCGTTACCTCGTTGGGCGGCGCCTTCAATCAGGGAGCGGTATACAAGTTCATCCCGCCCGCCAAAGCCGGTGGAAAGGGAACCGAGACGATCCTGTTTTCCTTCGGCGGAGGCTCGCTGACTTCTGGCATCACTCCCATTGGAGAAATCGTCTTCGATACCGCCGGAAACTTGTACGGGGTGACTGTCGCCGGAGGCGATCCGGTCAGTGACGGCGTTGTCTATCAACTGCAACCTGCCACTGGTACGTGGCTGGAAAACGTGCTCCTCGACTTCACCGGCCAAACCGGAAAAAATCCCGCAGCCGGACTTACTTTCAATCCCGCGAACGGTTCACTCTACGGAACGACCTCGTTTGGCAATCCGCTGAAAGCCGGCAGCGGCATCGTTTTCCAGTTGACGCCCCCGGCTGTGAAGGGCGGCGCGTGGATGGAAACCACGTTGTACGAATTCACATTCTTCGGCAACGGCGCTCTGCCCACCGGCCGCATCCTGATAGACTCCAGTGGAAACCTGGATGGAACCACGCTAAACGGCGGTCTCTACGGTTGCGACGGTTATTGCGGCGTCGTCTACCAGATCGTTCCGTAGAAGACTTCGGTCGCCGGGTGCCCCATCCTTGCGCGTTCTTTGCGCAAAGGTGGGATTCCACGGAAGTTAAACCCTTAGGATTTTTCTTGCGCGCCCTTGCGCCGCACCCCAATAAACGGCAGAATCCCTCTAGCCCATGTCGAACTCAAAATATACCCTGATCACGATCCTTCTCCTCGCTTCCGTCGTTTCCGCTGGAACGCCCAACGATCAATCCCATTTCACCATCTACGTAACCAATGAAAAATCGGGCGATCTCACCGAGATCGACTCCTCCACGCTGCAAGTGCTTGCGACCGTCCCGCTAGGCAAGCGCCCTCGTGGCATCCATGCCAGCCCCGACCACCGTTTCCTCTACATCGCGCTAAGCGGCTCTCCCATCGCCGGCCCCGGAGTGGACGAAAGCAAACTCCCTCCACCCGACAAAACCGCCGATGGCATCGGCGTCTTTGACGTGCAGCAGAACAAACTCCTTCGCCTGATTCCCTCCGGCTCCGACCCGGAGAATTTCGACATCACCAAAGACGGCCGCACCATCATCGTCTCCAACGAGGACGACGCCAAAGCCAGCTTCGTCGACATCGCCACCGGCAAGGTAACGAAGTCAGTTCCGGTAGGAGAAGAGCCCGAAGGTGTGAAGGTAAGCCCCAACGGCAAGTTCGTCTACGTCACTTCCGAGAACACAGGAACCGTCACAGTGATCGACGTTGCAACCGCCACGGCGACACACACAATCAAAGTGGGCCACCGTCCGCGCTCCGTAGCGTTTCTGCCCGACGGCTCCCGCGCCTATGTCAGCGCCGAAAATGACGCCGCGGTCACGGTGATCGACACCGCAAAGAACGAAGCCATTCAAACCATCTCGCTGGGCGAGCCTGGAAAAATCAAACCAATGTCGGTGCTGATCTCTCCCGACGGCGCAACCCTCTACGTAAGCACCGGCCGCGGACACAAACTTTTCGTAATCGACACTGCCAGCAACAAGATCACCGCATCGCAAGAAATCGGCGAGCGCCCCTGGGGCATCGATCTTTCTCCCGACGGCAAGACGCTCTTCAGCGCAAACGGGCCGTCGAACGATGTGTCGGTAGTTAAGCGATCCGATCTAAGCGTAACGAAAAAAATAAAGGTCGGCGACGGACCTTGGGGAATAGCTGTGCTGCCTCACTGATCAGCACCCAAGCCGCTTCAGCGGCGGCATTCGTTAGCCCCGGACGTAAGTCCGGGGTGACTGCGGGACAAAGAGCAGAGTCCCGTCAGGGACGGCACGAGTGCGCATGATGCAAAATCCTTCATCTTGACAGCCCCCCCCCGGGCCTGTGCAATGCTCGTTGCCCTCGCTTACGCTTGGGCAGTGTGCACTGCGCTGCACGCGAAAGAGGAACTCCTCATGCGAACCAAAGATTTCCTGCCTGGATTGAAAACCGTCGCCATCGTCGCCTTAGCCATTCTTGGCATCTCCGTTGGCGCGTCAGCACAAAAAGAGCAGATCCTCTACAGCTTCAATTTCCTTGGTAGCACCGCTCGCGGGCGAACTCCTCTCGCCGGCGTGATCTTCGATGCTTCGGGCAATCTCTACGGAACTACGTCAGCGGGCGGCGAATTCGGCTCCGGAACCGTCTTCGAGTTGACGCCCCAGGCAACCGGAACCTGGACCGAAACGCTGCTTCACAGCTTCAACTTCAGCTTCAAGAGTAAAGATGGCGACACACCTCGTGCCGGAGTGATTTTCGATCCTGCGGGCAATCTCTATGGAACAGCGAGCCAAGGTGGGCCTGAGTCCGGTGGCATCGTGTTCGAGTTGTCTCCTAAGACGGGAGGGGGCTGGACGGAGAAAATTTTGTATTCTTTCAGCTCAAGCTCCAATGCAGGCGGTTACTCTCCAGTAGCAGGATTGGTCCTCGACACCTCAGGGAATCTGTACGGCACCACCGAATTCGGCGCTGGCAATTTTCACGGTTCGGTATTCGAGTTGTCACCTCGCGAGAATGGGATGTGGGCAGAGAAGGTGATCCATAACTTCCCCATCAATGACACGGACGGGTCATTCTTGGCTTCTGGCCTCATCTTCGATGCTGCCGGCAATCTCTACGGCACGACGATTTATGGGGGCACCTATGGCGAACCAGGCGGTTTCGGGACCGTGTTTGAGTTGAAAAGGGTCGCGGGTGGCGGCTGGCAGGAAGGCGTGATCCACAGCTTCGGAAACGGGGCAGATGGATTCTTTCCCCTGGCCGGGCTTGTATTCGATGCCGCCGGGAACCTCTACGGCACGACAGCATTTGGCGGGGCGACTGGTCACGGGACAGTATTCGAATTGTCTCCTGTCCCAGGCGGAGGCTGGACGGAGAAGATACTCCATAGCTTTACAGGCACTGACGGTGACGGCTCCGCTCCGTACGGAGGAGTCGTCTTAGATACTGCAGGCAACATATATGGCACTACCTCCGAAGGAGGCGACTTCTCCTACGGAACGGTCTTTGAGTTATCGCCTGCCGCAGGCGGAAGCTGGACTGAGACGGTGCTGATTAGCTTTAATTCCGCAAACGCTGGCGGGACAACACCAGTGGACGGATTGATTCTGGATACGATCGGCAATCTTTACGGGACGGCATCGACCGGCGGCAAGGGCGGCGGCACCGTGTTCAAGATCACCCCGTAACCTTGACCGGAGCTAAAACACCTAGAAGCTTGGAGCTAGAAGCTCCGCCCTTACAACTCCCGCCGCCCTTCCATCGCCTTCAGCATGGTGATCTCGTCCGTGTACTCGATGTCGCTGCCAACCGGAATGCCCATCGCAATGCGCGTCACCTTCACGCCCGCGCGCTTGAGATGCTGGGAGAGATACGTGGCGGTGGCTTCGCCTTCCACCGTGGGATTCGTGGCGACAATCACTTCATCCAAGTTGCCGGCATCGACGCGGCTGATGAGGTTCGAGATGTGCAACTGCTCCGGCCCCACGCCGTGCAGCGGCGAGAGCGACCCATGCAGCACGTGGTAGACGCCGTTGAAATGTTTGGTCTTTTCGATGGCGGCAATATTGGTGGGTTCTTCAACCACGCAAACCAGGCGCTGGTTGCGGGTCGCGCTCGTGCAGTAGACGCACGGGTCGACATCGGTGATGTTGTTGCACACCGAGCACAGCCGCAGGCTGGCCTTGACGTCGCGCACCGCGGCCGCCAGCGCCTCGGCATCTTCGTCGCTGGCGCGCAAAATGTAGAATGCCAGCCGCTGCGCGCTTTTTGAGCCCACGCCCGGCAGCTTCTTCAACTCATCGATCAGCCGCGACATCGGCTCCGCAAATTTAGACATAGGAATTGAGAGATTGCGCGATTGTGTGATCGGGCGATTTGAAAATCAAGGACCTGAGTCCAGCAACGATCGAGGAAACGGGAAAATCGCCCAATCACCCGAGTACCCAATCGCTGAATTCGCTACATGCCCAGCCCGCCCAGCATCCCGCCCACGGTCGACTGCATCGCGCTATCGATCTTGCGCGCCGCCTCGTTCACCGCGGCCAGCACCAAATCCTGCAGCATCTCGACGTCGCCCGCCTTCACCGCCTCGGGTTCAATGCGCAGACTCAGCAGTTGCTTACGCCCATCCATCTTCGCCGTCACCGTTCCGCCGCCAGCGGAGGCCTCGACCACCGTCTCCTGCATCTTCTTCTGCAGCGTGTCGTACTGTGCCTTGGCTTTCGACATCAGTTCTTGCAGATTGAATCCACCCATAAACCCTCACGTTTCAAGGTTTCAAAGCTTCAAGGATTCAAAGCCTTCAAAAGTGATTGATGATCTTTGAAACTTTGAAACCTTGAAACTTTGAAACGTTTACCTCTTCTCCTTATAATCAATCACCGTCCGAATCTCGGCGCCAAACTTCTCCTGCAACCGGCGGACGACCGCATCCTGCTCCGCGCGCCCTCGGCCGCCCATCCCTGAGTTCGCGCCGCCAGACTTGACGCCGCTGCCGTTGCTTTGTCCCCCGCTAACCACCACCGCCGAGCCGGCAATAATCTTCAGTTTCACGGCACGCCCCAGTACGCCGCTGGCCGAAGCCATCGCCAGCCGCCGGGCGTCGGCGCCCAGAGACATGTCGACCACGGTCTGCGACTCCGCAACCTTAACTACCACTTCGTTTCCATCCACCGACCACTCACCCGCCTCGAGCATTGACACCAGGATGCGCTGGTTCCCATCCATGAGCGCCTGCAGCACGGAGTTCCGCAGCCTCTCGAGAGGCGCGGCCGACATAGCGGCAAAGGGCTGCGGTTGTGCAACAAGTGGTGGCGTTTGCGCCTGAGGCTCAGGTTGAAGGTGGGGTGCGCTTTCGGTAAGGTTCGCGAGCGCAGCGGCACCCATCACAACTCGCGCGGGTGGATTTCCACTGCCAACGTTCCGCGAACCGCTGCCAGCATTTTGGTCGGAAGCCGATTCCTGCCGCGGACCGCCCTTGCGCGCAGAGTCAGCCGCGAAGGGCGAAACGGGATTAGGACGAGCAGGGGCAACCACATCCGGTCGTCGGGCCTCGGGAACAATCGATGGCCTCGCGGGAGTTCTGGGCACTCCACCTCCGCTTGTCGCATTAGAAGAAGCCACGTCGCTGAGCAGTTGCTCGATCGGCAGCAACCGCTGCGCGTGCGCCATCTTGAGCAGTCCCAGTTCCAGATGGAAGCGCTGTTCCTGCTTGTATCCCAGTTCGCCGTGCGTGCGCAGCATGATTTGCAGATGCCGCGTCAGATCTTCTTCGCCAAACAGTTCCGCAACGCGCTCCACCCGCTCGCGTTCTTCACTCAAGATCTGCAGCAGGGAAGAGTCCTTCCCCGCGATCTTGGCGACGGTGGCATTGCGCAGGAACCGGACCATCTGCCGCGCAAAGTGAGTCGGGCTGTGGCCTTCGCTGATGAGGTGATCGACTTGCCGCAGCACGTCTTCACTGGCGCCGCGGGCGACCGCCTGCATCACATTTTCCAGAACGTGCGCCGGCGCAGCCCCGACCAGGTTGCGCACAGAATCAGCCGTAAGCCTTTCGCTCGACGACGCAATCGCCTGATCGAGAATCGACAATGCGTCGCGCATGGAGCCGTCGCCAGCCTCGGCCAGCAGAGCCAAAGCGTCGTCGTCGGCTTCAATCTTTTCGCGGCCGACGAGATCGCGCAATTGTGCGACAATGTCGTCGAACTTTACGGCGCGGAAGCTGAAATGCTGGCAGCGCGATCGGATGGTCTGAGGAATGTCCTCGGGCTGCGTGGTTGCCAGCATAAAGACGATGTGGTCGGGCGGTTCTTCCAGCGTCTTGAGCAGGGCATTGAACGCGGCGTCGGTAATCTGGTGCGCTTCGTCGAGAATATAAATCTTGAAGCGGTCGCGCGCCGGCTTGTAGCGCGCTGCTTCGCGCAGTTCGCGAATCTCGTCGATGCCGCGATTGGTGGCGGCATCGATCTCAATCACATCCACTGCGTTGCCGACGCGAATCTCGGTGCAGGATTCGCAGACGCCGCAAGGCTCCGCCACCGGCTTATCGCCTGTCTTTAAGGAAGACCGGCAATTCAGCGCCGCCGCCAGAATGCGCGCCACGGTGGTCTTTCCAATGCCGCGATGTCCGCTGAAGATGTAGCCGTGAGCGGTGCGCCCCTGTTCCAGCGCGTTCTGCAAGGTCCGGGTGACGTGCTCTTGTCCGATCACCTCGGAGAATCTCTGCGGACGATATTTGCGCGCCAGGACGGTGTAGCTCATGAGCAGGAAGACACGATTATACGTGATTGGAGAGCACAGAGGGCAGCGGCTACAGGACAGGTAGGAACTTGCTAAAACCGCCGCGCAAGCGATAGGCTGGTGCATCCATTTACAGTGCGGAGCGGCGTGGTCCCAACGACTTCTGGCTTGGCCGCCGCAAAGGAGCATTATGCAACTGAAGCTGGCAACGCGAACCAAGGATGGGATTCTGGTGGTGGATTGCAGTGGGCGGATTGTGTTTGGCGAGGAGTCTTCGCTCATGCGCGAAACGGTGAAGAAGGCCGTATCGGAGAATAATCGCATCGTGCTCAATCTGGGCGAAGTGAATTACATCGATTCCGGCGGGCTGGGTACGCTGGTGGCCCTGCGCACGACCGCGCAAAATGCGGGCGGCACTATCAAGCTGACGAACCTGACCAAGCGCGTAGGCGACTTGCTGCAGGTCACCAAGCTGCTCACGGTCTTTGACGTATACAACTCAGAGGCGGAAGCCGTCGAATCCTTCCGCAAGGCGGCTTAGCCCCGGAACTTCATCGGCGGCACATCGGCCGCTCCGGGCTTCCTCGAAATGCTGCCTCGCATCATCTTTCTACTGTGCCTGCTGGTCAGTGGCAGCGGGTTTGTGTCTCCGCCCGTCGCGCTGGCCATGGGACTCGTCTTTGGGCTTGCGCTTCCTCATCCCTACGGCCGCGAGGCGAAGAAGTTCTCCAAGTTTCTGCTGCAGGCCTCGGTGGTCGGACTCGGTTTCGGTATGAACCTGCATCAGGTTGTGCAGGCGGGCCGCAGCGGCTTCGTCTACACCATGCTCGGCATCAGCTTCGCGCTGCTCGCTGGCATGGGCCTCGGCGCTCTACTGCGTGTGCAGCGCGTGCCGGCATTTCTTATTTCCACCGGCACGGCGATTTGCGGCGGCAGCGCCATCGCCGCTGTCGGCCCGATTACGCAAGCCACCGACGAAGAAATGGCCATCGCGCTGGGAACCGTCTTCGTTCTGAATTCCGTGGCGCTGCTGATTTTCCCCGCCATCGGCACGGCACTCAAGCTTACCCAATCGCAGTTTGGACTGTGGGCCGCGCTCGCCATTCATGACACCAGTTCCGTGGTGGGCGCGGCCGCCAAGTATGGCGCCGAGGCTTTAGCCGTCGCGACGACCGTGAAGTTGGCACGAGCGTTGTGGATTGTTCCACTCTCGATCGGAACCGCGGTGGTGCGCGGTGCCAAGGCGAAGATTCAGTGGCCGTGGTTCATCGGTCTGTTCTGTCTGGCGGCGGTTTGCAACACGTATCTGCCTGCTGGCGTGCACGCGTATGCGATCACGGTAAAAGTTGCGAAGATTGGATTGACGGCTACTCTTTTCTTGATCGGCAGCGGCATCTCGGTGGCGACCATCAAGCGCGTGGGCCATCGTCCGCTGCTGCAGGGGATTATCCTGTGGTTGCTGGTTCTCCTGGGATCGCTGTGGCTGATTCGAATAGGATGGATTGCGTTGTGAAGCAGGGAAGCAGGAACTCGCGAAAGCGTGGAGCGAAATCGTCTCCAGATCGATCGTCAGCTAGACCAATGCTTATTGAAGCCGCGATCCGACGCATTCCCCAAGGTAAGGTGTCCACCTACGGAGCGGTTGCGCGAGCGGCGGGACTTCCAGGCGGGGCACGGCAAGTGGCACAGGTGCTGCATCGCGGGTTCGGTTTGCCCTGGCAGCGGGTGCTGGGCGCTGGTGGAGAGATCAAGCTGCGCGGCGATTCAGCCATCGAACAGCGCCTGCGTTTGGAAGCTGAGGGCGTGCGCTTCCGCGGGCGCAAGGTGGATATGAAGCAGTGTGAGTTTAAGTTTACGCGGGCGAAGAAAATATCCTGATCGTGCCTGCTGCGAATGACCAACGACTAAGGACTAACGGCCGCTCTTGAACTGCTCGTCGATCTCCACTTGATAGCCGGTAACCATTTTGTTGGTTTCATTCGCCATGCCAACGACTGACATCAGGTCCTGGAACATGGCATCGGTCATGCCCTTCTTCTGTGCAGCGACGGTGTGCGAGGCGATGCAGTAGTTGCACTGATTCGTCACGCTGACAGCAACGTAGATCATTTCTTTGGTCAGCGGATCGAGCGCGCCCGGAGCCATGATCTGCTTGATGTCTTCCCAGGTGCGCTTCAGCGTGACGGGATCGTGCGCGATCGCTTTCCAGAAGTTATTGATCCAGTCGGTCTTGCGCGTGGCCATGATGTCGTCGTAAACCGCGCGTACTTCCGGGCTGGCGTCTTTGTATTCGATGAATCCGAGCGTTGCCATGAGTGCTCCAGTGGGTCATTTCACCACGGAGTCACGGAGTCACGGAGGAAAGCAAAATCAAGAAAAGGTCTTCTCTGTGCCTCCGTGTCTCCGTGGTGGGTGTGGTTTTGTCACTTCGGCAGTTCTCCGCTCAGCAACTTCTCCAATCCCGCGGCGGGACAGCGTACTCCTACGAAGAACTGGCCGAACAGCGCATAGACGGCGCTGACGTGGTCGAAGCGCATCTCGTAGATCAGCTTTTTGAAGACCAGCGGATCGTCGGCGAACAGGTCGACGCCCCACTCCCAGTCGTCGAAGCCGATCGATCCGGTGATGATCTGCTTCACTTCGCCGGCGTAGCGGCGGCCCACGAGTCCGTGCTCGTTCATCTGGCGGGCGCGCTCTTCGATGGGCAATGTATACCAGTTCTTGTCTTCGCCGCGCAGCCGGTTCATGGGATAGAAACAGAGATAACGGTTCGGCGGAATCTCAGGAAACAATCTCGGATGCATCGCTTCCCGATGCCGTCCGAGTTTGCATTCGATCTCGGCCTTCCATTGATCAGAGTATGGCTGAATGCCCTGATCGGTAAGCTCTTTGTAAATCTTGAGCGTGGAGTCGTACAGTCCGAGTTCGATGATGGATAAATAAGAAGATGCAGGTTCGAGATAATCGCTCAGGGGCAAACCCGCCAGCTTCAGTTCCGCCTGATTGAGGTCGGCAAATGACTTGCGGAAGTGCACCAGCATCAGATCACCCTTGTGACCGATAAGCGAGAAAAGTGCGGATTGTCCGCCGGAGTTCTTTTCCATTTCGCCCAGCACTGACGCGGCTTCCTGCGCGATTGCCGATCGTGTTGTGTCGGGCAAAGATCGCCACGCCGTCCAACGGAAACGCATCATCTGGTGCAACACGCTGTAACCCTCAGTGGTTAGCGGCACAGCGGGAATGTCGGCAGCGGTTTGCGGATGCGTGGGAGGATTGGCGGTTATTGTCATTGGCTTGTCAGGATGTGTGCTCATGATTCCAACTTCCATTGTACGCAAGAGGAGCGGAGCCAGCGAGTCTACGATTTACAATCGTGCTGACGTTCCCACGCAAGGCGGAGTTCTATCTTCATGCGAAAACTGATCCCAACATTCTGTGTCATACTCTCGCTCGCCGCCTCGCTTGCGGCGCAGAGTAAGCGCTTATGGGTACTGCGCGCGCCCGGCGAAATGGTGGAGTACGATTCCGCAACGTTCACCGCCAAGAAGACGGTGAAAGTCCCGGCGGAAGCTGTCGCCTCGGTGCAGGACTTCTCGGCGAATCATCTCGGCCAGATGCTATTTGCTTCGCCCGTGTCTTTGCCGCTTGCGGAAGGCGATCTCGAGGCTGAGCGCAAAGTCTGGTTCTGGGATGGCCACAGCGCAACCACGCTTGCGCGCGATGTTAGTCGCACCACCGCCACAACTGGATCAAACCTGGCGATCACCGAGTCGGCGACTGTGCCATTTCTCTCCGCAGATGGAACGCATCTCTACTGGTTTTCAAACCAGGCTCGCCGCCTGCAGCGCGATGGCGTCGATCTTTCCACCAAAACAACGTGGTCGAGTTGGCAGACGGATCTTCCCGGTGCAGGTCGACAGGACGTGGCCTCGATCGCGCTGCCCGATTGTTCGTGCCCGACTGGAGGCTGCGAGGAAACTTGCCCTTACGGCGAGGTGTGGATTCCTGCCGATGGAGTGGGAAAGTTTTTTCTGCTGACGCAATTTGTCTCGGGAAAGAATCAGCCCATTTACAAGGCGTCCTCGTTGTATGAAAACAGCGGTGGGAAGTGGACGGCGACTCCGCTCGATCCTCCGCTGCGGCGCGTGCTGGATGCGGCGAATGCTCGCGCGATTCTCGAGTCGGTTCCCGATGCCGGCTGCTGTGGCTGGGAGAATCAGAGCGACGATCAGGCTCTGCTGCATCTTCAGGGCAAGACATTGATCGTGTTCGATGAACTGGCAGCGTACAAGAATCCCGATTACGACGTTAGCTTTTATACCGTGAACGGCAAGTTGTCACCCGATCTCGGCTCGGTTGCGTTGACTATCGTCGCGACCGCACAGCCGAACAAGCCGATTCAACTCGCTGAGCAAGGTCAGGCTAATCCTGAGGAGTCGCAGCGCATTCGCAAGGCTTTGCTCGATTTGCCTGCGGTCGAGGTGAAGAGTGTGGAGGAGTCTCCGCGGCGCATCGCATTTCTGCCACATGCGACTCTCGTGGGCTGGATCAGCGCCAAGGAGATTCTGATCGTCGAGGGACATCTGCTGGTTGCCTACAACGTGGCCAGCGGGACGCGGCGGAAATCGAATGTTCGCGTTGACGATGCGGCGCATGTCTTCTTGAGATGAGAAACTACTGCCAGTGCGGCTCGATCCGTTTTTTCTCGCTGTGAATATCTCACCGAAAATAAATTCAGGAGCGAAGCGCGCCAAAGTGCGACTGGTGGGGTGTGCCATAGCTAACGCACGATAGGCCCCCTCCGGCTTTGCCTAATAACTGGCATTCTACCCTCACTTTTTGGGCAGCGGGGGTAGTTTTTGGGCAGACCGATCCGCCGCCTTGATGCAAAAGAGTAGGCGATAATTGTTAACTACGCCAGCTAGTAGAGTGACACCGAAAAGAGCTAGAAAAATCAGCCGGGCGGAGCAACTTGGCAACCCCGCCGCGCAGCCTCCAAACGTTATGTAACGCCCAAGCCAAAATGACGCCGCTGTTGCCCACGCTGCACAGTAGAGAGAATGTGCGTGTGCCGCCCATGCTGCCCAGTGCTCACGATCTTTGTCTTGGAGTTCCAATCGCCAGCGGTCAAACTCGATTTCGTCCTTTGATGGTCGCCACCACCACCAAAACTGACAGAACTGTTTGAACCGTTCCCGTCTAGAGTCTTGCGAAATGGTAATCAAGCCAAGCCACCGGAAAAAAGGCGGGTACAGTAATGCTCTATGGATGTTATAGACCAAGGTTCCAAGCACTAGAACTGCGCCGAAGATGAGCGTCACCTTGCCTGCATTGTCTATCTGTCCGATTAAACAGGCAAGATTCGGATAGAACAGCAGCAGTGATGCGATCCCGACGCCCCCAGAAAGCGCATATCTGAGAAGTTCCTGAAGGCCCAATTCCTTCATGTGTGGTTCCTCCAAGAGACTCTATGCGGAAACTGCAAGCCGGAGAAGCCGGGAATTATCTCACAGAGAGTCGTATAATGGCGAAGAATCGTCCTTGCGCTCATGAGGCAAGTGACGCGAGAGAAGATCATGTCGAAACAAGATCAGAGCGGGTTGCTTGTGCTGGCAATGATTGGAACGGGTGTTCTTTTGTTGCAGAACCCTCGCTGCAATCGCGGATGCAAGACGATAGCCCAGCATTTGATCGAGCACGGAATCCAAGATTTCTTGGGTACGCTGTTCGCCTAGAAAAGTGAAAGCCCGGATGCCAGTCCGGGCCTCGAAGTCTGTCGCGCTCAGGCAGATCATGCCACAGGAGCGCGTAGAATGCAATCGCAAATCAGCACGGCGGATGAACTGCTCTATCAAAAGATCGAGGAGCGGGACAAGCTAGAGTTTTCCCTATGCGACAGCACGGACGTAAAGGCAAGCGTACTTCTCCTGCTGATTACTTTTCTGGCTGGGCTGTCAGCGTCTCTCTTAGCGGAGAAAGAATTGGGCATTTGGCTGCGCTCCGGGCAGGGTTTCGTCATCGTCTTGCTGGCAGTGAGTATGATCTTGTCGGTTCTCTGTCTCAAGCCACGCGAATACTCAACTGAGAAACAGCCGCAAGAATATCGGGAATGGCTCTCGAAGCTCCGCAAACATTTCGACGGGAAGCCCAACGCCGAGACGGAAGTGCTCAATCAGTTCCAGAGTGGGACTATTGTCAAGACCTTGGAGCGAATCAGCCGGAACTATGATGTGAACAGAGACAAACTAAAATATCTGCGCGGCTCGTTCTGGTTTCTCATGGCCGCACTCGGAACCGAACTAATACTGCTTTTCGTGCAATCGCTTACGCCCCTCTTTTGAGCGGCTCGTTGTCGGGCGGCGGAGGAGGCGGAGGAGGCGGTGGCGGTGGTGGCTTAGGATCGTCTGCCATGCCGAGGATCATAGCATTTAAGAGCCGATACCCGGAATTGATAGCTAGTAACAGCGGTAGGCCCAACTGCTTTTTACTTCTTTTTCACTTCCTCAGAAGCCAAAGGCCAGCGGTAACGATTGCCTTGTTGTCCGCGCACTCGCTCGACTTCGCACGGGCCATCCTCTGCCATTCTCTGCAATGTGACTCCAACTGAATTCTTGGAATTGCCAGTCGCAAACTCATACCCGCCTTGCACGATCAGATATTCAATCTCCGACTTCGAGAGCCATTGGCCCTTGTGGTCTCTCAGAACAATCTCACACGATGCGGGAAGCGAACGCCCTCTAAATGTTTGGTTGACCTCATAGAGAGATTCCTGAGAGCCGGGGAAGCCTTTCACTTGTCCCTTTGGTTTCACGCCTGCGACTTCGAGAGCCATTAGGATTGCCATTCGTTCCCGAGTAATCCGGTTCTGCTGCTCATCTAGCTCTTTTAATCGCTGTACGAGTTTGAGGGCTGTCGTGTCCATTTCGTTATCTAATGACA
The DNA here is from genome assembly GCA_963842095.1 of uncultured Acidobacteriaceae bacterium. Lineage (GTDB taxonomy): Bacteria > Acidobacteriota > Terriglobia > Terriglobales > Acidobacteriaceae > Sulfotelmatobacter. The sequence goes on from CAWJEY010000002.1 coordinate 158,791, forward strand.
CAAATGTACCATTAGCACTCGTACACGTCAAGCCTTTTCTCGTATATTTTCCTAGTTTCGTGATCAGCCTTTCAGTGGGGAATGGTGTCAGGTATAGTTTCTGGGTTTGATATGCGGTTACTGTTTCCATCGGTTTTGCTCCTTTGCGCTGTAAGCGGGACGGCGCAGAATGCCTCACCGACAGCCGTGCCTGAAAAGCCAGTCGTAAAACACAGCGAAAAAAAGGCAAACGGGAGTGTAAGCCAGCAGAGCCAAAAAAAATAACCCGCCTGCCGCTGTCGCTCCATCCGGCCTTCCAAGTCAGCCACAGCCCGACCCCAAGAAAGCCGAAAGCAACGCCCCACCGGATGACAGGATTTACAAGGTTGATGTAGTGGCGCAACCTCGCGATTGGCTTTACACGTTGTACGTCGCTCTCACTGGCGCAGCGGTCATCATTGGAGTAATAACTGCCATCGCTATCTGGCGACAGATGAAAGCGAACGAAGTATCTGCCAATGCCGCCAAAGAGAGTGCCGATGCCGTGATGCGGGGTGAACGTGCTTGGCTGCTCGTTCAAGAAGGGAGAACTCAAGACCCTTACATTGTCCCTCCAGACGCAGCCCCCGACCGCTTTTCGCAGTGCATCTGCTTCCTCAAAAACTCCGGCAAAACCCCAGCCAAGATAATCGGGGAAGTGTTTGAAATGCAGATAGGAGAAAGTTGGGACGCTCCGCCTCAGCCGGAAAGAGTCTATGGAACTGAGACCGACAGGAATTCTTCCATGATTCCGCAAGATGACACTGTAGCCAGATATATTCCATTTAGCGGTGGCTTCGTTAGCCAATCGGATTTTGACTCGATTAGCAAAATGAGGAAGATTCTTTGGCTCTGCGGGTTCATTCGATACCGCGATGTGTTCGAGCGAAGAGGGGAAGATCACGAGACCAGTTTTTGCTATCTCTGGGAGACCCGCACGACTGCGCCCAAACCTTTTTGGCGTGCTGCTGGCCCAGCCGATTACAACAAGCAAACCTAGCAGGGTTAAGGCTATTGCCCGAAAAGGCGACTGAGTTGCCGACTTTTTGGGCAGACGCCCGACTTTTTGGGCAGGGGCGAGTTGTTGGGCAAAGCCGCCCCCTCCCCCCTCCCGCTAGTGGAATGATCGGGTTAGCAAGAAAATCCCCGTAAAATCCGGATGTCAAAGAACTTAGAGGTCAAAATCCAGAGAACAAAGAACTTAGGAGCGGGACGAATTGGGTTCACCCAACCGTCACGGCCTCGACCATGATCGCGCGATTTAATTTTGAGCGCAAGGTCAGATGTCACAATGGGGCTGTGGAAAAGTGAAAGTCAAAAGCCTCGCCCAAGCGGAGCTTGGACGCGGCACCCGCGGGGGTTGGTTTATGCTAACCGATCCATGTGTTACAGTCCGCCAGGGATTGAAGTCCTCGCATCGCGCTTTCCAAACATGACGAAGTCTTCTCTTATCGTGCTGCTTTTCCTCTCCCTGGTGCCGGCCTATGCCGTAAATCCGCCGGAGTCTTGTTCTACGTTCGCTCCCTCAAAGGAAGAGGCAAGGTGGGAATGGATGGATCGCGACTGTCATCTCGGCACGCGCCGCGATCTTGGAAAAATTCTGGACAATCACAGACTCTGGTGGAAGAAATACGGAGACGGAGGTGTCGGAGTTCTTACCGGGAGTGAGGCGCAAGGGGATCCTCTTCGCGCCGATCTCGCCGGCGCTCATCTCGAAAACGCAGATCTGGCTGGCGCGATTCTTAATTGCGCGGAACTGACTGGCGCGAATCTCTCGGGTGCGGATTTGGTCGGCGCGCAACTCATGTTTGCTGATCTGACCGGTGCGAATTTGGATAGCGCCGATCTCACCGATGCGCGTCTCGACTATGCGGATTTGGAAGGCGTGAACCTCAGTGCCGATCTAGCCGGCGCGAATTTGGAAGGCGCCAAGTTGATCGAAGCGCATCTCGGAGGTGCCTATCTGGCCGGCGCGATTCTTGGGGGTGCTGATCTGACGGGCGCAGATCTCATAGGTGCCGATTTGACTGGCGCATCCCTCAATTCTGCCGATCTATCGAGCTCAATCCTACGTGGGACTGACTTCAGCGACGCCAATTTGACCCGCACCGCGCTTTGGTACGCCGTTTTCGAGCCGAAAGTCCTGCCTCCTACCAATCTCATCGCCCGAGCCGAGGGACTGCAGACTCTTGAATGGTTTGCATCCTTCGACGAGTTGGACTACCCGCGCTGGATTGAAAAGGCTCAGCAGCCCAAAAGCCCAGGCCGCATGCCGGAGCTGCCCTCGCTTCCCGAGCGGTGGCTTCTGTGGCTCGCCCGGTTGCGGGAGCGATCGCAGGACAAGACGGGGAGCTGGCGAGACGACGCGGTGTTCCTGTGGAATGACGCATTTCATGGCCTTCAGCCTCGTTGGGCTGGACCAAGAACTAGTCGATCTTTGATAAAACTAGATCAGGGTTGGTACCCAATCATCGACCTCCGCAATGCCTTGAAGCGGGCTGGCTACTCAGAGCCCGAGTTGCAGGTGAATCTCGCATACCAACGTCACACGCAATCTACTCTGGGGATGATCGTGTACGATTGGACTTGCGAGTACGGTGCCGCTCCGGCTCGTCCGCTGATTATCGCCCTGATGCTTGCGCTTCTTGCCGTGCCGCTCTACTGGATCGGCTTCAGGCGAGGATTTTTTGGGAGCCAGCTTCTTCTTGTCGAGAAACAAGGCCGGAAGGAAGTGGAAATGCCTCTTGGGAGTCCACTCGCCCGGCCCGGCTGGCCCCGGTCGCTCCGGGTGGAACGCCCTTCACGCCAGACCGGACTGCGCCGGCGTTTAGCGCCTTTCTGGCCTCGTCTGAGTTGGGAGGCCAGCTTCCTGAAGTCAGTCGTCTTTTTCAGCTTAACGAGCATCGTCAATCTCGGCTTTAACGGTTTCGATTTTGGCCGCTGGGTCCGGCTTCTCTTCTTTCGTGAGTACGACCTCAAGGCCCGCGGCTGGTTGCGTACTGTATCCGGGCTCCAGTCGCTTATCGGCCTGGGTTTGCTTGCTCTTTCGCTTCTTAGCTACTTCGGCCATCCCTTCGAGCAGTAGTCTGCTTTTCACTTCTTCTCCGCCGGCTTTAGCAGCAGATCCTGGTAGTCGAAGCTGAAGTCGGCCAGCGGGGAAACCGCGGCCATGCGGGCGTTTTCGATGCTGCCGTCCGGCTTCAGGGAGAAAGCTACGAAGGCGTCTTCTATGGTGCGGTCGCGCCAGTGGGCCCTGAAGGTGTCGTACTGCCAGTGCTGCAGGTCGCCGATCATGGTTGGGGTGTGGTCGAAGGTGATGACGAGGCCGCTGCTTTCCTGGCGGATGGTGATGGGGCCGTACCAGGCATCGTTGTAGGCGCCGGCATATTTTTCCAGCGGCAGGGAAGGTTTGGAGTCGGCGGCGCGCGCGCCTTCGGCTTTCTTCATGGCTTCGGCGGCGCCTTTTTCCTGCATGTCTTTCAGCGATTTGTAGGCGGCGATCCAGTCGGTGGGCGGGAGATTGAAGTAGTGATCGAGCACGTGAAACAGGATGGAGTCGAAAGCGCCGCCTTCTTCGGCGTTAGTCAGCACGACGACGCCGAGATTCTCTTCCGGCACCAGCATTACACGGGAGACGAAGCCACCTACGCCTCCGGTGTGGCCGACGAGTTTGCGGCCGTGATAGTCGCGCAGGGTCCAGCCTAAGGCATAGTCGGCGAAGTTTGCTTTCAATCCAGCGAGCGGCGGCGGAGGGTTGCCGATGGACAGGATGGTTTGCGCTGACCACATTTCTTTCGATTGCTGCTCGCTGAACAGGCGCCCTTCGTGGTCGATGAATTTTCCGTGGTTGAGCTGCAATTGCACCCACTTCGCCATATCGGCCGCGCAGGAGTTGATGGCTCCGGCCGGGCCCGCGTTATCGAGTACTTCAAAGTGGATGACCTGCAGCTTGCCATCCACGCGGGAATGCGGGAAGGCATAATCGTCGCCGGGTTTGAAGGCAGATGTGCTCACGTTGGAATTGTCCATTCCAAGTGGCGCGAATATGTGCTGGAGGATGTAATCGTCCCAGGAAGTGCCGGTCACGGCGGGGATGATCTGGCCGGCCGTCATGTAGAGCAGGTTGTCGTAGGCGTAGTGGCTGCGGAAGCTCGAGGCGGGCTTCATGAAGCGCAGTTTGTAGATGATTTCATCGCGTGTGTAGGTGGATTGCGGCCAGAAGAGCAAGTCGCCTTCGCCGAGGCCCATGCCACTGCGATGAGTGAGCAGGTCGCGGATGGTCATCTCGTGAGAAACGTAGGGGTCATACATTACGAAGCCGGGCAGGCGCTGGTAGACGGGATCGTCCCAGGTGAGCTTGCCGGCGTCGACCAGCGTGGCGAGGGCGGCGGTGGTGAAGGCTTTGGTGTTGGAGCCGATGGCGAACATGGTGCGCTCGTCGACAGGGGTGGGATCACCGAGTTTGCGGACTCCGTAACCTTTCGCGACCACGACTTTGCCGTCTTCCACGATGGCTACCGCTATGCCGGGGACGTCGAAGGTCTTCATGGAATTGGCCACGTAGGCATCCAGGTCGGGCGGTGGCGCGGTCTGGGCGAAGAGCGAGACGGCGGAAGCGATGAAAACTGTGGCAATTGCAGTTATGGTGATCGAACTCGCGACCATCAAGCGCAGGCGGAGAAATTTGGACATGCAGCCTCCATGTACGAATCAGGAAGGCAGCATTAGAACACAAAGGATGAGTTCCGTGGCGCGCAGGAGACGGTAGGGTTCCAAGGGTGGCCGGACGCTTTCTTCAGCGACCGCCCGGTGATCAAAATGATGCGGCTGTTTAGTGGTGGTCGTGGTCGCCGTGGCTGTGGCGCCAGTTCCAGTATTCCTTCTGTTCCTCCGGCTTCAGTTTGCGAAAGTCTCTGTGTTCGTCACGGTGGTTTTCCCGTGACCATTGCTGGTAATAGACCACCTCGTCGTTGTTCCAGACGTGGTAATCGCTGTAGTAGGGGTCATAGACCCGGTAGGGGTGATGTTCGGCGCAAGCCGTGCCTAATACGGATAAGGACAGGGTCGCAGCCAGGAAGAATGAACTGACAAAACATGACCGGCTTGTCATCTGTGAATTACCCTCCTCTATTGCTAACCCTTTTCCACCAATAAGGTTGCTCTCCCTTCGGGCGTGGGGATCGGGCGGTTGCCGCCGGGGTGCCCTAAATTCAAGAAAGCAAGCCGCATTGGGTCTTTTTTTCCGGCCGATGTCCTGAAATGTCCCGAGTTGTCCTGTGTTGTCCCTTGCCTTGTCTTCTTCCACTCGTTTATCAACACAGGGCGGAGCCGAAGTCTGTACTCCGCACGCCATCGCGGACAACAAAGGCTGTGGCGTTTTTCCCCGATTCAGAAATGCTCGGGGAAGAGCCATGAGTAGAGGCTTACGGGCCGAAGAGTTAGGGTCGATTCGCTGGTCAGGCGCGGGTTGCAAGAATTTTCATCTTGACAATTCTGTCGCGATGGCTATGATGCGACTGCCCTCTCTACGAGCCCGTCCGGGTTCGTATAGTTTTCCGTCGCATTGTGTTTGTTCTCGAAACCAGTAAAAACAAGATCAAGATCAACGTTGCTGACGTGCCAACTGAATCTGTCCAAATGGAGTATTCCATGCGCCCAGCGTCTTCTCGCGTAGTCACTCTGTGGATTACTGTCGTTTGCCTGTTTGCAGCCCTCCTCACCATGAACGGTCTCGCTTCGGCGCAGGCCGCAGCAAAGCACAAACTGTCGAAGCGGGCACCGGTAGCGGGCAGCCTATCCATGGTGCGCGGGGCGACCCGCCACGCACCACCGCCAGTGACTACCGATACCTGGGTTGGCGGCAGCACCGGTAACTGGAGCACTTCTGCCAACTGGAATAACGGCGCGATCACCACCGGCGAGGACATCGTGATCGGTACGACTACCGCCGCGACGACCGTGGACGCTGGCTTCACCATCGGCACCCTTACCCTAAGCAAAACGGGCGACACGGCAACCATAGCGAACGGTGTCGACTTGGTCGTGGGCGGCAACATCAACAACACCGGAACTATCACTTTGGATTCGACGTCGACCTACACTTACATGAACATCGGCGCGAACCTCACGTTGAGCGGCACGGGCACGGTGGTCATGGGCGGCACCGCTCAGTACAACATCATCGAAGCCACGGCCACGGGCAACACTCTTACCAACACCAGCACCATTACAGGCCAGGGGACGATCGGCAACAGTACCGGTCTGATTGTGGCCAATACGACGGGCACCATCAACGCCAATTTGAGCGGACAGAATCTCACGCTGAGTCAGGCGGAGGCTTCGACCAACGGCGGCACGATGGAAGCCACGAACGGCGGCAACTTGGTCCTCAGCGGGCAATACGGCGGAACCTGGACGAACACCGGGACCATCTCAGCCGCGACCGGATCAAATGTTTACCTGGAGAACGGCGTTACTGTGACCGGCGGAACGCTGAGCACGACGGGAACGGGGTGGGTCTACGGCGATGGGGCAACGATCGTGGGCCTGACCAATGCCGGACAATTCGAAGTTCAGAATGGCTACGTCACCGACATCTCCGGAACCATCAACAACACCGGAACCATCACCCTGGCGTCGACGAGCACGTATACCCAGTTGCAGATTGCGGCATCGGGCTCCGCGACGTTGAGCGGTGGCGGGACTGTCGTCATGGGTACCGGTGCACAATATGGCTACATTCAGGCCGCGTCCGGCACGGCAAGCTTCACCAACTCCAACAACACGATTGAAGGCACGGGCGTGATCGGCAATGGCAGCCTCAGCTTGACCAATGGCGGCACCATCAACGCCAACGTGAGTCCAACCGTGCTCAATGCGCCTCTCGAACTCGATTCGGACAGCGGAGGCATTAGCAATACCAACATACTGGAAGCTACCAACGGCGGGGAACTCAAGATTTACAATTCGACTCTCACCAACTCCGGTACCGGCGCGAAGATTGAGGCTAACGGCGCCGACGGCAGCGGCAACGCCTCTTACGTGCTGCTGAACGCTACTACGGTCACCGGCGGCACCCTGAGTACCACAGGCGCGGGCGTGATTTACGGGGAAAACGGCTCTGAACTGGTGGGTCTGACCAATGCCGGAAACTTCCAGGTCCTCAACGGCCAAGTCAACTACATCTCGGGGACCATCACCAACACCGGCACCATGACGATAGGCTCAACCTCAACTTACGCTTATTTAAACTTAAACGGGGCGAACGCCACACTGGCGGGCGGCGGTACGGTGGTCATGGGCGCAGGCGCCCAGTATGCCATTCTAGGGGAGTCCGGCACGGCCGGCTTCACGCTTACCAACTCCAACAATACGATTGAAGGCGACGGCTACATTGGCGTTGGCGAATCCACTTTTGTCAACAACGGAACGGTGAATGCGAACGTCAGCGGGCAGACGCTTGAAATCCAGCCAGCTTCCATCGACACGAACACCGCTACCCTGGAAGCTACCAACGGCGGCACGCTGCTACTCGACTCGGGAAGCTTTACCAACACCGGAGGAACCATCACGGCGGCGACTGGATCGGCCGTAGTGCTGAGTGGCACGACCTTGACCGGCGGAACCCTGACCAGCTCTGGAACGGGCGTTGTGTACGGGGAAAACAGCTCTACTCTCGTAGGTCTCACCAATGCGGGGAACTTCAACGTTCCGAACGGCAACATCGTCTACCTCTCGGGAACCATCACCAACACCGGGACCATTACGATAGGCTCGACTTCAACTTACGCGTATTTGTATACGAACGGAGCGAATGTCACACTGACGGGCGGCGGCACCGTTGTGATGGGCGAGGGCGCGCAATATTCCGAATTAGGCGGGGGCAGCGTCGCCGGCTTCACGTTGACCAACTCGAACAATACGATTGAAGGCGACGGTTTTATCGGGGTTGGCACAGGCACCTTTGTCAACAACGCAACCGTCAATGCGAACGTCAGTGGGCAAACCCTTGAGATCGAGCCAGCGGGCACCGTCGCCGATGTCAACACAAGCCTCATGGAAGCTACCGGCGGTGGCACGCTGGAACTCTACGCTGGCAACTTCACCAACACCGGGGGAACCATCACGGCCGCGAATTCGTCGGCCGTACTGCTGAATGGCACAACGGTGACTGGCGGAACCCTGAGCACCTCGGGAACAGGTGTCGTTGAAGCATATGACAGCACTACGCTGGTGAATCTGACCAACGCCGGAAGCTTCCTGGTTCCGAACGGTTCCGTCGCCTACCTCTCGGGAACCATCACCAACACCGGGACGATGACGATAGGCTCGACATCCACCTACACCGATTTGAATCTGGCAGCGAACACCACGCTGTCGGGCAGCGGTACGCTCATCATGGGAGCGGGCGCGCAGTATTCCGAGATTAACGGTGCTTCCGGCCTTACCTTCACCAACTCCGGCAATACGATTGAAGGCGACGGCTACCTTGGCCTGGGCGACCTGGTGGTGACTAACAAGACCGGGAGCATGATCGCGAATGTGAGCGGACAAACGCTCCAAATCCAGTCCTCTGGTGTGGGCACCACGAACGACGGAACATTTGAAGCCGAAGGCGGGGGCACCCTGCAGGTTTTGGGGACGCTGACCAACTACACCAGCGGCACCAACACCTTGACGGGCGGGACTTACGTCGCCAATGGCGGCAACGTCTATCTGCCCCTCGGCTCGAGCGGCGGAATTGCCACACTCTCCGCCAGCGTCACCGAAGAGAACGGCGGCCTGCTGCTTAACGGAAACAACAGCAACAACAACGCGCTGAACGGCCTGACCAGCATTACCGCCACGGGCGCGCTGACGATCGGCGGCGTGGCCTTCGTCGATGCGGGCAGTTTCAGCAACGCGGGATCGCTGACGATTCTCTCAGGTGAAAGTTTCAAGGTGGGTTCGCTGACGCAGATCAGCGGCGGATCGCTGACCGCGGGAACCTACGTGCTGGATGCGAATCTGGATCTGACGGGCGCGACGCAGAATATCACCACGAACGCCACCAACCTGACGCTGGCTGGTGGGACCATCGAGAACGCCAACAGCACGAATGCTCTGGGAGCTCTGGCTTCCAATACCAAGACGCTCACCATCGCGGGTTCGAGCAACGCGGTCTCGACCACGGCGGCCTTCAGCAACACGGGCACGTTGACCATCAACGCGACGGACAGCTTTACGGCGCCGTCGCTAACCCAGATCAGCGGGACAACGCTGTCAGGCGGGACGTTCGTGCTGGCTGGCAATCTGGATTTGAATAGCGGCATCAGCGTCACCACCAACTCATCGACATTGACGCTGGAAGGCGGCACCATCAAGTCGGGCAGCGCGAATGCTTTGAGCGCGCTGGCTTCCAATACCAAGACGCTGACCATTGCGGGCAGCAGCAACGCAGTTTCGACCAGCGCGGCGAGCTTCAGCAACACAGGCACGCTGACCATCAACAGTGGGGACAGCTTCACGGCAGCGGCCCTGACGCAGCTCACCGGCTCCAACAGCAGCAAGACACTTTCTGCCGGCACCTACGTTCTGTCGGGCAATCTGGACCTGACGACCGCAGGACTCACCATCACCAAGAACTCGGCCACGCTGACTCTTGAAGGCGGGACCATCAATTCCAACAACGTCAACGCGCTTAGCGCGCTGGCCACCAACACCGGCAAGCTGACCATCGCAGGCACCAGCACCGCGGTTGCCACCAGCGCGGCCAGCTTCAGCAATACCGGCACGCTGACCATCAACACGGGCGACACCTTCACCGCGCCGGCGCTCACGCAGATCAGCGGGTCGACGCTCTCGGGCGGCACCTTTGTTCTGGCCGGCAACCTGGATCTGACTGCCACCGCCAACATCACGACCAACTCGTCGGTGTTGACGCTGGAAGGCGGGACGATCAAGACGGGCACTACAAACGACTTGGCTAACCTGAGCAGCAACACCGACGCGCTGACTCTGGCCAGCAATGCCACCTTCACCGCTGCGGGCAACTTCACCAACTCGGGAGCGATGACCATCAATAGCGGTAGCACATTCACGCTGACCGGATCCCACACACTGACCAACCTCAGTGCCGGCACTCTGGCAAGCGGCACCTATACCATCGGCGGCACGCTGCAACTGACCACGACCAACGGCGGCATCACCACTAACGCAGCCAACCTGACGCTGACCGGCACGAAGGCCAGCATCAAGGACGGCACAACGAACGCCCTGGCTGGCTTCAACAACAACACCGGCACGTTTGCTCTGGCGAGCAGCGCCACCTTGACCACGGCCTCCAGCAACTTCAGCAACTCGGGCACGGTTACGGTAGCCAAGGGCACGAAGTTGACGGTGGGCGGAACCAGCCACAGCTACAACCAGACGGCTGGCACGACCACGGTGGATGGCACGCTTTCAGGCGGCACCACCGGCTCGGCGAACTTCACCGGTGGCTCGATCTTTGGCGCGGGCACGATCACGGCGAACACCTCCGTGGGCAACGCGACTGGCGCTGCGGTAACTATCAACGTGGGCGACAGCGGCAAAGCCGGCCTGCTGGCAATAACGGGCACTTACAAGCAGCTGGCCACCGGCACCATGAACGTTTCGATCGGCGGCCTCACCTCCGGTACATTCAGCGAACTGACTGTCAGCGGCACGACCAGCCTGGGCGGAACGCTATCGGTTGCGATCGTGAATGGATTGGTGCTGACGGCGGGCAACATCGGGCAGACGTGGACGATCCTGTCCTCTACGGGTACGCTCAGCGGTTCGTTCACTAACAGCACGGTCACCGTGGGCACGGACGAATTCACCGTTTCCTACGTGGGCAAAACTGTGGTGCTCACTTTGACTTCGGTGACGGGGCCCACGGGTTCGAAGAGCCCGGCTCCCACACAGGCGGCGGTTGCCAGCAGCAAGCCAGTGGTTGCGGCGGCGAGCAAGAGTGCAATCTCTACCAATGGTCTGCGGCACCGCGTGGGCGGGGTCGACAAAACTTCAAAGCCGATTCTGGTTGCAGGGGTGCCGGCTGGCCGCTCCAACGCGATTCTGGCTGGCGGGTCGGAGTGGAATAACCTTCGCAGCTGGGAACGGATGCCGGTGGTCTCGACCAGTTCGGTGCGGCCAGTGGCCGTGACGCTGCCGGGCACGGCGAATGCAGATTCGTCCCGCGTCGAACGGCCCGCGGCAGAACCCCGGATGGGACAGAGCCAGACGATCGGCGTGCACTCGACTCTGGCGGGCTGGGAGGCAACCAATCGCCGGGCACCGGTAAAGATTCTGCCCCCGATGATTCCCCGGGCGGTGCGGTAATTGGGGCGGAACGGCGCGGGAATAGACAACGGATCGTGAGGACAGCATTTTGAAGAAGCAGATCGCGTGGTTTGTAGCAGTTGTGTTATTGGCAGGACTAACGGCTTGTGAACGGGGCCATCGGCAAAAGGGGCCGGAGATTAGCACTCCATATTCTGCGGTCCTGCTTGACACTGGTCAGCTTTACTACGGCAAGCTGGTGAATGCAGGTTCAAGTTTTCCTGAGCTGACGGATGTGTATTACATCCAAAGCGTTGTGAACCAGGAGACGAAGGCGGTCACCAACGTGCTGGTGCGGCGTGGAAATGAAGTGCACGGGCCGGATCGCATGTTCCTGAACGCGCGTCACATTGTTTTGATCGAGCCCGTGGGCACGAGTTCGAAAGTTGCGCAACTGATCGAAGACGACAAGAAAGGCAAACACTAGTTCATTCATAGCGGTTTCATAAAAGGCACCGGAGTCCAAGGGTGGGGGCCCTTGCCCGGTGCCGCTTTTATTTCAAGAGCTGCACGCCTCAGGCGCAAGATCCCGTTCCTCCCGATTTTTGGGTTAAGATGGAGACGCTCGACTTCAGTTCCCAGCCTGATCCTGAGAGAAAAATGATTCGATCCCGCAGGAGCCTGTCTTCGCCCGGCAACCGCCTCGGCAACCGCGCCGGTTTTGTGCTGCTTCTTCTGGCGCTGCTCGCAGTTCTGCCCGGCTGCCGCAGTTCCGCGCGGGCGCGGGAACACGTTGAAAAAGGCAATCAGTACGGCACGCAAAAGCAATTCTCCGAAGCGGAGGGTGAATACCGGCAGGCCATCCAGATCAAGTCCGATTTCGCCGATGCCTATTATCGGCTGGGGCTGCTGCAGATGCAGCAGGACCATCCCACCGCGGCCAGTCAGTCGTTAACCCACGCCGTCGATCTTGATGCCAGGAATCTGGATGCCCGCTTGCACCTGGGCGACCTGCAGATTTCATCCACTCAGTATGACGCAGCACGCCAGCAGGCGGAGGCAGTGCTGCAGCAGGACCCCAGGAACGCCGGGGCTCACCGCTTGCTGGGCCAGGTCGACCTTCACCAGATGCGTTATATCGCTGCGGAAAACGAGTTGAAGCAGGCTTTGGACCTCGATCCGCATGACCAAAAGACTTATGAAGTTCTGGGCCTGACCCAGTTACTCGATGCGGAGTATGGGGCGGCGGAAAAAAGTTTTCAGACCGCCGTCGACATCAAACCGGACGACCCGCAAACCTACATTAATCAGGCGAACTTTTACAAAGGACAGAACGCTCCCGATCGGGCCGAGCAGATCTTTCAGGCTGGAATCGTCAGAGATCCGAAGGCGGTTGAGTTGCCTGTTGCCCTGGCCGGCCTTTATCTCGAACACAACCGCTTGCTCGACGAGAAACATTTGCTTGATCGGGTGGAGGCGGATGAGAACAACTATCCGGACGGACACCGCGCCGTAGCAGCCTTCTATTTAGACAATGGTGACGCGGCTTCTGCCATCGACCGCTTCCGAGCCCTCGCAAGCAGGAACGATAACGATCAGGCGGCCGCCAGGAAAGTCGCCGAATGTTACTTGCAGTTGGCGCGCTGGCAGGATGCCGAACAATGGCTCGACCAACGGGATAAAGATCGCAAGGACGCCGACTACCGGCTGCTTCGGGCGCGAACTTATCTGGGCGCCTTCCGGCTTCGCGAAGCCGCTGCCGAACTGCAAAGCCTGATCAAAGACTCTCCCGATTTGCCCGCGGTTTATTTCTATCTGGCGCAGGTCGATTCGGCGCAAGAGCAGGCAGTACAGGCGCAACAGGCACTTACGGAGGCCCTCCGCGTCCAACCGGGATATTTGCCCGCGCTGCTGGGGCTGGGAAACATTAGCTTGCAGCAAAACAATGCCAGTGCCGCTCTGGCCTATGCCAGCCGGGTAATCGCCACCAGTTTCTGGCTGGCCGACGCTCATGTTCTGGCCGGCAGTTCTTATCTGATGCTGGGGGATCAGGACCAGGCGCAACGGGCCTTCGAACTGGCGACCGGATTAAATCCACGCAGCCCAGCCGCCCAGGAGCGATTGGGACACGTGCTGGGTATGCAGGGCAACTACGCAGACGCGGAAAAGGCCTACGAGAACTCTCTGGCGATTGCTCCCGATTATGCTCCGGCGCTGAATGGGTTGGCCGAGATACTGGCGAAAGAAGGCAAATCGAGGCAGGCCAACGTCCGCATCGATCGTCAGATCGCGGCCCAGCCCAGGGCTTTCCAGTTGTACGTCGCCAAAGCCGAATTCTGCATCGCCCAGAAGGACTGGCCCTGCGCTGAGCATAGCTATCAGCAAACCTTGGCGCTGAATCCATATTATGTGAACGGCTATCTCGCCCTGGCGCACATTTATGCCGCCACCAATCGGCCTCAAGGCATGATCCAGGAGTACGAAGCGGCGCGCAACAAGTTCCCCGAATATCTTCCGACCTACTTCTTGCTCGCCAAAGTTTACGAGTATGTCGGCGACGTGGATCGTGCTCGGCAAACGTATCAGGAGGCCCTGAAGGTCGATCCCGATTCCTCGGAGTCACGGAGCAATCTGGCGCGGCTCTCCCAGCAGCCCGCGGCCGGGTCTCAGCGATAAATACTCCTGGCGCAGCGACTCCGTATTACGCGCCCGTTCTAAGTTAGAATCAAGACATTCTTACAATTCAAGGAGCCGTACAAATGTATCCGGAAATTATGGTCATCCCCATGCGCGAAGATCTGACCCGCCTGGGCATTCAGGAACTGCGCACGCCCGAGTCCGTTGATAGCGCCTTGAACGCCCAGCCGGGTACCGCTCTTGTGGTGGTGAATTCAATTTGCGGATGCGCCGCAGGCCGCATGCGTCCCGCGGTCCGCATGGCTCTGCAAAACGCCACTCATCCCGACAAAGCATTCACGGTATTCGCGGGGCAAGACCTGGAAGCCACGGAGCGCGCCCGCAGCTATTTCACAGGACAGCCGCCGTCCTCGCCCTCCATCGCCATCCTGCGCGACGGCCAACTCGTCTACATGATGCCCCGCCGCGACATCGAATCCCGCGAAGCTCCAGCCATCGCCGCCGAACTGAAAGCAGCGTTGGATAAATTCTGTGCCAGGCCAGTCGCTGCAGAATAATGGTGTAGAGACGTAGCGGTAGGCTTTCTATCTCTTCGCCGGCGCCGTTATCCTGAACGCCTTCACCGCGATACCATTTGGCTGCACGCCGACTGGAATCATGGTCAGCAGCGAATACTCGGTCGGCTCCAGCTTTCGCGCGGAGCGTTTCTGAATCACGGTAACGTCGCCCGCCTGCGTGTCCAGCACCAGAAGATAATTCTGATCCTGCGACAGCGCCAGGCCATCGGGACGGCTGCCCACGGCCACGGTCGCAATCCTCCGGCCCACATCAATGTCATAGACGGCAACGCTGTTCGACCCGAAGTTGCTGGCATATAGCCGCGAGTTATCGAGAGTGACGACCGCGTGCGTGGGATGCTGCCCCACCAGCGCGCTGCCGCCGACTTCGTCGTTCCCGGTCTCAATGATGGAAATGCTGTCGGAATCGAAATCGCAAACGATCAACTCACCGCCATCCGGCTTCAGCGCCAGACTCACCGGCGTTCGTCCCACATCCAGCAGTGCGAGCACCCGGTCACCGGTAGGGCCACCGATCGTTTTGCTGTCCTGCAACGCGATGGAGGCCACCTGCGACGATCCTGAACAGGCCACGAATGCTTTGCTCGAATCCGGGAGGATGGCGATGTCTTCGGGCTGCTGGCACACCGGCAAGGTTGCCCGCACGCGCAACTGCTTTGCGTCAATCAGCGAGACCGTGTTGTCGCTACGATTGGAAACCACCACGGTGGCGCCGTCGGGTGAAACCCGCGCCAGTCCCGGCCCAGAGCCCACCCGCACATTGCCCAGAACCACCCGCTTTTCCAGATCGATCACTGAAACATTGGCCGAACCTGAGTTCGCCACGAAAGCCCGCTTGCCGTCTTCCGAAACATCAATGAAGTAGGGCTTGCCGTGCACTCCGATGGTGGCCACCACCGCATTCTTTTCGGCGTCGATCACACTGACGTTGTTCGATCCCGTATTGACGACATAGACTTCATTCTTCTTGCCGTTGACCGCAACTCCAGTCGGGTCCAGGCCCACGGCGATGGTCTTGGCCGGCTGAAAGGTCCGCAGATCAAGCACGCTGACCGTATTACTGGTGCCGTTGGTGACGTAGGCATATTCGCGATATGCCGGCCCATAATCCGGCAATCCCTGCTCGCGGAAATACCACCAGCCCAACCCGCCCAGCAGCGGGATCAGAACAACAACAATGAGGATGAGGAGTTTTCGCAAGATTAAATTTGGTTCGGCGGAAGAGATAAGATTACCAGAGAGCTCTGCCTCCAGCGGCGCTAGCGTGGCGTGGTTTCCTGCGAGGTGCCCTGAGACGAGGCCTGCGACCGCGATCGTCCCTTCAATTCGCTGGTTAATACTGCGACCCTCTCGTTCGGAACTCGAATCTCTCCCTCCAACATTACTAATAACCTGCCCGAGCCGGTTCCCTGAAAATGCGCGCGCTGGAGCATGGCGGAGCCCTGTGCTGCGGGAGGAAGAGTCGCTTTGAAGTCCCCACCCTGGCGCACGGTGGAAAGAACCGACTCGGTGATTTTGTCGCGCAGCGTCTCCCCCAAAGAACCCGAGCGCAGCAGGCTGCCGACCAGTCCCTCGGCATCAACGCGTCCAATCTCCGGCAGCAGTCGCAAACTGCCGTCTTCTCCAACCGTAGGTGTGAGCTTCACCTCGATCGCGCCGTTGCCCTCCACCGTTTCGTTCATGGTTTCCCTGCCCCGGCACGACCAGCGCTCAAAGTGCAACTGCACAACCACCTGGCTCGCCGGTTCGCGCGGAGTGAGAGTCGCTCCGCGAATTTCAATCCGCTCCCCGCAGGGATCGGCCTTGTCGAGTTCCGCGCGCAGCACGTCCGTCAGGTTTCGCTGTAGATCGGAAAGATCAGCAGTCAGTTCAAGCTTGAACGTGCTCTGGCCGCCAGCCGCCGCACCCCTGGTAACCACTCCTGATGTGGCGATCACGATGGGCTGATTCGCGAAGGTGACCGAGATCTTCACCGGCGGAAAGTCGAAAGAACTCTGCCCGTTGTTGGGGTCGCTGATGCTCATTTCTTCTCCGAGCCCAAGTTGCAGGCTGCGGAAACTGGTGAGTGCGAGCCCCGAATTCTGTGCTGAAGCGCCCATGGCCGGGCCAACAGCGTTTGCATTCGCTATCCCAAGACTCAGTATCTTGGCTTGTTGCTCCAGGTCAGAATCGGCTTTGCTGAGCTTCTTGATGATTTCCTTCAGGCCGGATTTTTGCTGCTCCGAGAGGCCGCCGAGAAACTTCCTGTTTTCGGCTCGTGCGCTCTCGATTGCCAGGTCGAGGCTCGCGCCGCGGCTGGCAATCTCGGAGCGAGTGTGAGGGTCGCCAAGATGTTCCACGAAGGATTGCAATTCCGTGGTCGCGGAGTCCGTACTCTTCATCATCAAGTTGTAGGCGACGATCTGCTGGCTGGTAGCTTGGATTGCCAGGGCCAGATGAAAGTCCTTTAACTCGTCTTTCTCATCCAGGCCGGTTGCTCGGCCAGTTCCTCCGCTCAATCCGCCGCCGCCCCCGGTGTGGCCGCCACCAGCCCCGCGCTGGGCGAGCACGGCGGAGGGAGAAGCCAGCAGCGCGGCTGCAAGCATCGCCGTGAGAATGCCGGAAGTGAGGCTCGGTTTGCGAAGCATAGGACAGGTCTCCAGCAAGGGGCTCACCCGCCAATCGACAAGAGAACTCTAGATTGGCTCAGGTTCAGAAAAAACGCCACCGAATTTACAGTTCTTTGCACAACCTACAAGATCAATGGCGCTGCCAGGATGCCTCCAGCTCTGGCTCCCGGCTCGGAAATGTGCGTCTCATAACCTTGGTTCGACCACCCTCAACCCGCGTACTTGCGTTGATCGCGTTTTCGCTAAGGCCGCTTCCGGGGCTCCTGGTAACTCTTATCGTCGCTCGGGACGGCGGTCGTTCCTCCCTCACACTTCGCGCGCGTGCCTGTGTTGTAAAAAAAGTGAAAGCGGAGAGCCAGCGACTGCCCGGTGAACTGCTCAGGCAAGGCCGGAAAGGGGCTGGAGGTCACAATTGCGAACCAGGCTGCATGATCCAACTTGCGGTCTAGTGACGTGGAAACAATTCTCATCCCCGGAAGCGATCCATCCTTGAGAATGGCGAAGTCGATAACCACCTGACCTTTCTTGTGGTGCGCCGAGGCAGACTCGTTCGAGATCGCTCTGCACCATTTTTCGCGGACGGAGTTCATCGTGCTTGCCAGGTATGAGCCAAGATCCACGCCTTTTGTATCGTTGAGAACATCCAGCGATCCCCAGCTATTGCCTTCGACTGACGGGATCGGCATACCCGTATCGCTAGCCGAAGGTTTGTCAGGTGTAGTCTGCGCGCCCGTCGGGCCGCCGTTCAGAAAGAGCGCGATCATGGCGGTGGAATAGGGTAAACCCTTCGCGATGGCGACCCGGACATTCCTCATAAAACGCTCCTGCATGTGGTTGCAGCGTCCCCGACAACTTACTTGCTAACCCCGACAGTCTCCCGCACCCCAATCCCCGGCACGGTTCTACCCACCACCGCCGCGATCTGGCGCACCTGCTTCATCAGTTCGTCAAACTGATCGGGGAAAAGCGACTGCGGACCGTCCGACATCGCTTCATCCGGCTTGTTGTGCACCTCCACCATCAATCCGTCCGCGCCCACGGCAACCGCCGCACGCGATAGCGGCGTGACTTTGTTGCGTTTGCCCGTGCCGTGGCTGGGGTCGACAAAAATCGGTAGGTGGCTCAACCGCTGCACCGCCGGCACCACGCTGAGATCGAGCGTGTTGCGGGTGTGGTCGGCGAAAGTGCGCACGCCACGCTCGCACAGGGCTACGTTGTAATTGCCTTCGCTCAAAATATATTCCGCCGCCATCAGAAATTCTTCCAATGTGGCCGACATGCCGCGCTTCAGCAGCACCGGCTTCTTTGCCCGCCCGGCGCGCTTCAGCAGAGAAAAGTTTTGCATGTTCCGGGCGCCGATCTGGATCATGTCGGCGTACTCTTCCACCAGATCAAGCGATTCGTTATCGATCGCTTCCGTAATAATCTTCATTCCGTACTGGTGCCGGATCTCGGCCATGATCCGCAACCCTTCCTCGCCCAGCCCCTGAAAAGAGTAAGGAGACGTCCGCGGCTTGTAAGCTCCTCCGCGAAAGAACTGCGCCCCGGCGCGATGCACGCGCTCGGCCACGGCGAAAGCCTGTTCACGGCTCTCGATGGCGCACGGTCCCGCGACAATCGCCAGCCCTGTGCCGCCGATTGTAGCCGCGGGCCCGGCAAACCGGATCACCGTGTTGTCCTCTTTAATGTCACGGCTCACCAGCTTGTAGGGCTTCGAGACCTTGATGACTTCCTGCACGCCCGGCATTTCTTCCAGCGTGCCCTGCTCCACTTCGCCCTTGTTTCCGGTGATGCCAATGGCGGTGCGTTGCGCGCCCGGCATAGCGTGGGCACGGTAACCGAGCTTCTCGATTTTTTCGCAAACCAGGCGCACCTGCTCATCCGTAGCGTGCGCCTTCATGACAACTAACATAGGTACCCCTTGGTGGGTGGTTCAGGTGCGAACCGCTTCGGACCTTGCGGGGACAGCTGCCTTCGCTGTCCAGGTCGAGCGAAGCTCGACGCGCTCCCCTCGTCCATCACCACAGCCAGCCATTAAGTCTACCTTCGTCCGCTCCTGCACCGCAAACGCAGCACCCGATCTTGCATCCCCTCCCCCGCCGCCGCATCCAAACACTGCACTTCAAATTTCTAACCGGAGTCCTCGTCATGAAAGCTGCAGTCGTCCCCTCCGTAAACGGCAAATGGGAAGTCAAGCAGTGGGAAACCCCCAAGGCAGGTCCGAATCAGGTCGTGATGAAGATCCACGCCAGCGGGCTTTGCTATACCGACGTGCATCTTACTCACGGCTTGTTCGCCTTGCCATTCCCGCGCGTGTTGGGTCATGAACCGGTGGGCGAGATCGTGGAAGTTGGTCCGGGCGTGACTTCCCGCAAAGTGGGAGACCGCGTGGGCGTGGGCTGGGTGCAAAAAGGTGATGGCAAGTGCGAGTGGTGTTTGCGCGGCAAGAAAGAGTTGTGTGTGAACCCCACTTCGACCGGCATCACGATGCAGGGCAGCCATGCCGAATACATGCTCGCATATGCCGATGCGACTATGCCCATTCCCGCCGCACTCAGCTATGAGCAGGCCGCGCCCATCTTCTGCGCCGGATACACCGTGTGGAGCGGCCTGCGCCTCGCCGATCCCAAGCCTCACGAGCGCATCGCGGTTGTCGGTATTGGTGGCCTCGGCCATCTCGCGCTGCAATATTCCAAAGCCTCGGGCTTCGATACGATCGCAGTAACTAAATCGAAAGACAAGGAAAAGATGATCCGAGACATGGGAGCCGACGAAGTCGTCGAGGGCGGTGAAAAGCTTCTAGCTGCCGGCGGCGCCGACGTGCTGCTTGCTACCTCCAACTCCTGGTCAGCCACCGCCGACGCCGCGAAAGGGATGCGCCCCGACGGCCGCATCATCCTGATGGGGGTCGGTGCCGAGCCGCTGAATTACACGCCCGAGCTGATGTTCAAGCGCGTCCGCCTTATCGGCTCGTCGCAGAATGGCCCCGAATACCTCTACGAGGCGCTCGACATTGCCGCCAAAGGCAAAGTCAAAGTGGTGGAGGAAACCTACAAGCTGGACGACATCGCCAAAGCGTATGACCGGGTGGCGGAAGGCAAAGTCCGCTTTCGAGCGGTCATTACGATGAATTAAGGGTTCTGCAACAGATCGTGTGGGAACGGGCGACTCGCCCGTTCCGTACCCGTTTCTTCGCGCCGTTCTAATGTATTCTGACCCGGCCATGATTCGAGTAGCATGGTTCGCAACCCATGATACGCATCCTTATTTGGTTATTCAGCCAGCCCTTATTGTGGGCCGTACTCGGTGTAACCCTCGGCCCATACTTCTTCTGGCGCGGTTTTCTCTTGCTCCAGCGCAAGCGCCTCATCATGGACATTCCCCACTCCACCATCCGATCTGCCGCCTTGGGCCGGGTACAGATAAGCGGCAAGGCGGTCGGTCCCTACACACTGGTTGCGCCGTTAAGCCACAACGACTGCTTTTACTATCGCCTGTTGATCGAATCGAACCCGCAAGGTGATCTTCACAAGAGCATGCGGGAGATGTGTGCGCCTCTTTTTCTGGACGACGGCACCGGCACGCTGATGATTTACCCGCAAGGCGCGGAACTTCTTCTGCCTCCATCCAGCGACAGATCGGAGTACGGCAAGCTCGCTCTCGCACTCACCCGGTATTCGGAAGGGACGCCAGAGTTCGCCCAGGAATACTCCATAAAACCCGGCGAGACAGTTTTCGTCCTGGGGACACTTCAGGAAAACCCGTGGGCGAAGAAAAATCCGATTGCCGAGAGTAGTGAGCTGTCCCGGATCGGGCCGGGTTTCGTTGGCAAGGGCGAAGCTGATCTGCTGCGCCGCGAAGCTTATCCATATCTGAATCCCAAGCTGCCGTCGGGAGCGGATGTGGCGTCGCCCGACGAGTTCGACTTGCATCCTCCTGTGATCGTGATGAAAGGCGAGGGCCCCATCATAATTTCCACTGACAGCCAAAGAGAGGTCGTGGCCAAGTTGAATTTGAAGTCGATTCTCTACATTTGGGGAGGCCCGGCGGCGGCACTTTGGGGGCTCTGGGAGATTCTCAGGCAGGCAGGACTGTTGTGATGGCCATTGACCTTCCCGTTGACCTCCCGGGACACGGTTCTGCTCCTCCATTATTGTAGAATCTAAGGTTTACGCGCAGCTCCCCACGATTCTATGCCGCAGCAAGACAAAGTGCAGGAAGAAACCACGGCAATTAGCGGCAGTCCTCGCCGCGATGACGACCGCTACGACCCCCAGCGCGTAGAAACCAAATGGTTCGAGCGCTGGCAAAGCGATCCGCAACTCTACGCCGCCGAGCCGGACTCCGCGAAAAAGAAATATTACGTCCTCGAGATGCTGCCCTATCCTTCCGGCGTGCTGCATATGGGACACGTGCGTAACTACGCCATCGGCGACGCCCTAGCGCGTTATATGTGGATGAACGGTTACAACGTGCTCCATCCCATGGGCTGGGATTCGTTCGGCTTGCCCGCGGAAAACGCGGCCATCCAGAACAACACTCCGCCGCGTCAGTGGACGCTCGGCAACATCGCCAAGATGAAGGCGCAGATGAACCGCCTCGGCTTTGCCTACGACTGGTCCCGCGAAGTCACCACCTGCCTGCCCGACTATTACCGCTGGAACCAGTGGTTCTTTCTCAAGTTCTACGAGAAGGGGATGGCCTACCGCAAGAAAAGCAAAGTCAATTGGTGTCCGAAGTGCGCGACCGTGCTGGCAAACGAGCAGGTCGTTGACGGCTGCTGCTGGCGCCACGAAGACACGCGCGTCGAGCAGCGGGAACTCGAGCAGTGGTTCCTGCGCATCACAAAATATGCCGACGAGTTGTTACGCGATCTCGACAAACTGGAGGGCTGGCCGGAGAAAGTCCGCACCATGCAGCGCAACTGGATTGGCCGCAGCGAAGGCACGCTGGTCGATTTTAAACTGGACTACGCGGAGAACCACACCGGATTCGGGCCCGCGGGTTCGACCATCAGCGTCTTCACCACTCGCGTCGACACCATCTTCGGCGCGACCTCGGTGCAGCTCGCGCCCCAGCATCCCATCGTCGGCGATCTCGCTGCGGCCAACCCTGACTTGCGCGCCCAGGTCGATCAACTCATCGCCGAGCAGCGCAAGGCCAAAGAAGTGGGCGACATCGGCGAAATCGAAAAACACGGAGTCTTCACTGGCCGCTACGCGATTAATCCTTTCAATGCGGAAAAAGTCCCGGTATGGGTGGCGAACTACATTCTCATGGACTACGGCACCGGCGCCATCATGAGCGTGCCCGCGCATGACGAGCGCGACTACGAGTTTGCGAAGAAATATAAACTTGAAATTCGCCTCGTGGTTCTTCCTATTCCCGGCGATCAGGAGGAAACCATCGCGGAGCCGGCACTTCCATTTGTCGCGCACGAGGGCTCGTTGATTAACTCCGGTCCGTATAGCGGGCTGGAGTGCGCTGCTGCCATCAAGAAGATGTCTGCGGACGCGGAAAAGCATGGCTTCGGCAAAGCCACCGTCACCTATCGCCTGAAAGACTGGGGAATCTCGCGCCAGCGCTACTGGGGCACGCCTATCCCCATGCTCTATTGCGAAGAGGACGGCATCGTTCCCGTGCCAGAAAAAGATTTGCCGGTGATTTTGCCGGAGGCTGTCGATATCGCAAACGCTCTGGGATCGCCGCTCGGCGGTTTGCCTGAGTTCGTCAACGCCACGTGCCCCAAATGCGGCGGTCCCGCGCGCCGCGAAACCGATACCATGGACACGTTTGTGGATTCCTCCTGGTATTTCTACCGCTACACCGACGCGCACAACGACGGTGCTCCGTTCGATTCGAAGACCGCGCAATACTGGTTCCCTATCGATCAATACATCGGCGGGGTCGAGCACGCCATCCTGCATTTGATCTACTCGCGCTTTTGGACCAAGTTCATGCGCGATATCGGCCTCATCACTAACGACGAACCGGTGGAGCGCTTGTTCACCCAGGGCATGGTGATCAAGGACGGCGCAAAAATGTCGAAGAGTCTGGGCAACGTAGTCAGCCCGGACGAAATGGTCGCCCGCTACGGCGCTGATGCCGCGCGTCTCAACAGCCTATTCGCCGCTCCCCCCGACCGCGACTTGGATTGGCAGGATTCCGGCGTGGAGGGCATCCAACGTTTTCTTGGACGCGTGTACCGCTTTATCGAGAAGTATGCGGCCCCGGAAAGCCCGGGTTGGCGAGACCCAGTGCCCGCGCGTCTGAATGACTCGGCGCGGGGACTTCAGCGCAAGCTTCACCAGACCATAAAACGCGTGACCGATGACTTCCAGGAACGCTGGCACTTCAACACCTGCATCGCGGCGATCATGGAACTGCTGAATGATGCCAACCGCAGAATGTTAGGAAGCGAGCCGACTCAACACCCCGTGACGGGAGAGCGCGTTGAAGGAGAGAAAATCCCGCGAGCCCTTCTGGCCGATGTCCAGCTGACTCTTGTATTGTTACTCGCCCCCTTCGCGCCCTACCTCGCGCACGAACTCTGGGAAATGCTCGGTGAAAAGGGGACCCTGCTCAAAGCTCCCTGGCCCAAATACGAGGCCGCACTCGCCAAAGAAGAAGAGCTGGAAATTCCGGTGCAGATAAACGGTAAGCTACGCGGCCGCATCGTTGTGTCCGCCGATGCTGCCGAGGATTTCGTTGTCGAACGCGCGCTCGCCGACGACAAAGTGCAATCCTTCATGGCAGGCAAACAGATCGTGAAAAAGATTTTTGTCCCCGGCAAACTGGTCAACATCGTCGTGCGCTAGATTTCATGCCCCGCGTCTCGCCCACGCTCGAAGGCTTCCGCACAAGCTTCCGCCGGCCTTCGTTGACGTTTGCCGAGATCGCCTGGCGCTGGACGGTTGGTGGGCTGGCCTGGGCCTTGTTTTGTTTCTGGTTCATCGAATACCTCGACACGCTGCCCGTCACGAACGGCGACGTGACTCTCTTGTCGACGAGACAGCCCTTCCTGGTGGGACGGGCGATCGCTCACATCCTTCGCGGCAGCCTGAGTCGCGCCGTGCTGGCCGCGTTGGTCGCAGTGATCGCTCTGTCGCTGCTCTGGATCATCGCCGCGTCCATCGGTCGAGCCGCCACGGTCCGCGCCTTGCTCGATTATTTTCGTAGAGACGTTGCTGGCAGCGTCTCTGCCGACAGCATCTCGGGTGCCGCAAACCAAGATGGTGTCGGCAGCGTTTCTCTTGCGATCGCCCGTGGCGCTGGAAGCAAAGACGTGGCAAGCAACGTCTCTACGACACCACTGCCTGGGACCTCGCTGATCGGGCTTAGCTTCTTGCGCGCCATGCTGACGCTGGCCGCGATACTCGCCTGCGTGGGCGCAGCGGTTCTAGTCAGCTTTGCCTCGCCGGATAAGAAACCTCAACCTGGCCTGGTTTTTATCCTCTTTCTGCCGCTGGCCGGTCTCATCTGCATCGTCTGGTCAGCTCTGAACTGGCTATTGTCTCTAGCCGCCGTATTCGCGGTCCGCGGCGGCGAGGATGTGTTGGGCGCGCTTTCCGCCGCCGTTTCCTTTGTGCGGGAGCGTTCCGGGCCGGTGTTCGCCGTGAGCACCTGGACTGGGCTGGCGCACCTGACTGCCTTCAGCATCGCCACGACAGCGGTCACGCTGCCGCTGGCTTTAATTCATGTCGCCCCGTCGCGCCTCGTGATCGCCGGCGTCATACTCGTCACGCTCTCGTATTTCGCCGTCGTGGACTGGCTTTACATGGTGCGCCTTGCCGGATATGTCTGCATTGCAGAAATGCCGGAGGCGCTGGCCGAATCTTTGTCATTGCCCGCGCTTCCGGCGCAAACCTCTATCGACCGTGATGAGCCGATCCTCAGCGACGTTCCGAATCTGGCCGTAGAGACATAGCTGGCTGCGTCTTGCTTGCGGTGGCACAGACGTCATCAAGGTACCCTAAGCTGTCGGCAAGACGTTGCAAGCAACATCTCTACGACGCGGCCTTTACACCGGCTATCTGATTTGAGAAACTCATCCGTGGAACCCCAATCCAGACTCAACCCATCGCTGCTTACCCAATCCATCGTCATCCTCGACTTTGGCGCGCAGTATACACAACTCATCGCGCGCCGCATCCGCGAACAGAATGTTTTCTCCATCGTGCTGCCCTGTACGGCCTCGCTCGACGAGGTGAAGGGCTGCGCGCCGGTGGGCATTGTGCTTTCGGGGGCGCCCTGGTCGGTTTACGACAAAGATGCGCCGCCTGCGGATAAGCGTGTCTTCGATCTCGGAGTACCCGTGCTTGGCATCTGCTATGGACTGCAGTTCATGGTACACACGCTCGGCGGCAAGGTACGGCCAGCGGACAAGCGCGAGTACGGCCACGCGGAGATCGACATTGTCACGGAGTCGATGTTGTTCAAGGGGCTGGCGAGGCGGCAGGCGGTGTGGATGTCGCATGGCGATGAGGCGCTGGAACTACCACCGGGATTTGAGCTGACCGCAAGGACGTCGCACGCGGTTGCCGGAATACAGAACGTGGCGAAAAAGTGGTTTGCGGTGCAGTTCCATCCTGAAGTTCACCACACGCGCAACGGGACGGAGATGCTGCGCAACTTCGTATTCCAGATCTGCGGCGCGAAGCCTACGTGGACGCCACAGCACTTCATCGATTCGACGGTCGCACAGGTCAGGGAGCAAGTGGGTAAGGGGCGCGCGATTTGCGCGCTTTCGGGCGGTGTGGATTCGTCGGTTGCGGCTGTGCTGGTCGATCGAGCACTGCGCGATGCCCGCGGCAAGTCGCGGCTGACCTGCATCTTCGTGAACAACGGCGTGCTGCGCAAGAATGAGTTCGAGAAAGTGCAGAAGACGCTGCACGACAAGCTGGGCTTGCATCTGGATGCGGTCGACGCGACCGGGCGTTTTCTCGGGAAGCTCAAGGGCGTGAGCGATCCCGAGAAAAAGCGCAAGATCATCGGGAATGAATTCATCAAGGTCTTCGAAAAGGAAGCGCGCCGCAACGAGAAGGAAGAAGGCAAGGTCAAGTGGCTGGTGCAGGGAACGCTCTATCCCGACGTGATTGAGTCGCGGTCGGTGCGGGGGCCGTCGCAGGTGATCAAGTCGCATCACAACGTGGGCGGGCTGCCGGAAAAAATGAAGCTCAAGCTGATCGAGCCTCTGAAAGACTTGTTCAAGGATGAAGTCCGCAAAATCGGCCGCGACCTGGGCATGCCGGAGGAAATTCTGCAGCGACAGCCGTTCCCTGGGCCCGGGCTGGCAGTGCGCGTGTTGGGGGAAGTTACGCCGGAGCGCCTGGCGTTGCTGCGCGAGTGCGACGACATCGTCGTAACTGAGGTTAAGAATGCCGGCCTTTACACGAAAATCTGGCAGTCATTTGCGGTGCTGTTACCGGTGATGTCAGTGGGCGTGATGGGCGACATGCGCACCTATGCGTATGCCTGCGCGATCCGAGCCGTGAGTTCGGAAGACGGCATGACCGCCGACTGGGTTGCGCTGCCGCATGAAGTGCTGAAGAGAATCTCCACGCGCATGGTGAATGAAGTGAAGGGCGTGAACCGCGTGGTATATGACGTTACTTCGAAGCCTCCGGGGACGATTGAGTGGGAGTAGAAGAGTTCCAGTAATAGCCTTTGGTTTGAATCTCTTTGCCCACCAGCAACTTTGAATTCACCCTAGTTTTCATCCCGGTGGACGGTTTCCATGGAGAATGCTGGCAGGCATACGGCGATGTATTCGGCGCCGCCTTCACGAGGAGTGGAGTAGCGGACCCACTCGCCGGCGTGGGCGATTACCGCTTGTCCGGCGGCGACCTCGATTGATCCATTCTTGTGTTCTACGCACAACGTGCCTGTCAGGACGATGGTGAATTCGTCGAAGGTGGGAGTCTGTCCGGGCTCGACCCATCCGGCGGGGCTGCGCATGTGAGCTATGCTGGCGGCCGAAGTGTGGGAGTTCACGCGTCCGATGTATTCGTCGATGAGTTTGGGTTTGTTGCCGGCGGATTGGATACGCGTGGGTTGCGGGATCAGAGTGGGCATTGGTTGGCTTCTGTGAGTGACGAGTCTATTAAAGCATGGAAGGGTGGCGGCCAGAACGCCTTGCTGCGCTTGGCGGGCAGCCGAGACGGCTGTCCCCGCGTGGTTTTCCGTTGCTTTAGCGCCGGACTCTCGTGCCGCTTTGTCTGTTGTCATTACGGGCACGGGTGTGCGGTGGGCGGAGTTGGCGGAATCCCTGGAATGTGGATGGACGGAGTTCCGGGCGAATCGCCGATGGCGGGGGTTCCCGGGATATCCGTGTCGGGCGTGCCTGGGGTGCCGGGCGTATAGCAGATGCCGGGATCGGGGGGCGGCAGGGGCTGGGGGCGTTGAGCGATCGGTTGCTCGGGTGTGGGATGCTGTTCGGCGTCGCGAATGGCTTCGGAGACTTCATCCTGTTCGAGAGTGAGCGGGTGTTGCAGGGTCATCTCGACGGGCGAACCAATGTCGAGGAAAAAATTGCGAGTTTTGAAGAGCAGCGCGATCGAGGCTACGCCGCCGATCGCTCCGCCGACCATGGCGCCGATAACAGTGCCTTTCGCTCGGCTGCCGGGAGTAGTCAGACTCGATGTAAGGCATCCGGGCGGTGGTCCGGTGCAACCGGGCGGGAGAGTGTTGGTGATGGTGTTGGGCTGCCCGCTGGCTGCGAAGTGTCCGATTAGAGCACCGGCACCGGCGCCGCTCACCGGAAGGGCGATTGCCGCGAGGCTACGGCGGTCGCCGGGATCTATAAGGGCGTAGCCGTCAGGGCTCATAAGAGTCATGGGGCCAGCGACGGGAATTGTGTAGCCATCGGGGAAAGTAATTGACATCGATTGCAGTTGAACTATTCCGCGTTGGCCGTGGCGCTCAATCTTGTCGAGTTTGCCTTGAACAAATGTGCCGGGAGGGATCACGACTTCATTGCCGGAGGTGACTGGAGCAACGATTTGAGCGTAGATGTCGTCGCCGCGATGAAGCAAGCGGGTCTGAATGGGTTGAGTGAGCACGAGAGCGATTCTGGTGCCGGCGGGGACCGATACGGCCGAATGGCTTTTGTTGGCGGCTGCCTGGGAATTGCTTGCTGGATTGGGCGGTGGAGTTTGCGACTGCTCGGTAAAACTCGATATAGCTATGAGCAGCATGGCGGCCAGAGTGAGAGATTGTCTGCCTTTGGTTGCGGCCAGATTCAGAAATGCGGGCGAGACGCGAAGACTATGACGAAGACTGGTGGGAGACATCAGCGATACCTCCTGAAGGCGGAAGCCTTCCGTTCTGCGGCGCTTTGGAGAGCCCACTATTTGCTCTCTGGCATAGTAAACCTCAAGGTGAGGCAGGAGTTGCATAGAGAATGGTGAAGAAATGAAAAGGTGAATGGAGATTTGTAAAGACCCTGCCACATTCAGTGATAGGAATCACGCTCCAGCGTGAAGTGCGGCATCAGGTACAATCCTCGCTTATGTTCTATCGTTCGGATAATCGCGCTATTGACCAGTTGCGGCCGGTTTCGATCATTCCGGATTTTATTACCACGGCGGAAGGGTCGGTGCTGATTGAGGTGGGGAACACGCGGGTGATTTGTACGGCGTCGATTGAAGAGACGGTGCCGCCATTTATGCGGAACTCGGGCAAGGGATGGATCTCGAGCGAGTACGCCATGATTCCGCGGGCCACGCTGACGAGGACGCCGCGGGAAGTGGCGAAGGGACGGCCGAGCGGACGGACGCATGAGATTCAGCGGCTGATTGGGCGGTCGCTGCGCGCGGTGACTGATTTGTCGCGACTGGGGGAGCGGACGATTTGGATTGATTGCGACGTGATTCAGGCCGATGGCGGGACGCGGACGGCCTCGATTACAGGTGCGTTTGTCGCGCTGGGGCTGGCGCTCGAAAAGTTGGTGGAAGCGGGAACTTTGACGTCGGTTCCGTTGAAGGATTTTGTGGCGGCAGTGAGTGTCGGGATTGTGGATGGGGAAGTGCTGCTCGACCTTTGCTATGAGGAAGACTCGCGTGCCGAGGTCGACATGAATTTTGTGATGACCGCGGGGCACAAGATGGTGGAAGTACAGGCCACGGCGGAGCGGCAGGCTTTTGATGAGGCACAGTTTGCGAAGATGCTGGCTTTTGCGCGCCAGGGCGTGCAGGCGCTGATCGCCAAGCAGCAGGGAGTTTTGAGCGGGATCACGTTAAGGCAGTAGCGGCCACCCAACGGTCTCCTGTGGGGCTTGCGCGCCATTGCGATAGTGCTACGATTCTTTAGGTTTAGGATGTCCTATCAGGCCACAGTCTACAGGGTACTCATCGCATCGCCGTCCGACGTTGCCGATGAGCGCAGGGCAATCCCCGAAATAATCCAGCAATGGAATCGTGACAACGCCCTTCTATCAAAAAGTGTCCTTGAGGCCGTGAAATGGGAGACACACTGCACCCCGGAAATGGGAGATCGACCTCAGGAGATTGTTAACAGACAGGTTGTTCGCAGCTGCGACATCCTTGTGGGGGTTTTCTGGACGCGGCTCGGCTCATCCACCGGGAGAGAGAGTTCCGGCACGGTCGAGGAAATTCGGGAGTTCATCGCTGCCAGCAAACCGGTCCTATTGTATTTCTCCCGAATGCCGGTTGCCCCTGAAAGCATCGACCCGGAGCAATGGCCCAAACTTCAAGCCTTTAAGAAGGAGTGTCAATCCAGCGGTCTTGTTTTTCTGTACGAGAGTATCGACGAATTGCGCGACCTGCTCAGGTCGCATCTTGGTCGCACGGTCGAGAAACTGAAGGAAGCCGCTGGAAACGAGCAGACCGCGACGACGGACCCTGCCGCAAATATATATGAGCAGGTACGGCAAACCGGAGCCCTTTTGTCGCTCCGCTATGACTACGAAATATTCCTGAGCAAGGCAAAGGCAGAGTGGTCTGCGGAACGCGACAGCGAGCCGCTTAGCCTCGACGACGCTAAGCTGCTCCTCCGCCGGATCGCGGACGGCTTGATTGAGTACAGGAGCCGGATCGCGGGCGATGCAGGGCAGGTGGCTGATCTCCTCGCGGAGGCGACGAAGCAGCTTAAGTCTCTCCAGCGCCATGACGTGTTTCTGGATGGAGGGGCGTCGTACAGAGAATTTTGGCTCAGAGGGGATGAAATCCTGTTCCTGCTTGAGATTGTCGCCACTTCCTTGGACGACGCGCTGCAAGGCAAAGAGACAGCCATTGAAAGAAACTCCGCCAGGCGGGCAGCCGAAGAAGAGATTGAGTTTAACGAGCCGCACTTGGGGCGGCAGGAATACAGCACCCCTTCAGTCCTGCGTACAGAGAGTGTCGGGAAGCTTGTCGAGACGGACCCGAAACTCCCTGAGCGACTAGTCGGGAACCTGAGAAATTACGTCCAAAATATACGAGCGGCTCGTGACGTACATGCGTTAATGCACGGAGCCGCGGGCGACTTCCTGCCGGAGCAACTCAGAATAGAAGCACTGCTAAAGTCCGCCCTCGAGGCAGGGAAGGTGGCTATCGTCGACCTTCGTGTGGCCCTGCGGTATCTTACGCGATCGACACCGTCTTGATATTCATAAACTCACGGATGCCGTTGGCTGCGAGTTCGCGGCCGTGGCCAGAGTGTTTGACGCCGCCGAAGGGAATGCGGGGATCGGAGGCGACCATCTTGTTGATGAAGACCATGCCGCTCTCGAGTTCGTTGATGAAGCGTTCGCGCTCGCCGGCGTCGGTGGTCCAGGCGCTGGCGCCCAGGCCGAAGCGGCAGTCGTTGGCCAGGCGGATGGCTTCGTCGATGTCTTTGACGCGGAACAGCATCGCAACCGGGCCGAAAAACTCTTCGCGGTAGGCAGGCGAGTCTTTCGGGATGTCAGTTAACACAGTGGGAGCATAGTAATTGCCGGGCTGCTTCAGGGGTTGGCCGCCCGTGAGGAGTTTGGCGCCGGCTTTGACCGATTTTTGGACGTCGGCGTCGAGAGATTTGACGGCGTCGGCGGTGGCGAGCGGTCCGAGTTCAGTTTTCTCGTCGAAGGGATCGCCGATGCGCAGACTCTTCATCCGGGCTACGAACTTTTGCTCGAACTCTGCGGCAATTGAGTCGGCGACGATGAAACGCTTGGCGGCGATGCAGGACTGACCGTTGTTGATGACGCGAGCTTCAACGGCGGTAGCAACGGCGGCGTCGAGATTGGCGCTGGGCATGACGATGAAGGGATCGCTGCCCCCGAGTTCGAGCACGACTTTCTTGATGCGCTTGGCGGCGGCGACTCCGACTTCGATGCCGGCCTGCTCGCTTCCGGTGAGCGTGGCGGCGACTACTCGCGGGTCGTTAAGAATCGCGTCAACCTGTTGCGAACCAATGAGCAGAGTCTGAAACGCGCCTTGGGGAAATCCCGCTTCGAGAAAAACCTGTTCGATGGCGAGAGCGCACTGGGGCACGTTCGAGGCGTGCTTGAGCAGTCCCACATTTCCCGCCATGAGAGCCGGTGCGGCGAAGCGAAACACTTGCCAGAAAGGAAAGTTCCAGGGCATGACGGCGAGAATGGGGCCGATCGGACGGTAGCGGACAAAACTTTTCTGAGTTCCGGTGTCGATGACTTCGTCGGCAAGGAATTTTTCCGCATTCTCGGCATAGTAGCGGCAGCCTCCAGCGGACTTCACGGCCTCGGCTACGGCGGCTTTATAGGGTTTGCCCATTTCGAGCGTCATCAAGTGGGCAAACTTGTCTTTGTCGCGCTCGAGGATCTCGGAGGCCTTCCGCATGCGGCGGGCGCGCTCGGCGAAGGGAGTCTTGCGCTCGGCGTGGAAAGTGGAGACGGCCAACTGGAGTTTTTGCTCGATTTGCGCCTCTGACAGAGGTTGGAAAGTTTGGATTACTTCGCCGGTGGCGGGATTAATAGTGGCAATGGCCATGATGATCGGTTCCTTGGGAATCTAGTGTCTTGAGGATCTCTTACGAGAGCAACCCGTTATTATCTGCCAGAGGAGGCGGTGCTGGAAAGTCGAAGCGGCGTTTGGTTTACAATTAACTGTTTCGAACGCTCATCCTTTCAGCACTGATTCGGAGGAATCTATGAAGCTTACCCCGGGCAAACTTGCGGGTCTCAGAAAAGTCTCGAACGAACGTGGTGTGATTGCGGCGGCGGCGATGGATCAGCGCGGGTCGCTGCAGAAATCGCTGGGCAAAGAAAAGGGCGGGGAAGTCAGCGACGCCATGATGGAAGAATTCAAGACGCTGGTCACGGAGGTTTTGACGCCGCATGCCAGCGCCATCCTGCTGGATCCGGAGTGGGGACTGCCGGCTTCCAAGCGGCGCGCGAAAAATGCTGGGCTGCTGCTGGCTTATGAGAAGACGGGTTACGACAAGACCGGTCCGGGACGCCTGGGCGATCTGCTTGATCACTGGTCGGCGCGGCGGCTCAAAGAAGCTGGGGCTGATTGCGTGAAGATTTTGCTTTACTACACACCGTTCGATCCCAAGGAGGTGAACGACAAGAAGCATGCATGGGTCGAGCGCATCGGCGACGAGTGCCGGGCCAACGATATCCCATACTTTTTGGAGTTTGTTGGGTACGAGGAGGGGGCGGACGAGAAGGGACTGGAATACGCCAAGAAGAAACCGCAGATCGTGACCGAGAGCATGCGGGAGTTCAGCAAAGACCGCTATGGCGTTGACGTGCTGAAAGTGGAAGTGCCGGTGAACATGAAGTTCGTCGAGGGCGTCAAGTGCTTTGGCGGGCAGAAGGCTTACACGAAGAAGGAAGCGATTGACCTGTTCCACAAGGCGGCGAACGTGGCGACCAAGCCGTTCATTTATCTTTCGGCCGGCGTCAGCAATGCGGAGTTCAGCGAGACGCTGGAGTTGGCGGGCGAGTCGGGAGTGAAGTTTAATGGCGTGCTGTGCGGGCGCGCGACGTGGAAGGACGGAATTCCGATCTACGCCAAGCAAGGGGCGGCGGCTTTCCGGTCGTGGCTGGAGACTGAAGGGGTGAAGAACATTAACAACGTCAACGGCAAGCTGAAGGCGGCGACTTCGTGGCACTCGATTTATGGCGTGGAGCCGGCGCTGGTCGGGGCGTAGAGTTTTGAGATTGGTTTGTGAGCGCGGGCTAAGTTGCCCGCGCTTTTCTTTTTGGGAAACCGGCTTAACATTCCAACCGGAACGTAGTGCTGAATGTTCCGCGGTCCCTCAGGTCCCGTAGATCCGACGCTCGATGCAGGAAACCGTCTAACAAACGGAAATGAAGAGCACCCTCCGCCTCGTAACGCATCTTACCCAGGTCAATCAGCGCAGGCCCATTTTTATAGCACTCCATTGGCCGCCTACTGGGTTGATTGCAATTGCGCGGTCAGTTGGTTGATGGCGGAGACGTCGAAGAAGTTGGAGAGGTCGGCGTGGCCGGCCAGGGTTTGGCGCTCTTTCCCTTCTACCAGAATCTTCACTTTCAGAATGCCGGGGAGGTTGGCGGAGAGGGTCTGGATCAGAGACGCTACCGTGAGTTCTTCCTCCAGCACGCCAGAGCGGTGGCCATCGGCGAAGGCGGCGTTGATGTCTATGACCGCCAGGCCGGGATCGACGAGGTAGACGCTGCGGACGTCCGCCCCCGGCGGGAGCGGGTGAGGTGACGCCTTGTCGAGGTATAGGGCGAGCAGGGCTCGGAGCAATTCTTCGGCACGCTGCTGACGGACCGAGGGGAGCGGAATCTGCGCGGACTGCGCGTGGAGCACGCCGGTATCGTCATAGGCGACAAACAGCGTTACTTGTTCTGTGGGTCCGGCGACCGGAGGCACCACGGGACGAGTGTCGATGGATGCGACGGGGCCGGAGGCGGCGCGTCCGCGCATGTGCCAGGCGTAGAGGCTCATGCCGAGCACGGCCAGCAGCAGAACGGAGACCGCGATATAGAAGTGGCGAGGAATCATGGGCGACCGCGATTGGGTAATTTAGTAATTGGGTAATTTTGTAATTTAAGAGCTGGAGCTTTAAAAGCCATCTCACTAATCCTCGACGGTTGGACACGAGCGAGGACCTCAGAGGCTAAAGCCCGAATTGCGGGCGCTTTGACGGCACGGCTGGAAGCCGTGCCCTTCCCGAACCCATTCATGAAACGGCTCCCAGAAAACCCGATCGCAAAATTGCACGATTTCATGGGGCGGCTCCTAGTTGGGCGCGAATGGCGGCGATTCCGTTGGCCACGGCGCTGGCGATCTGTTGCTGGTAGTCGGGTGAAGTGAGTTGCGAAACGTCGGAGGCGGGCGGGGCGACCTCGACTGCGATGGCGGCGGTAACGATGTTATTCAAGGGACGGAGGGGCGCGGTCAGCGAACGGACCGTGATCTGTTGCTTCTTGAGTTCCGCTGCGACGCTGGCTGCGGCGGCTTGACTGAGGGGGATAGAGGACTGCTGGGCGGTGGCCCAGGAACGGAAGGGGCCGCGGTCTTCCTCGCCGGTGTAGGGAAGCAGCGCGGTGTACACGCGGACGCCGCGGCCATTGGAAGCGGCATGCAGGGCGACATAAACGGCCGCGTGCGTGGTGTTGGCGTAGTAGGCGCGGTCATCGAGCGAGAGGTTGGCGTCGGAATCGCGCAGGACGAGGGTGGAGATTCCGCGACTCTCAAGTTCCTGCCGCAAACGGCGGGCAAAGGCAACGGTGACGTCTTTTTCGGCGAGTGTGGTGCTGAGGGCTTCGCCACGGTCGTTGCCGCCGTGGCTGGCGTCGACAATCGCGAAGTAACGGCGCGGGGCTGAGGTTGGCGCCGTTGAATTTGATGGATTGGCTCCAGCTGGCTGGGCCGTGGAGTTGCCTGGAGCCGGAGTGGCTGCGGGTGCCGTGCTTCCGGTCGAGTTCGTTTCAGTGGCTCCATTTGCTGTTGCTCCGGGCGCAGCTACCGCGCTTCGAGATTTCGGAGGAGCTAGTGTGATGGTCTTGCCGTCCGGGCTAAAGCTGGCGAGAAGCGGGATGGTGGTGGTTACAGTGATCTCGGCGGCGCCGTTGTTCTCGGAATAAGTGGCGGAGGGAATCGTTTTGCTGCCGAAGGTTAGAGTGGGAGAAGCTGGCGCGATGACCGGCTCGTGCTTGAAGGTCATGCGCACTTTGCCGGGCTCGGTTGCTACCGAGGGATTCACCGGCGCGGTGAAGCGGAAGACGAGGTGCGAGGGGTCATCCGGCGAAACCGTAGCTGTGAAATGGGTGGCGATGCTGCCGATGAAGAGCCGGCCGGACTCCTGATGCAGAGTGGCAGGGCCTCCCAGGAAGCGGGGAAGTAGAGAACCGAGAGAGGACAGAGGGACGAAGCCGCGTCCGTTTTCCACGAGGAATTTTCCCGAGAGGTCGGCGTCGCGCCCCTGCACACGGGCGTGGGTCTTGCCCGCGGTAAAGTCGCCAAGGATGTTGTTGTAGTGGATGCGCCAGCGGGGAGGATCAGATTTGGCGCTGACTGTGCCGAGGGGATCGAGTAATTCCAGCAGTCCGATGTAGTCATGGCCCTGGCGCTGCACGATGGGCACGGAATAGTTGGCGGCGGTGGAATAGATGGAGAGATGCTTTTCGGGAGGGGCGGCGGCGAGGGCAGCTACGACGAGCACACAAGCAAAACATTTACCGCAAAGGACGCGGAGGACGCGGAGGTTTTGAGGGTTGTTGCTTTGCGTCATGCTTCGGTATTGAATCCAGCGTCTCCTAGTCGAGGGCATAGATGGTTAGTCCGCTTAGGAGTTTGGGATAAAAGTCGGTGGATTTCTGGGGCATGACTTCGCCGGCGAAAGCAATGTTGCGGACTTGCGCCATGCGGCAGGGATTCATCAGGAAAGCGATATTGGGGCGAGCGCCGCTTATGCTCCGGACTTGCGACAGGGCCTCGGCGGCATCGCGGATGTAGGAGATGTTCTGCTGGTTGCGGATGGATTCCTCGGAAAGGTTCAGCACTTTCTCCAACAGACATTTGTGCAGTTGCACCACGTCGAGCGCTTGCTGGCGGATAGACAGGCCGGCGAACACTTCAGGCGTGTTCGGATTGGGATGGTGCAGCAGGAAGGCGCGGTTGGCGGTGACTGCGAGGATGGTGGTGCCACAGCGTCCCGACTCGCGGAGGATCGCGGTGGCGCGGGGAGCGTCCAGGGCGGGGTCGATCTCATCGATGTCGAAGAAGGCGCGGGCGGAGTTGCGGAAGGCTTCTTCCGAGAACGAGGCCAGGCTGTGCACAAGGCGATGCGTGGGCAGGATTAGCAGGGCAGGGCTGTTCATGTTGACGAACGTCATCATGACGAACTCGTAAGGCGATGAGGCGGGAGCGTGCTCCGACGCCGAGGAATCGGCGGCGCGGCGTTGGTTGCGGTAGGTTAGGGCGGTTTCGTAGCGATGGTGGCCGTCGGCGATAATTAATTTCTTCTCGTGCATCGCAGTTTGGACTGAGTTGATCAGGGCCGGATCGGAAACTTGCCACACACAATGAAGGACTCCGTATTCATCTTCCACCTGAAGATCGGGGACCGAAATGTCCGGATCGGCCGTGGTGGTGAGGAAGGGTTCCACCTGGCCTTGGTCCTCATAGAGCATGAAAATCTGGCCGAAATGGGCGCGCGTGGCGCGGAGCAGGTCGAGGCGGTCGGCTTTGGGCTTGGCCAGGGTTTGTTCGTGGCGGAAGACGACGCCGGAAGAATAGTCTTCGATGCGGCCGAGGGCGATGAAGCCACGGCGTTCCAGTTCGGTGGTCGAGTTGGGGAGAGTGAAGCGCTGGGAATAGACATAGATGGAGGGAAGGGAATCCTGGCGGAGGATGCCTTGCTGGCGCCAGTCGCGGAAGTGGGCGGCGGCACGGGAGTATACGTTGTTTGCCGGATTGTCATGTTCTTCGCGGCGGCCAAGGATGATGCGGACCAGGTTATGCGGGTTGGCCGCGTAATACTGATCTTGCAGCCTGGGAGTGATCTTGTCGTAGGGTTGGGTCACTACCTGTGAAAGGGTGATCTTCTGGGAATCGTAGCGAAAGGCGCGAAAGGGATGAATATCAGCCATGGAAACCCTTGATTGTAGCAAGAGGGAGGTAGCGGGCAGGGTTGGGCGGTCATCGCTGGGCGTACATCGGATTGGGACGAATTGCCGAAATGGGCCGTCCAGTCGCGATTGTCACTAATATTTGACAAAAAAGCCGCAGCCGCTGGAGCAAAGCTGTGATACTATCGCGGCCAATAGAGGTGCTTATGGCCCTCCTGGATGGGCGCCGGTTATCTCGCCCTGAGGCCCTAGTTCGGAAGTCCTGCCTGGTTCGACCCCGGAACCCAACTTTTGTGTGCTTGCCTGGAACCGCTTCCCGGCCTGTGCTCTGGATACTGCTTCTCGCGTTGTGCGCGGCATGGGGCTTGCCGGCAACTGCCGTGGGTCAGACGGACGTGAACGATGTCCACGTCGTACCCCGGGAAGTGCAGCCCCACGACGCCGACAAGGCGAAGACGGAAGAGGTAGCGAAGCAAACCGTCGTCTCCGCATCCCTGAATACCCACGTGCGTCCCTTGAAGGTGGCGGTGGATCTGGTGCTGGTGCCGGTGACGATCACGGATCCGATGAACCGGCTGGTGACCGGGCTGGACAAGGAAAACTTCGAGCTTTATGAGGGCAACGCGAAGGAGGAGATCAAGTCTTTCTCGAGTGAGGACGCGCCAGTGTCGCTGGGAGTGATTTTCGACTCCAGCGGAAGCATGAGCAGCAAGATGGACCGGGCGAAAGATGCGGTGATGGAGTTTTTCAAGACCGCCAATCCGCAAGATGAATTCTTCATGATTACGTTTTCGGACGAGCCCGAGATGGTAAACGATTTCACCAGTTCGGTGGACGACATTCAGGGCAAGCTGGTCTTCACCGTGCCGCAGAAGCGCACGGCGCTGCTGGATGCGATCTACATGGGCGTGAGCAAGATGCGGCAGGCCAAGTACCCGAAGAAGGCGCTGCTGATCATTTCCGACGGAGGCGATAATCACAGCCGCTATACCGAGAACGAGATCAAGGCCCTGGTGAAGGAAGCGGACGTGATGGTGTATGCCATCGGCATTTACGACCGGTATTTCCAGAGCGAGGAAGAGCGGCTGGGGCCGGCACTGCTGGGCGAGATCGCGGAACTGACAGGTGGACGGGCGTTTACGGTGGAGAATCCCAACGACTTGGGCGACGTCGCAACCAAGATTGGAGTGGAATTGCGCAACCAGTATGTGCTGGGGTATCGTCCCAGCAAAGTGTTGCGGGACGGCAAATGGCGTAAGATCAAAGTGAAGTTACTGCCGCCGAAAGGACTGCCGCCACTCCGAGTGTATGCCAGGACCGGATATTACGCGCCCGAAGAGTAGGCGGGCTGCGATCTTTTTTCTTTTTCTGCGCTACGCGACCTGGGCCGCCGTCGTGGTGCTGGCTCAATCTGTCGCCGGGCACGCCGAGTGGAAGGCCTCCCAGCTTCAGAGCGCAGCTTCCCCATCGCAGTCGGCTCAGTCGCAGCCAAACCCGTCCCAGCCAAACCAGACTCAGGCAACCCAGCCGCAAGCTCCGCAGTCCCAATCCGGCGCGCCTCCTGCGCCTCCCAGCAGGCAGCAAGCTCCCGATGAGAATGGAACCTTTGTCATCCGCAAGGACGTAGATGAAGTCCTATTGCATGCCACGGTGGTCGACGACAAGCAGCACATCGTGACCGACCTCGACAGGAGTGCGTTTACGGTATACGAAGATGGGAAACCGCAAAATATTATTTCGTTCCACCATGAAGACATTCCCGTGGCCATGGGAATCGTGATCGACAATTCCGGTTCGATGCGGGAGAAGCGGGCCAAAGTGAATCAGGCGGCGCTGAACCTGGTTCGGTCAAGCAATCCGCAGGACGAAGTATTCGTGGTGAATTTTAACGACGAATATTATCTCGACCAGGATTTCACCAACGATCTGCTGAAATTAAAAGACGCGCTGGAGAAAATTGATACCAAGGGTGGAACCGCCCTTTACGAAGCCCTGGTGGCCTCGGCCGAGCACCTGAAGCGGAATGCCAGGTTGGAACGGAAAGTAATATTCGTGGTGACCGACGGGGAAG
Source organism: uncultured Acidobacteriaceae bacterium (assembly GCA_963842095.1). Classification (GTDB taxonomy): domain Bacteria; phylum Acidobacteriota; class Terriglobia; order Terriglobales; family Acidobacteriaceae; genus Sulfotelmatobacter. The sequence goes on from CAWJEY010000002.1 coordinate 198,010, forward strand.
ATAACGCGAGCCGGGAGAACCTGGAGCAGGCGGTGAAGCAGTTGCAGGAAGAGAACGGACCGTCGGTGTATGCGATTGGAATATTGGGGGATGAAGAGCATCCCAAGCGGGCCAGGCGTGCGCTGGAAATCATCGCGCAGCGGACCGGAGGGCTGGCGTTTTTTCCGAAGACCCTGGACGAAGTGGATGAAATCAGCCGGCAAGTGGCGCACGACATCCGCAATCAGTACACGATCGGGTACAAGCCCACGAATCCGAGGGCGAGCGGTGGCTTTCGCGCGATCCACGTAGAGGCGAAAGAGAAAGGGCACAACAAGATGGTGGTGCGGACCAAGAGCGGATATTACGCGGGGACGCAACCGGCGGCGAGCGGGACGAAGTAGGCGGTGTGCAATAGGTTCGGCCATGCCCGATGCTTTACCGATAGGGATCGAATGGAACGCTGATTACGGTTTTGGTGCGCGAGCGGCCACCCGTATACACCCACTGTTTCACGGCGGCAATCGCGGACTCCGCCAGAAGGGGATTGCCTCCCAACACTTGGATGCTCTCGACGCTGCCCCTCGGCGAAATAGTCACCTCCAGGCGTACCGTTCCGCTCAGGTGAAGCGGCACCAGGGCTTCCGGGTATTTCGGGTCGACACGGGTCAACAGTGCTCTTTCGGCTCGGCTGCCTTCGGGTAGGACTTCAAGCGTTCTTACACCTTCGGTTGCAGCTTCGATGCTCACATATCCGATGGCGCCTTTTGTTTTGGCAATGTAGGCGACACACTCCGCATCGGAGCCGAGTGCCTTGGGCATGGAGCCTTTGCCGGTGAAAACCAGAGTGCGGTAGTAGGTCTGCAGTGAGTCGTCGTTTGTGTCGAGGAAGTCTTTGAGGAAAGCTTGGTGAGCCACCCCGCTCTTTCTTAAGACCGGCTCGACGTAAGTACCATCTTTGAGGGTGTTTGTTTGCAGAAAAAAAACTCTCCTTAGCTCAACAGCGGAAATCTCATTAGCCCGCACACTGGAGTTGGCAACGACTTTGATATCGCTTCCGAGTGCATGCGCCGGAACAACCGCCAGGGTGGCCACCACTAGGAGTGCAATCAAAGATTTCATCGAATTCTCCTATGCGTCCTCATGGTTCAGAAATACAGGCTGGTCTTAACGACCAGAGCATTCGTGTCGGGCTTGAAGCCCTGGGGGTTCACTTGGGGGTAGAACCCGTCCGGGTATGTGCTGGCCCCATAACCGTTCATGAAGTGACCTTCCACCTTCGCGTTCCAGAATCTTTTCAAATCAACCCCTGCCGTGATCACTTTGTCGTAGATGTGATTGGCCGGCAGGCTGGTGTCAGTATCGTTTGGAGCGATTGCAGCCAGAGCGCCGCCATAAACGCTGGTTATCGTGTAGCGAGAGTAATAGGAGCCAAGCTCAAGCCGCTTAGTGACGCGGTAGGCCCCAGAGACGTACCAGCCGCGCACATCGGTCAAGTTTCCCGAAGCGCCGTTGAAGATGATTTGATTGCGCACGTAACGGCGATACTCCGAGTCGATCCGCAGTTTGCGCACGCTGTACTGGCTGTACAACTGATTGGTCCAGTCCGCCTTGGAGTATTCGAAATACGGAACAACGCCGCCCAACGGGTTAAATGGATTCACCGCCGTCCCTTTGCCGGTGATGTCTTCGTTCATGCGCGAGGCTCCGACCAGGAAGCCCTTCAGCGCAGTGTTCCAGCGAAGATCCGCGCCGTACTGCAGCCCACCAAATCCCTGAAAATAGACCGAGTACTGGGACAAGAGGTAGGGATAGCCGCTGTAAATGCTGTCGCTGCGATGTCCGGCGTAGGCGGTATAGGAAAGATCGCCAAGCCGGTGCTTGAGGGAAATATTGCCGTAGACATCGCCGCCCAGGTGAGCAATGGTAGCGTCTCTGAGGTCGGCGGGATATACGCTTTGCGGAAGCAGAGTAAAGGTGTGGAGAAAATCCAGGTCCTGAGCATCGTTATATAGGCCGAGTGTGGTTTTCACTTTGCCGCCGCGAATGCCGAACCAACTCTTAAAGCGGTAATCGGCGACCGCCCAATCCAGAGAGGGATGGTACTGTCCAAGTTGGCCGAGATTGCGGTCGTAGGCTTGTGCACCGACCCGGAGTTTGTCGGTTAGCTGGGTGGATACGTTGACCCCGAAATCGGTGAAGGCGGCGCTGCCCTCGCTGGTGTTCATGGTCAGCCAATTGTTGTCGTTGCTGTAAACAAATCCCTGCGAGACGAAGCCATGGACTTGGACCGTGCGGTCAAAGACCTTGAATTCCTGTGCCTGCAGGGTGACTGCACAGAGGCATGCACAGATAAGCCCCAGTCCGGCCATTCGTCGACGCATGGATCTCCTGAATTAGTGTTCAGGAATATTAGATCGGTGAAACGAGCGAAGAACTTGAGTGCAAGCGCTATGAGAAGGCACAAATGATAAGGACAGAAGGGAACGATGACGATAGTAACGGTTTTAACAGTGCTCAATTCACCCCTGCGATTGACGATTCCCCACTCTCCCCTTAACCTGTAACGTGCCCTTGAAAAGCTCTGAAGTCTCCCATCTGGGGGTCGCCGACGATATTACCGATCTGGTCGGCGGGACTCCCATGCTTCGCCTGACACGGCTGGTTCCGGCCGGTTCGGCTGACATCTACGCCAAACTTGAATACTTGAATCCGGGTGGCAGCGTGAAAGATCGCGCCGCCGTCGGGATCATTCGCCGGGCGGAGCAGGACGGGAAACTTGCGCCCGGAGGCACAATTGTCGAAGCTACGGCGGGCAATACGGGGATCGGGCTGGCGCTGATCGGGGTGAATCGCGGCTATAAAGTGAAGCTGTTCGTGCCGGAAAACTTTTCCCAGGAAAAAGTGATCATCATGCGCGCTCTGGGAGCGGAGGTTACGCGAACCCCCGACGAGGAAGGCATGCAGGGAGCGATCCGGCGGGCTAAAGAGCTTGTGGCCGGCGATCGCGGCGCATTTATGGCGGGGCAGTTCGAGAACATGGCGAATCCCGACTACCACTACGAAACGACTGCGGTGGAAATGTTCGAACAGATGGGTGGGAAGGTGGATGCCGTGGTTTTGGGCTGCGGCACTTGCGGAACCTTTACCGGCGTGGCTCGCTATATGAAGGAGCATGTGCCGGGAGTACGGGCGTTCGCGGTGGAAACGCAGGGATCGACTCTAGGCGGAGGACAGCCCGGGCCGCACAAGGTGGAAGGGATCGGAACCAGCTTTATCCCGAAGACGTTCGATTCCGCCGCGTGTGATGAAGTGATTATGGTCACCGATGACGATGCCTTCGCCACGGTGAAGCAATTGGCGGCGCAGGAAGGCGTGCTGGCGGGATCTAGCGGGGGAGCGGCCGTGTTCGCGGCCCTGACGGTGGCACGGCGGCTGGGCGCGGGCAAACGGGTGGCAACAATTGTTCCGGATTCGGCTGAGAGATATTTGTCGAAGAAGATTTTTGAGGGCGGGATCTGAAAAGGCCGTGGAAATCCCGCTAGCGTGCTTCTGATTCCACAAACGCGCTTGATGAAGATGGTTCTTCTGTAGATTGTCGACACTCCCGGAGGTCGCCGCCTAGCGCCGCACGAAACCGTGAAAGTTTCCCAGCGGACCGATGAAATAGCCCGCAACTTGCCCGCCGGCATTGATGCTCGTGGGAACGGTGCCTTGGTTTGCACCGGTTCCAGCATAAGGAACGTCGAATAGCGTAACGTTCCCGAGGCGGTCGCGAGTGAAGCCGTGGTTCACATTGCTCGCGTCAACGTAGAGCCCCGTAACCGTGCCGGCGTCATTGACGCTGGTACCCTCGGTGAATGTTGATCCGCCCACGTCAAATCCGGTAATGCCGCCTCCCTGACGGATAAACCCGTCCCACCCAAAACCGACCTCCACGAAATAGCCAGTCATCGCGCCGCCATCGTTGAAACCCTCCACGTATGTTGCCGATGCTGAGGTCGAGCCGTCGAAGGCTGTGATCGTGCCGTTCGCACCCCGATAGTATCCTCGGCTCTTCGACTCCGTCTGATATGTCCCTGCCATCTCGCCGGAGGCGTTGATTCGGGCATCGTTCACGTAGTTCGATTCCGCTGGCGCGAAGGTTGTGAAACCGCTGCTCGCGGTCCACAGGAATGCGGCGCTTACATGGCTGGAGTTGGTGTAAATACCTGCAACCTCCTCGCTGTCGTTGACCCCGGTGGCCAGCGTCTTAATCGAATCCGGGGCGTCGAGGGTGGTAAATACACCGGAGATGTTTCGAAGGTATCCATGAGTATTGAGAGCCGAGTCTATGTAATATCCGCAAATCTCGCCGCCCTCGCTGATCCCCAGCAGCCTGGTACCTTGATCCGACAGCGTTCCCGCGCCGGGCGCGTCAATAATTACGAAGTTCCCGCTCGTGTCATACGTAAACCCATGGTAGACGCCATTGGAGTCCTCGTACTGCCCCGCAACCACTCCCGCTGATGTGATGCCATAAACGGTGGTGAGCATCGCCCCTGGAGGATCAAACGCAACGATGTTCGCCGGAGGGCCCGCCGCGAACGACGTACTCACGAACAGACCAAAGCAAATCATCGCCGTCAACAAAGAGGCGCCGAAATTCCTGGCCATACGCTCACGACGCCCGCTTGGCTTGTCGGTTGTTCGATTCATCTTTCCCCCTGCAGTCCGGGATTTCTTTACTCTCCTTACAGGACCGCGCCGATTCTACGCCCCGCCCCGCCACAAGATGAAGGATTCTGCAGGTAGCGGCTCAATCTTGAATCCGCGGGCCTGAAAGGGGGCGTCTAGAGGTTCAGGCAGTCTCAAAATGGTCGGTACGCCAAAGGCATAATTCCCAATTCTCCTTGACTTCGGCCCGAACTCGGTCAATCCTTGATATGGCGCAAAGTTCCGACCCTGCGGTGTGTTGATTGTTGGCAATCGTTCCCGTTTCGGCACGGCTAGGAGGCGGATGTGGGGCCAACTCGTGCGTTGTCAAGATTTTGCGCGTTGTATCTTAAAGCGAGTCACTGATTCTAAAGAACTTACGACTTCCGAAGGCGTATAAGTCCTTTATTAAAAAGATTTTGCCCGTAACTCATTGAGCCGCTTGGATCTTTTCGCGTTTTGCCGCTAAGTGGAAGATTCTAAAGAACCGTGGGGGAGGGGGGTATACCCCTGAACTCCGCAACTTCCCAAATTGGAACGTCCTAATGAGGTCCAGCAAGCAACCCGGTTTCGCCACTCGCGCCATCCACCACGGACAAGAGCCGGATCCTCTTACGGGAGCCGTTACGGTTCCCATCTATCCGACCTCCACTTACGTGCAGCAGGGCATCGGCGAAAACAAAGGCTACGAGTACTCGCGCGTCTCAAACCCGACGCGGGCGCGCCTGGAGCAGAACCTGGCATCGCTCGAAGGCGGCGTGGCAGCGCCGGTATTTGCCAGCGGGATGGCGGCAATCAACGCGGTCGCGTGCATGCTGAAGTCGGGTGATCACGTGGTTTGCGGCAACGATTTGTATGGCGGGACGCCGCGGCTGTTTAACCAGGTGCTGACGGGTTTCGGGCTGGAATTTTCCTATGTGGATACGTCAGATGCGGAGAACGTGGAGCGAGCGATCCGCAGGAACACGCGGATGGTGTACGTGGAGACACCGACCAATCCGCTGATGCGGTTGAGCGATCTGGCTGCGATCAGCCAGATTTGCCGGCGCAAGAAAGCTGAACTAGTGGTGGACAACACGTTCATGTCGCCGTATTTTCAGCAGCCGCTCGCGCTGGGCGCGGATATGGTAGTGCATTCGACCACGAAGTTTCTCAATGGCCACAGCGATGGACTGGGCGGCGTGGTCGTATGTAGCAAGCTGGAACAGGCGGAGAAGTTGGCGTTTCTGCAGAAGGCCGCAGGTGCGATTCTTTCCCCGTTCGAATGCTGGCTGGTGCTGCGCGGGGTGAAGACGTTGGCGGCTCGGATGGAGATCCACGACCGCAACGGCCGCGTGGTGGCGGAATTTCTGGCGAAGCATAAGAAGGTGAGCAGGGTGTTTTATCCGGGGCTCGCCGATCATCCGCAGCATGAGCTGGCGAAGCGGCAGATGAGCGGGTTTGGGGCGATGATCACGTTTGAAACGGGATCGCTCAAGAACGCCAACAAGATGCTGAAGAAACTGCGCGTCTGTTCGCTGGGAGAGTCTCTGGGCGGCGTGGAGACCCTGATCTCGCATCCGGCGACGATGACGCACGCGGGGCTGGGCGAAAAGGGGCGGAAGGCGATCGGGATTACCGACGGTGTGGTCCGTATCTCGGTGGGCATTGAGGATATCGAAGACATTCTCGACGATCTGGAAGCTGGGCTGGCCGCTATTTAGGGCCCTCCACTAGAGTTAAGCTCTCGATAGGATTTCCCGTTCCTTCTAGGGTGTTTGCCGACGCGACTTTTCTGGTTGTCCTGGGTTGTAATTTGGGTAAGCAATTTGCATCGTCACTTCGCCTCGTCATTTCGTCACACCACTTCGCCTCAATTCATAATTTAATGGAGGAGCATGATGCGACGAATGATCGTAAGTGCGATGCTTTTTGCGATGGTGTCTCTGGTTGCATTTGGACAGAGTGCGACCCCAGCCGATGCGCGTCAGGATAAGCAAGCCGCGCAACAGGATGCGAAAGAGGCGCGGCAGGATATGAAAGACGCGCGCCAGGACCAGCGCGACATGCGCAACGACAAGCAGGACGCGCGCACAGACGCCAAGAAAGCGCAAGCCGAGCGGCGCGATGCGCTAGCTGACCGCCGCCAGATGAGAGCGGGGCAGGGTGGAATGGCCCCGCACGGAGGACGTCGGTAGAGCGATTCGGGAAAGACCGTTGTAGGTTCCACTGGTTGAAGGGCGGCGGCAGAGTCTTGCGCCGCCCTCTCTTTCTTGAGGGCGGCTTCGCGCTGGGTGCGCGATCACGTCACTGACTCCTCCAGCCATTTCAGGTAGGGCAAGCTACCATCTTCCACGGACAATACGATGCACTCCGGCAGGTCGTAGGAGTGAAGTTCGCAAATCGCATCGCGCACAGCGGGGAATCGTACTGCCGTGGTCTTGACGATGAGGAGCCATTCCTGCGCGGATTCCACCTTGCCTTGCCAGCGATAGATAGATTCGACGCGCGGGATAATATTCACGCAGGCGGCGAGCCCGCGCTCGACGAGATGGCGGCTGATTTTGCGCGCTTCTTCCTCCGAGCCGGCGGTGGTGAGGACGATTCGTTTGTCGGTCATATAAAATCGGCTGTCCGCTATCGCCGGTCGGCTAATCAGGCCAGCCAACCATCGATAGCTGAGAGGGTAGCACTTTAAAGCCAGAGGGCAGAACATGCTAACGCAGATCAAGTTTGGCACATCGGGCTGGCGCGCGGTTATGGCGGAAGAGTTTACGTTCGCCAACGTACGGCGCGCCGTGGGTGGAATTGCGCGCTACGTGGCTGCGCAAAAGCCGCGAGGGGCGCGGGTAATCGTCGGGCGCGATCCGCGATTCCTGGGCGAGACCTTCTGTTCCATGGCGGCGGAGATTCTGGCGGCGCACGGGATTACGCCAGTGATAGTGTCAGAACCCGCGCCGACTCCGGCATTCGCGCATGCGGTCGTCCAAAGCCAAGCTGACGGGGTGATCAACTTCACGGCGTCGCACAATCCGCCGGAATACAACGGGATCAAGTTCTCGACTCCGGACGGCTGTCCCGCACTGCCTGAAGTTACCGCGAAGATCGAAGCTGAGATTGCTACGGGAGATGCTGCGGTTGCGGCGCCAGACTCGGTGGGTAACTTTAAGGGTCCGGCGCAGGAATCGCTCGATGTGAAACCGGGTTATCTGAAGCGCCTTCGGGGGATTGTGGATCTGGAAGTGATTCGCAAGGCGAACTTGCAAGTCTGCTTTGATCCCATGTGGGGATCGGCGCGGGGATACTCAGACGGACTCTTGCATGAAGCGGGAGTGAAAGTTGCCACTGTTCACGACTGTCGGGACGTGCTGTTTGGCGGCCACGCCCCAGAACCCGACGATCATCTGTTGCAGGATCTGCGGGAGAAGATGCGGACAACCGGAGCGCATATTGGGATTGCAACCGACGGCGACGCGGATCGTTTCGGGATCGTCGATGCGGACGGAACTTTCCTGCAGCCGAACTACGTGATTGCGCTGCTGTTCGACTATCTGGTGGAGAGCCGCGGGTGGAAGAACGGCGTAGCGAAGTCGGTGGCAACGACAAACTTAATCAATGCGATCGCGAAGGCGCGCGGCGTGGAGCTGTTCGAGACGCCGGTGGGATTCAAATACATTGGCGAACTGATCATGCAGGACAAGATCGCGATTGGTGGGGAAGAGAGCGCTGGGCTGTCGATCCGTCATCATGTGCCGGAGAAAGACGGGGTGCTGGCGGGGTTGCTGTGCTGCGAGATGGTGGCGCGGCGGGGGAAGTCGCTGGGCGAGCAATTGCGGGCTTTATGTAACCAAGTTGGTTCCTATTATCCGCGCCGGGAGAACTTCCGCTTGACGCCGGAGGTGAAAGCCAAGTTCACTGAGAAGCTAAGGGTTGATCCGCGAGAGTTCTGTGGGCGTGGTGTCGGCGAAGTGGTTCGCACCGACGGATTGAAGCTGGTCTTCGACGATGGCTCGTGGGTGTGCTACCGGCTTTCGGGGACTGAGCCGGTGGTGCGAGTGTATTCCGAGGCGCGCAGCGAGCAGGGGCTGGAGATGTTGAGCAGGGCGGCGAGGGAATGGATTTTCGAGTAAAGAACGTGGCAAGAATTCGGCGATTTCCGAGTCCGCAAGACGGCCTGCGGGCGCTGGCGGAGCGGGCGCCTCAGGCTGAGGCGCTAGCCGCGTCGTGGATGGAGAGTGCCGGCCCGCTGGCGATGCGCGTGTACGGCTTGCGCCGGCGGATCGCGACGGTGTTGGTTACGGTGCTTGCTGGGTTGCTGTTTGTGCACGTGATGTTCGGCGCGAATGGGATGATTGTGTACAAACAGAAGCGGGCTGAGTATGAATCGCTGCAGAAGCGGATCGTGCAGGAACAGCAGGAAAACGACACCTACGCGAAGAAGATCCAGGGATTGAAGACGGACGAAAAGTCCATCGAGAAGGAAGCACGCGAGCAGTTGCGCTATGCGCGTCCCGGGGAATACGTGTACGTTCCGCCGGCTCCGGCGAATCCGCCGCCACCCGCCAATCACTCGGCGAAGAAGTGAGACTGTCCCGCGATTGGTCTGACCGGTCTTCCATCAAAGCTTGTACGAATGTGTGACATTCGGACGGTCTCTCTGTGGTATAGTTCGGGACGTTAATCGGCGGCCGGTGGAACGTTGAGTTGCTGCCGGATCTGCGATTAGAATTCCTGCCACTCCCGTGGCTTGGGGACGCGAGCGGAACATCAAAAAAGGAGAAATCGGCAATGAGAAAAGTTCTAGTGCTTGTTCTTGCGATTTGCTTTGTGTTTGCCCTGACAGCTTTGGCATTCGATGACATGGGGAAGTCCACCACCGTCAACGGATGGGTAACTGACGCGAAATGCGGCGCAAAGGGCGCCAACGCTGCGGGCGAGGCATGCACAAAGAAATGCCTGGCCGCCGGCGAGAAGTTGGTAATCGTAACCGATGGCGATTCGAAAGTTCTAGCCGTGGATAACCAGGATGCTGTTAAGGCTCATGCTGGACACCACGTCGCCGTGACCGGAACCATGAGCAAAGATTCCATCCACGTGGGTAGTGTGAAGATGCTGTAAGGGATTTGGCAGTGATTGAGGGCGGCTGCGGCCGCCCTTTTGTTATTGGAGGCTGTTGTTTTGGGATTGTGGCCGGCGGCGAGGACGCCGCCGGGACAGCCGGCGAGACGCCGGCGCTACTCGGGACCTAGCGGACTACACCTTCCAGGGGGGAACTGGCTGTGGCATACAACTTCTTTGGCATGCGGCCTGAGAGGTAGGCTTGGCGTCCGGCTAGTACGCCGTGATGCATGGCCTCGGCCATGAGCACGGGATCTTGCGCGCCGGCGATGCCGGTGTTCATGAGGACCGCGTCGGCGCCGAGTTCCATGGCGATGGCTGCGTCGGAAGCGGTTCCCACACCAGCGTCCACAATGAGCGGCACGCCGGTGATCATTTCGCGGAGAATGCGGATGTGGGCCTGGTTCTGAATGCCCATGCCGCTGCCGATGGGTGCGCCGAGGGGCATCACGGCGGCTGCGCCGGCTTCGACCAGACGCTTGGCAAAGACGATGTCATCGGAAGTGTAGGGCAGGACGGTGAAGCCTTCGCCGACCAGAACGCGCGTGGCTTCGAGCGTGGCTTGGACGTCAGGGTAGAGGGTGGCCTGGTCCCCGATCACCTCCAGTTTCACCCAGTCGGAGAGGCCGACCTCGCGTCCAAGGCGCGCAGCGCGGATGGCTTCGTCGGCGGTGTAGCAGCCGGCGGTGTTGGGCAGGAGGAAGTATTTCTTGGGATCGATGTAGTCGAGCAGGGATTCCTTTCTGCGGTCGAGGTTGACGCGGCGGACGGCGACGGTGACCATCTCGGCTCCGCTGGCCTCGAGGGCGCGGGCAGTTTCCTGGAAGGATTTGTATTTTCCGGTGCCGACGATCAGGCGGGAGCGGAAGGAGTGGCCGGCGATGATTAGGGCGTCGTTCATGACACTTCATTGTAAACGCTTCAGCGTAATTCCGGACAAATGTTGAGTTGCGCTAGCGTTGGAGGGTGGAGGACTCGACAGTTCTGTGAAAGCCTTCCGAGTGGACGCCGGAAAGGGCGGCGTAAGATATGGGAATGCCATCTCCTCAGTCTTGCATGGAAGTGACAGTGACGCACTCCCCGCTGGCGTTCATTTATAACCTTTTCACTCCAACTATCCAGATCAACGAGATCAAGGAGAAACGACCGTGGGGGGTGCACCGGTTCACTTTGTCTCCAGGGGATTACGATATCTCAATCTCGTACCCCTGGCTGTTTTCGCCGGAGTGCGGGAAGAGCAGCGTTCGCGTTCATCTGGAAGCTGGCCAGCTAAAGAGGGTCAACTACCGCGCTGGCCTGGCACGTTACTTGCCGGGCAAGATCAGCATTGACTGAAACATCAAAAATAACTCACAGACCGCTGCGCTCGACGGCCCATTCGGTTTCGTTCAGAGCAGGCAGCCGAGGCGGCTGTCCCCACAGATTCCGGAATTGTCCTAAGGAGCAGCGGTGGTGCCTTCGGCCTGGGCGTAGAGTTCGTCGATCTGAGTGCGATAGCGTTCTTCGATCACGCGGCGGCGCAGTTTCAGTGTGGGCGTGAGTGCGCCGTTGTCGGCGGTGAATTCGTCTGGGACGAGGAGCACGCGTTTGAGTTTTTCGAATCTGGCGAGATTCTGGTTTACCTCTTCCACAATTCCCTCATAGAGCGCCTGGACTTTTGGGTTGGAGACGAGTTCTGGGTGCGAGGAAAAAGTTACGCCGTTGGTGCGGGCCCAGTCTTCGAGGAGCAGGAAGTTGGGCGAGACCATGACAAAGGCGAACTTGCGCTTGTCGCCGACAATGACGGCGGTGCCGATGAGTGGGTTGAGCTTGAGAGAATTTTCGATCGGTTGCGGGGCGATGAACTTGCCGCCTGAGGTTTTGATGAGCTCTTTCTTGCGGTCAGTGACGGAGAGATATCCATCGGCGTCGAGCTGGCCGATGTCTCCGGTCTTGAACCAGCCGTCCTGGAAGGCGTTCTGGGTTTCTTCCGGACGGTTCCAATATGCCTTGAAGACGGAGGGGCCGCGCACCAGGATTTCGCCATCCTCGGCGATGCGCACCTCGATATTTGGGAAGGACCTTGCCGACGGTGCCGATGCGGTGGTTGAGGGGCGTGTTGACGGCGATGACCGGAGAAGTCTCGGTTAAGCCGTAGCCTTCGTGGAGGCGGATGCCGACCGTGGCGAACCACTCGGCGAGTTCGCGGCCGAGCGGTGCGCCTCCGGAGATGAAGGTTGCGACGCGGCCGCCGAGGCCTTCGCGAATTTTCGAGAAAACCAGTCGGTTAGCCAGTTTCGAGCCAAGCGAGGTTGGAGTTTCTCCAGCGAGAATCACCTGCTTGTTCTTGCGGCCGACGGAAAGCGCCCAGCGATAGATCGCACGCTTGGGAAAGCCGCGGGCTGCCATCTCGGTCTTGGCGTAGATTTTTTCGTAGACCCTCGGGACGGACACGCAGACGGTAGGCCCCACTTCCAGGAAGGCTTGGGTAAGATTCTCCATGAAGGGGCAGTAGGCGAGGGTGACACCGTGGTACAGCAGAGAGAAATCGACGTGGCGCGCGGTGACGTGGGAGAGGGGAAGAAACGAGATGCTGATTTCTCCAGGGTGCATCTCGAAGCCGAGCAGCGAGCAGGTGATGTTGGACGCCATATTGCCGTGTGTCAGCATTGCGCCCTTGGAAGTGCCCGTGGTGCCGGAAGTGTAAATGATGGTAGCGAGATCGGCGGGGTGGATGGAGCGGGCGAAGCGCTCGGCCTGGGGATCGAGTGTGAGCGGGCCCTGGGTCATGAACTGATCCATGAGCACGCAGTTTGCGGCCAGATCGCCAGGGACTTGGATGCGATCCATGACTACGATTCTCTTGAGTTGGGTTTGGGGGAGAATCGTGTGAACCTTGCGCAGCTGCTGTTCCGTGGAAACGAAAACGATGCTGGCGCCGGAGTCGCGCAGGGTGTACGCGGTTTGGTCAGGGGTTAGCGTGGAGTAGACCGGGACGGTGACGGCGCCGAGCAGCAGGATGGCGAAGTCAGCGGTGGACCACTCGGGGCGATTCTCGCTGAGAATGGCGACGCGGTCGCCGGGGCGGACGCCCCACTCTTGCAGCGCGTGTACGGTTCCGGCGACGTTGCGGCGGAGATCTGAAGATGAGATGGGCAACCACTTGCCCGTTTCGCGGTAGAGCATCACGCGGTCGAGATTCCGCTCGGTGGCGGCGAAGAAGATGTCGTTTAGCGTAGCAAGGCTCATCGAATGCTCGTTGGGGCGTGGAACAGGTCTAAACAGCAATGTACTGTTTTGCAGCTTCGTTCGGCAATGCGAAAGGTGTGGGGGTGGGGTACTGATTGGCGTCCTGACCGGACGTTTCGCGGCTCAAAATTAAAATGTCTCTTCGACCGAGTGCGCTATCATTCGGGCAGGGGGTTCGCCATGCAGAAGATACTAGGGAATGCACCGGCAGCTTGGTTGCTGGCGGGATTGCTGGCGCTTGCGAGCGCGGCTCCGGCTGCGGCGCAGAACAAACAGCCAGAGGGCGGGTCGGTGTCCATGCCCAAGGTAGGCGATGTGGCTCCGGATTTCACGCTGAAGTATTTCGACGGCAACGACTTGAAGGACGTTTCCTTGAGTCAGTACCGTGGAAAGAAAAACGTCGTGCTGGGATTTTTCATCTTTGCCTTCACCGGCGGTTGAACGGCTCAAATGAAAGCTCTCCAGCAGGATCTGAAGCGGCTGGAAGCTACCGACACCCAGGTTCTGGGTGTGAGCGTGGATAGTGCCTTCGCCAACAAAGCCTTCGCCGATCAAATTGGAGTTACGTTTCCCCTGTTGAGCGATTGGGGCGCGGACGTGACACGCCAGTACGGAATCTACCTGGACAAGTACAAGGCCGCGCGCCGGGTGAACTTCCTGATTGGGAAAGATGGGAAGATCCTGGAGGAGCAGGTGGACAAGGATGCGATCGATCCGACGAAGATCGTGGATACTTGTGAGCGGCCGAAGCTGAAGAACTGAGGTGGCTCGGGTGGTTCGATAAGGAAGCGAGCCGAACGCGCGATTATTGCGTCGCAAAAAGCGCGACGCATCGCGCGGCTCGCCCAGATCCTTCGCTGCGCAAAGAACGCTTGCTCAGGATGACAAACGGTTCAGGCGGCGGGCAGTTCGAACGAGAATACTGAGCCGCGGCCGAGCTGGCTGGTTACGCTGACGGTGCCGTTGTGGGCTTCGACGATGGCCTTGACGATAGCCAATCCCATGCCTGTGCCTTGCACGCTGTAGCGCTGGTCGCGGCCGCGGTAGAACTTGTCGAAGACCAGCGATTGCTCGAAGTCGTCGATGCCGTGTCCGTGATCGGTGACGCTGGTGACGATGCGGTCTCCCTTGCGTTCGGCGGTAATGGTAATGGGCGACGTGGGCGGAGAGTATTTGGCTGCGTTCTCGAGCAACTGCTTGAGCACTTCGGCGATGCGGTCGGAATCCACGCGCACCTTGGGCAGCGATGGGGCTACATGCACGTCGAGCGGATGCTGGCCGAGAAATGTTCTGGATTCTTCGACCGCCGATTCGATCACCGATGCGATCTCCACGGGAGACATGTGGAGTTCGACCTTGTGGGCATCGAGTTGAGCCATTTCCGTGGCTTCGCCCACCAGGCGGTCGAGGCGGTCGGTTTCTTCGTTGATTACGGTCAGCAACTCCTTCCGCTGGGCCTCGTCGAGGTTGTAATCCGAGAGCAAGCCGGTGACTGCGGCCTTGATGCCGGTGAGAGGTGTGCGCAGTTCGTGGGTTACGGAATCGAGCAGGACGGCGCGCAGGTTTTCGCTTTGGTGCGCCGCCTCGGTCTGGGAAAGTTTTTCCATGGCGCCGGCGCGCTCGATGGCGATGCCGATCATGCTGCCCAGGGCCTCCAAAGTGGCGCGCGTGAGTACCGGGCCGGCGATGCCGACGGCTCCGGTGGTGCGCGTGCCCAGATGCAAGGGAGTGAGAGAAATTCCTCGTTGGGAATCGATCACTGGCTCGCCGCGCGAACTCACCATTTGCAGATCTTGCAGGGCGAGCCACGTTGCTTTGGGGTCAGTGCGGTAGACCTGTTGGGAACTGAGCAAATAGATTGCGGCAGCCTTGGCCCCGAAGCCATCGCACACGTAGGCGGGAATCGCATTCAGTAATTCGGCCACGTTGTCGGTGGCGAGCAGGCGCTGGCTGAAACTATAGAGACGTTCCACGTCGCGGCGGCGCTGGTTGGCGTCGGCAGTCTGGCGGCGGGCGCGGTCGGCAAGCTGGCTGGCGATGCCGGCGGTGACAAGGAAAGCGAACAGGGCGACCCAGTTTTGCGGGTCGGCGACGGTGAAGGTTCCGATGGGAGGAAGAAAATAATAGTTGAAGGCGAGCGTGGCAAGGACGGCGAGAAAGACGGAGAAGCGAAAGCCCCAGTAGGCCGCGACCCAGAGCACCATCAAGAGGAAGGTCAAGGCCACGGTGGTCGGGTTTACGTGGATGACGTGCCGGTAGACTTGCGCGACCAGTTCGGCAGCGACGATGCAGGTGGCGTAGCGGAACAGGTGCTGTGGCCAGCGGGCTTTCACGGGCACGATTGTAACTTGAATCAAGGTTTCAAGGTTTCAAAGTTTCAAGGTTTCGGGGGTGGCGATGGGTTGTGAAACCTTGTGACTTTGAAACGTTGAAACTTGCTTTTGCTTAGATTCGACAATTTCCTTTCGGGCGTGGAGAATAGCGGCGATGCCCAAGAGTCCTGAAGAATGGCTTAAGGAATGTGATACCGCCCAGCGCCCGGCTGTGTTCAAGCTGTTTCTCGGTTACGCCCCGGGGGTGGGAAAGACGTACGCCATGCTGAGTGAGGGCGTGCGACGGGCGAGCCGCGGCGAAGAAGTGGTGATTGGCGTGGTGGAAACGCACGGACGAAAACCGATCATGGAACTTTCCTCGCGGCTGGAGACGGTTCCGCGCAGGAAGCTGGAATACAAGGCGACCATCTTTGAAGAGATGGATGTAGATGCCATTCTGGCCCGCAAGCCGCATGTAGTGCTGGTGGACGAGTTGGCCCACACCAACATTGAAGGCAGCAAACACGCGAAGCGCTATGAGGATGTGTTCGAGCTGCTGGATGCGGGGATCGACGTTCTTTCCACGCTGAATGTGCAGCACATCGAGAGCCTGGCGCCGACCATTCGCGGCCTGACCGGGGTCCAGGTGCGGGAGACAGTGCCGGACTGGGTGATCCGCAGAGCGGGCGAGATTGTGATGGCGGATCTTACTCCGCAAGCGTTGCAGACGCGTATGAAACGCGGAGACATCTATCCGCTCGAGCGGGTGGAGCGCGCGCTGGCGAATTTCTTCCGGAATACAAATTTGGTCGCGTTGCGGGAACTGGCCTTGCGGCAGGTGACGCAGGCGGTCGACCGCACGCTCTCGGAACTCAAGAATGAAGACGGCCAGCTGTTGCAGGTGCGGGAGCGGATTGCGGTTTGCATCAGTTCGAATCCAGCGGCGCAGTATTTGATTGCGCGGGGGGCGCGCATGGCTCAGGCCATGGATGGCGACCTGTACGTTCTTTACGTGGACACGGGCGCCGATGAGAGCGACGAGAACCAGCGAACCTTGGCTGACAATGTGCGTTTTGCGGAAAGCGTGGGGGCAAAAGTAGTGAAGACCGAAGGGAAGATTGTCGCGGAGAAGGTTGCGGAATTCGTGCGTGAGAATCACATTACGCAGGTGGTCTTCGGGCGATCGGCGACTAAGGGGTGGAAGAGGTATTTCTATCTATCGGCGATTCATAAATTCTTGCGGGATACTCCCGCGGTGGATGTGCATATCGTCACCCAGGAAATGCGGTGAGCGCGATTGACGAAAGAAAGATGACGAATGAGCACAAGCGAATCCTGGTGGTGGATGACGAGCCGCAGATCACGCGCGTGCTGCGCACTACACTTACGGCGCAGGGGTACGACATCCGCGTTGCTAATGACGGGGAGATGGCGCTGGAGTTGATGAAGAACTGGACGCCGCATGTGGTGGTCACGGATCTGGCGATGCCGAATCTCGACGGCGTGGAGCTGTGCCGGCAGGTCAGGAAGATGTCGCAGGTGCCGATTATTGTGCTCTCGGTGCGCGGGCAGGATCGATCGAAGGTGGAAGCCCTGGATGCGGGCGCCGATGATTACGTCACCAAGCCGTTCAGCCTGAATGAACTGCTGGCGCGGATCCGGGCGCAATTGCGGCGGACGCCGGCGGTCGAGGAACAGCCCAGCGCGGTTACCGCCGGAGATTTCTCCATCGATCTGGATGCCCGCTCGGTCAAAGTGACGGGGCATGAGGTTCATCTCACGCCCAAAGAATTCGATCTGCTGGTTTATCTGGCGCGGCGTCCGGGCAAAGTGGTGACGCATCGAACGCTGCTGGCCGCGATATGGGGCCCGAATAGTACTGAACAGCCGGAATACTTGCGTGTCTTTATTGGGCAATTGCGGAAGAAGATTGAGATCGATCCTTCCACGCCGAAGTACCTGCTAACCGAACCCTGGGTGGGGTACCGATTCGAACCCGGGTCATAAGCCTCGCGTTTCGTGCATCTTCCCATCTTTACGAACATTTTATGGAGCCTTTATTCGGGCTTTTCGCGCTTACGTGTCCAATGCTTTGTAGCGGCACAAGAGCCGGTCCAACAATTGAGGTTTATGGAGATGAACAGTATGTGGATTCACGAGGTTGCACCCGAGCGGTTGGCAGAACTTTTCCACCACTATCATCAGGCACTGACACCGGAAATTTCGGGTAAGGGCAGCGAAGGGCGCGGATCGTGGCAGGAAGTTCCGCAACAGGAAAAGAGCCGCTTGGTGGCGGCGGCGCGTCTGGCGCTGCTCGAACTTGAATCGATGACCAGCGACCGCGCCAAGTCGCGGCAGTATTTTGCCCAACCGGGCGAAGCAGAATGGGGCTGCTGAGCGCAATTCCGCATCGGTGATTGCCGGCAAACGACGTCTCCCCGTATCTGGGAGTCAAGCTCAATTTCTATCTTTACGAATTCTTTAGGAATTTCTTAAACCGCCCTTACACCTCAAATGGTTGACTGGAATGTTTGCGCGGGCTTTCCGCGCAAACGCGCAGGAGTTGGAGTATGTGGGCAGCATTGGTGGTTGCCGGCGTTGCTCTGGCCGGGACGGCGTTCATGCTAAGGTTTCTGTTTGCCTTGCTGCGGGAGGGTGCGCCATCAGTCTGCTACTGGGTGGTTCCAGTCCGCCGGGGATCAGTGAGAGAAGGCCTTGAAGGCCTGGACGGCGGCGATGTCGGAGACAACTGGTGGGCGGTCTACGGGCAGACCTCGGTAGCGCAGGACGAGTTCCCTGCAACGAAGGCGGCCGGAATCCCGGTGCGACGGTTGCGTCAACTTCCCTGGGAGCCGGATATTGTCAGACAGAGGATCGGGCCACCATGGCAATCCTGATAATGTTCTGAGTGGAGCGGGGTATCGGAGCCAATACAATGCAAGACGTGATCTTCCTGGCTGTGACGATTCTATTCTTTGCAGTGTCGGTCGCTTACGTAATCTTCTGCGAGCGAGTGCGTTGAGGCCCATATGACTGCTGAACCAATCATCATGCTGATCATTTGCGCAGGGTTGCTGGTGTATCTGGTGTACGCCATGTTGCGGCCGGAGAAATTCTGATGACGGCGAACGGATGGCTGCAAATCCTTTTTCTGCTGGCGGTGGTTTTGCTGATCACCAGGCCGCTAGGCGGATTCATGACGCGGGTTTTTGCCCGTGAACGGACCTGGCTGGACCCGGTGATGCGGCCGGTGGAGCGGGTACTTTATAAGCTTACGGGCGTGGACGAAAGCCACGAGATGGATTGGAAGGAATACGCACTGGCGCTGCTTTTGTTCAGCGGCGTTTCCATGATCCTGCTGTATGTGCTGCAGCGGGTGCAGCCGTGGATGTGGCCGCAGTCGTGGAATCCACAAAAGTTGCCGGGAGTGCCTCCGGCGCTGGCTTTCAATACTGCGGCTTCGTTTACGACGAACACGAACTGGCAGAATTATTCGCCTGAGACCACCATGAGCTATCTCACGCAGATGGTTGGTCTAGCTTATCACAACTGGGTTTCGGCGGCGGCCGGAATGGCGCTGGCCATCGCCTTCATTCGCGGCATTTCGCGACGCGAGCAGAAGACCATCGGCAATTTCTGGGTAGACCTGGTTCGCGGCACCTTGTGGGTGCTGGCTCCGCTGTGTCTGGTGGGGGCTCTGCTGCTTGTATCGCAGGGCGTGGTGCAGAACCTTAGGCCCTATGATACGGTGCAACTGCTCGATCCGTACCAGACGCCGCAACTGGGCGCCGACGGCAAACCCGTGAACGGGCTCGACGGTAAACCGGTGATGCAGACAGTGAGTCAGCAAGTGATCGCGCAGGGGCCTACCGCTTCGCAGGAGATCATCAAAGAGCTGGGGACGAATGGCGGCGGCTTCTTCAACGCGAACAGCGCGCATCCGTTCGAGAATCCCACGCCGTTCACGAACTTCCTGGAGATGTTCTGCATCTTTGCGATTCCTTCCTCCCTTACTTACACGTTGGGAACAATGACCGGTTCCCGGCGGCACGGATGGGCAGTATGGGCAGCGATGGCGCTGCTCTTTCTTTCAGGGGTCACTACGGCGTATTGGGCGGAAGCGAGGGGGAACCCATTATTATCGGCTGCAGCGCAGCATAGCTCGCAGCGTCCGTCATCGACAATGCAAGCGGTGGGCAACCTGGAAGGGAAAGAGGTGCGGTTCGGCGTGGTGAACTCGGCGCTGTTCGCCACCGTGACTACTGACACGAGTTGCGGCGCGGTCAATTCCATGCACGACTCGTTCACGCCGCTGGGCGGAATGGTTCCGTTGATCAACCTCATGCTGAGTGAAGTGATTTTCGGCGGCGTGGGTGCGGGGATGTACGGCATGCTGGTCTTCGTCATTCTTTCCGTCTTTATTGCAGGACTGATGGTGGGGCGCACGCCAGAATATCTCGGGAAGAAGATCGAAGCCTACGACGTGAAGATGGCGATGCTGGTGGTGCTGATCTTTCCGCTGGTGATTTTGGTATTGACGGCGATTTCAGTGCTGTACAGCTTCGGCACTTCTGCCATGTCGAATGGGGGGCCGCACGGGTTTACACAAGTGCTTTATGCCTTTACATCCTCCGTGGCCAACAACGGCTCGGGCTTCAACGGACTGAGCGGGAACACGCCCTGGTACAACACGTCGATGGGAATAGCGATGCTGTTGGGGCGGTTCATGATGATCCTGCCCATGCTGGCGATTGCTGGAAATCTCGCGGGCAAGAAGCAGACTCCGGCAACGCTCGGTACTTTCCCTGTGACTGGACCGTTGTTTTCGGTGCTTCTGATCGGCGTGGTGGTGATCGTGGGTGCGCTGACATTCTTCCCGGCGCTCAGTCTGGGGCCAATTCTCGAACACCTGCTGATGATGGCGGGAAAAACCTTTTAGGCAAGCTTTCTCAGTAAAAGTTTCTTAGGCAAAATATGGCGAGCAAGAAATCAAAACGCAGTTTGTGGGACATGAAGATCGTGCGCCGAGCGGCGTGGGATTCGATGGTAAAACTGCATCCCGTGACCATGATGCGCAATCCGGTGATGTTCGTGGTGGAAGTGGGCAGCGTGGTGACCACGGTCCTGCTCATTCTGGAGCGAGTGCACGGGCGGCCCGGGTTCGGATTCAATCTGCAGATCACGCTGTGGTTGTGGTTCACAGTGTTGTTTGCCAACTTTGCCGAAGCCATGGCGGAGGGCCGTGGCAAGGCGCAGGCCGATGCGCTGCGGCGCGCCAAAGCGGAGACGATGGCGAACCGCCTGCTTCCCGACGGAAAGACGGAGACGGTGCCCGGCTCTAAATTGCGTTCGGGCGACATGTGTCTGGTGGAGGCGGGCGAGTTTGTTCCCGGCGATGGCGAGATTGTGGAAGGCGTGGCGTCGGTGGACGAGTCGGCGATTACGGGCGAGTCGGCGCCGGTGATTCGCGAAGCGGGCGGCGACCGCTCGGCGGTGACCGGCGGGACGCGCGTGCTCTCGGACTGGGTGAAGATAAAGATCACATCCAATCCCGGCGAAACGTTTCTCGATCGCATGATCGCGCTGGTGGAAGGCGCGGAGCGGCAAAAGACTCCGAATGAAATTGCCCTGAACATTCTGCTGGCGGGGTTGACGATCGTGTTTCTGCTGGCGGTGGTTACGCTGCAACCGTTCGCCATTTATGCGGGTGCGCCGCAGACGGTGTTTGTGCTGGTGTCTTTGCTGGTGTGCCTGATTCCGACCACGATTGGCGGATTGCTTTCGGCGATTGGCATTGCGGGCATGGACCGGCTGGTTCAGCACAATGTGCTGGCGATGTCGGGGCGCGCGGTGGAAGCCGCAGGCGACGTGAATACTCTGCTCCTCGACAAGACCGGGACCATCACGCTGGGCAACCGTGAGGCCACGGAGTTTGTCACGGCGCGGGGTATTACTGAAGCGATGCTGGCAGATTCGGCGCAACTTTCGTCACTGGCGGATGAAACTCCCGAGGGCCGCTCGATTGTGGTGCTGGCCAAAGAAAAATATGGATTGCGCGGACGCGAAATGAGTTCGCATGATGCCGAGTTTATTCCCTTCAGCGCGATGACCCGCATGTCGGGCGTGAATCTGGATGGACGCGCCATCCGTAAAGGCGCGACCGATGCGATTGCGAAGTACCTTGAAGACCAGGGTAGTTCGCTGCCCCCGGAAGTGCGGGCAGCGGTGGAGGCGATTTCACGTTCGGGAGGAACTCCGCTGGTGGTGGCGGAGAACGGGCGCGCGTTTGGAGTGATTCACCTCAAGGACATAGTGAAAGGCGGGATGCGGCAGCGCTTTGATCAGCTGCGCGCGATGGGGATCAAGACCGTGATGATCACGGGGGACAATCCGCTGACCGCGGCGGCGATTGCGACAGAGGCCGGCGTGGACGATTTTCTGGCGCAGGCTACGCCGAAGGACAAGCTGGATCTGATTCGGCGCGAACAGGGGCAGGGCAAGCTGGTCGCCATGACGGGCGACGGCACGAACGATGCGCCGGCGCTGGCGCAGGCGGATGTGGGCGTCGCTATGAATACGGGCACGCAGGCGGCGAAGGAAGCTGGCAACATGGTGGACCTGGACTCGAATCCGACGAAGCTGATCGAGATCGTGGAAATCGGCAAGCAGTTGCTGATGACGCGGGGTGCGCTGACGACCTTCTCAATCGCGAATGACGTGGCCAAGTATTTCGCCATCATTCCGGCGATGTTCGCGGGGACGTTTCCGGTTCTGCAGGCGCTCAACGTGATGCACCTCGCGACGCCGCAGTCGGCGATTCTGTCGGCGGTCATCTTTAATGCGCTGATCATTGTGGCGCTGATTCCGCTGGCGCTGCGCGGCGTGAAATATGTTCCGCAGGGTGCGGCGGTGCTGCTGCGGCGAAATCTTGTGGTGTACGGCTTCGGCGGAGTGATCGTGCCCTTTATAGGGATCAAACTGATTGACTTGCTCATTGTGCGGGCGGGGCTGGTATAGAGGCGACTGGCGTAGAGGCGACTATGAAGAAAAATCTGATCACTGCTGTGCTGATGACATTGGTGACGACCATATTGTTTGGTCTGCTGTTTCCATTGTTGATTACGGGACTGGCACAGATTTTGTTTCCGAAGCAGGCCAATGGAGAACTGCTGACGCGGAGTGGCAAGGTGGTGGGATCGCGGTTGATCGGGCAGTCATTTTCCTCCGCGGGCTACTTTCACTCGCGCCCATCCAGCGCCGGGACGGGGTATGACGCGGACAATTCCAGCGGGTCGAATCTGGGGCCGACCAATCAATCGCTCATCGCGCGCGTGCAGGGAGATGCTGACCGATTGCAGGCAGAAAATCCCACGGTGGCAATTCCGATGGACTTACTCACGACTTCGGGCTCGGGACTTGATCCCCATATCTCGCCCGCGGCGGCGGAATTTCAAGTGCCGCGCATCGCTAAAGAACGTGGTCTGAGCGAGGATGTGGTTCGCGAAGCGGTTCGCCAGCATACGGAGTCGCGGCAGTTCGGATTCCTGGGCGAGCCGCGCGTCAATGTCTTGGAATTGAATCTTACGCTGGATGAGATTTCACAGAAGCCGGTGACTCACTAGACCTCACGGAGTATATTTCCACCTGCCCAATCTCAGCCAGCCTGGCTGAAAACCACCACCTCGATCCGAAGAAACTAAAGAGTCTCTTTCGTGTTCATGCGGGTGTGGATAAGATCAAGGTAACTGCACTTCTGCAACCATCGAGGAAGACTTTATGAAGAGACATAAGCAGTGGTGGATCTGGGCAGCGCTGGTGGCGGGCTTGGCATTCATGCTGCAGACGCCGCTCGGAATCAAGGCGCAGGATGCGCCGGTCGCGCAAGATGCGCAAGGGCCGCAAGCGACGCTGGGTACGCAAACTCCAGACCAGGATCCTCCGGGCCGCGTCGCGCGGCTAAATTTCATGGAAGGATCGGTGTCGTTTCAGCCCGGCGGTGAGAACGACTGGGTTGACGCGGTGCTCAACCGTCCGCTGGTGACGGGCGACAATGTTTGGGCAGACGAAAATTCTCGGGCTGAAGTGCACATCGGATCGATCGCGCTCCGCCTTGGCGCGAAGACTGGGATTACGTTGCTTGAGGTGAGTGACCGGGCAGCGCAGATTCGGCTGGCGCAAGGGTCGCTGATTGTGAAGGTACGGCATGTGGACGACGAAGACTCCTACGAGATCGACACGCCGAATGTGGCCTTCACCGTGTTGCAACCGGGGGACTATCGCATTGATGTTGATCCAGACGGCAATCGCACGGATGTGACGGCGTGGCGCGGGCGGGGTGAGGTCACCGGCGGGGGCAATTCTTATACCGTGGTGGCGAATCAGCAAGCTTCATTCACCGGGAGCGATCAGTTGAACTACGATCTCGGGCAGATTCCCGACCAGGACGGATTTGATAGCTGGGCGCTGGATCGCGACCAGGTCGAAGATCGCTCTGATTCCGCGAACTACGTTTCGCGCGAGATGACGGGATACGAAGACCTCGACGAATACGGCGACTGGAGCTACGTGGCGGGCTACGGCACGTGCTGGCGTCCGAGAGCCCTGGTCGCGGGCTGGGCACCCTATCGCTTTGGACACTGGATTTGGGTAGGGCCGTGGGGTTGGACTTGGGTAGGAGACGAGCCTTGGGGATTTGCGCCATTCCACTATGGGCGTTGGGCATTCGCTGGGACTGGATGGTTCTGGGTTCCGGGACCGGTTTATGTGCGACCAGTGTGGGCACCGGCATTGGTGGGCTGGGTCGGCGGTGGAGCGGGATTCCGCTTCTCGGCGGGCGTGGGAGTGGGATGGTTCCCGCTGGCTCCGGGAGAAGTATTTATTCCGGGGTACCGGGTGAGCCGCGGTTACGTGAACAGCGTGAACATCACCAATACGACCGTGAATGTCACGCGAGTTACGAACGTCTACAACACCGTGGTCATCAACCACAATGTGAACAACGTCGCGTATGCGAACCGGAATGTGAACGGTGGGGTGACGGTGGTTTCGCACGACACGTTCGTGAACGCGCGGCCGGTGGCGCGGAATGTGATGCCGGTTCCGGCGAGAGAACTGGCATCGGCGCCGGTATCGCATCTGGTTGGAGTGGAGCCCGTGCGAAGCAGCGTGCTGGGTGCGGGCCGCGCTGTGGCGAAAATACCGCCAGCGGCGGTTACGAGCCGTCCGGTGGTGGCATTGAGGACACCGGCGCCCATGCCGCGGTCTTTCGAACAGAGGCAGGCGCAGGCTGGCGGGCACTTGAGCCAACCTCCGTTAGTAAGGCAGGAGGCGCCGGGGCGGCCCGTGCCGGCTCAAGTGACGGTGACGCGACCGGGGCAAGCTTTTGATGGGGATGGGGCCGGTTACCGGCCGATTGGACAGGCTGCTGCGGGGAGCAGCCTGGCAAAGCCACAGCCGCGAGTGTGGGAAGCTCAGGGGACTCCAGAACCTGAGAAGAGTACGCCAGATCAGCCGGAGAACCGAAATGCGCAGCCTGCCGGGGTCTCGCATCCGCAGCAGCAGGCGGCGGAGAAACAGCCTGCGCAGCAGTGGTCGCATCCCCTGGCCAAACCGGCGCCTCCGGTGCAGGAGAGGAATCCGGAGCAAGAACGGCAGCAGGAGCAGAAGTTTAACAGCTGGCAGCAGCAGCGGCCCGCATCTCCACCGCCGCCACGGCAACAAAGCTCGCCGCCGCCACCGCGGCAGGAGGCTCCGTCCAAGAAGTGACGTTGACGTCAACTGCTGATCTGCGGTTTGATAGGGTTCGCATGCGATGCGTTTTGAAAGCGGGCCGAAGTGAAAGCAAAGAAACCACTACAGCGCCGGGAAGGCGGGGAAGCAGCCCGCCCCCGGCGTTATTTTTCGCGAACTTGAGATGAGCGAACGGGCATGGGCGAACCCAGGCGTCCGGCAATGAACTGGATGGATGTGCTCTGGCTGCTGTTTCTGGCCGGACTGGCGGCGCTGCCGCCGGTGGCGGAGATCCATAAGCAACTCACGCTGCTGGCCATTGGAGTGGTGCAGTTCAGTGAGGGCTGGCTGTTGGCGCGGGTTCCGCGGCGCGGCGCGGCGTATATCGTCCTGCTCAAGATCGCGCTGGCGACGCTGCTCATCGATCATACGGGCGAGGTCGGGATCAACAGCAGCTACTATCCGATCTTCTATGTTCCGATCGTCACCGCGGCCGAATATTTCAGTCCGCTGGGGACGTTGCTGTGGACGGCGCTGGCCTCGGCGGCCTATTGCTCGTATCTTTATCCGGCACTCCAGGAATATGAAATCACCGCGGAGAACTACGGTCTGCTCGCCATCCGCATCGTCTTCTTTTTTCTCGCGGCGATGGTGGTGAACCGGTTTGTGGTAGAGAATCGACGGCAGATCAAGCGCTATCAGGAGTTGGCGGAGACGCTGGCGGAAACGAACCGCAAGCTGGAGCAGGCGCAGGAGGAAGCGCGGCGCTCGGAGCGGCTGGCGGCGCTGGGGCAAATGTCCGCCGGGCTGGCGCACGAGATTCGCAATCCTCTCGGCGTCATCAAGGGATCGGCGGAAATGCTTCATCAGAAGCTGGGCGAATCGAATCCTCTGGCCAGCGAATTGGCGGGATACATCTCGAGCGAAACCAACCGCCTGAGTGCGCTGGTGACGCGGTTTCTGGATTTTGCCCGGCCGCTGCATGCGGAGTTGGCTCCGCAGGAAATTACGGCGGTGCTGGATCACGCGCTGCATTCGGTTTCTTTAACCCAGAAAGACGAATTGGTGCACGTGGAGAGGCAGTACGAGGCGGCCTTGCCGCTCGTTCCGTTGGACGAAAGTCTTTGCGAGCAGGCATTCGTGAATCTGATTCAGAATGCTTATGATGCGATGGGCAGCAGCGGGGGAACGTTGCGAGTAACGGCGTCGAGGGCCAACGGCGCGAACCGCGACGGGGTTGAGGTGAGGATTGAAGACACGGGGCCGGGAATTCCGGCGGAACTGCGGGAGCAGATATTCAATCCGTTTGTGACTACGAAGAAGACGGGCGTGGGGCTGGGGCTGTCGATTGTCCACAGGATTATTGATGGGCATCATGGAACCATTCGTGTTGAGAGTGGCGGAGAGCATCATCAAGGGGCTTGCTTCGTGGTCTTTTTTCCCGCGAGCGCAAAGGATATTGATAGCTCGTCATCGTAAGATGTGCCGACGTGAGTGTCGGATGCGAACGATATGGCAACAATTTTAATTGTCGAAGACGAAGCCAAGATGCGCCGGCTGCTCGAACTAAATCTCGGGGACGATGGTTTCACCACGCTTTCCGCTGGAGACGCCGAGAGTGGGCTGAAACTTCTGCGCGAGAACACCGTTGACCTGGTCGTGACCGACTTGAAGCTGCCCGGGATGAACGGCCTGGAATTCCTGCAGGCGATCAAGCGGCAGAATGCGGCGTTGCCGGTGGTGGTGATGACGGCTTTCGGGACGGTGGAGACGGCGGTGGAAGCCATGAAAGCGGGAGCCAGCGACTATGTGCTCAAGCCTTTTTCACTGAGCGAGATGCGCATGGTGATCCGCAAGGAACTGGACGTCCACAACTTGCGCGAGGAGAACCGATCGCTGCGCGAGGCTCTGGGGAAGCGCTATAAGCATCCGAACGTGGTGGCGCGCAGCGTGAAGATGCAGGAAGTGCTGGCGACCGTGGAGCGCGTGGCGCCGACGAATTCGACCGTGCTGCTCGGAGGAGAGAGCGGAGTGGGCAAGGACTTGATTGCGCGCGCGATTCACGAAAAGTCGCGGCGGGCTTCCGGGCCTTTCATCAAGATCAACAGCACGGCGATTCCCGAGAATCTGCTGGAGAGTGAACTGTTTGGCTATGAGAAAGGCGCCTTCACGGGCGCAAACGCGAGCAAGCCGGGGAAGTTCGAGTTAGCGGACAAGGGGACGTTGTTTCTGGACGAGATTGGCGATGTGCCGCCGGCGATCCAGGTAAAGCTGCTGCGCGTGCTGCAGGAGCGTGAGTTTGAACGGCTGGGGGGCACCCGCACGGTGAAAGTGGATGTTCGCCTGATCGCGGCCACGAACCGCGATCTGCGCGAAGCGCTGGAGCAGGGAACGTTTCGCGAGGATCTTTACTACCGCTTGAACGTTGTGCCGATCGACATTGCGCCGTTGCGGCAGCGTAAGGAAGACATCCCGGATCTAGTGAATCTTTTCATCTCGCGTTTTGCCGGAGATTCAGGCAAGCCCGTGGAGAGCATCATGCCGGAGGCTATGCAGATTCTGGTGAATTACCACTGGCCGGGAAATGTGCGCGAACTACAGAACATCATCGAGCGGGCCTGCGCACTGGCGAAAGGCAGGGTGCTGGAGGTGGCGGACATTCATCTGGACTTGCGTCCGGTGAAGGCGGAGAACGGGACAGGCAACTTTCTTCCCGAAGGCATGACTCTCGAACATTGGGAGGATGAAATGATTCAGGAGGCGCTGCGGCGCGCGAATGGGAATAAGAGTCAGGCAGCGCGCCTGCTGGGGTTGTCGCGGAACGCGCTGCGGTACCGGCTGTCGAAGATTGGGATTGCGGATGAGGAGAAGGAACCGTAGGAAGCCCGGCTGGCAGGGGCGTACAGGTGTTGCAGAGATTGAGTGGAATGTGCAAATTTCTGCAGTATTACTGCCGCTCCTGGACACTGAAGAAAAAGTCGTTCCATAAGGCTGCAAGCAGGCGGGATGGATGTACAATCGTTGCCGCTCTTGAATGAAGAACGGCGTTCCGCCGAGCATCAGTTCGATAGGTGAGAACGCGAATAACACATACCTCACAAGGGAGAGACCATGATTCGAAGATTCACTGAATCTTTGCTTGCCATCGCCGTACTGGTGTCGGCCGCGAACATCGTTTGCCATGCGCAGTCCCAGCCTGTGTTGACGCGTCATGTGCGTGAAGTGACTGTCAATGGGCTGGCGCCGTCGGTCGGGCGCCTTCCCGCGACGCAGGCCATGCGTCTCGTCGTTGTGTTGCCGCTCCGCAATACGGAAGCGCTGGATAGCTTCCTGAAGGAACTCTATGAGCCTTCCAGCGCGTCTTACCGCAAGTTCCTCACCGTGGAACAATTCACGGAAAAATTTGGTCCCAGCCAGGCGGATTATGACGCCGTGATTCGCTTTGCCGAAGCGAACGGCTTCAAGGTAGTCGGTACTTCGCGCAATCGCGTGAATGTCGATATCAAAGGCTCGGTGGCGAGCATTGAGAAGGCTTTCCATTTGACGTTGGGCGTTTATCAGCATCCCACCGAGGGCCGCACCTTCTTTGCTCCGGACCGGGAGCCCACGCCAGACTTGGGAGTCCAACTGTGGCACATCTCGGGTCTGGATAATTATTCGATTCCGAAGCCTGCGCTGGTGCGTCGCGATGCGAGTGTTCCGGGTGCGAGGTCGAACGCGACGATCGGTTCCGGACCCGACGCTTCGTTCCTCGGCAGCGATATGAGGGCAGCATACTACGGTGGAACTCTCAACGGCGCTGGCCAATCGCTCGGGTTGCTGGAGTATGTCGGCACCGATTTGGCCGACCTTAACACGTACTACAAGAACGTGAATCAGACAAACACTGTCCCCATCACTCTGCTCTCCACGGACGGAACCAGCACGAGCTGCCTGGCATCCCAAGGCTGCGATGACACAGAACAGACCTTGGACATGACTCAGTCGCTTGGCATGGCCCCGGGCATGTCCAGCCTGGTGATGTACGTGGGTTCCAGCGATAGTGCCATCTTCAACGCCATGGCCACGGCCAAACCACTGAACGCGCAATTGAGTTCTTCGTGGACGTGGTTCCCGGCGGATCCAAACACGGACGACCCGTACTTCACGGCGTTCGCGGCACAGGGCCAGAATCTATTTCAGGCGACTGGCGATAGCGGGAAATGGACCTCGGGTTCGGAAATTTGGCCGGCGGATTCCGAGTATCTCACCGGCGTTGGTGGAACGGACTTGGAGACCAGCAGCGCGGGTGGTCCCTGGAGTTCGGAAACTGCCTGGTCCGACGGTGGTGGCGGCATTTCTCCGAACAAACGCCCGATTCCCTCATGGCAGGTGACCGCTGCTGCAGGCTGCTCGTCCTGTTCGCAAACCTTACGCAACGGCCCGGACGTTTCGGCAAACGCGAATTTTACTTTTTACGTTTGTGCCGACCAAACCACCTGCAGCGCCAACCTGTACGGCGGAACCAGTTTTGCGGCACCCATGTGGGCCGGCTACATGGCGCTGGTCAATCAACAGGCTGTGGCTAACGGCAGCCCCACGCTGGGTTTCATTAACCCGACGCTTTATTCGCTCGGTTTGAGTGGGAGCTATCTTGTCGATTTCCACGACATCACCAGCGGCAGCAATGGATATTCGGCAACCACCGGCTACGATCTGGCGACGGGCTGGGGCAGTCCCAACGGCAGCGGCTTGATCAACTCGCTGGCGGGTGGCTCAGGCGCGCCAGGCTTCTCGATCTTCGCCTCGCCGGCTTCGGTCACGTTGGCGCAGGGCACTTCGGGCAGCTCCAACATTATTGTTTCGGTGACGGGCGGCTTTGATTCGGCTGTCACGTTGTCCGCGACGGGCCAGCCCAAGGGCGTGATCGTGGGCTTCAACCCCAACTCCATTACCGGGGATGGAACTTCCACCATGACGATGACCGTAGCCGCATCCACGGTCATCGGCGTATATCCGATTACAGTGACCGGAACCTCCGGCAGCACTACCGAAACCACGACGGTCACCCTTACTGTTACCGGGCCTCCAAATTTCTCGATCAGCGCGTCGCCCAATGCGGTCACCATTGCCCGGGGAAAATCCGGGACGACCACCATTACAACTACCATCGCCGGTGACTTCAACTCGATCATTAACTTGAATGCGCAAGGGCAGGGAAGCGGCGTAACCGTGACCTTCAATCCCGCGGCAATAGCGGCGCCGGGTTCGGGGACCTCGGTGATGACCATCAAGGTGGCGAAAGGTGCGCCGACCGGCACCCACGCGATCACCGTGATCGGAAATGGCGAAGGCATAAAGCAGACGGCCAAAGTTTCTCTGACGATTGATTAAGTGACCCGCGAGATGTTGTGGCTAGCTGCCTAGGCAGTCAGCCACGAGGAGCCCGGGCTTCTACAGCCCGGGCTTTTTCCGGTCCATACTGCCGGCGATGAAGGTTCAACCGGAAGATGGCCGGGCAAAGGGATTGGCTCTGGCCGACGCGGCTGCCGCACCCCTGGCTGAAAACCACCACGTTGGTTCAGGGCGGCCACCAGCTTCGGATTTCGCCCCCCAGTTCCGCCCAAAGCTGCTGTGTTTCCCTCTGAAAACAAATGAGTTAACGAACTTCCTCCCGCTTGGCGTTTGGCATGGCAGTTGCTTTGTACCATAACGCATCGACCCTTTAACTTCGGGGTTTAAGAAGTTGTGGGGAAGTTCGGAACGAGGCCGGTTATGAAGAACAAATTCATAGGTAGTTTGGCAGTCTTAACTCTGGCGCTGGCAGGTGCGCTCTCGATCAGCGTACAGGCGCAAACCACCGAGGAAGGCACAGGCCCCTCGGAGCAACCCAGCGCGCCGATGGAGATGGGGCAACCGCAGGCGGCACCACCATCTCAACCCGGACAACCGCCGCAACCGGGACGGCCTGCAGCCGGACAGCCGCCCCAAGTCGGCGAGGAAGCTCAGCCGGGTGGGCCATCTGGCGAGGGTCCGGCGAACACTGACCAAGGTGTGGGCCGCATCAGCATGATTCATGGCGAGGTGTCGACGCGGCGCGGGGATTCGGGCGACTGGTCGGCGGCGGTGTTGAATCAGCCGGTAGTCAACGGCGACAAAGTTTCCACCGGAGCCGGTGGACGGGCTGAAGTCCAACTCGACTTCGCCAACATTCTGCGCCTGGGATCGGGTGCGCAAGCTAACATCGCAAACTTTACGCACAAGTACATACAGATCCAGGTTGGGCAAGGCCTGGCCAATTACTCCGTCTTTGGCGAGGCTGAAGCGGAACCGGAGATTGATACGCCGAACGTCGCAGTGCATCCCGCGCACAAGGACGTGGTTCTCCGCATTGAAGTGCGGCCCGACGGGGATTCGATCGTCATCGTGCGCAAGGGTGAGGCGCAAATCTCGACACCGCAGGGCATTGCCGATTTGAAGCAGGGTGAGATGGCGACGGTGCGGGGCTCCGGCGCCGATGCGCGCTACAAAGTCAGTCCCGCTCCGGAGCGGGACGACTGGGACCGCTGGAATACCGACCGCGACCGCATGATTCACGAAGCGGCTGCCTGGCATCACACCAACAAGTACTACGTCGGGTCGGAAGATCTGGACGCCAACGGAACCTGGGAGGACGCTCCGGACTACGGACAGGTGTGGGTTCCGAATGAGCCGGATGGCTGGGCTCCGTATCGCGACGGCAACTGGGTGTATGAGCCATACTACGGTTGGACATGGGTTGGCTACGAGCCTTGGGGTTGGGCGCCTTATCACTACGGGCGCTGGATGTGGTACGGCAACTCGTGGGCTTGGTGGCCGGGGCCGGTGTGGGGCGGGGGTTTCTATCGTCCGTTCTGGGCGCCGGCGTATGTGTCGTTCTTCGGATTCGGAGGTGGTTGGGGATTTGGATTTGGTTTTGGCTGGGGCGGATGGGGTGGTTTCGGCTGGTTGCCCATCGGGCCTTGTGACCGATTCTTTCCGTGGTGGGGCGGATATGGCGGTCGGTTCGGTGTGGTTGGCTTCAACCGATTTGGCACGCTCAACCGCTTCGGTGGAATCGCACCGCTGCATGGCGGGACGCAGTTCTCGAACCTGGCGCACATCAACAATGCGCACATCGGGGGCGCGCTCTCGACCGTGTCTGCGGGTAAATTCGGAGCAGGCCGAGTCACTGCCGTGGCAGCAACTCACGCGCAGCTGAGTGGTGCTCGCATGATGACTGGCAACCTTCCGGTCGTGCCCACGCACGCGAGTCTGTCGGCAAGTGGGCGAGCTGCGGCTCCTTCGACGATCCACAACAACGCATCGCAGCGTTTCGCCGGAACGCAGAGCACATCGCATCCCGAGTCGTTCCAGCAGCAGACGGCACACCTGCAGCAGTCCATGCAGCAGAGCCACTTCTCGCCGGTGGCGGCGGGCGCGCGTGCGACGGGGCCGAGCGGGGCGGAATCTCGAGGGGCGCCGGCGACGCGGAGTACCGGGAATCAGCCTGCGGCGAATGAAGCTGGAAATCGCGGCGGCTCGACGAGTCCGGCGGCTTCCGTAAACCGTTCGGAGTCGGCGTCAGCCAGCCGTGGCGAACCGAACCGCGGGGAGTGGAAGACGTTTACGCCACCTTCGCACAGCGGGGAATCCGCGGGTCGTAGTGCGGAGGGCGCTGAATCTGCCGGCCGTGGCGAGAGTGGGAGCTACTGGAACCGCACCGCGCCGAGTTCGAGTTACTCGCGTGGATCCAGTTCTAGCAACTCTGAGCGAGCCGGCTCTTCTCGGCCGCAACTCAACATGAGGCAGCCGATCGTGCAGCCGCGGTCTTCTGGAGGCTATCACGGTGGTTATGGCGGTGGCTCTCACAGCGCGCCGAGTTCGGGCGGCCATTCCGCTGGCGGTGGTCATTCGTCAGGTGGAGGCGGAGGCCATTCCGGTGGCGGAGGCCACCACTAGATCGACGTTGCCTGCAAGGTTGTAAAGTGAAGTGAAGGTCAGAGGCGGGAAGGGCGTGCTAAACGGCACGCCCTTTTCATATGGTGTCTTCATATGGTGTCGGGCTTCCTCTCTAAGCTTCGAATCGATCCGCCGTTTGCCAAATTGATTCGGGGTAGCTAGTTTGCTAAGGTCGTGGTTATGTCCGAGCGTGTCATGCCCGAGCCTTCCAGCGACCAGATACGCGAATTGCTCGACTCCCTTTATCGCGTGGATTCGGGACGAATCCTGGCGACTCTGATCCGCTTGCTTGGTGATTTTGATCTTGCCGAGGAGGCGATGCACGAAGCCTTTGCGGCTGCGCTGAGCCTGTGGCCGAGGAGTGGAGTACCCGGCAACCCGCGACCATGGCTGATTTCGACGGCCCGATTCAAAGCCATTGATACGCTTCGTCGACGGGCAAGATTTGATGCGTCCCAAGACGAGCTCGCGCGCCATCTCGAAGCGCACTGGAGTTCGGCGGATAGGTCCGATCCAGAGCACAGCCTTGAAGATGATCACCTTGAAGACGACCGGCTGCGCCTGATTTTTACCTGCTGTCATCCATCTCTAGCGCCGGAAGCGCGCGTTGCGCTCACCTTGCGTGAGGTGTGCGGGCTGACCACCGAGGAGATAGCAAAGGCCTTCCTCACCACTCCGCGTACGCTGGCGCAGCGCATTGTGCGTGCCAAAGCAAAGATTCGAGAAGAACGGATTCCGTACGAGGTGCCGACGCCGCAGGAATTGCCGGAGCGGCTGGGCGCCGTGCTCCAGGTCATCTATCTCGTCTTTAACGAGGGTTATTCGGCTGCGGCGGGAGCGAACGTAACGCGGGCCGAGCTAACCGGCGAGGCGATTCGACTGGGCCGCTTGCTCGTGGAACTGCGACCAGAGCCGGAAGGCGTTTTTCCGGAAATCATGGGGCTGCTTGCCCTGATGTTGCTACAGGAATCCCGTCGCGCCGCGAGAACCTCTCCGACCGGAGAGCTGATTTTGCTGGAGAATCAGGACCGCTCGCTCTGGAACCGGGAGCAGATCGCGGAGGGAGTGGCGTTGCTGGAGAAAGCCCTGAAGTCCCAGCAGACTTCCCGGCAGACTTCCCGCCGCGTCGGCTCTTACACACTGCAAGCTGCGATTGCGGCCGTTCATGCGGAGGCGGAATCGGTCGCTCGGACCGACTGGCGGCAGATTGTTGCGTTTTACGACCAACTGCTGCGAATTCAGCCTTCCCCAGTTGTCGAGCTCAATCGTGCCGTGGCCATTGCCATGCGCGATGGTCCAGAGGCCGGTCTGGCGCAGATCGACGCGGTGTTGGGGGATTCTTCTGGAAAACAAGGCGAATTGGCCAATTATTACCTGGCGCATTCCGCCCGTGCCGATATGTACCGCAGGCTCGGCAGGACAGCCGAGGCTCGCGCTTCGTATGAGAAGGCGCTGGCGCTGACCCAACAGGAACCAGAGCGGCAATTCCTCGCGAGGCGGCTCAAGGAATTGAAATGAGAATAGTTCGCCTCCGCTGCCGATTTTTTCTGGGCCCGATGCTCCCCGCGATTCGGAGGTTCTTTTTTCACCTCGCGGTTCTCTTCCCACCTTCCGCAGAATGAGTCTTCCGTTTGACGCCACTGGACATCTGACGCTTTCTATCAACCCTGACGCGGATAGTGGTGGGTTTAGAAGAGCCAGCAGCGGCAGCGAACGCGGCGGGATTCAGTGCGGTGAGCACGGCAGCGGGATTCTTGTCGATGACAGTGAGCAAAGTGCGAGCCGGCGCTTCTGGGCTCCTCCGCCCTCCCTCCCAGTGCTTGATAGCGTCCAGGCTGAACCCGAACGTGTTAGAGAATCTGGCTTGTGTCATGCCAAGTCGATTTCGGATCGCTTTCACGTCAACTTCCTGGGGCACATGTGCCTTGAATCCTTCTTGCTTCCCGGCAAGGAAAGCCTCAACGTCGTTCAGGCCATCCATCATCTGCTCGAATTGCGTTTTCATGCTATCTCCCATGAGTCTATAAAATGCCCTCGAAAATACTATTGGCCCGTGTCCGCAGCGCGTTGCGCTCTGCCATGGACAGGTTTTCTTTCTCATTCTTCGGAAAAACCGCAATAAGAAAAACCGGAAATCTCTGGTTGCGCCAGATGTACACAACTCGGGCCCCACCGCTTTTCCCCATTCCTTGGCGTGCGACCCGAACCTTTCGAAATCCGCCCGTTCCACGGATCAGCTCTCCACATTCCGGGTCAGCCGCAACCAGTGCTACGATGTCCGCACGCTCCTCCTCGCTAAAGAGCTTGTTGGCAATCGCGAGGTAAGTAGGCGTCTCGACAACCGTCTGCACAACTCTCTTGTACTCCATTGGACACCATCAGGTCAAGCAAATTGTGTTCCATTGGACACCAACGGTTTAGGGAACTCCCTTAAGGGATGCGGTCCTTCCCCAATGTCCCGTCACGAAAACCGGGAAGGAAAAAATCTCGTACGATTTGTCGAATTCCGGTCCGCCGTTCGACTATATCGTGAAGGCCGTGCAACCGGCCCGCCAGAAAGGGGTTTCCCGGATGAGACGCTACGCGAAAAATCTGCAAATCGCGTGTCGATTCCCGGCCACCCCGTTCGACTAGTAAGTGGAGCCGCACTGCGCACCGGGCGCCTGGCAACTCGCAACCTGCAACTTTCCGGGCCCAGCGCGGTCCAAGCTCTTATATAAAAGTAGCGGCCCTGAATAGGGTGTCCGCACAACACTCGATACTCGATACCCAAGGAGAACACCATGCGCTTCATGATGATCATGTTTCCAAAAGAGTACGAAAACGCAAAGCCCGGCTGGGCCCCCGACCTCAAAAGCATGGAGGCAATGGGCAAGTACAACGAGGAACTAGGGAAAGCCGGGGTGCTGCTGGCGCTCGACGGTCTGACCCCGCCCGCGACGATGAGCGCGCGCGTCACCTTCAAAGGCGGAAAATCGAAAGTCACCGACGGTCCGTTTACGGAAGCGAAGGAAGTGGTCGGCGGCTACTGGATCATCCAGGTGAAGTCGCGCGAAGAGGCGCTCGAATGGGCCGCGCGCATCCCCGGAAAGGATAACGAAATGGTCGAAGTTCGCCGAATGTTTGACATGACCGACTTCGATCCCGAGACCCAGAAGTATATCCAAGAGAAGTTCGGCGACGACGTCGCGGCTGAGATGGGCCAGCAGTAAAAAAACTCTCCGCGCTTTGTCGATTTCGCGAGGATAAACCGGGGGCGGCCAAAATGGGGTCAGTCCGTGGGCCACCCCCCCCGAGCGTTAACCGTAGGTGACGTCGGTGCTCTGTCCGACTTCGATGATATAACCGTCAGGATCGCGGATGTAGCAGCGTATCTCGCCGTACTTGGGAATCGGCTCCGTAATGAACTCGGCTCCTCGACTTTTCCATAATTTGTAGCACGCTTGAATATCCGCAACGCGGAAATTCATAAAGCTGTTGATGTGATTCGGGTCGGGAACGCTGAGCGTTACCGTCGGCTTATCCGGGGTCGGTTCGCCTCCAACGTTCAGAATCATCCAGATATTCGCAAGCTGAAGGTACGCAGGCGCGTTGCCGTCACCCAGGCTCAGAATGCGAGCGCCGAAGACCTTTTCATAGTAGCGAGCCGAGCGGTCAATGTCGGCGACGGTGAGAAAATGCGCGATGCTGATCCCCTCTCGCGGGGGCATCTCATAGCTCTTCTGTTCGATTTGTACGCTGCTCATTGACAGTCTCCAATTCTGATAAACAGTGCTCATCCGCTGATTCATTCGCATCAGCCCGGAAGGCCCCGTGCGGATAATCGGACATGCGGAAGAAGAAAAAATTCTTGGACGAGGTTGTCGAATTCCGTTCCGCCGTTCGACTATATCGTGAAGGCAGGGCAATCGGCCAGCCCGAATGCCGTTACAAGGAAGAAGACCGTTACAGAAAACAAGGAGAAGTCATGCCACAGTATCTAGTTGCTGTCTACCGCCGGGACGACTACGACCCGTCGGTCGAAACCGAAGCGATGATGGAGAAGATCCACGCGCTTAACCGCGAAATGATTGCTGCCGGCGTGAGGAAGTTCGCCTGCGGCCTTTCCCCGGCTGGCAACGCCAAGTCGCTGCGGGTCCAGCCCGACGGCAAGGTGCTGGTCACCGACGGGCCGTACACCGAGACCAAGGAGCACATGGGCGGTTTCTGGATACTGGAAGGCGCTGATCTGGACGAGGCGCTGGCGTGGGCGCGCAAGGGTGCCGTCGCCTGCCGTGCGTCGGGCGAGGTGCGCGAGATTCTTTTCAATCCGGACCCGAAGGGAGCAAAGAAATAGTCTCACTCGCCGTGACTTCGGAATATGCACCGTCTTGACCACGGGATGAACGAGCCAGCGGGAAGCTGCGCCGCTGGCTCCCACCCGGAAGGAAGAGGAGAAGAACAGTGAGCAATCAACTTACTCGTCGCAATTTCGCCATCCGCACCGCCGGCTTTGGTCTGGCCGGTTTTAATCTGGCTAGGGGACTCGCGCCTACTGCTATGCTGGCGGAGGCCGAGCAAGCCTCGCGCTCAAAAACTTCGCCGGCGGTTGCGGATCCATATTCCCTTGTCGATCCAGAACTTCTTCCTGCACTCAAGCAGTTCCCCGCCTATGACCTCTCAGCGGAGATGGTCGGCAAGTTCCGGCAATTGCCCGGCATGCCCCCGTTACCTGCTCCCGCGCCGCAACCCGTGGAGCGGCATATCCCCGGGCCGCCAGGAGCACCCGAGGTTCGTCTGTGGGTGGTTGATCCTGCGCCGTTGGAGAAGGGCAAGCCGTTGTTGCTTCACATGCATGGCGGCGGCTTCATGATGACCGGGCCCGGGTGGATGCCCCTGCTCCAGGAGATCGCGACGGATTGCCATTGCGTCGTCGTCTCGGTTGACTACCGGCTGGCTCCGGAGACGCGTTATCCCGGCTCGCTTGAGGACAATTACGCCGCGCTCAAATGGGTCCATGCCCATGCGGCGGAACTCGGCATTGATCGCTCCAGGATTGCCGTGGGCGGTGAGAGCGCGGGCGGGACCCACGCCGCGAGCCTTGCCATTCACGCCCGCGACCGCAACAAAGAAGACGTTCCCATCTGCTTCCAGCTGCTCATCTACCCCGCGCTAGACGACCGCACGGGCAGCTCGCACCCAGCGCCGCCCGCTGTTGGCCACTTTATGTGGACTGCGAGCGCCAATCGTTTCGCCTGGAGCTCGCTGCTCGGTGTTCCAGCGGGTTCGTCCAAGGTGCCGGTAGCAGCCGTACCCGCCCGGGTAGCCAGCGTCGCCGGCCTGCCGCCTGCCTGGATCGGCGTCGGTTCTATCGACCTGTTCGCCGAAGAAGACATGGAGTACGCGCGCCGGCTCGTCCATGCCGGAGTCGCAACGGAACTCCTGGTCGTGCGTGGTGCTTTCCACGGATTTGATCTCCTCGTGCCGGATGCCGAAGTCTCCAAACAGTTCAGCGCGAGTTGGAAGACTGCGCTGCGCAAAGCATTCGCAACTGGCAAAGCTAAGGAGGAAAACAATGCATAAGAAAATCAGCGCAATCGCAATCAAAGGATTCGGACTCCTTCTCGTGCTTGGTACGGCATATCAGGCGGTGGCGCAGGCCGCCACAACACCCTCTACCACCACACCGTATGCGAAGATGGCTCCGGTCGACCAGTACCTCATGGCCGACCGAGCCGCGGAAATCGCCCTGGCGCGAAGTGCAGCGCCGGAGTCCATTGCACGCGATGCAGAGATACTGGTTCTTGGACGTCATGGTTTCGAAACGGCGGTCAAAGGCGAAAACGGTTTCGTATGTATCGTGGGACGGGGGTGGACTTCCGCTGCGGATGCTGACTTTTGGAATCCGAAAGTGCGCGTCCCGATGTGTGTGAATGCAGCAGCCGCGCATTCCTACCTTCTGCGCCTCACCAAAGAGACCGAGTGGGGACTGGCGGGGCGTACGCAAGCTCAGATGACCGAGTCCATCACCGCTGCCATCGCCAAAAAGGAACTGCCGCCGATGGAGCCTGGGGCCATGTGCTACATGCTGTCGAAGCAAGGCTACGGCGGCGACAGCAGCCCCCACTGGCCTCCCCACCTCATGTTTTTCTATTCGGACACGGACCTCGCCAGCTGGGGAGCGAATCTGCCGGGTTCCCCCGTCGTTGGTCTGAGCGACCCCGTGGAGCACCTGACGCAGTTCGTGATTCCTGTGCAACGCTGGTCAGACGGAACGGAAGGCCGCTAAGCCGGACTGTGCAAAGGGCGGACAAGCTCTGGCAAACAAGCGCTGGTACATAAGAGAGGACAATCAAATGAGAAATGTAATCTACGCAATCAACATCACCTTAGATGGCTGCTGCGACCACACCAAACAATTTGTCGATGAAGAAGCACTTGAATATTCTACGCACCTCTTGCGAGAGTTTGACCTGCTGGTCTTTGGGCGTAAAACCTATCAATTGATGGTTCCTTATTGGCCTGACATCGCAAAGAGCCAGTCCGAGACAAAAGCGGATATCGAATTTGCTCAAGCCTTTGTCTCTAAGAAGAAGATTGTTTTTTCACGATCGTTAGACAGCGCTGGAGATAAAAATACGAGAATTGTTCGTACGAACCTTCGCGATGAAATACTTAAATTGAAGCAAGAACCAGGCAAAAATATTCTGGTCGGTGGCGTAGATATTCCTTTCGCAGCTTATAGAGCTTGGACTGGTTGACGAATATCGTTTTGTCGTTGGGCCCATCGTTGCGGGAGGGGGGAGACGGTTGTTGGAAGGTGTCAGCCTGCGGGAGGGATTACAACTAAAACTCGTTGAGTCAAAGATTTTTAAATCGGGATGTGTTGCGCTTCGTTACTTGAAACAGTGACAGAACAATCTTGCACGTAATCCAACTGTCCCTAGCTTCTTTGTCTCACCTCAGGGGTGCACTCCACCCGTCTGTCCCCAGTTTCCCGCCAGTTTCACCGTCCCCAGTTTTCCCGAGTTTCCGTAGGCTACTTCTGCTCAGTGCTCACTGCTGACGGAAAGCTGGATTGCGCGCCGAAATAACACTCAATGGATTGCAACTTTCCGTTCTTGATTCGGAGATACTCCACGTTGCGGAACGATTTACCGTCCTTGGTATGGCAAAGATACTTCACAAAAGCATCCTCCGCGCCAGTGGTGATTCGCTCCAGGTCAAAATGTCCAATAAAATCGATCTGTGTTTCCCAGCATCGCGTTTTGAAGGTGCTCTTGCTGATGTGGTCGTCGCCGGCCGCGCTTGTAAAGGTGAAGTTGTCGGCGAGCAGGCTATCCACCGGGCCCCAGTCTCTCTTCTCCCAAGCTGCGTACCACTTCCGGGCTACCTCCTCGTTCGTCAAGTTCTGCCCTCCCAATGCGCGGGCACTTGCCGGTCCCGGCAGGCTCACGGCACCAACCAGAGCGCAGGCTCCCGTTGCGAGCAGATTTCTGCGCGACAATGCGATCCTTATCATTGCTCGTTCTCCTTTTCACGATGTGGTTTGAAGCGCTTCGCCCGATTCGCGATTCTGACTGTGCGAGCATACGAACCGGTTGGTATGTAACAGTGTCAAACTGCTCCTTGAGACACCGATGCGATCAACCTCGCTTGCGGTTGCCCGGCGCACGCAGGGATCGTAGCCAGTCCACGATGTTTCTAGGTTTATTCCCCAGAGCGGCAATTCCTGCAAGAGCGGATTCGGCAGTTGAAAATGAAAAAATGGAGTAGCTGTCGATTTTCGGTCTCCCGAACGACTATCTGATAACAGATATGTGATAGGAGAACGATGAGCTGCGGCTCTGAGTCACAGAAAACAGGGAGTCACAGGAAACAAGGAGGAATGGATGAAATACATCTGTTTGGGATACCTCGAGCCCGGCAAGTTCGAAAACATGTCTGAGAGCGAGCGCAACACCATGCTGGACGAGTGTTTCAGCTACAACGACGAACTGCGGAAGAACGGACATTTGGTGGCTGAGGAACCTCTTCAGCCCGCCAACACGGCGGTAACCGTGGGTTGGAAGAACGGAAAGGTCGCAGTGACCGACGGTCCGTACGCGGAAACGAAGGAGCAATTGGGCGGAATTCAGGTGCTTGAAGCGCGAGATCTGAATCACGCAATTCAGCTCATTTCCCAATGTCCGGGAGTGAAGTTGAAGTGTGGAACAATCGAGATACGTCCAGCGGCGGATATAAGCGAAATCATAAAGGAGAGCAAGCGGCGACGGCGAAAGGATACCTCGCGATGAGGGCGGCCAGCAAAACTGGGGCAGCCTCAGTTAGGGATGGCTCCCGGCTAGGATGGGCCGGCACCCGCATCATACGTTTTCCCCATCGCACGCTGGGGGAGCAAAGTCGTGGTGGAAATCCCTTGCGAGGCCGCTGGTCGTTCCGGCGGACAGGGGGGTCCTTCGACTCCATTTGTCACGCGCTTCGCGCGTGACAAATTCCGCTCAGGATGACAGTGCTGTTTACCAAACAACAGCCTAGGGTCGGGCATACGCGGGGCTGTCGGGGTCCGGGCGATCGTAATCGTGGCCGTACTTGTTCTTGTGAGCGAGTTCGAGGTCGGATTCGGACAGGGTAAAGGTTCCGAGGAAAGTATCGCGAGCCGTCACGGTGATCTCGCGTTCCGCCGCGTGCAGCGCCTCGGGCGAAACCGAGGGATGGAAAACGTGCATCTGATAGCGGCCGGGGACTACGCCGCTGATGACGATCTCGCCGCGCCAGTTGGAGACCGCATAGTACGGGGTATTCAACGCGATTACCACGGCGCTCATCTGGGGGTGAATGTTGCAGAAGATGAAAGAAATGCCGGGCTTGTCGAATTTGACGAACTGAGTGGTGCCACTCTCGTAGAGTCCGAGGTCGAAGCGTTTGCCGTCGAACAAGGAAAATACGTTGTGAAAAAAGGGTCCTGGTTGGGGAACTCGACCTGCCCTCCCGCCGGGATTACCAGCAAGGAAGGCTGGAAGCTCTTGTTCTTCTGCACCAGCTTAGGAATCTGTGAACTCTGCTGCGGCGGCGCCGCCGGAACTGGGGTTGCGCCCAGAGGCGTAAGCCAGACCACAACGTTTGAAGCGTCCCGCACATGACGTCCGTTCCGGTTGAGCTGTACCTTGCCCTTGAGACCGACATCTTGGCCTTTGCGTTCCACATCCTGCGCCGCGGCACAGAGCAAGACACAGGGCAGCAAGAGGATGCAGCAGACGGTTCGGCGATGAGCGAAGCGAAGCATGTTCAGAACAGTATCCCCATGGAGAGATTGAGCTGGTTCGTAACGCTGGCACTGTCATAGACGGGGAAAGTGTGCAAACGTCTAAACTCGGCGGAGAGCAGCAGGTCGGATTTAGGCCGGAAGACGAGATTGCCGAGCGCTCCGCGATTGCGCCCCAGAATCTCGCCACCGTTGTTGAGGTCAGTAGCGAAGCCGCGGATGTCCCCGGCAAACGCGTCGTCTTCGGCGTAGACGCCATTCAACTCCAGCTTGGGCGTGAGTTGAAACTTGAGCTGGCTCCAGCCTCCAGCGGAGTCGAGGCCGCGGAGGCTCGTTGTCGGGTTGGCAGGGTTGCCGCCGAACACGATGGTCTGACCAACGGCTGCGCCAAGGCCCCCTACGGCGCGTCCTCGATAGAATTCACCGGAAAGAAGCAGGCGGCGAAGAATCGGGATCTGCCAATCGGTCATGCCGGCCCAGGTGTCAACCGAGCGGTTCCAGGCTACCCAGTCCTGGCGGCCGTAATAGCCGGCCACGGCGAAGCTCAGGGGATGATCATATACAGGCCGGGACCAGGCAGTGCGAAACGCGTAGGCGGGCTGGCCGGTGCCCTCGCCAGCAGTTGCGGAGCGGGTGAAGGAGTTGCCGGGAAATTCCCAATCGAGGTTGTCCAGAATTCCACCCTGTAGTGTGAGCGTCTGTTGATTGGGTAGGTCGAAGCGGTGCTCGACGCGAAGTTGCGGCGTCCAGCCCCACAGATTCCCCGCATAGGCAAAAGCGGGAATCGCGAGAGAAGCAAACGACGTAGGAGAAAGCGGCGAGATGAACAGTGAGTCCTGTCCGGCAATCACGGAGGTATGTTGCCAATCGAGGCGCAGGCTTGCGGTCTGCATGCGCGCGATGCCAAAGCTGACGCCGTTGTTGGTTGCGGGAAATCCTCCGGCGAAATCGAAGACCACATTGGCTGAACTCTTCGCGCCAGCCAGGGACGGACCAAAAATCTCGAGGCCAATTTCGCTTTGCCGCAGCGTGGCGCCGAAACTCGTTTCAGTGGTACCCGGCATGGGGGGCTCCGCATAGTCGGGCAGGTCAAGATTGTCGGAAGATCCGACGTTGCGGAAGGCATTCATCAGCACGATGCCGGAGAGCCGCGCGCGATACTTGCCAGCGGTTTCCACCTTGGTCTGGTATTGTTCGTCAATCTTCGAGCCCAGCAACTGCGTGGATTCTTCCAGCTTCTGAACCCGGGTTCCCAGGTCGGCAGCCGGTGGCACAGAAGTGGAGACTTGGGTTGGATTCCCGCCGTAGGGCGCGGATTCTGGGGCAGAGGAGGCAGATGGGCCGGCATTCGTCGAAGCCGCGAGCGGAGCCAGCAACTTGCGGGTGTCTTGCAATTCCTGGCGCAGCTCCCGCATTTCGGCGCGCGACTGCGCATTCTCGGCCCGCATCTGCTCGATCACAGAGCGTAATTCCCGCACCTGCGAATCGAGTTCCCGCAGCGAGGCATCCCCGGGCTGGGATGCCGTTGCCGGCGCGCCTTCCTGCGCCCAACTGCAGGCGCTCAAAAGGAGAAAAGCGGTTGCCGTCAGGGCGCTTACACGCAGCGCAAGGGTTCCTGGGTTGTGCACATATCCTCCTGCGC
Organism: uncultured Acidobacteriaceae bacterium; assembly: GCA_963842095.1. Taxonomy (GTDB): domain Bacteria; phylum Acidobacteriota; class Terriglobia; order Terriglobales; family Acidobacteriaceae; genus Sulfotelmatobacter. The sequence goes on from CAWJEY010000002.1 coordinate 241,895, forward strand.
GACATGCGGATCATGTGAAATCAAATCATCGGGAACGGAAACTACGTGTCCGAATGTCGAATTGAATTTTCCGCCGCTCGATCGTTGGTCACGGGTAAAAAGGGACGGGCGGTAAGCTCGTCGTCACTGGCGTCCAGAGGGCCCTGGGGAGCGCGGCCGGGGAGCGTGATGCGAAAAATGGTTCGCGCGTCCGAAGTGCGTTCCAGTAAAACCTGGCCACCGTGATCCTGCACAATCTTTTGCACGACTGTAAGTCCAAGACCGGTACCGTTCTCCTTGCCAAAACTCACAAATGGATGAAACAGCCGGTCACGAATCGGCTCGGCAATGCCCGGACCGTTGTCCGAGACGGCAATGGTGACGGCGTAGCCAGTGCGCTCGACCGTGACCAGAACTCTGCCTTCACTGCTGGGCGCGGCTTCACAGGCGTTCAGCAGGAGATTGTAGAGGGCGCGCTCCAGTTTGCGGGGATCAAACCAAGCCAAGCTCTGGCCGTTGCTGCGGACCTCGATGAGAGTGCCCTGATGACGCGGGTGCAGGCGCACTGCCTGCATGGCCCGTTGCACCGTTTCAAGCACGCTGGCGTAGGTTGGGCTCAGGGACTCTCGCGTGCGGGCAAACTCGAGCAGGGAGTCGATGAGGTCGGTCATCTGGTTCACGCCGGTGCGGACCTCCTGATACAGCTCTTCGCGCTGGGCGGAACTCAGACGGCCGTCACAGAGAAATTCAGAGTTAGCGACCACGGCGGCAAGAGCGTGGCGCAGGTCGTGAGAGATAGAACTGGCCATGCGCCCGATGGTGGCCAATTGCTCGGACTCCAGCAGCGCCTGCTGGGTCTTGAGCAGGCTGGCGCGCATGCGGTCGAAAGCCGACGTGAGTTCCGCGACTTCGTCGCTGCCCCGGGGATCGAGAGGATGATAAAAATCCCCGTGCTCCAAAGCACGCACACCTTCCACCAGGCTGGCCAGAGGACGTGTGAAGGTGTAGGAGATCAGGAACACAAGCCCGCTTCCCACTAAAACGGCCGTGAGACCGAGCAACAGCAGGAGGCGGTTCAGATTATCGAGAAACCTGGTCGCGGGATCGTAGGAGCCCAGCACGGTCAAGCGCACCGGTGTTGGTTGCTGGCCTGACAGGTCGAGCGAGGTAGCAACAAAATCCTCATTACCGACCCTTACATCCCGGGGTCCGTTTTGCGAAGACCCCGCAGCTAACGCACGCACACCCGGGCTTTGGGATTGAGACGGCGTCAAGGTGGTGGCCACGATTTCGTCACCGTAGGAGAAAGCAACCTGGCTGGCCGAGACCTTGCTCACCTCGCGGGCCAGGCGGTCATCGATTTCATAGCCGATGATCAGGAAACCGAGCAACGGACCTTCGGTTTTGGATCCGAAATAAACCGGCTGCACGAAGGTCTGGTAAAGATGGTGGGCGCCAAACCACCAGTGACTGGAGTCCTCTTCGTGCAGCGATCGCTCGAAGTACTGCTGCGCGGCTTCGCGGGTGAAGCCTGACGATTTGGTGTGGAGAGCGACGACCTTGCCATTGCGATTGACCAGAACCAGAAGATCACTGGTGGTCAATTGCCACACGTCCTTGGAGGCATCCTGGATCGTGGCCGGGTCGTGAGCGGTCATAATGGCCCGCGTGAGAGGAAGGTAGGCGACCAATTCGGCGGAGCCTTTCAACATAACTTCGCGATCGTGCTGGAAGTTCTGGAAGGTGGTGACGGAGTTCCGCAGGTCCTGCACGATTCCTTCCCGGGCCTGAGTTCTCACGCTGTGCCGCACCACCAGCAGGCTCAAGGCCGTGAGGCCTGCCGTGATCAGCACCATGGAGAGCAGAAAGCGGGTGCGCAGGTTCGTCCGGGGCACCAGTGCGCTTCCGGACTGTGCTGGAAAGGTTGGCGAAGCGGGTTCTGATGAAGAGTCCAAGGGATGTCAGCGCACGAACTTGTAACCCATTCCGTGTACGGTGCGGAAGTGTACCGGACTGGCGGGGTCGCGTTCCAGTTTTTGGCGAAGCTTCAGGATGTGGTTGTCCACGGTGCGGGTGGAGGGATAATTCTGGTATCCCCAGACCTCGTTCAGCAATTCGTCGCGGCTGATCACCCGGTCGGCATTTTGCACCAGAAATTGCAGGGTCTTGAATTCCTGTGCGGTCAAAACCACAACCTTGCTGTCGCGCAGGACTTCCATCTTCTTGAAGTCGATCGAGATGCCGTCGAAACTTACCAGATTGACACTTGCTGTTCTCGACGTATGCCGCAGCGCCGCGCGCACGCGCGCCAGCAACTCCCGGGGGCTGAAGGGTTTGGTTACGTAGTCGTCCGCACCCAATTCGAGCAGGAGAACTTTGTCGGAAACATCGCTGGTTGCGCTGAGAACGATGATTGGTAACGTAGGAGCCTGGGCTTTGATTTCTTTACAAACGTCGCTGCCGGAAAGCTTGGGCAGCCGCAGATCGAGAATGACGACTGCTGGTGGCGCTGTCTGAAAGCTCTCCAGCGCCGACTTCCCATTGGCTTGAACCTCGACCGTGTATCCCTCGGATTCGAAGAGCCGCTTCAGCGCTTTCTGGACTGCGGGATCATCCTCGACGACGAGAATTCTTCCCATCGGCCGGCTGGAATTCATCGCATCTGCCGATCTGGCCGTGCTCATTGGTGTGGCGATTTGACCCATAAATCCATCCTCACTCGATTGGGACCTGTCTTCCAGAGTTGGCGCAGAAACCGCAGGACTGCCCCCATGTGGCCCATTACAAGGGAAGCTTACAACGTTTCCGCCCATTTTCCGCGTGGCGGCAGAGGTTTGACAAATTTTTTACATTTGCATACCCCAGTCACAAGGCTCTACGGCAAAAGGCTTGCGGTAGAAGACGCCACGCCGTGGCAATGGCTTCAGAGTGGAGAGGTCCGCGAAGCGCTCCTGCCAACGGCTGCCGTAGAATAATGATAGCTTGCCCGCCACGGCTGAATTCGATCATTTGCGTGTCGTCCTGGTGGACGCGCGGAATCCCCTCAACATCGGCGCGGCCGCTCGGGCGATGAGCAACTTCGGATTTCGCCATCTGCGGGTGGTCAATCCCTACGATGTGGCATTTGAGGGTGCTCGATCCGCCGTCGACGCAGCGAATGTACTGGCCGGCGCCGAAAAATACGAAACGGTAGCCGCGGCGATTGCCGACTGCTCGCTTGTGGTGGGAACCACGGCAATCGGCCACCGCGACCTGCAGCATTCCCTCCAGCGGTTGGACGCAGGCGCCCCGGTGATTCGCGCGCATCTTTCTTCTGCTTCCGCTTCCGCTTCCACATCCGGCCCGTGCGCTCTGCTGTTCGGATCGGAAAAGTTCGGGCTTTCGAACCAAGACATGAGCCATTGTCACTGGCTGATGCACATCCCCATGCGAGAGGAACATGTCTCGATGAATTTGGGGCAGGCGGTGGCAGTTTGTCTGTATGAATTAGTGCGCGATCCAACCGCACTCGCGAAGCGGAAGAGGGGAAGTCCGGCCTCGTCAGCCGAGACGGAGCGGATTACCGAGACCCTGCTCACGGCGCTGCGTGCCAGCGGTTATCCGAAACTGAACTCCTCCGATTCCTTTGAGGGCGCAGTCCGGCGCTTAGTGCGGCGGCTTCAACTGCAAACCGGCGATGCGGAGTTCCTGCTGGGGATGCTGCGGCAGATGGTTTGGAAGATGAAGAATCGGAGCGAGGGAAAAGGCTGAGCCCATGCGCGGCAAAAATATGCAGTGGCCGCCCCCGCATCTCCAGTCGTTGCGGAGGCACGTAAGAAAATCGTTTCACGCTGTCAGCCAACCGCGGGATGGGTGTATGATCGGCACCGTATTTGAAGTCCAAAACGGAGATTCCATTCAACGAAAGGGGTGTAAAGGATGACGCGAGCAGAAGTTTATAAACTGATCGATGCAGAACGAGCGTATCAAGGGAAGTGGGCAGCCAGTTTCGACGACAAGAACACGCCGAACGATTGGATTGCCCACACGACTAAGTATCTTGGACAAGCAGTGACCTCGCCCTGGAGCCACGAAACCTTCAGGAAGCACGTGGTGAAGGTTGCGGCCTTGGCTGTGGCAATCCTTGAGCGAGAGAAGTATGCGCCAAGACACTACGACAAAGGAAAGTAACCGTGTCTCAACACGGTTGCAGGGCTTGATCGTAGATGGTCTCGCCCGTTCTTTATAGTCCGCAGAGGGCCCCCTTTCGCGACCGGCGTGCCGAAGAGAAGGCATGCTGGAAACCCCTCACAGTCCCGTTTGGACGAGAAAGGGGGAATTCGAATAAAAGTCCATCCAGACCGCGAAGGTCGTCCTCAATGGTGCGCAGTTCCGCTCACTTCTGCCGGAAACACCTGAGTGGATGAGCGTGCAAACTGAAACCGCAGGTTCCACTCGCTGGCGGCCGGTTGTCCATCCACCTGCGGGGGATTAAATTTCCAGCCGCGAGCCGCTGCCAGAGCCAGATTCGCAAAATACTTGCTCGGTCCGGGAGAGACCAGCTTGGCCTGCGAGACGTTTCCGGAAGTATCCACGGAAACCTGAACGCTCACCTTTATCCGGCCTTCGATCGTATTCTGCGCGCTCCGTGAAACGTCCGGCAAAACCTGCGACAGCACACTGCCCGGCACTATGCCTGGCACTATGCCCTTTGGCGCGGGCTTCTTATTCTCCGAAAAAGGAGCGGGCGATTGCGTTGCGGGAGTCTCAGCGGGTTGTTGGGCGCTGGCCGGGCGAGTATCGGCGGCCGGAACCGCCGTGGGATGGGCCATGAACTTGATACCGATCCAAGCGATGAGGAAGAGCGCGGCGACCACGATCGGAACACCGATCGGCACAACGATCCAGCGCTTCGGACGTACTTGCGGCGTGTGTGTCTCAACTGCAGCCGCACTCGCAGCAGGCTGGCGTTGAGTTACAGGAGGGTGGATCCGGCTGAGGAGATCGGCCAGTGAGCAGCGTTGCTGCGGATCGACCTGCAAGCACTGGCGCGCAATTTCGCGGAGCGGTTGCGGAATTGTCTCAGGCACTGTAACCGGCGCCTGTTCGCCGGGCTTTGACTTTGGCTCGTTCTGGGTCATGACGGCCACCAGGGTCATGCCGAGCGACCAAACGTCAGCGGCAGCAGACGGTCCGGCGGTCGCGACCTCAGGCGCGTCGTACGCGCCGGGTACGCTCGCGTCCGCGCGCTCCCCAGTCTTGCGAAGTGCGTCTGCGGAAATCTTCACCTGGTCATTGACCGCCATGATGTTCGAAGGCTTGATGCGACAGTGCACGAACCCAGCCTGGTGCAGGGAAGCCAGCACTTCTGCCGTGGGCCGGAGCATCTCGGAAGCCTCGTCGGCAGAAAGAGGCCGCAGCGGAAGAATCTCCGCCAAATTCTCTTCCGCGTATTCCATGACGACGTAGAGAAGGCGCGTGTCGCCAATCTGGCAGCGTCCGTATTCGAACAGCCGAATCAGGTGAGGACGGGAAAGTCTTGCGGCGCCAGCCCAGCGAGAAAGTTGAGCGGTTTCGTCCAGGTTTTCCGGGCGCGGATCCTGCGCGGAAATGAGCTTGATGGCAGCTTTGGGCGATTCCTTGCCGGCTCGCTCCGTAAGAAATACGGCGCTGTGATCCGAACCGCCCAGCCACTGCCGTAGCGGGAACTTTCCGTCGACTACCCGGCCTTCCCATTTTTTCCAGAGTGCGGTCGGAGCGCTCATAGGCTAAGACTTGGCGAAGCGCTATTCTATTCCAGCAGCGGCCTTGGCGCTCCGAAAATTGTGGCCTAAAGACCGCCTGCGGCTATGGCCCGAACGCCGCGGGGCCGCGCATTGAGCGCTTGGTAATATGTTAGATTGGAAGAAAGGCGGGCGCGTAGCTCAGTTGGTAGAGCAATGCCCTTTTAAGGCATGGGTCGCAGGTTCGAGTCCTGCCGCGCTCACCACGATTTCAAAGTACTTAGAGGATTTCGGCAGGGTTGATTTCGGGCACCCTCGGACACCCAGAACGGTTTCTACGCAGTTGGGGCAGCGCTTCGCGCTCTCAATTTCTCGGGAAATTTCGCCGGCAGCACCATCTGGACAACCTTCTTGTGTGCTTTCTGCTGGTCGGCGGAAACCGCCTGTGCGTAGAGTTCCAAGGTTATCTTGGGGGTGGTGTGACGAAGTTGCGATTGTGCGACCTTCACATTCTCGCCGTTCGAGATCAGCAATGTAGCGAGTGATCGGCGCAGCGTGTGCCACCCGATCGGCGCTTGTTTGCTGCTCTTGAGGGTTGAGACTCGCTCTATTACAGGGCGAATGTGACGTCGGAAAAGGACTTGATACGTATACGGGGTCTTGCCATGGTAGTGGGGACTGGCAAAGATCCAGTCTTCGTCCGAGCGATAAGGTGTGTGCTCGCGCCAGAGACGAAGCACATTCAGAACGGGTCGAGCTAGGGGCAGCGCGTTGTTTCTGCTCTTGGTATCCTTCAATTCGCCTTCCACGAAAGCAAATTCGGATCGAAGGGTGCCTGTGTCCCAACCGACATTCCTCCACTTCAGCGCGACTAACTCTGAGGCCCTCAACGCCGTGACGGAATCGATGAGCACCATCGTTGCTTCGCGCAGGGGCAACTGTTCGAGAGTTTGACGCACGACATCGGGCTGCAGAATCACGCGAGTGATGGAGATTCTGTTGCTCTGCCGCACGCCAGTTGAGGCACCGCGGTGGCCAGGCGTCCCGCCTTGACCGCAGACGGGGTTGCGTTCCACGAATTCCCATCGGACCCCGTGCGAGAAGATCGCGGACAGGATGTTCTTGATCTTCAGCTTGGTCCCGTCCGGGCGCTGGACCTTGTCCAACCAATCTTGAACTTGCATGGTTTTCATGTTGTCGGCAACATGACCGTGCCACGCAGGCTCGATCCAGTTCTTGATATACGATTGGTTTCCCTTGCGGGCGGATTTCGACAAACGCGGGAGTTCGTGATCCAGGTAGTGGTTGATTAGTTCCCCAAACGTGAGTGATTTGAGGCCCAGTGATTGCTTTTGTTCGTTGAGGCGACAACGTAGCCGGTCGGCCTCTCTGTTGGCCGTCGCTTCCGTAGGGAATTTCTTCGTTGCGCCGATTACTTCCTTGTGTTGGCGCCGCTGGCCATTTACCTCTTCGCTCCAGCGGAATACCCACACCATGCCTATTGACCTTTTCTCTTTGCAAAGCATACCCGTGTTGTAGCGGATAGGCTTGCGGCGATCGTGACTCAAATGACCCTCCTCTGTGTCTTGTCACGACCAGCTTCTCCATGAGCGGAATTTACCTTACCGCGAACATGTTCCGCAAGCTCTGAGATGAGGAAATACCATCTCTTGCGAGCACCGGATCCGAAAGGATGAGCGGGAATCCGCCCCTCTCGGGCCATCTGTTTCATCGTTCGAGAGGAATAATTCAGAAATTCCCCAGCTGCATTTGCCTCTACAAATGGCTCGGGTGATTGTGCACCCAGATGCGGAAGAGCCCTAACGCTAGGTTTTCTGCTGCTTGTGTTCCAACCTGCGGTATCTGCGAAATGAAGGGAAGAAGGCTTTCTTGTTCGATTTGGCTGGGGCACGGTTGATCAACTCCTGGCTGGTATTGCACTTGACAATAACGCAGGAGTACCAATACAGTCAATACGTAACGTTACATAATTTTTATGGGGAGGGCTGATGGCAGAGAAGGCAGCGACGCTGCACCAACCGGTGATTTCCATTCGGATTTCCGAAGAACTCCGCTCAAGGCTGGAAACGCTTAAGGAAGTGATCGCTCTCAAGACGGGCCAAACGGTCTCAACATCGGAGGCCGCAAAACAGTTGCTTGAGTCGGCCAGAGATGACCGTCTTGAGTTAGCAAATCTGCTCACCGAGCCAACGGATTCTCTGCTCAAGATTCGCGGGAAAGCAGAGGCAAAGCTGCCGCTGTCACTGGCCGAATGGACCTTGGTTGCCCACTATTGCGCGAAGGGTGCAGAGTCGTTTACGAGCACTGAACAAGGCCAGCTTTCTTATGAATCTTTGGCCGAGATTCTAGAGGCATTTCTCGCAGCTTACGCGCTGGTACGCCGACAGAAGAAATCGCCCCGCGACTTCTTTTATTTAATGACGCTTCCCGAGGACAAACAGGCTGCAACAAAGGAGCCAGCTGCGGTCGGAAGCGATGACGTTCACCGAGTCGTTAAGCATACGATTCAAATGCTGAATGATTCGACTCAGAGGCGGCGCAGACCATTGCTTGCCATTCGCAACCTCTACACTCTCTTGGATGAGGAGAAGTTCTCGAATGTCGAGAAGCTGAACGATGCTCTGTTGCCCCATTGGGCTGCTCTTTGGCGGGTATGCGCGAGAGGGCATTATGCAACTCATCGCAAGCCTTTGCGCCCACGGCCAACAGAGGCGGATGACGACGATTTTGAACTCCCCGTGCAGCGAGGATTGCCCGCACAGGAAGAAGGCGGATACCGTCTCGATCTCGTGCGGGAGAAAGGCAACGAATTTTCCCCGATCTTGCAGTTTCCTGGGCCGCTGGCACCTCGCTTTCCCGTGGGCGGATACGCACGGATTGCCGAGTTCCGAAGGATGCTCGAAGGCCATGACATGACACGCCCATTCGGACAGTGGAAGGGGTCTTATTTCTCGGCCATCAACATGATCGTGGAGAACGAGGAGTTGAATGTGTCGTTTTGTGCGCGCGAGAACGGGATCAGCTTCAGCTTTCCTATAGAGCACTGGAAGGCGATTCGCACTTTGTTTCAGCGCGCATGGCAGTCGCCAGACGTGGTCAGCGCATGGGAAACGTTGGCGCTGGAATATGGCGAGATGTAGAAGCGCGGTGCTTCGCACCGGAAGAAGGGTGGACACGTCACCCCCAAATTGGGAACTGCGGAGCGCTAGCGAGCACTTCGATGTTTACGCAGGTTAACTTTTGCTGCGTCAACAAAATTCGTCAAGTGTGAGTGACTGCGATATCGAACGATGACGTTTGTTTGAGACAGGTGGCCCCAGAGCGTCGAATCGCGTAAACGCGTTGAAGCGCAAGAGCTTCCTGTGAACCAGCAATTACGCAGCTTAGTCGCAGCGGAACCAAGCGCAGTAGTGCAACAAGGCGGTTCGTCCAATGAGTAGTCCCCGCGTTCAAGCTAATCCCCAGTCTAGTTTGCCGTTCGGCGACGAGGCGAAGCCCGGTTTCCGCACCAAGACTGCGGCCACGCGACTGACTCCCGAAGAACTGGGAGAATTAGAAGCTGCCGCCGAAAGCGCGGGACAGTCTCTCTCCGAGTGGCTGCGCGGGACCGCTCTGTGTGCTGCGCGACAGCGGCCAGCTGATCCCGTCGACCTGGTATTGGCCGAAGTCTGGGCGGTGCGTTACGCGCTATTGAATCTCTTCCATGCAGCCTCTCAAGCAGCATCGGAAGGCAGACAATTGTCGCCTGATTCCGTCCTCAATATTCGCGACCAGGCAGACGCACGAAAGCTTCAGCAGGCGCGCAAACTGCTTGATGACTTCTTCGCCCGCGAGGGCAAGGAAAGAGCTCGAATGCCATGAGTGCCATGCTTTTTCCCAGAAGCTTCTCGCTCTTGACGCCTTTGCTTTGGGTAGGCGCGATGCTCCTTTTGCTACTGGCTATGCGGAGCGTGTTGCAGAACCGGTTCCCACGTAAATGGCGGGATAGGGAGATGATCGAATGGGACCGACCTCGGCCAAATTTGATCCAGACATGGACGATAAAGATGGGCAGAATCCGATTCAGACTGCCGAGATTTTCGCACCGGCAGATGCCAGTAATCGCGCCGAAACCAGCGCTATCAGTGCCCGCGAATGCTCCCGCCGATCCGCTGAAGAAGCCTACCGAGCCGCTGCTCGCGCTTTTTGGTTCGACCATTGGTGCGCCCGAGACCAAACCCAAAAAGGCGTTCGCCTGGGAGAAAACGAAGGGAATCGAATGAGAGACAAATTGCTAACAACACCACTTCACGCTTGAGGAACGCTCGGTATGCTCACGATCTCGAAACCGCTGTCAGCCAGCCAGGCGCACACCTACCATGTGCGGGAGTTTGCCTCGCAGGAACAGAACTACTGGAGCCGCGATCAGCAGGGTCACAGTGAGTGGCAGGGCAGACTCGCCGAGCAGTGGGGGTTGCAAGGTCGCGTTGGTTCCGAACACTTTGCACGACTGAGTGAAGGCCAACATCCGCACACCGAAGAGCAGCTGGTACGGCATCAGGTTTCGAGAACCTATGAAGGCAAATTTGGCAGAGAGGTGACCAGCGCCGAGCATCGCGCCGGGTGGGACGCCACATTCTCTGCGCCGAAGTCGGTATCGCTTACCGCTCTCGTGGGCGGCGATGATCGGGTGCGGGAAGCCCATCGGGAGAGTGTACGCGCGGCACTTCAAGAACTTGAACGATACACGCAGGCGCGAATCGGCAATGTCCATGCCCCGGAGACGACCGGAAAATTCATCGCCGCCACTTTCGAGCACGACACCGCGCGGCCCGTCGATGGCTACGCTGCGCCCCAGCTTCATACCCATGCCGTGATCTTCAACATGACTGAGCGCGAGAACGGTCTCGAAAACGGGAAACAGATGCGAGCTTTGCAGCCGCATGAGATGTTCGTGTCACAGCGCTACATCACCGCAGTCTACCGATCCGAGTTGGCGCTGCGTCTGGAAAAGCTGGGCTACGAACTGGAGCGCGGCAAGCATGGACAGCCGGAAGTAAGAGGCTACACGAAGGAATATCTGGAGGCTTCCAGTCCGCGACGTGAACAGATCAAAGACCATCTCCGCGAACAAGGAATCGACGGAGCCGCAGCGGCACAGATCGCGGCCCACCATACGCGCGACCGCAAGGAACTGCTGTCGCCTGGAGAAGTCTTACAGCGGCACCGCCAGTTGGCCGCACAGTACGGGCATCAGGCGAACCGCGTCGCCGCACAGGCGCGCCAACATGGGCACTACCAAATGCCGGAGCCAGAGATGGAGGCGCAGCAGGCCGTGACTTGGGCGCGCGATCATGTCTTCGAGAGATCGGCCGTGCAGGACCGCCGCGCGATCCTTGAAACAGCGCTGGTGCGCGGTATGGGAGAAACCACCTATGCCCAGGTCCGGCAAGAGTTCGAGCGCCGGATCGAGGCCGGGGAGTTCCGCGAAGTCTCGCACGCTGGTGCTGGCAGACAGTACACAACTGCCATGATGGTACGCATGGAGCGCGAGATCGTTGGCCGGATGCAGGAAGGCAATCGACGTGATTACGGCGATCCAATGCTGGTCTCGCCGCACGTGCGCATTGCCACGGAAGACCGCCACCCCGAACTAAATGCTTCGCAGCGCCAGGCCGTAGACGAAATCTTTCTTTCGCGGGAGAAGGTTGTCGGTTTAGATGGCATCGCAGGCGCGGGCAAGACAACAACTCTATCCGTGATCCGCGAAGGCGCGGAGGCCGAGGGCTACAGGGTGGAAGGTTTCGCGCCAACCTCCCGTGCGGCCCAGAAACTCGGCGAAGCAGGAATGGAGACATCCACACTACAGAAGCATCTAGTACGTGGACTGCAGCCGGATACCGGCGAGAAACAGCTCTATGTGCTCGACGAATCCTCTCTGGCATCGACCAGGCAGATGCATGAGTTTGTGAGCCGGCTCCATGCGAATGACCGAGTGTTGCTCGTCGGCGACCGGCGGCAACATGAGGCGGTTGAGGCCGGGACGCCCTTCGCGCAGCTCCAGGACGCGGGCATGAAGACGGTCAAACTGGAAGAGATCGTGCGCCAGAAAGACCCAGAGCTGAAACTGGTAGTTGAGCAGCTTGCACGCGGCGAAGTACAGGAGGCAATACAGAATCTTGACCGCCAGGGCCGAGTCCATGAGATTCAAGGCCACGACGAGCGCATTGTCGCCATTGCGAAGGAGTACGCAAAATCGCCGGAGAACACCCTGGTGATTTCTCCCGATAATCGCTCTCGCATCGAGATCAACGAGCGCGTCCATGCGGAATTGCAGCGGAGTGGCCTCGTTAGTGACGAGGAGCACCGCATCAGGACGCTGGTGCCGCGCCAAGACCTCACCGGCGCGGACCGCACATGGGCTGAGCGCTACGAGGTGGGCGATGTGCTGCGCTATTCGCGCTTATCGAAGGGGACCGGCATCGGAAAAGGCGAGTACGCGCAGGTAAAGACCATCGACGCTCCGAGAAACCGGCTGACAGTCGAGCTGCAGCACAGCTCGCAGCGCACTTACGATCCACGCAGGCAGCAGGGAGTCTCAGTCTTTCGGGAGGAGATGCGGAGTTTTTCAGTGGGCGACCGCATCCAGTTCACCGCGCCGGCCAACGAACTGAGAGTTGCGAACCGCGAGTTGGGCACCATCGAGAGTATAGGGGAAGATGGGCGGCTGCGAATGAAAATGGACACTGGCCGCGCGATCGAACTCGATTCGCACAAGCACCCGCATCTCGATCATGGGTATGCCATGACCAGCCACTCCAGCCAGGGACAGACTGCCGACCGTGTCTTGATTCACGTGGACACCGAACTGGGTACCAAGGATCTGCTCAACAGCCGCATGGCCTATGTCGCTGTCTCGCGTGGGCGCTATGACGCGCAGATTTATACGAACAATGCAGCGACGCTAGGCCAGGAACTCAGCCGCGACGTGTCCCATTCCCCCGCCATTCAGCAGGAGCCAGCGGCGCACAAGATAGAACCACAAACCACGCACATGAATCAGATTGGTCAGGGTTTCGGTCTTGGTCTTGACCTGCTCCCCTAAATCCGCACGAAATTGAATATGATTTCGTCGAAGGAAAGGGGAAGAGAGTATGTCGAAGAGCAGGCACACGGAGGCGCAGATGATCGGGGCGCTGAAGCAGTTAGAGGCGGGGCGCAAGGTGGAAGATGTGGCGCGAGAAGTGGGGGTTTCCAAACACACTATCTACGCCTGGAAAGCAAAGTACGGTGGGATGGATGTGAGTGAGGCGCAGGAAGCGAAGCAGTTACGGGACGAGAACACGAAGTTGAAAAAGCTGGTGGTGGATCTGAGTCTGGACAAAGAGATGCTGAAGGCAGTCATCGCAAAAAACGGGTGGAGCTCGTAAACCGGCGGGCGGATGCGGACTGGCTGCGTGCGGAGTATGCAGCGAGCGAGCACCGGGTTTGCGGGCTGATGGGGATGGCGGTATCGAGTTACCGCTATCAGACAACACGATGCGATGACGAGTTGCGCACGCGGTTGGTGGAGTTAGCGAGGCAGAAGCCGAGGTTCGGATATCGGCGTTTACATGTGCTGCTGTTCCGGGCGGGAGAAGCAGTGAACCACAAGCGGGTGCATCGGGTGTATCGCGAGGCCGGCCTGAGCCTTCGACGAAAGAAGAGGAAACACTGCGTACGCGCGGGACAGCCGCTGCTGGCGCGGACGGCGGCGAACCAGGAGTGGGCGCTGGACTTTGTGCATGATGCGGTGGAGTGCGGACGGGCGATCCGGGTGCTGAGCCTGGTCGATGCGTATACGCGGGAATGCCTCGCGCTCGAAGTGGATACGAGTTTTGCCAGCCGCAGAGTGACCCGTGTGCTGGAGGCGATCATGGCGGAGCGGGGCCAGCCGGGCTCGATCCGCTGCGACAACGGACCTGAGTTCACCAGCCGGCATTTTCTGGCCTGGGGCATGGAGCGAAAGATCGAGGTCGTGCATATTCAGCCGGGGAAGCCCACCCAGAATGCGCGGGTGGAAAGTTTCCACGGGCGGCTGCGAGAAGAGTGCTTGAACGTGAGCTGGTTTCAGAATCTGTTCGATGCCAGACGCAAGATCGCGGCGTGGAGGACAGAGTATAACGAAGAGCGTCCGCACAGCAGCTTAGGCTATCTCACGCCGAAGGAGTATGCAGAGCGAGAACGAGCGAGCTATGGAAAAGACGCTTGCCAAAAGAAGGCAAGCTTGGAAAACGCTGAAGAACGCGTTTCCCACTTTCCCACAGCTCCGGCTGCGGCTGCTGGAAGTAACGAAGTTCAACTAACTTGTCGTATTATCCCGTGAACGGATTCTGGGGGCAGGTCAGTCTGTGATGCAGGATTCACGAAATGACATGCCCCGGATAGCCAGAGCATAGCCGAGGCCCGGTCTGTGTCAAGACTCTGCGACCGCGTGACGCGGCGGGCTTCGCCCGGTCTTGACACAGACCTCACGGCCTCGGCTTAGGCTTCATCTATCCGGGGAATTGTCAGATTCTCCGCAACGTCCATCCGTCTCTCTTGTCTCGAATTCTCCACGCAGCACAATTTATTTCGGTTCGTTCGAAGGCACAAAGGCCGAAAAGCGAGGGTCGCATTTTCGGAGCGGAAAATCGTACTATCGATGCAGCATATTTGCCATTGACCCCGTAGCCTCGTTGGACCATAATATCAAACTGTGCAGTTGTAACTCCCCTCCCCCAGTGTCGTTTGGGCTTTCTCCAGCAAGGAAATCGAAAGAAAGAAGGTTAGTCATGAGACTATCCGCATCAAGTCGTGATTTGCGATTAAGCCTTCTTGTCGCAAGCCTGAATATTTGCGTCTTCGTCTCGTCCGATCTGAAAGCTCAGGTTACGGTCAACGCCAACACGGGTGCTGGGAGTGGAATTGTGATGACCGAGTCGACTACACCGGTCAGCACGAGCACGAACCAGGACGCCATTTTCTCTGACTTTACGACTCATCGCCTTAGAGTCATCAACAACAATGCGTCTTCATCTATTCCGTTGGCCACGTTTCCCTGTGTAACGTCTCAGGGCTGCATTGTCTACGCTGGCGGCTCGAGTTCCCCCTACGTTGAAACATCGCTCACGCTAACGACGGTGGCCTCGGGTGTGACAGCTGGTCCGGCGCTCCTTGCTGGCTCGACCGCGCCGGGATGGGGCGGAGTGAGCCTCGACTTACAAGGCTACTCGGTCGTGAACGAAATGACCGCTGTCACCGGTGCCAACGCTCCAGTGCAGAACGAACTGGTCATTTTAAATACCAGTTCAGCTTCGACTGTCCAAATTGCCACGACCAGCACCACGACTGGGCTTGAGGGGATATGCATCGCGAACTGCTCATCTGGGGCCACTAACGCGCAAATAGCCCGATCGGGCATCGCGAGTTGCAAGTTCGACGGCGCCACAACCATCGCAGACTACGTTGTGGCGTCAACCACAAGCGGAGACGGTGGTCAGTGTCACGACTGGGGGAACTCCGGGGCTTACCCGTTGACCGGAGTGCAGGTTTTGGGTCGGGTCCTAAATTCCTGTAGCTCCGGAGCCAACTGCGCAGTTTGGCTGTACTCCGGGGGCGTCGCGCCCGTCACCCTATCGACAATTACCGGCACTCTCGGCATAACAAGCGGCGGGACGGGAGCAGGATCGGCGAGTGCAGGCTTTAACGCGCTCTCGCCAATGACGACCCTGGGGGATATTATCTACGGCGGTACTTCCGGGGCGGGTACGCGCCTTACAGGAAACACAACAACCACGGCAAAGTATCTCAAGTCTCTTGGATCGGGTTCTTCGGCGAACGCGCCGACGTGGACCCAGGTTGCCGCAGCGGACCTTAGTGATGGAACGACTGGATCTGGGGGTAATGTCGTTCTCGCGACAGGACCTACCGTTTCTGCTCTATCACTCACTGGCGTCACGAAGGTCAAGCGGATCAGCGTCGGTAACGGTACCGCTCAGAGCTGTAGCAACATTAACGTGTCGAGCACAAATTGGGGTACGGGAGGAGGCTCTTGTAGCGCAGTAGTTGGCACAGATGCTCGCGTGCAGTTCGCCGTCACTGCTGGTACGGGGTCACCGGCTCCCGCCGCCACGATAGTCTATACATTCGCAGATGGTGCGTTCGCACAGAGTCCCATGTGTATTGTTCAGAATACCCAAGTTAGCAGTACCACGACTGCCGTCCTAAGCTTCAGACAGACGAGCGTATCAACGACCGGAATTACCGTCTACGTGACGAGCTCGCCGACCGCCAGTGCGACGTACACATTCGTCATCGACTGTGAGCAACCGAACTAGTTATTGTGAGCTGCAGATGCGGCCTTCCCATCTTCCGAGAACCAAGCGTCCCGATACGCAGCCGGTAACCGCCGGGTGTCTTCGTCTCGGGAAGATGGCGATCGCCCATGTCGCCGCAGCTTGCCTGTGCCCGGTGCTCTGGGCGCAAACGCAATTAATCAACGCGACTTTGCACGGGTCTGCGATCCTCATCAATCCGGGCCAGACCTACACCCACATTTACGTTGTCTTTCCGCCGTCATCGGGAACGAACCACGACGACCTCGTAGAATATGTTATGCCCCAGTCGGCGATTGACGGCGTAAACGTCCAGATCAACTGGAACAATATTGAGACCAGCGCCCCCAGCCAGATGGACTGCACGCAGCTCACGCCGCCGCTAAACAACCCTGACGAATGCCAACCCGATCCCCTGGTGCCGGGTTGGTTTCATACCTATAGCTGGAGCGCCGTGGACGGAAGTGGATGCGCTGACTATTCGGGCACCATTTCGCAATGGTTCTGCGATTTTCCATGGGGCAGCAACAATTTTAAAAGAGTTGCAATTCAGCTCTTTGGAATAGGCCCTGGCCCCTCGAATCCTGTTACACCACCCTACGTCACCCAGTCCGCGTGGATTAACGCAGCAGCACCATCTTCATATCAATATCAAGATGTCGTGAATACCGTCAACGCCTACACGGGAACGAACGGTTGCGGTGGGTACAGCGGCTCCTATTCGATCCCGCCGGGCACCACATTCTCAGGCGACACCTCAATCCCTCCAAATGTAACTGTGACTGGCCTGTCATCCGCCCCAACATTCAGTACGAAGGACACGATCTGGCTCAATCCACAGTTCACGCCCGCTTCGCATCCAGCGTTCGACATCACGACCCCGCATGGTGCGACCGTGAGCAACGTTGTGACGACCTCCCCTTATTCATTCACCTACAAGGGCTCGGGTTCATCTGGCGATAACCATACAGCTACTAGCACCGGGACAGCTGTGGCGCTGGTTACCGCCGTACAGTCATGGCCGGTGCCTTACGAGGCACCCTATGAGGCTGCTTGGCTTTCCTTCTTGCGCGCTGCTATCTACCACTTTAACCACCTTAATAACACAGGGACGAGTACACACTGCGTAGGGACCAGCGGTCCGAGTTGCACACTGAACGAAACTACTGCCCAGATAGCCTATCTTCGTGCTGGAGTCGCCGAGGGCGGCGAAGCCTACCCAATTTGCACCAGCTCTAGCTTAACCAGCACGCCAATGAACAGCACGATGCCATCATTCACCGAGCCCCATTGGGATGGTTGGTATGGCACGGTTAACGATACCATCCAAGCAGCGGGACCGCAGATGCAGATCATGTTCTCGATCAATGCCGGGGACCCCGACCCCAGCACCTCAAACGCGACATTCGCGGCCAACGAGGCAAGTCGCGCCGTAGCCCACTATAACAGCGTAGGACAATTCAACGGCTTCGGAAGCCAGGGGCTGCAATGGGCTGACCAGACGAACATTAACGGCTCGGGCACCGGGCTCCAGATCAGCGGTTGCCCGTACAGCGGAACCGCCCCAGATACCGGGAACAACTGGGGCTGCATGTTCAATAAGTACTGGGACGGGTCGAACAGCACTCTTTACAATCCCACCGGCGGCGACCCCCCGGCCCCCACAACTGTGCCCCTGGAACTGCAGCAGATCGATTGCTCCAATCCATGCACAGCAAACCCCCCGTTCACTTGTAGCCAGGGTGGAATCGGGGACACTTGCATGCAGGGCGGGTCGCCGGGTAAGACTGAAGACCTGCGTGGCCTGTATCCTTTCGCAACGCAAAACTATGCTTCCATCATAGAGCTCTACAGTCAGGATGCCCTGCTCGCATTCGATCCCAACTTTTGCACGTTGAGCCTAGGCAGTTGTTCGGGCTCCGGTGTGACGTTCAGCGGCCTGACGCTCGGAACCCAGCATGATTTCTTCCAATACGTTGGAATCGGCAATGGGCAAAGCCTCTCGGGCACCTGCTATGTGACCTATGGATACACGTCCGGTCAAATTCAGGGTTCGGCGAGCGGGGACTGTAGCTACGCCGCCGCAATCTACGCGGCGCACGGCTACCATTAGACCGAATCAGTCAATTTTGGAGGTGCTAGTTATGAACGGAGCTAATTGTAACGAACTAAACCGGAAGGTCTGCGGTTTTCTGGCCCGAGGGCTGCTCAACACAACTAGTCTGGTCCTGATCGCGACCCTATTCGCCATGCCGACATTGGCGCAGACCGTAACGACCGTCGCGAGTTTTCCCGGTGGTAACGCTAGCGAATACCCTGGGGGCACCCCCGCGCAGGGTCGCGATGGGAAGCTCTATGGCACAGCGTTCGGCACGACCTACGGATCAATATTTAGAGTGACCACAACGGGGCTAATTACCCAACTTTACGCATTCGACGGGACCAGCGCCATTAACCCATACTCCGGCCTTACACTAGCGACGGACGGTAACTTCTACGGCACATCCTCGTTCGGCGGGAGCGATAACGGTGGCGTCCTCTTCAAAGTGTCGCCCGGCGGGGCCTACTCTGATTTGTATGAATTCACCAACGGCTCACTGGACGATCGCCCAGAGGCTCCCCCAATTCTAGCTTCCGACACCAATCTCTATGGAACGGCCTTCGAAACAGTCTACAGATACTCGCCGCAGCCGGGCACGTTCGACACGCTTGTCACATTTAGCAACGGCGAGATCACCGGACTCAGCGATCCGCTCCTGCAAGGCTCCAACCGCAATCTGTATGGAACCGGGAACGGCTTAGGCGCGGATAACTGCGGGGGAATATTTGAGATTAGCCTAACTGGGACCCTTCTGAATGACTACAGCTTTAGTTGCAGAATACAGGGCGATCCTGGCGGGCCTCTGATCCAGGCAAACGACGGAAATTATTACGGACTTAGCTCCACCGGAGGAGCCTTCGATCTCGGGACCATCTTCAGGCTGAACCAGCGAGGAAAGGTGACAGTCCTTCACAACTTCCAAGGAGGGCCCAGCGATGGGGTAGGCGGCATCCTGGGAATGGTGGAGGGTACGGACGGCTTCCTCTACGGGATCACCCAAGACGGCGGCACCAATGGCACGGGTATCATCTTTCAGATTTCGACAAACGGAGCGTACAGCGTGCTTTACAGCTTCCCGCCCTCGACCGCAGGTCCCTTTGCTCTCCTACAGCACACCAACGGCAAATTCTATGGCTTCGACTCCGTCGCAGGAACTTCAGGTTATGGCACACTCTTTAGCCTTGACATGGGGCTTGGGCCTTTTGTCACTTTCGTGCAGCACTTCGGTCGTAGTGGGCAAACTGTCCAAATCTTCGGCCAAGGACTAACAGGGGCGACTAGCGTGACATTCAATGGCGTACCGGCCACTAGCTTCAAGGTGGCTGCCGATACCTTCATGAATGCAATCATCCCCAGCGGCGCAACGACGGGGCCCGTTGTGGTCACGACGCAAACCGGGCTACTCACCAGCAATATCAGCTTCAGAATCCTCCAGTAGCTAGCGTGGTACCCATCCTTCGCGCTCTCGCGCGAAGGATGGTGTTAGCAAGGGTATGACCTCAGTGCCCTTGCCGCCCCCTGTTTTTTATCCGCGATGTGCTAATCTGAATCCTGCTAAGCGCCCCGTAAGATCTTCGTAGACTTGCCCGTGTCACCGTTCGCTCTCACATCAAAATGTCACCGTACGCTCTCTTTACAGATTGTCACCGTTCGGTTACTCTGTGTTTTGAAGGGAGGTGTGCATCATGCGTATTCGAACCGCTGCCGATTTGGGGGCCTTCATCCGCGAGCGTCGTACCAAGCTCGGAATGGATCAAGTCGCTCTGGCCAAGAAAGCAGGGACGAGCCGGAAATGGCTCGTCGAGGTGGAACAAGGGAAATCGCGTGCTGAAATCGGTCTCATCTTGCGCACGCTGAAGAGTCTCAGAGTATTAGTCGATCTGAAGACGGATTCTTCCCGTGAGACTTCTTCGACCAGTAAAACAAGAACGCCCGATATCAACAGCGTTCTTGATGCCTTGAAGAAACGGCCATGACGAATCAACTCATCGCCCTCTTGGATGGCCGCGAGGTCGGAACGGTTCACTACAAGAACCCTAGACTTTCATTCGTCTATACCGATGCATGGAGAGCCGATCCCAACGCTTATCCGCTGTCGCTTTCGATGCCGCTGGCGTCGGCAGAGCACGGCCATGCGCGGATCGAAGCGTTTCTGTGGGGACTGCTGCCCGATAATGACCGTGTTCTTGAGAACTGGGGCAGACGCTTTCAAGTTTCTCCAAGGAATGTCTTTCGGCTGATTACATATGTGGGTGAAGACTGCGCAGGTGCTGTTCAGTTTGTCCGTCCGGAACGTCTTGAACTACTGCACAAGGAACCGGCTTCCCGAGAGGTTAAATGGCTTACCGAGGATGAGGTTGCCGAGCGATTGAGAGCATTACGCGCGGACCATTCTCAATGGCGTAATGCTCAGGACACGGGACAGTTCAGCTTGGCCGGAGCACAACCGAAGACGGCTCTTCTGTTCGAGCGTCAGCGATGGGGCGTGCCGTCTGGTCGCGTTCCGACCACTCACATTCTCAAACCACCGACAGGCGAATGGGATGGCCACGCGGAGAACGAGCATTTTTCGCTGCGCTTGGCCAGAACTGCCGGACTGATCGTTCCCAACTCCACCGTCCAGCACTTTGGTGACGAGATCGCAATTGTCGTGGAGCGTTACGACCGCGTGCGTAGCGGAGGACGCTGGTCACGCATTCATCAAGAGGACATGTGTCAGGCGCTTGGCCTTCATCCCACGAGCAAGTATGAAGGTGATGGCGGACCCGGAGTGCGCACGATTGCAGAATTGTTGCGTGAACAATCGAGCAATCCCGAGGAGGATGTGCAGTCGTTTGTGGATGCTATCGCTTTCAATTGGCTTATTGCAGGAACAGATGCCCATGCAAAGAACTATGCACTGCTGTTAGGCGGAAGCGGCGCGGTACGACTCGCGCCCCTCTACGATTTGGCCAGCATTCTGCCCTACCAAACTATCAACCTGCAGAAAGCAAAGCTTGCCATGAAGATCGGCGGAGAATACCGGCTGAGGAATATCAGACTGCGGCATTGGAAAAGATTCGCAACTGATCTGCGATTGGACGAGGCCTGGCTCATTGAGCGTATCAGGACAATGGCCGCCGCTCTTCCAGATCATGCAACCTCAATCCGGAATGAACTTGAGGCGACAGGACTGTCGCACATAACCATGACCCGGCTGGCACAAAGGCTAAAAGCTAGAGCCGCATCATGCCTGCGGCTTGTGCAATGAAGTGGACGCGTTTTATTTCGGTCAGAGCGGATTCAAGTTGCACATTGGTCCCGAGAATTCGAAGGCCTCTCGGCTGTTAGAGCTTGAGGAGCCGCCCAAATCCGCTGTGCAGTTTTCACGGAAACTACGCGCAAAACCTCAAAAAAGAGCAAGGAGCGCACAAGATAGAACCACAAACCACGCACACGAATCAGATCAGTCAGGGTTTTGGTCTAGGTCTGTGATGCAGCATTCCCGAATGACATGCCCCGGATAGCCAGAGTGTAGCCGAGGCCCGGCCAGTGTCAAGGCCGCGCTTCGCGCGCCGCGTTCGCGGTCGAAGAGCCTTGACACTGGCCTTTGCGCCTCGGCTTATTCTTCAGCTATCTGGTCGACAGGTCGCTCTCACATTTGGCAAAGCCCGAAAGAATTGTGGACGGAGTATTGTCACGATGTTGGACGAAACCTTCAGAATTATAGATCACTTAGCCACTTGTAAAGTGTTATACAAGGTTTCAAGCGAGTCAATAGAGCTTGCTACTTAAGAGAGGGACCGGGTCAGAGTGTTGTCCGCCGTACCTCGATAGTTAATGGCGATATACAGGTTGTTGTTGATCGTTACTATGAGTCAATGTATCGTCGTTGCAAGTTATTAGCAAGACTTCCGGCCTCCCCTTCGGACAAGAGAAGTCTTATATCCCGCATTCATTTTCCTACGGAACTAAATAGTGGCAGCATGATGCGTCCGCGTTCAACTCAGCATCGTGTCTCGCAAGCGCCATACAATCAGCAGCGCGGTTCCTTTACTGACGCACGAGTCAAGCGGAGGACGCGCGTTCCGGCTTCGCAAGAAATGCCAGACAGGAGGAATATCTTCATGACTCGTCTTGGGAATAAATACACGGATTCGGTAGTGATCGTCCAGGCGATCTGTATCGCGGTCTTGACTTGCCTGCTATCGGTGGGCAACGCGACAGGTCAGGTGAGTAGCGGATTGAATTCGACAGAGGGTGACCTGCCCCCCATTTTTAGTCCAGGGATAATGAGACTTTCTCCGGTTTTTGTTCGCCCCGCAGCGTAGCGGGGATGGGGGTCTGGGGCAAGGGGCCGGCGTTTGAGGCCCCTTGCCCCAGTCCAGCAATGTAGAAGCCTGCCTTCCACGAAGCGGCAAACTCCATCGGTGTTTTGTATCCCAACGCCGAATGCGGTCGCACGTGGTTGTAGTCCGCCTTCCACTCGGCGATCTTACGACGGGCGTCCGCCAGATCGAAGAACCAGTTTTCGTTCAGGCACTCATCGCGGAACTTGCCGTTGAAGCTCTCGATGTAGCCATTCTCCATCGGTCGCCCCGGCGTGATGAAGTGCAACTGGACTCCGTTTTCGTAGGCCCACTGGTTCACCACCTGGCTGACGAACTCCGGCCCGTTGTCGATCACGATCACCTCCGGTTTGCGTCCCTGCTGCTTCAGTCCTTCTAGTACACGCACCACACGCGCTCCCGGCAGCGAGGTGTCGGGCTCGATCTCCAGCGCCTCGCGGGTGAAGCCGTCCATGAGATTCAACGTCCGGAACTTGCGCCCGTTGGTGAACGCATCGCTGGCGAAGTCCATCGTCCACAGATGATCGGGCTGCGTCGGGCGCGGCGCTAGCACCAGGCGCGATCCCGCGCGTCGGCGTCGGCCCCGCTTCCGACGAAGGCTCAGCTTTTCTTCGACGTACAGCCGGTATACGCGCTTATGATTCGCTTTCCATCCCTCACGCACCAGCATTCGCGTCAATCGGCGATATCCGAACCTTCGCCGCTCTGCCGCCAGCTCGCGCAACCGCACGCGCAGTCGCGGGTCCTCGGGCCGTGGCACGTAGCGATACGTCCGGCGATAGATCTCGATCAGCCCGCAGGCGCGTCGCTCTGAAACCGCTACTTCCGAGCGCATCACGACCACCGCCTGCCGTCGCAACTGCGGGCTCACCATTTTTTTGTAACCACCGCCTGCAATGCGCGCTTGTCCAGAAGCAGTTCGGCCACCGCGTGCTTCAACTGCCGGTTCTCCTCTTCCAGCGCCCGCAACCGCTTCGCCTCGCTCACTTCCATCCCGCCGTACTTCCCCTTCCACCGGTAGAGCGTCTGCGACGCGATCCCGTGCTTGCGGCACAGCTCCGGCGTGGCTACTCCAGCCTCGGACTCCTTCAGGATGCCAATGATCTGCTCTTCCTTGAATCGACTCTTGCGCACGACTCCTCCTCCTGGCCCTGGGCGGGCCATTCTAAATGAGAGAAGTCACATTTCGACTGGACTAATTTCTGGGGGGCAGGTCAGAAGGTAGCACCACCGTGAATTCGTCTTTTTCACGGAACATCCAGATCTTCGTCGTTTTTCCACCTGCCTCTTCCAGTCCAGACTATTCAACTTTCCGAATGAATGTAGCCAGCCAGCCGGCAATTGACGGCTTTACGGTTCAGGTCAATTGGTCCACTATTGAGCCGACCCCACCGACCAACTCATCGACCAATTGCGTATCCTGGAGTGGCCAGAATTCTGATACATGTGTACTAGATGCCGTCGGACAGTACCATAGTTACAGTTGGGGCAATGTCGATGTTCGCGGAGGCGCAACCGGAATTTGGCAATGGTTTGACAGTTTCCCGGGCCCGAAAAAAGTAAATATCCTTTTTTTTGGTATGAGCGACGCGAACAATGGAGTTCAGAACGTTACACCCGACTACGTTACCAGTCCCAGCTACGTTGGGCTTTTCAGCACGCCTCGTCAGGACGTCATCAACTTCATCCAGAACGGATGTACAAGTTGGACGGGACACCTGATGGCTGCGGGAAGTATGGCAAGAACCGCACCGAGCTCTAATGTCGAGGTCACATTAACCGGCAACACTTACGTGACTGGTGACACCATCTGGACCAGCAACACGGGCGTGGCCGACTTCAACACGGGCACAGGGGGAACGCAGATTACGGTGGACATGCCTGGAAGCACCTTCCACTTCGGCTCAGCCCACTCGACGACAGCTTCAAACACCGGTGGAAATCTAATCGCAGCCGCTGAGTCTTGGGTTGTCCCCTATGAATCGCCTTATGAAACTGCCTATCGTTCCGCGCTAACGGCGCTATTCCTCCATTTCAATGCAGGCTACCAAGTAAGCGGGTCACCTGCATCTTCACAGCTTGGCTATATCCGTTTCGGACATTCGGTGGGTGCCGAAGCGTTCGCTTACTGCACCAGTGTTCTGTCGGGGTATTCTCCTCCATACACGTACACTCCTGATTCTGCTGCGACTCTTCCCTGCACGGAAAGTACGTGTGTAGGCTGAACCGGCGACTACTATACCGGAAACATGGTTTGGGCCCAAAGTCAACACCCTTTCATGAAGATTTACGGACCACTGAATCAGGTCAACAGTGACATCACCTACGGCCAACGAGAAGCTGCGGCTTGCGTAGCATCAACGAATGGGGGTGGATTCTCCGATGGCCTGGGCAGTGAAGGCCTCTCAATGCTCGATTTCACTCCCGTCACAGGGACGGCCTGTTCCAGTACTTCAGACTGGTGCTCATCCTTCACCACCTACAGCAACTATGCATCCCCGCGCGAATTGCAGCAGATCTCCATTTCCGATCCGAACGATACAACCTGCAATGGAACTTGCAGCACGTGTACCGCGGCGTGTGGTGTGCCGCCCGGCGATTCCGGCGACCTCAGGCATTGGCTCTCTTCAGCAGTTACGAATCACCTAACGGTGCTTGAGCTTTACTATATGGACGCCGGCTTGGCCTATGACCCAAACTATTGCCAATCCTTTAATGTCGGGATGATGACCTGCCCCACTGGATACAGCATCGGGACCGGCACGGGGATGTCGACCTCCAAAGAATACAACTTCTACAACTCTGTGGGACAAGGCTCCAACTGCGGCGTGGTGCACACTCCGCAAGGGACTGGGAATTGTGCATACGCCACGGCTATAAACAATGCGCACGGTCTGAACCCGCCCTAGTCCGAAGGCGCTTTGCCCTGGAATCTGCGGCCGCAAATATGAGACTAAAGTCCCTCTTGTCCTTTCTCGCCGAACAGTATAAGCTCACCGCCGAAGTTCCTAAACCGTCCACGGCTCATCCCCCAGATCCGAAGAAGCTTCCTTCACACGAGGCACCCATGAAAGCACAATCAAGTACGCTGAACCAGACTGGACATAAGCGCTCTTACCAGATATTGAGCTCGACGGCGGCGCTACTCGGCCTCCTCCTGATGTTGGTCAATGCAAGCGCAGCACAAGTAGTTTCTGATGTTTTCAGCTTCACGGGTGCCAACGGGTCGACAAACCCAGTCTACGTGACACCCACGCAAGGGAAGGACGGGAAATTGTATGGTACAACCTCGGGTATTCCAAACTCCAACGGTGCGATCTTCAAGGTCCAGACGAATGGCGCGGGAGGCGTACTTCATCAATTTGATGGCACTGACGGTGCGATCCCTGCCGCTGGCATAGTTCTGGCGACCAATGGCAACTACTACGGAACCACGTTCAGCGGTGGTAGCCTAAACCTCGGGGTGCTCTTTCAAATTACGTCAAACGGAGTCTATACAGTGCTTCACGAGTTTGAAGGAGGTACGGATGGCTCGAACCCGGATGCCATGCCCGTTGAAGCGTCAGACGGCAATCTCTATGGCACAACCAACGGAAATCTAGTAAACGCATCGACCGTTTACAAATACAATCTCACATCGGGAGTCTACAACACGATCTATCAGTTTGATGGAACCTATGGTTCGTCTGTTGTCGCGCCGGTCATCCAGGCCACGGATGGAAACCTTTACGGAACAGCACAGTATGGCGGAACGAACGGCTGCGGAACGATTTTCAAGCTTGCGACTTCAGGTGTTCCTCTTTTCTCCTACAGCTTCCTTTGCAACGGAAAGCCTACGGCTCCGTTGCTTCAAGCTTCTGACGGGAACTTCTACGGGACAACCTTGGGAGGAGGTACTTTTGGTTTTGGCACTGTTTACAAGATGACGCCAAAGGGGGTTGTTACGGCGCTTTACAATTTCGCTGGACAGACCCAAGGCGCATTCCCGATTGGAGGGCTCATGCAGGCAACCGATGGGAATCTATACGGCTCGACGGAGATTGGCGGCACCTTTGGAAACGGTCTCATCTTTAAGATCAGCACCGGCGGAAGCTATAGCTTACTTTACAGCTTTCCGGGCAAAGTCGGGATATCTCCCGAAGCTGCGCTTTTACAGCATACGAATGGAGTGCTCTACGGCACCGTCCAGGGCGGGCCTCACGGTGATGGCGCGGTGTACAGCCTGAATATGGGACTTAATCCCTTCATCACTTTCGTACTCGCCACGGGCAGGGTGGGTCAAAAGGCGCAAATTCTAGGTCAAGGGCTTACTGGAGCGACCGGCGTTAGTTTCAACGGTGTTCCGGCTTCGAGCTTTAGTGTCGCGAGCGACACGTACATGACAGCAACTGTTCCAGCCGGTGCGAGCACTGGCCCTGTCGTTATAGAAACCCCCAATGGATCACTGACGAGCAACAAGAACTTCAGAATTACTAGCGCTGCGGCCGGTACTGTGAAAAGAAATTCGACTAGGCGGATGGCTCACCCTGTGGAGAAGTCCAACTAAAGATGTCCAGCCTTACATCCCCGGGCCCAACTTCTGAACGACTTTCGCAGCCACCTAAGACCCGTTAAGTTGTTGTGAATACTCACTAACGCTACTCTGAAAAAGCCGGATGCTGGATGGTTCCGCCAAATGATTCCTTCGCGTTACAAAGGATCTCCAGCAAACCGAAGTGACAATTGTTCGAGAGGCCAGAGATTCCGGGCACCCTCCGGGCACCCAGACCGATGTCTTGTCGGCATCTCATTGATTCTGTTGTGTCGTGCATGGAGTAAGCTGGACGTGCAAGTTGTTGTTTGTAATTGGGTTGGCGACCCTTTTAAGGCATGGGTCGCAGGTTCGAATCCTGCCGCGCTCACCACCCCAACCTCTGGAACCCGTGGGATTTTCTCTGCTGCACTGCTTCGCCAGAACTCCTTTCAATTTGACTTGAAGGCATCCACGAGCGACATGGTTTTCAGTGCGGCCTTCAGTTGCTCCAGCGTGGCGGAAGACTTAAGCCGGATCGTGACGGGCTCGGCTGGAAGCAGATCGAAATAGTTGTCCGAGCTTTGGACATCGAGGTCTCCGAAGGACAGATACACGTTGCGCGCGAGCTTTGCCGACTGCAGCGTGATGGTGTAATCGTCGCCAGCCTTGCTGACTGTCGTCTCGAGGCCAGGCGCAACCGGCAGTTCCAGGTTGTGCGTTACATCAAAGAATATAAGGTTGCGAGACACTCTCGTTCCCGCCACTTCCAGGTCAAATGCCAGAAAGCTTCGACGCGGATCACCCCTTGCTGCCAGGGACGCTTTGTCGACACTAAAGTAAATTGCGCTTGACTGCGCGGGAATTTGAATGTCGTTGGTTAGATCGAGCAGGACGCTTCCGGAGAAATCGAGCAGCCGCATGTGGATCTTCCCGGCCAGCGCCTGCAGCTTGTCCGACACGACGTAGACATCCACTTTATCGTCATGCAGAAAGGGAGAGATCAGAACATCGTCGTAGAAGCGCCGGGCAAAGTAGTGGAGAGCCTTCCAACGTCCGAAGTAGTCGATGCTCGCCCACGAAGCTACCGGCCAGCAGTCATTCAACTGCCAGTACAGCGAGCCCATGTTGCGTGGGCGCTGCCGGCGCAGGTGTTCGGCGCCGATCTTTATGATCTCGGCCTGCTGCACCTGGCTCAGATAGACGAACGAAGCGAAGTCTTTGGGCTCGCGGTACTCGCGCAGCATATAAGTCAGGATGCGTTCGTTGCCGCCTTTGTTTTTCTGGTGCGCCTGCAGAACGGTGGAATGAATGTCGAAGTCTCCAGGCTTGGCGAATGCGCGGATGGTGCGCATTTCAGGGAAAGACTGGAATCCATATTCCGACATGAAGCGGGGGAATTGCTTCGTATAGTCCGAGGCTGGGGCTTGCGCGTGCCACACCTGCCAGTAGTGCATGTCGCCGTTGCGACCCTCGGGAAGCTCCTCGAAGTTCGCGCTGGGGGAACTGGGCATGTACGGCACGGGATCGGCGTATTGCGCGACCGCGCTCTTGAGGATGTCGGCGAACATGATTACATAATCCTGCCAGACCCGGTCGCGAGTATTGGGCGAGATGGATGTTTTGAATTCCTCACGATCGCCCCAGTGCCACCAGCCGGTTTCCACTTCATTATTTCCGCACCACAGCACGATGCTGGGATGGTCGCGGAGGCGCTTGATCTGGTCGATGGCCTCTTGCCGCACATTTTCTTGAAAGGAGACGTCGCCTGGAATCATATCGCCGCCGAACATGAATTCCTGCCAAACCATGATGCCGAGTTCATCGCAGATGTCGTAGAAATCATCGGACTCGTAGTAGCCGCCGCCCCATTCACGAACCATATTCATGTGGGCGTCGCGAGCGGATTGCAGGATGTTGCGATGAATTTCTGGCGTCACGCGGTTGGGAAAGCTGTCGAACGGAATCACGTCCGCACCTTTGGCGAACACAGAAATACCGTTCACCACGAACTCGAAACTCTTTCCCCATTGATCGGGCACGCGGCGTAGTTCGATGGACCGCAGTCCGGTCCTGGTTTCCGCTCGAGCGGCAACCTCGCGGCCGATGCGGATCTGGGCTGTAAATCTATATCGGTTCTGAGCGCCATATCCTACCGGATACCACAGCTTCGGCGACGCAATCCGCAAGGGAAACGAAACATGATTGATGCCGGCATTGAGTTGCACTGTCTGGTTTCCGTCGGAGGTCTGCGGCGCAGACATTTCATCGTGCGCCAACGTAAGAGTTGCTGTTGTTGGTCGGCTGGCCTCGATCTCGACCTCTGCCGTGACGTTGGCCAAGTCGGCGGTGATGCCCTGCTGATGAATATGGAAATTCTCAATGCGCAGCGCATCCCAGGTTTCAAGACGTACCGGCTGCCAAATCCCTTCGGTCATGAAGCGTGGCCCCCAATCCCAGCCGTAGTTGTACGGGGCCTTGCGAGTGTAGGGAGCGGTGGCGATATTTTCTTCGTTCCCATAGTTGTGGCTTGAGATGGAAGGCAAAACGTAGGGCAGCGACTTCACGTACGGCAGCATCTTCTCGACCGCCGAATGAAACACCACTCGCAGCGTATTCGGACCGGGCTTCAGCCACGCCTTGGCGGGGACTCGCCAGCGCCGGAACATGTTGTCCGCATGGAGAATCGCCTGGTCATTGAGGTAGACGTCGGCAAATGTATCCAGCCCGTCAAAGACCAGGTCGACGTGTTCGTGCGCCAGCGCCGCGGCATCGACTTGAAACGTAGTTTGATACTCCCAGTCGGCCAGGCCGATCCACTGCAGATGGAACTCATTGTCGCGATCGAAAGGGTCGGGGATGAGGCCGCTGTGCAGCAGGTCAGTCTGCACCACGCCCGGCACCTGTGCGGGATGCCATTCTTTGACGTCGGATCGATCGGTGCCGGCCACGGCGCGAAACTGCCAGCCCGAATCCAGGTTGCGGGAGGAAGGTTCGGCTGCTGCGAGCGGCAAGGCGGCGCAAGAACAAAACAGGAGCAAACCGAAGAAGTAAGGCGCTGGAGCAAGCAGAGTGCGAAAGAATCCAGGGCGGATCAGTCCCATAGCAGAGATTTCCTATCCGATGACGCGGCTCGTCAGGGCCATCGTCCAATGAAGATATCACTTTACCTTGAGTTAGCGTGAAGCAGATCGCTGAGGATCGATCCAATCCCTGTTGGATGTCGATTATTTGAATCCGGTGATCCTGGCGGTATTTTCAGGAAAGCGTCCGGCGATGTGGCGGAAGACTCTCCCCGAGTTCAGGCTCCGGCGGAGCGATGTTTACCTGCAGTCGTCCTCGCCGTTCGTGCGGCGAGTTCTGCGATCGACGGGATTGATTCGGGAATCGTCAGTTTGCGCTCGGGAGGTTGAGACTTCGCCCGGATTGCCTCCGTAAGCATTTCCAGAGCGAGGTCAGTGTTGGGACGAATGTAAATTGTGGCCGCCAGCAGGCCGCTGCGCACCCAGGACTGGCCTGTCTTGGGCAAGCCGTCGCAGCCGGTAAACGGTATCTGCAGCCAGCGCTCGCGCTCACCCTCGGCGATTTCGGCGAAGGCTTTTCTGGCTCCGGCCGCCATACTATCGTCCTGGGCTCCGACCAGGTCGATGCGCATTTCCTGGGAAGTTCGAAGCCGCAACCAGCAACTGACGGCACGGTGTGCGCTCTCTTCGGTCCAATTGGCCCGGAGCGTCATTACGTGAAGGTTAGCTGGTTTCGTCAGGTTCATCCCGTTGGTGCGCTCTTGCGCGGCAGAACTGCCAGCGGGACCCTCGATGTACAGGATGGATCCGCCCTGCGGCAGCAGCGCCGCAAACTGCGTTCCCTGAATCTTGCCGACTTCCAGGTGATCGGAGCTGATGGAAAAAACCGGCGCGCGGCATCCGGGCCGCAGCTGCCGGATATAGTCTGCGTCATGGTTCAGGACAACCCAGCCCATACCGGCAGCTACGGCCGCTCGCGCCACCTGCGGAAACGCGGTTCCTCCCGCCGGTTCGAACACGATAGCGTCGGGACGAGAAGACGCCGAACCCTGAATGAATTGCAGTAGCTGCTGGCTTTGCGTGACGGCTTCGTTGTTGGCATGGACGATCTTGACGTCCACTCCCAGCCGCCGGGCGGCTTTCTCGGCCGCCGCTGCCTGCTCCTGCTGGTAATCGTTATCGTTGTTCGTCAGCGAGACTGCGAAACTGAGCTTCTTCATGGCTGCACTCAGTCTCGATCATAGTGCAACGTGGCAGGTAACTGATGGTAACCAGAGTAACGATGCCATTCTCACTCAAGCCCCAAACGATGCTCTTGGAAGAATTGCTGGCGGTGCTTGGCGTCGCGGAAAGCCTCAGTACCTCCCGAGCGCGTGGTGGAAAACGCGCCTGCGAGGTTGCCGGCGGCGAGGCATGCGGCCAAATCGGCGCCCCGCACATACTGATGAAGGAAGCCAGCATCAAAGCTGTCTCCCGCTCCCACTGCGTCCACGGCGTGGACGGTTAGCGCGGGGCTTACGAGGCGCTCGGTCCCACGTTGCGCCAGCGCGCCCTCGCGGCCAAGTTTCACCACGACCAGGGGCACCAGCGCCGCAAGTTTCTTCACCGCAGCATCGAGATCATTGAGGCCCGCGGCTTTTTGGGCCTCGCGCTCATTTGGCAGGAACACATCAACATAACGCAGCGCGTCTTGCAGGCCACCCTCCCAGCCGTCGTCGGGATCGTCATTGGTGTCGAGTGAAATGGTGAGCCCGGCTTCTTTCATTTTGCGAAATAGCTCCGGCACTCGGGGCCGCAGCCCGCGCTGCAGATAATAGGAAGAGACGTGGAAATGGCGCGAATCTGCGAGATAGTCAAAGTCGAGGTCATCCCACGTCAGTTCTGCGATGGTTCCGGAATAGGTGACCATGTTGCGCCAGGCTGCGCGCTGCAAAATAACGGTCAACCCGGTCTTGACCGGGCCGGGCACGCGGCGCAACCGCGAAACATCTACGCCGCTCTGCTGTAACGTTTGCAGTGCAGCCTGACCCAGATCGTCGTCGCCAATGCGCGATTGAAAGCCCACCCGGCTGCCCAGGGCGGCGAGATTGTGCGCCAGGATCGCGGACGATCCACCCAGGGTCAGCATCATGCGATCGGCCAGCAGTTCGCGCTCGGGCGGAAGTTCGTCGGGAAGTCCGTAGAGAATCAGGTCGAGATTCAGTTCGCCGGCAATGGTGACATCAAAACGTGGCATCGAGAGTCCTGTATTGCTTTTTCATCAGCCGCTTCTCCGTGTCCCGGTGTCTCCGTGGTGGATTTTTCTGCCAAGGCTCAAACGATCGTGACTTCGGTTCCGGCCTGCTTCAACGCGCGGAGATCGGACTTGGGAATGCCGCGGTCGGTAATGACTTCCTGAAGCAGCGACGGAGGCGCGATCAGGGACAGGCTGCGGCGTCCGAACTTGCTCGAGTCACACACCGCGATGGTGCGCTTCGCCACCTCCACCATCACTCGGTTCACTTTCGCTTCCAAAAGATTCGGTGTGCTCAATCCGTAATGCACGTCGAAGCCGTCGACGCCGAGGAACAGCAGATCGGCGCTGAGGCGGCGTAACGTCTCTTCAGCGATGGGTCCGACCAGCGAAAACGAATTCTTGCGCAAGGTGCCGCCCGTGAGAATCACTTCCACCGCTGTACCGGCCAGTTCCGCCGCGATGTTCACTGCGTTGGTAATAATCGTGAGGTTGCGGAAATCGCGCAAGGCGCGGGCGATGGCGGTGGTGGTGGTGCCCGAATCGAGAATTACGACCTGGCCCTCCGTGACTTTTCCGGCAGCCGCTTCTGCGATCCGTAGTTTTTCCTGGCGGTGCAGTTTTTCTTTCTCGCGCAGGGTCGGATCTTCCAGAACGCTGTCGCGCGCCGGCAACGCCCCGCCGTGGGTGCGGTGAACCTGGCCATGAGCGTGCAAAATCTCCAGATCTTTGCGAATCGTAACTTGAGAGGTCTCAAAGTGTTGCGAGAGTTCGGTGACCAGAACGCGGCCCTGCCGGTTCAAGATTTCCAAAATCGCGCGGCGGCGTTCTTCGTTCAGCAATCGAGTTTCGCTTTCTGAGCTGTGCCTGCGCCCGAGCGGCAGGCAAGGGCTTGTGTTTCGTATTTCCTTTTATAGCGTTTTATTTCGTTTGTCCACTAGAAAGGTTTGCACCGGTATTCCTGGCCTGCGCTGCTTGAAAGGGACGATCCACGGTTTTCCCGCGCCGGCAACGCTCGAAGTGGCCCCCATAAACCCTGTTTTTGTCATCAGTTGGGAACCAAGCGCGGTGATAACCAACCCAATACCTGCCCCCGAAAGGCGATTGTCTGGAGCGGAAGTTCTGCCGTAGTCTCAATTTGAACATAAGTGTGCCTGGGTTTCGATCGTGGCGAATGTTACGAAACCCGAACTGGGGAGATTGCGACATGCGAACCGGGTCTGAGGAACAACTCTTCGTGCGCTCGCGCAGCGTTTCCCGCGTCGTCGCTGGTGAAACACTCATCGTCACGACGAAAAAGCCCTACCAAGAACCTGCGTTTCGGCACGAGAAGGTTTTCGAGACGATGGCTTTGTCCTGCGGGAAAGTCCAGGACACCAATTTTCAGTGCAGATTCAATCGGCATACTTCGTAATTTGCAACCATCCATGCCATACGTGCTTGAAGCTCGCGAGGATCCCAAGCTTGGTCTTGCGGCCGAGATGCTTCGCTGCCGCGGCACCGTTCGGCTGGAGCTGCGGGGGACGAGCATGCTTCCCTCCTTGTGGCCGGGCGACCTGCTCACGATTCAATGCGTAGCGTACGACGAGGTCGTTCCGGGAGACATTGTTTTGGTTATGCGCGACAACCGTTTCTTTGTTCATCGGTTGGTCGAAACGCGACGAGGCCAGGATTGTTTTTCATTGATCACGAGGGGCGACGCAGTGCCCCACAACGATCCGCCCCTCGCCCCATCCGAACTGCTGGGCCAAGTGACCGGCGTTCGCCGTGCCGATCGCAGTTTCGTTCCGGACCGGCGACTCTCGCCGCTCCAATCCGCGCTGGCGTGGATGGTGAGCCGCGGGGACCGATTTCGCAATCTCGCGTTGCGTATTCACGAGGCGCGCCTGCAGGCAGGCCCGCCGCGGGCCAGGCAAGCTTTTCGCCGCGTGTTCGGTGCAGTGCGCGGGATTCCCGGAATTTCTCCATCCCGTACTTCTTATCCATGACGACTGCCTTCCCCACCACCGCGCAAGACACCGTATCCATCGAGATCGGCGGAATGCCGATTGCCCTGCGCACGAACGACCCCTCGTTTCGCTGGCTGATCGAGAATCGCTACGAGGGGTTCCTCGGGACTGCGCCCAGTTCGCACCTCGAATTCGACATCGACCTGTACGAGCCCTCGGAAACCGCCTCAGCCGACGATGACCTGGAGGTAAAGCTCGAACATGGCGAATGGTTGCTGAAGCGGGGCGACTTCCGGGCGCGCTGGAATCCACGCTCCAACTATGGCCACATTCGTCAAGCATGCAGTCCCTACGCCATCGACTGCGTCTTACGCATCGTTCACTCTCTCATCCTGGCCAGGCAGGGAGGTTTCCTGGTTCATGCCGCCAGCGCGATTCGTGGAGGGAAAGCTTTTCTGTTTTCGGGAGTTTCCGGTGCCGGCAAGACCACGATCTCCCGCCTTGCGCCGCCCGATGCCACGCTGCTCACCGACGAAATCTCCTACGTGCGGCGCGAAGGCAATGGTTACATGGCCTGCGGGACGCCTTTCGCAGGAGAATTGGCACGCGTGGGCGAGAACTGTTCAGCTCCCGTTAGCGCTCTCTTTTTGCTCGAGAAAGGCTTGCAGAATCGCATTGAACCGATCGGCCCAACGGAAGCCATCCAGCGGCTGCTGAGGAACATCTTGTTTTTCGCCGACGATCCGGCGCTGGTGGAACTGGTTTTTCAGTCGGCGTGCGAGTTTGCTAGTTTGGTTCCCATCCACCGCTTGGTCTTCGTTCCCGACCAGCGGGTCTGGGACATAATACGTTAAACATGTCGGTGACCGGAGAATTATGATGGCCGAAAAATACATTGCGCGAAGCAAGGCGATCGCCGCCCGCATGCTGGGCGGTGAAATGATGGTGATGTCGGCCGCAGATTCGACTTTTTTCACGCTCAATGAAGTCGCTTCTGCAATTTGGCAGGCAGCGGACGGGCGTACGCCACTGTCGGAAATTATCGCCGGAAAAATCTGCCAGGAATTCGATGTCGAGCGGGAACAAGCGCAGCGCGGCGCTGAGCGCTTCGTCGATGAACTCTCACAACACGGCATTCTGCTGGTATCGGACCAGCCAGTAATGGAGATGGATCCTTCCGGTTCCCCGGAGCGCCCATGAGCCTTCTCGCCGAAATGAATCAAAAAGCGCTGGACTTGGGACTGCCCATCAGCGTTCACCTCGATATCACCTACCGCTGCAATGAGCGCTGCGTGCATTGCTACCTGGATCATGACGATCATGGCGAGATGACGACGGCGGAGATCGTCGATGTGCTCGAACAACTCGCCGATGCCGGAGTCTTTTTTCTCTCCCTGAGCGGCGGTGAAGTTCTCATGCGCCGGGACTTTTTTGAAATCGTGGAACGGGCCCGGCAGCTCTTGTTCAACGTAAAGGTGAAGACCAACGGGGTGATGATCCACGAAAAGGAAGCCGCCAGACTTCGCCAGCTCGGCGTCGAGCAGGTGCAGATCAGCGTCTACTCACATCGGCCGGAAGTTCACGACGCCATCACAAAACTGCCGGGGTCGCTGAAGCGAACCATCCGGGCGATTCGATTCCTGAAGTCCCAGGGGCTGAAGGTCAGCATCGCCAACGTTCTCATGGCGGGCAATTTCTCCGATCAGCAAGGCGTGATCGCGCTGGCCAAAGAACTCGGAGTCGCCTACACGCTCGACCCCACCATCACGCCAAAAATGGACGGAGACAGATCCATCCTAGCCTTACGAATTCCGGGCTCCGACCTCAAGCAGGTCTTCCATAACCAGGAACTGGTGGGCAACGTGGAGGAATTCTGCGCTCCTCCGCCTGCACCCGGCGAAGACGTGATGGACGGTTTCCCGTGCAGCGCTGGGCACACCGCCTGCTACATTTCTCCTTACGGCGATGTTTTTCCCTGTGTACAATTCCCGCTTCCCAGCGGCAACGTTCGTCGCCAGAAATTCCTCGACATCTGGCGCCATTCGACCCAGTTAAAGGAGGTTCGCTCGATCCGTGCCAGGGATCTTCCGACCTGCTCGACTTGCGCCCATGTGGGAACGTGCACTCGTTGCCCCGGCTTGGCCTACATGGAGGGCAACATGCGGGGGCCGTCAACGGCCGATTGTGAAAAGTCGTTCCAGAGGACGGGCATCCCTTCGGCAAATATGCTGGCACGGTCGCAAGCGGGTTCCGCGGGTCCGCTGATTCAAATTCAAGTTCTCGCTGACTCATTGCAAAGCCTCCCGTTTTCGGGGGAGAATAGCGTCCTTGCCACCTGACGGGAGAGGCCCGAAGGCTCGATTCAGCTGCCTCGGAGCTAGTGAGGACGAAGAAATTGATCGGGCCCACGCACGTTGGTCACCAGGCGGGCATCCGGTTGATCGCGTTAAGTTACGAAGGTAAGGTCTAGATTCCACGAATGCGAGCGAAAATAAGAACGGCATAATGCTGAGACTTTAAGGAGAGACTACCGATGCGAGGGCACGCATTTCGTTGGTTCTGTGTGGCGGCTGGCTCGCTCCTGCTGGGCATGCCGCTTTTCGGCCAGGCAGGGATGGACAGAACCTCGCCAGTTGACGCCAGCGACAGCCAGACTCACCTGGGATATCCCCAGGACTGGAGTTCGCGGCATCTGTTGATGCCAGGCATGCGAGCTGAAGATGTCTTAGCGGCGGGAGATCGCGACCCGCGTTATGTTTACAACATGGTAATGCGGCAAGTGGCCGTGAATAACCTCCGCCGCGGAGTGCCCCGCTCTCGGCGCCCAATTAGGATCGATTGGGCGGTTTCACTGGAGAACGGGTTTGTTCCGCAGAACCAATTTCCAGCGAAATACCAGTTCAACGTGGGCGCGGAGAATTGCAACACCGATTACATTGTGTTTGGGCTTAGCGTGACTGCAGGGACGCAGGCCAACCTGGTCGGGATCAACAACCTGTATACCTCAGCTAGTCCGCCGTGCAATAGCGGGTCGCCCTGGGTGGCGTTCGCCTACAACACGGTGACCCAGGCAGGGGGCGGCGGGGGGAAAATCAAGACCTCGCCCGTAATTTCTAAAGACGGAACCAAGGTCGCTTTCGTGGAAAGCACGAACAACGGATCATACTTCCACGTTCTCGTGCTCCCGAATCCGATTCCAACGCCGCCGTCTCAAGATGGAACGGTATTGAGCCCGCAAACGCCGACTTCATGCGCCAATCCGACCACTCCGGGCTGCATGACGACCCTCACCATCCAAACCAGCGCGACCGATTCGATTTCCTCGCCCTGGGTGGACTACAACACGGATACGGCATACGTGGGCGCCGACAACGGCGTGCTCTATAAGATCACGCCCGTGTTCGGTGGCGGCGCGCCGGCGCTGGTCAGCACTGGCGGCTGGCCGGTCACGGTCTCGACTCAGCCCACCAAGATATTGACTGCTCCCGTTGTCGATGACGCTGCCGGCTTGATCTTTATTGGAGACGGGGAGGGCTACTTGTACTCGGTCAGCCTGACCA
Source organism: uncultured Acidobacteriaceae bacterium (assembly GCA_963842095.1). GTDB lineage: Bacteria > Acidobacteriota > Terriglobia > Terriglobales > Acidobacteriaceae > Sulfotelmatobacter. The sequence goes on from CAWJEY010000002.1 coordinate 279,635, forward strand.
GCCCAGGCGGCACGTACGCGGCGCAGGTGGAGGTCGGGTGGGCGACCCATGGAGCAGGCACCGGGGTTGTGGACCCGCCGATTGCGGTCACCGACCCCGCCAATCCTACAACTGACCAGGTGTTCGCTTTTACCGGTTGCAGCATTGTGCTGGGTATCGGCGGGGCCGTCAGTCAGCTTCCAGCCAACTTCACCAGTTCCTCCACGCTCTCAGCCAGCAATACTGTGGACTTGGGATCGGCGAGCGGAGACGGAGACTGCACAGGGAAAAACGTGCACTCGGGAACGTTTGATAATGCTTTCTGGGTGAATGGGTCGACGTCGGGGCACATGCTCGCTTGCGGATTCTTGCAGTCCGGGGGCGCACCGGCGCCTCCCGAGATGTACATGTTTCCCTTTACCGCCGGCGTCCTTAACAACGGCACCGCACCCACTTCCACCTTTCAGATAAACAACACGAAAGGCGACGAGTGTTCGCCCCTGACCGAGTTTTACAACGGCACGACGGACCGGCTGTTCTTTGGGGTGGGATTGAGCGATGGGTTCCTGGAAAGCTCGACGATTACATCTTCGCTGGCCACACCGAACTGCGTCGGCACACCAACCTCCACCTGCGTGACCGCCCCGAAAGCTCTCGGAGGGACCAGCGGCATCGTAATCGACAATGAAGTGTCGAACGGTGGGACGAACATCTACTTCTCGACCCTCGGACAGGGCTCGGTGAACGGCCAGAAATGCAATGTGTCAGGCGGAGCTGGAAATCCCTATTGTGCCGTAAAGCTGACCCAGTCGGCGTTGCAGTAAGGCGTTAGAGCGTCGTGCGGGGGATCGGGACTAGGCCACATCCGCCTGCGATGCGGTCGGAGCCGCAACCGCTCTCAGCGGCTCTCCAATCGCCTTCATCACCTTCTCGAATCCCGCGAAATCCAACGACTGTGCTCCGTCCGACAGAGCCCGCTCCGGACAAGGATGCACTTCAATGATCAACCCATCCGCCCCCACGGCCACTGCTGCCCGCGAGACTGCCGCAATCAGACTCTGCTTGCCAGTCCCGTGCGACGGATCGGCAATCACCGGCAAATGAGAAAGGTCGCGCGCCAGGGCCACGGCCGCCAGATCGAATGTGTTCCGCATCTCCGTTTCAAAGGTCTTGATCCCGCGCTCACAAAGCACGACCTGGCTGTTTCCTCCTGAAAGCAAGTACTCCGCCGCCAGCAGCCACTCCTTCACCGTCGCCGACGGACCGCGCTTCAGCAGCACTGGCTTGCGCACCGTCGCCAGTCGCCGCAGCAACGCGAAGTTCTGCATGTTCCGCGCCCCCACCTGCAGCATGTCCACATGCTCACAGATGATGTCCACATCTTCCGTGCTCATCACTTCAGTCACCACCGGCAGCCCCGATTGCTCCCGCGCCTCGCGCAAGATCTTCAGCGCCTCCAGCCCCAACCCCTGAAAATCGTAAGGAGAAGTCCGAGGCTTGTAAGCCCCGCCGCGCAGCATGGTGGCCCCGGCTCGTTTCACGGCGTGCGCCGTGCTCAGCAACTGCTCCCGCGATTCTACTGAGCACGGCCCGGCAATCACCACAACTCCCGGCCCGCCAATCGCGACCACGCCCGCTGCGCCGCCCACGTTCACCACGGTTCGCTCCGGCTTCACCTGCCGGCTCACCAGCTTGAAAGGCTGCGCGATGGCGACCACATTCTCAACGCCCGGCGCCACTTGCAGCGCCTCAATTTCATGGCGGCGCCCGCTCCCCACGGCGGCCACGATAGTACGTTCCACTCCTCGCGTAACGTGGGGCTGGTAGCCCGCCTCGCGAATGCGCTCGATGATGTGCGCAATCTCCTGCTCCGTTGCTTTTTCCGACATGTTAACGATCATTGGCGCTCTCCTGTCTAAGGCTTTCACCCGAGCCACAGAGTCACAGAGAAAATCTCTAGAATTGTTTTTGTTCTCTCATTTCTCTCCGTGTCTCTGTGCCTCGGTGGTGAAAAGCCTTTCCGTAAAAAAACAAAGGCCGCGATCTTGGAATCGCGGCCTCTGGATGAAACTTGCTTGAATCTAGTCGATCATGGTTGAATCGATCTCCCCGCAAGCCCCGCCGCAGCCGCTACTCTGGTAAACCAGTAGTAGCGAAACTGCCCGGTAAACGAGGTAAATCGCATCATGAACAATTCCACCTTACGCTTCTGAACGGCCGCACCCCATGCCAGCCGGCCCTATTGGCCGATCGAACTGGCTGCATTGGAAAACACATTGTTGGCGTTGGATCCGATCAGGCGTATCGTGCCCACCACCAGAACCAGGATCACAGCCAGCATGACCGCGTATTCGGCGATGTCTTGCCCCGCCTCGTCCGACCAAATCCTGCGGATGAATTCCGACATGCTCTCCCTCCAATTCACACTTCATCCCCTGTAAGAGGGAAGAACCGCAATTGACGCCCCCCATCATGCCCCACCGTGCCGCGCTTGTCAATTGTGGAAATCACAAGGCAGTTCCCAGTTCCCAGTTCTCAGTTCTCAGTAAAACCCACCCCAGCACGCGGCAGGGCAGATCGCCGCAGTATCAACTGAGACACCGCAACCCACCTCAAGTGTTGACAATGCCCGTTCTCTAAAGGTTTTGCTTCACTGAGAACTGAGAACTGAGAACTGAGAACTGAGAACTGAGAACTGAGAACTGAGAACTGAGAACTGAGAACTGATACATTACTCCCGTGCCCGTTCTCCACAACCTCCGCGTTACCCTCGAAATGATCAAGTGGGAGCACTCCATCTTCGCTCTCCCCTTCGCGCTCTGCGGAGCCATGCTCGCCGCCTCCGGACTTCCCACCGCCCATCAACTTCTCTGGATCGTAGTCGCCATGCTAGCCGCCCGTTCCGCCGCCATGGCCTTCAATCGCCTAGCCGACTCCGCCATCGACGCCGCCAATCCCCGCACCCGCACCCGCGCGCTCCCCGCCGGCGATCTCTCCCCGGCCTTCGTCGCCACCTTCGTCGTCGTCTCCTGCGCCATCTTCATCCTCGCCGCATCCCAGTTGAATCGCCTCACCCTCTGGCTCTCTCCTGTCGCCCTTGCGGTGCTGCTGCTCTACTCCTACACCAAGCGCTTCACGCGGTGGTCGCATTTCGTGCTTGGGTTCGCTCTCGGTATCGCGCCCGCCGCCGCCTGGATCGCCGTTCGCGGCTCTCTCGATCCTCGCATCCTTCTTCTCACCGCCGCCGTCACTTTCTGGGTCGCAGGCTTCGACATCCTCTATGCCTGCCAGGATTTTGACTTCGACCGCGACGCCGGTCTCCACTCCATCCCCCGCCATTTCGGCATCCCGCGCGCTCTCTGGATCGCCCGCGCTTTCCACCTCATCATGCTCCTGCTGCTGATCGCACTTATCCCAGCCTTCGCTCTAGGCAAACTCGCCGCCGCTGGAGTAGTCGCCGTAACCCTGCTCCTGCTCTACGAACATTCTCTGGTCAAGCCCGACGATCTCTCCAAACTCAACGCCGCCTTCTTCACTATGAACGGCGTAATCTCGGTAGTCTTCGCCGCCTTCGTAGCCGCCGACCTCCTCCTGCGAAAATAGGAGGGATCGATCCACCAGGGCCGTGCCGCATGCCATAGCCTCAGAATACGAAGCGCAAGGCGAACTGCATGAAGCGCGGCGTGGTCAGCGTCGAAAGGTATTTGCCGAATTCTGACGCGTCAAACGAGAGCGAGGGTTGAGCGGCGCGCACGTCATAGCGCACCGAGTTGGTTGCGTTGAAGGTCTGCCAACTGAACTCCAAGCGCTTGCCCTCGCCCAAAAGGAAATTCTTGCTTACTCCGGTATCGATGTTGAACAGGCCGTCGCCGACAACATTGTTGCGGACGCCTGATTCGCCCGGCCATTCAGGTCGAAAAGCGGCCTCGGCCAGGTCTGGATGTTGGAAGATGTCGGGACCGATGTCCACGCCGTTGACAATGGCGTGCTTGGGATTGGACGCCACAGGAGCCGGTCCGTTCGGTTCGGCGTCGCCCTCGATGTTCCAGTTGGTTGCCCAGGTGAAACCGTTGTCGATGGTGATGGGGAAACCGCTCGTCCAGCGCAGGACGCCGGAGACATGCCACCCGCCAACTAATGCGTTGACCACTGGGCTCGCGCCGCCAGCGAACTTCTGGCCTTTGCCGAAGGGGAGAGCATAGACGACGTTTCCGTTGATATTGTGGCGCGTGTTGAAATCGGAGGGACCGCGCAGAGACAGAGGAGCCCAGGAATCGATGACAATGCCGCCGCCGTTCAAGTCGCTGCCCGTCCCGCCCGTTCCCTCATAAGGACCGATGCGCTCGGCCGCCGACGCTTCGTCCAACGATTGCGACAGCGTGTAGTTGAACTGCCCCTGCAGGTTCGATCCCCAGCGGACGTTGTAGGTCACCTGCATCGCGTTGTAGTCGGATGTGCCGATGTTGCGCCAGGCGTAGAGCGAACTGAACTGGTCATGGAAAAAACTATACGGGCCGTTCTTGCTGTTCGGCAGCGGCGAGGCAACGCCGGTAACGGATGCCGGCAAATCCAATTCGAACAGGGAGAAAGTATTGTTATGCGGGTAACAACTCCATAGTTCGTAGACATTCTGAGTGGCCGACGGAGCGGTGGGTGGGGTTCCCGAAGCGCAAGTTTGGCCGTTATTTGTGAGTGCGCTCAGGGTATTAGCACCCGCCATGCCTGGAAAGATATTCTCCCAAAAGGGTATGGGCTGAATCGAGTTGACGGGGGTGCCAGCGGCAGCGGATTGCGAGATCTGTGTGGCTGCCTGAAAATAAGTTGTCTTGCTGGCAGGGTCCGTTAAGTTGGCAGGCATGGCCAAGTCGACCTGCATGGGCAGACGGCGTCCCATGGTGCCTACGTACGCGATCTGGAGTGAGGAGTTAGCCTTGAACTGGCGGGAGAACGAGAGATTGAAGGAGTGAGTGTAAGGCGTCTTCAGGCTCTGGTCCAACCCCCAGTTGATCGCGAAGGCGGTGTTGGTTGGGTTATACGGGAAACCACCCGCCGGCGTGGGACCGAACAGGCAACTCGGGCCGGGAAAAGACGCGGACGCGCAGGGCGGAGGCAGGCAGGACTGGCCGGACGCTCCCGGGGTGAGGCAGGTAAAGCGTGGGGCGCCCGCTGCCGTTACCACACCGGCGGGATTCCCGAGATCGGTGGCGAGGCCGAAAGAACCGTGCTGGTCAAAGGTATTCACGATCGGAACGCCGAAGTGGTCGTACATAATGCTGTAGCCGCCGCGGATCACAAACTGGTCTTTCTTGCCAAGAATCTTCGAAGCCAATCCATCGCCGGTGTCTGGCGCCCACGCCACTGCGACGCGTGGTGAAATGTCCCTGTGGTCCCAGTTCCACAGGCCGGGACCGTGATTGACGGGGCCGCCAAGGGTGAAATTGAGTTCCCCGGCGCTGTTCGCCGACAAGCCCTGCGAGGCCAATTGGGCCGTGTGGTTGAACCAGTCGGCCACGTTTTGATTGCTGCAGCCTCCACTTGCAGCTTCCACGCACGGCGCGACCTGCAGCCCATGGGTTTCATACGGCGGAGCTTCGAGCACCCAGCGCAGGCCATATGTAAGGGTCAAACGCGGCGTCGCCCGCCAGGCATCCTGCCCGTAGAACTCGTAGTCGTTGATCGCGTAACGGCGGTTGATCGGCTGTCCTTGGGGCAGCACAGCGCCGTTGCGGGCGTAATTATAGATGCCGTCTCCCTCGGCGAAAATTCCCAACAGGATGGCAGCCGCTTGATCATAGTTCGGACCGAAGCTGGGATCCACAGACGGATACGGGTTGCCAGTGGCCGGATTTATATTGTTAGCCGGATCCAGCGGGCTGGGCGTGTTGGCGATTGCCCCCGTATTGAGATAGACCGGGTTGGTCCGAACGTCGGAAAAGGAGTAATCGTTGCTGGTGTGGTTGTTGCGAATCAGAAGGAAGTCGCCGCCGAACTGGAACGAGTGATTTCCCCGAGTCCAGTTCAAATTGTCGGCGAACTCGTTGGTGGGCACAAAGTAAGTCGTGGAGCGAGTAAAGGGAACAAGGCTGTCGAGCCCGCTCAACTCAACTAACGGGTATTGAGAGGTACCGGCGATCTGCCCTCCCTGGCGTATAAAGCCCCAGTGAAAATCGTTGACGAGTTTGGGATTGATGAGTGAAGTGAGTCCGGCGGTTATGCCCCTGCTGTCATCCACAAAGGTAGAAGACGCGGGTTGGCCGGGAAACTGTTGCAGTTGAGGATTGTTTTGATTCTGTGTCTGTGCGCGCAAGAAAAGAGTTTCCGAGCCGCTGGAATTGATGTGCCAATCGCCCTTGAGAATGTATGTGTTCCATCTGGAGTCAGCGTTCGAAGAAAACCGATAGCCAAGTATGTTCAAACCGTCGCCGGCATTTTCGTTGGACGCAGGATATTGGTTGAGGACGCTCTCGACCGCCGTGTTCGGGCCGATTCTGTTCGGGTCGATGCCTTTGATTTGCGTCGGCCCAAGAGCATAGTCAGCCGGGTTGAACGCCGCTCACGCCGTTGACGGTGCCGCCGGGACAAGCTGCTGTGTCCAGGCTGCCGTCCGAGTTAAGGGTACATAAATACTGGAGATTGCCCCCCTGCAGAGCTGCACTGGGAACGTTGCGCAATACGCTAGTGCCCTTCGCTTGCCGGAACCCCTCATAGTTGGCGAAGAAGAATAGGCGGTTTTTCTTGATCGGCCCTCCGAAGGTCGCGCCAAATACGTTGTATAAAAGCTTGGGCGCCGTATTGGATTCGCCACTGGTTAACTGGGAAGCCTTGATGAACGGATCGTTGGCGCTGAAGATGGTATTGCGGTTGTACTCGTAGGCCGTGCCGTGAAAGCTGTTGGTGCCGCTCTTGGTCACCAGCGCGACTTGAGCGCCGCTGGAATAGCCGGAGTCGGCATTGGCGTTGGCAGTGGTAACCCTGAATTCCTCGACCGAATCGGGCGGCACATTTAGAACGCTCTGAAAAGCGTAACCGTTGTTCTGGTCGTTCACCCCAATGCCGTCGAGCGTGACGTTGGATTGGTCGCTGCGCAGGCCGTTCACGGAGCCACTACGTGTGTCCGTGTCTCGATCCAGCGCATCGCCCAGGTAGGCCACACCGGGCTGAAGACTCAGCAACTCAACTACGTTGCGCGCCGCAATGGGTAATTCGTCGATCTGGGCTCCCCCGACAACGTTGCCGAGTGACGCGTCCGTGCGATTGATGAGCGGCGCTTCGCCTTCAACGGTGACCGATGTTGTCGCGCCCGCAACCTGCAACCGAATGAGGACTGTGGCGGGTAATTTGACCAGTAGAGTGACCTTCGACGCCAGAAATGGTGCAAAGCCGCTGGCCGTTGCTTGGAGCCGATAGTCGCCGGGAGGTACATCGACGAACTGGTAGAGCCCTGAGGCATTGCTTGCGGTAGTCCGCTGCAATCCGGTCGCCGGGTCGGTCAAAGTAATCTTCGCGCCCACAACACTTGCGCCGGACGAGTCCGTAACGCTGCCATTGAGTTGGCTGGTTGCTTGCGCCGCCGCCAGCTGGGTTAGGAACGCCAATACTGCGAATACCCAGATCGCGCGCCCCGCTCCATGCATACATCGAATGCCAAATCGGTAACATCGCTCGTGCTGCCTGCCGCTCACTCGCTGATGGATTCGCGTCATCGACATAGCCTCCCAGAAAGAAGGTAGCGTCGGGCGAAAACATTGGGGAAGAATCACATCTGGGTTCTTCTCCCCGCGCCCGCTTGCGCCTTTTCGTTCCTGTGCATTTTCCAGATCAACCAGAGCCGACTCTTCCGGCCAGAGTGCGGCATTATACCTAAAGATCGAGCGAAGGAGCATGCAGAAAATATGATCGCTGAACCTGCGTCTCTCAAATCGCGGCCAGGACCAGCCATCGTTTCCCCCGGCAACTCGTGTTGCCTCGCGATTACGGTCATTGACCCAGTCGCGAGCCTGAACATCGGTGGCTGTTCAGGAGTAAACTACTCCCCGGATCGGTGCCAATACGAAGAAACAAAAGGAACAATAAATGACAGCGCGACCTGCCGTATATGTAGCGATAGCACTCCTGCTCCTCTCGGCCCTGTGCACCTCTCTAGCCGCCCAAACCCCGGCCGCCGCTTCCTCCACAAAAACTCCCACACTTCCGCCGGGCCTCGATACTCGCTTCATCGACACCACCGCCGATCCCTGCGTCGACTTCGCCCAATACGCCTGCGGCAACTTCAACAAGCTGTATCCCATTCCCAATGATCGTTCGGGATACGGCACTGGGGCCATCGTGGCCGAGCACACCGAAGCCGTCCTCCACACCATGCTCGAAGCCGCCGCCGCTGGAGGCGTCAAACGCACCCCCAACGAGCAGAAGATCGGCGATTTCTATGCCTCCTGCATAGACACTGCCGCGATCGACAAAGACGGCCTAAAGCCTCTGCAATCCGAACTCGCCCGCATCGCAACCTTGAACAGCAAAGACGAATTGCCCGAACTGTTCGCCCACTATCAGTTGATCAACGACACCGCCTGGTTCAACTTCGGCGAACAACAGGACTTCAAAGACGCCCGCAAGCAGATTGCAGTAGTCGACCAAGGCGGCCTCGGCCTCCCCGAGCGCGATTATTACTTCCGCACCGGAGACGTCGCCGAAAAGACCCGCGCCCAGTATGTCCAGCACATCACCAACATCTTCAAACTCATGGGTGAACCGGAGGCCAAAGCCGCGTCCGATGCGCAAAAAATCATGCAACTGGAAACCGCCCTCGCCAAAGTTTCCATGGATATCACTTCGCAGCGCGATCCTAAGAACATCTACCACCTGATGCCGGTGTCGGAACTTGCCACTCTGGCGCCGGGAATCGCCTGGGACCGTTTCCTGAAATTGACCGGCGCTCCACCGATTTCGGAGTTGAATGTCACTAACCCCGACTTCGTCAAGGGCATGAATGCTCTGTTCGTCTCCACGGACTTGGAAACCGTGAAGACATATTTGCGCTGGCAACTGATCCACGCCACCGACGGCCTCGTTCTGCCCAAGGCTTTCGACGATGAAATCTTTGATTTCTACCGTCACAAGCTGTCCGGGCAACCCGAACCCCGCGCTCGCTGGAAGCGTTGTGTGCAGGCCACCGACGGGGCCTTGGGCGAAGCTCTCGGTCAGGTCTACGCCGCCCAGGAATTTCCTCCCTCCAGCAAGCAGGCCACGGTTCAGATGGTCCATGACATCGAAACTGCCATGGAGCAGGAAATCGACACTCTCACCTGGATGGGCCCGGCCACCAAAGTTCGGGCAAAAGAAAAACTGCACGCCGTCGCCGATAAGATTGGCTACCCCGACCACTGGCGCGACTATTCCAAGCTCACCATCGTCCGCGGCGACGCCTTCGGTAACGCCCAGCGCGCGGTTGAATTTGAAAACCACCGTGAACTTGCCAAAATCGGACAGCCCGTCGATCGCGGCGAGTGGGGCATGAGCCCGGCCACAGTCGACGCCTATTACAGCTCCAGCATGAACGACATTAATTTCCCCGCTGGCATCTTGCAGTCTCCGTTTTACGACCCGCACGCAACCGACGCCGAAAACTACGGCCACGGTGGCGGCATTGTGGGTCATGAGCTAACCCACGGCTTCGACGACGAGGGCCGCCAGTTCGACGCCAATGGCAATCTCGCCGACTGGTGGACGCCCGAAGATGCCAAGGGTTTTGAAGCAATGACCGACTGCGAAGTGAAGGAATATGGCAACTTCGTCGCGGTCGATGACGTGAAATTAAACGGCAAGCTGACCCTCGGCGAGAATACCGCTGACAACGGCGGCCTTCGCCTCGCATTCATGGCGTTCCTCGCCGACGCCAAGCGCAAAAATATCGACCTCACCCAAAAGCAAAACGGCTACACTCCCGTGCAGCAATTCTTCCTCGGACACGGCCAGAACTGGTGTGGCGACACTCGCCCCGAGCAGCTCCGCCTCCAGGTCCAGACCGATCCCCATTCGCCCCGGCAATTCCGCATCAACGGCGTCGTCCAGAACATGCCCGAGTTCGGCCAAGCGTTCGGCTGCAAGACCGGCCAGCCCATGATGCCCGCCAACGCCTGCCGCGTCTGGTGAAACGCAAAAACAAAACCGGCGTCTCCACCCCCTGCGGTGGATACGCCGGTTTCCCCATTCCCTCGCGGTGACGGAGGGCGTGAAGATCATGGTCTGAAAATCTCCGATCAGAACCCTCGTCTGATCTCCACATAATCGTGCGCCACCCCCGCCCCGTATTTGTCAGCCCGATGTAAACAGTTTGTAAAAAAGCACTCGATCCAAACCTCCCGCATTCCCTTCGTAACTCAATTCCGCTCCCCGAAACTGATAGCATAAAGATTCCTCCACTCAACGTGCGCTCGGTACTCCACCTCGGCGTCCTGCTCCTTGCTCTTCCGCTCTTGGCTTTTCCTGTCAAAGCGCAGAGCAACGCCGGAGAACTCCGCCTCAAAATCAACGGTCCCGACGGCTTCCCCCTCAAAGCCTCGGTCGAACTCTCCAATGACGCCCTCCAGTTCCACCGCTCCTTCTCCACCGACGACTCCGGCCAGCTCGTGGCCCGCAATCTGCCTTTCGGACGCTACCGCCTTCAGGTTCAGCGTGAATCTTTCTCCCCGTACGACGGCCTCATCGAAATCCATTCCGCGCTTCCCACCGAGTATGTCGTAAAGCTAAGCATCGCAGCCCTCAGTACCGCCGTAAACGTCACCGCTGATTCCACCCTCCTCGATCCCGAACGCACCACCACCATCAATCACCTCGACTCCAAAGCTATAGCCGACCGTCCCGCGTCGCTCCCCGGCCGCTCCCTCCCTGACCTCGTCAACTCCCAGCCCGGCTGGCTCTACGAGGGCAACGCCGTCCTCCATCCCCGCGGCTCCGAATATCAAACTCAATTCGTCGTCGACGGCATCCCCCTCACCGACAACCGCTCCCCCAGCTTTGGCCCCGAAATCGAAGCTGACGACGTCAACTCCCTCACCATCTACACCGCCGGTATTCCCGCCGAATACGGACGCAAGATGGGCGGTGTAATCGAAGTCAATACTCTGCGCGACGCCCAACCCGGCCTGCATGGCCAGGCGGTTCTTTCCGGCGGCAGTTTCGACACCGCCGGAGCCTTCGCCCGGGCTCAGGATTCCTGGGGCCCCAACACCCTCGGCGCCAGCGCCTCCGGCAATATGACTGCCCGCTACCTCAATCCCGTAGTTCCCGAGAACTACACCAACCGCGGCACCACGGGGGACTTCTCTTTAAGCTATGACCGCGATCTCACTCCTAAGGACCGCTTGACGCTAAGCGTCCGCCACGAACTCTCGCGCTTCGAAATTCCCAACGAGCAGCTCCAGCAATTCTCTCAGCTTCAGGGTCCCCCGGGCACAATCCCTCAACTCCAGACTGCGGACAATTTCGAGACGATGGGCACTGCATCCTACCAGCACATTTTCTCGGCTAACGTTCTCGCCAACATTCGCGGCATGGTTCGAGACAACTCCGACGATCTCAACTCCAACAATGGTGCCTGGCCCATTGCTGCCTTCCTGCATAACGATTTCAAGGAGGGATATTTCAACGCTGCCATCGCCATCCATCACCGTCGCCACGAATGGAAAGCCGGCATTGAGTCAGACAATCTGTTCCTCCACGAAAACTTCAGCGACCTCATCACCGCAAATCCAAATCTGACGATCGACCCGTACTATCCGTTCGATCCCGGTACCCCGGCAACATTCGCCTTCACCGGCAGCCACCCCGATCTCGAACAGTCGGCCTACATTCAGGATCTAATCCACCTCGGCAAATGGACCGTCAATACCGGCCTGCGCTGGGACCACTATCAGCTTGTGGTGAATCAGAACGCGGTCAGTCCGCGCTTTTCCGTCGCACGTTATTTCCCCGCGGCCAACTTGCTCGTCCACGCCTCGTACGACCGAGTGTTTCAGACTCCATCATTCGAAAACATCCTTCTGGCCAGTTCGCCCAGCGTCGTCGCGTTGAACCCACAGGTCCTCCGATTTCCCATCGAGCCTTCCCACGGCAACTATTTCGAACTTGGCGCCGGCAAAAGCTTCCTCAGCCAGTTCCGCTTCGATGCCAACTATTTCCGCCGTTATGTCGACAACTTCGCCGATGACGACCAGATCCTTAACACTGCCGTCAGCTTCCCCATAGCTTTTCGCAAAGCCGTAATCTACGGTGCGGAAGGCAAGCTCGAACTCCCGCACTGGAACCGATTTTCCGGCTTCCTCAGCTATTCCTACATCGTCGGCAACGTCTGGTCCCCGGTCACCGGAGGTCTTTTTGTCGGCGACGATGCCACCACCCAGCTCCCCAAACATTTCCCCGATTCGCAGGATCAGCGGAATACGCTGCGCGTGCGTGTTCGCTACCAACTATTCTCTCGTTTGTGGATTGCCGCGGGATCGGAATACGGCAGCGGCCTGCCCTTTGAATTCGCCGGATCGTCTCAACCAGATATTGCGTATCAGGAGGCTCTTGCGGAGTACGGTCAGGCAGTGGTGAACCGCGTCAACTTTTCCGGCCACCGAGTCCGCCCCAACTGTTCCTTCGATTTGTCGGTCGGCGCCGATCTGTACAAAAAGGAAACCCACTCGCTTCGCTTGCAGGCCGACGCCGAAAACCTCAACAACCGCCTGAACGTAATCGACTTCGGCGGCCTCTTCTCTGGCAACGCCATTGCCCCACCCCGAAGCTACTTCCTCCGCCTGGCAGCCACGTACTAAGCTTTGGGTTTTGATCTACCCCGTGTTCCCCCGTGCCCTCTGTGGTTAAGATCTTGATTTTGCATCCGTCCAAATCCGTGGCAAGAACTACACCACGAAATACTTCGCCCCCGGGTGATGCACCACCAGCGCCGAAGTCGACTGCTCAGGCTCCAAAAGAAATCCCGAAGTCAGCCGCACGCCAACGTTCTCTTCCGGACGAAGCAGAACAAACAACTTCGTTTGGTCCCTCCAGATTCGGGCAAGCCGGATACCCAAACGAGTACCTCGACCCGCGATATTTCTGATGAAACAAATCGCGGATTGCCCCCGCATCTTCACCCGCAATCCCCAACTCCTCGCGCATTGTTTTGTGATGCAACTCCGCCAGCGCCTCCGCGGTCTCCACGCTCAGCCCGTGCAGATACAAATATTTTGTATACTCCCCGCCCTCAAACAACTTCTGAGTCTCAACCGAGGCCTTAGCCCCAATCGTCACCAAAGAAAATCCAATCACATCCATCTTCCCGGAACTCTTAGCCGAAAAAAAATCCGAAATACACAACCGACGCCCCTCCCGCTGCCGCGGAAAAGTAAACCGCAGAAGTTCGTGTGGGACCGGGTCTCTGACCCGGTCAGGCCGAGCAGCGCTCGGCTGCCCCGCCACAGGCTCATAAACGACCACATCATTCCCATCACTCTGGCAAGGAAAGTACCCGTAAACCACTTTAGGATCGAATAAATCGGCACCCCCCACTTCCTCTTCCAACTTCTTCTTAATGGGACGGAACTTCTCCTCCACCAGCCGCACATAATCCGCCTGCGAGGCCGTCTTCAACTGCCACTGATTCTTAAACAGCGCCGTCTCGTTAATATAAGGAAAAACGTCGCGCACATCGTAGTGCCTCACCCGCACTCCCCAAAACGGAGGCTGCGGAATATTCGGAGCGTCTCCCACCACCGCGCTTCGTTCCGCAAACACCGGCCCAGTCTCTTCATCCACCGCCGCGGCTTTCGCGTATTCCTTCACCGTCCGCCCATCGCGCAGGCGCGTCTCCCGGGCTCCATCCTGGGTGACCAGGTCTTCCATCACGTGCAGCCCGGCAAACGCATCCTCCGCGTAAAACACCGCGTTTGCATACTCCCGGCGTAAATCGTCCTCCACATACTTGCGCGTCAAAGCCGCCCCGCCGCATATAACAGGGAACTCCAGCTTCTGCCGCTGCAAATCCTGGATCACATACTTCATCTCCAAAGTAGATTTCACCAGCAGCCCGCTCAGCCCAATCGCATCCGCCCCATGCTCCTGCGCCGCGCTGATGATCTTGTCCCCCGGCTGCTTGATCCCCAGATTCACCACCTTGAATCCGTTGTTCGACAAAATGATGTCCACCAGATTCTTCCCAATATCGTGAACATCTCCCTTGACAGTCGCCAGCACGATCGTGCCCTTCTGCGACCCGCCTTCCTTCTTCTCCATCTTCGGTTCAAGATAAGCCACTGCCTGCTTCATTACTCCGGCGGAATCGAGCACCGAAGGCAACTGCATCTTGCGCGCGCCAAACAAATCACCGACCGTCTTCATTCCATCAAGCAGCACCGTATTGATCAACTCCAGGGCCGAATACGAGACGAGCGCCTCCTCCAGCAATTCCTCCAACGATTTCTTATGCGCGCCCTCACCAACCGATTTCTCGCCATTAATAATGGCAAACTTCAACTTGTCCTCCACCGACAGCGTATCCACATGCGCGGTCGTCGAAGCCGCCGGTTTGCCCTTCAGCCCGGCAAAATGATTCATGTATTTCTGTAGCGGGTCGCCGTCCGATTCATCGCGGAAAATCAGCTTCCGCGCCAGGTCAACTTCCTCCTGCGGAATCTTGTACAGCGGATAAATCTTCGTGTAGTTCACGATGGCCATATCCAGACCATGGTTCACCGCCTCATGCATGAACACCGAATTCAAGACCCGCCGTGGATAAGCATCCAGCCCAAACGAAATATTGCTCACGCCCAGAATCGTCTTGACGTTGGGCAATTCTTTCTTGATCTTCGCGACCGCCTTCAAGGTTTCGATCCCCGCGCTCCGGTACTCTTCCTGCCCGGTAGAAATCGGCAAAGTAAGGGCATCGAAAATCAAGTCCGTTCCGTCCAGCCCATACTTCTTCGTAGCCAGATCGAAAATCCGGTGCGCAATCGCCGCCTTCTTTTCCGATGTCAGGGCCATCCCATCTTCATCAATGGTCAGCGCGATCACAGCCGCGCCATACCGCTTCGCCATCGGCAGCACCAAAGACGTCCGCTTCTCCCCATCCTCCAGATTGATCGAGTTAATGATCGCCCGCCCCGGAATCCGCTTCAGAGCCTCTTCCACCACATCCGCCTCGGTCGAATCCACCAGAATCGGCGCCGGCACCCGCGTCGCGATCTTCTCCAGAATCGACGTCATGTATCCCTTCTCATCCTCGCCCACAATGGCGCAGCACACGTCCAGCATGTGCGAGCCTTCGTTTACCAGTTTCTTCGCCAGAGCCAGAATGTCGTCGTACTTCTTCCCCTGCACCATCTTCCGGAAATGTTCGACACGAGTCGTCGTATTCATTTCCTCGGCAACGATCAAAGGCTTCGGCTCGAGATCGAGCGGAACGGAAGTGTAAGCGCTCGAAGCCGCTCCCACACGCTTCACCTCGCGCTTGGCTGGCTCGATTCCCGATACCGCGTCGACCACGGCTTTCAGGTGCGCGGGAACTGTGCCACAGCATCCGCCCACAATCCGCACGCCGTAGTCCTGCACAAAATGCTTGTGATACTCCGCCAATTCCTGCGGCGTCAGCTTGTAGACTGCGTGACCACCCTCGTTGTGCGGCAGCCCGGCATTGGGCAGCACCGATACTTCCTTGGTCGAATTCACCGCGAGATAGCGGACCGCGTCGTTCATCTCTTTGGGTCCGGTCGCGCAGTTCAGCCCAAGAATGTCCACATCAAACGGCTCCAGAGCGGTCAGCGCCGCGCCAATCTCCGTCCCCAGCAGCATCGTCCCGCTTTCCTGCAACGTGACTTGTACCGTGACGGGCAGCCGCTTGCCCGATTTCCGCATCGCTTCCAGCACGCCGATGGTCGCGACCTTCGCCTGCAACAAATCCTGGCAGGTCTCGATCAGCAGCACGTCCACTCCACCCTCGATCAGTGCCGCCGCCTGCTCCTCGTAAGCTGCCGCCATCGCATCAAAGCTGATGTGCCCCAGCGATGGCAGCTTGGTGGTCGGCCCCATCGATCCCGCCACAAACCGCGGCCTGTCCTTGGTCGAGAACTGCTGCGCCACTTCCCGCGCCAGTTGCCCCGCCTTCACGTTGATCTCGCGTACGCGGTTCCGGAAGCTCAAATTCCGACAGCACAATGCGCGATCCGCCAAACGTGTTGGTTTCCACGATGTCGCAGCCAACTTTTAAGAAATCAGCGTGAATCTCCCGAATAATGTCGGGACGGCTAAGCACCAGCACCTCGCTGCAGTTCTCCTTGCCCCAGTAATCGTCCAGAGTAGGGTTCCGCGCCTGGATGTTAGTCCCCATGGCGCCGTCATAAACCACGACGCGCTCTTTCACGGTTTGTAAGAAATCAGTCATCGGTCGTTGGTCGTTGGTCGTCAGTCGTTCGCCATTCGTCGTTGCTGCTGGCTTTTGGGTTTGCCAACGACTAACGACCAGCGACTAACGACGGTTTTCAAGCACAAACGCCGGCCCCCAAGGACCGGCGTGTGATCGACTTCGGAACTCGTTCTCGAACCCTAACTCCCCGCAACCATCTCCTTGGGAGCACCACCATCCACGTCGGCCTGATTGAACACCACGTTCGCTCCCATGTGCGCTGGCCGTGAGGCCAGCATCTGCTCCTTGCGGTAAACCAGATTGCTGGCATTAAACGTAGCCAGCTCAAACCCATGCCCATGCGTAATCGCGTCGGTAGGACAAGCCTCCACGCAGTATCCGCAAAAGATACATCGATTGTAATCGATGTTGTAGACCTTGGCGTAGCGCTCGGCGCCGCTTACGCGGTGTTCGGCGGTGTTGTCGGCGGCTTCGATGTAGATGCAGTTGGAGGGGCAGTTGGCGGCGCAGAGGAAGCAGGCTACGCACTTTTCGAGGCCGTTTTCGTCGCGCTGGAGGACGTGGGCGCCGCGGAAGCGGGCCTCGAACCTTGCTCCTTTTAACGGACCCTTGCCGTCGGGATAATTTTCTACCGTCGTGGGCTGGAACATCTCCATGAAGGTGATGCTCATGCCCTTGGCGATGGCGGCGATGTCTTTCAGGACCGGCATGTCTGTCTAGTATACCGAAAGTGGGTGATTGAGGCGCGCGCCCTGGGTACGATCAAAGCGCTACCCTCGTCTCTCAGGAGAGACAATCCTAATGTTTGTAGACGGTGGTGTCGGGATGGTAGTTGCGCCAGTCGAACCAGTAATCTTTCAGGGCGGGGATGCGGGCTAGGCATTTTCCTTGCGCGGGGCCGGAGGTGGCGCAGCCCTGGAAGTTCCACTGGCTGGCGGTCGCGGTGTCGAGCAGCACCCAGTCTTTATTCTCTGGGGTATCTGCTTTCAAAAAGAATTCGGCATCGCGGCCATCGATGCGGCTGACGAAGACGCGGAAGGATTTGGCGTCGGGGCCCAGGACTAGAAGCAGCGGGGTGCCGTTGACGCGATCGACTACGGGAGACTGTTTGGCGAACGTTTCCCAGGGATAGGCGCGGGCGACGCCCTGGATGGTGAGTCCGATGACTACGTCGCGAGATTTTAATTCTGTGCCGGGGAAGCTGATGACTACCGGGAGCTTGGCTACGTCGGGCTCCCAGTTGGGGTCGTACTCTTTTGTGTACTTGGCTACTGGCGCCAGCACTTGGCCGTAGGGGGATTCGGTTCTCCACTGGCCGAAGGTTAGTTCGTCGCTGAGGACCAGGTCGAGCGCTGCGCCTTTTAGCGGGCCGTAGATGGCCTTGCCGGTGATCTGCTGCCACCAGGTTCCGGTTTCTTTATCGCGCATGAGGAAGTTCTGGTTGTTGATGCCGGCGAGATAAAAATGCAGGGCCGTTCCATTGATTGTGCGCGTCCACACCAGACCGGTGTGACAGAGCGTTCAATAGGTGACGGCGATGGGCACGCCCGCGACTACGTCGTTCAGGACGTGATGGTAGGCCATCTGGCTGATGGGATAGGCGCGGGCGTCGCTGCCCATGCGCACGGCCAGGATCATTTCTTTAGGGTCGAGCTGGCTGGCGGATTGAGCTACGAACTGCGCGCCGGCGATGGGATGGAACATCCACTCGAAATAGTTTTGCCGCGCCATGACTGAGGAGAAAGTGACGACGAGCAGAGTGAGCGCGATGAGTGATTTGCGCCAGCGGCCGATGGTTCTCCATAGTACGAAAGCGAAGAGGAAACAGGCGAGGGCTGCGATCAGCGTGCCCAGAGGAGCGTGCTGGCGAAGCGCCATGGCCAGCAAGAGCGGGCGCGGCGCCTGGTAACGGAAAGGACGAATGATGAAGGCCGGAATAAAGAAAAGGCCGATGGCGGCGAGGGCGCAGAGGGAGAATGCGGTCCAGAGCCAGCGCGAGGGTTGGCGTTGGGCGCGGAGTTGCGGCGAGGATGCGCTCATAGATTGATTGGCAGACGGCTCGAACGATTTTAGTGGGTGATAGTACGAGAAAGAGCTGTCGGGCGGAATAGTACAAAACAATCAGGCGCGTTGTTATCGGGCGGCGGGTTTAGAAGGGGCCCGGTGACTGCGGGGAGAACGCAAACCGCGCCCTACTGCGCCGCAGACGCCAGGCCCGCGGATTGCGCCCTTGGCTTAATCCGTTCGGCGGCGCCGGTTCGGGAGGCAATACGAAGGTCGTAGTCGTTCTGCAGGTTGAGCCAGAACTGGGCGGGCAGGCCGAAATACCTCCCCAGGCGGAGTGCGGTGTCGGCACTGATGGCCCGCTCTCCGCGCACGACCTCGTAGATGCCGGGGAAGTGCAGCGCCTTGGCGAGCGCATAGGCGCTCACACCCATTGGTTCCATGAATTCGGTCTTCAGGATTTCGCCCGGATGGAGGGCGAAGATTTTCTTTGGGTTGGGCATGGCTTTCTCCTGTACGGGTCCGGTGGACCCTAATTTCCCGCTATCGTACTCGAGCTTAGTGATAATCCACGATCAGTGGTCATGCCGGAGCATGTGCGCTCGCTTCGCTCGCGGGCGGACGAATGCGTCCGCCCCTACGTGACGGCGGGATGCGTCCAGCGGTCGTAGTGCCCCACTCAAGCCAAAGGACGGCTTGAATGGGCCACCGGTCCTGCTTTGCCGCGACGGCTGGAAGGGTCAAAATCTTTGTTTTTATCCTTGGCTATCACTTGACTGGGTTTTGGCTGTCGTAAGCCGCCACGAGATCCTTGGTGATGATGGTGCGCGGACCGGCATACAGCACGGGCGTTTGCCGATTTGAGATGTCTAGGACGATATCGTAGCCTTTGGATTTCGCGTAGCTCTCCAGAACCGCAAGCATTTTACCGCCAAGACGGTCTACAACTGCCTGCTGGCTCTGTTGGAAGTCATTCTGCGCATCTTCAACGCGCCTTTGAAGGTCTTTCTGCTTTGTCTGCAACTCTTTCGCGTGACGTGCGCGCTCATCCTCGGTGAGCTTGTCGCCTTTTGCCTGGAGATCGGCTGTCATCTTCTCAATCTCGGCATTCCGGTTCTTCAAGTCCGCCTGCTGTGGCTCATACTTCTTTAGCAATGCGTCAAACTCCTTCTTGCCTTCCTGGGTAGTGCTAATGGCGTCCTGGATGTTTACGATTGCGACACGCGCCGGCGCAACGGTTTGAGCCCTGGATATGGCCGGAGCTGCGGCGATGAGGCAAACGCCCAGGCCGAAGGCTGAGGCGTGACCAACAAGACGAAGCATCAAGTTCTGTCCTGTGAAGTGAATCTGGATTATGCCCTTCTTAAATTTTAAGGGTAGCACGGCGGCGGGTGGCCTTCAGTCGGGGAACTCCGGGGATCTTGCGGCCTGTGGAAAACTTTGTCAAGAGGCTGGGCGGGGGTGTTTTGGGTCAAGTGATTGATTCGGCGGAGGAAATAAATGTGGCTAATGTGGCGGGTTTACCCTATGCAGCATGATATAATAATATTATAGAGTCGAAATCGCGGCGCAGGCCATTCCGGGCTGCGCCGTTTGCTTTTTGGGTGCGGGATTGGAAGTCACGGTTAGAGGCGGCGGGCGAGGCTTCCGCCGCTCGATGACAACGGTGGGGGCTGGCCCATCCTTTCCGAATAAAATCCCAAATCCAACGGCTGCCCCGTCCTTGTCCCTGCGTCCTTTGCAGGGACAGGGCGGGGAACTTGGCTCGGCATCCTCAGCTCATGGAGATCAAAATCCCCGCCCTGTCGCGAAAGACGCGACAAGAGCGGGGCACCCCCGAGGACTAAAAATGAAGGAAAGGCTGGGCCAGACCCCGAGCTGCACTTTATAATGACGCCATGACCACAGCAACAAATTCGCCGGATATGAACGTAATTCTGGCTGCCGGTGGTGTTCTGTGTCGGCATACGCCGTCCGGCGGCGACGAGATCTTAGTGGTGCACAGGAAACGGTACGGCGATTGGACGCTGCCGAAGGGAAAGCTGAAGCCCGGCGAGTCGTTCGCCGCAGCCGCGCTTCGGGAAGTTGCGGAGGAGACTGGTTGCAGAGCTCGCTTCGAAGACTACTTAGGTGCCATCGGATACGCAGTCAACGGTGTCCCCAAAGCGGTCCTATTCTGGCGAATGTCGGTGATAGAACAAAACGAGATCCGGGACCACGAAGAAGTCGCTGAGGTTCTGTGGATGCCAGTGGCTGCTGCAATTCAGCGCCTGACCCATCCGGAAGAAGGAGTGTTGGCACGGCGCGCGAACGAAGGAGTATGCAATGTATAAGTCACCGGAACGTTTGGAGATGCTGCCACTAGGCTTTCGCCGATGGGTATGGCCGCAAAACCAGGATTACTCTCGCCTGCAGCGAGAATTTGACTGGTTCAGCGTTGAGCTTGCCTTTCTGGAAGAGCGGAGCCAGCAATCGGATAAATCTTGGGCAGCAGCAGCTCACGATCAGCTGGGCAACGTCGCGCACTATCTGAAAAAAAGGAGTCAGGTCGAGGGCGGGTGGGTCTGTTTGCACTCGGCAAGGCGCCACGCTATTTACGGGCTTGGTGCCGAGGAACTTCCAATGCAGGCCTCGATGCTCCGGGCGGAAGCAACCAAATTTTCGTCTTGGCGTGCCAACGAGATGCAGAACCTGCTCTCCGTGAAGGATGAACACCTCACCGCCTGGCATATCACAAATGCGATGGCCCTCCGCGATGAGTATTCTTCTAACCAGTACCACAAGATTTGGCTCTTGGGCCATCAGCTCGCCATACTTCTTATCATCACAGGTCTTGGGCTGTTTCTGCTGACTCCTCTCGTTGTCTTTTATTCCTGGCATCCGGAGGGCACGCTCGCGCCGTGGGGGGTGCAGATGGTGGCAGCAGTCCTCTTCTTTGGGTTGCTGGGAGCAGCATTCAGCGCGGCAGGGTCGCTGATGAGTGCCGGCGCGGACGCTAAAATTCCCGAGCGAGTTGCCAATCAGTTCGTAACCAGTTCGCGTGCCTTATTCGGGGCAGGGGCTGGGCTTGCGGGCTACGCGTTCTACCAGTCCAAGGTGCTGGATATCCACGTTGGCAGCGATACTGGCCCGGGCGGCGCATTAGCTGTGGCGTTCCTCTTTGGATTCGCCGGGGAGCAATTGATCGCCCGCGTCCTCGGTGCGGTGGGCGCACGCAAGTCGTAGGCGGGTGGCGCTCTCAAGCCCGGTTTTGGCTTGAGTGCGGACGTTCACATGTCACAGACTCAGTCCGGCGAACAAACTAGATTGTCCTCATGCCATGGGGGCTGACGCGTTTTCGGCAGCGATATTACTGGATTGCGGCTGAGGGGCATGCATGAGAGCTTCTGCCGTCCCTCCGGGACTCGGTTACTATTTTGTGAGCTTACCCCGGACTTACGTCCGGGGCTGTACTATGCCGCCCCCTTCGGGGCTGGGGTTTGGTGACCCGTTCTGCATCTTTCCCCGACGAGCCGGTCTCAGGCGGATGGCCCACTCCAGCCCGGTTTTGGCTTGAGTGGGGATGTTCACGTGCCACAGACTTGGTGGGGGCGGCAGGCTTGAGTTCAGAGCCAAAGAGGGCGGAAAGTCCCGGCCTGTGGAAAAAGTTGTCAAGGCCCGGAAATGGTGCAATTTCTCTCAAGCCATTGATTCGCTGGGAGAAATAAAGGTAATAATATACTTGGCAAAGTGAGTGATTAGATCTAGGCTGGAATCCTGCCGTGACAGGATCGGCGGCCAGCTACTTCTTCGGTCGCCTTTTCTCTTCCCGTTCTTTCCGGTCGTTCTCTTGTTGCTCCCGCCTCAGCAGTTCTTCCTTCGATACAGTGAGGACTTGGCGCACGGCGTTGTCGAACCGCTGAAATTCCGTTTTGCCGGGAACGTTCGGTGCGGGCAACGGTTTCATTTGTTAATCCACCTCTTCGGAGGCACGCTGCAACGACAAGAAATAGACGCGGTGTTCGTCATAAGTATAGTAAAGACTCAGGCCCTGCGATGGTCGTCCGATGGGAAGGAACCAAACATTCCTCGCTAATTTTGTTCCAAAGTCGGGATACCGCGAAAGAATCCACTCCGCACCTTCTGTGAATTCGTCAGCGCGAACGGCATCAAACCCGAGCCGTAGAAGGTCTTGGTCGAAGCCGGGTTGCCTGAAAACATCGCGTCTTTTATGCTCTTCGGACAGCATGTTCCGCTAGGCAGTCTTCCGCAACGGGTTGCAATCTGAGGCCGCGCTGAATCTCATCGTGCGTCGGAAGCCGCCTTCCAACTAGGGCGACAGAATAAGGGATACTTTCCTTCTCTTTTGCCAAAGCCCATCCTGCGAATCTGTGGCTTTTCTCGCTCAGGTCACTGCCAGAGCTTGCGCGGTACTCTTGGAGCACTTTCGTGACGAGAGCTATTTCCTCGGATGAAAAAACCTTCGGATTTGATGGTCGCAATGCGACTGTGCGGGTTCCCGTTTCCGTTTTTTTGATCGCAATCTCGCGATCTCTAACCATTTGTCCGCGAATGCGCTCGCCATATTTAGGAGCCGGGCCTTGTCTCAACGCAAAATATTCGTGTCCCGTAATCGCCTTGCCCAGGTTCTGATAGGCCAAGAAATCGCAGTAGAAAAGCAGTTTGTTGAGCTTGATCGCTCCGAAGTGGGGATCGCTCTCGGATCGTTCGGCGATGAAAAGAAGCAACTCGCGAAACTTTCCGTCATTCGGCTTAATCCCCGCTACTGATGCCCGTTTTGGACGACGCCTTGTTTTCAATTTTGCTTGTTTCATGGCAGATCACCGAAGGTTCGCCGCTTCATTGCGCTACGTTATCACAAAACCTTCGCCCTCGTCTGCGGGGAAAAACATGGGGCCATTGGCTAAAGGTCGTATTACTCCGTGGTAACGGTTACCTTCGTTTGCCCCTCTGTTGCCGCTTTTTTCAGAACGGGATCGCGGATTCTTTGCCAGTGAGGTCGGCATAAGTGAGCCGCTTTCCGACGACCTGCCGCACGGCGAGATCGAAGCGGTCAGAGTCGTTTAGTGGATTGTCTCGCGTTGCACGATTGTTGAATCGGAACGCTTGCTCGTCTACATAGCGGAACAAGTGGAAGGGTTCCACGGCAACGTAGGTGCCGCCGAGTCCTCTCTTGAGCAAGCTCCAGAAGTTTTCCATGCCTTGAGTGTGAACCTGCCCGTCTACGTACTTCTCAAGGTGATTAACGACCTGATGCTGGTACTCATTCGCAAGTCCGCTGTAACCGGAGAACTCGTCGGTCATAATCGCGGAACCTTGCTCAACAAAATCGCGCACGGCACCATGCACGGCAGGGTACTTGCGATCTCCGATAACTCGCGTCTTAACTTTGCCGCCACGCTCAAGTGCTCCGATTACCACAGTCTTGCCGTGACCGCCTTGCATTCCAACGCCGTCACTGAGACGGCGGCGCTTCGCCTTGTGCATGTTCCGCGCCTTGCCGCCGATGAAAGTCTCATCAATTTCAACTGTGCTGTCCGGGCCGCCTAGCTTTCCACCAGTCGCCTTGTCTTGCAAAGCGAGTCTGAGTCTGCCAAGCATGAACCATGCGGACTTCTGGGTAACCTTCAGCGAGCGGTGAATCTCCCACGACGAAACACCGTTCTTGCAATTGCAGAGCATCCACATTGCCATGAGCCACTTATCTAGACCGATTGGCGAGTCCTCAAAGATCGTCTGAGTCTTGAGCGTGAACTGAGGGGCAGCGTGCTTCTCTCGGCAGTGCCAGCGGTTATACTTCTCTAAGAACAACACATTGGCGCTGCCACAGCGCGGACACACAACACCATCAGGCCAGCGACGAGCAACCAGATAGGTGCGGCAGTTCTCAGGGCTTGCAAAGTAGATGATTGCTTCTTGTAAGCTCTTCGGTTCCATGCTTGAATCCTAGTCCGAATAGCCTATTTTGTCAAGTATATTATTACTGAAATAAAGTTGGCTAACGTGACGGTTTCACCCTTTGCGGCATGATATAATATAATTATAGAGTCGAAACAGCGGCGCAGGCCAACCGGTCTGCGCCGTTTGTATTTGCGGCGTCTATTCAGGCGTGGACCCCCCGGTTCGCGCCTTTCGTGTTTCTGGGTGAACCTCCACTGCGGCGTGGAGGCCCGGGAATCCAACAAAAAACCAATCAAGGTCAACGGCGACGGCTGCTTCGGCTGGGCTCAGGGCAGGCAGGAGTGTCCGTCCCACACGGGCATGCGGAAAACTGGAGGAGTATGAGTGTACGTACGAGTGTTGGCACGGGTTTGAGGTGGGGCGCAGGAGTGGGATTAAAGTCAAAGGCCAGGATCGAAGACGTGGCTGCGGCGGTGGAGCGGGCGGCGAAAAACGAGAGCCGGGTGTTCGCGGCACTCTCCCCCAAACAGCGTGGGGAGTTGGCGGAAATGATGTTCATGGTGAAGGCAGCGAAGATGGGATTCGCCACGGCGAAGCCTTATGGGGACAGCCGGCGCTATGACTTCATTGTGGATGTTGGGCAACGGTTGTGGCGGGTGCAGGTGAAGTCGTCGAGCGCGAAACAGTATGGATCGTACATGTTGAACTTGCAGAGGAATGCGAATGGGGAGGTGATTGCTTACGACCCTTCGGAGATCGATTTTGTGGTGGCGTATGTGATGCCTTGCGACGCGTGGTTTGTGATTCCGGTGGAGGCGATTGCGGGGCGGAAGACGGCGAAGCTGTGTTTGCACGGGAATCCGAGGAGCGGGAAGCTGGGGAAATATTGGGAGGCTTGGGGGTTGATGACGATGCGGTGGCCGGAGAGCGAGTGAGGGTGGCGGCGGTGCGTGTGGCGAGGAACAGCAGGTTCCTCACCGGGCTTTCCGCCCGGTTCGGAATGACAAGCTAAAGGAAGAAAGGCCCCGATGCGTGGATCGGGGCCTTGTTTGTGGGGCTCGCGTTAGTTGCCGCGGGCGACTTGGTTCTGGCGGTAGCTCAGGTTGTCCACGTTGCGGAACATGGGGGTTCCGGGCGGCAGGTTCGACGGAATGGAGAACAAGGGGTCGAAGGTGTATTGCCGGTCCGGAGGGTTGTAGACCAGGCCGCAGCACTTGAAGGTGCCGGTGGCGTAGGTGTTCCAGTAGAGGCTGACCAGCGAACCCTCGTACCAAAGCGACTGTGGCGATACTGTGGCTGCGCCCGATCCCGGAGGGCTGGGCACTCCTCCCCAATCCTCGAGGAAGCGGAGGAAGTTGTGAATGCCGCCGTCCATACCGAAGGCGAACTCGGGGTTTTGGGCGGTGTTGGTGAAGGCGATGGTTTTGCCTCCAGCGACGGCCACGCGGTAATAAGAGGTGACCGCGATGCGGTTTTGCGGTGAGGCCGGATAGTTCTGGCCTGCCGAATTGATTGGATTCTCGAGGCTGCCATTGGTTTGACTAGCAGCGCCCAGGAAAGCGGTAGAGATGCCAGCATCCTGCCAGTTGTTGGAGAGCATGGTGACGGCGTCGGCGATGACGGCTGCGGCCGAGTGGAGCGGTTGGGCGCCGCCGCCCCAGCCGAGGTCAAAGTTGGGGTTGCCCGGAGTACAGGGGTTCGGCACCGAGGCTATTGCGCCGGGGCAGTTCGAGTTGTAGTTGCCTTGAATGTAAACCGGGTTCTCGGAGGCGACGGTAAAACCGCCGCAACCAGTGGGGTTGGCCGCATTCAGCACGCAATTATTGAACGCGTTGCCCGGCGGCATGGTGGGCAGATTGCCCAGCGAGCCGTCGACCAATTTCAGCACGTGGCGGGCTCCGGTGACGCGGTTGGCGCGGCCATAGGTAAAAGTGTTGAAGCGGTGCGCGAACGGGTTCGGTGGGGCGACGACGTCGGTATCGTTCGCGGTCGTCGGGCCAAAGGCATCGCCCACGGTTTTGACGCCGTATTTGGTGACTGTACCGTCATTCCACATTTCGACGTCCTCAGGAGAGACGCCGTTGTAGTTGACGGGTTCGAGGGTCCCATTGGGCGCGAAGGGGGCTCCGCCGGCGTAGTTGACCACGTCCTCGAATCCGTAGGCGCCGAGCAGAATGTTGAGTGGGTTGTGCGCGAAGCTGGGGTCATACTGCATGCCCCGGCGGTCCGAGAAGTAGAGGACATAACCGTTCTGGGTGGTGAAGTTCACGGTGTTTCCCGTGAGCCCAGTCTGGCCCAAGAGCCAGCGTTTTAAGTTGCCCACGTCGAGTTCAACGGCGTTCATGACGCCATTGGAGGTGCCAGTGGTTGGCGCGAACGACGCAAAGGTGCCGGGATTCTGGCTTTGATCGTTGTTTTCGCCCTCGCGTGCGTCATACAGGTTGATGGGATACCAGTTGTACTGCGAGTTGGCGCCTTGGGTGGCATTGACGAAGATGTTGTTTCCCATGGCATCGGCGGCGTTGGTGATGGTGCCGTCGCCGTTGCGATCCGCAGTCATCTGGAAATACAGGATTGCGTTTTTGTGGTCGGTGAGGAAGTTGCTTCCGGTGGCGCCGAGTTGATTCGTAGCTTGCGCCGCGGCACTGCCGGGAGCAGTGGGTACCTGCACGCCGCGGGCAAAGCCGAGTTGCAGCCACTCCTGGGTGACGCCGACCCACAGACCTGTGGCTTGATTGAGGACTTCCACCAGGAGCCAGCCGTTAACCAGCGGCCACTCCACGCCCGGTGCGTAGCTTGTGGCTAACGGCTCGCCCAGAACCGTGGGGGGCTGGAAGAAGTTGGGGTCGCCGTTGCTGCAAAGTTTGGTTCCGGCGTTAACGGCATTGCAGTAGCTTTCGCCAAAGTAGTAGAGGTTGCCGTTGACTGTGATGCCGCCCTGCGAGAAAGCGGTGCTGGCGAACTCGGGGGCCAGGCTTGCGAGTTCCACGTCCTGAGCCAGGTTCCCGTTCCAGCCGGGGAGATGGAGATCATTCTGTTTGTCGCTGAGCAGAATGCGAATCTGAGCTGAGTTGGCCAGACGAGATCCACCCAGCAAGCTGGTCGTCGACTCACCCGGAGGCGGACGGCGGATGATCTCGAAGGGGTGGGTGGTGCCGTTGACAAACGGCAGCGTCAGATCGCTGGCGCCGGTGCCGTTGGGGCCGTCGACGGGAGGAGGGCCGGGAAGGCCGTTTCCGTCAATAATGTAGCCCTGATACGGTACACCGAGAGAGACGTTGTACCAGGGTCCGAACTGCGCCGAAGCGTGGCCGCCGATAACGCTGCCGTCGACCGCGCCGAGAGCGGTGGTGGAGATATCGACGCAAGTGGCGCTGGGGTTCGCGGCTGCGACGTTGGCCATTTGCACACTGCAACCGCCGCTGGTGGTTGGAATCATGACCGTGCCGCTGTTGTTGTTGCCGGCGGAGGCGACGCCGTTATCCATCTGCTGGCGGATGACGTTGCCGAAAGCCGCGATCTTGTCGCCGAAAACCAAGTTGGCGCCGTCGGCGACGCCGAGGTAGAGATCGCCATTGGTGTGCACGCGTCCGGCAAAGCCGAGGTTGGGACTGCGGCCGAAAAAGCAATCGCCGTCGCAGAACACGCCGAACTGGAATACGGGAATCAAGGCCACTTCGGCGGTGCGGGTCATGCTGACAGTTTCGCCGTTAAAGCGTTGTGCGGAAGCGTTGAGCGTGACTGGAATAATCTGAGCGTACAGACCAGCGTCCGGCCCCGACTGGATTGGTCCCCAGACCGGAGGAGGAAGCGGCACCGCGCACGGATTCGCCACCCCGGGATTAACCGGAGACACGTTGTAGGTGGGGTAGGTGACGGAGGGGTCCCAGGTGGGCGGGTTCGCGCTCACCGCGCAGATTTGAGCCGACGTTGGCGCCTGAATGCTCTTGAAGGTGTTGGCGAGGTCGGACGTCTGCTTCTCGATGGCGCCTTCGGTAGCCCGATAGGTGTAGTTATTGCTGAGATCGGCGGCGCCCACCTTCTGCTCGGAGTTGACCATCATGAGCAGAGAGACCGCGAGTGCCGTCAACAGCAACGTCAACAAGAGGGACGCGATCAGCGTGAATCCTCGTGAGTCATGTTTGGCGGTACGCATCATGTTTCTCCTCATAATCCCTAGACCAGTTCCTTTTTTCGCTCGTGCCGGCATGAGATGCATGTCAATATGCCGAGCCTGAAATCGGGTATTCCTGCTGCGAAGTCAGGTTGCGGGCCGCGATTGAAGTCTGCAGATCAAGACCCTGATAGCCGTTGTAAGTGTTCTGCTGGCTTCGCATGCTCATGTGGACGATATTGACTTTGGTGATCATGCCGGGATTGGTGCCGGCGGGGAGGGTGGCTTGATTGGCCGAGACGACGCCCGCGTTGTAGACGTCGTAGCTGAACTTGAGGTAAACGACGTTTTCGGCGACGGGAGCGGGAAGTTGACCGCTCTGCAGGCGCATCAGGCGCGGGGTGACGCCATCGGAGGGAGAAATGTCGAGATAGTAAGTGACCGCGATCAGGCGCACCGCGGAAGGCGTGGCCGCGCTGGCAAATTGCTTCAGGTTTCCCGGGCCCGCTGAGGGCTGGTTGATATGTCCGGGATCGCCGGCGGCGAAGGTGACGGTGAAGCAGGCGGTATTCGTGCCCGTGGGCGCACACGTGGCGACGTTGGTAGTTACCACGCCAACGGCCTTGGTGCCAAACATGATCATGTCGCCGACTTGCAGGCCGGTAGGGTTGCCAGCGGCTGTGTAGGTCAAAGGCGCTGGCGCCGCAGCGCCGTTCGGCAGGACGCAAGTGCCCGGCAAGACGAGGGGCAACTGAAATGTCACAACGGTGCCGGTTGCATCCATGGCGCCGGTGTAACAGTTCAATGCCAGATTTGCGTCGGCATAGATGACGGTAAGAATGTCAGTGGGGCCCTGGGCGGCGTTGATGGTGATTCCCAGGCTGGGGCCGGGAATAATCGAATACACATAAGGAGTGCCGGCCGAAGTGGGGTAGGCCACGGGCGCGCCGTTGATGTAGTTGCAGGTGGTGAGGCCGGTGCAGGGGTACACGGGAATGATGACATTCGAC
This sequence comes from uncultured Acidobacteriaceae bacterium, assembly GCA_963842095.1. GTDB lineage: Bacteria > Acidobacteriota > Terriglobia > Terriglobales > Acidobacteriaceae > Sulfotelmatobacter. The sequence goes on from CAWJEY010000002.1 coordinate 309,042, forward strand.
AAGCCCACGGCGCTAGTAGACAGCCCCTGCTGACCCAAGGCACCGGCTCCGGCCATGCTGATGTCGCGCTGCAAGAGGTTGCCGGCGGCACGAAAGTCCTGCTGCAATTCGGCCCGTTGCGAGGTCACCCAGGCGGCCTTGACGCCGCGGCTGAACACCTGGGTGGCGGCGACCAACAGGACCGCTCCCACGCCAGCGGAGATCATGAGTTCCAGCAACGTGAAGCCACGACTCGAGTTGTGTGCGCGCCGCATGAATCCCTTTCTAGTGGTACGACGAAATGTATTCGTTAAGCACATAGGTTCTAAGATGGCCGATGTTGGGTACGGTGTATTGAATGGTGATGGTGACGGAAGTCAGAGTCGGGATCGGATTTCCGGAGCCATCCAGCAGGGGAGCGATGGTGATGGTACGGGTGTAGTTGCTGAGAGACTGAACGACGTCGTCGGCGGTGCCGAGGATACCGTCGGGTCCGGGTTCGCTCAGGCACTCGATGCCGCCGTTGGGGCAGACCGCTCCAGCCGCAGTGAGACAAGACACATCATCCGCGGTATCCAGAATGCCATCGGGTCCGGCACACTTCGGGGCCTGTGGGCCGGCGAGGAAAATGCCCGGGGGAACAGCCGTGGTATTGGCGATGGAGGCAAAGCCCAACTGCGACGTGTTGCGCGCGTTGAAAATGCTCTCCATAGCCTCGGACGCCAGTTGCCGGGCCACCAAGTCTTCCTGCGAGGTCTGGGTGGCGGCCATGGTGACGCCGATCATGGCCAGCAGCGAAAGCAGACCGATGGTGAGAATCACCATGGAAATCATGACTTCAATGAGCGAGAAGCCGGACTGATCGGCCCGCCCTGGCGCAGAATGCTGGGTGTTCACTTTTGCCTCCAAGTCCACACGCCCGCGATCTGGACAAGCTGCCATCCTCGAACGCGGCCGGTGTATCCCCATAACGTAACGGCGCGGCAAGTGTTAAGTTGACCGGGAATTCCCAGGTAAACCACGCCGTTGTTGACAGCGCCGCCATTGGGGCCGTTATCTTGCGCGGAGCCATCGGGATAAAAGTAGATAAGGTTGCTGCCGCCAGCGCCGCTCGGGGGCTGGTCGAAATCGAAGGGGCCGGCGCCAGCGGTGCCAAAACTGTCAGGCGTGGTGGGGGCCACGGTGTTGGAAACGGGTACGCCCGGTTCCACGTGAAAGGTGACATCCGGGGGCAGGGTGGCAGTGAACAAGGTGGGGGGATTGGGAATGTCCTGGGTCACCGTGATCGTGCCTCCGTTTACCCCGGGGACAGCGGCGGTGAAGGTGACAACGTAAATGCGCATGTCTGCGGCAGCCGCATCGCGCGCTTTTCGCAATGCCATCAAGGTAAGGTTGTAGGCATCGTCGACATGCTTCGCCTTCAACACCGGTTGGAAAGCAAAAATGGTGACCGCGCACAGGATCATTGAAATTCCGACGGCGATGGTTAGCTCCAGCAGAGAGAATCCGTTTTGTTTGCGCGATGCCATAGGTCCTTGTCGGAGGAGGCCAGTCTCGTGGGTTGTCCCGTCGATTCCTGGAATCCCCTTTATCCCAAAACGCTGAGCCCGAGGCTTGTGCCGCTTACGGGCAAGCACGGCCAGCACTGCGCTGTGCAGTGGGGGCATTCTTCATCGTAGGGAGGGGGGAAGGCAGCGTCAAAGCACGACGGTGCAACGCCGGACTATTGGTCTTTTGTAATGCGGTGGGTGACTGAGGTCACACGGATTGAGGGCAGGGGAGTTAGAAGGAACTCTGAGGGAGACAAGGACGGCGCAATGACAAAGGTAACTTGTCGCAGGAACGGTGGTGACCCTAGGATTGCAAGCAGGTATGACTCTCACATCGTTAATGGTCTGTGCCGACGAGGCCGCGGTTCAAGAACTGTGCCGCGTGCTGGAAGAACTGGGGATTCAGGTGGAGTTGTGTCCGGACGCCGTGCGCGCGGCGGTACGGCTGGCGCAGGAGCGTTTTGACCTGATCATTCTGGACTGCGAAAAGCAGTCGGACGTGATGGTTTTGTTGCAGGAGAGCCGTTCTTCGCGAGTGAACGAGGCTTCCCTGGCGGTGGTTGTTGTGGCGGGGCAGGAGAGCATTCGGGAGATGTTTGCGCTGGGGGTGAACTTCGTGCTGTACAAGCCAGTGTCTTATGAGCGGGTGCTGAGCACGCTGAAAGCGGCGCAAGCGGTGCTGTACCGGGACAAACGCCGCAAAGCGCGGGCCGCGGTGCACACGCATGCGACCATCGACTACGCGGGCGTGGAGCAGGCGAGAGCGACGCTGGTGGATCTGGCGGAAGATGGCATGGCGGTAAATTTCGGCAAGAAGCTGCCGCCGACCTGCAAAGTTTATTTTCAGTTTCAACTGCCGGGGCAGACTGCGACGGTGCGGCTCTCGGGCCAGGTGATGTGGCAGGACTGGAACGGGCGCGCGGGAATCCAGTTTGTGGATGTGCCGCAAACTTCGCGGCGCATTCTGAGCGAGTGGTTGAAGATGAATGTGGCCGACGCACCGAAGCGGGAGTTGGCGGCGGAGTCGGTGGAAGTGGAGCACTCCCTGAAGCCTAGTGAAAGTTCGGTAGAAGCGGACCGGCATCATGCGGGGAACCTGTACGCGGCGAAGCAGGAAGAGAAAGGCCGCGATCGGGATGCGGTGGCTCGACTGCGCTCTGAACCGAGCAACCGCCGCGGACAGACCCGATATGCCTGCCGCCTGGGAGCGGAAGTTTATCAACAGGGAAGCGCGGTGCGGAACTATTGTCATCTGAGCGATCTGAGCCCAGGCGGATGCTACCTGGAAATGCCGCTGGCGTTTCCGGCGGGAACGCCGGTGGAGATCATCGTGCGCACGCACGAGATGAAGTTGCGCTTGAGCGGGCAAGTGAAGTCTTCGCATCCCGGCTACGGGATGGGAGTATCGTTCAAGCTGAATACCAAGGACGACCGGCATGGAGTGCAGCAGTTGATTGACTTTGTGGCGGCTGCGGCGGAAAGTTCGTAGAAGTAGCCCCCGGTTTCCGGTTCTCAGTTCTCAGTAAAATCCGAAGTGGTTATCCCCACACTTGTCTTAATCTGGTTGAGTCCGAGGCGAGCGTGTCCCTGCCTGCAAAACCCAAACGTTTGGGTTAGGTTTACCTGTGCCCGCCTCCTCCACTGACCCCTCCCCCAACCGACGATGCGCTGGCAATGCCACTGGAACCGCGCCCACCCTCGTGGCCGCCGCTGCTGCTACCTCCACCCGCGCCTGCACCGAAGCCGCCCGAATACCCACCGTGCCCACCAAGGCTTCCGACGACCCTACCCCCACCCCCACCTCCGCCCCCGTTCCCGACAACGTGGGATCCGAATTGGACAAAATTTCCCGTCTTATAGTCGAAGTGAATAGGAGCGTTCGAGTTCGTTACGACCGGCCCCGGTCCAGGCTTCCCGCTGACTCTGACCGGCGCCAGAAGTCGTGCAGAGATTTCCGGTCGTTCGACCTTGGCGAGGTGCGGATACGGTACCTCGCGAAGCTGTTTGGGAGCTTTGGCCAGCACCCTGTACTTCTCCGCGGGATCGAGGTAGCGGTGCTCGAAGAATCCGTCCCGCGCCGGCGCCGCCTCAAAAACCCCGTACTTTAGATTCAGCGGTGGCCGACCCTTCACGTCATTGGGATGCCTGGGAACGTAGGCGTTTTCTTTGCCGGTGCGTACCCAGTGAACCGGAGGGTGATGCCTCTTCTTTCCAACAACGAATCGGTATCGTCCGCGCAGGTAAACCCAGGAGCCCGAATGGCACAGTGCCCAGGACCAGGCCGGATCTCTCACCTCCACGTTGTCAACGAGGGTGGGAGGACAAGTGGCAAGCGGATAGTAGTAGTCCAAGGAGCTTGATTTCGAGGCAGGTGATGGCTTTGTCTCTCGCTGCTGAGTTTGCGGTGGTGCCGGGGGCGGCTCCTGCGGCTCCCAGCACACTCCAAAAGGCGCGCAAGGAGAAAAAGTTCCTCCCGTGTAAAGATCTGTGAGGCCGGGAATGAACGAAACGAGCCCGGAGGCCTGCAACGCCGCAGCCGTGTCTTCCTCCCGCTGCTTGACTCTTGCCGCCACCCACTTATCCCAGTCGACTGGCCCCTCCGAGCTGGCTGATTTTCCTACCTGAACCGGAGGGCCGTAGCCATGATAGAGAACCTTTCCCCTGGACCATTTTGTCACCTCGATTTTGTCTTTGCCCTGAACTGTGCCGACGGCGGCATCGAGGTAGCTATCCACTCTGGATAAGTCGGCGGCATCGAGCTGGAGAGTATCCGTAGGAGTTGCGATACGAAACACTTCTTTTCGAACAGGATGAAATGACACTGTTGCCGTTCCTGTGATCAGCCCCACCTGTGTGAACGGCACCCCACGCGTTGTAATCAGCGTTTCGAACTGCAAAGCTGAATTCTCCGCCAAATACAAGACGGAACCATCTTCAAATTCGATTTCCGCGCGCCCGTTGCCGGTCACCATGCTCCAGCCTTGAAGAATCGGCAGATTCTCCGCCGCCTGCTCCCAAAGTTGGTGGGGGCCATAGTCTTCGCGCGAGAACCGCACGTCACCTTGCACATAGCTCAGTCGCACGATCTCCGGATAGATCGCGCTCTTTGCTTCAGAAATCGTGGAGGTGAAAGGGAACAACAACCCGCAAAGAAGAAATCCGAAGGGAAATGCAGCCCGGATCAGCCCAAGGGTTTTCATGGCCACCCTCCTGCCTGGCTTAATCCTATCCGAGTTAGCTGCAAGCGAATGTCTAGTTTTGTAACTTGATCCCGCGCTACCCGGATCGTGCTTTCCAGTTACTTCGTTGTGGCCGTTTCCCCGGCCGCGGCCTCCCGGAAATAATCCAGCGACATTCGCAGGCCGGTCTCCAGATCAATCTTTGGTTCCCAGCCTAGGAGTTTTCTTGCTTTGGTGATGTCGGGGCAGCGTTGCTTCGGGTCGTCTTGCGGGAGCGGTTTGTAGATGATTTTGCTTTTTGATCCTGTCACCTTTATTACGTGCTGGGCGCATTGGAGGATGGTGAATTCGTTTGGGTTGCCGATGTTGACTGGGAGATGCTCGCCCGATTTTGCTAAACGAATGAAGCCGTCGATTTCGTCGCTGACGTAGCAGAAGCTGCGGGTCTGGCTGCCGGTGCCGTAGACGGTGAGGTCTTCGCCGCGCAGGGCCTGCTTCATGAAGTTGGGGACCACGCGTCCGTCGTTGAGTTGCATGCGGGGGCCGTAGGTGTTGAAGATGCGGACGATGCGCGTATCGATTTTGTGATAGCGGTGGTAAGCCATGGTGACGGATTCGGTGAAGCGCTTGGCTTCGTCGTAGACGGAACGCGGGCCGATGGAATTCACGTTGCCCCAGTAAGTTTCTTTCTGAGGATGCTCGAGCGGGTCACCGTAGCACTCGGAGGTGGAAGAGACGAGATACTTGGCGTTGTATTTGAGGGCGACCTGGAGGGCGTGGAAAGTTCCGAGCGAGCCGACTTTCAGCGTTTCAATGCCGTGGAGGGTGTAGTCGACGGGGCTGGCGGGGCTGGCGAAGTGGAAGACGTAATCGACCTTGCCTACGTCGAAAGGATCGCAGATGTCTTTTTCTACCAATTCAAATCGAGAATCATTGGCGAGATGAGCGAGGTTGGCGCGGCGGCCGGTTAGCAGGTTGTCGACTACGACTACGCTGTAGCCTTCGCCGAGCAGGGCATCGCAGAGATGGGATCCGAGGAAGCCGGCTCCGCCGGTGACCAGGGCGCGTTTTGGGCTCATGCTTTGTTGGTGCCGTTCTTCATTGCGGCCTTCAAGGCGGCGGGTGCGGCTTCGGGATGAGAGGCGGCGCGTCCTACGCTGTAGTAAGTGAAGCCGTGAGTTGCCATCACTTCTGGATCATACAGGTTGCGGCCATCGATCACGATTGGGTATTTGAGTTCCTGGTGGAGGCGGCGGAGATCGAGGTTCGAGAATTCTTCCCACTCGGTAAGGATGAGCAGGGCGTCGGCGCCGTGGGCCGCTTCGTAGGAAGAACTGGCAAACCTAATGCCCGAGGTCATCACTTCCTGAGCGCGCTCCATCGCGGCGGGATCGTAGGCGGTAATCTTGCAGCCTTCCTGCAGCAGAGCCTGCAGAATAAGGACGGCGGGGGATTCGCGAATGTCGTCGGTTCCGCCTTTGAAAGCCAGGCCGAGGACTCCGAGATGTTTGCCGCGGAGGGTCCAGAGGGCACTGCGCACTTTGCGGAGGAAGCGGTCGCGCTGATCTTCGTTGATGCGCATGACTTCGTCGAGCAGGCGGAAATCGTATCCGCACTCGCGGGCGACGGCGCGGAAGGCCATTACATCTTTCGGAAAGCAAGACCCGCCGTAGCCGATGCCGGGATTCAGAAAGCGTGGGCCAATGCGGGAGTCGCTGCCGATGCCGTGGCAGACCTGATTTACGTCAGCGCCCACGGTTTCGCAGATGGAGGCGACGGCGTTAATGAAAGAAATCTTCATCGCCAGGAATGCGTTGGAGGCGTGCTTGATCATTTCCGCACTCTTGGTGCTGGTTACGATGATGGGAGCGGGGATCGAGGTGCGGTCAGGTTGCGGGATGGCGTCGGGGTGCTGGTAGTAGCTGCCGCTGGTCAGCGGGGCGTAGATTTCGCGCAGAACTGCGGCAGCGCGTTCGGAATCGCAGCCGACGAGGATGCGGTCGGGAAAAAGGAAGTCGGTGACGGCGGTGCCTTCGCGGAGAAACTCGGGGTTGGAGGCGACATCGAAGGATTCAGGGTCGGCGCCGTTGCGCAGGATAATTTTGCGAACCCATTCGCTGGTGTAGACCGGGACTGTACTCTTCTCGACGATGACTTTGTATCCGTTGATGGCTCCGGAAATCTCGCGGGCGACCATTTCGACGTACGAGAGGTCGGCATCGCCGCGATCGGTGGGCGGAGTGCCTACGGCGACGAAAATCGCCGCACTGGCGCGCACGGCTTCTTGCAGATCGGCGGAGAAAGTAAGACGATGCCCGCGGTGACGGTTCAGAAGTTCGGGCAGGAAGTTTTCGTGAATGGGGACTTGGCCGTCTTTGAGGGCGGCCAGCTTGCGTTCGTCGTTGTCGACGAGAATGACGTCGTGGCCGAGGTCGGCGAAGCAGGCGCCCGCCACCAATCCTACGTATCCGGAACCGACGACAGCGAGGCGCATGGTTAGACTCCAGGGACTACGTCTCTTGGGACAGCCGTGGGTTCGTATCTTTCAGAGAAGCCACGGGATGGGCCCGGAATGAATTGAGAAAATACGTTAACCCGTCGCAAGATTAGGTGATTCTAACATTTCCGGGGGGCGGCGGAGGAAGGGTGGAGGGCTTCGGCGCTATTGTTTTGCTGATCCTCACTACCGATTTGGGATGGCGCTCGGGAGGGTTCGCTAGGGTGCAAAATCTTTCATACTGTCGCGATAGGTGGAAGGGCGCGTAGAATCGGGCCGTCTTTGGAACGAAAGAAATAAAGGGGCTCACCAGGAGGGACTAAAGATGAACAACTACAAGGATCCGAAGCGCGACTTCCACGCTAGGAGCTGCGGTGCTCTTCTCTCACTACTGGCAGTCGTCTGCATGGGTCTGATGACGCCTTCGACTGCGCTCTCGGCCGCCACCCCTTCGAGGATCATATCGTTCGACGTTCCTGGTGCTGTAGTTATTTACGTGTGGGGTATCGACTCCGCGGGCGTGATCGCCGGACAATACACCGACTCCAACACCGTTTACCACGGGTTTACTCGTGACGCATCTGGCAACATCGCGACCTTTGACGCCCCGGGCGCGGGAACATTTTTTCGCCAGGGGACTTTCCCCGAGGGTATGAGCGACAGCGGACAGATCTGTGGGTTTTATGAGGATTCTGAAAGCCATGACCACGGCTTCCTGCTTGACTCTTCAGGGGTATTCACAACGTTCGATGTGTCAGGCGCAGGTGGCACGCTTCCGAGCAGCGTTAATGATAGTGGACAAGTGGCGGGGTATTATTTCCCCAATGGCATTACGACTTACATCGGTTTCATATGGACGGCCAGCGGTCCGGTAACGACCTTCGCACCCACGGGCTCGACGGAGGTGGACAACGCCAAGATCAATCTCTCCGGCGTGATAGCAGGGGACTATACCAACACGATTGCGAAGCGCCGTGGATATTACCGGGACGCGGGCGGCAATATCACGACGTTTGTCGGTTCACCGGTGGCGACTTTCACAGAGGTAGAGGCCATCAACGACAGCGGCACCATCGTGGGTTGGTTCGAGGACCCGGCCTTCGCGGATCACGGCTTCCTTCGCCAGGGAAAGAACCTCATTCAAATTGATATCGCTGGCGCGGTCTCGACTTTTGCATTGGCCGTCAACGCAAGCGGAACCGTCGCGGGGAGCTACTACGACGCAAGCGGCGTGTCTCACAGCTTTACTCGCGATAGGCTGGGGAATATTGTCGTCTTCGACGACGCCGATGCTGGAACAGGATCCGGGCAGGGTACTTTTGCGACCAGCATCAATGCAACCGGGCAGGTTGCCGGATATTTCCTCGGCCCGTTGGGTAATTGGCACGGATTTGTGCAGCGCTAGAGCGCGTTGAATACGGGTAATGCATATTGACAACCCTCGGGTTTGGGGCGAAACTCCGCTACAGAAGAAGAGTATCAACCTGAGCCTGGTTGACATGCCTGACCGTCCCATTCCCGAGCCCCAGTCTTCCCCCGTGCAGAACATGAGTTCGGGGTCTGAATCCGACCTGGGAGAACTGGCGGCGCTGTTTGCGGCGCACAGCGGGGGCAATTTCTCGGCCCAGGTTTCGGCGGACCTGGCGCTGGAGATTGTGCTGAATGAGATTGTGGAGCAGGCTTGCCTGGCGACTGGCGCGACCGGGGCGGCGATTATTCTTGAGCGCGATGGAGAAATGGTGTGCCGCGCCAGCAGCGGGGTAAACGCTCCGGAGTTTGGGTCGCGGTTGGGGGGCGAGTCTGGGCTGACGGCGGAGTGCATCAGGACGCGGCAGGCGCAGCGCTGCGAGGACGCGTTGACTGACCCGCGCGCCGATGCCGAGGCTTCGCGGAATTTGGGCGTGCGGTCGGTGGTGATTCTTCCCCTGCTGCGGAACGGCGGCCTGGCCGGGCTGCTGGAGGTGTTCTCGTCGCGAGCGGCGGCTTTTGGAGAGCGGGATGAACGCACGCTGGATGCGCTGGCGCAGCGCATCCTGAAGAATCTGGAGCGAGCGCACGAAGCGTTGTCGGTAACAAGCATTAATGCGGCGGGTGCGGCGCAGGATGAGTCCGCGAAGGCGGTTTCGCCCGCGGCGGAGACTGCGTTGGAAGATTCGGGAGAGGGCGCAGCGGTGACGCCGCATAAAGAGGATGATGAGGTTACCGCGGAAACCCTTGCGCGAAGTCCGCGGGCTGGGCTTGACGTGGTTACTGTTGCTCTGGGAGCAGCGGTTGTGGTGTGCGCGTTGTTGCTGGTCACTCTAGTGGGTTTGCGTCTAGGTTTGCGAAAGACAGGGGCGGTGCGTGGGCCAGTAGCGCGATCAAACCCTGAACCCGCCGTGATCGCTCCGAACGGCGCGGGGCAGACAGCTGGCGAACTTGGAACAGGCGCGGTTTCGCCAGCGGCCGGGTCTGCAGCGGAGAACTCGACGGGCACCGTTGGCGAGAAAAAAAATCCATCTGCGGCGCCGGGCACAAGTGCGGCTCGTTTGAATGAATCCTTCCCTCCGGAGGGCGGCCTGTTGGTTTATGAAAACGGGAAAGAAGTTTTCCGGATGCCGCCGGCGCCGCGCGATGCGGCGAACACGACGGGTACAAGCGGGAGCGGGATGCAACGGGCATCCGCTGTGGAACCGGCCGGGGTGGTTGAAGTGCCGCCGGAGGTCGCGGAAGGCAGTCTGCTGCAGCGCGTGGAACCGGAATATCCGGAGGAAGCGCGGCAGCAGCAGATGCAAGGGGCAGTGGTTTTGGAGGTGCGCATCGGCCGCGATGGCGCCGTTCAAGACGTGAAACTGATCAGTGGCCAGCGCTTGCTGGCCGACGCTGCGATTGCCGCCGTGAAGCAGTGGCGATTTAAACCCCGCCTGCGGCAGGGGCAGGCGGTGGAGATGCAAACCAGAGTTACCCTCTCCTTCAGGATGCCGGGTTAGGGTTCGGATAGGAAACCTAACACGCGTAAGAAGTCTGTGCCGTCCCTGACGGGACTCATTCTCTCTCTTCTCGCATTCCCCGCACTCACGTGCGGGGCTAATGAATGCCGTCGCCTTCGCGACTTTGATTCAGGCTCTCCCCGTCACAGCGAATTCAGGAAGGCCAGCAGGTTTGCTGAGTCGGTGGAATCCAGACCTTGATAGTTCAAAACCACGGTAGCTGCTTCGCCGCCGTGCCGGAGGATCGCCGCATTGATGCTGGTCGATGTGTTGTCGTGCATCAAGCCGCCGGACTTGAGGAGAATATTTGACAGTCCCCACAAGGGCGCGGTCCTCCACATGGTGAGAGAGGCTTGGCCGGTGCCGTTGGGCTGGTAGGGGATGCCGCCAGAATCTCCGGAGCCCATGTCGTGGAGAAGGAAATCCGAATACGGATTGAAGGTTACGTTGCTCAGTGAGTTGATGACTACAGTCTGTCTGCCTTCCGTTTGATTTAGCGTTACGTTGCTGCGAGTGGTGAAATTCTCGATGTGGCAGACGCTGCAGCCGATGATGTTGAACACGACCTGACCCGCAGTGCTGGCCGTGGTCGGAGGTTGTGGAGGTATGGGGGCCAGCAGCGCGACGAATTGCGTCATCTTGATCATGTTGTCCTGACCCACGTCCTGGGGCGCATTGTTGTCAGGCTGGCAGGCGCTGGGATAGTCCGAGCCCTGCGGCTTATGTTCATTCGGGTTGAACTCGCTGGGTATTCCGAATGGGCTGGAGTTGGTGGTGATGCCCAGCTCGTTGAATTCGGCGTGAGCATTGAATTGGAACAGGGAAACCTCGTTCAGCTTCTGGCCGAATTTTCCGGGACGGATCACTCCGTTTTCATCCGGCACCCAATTGATGATGCCGGTGATGCCGTAGGGTTTGCTGATGCCGGCATTCGCCTCGATGGCGATATCGGGAATATTATCGATCAACCCCAAGCCAAACAGTTGCGGCGAGCGCACCTGGTTCACGACGGTGGCATCGGCAGGCACGACTTCGTGCGGCAAGTTTTTGGCATTGCCGCCACCGGATGCTGCTAAACCCGAACTGGCGGCCGTGTAAGTGAACGTGGTTTGCGAAGGAATGCTGGTGATGGTGAAGGTTCCGTTATAGCGGGAAACACCGACGCTTTCGATCTGCGCGTTTTGTCCCACGGAAAATAAGTGCGGCGCTGTTGTGGTGATGGTCACCGTGGTTCCGGACTCGGTGGCACCGGTAGGCGATTTGGCGATTGTCATGAGATTGCACGCCGGCAGCGTTTGGAAGGTCGCATTCGAAATACCGTGCACGATCGGCCCACCCTCATTTTCCGGGAAGGTTCCGTTGCCGTCGAGATAGTTGAAGGTGTTGTCGGGATTCCACTTGCCATAGCGGGTCCCAGTGACATTGCTGGTGTCGCCAGCGGTGCCGGTGAGCACGTCGGTGCCAGCGCCGTGACAGGTGAAGCAGCCGGTTCTAGTCGAAACTGGGCCGAGGCCGCGGATGGGATCCCATTTGATGGCGAAGATGCCGTATCCACCGTTGAAGAAACCAGTTTGCGTGGTAGTGAGGCCCGCCAATGGGCCGCCAAACTCACCGACCGTTGGAGGTGGAGGCGGAGGAGGTGCGCACTTAGTGGTGCACTCTGCTTCTACGTGATACAGAAGGTGCGATGGAACTGCCAGAACGCCGAGAACTACGAGTACCAACATTGCGAACAGACGGAGTGTGCGCGATTTCATGGGGGCTCCTTAAACTTTGGCGACACGTCAGACGCACTTTCAAAGAGAATGGTTGTGGCCGTAACGTGGGGGGAAGGAAACATTCAGCAGGGGAACGAGTTGCGCAGAGATTGTGCTTGTGGTCTTGCAGTTTCAAAACGTGATGTCGAAAGGACGTTGTCTTCCGGGCGCCGAGAACGTACTCCTCGGAGTGACGCTTCGCGAGATGTCGACGAAGCAGCATCACAATTTGACCAGATCAATCGGGGCCCGATGGTTAGCGCGCATTTTGCTATTCAAAATTGGTCCTGTCAAGCGTGCAAAAACCTGCAACATCCGAAGATACCGGCGCAATAGCTGCTTGTCCCGGTGCAAAAGCCGAATATCCCGGCGCAAAACGCGAATATCTTGGCAGGATTTTCCCCAGCGGAACTTTTCACTTTTGCACACAACGGCAAACCTACCCTTAGGAGCCCGACGAAGGCCGAAGATTGGCGGATGAATGCAAGTCATTGCCTGGGTTAGTGTTGTGAAGGCGTTCTGCCCGCTACTCGACGCAACTAGAGCCTTTCCTCTCCAGTAAAGCGATTCCATTTTCTCGACAACGTGGAGTCGAATGAGGTCTTTCTTCATTAGGGCTTTTTACCTCTTGCAGGAACTTGCAGGGGTTGGTTAGACTGGCTTCACTTGCAGTCGTAGTAAGCCACCTCAAGCGGTGGTTCGGTATCACATCCCCCCTTTAATGAAGGAAGCAGGCGACCGGTTGAGTCGTCGTTCTGAAGACGTTCTGAAAGCAGACAGAAGCACCTCCGCGTGTTTTTTCTGAAAGTTGCGGATGTGACTGAGAGGGCGGAGCTATGAACGGAGGGGCGCAATTGATGGAAGGAAGCAGGCCCGCGATTGACGGCGCCGGGCTGCCCGGCCAGGCGCGCTGGTATGCCGTTCGAACGCGTTCCCGCCATGAAAAGTTGGTCGCCCGGCAATTGGAAACGCAAGGAATTGAGTCGTTTCTCCCAATCGTCACCCAAACCCGCAACTGGAGCGACCGCCGCAAACAGGTTGAAACCCCTCTATTTTCCGGCTACGCCTTCCTGCGCATGATTCATTCCTCAGACGATCGCGTTCGCGTGCTGCAGACGCAGGGCGTGGTCGGCTTTGTCGGAGTCCACGGTACTGGAATCCCCATCCCAGATCGCCAGATCGAAGACATCAAAGTTCTGGTTGCCAGCAGAATTCCTTACGAAGAACGTCCCTTCCTCCACATTGGCCAGCGCGTACGGGTTCGTGGCGGAGCACTGGACGGCGTCCAAGGCATTTTAGTGGCGGAGAACGGCGATCGCAGCCTGGTGATCTCGGTGGAGCCGATTCAGCGGTCGCTATGCGTTCGGGTCGCGGGTTACGACGTTGAAGCAGTTTAGTTTTCCTTTTCCCCTTTTGAAGAGACCAAACACATACAGAAGTTGTTGCGAGGCTTAGTCCTATGAATCAACTAGAAAACAAAGCAAAGACGGGCAAGAACGGTAACGGCAGCCAACTCGCGGGAGTCGAGATGTCGGGCGACAACCAAGTTGTGGCGGGACCGGCTCAGATGGATCATGTGCAGGCGGATCATGTGCAGACAGATCAGCCGCAGAGCGATCCACATTTTTCGCTCCGGAGTCTGCGGGCGGAGGCGGAGATCTACGCGATCAGCCGCACGCTCGAATACACGGGATGGAACCGCAGGCGGGCGGCGCAGTTGCTGTCCATCAGCTATCGCGGGATTCTGTACAAGATTCGCCAGCACAACCTGACCCCGCGTGGGCGGGAAGTGTCGGCTCTTGAGCAGCAGACCGTCAAGGTAGAGTAGCCCGCTAGCGGGTCTGGGCACGGGGCGCGGAACTGGCCCGAAGAAGGGGCCTTTCCCCTGGGGTGTGTAGCGCTGGCGCATTTGAGCCAAGAGGCTACAATCCCAAGAGGACGCGGCCCAAGGGTTCATGAACTACTTGAAGGGTGGAGGTCTTGCAATGATGACGATGATCACAAATTTGGCTTGGGTGAAGCGGGTGTTGGTTGGGCTGACGGCAGCCATGGCTTGCACATTATTTTGCGTTTCGATTTGCGCCGCGCAGACCGATACCACCGCGAGCGCCGGTCCGACTGCCAGCGCAACTTTGCCCGACACGACCAAGCAAACGGACGCGACCAAGCAAACCGGGGACAGCCCGCAGTTCAAATCGCGCAATCCGCGCTACCGCATCGAAGCTGGCGACACCTTCGATTTGACCTTTGAACTGAGTCCGGAGTTCAACCAGACGGCGGTTGCGGTACAGCCCGATGGTTTCGTGACCCTGCGGGGAGTGGGGGACCTTAAGGTTGCCGGCGAAACTGTCCCGGAACTAACCTCAACGCTGCGTCTGGCTTATGGAAAGATCTTGAATAATCCCCTGATCTCGGTTGTACTTAAAGAATTCGAGAAGCCGTACTTTATCGCGTCCGGCCAGGTGGCCAAACCCGGCAAGTACGAGATGCACGGCAACATGACGGTCACGCAAGCCATTGCAATCGCCGGAGACTTTCAGTCCAGCGCCAAGCATTCCCAGGTGGTGCTGTTCCGCCGGGTCGACGATCAGTGGACGGAAGCGAAGCTGATCAACGTAAAGAAGATGGAAAAGGACCGGGATTTGCGCGAGGATCCGTTCCTGCACTCCGGGGACATGCTGTTTGTGCCGAAGAATACGCTGTCGAAGATCGATCGTATGATTCCGAATTTGAGTATGGGCTCGTACCTGCCGTTGACAATACCGTAAGCGAAGAGGCGAAGGGTTAGCTTCGTCCGGAGACTGAACAGATTGAAAGCAGTATGGAGGCAACTATGAATCAACCAAGTTCCGTGAACGGCAACGCGCACCGGTCCTATTCTTTTACCGCGAGAGATGTGGTTGCGATCGGCTTTCGCCATAAGCGGGTAATGGTTCTGTGTTTCGTCGGCGTCGTTGTGGGCGTGCTCCTCTCCGCTCTGGTCCTGCCCACGAAGTATCGGGCCGAGACCAAGCTGCTGGTGAAGCGCGAACGCGTGGATCCGGTCATCAGTCCGGAGCAAAACGCTCCCATGATGTTTAAGGACACCGTGGCTGAGGAAGACATCAACTCGGAAGTGGAGTTGATTCAGAGCCAGGACGTGCTGCACAAGGTGGTGACAACGTGCGGCCTCGACGGCAAGAAACTCTTGTCCAGCATTCTGCATCCCGGCGAAACGCAACAACAGCGGACGGACAGGGCCATCCTGCAATTGCGGGGCGACCTGCAGTTGGAGGTGATCAAGAAGACCAACGTCATCAGCATTGCGTATGAATCGCACAAACCGGAACTGGCGCAGAAAGTGCTCGCCACGCTGGATCAGGCTTACCTGGACAAGCATTTGGAAGTGCACCATCCGGCCGGGCAGGTCGCGTTCTTCGACCAGGAAGCGGACCAATACAAGAAAGAGTTGATGAGCGTCGAAGGCCAGATGAGCAAGTTCTCCACCGAGCAGAACGGCGTTGCTCCTACGGTGCAGCGGGACATGGTGTTGCAGAAGCTGGCCGACTTCAACAGCTCTCTGGATACGACGCGGGCGTCCATCGCCGAGGGACAGAAGCGCATCGCCGATCTTGAAGGCCAGTACAAATCGACTCCCACCCGCATCGCAACCCAGGTGAAAAAGGGGGACAACGCGCAAGTCCTGCAGACCCTGAAGGCCACGTTGTTGACGCTCGAGATGAAGCGGACTGAGTTATTGACCAAGTACCAGCCGACCTATCCGCTGGTGGTGGAAGTCGATAAGCAGATTGCCGATACGCATGCGGCGCTAACTTTGGAAGAAACCACCCCGGTGAAGGAAGAGACCACGGACCAGAATCAGACGTACGCGTGGCTGAATTCGGAACTGGCGAAGGCCAAGGCCGACCTGGCCGGACTTGAGGCTCGGGAGACCGCGCTGCACGCGGTTGTGAACATGTACATGGCACAGGCACGCAAGCTGGACGAGCAGGGAATCCTGCAGGGCGACTTGATGCGCACCCAGAAAGCGGACGAAGCGAACTATCTGCTTTACACCAAGAAGCGGGAAGAGGCGCGCATTGCCGACGCCCTCGACAAAGACCGCATTCTGAACGTATCGGTGGCGCAGGGCCCGGTGATTCCAAGTTTGCCCACGCGGTCGGTGTGGATTTTTGGCCTGGTGGCTTGCCTGCTGGCTTCGGCGGTGAGTCTGGGAGTGGTTTTCGCGATTGACTATGCCGACCAGTCGTTCCGTACGCCGACCGAGGTGATGGCGGAACTGAGGATTCCGGTGCTGGCAGCGGTTCCGTCCCATCGAGCGGGGGCCAACGGCCTGCGGACCAACGGCAACGGCCATGGGAATGGAAACGGAAACGGCAATGGCCACGGCAACGGTAACGGCAAAGCCCACGCGGTGGGGGACGATTCTCCGTTCGAAGTGACCAGCAAGCCGCGCAACCCCAACCAGGACAGAAGGTACTAACGAAATGTTTCTAGAATTCTTCGGCCTGCGAGAACAGCCTTTCGGTGTTTCCCCGGACCCGAGATATCTTTATCTTGGTCCGGCACACCGGGAAGCGCTTGCATCCCTTTATTACGGGATCGAGGCGAATCGCGGATTCCTGTCGCTGGTGGCCCGGCCCGGGATGGGCAAGACCACGCTGCTCTTCCACCTGCTGGCGAAGTTCGCGCACACGGCGCGGACCGCGTTCATCTTTCAAACCCAGTGCAATTCGCGCGAGTTTATGCGCTTTCTGCTGGCGGAGATTGGCATTGAGAACGACGTGCAAGACTTTGTGCGCATGCACGAGCAGTTCAACCGCTGCCTGGTGCAGGAAGCGCGAGCCGGCCGCCGCTTCATCGTGGTGATCGACGAAGCGCAAAACCTGGATGCATCGGTCCTGGAAACCGTCCGGCTGCTCTCCGATTTCGAAACACCGCAGGCCAAGCTGCTGCAAATTATTCTGGTGGGGCAGCCCACGCTGGCCGACAAGCTGGCCCATCCCTCGCTCACGCAGTTGCGGCAACGCATTACGTCGTTGAGCGGGCTGGCCCCGCTGTCGCCGCACGAAACGTCACGTTTCATTGCGCACCGGCTGCAGGTGGCAGGATACAAAGGCCACGTGTTGTTTTCGCCGGAAGCGCTCGAGTTGATTGCGCAGGCCAGCGAAGGGATTCCGCGCCAGATCAACAACTACTGTTTTCATGCGCTATCGCTGGCTTGCGCTGAGAGGAAGAAGTCGGTGGACAGCGCGATCGTGCAGGAAGTGATTAACGACCTGGATATTTCGCGGTTCATGACTGAAGTGGAAGCTCCGTTGACCATGTCCAGGCTCTCAACTGCGAGCGGCCTGGGCCCCGAGCCGCTACGCCGGGCCGGATCCGATCAAGAGGACATAGACCCTTACAAGCCGGTATTGGCCAACCCTAAACCCGCGGCCGACTCTCTGAGTCCTGCGGAAGCAGTTCAGCATATGCGGGACGTAGCACGGTTGCTGCAGAACTGGCGCAGCGGGCTTGTTCGTCCACCTGACACGCAACCCAGTTAATGGAAAGCTTCCGCAGAGAAGCCTCCGGAAAAATGGTAGACCCAAGGAGTTTATGAGCAAGAATTTTGAATTGATGCAGAACCTCGGTAAGGAACGCGAGATGTTCCAAACCAGCACTGAACCCTTACCCAGCGAACCTTTACTTGCTGAGCCTTTTCCGGCACGCCGGCCCATCGAGGCGCGGCCGCCGGTCGACTTGAAGCCGCTGGAACTAAAGATGGAAGAGGGACAGCGGGACGAAATCTTCAAGCTGGTGCAGCGCGTGTTTTTTGCGCCGGGAACGGACGGATCGCGCCTGGTGGTGGTTTCGGGGACGGAGTCCGGCAACGGCTGCAGTTGGATTTGCGCCCGCATGGCGGAAGTGCTGGCGGCGCAGGTTTCGGCCACGGTTTGCGTGGTGGATGCCAATCTGCGCTCGCCCGGGCTGCATCGGGAATTCGGCGTGACCAATCATTACGGGCTGGCGGACGCGTTGCAAGTGCACGACCCGGTGCGCGGGTTCGTGACGCAGCTGTCGCGTCCGAATCTCTGGCTGCTGAGTTGCGGGGCGGAGACGGAGAAATCACAAACCTTGCTGGGTTCCGAGCGCATGCGCGCGCTGCTGCCGGAGTTGCAGCGAGAGTTTGACTACGTCCTGATCGACGCGCCGCCGCTGCGCGCCGGGGATGACACGATCATGCTGGGCCGCAACGCCGAAGGCGTGGTGCTGGTACTCAGGGCGAATGCTTCGCGACGCGAAACTGCGCGCAAAGCGGTGCACGACCTCGAGCATGCCAACGTCCGGGTGCTGGGCGCGGTGCTTAATCACCGCACTTTCCCCGTTCCGGAACGCATCTACAAGAAGCTCTAGGCTTTAATCTCCAAGAACGAACATGTTTGAGAACCTACGGGAAGATTTGAACCGGGCGATGCGGGAAACCCGCACCGACCCGGACTGGAAGCCGAGCCTGGGAAAGCGGATCGAGGTGATGATCCGTCACTCTACGTGGCCGGTGGTCGCCTACCGCTTTTCACGCTGGGCGCGCAGCGTGCGAATTCCGGTGATCGGGCAACTGTTGCGGGTCTTTGGGCTTTTCTTCCGCAAGCTGGCCGAAGTTTTCACCAGCGTGCATATTGACGCACGGGCCGACATTGGGCCGGGCTTCGTGATCCACTCCGTGTATGCGATCAATCTCGGCGCCACCAAAATCGGAAGGAATTTCACCATAGCGACGGGATGCTTGATTTCCCACGCCTGCCGCGGCATCGGCGACGACGTTTATTTCGGCCCCGGCGCAAAGCTGGTGGGCGACGCCAAGATCGGCAATAACGTGGTGATCGCGGCCAACAGCCTGGTGCTGACCGACGTCCGGGATAACATGATGGTCATGGGAGTTCCGGCGCGCCTCAAGCTGCCGGGTGGCCGCCCGCAACGGTTCGTAAAGAAGGCGGAGGCGGTAGCGGCTCCGGTGGCAGGAGCCAAGACGGAACCGGAAACGGCGCGCACACCCGCTTCCGTATCGGCATAAGTGGGTCTACATCGCAAGTTCTGCACGAAAAAAGCTCTTATTACAAAGCTCTTTACTACAAAGCTCAGGGGCACTTGGGCCAGAAAGAACAGGAGATAGACAAGCCTTGGACTTTGCATGGAACGACGAGCAGGCGGCTTTTCGCAAGGAAGTGCTACGTTTTGCCCGCGAGGAGCTTAAAGACGACGTCATCGAGCGCGATAAGAACGAGGAATTCTCGCAGGAGTTATGGCAGAAGTGCGCGAAGTTCGGCATTCAGGGATTGCCGATCCCCACGGAGTACGGCGGCGGTGGCGCTGACACTCTAACCACAGTATGTGCGCTGGAAGCGTTGGGCTACGGGTGCCTGGACAACGGCCTGATTTTCTCCATCAACGCGCACATGTGGAGTTCCGAGATTCCGATCTGGTCGTTCGGAACCGAAGCGCAGAAACGCAAATATCTTCCCGGCCTGGTTAGCGGGGGACTTGGGCTGCATGCCATGACGGAGCCGGGATCGGGCTCCGATGCGTATAGTTTGAAGACCCGCGCCGAGCGCAAGGGCGACAAGTATGTGCTGAATGGTTCGAAAACGTTCAGCAGCAACGCTCCCAACGCGGACGTGACGATTGTGTTCGCGAATCTCGATCCCAGCCGAGGTCCGAACGGGGTTACGGCATTCCTGGTCGACAAAGGGACGCCAGGTTTCACGGTTGGCCGCAAGCTGCACAAGATGGGATTGCGGACTTCTCCGATGGCTGAGATTTCCTTGCAAGACTGCGAGATTCCGGTATCGAATCTGCTGGGCAAGGAATTTGGCGGGCAGGCGGTGTTCACTTCTTCGATGGAGTGGGAGCGGATCTGCATCCTGGCCAGCCATCTTGGGGCCATGCAGCGCATCATGGAAACCTGCGTGAAGTATGCCAAGGAGCGCAAGCAGTTTGGCGAACCCATCGGCAAATTTCCGGCGATCTCGAACATGATTGCCGACATGGATGTGCGGCTTGAAACCGGGCGACTCGCGCTGTACAAGGCAGCGTGGATGAAGAGTCAAGGCCGGCATCCTTTGCGCGAAGCCTCGATTGCAAAACTGTACGTCAGCGAAGCCTGCGTGCAGAGCTGCCTGGAGGCGATCCAGATTCACGGCGGATACGGTTACACCACGGAATATCAGCTGGAGCGCGAACTGCGCGATGCGATTGCGGGCACCATCTACTCCGGGACCTCGCAGGTGCACCGAGTGATCATTTCGAACATGCTGGGGCTGTGATTCGCCCTCTTCAGGTTTTGTTTCCAGAGCTGTCTCCCCCTGGGTTTCCTTTTATGATATCGATCAAAATCCAAACCAATGGGGCCAGGTTCTAAGTCATGGCATACGTATTGCAGCAATTATTGACGAAGAGTGCGAAGGCGTATCCGGAGAAGGCGGCGGTGTGGGCTCGCGGCAGGAGCATCACCTATCGCGAACTGGAAGAGCGGTCGAACCAGATGGCCCACTTGCTGCGCAAGCAAGGGATCAAGAAAGGCGATCGCGTCGGACTGTTTTTCCCCAAGTGCGTGGAATCGGTCGTCAGCATGTTGGGAGTGCTCAAGGCGGGTGGAGTTTATGTTCCGCTCGATCCGCAGGCGCCGGCGGACCGCATCGGCTACATTATCGGCAACTGTGGCATTCGCGTGCTGATTACGAATCACGAGAAGCGGCAGGCGTTAACGCCGGAGACTTTGGAATTACTTGAGTGCTGCATCTCGACCGATCAGGCCGAGAACGGAAAAGACGGCAACGTGATTCCGTGGTCGCTGCTGGCGGAGTTTCCCGCGGACCATGCTCCCGTGGTGGGCCTTATCGAGACTGATCTGGCCTATATTCTTTACACTTCGGGCTCGACGGGACGGCCGAAAGGCGTGATGTTGTCGCACCAGAACGCGCTGACGTTTGTGGAGTGGTGCGCGGAGGAATTTCAGGTTCGCAGCGAAGACCGGCTCTCGAATCACGCGCCCCTGCATTTCGATCTCTCGGTCTTCGACGTTTACAACACGCTCGAAGCGGGCGCCACGGTTTATCTGATCACCGAGGAACTGGCGCTGTTTCCGACCAGCCTGGCCAATTTTATTCAGGAAAAGGGAATCACCATTTGGTATTCGGTGCCGTCGGCGCTGATGCTGCTTCTGCTGCATGCGCGGCTGACCACGGACAAGCTGGCGAGCATTCGCACGATTCTGTTCGCGGGCGAAGTTTTCCCGATGAAGTATCTGCGGCAGTTGGCGGAGATGGCGCCTGCGGCGGACCTCTACAATCTGTACGGGCCGACGGAAACCAACGTTTGCACCTATTACAAGGTGGAACGGGAGCGCCTGGCGGGCCTGGAAAAGCTGCCCATCGGCATTGCGTGCGCCAACACGGATGCTTTTGCCGTAACCGATGACGGGCGGCGCGCCGCGCAGGGCGAGGCCGGAGAATTGTATGTGCGCGGGCCGGCCGTGACCTACGGGTACTGGGCCGATCCGGAAAAGACACAGAAAATGTGCGTACCCAATCGTTTCGAACCGAACTTCGAGGAGAAGATGTACCGCACCGGCGATCTGGTTACGATGGCCGAGGATGGTAACTATTACTTTCAGGGCCGCCGCGACAGCATGATCAAGAGCCGCGGCTATCGCATTGAGCTGGGCGAGATCGAGAGCGCGCTGCTGAGCCATCCCGACGTAAAGGAGGCGGCGGTGCTGGCGGTTCCGGATGAGATCGTAGGAAACCGTCTTCGGGCAATCGTTTCCCTGCACGCGGCCGATTCGCTCAAGGCTGTGGATTTGCAGCAGCACTGCGCGACGCGGGTTCCCAAGTATATGATTCCAGAGTTCATTGACCTCTGCCTGGAACTGCCGAAGACCTCGACGGGGAAGATTGATCGCGTGAAGTTGGCGGCGGATCCGGCTATGGTCCGCTGAAACTGGGGTGGTTACCGCCACCAAAGTGGCGTTGTAGATTGGTTACAAAAGGGGTAAATTCATAGCACGCTAGAGAGGGAACATGATCGCAGCAGAAGTGAAAGACCGGATTCGGGAGTACGTTCTGGAAGAGTTTGCTAAGACCAAGGGTATCAATCAGATCACAGATCAGGAGGTCTTGACCAAGAACGGCATCATTGATTCGATGGGCATTTTCCGTCTGGTGGCGTTCCTGGAAGAAACGTTCAACGTTCGCATTGGCGACGAAGAAATTACCCACGACAACCTGGAAAGCATCGATGCCATTGAACGGCTGGTGATTTCCAAAGCGAAAAAGTAACTCTCAACCGGCACTGGAATGGGCGGCATCCCCCTGTTGCCCGTGGCTGTGTCACTTTAGGTTAATTTCCTCTCCCCTTTAACGCACCAATTCTGGTAGCAGTTCGTCAGGGACCTTTCTCATGGGCATTAACCGCAAAATTTTTACAAACGGTTTTAAGCTGTTTGACTTGTTGCTGATGGTGTGCGCCTTCGTGGTGTCCACCCTGCCCTTGTACCACCGCGTGGGCAGATTCAGCCTGGCTCAGTTCTTCGAGATGCGGGTGAAACTCGCCAACCTAGTGTTGTTCCTCTGTTTCGTGCTGGTCTGGCACATCCTGTTCAGCGTGTTTGGTCTCTATAAATCGAAGCGCATGTCGAGCCGCTGGGAGGAAGCCCGGGACATTACCGCAGCGACGACGCTGGGAACAATCGTCATTGCGGCATTTGCTCTGGTGTTCCGCATCTGGGTCATCAATCGAGTCTTTTTGCTGTTGTTCTTCCTGCTAAGCACGGGCTCGGTGATCCTGAGCCGGGTGATCATTCGGGGTGTGCTGGCCTATGCCCGGCGGCATGGCCGAAATCAGCGCAATCTGTTGGTGATCGGAACTAACGCGCGCGCGATGACTCTGGTCCAGCGACTTCAAGGTAAGCCCGAACTTGGCTACCGGATTCTCGGATTCGCCGACGAGCAGTGGGAGGGGCTGGACGAATTCAAGAAACAGGGGTACACCCTGGTCACCGACCTGGACGAACTGCCGGCCTACGTGCGCCGCAATGTGGTGGATGAGGTTGTGCTGGCCCTGCCCATCCGCTCGTTTCACACTTTGGCCTCCACCATCGCAGGAGCGTGCGAACAACAAGGCATTATCGTTCGGTTCATGCCGAACATCTTCGACTTGAAAGAAGCCAAACATCGCACCGATGAACTGGGCCACGACGAGGGGCTGGTGAGTCATGACAGCACGATCGCGGACGCCTGGGGCTTGGCCATTAAGCGCACCATTGACATTGTGGTTTCGGCGGCGGCGATCATTCTACTGTCGCCGGTGATGGTATTAACTGCGGTGCTGGTGAAGTTGACTTCTCCCGGGCCTATCTTCTTTGTGCAGAAGCGCCTGGGCCGGAATAAGAGGATGTTTGAGATTTACAAATTCCGCACCATGGTGGTGGACGCGGAAAAGCGGCTGAAAGACCTCGAACATCGGAACGAGGCTGACGGAGCGGTGTTCAAGATCAAGAACGATCCCCGCATTACTTCCATCGGCCGCTTCCTGCGGAAAACCAGCATTGACGAACTTCCGCAACTGTTCAACGTGCTGAAGGGCGACATGAGTTTGGTCGGTCCCCGGCCGCTGCAGGTGCGGGATTACGAGTTGTTCGAAACCTTCTGCCAGGACTGGCAGCGCCGGCGCTTCAGCGTTCGTCCGGGAATCACCTGTCTCTGGCAGATCAAAGGCCGGAGTTCCATCCCTTTCGAAAAGTGGATGGAGTTAGACCTGCAATACATTCGTACCTGGTCATTGTGGCTGGATTTGCAGATTCTTGCTAAGACAGTCCCCGCTGTTCTGAGAGGCTCTGGGGCCGCGTAAGAGCACCCAAGCGTAAAATGCATTCTGGCAAATCCCTAAGTCTTCGAACTGAAATGACACCGAGAGTTTTGCACGCACCGGGAGCCCCCTGCGTTGCCGAATTGGTGGCACAGCAAGCGGCCGCGAGTCCGAACGCCATAGCTGTCTCCGCTGCTCCCGAAGTCCTCTCCTACGCGGAACTTGACCGCCTGGCCAATCGCCTGGCCAATTATCTTCGCTCGCTGGGTGTGGGCCGGGACACGGCAGTGGGCCTTTACCTGGAGCGTTCGCCGGCGATGGTGGTAACTGCTCTGGCCATTCTTAAGGCCGGTGGCGCCTACATTCCTTTGGATCCGGTGCAGCCCGTTGCCCGTCTGGCTTTCATGCTGCGGGATTCAGAGGCGCGCGTGGTGGTGAGCACGACGGCGTTGGCGCAGAGATTGTCGCCGGGTTCCTGGCAAGTGGTCACGCTCGACGGCGACGCGGAAAAAATTGCTGCTCAGTCCGACAGCCGACCCGAGGGCACTGCGAGCCCCGAAGACCTCGCCTACATCATCTATACATCCGGTTCCACTGGCCAGCCCAAGGGAGTGGAACTGGTGCACGCCGGCCTGTCGAACCTGGTGGCCTGGCATCAGCGAGCGTTTCAAGTGAGCGCCGCGGACCGTGCAAGCGCTCTGGCATCGTTGGGATTCGATGCCGCGGTCTGGGAGTTGTGGCCGTATCTGACCTGCGGCGCCAGCGTGCATCTGCCGGAGGAGTTCGTGCGCAGCGATGCGCGGGCGTTGCGCGACTGGATGGTATCGCAGCGTATTACCGTCTCCTTCGCCGCCACCGCGATGGCGGAAAATCTGATGCAGCTCGACTGGCCGAAAACGGCCGCGCTGCGATTCCTGCTGACCGGTGCCGACACGTTGAAGAAGTATCCTTCGGCGCGGCTGCCTTTCGTTCTGGTGAATAATTACGGGCCAACTGAAGGCACCGTGGTCAGCACTTCGGGAGTGATTGCGCCGGACAGTCCTACGAGCCAGCCCCCGCCGATCGGACGTCCGATCGATGGAGTCCAGATTTATATCCTGAATGATCATCTGCAGCCGGTGTCCGAAGGGACTAGGGGAGAAATCTACATTGGCGGCGCCAGCCTGGCGCGCGGCTACAGAAATCGTCCCGATTTGACCGCGGATCGTTTTATTGCGAACCCATTCAGTGAAGAACCTGGGGCGCGCCTCTATCGCACGGGAGATCTGGCGCGCTGGTTGCCTGACGGCCAGATCGCTTTCCTCGGGCGAGTGGATGAGCAGGTGAAGATCCGCGGCTACCGCGTGGAACCCAGCGAGATCGCGACCGTACTGGGCCAGCACGCGGCGGTGCGAACCAGCGTAGTAGTGGCCCACGAAGATGTTCCGGGTGAGAAAGAACTGGTGGCTTATGTGGTGCTTGCTCCCGGCGCCGGGCTGAATGCCGGAGAACTCCGCGACCACCTCAGAAAGCGCTTGCCCGATTACATGGTGCCGATGGAATTCGTCGCTATTGAACGCGTGCCCGTAACCGCGAATGGCAAACTGGACCGGGCGGCGCTGCCGAGTCCTAGCGGAAACCGGCAGCACACCGAAGCTTACGTCGAGCCCCGCACTGCAGTCGAAGAAGAGTTGGTGAAAATCCTCGCCCCCTTACTGAAGATCGACCAGGTGGGAGTGAACGACAACTTCTTTTTGCTGGGCGGTCACTCATTGCTCGGAACCCAGTTGATTGCCAGAATCAGCGAGACCTTTGGCGTCGAGCTGACGCTTCTGAAGTTATTCGATCATCCCACCGTCGCCGAAATGTCCTCGGAAATTGAGGAGCTTATTCTGGCCAAAGTTGAAAGCAACGAAGCCGAGTTCTCAGGAGCCCGCAACCGCAGTGTCCTCTAGCACAAAAACTCCACCACGGCCGGAGAGCCGGGATACGGTGTTGAGCTTGTATCACCTGCTTGATCCGGAGGTGCTGGCCAACCCTTACCCGCTTTTCCGTCGCCTGCGCTCGGAAGATCCCGTGCATTGGGATCCATTTTTGCACGCCTGGGTGGTCACGCGCTATCCGGACGTGCTCGAAGTGCTGCTGAATTTCTCCGCCGACCGCACGCCCACTCCCGCGCAACTCGACGAGATGGGATTGTCTTCGTTGAGTCCCATTGCCCGGGTGATGGTGAAGCAAATGCTGTTTATGGACGCTCCAGCGCATACGCGTTTGCGCGGGCTGTCGTCGAAAGCCTTCACACCGGCGCGGGTTGAGGAACTGCGTGGGCATATCCAGGACATCGTGAACCATCTGCTGGAGGGAATTCAGCGGAAGGGCGAAATGGATGTGATCGCGGACCTCGCCGAGCCGCTGCCGGCAATCGTTACGGCGGAACTGCTCGGGGTTCCGACCAGCGATCACACGCAGCTCAAGCTATGGTTCGCGGACTTCGCAGAGATGCTGGGAAATTTCCAGCACAACCCGGAGCGCTATCCGCGAGTGTTGAAAGCAGTCGCGAATTTGACGGAGTACTTCCAGAACGCCATTCGCGAGCAGCGCGAGACCCCGCGCCAGGGCTTGATCCACTCGCTGCTGACGGCGGAGATTGACGGCGACCGGCTGACGGAAGAAGAAGTGATCGCGAACTGCATCGTCACCATGGTGGGCGGGCAGGAAACTACCACAAATTTGATTGGAAACGGTTTGCTTACATTGCTGCGCAACCCTGCCGAGATGGAGAAACTGCGCAACGATTCTTCGCTGATTCCGTCTGCAGTGGAGGAGATGCTGCGCTACGAAAGTCCCAGCCAGCACACGGCTCGCATGTGTCCCTCGGACCGCGAGATGGGTGGCAAAGTGATCCAGAAACGGCAGGCGGTGATCGCGGTGATGGCGGCCGCGAACCGCGACCCCGAGCGTTTTCCCGATCCCGACAAATTCGACATCACGCGTAAGGACAATCGTCATCTGGCGTTCGGCTATGCCGCTCACTTTTGTTTTGGCGCTCCGCTGGCGCGCGTGGAAGGGCAAGTCGTCTTCGAGGCGCTCCTGCGGCGGCTCACAGGTATCACGCTGGTGCCGGAGCCAATCGAGTGGCGTTCGAATCTGGGATTGCGGGGATTGAAGTCGCTGCGAGTCAAGTTTGGTGGGCAGCCGGCAACTAAAGCGGACCGGGAGCCGCAGCAGGCCAGGCCTGCCCCTGTGTTGCCGGGCGCTTCCCAGGGCCGTTGCCCGTACGAGGCGCAGGGTCCGGAATAAAGCAAGAAGACAGGCAGAACGACAAGCATGCAGGTACGCGGGACGAGAAGCAGGAGCGGATCCGGAAATACCTGCAGGCGCGCCGGTCACATAAAGTTGCCGACGCCGCGGCCATCGCCCGCAGTGAACGCGGGCCGGCGCCGCTTTCTTTTGCCCAAGAGCAGATTTGGCTGCACGGGCAGTTTGCCAAAGATCTCTATAACGAATCGGTGACGGTTTACCGGCAGGGGCCGCTGGATCTGCCCAGGCTGCAGCGCAGTCTGGCTGAAATTATCCGCCGCCACGAGGCCTGGCGCACCACCTTCAAAGCGATCGACGGACAGCCGATGCAGGTTGTGCAGCCGCCTTTTGAGCCGAGCATCGAGGCGGTGGACCTGCGGCAGCTCGCACCGGATCAACGAGAGCACGAGGCGCTGCGCCTGGCGCGCGAACAAGCCAGAGTTCCCTACGACATGGAACGGGGGCCGCTGCTGCGCGCCATGGTGGTACGGCTGGGCGAAGAAGAATATCGCTTCTATCTTTTTCTGCACCACATTATTTTTGACGGCTTCTCCATCTATCGGGTCTTCCTGCCGGAATTGGTGACGGTGTACAACGCGTTCCTGGCGGGGCGGCCTTCGCCGCTTCCGGAACTGCGGTTGCAGTACGCGGACTTCGCCCACTGGCAGCGGGAATCGCTGGGTAGCGCTCAACTGAACGAGTCGCGGGCTTATTGGTCGGCGCAGTTGGATGGCGAGCTACCGGTGCTGGAATTGCCGACCGACCATCCCCGGCCGGCGATGCAGAGCTTCCGCGGCGCCATGCAGCGGTTCGCGTTTTCCAGAAATCTTTCCGACCGTCTGCATCAACTGGCGCAGCGGGAGAACACGAGTTTCTTCACCACGATTCTGGCGGGTTTTGCGGCCTTGCTGCGGCGCTACAGTTCGCAGGAGGATTTCGTAATCGGCACGGTCACTTCCGGCCGCAAGCGCTCAGAGTTGGAGGTGCTGCTCGGTTGTTTTCAGAATCCATTGGCCTTGCGCTTGAAGCTTGCGGGCGACCCCAGCTTCCGCGAGCTGCTGGCGCATGCGCGGGAAGTCACGCTGGGCGCGCTTTCCCACGACGATGCTCCGTTCGAGCGGCTGGTCGAAGAACTCTCGGTGCGCCGGGACACGAGTCGAAATCCACTGTTTCCGGTGATGTTCTCGCTGGTTCCGCCGACGGCGGCGTTCGAGACCGGTTGGGATCTGAACCAGCTTGATCTCGAAATCGGCACGGCCAAGTTTGATCTCGATCTGGAACTCGACGACCGGCCGGAAGGCCTGCTCGGCCGGTTCGTCTACAGTACCGACCTGTTTGACGCAGGCACGATGGAGCGCATGGCGGGACATTTCGAGACGATGCTGGAAGCGATTGTTGCTGATCCGGAACAGAAGCTTTCGCGTCTGCCCATGCTGACTGTGGCGGAGAAACAGCAACTCACGGAATGGAACCAGACCGACACCGAATTTCCACGCGAGCTCTGCATGCACGAACTGGTGGAAGCGCAGGCCGCGCGTACACCCAGTGCAATCGCGGTCGAGCACGCCGACCAGCGTCTGACTTATCGCGAACTGGAACAGCGAGCCAATCAACTGGCCCATTTTCTGCGGAGACATGGAGTCGGGCGCGAGTCGAGGGTGGGCATCTGCCTGCGGCGTTCTCTCGAATTGCCGGTGGCTTTGCTCGGCGTGCTCAAGGCAGGCGGCGCCTGCGTGCCGCTCGACCCGGCGTATCCCAAAGAACGCCTCGCTTATATGCTTGAGGATTCGCAGACCTCGCTGGTGCTCACGCAGCCTGGACTGCTGGCGGAAGTGACCGACTTCGACTCCGAAATTATGACGCTCGATGCTGATTGGAATTCGTTCTCGAACGAGAGTTCCGAACCCATCCGCAGCGAAGTTAAGCCGGAAAATCTGGCCTATGTGATCTACACCTCAGGCTCAACCGGCAAACCGCGCGGTGTGCTGCTCAGTCACCTTGGATTGGTGAATCACAATACAGCGGCGGTGGGTCTGTTCGGCATCACGGCGGCGGACCGCATGGCGCAGTTCGCGTCGATCTCCTTCGACATCGCGATCGAAGAAATCTTTCCGACCTGGATCGCCGGCGCTGCCCTCGTAATTCGTGAAGAAGATGCTTCTTTGGCGGTGGGCGACTTCTTGCGCTGGGTGAGCGAGCGCAACGTTACGGCTCTTGATCTGCCTACGGCTTACTGGCACGAACTGGTCGGAGAGCTTTCTGAATCGACGCTGCAGTTGCCGGAGTGTGTGCGGATTATCATCGTGGGCGGCGAGAAAGCTTCTTCGGCGAAGCTAGCGGCATGGCGCAAGGCGGCGGGTGCGCGGGTGCGCTGGGTCAACACCTATGGTCCGACCGAGACCAGCGTGATCGTGACTGCCTTCGAGCCGACGAGTTCGGAGGAAATTCCCGCGGTTCTTCCGATCGGGCGTCCCATTGCCAATACGAAGATTCACATCCTCGACGCGAATCTGCAGCCGCTGCCGGTGGGGATTCCCGGAGATCTTTACGTTGCCGGACCCGGCCTGGCGCGGGGTTATTTGAACCGGCCTGAGGTCACGGCTGAGAAATTCATTCGCAATCCTTTCAGCAGCCAGCCCGGAGCGCGCATGTATAAGACGGGCGACGTGGCGCGCTATCTGGCAAGTGGCGAAATCGAGTTTGCCGGACGCACCGACGATCAGGTGAAGATTCGCGGCTATCGCGTGGAGTTGAAAGAGATCGAGTCCGTCTTGGGGTCGTTCGCCGGAGTGCGCGAGGTGGTAGTAGTGGTGCGCGAGAACGATGGCGAGAAGAATCTGGTGGCATACGTGGTGCCTGCACGCGAACAGGCTCCGACCGGCAATGAACTGCGCGCTTACCTGAAGCAGCGGCTGCCGCACTATATGGTGCCCTCCGCGTTTGTTTTGCTGGAGGCGATGCCGAAAACTCCCAACGGCAAGCTGGACCGGCGCGGGATGCCGGCCCCGAAGCCCGCGGATTTCACCGAGCCCAACGAATACATCGCGCCCTCGGATGAGCTGGAAAAGCAGTTGACCAGGATCTGGGCTGCGGTCCTCAGCAAAGACTCGATCGGCATTCGTGATAACTTCTTCGATCTGGGTGGACACTCTCTGCTGGCTGCGCGTCTCATGCATCGCATCGAGCAAACTCTGGGGCAGCGGCTTCCCCTGGCGGCGTTGTTGCAAGCGCCCACGGTGGAACAATTCGCGGCGCTGCTGCGGCAAGAGGGCTGGTCGGCCGCGTGGTCTTCGCTGGTTGCGATTCAGCCGGAAGGCTCGCGTCCGCCATTTTTCTGCGTGCACGGAGTTGGCGGCAACGTAGTCGGCTTCCGCGACCTTGCACGGCATATGGGACCGGACCAGCCGTTTTACGCCTTGCAGCCGCAAGGCCTGGATGGCAAACGCCCGTGCCTGACCAGCGTTGGAGAAATGGCCGAGCGCTACATTCGGGAAATCCGCAGGATCCAGCCGGAAGGGCCGTATCGCATCGGTGGCTACTCCTTCGGTGGACTCGTCGCCTACGAAATGGCGCAGCAGCTTCGCGCGCAGGAGCGGGAAGTAAGCTTGCTCGCGTTGTTCGACACGTATCCCGGCAAGATGGAATCGCGCGCCTCGCAAATGCGCAACCTCTCCAAGCTTCCGCTGAAGGAAGCAGCGACATTTCTCGTGAAGAAAGGCAGCTTCGTGCTTATGACGCTGCGCAAGCGGCTCGAACTTCAGATGCTGCCGCGTGCTTTGCGCAACGTGCGGCAAGCGTGCGCCACCGCGGCCGCGGCATACGATGTTCAGCCCTACGACGGGCAGGTCACTTTGTTTCGCGTGAAAGAAAAATCCGCCGGCAGCCTCGACGACCCCTACGCGATCTGGTGGCGGGTTGCTGCGGGTGGAGTCGATCTGCGGGAAATCAGCGGCGACCACCTCAGCCTGCTCAAAGAACCGCAAGTCAGGCTGCTGGCCGAAGAATTGAATGACGCGCTCGATCATCCATCCTCCAACGAAAGTTCTCTCGTGGCGGCTGTCAGTTACTAACGTCAGATCATCGATCCCCGCAGAACTAAGACTTCCTAAATCAGAGATAAGGTTTACCGGCAAATAAATGAGTTCGCCCAACACAGAAGAATTGATCGATCCGGAATTGTGCAGCGATGGCGCAGCCGGGCTGGATGTCGAGCCTGGCGACGCCGACGCCGGCCGCTCCGGCAGGTTTGCCCGCTGGGTCACCAAGGGCGGCCTGGCGATTGTCGATCAGGGACTGATTTCTGGGTCCAACTTCCTGATCGGCATTCTGCTGGCGCGCTGGCTCATGCCTGAGGCATACGGCGCTTTTGCGCTGGCATTTTCGGTGTTCCTGCTGCTGTCTTATGTTTATCAATCGTTTCTGGCAGAGCCACAAGCGGTGTTCAGCGGATCGGCCTACAGCGGATCTCTGCGTGGTTATCTGAAGACGCTCCTCGGGATTCACATGATTCTCACCTGCTTTGGCGTGATCCTGCTGGGGGGCGCGGCCGCGATTGCCGCGATTTTAGGGAAGGGAAATGGTCTGCCGGGTGCGCTGGCTGGGGTTGCGATCGCCTCGCCCTGCATTCTGTTCTTCTGGCTGATGCGCCGATCGTTCTACATGAACATGGCGCCGGGGCGGGCCGCGGTGGGAGCGTTTCTTTATTTCGTGGTGGTCACTGGCGGGTTGTTCGTCGCTTACAAGCGGGCACTCATCTCTCCCTTTTCCGCCTATTTGCTGATGGCGATCGGGGCTCTCGGGACCGGCTTTTACCTGCTCTCGCAAATCAATAAAGTGCTGCCGCCGGATTCTGCCGTGCCGCCGACTCGACGTGAGGCCTGGCACAAACATTGGGAATACGGACGGTGGGCGCTGG
The DNA here is from genome assembly GCA_963842095.1 of uncultured Acidobacteriaceae bacterium. Taxonomy (GTDB): domain Bacteria; phylum Acidobacteriota; class Terriglobia; order Terriglobales; family Acidobacteriaceae; genus Sulfotelmatobacter. The sequence goes on from CAWJEY010000002.1 coordinate 341,014, forward strand.
CGGTTTCTGTGGTGACCTGGATTCCTTATTACATGTACTACCCGCTGGTGAGCGCGTTCTCCGGCATGGCGCAGGCGGGCCAGTTGCGGGCGCTGATGAATCTGTCGCTGCCCATGGAGCAAAGCTATACTGCGCTTTCCATTCTGTTCCTGCCTTACGCAGCGCGGGTTTGCCGCGAAAAAGGGATTTCCAGTTCAGGCCTGCTGGTGAGGCGAATTACGCTATTGTTCGTAGTCGGCGCGGTGGTTTACTGGGCGGTGCTCATCCCGTTCAAAGGCCCGGTGTTTCACCTTTTGTACGGGGGCAAGTATCTGGAAGTGGCCCACCTCATCCCCTATGTGGCGCTGGGAACAACCATGTGGGCGGCCGCGTTTGGCCCCGCGATTCTATTGCGCGCCATCGAGTCGCCCGATTCCATTTTCTACGCCCGGCTGGTGGCGAGCGCTCTTTCGCTGGCGGTCGGCGTCCCGGCAACGAAGTGGTTCGGGCTGTGGGGTGTCGTTTGGAGCATCATCATCGCCAACCTGGCGGCGTTTCTGATCTCGATGTACATATTGCAGCGCAAGTCGAAATCCGTTTCGGTATTGAATCCAGTTTTGCAAGCGGAGGGCTAGATCAACTATGACGCTTCTGAAAGAACTCCGGTTCAAAGCATCGCGAACCAAACTCCGCGCTCCGAAGGCTTGGTGGGAACACCGCGGCCTCAACGACAAGGACGTGATGTTTGCGTCGTTCGAGCGCTCCGGCAACACCTGGCTGCGCTTCGTCCTGATGGAAGTTGTCACCAAAGGTGACGCGGGATTCCTGAACGTCAACCAAATCCTGCCGGAGATGGGAACACATGGCGAGGCGAAGCCCGTGCTGCCGAATGGCGGCCGCTTCATCAAGACGCACGAGTCGTATCGCTCCCAATACAAGCGGGCGATTTATCTGATGCGCGATTTGCGGGACGTCATGCTCTCCAACTGGGCGCGCGACAAAGAAATGGGCTTCTCCAGGTACTTCGATCATGGCAAGGGCATGGACGGCTACGTCGAATCCTTCCTCCAGGGAAAAGTGACGCGCTTCGGATCCTGGCAGTCGCATGTAAATTCCTGGCTGGACTGTCCACTGGCGAAAAACGGAAACCTGCTGGTGGTGCGTTATGAGGACCTGCGCAAGGATACCGAGACCGGGCTGCTGGAGATGCTCGATTTCCTCGGCATCCACGGCGATCGCGACCTGATCCGCCGCGCCATCGAGAATAATTCTTTGCGCAACATGCGGGAGAAGGAAGAGAAGGCGAAAAATTCTGGAGCGACCCTGGGCAAGGGCACGCTACTGCGCAAGCACCGCGTCGATAAGGAAGACGCACGCTTTGTGCGCAGCGGATCGGTTGGCGGCTGGCGCGAAAAATTAAGCGACGCCCAGATCGAGATGGTAACCCGTTATGCCGGCGAAGCTTTGCTGCGAGCCGGCTATCCGGCAGGGCTTGGGATGCCAGCGCAACACGAAGAACTTGCTTCCGAAATCCGGGCATAACGGAAAGCCTATGCCTTTGGTACTCAAGCAAATTCTTGTTGTTCTGGCGATGATGATGCTGTTTGTTCCCCCCGCTTCCCCTCAGACGAAGGACGCCGGATCAGAAAACGAGACTTTGCGTCAGGCCGCAGAGAAGACTGGCTTCTGGGTGGGCACAACGATCCAGGGCAGGATGTGGAATCACGATCCGACCTACAAGCCGGTGATGGCCCGGGAATTCAACGCCGCGGTTTCCATTGTTTTTCAAGGGATCACGCAGCCCGAACGTGGGCGCTTCAATTTCGATCCCATGGACGAAGCCATGAGTTTCGCGAAACAACACAATATGAAACTCATGGGGCATTGCTTGGTTTACCGCAACGCCACCTCGGCGCCCTGGCTGCACTTTAACAATGAGGCATGTGGCGGTTGGGCCGTGAAGGATCTGGACCAGATATCGAAAGAGCACATTCAGACAATTGTCCGTCACGGCGGCGACACCTATTACGCCTGGGAAGTAGTGAATGAGCCCACCAATCCAACGCATAACGGATGCTGGTCGCAGATTCTGGGCGAAGAGCAATACATGGTGAAGGCTTTTCAATACGCGCGCGAGGCGAATCCGAATGCATTGCTCCTGCTGAACGACACGTTCGGGCAGGCTGGAATCGAGAAAGATCGCGCCGATCAATTCTTTGCCCTGGTTAAACGACTCAAAGACGCTGGCGCCCCGATCGATGCTGTGGGAACCGAGATGCACTGGGAAATGCCGCAGTTGCGGCCCGGCTATCTCGACGAGTTCAAGGACTTCTTGGCCAAAGCGCGCAAGGCTGGCGTTAAGGTGCATGTGACGGAGATGGATGTCTACCAGGGGCCGATAGATTCTCCCGAGGCTTTCGCGAAGCAGAAAGAGATCTTCTACAACGTCGTCCATACCTGCATGCTGGATTCGAATTGCATCGGTTTCATGACGTGGGGAATCGCCGACCGTTATACCTGGCTGCGCACCTCGGATTGGAAGAACCTGCCGGACGCCAAGCCCGTGTTATTTGACGACGATTTCAAGAAGAAGCCCGCCTACTACGGCGTGCTGCAAGCGTTAAAAGAGGGACGATGAGCTTCACCACCGTAGATCGGACCGAAGAGCACAGCCTGGATTTGCGCCGGCGCAATCCGCTGTGGCTGATCTTGCTGTTTGCGCTGATCGGGTTCTCCATCGCCGTCCTCGTGTCTCTTTTGGCCGGATCCGCTCCTTATGGGGTCTTGATCGCAGCCACCGCAATCGTGCTGGCGATTCCCATGACGATCCTGATTTTCCAGGCGGTGCCGCAGGGCTGGGCAAAGGCAAAGGTGCTGTCGCAAAACTGGACCTGGTGGCACCCCCTCTGGTTCTTCATCTTTTTCAGCATGCTGGTGTTCCGCATCCGCGACGAGGGCGCCGCCAAGGCGAATCCTCTGGATGCTTACGCGATGATACGCGTGCTGCCCGAAGCTTTCGTCTCGCTGGCTCTGATCGTCCGCCTGCTGCTGAAGAAACCGAACTGGCTGCGCGCGTTGTTCACCGGAATTCCCGGAGCCATGGCGATCTATTGCCTGGTTTGCATTGCCTCTTCCGCCTGGTCGGTGAATGCCTCGTGGACGGCTTACAAGTCACTGGAATTTCTGGCCGACGTTTCCTTGCTGGCCGCGATCGTAGCCAGCGCCGATTCCTCGCTCACTTATCAGAATCTTCTGGATTGGACGCTGACATTCTATGGACTGTCTCTGGTCGGGGTCTGGATCAACCTTCCGATCTGGCCGACGGAGGCGATGGATGGCGGCCGCCTCACCGGAGTCGTGCCGGTGGAAGCTTCCAACAGCGTGGGTACTTCAGGCGCAGTGTTGTGCCTGATTGCGCTTTGCCGGCTCATGCCATTATTTGGCCGCGCCAAGAGCCGCGCCTGGTACATCTTCCTGTTTATCTTCGGCCTGATTTCCATGGTCCTGTCGCAGACCAGAAATTCGGAAGCAGCCTTCATGTTTGCGGTAGGACTGGTGGTGCTTTTCCAGAGGCAGCTGCGAAAAATAGTGCTGGTCGGTACTGCGGTGCTGGCGCCTTTTGTAACTGTATCGGTCCTGCTGAGCCATCGCATGTGGGTGAAGGCGGGCGACCTGATATTGAGTTTCGCCGAGCGCGATCAATCTTCGGGCGCAATCGGTTCTTTGAGCGGACGCACCGCCTGGTGGGCCTACGGCCTGGAGCAACTGTCGCATCACCCGTTCACCGGCCTGGGAGCCTACGCCGCCGGCCGCTTTGCCGTGCTGGGCAAGCTGGGCGTGGGAGCGGCGGCCATGATGCACAGCGATTGGATTGAAGTGCTCATCGGCACCAGCTTCTGGGGATTAATTCCGTTTGCCGGCGCCCTGATTGCCGCGTGGTGGTTCCTGATCCGCTGCATCCGCAGCAACGCTTTCTCTCCAGATCAGCGCCAGCTCGCGCTTGAGTGTTTTGCATTGCTCGGTATGCTCACCGTGCATTCATTTTTTAACGATGAATTGAGCTGGCATTGCCCCCTCCTCTATTTCGCCATTTTGGGTTACGCCGAGTTTGTGCGGGTACAAGGCAAGGCTGATCCCGCATATGCTCCGGCAGAGCCTAGGCCGTGGCAGCAATCGATTTCTTGATCGGAGAAATACCGCAACAAGAAACGCAACAAGAGAAGTACCGCAACAAATTTTCTGTCCGCAAACAAAACAACAAACTCTTAGGGGGAGTTAACCACATGGGAAGCAAGACTCGGATTCTAGTAACTGGTGCTGGTGGATTCATTGGTCATCATCTAGTCAAGCGGTTGAAGGCGGATGGTCACTGGGTACGTGGCGTGGACATCAAACAGCCGGAATATGAGAAGTCGGCTGCCGACGATTTCCGCATTCTCGACCTGCGCATCTGGGAAAACTGTCTGGAAGCCACGCGTGATATCGACCAGGTCTACAACCTGGCTGCCGACATGGGCGGAATCGGTTACATCACCGCATTCCTGGCCGATATCTCGAAAAACAACATCCTGATCAACGCGCACATGCTCGAAGCCAGCAAGCAGAATGACGTCAAGCGCTATCTGTTCTCCTCTTCGGCCTGCGTGTATGCGCAATCCAAGCAGAAGTCCGCAGAAGTCACCCCGCTGAAAGAAGAAGACGCCTATCCGGCCGATCCGGAGCCAGGTTACGGCTGGGAAAAGCTTTTCGCCGAAGAACTTTGCCGCTACTACTATCACGACTACAAGTTCGAGACGCGAATCGTGCGCTTCCATAACGTCTACGGACCGCTCGGCACCTATGACGGCGGCAAGGAAAAGTCTCCCGCAGCCATCTCCCGCAAGGTTGCGAAGGCCACCGACGGCGGACAGATCGACATCTGGGGCGACGGCGACCAGACCCGTTCCTACATGTACGTGGACGATTGCGTCGAAGGCCTCATCCGCCTGATGGCGTCCAACCATCGCGAAGCGCTCAACCTCGGTACCGACGAGATGGTGAGCATCAACCACCTGGTCGACATGATCTGCGGCATCGCCGGCAAGAAGCTGAAGAAGGTTCATGACCTCACCAAGCCTCAGGGCGTTCGCGGACGCAACAGCGACAACACGCTGCTGCGCAAGGTGCTGGGCTGGGAGCCGAACATGCCTCTGGAAAAGGGCCTGGCCATCACCTACAAGTGGATTGCCGGCGAGGTGAAGAAGAAGGAAGTGGCTGAGTTGGCTGAGGTCGCAGGCGATTAACGTTGTCTCAATCCAACCTATGTCCAATCTTGCTGCTGACAATTGCGTCAACATCCTGGGGGTCCGGCCATGCCACCAACATGGACCGCGCCCTCTCGTGGATAGAATCGGCCCTGGCGCGCGGTGACAAAGGCTACGTCTGCGTCACCGGCGTGCAGGGCATCATGGAGGCGCAATCCGATTCGAATCTGAAGGGCATCATCAACCGCTCAGTTCTCACCATCCCTGACGGCCGCCCCACCGTCTGGGTCGGGTGGCTGCGGGGATTCTTTAAGATGCGCCAGGTCACCGGTCCCGATATGATGCTGCGAATTTTTGCGCTGTCGGCCGAAAAAGGCTACACGCATTTTTTCTATGGCGGAAATACGGGCATTGCCGATCGACTCAAAGACGCGTTGACCGAGCGTTTCCCGGGGGTGAAAGTTCTTGGCACCTATACTCCTCCTTTTCGTCCTCTGAACCTCAAAGAGGAGGCCGAACTCATTCGGAGGGTTTCCGCACTGAAACCTGATTTTTTCTGGGTCGGACTGAGCACTCCCAAGCAAGAGCGGTTTATGGATCAGTACGTTTCCAAGCTCGATACCAAGCTCATGGTCGGCGTGGGCGCGGCTTTCGACATCCATACGGGAAGGATCAAAGACGCTCCGTATTGGATGAAGTTCGCGGGCGTTCAGTGGTTGCACCGGATCTACCAGGATCCCTCCCGCCTCTGGAGACGCTACGTGATTAATAATCCGAGGTTTGTTTACCACATCACTCGCGAGTTCCTCGGCATCGCCAGGTACGACAGAGGGGTGGAGACTGCACTGAATGAGGGCAGCCCGTCGAATTCGTGAGTGGCATGATGAACCGCGCGCATGAGAGTTCTAATCGTTCACGGGGCTTACCAGCAGTTCGGCGGAGAGAACTCCGTAGTCCGGGCCGAGCGGGAGTTGCTGGAGCGCCACGGCGACGAGGTGCTGTTGTACTCCCGGCACAACGACGAGATTAAACAGTTTGGCGCCGCTGAAAAAGCAACCTTCTTCCCCCAGACCGTTTACTCGTATAAGACCAGCGGCGAAATTGCAGACGTGGTCCATAGCTTCAAGCCCGACGTTGCCTTCGTCCACAATGTTTATCCGTTGCTGTCGCCGTCGGTTTATCACAAGCTGCATGCGCTCGGCGTACCGGCGGTCCAAGTGCTTCACAACTTCCGTCCCTTTTGCCCGAACGGCTTCTACTACACGCAAGGGCAAATTTGTGAAGCCTGCAGGGGCGGCAATTATCTGAATGCGATTCGCAAGCGCTGCTACAAAGACAGTTACGTACTGAGCGGTTTGTATGCGCTTACGCTGGGTTCCAACCGCCTTGCCGGGATGGTGAACAAGATCGCTGGATTCATCTGCCTTACCGAATTCTTCAGGATCAAGATGCAGGAGGCCGGTGTTCCGGGTTCCAAATTGTTTGTCCGGCCTAATTTTGTTTATGCGCCGCCTTTGTCCAATGGCGTGAACGGTGCCGGAAGTTATGCGATCTACATGGGCCGCTTGTCGCCGGAGAAGGGGTGTTGGACTTTGATCCACGCCTTTGAACAGTTACCACAAGTTCCGTTGAAGATCCTCGGAACCGGGCCACTGGAGCAGGAACTGAAGGATTACGTCCGCGCCAAGGGAATCGGCAACATTCAATTCCTGGGTTTCAAGAGCGGCGACGAGAAATGGCAACTCCTGCGCAATTCTCTTTGCTTGGTCGTTCCTTCGGAATGGTATGAGAATTTTCCGGTGACCGTCCTGGAAGCTTTTATGGCCTCAAAGCCAGTGATCGCAGCGCGCATGGGCGGATTGCCCTACATCGTGGAGGATGGACAGTCCGGCCTTCTATTCGAGTCCGGCAAGGTGAACGAGCTGGTTCAGAGAATTCAACACTTGGCCGACAACCCCGCTCGCGCGGTTCGCATGGGTGCCCGCGGACGAAGCTTGAGCGAGACCAAGTATGGCCCGGAACAAGGCTACAGCAATCTTATGAAAATCTTCTCGCAGGTGCAGGCAGCAGCATGACGACTGCCGTCGACATGAAGCTCGAGAACCAGGCCCCGGGCCCGAGTTCCGCACAAAGTTCCGAACAGAGTTCCGAACAGAGTTCCGAACAGAGTTCCGAACAGAGTTCCGAACAGAGTTCCGAGCAGCGTTCCGGCGCACCTTCCGAGCGGCAATCCGAGCCGATGAGCCCGGCCCCGGTTTTCGTAGTCGGAATGTGGCGCTCCGGAACCTCGCTGTTATACGCATTGCTCAACCAGCATCCGCAGATCGGGCTCATGTACGAATCAGATTTTCCCTTGCTGTCATCGGTGTTTGTGTTGCCGCGAAAGAGTTCTTCCTGGATCGCAAAAGTCGACTCCTGGAATGGAGCGTTGACCCGGCACAAGATCGACGCCGCGGGCATTCCAGAGAACACCGTCGGTTTGCCCAACGCTTTTCGCGCGGTGGCCCAACAGTACGCAAGCAAGAAAGGCGCGACGATTTGGGGATGTAAGTCGCCTAACTACTACGATTGCATGAACGAGTTGGCCGACTGGTTTCCCGGCGCCAAGTTCATTGTGATCTGGCGCGATCCCGCCGACGTTTGCCGAAGCATCGTGCGGGCAGCAGTAAAGTCTCCGTGGTTCGCGCGGCCAGGAATGGATCTGCGGGCGCTACTCGGTTGCCGCCGGATGAAAGAAGAAGCGGACCAACTGGTGCGTTGCGGTGCTGCCATTCACCAACTGCAATACGACGATCTGGTGCGGGAACCGGTCGCAACGCTGACCGCGATCTGCGACTTCATCGGTGTGCCGTTCGACCCCAAAATGAACTCTCTCGAGGGCGCGGACCGCTCGGCTATTTACAACGGCGACCATCATTCCATGGTGAAGAGTGCGGCCATCGTTGCGGATCGGGAGCGCCCCGAGGTGCTTTCTCCTCACTTCAAGAGCAAGGTCGAGCGCTACATCGTATTCTGGCGAAAACAGTATGCCGGGAATTGGCCAGTCAACGCGGCGGCAAGCGAAGGGACCAATCCCGCTTCCTGGTTGGAGCGAACTCGCGACCGGGCCCGGCACAGCCTGCTTCGCAGTTTCGACTGGATGGTCCCGGCCCTGTACTCCCTGGTCCCCATTGTGATCTGGCAGAAATACCGGCAAATGAAATCCCGTTACCGACAAATTGCAGATAAGCCGCAAGGAAGTGAAGTGGTTTAGGGAGTATGTCGTCCAATCTCTTCATTCTAAAGCACTAATAGTTGCCGGCGTTCCGGCAGAATGGAACCTCAGATGCGACACCTTTCAGCACTGTTTCCCCGTACAACTTTCAAGAAGGAGTTATACCCTTTGAGCCGATCGGCCAAGTTGGTGGCAGTCCTTGCTTGCCTGGTTCCGTTATTGTGCGGCGCTGGCCTAGCTCAAACTATGAGCACTTTCGCCGGACTGAACACGACGAATAAGGGGGGAAATCAAACGGCTGCGCCGGATGTGACCATCGCCGTCGGAACCCTGGAGTATTGCGAGCACGTCAACAGCCTCTATCAGTGCTGGTATAAGAGCGGCGTCAACGCAAATCAGCCGGTGTTCTTTCTCGGCAACAACAGCCCCAAGTCCGATTCCGGCCCCTGGAGTCAGAACAGCGACAACAGCGGCAACACTACTCATTGTCCGACCGCCTTCTCTCCCAACTCTCAGTTGCTCCACGACAACGTCTACAACCTGTGGATTATGGAGAAGCGAATCACGGCTTCGGGCGGCGGCCATAACTACATGTGCGTGGCCATCAGCAACGTAGAGGATGTTTCCTCGACTTCGCCTGCCTTTAGCTGGTTCGCCTTCGAATTCGATCTGGACACGGTGATTCCAACCAACTCCCACGGAAATTTTTATTACCCTGATTATCCTCAAACCGGTCTATGGCAGAGTTCCACCAGCACCACTCCCCCCTACACGGCCGCTACCGATCAGGCCTTGTGGATCACCTACGATTTGCAGGATGTGAATAACGGCGACAACATCAACGGCGTCCTGGTCTGCGCTGTGGATTTGGCTGGCCTTCGCGCCAGCACCTCCAATCCTTGGAATAACAACTCCCATACTCCGGCCTGTACCGTGGCCCATCCCCTCACTACCTTTAACCAGCGCCGAAGTTGGGTTCCCGCGAACAATTCCGATACCACTCCTCCCATCTCCGGGGACGGAGAAATGTTTACCTACATGATCGAGCCGCCGAAGGACGGCCACAGCTATCTGACGGACCCGAATCACACGCAGGGCGTTGAACAGTGGACCATCGACTGGGCGGCAACCACTCCTACTCCGACGTTCGTTAATAGCTGGGATCTTCCATCCACCCAGGCCAACGGCGATCAATTGGGTTGTTTTACCGCCAGCAATTACTACAATACGGTTTGCGTTCCACAACCCTCGACGGCAACCACGGGTATTGTCATCGACTCGGTTGCCGACCGCATGCAGCAGTTCTTTCACTACACTTCCAACGAGGGCCAGGGAAGCATTTGGACCTCGGCGCACGCCATCCAGATTGTTCCCAGCGCGACCAGTCTGACTCAGACGGAAGCAGACATCCGTGTCCTGGAGCGCAATACCGCGTTCCCCAATACGGTCTACATTGCCGGAGACTATCCCATTCTTGATCCCGTTGATCCTAACGCCTATGTCGTTCTCCCCAGCATTGTGCGCGACAAAGCCGGGAACCTCCAGGGCATCCTCGGAATTTCAGGCCGCGGCGTCAATGAGCATCCCGGCCTCGACAGCCTGACTTTCGCTCCCAGCACTCTCACCTCCGGCACCTGGGGCTACGTTGCCAATCCGAATACCGACGGCGATGCCGAAGACACAGACAGCTTGGGTTATCGCTGGGGAGATTGGTATAGCGCCGTACTTGACCCCAGCGATTCCTGCACGGTGTGGGTCGCGGGAGAATATCTGCCCGCGAACCGCACCACCGAGCCCTACTGGTACACGGAGATGGCCAAGCTTCCGCCCATGAGCACGTGCTCCGGCGCGCCGGTGACGCTTTCCAGCGTGAGCCTGAATTTCGGTACGGTACAGGTCGGAGTGAAGAGCGCGCCGATCGTCGAAACCGTAACCAACAACCAGACGGTTGCCCTGAACATTACCGGAATTTCCGCCGGTGGCGACTTCAGCCAAACCAATACCTGCCAGCAACCGGTGGCTCCCAATGGCACCTGCACCATCGACGTCTATTTCACGCCGTCCACAACTGGCACGCGCACGGGCACGCTGACGGTTACAGACAGCGCCAGCAACAGCCCCCAAACGGCGTCTCTGACCGGAGTTGGCGCCACTTCCGCGATATCGGTAACTCCCTCCAGCCTGACCTTCAGTGCCCAGGTGCTGAATACCACCAGCGCCGGCCAGAAAGTGACAGTAACGAACACCGGTTTCGTGAACCTCACCATGAACTCGATTGCCGCCAGCGGTGGCTATGGCGAAACCGACAATTGCGCGGGAGCGACGCTCACTCCGGGACAGACTTGCACCATCACCGTCACGCTCTCGCCGGTGACCACCGGGCCCCTGGCAGGCGTTCTCACCGTCAACGACACCAGCACGGGCGCGCCGCAGCTGGTCAGCCTCACCGGGTCGGGGCAACTCCCGGTTTCGATGTCGGCGAACCTCTCTTTCGCCGCTACCAATGTCGGCAGCACCGCTCCTGCCCAGAACATGACGGTCACCAACAACCAGAGCCAGGCCCTCACCTACACTTTCGCGACCAGCGGGGACTACTCGGCTGTCGGCAACGGTTCGTCTCCATGTAATGGAACCTTGGCCGCCAAAGCGAAGTGCACGGTCGCGGTGAGTTTCACGCCGACCACGAACGGAATTATCAAGGGAGCGCTCACCATCACTCCGACGGGCGCATCAAGCCCAATCGCAGCCGGCGGAATGACCGGAACCGGACAAAACGGCGCCGTTTCGCCGCTGACTTTCAGTCCGGCAACCCAGAGTTTCGGGAATGTTGTTCTGAGTACTTCCAGTTCCAAGACCACCACCATCAAGAACACGACCGCGGCATCGGTGAACATCAGCAGCGTCACTGGCAGCGGATTCTTCACGGTGGCGCCGAGCGGCACCACTCCTTGCGGGGGCGCGCTGGCTGCCGGCAAGTCCTGCACCGTGACGGTTACCTATACTCCAACGGTGCTTGGATCCAACCTCGGCGGAGTCACCTTGATTGACAATGCCTCTATCACCACCGAAGTACAGAATGCCACCGGCACCGCCATTCTGGCGGTCACCGTGTCGCCCACTTCGATTTCCTTCGGAACCGTTTCCGTGGGATCGACCAGCGCGGTGAAGGTTGTCACCGTCACCAACAACATGACGACCGCGGTGCCCATTAACAGCGTGGCAGCGAGTGGGGACTTCATTGCTACCACGGGCGGGAGTCTGCCCTGCGGAACCACCATCCCCGCCGACAGCATTTGCACGCTGGGAGTGGAATTCAGCCCGACGGTGACGGGAACGATCAGCGGTGATCTGACGCTCAGCTATGCGGCCGGGTCCTCGCCGCGGGTAGTGAGTTTGACAGGTACAGGGCAATAGGTCCGAAAGCAGCAAGATAAAGCGGTAATGGCCCGCCCGGAAATGGCGGGCCATTTTTTTTTAATCCTCAACGTTTCAAGGTTTCGCAGTTTCAAGGTTTCACAAAACAAAGTGCCGCGGCCCGATGTTTGAAACCCTGAAACCCTGAAACCCTGAAACCCTGAAACCTTGAAACCTTGAAACCTTGAAACCTTGCTCCTAACGCGCTCCCACAACTTTGGCGGCGGCTTCAAACGCCTGCTGATATTCCTTGTGGTAGCGGTCGTAGTCGGGATTGCTGGGATCATAGGCCACCAGCCAATCCTGCACATAGATTTCGAATATCTGCGCGCGCAGCCGCAGCGCGAAGGGCAGGATGTCCACCATCGAACCCACGCGGCCGCTTCCGTCAGGATCGCTTTGCTTCACACTTTGCAATTCCAGGGGAACCTTGCCCGCAGCTTCGCGGAACATGTGGCACCAGTCGACCGCGCAAGGAGAACCGGACTGATCGGCGCGGGCGTCTTCAACGGATAATCCCTGGCTGCCGATGGCAATTTTGTTCTGCATGGCGCGCCGCGCCACGGCGTCGGGAAGTTCATAATTCGGAGGCCCGGGCAGAGCGTTGATACCCACCATGAGTTGCTTCGGCGAATTCAGAGACGCTTCATAGTCCAACATATCGAACAGATACTTGCGCCAGCGCTCTGGCGTGAAGCCTTTGGCCTTCAGCGCATACATGCATGCGGGGAAGGTTTCGCCGCCCAGGCCCAGACCGAAGCGGATATACCCCACCGAAGAATTATTGCCGAAGTGCTGAACGATGGCGGCCATGAACTGCTGGTAGTTCTCCACGAAGCCTTTTTCCCAGAAGACCGGGACTTCGCCGGCATTCTCGCAGCTCACGGTTTGCACCTGCTGGAAAACATAATCGGGCGTGAGCCGGCGCCGTCCTCCATAACCTGTGGCCCAGGAGATGAGGTTCACTTCTTTGCCGGCCTTGATCCAGGGCCGCATCTGCGCCTCGACTTTGGAGAAGTCGTAGCGCGGATTGGCGCCGGGGCCGCGGTCAATCTCGTTCCAGATCAGGTACATATTGGCGCCGCAAACGACCGGGTTATGCAGCAGGAATTGTTCGGCTTTCTCCTGCAATCGGACGTTGGGAAAAATAATGGCGAAGAGCCCGTGCGGCGCGTCGGGCACGGCTACGCTAGACAAGCTGTCGGTGCAGCTCGGGAAACTGGCCGCAGTCTTGGCAGGGGCGGGCTGAGTCTGCGCCCCCGCAAACGGCACGGCAGCCAACGCGATGGAGAGAGCCAAAGCCAAAGCCAAAGCCATCAGGCGGGCAAGATTAATGTGCATCTTCATGATTGTTTCCCCAAATTATTATGTTCCCTTTGCTTCGCTCGTGCATTCACTGACATCTTCCTAAGTACTTCCAGTGCCGGCCGCTGGCTCTCTACAAAACGTGGTTCCAGTTCGTCCACGGTCATCCACTGCGGCGATCCTTCCCAGGAATCTTTCGCCTCACCGCTGGCCTGCACTTCGAATAGCGACACGTTGCAAGGGAAGTTCACCTCGCTATAAAACCGCAGCACTAATTCCTTTCCCGTAACACTCAGTCCCGTCTCTTCCCGAACCTCGCGACAGAGCGTCTTTTCTTCCGCCTCTTTCCAGCCAGATAATCCTCCGGGCAGGCTGAGTCCGCGGCCATCGTTGCGACGGATCACCAGAAATTTTCCGTCTCGATGGATAACGCCGAGGGACGCCCGCAATGTGCCGAACAGGGGAAACCAGCCATAAAGCGCGAAGCAGGTGCGCGCGACAATCCAGAAGAGCCGCCGTTTGAAGTCGTCGATCACAGTCCGCAAGCGGCAAGTCTAGCACGGGGGCGGGAGCGTCACGGGTTGGCCGGTCGATCATGAGAGTCGAAGTGACTCGCTGATCTGAATGCTCTCTATTGCAGCACCACCGGTTTAATCCCCACCGGCACCACATGTCCGGAGATCGCAATCGGAGTGCTCGCGGTGGTCATATCCTGGTACTCGGTCCACTGCGATGCTACGGTCTGGTTCCCCGTGGTGCAGGAGCTGTTGGCGCAGCTTTGCGATGTGTCCCACATGATCAGATACTGCTTGCCTGACATCGTGATTCCGCACGACCACACCGTGCCTGCAGCGGCGCAGGGAGTGGAGAGCGACGAGTTCGCCAGCCAGTTGTAGGTCTGCTGATAGGCGGTTTGCACCGACGTGGGTTGCGCCGCCAACTCACCCCAGTCATACCACGCCATGCCAGAGATATTCAGCGACCAGTTCACCAGATAGAAGCGCGACATGAACGATGCGGCCATGTCGGCGTCGGTGTAGGCGCCGCTAAAGCCGGATGTCGAGTAGGACGCTTCTCCATCCCACAGCGGCTTTGCCAGTTCGGCTGGCTGCAGGATGCCGTGAATGTTGGAGATGTACCACTGCATCGCCGATTCCGGCGTGCAGGGAGTCGGCGCCGGGCAGGCGTTGCCGGTTTCGTTGCCCGGCTTCATGTGAAAATTGATGATGTCCACCGCCGCCGCAATGGCGTTGGCGGGATTCGGGCAGGGCAACTCGCCTGCGGGAATGCCCGAGGTGTCATTGCAGTACAGCTGGTTCTGAGCGAAGGTGAGCGCTGCTGTCTTGGAGTGACCCGAAGACATCACAATCTGCGCCGTGGGATCGATAGGAGTTGCCGTGCACGGAGTCGCGGTTCCATTGCCGTTCTCATGGATCACGCCGCGCCCCGTAATGATGCAGTTTGCGTCCTCCGTCAACCGGGCAAGTTGCGCGAAGGTCCCTGCCCAGAAGCGGTTCGAGCTCTGACCCCATGTATCGGGCTCGTTCCAGATTTCCCAGTACTTGATATGGGCGTGGTTTGCGGTGTAGCCCGCGCTGTTGACGTGGGTGGCGATCGCCGTAATCCACGCCTTCCAAATGGCGTTAGCGCCACTGCCATCCGTATTGAGATCATAGGGAGCATCGCACTCCCCATCACCGCCACCCGAGGCAGCCGTGGTGTACCCGCAGGTCGTGTCCGTGGGATTGGAGGAGGCCCACGGCGGAGTGCGGGACAGAGTGTACATCCCATCCATTACTCCGTTGGAATAGGCCGTGGCCAGGGTCGAATCCAGATTGGTGAAATCGAACACTCCCGATGCGGTGTTAATCGAGGGCCACTGCAGCGGCGGCGAATCCCAGAAGCGCTGCATGCTGTAGTTCACTGTGGGAAAGGCCGATGCTTCGGTGCTGGTATCAGTGAAGCCGAAGAAAGTTGCCGGGGACAAAGCGCCTCCACCCGTCGAACCGCTCACGGTGAGTGTGAGGGACTTGGCTGCGGTCTGTTTCGGCGAAGAGGAATCCGCCACCTGAACGGTGAAATTGAATTGCCCGGTCTGACTGGTGGTTCCAGAGAGCGATCCCGTCGACTGCAGAGTGATCCCAGTGGGCAGCGAGCCCGAGGTGAGGCTCCAGCTGTATGGGGCTTTGCCTCCGCTGGCGCTCAGTGTGATTGAGTAGCTGGTTCCAGCGGTAGCGTTGGCCAGTGATGCAGTGGTGATGCTAAGTGGGGATGTTGATGAGCCCGCGGTAATCGTCACGGACGCCACGCCGAACTTGGTTGTATCCGCCACGCTGGTCGCCTTTACGGTCGCCGCTGTATTGCTGCTGACGGTCGGCGCCTGATAAAGACCTGTCGTCGAAATCGTTCCCGGCGATGCCGACCAGCTTACGGCCACGTTCGATGTGTTGCTCACGAAAGCCGTGAATTGCTGGGTCCCACCCGATGCCACGGTGGCGGTTGCGGGGCTTACAGTTACCGCCACGCTGCCGGCATTCGCGACGGTCAGCTCGAGGGCCTGTTTCCCCGACACGCTCTTGGAGTCTAAAACCGAGATGCTGAAGCTGAAAGTGCCCGCCTGAGTGGGCGTCCCGGAGATCGTTCCCGTGGTTGCTCCGAGACCCAGGCCGGGCGGTAGTTGTCCCGAAGAGATGGTGAAAGTGTAAGGCGCTGTTCCGCCCCTCACGCTCAGGGTTGCGTTATAGGCCACGCCCACGACCGCGGGAGGCAACACGGCTGAAATCGTGATGCTTTGCGTGGACGTTGTCGACGAATTACTCCCTGTGGAGAAGCCGGCACACCCGGCAAGAACGAGCAGACAGGACACTAAAGTAACCAGCGCCGCAAGTTGCATCAAACTGGCTCGTTTCGATTCCTTGCAGTTCCGAGCCGGACGGAGTGCGTGGTCTAACATCTAGCCACCTCTCGAATGGGGGTTCAAGAGGACGCTCCACATGTGAGTGTCCTTAGATTGGACTCTAGCGGCGCTCCCGCGAGGCGGACAGATAACGTAGGGTCGTAGGCTCAGATTGGAGGAGGTACATGAACCGAACCACCAGGAAGTACATGGGCCGGGTTAACAAAAGGAAGAGGAGTTTCGCAGGATGGTAACCACGTCTCCCGAAGAAGATTCTAGATTCTAATGTCTAACGTCTAACGTCTAATGCCTGGCGATACTCATCGGTGTACTGCTCCGGCCGACCACCGGCGCAAGCGCGGGTGCTTTTTTCGGGCGTGCCATGGAATTGTCTGTGATCGAGCTGGGTTGACGCGGCGCACTGCCGCCGCCTAATGCATAGAGCACTACTTCCACCCGGCTCGAGACTCCCAATTTGTCGAAGATGCGGAATAGATAGTTCTTCACCGTGTGCTCACGGAGCGTGAGCCGATGTGCGATCTCACGGTTGGAAAGTCCTTCGGCCACGCAGCGCACCACGTCGAGTTCGCGCGCCGAGAGCAGAGCGTTGCCACTGACGCCGCAGAAGCGCATCGGAACCGGTTCTGCAACAGCTTCCAGCAGGTAGTGCAGTTCGCCGCTGCTGGCCCAGACTTGACCTGAGTGCACGCACAGAATGCACTTGGCTAGCAGCTTCAGAGACTCGGTGCGGAAGAAGACGCCGCGCGCGCCGGAGCGGAAGGCTTCAATGACCGGCGTTCGCTCAGAGGAGTCCAGCAGCATAATCACGCGGGTTGCCGGCGAGCTGGAACAAATGCCGCGGCACAATTCGAACCCAGCCGTGCCGTTATCTCCCTGCCGGGCGCTGATCAGGGCGACATGAGGATGATCTCTCCTGGCCCAGGCGAGAATTTCGGCGGGCTTCGACGGGGACCCGGCCATGGTGAATTGTCCGTCGCGCGCCAGCGCCTCCACCAGCATTTGCGTGTTCATGGAGGTGCTGTCAGCGGCCAGGACGCGTATGGTGTTTTGCTGCGGGAAGCTGGTCAAGGGAGCCATGGATTGAAAGCCGTGTCAGAATTTCGTCCGGGAGCCATTCGTCTCCCATTAGTTTTTGCCGCTTGCACAACTGATTCGGTCGGGCGTTTTTGGAACCGGGCAAGAATTTTCTTGTAAGCAGGGTATTCGGGGGGTCCGCTGGCGGTAAATAGCACTTTGGAGCCATTAACGAGATAATTATCTATACTAAATCCCCGTAACGGATTGGTAACACAGACCTTCAGGGGCCCGTTACCTTAGTATGCAAGATTCTTCATGGAGATAATCGTCTCATTGACACGGTTTCCTGCCTGTACTACGGTAGACAGCATTCGCGTGTCGTAATGGCACGTTAGGTTGTATCCCCCAAACCTCCCTCGTACGTACGGCCGTGAAGAAGCGGCTGAGACCGAATCTTCGTTCGCTGAGAACAGGTTGGAAATCCATGCGCAGAATTGACGATTCTCCTAGCCAAGCCCACTCGGGGTCCAATTCCCGTCGACGCCTTCCCATCTTTCTAACCCTGGCGGCTCTGGTGGCCGTCTCGCTGGCCGCTTTGATGTCGCGGCCGCCGGCGGTGGTCCATGGCTCGTCGCTGGCCACGGACCCGGGTCCGCGTCCGCTGCCTGCCGGAGCTGGCACTTTTTACAAGGCTCTGACGCCCAATCAGCAATCCATCACCACTCGCCTCACGCAGATTTTCACGGAAGTGAACTTCGTGGCGGGCGGGCCATTGGTGAAGACCGTCGGCTTGGGCCCACGGTTCAATTCCAATTCTTGCTCCAGTTGCCACGCCTATCCCGCGGTGGGCGGTTCCAGTCCGCCGACCAATCCGCTGTTCTCGATCTACCAGTTGGAGGGCGCGACCAATACCATGCCCTATTTCGTTACCGCCACTGGGCCGGTGATTGTGGCGCGCTTTCCGTATAAATCGGATGGCGTGACTCCCGACGGCAGCGTGCACCAGATGTTTACCATTTCGAACCGCACGGATGCTCCCGGTTGCACCACGATGGTGCAGCCCAACTTCACGCAGGCCCAGGCCGACAACGATATTATCTTCCGGCAGACCACGCCTACTTATGGCGCCGGCCTCGTCGAGTTGATTCAGGAAAGCGCCATCGTGGCGAACATGAACTCAAACCTTACGCTGAAGGCGTCCCTGGGAATCACGGGACATCCGAACTATAGCGGCGATGACGGCACGATCACGCGCTTCGGCTGGAAGGCGCAGCAGAAGTCGCTGATCTACTTCTCCGGCGAGGCCTATACGGTGGAAGAGGGCGTGAGCGATGAAGCCTTCCCCAGCGAGAACGACGAATCGATTCCGAGTTGTCTGCCGCCGTTCCCGGTGCCGCCGGGAACCAACAAAACCAAGGGAGTTCCAGACGATCGGAACGACACTGGCGAAGCTCCCAAAGCGCCCGTAAACTTCCCGGGCGATCTGGAGCGTTTCTCCTTGTTCATGCGCTTCCTGCAGCCTCCGACGCCCGTGGCGCCTACAACCTCCACGGCCAACGGTCTGGTGCAGTTTCAGGCGGTGGGTTGCAATATGTGCCACCAAATCTCGTTTACCACGCCGGCTTCTTCCATTGCGGCGTTGAGCAACGTGACGGCAACCCTCTACTCTGACCTGTTGGTTCACGACATGGGGCCGGGGGATGCCGATAACGTCCAGCAAGGTAACGCTACTGGTGATCAATTCCGCACCGCACCACTCTGGGGTATCGGCCAGCGCATCAACTTCATGCATGATGGGCGTACGACCGACATCGTGCAGGCGATCGAAGATCACCGAAGCACTGGCAATGGCATTTATCCGAATTCGGAAGCGAATACGGTTATCAACAATTTCGACGCGCTATCGCAGCAGAATCAGCAGGATCTAGTCAACTTCCTGCGGTCGCTGTAAGGCATCAGCATGACGAATACTAAGGGGACCGCTATGTCATTGAGGACGAAAATGAATCAAGTGCAGGCTCAACTCAGCAACCATAAGTGGCTGAAGAGCATTCTGCCGGTTACTCTGCTGCTGCTGGTGGCCGCTGCGGCGACGGCTTATTTCCCAAGGCTCGCCAAAGGCGGCTCAACCCCGTCGGTCACGGCCACGGACCCTGGTCCTCGGCCGCTGCCTGCGGATGCCGGCAGTTTCCTGCCATCGCTGAGCGCCAACGAACAGCAGATTGAGCCCAGCATCACCACGGAGTTCAATCGCGTGCATGACGTCATCGTGACTTCGCCAACGGATGGCGGACTGGGGCCACGTTTCAATTCCAGTTCGTGCGCCAGTTGCCACGCCTATCCCGCGGTGGGAGGTTCCAGCCCGCCGTCGAACCCGCTGTTCTCCGTCTACCAGTACAACGGCGCCACCAACACCATGCCGTTCTTTGAGACCTCGACGGGGCCGATCCTCGAAGCCCGTTTCATCAATCAGCCGGGCACGACTACTCCGGATGGCACTGTGCACCAACTGTTTACTGTGGTCGGCCGCACCGACGCTGCAGGTTGCTCGATCGCGCAGCCCAACTTTACGCAGGCCGCCTCGGCTAACAATCTTGTCCTGCGCCAGGTGCCTCCAATCTACGGCGACGGACTCATCGAAGTGGTGCGGAACATCGACATCATCAACAACATGAATGCGAACCTCAGCAAGAAGGCGGGGTTGGGCATTACTGGACATCCCAATTACAGCGGGAATGACGGCAGCATCCTGCGCTTCGGGTGGAAGGCGTCGGTCCGCTCCACGCTGATCATGGCGGCCCAGCAGATGAACGTCGAGATGGGCGTCACCAACGAGACTTTCCCCAACGAGATGGACCAGACGCCGGGTTGCGTTTTCAATCCCGTGCCGGAGACCGTCACCAACTTCACGCCGGGAATCCTGACCGAATTCTTCCCCGGCGATGCCGAGCGCACCGAGTACTTTACTCAGTGGATGGCGCCGCCGACTCCCGGAACCTCCACCACTCAAACCAAGAACGGGAAGACGCAGTTCACCAACGCTGGTTGCGTGTACTGCCACACCACCTCGTTCAAGACGCCGGCTACATCGCGTCCAGCGTTGGGGAACATCACCATCAACCTTTATTCCGATCTGCTGGTGCATCACATGGGACCGGGATTGGCCGATGGCCTGGCGCAGGCGGGCTCGGGTCCGGATGAATTCCGAACCGCACCGCTATGGGGCATTGGACAGCGACTCTGGTTCATGCACGATGGCCGCACCAACAACATCGTGACCGCGATTGAAGATCACTACAGCCTGGGCAACAGCACGTACCCAGCGTCGGAAGCGAACCAGAGCGTTACCAATTTCAACGCCCTGAGTTCGACCAACCAGCAGGATCTGGTGGACTTCCTTCGGTCGCTGTAAGGATCGAGTTCGAGAAGAAGTAGGCCGCGTTTGCTTGAGCCAAACTGGCTCAACCGGACGCGGCCTTACTTTTGAGCTGCCGTGACAGGTGTGCAGAATCTTTCACCTTGACGGACTTCCAGGCCACGCGCAAACTCTCTGGGCGGGAAAGTGTGAATACCCTTGAGGAGAGTTCCATGCACCGTCCAAGCTTCGTCTTAAGCCTTATCTGCTCGATGCTGATTTCGCTCGCGGTCGTTGGAACGAGCGGAGCGCAGGCAAAGTTTAAGGTGCTGCACACATTCGCTGGCGGAAACGACGGAGTGGGGCCACAGGGGCCGCTGATTCTCGACGCCGCCGGAGATGTCTACGGCGTGACCGCCGAGGGAGGGTCGGACACCGAATGTTCCGGAGGCTGCGGAACTGTATTCGAGCTGGTGCCGTCAGGTACTCGATGGCAGGGAAAAATTTTGCTCAATTTCCCGGCTGCGGAGGGCTCCTATGCGAATCCGGCTGCTCCGCTATTTCGGGATACTAAAGGAAACTTGTATGGTACGACCGGTCAGGGCGGTGCCCAGCCCTGCAACTGTGGCGAGGTTTACGAGCTAACCCGGGCAATCGACTGGACGCAGACCATCCTCTACAGCTTCGAAGGTGGTACGAGCGATGGGGCCTATCCTTATTCTGGGCTGGTTGAAGGTCGTAACGGCAATCTTTATGCTTCGACGCAAGGGGGCGGCCTGAACAGCGGCAGTTGGGGCACGATCGTTGAGCTTACACCGAGTTCCGGCGGAACTTGGACAGAGACCGTCATCTACGAGTTCACCTTTGACCGCGATGGCGCGAATCCGTATGGACCTTTGACGCTCGACACCGCCGGCAATTTATATGGCATAACGACCAGCGGTGGCGTTTACGGCGGAGGCACGGTCTTCAAGCTTTCGCCCGCCAACGGCAACTGGAGCGAGACCACCCTTTATGCTTTCACGGGAGGCGAGAACGGGTACGCGTCTTCAGGCGGCGTGGTCTTTGATGGGGCTGGCAATCTTTACGGCACAACTACCACGGGCGGTTATGACCTCGTGGGCAACGTATTCAAGCTCACACCCGCCAAGGGATACTGGAACCTCTCAACCGTGCATAACTTCACTGGAGGTACTGATGGGGGCTATCCCAATGGCAAGTTGGTCGTTGACCATTCTGGCAACGTCTACGGTACGACGACGGTCGGAGGCGCTTACGAATACGGGACGGTCTACGAGCTTACCTCTACCAACGGAGAATGGGGTGAAACGGTGCTGCACAATTTTACGAATGGCCCGGACGGACAAGATCCCTATTCGGGGTTGACTCAGGACTCGTCTGGAAATCTGTACGGCGCGGCCAGCGGCGGACCAAATAACTACGGCCTCGTGTTTGAGGTTACGCCGTAGCAGAGGAAATTTATTTCGTCGGTACTGCGTGGCTGCGGGCCTGCTCGGCTTTCGTCGTGCGTCCTTGAGAGTCGTAAAGATCAGCCAGCCCCAGCCAGAGCTTTGCATCGTCCGGCGCCAGCTTCACGGCCTCTTCCTGAAAACTCACCGCCTTCGCCACGTCTCCCAACTGATACCAGGCTTTCGCGCGGCCGGTTGCGATCAGCGAATTGAAGCCTGCACCCAGGGATTCTCCTCCTTCGCGAAACGGGCTCGATGCTTCTGCCTTATCGAAGGCCTCCAGAGCCGGCCGCGGCTGGTTCATCTGCAGGTAGGCTTGGCCCAGCAGCATCCACATATCGTGCGGACGCGTAGACGACTCCGCCGATCGCCGGAAAATCTCAGCGGCGTCGGCGTAGCGTTTTTCAGTCATGTAGAAAAGTCCAAGGTCAAACCAGGCTTCCTCGCTGGGCTCGAGCTTGAGGCTGGTGCGAAACTCATTTTCCGCTTCCGCCGCGCGGCCGGTGTGCTCGAGAACCAGTGCTCGCGTGAGAGGAAGGTTCGCGTTCCCGGCGAAAACGGTTTGCGCGTGATCAAGATACGCGAGCGCTTCAGCATAGCGTCCCAGACTGTAAAGAATCCCCGCAGCGTTGGCCCAGGAGTTGAATTGCTCAGCCCGCTCGCGCATCGAAGCGTATGGTCCCATATAGGTGAGAGGAGCGAATGAGACCTTGTCGCAATCAATCTTTAAGCGCTCAAGCAGCGATTCTGTCTGCGGAGTGCGGCGCACCAAGATGGCGGAGACTTCATCCATGTAGACTGGACTCCATTCGTGGCTGTGACAAAACGCGGGCAACTGCGGAAACAATGTGACTCCTTGATAGCGGGCGAGAGAAATGAGGATGGTGTTGATGCCGCGGGCATCGGCCTCCTGCCGCCAGGCAGGCGAGTCCGGAGGCTCCACGCTCAAGTCATAAGCGCGAAAGAAAAGCTGCGACCCGAACGGCAGCGCCCGGCTATCGATGTAGTCGAGATAGTCGGGAGACAGACGCCAGGTCAGGTAGCCGCCGAGGCTGTAACCGTTGAAGACGTTGGCGGGCAACTTTTCCCGCTGGATGAAATCGACCGCACGCTCTGGATACCACCAGGAAAGTCCAGTGCCGAAGAGTGACAACTGGGCCGATCTCAAATAGTAGCGATTGGTGATAAGGTCCCACGACCGAACGCCTGCAAGGCCGGTTACCAGCGCGGCCACGAGCAGTAGGCTGGCATTCCTCCAGCGAAGGGGCAAGGGCGCCGGTACAGCGGACTTCCGCCCGCGCAGTTTCGAAGTTGTCGTCGCCGCTGCTTTCCTGATCTCCCACGCTTCCTGCAAAATTGATCCGCCAACCACAATCGCGACGCAGGCAAAAAGGGCCTGCAACCGCACATGCTGAATCGTGAAGTTTGCCGAGCCGATCAATAAAACGGCCGCTCCCAAGCGCCTGCGCCACAGGGCAATGACGGCGCACACCACGGCAACTGCCAGCAGCCACCAGAAGGAGCTTTGCGGGTCCCGCCAGTCGAGCGCCTGCTGCAGGCCGCCCCACGACGGGCGGATGTTTCCCCATTCCACCACCCACGCGGTGTGCAGGTTCTGCTCCCGCGCTTGTCTGCTTAGAGCTATATAGATGTTAACGCCCCATGGATTAACCAGGGTTGCAGCACCGGTCAGCACCAGCCACGGCCACGCGCGTCGCAATCGGGCCAGCGCGTGAGCGTGATGTTCAGGGAAGGGAAGCTCCAGAAGTTCCACGCCGACATACGCTCCGCAAAGCGCCAGGCCGGCGACAAAGCCCGGATGAAGGTTCACCCAGGCCAGCATCAGAATAGGCAGCAACCACAGTGGCGAACGGGTAGTCTGCTGATCTCCCGCGTGATGATGCCGCCACAGCAGGCCGAGGAACGCGGCAAACAGCAGCGTGGTAAACATTTCCGCCCGCGGCTGAGTCCGGTTTGCGATCAGCGGGACGGCAATAATCGCGAGGACCAGGCTGGCGATACTTTCCCGGCGTAGCAGAAGCGCAACCGTCCCCGCACATGCCGCTGCCCCCATCCAGGAAAGCAAAGCGTATCCGCCCGCGAGATAGTTCAGGTAAAACGCGATCCCAGAGAGTACGGGATAAATCCACGGTGCCCCGTTCGCGGTGTAGGAGAAAACATCGGTGGAGAAAATCTGGCGATGCTGCAGGAGCCAGCGTCCGCTGGCCAGCTGCCAGCCCAGGTCGAAGTCCTGCAAAGTGTGCAAGCCAGCCAGCAGCGCATAGATCAGAGCTGCGGCAGCCAGTAACCAGGCGGCGTAGCGCTCAGTCTTAGGTCCAGGCTCCTGCACGGGCGAACCGCCGCGTTCCGGTTGATGGCTTGGCATCGGCAGGCACGTTTAGCTCTGGGCAAATGCAATATCGATTAACGGCTCACTAACTGTTGTAGGCCAGCTCCTTGGCGCGTTGCGTCGCTTTCACCACGGCCTTGATCAGAGTCACGCGCAGCTTGCCTTCTTCCAGCTCCATGATGCCGTCGATGGTGCATCCGGCCGGCGTGGTGACGGCATCCTTTAACAGCGCGGGATGGTCGCCAGTCTCCAGCACAACCTTGGCCGCGCCCATCGTGGTCTGGGCCGCCAGCAGTGTCGCCACGTCGCGCGGCAAGCCTACTTTTACTCCGGCTTCCGCCAATGACTCCAAAATAATATAGATAAATGCCGGCCCGCTGGCGGAAAGTCCGGTGACCGCGTCCATGTGCTTCTCGTCCACCACAACGGTTCTTCCCACCACGTCAAACAACGAGCAGGCCAGCGCGATCTCTTCCGCAGAGACGTAGCGGCCCTTGCATAGTCCGGTCATACCGGCTCCCACAGCGCATGGCGTGTTGGGCATGGCCCGAATCACGGCGGTCTGCACACCCAGCGCATTTTCAATCTGGCTGGTGGGCACAGAAGCGGCCACCGATATGAAAATCTGCCCGGGAGAAACGTGCGGCCGGATTTCTTCCACAACCTCCTGCACGGTTTGCGGCTTCACGCAAATGAAAATGATGTCCGCGCCCTGCACGGCTTTGGCATTGTCGGTCCCCACCTCGATGTGGAGTTTCTCCGTCAGGCCACGCACCCGCTCCGCATGCCGCACCGTGGCCCGGGCCAAGTCTTTCGACAATAACCCTCCCCGCATCCACGCTTGCAAAAGCATTCCTCCAAGCTTTCCAGCCCCGAGCACCGCAACCTTCTTGCTGGACAGGTTAATCGCCATCGGAAACCCCGCCTCTCTGATATTTCGCTAAACCAATTCGCTAAACCAACTCGTTAAACCAACTCGCAAAACCCACCCGCAAAACCCACCCGTTAACCCGGTCGTCGACCACAGACGTTCACACAGCGTTATATCATTTTCAAGGAAGGGTCAGAACCGCACGCCTGACTTGGCAAGATCTTGCACAGGAGAGGAAAGTCTCATCCGCACGTGTCCGATCCTCTCCTTGACAAGGACTCCACCCCTACGTAGGCTTCAGGTTATCTGTTTTTCCCCCGCGTAACCACCTTTTCTACCCGTGGAGCTGCCTAGTGAACGTCCGTAGAACGCCCTTATTGCCGGTCTGTCTTCTGGTTCTCTGTGGCGCGTCCAGCGCCTGGTTGCAGGCGCAGACCTGGACCCAGTATGGTCCGGTGCCACGCTTCTCGCATACTGGAGTCTTTGACCCCAACACGAAACAGACGATCGTTTTCGCCGGTCAGGATCCCGCCACGAAAACCGATCTCAATGATTTATGGCTGGTAAGCACCGGAACGGATAAACACATCACGGATACAAGCGTGACCGCGACCGGAACCGCACCGGCGCCCAGGTATGGCCACGTCGCTACGTATGATCCCAGCACGAACCGCATGACTGTTTTCGGCGGTGGATTAGGTACTCCCGGCCCGTGCGCGAACGACGTTTGGGTGCTCGACGGCGCCAACGGCCAGAGTGGAACTCCCGCCTGGCTTGAGTTGAGTCCCTTCGGAACCCTGCCGACTGTGCGCATACATTCCTCAGCGGTATACGATCCGACGACGAATTCCATGATCGTCTTCGGCGGCAACAATTGTGCGAAAAGCTATTTCAACGATGTCTGGGTGTTGAGCAATGCGAACGGCGAAGGCGGCACTCCGGCATGGAAGAAGCTTGTCCCCACGGGAACCGCGCCCTCGGTGCGCGAATCCGCTGCGGCCATTTACGACTCCACCAACAATGTGCTGACCATTTACGGTGGTGACGGGAACGGAGTCCCGCTCGGCGACGTCTGGACGCTTTCCAACGCGAACGGTAGCGGCGGCACTCCGGCGTGGACGCAACTTACCCCCACGGGAACAGCGCCCATGGCGCGCACCGGTGTATCTGCCATTTACGATACCGTTCACGATCGCATGACTGTGTTCGGAGGCTTTTATAAGAGCGTCACGCTGACCGATACCTGGGTGTTGAGCTTCCCCAACGGAATCGGAGGAACCCCGGCCTGGACGAAGCTGACGCCTACTGGTACTGCGCCCTCGGTTGGATATTACAGCGTCGTATACGATACCAGCGTCAACGCTATGTACATTTTTGCCGGATCGAGCAGTGCGACCAAGCTTGCCGGCGACGATCACGCTTTTATTCTCAGCAACGCCAATGGCATTGGGACCAGCGCCTGGACCCGCGGCGGCCCGGCTACTCGCTACGCCCAATCCGCGTTCTACGATTCCGTCAGCGGTAGCATGTTTGTTTTCGGTGGCCAGCATGCGTTGACCAATACGAATTTTAGCGATTACTGGGAACTCAGGAACGTAATCGGGTCCAATAATCTGAGTTGGACCTCGGTCACGGTCGCCACCGTCAAAGGCGGTACCCGCCCCGCCAGCCGGGGCGGGCACGTTGGACTTTATGACAGCCTAAGCAATCACATGATAATCTTCGGCGGCGAAGAAGGCTTTCCTTCCCCTTGCGTGAACGACTACTGGATACTGACCGGGGCCAATAATGTCGTGGGCGTGAAGCCCACATGGGTTTCCGAGGCCATTTCGGGTACTCTTCCCGCGCCTCGCGCCCATCACACCGGCGTGTACGACCCAACCACCAACTCCCTGATTGTTTTCGGGGGATTTGGCTGCGCGTCGAACTACTTCAACGACGTATGGGTGCTCAGCAACGCCAACGCGGCGTCGGGCACTCTGGCCTGGACTCAACTTTCCCCAACCGGTCCTGGCCCCAGTCCCAGGCAGAGCGCCAGCGCGATCTACAACTCGGCCACCAACACTCTGACCGTGTTCGGAGGCGATGCCGGTGGCACCACGCCCTTCGGCGATCTCTGGATTCTCTCCAACGCCAACGGCACCGGAGGAACTCCGGCCTGGACCGAGATTACAACCATCGGCGGACCCTCTGCTCGCTCCGGCCACACCGCAACCTACGACAGCTTCAACAATCTCATGACCATCGACGGTGGCTGGAATGGCACTAGCCTGTTGGGCGACACGTGGGTTCTCTCTTTTGCCAACGGACAAGGCGGCACTCCAGCCTGGAATCAGTTGGTGCCTTTGACCGCGGGGCCAGCGCGGAGGTTCCACAGCGCCATCTACGATCCGGTGGTAAATCAGATGAATATCTTCGGTGGAGTGGCCAGCCTGGCTCCCTTCGAGACTGACGACCACACTTTCTCTTTGACCGATGCCAATGGGCTACCGTGAACTTTGCTACCGTGAAACTTGCCGCCATGAAATTTAAGCTCCTCGGCTTTGCTCTCGTCGTCGCCCTCTTCGCGGTCTGCGCTCCATCGGTGGATGCGCAGACCTGGACCCTGCACGGCCCCAATTCGCGGCACTCGCACTCCGCCGTCTGGGACCCCACCAGCGCGCAGATGATTATTTTCGGCGGCCAGGAGACCACCACCAACACCGACCTCAACGATGTCTGGCTGGGCAAGACTTCCACCAACCTGGACGACAGCTTCACCGCGGAAGGGCCCACCGGCACGCTTCCAGCGGGCCGATATGGCCACGTCTCAACCTACGACCCCACCAGCAATCGCATGACGGTTTTCGGCGGAGGCCTGGGACTTCCCGCGCCCTGCGCCAACGATGTGTGGATCCTCACTGGCGCGAATGGCCGTAACGGCACACCGAACTGGATCGCGGTCACGCCTTCCGGCACGCCACCGGTGGCGCGCATCTATTCCGGCGGCGCCTACGATCCCAACACGAATTCCCTGATCGTGTTTGGCGGCAACAATTGCTCTACCGGATATTTCAACGATGTGTGGGTGCTCAGCGACGCGAATGGAGAAGCCGGTACTCCCGCCTGGACGCAGCTCAGCACCTCGGGCACGCCGCCTGCGGCGCGCGAGAGCGGCTCCGTCGTCTACGACCCCACCAACAACATCCTGATGATGTATGGCGGCGACGCTGGCGGCGCTCCTTTCGGCGACGTGTGGATTCTTTCGAACGCCAACGGCAGCGGCGGTACACCCACGTGGACCCAATTGTCCCCGACCGGCACAGCTCCCATGGCCCGCACCGGCCACACCGCTATTTACGATAAAACGAATGATCGTATGACCATCTTCGGCGGGGTTAACAGCGGAATCACGCTGACCGACTCCTGGGTCCTGACCTCAGCCAACGGAATCGGAGGCACGCCTGCCTGGTCTCAGATCCCCACCCAGGGCACCGCTCCCAGTCTCGCCTACCACAGCGCGGTCTACGATTCAAAGCTTGACAACATGTACGCTTTCGCTGGGCTTAGCAGCGCCAGTAAGCTCTCGACCAACGATCACGCCTTCACCCTGGGCGGCGCCAACGGGATCTCCACCAAAGGGTTCAAATGGTTTCTCGGCGGCCCGCCCGTGCGCTACTCGCAGTCCGCGTTTTACGATTCGGTCACCAATGGCCTTTTTGTCTTCGCCGGCGCACACGCGGGCACTCTGTTTTTCAACGACTACTGGGAAGCTTCTGACGTCATTGGTTCCTCGAATCTCACCTGGACTCAACTCCTTCCCAAGGGGACGAAGCCCTCGGCTCGTTGGGGCCACACCGGGCTATACGACAGTGCAAGCAACCGGATGATGGTATTCGCGGGCGCCACGGGGGCGAGTACTTGCGTGAACGACTACCATGTGCTGGAGTTTGCCAACGGTCAAGGCGGCACGGTGACGTGGCTTACGGTGGTTCCTTCGGGGACCGCGCCCGCGATTCGCACTCGTCATGCCTCCGTATACGACCCCAGCACGAACACGCTGATCATTTTCGGCGGCTTTAACTGTAAATCCACTTACTACAACGATGTCTGGATTCTGAGTAACGCCAACGACCTCACCGCACAGCCTAGTTGGAAACAGCTTCTCACCACGGGCACCAAGCCGGCGGTGAGAGAAAGCAGCAGCGCGGTCTACGATTCGTCGACGAACTCTCTGATTGTGTACGGCGGGGATAAAGGCGGCGCTCCCCTGGGAGACATTTGGATCCTCTCCCACGCGAACGGGACCGGCGGCACACCAACCTGGACCGAGTTGAGTCCGTCGAATAACGGGCCTGGGGCGCGCTCCGGTCACACCGCAACTTACGACACCGTAAATAACCTGATGACGATTTACGCCGGCTTCAACGGGTCCAGCATCCTCAGCGATACCTGGGTTCTATCCGCCGCCAATGGACACGCGGGCGCAGCCACATGGAGCCAGCTTGCCTCGGGGCAAATCCGCCGCTTCCACACCTCCGCGTACGATCCCACCTCGAATCAGATGATCACTTTCGGCGGCGCCACCGCTACCGAGCCGTTAGATCCATCGTCCGATCTTTACACCTTGACCGACGCCAACGGCTTGCAGTAAGCGCGACAAACCGCACCCACCACGGAGACACTGAGACACGGAGAAAAACTAGATCTGGGGAAACCATGATCAGGTTTTTACAAGAATTAGTTTTTCTCCGTGACTCCGTGTCTCCGTGGCGGATTCTACTGTATTGATCCGTTCTCCAGCAGGATCGGCTTGGCCCCGATCTGAATGGTTGAACCGGTCGAGGTGGTCGTGAGTGTGTCGGTCAGATCGAGATACTGCGTGTAGCCTGAGGGGACGGTGTATCCCGAAGTTGTGCAAACTTCATTCAGGCAGTCCTGCCCCGCATCCCAGACTGCGAGAGCCTGGTATCCGCTTGGATTGGTGCGCGTGAACCCGCAAGTCCAGACACTTCCTTTCGCAGTGCAGGCGCTGCTAAGGGTTGCGCCGTTAATCCATTTGGAGACTTCGCTCCAGGCATCACCAGCTTCCGTTATCCCATTGGACGAAGTCCACAGCGCACCCCCGTAGGTTTGCGTGGCGTCCCAGCGATACCAATAGACGCGAGCCACGCCCAGGGACCGTTGCAGCAGGAAATCGCGCGCCAGAAAGGCTGCCTGCCGGTCGGGGTCGGTGAAGCCCTCGTCCGGCGCCTTGCCCCAACTGTCTTCGGTGTCGAACCAGGGTTTGTCAACTTCGCTGGATGGCAGCACGTTATTCAGATCAGTCACGACCGTGGTTACGTTCTCGGGTATGGGACAAAGGCCCGAGGATGAGGATGTGCTCACGTATCCGTGGAAACCAATCATGTCAGCGAAGGTTCCGCCGTTGTTTCCCCCTACGGGGGTATTAAAGTAAGTCGTAAGTTGGAGCGAGACTTCGTTGAGATCGGTGGCCGCGCCTACTGGCGACGGACTCACAATCTTCGCGGCCGGATCAATCCCCGTTCCGCTGGGGAAGACACTGCCGTTTGCAGTGCATGACTTGCCGGCTGGTGGTCCCTCGAAAACGCAGCGTGCGTCCTGCTCCATTCGTACCAACTGCGCGGGAGTCCCAGTCCAGAACAGCGGAATATTCCATTCATTCCAGATTTCGAAGTACTTGATCGTGTCGCCGTACGAGTTATGATTTTGAGTTGCCACCGCGCTGACCCAATTGATCCAGTCCTGATCAGTGCCGGTTCCGTCGCTGTTCAGATCAGCTGGGGGATCGCATTGCCCGGGGCCCCCTTGGCCGCTGGTGTCGTAGGAGCAGCTATTGTCGCTTTGGTTGGATGACGCCCAAGTAGGTGTCCTCCCCAGGTTGTATAGCAGGTCTACATTCTCTGCTTGGGCAGCCGATACGAAGCCATCCAGGTTGGAAAAATCGTAGCTGCCATTCGCCGTATTGATCTGCGCCCAACCCGTGCTCGTGTCCCACAAACGCAGGCTTCCATACGGGATCGTCACGCCCGATATAAGATCGGAACTGCCCACGTGCAAATCCATGAAGTTGGACGGGGTCACGGTTCCAACTCCTGCGGTAACGTTGCCGGCCGAGCCAGGAATCGTGTTTGGTTGCGCGCACGGAGTTCCATTTCCGCCCCCACCCCCACCACCTCCACCACCACTTACCTGGTGGAAGGAACCGGTGCCGCCCCCGCAAGCCACCAGTCCAAACAGCGCAACCAGCAGGAAAATCGCGAACGGAAAACTCCGCAACTCAACAAGGTTCGTCTTGGGGGAGGGACTGTTCGACATGTCTTACTAAATTCCTTTCCCGTCTCAACTCAATCTAACGCCGGAAGTGTCATTTAGTTGCGGTCGCTCTGAAGGTCGAAGGTCTTAGGTGCTAGGTCTTGGGCGAGCGCTCGAATGCCTAACCGCTCCAACTAAAGCTCAAAGCCTAGAGCCTAAGACCTAACACCCAAGACCCAAGACCTGAAACCCAGCCCCCGAGTCTAGCAGAAGCCTTCCGCACCCGTGTACGCAGGGGTCTTCCCACCCCCGGCCCCAGCAGAGGGCAGGGAAAACATTCTTCTCCCAAACCATAGGCTCCATGCAAAATTCTTCATCTTGACAGCCATGCCGCAGGCGGCGAAACTAAGGCTTCTCGTGTTGGCTTTTTTACCCCTCCCCGCCTACCGAGCATAGCCCTAACCAGTGCTGTTTTAGCGTTTTGAACGGCTAGCAGAGTTGTTTGCTAGTGGGATCCTTGAGCAGTGCCAGCATGAACGGACCGACCACCGTCACTCTAAATTAGAGGGAGATATTTCGTGAATACCTGCCAGCAGACAGCAACACTCCGGGGCGCGGCAACTGTTTCGCGCCGATTCGCCAATGGCTTGACCCTAACCCTCGCTGCGATGATCGTGTTTTTGCTAAGCGCTTCCATGGCGCTGGCTCAAGGTGCGGTTCCTCTTCTCAGTGCTCCGCTGTCTCCTGAGCAGAAGGCTCCCGGTTCGGCCGCATTCACGTTGACCGTGTACGGCACCGGCTTCGCTTCCGACGCGGTGGTGAGCTGGAACGGCACCGCGCTCACAACTACTTTCAAGACGAGTTCGGAGTTGCAGGCCTCGGTTACGGCGGCGCAGGTTGCCACGGCCGAGACCGCGCTGGTCACCGTCACCAACGGCACCGGCGTAGTTTCCAACTACGATTACTTTCAGGTGACCAAAGGCGTCTACACCGTGGCATTCGGCAAGCTGGACTACGCTACCGACGTTGGGCCCCAGGATGTGACCACGGCGGAGTTCACCACGTCTGGCCATCTTGACCTGGCGGTTGCTACCGGCAACGACACCGTTTCCATCCTCTTGGGCAGTGGCAGCGGAACCTTCCCGTCGCACGTGCAGTACGCCGTGCCCGGCAATCCGGTTGCAATCATCCACGGCGATTTCAACGGCGACGGCAAGCAGGACCTGGCCACCGCGGACCAATACACGAGTGAGATCTCGGTGCTGCTGGGCAACGGCGATGGCACCTTCCAGGGTCACAAGGAGTACGCGACTGGCGCCAAGCCGGTGGCTCTGGCTACGGCGGACTTGAACGGCGATGGCAAGCTCGACATCGTCGTCGTCAATTCCAACGCCAACACAGTATCCGTTCTTCTGGGCAATGGCGATGGTACCTTCCAGACGCAAAAGACCTACGCCACCGGGAACAATCCTTTGGGCGTAGCGATTGGCGACTTCAACGGAGACGGCATACTCGACCTGGCCGTGGTCAACAACAGCGACAATACGGTTTCCATCTTGATCGGCAATGGCGATGGCAGTTTCAAGACCCAGGTTACTTATCCCACCGCAATCGCACCCAACAGCATCGTGGCGGGCAATTTCACCAGCAGCAACATTCTGGATCTCGCCGTGGGAACGTCGAACAAATCGGTTTCCGTCCTTCTAGGCGTTGGCAACGGCACCTTCCAGAACCACAAGGAATACACGATCGGGGCGAATGCCGTGGTTGTGGCCGCCGCGAACCTGGCCTCCAACGGGAAATTGTCTCTGATCTCGGCTAATTACAACGACAACTCAGTTTCCACCCTGGGCGGCAATGGCGACGGCACTTTCAAGTCGCAATCAGTCTTCCCGGTCAGTGGCGGCCCAACCGGCTTGACGGTCGGCGATTTCAACAACAACGGCAAGCTGGATATCGCGGTCGCGGCCTCCGGCTCAAATACCGTTTCAATTTTGTCGGATAGCTGGATTACGGTCTCGCCGGGCCTGGTCAGCTTTGGAACCCAGACTTCGGGCGAGAAGAGCGCAGCAAAAACTATCACCGTGAAGAACACCGGCACCACTCCCTGGGCGATGGGAGCTATATCCTACGTGGGGACGGATGCAGCCGACTTCACGACGAGCACTACCACCTGTCCCGCGAGCGGCGTTGACCTTGCTGCGGGCAAGTCCTGCACTATCTCGGTCATTTTCGAACCCACGGCTTCGGAAACTGCCGATGCGCAGATCCTCATCACCACCGCGGCCGGCGTGTACGGCAACGTGCTTACCGGCTCGGGCAACATTCCGATCACGCTGACGCCGCGCACCCAGACGTTCCCCACCACGCTGCTCTTTACCAAGAGCAAGGGGCTGACCAACACGTTCACCAACGATAGCGGTGTGGACATCTACTTCACCCTTATCGATCTGGAAGGCGTCAACCAGAACGACTTCAGCTTCACCAGCACCTGCGCCGGCGGTGACTTAAACTACACCGTGCCCTTGTTGCCGGGAGCGAGCTGCACTTCGACCACCTACTTCAAGCCAACCATGCAGCCGGCGGGGAATGAAACCGTAACGTTTGTTTACTACGGCAACATGACGCTGGTGAAGCAGGGCTTGCTGATCAACGGAGAGGGAACCGCGGTGAAGGTTTCGCCCTTGTCGCTGACTTTCAACACGAAGGCTGGCGGAACGGCTACCGGCGTTGTCACCTTCCAGAACGCCAGCACGAATCCGATGGCGATCAGCAGCATCAACTTCGTCAACGGGACGGCAAACATCTTTACCCAAACCAACACCTGCAACTTCCCGAACGGCAGTGTCCCGGCGAGTTCAAGCTGCAAGATCACCGTGACGTGCTCTCCGCTCGTGGACGGAACGAATACCGCAACCATGAACATCGGCGATCCTGATTGGACCGGGCCGCAGGCGGTTAAACTTACCTGCACGGCTACGAACTAGCCAGACGCGGTCTACACCAAGGTTGGGCGGATTTTGGAGAGTTTAGCTCTACAGAATCCGCCCTTTTCTTTTGCCAGCAGAGACCCGAATAGAATCAGTAGCTTGCTTCCAAGTTATTGATAATGCTGACCCGATTTGCGCTGCCGCAAGATCATTGCAATCAATAAGTTAACCGTAAGTTATTGATTTCACAAGCCGCGTCTTTTTCGACGGAAGGCCAAACTTCCGGTTCTAAGTCCTGCGTAGAGTGCCTGCCAGTGCGCCTAGGAAGACCGTACAGCGACGCGAGCGCCCGGAGACGGCTTGGAGGTCATCCCGCAGTTTTGAGGAGCTCAGATCGCCTCTAATCGCAAAATTATCTGAAAGTTAATAAAATGCAGACCGTCGTCCCGAGCGAAGCGAGGGATCCTGGTGTCTGTCTGCGGCTGCGATACTGATGGCCCAAGCAAGAACCAAGGTCCCTCGCTTCGCTCGGGATGACAAGCTGTATTGGACTAGGGGCGGTAGGTCCAGGTCTTCGCCGTGCTGACGCCGTGGGAGTCCGCGCCGCCGAAGATTCTGGTGCTTCCATCCATGAGTTGGATGGTTGCAGGATAATAACGCGCGGTATCGAGACTGCCGGACGCTGTGCGAAACAACCCCGTTCTCGGATCGTAAATCTCAGCCGACGCGGCGCCACCCACAATCAGAACTCTGCCATCGAGCAGTGCGGTGGAGTCGGGAAGTTTGAAGCGCGGCTCGGTTAGTTTTCCGGTCGCGATAAACGATCCAGTCTGCGGCTGATAAATTTCCGCTGAAGCAAGAACGTTGCTGGGGCCGGGGCCGGTGGCGCCTCCGGCGATCAGCACCTTGCCAGTGGTCAAGAGCGCCGAGGTGTGACTGAATCGCGCTTCGTGCAGGCTCGCGGTGGTGGTGAATTTATTTGTCTTTGGGTCGAAGATCTCGGCGCTGGCGAGCACCGCGTGATGAATCCCGGTTCCGCCTACGATCAGGACGCGGCCATCGGCGAGGAAAGTTGCGGAATGATTGGCGCGGGCAGTGGTCATCTTGCCCACCAGAGTCCACTTGCCGGTCAGAACGTCGTAGGTTTCGGCGGAATCGAGCGGCTGGGTTCCATCTTCGCCTCCGGTGACGAGAATTCGGCCATCGCGCAGGGTGGTCGCGGTCATGTGCACGCGGCGGGCGTGCATGTTTCCGCGTGGGGTGAACTTTCCGGTTTCGTAGTCGTAATCCTCGCTGCTCGCGAGAACGGCGCCACCGCGTGTCGAGCCGCCGGCGATCAGTATTTTCAGATCCTCGAGCACGGCCGCGATGTGGCCTTCGCGCGGAACCGACATTCTGCCAGCTGCTGAAAACTTCTCCGTGGTGGGATCGTAAACCTCCGCACTGGCCAGGATGACGCCATGCTCCTGCCGGCCGCCAACGATCAGCACGGTAAAGTTGGGCAGCACGGTGGCAGTGTGTCCGGCGCGCGCGACGGTCATATCCCGGCCCGAGGTGACTTGGCCCACGGGCAGCGGAGGATGCTTGGGCAAGGGCGCAGTTTGCGCAGTCGCCAGGCAGGCCAGGAGAAAACAGGCGAGGAATAATCTGGCTCCCCTCAACTGGATCGGATGAGAGGCTCTAGGGTTGGAACACATAGGCCGAACCTAGCTGACAACCGCAATTGTTAACACTGGGCGCTCCCAGTGCGACGGTGCCGCCGCTATCGGACACGGAGAATCCAAAAGCGTCGTTCGCCTGACTGTTGGGATCGGTAATTTCCGCGTTGGAACTCGAGGTGGTTATCCAGCCGCCGGCTGGCTTGATGAAAACACTAACCGCACCTAGGGTTGGGTTGCCCTGGACGACAGTGTTAGGTGCTGCCACCACCAAAGTGTTTTCCGTTACGGATACAAACTCGCCGAACGCGTCGCCGAACGCTGCCGATGTAGCCGTCAATTTGGCGGTCTCCGTTGCGGTCGTCCAACCGCCGGACGGCTTAACGTATACGTAGACTTTTCCCGGACCGGTGCTTGCCCGCTGTACCGCGCCGGCCGCTACCGTGTTCCCGCTGATGGACACACTATAGCCTAGTTCGTCATACTGCTGCGCGTCCGAGGCGGTTAGTTTGGCCGTCTCGGTCATGCTTCTCCACCCGGTTGGTGGGCTCACAAACACATAAGCAGCGCCCTGTTCCTGACCCAGAGCCTTGTAGGGCGTGCCAGAGACGACCGTGTTGCCATTGATTGCGATGGATCGGCCAAGTTGATCAGTCTCTGCCCCATCAGAGGCGGTCAGTTTGGCGTTGTATCTCGACGTCGTCGCCCACCCGGCCCCCGGCTCTACGAACACGTATGCGTTTCCGGTCTGTCCCGAGACCCCCGGCGCGCCAACCGCAACCGTGTTTCCACTGATGGCAACAGCGGCGCCGAAGCCGTCACCCGCCACGCCGTCTCCAGCCGTCAGCTTTGCGGTTTCAGTCATGTCAGTCCAGCCGCCGACCGGCTTGACGAAAACATAGACGGCACCGCGGGCACCCTTCCTGCCAGTGCCAGCCTCAGGGGCGCCGGCCACGATAATATCGCCACTAATGGAGACAGAGGTTCCCATCTGATCTCCCAGCAAGCCGTCTGAGGCAGTCAGCTTGGCGTTCTGCGTCATGCCCGCCCATCCGCTTGCCGGTCTCACAAATACATAAGCCGCGCCCTGAGAGCTTTTGCCGTCGACGGTCGCGCCTGAAGCTCCAACCACAACGGTATCGCTGCTGGTTGCAACACTGAGAGCAAACAGGTCAGACACCGCGCCGTCCGACGGAGTCAGTTCAGCCAGTTGGGGGGATACGTCGCGCCGTGGCGGCAGATTGATTGCACTCGATTGCGCTGATGCCACATTGGACAGAGACGATACAAGCAGCCATGCCATTATTAGATTTACGCGGCGTGTTTGCATTGGTAGCCTCGTGAGAGCGTTTCGGAGGACGTGGTCCAATCGTAGATCACCCGTGATTATATAAGGGGCAACCGCATCCGAAGCGGGAATGTCAGTCGATCCCGTAAATGTTGATATAGCCCTGCTGCGTTCCGCCGGTGGTTCCGACGAAGACTTGTCCGTTGGCGACGGTGGGGACGGTGAACTTGATGGCGGCGCCATCCGGGGCATCGGCGGTCGAGACTCTGGTACAGCCGGAGGCGTTGCCCGGGGCGGTGGTGAAGAGGCAGGTCAAGGTCGCGCCATCAAATGCCCACAAATTAGCGGGGCCGTTGCTGGCGGCGTTGGCGGCGTCAATTAACCAGACGATGGCCTTTACGGAAGCGGGGCTGGGCGCGGAAACCGTTGGGGTTGGTCCCGGCCAGCCGAAAGTGTGCTTGCTTTGAGCCGTGGGCGTAGTGCAGAAGCCCGCCGAGCCCGTAGGAGTTCCAGTGCAACTGGCGCCCGTGGGATAAAACGTAAATTGCATTAAGGGAAGATTCTTTGCGCCCCAATAAGCGTAGCCGGTCAAGCCACCCTTGGTGGTGCCGGTGGTCCACCATGCGGGAGCGCCCCACACGCCGCATTCGACCACGGGATCGGTTTGATAGCAGACGGCGCCGGGAATATATTGCGTCACCTGGTCCGCTTTGCCTCCGTTGTATCCGCCCAGGTAGCCCTTATCGACCCGCAACAAGTAAATGCTGCCCTCTTTGCCAGCCTGGGCGAGCAGGTTCTGCGGGTTGCCAGTGGATTGGAAGGGAAGCAGCATCACGCCGCCGGCGCCCAGGTCGTAATCGTAGTTGTTGCGCGACTTCCAATCGAAGGGTGTGAAGAAGTCCTGCACGGAAAACTTCGTTGGAGTGCCGGACAACTGCATTTTCAAGATGGAATTGCCGTAGTCGCACGGGGTCTGGCTGCAAGAAGTTGGAGCGTCGTTGGGCGGCACGCTAGTGTTCACGTTGGCGTCGCCGTTGCCAATGGAAAGGTAAAGGTGACCGCTGCTGTCGAGAGCGGGGCCCGAGCCGCCCTCCCAAATGCCGCCCTCGTAGCTGGTATCGGAGGGGACAGAAGTCCAGATGCTGATCTGAGTGAGCGCGTTCTGCGCCGAGTTAAGCTGATAGGCCATCATCCAGCCGTTGTAAGGAAAGTTCGACGAATCGCAGTGGGCCGCCCAGGTGATGACGATCTGGGGATTCTGTCCCGTGACAGGCACGCTCACCAGCGCGCCGCGTTGGTTCTCGTTGCGGGCGTAGTCGCTGTCCCAGGCGATGTTGACCGTGCCGTTGGTGTAGGTTCCGCCAATCGCCGTCGAAGCCAGGATCGATCCATCGATCACGCTGAGAGCATAAATCGTCTGCACGTAGGTGACGGGCGTGGCCTTGGTCTTGGTTCTCGCCACCACATAGAGAACGCCCGAGGTGATGGTGTTATTGGCGCCAGTGTTCTGGCTGATATCGATGACGGGTGTGCCCATGATACCGATGTCGCCTGGATTGGGCAGGATGTCGGTGCAATTGATCAGGTCGGTGGAGGCGTTGAGGTAAGCGTAGCCGCTGGGAACGAGATTATTCCGCCAGAGAATCTTGCCGGACGCGCCACTGATGGCATAGACCGCGTCCTGCTGAGTGGCCACGTACACCACGTTCGAATAGGTTGTGCCGCTCATCACCACATTCGGCAACACCAGTGGCTGGGCGTAAACAGCGCCGTTGACCTTAGTGGAAAATTGCTTGTGGAAGTTTTTGCCCGTTGTGGCGGTGACCGCGGCTTGGGTGAGCGCGGGCTCGTTGGAGTTGAAGCCGCGACGGCTGACTCCGCCCTGAAAGGTGGTGTAGCAGACGCTGCTGCCGGAGGTAGTCGGGCAGCCCGTAACGCCGGTGTCGTTGTTCTGAGAGCTGGCGGCAGACGCGAGCACAAGGGTGAAAGCGAGCACACTAAGGGCAGTGCGGCCAAAGCTTGGTGCGAAGTTGCGCGTCAGAAGATCCTCCGGCGGGGGCTGGAACTAGGCTACTGTAAGGCGGTCTGACCCCTTGGTCAATAGTGAAAATTCTTGCATGGTCTGCGTTTTACGGACGGTACGGGCACGAACCCCAGTGTGAAAAATCCTGCATCTTGACGGGCCCGCCGCCGCGGCATACAAACATAAAGCCAGTTCTAACAGCCGCATTTCTACGCCCCCACGTACGGCGGCCGTCTTGAAACCCGGGGTCCTTTGGCAAATGAATCGGCCGCAAAGACTTTAACTTTGCGTTCGTGGAGATCGTTATGAGTGCGCGCGCCATCGCTCAGCAAGTGTTTATTCGGCGAACTTCGGTCAAGTTCTGCGCTTCCATGGTTGCGGTGCTGGCGGGCGCGCTTCTGGTGTCACCGTGGGCGGCGGCGGAAGAGCCGGCGGCAGCGCCGACGCTGAGCATTACGCCCGCAAGCGTAACGTTTAGCAATGTCGTCGAGAATACGACCGCGAACGCGACGGTAACCGTAAAAAATACGTCTACGGGCTCGAACCCGGTTACCTTCACCAGCATCGTGGTGAGCGGATCCAATACATTCACTCAGACGAATACTTGTACGGCGGGGAAACTGGGCGCGGGAAAGTCGTGCACCATCACGGTAAGCTTCACGCCCAAGAAAACGGGGACCTTCACAGGCACAATCACGCTCACCGATAATGCGACGGGCAGTCCGCAAACCGTCAAGCTTACCGGCACGGCGATCCAGGGCGGCACGATCGATGTGATCCAACACATCGTCTTCATGATCAAGGAGAACCGGAGCTTCGACGTATACTTTGGCACGTTCCCCGGCGCCAACGGCGCGACCAGCGGCCCGGTTTCGAACGGATCGGTGAGGACGCTAGGACACACGCCCGATCGGGTGCGCGACATGGGGCACGCCTGGAACGACACCATCACGGCGGTCAACGGCGGCCTGATGAATCAGTTCGATCTGGTTGAGCATGGCAACGACAACGGCGATTACATGTCGATGAGCCAGTATTATCAGTCCGACATCCCAAACTACTGGAATTACGCGCAGGCGTTCACCTTGTCGGATGCGACGTTCTCCTCGACCAAGGCGGCGAGTTATTCCAACCACCTTTACACCATCATGGCCGACGGAGCGGATACGATTGCCAATCCGAACGAGCCCGGACATCCGCAGTACGGCTCGTGGGGGTGCGACGCGGTGGCCGGGACGACGGTGCAGTTGCAAAACCCAAGCGGCCAGCAATCCAAGGTTTATCCCTGTTTCAACAACATGACGGAGGGGGACCTGCTGGATGCGGCGGGGATTTCCTGGAAGAATTACGCGCCCGCGCAAGGTACCTCGGGCTATGACTGGAACACGTACGCGGCCAGCAATCAAATCCGCAATTCCTCGCTGTGGGCGGAGCACGTGGTGCCTTTCGCCAACTTTGCGACGGATGCGCAGAATGGCAACCTGCCCGCGGTGAGCTGGCTGATCCCCGATACGAAGAATAGCGACCATCCCGACTCCAGCGTCTGCGTGGGAGAGAATTGGACGGTGCAGCAGATCAACGCTGTCATGCAAGGGCCGAACTGGAACACGACGGCGATCTTCCTTACCTGGGATGATTTCGGCGGCTTTTACGACAATGCCGTGCCCGAGAATTTTGACTACTACGGGTTTGGGGTTCGCGTACCCATGATCATCATCTCGCCGTACGCACTCGGCGGGAAGGTGATACACACTGAATATGAGTTTGCTTCGGTGCTGAGGTTTATTGAGACGCGCTTCGGGTTGTCGAATCTGACCCTCCGCGACCTGGATGCCGCGAACATGACCGACTCCTTCAACTTCAAGCAGAATCCTCTGCCGCCGTTGATTCTGAGCACGCGCACCTGCCCATCCGACGGCGCCATCGTGACTCTGGGCAATGCCAACGTGGACTTTGGAAATGTCGTGGTCGGAAAGAGCGCTTCAATCTCGCGCACCATATCGAATACCGGTGACGCAACGCTAGATTTCACGAGCATCACGATTCCAGCTGGCGCGCCCTACACCCAAACGAATAACTGCGGTTCGACTCTGGCTCCCAATGCCAGTTGTACGATTACCTTTACCTTTACTCCGACAAAGGATGCTACCCAGAACTCGAGCTGCTCCGTTACCGATAACGCGACGAGCAGCCCGCAGGTTTACAGCTTGTATGGCACTGGGATATCGGGGGATGGTGTGCCGCCGCCGCCGCAGCGCGTTCCGGCTGGAGACGATGACGACGATTAGTGGGGATCTGGGATCTCCGTTGGTCTGGGAGTGGGTCGGCCCACTCCGCGCGCGTTTCGGCAAGTGTCTCTTAGCTTAGTTAACCGTCAGCTGCACCGTTACTGTCCTTGTGGTGCTGCCGCTGTTGGCTAGGACTGTGATGGAGTAGGTACCCGGCGCGGTTTTCGATCCTGCAGTTACCGTTAAGACCGATGTTCCCGAGGTAGTGATGGAACTCGGGCTGAGCGTGGCCGAGAGTCCGCTGACTTCGGAAATTCCATCCAGGGTCAGCGTTGCCGTCTTGGTGAAATTCAGCGGAGTCAGCGTCAAGTTGAACGTGGCCGCTTTCCCGCCGGGACTCACCGTCAGAAAAGCATTGTCAACCGTAAACCAGAAATCGGTGCCTACCGGAGTCAGGCTGCACGCGGCCCCGGGATTGCCCGAGGGCTGCTTGAAACTGGAGTTGGAATCCTGCAGCGTTGCGCCCTGCCAGGAAGAAAAATCGTCCTTGCTGCCTTTTTTTGGCGTAGGCACGACGAACGGCGTGGTCGAGTTCTGCGAGTTCCACCAGGTGTTGTTCGAAGACTTCAGTGTGCTTTGGAAACTGGTCCAGTCCGAACCGTCCAGATAACTGTCTTTGAAAAGCCCCTGGCTGCTGGTGTTGCCCTGGATGGTGTTTGACTGGTTGGTGAAGTTCTCGGTCACCAGATTGGTTGTCTTCCCCGTAACCCAGTTTGTGACCTCGATGCCGCCCAGGATTCCGATGACCGTAATTTGGTTCGGCAAATTGTTCATCAGCACGCTGTTGGTAAGGGAAACGCCCTCGGTGTTGCGCAGCACCAGGCCGCCGACCGCCATGGATGAAGTCTGATTGCAGATGTAGGCGCCGGAGAAGGTAATTGGGCCGCCGTTTTTTTCCGAAAAGATTCCGCTCATCAAGTTGCTGGTGGCGTTGATTCCGGTGGTGACGATGTTGTCGTTGTCGGTGTCCCAGTGGATGCCGTAGGCCTGATTGAAGCTGACGGTGAGGTTGTTGATGGTGTCGTTGTGCGCCTCCCAGCCATGAAGACCGGCGACGTTGCAGGCGTAGTAGCCGGCCTGGGCGCCCCGCCAGTTGTTGTAGGAAGTGGTGTCTGATTGCCACAGGCCGTATTGACTCTGCGATTCCTGAAAGCCGCTGTCGCCGTTATGGTTGGCGACGGTGTTCTCGACCGTGAAATAGGTTGTGGGATTCGAGATGCTCAGGCCCTGGCCGTTATTCCACTGGAGAGTGTCGCTATCGAACAAAATGTTGCTGGAGCTGCCTTGCACCTGCACGGCGGCCAGGCCGCGGCAGCTATTGGCGTATTGAAACGTCAGTCCGCGGACCACGATGTTCGATTTGTGTTGGATGGTGAAGAGCGCGGGCAACGAGGCGGCCTCCACCGTTGCTGTGCCCATGTTCGTTCCTGATGGTGGCCATACGTAGAGTTGGGCCGACGATTGATCTACATAGAACGTGCCCGCCAGCATCTGCGCCAAAGACATGACCTGAGTCATAACGGTGCCGTTCACGGCGACCAATTCCTGCCGCATCATAATGTCCTGCTGAAACGGGCAGGATGTAAGTTGCGGGCACTCGCCCCAGTCGTAGGTCCAGCCGGTGGTGTAGATGCGGTTGTTCTGCGAATACTTGGCCCAGCCCGAGTAGACGGTAGCGCCGCTGACGATCACGGTGCCATCGGTGGCAGCTTCGAAGGTAATGGGGAGGCTGGTGTCTTTGCTGTTGTGGCTCAACTGGATGCTCTCGCGGTAAGTTCCGGGATTGATAATGACCTTGGTGCCGACGGAGCTGTGATTGTTGGTCTCCGCCATGGTTGCGGCGGCGCCGATGGTTTTCAGCGGTTCCTGCTGGGTGCCGGGATTCGTGTCCGAGCCCTTCGCGGTGTCGACGTAAACCGTGGCCGTCTCCAGGCTCTCGTTGACTGTAGCCTGGCCTGACGCGCGGGTCAGGAAGAAAAGAGACAGCAGGACGGTGATCAGAATGTTGCGTCGCAAGGAAAGGGAGTTAACTGGAACGGACGACTGGCGATTGCTGGACAGGGGGAAAGTGGCGGATGACATCTAAAACACCTCTCGAACGGGAGATTTCAAGAGGACGCTCGATGGGTGAGAGTCCTTGAAGTGGACTCTAAACAGGCACTGTCCCAACCACTAGGTGTCGAAGGGACATAAGATGGGATGCCCGGAGGTACATGTGCGGACAAAAATGTCGCAAAAGGTGCGCTGCGCCTGCATTTTGGAGGGATGCTGGCGTTCTGGGCGCGGGAGACTCCCGGCCTAAAATGGGAAACGCCGCGAAAGAATCCCGGAACGAGTCTCGCGGCGTTCCCTTATCCGCAGTCCGCGGCTCTTAATCTACCGTCTCCGTGAAAACCGCAGGCGGCAGGGTGCCATAGGTCGCGTCGATCGTTACCGTTCCCGTCACCGATGGGGTGGTGTAGATGGTCGAGGCTTGCCCGGTGGCGCCGGTCACGGGCGACGCGTTCGAGAAGCTCCCGCCTGCACCGTTGTCGGTGAAATTGACTGTTAGGCCCGGAAGCCCGTTCCCGTATTGATCGGTTACCGATACGATCAAGCTCTTGGGAAGTTTATTGTGGACATGCGCCGTCTGGTTATTTCCCTGAAGGATGTTGACCAGGGCTGGGGGACCGGCGACGGCGTTTTCCGTGATCTTGTCGGTCACGCTTCCATTCGTGGCCGTGACGGTGAGCGTTCTTGCTTTCAGGGGCAGGGTGTAGGTGATGCTAGCCTCGCCGTTGGTGCCGGTGGCCACGGGGTTGGGGTTGGAGAACACGCCGCCGACGCCACCGTCCGAGAACAGAATTAGGGCGCCGACTTCGAGGTTTCCAAACGCGTCTTTGGCTTTCACGACGATGGGCGCGGGCAGAGTGGTTCCCACCGTTCCCGATTGCTTCGCACCCGATATCGTTGCGATCGAAGCCACGGGTCCCACAATGCCGCTTTCAGTGAAAGAGGCGGTGGCATAGCCGGAACTGGTGGCAGTAATGGTAACGGTCTGCGGCGTTTTCGGCAGTGTATAAGTACTCGAGGCTAAGCCGTTCACGTCCGTGGTTGCCGTTGGATTGCTGAACACACCGCC
Source organism: uncultured Acidobacteriaceae bacterium (assembly GCA_963842095.1). Lineage (GTDB taxonomy): Bacteria > Acidobacteriota > Terriglobia > Terriglobales > Acidobacteriaceae > Sulfotelmatobacter. The sequence continues at coordinate 385,711 of CAWJEY010000002.1, forward strand.
TTTACCGCCGTCGCTAAAGGTTACATTGACGCCAGAGATGGGAGCGCCGGTGTAGGGGTTAGTAGCCGTAATTTCGATTGCCGTGGGCAATGTGGTGCCGGCGGCGCCAATCTGACCGTTCCCGCTGGTTGAAACCAGAGCGGGAAACAATCCGTAGGCGACCAGTTGAGTAAAGGTCCCGGCAAATACCTTGCCGTTAGCGATGGTGGGAGTCGCAAAGTGCGTGACCGTACCCAGGGAGTCTCGCCCGCCTGCGGCCATGCTGGTGTCGTAGAGCAGGTACAACACATTGGCATCGTAGGCGGAAAGCAGTGGAGTACCGCTGATGCTGCGCACCAGCCACACAATTCCATTGCTGGTACCGTTGGCGGAAATCGAGGGCAGCCCGTAGGTCGTGAGCTTGCTCGTGGTCTGCGCGGCCGGGGTGGTGGAGAGCAGGCCGTTGTTCAGGGAGAATGCCTTGAGATAGTCCTGATGCGCCAGAAAATAGATCATCTGGCCGTTGGTGCCGCTATTCCAGTACAGGGGACTGCCGTGATAGTACTTGGCGAGCGCCCCGGGAAGGTACTGAATGATATTGCTGTTGTCGGTGAGGTTGTAGCCTCCCATGCTGTCGCGGCTGATCAGGTAGATGTCACCGCGCTTGCCGGCGGTGGCGATTAAATTTGGGGGTCCAACGCTTTGCGGCGGCAAGAGAGTTGGGCCACCGCCGCCCAAGTCCATATCATCGGCGGCCAGAGTGGCTTGGTCGAACGGGGTGAAATAGTCGTTGACGATGAATTGGTTGGAACCGAGCGTCAACTGCAGGATGCTGTCGCCCCAATCTGGAAGATTGGGATAGTCGAAGTACCCGTTCGCGGTTGAAATGTAAATCGCGCCATTGCTGTCGGCGGCGGGGCCGGTGCCGCTCTGCCAAATCGAGCTGCCATAGCTTTGGTCGGGCTGGGTGATCATGATCACAGGAGTTTGCTGCAGGTTGGAGGCGCTGTAGGCGAAGAGCCAGCCGCGGCCATCAGTGTCGCAGCCGTTGGATCCAAATCCGATGTAGATGGTGCCGTTTGATTCCAGCAATGCCGGCCGCTGGAGCGCGTCCTTGACGTTCAGGGTTAAACTTCCGACGCTGCCAGTGATGGAGACGGGGCCGCCAAATTTTTCCAGGCCGGTGGTTACATCCAAAGCGTGCAGATAGTGGTAATAGCTTCCCGAGAATGCCGTCTTGGCATCCACGTACAGTGTGTTGGTGCCAGAATCGATGACCGGGGTTCCGAGAATTCCCACTTCATTCAGGCCCGTGACTCCGCCGCAACCTTCCACCGACATGGGTTCGGTGGTAGCGCCCGCGGGATAGAGCAGGCTGGTTTGCCAGAGCAGAGTGCCGGCGTCGGCATCGATGGCAAACACGCTGTCATGCTCGGTGGCGACGAAGACCACGTTATGCGTGCCCCCGTTGATGTATAGGCCATACATGTAGAGGGGCTGCGCCGACACATAGCCGTCGACATTGAAGGCATAAAGCTTTCCGAACTGGCTGGGATTCACATTCGCCGACGAAAGCAGGGTTTCGTTGGAGTTGAGCCCATCGCGCGCGATGTCATTTTTATTGGTGAGCACGCTGACTTGCGCGACTGCTCCAGGGGAGCACAGCGGAGACGAGAAAATGGCCAGGGTCGCGAGCACAACGACGGCGAGCGTCTTGGCGAAAGGGTAACAATTCATGGGCTCCTCTTTTTTCAACTAAACACTGCACCTACCAGCCCGCTGCCGGGGAGAGCAAGAACATGCAGCGCGAAAACTTGTTCTCCCGCGAAAAGTCTCATGACCAATCGCGGGAGCACTCCAACGTCCTAACTGGCGACCCCAAGCTCCATTTACTTGACTGTCTCAGTAAAGTTGACCGGTCCCAGCGTTGAGGTCGAGGCCGAGATCGTGATGGTTCCGGCGTTGCCCCCTGTGGTGTAGCTCACAGTGGCCTCTCCGTTGGAAGTTGTCACCGGCGTCGTGGTGGAGAATGTTCCTCCGGCGCCGTTGTCGGTGAACGTTACGGTGACACCGGCGATTCCGTTGCCGTAGTGATCGGCGACTTTGACGATCAGTTTCTTGGGCAGCAGATTGTGTGGATTCGCAGATTGGTTATTGCCTTGAACGATGGTGAGCGCGGTGGCCGTACCGGGAGTCGACGTCTCGGTGATGTTCACCGTGGCGGGGCTATCGGTTGCGGTCACAGTCATAATTTTGGCCACGGTGGGCAGCGTGAAGGTCGTGATGGCCTGTCCGTTCGACCCAGTGATGGCCGGGTTCGGAGAGAACGTACCGTTCAGGCCAGCGTCGGCGAAAGTGATGGGTGCACCTACTACGATCACCCCGGACGAATTCTTAGCTTTCACGGTGATCGGCAAGGGCAGCGTGCTTCCCACCACGCCCGACTGTTTTCCACCCGAAACTACAGTTACGGTAGCCACAGCCGGCGTTGCCGTCTCGGTGAAGGTTGCCGACGTATAGCCGGTAGCGCTCGCGGTTACGGTGATGGTCTTGGCAGTGGAGGGCAAGGTGTAGGTTGACGATGCAATGCCGTTGCTGCCCGTGATGGCTGTGGGCGTGCCGAAAGTGCCGCCTGCGCCGCCATCGTTGAAGGTGACGCTGACACCAGACACCGGGTTTCCGTTGTTGGTAGCCAGAACCGCCAGCGCGGTGGGCAGAGTGGTGCTGACCTGGCCGCTCTGGTTGTTGCCCGCGTTTACGGCGAGAGTCTTGGTGGTTACGGTGACAGTTTCAGTAAAGGTCGCGGACGCATAGCCTGCCGCAGTCGCGGTAATGGTGATCGTTCCAGAGGTGGCAGGAGTGTAGGTAGTGGACGCCTGGCCGTTGCTGCCGGTGATCGCCGTGGGCGTGCCGAACGTGCCGCCTTTGCCGCCATCGCTGAAGGTGACGCTGACTCCCGGGATCGGCGTTCCGGTGTTGAGATTCGAAGCCAAAACCGTCAGTGCCGCGGGCAGTTGAACGCCTACGGTACCGGTCTGATTGTTACCCGCCGTCGGGGTCAGAGCCAAAGTGGCAGCGAGATACCACGGGATGGTGGTGTCGTCGGTCTTGAGGAAGTTCAGAATTTCTGTCGCAACCTTTAGCTGTCCCAAACGTCCGCCCGTGGATGAAGGATGGGTTCCGTCGGCGGAGAAGTCAGCGCAATCCCACTCCAGGCCGTCGGCGCGGCCCAACATGCCGTTGGCCCAGTAGTAAGTTCCCCATGACATCCAGGGAGCGACCACCGGCCCCAAAAGCGGGTTGTAGTTCAAGTTCGTGTTGCCGTTGAGCTGGTCCTGGATGGCCCATTTCACGGCCCAACCGACTTCATAGGCGTAGGGTTCGGGATTATCCGGGCTGCCCACACCGTTCGAGAATCCGCCGTAGACGCGCGACGAAAAATACACCAGCACGAGGTTCGGGAAGAGAGTATGCAGGTTGTTCATCATGCTCTCGTACTCGGACTGAAGCAGGGTGATGTCGCTGGGGAAGGTTCCAGTAGCAATTCCGTCGGTATCTTCGATATCGACCGCCACGACCTGTTTTGCGGTCACACCGTTCTGCGGCAGGTAATTGTTGATCACCATGCCCCAGTAATACGAGTTGATGTTGGCAAAGTCATTGGGCGTGGCTCCGCCCTGGGCGCCGTTGACGATCACCAGGTTTGGGTTCTTCGCAGGATCGGAATTGGCGATGGGAAGGAAACGGTTGAACTCGTTCTGTATGGTCGATTCTCCCAGCGCCATCAGCACGTAGACCCCGGTCGGGCTGGGATTTCCGTTCGAGTCGAGAGGCTGAATGGCCTTGGCAAAGGTGACTCCATCGGAGTCGTGACTTGCCGGGCGTACGTTGCTGCCATTGGGATAAAGCCCGCCCTCGTAGCCTTCAAAGGAGCCGGTTCCAAGATCGTTGATTGAGACCAACGGTGTTCCGGTATTGGGGTCGTTGTAGGAAAGATCGTTGCAGTTATCCCCAAGATTGGCAAAGACGTTGAGGGTGAAGAGTGTGCTCGCCGTCTTGTGGGTGGTGGTGTCGGTTACGTCGATGGTGAATGTGTAAGTGCCCGCGCCTACGGAAGACGCGAGCGTGCCGCTGAGGGTTCCCGTGCTCGAGAGAGTCAACCCCGAAGGCAGGGTTGATCCACTGGCCAGGGCCCAGGTGAACGGGCCGCCCGAACCCGTAGCGGTCAGAGTCTGCTCGTAGGCAGCGGTTTGGGTTGCGATGGGCAGAATGGGCGAGGATGCAATGACCAGCGAAGTGGCGGCGACGCCATTGCCACTAAGGCTCGCTCCCTGGTCCGGGATCTGGTTGTAAGTGATGTCGATTGCGCCAATTTCCGAGATTGCCTGGTTCGGCGTGTAGTAAACCGGAATCACCAGAGTCCCACCGGACTTGGGGATGGTGTAGGGCAAAGTTACGGGGCCGATGGTGAAATCCGAAGGCGACAGCGTGATAGCGGTAACATTCACGGACTGCCCGCCGGTGTTTGTAATGGTGACGTTCTGGGGCGTGCTGGCGACGCCAACGCTTTGATTGGGGAACGTCAACGAACTCGGAGTCACGCTGGTGACCGCCGTGGTGGTTGCTCCGGTACCCGTAAGCGGAACCATTACATCGGTTCCATCCCACATGGAGATTACGAAATTGCAGTTGTACGACCCAGCCGTAGTGGGCCTGAACCACACCGAATAGTGCGTGATAGGATCGGGCGGCCCATCGGTCAGGGTAAATGGAGCCACGCCGGACGCCAGTCCGTAGCCCGGGCAGGAAAACCCGACGGCTTGGATGATGGCGTCTCCGCTCAACAGATTGGTGATGGTGAGCGTTTTTGAGCCGCTCTGCAAGCCCAGGTACTCATTGCCGAAAGAAAGGGAAGTCGGGCTGGAAGAAACGTCCTGGGCGACGGCCGTTGCCCCCATCATTGTAGCCAGCAGAAAACAAAAAAGAATAAGGCGCAAAATCCGGTTCGTGCTCGAGCCCATCGTCACAAAATCCTCCAAGTGATCAGCCTGACGTCTGTTATGGGAAACATCCGGCTTCAGCTGAAGCCTGCCTCGGTCTGCAAGTGATTACAGCTGCGCACTGACGTATGAATTGATCTCGCAATTCAACCCGATTTCTTCGAATTGCGGCGCAGTCCATGCCATGCAGTAGCGGTGTCCCTTGATGAAACAAATTTGAGATTCGGCGGCGCAGGGGGAGGAGAAAACTTAGCCAACCGTGTATTTCCGCAAAACCGGTTGGAGTCCTACTATTCTTGGCTGGGTTGCAGTTTCTGTCAAGGATGAAAGTTCTTGCATACTCCTCCTCCTTGCAGGATGAGAAGAAAGTCCCTTAAACGCCCGCATCATTTGACCGTTTCCGTGAAGTTGAGCGGTCCCAGCGTCGATGTCGAAGCTGAGATCGTTACCGTTCCCGCGTTCGATCCCGTGGTGTAAGTGACCGAGGCCTGTCCGGTGACTGTAGTGACCGGCGTTGTGGTGGAGAAAGTGCCTCCGGCGCCGTTGTCGGTGAAAGTTACGGTTACCCCCTGAATTGGGTTGCCATATTCATCCTTTACCGACACGATCAGGTTCTTAGGCAACTTTGTTTTTGGATTGGCCGACTGGTTGTTGCCGGAGACAATCGCGAAGCTTGTGGGTGAACCGACCACCGTCTTCTCTGTGATATTGACGCTCACGCTCCCATCCGATGCCGTCACGGTGAAGGCCTTCACGACGGTGGGAAGCGTGAAGGTAGTGCTCGCTTCTCCGTTGGAACCGGTAATTGCCGGGTTGGGTGAGAAGGTGCCGCCGATGCCGCCATCCGCGAACGTAATCGGGGCGCCCGATACTACTTTCCCGGACGAGTTCTTCGCTTTCACCACGAGCGGCAACGGCAAAGTAGTTCCCACCGCGCCTGTCTGCTTTCCACCTGAAACAAGAGTGAGAGAAGTTATGAGTGGCGTGGAGGTCTCAGTGAAAGTTGCGGACGTATAACCTGGGCTGGCTGCGGTGATGGTCACGGTTTCGGTTGTAACCGGCAGCGTGTAAGTCGTCGACGCTGTGCCGTTACTGCCGGTGACCGCCGTTGGGGAGCCGAAGCTGCCGCCCGCGCCACCGTCGCTGAAGGTCACGCTCACACCGGAGATCGGCGTGCCCGAACAAGCTGCCAAAACGCTGAGGGCAGCGGGCAAGATGGTTCCCGCCATGCCACTCTGACTATTGCCAGCGGTTGCGGTCAGCGCGCACACCGCGGAGGTCTCGGTAAAAATGGCCGACGTATAACCAGAACTGCTGGCGGTGATGGTGACAGTTTGGGCCGTGGCAGGCAGCGTGTAGGTAGTGAACGCGTTTCCGTTCGCATCCGTGGTTGCGACTGGGGTGCCGAAGATTCCGCCGGCGCCGCCATCGCTGAACATTACGCTCACGCCCGGAGCGGGGCTTCCGTTACTCATCGCCACAACGTTGAGTGCAGTGGGCAAGGTGGCGCCTAAACTGCCAATCTGATTGTTTCCCGCGGTCGCACTGAGGGCCTGCACATCGGCGGTCTCGGTGAATGTTGCTGACGTGTAGCCTGAACTGCTGGCCGTGACGGTCACAGTTTGAGCAGTGGCTGGCAGCGTGTAGGTGGAGGATGCATTTCCATTCGCGTCAGTGGTCGCGACCGGAGTGCCGAAGATTCCACCTGCTCCGCCATCGCTGAAGGTGACGTTTACGCCGGGGACAGGTGTTCCGTTGCTCGTGGCCACAACGGTGAGTGCAGTGGGCAGAGTGGAGCCCGTGCCGCCAGTCTGATTGTTCCCCGCCGTCGGAGTGAGAGCCAGAATGATTGGTACGGTGGCCGTCTCTGTGAACGATGCGGGCGTATAGCCGGAACTGGTGGCGCTGATGGTGACGGTTTGCGCAGTGGCAGGCAGCGTGTACGTGGTTGATGCGACCCCGTTGCTTGCTGTGATCGCCGTTGGGGAGCCAAAGCTTCCGCCTGCGCCGCCATCGCTGAAGGTAACGCTCACGCCCTGCACGGGGCTCCCGTTATTCGTCGCCGTGACGGTCAGTGCGGTGGGCAGAGTGGTGCCAGTGCCTCCACTCTGATTGTTGCCCGCAGTCGGACTGAGGGCCAGGACAGCTCCGGCGGCGGTTTCGGTAAAAGATGCTGGTGGATAGCCAGAGCTGGTCGCGCTGATGGTGACCGTCTGGGCTGTCGCTGGCAGAGTGTAGGTCGTCGACGCCACGCCATTACTGCCTGTGATTGCCATGGGGCTGCCGAAGGTTCCGCCTGCGCCGCCATCGCTGAAGGCAACGCTGGCGCCCGCCACCGGGTTGCCGTTACTCGTAGCCAAAACCGTCAATGCGGCGGGCAACACTGTGTCCACGGTGCCGCTTTGATTGTTTCCGCCAGTCGCCGTAAGAGCCAGAACAGCCGCCGTCTCGGTAAAAGATGCCGCCGCATAGCCCAAACTGGTTGCGCTGATCGTTACCGTTTTCGCAGCGGCCGGCAGCGTGTAGGTGGTTGTTGCCGTGCCATTGCTGCCGGTGGTTGCGGTTGGGGTGCCGAAGGTGCCGCCTGCACCGCCATCGCTAAACGCGACACTGACTCCCGCCATCGGTGCGCCGCCGTTGAGATTCGAAGCCAGGACAGAGAGGCTCGTCGGCAGCACGGTGCCCACGTTGCCGGTTTGATTGTTGCCCGCAGCCGCAGTGAGGGCAAGTTTCGGAACAAGATACCAAGGTATGGTTGTGTCGTCCGTTTTCAGGAAGGTGAGCAGCGCGGTCGCGACTTTTAACTGCCCATAGGCGGACGAGGGGTGCGTTCCATCGGCCGAGAAGTCGGCGCAATCCCATACCAGACCGTCGCTGCGTCCCAGCATGCCGTTCGACCAGTAATAGGTTCCCCACGACATCCAGGGCGCCACCACCGGTCCTAAAAGCGGGTTGTAATTCAAATTGGCGTTGCCATTGAGTTGGTCCTGAATCGCCCACTTCACCGCGAAGCCAACTTCAAATGCGTAGGGCTCAGGATTATCCGGGCTGCCCACGCCGTTCGAATATCCGCCGTACACACGCGACGAGAAATAGACCATCTTCAAGTTCGGGAACAGCGTGAGCATGGTCTGCATCATGGTTTCGTACTGGGACTGCAGATCGGCAATATCTGTCGGGAAAGATCCAGTAGCGATTCCATCTGTATCTTCAACGATGGCCGCGACGACCTGGTACTGGGTTACTCCATTCTGCGGCAGGTAATTGTTTAGCGTAGTGGCCCAATAGTTAGAGGTTGTGCTGGTGAATTCGTTGGGCGTAGCTCCGCCCTGCGCCCCGTTGACGATCACTAAATTGGGATTCTTCGCGGGATCGGCGTTCGCGATTGGAAGGAAGCGGTTGAACTCGTTTTCCAGCGTTGATTCTCCAACTGCCAGCAGGACGTATTTTCCCGTAGGGCTGGGATTGCCGCTCGCATCGAGCGGTTGAATGCCGTAGGCCAGGGTGACTCCGTAGGCATCTTGTGCCGGAGGCCGCACGTTGCTGCCGTTCGGATAGAGGCCGCCTTCGGAACCTTGATAGGTTCCGGTGCCAAGATCATTGAGCGCAACGATGGGCGTGGTGGTATTCGGGACATCGAACGAAATGTCGTTGCAGTTGTCTCCCAGGTAGGCCAGGACGCCAAGCGTGAGCGTACTGGTCGCCGTGGCGCCATTACTTGAATCCGTCACCTGAACAGTGAACTGGTAGCCTCCCGCCTTTACGGTGGACGCGAGCGTGCCGCTGATCACGCCAGCAGTGGACAACGTCAATCCCGAAGGTAAGGTAGACCCATTCGCCAGAGCCCATGTGTAGGGCCCGACACCGCCACTGGTGGCCAAAGTAGCCTCGTACGCGGAACTTTGCGTGGCTTGCGGCAGAGTCGGCGACGTGGAAATTACCAGCGAGGTGGCTGCAACGACGTTGCCGGTGATCGTTGTTCCATTGTCTGGGATCTGCGTGTACTGCAGATCTAACGCGCCAGTCGCTGACGTGACCTGGCTGGGTGTGTAGAACACGGAGAGCGTTAGATTCTTTCCCGCGTTAATCGTATACGGGAGCGTCACTGCGTTTATCGTGAAACTCGCTGGCGATACATTGATGGCAGTCAACGTCAGATTGCCCGTGCCCGTATTCGTGATCGTGACCGTTTGCCCCGCGCTCGTGGTTCCAATCGACTGGTTGGGAAAGTTCAATGCGGTTGTACTTACGCTGGCGGCTGCCGTACTGGTCAGTCCGGTGCCGCTGAGCGGGACATCGAGGAACGTTCCGTCCCCCAGAGTCAGCACAAAGTTGCAGCTGTAGCTCTGGGCTGCGCCTGGCTGGAAGAAAATGGAGTAGTGAGTGAGCGTTTGGCCGGTGTTTAACGTAAAGGGAGCAACTCCGGAAGCGATTCCGTAACCGGGGCAATTCGCGCCGGTGCTGTCCTCGAAGCCGATGCTCTCTATGATGACATTGCCCTTGGTCAGGAGATAGTTGATGGTGATGACCTGACTGCCGCTCGCCTTGCCCACGTAGGTATTGGCGAACGACAGAGAACTCGGCGAGGCGGAGATGTCCTGCGAGAAGGCCGGCGCCATGAATACCGCACTTAGCAGAAAGCAATACGCGGCAGGGGTCAGAAGGCGGCGCAGCGCAACTCTCATAAAACCTCACTTACCGAACGTTCATCATCAGGACGTTGACTTCTGGGGCCCCAACCTTTGATTCGTCTTTATCGGATTCGTTTATCCGGGACACAAAACTGGTCAGTGTCCGAGGCGCGGTGCTCATGCCGAGCTTTCCTCAGGTCGCGGACCGCCACGCAACTGGCAATGTTCCTGTGACCTGGAGGAAATCTATCCTGTAGACGGGGATCCCGAGCGCCCAAGAACGCTGGGGACGAAACCCTGCAATTCTGGGTGGGAGCGTGTGCGGTGTCAAGGATGAAAGTTCTTGCATATTGTTACTCCCACGTTAATTCCGCGTACGCGCCGAGGTCTCGGCACTAGCGGTTGAGCGTTTGGAGACTTTTCTCTCCTAGGCAGCGCGTTTTGCTCATGGTAGCTTCTCCATACCATCCCCCCGTAATTTCTCACGCTTGCGTAAGCAAGGAGAAACGCAGAAAACCCTTTATGACCATGAAGCCCACAATCCTCACAGTTCTCCTCGTCCTCGCGCCCTGCCTGATGCATGCCCAGACCGTAACGTCGTTTGAAGGCATTGACGCATCCCAGGTCTCGCAGCCGAGCTATGAAGTCGATGCCACCGGCGCGGTGGGCACCAAGCAGTACATGCAGTGGGTGAACAGCTATTACCAGGGGTTTGACAAGACGACCTTCGCGACAGTTTGGTCAAGTCCGCAAACTGGCGACACGCCCTGGGAGAATGCCGGCCTCTCGAACTGTTACGGCGCCAGCGGCGGAGAAGCCACCATCACCTTCGATCGGCTGGCCTCGCGCTGGGTGCTTGCCAAGCGGGGCGGTCCGGCCACCAACGTGTATTACTATTGCATCGCCGTTTCCAACACCGACGATCTGACTTCTCCCACGCTGGCGTGGTACACCTACCAGTTCGATATCACTTCCGCTCTGGGCGTGAACAAGAGTGGCAACGTCTATTATCCCGACTATCCGAAGTTCGGCACCTGGCTGGATGGTTACTACGCGAGCTTCGATCTGGAGGACCCGAACAACTCATATCAGGAGATCGGCGTGGTGGCCTGCGTGTTCGATCGCACCAATATCCTGATCAACGCCGCGGTCCGCACCCAGCAGTGCTTCAGCAACCCCAGCCCGATTCCGCCCAGCGGCGCGCTGTATCTCGCGCACAGCCTGATGCCTGCCGATATCGATGGCACCACCGCACCGCCCTCCGGCCGGCATGAGTACTTTGTCAGCATCCAGAACCCGCCCGCCGACGGAAAGACTTTGACTTCGACCAAGCTGAACCTGTGGAATTTTCATGTCAACTGGACGACGCCGGCGAAGTCCACGTTCGTGAAGTCGCAGATCACCGTCCCCAGCTACGAGCCGGGCTGCTACGACGTCGCAGATCCCGTCAATACGTTTTGCGTGAACGAGCCGTCGAGCAAGACCACGGGCAATTACGTGGACTCGATTGGCGATCGCCTGACGCCTCGTCTGGCCTACCGAAACTTTGGGACTTACGAATCTTTCCTGGTGAGTCACACCGTGCAAGTGGGAACCGGAACCAATCAGCAAACCGGAATCCGCTGGTACGAACTCCGCGGCAGCGGCAATCCGACGCTTTATCAGGATGGCACCGTGAACAACGGCACCACGCTGTATCGCTTCGTGCCCAGCATTGCTCAGGACAAGGTGGGCAATGCCGCGGCGGGATACAGCGTGTCGAGCAGCAGCGTCCATCCCAGCATCCGGTCGGCCTACTGGAGCCTGCCCAACAAAACCACGCCCACCGAAATCAGGATTCAGACCGGCGTGGGCGACGACGAAAACTCGTCGCACTGGGGCAACTTATCCAGCATGACCGTGGATCCGACCGATGGCTGCACCTTCTGGTATGTGAATCAGTACTACCAGGCGAATGAAATCGGAACGGAAATCAACTGGAATACGCGCATCGGCCACTTCAAGTTGTCGAGCTGTAACTGAACCCAGGTAGGAAGAAGACTTTAAGTACGAAACACAAAGACCCGCCGAGTGTCGGCGGGCCTTGCTTTTGCTGAGCTTTATTTTGTCTCGTTGGGCTTATTGCGCCCGGCACAAGTTCTGAATGTCGGTCACAATTTGAGTTGCACCACCCGGATCGTAGGGAATCGCGTGGGGTGCGTTTGGCGAGCAGACCTCCGGGGGAACGTTACCGCTAACAGGGTTAGCGGGGGCGACGGATAAACGCCACGTTTCTCCCTGTGGCACTGCATTGGTGGTATCCAGCGCTCCGAACACAAGGTTCACGCTTGTGCTGTGAAGCGGGATAGTCTTGGGCGTGGCCGTTGAGAAGATGCTGTCCGATTGAAACCGATTGTAATTGGTTGTGTCCCCGCCAACCCCGGCTGTACATAGCTGCGGTGTGGTTGAGCCAGTGGCCTGGTAGGCCGAATCGATGATGGCCGCATCCGCCGGAGAATAGCACATGTCGGTGGTGGCATTCGCGCAGGGTTCAACCGGGGGGCCCGAATAGGCGGTGCAGAGGTTGCAGCCTTTGTTAAGGCTCGTCATCACCGGGCCACTGGTCGGTTCAATCATCGCGAGTTCTGAGCCCAATCCATACTCGGTCACAGCGTAACCGATGGCTCCCGATCCGCCGCTATTTCCCGTCGCACACATCGGCGCGCTGTTTACGGCCCCGGAGACCGCCGGGTTAATCACCGTTGGGTTGTTGTAAACCCAGTCGACGACTGTGGCATAGCGGCACGCCAGCCGCCGGACCCCTCCCGGCCCCTGCAACCAGCCGTTTGGCGTTGCAATGTTGAAGGGCGAACCAAACGAGATTTGCACCGTAGTGTAACCTTCGCTCAAGACACCTTGCACCACGGTCAGCCCGCCATTGAAGCTCCCGTTGATAAAATCCGGATCGCTGTCATACAGATCGCTGCCACCGCTGCCGGTTCCAAAAATCACCGTGCCCAGCGGCGTTCCTGTTGGTGTATTTACCTTAATGTAGGCGGGGAACTGGGCCACTCCGGGGCAGGAAGTATTGAGCTGGAAGCACGTACCGTTCACGAGTCCGCCGTTACTCGGGCAGGGGCTCACGTTGCTGTAGCTGACCACCGAGCCCAATGGGTCCGATGTCAGAACGTTCATTGTTGTCGGAAGGGACTGCTGAGTTTGGTCAAACTGCGAAACAGCCGTTATGGTAGTGGTCGCGGACGTAGCAGTACCCAACTCAGGCGCGTAGTAGAGTCCCGCGTTCGCCGGTGCCGTATCGAACTGGCCGGAACCCGCACCGCCATTCCCTGCAACCGGGAACCAATTCACGGCTTGGTTCGTGGTTCCGGCGACACTGGCAGTGAACTGCAGGTTCGCACTTTGCCCGATATTCTGCGTGCCGGATGGAGAAATGGTGACGACTACGTGCACGCTGGCCAGTACCTGTCCGGTTGTGACGTTGTCACTTGCGGTAGCCGTGACGGCGATTCCGCACGGGCTGCCTGTCAGCGAAATGGGGGCGGTGTAGGTCATGCTGTCGGAACCCGTTGTAACGAAGGACCCGAGGCCGTTGGGGCCAGTACCGCTATTGGTGCATCCTGCAACTTGATTTGGCGCCAGACTCAAGCCCCAAGTCACTGCTGTATTGCTGGTGCCGGTGACGCTGGCGCTAAACGGCACCGTGCTCGGCGCGGCGGAAGTGCCCACAGGAACTGGAAGCGGTTGTGTTGATGGCGAAACCGTGACCACAATTCGCTGCTGGCCTCCGCCGCTGCCCGGCGGCGAAGCAATACATCCCGCGAGCGGGAGCAGACTCACTAACACAATTGCGCGATACCACGCCTGCAGCTTTGAATTTCGCAAGGACACCTCGGTTGCCGAGATCGACATAAATAGCGATAGCCTACGGGGAGTGACGAGGGGAGTGTACTGAGTATATTTCATGTCTGCCGCCGCTGTGTCAAATATCAGCTCAGATTTAGGATTTAGGCGATCTACCTCGCCGGACACGAATCACTTGTCTTGGCTCGCGTTTGCTGCAAAGGGCAAATCCTTGGAACCTGGGTCGAAATGCTCGCGCAAGGCTTAGCCAATGGCCTATTCTTCCGCCTTTATTCCTTTGGAAACAGTCACTTACGAGATTCAGCTCCGCGCAGCATACGAGGCGGCATACATTCAGCTCCACCCCGAGCGGCGCACGGTTACCATTCGGACACGAACGTAACACCACCTGAGTGTGCAAAATTTTTCAGGCTTGGCGAATTGTGCAATTTCTGGTTTACTAGTGAACACGGCGCGCTTGAAAAAGTGGCGTCCTCCTCCAAACGAGCTGCATTTCACTCAAGCTATGGGGTAACCCTGTGATTGGTGAAATTGCAGACAGTACCTTTCAAACCTGGCTGTGAATATAATCCGGATACTTCAGCGGCATTTGGGTGGTGGCACCAGTTGTAGAAAACAGCGGGAGTTCCAGTTCTAACCAACATCGTTTTTTGACAACATCTTTGGGGAGAAAGCAGCAGACATGAATTCATCGGCACCTGATTTTGAGGTAGGCATTATTGGCGGCGGTCCCGCGGGATCGAGCATGGCGGCGTATCTGGCCAAGAATGGCGTGAACTGCGTGGTGTTTGAGCGCGAGTTAATGCCGCGTGAACACGTTGGAGAATCGCTGGTTCCATCCTCCACGCGAGTGTTCAAAGATCTCGACTTCCTGCCCAAGATGGAGGAAGCAAAGTTTCCACACAAGTTTGGCGCGGCCTGGACGGCGGCCTCCAACGCGAAGGTTTACAACATGGATTTCGGCGGCGTCTCGGCCGATTGCCACGTCGACATTCGCTTCGCCGAGCGTGAGCAGGGCGTGGGCCAGAACTATACCTATCACGTGGACCGCGGCAAGTTCGACCTGATGCTGTTGCAGCACGCCAACCAGTTTGGCGCCAAGGTGTATGAAGGTGTGGGCGTGAGCGGCGTCGATTTCAGCGATCCCAACTGCGCCGCCATCAAGTACAAAATGGGCAAGAAAGAGATGAGCACCACGTGCCGCATCGTAGTTGACGCCTCAGGCCGCAAGACGATGGTGGGGAACCAGTTGAAGTGGCGCATTCAGGATGAGGTCTTCGACCAGTACGCCATCCACACCTGGTTCGACGGCTATGACCGGCGCTGTATGGCGGCCAACAAAGAGACGCAAGGCGATTTCATCTTCATTCACTTCCTGCCCATCACCAACACCTGGGTGTGGCAGATTCCGATCAGCCAGACCGTCACCAGCATCGGCGTGGTCACGCAGAAAAAGAATTTCGCCAGGAGTAAGGAATCGCGCGAGAAGTTTTTCTGGGAGTGCATCCAGAGCCGTCCGGAACTGTATGAAGGCTTGAAGGCGCAAGGCTCGCAGCAAATCAAGCCTTTCAAAGACGAGGGCGATTACAGCTACGCGATGAAACAACTCGCAGGGGATCGCGTGGTTCTGGTCGGCGATGCGGGGCGTTTTGTCGATCCTATTTTCTCGACCGGCGTCAGCATCGCTCTGAATTGTTCGCGCTTCGCCCACAAGGACATTTTGAAGTCTCTCGAGACCGGCGACTTCAGCCGCGAAGCCTTCAAGGAATACGAGGCCAAGCTCAGGCTCGGTACTCGCAACTGGTACAACTTCATCACCGTGTACTACCGCCTGAATGTGCTATTCACGGCGTTTGTGCAGGATCCTCGCTATCGTCTCGACGTGCTCAAACTGCTGCAAGGCGACGTCTACGATGATGCCGAGCCGCCAGTACTGACCCGGATGCGTAACATCGTCAAGCAGGTGGAAAAGGACCCGAATCACGCGTTGCACGGCTTCCTCGGCAGTCTCACCGCGGATGCATTCGTGGAGGCTTCGGCGTAAACGATAGAGCGAACATAATTGGGAGAAATCAGCGAATATGAATCATTCCGTACCCGATTTTGAAGTGGGAATCATTGGAGGCGGCCCCGCCGGATCGGGCATGGCTTGCTATCTTGCGAAAGCCGGCGTCAAGTGCGTAGTGTTCGAACGCGAGTTGTTCCCGCGCCCGCATGTGGGCGAGTCCTTGGTTCCGTCTTCCACGCGTGTCTTTAAGGACCTGGATTTCCTCGGCAAAATGGAGGAGGCCAAGTTCCCGCACAAGTTCGGCGCCGTCTGGACTACCAATGACGAGAATCCCGGGTATGTTCACGACCTCGATGGCCTGTCGCCGGATTACAACGTGGATATCCGCTTCGAAGAGCGCAAGCAGGAAGGTATGGAAGACAGAAACTATACCTACCACGTGGACCGCGGCAAGTTCGACCTGATGCTGTTGCAGCACGCGCAGAAGCTTGGCGCTACGGTTTACGACGGCGTCAAAGTGGGGCGCGTTGATTTCGGCCCCGAGCATCCCGATGTCTACTTCAACATCGGTCCCAAGGAGATGAGCGTCAGTTGCAAGATGGTGGTCGACTGCAGCGGACGCCAGACTTTCCTGGGCAACCAGCTCAAGCTGAAAATCAAAGACACCGTGTTCGATCAGTACGCCATCCACTCCTGGTTCGACGGCTATGATCGCAAAGTGTTCGCCAAGCGGGACACGAACCTCGACTACATCTATATTCACTTCCTGCCGATTTCGAACACGTGGATCTGGCAGATTCCGATCACCGACACCGTCACCAGCCTGGGAGTGGTCACGCAGAAAAAGAATTTCGCCAAGTCGAAAGAAGACCGCGAGAAATTTTTCTGGGAGACGGTGGGCAGCCGTCCGCTGATTGAAGAGACCTTGCGCAAGTCCGACCGCATTCGTCCGTTCAAGGACGAAGGCGATTACAGCTACGCCATGAAACAGCTTGCCGGCGACCGGTTCATGCTGGTCGGCGACGCGGGACGTTTCGTTGATCCCATCTTCTCCACCGGCGTAAGCATCGCGCTCAACAGCTCGCGCTTCGCGCACAAGGATATTCTGAGCGCGATCGAGAAGAACGATTTCTCGCGTCCGGCGTTTTCCGACTACGAGACCAAGCTGCGCCGCGGCACCAAGAACTGGTACGAATTCATTTCGGTGTATTACCGGCTGAACGTGCTGTTTACCTACTTCATCAGCGATCGCAACTACCGGCTCGACGTCCTGAAGCTGCTGCAAGGCGACGTTTACGACGAGGACGCGCCTGAAGTTCTGACCAAGATGAAGGCCATGGTGGCCAAGGTCGAGCAAAACGAGAAGCATCCGTGGCACAAGTTGCTGGGCAACTTGACCTCGGACGCCTTCCGCCCCCAGTTCTGAGTTGTCGTTTTAAGAGTAGCGCTGGCGTCTCGCGGGCTGTCCCGAGAGCCTGCCCTGAGCTTGTCGAAGGGGCGTCGTGCGGCGAGTGGGACGGTCGCGAGAGGGAGAAAACGCAATTCCGCACCCGAATCGCAACTTCGTAATTGCGTACGTTTTTCTGGTGGCGCTGCCCGTGCTCGGGCTGGTGGGAATCCTGAAGAGCGGGCGCACGCTGACGGCGCCGTTTTCCGTGGATGGTGCTTGGAAAATAGAGTCCAGCCCTCTCTCCGCTTCGCCCTGCGGCAACCTTCTCCCTTCAGTTTCAAATGCGCCCCTTTTGATCTCGCAGTCAGGCAAGACTCTGGTGGTCACTCTCGGCGGCGGAACAAAAACCACAACAGGGACGCTCGACGGGAAAATCATCAAAGCACAATTTCCGAGTGCGAATAAATCCGAAGGGGTAGAGTGCGGCGACGGCAGCCTGACCTTAACCGCCGCGCTCGATCCCCTAGCCGAGCCGAGAACGCTGACCGGAACGTTCTCCGTGGAGGGCTGCTCCTCCTGTGTACCAATGACGTTCCGCGCCGTAAGGCAGCCGCGCAGCCCGGGGGGCACGCGCTGATGCCCAATCTCTTCATCCTCGTTTTGCAGGTTGCGGTGGTTCTCACCGCATGCCGTCTGACGGGCGGGCTCTTCCGGAAATTTCAACAGCCCCGCGTAGTTGGCGAGATGTTTGCCGGAATTATGCTGGGGCCATCGTTCCTGGGATGGATCGCGCCGCATTTTTCCGCGTATCTGTTCCCCACGTCCAGCCTGGGATTTCTAAACGCACTGAGCCAGATCGGCGTGATTATCTTCATGTTCCTGGTGGGAATGAACATCAATCCGAAGGAACTGGCAAAAGAAGGTCATGCCGCCGTGCTCAGCAGCCACGTCAGCATCACGGCGCCGTTTGTCCTCGCAGCGTTCCTCGCGCTCTATCTGTATCCGCGGCTCTCCGATGACAGCGTAGCTTTCAGCAGTTTCGCGCTTTTCATGGGCGCGGCCATGAGCATCACCGCATTCCCGGTGCTCGCCCGCATCCTGCAAGAACGAAAGATGATGCACAGCCGCCTAGGGACGGTGGCCATCGCCTGCGCCGCGGTCGATGACGTTACCGGCTGGTGCATTCTCGCCTACATCGTGGTGCTGATCCGCGCCGCGCACTCCGCGACTTCGATCTGGGTGACGCTAGGTGGAATTGTAGTTTTTGCCATCGTCATGATTTACGGCGTGCAGCGCCTGTTGCAGGGCGTCTTCCTGAACGCATATCAAAAGTGGGGCCATCTCAGCGAAAACCGCATGGCGTTCATGATGCTGCTCGTGCTGGCCTCGTCACTGTTGACCGAGAGCCTGGGCATCCATCTGTTATTCGGCGCGTTCCTGATGGGCGCCATCATGCCCAAGGAGCCGAAGTTCGTCCGCTACGTGCTCGACCGCTTTGAGACCATCACGGTAACTCTTCTTCTGCCGCTGTTCTTCGCCTTCACCGGCCTGCGCACCAACATCGCCCTGGTCAAAGGGCCGACGATGTGGATGTACTGCGGCCTCATCATCCTGGTCGCAACCGTTGGCAAGCTGGGAGGCTCCACGCTGGCCGCCCGCCTGAGCGGCATGCCCCTGCGCGAAGCCGCCGGCCTCGGCACCCTGATGAACGCCCGCGGCCTGATGGAGCTGGTAATTCTCGACGTCGGCCTCGACATCGGCGTGATCTCACCCGCGCTCTTCTCGATGATGGTCATCATGGCGCTGGTCACGACCTTCATGACCACGCCCGTGCTGAATTTGATTTGCCCGAAGGAAATGCTCCAAGGCGAGAAAGCAGGCGCAGAGCGGGTCTCAGCCGCGGAAGTCAGCCTGCAGGAAACCGGCGTCGCGTAGTTCTTAGCGCAACTTCAGGAACGGCTGCGATTCGCTTCACAATTTGCGAGGCAAATTACCGGGTCTTAATCCTGAACGCGGTTCCCGCACCGTTAGCGCCACCGAAGTAAGCTGTACCATAGAAACTGTTTGGGGAATCGACCAGCAGGGGCGTGTTGGGCGATGATCCGTCCTCTCCGCCAGTGAAGTTGTAGATCACGCTCTCAAGCCATGGACCTCTTCCGTGACGAAAGAGCTTGAAAATGACGCCATTTCCGCTTGTGCCGCCAGCAGGCGTCACGCCGTAAAGGTTGCCAGCAGCGTCAAAAGTCAGTGCGCTAAAGGGATAGCCTCCGTCAGTTCCTCCGGAGAATCTCCAGAGCACATCCAACCACCAGCGACCGCTGGAGTTTCGAAGAAGTTCATAAGCGATGCCGTTCCCGGAGCCCCCCTGGTAAGTCGTACCATAAAGATTGCCTGCTGAATCTACGACTAGAGCACCTCGCGGATATTCTCCGTCCCCGTTAAACTGATGGAGCACAGTAGTCTTCCAGCCCCCTCCAACCTGGGGCGTCAGCTCAAAAACTACACCCCACGCAGAGATTCCGATATTGGTACCATAGAGATTACCAGCTGTGTCGAAAACAAGAGAGGTCATCGGGACTCCTTGGTCTTGCTGGCCAGTGAAGGAATGGAGCACTCCTTCATTCCAAGTGCCGTCTGAGCTGGGTTTCAGCTCGAAGACCACACCCCACCCGTCGGTGCCGCCGCCACTCGTGGTCCCATAAAGGTTGCCTGCGGCATCCAAGATCAACCCGGAATAAGGCTGAGCACCGTCCGGCCCGGAGAATGTGTGGATTGTGTTAAAGGTCCATCCGCCGCCTGAAGCGGGAGTCAACTCCCAAACCGTACCATCGTTGTAGGTGCTCGCGAGGCTTGTCGTGCCGTACACATTCCCGCTCGCATCCACCACCACGCCCCCCTCCGGCTCCCGACCGTCAGCACCTGCCGTGAAAGTGTACAGAACACTCTCTGTCCAGCCGCCACTGGAGTTCCGTACGAGTTCGAAGACGGTTCCTTGCCCATAAGCGCCGCCGTTGACCGTTGCGCCATAGAGATTGCCCGCTGCGTCGGATGCGATTGCGCCGCTGGGATTTTGTCCGTCGTTTCCGCCTAGGAAGGAATAGAGCACGGTTTCCGTCTGCGCGGCCGCGCGCGCGCCGATCCCAAACACGCCGAGACCAACGAGCGCCACCATTATCGTTCCGACCGGAAAATTTCTGCTTCGCATCGCCGATTCCTCCTTCGCGTGGAGCGCCCGTGGACACAGCCGAGGCGTTTAGTCGAGAGCAACGAGCATCCCACCGGGCGGTGGGGGTGTCAAGATGCAGAATCTTGCAAGGTGCGACTCTTGGCAGCGCCGCAGCGCCGACGGCGAGACGCCGTCGGGACATCCGGCAAGATGCCGGCGCTACTACTTGCGCTTCTGCATCCACTTCCACGCCGTCGTCACAATATCATCCAGCGTCCGCGTCGCCTTCCAGCGCAAGACCTGCTCCGCCAGCCTCGGATCAGCCACCAGCGCCGGCGGATCTCCTGCGCGCCGTGCCGCGACGCGCGCGGGAACTTTGCGGCCCGTCACCTGCTCGATCTTGTCCAGCACTTCCTTCACCGAGTATCCAGTCCCAGTCCCAAGATTCACCGCGATCGAGTCTGCTCCGCCCGCCAGTTGTTCCAAAGCCGACACGTGCGCATCCGCAAGGTCATTCACGTGAATGTAGTCGCGGACGCAGGTGCCGTCAGGCGTGGGATAGTCGTTGCCAAACAGCTCCAGCTCCGGACGCGCTCCGACGGCGGCCAGCAGCGCCGACGGAATCAGATGGCTCTCCGGCTCGTGCAGTTCGCCAATCTCTCCACTTTCATCGGCGCCGGCGGCATTGAAGTAGCGCAGCGCAGCAAAGCGCAGGCCGTAGGCGCGGTCATAGGCTTCGAGTGCGTACTCGAAAAACAGCTTCGAAACGCCGTAAGGATTCACCGGCTGCCGCGGCGTATTCTCCGGGATAGGCACCTTGGCCGGAACTCCATACACCGCGCACGTTGAAGAGAAAATAACCCGCCGCACGCCGCAATCGACGCAAGCGTTCAGCAGGACGAGCCCTCCCTCCACGTTGTTGCGGAAGTATTTTCGCGGGTTGGTGACCGATTCGCCGACATAAGCATGCGCCGCAAAGTGCATCACGGAATCCACCCGTCGCAAGGCAGCCGATAGGGTGGCCGCGTCCGCAATGTCGCCCCGCACCAGTTCGAATCCGGAGGCCAGAAACGCGTGTCCGGTCGAAAGATTGTCATAGATCACCACCTCATGCCCGCGCCGCCGCAGCGTCCGCGCCGCATGGCTTCCGATGTACCCCGCCCCCCCAACCACCAGAACGGCCAATGTTTTCCTCCGCTTAAGACCTTTCAGTCTAACGGCTGGCTCGGTTCTTGTCCTATGACCACCCGGCTTCCGCCAGGCTGGAATTGACCGGAAACCCCCAATTCCAGCCCAGAGGCCGGACCCGGCGCCGGGGCTGCTCACCCCGGGAGTGTGCAAGAATTTTCAATCTTGACAGGCTGGCGGCGGCAGCTAAGAATGCCAGAACGGTCTATCTCCGCTAGGAGGAGATTGACCCCCGGTTTGAGTTCCCCCCCGAGCTTGACCTTTTAAGGTGGCGACGCTGGACGTGCGTTCGTCCAGCCGCAGACGTCATGCTGGAGCTACGCGCCATCGTTTAACCCGTGTGGAGTCACTTGTTTAGTCGCTCAGACCCGGGCCGTCTAGTTTTTGCTGGCAACACCATCGAACCGGACCAAATTTGGAGCGGTAGGACAACCATGCTGACCGCCCTGGTTCGTGAAGTCGTAGCGGTCAACGTTTCCCTACTCTTCGGGGGAATTCGATTGGAGGCTAGGATTTGGAGGCTCGTATGAAGTCGCGCAATCTGCTGCTGACGGTGTTAGGCGTTCTGTTTTTCATCGCGTGTACATTCCCTGGCGCCGCGGCCCAGAATTACACGCTCAGCGCCGCCGTCTCCGGACTTGCCTCGGGCGTAAACCTGAAGCTGGAGGACAACGTTGGCAACGAATTGATGTTCACCTCCAATGAAACCCTCACTTTTGCCAGCACCTACGCCAGCGGTGCCACCTATTCGGTAACCATCTTTAAGCAACCCACGGGCCAGACCTGCACGCTGGGAAGCAACGCCAGCGGCACCATTACCGGCGACACCACGGTTGCGGTCACCTGCGCCTCAACCACCGGTTACACGCTGAGCGCCGCAGTTACCGGACTTACAGCAGGCGCAACCCTGAAGCTGGAGGACAACGTTGGCAACGAACTGCAGTTCACTACCAATGAAACCCTCCCTTTCTCCAGCACCTACGCCAGCGGAGCAAGTTATTCCGTAACCATTTTTTCGCAACCAGCGGGCGAGACCTGTACGCTGGGAAGCAACGCCAGCGGCACTATCACCGGCAACACCACCGTTGCGGTCACCTGCGCCCCGTCCGCCACCTACACCATTAGCGTTGCCGTCACCGGACTCACCGGAACGCTCGTCATGCAGGATAGCCAGAGCGACACGCTCACCTTTACTACAAACAATACTCAAACCTTCGCCAAGTCCTACACCAGCGGTTCCACCTACACCGTGACGGTCAAGACTCAGCCTTCTGGACAGACCTGCACTCTGAGCAGCAACGCCACCGGAACCATCACCTCGAACATTACCGTCACGGCTACCTGCACCACGAACTCCGTGGATTACACCATCAGTGTCGCGGTTACCGGCCTCACAGGAACGCTCGTAGTGCAGGACAGCCTGAGCGACACATTGACCTTTACCACGAACGATACTCAAACCTTCGCCACGTCGTACCCCAGCGGTTCGTCCTATACCGTGACGGTCAAAACTCAACCCAAAGGCCAGTCCTGCACACTGAGCAGCAACGCCAAGGGAACCATCACCAAGGACATTACGGTAACCGCAACCTGCGGCTACAAGATCAGCGTGGCGGTCACCGGCCTTTCGGGAACGTTGAAGCTAGAGGACAATAAAGGCGCCTTTTTGACCTTTACCTCGAACAAGACTGAAACCTTCTCCACGGTGTATACCAGCGGTGCGACTTATAGTGTCACCGTTGCCACGCAGCCTGCCGGCCAGACCTGCACCCTGGGCAGCAACTCCAGCGGAACCATCACCTCGAACATCACGGTAACGGCAACCTGCACCACGAACTCAGCGAATTACACGATCAGCGTAGCGGTGACCGGTCTTACGGGAACGCTCGTTGTGCAAGACAGCAAGAGCGACCAGTTGACCTTCACCACTAACAACACCCAGACGTTCGCCACGTCGTATGCCAGCGGCTCCACGTACTCGGTAACCGTGCAAACTCAGCCCGCCGGCCAGACTTGCACCTTGAGCAGCAACGCCAGCGGAACCATTACCTCGAACATTACGGTCACGGCAACCTGCACCACCAACGTAGTGAACTACACAATTAGCGTCGCGGTCACTGGCCTCACAGGAACCCTCGTCGTGCAAGACAGTAAGAGCGACCAGTTAACCTTCACCACGAATAACACCCAGACGTTCGCCACGTCGTATGCCAGCGGTTCCACGTACTCGGTGACCGTGCAAACTCAGCCTGCCGGCCAGACCTGCACCCTGAGCAGCAACGCCAGCGGCACCATCACCTCGAACATCACCGTAACGGCCACCTGCACCACGAACGTAGTGAACTACACAATTAGCGTCGCGGTCACTGGCCTCACAGGAACCCTGGTCATGCAAGACAGCAAGAGCGACCAGTTAACCTTCACCACGAATAACACCCAGACGTTCGCCACCTCCTATGCCAGCGGTTCCACGTACACGGTCACTGTGAAAACTCAACCTGCCGGTCAGACTTGTACGTTGAGCAGCAACGCCAGCGGAACCATCACCTCGAACATCACCGTAACGGCCACCTGCGCCGCATCGGGCTCCACGATTAGCGTTTCGGTAACAGGACTTTCCGGAACCGTGGTCATGGAGGACGATAAAGGGGACACCTTAACCTTCACCAGCAATAACACCCAAACATTCGCCAGCAGTTACACCAGCGGTGCGACCTATACGGTGAGCGTTACGAACCAGCCATCCACGCAGTCTTGCGTTCCGACCTATATGACCGGAACCATCAGCTCCAACATCACGATCGATGCCAATTGCGCCACCGGAGCGACTCGCCAGTTGGGAACAATCAGCAACGTCTCGTCCGTTACCTGTCAAGGCTATCGGTTCACCCAACCCGCCTCTTGCCAGCAAATGACGGTTTCCTGCCCCAACGTTCCCGACGTTTCGGTCTACCTGAAGACAAATACTCCTACCCCTTCAATAGGAACGGTTACCTGGAATACCGGCACCGACGGCAACGGCTTGTACGACAGCATCTTCACTGATGCCGCGGTGTATGCCATACAGCCCGTTTTGAACGCCGGCTTCACCACCGTCGAAATCGACTGGGGAACTCCATTCAACACCAATCAGCCCGATGGTTGGGTGCTGGGTCCGGGCGGCACGCTCGCTGCTGCCTGCCGATACGCGACGGTCACGCAGTGGATTTACACCAACATTCAGAACAACACGAGCCTGCCCTACTGTGCCACGGGAAACAGCGGCGGCGCAGGAGCGCTGGCTTACGCTTTGTCGCAATACAATTCCGGCAGCATTCTCTCCATGGCCGAAGTCACGAGCGGCCCACCCGCGGGCCGGCTCGATTGGGGCTGCGGATGCCAGGAAGGCAAGCTAGCCGTGCAGTGCGGAACAGCCACCACGCTGGGCACCTGTTTTGGAAATGCGGACGCCCCCGTTTGGGATCCGGCCTATAATCCCACGGCCTCCCCTGGAATTTGCACGGATGCGGTGAACGGCACGCTGCCGCCCGGAGGGTTGAACTTCTTCCTGGGCGATAGTGTCGAAGCACCGGGGGCCTTGTACACCTTCCCCACCACATTCGTGAACGTGGTCTTTGGCGGCGCCGATAACAGCTCCGCCATCCCCATCGGACAGGATTGGCTCAATAACATCACTACGTCGAAGGCGCAGGCTTGTGTGGCGGGCGGCGAGCATTCGATGGCGAATACGATTCCGGGGGCGCAACAAATTGCCAACGACCTGATCAGCGGATGCAAGTTGCAGTAGACAACTCGAGTCCGTCCCCAATTTGATAGACTTGTGTCGGGTGGCCCAGCTCTTGATCTTGCGGCCATCACCACCACAGTGGGTGCCCCGTCCTTCGCGTTCTTTGCGAAGGGCGCGTACCACGAACCTCTGAAGCTTGCGAAGCACGAACGCCTGTAGCGGCGCAGCTACGCCACCCGATTCCGGAACGAAATCTTCGCCCAGCCTTCATTCACCCGCACCGGCCCGGCTTCGTCCAAAAGATAGAAACGATAACTGCTCCACCGCCACTGCTCCGGTGCGCCGACCAAGCCCCGCTTCACCGGATTGCGATGCATATACCTGAGCTTCTCCACCCGCTTCTTCGTCGTCCATACGTTGAAGTCGTAGGAGCGCGCCTGCCAGAACGCTCTGCGCTTCGGCTCGTCTCCAAACAGATTGCGTTGGCGCGGGTTCCTCCGTTTGCGTTTGGGTAACAAAGCGCGGGCCGTGCGCTGCTTCACCACTTGCATCACGGTAGATGGAGTCCCAACTTCCGGTTCCGTCAAAAGCAGGTGAATGTGCTCCGGCATCACGACATACCCGACGACTACGAAGCAATAACGCTCGCGCGTCTGTTCCAGAATCGAGAGGAAGGTATCGCGGCTGCGCGCGGTGCGTAGAAAAGGCAATCGCCGGTAGCACGAGGAAGTGATAAAGTGCAGGTGATGCGCGCCGTAGGTGCGATGCAGGCCGCTGGGCATAACAACCCCATGCTACAGGCAGCATCGTACCCGCCCTTGCCAAGAACGCAAGGACGGGGCACCCACTGTTCCGGAACGGGAAGGGAAAACACGGAAAGGGCGGGCCACCCGCCCCACCGGTAACCAGCGCGATTCTTCTTGTTGCCATCGAATTTTTCCTGTTTGAGATGGTGAAAGGTTAAAGGAAACAGAGCTAACCTTCAACCGCGAGGGCCCCGCTCATACCGCCCCCAAAGACACAGGCGAGGTTGTGCTTGCGGCCGGGAAATGGTGAATGAAAATGAATATGAGGTCGACGCCGGGCGGCGTCGACCTTCGAAAACTGCGAACGGTGGGGCAGCCCAGGCTCTCGACGCTCTGCTGGCTGCCTACTTAGTCGCCATCGTCATCGTCGTCGTGCGCCTTAATGACAGGTGCGTGCGCCGCAGGGCAGGTGCGCTGCGACAGAATCAGCGGGGGGATCGGCTTCTGTCTGAAGTTGAAAGCATTCTGCATGTCGTTCGCGACCGTGTCGGCTGTGCCCAGGCTGGGTAGGTTGAAGGTTTCTTCCATGAAGCGCAACACGCTGGCAAACTCGATTTCCGTATGGTACACGTGGTGAATTGCGTACGGGGAAATGATAATAAACGGCACGCGCAGGCCGAGGCCAAACTGGTCGCGATATGGCGGGGGCGCGTGATCGTACAAGCCTCCCCAATCGTCCCAGGTAAGGATGATGACCGTGCTGTTCCACTGCGCCGCTGGTCCCTGCATGATGGCGTTGATCTGCTGCACGGTCCAGTTCTCGCCCACGCACGCGCTGTCGGGCGGATGGTCGGTATCCGCGCTGGGAGGCGTGAGCCAGCTTAGCGCGGGCAGATTTCCGGCCTGCGCGTCGGTGATGAAGTCGTTATAAGTCACGACTTTCGTGCCCCAATCGGCGCCGTAGTAAATATTACTGAAACTGCGGTAAGGGTTGTAGATATAACCGCTCTGGCTAGGTTCGAGGGAAGTGTACGCCTTCCACGATACGCCCGCCGTGTCCGCCAGATTGCCCATCGTGGTGGCGGTAAAACAGGGATAGGTGGTGCCCACCACATAGGTGGTCGGATCCATGGTGACCACGGTGGTTCCTGTCGTGGCGTCGCATCCCCACTGTGCCGGGTCGGAGCTGTGCGGGTTGTCCAGAGTGGTCAAGCTACTGCCCGCAACCAGGTCCAGGTGCGCCGGATAGGAGCCGGAAGCGATATTGCTGAAGGCTGCGTCCGCCAACTCGTAAGTTTGCGCATAGGACCAGTAGTTCGGGATGTCCGCCTGGTAAAGCTGGGTCAGGCACAGATTGTCGCCGTTGACCGAGCAATCAAACTCCTGATCGAAGCGGTCCATCTTGCCGCCGTCGACGTCGTTGTGCGCATGGAGCCACTGGTGGCCCATATCATGCGTGGCCGGGTCGGGCATGTGCCCGAGAGGGATGGTCGCGCCGGTGGAAATCTTGGCGGTGGTGGCGCCGTTCGCCCCGGGGTAGGTGCCGAAGTAATTATCGAAACTCCGATTTTCCTTGACGATGAAGACGAGGTGCTCGATCTTGCCCTTCGATCCGCTGCCCGGAGGAACGCTGATGAATTTCGTGTACGCGCTTACAATCGTGCCGTAACCGTCGATGATTCCGACTTTGTTCTGGATCAGTACCGAACCGTTCTTCACCATCGTTACCAATCCCGTCGACGAGACGGTGGCAATCGTTTTATCAATGGTGGACCAAGTCGAGCCGCTGTTGGTGACGTCGGTGACGGTCCCGTCCTGGAAGTAGGCGTAGGAGTGCAACTGCTGGGTCTGCCCGGCCATGAGCAGAACTTCCGGTGGAGTGACAATCACAGCCACGGGCGACGTCCCGGTATTGGCGAATGCGGGCAAGGCGCCCAGCGGCAATGTGCACATGCACATGAGCAAAGTGAACAGATGTTTCATGTACTCTCCAATTCTTGATCTAGCCCTTTTGATCTACCCAGCTCTGTTCTGTGCCCCAAAGTACAGCGAACCAGGATCTTGCATATGTCTGCACGAAAATGCTCAGTTCGACGGCGGCTTCAGAAACCAGATCGAGGCCGTATCGTCGGACTTGAGGAAGTTGAACAATTGCGTCGACACCTTGATCCGTCCCACAGGGTCTGAAGGATGGGTGCCGTCGGCTTGCAGATCCTGGCAGGTTCACACTAAACCGTCGCTGCGCGGGTTCATGCCGTTAGCCCAATAATACGGACCCCAGGACATCCAGGGAGCTTTCACCGGCCCATTGGCAATGTTGTAATTCAGATTGGCATTGCCGTTGATCTGATCCTGAATCGCATTCTTTACCGCGAAGCCGGTTTCGTACGACCACGGTTCATTGCTCAGATTTTTCAATCCATTCGAGTAGCCGGTGTAGTTGATGCTCGAGAAATAGGCCAGCTTGATATTGGGGAACTTGAGCAGCAGGTTGTTGGCGATCGACTCAAAGTTGCCCTGGAGCTTGGTCATGTCACTGGGGAAGGTTCCAGCAGGCCCGCCGTTCACGTCATTCACCCAGGCTACGACCACCTGTTGTGCCGTCACTCCCGCATTGGGCAGGTAGTCGTTGATGATCACGTTCCAGAAGTTGTTGTTGTGTAGCGCCATGTCGGAGGCCGTTGCCCCGCCGGTCGCGCCGTTCACGATCACCATGTTTGGATTCAAACTGGGATCCACCGCGGCGAGGTTCATAAACTCGATAAAGGGCTGTTGGGCAACCGATTCGCCGATCGAGATAAACACATACTTTCCCGTCGGACTGGGATTGCCGTTGCTATCCAGCGGGCCGATCCCTTGCGCTATGCTCACCCCGGCGGCATCGAATGTCGACGGGCGCGTGTTGCTGCCGTCGGCATAGAGACCTCCCTGCTCGACCCCGAGATAGTAGTTGGTTCCGAGGTCCATCAAATCGACCAGCGGACCCGAGCCGTCAGCGGCGTTGAAAGTAATTTCGTTGCATTCGGAACCGGTCTTTGCGAACACCGGCAATGAAAGCACCGCGCTTGCCGTAGACGAACTGCTGTCGGTCGCAGTCGCGGTGAAGGTGTTAGTTCCGACCCCGATGCTCGCGCCCAAGCTGCCGCTAATGATGCCCGCACTGGAAAGACTTAGGCCCGCGGGAAGAGTTGAACCAGTAGCCAATGACCAGGTATAAGGCGGCGTTCCTCCTGTGGCCGACAGCGTGGCTTGATAGGCGTAAGCCTGGGTGGCGCTGGGCAGCATGGGATAGGTGGAGACTGCAAGCGTCGAAGAAGCCACTCCGGTGCCGGACAGACTTATGCCCTGCGGCGCAAGAATGTCGTAAGCGATCAACATCGTTCCATTCGTAACCCCGGTCGCAGTCGGGAAAAACGAAATCTGCAAAGTCAGGGACTTGCCCTTGGCGATGGACGTGGCGGTTCCCGAGAACCCCGTCTGAGTGAATGGGTAGGTAAGGGTGATGCTAAGCACCTTGAACGAAACGCTTCCGTTATTGGTGATGGTGAGGGTCTGTGTGCCGGTGGTCCCGAGTGCCTGATTGGAGAATGTCAACGAAGGGCTGCTCAGACTGGCGAGCGCGCTGCTGTTTACGCCTACGCCGTTCAGTGTGACCTTTTGAGCGGGTAAGCCAGTAATCGCTATGCTGATGCTTCCGCTGTAATTCTTAGGCGTATTGGGATCGAAGCTGACCGTGAACGTAGCCCATTTTGCCGGTAGAATCGTGACCGGGAAGGTGCCTTGGATCACAAACTGCGCCACCGACGAGGTGGCTCCGGTCACCGTGATGTTGGTCGTGCCCAGATTGTAGACGGTGAAATTCTGCGGTACGCTGTTCGTGCCCGCCAGTTGCGGATTGAAACTGATGCCTGTGGGAAAGACGGCGGCTGAGGTCGCTGCCACAGCAGGCACGACCGCGAGCAGCATCCCGCCGAGGACCAATAAACGTAGACAGACTCTCCCCATAAACACTTCATGACGCTGACGCATCGATAGGCTCCTAGGTGATAGCGCGATTCGGGGGAAATCGTTGTGACGTTGGCTCGGCTGGCTGGCCGAGGTAAACTTCACAGAAAAAATCTCAGTGCACAGAACCCTTGCGCAGAACCGCGGTTCTTCCGGGTGCGAGCCCACGCATTGTCCACGGCGATCCAGAAAGCCGTCGGGACGCTGCTCCCAAACTCCTGAACCACGCGCTAGCACCAACGGTTCCCACGGTTTACGACCGACCAGCGTTCAACCGCACTGTGGTAGGGTCATTGTCATCCGGAGCGTTGGACGCGTCAAGAGTGAAAGAAATTGCGCACTTTTGTGGGCCGCACCCCGACCGCGAACGATGAGGGCCTTCCCACCTGCGCCCGAACTGGCGTTACCCAAGGCCGTCGGGGGTAGTGGCACTCTGGTGCCATTTACGTCCTGGACCCTTGAGACTAAAGTCCCTGTAACAATGTACTCCGCAGAGGGTGGTCTTTTAGGATGAGGCCACTCTTGAATGAGTTACAGCCTTTGGTAGTGTTGCGAATCTCGGCCGTCCCCCCTGATTGTTCGTGTCGCTGAAGATGAGGCGACTCTTTTTTAATCAACACCCGTCACAAGAGAATGTTTAAGAGGAGAACAGAGAAATGGCGCAACATGTAATTCCGGCCCCGGAGAACGCGGAGAAGATCCGGGTCCTGGCTGCGGACAGCACTCGCATGAGCAGCCAATTGCTGGCTGAGTCGTTGGCGCAAGACCGCCAATTCGAAGTGACGGGGATCGAGCCCAAGGGAGCGTCCATCCTGGAGGCTGTGGCTCACAAGAAGCCCCATGTTGTGTTAGTGAGTTCAACCCTGGAGGACTCCGCTAGTCTGGGTTTTGATTTGAGCCGCCAGATCCGGGCTTCGCATCCTCAGACCCGGGTCGTGCTTTTGATGGACACATCCAACGCGTCCGCGGTGGTTGAGGCTTTTCGTTGTGGGGCCCAGGGAATTTTTTCGCGCACCGAATCCTCCAAGACGCTGGCCAAGTGCATCAGCAGCGTGCATCAAGGCCAGGTGTGGGCGAACAGCGCGGAGTTGCGCTACCTGCTCGATGCTCTGCGTGAATCGGAACCGATGCGAGTGCTTGATTCCCGCGGGGAAGCCATCCTCTCCAAACGCGAGCAGGAAGTGGTTACCTGCGTGGCCGAGGGATTGTCCAACCGCGAGATCGCAAGCCGTTTGAAGCTGACCGAACACACGGTGAAGAATTATCTGTTCCGCATCTTCGACAAGCTGGGAGTATCCAGCCGGGTGGAAGTTGTGCTTTATGTGTTTCGAATGCGCAAGGACATCGCGGCCAATGTGCCGGACAACCAATGCGTGCAATGCTTCAAAGTGTATGAGAGCGCGCAGGCCAAGGCCGGTACTGCGCCCCTGGCGGTGAGAAGGGCAGTGGAACCGGTGAAAGAGCTGCGCCGGTCTCGGGGCTAAGGCCGCGTGGATCACAGGCCCCTTATCCCGTTTGTCATCCCGACCTATTTGTCGTCCCGAGCGAAGCGAGGCATCTTCGTTTTTGCTTGCGCCACCGCCGTCGACGCCGCAGGCAAACACCAAGATCCCTCGCTTTGCTCGGGATGACAAGTTCGAGGTTAGCCAAGTCCCAAGTTCTCTTTCGCTGTTTGCACGATTTCTCGTCCAATAACGAGAGAAGCCGTCGCCGCCGGCGAGGGTACGTTCAGGACGTGCAGCATCTTTCCTGAAGGGACAAACTGAAAATCATCCACCAGCGTGCCATCGCGCCGGAGGGCTTGGGCGCGCACTCCGGAACCGCCGGGAACCAGGTCCTGTTCGCGCACTTCGGGGAGCAAGCGCTGCAAGGCGCGGACGAACTCGGATTTAGAAAAAGACCGGTGGAATTCGTCCAGTCCGCTGCGCCAATGCTTCGCGGCCATGCGCCAGAATCCAGGGAAGGCAAGCGATGAAGCCAGATCGTAGGGGCTGAAATCAGTGCGGCGGTAACCTTCGCGACGGAAAGCGAGCACGGCGTTGGGGCCGGCATCCACGGTGCCGTTTATGCGGCGCGTGAAATGAACGCCGAGAAACGGGAACTGCGGATCGGGCACCGGATAAATGAGTGCCCGCACCAGCGACGAGCGCTGGGGAATGAGATCGTAGTACTCGCCGCGAAAGGGAACGATCATGACGTCGGCCGTTCCGCCGGCCATGCGCGCGACGCGGTCGCTGAACAGTCCGGCGCAGTTGATGAGATAAGTAGTGGAGAATGCCGGGCCGCTGGTTTCGACCACCACTTCACTGTTGAGATCGCGCAGGCCGTTCACTTTGGCGGACATGAGAATCGTTCCCCCCTGGGCGCGTATTAGTTCGGCATACTTTCCGCAAACCGCGGCGTAATCGGTGATGCCGGTGGAGGGCACGACAAGGGCGCGCAATCCGCTGGCGTGGGGTTCGATTTCGTGCAACTCGCCGGCGCCGATGAGGCGAAGCCCCGTGAGCCCGTTGGCCTCGCCCCTGCGCCGCAATTCCTCGAGGCGCGGAAATTCCTCTTCGTGCGTGGCCACAATGACTTTGCCGCAGACCTGGCAGGGCAGGGCGTGCTCGCGGCAGAATTCGACCATGGCCCGCGCGCCCTCCACGCACAGCCTGGCCTTCAGCGATCCGGGCTTGTAGTAAACGCCGGAGTGAATGACTCCGCTGTTGTGGCCACTCTGATGCTGGCCCACGCCCGTTTCTTTCTCCAGCAACAACAGGCGAAGACGGGGGAGGCGGTGCGTGATCTCAAGCGCGACGGCGAGGCCGACAATGCCTCCGCCGACGATGACGACGTCGTAGCGGGAATCGGTCATGAGCGATGATCGAGCCGCGACGCCTGGTTCCTGCTGGGCATCTTCACTGGTTCACGATACTACTGATTCACCACCAGAGTCACAGTGGAAGCCTGATGACTCAGCGTGCTCGAGGTACCAGTCACGGTGATGGTGTAAGTTCCGGGCTGTGTGCCCTGGCCTTGGCCGCCGCCACCCCCTCCCCCGCCACCGCCCCCGCCGTTGCTGCCGCCTCCACCACAAGAGGAAAGCAGGAAGGCGAGCAGAAATAATCCGAGCAGGGAAGCGGGCAGTGCGAGCTTGGCGCGTTCTCCCCGGCGGTTTCTGGTTCCTAACAGCGCCAGTCCGGGCAGCGCCAGCCATAGCGCGTAAGACAAGACGGCAAAGGCCGGCGGATGCGGCGAGGGGTTGGCCGAACTGGCTGTGGTGGAGATGGTCATTACCACCGCAGCCGAGCTGTTGCCGGGAGTTACGGTGCTGGGGCTGAAACTGCATAGCGAGATCACGGGTGCGCCAGAGCAGGACAGATTTACGCCATTGGCGAACGACGAGCCCACAGGCAGCACACTAAAGTTGTAGCTGGCTGATCCTCCCGAACTGATGGTCTGCGTGGTGGGCGTTAGCGAGCCAACGGCGAAATCCTGAATAACCGTGAGCGGCAGTGGCAGGGTTTGGGTGGGTTGTCCTGAGGAGTCGGCCACGGTCAGGTTGATGGTGTAAGAGTTTGAGGGCTGAGGCGCTGCGCTGTTCGGAATATTGAGGGTAAGCGTCAGTGTGATTGCGGTTCCAGCGGTGATAGGTATTGGATTGCCGGGTGTGATCGAGCATTGACCCGAGAGTGCGCTGGCATCGCACTGGGCGGTGACGGAGCCGCTGTAGTTCGGCGTCAAGGATACTTTGGCCGTTTGTTGAGATCCCGCATCCGCGCTGGTGGAGAAGGGTTGGCTGATCCCAAGTTGAAAACTGCCCTGCACGATGAGGGTCACAGTGACCGAGTGCGCCAGAGAGCCTGACGTTCCCGTAACCAGCACGGTGTACGTGCCACCAGCGCTGGCAGCGTTGGTGGCGATGGTCAGCACCACACTCACGGAGGTGCTTCCGGGGATCACCGGATTTGGAGTGAAATTGCACTGCGCCCCGGAAGGAATTCCGCTGCAGGAAAGAGTCACGACGCCGGAGAATGCGGATCCGGCGGGCGCGATCGTCAGATTGTAGGGGCTGGTCGTTTGTCCCGCAGCCACGGTCTGGGCGGGGGTAGAAGAATTCAAGGTAAAGTCCTGGCTTGCCGTGACGGCTAGTGTGAAGGAAGCAGTCATGGGCGCGGGCGCCCCTGGAGTTGTGGCTTGCAGTGTGACCGTGTAGTTGCCGGCAGCGGTTCCCGCAGGGACGGTCGCGGTGGCAGTCATATTCACGGGCGAGGTGGAGGTTGGATTTACTACCGTGCCGGGAGTAAATCCACAGGTCGCCCCGGCGATGCTTGGGCTGAAGCTGCAACTGAGGGTTACGCTCTGATTGAACGAACCCTGCGCCGTAGCTTGGAAACTGACTGGCGAGGAAGCCGCGCCGGGAGGCTCGATCACCGTGCCAGGTGAAGGCGTGGTTAGGCCGAAGTTGACCACACTCAAGTTGACGGCGGCGACGTGCGTCGTGTGATTGAGATCGGAACCGGCGGCCTGCACATTGAAGTTGTAGTCGCCGATGGCGCTGCCCGTGGTAAGCGAGAACGCTGTGCCAGTCGCGGCGGGGGTGAGGGTCGCGGGGTTCGGAGTGCACGGGCTGGGCGAACTCGTGCCGCCTGCTGTGCAGCTTAACGTAACCGAATTGCTGTATCCATCCACTGCCGTTACGGTGCCGTTGAAGGTGGGCGTAGTTCCGGCGAAGGCGGTGATGGGAGTGTTTGAAACCGCGATTTGGAAATCCG
Organism: uncultured Acidobacteriaceae bacterium; assembly: GCA_963842095.1. GTDB lineage: Bacteria > Acidobacteriota > Terriglobia > Terriglobales > Acidobacteriaceae > Sulfotelmatobacter. The sequence goes on from CAWJEY010000002.1 coordinate 420,169, forward strand.
GTGCCAGAATCAAGCTGAACTGCCACACGCCGCGGCCGTAGGTGGAAGCGCGCAGCAGTTTCTGACCGCCGGAGTTGAAGATTGCGAGGGCAGTGACCGCTACGCTGGGCAGGAAGCCGCTGGAGCCGCCTGCTGAGTCGGATGCCGGGCCTACCTCGGTCCATGCGGGCACGGACGTAGGACTTTGGAAAACGCCGACGTCGGTGCCCACATAAACAATGTGTGTAGTGGGGTCGACGGCCACGGCGTTGACCGGGGAATCGGGCAGTGGAGCCGCGCCGGGGGAGTCGGTCCAGTCCGTCCACGTGATCCCGGCATTCGTGGTTTGCCACACGTGCCCCGGGCCGCCGGTGAAACCCATCACCGTGACGTAGGCAGTGTTGCCGGTGGGGTCCGAGGTGTCGATGGCGACGGCGGAAATCGGGAACTGATTGGAATTGATGTTCGCGCCACCGGGCCCGTTCAGCGTCACGTTGGTAAATGTGGAACTCACGCCGGAAACCGCGGTGGCGTTGGTGGTGACCCAAACATTTCCGCCGATGGGCGCCGAAGACTGGTTCGGCCCGACGCCGTCGGTGGTGGCATAAATTACTTGTGAGCCATTGGCATTGGTGGGGCCGCCAGCGGCCAGGGCGCGAACCAGGTTCACTTCGCTCCCCGAGCAGGTTCCGATACCGAGCGTATCGAAATTGAGGCTCAGCGCGGTGTAGGCGCCGCCCAACCGCGGCCCGCGCCATACCCGGCAGGTCCCTACCAGCAAGGCGGTGGTGGACTGCGGATCGAGAGTGTAGGGAAAATAGAAGCCTCCGTCGTCACCCCCCACGTCGCCGCTGCTGACGACGACATTGTCGTTGAAGATGGTGCTGTTGCAGGTTGGCGCGGACGAACACTCCTGAATATTCAGGCTGCCGCTGCCCGGCGGGTTATCCGGGTTCGAGGCAAACCAGTCGCTGGTGGTGTTGGGATCGATGGCGTTGTAGCCGCCATCGCCGCCCAACACATTTCCCCAACCCGGACTGATCGTGGCCGTCGAGGTTGCGGGGGAGCCGTTATCCTGCGTGCCTCCCAGGAGCGTATTGGGGTCGGTGGGGTGCTGGGAGAAGGTGACGAACTGGGTCATGGAACCCAGGTTCTGATTGAGGTCGTCGAATAGATTCGTGCTGGCACACGAACCCGTGGCGAGGCCGGTGAATCCGTCGAGCGCGCGGTAAATGCCGCCGTCGTTGGCGAAATACATAAGGTCGGCGCCGGACGACGGGATGGTATACGCCAGAGCGTGCTGGTCAGGATGCACATGCGCCGGCGCGCCGATGGGATCACAGCCATAAACATGCGTGAGATTGATGAACGACGGGTTGCTACACGTGGCGTTACCGGTGATGATGGAACATTTGTAAAGATTGATCGCGCCAGCGTACAGGTCGGTTGCAGTAGATCCGTTGGGAACGGCCAGCAGTTCCAGGTTGTAGGCTCCCTGTTGCACGCCGCAGCCGTTGGGATTGCCGAGAGTGGAATCGCCGCAGTTGATGATGCCGCTGTCGCTGATCTCGGTTCACGAAGCGCCGCCGTTTGTACTCTGCCAGATGCCTTGATCCGTGGGGTTGTTCTGGGAATCCAGCGAAACGAACCATACATACATCTCGTTCCGTGCTGGCACTATTGTGATTTCGCCACGATAGATCGGGCAGGTTGGCGTGGGGCCGTTCTGAAGGTAGTTCAGGGGGCAGTTGGTTGTGCTCAACAATCCCGCCCCGCCCGGCTGATTGGCGAGGCGTGTCCAGGTCAGACCGTCAGGGGAAGAGTAGAAGCCATGATAACGCTCCGCCGCAAAGAACAGACCAGCGGCGGCGTTGTAGACCACCGAAGTTGCTGAAGTTGCCCCGCTGGCGCCGGGGAAGAGTGCGTTGTAAGTCCAGGTCAGGCCGGCGTCGGTGGAAGTGTAGAGTCCGCGGTAGGTGTTGCTGGTTAGCGCGCCATCGGTTAGACCTTCGGCTGTTGCCGCCATGGCCGCGACCACCGTGCCGCTGCTCGCCGTGCTGAAGGCCATGCGCGTCGCGCCCAGGCCGTTGAAAAAGACGGGGCCGCCAGCGCTGTTTGCAGTGTTGATCAACGTCCAGGTGTTGCCGCCATCCGCGGAACGCAGAATACCGAGGCCGAAATAGGAGTCGGCGGAAAGGTCAGCCTCGCCGGTACCTGCCAGAATCACGCTCCTCGTGGAATCGGAGTTTCCCGGCTGAATCGCAATCGAACCGATCGAGAGTGTAGCCTGGTCATCGGTGATCGCGCTCCAGGTCACGCTGTTGGCGTTGTTAGTGGCGGCGTTGGTGGACTTCCACACTCCGCCCTGTGCTCCGCCGATGTAGACCGTGTTCCCGCTGGTATCGGCAGGATCAATCGCCACTGCCGTAGCCCGTCCTGCAACCTGGTGATAATCCTGTTGAACCTGATTTGGCGCCGACGCGTCGGAGGCCAGTGGGACCGGGCCCAATGCGGTCCAGGTGCCGGACGGTGGCGGAGGTTGAGAGTCCGCGTGAGCGGCTTGAGCGCGCGCCCGCCGGGCGGCGCGCGCCTGCATCTTGGCCTGATATGCTCGGTGACGCAGTTCAGCCGACGACTTTCCGGGAACCACACGGCCGCGCAGGAACCACTCGGCGCGCTCCTGCACGTGATCGCCATCGGCATCGGCGACGGGCATTTCGGGCGATGTTTTTTTGCGCCCTGGGCGTGCGCGATCGAGAGCAGGCTGAATGGCAAGAGCGCGAGCAGGGAAACACAGAATATGCGGTGGAACCTGGCAAGGGTCATAGATGCACAGCTATGTGGCCAGTATGGGAGGGAGAGAGAAAGGGGTCAACGCAAAAAGGGGCTTAAATCGGTGCCGCAGACCATTCCGGGAAACCAATGGGGCAGGATGCCTGTACAATCTCCAACGGATTCTGGTTCCGGTCCGATTGCGAAATACTTCGAGGTCATCCAATTGTGATGCGTCGTTCTCTATCGCTATGTCTGATTGCCTTTCTTGTGCTGTTAACCGGCATGTCAATTCCGCGGGCTGAAGCTGCGGACCGCGAGATCAATGTTGCCGCGGCGGCGGATTTGAGCGCCGCGTTGCAGGAACTTGCCGCCAACTATGAAAAACGCACGGGAGTGGTGGTGAAGCTCTCTTTCGGAGCGTCCGGCGCATTGACCCAGCAGATTCAAAATGGGGCGCCGTTTGACGTTTTCTTCTCCGCGGACATGGACTATCCCCGGCAATTGACCGCAGCCGGCCTAGCCGAACGCGCAACGTTATATCGTTATGCCGTGGGGCAGTTGGTGCTGTGGGTTCCGAAGGATTCGCCGCTCGATGTCGAGCACAAGGGCATGGACGTGTTGCTCGATCCGTCAGTGAAGAAGATTGCAATGGCGAATCCGCAGCACGCGCCGTACGGACGCGCCGCCGCTGCTGCGCTGAAACATTATGGTCTGTACGAAAAAATCAGCGACCGGCTGGTGCTGGGAGAGAATGTTGCACAGGCGGCGCGGTTTGTGGAGTCCGGCAATGCGCAGGCTGGCTTCGTGGCGCTGGCGCATGCCGTAGCACCCGCGATGCGGGGCGAAGGAAAATATTGGGTGGTGCCGGCGGAGGCGTATCCGGCGCTGGATCAAGGCGTGGTGCTGATTTCGCACTCGCCCCACCCTCAGGAAGCGGCGGCATTTCTGGGATTTGTGAAGACCGAGGAAGCGGCCGGGCTGTTGCGGCGCTACGGCTTCTTCTCGCCTGACCAGAAATACAAACTGAAGTAGAGAGCGGCTAGGCAATATGTCGATCGATTGGCAGGCATTCCGGCTCACCATCGAACTGGCGGTGGTGGTGTCGGCTATCCTTCTTATAGTGGGCCTGCCTCTCGCCTATTGGATCGCCTTCTCCCGCTGGCGCTGGAAATTCCTGGTGGAAGCGGTGATCGCTTTGCCCATCGTGCTGCCGCCAACCGTGCTGGGATTCTATGTGCTGGTCGCGCTCGGTTCCCGCAGCCCGCTGGGGCGCTGGTGGCAGTCCTTGACCGGACACACTTTGGCGTTCACCTTCACGGGTTTGGTGATCGGCTCCATCCTCTACAGCCTGCCATTCGCGGTGCAACCCTTCGCGGCCTCTTTCTCGTCGGTTGACCGGAAACTGTTGGCGGCCTCGGCCACGCTGGGCGCATCGCTGCTACGCACGTTCTTCCGCGTCGTGGTGCCGCTTTCGGTGCCGGGACTGGTCACGGGCGTAGCCCTCGCGTTTGCTCACACCATGGGCGAGTTCGGAGTGGTGTTGATGATTGGAGGAAATATTCCCGGCGTGACGCGCACCGTTTCGATCAGCATTTACGATCAGGTGCAGGCGTCCGACTACGCTGCGGCGAATGCCATGGCATTGCTGCTTCTCGTGTTCTGCTTTGCCGTGCTGACGCTGGTCTACGGGCTGAATCGGCGACCCAATCAGAGACGGTGGACGATGGGTCCGGTCAGGTAAGCGAGAGTCAATGTCCACGCGACCCGAGTCAAAACCGCAAAACCCAACTCTGACCGCACGCATTCGCAAGAGTTTCACTTCGCCCGAGCGCGATTTCTCCCTGGATGTCGAGTTCAGTGCCGCGCCCGGATTCACCATACTGTTTGGCGCCTCCGGATCAGGAAAAACCACGCTGCTCGACTGCGTGTCCGGGCTGGCGACTCCTGACGCGGGGCGAACTGCCGTGGGAGAGCGCGTTTTGTTCGACGTGAGTTCGCGCGTCAACGTCCCGGTTGAGAAGCGCGGCGTGGGATATGTCTTGCAGGATCTCGCATTGTTCCCGCATCTCACGGTCGAACAGAATACGGAGTACGGCCTGGCGCATCTGCCGCGCCTGGCTCGAAAAGAGCGGGCTACAGCGATGCTGCAGGAGTTCCGCATCGATCACCTCCGCCAGCAGCGGCCGGAGAAAATCTCGGGTGGAGAACGGCAGCGCGTGGCGCTGGCGCGAGCGCTGGTGACTGATCCCTGCGTGCTCCTGCTCGACGAACCGCTGGCGGCTCTGGACACAGCGACCAAGGCGAAGATTCTCGACGATCTGCGCCGCTGGAATCAGGCGCACGGCATCCCGATTCTGTATGTGACGCACAGCCGCGAAGAAGTGATAGCGCTGGGCGAACGCGTGGTGGTGCTGGAGCAGGGCCGCATCATCGCGCAAGGCACGCCGCACGAGGTGATGCGCGCGCCAGTCCATGAAACCGTGGCGCAGTTGGCTGGGTTCGAAAACATTTTCGATGCCACGGTTTATTTGATCCACGAGTGACCGCGGCACAATCACGTGCCGCTTGCCGGGGGACGCAGGAAAATTCGTACTTCTCGAAACGCCTCTGATTCGCGCCGAGATGGGCTCGCGGCTGCGCGTGGGAATCCGTGCAGGCGACATTCTGATGGCGATCTCAAAACCCGTGGGACTGAGCGCGCGCAATGTGATTGCCGGGCGCGTGGTTGCGCTGGAAAGGCGCGACATGATTGTTTCCGCGCGCGTGGATTGCGGCGTCGAGATGGAGGTCTACCTGACCCTCGCGGCCCGGGAAGCATTGGATCTGGCAGAGGGCAGAGAGGTGTGGCTGGTGATCAAGACCCACTCGTGTCATTTAATGCAAAAATAGGAAGTCGAAGGAGCGGCGTAGGTGCCGGCCGCCCTTATGGGTTCGATCAAAAACCGATATAATCCGGTTCGCTATGTCTTGCTATTCCAAGTCCCTCATCCTGAAACGGTCCGCGTGGCTCGCGCTGCTGGCGTCGTCGATGGTTCCTCTGTCCCACGCACAGGGGTTTCAAGTGGCATCCCTTGGTGACAACACTCTTAGCATCCGGCTCATCGATAAGCAGGGCGACACCATAAAACAATACCTTGGCAAGCTTAAGGGTTCAATGACCGTGGACCTCAAGGGAGGCGTGACCGCGTTGGATGGGACAATCCAATCCTTGGAAACAGAGGACAAAAAGTCGATATCCATAACGAAGACAGAGCTCAAGAATGGAACCGTCGTGGTCACGACCAAGGACGGGGCTGTCTACACCATTTCCGACCTGAACAGTCAGATGGTTGGTAGGATAAGACTAACAAAGCCAGCGAACTCTGCTACCACTCAACGACCCGCGGCCAAGTAGTTTCACACGTCCTTCGAACCGCTCTGGCAGCTTGTGCAGTTCGCACTGCTGCGGGGAGGCTCAGGTCCGCGTCTTCACGTTCCACTCGTTCGATCTCGATCACGGCAATCCACTGCCCTTGGCGCTGTTCTGAGAACACGACATGGCCGCCGAGAATCTGCGCTGCGGCGGCGGGCGGCAGATCGTGGTGAAATCCAAAAAAGCGAGACTTCCATTCTGTCCACATGCGCCACTGATCCCACCGCCGGGGTCCGGGATCGTACTTCGTCGAGAAAATCAGGGCGACCTCGTAGTTCGAACGAAAGTCTGCTGCGGAAAGAACTTCGTCCAGCGAGAAGTTCTCAATGCGCACCACGCGCATGGGCCGCGTCGTGTAACCGAGCCAGGGGCGGGTTATTTCGTCGGAAGCCGGCCACGCCGTCAGCACTCGCGCCATGGGATAACGAGCTTCCAGGAAGCGCTCGCCATCTTCGTGCAGCACAACGTAATCGCGGTAGGCAAGATTGTCCTCGGGAGAAAATCCGTAAGGAGGGTTCCAGAACCAGGCCAAAAGGAAGGCCAGCGCAACACACGCGACAGCCGCCGGCCAAAAACTCAATCTTCGCCACAACGTCGAGACTGAAAGAATGATTACAAGTGGCACAGCAGGGAGCATGTAGCGGGCCAGAACCGCGCCGCCGATCAATGCCATCGCTACCACATAGGTGAGCATGACGACGTAGAAAACCATTTGTACGGGAATGCTGATTCGCGGACGCTCACCAGCCGAATCACGCTGCGGCGGCAGGAGGCACATTGCAAGCAGCATGGGCACAGTCAACATCCATAAGTGAAGATAGCCGCTGATCTGCCAAAGCCGCATGGCCAGCGCCAAAACAAACCGCAGGAGGCTGAGAGTTGCCGCCACGTTGTAGCGGAAGAACTCCGGGTTGCCGAAGACGTATCCGGTGTGCGCGTAGTGATAGACATACCAAAGAGCAAGCGGGAGTGCCGGGATCAGCAGGGAAGCGATTCGCTTTCCGAACCCGGTGTTCAATGCCGTGTGATTCCCATTCAGCCACAGGTTCCGCAGCGAACTCGCGCGCGCGAGCAGTCCGATGATCTCCCATCCGGCAATCGCAAGAGGCGCGAGGATCGCAGTCTCTTTCGTCAGGGCCGCCAGCCCGAACCACAGCGCCGTTGCAACAACTTGCCCTTCCACATAGGCCGAGAGCGCCCAGAAAGTAAACCCGGCGGCGGCCAAGTCCACCTGTGCCAGAGAACTCTGCGCGAAGAATACGGGGTACAGCGCCGTGCACAAGGTGGATGCGATCGCGACCTTTGTGTTGGCGACCCGTTCCGCCAAACGAAACACCCCCAGAAGCGCCAACGCGGCGAGCAGCAGCATCGCAGTCCTCGTCACCAGAGGCGCATAGCCCACCACCTTCCACCACACGGCCAGCCACGCCATCACCAGCGGCGGGTGCGCGTTTGAAACCGTGGAGTGAGGAATCAGACTTCCAGTCAGCAGCAGATCGCGCGCGGCGGGAACATAGTAGCCAGCTTCATCCCAAAAGTAGGGCAATTGCAGCAGAGGCAGGTGCAACAGAAAAATAAATACAAAGAGGACCGCGAACACCAGGGCCGGGTAAGTGCTGAACCATTGCGCCGGACTTTCTTGGTCAGACGTTCGATTAGACGTTTGGTCAGACGCGCGGTCAGACCCGAGAGATCTGAGCATTTCCCTCCTGGTGGTGGCCCGTTTCAGTGCACCGGGCCCGACGGGGTCATGCGCGGATCGAGTTTGATCTCCCCGAAAGCGCTCTCGTAGCCGGAAACGTTCTGCTGCAAGAGTCCGAGCAGCGCCTTGGCCTGTTGCGGGCTCAGGTAGATGCCTTGAAAGTTGCGAATCTCGACTTGGGTTTCGGTCTGCTGCTGCAGGGTTCCGAAGACCATGAAGAAGTCCCAGACATTCACTCGCATCTGCACGCTGTTGGCATAGGCTTCGCGGTAATCGGGAGCGTTGTTCAGCTTGACGTTAGGTTGTGCCGGAAGGCTCATAGAAAAGCAGTGTAATGACTTAGAAGCATGAAGGGAAGACGCGGCGGTGGAAATCGGCGTCTGCGGAACAAAAGCTCGCGGGCCTGATCGACAAAAAATGTCATTCCAGCTACAGATTTCTGGCTAGATGGCCTGCCGCGGAAGGTCATGGACGTAAGCTACTTTGCTGAATCCAAAGGGGTTGTAGGATGTCATTACGAGTGTCGTCTGGCGTTCAAAGTGCGAGACTTGAAGCGTTCCTAAATTGAATTCTGTGCGAGTACTCTTATGACCCATAAGCCTGAAGACGGGGCCCTTGAAGAAATCATTCTCCCGGAAAACCTGCTGCCTCTGGGATCTGTGCTGGGTGCAGGCGTCACGCCGCTCGATGTCAGCATGGTACTGGCGAGAGTGTTTAAGGTTCAGCACGCCGAAGTCGCACTGCTGCGCCTCGAAGGCGGCCTGCTCAAGTTCGTTTTTCCCGAGCATCTGCGGACCACGGGAGCGATTCCGATTTCCAGCAAAGCCGTTGCCGCCCACACTGCGTTAAGCAAGAAAGCCGAGATCTTCAACAATTTTGCCCGGGTAAAACACGCCAGCATCTTCGAGACCATCAAGCCGGTCGGAGTTGAAGAGGAGCATCCGGCGCCGCCCGCGCCCATCCAAAAGCTGATGTCAGTGCCGATCCTGGACCAGCACTCGACCGTGCTCGGAGTCATCCAGATCTCACGCAAAGGCCTGGACCCGCGCTTCACTCAGGATTTCAGCCGCGAAGACCTGCACGACCTGGAAATCGCCGCCGGCGTGCTGGCCGCTTGTGCCGTGATGCAGGAGAACTGAAAACAACTGTTGATTACGTCAACAATCTGCGAAACCCGCTGGCGTTTACGCTAAAATCTGCCTCATGACCGGCAGGTCGTGTCTCCTCGCGTTGCTCCTTGTCACATCCATCGCAGGCGGGTCCGCCAAGAATTACCTGACCGGCAAACTGGTGCGTGTGGATTCCGAGCAGACGAAGGAGTCCAGAATCTATGTGATTTACATCGAACAGGGGGAGAGAAGCTTCTCAGTCCGCTTGGTTGGAAATCCCGCTTATGAGCTTGAGTGGGCAGTGGACGGGCCAATAGAGTTCCGACTAGAGAAGGACGCGATCTATCTCAAGCGTCCGAACGGGAAAGAGTTGAAGTTTCCTTCGTTGAACCTGCCCACGCCAAAAGACGGTACGCAACCGGACACTCTAGACTTGCCGTTTCCGCCCACTCCGCGGCAAACGATCCAAACCACTCCAGCAGTTCCAGAGCATTCAAGGCCCGGGACACCCCGGTGTGCCGAAATTGCGCCAGAGGGCGCGCAATTTGGGCCCTTGGCAGACGCCTGCGAGTATGCGCTCTCTCCCAGCAACCTGCCGAACTTTGTTTGTCAAGAAACAGTTCAGCGCTCGGCCCGGAGTTTGTCACAGAGCAAGTGGAAGAACGTGGACGTTGTAACCGTGGAAGCAGGCTTCTCCAAGGGTCGATCTGACCGCTATTCGAAGTTCGCAATCAATGGACATCCCATCGAACTGCCTCCTGATATCGATAGGGGGCAACCCTTGATCAAATTCCTAATCGGCCTGCATACCGGCGGATGGTGGAGCACGGGGGAATTTGGCGCGCTGTTGGTCACAGTCTTCAATCACCAGACAGCCTTCCAATTCAACGGCAATGTCGATCTGCGCTCGGGCTCGTCAACGGCCTTTGGCTTTCGTTTGAGCCGTGCAAACAACTTCTCTTACCACCTAAGAATAGGGGATATGCGCTTCAATCCCGGTTTGGAGGGGTCGCTTTGGATTGACTCAGCTAGTGGGAAACTGCTGCGTGTGGAAGCTCATGCCACCGACCTCGACCCGTTGTTCCCCAGCATCTATCACTCCGAGGCCATCAATTACGGCGATGTTCCAATCTCCCAGATCGGAACCTTCCTGCTTCCCACTGCCGCAGAGATTCTTGAATGCAATCGCGCTCTGGATCAGCAGGCACCGGGGTCTGATCCCAATACAGGCGGAATGTGTTACAGGAATGTTATCTCGTTTCACGATTGCAGGAAATTCGTCACAGAGGCGCACATCGTCCCGGATACAGGGATGATCATTGACATCGAAGCCGGGCTCAGCGAAACTTGGGTGGGCACAAAATTGGGCACAATGGGAATAGGGCCGATTCAAGATCGGCCCTAAACTATTGGTGCGAAAGGGGGGACTCGAACCCCCATGGGTTTCCCCGCCAGATCCTAAGTCTGGTGCGTCTGCCAATTCCGCCACTTTCGCAACGCTCTAATTATACAAAGTGGTTGGGAACGCGGCGGTCTCGCTGCTTCATTCCTCCCATGATTTCCTCACGAGGTCAGCAATCTTGGCCAGTGCGGACGCTTTGGATTTGATTGCTGCCTTGTCGGTTGGAATGCGAACGACCTGGCCCTTGTGCGTGTAGGCGAGACCCGCCTCCTCAAGAAGGGCAACGGCAGCTGGCAGCTGTGACTCCGTGAACCAGAAGCTAAGAAGACTCCGCCCGTTACTTCTCTTGCGAAGCCACATGTAGTTGTCGCCGCCGACTTCGATTTTGATGTAGTCCTTGACGAAGTTCAGCGTCGCCCCGGGCAGTGTGGAACGGGTGACTTCCAAGAGTGCTCTAGCCGCGTCAAGCGTCCACTCGGACCTTCCCTTCCAGTAGTCCTCATCGTGTGGCTCGTCACTTCCGACGTCTGGGGGCTCCTCGTATGCATCGAGGATCTTAGAGAAATGCAGGATCTTTTTGCCGTCGGCCTCCACCACATTGACCTGAATGGCGATGATTCGAATTGCCTGGTTCAGGAGCTGGATGACGTTAAAGAATCGCCGAGTGATGGTCTCGGCCACCAGAACTGCAGAATGCCGTCTCTGGGGCCGCATCCGCCTTTCGTTATCCCAGTACTCGATAGTTCGGATTATGTGCGACTCATCGGTTTCTCCGAGCATGACCTCGACTTCGTACATAGAGTCGTCTTCGGGATCCTTCAGGAGGACGTCCAGCCGACCCCCGCTCCCTTGCTTCCGCTCGCGGGAGACGACCTCAAGGTCGCCGAGCTGCAGGCAGCTTGGGTTGTCAGCGATCTGATCCTGAAGCCAGAACTCGTCATGTCCACACGAACGTATGGACTGGCTTTTGCCGATTGGTATAGCGTCAGTCATGTTATGCCTTTTCTTCTGAGCTAACCTTTTGCTTGGCCCTGCTGCTGGTGCGAAAGGGGGAGGAAGGGAGTGCGCTCGAGACCTTACCTCTGCCCCCGCAGACAGCGGAAGCAGACACAACAACGCGCAATGATCAGCCTGCGCGGCACGGGCTCGTCATTTCAGCAGCCGTTCTACTGTACGGCGTTCAGTCCCTGATAGATGAACATGCCGGCCAGTACCAGCAACAGCACTCCCGAGCCGGCGCCGAAAACCCAGACCGGAATGGTGAGCCGGTCGACTTTCACGAGCAGTTCAGTCTGCTCCTCGCGCATGTGCGAACTCGCGTCGTCGAGATACAACTGCTCATCCTCGTGCATCGTCAGCGTGCTGCGGTAGATGAGGAGAATGATTAGACCGACAGTGAAAATACCCCACACGATCGCAAGCCCCAGCATTAAAGGAGTCCATGTCCATTGCATAGCTCACCTCGGCAGATTGCAAGCCCTGATAGGCAACTCCCCGCATTCCAAGATGCATAGCAGCATCCTGAATCCTGAAGGAGGGCCTAACGCAAACATTATAAACCCGTTGGCAAGTCCCGCTGGCAGGAATCTTCGCTAGGCTGGCCGCATCCAAATGGTTAGGGGCCGGGGCGGATGGAAGGAAAACTCCTCCTGTTACCCGCTTGCGGCGTCTGCTATAATTTTATAGACTTTAGGGTCAAGGAGATACGAATGGCTACGACCACCGTCCCAGATGTCAAAACGAGCGTCCCGGAAGCGAATCCAGAAGTAAAGAAGACCCCGCCGGTTTCGCTGACCCCGAGTGCGGTGTCCAAGGTGAAAGAAATCATGGGGCAACAGAATCCCGTGCCCGCCGGCCTACGCATTGGCGTAGTCGGGGGCGGCTGTTCCGGGTTTTCGTATTCCATGCAGTTTGAGAATGCCGCTGGAATGATGGATAAGACCTTCGACATGAACGGACTGAAGGTGTTCGTCGATGCCACGTCGGTGATGTACCTGAACGGCTGCATCGTCGATTACGTCGAGACCCTGGAAGGCGCCGGCTTCAAGTTCGAGAATCCGAACGTGAAGAGCACGTGCGGCTGCGGATCCTCGTTCAGCGTATAAGGTTGCGTGTGTAAGCTTCAGCGCGACGCCGAATTGTTATGTATGAAGGCGGCCTCATCCCAAGTGGAGATGAGGCCGTTTCCTTTTGCCGAAGTGGTTGAGACTGCGCCTACTGTGGCTGCTGCGGATTCGTAGAGGGCTGCACCGGTGACGCGGGCGCGCCCGGACTCGGACTGTTGCCAAAGCCAGTAGACGGCCCGGAAGAAGTGCCGTTGGAGCCCGCCGGTTGCCCAAGCTGTCCCGGCTGCGTTCCAAACCCCTGCAGCAGCGGCTGATTGGGTGTGGTGATCAGGCCGTTACGGGGCTCGTTGGTGGGGTCGTACACAAACTGCCACTCGTTGTATTTCTTCTTCTTGTTGAACTCGCGAATCGTGGTTTTCTTGCTGACGCTGGCCACGCCCACGATAGGGCCTCCCATTACGGGCTGCTGGCTGGAACTTGTGTCTCCCTGTGCTGTGCCCGGAGCCACCTGCGAAGAAGCCTGGGTAGGGTCCGAGCCGGAGGCCGCGTTCGTCCCCTGCTGGCCCGAGTTGGTTTGCGAGTTAGAGTTTGTTCCGAACCCGCTGTTCGGGCCTCCGTTAGTGTTTCCGCCGAATCCGGGCGACTGCGCGAACACGCCGGAACTGTTGACTCCGGAACCGGAGCTGCCAAATGCTGGTTGTCCGCCAAACGCCGAACCGCTCGGACTGGCTCCGTTCATTCCCGTAGGCGAGCCAGCCGGGTTTGCGCCGGGAATGCTTCCCCCGCCAAGACTGAGACCGCCGCTGCCCACGGTTACGCCCGGTTCGCCGAAGTGGAGAAGTTTGAAATCCTGCCCGGTGATGGGGTCTTTGTAGTGTTTGCGCAGGTAGCGCAGGTTGTTGGTGTTGTCGAGATCCTCGAGCCGCGTGGGGTAGCGCCCGAATTTCTTGTAGTAGGCGCGGATGGCGCGCGAGTATTGTACCCCGCGGTGAATCATTTCCTGTTCCCGGTCGCGCTTGATCTCAAAGGAAATCGCGGGCATGACTGCGGCGGCGAAGATGACCATCAGGCTGACGATGAGCATTAGCGTGAGCAGGATGTATCCCTTTTCGCGGGGGCGAGTTTCGCGGGGATGAGAGTCCACCGCAGTTTGCCGGAGGGCCTTCGATTCACGCGTTTGGGCTGCGAATCGCTTCACGACGGCTTCTCCTGCGTCAACGGTATGCTCTGCGGAGGACCGCTGCCCACCAGGTCCTGAATCTCCACGGAGGTGGGAGAAATTTTCACAAGCTTGTAGCGGCGGTCGACAATCTCGCCCTCACCCGCGATGAAAGTATCTTCGCCCTTGATGAGGAAAACCTTTTTGGGCTCTCCCGGCCGGTTCGCGAAGCCGAAGAACTTCAGGGGGATCGGCGGAGGCGGCGCGACTGCCGGTATCGGGAATGGCCTGGCATCGTTTGGGCCGGTAGTGCCGGGGCCCAGCGGTTTGGGAATTACAACCTCCTCCGCCTGCGCCACGAAAATGTTTCTTCCCGAGCCTTCGTATTTGATCTGTTCGCTTAATGCGAGTTGATCGAGGTGCAGCGTGGGGTCAAGGCTCTGCGGCGCTTTCTCTTTTTTCCCGGAACAGGCGCTGCAGCGCGGCGCGGCGCCGGACGGGCGCCGCCCGTTGCAACGGGCGTGGGCAGATTCGCGATCGCCGTTGTGGTCGAAGCGTTGGTCGAGGAGAAGGTGGTGAACTCGTAGGCGGCGACCAGCAGCAGCAGCACTCCCAGCACCGCTGCCGCGATCATCTGCTTCCGATTTTCGGTTCCCAGTTTCACTGCCCGCCCGCCTTCAGATAGGTTTCCAGTTTCATCTGCAGCTTGATTGGGCCCTTTTGTTCGCCGCCCAGCGTGATGCTGCTGATGATGAAAAACATGTCATCGCGTTCCAGCGCATTGATAAACTTCGCCAGCGAAACGTAGTTGCCCGAAAGGTCCGCGTCCATCTCGACCGGATAAAGTTGATTGATCTCTTCGTCCTTCACGCGTACCGGGTACTTGGCCTGCTCGATCGTGACCCCATTCGCCGCGGCCAGTTTGCCGAATTCGGTAATGATCTGCGAATCCTGTGCGGGAATACGTTTCTTGTAGAACTCCTTGATTTGCTGGTTCGCGGTAATCACTTTCTTGTCCAGGTTTTTCAGCGGTTCAACCTGTCGCGTTTTCGTTTGCAGTTCGCTCCACAACTGGTTCAGTTCCTGGCGCCGCGAGTCGGTCGAACCCACCAGCGGCGAAAACAACACTGCCATCGCCACCACATCCACGGCCAGCATGATCGCCAGAGATGTCTTGATATCTTTCCGGGTTTGCCGCAGGTCTGGCATCAGTGCTTGCTCCCCTTGGAAATAGGTGGCTTCGGGCCTGGGGCCGGTGCCTTCGCCGCCGGCGTCGGCAGCTTCGGGCTTGGGGTCGGTGTCTTCGCCGCGGGAGTTGGCGGCTTCGGGGTTGGTGCCGGAGCGGCCTCGGGAACGTATACCCCGTCAATGTCGAATTGAACAATGTCTCCACTGCCTGCAGGCGCAATGTGTTCTGTCGCGATATAGGTCTGCGTAAAGTGACGCGAATCTTCCATGCGGCGCACTAAGTCGAGGGCCTTGTCGCGCGAGTCGCCCGCCACCACCATCTTCAGCGTGAGCTGGTTGTCGTCATCGAGTTCGGGATGAATCGAAACCAGGTGCACCCGCGAAGGCATCACCTTCTCCAGATCTTCCAGCACATACGTCCAGGAAAGCGCCTTGCGCTCAATCAATGCGTTCAGAAATTGAGATTGGTCACGGGTGGCGCGATTCTCCGGTTGATTCAGAAACGCCTCGGCCTGCTGGCGGGTGCGGTCACGCTTCGCGATTTCATCGCGCAAGCTTGCGATCTGGGCATGGTCGCGCCGGGCGTTGAACCAGCCGGTGATGGTGATGGTCATCAGGGCCAGCGTCAGAATCGCCGCCGCGGCCAGAGCCGTCCCCCAACGCAGCCAGAACTGCCGCGCATCTTCATAGGGCTGGCTGGCGAGATTGATGTCAAGACGCATAAAATTCAGTCGTTGATCGCTAGTCGTTGGCAAACGGCTAACGACCAACGACTAACGACGCTTTTCGCACTACGAAATCAAAGCCCCTACCACTCCGGCCATTCTCCACCGCGGCACCGAACCTCCGGTGCTCACTCCCAACTGCGAAGGGCTTACCAGTTCCTGCACCTCCGCGCCGGTTTGCGCGCGCAACGCTGGAGCCGCGCTGCCCGTGTCCGATATTCCCGCTACAAAAATCTTTTCGATGTTGAGATGATACGTATCCTGGAAGAACACCACGGAAGGGTAGACTTCCTCGGCCAACTGCTCTCCGGTAATCGTAACCCCTCGCGTATTTTCGAGGGTGCGGAAAAGCTGAAGCTGCTCCGCATTCAGGATCGCGATGCTCGTGGTGCGCGCATCCACCTTCACCACTAGCGTGGGACGCTGTCCCTCCGCCGCGCCCAGAGCCGCGAGCATGGAAGGCAACACGACTCCCGGACTGTATCCCGCGTCGCGGATGGCGGCTTCGTAGTCCTCGACCACGCTGGCCAGGGCGACGGCTGCCACCACTCGAACGCCGTCCTTCGACTTCTGCGCATGATAGGAAACTCGGGCCTTGTCGACGTCAAACGGCAAAGACTTCTTCAAACGAAACCGCACCACACCCGCGGCTTCCTCGGAGTCGGCGGGCAGGGTATCGAATTCCAGCAGCACTACGCGTACGGCTGCGTCCGGCACCACAGCGATCACATCGTGCGTGCGCCCCGCCACACTATCCAGAGTCGATTCCACGGCTGCTTTCACGGCATCGCGCTGGCGCAGGTTGCCCTCCACCAGGTCTGGAACCACGCTGCCCGGCGCCAGTTCGCGCGCGGCACACGCTTCCAGGCTGCGGCCATCCTCGCCCAGCCGCCCCACCAGCACGCGGTCGGCGGCGATCTCACACGCCAGCCTCGGTTTTGCCGTGTTGTTGCCAGAACTCATTTGAGGAGTCAACTCTTTCTAAGTCAGTGGCCAGTGTTCAAGTGGTCAGTGGCCAGCAAAATCGGAACTCGGCCAACTGGACACTGAACCTCTCTGTCGCATCTATCTATAATTCAACCGCCATCGCGTATTAATTGCAATACCTGACAGGGCACTTCGACAGTAGCGAGTGGCCACTGGTCAGCGGGATTCCGAACTAACTGGCCACTGATCACCCACTGGCCACTGCTCTTACCGCATGGCCTCGATGAAGGTGACCTTGTTGATCTCTTTGAGCGTCGTCTGGCCGTGCCGCACCTTATCCAACGCCGACTCGCGCAGGAACCGCATGCCTTCGTCCCGCGCCGCCCGGCGGATTTCCGACGTCGGCTTCTTGGCCAGAATCATTTCCCGGATGCGGTCGCTCAGGTCCAGCAATTCGTGAATCGCGGTTCGTCCGCGGAAGCCGGTGCCCGCGCATTCGATGCATCCCGGCCCTTCATACAGTGCCACCTTCGACCACTGAACCGGATCCAGTCCGCTGGCCTCCAGCACATCCGGTGAATAGTTCACCTGTGTCCGGCAGGATTCGCAGATCAGCCGCACCAGCCGCTGCGCCAGGATGCAGTTCAACGCCGAGACAAAGTTATAAGGCTCAACGCCCATGTTCAGGAAGCGCCCAATCACGTCAACCACGTTGTTGGCGTGGACCGTGGTGAACACGAGGTGGCCGGTGAGCGCCGACTGAATGGCGATCTGCGCCGTCTCCGTGTCGCGGATTTCGCCGACCATGATTTTGTCGGGATCGTGGCGCAGGATCGAGCGCAAGCCGCGGGCAAAGGTCAGTCCCTTTTTTTCGTTGACGGGAATCTGCGTGATGCCGCGAAGCTGGTACTCGACGGGGTCTTCAATCGTAATGATCTTGTCTTCGTCGGTCTTGATCTCATTTACGGCGGCGTACAGCGTGGTCGTTTTGCCGCTGCCCGTCGGGCCGGTGACGAGCACCATGCCGTAGGGTTCTTTGATATAGCGTCGGAACTTGCGCAGGTCATCTTCGTCAAAACCGACCACGTCGAGAGTGAGCGACTTAAACTTCTCGCTCATCGATTCTTTATCGAGCACGCGAAGCACGGCATCTTCGCCGTGAATCGACGGCATGATGGAAACGCGAAAGTCGATGGCGCGCCCGTTGTATTTCACCCGGAAACGGCCGTCCTGCGGTACCCGGCGCTCGGAAATATCCAGCTCGCTCATCACCTTGATACGCGAGATCACGGTGGAGTGATGTTCCTTGCCGATGGGCGGCATGGCCTGCGTGAGCACGCCGTCAATGCGGAACTTGATGACCACCGAGTCATCGCGGGTCTCGATATGAATGTCGGAAGCGCGCCGCTGTAGCGCGGTGAAAATCGTCGTATCAACCAGTCGGATGATCGGGCTGGTATCGCCCGCCGCCGTCAGCTTGTCGATGGTCAGCGTTTCTTCGGCGCCTGTAGCTTCATCTTCGCGGATAATCTGGAAGCCTTCGCTGGCCTCTTCCAGCACGCGCTGCGACTGTTCCGTCTTCTTGAGGATGTCGGAGATCTGTTTCAGCGTCGCCACCTTGGTGACGATTCGCTTCTGCAGCAGCAAACTGATCTCGTCGATCATCATCAGCTGGCTGGGATCGGCGATCGCAATCGCCAGCTTGCCGTCCGCCGTCTCTTCCAGCGGCACGAAGTTGTAGCGGAACATCAACTCCGGGGAGAACTTCTTGAATAGCTCGTGATGAAGCTGAAAATCAGTAAGGTCGACAAACTCGCAGCGATAGCGCCGCGCCACGTCCTGAGCGCGCTCCAGGTCGGTGACCGGATTGCCGGTCGCCACCACCTGCCCGCCGTTGTCGCCGTGTACGAAAAGTGATTTCTTGTCCGCTGTCGCCATTTCTCAAATCCTCGCGCTCATGCCGTATCCCCGCTCACTTCGCTCCCTGCATCCCTAGACTAAAGATCGGCAGATATAGCGAGATCAACACTCCACCCACGAAAACCGCCATAACGATCAGAATCAGCGGTTCAATCAGCGCCATGGAAGCGCCCAAGGCCGTCTGCACGTCTTCTTCGTAGAACTCGGCCACCGAATTCAGCATGGCCGGCAAAGCGCCGGTGGACTCGCCGACCTCCAGCATTTCCACCGCCAGGTCGGGGAAAATCTTCTGCTCTTCCAGGCTGCTGGCCAGCCCCTGCCCTTCGCGGACCCTCACGCTCGCCCGCATGATGCCTTTCACAATGCGGCGGCTGGTCATGGAACTGCCCGCCGTCTCCATCGAGGGCACCAGCGGCAGACCGCCCTGCAGCAGGGTCGAGAGCATCCGCGAAAACGTCGCCACCTGATGTTTCAGCCGGATATCGCCCAGCAGCGGCATGCTCAGGATGACGCGGTCAATCCGGTCGGCCCCGCTATCGGTCTTCCGCCATTGCCACAGAAGAAATCCCGCCAGCACCAGCCCGACCGCAATAAACGGAAAATACTTCTGCGCGTTCACTCCCACCGACAACATAAACAACGTGATCGCCGGCAGCTTTGCATCGAGGCTGTTGAACAGCTCCGCAAACTTAGGCACGACATAGGTGAACAGAAACATCACCATGATCGTCACCACGGTCACGAGCAGCGTGGGATAGATCAGCGACACGAATAGCTTCTTGCGGAAGCTCATGGCCAGCCGCTGAAAGTTGATGTAGCGGGTCAGCACCTCATCAATGTTTCCGCTCTTCTCGCCGGCCATCAGCGTCGTGGTATAGATCTTCGGCACCATGGCGTGCGTGGCAAAAGCATCCGACAGCAACTCACCGCCCTTTACCCGCTCCCGCACGTTCTCCAATATCTGCTTGAGGTGTGCGTCTTTCTGCCGCTTGATCAGCAGGTCGAGCGAGTTCAGAATCGGCAGCCCGGCTTTGATCAGCGTCAGGAACTGCTGGTTATAAACCAGAAACGAACTGTTCTTCAGCTTGCGCCCGCGGCCCAAAGAAAAGCCGCCCGACAGCAATCCCTGCGGCTTTACCCAATGGACTAGATAGCCCTGCGCCGCAAAGCGGTCGCGCACCTCGGCCACCGAGTAGCCCTGCTCGATCTGCTGGTGGGTGTGGCCACGCTCATCCGCGAGTTTTACGACAAATTCCGCCATCTATCTGTTCTTTTCTCTGCTCTCTTCCCGTCCGGACGCACTACCCTCTCGGCTCAGTCTAACATTCCCGCCAGTGATCCCGAACCCGGATCACCACAACTCCCGCCCTCTCCAAGTACCGCAAGTAACCAGCATCGAAGTGGATTCGGGAAGCGCCCGGCTTCCGCAAGTTGCTGACCACGAACTGCTTTGAAAAGGCGCGGCCTCAGCCGGGCCGCTACCGTTAGCGAAGGATGCGTGCTTTCGTCTCTGGGGGATGCTCCATTCGGCCCTAATCTTGTCCCATGTAAACCTCTATACATCAATGCGATACGACTGTCCTTCGCGTCCAACCCTTACGGCCCCAACTCGCTCTCCACCGTCTCCGTCCCCGCCGGGGGGCTGAACCGGAACCGTCCCTCCGGAATCACCGCATTCTCCTTCTGCTCACTGAACCGGTACTCGGTCGCCGATCCATCCACTTCATTGATTACGATGCGAACAATCGTGTGCTCGGGCGTTACCTCCAGCAGAATCTCGCTAACTCGCTCCGCCAAAGCCTGCGGCACTCCCCGCAGTACCACATCTCCAGCGCCCACCGGCGCCACATCCGGAGCCAGCGATAGCCCCTGCAACTCCTTTTCCAGCTTGCTCTTGCCTAACAAGAACGCAAGCGGAGAGCGAACGTCGTCGAGCTTCCGGGCATCCTCTCGGCGTGCCTGCCGGTCGCCGGGGACGTAAAACCACGCATCCTTCCCGTCGCTGACAAACAGCTTCTCCCTGGGAGAACGGTATTCCCACCGCATCTTGCCAGGTTTTTTAAGCCCGCCCTTAGCCAGCCAAAGCGTCCCGGATTCGGTCCGCTCCATCCCCGCCCCGCGATAGGTTTCGGTAAACTCCGCCTCGAGAGTGCGCAGGTGGTTGTAGTGGTCATCGACTGCTGCGGCAATGGAGTGGATGTCCTCCGCCACGGCGCCAGCCATCAGCGTGATCACAAGCAGCAACGACACAGTGAAGGCCTTGGTCATCAGCACAATTCTACGCCCCGTCTCCAGCGCTCTAGTGGCGATGCTCACGTGGGAACAGCCGCCCTCGGCTGTCCGGTCGAGCGAAGCCCGACGGCTTCTTTTGTCGCCGACGCATCGCTTAGAATGAGAACTCAGGCGGCAGGTAATTATTGCCATGACCGAAGACGCCATCACCATCTCGCCCGGTTCACGCTTTCGAACGGCCATGATCCTGGCCATCGTCGCGGACGCACTGCAAATCGTCGTGTTTCCTGTATTTGTCGAAGGCGCTATCGCGCCCGCTGACGACCTGCTCGATCTCGGCATTGGCGCCGCGATGATCAGCCTTCTAGGCTGGCATTGGGAATTTCTCCCGTCGTTCTTGGCCAAGCTTGTACCCGGTGTCGATCTAGTTCCTTTCTGGACGCTGGCGGTTGTCAACGTCTATCGCAAATCAAAGCGGATGGCGGTGACCACGGAAGAAGGCCACGACGAGCGTCGAAAGCTGGAAGACCCGCAACGTTTCTAAGAGGACCATGTCGATTACCACTGAAGGAGTCCGACCACGCCGATGAAGAAACCACCGCACCCTGGCGGCTTCGTTCTGCGCCGGTGAATCGAGCCGTTGGGCTTGACGATCACCCTGGCCGCCGCTGCCCTCGGAGTCACGCGCGCAACGTTGTCAGAACTGGTCAACGAGAAGCGCGGAATCTCGCCAGAAATGGCGGTACGCCTCTCCAAGGTCTTCGGCGGCAGCGCCGCAACCTGACTCACCCAGCAAGCCCACTACGACCTGGTGCAAGTCCGCGCCGATCGCATCAAGCTCAAGCGCCTGGTATTCGCCTAGTATCGCCTCTGTTGGACCTTCTTAAACCGGAACTAGGAACCGGAAACTGGAGACTGAGATCTAGAAACTGACTGAGAAGCGGACCTGAGACCGCCCTAAAGCTTCTTCGCAATCGCACAATACAAATCAATCGCCTCAGCCAGCTGTTTCTTCTCAATAAACTCGCCGTCGGTATGCGCGACGTGAATCGATCCCGGACCAATCAGCAGCGGTTCACCCCAATTCGTCAGCTTGGGAATGTCGGTGGTAAACGCGGCGATCATCGTGGGTAAGCCATCCACAGTGCGCAGGCGCAGGAAGGGAAGTTCGAGCGGGAAATCAACCTTCACCTGCGTGCCCGCTCTCTCGACAATCTGCCGCCGCAGATCCTGCGACGGTCCAACCAGACGATAAAGCAAGTCCGCATGAGCATAATCAGGAATCACGTTGGGCGCGCGTCCACCTTCGATTAATCCAATATTCAGGGTGCACGGACCAATCTCCGGATCAGACGGCAAAGGCATCGCGCGCAAGCGGCTCAGAGCCTCAATCAGCTTGTCGATGGCGGATTCTCCCAAGTCCGGATAAGCCGAATGCGCCATGCGTCCCGAAGCCGTGACCTCGACCCGCAGCGTTCCTTTCGAAGCCAGTGCGATGCGGTTCTCGGTAGGTTCGCCGTTCACCAGATATTTGCAACCATGCTCAGACTGGCTTGCCGCGTATTCATTCGCCACCTTCGCGCCCAGGCTGTCGCGCTCTTCTCCTACCACGAACAGCAGTCCCACGTAAATCCCTTCCCGCCGCAACCGCTCGGACGCCGCGATCTGCGCGGCGATGATGCCTTTGGCATCGCAAGACCCGCGTCCATAAATGCGCGCCGCATCTTCCGACGAGGGAATGAACGGAGGAACCGTATCCAGGTGCGTGGAGAAAACCACTTCCGGATTTGCCTGCTCCGGCGATGTGGCATAGACATTAAAGCGGTCGCCTTCCACCGGCATTCGCCGCGCCTGGTACCCGATGCGGCAGAGTTCTCCATAAAGATAGTTTCCGACCGCAGCCTCATTGCCGGAGATCGATTCGATGTCGACGAGTTGGCGAGTGAGCGTGATGGCGTCCATGGCAGAAGCATAAACTACGCCGCGCCTTTGCGGCCGCCGCAGCGCCAATCATGTA
This sequence comes from uncultured Acidobacteriaceae bacterium, assembly GCA_963842095.1. Lineage (GTDB taxonomy): Bacteria > Acidobacteriota > Terriglobia > Terriglobales > Acidobacteriaceae > Sulfotelmatobacter. The sequence continues at coordinate 442,782 of CAWJEY010000002.1, forward strand.
ATCTGAATACCGTGATCGGCCAGAACTCCACCATCAAGTCGCTCTTCCTCGAAGGTGCCCGAGGGAAGACTGGAAGCGCTGCTCAACGCGGGCGCGGAAAACGCGACGCACGCGGCGATAGTCTGCCATCCGCACCCGCTGTTCGGCGGGACGCTGCATAACAAGGTTGTGTTTCACACTATGAAGGCGCTGAACAGTTTTGGTTTTCCCGTGCTGCGCTTCAACTTCCGCGGCGCCGGACTCAGCCACGGCGAACACGACCACGGCAACGGAGAAGTCGAAGATGTTCGCAGCGCGCTCGACTGGCTGGACGCGGAGTTTCACCTGCCCTTGGTGTTTGCGGGATTTTCTTTCGGCGCTGCGGTTGGGCTGCGAGCGGCGTGTCCGGATGCACGCGTGAAGGCGGTAATTGCAGCGGGCATTCCGGCGATTCCAGTGGCCGCCGATGCGGAAGCGCCGCGTGTGTACACATTTGATTTCCTGACCGGCTGCGTGAAGCCGAAGTTGTTTGTCAGTGGTGCGCGCGATCAGTTTGGTCCGCGAGCGAAGCTGGAAGCTCTGGTCGCGTCGGTGCCCGAGCCGAAGAAATTGGTAGTGATTGAAGGCGCAGATCATTTCTTCGAGGGACGCCTGCGCGAACTGCGAGAGACGATTGAAAGTTGGGTGAAAGAAGCTGTCAGCTATCAGCCGTCAGCTCTCAGCTAAACGAAATCCTGTTTTCTGACATCTGAAAGCTGGTCTTTATAATCCTTGCCATGCCCACTGATACCGATCGCGAATCGCAGTTCCGCCAGATGCGCGACACCGCCCGCGCCATCTTCCGTTACGCGCTGGCCGAGGCTTCCATCTCGGAGGCATTTGCGCGCCATGTGCATTGCGAGCGCGGCGTGCTGCGGGTCTGCGAAGATCTTTACGATTTGCAGGCGTATTCGCGCGTTCTGGTGATCTCCATCGGCAAGGCCGGACACACAATGGCCGAAGCGCTGGCCCAACATGTCGGTGAATCTTCGCTCGAAGGCATTGTGGCGACTTCAGTCGATCCGCCGGCGCAGGTGCGCGGCTTCCGATATTTTCGCGGCGGACATCCCACGCCCAACGCGGAATCCATTCACGCTGCGAAGGCGATTCGCACGGCGCTCGAGGCGCAAATGGCGTCGTCGCTGGTCATCTTCATGCTCAGCGGCGGAGGCTCGTCGATCGTCGAGAAGCCCATCGACGATGAAATCTCCCTGGGCGATTTGATTGCGACCTATCGTTCTCTCGTCCTTTCAGGCGCGCCCATCGCCGAGGTCAATGCCATCCGCAAGCACCTTTCCTCGGTCAAAGGCGGACGGCTGGCGCAGGCGGCATTTCCGGCGCCGCAAGTTTCGTTGCTGGTCTCCGACGTTCCCGACAATACGCCTGATACTCTCGCTTCCGGTCCGACGATGCCCGATTCCACCAGCGTGGAGGATTGTTACCGCATCGCGGAAAAGCACGATTTAGTGCCGCAGCTTCCGCATTCCACACGCGAGTTATTCGAACGGCATGCTCTGGAAGAGACACCGAAGTCTGACGACCCGGCATTCCACCGTTCGCGCTGGTGGACCCTTCTCTCCAACCAAACGGCAGTAGAGCAGGCGAAGGTGGCGGCCGAGCGTGCCGGGTTCACCGTTCATGTGGACAACTCCTGTGATGACTGGGACTACGAGCGCGCCGCCGAATATTTGTTAGAGCGCTTACAAAAACTAAGAAAAGAATCCAAGCGAGTGTGCCTGATTTCCGGGGGGGAAGTGACGGTGAAAGTCACGAACGGCGGCATCGGCGGCCGCAACCAGCACTTTGCGCTGGCCTGCGCCGCGAAGATTGTGGGGAAAAACATCACCGTACTTAGCGCCGGAACCGACGGCGTGGACGGAAACAGTCCAGCAGCCGGAGCGGTAGCCGATGGAACCACGGTCGCACGCGCACAGTCGAGCGGATTGGACGCCGGCGCAGCGCTTGAGAAGTTCGATGCGCATCCGTTCTTCAGCACGCTGGGCGACGCGATCGAGACAGGGCCTACGGGGAACAATGTACGCGACCTGCGGATTCTACTCGCGTACTAGAGCAAAACCCCTCAGGCCGCTTCGCCTTTGACCTGTACTCCCGCCCACTTTTCCAGCAGCGTCAGCGTGGCCGCATAGTCGAGGTCGCGATGGCCGTCTTCGGTGGCCATTTCGTAAATCTCTTCCACGGTTTCGAGAGCGGGCAACTTTACGCGGGCTTCTTTCGCGGCTTCGAGCGTGAGCAGGATGTCCTTGTGCATGAGGCGCAGCGGAAAGTTGGGAGTGAAGTCGCGCTGCAGGACGAAGGGGGCTTTGTATTCCACAACGCCGGAGCGGACCATGGTGGCGTCGATCAGCGAGACCAATTGCTTCGGATCGACGCCGAGCTTGGTTGCGAGCGTGAGGGCTTCGGCAAAGCCCTCGAAAATCAGGGCAATCTGCAGATTCATCGCCAGCTTGGTGGCCTGGCCCTTGCCAGTCTCACCCATGCGGAAAATCTTTTTGCCCATGGCTGCGAACAGGGGGTTGAGGCGATCGAGGATGGCTTCGTCGCCGCCGACCATAAAGATCAGGGTGCCGTTGGCCGCGCCTATTTTCGATCCCGTCATGGGGGCATCGACGTAGGCCACGCCTCGGGCGCGAACGCGCTCGGCAAACTTCACCGTGGCGGAGGGCGAGATGGTGCTGGAATCGGCGATGATCATGCCTTCCGCCAGCGATGGCTCAACGCCCTCGGGGCCAAACAAGACCTTCTCGACGGCAGCAGTGTCGGAAACGCACATCCAGAGCACTTCGGCACCCTGTGCCGCCGCGGCCGGAGTGGGAGCGATGCCGGCGCCCTCCACCATTTTGCCCGGGGTGCGGTTCCAAACCGTGACTTCATGGCCGGCCTTGACCAGATTCGTGGCCATGGCGTGACCCATAATCCCCAAACCTAAGAATGCGACGCGCATTTCTGGAATTCTCCTCGTGAGGAAAGGACCTTTCGAATTAGATATGAGCGGGAGGATCGAGGTCAAGCAAAGGGCGCTGACGGTTCCTGGTACTCGCCGGTATGCAAAAAACTTCACATCGACAGCCGCTCAGCTATCGGGGTATAGTTCCCGAGGCGCGATCCTGCCGATCTGGTCCGATCCTGTTTCGCGTCAACCCCTGCGATGTCGAATCCCGCGTGCGGAAAATCTAAGAAAACACGATCTAAGGAAACTAAGATGAAGACGAGACTCCCTGGTTCCTGCAATCCGAGCAGTTCATTTCCTTTCTTAATGACCCTGCTGGCGTTGACGATTGCGCTGGCATTGACCTTGCCTGCTGTTGCGCAATCGGGCTTGGTGAAAATCAGCTCCGACAATTTCACCAACTCTGACAGCGATCATAAAACTGAGGTCGAGCCCGATTCGTTCGCCTGGGGCAACACCATTGTGAGCGCGTTCCACGTGGCGCGCCGGCCGGGGTCCATTGGCTGGGGCAGCGCCGATGTAGGCTTTGCGACTTCGACCAACGGCGGCGTGACCTGGAAGCATGGGAATCTGCCGGGGCTCACCGTGAACTATGAAGGCGGGACATACGGCGCGGCTGCCGATCCTTCCGTGGCTTACGATGCCAAACATGGGCAATGGCTGATTTCGACTCTGCCGCTGGTGGGATTGAGCGGCAGTGCGCGCTACATTGGCGACGTGGCGGTGAGCCGGTCGACCGACGGATTGACTTGGGGAAACCCGATCAACATCGATGCCACCCATCTCGACGATAAGAATTGGTCAACCTGCGACAACACCACCAGCAGTCCTTACTACGGAAATTGCTATACGGAGTGGGACCAGGCCTACGGCAGCGGCGATGTTTTGATGAGCGTATCGAGCGATGGTGGGCAGACCTGGGGTCCGGGGCTCGCGTCTTCGGATCACGCGGGCGGGCTGGGCGGTGAACCGGTGGTGCAGCCGAATGGCACGGTGATTGTGCCCTTTGAGGGCGGCGGTATCGACGTGTTCAGTTCCACCAATGGCGGCGCGAGCTGGGGCAAGAGCCAGCAGATCGCGACGATCGACAGCCATTTCGTGGCGGGCGGGATTCGCAATCCCAATCTGCCTTCAGTCGGGATTGACGGAGCCGGGAATGTGTATGTGGTGTGGTCGGACTGCCGGTTCCGCACCGGTTGCAGCTCGAACGACATTGTGATGAGTTCCTCCGCCGACGGCAAGACCTGGAGCGCGGTGACGCGCATTCCGATCGATGCCACCACCACCACGGTGGATCACTTCCTGCCCGGCATCGGCGTTGATCGCGCAACCTCAGGCAGCAGTGCGCACATGGCGATTGTTTATTACTACTATCCGACGGCGAAGTGCACCTCCAGCACCTGTCAACTTGAGGTGGGCTTTGTTACTTCAACCAACGGTGGTGCGACCTGGACGGGTGGAAAGAAACTGGCCGGGCCGATGAATCTCTCATGGTTGCCGGAGTCGGATGATGAACCGATGGTCGCGGATTACATCGGCGTTTCTTACGTAAACGGAAATCCGTTCGGGGTGTTCGCGGTGGCTCTGGCGCCGACCGGCAAGACCCTGGCGGAAGCGATGTACACCACCAGGTCGCCGCTGCCCGCGGCGGGCAGCGAGCCGCAATTCAGCGGGCTGGCAGATAAGCCGGTGGCGGACGCGAAGTCCGATCACGAGATGCACTTCTACTACGACGACGCGGGGAAGCGGGAGATTCCGAGATCGCGCTGGATTACGAATACTTCAGGGCAGTAGTTTCGGGTTCGACCTTCAGTTTTGATCTGGCCGCCGGCATTTGTGATGCTGGCGGCTTTTTATTTAGCCGGTCTAATCTCTCTGCAACGTGTGTAGGTACTGCATTTGTAAAGTTATGTGGGAACCGAATGAATTACGCGCCTTCCGGCGCGGCCTGAACTAAAATAGAGCCAGCACCTTACAGCATTCATCCAACATGTAGACCGGTTCAGGATGGGCATACCAGGATGATCAAAGCAACGCTTCGCAATCCGGCCCTCCGCAAGCGCGCGTCACAGTTCGGGAGACTAGTACGCCATTCCGCGGTGACTCCACTGTGCGGCGAGACCCATAAGCCGCGCCTCGCCTCGAACGGCGAACTAGGGGTTACGTTCATCGGGCATTCCAGCTTTTTTGTGCAGATGGGCGGGCAGAACGTCATGATCGACCCCAACTTCGCGCGCTGGTTGTTTGTACTGAAGCGGTTGCGGCGTCCCGGGCTGCGAGTGCGAGACCTGCCGGCGATCGATCTGGTGCTGGTGACGCACGCGCACTTCGACCACCTGCACCGGCCGTCATTGCGGGCCATCGTGCAGAACAATTTGCGGACGCGCGGAACCGCACCTGCCATCATCATTCCGAGCCATGTGGCGGACCTGGTCTCAGATCTGGGCTTCTCCGAGATTATCGAACTTGACTGGTGGAACAGTTCGCGGCACGGCAGCTTGTCAGTAACGCACGTCCCTTCGCGGCATTGGGGAGCGCGCATCCTCAAGGATTCGCATCGCGGCTACGGCGGCTTTGTCCTGAAGACGGGGAAGCACTCGGTCTATCACGCGGGAGACACGGCTTACTTCGCGGGCTTTCGCGAAATCGGTCGACGCCTGTCACCGGAACTGGCGCTGTTGCCCATCGGCGCATACAATCCCGCAAGTTTCCGCAACGTCCACACCAATCCGGCCGACGCTACCCGCGCCTTCCTCGACCTGAAATCGCGCTGGATGGTGCCCATGCACTACGGAACCTTCCGGCTGTCGCATGAGCCTGTGGATGAACCGCTGCAACTGCTGGAACAGGAGGCGCGCGAGGCCGGGATCGAGGATCGGGTGGTGGTGCTGGAAGAGGGCGTAACCCGGTTCTTCTGATTCCTGCCGCCGTTCGTCTAGTACTTCCGTAATGCCCTGAATGCTGCTATTACACAAGTATTACAGTGCTTTCCCCGGTCCCTTGATACGTTAGATAAAGGCGGTAGCGTATTCGAGACCAGCCAACGGGGACCTACTTTGGACATGCAACTGGAAAGCCTGGAAAAACGGCAAGCGGCCAACGGCGAAATCAACTGGGTGACTGCAATCTTCATGGCGCTGTTTCATGTGGGCGCCATAGCGGCGCTTTTCTTCTTTACGTGGAAGGCGTTGTTCGTGGCCATGTTCTTGTGGTGGGTGTCGGGCAGCCTGGGCATCGGCATGAGCTATCATCGCCTGCTCACGCACCGCGGCTACAAGACGCCGAAATGGGTTGAGTATTTCCTCACCGTCTGCGCCACGCTCGCTCTCGAAGGCGGGCCGATTTTCTGGGTGGCCACGCACCGCATTCATCATCAATTTTCCGATCAAGACGGCGACCCGCATTCGCCGATCGACGGCAAATGGTGGGCGCACATGGGCTGGATTCTCATGGGCAAGTCCATGCACCATGACACCACCACGCTGGCCCGCTACGTTCCCGACCTCGCCAAAGACAAATTTCACGTTTGGATCACGAAATATCACTACGTACCCATGATTGTGCTGGGCGTGATCCTGTTCGCCATCGGCGGACTTCCATTTCTGTTGTGGGGCATCTTCATGCGTACCGTGGTTGGCCTGCACTCTACCTGGCTGGTCAATTCGGCCACGCATTCCTGGGGCACGCGCCGTTTCGCCACGCGCGATCTTTCCACCAATAGCTGGTGGGTGGCTGTGCTGACTTTCGGGGAAGGCTGGCACAACAATCACCACGCGCATCCCACTGCGGCGCAGCACGGCTTTAGGTGGTATGAGGTCGACATGAACTGGTACGGCATCTGGACTCTGAAGACGCTCGGATTGGCTTGGGACATTAAGCGCGTGCGGTTGGCTGACCTGGAAAAAGGCCTGGTGGCTACGCCGAATGGGCGAATGATTACCGAGGCTCTGGCTGAAGGCGCGGCCGCAGGAGATTAGCTCGTTTCGCTAAAATGAGTTGTGAGCCCCGGCTGCGGCCCTAGGGCTTGGTATTTTCATTCACTTGTCCGGCAGCCGCTTGCACTCAGATTCAAATTACCCCCCTCCAGACTAAATACTCCGAGCCACTTGCCTCTACCTTGTTCGGATTTCGTAGCAAGAATTGATTTTTCGCCGGGCCCGTGCCAAACTGTGCCTACGATCACTGCCCCTGACCCCCTCCGGGAAATTCTCCCTCCGCAGTGAAAGGAGTTCCCCGATGTACACCACGCACAACCAGCACACCACGTCATCCACAGGACATCAACCACTCCACATCAGCCACTCCACAACCACGCTCCTCCTTCTCTTGCTCCTGACCGTGGCCACCACGATCATCGCCACCCCACCCGCGCACGCACAAATATCGCTGGGCACGATTTTCGTTTCGGATCCCGTCTCCTGCCCCTCCGATTTCTACACCGGGATGACGTGCTTGGGCGCGACGGTAACCTGCCCCAACACCGACGACATCACCCTAACCATCGGCTACGTCACCCAGGCCACCACTCTCAAGGGGACGATCGTTTTCTTTACTGGTGGCTCAGGAACAGCAAGCGACTTTGGGTCCACCAACTCGTTCGCAGACGACTATGTCGGGGGTTACGAGATCGTCTATGTCGAATGGGCGTCAGCCTGGGAAAAGGCAACAACGTCCGGGACCGAAAACATCCTCTACGCCGCGTGTAGGCCGGCGACGCTGCTGAAGTGGATCAACGACAGCGCTGGTCCGTCACCCGAGCGGCGCCATGTGTGCCCAAGGCAAAAGTGCGGGCTCAGCTGCGATCGCATACTCCATGTCCTGGTACGGAGCGGGCAGCTACCTGACAAACGTGGAGCTGCTCGCCGGTCCAGTGCTCAGCAGAATTGACGACGGTTGCAAGACGAGCCCGCCAACCGTATCCATGTGCCCCGCCGGAGGTATCTGTACGCCGGGGACCATCGCGTGGTCTAGAAACGCGGGGTACACCTCCGACAAGACGGGTGACATCAACTCTTGGGCGGGTGTGTCCGACTGTGGCTCGTCGTCGGGAGGGGAGCTAACAACCCTCGCGGACATGAGCATTGTGGACGGGTCGTATTCGGGAGTGACGCCGGCGTTCAGCTTCGCCACCACCAAGAGGCACGGCTGGATCTGCGCCGGCGCCTACACTAACTATTATCAAGGAACCGCTCCCGAGTATTGCCCCTCAGGTAACGCTTTCTGCCCCAATAACTCGTCGCCACAGGGCTACGATTGGTATGCGGCCGCCAGCGACAAAAACCTCACGGTGACCGGCACGAACAAGTGCGACGGAACGACGACATCGACGACATCGACCGAGGCCGAAGGAGTTGATGGCACAAACGCGTTAGACCCGGACACCGACACCGCCGAGAGAAGCCGGATCGAGAATGACATGACCACCAATTGCAGCAACTAGCGCTGGCCTGGTGCCCGCTCCGGATACGCAAGGGCGGGCACCAGGCTGGCACCAGAGTCCGAACGAGAGGGGTCCCTATGAATCAAAGGCTTCTGCTGGTCGCTTTCTTTCTTGTAGGTTTAGTCGCGGCTCCGCCCACGCCTGCGGCAGCGCAGCTCTTGACGCGGTCCGCTTATTCAACCCTCTCCTTCCCCTACAGCGTGGTCGCAGCCGACTTCAACCGTGACGGCGCTATGGATTTCGCTGTCTCCTCCTATTACAGCTACGACGGGGGGCCCGGCGTCGAGGTATATCTCGGAAACGGGGACGGCACGTTCAAGCCTCCAGCCAAGTATGTCGTCACCAATGGGGCCGGACCGGTGGCGGTCGGTGATCTGAACCACGACGGCATTCCCGACATCGTGGCGTCGAGCTACGGCTCGAGTGCCGTTTGCGTGCTACTGGGCAACGGCGACGGGACGTTCCAGCCTCCAGTCTGCTACGCCACGCCAGCCGCGCCGGGGCCGGTCGTTCTCGGAGACTTCAACCACGACGGCAACCTCGACATCGCAGTCGGCAGTAATTCCGCGTACACAGCCATCAGCGTGTTGCTGGGCAACGGCGACGGGACGTTTCAAGAGCCTGGCATAATCACGTACCCTCCGAATGGCGCGCCTGAGGCCCTGGCAGGGGGGCACTTCACCGCAAGCGGAAACCTTGACCTAGCCCTAGCTGAGAATGAAGGTTTGTCCGGTGATTTCGTTCAGATACTTCTTGGGAACGGCGACGGCACATTCAGTATTGGCGCCGACTACAGCATTGATCCCACCGCTGGCTCGATCGTCGCGGCAGCTCTGCGCAACAACGGCACAACAGATCTCGCGGTGGCCGCGCTGGAGAGCCCCGGACCCGCGGTTCTGCTGGGAAATGGCGACGGGACGTTTCAGCAACCGGTTTATTACGACCTTGGCCGTGCCTCATCCACAACCGTGGCCATAGGCGATATGAACGGCGACGGCATTCCGGACCTTGTCTCCGCCCCCACGCTCATCGCCAATAATACCAATTACAGCGCGGTATATATCTTCCCAGGCAAAGGAGATGGTACCTTCGGGAGCCCGGAGATTTCCTACCCAGTGGCCTCCGATTCCTTCCCTGAAGGCCTCGCCCTCGCTGACTTCAACGGCGACCATAAGCTCGACGTGGCCATCGCGGACGGCCTCGGCACTCAGGGCGAACATACTCTGCTCAATACCGGCGCCGTAAAGTTCTCGCCAGTTGCGCCGCTGAGCTTCGCGAATCAGAAGCACGGCACCACCAGCCCACCGCAGACCGTCACCCTCACGAACGAGGGCAAGGCGATCCTCTCCATCACCTCGATCAAAACCACAGGCGAGTTCGGCGCGACCTCCACCTGCGGCAAAGGCGTCGCCGCCAAAGCCAGTTGCACGATTAGCGTCACGTTTTCGCCCGAGGGCACGGGAGAAATGTCGGGCACCGTCCAGATTCACGACAGCGCTTCTTCGAGGCCGCAAGTCATCGCCCTCAGCGGCCGGGGTTACTGAGGCCTGGGCGCGCGCCGTATGAAGAGGAAAGGTACCCGCAACTCAAACCCATAGACAATCGGGGGCGGCCTACACTTCTACTTTCGAAGCGGTAGAATCATCCCGTATGCGCATCACGAGCCGCCGCGGAACCATCGTTTTCTTCCTCATCCTGGGCATCACCCTGGTTGCCCTGGCGGTTGCCCTCAATGTTGGATGGATCATCCTCAACTGGCGCCAGGGCGTGCTGCTCTTCTTCGGCATCATCTTTTTCGCCTTAATCATTGCGGGCATGATCGTGAATACAACGTTCCTGCTGCGTGAGCTTCGCCGCAGCGAGCAGCACGACAGCTTCATCAATGCCGTTACCCACGAACTGAAAACGCCGGTAGCCTCCATCCGCCTGCACTTGGAAACTTTGCAGCGCCGCGACCTGCCGGAACCGCAGAAGCAGGAGTTTTACCGCGTGATGCTCAGCGATACCGACCGCCTCACCGAGACAGTAGAACAGGTGCTGCGCGCCGGCCGCGCCGGCGATAAGAAAGCCGGACGGGAGAAGTCAGCAGTCGACTTCCGCCAACTGGTGCGCGAGTGCATGGACGCCGCCCGCACCCGCCATCATCTGCCGCTCGAAGCGATCCGCTACGAAGAGGAATCGACCAACGGAACAGCGATGCGCGTGCTGGGCAGCGATGAGGACCTCCGCACCGCGGTTTTCAACGTGCTCGACAACGCCATCAAATATTCCGGCGACGAGGTGGACGTGCGCGTGCGCCTGGATATGCCCGACGAAAAACGCATTGTACTCAGTGTGCGCGATCACGGGGTCGGCATTCCTCCCGACGATATGAAGAGCATCTTTAAGCGCTTCTATCGCGTCAGCCACCGATCGCTGGCACACGTGAAAGGGACCGGGCTCGGCCTGTTCATCGTGAAGTCGATTGCGCAAAAACATGGTGGCAGAGTGTTCGCCGAAAGCGCGGGCGAGGGCCAGGGCACGACCATCACGATGGAACTGCCGAGGTCTTTGTCATGAAGGAAATGGTATGAGCCGCGTCCTCGTGGTCGAAGATGAAGCCCATCTGGCGCAGGGGTTGCGCTTCAATCTGGAGGCTGAGGGCTACTCCGCCGAAGTGGTGGGAGATGGGGAAGCCGCCACCGATCGTCTACTCGGCAAGAAAGAAAGCTTCGACGCCATCGTGCTCGACATCATGCTGCCGGGCAAGGATGGTTTCAGCGTGGTTTCGGAACTGCGCGCCGCGCGGAATTTTGTGCCCGTGCTGATGCTCACCGCCCGCAGCCGCCCCGAAGATGTGCTAAAGGGCTTTGCCGCGGGAGCGGATGATTACCTGCCCAAGCCTTTCGACCTGTCGATCCTGCTGGCGCGGCTGCAGGGACTGCTGCGGCGGAGCCAATGGATGCGGGCGGGGCAGCCGGCGGGGAACGCGGATGCGGCTCAGGCTCCATCTGACCCGCAAAGCGTCAGCGACTTTGGAACTTTTTCTTTCAATGGCAAGACCATCGATTTCGGCAATCTCGAACTGCGCACGGCCGGCAACGTCACTCGCCTGACGCTGATGGAGTCAGAACTTTTGCGCCATCTGGTGCGCAGCGACGGGCGCGTGGTTTCCCGCAAAGAAATTCTCGAAGAAGTCTGGGGCCTGCACGAAGACACCGACACCCGCGCCATCGACAACTTCATGGTGCGGCTGCGGCGCTACATCGAAGACGATCCTGCGCAGCCCCGCCATTTGCTCACGGTGCGCGGCGTGGGCTACAGGTTCGTGGCGAATCCAGAAAAGAAGTGAGCGCGGCCAGAGATGCGAGCCAGTAATCAGTGGGCAGCGAAATTCAACTGCTCACTGATCACGGCCCCTTCTGCCTTTGCTGGGGAAATCCCTTACTGCTTGTCATAGACGGCGATGCTCTCAACCTTCGCGCCGGCGGCATTGGTTCCACTCACCGTGACGGTCCGGCTCTTGCCGTCCGCAGAGATCACGGCCTTACCGGTCATGGTAACTTTGCCGCCTTTTTTGACCGTCAAGTCGTAATTGTGGTCGTCGATCTGCTTGATCGCCCTCAAATCCGAAGCTGGATCACCGGTGACGGGATAGTCTTTGCCGTCGAACTTGCCTGTCCACTCGTTATGCGCTGGCTTCCCTTGACCGTCGACGCCGTCAATCGTGCCTTTGATGCTGTCGCCGGCAGCAGTGTACACGACGGTGATGTTCTTAGGCATCCCTGCAACCAACCTCGACTTGGCCTCGTTGAGCTTCCAAGTCCCCAGGGTTGGGTTTGCGGCGAAGCACATCGTCAGTCCCACAAACAGCATTACGACCGTCAATACGGTGTTTCTAGCTTTCATGGTGCCTCCAGGGTGAGAAACGGTTAGCTCTTTAGCGAGCATCGCATTCTAGGGTTCGGGCGACCTTTTGCGCAACTCTCAACGTGAATCCGAGTCGCAGAATGAGGCCGCTACGCCCGGCACAGTTCAGCAACCAGCGTCTCCTGTCGCTCCAATGCCAGGTCATCCATGCGGTTGAGAATCATCCGGTAAGCCGTGAGCGTGATTGCCGCCAGCGCCAGCAGAACCACGGTCGCGATCCAGAAGTTGCCGTAGAGCCGCGCAACCCAGAACACTGCGACTCCCACGCCCACGATAAAAAGTTGCACTCCCAGGCTGATCAGTACGCTCATCTGCGAGGGGTTCTGACGCCGGAACGAGGAATAGTCCAGCTTCTTGGGCGCATAGATCGAGAGCAAGTTGCCCACGGAAAAGTTCAGCGGCGCGGCGAACAACAAACCGGCCAGGGTGGCGATGGTGAGGTCGAGCGCGGGTCGGCCGTAGAGAAGGCTGACCGCAATCCACGCCACAAAGGCGCCCACGGCCAGAATGCTGGCATGCGTGAGATTCTTGGCCAGCACAATTTCACGGAAGCGCACCGGGGACGCAAAAAAGAACTGGATGCCGCCGGCGTCGCCGCCAAAGCTGTTGCACACCAGATTGGTGAGCATCAGAAGAGAGTATCCGGCCGCTGCGGGAAACGCCATGTCCTGGATATGCGTAAAGCCCCCGCCAGATTGCCGCACCGCATTCATGGCTCCAAACCGGAGGATGAGCAGCGCGAAAACCGGCATGATCAGCGTGAGCAACATGGGCCCGCTACGCAGGAGATAACGGACCTCCTTTTCGAAGACCGTCGATACCGGAGTGGCAAATCCAGGAAGATTCCATCCCAAGCGTAGCGACCTGTCTTTCGGCAGAGCAGATGCGGCAGCCACTTCGCTAAGATTCTCACCGCGATACTGCGCCAGCAATCTCGCGTGCAGGCCGTATCCAATCGCCAGCACAAAGGCGCATAGCAGCGCGAATGAACTGAGGGCGGTCATGAATCGCGGATACACCGCTTGCGCAATGGCATCGCCGGCAAGACCGGGGGGAAGGACGCCCTGTACCGGAGCCAGGATTTCGACGTAGCGCTGCACGTTCGGCCGGGACCCTTTCTCGAAGTGTCGAACCAGCGGGCCGATCATCTGAAAACTGAGCATCAGCAGAATAAACAGAATGCCCATGAGTTCGCGGGTGCGGCGTTGCGCCAGCCAGCGCTCCACCCAGGCGAATACCATCTGCATGAGCAGCAGGTTGAAGACAATGAAAGCGAGCGTGACCAGTAGCGTCCAAGGCAGCAACGCAGGTTTCGCAAAACTCACGCCGGCCACAATTCCGAGCGACCACAGACTGCCGAGAGCAGTTGCCGGGTCGAACGCTCCATAGGCTATCCGCACTAGAAAATATGAGCGGTAGCTAAGCGGAAAACGTAGCAGATCGGAGGCGTCCGGAATATTGGCGAAGGCGGTTGCCATGATGGGAAAGACCTGCCAGAAGAGAAACACGAACCAGAAGAGCACTGCGAGTAACTCCGGCTTGCCGGCCGAGAACATCATAGTTGCGGCAAAGCCCAAGCCGACCGCGCCGCCAAGCCCGCCCATGGCGAACGCGAATCCGATCATAATTTGCGAGAACAACTCCAGCTTGCCCCGCGTGGTGCGCAGGGTATTCACGAAGAGGCGCCAGCGCAGAGCGGCAATGGAGGCCAGTTGGGCGCGCGCGTGGAGGCTGAGATCGAGTTCACCCATAATTCATGACTTTCGTAATCGTCGCCGCAAATTGAATTCGATCTACACTTGAAACTCAAAGGACCAGACTTGTCTGGACAAACGCATGGGCCGTCGCGTCATTCTAATTCTCCTGCTCTTTCTCCTGCAGACGGCGGCCGCTGCGCCCGCCCAGGATTCAACTCTTCAGGTGCGCAAAGTCTTGCTCCGGGTCAATCCTACTTACCCTGACCTGGCCCGACGGATGCACATTTCCGGCGTCGTAAAGCTCCGGGCCACAATCGCCCCCAATGGCTCGGTCAAAGTGGTCGAGCCACTAGGCGGAAACCCGGTTTTGATTAAAGCTGCGCAAGACGCTGTAAGCAACTGGAAGTTCGCCCCTGCTCCCGACGAAACACGGGAAGTGGTTGAGCTTCGCTTCGACACGCGCTGATGTCCCCCCTCGAACTGCCCGATCTTCTGGAGTTCCTTCATGAATCCTGCTCGGTTCCTGCCGAAATCCGCACTTCATAGACGGTTGGAATCGGCTCCGAGTTAGTCCGAACAAAACTCCGCACCAGTTCAGTGCGAGAGAAATGCCCGAGACTCAGAAGCCGGATGCATTCGTCCGTGGCGCAGCTCTCCCATGAGGTACGATTGCCCCACGGAAAACAGCTGGCCTCAATAACACGTACCGGAAGTTGCTCTTGAAACCCCGCTTCAATCTGTTCCCGCAGCCATCGCAGGTATTCCAACTTCTCCGATATGGCCACTTTCGGGTCCTGCCGGATCACCACACCGGGGAAATCCGGAATGTCAGCCCGCAATGTGTGAATGTGACCGTGTCCTTCGACGAGGATTTCGATCTCGAGTTCCATCAGCCGTTCGAGACTGGCGAGCCATTTCAGGCTGTCCACGTCAGGGTTCGGGGTTGCAAAGTAGCTCCCCATGAAGGCATCGCCCGCCAGCAGCAACTTCTCCTTGGGATCGTACAGAACAATGTGGTCATCGCAATGTCCGGGAGTCGCCAACACCCTCAGGTGGCCAGATTCGGTGTCCACAGTCTCGCCTAGAACGTGATACGGCTGCTTCAAGTTCGGAGGTTGCCCGATTATGGTAGCGCGCACCCAGGGGAGCTTTTTGAAAGGTGTGAGAAATTGTGCGGTCATCGCCGAAACCCAGACTGGAGCCCCGGTAAGCTCGGACAGCCAGTTGAGGTTGCCGACGTGTTCCTCGTGGGCATGCGTGGCGATGATTTTCGAGATCTTTGGTTTTGCGCGCCGCAAGTGCGCCGCGAGCGATCTGCGCATCTTGGGGGACCCTGGATCGATTGCTACTCCGTCGTAAATCACCGCAGTAAACAACTCGCCGAAAAGCAGCGGGACTGTGTTGGGCAGGAAGCCGTTCAGAAAGAAAACTGTCAGCTTGCCGTTCAGCAGATCAAGGCGATTGTGATAAGTGCGGGCGAAGATGCTTACTCTCTGTGCCCCTGCAGTGATCCCGGCCCACAAGACAAGTGGCAACCGAATGAAGAAGCCCAAAGTGTAGCAAGACCAGAATGCGGACAATTTCGCCTGTCGCCGCACCGTCTCCGGTTTCGCCACCTTGCAAGCGCCACCGCGACATTTGCTGAGCGAATATCTGTTCGAAGCGACGAAGCCGTAGCACAGCCGCCCGGCCTGGCGAAAGGGGAACCACTCTCCCACAGTGCCGATGATCCACGTGGATGGAAACAAGCGCGCCAGGCAGGTAACCGCATCCCAGCCGGTGTGGATTTCACCTTCCGGAGTGACGACATGCAACTGCCTTAGGCAATCGTCAATCCTGAGGCGGTAATCGCAATCCGATAAGGCCGCTGCGCTAATGGGCAGGCAGATCGTCTTGTTGCCGCGGTCCAGAGTCTTCAGCCACGCCACACAAGCCTGACAAATCTCGCACTGCCCGTCGTAAAATACTCTGTAGGCAGGCGGTGCGTGCTCGTTGCTCGTAGTTGCCGCGATCTCGGCCAATGATTGGTTGCCCATCTGTCTGCTTCCTTCATCCCAGCCACGAAAGCTCCTCCGTGTGCCGCACGCCGCCCACGGTGCGCAGGAAAATCTGTTCCAGAGTCATCTTCTCGGAGGATTTCGGCAGACCTTCGCCCGAACCATCCCCTACTCCCGCAGGAGTCTGCGCTTCCACGCCGGCACGAAGATCCTCGAGCGATCCCTGCGCCACCAGCCGTCCCTGATGAATAATGGCGACGTGGCTGCACAACCGCTCCACGATTTCGAGCACATGCGATGTCAGAAAAATCGTGGCACCCCGCGCGATCATGCCTTGCAGCATCGCTTTCAACGTTCCTGCGGCAATAGCATCCACACCTTCGAATGGTTCGTCGAGGAACAACACCTTCGGACCATGAATCACGGCGGCAGCCATGGCCAGCTTCTTTTGCATGCCGTGCGAGTAGTCGGTGATCAGCTTCTTCGGCTGATCGGCGAGTTGCATAAAGTCAAGCAGTTCGGCGGCACGTTTGGCTGCGGTTTCGCGATCGAGTCCATACATCCGGCCAGCGAAGTTCAGGAACTCCGATCCAGTCAGGCGTCCGAAGAGCGCCATGCCTTCGGGAACAACGCCGATCTGCCGCTTCACATCGACAGGATTCTTCTGCAAATCCAGTCCGAGGATTTCGATTCGCCCCGCGCTGGGCGCCAGCAGCCCGGTGAGCATTTTGATGGTGGTCGACTTGCCCGCGCCGTTGGGGCCGAGGAAACCGAAGAACTGTCCGGGCGCAACGCGCAGATCGATGTTGTCGACCGCGAGCAATTCTCCGAAGCGCCGAGTCAGGCCCTGGGTTGAGATGGTGGGTGCGATGTCCATGAAACTGTTGAATCTAGCACAGCTGCCGAATCTCCGCGCACATACTATTTCTCCTTCGGCCGATCTTTCTTCTCCGCCTGCCTCTTCTGTTCGTCTTCCGTCCACGGCGGGACCACTCCGAGGAAGCGCGCATAGGCGATCAACTGCCCCAAATGCTCGGCGATGTGGGGGACGATGAAGAGCAGAACGCCCCGCTCGGTAATCTTGCCGCCCGACCAGTCCATGGTCTTTTCCAGGTCGGCATCCGGCATGGTGGTGATCGCCTTGCGGGCGTGCGCGTAGGAATCGATCAGCGTGCCAATGATCTTCGCCTTGTCCGTCGTGGATGTCTCGAGCCCCAGCACATCCAATCCCACCGGCAGAGGCGTGCCCACAAATTTGTACATGTTGTAGTTCGCCGAAGCGGCGTGCAGAATCACCTCTGCGACGGAACGAACCCCTGGCGCGGGCCGCCACGTGTACTTCTCCGCCGGAATCGCTTCCGCGAGACGCGTGAACTCGTCTCCCTGGATCATGACTATCGCCAACACTTCGGAGCGATATCCCGTGACCCCGGGAGTGCCGTCTCGGTAAGGATGGACTTGGGCGGTGACGCGAACCGCGGCCACCGTAATCACCAACAGCAAGAATGTGGTGAAAGCGCGCTTCATGAGATGTTCTCCTTCGTGCCGGAACAGTCTACTCGCTAGACGAATTTAAAAGCCCGGCGGCCGCTGGTCGACAACGCCGAAGGCGCGCTCCAGCGCGAGCCCCGCGCTGGCCACCGTACCTTCGTCAAAGAGTTTTCCAATCAACGTGACCCCGTGCGGCACGCGGCGTGGCGGGGAGAATGTCGGCATCGGATTGTTGGGGTCGGGCGCCCAATCGCTGCGCGCCTTGCCGACCTCAACAAAACCCGCGCGCAACGTCAGCGAAGGATGCCCAGTAAAGTTCGTCAGTGTCAGCATCTCGTCACGCAGCGAAGGCACGAGGAGCAGGTCCACCTCGGAGAAGACGCGAGCCATCGCTTCGGCAACTTTGCGCCGGAAGCGGTCCGCCTGCACAAAATCGACGGCGGATAGGAAGCGGGCTTCTCGAAAAATGTTCGGCCACGCGTCCGGCACCTGAGCTTTGAGCTGATTCATGCCGCCACTTAACCCAAGTTCTTCGAATGCAGCCGCGCCCTCGGCGAAAAGAATCAGGTTGAGCGAGTCGTAGGGCCAGTCGGGAATCGACACTTCCACCGGAACCATGCCCACCTTCTTCACGGTCTCGAGAGCGGCACGGTTCACCGCGGTGGCGGGATTCTCACCCATCCAGCGGGGAAAGTAACCCACGCGAAGTCCCTGCACGCTTGCGCCGGCGTCGAAGTCGAGTTTAGTGGGCACACTTGCCAAGTCGCCAGCGTCGGGCCCGGAGATGGCTTGCAGCACCAGCATGGCATCCTCGACTGTGCGCGTCATTGGTCCCAGCTTGTCGAGCGACCAGCACAACGTCATCGCGCCAGTACGCGCCACGCGTCCGTAGGTGGGGCGCAGCCCGGTAATTCCGCAACGCATCGCGGGGCTGACAATGCTGCCGCCAGTCTCGCTTCCAATCGCAAATGCGACCAATCCCGCCGCAGTAGCGGCGCCCGGTCCCGCGCTCGATCCCGACGACGCTTCCTCCAGCAGCCAAGGGTTCATCGTCTGGCCGCCGAACCAGATATCATTCAGCGCCAGCGCGCCCAGGCTCAACTTGGCGACCAGCACCGCTCCCGCCTCATGCAGGCGCTTCACCACGACGGCATCGGCAGCAGGCACGCGGTTCCGAAAAGGTTCAGCGCCGTAAGTGGTGCGGATTCCGGCGGTGTCAAGAAGATCCTTTCCGCCCCAAGGGATGCCGTGCAACGCTCCGCGATAATTTCCTGCGGCGATTTCCTCATCAGCCTTCTTGGCCTGTGCCAACGCCAGCTCGCGCGTGAGCGTGATGACACAGTGCAGCTTGGGATCGAACTGCTCCAGGCGCTTCAGATAAATGCGGGTGAGCCGGTCGGAACTCAGATTGCGCTGCTCGATCCATCGCGAAAGGTGGGTCAACGAGGCGAAGGCAATATCCTCGTCGCGCCCAGGCAAAGGCCCGGGATCGCTGTTGCTGCGGATAAAACGATCATGCTCGGGGATCGTCCTCAAGCCCGGCAGCACAGGATTCCAGCGCGACGCGGGCGCGAGCGTTGATTCCAGCGCCACCTTGCGCGGTCCGGTACGCCGCTCGTACAGCGCCGCCATGGTCTTGCGCCAACTGCTGGCGGCCATCGCTCGCTCAGGCGCCGTCATTTCGACCTGCACCAACTTCTCCGCTTCCGCGAACGTGGAAGGTGAGACCTCAGGCCCCACGGCCGGCCCCGCGCCGAATGCGGGAGGAGCGCCGGGCGGCAAATCGCCAGGTTGTTGCGCAAAACTGCGGTACGCCGTTGCCGCAGCCAACAGGCCAAGAGATGTCTGAGTCAGGAACTGCCTGCGCGATTTCGCCATGAATCCTCCGACACGCATTGTAGCTGCTGCGCCGTCGCGAAATTGTCATCCAACGGCCTCCAAGCCATAACAAAAGCGCCCTGACCTTTAGGTCAGGGCGCTTTGCAAAACTGACGTACAGCGTTCTAAAACAAGTTCCACAGGAACTGGTTGTAGACCTCGTGGTGGAATTGCACCTCCGCGGCCTTCACCACCGAACCCAACAGGCGCGGGCAGCGGCTCGCCGAGGCCTTCTTCAGGTCGGCGTAGCGCGCCTTCACATCCTCGCCCAGCAGCTTAGTCGTCCACTCGGCGTTGCTGAAGTTCTCAATCGCCGTGTAGATGTTGTCGGGCAAATAACGCTCGGCCTGGCGCAGGTTCTTGATCTTGGCCGTCGTTCCTTCGAGTCCGGTCCTGAAGATCGAATACATAACCAGGTACGGGTTGGCGTCAGGAGCGACCGCGCGCACTTCAGTACGCATGCTGCGCTCGTTGCCGATGGGGATGCGGATCATGGCGCCACGGTCCACAGCCGACGCCTTGAGTTGGTTGGGCGCCTCGAAGTGGGGATCGAGGCGGCGGTAGGCGTTCACGCTGGAATTAAACACCAGGCAAAGATCGTTGCCGTGCGTGAGCAGGCGGTCTAGGAACTCGTAGCCCAGCTTGCTGAGCTTCTCTTCGCCCTTGGGATCCCAGAAAAGATTCTTGCCGTTCCCGCTGACGGAAACGTTCGTGTGCATGCCGCTGCCGTTGACCCCCACCACCGGCTTGGGCAGGAAGCAGGCGGTCAGGCCCATGTTGCGCGCGACCTGGCGGCAGATCAGCTTGTAGAGTTGGATATGGTCTGCGGCCGCCACCACTTCCGCATAGCCGTAGTTGATTTCGAACTGCGAAGGCGCAACCTCGGGATGGTCCTTTTCGTTTTGGAAACCCATGGCGCGCTGCACTTCGGCGGTCGTGTCAATAAATGTGCGCAGCGGATCACCTGGCAGCGAGTGATAATACCCGCCCGTATTCACGTACTCAAACTTGCCGGTTTCGTGGTAGACGCGCTCGGCCTCGGGCCCCTGGAACAGAAAGCCTTCGATTTCATTCGCCGCGTTGCAGGTGTAGCCATTTTTCTTGTGCTGTTCCGTAGCGAACAACTTCAACACGCTGCGAATGTCGGCGCGGTAGGGTTCGCCGTTCTTGTCGATGACCTCGCCGAACACCAGCACTTTGCCCGGCCCGAAGACGTCGGCCAGTTCCCAGTAGAAAGCCCCCCAATCAATGCCCAGGCGGAGATCGCTTTCCCGTTGTGCGGTAAAGCCGCGAATCGAAGAGCCGTCGAACGTGAGGTTGTCATAACTCTTCAGCAGGAACTTCTTGTCGTAGTCGAGCATGTGCAGGCGGCCTTCGAGGTCGCTGAACAGCACGGTCACGGCCTTGATCCGCTTCTCGTCGGTCAAATACTTCAGCCGCTGTTCCTGGATCTTGCCAGCGGCCACGCGGTTCCGGCGCTGCTCCTTCGCTTCCAGATTCAGGTCTTCCAGTTCGTCGTAGGTGAGTGCCAGAAAATTACGCAGTTCGTTAGGCATGGATGTCCTTCAGTCTCCTATTCGTTCGCGCAAGAATGATGTCGGCAAGCAAACAGACAATTTGAATGGCTGGGGTTCAACTGGGAAGAATAACGCGAGTGCAGCACCGGCGACAATCGAAAAAGCTGATCGAAGCCATAAAAGAGATTTATCCCCGGACAGTCTAGAGGCTATCTCATGAATCGGTTTTGGGAAGGGCACGGCTTCACAGCTTGCGGAAAAATGGGATGTTTTTCTCGTTCCATCTTATCCGTGGGTTGTTTTTCCGTGCGTTATCACGCCCCGATTTCGTGTTCTCCGGCCATTTCTTCGACCGGTGAACCCACTTCTCCCTGGGCACTACGCCGGTTGCAGCAGCAGACGCTGCATCCGTCGCAGGTTCAAGGCCGCCGCTGCCAACTGGAACATCCACTCCACCCGTCGGCGCCCTCGAAACTTCGTCTGCCGCATTCCCGCCACGTGTTTGATCCAGCCGAAGACTTGCTCCACTCGTTTTCGTTTCTTCTGACTTTGCTCAAACCCTGGATCTTCCCGCTCCTCCGCCCGCAGCCAGTTCGGCCAGTGGGGCGACTCGACCGCATACTCAGCCACGTGCGGCACCACTTGTCGCACCCGCAACCCGGCGATGAAGCGCTCTTCCTGATATCCCTTGTCCGCTCCCAGCGTGATCTTCCGCTTCCCGTCGCTGACCTGCTCCAGCATCGCCAATCCCGCCTCCCGCTCCGCCTTGGTGCTCGACTGCGTCACGCAGGCCGCCACCACCAGCCCATTCCGGTTCTCGGTGATCACGTGCCCCAGATAACTCGGCCGCGATTCCGCCGCCTGGCTCCGCCGGAACAGCCGCGCCTCCGGGTCGGTTTTCGACTCGTGCGTGTCGCGCAGCAACTTTCGTCCCCGCGCTCCCGTCCCCCCGCTGTGGCGGATCGGGCTTCTTCTCAAAACTACGCCGACTGGCCCAGGCCTCGAGCAGCGTCCCATCCACCGTGAAATGCTCGTCACTCAGCAAGGCCGCACCCCGCGCCTGCTTCAGCACCGCCGCAAAAAACTTCTGCGCCACTTCGCCCGCGATCAGCCGCTCCCGGTTCTTGGTGAACACGGTCACGTCCCACACCTCATCGTCCATCTCCAGCCCCACGAACCACCGGAACAGCAGGTTGTAGTTCATCTCCTCCATCAACAGCCGCTCGCTCCGCCGCGAGTACAACACCTGCAACAACAGCGCTCGCAGCAGCCGCTCCGGAGCAATCGATGGCCGTCCGCCCGCCGCATACAGCGCGTCGAACTCGCCGGACAACTCGCGCAACCCTGCATCCGTCATCGCCCGAATCTGACGCAGCGGATGATCCGATGCAATCCGCTGCTCCGCACTCACATAGCTGAACACCGCTCCCTGCTGCTCGTCGTTTCCTCGCATCCCTACTTCTTATCAGCTTTCCCTGTGCATCCTCGTTCGAAACGAGATGCCCCCAACGACTTTTTCCGCAAGCTGTTCAGCCGTGCCGCTCAACTACATATTTGTGCTAGCGTCGCTAGCTATGGTCGTATAATCGGTTTTCTCTTCCCCGTTTTCCCTGTTGCTACGGCCCTGGGTTTCCTCGGTAAGGCCCATATGGACTCCGCGTTGCTCGATAAGTTGGTGGCTTCGATCCAGCAGAAAAGACTTGTACTTTTTTGCGGAGCGGGTCTGTCCGTGGCGCCACCCAGCGCAGTTCCCGGCGCTGTCGCCCTCACCCAGCAGATAGTCACAGAGTACAACGCGCGCGCCCTGCCGCGGTTGCCGCCTCCGGCCACGTCGGATCTGGAAGCGCTTTCTGAATACTTGTTCGGGGCAGGACATCAGGCTTTATTTGTGCGCGACCTCGTTGAGTGGAGGCCATTTAGGCGCAATCCAAACGCTGGCCATCAGGCGGTCGCAGATTTCCTGACCTCAGGAGCTATTCAGTTCGGGGCCACAACCAATTTCGACGAACTGGTCGAACTGGCCGCGATGGACTTAGGTTCAGATAGGTTCGATGCGGCTTTTGATTCTGCGAGTGCGAATGTACCCCATAAGCATGAGGCCTATCTCAAGATTCACGGCTGCGTCCGTGACCCGGATCATACCTTGTGGTGTCACCGCCAACTGAACGGCCCTCCCCCCGTGAGTCACGCTAATCAAACCGTGCGAGATCGACTGCATTCGTCACGTGGATGGTTAGCGGCGAATCTACCCGAGAAGGACCTAGTATTTGTCGGCTTCTGGTCAGACTGGGGCTACCTCAACGACGTGTTTGCCACTTCCTTGGATTCCGTACATGGTTCCCTAGTGGTTCTGGTCGATCCCCAGGATGATGCCGCCCTGCAATCCAAGGCCCCTGCTCTGTGGACTTGGGCGAATGCGAGCGCTGAATTCAGACACGTGCAAGAAAAAGGCGACGATTTCTTGCGGGAGTTGCGCAGCCGATTTTCCCAAAATCTCTTAGAGCGCGTCCTTATGAGCGCGGCAGCCGCATTCCGAGGTATGAAGCCCGGTTCTCCGCTTCCCGCCACTTCCTTCGGTCCAGTTTCATTGGAGGACCTCTATGCGTTCCGGCGGGACACTGGCGGCGTTTCGTCGATCCGAATACCGAAATACTCGCAGCCAGACGAGTCAATGAATGCTGCCGGGAGGGCGCATCTTCTCCTTCGTTATGCGGGGGCAACCCTGGACGGCCCCCGCTATGTAAAGAGTGGGAACAGATACCGTGTAATTAACGGTAAAACGAAGCTCATCAGTCAGATAAGGCAGGAATTTGCTGAGGAACCTCCAACAGCAGCGCCGCTTCCAGACGACATAGTCATCTGTGCTGGTGGGGTGGAAGACGGCGGTGTTCCAAGTCACATTGTTAGAGGTTCTACACCGCCAACTGTTATAAGGTCTGGAACGAGCGCCCGCTGGATTTCGCTTGAAACAGCCGTCGCCGAAAGACTTTGCTGAGGGCAAAACCTATGCGGATTGTGGAAGAAGCAAGAAATATCCTGGAAAAATACAGCTACACAGTGTCATCCCTTCGCGAGGACATGTTGCAGTTTGAGGACGAAACCCTGCTCGGCTTCATCTGCGAACTCCCTGTAAGAACAATCCTCGAATCGTGGGCTGGCATACAAGACGAATTCCTAAGAAGGAATGCGAGTGTGTTGCGCAATTCTGCTTTGAAAGCGTGGAATTTGTATTCTGTCTTTTTGAGCTCCGAGCTTCCCGATGAGAATGATCGCCGAGCGCTGGTCACGATTGAGGAAGACTTCCGGGCTAGCAGAAAGGTCGTTCACACTGCAATACAGACGGTCACTGACGTCACTCGGGCTCTTTATCCGTTCATTCCGATACAAAATATTGCTTCACTGGAGGAATCGGACTCGCTTCGGAAGCTGCGGGGACGCCTTTCGGAATTGCCAAGGGCAGCGGTTGAGGCTCTTCTTGATGAGCGCGATAGCGACGATCAGTCTATTTTGACAAGGTTTCAGGAAGCATATGAAATTAAAGCAAATTGAGATGTCAGGGTTTCGAGGCTTTAAGAACCGGACCACCATTCCTTTCGGGACTGGTTTCACGATCATTACGGGTCGAAATGGGAGTGGGAAAAGCTCGATTTGCGATGCCCTCGAATATGTCCTTACCCGACGCCTCGGCCGGTTCAGCCCGACCGATGTTGAAGGCGGCGAGCACATCGACGATTACATCTGGTGGCGTAACGGGACGCCCTCTGCGGGCAGGCAAGTTAAGGCTGTTTTCGATCTCGATGATGGATCGACCGGCGAAAGAGTCGCCACCCCTGCGGAAATACGTCATTCTTTCGATGAGAGCCTGTTTTACGACGATAGGGCTCGTATCTCCGCGGCGCTTTCTCTTCTCAGTCAAACTATGCTTATCCGAGACGAGTCCATCGTGAGATTCAGCACAGACCTCCCTGAGGCGGATCGCTTCGAGTTTTTCTACCGCGCAATCGGCCTCACCGATCTTGTAAGAATTGAACGACGTGCCAACACTCTCTTCCAACAACTGAGGCGTAGGGCTGAGGAACTGGAGAGGGAGTATCGACTGTCCCGCGACAATGTGGCGCAGATCATTTCCGAGATCAGCGAGGTGCGAACGGCGGCTGCTCGCGTAACAACGACCGACATGGCAGCAACCCAGCAACGGCTGGCGGCGCTGACCGGGCTCTCGGCGGAGGCGCCGGTGAGACAATTGGCAACAACCGCTGGCCGAACTCTCGCCGAGCAAAAGCGGAAGATTCAGGCACTAGAACGCCTCAACACAGATGTGGCTCAATCCAGTTCCTGGCGCGAGCAATTGCGGATACTCGAGGTTCAATCCGAAACAATCAAGGCGGACTTGGATGCCAGCGAATCCGCGTTGAGAGCCGCAGCAGATTCCCGAACGGTGGCTGCCGACATGCTCCGGCGGACGCAAACTCGCAACGTCCTTCTTGGCGCTCTAGCACAGTTGAGAGAACAGGGGACGAGGATCGGCTTGCAAGACGGCCATTGCCCATTGTGTGGCTCCCCCGTTAGCCCCGGCGATTTCGAGGCACATTTGAAGCAGATTCAGGATGAGATAAGTTCGCAAGATCGGACTCTATCCGAACTAACGGCGCAGGAAGCAACGCGCAGAGCCGAATACGAGTCCGGTAGAAATCAATTTCAGTCAAAGAGCATCGAGTACAGTCGAGCTCTTTCCGACTGTGAAACGCTGAGGACAGCGCTGGCGCAACTGGAAACGGAGGCGAGGCTTCTTGGCGTAAAGCTGGAAGGTTCCAGCATCGAGGCCGAGTTGCAGGCAACGCGAAAAAAGGCAATCGACCTTCAGTCTGGACTGACGCAATTGGAAGGGTCGAGTGCTTTTGACAGAATCGCGGACCTAGAGAAGCAACGAGGTCTTGCTCAGGCTGGGGTTGAACGCGTGACTAAGCAGATCGATTTGTTATCGAAGGCTGCTCAGAACGCCAAAACCGCTGCGGATACCACAAAGCGAGTGTCTTGGGAATCCGTGGACGACTGTTTGGCTGCCCTCTCGCCCCTCCTGTCCGAATTGTTCATGCGGCTTAAACCCCATATCGACTATTCAGAAGTGCGCTATCACATGAGAGGAGACATTAAGCGGTTTCTGAGTTTTGAAATCGGTCAAGGCATCAATCCCCGCTTTACCTTCAGCAGCGGACAGAGGAGGGCGCTAGGAATTGCGTTCCTACTTGCGGTTCACCTGTCGCGTCCGTGGTGCAAGCTGCGCACTTTAGTATTGGACGACCCAGTTCAACATATTGACGACTATAGGGCTCTGCATTTTGCGGAGGTGCTCTCATCGATTCGCCAGACGGGCCACCAGGTCATCTGTACGGTTCAGGATTCTGCGCTGGCCGATCTGCTATGCAGACGGCTCCGAAGTGCGAACCTAGGGGACGGAATGAGAATCGACATGGAGTACGAGCCCGGCAATGGCGCGCAGGTCAAGGAAGCACAACAGATCGGCCCGCTACCGGATCGTGTCTTGATGCTGGCATAGAAGACGGGTGGGGTGGGGATTTTGGGCGCGACGCGGCCCTTCAGCCTAGCGGTCTTCCTCAATCCTGATGATGTGGATGGTTTTCTTATCTGCTTCCATCTCGCCGGTGATTTTTACCTTGGTGCCGGCAAAAGCCCGGGCTGCGTTCTGGTCATCGAGCCGATACACGTCCTTCTTGGAGGAAAGGACGAAGTCTCCACCGTGGTATTTGACGCAATCGAGCGCGCACTCGGTCGCTGTGCCGCCCATGGATTTGGATTTCAACATCTCCTGGTGCGACCGGGTCAGCGAATGAACATTCATCGCACATTGGCTGTCGGAGATTTCACCGTAAAATGTCTTGGCGTCCTGGGCGGTCGCAATCGTGCTGAAAACTGCCGCCAGCGCCCCCGTCATCACCAGCACTCTGATCTTGACTCTGATCTTGACACTGATTTGGCGCATCCCGTTCCTCCCCTTCATGGCAGTCCGATTCATGGCAGCACGATTCATGGTAAAACCACGAATTTCATGTGCATACCCTCGTGCTCCTCGCTGCAAATCACGGTGCAAACCACCACGTACTCGCCGGGCTCAGAGGGCGCCGTCAACTGAAACTCCTGCACTCCAGGGTTGAGTAGCAAGTCCCAGCCGGGCACCTTCGACCGGTCTTTCGCGCGCAACAGGGAGAATCCATGGATCGAGCCATCCCGGTTCCAGGATTTTCCGCGTCGAGCCGTGATCCGCAGCAGGACTGGCTCCCCGGCTTTCACCGTAATTTCTGGTGTGCGCTCTCCCGCGATCTTGTAGCGGCTGTCCTTGTCGGCCACGACCTCGATCACGTGAGTTTGCGCCTGCGCCCGTGACAGCAACACAATCAGGGAAATTGTGAGGAATGCTGCCCATCCCGGCCGGATGTTCCCGTTTCTCATCATGCGCCCATCCGCCGCTACTGGGTCATGTAGAAAAGGACGAGTTGCATGTCCTGATCGGTAATGGTTGCGCGTACTCGCATGTGGCGCACAATGGTCGCCATCATGCGCGGGGGGAACTTGTGGGGCGTGGCATGGCAGCGTCCGCAGTTGGCGCGAAACCGTTTTTCGCCTTCCAGTCTCATGGCCGCGGGATCATCATGGCTGGAGACTACCGTGGTTGGCGGGTTTCCGGGATTTTTCTTTGGCACCCCATCCGAATCTGGGGCCGCGGCCCAAAGGCCTGTCGCGAGAACTAGGATCCCGGCCAGAATTGCGATTTTCTTGTTCATTTTGCCCCCGCGTGTCCCAGCGGCAGGGCAAAACGCCACGCCACGCCATAAGTCCAGGTATTCCAATTATGGTGGCCCAGCCACCGCGCGTAACTGGCGGAAGCCTTCAGGCCATCCTTCAGGTAGTAGTTCAGACCGAAATCCGGCTGCTGCGTGTCGCCATGAGGAAGCGAGTATTTGCCTCCGCTGTCGGCCAGTTTCTCGGCTCCGCTGAAGTACTGCTGCATGCGCCCCACGAACTCGGTGCGCCGCATAAACTGGTTCCATCCGTGAATCTGGCTCAAGCGGTAAGCGCCCTCAATCCAATATCCACTGCCGTACTCGCTCCGCGCATACTCGGCGCGCAGGTTAAGAGGAATCGGCGGCGGCTGCCAGGCAAAATGAAGGCCGACCGCGTTGTGGCGTTCATCCGTCAATTCTTTTCGCCACGAGGTTCCGACTTCAAGCCTTGGCCGGTTGAAGAATATGCCGGCGCGAGTCCCGAATCCGCGATCGGACTCCAATGTAGCGTTCGTATTCTCACTCGAGAAATAGGTCGCGTAGTTCAGATTTGCCCACGAACTTACGGGGAAGCCCCCGCGCAACATAACTCCGTCGCTGGAGCCGGATTCTATGGGGAAGATGAGCGGCACCTGATTCAGGTCACGAATCCAGATGGGATACAACCGCTCGTTATAGATCCCAAACGGGGTCAGGAACCGTCCTGCCGTCACCGTCAGGTAGCGGTTGGCAATGTAGTCCGCCTGCAGGTAGTCCAGGTCCTTGTGGACTTCTCCGCCGTAAGGTTGCCCTTTTGCAGAGTCGAATTCCCCGTAGAATTCAGCTCGGGACTCGATCAGCCAGCGGTCTCCCAGTGGAACCAGAAGCACCGGGATCACTTCCGGGACGAGTTCATTGGTGCCGTTATCGTATGTGGTGAAATACCCGGCGTTGCCGGTCAGTATGGGCACCGGACGCTCGGAGTCCACGGTCTGAGCCGCCAGAAGCGGAACCGTAACAAGCGGAACCGTACCAAGAAAGGACCAAACGCAAACCAGAACACACAGGGCAAGCTGTGCACCGCGCGTGACTTCGGACTTCGACCAATGCTGCATGACTGCTCCCTACTCTCCCCGCCGCTATTCGTGGCATTGTGCTGTCTGGGAGCAGAGCAGTCTAGGTAACTAAAGTAAGTTATGTATTCCATAAGTTATGATCGACCTATGAAACTAATAGGTGCAGCGCGTCACTGCTAAAAGTAAGTAGTAACTAAACCTATTGGTGTCTTAACGCGATATGAGTAGCCGCGCCGTCATCTTCACAAACGGCGGAATCGATCAGCTACGGCGTAGGTCTCATCGTGTCCCGCCCCCGTCCCTGCTCCTTGCAGGGACGCAGCCTGCCCTGAGCTTGCCGAAGGGGCGCGGACTTTGATCTCCTTTTCCGTCCAGCCGCCGATCCCCCTTGACTCGCCCTGTTAAAATAAAGCTTAGGGATATTCCCCAGAATTCCCCATCAGCCGGAGCCCCCAATCTCCGCCTTTTTGTCTCACCAGGAGTTCCAGATGTCGAAGTTCCGTCCGCATCCCAGCCAGCCCAACGACCCCTACCGTCCCAACACCAAACGCACTGGCGAGCATTCCGAAATCGCTTTCCTCTACCGCGCCGACCAGCGCCGCTTCGCCATCTCCCGGCCCTTTGGCGACAGCGAGCGCTACGACTGCATCCTCGACAATCGCCCCATCCCGGGATACCGCTTTAAGCCAAACCGAATTCCCCGACTCTTCCGCATCCAGGTCAAATGCACCGAGTGCATCCGCGCCGGAGCCTACGAAACCCGCGCGACCTACTCCGTCGGCAAAGGCCGCGCCGTCTACACCAAGCAAGACTGCGACTTCATCGCCGCCCACGTCGTCCCCCTCGACATCTGGTACATCATCCCGGTAGAAATCTGCACTCCCCAACCCATGCTCCGCTTCTACCCCCACCGCCAAGCCAGAAGAATGCGCCTCGAACCCTACCGCGAAGCCTGGCACCTGCTAGATCCCCCATTGCCAAATCCGCCAATAACCATCCACGCCAGCATCGACGAAGATTATCCCGAGGGATACGTGCCAGACGAAGAATGGCCGGAATCCCAATAGCCCTGTCATCCTGAGCGAAGCATGACGCCCACGAAGTGGACGTCATGCGCAGTCGAAGGACCCCATACCAGCAAGAAGCACCACCAGCCTCAAAAGGGATTTCGAGCACGACTTAGGGTTCGCGCTGTTTGGATATTTGCGTTAGGGTGGCGGCGCTTCAGTGCTGCGATCAAGAGCACCAAAACAAACCCTTGTCATTCCGAACAGGGCCGAAGGCCCGGTGAGGAACCCGCTGTTGACTCCCGTAGAGCCCGAGAACCTGCCTCTTTTGCTACTTCCGGTTCTTTTTCCATGCCGCGACCGACGCGCCGAGAAACAATGCGGCGACGATCGCTGCAAAAATCCACGAAGGACTAGAATCCGCTCGGTTCAGCCCCCCTGAAAACACGAACGCGACGCACGAATAGAATGCGGCCTCAATGATTCCACAGAGGATGCCCGCTCTCCCCAGCAAGCCGACGGACAGCGAAAAGCCAATCAAGAGACCCAGGGCACCCGCAGGGACGAACCAGCCATTGCCATAGCACGCCCGCGTAATGGCCCGCCAGGTAAGCTCCCCCGATTGTGCCAACAAAGATCAGCGGGAACGCTCCCAAGGCCAACAGCGCCTCGGCTAACGAGTCCGCCTGACCCGAGCCAGCCTCCTGCCGCAACCTGCGTGGGATTAGACGATCGGGCGTCGGTATCGGGAACACGATCCTTGGAGTCTAGCCGAAAGGCGAGGAGACGGAAGAATTATTCATTGGACGGACACCCCTGTCCGTCGCCTTTGACGTTGATCTCGCTTTTGATTTTGCTGTTGAACTCGCTGGAATCTCCACCGCAGCCAACACCGCCGTGAAAGAGCGGCGATCCAGCGACGCGTAAACCCACTCTAAACCAACCCTTGTCATTCCGAACAGGGCCGAAGGCCCGGTGAGGAACCTGCTGTTGACTTTTGCCCGCACCCACAACGAACCGCCCGCGAAAGACCGGGAAGGGCACGAGCTCCACTGACGATTATGTACATCATGAAGTATAAGTGTTACCATCCTTTCGCGTGGGTCACAAAAAACCATCCCCCCGTGGCGGCGCAAAAAGGCGCTGCCGATGACCGCGATTGCCGCCTTTCTATGCAGCGACGGCTTAGTGATGGCTGCGGACACGGAAGAAACCTACCCAGAAAACAAAGTCTACACATTCAAACTTTTTCCCTTTGAGCGTGAAGGGAAACGGCTGTGCGTTGCGGGTTCTGGCATCGGGTACTTAATCGACTATGCGAAAGACGAGATCGCCTCCGCGCTGGATTCCGGGATCGCAAACATTGCCGACTTTGAGAAGCGCCTTCGTGAGATCATGCACAAGCTATACCGGAGCGACTTCAAGCTCTACCCGGTAGATCACGACTCCGACCGTCAGATTCAACTTCTAGTGGGAGTGCAGTTTGTTGATGAATCAAATTCATCTTCGTGGCTAGCGCCATCTCTGTTCGAGTGCCAATCCAACCTTGTAACTATCCCTAGGAATCCTGCTCAAAGGGCACGAATACTCGGTGCCGGAGAAGTGCTGCAAGAAACTGCGCGGCAGTTCTCCAACTGGGGTTTGAACGTGGAACTGGCCGAGCGGGTATGTTTGTACATCATGTACGAAGCGAAGCGCCGAAATCGCGGGGGTCGGAGGAAAGACGCACATATTCACGATGAGAAGTGACGGCAGGCACGATTATTACAGAGGGAAACATATAGGCGAAGAGGAGGCCGTCCTAGCTGGATTCACCGGAATCACGCAGCTACTCTTACTTGCGTTGGAACCCTCCGTCCCCGACCGTAGAGCCAATGACTTCATAAACACGGCCAAAAAATGGCTCAAGGATGCGCGCCGGTATCTCACGAAAGTCGAGCAAGGAAAGGTAGCGAATCCGACCACGGTCGAGATTCAAAACTCAGAGATATCCAAGCTGATGAGACGACTGCGATCCGGCAAGCCGTTAACCTCTCAAAAGTCAGAACCGGAGCAGTGACCATATGCCGCAACGTGTCCACGAAGAGATTCGAGTTCTTGGGGGCTGGCCCATCTTTGCGCCACCACGACTGAGGCTGCCCCACCTTTCGCGATTTTCGAAAGGTGGGTACCACTGACCTCAATAACGTGGGCCTCTACAATACCGCACGCATTTACTCCCCCGCTGCCTTCTTCACATCCTCAAACTGATTAATCTCCACCGTCCCCTCTGGGAACCGCGCCGTGATCTTCAACTCTCCGCCCATCGCCTTAACAAAACTCTGCAGCGTGCTCACGTACATATCCGCGCGCCGCTCCAGCTTCGACACCGCCGCCTGATTCACTCCCAGAATTTTCGCCAGATGCACCTGCGTCATCTCCCGCGCCTCGCGAAGCAGACGCATCGCCATCTCCGCACGGTATTTCCCGGCCAGAACGCGAGCGCGCTCCAGCGACTCCGGCGACATTTTGCCTTCCAACTCACGAAAATTCCGGCCCATCTATTTCCTATCGGCCCCGGGGCGACTCAACATCAGGAATACAGGCGATCCTTCCAATAACCTGGCTTTCGCTTGCTATGCGCCACGGCAATAATGGTCACCAGTTCGGAATCGTCCAGGTAAACAACGGAGAAGGGAAATCGCTGCATGACGAATCGTCGCGTGCCGTGCAGATATTTCGCCCACCGGCACGGCGCTCGCGCGATATCCTCCACTGCGGCGTACAACTCGTTGAGGAAATCCAAGCTAACTTCGTAACTGTGCGACAGGTACCAGCTGTCGGCCTCCTCTAGCTCCTGCCACGCCAGCGCATGAAACCGATAATCTTTAGCGTCGCTCATCCCGCTGCCGAGCCTTCAGTCGCCCGAGCAACTGATCCCCAGGAATAGTAGTTACCCGTCCAGAACGAATGTCATCTACTCGACGCTTGATCTCTTCGTCCCAAGCCGCCTCGACCCCTTCCTCAGCCGGCTCATTATCCAAGGTTTCAACAAGGCGATCGATCAAGAGGCCGCGTTCCTGCGTAGAAAGGGTGAGCGCCTTCTCCAGCAATTCCGAAACCTGCGGCGTCATTTGCGCCATAAGCACCTCGCTCTTGAATTGATCTTACACCCGACTGCAAGCGGCAACCCCCTTTTCCTTTCAACAACTTACCTCCACCCAATCCCCCATATCCCCGCTAAACCCCGTTTTTCCCCCGTTCGTTGGGATAAAGGTGCGCATCTCCTTACCCTCCAATAGCATGGCTACAGACCAATACCCAGGGAAAAGTGTAAGAACCAAGTTCAATTCCCGGGGAGAGCCACAGGTAATTGGGTTTTGCAGACTGGGTTTTGTGGGATAGGGATCTCAGGTAAAGCCAAGGCAAAGTTCCGCCAGAGTTTTTCCCAAGTCCGAACACCCAAAACCACAGAAGCTAAGAGCCAAAAGCTAGGAGCTAAAAGCTAACATGCGCAAGCCGATTAAATACGTAGAAAAAGCAGTCACCGTCGCCGCCAAAGGCGCGTGGGTTGTGTTCGACCGGTTGAACCGGATCAACCCCGGCGCTTCGCCCACC
The DNA here is from genome assembly GCA_963842095.1 of uncultured Acidobacteriaceae bacterium. Taxonomy (GTDB): domain Bacteria; phylum Acidobacteriota; class Terriglobia; order Terriglobales; family Acidobacteriaceae; genus Sulfotelmatobacter. The sequence goes on from CAWJEY010000002.1 coordinate 476,156, forward strand.
CCTAAGTGGTCCGACAAGCCTCTGCTCAAGTCCTACGAGAAGTCGAAGCCGCCGTTGGGCTGGCCCCGCTCCACCGATTCGCTGTGCCCGAAGTGTGTGCCGGAAATCCGCCAGCAGATTCTCGACGGCAAACTGCCGCACGAAGTTCTGATGAACGAAAAGGTCGGCGAGATCAAGGCCACCATCGTCGAAAGAGATGGAAAGATCTTGATGGTAAAAGACTGCCCCAAACACGGCCACTTCGAAGACGTGATGTCGATCGACACCGAATTCTCCAAGCACTTGGAAGACGTTTTCCCCGGCCGCGACATCGCTGCGCACAACGATGAGAAGCTCCACCACCACGGGTCTTCGACCGTGAAATACGGACGCGGCTCGGTGCTGACCATCGATTTGACGAACCGCTGCAACATGATGTGCGACCCCTGCTTCATGGACGCGAACCAGGTCGGCTTCGTCCACGAACTGCAATGGGAAGAAATCAAGCAGATGCTCGACAACGCGATCACGATCAAGCCGCGCCGGCAAATGAGCGTGCAGTTCTCCGGCGGCGAGCCCACGTTGAGCCCATACTTCCTCGACGCAGTCCGCTACGCCAGAAAAGTCGGATACAACTCCGTGCAAGCCGCAACCAACGGAATCGAATTCGCAAAAAGTTTTGAGTTCTGCCAGCAGGCAGTAGAAGCGGGAATGCGCTACGCCTATCTGCAATTCGACGGCATAGGCAACGCCGCTAACGCCCACCGCATGGTAGGCAACCTGTTCGACGTGAAGCTGAAGGCAATCGAAAACCTCCACAAAGCCGGAGTAGAAATCGTCCCGGTCGTGACCATCGTCAACGGCATCAACAACGAACAAGTAGGACGCATCATCAAGTTCGCGCTGGATAATCCAAGAACGATCAGCTTCCTGTCATTCCAACCCGTCTCGTTCACGGGCCGCGACGAAGCCGTAACCGACGACCGCCGCCAAGCCCAGCGCTACACGCTCAGTCACCTAGCTCACGACGTAAAAAATCAAACCGGCCTAGGCGAGCCAAGCCGCGACTGGTTCCCGATCAGCTTCATGGGCACTTTTTCAGACTGGGCGGATCTAATGCACGCCAACGACGTCAAGAACGACTGGGGCCAACTAAGTTGCGGTTGCCACCCTAACTGTGGGACGGGGATGGCGGTGATGATTGATAAGGAGACTAAGGAGGCGGTGCCAGTTACGGCGTTTTTGGCTGGGGATCAACTGGCAAAGGATATTGCCAAGGTGAACGATGCGGCGCGGGGAAAGTTTCTTACCGTGTTTGGGATGGCGTTGTGTTTGATGAAGAACTACGATCCGTATCAGGCGCCTACGCATTTTAAGTTGATGGATCTGTTGCGGAAGTTTGACAAGAACTTTAACGCTACGGGCAAGAACTATGGGAAGGTTGGTCCCGACCGGACCGTCGATGATGTGATGAAGCGGCGGCAGGACCGGTGGAACTTCCTGTTTATCGCGGGGATGTGGTTCCAGGATCTGTTCAACTACGACTTCCGCAGAACCGAGCAGTGCATTATTCCTTACGCTACGCAGGAAGGGGAAATTTCGTTCTGCGCTTACAACACTGGGGTGGGGTGGCGGAACATCATTGAGAAGATGCATATGACCGCTACCTTGACCAAGTGGTATGAGGAGCATGGGCGGCACGAGATTTTTGCGGGCGGGAAGAAAGTGAAGATGGACGACGAGACTCATTCACTTCTGCTGCGCGAAAATATTGTGACCACCGAACTGCAGCACGATCTGGACAATCTGGGCATCGCTAAGAACGCCCGCGAAGAGAAGAAGCGGGCGCGGGACGCGAAGGCGGCGCTGGCGGTGGATCATTCGGAGACTCCGGTAGCGGGACATCGCGGGCCGCAGAAGAATGATGACGCCTACAACGCGCGGATGGCTTCGCTGTATCGCGAAGTTGTGTTGAAGGAGAAGCCGGCGGTGGCGGAGAACGGTTTCATTCCTCTCGGTGCGCTGGGCAAGGCTAACGGGAACGGGGCTCACGCTGCGAAGCCGGAAGTTGCCGAGCCGGTGGCGGGAGACTAGCTCTCAGCCGTCAGGGGACTAGCTCTCAGCCGTCAGCTTTCAGCTATCAGTTAGAACCATTCGGGCCGCCTGCGGGCGGCCCTAGTTGCTTTGGGTGATCGTACGATGCGGGGGAGGCTGGAAGCAGCGCCTTCGCCGTGGCTCCGGTCGTCGCTTTGCTCCTTCCTTCGCCACGGCTGCGGCGCGACCCGCCCGCTTGCCCACGAACTGTCCGTCTGCGTCGCTTCGCTCCTATCCAGACAGTTCGCCCTAGGGACTGGATGGGGGAAGGCGGAGAATGAGATGGTGAGCACGCGGAATCAAAAACCCCGGCCCAGTCTTTGCAAGGAATGCAAGGACAAGGACGGGGCCCGCAAACGAGTCGCAGGAAAGGCCAGGGCCAGCCCCCACCGGCCCCGCCGATTAAAGCTTGCCCAGCATGGCTGACGTCGTTCGGTGCCTAACAGGCCTGAGCAAAACGGGCAGCGCGTTCGCCGTTGGGCGCAGATTACGACGACGGGCACATCAAGCCTAGGATCGCGCCGGGCACAATTTTGACACCCTTGTCACCCGTATAGTTGTTGAACCCGAAGAATGTATCCTTGTTGAGAACCGGGACTAGCCAGCCAAGGCCGGACTCCGTCTCACCGGAGTCGGACTGGCAAGCTCCGGTCATCGGCACGAGGGTAGTGGGCTCTGACCCGCCCGAGTTGGCCAACCCGCCGGTGACGTAGCCCGACGTTTGCGGATAGAAGGTAGCTTCCGCCCCGCCCCCTTCGCCGACGAGGATGAGTTCGGGCTCTGACCGAGGGCCCACTGGGAGTTTGCTGCTCAGCGGTCCCGCCTCGAACGAGGAACCCGCCGGCACCGATGTGCTATAGGTGTTGACATAGATTTGGCCGAACGAGGCCGTAAAATACAGCACGTTTCCCGAAATACTGGACACGAGCGATATCAGCGGAAATGGGGGTCCGGATAGCGCGATCCATTCCCCGTACACGGGGCAAATTGTATGAATATATTCGCACCATACCTGTCTGGCATACCATCCGTCGGAGAATTCGAGCTGGACGGCGTTCTGGAACCAAGTGTCTCCTTGAACCCAGAAGTTTTGTTGAATAGAGAAGCATGTGTTTCCGCCAAGCTCGCATTCTGCAGAGTTATAGACATTAATGTCATTCATCTGAATGGAACTTGAAATGGTCGTGACTGAGGGGACCGTAACGCCAACATTGGCCCAGCTAGCGACCTGCGATCCGGTAGGAGCCAACCCAATACGCTGTGCGAGGACGAGATAGAGCTGACCCGTTCCCACTTGAAGGCCAGAAACCGTACCGAACGTCGTGCCGTTGCTGCTTACGGTTGTCGTAGCTTGCCCTTGCCCATCGACAACTACTGTCACCGTGTAGGAAGTATTAAAGGACGGCAGAATCGGAGGCGAGAATTGCTCCCCGAGTTGCCAGATCTGGCTAACGTTAGGGGCGTTTGCCCAGAACCCGTCATATGTTGGACTCACGTTCGCGGCTAAGCTGGTGAATTCCGTAAGGTCGGCGCTTGCGAGATAAATCTCAAAGGGATTGGCTGTGCCTTGAACCGCCGTCACGTTCACAACGACGGTAAACGGCGCGCTAAAGGTGGACAGTGATTGCACGCCAGTGAACTCATAATCCTGGTTGGGTCCGGTCAATTGCATCCCGGACTGGCTGCTAAAGTCCAGCTGAGGGGCAACGAAGGAACCCGCCGGCGACGAGGATGCTGCGGCCAAGGAATTGAGAAACGATGAGCTTGTTGTCCACAGGGTTGTGTTCAAAGTTGAATCTTGGGTGAAGTTATCAGCCAGGAGGGTGCTATTTTGGGCCGCTGTGCGCCCTGCGGCCAGTACCATCGCTGCTAAAGCAAACAAACACGCGAAGGAACGGTGATTCATGGATTGTCTCCTTGTGCGACTTAAGGCTACTTTTGCCCGGTAACCAACCCTAATTGCTTCTTGGGGAACGTCAACGAAGTTCCACATGAGTGCCACATTAGTGCGGAACGTATAGGAAAGACGTGGCATTGACCGCCTAGATGAGTTGGGATAAGTTGAGCGCCAGTTGTGGCAAAGGGGCCCCGCCACGACGACTCCAGGGTCTTGCAAGGGAGGGAGTTGTGTCTATAGAAAGAGCGGAAAGAAGGCGAGAGGGCTCGGTCCGGTTTGACCTGTTCGAATTGGACGCGAATAGAGGTGAGCTTCGGCGGAGTGGCTTGCCGGTGGATTTGCCGCCGCAAGCGCTTAAGGTTTTAGGGATACTGGCGGGGCGTCCCGATGAGCTGGTTACACGCAAAGAGCTGCAGGAGGCGCTGTGGCCGGGGCAGACTTATGGCGACTTTGACAGCCGGTTGAATTTTGCGGTCAAGAAGCTTCGGGAGGCGTTGGGCGACGATGCGGAGCAGCCGCGGTATGTGCAGACTGTGCGCAATGCCGGTTACAGATTTATTGCTCCGGTGCGGGAGCCGCTGACGCTTTCTTCGGTTCTTCCGAATTCAGCAGGGCAGTCGATTCCCGACGAGAGCACTCTGCCTCAGTCCAGGTGGGGGACCCTGGTGGCGGGTAGCGGATTTCGGCTGGGCCGAGGCGGGATGTTTCTTGTTTTTGCGACAGTTCTCCTGGTCGTCCTTGCGGCTGCGGCTGGTTTGGTGATGCGACAGCGTGAGGCAGGGCAGTTTGTATCGGCGGAGGCGAAGACGCCGGGGGCCACAGCGAGCGTGGAGTATGAGCCGCAAATTGCTTCTGTGAGTGCGATCCAGCCTCAGGCTCGACAGAGGATCGTGATTACGGGGCGAGGTTTTGGGTTGCACGTGCCCTATGTGCACACCGATTCTCCGTATCTGGCGATACGGGATTTGAGCGCGCACTGGGCGGCGGGGCGCATTGTGCCGCACAATTCGGACGAAGTCATGGTGGATGTGGAAAGCTGGACGGACGCGGAGATCGTGATCAGCGGTTTTAGCGGCGACTACGGTAAGGGCGGGTGGAAGCTGGCGGCGGGAGACGACCTGGAAGTGGCGATTTGGAATCCGCAGAGCGGGGTTGGGCCGGGTCTGTGCCGCGTCACGGTCGTCTCGGCGAACGCGGCACCATGAGAAGAGTGTGCTTGCCCACGAACTGTCCGGCTTCGTCGCCCTCGCTCCTTGCGGGACAGTTCGCCCGACGACGAATAAAACAGTTTGCGTTTTCAAGGTCCGAGATGAAACGCGTATCGTATTACGCGGTTGGCGGACAGGAGTGTCCGCCCCATTTGCGGCTTGCGTCGGGTGACGGTTTGGGGTACAAAACAGCGCATGTCCTTCAATATCGTGCGCCGCGTTGGTTTCCTCCTGACAGTTGTTTTCCTTTCCTGTACGGCTTTGATGGTTGCCGCTTTCGGGCGGACCGCTGAGGCGGGCGCGCCTTCGGGTCAGTCTAGTAGTGGACAACAAGATCCCACGCAAGCGGCGGAGCAGAAGTCAGGGGACAAGACTTCGGACGAGGCGGACAAGAAGCAAGACTATTCCAAGGAGGGGTTTGTGGTGGAGCGCTTGCAGGAGCGCTACCGCTTTGAGAACGACGGTACGGGACGCAAGGACGCGATACTTCGAGTACGAGTGCAGAGCGAGGCTGGGGTGCAGGGGTTCGGGCAGTTGCCGTTTGGTTATAACTCCGCCAACGACCGCATGGACATTGCTTACGTCCGCGTGCTTAAGCCAGACGGCAAGGTGGTGACGGCCGGGGCGGACGCGGTGCAGGATCTGAGTGCGGGGGTGCAGCGGTTTGCTCCGGTGTATACGGACTACCGGGAGAAGCATGTTACGGTGCCGGGTTTGCGGCCTGGAGATGTGCTGGAGTGCGAGGTGATCACGACGTTTCATACGGCGCTGGCGCCGGGGCAGTTCTGGATGCAGCATGACTTTAACCGGGCGAGCATTGTGCTGGACGAACAATTGGAGATTGACGTACCGGCAGGACGCACGGTGAAGCTGAAGGCAAAGCCGGGAATGGAACCTAAAGTCACGGAAGAAAGTGGAAGACGGATCTACCACTGGACGAGCGCGCATGTGGTGCATGAAGACGAAGGGAAAGATAAAAACAAGGAAAAGGAGAAAAAGAGAAAGAAGAAGGCGGAAGAAGTTCCCGATGTACAGATGACAACGTTTGTCAGTTGGGAGGAAGTGGGGCGATGGTACGCGGGACTGGAGAAGGACGGCGGGCGCCGTCGAAAGCGGTGCGGGCGAAGGCCGACGAACTGACGAAGGGGCTGACCTCGGATTTGGAGAAGACGGAAGCGCTTTACGATTTTGTCGCGAAGAAGTTCCGATACGTGAGCCTGTCTCTGGGACTGGCGAGATACCAGCCCCAGGCTGCGGGGGACGTTCTGAACAACCAGTACGGCGATTGCAAAGACAAGAACACGCTGCTGGCGGCGTTGCTGGAGGCGGAGGGGCTGCATTCCTCGACGGTGCTGATCAACTCATTCCGGAAGCTGGATCCAGACGTGCCTTCGCCCTCGCAGTTCAATCATGCCATCACCATGTTGGCGCTGGGAAAGGAAGAAGTGTGGATGGATACGACGACGGAGGTTGCGCCATTCCGGCTGCTGTCCTATTCGTTACGCAAGAAGCAGGGGTTGGTGATTCCGCCGGGCGGGGTACCGCATCTGGAGGAGACGCCGGCCGATCCGCCCATGCCAGACCGGCAGATCACGGAAATTGAGGGCAAGGCGGATGAAGACGGAAGGCTGGAAGGCAAGGTCAGCTATACGTTGCGCGGGGATTCCGAGCTGCGGCAACGGATTGCGTTCCGACACATGGCCCCGACACAATGGCAAAAATATGTGGAAGGGCTGAACCGGGGGTTGGGCGGCACGGTGAGCAAGGTGGAGGTGAGCGATGCGGCGGCGACGCGGGAGCCTTTCAAACTTTCGTATGAGGTAAGCAAAGCCGGCTTTCTGGATTGGTCAAAGAAGAAGCTGGAAATCAAGTTGCCGCTCTCGTATATCAGGCCGGCAACGGTAAGCGCGGATGTGGGCGAAGAGGAAGAGGAAGGAGAAGAGGCGGAGGGTGGGGGGGGCAGCAGCGGAGCGGAGCCGTTCAAGTTGGGACCTCCGAACGAGCAGCTGTACAAGATCAGACTCGAACTGGCGGCGAGATATACGGCCCGGGCGCCGATGGCGGTAAGCGTGGAGCGCGATTACGGAGCGTATCAATCAAGCTACAAGCTGGAAGGAAACGTTTTTACGGCGGAACGAAAGCTGACGATTCTGCGGGATGAGTTGCCGGCGGCACGAGCGGACGATTATCGGGCGTTTCGGCAGGCCGTGGTAGCGGATGGCGGCCAGCGGCTGATGGTGGAGAGCACGGTGGCGGATACGCACACGATTCCCGCTGGCATGAAGACCGAGGATTTGATCAAGAGCGGAAATGAGGCGCGAAGAAACGGGAACTACGCCTTAGCCATCAACCTGCTGAATCGCGCCGTGGAGGCCGACCCCAAGAGCAGGCACGCGTGGGATGTGCTGGGGCTGGCCTATCTGGACGACTGGCAAGACGGGCTGGCGATCAACGCATTCCAGAAGCAGATCGAGGTGAATCCCTACGATCTGAATGCCTACAACAACCTGGGGCGGGCTTATTCGCGGGAGCGCAAGTACGAGGAGGCGGAGAAGTGGTTTAAGAAGCAAATTGAGATCCAGCCGCTGGATAAATATGCGCATGCGAATTTGGGCGTTGCGTATATGGAATGGCACAAGTATCAGGAAGCGGTGCCGGAGTTGGAGAAGGCAGCGACGATTACGCCGGATAGCGCCGAGGCGCAGGTGAGAGTGGGCGAGGCGTATCTGAATGTTGGGCAGGACGAGAAGGCGATGGCGGCATTCGACAAAGCGGTGAAGATGTCCGGAACGCCGACGATATGGAACGGGATCGCGTACCCGCTGGCGCTGAAGAATGAGCATCTTGATGTAGCGCGGCGCTACGCGGAGTCGGCGGTGTCGTCGACGGCAACGCGGCTGAGGAATTTGAACCTGGATCAGCTCAAGCAGACAGATCTGAGATTGACCTCAGATCTGGCGAACTATTGGGACACGCTGGGATGGGTGGCGTTTGCGGAAGGCCATGTGGACGTGGCGAAGACCTACGTTTCGGCCGCTTGGGAACTGGGTCAGGGTGGAGAGGCAGGCGACCACTTGGGGCAGATTTGCGAAAAGAACAGTGACAAGGAAGGAGCGGCGCACTGGTATGCCCTGGCTATGAGCGGGCGCAGGCCGGAGCCGGGGACTCGGGGCCGCCTGGCGGCATTGGCGGGTGGCGAGGGCAAGGTAGACGCGATCGTGGCCAAGTATCGAAATGAACCGGAACAGGAGCGCACGTTGAAGTTGAAAAGTCCCGCCAAGCAGGATGGGCAAGCAGAATTCTTTCTTTTGCTGGGAGGGTCCGGAACTGCCGGAGTGACGATAGAAGACGCGAAGTTTGTGAGTGGAAGCGCAGGGTTGAAGGAGGTTGCGGACGCACTGCGAAGCGCGAAGTACAGCCAGAAAGTTCCGGATGGGACTCCGGTCAAGATTTTGCGGCGCGGAAGGCTTTCTTGCAGCGCGGGCGGGGGAGAGTGCACGTTGGTTTTGGCGCTGCCGGAAGATGTGCGGTCGGTGGACTGAGGAAGGCGTGTCCCCGCATGGATAACGAAGTCTAGGGAAGCATATTTCCGATGCGGCGGATTTGGGCGCCTACGGCTTTCAGCTTTTCTTCGATTTTTTCGTAGCCGCGGTCGATGTGGTAGACGCGGTCGATGATGGTTTCGCCGTCGGCTACCAATGCGGCCAGCACCAACGAGGCTGAGGCGCGCAGGTCGGAGGCCAGGACGGCGGCGGCGCTGAGCTGGGTTTTGCCGCGGACTACGGCGCGGTGGCCTTCGATTTTGATGTTGGCGCCCATGCGGACTAATTCCTGGGCGTGCATGAAGCGATTCTCAAAAATATTCTCTGTGATGATGCTGGTGCCTTCGGCTTGCGTGGCCAGGGCCATGAATTGCGCCTGCATGTCGGTGGGGAAGCCGGGGTATTCTTCGGTGTTGAGATCGGAGGCGGTGAAGGGATTGTCTCCCATGACGCGGACGGAGTCGGCGGTGGAGCGGGTCTTGACGCCGGACTCTTTTAGTTTGCTGAGGATGGCGTCGAGGTGAGAGGGATTGCAGTTGGCGATGTTTAGGTCGCCGCCGGTGAGGGCTCCGGCAATCAGGAACGTGCCGGCTTCGATGCGGTCGGGGATGATGCGGTGCTTTGCGCCTTTCAGTTTGGTGACGCCTTTTATTTTGATGGTGGGAGTGCCAGCGCCTGTGATCTTCGCTCCCATTTTGTTGAGTAAGGCGGCGAGGTCGGCGACTTCGGGTTCGCGGGCGGCATTCTGCAGGATGGTTTCGCCTTCGGCTAGAGTGGCTGCCATTAGCAGGTCTTCGGTTCCGGTGACGGTGATGCGGTCGAAGACGATTTCCGCGCCGCGAAGGCGGGTGGCGGTGGCTTCTACGTAGCCGTGCTCTTGCGTGATTTTTGCGCCCAGGAGTTCGAGGCCTTTGATGTGGAGATCGATGGGGCGCTGGCCTATGGCGCAGCCGCCGGGGAGGGAGACGCGGGCGCGGCCGCAGCGGGCGACCAGCGGCCCCAGGACTAACGTTGAGGCGCGCATGGTTTTTACTAATTCGTAAGAGGCTTCGGGGGTGGCTAGATTTTGGCAGTGGATGGTGGTGCGGTGCCGGGCCACTCCGTAGCCGAGTTCGACTTCGGCGCCCATGGCGGCGAGCAAGTTGCGGGTGGTTTGAATGTCGCGCACTTGGGGAATGTTTTCGAGGATGACCGGCTCGTCGGTTAGAAGAGCGGCGGCCATGCAGGGGAGTGCGGCATTTTTTGCGCCGCTGATGCGGACAGTGCCAAGCAGCGGCGAGCCACCGCGGATTACTAGTTTATCCATGGGGTGATGAGTACGGTTTATTTTAGCGGGGAATTGGACTGGGGGAGGGTAATCGAGAGGGCACGGGCTTTGGGCTGAGAAGTGAACACGTCTCGCTGCGCTCGACTGGAGGGGCGAGGCGCCCGTCCCCACACATTTATTACCGATATCCCCTACATAGGTTTTGCGTCCAATATCGCTTGGCGGACGTTTCCATTTACTTTTTTCAGGGCGGCGGCGGCCTCGGCGCGCGTGACTCCGGCGGCTAGCATTACGAGGGCTACTGGGGTGCGATTGCCGGAAGCTTTCAGCGTGCTGGTGGCGGATTCGCGGGTGGCTAGGGTGGCTTGTTCGAGAATTGCGATGGCGCGCTGGATCAGCTTTTCGTTTTTTGGGGAAACGTTGACCATGAGGTTGCCGTAGACGTAGCCGAGGCGAGTCATGGCGGCGGTGGAGATCATGTTGAGAACCATTTTGTGGGCGGTGCCGGCTTTCATGCGGGATGATCCGGCCAAGACTTCGGGACCAACTTGAGTGACGATGGCGAAGTGGGCCGCGCGTTGGAGCGGGGAATTGGGATTGCAGGTTAGAGCGATGGTTTTGGCGCCGCGGCGGTGGGCTTCGGTGAGGGCGGCTACGGTGAAGGGAGTGCGTCCGCTGGAAGCGATGCCGAGGACCACGTCTTTCTTTGTGGGCTTGCGGCGGGAGATTTCTTGGCGGCCGGCTTTGGTGTCGTCTTCGCTGATTTCGGAGGCGGAAGCCAGGGCTTTTGCGCCACCGGCGATTATGAAGTGGACATGATCGGTGTTGAAGGTGGGGAGGATCTCGACGGCGTCGAGGGCGGCGATGCGGCCGCTGGTGCCGGCGCCGACGTAGATGAGTCGTCCGCCGCGGCGGAGGGCGGCCGCGACTTGATCGATGGCGCGGGCGATTTGAGGCAGGGCGCGGGTTACGGCTAAGGCAACTGTGGCGTCTTCGGCGTTGATGAGGGTGGCGATTTCCAGGGAGGATTTTTGGTCGAGGTTGTCGGCGGCTTGGTTGGGCTGCTCGGTGCGGAGGCGGCGGAGGGTGGTGGGTTTCAAGATGGAGCCTTTCGGGATTAGAGCGGCTGGTTCATTTTACCCGCTGTCGGGTTGAGGCAACTACCTCAGGGGCTAAAGCCCGGCATCATCCGGGGTCGTTATCGCAGCGCTGGAAGCGCTGCGCCCCCCAAAATCCTTCGCCTAATCTTTCGCCTCAAATCCTTCACCCAAATCCTTCACCCAAATCCTTCACCCCAAAATCCCCCACCCAAAGTCCTTCAACGGGAAATCCTTTACTAAGACTTTTCCAGCGCTTCGATTACGGCGTCGTGGAATTTGGGGCGGAGTTGTTTGATGGCGTTGTTGGAGCAGTCGGGCCAGGTGCGGTTGGTTAGCAGGGTGATGGAGAGTTGGCGGGAGGGATCGATCCAGAGGGAGGTTCCGGTGTAGCCGAGGTGGCCATAGGATTGGGGCGAGAAATATTTTCCGGATTGCGAGTGGAATGAAGGAGTGTCCCAGCCTAAGGCGCGGGTTGTGGCTGTGGGAGCGGATTCGCGGCGGGTGAAGAGGTAGACGGTTTCGGGGCGGAGGATGGGGCGTCCTAGGTTGAGCATGGCGTGGGCGAATTTAGCCAAGTCTTCGGCGGTAGAGAAGAGACCGGCTTGCGGGGCTACGCCGCCGAGGACGCTGGCGTTTTCGTCCTGAACTTCGCCCTGGATGATTCTCTTGCGGAAGGTTTGATCGTTGGCTGTTGGAGGGATCTGCCCGCGAATCGCTGCAGGGGGATTGAACGTGGTGTGGGTCATGGCCAGGGGGGCGAAGATTTCGCGCTGGCAGAAGCGGTCGAGGGGCTCGTCGGCGAGGCGTTCGAGGGCGATGCCTAGGATGATGAATCCGATGTCGCTGTAAGCGGCGCGGGTGGCGGGATTTGCCGCTAGTGGCATGGTGACGGCGGCTTGGAGGATCTCGGCGCGGGTGCGGGCTTTCATGTAAAGCTTTTCGTAGGCGGGCAGGCCCGAGGAGTGCGCCAGGAGCATGCGGAGGGTTACATCGTGGCGTCGGGGGTCTTTTTCTGCGTCTGCCGTAAATTCGGGGATTATGGCGGCGACGGGGGCGTCGAGATCCAGGAGGCCGCGCTCGTAGAGGACCATCGCCATGGAGGTGGTGGCTACGACTTTGGTTAGGGAGGCTAGATCGAAGAGGGTGGAGGGGATGACTGGCGAGGAGTCTGAGTCGTAAGTGAAATGGCCGAGGGCTTTTAGGGCGACCAGGCGTCCGCGGTGCGTAACGGCGATGGAGGAGGCGGGGAAGGCGTGCTGGGCGATGGCTTGTTCCACGATGGAGAAGGCTGGAGCGAAGACTTCGTCCTGATGATCGAAGGCTTCTGGCAGCGGCGATGAGGGATGTTGTGCGGGCATCGAGATTTCCATGATATGGCATAAGCGGCACCCCCTTACTTGAGTTTCTTGAGTCATGCTGCCGGGGTTGTGTAGAGTCAGAGCATCCTTCTTAATCGGTCAAATTCGCTTTCGCGGCGGCCCATCCCCCTTTTGCAAAGAGCGCGAAGGGATGGGGCACCCTGGTTCGTCTTGCTTTCACCCATCTCGTGCATTGCGATCTGGTGCATCGTTCTGGCGATGACGCTGACGTCCTCGGCGGCGGCGGATGCCCAGCGGCCGGTTCCGGTGGTACGGTTGGCGGCCGTCGATGCGGTTATTGAGGATGCGATTCGTGAGGGGCAGATTCCCGGGGCAGTTCTGATCGTTGGTCATGACGGGGAAGTCATCTACCGGAAGGCTTATGGGGAGCGGGCTTTGGAGCCGCGGCGGGAAGCGATGACTTTGGATACGGTGTTCGATCTGGCGTCACTGACCAAGGTGATTGTTACTACCACGGCGGTGATGCAGCTAGTCGAGGAGGGGAAGGTGCGGCTGAATGATCCGGTGGCGAAGTATTTGCCGGAGTTTGCGCAGAATGGGAAAGAAGACATCACGCTACGGCAGTTGCTGACGCACTACTCGGGGCTGGAGCCGGACCTGGATTTGAAAACGGCCTGGGAGGGGAAGGCGACGGCTTACGGGATGGCGTTTGCGGAGACGCCGGTGGATCCGCCGGGGTCGAAGTTTTCCTACAGCGATATTAATTTTATTGTGCTGGGCGCTCTGGTGGAGCGGGTTTCGGGTGAGACGCTGGATGAGTATGCGGCGCGACATATTTTTGTGCCGCTGAAGATGATGCGGACGCGGTTTGTGCCCCCGCTGGCGTTGCGGGCTGGTTGGATGGAAAAGATCGCTCCGACGCAGTATGACGAGAATGAGCGGATGCTGCGTGGGGTGGTGCATGATCCGACGGCGCGGCGGATGGGCGGCGTGGCGGGGCAGGCGGGACTGTTTTCTACGGGCGACGATCTGGCGAAGTTTGCCCAGGCAATGCTCGATGGCGGAGGCGGGATTTTGTCGGCGCTGTCGGTGGAGAAGATGACGCGGCCGGAGCAGCCGCCCGCGGCTCCGGTGCTGCGCGGGTTTGGGTGGGACATTGATTCTCCGTTTTCGTCGAACCGCGGGGACCTGCTGCCGGTGGGAGGGTTTGGGCATACGGGGTTCACGGGAACATCGATGTGGATCGATCCAACAACGCAGACTTATATTATTTTGCTGACGAATGCGGTGCATCCGCGGGGGAAGACGAATGCGATTGGACTGCGGTCGAAGGTGGCGACTGCGGTGGCAGCGGCGCTGCCACTGACTGCGAGCGAGAAAGAGGCTTTGCGCTGGGAAAGTATTACCGGGTACAACGAGGCGCAGAGCGCGGCGCGGCGCATGAGCACGCGCAATGGCAGCGTAAAGAATGGGATTGATGTGCTGGAAGCGCATGGGTTCGATGTGCTGCAGGTTGCGGGGCGCAAGAAAAAGATTGGGCTGGTGACCAACCAGACGGGAGTGGATGCGGACGGGCGGCGGACGATCGATGTGCTGGCTGGGGCTGAGGGAGTTTCTCTCGATGCGATTTTTAGTCCCGAGCACGGGGTTACGGGGACGCTGGATACGACCGACATCAATAACTCTAAGGACGCGGCCACCGGTGTTGCGGTTTACAGCGTTTATGGGGCTACGGATGCGGCGCGGCGTCCGGCGGCGGATGTGATGAAAACTTTGGATGCGGTCGTGATTGATATTCAGGATGCGGGGGCGCGCTTTTATACCTACGAGACTACGCTTGGTTATTTTCTAGAGGCGGCGGGTGCGGCGGGGGTTGAGGTGATTGTGCTGGACCGGCCTGATCCGATCACGGGGTCGTTTGTGCAGGGGCCGGTGGCGGACGCGGGACACGAGACCTTTACGAATTACTGGACTGTGCCGGTGCGGCATGGGATGACCTTGGGCGAGCTGGCGAAGATGTTCAATGCGGAACGGAAGATCAACGCCAAGCTGACCGTGGTGCCGATGGAGGGGTGGCAGCGTGGGGACTGGTTTGATTCTACGGGGCTGGGGTGGGTGAATCCTTCGCCGAATTTGCGGAGCGTTACCGAGGCGACGTTGTATCCCGGAGTGGCTTTGATTGAAGGTACGAATGTTTCTGTGGGGCGGGGGACGGATACTCCGTTTGAAGTGGTGGGCGCGCCCTGGATCAAGAGCAGGGAACTGGCGGCTTATTTGAATGGGCGCGGAATTGCGGGGGTGCGGTTTGTGCCGGTTACGTTTACACCCGCGTCTAGTAATTATTCGGGACAGAAGTGCGAGGGCGTGAATATTGTGCTGACGGAGCGGAATGCGCTGGATGCGCCGGAGTTGGGGATTGAGTTGGCGGAGGCGTTACAAAAATTGTATCCGGCTAATTTCGAGATTGGGCGGATGGCGGAGTTGCTGGTGAATCAGGCGGCGTTTGATGGGCTGATGGCGGGGAGGGATCCGCGGCGGATTGCGCAGGATTGGTCGGAGGAGTTGGAGAAGTTTGAGGTGGTGCGGCGGAGGTATTTGATTTACTAATGAGTGCAATGGGGATTTATCGCCAATCTTGCCAGAGTAGGTGTTGGCAGCACAGAAAAAAGGGCTATTATTTACAGCAGAGAATTCAATCATGGTCTGGTCTCGCTCGCCAGCGAAGCTCTTTGGATACACCGCTCTTCTCTTGTTCCTCGTAAGGTTGATCTTCCCTCCGGCTGACTTTGCAGGTGCCTTTCAGGCGCGCTCCTATGTGCATCTTTTAGGCTTTCAAGTTGCTTTCACTGGATACGGGCTGTTCGACTTCGCCGCCGTTGCCTTTCTGTTTTCTGCGTTGCTGTACTACTTAATTGAACGACTCACAAGCCGTTCACCGCGAGCCGCCCTCATCCAACTGCATTTCTGGCCGAGCTTATTGTTTGCAGCGTTTTCTATTTTCTTGGCTCATTGGGTAAACCACAAAACGGCTGCTGAGGTTAGGGACCCCGCCAATCGAGCATTCATGAACAGTTTGTTAGTCGCCTTCACCTACGCCTTCATAGGCTTCATCATGCTCCAGATTAATTTCGCGATTTTTGCCATCCGAAGCATTCGGCGAAACAGGCACACGGTCATGGAACCTTAGTTGGCGAAATCAGGCAATCCGGAAGCCAACTGTTGTAACCAGGCGATTACACTCAAGAGGTAGCGAAATCCCCTAGCAGCTTCCGTTGACCGATTGGCCGCAGACCGTTCCGGTGACCGAGCAGGTCGAAGCTGTGATGGAGTAGGTCACATTGACGGAGCAAGTTCCTGAGGGATTGGGGCCATAGGCGATTCCTCCGCCTTCCATGAAAGTGATTGGATAGACGAAATTGTCGCTGGCAAAGCTAATTTGGCCGGCGATGGTGATGTCGGGGTCTCCGTTGAAAGTTGTGCCGGAGACCGAACAATTGGATGGCGTGATGGTCATTTGAGTGCCGAAGGAACCATCGCCGGAGGTGTCGAGGGTGCCGCTGATATCGCCGGAAACCGATATGGTGCCGCCACCGGAACACGGCCCGGTGTAGGACAACGGCAGATTGCAGCTTTCCCCGGTCGCGGTTGAAGTGCAGCCGCTGGAGGAAGTGTCCGGGTGGGCGTCTGCCATCACAGTCGACAAACCGTGGCGAGCACCATTCGCCGCGGGTGGGGCCGCTCCCAACGCATCACCGAGGGCCGCTGTCACAGCCTGTACAACCTGACCTGACACGGCCTGGGCCTGCGCCGCCGACAAGGTGTTGCTGCCGGACATCGAGCTGCCGCCACCACACCCGCTGCCTACCATTGCCAAAATCGCTGCAAGCATGGCCAAGGGCCAAGAACGATTCGTCCGTGGTGAATGCATAATCTCCTCCTCAGTTCCGGGCTCTCTTCGCTTGCGGTCAAGCTCTTTCCCGAAGGCCGGCGTACCCGGCACCTTTTCATGCAGAATAGATACCCCGAAATCGCGCCAATTGCAAGGCACTTTACCAGCGGTTTGGGGGAGAGTTGTCAATCGTATGTAAAATCCTGATGGGGCGAACTTCCGATGTTACAGGCACCCTGGAACCGGGAAAGACGCATCCTAGCCGCTGATTGGCGTGCTATTCTCAGGCTGATCGGGCCTAGTGGCTGGTTTGGAGGTACAAGATGCGCTCACTTTTGACAGTGCTGGTTTTAGCGGGGATGGCGTTGGGGCAAGCGGCGGATACAGCGAAGCCGGACGCGGGGGCGAGTTCCGCACCTGCGGCGGCGGTTGCGAGTCCTGAAACGGCGGAGGCACCGAGTGCCGCGCTGGCTGCGCCCGCCGATCCTAACACGGTTACGATTCCGTCGGGGACCAAGATTCCGCTTGCTCTGGCGCAGGCCATCTCGACCAAGAACGCCCGCGAGGGCGATGCGGTTTACGCCACCACGGCGTTCCCGTTTGTCATGGATAACCGCGTGGTTGTGCCCGCGGGATCCTATGTTCAGGGGAAGATTTCGCACGTGGAGCGGGCGGGGCACGGGCACGGGCGGGCGGAAATCCTGATGCACTTTACGTCGATCATCTTTCCCAGCGGATACACCGTGATGCTGCCGGGGTCGGTGGAGAATACGCCGGGGGCGGACAACAATGGCGTGAAGGACAAGGAAGGGACAATCCAGCAGGATAAGGATACGGGGAAAAAAGTTGAAGACGCGGCGCGGAACGGGGCGTACGGAGGCACGGTAGGCGGAATTGGGGGCGGGCTGGGCGGGGGCCTAAACGGAGCGCGGATCGGAGCCGGGGCGGGGGCGGCGGCGGGCATCGCGTGGGCGCTGCTGAAGCGCGGGGACGATGTGAAGCTGGGTGTGGGGACGTCGATTGAGATGGAGATTCAGCGTCCGATCACGGTGGATGCGACGAGGATCGCGGTAGTTAAGGCGGGGCCGTAAAACAGTGTCCAGTGGACAGTGATCAGTGGCCAGAACATCAGTGGCCAGTAGACTCCAATTCCTTCTTCGCTGATACAACCTCCTGAAATTCTCACTTCAAATTGAATAGCGCGTTTACGTGGGCGGTTACCGTGACCGTTTGCGGGGTGAATTCTTCGGTAGGGGCGGCGGGAGCGGCGGCGGGCATGGCGGCCATGGCACGCATGCGGGGGCCTGGGAGGCGCTGATTTTCGAAGGTATCGACCGAGGCGTAGGAAAGTTCGCCTACGGTGCGGCCGCTGGCGTGGGCGATGGCGTCGGCGGAGTTGCGGGCGCGGCGGTAGGCGTCTTCGACGGCTTTGTTCTTGGCGTCATCGATATTTTCGAGCATGTAGTTCAAGGTTTGAGTTTCGCTCACGTTGGCGTCGGCCAGTTGCTGAGTGATGGGGCCGATTTTGGCGAAATCCTTGAGCTTGAGGGAGACGTCTGTGGTGACGCGATAGCCGATGACTTTCTGCTTGGGTTTCCACTCGTACACGGGTTGAACGGAAAGGAATCCGACGTTGGCGGCTTTAGGCTCGATGCCGTTGGCGCGCAGCACCTGGCGAACTTGCTCGGCTTCTTTTGAGGCATGCTCGTAGGCGGCTTGCGAGGTGTTCTCCTGCACCGAGATGTTGAACTGGATTACGGCAGTGTCGGGAGCGGATTCAAATTTGCCGTCAGCGCCGACATAGACAGAGTTGGGTTGCGCGGTGACGGCGGGATGATCCTGCGCGAAGGATGCGGCGGTGAGGATGCAGAGCACGAGAGCGAGAGCCGATTTCATGGAATGCCTCCGTTTGAATTCAATTCTTTAATTGTAAGGTCGTTCGGGGGCTGAAGCCCAGAGTCACGGGGGCATCAATCGCAGCGCTGAAGCGCTGCGCCACCCGAAAGCCAAATCTTTCAGCGGCTTGCTGACAGAACGCGGGGATGGCCGGGTCTTGCGCGGGGGTACAAGGGGCGTTCCCCCTCGATTTCGGGGGAGAGCTACGGCGAAACCAAGATCCCTCACTTCGTTCGGGATGACAATGTTATTTACAAATTAGTAGGACACTGCGTTAGTTGCCTTTGGTGCTGGCGGAGTAGCTGTAGGGGTGGGTCTGGGCGTTGATTTCGCGGCGGAGGCCTTCGAAGACGTCGTCGGGCATTTTCAGAAAGACGGCGACAACTTCGGGGTCGAACTGGCGGCCGGCCCAGATCTGGATCTCCTTGCGAGCTTCGGCGAAAGATCTGGCGGCAC
This sequence comes from uncultured Acidobacteriaceae bacterium, assembly GCA_963842095.1. GTDB lineage: Bacteria > Acidobacteriota > Terriglobia > Terriglobales > Acidobacteriaceae > Sulfotelmatobacter. The sequence continues at coordinate 494,803 of CAWJEY010000002.1, forward strand.
GATAGGGGCGGTCCGAGATGATCGCGTCCAGCGTATCGGCAACGGAGAAGATGCGTGCGCCTAGAGGGATCTCGTTGCCTTTCAGGCCGCGAGGATAGCCGGAGCCGTCGAAGTGTTCCTGGTGGGAATAAACAATCTCGCAGGCTTCCCTGAGGAAGGGGATTTTCTTGACTATCTGATAGCCCTTATAGCAGTGCTCGCGCATGATGGCGATTTCGTCGGGATCAAGCTTTCCGGGCTTGTTGAGAATCCTGTCAGGAATTGCCATCTTGCCGATGTCGTGCAGGAAAGCGCCACGGGCGATCACATCTACTTGCTCGGTGGGCAAGCCCATGGCGCGCGCGATGACCATGGTGAAGGCGGTGACTCGCTTGGAGTGGCCTTCGGTTTCACGATCTTTCAGGTCAAGCGCATCTCCCAGAGCTTCTAAAGTGATGTCGTAGGAGCGGACCAGGTCAGCCATAGCGGCCTGCAGTTGGTCAGTGCGGGCCTCAACCAGAGACTCCAGATTGGTTTGATAGGTGCGGTTTTCCACCTTGAGGCGGCGATTCTCCAGAGCGCGGCCCACGGCGTTGAGCAACTGTTCACGCTCGAAGGGCTTGAGCAGGTAGTCGAAGGCGCCGTTGCGGACGGCGGCGAGGGCGACGGAAATGTCGTGGACGGCGGTGACCATGACCACCGGCATGTCGGGAAACTTTTCCTTGGTGCGTTCGAGCAGGCCGATGCCGTCGAGGTCGGCCATCATCAGATCGGAAAGCATGAGTTCGAACTGCTCGCCGGAATTGAGCAGGGCGAGGGCCTCCATGCCGGAACTGGCCTGCTGCCAGGTATAGCCAGCGGCGGCTAAGATGGCGCAGACAATCTCACGGATGGCTTCTTCGTCGTCGACTACGAGAATGCGGTCAGACATTGGCGCCCTGTCAGTATACTCTCGACAAATTTAACCCCCTCCGGTAGGTGCCGAAAGTAACCATCCAGGTCCGGAAAACGCATGGATAAAGGGCTGGAGCATGATATTCAGAAGCAGGGCATAGTTACGTCTGGATAAGGATGCGAGCCAGACGCGCGATTAATGCGTCGCACAGAACGCGACGCGTCGCGCGGCTCGCCCAGATCCTTCACTGCGCAAAGAACGCTTGTTCAGGATGACAAGTGAAATAAGATGAACGTTTCCCTCTGGTCGATTTGGAACACCGCACAGCCGGCGCTTACCGGGCTGAAGGCCGGGGAGTGGGCGCTGCTGCTGGTGCTGGCGGCGTCGCTGGTGGTGGTGTCGGCGCTGCGGGAACGGTATTTTCTGGTGTGAACCGTGGGCTGGGCGGTGCTGGCGAGTTCGCGGCTGGCGGGCGTGCACGGGGCCGCGATGGGGATTCCGGAGCGCATTGTTCCAGCGGTTGAGCAAGCGGCGTTTGTGGGTGCGATGGGACTGTTTGCGGGCGCGGTCTTCGTTTATATCCGGGGACGAAATCTGCTGGGGCCGTTGGCTGCGATCACGGTGAGCGTAGCGGGGTTTGCCGTGGCGCGCGTGTTGCTGTGGCCGGATTCGCTGCCGTTGCGTGTGGCATTGGAAGTTTCCTACCTGATCGTTCTGCTGACCGCGGCGATTGCCTTGCTGCGCGCCCGGCGGGGCCGTTGGGAACCTGCGGCGTGGCTGCTGGCAGCGTGCCTGCTGGTGCAGCACCTGAGTTGGCCGCCTTTCACCAGCCAGATTCCGGCGGGAGTGTTTGTAGCGGCAGACGTGCTGCTGGGACTGAGCATGCTGCTGATTGTGTTTGGAGAGGCACGCGCGCGCGCGAGTCGACTGAAGGTGTTGCAAGCTTTGACCGAGAGTATTGTTCTGGCGCAACAGCAGGGCGGCATGATGGAAGACGCTCTGGGAGAGTTGCAGCGGCTAACCAGAAGCAAGGCGGCGTGGTTCCGTTTGATTGAGGGTGGTCATCTGGTGGCGACGCATGCAGTGGGGGTCTCGGCGGACTTTTTGCGAGAGGCGAGCCTGGCCGAGTTGACGGAGAGCGTGTCGCAGGCTCTGGAGCGGGGCAAGCCGGTGATGGCGAGCCGCATTGGATCAAATCCGGCTGGAGCGACCTCGGAAGATGCGGGACTGCTGAAGTCGGAGAAGATCCAGTATGTGGTGATGGTGCCCGTGCTGGGGAAAAAGTCGCCGATCGGGCTGCTGGTACTGGGCAGCGCCAGGGCGAGAAAGCTGACCGCCGAGGAGTTGGAGTTTCTGGAGACCTGCGGCCGGCAGTTAGGGATTGCGATCGAGAATTTCCGGCTGCTGGAGCAGGCGTTGCGCTCGCAACGGCAGTGGCGGAATACGTTTGATTCGGTGCACGACATCATCCTGGCGCACGACGCCGATTTCCGCATCATCAAGGCCAATCAGATCCTGCTGGAGCAGGTGGAACTGGCGTCGGCGGACGTGATTGGGAGCACCTGCGAATCGGTATTGCCGCACGGGTTGGGGGAGTGGACGGGATGTCCTTACTGCGCGCGCGGAGGCGAGGAAATCAGCGAGGGGGCCGATCCGTGCTTCGGTGGATTCTCGATGGTCTCTACGTCTTCGTATGCGGAGCAGGGAAGCAAGCAAAAGGGGACGATCCACATTGTTCGCGACATTACGGAGCGGCGGTCGGCGGAAGAGAAATACCGGCTGCTGTTCGAGCAGGTGCAGGAGGGCGTGTATGTGGCCACGCCGCGCGGGCGGTTGCTCGACTGCAACGATGCGTTTGTGCACATGCTGGGTTATGGAAACCGGGACGAGGTGCTGACCATGAATCTGGATGAGGACATCCGGGTGGACGCGGGCCAGCGGGAAGCTTTCCGGCGGGAGATCGAGCAGCAGAATTACGTGCGCAACTTTGAAGTGACGATGCGGCGCAAGAATGGAACGCTGCTGCTGGCGGCGGAGAGCAGTTTCGCCACGCGGGATGCCGCAGGGCAGGTGGAGCGGTATCAGGGTTTTGTTCTGGACGTGACGGAAAAGCGGCGCGCCGAAGATGAGATGCGGCGGCGCAATCGCGAACTGAATGCGCTGAACGCCATGGCGGTGGTGGCGACGCAGTCGTTCGATCTGGATGAAATTCTGAACTTGACGCTGCGGCAGGTGGTTTCGTTGTTCGGGGCGGAAAGCGGTGCGGTGTACCTTTCGGATTCGGATGCGCCGACCTACCGGCGTCGAGCGGCGTGGGGACCGCGCAGCCGGGACAAATCGCGGCCGGCGGAAATCAGTTTTGCGGACGGCTTTGGAGATCTGGTGATGCGGTCGCGCGCCGAGGTGATTACGGCGGAGTATCTGCCGCATCTCACGGGAGCGGTGGCGGAGTTCATCCGTTCCGATACTGACGGCGCATGGATATGGGTGCTGTTCTGGGGGAAAGATAGTCCGATCGGCATGATGGGGCTGCGCAGCCACGCGGAGTACGAATATTCCAGCGGGGAAGAGAACCTGATGGTGGCGATCAGCCGGCAGCTGGCCACTACGATTGAAAAAGTTCGTCTTTATGAAGAGACTTGCAAGGCTTATGAAGATCTGCGGCGCACGCAGGAACAACTTTTGCAGAGCGAAAAGATGTCGGCAGTGGGGCAGTTGATTGCGGGCGTGGCGCATGAGTTGAACAATCCGCTGACCGCGATTCTGGGCTATGCGCAGTTGCTCGAAAGCGAAGGATTGAACGAGCGCGCGCAGGACTATGTGGCCAAAATGTTCAAACAGGCGCAGCGGACGCACCGGGTGGTGCAGAACCTGCTTTCGTTTGCGCGGCAGAGGAAGCCGGAGCGGTCAGAGGTGGACATCAGAAAGGTGCTGGAAGAGACGCTGACGCTGCGCGATTACGATTTGAAAGTCAATAACATCGTGGTGGAAAAAGATCTGGGATCGGAGGCGGCGTTGGTGGTGGCCGATCCGCACCAGATCGAACAGGTATTCCTGAACATCATCAACAATGCGGTAGACGCAGTGCTGGAGACTGGACGATCGGGAAAGCTGAAGATCCGCGTGTATTGCGAGAATGGCGATGCCTGCGCGCAGTTTGCCGACGACGGGCCGGGGATCAAGGACCCCAAGAGAATTTTCGATCCGTTCTACACCACGAAGAGTGTGGGGAAGGGAACGGGGCTGGGGTTGAGCATTTGCTACGGAATTGTGAAGGAGCACGGCGGCGACATCACGGCGCACAATGCTGCCGAGGGCGGGGCGGTGATCGAAGTGCGGCTGCCCATGGCAGTGGCGGCGGGTGCGGTGGTGGAGGCGACGCCAGTTGCGCCTCCGAAGAGGGAAGGTGCCATCCAAGGCCGAGTGCTGCTGGTGGAGGAAGAAGAGGCGGTGCTGGAATTTGAGCGCGATGTGCTTACTGGCGCCGGGGCCAACGTGGTAACGGCCATGCGCAGTGAAGACGTGAAGACGCGTTTGCTCTCCGAGCCGTTTGATGCTGTGATCATGAGCGGCAAAATGCCGTCAGACTGGAACGCGAAGGAAGCTTTCCTCTGGATGAAGCAGCATTGTTCGAACATGGAGAAGCACGTGCTGTTTACGTTCTCCCATGGCGTTGAGCAGGGCGATGAGCGGGCGTTCCTGCAGGAGAACAGCGTACCCTACCTAGTAAAACCCTTCGAAGTGGCGGAACTGATTCTGCAGGCGCGGAGACTGCTGCAGAAGGCTAAAGCGGCGGCTGCTTCCGCGAGCTAGTTCCTTGAGTTCTGGGCGGGATTCCGGCGCCGGTGCAAACCCACAATATTCAGTACGTTTTAGCAGGCCACAAGGAGAGGTGAATCGCAGCGCCTGAAGGCGCGAGGGATCATCTGCGCTTTACGGCATGCCCAGATACGCATCTCGTGAACACGGATTTCGGTTGTTTCGCAGCCTGCGGGGATTCGAAGACACTTTCCATCACAGTTGTGTGCGCAGGCTCTTCGTCAATCGGCGAAGGGCTTTTTCATTGCGGCGATACCAGCGCCACTGGCCCTGTTTCACGGCGTCGACCAGGCCGGCTTTGGTGAGGATGGCCATGTGATGCGAAATGGTGGGCTGGGAGAGGTGCACGCGTTCTTCGATATGGCCGGCGCAGAGGCCGTTTTTTCCCATGGCAGGGGCGGCGTTGGACGCTGGGCCGCGTTGTTTGAGGACATGCAGGATGCGGCGCCGCGTGGGATCGGCAATGGCGTGCAGCGTGTGGTCGAGAGACGTGGGTGAGGTGGTCATGGGACTACGAATAGCTGTTAAATTGATGGTTGTCAATATGCAAAAGCAAACAGCAGGCTCCTCACCGGGCTTAGCGCCCGGTTCGGAATGACAAAAGTAGTAAAGATGGCATTAGGCACGCTGCCGCGTGGCTCGCAGCCACTCGATGCGGGTAAATTCAAGGTAGCGCACGTCGCTCTCCGGCTGGGAGCAATTCGATTGGCCGAGATGAGAAGCCAGGGTTCCGCCGCGGATCCAGTAGCCAGTGGCATCCTGCTTGAGGATGGTCGAGTGGAGCGGATCCATGCCGTGCAGCTTGAAGATGACACGGCGGTTCAACAGAGGGTCAAGCTTCATAGGGCGCTTCGCTTCTTCGTTCTTAATTCTTACTTTTTTAGGATCGGGCTATATCCGTCGTTGATGAGGCGGGAGCGCATGGCCTCGGCGTCTTTAATGTCGCCGAATGGGCCGACCTGCACGCGAAACAGTTTGTCGGGGGAGGAATTGCTGGCCACGAAGGCGGGGTATTGTTTTTTCTTGAGAGCGTCTACCAGGGCCTCGGCGTCGTCCTGCTTACTGACGGCGGCGACCTGCACGAAGTAACCGGCGGTGGGAAGCACGCCCATGGGATCAGGAGGGTTAGCCGGCTGAGTTGAGTTGCCGGGCGCAGATGTGCCTGGGGAGGGCGCTGTTGCTGTGCCCGTTGTGGATGCGGGCGGTTGACCCGCTGCAGGCGCGGGGCTGGCCGAGGTTGTGTCAGTGGATGCCGCTGGCGTCAGTTGGGGATTGGCGTCCTTTTGCTCGACGGCTTTGTAGAAAGTCATCGGTGGGGCGGGTTGGCCCGAGGCAGAGCCGGCGGGTTTGGGGCCGTTGGATGTAGTCTGCAGCGGAACGGCGGGGCTGGCCGCGGCGAGTCCGGTGTCGGACTTGCGACCCAGGGTGTAGCCCAGCGCGAAGAAGACGGCGCAGACAATCACCAGGCCGAAGAAGAGACCCAGCAGTTTCGCGGTGCCTAATGTGATTTCAGTGTCTTGTGAAGAATCCATCGCAACCATGTACCTCAGGGGCTAAAGCCCGCATTAACGCACAGCTTTATCGCAGCGCTGAAGCGCTGCGCCACCCAAAACCCTTAACACCCAAAGAATCCTGAGCCACCCAAAACGCTCAACAGCCAAAAAATCCTGCGCCGCCTTTTGCGGCTGCGCCGCTTAAACCCGTGTTCATGCAGCTTTGTCGTCGCCCTTGCCCAGCAACTTCTGCAGGCCGGAGAAGAAATCTACCGGGACGGGGAAGATGACCGTCGTATTCTTCTCGACGCCGATTTCCGTCAACGTTTGCAGGTAGCGGAGTTGCACGCTGACCGGCTCGGTGGCCAGCAGATGGGCCGCGTCGACCAGGCGTTGCGCGGCCGAGTATTCGCCTTCCGCGTGAATAATCTTGGAACGTTTCTCGCGTTCGGCCTCGGCCTGCTTGGCCATGGCGCGCAGCATGGATTCCGGCATGTCGACCTGCTTGACCTCGACGTTCGTCACTTTTACGCCCCAGGGCGAAGTGTGCTGGTCGAGAATGCTTTGCAGGCGCAGGTTGATCTTTTCGCGGTGGGCGAGAAGTTCGTCGAGTTCCTGTTCGCCGAGCACGGAGCGCAGCGTGGTCTGGGCGAATTGCGAAGTCTGGTAAACGTAGTTGGAAACTTCGACCACGGCCTTGTTGGGGTCGATCACGCGCAAAAAAATGACGGCATTCACCTTGAGCGTAACGTTGTCGCGGGTGATGATGTCTTGCGGCGGAACCTCGAGGGCCTCCTGGCGAAGCGAGACGCGCACCATGCGATCCACTGGAGCAAAAACGAAGGCTATGCCGGGGCCTTTGGCAGCGGTCAAGAGGCGGCCAAGCCGGAAGATGACGCCGCGTTCGTACTCGGCCAGGATCTTGATTGAACTTAACGCGTATAGAGCGACGACGATGACGATTATGGTGATGAATCCGAATGTGATCCCAAAGATTTCCATTTGTACCTCCACGCTTTGAGCGGGTTACACCCTATCGCGGATTGTAACGCAGGCAGCAGCGATGAGCGCGGAAATCGGATGTGGGCGTTGCTTGCGGTGGTGCACGGGCGGATTAGAGGGCGACTGGGGCAGGCGCGGGGCGTATGGCCGCCAGCGGTTCGACCTGAAGCAAAAGGCCGTCAACCCGGCGCACGACCACGGACTGTCCAGCGGACACGTCGGCGGAGGAAACCGCGTCCCAGAGTTCACCGTGGACGAAAATCTTGCCGCGCGGGGCGAGCGCAGTTTGGGCGATGCCTGTCTCGCCGATCAATCCCTGAGCGCCGGAGACCATTTTATTGCGGCGAGCTTTGAGAGCGATGCTCATCAGGAAAGCGGTGATAAGGCCGAGCGGAATGCTGACCGCGAGCGCGGTGAGCAGATGGACGCGCATTTCCGAGATGGGGGAATCGACGAGCAGAAGGCCTCCGAGCGTGAGCAGGGCGATGCCGCCGACGGTGAGCACGCCGTGGGTGGCGAACTTGGCTTCGGCGGCAAAAAGCGCGAATGCCGTCAGAATGAGGCCCAGCGCGGCAAAGCGTGTGGGAAGCAGGTTGAGGGCGAAGGCCGCGATCAGGATAAAGACGATGCCGACGGTCCCGGGAACCACCGCGCCGGGGTGATTGAATTCGGCATAGAGCGCGAGCGCGCCGATGGCGAGAAGAATAAATGCGATGTCCGGGTCCATCAAATAATCGAGGATTTGCTGCTTTAGCGTCATGCCGAAAGGGAGGACGTGCTGGCCGGAGAGATTGAGAGTGACTTCCTGGCCGTTGAAGCGCTTGAAGGTCTTGCCCTCCATCTGGTGGAAAAGGTCGTTCTCGCTGGAAGCCACGTAGTCGATCAGGTGCTGCGAAAGGGCTTCTTGTTCGGTGAAGGATTTGGACTCAAGCACGGCGCTCACGGCGACCTCAACGTTGCGACCGCGTCTGGAGACGACGGAGCGCATCAGAGCGGCGGTGTCGTTCTCGATTTTGCGCTTCATTTCGTCGTCAACCTTGGGCGCGAACAGGCCTACCAGCACGGGATGCGCCGCTCCGGCGTTGGTGCCGGGAGCCATGGCTGCGACGTCGGCTGCCTCGAGAATGAAGATTCCGGCCGACCCGGCGCGGCTGCCGGTGGGCGCGATGTAGACGATGACGGGAACGGATGAATTCGTGATCTTGTCGATGATGTGGCGGGTGGATTCGACGAGGCCTCCGGGGGTAGTAATCTCGATCAATACGGCTTGATCGTTGCGGCGGCCGGCTTCGTCGATGGCGCGGGCGATGTACTCCTCGGAAATGGGCTGAATGGTGTCGTTGACGACGATCTTGAGGATTTCAGCGGAGGCGACGGAGTTCAGGATTAAAACGGCTATGAGGCCGAGCAGAAGTCGCGAGATTGGATTGCTTTTCATGGGTCGCCGACTGCCTATAAGAATATTCTTACTCCTATTTGTGGCTCACGGTAGACATTTCTTCGTTTTCGCTGGCGGTGGGATTCCCGGAGTGTACGCCACTCCAGCCGGGAAGACTTGTGCTGCCGGTGATGAGGCGGGCGCCACGCTCGTAGGTGAAATAGGACCACGCCCACTGAATGAAGACCAGCACGCGGTTGCGGAAACCAATCAGAAAAAGAATGTGGACGAAGAGCCATGCCAGCCACGCCATGAATCCGGAGATGTGCATCTTGCCAAATTGGGCGACTGCGGCGGCGCGGCCTATCGTGGCCAGGCTGCCTTTGTCGTGGTAATGGAATGCGGGACGGGAATCAAAACCCCCGCCCTCCCGCACAGAACGCGGGAAGGACGGGGCACCCGCTAGTTCTCTGGCGATGAGCTTGGCTACGTAACGGCCTTCGAGAATGGCTACTGGCGCTACTCCTGGGAGGAGCTTGCCGGATGCGTCTTTCAGCGCGGCTAAGTCTCCGATGACGAAGACTTCGGGATGGTCGGGGAGACTGAGATCGGGATTGACCAGTACGCGTCCGGCGCGATCGACGGGCGTGCCGAGCCTCTTGCCGAGCGGGGAAGCTGCTACTCCGGCGGCCCACAGGATGACCGCTGCGTCCATCTTTGTTTGGCCCACGGTTTCGCCCATGTAAATCACGCCGGGCTCAATCTTCGTGACCATCGTGGAAGTGAGCACTTCCACGCCCAGGCGCTGCAGTTGCTGGAGCGCGCTGCGCGAGAGATCTTCGGGATAGGCGGGCAGAACGTGCGGACCACCTTCGATGAGATGAATGCGGGCGCGGCTGGGATCGATGGCGCGAAAATCGTGAGCGAGGGCATGGCGGCAGATTTCGGCAAGGGTTCCGGCGAGTTCGACTCCGGTGGGTCCGGCGCCGACGACCACGAAATTTAGAGGGTCGTCTTTCAACGGGTCGGAGTCGCCGGCGGAGGCACGGCGTTCGGCGAGTTCGAAGGCGAGCAGGACGCGGCGGCGGATTTCGAGTGCGTCCTCGATGGTCTTGAGTCCGGGTGCGAGCGGTTGCCATTCGTCGTGACCGAAGTAGGCGTGGCTGGCGCCGGCAGCGACGATCAGGGAATCGTAGGGGACTTCCAGATCCTCATTTTGATCTTGCCCGACGGTTTGCACCACGCGGCGCTCAAGGTCGAAACCGGTCACTTCGGCCATGAGGACCTCGATATTCTTGTAACGGCTCAGAATGGAGCGAATGGGCGCGGCAATTTCGCCGGGGGAAAGACCGGCCGTGGCCACCTGATAGAGCAGCGGCTGAAAAGTGTGATGATTTTTCCGGTCGATGACGGTGATGCTCACGGGCGCGCTGGCCAGCGCCTGGGCCGCGTTGAGGCCGCCGAAGCCCGCGCCTACAATCACCACGCGATGCGCCGCCTTGCTGTTCATGTTCCTACTCTATAAGATTCAGCGCGATGGCAATGGGCTCCAGAAGTTCGGCTGGCCTCGGTTCGGCGTGGGTGCGGTGGCTGCTGCCATCGATCGCCGACTTGTTGTTTGTGGCACTGCTGGGGCTGTTGGCGTTTACCTCGGTATCAGTGCGATTGCTGGGCGATGCCGGAATTGGCTGGCACATTCGCACCGGGCAGATGATTTTGGCGAACCATACGATTCCGCGGGTCGATCCGTTTTCAACCATGGCTGGCCAGCCGTGGTTTGCGTGGGAATGGCTTTACGACTTGATAGTCGGATGGTTGGAGAGTGGGGCGGGGTTGAATGGCGTGGTGCTGTTCACGGCCTTGATCATCGCTGTCACGTTTACGTGGACGTTCCGGTTGCTGCTGCGCTGGGGCACGAATGTTGTGGTGGCAGTAATCCTGGTGCTGCTGGCGGCGTCAGCGTCGATGATTCATTTTCTGGCGCGGCCGCATGTGGTGAGCTGGCTGTTTACGGTGGCGTGGTTTTGGATTCTGGAGTCGTCGGAGAAACGTTGCGATGGTTCGCATCCGAGTTCCTCCGAGTCTTCCGGGACCCGAAGCGGCCACACGCGGGTTCTGTGGCTGCTGCCGCTGCTGATGGTGGTGTGGGTCAACGTGCATGGCGGATTTCTGGTGGGCTTTGCGCTGCTCGGGATTTACTGGGTCGGCGCGGTGTGGCAGTGGTTCAAGCTGAGGGAAGATCGCTTCAACGATGCCCTGCAGAAGATCCGGATCGGACGGCGTGTTCGGAATCTGACGATCGCCGGCATCGTGAGCGCGGCGGCGACATTCGTGAATCCTTACGGCTTTCAGCTGCACGTTCATATCTACCGTTATCTGTCGAATCGTTTCCTGATGGATCACATTGATGAGTTTCAATCTCCGAACTTTCACTATGTGGCGCAGAAGTGTTTTGCGGTGTTGCTGCTGCTGACGCTGGGGGCGTTGGTGGTGGGAAGGCGAGAGATCGGCGCCAGCCAGGGTCTGGTGGTATTGTTCGCCGTATATTCAGGGCTGTATGCATCGCGGAACATTCCCGTGTCGTCTCTGTTGTTGATTCTTGTGATCGGACCGTGGTTGTCGGATGCGATGGAGAGATTTGCCGAGAGGCGTCAAGGGCTCGCGTCCGCACAGTTCCTCCGGAGAATGGAGGCGATCGAGGTGAATCTGCGGGGCCATCTTTGGCCCATCGTGGCAATTGTGCTTAGCTGCTGGATTGCGGCGCATGGCGGCAAAGTGGGCGCTACGACGGTGATGGACGCACACTTTAGCGCGAAGCGGTTCCCGGTGGCGGCGGTGGATTATCTCGAGAAGCAGAATGTGCCGGGGCCGCTGGTTAGTCCCGATTATTGGGGCGGGTATTTGATCTACCGGCTTTATCCGCGCATGCGCATGGTGGTCGATGACCGGCACGACTTCTACGGCGAGGAATTTTTGAAATCCTACTTGAAAATGGTGCATGTGGAGCGGGGGTGGAAGGATTTTCTGCAGCAGCACCCGGCTCAGTGTGTGCTTGTGCCCAGGGAATCTGCGCTGGCCAACATTCTTCTCGAAACCAGTGGCTGGAAGTCGATCTACAGCGACGATGCGGGGGTGGTGTTCATACGAAGGAAGGAGCCGCCGAGGTTGCAAATCCGTTCACATTGACAGGGCTGGAGATCCACGATATGTTCAGCGGCGGTAGCTACTACCGCGCACCGTTGACGCCCGCGAATGCCCTGCCATTCAGGGAAGAGACTCTGTGGAAGTCATTCTCCGTACTGAAGGACAAATCCTGATGAATCGAATTCTGTCTGCTCGCCGCAGTGGAAGCTCTCTGTTTGCCTGCCTGGCAGTGGCACTCCTTTGCGTCGCGCCCCTTGCCGCGCTTGCGCAAGACACTCCCGCATTCACGCTCACGCAGATCAGTTCCGATCCGTTCACCGTTCCTCCCGGCCAGCACGCTACGGAGGTTGAGCCGCATGTGCTGGCCAATGGCACCACGCAGGTGGCCGCGTTTCAGACCGGACGCATCGTGAACGGCGGCGGGACCGCTATTGGCTGGGCCACGTCAACTGACGGGGGCAACACATGGTCCCACGGATTCCTGCCGGGGCTGACCTCGGGCAATGGCGGCGGGCCTTACAGTGCGGCCAGCGATCCGGCGGTGGCTTACGATGCCAAGCATGCCGTGTGGATCATCGCGACCCTGCCTATCTCGAATACTTCCGAGACGCCGGCAGTGGTGGTGAGCCGGTCAACCGATGGAGGGTTTACCTGGGACAATCCGGTGAATGTCGGCCCGAACGTTTCGAGTTCCGACAAGAACTGGATCGTGTGCGACAGCACGGCTACCAGTCCGTTCTACGGCAACTGTTATGTGGAGTGGGACAATCCTGCAGCCGGAGACGAGATTCTGATGAGCACTTCCAGTGACGGCGGCCTGACCTGGGGGCCGGCCACCGCAACGGCGAACCGGTCGTTTGGCATTGGCGGGCAGCCGCTGGTGCAGCCAAACGGCACGGTGGTGGTGCCCATTGAAATCACAGGTATTTCTGCTTTCACTTCGACCAACGGAGGCGCAAGCTGGTCGGCGCCAGTGACCGTCTCGAACATTCAGAGCCACACCGATGCGGGCGGGATTCGCAGCGGGCCGCTGCCTTCGGCCGCGGTGGATGGCGCGGGCACGGTTTACGTGGTCTGGGAGGATTGCCGCTTCCGCACGAAGTGCTCGACCAACGACTTGGTGTACAGCACTTCGACCGATGGCGTGCATTGGTCGGCGGTCGCGCGCATTCCGATTGACCCTACCACGAGCACGGTGGATCATTTTATTCCCGGGATCGGCATCGATCCGGCAACGTCGGGCGCGACGGCGCACATTGCGATTCACTATTACTTCTACCAGCAGAGCAGTTGCACCACTTCGACTTGCAAACTCTTCGTGGGCTATATTTCGTCGCACAACGGGGGAACGACGTGGAACGCTCCCGTGAAGCTCAAGGGGCCGATGCAGCTCACGTGGCTGCCCAACTCGCAGAATGGCCTGATGGTGGGCGACTACATCGCCACCGCGTTCAGCAACGGCGTGCCGCATGGGGTGTTCGCGGTGGCCGCCACCAAGTCGGGAACGACGTTCAACGAGTCGATGTATACCGCGCAGGGATTGAAAGTGGCCGAGGACGGGCCGCAGTTGTCGTCGGCGGGCGACAAAGTGCTGCATAAACTCTCAGACGTGATTGAGAAGGAGCGTCCGGAGAAGGGCGTGATCCCACCTTCGAAGCGGGCGGTTAAGCGTAGCTCGAAGTAGGACGATGGAACCTATGTATCCGTAGCCGCCGATACCAAAAATCGGCGGCTTTTTTCTGCGGGCGTCGGCGGGTAGTTGTGCGTTTCGACGCTCGCTCTCGCTGCCACAACACCTCACCTCCGCCAGGTCGCGCCTCACCCCACTTCGAATCCACGCTCTGCCGCGGGCGTTATCTTGCAGACCGTGTCAACCCGTCATCTGAAGCAACTCGTTACTAACATTGTCTATAACTGTACTAACTCATGATAGCTACTAACCTATAAGTATATGTTCACGTTGACAAGTAACACAAAGTCGCTATATAGTTCGCGGCACAGACGGAATACTGAGTAACTTACGCTCGCCAATGCTTTGTCAATCAGTTAACTAACCCGGTGGTACTAACTTCGCCTTAGAGGACAAATCCAATGAATCGCAATCTCCCAGGTTCTCGCAACCCGCTGTTTCTATTTGCTTGCCTGACCGCGCTGAGCCTTGGCATCACGTCGGCGATTGCCGGGCATGCCCAGGTCAGCCTGACTCAGATCAGTTCCGATCCATTTACCGTCGGCCCTGGCCAGCACGCCACCGAAGTTGAGCCGCATGTGTTGGCAAACGGCACCACCCTGGTATCGGCGTTTCAAACGGGACGCATTTCTCCCGGTGGCGCGACCGCCATTGGCTGGGCAACCTCGACGAACGGCGGCAGCACCTGGACAAACGGATTTCTTCCGGGTCTGACCACGGGATATGACAGCGGCCCTTACAACGCAGCCAGCGATGCGGCCGTAGCTTATGACGCCAAGCACGGCGTTTGGATGATCGCCACCTTGCCCATCTCGAACACCTCCGAGATACCGGCGATGGCGGTGAGCCGGCTCACCGACGGCGGACTGACTTGGGGTAATCCGGTGCTCATCGGTCCCCCCGGTACAGGCCTCCGACAAGGAATGGATCGTGTGCGATAACACGTCCACCAGCCCGTATTACGGCAATTGCTATGTGGAATGGGACCTTTACGAAAACGGAGACGAGCTTCAACTAAGCACATCAATCGACGGAGGCATGACGTGGTCGGCCGCGGTACCCTCCGGCAGCGGGTCCGACGGGACTGGCGGGCAGCCGCTGGCGCAGCCCAACGGCACCGTCGTGGTGCCCATTTTAACCTCGGGGTTGTCTGCCTTCACCTCTACCAACGGAGGCGCATCCTGGTCGGCGCCAGTTACCATCTCCAACCTGCAATGGCATAAAGATGATGGTGGCATTCGCAGCCTTCCGCTGCCCTCCGCCGCACAGGACGGCGCAGGTAAAGTGTACGTCGTATGGGAGGATTGCCGGTTCCGCTCCAGATGCTCCACCAACGATTTGGTCTACAGCACCTCTACGAATGGCACAACCTGGTCGGCGGTAACGCGCATTCCAATCGACGCCACCACCAGCACGGTGAACCACTTCATTCCGGGAATTGGCATCGATCCCACGACGTCGGGCGCCACTGCGCACGTCGCAGTTACCTACTATTACTATCCGAAGAGCAGCTGTACGAAGTCGACCTGCCAGCTCTACGTGGGCTACATTTCGTCGGCCAATGGCGGATCTACGTGGAATACTCCGGTGAGTCTGGCCGGACCGATGCAGCTCGGGTGGCTGCCCAACTCCGATAACGGCTTGATGGTGGCGGACTACATTGCCACCGCCTTCACCAACGGCGTGCCGTACGGAGTGTTCGCAGTAGCCGCAGCCAACTCTGGAACAACCTTCAACGAGGCGATTTACACGGCGCAGGGCTTGCCCGCGCCGGTCAAAGCCGGCCCGCAGCTATCTTCGGCGGGCGACAAACCGCTGCACCATCTCTCTGACAAGGTTGAGAGGGAAAAACCGGAGAGAGGCATCCCGCCTTCACGCCGAACGGCCCGGAGCAGCGCGAAGTAGAGCCTTTGGAATTCGTGAACCTTTAGCCGCCGATGCGAAATCGGCGGCTTTTTTTGTGCGTGTTTGCAATCAAGTGTGGGTTCAGGTTCCCCATCCCTGCCTTTGCCCCCTCACCCCTGTTAAACTCTCTGCGTGCCACGCCTCACTCACCTGGAATGCACGCGCTGTGGCGAGCATTATCCCGCCGACCGTCCGCAAACCGTTTGCCCGAAAGATGGCGGCATTCTCTACGCGCGCTACGATCTCGCCAGCATCAAGAAAACTTTCTCGCCGGCGTCGCTGCTGCCGCTCGCGCCTACCATGTGGCGTTACGATGCGGTGTTGCCTGAAGCCACGCCGGTCTCGCTCGGCGAAGGGTTCACTCCCATGCTGCGCAGCCGCGAGTATGCCAACGTCTTTATTAAGGACGAGGGACTGAATCCCACCGGCTCTTTCAAAGCCCGCGGACTTTCCGCCGCCGTTACTATGGCGCGCCATTTCGGACTGAAGAAGCTCGCCATCCCTTCCGCCGGAAACGCTGCCGGAGCGCTGGCCGCCTACGCCGCTGCCGCCAACATCGAAGCCTACATCTTCATGCCCAAAGATGTTCCCATGGCCAACCGCATTGAGTGCTACTACTACGGCGCACACGTCACGCTAGTTGACGGCCTCATCTCCGATTGCGCCCGCAAAGTGGCTGAACTAAAGGAAGGCGAGGTTTGGAAAAAAGAAGGTTGGTTCGACGTTTCCACTACGAAAGAGCCCTACCGAGTCGAAGGCAAGAAGACCATGGGCTACGAAGTCGCGGAACAACTCGGGTGGAAACTTCCGCAGGGCATCATCTATCCCACGGGCGGCGGAGTTGGGCTGCTGGGGATGTGGAAGGCCTTCGATGAGATGGAGCAGCTGGGTTTCATCGGCTCCGAGCGCCCGAATATGATCAGCGTGCAATCTGCGGGATGCGCCCCCATTGTTAAAGCATGGGATGAAGGCAAGGCGGCGACGGAAATGTGGCCACACGCATCGACTCTCGCTTCGGGCCTGCGCGTGCCCAAACCTTACGGCGACTACTTGATCCTCGACATACTGAAACAAAGCGGAGGCCTCGCGCTGGCTGCCACCGACGCGGAGATTCTCGACGCGACTCGACACTGGGCTAAGGTCGAAGGCATCTTCGCCGCGCCCGAAGGCGCTGCGTCCCTAGTTGCCTACCAGAAACTGCTGGCCAGCGGCTTTTTCAGCGCTGACGATACGGTCGTCCTGTTTAACACCGGCTCCGGCCTGAAATACCTCGACGTGCTGGACACGAAAGATGCTCAAGCGGCGAAGCCGCCGGCGGCGCGTGCCATTGCCGGAATCATTGGGCCGTACTAAGGGACAGAGGTTCCCGTCACTGGCCGCGGCGGCGCGTTTTTCACGTATTTATCAAACCAGCGCAGCATCTCGTAAACCATTTGTTCGTTCGACTCCATCGCCGTATACCAGTGCGGCTCGTGCGGCAGCACGACCAGGCGAGTGGTACCGCCGTTGCCCCGAATCGCTTCAAAGAGCTTGCTGGATTGCAGGGGCGTAGTGCCGGGATTCGCGTCTTCCGCGCCGTGCATGAGGAGCAGCGGCGTCTTCAATTTGTCGGCGGAGAAAAATGGAGAGACTTTCAGGTAGACATCCGGTGCTTCCCAAACCGATCGCCGTTCGTTCTGGAAACCGAAAGGCGTGAGCGTCTTGTTATAGGAGCCGCTGGTAGCGACCCCGGCCCGGAACAGGTCGGAATGGGCAACCAGATTCACGGTCATTAAAGCGCCGTGGCTGTGGCCCGTGACTCCGATGCGGTCCGGGTCGGCAACGCCGAGGCGCACTGCCTCATCGACTGCGGCCTTGGCATCGGCGACGAGTTGGTCCAGATAGGTGTCGTAGGCCTTTTTCGGATCTCCGACGATGGGGAACGAAGCGTTGTCGATGATGGCGTAGCCCGCGAGCAGCAACAGCCTGTACTGGCGGAGCTGCGTGAAGGTTTCCTGCGAGCCGGCAACCTGGCCGGCTTTCGAAGCGTCGGCGTAGTCGAGAGGATAGGCATAAAGAATGGTGGGAACGCGCGTGCCCTCTTGATAGCCGGGCGGCGTATAGAGCGTGAACGACAGGTCAAGCCCGTCGGCGCGCTTGTACTTGACCAGGCGCTTCTTGATGGCTCGCACCTCCGGCGTGGGATCGGGAATGTGGGTGATGGCTACGCTGGTTGAGGCAAAGGCCGCTTCTCTGGCGGGCGCGTCTCTGATGGATTTTCCCAGCGTTCGGGCAAACGCATTGGGCGGGTCATCCGGCGATTGACGCCAGGTGAGAAATGTTTTTGTGTCCGGCCCGGTGAAGGAAAGAAATTGCTCGTAGGAAGTTTTATCGCAACGAAACAGACGTTCGTATTTCAGCGTCTTGAGATCGAGCCGGTCGAGGAACGGCCGATCCCCGTCGGGCGAAGAGCCAACTCCTGACAGGTAGATCGAATCGCCCTCCTGGCGCACCACCCAGGCCCCGTTCGCGAGCTGGCGTCTCACGGGATTGCCGGGGTTCGCGTACTTCTCGTCGGTAGAAAGATCCCAAAGCAAGCGAGGCTTTGGTTGTTGATCATCGACGTCGATGAGGAAGCTCCGTCGCCAGTGCCGGTTGAAATCGTACTCGTTTAAAAAAGCGGTGGCCGATTGTTCGCCCCAGCCGAAGCCGACATAACGCTGTTCGGTCCGGGTGATTTCGACAGCGGGCGAGTTGAAAGGCGCTTTCAAAAGCATGACCTTGTCGCGAGCCGGAACCTTCACATTCCAGTCGCCGCCATCCAGCGCTTCGGCCCAGACGAGTGACGCGGGCTCGGTGGCGCGCCAGGAAAACTCGCGCGGACCTACCGGAACGCCTCCGATGGGAACGCGATCGGCCAGCGGAAGCGATGCGATGGTTTGAGCAACAACGTGTGTGCGGTCAGATATGTCCCAGACTTCAACTTCCTGCGGGAATCGATCGTAAGTAGTGACGTAAGAGTAGGGCTTGTGGATCGCGGTGATGAGTATGTGCCGCCCATCCGGCGCCGGATTTAGCGATAGGTAATTCTTCGGCTTTCCCAGCTGCGTGATCGCCCCAGTGGCCGCATCGACGAGAGCGAGTTGTGAGGCCGCGTAGTAATCGAAGACATCCTCGTCGTGCTTGTTGCCGAGGGTGTCGCGGTTTTCATAGGTGCTGCTCTGTCCTTTTTCGCCAGTGGTCTCCTGGATGCTCGGGCCGCTCGGCACGATTGGTTCGGGCGGCGGCGCGCCCATCCCCTCAGGCACCAGCTTGACCAGGAGTGTTTTCTGGTCAGGCATCCATTGCATCTCGTCGTTGAACATTGGGTTGAGACGCGCCCCGGGAACTTTATGTACTTCGCCGGTTTTGGCATCGCCGATCCAGAGTTCGACCGCGTCGGGAGCGAGATTCACGAAGGCGAATCGCTTGCCGTCAGCGGACCAGGCTGGCCCGCCCGGGCACGCGCCCTGGGGAAGCGCGACAGGGATTCGCGCAGCGTCCGCGATGTGTACCAGTTCGAAGCTCCGGACGCAGGGTGTGATGCCGTAGCCGCCCGGAGTGTCGTGCTTGCTGTGGTTCTTTGGCTCCACGCGCACGCCGGCCAAGCGCAGGAAAGGTGTCGATACTCGCGAAATCGACGGGTAGTCCTGCCACGACACCAGCAGAATCGTGTCCTGGGTCGGGCTCACTCTGGGCATTGGCGGTGAGGGCGCATGCATCACATCGAGAATGTTTTTTGGCGGCTGGTTATATCCAGATGCACCGTCGGTGGCAGACGCCGGCGCTGCGGCCACGTTCAACGAGCTTAGGTTCAACGAGCTTACGTTCAACAAAGATGAGTTTGACTGCGCCGCCATGGGCACACACGTCGCGCAGGCAACGAGCGTTCCGACCAAAAGACAGTGCAAGGCGTTCCGGACCGGCATAAGTTCCCCCGCTTCAATTGAAAGCAAGAACCTGGCGGGAAATCTTACTTTGGGTGAAACCGGCAAGTCAATGAAGGCCGTGGAATTTGGTAAGCGCTGAAGGGTCTTATCGGTGAACCGTCGTTAGTGCGCGCATCGACGGCCGTCCAATTGTCAATGAGCGCAAGAGCCTAGAAATCAACCCACATGCCAACGATCCGCAGAATTCCGCACCGGTACGGATAAGGTTGCACCGAACCGGGGTACCTTGAGTGAAGTAGTCGCAGCGAAGCAGCTTCGGAGCGGATGGTTAGGAGCCGTCCTGGTTTCTCCGACTCACGTACTCGCGACCCTACTCCAGGCCGAAGGCGTAGACGGTTTGCTCGTTGTACGAGCCGACATAAACCATGCCATTCGCCACGGCGGGTGAGGACTCTCCAACCTCGGTGGCGAATCTCCACAGCAGGGCGCCGGTCGTGGCGTTCAGCGCCCACAAGTAGCCGGCGTTCGATCCCACATAAACCACCCCATTGGCTACGGCGGGCGAGGAACCTATGGTGGAGTCGGCGATGAACCTCCACAGCAACGCGCCGGTGCTGGCGTCGAACGCGTAGAAACTGTTGTTGATCGATCCCACATAAACCAGCCCATTGGCCACGGCGGGCGAACTCGCCTCAACATTGCCGGTGGGGTAGCTCCACAGGAGGGTGCCGGTAGTGGCATCGAGGGCATAGAAGTTGCCATCGCTCGATCCCAGGTACACGACCCCGCCCGCCACAGCGGGCGAGGAATCCACTTCGCCGCCGGTGGGGTAGCTCCAGAGCAGCGCGCCGGTGCTGGCGTTCAGCGCGTACACGTTGAAATCGTCCGATCCCACGTACACCACCCCATTGGCCACAGCGGGCGAGGAATACACACCGTCGCCGGTGGGGTAGCTCCACACCAGGGCGCCGGTGGCAGCGTTCAACGCGTACACGTTGTTGCCGCCGAACGCGCCCCCGCCGACGTAAACCACCCCATTCACAACTGCGGGCGAGGAATCTCCATTACCGCCGAGCGGGTAGCTCCACACTTTGGCTCCGGTGCTGGCGTTCAGCGCGTACAGTGTGCTGTCGGATGAGCCGCTATAGACCATTCCATTTGCCACCGCGGGCGAAGAGGAAAAAATCGGACCGCCGGTCGGGAAGCTCCACAAGTTGACGCCGGTGCTGGCATTGAACGCATACACGTTGTAGTCCCAGGAGCCGATGAACACCACACCATTGGCCACCGACGGCGAGGCATTGATGTTCCCGCCAGTGGTGTAGCTCCACTTGATCTGGAGCGTCCTGACGCTGTGCACGTTCAGCACGTTCTCAACCGGGTTGTAGCGCTGCATGTTTGTCCTAAGGAACTCGCTCCAGTTGTTGAGAGGGCTGGTTGCAGGTTGTTGACCCCATGCTGCGGGCGCGAAGCACGCACATAGAATCAAAAACGAGATGCGGATGTGTCTCATGGCGATCCTCCAGAAGATTTATCTGGCCCGGAGAAACAGGTTTCCCCGCCGGTTCGGTCATTTGCCTCAGGGGGAAGCTGCCTCTCAAACTGGGGGAAACTGCTCTTTGGAGAAGCGAGGCAACGGGTTGCCGATAACTATACTCCTCTGGCCAATCCTTGTAATAGCCGGGATTCCCGTTCGCCGTGATGTGATTCCGCGCTCCGCAGTGCAGCACGTGGGAGGTTGCCTGAATGTAGGCGGCCGCCAGCCCCCGGGCCCTCGCTGGAGTCCTCGGCCCCCGATTCATCAATAGCTGGCGACCGCAGTGTCGGGCGAGTGCCTCTTCGGCAAACGCGGGGCAACACTCTTGCTCGCGAGGCGCCGCAGGCGGAGAAAAGCTAGGTGGCATTCTTCAACGAGCGCTATCGCCTGTTCTCGACAGTTCGCCGGAGACTGCGCAAAAGTCTTCATCTTGACACCTCGTATCGCCCATGCTTAAGTAAGCCACCGGTTTCTAGATACTCCACCGTCGCGGTTATGGGGGGTATGCTTGCTTGACAAAAAGGGGGACACACTCTTGTTAAAGTCAACTGTTCTTGCCAGGCTGTTGGGCCCTTCCGGTATTGCTGAAGCTCCGATCCCAGTCCGCCCGCTGTGGGGGCGGTTTGCCCTCGTTGCGATAGTTTTCTGTGCCTTATTGGTTCCAGTCGGTGTCTGGGGCCAGGCTAAGGTTCCGGCGCGGGAGGCCTCCGTCCCGCCTGCTTCGACGTTGGGCCAATGGGCTCCGCCGGTCAATTTCTGCACATATCCGTGCCTCGTTGGGGGCAGTGCCGCCGTGCTCAACAACGGAAAAGTCCTCTTCTACTACTTCCCAGGGTCCCTCTCGCCGGGGCCCGGCTCCCAGGCTGTATTGCTGGATCCAGTTACGGGCATAGTCACCAACGTGTCGTTGACCATGGCGGGAGCGGGAGACATCTTTTGCTCGGGTTTGTCCATATTGCTCACCGGCGACGTCCTGGTAACGGGTGGAGACTTGGAGGGCCCATGCCCTACCGGTGGATGCGGCGTCACCAGTGCGATGTTATTTAATCCCGCCACGTCCGCGTGGACGGTGGGCCCAGTCATGGCCTACCCACGCTGGTATCCAAGCAGTGTCGAACTCACCGACGGGACGCTGCTCGAGCTCTCCGGATCCAATCAGAACGGTAAAGTGGTCGCGCCCCTGGAGTCGTACAACTACAAGACCAGTACATGGACGACTCTGCCTGCCTCGGCCAACTTGCCGAGTGATGTTCTGCAGCCTTATCCCCGGATGTCGCTGTTGCCCAGCGGCAAAGTGTTTATGTCGTCGCCTTCGCCGCACACTTACCTGTTCGACCCCAGCACAAATCTCTGGTCGGCGGTGGGATACCTCAATTTTGGCTATCGCTATTTCGCTCCTCATGTTTTGTTACCAGGGCTGGAGCAAGTCATGGTCGCAGGCGGTTCGTTGACTCACCTGAGCGGCGGCGGCCCAGCGACTAATACCGTCGAGATGATTGATATGTCCGTGGCCAATCCCCAATGGACCTATATCGCGCCCATGAACTATCCCCGCATTAACGAAAACCTTGTGCTGCTGCCGGACGGAACAGTACTGGCGGTCGCCGGCGGGGGTGGGAATGGCGCATACGTGAATCCAGTGCTCTCGTCGGAGGTGTACAACCCGAAGACTGGAGTATGGACCGTCCTTGCTTCGCAGACGGTCCAGCGAACCTATCATTCGACGGCAGTCCTGTTACCCGATGGGCGGGTCGTTTCCGCGGGTTCCGACAACGGCGCCCCCACGCAGGTCAGCTACGAGATATTCAGCCCGCCGTACCTGTTCAACGGGCCGCGCCCGACCATCAAATCCGCGCCGGCTTCGCTCACCTACGGCGCCCAGTTCAGCATCAAATCTCCCCAGGCCTCAACCATTACTCGAGTAGCCCTGATGCGGCCGGCAGCGACTACTCACGCCGACAACTTTGACCAACGCTACGTAGACCTGACCTTCACCCTCGGTGCCGGAACGATCAAGGCTACAGCTCCCGCGAATGGCAGCGTGGCCCCGCCCGGTTATTACATGCTGGTGATCGTTGGCTCAAATGGCGTGCCCTCTATAATGCCGTTTCTGTACTTGGATTAGCGGGCAGGCGGAACAGCAACGGGACTCTCTGCAGCGGGATGCATCGAAGAAGGGCTTTCTCCGCTGATTCTTTAGTGGGAGAGATCCTAGCGCAGCGTCTAGATCAATATTGTGCAGTGGCGGCACACGACATTCAACGTTCGGGGTATTGCTCGACACGGGCCCCATCCTGCCCGCCACCTTCCCAGATCACTTCGCGGGTTCCCAGCCCTCGGGCAGCATATCGAAGGCCAGCGTGTCACGGTAGGCGAACTGATTGCCGTCCAGCACTGCCACCGGAGTCAACATATGCCAGATGCGCTCATCGTCGAAGACGTAACACTCGCCCGATTCGTGCATCGTGAAGCGATCTATTTCGTGTTTGTCATTGTCGGTGATGAGGACTTCGCCGCCCGCAGCGCCGCAGCGGCCCAGTAGATGCGTGGCAATATACTTTTCCCCGTCTTTATGTAAGCCCGGTGGGCTTGTGTCACAGGGCCGGCCCGGCGTAGCCGTGAACCGGATCACATGCATGTTGACCAAATACCTGGTACCTACCGCCGAGAGCGGCAGGTATCGAAGGTGGTAAGCGATCAGCTTGCGAACCCCCGCGGTACCGGCGATCTCCTGGGGCAGTGGAGCGTATTCCCGCGGCTGGCCGCCTAGGGTCGTGTTGTATTTTTCCAGCTGTACATAGGGCGCGCTCTCCTCCGTCGGCAGAACTTTCACACCGCCCTCAACAATCTCGGCATGGAGACGATTTAAGGAACGATACCTGTCGCCCCCCTCATAGTATTTGTCCCTTGGAATGGACCAGGCAGCATGGGCTAACGCTTCCAGTGTGCGCGCTACCTCTACGTCAACTCGGAGCGGCTGACGAGTAAACCCGCGCTCGACGAGGTCGGTTCGCGACCTGGCATTCGTTTCCACCGGAATAAAGCTAACTTGACCCATGATTCCTCCTGACGAAGGCTTGAGGACTACACGACGCGGGTTCCCCTATCTCTTGCTCGCAGCTAATCGATACACCAAGCGTCCACTACACTAATCCGCAGAGCGATTGAGCGCTCGTGCATCGAGCCATTATCGCAGCGGATCGCCCTTCAGCCCAAAATTTGAGCGCGGTCGTTGTAACAACGCCATAGCATTTATTGACGGGTTTTGCACAGCGTCAACTTCCCGTGCCGTGTTGGGAATTCACCTGTCCCTATGTGGGAATCTCTCGAACTTGGCTCCCAGTAAGCCATTGACAGCCATCATCGTGCACGTTAAACTCCAGCCAATCAGAACTGAGTGCGCGCCTGCTTGGTCTGTATCCCGTCAGTAATTTGGTTCCAGGGTTCGTCGTTTCCATAATTAGCCTCCGGGGATCTGAGTGAGAAAACACGCCGCCACCGACTCGCTTTCGCTTTGTCTGCTCATCCTGGGTGTGGTCGCGGGCGTGGTTGCGCTGCCTGGCGCCTGCTGGGGACAGGCCTCCATTAATGAAGGTTTGGAAACCGCCTTCGTCTACACGGACGCGGTGCATGGCAGTGACACCAACGGCAACGGCACGATTAACAATCCCTGGCAGACCATCAACAAAGCCGTCACCGCCGCCGTGAGCAACAATCAGGCCGGCATCGGCACCCAGGTCAACATCCAGCCCGGCACCTACCGCGAATCCATCAACATGGTCTCGTCCAAACGGGATACATCCATGCCCATCACATTCCAGGCCGTCACCAATGGCACGGTCATCGTCGACGGCGCAACGGTGCTGACCGGGTGGACTGAGTATTCCGCAAACCACAAGATTTACACCACCAACTGGACCTATGACTTCGGCACTTGTGCCCAATTGTCGGGTTGCCCCACCGCCCAGAACATTGTGCTGCAGCAGGAAATGCTCGCGGTCAACGGAGCGGTGATGACACAAGTCCTCAGCATCGCCGAGTTGGAGCCCGGCAGCTTCTATGTAGACCAGGCCGGGGGAACGGTATATCTCTATCCGCCGAGTGGCACCAAAATATCCACTGCCACGATAGAAACGGCAACCCAACCCTCGCTGTGGAAACTCTCGGGCAAGTCCTATATCGTGCTCCGCGGCCTCACCTTCCAGTATGCGAGCTCCTGCATGAGCAGCGCCGCGGTTGAGATTAGCGGCGCTGCCAGCAACGTGCTTCTCGATACGCTGACGATTCAGTGGAACAACGGTCAGGGATTGTCGATTTCGAATCCGTTTACCAATTTCACAGTGCAAAACACCATCGCCAATCACAACGGAAGCGGCGGCTTCCAGGAGTTCCAAACCCTGAACGGTTTGTGGACCAACGACACCGCGAATTTCAACAACTGGCGCGGCGCGCAAGGTGGTTACTACGCCTGCAACCTCGGCGGCACTCATCCCTACCAGGCCCACGTTGACACCATCGACGGCATGACCCTGGCCTATAACCAGACCTACGGCATCCACTGGGACACCGACAACGCCAACATTACCGTCAGCAACATGGTCTCCACCAACAACCTGATTGGCGCCATCTTCAGCGAAAAGAATGAAGGCCCCATCGCTATTTCGTCGAGTCACCTTTGCAACGGCAATCCCCTGATCGGCGGCGGTGGTCTCGCTATTCGAAACTCTACCGATGTTTCGTTCACCAACGGTACCATTGTTAATAATCCGCCCGCGCAGATCGATGTTTTCGGCGAACCTGGGGGAATCGAAATCAGCAACTGGCAGACCGGGCAGGCGATCAACCTGATTACCAGCAACTTCACCAACACAGGCAACGTCATCCAAGCCGACAGCACGTCGCAGTATGTTTTCGAGGACGCAACTTTAGGCGGCAGCGACTGGACGACGTTCGAGACCAGTTTTGTTTCCAACAACAACACCTGGTGGAACGCCGACAACTCGACCACGCCTTTTGTCGTGCCCACGCCGGATTACAACACGCAGCTGGATTTTTCGGGCTGGAAGAGTTCGACCGGGCAGGATTCGTCGTCTTCCTTCTCGGCGCCGAAATCGAATCCGGCCACAGCGTGCAATGCGATCCTGCCGGATATGCCGGATTACTGGCTCGACATTGACAACACCGCCTTGACCCTCAATCCAATTGGACAGGCTACGTTTAATCTGACAGCCACTCCACTTGATTTCACCGGAACTCTCAGCCTGCTGCTCGATGGGATTCAGGGCGTGAGCGGGATGAGTTCCGCTTTCAGTCCCACCACGATTCCTCTCTCAGGCGGCGTTGCCGGAACTTCGGCACTGACCATTACTGGCACGACCTCGGCTCCCGCAGGCACATACCCCGTCACCATCGTGGCCAACAACGGTAATCTCACGCGCATGGTAACCGCGGAAGTCACCGTCCCCGCGCCGGGTTTCCGCTTGTCTACAATTCTGCTGGCGTTTGGCAACCAGCAGACCAACACTACCAGTGCTTCGCAGACCGTCACGCTAACCAATAACGCGAAAACGTCTACCAACATCACCAGCATCGTATCGAGCCTTTCGGTTTTCACCGAGACCAACACTTGCGGAACCAAACTCGGTGCCGGCAAGAGCTGCACCGTGACCGTTACATTCGATCCCAGTTTTGAGGGAACCTTCAGCGGAACGCTGACCTTCACCGACGCCGACCCCACCAGTCCTCAGGTGGTGACGCTCATCGGTACGGGAACCGCACCTCCAACGGCCACGCTTAAGCCCGGATCGCTGAATTTCGGCTCGATCACGATTGGAACGACGAGTTCCGCCAAGACTTCCACCCTTACCGATACCAGTTCAAGCATTGCGTTGAACATCACCAGCATGACCCTGACCGGAGCAAACCCCGGCGATTTCCAGATCACATCCGCCAGCACCTGTCCTAAGTCTGGGACGATCGATCCTTTAGGAACGTGCCTGATCACGGTGACATTCACTCCAACCGCGAGTGGATCGCGTTCGGCAACATTGACGGTGAATGACAATACCAAGAGTGGCACTCAAACCATCAGCCTGAGCGGCACGGGCAAGGTCGCAGTTCCTACGGCGACGCTTCTGCCAGCATCGCTCAAGTTCGGCTCGGTCACGCAAGGTTCGCCGAGTCCGGCGCAGACTTCGACCCTCACCGACACCAGCGCCACAGCCACGCTGACCATCACCAGCATCACCCTGACCGGCGCGAACCCTGGCGATTTCCAAATCACTTCCGCCAGCACCTGCCCCAACTCCGGGACGATCGATCCTTTGGCCACATGCCTGATCTCGGTGACCTTCACTCCCGGCGCAATCGGATCACGCTCGGCGACGCTGACGGTCAACGACAACACCAGCGGCGCGAAGCAGACCGTCTCCCTTTCCGGAACCGGCACCGCGGAACCAACAGCGACGCTTCTTCCCGCATCGCTCAACTTCGGCTCGGTCACCCAAGGGTCGACGAGTTCCGCTCAGACTTCGACTCTTACCGACACCAGCAAAACCGCCACGCTGACGATTACCGGCACCACGCTGACTGGTGCGAACCCGGGAGATTTCAAAATCACTTCGGCCAGCACCTGCCCCAAGTCGGGCACGATCAATCCTCTGGCAACCTGCCTGATCTCGGTGACCTTCACCCCCACCGCGACCGGATCACGTTCGGCAACGCTGACGGTCAACGACAACACCAGCAGCGGGAAGCAGACGATCGCCTTAAGCGGCACGGGCACGGCTGCGGTGCCCACAGCCACGCTTTTACCCGCATTGCTGAACTTCGGCTCGGTCACGGTCGGTAAGACGAGCGCCGCTCAGTCTTCGACTCTTACCGACACCAGTTCCACCGTCGCGTTGGACATCACAAGCATCAAGCTCAGCGGTGCGAACCCCGGCGATTTCCTGATTACCAAAGCCAGCACCTGCCCCAATTCAGGCACGATTAATCCCCTGAAGACATGCCTCATCACCGTGACCTTCACGCCCACCAAGACCGGATCGCGTTCGGCAACCGTGACGGTCGACGACAACACCAGCAGCGGCAAGCAAACCATCAGCCTCAGCGGCACGGGCAATTAGCCGGGGGCAGCGATCATGCGGGCCTGTAGGTTCTGAGCCAAAGTGTGAGCTTCTGCATCAGGGAAGAACTTTGTTCTTGAAGTCCAGCTCAGCCCGCGCCACATTCTCAGCCCGTCCCAGATCTCGCCAATAATATTTGTCGGCCCGGAATGCGAGGATTTGTTCTCCCTGAGCCGCGAGACGTAGATAGGAAGTAATGATCGAGAATGCACCTACTTCCGTCATCAGCGAAAAAATACGAGGTGAAATGACGTGGATTCCGGAAAATGCGCACGCCTGCGTCTGCTGTGCGGGCCGGACGAGCTCGGGCGCCTGATCGCGTCCCGCGCGTCCACAAAGTTGGCGGCGCTCGTCGAAAAGAAGATAGCGGGAAGTCTCACGTTCCTGCACGGCCAATGTGGCCAGAGCCTTATGTTCAACATGAAACTGCACCATCCGCTTCAAATCAATCGTGCTGATGACATCGACATTATGCAGAACGAACGGCTCGTCCAAACGGCTGGAGTCATCGAGAAAGAAACCAGCAGCCTTCTTCAATCCCCCGCCAGTATCGAGCAACACATCTTCGCGCGAAATCTCAATGTACATGCCGAAGTTGTCATTCGCCTTCAAATAATCCACAACCATGTCGGCGAAGTGATGCACATTCACAATCACCTCGCGCACTCCAAACGTGCGCAAACGCGCAATCGTGATCTCGAGCAGCGTTCGCCCACCCACTTCCACCAGAGCCTTGGGACGATCGTCCGTGAGTGGCCGCAGGCGCGTGCCCAGCCCGGCAGCCAGAATCATCGCCTTCACGCTGGACTCTCCAACTCGCGGTGCCGCACCACCACCTCAACTCCATTCCGGCCACCCAGATGTTTCGCCAACTGCTCCGCCAGATACACCGAACGATGTTGCCCGCCCGTGCAGCCAAACGACACCATCAAATGCTTGAAGCGGCGCCGCTGATACTCGCTCACATGAGCATCCACCAGCGATAGGGCATGGGCCAGAAACTGATGCACGCTCTCCTGCTGATTGAGATAGTCGATGACCGGCGCATCCTTACCCGTCAGCGCTTTGAAGCGCTCTTCGCGGCCGGGATTGGGCAGGCAGCGGCCGTCGAAAACCGGCCCGCCACCATTTCCACTCTCGTCTTTCGGCCAGCCCCGGTGATACGAGAAACTCCAAATCCGCACCGTAAGGTTCTCCGCCTCCGAGGCGGGTGGGCGGTTGAAAGCCTCCGTCAGCACCGCCGGATGGTCGGCTTCGGAGGCCAGACCCTGGAGTTTCTTCGAGGCCAGCATGCTGATGAACGCTTCCGTCAACGTGGGCAGCGCGATGGGCAGCTTCACATTGTGCAGCAGCCAGCGCAGGTTCTTCAGCGCGTACGGCACACTTTGCAGAAAATGTGCCTTGCGCTCATAAAATCCGCGAAAACCATAAGCTCCCAACGCCTGCAGGATGCGGACATAGACGTAGCTGTAGTAATGATGCAGGAATGTTTCGCGCTCCAGATCGATGAAGCCGGAGACCTTGTCGATGTAGAGATCGAGCAACTGCTGGCGCAACTCCGGCGGCAGGTCGGCCTTGGCATCGTACAGAAGGGAAGCGATGTCATATTGCAGCGCCCCTTTGCGGCCGCCTTGATAGTCCAGAAAGAACGTCTGGCCGTCGCGCAGCATGATGTTGCGCGACTGGAAATCGCGGTACAGAAAATAATCGCAGTTGGCGCTCAACAGGAAATTCGTCAGGCAATCGAAATCATCTTCCAGTGCTTGTTCGTTGAAGGGAATTCCGGCAAGCCTGAGAAAGTAATACTTGAAATAATTCAGGTCCCAGGCGATGGACTGCCGGTCGAAGCTCGCCCTCGGATAGCACACCCTGTAATTCAAATCGCGTCCCGCCTCGATCTGAAAGCGCGGCAACACGCCCACAACTTTGCGATATGCTTCCACCACCTGCGGAGCGATGTTGTCGCCCGCGCGATGCTTCGAGAGGAACTCAAAAAGCGTCGTATCGCCGAAATCTTCCTCGAGATAGGCGCCCTGGTTCAAGTCTTCCGCATAAATCTCCGGCACGGGCAAGCCGTGCCGCCGAAAATGACGGGAAAACTCCAGGAAGGCGATGTTTTCCTCGCGCACGCCGTACAGAATGCCAATCGCGCTGAATTTGTCGCTGGAAAGCCGAATGATCTTTCTTCCCGACCCGCCCAGCTCGCCCTGCAGGGGCTGCACACCCTCGGGCGGAACATGGAAATGCTGCTCGAAAAGATTTTGGAGAACGTCCATGCAAATAGGCTGCCCAGCGCAACCACTAAAGATTAACATCGAACACTCGATCCTAAAGCGGAGGACGGAACGAGCGGCGTAAGATAGTTAGGGAGAGCCTTCCATGAACCGCCGATGGCGAGGATGGATTCCCGCGGTTATCTTCTGGGCCGCGTTTCTAGTCTCACTCGGGCTAGGCAAGCGCTACTCGTGGTTAGATACCGTTTGGTACGCCGCCGGAATGCTGTTCCTGCTGGGACTGTCCGGCTATTCTCTCATCCATAAATTCCGCCATCGCCACGAAACAAGCAGCATTTCATATCAGGGCATCCCTCACTGGTTGCAACGATTGTTGCTTGACGAGAAAGACCCCGATGATGCACACCGTACGATGAAAGTGGATTCAAGGTAGCCCGCTACCCACCGATTGAACGACTTGATAACCCCGCGCTCCATACCTATCCTGAAGGAAGCATGACCGACCGTCTCTACTACCACGATTCTTTTCTCTACAACTTCGACGCCGAAGTCCGTTCGGTAGTCGAAACCCCGCGCCCGGCGCTCATTCTGGACCGTACGGCTTTCTACCCGACCAGCGGAGGCCAGATCCACGACACCGGCTGGTTAGTCTCCGGAGAGGAGAAACTGCGCGTCACCGAAGTCGCCGACGCCGAGGACGGCCACGTCGTTCACTACCTGGAAGCTCCGCTCAAGGCTGCGCAGCCCGGCGCCCGCATCCATGGTGAAATCGATCCCGCCCGCCGCCGCGACCACATGCAGCAGCACTCCGCCCAGCACGTGCTTTCCGCTGCCTTCGTGCGCCTTTTCAATATGCCCACCGTCTCCTTTCACATGGCCGATGACTACTGCTCGATCGATATAGACACGCCCGCGCTCAGCAAAGAGCAGATCGAATCCGCCGAACGCCTGGCCAACGAAATCGTGTTGGAGAACCGCAGCGTCGGCGTCCGCTTTGTAAGTCGCGACGAAGCAGAAAAGCTCGGCCTGCGCAAGCTTCCAACGACAGAGCGCGACCAACTCCGCCTTATCGACATTTACGACTTCGACCTTACCGCCTGCGGTGGCACACACGTGGCCAACACCGGACAAATCGGCAGCGTCCTGCTGCGCAAGAGCGAAAAGGCTCGCCAGGGATACCGCGTCGAATTCGTCGCCGGCCAGCGCGCGGTCCTCACAGCCCGCCGCGACTTCTCCACACTAACCGAAGCCGCC
Organism: uncultured Acidobacteriaceae bacterium; assembly: GCA_963842095.1. Classification (GTDB taxonomy): domain Bacteria; phylum Acidobacteriota; class Terriglobia; order Terriglobales; family Acidobacteriaceae; genus Sulfotelmatobacter. The sequence goes on from CAWJEY010000002.1 coordinate 526,168, forward strand.
GCGCTGTTTTCCGCCCACATCTACGACCTCCCGCAGCAAGCTCGCAAATCGCTGGATGAAACCAAATCGCTGCGCAAGCAACGCGAGCAATCGCAGGACGAACTGGCCGCCGCACAAGCCGCAGCTCTGTTAGCGGAGACTCCCGAAACTCACGGCCGCAAGCTGATCGTGCGCACCTTCTCCGATCGCGACCTCAATTTCGTCAAACTGCTGGCTCAGAAGATAACCCGTCAATCAGCAGCCGTGGCTTTGCTCGCCACCGAGTCCCCGCAGCCCGCGCTGGTCTTCGCCCAATCCCCCGGCCAGCCCCAAGACATGGGCGTACTCCTGAAAGAAACCATGGCCAAGCTGGGCGGTCGCGGGGGCGGCAGCAAAGACCTCGCCCAGGGCGGCGTATCCCAATCCGCGGGATTAGCTGCTGCCCTCGCCGTAGCGGCCCGATCGCTCACGCCTTGACCCGTATCTCGAAAGTCCAAAACAAAAGCCTCCAAGGGACCAATGCCCATGGAGGCAATACCGCGACAACTATTTCTCAGCTGCTAAGCCACCCGACTCCGCCGTCCGCCCTTTTCCCACCAAACTCGGGGGTCCTCAGGACGATTCAGCATCTGCGACAATTCCTTCTTGATCTCGAGCAACCGGTTGGCGCGCATTTCCACCGCCGATTGGTCGATCTGGCTATCCGTGGTCTTGGCCGCAGAGCGGGCGTTCATGTTCCGTAAATCCGTGATTTCCTGACGAAGGCTGGTGAGATGTTCCAGGATATAAGGCATATTCTAATCATACCCCAGATTCCTCGACTGGCCGTTTTATTAATTGTCGATTGGAATCAGGAATTTGCGCGTTTTCTGCTGCTGACGCCTGTCCCGAGCCTGTTTCCACCAAAGTAAGACGCCACCCTCTCGTTCTCGTCTCCTCGCGGTCACTGCAGATCACTCCATCGGCATGAATTTCACACAGACGGGCTCCGCTACGTCGAAAACCTTGCCTGTGGGCGTCAGGCGGCCGGTTTGCTGGTCGATGTGAAAGGCGACGATGTTGTTTGATTTCTCGTTTTCGGCGAACAGCAGCGAGCCGGTTGGGTCGATCTCAAAACTCCGGGGAGTCTTACCCTTCGTGGGAGCGTACTCGATGAGCGACAGCGTTCCCTGGTTCGCGTCGATGGCGAATACTGCAATGCTGTCATGCCCGCGGTTCGAGGCGTAGAGAAACTTGCCGGAGGGATGGACCTGAACTTCGGCGTCGTCGTTGTGTTCGGCAAAGCCCTTGGGTAGGGTCGAAATCGTCTGCCGCGAACGCAGGACTCCGCCCGCACTGTCGTAGGCAAAGACAGAGACCGTGGACTGCATTTCGTTGATCACATAAGCGAACCTGCCGTTGGGATGAAAGGCAAAGTGCCTGGGCCCGGCTCCGGGATCGGCCTTGGCGAGCGTGGTATAGATCTGCGGGTTGTTTGTGGTAAGCAAGCCCTTGGCGCTGTCAAACCGGTAGACGAGGGTCTCATCGAGGCCAAGGTCATCCACGATTGCGAAACGGTTGTCGGGCGATAAGTCGATCGAGTGCGCGTGCGGCGCTTCCTGGCGTTCAAGATTAGTGCCGTGGCCGGTGTGCTGCACGAAGTCCGAGGCTTCACCCAACCGGCCATCCGCGAGCACGGGGAAGACTGCCACGCTACCGCCAGTGTAGTTTGCCACAAGAACGTATTTTCCAGTTTTGTCTACCGTGATGTAACAGGGGTCCGCGCCCTTGGACGCGACCTGGCTCAATAGGGTTAGTTTGCCGGTGGCGTGGTCGATCGCGAAGGCGCTGACGGCTCCACTCTTCTGGCCTTTGTAGTCGCCGACTTCATTGACTGCGTAAAGGAAACGATGGTTTGGGTGCACGGCTAGAAAGGATGGATTGATGGTTTCGGCCACCAAGCCCAGAGGCGTAATCTCAGCCGTATCCGGGTCGAAGCGATAGGCGTAGATGCCCTTACTCTTGCTTCCTTCCTCAGTGTAGGTGCCGACGTACATCAGATAGCCGGGCTTGGCGGACGCTGCGAATCCGGCGCAAGCGATCAGGAACACGAATGCGCATAGGGCCGCGATTGAGCGGACCATCTGCCGAGTTAGATTCATTACCCTATAGGAACCCATATCGTGGCCGACGCGCAAGTGGAGCGCGTCAGATGAGCGGAGAGCCCCGGCCCTACTTGGTCAACACAATGGGCACTGGTTGGTCGTAGGGCTGGATGATCACGCTCACGGAGCGGCGCTGGTTGAAGTCTGAGAGCTTCACGGGGAAGCTGACGATCACGGTTCGTTTGGTTTCCTGGCCGGGCTGCAGTTTATCTTCGGGAGCGAGAGCTGGCTGAGCGTTCGCCTTCAGTCCGGGGAAAGCCTGGTAGTAGCGGTCGAAATCGACGGCGGAAACGGCGTCGCTGCTCTGTTCTCCGCCGGCGGTCACGAGCTTGCCTTGAATGCCGTGTACCCAAAGTGATTTCTCGCCGGAATTCCGGAGCGTGAAGGTGAGAGCGACCAGAACGGAGTCTTGAGCGGGGATCTCGGCTGCGGTTACATTGTCGAGTGATCCGGCGCCTTGCGGCTTGGCGCGCTGCAAGAACGCCACCGCGCCGGCAATCATGAGTACTCCAGCAGTGGCCAGCAGCAGGACCCTTACCGGCGGCAGGTTGCGCTTGGCGGTTCCAAATTCGTCGCCGATGTTGATGGTGGGGCCGCGCTGGGCGGCTGGGGGCGCGCTGTTTGCGGGTGCGGCCGGGGTTGCCGGACGAACCGGTTGAGGATTGGGTGTTTGGTCAGACATAGATTTTGTTGCGCTTGTCGATTCTACTCTTCCGCTTGCCGAAGCCCCGAAGCCCGAAAGCCGAAGCCCGAGCTCAATTCCAGCCATGCTTCATCGCCCTGGCAAATTTCTGAACTGGCAAAGTATTCAGGACGTCGTCTTTCGTCAGCCACGCCCGCCGCGCCTGCAGAATGCCGTAACGGATTTTGTCCAGGTGCGAGGTGTGGTGAGAATCAGTGTTGATCACGATCTTTACTCCCCGCTGCTTGGCCTGCCGAAGGTGTACGTCGTTCAAATCAAGACGATCGGGGTAGGAGTTCAGCTCCATGGCGACTTTGTGTTTAGCCGCCGCCGTCAGGACTGCGTCCATGTCAAAATGGTAGGCGTCGCGGCGAAGCTGCAGGCGGCCTGTGGGATGGCCGATGAGAGAAACGTTGGGATTCTCGACCGCTTTGAGCAGGCGGTCGGTCATCTTCGCCGGCTCCTGATTGAAAACCGAATGCACGCTGGCGATGACCACATCCATCTGGGCGAGCACGTCGTCGGAAAGATCAAGGTCGCCATCGGCGAGGATGTCCACTTCGATTCCGGCGAAAATGGTGATGCCCTCGACTTTGTCCCTGGCGGCACGAATCCGCTGGATGTGCGCCACGGCACGTTTGTCATCTAAGCCGTTGGCGAAAGCCAGGTTCTTGGAATGGTCGGTAATGGCCATGTATTTGTAGCCGTGCGCCTTGGCGGCTTGGGCCATTTCTTCGATCGTATTCTTGCCGTCGGTTTCGACGGTGTGCATATGGACGTCGCCCTGAAGATCGTCCAGAGTGATTAGAACAGGCAGGGTGTGCTTCTCGGCGGCGTCGATCTCGCCCAGATTCTCGCGCAACTCGGGTGGGATGTAATCCAGCTTGAGCTTGGCGTAGATTTCTTCTTCGGTCCTGCCGGCGACCGGTTTCTCGGTCTTGAGATCAGCGAGGCTGTACTCGTTGAGCGTGTAACCCATCTTTAGAGCGCGCTGGCGCAAGGCAACGTTGTGGGCTTTCGATCCGGTGAAATATTGCATGGCCGCGCCGAAGGACTCCGGAGGCAACAGCCGAACGTCGACCTGCAGGTCGTTGCGCAGGCGGAAACTAATTTTGTTATCGCCCCGCGCGATCACATCCATCAGCGGAGGATATTTCGCTACATACTCCACCGCACTGGCGCGTGTGGCTTCGTCGCAGCAGGCCGAGCCCGTTACCAGAATGTCCAGATCGCCCACGGTTTCGCGGCCGCGGCGCAGAGAGCCTGCGGGGGTAATGCGGTCGATGCCGGGGAATTTCGCCAGATACTCGGTGAGCTTTTCCGCCTCAGCTTCGGCAGTATCGATGAGAAATCGACCCGAGATTCGTCGATAATCCTCGATCGCCTTCAGCAGCTTCTGTTCGTGCTTCTCACCCATGCGTGGCAGTTCGCGAATCTTGCCCTCGCGCGCCAGCTTCTCCACCCCCTCGACGTCGCAGATTTTGTAAGCGCTCCAGATCAGCGCAATCGTCTTCGGTCCCAGACCCTGAATCTTCAGCAACTGCAGCATCGACGGGTGATATTTCTTGAGCAGATCCGCCTGCACCGTGAGGTTGCCGTCTTTGAAGAGTTCCTGCAGGTTCACCAGCATGCCCTTGCCGATGCCGGCAATCGCCAGCACCTTCTTGGGTTCGCTGATAATGTCTTTAATCTGCTCAGTATTGTTTTCAATGGCCTGGGCCGCATTGCGGTAGGACCGGATGCGGAAGGAATCCTGGCCGTCGATTTCGAGCAGGTCGGCGGTTTCGTAAAGGATGTTCGCGATCGATTTATTGTCCACGGATTAAAGATTAAACAAGATTGGAGAGCAGTGCCAGCGATAAGGGAGCGGGACAGACAGGGTACTCGGAAAACAAAATCGCACATCCGGCCACGGGGTCTTCAGGACGCCGTGCTGGCATCGGAGAGTCTAACTGAGATGCCGATCCTTCAAGCGCTCTTGCTAACGTTGGCGGCCTGAGGTCCCTTTTGCCCCTCGGTGATTTCGAACTCTACCGTGTCGCCTTCCTGCAGGCTCTTGTAGCCCTCGGAGGTGATGGCGCTGTAATGTACAAAAACGTCGGGACCATCCGCGCGCCCGATGAACCCGTAGCCTTTGGCGTTATTGAACCACTTAACCGTGCCTTTCATTCGTTCCACGTGAACCCCCGCTTTCCGCACGTCCTTCAGTCGGGGGGCCAAGGACGTGCCCGCATAGGATGCATTCTTATGCGATTAAGGAGGGGGTGTCAAGGCGAAACGGTGGGGCTGCATTGGCATGCTCATGTGGGGACAGCCGACTCGGCTGTCCAGTCGAGCGAAGCGAAACGGCCCCGCTATTTCCCCCGAACCTGGTGATCGAGCCACAGGACCGAAGAGATGGTTTTGGCGTCACGAATCGTGCCGTTCAAGACCATGCGAATCGCGGCCGGCAGCGACATCATGCGTTTAAGAATCACTTCGTCATCCTCGGGTTGAGCCTTACCGGCGTGAAGACCGGTGGCCATATACACGGACATGGTTTCGGCGACGAATCCGGGGCTGGCGTAGAAGTTCAGAATGCGCCGCCAGTGAGTGGCTGTGTAGCCGGTTTCTTCGAGCAGCTCGCGCTGCGCCGCCGGAAGCGGCTTTTCGCCGGGATCGATGCGTCCGGCAGGGAGTTCCCACAGATAGTCGTTCGCGGCATGGCGATATTGACGCTCCAAAAGCACCCGCGGCGTCGAACGCGAATCATCGACCGCCAGCACCACCACCGAGCCGGTGTGATGAATGACATCGCGGCGGGCGCGCACGCCGCCGGGCTCCTGCACGTGATCCGTCGTGACCCAAAAGACCGGGCCGCGATACACCGTGCGGGAAGAAATCAGACGTGCCTTGGGGTGGGAACTCTGGCTAGATCTAACCGGCTTTGACTTGGAGCGCGGAGACTTGGGCATTAGAACAATATAAAACACGGCATTCGGTTTCTTCCCGCAGAAAACTGGCATAAGACTGCGGGAATCAACGGCCGATTCTGCTATGCTGCCGGGCATGCCCGCGAAGCTGGCGAAGCCGAGTATCGCAATTGTCGGGGCAGGGAATCTGGCTGGCGCGCTCGTAGCGTCTCTGCACGCAGCAGGATACGGGATCGAGCAAATCGTCACGCGCGGTCGAGCAAACTCTCTGCGGCGCGCGCAGAAGCTTGCTCACGAAGTCGAGGCATCCGCTGTGGCAGTTACCCAGGCGCAGATTCAGGCGGATGTGGTTTGGTTCTGCGTTCCCGATGGAGCGATTTCCAGCGCAGCAGCGTCGTTGGCGGGAGCGGCTGACTGGAGAGGCAAAGTCGCGCTGCACTCCAGCGGCGCCCTTACAAGCGACGAACTTGCCGTGCTGCGGGAGCGTGGAGCGGCCGTAGCATCAGTGCATCCCCTCATGACGTTCGTGCGCGGTTCGCGGCCCTTGCTCGGCGGTGTTCCATTCGCCATCGAAGGAGATCCCAAAGCAGCGCGAACCGCGCGTGCCATTGTTCTCGAATTGCGCGGCCAGCCGTTCTCTATCCGCAAAGATCAGAAGGCGGCTTATCACGCGTGGGGGATGTTCGCCTCGCCGCTGCTCACGGCTTTGCTGGCGGCGACCGAGCGCGTGGCGGTGGCAGCCGGAGTCAATCGAAAAGCGGCCCGGGAAAGAATGCTGCCCATTCTCGAACAAACCCTCACCAACTACGCATGGTTGGGCGCGCCTGCCTCATTTAGCGGCCCCATCGCGCGCGGAGACGCCGCGACTATAGAGAAGCATCTCGAAGTATTGCTGGCAGTTCCGGGCGCTCGGGAAGTCTATCTTGCTCTGGCGCGGGCCGCGCTGCATGACCTGCCGGCGAAGAATCGCGCGGCGTTAGAAAAGATTCTACGAACTGAATAAGTGGCCCAGCCTTTCTTTCTTGGTCTTAAGATATTCTTCGGCATGCGGGCTGGGCGTGACTTCGCAGGGGACGCGCTCCACGACTTGAATCCCGGCACGCTGCAAAGCCTCGACCTTATCGGGATTATTCGAAAGCAGCCGCACTTTGCGCACGCCCAGCGCTTTCAGCATCTGGCCGGGCAGGGCGAAGTCACGCTGGTCGGCCTTAAACCCCAGGCGTTCGTTGGCTTCGACCGTGTCGAGGCCCGCATCCTGCAACTCATACGCCTGCAATTTCGCCATCAGCCCAATGCCGCGGCCTTCCTGCAGTTCGTAAATCAGGATGCCCGTGCCCTCGTCGCGAATCATGGATAGCGCCATCTCGAGCTGCTGCCGGCAGTCGCAGCGCAGCGAATGAAACACGTCACCCGTTAAACATTGGGAGTGAATCCGCACCAGCGGAGGAGCAGAACGAACATCACCCATGACGAGGGCCACGGCTTCCTCAACCTCGCCGTTTCCATCCGAGCCGGATTCGGCGCGGAAACCGTATATCCGGAACTTGCCCCAGCGGGTTGGAAAATCCGCGGACGCGACTGCTTGGATTGCGCTTTCGGTCACCCCTTGATTATAGCGGCTGCGCGATAGGGCGAGAACGATCCAGAGTTTGCCTGCCCGCGCGCCTTGAAGGCGAAAATGGCATCCTGCTTCGAAGCAATCGGCGCACCGTTATGCGTCGCTGGCTGAAAGTGCCAGTTCTCCAGGGCCGCCAGGCATTTGTTGTCGATCTCGGAACCGAGGCTCTGCAACACCTTCTTGCGGACGATTTCTCCTCTTTCGTCGATCGTGATTTCGATAACCACTTTGCCCTCGGAATCCGGCCGCTGCCACGGGTAGACCACTGGATCGGAAGTCGTGATGGGCAGAGCCGGACGAATCTCGTCGCCATACACCGGGCTTCCGGGCACGGATCCATAGGGAAGTCCCGCCTGTGCCCCATGACCCAGCTTCGAGAGCGTTGCCGTCTTTGCATCGTCCTCAGCGCCGGAGCGAGTGAGTTGCGTCGGTGGCAGCGGCAACCTCGCCTGCACCGGGTTCTGTTTCAAAATCAATTTCTCGTGACCCAGCCGCTGATGACGGTAGACCTGGCTCGCCTGGTCGGATGAAGTCGTAGCGCTGTCGTCCGGCGACGGGGTAGGGAAGTAAAGCCGGGCGATAACCTTGCCATTGTGCCCAATCGCCACGGAGTTGGCATTGAGCAATTGCGGCTCCGGAGCATGCAGCAGCCAGGCGAACAGCAGCCCGTGCAGCGCCAGCGATCCCGCCAGCACCCGGTGCTGCGTCGACGTCCCAGATTTCAGTTGCGCGAACATCTCGGAGAACCCATCCCGCCCACAGTACTAATATTACGTTAGACGCAGAGCGGGGGCATTCGTCAAGGCTCTTTTGTGCGGCGGATGCAACTCTGGTAACGGCGGCGGCAGCGCAGCCTGGGACGAGAATCAGTAAGGATCGTGGTGCGGAGCAACGAACGCTGGTAAAATAACTTGGCAGTGCAATCATCCACCCGCATGGGGCTATAGCTCAGTTGGGAGAGCGCGTCGTTCGCAACGACGAGGCCGTCGGTTCGAGCCCGACTAGCTCCACCAAATTCCCGCTCACCGCGGAGTTTCCTTCCCACAACTCCTGGCCTACGGGTTCACGCGGAATATTTTGTTGCTCTGCAAGCTGCCGCCCGAAGTTGTGATGGTCACATAGCCTGTAGTCGCTCCGCTCGGAACTTTAGCCGTCAGATAAGTCCCGGATTTCACACTCGGCGTGGCGGGAGTTCCGTTGAAGGAAACCGTGGTTGTCTTGGTGAAACCTTGCCCCAGAAATTCGATGGTAGCCCCAACCTTGCCCGAGTAGGTCAGCGCTTCCACGAAGGGGTTTAGGCCCGGGACCGACAGGCTGAAGACCGTGCCACAGCCGCTAGCCCCCTGAATGAGGTTACAGGCGGTATCGGCGCCCCCTACTATCGTTACGCCGTAGAGGTTTCCGTTGGTGGATTGGATCAGCCCCGCTAAAGGATAGTCGCCGTCAGTGCAACTCGGTTGCGAGCAAAAAGTGTATGGTGTCGTCACAGTACCCTTTGGCGTGATTGCGAAGACTGTGCCGGGTTGCCCGTACACTGTGCCGTAGAAATTTCCGTCGGTGGCTTGCACCAACCCCGCGTAGGCGTACTGCCCGACCACGCCCAGCGTCGTCAGGCTGCCGCTCGGCGTCATCTTGAAGACAGTGCCACTGCGTGCCCCGGTTCCGTAGAAGTTCCCATCGGTGGCTTGCACCAGCGCGCCGGCAGGAGACCCGCCCATCGTGGCCAGCGTCGTGAGTTTGCCCTTCGGCGTGATCTTGTAGACCGTCCCACCTCCAAGGCCAGCCCCGCCAACGAACGTTGTCCCGTAGAAGTTCCCATCGGTAGCTTGCACCGGCGCGCTCGAAGGGGCGCCGCCGTCCGCGCAGTCGGTCAGGGAGCAAGAGTTGTATAGCGTGGTCAGCGTGCCGCTCCGGGTCATCTTGAAGAATGTCCCGCCGTTGTTGGCGCCGCCTTCCTGGGCGGTCCCGTAGAGGTTCCCGTCGGTGGCTTGCACCATCCCGTTCGGGAACGATCCGTCCGCGCCGTTGAAGCTGTGCAGCGTGGTCAGCACACGCGCCGGGCTGATTTTGAAGATCGTGCCGCAGCTCTGGCCCCCCTGGTTGCAGTTGGTGTTGGGTCCGCCTTCGGCGGTTGTGCCGTAAAGGTCCCCGTCGGTGGCTAGAACGAGCCCACTGCCGATCAGGGGAGGGTTGATACCGTCCGTGCAGCCAGGTTGGGAGCAAAAGTTGTACAGAGTGGTCAGCGTGCCAGTCGGTGTGACTTTGAAGATCGTGCCAGCGTTGTTGGCCCCACCCGCACCGGTCATGCCATAGAAGTTCCCATCCCGACCCTGCACCAAGGGGATGTTGGGTTCAGCCCCGTCGGTCCCGTCGAAACTCACGAGAGTGGTGAGGGTCTGGGCCGTCACGGGAATCGCCGTCACGGCATAGAGCAGGAAGGCGAATACTTCCGCCTGAACGAAACGAACCCAGCAATTCATTAGTCTTCTCATGGGAAACCTCGCACAGTTGCCGGAGCAACGTCGGCCCATGCTGGCAGCAGATCCAAGCCGGGTCAATAGCTGGAGGCTGGAGTTGATATGAATTCGGTATGAAATCGAAGCGTATTCCGGAAGTTACACTTACTTAGGGCGGATTTAGGGCACCAGCTTACCCACGGCGACGAACTCAGATTTGCATCCCACCAGGCATCGGACTTTTTGGAACGCCGCCTGTTCTTCGGCACTCAGCGGATGCGCATCTTTTCCGCTCTGATAGAACCGCGCATGAGCGCTGCGAAATCCGTCACCGCCCGCATAAGCCGCAATCAGACGAAAGTTCCTGTCAAATTCGTACCAGATAAGGCAACCCGGCGGGGAAATGCATTCCAACACCGTAAGTCGGATGATGCCATGCTCGAAAGTGGGATCAGTGGCCTGATTGAATTGAAACAACGCCTTGTTCAAATCGCTCCGTGGAAACAACAGGCGCAACCGCTCGTGGGCAACGCCCATGCCGTGGATTTGAAACTCAGGCCGCACCTCCGTGGAAGCGCCAAACACCCGGTCAGGATCGAGCACCACCAATGTCGCTTGATGATCATACCCATTGCTGACTCCCGTGGCGATTATCTCCTCTCTCCCGTCGCCATCCAGATCCGCCAACGTCATGAAATTCAAGCCTCCAGAATGCCAGTACTCAGAGATGGTCTTGCCGGTGGAATCGAGGATCGCGATCTGGTTGGGCCACCATGGGCTGTGCTGGCTTGAAACTACGATCCGGGGGGGGCTCTTGTCGGTCGCCTTTAGTACCCTTAGTGCCATGGTCCGGAACGTCGCCGGACTCCCCGCGAGTTCGGGCAGCTCTCTCCCGGGGGTCCAACGCCATTTTTCTTTGCCTCGATCGGAGTAGCAGATCAGGGTCGTCTCCTGCGATTGTGGGCCTGCGGCGGAGAGATAAGAAAAAAGAACGCTGGTATGGCCTTTCCCCTCCAAATCCCCGAACCAGATACGTGTCCCTTGGCTCTTCTCGTAGTACCAGTCGGTCGAGAATCCCTCGGGAAAGCCCGTTCTCCAAAGTTCTTTGCCCTCCGCATTCATGATCGCCAGTGCAGAACCGTCCAGCCGGCCAAACTTGGGCGCGTCGTGCACCCCCAGTATTCGGATGGAAATGTAGGCCGCCATGCCAAGGGCAGCGCCAAGCGCAACGATTGCAATGATTTTCTTTAGCCTTCCAACAGGATTCGTTCGTGTCGGCGGACGCTCTTCCGCCGCCCCATCCTCTGTGCCGGTACGAAGTGCCGCGACCATCCACGGCTGCCCCCGGCTTCCCTCTACCGCTCCGGCCGCACGCTTGGGAAGGACGATCGTGATCGGATCGCTCGCGCCCTCGCCATCGTAATAGGATTTCAGCGCGTGGCGCAGACGGTTCATCTCTGTCGCCACATCTGCCGACCGCTTGGTTCGAATCTCAGTGGGCCACAGTTCCCGGATCACCTGATCGCTCGTCAGGCCAGATGGCGAATCCATATTTTCATGCAAGAGGTTCTGATGCAGAACTTGCAGCAACTTCCTGAGCTGGCTCTTACTCGCGAAACCCCGGCTGCGCAGGATTCGGTCGATCTGCTCGCTGATGGCAGTGGGATCCATAGCTCGACGGACACATAATAATACGCACGGCGAACATTCCCTCCAACCAAGATGGCCGGAAAGCGCCCATTTCGGTTGCGCGATCTGATCCACATCACTTTTGCGTGTAGCCTGGAAACGCCGCAATCATTCGCTGGAATAATGTCCTCAAGTGCGAGAGAATACTAGGGTTGTGTCTGGGGTAGCGGACACTATCCCACCGCACTCAAAAGCGCCAGCGGACAAGCCAGCCGCAGCCGGGTTCCGCGGCGCCACCGCAATCCGTTTTCATTCCACGGGAGACATTCGCCATCATGGCCACTACTACAATGGAAGTTGAGGCAGCAGCAAATCGGCCCAGGCATGCCAGACTGGAGCGCTGGGTCGAAGAAGTCGCGCAGATGTGCAAACCCGACCGGATTCACTGGTGCGACGGCTCCCCGGACGAATATCAGTCCCTGCTGCGGCTGCTGGTACTCACCGGCACCGCCATCCCCCTGGACCCAGCCAAGCGCCCCAACAGCTTCCTGGTCCGCTCCGATCCCGCCGACGTGGCCCGCGTGGAGGACCAGACCTTCATCTGCTCCCGAACCAAAGAAGAAGCCGGCCCCACCAACAACTGGGAAGATCCGGCGAAGATGAAGCAGAAGCTGGCTGGACTATTCACGGGAGCGATGACGGGCCGCACCATGTTCGTTGTCCCTTACAGCATGGGCCCGATCGGTTCTCCAATTTCTAAGATCGGAGTGGAAATCACTGACTCCCCCTACGTCGTCGTCAGCATGCACATTATGTCCCGCGTGAGTAGCCATGTGCTGAATGTTCTCGGCGCTGACGGCGAATTTGTGCGCGGGCTGCATTCCATTGGCGCGCCGCTGGCGCCCAATCAACCCAACAAGACGTGGAACTGCAACGCGGATAATAAGTACATCTGCCATTTCCCGGAGACTCGTGAGATCTGGTCGTTCGGTTCCGGCTACGGCGGCAACGCGTTGCTGGGGAAGAAGTGCCACGCCCTGCGTATCGCCTCGGTGCAGGCGCGCGACGAAGGCTGGATGGCCGAGCACATGCTGATCCTGAAACTGATCAGCCCCAAAGGCGAGGTGAAGTACATGACCGGCGCCTTTCCTTCGGCCTGCGGCAAGACCAACTTGTCGATGATGATCCCGACTCTTCCCAACTGGAGGGTGGAAACCATCGGCGACGATATCGCCTGGATGAAATTCGGCGCGGATGGCCGCCTCTACGCCATCAATCCCGAGTACGGTTTCTTCGGCGTCGCCCCCGGCACCAGCATGAAGTCGAATGCCAACGCCATGCTCAGCGTGACCCGCAACTCCATCTTCACCAATTGCGCCTCCACGTTCGACGGCGACGTCTGGTGGGAGGGAATGACCGACGACAAGCCCGCCAAATTGATCGATTGGCTGCGCCGGCCGTGGACTCCGAACTCCGACCGGAAGGCGGCGCACCCAAACGCTCGCTTTACCTGCGCTGCGGCGCAATGCCCTTCCATCGCCCCCGAATGGGAGGATCCGAACGGGGTGCCCATCGATGCGATCTTATTCGGTGGCAGGCGCGCCGGAATTGTTCCGCTGGTCACCGAGGCTTTCAACTGGCAGCATGGCACTTTCATGGGCGCAATTGCCAGCAGCGAGACCACCTTCGCCATCACCGGCAAAGAAGGACGCCTGCGCCGCGATCCCATGGCCATGCTTCCATTCTGCGGCTACCATATGGGCGACTACTTCGCCCACTGGCTCAAGATGGGAGCGCACTCCGGCGCGAAGCTACCCAAAATTTTTCACGTCAATTGGTTCCGTCAAGACAAGAATGCCAAGTTCCTCTGGCCCGGCTACGGCGAAAACAGCCGCGTGTTGAAGTGGATCTTCGAGCGCTGCGACGGCAAAGTCCACGCCAAAGACACCCCCATCGGACGCATCCCCGAAGTAGCCGATCTCGATACCTCGGGGTTAGACATCAAAGGCGCGCACGTGGACGAACTACTCAGTGTCGACATCGAAGGCTGGCTAGCCGAGATCCCATCAATCAAACAGCACTTCGCCCAGTTCGGCACCCACCTCCCCGAAGGCTTGAATGCAGAAGTGACGGCGCTAGAAGACCGTCTCGGCGCATCAAAGAAATAGGCGAAACCTTCGCATTCATTCGGGATGAATAACACAGGTGGGGCCCCCGAAGGATATCTGATTGAATGGCGACCAACCCATACACGCGGCAGTTGCTCAGATTGGCTCCCTATCTCTTGCTCGTCCCATGTCCGGTAATCCTTGTGACTGTTTTGCCCCAACTGCTCGGCAGATGGGGTCTAATTCTCGGATCGCTTTTCGGTTTTGTCGCCCTGTGCCAGCTATCAATCCACAGTGTGGACCACGGCGTCAAGTTCGTGCAGAAGAGATGGAGCATCCAGACGCCGAAGTCCTTGGCAAAGTACACATGGTTTCCCATCCTCTGTGGCTTGATCTCCCTCAATGTTGCAATCTATCAGGCCAATGGACCGCATCAGCGCGAGGCCAGAACCAGGCTAACGTCAGCGCTGCAGCCGCAGATTGGCGCGCTGCTTCCAAAACTGAGCACCGCGTCTTTGCCCAACGGTTTCGGGCTGACCGTGCTGCCAGGCCTTTCGGCCCACCAGGCCCTTGCGCAGACAACCAAGCTGAAGACCCTTCAACTGCCCTATGTCTTCGTTTACCTCGGCCGGAACGCCGGAGGATGCGGTTGCAGCGACTTTCAGGATGAAAGCGTGCTATCGAATGACGAGGGCGTGATGACCGCATCGGACTATGGCGTTCCGAGAATATTACCCGTCCCGGCGCAAATAAAGACGCTGATCTTCCTCCGGGATGGAAACCAGGAAAAAACAACCTACAATGAGATCCAGAACGGCAATAATATCGGCCAGACAGTGCTGTCTCGAGGTTCGTATGGAGTCTGGGCGTTCGATATCCAAAGTGGCGAACTGGTGGCCACAGGCATCCTGGCGGATGACTACCTTCAATCCCGCTACAACAACAGCCAAAGCAACGACCATGTGGATTATTCTGACCTGCGCAGATGGGCCGATCACTTAGCCCAGTAGGGACCTTCCCGATTTATTGACACGACGGGTACGACGGGGGGTACGAAGGGGACGATAACGACCGGGACAAACGAGACGTCCCTTTTCCTGGAACCAGAACCAAAAGCCTCCGAGGCCTTTGCCTTCCACCGTTTTCCACAGCCCACCCGTGTGACATCTAACCTTGCGCCTCATTTCAAATTCGTTCATCATTGGCCTAGGGAAGGCAGTAATAAACAGTTCTTTGAAAACCGAATATCGTTCATCTAAGTCCTTCCCCCCACAATATCTTGCGGCCAAGTCCGGCAGATTTCAGTCCCGACAGAAATAGCTTCACTGATTCCAAGGGACTTACGCCACGCCGATGCACCTAACTCCCATGTCCGCAATATTTTACGGGCAAGTTCCCTAGAATCAATATTTTAGCTAGACTCACCCCGGATACACCCCTACTAAGTCATTGATTCTAAGGAATTAAGCGGATTCGGCCCGCAAAATTTTTCCGATCCAGATTAGCCGTCTAGGCAGTCGGTCGAAGGGCAGCATCAATCAACCTCGCCAAGTTTATTTTGACGAGGGGATGCACAGACCCGGAGCCACCCGATCTCCCCTGCTTTTTCCTTGCTCCCCAGCCTCTTTTTGATATAGTTCCCCACTGTCATGACGGCCTCCCTCGCGCGCGAAGCAAATCCTCCCGCTTCTGTCCCACCTTCTTCTCTCACCAGAAACCAGATACGCGGCTTCTGGGCCTCATGGGGCGGATGGACCCTCGACGGCATGGACTCCTTCGTCTACGCGCTAGTCCTCGTCCCGTCGCTGCGCGAACTGCTCCCGCGCTCCGGCATCGCCGCTACCAAGGCCAACATCGGCCAATACGGCGGTTTGCTGTTCGCCCTGTTTCTAATCGGCTGGGGATTGGCATTCCTGTGGGGTCCGGTCGGCGACAAGTTCGGCCGCGTGCGCACGCTAATGCTGACCATCGTCTGGTATTCGGTGTTCACGTTTCTGAGCGCCTTCGTCACAAGCGTCTGGCAACTCGCGATTCTGCGCCTGCTGGCCGGTATCGGCATCGGCGGAGAATGGGC
Organism: uncultured Acidobacteriaceae bacterium; assembly: GCA_963842095.1. GTDB lineage: Bacteria > Acidobacteriota > Terriglobia > Terriglobales > Acidobacteriaceae > Sulfotelmatobacter. The sequence continues at coordinate 541,770 of CAWJEY010000002.1, forward strand.
CATGGGCGGCACTTTCGTGGCCGAGGAGTGGCCAGAGCATCGCCGCCGCATGGGTGCGGGCTTCATGCACACGGGATACTATGTCGGCATCTTTCTCGCCGCGCTGGCCAACTACGGCATCGGCAGCCACTACGGCTGGCGCGCGATGTTTATCGTGGGCGGCGTGCCGGCACTGTTGCTGGCCTGGATCCGCCACGGCGTGGTGGAACCCGTCGCCTGGAAGAAGAAAGAGAGCGTGGTCCGGTCGTGGGCCGTTTGGCGTCCATTCGCAACGCTGTTTTCAGCGGCCTGGCGCCGCCGCACAATTTTGAATGCTTTACTGATGCTGGCGTCTATTTGCGGCTTATGGGCCGGAACGGTCTATGTCCCATCGGCGATCACGGCCTTGGCTGAAGCGGGAGGCCGCGTCGGCCCTGCAGCCGCGCAGCTGGCCTCCTGGGGCATCATGTTGGTCTCGTTCGCCACGATCCTCGGTTGCCTCGCCATGCCTTGGCTGGCGGAACGGCTCGGCCGCCGCGGGGCGCTCGCGGTTTTCTTCACTCTGATGATGGTCTTCATCGCGCTCACGTTTGGCAAGGTCTTCTATCTGGGACCGTCGGCGCTTCCATGGTTTTTCGTTTGCCTGTTTTTCCTGGGACTAGGCGGGGCAAACTTCGCCGTCTACACTCTCTGGCTGCCCGAGCAATATCCCACAGAGTGCCGGGCCAGCGCCTTTGCTTTTTCCACGTCGTTCGCGCGCTTTGGCGGCGCGGGCATTACCTTTCTGGTTGGAAGCGGTGTGCGCCATTACGGATCGTTGGGGATACCAGTCGCGCTGACCTCGATAGCCTTCGCCCTCGGACTGCTGCTGATTCCATTCAGCGCGGAAACGCGCGGCCAGCATTTACCAGGCTAGAAACCTGCCGGACTAGAAAATGGAACGGCGCCCGAAGGCGCCGTTCCCGGTGCGACAGAAAGCATGCCCTGATACGAACCGGACTTACCTGGCTTGGCGATGCCTATCGGTAAGCCTCGCGACTGGGGGACGGAGCCAAGCTTGCGGCGCAGCTGCTACCGCCAGCTACGCCGCGGTTCGAGCCCCTTCCGCCTTAGACCTGCCGGGGATGTGCAAGCCGCTGTTCGATTCCTCGATCGTGCGGTGTGCCAGAGGCTTCAGCCAGAACAAGGCCAGGAACGCGGCAATCAGGTCGCACGCAATCATCGCCCAGAAGACCTTCGTCCACGAGCCTGTCTTTTCGAACAGCCAAGCCGCACCGAAACCGGCAAAGAGCGCACCTAGCCCCTTGGCGGTATAGACGATGCCGTAGTTGGTTGTAGCCCACGTCTTGCCGAACAAGTCTCCCGTGATGGAGGGGAACAGCGAGAAGATTTCGCCCCAGGCAAAGAAGCACAAGCCGGAAAGGGCGATGAACCACACCGGGCGGCTGATCAACTGCAGCAGGGCGAACACCGCAATGGCTTCCATGGTGAATGCGATAAACATCGTGTTCTCACGGCCGATGTGGTCGGAGACCCATCCCCAGAAGGGCCGGGTCAGCCCGTTAAGGTAACGGTTCACCGAAATGGCCACCACCATGGCGCTCATGCCCCAGAGCACGATGACTTTGTCAACGTGGAAGGAGACCGCCATGGGTTTGAGCTGGGCGGTGACGACCAGGCCGCCGAAAGACAACATGGTCATCATCAGGTAGATCATATAAAAGGAGGGTTGGCGCAGCATTTGGCCGGGCGTCATATCCACGGCAGAACTGCGGACGCTTTGTTTGATCTTCTTTTCTTTCTCGACCCAGTTTGGAGGTACCCATCCAACCGGAGGCCTGGCCAGGAACAAGGCGGTACAAAGAACGACAACGCCTTGGATGATTCCCCAGACGATCAGAGTGTGCTGGTAACCGGATACGCGAATCATCTTGTCGATGGGAGCGACGGTGAGCGCCGTCCCAATGCCGTAGGCCCCAGCGGTCAGGCCAACGCAGAGTCCGCGGTGATCGGGAAACCATTTCAGGGCATTACCGATGGTGCCGCCGTAGACGATGCCAGCTCCGACGCCGCCCAGGCAATACCAGAAATATAGGCCGAACAGGCTTTCGGCTTGACCCGAGAAAATCCAGCTCAAGCCTACCAGGATTCCGCCTATGCCCAGCATCAGGCGAGGACCGATCCTGTCGATCAGCGCGCCTTCAAAGGGAACCAGCCAGGTTTCCACGAGAATGAAGAGGCTGAAGATGCCCTGGATTTCTGTGAGCGAGACATGCAGGTGCGACTGCATGGGTTTGGTGAAAAGGGTCCAGGCATACTGCAGGTTGGCGATCGCCATCATCGCGATGATGCCGGCAATCAACTGGCCCCAACGGTTTACAATGCGCGACGGGTGAATAAGGGGGGCAACGGTTTCGGCCACAGATACACCTCCGGGTGTTTCGTCAGACTTTAAGGGCTCACTTCTAAATCACCAGTTCCCCATTTGCCTGCGACCTGTTCCACAGAGGTGCGCGACCAGACTAAACTTTGCCCCCGCTGTTCTCTAAGCGGGCGGCGCGTCGGCCTCCACATCTGTCCGGAATGGGATCACACCGGGAACCAGCCACTTTTCCCACATCTCATCGATCTTACTTTGGAAATAATCGATATCATCATTGGTAAAGTGCGCAAATCTTCCTTGCCTTAGTAAGTAATCCCGTACCGGCTGCCGCTGGATCTTCTTGGCGGCAATTTGCTGCGTCCTCCCGGTTAGTTTTAGCACGCCATCTTCCACTTCATAAAGCGGCCAAATGCCAGTATTGACGGCCAGTTCCCCCAGTTCGTGCGAGATGTAAGGGTCGTAATCCCAACCCTTTGGACAGGGGTCGAGCGAGTGAATAAACGTCGGACCGCCGATGGCCAGCGCCTTGCGCATGGAATTCATGGCCGCCAGCCCGTACGACATGCAAACAGTTGCAACATAACGGCATGTGGGATGACCCGCCGCCATCATGCCCGCCATGTTTTTCTTCCAGCGGCGATGCATAATTCTTTTCACCTTGCCCGGCGTGCTGAACGTGGTGTTGGCGCCCCACGGCGTGCTGCCTGAAAGCTGTATGTCCGTATTGGCGTATGACTCGTTGTCATACATCAAAATAAGGCAGTTGTAATCGGGATGAGTAAGCGTTGCCGAGATCGCTCCCACTCCCATGTCGGCCCCACCACCATCGCCGCAGAATGCGATCACATTGATGGGCTCCTGCTTCATTTTTCCCTTGCGCATGAGCGCTTTCAAAGCGGCTGCGGTGCCCAGGGCGGCGGATCCGCTGCTCCCCAGCTGGGTGTGCATCCAGGGAAGCACCCATGCCGTGCTGTAGTACGTGGTGTTCGCCACATACATGCACCCGGTGCTGCCCAGCACGATGGTTCTGGGGCCGGCGGCCTTCGCCATCATCTTCATCACCAGCGCCGACTCACAGCCCTGGCAGGTGCGGTGGCCGGAGGTGAAATATTCCTCCAGCGGGATCTTCTTGACCGCTTTGAACGGATCTAGTTTCTGGGTCGGATCGATCTGTACGTAGGTGTCCATAAATTCTTCATCCTCTCTGACGTTCGAAAACCATCGGCAAAAAACGGATTACTCGCGCAATCCGATCCATTGAGTTAACGGAGCTGCCTTGCCATCCGCAGCGTTGTAAACGGCGTCGGCCATCTTCTCCACATCAGGTATGGTGACTTCGCGCCCGCCCAAGCCGCAAATGAAGCCCAGCACCGGCGGTTTCTTGCCCGGTCCCGGATACAGCGCGTGTCGAACTTCGCCGGCCAGTACGCCTCCGGCATAGGGCGAACCGAAAGAGTAGTCGCGATCGATCACGCCAATCGCCGCAAAGCGCTGCAGCGACTTCGCCAATTCTTCCGCGGCGAACGGACGGAACCACCTCATGCGCACAAACCCCACTCGCTTGCCTTGCTTGCGCATCTGGCGGATCGCAACCTTCACCGAGATCGAAAGCGTTCCCATGCCCATGAGAACCACGTCGGCATCGTCGGTCATGTACTCTTCGAAGAACGGATTGCCGTAGGAGCGTCCAAAGATGCGCTCGAAATCGGCATACGCTTCCTTGATCACTCCGTAAGTCCTTTCCATGGCCGCGTAGTTCTGGCGGCGAATTTCCATGACCCAGTCTTCATTGCCCTGGGGCGCAACTGTGATGGGATTATCGGGATGCAGCAGCAGGTCGCCGCGATTGTATGGCGGCAGAAATTCGTTCACCTTCGCCTGCGATGGAATCTTCACCAGAGCCTGCGAGTGGGTCAGGAATGCGCCGTCGCAACTGATGGCGCAGGGCAGGAAGATACGCCGGTCCTCCGCCACTCGATAGGCGATCAGGGCCGTGTCCAGCGCCTCTTGCGCGTTGTCGACCCAAACCAGTTGCCAGCCGAGATCGCGCACGGCCAGCGCATCGTTGTGCTCCACGCCGAATGCGCCGGGATCGTCCAGCGCGCGGTTGCCCACCATGGCGATCATGGGAATGCGCAGCGCCGGAGTTACAGTCAGACATTCCATGGCATACATCCAGCCCACGCCGCTGGAACCGCAAAACACGCGCGCTCCGCAGGCCGAAGCGTGCTTCACGATTTCAAACTGCGAGTGCTCGCCTTCGGCAACGATATACTCGCAATCCATTTCGCCGTTCGCCACCAGCTTGCAAACGTACTGCATGACGGTATCGTAGGGGCGGATGGGGTACGCCGTGATGACGTCAACGTCGGCCAATTTGCAAGCCACAGCAATGGCCTCGCTGCCGGTGATTAGCGCGGTTTCTTCAATTTTATGTTTCTGCTCTTCAACTATTGTGGCCACTGCCATAACGGACTCTCCTATAAAGGGATGCTCTTAAACTTACGTTTACTTTTCGCTCGCAATCTTGAGCATCTCCGGAATCTGTTCTTCATACTGCCCGCGATAGCGGAACCCATGCGACCGCTCCGGTGGATGCTTGATCTTCTCTTCCAGCCAGACTTTGTAACCGTCTTTGTCCTCGCGCCAGTCTTCCCACTGGCTGCTGTTGTCTTTGAATTCAGTTTCGTTGACCATGGTCACGCATTCCTTGACAGGGCAGACGGCCTCGCACACGCCGCACCCGCAGCAGGCTTGCATGTTTGCGTCATATAAGCCTTCCGGCGTCACATCGAAACATGAGTCCGGGCACTGCAGCCAGCACAGTGTGCACTTGATGCAGGTATCGAAATTCACCACTGGCCGCATAGTCCGCGTACTGAACTTCTTGAACGTGGGATTACGGTCGGGCTGGAATCCCCCGTGCGCGTGCGACGTAGGATCGTCCATCTTGTGCCCGGAGGGAATGCTGGGAATGGCAATGCCTTCGCCCATCTCATGCCATTTCGGCAAATCAAACTTGTAAGGCACTTCAGGATTGCCGTGGTCCGGCCGCACCGTGATGCTGGTCGTACGCTCGTAGGACTTCGCTGCCGAGGTGGCTTTGAGTTCGTCTTTCCACTCGTCGACGATGGCTCTTTGGACTGATTTTAGGCTGAACAGATCGGGCAAAATCTTGGCAATCGCGCCCAGAATGCGGACGTCTGTGTGGTCGTCCTTGTAAACCCAAAGGCCGGAAAAGCTGACCGTGCCTTTCAGGATCGACAACTGGTAAGGAGTCTCCTTGCGGTGGGCCATGGCGATGATTGCCTCCGGACCTTCGCGCGAGGTCACAATGAGCGTGCCGCCGGGCTTCAGCAGCCGGTTGACGGGTTGCAGCCCGTACCACGCCCACGACTCCACGCCTTTGCACAGCGTGTCATCCACGCAAATGGTGACGTCGACTTCCTTGGGCTCGTACTTCGCCATGCCGTCCTGAAGGGTCTGCTCATCGGTGGCCACGATGGCGAAATTCTTCGCGGGAATGCCGTTGCGCTCCGGGCTGTCCCCGTAACGGCCAAAAGAAATGCCCATCTTGCCTTCGTGATGAGCGGCAAGCACGATGGCCCGGCTGATTCTGCCAGCCATGGTTTTTTGAAAGATTCCCCGATAAATAATCTCGATTGCGAATAACCGGCCCATGACAAATCCTCCGAGTCAAAACATCAAAATTTATCTAGTACGATTTCTTCGACGTCTTCAATGTGCCGCCGCATGGCAGCCTTGGCACCTTCCCCATCGTGGCGCTTGATGGCAGCCAGAATCCGCCGGTGCCCGGCCAGCGATTTTTGCGGCCGCCCTTCCAGTTGCAGGGATCTTTCCCGCGTGTCGCGCAACAGGTCCATGAGAATATCGAGGACCTTCAATACCACGCTGTTCTCGGAAGCCAGGGCGACGCTGTAGTGGAATTCCGCGTCTTCGGCGACCGCCGCGTCTCCCTGATTCTGCCTGTCCTCTTGCCGTTGCAGAATCTCTTCCATCTCGGAAATGTCTTCGGCAGAAGCGTGGGTGGCGGCGCGTGCGGCGAGCGGCGGTTCCAGCATCTTACGAAAATCTAGAAGCTCGCTCACCAGTTCCCGCCGGCGCTTCAGCGCGCTGGCAAACGGATTCACCACAGACTCCGATGAAGCTTCGCGAACGATGGTTCCGGTGCCTTGCCGCGGCTCAACCAGGCCCATCAACTCCAGGCTGCGGATCGCATCCCGTATGGAACTGCGGCTCACTCGTAAGGTCTCCGCCAGTTCGCGTTCCGAAGGCAGCTTGTCGCCGGGGTGCAATTTATTCAGAATCAGCCGCTCAATCTGCTTGGCGACTTCTTCGTAGACCTTGTTCCGGCGGACAACTTCGAAGTCGGACTTGAGGGCGGTGGGCAACTGGGCTCCAGGTAGGCTGGCTTCCAACTGGTCTGATAAGTGAGCCAGCCAACGAACGGAGTATACCCCCGTTGTCAAGCCCACAGCAAATATTTTTGTGAAGGGATGAAAGACGACGATGGACGGGCGATGCAAGCTCGCCGGAAGTCAACCTGAGGCCGCGGGCCAATGTCCGGGTTGACCGTCATTCAGCACTCTTGACTTTGGTTGGGAGCGCTATCGCCTGATTTCAACAAGCTATTGCCTCTTTACGCCGCTTCCTTGGAATTCCGCGAAACTTGTCGCAGAGAAAAACAGCAGGGGGGTGGCGGTTAGGGATTGTGTCATTCCTAGGTCTCGTCTTGCCTTCTACCTCCGCCGGGGTCATACTCTCGCTGGGAAGGCAACTTCTCAGTTGTCGGAGGGCTCTAAGATACCAGGAAGTGGCTATGAGAATCTCCCGCCTCGCATCTCCCTTGATTCCGGTTCTTGCTTTTGCCTGCTTCGCCCTAAGCTGCGGAAGCAGCCGTCGGCTGCAATCTATCACCATTTCCCAGACCACGAGTGGAACGCAGAGCACATTCGTCGCGACCGGCATTTTTTCTGCGCCGCCGACGACTGTAACCCCGCTCCCGGTTAGCTGGTATGTCGGCCCGGTGGGAGCGCAGTACACGCTCACGACTCAGCCGTTCTCGGTAAACAATGCTTGCCTGGATCCCCCTGTAGCCCTACTCTTTGCGATAGCTCCTGCGGACCCCAATGCACTGAGCAGCGGTTCGGTCTCAGGGACAAAAATGATTCAGGCGACCGGGCCAGGCGTCTGCTTGTAGCAGACACGTGAGAGACTCTCCGCCTTGGTAGTCCACGGGAGCGCTCACTTGGTTGCTACCGGGTGCCCTTCGCCAGCAGCTTCGTGCAGTTGTACACCGTGCGGGTAACGGTCATGGGAAGCCCCACCCGCTCTCCCAATTCCACCACCGCCCCCACCAGCGCCTCCAACTCCATGGGCCGGCCCGCCTCCAGATCCTGCAACATTGAGGTCTTATGCTCCCCAACCTTTTCCGCGCCGGCGATGCGCTGGTCGATGGTGATTGGCAATTCCATACCCAACTTATGGGACACTGCCTCCACCTCCTGCATGATGTTTCGAATCACCGAAGCAACTCCGGGATCGCGCGCCATCTGCGCCAGCGTGGCCCGCGTCAGCGCGCTGACCGGATTGAACGAAGCGTTCCCCAGAACCTTGACCCAAATCTCATGCCGGATGCGCGTCGTGACCGGGCAGCGAAAGCCGGAAGCGATGAGCGCCTCGGCAATCTGCTTGATGCGATCGGAGCGCGTGCCATCCGGTTCGCCGAGTGTAATGCGATTGCCTTCGATATGTTGAATGACGCCGGGTGAGGGAATCTCAGTCGCGAAGTAAACTATGGACCCAACCACACTGCGTGCTTCGATCGCCGCCGAGATCACTCCGCCTGGATCGATCCGCTCCAGCCGCAATCCCTCGAACTCTCCGCCGAAGCCTTGGAAAAACCACCACGGAATTCCATTCTGCGTGCTGACCACAGTGGTATCCGGCCCCAGCACCGGCTTCAACTGAGGCGCGAGTTGCGGCAAGGCGTGCGCCTTCACCCCGAGAAAAACAACGTCGACCGGGCCCACTTCTTCGAGTGCGCCAACAATCCGGGGGCGCGCTGTGAAATCTCCGTCGGCGCTCTTTACCAGCACGCCATTCTCCTGCATGGCGCGAAGATGCGGCCCGCGCGCGAATAGCGTTACATCGAACCCGGCCTGCGCCATGCGCGCGCCCACGTAGGCTCCAATTGCGCCTGCCCCCGCGATCAGGAATTTCATTTCTGGTTATCCAGAAGCGCGCTGGCGACTGCGCGGCGGCGAATTTTTCCAGTGGCAGTTGTCGGAATACTTTTCACCAGATAAATCTTCTTCGGGCACTTGAATTCCGCCAGCAACTCGCGGCAGTGCTTGATCAGGGCCGATTCCGTGGCGCCATGCGGCTCATGCAGCACCACCGCGGCCGCCACTTCCTCCCCCAGCGTGGGATGCGCGCAACCAAACGTCACCGCCGCCGCCACCGCGGGATGCCGCAGCAGAATCTCATCCACCTCGTGCGGCGCAATGTTCTCGCCCCCACGGATGATGATGTCCTTAATGCGGCCCGTCAGGTGCAGGTAACAATCTTCGTCGAGGTAGCCCTGGTCGCCGGTGCGAAACCAGCCGTTGACGAATGCGCGCGTGTTCGCGTCCGGATTGTTTTCGTATCCCCGAAATACATTCGCACCCTGGATGGCAATCTCACCGCATTCATTGTTTTCAAGAGACTTCCCGTCGTTGTCCATGATCCGGACGCGGAGGCCCGTCCCCACTCCCACTGATCCGGCCTTGCGATGGCGTGGCGGCAGCGGATTCGAAGTCATCTGATGCGACGCTTCGGTCATGCCGTACGCTTCCACAAACGGCACGCCAAATTCGTTTTCGATTTTATGAATCAGTTCCGGCGACAACGGCGCGCTGCAGGAACGAATAAAGCGCAGCGTGTCCGCTTCCGCCGGCTTGTGATGGGTGCGGGCCATCAGCATCTGGTGCATCGCCGGGACTCCCGAATACCAGGTGACGCGATGTTCCCGCACCGTCCGCCAGAAAGAAAGTGCGTTGAATTTCGTGGGGACCACCACCGCGCCTCCCGAAAGCAGCGTGGCCATGGTGGAGGCAATCAAGCCATGAATATGGAACAGCGGCATGATGCACAGGGAGACGTCGTCCTCGGAAAGCGCGTAGGTGTTCGCAATGTTCGCCGACGATACTGCCAGGTTGAAATGCCGCAACGGAACCCGCTTGGGCTTTCCCGTGCTTCCGCTGGTATGCAGCACCAGGGCAATGTCTTCTGCCGTGGGCGCGGTCGCGGTGACTCCCGAAGGAGCGCCCGCCAGGTGCACGTTTCCTCTCTCGTTCATTTCCACCGAGAACACTGGGATCTTGAGGTCCGCGGCCGCGGTCCGCGCGAACTCGGCGCCCACAAGCGGACAGATTAAGACGCGGGCATTCGTGTCGCCCAGAAAGAAAAGAAACTCTTCATAGGGATATGCCGGATTCAATGGCGCGGCCTTCCCGGCGATCGAGGCCGCCAGAAAGCTCACAATCGCAGGCAAGCCGTTGGGCAACACGATCGCCACGGAGTCGCCTCGGCGAATGCCGGCTGAGGCCAGGGCGTTCGCCATCTCGATGACCTGCCGCCGCAGTGAGTCGTAAGTGACGTGCAGGCTAAGCTCGGGAACGATAACCGCCGTGTGACTGTCCGCGAAATGCAAAACGTCAAGCAGAGTGTCTACTGACTTCAATGTCATTCGTTGCTGCCTCTGTCTCCTGGGTACTTGGTCTCAGTTCGAGTAGCCCTGTGCGCTCAGGGCATTTTTGAATTCTTTCAGAAAAAACTGCACGTTGGCTTCGGTAGCCAGCGGGCCCATCACTCCAATGCGGAAGACCTTGCCGGCCAGAGGTCCGAAGCCACCGGCGATTTCGATCCCCGGGCCATCCAACAGTTGCTTGCGGACCTTGGCTTCGTCAACCCCAGCAGGCACGCACACTGTATTCAAAGTCGCGATGCGGTGTTCTGCGGGAACGTGCATACGCAGACCCATCGCTTCGATGCCTTTGACGAATGCCTTGTTGCTGCGGCGATGGCGCTCCCAGCGGTTCTCGATTCCTTCCTCGGAGATAACCATCAGCGCCTCGCGCAAGGCATAGAACATGGAAATCGGCGCGGTGTGGTGGTAGCGGTGCGAGACTGTAGAGTAGTCGTGGATTAATTTGAGGTCCAGATACCAACTGCGCACCGGAGTAGTGCGGGCGCGCAGATACTCCATCGCACGCTGCGACATGGCCATCGGCGACAATCCCGGCGGACAGCTCAACCCTTTTTGTGTGCAACTGTAGGCCACGTCGATGCCGGTTTTGTCGAACTCGACCGGCACTCCGCCGAGCGAGGTGACGCAGTCTCCGATCACCAGAGCGCCGGCATCGTGCGCCGCGGCGCAGATGGCGTGGCCGGATTGCAACGCTCCCGTCGAGGTTTCGGCATGAACATACACCACAACTTTCGGCTTCTCGCGCGCGATGAACTCTCTGGCTTCATCATCGGTGTAGGTCTCGCCCCAAGCCTTCTCGAAACGAACGACGTTCGCGGCGTGGCGCTTCGCCATCTCGGTGAGCCGGTCGGAAAAATATCCGTTGGCGAAGACCGCGATCTTCGCCCCAGGCTCGACGAAGTTGGCGACGGCAGCTTCCATGCCTGCGCTGCCTGTGCCGGAAATTGTCAGCGTGGCGCCGTCGGTGGTTCCGTAAGCAGTCTTAACCAACTGCTGCACGTCTCCCATGACCTGGATGAAATAGGCGTCGAGGTGCCCGACGATTGGCTTCGACAGTGCCTCGTAGACGCGCGGATGAACCATACTCGGTCCGGGTCCGAACAGGTAGCGGCGGGGCGGTGCGAGGGCAGGGAATTGAAGTGCGGCGGGCTGCGCTTTTGGTTGTTCGATCGCGCTCATAATCCTCGTTTCTGGTGGAACGTGTACTTCAAGATATTACGGGATGGAGCGGACAATCTCCAGTAAGCGTCGCTGATGAGGGATTGTCAGATTTGTCTGGGGTGCCCCCATGTTTCGCCCCTTTTGCGAGACATGGGGGATTGGACAGAAATGCGAGCCGTAAACGCGCGTTCGGTCAGCGCGTGACAGCAATGATCAGCCGAACGTACCACCCCTAGTTTACGTTGACAGGCCCGAGTGGCGTCCCTAAACTGACGGGTATGGAAGTACATCTCACGCCTGAGCAGCAGCATCAACTCGCGGAACTTGCCGCCCAACGGGGCCGGGACGCGGATGCGCTCGCGCAAGAGGCTATTAGCCGGTATCTCGCGGAGGAGGCCCGCTTTATTGAAGCTGTCAAGCTTGGCGAGGCAGCCTTGGAACGCGGAGAATATCTCACGCACGAGCAAGTCGGTAAGCGCCTCGATCGGCTCTTCCGTTCCTGATGGAAGTCCTTGATGGAAGTTCGGTGGTCGACACTCGCCGCGGACGACCTGGAGCGCATCTTCCAGCGTATCGAGAAGGACAATCCAACTGCAGCCCGCGCGACCGTGAAGGCCATCTATGACGGCTGCGAGGCATTGAAGAACTTTCCCCACCGTGGCCGCCCCGGACGCATCAACGGGCGGCGCGAATTGGTCTTTTCTCCCTACATCGCTGTTTACCAGGTCAAGGAGCACGCCGTGGAGATTTCTCGCATCTATCACGGCGCGCAGGACTGGCCTTGAGATTTCCTCTCTATGAGCGCTGTCGAGGCAGCTTCATTTCTCAGCGCACTGGCTGGTGGACGGCCCAAAGCCCCAGCCTTCGCGGATGCCTTGGCGGAATCGTTCGCGCTCCTCGGGAGTCATCCGACCACAGCGGTCTCGCATGCGCCGGCTGAAATTGGAGCGGCCGGAATTGTGCAGCCGGAATCCGCCGAAGAGGATGCGGCACAGCGCCAGAAGGCCAAGCCCCTGCCAGAAGCCAATCTGGCGCCAGCCAAATAGCGGCGGCAGCAGCCAATTCCACAGGTGCATCACTACATAGCCGCCGATGGCGACAAACACCACCATCGCCAGAATTGCCAGCGGAGCGATCCAAATCATTTTCCTTCTCATATTCAGTTCCTCATGCTTTCGTAAATTCGTCGTAAATGCTGCGCAACCGCTCGCGCAGATGCAGCACCGCATAGCGTTTGCGTGAGAGCAGCGTATTCACGCTCACGCCGGTCTCGGCGGCTATTTCCTTAAAGCTGCGCCCTTCCAGTTCGTGCGCCACAAACGCGTCGCGCTGCTCTTCCGCCAGCTCGTCGAGCGCCAGCTCCAGCTCATCCAGTAGCACGCTGCGGGCGTAGAGCGCCTCCGGCCCGGCGTCTGGCGAGGGCAACAGATCTTCGATCCGCAGCAGTTCGCCGTCTTCGCCCTCGACTGCCGCGTCGCTGAACGTCTCAGGCTTCTTCTTGCGGAAAAGATCCGTGATGCGATTGCTCGCCACGCGAAACAGCCAGCCCGTTACGTGCTCAATCGGCATCAGCAGGCGATTGGCTTCCACCAGTTCGTAGAAGACCTCCTGCACAATGTCCTCGGCGTCGGAGGGATCGGGCACGCGGCGGCGGATAAAATTGCCCAGCCGGGCTCCTTCTTCCGCGAAGATCTCGGAGATCGCACGCTTTGGCTCAGTCATTCCGACGACGCTCGACGGCTCATCCATCCCTTCCTGTAGACGGATGGAGGCCGGGAATATTGTAGAGATTTAAATCGGGAGGACGGGCCCGCTCTTGCGGACATTGTTCCTCAAGGGCCGCCCCATGTTTCGCGGGGCGCCGATCTATTATCGATGGCACACAAACTGACATCAAATGATGCTATAATCAGTGCTGGGAGTTCCTATGAGAACAACCGTTGCGCTGGATGACGATCTCGTACGCATTGCCCAGGAGTTTACCGGGGTGGCGGAGAAAACGGCGTTGATTCGTGAAGCTCTCAAAGCCCTCATCGAGCGGGAAAGCGCCCGCAGATTGGCATCATTGGGAGGCACGATGCCCGAATTGAAGAGTATTCCACGCCGCAGGGTCGGACCGAATTGATTCTCGCAGATACCTCTATTTGGATCGATCATCTCCGTTCCGGAAACAAGGAATTGCGCAAGCACCTTAACCAGGGGCGCATCGTGATCCATCCCTTCATCATTGCGGAACTCGCCCTTGGATCCCTGCGTGACCGCACCAAAACGCTTTCCCTGCTGGACCTGTTACCGCAGGTGAGAGTAGCGCAGTTGAGCGAACTGCGCATCATGGTTGAGGCTCGCCGGTTGTACAGCCTCGGCATCGGTCTCACCGATGCACACCTGATAGCCTCCGTCTTTCTCAGTTCGCCCACCCTTCTGTGGACAAGAGATAACCAACTCCGCAAGGTCGCCGAAGGTCTTGGTATTCACGCCAGTTTGGCTTAACCCTAAATCGGCGAGTGATGTCCCTGCACGATCATCTGCTCGGCAGTCCGCCGCGCTTCGGGCAACGTCGCGGACGCTTTGCGATCGATCTCCGCGGGCAGGTCCTTCTGAATTCTTGCCAACTCCTCGTCGAATATGCGGGTCACCAGAGCCGGGGAATGTTCGATCGGCTTGCCATCGTCACCGGCTATTTTTACTTTATGGCGCACGCGCTGCGCGATCATCAGGCGGTAGATGCGGTCGGTGGCTAGGTCTTCCATGTAGCCATCGAGCAGGCTGGCGCCCTTTCCGTTGAGCACGCCGTTGCGGTAGCGGATCACGGTGCGCACGGCAGCGCGCGTTCCGGCGAGAGTGATGCCGCCAACGCCTTTCGGGATCGGACGCAGATCAGGATGAACGCTCGATAGCTTGGGCCGCTTTGCAATCTGATTGGGATAGGGAAACTGAGCGACCGCGATTTCGTTCTGATCGGGATGGCCGGTTCAGGCTCCATCCATCAGGCAGTCGGCTTCGTTCTTTTTGTCTTGCTTCAATACTTTCAGCGCGCGCTCGTTCAATTCCGCGTCGGTGCGGCTGGGATAGAGCGCGGTCATGCCGCCAATGGCGTGGGCTCCGTGCTTGTGGCAAATCTCCGGCATGAGCGTGCGGAAGTTCTGGAAGAAAGCGACATCGTGCGGGATGGTGTTGCGGTCGGGCAAAATCCAGTTCGGATCTTCGAGCATGAAATCGATCAGCGAGGCCATGTAATCCCAGCGGCCGAGGTTCAAGCCCAGGCAGTGCTCGCGAAGATTGAAAAGAAATTCCTCCATCTGGTAGGCCAGCGGGTGCGCCTCCACCAGCGCCATGCACTTGATGTAGTCCTGGGGCAGGCCTTTCTGCTTGGCGAAAGCCTGGAAGAGATCGCGCCACCAGAAGGCCTCTTCGGCGGACTCGCTCTTGGGAATGTAGACGGAGAAATTGTGCGGCAGCCATGCCGGATCGATCTGGTACCAAATCAGGGCCAGATCGAACAGAGAAGCGGAGATTAGTTCGTTCTTGATCACGCCGCCCTGGCTGAGATGCAAACCCCGTGGGCGAACCCAGGTGACGGTTTTCGAGCGCTGCACGGTGACTTTCTTCTGCCGCTTCTTGTCGTCGTAGCTGAGTTCGTACTTGTAAGCGGCGATGGTGTTGTTGACCGCTAACAAGACGTGCTCCCAGATGTTCGCTGTGGAATCCTCGAGATCGACCATGACGGCGGGCGATCCGGAGTTGAGCAACTTTACTGTCAGCTCGGCGTCGTCGGCCGGGCCGGTCATCTGGTTGCGCTGATCGGCGCACCAGTCGGGGACTTCGATGCGCCAGTCGGAGGTAGTTGCCTCGGAGGCGGGCAAATAATTCGGCGGATGTCCACGATGCGACGCCTGCAACACCTCGGCGCGTTTTGCGACCAGTTTCTGCTGCCACGGAGTGAATTGTTTGTGCAGCGGTACTAGATAATCAAAAAATCCACTGGGGAGATCTTTGTGCGGATTCAGATCCGCCGGTGCGTAGTTCATGTATTGCGACGTGGGAGTTTCAGTATGCGGTGTCATGGGAAGAGTCCTTCAATCAATACTTTCGTGATTCTATTCCTGGGGTTATCCTAGCGCAAAAATAGCGGACCACGCTTTGGAGCCAGTCGCAGAAAAGATTTGAAGGCGAGCCGTATTTGCTTACCGGATGTGGGTGAGCGCTTCGTTGACCGCGCCCTCTTCCGGTTTGCACTCATGCTTCTCGAAATCGGATTGAAGTTGTTCCTTGGCTTTGACCGCGTCGGTTATCAACTCCCGTTGCGTCCGGAAGGCCAGTTTGCAGACATCGCAATACGCAGTGCTGGGAGTGCTCCCGATGAATCTGACAATGACGAGCTTTCGGTCCGGCATCGCGCCATCATGGCAGGGGGGCTGGGCGGAGTCAAATTTGTTGGGATTTGGGTCGGTTAAAGCCTTTAACTACCCTTTGGCTCCGCTCAGGGCAGGGGACACAGGGTAGGGCGTCACGAGACTTTACTTCCTACCACGTCGTGACAAAGAAGTAAACGCTCATGACGAGGCCAACGCCGATCACGAAGGCGCGCACCTTCCTGGGATCGGCCTTCTGCGCGTAATGCGCGCCGAACCAGCCGCCTGTGAGGGCGCCTGCGGTCATCACCGCGCAATGCCGCCACAAAACGGCTCCGGCCACGATGAAGGTGAGCACGGCGGCGGCGTTGATGGCAACTGCGAGCAGCGTTCGGATCGCGCCCATGGCGTTGATATCGCGCATGCCCAGGGCCGCCAGCATGCCCAGTGTGACAAATCCAATCCCTGCGCCGAAGTATCCGCCATAAATTGCGAGCAGCAGCTCGACGACAGAACTTACGGTGATGGCCTGCCACGAGGTCGCGTTCAGGTCATCGACCACCGCAGTTTTGCCCGCGATTCCGCGGACCTTGTTGCCGAAGGCGAACAGCAGGGTGCCACTCAGCAGCAGCCAGGGGACCAGATGGAGAAAGGTGTGTTGCGGGGTCTTGAGCAACAGCAGAGCGCCGGCCCAACCTCCAGCGACGCTGGTTACGAGAAGAGGGATCAGCAGGCGCAGAGGTACGTCTAGACGCTTCAAATACGCGATTGTGCTGGCCGCCAGGCCAGGCCAAAGTGCGACCGTGTTGGTGGCATTGGCCTGCACGGCGGGCACGCGCAGAAACAAGAGCGCGGGAAAGGAAATGAAGCTGCCGCCGCCGGCTAACGCGTTCAGAGTTCCCGCGATCACGGCAGCCGCAAATAAGAAGAGGGCGTGGCTGAGATTCAACCCCATGTTTCCATATGTATCAGAAAAATGGAACCGTGAGTCTCGGCACGCCCTCAGAACACGCGAACTATTGCAGCTCTTTGACTTTCTTTCTCACTGCGGCGAGCAGCGGTGCAGGCAGTTCGGAGTAGCCCTCCTGCACGGCATAGCGCTGGCCATCGGTGTACATCCAGTCCAGCAAATCGCTTAACGCGGCTGCGCGGGCGGAATCCGTAGGCTTAACCCGCAAGTAAATCCAGGTAAAACTGGTGATGGGAAAAGACCCCGCTCCGGATGTGTTGGTCAACGAGGCGGAGAACTTATTCCACTGCGGTTCTTCTGCCGCCTGGCACGCCGCAGCAATACTCTCCGAGGAAGCCCGGACATACCTGCCGGAAGCGTTAAGCACCGCGGCGTGGGCAATACTGCTCTTGACGGCATATTGATACTCGACGTAGCCGATGGCGCCGGGCGCGTTTTTCACCTTGTCCGCCATGTCGGAACTGCGTTCCGCCGGTTCGCCAACCGGCCACTTGGGCGAAGGCGAGACTCCAATCTGGGACCGAAACTTGGAACTCGACTTGGAGAGAAAGTCAGTGAAGACGTAGTTCGAGCCTTTTCCCGCGGGGCGGTTGATTACCTGGATGGGAAGACTGGGCAAACTAATATCTGGATTGAGTTTTGCGATCTGGGGCGCGTTCCACATCTTCACCTCGCCGAGGTAGATCGCGGCCAATACTTCGCCGGAAAGGCGAAGCTCCTGGTGGATGTCGGGAAGATTGTAGATGGGAACAATCCCAATGATCACGATTGGCAGCTCGATCAGATTGCCCTCTTTACGCTCTTTCTCAGTAAGCTGAGCTTCTCCGGCGCCGAAATCGCCAGCGCTATGAGAGATCTGCTTGATGCCTTCGCTGGTGCCGACCGGAAGGTATCGCATCTGAATGTTGGAGTTGCGCTTGCCGTACTCCTGCGTCCAGCGGCTGTAAAGAGGAGCCGGCACACTCGATCCGGATCCCACCAGCACAACCGCGTTTTGGGCTGTGGCTGGCGCGCTATAGAGCCCGATAGCAAAAAGAGATAACAGAACGAGATAAATCGAAAACCTGGTGAAGCCCCGCGCACTGCGTTGTACAGAAACTTTCGCCGACTTCATGGTTGTCTCCGTTTCCAGTATTGTTTCTTTTCTCTAATGTATCCATTGGCTGCGTGGGAACGGAAGGTAACTATGGTAATTACCATCGTTTAAAGCAAGCCCGGCGCATTGGGTTCGCGCCGAGAAACTGCCGGTGTTAAGATGCTGAGCGTCTGAACTCTTAATGTCGCACCTGCCTATGTCATCCATCGAGGTCGAAGCGCTAGCCCATGAACTCCTATCGGCATCTGAGACGGGAGATATGATTGCTGTCCCGCCCTCGGAGCGCCCCGGCTTCGACCTCAACATGGCTTTTGACGTTGAAACCACGCTCAAGCGGTTCCGCGAGGCTGGCGGCCGCAGAGCGGTCGGTCGCAAGGTGGGGTATGCCAATAAAGCGATGTGGCGCGTACTCAAACTTGAGACTCTGGTTTGGGCCCACATGTACGACGACACCGTGCATCACAGCGAAAACAATTCCGCCACGCTGACGCTCGCGCACCCGCGGTCGCTGAAGATCGAACCTGAGATTGTTTTCGGTTTGAAACAGGCAGTCACGGAAGCGCTTGATGCCACGGCCGTGCTTGCATCCACGGATTGGCTGGCCCTGGGATTCGAAATCATTGACTGTCCCTTTCCGGAATGGAAGTTTCAGCCCGGCGATTTCGTGGCATCGTTTGGACTTCACGCAGCACTCGTGATCGGTGAAAAAATGCAAGTGCGGCCCGACCTAATCGCCAAGCTTGTGGACGAGCTTCCGCGGTTTAAAGTGCGAATGTCGAGGAACGGAGAGTTCGTGGAAGAAGGATCCGGCAGGAACTCTTTGAAAAGCCCAGCCTTGTGTCTGGCGGAACTCGGCGCGGCGATCGCACGGCGTTCTCCCGCCCAACCACTCAGCGCTGGAGAAATTGTCAGCTCCGGCACGCTCACAGCGGGACATCCGACCAGCAAAGCCGATCTCTGGACCGCTGAGGTGGAAGGCATCGATCTGCCCTCCTTGACTCTGCGCCTGACTTAAAGGATGGCAGAAGAATGGACCAGAACAATCAGCCACGGATTTGCGCAGATTCTCACGGATCAAAATTCCTTCAGAACTTTCTTTCTTATCCGTGTTAATCCGTGAAGATCCGTGGCTCAAAAAAAGACCGCGCTGCCGGTTAGCAGCGCGGTTCAAGTGTTAATGCGTCCAGAAGAGGTAAAGACTCGGTTGTTCCAAGATGCTTAGGCTTTTGTCAGCTTGCGGCGAAGCGCCCCCGCCAGTCCGACCAAGCCAGTCCCCATCAGCAGCAGGCTGCTGGGCTCGGGAACTGCTCTGTAGCCGATCATTTCCTGCGGCCCGAAGCCAGGAGCTCCATTGACCGGCGTGTACAGCAGAAGTCCGTCGTAGGCGCTGTTGGGGTCGGTATTCGCCAATGTGAGATAGGTGGCCTCGATCCCGGCAGCACCGGTGCTCCCAAATTGTGGCATCGACTGCGCGTTCGATGAGAACAGGCCCCAGACCGCCCACTGGGCCGCAGCCCAATTCGCCTTAGGAATGCTTCCGTCGAGCATGCTCTTGAAGATCAAACCCGCGGCTTTGTAGTCCAGGGTCATCGACGGCCCAAACAGGCTGGTCGAAATGCCTTGCAGGAACGGGGAGACGGTCGCCGTCCAGGACTCGCCCTTGGTGATGGTGTTGTCGTAGCTGTCGCACATCAGGTAGGTGTAGGTGCTGCTGTTGTTGACGTAAAACGCGTACGGATAGACTCCTCCGCCTCCGATGCCGCTGCCGGTGGCTTGCACATAAGTCAGCTTGACTGTGTTGGCAAAGGCCGGGCCCGCCAGAAGCAGCGAGAGAACCAGAACCGAGAGTGCGATATGAAAACGGCTAAAACGCATGAGTTTGCCTCCCAGCAAACAAGGATGGCTGCGCATCAAGAGGGCGACAGCTGATCCTGCTTTCCTTCGTTCGGGGGAGATTGGCCAGCAAATCTAAGGGGAGAGAGAACGCCTTTGCTGAAAACTGGCTGCGCCGCGAAGGGGCGGCATTTCTGTCAACGGAATCAAGCTGACTCCCGTAACATGCCATGAGAGTACCAGTGGGTGCGAGGCCTGCAAATGGCCTGTTCGTGGTGTTACCGACGGGTCATCGTGGTGAACGACAGCGGAGCCGTGCCACCCCGAAAGGCCGGAACGCCGACGATGCCGGTCAGGGCGGCCGGAGAAATTCACAGAACACTCTGTGCAAAGCATTTCGTTGTCTGCTACCATGATCGCCAAGAAGAAGGCGGAACTCCTTTAGTTTGTGGGTTTCGACTTCTGCGGCATGGCACTTAAACTGCAGTATAGATTCGTGGTGAAGTGCCTCTAGTCCCGGAGCCCAGGACGGAAGCCGCAGGTAGGAGTGGTTTGTGCCCGAAGCCCAGAGCGGGAACATCCAGGTGGTCGTGAGGCGGCGAACCCGTCGTCACCGCCGGAATCGAGCCATTCGCCGCTGGCTTGGGGCCGCGGTCATCGCAATTTTTGCTGCCGGCATTTCTACTCTCGCCTTAACGTATTTCAGTCCTTCCTTATTTCACGCCAGGCAGTCCCTACCCTTTGCGCTGCAGCAGAACGAACTTAGCCGCAACCGCGCCGTAACGCTGAATCAGGTTCTTTCCCAAGCGCCGCCGCAGCGTCCGGTTTATCCCTATTCTGTCGTGCCCGGCGGAGTTGAAGATGCGAAGGAATTGAAGTGGGTGGCGGAACACGATCCCATCGTGGGGGCGCACTACGCCGGTTTTGATTACGCGCATGCGCAGGTGGTGCGGCTTACGCTGGCCCGGACCGTCTACGTGTCGTACCGCATCGGCAACCGCATTTACTGGACCCGTCATCGAGTCACGCTCCGCAAAGGCGAAAAGCTGATTACCGACGGACGAATGACTGCCCGCACCCGCTGCGCCAATCGAGTGGAGGAGACTCCGCAGCAGGCCGAGGCTTCGCCGGTTGAACCGGCGCCAGAGAAGTTCGAAGAACCCATTCGTGCCGGCGAAGGCACAGCCATGCAAGCCCCTCCAGCGGCTTTCCAGTCGGCGTTGTTGAATCGGCCGGAAGTGCCCGGTCTTGGGCCTGCCGGGCCACTGAGTTTGTACGATCCGTTTGTGGGCGGAAACTTTGTTCCCATCTCGCTTCCGCCGTTGCCTGAGGGCGTTTGCGGCCCTGTGACCAAGAAGAAAGGTTCCACCGGCTTTGACGTCGAAGGTGATACCACTGGGAAGAAGAAAAAGTTAGGCCCTTGTGGCACTACGGAAACCGTGCCTGAACCCGGAACCTGGGTGCTGTTTGCTTCTGGTCTGGCCGCCATCTACTGGCAGGCTCGCCGCAAGCTTTCCCGCGCTTGAGGTTTCTCAAAAGAGCCAAGCGGACGTTTCGTCCTCCGACTGTGCCGGAGAATTTTCCCACCTCCCCCGTTCGCCGCCAGCGCCTTCTGAGTGGCGCTGACCGGATCGTGCCGCGAAACGGGGGGCGACCCAAAGTTGTAATCCTTCCGTAACCGGGACGGCTCAAAAACGCTGCTATGATCGCCCTGAGTGCGAACTGCACACTCCTATTAAGACATTCATGAACCGCTCTCTCACGGCCGCTGCTGCTTTGTTGTTGTGCGCCACACTGTATTTTCCCGCGCCGGCCGCGAGCCAAGCCAAGCCGTCGATTCGCCGGGTGCAGGTGCTGCGAACTCGAGGCCAGGTTGAGATCGAGATCGAAGCCAGCGATCGCATCGTTCCGCAGATCAATGTGTTGACCGGCCCCGACCGCCTCGTCGTGGATTTCGTCAACGCGGTCCCGGGCGCGCAGCTACGCAGTCAGGCGGTAAACCGCGAAGAAGTGAAGAGTCTGCGCGTGGGCTTGTTCTCCTCGAATCCGCCGGTCACGCGCGTGGTGCTCGATTTGAATGGTCCCCAGCCGTACCAGGTTTTTCCCTCGGGAAGAACGGTGATCGTGAAGGTTGGAGACGCCGGCGCGGAAACCGCTGCATCTCGCCCTGGCTCCGGGCCGGCCCTGGTGAACACGAATTATCCCGCCACGGCCGCGCGCCTCTCCGTTCCCACTCCGGCGCCGCCGAAGCCGGCGCTTGAGGTTTCGTTTCAGGGCGGTTTGCTGTCGATCAATTCCAACAAGGCCAACCTGTCGGAAGTTCTCTTCGCAATCCATGAGCAAACGGGAGCGGAGATCGCCATCCCTGCGGGAGCGGAGCAAGAACAGGTTGTGGCCGAACTCGGTCCGGCGCCCGCGCCGGAAGTTCTGGCTCACCTGCTGAACGGTTCAAAGTTCAATTTCCTGATTTTGAGTTCGGCAAGCGATCCGCACTCTCTGGACCGTGTGATCCTCAGCTCGCGCCCGGAAGGCCCTATGCCGCCGCCCAGACCCCAGCCTCGTGTCGTGGCCGAGGAAGACGAGGATGCCGACGTTCAGCCCAAGCCCGCGCCCCCGGTCCGGCCAGTAACACCGCAAGCCGAGAATCAGAATAATCCCAATCCCTCGACTGACCGCCAGGGTCAGCCTGGCGCTCCAAATCCGAATGCTCCCGAGACGAAGGCTCCGGGGGACAACGACGTTCCGGATTAAGCCTCAGATATTTTCTGTATTTGCTTCCAACGAGTTACCCTGCTTGATCGTGAGCGTCACACCACGCGAACCCCGCTCGCTTATGGCGTTGTGATCAGCCGCACCGGCACGGGAGAGGTTCCCGTAACGTATGTGCTTAGGGGTGGCACAGTATTGCCGCATCCTGCGACATTGATCACGGTCACGACCATGTTTCCAGTGGCGGGGTCGATGCTCTGAACAAAGACTTGCAGAAAGCCCGCGATGGTGATGAAGGGCTGGTTAACCGCCAGTGGCGTACCGCCGAAGTATCCGATGGGCAGGGTCATGATGGAGCTGCTTGAGGTGATTGTATCGTTGAGGTTTACTAGGCCCGCCTTGAATAGCGGATTGCCGCCTCCGGCTTGTATCTGGAATGGAAATGTGGGAGTCGTCCCCCCCGCCAGCGTGTCCGCGCCGCTGTAAGTGGGAGCCGAGTGGGTAAGGCACTGGGCGGCTGTCGCGGTGTCGCCTGCGGAGCCACCCGGGTTTATGGTCAGGTCGGCTTGGGTGAAAAGTGCAACCCCGCACGAGTACACAGTAGTTTGATCGCAGCCTCCCACCGCTTGCTGGAAGGGACTGGCGGTTGAGCAGGCGGGGACTGCGCCTGGGGTGCCGCTAACTAATGCCGGAATGTAATCCAAGTAGACCCCCGTTGTTGACCCCGTAGGGGGATTGTCTAACATGTGGGTGCCGCCGCCGATTGGGACCGCATCGCAATCAGTGGCTGTAGTCGGAGGCACGCAGTCAGCGCGAATCGTGAAGGTCTCCCCAATCACCCCTGCGTTGATCGGATAGACCCCGCCTGTGGCGATAGTCCCGGTCGCCAAGACCAACGGCCCACCGTTGATAGGATCGCTGTTTGCGACAATCAAGGGCTTCACGCAGCGCGGCTGCACGGGAACCATTCCTGAAGCCAGAAGGCCGGATTGGGAGGGGTTGTATACTTCGGCGCTCGCAGTCGCGCTGACAGTCGTACTCGAAAAGTTGCTGCCGAACAACGAAAAAATCCGGGCGAAGAAGATTGGCAGGTTCGCGCTCTGCGCGGTCACTTTAACCACAGGATTCACGCCGAAGTTCGTTCCCACGCCGGTGCAATCCACGGTGAATGTTCCGGCGCCTCCCGCCCCGTAGTTCACGGTGATTGAAGGGGCCAAGCCGCCGATCAAATCTTGTTGGGCCACGTTGATCGCGGCCAGGGTGGCGGGGCTGGTGGCGCCACCGCAGATATCGGCCCAGCTTCCGTCGCTTGCGCCATTCGTCGGATCCCCTGTGATTCCAGAAACCGAAATAATCCTCGCCCCCGTCAGGGCGCCTGCATCCGCGGCGCGCTGGGCCTCCGCCTTGGCCTGGTACAGCGTGCCGACGTCGATGGAAAGAGCGGCCATGGCGATAATGGCCACCAGCGACACCGTCACCAGCGCCATGGTGAAGCCCCGTTCTCTTGAGCGCTCCGCCGCATCTCTACGTGGGCGGCGGATTAGCGGTGCCAGCATTCCCAGTTCCTCAATTCTCGTTGAACGAAGTGGCGGTGGTCGTGAGATTACTCGGCCCGGCAAACGTCCCGCCAAACAAACCGGCCACGTTGCCGAACTGCCACTTGTACGCGTACGTGATGGTCACGCTAGTGTCGATTAGACGGACGGTATTCGCGCCGGTACCGATCGTCGTCACCGACCCGCGGTTGATCGTCAGCGTGATTCCGTTTCCCGGACAAGAACCCGTGGCGGTGGAAACCCAGGTAAGAGTTCCTGCAGTCAGCGTTGGAGTAACCGGCGCGGACAGTCCGCAATCGTTGATGTTCTCCGAGGCCAGATAGTTATCCACCACCCAGAAGGCGTCCCACACCGAGGCTGGCACCGACGCAGCAAGATCATTCTGCGGATCGGACGCCGCTACCCGGGCTCCTTCCCGCGCCGCATTGGTCAGCTTCTGCTTCAGGGAAATCGCCCCACTAAAGTCAAAAATCCCCACGACAAATACCACGAGCAAGGGCAGCGAAAGCGCAAATTCCACGATTTGCGAAGCACAATCGTCCTTCCAGTATCGCCTCAGCGCTGGAAGCGCCTTTGCCAGGCTTGCCGCCCGTATCATTGCGTTTCTACCCTCATTTGCGCCTGCCCCGGAAGCAGCATGTTCCCCAAGTCCAACGTGGTGAATGGAATTGGGAAGTGATACGCATATTGGTACCGTGCGCTCACCGATATGCCGCAGGTTCCCATTCCGCCCTGGCTCGGGTACGACAGCTGGACGTTCTCCTGTACGCAAACGTTCAAGGCGCCGCCGTCGCAAGGAGCCGGATTCTTGCACGCCGAAACTGAAGTTACGCTGCCACAAGTGCACACCAGTGGCGCCGTCCACTTGGCAGTTGGAACGAGTTCATTAACATCCAAATGAGCGGTTAGGAGCGCATTCTGAACCGCAGTCTGGGCGTTCACGGCGACGCTCGCCCCGGGGCCGCAGGTCGTGCAAACCGGAGCCACGGCGGCCTCTGCCCCCGCCCGCGCGCCCTGCGTGAGGGTCCCGTAAATGCGGAACGCCTGACCGAACCAGAAGATGGCCATAAAGATCATGAAGAATAGGGGCAGTATCATGGCCGTCTCCGCGATCTCCGAGCCCCGAGTCCCGCGCGCCAGACTGCGCCAGATTGTCCATCTCCTCCGCTTCATTGCTATCGCCCTCCCCACATTCGTCCGGCGCCGTATAGCAACGTGGTCAAAGCCAATGCTACGCCATAAGGCACCTTCAACGACTCCGGATTATCCAGCGAAACCTCGGCTCCCGGCATATGAAAAGTCAACATCGATCCCAGCAGCCTGCCGATGTTGCGCAGTGTCTGCACGAATCTCCGTTTGTAAATCACCAGCCCCAGGGCCATGACCCCGGCTACGAAGACGGAGCCCATCAGCAAAGTCGCCATCGCTTCCCAACCAACGAACGCCCCCAAAGCGCCGGCCAATTTCCAGTCTCCCGCACCCAGGCTGCGCAGAAAAACGAACGGCAAAAGCACCAGCAGTCCCAGTCCGGCGCCGAGCAGGGAAGCCTTCAACCCAAGCCATCCGCCCGCCAACCCATTCAGCGAAACTCCCACTAGGAGTCCCGGTACCGTGAGCCAGTTCGGAATCCTCCGGCTGCGCCAATCCGTCCACCCGGCAATCAGCGCCAACGTGACCGCCAGCCCCAGTATGATCGGCTTCAAGCCCTCTCCAATGTGCCCACTGCCGCGGATTTTCACATAGCCGAATAGCGAAGTCAACGAACGAAGAAGGTTTCAAAGTTTCAAGGTCTCAAGGTTTCAAAGTTCGAACGCGTCAACAACAAAGGCCCGGAATCGATCCGGACCTATTGTCATTGAAACCTTGAAACTCTGAAACCTTGAAACCTTGCCCTTATCTGTTGAACGCGCCCGCACTGTTGTGCTCAGCCACGATGCGCTTGGCGTTGTCGGCCAGGGCTTTGGCTTGCGGCAGAAGCTCCAGACCCTTCAGCACTTCCGGATCGGTTTCCGCGCGCACCTTCATGCCTTCATCCTCGCCCAGGGCATCGGTGAAAATTTCCGCCCTCAGGCTCGACCTGATCCAATCGTTGTTATCGACCAGATCCGCCTGCGTGTAGGCAATGTTGGCCTCGTCGAGCGACTTGCGAAAATCCTGCACGATCGCGTCATCCACTTCGAAGCTCTTCGTCGGATGATGGTTCACCACATAGCGCTTGGCAAAATTGAAGAATGCATAATGCTGCAGCAGCGTGTCCTGAAAGTGATTGCTCTTGATCGGAGGAATGGCAACGTCCGGTGTGATACCGCCGCCACCATACACCGTGCGTCCGCTGTCGGTCAGCTTGACTTCGCGATTGACATTGCCGTTGGATTCGGGCGCGCGATTGTAATAATAATCGTAGAGAGAAATGTTGCTGTAGTCGCGCTGGATCAGCCGTCCACTGGGCGTGTAATAGTGCGCCGTAGTGAGGGCCAGGCCGGTGTTCTCCGACAAGGGGTACACGGTCTGCACCAGACCCTTGCCGAATGTGACTTCGCCCACGATCAACCCGCGGTCGTGGTCCTGTATGGCTCCGGAAACAATTTCCGCCGCCGATGCGGTCAACCGATTCACCAGCACCACCAGAGGATAATCCTTGCCCCCATTGCCATGCTGCGCCACGTAACGCTTTTCCGCCGAAGCGCGGCCGTGATGAGAAACGATGAGCTGATTTTTCTTCAGGAACTTGTCGGCTACGCCTACGCCTTCGCTGAGCAGGCCGCCGGGATTTCCCCGCAGATCCAGAATCAGACCCTTGAGATCGCCGAACTCATCCAGCGCTCTTGAGACTTCTTCTTCCGTGGTTTCGTTAAATCCGGTCACGTGCAGGTAGCCAATACCCGGCCGGATCAGGAAATGCACGTCCACGCTGTACCGCGGAATCTCGTCGCGGATCAGGGTGAACTCCATCGGCTTCTCCACGCCTTCGCGCGAAATGCTGATGTGTACCGTCGTCCCTTTCGGCCCCTTCAGCATGTCCGCCACGTCGCCGTTGCTCATGTTCTCGGCGGACTTTCCATCCACCGCAATGATCACGTCACCGGGATGAATGCCCGCTTTGTAAGCGGGCGTGCCGCTAAAGGGATAGATCACGATCACCTTATTGTTGCGGGAACCGATGGTCATGCCCACGCCGTAGTACTTGCCGCGCTGGTCTTCGCGCATCAGCGCATAAGACTTGGGGTCGAAGAAATTCGAGTGCGGATCCAGCGAGTGCAGCATCCCGGGAATGGCCCCGTTGTAGATGGCCTTGTCCGGGTTGACCGGCTCGGCGTAGTTCTCCTCGATGATCGAGTAGACGTCAGTAAACTGCTTCAGGCTGTCTTTGACGTCGGAATCGCTTGAGAGCGAAGACTGCTGTCCGGTGCGCTGGGCGAAAAGAATGCCCAGAAAGCCGCAGGCAACAAGAAAGAAAACTACCAGGAAGAGTGATCGGCGTGAACTACGGGCCATCTTGAGTTTTTCCTTCGGTTGAGGGTTGTCGAGCCACCCCAGCTACCGCGCTGAATACTCGCAGTATATCACTAGGTTAGACTGTCCCGGACCGGGATAGTCACCATTGGTAACCATCCCGGAACCGGGCTTCTAGTGAGATGCGGCCAAGGCTGTTGAAGGTTCCTGCGTCGCGACAATCTTCGCAAACTTAGGGCACTGCGGGCTCATCCAAAGGCGCTTCAGCACTCGCCTGTGGGTTGGCGGGTTGGCTGGGAGCAGGGTTTGCCGAAACGGATTGCCGCGGATGAGCTTTCCTGGCATTAGACCGGAGGCCGGCTTCCTCATCTTCGTCGGTGCCTGACGGCCGGTAGACTCTTCGCGTGTGCAGAAACGGGGTCGCCGCCGCGCCGATAGCTCCACCGATCAAGGCGCCTAAGCCGCCGCCGATCAGTCCCAAAGCCACGTGAGTCCCCACGGTGCTTTCGCCGGAGTTGCTGGCTCCGGCCGCCGCGCCGACACCGAAGCCGATAAGCGCTCCCACGGGCGAAAGCCCGGGTGGAGGCGGGAACCCCGGGTAAGCACCTCCGCGCCGAGGTCCCATCCGCCCGCGCGGGCCTCGCGGATATTGGCGGGCTTGACTGATCAACTTGTCTTCGCCGGATGCTCCCGTTCCAGCAACCGGGGTTGGCTCGGGCTGCGCTGCCACCGAGGGTTGGGGTTGAGGCGTATCGGGCGCATCCGGGCTTCCGGCCTGTGCCAGCGCTACTGATGCAAGCAACAGCGACATAAGCAATGGAGAGAGAACTTTTATGTTTTTCATGATCGAACCATAGCTCCCGCCTATAAAACCTGGGGACCGTTTTGTGACAGTTTCTCGGGTGTCACAGTCGGGCCCGGGGGAAGGCGCGGCGCTGGCGCCTTCCGTCCCGCATGCGCCGGTTCCGGCTGAGTAGCCTGCGGAGCCCGCGTCGTCAATACCGCCAGCAACGTTCTCGGCATTTGCTTGGACACTTCGAAAACCACGGCCTGCGCCACGTGGTTGGAATCGTGATACGAAATGCGGAAGAAATGCCCGTGCCGCCGCATCTTGAACATCCCCACGGCAATCGCCGGCAGCACGCCCAGATGGTGGGTTACGTCTTTCGAGTACTCGAACGACTGGATCGCGGCGTAAGGGATCTCCACCTTGTTACCCGAGTATTCGAAGATCAACGCTGTCTCCGCCGTTGTATCCAATCGCCCAACCACGCCGACGTTCACTCCCGGCGCCGTGCCTCCTAAATACATCACCTGACCGTCATCAACCGCGAGCGCGGGAAGACACAACAATAAAAACAAACCGAACGCCCCAAACTTCCTCATGCTGCACCTCCTCAAGATTTGGTAAGTGCAGATTAAAGAATGCTTTGTGATTGCAGGAGGGAAGCTGGGACACTTTCTAGACTGTCACAACGATTCGAGCGGCTGGCTGACGAACTCCACGTACCGCCGCAGTTCGTCCAGGGAGGACTCGGCCAGCAGAGAGAAGGGAATGGCGAGGCATCCCGCAGGCAGCTCTTTTGCCGTAACCGAATCGCACACCACTGCGGCCGTCTGTTTCAATCCCCGCTGCCAGTTCGGCTTGCGGACGTCACTTAACACTAGGCTGTCGGGATGAAATCCCGCGGCGCTCAGCATGGTTCGCGCCAGCTTCAGAAACTCGGGCCACCTCGAGGCGATGCCGACCAGCGCGCCCGAAGGCGCAGGCAGCCAATGCCCCAACGACGTTGGCACGGAGCGAAAACGCAGGGTCAAAAGTTCAGTTTCGTCCGGCAGCGCCTGTCGTACGGCCGCGACGCGGTTCGGAAGCGCAACTGCAATGCTGCCTTCCAGCAGCTCCGGACAATCTTCCAATCCGCAACTCACGACTGGCAGGCTCACAGCCTGCTGCATCTCCGCCGCCACAATCCGCCGCAGTTCTTCGTCCGGTTCGACCAGCAGAAAGTGATCGGGAGGCTGCAATTCCAGCCACTGCCGCAGTCGCGCGCGAAGAGCTGGCAGAGAGACGCCTAGCTTGCGCGCTGACCGAAAAAGGCTGGCGATCATCTGATCGAGCGCGAGCGTGGACGAGAGCTGCATCTCAGGCTTGCTGGCCCGCACAAAAACGCCACTCCCGCGCCGGTTCTCAACCCAGCGATCGCGCGCCAACTGCCGGTAGCCCGCGCTCACCGTATTGGGATGCAGATGAAAGCGCCGCGCCAGCTCCCGCGTGCTGGGCAGGCGCTGGCCCGGAGCCAGATCGTCTCCCAGTATGCCCAGAACCACCTGCGTTACCAGCTGTTCCCGAATGCTGACTTCGCTTCCCCGCGCAAACCAGAGCTGCATGGCCGCCATCTTAAAGCCAGCGGAGGGTTCGCGCATAGCTCGCTAGGCAGGGGCTGACAAAAGAGGTTGACCGAAGCGCGGCCAGCCTCATAAAGCGCTATTGACGCCGAGACCATACCGCGCTATTGTGGCCCCACCAAACGTGCGGGGGGCCCGTTCTGGTTAGCGCAGGCGCTCGGGGAGTTCGATGTGCGGCTTCGTCGCGTAGTCACCACTGCATGTTGTGCTGTATTCCTGATTCTGGCCGCGGGTGAGTATTCCCCGGTCACGGTTCGCGCGGGCATAGGTTTCCAGCCCATTTCACCAGAAGAACTGAAGATGACCAGCGAGCCGCTCGCTCCCGGAGCCCCGGCCATCATCCTCTACCGCCAGGTGAACCGGGATGACAACGCGAAGACCTCGCACGAAGACAACTACGTCAGGATCAAAATCTTCACCGAAGAGGGGCGGAAGAACGCCGACGTCGAGATTCCTTTCCTCAAGGGTGGCAACGACGTCGTAGGTGTGCATGCTCGCACCATCAGGCCTGACGGCTCCGTCGCTGAGTTCGACGGAAAAGTCTTCGAGAAGCCGATTGTGAAAGCCCGCGGGCTTAGATACTTCGCGAAAACTTTCACTCTTCCCGACGTGCAGGTAGGTGGCATCATCGAGTATTCCTACACCTACGACTACAAAGAGAACACCCTTTATGACTCGCATTGGATTCTCAGTCAGGAGCTGTTTACCAAGGCCGCAAGATTCTCCCTAAAGCCCTATGCCAGCAGCTTTGAGAACCCCTTTACCGTGCGCTGGTCCTGGCTTGGTTTGCCGCCGGGCACGGCCGCGCCTCAACAGGGCGCCGACCATTTCGTCCGCCTGGAGGCGCATAACATCCCCGCTTTTCAAACGGAAGACTTCATGCCTCCGGAGAATGACCTGAAGTCGCGCGTGGATTTTGTCTACACTGACGACCCAAACGAGTTGGATGCGGACAAATATTGGAAGAAGGTGGGAAAGAAATTGAACGCCCAGGTGGAGACCTTCGTGGGGAAACGCAAGGCCATGGAAGATGCCGTCGCACAGATCGTTTCGCCCAATGACCCGCCGGAGGTCAAGCTGCGAAAGATTTATGACCGCGTGCAGCAGCTACGCAACACATCGTTTGAGGTGCAGAAGACGGAACAGGAAGAGAAGCGCGCAAAGGAAAAGGCGCCGATCAACGTCGAAGAGGTATGGAAGCGCGGCTATGCCAGCGGAAATGATCTCACCTGGCTCTTCCTGGGCCTGGTGCGGGCGGCCGGGTTCGAAGCCTATGCAGTGTTCGTTTCAGATCGCCAAAACTACTTTTTTTCGCCCGCGACCATGGACCGTACACGGCTGGATGCAAACGTGGTCCTGGTCAAGGTGAACGGCAAAGATACTTATTTCGACCCCGGGGCCGCCTTCACTCCGTTCGGGCTTCTGGAATGGCCGGAAACCGGCGTCGCCGGGTTGCGGCTCGATAAAGACGGCGGAACCTGGATCAGGAGCACGCTTCCCCTAAGCTCAGAGTCGCGCACCGAGCGCAAAGCGACGCTAACGCTCTCCGCCACAGGCGACCTGGAAGGAAAGCTCACCGTTACTTTCACCGGGCTGGAGGGGATGTCCCGGCGGGTGGAAAAGCTTCATAGCGATGACGCGGACCGAAAGAAGTATCTCGAGGACCAGGTGAAGGAGTACATTTCAGCGGGGACGGAGGTCGAGCTTACCAGCCAGCCGGATTGGAAGAGTTCTTCGCAGCCACTGGTCGCGGAGTTCAACGTGAAAATCCCCGGCTGGGTCTCAGGAGCGGGCCGGCGCGCTTTGCTGCCGGTAGGGATCTTCAGCGCCACGGAAAAGCACGTTTTCGAGCATGCCAACCGCGTGCATCCCATTTATTTCCAGTTTCCTTTTGAAAAACAGGATGACGTAACGATCAATCTGCCTCCAGGCTGGCAAGTGCAGAGCTTGCCGCCCCCTAAGAATCGGGACCAGCAGGCCGTTGCCTACAATCTGCAGGCGGAGAAAGGCACAAACTCCCTCCACGTTACACGGAAGGTAGTGGTCAACATCCTGATGCTGGAGGCAAAGTACTATCCAACGTTACGGGATTTTTTTCAGGTCGTGAGAACGGGCGATGAAGAACAGATCGTCCTGCAACCCGGAGCCGCCAGTGCGAGTAACTAAACGGCACTCCCACATATTCACCATCTCGGTAGCTGCGGCATGCCTTCTCATTTGTGTTCCCGAGGCGGCAGCCGGAGGCGATGCTCCCGCCTGGATGCATGCCGTGGCCAATGCGCCTCTGCCAGCCCACGATGAAAAGACGGATGCCGTGCTTCTGTATTCCGACACCGTGATCACAGTCGTGTCGGAAGACAAGATCAAGGAAGTCGAACGCGTGGCCTACAAAATCCTGAGGCCCGGCGGCCGCGACTACGGCTATGCCTTCGTTCCCTTCAATTCCCATAGCAAAATCACCAGCCTCCACGGCTGGTGCATCCCGGCCCAGGGAAAGGACTACGAAGTCAAAGACAAAGATGCATTGGAGATCTCCCCGCCCAAGATCGAGGGAAGCGAACTTATCCAGGATGTTAAATATAAGGTGCTGAGTATTCCTGCGCCCGATCCCGGCAACATCGTCGGATACGAGTACGAAAAAGAAGAACGGCCTTTCGCTCTGCAGGATTCATGGGATTTTCAACGCGAAATTCCCGCCCGCGAACGCCACTACTTCCTGCAGCTTCCGGCCGGCTGGGAGTTCAGAGCTTCGTGGCTGAACTCTCCAGAAGTTAAGCCCACCCAGGCCGGAGGGAACCAGTGGCAATGGGTCCTCAGCGACCTCAAGGCAATCCGTAAGGAAGATAAGATGCCTCCTCTCGATGGGGTGGCTGGACGCATGATCGTCACCTTCTTCCCGCCCGGTGGAGCCGCCCTGAATGGCTTCAGCAACTGGCAGCAGATGGGAAACTGGTACCTGAACCTGACCAACGGCCGCTTCGACGCCTCGCAGGAGATCAAGGCGAAGGTCGCAGCGCTGACCGCGTCCTCTCCAACCCAGATCGCGAAGATGCGGGCTCTGGCGGAGTTTATGCAACACGACATCCGCTACGTCGCGATCGAACTGGGCATTGGGGGCTGGCAACCTCACCCTGCCGCGGAAGTGTTCTCGCACCGCTACGGTGATTGCAAGGACAAAGCCACCCTCATGGCCGCCATGTTGCATGAGATCGGCGTCGACTCCGATTATGTCGTCATCAACTCCGAGCGCGGCTCCGTCACCCCCGGCGTGCCCGCAAATCTCGGAGCCTTTGACCACGTGGTTCTGGCCATCAAGCTGCCGAAGGACATTACCGATCCCTCGCTAATCGCCACCATCCAGCACCCCAGGCAGGGAAGACTTCTGTTCTTTGATCCGACGAACGAAATGATCCCGTTCGGCCAGATTGGCGGTTATTTGCAAGCCAATTACGGCCTGCTGGTGGCGCCGGACGGCGGCGAGTTGATCGAACTGCCGCAGCAGCCATCCGCCATGAACAGCATCCAGCGTACCGGCAAGCTAACTCTCGATGCCACGGGCACGTTGAAGGGCGAAGTGAAAGAAATCCGTCTCGGCGACCGCGCCTCCGATCAGCGCTGGCGATTGCGCACGCTAACCAAAGACATCGATCGCATCAAGCCGATCGAGGAACTCCTCGCCAATTCGCTTTCCAGCTTTCGCATCACCAAGGCTACACTCCTCAACGTCCAGCAGACCGACCAGCCTTTTGGCTTCAACTACTCGTTCGAGTCCCCGAACTACGCCAAGAATGCCGGCAACCTGATCCTGGTGCGCCCTCGAGTGATTGGAAACAAAGGCCTCGGATTCCTGGAGACCAAAGATCCGCGGAAATTCCCTGTCGAATTCGAGGGCCCAGCTCGCGACACGGATAGTTTTGAAATCACCATCCCGCCAGGCTACACCGTGGACGACCTGCCCCCGCCCGTCGATGTGGACTACAGCTTCGCCAGTTATCACGCCAAGACGGTCGTCACCGGCAATGTTGTTGGCTATACCCGCACCTTCGAGGTAAAAGAATTGAGCGTGCCCGTCAATAAAGCCGACGACCTCAAAAAGTTCTACCGCATCATCGCCAGCGACGAACGAAACACCGTGGTCCTCAAGCCTGCTCAATAAGCGCCAGCAAACGAACTATCTGGCGCGAATCAGTCGCGAACCCTAACCCCTAACCCCTGCACTAGCATTGCCGCTATTGCCCCGCGGCATTATGATGTCGCCATGAGCTTTTCCGATACCATCTTCCTGTTCTTCCTGGCCCTCATTCTTTTTGGGCCAAAGAAGTTGCCGGAGATGGCTCGCCAGGCCGGACGTCTTCTCGCCGAACTGCGGCGCGCCTCGAACGAGTTCAAGTCGCAGATCGAAACCGAGATCGCGCACCTGGAAGTCGAGAAGAAGGCCCAGGCGATCCTGCCACCGATTCTTCCGCCGGAAGGGACTGTTGCCAGCCTGAGTTCGAACACTGCGTCAAGCGATCCCGTCCCGCATCAGCTGGAGTCGCCCGTCATCCCAGAAACTCCAGCCGAGGCGAATCCAGCCGCCTCATCGACTGCAAACACTTCCACCGAGGCCATTGCCGAACCCAGCGCCGCGACCTCGCAGGAATCGCATGTTTGAGACCGCCACCGATGCGTCCGGCGACGAGCCCAAGCGCGACCCCATGCCTACCATGGGCTTCCTCGAGCACCTCGAGGAACTGCGCCGCCGCCTGGTCTACTCCATTGCAGCCGTGGCAGTCGGGTTCTTCGTCTGCTGGTGGAAAGTCGAGCGCATCTACGACGTCATGCAGCGCCCCATCATGGAAGTGCTCAAAGCTAACGGCCTGTCGGAGAAACTGGTCTACCTGAACCCCACCGAACCCTTCAACCTTTACTTGAAGATTGCCGCGATGGCCGGTCTATTCCTTACCTCGCCCTACGTGCTCTATCAGGTATGGATGTTCATCTCGCCGGGCCTTTACCGCAACGAGAAGCGCTACGTGGTTCCGTTCATGGTCTCGACCATCGCGCTGTTCACCACCGGCGGATACTTCGGCTACAAAGTCGTCTACCCGCAGGCCCTCGGCTTCCTGGTTCACTTCGGCCGGCAGTTCCAGCCCATGATCACGATCAGCGAATATACATCGCTGTTTCTCAGCATCATCCTCGGGATGGGACTGATCTTCGAGATGCCGATTCTTATTTTTTTCCTGGCACTGATGGGCATGATCACTGCCCGTTTTATGTGGAAGAATTTCCGCTATGCCATTCTGCTCATTTTCATTATTGCGGCCATCGTTACCCCGACTCCTGACATCTTGAGTATGTGCATCTTTGCCGCTCCCATGGTTGCGCTGTACGCAGTCAGCATCGGCATCGCCTGGGTCGTCCATCCCAAACAGCGGCGGGCAAGGGCAGAAAAGAAGGCAACCTAGTCTATCGTCCGAGTGAGTTGTCATCCCGAGCGAAGCGAGGGATCTTGGTGTTACCCCCGTCGGCAATACCGGTGGCGCAGGCCCAACCAAGGTCCCTCGCTCCACTCGGGATGACCAGTGTGGCGAGAAGTGTTTCGTCCACGCAATATGTTAGAACGTTAGTCTGAAGTTGATCTCGAGGTTCATGAATTGATAAAGACGCTTTCTCTCTTGCCTCTGCTTCTCTCTCTGGCTCTCACCTTCATTAGCTGCGACCAAAACAAGGATGCCAGTCCCGCAGGAGCACAAACTCCGGCCGCAGCGGCTCCCGCCGACACGGCTCTACCCAAGCTTTCTCTCCCGCCTGACAACGGTCCGCTTCCGGCGTTCGATTCCGCCCGCGCCTTCCAATACGTGAAAGAGATCGTTGCCTTCGGCCCGCGTCCCATCGGCAGCGCCAATCACAAGAAAGTCGAAGACTACTTCCTCGCCCATCTGAAAGCCGACGAGGTCGAAAACGACAGCTTCACCGCCGACACTCCCGAAGGCAAGTTTCCCGTCCACAACATCGTCGCCAAGTTTCCCGGCGCCAAAGACGGCATCATCGTCATCGCCAGCCATTACGACACGAACTACCCGTTGCGCACCACCTCCTATATCGGCGCCAACGACGGTGCTTCATCGAGCGCGCTGCTCATGGAACTCGCCAATCAACTGCGCGGCAGGAAGCGCGACGGCTACAGCGTATGGCTGGTATGGGACGACGCCGAGGAGGCCATGAAGCCTGACAATCAAGTCCCGTTCCTCGACGACAGCCTCTACGGTATCCGCCATCTTGCGGAGAAATGGGAAGCCGACGGAACCTTGAAGAAAATCAAGGCATTCCTGTTAGCCGACATGATCGGGGACGCGGATCTCAACATCGATCGTGATACGAATTCGACGCCCTGGCTCGAAGAAGTAGTCTATGAGGCGGCCACGCGGCTTGGCTATCAGTCGCATTTCTTCGGGCGTACCCTGCAGGGGGTGAGTGACGATCACATTCCCTTCGTAAAGCGAGGCGTCCCTTCCGCCGACCTCATCGACTTCAACTACGGCTACAACGATGTGTTCTGGCACACTACGCAAGATACAGTCGATAAGCTGAGCCCGCAGAGTCTGAAAATTGTGGGCAGCACTATACTGGAGACGGCCGGCATCCTCGACAAGATGGACCCGCTTCCGCCGAAGAAATGAAAATAAAGACCGGCGAGCATTCTCCGCGATCTCCGCGGCCCTTCTCCGCGCACTCTGCGATAAGCTTTTGCTCTTTTTCGCAATTTCATTTCTAATTCACCAACATGCGAAAGCCCAACGTCCTGTGGCTGTGCCTCCTGAGTGCCTTCTGCCTTGCCGCAACTTCTCCCTCTGACACCGACGATGCCGCCCGCATCATTCAAGTTGCTCTTCAACCCTCACCCTTGGAAACCAACCTGCGCCAACTCACCGATGAAGTCGGCGGCCGCGTTCCCGGCACTCCCGCCATGCAGCGCGCCATCGACTGGGGCGTGCAGATGTTCAAGACTGCCGGCGCCGACAGCGTCCACACCGAAGACTTCAGCATCCCGTATTCCTGGGCGGAGGGCGCAACCGAGATGACGGTCAGCGCCACGGGAACGGCGCTTGATCCTAAACTCGCGCAGATTCCCAAGGTCGAGTTCCGCGTCCGCTGCGTCTCCGTCGCCTGGGCGCCCGCGCTCGCTCCGGTGAAGCATGTGCCGGTGGTCGACGTGGGCAGTGGCAGTCCCGCCGACTTCGCCAAGGCCGGAGACATTTCCGGCAAGATTATTCTTGTCCATTCCGTCGTCCTCAAGACCTGGGACGATCTGTTCGCCGAGTATACGAACGCTCCGCCGGTGATCGCCGCCGCCGTCAAGGGAAAAGCAAAGGCCATTGCTTTCATCGCTACCCGCGAGCACGACATTCTCTACCGGCACACGAATTCCTCCGAGGGAGAGATCGATCGCATTCCGCAGGTATTGGTGGCGCGCGAAGATGGCGAGCGCATGGGCCGCCTGCTGGCCTCGGGGCATCCCGTGTGGGCAGATTTGAGCATCCCCAACCAGCTTGGCGGAGCGATCAAGACCGCAAACGTGATTGCGGAGATCAAAGGCAGCGAAAAGCCCGACGAGTTCGTCATCCTCGGCGCGCACCTCGATTCCTGGGAACTCGGCACCGGCGCGCTCGACAACGGCTGCAACGCCGCGCTGGTGGTGGACGCGTTGCGCGCGATCAAAGCGTCGGGATTGAAACCTCGCCGCTCCATCCGCTTCATTCTGTTTTCCGGCGAAGAGGAAGGCTTGCTCGGTTCGCGCGCTTATTCACGGGCCCATCGGCCTGAACTCGACAAAACCGCCGGAGTCATCATCTTCGATTCCGGAACGGGCAAGACCACCGGTTTCTCCGACGGTGGCCGCAAAGACCTGCTCGACACCGCTAGGCGCCTCATCGCCCCGCTGCAACAATTTGGCCTGACAGAGCTGAAAACCGACATGGAATGGGGCACCGACCACTTCGACTTCATGCTCGAAGGCGTCCCGACATTTGTTGCCGATCAGGAGGAGGCGAACTATCTGGAAAACTATCACGCCGTCTCCGATACCTACGACAAAGTGGATTTCGTGCAGCTCAAGAAAGACGTGGCCGAGGCCGCCGAGTTTAGCTTTGCTCTGGCCAATCTTCCGGAAAAGATCGGGCCGCGCTTCACCCGCGCCCAGATCGAACAGAGTATGCGCGACACGAACAGCGTGGAAATGTTCAAAGCCTATGGCCTGTGGGATGATTGGCAGAACGGACGCTTGGGCCGGGAGAAATGAACCGATTGTCGATTTTGTGATTGTTGATTGTTGATTCAAAAGCCATTGACCCAGGGTTTTTAAATCACCAATCACGCAGTCACTCAATCACAAATTCCCGCTCCCTTCAGGAACGCCGTTGCTCTATTTCTGGATTCTCTTCAACGCATTCGCGCTGGGCATGCTGGTGCTGGACCTCCTCGTCTTCCACCGCCGCGGCCGCGTCGTGCGCTCGCGCGAGGCCCTGGCCTGGAGCGCCATGTGGATCGCCCTCGCCGCTGCCTTTGCCGGACTGGTGTTCCTCTGGCAAGGGCGTCAGATTGCACTCGAATTCGTCACCGGATACGTGCTTGAACTCTCCCTCAGCGTAGACAATCTCTTCATCTTCCTCGTGATCTTCAGGTACTTCGCCGTTCCCGAACAGCACCAGCGCAGCGTGCTTTTTTGGGGAATTCTTGGTGCGCTCCTGATGCGCGGCGCGTTCATTCTAGCCGGTGTGGGCCTTATCCAACGCTTCCACTGGATCCTCTACGTGCTGGGAGCGCTGCTGATTTACAGCGGCATCCGCCTCGGATTCACTGGCGAACATCAAATCGATCCTGCGACCAACCCGGCAGTGAAAACTTTGCGCCGCCTGCTTCCCGTAACCGATGACTACCAGGGCGGCCGCTTCTTCGTCCGCGGATGGAAAGGGAATCCGGGCCTCTACGCCACGCCGTTGTTGATTGTTCTGGTGGTCATCGAAACCACAGACGTGCTCTTCGCCGTCGACTCCATACCGGCAGTCCTCGCCGTCACACTCAACGCCTTCATCGTTTACACCTCGAATGTATTTGCCGTTCTTGGCCTGCGTTCGATGTACTTCGCTGTCTCCGGACTGATGAAGGCTTTCCGCTTTCTTCATCACGGGCTGGCGCTGGTGCTGGTCCTCGTCGGCCTGAAGATGATCACAGCGGATCGTTTCCCGGTCTCGACCCTGATGACCCTGGGCGTGGTGGCGGGAGTGCTGGCAGCCTCTGTGATCGCATCGGTGGCGTATCCAGACAAAAAAGAACGCTAGCAGCGCTAAAAGAGTGGCTAGCGGGAGGAACGGCTGTTTGCTCGGTACCTTGGTTTCTTAGCACGTCGTTTGATGTAAACCACCAATCCACTGACAGAAATGGAGAGGATGGTAAAACCCGGGAGCAATCTAGCCTGCGGAGACTCGGTAAAGCGGAGGAACAAGGGGATCAGATGAGCCATGGCTACGAACAGGAGAGCGAAACACGAGCCAGCAATCAAGAAGCCAGCCGCTAGCCACAGCCCCTGGCTCTTGTAGTCGGCAGTCTTCGCTGGAGGGCTCACACCGAACATGTCCGTATCTTAAACCGACCTGAGTCGGGAAACAAATCCTAGAGCGGGGAATCCGCGCCCTCGGTTACACAAACCGCACACTCTCCCCCCTAACCACCGAATGCTTCAGAAACTTCTTGTCATCATGCCCGGGATAGTCAATGCGATAATGTGCCCCACGGCTTTCCTCGCGCGCCAGCGCCGAACGCGCCACCAGCAATCCCGCCAGATGCAGGTTGGCCGCCTCGTACGCCCGCCGCGTGCGCGGATGCGCCACTCTCGGCGCCAGCCCCTCCAGCAGTTTGGTCGCCCCTAGCATTCCAACTCGCGTGCGCACAACGCCGGCATCCTTCCACATCATGTCCTGGATCTGGCCAATCAACTCTTCGATTCCCGCATCCACCGGCCCGTTCTGTGACGCTGCCTTCTTCTGTCCGCTCGCCAGCTTGCGTGTCTGCTGCAGTTCCTCCCGCATGGCTTTTCCCGCACGCGCTCCGTACACCAGCGCCTCGAGCAACGAATTGCTGGCCAGCCGATTCGCGCCATGTACGCCGGTCGCGGCCGCTTCACCCGCGGCATAGACCCCATCCAGGCTGGTCACTGCCCTCAAGGTTGGTGCGCACTCCGCCGATCGAGAAATGCGCCGCCGGGCGAACCGGAATCACATCCTCGGTGATGTCAACATTGTGTTTCATGCAGGTCGCGTAGATACGCGGAAAGCGCTTCTGCACTCGAGCCGCACTCAGGTGTGTAAGGTCGAGATAGACAAACGGATCTTTAGCTCGGCTGACTTCCATTTCATGCAGGATGGCCCGCGCCACCACGTCCCCTGGCGCCTGTTCCGCCAGCGGATGATATTTCCCCATGAAGCGGTCCATTTCAATGTTCCGCAGATACGCCCCCTCGCTGCGCAGACCTTCCGAGAGCAGAAACCGTGGCACTTTCTTCATGTAAAGCGCCGTCGGATAAAACTGGACGAACTCCATGTCGCTGACCTCCGCACCCGCGCGGAAGGCCATGGCCACACCGTCTCCGGTGGCAGTTTCGGGATTGGTCGTGTTGCGGTAGAGTTGCCCCATCCCTCCCGTGGCCAGCAACGCCGCCGAACAAGCTATCTCTTCCGGCAGTCCCTTCTCGCTGATCAGCGAAACCCCGGTCACGAGCCCGTCTTCGGTTAAGAGTTCTGCGGCAAACTCGAACTCCAGCAGAGTAATATTCTTTTGCGTCTGCATCTTGGCATGGAGCGCGCGCAGCACTTCGCTTCCCGTCGAACCTCCGGGAGCCCGCAGAACGTGGCTATGGCTGTATGAGGCTTCGCTTTCAAACACCAGTTTGGTGCCACTCCGGTCGAACTGCTTGCCCCACGCGATCACTTCCTCGATGCGCTCAGGCCCTTCGTCGACTAGAGTTTTCACCGCTTCCGGACGGCACAGCCCGTCGCCGGTAATCAGAGTGTCCTGCAGGTGCAGGATGACCTCATCTTCATCGCTGAGTGCAGGCGCAATTCCCCCTTGCGCCGGCCGTGCGCTGAAAGCCTCTTTTTTTACCAGTACCAACACTCGTCCCGCCGCCGCCAGTTCGATCGCAGCCCGCAAGCCCGCAACCCCGGCGCCAATCACGATGAAATCGGTCTCGGCTGGAAGACCTTTCATAAACCGGCAAATGGTACCACTTCTCCCGCCCAATCAATCAAGACGGCAGCGTGGATACGCTATTATGGAACTCCATGGCGCAGGTCACCATCCATGTCCCGCCCCGGCCTTACCAGGCCCGCATTGAGAACGGCTTGCTGGCGCGGTCCGGAACCTTGCTGGCTGAATTGCTGCCTCAAGCCAGCAAAGTCTTTGTCGTAACCGTCCCACCCGTGCGCCGGCGCTGGGGTGGAAAGCTGATTCGCTCCCTGAACTCCGCGGGTTTCAAGCCGCAGGTATTGCAAATGCCCGATGGCGAACCCGCCAAAAAGTTGCGCACGATTGAAACACTCGCCGAAAGATTGTCTCGCCTGGGCGCCGACCGCAAAGCTGTCCTCATCGCTCTGGGCGGGGGCGTGGTCGGCGATGTCACGGGGTTGCTGGCCTCTCTGTACATGCGTGGCGTGGAGTTGGTACAGATTCCCACCACAATTCTCGCCCAGGTGGATGCATCGGTCGGCGGCAAAACTGCCGTGAACCTCGGGGCAGGGAAGAACCTGCTGGGAACGTTCCATCATCCCCGCGTCGTACTCATCGATCCCGAAGTTCTCCGCACGCTTCCCGACCGCCAGTTTCGCGCCGGCCTGTACGAAGCGCTCAAGTGCGGAATCATCGGGGATGTCGATCTTTTTTTGCGCTTCGAACAGAAGCGCGCCCAGATCCTGAAACGCGATCCGGTGGAACTCGAAGGCCTCATCGCCCAGTCGGTGAAGCTGAAAGCCGAGGTCGTCTCGGCCGACGAGCGCGAAGGAGGCCTGCGCCGCGTGCTCAACCTCGGCCACACGATCGGCCACGCGCTCGAGGCGGAAACCGGCTACCGCAGCCTGCTTCACGGTGAGGCAGTCGCCTGGGGAATGATCGCCGCCACCAACATTGCGCTCACCGTCGGGCGCACCGACAGCGTGACCGCCGGTCGCATCGCCGACGCCGTCCTCAGCCTGGGCCGCCTACCGGAACTCAAAGTAAGCGCCCGCAAGATTCTCGCGCGCCTGCAGGCCGACAAGAAAACGCAAGGTGGTGTAGTGCACTTCGTGCTGCCGCGTGAAATCGGCAAGGTCGAAATCGCCGCCGACGTGCCGGACAAAGTCGTGATTGACGCGGTCGAAGAATTGCGCCGCCTGTCTCGCGGCGGATGGGGAAAGTAGAAACGCAGTGGATGAAATCCCGGCTTCTAACTCAGAAAGGTCACCTGTAGTCGGCGCCGCTCCGGAAGGCGCACGCGATCCCGATGCCGCAGCGCGAGCCGTCCGCGAGATGTTCACTTCGATCGCGCCGCGCTACGACCTGCTTAACCACGTTTTGTCCTTCAACATCGACCGCCTATGGTGGCGCCGCACCGCCCGAGCCTTCGCGCAAATCCTCGCCCAGCCTGACTCCCGGGTCCTTGATCTCTGCTGCGGCACCGGCGACATGACCTTCGCTTTGCGCAAGCAGGCAGGGAACGGCACTCCGCAAGTCCGCAATCCGCAAATATGCGGCGCCGATTTCTCCCACGCCATGCTGCAACGCGCCCGGTCAAAGTCTATCGACAAATTTTCAGCAAACGTCAAGTCCGCAGCCCCGTACTGGATCGAAGCCGACGCTCTCCACCTTCCGTTTCCCCGCCAGCACTTCAACCTAGTGACCTCCGCGTTCGGCTTCCGCAATCTAGCCGACTACGATGCTGGCCTGCGCGAGATCGCCCGCGTCCTGTGCCCCGGAGGCGAGTGCGGCATCCTCGATTTCAGCGAGCCCAAAGGCCTCGTCGGCCATCTGTATCGTCTCTACTTCAAGCAGGTGCTCCCGCGCGTCGGTACGATCCTCTCTGGCGTGCGCGGCCCCTACGCCTATCTCCCTGATTCTGTGGAACGCTTCCCCGAGCCCCAGGAAATGCTGGCTCGCATGCACAACGCCGGCTTCCGCGAAGCCAGTTGGACGCCATACACGTTGGGCACCGCGGGTCTTTATCGTGGCAAGAAGTAGCTCGGAACACTGCCGAAACTTTTTCGGCAAGTTCGGGTATGACTGTGAAGCGCCTGGAGACCTTAGTTGCAAGCTCTGCTCGCCACAAGTCAAGCAGCAGGGTTAGAGAGCAATCGATGAATCGAACTCGCACCATCCTCGCCATTCTGCTTGCCATGAGCACCACCGCATTTGGCCGCGAAGCATCTCCCGTCAAACGCTTGGACGGCAGCACAATCACCCCTGCCGAAATCGACCAAACCGTCTCACGGCTCATGACTGCCGCCGAGGTAACCGGCGCAGGTATCGCCGTCTTTAACCAGGGTGAAATCGTCTACCAAAAGGCTTACGGTTTCCGCGATAAGGAACAAAACCTGCCCCTGACCGTCGATTCCGTCATGTCAGCTGCATCGTTTTCCAAGGTGGCGTTCGCTTTTCTGGTGATGCAACTGGTTGACCAGGGCATACTCGATCTCGATAAGCCCGTCTATCAATATCTGCCCAAACCCTTGCCTGAATACCCAAACTACGCAGACCTGGCGAACGATTCCCGCTACAAGCTGATTACTGCCAGAATGCTGTTAAGCCACACCGCCGGTTTTCCCAACTGGCGCGCATTCGAAGACGACCGCAAGCTGAAGATTCACTTCACGCCCGGCTCGCGCTTCGCATACTCCGGCGAAGGAATCGATCTGCTGCAACTCGTCGTCGAGACCCTCACCAACAAGCCGCTCGAAGGGCTCATGCAGCAACACATCTTCGGACCGTTAGGCATGACCCGCACCAGCATGGTTTGGCAAGAGCGATTCGACAGCGACTACGCCGGCGGTTATGACGAATACGGCCGCCCTCTGGGCCCGCAGAGGCGCACGCACGCGGATGCGGCCGGTTCCATGCAAACCACCGTTGCCGATTTCGCCCGCTTTGTGCAGGCCGTGATGGATGGGAAACTTTTAAAAAGCAAAA
This sequence comes from uncultured Acidobacteriaceae bacterium, assembly GCA_963842095.1. Lineage (GTDB taxonomy): Bacteria > Acidobacteriota > Terriglobia > Terriglobales > Acidobacteriaceae > Sulfotelmatobacter. The sequence goes on from CAWJEY010000002.1 coordinate 585,635, forward strand.
CGCGGCAGGCGATGCTCAGCTCGCAGATTGCAATCACATCGAAGCGCGAATTCCCCACGCTCAGTGGCGCGACCACGGACGAATACAAGGCGATTCGTCTGAGCTACGGACTCGGCTGGGGCCTCTTTTGGACTCCATATGGAGAGGCGTTCTTTAAGGAAGGGCACGAAGAGGGTTGGAGAAACTACACGGTCTGCTTTGAAGGTCCGAAAACCGGCATCGTGATCATGACTAACAGCGGAAACGGCGAAGGCATCTTCGTGCCACTAGTGGAGGCCTTACTCAAGGATACATTCACTCCCGAGTGGGAGGGTTACACGCCCTACGATAAGCTGCCGCCACGTCCGCCGCTCAAACAGCATAAGCAAGTCGCGGTCGACGCCGCCATCCAAAAGCGCTACGTGGGCCGTTACCAGATTCCTCCCGAAGCTGCGCCCAATGTGGTAATGACTGTGCGGTGGGAGGGCGATCATCTTACGGTGCAGGAGAACGACGAACCCAAACAGGATCTTCTGCCCGAAAGCCCGACTCAGTTCTACACCATTGCGGACGATGTCTATACGTTTGACACGGACGCACAAGGACACGTAACGCAAATGGTCTTGCACATTCCAGGACATGACATTCCGGCCAAGCCGATTCCGTGAGCGGGGTTATTTTCTGGCCACAGCAACTGCCTTATCCGCGGGCCGAAAACTATCCGCAAACGCGCTCTCAATCGTATACCGCATCACGTTCTCATACTCCGCACCCAGAAAGCGCCGCAGCCGGTCCGTTTTCATGATGTACTCGCCGGTTATGTAGGGCAAAGCCTCTGGAGGAATCGCCGAGATTTGCCGCTTCCACAGAAATTGCAGCACCATCCGCATCGCCCACTTTCCTGGAACGCGTATTAGTCTCGCCTGCGCCATCTCAATGCAGCGGCCGAAGGTAAGCGGCTCGCCGCGCCCGGCCACGTTCAGAATGGTCAGCCGTTGCGCCTCCGGATCGCGGTGCAGAATATGCGCAATCAGGCGCGCCATATCGTCCACGTGTACAACCTGAATCTTGTTGTCCAGATATTGTTGCCCGCGCGGCATCATGCAGGGCAGCCGCTTGCCCTCACTCCGCATTTTTTCCGCCCGCGCGCTCTTGCCATTCACCGTGCCGCGAAACGCTCCCAGCAGGTAGTTCTCCACGCTCGCCCCGGCAAAAATATGCGGACGCAGAATGTACACGCTGCACCCCCGCAGCGCCGAAGCCCGCTGCTGCACCACCTCATCGGACTGCTTCTTATGAATTGCGTAAGGCAGCGTGTGTGCCCCCAGTACAGACTCTTCCGTTGCCGGTTCCGGCAGGCTGGGCCCATACGCAGAAACGCTGCTGGGAAAAACGAATTGCCGGATAGGAGAATCCGAGGTGCGGTTCGCCTCGGTCACGGCTTCCATCACGCGCGCCGTGCCCGCCACGTTGATCTGCCACATGCGCTCCGTATCCAGCACGCCTGTGCGCACCGGATCGATCACAAACGCCAGATGCACCACCGCAACCGGCCGCGTGTCGCGCAGCAATTCGTAAAGTGTTCGTGTAGAGGATTCCTCGCCTAGATCCAAACGTTCGAACTGCAACGGCAAATCGGTTTGGGGTGGCGTCAGGTCCACCCCAATCACCGAATAATCCCCCAGCAGCGGGAACAACCTGGATCCCAGGTTTCCCGCAATGCCGGTGACTACGACAACAGGTTTTGCGCTCTCCATTTAGCTCGGCTTACCAGGTTTGGCCAAGATTCGGTTTGGCCAAGATTAGTTCGGCTTCGACGGCGGAGCCGTTGCCGCCGGAGGCTGCGCAGGTGGATTCGTAGCCGGTGGCGGAGTAGCCTGCGGTGGCGCTGCTTGCGGCGCACCCTGCGGCTGCGGCGTTGGGGGCATGGGCATCCGTCCCCGCCGCGGTGGCGGCGCACCCGCTGCCGCTGGTGGTCCAAAGTAGTCTTCGTTCGGCACGGCCGTAAACGAGTTCGTGTACTTGTCCATCAATTCCTTCTGCCGCTCGCTCTTTATCTTGTTGTGGATCTCATCCTTCACCTGGTCCAGCGGCAAGACTTCCTTACTCACAACCTTGTAAATGTAGTGCCCGCCATTGTCGCTGATCACCGCCGATACCTCGCCCACCTTCAAATCAAACACCGCCGCGTGCGCCGGAGGCAGTCCGGTCCGCCGCACCTTGGGCAGGTCTACCGTCGGGTTGTCTACTTTTTGCCCGGCCGCTTCAAACGCTTCTTTTTGCAGCTTGGCGAAATCCTCCCCCGCCGCCGCCCGCGCGCGCAGGCTGTCAGCCAGCGCGTTCAACTCTTGCTCGCCCTTTTCCTGCTTGGCCTTGTCCGCGGCTTCTTTGGCCTTCTGCTGTTCTTCAGTCAGCTTCTCTTCTTTTTCTTCGTCCTTGCCCTCAGCCTGCACCTGCTTGTAGCGTGCCACGAACAGCCGGTCGAGCGAGAACTGCTCATACATCTCCGAATGACTCTTGTACTGCTCATCAATAGTCTCCGGCGTAATCTTGTCCGCTTCTTCCTGCACCGAGCGCTGCAGCTCGGTAGTCAGAATCTGCATCTTCGCAATCTTCACTGTCTCCAGATACCGCGGACTCTTGTCGAGCCCTTTCTTCTTCGCGATTTCCGACATCGCCATGAACCGCGGCAGCGCCTGCTCCAGTTGCCGCTTCAATTGCGGCGTAACGTTCGGCGAAAGCCCGCCTGCAATCTTCTCAAACTGCGCCCGCGTCAGTTCCGTCTTGCAGTCCGCTGGCTTCTTCGCCGAAGTAGCAGGAGTAGTCGCGGCGGTCTTGCCGGCAGCCGCCGTAGCCGTAGCCGGACACACGCCCTTGATCGTCAACACCACCGCATTCATCGGCACCTCGGGGGCGGGAGCAGGGGGTTTCGCCTCAGCGCTCGGAGCCTGAACCGGACTCGCCGCACCCGGCGCTGCCGGAGCTGGACTCGCCTGCGCCGGAGCCGTCCCCGGCTGGGCCTGTCCCCAGGCCATATTTCCTATCAACGCCCCTATCAACCCTCCCATCAACACACACAGCAACCAACTCTTACGCATAAAAGATTCCTCCAGGATTGGTACATCAGGAAGTTGGACAACCCGAACTTAGCATCCTAGCATAGCGCCCGCTCTCCGCAGTAGCCCAACCCATGTGAGGACAGCCGCTCAAGTCCGCCTGAGCGAAGCCGAAGGGGACGGCGGAGGGAGGAACCTGCTGTTTCCCGGCATGCTCGCCCCTAGAGGTCCCATCCCAAGCCACGCCCCCACCCTGCAAAATCCTTCATCTTGACAGCATCCTGACCCGCCCTGTGCAATGCCTACATAAACCGGAGAGTTAGGAGGACCCGCCATGCGGCGTAACCAACCCTCACGCATCTTAACCATGGCTCTGACTCTGTTAGCCACGCTCTCGCTGCTGGCCCGATACGCCCCGGCTCAGGAAAAAATCCTCTACAACTTCGGCGCCACCAGCACCGATGCCATGAATCCCACCGCTGGTCTCATCCTCGATTCCGCCGGCAATCTCTACGGCACGGCATCCTTCGGAGGCTCCTACAACTGTGGCGCGGTCTTCCAGCTTTCACCCAATGGCAGCGGCGGCTGGACCGAAAAACTTCTGCACGCCTTCATCAGCGGCGCCCTGGACGGTTGTGCCCCCTACAGCTCGCTGCTCCTCGACTCTCATGGCAACCTTTATGGCACCACCACGTTCGGCGGCCCCAATAGCGTCGGCACCGTCTTCCAGCTAATGCCAAAGCCCGGCGGCGTCTGGGTCGAGAAGGTCCTCTACAGCTTCAAGCAAAATCACACCAGAGACGGTTTCTATCCCAACGCCAGCGTCGTCATTGATTCCTCCGGCAACCTCTACGGCACCACCCAGCAGGGCGGACTCACCAATGCCGGCACAGTCTTCAAGTTGACCCCCACCGCAACCGGCCCCTGGATCGAGACCATCATTCTCGACTTCGACACGAAGAACGGCGCCGGTCCGCTCGCAGGCCTCGTCTTCGACCCCGTCGGCAATCTCTACGGCACTGCCTCTTCCGGCGGCGCATTCGGCAATGGTACGGTGTTCCAGCTATCCCCGTCCTCCAGCGGCGCATGGACCGAAACCTTACTCCACCAGTTCGGCAACGTTAAAAGCAAAGACGGAGAGTTTCCCTCCGCAACCCTGCTCCTCGATTCTTCCGGCAAAGATTCCGCCGGCAATCTCTACGGCACCACGTATCTCGGAGGCTCCTTCGACGGCGGCGCTGTCTTCAAACTCGCGCCTTCCTCCAGCGGCCTGTGGACCGAAACCATCCTCCACAGCTTCCCCGCAAACGGCGACGCCGATGGCTTCAATCCCGAAGCCAGCCTCACCCTCGATCCCTCCGGCAACCTCTTCAGCACCACCTTCCAGGGCGGCATCGGAGCCTGCACCAGCGGCTTCGGCGACATCGTTACCGGCTGCGGCATAGTCTTCGAGTTACAACCCTCGGGCGACAACTGGACCGCAATCATGCTCCACGAGTTCGCCTACAACGGCATAGACGGCCAGCAGCCCATGGCCGGACTAGCACGGGACTCCGCCGGCCACCTCTACGGTACCACCACCTTCGGCGGCGCCCACGGCGCAGGTACAGTCTTCGAGATCACGCAGTAACGGCGGGCTGTGGCAGGAAAGCAGTGCGCGTACATTCCGGAGATTGAAACCGCGACGGGGCGTCATCCCGAAGCCCCGCGCTTTCACCAGCGGGGCGAGGGATCTCGGCGCATCGGTACGTCAGGGCCGGATACGAAATTGCCGAGGGATCAAGCCAAAATGAAACCCCGGTTGCCGGCTCGAAATCAAAAACACATTCTCGCCTCAACCCGATTCTTTCATTTCGCTTCCGATGCCGCATATTCAAATGCCTTGCCGCAGTGAGGACAGGTCACCCGAAAGCTTGCTCCAGGTAACGCCGCACCACCCAAAAACATATCTGGAAAAGGTATCGGCTTTTTGCACGCCTTACAGGTAACATTAGCCATAATAATGCGAATTATACGACGCTAATGCACCATCGCCACCCACCTTTCGGAAACCGCGAAGGTGTCTCCCTGAAAGTAGAAGTGGTCGCGGGGCCCTGTGACCTACGCACTGCACTGACGGACATCCGTCACTGCACTGCTAAAGCCGATTGTGGTAGCGTCGCGCGGAGGCCTACCATGTCACCCTCCCGGTTGCCAATCCTGATTGTGCTTCTTGCCATTGAGTTGTTTCCAGGAACAGCTCCCCTTACTGGACAGACAAATGCACCCCCTGAATGGGTGGACATCACGCCTTCTGATAAGCGAGTGGCCAAAGAATGGGAACCTTCAGGCCAAAAGATGAGGATCTGGGGAGGAGTGGTGGTCACCCCGGCCTGAAGTCGGTGTTTGGGAGTGCGTTCGGCAAGGGTATGGTTGCGGATTTGTTTCTAAAAGTATCGAACGAGTCTTCCAATCCGGTTTGGGTGGAAATGGAAATCGACGTTCCTGACACGGAAAAGGATTCTGTCAAGAGCTCTGAGATCAAGGAAGACCACTTTCGCTGGGATATATGGAGGATAAAAGACTTGCAGTGGGGTGTTCCGTATCCGGTCAAGATTTCCGCTTACTCGGACAAGAAAAAGAGTAATTCTCTGGGCTCCATGACCGGGTCGCTGGTTTTCGACGAAGCCGACAAAGCGACGCTGGAGCAGGCGAAGACGCAGGAATCGGATGCGCTGCGCGCGACTACCCGCTTTACGTTCATTACCTTTTCCGGCTGGGGAAAGCTGTCTGACGAAGAAATGGCCGCAGCTAAGAAGAAAGAAAAGGTAACGGAAGAGATGAAGGCGCAGTTCGGCAAAATGATGTCAGACCGCGACCAGACTCCGCCGTTCGCGTGGAACGAGAACGAGGGCTCTCCCGGCGTGACGCTCACGCCGACGGAAGTAAAGCGCATGACGAGCCGAGAAGGGCCGATCGTGATGTTTGAATTGAGAGCTACGGGATTTGCCGCGGGCGAGGATTTGACGTTTTGGACGAAGTACCTGGGCGGCAACCAGTACATGAGAATGGGTAACATATCCCTCAATGAAAAAGGCGCTATCCAAAGCGTGTTGGCCGGCAAGGCGGCACCCATCGGAGTCGGCGTCGGAAAAATGGCGCCGGGAGAGCCGATCAGTTGGGCTCTGGCGTCGGCAACCACGGGCAAGCGAGCTTATGCGCGGGCAGTAATCGTCCCTATTGAGTCGCACAGCGCTGAGGGGTGTTCGGCATCTGCGGAGTTGGCTAGCCCGAGCGGTCTCCTTTTTCATGTGACTTTCCGCGGATTCGCTCCGGGAGAAGAACTTCAGGTCACTAGCGAACTCAACAAAGAAAGCAAATCGTCCACCGGACACACCGATGACAAAGGAGCGCTGGACTTCCCGGTAACGTTTGCCGAAGGCGATCATGGCAAGGCCAAAGCGACGGCTGCGGGAAAAACCTGCAAAGTCTCGCTGGAGTACAAGGTCGGGCCCGACGCGCTGGTCAAGCGCTAATCAGTGATCGCAGAGGCGGGTGGCCCAGGCTTTTGATCTCGCTGGCACCACCAACACCGCAGGTGCCCCGTCCTTCGCGCTCTTTGCGAAGAGCCTGCCCTGAGCTTGCCGAAGGGCAGGAGTCTCGAATGCTTGCGCCAAGCTGGCTCTTACGCAGCGCGATCCCGTGGGTACGACGTCTTGACAGATCACAGGCACCCCAAAGGATTTACCCCGTGCTCCTCCGTGGCCCGCCATCCAACACCGAAACCCGTACCAAACTTTATTTCGAGTGAGAAACTGACAGATTGAAGGTGCCGAACGATGTGACCCCGGAGCGAACAACAGCGCCTAGCCTCCAGCCACCGGTCAAAACTGGGGTAGCTAGGAGCTAGAAGCTAGGGGCTAGAAGCTAGAAACCGGACACGCTGGATAACTGGCGCAACTCCCGCTTACCAGCGATAATCCCATCATGTCCGGGACTCCGGCCCTCTACTCGCCAAACGCCATGCGCGCCGAAAAGCGCGCAGTCGCCGGCAACTCGGTCATAGCCGCGCTCCTAATCACCGCCGGAAAAATCGTAGTCGGAGTAACCACCGGCAGCCTGGGAATCCTCTCCGAAGCCGCCCACTCGGCTCTAGATCTAATCGCCGCGCTGCTCACGTATCTCTCCGTCGGAGTCTCCGACAAGCCCGCCGACGCCGACCACCAATACGGCCACGGCAAAGTAGAAAATTTTTCCGCCTTCGTCGAAACCGGCTTGCTTCTGGTTACTTGTCTCTGGGTTATCTACGAAGCGATCATGCGCTTATTCTTTCGCCACGTAGAAGTCGAGCCTTCAGTCTGGGCCTTCGCCGTAATGCTCATATCGATGGTCGTCGATGTTTGGCGTTCGCGCGCTCTAGGACGCATCGCGACCAAATACGAAAGCCAGGCTCTAGAAGCCGACGCGCTGCACTTCTCAACCGACGTCTGGTCCGCAGGAGTTGTCGTTCTTGGGTTGGTGCTGATCCTGCTAGGTCGCATCTATCATCTCGATTGGCTGCGCTTAGCCGATCCAATTGCAGCCCTGTTCGTCGCAGGGGTAATCGTCTCCGTAAGCTGGCGACTGGCGCGCCGCACGACAGATGCTCTGCTCGACGCCGCTCCCGCCGGAGTTCGCGCCCAAATCATCGACGCCGTTTCCCGCGTCGATGGCGTGCTCGAAGTCGGACGCGTGCGCATCCGCCGCGCCGGCAACCGCTACTTCGCCGACCTCGCCGTAGGCTTTGCCCGCACCGTAACCTTCCAGCGTTCCGAGCAATTAGTTGCAGCGGTGACCGCCGCAGTGCACAACATCCTTCCCGACGCCGACGTGACAGTACAACCACTTCCGCGCGCGCAGCGTTCAGAGAATATCTTCGACCGCATTCGCGCCGTCGCTACGCGCCACAACCTCAACGTCCACGACATCAGCGTGCAGGATCTTCACGGCCATCTCCACGTTGAGCAGCACGTCGAACTGGACGAAACATTGACTCTGAAAACTGCTCACGATCAAGTCACCGAACTCGAAGCCGACATGCGCCACGACGTTCCCGAGATCGCCGACATCCTCACCCACATCGAGAGCGAGCCCGCAACGATCGAAACTGGCGATGAGTTGGTTCGCGACGCCGATCTCGAGCGGAGATTGAAGTTGGCTTCCGCACAGTTCCCCGATATTCTCGATGTGCACGAGTTCATCATCAAGAAAGTTCGTGGACGCCTCTACGTTTCCTGCCACTGCACGCTCTACGACGATCTCTCGCTGGCCCGCGTGCATGACATTCAGACCGAACTCGAACTCCGTTTCAAGCACGTCGCGCCAGAACTCTTCAGAGTTTTGATTCACCCTGAGCCGAGCACGGACAACCGCAGGTAGAATTCAGGCGAGAGAATCCTCATGACGAAAGCGAAGACAACGTGGATTGAAAAGCAACGATTCGACGGTGTTTCCGACAGCGGCCACAAAATTGTGGTCGACGGCGGTAAGGCCGCGGGCAACAGCCCGATGGAACTCGTTCTCATCGGCCTCTGCGGCTGCACCGGCTACGATGTCGTCTCCATCCTGCAGAAAAAACGCGAGCCGTTCACCAGCCTCGAAGTTCGAGCCCAGGCGGAGCGCGCCGCCGACCCGCCCTCCGTCTACACGGAAATCAAACTGATCTACCGCGTCGGTGGTAGAGTGTCCCGTAAGGCGGTCGAGGACGCAGTCCGTCTCTCGAAAGAGAAGTACTGTTCCGTCTCAGCCATGCTGGAGAAGACCGCCAAGATCACCACCGAGATCGAATACGTCGACGCGTAGAGCAGAAGCCGGAACCGCGTCGATGCAGGAGATTGCCGATGAAGAAACGTTTTGTGTTCATGCCCTTGTTCGTTGCCGCTGTGAGCTTTTCTATATTCCTGCGGTCAAACGGTTCAGAGCACGTAAGAGCGGTGCAGGTTCTGACGCTGATTGGCATCGGCATGTGTCTGGGTGTTGCCATGGTGAATCTGCTCGCCTTTTTCAGCGCGAAATCGAGAGACTGACGCAACGCTCATGACTACCCGAATCCTCCTCTTCACTCAACCCGGCTGCCTCAACTGCGAAGTGATGAAGATCTTTCTGGAAGCGAAGGGAATTGCCTTCGAAGAGCGCGATATGAATCTCGAAGGAGTCCGCATTGAATTGCTGGAAAGGTACCACGGCCGCACCACTCCCGCCCTGGTGATTCTCACCTCCGCTGGCGCCGAAGTGATCGAGGGCTTCGATCCCGACCGCCTTGACCAGTTCCTCTCCGCTGCCTGATCATCGAAGATTCGCGAGGCTTACCATCCCGAACCAAGATCATCGAGGCGCGAGTCCGCATCCTCTGCGCGGCTATTTCTTCATCGCCGCCGCCGCCTTTCTTTGGGGAGTCTCGGCCGCGCTGGGCCGCGCCGTCTTCACCGGGAAGCTGCCCTTGAGTTCGACCGCGCTGCGCCCTATCGATCCATTGATCCTTTCGCAAACCCGCACCACGTTCTCTCTGCTGGTGCTGCTGCCTCTTCTTGTTGGGTCAAAAGGCTGGCAGCGGATCAAGCTGCCGGCACGCGATCTGGCTTACTGTTTCCTGCTGGGGACGCTGGGCGTGGCGGTCTCGAATTACTTCTATTACGTAGCGATTCAACGAACCAACGTCGCCACCGCCATCATCGTGCAATACACCGCTCCAGTGTGGGTTCTGTTCTACGTGGTGGCCCGCGGCCAGCAAAAGCTTTCGCTGCAGAAGGTGATAGCCGTGGCGCTGGCGGTTGCCGGAATCGCCCTGGTCATCGGCATCGTGGGAACAAAGCCAAGTGACGGACGAGCGTTGCGCCTCGATTCCTACGGCCTGATCGCCGCGCTGCTCGCCTCATTCTCGTTTGCCTTCTACAACGTCGGCGGACATCGCATCCTCATCCGCTACGACCGCTGGCGCGTCCTCGTGTGGACACTCGCGGCCGCGGCCGCCTTCTGGCTTTTCGTCAATCCGCCCTGGAAAATCGTCGCGGCCCACTATGCCCCCGAGCAATGGCTCTTCCTCTTCGTGTTCTCGATGATCTCGGTGCTGGGAGCATTCTCGCTCTACTTCCTCGGCCTGCAGCATCTCGAGCCCACCCGCGCCATCATCGCCAGTTGTCTCGAGCCGGTGTTCTCCATCCTTCTTGCTGCTCTTTTACTGGGAGAAATCTTGCGTCCGATTCAGACCTTGGGGATCGTGTTTGTCCTCGCGGCCATCGTGATTGTGCAGAGCCCGGGTCGCAGCGTCGCGGAGGAATCCGTCGTGGTCGAACCGATGGAGTAGAAAGCCGAGAAACGTGAGGCGGACCGCGTGCTACTCCAGTTTCTTTCCGCGGGTCTCCGGCAATTGCGTCGTGGTCAATGCCGCCAGCAGATATCCTGCCGCACACAAATAAAACGCCCACCCCAACCCTTTTCTCTGACCGACCCACCCAATCACCAGCGGAGCAACTGAACTCATCGCCCGCGCGCCGTTGTAGGTGAATCCCAACGCGCGTGCCCGCACGCTGGTAGGAAAAATCTCGCTTCCTATGATTCCGGAGCCCGAGAACATTCCCGTCCCGAAGAAGGCCACGATCGCCCCCAGCACCATGAGTACGGCGGGCGAACGTACCGCAGCATAAAGGGGAATTAGAAATGCTGCCGTTAAAGTATAGAGGAGAAATGTCTTGCGCCGTCCGAGGTGATCGGCGATCCAGCCAAAACTGCAATAGCCCGGAAACATTCCGAAGAGATTCAGCACCACCAACAGGGTAGTCGTGCCCATCACGCCGAACCCGCGCCCGCCCTGCGACACCGGCAGTGATAAATATGGCGGGATCCACTGGAACAATCCCCACCATGCAAACAAACAGCAGAAATTAAAAAGCAGCAGGGCGATAGTATGTTTCAAATAAGGCGCCCGAAAGATCACCGAGAGATTGGTAGAGACGTAACTGGTTAGGTCTCTGCCTCCAGCGTTACGGCCGCTGCGGGTCGCCCCGGGCTCTTGCCGTAACTCCCGGTCGACCCACATCGCCGACTCCGGCACTCCCTGCCGAATCCACAACGTCAGCAGCGCCGGCAAAATGCCAACGAAGAACACAGCCCGCCATCCGAAATACCGCGACACCGGCCCCGCCACCAAGGCCGCCGCGGCAAAGCCCAAAGCCCATGAGCTCTGCACCAGAGAGATTGCCTTGGCGCGGGATTCGGTCGGCCAACTCTCAGCCACCAAAGTCGCCCCGGTATTCCATTCCCCGCCCATGCCCAAGCCTAGAACGAAGCGCGCCGCCGCCAGCATTGCGATGCTGGTCGCCAGGCCGGACGCGAACGAGCACACCGAATAAGTCAGGATGCTCGCCATCAGCGCCTGCTTGCGCCCGATGCGGTCGGCCAGAAAGCCAAACAGCATGCCGCCCATGCCGGAAGCCAGCAGCGTGAGCGTGCCCAGCAGCCCAGCCGTGGTTTTGCTCATGCCCAGGTCCCGCATGAGCAACGTGAGCACCAGCGCGTAGAGCATCGCGTCGAAGGCATCGAGCGCCCAGCCCAGCGCGGCCGCCAGCAGAGTCCGCTGCTGCCCCGGCGTTGCCTGCCGGATGAGTTGGATGGGGCTGATTGCCATGCAGGGCGGATTGTACGGCGCGTTCAGGAATTGTCAATTTCCGATTTCGGCAGGACAAGCCGCAGTTCCGCTGCACAATCAGGACGTTATCTTCCTCGGCACCCTCACCTCGGCTTTACAATGTTTTTACTTCCTCGGCAGCGATTCTTGGTTAGCCTTGTGGTGTGGCCTTCAGGTCACAACGCTCGAAACTGGATGTGCCTATGAGACTTCAGCGGTTCGCTTTGCTTCCTGTTTTTCTCCTGGCGTTCCTCACTCCATGCTTCGCCCACCACATGGCGGTTGTCGTCAACAAAGACAACAATGTTGGCAACATCACAGCCGTTCACCTGGCTAAGATTTTCCGTTCGGAGGTCAAGAAGTGGCCAGACGGCAAGGCCATCATTCTGGTTCTGCACAAGGAATCCGCCGGTGAAACGGAGACGCTTGAGCGTTTAGCCAAGATAAACGCCGCCGAGTTGAAGGCGCTGATCGCCGCGCACAAGGATTTCATCCTGATGGCGGATTCCGACGCGGACGTACTCAAGATTGTGCAGTCCACGCCCGGTGCCATCGGCTTTGTGGAACTGCACTCCGTCGACAACACCATTAACGTGGTGCGCGTGGACGGCAAGCTGCCCATGGAATCAGGCTATTTGCCGCATTAAGGTGCGTCTGAGCAGTGAATCAATAACGAGCCAGCGTCACTTCTGGTCCTTATCCTTATCGTTCCAGGATGTCTTTGTACGCGTTCAGTACGACTTTCTTCGGCTGGCTGGGCAGCAATAGATCGACGTCGCGGGTGCTGTTGCCAACGATTCCGATTTGAGTGAGACGGATCATGCCATTGCCGAAGTCGGCAAACACTGGAACCGGCATGGCAAAGTGCTCGTCCACCTCGCTCTGCGTGATGGTCATGTGCAGCTTCACCTTGCCGCCGTCGGCTGGCGTGAGTTGGTACTCAAAGTGGTATCGCGGCACTTGCGTGCCGTAGACCCACTCGTCAAAGAACCAGTCCAGGCGGCCATTTCTCCCAAAGTCCATCGCCTTGGTCATATGTTTCTCAGCAATGGCCTTGAAGGATTCAGTAGTCGCGGCCTTGTCGCGATGAGTCTCCACAAAATCGTGCATCATAGCCACGAACGCCTTGTCGTTATCCTCGTTGCTGTACATCATCGAGCGCAGCATTTGCAGCACGTAGGCGCCCTTGGGATAGGTCACATTCTGGTAGGCATTTTCTGTGCGCGGAGAAACTAGGCGCAGTCCCATCCAGAGCGGGCCAGCGTCGTTGGGGGCGATGCCAAAGTTATTCTTCTCTAGAACGCGCACGCGCAGGCGGTTCCAGAAGTCAATGTAGTCCTTCCGCCAGTTCGGCCCCACGGCCTGCTGCAGGAACAGCCCGGCGGAGAACTCCGCAAAGCCTTCCGACAGCCACTGATCGTGGTAGGACGCCCAGCCCACGGCGTGACCCCACCATTGGTGGGCGACTTCGTGCGGAGTTACCTCCTGCACGAAGCCGGTGAACTTGCTGTCGATCGATCCGAAAAGCATCCATCGCTGCGTCGAATCGGTGTAGGCAGAGATTGGAAGGTAAACCAGGTTGGGCCAGGATTGCCCGAAATTGAAATTCGGCTGCTCCGTGATATAGATCTCGTCGTAAGGACTCTTGCCGAAGTAGAAAGTGCATAGCTGCATCTGCGCGCGCGTTTGATCGAGGACATATTTTGTCATGCTGTGGGGCGCCATGGATTGCAGCGCGCGAGCGTGGCGCAGGTTGTTGGGCAAGTCTTCCAGGTAGTAGCCAGAAATCTTGTAGCCGGTGATCTCATCCGGCATGTCGATCCTCTTGTAATCGCCGTAGTTGAACCCGGCCACTGCCACCGGAGTCGGCGTTATCCAGTGGGTGACAGCCAGGTCCTGCTCGATCGACTCGCCCTCGAGTCTGCCGACGCTGATGACTTTGTATTTCTTTGGGACCTTGAAAGTAAGATCGTAGAAGGCCCGTTCGCCAAATCCATTTAAGTTGGGATACCACGATGTACGGGCGCCGACGTAGTAACTTCCTTCTCCCGCTTCTTCCAGGACCTTATCGCCGGCGTACTCGATATGGATGGACTGTTCTTTGCCCAGAGGCGGCGCCTGGGGAAGGATCGCGTAAAACGAACCGTCCTCCTTTCGGCTCTCCTGCACGAAATAAAGATCCTGGCCCTGGTCGTCCGCGACCCGCGTAACTCGCAGATTCGGCAGCAAGCCAAACTTAAGCACTCTTTCCCCTTTGACTAGAGGCTCGAAGGTAATGTTGGCGCTGCTGAACAGATGCCCATTCTTCGCGATGACGGTCTCGATTTTGTAGCGGCGCGTGGCAAACAGGCGGCGGTCCTCGCCGGAACTTGCGCTGCGGTTCAGGTATTCAGACTTCAGATGAGACAGGTACCAGACGCCATCGTCCATGCCTTCGGGATCGCAGTTGATGAGTGCAACCTCTTCCGGTGAATCGAGCTGGGGCAACGCCCCCACGCGAGTCCTAACGAAAAAGCGGAGGTCTTTGTGCTTCTTACCGCGCAGGTATGCGTTAAAGAATGCAGGATGCGATGGATTGTACAACGCGGAGAGAAGGTCGGCGTCAACGTTGTCCATGGTTTCGCCCGCTAGCAGGTACTGGGTAAAACTGACTGGGCGCTCCGGGCGCTGTCGCATCCTCTCCCTCCAGTGGTTGAAGGCGGTGGACGCTTCCGCGGGTGTTTCCGTTCGGTCGCCCCGCCCCGGAAGGAACTTCGACCAGGTATCTCCGGCGAAGCGGAAAACTACCTCGGTGAACTCTTCGTTGACCTCGGGTGCACCGGTACGGCGGCTCAGTTCGCGCGTGTCGAGAGAGATCACCGGCTTTAGATTGAAATGTCCTTCTCCAATGAAAATGGCGCCGGTCACAACTCCATTCACCGGACTCAATGCCGTCAGTGTTCCTTTCTCAAACTGGAAGGTCGCGGCGTCCAGGGTCAAAGTGAAATTGTCGAAGCGACGGGTTTCGCCCAGCCCAGCGGCGCGGAGTTGCCGGTAGACCGGGTCGGAATTGGCAAATGCCAGGCTCTTGCCAGCAACCGAGATGTTCACCTGCTGTTTGGCAATGGTGAGGGCGAGCTGCAGTTGCACCGCGCCTTGCAAATCGAAGGTCTTTACCAGAGGCTCGAAACCATCCGCTGTCACCCGCAGTGAATACGTTCCGGGTTTCAGGTCAGGCGATGCGAATTTGCCCAGCCCGTCCGACGCTAGCACCACGGGCTGTGTCAGGTTTTCGCCGGAGATCTCAATGCGGGCGCCGGCAATGACTGCGCCCGATTGGTCCTGTACGGTTCCGGAAATTGTCTGCGCACTCAGACACGTCGGCCCTACCAACCAGAGAAGAAATAGCGCTAGAAGAGCAGGGAAGCGCCGCCCACGCGTTTCAGACCATCGATGAATCACTGAAAGGGTGTGTGGCACCACTTGAGTCTAAGCCTGCTCGAACCGCGTTGCCATTAGGCCGAGCTTGATGTGAGCCGCAGCAGATGAAAATATCTCCGCGCTTTCTTCACGTCGCGCGCGATCTGTTCGCGCAACGCTTCTACTGAGGGAAACTTGATCTCATCCCGCACCCGGTGGAGAAAGCAGATCTCGACTTCGCTCTCCGGCGTCAGCTCAATGGGATGGAAGTTCAGCAGGTGCGTCTCGATGGCAAACGAATCTGCGCCAAACGTGGGACGATTGCCCACGTTGGTCACGGAATCGAAGCGCTCGTCGCCCACACGCGTCCACGTGATGTAGACGCCATCCTGGGGAACAAGCTCTTCATAGCGGGCCAGATTGATGGTGGGCACGGTGTATTTCGAGCCCAGCCCGCGCCCGCGCCCCGGCGTACCTAGAATGCAGAATGGACGCGCCAGCAGATGCCGCGCCCGGCTTACTCGCCCCTCGCCGATCAGTTTCCGGATGTGACTGCTGGAAACGGGCTCGCCGCGCAGCTTCTCCTCGGCGTAGACCTGCACTTCAAAGCCCATCTCCTGCCCCAACTGCGCCAGCAGATGCACGTTGCCTGCGGCCTTGTGCCCGAAGTGGAAGTTGTAACCCTCGTGTACTTCGCGCGCATGGAGTCTCTTCTTCAGAATCCGTTCGGCAAACTGGCGCGGCGTCATCAGTGAGAGATCGCGCCCGAACGGCAAAATCAGCACAGCGTCAATGCCGGTGGCTTCGAGCAAGCGCAGTTTCTCCGGCGCCGGAGTGAGCAGCTTGAGTCCCGAGTCCGGGCGCAGGATGCGCGACGGATGCGGCTCAAACGTGACGGCCACGGCTTGATCTCCACTTGACCGCGCACGCTGCACAATCTCGCCCAGCACGTGGGCGTGCGCCCGGTGCACGCCGTCAAAATTCCCGACGCTGACCAGCGACGGTCCGAAATCTGCCGGAACGTCTTCGAGTTTGTGAAAAACGAGCATCAGTCAAGGGTCAACCGCCGAGATCGCAGAGCCCGCCGAGAAAATCAACCCCAATCAAGTAATCTAAGATCCTTGAATTTCTCTGTGTCCTCTGCGTCCTCTGCGGTGAAAGCTTTTGCTTTTAGATTTCAAACTCCAGTTTCATTCCGTCATAAGCCAGGCGCACGTGCGAGGGAAGCGCAGCGTTGGTCGCTTCATGCGCCAGATCGTGGCAAATGTGCGTGAAGAACGCGCGCTTCGCCTTTACCCGCTCCACGATGCGCAGCGAATTCTCCACCGTCGAGTGCGTGGGATGCGGCTTGTGCCGCAGCGCGTCCAGAAAGAGAATATCCAGGCCCTCGAGTTGATGAAACGACGCCTCGGGTATCTCGCTGTGATCGGTGAGGTATGCCGCGCTGCCAAAGCGGAAGCCGTAGATTTCGGTCTCGCCGTGAATCAATCGCACGGGATCGAAGCGCGTCCCGAAAAGTTCCACTGGACCATCGATCGGGCGCAATTCCAGTTGCGGTAAACCGCCATATTTGTAATCGGCGTCGAAGATGTAGCTGAACATCTTACGCAGAAAAGCCGCCGCGTCCGGACGCGCGTAGAGCGGCAACTTCTCCGGCTTGTGGCGGTAACTGAGCGGGCGCAGATCGTCGATGCCCAAGATGTGGTCGGCGTGGGTATGGGTGTAAAGCACGGCATCCACACGCGTGATCCGTTCGCGGATGGCCTGCGTGTAAAAATCTGGCGTGCTATCGATAAGCACGACTTTGCCCGCATACTCGATCATTACCGACGGGCGAGTGCGGCGGTCGTGCGGATCGCTGGAGTGGCACACGGCGCAGTCGCAGCCGAGCGTAGGTACGCCCATCGACGTGCCACTGCCCAACACCGTGAGCGTGGCCTTCATATTCGGGCCCTCATGCTCCGGCCCTCATGCGCCAACCCTCGTGCTTTGCGGCGAATGCGGGATCGTCATCGTCCGCCGGTTCCCGTGGCAGCGCCCGGCTGCGGCGGACGCGACAGCGCATTGGTCACCTCCACGTAGGCCATGCGAACCTCGTAGAGGCTGTTTTGCAGAAAGTTTTCTTCCGTCGAAGTCAGATTGCCTTTGGTCTTGTCGGCCAGCAGGGCGAGCGTATCGATGGTCTGCCGCGCCCCGATGATGTCGATACGAGGCTGGCCCCCCTGCTCGTGCATTAACCCCAACTGCAGCATCGCAGTCATGTACAGCGAGGCCAGGAAGCGCTCGAAGGTCATTTCAAACTCTTTGGCGGAACGGCCGCTGAGTTCCACGCGCGAATCCAGATCCTTCGACGATTCGCGGTAGGCATCGGCCTGCGCCTGTTGCTCGGCGGCGGTGGGCGGGGCGGGCATGGGTGGCACCGCGTCTCCCTCCGCGGGGAACGCTGTCACAGAGTTGGCTGGGGGCGCAGTTTCTTTAGCTGCGGGCGGGGCGGATGCCGGGAGTGTCGCAGCCTTCGGTGCCTCTGCTTCCTCGGCGACGTCCTTGCGCAACTCTCCGTCCTCGGTGAACAAGCGGCGGTCGGTTACGGTGAAGCCTGAATCCTGTCTCTTCTCAGCCATAGAATATGTCCTTGCAGATCTATTACGAGGTTTCGATGAAACTCTTCTTTGTCTCCTGCTAAGCCGGACGCAGCAGGGACTCCTCTGTCCGTCCAATCGCCATGCTTTCCATCGGCAACTGAGTTACCGTAGCCCTGGCCGTGCCGATCATCACCTCGCGTCCCGGTACTCCCACTTCGCGCCGGATATATCCCAGGGCCACTGTCCTCTCGCCAGACGGCGTGCGCAAGACCGCGACGCTGGTGACTTCGCCGACTTCCTTCTCGTCCGAAATAATCTTACCCCCCGCCGCGATTGCCGCTGCACCTTCCAGCACGAAGCCGGTAAACTTGCGATGCACGTTGCCCCGCGAGCGAATGCGCTCCACAATTTCCTGCCCCACGTAGCAGCCCTTGTTGAAGTTCAGCGCGCGCATCTGCTCGGTCTCCTGGGGGAGATCCCGCTCGCGAATGTCGATCCCGTATAGAGGAATGCCGGTTACGATGCGGTACATTTCCAAAGCTTCGCTGCCTACGGGAGTCGCACTGGCGGCGACCAGCGCCTGCCAGGTTTTGTGAGCATCCTTGGGAGCAAGCCAGATCTCGTAGGATTCCTGCGCTTCATCCTCCCCGCGGATCACTGTGCACTCGACACACCCGCAGTCGCAATCGCAACGGGGCGTGATCGTCTGCATTGGCAGCAAATTGGGAACTTCTATCCCGGCGATGTTCAGGATGGCGCGCGATCTCGGCCCCGCCAGCCCTAGAGCCGTCTGCTGCTCGCTGATATCGGTCACTTCTACGTCATCCATGATGATGTAATGGTCGAAGGTGGCGACGATTTTCTCGACCTGGCTGCAATCGGTTTCGATAACGATCGACTCGCCCTGGTTGTAGGCGCACATATCGCCGAGAATGCGGCCCTGCGGGTTGAGCAGGAAGGCATAGACACCACGTCCGGCGACGAAATCGCGAATGTTGTTTGTGACCATGCCGTTCAGCCAGCGTACCCGGTCGCTGCCTGTGAGCGAAAGCTGGGCGCGGAAGCCCAGGTCATAGATTCCGCAGCCGGTGACGAGAGCGGCGAACTCCTGTTGAGGATCGGCAAAGCGCGCCGCGGTGGTGGCTCCGCAGTACTCCGCTTCGGGGAGGGCTTTGTTCCCCGGTTGCGTGCGAATTGCGTCCAGCAGGGGAGTGTAAGACATGGAACATCCAATTATATGCGAAGAGAGTGGCCAAGCCTCTTCGTACGGCGAGCCGGTGTATCATTTTTTGCGGGTGGAACTGGCACATCTAGCGCCGCAGATTCCGTTTGAGGAGGGCCGCATGTCTCCCTCCGGCATCGTTCGTTCTCGCGCAATCCTAAAAGGTGTGGCGGTGGTTCTGGCTCTCGCGGCATTGCTGGTGCTTCCCGGATGCTGGGTGGAGTCGATCAATCCGCTGTACGAGGACGGATTGTTCTCCAGCAAAGATCCCGATGTGGTTTTTGACCAGAGACTGAACGGTTCATGGAGTGCGGTGTTAGAGAAGAGTTGTGCGATGGTCCTGACCGTCTCGGCCAAAGATGATATCTACGATTTGCAATCGACGCAGCAGGGTGATGCTTGCGGTGATGCGGGAAAGAAGTCCCACCAACAAGGTCGGCTCGTCCGTCTGGACAAGTACTACTTTTTCGATGTCTCTCCGGTGTCGGATGACGTATGCGATGAGTGCCTTGGGAAACACACGATCTTCCAGGCGAAAATCGAAAAGGACGCCTTCTCGCTTATTCCGATTGATTCCGACTGGCTGAAGAAGTCGATCGCAGCAAAAACGGTAACTTTGGCGACAATGCCAGATGATTCAGATACGCTGGTCGCGTCGTCCAAAGATCTAAAGAACTTCTGCCGCAAGTACGCCGAAGACAAAGAGGCGTTCAAGGCAGAAACAGACACGCTCATCTTCAAACGAAACTAGGTTCGCAATCTCCGGCATTCACGTTATAATCGCCCCATGCCTCCCGCACCCGGCGCCACCAAAGCCGTCGGCATGGTTCCCGACGAGATGAAGGCCGAACCAAGGTCCAAGGGCCTGTCTACGCCTCGGAAAAAGAAACCGAAGGAACTGGCCGTGATCACCGAGTGCTGCACCGGATGCGCGGGCTCGCCGGCGTGCGTGGAATACTGTCCGGTGGAAGACTGCATGTTCTGGGTGGCCGACGAAGACAGCACGCCGTTCGGGCGCATCGCGGTCGATCCCATTCTGTGCATCGGCTGCAAGAAGTGCCTCAGCAAGGGTCCCGACGGCTGCTTCCTCGACGGCTGTCCCTGGGACGCCATCGTCATGGTGGACACCGTGGAAGTGGAAAAAGAAGTTGGGGCGATGGCGATTTAAGAGCAGTGGTCAGTGGCCGACCATGAAACTTTTGTGATCATTCTCTGATCACTTATTCTTCGACTTGCTCTCTTCGCCCGAGTGTTCTGGGCTTCCACCCGGCTCCGGAAAGTCACTGTCAGCGTCTTTAATGCGAGGGTCCTGGTCGCGATGGCCGAGTTGCTCGGAGAGCCCCAGGTTGCCGTCGTGATGATGCTCTTCGATTTCGATGGCGCCCTTGGCGCGGTCGGGATCGTTTTCAGAAATCTTTGCCATGGTGAAACGCTCCTGCCAGAAGTCACTTGGCTGGGTGGGCCGTCGTGGTCGTGGCTACTCCGAGTTTGTGCAGCCGTTCCCGCGCTTGCAGCGCCTCGTTAGATCGTGGGTAGCGCTGGATCACGTGGCGAAGTTCCGTCACCCCGTCATCCTGCTTGCCCAGTTCGATTAACGAAAAGCCCTTCTTCAACTGCGCCGAAGCGGCTTTGTTGCCGCTGGGAAAGTTCTGCAAGACCTGGTCGTAGCTTTGCGCAGCCTGCTGGTAGTTGCCCTGGCGGAACTGAATTTCGCCGAGATAGAAGTAGCAGTTCCCGGCGAGATCGGTGTTGGGATAGAACTTGACGTAGTCCGAGAATTCCTGCGTGGCGAGATCGTTCTTGTCGCCGTTGTAATCGCGCAGAGCGTTGTTGTAGAGCACATCGGGCGGAGGAGCCTGGGCCAGGGCCTGCTGCTGCGCCTGTTGCTGGGCCTGCTGCGCCGCCAGGCTTGACTGCGAGGACTGCATGTCCTCGAGTTGCTTGCTGACCTTGGCCAAGCGGGCCTTGAGTTCGTCGAGCGTGTCGTTGAGCGACTGGATCTGGCCGGAAAGCTGGTCGATGCGCGCCGCCGAGTCTCCCTGCTGTTTTTGCAGGTTGGTTTGCAGCGTGGCTTGCAGAGCAGTGAGCGCGGCGGTGGCTTTGTTGACCGCATCCGTATCCTGCTCCACCAGGTTCTTCATCACGCCCATGCGCTCGTCGAAACTGCGCTGCATGGCGGTCATCTGCTCCTGCAGTTGCTGGACTTGCGTTTGCAATTGAATCATCTCTTTGCTCGCGGCCCAGGCTGGCGTGACCGCCAGCCACAGCGTCGAGAGCAGGGCAAGAAAAGTTGCGTACCGTCGTAGTAGTGTCATAAGTGAAAGTGTCCTAACGCTCATTTTAGACGGATTGGCGGATCTTTGGGTTGGGAAGATAGATCAAGAACATGGAAAGTCAGGGGCGGAGTCTCGCTCCGCCCCCTGGCAGAAAACAACTACACTTACTTCTGATACACGAAGTGGCCGCGGCGGTTCTGCTGCCAGCAGGCTTCGTTCGATTCCATACAGAACGGTTTTTCCTTGCCGTAGCTGATGGTCTTAATGCGGCCGGCGCTGACTCCCGCAGCGACCAGAGCGTTTTTCACGGACGAAGCACGCTGGTCACCCAGAGCCAGGTTATATTCCGTGGAGCCGCGCTCATCGCAGTGTCCCTCAATCGTGAAGCTGATGTTGGAGTGCTGATTGAGGAACTGCGCGTCAGCCTGCACCGCCGCCTGCTGATCGGCGCGGATGTCGGACTTGTCGTAGTCAAAATAAACATCCTTGACGGCTCGCCCGAACAAGTCTTCGTCGGTCGGCGAGGGCGTGGGTGGCGGCGGTGGTGGTGGCGGCTGGGTCACGGTCAAACGCGTGGTTGCGTCCTGGCTTCCGCCGGAGCCCTTGGCCGTTAGGTGATAGGTGGTGGAATTGGCAGGGCTGACCTGCTGCGATCCGCTGGCCTTGACCGCTCCAATGCCGTCGATGGAAACATCAGTGGCGTTGGAGGTCTGCCAGGTCAGGGTGGCGGACTGTCCTTTCTGAATCGTG
The DNA here is from genome assembly GCA_963842095.1 of uncultured Acidobacteriaceae bacterium. Classification (GTDB taxonomy): domain Bacteria; phylum Acidobacteriota; class Terriglobia; order Terriglobales; family Acidobacteriaceae; genus Sulfotelmatobacter. The sequence continues at coordinate 607,540 of CAWJEY010000002.1, forward strand.
TCCGGGCTTACGGAAATGGCAGCAGTGGGTGATGCTGCTGGTAGCGGCGGTGGTGGCGGCGGTGGCACTACCGTCTTGTGGCATGCGCCGAGCATGAGAATAGCGGCCAGAGCGATGACGGTTGCGAGTACCTTCAAAGATTGATGTTTCATGTTCTTCCTCTCCACGTTTGATCCTCCTGCGAACCCGAAAAATCGGTTTCGGGTTCCAACGAAGTGTTTTATTTCCAACTCCAGTTCGGTTGCGAATTACGTCCGGTAAAAGTTAACTGATGAAGCTTGGTGCCGTCGGCCAGCATCATCCAGAGTTCCTCCTTGCCAGAACGGCCCGACTGAAAAACGATGTGGCGGCCGTCCGGCGACCACGAAGGAAAATCGTTGTGCCCCCCATCATGCGTAAGCTGTACCCATTGTTTACTGGCGATGTCCATCAAGTAAATGTCAGACGAACCGGGCTCGCCGGGGCCATACTTGCGAGTCCATGCCAGCGTCAGGAACTGGCCATTGGGCGACCAGTTGGGCGAGACCGCGTATCCCTGATCGGTCATGCGCTGCTGGTTCGTGCCATCGGCTTCCATGGTATAGACCTGGGGCAATCCCGTGCTGCCGCTGACAAACGCGATTTGCGCTCCAGTCTTGCGATTCCAGGAGGGAGAAACATCTGGCCCCTTGCCCGTGGTCATGCGATGAAGGTTGCCGCCGCTGGCATCGCAGACATAAATTTCAGAATTGCCGCCGCGCGAGGAAGAGAGCGCCAGCTTCGCCCCGTCGGGCGACCATGCCGGCGAAAGATTGGTGCCGCCCAGCCGGGGAAAGCTCACCACACGGTTGAGATCGATGGAATACATCAGAATGTCCCAACCGCTCTTGGTCATCGAGCTAAAAGCGAGACGGGAGCCGTCAGGCGAGATGCGCGGCGATAGCGAGATCGAGCCCTGGTGAGTGAGTTGGCGCTGATTCGAACCGTCGTAATCCATCACCCAGACTTCCTTGTGTCCCGACCGGTCACTGACAAAATAGATCTTGCTCTCGGCGATGCCGGGAATGCCGCCACCCAGGCGGAAGATGATCTCGTCGGCGAATTTGTGCGCGATCACGCGGGCGGCGTCATCGCTGGCAACGTCGGCATATTGTTTGCCGAGAACCTGGGGCGAGGCTGCGTTCTTTACGTCGTAGAGCCAGCCCTGGACGGTGAGTTTTCCATTGCTGGCGCCAAGATTGCCGAACGCCAGCATAGCGGCATTGGGCGGAGGCGCGTTCCACAGTCCGAATGTCACTTCCGCGGGCTGGCCTGGAACTTGCAGTGGATAAAAGCTCTTGGAGACGAGTTCGACGACGCCGGAATTGTCCAGGTCGTTCCAGAACGTGTCGTTGAAAGTCTTGAGCAGGGCGTCGTTCTGGGCATCGCTGGTGGAGGCCTTGAAGTCGGGAACCGCAAGGCGGACTTTTTCAACGCCCAGGCCGGAACCGGTGCGTACCCAATCCTGTGCGAGCGCGAGAGAACTGGGCAGGGAGCACAGCAAAATTGCGAAGCTCAAAGCCCTCAGAAACTTCGCGCCAGTTGAGGCGCGGTGCGGTGATTGTCTGTGGCTTTCGTCCATCCGTTTGACGCCGTTGTGCGAACCCGGGCAAAAGGATACTGCGTACGACAATATCGTACTCCGATATGTTCTCATGGGCAAGTTGCTGTCCATCATAGTCGCGATTCTCGGAACCGAGGAATAATCAGCCGGATGCCGTCGCGGCTTCACGGAGTACAGATTGATGCTTCCGGCCATTACTTTCATGGATGCCTTCACGGGCCCATGGGTGCACAACTTATTTTTTGGTGTAGTCGAACCAGTACTCCACCGAGATCTTGCTGCCGCTGTAATCGGGAGGCAGCGGGCCGAAGGTGTCGATGCGCTGCACGGCGCGGACGGCGGATTGATCGAGCGAAGGCACGCCGCTGGATTGCTCGATCCGCACGTTGTAGGGGTGACCGTCGCGGGCCACATCGAACGTGATGTAGACCCGCTCCGCGGTGGTGATGCGGGGATCGACTTCGTATTTCAGCCAGTTCTCGGAAACCTTGTTCTGGATTTGCTGCACATACCAGCCGTACCTTGTGCCAAAATCGCCGCCGCCGCCGGTAACGCCGAAGCCGCCTTTGGCTCCGCCGGCGGCAAAGCTTCCATAAGGTCCGCTGACCGGGCCGCCTTCGCCGAAGGCCACCTGGTTCGTGTCTTGCTCGGGCGCAGGCTTGGGTTTTTCTTTAGTCGAAGTGGGAGGCTTCTTCGGCTTAATTTTAGAATTCTTGCCCTGAATCTCAATGGCGTCAGGTTCTTTCTCTTCGATCTTCGGCTCAGATTTAGTGAGGCCCTTGGATTCGTTGGCCAGAACATTCTGGGTCTGCGCCACTGTCGCAGGCAAGGGAACCGAACTGACTAATGTGACGCCGATCGCTGACCCGCCACCTCCAGAACCCCAACCCTCGCCGCGCGATGCGGTGAAAACCAGCGAGTAGATCAGAATGATGGCCGTAACCGCAAGATGAAAGCCCGCGGACCAGGCTAGGGCGCGTCCCCAACTGTCGTGCTCAAAGAAAATCTCAGCGTGCGCCATTTTGTTCCAAAGGTTGAGTGACGATGCTGACGTTGCTGATTCCCGATTGCTTCACCGCGTCCATCACGGTGGCGAACGCGCCAAAGGGCACGTTTTCATCGGCGCGCACAAAGATGAACTGGTTGTGGGGATCGCGTATCTTCTGCCGCAGCTTGGCCGCAATCTCATGGATATTGACAGCGTCGTTGCCCAGAAAGACGCGCTGGTCCTTGTTAATGGTGATGACGACACGTTCCTCTGTGAGTTCCTTGACCGTGCGCGTCTTGGGCACGTTGACTTCAATGCCGGACTGCAGAATCGGCGCGGTCACCATGAAGATGATGAGCAGAACCAGGACAACGTCGACCAGCGGAGTGATGTTGATGTCGGCGAGCGCCGTCTGCGTGCGGCCGTTCGAGGAAGTGAAAGCCATCAGCGCCTCACTTCGGCCGCCGGTTGCGGCTGCATGTTCTCGATGGAGTTAAGCACTTCGAGGGAGAAATCGTCGCCCCGGGCAGCGAACACGCGAATGGAATTACCGATCAGGTTGTAAGCAATCACGGCAGGAATCGCGGCGGCCAGTCCGGCAGCGGTGGTGATGAGAGCTTCCGAAATTCCCGGCGCAACCGCGCGCAGAGTGGCTCCCCCGGCAGTTCCCAGTCCGTGAAACGCGTCGATGATGCCCCAAACCGTTCCGAACAGCCCGATGAACGGGGTGACCGCGGCGGTGATGGCGAGCCAGGGCACATTGCGCTCAAGCCGCGTGATCTCTTCCGACGCTCCGATCTGCATGCCGCGCTGCACCGCGGTCAGGCTGCGGAGCGAAGCCGCGGGGCCGGCAAGTTGCCGTTTGTATTCCTGGAATCCACCTTCGAAAACGCCCACTAGCGGGCTGGGGCGGAACTGATCGGCGACCGTGGCAATATCCTGCAGGCGCTGCGCTTTGCGAAAGGCGCGCAGGAAGCGTCCGCTCTGCAGGCGGGCGCGCCGCAGCAGGCTCCATTTGGTAAGAATGATGGCCCAGGAAATCAGGCTGAACGCCAGCAACGTGAGCAGGACGAACTTGGCGACGGCGCCAGTACTGGAAACGAGATCGAGAATTTCGCCGCCGATGAAGAGTGCAGAGTATGGAAGTAGTTGCATTTGTTTTGAAGGATACCTTGACGCGATTATAGATGATCGAACAGCGGGCCTCGGCGGGGGTATCGCAAGGATAACCCGCTGACCTGGGCTGGGTAGCGGTGCAGTTTGGCTTACGCGTTGGGCCGCTTAAGCGGGAGATCCTTCGCTACGCCTGAAAAACGGCTACGCTCAGGATGACTACGTCGTGTAAAGGCCAAACTGCACCACTACCCCGCGCAGCCTAGACTTGCTCCGGCGTGATCTATAAGTTACAATCGATTTGTGGTCATGGATGCAGAGGACACGCATACAATGAAACGCAAAAAGAAAGATATAACGAGCGTATCGCATGACGAATACATGATTCGCGAGCTACGCAAGAGTCCCAAATTTGCCGCGGAATACCTCAAGGTCGCATTGGAAGACACCGAAGAACCCGCCGTGCTGCTGATCGCGCTGCGGCGCATTGCAGAGGCCAGAGGCGGCATTGCCAAGGTGGCCAAGGCCGCCGGCATTGAGCGCGAGAGCCTGTATCGCGCCTTGTCGGCGCGAGGAAATCCACGGCTGTCTACGCTGGTGGCCGTGACTAAGGCGGTAGGGTTGAAGCTTACGGTGGAAACCGTGCGGTGACCCTCGATGGCTGGATCTGGGACCTCAAGACGCGGGAAAAAGGTTCGCAGCCCACGCAGTATAAGAAGTAGTCGTCAGCACCATTCGCTGGCCCAGCCCTGCCGGTGGCTTTAGAATAACAACGGCAGCGATGATGAGCGGCGGCGAACTACAAGCTTCAAACTACAACTACGATGCAACCGTCTTGCAAAGACGGGTTCGAGAGCTGTTTGCGCGAGATGGCCAACTACTCGGGGACATTGTGCACAGATCGGTCCTGGCCAGACTCCCCGGGTTAAACGTTAGCCACGTTGCGACCCGAATTGACGTTCTTCCCAAAGCTATAGGTGCCGGTTCCCCAGAAGTCCGGGACTATGGAGCTGTGGTGTTCGTCAAGGAAGCGTTAAGCCGAGAAGCCCTGCTGGATCGCCTGCTCCGCCTCTCCGAAAAGCGATTCCAAGTTGGAGAACAAACTGTCAGTTTCGCAGGCCCTGGATTCTATGATCGTCTTGAACCGAGCCAGAATTCCTACTCGGAGTGGCCCTGTAGGATCTTCGACGTTACCGTCGACCACGCTCAATTAGCCTCTGAACCACTACTTCACCCGACCCTGAAGTCCTTCTCATCTACCTTCGATGGAATTCAAGAATTCTTGATGCTTGGCAGCTTCAACGGTCCATCAGACGGTCGATTGGGACACATTCAGGTAGTCATACCCAATTTGAACGCGAGGATCGAATCGCTGACACTCAACGGAAGCAGGCTTCAGGTGAGAGTCGGCGGGATCGCGCCCATCGACTCCCTGAAGATTGCGCTCAACTACAAAAACGAAAGAGCAACGACGTCGATAGACGAGAGAGTACATCAGCGCGACCCGACCTTCGAATTAGCATTCACCCCGACCGAGTTACATGTCTGGCTAATCTCGACTGATGGCTACCTCGCCGATTTTCACGACGAAAACCCACATCACTCAGTTGGCGCGAACGCTCTTTTGCCCAAGAAATCCTCGTCGGTCTTTTCAGACCTGCTTCTGTCCGAAGCGAGCGAACTGGCCGCCCAGAGGGTGGCTCCGAGAGGAACCCGCCGCGTAGTAATTTTGACGGCCCTAAGCCTCGAGTATAAGGCTGTAAGGGACCACCTGAATAACGTCCGGGAACAAACCCATCGGGGCACGGTGTACGAACACGGAGAATTCGCAGCGAGTGATGGGTCCCTCTGGGAGGTCTGCATCGCGGAAACAGGAGCAGGCAATGCCGGAGCGGCGATGGAGACTGAGCGCGCCATCGCCCATTTCGATCCCGAAATCGCAATATTCGTTGGGGTCGCAGGCGGCCTCAAGGACGTTTCTATCGGTGACGTTGTCGTGGCCACAAAGGTCTACGGCTATGAGTCTGGCAAGGCGCAACGCGAGTTCCTGACGAGGCCGCAATTGCATGAGACGGCTTACGAATTGCTGCAGCGCGCTCGGGCGGAGGCGAAGAGGGAGGACTGGCTCAAGCGCGTCGGAAAAGGCACCCGGCGGCGCAAGTTCCGTGTTTTCGTCGAGCCAATCGCGTCGGGTGAAAAGGTTCTGGCATCCCACAGGTCTACGTTCTTTAGGTTTCTTCGCGACAAATATGGGGATGCGCTCGCCGTCGAAATGGAAGGATGGGGCTTTCTCGACGCTATCCACGCGAACCAAGACGTCCGCGGCCTCATCATTCGTGGTATATCGGACCTCGTCGACGGCAAAGGCAAGGCCGATGCCGCTGGTTCTCAAGCTCGTGCGGCCCGCCATGCTAGCGCCTTTGCGTTTGAGGTGCTCTCAAAGCTAACGGTCCGTATATCGGGACCGACGAGTAGCGCGGCCCCTCGCGTAGCAAGGTCCGTAGGCGTCTCGGAGCAAGACGCGTCGGACTCGACGGCTCCCTCGCCACCGCATTCCAAGTTCCAACGGGACGCACAAATCGACCGGTTAATCGATGGCGTAATTCTAGGCAGCTACGAGACGACAGTCCGACCCGCAATCGAGATAGTCCGAGCGACAGACCCTGATGGGCACAACGAGCTCTTTCTGAAGCTGTTGGATTACCAGGATTGCGAGGATCCGGAGGTCACTTTCGAAGGCGATGCCGACCGTTGAGGCCTGTGTCCAATTTGCTCCTCAGCTGATCGACCACTCCAGGCTGAGCCGGATGGCAGGCAACGCCGATTTTTCGGTGCGCTCGTCCGCAGCGTCCATATGTATGGACCTAGCGCAATTTGCCCCCGATCGGGTCCCTGTCGATCTCCTGATCAAACTCTCTGTGTACAGCGAGGATTGGTACGTGGAGACTCCTGCGAATGCGGCTCTGAAAGCCATGGCACGTTCGATGCCAGCCGTCCTGCGCATCTTCTTTGCGCGCCTACGGAGCCAAGATGCCGAGGAGAGAGTACATGCAGCCCGCGCACTTAGGGAGATCGCAAAGCGGGAGCCGGAGATTCTCGACCCGGACGAGCTGAAAACGGAACTCTCCCGGTTGAAGGCTCTGGGTGACAAGAAAGCATCCGCTGCCATTGCTGAGGTCCTTCCCAAGGTGCTACGCTCCACTCGCATTAAGGGATATAAATACGGCCTTTGATGGATGCTGCGCCCAAGACCACCAACGGCATTCGCGAGGCGGAAAATGCGCGGGCGAGCAGCGTAAACGCTGCCGGCAAGTTGCATAGGTCCCTTCGGCCCGCAAAGAACGCGGGCCTCAGGATGACAGGGCTGTATTCTGAGCCTTAGCTGTTCCCGTTTTGGGAAAGACGCCGTTTTCGCCATTTCGGCAAAATCTTGTCAAGCCCCTGCGGGGGTGATTTTTGGACTATGTTATTGATTCGGTGGGAGAAATAAATTTGCTAATTTGGCGCATTTACCCTATGCGCTATGATATAATGATATTATAGAGTTGACACAGCGGCGCATGCCTTCGGGTTTGCGCCGTTTGTGTTTGCGCCGGGGGAAACCAAGATCCCTCGCTTCGCTCGGGATGACAACTTAGAGCTTAACCACACATTTCACAAAGGAGCGTACTTCAGGCGTGGCTTACGGGCTGCGCCTTTTCTGTTTATGGACGAGAAAAACAACAATTCGGGTGAGGAGCAGGAGAAAGAAGTGATCGAGCTACAAGCGGTCGCTGACGATAACGCCAAGCGATTTGGGGAAGTGATCGAGGCCGCGTTTCTGGCCAAGGTTTGCAAACTCAGGATCCCAGTCTGCAAGCCTTGGGGAGACAGCGAACGCTACGACTTTGTGGTGGATTGGGGCAAAGGGTTTTGGAGCGTGCAGGTGAAGGCCGGGTCGCGGGGAAAGGGATCGGTCTATAAGGTTAACGCGGGAAGTAATGGCAAGTTATTCACGAAGGACGACATGGATTTCGTGGTTGTGCATATTGCCGAGGAAGATTTGTGGTATGTGGTGCCCGTCGAGATTGCGGAGGGGTCGACCGCGTTGTGGTTCAATCCACGGTCGACGCGGGCTCGGTTTGAAAAATATCGGGAAGCCTGGTGTTTGCTGGATTGTCCGCAGAAGGCGCGGGGGCGCGGGGACATTCCGAGGCGGTGCCGGAGCGAGGAGGTGAAGGTGAGGTGTGCGGTTTGTCCGCTGCAGCAGAACTTGTCTTTTCACGTAAAAATACGGCCACGCTGATTGTCATCCTGAGGAAGTGGAGTCGTCCGCGATGGCGGAGGACTCCGGACGAAGGTGCGAACCTGGCAACTGACCACTGGCTGCTGTCAACCGGCTTTCGTGCTATGCTGCGCGAAACCTCGAATCTTTCATTGAGGATGCCCTGTGCTCGTTGAACTACGGCTGGAGAACTACGCGGTCATCGACAACGCGGCGGTGGAGTTTGCCTCCGGACTGAACCTGCTGACCGGAGAAACGGGAGCGGGGAAATCCATTCTGATTGACGCGCTGGCGCTGTTGCTGGGGGAAAAGGCGTCGACCGACGTGATTCGCGCCGGAGCGGAGCGCACGGTCGTGGCGGCGGTCTTCGAATGCGGAGGCCGCGCCGGTGACTCGATCGAGAAAGTACTCGAGCACAACGGCGTGGACGAATCGGAAGATGGCTCGCTGATTGTGCGGCGTGAGATTGCGATTGGGGGCAAAGGCCGCGTGTTCGTGAACAATCAGGCAGCTACGGTCGCGGTGCTGCGGCAGTTGGCGCCGCATCTGGCGACGATCCATGCGCAGAATGAATCGATCCTGTCGTTCGACGCTCCGGCGCGGCTGGAATTGCTGGACGCATTTGCCGGAACCCAGGCAGAGCCCGTGGCCGAAGCCTACGAAGCGTGGAAGGGAATTCGCGCCCGCATCGAAGATCTCGAGCGGGGCGAGCAGGACCGCTTGCGCCTGGTGGATCTGTGGGTGTTTCAAAAGCGGGAGATTGAACAGGCCAAACTGCAAGCCGGCGAAGACGAGCGGCTCGAAACCGAGAAGCGCGTTCTGGCCAATGCCGAAAAAATCTACAACGCCGCCATGCAGGCCTTCGATCTGCTGTATGAAGGCGATGGTTCCACATCTTCCTCGATGCGGGCGGCGCAGAAGCAGGTCGAGGAACTGGCGCGCTATGAGCCCAAGTTTCAGGAGGCGCTGGCGGCGCTCGAAACCGCCCGCATCAGCGTGGAAGATGTCGGCGCGACGCTCCGGGATTACGCGGGTGGAATCCATGCCTCGCCCGAACATCTTGCGGAAGTGGAAGACCGGCTCGCCGCGCTCGACCGGTTGAAGCGAAAGTATGGCCCCACGCTCGAGGATGTGATCGGTTTCGGCGCCGACGTGGCACGCAAGCTTTCGGAGATTGAGAACAAAGACGAGATTCTGCGCGAGTTGCGGGCCGAGTTGGCGAAGGCGGCCGCGGAATACCTGCGGGCCGCGCGGGCGCTGTCGAAAAAGCGGGAGGACGCGGCGCGGAAACTGGAGCGGCTGGTCGAGGCGGAGATCAACGATCTGGCGATGAAGTCGACGTTTCAGATTCACATCACGACTTCGGATCAGGAAGCGAACTGGGCTGCGTCCGGAATCGATCAGGTCGTCTATATGATCGCCACCAATCCCGGCGAGCCGCTGCGCCAGTTAGAACACATAGCGTCAGGAGGCGAGCTGTCTCGAGTGATGCTAGCGTTGAAAGTAAGCGTGGAAGCGGGGCCGAACGCGTGGCGCGGGCGCCCTCGCCCGCGAAAGCTAGCGCCACGAACCACGCCACTCGCCCAGCCGCTCAGCGCACCATGGTGTTCGACGAAATCGATACCGGCATCGGCGGCCGCGCCGCCGAAGCGGTGGGCAGAAAGTTAAAATCGCTGGCCCGCGCCAATCAAGTGCTCTGCGTAACCCACTTGCCCCAGATCGCCACCTTTGCCGACCACCACTATGTGATCGAAAAAAAAGAGAAAGCCGGTCGCACGCGGACCAGCATCCGCGCCGTCGTGGGCGAAGAGCGCACCGAAGAAGTGGCGCGCATGCTCAGCGGGGCAAAGCTGACGGATACTTCGCGAAAGCATGCCGAGCAAATGATTAAGTCGAATGGGTAGCGTTCCATTCGCTGCCAGGAATCCCCATCCGCTGCTAATCCCCGCCGTTTCTGTGGCTTACGTTGACCAGAAGGGTTCTTTCCGGTAGTTTATCAGTATCGCCACAATGGGGTTCGTGTACCCTGACAGTAAGGATTTCAAGCCGGATTTTGCATCTTACATAGTTCAGGGAAGATCAGAGGATTGGGAGTCTAAGATTGCCTAACAGCCAGGGAAAGACTTTGCTTTTGCTGAAGCCGCGCGGGTTTTGCGCCGGAGTGGTGCGGGCCATCGATGTCGTCCGCATTGCGCTGGAGGCTTTTGGCCCGCCCATCTATGTGCGCAAGGAAATCGTCCACAACAGCTTTGTGGTGGACGAGTTGCGCGGCAAAGGCGCGATCTTTGTCGACAGCGAAGATGAAGTGCCCAACGGCGAGCGCGTCATCTACAGCGCACATGGGGTTTCGCCTGAAGTGCGCGAACACAGCGCCCGCCGCGGGCTGCGCGTGATCGATGCCACTTGTCCGCTGGTCACCAAGGTCCATGTGGAGGCGGTGAAGTTCGCCAAGGAAGGCTATTCGCTGATCCTGATTGGGCACCACGACCATGACGAGGTGATTGGCACGCTGGGTGAGGCTCCTCTGGTGACCCAGGTGGTGGGAAATCCGGAGCAAGTGAAGTCGCTAAGTGTGCCTGATCCCGATCGCGTGGCGTACCTGACCCAGACAACGCTTAGTCTAGACGAGACCAAGGACATCATCGCGGCCCTTAAGAAGAAGTTCCCCAACATTAAAGGGCCGGCGGCGCAGGATATTTGCTATGCCACGGAAAACCGGCAGGTCGCCGTGAAAGAAGTGGCTTCGGAGTCCGATCTGCTACTGGTCGTGGGGTCGGAGAATAGTTCAAATTCGAATCGTCTGGTCGAGGTGGCGCGCAACCTGGGCACCAACGCGCATCTCATCGACAGCTACAAAGACATCGAGGCCGGATGGTTGGTCGATGTGAAGACGATCGCGCTCACCGCTGGCGCATCGGCGCCAGAGTGCCTGGTGGAGGAAACCATGAAATTCCTCGCTACCAAGGGTTTCGACAACGTGCAGGAACTCGAAGTGATGCCGGAAAACGTCCGCTTCGGGCTGCCGCCGGAGATTGTCGAAGCTATCGCCGCCGCTCCGGCAAGCGCTACCGCGGACTAACGGAGCCGCACATTCATGGAAATGGATACAAACTCCGCTGATTCCCATATAGGCTCCGCTCCACAACTTCGCTTCGGCAAGATCGAGGGGTTGGCTGATCGAGTCGGCGCCGCGGTCAGCGCCGCCCGCAAGCTTCTTTTCTCCGCGCAGCACGAGGATGGCTATTGGTGCGGCGAACTGGAAGCCGACACCACCCTGGAATCGGATTACATTCTGCTGCACACCTTGCTCGGGACCGGCGATCTCGAGCGCTTTCAGAAGGCCGCGAACTGGATTATTCAGCATCAGAATGAAGACGGCGGCTGGAGCATCTATGCGGCCGGCCCGTCCAACGTCAGCGCCTCAGTGAAGGCCTATTTCGGACTGAAGCTCGCGGGGTACAATGCCGATCATCCCGTGCTGCAGCGCGCCCGAAAAAAAATCCTCGAACTCGGCGGCGTCACCGAGGTCAATACATTCACCAAGATCTATCTCTGCTTCTTTGGCCAGTACGACTACGATGCGGTGCCGGCCATTCCTCCCGAGATCGTCCTGTTTCCCAATTGGTTCTGGTTCAACATCTACGAGATTTCTTCCTGGTCGCGCGCCATTCTGGTGCCGCTTTCCATCTGCTACGCCAAGAAGCCATTCAAAAAGATTCCACGCGAGATGGGCGTCGAGGAGTTGTTTGTCGGCGGCATGACGAAATCCCGCATGCACTTGCGTTGGTCGAAAAAACGAATTTCATGGCGGAACTTCTTTCTTTTCACGGATCGCATGATTCACTGGTTTGAACGCGTCCACATCCGCCCGCTGCGCTCCATCGCGCTCAAGAGCGCCGAGAAGTGGATGCTCGAGCGCTTCGAAATGAGCGACGGCCTGGGTGCTATTTATCCCTCGATGATGAACGCCATCATCGCGCTGCGCTGCCAGGGATATTCTCTCGACGATCCCCAGTTGATCCGGGCGCTCGATGAATTTGAGAAACTCGGCATCGAAGAGCGCGTAAACGGGGAAGAAACCTTTCGCATGCAGCCCTGCATGTCTCCGGTCTGGGACACGGCGTACGCCATGTTCGCGCTGGGCGAAGCGGGAGTCCCGGCCAATGACCCGCGCATGGTCAAGTGCGCCGACTGGATCCTGCAAAAGCAAGTGCGGAATCCCGGCGACTGGCAGATCAAGAACACGAAGGGCAAGCCGGGCGGATGGTACTTCGAGTTCAACAACGAATTTTATCCGGACGTAGATGACAGTGCGATGGTTTGCCTGGCCCTGAGCCGGGTCGAGCATCCCAACGGCCGCTACCAGCGCGAGTCCGTGCAGCGCGCCATGGATTGGATTCTGTCGATGCAGTGCAAGAACGGCGGTTGGGCGTCGTTCGACAAAGACAACGACAAAATGGTTTTCCAATACATTCCCTTCGCCGATCACAACGCCATGCTCGATCCGCCGACGGTGGATATCACCGGCCGCATCCTCGAAATGATGGCGACCTACGGCTATGACAAGAACCATCCCGCTGTGAAGCGCGCGCTCCAATTCATCCGCAAGGAACAGGAGCCGGACGGCAGCTGGTTCGGCCGCTGGGGCGTGAACTACATCTACGGCACGGCGCTGGTGTTGCGCGGCTTCGAAGCCATTGGCATGGATAACCACGAGCCTTGCATCCAGCAGGCCGCGGAGTGGCTGCGCATGGTGCAGAACCCCGACGGCGGCTGGGGTGAGAGCGTGGGATCGTACGACGATCCAACCCTGCGCGGCGTTGGCGAGAGCACGCCTTCGCAGACCGCCTGGGCGATTCTCGGAATCCTCGCAGTCGGTGATACCCGCAGCGATTCCGTGGCTCGCGGCATTGCGTACCTGCTGCGCACGCAGAAGGAAGATGGTTCGTGGGATGAACCGTACTTCACGGGCACCGGTTTCCCCCGCGTGTTCTATCTGAAGTATCACCTCTACCGCCAGTACTTCCCGCTGCTCGCGTTGACGACGTACGCCAAGGTGATGGAAAAAGCGGCCGACTAGTACGCCCACTCAGCTTAGCTAGCTTCCATGGCGTCCTTTGAGAACAAACATCGGCACTCGATTCCTGGTGGTGTCCTAAAGTCTAGAGTTTAGGACATTACCCGATTCCTTCGGAGCAATCGCCAACCTGGTTTGTATGGTAAAATCGCCTCGGTTTTTTAGAGTCTGATCGACCGCGCAAGCTCAGCGCACGCACCGCTGCGTTGACCGAGATCGGTCCCGGGCAGGAACTTTATGACCATCCGCGCCGCAACGAAGTTCGCCATCGTGGGAGTCGGTCTCGGCTCCGCGATGCACATCGCAGGTCAGTTCTTGTCGGCCTGGGCGTCACCCCAACTGCCCGGGGGCACCCTCATTCGGCTGCTGCGAACCTACTACATCATCGCAGCGATTTTTGAAGCCAGCGGACTACTTATATTTTTCGTGACCCTCAGTTCGAAACAGAAGGCTAGGGATGACGGAAGACCTTGACGAGATTTTGGGGATTGCCCATGAGTCGTCACCCGCCCGTTCGGGGCTCCCTTGCCCTTCTTGCGGCGGCACTCTTCAGCGCAGATCCAGCGTTACAGCAGGATTGGCGGGCGGCATGGTTGGTTCACTCCTTTACGCTGCATTTTCCTCCTTGGAGTGTCCGAAATGCGGCAAGATTCCTTCCAAAATGCTCCCCCGGGACGCACGCCATGAGCTTTGGGTTGGATCCTTTTTCCTGGTGGCAGGCGCGGCAGTTCTCCTGATCGTCGTGATGCTTCTGGCCGGCCCGATTGGAGGCCGATGACTAGACTTTCTCTGATAAGGCCGGCACCCGGGAGGGTGTGGGAAGCATCAGTCCACGATTCTTCCTATTCATTGAAAATGTCAGATGTCTCCTGAATGCTCGCTTTCCTCACAGGCGCAACTGGATTCCTAGGCTCCCACGTAGCTTGCCAATCTGTTTATACTGAGCAAGGATGGAATTCGAGTGGGATCCGCGCAAAGATGCGGCGAACCGGCGCAAGCATGCGGTCGGTTTTCGCGAGGCCACGACGGTCTTCGGCGATCCGCTGGCCACAACTTTTCCCGACAGCGAACACTCCATCTCCGAGCAGCGATTCCTGACGATTGGCGTGTCCGCAATGGGCCAGTTGCTAGTCGTAGCCCACGCCGAACGCAACGAGACAATCCGGATCATCAGCGCAAGACCGGCAACTCCACGTGAGAGAAGATTCTATGAAGAAGAACATTGAGCGTCGAAGTAATGGCGGCATGCGGCCGGAGTACGATTTTGCCTCAATGAAGGGCGGCGTTCGCGGCAAACACTACGGGCCATACCGTAAAGGAACCAACGTTGTCCTGATCGAGCCAGACGTTGCTGCAGCGTTTCCTACCGAGGATGCGGTCAACGAAGCCTTGCGCCGCATTCTGGGTAAGACTCGTGCCGTCCGGCGCACTGGCGGTCGCCCTGATCCTGCTCTGCAGGCTGTGCCTGGTGGACCCAAGCGCCGCGTTCGCAGATCAACCCGCTAGATGAAGGTCTTCCTCACAGGCGCAACCGGATTCCTGGGCTCCCACGTAGCTCGCGCTCTAGCCGAGCAGGGAGCCGACCTTCGCCTGCTCGTGCGCCCCACCAGTAACCTGAAGAATCTCGAAGGCCTGAAAGCCGAAACAGCAACCGGCGATCTGCGCGACCCGACATCCCTCGAAAAAGCCATGGCCGGTTGCGAAGTAGTCTTCCACGTCGCCGCCGACTACCGGCTCTGGGTGCGCGATCCCAACGAGATGTACCGCTCGAACGTGGAAGGCACGCGCGCAATTCTAGAAGCCGCGCGCAAAAATTCAGTCCGCTGCGTGGTCTACACCTCAAGCGTAGCCACCATGGGCTTCACCGGCAACGGCCGCCCCGCCGACGAAGATTCTCCCGTTTCCCTCGCCGACATGATCGGCCACTACAAGCGCTCGAAATTCATGGCCGAACAAATCGCACTCAATGCCGGCCGTAGCGGCATGCGCGTGGTGACAGTGAATCCGACCACCCCTATTGGCGAGCAAGATGTCAAACCCACTCCCACCGGGCGAATCGTCGTAGACTTTCTGAAGCGCAAGTTTCCCGCTTATGTGGAGACCGGTTTGAACCTGGTCGATGTTCGAGAATGCGCCCGAGGCCACATCGCCGCCCTGGAAAAAGGCAAGAGCGGTGAGCGCTATATTCTGGGCGGTGAGAACCTGACCTTGAAACAGATTCTGGATAAGCTGGGCGCGATCTCCGGCCTGCCCTCGCCGAAACTGAAGCTACCGTACTTTGTTGCCTATGCTGCGGGCGCGGTGGATCAGACAGTCTCCGGCTCCCTGCTGGGCCGCGAGCCGCGCGCCACCATCGAAACAGTCCGCATGGGAAAGAAAAAGATGTGGGCCAGTTCCGGCAAAGCCGAGCGCGAGCTGGGATGGAAGATCATCCCCGCCGACGCTGCATTGCGCCGCGCAGTAGCGTGGTTCCGGGCCAACGGTTATGCCTAAACTTGCCATGGTCGCCGCGCTCGAACGCGAGGTCAGCGGGCTGACCAAAGGTTGGAGCCGCGTCGAGCGAGACTACGAAGGCCGCCCCTTTGTTTTCTTCGAGCAAGACGAGACCGTTGTCGTCTGCGGCGGGATCGGCCTCGAAGCGGCGCGTCGGGCGGCCGAAGCCGTGATTGCGCTGTATCATCCGGCACTGTTGCATTCTGTGGGCTTTGCCGGAGCGCTCGATGCAACTTTGCGCGTCGGCGACATTTTCGCGCCTGCCGTTGTGATTGATGCGCGAGACGGCAGCCGCGTCGAAGTCGCAGGCGGCAATGGTGTGCTCGTCACGTTCATGGAAGTGGCCGGCCCCCAGCAAAAGGCAAACTTGGCGCAGTCCTACGGAGCCCAACTCGTCGACATGGAAGCTGCTGCCGTAGCGACGGCGGCGAGCGCCCATGGCATCAAGTTCAGTGCGGCCAAAGTGATCTCCGATGAGCTGGGCTTTGAGATGCCGCAGATGGCCCGCTTCATCGACGCACAAGGCCGCTTCAGGACGGCAAGCTTCACGCTATTTGTGATTTTGCGGCCATGGCTGTGGACCCGCGTTGCCACACTGGCCAGCAACAGCAGCAAGGCAGCGGCGGTACTGGGCGAGCACCTGCGGCACTTCTGTCAGGAGTCGCACCAGCCAGCGGGACCGATCGCCGCACCGTCGCCGGTATCGCATCCGACTGCGGCCGCGAGCGGGTTGAGAACCGGAGATCGGCCATGAGCGTGCCAACGAAACTTCGTCTGCTGGTTCCGATCGTCTTATGCGCGGCGATGCCTCTGGCTACGCAGTCCGCTGCCTCGCCCATCTATGTCGAAAGTTTTCGCCAGGGCTCGACCCGCGTCATCGAAGAGTCTTTCGAGGCCAGGCTCTCGCCCCAGAACCCGGTGTACCGCGAGCGCATCAAAGATCTGCACGGGGACGACCGCTACGCCTTCGCGATTCTCCCGCAAGGCCCGGAAGGCGATACCAAGATCACATCCTGGCAGGTTAAGTTGGCAGACCTGCACCACCCCATATACGATAACGTGCTGCTGGCATCCCAGCAGCCCTCTGACGATCCGGCAAATGATTCGAAGAATGCATTGTGGCGGCTGGAGCCGGGCAGCTTCGCGCAGATTCCGCTGACCGCCAAGCGCATCATCAAAGTGGATAGTTTTTACGTGGTCTTGCAGGTGAAGGCGCATCACTTCACCCCGCCGGATTCGCCCTATCTGGATTCGATGATCGTGGATGTGGAGTTCCGCAATACAGACCCCAGACAGGTACAGGGTCCCGAAAAATAGCGTCCGACCGACGTGAAACCCACTCTAAGCACGGTTCATCTATAGAATGGGTCATCTATAAATTGATGGGGATTGCCGGACAAGTCGCGATCGAAAACCAAAGCCAGTCGATTCCTGCCACCATGCTGGCCGCGGTTTACCGTGGCATCAATGACGTCCGCCTCGAAACCGTCCCGGTGCCCCAGATTGGCGCCGGAGAGCTGCTCCTACGGGTGCATACCTGCGGCGTCTGTGGCACTGACCTGAAGAAGATTGCCTCCGGCTCGCATTCCGCCCCGCGCATCTTTGGCCATGAGACCTCCGGCGTGGTCGCAGCCGTGGGTGCCGGAGTCAAAAACTACCAGCCCGGCGACCGGGTCGTGGTCTTTCACCACATCCCCTGCCGCCACTGTTACTACTGCCGCCACAAGACCTTCGCGCAGTGCCCCACCTACAAGACGGTCGGATGCACCGCCGGCTTTGAGCCTTCCGGCGGAGGCTTCGCGCAGTACGTCCGGGTCATGGATTGGATCGTCGAGCAGGGCACGGTGAAGATCCCGCAAGGCATCTCCTTTGAGCAGGCCTGTTTCGTGGAACCGGTGAATACCTGCATGAAGGGCATCGAAGCCCTGCGCCTTGCCCCAGGTGAGACCGTGCTGGCCATCGGGCAGGGTCCCATCGGCATCATACTGAGCGTCCTGGCCCGCCGGGCAGGGGCCTCGGTTATTACTTCCGATTTGTATCCCAAGAGGCTTAGAATAAGTAAAAGCCTTGGATTTGAACATGGGATTGACGCGTCGCAGCAGGACGCGGTTCGGACTGTGCGGGAGCAGACCGAGGGGCGGGGTGCGGACGCGGTCATTCTGGCAGTGGGCAGCAACAGCTTGATTCGGCCGGCCATGGATGCGGCCCGGCCCGGTGGGCGTGTGTTGTTGTTCGCGCAAACGCAGCACGGCGAGGTGGTTATCGATCCGGCGGCGATTTGCGTGGAAGAGAAGGCGCTGGTCGGTTCTTATAGCGCCTCTGTAGATTTGCAACAGGAGTCGGTTCGTTTTGTTATGGACCGCGAAATGGACTTGGAACAGTTGATCAGTCACCGGTTTCCGCTGCCGGATGCGGCGCGAGCTTTAGATCTCGCGGCTCATCCCCAGCCTGCGTCGATGAAGGTCGTGATTCAGCCCGGTAGTAGCTGGAAGCGCGAGGCCCGGGAAGGAAGAAGCCAGCAGTGAATGGAAAAATGACGGCGGCCGTCCTGTACGGCAAAGAAGATCTCAAGATCGAAAGAGTGCCGATCCCTCGCGTGGAAAAGGGCGAGGTCCTGGTCAAGGTGCAGGTGGCTCTCACCTGCGGCACCGACCTTAAGGTGTATCAGCGCGGCTATCACGCCCGCATGATTGTTCCTCCCGCCCTCTTCGGCCACGAACTGGCCGGTGTGATCGAAGAAGTCGGCGAAGGCGTCCTCAGCTTCAAGAAGGGCATGCGCGTGGTCGCACTTAACTCCGCCCCCTGCCAGATGTGCTTCTACTGCTCCAAGCACCAGGAAAATCTTTGCGAAGACCTCCTGTTCAACAACGGAGCCTACGCCGAATATATCCGCGTCCCCCGGCGCATCGTTGAGGCGAACATGCTGGTCATCCCGCAGAACGTCAGTTTCGAAGACGCGGCGATGACCGAGCCTCTGGCCTGCGTGCTGCGCGGCCTCCACGAAACCGGAGTCGAGATCGGCGACACCGTTACCATCATCGGCGGCGGCCCCATCGGACTCATGTTCGTCCAGGTGGCCCGAGCCATCGGTTGCAACGTGATCGCGGTGGTCAAGCGCGACGAACAGGTGATCGCCGCCAAGCACATGGGCGCCCACGAAATCGTGCAGACCACCAAGGTGCCGAACGTGATCGAAGCCGTGCGTGCGCTCACCCCGCAAAAACGCGGTTGCGACGTAGTCATCGAAGCGGTAGGCCGGCCCGAGGCCTGGGAGTGGACAGTTGAAATGGTCCGCAAAGGCGGCACGGTAAACTTCTTTGGCGGATGCTCCAGCGGATCCAAGGTGCAGCTCGATACCAACCGCCTGCACTATTCCGAGATCACCCTGAAGGCCACTTTCCATCACACGCCGGAAACCGTGCGCCGCGCCTTCGGTCTGATCGCGGCCAAAAAGATCCGGCCCACTGACTACATTACCGGCGAAGCCCCGCTCTCCAGCTTGCAGAAGGTGCTCCGCCACATGCTAAACCGCGGCGGTGACATCAAAACCGCCATCATTCCGGGCCACTGATTGGCGGCGTTCATCGAGCGTTGACAAAAAATGGATCTGTCATCCTGAGCGAAGCGAAGGACCCCATGTACCTGGACAGTTCCTGCGACGATCCAAGGCGTTCTCACGATGCACAAGGTTGTGCTCACCCCAGGCGATGTTGCTGGTTAACGATCGGGAGGGGCACGACTTTCAGTCGTGCCATCAGATCGCCAAAATACGATTCGGCTTGAGCCGCTGAGGTAGGCTTTCGACCCGTCCCGTGAAGCGCGATGGTTCTTACTGAATGACTACTGCAACCACCATTGATCCCGCTTCACCTGCCGCGCTCGGCTGGAGCCGCCTCCCCGCCGAATACGCCATCCCGCCCACGCCCCCGTCGCTCGAACAAGCCCGCGAATACTGCCGCCGCCTCGCCCGTACCCACTACGAAAACTTCTCCGTGGCAACCTGGTTCCTGCCCAAACATCTGCGCCAGGATTTCCTCAACGTCTACGCCTACTGCCGCATCTCCGACGACCTGGGCGACGAAGTGGGCGACCCCGCTGCCGCCCTGGCCTTGCTCGATGAATGGCAGGGGGAACTAGATGCCTGCTACGCCGGCAATCCACGACATCCGGTTTTTGTCGCCCTTGCAGACACTGTGAAAAAGTTTTCCATCCCCAAACACGAGTTCTCCGATCTCCTAACTGCCTTCCGCCAGGACCAGACCGTCACCCGCTTCGAGACTTTCAACGATGTGCTAGCCTACTGCCGCTTTTCGGCAAATCCCGTCGGGCACTTGGTCCTCTACCTATGCGGCTATCACGACCCCGAGCGTCAACAGCTCTCCGACTACACCTGCACCGCACTGCAGCTGGCGAACTTCTGGCAGGACGTCAGCGTCGATTACGCCAAAGGCCGAATCTATTTGCCGCTGGAAGACTTGCGCCGTTATTTGGTGACCGAGGAAGACCTGACGCAAAACCGCAACACGCCCGCGTTCTGCGAGATGATGAACTTTGAAGTGGAGCGCGCCCGCCAGTGGTTCGCTCGCGGCCTTCCGCTCGTGGGCAAAGTGGACAAAGAATTAGCAGTTGATCTCGAACTCTTCAGCCGCGGTGGCCAGGAGATTCTAAACGCCATCGAACGCCAGAAATTCGCTGTCCTTGGCCATCGCCCGGTAATCTCCAAACCGCGCAAGCTTGCGCTGGTGGCGCGCGCCGCGCTAGGGAAGCTCCGGGGGGAATTATTATGAGCGCCGGCGCGCAGCAGGTGTTGGCCCCGTGGACTCCCGCTCCGGCGCAGCTCACTATGGCTTACTCGGTATGCCGCGGCATCACGCGCAGCAACGCCAAGAACTTCTATTACGCATTTCTCGTTCTGCCCAAGCGCAAGCGCCAGGCGTTGTGCGCCGTGTACGCCTTCATGCGCCGCTGCGACGACATTGCCGACGACCCCTGCCTCAGCCTCGAAGAGCGCCGCTTCAAACTCGAGACCTGGCTCGCGGCTTTGCACCGCGCCCAGCAAGGCGAGCCCACCGACGATCCCATTCTCCTCGCCCTCACCGACGCGCAACGCCGCTACACCATCCCCGCCGGCCTGCTCGACGAACTCGCCATGGGCACCGCCATGGATGTGGTGGATCCCGCCGACCCCGCTCAGTCCGCGCCAATTCCCGCCGCCGCGGTTCCAGGCCTGACCATCCAGTATCAGACCTTCGACGACTTGAAAGTCTATTGCTACCGGGTAGCCTCGGTCGTTGGCCTGGTCTGCATCCATATTTTCGGATACCGCGATCCCGCCGCCGAGCCCCTGGCCGAGCAGTGCGGCCTCGCCTTCCAACTCACCAACATTATTCGCGATGTCAAGGAAGATGCCGCCATGGGCCGCGTTTACTTGCCCGCGGAGGACCTGGCCAAGTTCGACCTGTCGGCCGCCGACCTCCTCTCCACCCCGGATGCAGCCCGCTTCCGCCCGCTCCTGGCGCTCGAAGCCGGCCGCGCCCAGGAACTCTACCAGTCCGGCGAGCTACTGATTCCCTACATCGCCGAAGACAGCCAGCCCGCACTATGGGTGCTGATCAACATCTATCGCAAGCTGCTCGACAAAATCACCGAACGCCAGTTCGACGTCTTCAGCGCCAAGGTTACCCTGACAGTAAGCGAAAAACTGCGCGTTCTGGGACGAGGCTTCCTGCAACGCCTCACCTGATGCCGTCACCATTTAAACTTGTCATTCCGGCCAGGCGGATATTAAGTTTTGTCATTCCGAACTGGGCGGAACGCCCGGTGAGGAACCTGCTGTTTGTTTTGAGCGGCAACAACGCGGCGTTAATTCTGAAATGATCCAGAGCACCCAACCCACCGTAGCCATAGCCGGCGGCGGCCTAGCCGGACTAGCCGCCGCCTGCGCCCTTGCTGACTCCGGCTTCCGCGTCACCCTCTTCGAGCGCCGCCCCTACCTCGGCGGACGCGCCTCCTCCTACGAGCATCCCGGCACCGGCGAAGTCGTCGACAACTGCCAGCACGTTCTATTCCGAGTCTGCACCAACCTCGTCGAGTTCTACCGCCGCATCGGCGTCGAAGACAAAATCCGCTGGTCTGACGAAATGACCTTCATCGAGCCCGGCGGCCGCACCAGCGTGATGCACGCGTCTCCGCTTCCCGCGCCGCTCCACACAGCTCCCTCGTTTCTCCGCTTTCCGTTTCTGAATGCCAAAGACAAGCTGGCAATCTCCCGCGCCATCGCAGCCCTCACGCTCACCCAACAACCCGACACCGGCCGCTCGTTTCTAGACTGGTGCCACCGCCACAGCCAGACTGAGACTGCCATCAACCTTTTCTGGAAACCAATCCTCGTCAGCGCCCTCAGCGAAGACCTCGACCTGATCTCAATCTCCTACGCCGCCCAGGTCGTCCGCGAATCCATGAAGGCGCCCGCAGCCCGCCACATGGGCGTCCCCAGCATTCCACTGACCGCCCTCTACAGTCGCGCCGGAGACTACATCCAAGCCCGCCACGGCAATATCCGCTTCCGCAACTCGCTAGAAACTCTTTCCCCCGGGCCGGAGCAAGTTCAAGTTCGCACCACCGAAGCAGAAGGGAACTACGACTACTTGATCCTGGCCCTCCCCTTCGAAAGCCTCGACCGCGTCCTCCCCAAAACTCCCGAAGCTGCGCCCCTGCGCGAAAACCTCACCCACTTCGAACATTCTCCCATCACCGGCATCCACCTCTGGTTCGACCGCCAGATTACCGAACTAGACCACGCCGTCCTCCTCGACCGCACGATTCAATGGATGTTCCACAAATCGCGCCTTCTGGATACGCGCAGCGCAAACGAAGCCTCGGGCGGCAGCTACATCGAACTCGTCGTCAGCGCCTCGAAGTCCCTAATCGACAAATCCCGCGCCGAGATCGTCGACCTAGCACTGAAAGAAGTCCGCGAATTTTTCCCGGCAGCGCGCGCGGCCACACTCATAAAGTCCACGGTAATCAAAGAAGTCCACGCCACCTACTCCCCCCGCCCTGGCATTGACGCCCACCGCCCGCCCCAATCCACCGCCTGGCCCCGCGTCTTCCTCGCCGGAGACTTCACCGCCACCGGCTGGCCGGCCACCATGGAGGGCGCCGTCCGCAGCGGATATCTCGCCGCCGAAGCCCTCCTGCGCGCGCGCGGAATAAAAGACACAAAATTTCTAGCCCCCGATCTCCCCGCCTCCGGCCTCATGCGCTTCTTTACCTGACAGCGCCTGATCGCGCGACATCCATCACGCGGCGTCGTGTCCCAGCGCACAGACAAAATCATCTCCGTCTGAAAACATGCTAGCTGGGCCACTGCATTGTGCTCCTGTGGGAGGTCTCCCATGCGCCCATCATTGATTGTGTCTCTGCTGTTCCTGCTCTCCCTCGTTTGCGTCCAAGGCCAGAAGGGTTCCGCCGGTTTTTATTCAGATCCAGATCGCGAGCGCCCGGCGCGTATCCCCATCGACGGCGCCAAGATTTTTCAGTACCACTGCGCCGTGTGTCATGGAGCGGATGGACGCGGGCACGGCCCCGCAACCGCCGCCCTGAAGCATGCCCCTCCCGACCTGACCCTGATCTCGCAGAGAAATGGCGGAAAGTTCCCCCAGCAGCGTGTACGGGACATCATCGACGGCACACAACCTGTACCGCCCGCCCACGGCAATCGCGAGATGCCAATCTGGGGCCCCATCTTCCACCAAGTCGAAGCCGACCAGGACTGGGGAGAAGTAAGGCTGCTCGCCATCACCCGGCACGTGGAGTCGATCCAGCAGAAGTAGCAACACGCAGGCAATACGCTCTCGTGTCTTGAACCGAAGGAGGTTGCCATGACGCTCAGCAGGTCGCGGAAATTTCTTGACACCTACAACATCCCTTATCTGATTCTCTCTCACGCAATCGCCTACACGGCGCAAGGCACCGCGGCGCTTACGCACATCTCGGGCAAAGAGCTAGCCAAGACAGTAATCGTACGCATGGATGGCAAGCTGGCCATGGCCGTCGTTCCCGCTTCCAGCCATGTCGATCTCGCGGTGCTAAAGCGGTCGGCGGGCGCGCACGCCGTGGAGCTTGCCGCAGAACACGAGTTCAGTTACATGTTTCCCGACTGCGAGACCGGCGCCATGCCGCCTTTCGGAAACCTCTACGGAATGGCCGTCTATGCCGACGAAAGCCTGGCCTTGAGCCACGAGATCACCTTCAACGCAGGCACACATCGTGACCTCTTGCGGATGGACTGGGCTGATTTCGTAAGACTGGTGCAACCCGAAATCGTCCAGATCACAGCAGCGAGAGTTGCCGAGCTAGTCTCCTAGGCGGAGGATGAGCTTGCGAAGAAGTAGCGTCTAACGCCCGATGCGGCGTGCCCCATAGCCTGCCCTGAGCGGAGTCGAAGGGTCTCGCGGTTTTTGCGAGACATGGGATTCCACAGGTCTTACCCTCGTGGGATTTTTCCCTCGGCCCGGTTCAGAGCTATTCCCGCTCATCCGGGTCGCCCAGCAACTCCCACGCCTCCCGATATTTCTCAAACCGCTCCTCTCCATCCTTCCGGCACCCAAACGGATAAAGATTGATCGTCAACCGCCCTCCCAGCGCCCGCACCGGAATCAAGTACCAGATCCGCCGCCCCCGCAACCTCCTCCCCTGGATCACCACCGCCAGAAAATCAATCTCCTTCGACGTGTAAGGCATGTGCTTCCGCGTCGTCCGCCAGCAAGCCCTCACCGCAAACCCGTTGTGATGCTCCGCCCCACTGGCCTTCACCTGCACCCTCCACAACCGCCGCGGAGCATCCAGAATCAAGTCATAACGTTCGCTATTCCCAAACGGCCGCGACACCCCAAACCTCCGCCGCGCCGCATCCAGCATAAACTGCATCTCCGCAATCTCCCCCACATGGTTGCTGTTCCTCCGCCCCCGCGGCCTCTTTGCGGACGCAATTCGTTTCCCACATCGGACTCTATCCTTCCGGACCTTCCCCCGATTCCGCCGCCGTCCCTTACCATCTCCCGACAACTTCCCCATATTCATTAACTCCTAATCTGGCAAGACTGCTGGAAAACACTGAAATGTGAGCACCGCCGCGTAAGGCACGCAGAATGATCGCGGGCTTTAGCCCCCGTGCGGCCGCCGCCCACCAACAAAAATGGCGCAAGGCCGAAAAGCCCTGCGCCATCTGTTTTTACCCTCTATTATTAGAATATCAAATCCAAGGGGGTAAACCCGCCACATTAGACGACTTTATATTTCCATCCGAATGAACGACTTACAAAGAATTCATCAACTTTAGGGTCTTGACAAGAAAAACAAAAGGCGCAAGCCGGAAGGCCTGCGCCAATTTTCAACTCATAGAACTATTATATCACATTTAGGGGGGTAACTGTGACATTTTCCAGACTTTATTTGCCGAATGAATCCAACAGCTTACGCGAAAAGGTGCTGCTCTGGGTCTTGACAAGTTTTCGCGGCGACCCGATCTAACCCGCCCTCCCCGTCCCTTGTCTGCCGACACACAATTCGCCATAATCGTGGGTTGTGATAGACTGCCGCGCCATGGCGAGCCCACTCGGGTGGTTGGAAGCTCTGGCCGGATTTATGAAAAGTGTCTCAGCTAGTATACGCATCTTCGTTCCCATATTGTCGCTAGCTACTCTGATTCCATACGTGAGCGCCCCAGCCCAAGATCGGCCATGGTGCGACAGCGGTCTGAGCCGGCCCGTCCCGCAGACATCGACGGCATCCGAACTCAAAGACAAATTGCGCCAAGCTACCAACACACCAGATCCAATGGGGAGCCGCCTTCTACCCATCTCCCTCTCCATCGCACTCTCCGGAACGGTTCAGCTCAACTCCGTCCACAAAGAGCACGACGAAGATATAACTTTCTGTCTGAAACTGGACCAGGAGTCAGAGCAGCACCTCCAGCATGAGCTTGGTGCCAACGCGCGCGATCTTCCGGCAGAAATTCATGTGGAAATCGTGCCCTACGCGCTCGACCGCAGCGGCAATGCGATATTTCCTGGGTGGCAGGCGGGAAAAAAGGACAGAGTGCTTTTCGATGGCGAGTCCATTCGGATAAATACCAACGGATGGTCACCCCTCTTCGACAATCTATCAGGAAAAGACAAGCGCCTCGATGGCAAGCATATCCAGGTCACAGGCAGCCTTGTCGTAGACCCCCACGAAAGCCTGCGCACGAGTCGCACGGGCTCCCGTTGCGGCCCGCAAGGTTGTCTCGAACTGCACCCGGTAGTGGCGATAACTCTACTTAACGTCCCGGTACAGGAATGAGACAGCAGAAGCCGCAAGGCCGCGTGCCCCATGCCTTCGCGCGCTTTGCGAAGGAGCCTGCGCCACGCATTTTCTTCACCCCAGACACACGCAAGCCCCGGTAGTCATCCGGGGCTTAATGTTGGCACTGAAACCGCCGCCTGCGAAGCACCTCCAGAATAACTCCGCCAACGGCATTGTCAAGCACATTCACTTAAGTCGAGTGACGTCAGAGGGCGAGGGACTCGAACCCTAGTGGCTGGTTGCCACTCGACCGCTTCGCAGGCGGCGTCCAGTACCCACTGGAAACACCCTCCAAACACTGCCCGCCGCATCGAATTCTATCCCTTGCACCAGCCTCTGAGAGCGAAGCTAGCGAAATAAATCGGAACCAATTTCCAAATCGGGACGGGATCTTCAACTACCCCGCCAGCAGCGCCACTCCCGCAGCCACAAGAGAAGCCGCAATCCATCGCCGCCGATCCACTTTTTCATGCAAAAAGATCTTCGCGGCGACGGCGTTGCCAATGAAGGTAAGGGAAGCGGCCGCGGGCGCCACCAGGCTTACGTCTCCCCAGGAAAGCGCGAACAGCAGGCTGAAGAAGGCCACGGCCATGGCCATGACCCCAAACAGAAAGTTGGGATTGCCCAGCGTCCGTCCGATCACGACACCAAGTCCGGAGCGCCTCCACAACGCCCCAACATCTCCGACCTGCTTCATGGCGCGCGCCAAAAGCACATCGCCCACCACCGATGCAAAGACAATGGCAAGAATCGCACTCCATGTGTAGATGGCTTTCATAATTTGCCCGTCATTCCGACCTGGGGTGCCCCATTTCTCGCGTCTTTTGCGAGAAGCTTGCCCTGAGCGGCGTCGAAGGGTGGGGCTTCTACTGCAGCTGCCACAGCACAAGTCTCGTCCGCAGGCGCGGTCGTATGGGGATGGTGGGTCAACTCCGGCCCACCAGCCACAAATCCCACGCCTCCGGTAATCAACGCAATCCCCAGCCAGCGCAGTGGGCTGACATGCTCGTGCAACACAAATCTGGCGACCAGCGCCAGCAACACGTATCCCAGCGAGGTCGCGGGCAGAACGTAAGTAAGATCGGCCCAGGAGAGCGCGGTCATGTAGGTGGCAAAGAAAGCCAGCAGAAGAAGAATTCCAATCGCGACCCAGGGATTCAGCACAGCAAAGATAACGCCCTGCAGATGATGTACGGAGATGCTGCCGGTTTGCTTCATCCCATGCGAGAGCATGGAGTCTCCGGCCGCGGCAAACACCGTGACCCCAGCCAGCACAAGATATTTGCGAAAATTCACTAGGTTGAGGCCGAGTCCTGTTTCTTCCTGCGATTCTTCCTGTGACGATAAAGAGTCGAATTCAAGTATAACGAAAACCCGTGCGCTTGCGGTGGAGACAAGCACCGTGCTCCGCGCCCTTGTTGCAAGAAAAAAGGTTGCAAAAAAAGCGCCAGAAATGTTCTGGCGCATACCTGGACGCATACCGGGAAAGCAAAGATCCACTAGTAGCTCATCGCTGCCTTCTCCGGCGCAACATCTTTGGAGTTCATGTCGAAGGTGAGCATGAAGCCGTTCGTCCCCTTGAACTCGAACGCCTTGCCGCCTTCCCGATAAGTCTCTAATTCGTTCGGCATCATTACGAAGCCGTCGTTGCGAGGTGTGCCCCAGTACCTCACGTTCTTCAGGACGGCCGGTTCGTCGGTCATTCCCTGGAAACGCGTCAGCTTAATCTCCGCCGTCTTGCCGCCGTTAAGCGTAGCGTGCGCATGATCTTTGTCGAAGCTCCAGGTATCGATGTCGCCTTCGGCAGTCTGGAACGACTTCCACTTCACCGGGAACACATGCCCCAGAATGTCACCCAGCGCCTGCCGCTGTTGTGGGGACGTCCCTTTATCGAAAGTGGCGAGAACCCAATCCATCTGGCCCGTCGAGAAGTCGCCGCCCAGGTCGCCGGTTAGCCAGAACTTCGCCCCGGCCAGGTCGGTGCTGCCGTAGTGTCCCTTGTTGACTTTGTATGCGTTGTTGAACTTGCAGTAGTGTTCCGTCTTGCCGTTCTCGTGGTGAGCTGCAGGGTGAGCGTTGAAATAGCACATGCAGAAGTGTGGACAGCTGCATGCCTCGATTGCGGTAGCGTTGATCGCCCAATCGGCCGGCGCGGAAGAATCACCGGCGCCAATGCCGAGCAGGGCAAGAACAACAATTAACCCCATTCTGCGCATAGAACCCTCCGGCACGAAATTATGCGCCCGTCAGGGTCGGGGTTCAAGGGGTAGTTGCTTTGGGCAGGGGTGCAGCTTGATCGTCATCCCGGAACAGTAAAGCGCGGTCAACACGGAGGCACGGAGAAACGAAAGGGCCAAGCGAAAACTTGAAGACCAATTAGAAGGTCTTCTCCGTGCCTCGGTGTCTCCGCGGTGAAAAAAGCTCTTACGCTTTGGCGAGTTCCGCCGCAGCCTCGTCGCTATGCCGCTTTACCATCTTGTTGCGCTGCGAGCGCAGCTTCAGGAACGTCTTCGCTTCCTTGTACAACCGCTTGCGGTCGTTGCTGTCAAACGCCGCCTTCCTCAAGATGCGGAACACAGCCTTGGGCCGGAAGTAATACTCGTCGTAGAAGCGATGCACCGCGGAGAGAATGTCATCGGCGGGCAGCCCGGGATACTGGATGTGCGCCAGTTGGTGGCCACCTTCATCCACCATCTTGTTGTCGCCCACCATGAAGCCGTTTTTCACCGCGTAATCGTAGAGTTCGGTGCCAGGATAGGCATGGGCCACAGACACCTGAATGGTCTCGACATCGAGTTCTTTGGCGAACTTGATGGTGTTGTTGATGGTCTCATGGGTCTCGCCGGGCAGTCCCATGATGAAGTCGCCGTGGATGACCAGCCCCAGCTTGTGGCAGTCTTTCGTAAACTGCCGCGCCCGCTCGATGGTCGCACCCTTCTTGATGTTTTTCAGGATTTGCTGATCGCCAGACTCATAGCCCACGATGAGCAGGCGGCATCCAGCTTCTTTCATCGCCTTCAGCGTCTCGTAATCCGTAGTCACGCGTGAGGTGCAGGACCAGGTCAGTCCCAGGGGCTTCAGCTTGGCGCACAACTCGATGGTCCGCGCCTTCTGGATATTGAAAGTATCGTCGTCGAAAAAGAACTCCTTCACTTCCGGCCAGTACTGCTTCACCTTCGACATTTCGGCGGCAACGTCGTCTGTCGACCGTTTGCGCCACGGATGTCCACTCAAAGTCTGCGGCCACAAACAGAACGTACACTGCGCCGGACAGCCCCGCGTAGTGTAAAGCGAAACATAAGGATTCAACAGAAACGGCACGTTGTAGCGGGTAACGTCAAGATCACGCTTGTAAACGTCGGTAACGTGGGGCAGGGCATCAAGATCCTGAATCTGCGGCGCATCCGGATTGTGCACAACTTTCCCGTCCTTCAAGAAAGAAATGCCGGCAATCTCTTCCAGTGGCTTGCCCTTCGCGTAATCGACCACGGCATAATCAAATTCCTTGCGAGCAACAAAATCGATCGAAGGACAATCCCGCAGAGACTTCTCCGGCAGCACGCTAACATGCGGCCCCACAAAAGCAATCTTGATCTCAGGATTAGCAGCCTTAATGGCCTTCGACAACCCGATATCGCCAGGAAATCCAGGAGTCGAGGTAAACAACACCAAAAACTCATAGTCCTTGGCAATCTCAATGGTCTGCTCCGCCGAAATGTAATGCGGCGGCGCATCCAGCAACCGCGCGCCTTCGAGCATGCCAGCGGGATAAGCCAGCCACACCGGAAACCAGTATGACTCTATCTCGCGGGTGGCGGGCCAACGGGAGCCGGCGCCGCCGTCGAAGTTTTCAAACGAGGGTGGGTTTAGGAACAATGTTTTAAGAGGCATATTGAGTGTTTCTTATTTTACCATCCGGCGCGGGCGATGCGGCGGAAAAGCAGTGTTTATGCAGGTTCGTCGTCGGTTAGGTGGTTTGATGCATTGAACGGGTGAAAAGAAGCATTGGGGACTATTTGGGTCTTATTTCGATCCTCCTTGTTTGATCGCGCTTGTTCGATCCTATCTGGAACCCAGGGCCCAGGTTTCGAGATCTCCGGTGGCGCGCATGAGGGCTATCTGGCTGCGTTCCAGTTCGAAGGTGATGTCTTGTAATGCGATGAAGCGTTCGCTGGCCTGGGTGCGGGCGGTGTCGAGGTCGTGGAGGTTGGCGGTGGAAGAGTCCATGCGGGTGCGGACGGCGGCTACATTTTTCTGGGCGATTTCGTACTCGAGTTCGGCTACATCATGGGCGGCTTGCATCTGGGTGACGGCGCACTCGAGGCGCAAGGTTTCTTCGGAGACCTGGTTGCGCGTGGCTTCCGCCTGTTTGGTGGCTTTGAAGGCATCGGACTCGGCTTCTTTCACCCGCTCGTGCTGGGCATAGTTCAGGAAGGGAAGGTGGATGGAGACGCCGACTGTGGCGTTGTTGGGCTGGAAGTGTTTGTAGTACGCGTCGTAGTTGTTGTAGGTGGCGAGGTTGGCATATTGGGCGGCAAAGTCTACGCTCGGCCATAGAGACTTGCGTTCTCCTCGTACGCGCAGGTACTGGGCGCGCGCGTGTTCCACGGCGGCTTGTACGGTGGGGCTCGTATCGGTGGCTTTGGCGACGGAATCGGCCTCTGGCTTATCCTCTGCCTTTACTGCGGGCAGAGCGGGCACGGAGTCAGGATCTATTTCGAAAGAAACGGTGGGCAGTCCGGTGAGCTTGGAAAGATGCTCACGGAGAACGTCGGCTGCGCCGGCGGCTTCTGCCAGGCGCAGGCGCACGCGGGCCACTGACAGGCGGGCTTTGCTGCCGTCCATTTCGCTGTCGATGCCTTCTTTGACACGCTGCGCAACGGCTGTCTCGGTTTGTTGGGCGGCGGCTTCGGCCTCGTGGAGGCGGCTCAAACGCTGCTCCCATTTGACCAGTTCGGCGTAGCTCAACACGGTATCTTGAATGATCTGGTTGCGCTGATCCTTGGTATGAAGGGTACTGACCGCGACGTCGGCTTGCGCGGCGCGAATGAAATCCTTGAGCGCGGGATTGATGAGCGCGGATTGGGCGTTGACGTTGAACAGGGAAGGGGCGGCGCCTTCGAGGCTGAGGGGAAAGCCATCGGACCAGCCAATACCGGCTCCGGCGGTGAGTTGAGGGATGTAGCTGTTACGCAACTCGCGGTAGCTGGCGGAGGCGTGCTGCTCGTCGGCGACCGCGATGCTGGCGCCGGTGGCGTGTTTCAGCGCGAGTTCGACGGCGTGGTGGAGGGTGACGGGCTCGGCCAGCAGGGAAGCGGGCAAGAAGAAGAGGACTGCCAATAAGAGTTTATGAATGCGCGCAATGCGCCGTGATCTGTTTCTCATGGTTTCTCACCTGTTTTGTGGCTAGGAAGATTCTACGGACAATCTGATGCGAGAGAAATGATAAGGATGGGTCGGGAGGGAAAGCCTAGGTAGGCCGGACGGAGGATTGAAAGTTCGTGGGCTGAGGCCCGTTGGCTTAATCCGGGGCTGAATTCTCTCCGGGTAGCCTGTGATTCGGAAGTAGGAGATCGCATCTCGAATGCCGACTCTCGGTGCCAATCCGGCCAGCTTCCTCGAAGCCCGTTTGTAGATAGCTTCCGGTGTGACGGCGATTCCTCCAGTGGGCCCCTCTTACCCGTGGCCGAAACCCCAGGGGAGATGGGGGGCCTTCCGAGTCGCGGAAGGGTGCACATTCCGCCGCGCTGACGGTATTCAACCCCCCTCGATCTTCGTCTCCCGGCTACTCCAGACTGAGGGTGATCACTCCCAAAGAAGCCTTCTTTCCTGGCTCAACGGGCACAGGCCGGCCTTGCTTGTCCACCAGGCCAGTCGTTGGCACGAAGGTCACGGACACCTCGGACGAATTCCATTTTCGCTCGCGCCGCAGCATGGAGACGACCTTCGTCACATCGAAGTCGCGCTTTGCCCCACCGCTGGCCCCGATTGACGCCTGCGGCATCGCATGATGCGGCTTCAACGCAAAGAAGCTGAGGTTGCCAATGAAATGTGGACCCTTCGAAGATCCTGAAACACCTGGAGGAAGGTCAAGATACACCTCGTAGTAGACTCCCGGCGATCGCTCGTATTGGATATCGGTGATCTGGAGAACAACGCGGTGCGACGTGCCCGGCTTCAGTGCGGATTTTAGATGCTCCTCGGCTTCGCTCAAGAGGGGCAACGAAGCATGTGACACGCGCTCATCCAACAAGTGCCGAGGGGCATTTTCCGGAGAAGGGTGTGTAAGCGGAGTGCGCTTGACTTCGACCGGGCGTGCTTCCGCGCGAAGGCGGTGCATAGGACTCGGTGCTGGCGGTGGAGACGCTGGATCATCATCATAGCGATAACCCAGTTGAGCCGCCGTGTCAACGACCTGTTGCCCCGTCATGTTCACTGCGGTACCGTTCTCATCGAAGAACGTGAAGGTGGTATTCAACCAAGCTGAATCACTCGGATCCTGCCGTCCGCCCTGAGCAATCCACTGGTTCCATAAGCGATCAATATTGGCGTGATGAAGCCAGAAGATCGGGTCCTCCGCCGCGGTATCGGGATCGCCCATAAGCCCGGCCAGAGAAACGTGCACAACGTCGTGGGGCTGGCTCTCGAGTTCGCCATGCGGAGCATTGAATTGCGTGGGCGGGGCAATCTGTCCGCCAAAGCTGAGGCCACTGCCGGTGGGCGAGTCAAAGTTGGTGTAGGTAAACGCCGTCGAATAATCGACCGTCCCAGCCGAGAGCTGATAGCTGCCGTCGTCAAGCCCGGTGGGACGCCCTGGCGGTGCAATATAGAGCGGATTATTGGTCGTAGGCTGCCAGAAGGGCTGGGGGAGCGAGCGCTGGGTGGAATCACTCCAGTTCCAATAGGGCAGAGCCAAATTAGGATCACCCGATGCGGCACGAAGGATCCGCTCGAAAAAATACAAATACATTCGGTGCCAGGAAAAGAAGAAATAACTGCCATGCTCGCATTGGTTCTAGGCTGAGGCCTCGCGAGGACTGGTAGCCGAATCATACGTCCCATGGATATTGGCCTGGAAGGGAAAGCTGGTGGCATAGACCGGGTTCAGGTTCATCATGGCCCCGATACCACGCTGCAGCGACGCGATTTGCTGCGCCGAGAGAGACGCGACGCTCTGTCTCACATAAGGCGGTAAGGCAGGCACAGCAGAAAAAGGTGGGTTTACCACGCCGATGACCCGTGTAATTCGCATACAATTATCGTGCAATGCGTCCCTGTAGACCCCGAACTCAAAGTATTGTCCGGCGGGCACGCCATTAACGAGTCCGGACCAATCGCAGATAGAGTTGCCGTTGCCGTTTTGAATTTCGACGCCACCTGCGGGTCGATCGGCCCAAGCACACTGACCAGCGGCGGGGTTTTGGGCTCCCGCGCCCGTGGCGGACCAAACGAACGGTGTCCAGGTCGGGCCTGATGGTGGCGGTGTGGGAGGCCCCGTCGTTAGAGGCCCCATGCAATAGAGTGGATAAGAGGGCGGTGTCTGAGTCGGGGGCAGCGCAGGAGTTGCCGAAAAAGGCGGGCTCACAATGCCCACGTATTGCGTAATGCGCATGCAGTTGTTGGACGTTGGATCGCGATAGACACCGAACTCCCAGTATTGTCCCGCCGGTACGCTTGCGATTAAGCCCACGTTGTCGCAGATCACGTTCCCGTCCCCGTTTACCAGTTCCGCGCCACCGGCGGCGCGATCGGCCCAAGAGCACTGCCCCGGCCCGGGCGCTTGCGCGCCGGCACCCGTGCTTGCCCATACAAACGGCGTTGTAGTGGGCCCTGTGGGCGGTGGCGTTGGGGCGCTCGTTGTAAGCGGACCCTGGCAATAGAGCGGGTACGAGGCCTGAGCGACGGCCGGACAACAGAAAAACCCGAAACCGATCAGGCCGAGAAGGACGAGCGAATATCTGCGAATGCCAATCATCCTTCGCCATAGGGGCTCACGCTGAGCGACGCCTCCTGTAGCGTTGGACTGCGAGGCGAACCGGCTGGCAGGTATGCCTCTTGAGCTTAGGTTCATTGTATTCTTCCACGACTGAAGATCGAACTTGGGTCCTGAGGGATAGTGATGGCCAGGGCAATTGCGTTTCACACGAACCGGAGCGTGTCGTGATATGTGCTCTGCCACGTAATGGCAACTTGTTCGATAACCTCCGCCAGCACCGTGAATTCCCGAGTCAGGGGCTAACGCAGACTCCGACGACTTTGTCCCGAAGTCGGTTTCCGGGAAGTCCGCCGCTGACAGTCGCGGAGATTCCTCCCGAGCGACGGGCAATACGGAAGTTGGCAGCGTCTTCGGGATTCGTAGCGACAGACGCGCTTGTGGTCACTAAACCCTGGCGATGGTTTCGACGGGTGGGGCGATTCCTGCCACCAGGGCCGCCGCCTTCCCCTCCTCGCTTGCCTATTTGTATTAACTATGGTTAACTAATGGAAATAATTACTGGTTAATCGCGAAGCCGGGACAGATTGCCGCTTTTGGGGCAGGTGAGTGAGGAATTCATGGCGCGTGCAGCTTACTGTGCTTTTCTTGTGTTGGCCGCAGCGTGCCTTCTTCCGGCGAACGCATTGGGGCAAGGCGAAACCACCAGCGCCATCATTGGCGAAGTAAGGGACGCAACGAACGCGGTCGTCGGGGGCGCCAGCGTGACGATCACAAGCCGCGAGACCGGCCTGAAGCGTAGCGCCCAGACCGATCACGCCGGCCGGTTCAACTTCCCGCAGCTCAAGCCGGGCGTCTACTCGGTCAGAGTAGAAGCGCGAGGCTTTGAGCCACGGCAAAATGACAACGTGGTTTCGAGTTTGGGCCAGAAGCAGACGGTCGATTTCATACTCAAGGTGGCGCAATCCAGTGAGGTTGTGGAGGTGAGTAGCGAGGCGCCGCTCATCAACCCGGACAATGCCAATACATCCACAACACTGAATGCGCCGGCGTTGGAGGACCTGCCGAATCCGGGCGGCGACCTAACCTACCCTCTGCAGTTTGCGCCTGGAGCCCTGGTCAATACGGCGGGGAGCGGAAATGATTTCGTAGGCGGCACCAACGGGTACGGGAACGTGGAATTCAACGGCCTGCCCGCCCTTTCGAACGGTTATATCGTTGACGGCCTGGAAACGAACGATCCGCTCACCAACCTCAACAGCGGCCTGTCGACCAACCTTGTCCTGGGTTTGAATTCGATTTCCGAGGTGACTGTCAACACGCTTTCCTATTCGGTGGATCAGGGGCGGTATGGAGCATCACAGGTCAACTACGTGACCAGATCCGGAACGAATCGGTTTCACGGAAACCTGTATGAACTGTGGAATGGAGCGCTACTGAATGCGGCGGACTACTTTACCAATGCGGCACCAGGGCGTTACAAGCCTGGATCGACGGTCAATCATTTTGGCGGCAGCGTGGGCGGCCCGATCCGGCACGACAAGCTCTTCTTTTTCTTCGACAGCGAGTGGGTGCGGATCGCGCTGCCCATCGTGACGCCGACGATTGTTCCCACTGCGGCGTTCCAACAATACGTCTTGCAGGAACTTCCCCGGGGTCTCACGGAGATTGTCAATAACAAGCCTCAAGTGATTTACCCCGCCGCGCCGCAGGAAGTGGCGTTCTACGAGAAAATGTTCGCGCTCTATGGAAACACAAGTGGTGTTCCCTACGCGATAGACGGTTGCCCTATCGCGGTTTGCGCCAACCAGCAAAGCGTCTCGCACACCAGCGACGACCACGAACAAGTGCAGACAGCCCGAGTCGATTACAACGTCAACTCCAAAAACACCGCCTGGTTTCGTTTTCAATCGGACACCGGTCTGCAGGCCGCCTGGACGGACCCCATCAACCCGGTGTTCAATGCGTTTTCGCCGCAGCCTCTTTATTCTTTCGCCGCAGGACACACGCACGTCTTTTCGCAGAACCTGGTGAACTACTTCAATCCGGCGTTCTCCTGGTACGAGAGCCTGTTTGGACCAAGCAACCTGCAGAAGACGCTTTCCGCGTTCCCGATCGTGTTGCAAGGCAGTGGCGCGAACCCCTTCACGCCCATGGGAGGGCTGGACAACACCTGGATTCAAGGCAGGCGCGCCTCCCGGTTCTTTATCAATGACAACCTCGCCTGGAGCCGTGGCGCTCACGAACTGCGGTTTGGCACCAATACCCGTATCTTCCGCCTGAACGACTTTGACTTCGGGGAAGGCACGGTCCCCACAGTGACCTACGCGAACTTGCAGCAATATATCTATGGAGCGGCGAGCACTGTGTCGGAGGCGTTCCCATCGAACGCAAATGAACCGTTCAACTTTCTCAATCTCGATGTCTATGTACAAGACACATGGAAAGTGACTCGCAAACTGACCTGGACGTTCGGTCTGCGCGATACCTTCAATTCTAATCCGCTGAATCCGCATGATCAAGTCGCCCGTCTTCGCGGCCCCTTCGGTTCCGAGGTCAGTCAACCGCTGAACGCCGCGATTCAAACTCATCTCGGCCATCTGTTTTCGTCCACGCCGCTGGCGATTCTGCAACCGAGAACGGCCATCGCCTGGCAGCTCGAGCCGAAATCGGTGCTCCGCACCGGTTTCGGAATGTTCAGCGATCTCTTACCGGGCAGTATGGCCGACCTCGTCGGCGCCAATCCTCCCTACGATAAGACGTTTCAGGGAGGACAGCTTGGCACCGTGGGCCAAGCCGGATCAGCCGGCTGCGACCCGCAGTTCGGCTGCACCGCCATAGCGCCGGGAGTGACGAACAGCGCGGTGGGCGCAATCGTTGGCGCGAATGAGACTTTCACTTCGGGATTTCCCCAGGGCCTGTCTCATCTTCCGCCACCTGCGTTCACGGCCACTCCAAGCGGCAAACTCCACGCGCCGTATTTCATGGAGTGGAGCCTGGGAATGGAACATCAATTTGGAACGACGGCCAGTGTGCAAGCGCAGTACGTGGGCACGCGCGCTGTGAACCAGCCGTACTCAACCCAAGTCAACGGCTACCAAACCGTGTGCCAGGGTTGTTTTGCGCCGTTCCCCGCGCAGCCAATCGACCCGCGATTCGGCGCGGTGACACAGTTCTCCACCGGTGCGAACAGCCACTACAACGGTCTGCAATTGACCGCCATAAAACGCCTCGGCCATGGCTTGCAAGGACAGGTCAACTACACCTGGAGCCGCTGCATGGATACGGTCTCGAACGGAGGATTTCTACAATTCTCCGCAGGAGGAATTCTTTCGCCTTTGCCGGGAGAACTCGCGCGCGACTACGGTCCCTGCGACTACGACATCCGGCACAATCTCAACGGGCAGTACGTGTACCAGTTGCCGGCTAAAGTGCGGAGTCATTGGCTGGGCTACGCGCTGAATGGGTGGCAGATTTCCGGAACAGCGTTTTGGCACAGCGGGGTTCCGTTCTCGGTGCTGAGCACGCCCTATTCGGCGGGTGGAAACGGCATTGTGCAGGGCAGCGGACCGCAGTTCGCCAGTCTTGTGCCGGGAGTGAATCCCTATTGCCGCCATTGCAACATTCCCAACGTTACCCAGGGGGGCACAATTCAATGGCTCAACCCGGACGCTTTCGTCTCGGCCGTTGATCCGAG
The DNA here is from genome assembly GCA_963842095.1 of uncultured Acidobacteriaceae bacterium. Classification (GTDB taxonomy): domain Bacteria; phylum Acidobacteriota; class Terriglobia; order Terriglobales; family Acidobacteriaceae; genus Sulfotelmatobacter. The sequence goes on from CAWJEY010000002.1 coordinate 645,034, forward strand.
TACGGGGCAATGCTACGGCGGCGACAGCCCGCAGAATTGCCAATTCGGAAACCTCGGCCGTAATGCCTTGCGTGGTCCTGATTTTCTCTGGAGCGATTTCTACCTGACAAAATGGTTTCCCTTGAGCGAGCATGTGAAGCTGCGGTTCGAGAGCCAGTTCTTTAATGTGTTCAATCATCCAAACTTCGGGCTGCCAAGCGTGGTGCAGGCCGGCATTCCAGGACAACCCTCGACACAAGCTGGATTCGGAGCGCTGACCTATGCGACTTCTCCACCGACCGGTTTACTGGGCGTCGGTTTGGGTGGCGATAGCACTCCGCGCATGATCGCGTTTCAGGCGCGGTTGGAGTTCTGAGTGATGCGGCGCATTGGGCGATGCGGGCGATAGCTTCGCGAGGGAAGCCCGGTCGCCGAGTCGAGGCCGAGTTGCTACTGCTTCAGGGTTTCGGTCCAGTTGAGGATTACTTCTTGCGGGTGAGACTGGCCGCCGCTTAGGGCTTTGAGGGCGGGGAAGCGCTCGCCGGGGGCTGGCGGGCCGAGGGCGGCGAATTCGTTTACATGCATGGGTAGCGCGGCCGGCGTGCCGAATTGGAAGGTTTCGACATTCTGAATTGCGACCATCATGAGTTTATCGGCGATGGTGTAGTAGAGCTGCTTGCCGTCGGCGCTCCACGACGCGGAGGTGCCGCCGCCGTTAGAGACCTGCCATTTGCCTCCGGGACCAGGAAACGCGGTGACATAGACCTCAGACCTTCCCGACTCATCGGAATGATAGGCGAGCCATTTTCCGTTGGGCGAGAGAACGGCGCCGCTTTCGTTGGCCGGCGACTGGAGGAAGGGAGTTAACTTCTTGTCGCCTTCGAGATCGATGTAGTAGACGTCCTGGCGCGTCGCGTTGTTTTGCACCATGAAGAAAAGATAGCGGCCGTTGGGAGACCAACTGAGGATCGTGCCGAAGGTCTTGGGGGTGTCTAACTTTTCCTGAGTGCCGGAACCACTGGTGGGCTGGATCCAGACTCCTGCGGAGGCTGTGCCTGCGATAGTTCCGACGGCGATCCTTTTGGCGTCGGGGGAAAATGCGAAGGAGACGCTGGCGGCGTCGGCGAATGTGCTGCGTGACATGGTGCCGCGGCTGGTGTCGACAACCCAAACGTCTCCCTTGCCGGTGTCGGGATCGGGACGTACCAGACCGACCAGCGCGCCGTCGCGGGAGGCACGCGGCACGAGATAAAGGCCGGGCTCGCCGAAGCGTCCCGCTTCTTTTCCGGTGCGATCGACCCACATGGGCTGGGTCTTCTGCAACGAGCCATGGCGGTAGACCAGGGTGCCGTGGGCGGCGGTGAAGGCTGCGAGGTCGCGCGCGTTCCAGTAGTCGAGCTTTTCGGCAACGGGCGCAGGGTCGCCGTTGAACTTGAGCGATTTGGGATCGAAATGCTGGGCCACGAGAACGGTTTCGCGCAGGTACAACAGATAGCCCTCTGAATACTGTGCGTTGGAGGCGGTCTCGAGGATCTGGCGCGGCTTTTCACCGGAGAGCGAGGCGCCGTACAACGCGCCTGCGCCAGTGCCTGCCGTGCCGACCGCCTCGCGATAGGTAAAGAGAAAGTGATCACCATCGGGTAGAAAGTAGGGGTTGCGGTGGGTCCAACCTGGTCTGGCCTCAGTGAGTTTTTCGGGCACGCCCCCGCCTTCTGGCACCTTGTACAGAGGCTCACGAATGTTGGGAGTGAAAATGATGACGCCGCGGGGACTCCAAGATGCGCCGCGGCCTTCGGGGGCATCGCAGAGCACCTGCACAGGTCCGCCGGCTAGCGCTACTTTCTTCAACTTGCCTGCTGAAAAGAATCCGAGGTACTTGCCATCTGGAGACCAGAAGGGAAACGTGGGGCGCTCGACTTCCAATTGGCGGACTGCGCCGGTGGTTACGTCGCGCACCCACAACCTGGTTTCAGTGGGGTCGCCGGAGAGGAAGGCAAGTTTGGAACCATCGGGAGAGAGGGTCATCGCGCCGGCCGCAACGGAGGCGAATTCCGTGTCGGCGGGCGGGAGCCAGGATGCGGCCATGGGACGGTGCGCGTCTTCAAGCTGGGTGCGGGAGGAGAGGAAAATGGCTAGAGCTGCTGCGGCGAGAATCCAGCCTACGGCGGCGGCGATGACCAGGGTGCGCTTCTGTACGGCGCGGCGGGCGCGGACCTGGGCTGGGGCGGCGAGTTGGCTGGAAGATGCGACCGCGATCCATTTCAATTGCAGTTTCAGGTCGTGGACCGTCTGGAAACGCTCTTCGGGATCTTTGGCGAGGCAGGTCTTTACTACCTGCTCGATCGCGGGCGGTGACATGGGGGCGACCGCGGAAATTGGTGGAGGATCGGAAGCGAGAATCGCGGCGACGAGGCTGGCCTGACTCTTTCCCGTGAAGGCACGCTTGCCGGTGGCCATCTCGTAGAGCACGCAGCCGAGCGCGAAAATGTCGGAGCGCGCGTCGGCGTCTTTGCCTTCGGTCTGCTCCGGAGACATGTATTGGAACGTGCCGACGATCGTGCCCTGCGCGGTGAGGGGCTGATCGGCGGAGGGGTGCGAAATCGTCATGGTCAGGCTGGAGGCGGGAGTCACGCCGGGAGTGGCTTTGGCCAGGCCGAAGTCCATCAGTTTCGCGCCGGTCTTGGTGAGCATCACGTTGCCCGGTTTGAGGTCGCGATGGACTACGCCGCTTTTGTGGGCGCGCTCCAGGCCCTCGCAAATCTCGATGCCGATCTTTAATACCTGATCCGTGGGGAGCGAGCCTTTGCGTAAGCGGTCGGCGAGGGTCTCGCCCTCGAGGAATTCCATGACTAGGAAATCGATGCCATCCTGATGGCCGACGTCATGCAGAGTGCAGATGTTGGGATGGTTTAGAGAAGAGATGGCGCGGGCTTCGCGGTCGAAGCGCTGTTTGGCCTCGGGATTGTTGGAGAGATGGTCGGGGAGAATTTTGATGGCGACGGGGCGATCGAGGCGGGTGTCGCGGGCGCGATACACTTCGCCCATGCCGCCGGCACCGAGTGGAGATTGAATTTCGTAGGGGCCGAGTTTGGTGCCAGAGGTCAGAGACATGTACGCGGGCCATTATAGCGTGAGGGGGCGCATTCGCTAAAGGCTCCTTTGGATCCGCTCGGGCAAACGGGCGAGTCGCCCGTCCCCATACGAGTTATGATCGACGAGTGCCAATTTGTTGATTGCGTTCCTGATGATTGCGACTTCCAGACAGCTCTTCAAGGTTTACTTGCGCCCGGCATTGTCGGTGCTGGTTCTGCTGTTTGGAGCGTTGAGCATGTCGGCCTCGGCGGGCACGGGTCGAATTTCAGGAAGGGTTCTCGATCCTCAGGGTGCTCCCGTCGCTGGAGCGCATGTGAGGCTGCTGAATTCTGCGGGGATGCTGGTTCGGGAGGCAACCAGCGACGAGCAGGGGAGCTTCGTTCTGGGCGAGGTTGATGCGGGCGAATACAAATTGACGGGGGATGCGCCGTCGTTTGCTTCGGTGACGTTGCGTGTTTCTGTCGCCGACGGCCAACTGAAACAGTTCAGCCTGCAATTCCGGCAGCTTGTCTCGGTCTCGCAGACCATCACCGTGGTATCGTCATCGCCGTCTTCGCTGACGCCGGATCCCTCGCAAAGCATCGTGATTCATGATCAAGTGCTGGACGCGAACCCGGGGCGACCGGGAGCGCCGATCTCGATCCCTGGACTCCCTATCGAGACGGCATCGGGAGGAATCAAAGCTCCGCAGTATTTTGCCCCCGGAGTTGCGGGAGACCACGGCGAGCCCATCGCGCAGTTTTTTCGGGTTGGCGACTTTCTCTACCCCAACAACCTTCCCGCCAATGCTCATGGGAATGGCTACGCAGACCCGAATTTCTTGATTGCGCCGGCGATTGAAGCGGTCACGATCGATGGCGGAGCTTTTGATGTGCGACAAGGAAATAATTCTGTGCACCTGGCCGCGTCGTATGTTCCGAGGGAGCGGCTCAACAGCTTCATTCAACTTACGGGAGACTACCGCGACGGAGATGCGATGGCAGGTTGGGAGCCTAGAAACCTGGAGACTGATGCGTGGGTCGCGATGGAGGCGTCTTTCGGCAATGGATTTCTGGATCGCCTGGAACACCGGCAGCAATACAAATTGAATGGGCTACGGCAATTGGAACTGGGGCGGCATGAGCTGACGCTGTTCGGCATTGGCTACTCTGGATTCTCATGGGTGCCGGGACTGATTCCGATCGGAGTGCCGGTTCCGGGGGACACGATCGACCCGTGGCAGCTCGACCGCACGCACACGTTTATTTTGGTGGCGACGGACAAGTGGAAGCTGAGTGAGCAGAGGCAAGTTTCGTTCTCGGGGTTTTTTCGCAACTACGCGCTTACGCTGCAATCGGATTTTGGGGTAGTGGTGCCGAAATCAAACGGCACCACTACCGATTTTGGCGGCGGGTTGATCAAGCAGAGCGAATCGCGGGAGGTGGTTGGTGGTGAGACGGCTTATTTGGAGACCGTTCGTCCGCGGCTTTCGCTGCTGGCCGGAGTTGATCTGCGGCGGGATGCTCCCCGCAATCTGGATTTGCAGCACGTTGACGAACAGGGCATCTTTCAGCCGGTGACCAGCAATAACCTTACCCTGTCGTTTGTTGAGCCTTTTGTTTCTTTGGATGGGACGGCGGGCAAATATCTGCACTTCGATCTTGGCGTGAGGCAGGAAATGATCCGGATGAATAATCAGGACATCCTGACTCCGGCAAATTCTTTCGACAAGGTGGCCACGCTGACTCTGCCCAAGGGGACGGTTACGTTTCTTCCCGCAGGCCGGGCTTATTTTCCAACCGTGGCATTAAGTTACGGCGAGGCGTTTCATACCGAGGATCCACGCATCGGCACAGGTACGGCACAGCCCACGCTGCTGGCGCCATCGCAGGCCTCTCAAGTTGTGCTTTCGAAAGTGATCAAGCAGACGCAGTTCTATCTGACGCTGCGGCGGGTGTGGAACTCGCAGGAGTCGGCCAAGATTGATCCCGACACTGGGCTACAGGAGAGCATCGGGCCTTCTCTAAATAAAGTGGTTTCGATCTCCGTGCAAAGAAACTTTTCGCACGGCGCATTCTATGTCTCGTATGCACAGGCGGACGCCAGAGACACCCAAACCGGGCAGCCGGTGCCGGAGGCTCCGCGCACAATTTGGGACGCGGTGGCGTCGGAAAATCATTTGCCGTTTCGTCTGCAGGCGCGGGGTGAGTTTGAGTATGTGAAAGCCAAGCCCGTCGGCGACGGCTTTACTGGTGTGCCGGTGCGGGAAATTCGGGGAGCGGTGCTGCGGCCGTTCAACGAGAATCGCATGTCGGTTGGAGCGAACTTCCTGATCGCCGGCGGCTACACGGGGCAGACCACGGAGACCCTGGCGCTGCCGGGCGATCCCGCGCCCTTTGAGCGCGTGGTTGGAGTGCCGCTGAAATCCTATGTCAGCTTGAGTTGGACCTACTATTTTAAGAAATGAAATCGCCGGGTTGGAAAAAGGCCCGGATCGCTTGATCCGGGCCTCTTTGTTGGTTGCGGTGAAATCACTAAGTCACATTTTTCACGACACTAGGTGATGGTGAGAGTGACTTTGGTGGTTTTGACTATGCTTCCGCTGGTGCCGGTTACGGTGATGGTGAAAGTTCCGGCCTTGGCGGTCGATGACACCTTGATTGCCATGGTGCCGTGTCCCGTGCCGGTAATGGTTTTGGGAGTGAAGGCGATGGTCACGCCAGTTGGCTGGCCGCTCGCCGTCAGGGTAATGACGCCGTCGAAGCCGCCAGTAGCACTTGTTTTGACCCCGACGGTGCCGTGGCTACCCGGAGCGATGCTGATCGCCTTGGGAGCGGTCGTGATGGTGAAGCTGCCAGCCGCGGTCACGGTGAGAGTGACCGTGGTGGTTTCGGTGGTGGCGCCAGCGGTTCCGGTCACGGTAATGGGATAGGTGCCGGCGACCGTGGTTGACGCGACGGTCATCGTCATGGTTGAAGTTCCGGTTCCGGTAATGGAAGTTGGGCTAAAGCCGACGGTCACGCCGGTGGGCTGGCCGCTGGCAGACAAATTGACGGCCGTGCTAAAGCCGCCGGTGGTCGTGCTGGTAATGGTGGAGGTTCCCGAAGCGCCTTGCGCCACCGAGACCGCGTTGGGCGAGGCGGAGAGGCTGAAGCCGGCAGTCGCAGGTTCGGCAAGTGCGAGGAGCAGGTTGTCCCCGTTCGGACTGCCCAAGCCGGTTGCCAAATCGTAGCCGACTGTTGCCCCGAGAGTGTTACCTCCACTGAGGATGTCGTGGAAGTCGGTGTCATAGTTCGGGCCGGCATAGATAGCGTAAAGTGCCGGATTGATGAAACCGAGCGTGCCGGTGTTCCCGTTCAACAGGTACTGTTCGTTGGTCAGAGCCAGGTAGCCAGCCCACATGGGCGTGGCGAAGCTGGTTCCACCGTAGAGGTTGGCGCTGCAAGCCTCTTGGTCGGCGCAGACGTAGAAGGTGAAGTTCGCATTGGCCGAAACGTCCGGGCCGTTGCGATCGACTTGTGAGCACTTGGCGCAGCCGGCGGCCGCAGCCACCTGCCATGAGGGAATGGGGAACTTGTTCGGTGAAATGCCGCCGCCGCCGTCCACCCAACCGGTTTCTGAGGCCCAAGTGACCAGCCGCACCCGAGGTGTCTAGGTCTGTTCCGCCGACGGAGACAACATTGGGATCATCGGCCGGCCAAACGAAAGAGGCATGGGCCCAGTTGCCGCTGTCGCCGGAAGCAGCGAAGAAGTTTTGGCCCTGCGCCGCCATCTCCGTGAAGAAGGGATCGTCGGTCGTGTTGTCGGTTGGTTTCCACGCCCACGAGCAGCTCAACTGCGCGTTCAGCGGGCTGGCCGTGACCATGCCGTTAAGGATGCCGGCATCGTCGACGGTTTGCCCCGATAAGGCGCCGGTTCCGATCCACATCGTTAGGCCGGACATACCCGGAGCCATGCCGAGCGCCTGCGTCATGTCTAAGGTCTGTTCGGTATCATCGCAGCCTTTTGAGAACACGCAACTGGTGCTCTGGGTGTCGACGGAGGTAAGCGTGATGGGTACGTTGTTGATCTGCCCGACGTTGGTATAGTACGTGTTCAAGTCAACCAAATCGGTGCCAATCAACTCAAACAAGCCGAGCGACTGGCCAGTGCCGGTGAGGGTCGCTGCGCCGTTCCCGTTGACGTAGTAGGCGGCGCGCATGTCGCTGCCAAGGAATGAGGCGCTGGGGCCGGAGCCGGTCGTCGCGTTGGACCTCACCTCGGCCGCTTCGCTCGGATCGATCCGGTGAAAGGCCGGTTTGGGAGTCGCATAATTGTCCAAACCTCCGATGTGCCAAAGCTGGACCGCCAGGTCGGGCGTGGGTTCGCGGTCGGGAGCGAAGAAGGTGCGGTTCTCGGTGTCGTGCTGATACACGCTCATCGACACATGCAAAGCTTTCTCGATGTTCGCTACCGAACCCCTGACTTGGAGGAGCATACGGTTGCGGGAGCCGGAAAGTATCTCGAGCCCATTCTGTCTTGCGAAGTCTTTGACGGCTTCATAATCCGCGCGGCTGGGACCATATTGTTCCGTGAACTGTTCCACCGTGAGGAGCCTTGCGGTAGTTGGGGCTGGAAGGGTCTTGCTGTTCCCGCAAGAATTCCTTTAACCCCGCCTGGTTGCGTTGTTGCAGAACGATCTGAATATGCAGGGTTTGATTTGCGGGCAGGCGTCCCACTAAAGGCGTCCGTCCTTCGAGGGTCTCTTGGCGCTGATGACGTGTCAATAGATTTTGTGGCTGGGCCTGGGCAACGATGGCCGCACCTGACACGAGCGCGACTATCGCGAACAAAAATACGCTGAGTCTTTTTCGAATCACGATTTCTCCTTAAGGATTACGGAACTTCCGTTTTTGGGCTCTGGGGGGAGTGCAACGGCAATTCCCGATTGACTTCTCTGGCTTGGGCATAGTACTACGCTTCTCCGCCGATGCAGCAAAGGAATTTGTCAAATTTTATGCAATGGAGGACCGTTGCGGGCCTGGTATGCAATTTCTTGCGATGTGCGCTGGGGCTTGGTCAGCGGTCAAGCTCGACCGCGGAACTGGATGATTCTGCGGCGGTCGCGCTTTGAGGGCCGGCTGGCGGGTAATTCCTCGAACTGTCTCATGGCTCTGCGCTCGGCGGCTACTTTCTGGCGGAGTTCGCGGCTGGCCTCGGTTTCGCGGTAGAAGGTTTGGGCGATGGAAGCGGGGCCGCGGATGTCGCTGAGCAGCAGGACTTCGATTTCGAAGTCGCCGCCGTCGTTGGTGATGCGCAACATGTTTCCAATGTGGACATCGCGCGCCGGCTTGGCGGGTTGACCATTGGACTGGATTCTGCCTAGCTCGCAGGCCCGCGCGGCCAGGGCCCGCGTCTTGAAGAAGCGGGCGGCCCAGAGCCATTTGTCGATGCGGACGGAGGTCATGATGTATTTTCCTATATAACATGGCTTGCAGGAAGGTGATTGGAGCCGCATGGATGTGCACTTGATTGACGGGACGTATGAATTGTTCCGGCATTTTTTCGCCGTGCCCGCCGCGGCCGATGTGAACGGGCAGGAAATTGGCGCCGTGCGCGGGGTGCTGAATTCTGTTTTGTCTATGATCGAGGGCGGCGCGACTCATCTGGGAGTCGCTACCGATCATGTCGTGGAATCATTTCGCAACGATCTGTATCCGGGATACAAGACCAGCGAAGGCGTGGCTCCAGAACTGCTTTCACAGTTTCCGATTCTCGAAGAGGCGCTGGAAGCGATGGGAGTGGTGGTGTGGCCGATGGTCTACTTCGAGGCCGACGATGCGCTGGCTTCTGCCGCGGGCAAGGCGGCGAACGATGAGCGGGTGGAGCAGGTGCTGATTTGTACGCCGGACAAAGATTTGGCGCAGTGTGTTGTGGGCACGCGAGTGGTGCAACTGGATCGTCGGCAAAATATTTTGCGCGATGAAGCCGGTGTTGTGGAGAAGTTCGGAGTGAAGCCGGAATCGATTCCTGATTATCTGGCTGTTGTCGGCGACAGTGCGGATGGTTTTCCGGGTGTGCGGGGTTGGGGCGCGAAGGCTGCGGCGTCTGTGTTATCGCAGTACTCCCATCTTGAAGACATTCCGAAGGATTGGACGAAGTGGGATCCGTCGATGCGGAGGACCCGGACGTTGGCGGAATCGTTATTCAGCGCCTGGGACGATGCGCTGTTGTTTCGCACCCTGGCGACTTTGCGATTGGATGTGCCCGTGTTTGCTACGGTCGAGGACCTGCGATGGAAGGGGCCGCGCGGGAATTTTGAGGAATGGTGCCAGCGTATGAAAGCGCCGGGGCAGGTTGGGCGCGCTATGTCGGTGAGATCAAAGAGATCGTAGTTTCTCTATTGGCTTCCGGGCCAACGCGTTACGCGCTTTAATCCGTCTTGAGCTTGACGGAACGTGTGGGCCATGGCGAGCGCCGCGCGGTATTCTTCCGCGGCGGCCGGGCGCTCGCCTTGTTTCTCAAGCAACTCGGCGAGCAGCGTGTGGGCCTTGAAGACGGGCGCTTCTTCGACGGTGTCGGAAGAAGCGATATAACGGCGAGCGAGACGGATGGCTAGGGCATAGTCGCGGCCGGTACGCAGCAACAATCCCGCGGCATCGGGTAACGCAGCGGTGTGATCCGGCGGGCGGGACTCCAGGGTGCGCAGGGCCTGCTCCATCTCATCGAAGCGATTCGTGTGGCGGTAGAAACCGGCAAGATTCAACCAGGCACGCGCACCGCCCTGACTGGCATTGATGGCAGCGCGATATTCTTTTTCCGCAGTGGAGTTGTCTTTGTTCTTCTCGGCGATGCGTCCCTTTACCCAGTGCGCCATAGCGGGATTTAGTGGCGTGAGTTGCGCGGCCTGGGCGAGCGCTTTGTCCTTGCTGCCGCCGACGATGCCGGGAGCCTCCAGATAAAACTCAGCCAGGTCGGTGCGGGCTTCCCAACTGTTGGGGGAAAGTTCGACGGCGCGTTCGAATTCAGTTCGAACCTTCCCAGCGAGTCCGGCGGCCTTGAGAAAGCCGGCGCGATCGGCCTTCTCGCCGTAAATTCGGCCCAGCCAGAGGTGATAAAGACCGTCGTTGGGATCGAGTGCGACCGCCTTTTCGCAGGAAGGAATGCCGGCGTCCCAGGCGCCGAGTTCGAAATGAGCGCGGCAGAGAAAGTTGTAGGCTTCCGCGGTGGGAGCGGTGCGGACTTGCTTCTCCAGCGTTTGCAGGGCTTGATCCACACGGCCCGCCGCTAGAAGGTCTTGGGGAGATTGGGCCGCAAGAGGGAACGATAGCAGCAGCACCCCGATAAGGATGCGAGCCAAACGCGCGATTAATGTGTCGCAAAGAGCGCGCCCCTTCGGCGCGCTGCGCTTGCTCAGGGCAGGCCAAGTCGCGCGGCTCGCCCAGATCCTTCGCTGCGCAAAAAACGCTTGCTCAGGATGACAATCAAAACTCATTCGCTAGGGCACCACTCTTACGCGGGCGCCGTCGGCCAACGGCTTGTTGGCTTCGGCCGAGGACAGTGCTACTACCGAATTTTCGGGAAGTCCGGCCGTGATCTCGACCCGCGTAAGGTTCTGGAGAGAGACTTCCACTACGCGGCGTTTGAGTTCGCCGTCGACCACTTGATAGACGTAGGGCTTGGTGTCGTCCATGCGGACAGCCTCGCGCAGCAGCGTGAGCACGCCGCTGTGTTCGGCGGTGACGACGGTGACCCCGACATTTACATTCGGCAGCAACCGCAGATCGTGGTTGTCGACCGTGCAGGTGACTTCGCCGATGTTGCGTGAAACGAGCCGTTTCACAGTGGAGGGGATGGTGCTGACTGCGCCGTTCCAGATGCGGCCGGGAATGGCGTCCCAGGTGACTTCGATTTTCTGTCCGGTGGCGAGGCGGCCGATATCGGGTTCGTCGACGAAGGTTCGCACCAGCATTTGGGAAAGATCGCCTTCCTGCAGGAGCAGGTCTCCGGTTTGCACGTACGCGCCCTGCTTGACTGGGAGCGCGTAGACGATGCCATCGAAGGGGGCGTGGACGCTGGATTTGGCAAGGGCATCCTCGGCAGCATCGTAGGCGGCTTCCGCCTCCGCGCCCTGCGCCACCACCTTGGCGACCTCGGGCTGCGAGTAACGGTCTTTCTTTTTTTGTTCGAGAAGTGTGGTGTCAGCCTGAGCGTGCTGCAGTGTGTCTTCGGCCTGCTTGACCTCACCGGCAGAGGCTGCGCCTTGCTGTTGCAGTCGGTGGAGAGCGTCCAGATTGCGCTGGGCGGCGTCACGTGCGCTGCGGGCTTTTATGAGCTGTGCTTCAAGCGTGAGGAGTTCTTCGCGGGTTCCGCCGGTGTTCACGTCGGCCTGATCGGCCTGCGCTGCCTTGATCTGGGCTTGGGCGCGCGCGGCCTGGCTGCGCAGGTCGGCGTCATCCAGTTGCAGCAGCAGTTGACCCTGATGAACGTGATCTCCTTCTCTTACCAGCAGACGCTTCACCGTGGTGGCGACAGGCGAGTGGGCTTCGAAATTCCGGATGGGCTCGACTTTGCCATTGGTGGAAATCAGGCTGCGGATGGGGCCGCGCTCCACCGTGGTGGTGCGAACCTTCAAGGGGCCGGGGCGCGTGAAGACCGGGATCAGGGCGAGCGCAACAGCGAGCGCTCCGATCCCGAGCCAGGTGCGGCCTCTGCGGGTGGCGGGTCGTCCATTCGAATTGTTGTTGGTTCCTGCCAACCGGTTATCTTTCAGAGTGCGGCGAGGACTTCTGCAAGGATTAATTTACCACTCTGAGGGCCGCGAAAAAATGCCATCCGCGCCAGCCATTGCATGGTTAGATGCTGGCGGGGGATGGCGGATGCTTGACCCGGTTCCGTCGAAGCGACTGGGCGGCAACTCAGCCGCTACAATACCTTCATGCCAAAACAGCCGCGCTATACGTCCGAGCACGCTGCCGCCGGGTTGGACACCAAGTTTCCTGAGATCGAAACCTGGCCGAACCAGTTCCCGGGCTATGAAATCGTAATCGACGATCCCGAGTTTACTTCTGTGTGTCCGAAGACCGGCCTGCCGGATTTTGGCGTGATCACACTGCGTTACCAGCCGGATAAGCTGTGCCTCGAACTGAAATCGTACAAAGAATACTTGCACTGCTACCGCAACCTGGGGATTTTTCAGGAGAACGTTGTAAACCGCGTGCTGGAGGATGTGGTGCGCTGGGCCAAGCCGGTGTGGGCCGAGGTGAAAGGAGAGTTCCGTCCGCGGGGCGGGATTTCGACCACGGTGGTGGCGCGCTGGCCGCGCAAGAAGTAAGTCGGAAGTGGTGAATAGTCTGAATCGAGGGTCGTGCTATATTCTCTCGACCGTGACCTCCGCGAAACTGCAACCGCGCACCGCGTTGATCGTGCTCACCGCGCTCAATCTGCTGAACTACGCCGACCGCAACGTGTTGTTCGCGGTGCAGCCGCTGGTGCAGGACGAGTTCCACCTGAGCAAGACCCAGATCGGCTACCTCACGAGCGCCTTCCTCGGTTTCTACATGGTGGCCGCGCCATTCGTTGGCCCGCTGGCGGACCGCTATTCGCGCAAGCTCATCATCGTGCTGGGCGCGGTCTTCTGGAGCGGGCTCACGCTGCTGACCGCGTTCACCCATAACTACACCGAGTTGCTGGTCCGGCACACCTTGGTCGGGATCGGCGAGGCCACGTTCGTCACGATCGCGCCGACTTTTGTCGCCGATCTTTTTGCCGAAGAGAAACGCGGCCGTATTCTGGGTGTGTTCTATCTGGCGATTCCCGTGGGGTCGGCGGCGGGATACCTGCTCGGTGGCTATTTGGCTCCGCAGCACGGCTGGCGGTTTCCGTTCTATATTGCGGCCGCTCCCGGCTTCCTGCTGGCGCTTGCTGTCCTGTTCCTCCAAGAGCCGGAGCGGGGGCAATTTGATTCGCTGAAAGGCACTCCGGAGCGGACGACGGTGCTCGGATTGGTTCGCAATTCTGCGTTCCTGACGTCCACGCTAGGCATGGCCGCCATGACGTTTTCTCTCGGCGGCATACAAGTATGGATGCCGCAGTTTCTGTACAGCGAACGCCACTACACGCTGGAGGCGGCCAACCTGACCTTCGGACTGATCATCGTCGCCGATGGTATTCTCGCCGCGTTGGCTGGCGGATGGCTCGGTGACTATCTGCTGCGCCGCATGAAAGGCGCCTATTATCTGGTTTCGGCAGTAAGCATGGCGCTGGGCGTTCCCGTGATGATCGTGGCGCTGTTCGTGAAGGGCCGCGCCATGATTCCGGCCATCGCGGTCGCAGCCTTCTTCCTCCTGTTCAACACTGCACCGCTGAACGCGGCGGTGATCAACTCCGTCGACGCTCACATCCGGGCCACGGCGCTCGCGGTGAACATTTTCATCATCCACATTCTGGGTGACGTGCCTTCGCCCACCATGATGGGCTGGGTCGCCGACCGGCGCTCGCTGCAAGCCGCTTTCATCCTGCCCGTGATCGCCATGGTGGTCTCCTCTGCCATACTGTTTTACGGGATGAAATTCGCGCCAGGGGTGAAACTCGGAGACGCTGGCTAACGCAACACTGAGCCACGGAGAAAATAGAAGATCCCGCAAACAATAGATGTGTTGCATTTAGGTTTTTCTAGGGCCGCTGCCTTCTCCGTGACGGAGCCTGCCCTGAGCGCAGTCGAAGGGTGCCTCCGCGGTAGGTTTTGAAACTGGTCATGTCTTATATTCATTGGATTGTTGGCACGATTCTCGCGTTAGCCTGGGTTTCCCGCATCGTCGATGCTGCGATTGGAATGCCCAGCGTTGCCGATATATCAACGCCGGAATGGGACCGCAAGTCCACCGACAGCCCGCGCGTTTCCATCATTGTGCCTGCTCGCAATGAAGAAGAGGACATCGAACTCTCCCTGACCCGCCTGCTGGAACTTGACTACGACAATTACGAAGTGATCGCGGTCAACGACCGCTCGACCGACCGCACCGGCGAAATCATGGAAAAGATCGGTGCAACATTCCCGGGTGATACTTGCCTGCGAGTGATCCATCACCGGGAATTGCCCGCAGGCTGGCTGGGCAAGACCCATGCGATGTGGACGGCCGCCAATGCGGCGACTGGCGACTGGCTGCTGTTTACCGACGCCGACGTATTGTTCAGGCCAGATTCGCTTCGGCGTGCTCTGGCTTACGCGAAGGCAGAACAGGCGAACCATGTCGTGTTGTTCCCCCAGATGATCATGAAGCGTCCCGGCGAATTCATGATGATTGCTTTCTTTCAGACCATGTTCGTGTTCGGGCACCGGCCGTGGAAAGTGGCCGATCCGCAGTCAAAGGACCACATGGGCGTGGGCGCATTCAACCTGATTCGCCGCAGCGTGTACGAAGCGGTGGGAACCTACGCAGCCCTGCGCATGGAAGTGCTGGACGACATGAAACTGGGCAAGGTGGTGAAGCAGGCAGGCTTCGCGCAGCGCAATGTGTTTGGCGGCGACTTGATTTCGATTCGCTGGGCGCGCGGGGTAAGAGGTGTGGTCGACAACCTGACCAAAAATTTCTTTGCCGTGTTGTCGTTCCAGTGGTGGCGAACTCTCATCTCGGCCTTCGGACTGGCCTTTCTGAATCTCATGCCGTTTCTGGGAGTGGGGCTGGCGCACGGGTGGGAGCGCTTGCCTTACGCTGTCGCCCTGACCTCGATGTTCTTGATCTATGTCGGCATGTCCTGGCGCTCGAAGGTCCCGGCCTATTATTTCCTGCTGCATCCGGTCAGTACGGCGCTCTTTGTTTACACCTTGCTCCTCTCCATGTGCCATGCGCTCTGGAATGACGGCATCATCTGGCGCGGGACCAGGTATCCGCTGGAGGAGTTGAGGAAGGGAATGGTGTGAGGAGCAGGCAAAGTGAGATAGCCTGTTCGGATTTCGTAACACGTTCATTCTTGGCGCTAATCCCCGGCTGCGTGCTGCTTTCTGTGTGTTTGCAGCCCATTCCGCTTATTAGTTCGGAATAAGTGCGCCTTCAGGCTGCAGGACTAATCGCTCAACGATCTATCATTGGCCTCGATGTTCGGGCTTCGTAACAGCCGGCAGTTCGACCTTGCTATTGGTTAGTGCTTGAGTAATACTCCCGCCAGAGAAGAACACTCCCTATTATCTCTTTCAGGTCCCCTGAGCTAAGTCAGCCCATCTGAAGTTCCCCCCTCTTAGTCCGCAAATCCGAAAAGGACAAATCTATGAAGAAGACAATCCTGCGTGCATGCCTCGTTCTGCTCATGTCCGCTTTCACGGCCGGCGTTGCTTCCGCGACCACCGATACTGCGCCCTTGGGAGCGAACGGCAAGCTTACCTTCACCCAAAATTATTACACAGGGAGCTGTCCAGATGGTCCTTACGACTGGTATTACTACAGCTCATTCGCTTACGTTAATCCGGCGGGCACCAGCTTTCCGCTTAGCGGAAGTCAATCCTATTATGACGCCGGAAACTGTGGGAGCTACGTACCGAGTGGCGCCGAGCCTCCGGGCCCTTTGGTCCTCGACGGCTCCGGCTATACGATCACGTTCATTGCAGGGGATAGTGGCGGCTCGGCGACTTACAACTTCGTGGGAACCACGGGCATCCTTTATCCCAAGTTCAAAATCGCGTCGATTATCTACGACAGCCCGGGTAAATACAGTACCAATGGATTCACCGATACCCTGACAGACGGTACATCAACATCAACCGGGAGCAACTTCGGGGTGGGTGTCACGGACACCTTCAGCGTGACTGGTGGCTTCCTGGGTAGCGGAGACACCCTAAGTTGGAGTGCCGGGGTCTCTACGACAGATGGAAACACCACTGCGGTTACGGACACGATCGCACAGGGTACGGGCGTGCTGAACGCATCGAGCCACAGCGCTCCCAATGCCATAAACCATCAGCAGGACTTGTTCATTATCTGGCTCAATCCGGCAGTCTCCTTTACCTCGACGGGAGCGGACTCGGCAACTTACAGCATGGGCACGCAATATCAAACAGCCGGCGACCCTAGTCCCGGGACGCCCGAGATGCAGGACCACATCGAGGTTTATGCGCAGGCGATGATGGCGAATTCCCACGGGGTTACGACGGTTCCCGTGGAGAAACTCCAACAGCAGCTTGTGAGCGGCCAGACGTTGCCAGGGCTAGCCAATATCTGCGCCAACCCCACCTATTACCCCAACTCGTGCACGTTAGCGAATCAGTGCGGGTGCGTCCCCAGTGATTTCACCGCGGTCTTGAATCAGGATCCGCTCCTGAACTACACGGCAACCGAAAGCCCGTTGAACGCTGACACATCCGGGGCCACGCTTTGCACAAACCCAACCCCTACCGCTAAATGCCGTTATGTGCGAATCATGACGACAAACGACGGCACAACCCAGGTAGTCGAACTGCTCGCGGGGCCGGACGATAAGGGCGGCAACCAACCGTACCAATGTGTTTACTCAGACGGACTCCACCCAAACGACCCAAACGTATAGCGAAAGCATTACGTACAGCGTCGGGTACAGTTGGGACGTGAAGTGGAACTTCGTAGGTTCCGGCCTGGATTTTAAGAGCCAGACCGTCTTCTCATGGGGCAACAGCGAGAGCACGGGTACGATAAATCAGTCGGCTCACCAAATGTCGGTCAGCTTGTCGTCGTCAACTGTTGGTTGCTCCGAGTACATCCCTATTTTCGAAGACACTGTGTACCATACCTTCGTCTTCCAGGGGCAGGTAGGTGACAATAGTTGCCCGTAGCAGCAAGCAGATGACCCTAAATGCATGGCTCTTTGAGATGCCGCCAGCCGCAAGGTTGGCGGCACTTTCTTAGGCGGGCGTATCTATTTCGAGGCCAGAACCCTCTCGCTCCCAACCTCTATTCACTGCGGCGGTTCTTCGCCGATGCCCGCCTCGTTGCCGTAGGTCGCCGTGGTGTTGGGTGTGCCCTTGGTCTTTGGAGGTTTTTTGGGCGGGCGCATTCGGCCGGCGCTGTAGTGGCCTTGTTTTTCCACGTCGTAGTTCTTGGGCATGGGCGGAATCAGGGTTGAGCCGCCGGTGACCTGGCTGACGCGGTTGAGGATGATTTCGGCGCGTCCGTCGTAGAGCTTCACTGGCCCGCGGATCTCGATGACGTGTCCGGTGAGGCGGCGGACGTCGCCTACATCTTTCAGGTCGTGCGGAAAGACCACGACCGTGAACGGGCAAGCCATTTGATCTTCGCAGAAGTCGACGAAGTGCACACCTTTGGCGCCGACCTTCACGCGCAGCACTTTGCCGGTCACACATTTGGTCTCTCCGACGTGCTGGCTGGCCTCGCGAATGGGGAGGCAGTCGGAGGCCAATAGCGGTGTGGAGAGCAAGATGGCGAGTGCCATCGTCCGTTCACAAGTTGCAAAAGGCGCCCACATAGGACGATTGTATGAGTGAGAGATCTATCAAAGGGGCTCGATAGAAAAGAAATGGTAGAACCTTCCCGGAATGAAACGGGAAATGGCCAGGTCTCGCTCATTTTCGCCTCAGGCCCGAGAGTTCTCTGGCCGCGTCCGCCAACGTGATCATCAGCATCATGGGATCGATCGGGGAGCGCACGAAGCCGTGCCTCTCGTTGAAGCGTTGGGCGCTGCTGGAGATGGCGTGGAATCAGGATCGCGCGAATGCCGGCGATGTCGGCCGCCTGAACCCTACGGAACACGGCGTCGCGCAGAAGTCCCTGGCCCGCGGTACAGTACGGCGGAAACTATAAGGACCACGACTCCAACAGCCTGCCTCGAAATCTCTTGACCGATGTAAACCATTCGCTTTACACTTAAGCAGTGATTGGCAGCTTCCGGCACAAAGGGCTCGAAGAGTTCTATGTCTCCGGCAAGACTCGCCGAATTGGCGCCGGCGAGGTCAGG
Source organism: uncultured Acidobacteriaceae bacterium (assembly GCA_963842095.1). Classification (GTDB taxonomy): domain Bacteria; phylum Acidobacteriota; class Terriglobia; order Terriglobales; family Acidobacteriaceae; genus Sulfotelmatobacter. Next base: position 663,004 of record CAWJEY010000002.1, read on the forward strand.
AAGTGCGCGCGAATCCTGCAATTGCTGGATGTAGCGGCGAGGCCGGAGGACATGAGCATCGCCGGTTTTCGCTTCCACCGGCTGCAGGGCAGTGAGAAGCGCTGGTCGGTTCGGGTGACTGGAAACTATCGCATTACCTTCGGCTGGCTGGGTGAGAGAGCCGTGGACATCGATTATGAAGACTACCATTAGAGGCGAAGCGGTGAAGAGAAGGAACGGGTTGCCGCCCATTCATCCGGGCGAGATTATTAAGGAAGACATTCTGCCGTCGGTTGGCCTGTCGGTAATTGAAGCTGCCAAAGCTCTGGGAGTATCGCGGCAGATGCTGCACGGCATCTTGGCGGGGCGCAAACCTCTATCCGCCGTGATGTGCCTGAGGGTTGCCCGGCTGTTTGGCGGTTCTCCAGAGGTATGGATGCGCTTGCAGGCAGCCTATGACCTGAAGAAATCGGAGCAGAACAAGAAAGTCATGGAGCGGATTGCGCGGATCGTTCCGCTCAGTGGGTCGGAAGAGATCCGAGCGTGAACCGCCACGCTCAAGAGGAACCTTAAGAGACCCTCGCGCGTCCGAGCCTCCACCCTTCGCACAAAACGCGAAGGATGGGGCACCCAGATTCAAGCCTACTTAAATCCCTTGACCGCCGCGGTCTCGTCTTCCTTCACATCGAACACGGTGTAGAGCTTGGTGATCTGCAGCAGGTCGTGCACTTTCTTGGTGAGGTTGAGCAGTTTGAGTTCGCCGCCCTGGTTCTTGGTGGTGGTGAAGGCGCTGACCAGCTCGCCGATGCCGGAGCTGTCGATGTAGTTGACGTCGCCCAGGTTCAAGATGATTTTCTTGTTGCCCTTGGCGAGCAGGTCGCGAACTGTGTCGCGCATCATGACACTGCCTTCGCCGAGAGTGATACGTCCGCTGCAATCCACAATGGTGACTCCGTCGACCTGCCGCGTGCTGAGTTTCATGCTCACTGAGACCCCTCCTTGCCGCCCCCGGATGTCCCGTGGACGTGCTTGATCAGTTTTATTTCGGTGCCTGTCTGGGACGGGCGGATTTCCACCACGTCCATAAAAGAACGCATAAGAAAGATGCCGCGCCCTGAAGTCTTGAGCAAGTTTTCCGGCGCCAGAGGATTCGGAATGCATCCCAAATCAATGCCTTTGCCCTGATCGCGAATGGTGATGACCAGGTCTTCCGGCGTGCGCTCGAAGGCCAGGACGACTTTCTTGTCCGGGGCATACGCGTTGCCGTGCAGCACGGCGTTGACCGCGCCCTCGCGCACGGCCATCGAAATCTGCATCACCTCGTCTTCCGCAAAGCCCAGTTCTGTAGCGATGCGGGTGGCCTTTTCTTCCGCATGGTTCACGGTTTCCAAAGTGGAATCGAGCGTGTAGGAGACTGTCTGCTCCATGGCCGGTGAATATGTGTGAAACCCGCTCCTGTCCTCTGGATTACCCGTAGGCGCTCGCCGCAACCTGCAATTGGCGGACGTATGAGTTTGCCTGTGGAAGCGGGGAATTGTCAACGAGGATGGGTATAATCACGCCGTGAGTTCAGATCTGCGAGCCAGACTCAAGCGCCTGTTGCAGCGCGTCATCGTCATCGGGCTCTCGTCGGTTCTGGGCCTGACCCTGCTCGCCTATGCCGTGGATTACGCCGTCTTCCGCTATCGTGTCGCCACCAATCGCCAGCCCTACGGACAAATCACCGTCACCAGCTACGACGCGGTTCCGCAGAAAAGCGGGAAGACGGAATTCATCTTCAATCCCCCGCAGGCGCAAACCTGCGTCAACACGCTTTTCCCACGGGAAGGCTATGTGCCCTGCTGGTATTTGCAGCGCCACACCGAGCAGCGGATCAACCTCTAATGAAGTCAGGGCGTTTGCGGAACCGTGAGCAATCCCGCCTGCTGCGTCGGCCTCGCGGCATTCACCAGATACAGGCTGGAAACGTCGAGCGCTCCGCTGCTGTCTGCGGTGAGTTCGTAGTAACCGTAATAAGCCAGGGTTGTCCCCTCGAAAGTCCCTTCCGCGGAGAAGGCGTTGCCGGTGACCGGCCCGGTCAGCGTGAATGAAGTATTGTCGGCGCCGCTCAGGACCATATTTACGGTAAGCGTACCCGCGCCACTCTCGCTCAACGTGGCTGTCGCGCTGTCGTTGTTCTCGTTGACAAAGAGTTGGCCGGTATAGGTGCCAGAAAGTTTGGGCACGATTTTTCCGCTGCTGATGGTCCCGCTGTCATTGCAAGAGCTGCCCGCTTGCGCCGTGTAAGTGCCGCTGTCAATGAATGTGCCCGACGCGTCCAGCGTGGCCGTTACATTGAATACGTTGCCGTTCTCCGTGAAGGTGAAATTCATGGAGCCGCCCACGCCGGAGATGCTGCCTGTCAGGCTGTTCCCCGTGTCGTCCGCGGCGGGAGTGCAATTACCGCCGAAAGCGATGTTGGGCGGGCTGTTCTGGCCTGCTCCGGGAGTAAAGGCGACGAAATTAATCTGCGCACCCGAGGCGGAAATCTGACCGTTGTAGACGTACTGGCCGGAGCCGCTGGCATCGAGCGTTTGCCCCTCCTGCAGCGCCACTTCCATGCCGGTCGATTGTCCGGGCGTGGTCGTGGAGTTGAGGATGAACTCCCAGGAGCCGGCGACGTTGGGCATGAGCGCGGCGGTCATTCCGCTCTTTGAACCGCTGGAACAACTGACCAGTGCGGTAGCCAGCGCCAGCAGCACAACGGTAGCCATAATTCTTCTCATGCGTTAAAAGGCCTTGGTTCGATGCAACGAGCCACAGGAACTGCGAGCGCGGTTTGCTTGAGTTTCCTGCCGGAATGTGAACGGAAGATTATGGCATCGGGTGAAGGGACGCTTTGTTAACAGTGCGTTAAAAGTTTGAAGAAGGAGCCGGGAATCATCTGTTTACTCTGGGGTAAACACAACAAGCAGATCGCAAGTGCTTTCCGCTGCATCCAAATTAGGAGAGGCGCCTGACGCCCATGGTGGGCGAAGGCATGACCTTTCGGAGGGACATCCATGAAAACATTTGACTGTCTACTTAAAGCCTTATTTATATCAGCGGTGGTGATAACCGCCACCAGCCTCGTTTGGGCGCAGACTGCGGAGGCGCAAGGGCCGCCGGCACACGTGCTGGTCACAGTCGAAGCTCGACATGGCTTGAGCGTACCCGAAGTAAGCCAACGCGATGTGATGGTGTATGAGGGCCATGATCGCGATCAGGTCACAGGTTGGATTCCGGCACAGGGAGATAACGCTGGGCTCGAACTGTTCATTTTGCTCGACGACGGGTCCAACATCAGTCTTGGGACACAACTCGAAGGGCTTCGCCAGTTCATCACCGCCCAACCGGCATCCACCAAGATCGGCGTGGCCTACATGCAGGACGGCACTGCGAAGGTGGCGCAGAGCCCAACCAGCGACCATGCCTTAGCCGCGAAAGCCTTGCGGCTTCCGATGGGGCTGGGCGGGGTGAATGCCAGTCCATATTTTTCGATCAGCGATTTGGTCAAACATTGGCCGGAGAGCACGGCCCGCCGGGGGGTGATTATGGCCACCGACGGAATTGATCGCTACTACGGCAGTGGGGACATGCAGGATCCCTATCTGGACGCCGCGATTGATGATGCGCAGCGCGCCGGCGTCGTGGTTTATGCCATTTACACGCCGGGAGCAGGCCATGCTGGCCACAGCTACTGGGGGAACTATTGGGGACAGCTCTATCTCTCAAAGCTGACGGAGGAAACTGGCGGCGAATCGTATTACATCGGCTTCACCGGAGCCCCGGTAAGCTTTGACCCTTACCTCGAGGACATGAAACACCATCTCGACCACCAGTATCTATTGACGTTCAATGCCAAGCCGCAGAAGAAGAGCGGGTGGCAGCGAATCAAGGTGACGACGGAAGTATCCAACGCGGAACTGGTTGCTCCGCATAAAGTGTGGGTTGCGGCGGCGGCGCAGTAAGCGAGGCCGAGCCAGGAGACGATAGGCAAGGCAATGACTGATGCCTGAGAGGTGATCTCGATGAAACACACACTGTGGGTTTGCGTCATCGCGTTTGCGACGCAGTTGTCAGGGCAGAGTGGTATTCCGGCCGGCACCATCCTTCCCGTGCAATTGAATTCTTCGATCAATCCGCAAAAGGTTAGACCCGGGCAGGTGATTACGGCACGCGTGATGCAGGATGTCCCGTTATCGCCGGGTTCGAAAATTCGCGCGGGGGCGAAAGTGAGCGGTCATATCGAGAAGGTGGAGCGCGGGAAAGTGTCCGTCCGCTTTGACACACTCGTGGTGGCTAAACGGCGAATCCCCATCACGACCAACTTGCGGGCGTTGGCCTCAATGATGGCGGTGGAGGATGCGCAAATTCCGGAAAGCGGTCCCGACCGGGGCACGACCGAGAACGACTGGGTGACCCAGAGAGTGGGAGGAGAGTCGATTAATGTGGCTTTACTCAGAGCCACGCACAGGCCGGGCACTAATTGCCGGGGAGCGGTGGCGGGCAACGATGCTCCGCAAGCGCTCTGGGTATTTTCCTCAGACGCCTGCGGAACTTACGGCTTTGCGGACTTATCGATAACCCACGCCGGACGAACTGATCCGGTGGGCGAGATCACGCTCACCTCAAACAGCGGTAAGTTGAACGTGAGGGCGGGGAGTGGAATGCTGCTGCGGGTGAATTGAGAGACTAGCGGTCAGAAGCGGGGCGCGAGAATGCGCCTCCCGCTTTCTTGCCCTCGGATTCGGCTACAATTGGGTTCATCCAAAATAGGGGCACGCGAAATGTCTAAGGGACTTACCTGTTTCCGGTTGCAATACTTGGCGGTCGCGCTGGTGGCCTTCGCCGCGGCGCTGCCCCAGTCTGTTGCCGCTTCTTCGGCGGCAGCTTCACCATCCGATCCGCGACTGGATAAGGCTTACCGTTTCCAGCAGGGTGGTTGGACCTATGTTCATCTCGAAGGTTCACCCGCCGATATCGGGTTCCAGCACGGCTATCTCCTGGCGCCCGAAATTGCCGATGCTCTCGAGGTGATCAAGCTTTTTGACACGCACCAAACGCAGCGCGATTGGGAGTTCTTTCGCAAAACAGCGCGTGAGATGCTGTGGCCGCACATCGATTCCGAGTATCAGCAGGAGTTGCAAGGCATTGCCGACGGCGTGAAGGCGCATGGCATCGATCTCGACGTATATGACATCGTGGCCCTGAACGCGTTTGAGGAGGTTCCGGACTACTACGTCCCGTGGTTGAACAAACAAGAGAAGGCGGCAAAGGCGCCGAAACTGGCAGCTCCGGGCAATTGCAGCGCGTTCATCGCCACCGGCGCGTATACGAAGGATCACCAGATCGTCATCGCGCACAACAACTGGACAAGCTATCTGGCGGGCGAACGCTGGGTGATCATCTTCGATATTCTGCCTCAGCACGGTCAGCGCATTCTGATGGATGGCTTTCCCGGCGTAATTACTAGCGATGACGATTTCGGCGTAAACGCTGCCGGGATCATGATCACCGAGACCACGATTACTCAGTTCGAGGGCTGGGACCCGAACGGCAAGCCGGAGTTCATGCGCTCGCGCAAGGCGTTGCAGTACGCCCAGAGCATCGACGACTACGTGCGGATCATTAAGGAAGGGAACAACGGCGGATACGCCAACGACTGGCTCATCGGCGACCGCAAGACCGGAGAGATCGCATACCTAGAGCTTGGCTTGAAGAATACACCGCTATGGCGAACGAAAGATGGGTACTTCGTAAGCTCAAACTTTGCGCGCGACCCGAAAGTCATTCGCGAAGAGACGAGCGGCTTCGATCCCAACGATCGTTCGTCCTCCATGAATGCGCGGCACGCGCGTGCGGATGAACTCGTACAGCGCGCCAAGGGAACGATTGACGTGGAGATGGCTGAGCAGTTCCTGTCAGACCACGTAGACAGCTTCGAGAAGGCGGCATCCAGCGTAGAAAAAGCTCAGCCCAACGAACGCTCCCTCTGCGGCCACGTGGATGCCTCTCCGCGCGGCGTGAAGGAATGGGAGTGGAGTCCCTACAATCCCGGAGGAGCGGTGCAGGGTAAGGCGACCGACAGCAGGATGGCGGCGAACATGAGCTTCGTCGCGCGCGCTGGGCATCCTTGCGGAGCGGATTTTGTCGCGGCGGACTTCCTGGATCATCATCCGGAGTTTTCCTGGCAGCGGCCGTTGCTGCGCGACATGAAAGCGGGGTCGTGGACGACATTTCAATCGGGGCAGACAAAATGAACGAAACCGTGCAGCAATATATTCAGCGCGTTACTGGCTACGTCGAAGGCAAGAAACCCCTGGTGGTGCAGGCCGCTACGGCGAAGAAACTCGCACGCCTCATCAAGAGCGTGCCCACAAGTAAATTGCGCAAGCGCCCCGCGCCTGACAAGTGGTCGGTCAGCGAGATTCTCGCGCACCTGGCCGATGCGGAAATCGTCGGCGGCTTTCGCATGCGGCTGATTTTGGGCGCGCCCGGGACCCCTGTCGCGGCCTTCGACCAGGATTCCTGGGTCACCAGCGGGCATTACGCCAAGCGCGACCCGCGCAAATCCGTGGAGCAGTTTCGCGCAGTCCGCGAAGCCAATCTCGCGCTACTCAAATCCCTGACGCCTGAGCAGTGGAACCATTACGGAATGCACTCGGAGCGGGGCCAGGAAACGATTGAACACATCGTGCGCATGTTTGCGGGTCACGATCTCAACCATCTACAGCAGATCGAGAGAATTCTTGGGAAGAGGGGTTAGGGGACAGGGGTTAGGGCCCGTGAGAACCTTGTTTCTGGAACCCTAACCCCTAATCCCTAATCCCTGTTCTCGTAATCCCTTTTCATCCCGCAGCCTTGATCAGTTCGCTCAGTTTGTCGAGATCCTGCGGACTGGCATCGCCGACGACGAAATAGCGGAGGCCATTATGGCTCCAACTACGCACGTTGAATGAAAGCGCGCTCTGCACCGCATCGTTTACTCGTGCGCCACCCAAGGCTTGTTCCTGAAAAATGAAGACTGAAATCTGGTGCTGGCGCACGCGGAAAATTAGTTCCGCGCCCGCCGACTGATTGAGATAGCTCACCTTCCCGCCCAGCAAAGTAAACGGTGAATCCTGCAACTCGGGCAGGTTGAAGGTAAAAGGAATCTTTCCCGCAAACCACGGCTTCACCGTATGCCGGTCGGTGGAAACTACATCGACCGGGTTGGAACTGGCGAGCGTCGCTACGTGCAGGTCCGCCAACTCGCTCATTAAGCGCTGTTCATTTCTACGATCGCGGTTGAGGTTAAGAAAAATTGCGCTCACAATCAGCAACGCCATCGCGCACGCCAGGGCAGGGAACCAGAGCCGGTTCCAGCGGCGGGAGCCGGGTGCCGCGACGCTCGTCTGAATCCGGGCGCGAAAGGCCGGGTCCGGCGTGAACCTCTGGCCGGCAGCCTGTATCGCGCGCTTCTGCTGAACCCTGCTCAAGCTATCCGCAGCGCAAGCCGCGCATCCCCGCAAATGCTCGCCCAGTGCCCGCGCCCCCGCTGCGGGAAGTTCGCCGTCGAGATAAGCGTCGAATTTTTCCGTCCAAGTTTCGCAGCCCATGATTCAATCCACCTCGCAGTTTGTCATTCCGAACCGGGCTGAAAGCCCGGTGAGGAACCTGCTTTTGCCGGGAGCCATCCCATCACCCACCAACCTGATGCATCTTCTGAACGGCGTCCCGCAAAGCCCGCCGTGCGCGCGATAAACGCGACATCACCGTGCCCATCGGGATGGCCAGCGTGGCCGAGATTTCCTGATACGACATCTCTTCGACCTCACACAGCAGCAGCACCTCGCGATAGGCGACGGGCAGTTGCTCCAAACCCTGCTGTACCATTTGCCAATCCGAACGCTGCAGCAGAATGCTTTCTGGCGTTTCGTTCGACGTGGGGAGGATTTCTTCTTCACCTTCAAGATCGAGCGGCACGGTCGCCGCCGCCTTCAGACCCGTACGCGAGGTCAGGAAGGTATTTCGCAGAATTTTGTAAATCCAGGCGCGAAAATTCGTGCCCGGCTGGAATGAGGAGAATCCCTTGAGCGCCTTGGCATAAGTTTCCTGTACCAGGTCCTCGGCTTCATGCCGGTCTTGCGTCAGCCAGCAGGCAAAGTTATAGAGCCGCTCAAAGTGTGGCATCGCCAGTTGCTCGAACGTTTCCGGCGGCAAGGTCTCTTCCGACACGCACACAAGGGTAAACCAGCGGGAGCGGGTTTTATTCCCTGCGGCTGATAAATATTCTTTTGTACTTCGTGGAATAAAACCAAAGGTCCCCGGTTCTGCACAGTGAATCCCAAAGACACCACAACCGGAGGACGCAAATGACCCTAAAGCCAGGCAACGAACTTCTATTCGACCACAACCACGACGGAATCAATCGGCGCGGTTTCCTGAAGTGCATGGCCTGGGCCGGCACGGGAGCGCTGTGCGTGCTCCAGGGCGGCGTGCTCAAGTCATTCAGCCTGAGCGACGCTTCGCACAAGCAGGTTCAAGGAGAACTCACCTTCGTCCAAATCAGCGACAGCCACATGGGGTTCAACAAGCCCGCGAATCCTGACGTGGTCGCCACGCTGCAAGCCGCTATATCAAAGATCAATGCGCTGCCGGTTGCGCCCGAGTTCATGCTGCACACCGGCGACATCACCCACCTCTCGATGCCGGCGGAGTTCGATCAAGTGCAACAGATTCTGCAATCCGCGCGCCCCAAGGACGTGTTCTTTGTCCCCGGCGAGCACGACGTTCTCGAAGACGACGGCCAGCAGTACCGCGAACGTTTCGGCAAGAATACAAAAGGCTCCGGCTGGTACAGCTTCGAGAAAAAGGGCGTGCACTTTGTTGGATTGGTCAACGTGATGAATCTGAAAGCCGGCGGCATGGGCTCGCTGGGTGCGGAACAGCTGAAGTGGTTGGGGGAAGACGTGGCGCATCTCTCCAAGAGCACGCCCGTTGTGCTTTTCGCGCACATGCCGCTGTGGAACATTTATCCCGAGTGGGGATGGGGCACGGACGACAGCGCGCAGGCTCTTTCTCTGCTCAAGCGATTTGGTTCGGTGACCGTGCTGAACGGGCACATTCATCAAACCATGCAAAAGGTGGAGGGCAACGTCACTTTCCACACTGCGGCGTCAACGGCCTTCCCGCAACCTCATCCGGGAGCGGCGCCGTCGGCGGGGCCAATGAAGGTTCCCGCCGAACAGTTGCGCACGCTGCTGGGAGTCACCGACGTGAACTACACGCGCGGCAAGCATGCCCTCGCGGTGATCGATTCCACTTTGCAGTGAGTGTTACGCGAGATCGGGAAGGGCACGACTTCAGTCGTGCCGTTAAGTCGCACAATTCACCGCGGCTTCCAGCCGCTGAGGTTCCGCTCTTGCGTAGGAGAAAAACATTTATGAAACGCAAATGGACTCTTGCTATCGCATCATTCTCGCTCGTCGCTCTCATCGCTCTGGTGGCCTACAAAACCCTGACCCCACGACCCGTCAACGCCTCCAGCGTCGAGGTAAAGATCGATAACTTCAGCTTCACCCCGACGTCACTGATCGTCAGGGTAGGAACGCAAATCACCTGGACGAATCGTGACGACATCCCGCACACGGTGGTCGAGGAAGACAAAACGTTCAAGTCGAAGGTTCTCGACACCGACGAAAAGTTCACCTTGACGCCAACCAAGCCCGGCACCTACAAGTACTATTGTTCGATCCATCCCAAGATGACGGCGAAAGTGGTGGTCGAGTAGACAGCACGTTTACATCGCAGAAGAAAATGTGATGGTCTGGTGCGGAAAATGAGTGACCGCGCCGCGGTGCGCTGTGCTACTTTCGAATCGAGATGACAACAAAAGTCTGCCCGAACAGCAAGTGTCCGGCCTACGCGCATTTTGTTTACACCGTGGCCATGCGCTGTGTCCTCTGCCGCTGCGACCTGATCGCCGCGCAGCGAAACGCCGGCATGGGCAATGCCGCTGAGATGCGGGGTCGCGAGTCTGGCCGGACTGTTCGTGAATCTGGCAGGGCACACGCTGCCAGATAGCCAGCCCGCCGACTCCCCGAATAACGCATGACTTTGTAGTTATGCCACGTGAACCGGGTTCGGAGATCCTTCCCCATCAGGAGGCAGCGGATGCCATGTGATTCTAGTCACCATGACTTGTGTCCAAACTCACTGTGGCCGCCGAGCTTTTGGAGTAAATGTGCCGAATGGAACCAGCAGGGCTCGACGCCATTGCGCGTGAGCTTTGTGAACTCCTCCAGCAACAGATGGAATCCGTCGTAGGCCGAAAGTTCAACGATTTTACCGAGGAAGAACTGGAAGCTTACGAGAGGCGAAAGCGCCGTATCCTCGAATTGCGCTCCGAACTGGACAAGTTTGCAAGACCCACTTAAGATCCAGGACGCGCTCGACTTATTGCTTGGGACGCTCCCGTATAGAGGGGGTAGTCGGCTTTTTTTCCTGCGCGGCGGCCTTCTCGTGCTCAGTCAGCAACTGATTTAGCTGATCGATGAGCGCGGCGAGTTTTTTCGGGTCCTTCTCCCGTTGTGCCCTTTCCCATAACTTTTGCCAACCCTTAGGCTCATCCAGCGGCATGGAGCATTGATCCTGCGGCCAACTATACGCCCGGTAGCTTCCCGCGGAGAGAATTTTTTCGAGCGGGTAAGGTGGAAATATGGTCCCGATCTGCGAACTCCGCGCAGGCGAGATCAAGAAAAAGCTGGCGGAGAGGGTGGGATTTGAACCCACGATACCCGTTAAGGTATGTCCGCTTTCGAGGCGGATCGTTTCAACCGCTCACGCACCTCTCCGGAAGGCAGTTGCCGATTAGCCAACGACTAACGACGGCTCTTAAAGAACGTTTGCAGCAGTTCGGCGCTGCGGCCTGCCAGTACGCCGCTGCGGACTTCCACTTTGTGATTCAGTCGCGGGTGGTTTAGCACCTGCATTACTGAATGCACGGCGCCCGCCTTGGGATCGTCCGCGCCGTAGACCAGGCGCTTGATCCGGGCGTGCACCATGGCTCCGGCGCACATCGGGCACGGTTCAATTGTAGCAAACAGATCGCAGTCGGCCAGACGATGGTTGCCGACAGCTGCACCCGCTTCGCGCAGCGCGACGATCTCGGCGTGGGCCGTGGGATCGGAGTCGCCGATGTTGCGGTTCCAGCCGCGGCCGATGATTTTTCCGTCGCATACGACCACCGCGCCCACGGGGACTTCGCCGGCTTCGAGCGCGCGCTGTGCGGCGCGGAGGGCTTCCTCCATCCACAGTTCGTCGGAACCCGTCGTTGGTCGTTGGTCGTTGGTCGTTGGCAAGGGGAGGTCCACGCAGCAGGGTATCACTTGACGTGCATGATTTCGATCCGTGCTCGGCCGGGCTTCGCCCAGGCCGGACGGGCGAGGCGCCCGTCGCTCCATGGTTCGTCTCTACACGGTCCCGTGTTCAGATCAACCGCAGCACTTCGCGCACCACGTCCGGCACCACGGCCTGAACGACCGCCGGAATCACCACCGTCACGACCATGTAGGCGATGACGACCACGGGCACGGCCAGCAGCATTCGGGCCTTGGGCGTCAAATTGGCGAGATAGGCTCGCATAACATCCTCTGCTCTAAGTACGAAAAGCAGGCAGAAAAGGTTCCCGCGAGGCGCTTGCGTTCCCCCCACTGACCACTGGCCACTGACCACTGCGAACTGTTATGCTAACCCCGTCATGGGGATGCAAAGCCTGTTCCGCAAAGTCTTTCTGATCGACCTTCTGCAAGGATTGAGGGTCACGTTCCGCTATCAGGATCCCAAGGAAATCTATACCGAGCAATATCCCATGGAGCGGCCGCAGGTGGCCGAGCGCTACCGGGGAGCACCGCGGCTGAACGTGAATCCTGACACGGACGAGACCATGTGCATTGCCTGCGACCTGTGCGCCGTGGCCTGCCCGGAGAATCTGATCGTGGTCTCGAGCGAGCGCAACGAGCACACCCGCCGCAAGGAACTCACCAACTTCACCTACGACCTGAGCCGCTGCATGTTCTGCGGCCTCTGCGAAGACGCCTGTCCCGTGGATGCCCTTGAACTCACCCAGGATTTCGAACTCGCCAGCTACACCCGCGAGGGATGGATCTGGGACCGCGAGACCCTGGAAAAAGGTCCGCAGCCTACGGAGTATAAGAAGTAGGGGTCAGCCATCAGCCATCAGCCATCAGCCGTCAGCCGTCAGCTTAAACCCTTTGTCATTTGAGCCGATAATAGGGGGTACGAGCGTACTGGCGCGCGGTTCCTTCTAGGCTCGGTGTTTTTCATCCAATGAAACGCAAAGCGAAAGACATAACGAGCGTCTCGCATGACGATTACATGATTCGCAAGTTGCGCGAGAGGCCTAAGTTCATCGCCGAGTACCTGAACGCTGCATTGGAAGATGCGGAAGAACCCGCCGTTCTCCGGATCGCCCTGCGCCGCGTCGCCGAAGCCAGTGGCGGCATTGCCAAGGTGGCCAAGGCTGCAGGCGTCGAGCGCGAGATCCTGAATCGCGAGTTGTCGGCGCGGGGAAAACCTCGGCTATCTACGCTGGTTGCCGTGACTAAGGCGGTGGGGTTGAAGCTTACAGTTGAAGCCGCGCGGTGAGGGAGAGGGCGTCGGTTAGCGATGTGCCGCCCCGAAGCTAGTTATTGTCTATGTCGTTGTGGCCCTCAGTAGTGGTGACTCATGGGAAACCAAAGATGGGCCAGCCCCACTTTGAGACCATCCCGTAGCCCTCGGTGCGCCCGATGTTATTCCCGGCGACTATGAAGGTGCAATGGGCGTCCCCATCACCTTCCTCGATAAGTACAACCCCGATCAGTTCGAGATTTTGGGAATCACCAAGACTTGGTTCGGTGCCGCTTGCAAGACTTTTCCGAGTCAAATCCAGATTGGCAGGGGCGGCGCGGGGTCAATCGTCTCAAAGCTCAACGACCAACCGGCGATGAGAGTAGAAAAGCCACCCACTGGCCAGACTTACTACATCGTGGACGGTCAGTACTACATCGCCCTCTATCAACGCATTCTCATCCGCCACCGTGGCCGGCCCGGCAGAGGGAAGAAGAAATGAAGACCACGCTGAGAACCGACATCACGGCCCAAACGATCTGCGACGGGTTCGTGTACAACGAACTGGAGGGCAAAGGATTGTTTGGACTGGGCGGAAAGTTGACCATCCAGCCGGAGTACCAGCGGAACTATATCTATAAGGACATTGACGGTGGCAAGAAAGAGCAAGCGGTCATCCACTCCCTTCTCAACGAATATCCGCTCGGTCTGATCTATTTCAACAAAGTCGCGAAGGACAAATTTGAAGTGCTCGACGGCCAACAACGGATCACCAGTATCGGACGGTTCGTTACGAACAAGTTCGCGATCATGGATAACGGCAACCCGAAAAACTTCGACAGCCTGCCTGCCGACCAACAAGCCAAGATTCGAGGTTCGAAATTGCTGATCTACGAGTGCGAGGGCAAGGAGAGCGAGATCAAAGAATGGTTCCAGACTATCAACATCGCAGGTGTGCCTCTCAACCCCCAAGAGCTCTTGAATGCTATCTACTCCGGGCTGTTCGTGACGCTTGCGAAGGCTGAATTCAGTAACAGCCAAAACGCGAATATCCAGATGTGGAGCGCGTACGTTAAGGGCAGCGTGAACCGGCAGGACTTCCTGGAGTGTGCGCTGGACTGGGTGAGCAAGGGCGACATTGGCGACTACATGAGCCAGCGTCGCAGAGATAACAATATCAATGAGCTGAAGACCTACTTCAACAGCGTAATCGACTGGGTTTCAACGGTCTTCAAAGATGTCAAGAAAGAGATGCAGGGTTTGGAATGGGGCAGGCTCTATGAGAAATATCACTCCCAGTCATACGACCCAGAAAAGGTGTCTGCCGACGTGAAGCGGCTATACGGGGATCTCTACGTTAAGAAAAAACGCGGAATCTTTGAGTACATTCTCGGCGGCCAGCAGGAGACGAAGCTTTTGGAAGTGCGCGTGTTCGACGATGCCACCAAGCACGCGGCCTACGAAAAGCAAACGAGCGCAGCAAAGGCGAAGAACGAATCCAACTGCCCGCTCTGTGCGGTTCGACACGATGCGAACAAGAGCAGGGTCTATAAGTTCGAGGAAATGGACGCCGACCACGTTACCGCATGGAGCAAGGGCGGCGAGACCTCAGCCAAGAACTGCCAAATGCTCTGCATTCGCGACAATCGAGCCAAAGGTAATCGATAATATGGGGCGCCGCAGCCCGCCGCGTGGAGCAAGGGCGGAAAGGCCAATGCAGCGGACTGCTGGTCTGCCCCCTTGTTTCCGCTCACCTAAGAATACGACAACTTTCCGATTTCGGGAAAAAACAACGTTTTCGCCGTTCCGCCAAAATCTTGTCAAGCCCCTGCGGCGGCGATTTTTGGATTATGTTGTTGATTCGCTGGGAGAAATAAATCTGCTAATTTGGGGGATTTACCCTTTGCGGTATGATATAATGGTAGTATAGAGTTCAGACAGTGGCGCAGCCCTCGGGTCTGCGCCGTTTGTGTTTGCGGCGAGGGAGACCAAGATCCCTCGCTGCGCTCGGGATGACAATGTAGAAGCTGGGTCGGACAATCGAAATATTGCAAAGGAGCGCTTTTCAGGCGTGGCTTACGGGCCGCGCCTTTTCTGTTTATGGACGAGAAAAACAACAATTCGGGTGAGGAGCAGGAGAGGGAAGTGATCGACTTACAGGCGGTCGCGGAGGATAACTGCAAGCGGATGGGGGAGGCGGTGGAGGCGGCGTTTCTGGCTAAGGTTTGCAGGCTTCGGATTCCGGTGTGCAAGCCGTGGGGAGACAGCGAGCGCTACGACTTTGTGGTGGATTGGGGGAAGGGGTTTTGGCGGGTGCAGGTGAAGGGCGCGACGTTTTGTGAGGGCGCGAAATATCAGGCGGGGGCGGGAGGCAAGGGCAAGCCATTCACTAAGGAAGACATGGATTTTGTGGTGGTGCATATTGTGCCGGAGGATGTTTGGTACGTTGTCCCGATTGAGATGGCGGAGGGGTTGGTGAAGTTGTGGTTCAATCCTGGGTCTACGCGGGCCCGGTTTGAGAAATATCGGGAGGCTTGGTGTTTGCTGGATTGTCCGCGGAAGGCGCGGGGGCGCGGGGATATTCCGAAGCGGTGCCGGAGTGAGGAGGTCAAGGTGCGATGCGCGGTTTGTCCACTGCGCGAGAACTGTTCGAAGTCAAAATCCTTACCGGCGAAATGAGTGGAATCCCACTTCTCGCAAAAGACGCGAGAAGTGGGGCACTCCCGGTTGGTCTGCGGGGACGGGAAGTCAAAATCCCCACCCTCTCGCGAAGAAACGCGAGAAGGGCGGGGCACCCGGCGAGAGTAGACCTCTCGCTCGCTGGGAACGATTGAAACTGTCAGGCTTCCGGCCTCAGAAGATGCTACTTCTTGCCGACGTGGCCGCGTCCATCGCGCACTTCGTTGCCTTTGAAGTGCTCAACCTTATCGAGATGCTTGTTGGGATCGGGTTTCTCGCCACGAGCTGGCTTGGGGCCGTTGTAGCCGTGCTCGGGATGGAAATGGTTATTTACGTGGCCGTGGAAGCCGGCCGGGCCATGAAACCAGGGGCCCGCGCCAATGAAGATGCCGCCGGTAAACCACTCCGGGCCGTAATAGCCGTAGGGAGCGCACTCGTACGGGGCGACGTCGTAGTAGCCGTAGGGACATTCAGGGGCGACTCCGATGTCGACCTGTACTTGAGCCTGGGTTGTGGGAACAGACACGGCGAAGCAGATGGCAGCAACAGCAGCTAACGCAAACAGCTTGAATCCGTTCATTCAATTATCCTCGCTAATGTTGTTGTGAACATCGTTGGGGGGCACGTACCGAACCCAAAGCGATTATTCTAATCAGACCAGCTTCGATCTGAGCAATATTGAACAGACAAATGCGATTCAACATTCCCGTAAAGGGTTGACCGCGGAGGGTCTTGCTACGGCTGTTGTTGGGTCATGCAGTGCATGGTGCCTAGTCCCCAGATTAGGTCGCCGGAATAGATTGGGACGATCTCTCTGGTGGGGAACAGATCTGACAGTGTGTTCAGGGCTATGCGGTCGTTGGGGTCGTTGAAGACCGGCACTAGGACGATGCTGTTGGCGACGTAGAAGTTGGCATAGCTCGCGGGGAGGCGGCGCTGCTCGAAGACTACTGGGCGTGGCATGGGGAGTTCGACTATGTTCAGCGGGTTGCCGGCTTGGTCGGTGGCGGATTGCAGGCGGCGGAGATTGTCCTGGAGCGGCTTGTGGTTTATGTCTTTGCGATTTGGTTCGACCATGGTGAGTACTGTGTCGGGAGAGACGAAGCGCGTTAGGTCGTCGACGTGGCCGTGGGTGTCGTCGCCGAAGATGCCTTTGCCTAGCCAGATGGTGTGCGGGGCGCCCAGGTAGTTGGCGAAGAGTTTTTCGTAGTCTTTGCGGGTCATTGTCGGATTGCGCTGTTGGACTTTGCTTAGCAGGCATTCTTCGGTGGTAAGGAGGGTGCCTTGTCCGTTGACGTCGATGGAGCCGCCTTCGAGGACTACGCGGGTGTTGCGGTGTTGGGGGCGGATTTCTTGAGCTTTTGTGACGGTTGCCATGAGGGAGCCGATTTTTTGGTCGTGGCTGAAGTTGGAGTATTTGGCCCAGGCGTCGAAGCGGAAGTTTAGGGCAGCAATAGCCGAGCTTCGCTCGGCTTGTCCGGGTCGAAGACCCGGACCCACAAAACCAGACTTGACGAAGATGCAGCCGGAGTCGCGGAGCCAGACACGGTTGGTGGGGTGGCGGTGGAAGCGGACGTTTTTCAGTGGGGCGCCGGCGCGGTCGAGCAGCTTGCGGACTTGGCGCTCGGCTTTGGCGTCCTGGACGATTAGTTCTACTCGCTCGTGGCGGGACAGGTTGCGGATGATCTCGGCGTAGACCCAGGGGATGGGGTCGAATTTGCCGGGCCAATCGCCCTGATAGTGGGGCCAGGCTAGCCAGGTGGCGGCGTGGGGGGTCGATTCGGCGGGCATGTGGTAGCCGGCGGCTGCCTGGGTAGCGCTTAAAGTATTACTTGAATGCTTGAATCGGGGCATGGGGGTAGTTTATTGCATGGCATGATAAAGCGCATTGAGTCCTGAGCCTGATATTGATCTTGACGGATTCCTGCCCAATGAGTGTTGTGGCGATGTAAGAGCGCTTGAGGGGGTGAAGGTTGCAAATTTCTTCATCTTGACGCTCAACTCCAGCTGTATACAATCTTAGGGACTGTCTTTAGGTCAGGCCCTGCGCTCCCTGATCGAAGGTAAAGGCCGCGTTAGATAGCTTGGTGGTGGACGGAAAGACCTTGCATCATATAATCGTAGTCGGCTAGATTCGCAGCCCATCGGGCGCGCCTGCAATGAATGTTCTTGGGCACTCTCAGTTTTCCAATTCGACGATTGACTGCCGCCACTCGCTTTACGAGGCTGGGGCCTCGTTGCAACGGCACTATCACGACAGCACCTGGGTGGTGCTTGCCTTTTCGGGCTCGTTCTCGCTCACCATGCGCTCCCGCGAAACGATGTTTGCACCCAAAAGCTTGTTCTACCTTCCGGCAGGGGAGATGCACACGAATGTCTTCGGTTCCAGCGGGGCAGGAATTTTCATCACCGCCGTCGATCCCGGTTGGATAGGCAATCGATTGGAAACCATCAACTCCGACGCGGACCGCCCCAGAATCGCGCCTGCAGGCTACCTGCATGGCCTGGCGCTCAAGATGTATGAGGAGTTCAAAAGTCCGGATGCGCTCTCTGACCTGATTGTGGAAGGGGCTTTTCTGGAGTTGTTGGGCAGATGGTTTCGAGGAGGCCTCGACCAGCCTAACGACGCCCCGGGATGGATGCGCCGGGTGAGGGCTTTGCTGCAGGATTCGTTTCGCGACGCGGTTTCGCTGAACGATGTTGCTCAAGTTGCCGGTGTACATCCGTCGCACGTCGCCCGGGAATTTCATCGCATCTATGGCATGACGGTGGGAGACTACATCCGCAAACTGCGCGTGGAATTCGTGGCCGATCGGCTCATTCTGCCTCACAAGGACACCCCCTCGTTAACCGATCTGGCGCTGTGCGCCGGATTCAGCAGCCATGCTCACATGGCGGCCATGTTCAAGCGCGTCACAGGAATGACCCCCACCGAATATCGGAAGGCCCACGGAATTACATCAATCCGCTGACAAAAGCTCAATTCCCTGAAAGACAAGGACTGGCAAACGAGCTAGCATCGCCTCAGCTTGCAAGGCGGCCATTTGGGCTCGGGGGTGGCCGGCACTTTCTGTTGCGCAATTTCATGCTGGGCTTACGGGTGTCGTGGGTGGGTCAGGGATACTGACGCCCCACGCGCTTTGTCTTTCATCGTGGAATTCGGGGTGAACATGGGAGGAAACATGAGGACGGGGCGAAACATAGGAAACATAGGGACAGACGGGACGTTCCGCAACAACCGGGAGCGGCGCTTCATCAGGTCAGCGAACATCTTCCAGCAGTCGCCAGGCGTCTGTGTGTCCATAGCGGAGCATGGCATGAGACAGAAAATAGGAAATGTGAATGTCTTACCTGATTCGCTCGCATGGGATGCGATGATCCGGGACGCAAAGAAGCGAATCGAGGAACTAAAGCTCTCAATTGAGCTATTTGAGAAGAAAAAGGCGGCGGGTGAGCGTTGGCCCCCGGTGCAATCCCAGGACCAAGGTGCAGCGCAGCAAAACTCTATTCAAGGCATTACGCAATTTCCTGCATCTTGACAGCCTTGGGGCGGCGAAGGAAACTCGAAGCTGGATTCTTGGGCCCTTATCGTCCTCACGAGTTCTCAGCAGACGCGACTCCCCCCGACGCGCGGAATGTTCTCGTATGGTACGACCGGGGAAGGCACGCGCTCAAACGAACAGAGAGGCATCGTTCTTGAGCCAGAGGGAAGCGATTCCATGAAGAACAAACTACAGGTTCCAGAGAAGTTTTCGCGTGGCGTACGGATGGTCACGCTGGCGCTGCTCGCACTCAGTCTGGCAGTGTGCGCCCAGGCACAGACCCTTACCTATCTCGCCCAGTTCAACGGCACGAACGGAACGTTTCCGTATGGATCTCTGGTTCAGGCGACGGACGGAAATTTTTACGGTGCCGCGGAGTCCGGGACTTATCCCTACGATGAGATCTTCCGGGTAACTCCCACGGGACAGATCAGTTCGGTTTACAACTTTTGCTCATTGCCCGATTGCGCCGATGGGCAATATACCACCGCTCCTATCCTTGGAAGCGACGGAAACCTTTACGGCGTGAGCAGTGGCGGGAGTGACTACACGTGGTCAGGATCTCTTTACCGGCTGACGCTCGACGGCCAGCTCACGACTCTCTATACCTTCTGTCCCCGCGCGAATTGCGTTGGGAGCGAAATCCCGAACGGGATCATCCAGGGCAGCGACGGAAATTTCTACGGCACGACATCCGGAGCGGGAGCCAACCAGGCCGGTACGATTTTCCAGGTGAGTTCAACCGGCAAGTTTAAACTTCTGCACTCTTTTTGTGGCGGGGACTGTGCAGAGGGCGACGGTCCACTCGCCCTGCCGATGCAGGGGAGCGACGGAAACTTTTACGGAACCGCCCAGAGCCTGGAAGGCGGCGTCGTGTATCAGTTGACGCCTTCAGGAACCTACAAGGCGATCCACTCCTTCTGTATTCCCTGCTTCGGGGGCGGAAACCCGATTTTTTCGGGGCTGGTGCAGGATGCCAAAGGGAATTTGTTTGGCACAACCATCTATGCCGACAGTGGTTACAACACGGGGAGCGTCTTCGAGATCACTCCCACAAATCAATACATCCTCCTGCACGCTTTCCGCTTCTCCGGCGGAGTCGCTCCGAGTAGGGGGTCGACGCTAGCCAATGATGGCAATCTCTACGGAGTGGCGATAAATGACGACTTCGACGCCGGGGGCAACTACAGCATCATTTATGAGGTAACTCCAACGAGCGAGTTCACAACGCTCTCCACTTCTTACAACTTCCCGAATGGACCGATTCTGCAAGGCACCGACGGCAGTTTCTACGGTACCACTGCATTTGTCAACGACGGCAATGGCTACGGGATGGTCTTCAAACTCTCGAACAGCCTCAGCCCTCTCGTGAAAACGGTGCCCGTGGCCGGCAAAGCCGGGCAGAGCGTCCTCATCCTCGGCTACGGCCTGACGGGATCGTCCAGCGTCACGTTCAACGGCGTCGCGGCGAAGTTCATGGTGGAGTCCGATACCTACATCAAGGCGACGGTTCCGCCGGGCGCGACTACCGGCACGGTTTCTGTAGTCACGCCGTCGGGAACGCTTAACAGCAATCCGCAGTTTGTGGTCACGAAGTAGGAGTCGCAACTCAATCATGTGCCGCCTTGGTGGCGCGCTTTAGGAGGACATTTCAATGAAGGGTTCGAAATCTTTACTCACTCTCGGCCTCGCACTCGCATGCGCGGCCATCACTCTCAGCCCGGCGGTGTGCGCCCAGGCACAGACCCTCACCAGCCTTTACAGCTTCTGTACCCAGACAAACTGCACGGATGGCGAGCGGCCTGCGGCACCCCTGGTGCAGGGCACGGACGGGAACCTCTATGGCGAAACGGAGTTCGGCGGATCCAGCGCTTCGGGGACACTCGGTAGTGGGACGGTCTTTGAAATCACCACGTCCGGCGAATTCACCACGCTCTACACCTTTTGTTCGTCATTGCCGTGCACGGATGGCTCCGGTCCGTATGGGGGATTAGTGCTGGCCACCGACGGAAACCTCTATGGCGCAACCTCCGGGGGCGGGGTTCACGACTTTGGCACCGTATTCAAAATAACCCCCGCCGGCAAACTGACGACGCTGCACAATTTCGACTATACGGACGGGTGGGAAGGCCAGGCACGGGGACTCATTCAGGCGGCCAATGGAAGCTTCTATGGAACCGCACCGTATGGCGGGGCCTACGGCCAAGGCACAGCGTTTGAAGTTACCGCGAGCGGAACTTTTACGACGCTGCATAGTTTTTATGGAACTCCGGGCTGCCCCGGTTGTGTCGCTCCAAATGGGCTGACCCAGGGCGCGGACGGAAATCTCTATGGAACTACCAGCGGAGGGGGCGAAAGTGAAAACTGCAGCGCCGAGTGGACAGGCGGAACCTTCTTCCGACTCACGCCCACTGGAACACTGACCACGCTGGCCGTATTCTGCGCGCCCACCGGGTACCTTCCCGACTCGACGTTGGTTCTGGCCGCGAACGGAAATTTCTACGGCACCACCGGGGGTGGCGGAGACGGCTACCGCGAAGCTGACGGCACGGTCTATGAGATGACCCCGATCGGCTCAATCACTTCGCTGTACAGCTTCTGTCTACAGACGGGATGCCCCGACGGCAAAGGTCCGATAGGCCTGGCGCTGGGCACGGACGGGAACTTCTATGGAACGACCCAGTCCGCCGACGCGGACCACAGGGGGACGGCCTACGAGATCACTCCGGCGGGGCAGCTAACCACGCTGCACACCTTTACCAGTACAAACGGAAATTTCACGGACGGGTCCTATCCGATTGGCCCCATGCTGTTACATACCAACGGCACCTTCTATGGAATCACCCAATATGGAGGTAAGACTGCCAACGGCACCATCTTCAGCTTGGCCACCGGGCTGGGACCATTCGTCAGGACCATTCCCGCGTCTGGTGCGGCGGGAACGAATGTGATCATCCTGGGAACCAATCTGACGGGAGCAACCGCTGTCACCTTCAATGGAGCCGCAGCCAAGTTCAAGGTGGTTTCCGCTTCGGAAATCACGACGACCGTGCCCGGCGGGGCGACCAGCGGCACCGTGACGGTGACGACCGCGGGCGGCAAGAAGCTCAACAGCGTAGTGACGTTCCAAGTGCCGTAGAAACGGGTGCCACAGGGCCACCTTTAGGAGGACATTTCAATGAAAAACTCAAAATCTCAGTTCACTCTCGGCCTCGCGGCCGCCTGCGCAGCCATCACCTTCAGTCTGGCGGTGTGCGCCCAGGCCCAAACGGTGAACTTCCTCACCAAGTTTCAGGGCGTTCAAGGATCGGCTACCGGGGTGATCCAGGCAATGGACGGAAACTTCTACGGTGTGGCCTTCGGTGGCGCTCACGACAAAGGTGAGGTGTTTCGAATGACGCCCACCGGCGCACTCAGCACAGTTTACAGCTTTTGCTCTCAGCTTAAGTGCGCTGACGGGGAGGATCCAGCCGCGGTCCCTGTACTCGGAGGCGACGGAAGCCTTTACGGAGTAGCGCCCGCAGGTGGGAACAATTTTGCCGGCCAGGGCGCGGGAACCTTCTGGAAGGTGACGCTTGACGGCCAATTCACCAACCTCTATACGTTCTGCCCCAAAACCGGATGTGCGGACGGCGTGTTCCCGAACGGAATCATCCAGGCCAGCGATGGAAATTTCTATGGCACGACCTCAGTCGGGGGCAACGGTGTGGGCACGATCTTCCGCATCAGCTCCACCGGCCAGTTCAAGTTGCTGTACACATTTTGCTCGCTGGCAAAGTGCACCGATGGCGCAAGTCCAGGCTTCCCGCCAATTCAGGGCAGCGATGGAAACTTTTATGGCGTAGCGTCCAATGGAGGAGCCAACAAAGGCGGTGTCATCTACGAACTGACCCCTTCGGGCACCTACAGCGTGCTCTATAACTTCTGTGGCGGTGGTGTCAGGTTCTGTCAGAACGGCCAGAAACCCACGAACATCGTGCAGGATGCCAAGGGGAATTTTTTTGGTACAACCGAGAGTGGCGGCCTCTACTACACCGGGGCTGGGACGGTATTCGAGTTCACATCGGCCCATCAATACAGCGTTCTGCACAGGTTTGACACGACTGACGGTGGCTTTCCCTATGCCCAACTGACGCTGGCCAGCGACGGCAACCTCTACGGAACGACAATAAGCGGCGGGGGCGGGTCTGGAACCATTTTTGAGATCACTCCGGCGGGTGAGTTCACGTCGCTTTACAGCTTCTCACCTCCCCAGGGCTATCCCCCATCCACGGGCCCGCTTTTTCAAGCCATCGACGGCGATTTCTACGGAGCCACTGCGTACGGCCCCCCTCCCTGTTGCTATGGCACGATCTACAAACTCTCAAACGGCCTTAGCCCGCAGGTGAAACCCGCACCCGCGGCCGGCAAAGCCGGGCAGAGTGTCATTGTCCTCGGCAACGGCCTGACGGGATCGACCAGCGTCACCTTCAACGGCATAGCCGCGGAGTTTACGGTGGAGTCGGACACCTACATCCGGGCGACGGTGCCGGCGGGCGCGACTACTGGCACCGTCTCTGTAGTTACGCCGTCGGGAACGCTCAACAGTAATCCGCAGTTTGTGGTGACGAAGTAGTGGTTTGTACTCATTCTTGTGCTGCCTTAGTGGCGCACTTCAGGGGGATACGATGAAGGGTTCGAAATCTTTGCTCAATCTTGGCCTTGCTGTCGCATGTGCAGCCAGCACCCTCAGCCTGGCGATGTGCGCCCAGGCACAGACTTTGAATTATTTCGCCGACTTCAATGGCGGTAACGGCTGGGAACCCTACGCCTCGGTGACCCAGGCCACGGATGGAAACTTCTATGGCGCGGCCACCAACGGAATCGAAGGGGGCGGAGGAAATATCTTCCGCATGACGCCTTCTGGCGAGATCACTTCGGTTTACAAGTTTTGCTCGCAGCCCAACTGCGTCGACGGCGCGCAGGCGCAATCGGCTCCCGTCCTCGGTAGCGATGGCAACCTTTACGGAGTTACTACAGGCGGCGGCACGACTGGCTCAGGTGTCTTCTACCAATTAGCCGACGGCAAGTACAAAGTCCTATACAGCCTTTGTCCCAAACGGCCATGCGACGAAGGCCAGACCCCCAACGGAATCATCTTGGCCAGCGACGGGAATTTCTATGGCACGACGGTCTACGGCGGCGCTGGCGGGGACGGGCCTGGCACGATCTTCAAGGTCACTCCCTCCGGCACGTACACGCAGCTTTACTCATTCTGTGCTGAAGCGGGCTGCGCCGACGGCGAAAAACCATTTTTCCCGCCCGTGGAGGGCAACGACGGAAACTTCTACGGCGCTGCCACCACAGGAGGGAAATTGGGAGGCGGAGTCATCTACAAGCTGACTCCTTCCGGCACATACTCGGTGATCTACAACTTCTGCGGCAACCAGAATGGTCCCTGCCCCGACGGCGCTTATCCCGTGGCTATCGCCAAAGACGCCGAGGGCAATTTTGTGGGCAGCGCCGGCGTTCTCTTCAAGATCACACCGAACGGTCAGTACACCGTCCTATACCGCTTTGGCCCCGAATCGTACAGCCTCGGATCGGCCGAGACGCCATTGACGCTAGCTAGCGACGGCAATCTCTACGGAACTTTGAATGGCGGCGGTTCAGGGTCATGGGGTCCCGATAGCCGCGGTGCCATTTATGAAGTCACTTCGGAGGGAGCTTTCAAGGAACTGTATGGTTTCTGTAAATGGTGCACTTCGAGTGGCTCCGACACGCCCGGCTTCAATTTGCTGGACCCGGTTTTTCAGGCCACTGATGGCAATTTCTATGGGACGACGGCGTACGGCGGCATCGGCGGACCTAAAGGCGGTGCCGGCGACATTGGCTTTGGCACGGTCTTCCAATTCTCGAACGGCCTCAGCCCGCTGGTGGAAACCGTACCAGCGGCCGGCAAAGCCGGGCAGAGCGTCATCATCCTCGGCTACGGCCTGAGCGGAACGACCGGCGTCACGTTCAACGGCGTGCAGGCGAATTTCACTGTGGAATCGGACACCTACATCAAGGCGACGGTTCCAGCCGGGGCGAGTACCGGGGTGGTTTCGGTAGTCACTCCATCTGGGGCGCTCAACAGCAGTCCGCAGTTTGTGGTGACGAAGTAGTTGCGGCGACCAGGATTACACTTTTTGGTTGTGACTGAAATGAAGTTTCTCCACCGCGCAGGGATGCGCACAATTGCAAAACCGGCAAAGGTGCGGCAGCCTCGGTAGTGGTGTGTCATGGGAAAACCAAAGATGGGCCAGCCACCGGCATGCGGTAGGTGAGCGCGGCAGAGAAGGCAGCGCCTTCTGGGTGTGGTATGAGACTCGGCTTCATTTTGGCGAAGATTGACTCGCTTCTGGGTCATCGGCAGAGGATTTCTGCGTCGCCTCCGGCAACACCTCGCCGTGCCATCCCTTGGAGTCCAGAAACGCCACGATGAGTTCCTGGGCAACATTCGAGAATTCGACGATTAGGTTACTAGTGACCCGCGTGAAATCGCTCTGGGCCAGAGCCACATCAGATGCCGGAAACGAGGGGCCATACAGGGTTCTGAAGGCACAAAGGTCAGCCAGTTCGCAATAAACTTGCCCGTTCGTCCGGCCCATTGCGGAGACAAAAATTGGCTCAGGTAGTTCCAAGTACTGTAGCTGACGTCCAATCTCCTCGGCATCGAAATGAAACACTGCAGTGTTTCGGAGTACAGAGATGCCTGAGTCAAGAACCCTTCGCGCATCCTTGCCGCTTACAACGGTTGAGAGTTTGCGAAACTCTGGCATCCCCGAAAAGTGCTTGCCCATGCCCTGCACAAGTGACGAGCTCTCAAAGAAGATTGCGCACGAGAAGAGGACGGAATTATACCGAGCCCTTAGGGCGGCGGGGGAGTCGTCACCCTCGTGGGCAACGAGGGCTTGGTGGACAAAAAGCAACGCATTCACGGCGCGACCGAGGGCCACGATTGACCAAAACGCTTGGTCTGCCTTCAACTTCTCGAAGGTCTCTTTGTCAGTTACGATTTTCCATCTGGTTGTTTCCGTGATGCTTTCGGGATCCATATACTTCACCAAGACCTCTCTTAGTCCAACAGGCGGTTGCTGATTGGCGCGTAGGCGTCGATGCGGCGGTCGCGGAGGAAGGGCCAGTTGCGGCGGATGTCTTCTAGGGCCTTCAGGTCTACGTCTCCCATCAGGATTTCTTCTTGATCGTGCGAGGCTTCGGCCAGGACGCGGCCGAAGGGGTCACAGAAGAACGATGCGCCCCAGAATTCCAGTCCCTGGCCGGGGGCGGATTTGCCGCGGATGTTGCCTGTCTCGAAGCCTACGCGATTTACTACCGCTACGTAGACTCCGTTGGCGATGGCGTGGGCGCGCTGGATGGTGCGCCAGGCGTCGTGCTGGGCTTGGCCGAACTCGGATTTCTCGGCGGGATGCCAGCCTATGGCTGTGGGATAGAAGAGGATATGCGCGCCTTGCAACGCGGTCAGGCGTGCGCCTTCGGGAAACCATTGGTCCCAGCAGACTAGCGCGCCGAGGCGGCCGGCGGTGGTGTCGAGGGCGCGGAAGCCGAGATCGCCGGGGGTGAAGTAGAACTTTTCGTAATAGAGCGGGTCGTCGGGGATGTGCATTTTGCGGTAGAGGCCGCGGAGGGTGCCGTCGGAATCGAAGATGGCGGCGGTGTTGTGGTAGATGCCGGGGGCGCGCTTTTCGAAGAGCGACGCGATCAGGACTACTCCGTGCTGGCGGGCGGCGGCGGCTAGCTTTTCGCTGGTGGGGCCGGGGATGGGCTCTGCCAGATCGAAGAGGGAATGATCTTCGCGCTGGCAGAAGTATTGGGTCTGGAAAAGTTCGGGGAGGCAGACTACTTTCGCGCCGCGTCCGGCGGCGTCGGAGACGCGTTCTAGGGCTTTCGCTAGATTCTGTTCTGGGTCTGGGCCGCAAGACATTTGCGCCAGGGCTACGCGGAATTTGTCAGGGGGCACGCGGGTCGTCCTCTGCGGATCAATATAGCATTTGGGAGGCGGGCTTCGGGCTTCGGCTGTCGGGCTTCGGCAGAACAGGTCGTTGGTCGTTCGTCGTTGGTCGTTAGCGAAACCTTTCCGCTAACGCGTTCTGTGGGGAGACTGTTGGAGGTGGGTTTTGAAGGCGCGGGCTAGGCGTTGGTTGCCTTTGACCAGCTCTTCTAAACGCTTCTTGGTTTCGTCCGACGGCAGGGCTCGGAGGATTGCTTCAATCGCTGCTTCGGCGTGTAGCGACTCGGTGCGAACCAGATCGAGCAGGAATTCTAGTGCTGCGTCCTGGCGGGTTAGGGCTATGGCGGAGACGAGGACTGAGCTATACCACGGGTCGGGTTCTTCGGCGAGCCGATCCCGCAGGACTTCGAAACCTTGCGGAGAATGGGTGCCGGCGATGGCTAGGGCTGCTTCGGCCGCGAGATCTTCGGAGGAGTTTAGGAAGCGGCTGACCCAGGTGATGGCGCTTGTGCCTTCGATGCGCAAGATGCCGCTGTAGCAGGCGCCGAGGACTTCCGGTTCTTCGTCTGGATCTTTGTTCAGGGATCTGGAATCTGGTTCGGAACCGAGGATCGCTCGAAGCCGGAGCAGGAGCGCGGCGGAGGGCGATCCGACGTGTTCGATGGCACGAACTACTTCGGCGCGGACTGACTTGTCTTTGTCGGCTAGCAGCTCGACGAGGTGCTTCAGCAGATCGGGTTCTGGCAGGCTGCGGCATTGTACTAACGCCAGGGCGCAGGTGGCGCGGAGAGTTCCGGCGGAATCGGAAGCGCCTCCGTAGGATGGTTCGGGCTGGATGTGTTTCATGCCGCGGAGAAAGACGGCGGCGTCTTGATGTTCGAATGTGGCGAGGGCTCGGCTTATGGCATTCTTAGCCCAGCATTGTGGGTCGGTTTTGACGGGGTCGTCGAAGAAGCGGTCGAAGGCGGTGAGCAGCTCGGGAATTAGTTGGGAGAGATTAAAGCTGCGGATTAGATCCGCAGCTTTGGCAACGATGAAGTTGTTTCGATTTGTGAGAGCTTTGCGCAAGGGTTCTATCGCGGTTGCTGGCGGGAGTTGGCGGAGCGCATCCAGGGCGGCTAGTTGTTCTTCGAATTTGCGCTTGCCGGGCATTGGGAAGAGTGTAGCGCGAGAGGGCGCAATTCTCCCATGCCCCGATAATGTGACTGCAAGGCTATGTCACCTCACTTACGTCGCCCAAAGGAGAGAACGATGCCTCCAACTACTGCGCGATCGCTCACGTCGAGCACGTTGTGGTCTTTCAGACGGTGGTAGTCGAATTCGGCGAAAACGCCGACGTGAGAAAAAATCGAGTGAGAAATATAGCCTCCCACAAACGGACTCGTGATCCTGTCATGCGTGGTGCTGGTGCTCGAAATGGTGCAGCCGGCGGTGGGGTCGCAGAAACCTTCATTTTGCGTGATTGTCGAACCTGCGACGGTCGCTCCGCCGCGAATGCCTAACTCCCATCCGCTAAGGTTAAGACCAATCTGCCCGCCGAAGTTGCCTTCTTTGAAGCCGACGCTATCATTGCCAAATGTTGAGCCCGCCGTCATCGACCCGAAGGTGTTAGTGATCGAACTGTCGACCCACTGGAACCCGGCTGTAGGCCCGACAAGAACCCTGTTACCTAATGGGAACAGCACCGCTCCATCGAACCCAGCCGTGCTCGGCGTGTTGCCGTTGACGATGGTAGCGCCGCCAAAACCGCGGAATTGAAACGCCACTTTCTTGTTCTCCTCAGGTTTCGGCGGCGGCGGTTGACGATTGGGAGTCTCCTCCTTAGGAGGCTGCGTGGTGCTTGGGGGTGGGCAATTGGCCAGTTTACTCAGCAGGTCGGCGATCTGGTTTTTAATTGCCTGCATCAAGTTGGAGTCATCTTCAATCTGTTGCTCCAAATTCTTGCGAAGAGCCATCGCGTGCGCTAACGCGTCGAGGATCTGCCCTCTTAACTCCTCGAATCCAGTCCCGGAGAGTCTCCCGCCTGCAGCAGCGGCAGTCGCGGTCTTTAGGTCTGCCTGGATTCGTGATATGTCAGCGTTGACCGTATTCAGCGCGTCACTCAGGCGTTGCATCTCCGCCGACAAATTGGCTAGATCTTGCTGTAGTTGTTGGATGTCTTGCTTGATCCCTTCGCAGTCTTCGCCAGCCGCCTGTTGAGGCGACGCAGGTGTGGGTGTGGGAGGCGGGCTTTGCTGTGGTTGAGATGGCGGAGGAGGTTGCGGCGGCTGCTCCTTTGCCGGTTCGTTCTTAGGAGGCTGCGTGGTGCTTGGGGGTGGGCAATTGGCCAGTTTACTCAGCAGGTCGGCGATCTGGTTTTTAATTGCCTGCATCAAGTTGGAGTCATCTTCAATCTGTTGCTCCAAATTCTTGCGAAGAGCCATCGCGTGCGCTAACGCGTCGAGGATCTGCCCTCTTAACTCCTCGAATCCAGTCCCGGAGAGTCTCCCGCCTGCAGCAGCGGCAGTCGCGGTCTTTAGGTCTGCCTGGATTCGTGATATGTCAGCGTTGACCGTATTCAGCGCGTCACTCAGGCGTTGCATCTCCGCCGACAAATTGGCTAGGTCTTGCTGTAGCTGTTGAATGTCTTGCTTGATTTTCTCGCAGTCCTGGTCTGCTGCCTGTTGAGCCGGCGCAGCGCTGGTCTGGGCGTTTGATGATTGGCTTAAACCAATCACAGCAAGAATGAAGGCTACGGTCGCCAACGTCCGCATCATGCGCATGTTATTCCCTCAAGCCTGCCTGGCAGATATGGGAACGCAAAGGTAGTCGGACCGCGACAGCGTACACCCTTCCGTGCGAGTTTGCAATGATTCGGTTTGGAGCATGGCATCCTTTAACGCTTTACGCTGTTCCTGTAAAGTAGTTGCTCGGGAGATTTAGGAGTCTCGTCTGGAGGTGTCATCTTGAAACAGGGCAATCATAGCGGCGGGCATTCTGCGGGCAAATCTCATAACAGCGCCGGGCATGGTGGCGAGGGAGTAGATCGTCATCTGCACAATCCTATTGAAGACCGGCTTATTCCTTTGGAGCCGCTTGATCTGACGAGGGTGAAGTCGATCAACGATCTGGTGCAGGCTATGGCTAAGACGGCTTTTACCGGACGGCAACTGGGCGAGGCTGCTGATGTGCTGGAGGCTATGGCTCGCGACGAGGAATGTTTTGTGGTGATGACGCTGTCGGGCGCTATGACTGTGGCTAAGCAGGGATTGATCGTTACCGAGTTGATTGATCGTGGCATCGTGAATGCGGTGGTTTCGACTGGGGCGCTGATGGCTCATGGGCTGGTGGAGGCTACGGGACGGGCGCACTTCCGGGCGAATCCGGAGGTTTCGGATGAGGAACTTTACGAGCAGGGTTACAACCGCGTTTACGACACTCTCGAGCCGGAGCAGAATCTGGATGATGTGGAAGAAGTGATGTCGGCGGTGCTGGAGGGGTGGGGCAGATAACGAAGTGATGTGCTCGTACAAGCTGAATCATGCGATTGGGGCTTATCTGGCGAAACAGACGCCGGAGCGGGGGATTTTGAAGTCGGCGCATGCGATGGGCGTGCCGGTGTTTGTGCCGGCGTTCAGCGATTCGGAGATGGGGCTGGATACGGCGCTGAATAATCGGCTGCGGGAATCGACGGGGCGGCACAAAATTCGGTTTGATCCCTTCCTGGATTTGGAGCATTTTGCCGCTACTTTGCTGCGGCAGAAGAAGCTTGGAATTCTGACGATCGGGGGCGGGGTGCCCCGGAACTGGTCGCAGCAGTTTGGTCCGTTTTGCGAATTGCGGCACCGGCGGCTGGGGGAGAATATTCCGCTGAAGCGGTATCACTATGGGTTGAGGATTTGTCCGGAGCCGGTTTATTGGGGCGGATTGTCGGGGAGTCCTTATAGCGAGGCGGTGTCGTGGGGGAAGTTTGTGCCTCCAGCGGAGGGTGGGAGGTTTGGGGAAGTATTTGTGGACGCTACCGTCGGGCTGCCGTTGATTGTGGCGGCGGTGTTGGAGAGGCTGGATAAGAAGGGGAGTAGGGCGGGGAAGGGAAGAGTGGCGGCGGCGGCTAAGAAGTAGCACGCCTGCTTTCATGGCTATTTAGGCATTGCGGCCCGATGAACCTGGGCCGCTGGACCCTTCGGCTTCGCTCAGGGCAGGCTCGCGAAGGCGCCCGTCCCCACATGGTTTGTGAGGATTCGCGACGCCTAGGCGCTGGCTTCGGAGGACGTTTCCTTGGACTTGCGATAGAGCGGGGCCAGGATGCTGTTTTCGAGCACGCGAGATTCTGCTTCCACCCAGTCTTGCAGGGCCAGGCCTTCGGCTTTGCCACGCTGGTCGTAGAGATGCTGCGCGTGCAGGCGGATCTTTCTTTCGAGCAATTCGGTCATGAGTGCTTGCTGCTTTTGTCTGCGGGTATCGTTATCCAAAACTACTCCTCTTGCTTGAACAGGTATTTTTCTTACAGTTCTATGATACGGGAAGGGTGTTAACGGAAGATTACATTTGGCAGGGCATGGGGGTTACCAAAATATTATTTTAACACGTCTGGGTGATGAGCAGCCCTTAATTCAGCGGCGGGTAGTGGACTGTTCAAAACAGGCCACTACCCAACGGTGCCCTGAGCCGGGTGACCGCCGTCACTGCGCGGGGATTGCTTTTGCCGCGACAATGATTGAGGCCGGAGACTACCCGAACGTGGGAGGGTCATCAGATGAGCCTCAAATCAAACCTGGCTCTTCGTTTCTTGGTTGGGTTAGTGGTGTTCGGCGCTGTGCTGTTCATTCCCGCTGGTTCCTTGAGGTTTTGGCAGGGCTGGACGTATCTAGTGGTTTGGTTTGTCCCAACGATATTCGTTTTTGGTTATTTCTGTAAGCACGATCCACAATTGATCGAGCGCAGGATGCAGAGGAAGGAAAAAGTGCACGAACAGAAGATAATCATGAAGTTCGCCTTCGTGACCTTCTTTATCGGCTTTTTGCTCCCCGGTTTCGACCACCGATTTGGCTGGTCTCACTTGCCCGTGGGGTTGACGATTCTGTCGCAGGCATTCGTTCTTGGCGGATGGCTGATGATGTTTTGGGTCTTGAAGGCGAACAGTTTTGCTGGCTCTACGATTCGAGTCGAGCCCGACCAAAAAGTGATTTCGAGCGGGCCTTATGGCATCGTCCGCCATCCTATGTATTTGGGCGCCAGCGTGATGTTTTTGTTCGCGCCTTTGGCGCTCGGTTCGTACTTCGCCTTACCTGTGTTTGCCCTCTTCATCCCCATCATCGTTTTCCGCCTGCTCAATGAGGAAAAGGCACTTCGCCAAGAACTGCCCGGCTATGCCGAATACTGCCTCCACACTCGCTTCCGGCTTGTTCCCCTGGTCTGGTAAGCGCAGCGCCGCGGTAGCGCAGGGGCTTAAAGCCCGCAGTCATTCTGCGCGGTTAACGCGGCGCTGAAACGCCGCTCTTCCACGGTACTGCAGGCAGATCAGCACGACTGAACATCGTGCCCTTCCCAAACACTTCGTTAGCGTGGAAAATCCAGATCCCAAGCTTCTGACGTCCGTGGAATCCCACCCTTGCGCAACGAACACGCAAGGATGGGGCACCCAGCTTTGATTTCAGAGGCTAGTCAAAAATCAAAACAGCTGAGGCTATCACCGTGGTCCACAGGCCGCGTTTGTCGCCTACGGCGGACTGGGTGACATTCGCGGTGCGGACGATTTTGTTGGAGAGGCGGTAGATCTGTTTTTTTTCGTCCCAGGAGCGGTCGGGGTCGAACTCTACGTTCAGCGTAGTGGCCAGCATTTCGGCGGCTAGTTCTTCGGCGTAGTCGCCGGCGGCGTCTTCGGTTTCGCCGAAAGAGTGGTGCTCGCTGAGGTATCCGTAGGTGCCCTTGTCGGCGGGGATGGCTACGCCGATCGAGGAGGCAAGCAGGCGGTGGGCTTCGTGGGTGGAGTTTTCCGCGACCACGGCAAAAACGACTTCGCCGAGACTGAGATACTTCACGCCCTCTTTGCGGGCGAGCATCTTGCAGTTTGGCGGGAAGATGGAAGAGACACGAACCAGATTTTGAGCGGCGATGCCGGCGTCACGCAACGCCAACTCGAAGGATGTGAGACGCTCGCGGTGCTTCCCAACTCCCTTGGTGAAGAACATCCGCTTGGGAACCATGTCTTTGCCCAATGCTGTAGCCTCCCGGCGTGAAAAATTGAGATGGAGAATGCACAATTTAACACAATGTTTTGTAAAGGGAAGATGAATTTCGCGTGGCGGAAAAGAAAATGGCGGAAACCGCTGGCGCGGTTCCCGCCACTTGCCCGGATTCTTCGGGGGAGGGCACCGGGCAGAACGGCCTTAATGTACCACAATGCTGGCTACAGTCAACAGAGAAGGTGGCACTTTCCGGATTTGGGAACAGCGCAGGGGCCGGGTCACTTGGCGGCGACGGAACTGACCTCGATGGTGTCGCCGTTCAAAACGCCGGTGACCGTGGCATTCTTGCCCGCTTGCTTGTCCAGCGTGGCGAGAGCTGCCGGGTCGGTGGTGTCCAAGGGATAAATCTTGTCGCCCACGACCAAAGCGTACTTGGAGCCATGCGAGACACAGGTGCGGGTGCACTGCGCCGGGGTGCCCTCGCCCGCCATGTGCTTTCTGCCGCACATAGCGTCGCCGACTTCGCCGGTAAAGGTCTGCTTGCGGCCGTCGAGGGCATGAAGACATAGAGTCGCCGAAAAGATAACCAGGGCCAACAATGCGAACCAGCGTGAACTGCGATTCATTCCGTGTTCTCCTTTGACTGTTATGTTAATCGCGCATATTGACTGAGCAGCCGCCTCGCGCCCGGGGTGTGGCGGCGACGCCGCCACGACAGCCGCCGGGACGGCGGCGCTACCAGTCTATCTCTGATAGAGATTCCAGGCCGCAAAAAGTTACAGACCGCTCTGTTTCATTGCGGTGCTTTGGCTGTGTATTGCAGGTCGACGTCTACGGTTTTGTCGCGGCTGAGGGCGGTCACGTGGGTCGAGACCTGCCAGTCGAGGCTGGCGGGGAGCAGCTTTCTGGCTTGAGGCAGGAACTGCTTGAGGTAGGTGGCATCGTAGACATCGCCGGGGCGGAGCTTCCAGGCGGCACGCAGGCGGGCCGTCAGATTGTTGTCGATGCCGCGAAACGCAAGTTCGCCCATGTGGTAGACGGGGCCTTCGCTGACTGCCAGATCGTAGGCCACGGTGCCGGCAGCATCATCGAATTCGGCATTGGCCTTGATGCTGGCAGTGACATAGCCGCGCGAACCGTAGAGATCCTGCACGGCGCGCAGATCGGTCTCCAGTTGAACCGTGTTTGCGGTTTGCCCCGCCTTGCCATGGAGGAGCGGCTGGAGTGCGTCGCTCGGGATTTCCTTATTGCCGGACCACTCCCAATGGGTGAGCTTGTACTGGATGCCGGGAGTCACCGGGAACGTTACGTCCACGAGCGTGGGCCTGATCCGATTGTCGTTTGTGTCCTGAGCATCGGGCTTCACGACCTTGGGTTGCGGCAGAGCGCACGAGGCTTTGAGGTAGCCATGCTCGTGGTAGATGGGCAGAAGAGCGTGCTCGAGGAAGGCGTCGAGGAGATCGCGGGCGTATTCGCGGTCGGAGAGTTTTTCTGCGGCGACCTGCAGCAGCGGCAACTCGGCGGGGCCCGAACCGTTGAATACGACCAGGCGGATGCGAATGCTCACGCCGGAGACGCGGTAGTCAATCGATTCCACCTGCTCGCCTTTGCCGGAGTTGGGCAGGTATTCGACGTGGCCGGGGATGGCGTTTTCGACCAGGAGAGCCTGGAGAACGTCTGAGACTTGGTCGGCCAAACGGCCGGAGGTGGGCAGTTCTCCTTTGAAGAGCTGAACGCGTTCATGCACTTTCTGGCGCAGTTCTTCATCCGTGAACCAGACGAAATCGGTGAAGCGAATGGGGACGAATTTGTCGGCGTCGGTGACCTGAAACTCGAGCTTGGTACCGGCCGAGGAGTAGGAAAAGGTATAGGCGATGCTGTTGAATGCTCCAGTCTCGCCGAGTTGCCGGGCGGCCTTTTTGAAATCCTCTTCGTGGGCGATGGTGCCGACGGGCAACCCGCTGGCAGATGCGACTTCCTCCGGCGTAAAGCGTTTGCTGCCGGTTACCTTGACCGCGATCAACTTGTAAGCGGAGGGCGGCATGGACTGAGCCGCTGTTCCGGCTGGACGTTGGGTTTGTGCTGCGGCGGAGAGAGAGAGCGGAAGGGAAGTGAGCAGGCAACGCGCGAGAAACCCTGACAGGAGTGTCTTCATCACTTCGATCTGGACGTGAATACATCGCTGGATTTGTGTTTCTTGGCGATCTCGATAAAAGCGAGGGCGGCGCGGCTCAGAGCCTTGTCCTTGCGGAAAACCAGAGCCAGGTCGCGGCGGAGTTGGGCATCAGCCATGGGAATGGCGGTGAGCACGCCGGCGCGAACGTCCTCCTGCACGTTGGAACGGGCGATGAAACCCACGCCGACGCCGGCGGCTACGAAACGTTTTAACAGTTCGCTGGAATCGAGTTCCATACTGTAGTTCGGCTTCAGCTTACGCTCGCGAAACAGGTCATCGAGGGCGTCGCGGGTGTGGCCGGCCTTGGGAAGAACTAGCGGATATTTTGCCAGGTCCGCCACGGCCGCCGATTTCATTTTACCCAGCGGGTGGTGCGGCGGGGCGATAATGACCAACTCATCCTGATGGATGAGGACTACGGTGAGGCGGTTGTCCTTGACGGGCAGGGAAACCACGCCGAAGTCGACGGAGTTGTCGGTGACGGATTCGAGAATCTTGGCGTAATCGGCGCGCTTGATGTTGACCGAGACGTTGGGATACTGCTTTTTGAAGTCAGCAAAGACCTCGGGAAGAATGTGCAGGCAGGTGCCTTCATTAGCGCCGACGGTGATGGCGCCGCGGGGGACATGCTCCATTTCGGCGAGGGAGGTGAGCATGGCCTTGCGGGCATCGATCGTCTCCTGTGCGTATTTTTGAAAGGATTTGCCGGCTGCGGTGAGCGAGACTTTGCCGCCGGAGCGGTCGAAGAGCTTGGCGCCTACTTCGTCTTCGACGGCGCGGATTTGCGAGGAGATGGCAGGCTGGGTGCGGAAACGCTTCTCCGCAGCCCGGGAGAACGAGGCGTGGCGGGCCACTTCGAGGAAGGTTTGGAGTTGGTCGAAGTCCATAGAACAGGGGTCAGGGGCTAGGGGTCAGTGGCCAGTTAAGGCGGTGCCTTATCAAACGATGTAGCATTCGCTTTGGCTGTCTTGCGAACCGAATTGTAGCAGGGCGGCAGATGTCCACGCGCGCAACGCGGTTTAAGGGTTGATAAGCCGGCTTGCCTGGTTCCGTCCGACGGAATAGACTTCGGGAATTGTGGTGACCCCAGACCATCGCGGAACCGGCTTGATCGGTCAAACGCTGGGCCGGTATCGGATTGTTGAACGCCTGGGCGAAGGCGGCATGGGCGTCGTGTTTCGCGCCGAGGATCCGCGACTGGAGCGGGACGTAGCGCTCAAGATCCTGAAGCAGGACGCGCTGCATGACGAGGATTCGAAGCAGAGGTTCAGGCTGGAAGCGCGCGCCCTTTCGCGGCTGCTCCATCCCAACATCGCGACGCTGTTCGATTTCGACTCCGACGGCGGTGTGGACTTTCTGGTGCTCGAGTTTGTGGCCGGCGAGTCGCTGGCCCGGGTGCTGGCGAATGGGCCGTTGCCGGAGACCCGGGCGCGCGCCATCGCAATCGACGTCACCGAGGGTCTGCAGTCAGCGCACGAGGAGGGCATCGTCCATCGGGACCTCAAGCCGGGGAATATCATTATCACGCCCCGGGGGCGCGCCAAGGTTCTCGACTTCGGTCTTGCCCGCGTCATGCCCGGAGCCGCGAGTGTGACGCAGTCGGCCCCCATCAGCGGCGCTGCTGGCGTGGTCGGCACCGTGCCCTACATGTCGCCCGAGCAGGTGCGAGACGGCCCCATCGACGCGCGCTCCGATCTCTACGCGCTGGGCACGCTCCTGTTCGAAATGACAACGGGAAGGCGGCCGTTCAGTGGCGAAGACGTGCTCTCAATTCTCTACAAGATTGCGCACGAGCCCGCGCCGCAGCTGCGCGCTGTGCGGCCGGGCCTGTCGGTCGAACTCGAGGCGGTGGTTGCTCGCTGCCTGGAAAAAGCACCCCTACGGCGCTTTTCCGACGCGGGGGCGCTGCTGCGCGCGCTACGTGGCGAATCGTCAGACGACGGACGTGGATCGCCCGCCCCGCCCACCTCTTACACAAGCCGCGCGCTTGAGTCCGGCCCGGGAGGAGCAATCCGTTCACTGGTGGTGCTGCCCTTCGAGAATCGCTCGGGCGACCCCGCCCAGGAGTTTTTCGCCGACGGCATGACCGATGCGCTCATCACCGACCTCGCGCAGATAGAGGCGCTCCGGGTCATCTCGCGCACGTCGGCGATGCGGTTCAAGGGGACGCATCCACCGTTGTCTGATCTGGCGCGTGATCTGCGGGTGGATGGCGTAGTCGAGGGCTCGGCGCTGCAAATCGGAGACCGGGTGCGCATCACGGTGCAGTTGGTGGACGTCGCGACTGACCGGAACTTGTGGGCGAAGAGCTACGAGCGGGCTCTCACCGACGTCCTGACGCTGCAGAGCGAGGTGGCGCACGCAATCGCCGACGAGATTCGGATCCAGGTGACACCCGACGAACGCGCACGACTGCGATCCAAGGGGGCGGTCGTTCCCGCGGCGCACGTCGCCTACCTGCAAGGATCGTTCCTGTGGAACCGGTTCACCGGCGAATCGGTGAAGGCGGCGATTCGGCGTTTCGAGGAGGCGCTGGCCATCGATCCCAACTACGCGGCCGCTTACGGCGGGCTTGCCGACAGCTACATCATGCTGGCAAACCACCACATTCTGCCGCCGCGCGAAGGTTACACGCTGGGGCGGAAGGCCGCCGAGCGGGGACTGTCACTCGATGAGTCGCTGGCGGAACTGCATACGTCGCTGGCCTGGATTCACCGGCTCTTCGACTGGGATTGGCCAGCCGCCGAACGGGAGAGCTTGCGGACGATCCAACTCAATCCGGGGTATGCATTCGGGCGCAGCCGATATGCGCTGCTGCTGTCGGGAATGGGACGCCACGAAGAAGCCATCGCCGAGGCCGAGCGGGCGCACGAGCTGGATCCTCTCAATTTGGTCACCTACACCGTGGTGGGTGATACGTTATTCTTCGCGCGCCGTTTCGATCGTTCGGTGGCAGCCTACCGGAAGTGCCTCGAGCTGGACCCGAGCTTCGGAGCGGCCCACACCGATCTGGCGCGCTCGCTGGAGCAACTGGGGCGGGCCGACGAAGCGGTGGAAGAATTCGTGCGCGGGACCGCGGGCACGGATGGCGTGCCGCGACCGTCTTCCGGCCTCGCGATACTTTACGCGCGTGGCGGGCGGATGAACGAGGCGCACGCCACCCTGGAGGCAGTGCAAGCGCTGGCACAGAAGGAGTTCGTCTCGCCTTACGGCATTGCTTCGTATTACGCCGTTACCGGGGAGAATGACCGCGCGCTCGACTGGCTGGAGAAGGCGTACTCCGAGCGCGATGGAACGCTGGTGTGGCTCAAAGTGCACCCGCGGCTCGATGGACTCCGAGGAGAGCCGCGGTTTCGCGATCTGCTGGCGCGCTTGCGGCTTGATTCGTGAGCCGGAGAGCACGATGAATGAACTACTGCTTTAGCTGCTTCTCAATCGCCGCGATCACTTCTTTCGAGTCAGGCGTGACCTCCGGTTCGAAGCGCTGTAACCACGTTGCCATTGCGGTCTACCAGGAACTTGGTGACGTTTAACTTGATCTCGCCCTTGAAGGGGGCGCTCGATGGATCAAGGAGGCAGAGGTGCGAAATGTCAAGATCGCTATTCTTTCGCCAGGCCGCAGAAACTCTCGTTCCACAGGGCGGATTGTGGGAAAATTTGTTGATCAGGAGGTGATCGGCATGTTCACTCTTCGCGCAATTCTCTGGACGCCAGCCATGGCATATACCGGATTCATTCTGACCAACCAGGGGCTGCGAACGTTCAACAGCCTCTCCATTACTGAAGCATTTCTCGGAGCTTTGACCGGATTTCTGCTGGCTCTCATGTTCACTCTGCGCGAGAGGCGGCGAAGAAGACCTGCCTTCGCTGGGCATTCCGTGGCGAACATGTTTCCGGACTGGGGCGCATCCCGCGACCGCCGCGACTCAGATCCGAGCTAGATCGTTGATCCCAACAGGCAGGCAGAGTCCCGTCTGATCGTGCTTAGTCAGTCCGCGTGAACCAAATCTCAGTTGACGCCATTAACACTGATTGGCCCTGATCGACGCAATTCTGTATGAGCGGTAATGGCCTGTTTTCGACAAGTGAGGAAACGCTCTTTTAAGGGGCGCGCATTGGCCGCCGCTGTCCGAGGGACTCTTGGCACCGCCCTGGCTGGCGACGCCGAAGAGACGTCAAGCATCTGCCAGCTAAGGGCGCGTTATTGTGGGTCGGTCGCCACCCAGAAGCCCCCGTAAGTGCCGTTGCTGGCCGGTTCCGTGGGAGCGCCGTTGGCCACATCGAAGCCTCCGACGTTGTAGACCATTGTGTTCCCCTTAAGAGCGCCGCCATACTCGAAAAGAAAGCTGCCACTCTGATCGAATTGGCCAGTGTCACCCACTTCTGCGTTGGCGAAGGGCGAACCGCTAACTGCTGAGAGCGTACCGTCGGAATTGAGTGTAAAACCTTCAGTCGCGTTGAATCCCTTTCCTGAATCGATCAAGCTGAAGGAGTAGATCAGGTTTCCGCCTGCGTTCGATTGCACCGCGATGCTGTAGGGCGGTGTGGTCGTGAGAAACGGCGATTCTTCGGTAATCGCTCCTGCGGTCGCACCCGATTGCGTGATGCTGAAGATGTAAAGGTTGTAGTCATCCGATCCGTTGATCGAAAGGTTGTGGCCAGTGGTGCCGATTAGAAATTTTCCCGTGGGTTCGCCCTGCACCTGCCACATGGGGAAAGCAAACGGGCTGCCGCTCACCGCCGTAAGCACTCCAAGGCTGTTGCCGCCGATGCTGTAGGCTCCGATCTCGGAGCCGGTATGACTCGAGGAAGTCGCGGTTATATAAAGATAATTTCCCGGCCCGTCGGTTGCCATGTTTCCGGGCGAGAACGGCACAGAAAATGGAGATCCGGTTACCGGGGTCAGAGCTCCCCCGCTGCCGATCTCGTAAACGAAGATTTGATCTTGTGCTGCGTCGGCGATGAATAGAAGGGTTCCCGACGGGTTCGTAGCCAGCCGGTTGGTATCAAACGTCGACGACGCCCCACTCGCGAATGCGGCTGTCAGTGGGCTGTTCGCGATCGGTGTCAATGTGCCGGTGGAACTAATGAACCAACCGAAGATCTGATTGGTCGAGCCGAAGGCCGCGTACAAAAACTGCTTCTGAGCCACCACCATTCCCATGCCTGCGTCAAATCCCGGAGTTTCGGGAAATCCGTTGGAAGAGGTGGGGGCCAACTGTGTGTTCACCGTATTCAGCGTGTAGCCCGATAGCTGGCCGGGTGAGCCGCTGCCGTTCAACACAAAGACGAACGCGGCAGAGGTATTGCCGTTGCCGGATGCAGGGCAAGGGGGATTTCCAGAGGAATCGCCGAAGGTGACGCTATTGCATGCGGAGTGGCCGCCACAGGCCGTCAGTCCCAACAGCACCAGTGCCGCAAGCAATATCAGAACTGCTCGAACCTGCATCTTCGTGAACCACCTCCGTGCGGGCCGTAAGAGGATACGACTGCTACCGCGATGTTAGAAGGCACGTAATGTGGCGGGAAGGTTACGAAAGTCACGGCGGAGGGACAGCCGAGGGCGGCCGTCCCTACATAAGCGTCGCTAACTTGCAGACAATTAGTGCTTCAACTGCTTCTCAATCGACGCGATCACTTCTTTCGAATCCGGGGTGACGGCTGGTTCGAAACGCTGGACTACGTTGCCGTTGCGGTCGATCAGAAACTTGGTGAAGTTCCATTTGATCTCGCCTTTTATTCCCGCTCCCGTGTCTTTGGTGAGGTAGGCGTAGAGCGGAGACTGGTCGGCGCCTTTCACTGAAATCTTGGCGTACATGGGAAACGTCACGCTATATTTGCGGGTGCAGAAGGTTTTGATCTCTTCGTTGGTTCCGGGTTCCTGCGCTCCAAAATTGTTGGCCGGGAAGCCGAGGATTACGAAGCCCTGATCTTTGTATTTCTCATACGTCGCTTCCAGTGCGCTGTATTGCGGCGTGTAGCCACACTGGCTGGCCACGTTAACGACCAGAACCACTTTGCCCTTGTAGTTGGCCAGCGGCGCGGGTGTGCCATCGATAGAATTTAGAGTGAAGGTGTAGATTCCCGAGGACGCGGCAAATAACGATGCGGTCATCATCAACAACGCTCCGTAGAGAAAATACTCACGAACATTAAAGGCGATCTGGAAAAGAAACTGAAGGTAGGAAGATCTCATGTGTCACTCCTGACTCGTAGTTGCGGCCTGACGCCGGGAACCGATTTCGCGCTGCAGGATCACAGGAAGTTGAGGATACCGGGCGGGCCGGGAGGCCGCAAGCAGGGAACTGTAAAATCTATGTCAATTTAGCCAGAAAAACGATTTTGCAATCGGCACACAGGGCAGCGGATGCTGGGGTCTAGAGCTGCTCTAGCCTCAGGCGGTGGTGCTGAGGGCCGTCGGCTTGGCGGTCTGCTTCACAATCCTGCCCACGAGCCTGAGGGCTTTGGCTGATTCCGACGGACGAGGCGCTTCGTTGTGAGTGGCCTCCATCAGTCCTTCCTCAACCGCGTCCAAAGCCAGGCACGAGCGTTCCAGAACGATCAGGAGATACTTCTGGGCAATTGGACGGTCGGCGGGATGGATTAGCTCCCACCAGCGGCGGATAGACTCCTGAACCTCGACCTCTGTCTTTTCGCCGACGACCAAAGAATCGATCAGCCGATACACCTTGCTCTTAATGGCCTGATAAGAGACAGAAACTTCCTGGGGCATGGGGTTTTTGGAACTTTCCTTGGGGCTGGGTCAGCAATCTACCAGCCAAACCGTAGATGGTTGCAGCGTAAGTCCTTGCGGGTGTTCAGGGTCGGCGGTAATCCTACGAATGGAATAAATCAGAATCTTGGATATGAATTCTGGAAGCATGGAAACCGGAATCTGCCAATCCGTAGACTGCAACGGAACCACCCCGGATGACCGGGCGTTGCCGGGTTTTACCCTGACTCAGAACTTTATCGCCTTGCGGGTGACAATCTTAGGCCAGATGCACTCGTTCCTGATATCTTCCATGCGAGGTTTGGCGTCGGGCGTTGGAGGTGGGCGGTTCGATATGCTACAAACCTCAGACTTGCTATACAACGTATAGATTCCTTGGAGGATGGATGAAAACGTGGGCGTGGATTCTTGCATTTCCTGTATTAATCTCGGTTTTGGGCAGGGCACAGAGTGCTCCGCCTGCCAGCAGCGCCCCGGACGCTGCCAACGAGCAACCGATGTTCTTTCCCCGGGATATGTTTTGGGGCTGGGCGCAATTTGACCTGGCGCCCCCGCACAACGAGATTGATCCGAACCTTTGTGCCGGTAATGCGGGGCAGTACGGCGGGGTGAACGCGCCCTGCAGCCTGTTTGCGCGCTACATGCTCTCGGGCATGCTGGAGGTGCGTCCCTTTGGCAAGGGACAGTTGCGGCGCTTCATGGTATTTGGCGCACCGAGCTTCCTGTTTGGCAAGACCATTCCGCAGACGCTCTACACCTGGTCGCCTGATGCGATTGGAATTGAGCACTCGTGGGGAGTGGGGATCTTTATCGCCAAGGGATTCGAATTTCGCGTGACCCAGCACTTCCTGTTCGATCGTCTGGGGGCGCGTAATACGAATCTGGGTCCAGCCGATCTGGGTAACAACGGGCCCTGGGGACGCTACATGACAGTGGGCGTGCGCAAGTCGTTTGGGACAAGACGGTGGTGACGGCGGTCACACATGGCTGTGACGCGAGACTTAGTTAGCGTGCGGCTGCCGCGGGTATTCTCTATGGGGTATTCTCTAGAGTAGCGTTGTTGTATTTGCCTGGAGAATCATTGGAGGCTGGCGATGGCGAGTTCTTATAACGGTGTAGCCGTACCGTCCGACGGCAAGAAAATCGGCTATGCGAATGGCAAGTACGATGTGCCGGATAATCCGATCATTCCGTTCATTGAAGGCGATGGAACGGGGCGCGATATCTGGAAGGCGTCGCTGCGAGTGTTTGACGCGGCGGTCGAGAAAGCTTACCAGGGCAAGCGCCGGGTCGCGTGGTACGAAGTGTTTGCGGGCGAGAAGGCCAAGTCGACGTTCGACAACTGGCTGCCCGATGACACGATTGCCGCTATTCGCGAGTTCCGGGTCGCCATCAAAGGGCCGCTGACCACGCCCGTCGGTGGCGGCATTCGGTCGCTCAACGTGGCGCTGCGGCAGATTCTGGATCTTTATTGCTGCGTGCGTCCGGTGAAGTACTACAAGGGAGTGCCCTCGCCGGTGAAGA
Organism: uncultured Acidobacteriaceae bacterium; assembly: GCA_963842095.1. Classification (GTDB taxonomy): domain Bacteria; phylum Acidobacteriota; class Terriglobia; order Terriglobales; family Acidobacteriaceae; genus Sulfotelmatobacter. Next base: position 706,430 of record CAWJEY010000002.1, read on the forward strand.
ATCCCGAGCGCATGGATGTAGTCATCTACCGCGAGAACACTGAGGATGTGTACGCCGGCATCGAGTGGGAAGAGGGAACTGCGGAGTGCGCGAAGCTGATTGAGTTCCTCAACAAAGACATGCTGAAGAGTGGCAAGAAGCAGATCCGGTTGGATTCCGGTGTCGGCATCAAGCCGATTTCTGTGACTGGAACCAAGCGCCTGGTTCGGATGGCGATTCTTCATGCGCTGGAGACTGGCCGCAAGAGCGTGACGCTAGTGCACAAGGGGAACATCCAGAAATTTACCGAGGGCGCGTTCCGCAAGTGGGGATATGAACTGGCCACCGAGGAGTTTCGCGACAAAGTAATCACTGAGCGCGAGAGCTGGATTGTCGACAACAAGGACAAGAATCCGAATCTGGCGGTGGCGCAGAATGCTGAGTTGGTGGAGCCGGGGATGGAGTTCGCTCAACCTGAATTTCGCCAGGCGGTGGAACAGGAAGTGAAAGGCGTGCTGGACCGCATCTATGCCACGCACGGCAAGGGCCAGTGGAAGAAGAAAATCATGATCAACGACCGCATTGCCGATTCGATCTTCCAGCAGGTGGTGACGCGGGCGGATGAGTATTCCGTGCTGGCGACGCCCAACCTGAATGGCGATTACATTTCCGACGCTTGCGCGGCGCAGGTGGGCGGGCTGGGCATCGCTCCGGGGGCGAATATTGGCGATGGCTACGCGATCTTTGAGGCGACGCACGGCACCGCTCCGAAGTATGCGGATAAAGATGTGATCAATCCTGGGTCGGTGATGCTCTCGGGAGTGATGATGTTCCGCTTCATGGGATGGAACGAGGCCGCGGATCTGATTGAAGGCGGGCTGGAGCGGACGATTCTTCAAAAGAAAGTTACGTATGACTTTGAGCGGTTGATGGAAGGCGCGACCAAAGTGAAGACCAGCCAGTTCGCGGACTGCATCGTCGAGAACATGGGCGCGGCCGTGCTGGTGTAAGACATTTGGCGATTGAGCGATCGGGTCATTGGGCGATTGTTCATGCGCTCGCCAAGGTGAGGTCTTTGCTTTTCAATCGCTAAATCACCCAATCACTCAATGACTCAATTCTTTTTGAAAGGACTCTTACATGCGCAAGAAAGTAACGATTGTAGGTTCAGGCAACGTGGGTGCGACGGCAGCACACTGGATTGCTTCGAAGGAACTCGCCGACGTTGTGCTCATCGACATCATTGAAGGTGTGCCGCAGGGCAAAGGGTTGGATTTGCTTGAGGCCATGCCCATCGAGAAGCGGGACTCTTACATTACTGGCACGAACGACTACAAAGACACGGCGAATTCCGACATTGTCGTCATCACTGCGGGCATTCCTCGTAAGCCGGGAATGAGCCGCGACGATTTGCTCAACACGAATTTCAACATCATGAAGGCGGTGGTAGGCGAGGTGGTAAAGTATTCGCCGAACTGCATTTTGATTGTTGTGTCGAACCCGCTGGATGCGATGGCCCAGGCGGCCTACAAGCTAAGCGGATTTCCGCGCGAGCGCGTGGTGGGCATGGCGGGCGTGCTGGATTCGGCGCGCTTCCGCGCCTTCATCGCTGACGAGTTGAAAGTCAGCGTGGAGAACGTGACGGCGTTTGTGCTCGGCGGACACGGTGACACAATGGTCCCCCTTCCGCGCTATTCCACGGTTGCGGGCATTCCGATCACGGAATTGATCGAGAAATCGCGGCTCGACGCCTTGGTGCAGCGCACCCGCGATGGTGGCGCCGAGATCGTGAAATATCTGAAGACTGGCTCGGCTTACTACGCGCCGTCGGCGGCGGCCACGGAGATGGTGGAGGCGATTCTAAAAGACAAGAAAAAGATCCTGCCTTGCGCCGCGTATTTGCAGGGCGAGTATGGGATCAATGGCCTGTACGTCGGCGTGCCGGTGAAACTGGGCGCGAAGGGGATTGAACAGATTATTGAGATCAAACTGACTGCTGAGGAGAAGGCCGGGTTGGACAAGAGCGCGGCCGCAGTTAAGGAGTTGTGTGGGGTGATCGGAGTTTAGGTTTGTCGGGCTCTGCCGTAAAACTGAGGATCTGATGATACCTGGCTTTGAAGAACTTGAGCTGTCCCTGCGCCGGCGACCTTCCTGAGGTTCTGGTTGTCGATCACACTCATCCCGCGCGCGCGAGGGCCTTCGCATCAGCGAAGGCGGGCGCGGTCATGAACTTCCTCGCGCGAGAGGTACTTGCCGTCCGATTTCAGGAAAGATCTGCGCGCCAGCGCCTCACGCATGGCGCGATCGTAGCTGTCCCGGTCTGCCGACCGTTCCTTCGCCGGTCTTCGCATTCTTTTCTTCATACGACCAGTGTAGCAGCCGGATGAAACTTGTAGTGGCGCTAGATTTTCTCGATCGTCACCTTCTTCACCACCACATCCTTGTTCGGCCGATCATTGCGTCCGCGCGGGACTTCGGAAATTTTCACGACAACATCCTGGCCTTCGACCACCTCGCCGAAAATTGTGTGCTTGCCGGTCAGCCATGTCGTAGGCGCGACGGTGATGAAGAACTGCGAGCCGTTGGTGTTGGGGCCGGCGTTCGCCATGGCCAGCTTTCCCGCCTTGTCGAGCTTGTGAGGCGAGCCTTTGGTCTCGTCTTCGAACTGGTAGCCGGGGCCTCCCATGCCCGTGCCTTGCGGGTCGCCGCCCTGGATCATGAAATCGGGGATCACGCGATGGAAAATCGTGCCGTCATAGAGGCGGTCTTTGGATTTCTTACGGGTCGAGGGATGAGTCCACTCGCGTTTGCCTTCGGCCAGTTCCACGAAGTTGGCGACGGTTTTTGGGGCGTCCTTTTCGAACAGACGGCAGACGATGGTTCCTTCGGATGTTTCAAAAATGGCGTAGGTTCCCGCGGGACGGCTCATAGATTATCTTTCTCCTTAAGTTGGTGGCTCCTGATTCTAACAGGAGGTAGAAAAGGCTACCTGAGGTTTTCAGCGAAGAAGTCACGGCTCTCGAGAGCCAGGCGCCTGCGCGCTTCTGGCGTCTGGAGATCATGGCCATCTTCCACCATTACAAACTTCACCGAAACGTGCGCCTGCTTCAGTTTATCGACCAGCTCCTGGGCCTGCGCAATTGGCACGTTGTCGTCGTGCGTGCCATGGAGAATGAGGAAGGGCGCCACTTTCTTCGAGACATGAAAAGCGGGCGATGCGTCCTGCCAGATTTCAGGGTGGCGCGCATAGTCAGCGCCGAGGAAGGCGGACATGAAGGCGTCGCGATCGGGGTCACGATTGGTGGTGAAATCGGTGGGGCCCGCTGACATCGACCACGGCCTGCACTTTGCTGGAATACTTGGCGAGGGAGGGATCGGAATTGTCGCGCGTATCTTCCATTCCGAGCAAGGCGGCCAACTGCGCGCCAGCGGAGTGTCCGAAGGCGCCGATACGATTGGGATCGACGCGGTATTTTGCGGCGTTGGCCCGAATCCAGCGCACCGCTCGCTGCACGTCGTCGAGCTGTGCGGGCCAGAGGTTCACGGTGCCATTGAACAGACGGTAGTCGACTGAGAACGCGACAAAACCGGATCGGGCCAGAAAATTGCCCATGCTGGTCATGGTTCCTTTGTCAAAGCTGGTCCAAGCGCCGCCATGGATCAGGACCACGGCGGGACGCAGATCGGAGTGCTCACCCGGCTCGTAGATGTCCACCAGCAGCGGATGACCGCCGACTATGGCGTAAGGGACGTCCTGCTTGACGGACGCGGACGAGCTAACAGGCGAAGTAGGCAGTTGGGCAGGCGCCTGGGCAGGTGCGTTTCTCGGCATCTGCGCGCGCACAGCCGGGGACATTCCGAGCATCACTACGGTCAGGAGAAAGCCACATCTAGTCATGAGGAAAGTATTTCGGCTCGTCAAAATCGAAGATTCGAGCTGCTTGATAATTCTATTTCTGGCTCGAAGCCGCTGCGGCGCCGCTATCGATTTTGATGTGCGTAATCTTCACCGGACGAAATGGGCGGTCGTTCTGTGGATCTCTGGCCATGCGCGCAATCTGCTTCACCAGTGCCACGCTGGCTGCGTCGCACGGGCCGAAGATGGTGTAGCCCCCGTTGAGGTGCGCCACGGGTACTTCGGTGATGAAGAACTGCGAGCCGTTGGTGTCCCGGCCAGCGTTGGCATAGGCCAAGCGTCCGGGCTTGTCGAATAAAAGTGTCCGAAGAAACTTCGTTCTTGAACTTATATCCCGGATCTCCCGTTCCATCGCCGGCGGGATCGCCCCCCTGAATCATGAAATCAGGAATCACGCGGTGAAAAATGGTGCCGTCGTAGAGCGGCACACCATGCTTGGTTACGCCTTTCGACGTTTTCCAGTCCTTAGTCCCGGTGGCGAGGCCAATGAAGTTCGCGACTCCGATCGGGGCTTTGTCGGGGAACAAGGTGCAGGTCAAGTTGCCGGCTGTGGTCTCGATGATGGCGGTGGGTTTGGCTGCTGGTGCGGCCTGACTGCTCGACTGCGCCCAGACGGCGAGCGTAGCCATAGAAAGCAGAACCGAAGCTAGAAGGACATTGCGCATGATTACTCCTTGAACGGGCACATCGTGCCCTGGTGGATTACTAGCAACGTTGCATTGTACGACAGTGGCCGCGTCAATGGGATGGGGGCTGAGACTGCATTTCGCGGCTCGCGGTTTCAACCTGGCGGAAAACGCGCAGCAGATTGCCACCGAGGATCTTCTTGATGTCGTCGGCACTGTATCCGCGATCGAGCAGCGCCTGCGTAATCTTGGGCAGGTCCGCGGCGGAGTCCATGCCTTGTGGCGTGGCGCCGCTGACGCCGTCGAAGTCGGAGCCCAGGCCCACGTGATCCACGCCGGCGACTTTGGCGATGTGGTCGATGTGGTCGATCAGCGACTTGAAGGGTGGGCGCGGGATCTTCGCCATCCACTCGCGCTCGATGCGGTCGGCCTCAATGTAATTGATCGGCTTGCCCTGTGCTTTCAGAGAGTCGACATACGTCTGGACGGCGGTTTTCTCATCCTTGTCCTGGGCCTCCATCGCCTTGCGATAATCCTCGTCGACGAATCCCGAGTAAAAGTTAACCTGCACCACGCCACCATTCTTGGCCACGGCGCGCAGCATGTCATCGGTCATGTTGCGGGGAGCATTGACCAGCGCGCGAGCTGAGGAGTGCGAGGCAATGACTGGAGCCTTGGTGGTGGCGATCGTGTCCCAAAACGTCTTGTCAGCGACGTGGGAAATATCGACCATCATGCCCAGGCGGTTCATCTCCAGCACTACCTGCTTGCCGAAGTCGGTGAGGCCGTTGTGATGCTGGATTTTGGGATCGTCGATGTCGCCGGAGGAATCCGCCCATTCGTTGGTGTTTGACCAGGAGAGCGTCATGTAGCGCACGCCGAGCCGGTAGTAGTCGCGGAGCAGGTGCATATCGTTTTCGATGGAGTGGCCACCCTCGATTCCCATCAGGGCGGCGAGCTTGTGTTCCTTGTGGGCGCGTTCGATATCGGCCACCGAAAAGGCCATCATCATGCGGTCGGGATGGCGCGCGGCCTGTTCATAGACGGAGTCGATGAGATCGAAGGTGTGGCGGGCGAAATGGCCCTGATTGGTTTCCGGGTCGACCCAGATGGAGAAGAACTCCGCGCCTAGATTGCCGCGGCGGGCTTTGTCGAGGCTCAGGTGGCCAATGTCGTTAGGATCAGTTGAGCCGATGTCGAAGCCTTCGTCGAGAAAGCGCTGGGGCGTATCGGCATGAGTGTCGACGATGAGGGCGGAGTCGTGAATGGCGCGCGCTTGGGCGCTGATGGGTGTATCCGCAGGCGGCGCGGATTGGGCGGCCGCCGCAGCAACGGCAAGAGCCAAGAGCAGAACAATTCTCAGGTGAGTCATAGGGTTGGTGTGCTCCGCGCAAGTCCGCGGGCGAAGCAACGATTGTATATGCCGGACGCAGGGAAGAAAACCCGACCATCTACTGACGATTACCGGAGGGCAGCGAGGGCTTGCTCGACGCAGGCTTGCAGCGGTTCGCGGGTGTCGATCACGGTCTTCGGCAGGCTGATCGTTTCGAAGCGGGCTTTGACGTCCAGAAACAGTTGGAAGTCACGATTTCCGGCGGGATGTGTTCTTAACAGGGAGTGTTCATCGAGACGCTGCCTGGCCACTTCCTCAGGGCACACGCACTCGAGGATGTGCCAGCTCTGGTGCAGGGAAGCGGCTGCGTTCGCTACGTTGTCGATCTGGTAGCGGCGTGAGAACGGGCGTCCGTCGAGAAAAACGATGCGGGTTGGATCCCGCTGCAAGAGATAGGCCGCAGTTTCAATCATGACCTGCTGGCAGAAGTCATCTTGCCGGGAAGAATATTCGACTTCGTGGGCGTAAAAGAGCGCGTGACGGATCTCGTCTTTACCAAGCACGCGGCCGGAGGTGTGTGCAGCCAGTGCGTGTGCGAGCGTAGTCTTGCCGGTGCCAGGAAGGCCGGCCATAAGGACGAGCATAATCGGAGAATTATACGGGGATGACTATTCGGCGCGGCTGTCGGCGGTGACGGTGGTAGGCTCCGGGCGCTCCATGGGAACGATGTCCTGGGTTTCGCGCCAATCCGCGTAGCGCCCTGAGACCATGATGTGGAAGACCCATTGATGCCGCTCTTCTTCGGGCTCAACCAGGCCAAGGGCCTTCATGTAGAAGAGGTAATGTTCCATCCACTGAATCTGCTCCTGGGTCATGCCGCGGCGCTGCAGGTCGACGGTGAGGCCGGCCAGGTGCGACGATGCGGTGTCGCCCTCGGACGGGGCGGCATTGCGATTGTGCCGACGAAGTTTTTTCTGGATCTTTACCGTGCGAACGGCGGAGTTCACCTGAATCTGTTCATGAAAGCGATGGTAGTAGGCCTGCGCGATATCCTGAACAAAGTCGCGGGTCCAGGGACGGCAATATCGGCGCGAAGGATCGAGGCGCGGATCGAACCGCAGTGTCTCACCTGCAATAATGGGCTGCAGCGCCCCACTAGCCTTCAGGGCTTCCAGTTCGTCGTCGTCCTGTATGCGCGGTAATTCGAGGCGGTCAATTTCGGCGTTCTGCACTAAAAGAGACTCGTGCGTGGGCCGGAACATGGGATGCCACAACGTCCAGTGCAGACGGTGAAATATCCGGTGATGGCGCACCGGCTTATGCAGTGCAGTCGCCGCAAAAAGCGGGCTGCACACGCACACCAGCAGGAGGAGCAGAACCATCCGGCGCTGTAGGTTCAATTTCAATGAGTTCCGTAGTCTTCCGTACGGGCTAACCTGCGACCGTCCGGGGATTATAAGCCATGCTGTCAAGTGGTCCAACCTTTGATTGCAGGCCAGCCGTTACCAGGGTGTCTTTAAACATTACTCAACGCTGGTTACCCTCTGGTTACTCAGCTCCGCCGCAAACCGTTCCGCCATGGATAGGAGCACGCGAAACGCCATCCCAGCGCGGGGATTGGGGCCGACTCATGTGCTCCCGGAGCAACCAGTTAGCAGGCTTAGAGACAGAGCGGGCTGGCCCTGTTGTGGCAGGAGTGACAAAAATCAGCGCCGGAAAAGGTCACCGATGGCTTGTTTCATGACTGCGCCGCTGACCTCGGAAATCGAGCGGGTCAGCGGGATGTCCTTGGGGCAGACCTCGACGCAGTTCTGCGCGTAGCCGCACTCCTGAATGCCGCCGTCGCCCATCAGGGCCGCCAGACGCTCACGCTGCAGCGCCTTGCCCGTGGGATGCGTGTTGAATAGGCGCACTTGCGCGATAGTAGCCGCGCCCACGAAGCCAGTGTCTTCGTTGAATTGCGGGCAAGCTTCCATGCAGCATGTGCAGGAGATGCAGCGGGAAATGGGATAGGCCTGTTCCTGTTCTTCGGCCGTCATGCGCGGGCCGGGGCCTAGGTCGTAGGTGCCATCGATTGGGACCCAGGCTTTGACAGCTTTCAGGTTTTCGAAGATTACACTGCGGTCGGTCGCGAGATCGCGGACGATGGGGAATTTTGAGAAAGGTTCAAGCTTAACTGGCTGCTCGAGATTGTCGATCAAAGCGGAGCAGGCCATGCGGGCGCGTCCGTTGATGAGCATGGCGCAGGAGCCGCAGACTTCCTCCAGGCAATTCGAGTCGTAGGTGATGGGCGTGGTCGCCTTGCCCTCGCGGGTGACGGGGTTGGCGGCGATCTCCATCAGGCAGGAGATCACGTTCATGTTCGGCTTGTAGGCCAGCTCGAATTCTTCCCAGTACGACTTGGAGGTCGGAGTGTTCTGGCGCTTGATTTTGAGGAGGACGGATTTATTAGCCATGATTCGATTCAGTTGGTGCGCCCAAATTGAGCTTCGTCACTTCGTTCTCTTCGGTGAGACGACCAAACCACCAATTCCAGCCAACCGCTAAGAACACAAACACGCAAGTGGTAATCCCGCTTGACACGCGAGGCGAGTACAAAAAATACAAGAAGTCAACCGTCGCTAAGGCGACATACGCCATCACAAAGAAAAACCTTGAACGACGGAGTCTCTGCCGCATCAGTACTTCCTCGCCCTCGGCGGAATCAGCGACGTATCCACCGGCTCGAACTCGAATTTCGGCTCGTCCGCATCCGGCGCGAAATATGCCTTCGTCGTCTTCAGGAAATTCTTGTCGTCGCGCTCGGGGAAATCCGGTTTGTAGTGCGCGCCGCGCGATTCATCCCTCATGCGGGCGCCCTGAGCGACCACCCTCGCCAACTGCAGCATGTTGTAAAGCTGCCTCGTGAAGACCACGCTGGTATTCGCCCACTGGGTCCGGTCGCTCAGGTTCACTTTGCGGAAGCGTTCCAGCATCTCCACGAGTTTCGCATCCGTCTGCTGCAGATTCTTGTTGTACCGGATGACCGTGCAGTCCTTGGTCATCAGCTCGCCCAGTTCCTGCCACAGCCGGAACGGATTTTCCGTCCCCGAATTATTCATGAGCAGGGAATTGCTCTCTTCCTGCTTCTTCTTCTCGGCCTCGAAAACTCCGTTGCCGTCAGGGAGCGCCTGCAATCCGCGCGCATACTTCACTGCGTTCGGGCCGGCAATGCCTCCACCATAAATGCAGGAGACCAGTGAATTCGCGCCGAGACGATTCGCACCGTGATACTGATACTCGCACTCGCCGGCAGCGTAGATGCCGGGGATATTCGTGGCCTGCTTGAAATCCACCCACATACCGCCCATGGTGTAATGCATGCCGGGGAAAATCTTCATGGGCGTGTCGCGGGGATCATCGCCCACAAACTTTTCGTAGATTTCGAGAATGCCTTCCAGTTTGCGATCGAGAATCTTGCGATCGATGTGGGTGAGGTCGAGATAAACCATCGGCTTGCCGTCGATGCCGAGGTTATGCTCGTACACCACCTTGAAGATGGCCCGCGTAGCCACATCACGCGGCACAAGATTCCCGTACTTCGGGTACCACTCTTCCAGGAAGTACCAGCGCTCACTCTGCGGAATCGACTTCGGATCGCGATTGTCGCCCTGCTTCTTCGGAACCCATACGCGTCCGCCCTCGCCGCGCGCCGATTCCGACATCAAACGAAGCTTGTCGTTGCCCGGGATCGAGGTGGGATGCACCTGAATGAACTCGCCGTTGGCGTAGCAGCAGCCCTGCTGATAAAGCGCGGACTGCGCCGAGCCGGTACACACAACCGAGTTGGTCGACTTGCCGAAGATCGCTCCAATGCCGCCGGTGGCGATGATGATGGCGTCGGCAGGGAAGGTGCGGACTTCCATGCTGCGCAGGTCCATGGCGCAGATGCCGCGGCAGACGCGGTTTCCGTCGAGCACGGCGGAGAGAAACTCCCAATGCTCGTACTTCTTCACCTTGCCTTCGGATTCGTAGCGGCGGACTTGCTCATCAAGTGCATAAAGCAACTGTTGGCCCGTAGTGGCTCCGGCGAAGGCGGTACGGTTGAAGAGCGTCCCGCCGAAGCGGCGAAAGTCGAGCAGGCCTTCGGGTGTGCGGTTGAAGGGAACGCCCATGCGGTCGAGCAGATCGATAATGCCGGGCGCGGCCTCGCACATGTCTTTAACCGGCGGCTGGTTCGCCAGAAAATCTCCGCCGTAGACCGTGTCGTCAAAGTGTTGCCAGGTCGAGTCGCCTTCACCCTTCAGGTTCTTGGCCGCATTGATGCCGCCCTGCGCGCACACCGAGTGCGAACGCTTCACCGGAACAATGGAGAAGAGATCGACAGTGGCGCCCATCTCAGCGATCTTGATGACGGCGGAGAGTCCCGCCAAGCCGCCTCCGATGACGATGATTTTGGGATCTGCCATCTTATTGCACCGGCCTTCCGTAGGTGCTCGCGTGGTCCGATTCCACTGGGGTAGGCGCGTCCGGGAACTTCTGGCTGAATGTGTACAAGCTAACCACTCCCACGGTGCTCATCAGCAGGAAAAAAGCGAGGCATAGCCGGAGAAATCGCTGCTGTGCTTTATCTCCGGAGACGATCCCCCACTTCGCGCAGAACAGCCAAATTCCGTAGGCAAAATGCCACGACGCGCAAACCAACCCAACTACGTAGAACGCGAGCAGCAGCGGGTGATGAACCTCCGCCGCAACCTTCCCGAACGACAAGTCCGGACGATCATGCAGATCGACTCCCGTGAAGCGCATCGTCCACGTATGCCAAAGGATGTAGGCGAAGGCGATGCCGCCGGTCCAGCGCTGCACGGTGTACATCCAGTTGCCGGTCCAGGGATATTCCATCATGTTTCCCTCGCCGCGGTACCAGATGTAGAAACCGTAGAGCCCGTGGAACGCGATGGGCAGCCAGATGCCGAACAGCTCAAGAAAGAAGACCAGCGGTAGGTTGGCGAGAAAGCTCACCTGCCGGGCATAAGCATCCGGGCTGCTGATGGCGGTGGAGTTGGAAATCAGGATATGTTCAAAGAGAAACGCGCCCACGGGAACGATGCCCGACAGGGAATGCAACCGGCGCAAGAGAAATTGTGTACCTTGGCCGGCACGCAGGGGCGCGACGCCATGGATTCCTTCTTTCGCTACCACGGGAGCAGTAGAACTGGCTGCTGACGCCACGAATCGCTCCTTATGAGTTCTTGTTCGTTCTGCTTATCGATTCAAGAATGACAAAAGAACTTTTCATTATCCGGCGGAGGGAGAAGTGAAGTCAAGAAAGCAGTTGCCAGTTGCGGGCTCTCAGTCGTCAGTAAGAACGCTGGCACCACTCCAGGAATTTACGGAAGGCTGCGCCGCGGTGGCTGTATTTGGCCTTTTCCTCTGCGCTCAGTTCCGCGAAGGTTTTCTTGATCTGCGGAAAATAAAAGAGCGGGTCGTAGCCGAAACCATTCGTGCCGCGCGGCGCGTCGAGGATGATCCCCTCGGCCGCGCCGCGAAACGTAGCCAGCGTCTTTCCATCTCGCGCAGCAGCCAGCACGCAGACAAATCTACCAGTTCGTTGGGCGGGCGGAACGCCTTTCAGTTCGCGGAGAACGCGCGCGTTGTTGGCTTCGTCATCGGTGTTCGCATCTGCTTCGTGCGGCTGCTTATTCTGCAGCGCCGGCGCGGCGTAGCGGGCGGAATGCACGCCGGGCGCGCCATTCAGGACGTCAATTTCCAAGCCCGAGTCATCAGCAACGACAATCTCTCCGGAAACATATCTGCTGTACGCTTCAGCCTTCTTGCGCGCGTTGGCCTCGAACGTAAGGCCGTCCTCGACCACGGCGGGCAAGGAAGAGAAGTCAGGAATGCCCGCGACCTCCACTCCATGCCGCAGAGCCGCGCCGGCGAAGTCGCGCAGCTTGCCCGGATTGGAAGTGGCAATGAGTATCCTTCGCATTACGTGACCATCATGACAGGGTTCGTCCGGAGGATGAAGCCGGCAGAGTTTTTCGCAGACACAGTAGTGTCACGAGCACCGTGAAGGCTGAGATCCACGCGCCCGCCGTGCGATCCCAGGTGCGGTTAAAAGTAATCAGCACGCGATTCGCGCCCGCGTTCACGGGGACCAACATCTGTCCCGTGCCTTCCCGGGTACCCGCTGGCACCTGGCGCCCATTCACTTCCACTCGCCACGCCGGATAGTTGAACAGATGCAATGCCAGGTTGTCCGCCGCCGACATTTCGGCCGTGAAGAGCTTGTGTTCCGGGCCCCACTGTGAGACCCGGATGGCAGCATGGGCGGGGCCGTCCACTGTCACGCGCCGGGCCTCTTTATCGATGGAAGAACGATCGGCGGAAGAACGATCGGCGGAAGAAAGCTCGGCGCCGACCGGCGTGTACTCGTCGCTGCCTTCGTTTCCCACGCCGGTCGCCATGTTGTCTTGGATCTGGCGCAGGTCGTCAGCATCGTTCCACCAGGGCGACTGGTAGTGTTGCCAGACAAAAGCAAGCACGCACAAGGTCGCCAGATAGAGCGCCACTCGCGAGGTCCATCTCCTTACTCCCAGGGTCATCAGCAAAGTGAAGGGAACGCCGAGGCACAACAGCCACCGCCAGGGGAACTGCATAAAACGCAGCTTGGGCAGGGCGTTCCACAACGGCCCGGTAATCGGAAGCATCAGCACGGTGCACGCCGCGGCCCAGCCCACGAGCACGTACCAGAGCGCGCGATTGCGGCTGCCCCAGCTTCGTGCCGCCCATGCAGCCGTAAGAGTCAACCCGATCTCGGCGAGCGCGACCCAGGAAATCAGATGGTTGAAGGCATCGTGCTCCGCGTCGGTAGTGTGGATAAACAGAAAGTTATCCTGCGGACGTGAACCGGCAGAAACTGCCTCCGCAATGTTGACCCATTTCTGTTCGTAGACGGCGGGCAACAAATAGAAAGCAGCCAGCGCCGCACCCAGAAGCATGGCTGCAGCCCCCACCAGCAGCACGCGCGGCGAGCGCCGCTGCCAGGCAATCACCACCACCAGTAACGCCATTGAATAATGGATCATGACTGCGGCGGGTGCGTTGATAAGCCATGCGCCCCCGAGCAGCAGCGCCAGAAACACGGTCACGCGCCGGCCCTTTTCGTCCGCCCGCAACAAAAGCAACAGCAACAGGGGCAACAACGAACTGGCCAGCAACTCGGCGAACGCGCTCCGCCAGTAGACAATCACCAGGTGATAAGGATTCACGGCGTACAGCACGGCGGCGAAGATGGCGTCCCGCCGGTCCAGCCATTGCCGCGCCAGCAGAAACATGGACACGCCCGCTGCCACCAGCACGAGCCAGATATAGATGCCCGGGACCAGCGTCCACGGAAAGATGGCACTAAGCGCTGCTCCCAGAGTCCACGACGCCGGGGGATAGAAGATGAAGCGGGGTTCGCCATAGGCGAAGTGTGCCAGGGCCGCCCAGCGCGGGTAAACGATGCCCTGCTTCCATTGCGAGAGCACCTCCAGCCATGAGTACAGATGAAATTCAACATCGTGTCCCGAGGGGGTGCCCAGAAAAAAGAAGGGGATCTCAGCCGCAAATGCCGCCGCTGCGATTGAGATGAGCGGGGTCCAGGCCAGACTGCTGTGCGGCAGTTCGCGCGGTGCTTTGTGCGATGTGCCCGGCGAATCAGCGCGGTGAGCCTGACCGGGTTTTTCAATTGACGCCAGTTTCGCTCCCCATCAGCCCCCTTGAAGAGGCGCTGTCTTCCGCTGGTACATGTTCGCACAGGGGCGAGAAGCGTGCATGGGGGCCGTTGCGTATCCCACCCTTCCATAAGACCCCCCCGAACTCATACCAGGTCCCCGCCGTCAAGAAACGGCTGGCGGAGACCGTTGTCCCCCCAATCAAAATTGACCAGCCAACGAGAAGCGCCCAGCGAGAGTTCTATTTCCGGGGGAGGCGTGCGAAAGGCGAACGGCAAGTCGCCGCCCCGTTGTTCCTGGAAGCCGAACTCTTGGAAGATGGTTTTCATTTCCGAGTGACAGCAGGCCAGGAAAACCGTTCGAGGCGACTGATCCTTGCGGCCCGCTTCGAGAATGCTTAGCAGCACGCCGTAGGCGAGGGCGGAGGCGTCCTCGCCATCGCACTGCGCGACCACAATTTTTTCTGGCGAGTCCCGGAGGATAACGTAGCCAATGGACGCGCCGCGCGCGATCACGCGAAACAACCGGTAGCGGATGAAAGGCAGAGAAAGGTTGTAGCGCCAGCTCAAATATTCGACAGGCGGCGCGAAGCGGAACAGAAACGGAGACCGGGAGGGGAGCAGGTCTTGGGCATAGGAGCCTTCCTCCCGAACGGTGATCTCCGCGGACACCTGCGACGGAATGCGCGACCCGAAACTTGAAATTCTTCTTTGTGCCACGCGCCGGATGAACGATTTGGCTGCGCCCCGCCACCTGGATTCTCCGGGATACACGTGGTAGGGGTTGTTCAGGAAATAGCCTCGAATGCCGGGGACAAAAATCCACTCATGGTGGCGCAGGATCGCGAGAGTGTCCTGGCTTCCGGAGAACATCAGCCCGGTGCTGCCGGGGTTGGATTGCGCCGAGTACTGGTAAAGCTCGCCTCCCACTCCCCGCTGCAGCGAGTACCAATTGGAACCGATGCGAAGTGTGAGTTCGCGGGAATCGTATTCGAACCGGGCAAGCTCGCGCCCCAGCGTACCGATTACCTTTCCGGAATCCGAATAATACAAATAGAGCTTGGACCATTCACCAGTGGCGTAGTAGTAGTCCACAAAGGGCCGATGAGCCAGATTCATCGGGCCAGGAACCTGTGCAACCATTTCACTGACATCCCCGAACCGTCTGGGTGTGTAGTCAACAATGGGCATCAACAGTTCCTATTTTGCCAGCAGGAACGGCTTACCGGATTTTGGAATCGCACGGATGGCTGTCCCGGCCTGTGCATAAACTACACCTATTTAACTCAGATTTAATGTTCCTGAAACCAACGCGCAACAGGCATCAGCTACCGTACTCTCATTGGGGTGGAACAGACCACGGAGAGTTGAGGGATCCGCGCTTGAGACGGGGCGCGGGTTCTTCTCCCTCCGGAAGCCGCCCACCGCCGGCCTCTCGCACACTCTGCTACGCTCGCTGCCTGCCCTATTTTCCTGCCCTTGCCCAAGTCCTAGTCCCAGTCCCGAAAGTCCGCCAGCCAACTGCCGCGAGAGGCTTTTCTTGAAAGGGAAGGTTCAAGACAGGAGAGTGGGATGAAATCTTCGACCGGGAAAACAATGGGCCAAGAGGAGGGCTAAGGCGCGACGCTCTCGCCGGATCGCTGGTGGCGCAGTTCCGCCAGGAAATCGTCCTGTTGCAGCTTAGAGCCTTGTCGCAGCAATTCCAGCAAGGGATCGTCGAGATCGTCCGCGGCCCCGTCGCCGCGCTCCGGCGCGCGCTCGAATTGACTGAGGTCCGCGGTCAGGGCGCGCGGAGAAACACTGAGTTCGAGCATGGATTCAGGGCAACCGCGCAGCAGGCTGATCAGGTTGCCGACCTGGGCGCGCTGTTCCGAGGTGCGGGAAGGGAACTCCACCCCCATGCCGTGGCCCGGGTGCGTTACCCGCACCATGCCCTCGGTGTGGACGGCCATTGCTTCGGTTTTCAGGCAGAGGTCGATCAAAGCACGTTCGGGAAATGGCGAGTCGGTCTCCAGGTAGCATCCGCCCAGGCTCAGATCGGTGAGCCTGCAGTGGGGAACGGTCTCCTCCGGTTCCGCGCCCTGGGCTCCGGCGGCTGCCTGCAGCCAGACATGAAGTTGGGCCCTGACCGCTTCGTCCAGATCCAGAAAGCGGACGCCCGTTTGACCGTTCGGCTTGGCCCACGCCACCTGCCCGTGTGCGTGCACTTCAAGACTCCCGTCGGGCAACTGGAAGCGGAAATTTAGTAGCGCTCCAGTGGCCTGAGGTTCGGCGGTCAGAACATCCATTCCAGTTTCGCTCAGGTCCAGAAGAATGCCCTCGGCCTTGCGAGTATCGGGCAGCGTGAGTTCAACCGGAGCTTGCACGGGAACGCGGTAAGCGCGGCGGCGTTCGCGATTCAACAAGGCGGCGACTGCGCGCAAGCCGGCTTTGGCTTTGTCCTCGGAGAGAGGCTTGTACAGTACGAAGTGCGCGCCGCCGCTGAGAATGTCGCGCGCTCTGGCAGGTTCCGCAACCAAAGCCACGGTGACGGGCGCGTTTCCAGAATTCAGCTTGCGGGCCTGTTCGAGCACCTCGCCGGCAGCCTTCGGGTCTTCGAAATCAAGGATGAGCGCGTCGAACCTCTGCTGATGAAGACGGTCGATTGCCGTGTCCAGATCGCTGAAGCGCTCCACCGCGATCCCGGATGCCGGCAGCACCCGGCCCAGGATCTCGCTAGCGGAATCGTCGCTGGAAACCAGCAATGCCAGAAGGGTCATAACTTGATTCCCCGCCTAACCACGGCGAGATTACGGCCAACGTGGCGCGGTCGGCCGAGCTGCTTTGGAAGCGGCTGCTCCCCCACCGGCCGCACCCGCCTTCGCGGCCATGGCGTCAGAACCGGTCGAAGCCTCGTCTACTTCCATCAAGACCGCGTTGTCTTCGTCGTCGTTTTCGGCGAGCAAGGGAGCCACTTCACGCAGCTTCTCCGCCGCCTGCTGGAGCATCTCGATCTGCTTACCCAGTTGGGCGTACTTGGTCTGCTTCTGCCGCAACACTTCATGAATGTCCTTCATAGGACCCCCTAGGGAGAATGTAAGGAGGGGACCGTATGGGGTCAACGGTAATCCCGGCTTGAGGGTTACTGCGGTAATCGCGGACTGAGATGGAACCCAGGACTTGGCAGGTCAAACCTTGCTGCAAAATTAAAGCCCCGCACGAGGCGGGGCTCCTTAGAAGCGGAAAACGTTGAAGTTAGCCTTTCAGCTTTCTGCGAACCATTCCAGCCAGACCAACCAATCCAGTTCCGAGCAATCCCAGAGTGCCGGGCTCGGGAACGGTGGTGATGACCGTGTCGCCGCTGCCTAGAGGCACCGATCCGGTAAAGCCGTTGACGCCAGCGTTAAAGGTGAGTTGGATCGTGGCGCCACTGACGGTCGCCCCGTTGTACCACGTGCCGGAGATGGTACCGGTAAGCTCGTAGCAGACTGAGCCGTCAGATCCGCCACAGCCGATCGTAGACCAAGTGACCGGACCGCTGAATGTGCCGCTGAAGATCGTGCCGCTAGGAAGACTGGAGTTCGAGCCATTGCTCGTAATAACGAAGCTTCCGCCACCATTCAGTGTCGCGCCCGTCATCAGATTCCCGGACGCCAGAGAACCGGTCGTGAACGACACGGTGCCCAGCCCGCCTTGGATCAATCCCAGTCCGTTGAAGCCGGTCACCGAGGTCAGTTCCGAGCCACTAAGGGTCAGGCCCGCAGAATTCCCAGCCAGGGTGCCGCCATTATTGGTGAAATCCACGTTACCTGCGAAAGCTGCCACCGGCAAAGCCAGGGCCAGCAAAGCCATCAAAACTATCCGCTTCATGATCCGTCCTCCTGCGCTCGAAAACCCTCTAACTGTCTCGGGGACTTCAGGTCTCCGCTGGCGGAACCACACCTGCGTCCGCGTGACTACAAGAGCACCCTGCGTGCCAAACCCGAAAAAAACATAACATGTTGATTTAGCTACCGGTTAGCTCGCGTACCCCTCGAGATGCCCAATTTGAAACTGCAAAGCGATGCACACTAGTACAGCCCTTTTGCGTCCGTCGACCTACCACCGCCACCCTAAAGCGGCTCGCGTCGGGCCCAATATCAGTACCAACAACCGGGCGAATTACCATCCGAACCATCGGGAATTTCCCTAGCCGTTTAGTGCCACCGGCATGGCACAGAAGTGTAATTCACAACCGCCTCGACTGCAAGTAGGCTCATACGTGAGCAGTTCTGGGGGAGGGCTGTTCCAGCGTCCCGAAGCTCGCAAGAGCTTTGGGACGCTTGTTTTTTGGGGTTTGCTGGCGCGAAAAGTGCCGATGGGTGAATTCCAGTCCGCGTAGTTGGTGCACAATATCGCGCTCCTTGACGCCAACCGGTGACGGCCCAACCTCAGGTGGACGTTTTCGAGCCCGGCCCAATCAACTCGCGCAGCCGCCGGGACAGATTCGTGGCCAGAGACCGGTAAAAGCGCGAAGCCAGGTGAGGGAACAGCTCAAACAAGCTCTGTAATGTGGGACGGTCGAGTTGATAGGCCTCAACCTCTCCTTCCGCGACCACGCTGGCGCTCGCTGGCGCGTCTTCCAGGAATGACATTTCTCCGCAGATCTCACCGGGACCAATCCCCGGCGTTGCCGGTTGCGACGGAATTTGCACGCGCGCTGTCCCCTTAAGCAAGAGATAAACTCCATTCGTTCTCCGGCCCCTTTGCACCAGTGCCTCTCCCTTCTTGAAATGCACGCGGCTCGCCTTGTCGGCGACCAAAGCCCAATCGTTAGCCGTGAGATAAACCAATCCGCGCTTGGACGACGACAGGACAGACACGTCTTGTTCGATAACCTTCGACATGGGCGTGACCCGAGTTCCGGAGAGAGGCTCCGGTCAGTGACTGAAACAGAAATGACTGAAACAGAAATGGCCGAAACAGAAATGCCACAAACCGCGTGACAGAAACAACAGGGCAGACCCAGACTAGCAGAAAACGCAGGGGACGCAACCCAGTCTTGTACCACGCCAGACACCAAGGGTCGCGGCCGTTGCTGCTAACCGGAAAGAGTCGCGGAAGAAAGAGCAGAAGATAAAGATGGTGCGCCCTGAGAGATTCGAACTCCCGACCTTCTGGTTCGTAGCCAGACGCTCTATCCAGCTGAGCTAAGGGCGCAGGTGTTGCCTTTGGTAGGCGAACTCGCTCAGGAATTATAACGGAAGTTTGCTGGTCACTGCGAACTTCTGCTGTGAACTTCTGACGAGCGCCCGGCAGCCAAGCGAAATGTTTCCGGCTCTTAAACCTTTTCCACAATCCGCGGCCCGTTTGTTGCTTGGCGTTGTGGCTCGAAGTAAATCTTTCCTGCCGCAGAGCAATTCCTACAACGCCCTCAGCCGAGCCGACCTGTGTTTTGAGCGGGTTACAGACGGCACGCCATGTGCTTATAACAACGTCAGACGAAGTGGCGCGCAACGGGGCGTTCCAAGGATGACTTCGGCCAGAGGTTTTCTTGGGCGCCCCTTGCATTTTGTTCCGAGCGCCGACGCAAGCCCTCCCCCACTCCCTCATCTTCTCCGGTTAGGCCAGCTCCAACCGCTCACGAACGTCGACTCCCGCTTGACGCAAGAGTCGAGCCACGGCTTCGGCCTTCAGGCGCGAAGCGTCAAACTCTACCCGGACAGTTCGCTCCTGGTCGTTGAACTGCACCCGCCGCACTCCGTAAACCTCACGCATGCCGTCGATGGCCCGCAATTCGTTCTCGCCGGGCGCCGCGCCGTAACGAAAAACCACGTCCAGGTAAGTCATGGGATAATCCTCTGCGCCTCGGAATGCGCCCGCCCGGTTTGTCTGCCGGGCTGAATCCAATATAAAGCATTGTCCATCGAACACGACAGAGAAAGGGATGAGAGCTGCCGCCTGAATGTCCACGAACCCGCTAAAACCCGCGCCCACCCTCGAACGCGACCCGGTCTGCGGAATGAATGTGAATCCCGCGACCGCCAAACACGTCCACGAACACGGCGGGAAAAACTACTACTTCTGCTGCGCCGGGTGTGGGGAGAAATTCAAGGCGGATCCGGGGAAATATCTTAGCGCGACGGCGGCCACGCGCTCCTCCGGTTTGGTGATGCTGGGGGCTGCAAAGCCAGCCGCATCCTCGGACCAGCACCCACCGCAACCAACGAAGCCCCAGAGTCAGGCCCCGCGGCCCGTCGCGATCGCCTATGTCTGCCCGATGTGCCCTGAGGTCCGCGAGAAGAAGCCCGGGGCCTGCCCGTCGTGCGGTATGGCGCTCGAACCGGAACTCCCGGTCGCATCATCGTCGACACGTACCGAGTACACATGCCCCATGCATCCGGAGATCGTGCGGCCCGGGCAAGGCTCGTGCCCAATCTGCGGCATGGCGCTCGAACCGCGCACCGTCACCGCTGCGGCAGAAGAAAACCCCGAGCTTCGCGACATGACCCAGCGCTTCTGGATCAGCCTCGCCCTGACCGCGCCGTTGATGGCGATTGCGATGACTAGCATGTTCTGGGAGATGCCTCTGCACCGCCTTCTGCCCGGCTCCGCGCTGCCTTGGCTCGAACTCGCGTTGGCCACTCCGGTGGTCGTTTGGGCAGGCTGGCCGTTCTTCCAGCGCTTCTGGACCTCGCTCGTAAACCGCAGTCCGAACATGTTCACCCTGATCGGCATGGGCACCGGCGTAGCCTACGGATACAGCCTCACCGCCACGCTTGCTCCGCAGATTTTTCCGGAATCATTGCGCGGCATGGGAGGCTATCCCGACGTTTATTTCGAAGCCGCGGCCGCAATCACCACTTTGGTTTTGCTGGGCCAGGTGATGGAACTGCGCGCCCGCAGCCGCACCAGCGCGTCCATTCGGGCGCTGCTCGATCTCAGCCCCAAGACGGCGCGCCTGCTTAACCCTGACGGCAGCGAGAAAGATGTTCCGCTCGAACAGGTGAATCCAGGCGACCGTCTGCGCGTGCGCCCCGGAGAGACAATTCCCGTGGACGGCGTGCTTCTGGAAGGCCGCAGCGCAATCGACGAGTCCATGATCACCGGCGAATCCTTGCCGGTCGAGAAATTGCCAGAAAGCAAAGTCATCGGCGCCACCATCAATGGCACCGGCTCGTTCGTGATGCGCGCCGAGCGCGTGGGCAGTGAAACCCTGCTGGCGCGCATCGTGCAACTAGTAGGCCAGGCGCAGCGCAGCCGCGCGCCCATCCAACGGCTGGCGGACCGCGTGGCCAAGTGGTTCGTCCCCATAGTGGTCGCGATCGCGGTGATTACTTTCTTCGCGTGGTTCTTGGTCGGTCCGCAACCACGGTTCGCGCACGCGCTAGTGAACGCAGTTGCGGTGCTGATCATCGCGTGCCCGTGCGCGTTAGGACTCGCTACGCCGATGGCGATCATGGTCGGCGTCGGCCGGGGCGCGCGCGCTGGAGTGCTCATCAAGAACGCCGAGGCGCTCGAGATTCTGGAAAAAGTCGACACCCTGGTCGTCGATAAAACTGGGACGCTTACCGAAGGCAAGCCGAAAATGCAGGACATTCATGCGCCGAATCCCGGGCTCGATCCGAAGGAGGTCTTGCGCGTAGCTGCCAGCCTCGAGCGCGCGAGTGAACACCCTCTCGCTGCCGCCATTCTCGACTCCGCAAAAAGGCACAACCTGAAGCTTTCTGAGCCCACCGATGTTGCTACGATAGCCGGGAAGGGAATTCGCGGTATCGTTGACGGCCATCAGGTCACTGTTGGAAATGAAGCTTTGATGGCCGAAATCGGGGCCTTCGACCGCACAGCCGAAGCCTGCTTCGACTATGGCGTGACGAACGTTGCCGTCGCCATCGACGGCAAGTTCGTGGGAAGTCTCCGGATCGCTGATTCCATCAAACCTTCCGCTCCTGCTGCCATTCGCGAACTGAAAAAGCAAGGTCTCCGCCTCGTGATGATCACTGGCGACAACCGCGCCACCGCGGCGGAAATCGCCGCCGCGCTCGGCATCGAAGAATTTGAAGCTGAAGTCCTCCCAGAAGGGAAGTTGGAAGTAATCCGCAAGCTGCAAGGGCAGGGAAGAGTAGTCGCCATGGCGGGCGACGGCATCAACGATGCCCCGGCGCTGGCGCAGGCTGACGTTGGCATCGCCATGGGCACTGGCACCGACGTTGCCATGGAAAGCGGCGGCATCACGCTGGTGAAAGGCGATCTGATGGGAATCCTGCGCGCCCGCAATCTGAGCCAGGCGACCATGCGCAACATCCGCCAGAATTTATTTTTTGCGTTTGTCTACAATGCGATCGGCGTGCCCATCGCCGCCGGAATTCTCTATCCTTTCTTCGGCCTGCTGCTCAGCCCCATCTTCGCCGCCGCTGCGATGAGCTTCAGCTCCGTCTCCGTGATCACGAACGCGTTACGCCTGCGGAATGTGAGACTGTGATTGAACCAAGAACGTAGGGAGTAAGAAAATGGGGACGCAGGTGGTGAGATCTTATTTCCTAAAGATTTTCTCCGTGACTCCGTGTCTCCTGGTTAGTTTTACATCTTCCCCAGAAACTCAATAATATCCGGCTCCGTCCAATCCACGGCTCCAATGAACTTGCGCCGCACCACGCCATTGCGGTCGATGATGTACGTCTCAGGGAATTTAAACGTCCCATACAGGCTGTTGCTCTTTTGGTCGGGGCCCCGCACCGAGAGCAGCGTTACATTGTGGTCGCGCAGGAATCGCCGGTAGTTACTCTCGTCAACGTCAACGCTGACCGCGAGTACGGTAACGCCCTTCGCCTTCATGAACTGCTGCATCCGCACCAGCGAAGGCATTTCCTCGATGCAGGGCGGGCACCAGGTCGCCCAGAAATTCAGCACGACCACCTGGCCCTTAAGTTGGCTCAGCGTGACCGTGCGGTCGGAGTCTTTCACTGTGAAGTCCGGCGCGGCCGTCCCGATCCGCGGCGGCCGCGACCCGCTGTAGCAACCGGATAGCGCCCACAAGGTTGCCAATAGGATGAGGACCGGGGCCAGTGCGCCGGCAAAACGAAGCATGCGTCTCACCCAGCTATAATAATGGATGCGGCCTCGCCTGACGAAGGAAACAACTGCGATTCCATGCCCATCCGCTTCATTACCTCCACTCCGCTGGACATCGTTCGCGGCAGCGGGACTTTTGCCGGCATCAGTACCCTCGCAAAGTTCCTAAAAGCGTCCGGCGAAACCGTAGACCTGGTAACGCCAACCCTTCACCTTCCCGTCTATACCGCGGAGCGCCTGATTTTCAACGAGATGCTACGCCTTGATCGCCGCGGCGGAAGCGGCGTTACAGTGGGCTTCGACATGGACGGATATGCGTTGGCAGGACGGGGGCAGGGGCTGCACATCGCGTCTATTAAAGGTGTGATCGCCGACGAAATGCGCTTTGAACGTGGCCTTACCAGGGCCACCATGCGATTGCAGGCACTTTGTGAGAAGCATCATGTACAGCGCGCCGACTTGGTGATCGCGACCAGCCGTTACTCCGCCGGGCAAATTCAACAGCTCTACGCCACCTCGAGCCAGCCGCGCATCGTTCCTGAACCAATCGATCTATCCTCCTGGCACAGATTGCTCCAATTGAATCCAGCTCCGCAGCAAGCCAACAAGTTTGTGGTGCTCTCGGTGTGCCGCTTTTATCCCAGAAAACGACTGCACGTTCTGCTGGGCGCGGCCGACCGCCTGCGTTCCAAAATACCGGGGCTGGAAATTCGCATCGTAGGCAACGGTCCGGAAGCTCCTCGGCTCAAATCCATCTGCCGGGAAAAAAGCTTGCAGGGAATTGTGACCTGGCTGGGAAACGTCTCTCAGGCCGAACTCGCACGTGAATACAATCGCTGCGACGTTTTCTGTCTGCCCAGCGTGCAGGAGGGATTCGGCATCGTCTTCCTCGAAGCGATGGCCAGCGAGCGGCCGATCGTAGCCGCGCGGGCGGCTGCTGTACCCGAGGTGGTGAAGCACGGCATTCTCGTTGAACCGGACGACGAAAAGGCGCTCGCGGAGGGCATCGAGCAGCTGTATCACGCTCCAGACCGGCGGGGGACACTCGCTGCCAACGGATCAGAATGGGTCAAACAGTTCGACGCCCCAGTGGTTGCAGAGGCGTTCAAGCGTGAAGTGGAACTCGCCACGGGCATTCGAGCCACGGCCCGCACTGCTTGAATTCGCGGACTCAGATTTACGCGGCGAAGAATCGCAAGTATTCTGAGTAAGGACGTTTACTGGCAACTGGCCGCTGGCAACTGTTCCTATGGTCTATCTCACGCGCAAAGCTGAATTCTCCGCATCGCACGTCTACCACAACCCGGAATTCACCCCGGAGGAAAACCGCCGCGTCTTCGGCAAATGCAATAACCCGAACGGCCACGGTCACAACTACACGCTCGAGGTCACGGTGAAGGGCGAAGTTGATCCCCGTTCCGGCTTCGTCGTCGACCTCAAGCAACTCAAAGAAGTCATGCACCGCGAAGTGCTCGACGCCATGGACCACCGCTTCCTCAACAAAGAGGTCCCGGAATTCCTCCATCAAATCCCCACCACGGAGAACATAGCCATCGCGATCTGGCAGCGCCTGGTCACCAAACTCGAACGTGCCAAACTGCACCGCGTGCGCGTCTACGAAACCCCAGATCTTTTCGTAGATTTCTACGGAGAAGCATGAAGCGAGAAGAAAGGTCTACCCTGTGTTACCGAGCCTGCCCTGAGCGAAGTCGAAGGGTGTCCTCTGTGGTAAAGGTTTTGATTTTTGTTCTGGACACGATAACGAGAGCAACTCCATGAAAGCCCATCTCTCACGCCGCTACCTCTTCTCCGCCTCGCACCGCCTACACAGCGAAGCCATGTCGGAAGAAGAAAACCAGTCCACCTACGGCAAATGCAACAACCCGTTCGGACACGGCCACAACTACATTGTCGAAGTGACGGTAAGCGGCCCAGTCGACGAGCAAACCGGCATGGTCTGCAACCTCACCGATCTCGACGGTTTCATCGAAAGGGAAGTGCTCGCCCGCTTCGGTCACGAGAATTTGAACACGCTGCCAGAATTCGCCCAGGAAGTGCCGACGACGGAAAATCTCTGCATCCAGATTTACGAAATAATGCAGCGCGGCTTCCCTTTGGCGCATCTTGAAAGAGTAAGGCTGGAAGAGACGATGATGAATTCGTTCGAATACGCAGGCTAATTGGTTTTCAATTACAAAATTACTAAATTACAAAATCGGCCCAACCATGAAACCTTCAACGGAACTCTCCCCAACCATAACCAGCGCCAGCTTCGAAGACCTCGTCCAGGAAATACTGGTCCGCCTCGGCGAAGACCCGCAACGCGAAGGTCTCCAGCAAACTCCGCAACGCGTTCGCAAGTCCCTGCAATTCCTCACCCGCGGCTATTCCGAGGATCCCGAGGCCCTGCTTAAGGGCGCCCTTTTCACCGTCTCCTACGACGAGATGGTCATCGTCAAAGACATCGAAATGTTCAGCCTGTGCGAGCACCACCTGCTGCCCTTCTTCGGCAAAGTGCACGTGGCCTACATCCCTAACGGCAAGGTAATCGGCCTCAGCAAGGTCCCGCGGCTGGTGGAACTCTTTTCCCGCCGCCTCCAGATTCAGGAGCGCCTGACCACGCAAATTGCCGAAACCATTCAGAAAGTAATCGAACCCCAAGGCGTGGGCGTAGTCATCGAGGCCCGCCATCTCTGCATGATGATGCGCGGCGTCGAGAAGCAACATTCCGCCGCCGTAACTTCTTCCATGCTGGGCTCGTTCCGCAACGAAGAAGAAACACGCTCGGAATTCCTCTCCTTAATCCGCCAGCGCCCCAACGGGATTTGATCCCCGCGCTTGCATTGACACCACTGGATGCGGTTCAATGCCCCTGGACTAGATTCAATTTGGAATGGAATCGATAAAGATCGTCCTATTCTCGATCGCCGCCGGCATCCTCTACGGTATCGTGCACGATCAAATTACGGCACGTATCTGCATCGAATATTTCACGGTATTCCATCCGCCGCTGATCGCGACTGACTCTCCCACTCTCCTCGGCTTGGCCTGGGGAGTTGTAGCAACCTGGTGGGCCGGAGCAAGCCTTGGAATCATGCTTGCGGTCGCGGCGCGCGCCGGTTCCCGCACCAAGCTCACCGCCAGAGCGCTCGTTCCTCTTATGGCCCGGCTATTGATCGTGATGGCGGTCTCTGCTCTCCTGTTCGGCGCCGCCGGATTCGCCCTGGCCAACAACGCGATGCTCTTTCCTCCCGGGTGGATGCAAACGCAACTTCCGCCGGAGCGCTTCCCCTACTTCATCGCGGATTGGTGGGCGCACAACGCCTCTTACAACACGGCGTTTCTAGGCGGCGCAGTCCTGTGCGCCATTGCGTACCGGAAACGTCGTCGCCCGCCGGAGGTCCCGCCCGTCGCGGGAAGCAAATGAAGACTAAGAGCACTCGTCAGCCTGCGAGAAAACCACTCCGCGGCCAGGTCGCCCTCGTCACCGGCGCCACCCGCGGCATCGGACTCGCCATCGCGCGTGCACTCGCTGCCGAGGGCTGCAATCTGGTTGTCACCGGCCGCGACAAACAAGCGTTGCGCCGCATCGGCCGGGAACTGGCCTCGGCAAAGATTCAAATCCTCACGCATCCCTGCGACGTTCGCGATCCCCAATCCATCGACGATCTCTTCCGCGCCATCCGCCGCCAATTCAAGCGCCTCGACATTCTCGTCAACAACGCCGGCATCGCCCACGCCAATCTCACCGTCGACAAGATCCCGCTGCCGCTCTGGCGCGACGTCATCGAAACCAACCTGACCGGCATGTTTCTCGTGACCCAGGCCGCTCTCGCTATCATGAAGCGTGGCGGCAGCATCGTGAACAATCTCTCCATCGCGGCCAATCGCGTGTTCGCCGGATCCGCTGCCTACAACGCTTCCAAGCATGGCGCTCTTGGCCTGACCAACACCCTCCGCGAAGAATTGCGTCCCAAAGGAATTCGCGTAATCGCGTTACTGCCCGGAGCCACCAACACTGAAATCTGGAACACGTTTTGGCCGCAAGCCCCGCGAAAAAAGATGATGTCTCCCGCCACCGTCGCCGCCGCGGTCGTGAACGCAATCCTGCTGCCGCCCAACGCCACCGTCGAGACCCTGGAAATCCTCCCCACC
Organism: uncultured Acidobacteriaceae bacterium; assembly: GCA_963842095.1. Classification (GTDB taxonomy): domain Bacteria; phylum Acidobacteriota; class Terriglobia; order Terriglobales; family Acidobacteriaceae; genus Sulfotelmatobacter. Next base: position 733,168 of record CAWJEY010000002.1, read on the forward strand.
GCAGGCCTTCTCTAAATCCATAACAAAACACGCAAGCCCTGTGTCCCCCTCATTGATAGATTTATTTTTCAGCCGCCCGGATCCGCCGTTTACACGAAGAGATTTTCCCGCTAAGATTGCGCTCGCCCATCAGACATCACTCGGAGGAGCTATGAGCAAAACCCCGTTACTCACCGCGGCCCTATTGGCCATCGCGGTCGTCGCAATTCCCGCCCGCGCCCAAGACGCCAAGAAAGAAGCAGCCATCAAGCCGCCTGACAGTCAGTCGAAGGTACTCCTCGACTCCTGGAACGACATAGGCCGCAAGCTCATCGCCATGGCCGAGGATTTTCCCGAGGACAAATACGACTTCAAGCCCACGCCCGCCCAGCGCAGCTTTGCCGAACAACTGCTGCACATGGCCAACGCGAATTATTTTTTCACCGATCCGGCTATGGGCAAGCCAATGCCCAAGGAAGAAGATCCCAAGCGCGCTGACTTCAAGACCAAGGCCGACATCGTGGCCTTCGTCAAAAAGTCCTTCGCTGACGGCGCTGCCGCCGTCAAAGCCAAAGGCGATAAAGGAATGTCCGACCTGGTAGTCGATCCCTTCGCCCACCAGCAGGTTCGCATCCTCGACTGGGCCTACGGTTTCATCGAGCACTGCGGCGAACACTACGGACAGCTAGCAGTCTACTATCGCGTAGCGGGATTAGTACCCCCGGAGTCGCGTCCCAAGAAGTAAGCAAGCAAAGTTGTCGGCTGAGTAAGAATAGTCTTATCATCCTGAGGCCCGCGTACTTTGCGGGCCGAAGGATCCCAAGCTTTGCGACTGCCGGCAATTCCTCACTCCACCGCATACGGATATCTCATCCGCCGCTCGCCGGAAACTTTAATCAGCAGCGCTCCAGAAACAAACCCGCCCACATGCGCCCAAAACGCAATCCCGCCCATGTTGTTGCCCTGCACCGTGAGAATGGTCGCGGTCCCATTCAGAAAATTCAGCACGAACCAATACCCCAGAATGATCCACGCCGGAACCCACAGCACGAACACGAAGAACCAGGTCAACACCCGCGCCTTCGGATACAGAACGAAATAAGCTCCCAGTATCCCCGCGATCGCTCCACTCGCACCTACGGCAGGCACGGTCGAATGCAAATCCACCGCCACCTGCGTGCTCATCGCCAGCACTCCGGTGAGCAGGTAGAACACGATGTACTTGAAGTGCCCCAGGTAGTCTTCCACGTTGTCGCCAAAAATAAATAGAAACCACATGTTGCCAATCACGTGCATCCACGACCCATGCAAAAACAGCGACGTAAAGAAGGGAAGTACGACCGCAGGCAGAGGATATCTGGATGATCCCGAGAGAAATGCCATCAGATGCGACGGCACCACGCCAAACTGCCCAATCAGCATATTCAGGCTTCGCCGATCCAGCGTGGCCTCGAAGAGAAATATCACAAGGTTCAGCCCGATCAAAAAGTAGTTGACCCACGGCGTGCTATATCGAGGCTGATCATCGCGAAGAGGAAGCATAAGGAATCTGGTAATTTAGTGATTGAGCGATCGGGCCATTGAGCCATTGAAAATCTGAGCCGGGCAACGATTTTCAATCGCCCAATCGCTCAATTACCCAATCACTCAATTTACTCGATTACCAAATTACCAAATCCTCTCATGAATGGCGTCATCATCGTCGACAAACCCGCCGGATGGACCTCGCACGACGTGGTCAACCGCATGCGCCGCATTCTCGGCCAACGCTCCGTCGGCCATCTCGGCACGCTCGACCCGCTCGCCACAGGCGTGCTCCCGCTCGTTACCGGAGGCCTCACCCGCCTCGCCCAGTTCTACACCACGTCCGAGAAGACTTACGAAGGCGTAATCCGGTTCGGCTTCGCCACCAATACCTATGACGCTGACGGCGAACCGGCGAGCGAGCCCAGCCCCGTCACTCTCAGCCTCGAACATCTCCAGCAACTCGCCACCCGATTCCAAGGCCTGATCGAGCAAGTGCCGCCCCCGTTCTCGGCCAAGAAGATCCACGGTGTCCCCGCTTACAAGCTGGCCAGAAAACAACAAGAGGTGGTTCTAAAGCCGGTGCAAGTCGAAATCAAGGAATTTGCCATCCTCGCAGTCGAGGGCGACCGCGCCACCTTCCGCGCCCGCGTCGCCTCCGGCACCTACATGCGTTCCGTAGCGCACGAAATGGGCCAGCAAATGGGCCCAGGAGCGCATCTAGAATCCCTGCGCCGCACCGCAGTCGCCGAGTTCGACATAGCCCAAGCCCACACTCTAGAAGAAATCGAAAAACAAGTAAAAGGTTGCGATTTAAAAGATTGTCATTCCGAACCGGGCGGACAGCCCGGTGAGGAACCTGCTTTCCCCTGCGGCATAACCCCGCTCCTCATTCACCCCCGACAACTCCTCCCCCAATTCCCCTCCGTCACCGCCGACGAAGCCACCGCCGCCCGCATCCGCAACGGCCGCTCCATCAACCTCCCCGAACTCTCCCGCGCCCGCCAGGTCAAAGTCTTCTGCGGACAAAGCGACCTGCTCGCTATCGCCACCCGCGTCGCCGGCACGTTGTTCCACCCCAAGATTGTGCTAGCTTCGGAGTCTCAGGCGCTTGCGCGAAACAAGTTGGGCAGGAAAGCGCCTGACTCCGAAGGGTGGAACGCATGAGACGTAATTCGAGTGACCGGGATCGCCCAATTCTCGTTATTCCCCGCAGGGCAAAGATCGAGATTCCAGACGCGCCGGGCTATTCTTCAAGCGCATCTTCTTCAAGTACATCGATCACGATTCACGCTTCGGCGGATGCCGAGGGTAGGGATCGGGTGCGCGCGACCGGAAAGAGACGCGGCGAGGCGGCAGAAGCGGCGTTCCTGGCGCGGGCGACGCACCTTGGCTTCAGGGTTTTGCTTCCGTGGGGCGAAACAAGCCCGTACGACGCCGCCGTTGACTTTCGCCGGGGGCTGCTGCTGCGGGTGCAGGTGAAGTCTGCCGCTTCCTACAATGGCAGTTATACCATCAAGACAACCGGGGCAAATGGCCGGGTCTATACCCTCGACGACATCGATTTCCTGGTGGGATACGTGGTGCCCGAAGATATCTGGTACATCATTCCGGTCGAAGCCTTGGGCAACCGCACCACCATCAAGTTCCGTCCGCATTCGCGGAGGCTGGTGAAACCGATGTTTGAGCGCTACCGGGATGCGTGGTGCCTTCTCGATTGCCCACGGGAAAAGCGCGGGCGGAACGATATTCCGAAGACTTGCCGCAGCGAGGAAGTTGGGGTGCAGTGCGCGGTGTGTCCCAAGAAGAAGAGATTGCCATAGACCAGACTGTCGCTGTTTGTACTTTGCTACATATTTGGGCGCAACCCACAACATGCGGCCTGTTCTGGCGAAGATTGAAGATACGGTTCACACTGGACCGCTCGCAAGAGGGAGCGCATGGGAGTTTCGCTCGCTGACATAGGAAGTCAAGACCCCCGCCCCTTCGACAAGGTTAGGGCAGGCTCCGTCGCACAAATCGCGACAAGGGCGGGGCATTCCGAAGGTTGATTAGACTGGCGAAAGGCTGGGCGAGCCCCCTATCGCCCTTGACCTGAGCACTAAAAGAAACTCTTCCTCCCACGCAACTTAATTCCAGCCTCAGGGTTGAGGCCCATCAAGCGGGTTCCGGGCCGCCAGAAAAGCAAAGCTTCGCCGCTTCGTCTTCTCGAATTGCCCGGATGGCAGGAGATGCGCGCCACAATTCGGCATTGACTCGGTTCGCGTTCAGTGCTAAGTTTCGCCCGTACCGGCCTTTTCCCGCGATAATCCTCCCCGCCCGCCCGTTGGGCTCTCAGGATGCGATTCACCAGAAAGACTTCATAAGCACGACTCGGAAGCACGTCTGGGCCCCTGCGGCTGATTTACCTGAAGGAGGTCTCACATGACCCGCCAGCGTACCCTAAAATTAAAGATTCGCATTCTCAGCGCCCCAGTTCTGTTCCTCGCAGTTCTAACCCTCCTAACCGTATTCGCCGGGGCAGCCATGGCGCAGACGATCAACCCCACCACCAGGACCGTGACCACGACCAACTTCTCCGTCACCTGGAGCACCAGCAACGACACGGAAGCGATCACCACCATAAACTGGATGGGTGGACAAAACTTGACCAACACACAAGGCATCGGCACGTGCTTTCCCTCGTTCCCCGGGTCCGTCGAGTACTTTGGCAATAGCTATGCGCCGCCGGACCCCTGGGCGGGAGGACTCGTGTTAGTCGGCGGCGGTACCACGACCCCAGCAGGCACGACGGCGTGGTCGGGTCAGATCCTCTCGTCCGGAGCAGCCCAGGTCACCATTAACTCTAGCTCCACAGGTTGCCCACCCTCTTCAGCGGGGATTAACGTACAAACCACGTACAGTTTCCTCAACCCGGAGGATTCTAGTACCAACTCGTTCGGAGTTCAGCGGGCCTTCGATTTCACGACAACAACATTCGCCCATGACTTTCGACCGTACATGCCCCGCCTGAATCTCAACGAGGCCTTTACGGAGGTGCTGTACCCCGACACCAGCGGTGCCTTGGCGACCCTCAGCGTGTACGACTGTGGATATGGCTGCACTGGCCCGATTGTGGTCCCGGATGCCTCGCTATTGAGTCCGCCTTGGGATGCAACTCAGGGTTGGTTCGCGATCCACAACCCCACTACACTCCAGGGCGTGGTGGTCGCACGGAACCCTTCCGTCGACCCACAGGGAAACCCCATAGTGGTGCAACTGTGGGTCGACAATGACGCCGACTCCAATACGAATACGAATGTCTCGTCCTTCCTACTCATGAGTCCGACAGGAGGCTTCACAGGGGGGACGGTCACCGAGGTGGAGACGCTCTGCTTCTACGACAGCAGCATCTGGACTCCCTCCCTTACGCCCCCAGCGCCGTGTAACAGCGCCGGCTTGAGCGCGACAACCACCACGCTGAAGTCCTCGCTGAACCCGTCGAACTACGGACAGACCGTTACCTTCACCGCCGCGGTGACCTCGTCCTCGGGCACGCCAACCGGAACGGTTATCTTCTACGACGGCTCAACCTCTATCGGCAGCGCAACTCTCTCCAGCGGTAGCGCGTCCATCTCGGTCTCCTCGCTGGCCGCAGGCTCGCACTCGATCACCGCCACCTACCAGGGTTCCGCCACGTTCGCCTCCAGCACCTCGACTCCGCTCACCCAAACCGTAAACAGCGCCACAACAACAACCACCCTCACATCGTCGCTAAACCCAGCGGGCACCAATCAGTCCGTCACCTTCACCGCGACCGTCACTAGTCAGTTCGGCGGCGCGGCCACAGGCTCCGTGACTTTCCTTTCAGGATCGCAGACCCTGGGCACCGCAACACTCAGTGCCAACCGCGCAACTCTGACCACCTCTTTCGCGACCGCGGGAACTTTCTCCATCTCCGCCAAATACAACGGCGACGCTAACAACTCCGCCAGCACGTCCTCCACTCTGAGCCAAGTCATCATCGCCTCAACCACCACGACGCTGGCATCCTCGCTCAATCCCTCGGTCGTAGGTCAGGCCGTCACTTTCACGGCCACCGTGAGCTCGACCTCGGGAACTCCGCCGAACGGCGAGACCATCACCTTCTACAACGGTTCAGCAGTTCTTGGCACGGCCGCGCTAAGCGGAGGAAGCGCCTCCATCACCACTTCCTCGCTGCCAGCCGGCGTCTTCACCATCACAGCGACCTACGGCGGCGACGCCAACTTCGCAGCCAGTACTTCGCCCGCCCTCCGGCAGGTCGTCAACAGTACCACCAAGTCCGCAACCTCGACCACGGTGGTCTCCAGCCTGAATCCTTCTATCTACGGGCAAAAGGTAACTTGGACCGCGACCGTAACCACCTCCGGCTCAACCACGCCCACAGGAAAAGTAAACTTCAACTGGGATGTCTTCTCCATCGGCACAGCTACGCTCAACGCCAGTGGTGTGGCCACGCTGACCAGGACACTCAGCGCCGACGCTTACCCGCTCACCGCAGTTTATGTTGGGGATGCCGACAACCTGGGTAGCACGTCTCCCATCTTGAACCAGGTAGTCGAGCAGGCCACCAGCACAGCAACCATCACTGCATCACCGAACCCGTCCACCCAAGGCCAAGCGGTAACCTTCACCGCCAAGATCACCTCGTCGACCACCACGCCAGGCGGCCCCGTAACCTTCACCGCAGGGAAGACCGTGCTTGGGACGGTAGAACTCAGCGACGGCAAAGCAACCTACACAACCTCCACCTTGCCCGTCGGCTCAACCACGGTCACCGTCAGCTACCCATGGAACTCCTGCATCGCCGCCAGTTCAGCCTCGGTAACCCAGGTGGTACAGCAATAGCAGCCCGATGGCAAGAGCGGGGGGCACCTCTACACTGCGGCGACCGCACTGTTGTGATCGCTGTCACGGAAAAAGCTGCATTCTTGAAGATAGACTGGTAAGCGACCGCACCATCAGCGACGGCCAAACATTCCACAGGCTCTCCCGGCCTGTAAACCGTCTCGAAATCGATCTCCTGACGATTCATCAGACCTCGACTGTCCCCCAGCCCGGAGGTTTCCCGTGACCAGCAATCGTAACCTCGAGATCCGCATACTCAGCGCTATCCGCGCCGTTCTGGCACTAGCTGTGTTTTCTATGCTGCTATTTGTTGCCACTCGCCCGGCGCAGGCCCAAACGGAGACCGTGCTCTACACCTTCACAGGCGGCAGCGATGGCGGCGGGCCGTTGCCCGGCCTCACATCTGACGGGGCTGGCAACTTCTATGCGACGACCAAGTTTGGGGGGGACTGGGGATATGGAACAGTATATGAGCTTTCGCCGAACCGCAGCGGAGGCTGGAACCAGACCGTGCTCTACAGCTTCACCGGAGGGGCGGACGGGGGGACTCCATATTTCTCAAATGTGATCTTCGACCGCGTGGGAAACCTCTACGGTACAACGTTCGCTGGCGGCGCTTATGGATACGGCGTCGTGTTCGAACTTAGTCCCGCGGGAACAAGCTGGACGGAAACCGTCCTGTACACCTTTACTGGCGGAGCGGACGGTGCCAATCCGGAAAACGGTCTGATCATGGACGCGGCGGGCAAACTCTACGGCAAGACTCTTAACCTCGGCGAAAACGACGGAGTCGTTTTCGAGCTGAGCCCGTCCGGCGGCGACTGGACGGAGCGAGCGATCTACACCGTTCCTGGTGCCAGCTACGCCGGGCTGGCTATGGATGCCGCCGGAAACATCTACGGCACCACAGCTTCCACGGTGTTCGAGCTGTCACCGAACGGCACCGGCGGCTGGAATCCGGCCGTGATCCACACCTTCGCCGGCGCTCCTACCGATGGCTACATTCCAGAGGGCACTCCCGTGCTCGACCAGGACGGAAATCTTTACGGAACAACGTACGAGGGCGGTGCCACGAACTATGGAACGGTCTACATGCTGAGTCCTGGAGGAAATGGAGAATGGACCGAGGATGTTCTGTACTCCTTTAAGGGCGGCAAAGATAGCAGCGTTCCTTTCGCGGGGATTGTGTTCGATGCGGCCGGGAACATTTACGGCACCACCCTCTACGGGGGTAATTCCGGCGTGGGGACTGTTTACGAGCTAGCGGCCCAAGGTGGCAAGGGCCTGTACAACGAGAAGGTTCTCTGGAGCTTCACCGGCACCGGCACGGTCGGATCGGTGGAGCCATATGGCAGCTTGATTCTGGATAGCGCAGGGAAAATCTATGGTACGACCAACGAGGGAGGCAACAACGGATGCGCCGGCAACGACGGCTGCGGTGTTGTGTTCGAAGTGAATCCGGTGGCGGCAGCGACCTCGACTACTCTCGTCTCTAGCCTCAATCCCTCGGTCATCGGTCAAGCCGTCACTTTCACGGCCACCGTTACCTCGACCTCGGGAACTCCGCCCAACGGAGAGATCGTTACCTTCAATAACGGATCAGCAGCTCTAGGCACAGCCACCTTGAGCGGCGGAACCGCCTTGCTGACCACTTCCTCGCTGCCCGCGGGCATCTTCACCATCACAGCGACCTACGGCGGCGACGCCAACTTCGCAGCCAGTACTTCGCCCGCCCTCCGGCAGGTCGTCAACAGTACGAGCAAGTCCGCAACCTCGACCACGGTCGTCTCCAGCCTGAATCCTTCCATCTATGGTCAGAAGGTAACCTGGACGGCGACGGTAACCAACTCGGGTCCACTCCCGCCCACAGGAAAAGTGAACTTCAACTGAGATGTCTTCTCCATCGGTACCGCCACGCTCAACGCCAGTGGTGTGGCCACGCTAACTAGGTCGCTCAGCGCCGACGTCTACCCGCTCACCGCAGTTTATACAGGGGATGCCAATAACTTGGGTAGCGTGTCCCCCATTCTGAATCAGGTGGTCCAGCAGGCCACAAGTGTGGCGACCATCAGTTCATCACCGAACCCGTCCACCCAAGGCCAAGCGGTAACCTTCACCGCCAAGATCACCTCGTCGACCACCACGCCAGGTGGCCCTGTTACCTTCACGGCGGGGAAGACAACGCTCGGGACGGTAGAACTCAGCGACGGCAAAGCGACCTACACAACCTCCACCTTGCCGGTTGGCTCAACCACGGTCACCGTGACGTACCCATGGAACTCCTGCATCGCGGAGAGTTCAGCCTCCCTAACGCAGGTGGTGGATCAATAGCAGCCGATTGCACGAGGAATGCGAGCCTGATGCAGCGTCCGATAACAGGTATTATGTAAACCGCGAATGGTGGGTTCGGCCAGGAATGTCAAAGGGTTGGTGTAACTGGCAACCGGCAACTGGCGGCCGGCAACTGCTACATCTTGTACTTCCCCAAATCGTCGTCGTTCAGCCCTTCCAGGTATTTCCGCAGCTCGTCTGCAGTCACCCGGTCCGACATATTGGCCGCCTGTTTCGAGTTCTTCAGCACAACGTCATCCACAAATATCGGACAATCCACCCGCAGCGCCAGCGCCAGCGCATCCGACGGACGCGAGTCAATGCTGATCACCTCGCCGCTCCGCTCCAGCCAGATCACCGCAAAAAATGTGTCCTCGCGCAGTTCCGTTACCACAACCTTATGCACATGCGTTTCCAGCCCGGTCAGCACATTCTTGATCAAATCATGCGTCATCGGCCGCGGCGTGCTCACCTTCTCCATCTCCAACTGAATCGCCGTCGCCTCCGGCACCCCCACCCAGATCGGCAGCACACTCTCCCCGGCCACATCCTTAAGGATCACGATCGGCATGTTCGACACTGGATCCATCAAAAGTCCACGGATAGTCATCTCTACTTCCATGCGGAACCTCCTTCAAACAGCGCCGAGTGTACGCGCTCTGACCGTTCTTCGACTCTTATACCACCATTTCGCCCAGGAGAGAGTTGGGAAAGCTGACCGTCGCTCTCACCGGGACGTACCTTCCCACCTTGGGAGCGGCGGCTTCCGGGGCGGTAAAGTTCAGCGTCTTGTTGTGCGAGGTGCGTCCGATCCACTGGCCGCGGGCTTCGTTCTTCCCTTCAACCATTACCTCACATACAGTCCCTATGTAATTCTTGTAGCGTGTGATCTGGATTTCCTTCTGCTTCGCCATCAGCACTTCGAGACGCCGCGATTTTTCCTCATCTGGAATCGCATCCTCCAGCGCCAGCGACGGCGTATTCGGCCTCGGAGAATACTTGAACGTGAACACCGCATCGTAGCCGACCTCGTCGAGCAACGATAAAGTTTCCGCGAAGTCTTGTTCCGTTTCTCCCGGAAAGCCCACGATGATGTCGCTGGTGATGCTGATCTCGCGCTTGGCTGACTTCATCCAGGCGATGCGTTCGAGATACTGCTCGCGCGTGTAGAGCCGTTGCATGGCGTTCAGCACGCGGTCTGATCCGCTCTGCACCGGCAGGTGCACGTGATCGCACAGCGTGGGCACCGCGTCGATGGCCTCGACAATGTCGCGCCCAAAGTCGCGCGGATGCGAAGTTGTAAACCGCACTCTGCGAATACCCGCGACTTCACCCACCGCCGCCAGCAATTCTGCGAAGGTCCGCTTCCCTGCCGGGTCCTTATACGAATTCACGTTCTGCCCCAGCAGCTGAATTTCCGTATACCCCAGATCGGCCATCTGGCGCGCTTCGGCGAGCACCGACTCCGAAGTCCGGCTACGCTCTTTGCCCCGCGTAAACGGCACCACGCAATAGGAGCAGAATTTGTCGCAGCCTTCGATGATGGTGATGTATCCGCGATGCGGATTCGTGCGGGCCGTGAATTCAGTCTCGAAGCACTTGTCGGTTTCGCGATCGTCGAGTCCGGTGATGCGGACCAGGCTCGTGGGTTGCGGCTTGTGGGCTTCGGGCTTCGGCGCTTCACAGTTCCCTGCCTCAAGTTCCGCCAGCATCTGCGGCAGATTGCGGTAGGAAGCCGATCCGCAGACCAGCGACACATGCGGCGCGCGCTCGAAAATCTTTTCGCCTTCCTGCTGCGCCACGCAGCCCAGCACGCCAAACTTCTTGCCCTGTTTCAGCAGCTTCTTGTAATCGTTGAGCCGGTTGAAGACCTTCTGCTCCGCCTTGTCGCGGATGGAGCAAGTGTTGTACAGAATCAAGTCAGCTTGCTCGACCGTCTGCACCTGCCGGTAGCCCTCATGCACCAGCGTGCCAATGACCTTTTCCGAGTCATGCACGTTCATCTGGCAACCGAAGGTTTCGAGGTAGAAGGTCTTGTGTGAATCCCCAGACATAGATGACATCAGTATAACGCGGTGGCCCAGCGGCATCAGCTAAAGCGCTCGCCCCCGCGCAAGCTGACCGGACAGAAGGAATGTCTTTGGATAACGGCCTTCGCCGCAGAGTTTGAACGAACCGAAGTCCTTGTACCAAGGGCCTTCAGGGACTTCCGGCTTCGATTCCATCCAAAGCCGCAGTTGGTTGAGATCGTTGAGTCTGATATTGCGATCGTGCATGCGCTCAACCAAATGGTCACGAACGGCAGCGGGGAGCCCTGACCATTTCTCGATCTGCGGCATCACTCACCCGGCGTTACTCACCAAAGACAAAGCGTCCGAGCTGGTTGCCCAACTGCTTGACCTGTTCCGGATCGTCGGCGGCGCGGAAGCGTTCGGCCAACTGGAAAAACGCCTCTTCCTTCCGTTGGCGGGCTTCAATTCCCTGCTCGATAAGTTCCACCAGAACCCGGTTATCGCTGAGATCGCGTTCCCTGGCCAGGGCCTCGACCTGTTTGGCAATTTTGGGCGGCAAAGTTACGCTTCGCCGGACATGCTTCATGCGGCTTGGTTTTGCGCGAGTCTGTTTCGCGAATGCCATTGTGGCACCAGTATACACCATTATGGTGCATATTGCGGCGCACCTGGCCCAAAGTTACTTGACGCCGAAAGCATTGCGCGGCAGACTCGGCTATAAGGTGCGAACCTAGGCAGTCTGCCTAGGATGAGTTTGAAGGGCGGCTGGCGAAGCCGCCCTTTGTAAGATCACGGTCAAGATCAAGAGCCTCGGACAGCGGCGTCCGACCCACACGTGCCGATCAGATCGAGGAAGGCCTGGTGCACGCGGGTATCTTCGGAGAGTTCAGGGTGGAAGGTTGCGGCCATCACGCTTCCCTGCCGGACCGCGACCGGGTCACTTCCTTCCGTGGCGAGAACTTCAACGCCCTCTCCTACGCGCTCGATCTTGGGGGCGCGGATGAAAACCATTTCGAGCGGCGATCCCGGCTTATCGGTGAGAGTGCTGTGCAGGAGCTGGCCTTGGCGGATGGAGCTGTTGAGCTGGCGTCCGTAGGCATTGCGGCGGATGCGGATGTCGATGGCGCCCAAGCCGGCCTGCTTGGGGTTCTCGACTTCGGTCGCCAATAAGATCGCGCCCGCGCAGGTGCCGAAGGTTGGCTTCCGGCGGACGAACTGCTTCAGCTTTTCGAAGCCCTCATCGCCCAGCAATTTCAGGAACGTGCCAGACTCTCCTCCGGGGATTATCAGGCCATCGATTCCGTCGAGCTGCCCGGGCTTTTTTACGAGCACAACTTCGGCCCCCAGCTCTTCGAGCCGGCGGCGGTGAGCGTCGAAATCGCCCTGCAGAGCCAGGACTCCGATCTTCATGCTGATTTGATTTTACCGGATGGATGCCACAAGAACCTTGTTCCGCCTGAGCTCGAACGGGCACCCTCGAGATTTGTATATGGGGAACAGGAGGGCGGCCTGCCAGGATCCAAGCTCGCGCCGGCGGCATCGCAACTAACATTTTACGGGCGCGCGAGTCGAATTAACGGAGGCCGTGATCAACATGAAAAGTAGCCGGGTTTATCTCCTGGTGTGCAGCGTGGTTATCCTCTGGTGTTCCCTTCCCGGACGTGCACAGCAGAATTCAAACGCAGCCAAGACTAGCGTTCAACAAACTCCAGCGGAGCGCGACGGGCAACACGATTTTGACTTTGAGGTGGGACGCTGGAACATTCACCTCAAGCGGCTCAAGGATCGCTTAGCCGGCTCCACTACCTGGGTCGAATTTGACGGCACTTCCGTTACGCGAAAGGTTTGGGACGGCCGCGCTGATCTGGAGGAGTTCGAAACCGATAGCCCCGCCGGCGGCCACATCGAAGGACTGACCCTCCGTTTGTATAATCCCCAATCCCACCAGTGGAGCCGCTATTGGTCCAATAGCAAGATCGGCACCATCGACCCGCCTCAGGTTGGCCAGTTCAAGAATGGACGCGGTGAGTTTTACGGCCGCGACAAATGGAACGGCAAAGCTGTCCTCGTTCGATTTGTTTGGACGGACACCGCCACGAATTCGCCCCATTTTGAACAGTCCTACTCCGAGGATGGCGGCAAGACTTGGGAAGTAAACTGGATCACCGATCAGACGCGCGTGCCAGATGCGTCTGAGAAAGCGCACTGAACAGCCTCCGTGAGCCGGAAACGATCACTTCCTCGGACACACCGCGCAGCGCTGCGTCATCTCCTCGCACCGGCATCGCCTGGGAATATCGCCTCGGCCCCGCGCCCTCGCCGAACAAGCCATCAGGCACCACGCCTCCCGGTAGATTTCAAACATCCCCTCGCTCCTCGGACCGTAGTTAAAGTGCACCGTCGACCGCGGAACAAACGCGTCGGCCGGAACCACATACCACAAATCCTCCGAAATCACATAAGCCGCCAGAAAATCAATGTCATCCAGCGTATAGAGTCCCCCGCTGCCGGAGGCCCTCGCATCACATCGCGTGCCTCGAAAGCTGGTGGCACACTTCACCTGCACCTTCAAAATCCGCCAACTTTCCACCCCAAAGTCATAAGGACGGCTGTCTCCCCACGGCTTCAGCACCGGAAACCCCAGCATCAGGGCCTTCGCCAGAAACGCCGCCTCGATCGCCTCCCCCAGCCGCTTCCGCGGAGGCCCATCCACCCTGTGTAACCACGGAAACCTCCCCCTTCCCTCCGAATCCGGTTTTTCAGGCATAAAAAAAGCGCGGTCTGGGTGTCTTACACCCTCCGCGCCATATCTCCTTTACCAAAACAAAAAGCGCAGACCGGAAGGCCTGCGCTTCTGTTTCGACTCTATAATTATATTATATCAACTTGCATAGGGGTAAACCGTCACATTAGCCAACTTTATTTCTCCCATCGAATCAGCGAGTTGACCCAAAAACCACCCCTCCAGGGGCTTGACAAGATTTTCCCAAAACGGGAAAACCCAGATTTTAATCATCTTCCTGCAGGATTGATTCGATGTCGCGCGCGCCGTGCAAACGCGAACGATCTCGACGCCCCTGGGAAGCGGCAGGTAAAAGATGACGTGCTGTCCAACTGGGAAGCTGCGAAGGTCTGGCGCTAGTTCTGTCCGGCTTCGCCCCATATAGGGTCGGCGAGCCAACGCCCGGAAGTGGTCGTCAATGAGGACGGCGAACCGATCGGCGTGTTTCACGCTGTCTTTGGCTATGTGAGCCCAAATCTCGGCTAGATCGGCCGACGCTCGCAGGCGTACAACTATGCTGGGCATCACTTGCGGCTAGAGGCTGTGCGTGCTGTCAAGCGTTTGCGCCCCTCGCGCTTCATGTCAGAAACGCTCCACGGACGCGCGGGGCCGCCGTCCAATCCCTCTTGAATATCATGCCGCAGTTGTTGCAGCTTCGCGGCCCGCAGTTGGTCCTCTGCCTCCATCAGACGCAACGCCTCGCGCACCACCTCGCTGGCGGAGTTATAGCGGCCCGACGAAACCTTCCGACGGATGAGGCCTTCAAGTTCAGGAGTGAGGTTGACGTTTATAGGCATGGGACAGGAATAACACCCATGGCAAGTATTGTCAATGATTGACAACATTGCTTCTGAAGGGGTGACCGTAGCTTACTCTGAGCTTGCCGAAGGAGCCTGCCCTGAGCTTGCCGAAGGGCCTCACCGCTTTTGCGAGAGATGGGATTCTCGGCCGCCCAAGATCTGGGCCACCCGCCTCCGCAAGACGTGGGATTAGGCCCGAAACCTGTGGCACCCGGCCCCAAAGGAAATGGCCCCGGATTGGCGGGGCCATAAAACGTGGTGCGGCTCTCTGTCAGCTCTTAGTATCGTGTGATCATCACGGCAGTGTCAAGTTACTTGGGGAGATTATCTCCGCATTTTCTCCCCAAAACAGCTCCTCCACAGGCCTGAGCGGGCACCCTAGAGGGGCAGAGACGCAGGCTAGGCCACCCGCCAAAAACACCGACAGGATACTTTTGTCCTTGACACCGCCTTCGCTCTTATCGAGGGGCACCCGCTGTGTTGGTGATGGCAGCGGGATCAAAAGCCGAGCCACCCGCCCTTAGCGTCGCGCCAAGTAAGAACCGCTCTTCTTTGTGAGCAGTTCTTTTTGTCCTAGGTAATCCAATTCGTAATTTCCATCTGGAAAATCGTCCGAATCCGTTATCGAAAGATGGGAGTAGGCAGAACCCACTGGCGTTTGTGCGGGTGCCCCGTCCTTTGCGCACTCTGCAAAGGGCGGGAACCACGAACGCTTGCGCAACGGGGTTTGTGCCGAGCGACAAGGGTTGTGTTGGCGGCATCGCAACCCGCCCTTGCAAACAACGCAAGGACGGGGCACCCGCTGTGTTGGTGATGGCAGCGGGATCAAAAGCCGGGCCACCCGCCAATGACGAAGAACCGCGGGAGCAGCTTCCGCCGGATATCTTCGGCCTCATTTCCACATCGGACATCCTCCGCGAGCTTGGAGCCTTCCCATCGCTGCCGCACATCGCGGTATTCGTGGACGACAGTTGGCGACGCTGGCACCAGGTTCCGGGAGCACGGTCCAGACTCAAAAGCTCCGCCCAAGTGTGCCGTCAGACGCACCTTTCTCTGCCATTCGTTCGAGACAATATCCTGGCATTCGAGGAATTGGGGGAAGAAGCGCAGTTCTTCGGGATCCGCTTTCGTCCTGGCGAGATCTCGGGTTGTTTTTTCAGCGAGCGGCACCCGTCTGTGTATGGGCTTCAGAAGATTCCCACCGAATTCGGATACCAGCTCTTCCTGAACATCTGCGGGGAGCTAGGGGTTCAGCCCAACCAGGACCCCGCCTCTCGAGTTCCCATAGGCTTGCTGAGCATGGTGGCAATGGACTACGGGTGGCCGTATGGGACCTCGAAGCCGGCGGACAAATGAGCTTTCCTTGTTGGTTGTCTACCATCCCCTCGTCTGTAGCATTTGCGCCTCATCCAGCCCCGCGACAGCCAGCCCCTTCATCGCTCCCGCCAGATCTTCGCTGACTTCAAGTAACACTTTAGGATCGTTGAAGTGGGTGGCGGCTTTTCGGCTTCTCCACCCTAGCGAAAGTCATGCGCCGTAGGCGGCGGGCTTATGGGGCTGCATGGCGGCCTTGGGCCTTCTGAAATGCCTCGCCAGCCGAGAGTCTGTATCCTCCAGTCCAACAAACCCTTGTCGGCCGATCAGCCTCCATATGGTGTACACGGCAACCAGGGAAAGGCCGAGATAGATTCCGAAGATCTCAAATAATGCGATCATAGATCACCCTTTCCCGAAGAAAACGTACAGATGTGTGGGCATGAGCGCGATGGTTGCCACCCAACATCTATCTGGCACGATCTACTGCGCTAAACGGTCCGCTGGGTGTACCGCGAGAACATAGATAGCATCAGGAGGAGCCAGTACGCTCTCTATGGAATCCTCTCGTCTGGCCAATTTCCAATACACGACGACCGGACCAATGCGTGTCGCGTAGTATCCACCGTTTTTCTCGGACATCTCCGTAATCCTCGGATCGAAAGGGTCGGATTGGAGATGCTTCAGGAAGCCACTGATGTCTTTTCTGACTTTGTCGTCGAAGCGGTCCCAATCCTCGGGGAAGTCGGCATAGAACTTCAGCGTGGGAAGCAGATTGTCTTCAGTTTGCGTCAACTTTTCGGACCTCCTGGCACACGGTTGCGACGCCTGCGCCGGATTGTCTCCCCGATGTCCTCTGCATCCTTCACCTCGATTTCCTGCCCTTCCTCTATTTTATGCTCTTGGCCCGCAAGAAGTGCAACGACGTTTGCCGTGAAATAGCCCCGATCCATTGCCCCCTTCAAAAGAGCGTACCTTTCCGACCGCAGTGTACCCGGCTCCCGAATCATGAAGTAAATAAATCCTACAGCGAAAAGCGCAAAGGTTAAGCTCAATAACACCGCCATGAGAATTATCAGCCATGTTGGGGCGTGGGCGAAAACGAAGCTGGCGAGTCCGCCAACAAGGATTACGGTCATCCATTGCAGAGGGTTGAGAATCGAGGACCGGGATTCGCCTATGCTGCTCTGGCTAGCCAGTAATTTGTCGAACTGGAAGCTCATAGGCCTTCGCCCAGCCAGAGCTGAACTCTCCTAAAACTACCATCCCCTAGTCTGCAGCATCTGAGCCTCATCCAGCCCCGCCACAGCCAGCCCTTTCATCGCCCCCGCCAGATCCTCGCTGACTTCAAGTAATACTTTAGGGTCGTTGAAGTGGGTGGCGGCTTTGACGATGGCGCGGGCTCGCTTTTCGGCTTCGGCGGGGTCGGCGAAGGTGGTGCTGTCTTTCATGAAGATGCCGCTGCCTACGAAGACCGCTTCGGCGCCGAGCTGCATTACCAGCGAGGCGTCGGCGGGGGTGGCGATGCCTCCGGCGGAGAAATTGGGCACAGGGAGCTTCCCTGTTTTGGCGACCATCCTTACCAGTTCGTAGGGCGCGCCGTGTTCCTTGGCTTTGGCGTAGAGTTCTTCTTCTCCGAGGACGGTGAGGATTTTCATCTCCTGCACGATCTGCCGCATGTGCTTGACAGCGTGCACAACGTCGCCGGTGCCAGCCTCCCCCTTGGTGCGGATCATAGCCGCGCCCTCAGCAATGCGCCGCAAAGCCTCCCCAAGATTGCGCGCCCCGCACACGAATGGCACGTTGAAGGCGTGCTTGTCGACGTGGTGGGCTTCGTCAGCAGGAGTAAGCACCTCAGACTCGTCAATGTAGTCGACCCCAAGCTCCTGCAAAATCTGAGCCTCAGCAAAATGCCCAATGCGGCACTTGGCCATCACCGGGATCGACACAGTAGCCATGATCTCCCGAATCTTCTTAGGCGAGGCCATCCGCGCCACGCCGCCCTCCGCGCGAATCTGCGCGGGCACGCGCTCAAGCGCCATGACGGCCACGGCCCCGGCCTTTTCGGCGATGGCAGCCTGCTCGGCGTTGGTCACGTCCATAATCACGCCGCCTTTTAGCATTTCGGCGAGGCCGGTTTTTAGGCGGAGACTGGTGTTGCTACCGTTGTTTTGGGACATGGTGGACTCTTTTCTTGTGCGAGCTTCGGGCTTCGGCTAACGGGCTGCGGCGAAGCTTTAGTTATTTTACAGCCCATTCATCTTTCGTGGTACCCCTGCCAGCCAGGGAGCACGCGGCCGCAGACAAGACCTTTACCACGGGGGACACGGGGTACACAGGGTAAATCTGGCCGGTTAGCGTTCCGCGTACTTGGCGAACATTTGTTCGGGGTCGATGGCGATGAAGATGCCGCGGCTGCGGGCGAGGACCTCGTTCTTGTCGTTTAGGATTTCGGCGGCGTTGATGTGCTTGGTTCCGCGCACTTCGATTTCGCGGCCTTCGACGCGCAGGGGCTTGTGCAGCGGGACTGGCTTGAGATATTCGACGGTCATTTCACGGGTTAGGGCGATTACGTGGTGGAGCTTGTTTACCTTGCCCATGGCGTCATCGAGGATGCAGGCGATGATGCCGCCGTGGCAGTGGCCTGGGGGTCCGGTGTAGCGGCCGCTTAGGCGGAATTGGCAGACGAAGGTTTGGCGTGTTTCGTCGAGGATGAACTTGAGGCGCATGCCTTGCGGATTGTTCATGCCGCAGACGAAGCAGTTGTTCTTTTGCATTTTGACGTAGCGAGTGTCGTGGCCTTGGGGCTTTGGGGGCATGGAGGGATTTTAACCCGTGGGACTTCTTTCTGAACCTCTGAAGAGAATCCGCCAGCAAACGCCAGAAACGCGGCGCGGTGGTACAAACGCCTTGCAAGGCTAGCGGCGGCGCAGGCGTGAAAGGGATCCTTCGACTGCGGTTGCACTTCGCGTTCGCTAAGCGCAACCTCTCAGGATGACAAAGTCTAGTTGAGACAGAGAAAGGTAGTGTCCTAACAGAAAGTTGGTCGCCCTGAAACAGAGTTGACGGAATGCTCAACTGCGTGTTGCACTAGCGGCATGGCTGGCAAGCGCGACCCCTCCGATATTAATGAACTCGCGTATCGGATCGTGACCGATCTGACAGGCGAAAGCGAGGGGCAACCAAATTCCGTACCGCTTAGGTCGGCGGCTGGTCGAAAAGGCGGCAAAAAGGGCGGTCCGGCACGAGCGCAAAAACTTACTCCCTCAGAACGTAGTGCTATTGCCAAGAAAGCCGCACGCGCTCGCTGGAACCAATCCTAGACTCAAATCTGAATCCGAATCTTAGGTCGCAACGGTATCAGGATGTTGGAATATGCGCGCACCATACCTGCGTAGAGGTTAGGCATCTTCTTTGCGCTCACGGTCACAATGAGGGCGTACCGTGTCTTGGTCAAAGCAGTGGTTGCTATTCCTTCAAAGCGTCGATGGTTGTAGATGTCGAAGCACGGTTCTTTTAGCGAACTTGGTCTAAATCTCTTTGACCCGTGGCGAACTGGTTCCCATTTCTGCCCATCGTCGCGCAACTCATATTCTGCCGCTCCGTACATATTGGTTGCAGAAAAGAATGTGTTCGTTTTAGGGACCGAAGACGTCTTCCCGTCATACTCGTTGTACTTATCGGAATGCGGCCTAAAGGAAATGGTCATTCCGCTGCGGGTATAGGCCGACGGATGCCCTGGATCGACCTCAGTGGCAATCAGCAGTGTCGCGGAAATCTCAATCATCCCTTCCAGGGTGTCGGGCAAAGGTATTGGTGCTCGAAGGTGCTCTAATAAAGGCAATTCACCTTGATAGATAACAAGGGCTTCGTGATCTTCGCAGGTGATCAAGCGTTCTCGATCGTTCTCGAACCTTCCCCATCCTCCTTCAGAAAGTTCGATGTCATTCTTTTGTGTGGTATGAATCATCAAGGCCCTGATTGCTAGGCTGTTCAATGCATCGCCAAGCTGTGCCTTGATAGATGCCGCAGAGCGCAGCGCCAATGGCGATGCAAAACTTGTTCCCGTAATACCCTCGACCTCAAGTACGGGGGACAACACGCGAAATGCTTCGGCTCCCGATCCGCCGAACGCAAGACCATCCGGTTTCACGAACCCAGGGATTCTGCCGGGACCAGGGCAACTATATACCGCGCGATTCCATGTATTTTTCGCACTGTCGGATGCTCCGATAGTGAGTACGTTGACTCCATCCCCTGGGGGCTGGACGAGATTCAGAGACAAGGAAGCGTCAGCCTCTCCGTCATTTCCGGCGGCCACTGTCACTACCCACTGACCGGATGCAAGCCTTTCGTCTAGCGAGGAAGTCCAAAGGGTTACGTCACCATCATCAAACGGCACGTTGGGACCGATGCTCAAGTTGATGAGATCATAATTATCTCCTTCCGCATCGAAATATTGGACGATGCGATCCAGCACATCAAAATAATACGGATCGGTTGATGAGAACAAAGCCCTGTCCAACACTCGAACGTGATCCACACTGCACAGTGGTCTCTTCAACTGGTTAGAACTGTCGATTGTTCCAAAAAGGAAGGCGCTAGTGACCGCCAACCCATGCGATTCAAGCTCAGGATGACTCAGACCGATCCCGCTCGGTGTGATTAAATTTACCCATCGGCCCAGGGTTGGGAGAACCGAGGGCGGAATGCCACCATCGAATATCAGTGCCCGAAAATCGGCAGAAATGGCATCATCCACGGGCAATGTGGCCTTCTGCTTAACTGAGCGGATTAGCGGAGGCCGCATAGGACGAAGAGTCGGCATAGATCGTGCGACGCGAAGAAAAGAGAATCGGGCGATTTGTTGTGATACGGCCCCGGTCGCAGATACAGGAACAAAAGTTAGGCCGCCGACCTTACGACTTCGCTTTACATCAACGCGCGCACCTAGTTCGTCTGCATATCGGGCGAATGCAGACAGGACATTTACGTTGGAGTGATTGTGCAAAACGACTTCGAGCCACGATTCAACCTTTGCGATGTTCTTTAGCTTCGCCTCTGGCGATTGAAAAGCTATCGTTTCAATGTGCGATAGATCATCCCCAGTTGTCGTATCGGGGGCAAGCGAATTGACACTGGTCTCCAGTCGGAGAATTTGATCCCTGGTGCCAGCAACGAAGATTTCATCGGTGGGCACAGCCCCCTTCGGAGGTTCTTTGATTCCCCATTTATCCGGCTTAATGCTTATGGTCTTGCTACCGATGGCGCGCAACCCTAGGGCATTAAAGAGTGGCGTCGGAAAGTCTGACTTAGAAACGTAGCGGGGATGCATGGTCACAGCCAATACGGCCTCCCCTCCAGGGCAGGCCGCAGGTGGCAGTGCTCGAACGGCAGTGGCAACTGCGTGCGCCCCACGCTTGAAACGTTCCCGCGCTTCGGTGAATGGGTATGGAGGATTCTTAGGGCCGCCGCCACTTTGTATCGTTAAGTGGCTCGTTAGTGTTTCCCCGTTTCCAAGAAGGAAGTTGTTTTTGCGTGCCATATCACACCTCTGTCATCTGAGCATTCGATTCATTGGCCTCGGAATGACTACGGATAGTGTCCCTGGATACGCCCGTGATCCTGCTTGCTTCATGCTGCGTGAAACCCTCTTTGTACATGAGAACGGCAAGCTCAATCTTTTGAGCATGGTTTAGCTTCTCCAACATAGCCGCGTTGCGGTCCTCGACAATGCGCGATAACGGGATTTGGCCGATCACTGCTTCTCTAGTTGCAGAGTCGATAGTCCTGTCTATATCAGCAAAGGACTGTCCCCTTAACAGCAGAGCCAAGAGAGTTGTGATTTCTGACGATACATCTTGTTGATAATCCTGTAGTGCTATTTCTATAGCTTTCCGTATCTCCTTAAATCCAGGAAGCTCGAATCTTAAAATTCGCTCGAAGCGTCGCCAGACTGCCGGGTCAAGTAAATCGGGATGATTTGTTGCCGCCACGAGAAGCCCATGCGAGGGCCAATCGTCGATGGCTTGGAGCAGGACCGTCACAAGGCGCTTCAATTCGCCGATTTCGGCAGAGTCATCCCGCCGCTTCGCAATAGCATCAAATTCATCGAGGAGGAGAACTGACGGTTTGCGTCTGGCAAATTCAAGCACGACGCGAATGTTATTACCTGTGCGTCCCAGGAAACTGCTCATAACAGCCGCCAAATCCAGCGTAAGCAGCGGTCGCTGGAGTTTCGCAGCGAGGTAACGAGCCGCGAGACTCTTTCCCACGCCTGGGGGTCCGACAAAAAGTAGGGAACGTGTTGGAAGTACACCAGCGGCATTAAGACGATCCAACTGAGACCGTTCAAGAAGTATTTGTGTTAGTTCCTTGTCAATCGGCTCAATCCACGTTGGCTCTACTGGCATGACGGGATGGTCATCTCGCCGTAAGAGTTCAAGCCTAGAGTCCACATCTACAGGAATTGGCTCCGCCGGAGTGTTCGCACGGGCAGGACTACCCGTCCCCGCAAGAAGCTCTCCCAGTTGGATTCCGAGTTCTGGACGCCTTTTTGCCAAGTCGGACATGGACCTGCGGACAAGCAACAGAGCGTCACGGGTTTGACCTAATAGTGCCAGTCTAGCCAAATGGACGAAATCTTGTTCTATATCCCTCATCGGTAGTCCGCTCCGTTAATAATCATATCAATACGTTACGATGGATTGGACTAGTTGGCAAGGGAAATGTTAATAAATTAGTCCATTTGTGCCTTGACAATCAACATTTGCTCATGCATAATGCTAGTACTGTGTTGGCGAGGTTCCAGATGAAGTGTCCCAACTGTGGTGGAGAGACGCAACGATACGGGAAGGACAAGCAAGGGAATCAGCGGTTTAGGTGTCAGGCTTGCCCTCGCACCTTTATTGCTCACAAGAAGGCTATTCGGCTTGAACGAGCGAAGGCCCTGCTGTGCCTTCGACTGCTAGTCGAAGGTAGCAGCATTCGGAGCACGGAGAGGATCACAGGCGTCCATCGGGATACGATCCTTAATCTCGCAATCGTAGTTGGGACACACTGCGAGGCGTTGCTGGATACAACAATTCGCAATATTCCATTCGAGCGCATCGAAGCCGATGAGATATGGGGATTCGTCCAAAAGAAGGAAGGACGAAAGACTGATGAGGAGGAGGACAATTCCCGCATCGGAGATGCTTACACATTTGTCGGCATTGAAGCTAGAACGAAGCTAATCGCGTGCTTCGTTCTGGGTCGGCGCGATATGCCCACAACGCTGAAATTTATCGAAAAGCTGGCTCGTGCTGCTGGCCCCCGGTTTCAACTCACAACGGACGGATTCCATACGTACAGGGAAGCCGTCGAACGGGTATTTGGCAGCGACATCGATTTCGCTCAACTCGTAAAACAGTACCGTTCGGACGATGTAAACGAGCGCCGTTATAGCCCTGGAGATTTTGTACGGGCAACCAAGGTCATTGCCAGCGGTCAACCGGATACGTCGAAGATCAGCACATCTTATATAGAGCGCCAGAACCTAACGATGCGTATGAGTATGCGGAGGCTGACACGGCTGACGAACGGATTCAGTAAGAAATGGGAAAACCTGGAAAAAGCTCTTGCCTTACACTTTGCCTATTACAACTTCTGCCGTGTTCATGCGTCGCTGCGCGTGACTCCGGCGATGGAAGCGGGCCTCACTGATCACATTTGGGCACTCGATGAACTCGTCCAAGACGTGCTCTGAGTAGCGACCAACTTTCTGTTAGGACACTACCCAGAGAAAGTCCTGCTTCTAAGTTGCGCCGAAATCCTGTATACATAACGGTTTTGGAAATCTTTAATTGGAGTCTCTCGTGAAACCTCGTATTGCAGTTGTGCTTGCCGCCGTTTGCTTTGCAATCTCCGCTCTGATCGCAGGGCCGCAGGATCAGGATAAGGATGCAGGGAAGAAGCTCGCCGCCGCGTTGGCGCCGACGAGCAAGAAGGACCAGA
Source organism: uncultured Acidobacteriaceae bacterium (assembly GCA_963842095.1). GTDB lineage: Bacteria > Acidobacteriota > Terriglobia > Terriglobales > Acidobacteriaceae > Sulfotelmatobacter. The sequence continues at coordinate 756,774 of CAWJEY010000002.1, forward strand.
AGAAGGATCAAAAGAAGGACGAGAAAAAGGACGAGGCCAAGGATAAGGATAAGGACAAGGACAAAGAAGAGAAGAAGCCGGGCATGAATGCCGACACTTTTTCCGGGCTGAAGTTTCGCTCGATTGGGCCGGCGGTGGCTTCGGGGCGGGTGATGTCGATCGCGGTGAATCCCAAGAACAAGGTTGAGTATTACGTGGGCGTGGCTTCCGGTGGGGTGTGGAAGACGGTGAACGATGGCACGACCTGGACTCCTGTGTTCGACAAGGAAGGGTCGTATTCCATTGGATGGGTCGCGCTGGCTCCGAATGATCCGGCGGTGGTGTGGGTTGGGGCGGGCGAGAGCAATTCGCAGCGCAGCGTGTCGTATGGGGACGGAATTTACCGGTCGGATGATGGCGGGAAGAATTGGCAGAATCGGGGACTGAAGAAGTCGGAGCATATTGGACGGATGGTGGTTGATCCACGGGATTCGAAGGTTGTTTATGTGGCGGCGGAAGGGCCGTTGTGGGGGCCGGGCGGCGATCGCGGGCTTTACAAGACCACGGACGGAGGGAAGGACTGGAAGGCGGTGCTGACGATCAGCGAGAACACGGGCGTGGTGGATGTGGCGATTGATCCGTCGAATCCTGACATTGTTTATGCGGCGGCTTACCAGCGGCGGCGGCACGTTTTTACTTTGATTGATGGCGGACCGGAGAGTGCAATTTATAAATCTACCGACGCTGGGGTCACCTGGAACAAGTTGAAGAATGGGCTGCCTTCGGTTGATATGGGGCGGATCGGGCTAGCGGTTTCTCCGGCTGATCCGAATGTGGTGTATGCCACGATCGAGGCGGCAGATGGCAAAGGCGGAATTTTTCGGTCGGACGACCGGGGAGCGAACTGGGACCGGAAGAATGAATTCGATGTGGGAGCGATGTATTACGCGCGGGTGGTGGCCGATCCGAAGAATGTAGATCGCATTTGGGTGATGAATGTGAGCTTGCGCGAGTCGCGGGATGGCGGCGAGACTTTGCACAAGGTCGACGAGAACAATCATCACGGCGACAATCACGCGATCTGGATTGATCCGGACAATACCAAGCATTGGCTGCTTGGGTCCGACGGCGGAATGTATGAAACCTGGGACGACGCGAAGGCATGGCAGTTCAAGGCGAACCTGCCTACCGTGCAGTTCTATGACGTGGCTGTGGACAATTCCCTTCCCTTCTATAACGTGTGTGGTGGGACGCAGGATTATTTTTCGTGGTGTGGGCCTTCGCGGACGCGGAACATCAACGGCATTGTGAATTCGGATTGGTTCGTGACTACGGGCGGAGACGGATTCCGCTCGCAGGTGGATCCGGTGGATCCGAATACGATTTATTCGGAGTCGCAATACGGCGTGCTGGTGCGGTATGACAAGCCGACTGGCCAGGAACTTGTTTTGCAGCCGCAGGAGGGTAAGGGAGAGCCTCCGCTGCGGTGGAATTGGGATTCGCCGGTAATTATTAGTCCGCACTCGCATACCCGGGTCTATTTTGCAGCCAATAAACTACTTCGCAGCGATGACCGCGGCGATACCTGGAAGGCGATCAGCGGCGACCTCACGCGGCAAATCAATCGCAATACGCTGCCAGTGATGGGGAAGGTTTGGGAGCCGGATGCGGTCGCGAAGAATCAGTCGACGTCGTTGTATGGAAATATTGTCGCCTTGTCGGAATCGCCAAAGAAGGAAGGATTGATCTATGTGGGTACTGACGACGGGTTGATTCAGATCACTGGCGACGGCGGGCAGAACTGGACGAAGTACGACAAGTTTGCCGGGATTCCGGAAACGACTTATGTGAGCCGGCTGGCAGCTTCGTCCCACGATGCGAACGTGGTGTTCGCGTCGTTCGACAATCATAAGAACGAGGATTTCAAACCTTATTTATTGCGATCGACGGACGCGGGTAAGACGTGGGCTTCGATCGCGGGGAATTTACCGGAGAATGGTCCGGTGCTAGCGTTTGCGGAAGACACGGTGAATGCGAATCTTTGGTTTGCGGGGCCGAGTTCGGCGCCTTCTTCACCGTCGATGGCGGTTCGCAGTGGGTGCAACTTAAGGGTGGGCTGCCAACGATTGCGGTGCGGGACATGGTGATTCAGGCACGAGAGGACGATCTGGTGATTGCCACTTTCGGGCGCGGGTTTTATGTACTCGACGATATTTCGGCGTTGCGGCAGATCAAGGCTGAGTCGCTCGAGCAAGCGGCGGCTTTGTTTCCGGCGAAGGATGCATTGCTATATATCGAACGGCATCCGCTGGGTGGTCCGAAGAAGGGGTATCAGGGAGAAAGCTTTTTCACGGCGGACAATCCTCCGTATGGAGCGGTGTTCACGGCTTATTTGAAGGAGAAGTTGAAGACTAGGAAAGAAAAGCGTCACGATGCGGAGAAAGAAGCGGCGAAGAAAAAGGAGACATTGTCTTATCCGACGAATGACGAGTTGCGGGCTGAGGCGCAGGAGGCGAAGCCGGAAGTTTATTTCATGGTGTATGACGAATCGGGAGCGCCTGTTCGACGGGTCGAAGGCAGCCTGGAGTCGGGATTTCAGAGGGCGGCGTGGGACCTACGATATCCGGCGGCCTCTTTAAAGGAGAATGCCGAGGACGGAGAAGATTTTCCCCCGGCGGCGGCGAAAGGTCCGCTGGTGATTGCAGGAAATTATTCGGTGCGAATGTTCCAGAAGGTTGGAGGAACGGTTAGCGAGTTAGGTTCGGCGCAGAATTTTAAGGTTGTGGCTGATGGTACGGGGTCGCTAACGGCGGCGGACCGGGCGGCGCAGGAGGAATTTCAGCGGAAGGTGGCACGGTTGTATCGGGCGGTTTCAGGGGCGCTGCATACGATGGAAGAGGTTGAGGCGCGGCTGAAGGCGATTCGCGGAGCGCTGCGGGAGACTCCAGCGGCGGAGAAAGAATTGAGTGCGGTGGCGGATTCGATTCAGCAGCGTGATCGGGAGATCCGGCGCGTGTTGGACGGTGATTCGGAGATGGAGAAACGGAATGAGGCGGTGCCTTCCTCGATCAACAATCGCATGCAGGCGATTCTGGAGGGTGAGCGGTTCTCGTTGGCGCGGCCGACACAGAGTCATGTTGACGATTACAACATTGCGGCTGCGGAGTTTACGGAGCAGCTTGGCAAGCTTCATGTTTTGGTTGAGGTTGATTTGTCTAAGCTAGAGAAAGATATGGAATCTGCTGGGGCGCCATGGACTCCGGGGAGAGTGCCGGAGTGGAGGGAGAAATAGAAAACAAGTCAAAATCTTCCACCGCAGAGGACGCAGAATACGCGGAGGAATTCTTGGCGTGTGTTTTTTATTTGCGGGAACCAGTGAAATTCGTGGATGATTTGTTTTCTTGAGCAATATCCTCAAGCGGCTGTGGTAAACTCGCCGCCGACCGTTGAACCGCGTTGTGGGCGCGGCGAATGTGGTAGGAAATCGTTGCTCGTTGTCCGGGAGGACTGGGGAATGGGTCTCGCGTTGCTGGTGGTTATCTGGCTGATCACGTTGGCCAGCACATACTTTTTTGTCGCCAAGACCTGGCTGCCGGTGGGGGCTTCGGCGGCGGCCGGATTTATGGACGGACAATTCCACCTCACTCTGATTCTGATGGGAATTGTTTTTCTGGCGGCGCAACTCTCGCTCGGCTACTTCGCCTGGAGATACCGGGAACAGCCTTCAGCGCCGGCGGTGGATTATTCGCACGGCAATGTGAAGCTTGAAGTAGTGTGGACGGCGCTGACGACGGTGCTGTTCATCGGGTTGAATCTGATGGGCAGCAGCGTGTGGGCCGCCCAGCGCTGGGAGCCGGCGGGGCCGGGGGCGGTGCAGGTTGAAGTGACGGGCATGCAGTTTGCCTGGTACTTCCGCTATCCGGGGCCGGACGGGCAATACGGCGGGACCAGCGTCAAGCTGATGGATCCCTCGGCTGGTGGTGAAGCTGCGGTGGGGCTGAATACTTCCGATCCGGCTGCGAAAGATGATGTGGTCACGGGCACGATGTATCTGCCGGTGGATCGCGAGGTCGATCTGAGCCTGCGGTCGGTGGACGTGATCCACAGCTTCTTTGTGCCGAACTTGCGCTTCAAGCAGGATGCGGTGCCCGGACTCAATATTCACATGCACTTCAAGCCGACGGCGATTGGCGAGTATGAAATTGCGTGCGCCGAACTCTGCGGCCTGGGTCATTACAAAATGCACGGCATGGTACACGTCGTCAGCCAGGAAGATTTCGACAAGTGGCTGGCGGCACGGGAGGCGGAGAAACAATAAATGGCAACCTCGGCAACCGCTCACGCGCATGCGGGCCCTCAGGGCTTCATTCGAAAATATATCTTCAGCCTCGATCACAAAGTCATTGGCCTGCAGTATTTCTTTCTGGCGTTGACGGCGGTGTGGGTCGGGATGTTTCTGTCGCTGCTGATGAGGATTCACTTGATCGCGCCTTTGGCTAGTTTGCCTTTGGTGGGCGAGATCAAGCCGGAAACTTACCTCAGCCTGCTGACCATGCACGGCACCATCATGGTGTTCTTCGTGCTGACGACAGCGCCGCAGGGGGGGTTCGGAAACTATTTTCTGCCCATCCAGATTGGGGCGCCGGATATGGCGTTTCCGGTCCTGAACATGCTTTCGTTCTGGACTACGTTTGTGGGGTTCGTGGTGATCCTTGCGGCCTTCTTTGTACAGGGTGGCGCGCCGCTGCATGGGTGGACGGGATATCCACCGCTCAGCGCGATCCAGCAAGCTGGGCCGGGCGAAGGGCTTGGGGCCGATCTGTGGATCACCAGCATTGCGATCTTTTGTTTAGCGTCGCTGATGGGCGCGTTGAACTTTCTGACGACTACGCTTGATATGCGGGCCAAGGGCATGACCATGATGCGCATGCCGCTGACCGTGTGGTCGTGGTTTATCACGGCGATTCTTGGGCTGCTGGCGTTCGGAGTGCTGCTCTCGGCCGGCATTTTGTTGCTGCTGGATCGCAACCTGGGCACCAGTTTTTATGTGCCGCTGGTGGTGGTGAATGGGCAGATCATGGGGCACAAGGGCGGGTCGCCGCTGTTGTGGCAGCACCTGTTCTGGTTCTTCGGCCATCCTGAGGTTTACATCGCGATTCTGCCGGGCATGGGCGTGACCTCGCAGATTCTCTCAACGTTCTCGCGCAAGCCGATTTTCGGCTACAAGGCGATGGTCTACGCCATGCTCTCGATTGGATTTTTCGGGTTCATGGTTTGGGGCCATCACATGTTCATGAGCGGCATGAGCCCGTATTCGGCGTTTGCTTTCTCGCTGCTGACCATGTGCATCGGAGTGCCCTCGGCCATCAAGACCTTTAACTGGCTGGGCACGATGTATAAGGCGCGGATTCGCTTTCAGACGCCGATGCTGTATGCGATTGGGTTTGTTTCCCTTTTCGTCTCCGGCGGATTGAGTGGGCCGTTCCTGGCGCAGCCGGTGCTCGACATTCAGTTGCACGATACATACTTTGTGGTCGGGCATTTCCACTTGATCATGGGCGTGGCGGCGATCTTCGGAATGTTTGCGGCTACTTACTACTGGTTCCCGAAAATGTTTGGGCGGATGATGAATGAAACCTGGGGACGCGTGCACTTCTTCATTACGCTGATTGGAACCTACGCGATCTTCATGCCGATGCACTATTTGGGCATCGCCGGAGGGACGCGGCGGTACTCGCAATATACCGAAGTGGCGTATTTGGCGAAGTTGATGCCGATTCACCAGTTCATGACCTACGCAGCGATTATCACGATCGCGGCGCAGTTCATTTTTGTGATCAATCTGTTCTGGAGCATGTTCAAGGGACCGAAGGCTAGCGACAATCCGTGGGAGTCTACGACGCTGGAGTGGACAACGGCAACGCCTCCGCCGCATGACAACTTTGGTGGGGTGACGCCGGTGGTGCATAACGGGCCTTATGAGTATGGGGTTCCGGGGGCGGCGAAGGATTATGTGATGCAGACGGATCCACCGGTGGGTTCGGGTCATTAGAGACCTTATGCAACGACCTGCCAGGTGCCGGACATGCTACGCAGGAGGAAAGGGTTCCCTGCGTCGAATGCATCTAGGTTTGCTAGTGATGGTTTCGTTCTGCGCCCCTGCGGCTTGGCCTAAAGACGCGAAACAGCCGAAAGAGCCGATCTTCATGGCCTCGGGATTAGACTTCAGCCAAATCGACACCATCTGTGTGGCCCCGACGATCGATTTCAGGGCGGACAAAACCCAACCGTTGTTTCTTTCAGGCCACGGAAAGCACGTCAGTTCCTGGTCAACAAAAATACCCCCGATAAGTGCCGACGACGCGATCGCCGGGGCCTTCAAGTTCCTCGGCTACAAAACGGCGGAATGCAGTCTCGTCGGCGCAACGCTGGACGATTTGAAGGCTCCGTCGGACGGGTGGTTGGGCAAGCTGGACTTTGGGAGCTCGCAATGGCTTTTCGTCTTGGCGGTCGAGTACGTAAAGACCCCGTATCGCGAGCACAAATGGTCCAGGAATGGACAGGCGATGGGCAAAAGTCACGCAGTGGTCTCCGGATATCTTTTCGAAAAACAGGCCATGGGCGGCAGCCTCGTATGGCGCGATAAGATCATCGGGGTGGATTACAATCCCGCGTGGGGGAATCGTGAGGCGAAATATGTCGGCGCCGACGAAGCCGGGATGAAGCTCACAGAGAGTGAGCAGGCGATCGAGGTCGGAGTCGACTCCCTTCTTGCGGGATTTGATAAGAGCAAGAAGCCGGTCCGATACTTTCACGACAGGACTGAAACTGAGATCTTCGACGCCACTTGCATCGCAGTATGGGCAGCGCTGAATGATACCCTCAAGAACTCCGGGATATTCGAAATAATTCAAAGCGACGACTCGGACAGGACGATTGTGTACGCCCACCTCGTAACGGACCAAAAACACGAGGTTTATGCGGCCGCGCAAAATCGCATGGAGTACACCGCCTTAAAAACCAAAGGCAATGTATGCTCGATGCAAATTACGGGTGCCGGCGTTGCGTCGTTGGGTGCGCCTGGGAACCGCGGGGACGCTAGATGGCTCATAAGGCATGTCCACGAGGTTTTATCGAAGTAGAGGAAAAGGGCGAATGAGCTTCCTATGGCGACGTTGATACCAAGCGCTCCGATGAACCAGTTGGGACGGGGCGGAAGTGTGCCCACGATTCCGAACGGAGGGGATGATGGGGGTTCTCCGGATTCGGGGTTGCCGAATTATGGGGTGCGGCTGCGGCGGGCACGGCTGGGACTGATCTGCGCGATCGTGACGGTCGGCATGGTGTTTGTTTCGCTGACCAGTGCGCTGATCGTGCGGCGGGGCCTGCCTACGTTCGATGACGCGACCCGTACTTATTTTCGCGATTGGGGTGGAGTGCAGTTGCCCTGGGAGTTGCTGGCCATCAATACGGCGATCCTGCTGTTCAGCAGTTTGACGATGGAATGGGCGCGCCGCGGGATTGCACGGCGGGCGGCGCTCGCTCCGGTGCAGTTGATTCCTGGAGTCTCGCTGGGGGAGGAGAGAAACTTCCCTTGGCTGGGTGTGACCGTCGTTCTGGGCCTGGGATTTCTGGTTGGGCAGTGGATGGCTTGGGGCGAACTGAAGGCAAGGGGATTTCTGGTCAACACGAATCCGGATAGTTCTTTCATCTATTTGCTGACGGGGGCGCACGCGATCCACCTTGCCGGGGGAATTATCGCGTTGCTCTGGGCCGGGATCAGTTCCCTGCAACACAAGGCAATCGAGGGGCGACGAATTGTGGTCGATATCGCGGCCTGGTACTGGCATTTCATGGCGGTGCTGTGGATTTACGTTTTTGCTCTCTTAGCATTGGCAAGGTAGCGAGCCGAACGCGCGATTATTGCGTCGCAAAGAGCGCGACGCGTCGCGCGGCTCGCCCAGATCCTTCGACGGGTCAAAAGCGCCCGCCTCAGGATGACAAAGAAACGCGAAAGGGGAAACTGGGGAATGGCTGACGCCACGCTGCAACATAACGCCGCTGCCGGGCACGGACTGGCGGGCGAGTATGAAGCTCCGCTGTTTGGGGCTTATTCAAAAAAGGTTGGGATGTGGCTGTTCCTGGCCTCAGACTCGCTGACGTTTGGGGCGCTGCTGTTTGCCTTCAGCTACAACCGCATTTACACCATCCCATGGCCGACGCCGTTTGGCAAGGACAGCATCATCAATGCGACCGTGATGACGGCTTGTCTGCTTTCGAGTTCGCTGACCATGGTGCTGGCGGTGTTTGCGGCACAGGCGGGCGACCGGGCCAAGACGCGGCTTTGGCTGCTGGCCACCATGGTGTTCGGGACGGCGTTCATCGTTCTGCACGGGATGGAGTGGAGCAAGCTGATCGACGAGGGGCTTTCTCTGCCCGGCTTTATCACTGCTTTGGGCGTGACGCCGCGGACCGCCGCCGGCGAGTATGCAGATATCTCGAAGAACGTGCCGCAATTCACGCAGGCCTTTTTCGGCCTCACCGCGATGCATATGCTGCACGTGACCATCGGTGTGATTTATCTCGGTGTGGTCGCGTTTCGGAAGTGGTTCCTGCCGATTCTGGGCGTGATCTGGATCGCGGCAGCATTTCTGATTCCAGCCGGCAACGTCTTTCACTACCCGGTTCATGTGCTGGGAATAGCTCTGGTTGTCTGCGCCGTTATTCTTTTCCTGAAGCCGAAAGATTACGACGCTCACGATGTTGAGGTGTCCGGGCTGTATTGGCACTTTGTCGACCTGGTGTGGATGTTCATCTTCCCGCTGGTTTATTTGATGTCGACCAAGATTACTTAGGCTTGAAGTGGCGGGGCCGCGGCAGTGTGGCCCGCAAGCAGGTTGCATAGATCCTTCGCGCAAAGAGCGCGCTCAGGATGACAAGCGTTTAAGGGGATACGCAAATGCATGATGTGGCGAAGCACGACGATAGCAAAGGCCAGTATTTCTGGGTGTGGGGCGCGTTGCTGGTTCTTACCGGGGTTGAGGTCTGGCTGGGGTATAACCAGTTCTTCAAAGATCCAAAGCAGATGCTTGAAGTTCTGATGATTCTCTCCATCATCAAGTCGGCGTTGATCATCGCCTATTTCATGCACTTGAAGTTTGAAACGGCGCTGATGCGCTGGCTGCTGGTGATCGCAGTGACGGCGTGCTTCGTGATTATGTACTTCTTTTTCTTTCCGGACGCGGACCGCATCATCCATCTGGGCGTGAAATAGAGTTATGACGTTTCTTTCCGACAAAGTTCGAGCCCTTGCGCTGCTGGCAATCATCTCTGCGTGCACCGTGCCCGGCTTCGGGCAAGGCTGCGCGATGTGCAACGCGAATGCCAAGGCCACACCTAAAGAGGGCCAGCAGGCGCTCAATCGGGCAGTGCTGGTGCTGTTGCTGCCTCCGGTTGGAATTATGCTTTTTGGCGCTATTTTCGCGGTTCGGTATGGAAAGAAGCGGGATCAGGATCAGACCGCGGATCAAGACCGATCTTCCCTATAGCCAGAACAACCAATCGAGCGGCTCAGGCTACAGCTTGGACATTCATCCGGTCATCCAATGTAGCGGCTCCCAGTGTAGCGGCTTCCTGCGCACCCATGCTCTGCAGCACTTCACGCGCCCACAGGGTTCGAGCTTTTTCGCGGCACGATACGTAGACCAGAACGCCAAACTGCCGAAGCTGACCTTCGAACCTCTCCGCCTGGCCTTCGGCAAAACCAAGCTCTGCCAGCGTTCTGGCGTTCCCGCACAGCGCGGGGGCCTCTCTTGCCACCAGCAGAGCGTGCAGGAAGGTCTGAGACCGGATGAAGAAGCCGACCGTGGGAATCATCACAGCGCCGAATCCTGAGAGCCATCCAATCATTCCGGCGGTCACCGCGCTCCCCTTACGCTCGGCGCTGAACAGACTCGCATCCCGAACAAAGGTGGCAATAGGATGGGTCGGCGACAAGATCATGCAGATTTCTTCGCTCTCGAATCCCGCGTGATTAAGTGCGGACACAATTTCAGTCAAGGGCGCGTCCTGAGAATAGGTTCCGTAGGCTGCGATTTTGCTTTCCATCACACACACCTCGTTACGTGGTCTGGTGCAACGCAGCACTTAGGTTGCACAGGCACGGGGATAGGTACGTTTGTGGGGCCCAGGTACGTCTATCGACTAGCACAATCGCTGCCAAACCGCTAACTCCTTGTGACGCGGCCTTCAGTTGCCGATCAAGCCGGAGAAAGTAAGGAAAGCTGTCACACGGGGATGTAATTTTTTCGCGCTCGATGCAGAAGCGTCGGCAGGCCGGCAGCATCAATCCGTCCAGGGGTTGGACAGCGGCCAGACAAAGCGCAATCGGGAGTCTTATAATAGAGGATTCGACAGCACTCTCTGAGGCCGCCGGGGAGCTCCCCGTGGAGATGGGTTGCTGCCGGATCTTATCCCGATGTCTGACCCACTACCCACGGAAAGCATTGTTGTGCGCGGCGCCCGCGTTCACAACCTCAAGAACATTGATTTTGAAGTTGTGCACAACACGCTGACGGTAGTTACCGGGGTGTCTGGTTCCGGAAAATCTTCTCTCGCTTTCGACACGATCTATGCGGAGGGGCAGCGGCGGTATGTGGAGTCGCTCTCGGCTTATGCTCGGCAATTTCTGGAGCGCATTGAGAAGCCTGACGTGGATTCGATCGATGGCATCGCGCCGGCAGTGGCGATCCGGCAGAAGAATACGACGCGGAACCCCAGATCTACCGTGGCGACGGCGACCGAGATTTACGATTACCTGCGGTTGCTGTTTGCCCGCGTCGGCCGCACTTATTGTGTGAACTGCGGCCGCGAAGTGAAAAAAGACACGGTCGATGAAATTGCGGACGCGGTGCTGGCGCTGGATCCGGAGACGAGGGTACAAGTTGTGTTTCCGTTGCAGCCCGCTGTCACTGCCTCGCAAGAAGTGGAGAAGAAGGCTGGGCGCGCGCGCAAATCGAGCAAGAAAAAGGCTGCTGCGGACTCAGGATTGACGGAGCAGATCAAGGCTCGGCTCTTCGACTTGCGCAAGGCTGGTTTTAATCGCCTGTATCAAGCGGGGCAGGTGTTTGAGTTTTCCACGCCCGAGTCGCTGCTGGATATTCGCTTCGATCAGCCAGTGTTTATGCTGGTAGACCGGCTTACGGTTTCAGCCGAGGCGCGCACCCGCATTGTGGATGCAGTGGAAACCGCGTATCGCGAGGCGGGAGAAGTGATTTTCGATCTCCCGCCGCATAACGATCAACCGGCGCGGCAGTTGCGGTTTGCCCAGCGCTTCGAATGCAAGAACTGCAACCTGCGCTACGAAGAGCCGGAGCCGCGCCTGTTCTCATTCAACAATCCTTATGGGGCGTGCCCGCGCTGCCAGGGATTTGGCAATACGATTGACTTCGATCTCGATCTGGTCATTCCGGACAAAATGAAATCGCTTGGCGACGGCGCTATCGATCCGTGGAACAAGCCCAAGTACCGGCCAGTGTTTACCGAGATGAAGCGCTTTGCCAAGCAGGCTGACATTCCGATCGACGTGCCTTGGGAGGAGCTTGGCGCTGCGCAGCAGGAACTCATTCAGGATGGGGATGGAAAGTTTCTCGGCATACGCGGATTTTTTCAATACCTGGAGAGAAAGAAATACAAGCTGCACATCCGTGTATTTCTGAGCCGCTATCGCGGGTATTCGACTTGTCCGGAATGCCGGGGCACGCGGCTGCGCCTGGAAGCGCGCCAGGTCAAGATCGATGGCAAGAACATTTGTGACGTCTGCGCTTTGACCGTTGAGGACGCGGCGAAATTCTTTGCCGGGGTTCAGTTGAGTCCGGAAGAAGCCGAGGTTGCGGAGCGGCTTCTTCAAGAAATTCGGGAGCGCTTGCTTTTCCTCAACGATGTGGGGCTGGAATATCTGACGCTCGACCGGTTGTCGTCCACGCTTTCTGGAGGCGAGGCCCAGCGCATACAACTGGCTACGTCACTGGGATCGCGGCTGGTGGGCACGCTCTACGTGCTGGACGAGCCTTCGATCGGGCTGCACAGCCGCGACACGCACCGGCTGATCAAGATATTGCAAGACCTGCGCGACTTAGGGAACACGATTCTAGTGGTGGAGCACGATCCTGACATCATGCGCACGGCGGACCGGATCCTCGACCTTGGGCCGGGTGCGGGAGAGAACGGCGGCACGCTGGTGGCGGCCGGGACTTACGAAGAGATTCTGCGAAATCCCGCTTCCCTTACGGGACGATATCTTGCTGAAGATCTTCGCATTCAGATACCGGCGGTGCGGCGCGCGCCGGGGACGCAGCAAATCAGGATCAAAGGTGTGCGGGCGAACAATCTGAAGGGCGTCGATGTCTGCATTCCGCTGGGGATGCTGGTGGCGATTACGGGAGTGTCGGGTTCCGGTAAATCTACGCTGCTGCATCAGGTCCTTTATCAAGCGCTGGGAGAAGCCAAGAAGCAGCAGACTGCGGGCCCGCCGCGCGGTGCGGCTGCCTGGGAAAGCCTGGAGGGCGACCAGTTCATCGACGAGGTGGTGCTGGTCGATCAATCGCCGATCGGGCGCACGCCGCGGTCGAATCCCGTGACTTATATCAAGGCTTTCGATGCCATCCGCGATCTGTTTGCGTCGCTGCCTGAGGCCAAGAAGCGCGGTTTCGCCTCGGGGCACTTTTCTTTCAACATTCCCGGCGGGCGCTGCGAAACCTGCCAGGGAGATGGCACGGTCACGGTGGAGATGCAGTTTCTCGCCGATGTGGAACTCATTTGCGAAGAGTGCAAAGGCACACGCTACAAGGCGCAGGTGCTCGAGGTTCGCTATCGAGGCAAAAATATTCATGAAGTGCTGAACCTGACGGTGAAAGAGGCGCTCAAGTTTTTTGCGGAAGTGCCCAAGGTGACGGAGAAGCTGCGCGTGCTGGAGGAGGTTGGGCTGGGATACCTGCGGCTGGGGCAGTCGGCTACAACATTGTCGGGAGGAGAAGCGCAGCGCATGAAGCTGGCGGCGCATCTGCAGCCCGCCGGCCGTGAAATTGGGCGGCCCCGCAGCGCGCAGATTGACGAAACTCGCCGTCGGCGACGCCTGCTTTATATATTTGACGAGCCTACGACCGGACTACATTTCGACGACGTGAGCAAACTTCTGGCTGCCTTTCGCCGTCTTATTGAGGCAGGGGGCTCTATCCTGGTGATCGAACATAACTTGGAAGTGATTAAGACCGCCGATTGGGTGATCGATCTGGGGCCGGAGGGTGGAGCGCGTGGCGGCAAGATCGTGGGTGTGGGCCCGCCGGAGGCGATTGCCAAGCTGCCCGGCTCCTACACCGGGAAGTATCTGGGCCGGCTGTTGAATGGCAATCGCAATGGAGCTTCGCGTTCCAATGGGAGCAAGTAGACTTCTCGCAAGTGTGTTGCTGGTTCTGGCGGCGGACATGTGCTTAGTCGCCCAGGATGCCGCTCCGCCTGTGGGACGGTCTTCGTCACAGCCCCAAGCTCACAAATCAGGTCATCACATTCAGGTTCCGGATGAGGATTCTCCGGCGCAACCCGTCGAACTTACAGCGGCAGAAGGTGCGATTGAAAAGAAGGATTACGCTGCCGCCGAGCCCCTGCTTCGCAAACTGGTTGACCGGGAGCCTGCGAGCTATGTGGCTTGGTTCGATTTAGGTTTTGTCGAAAATGCTTTGGGCAAAGTCGACGATTCGATCGCAGCCTATCGCAAGTCAGTGGCGGCAAAGCCCGATGTCTTCGAATCCAATCTGAATCTTGGATTGCAACTGGCCAAGACCAGCCAGCCCGATGCGGAGCAATTTCTGCGAGCTGCGACCCACCTCAAACCCACCGGCCATGTGGCCGAGGGGCAATACCGGGCCTGGCTATCGCTGGCCCAAACGATTGCAAAGGCGAAGCCGGAAGAGGCCCTTGCCGCCTATCAGCAGGCGGCGGCGCTTCAACCCAAAGAGGCGGAGCCGCATCTTTCCGTCGGCCAGCTTCTCGAACAGGAAAATAAGTTTGCCGATGCTGAGCAGGAATATAAGCAGGCGCTGGCGCTCGACGCGGAATCCACCGACGCGGTGATTGGCTTAGCCAATATCTACATGCGCGGGCGCCGATTTCCCGAGGCGGAGGACTATCTACGCAAGTTGCTGGCGGATCGCGCGGACTCTGCCCCGATCCACATCCAGTTGGGCCGAGTGCTGGCTGCCGAGGGCAAGACGGACGCCGCCATCGCAGAGCTGCAGGCTGGTCTTAAGCTGGCGCCGGGTCACGATGGGGCGCAGCGCGAAGTGGCGGAGATGTACGCCGCTGCCGGAAAGCACGACCTGGCCGAGGCCGCCTATCGCGGGTTGCTGGTTGCGCATCCAAACGAAGCGGAACTGCATGACGGTCTCGGCAAGGCTCTAATGTGGCAGAAGAAATCTGTGGAAGCGCAGCGGGAGTTCATCATTACCGTGAAGCTGAAGCCCGATCTGGGAGGCGCGTATTACGATCTTGCGTTTGCCGCCAACGACAACAAGGATTATCCCGTCGTGATTCGATCGCTGGATGTCCGGGCCAAGCTGCTGCCGGAGACCCCCATGACGTATTTCCTGCGGGCTTCGGCCTACGACCACCTGCGCGACTACAAGAATGCCGCGGCTAATTTTCACCTCTTCCTCAAGGTCGCCCAGGGGAAGTATCCTGATCAGGAGTGGCAGGCGACGCACCGGCTCATTGCCATCGAACCCAAGAAATAACCGCGATGGAACCTGGTAATGTTTGGAATGGAGCATTCACGATTTTGGCGGGTGCTGGCGGCAGGGCTGGTGGTATCGGCGCTGGCTGCGCCTGCTGCGCTGACCGCCGCCGAGGAGCCTTCCCTTGAGGAACTTAAAGGGCGCGTTGCCGATGCCAGCATCGTCGACCGCCCGCCCTTGTGCCTGCAAATATCGGCGCGGCAACTGGGCGCAGTAGGCAGGTTTTATGATCTCGGCGATAACGAGCAGGCAAAGACTGCACTGACCGATGTAATCGCATTTTCTGAGTTGGCCCGCGACTATTCGATTCAGTCGCACAAGCACGAGAAACAGAGTGAGATCGCCATTCGGAAGATGATCCGCAAGCTGGCCGACCTCAAGCATAGGGTCTCGCACGAAGACCAGGAGCAGGTGCAGAACTCGATTGACCGCTTGCAGCGCATTCGTGACGATCTGCTGCTTGCCATGTTCCCGAAAGTTGGTAAGAAATGACCGCTTCCGCGTTTCGCGCCGGCGCTTGCCTGGGCCTTGTATTCCTCGGGGCAGCGATGGCCCCGGCCCAACGTCATCGCGATCCGTTCACCCAGTCGGAGATTGACCAGATCCGCGATGCCAGCTGGGAGCCACAGCAGCGGCTCGCACTTTATGTGGCGTTTGCTCGGGCGCGCCTGGTCGGTCTGGAGCAGATGCGCAGCGATGTCAAGACCAAGAACCGGGCCCAGCAAACTCACGACCGGCTGGACGATTTCCTGCTGATCTACGACGAAATGAACGACAACATCGACACCTACGTTGATCGTAAGGATGACATTCGCAAGCCATTGAAAGTGATTGTCGACGCCGATACCGAATTCCAGGCCAAGCTGCTCGGGTTGAAGGAGGCGCCCGACATCCGCGCGGAAGAGGCAAAACAATACGAGTTCGTTCTGACCACCGCCCTCGATACGGTGGATACTTCGGCGGGGGAGCATCGCAAGCTTTTGGCGGAGCAGGAAGAGGCGGCCAAGCATCGCAAGAAGTCCGACACAAAGCCATCCGGGAGCCGGTCTGAATGAACGGACCGCGTGAGCCATTTCGGGTTCATCCGCCGTGCTAATCTAGGCTCACTGTGCGTGAGGGACTGCTGGAAATCTTCCATGAGGAACACCGCCAATTGCGTCCCGGCGCGGTGCCGCCTGAGCTGAAGATTGAATTCTTTGCCTTCGCGAACGTCAACAACACCATTCGCCTGCGCGAGGGCAGGCTGCTCGTCCGGCTTTCCGATCTGCTTGAAGGCGCGCCCGATGCGGTGGTACGCGCCATTGCTCACATCCTGCTGGCCAAGATGTACCGCAAGCCGATCGACCGCGGCCACACAGCGCGGTATCGCAAATATGTAGCCAGCCATGAAGTGGTGAGCAAGGCGCATTTGGTAAGACAGATGCGCGGTCGCAAGCAACTGCATCCTCCCAAGGGCCGCGTCTACGATCTCGACGCTGTTTTCGAGGACCTGAACCGGCGGTTCTTTCACGGGCTGCTGGGCCGCCCGCGCATGAGTTGGAGCCCGACCAAGACGCGCCGCATCCTGGGCCACTACGATCCGGCTCACAATGCGATTGTCATCAGCCGCATCTTTGACCAGTTCCTGGTTCCGCGCTACGCCGTGGAGTACATCGTCTACCACGAGATGCTGCATCTGAAACATCCGGTGCGGCTGCGCGGGAGCCGGAGGTGCGTGCACTCGGCGGAGTTTCAGGCGGAGGAGAAGCTGTTTCCGCAACTGGAGCGCGCGGAGGCGTTCTTGAAGCGGTTGTGAGCGAAATGGCCTAATAACAGCAGTTGCTCGCGCAACCACCTTCGGCTTGATGCAAAGAAAAGGCCGCCCGGACATTTGGGCGGCCTGGTGCCAGTTGAGATTTAGGTTACTTCCAAAGGAAGTCGCGACCGCACCTACGGCTGATAAATCTGCACGATGTTCAGGGCACCTTCCTCCCAGTAGGCAATAGTGCCGCCGAGGCAATACAGCCGTCCATTGTAGACTGCGGAACCGGCGGCCATAGCGGCCTGCGGCATAGGCGCCAGCGTCTCCCAGGTGTTCTCGGGCAGGTCGAACGATTCGTTCAAGCTCCCGCCGTAGTAGCCGCCTGCGACGTACAGCTTTGAACCGATATTCCCGGTGCAGGCCCAACTTCTCCATCCATAGCCACCGGGGACAGGATCCGCCTTCAGGGTCGTCCACGTATTCGTAGTCGCGTCATAGCCTTCGGTGTCTCCGCCGCTTGCATATCCGTCCGTGGCCACGATCGTGGTTGTGACTAGCCCGACTGAAGGTTCGGACCTGCCAACCAGCAAGGGCGCCTCATCCGTCCAGGTATCGGTTGCGGGATTGTAACTTTCGACCGTGGTGGCCCTCAAATTAGGCAGAGAGTTCCCGCCGACCATGTAGATGATGCCGTTCTCCACCGCCGCTCCTGAGTCGCGCAGACCCGTGGGCATGGGGGCCCTCGCGGACCATGTCTGCATCGTCAGGTCGAAAGCCCACACTGCACTGCCAAACGGCGTTGCGTCGGTGTAGCCGCCCATGACGTACAAGACATTTCCCACCACTGCACCGGACGCGCCTGCGACCGGCGTTGGCAGCGGAACGCCAGTACTCCATGCATCCGTGGCGGGGTTGTAAATCTGGGTGTCGGCAATGATCGTGCCATAGGCGTTATTCCCGGCGACCACATACATTTGGCCGTCGAGCAATCCCACGGCCGCATTCGAAACGGCCGTCGGCATCGGCGCCCCGGTTGTCCACGTGTTATGCGCTATTGGCGATACCTCTTGCGTCACCGATGCCGAACTCTCCGCGATGCAGGAGTTCCATGGGTAGGTCACGGTAACTGTGGTTGAGCCGACGGGCAAGGTGGAGGTGGTCAACGTTGCCTTGCCGTTGCTGAGTTCTACCGTTCCAAGCACGGTCTTCCCCGCCGTGAAGGTCACGGGACCGCCGGGCTTGGTGGTTGGCGAGGTGATCTGCGCGGTGAACGTTATTGCCTGACCTTGAGTGGACGGGTTGGGTGAGGAACTGATGGTTGCCACGCTGGTCGCCTGCTGCACCACCTGGTTCAAGATTGGGGACGTGCTACCTAGGTTGTTCGCGTCTCCCGTGTACACGGCGGTGAGCGGGTAGACATCGGCACTGAGTGACCTGGTCAGCGTGGCCACACCGTTGGCGTTGAGAGTAGCCGTTCCGATGGAGAAGATGCTCCAGTTAAAGTTCACTCTGCCGGTAGGTGGGACTGGCCCAGAGGTGGTCACCGTCGCCGTCCAGGTTACCTTTTGCCCGTAGATGGAAGGGTTGAGACTGGAGACCAGAGTCGTCGAAGTCGCGGACTTGGTTGTGGAATTGACTACCTGCCGCACTGCGGGCGAAGCGCTGACCGCGAAGCTGGAGTCGCCGGGGCCTGTAGCGACCGCGATAACCGCAAGAATTGCAATGAACCGGGAAACAGCGTGAGGAACCTGAACCTCGGAAGTGCTTTTTCGAGCCATGGGAAACCTCCTAGGGCTACGAGCGAGGACGGCGAGCGATCATCGGCTCGTGCGCTCGGAAAAAGGCTTACAGCTCAGCGATTCACTGCTCAGGGGGAACTAGGAAGTAGGATCGCTGCTTGATGATATTTCGCTCACACGATATGCCTGAATGCCCGATTTTTCCGTGACGCCGGTCACGGCAGTTTGTGTCGTACATCGAAGGAACGACATGGAATCAAGGCGACAACTGTCGAAGCATCGCGGCTACCCCATGTGGCCGCGCCGCGGCCCTCCGTTTAATCCTATATTTCCCCGTGTGATGTCGATTACGCACGTTTGTGACACCGCGGATTGACGCTGGAAGCGTTATGAAATGCGAGAGCTTGCTTTCGGCTGCGACATGGGTTGAAATAGCGGGGCTGTGCACCGGGGCAACCGAACGACAGACCGAGACACAAACTAAGCATCCAGTTGGCCCGGATGTAGAGGAGCCATGAAAACCACTCTGTATGCAAGAACCACCCTATCCATCGTCTCCCTCGGTGCGTTGTTATGCGCTTCGGGTTGCGGCGGCGTCGCCGATGGCGCTTCCGGCGTCGCCGCTCCCGCTGTTACCAGCTCCGGTTCGGCGGGCGTGCCGGGCATAAGTTTCCGCAACTCCAGCAACCCGCCCACCAGCCCTTACCCGCAATCCGTCGCCGTGGCAGATTTCAATGGCGACGGCAAGCTGGACATGGCCGTCCCGGTCTATAGCATCGGTACTCCGGTGACCGACGTTAACATTTTTCTGGGCAACGGCACCGGCACCTTCAAGGCTGGCCCCGCGTTCCCGCTGACGGGGCAAAATGTGAATAACGTTGCCGTGGGAGATTTCAACGGCGATGGCAAGATTGACCTTGCTATCTCCATGCCGGATGCCGGGGAAATTCAGGTGTTGCTGGGCAATGGCGATGGCAGCTTTACGCCGCTGGCGCCGATATCGGTTCCCGAGGGCGTTTTTCAGGTTGGCACGGGAGACTTCAATGGCGATGGCAAGACCGACCTGGTTGTAACGGCCTATGAGCTTACGATCTTACTCGGCAATGGAGATGGGACTTTCACGGCAAAACCGTCGATTCCTATTACTGGAGGCGCAGCTTCCACAGCCGTGGGCGACTTCAACGGAGATGGGATTGCCGACCTCGCCGTCGCCGACAACGGATCGGAGTTCGCCCCAAGCTCGGTGACCATTCTGCTGGGCAAAGGCGACGGAACGTTTACGCAAGTGCCCGAGAGCCCGGCGACGGGCATTGAACCTTTAGCGATCGCAGTCGGGGATTTCAACGGCGATGGCATCCTTGATCTGGCCGTCACCAACCTGAACGACGGCAATCCGATCCCGGGCACGGTGACCATACTGATCGGCAAGGGGAACGGATTCTTCAGGCCGACGGCAGAGAGCCCCGTGACAGGTCCAGTTCCTTACTCCGTGGCAGTCGCGGATTTCAACGGAGACGGTAAGGCGGATCTGGCCGTGGCCAACGCCGGCAGTAATACGATCACAATCCTGTTGGGCAAGGGAGATGGAAGCTTCGCTTCGCCGGTGAGTCCTGCGACGGGTACGGACCCTGTTTTTGCCGCAGTGGGAGACTTCAACGGCGACGGCGTGCCGGATTTGGCCGCCGCTTGCAACACTGCGAATTTGGTAACTGTGCTGTTGACGCAGAGAACTCCGACTGCCATGGCGAGCGGCAAGGGGCGGTAGACTCGCGTCCCCGGGCCGCCAAGACAGCCGAGGGTGGCTGCCCACATATGAGTCTGGACACTCCCAGGCCTCACCAGATGCGCACACGCTCCTCCGGTGCAAGATACAACTTCTCAGCTGCCCGCACATCGAACGCGGCGTACCAGGCGTCGAGATTGCGGACCTCGAGCGCGCGGTACGCGCCCGGGGAGTGGCCATCGGTCAGCACCTGCTGGCGCAGGGCCGCGTCGCGATTCTTCTCTGCCCAGGCTTGGGCGAAGGCCAAAAAGAATTGCTGGTCGCCAGACAAGCCATCGTGCACGGGAGCGGGCTGGCCACCGAGCGAGAACTTGTAAGCGTCGTAGGCTACGGCGAGCCCGCCCAGGTCGGCGATGTTTTCTCCCAGAGTCTGCTTGCC
The DNA here is from genome assembly GCA_963842095.1 of uncultured Acidobacteriaceae bacterium. Taxonomy (GTDB): domain Bacteria; phylum Acidobacteriota; class Terriglobia; order Terriglobales; family Acidobacteriaceae; genus Sulfotelmatobacter. The sequence goes on from CAWJEY010000002.1 coordinate 777,181, forward strand.
GTTTAGAGCAAGGTCGGGAAAGGGTTTGTAAGTGTCATACTGGGCGACGAGCTTTCCGGTGGCAGCTTCAAAATGCGCCAGGTCTTCGGGCGTCCACCAGTTGCGCACGCGGCCTTTGGAATCGAAGGCGCTGCCCAGGTTGTCGAAGGTGTGGCTGATCTCGTGGCCGATGACCGCTCCGATGGAGCCATAGTTGGCTGCGGCGGGGGCTTTTGGATCAAAGAACGGCGGCTGCAGAATGCCTGCCGGGAAGTTCAACGCATTTTGCAGCGGCAGATTCACCGCGTCGATGGTCTGCGGCGTCATGGACCATTCCTTGCGGTCAATTGGCGCACCCAGCCGCGCCAACTGCCGGTGATATTCGGAGAGGCGGGCGCGCCACAGATTTCCGAAGAGGTCGTCGGCTTTCACTTCAAAGCTTGAGTAGTCATGCCAGCTTTCGCCGTATCCGACGCCCACATAGAGCGTTTCGAGCTTGGCCTTGGCCTCGGCCTTGGTGGCGGGATTCATCCACGCGAGGGCATCAATTCTCTTGCGGAAGGCGACCTTGATGTTGGCCACCATGGCCTCGACTTCCGCCTTCGACTCAGGCGGGAAGTAACGCTTGGCGTAGAGCTGGCCAACGTCGTCGCCCAGAAGGGCGTTTACCAGATCCACGCCGCGCTTCCAGCGCGCCCGCTCCTCAGGTGTGCCGGAGAGGACTTTCCCAAAGAAGGCGAATTGTTCGTCGCTGAATGCTCTGGTCAACCCAAACGCCTGAGCTTCGATCAGGTGATACGCCAGCCAGTCCTTCCAGGTGTCGAGCGCGGTCGAGGCGACCAGCGCGGACTCCCCGATGAACGCGGTGGGCTGCCAGACGATGAAAGTCTTCTGCTTCGAGAGCCCTGCGGCGCGGAAATACTCGGGCCAGTCGAGGCCGGGGGCCCTCGCGGCAAAATCGTCTTGAGTCCACGTGTTGTTGGCTTTGTGGATGTCGTCGTTTTCAGCCAGGCTGATATGTTTTTCGGCGATGGCATGCTCCAACTCCAGGATGCGCGCGGCACGGGCGTCGGTGTCGTTGAAGCCTGCCAACTTCAGCATCAGCGACACATGGGCTTTGTATTTATCGCGGATATCACGCTGGGCGCCGCTGTCAGAAAGATAGTATTCACGATCCGGCAGCCCCAGACCGCCCTGCATCAGATACGCCGTATAGTGCTCGACCTCGTTGAAGCCGGGGGCGACCCATAGTCCGAAGAGATTTGAGGTATGGAAGTTCGTGTTGTTGAGTGCGTCGACGTCAGCGCTGAGAGTCTCCCCGAGGTCCCGCGCCAGTTCTTGCTTATTTTGGATCGCGGCAATGGCCGCCAGATGCGGCTGCAGCGGCTTCAGGCCTTTGGCTTCAATTCCCTTCTCATCCATGAATGAGTTATAGAGGTCGGCAATCTTGCGCGATCTGTCTCCGGCAGGCGCGCCACTCTTGGCGGCCTCAGTGATGAGGTCAGCAACGCGCTTGTCCATTTCATCCGCCAGCGGCAGGGCGGGCGCCGTCCCTGCCCGGTCGGCGGGAATTTCCGTGTGCTTGATCCAGTCTCCGTTGGCGTATTCGTAAAAATCGTCCCCCGGCCGGGCCGCGCGATCCATATAGGACAAGTTGACGGCGGGACCGGTGGGCAGAACGGTCGGCTTTGCCGGTTCTTCTCTTGCCGGCCCGGCGGCGCTGGCGGTTAGCAGTGGAAAGAGGATCGCAGCACAGGCAAAGGCTTGCGCGAGGAAGGGACGATTGCGGGTTGTTCTCATTAGGGGGCTCCCGGGAACATTGTCAACGTCAAGGATGAGACTTTATATTAGATGCGGCCGTTAAGGGATGGAAAGCCGCCGGACGTGCGAAAACCCCGTTTAATCCCGTATTTCCCCGTGTGATGCCGATCACGCACGTTTGTGACACCGCGGATTGACGCCTCCAGCGCTCCCGGCATATCCTTGAAGTTGAAATTGAAATTCATTTTCAAGATCGCTTCAGGGGGACATTTTTAGGAGCATTCTCCGGAACCCAGGTCACTCATAAATGTTACAAGCTTTCATTATCACGCTGCGCGAGGGGGTCGAGGCTGCCCTGATCGTGGGTATTACGCTGGCCTATCTGGCCAAGATTGGCCGCACCGATCTGCGTAAGACCGTATATGCGGCTCTCGCCGCGGCCTTCGTGGGCAGCATTGGGATCGCAGTGGTAATTTCCCGCCTGAACTGGAACGAAGACGTATTCGAAGGCTGGATCATGCTGGTCGCCGCCTTTTTCGTCGTCACCATGATTATTTTCATGATGAAGACGGGGCGCAAGCTCAAGGGCCAGATTGAGGGCAAAGTCGGGCTGCTAGCGGGTAACGATGCCTGGATCGGACTGTTCTTCTTTGTGTTTCTGATGGTGCTGCGCGAGGGCGCCGAGACCGTGCTGATCCTCTCGGCCGTCTCGCTGAACTCTACAGAATTGATGAGCTTCCTGGGCACACTTCTGGGCGTGCTGGCTGCGGTGGCTTTCGGCGTGATGTTCGTCAAAGGCAGCGTGCGGATTAACCTGCAGAAGTTCTTCCGGGTCACGACCGCCATTCTGTTTCTGGTGGCGTTGCAGTTGGTGGTCGCAGGCCTGCATGAGTTGTCGGAAAGTGGCGTGATTGCCTCGTCCAAGCGCGAAATGGCCATTATCGGGCCGATCGTGCGCAACGACCTTTTCTTCTTTGTCACGATTTTTGCCCTGGCCGCGCTGATGGTGTTGTTTGATGCCAAGCGCCGCGAGCCGGTGCCTGAGTCCGCGTCGGCGGCCGAGAGACGCAAGGCGGCCTGGACAGCTCGCAAGGAACGCTTGTGGATGGCTTCGGTATACGGCTTCTCCTTCGTATTCATTGCGCTTGTCACGGCGGAGTTTATCTATACCAAGAGCGTGAGCGCGCTTTCGCCGGCGACTGAGGTCAGCTTCACGAACGGTCAAGTGAAGATCCCGCTGGTGCAGGTTTCTGATGGAGACCTGCATCGCTTCCAGGCCCAGGAGAATGGTACATCGGTCCGCTTCTGGCTCTATCAAAAGCCGGACGGCAAGATTGCCACAGTCATGGACGCCTGCGAAATCTGCGGCGCGGTCGGCTTCTACAAGTCCGGCACCGGGGTAATCTGCAAGAACTGCGCGGCTCCGATCAATCCGCAGTCGGTGGGCACGGCGGGCGGCTGCAACCCGATTCCGCTCAAGGCGACCCAGACTGCTGACTCCGTGATTATTCAGGAGGCGGACATCGCGGCCGGTAGCCGCGTGTTCGAGAAGCCGTAAGAATGTTCGTCCGGCTCGTCTACGAATCCTTCCGGCGCCAGAAGCGGCGCAAATTGCTGGCCGGCGCGGCCATCACCCTGGGCGTAACCGTGGCTACGGCGATGATTGCGGTCGCCACGGACATCGGAGACAAGATTAATCGCGAGCTGCGCACCATCGGCGCCAACCTGCTAGTAACGCCTCAAGAAGACACGCTCGACGTGGAGATTGGCGGCGTCAACCTGAAGCCGCCGAGCGACGGGGCTTTTCTAAACGAAGCGGACCTGCCGAAAATTAAAGGCACTTTCTGGCACAACAACATCACCGGATTTGCTCCGATCTTGCCGGTGAACGTGACCCTGCAGCGCGACGGCCAGACGGAGAATCTCACCTTGCTCGGCACTTACTTTGCCAAGCGGGTTGCCTTCGGCAAAGAAGAGTTCAGTACGGGCGTGCGAACGACACATCCGTGGTGGAAGGTTTCCGGCGCGTGGCCCGATGACAGTTCCCGCGACGTGTTGTTGGGAGAGCGTCTGGCGACACGGCTTTCGGCGAAGCCTGGGGACGAGGTCACACTCTCGGGCCGTCAGTTGCACGTGAGTGGAATTCTCTGCACCGGCGGCAGCGAGGACGATCAGATTGTAGCGCCGCTCGCGCTTGCGCAGGAGATTCTTGGCAAACCGGGCGCGGTACGCCGCGTCTACGTCAGTGCGCTCACCAAGCCCGAGGATGCCCTCGCCCGCCGCGATCCCAAGAGCATGTCCGGACCGGTTTATGACCGCTGGTATTGTTCTCCGTATCCGCAGTCGATCGCCTTTCAGTTGCAGGAAGCGATTCCGCACTCCCATACGGAACAGATTCGCCAGGTGGCGCAGAACGAAGGCGCGGTGCTCACGCGCATCGAAGGCTTGATTTTTCTCATCACGCTGGCTGCGCTGTTTGCCTCGGCACTTGCGGTTTCTGCCGCGATGGCTACCGCGATCTTCGAGCGCCGCGCGGAGCTTGGCTTGATGAAGGCACTGGGTGCGGGAAAGCTTGCAGTCGCCTCCGTCTTCTTTGCCGAAGCGACTCTGCTGGCATTGATCGGCGGCTTCGTGGGCTTTGCTGCCGGTGGGCTGCTGGCCCGGCAGATTGGCCGCTCCATATTTAGTTCAGAGATCACGATTCCGCCCGTGCTTTTTCCGGTGATCCTGGCGATTGCGGTGATCGTCACCTTTGCGGGAAGCGCTGCCGCCATCCGCAAAGCGGTGGGACTTGATCCTGTGTTCGCCCTGCGAGGTGAACTGTGAGCGCCGGAGTTTCTAATTCCGCTCAACAAGTCGCGGCCAGCCGCGAGCATTCTCCGCACACCTCCATGTTCCTCCGGATGCTGGTGCGCGCTGCTGTGCTTCGTCGGGGACGCGCTGCTTCCGCTTTGTTTGCCATGGTCGTGGCCGCCGCGGTTGCGACCGCCATGCTGAATCTTTATGTCGATGTGCAGGCCAAGCTGCGGCGCGAGTTCCGCAACTATGGCGCGAACATCATCCTCGTGGGCAAGGACGGCGCTTCCCTTCCCTCTGATGCTCTCTCGCACGTGGAATCCGTGCTCGCGGGGCGTGGTCTGGTTGCACCCTTCGCGCTGGTGGTGGCGCGGACCGGGGATGGTCAGCCAATCGTTGTTGCCGGCACGGATTTCGACCGGGTTCGGCAACTCGATCGCTGGTGGTCGGTGAGCAATTGGCCTTCGGCTCCGCAACAGGCGCTGGTGGGGGTACGCGCTCTTTCGGTCGTCTCTCCGAAAAACCAGCCCTTCGACTTGAGTTTTCAGGGACACACGGTTCATCTCACGTCTGCAGGGACAGTGCAGACTGGCGCCGCCGAAGACAGCCGCGTTTATCTCTCGCTGACCGATTTTGTTTCATGGACAGGAATTCAACCCTCCACCATCGAAGTTGCGGCCACCGGTTCGCCGGAAGAGATTGCAGCCATCATGCAGCAGCTTGAGCAGGCGATCCCGGCCGCGAATGTGCGTCCGGTGCGGCAAATTATGGAGGGCGAAGCCCGGGTGCTGGGCAAGACTCGCTCTACGCTACTGGCGGCTGCTGCGCTGATTATTCTGACTGCTGCGCTGTGCGTGCTTTCTACGCTGATGGGATGGGTCTTCGACCGCCGTCGCGATTTCGCTATCATGAAGGCGCTGGGAGCTTCTGACCGCCTGCTGAACGGGTTTTTTGCCGCCGAAGCCGCAGCCCTAGGGGCGACCGGCGCGGTGATCGGATTTATTCTCGGCATCGGCATTGCCGCTTGGATTGGCCGGGTTAACTTCCATGCTCCCGTGGTGCCGCGGTTCAGTGTCCTGCCGGTTGTTCTGGCTGGTAGCATGGTGGTGACGCTGCTTTCGGCGATCCTTCCGATTTCGCTGTTGCGCCGGGTGCAGCCTGCGGTCATCCTGAGGGGAGAGTGAAATGATTCAGATCAAAGACGTAACCAAACTCTACCCCGCCAAGGCCGCGGGAAACGAGACGGCGAATGGCAAGGGAGAGCAGAACGGCGCCATCCATGCCCTCGATCATATTTCCTTGCACGTCGCGAAGGGCGAATGGCTTTCCATCATGGGGCCTTCGGGATCGGGTAAATCGACGCTCGTGAATTTGATCGGTTGTCTCGATCGTCCGACTTCAGGCGAGATCTGGCTCGACGGACAGAATGTGGCCGGAATCTCAGCCGGCGAATTGAATCGCGTGCGCGCCGAGAAGATTGGATTCATCTTCCAGCAGTTTCACCTGATTCCGTTTCTTACGGCGGTCGAGAACGTCATGCTGGCGCAGTACTTCCACAGCATGACCGATCAGAAAGAGGCGATCGAAGCCCTCACCCGCGTAGGCCTGGGCGAGCGGGCACACCACCTGCCGTCGCAGCTTTCCGGCGGCGAGCAGCAGCGCGTCTGCATCGCGCGGGCCTTGATCAACGATCCAAGAATTATTCTTGCCGATGAGCCCACGGGCAATTTGGACGCCTTAAATGAAGAACTGGTTCTACGCCTGCTGCGCGAGTTTCACCAGCAAGGGCGGACGATCGTCATGGTGACGCACGATCCCGTAGTGGCGCGGCTCGCTGACCGCCGCATCGAATTCCATCACGGCAAGATCGAATCGCAGGAAGTGTTTGCCATGGCCGACGAAGAACAGTTCGACGAAGTACTGGAAGAACTCTGGGTTCTTGCCGAGCACGGCGAAATCGCTGAAGTCGAGCGCATGGAGGTCCACGGCGCGCTGCCGGTCAGCCTGGCGATTGAAAAGATGATGCAGATGGATCTGGTCGTCTCGGCGCCGCATCCGCCGCATCCCCACGATCACAAGCCGTTTGTGAATCCCTGCCATGATGCGCTTAAGCCTGTAGCCACCTCGATGGGCGACGGCACGCTGATAGTGGAACTCACGCCCCGCGGCCGCGAACGGGCCGGCAGCATCATCCGCCGCCATCGCCTGGCCGAGCGCTTGTTTACCGACAGCCTGGCCATGGACAGCGAATCGGAAATCGAACAGCAAGCCTGCAAGTTTGAGCACATCCTCTCGCCTGAGGCGACTGATAAGATCTGTACCTTCCTGGGACACCCGCGCACTTGCCCACATGGGGCGCCCATCCCTCCGGGGGTGTGCTGCGGGAAAATCTCTGAGTTTGCCCCAGCTACGGTTTCAGGTTCGGTCGCGCGAAAGCGCTTGTAGCCCAGTCAGAGGAACAAAGCTGGTCATCTCAGACTATCCGTTCTACCCCGCTCTCACTGCTATCATCGGAATACAGCTCCAACAACATGACGCGGCGTCCCACCCTCGGCGTATTCGATTCCGGCTTTGGCGGTCTGACCGTCCTTAAAGCCTTACTTGAACTCATCCCCGACGCCGATTACCTCTACTTTGGCGATACCGCTCGCCTTCCCTACGGGTCCAAGTCTGTGGAAACCGTGGCACGTTATGCTGTCGAGGCCGCTCACTTTCTCGAGAGCCACGGCGCCCAATTACTGGTGATTGCCTGCAATACCGCGACCGCGCTTGCACTCGACCGCATAACGGTCGCCGCGCATGTGCCCGTCGTCGGGGTCGTGGAACCGGGGGCCGAGGCTGCCGGTTCAGTCAGCAAGAACAAGAAAGTTGTGGTCATTGGAACTGAGGCTACCGTCAGCAGCCATGCGTATCGCAAAGCTCTGGAGGCGCAGGGTCTCGAGTCGCGCGAAAAAGCTTGTCCGCTGCTGGTTCCGCTGGTCGAAGAGGGATGGGTCGAACATCCCGTCACTGAACAGGTCGCCCGTATCTATCTGGTTGAAGCTTTTGCCGACGGCTTCCGCGACGCCGACACTCTGGTCCTCGGCTGTACGCACTATCCGCTGCTGAAGCCGCTGCTGCATCGCGTGGCGCCGTCGCATGTGAGCATTGTGGACTCCGCCGAATCCACCGCCCATGCCGTTGCCGATCATCTGGAGAAGCTCTTGCCGCTCACCCGGGCAGTCCATGAGGAAAGACGGGCCCGCCCCCGGCTCAGTTTCTTCGCCACCGACTCGGTGGAGAAATTCCGCCGCCTCGGCGAGCGCTTCCTCGGCCATGTCATCGAAGACGTTCAGCACGTGGACTTAAAGGAATAGTTTTCGTTGGAAGGGCTGCTCCACCCGCCTGTTGCTCGCCGCATTCAGTCGCAAGCGCACTTTGCGCGCAAGCTTCGGATAGCCCTCAACGGCAGCGCAGAATTACTGTGTCCCAGCGATCACCTGATTACTCAAATCAAAAATGGCAGGCATAGCCTAATGCATCCTCTCGACAACATCATCTGGAAGGCGCTAACCACGCGCCAGGAGCAGTTCGCCGAGTCCCACGGCCAGGCTCGCAGGTTTACGGCGGAGGTTTCCCCTCTCGCTGGTTTTCGTGAGCCCACAGCGGCGGGTTATGAGTCGCTTGCAGGGCTCGTGGGCTCGCGTGGGACGATAGGGCTCTTTCTGGACGCACCTTACCAGCCGCACGCCGGGTGGAGTCTGGTGGCTGGCGCACCCATGCCGGAAATGATTTACGAAGGCGACGGCGCTCCGTTCCCGCGATCTTCCTCTTGCTCCTCCGATCCGGAAATCGTCGAACTCAGCGCCGCGGACTCGCCTGACATGATGGAGCTCACCGCGCTCACCAAACCCGGCCCCTTCGGCAAGCGTACCCACGAACTGGGCGCCTACCTGGGAATTCGCCGCGACGGGAAACTCGTAGCCATGGCTGGCGAGCGCTTGAAGGTTCCCGGCTACACGGAAGTGAGCGCAGTCTGCACGCATCCCGAGCACACCGGACACGGCTACGCCCGCATCCTGACGATGGAGGTCATACACCGAATTCACAGTCGCGGGGAGACGCCATGTCTGCACGTCCGAGAGGATAACGTGCGCGCGATTGAGCTGTATGAGAGGCTGGGGTTTCGACAGCGTGTGCTGTTGCACTTCGCTGTGCTTCGGAAGGTTTAGTTTTAACTGAGAACTGGGAACTGAGAACTGGTTCCTCAGTACAGGTGGAAGTCGACTTCAACGTTGATCGCTACAGGCACTGGGTGGCCGTCTTTCTGCCCGGGTTCGAATTTCCAGTTCCTGACCGACTCGATGGCTTTCTCGTCCAGGCCCATGCCCAGCGTGCTGACCACGTGGATGTCTATCGGACGCCCTTGCGCGTCCACAATCAGGCCCAGGACACAAGTGCCCTGAAACTTCGCCTTGCGCGCTTCTTCGGAGAACTCCGGGTCGGTCTGGTAGAGAACACGCGGTCCCGTCACACCTTTGCCTACGCGGAACGCCCCGCCGCCCATACCCATGTCGTCACCGGGGCCAACTCCGCGCCCGTTGCCTGACCCAACGCCACCTCCGGAACCCGATCCGATACCGCTTCCCGAACCAGTCCCATTCGAGGGAATGATGGCGTTCGATTTTGGATCGCCAAGGTTCGGCATGGTATTCATGGCCACCTTGAGGTCGGGCGGCACCATCACGGTAGGTTCAACCGCCAATTTCGGATTCAAATTCCGGATGACCGCTGCCGGAGGCGCAAGCTGCGGCTTCATGGAGAACTTGGGCAGCCGTCCCTTCGAGGCTTGCAGCACATCGCGGTCGCCGCCACCGCCGCCACCGCCAGCCTGGGTCTTCGCCGGCTTGAGCGTGTATTCGCCGGGATCAATCAGCTTGGTTTCGACCTGCGGTTTGGCTTCGACCTTGGTCACAATCCGCCGCCCTAGAATCGTGCCGCCGATGATCAACCCGATCACGATCACGTGAGCTACGGTCGAGCCCAAGGCCCCATTCTTTTTGTAGTTATAGAAGCCCCAGATATCCTTGACCGGGATGGGCTTCGATTCCAGCTTGAGCGGGGGTAGTTTCTTGGGGAAAAAGAATTCGTCCAGCTCGCGGAATAGCGACTTCCACAGCGGCTCAAAGGTGTCCGGAGCCAGCAGGAGATGCAGTTCCGGCTCGCTGGGGCCAGGATTGACGTTCGGATTGACTTCGGCGGATACCATTCTTCCCGGTTTCGGCTCTCCCACGTAGGTCGTGAACGGGCTATCTTCCTGGCGACGCCCCTCTTACACAGATGAGCAGTCTTTCCAACAAGTTGCCTGAATTATTCTTCTCGAGTTTCTTCTCGTGTTTGCAATATCGGGTCTGGCCGCCCCCACGGGCAGGATCAAGCTCCCAAACCTTGGCTTCTCTCAAAATTGTACCCCTTCCGGCTCTTCTTTACGAAGTGTATTTCCAAGTTCCTTTGGGCCGTGTACTTCTTCGTGGCGACTGCCGGTTAGCAAACGGGTTCCCCGGTTCAAACCGCGTTTCGTCGCGTAGACGTTCCCCGCGCCGCTCCCTATAATGAAAAGATTCAATCATTTGGGAGAACCACACCGGGTGCCCTTCGAACTGAAAGCCACCATCAATTTGCCTAAGACCGCCTTCCCCATGAAGGCCAACCTGCCCCAGAACGAGCCCAAAATCCTGGCCCGCTGGGAGCAGATGGGAATCTACGAGCGTATCCGGGAGGCTCGCAAGGGCTCGCCCACCTATATTCTGCACGATGGCCCTCCTTACACCAGCGGCCCCATCCACCTGGGTACGGCGTTTAACAAGTGCCTCAAAGATTTCATCGTCAAATCGAAGACCATGGCGGGATTTGACGCCCCCTACGTGCCGGGATGGGATTGCCACGGCCTCCCAATTGAGATCAAGGTGGATAAGGAACTCGGCGGCAAGAAGCTGCAAATGCGTCCCACCGACGTACGCGCGGAATGCCGCAAGTACGCCCAAAAGTTTCTCGACCTGCAGCGCCAGCAGTTTAAGCGCATCGGCGTGTTCGGCCGCTTTGATCGCCCCTACGCCACGATGAATCCGCAGTATGAATCGGTGGTGCTGTCGACCTTCTTTTCGTTCTACGAGAATGGCTTCGTCTACAAAGGCCTCCGCGCCGTCTACTGGTGCATGCACGATGAGACCGCGCTGGCCGAGGCCGAGGTCGAGTACGAAAACCACACGAGCCCCACGGTGTGGGTGAAGTATGCCCTGCTCGACGATCCCGCAAAGATTGATGCGGCTCTGGCGGGCCCACTCGGAACAAAGAAAGTTTCAACCATCATCTGGACCACCACTCCCTGGACTCTGCCGGCGTCGATGGCCGTGGCCTTTCATCCGGACGAAGAGTACGTCGCGCTCGAATCTGGCGGCGAAGTTTACATCGTTGCGTCGAAGCTGGCGAAGGATGTGGCGGAAAAGTGCAACCTGGCCGATCCACGTGAACTTGCCCACTTTCCCGGCCGCAAGCTGGAGCGCCTTAACTTCCAGCATCCCTTCCTTGACCGCAAGATTCTCGGCGTCCTGGCCGACTACGTCACCATGGACACCGGCACGGGCGTAGTCCACACCGCGCCTTCGCACGGCGCTGAGGACTTCATGACCGGCGTCAAGTACGGTCTCGACGCCACCAGCAACGTCGACGAAAAGGGTATCCTGCGCAACGGCCTGCCCGAATACACCGGCAAGCGCGTATGGGAAGCGAATCAGCCCATCATCGATCTGCTCACCAGCCGGGGTGCTCTGCTGCATGCGGAAAAAACCGAGCACTCCTACCCGCACTGCTGGCGCTGCCACAATCCGGTAATCTTTCGCGCCACCGAGCAGTGGTTCATCTCGATGGAAACGCCGATGCCGGGCGGGAAGGCGAAGGACGACACGCTTCGTACACGCACCCTTGATGAAATCAAGCACGTGAAATGGGACCCGTCGTGGGGCGAAGAGCGGCTCTCGAACATGATCGCCACGCGCCCCGACTGGTGCATCTCGCGACAGCGGGTTTGGGGCGTTCCCATCGCCGTGTTTCTGTGCGAGAGCTGCGGCAAGCCGCTCAACGATCACGCAGTGAATCAGAAGGTCGTTGATCTGTTCGCACGCTCCGGCGCCGACGCCTGGTTCACTTCTGAATCCGATACGATTCTCCCCACTGGCACGAGCTGCCCGCATTGCGGCAGTGCGAAGTTCGAGAAGGAAACCGACATCTTCGACGTCTGGCTGGAATCCGGCGCGAGCTATCTATCTTTAGTTGGCGATGAGCCGTCTTATCCCTGGCCGTCCGATCTTTACCTGGAAGGGGGCGACCAGTACCGCGGCTGGTTCCAGTCGTCTCTGCTCTGCGCCATGGGCACGCACGCCACGCCGCCGTACAAAGGCGTGGTCACGCCGGGATGGACGCTCGACGAAAAAGGCCAGGCCCTGTCGAAGTCGCGCGGCAACGATGTGGACCCGGTCGATATCGCCAACCGTCTAGGAGGAGAAGTGGTGCGCCTATGGGTCGCCTCCGTCGACTTCCGGGAAGACGTTGTCGGCTCCGAGCTGTTGATGCAACGCGTCGCGGAAACCTACCGCACCATCCGGAATAATTTATTCCGCTACGTCCTCAGCAACCTCTACGACTTCGATGCTCAAGCCGACGCGGTCCCGTTCGAAAAACTCGAAGGCATCGACCAGTACATGCTTCGTCTGACCGCGGTACTGGTTGCGGACGTGCGGCGCTGGTATGACGAGTTCGCCTTTCACCGGATCTATCACCGCGTGAATCATTATTGCGTGACCGAACTGAGCGCCTTTTATTTCGATGTATTAAAAGACCGCCTGTACATCGCCGCGCCCAAGTCGCAAGCCCGGCGCAGCGCTCAGACCGCGATCTGGCGCATCGGCGAAGCCATGGCGCGGCTGCTTGCTCCCATCATGAGCTTCACGGCGGAAGAGGTTTGGGGATATCTTCCCAATCTCCCCAACCGTCCTGAAAGCATCCACCTGGCGCACTTCCAATCGTCTTCCGACCTATTGGGCGAAGGCATCGCCGTGGACGACACCGGTCAGCGCCAGGACTGGAGCGCATTGCTCGCCATCCGGGAAGAAGTGATGAAGGCTCTGGACACCGCGCGCAACAGCAAAATGATCGGCAAGCCGCTGGAGGCCCAGCTCACGATCACTGCCGCTGATCCGATTTATTCGATCTTGTTGCGCCATGCTGATCAGCTCCGCTACTTATTCATTGTTTCCGCCGTCGGCCTGGTGCAGGCTTCCGGCAATGGCACGGGCAGCGTGCACGTTGAAGTGAAGAAAGCAGACGGCGCCAAGTGCGAGCGTTGCTGGAATTACTCGACCCACGTGGGCGAGGATAAGATGTATCCCACGGTTTGCGAGCGTTGTAGTGCTGTGCTGAAAGAACTGGAAACTGCCCAGTAAATCGAGCAACCTGTGAACTGGCAAAAGCTGCGAACGTTCCTGATCACGGTTCTGGTTCTGTGCCTCATCCCGGCGACCCGCTATTACCAGATCGATGTTCCCCTGCTGCGTTTTCTGAGGGGCTCCCACCACGTCGATCCCTTAGCGCTTCACCTGGCTGGAGAATTTATTGAGAACAATCTTGGGACCGCACTGGAGCAGGACGGCTCGGTCACCGTGCGCATGATCGCGGAACAATACCTGTTCATCCCGCACTGCATTCTGGTTCCCGCCGGAGTTCCAGTTCATCTCCGCATTAGCAGTGCCGACGCCGTCCACTCGCTCACCTTCAACGGCACGGACTACGCGGTGAAAGTCCTGCCCGGTACCATCAGCGAGGCGCAACTGCAGTTTCCGCTCCCCGGCGACTACAAAACGACCTGCCGGGAATTCTGCGGAGCGGGACACTACGCCATGCGGTCCGAATTGAAAGTCGTTCCTCGCGACCAGTTCCCGGCCTTGCAGCCGGGGGAAAGGGGAAACTGTGCGGCACAATAGCAATCAGCGACCTGCCTCTTCCGCTTCAGGTTTTCCGCGGCCTACTGCCGCGATTACGTTGGGGCTAACTCTTCTCGTCGCGCTGGCCGCGAGTGCGCTGTTGCTCCAGGCGCGTGAAAATACACCCGATCACATCCCTTCCTACGTGGCCTGGACGCCGGAGACAATAGCGGCCGCTTCCTCGGGAGATGCCTTTCAGGGCATGCTCCTCGCCAAGCGCTGCGATCACTGCCATGGTGCGGAAGGTTTCAGCCCCGTCGCCTCAACCCCCAACCTGGCAGGCATCGACAAGCTTGCGATCTGGAAACAACTGGAAGATTTCCGGACCCATAAGCGGCTGTCCCATGCGATGGATCCAATCGCCGCGTCGCTTTCGCCGCGCGACGAAGCAGACGTGGTTGCTTATTTCTCAAAGCTGCCCGTCTTCACCGATCCCCAGGACAACAGAGTGTTTCCACAGACCCGGCCTGAGCCTGCACATGCGGCAATCGCCTCGCGTCTGGTTTCCTTTGGAGACGGCGAGCGCGGCATTCCGCCCTGCCAGGCCTGCCATGGTCCGGTCGCCTATCGTCCCGGAGTTCCGTCGCTTGCGACCCAGAACGCCGACTACGTTCTGCATCAGCTCGAAGCCTTCTCCAACCGGACCCGCACCAACGACATTAACATGCCGATGCGAACGATCGCGGCGCTGCTCACCGAGGACGAGAGGCACGCCCTCGCAGAGTATTACGGTTCGGGATTAGGACTCGAGCCCGGAAGCGCAGGCGGGTTGAAGTAGCTTCGACTGGCGGCTCCATCAAAATCCTTGTCATTCCGAACGGGGCCAAGCCGGTGGGGAACCTGCTGTTTTGTTGCTCCGACGCGTGCCCTTACCGCAATTCTTCCATCGCCGCTTCCAGCGCTTCCCTGCCCGGCCGCGTCAGCGCCTCCGGCAGCGTGGCCAGCGGCTCATCCACCATATTCAACATATCGAGGAAACTGGGCGCCTTCGTATTCACGTAGAACACTCCCGTCAACACTTCGCCCTTGTCGTGCGCCTGGTTCAGGCGCGTCATGGCTGCGATTCTGTCGGTGGGGTCATAGTCTTCTTCCAGCTTGCGCAAGCGCAGGCTGGAGCCGTCGTGCATGGTGACGTTGACCGTGGTTCCCGGATCGTACTCGACGTCAATTTCTTCGAAGTGGGGCACGAAGCTCATCTCCTGTAAGGCCTCGTCGTGGTCCTTCACGTATTTGTAGGACTTGGTCGAGCCCTCATGATCGTTAAAGGTCACGCAAGGCGAGACGACGTCGAGCATCACCGTGCCATGGTGCGCGATGGCAGCTTTCAGCATGGTGCTCAGTTGCCGCTTGTCGCCGGAGAATGACCGACCGACAAAAGTTGCTCCCAACTCTATGGCCAGCCCACAAGTATCGATAGGCGGAAGATCGTTGATCACTCCAGACTTCAACTTCGATCCCAGATCGGCGGTGGCCGAGAACTGCCCCTTGGTCAGGCCGTACACGCCGTTGTCTTCGATGATGTAAATCATGGGAAGGTTGCGCCGCATGAGGTGAACAAACTGGCCGATGCCGATGGATGCCGTGTCGCCATCGCCGCTCACGCCCAGAGCAATCAGATTTCGATTCGCCAGCATCGCGCCCGTGGCCACCGAGGGCATGCGTCCATGCACGGAGTTGAAACTGTGCGAACGGTTCATGAAATACGCAGGACTCTTCGACGAACACCCGATGCCGCTCAACTTCGCGACCCGCTCCGGCTGCACGCCCATGTCATACATGGCTTCGATAATGCGCTCGGAAATTGCGTTGTGCCCGCAGCCGGCGCACAGGGTGGTCTTGCCGCCTTTGTAGTCAATCACTGTCAAGCCAATATGATTCGTCTTTGGTTCGGGAGATCTGGGTTCAGCAGGCGTAGTCGCCATTACTTTCCCTCCATGGTGCTCAGTTCGTCGGTCACGGAGCGCGCATCGAGCGGCAGTCCGTCGAGATGGCTGATACTGCGCAGGCGCGTAGTCAGCTCAGGTTTCAGATCGAGTTTGAGCAGGCTCAGCATTTGCGCGTCGCGGTTTTGTTCGACCACGTAGATGCGATCGTGCTGCTCGATGAATTCGTGGACTTCGCGGGTGAACGGATAGGCACGCAACCTCAGGTAGTCGGTTTCAATCGCATACTCGTTGCGCAACTGATCGCGGCTTTCGATGATTCCCCAATGCGAGGTTCCATAAGCGATGATGCCGATCTTCGCGTTCGCACCTCTACGAATCTCCGGCCGAGGCACAAAGGAGCGCGCGGTCTCAAACTTGCGGTTCAACCGCTCCATGTTGTTCTCGTAATCGTCGGGCCGTTCGCTGTAGCCGGACGTGTCGTTGTGACCGCTGCCGCGCGTGAAATACGCCGCGGCGGGGTGGTCCGTTCCTGGCAGCGTGCGATAGCCCACGCCGTCGCCGTCCAGGTCTTTGTAACGGGCAAAGCCGCCCAGTTTCGTCAGTTCCTCTTTGTTCAAGACCTTGCCACGCTTGATCGGAGTAGTGGGATATTCAAACGGATCCGACATCCAGTTGTTCATCCCGAGATCGAGATCAGACATGACGAAAACCAGCGTCTGGAACTGCTCCGCCAGGTTGAAGGCGTCCGAAGCCATGCTGAAGCACTCCGCCACCGAGCACGGAATCAGCATGATGTTCTTGGTATCGCCGTGTGACAGGAATGCGGTGGAGAGAATGTCGCCCTGCGAAGTGCGAGTGGGCAAGCCCGTCGAGGGTCCAACGCGCTGAATGTCCCAGATCACTCCCGGCACTTCCGCGTAATAAGCCAGTCCGGAAAACTCCGACATCAGCGAAATTCCCGGACCCGCGGTCGCAGTCATGCTACGCGCCCCCGCCCAACCGGCGCCAATCACCATCCCGATTGCAGCCAGTTCATCCTCCGCCTGAACGATCGCAAATGTCGCCTTGCCGTCAGGACCGATGCGGTACTCCTTCATATACTCGATCATCGTCTCGACCAGCGAAGACGAGGGCGTGATGGGATACCACGTGACCACGGTGCATCCGGCAAACATGCAACCCAGCGCCGCCGCCGAGTTGCCGTCGATGATGATCTTGCCCGCGGTCTCGTTCATGCGCTCGATGTAGAACGCGCCGCGCTTCTGCAGACTCGCTTTGGCGTAGTCGAATCCCGCCTGCGCCGCCGCCAGGTTCAAGTTGGCCGCCTTGACTTTCTTGGCAAACTGCTTTTGGATTGCCTTCTCCACTTCCCCCATTTCAATTTCAAGAAGTTGCGCCACCACCCCGACGTAGACCATGTTCTTAACCAACTTACGCAGCTTGGCCTCGGGGCAAACAGCCGCCACCAGTTTGTCGTAGGGAACCGAATAGAAAATCAGGTCGTTGCGCAACTTATCCAGCCCAAGCGGTTCGTCGTACAGCACGGCAGCGCCCGGCGCCAGCGACATCACATCGTCCTGCGCCGTTTCCGCATTCATGGCCACCAGGAAATCGATTTCCTTCTTGCGGCCAATGTAGCCATCTTTGTTGGCGCGAATGGTATACCAAGTCGGCAGCCCGGCGATGTTCGAGGGAAAAAGGTTCTTGCCCGAAATCGGTACTCCCATCTGAAAGATCGCACGTAACAATACCGTGTTCGAACTTTGCGAGCCTGAGCCATTCACCGTGGCAACCTGAATGCTCATGTCATTGACGATGCGCTTGCGTCCCAACTGCCCGCCCGTACCCTGGGGCGCAACATCCGTAGTGGCCATCCCTACACCTTCCTTAATTAGCGGGCGGAGTGATCCGCCTGAATTCCAACTCGAGGGAACAAATAATTATACGGCTGAGGCCTTCCCTCAGCACACCAAATTGCCCGCCGGAAGCCGGGAGGAACCTATTTGGGAACGGGAAGATGGAAGAAAAGATCACTTCGAACTCAGGACTCCGTCTTAAAGAACTGCGCCATGGTGCGGAACTTATTATATCGTGACACGAGTAAATCTGCAGGGGAGATTTTCTTGAGTTCCGAAAAGTGTTTCTGCAGGCTGACGTCAAGCAAGTTGGCGGCCGCTTCGTAATCCCGGTGAGCTCCGCCTTCGGGCTCAGGAACGATATCGTCGATGCAGCCCAGTTCGCTCAGATCGGTAGCCGTAATGCGCATAGCTTCGGCCGCCAATTCTTTCTTGGTGGCATCCCGCCACATGATGGCCGCACAGCCCTCCGGTGAAATGACCGAATAGATCGAGTTCTCCATCATCAGAACACGGTCAGCCACAGCGATGGCCAAAGCCCCGCCGCTGCCTCCAACTCCAATCACTGTCGCGATGATCGGCACTTCCAGCCGCGCCATCTCCCGCAGGTTGTACGCAATCGCCTCCGCCTGCCCGCGCTCTTCGGCGTGGATTCCAGGGTAGGCGCCGTCGGTGTCCACCAGGGTGAAAATGGGCCTGCGAAATTTTTCCGCAACCTGCATGATGCGCAGAGCCTTGCGATAACCCTCCGGATGCGGTGTCCCAAAGTTGCGGTACACGCGCTGCTTCATGTCCCGACCCTTCTGGGTGCCGACCACCAGAACTTCTTCGCCATGAAAACGCGCCATACCGCAAACAATTGCCGGATCGTCCCCAAACCCGCGGTCGCCGTGAATCTCGCTGAAATCAGTGAACAGGCGCTCGATGTAGTCGAGCGCCTGCGGACGCTGCGGATGCCGCGCCATCTCCGTTTTTTGCCATGCGGTCTGCATTCCCTTCATTTGTTCGCGCAGGATATGAATGCGCTCATGCAGTTTTGTGAGCTGGCGGTGAGTGTCTTCGTTTTGTCCGGCGCTGGCCTCGATGAGCGCGACCTGCCGCTCGATTTGCTCCAACTCTTGTTGCGCCTTTTGGCTGGCTCTCATAGCGAACGTGTTCGCACTTCAACTGATTACGCGCACACTGCCCCGCCCGCACAACTGCTCAACCCGGGCGATGAAGTTGCGGTCTGGCAGCACATTATAACCCTCCGCTTCCATCACCACCATGAAATCCCCCGCGCGTTCCACGTCAAACAACACCCGCGCCTCGCCCTTGCGCTCCTTGAAAAGCGCGTGCAGATCGTCCACCGTGGCCTCGCCCGCGGTTTCGAGCGGCACGCGAATGCGAATCGCACGCGGTACCGGGACCTTAGCATCCTCCAGCGGCATAATCTCAGCCGCCGTAATCTTCGGATTCGCTCCTTCTTCGATTCTGACCCCAGCCCTCAACAGCACCGGAACTTCAAGCTTCACCTTGTCGCCCAGACGCTTATACGCTTCCGGGAAGACGATCATATCGATCGAGCCTGACATGTCTTCCAGTGTGGCCTGCGCGTAGAATTCGCCGCGCTTGGATTTTTGCACGCGCACGTTGGCGATGATCCCCGCCGTCGCAATGGTCTCGTCCTTTCCGGTGAGCCTCGTCATCGCGGCGATCTCATCGATGCGCAGCGCCTGCAGGTCGGCCAGCTTGTCTTTGTATTTCTCCAGGGGATGACCGCTAATGAAGAAGCCGAGAATTTCCTTCTCCGCCGCCAGGCGCGCCTGCTCATCCCAGTCAGGAATGTTGGGCAGCTTGTCGTTGTTCGCTGCGGACTCCTCTTGCTGAAACACTCCGAACAGCCCGTGCTGCCCCGATTCCGCGTCCCGCTGCGTTTTCTGGGCGCGATCCATGGCGCGGTCCAGCACGCTCATCAGTTGCGCACGCCGGCCTAGCGAATCCATCGCTCCGCTCTTGATCAGCGACTCCAGCACGCGCTTATTGAGCAGCCGCAGATCTACGTTCTCGCAGAACTCATAAATCGAATTGAAGTGGCCCAGCTTCTTCCGCGCCGTCACAATCGATTCAATGGCATTGACGCCGACATTCTTCACCGCCGCCAGCCCAAAGCGAATCGCTTCGCCATGCGGCGTGAAGTTCGCGTCCGAAACATTGATGTCCGGCGCTTCCACCGAAATCCCCATCTCGCGGCATTCGTTGATGTACTTCACCACATCATCGGTGCTGCCCGTAACGGACGTGAGCAGGGCCGCCATGAACTCGACGGGATAATGCGTCTTCAAATACGCCGTGTGATAGGCCAGCAGCGCGTAAGCGGCGGAATGCGACTTGTTGAATCCGTATCCGGCAAACTGTGCCATCAGATCGAAAATCTTCTCGATCTTCTTCGGTGGAAATTTGCGCTGCGCCGCTCCTTCCACAAAGCGTTCACGCTGCTGCGCCATTTCTTCCGCTTTCTTTTTGCCCATGGCTCGCCGCAGCAGGTCCGCCTCACCCAAGGAGTAGCCCGCCAGCCGGTTCGCGATCTGCATCACTTGCTCCTGATACACGATCACGCCCAGCGTTTCTTCCAGAATTTCTTTCAGCTCCGGCAGTTCGTACTCGACCCGCTTGCGCCCGTGTTTGCGGTCGACGAAATCGTCGATCATTCCGCCTTGAATCGGCCCCGGCCGGTAGAGCGCGTTCAGCGCCGTTAGATCTTCAATTGAATTCGGCTGGTACTTGCGCAACACGTCGCGCATGCCATGCGATTCAAACTGGAACACGCCTGAGGTCAGTCCCTTGTGGAAGACTCTTTGATAAGTCTCCGCATCTTCCAAAGGAACGTTTTCAAGCGTAATCGCGGTTCCACGCGTCTGCGCAATCAGCTTCAGTGCGTCGGTGAGAATCGTGAGCGTGGTCAGCCCGAGAAAATCCATCTTCAGCAGCCCCATCTTCTCGATGGCAACCATGTCGAAGGCGGTCACGATTTCGTCGTTCTTGGTCTTGTGCAGCGGAACGAGTTCCGTCAGCGGCCGCGGTGAAATCACCACCCCCGCCGCGTGAACGCCAGAGTTCCGCACCATCCCTTCCAGTTTCTTCGCCGTCTGAATCAGCTCACGAATCTGGCCGTCTTTCTCCATCGCTTCGCGTAGTTGCGGCGAATCCTCAATGGCCTGGTCGAGCGTGATGTTGAGCTGCGTGGGGATCATCTTGGCGATGCGGTCCACATCGCTGTAGGGGATGTCCATCGCGCGACCGACGTCTTTGATTGCGGCCTTGGCGGCCATCGTGCCGAACGTGATGATCTGGGCCACGTTGTCGCGGCCGTATTTCTGCGTGACGTAGTTGATGACTTCACCGCGCCGGTTCATGCAGAAATCGATGTCGATATCCGGCATCGAAACGCGCTCCGGATTCAAGAATCGCTCGAACAACAACTCGTGCTGCAGCGGGTCGAGATCGGTGATGCCCAAAGCGTAGGAAACCAGCGACCCAGCCGCCGACCCGCGTCCCGGCCCCACCGGAATCTCATGCTCCTTGGCATAGCGGATGAAGTCCCACACGATCAAAAAGTATCCCGGAAACTTCATCTGCTGGATGATCCCGAGTTCCCGCTCCAGCCGCTGTTCGTAATCCGAAATGGGGTGCTTCGGCTTGCCTTGCTCATGCAGCGGACGCAGCGCTTCCATGCGCCGCGCAAAGCCCTCGCGGGAAACGTGGACAAAATAACTGTCGATGGTATAGCCCGGCGGAACTTCAAATTGCGGAAACGGCGTCGCCACTTTTTCCAGACGCAGGCTGCAGCGCTCAGCAATGTCGAGCGTGCGCGTCAGAACCTCCGGCGAGTCTTTGAACACGCGATACATCTCGTCGTGGCTCTTGACGAAGAACTGGTTACCGTCAAACTTCATGCGCTGCGTGTCGTGAATCGACTTGCCCGTCTGGATGCACAACATCACATCCTGCGCATGGGCATCGTCCTCGCACAAATAATGGCTGTCGTTGGTCGCCACCATCGGCACCCCGAGATCTTTCTCCAGTTGGAACAAGCTGGGATTGATCTTCTGCTCCATCGCCAGGCCCTGATCTTGAATTTCGAGGTAGAAGTTTTCCTTGCCGAAAATATCGCGGAACCCGCCCGCGGCGGCCCGCGCAGCCTCGTAATTCCCTTCCATCAGTCGCTCGGCGACCTCACCCTTCAGGCATCCCGAAAGCCCAATCAGCCCGCGGGAGTGCTCCGCCAGAAACTGCTTGCTCACTCGCGGCTTGTAATAAAACCCATGCAGCGAGGCTTCCGACGTAATCTTCACCAGATTGCGGTAGCCTTCTTCGTTTTCGGCCAGCACCAGCAGGTGGTTGTAGGTATCGCCGTCGGGTGGCGTGCGCTCGATGTTGTGATCGTCTTTCTTGCAGATGTAGAGTTCGCAGCCCACAATTGGCTTCACGCCCGCGTGATGCGCCGCATTGACGAAATGCACCGCGCCAAAAATATTGCCGTGGTCAGTCATGGCCACGGCCGGCATGCCCAGCTCTTTCACGCGCTGGCAAAGCTTTTCGACGTCGCAGGCGCCATCCAGCAGCGAGTAATCGGTATGTAAATGCAGGTGGACGAATTGGGACATAGGCTCAGTTCGATTCTACGGTTGGCGTCATTCTAAAGGGAAACGCGAAGGAAGAAGCAGCAAGTTATCCACAGAGCGGAGTCAGGCGCACGAGTCGCGTGAGAATCTACTGCGCCTCATGCCCACTGGGCAGACGGAAATCCACGCCACGCTCTTCGTTTTCCTTCGTTGTGGCAGGAATATCGAGATCGGAGAGCGGAATCTTCTGTGTATGCTGCGGGTTGAAATTCCACAGAGTCTGGCCGACGATGGCGTAATTGTGTATTTCCTGTTTGTGCTCGTCGCGGAATACCAGCACCGTGGCCGGCGCGGCTTCATTGAGTTCCGAGTGCTCGCGCGGCGGCGGAGGAGCCGACCGCGCATACAGATCCTGATCGCCTTGCTGGCGCATCCGCTGTTCATCAAGGCTCTGCGCGTTCATCTCGTTCGCCAAGCCAGTCTGGTACTGCTGGTCCTGGTCGCCAGACGAACCGGAATCCCACCACCAGTAGGGATCGATCCCACCACCGAGGTAAGGATATCCGTATCCCCAGCCGCAACCGTAACCATAGCAGTTGTTCCTAAAACCGTTGCTGCGGAATCGCCGGCCGCCAGAATGGTTGAACCCCCGCGAAGAAAGCGACCCACGGGAAGCCGGACCGGAAAACGAATGCGCGCCGAAACCTGAGCCGGAGCGTGCTCCACTGAAAGCGTGTCCGCTCGAATGGCCGCCGCTAAAGCCGCCGTGCGAAGCCATCCCGCCGTGTCCGCCGCCGGACGCATGGCCTCCGCCGTGTTGCGCCGAAAGCGGCACCGCTGCCAGCAAGAGCCCGAACGCCGCAATGAATAGCGGACGATGCATGCCCCTATTATATGCCGGATTGAGGCCAGTCAAGCCAGGAATTAGTACCTGTCCCAGGGCGAACTAGGACAGTACTCGACTGGGCCAATACCAGAATTGTGACAGCGCCTGGGAATTGCGAGAATCTGACGGCCTATCGCTTCTTGGACTTTGTCTTCCTCGGCGCTGCCTTCTTCTTCGGCGCAGCCTTCTTCGCGGGATGCTTCGCGGCCGGCTTAGCCGCACGCTTCGCGGGCTTCGGCGCTGCTTTCAGGGGCCTCACCTTCGCATCCGTTTTCGTCTTACTTTCCGCCTTGACCGCCGGAGCTGCAACCGCAGCCGCCGGCGCCTCAGCGCCAGCCGCACCTTTCCCCTTGCCCTTCACCACCTCACCCTTCTTGCCCGGCACTGCCGCAACGGGCCCAGCCGCCGCTGCCTTTGGTCCGCGCCCACGCCTCGGTGGCGGTGGCGGAGGCGGTGGGGGCGGTGCAAACGGCTTCAAGAATTTCAAAGTCTCCGTGTGCGAACGCAGTTTCCCATCCAGCAACAGCATGAAAACATCGCGCGCAATCTTCGGATATTCCGGCAACGCCGGTGTAATCAGCAGTTCCGTCATCTCCGGCAGCGGAATCTTCTTCTGCACATCACGCCACTTGGTCAGGAAGTTCTTGATCTTCCCCGCCACCGTCTGATGCCGGGCCGTCACCGCCAGAAACAGAATCATCTCCGGCCGCGCCCCACTCAGCAGGTTCCATGTCCGCGACGGCGTAGCCGCTTCTTTCCCAGTCAGCCGCTTTGCCAGTTCCTTGGCATGATCCTCAATATCGCGCCACGACTCGATCAAATCCTTGCGCGGAATCTGCCGCCGCAGGTCGGAAACATCTTTGTCGGAAAGCCGCGCCGTCAGGAAGTGCATCACCGCCGCCGACGGATCCACCGTATAGCCCAAGTCCACCATCTGCTGGCGCGTCTTCATCAATGCCGCCAGCCCGTTCGTGTCCACCTTGGCCGCCGACCAGTGCGGATGCAGCACCTTCAACCACTCTTCCTTTTCCAGCGCGCGCACCACCGTCAGCGGATCGTCTTCATGCGCCAACTGCGCGATCTCGTGTCCCACCGCGCTGCGCGAAATGTGTTCGATGTATTTATTTTCTTTGGCCGCGTCATAGCGCTGCTGCGTGCGCTCCTCCATCGGCCAGTGAAACCGCGCCGCAAACCGCGTCGCCCGAATCAGCCTAGAGGGGTCTTCCACAAACGAATAGTTATGCAGAATGCGCAGCAGCTTCGCCTCAATATCCGCCACTCCGTTGAACGGATCAAGCAACAACCCGCGCGACCCCTCATTCAACGACAGCGCCATAGCGTTAACAGTAAAATCGCGCCGCCGCAAATCTTCCTGAATGCTCGCCGGAGCGATCACCGGCGCCCGCCCCACCTTCTCGTACACCTCAGTCCGCGCCATGCCGATCTCAGCGCGCACATTCCCCGGCAGCACCAAAAACAGCGTGCGCACGTCTTCATCGTGCCCGGCCAATTGCGCACCCGCACGCTCAAAATCTTTTTGCAGTTTGAGGGGATTGCCCTGCACCGTGAAGTCCAGGTCGCGGATGGTGAACCCGCTGATAATGTCCCGAATCGCGCCACCCGTCAGGTAGAGAGTGATTCCAGCGGCGCGCGCCACTTCTTGCACCAGATTGACGCCCTTCATCTGGTCCGGCGTCAACCGGATTTCCATGGTGTAAATGTAATCAGCCATTCGTCTTCAAGCGATCCACATCAAGCCGCCGAGGCATCGTTTCCCGCATAGCGTAGGCACAATACGGCCTGCAAACAACGTTTTCCACAACATTTCCACAGGATACCCCGGCCCAGCCCCGGCATTTCCATTCCACACCCAACTCAAGCCATTCAATTCAAAACACTTATCAAGACTTGAGCGGAGCCAAGGCAACTTAAAGGAATAACACAACGTTTACATTTTGGCTACTGCCAACGTGGATTCCAGCGATTTCTTCCAAAATAGTGCGAGAATGGGGCTGCCTAGAGCTTCGGCTTAATTGATTTTGCTTTGAAGGACTCGTGATTTTGCTTAGAAAGGGCGCGGCTTCAAGCCGCGCCGCTGGATACCCTAGCTTAAAACAGCGGCTTCAGCCGCCGAGGGAGCTTTAGCCGACCACCGACAACCCATGCCCTCGACCCACAAAAAAGTCATCGTCCGCAAGATGGACCGCGATTCCGTCTCCGGCTACGTCTCCTCCGCCCAATTCATCACCGAAGGCAAACTCGAACTGCTCAACACCTCCGGCACCGTAATCGCCATCGACCTCCGCGAGATCAAAGGCGTCTACTTCGTCCGCGAATTCGGCGACTCCGAATCCCTAACCCGCAAAACCTTCACTTCCCGCCCCCGCTCCGAAGGCCTCTGGGTCCGCCTCCGCTTCAAGGACAACGAAATCCTCGAAGGCCTAATGCCCTCCGACCTAACCCAAAACCTGCCCGAAGGCTACCTGGTCAATCCACCCGACCAGCGCTCCAACACCCAAAGAATCTTCGTCCCAAGAACCGCCCTGGAATCGCTGACCGTCCTAGCAGTAATCGGAGCCACCCGCCGCCCCAAACGCGGCCCCACCGACGATCAGCGCCAGGTAACCTTGTTCGAAGAGTAAAGCCTTTGATTCTATCTGTCGGGGGCCAGCCCCCATCGTGTCCCACTCATAAACGAGGATGCCCCACCTTTGCTTCTTTTGCAAAGGTGGGCCGCGATACAGCCGGTAGCGAGAGGTTCCTGGTTTTTTCCGCAGCGCGCGCCCCGTCCACAAATGGGATTCGAGAACATCCTGCGCGCACCACAACGTTCATTCGTCACTGCGCTGAGGCGCACGTCTGTGCTAGAACGCCCACATGACGAAGCTCAATCGGTGCTACGGCCACGGTTATCTGCACTACATCACCACCAGTTGTTACCAGCGCCGCCCGCTGCTCGAACTTGCCTCCAGACGCGACCTGTTCGTTGAAGTACTGGAGCAGGTGCGCCGACGCTATCATTTCGTGCTGGTGGGGTACGTCGTCATGCCCGAGCATATTCATCTGCTGCTCAGCGAGCCGGAACGAGGCAACCCTTCCAAGGTGATGCAGGCCGTCAAACAGGGCTTCGCACGACGCATCTTGGGAAGGCTCCGGTCCCAGGCTGCCCCTGAGCCGCACTGCGAGTGCGATGGCGAAGATCACATTTGGCAACATCGGTTCTATGATTTCGTCCTGTGACCCGTGCAGAAACGTCAGGAGAAGCTGCACTACATCCATCAGAATCCGGTGAAGCGCGCCTTGGTGGATAAGCCCGAGCAGTGGCGTTGGAGCAGTGCCCGGCACTATCTGCTGGGCGAGAGCGGGCCGGTATTAGTAAATGAGCGCGTGGAAGCGAAGATGAGGACACGGCAGGTCGGGTGATGGTGAGCGGTCTGCGCGGTTTGCGAAAGTCAAAAGCTTTCGCTGCCGGCTGTATCCTGGCCCACCTTTGCAAAACAAGCAAAGGTGGGGCATCCTCAGCTATGTTTGGTCCGGCAAAGGTGGGCCAGCCCCCGGTCACGACTTCCTACAGCAACAACCAAACCACGGTCACGGACGAAGTCTCAAACCAGCGCACCAGCCAGTCCGATGCCTTGGGGCGGCTCACTTATGTCTGGGAAGCCCCTAACGTTACCGGATATAACTACGAGACGGACTATACGTACGACGCATTGAATAATCTTCTTTCGGTGACCCAGAAAGGAGGCAGCAGCTCGTCCAGCAACTGGCGTCCGCGCTCGTTCATTTATGACTCTCTGTCGCGCCTGACGAGTGCCATCAACCCAGAGTCCGGAATCATCTTGTACAGCTACGATCCAAACGGCAATCTGACGTCTAAAGTAGCCCCCAAACCGAATGCCGGCAGTACGGGCACTGTCACTACCAACTATTCCTATGATGCCTTGAATCGCCTCACCGCAAAAACCTACGTAGGCCTCACCATGACGGCGCTTATGTATGGCTATGATGGCACAACGCTGGTTGGGTGCGGTCAAACTCCACCGGTAATCACTTTCACCAACCCCATTGGCCGCAGGACGGCGATGTGCTCTGGAATGAGCGGATCGAGTTGGAGCTACGACCCCATGGGCAGGCCATCGCTCGAATCTCGCATCGACTTGAACCCAGGCAACGGGCCCAAGAAAAACGTCGGATATACCTACTATCTGGATGGTTCGCTGAACACTCTAACCTATCCCAGCGGCAAGATACTTACGTATACCGTTCTCGGGGCTGGGCGGGCTACGCAAGCCATCGATCCCAACAACAACTACGTGATGTCGGCCAAGTACGCCCCCCATGGCGCCCTTACCAGCATGACCAACGGCTACACCAGTTCTTTCGCGGGCATCACGACCTTGAACAGCTACAACGACCGCTTGCAGCCTATTACGCTCTCGGCTTCGGTGGGGACCAGCACCGTATTCAGCCTGTGCTACGATTTCCACCTTGGCGTGGCAATCGTCAGTGCCCAGTGCAACTTCAGCAGGTACACGACGGGCGACAACGGCAACGTCTTCCAGATTGTGAATAATGCTGACTCAACCCGCAGTTCAGCCTACATTTATGACCCGTTGAATCGAATCGCACAGGCATACACGGTGAACTTAAACAGCGCGAATTGCTGGGGCGAGACATATTCAGCGACAGCAACAGCTTCCGGAGTGCTGCCGTCCACTCCGGGCATTGACGCCTGGGGGAATCTGACCAACCGGTCCGGTGTGTCGGGCATGGCGGGCAACTGCTATACCGAGCCTTTGGGCGTGACCGCCACCACACTGAACCAGCTCAGCAGTCTTCAATACGATCCCGCCGGGAATGTTACCAACGACGGCTTTAGCAACCAGCCCACCTACGATGCGGAGAATGAAATCGTCTCCGATGCGGGTGTGACTTACTCCTACGACGCCGACGGCAAGCGGATGGAGAAATCCTCGGGCACGAAATACTGGTTTGGTCCGGGCGGGCAAGCGCTGACCGAAACCGATTTCAGCGGCAACATTAATGAGGAGTATATCTATTTCAATGGCGAACGCATCGCCCGCGTAGACCGCCCCAGCGGGACCCAACATTACTATTTCTCGAATCATCTTGGTTCAGCCAGCGTGATCACGAACGCCACGGGAGGGAACCCGGATCAAACGGATTTCTACCCGTTTGGCGGCATCGCCTACAGCAGCGGCAGCGACCCGAACCACTACAAGTTCACCGGCAAAGAACGGGATGCCGAATCCGGCTTAGATAACTTCGACTTCCGGTATTTCGGTTCATCGCTGGGTCGCTTCATGTCCGCGGATGACGGCTCGGATCAGGACGCAGACAATCCGCAAAGCTGGAATCTCTACAGCTACGTTCGGAACAATCCACTGAAGTACACCGATCCCGATGGTCACGATTGCATTTACATTGACAACGACAGCGGAGAGATGACGGGCTTTAACAGGGGAGACTGCGATAACTCGACTGAGGAAAAGGCAAATTCCGGAGTCTACGTCAATGGAACAGTGAATAGCATCGAGCTGAACGGTCAGGATCAAGTGACTGGGTATTCTGGCACTGGTGATCAGTTTGGCGTCTTCACGATGGGAGTCATTCAGCCTCCCGGTGCAGCTCCGCCGCCGCAGGTGAACGATCCTGGAATGATCCCTGGCATGCTCGGACCCGGTGATCTCATCTTGTTCAGCGGCGTAAAACTACCGAGTGTTGTTACGGACCTTTTCGGAAAACTGTTTGGGTCGATTCTCGGGAAGGGTGCAGAGGACGCCGCCGAGACCGCCTCAAAGATAGTCCCCGACGTTGATAACCTCAGCAACAAAATCGTGCGCCAAATGGTGACCAGGGGATGGACGAAGCAGGAAATCCTCGATACCGTCAACGCAGGAAAAACATTCCCGGTCGTGAATAAAGCGACCGGAGGTGCTGCGACCGAATACGTAAGTGCAAGTGGAAAGTTTGTGGTCGTGGACAATGCAACCAAGCAGGTAATCCAGGTATCCGGTCCTGGGTTTCTTCCAAATCACATGGCACCATGACAAGCGATCTAGAACAAGTCGAGTCAATCGCTCGCGCCGCCTCCGGGAAAACCATCGGCGACGAGTTGGCGTTCACTTTTCCAGAGGTGTCGGAGGTGATTAGGCGGTGTACAGAAAACGAAATCGCTGTCTTAGGCGTGGAGGTTTTCGAAG
Source organism: uncultured Acidobacteriaceae bacterium (assembly GCA_963842095.1). Taxonomy (GTDB): domain Bacteria; phylum Acidobacteriota; class Terriglobia; order Terriglobales; family Acidobacteriaceae; genus Sulfotelmatobacter. Next base: position 806,190 of record CAWJEY010000002.1, read on the forward strand.
TACGCCCAACGGGATACCTCACGAAGAGGTTATCGGATTACGATCAACACATGGGAAGCGGGCCAAAACAGCAGGAGGGTTGGGCGGATTACGTCAAAGCCAACAACGCCCTTGCAGAAGGGTTTGTAGGACTGAACCCGACCGGCGACGACCACTTTTACGTGCTCACTACCGCGTCATGGAGAGAGTTCCAGGAGATGAAATAGCCCGGCGGGTGGCCCGTCTTTTGATCGCCGCCATTAGTGACACAGTGGACGGATGCTCTTGGAAAGCTGGTTGGGTCGATTCTCGGGAAAGGCGTCCAGCAAGGCACTGAGCAGGCGGCTAAAGAGTCGGTACAGCTTACAACCCACGCAGCTCTAAGGTTAGGGCAGCGCGGAATCACTCAGGCTGCGGTGGACGAAGCTGTGGCAACCGCGAAAGCGGCAGGGCAAGTGGCAACTCAGATGGGAAAGTACGGTACTGAGCAGGTTGTCTACAAAGGGACAAATGGGATAACCGTGGTCGTCGAAACTCAAGGGAGCAATGCAGGCAAAGCGATCACTGCGTTTCAGACCGGCAGCAAACCTTAGGGTGCTTTCTAGATGAGGATTCACGCGGACCAATCCGGGAATGTTTTAGTCGAACTCCGCGAGGGTGTAACTGCGACCCAGCAGCGTGCGGAAGTGATCCTCGACTTGAACACTCAGGGGAACTGGATAGGCGGAATAGAGATGCTGGGCGGGATGCTGGACTTCTCACTGCAACAGGCGTTAAAGGCCTTTAATCCGAGAATGCCTGTTGTTGGAGAGAAGCCTGACCCGCGTAAGCTCACGGTGACGTATGACCCAGAAGCGAATGCAGCATATTTTTATTTGCCGCAGGGGAGACGGTTGCCTGATAGCGAACGCCGAAGATTAGCAGAATACTCCCACTCGATAACTCCCACAGCCACAGTTTCGCTGGATGAGAGTGGTGGGTTGCTGAGCATCTTAGTTCCCACAGCGGATGCAGTGGGACCGCTGGAGCAGTTTCTCTACCTGTTTGATAGCGGGGGACGAAATGCGGGGACAGACGGGGCTGGCACTATTTTCAAATAAGCGTATGGCGAGGTGACAAGTTTTCCACAGCCCCCTTGTGACATCTGACCTTGCGCTCGTTTCCAATTCCTCCCATAATTGTCCAGCGGTAGGAGCACCATCGAGACGGCAGAACGCGGAGCAGCCGGACGATAAATCGCCCGTAACTCCCTTGCTTTCTAGATTTTGACTTCTAAGTTCTTTGACCTCTAGATTTTACCGGCCAAACCATGCCTAACTCGATGATTCTAAAGATTGAGGGGGGGTGGGGGAGGGGTACCCCGTTATAAAAAGGTAAACAGCCCGCGACGGAGAGGAATTTCAACGTGGTGTAGGATTTATTTTCGCGTCCGAATCCACCGCCATGAAACTTTCCCAGATCGCCTCCGCCCTCAACGCGCGCCTCGATAACGGCTCCCTCGCTTCCGAGATCACCGATTCCCAGATCAACGACACCGAGATCACCGGCCTAAACGGCATCGAGCAAGCCGGCCCCGGAGAAATCACATTCGTAGCGAATCAGAAGTACGCGCCCGCAGCGCGGCTCACGAAGGCCGCAGCCGTAATCGTCGCCGAAAACTTTCCCGCGATTCCAGCAGCCACGCTACGCGTCGAGGATCCCTACCAAAGCTTCGCCCGCGCCCTCGAGCTTTTTCACCAACCGCTGCGCTACGCTCCAGGAATTCATCCCACAGCGATCATCCATTCCTCAGCAAAGATTGGACGCGATGCTCACATCGGCCCTTACGTCGTAATCGACGAGCAAGTCGAGATCGGAGACAACGCCGTTCTGCTAGCGCACGCAGTCATCTATCGCGGCGTAAAGATCGGCAGCAACTTCTTCGCTCACTCGCACGCGGTGGTCCGCGAGAACTGCCGCATCGGCAACAACGTCCTGCTGCACAACGGAGTCGTCATCGGCTCCGACGGCTTCGGCTTCGCCAAGACTCACGACGGCAAGTGGTACAAGATTCCCCAACCCGCTCCAGTCGTAATCGAGGACGATGTGGAAGTGCAGGCCAACTCCTGCATCGACCGCGCCAGCGTCGGCGAAACCCGCATCGCGCGCGGAGTGAAGATCGATAATCTGGTACAAGTCGGCCACGGATCGCAGGTTGGCGAAGATGCCCTGCTCTGCTCGCAGGTCGGCCTCGGAGGTTCCACCGAAATCGCCAATCGTGTGATCCTGACCGGCCAGGTCGGAGTCGTCGGCCACTGCAAGGTCGGCGAAGCCGCCATCGTCACGCCCCAAAGCGGCGTGGCCAATGACATTCCCGCGGGAGCGCTGGTCAGCGGCGCCCCCGCCGTCGATCACAAACTGTGGTTAAAGTATTCCGCGATCCTTCCAAGATTGCCTGAAATCGTGAGAGCGATCCGCGCCAAGAGTCGCAAGGAGTGAGTCGCTGATTCGTATTTTGGAACTTCAACTTTCCGCTCTTCCGCCGTGCGCCCCCGCGACCGAGGTAGTTGCGGATGACTGTCGATATTCCTCCGGCAGCCCGCTATCAATCACGGCCCGCACTTTCTCCATCAGGCAGTCCCGGCTGCCAAAATCCGACGGCTCAATCGGAGCATGGAAAATTACCGTCACTAATCCCGGCTTGATCGCGAACCTTCCCTTCGGCATCACGTAATGCGTGCCGGTGATGGTCACCGGCACCACTGGAACGCCGCACTCCATCGCCAAATAAAATGGTCCCTTCTTTAACGGCAGCAGTTTGCCATCGAAGGAGCGATGGCCTTCCACATAAATTGCCATGTTGATCCCTTGCTGCTGCACGACCTGCTTCGAGAATCGAACCGACTCGATGCCAGCGTCGCGATTTCCACGGTCCACGGGCACCAGCGACCCCATCCGCATCGCCCGTCCCAGAATTGGAAAGCGGAACAATTCCTTCTTCACCATCACCGAAGTGCGCCGGGGAATTAGAGGGATGGTAATCGGCGGGTCGAGGTTCGACACGTGGTTCGACATGAAAATGTAGGTGCGCGCGGGATCAAGCGTGTTGAGCCCGACTGTTTGCACCCGCACTCCGGTCAGGCGCACCCCATTCCAGGCGCCAAACATGAACATGCGATACAACAGGCGAATATCGCCGGTGATGAACGTCCAGGGGAATCCGATCAGCGCCGCTATAGGGGCGGCCAGTCCCCAGAAGACGAGCATCGCGATGGTGCGGATCATAGGTGGTTCCCGTAGCGCCGCCGTCCCCGGCGGCTGTCCCGCGGGCGTCCTCGCCCGCGGACTTGATCGCGCCTTGCTGTCGGTGGGCCGGCGAGATGCCAGCGCTACTCTAACTGCGCACCCTACTTGCCCTCCGCCTCGCCCTTCAACCACGCCGTCCGGCGCGCGCGCTGTTCCGGCGTAACTTTCTCCATATCCTTGAGTTCGTAGGACATTTCTTCACGGCTGCCTGCCTTCCACCGCAACTCCCGCTCTCCGCCGCGCCGGCCGCGGACCTTCAACGCAATCTGGTCGCCCGGCGCAAGCCGAGCCATTTCGTCCGAGAATTCCTGCGCGGCCATCTTGCCGTTGATTTCCAGAATCGCTTCACCCACTTGCAGACCAGCTCGCTCAGCATCGCTGCCGGCAGTCACCGCCGCCACGGTCACGGGACCATCAAAGTTTCGCGAAGCCACAAACCCCGCATCGGCCACCGTGCTGGTTGCCTCCGCCAGGTGGAGCCCCACGCTCCGGAAGAATCCATTCCACGGAATCTCCTCCGTACCCGCGACATACTTGGCGAAAAACCATCCCAGGTCGGCATGGCTCACCGCCTCGGCAGCCTCGCGCACGCCATCGGAGTCAGGGAAGAACCGCCCTTTCTTCGCGTAATTCTGATTCATCCATTGAAAAACTTCACGCAGCGACGCTTGTCCGTGGCTGGCCTCGCGCACCGCCAAGTCCAGCGTAATGCCCAGCAACTCGCCTTTGTTGTAATAAGAAATGCTGCGCTCCGGGCGCCGGTAGTAGGCGTCGCCCTCGAGCCACGCGTCGAGGCTCGACTCTTCAGCTGATTGCGTCAGGTGTGCGGGGCGGCGCTCGAGTTCGCCGATCCCTGACGCCAGATCGTGCTCAAAGTGCGGCTCGTCGAGCAACCCAGCACGCAACTCAATGAAGTCCGCCGCCGTGCTGGTGCATCCTTCACTGAACCACAACGCGCGCGTGTAATTTTCTTTCGTATAGTCTACCGGCTCCAGCGTTTGCGGACGGATGCGCTTCACGTTCCACAGATGAAAAAACTCGTGCGCCGTCACCGAAGGCAGCACATCAGCAGCTTTGGTCAGCGCATCCGCGTTCAGCGAAATTGCGGTCGAGTAGGAATGCTCCATGCCGCCGCCTCCCGGCCCGCGCGGGAAGTGATAGAGAAACATGTAGCTGTCAAAGGGACGATCGTCCATCCAGCTGGTCGCAGCCGCCACGATCTTGTGCAGCATGGCGGCGATCTTTTCCATATCGTAGTCGCCCGAGTCTGCGTCAACTATCACGCGATAGCGGGCGCTGCCTTCCTCGAAATCAGATTCCCTGAAGTCGCTGATCTCAACCGGAGAATCCACCAGCCGGTCGTAGCTCTCGGCGCCAAAACGGCCGTCAGGCATCGACGTCAGAGGTGTGGCCACGTGCCATCCTGCGGGAACCTGACTGAAGCGCACGACCATCGGCGCGTTCCGCGCGTCCACGGGATACATGAGAACCTGAGCCAGATTGAAGAAGGCGTGATGCTGATTAAACTGCGCACCAAATGGACCGAAGGAATCGACGTGAATCTGGTACTCAACGATGGCGCCGTCCTGCGCACCCATGACCTGCCAGCGGCCTTTATCCAGCTTGCGCACCGCTAGCGCGCGGCCGGCACGGTCCTTCGCGCGCACCCAGTTCACATATTGCGCGAAGTCGCGAACCTGGTACAAGGCGTTCCACACCGGAAGCTGCAATTCCCGCACGGCCGCCCCCTCCGGCAGCGTAACCTGCACGTCCACCAGGTGCTGTTCAGGATTTGTGAGCGCGATAGTATAAGAGACGGTGGGCGATGTCTGCGCTGACGCCCCGAGAGTTATCGAGAGAGCGAACCAGACAAAAGCTGTCATCCTGAGCGGAGCCATTGCCTCGCGAAGGCGAAGCAATGGTACAGTCGAAGGACCCCATACCCGCCGGCAGCATCCCCGAACCCAAATAGGCATTCTCTCCAATCCTCCCCCGTCACTTCCCCGCATTCGCCGAATTAACGCTCTCGCCCGCGAGCGCCCGCAACCGCGCCGGCAGCTTTTCGTAGATTCCTCCAAAGCCGCCATTGGAGAGGATCGCCACCACATCGCCGCTGCGCATCTCCGGAGCGATGGTCTGTACGATTTGGTCCGCGTCCCCAATCAACCGCGCATGACTGCCATGTTTTTGAATGTCCGCCGCCAATTCCGGCAACTCCAGCCGCTCGTTCAACGGAACCGCTTCGGACCGGAACACACCCGCCACGATCACTTCATCCGCCAGCGCCAGACTCCGCGCCAGATCGGCCTGCAGCACGCGCCGCCGCAGCGTGTTCGACCGCGGCTCCAGAATCGCCCACAAGCGCGCACCCGCATAACGCGCCCGCAACGCCTTGAGCGTGCCCGCAATCGCCGTAGGATGATGCGCGAAGTCGTCAATAATAGTGATGCCGTTCACTTGCGCCTTAACCTCCAACCGCCGCTTCACGCTCTTGAAGGTCTTCAGCGCCGCCGCAATCTCCTCTTTCGAGATGCCGTACCCGGAAGCCAACGCCGCTGCTGCGGTTGCGTTCCACACGTTGTATTCGCCCGCCAGCGGAAACTCAAGGTCCGCCCAGGCGTGACCGTCGCGCAGCACCGACCACAAAGTCTTCCCCGCCTCCAATTTGAGGTTCGCGATTCGCCAGTCCGCACGCGCACTCACGCCGTACCGTTCCACCGGACAAAACGCCTTGCTCAAGCAGCGTTCAAGGCTGGGGCTTTCCCCGTCCTGGCCCGCCAGTCCGTCGAATGCCACGATCCGCCCGCGCCGCGGAATCAAATTTACCAGCCGCTTGAACGCCGTCTCCACCGCGTCCAGATCTTTGTAAATGTCGGCGTGATCAAATTCCACCGAGGTCAGGATCACCGCGTCCGGAAAGTAGTGCAGGAACTTCGGACCTTTATCGAAGAATGCGGTGTCGTACTCGTCGCCTTCCAGAATGAAATGTTTTCCTTGCCCGAGATGAAAGCTGGAGCCAAAGTTTTCCGCGATCCCGCCGATCAGAAACGAGGGCTGCATCCCCGCGGTGTGAAAAATCCAAGCCAGCATCGACGTGGTTGTAGTTTTTCCGTGCGTGCCCGCGACCACCAGCACCTCCTTGCCGCGCAGGAATTCCTCATGCAGCAATTGCGGCAACGAGCAAAACGGAATGCGGCGGTCGAGCACGTGCTCAAGTTCGGGATTGCCCCGCGAAATCGCATTCCCCACCACCACCAGATCGGGAGAAGGCTCTAGGTTGCCGGGGTCAAAAGGCTGCGCCACCGGAATTCCCAGCTCTGCCAGAAAATCGGACATCGGGGGATAAGACGCCGCGTCTGATCCCGTAACGCGAAACCCGCGCTGCTTCAGCATTCCGGCCAGCGATGCCATCGCCGTGCCGCAAATGCCAATTAGATGAATGTGTTTTCTTTCGTTCATGTTCTTTTAACAGCCAGCTCCTCTATGCCGCCGCGGTCACCGCCGCTTCCAGAACCTTCAACCTCACCTGCCCGCCGTGCACCGCCAACTCAGCGCGTACGCCGATGGGCAGCGTAATATTCCCCGAGGTAACATGCCCCGAGCGCACGCCATAGGCCACCGGGACTCCCAAATCTCCGACCACGCGCAGCACCACTTCTTCCAGCGTGTAATCTTGATTCGCCGTCTGCACGCAATCCCGCATTTCGCCGAAGGCAATGCCGCGGACGCCCTGCAACTTGCCCGCCATCTTCAACTGCATCAGCATGCGGTCGATTTGAAAAGGCTTTGCCGCCAAATCTTCAAGAAACAGAAGGGTCCCTTCGGTTCGGATCTCGTACGGAGTTCCGAGCGAAGCTACCAGGATCGAGAGGCACCCTCCGTAAAGAACTCCCTCGGCCGCGCCTTCCACCAACCCACTCGCTCCGGAACCAGCGCCCAGACTGGCCTCCCAGGCCGTCTGACCCGCCAGCGCGGCCTGCCACGAACTTAAATCCACGCCATCTTCATGCAACCAATCTTTCGCCACCATCGGCCCATGAAACGTTACCAGGCCCGCGGCATCCCAAAAATAAGTGAGCAGCGAAGTTACGTCGCTGTAGCCAATGAAAATCTTTGGGTGCGCCTTGATCTTTTCCAAATCGAGCGCTTCAAGAAGATAATTCGCGCCGTACCCGCCACGCGCGCAAAGAATCGCCCGCACTTCGTCGCGAGAGAACATTTCTTCCAGTTCGCGCGCCCGGCGCTGCAAGGATCCAGCAAAGTAAAGGTCCCGATCAAAGATGGAGTCGAAATAAAATGGGCGGTATCCCGCGCGCCGGAGTCCGTCACATCCCGCCACCAGATCATCCTTTTTTACGTTGCTGGCGGGCGCGACAATGCCGACCGTATCGCCCGGCCGGAGAGCGGGTGGCTTCACGCGCGGAGCTGTCGAGGAAGACATGCAGTTAGAAGCCCGTTTCGCAATATAAAACAACAGCTAATGCGGATGAGGTCACGAACAAAGAATCTTTATTCCGGAAGACTCTCCGACTTAACTCAGAAAAAACTCTCCCTGGCATACCAACCGCGCAGTCCCGCGAAGAAACACGGAATTTCCTTCCTTGCGAACCGCCTGAATTCCGCCCGGAGCATGCACGCGAACCGGCGATTCCGCCCGGCCCGCCGTCATCGCCGCCACCGCGGCTGCGCAAGAACCCGTGCCCGACGATTGCGTCTCTCCCACTCCGCGCTCGAAGAAACGCGCTCTGACATCATGCTTTCCGTCGATCACAACCAGTTCAACGTTGATGCCCTGCTTAAATCCGGAACTGCGCTGAATCTTTGCCGCCTCGCTCTGCCAGTTCTCCGCAAACTCACTGGCAAACACAACATAATGCGGATTCCCCATCGAAACCGGAATCCCCCGCACCTCACCCGCCTCCAGCTTCACCGCCAACTCCGCTTCCACCGCGGCCTCGCCCATCTCGACTTCGAACTCGTACTCCGATTCGCTCCGCCCGGTCAGGACGCAAGTCTTCAATCCCGCCCCGGTCTGGATCGCAATCTTCTCTTTTCCCTGCTCGGAGCAAACATACGCCGCGACACACCGTGTGCCATTGCCGGAGATCTCCGCCTCGGAGCCGTCGGCGTTAATCAACCGAATCTCCACATCCGCCGACTCGTGCGGATACACCCACTCCACTCCGTCCGCCCCCACGCCCTCGTGGCGATCGCACATACGCCGCGTAAGCGCGGCCAGCCCAGCAGGAGCGCCTGAGATGTTCGCACTGATGTTCGCAATATCGATCAGCAGAAAATCATTGCCGCACGCACTGGCCTTCACAAATGGAATCACAACCGGCGGTAGGCTCACTCCAGCTCCACCGGTTCCAACGAAGTCGCGCTGCCCAGCACGCTCGACGCCTTCAGTTCGCGCAATAACTCCTCTTGATCACGGTTGCAGCCGGACACGTCAAACTGCACCCGGATATGCTGGCCCGTGTTCCCGCTCAAAACGTTTTGCATCATGCGGTGCCGGCGCTCCAGGATGCGGTTCACCTCCAAACTGATCTCGTCCACGCTCCCACCCGTAACTTCGTAGCTGGTCAGCAGCGTCTTTAAGTTGAAGGTCCGCTCCAGGTGGCCCAGGGCAAACAGGGCCAGCAGGACCACGCCGGTAGCGAACACTGCTGTCATGTAGAGTCCTCCACCCGTGGCCATTCCCACCGATGCCACCACGAACAGAGTCGCTGCCGTGGTCAAGCCTGTCGTCAGCCCGCGCATGTGCAGGATCGATCCCGCGCCGATGAACCCAATGCCGGGAATGATTTGCGCCGCAATGCGCGCCGCATCCGACGGCACTCCTGCCAGCTGGCTGGAGAGAAGTGTGAACATCGCCGCGCCAAAGCAGATAAACATATTGGTGCGCAGCCCCGCTGGCCGGTGTCTCAGCTCCCGCTCCAGTCCGATGGTCCCACCCAGAATCGCCGCCAACACCAGTCGCGCCAGGGAAGTAGCGACTACGCCGCTCGCCATCTCTCCGTGCAGCAAGTCGAAAATGTGTTGCCAGTTCATTCGTAGAATTCAGGTTTGGGTGCAGGTTTCAGATGGCCGGATTTTATCACTGGAAACCAGCCGTCTCCGGCCTTCCGCGTTAACCCGCGTGATTACCGCGCCTGCTCCGGGCTGCGCACTGGCGCAGGTCCCTGCTGTCGGCCTTGAAAAATCACCATCCGCGGCTGACCCGTAGTGTGGATTTCGACCAAAGCCGTGAGACGTCGATCCTTTGCTGCCTTCCATACCGGATCGCCATCGAACCCCAAAACGTAATCTGCGTACGCCGCCGGGTCAACCAGCGCACGCTCCCACAAGCCTTCAGGATCGACCGGCTGCTTCCACACGCGATGATTGCCTTCGTTGATCACCCGCCGTAACGGAATTCCCGCCTGCTCCAGCGCGCCGGCGTGCGCCCCCAGATACATCAGCAGTGTGGAATCCGGCGGCAGTGATTTGATCCAGCCCGCCAGTTGCCCGTCCAGCGCAACCCGCCCGCGCATGTTGATCGTGGCCTCGCGATAGCAGATGGGATCCGCGCGCCAGATCGTGCCATAGCTTGCGACCACCAGCACGAGAAAACTCAACAATGTAACTGTGCTTTCCCGGCGGCTCGAGGAAACGGCAGGCCGCGGGATCTTTGCCGCGGAGTGGACCAGGAAAGCGATGCCAATTGGCACAAACACCGCGAACGCCGGCAGCAATTGCAGCCCGTAACGCACGTTGTATTGCGAAAACGGCCACCACATCGGCACGAAAATCGGCACGCTTCCATAGGCCACGGATAATGCGTAAAAAGGCAGCGGCGTCCACAGCAATAACGCCACCCGTCCACGCCCGCTGAACCCCGCCACCAGACTTCCCAGCAGCGCCAGAGCCAGCCATAGCCGTCCCTGCCAACTTGCCTCGCCCACGTTCAGTTCCGCCGCTTTCAGAAAATACGAGCCTGCGGCCAGCAGATTCCCTTTCGCCGGATTCACCGTCTCCGTCTTCTGCTCGATCGCCTTCGCGGAGTAAGGCCCGTTCGCAAACTCCAGGGGATTGCGATAGACGACAGCGTTGTACGCCAGCCAAAACACAGGCGCAGCCACCGCCAGCAAAACAAACTTCAAGAGGACGATCCGCGAAGTTGGAACCACAAACCTGGGTGCCCCATCCTCGCGCACTTTGCGAGGGTGGGAGCCGGCTACCGCAGCCCCCACGACCAAAGCAGCAGCCAGAAACCATCCGTCATACCGCGTCAAACCAGCCGCCGCCAGACACAGCCCGCACTTGGTCAGCGCTTTCGCATTGCCTCGCGCGAACTCCACGAAATAAGCCACGCTCCAGATGAAAAACGCCAGGTACAGCGACTCTCCCATCGCCGTCGCCTGCATGTAGATCAGGTTCGGATTCGCCGCATACAAAATCGCCGCGGCCCACGCGCCGAACCGGGCCGCAGCATCCACCTGGCCCTCGTGGCTCAACGACGCCCGCACCAACCGGAAGATTCCCAGCACCCCGAACACAAACCCCGCCATGGACGGAATCGATCCACCGGCGCCGGTCTGCCACATCTGCTTCGATACGATAAACGGCAGGATCAGAACGTGCGGCAGCGGCAGCCACACCGTCCCCAACTGCAGCAGCCCGGGAGTCTTCGAGTCGAAGACACGCCGCGCAATGTTGATATGCGCCACGGCATCGCCGTACAGCAGCACGTCTCCGCTCCGGTAGTAGAAGAGAAATGAAAATACCGAGACGAAGATCGCCAGCCACACCAGCCGCACGACCTCATTCTCGGAGTACGCCTTCGGCGGCGGCTTCTGCGGCTTCATTCGAGGTGGGTCAGTTCACGAAAAATCTGAAAACGCTCGTCGATCTCTTCGCGGGTCAGCGACTGCAGCCGCTCCGTGCCGAAACTTTCCACGGCGAACGACCCCATCACTCCGCCATAGAACAGCGCCCGCTTCAACACTTCGCGATTTAACTCTTCCTGCGACGCGACATAGCCCATAAATCCGCCGGCAAACGAATCCCCAGCTCCCGTCGGATCTTTTACTTCATCGAGCGGCAAGGCCGGCGCACGAAAGGGATGACGCCCAATCCCGAACGCCCCCTCGCGAAAGAAAATCGTCGCCCCATATTCGCCGTGCTTGATCACCAACGCCTGCGGCCCCATGGCCAGCACCTTCTGCGCCGCCCGGGGCAGATTTGATTCATGCGCCAGCATCTTGGTCTCAGTGTCGTTGATCAACAACACGTTCACCAGCTTCAACGTCTCTGCCAGTTCCTGGCGCGCGCCGTTGATCCAGTAGTTCATGGTGTCGCATCCGGTCAGCCGTACCCCGTTCATCTTCCGTCGCACATCGGCTTGCAGCGTCGGCTGAATATTTGCGAGGAACAGGAATTCCGTGTCTTCGTACTCCTTCGGAATGCGCGGCTGAAACTTCTCAAACACATTCAGATCGGTGAAAGTAGTCTTGGCTTCGCTCAGGTTTTCGCTGTAGATTCCGCCCCAGCGAAATGTCTTGCCCGGAGCGCGCTCGATGCCGCGCGTATCCACGCCACGCTCTTTCAGGACGTTTTCCTGCTCCGCGCCAAAGTCCTCGCCCACCACCGCGACCACGCGCACTTGCGTGAAATAACTGGCCGCCAGCGAAAAATAAGTCGCCGCTCCGCCCAGAATGCCCTTCACGTTGCCCGAAGGCGACGCAATATCATCAAACGCAACCGAACCGACCACGACAATGCTCATCTTGGATGCGTGCTTCCTCTCTTAGCGGTCAGTGGCCAGCGGTCAGTGATCAGACAAATCTCTCGTGGGCCACTGATTTTGCTGGCCACTGGCCACTGATCACTGACCACTGCTTACGTACTTTCCAATAATCAGCTTCAACTTCTTCTTCGTCGCGGCCGGAATCTTCTTCGGATCGGTCATGATCGCGTGCGCCAGCGCCGAACCGCACTTGCACGACCGCTCCCGCGGCATCGCCGCCACGGTTTCGCGCAACACCTTCGCCGCGTTCTCCGCATTCTTCAGCAGCACCGCCACAATCTGATCCACCGTTACCGAATCGTGATGCGGATGCCAGCAATCGTAATCCGTTACCATCGCCACGGTGACGTAGCAAAGCTCCGCTTCCCGCGCCAGCTTTGCCTCCTGCAAGTTGGTCATGCCGATCACATCCATGCCCAGGCCGCGATACACATTCGATTCGGCCCTGGTGGAAAACTGCGGACCTTCCATGCACAGATAGGTCCCACCGTGCCTGCCAGTTACGCCGACTCTCTCGCACGCAGCCTCGACCACGGCCGCCAGCTCTCCGCATACCGGATCGGCAAAAGCAATGTGCGCCACTACTCCGCCACCGAAAAACGTATCGACGCGATGCCGTGTGCGATCGAAGAACTGGTCGGGAATCACAAAATCCAGCGGCTTGTGTTCCTCCTTCAGCGACCCGACGGCGGAAACCGAAACAATTCTCTCGACTCCAAGTTGCTTGAAGCCATGGATATTGGCGCGGAAATTCAACTCACTGGGAAGAATCCGGTGCCCGCCCCCATGCCGCGCTAGAAACGCCACCTTGCGCGCCTCCAGCGTGCCGCAGACGTAGGCGTCCGAAGGCGCGCCGAACGGCGTCTTCACCCGCACTTCCTTAACCCTGCTGAGCCCCGGCATGGCATACAGCCCGCTGCCGCCGATAATCCCAATCTCCGCCTGTGCCACCAACCCTCCAGAAGAGGCGCCCCCAGCAACTTCGCAAGCGCCCGTCGAACCCGTGATTATACAAGAGCCACTGTGAACCCCAGCCTGCCCTGAGCCCAGCCGAAGGGTGGCCTCTGCGTTTCCAGGTTTTGCGACCCGCTACAATCTTTCCATGCAAGTCATGAGGACACTGGCCGCGCTTTTTTTTCTCACCAGCGCCGCGTTCGGGCAAAGCGCAGCGAAATCCGTCACAGTTCCCATCACGCTGAACCACAACCGAGTCGTGATCGATGTCGACATCTCGCGGCCCGACGGTTCAACCAGACGCATCCGCGGCTGGGTCGATAATGGTAACCCCGATCTCTATCTCTCCCGCCGTGTAGCCACGCTGTTGGGACTCAATGTCACCTGCGGCGAACACGAATGCTCCGCTCCCCCGCCCCTCGACATCACGATCGGCGGTATGAGAATCTCCCTCGCCGCGGTGAAGGAAGCGAAGATTCCGCTCAAGCCCGTCGACGCCGCGGCCGCCCTGTTCCCCGGCATGTCAGCCGAGATCAACATTCCTTCCACCATCCTCCGCAACTATGATGTGCTCATTAATTTCCCCGGCCACGAACTCACCATCGCTCAACCCGGTACCCTGAAGTTCAATGGCGGAAAGGCGAAAGTAATCGTGAACCCCGAGACCGGACTCGTGCAGGTTCCCAGCCAAATCGAAAACAAGAAATACAATCTCGCGCTCGACGTTGGTTCGTCGATCAGTTTTCTTTCGGAAGAATTGTTTGCTGGACTCGCCGCTACTCATCCCTACTGGCCGCACATGACCGGCGCCGTCGGCCCCGCCAACATGTGGGGACTGGATGACGAGCCAAATTGGAAGCTGATACGCGTGGACCGCATCCAATACGGCCCGCTCTTCTTCACCGATGTGCCGGTCGTCGCCTTCCCTAGGGATCGGCAGGACTTCTTCGCCAAGCGCGCCGGCGTCCCCACCGCCGGACTGCTCGGCGCAGACGCTCTGATGAACTACCGCATCGGCCTCGACTACGCCCACTCCATCGTCTATTTCGACATCGGGCGATTGTTCAACTTCCCCGCGTTCGACGTCATCGGTCTCATACTCCGCCCCGAAGACGACGGACGCTTCACCATCCTCGGCATCGCCGACTACGACGGCAAACCCTCCGTGCCGGACGTGCAGGCAGGCGACCACCTCGTCGCCGTCGACAGCATTCCTGTCCTAGGCAACACGATGGGACAAGTCTGGCTGCTGCTTGGAGGCGAACCCGGCAAGGAGCGCAAGCTGACGATCGAACGCGACGGCAAGCGGTTCGCTGTCATCGCCAAAGTGCAGCATTTTCTGGGAGAAACAGAGTCAGTCAACGGATCGAAGAGAAAGTGAGAGAGGGAATAACCGGAATCTCCTCTGCGTCCTCTGTGTTTTGATTTAGGGCTTCGCCCCAAATACTTCCTTCTCCAGCGTCTCCGTCGTAGCCGAATCCAGGCCCTCGCTCACCAGCACTGTATCGCCGTGCTCCTCAATCACCACGGTGCCTTCCTCGGTTTTCCACGAGTGCCGCCCCAGCAACAACTCAACTTTGCGCTCCGGATTTCGCTCCGCTGGTTCGCCGGCTGAAGCATCCTTCATCTCATCCGCCTTCTGGTATCGTTTCGCCAGCGACCGCGAATAAATTCCGGCAAACTCCGCCGCTTTCTCCGCGCTCGACCACCGCGACACGTACAGCAGCCCCAGGGGCGCCGCGGCATCGCTTTTCGGGCGTGCCGCATAGTAATATCCGCCGCGCCACTCCGGATACAGTCGCTTCGACAATTCCTTCCCCGCATACTGCTCCACCAGCACCGCGACGTCGAACTCGCCCATCGCCCCAATATCGAACTTCGCGTAATCCTTAAAGTCGCGCTTAAATTCCGGCACCCGCATCGGTTCGATCTGCTCGCCCGACAGATAAGTCTCCGGCTGCATAATCTGGCGCGTGGTGTGCGGAGGATCGGCCAGCACCCCGGCAAACGCTTTCTCCTTGCCGCCCTTCTCCATCAGCTTAATCACGAACTTCATTCCATAACTGTAGGGGAAGGTGAGCGACTCCTTGAGAAAGATAGGAGCGTCTTTGAAGACCTTGGAATCGTCCGTTCCACTGGACATCTGATCTTCCATGGTTTCGACCAGGTCCGGGGAATCGGCAATCGAGCGGCCCGCCGGCGCAAGTTCGTATTCGAGCATTGCTGTCTCGGCCTGGCCCTCGATCACCGCCTCGCGTGCGCTGTCGATCTCGTCGTTCTCGATGTCTTCCGGCGTGGGATCTTTCCTGATCTCCCCCAGGTCCTTCTCGCCCTTCTTCATCCACTTATCGAGATTGACGGTCTGGTCCTGCAGCGCATGGGTCAGTTCATGCGCCATCACCGGCTCCTGCTCCTCCATAGGAACCCAGTCCAGCAGGTTCACGGTCTTTGTTTTCGGATCGTAGTAACCGGCCACCTGCTCCCGCAGCAAAGCCACCAGCAGCTTTTCCAGATCAAAATCGCGCGGCAACAACCCAAATTTCTTCAGCACCAGCTCCGACCGCTGCAGGCGCTTCACGTCTTCGTCCTTCATGTGCTTGGTCAAATACCCGACCACCTCATCGCGGCTGGTCAGCCGGCGCTTGACCGGCTTCTTGATCGGCAATCCCGTGCGCTTGCTGTCGAACGCCAGAATCTCATCGACAGAGTGAAAAAGTTCCTCCGCCTGGCGCGGCGTGATCTTGACCTCTTCTTGCGCCGGAGCGGGCTTCGGAGCGCCGGCATCCGGTTTCGTAGCGCTGGCGTCCTCGCCGGCAGGTTTTTGATCCTGAGGATTTGCCGGTGTTGGTGTTGCTGGTGTGGGTCGGACACTCTTGTCCGACGGCTTTTGATTTTGATCTTGATTCGGCTGCTGAGCGGCAGCCTGCTCCGGAACCTGCGCATCTATCCATGCCACGCCACCAAACAGAGTGAGAAGCAGCGGAGCCAGAATCTTCACTGCGATTCTTTGGGATGCCACTTTGACGCTGTCCATTGGAATCGAGTCTATACTCTGCTCGCCCTATTTGCTGACTCTCTCCGCCACCCACTCCCCCGCTTCCCGCGTCCCCAGCGTCCCGCCAACGTCGGTGGTAGTTTTCTTCTGTCGCACGGCTTCGAGCACCGCCGCTTCAATCTTCTCCGCCTCGTGCGCCAATCCCAAATGCCCCAGCATCATGGCCGCAGTCAGAATCGCGCCGAAAGGGTTCGCAATATTCTTCCCGGCGATCGGCGGAGCCGAACCGTGTACCGGCTCGAACATCGAGGTTTGCCCGGGATGAATATTTCCGCTGGCCGCCATGCCCAGGCCGCCCTGCAGCCCGGCGGCGAGATCGGTGATGATGTCGCCGAACATGTTATTCGTGACGATCACGTCGAACCCGCGCGGATCGCGCACCATCTGCATGCACAACGCATCCACGTACATGTGCTGCGCCGCAATCTGCGGATGCTCGCCGCTCACTTCCTTGAACACGCGCTGCCACAAGCCGCCGGCATGGGTCATGGCATTCGACTTGTCACACATCATCACTCCACCCGGCACGCGCCCGCGCGGCGAGCCGTCGAGCTTGGTGTGGCGCTCGCAATACTCGAAAGCGTAGCGGATAATGCGTTCCACTCCTTTGCGCGTGTTGATGTCTTCCTGAATCGCAATCTCGTCGGGAGTGCCCTGCTTGAAGGCTCCACCCGCGTCGGTGTAGACACCCTCGGTGTTTTCGCGGATGACAACGAAATCCACATCCTTGGGCTCTACGCCCTTCAACGGACACAGCGCCGCATCCAGCAGCCGCACCGGCCGCACATTGGCATAAAGATCCATCTTGAAGCGCATGCCGAGGAGTATCTCTTTGGCGTGGATGTTGGTCTTGACTCGAGGATCGCCGAAGGCGCCGGCGAGGATGGCGTCGAAGTCACGGCCCAGCATGGCGAAGCCTTCGGGAGGAACCGTCACTCCATCGCGGAGGTAGCGGTCGGCGCTCCAGTCGAATTCGCTCATCTCGACGTCGGCTCCCGATGCCCGGATGACTTTGAGGGCTTGAGGGATGACTTCCTGGCCAATCCCATCTCCGGGGATGACGGCGATACGTTGTCTGGAAGGCCTTTGCGGGTCTTTTTGCGCGTCCACGGGAGAAACGCTATCACAAGCCGAGCAGAATGAGTAGGTTTTCGTCAGTATTCGCTGCCAGCTATACATGACGGACCGGTCAACAGGTGGCAGAATCGTCCGGTGGCCAATTCGACCGACGTGCAGGATCGACGCTAAGGCACCTAGGAAGCCCGCATATCGACTTTTGATGTCAAGTTGGGCCCCTGACATCCTCCCGAACGTCCGAGCCTCTAGAATCGTCCGGAAACCGCCCTGGCGTTAACTTCTGGCTAAGTCGTTGATTTCTGGTGGAAGTTGTTGAGTCCAGGTGGAAGTTGTTGAAAAACCAGTCGCCAGTGTTCAGTGGCCAGTGGCCAGAAAACGAGCGCTTAGACACAGACAGGGTTTACTGATCACTGACCACTGACCACTGGACACTTTCTTTGTCCCAGAACGGACTTCCAACAGAGATTCTGTTGTCCCGGCCCTTTTCCACGCCATGGCTTCGAGTATACTGATCCCCTGCAAAGGAGCTCCCCATGGCAGGAAGAAGTCTGAACCGGGTTCAACTGATCGGCAACTTGGGAAAAGATCCCGAAATCAAGTACACACCGCAGGGCACGCCGGTGGCGAAGATCGCCATCGCCACCAACGAGCGTTTCAAAGACAAGAGCGGCGAGTGGCAGGACCGCACGGAGTGGCACAACGTGGTGCTCTGGCAGCGCATGGCTGAGATCGCGGGCGAATATCTGAAGAAGGGTGGCAAAGTCTACATCGAAGGCCGCCTGCAAACCCGCTCCTGGGACGACAAGACCAGCGGCCAGAAAAAGTACATGACCGAAGTAGTGGCGAGCGACATGATCCTGCTCGGCGGACGCGGCGAAGCGAGCGGCGGCGGAGACTTCAAAGAAAGCTCCCGCGGCGCATCTTCCAGCAGCAGCAGCAGCGCTGGCGGCAACAACTTCGACCAGCGCACGCCAGAACCCGAGCACGCGAATGCGGGGTCGGGGCCGATCACCGATGAGGATATTCCGTTCTAGCTTAGAGGGTCGCGGCCAGCAAAGTTAGCCGGACACGGCACAGATAAGCTTGAACACCTTCATAAACTGTCATAACATGAAGGTATGGCAATGACATCTTTGAACATTTCTCTTCCCGAGCCTTTGAAAGAATACGTCGAAGGGCAGGTTGCATCTGGCGACTGGGGTACACCCAGCGAATACATCCGTGAATTGATTCGTCAGGACAAGGAACGGCGGCTGCACTCGCTCGAACAGGATCTCATCACAGCGACTAACGCGCCGACGATCGAGCTTTCCATGACGGAGGTACGCAAGAAGGGCCTGCTCGCCGTGTTGCGCAAGCAGGCTGGCAAGAAATGAATCGCGCCGAGCTTCGGCTCACGGATGTGGCTCTCAACGATATCCAAGAGCAAGCCGGCTGGTATGAGCAGCGTTCAGGCCAGTCATTGGCACGGCGGTGGGAATACGAAGTTACCGCCGCTCTGATTCGCATCGAGAGGAATCCCCGCTCGGGCGCGAAGTGCAGGTTCAGCGCAGAGGAGCTTCAGAGCATTCGGCGGATGCCAATCACCGGGTTCCCCAGACATCTGATCTTTTATCGCGCTGAAGAGAAAGAAATCAGGATTCTCCGGGTGGTTCACGGTGCCCGCGACTTGGAGAGTCTGTTCTGGCCCTTCCCACGAATCGACCCGTTACAATAGCGGCGGAGTCTTCCATGACCAACCAACTAGCCGACAAGAAATGCATCCCGTGCACCGGCGGCGTGCCGCCGCTTAAGGGCAAAGAACTCAAGGCGCTGCACAAGGTCGTCCCCGAGTGGGGCGTGGTCAAACAGCACCACATCACTCGCGCCTTCACCTTTCCTGACTTCAAGCAGGCGCTCAAGTTTGTGAATCGCGTGGGAGCGCTGGCCGAGAAGCAAGGGCACCATCCCGACATTCTGCTGGCCTGGGGTAAAGCCGAGATCACGATGTGGACGCACAAGATCGACGGCCTTACCGAGAGCGACTTCATCATGGCCGCGAAGATCGACCGGCTGCTTACGTAAGTCCTCGGGACACGTCGCCTCAGCGTGGGCTCGCATTGCATAGTAAAATAGTCTTTCGAGGTGCCTCGTGATAGATCATGAAAAGCTCCAAAAAGGACGCATGTGGGCCTATGCGGCCGGGATCGTAATTTTTATCGTGGTTGTGGCCTGGAAATTCGCGACTCGCTGAAAGCTGTTTGAGGTCGCTGCCGCTTCGTTGGTTGACCCGCATTTCACCGCCAGCTTAAAGCCTTGTCATCCCTCGCTTCGCTCGGGCTGACAACTCGTAGGGAAGACAACTCGCAGAGATTGATCACCGATCGCCGATCGACTGACCGCTGCTCTCAGGCCGCAGCTTATGCTTCAGGTCGTCGGCGATCTGCTTGCCGTGGAAGCGGCCGTTCTCGATGAAGATTTCGTTGGTGCGCGAGCCGGCGACGATCACTCCTGCTACATAAATGCCTGGCACATTGCTCTCCAGAGACACCGGATCGCAGACGGGACGATGCTGCTCGTCCGATAGCTCGATGCCCATGCTGCGCAGGAAATCATAGTCAGGATGGTAGCCAATCAGGGCGAGCACGAAATCGTTCTTCAGGCGGATGGGGCCGCGTGGGGTGACTATGACGACGTAGTCGACTCCGATTTCCTGCACTGAGCTGTTGAAGTAGGCCTCGATATCGTTGTTCTTGATGCGGTTCTCGAGATCGGGCTTGATCCAGTACTTGACGTGATGGTGCAGCTGCGAACCGCGATACACCAGGGTGACTCGCGCGCCGTGACGCCACAGATCGAGGGCCGCGATGGCGGCGGAATTCTTGCCGCCAATCACCAGCACATCGGTATCGTAGTAGGGATGGGCCTCGGCGTAATAATGCGAGACCTTGGGCAGTTCTTCGCCCGGAAGGCCGAGTTGATTGGCCAGATCGTAGTATCCGGTGGAGACGATCACCTTCCGCGTGTGGTAGTCGTGGGGCCGGCCCGAGCGGTCGGTGGCTGTGATGCTGAAGTTTCCGTCTTCGCCCATGACGGTTTTGACCCACTCGTACTGGCGAATGTCGAGATGGTAGTGCTCGGTGACCTTGCGGTAGTACTCAAGAGCTTCTTCGCGCGTGGGCTTCTGGTTCGCGGTGGTGAAGGGAATCTCGCCGATCTCGAGCAGCTCCGGAGTCGTAAAGAAAACCATGCCTGCAGGATAGTGAAACAGCGAATTCACTAGGCAGCCCTTGTCGAGGACGATCACGCGCAGGCCAAGTTTGTGGGCTTCGATGGCGCAGGCCAGGCCAGTGGGTCCGGCTCCGATGACCAGGACGTCGACGTGAACCTCGGGCCGCGGCAGAGCCTTGGCCTTGGGCAGAGTTTCGACGTCCGCGGCGGTGAGAAAGTCGGGCATGGAATTCCGCGATCGTTGGGGCCGCATGGTTGCGGGAACGATCAGAAACCGATGATTCTAGCATGCGGGCGACAGAGAAACTTAGAAGTGCTGGTGGTGCGGATCACAAAGCCCCGTGGGCGGTTACAAACAAGGCGGGACGAACTTCCTGCTCTGGTGAGCGAGAGCTTGTCTTGCGCCAGTTCCATCGCTGACTTGCTTGTAACTACAAAAAGAGTTACAGTTGAGACAAGACGGAAATGAAGTACGAATGGGACGAGGCGAAGAACCAGAAGAACTTCGCCAAGCATGGCCTCAGCTTCGAGGATGCGGAGCAGGTCTTTTCCGGGCCTTGCGTCACCTTCGAGGACGACCGCTTTGCTTATGGGGAAGAACGGCTCGTCACCTTGGGCTTGTTGGGCGGGCGTCTGGTTGTCATAGCCCATGCACCGCGCGATGAGGGAACGCGCATCATCTCCATGAGGAAGGGGAACCGGCGTGAACAGAAAATCTATCAAAAGCGACTTGGCGCGGATTGACCGGATGAGGGACGCCGATATCGACTACTCGGACATCCCTCCGCTCGACAAGACGTTTCTCAAGAAGGCAACCACGGCTTGGCCTCCGGCGAAAAAGCAGTTGACGATTCGTCTTGATGCGGACGTCCTCGACTGGCTCAAGGGCCACGGCAAGGGCTACCAGACGCGCATTAACCGCATTCTGCGCGTGGTGATGGAGAGCCAGCCGCGGCGGGCGGCTCATCAGTAGGAGCTTTGGCCGGGACGCGAAGATCGAGGGCCAGCCGGTTTCATCTGAGGGGAAGGGGTTCCCATGAATTCGGCGCGGAAGATTTCGCCGGGGTGGATAGGAGGCGGCAGTTTTCTTAGTTTGGGTATCGGGCCACTCGGCCTCTTATTTCGTTAGCAAGTCTGTTTTTTCCCCTGTTAGGCTCGTTTTAGAGGCGGCCTGCAGGTCCCATTCCGTCGCTGCATCCACTTTGACAAAAGTGTAAGAATAAGAGATCCCGGGTTCGGCTGCCTTGGTCACAAGGATGGTGAAGGACACTGGGAAAGCAAAATTTGAATTCACGTCGAATTTTATTTGTGCCTGACCATCTTCACCCGCTCGAAGTCCCGGTAGAGTGCCATTGCTTTGAAGCTTTCTCAGGGCGCCTAATGCGTTTTGCGGTCCCCTCTGCTTCGAGTCTTCGATCGTTTTCTGTTCTTCAGCGGTCAGACTTGTCATGAATGCAATATTTCTCAGGCGCCCTCCGGTAAATTTCAAAGTAGCTAGAGGCACGCCCGCATGGCCTACCGTTAGAATTCCGTCCAAGCCTGTCAGGCCGATAGACAAGATTTGCAATGGCGTTTCCCGCAGAGCGCCCAGGCCGAGGGAGTATTGGGCCTGAGTTTCGGTGCGAGTTATGGTTGCCTCATGCCCGCAGTCCCGAAAGACATTGAATACAGTGGGAGAATCCCCGATTTCAATCGAAAGTTCGTAAAAAATCAGCTTCTGGAGCGCCTGACTTCGTTCCTCCGCACGTGCTTGAATCTCCTTCAGTATCTGATCGAGCCTGTCCTTTGCGGCGGCTCGAATGCTTTCGTTGTCGTCGGCGTTAGCGAAATCACTGAGCGTCTGGCGATCGCTGAGACTTCCTATCGCGGCAACTCTATCAGACAAAGTCTCTTTCGGATCTTTAGCGATCTTTACCAGCTTGTCGCAAGCCTTTGAATTGTGCGCTTTGCATTCGCGATCCAGTTTCGGCACGTTAGTAGATGCAAGCGCTGCAGGTATGCCCAATGGGAGGGCCGCGCATAGCGTCACGAGTAGGCAATAGATGGGGCGCTTCCCGGGAATGGTCGAACGGCTACCGCTCATCGTCCGGCATCTTAGCACATCGTTTCGCGCGGCCCCGTGCTGGACTTGCCAATCCTTCCCAATCTTTGACATCGCTGGGCACTCTTAACAACGTGGTGCCCCATCCTCGCTTTTCGCGAAGGGTCGGCGGCGGACTGAGGCGTATGGGCCTTGCCTCCCAGGCCGCCGTATAATACTCGGTTCCTTGTACTTGCCGAGGTTCTGAGGCTGTCCAGTTGCTGCTTTCGGCCGACGCACAGGAGATTTCATCATGTCTACTCTTACTGAACCCGCCACGTCGTCCCAAGCAAGAACCCGCATTGAGTCCGACAGCATGGGAAAGATCGAAGTCCCGGCCAATGTCTACTGGGGAGCGCAGACGCAGCGCTCGCTGCTGCACTTCAATATTGGGCGCGACACCATGCCGCCGGAGTTGATCCGCGCGTTCGGTACGCTCAAGAAAGCATGCGCGCTGGTCAATCAGGACCTAGGCAAGCTTCCGGCGGACAAGGCGGGGCTGATCGTGCAGGCGGCCGACGAGGTGATTGCTGGCAAGCTGAATGACCAGTTTCCGCTGCGCATTTGGCAGACGGGCAGCGGCACGCAGACGAACATGAACGTGAATGAGGTCATCTCGAACCGCGCCATTGAGATCGCCGGTGGTGAGATGGGGTCGAAGAAGCCGGTGCATCCCAATGATCACGTGAATATGTCGCAATCGTCGAACGACACGTTTCCCGCGGCGATGCACATTGCGGCGGCGGAGCGGGTGAAAAATGTGCTGATTCCGGCAATCAAGAGAGTGCATGACGCCATCGCGGCCAAGGCGAAGGAATTCCATGACGTGGTGAAGATCGGACGCACGCACTTGCAGGACGCCGTGCCTCTCACCTTTGGGCAGGAGTTCGGCGGCTGGGCCAGTCTGCTGGAGCGCGACATCAGGCGCCTGGAACAAGTGCTGGAGGGACTCTACGATCTCGCGATCGGGGGAACTGCAGTCGGGACTGGACTGAATACGCATCCTGAATTCGCGGAGCGCGCTGCGAAGAAGATTGCAGAACTCACCGGGCTTCCCTTCCGCTCGCATGGCAACAAATTCGCGGCGCTTTCGGCGCATGATGAGATCGTGTTTGCGC
This sequence comes from uncultured Acidobacteriaceae bacterium, assembly GCA_963842095.1. Taxonomy (GTDB): domain Bacteria; phylum Acidobacteriota; class Terriglobia; order Terriglobales; family Acidobacteriaceae; genus Sulfotelmatobacter. The sequence goes on from CAWJEY010000002.1 coordinate 829,739, forward strand.
AGGGCGCGATGGAAACGCTGGCCGCGTCGCTGATGAAGATTTCGAACGACATCCGCTGGCTGGCTTCCGGGCCGCGTTGCGGGCTGGGAGAGCTTTCCATCCCGGAGAACGAGCCGGGGTCTTCGATCATGCCGGGCAAAGTGAATCCGACGCAGTGTGAAGCGATGACCATGGTCTGCGTGCAAGTGCATGGCGCAACCGCCGCGGTGGGATTCGCCGGCTCGCAGGGCAACTTCGAACTTAACGTGTACAAGCCGGTGATCATTTACAACTTCCTGAACTCGGTCACGCTGATCGCCGACGCCTGCCACGGGTACGTCGAGTACATGATCAATGGGATCGAAGTGAACCGCGCCAAGGTCGACTGGTATGTGAAGAACTCCCTGATGCTGGTGACGGCGCTGGCGCCGAAAGTGGGATACGACAAGTGCGCCGAGATCGCCCACACGGCGCACGTGGAGCACAGCAGCTTGCGCGAAGCGGCACTGAAGCTGGGCTATCTCACGGGCGAGGAGTTTGATCAGTTGGTGAGGCCGGAGAGGATGACGCGGCCGTAGGGGCACTTTCTTCCCTCTCTCTCTCCATGGCGTCATCCCGAAGCCCCGCGTTTTCTCCAGCGGGGCGAGGGATCCGGCGTGCAGCGCCCATCCCTTTATCCACAGGGGAGATGTTCGCCCGTCACAGACTTGGATGAGGACGGGGTGGTAGAAGAAGTTTCGACCGCGAGAGTACCCTAGCTCCGCCCGAGATCCCTCACCCGGCTGAAGTGTTCCGGGTTTCGGGAGGACGCCTTCGAGAGACTAGGGGGGCCGGATAGAAACAGGGTTGGATGATGAGGAAGCCTAAACGTTTTTATGTCTACATGATGACAAATCGGCCCCGGTCTCACGTGTTGTACACGGGCGTAACAGGCGACCTGAGCCGCCGCGTGTTTGAGCACAAGAACAAACTTGTTCCCGGCTTCACCAGCCGATACAACTTGACGCGACTGGCCCACTTCGAGTGTTTCTTCTATCCTGACGCCGCGATCAACGGCGAAAAGGAGATCAAGGGATGGCGTCGAAGCAAGAAGATAAAGCTGATTGAGTCCATGAATCCTCATTGGGATGATTTGGCGGAGCAGTGGGGCGAGGTCTACAAGCCGCCAGTGCCGGGTGATCCGCGCGAGATCCCTCGCCCCGCTGGTGAAAGCGCGGGGCTTCGGGATGACGCCCGCTGAACAGATAGGCGATGGAAAAGCGGAATCGACTCCAGGTTACTTCTTCAGCAAGCTGGTATGGCTGGCGACGCATTGCCAGCGGCCTTCGGTGAAGACCCAGGTATCGGTGAAGCGGCCCCAGTGCTCGTAGGGCTTGTTCTGGTAGGTTCCCTTCGTGTGATAGATGCCGACCACCACGGCGGAGTCGGCATACATGCTGACTTTGAGGTCCTGAATGGTTAGGCTGCTGAGATTGAAATGGGGATCTCTTATATCGGCGAGGAATTTGGCTTTGTCGCTGACCTCGCCGTCGTACTCGGTGTTGACGAACTCGCTGCCGAGCATGGCGTCGAGGGCGCGGGAATCGCGATTTACCTGGGCTTCATTCCACAGGTGTTCCATCACCAGGAGCTTGGTTTCCTGGGAGTCGTCCTTGGACTTCTGGGCAGCTGCGGGTACGGTCGAAAGCAGAGCCAGAAGAAGCCAGCAGCATGTGGAACGAGACATAGACGTGCTCGTCCGCTCATCCCCACGTGAGGCGGACGCTGCGAGAACATAGCAGTGGGGTGTGGATTCGCGCTATGGAAATGCGCGAGGGAGCGTTACGAACGTCACGGGGAGAAGCTTCGGCAGCTTGCTCCCTTGCAATGCGGGGGCGGGGACGCCCCCGCGACAGCCGGCGGGACGCCGGCGCTACTGTCTCGCCTGCGCTAGCTTCCTAGAATGCCCAGCGCAGGAGCGCCGCGCCTACGGTGAAGCCCGCGCCTACTGAGGCCATCAGCACCAGACTTCCCTTCTTCAGCTTGCCATCCTCGATCGCCGTACCCATGGCCAACGGGATAGTGCCCGCGGTGGTGTTGCCGTAGCGCTCGATGTTGACAATCACGCTTTCGGGGCGCAGCCCGAGACGGTCGGCGGTGGCATTGATGATGCGCAGATTGGCCTGGTGTGGAATGAAGGCGTCGATATCGGAGCCTTTGAGACCGTTGCGTTCGAGCAACTTTAGGCAGGCTTCGGTTTGTTTGCGTACGGCGAACTTAAAGACCTGCTGGCCATCCTGGTGGACGTAATGCATTTTCTTGTCGACGGTTTCGCGAGTGGAGGGATTGAGGCTGCCACCGCCGGGCATTTGCAGAAAGCAGCCGCCGGAGCCGTCGATTTCGTGGATGAAGTCGATCAGGCCTTCGGAATCGTTCTCGGCGGGCTCTAGAATCACAGCGCCCGCGCCATCGCCAAAGATCACGCAGGTGGCGCGATCAGTGTAGTCGATGATGGAAGACATCACGTCGGCGCCAATCACCAGGACCCTCTTATGGGTGCCGGTCGCGATGAATTGGGCCCCCGTCTGCACCGCGTAAACAAAGGCGGAGCAGGCGGCGGAGATATCGAATCCCCAAACGCCGGTGGCGCCGAGCTTGTGCTGCACCAGGCAGGCAGTGGAGGGGAAGAACATGTCGGGCGTGACCGTGCCCACGATGATGGCATCGACGTCGCTGGGCGCCAGGCCGCGCTGGGCGAGCGCTTTCTTGGCCGCTTCGACCGCGAGGTCGCTGGTGGCCACGCCCTTTTCGACGATGTGGCGCTCGCGGATGCCGACGCGGGCGAGAATCCACTCATTCGTGGTGTCGACCATTTTTTCGAGATCGGCGTTGGTGAGGAGTTTAGGCGGGACATAGGTGCCGAGGGCGCTGATTTTGGCGCGAATGGGCTTGGTCAATTAGGGCTCCTGAGTGGGTCCACCGAGTATGAGACTCAGTATTTTGCAGGATTGGCGAAAGAAAGTCTAACGCGATCCGCTCAGGCCAGCCGCCAGAACTCAGAAGTAAGTCCCAGCGAGCGGAATAACTCGTGCGCTTCGTCCACCGTGCGGCGCCGCCAGCCGGGCGACATGCGGTCGCGATACCAGGCATCGGCGAGTTTCCAGGACTGTTCCACGGTCAGGGTTGCGCCGCGGGGCAGCTTCCAGTCTTTGCACCATTTCTCGATGTGCTCTTCCGACCGGAAGATCAGCATGGTTTTTCAATTGAAGACGATGTCGTCCCACCAGCGCTTGGCCGGAATGGCAAAGTGCACCACGCCTGGCGGGTTAGATTCCACCTCGCCGTGGCGAACGCTTACGGTCATGCTCTCGCCGCAACATCCGCAGGAGGCGAGCACGCGGCCATCATTCTGCAGCATGGCGATTACCCCGAGCGCGTCCCAGATGCAGTTTCCATACCAGCCTCGACGCCCTGTCGTTCCTGGAGTTTCGACGACGAACGGCGTGGGCACGGCCGACAGCGGATTGGCCATGAGGACCTCGCCAGTTCCAGGTTGCAGAACGAGCATGTGGGCGGCGGCAAGGTTATTGAAAGCTGTGGCCACGTCGGATTCGCCGCAACGAAATGCGCCCGCAACCTCCGCCATGCTGGGACACCGGCCCAGTTCCAAAAACAATTCGTAGAGCCGGACTCGTACGCGCGTTTTGAAATCGTCAGGCATACACCCTTTGCGATGCACATTATGTCGAAACCGAAATGTAATGTCCACCACGACAGCGAACTTGGGCTTGACGATGGAGGGATATGGAACGAGGAGGACGGTTGGAGAACAAAATAAGCCAGGCACCGGGGACCCACTGCACACGCAAGAGCCCGTTACCGTTGCTTCCTTCCGGACCTGGCGGGGTTGGCGAGAGTACGTCGCGTGAGACCGATGCCTGACTCATCATTCTAGCAAACACGCGCGCCAGCCACTGGCAGTTCCACCTACGCCGCTTGCGGTTTGCTCATCTTCGCTCACTATGTCGTGGCTTCGGGATCAGCCGGCGTCTGAGTCGGCCCCTTGGTCTTGTCCTGTTCTGGCTTGTGGCCAGCGTGCTTATCTTTCTTTCCCCCGGGAATCATCTTGTCAATGACGGTCCAGCCTCCGTAGTTCGCTAGAAAACCAATGGCAATGGCCCCCCAGAAATCCGACACCGTAACTTTAATCAAAAACTGTGTTTGCTCGATTCTCGACAGAAGAATCGTGATGATCACGCTCAGGAGAATCGAACCAGCTATCACCAGCAAGCCCTTGCCCCAGATCTTAGCGGGGTGTTGAGGCTCGGCCTTGGTGCCTTTGGGAGCACTCTCTTTTGCGCGAATCATAGATAGAAACGCGAATATAAGGCCGCCGAGGATAGCACCCGATAGGATCATCCCCTGGGAAGCTACGAACTCTGCATCCTTGGTCTGGACTACCGTATGGTAACCATCTCCACCAAGGCTCTCCTTCTTGTCCCAATATTTCGCCTCCACTGTAATGGGATACACCCCGGGAGCAAAATTGATGAACTGCAGAAACTGCTGCCACGCGCAGGACACCATGCCGTTTCCTGCAAAACACGTTGTTTCTCTTCCTTTCGGTGACCAAAAAACCCGGTAGGTCTCCCCCGGTGGGAGAGCAAGTTGGTTTGGCTGTCCGCAGCCCTGGGGACAGTTCGTCGGGCAGTCCTTTAAGCAATACTCGGTGGGGAACCAGCCCTCTGTAGAGGTTGCTTGTCTTTCGATGTCCAGCGGCAGTACAAGCTGGACATCTCGCTGCCGCAGGTACACTGGCGCGCCAGAATTGTTGGTGATGTCGGCTGCGACCCCATAAGGGGTTCCAGCAGCGATCTGCTTTCGGAAAGTTTCGATCTTAATGTCGAGGGCGTCAGAATTCGTTCGCGTGGCTGCTGCCTGAGTCGGGGTTGTTGGTGTCGCTTGCGTCGGTGCTGGCTTTTTTCCCTGGGTCGGTTTCTGCTGCGCTTGTACATCACTTGAAAGCACAGCGCCGATAGCTAACGCCATCGCAAGCAATCCAACGGTCCCTGACTGTACCGGACGCAATGAGGAAAGCATGTGACCTCCTTTCAATCTGGGTTTCTCTTTAGGAATCCTCAACCGAACTCAACCTACACCTGCCTGCCTTAGCGCGCAATGCGGCGGGATACGGCAACCCAAGATCGTTCGCAATCCAACCAGAATCCTACTTGGCTCTGACACCCGTCAAACTGCGCCCACAGGTTGAATCCATAAGTTACAAATCTGCCGGGAGCCCTCGGCGCGCCAGACCACGTGACTTTTGGTGCAAGAAAGTCCTCGGAACCCCTTCCCTTCTCAGCGCGCTTGTCGAACAATAGAAGTCGAACAATAGAATCTAAGACCGATGCCTCACCCCAGCCCACAACCCGACGTAATCCCTTTACCTCAGGCAATCAACAAATACTTCGAGCTTTCAATCTATCTGCTTGTTTTAATGGGCTTTGGCACGTTAGCCAGCACCGGGGCGCTGGATCTTGCGACGATCCTGCTGGTGGGGTCGGCGCTGGCGGTTCGCGGTTACCTCTTCGCAAAGCGAAAGCGGGTCGTCATTTCGGAGCGCTGGACCACGCCCTTGACGATCGCGTATTTCGTGTTCTATGCGGGCGATTACTTCCTGCTCTCCCGCAGTTTTCTGGCGGCGACGGTCCACCTTGTGCTGTTCGCGGTGGTGGTGCGGACGTTTTCGCTGCGCCGCGATCGCGACTACACAATGCTGGCGATCCTCGCCTTCCTGATGGTGCTGGCCTCGGCTGTGCTCACCGTGGACAGTGTTTTTCTGGTCTTCTTTGCCGGATTCGTGCTGATGGCCGTGGCTACATTTCTTCTGATGGAGATGAAGCGATCGGGGCGGGCCGCAAAATTCCAGGCGCGGCATTCCAACGACATGCAGGAGCACCGCCATCTTGCCTTCTCGCTGGCCCGGGTGACGCCGAGCCTGGTGCTGATGATCCTAGTGGGCGCAGCGGCGGTGTTTTTTCTTCTGCCCAGGATGTCGGCGGGTTACCTGGGAGGCTACTCGTTCGGCAACGATCTTTCCACCGGCTTCAGTGATCGAGTGCGGCTAGGCGAGATCGGACGGATCCAGCAGTCGGACGCAGTGGTGATGCACATCCAGATTGACGGAGACAAGCGGGGCCAGTACGCGCTGCACTGGCGCGGAGTGGCGCTGGCCAATTTCGACGGCCGGAACTGGTCGAGCCCGCGCGAGCAAGTGGTGCTATCCCGGGAGGCGGATGGAGAGTTTGCCATCCCACTCTTCAGTCAGGGAGTCGAGCGGGCTGAGTTGGTTCGGACCCAGGCGGCGCCGGGAAGGCCGAAGCATCTCATTCACTATCGTGTGCTGATGGAACCGATCGGCACCAACGTTTTTTTTCTTGCGCCTTGGGCGCGCCGGGTCAGCGGAGCGTACCGCACGTTGGAGATCGACGCGGGTGGTGCGGTGTCCGATATCGATAGCCAGCGCTCCGTGAGCCTTTACGAGGCGGACTCCGACATTTCCATGCCTTCTCCCGAGCAACTTCGCGGGGCTGGAGATTATGTACCGCCATTCGCCCTGGCCTATCTGCAACTGCCGGCGCTCGATGCGCGCATTCCGCAACTGGCGGCACAGATCACCGGCTCAGCTTCCAACAGCTACGACAAAGCGGTTGCGCTCGAAGCATATTTAAAGGCTCGCTACGGATACACCTTGCTGTTGCCGCGCTCGCCCGTGGCCGATCCTCTGGCCAACTTTCTTTTCGAGCGCAAGCAGGGACACTGCGAGTACTTCGCTGCTTCGATGGCGGTGATGCTGCGGACGCTGCGCATTCCGTCCCGCGTGGTGAATGGCTTTGTCAGCGATGAATTCAACGACGTTACCGGCAACTATGTGGTCCGGGCCAAGAATGCACATGCCTGGGTGGAAGCGTACTTTCCCGGCTATGGGTGGATTACATTCGACCCCACGCCGGGCGGAGCGATCGGGTCACCGCAGGGCTGGGGCCGGGCGATGCTGTACCTGGACGCGGCGGCATCGTTTTGGCGGGAGTGGGTGATCAGTTATGACTCCTCGCACCAGAGCGTTTTAGGGCAGTCGGTGCTGAGCGGGACGCGCAGTTCGCTGGAGCAGGTTCGCATGTGGGCGCGGCTGCGCTATGCCCGCCTGCTGAACGTGGCGCGAAGAAGCCAACGGCGCATGGAGCGCTCGCCGGGACCATGGTTGGGAGTCAGCGTGGCGGTTGCGCTCCTGTTGCTGGCGCTGGCCAACGGCGGGCGGATTGCCCGCCTGATCCGCCGGAGACGGCTGCAGGCGCATCCCGAGCGCTCGCCGGACCAAGCGGCCGCGATGTGGTACGAGCGGATGGCGCGATATCTGGCACGGCGGGGAGTGAAAAAATCCGCCGCGCAAACAGCGCAGGAGTTTGTGCGCGTCATTGACGATGAGAGATTGCGTTCGCGGGTTGGGCGCTTCACCGACGCATACGAATCGGCGCGGTTCGGAAATTCTTCCGACGATGCGCTGCGCTTGCCGGAGTTGTACGAAGAGGTAGAGTCGGCCACGCGGAAGTAAGTCGTGGCAATGTCCCGCTTACTCCGAGGGGAACAACTCTGCGAAAACCCTTTCGAGAAGACGCTGGTAGTCGACTTGGCCGTGAGCTTGTACGTAATGGTACTCGGCCAGCCGGACGGGATTTGCATCCCGGATCGCTTTGAGTTCGCCGCGCGCCTTCACAGGTCGGGGGGGCGGATTCTGCTGCCACTGCCTGACCGTATCAGAGACCAGAGTTCCCTTCTGAACCCTATCGCGGGCGCCGAGCACACTTTGAAAGGACAAGGACATGTCGTGGAGGATCTTTAGAGCCTCGACTGCACGACAACCGTCGGCAACCTTGCCCTCAGCATCCACCGCATAGATGTCTGGCATGATCCATAGCGATTGCGGGAACTGATCCTTCTTCCACATCCGTTTGTTCATGGTGTACGCAGCGTCGCGCAGGTTGTGCAGCTCGGCGACCGTGACCAGCGTTTCCCCGGGCGCATCGAGTTCCCGGGCGTATTCGTTCCAGACGTCGACGACACGCTGCTCCGGGATCAGCCGTGAGGGATCCGAAACCGCCTCGTATTCGGCGTGCGCCACACGATGACGGATGGACCGCGTCACCCAGGATTGCAGCTGACTACCGGTGAAACGCCCCGCCACGGCATCGACGAACGCCCTCGCATCGGCGTCCGAATGGATGCGGCCCGCAAGGTCGTTCACATGAATGGCGGCCTGGCGAGTTTCTTCGCGCGCCTGCTGGGCTTCCGCCAGCTTTTGCTGCAGGGCTGGATCAGACTGCTGAGGAACCGACTGTTGCGCAGCGGCGAATAGGAACATGACAGCGAGCGGGAGCGCGATCATCGATTCCTCCCTTTCCTGCCTGGATCGATACTTTCCTTCGGATGCCCGTTGGCGAGAGCAATTGCGCGCCCGAAATAATAGCCCATCCGTGGACCGTTTTGCCAGTTTGCTGTGCCGGGCGCTCTCACTCCAGAGTCTTCTCTACTTGCCGGCGTGATCGATCTCAAACTGCACTAGCTTTTTGAGTTGCTCGTAGGGGATGTCGGCGATGCCAAGCACTCTGCGCCCGTTCACAAAGAGCGTAGGAGTCTGGGTTACGTCCAAGGACCTCCCCAGTTCGACTGACTTGTTTACCGAGGCCTCCGTCTGTGGAAGGCTGGCGCAGCTGGAGATTTTTGAAGCATCGAGACCAACGCTGGTGGCAGCTTCCTTGAGTTTGTCATCGGCCGTGACGGCCGCGATGCCGCCCTGGTTCTCAAAGACGGCGCCTATGTATTTCCAGAACAGAGTGGGGTTGAGCCGGGCCACGCAGTCCGCATATTCGGCGCCTTTCAGCGCCCAAGGATGCAGGGATGCCGGGAGCGGAAACTGCTGGAACACATAACGCACCTGGGGAAAATCGTTGGCCAGCTTTTCCACGATCGGCTGGGCGGCTTTGCAGTGCGGACACTCCAGATCGCTGAATTCCACCATAGAAATAACCGGGTCTTGATGAACGATGGCCGGGCCATCGGCGGCCTGGAGTTTGGTCCGGATGGGGGCAAAGGGGTCGGTGCCAAACGGAATCATCTCGCCGATAATAGCGTTCTGGGTCTTGCCCGAAAAATAGATGTGTTGGCTCGCTTGCTTGTTGATGGAAAGCTGAACGTCAGCCACGCCCGGGATGGCGGAGGGACGGACGTCGTAAATCACCCAGGTAATCGACGGATCGTAGCCGAAGGTACGCTTCATCGCTACTTCGACGTCGTCCGTAGTGGGCAGCGCCGCTTCGGCGGCCGTTTTGCTCGTAGTCGCCGGCCTGTGCGGGGGCGCGCTGGGCGCCGGGGTTTGTGCCGAAAGAATGTGGACGGAGAAGAGTAGAAAAACAACCAGCCAAGGCATCTTCATAAACTTAAGGGCAAGCTCGGAAATGAATACGCATCGTTCGGAGGTGCCGGTATCCCGAAATCGCGGTTCAGACTGCCCGGCCACGCAGTTCCTAGAAGTGCCAGATCACGCCGCCGCCGACGAAGAAGTTGTGCTGGCGCGTCTTGCCGGTATCGGCCAGGGGCAGATTGGGCGTGCCAGACCAGAAGTCCCGGACATCCAGGCGAAAGCCGAAGCGGCTGAAGCGGTGCTGAAAGGGATTCACGTCCAGTCCGAATCCGGCCTGCAGAACGCCCGAAGTCGAAGAGCCGCCCGGGTTCGGGCCGAAGTAGATGAGGTTCTTGTTCTCGCTGAAGTGAGCGAAGCCCCCGCCCACGCTCACCCAGGGGGAAACCGCGGTTGCGGGAAACAGGTTGACGCGAACCGAGGGCGTAACGAAGATCTGTCTGTAATCCTTAGGAACCACGTCGCCACCCGAATCGAGTTTCTCGTCAAGGTTGAAAACAGCGGGCACTTCTCCCGAGACGCCATAGACAGGGGTGCTGAAGAATTGGCGCGAGTAGTTGACTTCGAAAGTGAGCCCTTCGCCGGAGCGAACAAGGGGATTGAAATAGGTGGCACCGGGGATACCCTGGTCGCTGATGAAAACGCGGCCAAGAACGCCGGTCAATTCGTTTTTCTCGTCCTGGGCCGCCGCGGAGGCGCCCAGAATGCACATCGTTACTACCAGGACTGCGATCACGGCCTGTTTCCCAGACATTTCCCCTCCAGGATGCGGGACTTACAGTTTTCTTCGGTAACGCTTAGGGTAGCATGAAGCGCAACCTTTTCATCCACAGTTGCTGTCTTTTGTGGTGCGGGCGGTCACGCGTGAGGCCCTGCCATTCTGGGACAACGAAAGATTTCCACAGGGCCAGCGTGACCATGTGACGAACTGAAATTCGGCCCGGGCAGTAGTGTGGAAAAGTGCGCGTGAGCGGATGGGAAGTTGCCTAGGCGGGGGGCGCTGTTGGTACCTGCAACACTACGATGTCGCCTCGTGGCGCCCCGATATTTGTCCAAATACAGCCCCCATCTGATTGTGTGCCGCCTGATCTCTGGATCCAGGGGCCCGGTTCCGTGCTTCCCGTGGTACAAGAGGAGGTCGTCGAGTAAACGTAGCCACCGGAATTATGGGTGCGCGGAAGGAGCAATGCACCCGAAGCCACGGTCTGATTGGTTGGCCAGTCGGGAGGACAGTAAGAAAGCGCGGCACCGGTTGTCGTTCCAAACTGGCACTGCCAGTCGGTCGAAATGAAACAATACTGACCGTCCGGGGTGCAGGACGTGAGTCCGTTTTGGGTAGCGAAGTAGGGGCTCAAAGTGGAATTGTATTCGTAGGAAAATCGGTAGTTATAGCCAGGGGCTGGTATCGCGCCTCCACCCACCACTCCATCTACTTCGTCGTAACCGCCGCCTGGGTATAGGGTGAAAAGATAATTCGCTCCCGTCAGTGTGCCCAAACTGCATCCAGACACGGTAATTTGAGAACTTGAGACATAACTTGCGATGCAGTTCTGTCCGTTGATAACGATGTTGTGACCTTCCCAAGATGATGCGAACGAGTCGCCATAAGTCAGTGTCACCGTACCGCTGGAAACGGACACGATTCCAAGGGCCCGCGGGAAGCCCCCAGCCCCGTAGGTTGTCGTAGAATAGAACACCATCCCGGTATCGTTGCCTGGATTCGCGTTGGAGTTCATATGGCTATCGAGCGGTGTTTTCAGGCAAGGCTGATTGGAGTACGGGAAGCTCCCTGCGTCACAAGGCGGCAACTTCCAAAGCGTAGGAAAGTCGATCAGTTCTGGTGCGCCGTAAGAACCACCGCCCTGCGGCCCGGTGACAGGCCAGTTATATCGGACTCCCGTCTGTGTACCGGCGCTGGTCACCAGAGTACAGGTCGAGGAGTTGCAGGATGAGATTGGGTAGGCGACGTTGTTGATCGCGATAAGCCCCGTCATCGAACTGTTCGGCCCGATGCCCGATCCCACAAAGGTCATCGTCGTGCCGGAAATGTTTACAACTCCCGCCCCAGCGGTCGAGTAAGCAATCTGTTGGAAGTTGTTGCCGTCGTTGTCCGCGTTATCTGCCCCGATGAAGCTCGTGAGGTATTCAGTCTCGTGCCCGGTGCAGGCAATGCACGGAATTACGGTTGCAGTTCCCAACTGCCAAAAATAATAGGAGGCCCGGTTCCCGGTCACCACGCTGTCGCAGCTTCCGCCACGGTTCGCGGTGACCGTAGCATAGGCTCCGCCATGGTACTTGAGATTATGGATGCAGAAGCGGTCGTCCATCGCCACGGTGCCGATGGTTGCCGGCGCCCACGCCGACCCCGACCATGTGTACTCCGTGACCATACCGGTGCAGGTGTTATAGACGTAGTAGATGACATCGTTCAGCACCGGATTGACGGCGTTAGTCACTGCTTCCGCCGATATGCAACCCGAGTTCTGAGGCCCTGTCGTCGAGTAGCCCTGTACAATGTGGAACGACAAGCTGTTTACGCTGTCATTTCGGTCAATTCCCCCAGCCGTAGTCCAAGTTGCCGTTCCGCCGAGAACGTTCGCAAAATTGGCCACCGCAGTCTGCGTGGGAAGCGCGCTGGGGCTTGAGATTGACGGAGTGTTATAGCCTGTTAGGTTGTACTGAGTGATTGTCCCGTTCCCGCCATAAGCGTAGAACAGCAGATCGTTGGTGTAGGAGAACTCACCGCAGCTGACGATCAGGTTGCCCTTGGACACATCAAGATTTGGATACAGCGGCAGGCTATTGTGTCCTGCAAAGTTAACGAACCGCAGGAAGTAGTTGCCTCCGGTATCCGAGATCTCAACGAAGTCATCCAGTAGGCTGGCAATATTGTTGTCTGCAGAGCCGCCGCAGGGAACGCCATAAGCAAAGTTGCGGTTGGCGCCCGTCTGCGTGGCTGCGTCCGTAAGCCTAAACATTCCCGCATTGGCAATCATAGTGTCGATCACGAGGATGTTGTTGTTGACGAGACCTCCGAGATTTGGAGCCTGCACGACGTCCACTGCGATGTCGTCGACAACCTGCAGGATTGTGGCCTGGGCGAGGATAGAGAGAGAAGCGTAGGCCCCAATTCCTTGTGAATCCGTAACGTTTGCTTGAAATGGAAAGACCCCAGTCTGACTGGTTGTGCCGGAGAGAGTTCCAGTGTTGCGGTTAAGCTGAAATCCATCCGGAAGAATGCCGGAAGAGACACCCCAAGAATAAGGGGGAACGCCTCCGGTCGCCGACAGCGAAGCGCTATATGGACTCCCAACCGTCGCGGACGATAACGTCTGCGTCGTAATGCTGAGTGATGGCTCGGGGCCCTTAGCGACAGTGCTTGAGTTGTGGGCAGAACTAACGCCGCATGACGCGGTTATAGCAAGGTAAAGGACAATTATCACAAAGGAAGAGATGTTGGCGTTTGCGAGTTGGTGGTGACCGTCGCTTAAGAGAAGCGCTGTACGAAACATTCTTGCCGCCCTCCATGTTTGTTCGTTCCTTGATCTGCATGGCACGGCAGCGACCACCTGGGAGCCGACGCTCGATCAAATGGCCGTATTAACTGCACGTTTGGTCGTGCAGTAAATTCGAGGATTCCCCCAGAAATTACGGTGTGCAATCCTGTATGGGTATTCCATATCGGGACGGTAAGAGATTTCCACAGCGTCAGCGTGACGGATGTCACAGACTGAAATTCGGGTGACCCGGTAAGGTGCGAAAGGTCACCGACGCAGATTTGGGTTAGGCCGACCGGAAAGCCACTCCGTCCTAGCTTTCTTCGAGCAATCTTCGCCGCACAGACATGTGAACCACAGCCGGCGCAACCCTTTGGGCTGCGTTGCTGCGGCATCTTTAAGCTTTCGGGGGGGGCGAATGATGTTTCCGGGTGGTATCGAGCGGGCTCTGGGGATAGCAGAAATATCTGAGTGGTTCGACTGGATGAGGAGAGAAATACCCAGTGGGGGAATTGTTCTGCCGCACGAGGAAACGGCGGCGGCGTTCGCTGGGCATGCTCTTCGGCTGCGCGACCGGATAAGGGATGTCTATCGCCATCTTCCGCTTGGCCTCGAAAACCGTTTCATCGAATCAGTGATCGTCTATCAGTGCTGGGAACTGCAGAGGGAGATGTACGCGAGCGCCAAGTGGCCAGAGGCACGCCGGGTCGGCTCCCTGGTAACAGTTGAGGCGAAGCGGTATATCCGAGCGGTGGGTGCCGACTGGGGATGCCATTTGGTGGAGGGATGCGACGGGTTCCGTTACCTGATCACGGTGCCAACTGGGCTCGACAGCGAGACGCTGCCAGCGACCGAGGTCATATGCAACCGGCTCGCGAGGCTCGTCGGTCTGACCGTGCCGGACATCGCCATCGTGTCGGTCGAGCGAAAGCTGCTACGCGGTCACGACACTCGGCCCGGTCGCACCCACCGTGCGTCGATTTACGCCGCGGAATTGTGTGCCGGGTTTCGTTGCATAGAACCGCACCACCCGGGTCGGCCCATTCGAGTAGAGCCGCTGCCGTCTGACCGGCGAAATAGGCGACATCTAATGGGTGCCCTAGTTTTCGACGCTTGGACGCTTAATCTCTCATCGAGGCATTGGTTCACGGATTTCAGTCACGCAACCGGTCGAATCGAGTGCGCCCTAGAGGGCGACACTGGCGGCCTGGCTGGCGGGGACTGGTCGCGATTTCTCGGTTCAACGCACGAATCCTTGCCCGGAATGCAGGCCATCGCGATGAAAGTGAAGAGGTGGGAGCAAATCGGCCCGTGGATCGCCAAAATGGCCGCTGCCGACTTGAACCCTATCTGGGAATTAGCGTTTCGAATGCCCCCTCTCTGGTATGGGGGGGATAGGAGAACTCTTTCGCGTGTCCTGGACAAGCTTGGCTGTAGGCAATGGGATCTGCCCAGGGCGTTAAGCCATTTCGTCAGGATCGGCTACTTTTCGGCCATGAAAAAATCACCCTCGTGCGCCGCATGTGAGCCGGAGGCCCAAGTACAGGCGCTGCCACAATCCGCGTAACGCGTGGCAGCCGCTAGAAGCGATACATCAGGGTCAACTCGCCGAACGTGGTAACTGAGCGGCTGCCCGTCTGCTGCTGGGTGAGTATCCGATTTGTGGGGTCCGTGACAGTCGTGTGGAACTCGTATAGACCAAGCGTTTCGCGAAAGAATATGTGCCCCTTAGCCGAGGGCGAGGGCATGTAGAAGCTGATTAGCGGGCCCTGTACTGCGTTTAGGTGGTCGGTGCCTGGTAAGAGGTAGTCGACCCCTAGCCGCATAGAAAAATCCGCAACGCAATTCTCAGCGGCGCATTTCCTGTGGAAGTAGTCTCTGCCTCCCCCGAAGGTGTACCGCCAGCCCGTCTTCGTGTAGTTAGTTGTCGAAAGCTGGTTCCAGCGCGCGCCCACACCTGCGAACCATCCAGATGACAGCCGAAAATAGGCCGAGCCGATTAGGCCACGGTCGTGTCCTTTCGGGTTCGGTTGGTCGTTGTCGTTCGTCTTATGCCCGTTGTCGTACCAACCCTCCGCGGAAGCCAGAAAGTGCCGAGAGTCGATCCTGAGGCCACCACCTCCCTCTCCAGCTAGTGGCGCGTAGCCGCCCCCCATTAATCCCGCCCCGGCGTAGAGGAAGGGTCGGGGAACAAGGCCGTACGGTTGCTGATCAGGCTCCTCAACGATAGGTCTCTCGGACACAGCCTGTTGAGCAACGATCCCCGCTCCAGATGGTTGCGGTTCAGATTCCTCAGCCAGGCTCTTCCCAGGTGCAATTTGTTGAGCGAGGAGTCCAGACTTGGCAAATAGCACTACGAGAGCCAGAGCAACGGCGCAGAGTTTCATTAGGGGCCTCCAACAGTGTCTGTCTAGCTATCGGCAAGGGAGACTCCTTCTTAGGCAAAGCTTGCGACAGAGGTGGAACCTAAGGTCGTGCTTGGTACCTTTTCAGGACAGCTGGGGAATAGCTCTCGCCCTGTGGTTCATTCGCGGGAAGATGTTAAAATAGCCAGATTGCATGCCTTCGAAGAACCTTACCATCTCCCGTCCCAGCGAAAAATTCGCTCACCCCGTGTCGAAGGACCTTGCTGCGGAGGCGCGGCCACAAAAAGTGGGCTTCGTCAGCCTCGGGTGCCCTAAGAATCTGGTCGACAGCGAGGTGATGATGGGCTTTCTGGCGCGGGCCGGGGCGGAATTGTCGCCGCGGGCCGAGGATGCCGACGTGATCGTAGTCAACACCTGTTCGTTCATCGAGAGCGCACAGCAAGAGTCGGTGAATACGATTCTGGAGATGGCGGGGTACAAGACTTCGGGACGGGCGAAGAAACTGGTGGTTGCGGGCTGCCTGGTCGAGCGCTTTCGCGACGAAATCCGCAAGCGCATCCCTGAGGTGGATGCCGTGGTCGGGACCGGGGAGTTGGAAAACATTCTGGCGGCAACGGGCATTGCACGCGCTCCGGCGCAGAGTGATTCCCCGTTTGTGGTGCTGCCCTCGCGGGCCGAGGGCGATGCCCGGGCGGCGCAGGGACGATTCTCGCGCGGGCAATGGGACGGCGCGATCGCGGACCTGCCCAACTATCTGTATGACGATGAGACCCCGCGCATTCTGGCTACGCCGAAATCAACAGCCTACATCAAGATTGCGGAGGGCTGCGACCATCCCTGCACGTTTTGCATTATTCCGCAGTTGCGCGGGCAGTTTCGCTCTCGGCGTTTCGAGTCGGTGGTAGCCGAAGCCGAGCGTTTGGCGCGAAGCGGAGTGCGGGAGATCACTCTGATCGGGCAGGACACGACCTGCTACGGAGAAGATTTCGGTCTGAAGGATGGTCTGGCGCTCCTGCTCGAGAAGCTGGCGAAGATCGAAGACCTGCGCTGGATCCGCTTCCTCTACGCCTACCCCAACAAGATCACGGGCAAACTGCTGGAGACGATCGCATCCTCTGACAAGATTTGCTCGTACATGGATGTGCCGCTACAACATGCATCGGCGCCGGTGTTGAAGCGGATGAAGCGAGGAGGCGGCGCGGACCTGTTTCTGCGCTCAATCGCCAGGATGCGGCGCGCAATTCCTGATCTCACCTTGCGTACGTCGTTCATCGTGGGCTTTCCGGGAGAAACCGAGAAAGAGTTTGAAGAGCTGTGCGAATTTGTCGGCGAGGCCCAATTCGATTGGATGGGAACCTTTTCCTACTCCGATCAGGAGGGCGCGGACGCCTACGGATTGGACAAGAAGATTTCCGCTCGCGAGATCGAGCGCCGGCGCAAACACCTGATGGGAATCCAGCGGCTGATCAGCAAGAAGAAAAAGAAGGCGCTCGTGGGACGGGAATTCGATCTGCTGCTGGAAGGCACGTCGGAAGAGACTGACCTGCTCATGGAAGGCCGTACGTCGCGGCATGCCCCCGAAATCGACGGCAAGGTCTTTGTGAACGACTTTCCAGAGGAGATGGAGCCGCAGCCCGGAGAGTTCTATCGTTGCCAGATCACGGAAGCGCACGATTACGATCTGGTGGCGAGGATCCTGTACCGCCAGTCCGCTATGATTTCTATCGTGTAAGTCAGATCGAGCCGGGAACATTTCCTGCCATGACGCGCAAGCGCACTCTCAAACTTCGCTGCCCCATCTGCAAGAAAGTGGTGAAAAGCGGCGACCCCGAGTTTCCCTTCTGCAGCGACCGCTGTCGCACCATCGATCTGGGCAAATGGGCGAGTGGAGCGTACGTGATTCCATCGCCGGTTACGGACGCAGACGAGCAGATCCGGGAAAGTACGCCCGAAGATTTGGAAGAGGAAGAATCGTGAAAGAGACTGCCGAGATCGCCCGGATCGAAGCGCACAGTGGCGCCGCCGGGGACGGCGGCGCTACAGAGACCGCATGAAATCTTCCACGCTCGAACCGACGCCGTCCTGGGCCACGCTCGTCGCCACGTTTTTCGGTATCGGCCGGATGCGGCCCGGGCCTGGCACCTGGGGATCGGCGGCCACCGTTGTGTTGTGGGCGGCGTTGGCTTACGCGCTTGCGCCTTCGCTGCGAACGCTGGTTGCCGTCGCGTTGGCCACGGTGGTCACGCTGATAGGCATTCCCGCTGCTACGCAGGTAGCGCGCGGTTCAGGGACCAAGGATCCGCAATTCGTGGTGATCGATGAGGTCGCCGGTCAACTGGTTACTCTGATCGCTGTGCCGCTGGCGTGGAAATCTTTTCTGGCCGGCTTTATACTTTTTCGTGTCTTCGATATCGTCAAGCCTCCCCCGGTGCGACAATTGGAGGCGCTTCCGGAAGGCACGGGAATCGTTCTGGACGACGTGGCCGCAGGTCTGTACGCGTTGGGCACAATGCATCTCTTGTTGCACTTTGGTCTTCTAAGATAGTGTCTTCTAACGTAGTGCGAGTATTTTCCTCATGGGATTCTCCGATCGCATCCTGGGCAAGAAAAGCGTGAACGGCGGACCGCACATCGAGTCCGTCTCGCCGCTGCTGGCGCTGGCGGGCGGCGAAGTGCGCATCACCGGCTCGGGATTGCGGTCGCAGCAGTGGCAGCGTCCGCGCGTTCAGTTTGGCGAAGTCGAGGGTGGGGTGGTGATCGGTTCGGATTCGTTTCTTGTCGCCCGCGTCCCTGAAGGAGCGACTTCTGGCCCGGTGGTGGTCGCCGCCGATGGGCATATTAGCAACGCGCACACCGTCAAGGTAGCCGTCCCGATCGCCGAAAACCTGCACCCGGTGACCAATCCGGCGCTCGACGCTCAAGGCAACATCTACGCCACGTTCTCTGGTTCGCGAGGCCAGAAGGTTCCGGTCGCGATCTTCAAGATTGATACCAACTACACTGTGAAACCGTTCGTGGCAGAGATGATGAACGCGACCTCGATTGCGTTCGATCGCCAGGGACAGATGTATGTTTCCTCGCGGCACGACGGCGCCGTTTATCGCGTCGCGCCGAACGGAACCGTTACCACCTATGCCGAGGGCATGGGAATTGCGACCGGAATCGCGTTTGACCGGAGTCAGAATCTTTATGTGGGCGACCGCAGCGGCACCGTCTTCAAGATCGGCCGGGACCAGCAGGTGTTCGTGTTCGCCACTTTGGAGCCGAGCGTCTCAGCGTACCACCTGGCGTTCGGTCCGCAGGACGATTTATTTGTGACCGGCCCTACCACTTCGAGCTTTGACGCCGTGCACCGAATCGATCCGCAGGGAACAGTACACACTTTCTTCCGCGGTCTGGGACGCCCGCAGGGACTGGCATTTGACGTGGCGGGCAATCTGTATGTGGCCGCATCGCTTTCTGGCAAGCGCGGCATTGTGAAGATCACACCAGACGGCACTGCTACTCTGGAAGTCGCTGGCCATGGACTGGTAGGACTCGCCTTTGCGCCGGGGCGCAGCGTGATTTTGGCAACCACGGATGCTGTGCATCATCTCTCCTGGAACATTCCGGGGCTGCCGCTGCTGCCGGAGTAGCTAAGGGCAGGTCTCAGTTCTCAGTACCCAGTTCTCAGCAATGGAGATCAGGTTTTTCTGAGAACTGAGTGCTGAAAACTGAGAACTGCCTTTATCATTTACACTTCTAGCCGTGAATGCGGAAATCATCGCGGTTGGCTCCGAGCTGCTCACGCCCTTCCGCATGGATACGAACTCCCTCTATCTCACGGAACAGATCAACCTACTGGGTGTTGAGGTGGTTTTCAAGTGCGTTGTCGGCGATGATCTCAGGCGTCTCGTTGCGGCCGCACAACACGCGTTGTTCCGTTCGGAGATTGTAATTTTCAGCGGCGGCCTCGGTCCCACCGAAGATGATCTTACCCGCGAGGCGGTTGCCGAGGCATTGGGCGTTTCGTTGCGGCGCGATGCAGAGGTTCTGGCCGGCATCGAGCAGCGGTTCGCCTCACGGGGCTGGAAGATGTCCCCCAACAACACCAAGCAGGCCGATGTTCTCGAGGGCGCGGCGGTGCTGCCCAACGCCAACGGCACTGCGCCCGGACAGTGGCTGAGCGGCAAGTTCGACGGACGGGAGCGCATCGTCATACTGCTGCCTGGGCCTCCGCACGAACTAAAGGCTTTGTTCGAAGCGGAGTGCCGCGAGCGGCTTCGGGCCAAGTTGCCGCGGGCGTTTCTGGCAACCCGCGTATTGAAAGTGGCGATGCTTGGCGAATCTCATGTGGATGCGCGCGTGGCGCCCATCTACAAGCGATTTGGCGAGGTGCAGACCACCATTCTTGCGGGTGCGGGAGAGATCCAACTGCATTTCAAGTCGCGCGCCGAAACCATGGAAGCGGCGCAGGCGCGCGTGGATGAAGCCGCCGACGCGGTCGAGGAAGAACTGGATGACGCGGTGTACTCGCGCAACGGCGAGTCGCTCGAGCAAATCGTGGGCTACTGGCTGCAGATGCGCAATGCCACGCTGGCGGTGGCGGAATCCTGCACCGGCGGATTGCTGGGCGAGCGGATTACGTCGGTCGGCGGCAGTTCGCGTTACTTTGCGGGCGGCGCAATCGTCTATGCTAATGCCACAAAGACCGAGCTGGCGGGAGTGCCCGCCGATATGATTGAACGTCACGGAGCCGTGAGCCGCGAAGTGGCAGCCGCACTGGCAGAGGGCATCCGCTACCGTTGCGAGGCAACGCTCGGGATCGGTATTACGGGTGTCGCCGGGCCCACAGGAGGAACTCCAGAGAAGCCCGTGGGGCTGGTGTTCCACGCTTTAGCCAGCGACAGTGGGACGGAGGTCATTGAGCGAAACTTTCCCGGCGATCGCAAGCGCGTCCGCTGGTTCGCGACAACCATGGCGCTTGATATGGTGAGAAGGAAGTTGATGTGAAGCAGCCAAATGCGAGTCTTCGTTGCTCTCGACATCGATGATGCTATCCGCAATCGTATTGCCCGTTTCCTCGACGGGGTGCGCGAATTTGTTCCGGACGCGCGCTGGGTGCGGCCCGAATCGCTGCACGTCACGCTGAAGTTCATTGGAGAAGAGTCTGAGGATGACGTCGAGAAGATTAAGCGGACGCTGGAGACGATTGCGGCGGAAAGCGTTGAACTAAACTTTCGCGGCTATGGGTTCTTTCCGGGCGCGCGCTCTCCGCGAGTGTTCTGGGTTGGAAGTGAGGGCGGGCCGAAACTGGCTTCTCTGGCGGCAACAGTAGATGAAACTCTGGCGCAACTGGGCATCCCGAAAGAAGAGCATGCGTTCAACGCGCACCTTACTCTGGCTCGAGGCGGGCAAGGGTCGGGTTCGCCGCGCCGGCAAAAGGGGGATAGTCCGAACCGCAGCTTTCAGCGCCTGCAGGAAAAACTGGCGGCCCTGCCGGCACCGGAGTTTGGTACGATGACGGCCCGTGAGTTTTTTCTGTACCAGAGCCAGCTTTCGCCCGGCGGTTCAAAGTACACAAGACTGGCGGGGTTTGCTTTGCGGTAGCGCACCGGGCGGGAATCTTACATACTTTGTCGACACTCCTCATCATCGCCGCAGTGAGTTACCTGCTGGGATCGATTCCCTTCGGTTACCTGCTCGTGCGCATCTTCCGCGGCGAAGACGTGCGCCAAAGCGGCAGCGGAAACATCGGGGCCACGAACGTTTCCCGCAAATCGCCAGTGCTGGGAGTCGCCACGCTCGCACTGGACGCGCTCAAAGGAACTGCGGCTGTGGCCGTATCCTACAAGCTGGCCGATCGCATGGTCCCAATTCCCACTTACGAACAACTGGCGCTGGCGGCGCTGTTCGCCGTGATTGGTCACATGTTTCCGGTGTGGCTGCGGTTTCGCGGCGGCAAGGGGGTTGCCACGGGACTGGGCTCGTTCGTCGTGCTCGCTCCGAAAGCGGTGCTGCTCGCGGTGGTCGTCTTCATAGCAGTCGTAGCAATCTTTCGCTATGTTTCCCTGGGGTCGATCGTTGCGGTCGCGGCCTTCCCTTTTCTGGCATGGATGATCGGCCAGTTTCAGGCTCCTCCTGCAGGACTGGCGATGATGGCGATCGCTTCCCTGCTCATCATCATCCGGCACCATGAAAATATCCGGCGCCTGTTTGCCGGCACGGAAAGCCGCGTCGGAGCAAAGCGCGCATGAGCGAGATCGCGATCATCGGCGCGGGAGCGTGGGGCACGGCGCTGTCAGTTGTTCTCGGGCGCAAGGAAACTCACCGGGTCCGGCTATGGGCCCACGAAAAGGAAGTCTGCGAAAGCATCACACAGCGCCGCGTGAACGAAAAGTTTCTTCCCGGCCAGCCTATTCCACTGTGCGTGGCGCCCTATAACGATCTGGCGGAAGCGCTTAGGGGCGCGGCCATCGTAGTGAGCGTGATGCCCTCACAACATTGCCGCCGTCTGTTTGAGCGGATGCGACCGCACCTTCGCGCGGAAACCCTCATCGTCAGTGCAACCAAGGGACTGGAAGAGGATTCCCTGCTGCGCATGACAGAAGTGATTGCGCAGGTGGTCCAAAGCAACGACCTTCCAACCCCGCGGATCGGCGCCATCAGCGGCCCGTCGTTCGCCCTGGAAGCGGCGCGCGGAGACCCAACCGCGATCACCATCGCATCGCAAGACAAAGACCTCGCGCGAACAGTCCAGCAAGAGTTCAGCCATGCCAGCTTTCGTATCTACACCAACGAAGATCCCATCGGCGTGGAGCTTGGCGGTGCGTTGAAGAATACGATCGCGATCGCCGCCGGTGTTTGTGCGGGCCTTGGCCTGGGACACAATTCCGTGGCCGCCCTCATCACGCGGGGTCTGGCAGAGATGACACGGCTGGTGGTGGCCTGTGGAGGCAAAGCGGAAACCATGGCAGGCCTCGCAGGCCTGGGCGACCTTGTGCTGACTTGTACAGGCGGCCTCTCGCGCAATCGCAGTGTGGGCGTGGAACTTGGCCGGGGACGAAAGCTACCGGAGATTCTCGCCGGAATGCATGGCATGGTTGCGGAAGGAATCTTCACCACGACCGCGGCAGTGGGGTTGGCGCGGGCGCGCGGCGTCGAGATGCCCATTACGGAGCAGATGTATGCCATCCTGCATCAAGGCAAGTCTCCGCTGGAGGCGATTTCTGAACTGATGACGCGGAGCAGCAAGAGCGAAGTATTGCGCATGTAGGCCGGCATCCGTATCCAGTGCGTTTCCTTGCCAAACCCGCACCAGACGCCTATTTTGATTGGTACTTTGGTAATGGCGAAGCCCACGGTTTTCGCCTTCGAGCACTCCTCACCACATTAAAATTCTATAGATACCCGTGAAATCCGCCGCCACTTCGATCGACGGCGCTCTCAAACTGGACCCGGGGAGCGACTTGTCTTCCACAGCACCGAACCTGGCGCGCATTCCTATTTTGTATGTAATCCTCGGCGTGCTTCTGGTAATCAGCATCGTTCCCATGTACTTCTACTCCGCGCAAGTGGAGGCCATTAACCGGGACCGCCTGAAAACCAACGAGATGCTGCTGCAGAACACGGTGACCCGGTCGCTGGCTGACGATCTCTCGCAGCACGAGCGTTCTTTGCGCATGATGCTGGCCAACCTTTCCTCTGCGATTCAGGTGGCGAGCGGCGGTGACATCGGCAGCAAGAACATTGAAGCGCCGGAGTTGCGCGCGCTGCTGGAAAATTTTGTTTCCTCCTCCGACGAAGTGGCCTACGCCACCCTGCTCAATTCCGAGGCCAAGGGAGTTTCCGCCGGACGCATCGCCCCTGACGCTTTCTTGCAGCGCGAGTTGCAACATGCCTACGACGCCGCCCGCGACGGCCGCGCCTACAACGGGCAGGCGCTGCAAGTGGACGACGGCAAGTCTTCGCGAACCGTCGTGCTGGTGAGCAGTCCGGTGAGCTACGGAGGGCGCTTTTTGGGCATGGTGGGCGCGGTCGTGGACCTGCAATTTCTGATCCGCCGCCTGCAGGAAGTCAGCGGCGGCGGTCTGATTCCCTATGTTGTGGATGCACAGGGCCGGCTGGTGGCCGCGGGCACTCCGCAGTATGTGACCGGCCAGGACATGAAGAACCTGGAGATCGTCCGCAATTTTGTGGACGAAGGCAACAAAGCGCAGTTGGCCGCCACCAAGGAATTCGCCGTTCACGAGGGCAGGAACAATATTCAGATGCTCGGGACCTACAGCCCGGTCACCCCTCTCGATTGGGCAGTCGTGGTGCAGAAGCCGCAGGACGAGGCTTACCGCGGAGTCATCGAGATGCAGCGCACGGCGCGTCTGCTGGCGCTGCTGGCCGTCCTGCTGAGCATTGGGGTAAGTATTTTCGCGGCCCGCCGGATTACGAATCCGTTGCAGATCCTCACCGAGTCAGGACGCGCTCTGGCACGCGGTGATTTTTCGCAGCGGGTACACTTGCGCAGCCGCACCGAAATCGGCGAGCTGGCCGAAACCTTTAACACTATGTCGCAAGAACTGGAACAGTTCGTTGAAGACCTCAAGCGTGCGGCGGAAGAGAATCGCGCTCTTTTCCTGGGCTCGATCCAGATGCTGGCCGGCGCGGTCGACGAAAAAGACCCCTACACTCGAGGCCACTCCGACCGCGTCACTCGTTACTCGCTGATGATCGGTAAGGAACTGAATCTGGACGCGGCCTTTATGGAAACGCTCCAGATTTCGGCGCAGCTTCACGACGTCGGCAAGATCGGGATTGAAGACCGCATTTTAAAGAAGCCGGGAGCACTTACCGCCGAGGAATTTGAGGTCATGAAGACCCACACCACGAAGGGTGCCAATATCCTGCGCCCCGTAACCCAGTTGGCGGAAATGCTTCCCGGCATTGAACTCCATCATGAAGCGCTCGATGGCCGCGGCTATCCTTACGGCCTCAAGGGAGAGCAGATTCCGTTGCTGGCACGGGTAATCGCGGTGGCCGACACTTTCGATGCATTAACCACCAACCGTCCCTACCAGCATGCCCACACTCCGGAAGAAGCGTTGAAAATTATTCAGAATCTAGCGGGCAAGCGGCTTGACCCCGAGACCGTGGCCGCGCTGATGGCCGTCTACGGGCGTGGTGAAATTCGTATCCAGCGCATCTCGATCAAGAGGACTGTGGCCACGCCGGATGCGGCTGCGAACGTTCCGCTGCCTGAACCGGTTCCCGCGCTACCAGCTGTCGAACCTGCCAACCTCGAAAGAACCCGCGTCTAACTAAGTTTTATTGCCCGTCGCCCGCGGCAGCTTCTGGTAGCGCCACCGTTCCTACGACTTCGCTCAGGACAGGCCTCGGGCGGCTATCGCGGGGTCCTCGCTCTCGCTCCCGCTCCCGACCGCTATAATCAAGCTTTGGGATTTCTTCATGATTCAGACCTTGTTCGGCAGCGCCGAAGAAAAGAAAACCGGACTCTTCGAGCGCATGAAGCAGGCGGTCACGCGCACGCGGGAGAACCTCGCCGAGCGCATCGAAGAAGTGGTCGCCTTCGGCAAGGAAATCGACCGCAACACGCTCGACGATCTTGAGGCCACGCTGATTGGCGCCGACCTGGGCAACACCACCACCCAGGAAGTCCTGGGCAAGCTCCGCGACAAGGCTGATCGGAAACAGATCAAAGACGTGCAGGAACTGAAACGCCTGTTGAAAGAAGAACTGCTGGCGATTCTGAGTGCGGCAAATACCAAGCCGGTCCAAAAAGTAGACGGCGCACCGGAAGTGATTCTGGTTGTCGGCGTGAACGGCACCGGTAAGACCACGACGATCGGCAAATTGTCGCAGGTGTTTCGGTCCAGTGGCAAGAGCGTTCTGCTGTGCGCGGCCGATACGTTTCGTGCGGCCGCGATCGAGCAACTGGAAATCTGGGGCCAGCGCACGGGCACGGAAGTGATCAAAACCAAGCCCGGCGGGGACCCCGCGGCGGTGCTGTTCGACGCGTTGCAGGCCGCAACTGCGCGGAAGACGGACTATGTGATCGTCGACACTGCGGGCCGGCTGCACACCAAGACCAGCCTCATGTCGGAACTCGAGAAAATGCGGCGCACGGCGCAACGCATTATTCCCGGAGCGCCGCACGAGACCCTGCTGGTGATGGACGCGACCACCGGCCAGAACGGTTTGCAGCAGGCGCGGCTGTTTACCGACTCGGCGGGCGTCACCGGTATTGTGCTCACCAAGCTGGACGGCACCGCGAAAGGCGGAGTGGTGGTCGCCATCTCGCGCGAGTTGGGGCTGCCCGTGCGGTTTGTCGGCGTGGGCGAGAAGGTGGGCGATCTGCTGCCGTTCGACCCGAAAGAATTCGTGGATTCGCTGTTCGAATAGGAGCGCTTATGCCGGATGCTCGAAAAAGACGCTCGCGATTCAAGGCTTTGCTGGATTCCCTCCGACGCCTTCTGGGCAAGAAGCCACCGCCATTGCCGGAAGATCCCTACGCCGACCGAATGGCGCCACTGCGCCGTGGGCCCAAGGGCCGCAGCGGCGCTGCGGCGGTGGCCGAGCCCGAGGAAGACTCCTTTCGCGCGTTCCCGCCTCGCGGATAAGAGCGCGATGGTTCCATGCCCGATCACTCCACTGACGAACAGTTCCTGCGCCGCGCGCTTGACCTGGCGCGCCAGGGCATCGGACTTGCCTCGCCCAATCCTTGCGTCGGTGCCGTCATCGTCGATCAGCAAGGCGCCATCGTGGGCACGGGCGCTTACACCTACGATGGCGTGAAGCACGCCGAAGTACGCGCCCTCGAGCACGCTGGCGACAAAGCCCGCGGCGGCACTCTCTACATCAATCTCGAACCCCACTCGCACCAGGGCCGCACGCCGCCGTGCACAGATGCCTTGATCGCCGCTGGAATTCGTCGCGTTGTCGCATGCATGTCCGATCCCAATCCCAAGGTGAGCGGACGCGGCTTTGAGAAGCTGCGCGCAGCGGGCGTCCACGTGGAAGTTGGACGACTGGAAGGGGAAGCCCGCCAACTGAATGAGGCTTTCGCCCGCTACATCCGCCACGGCGTTCCCCTAGTGACGCTAAAGTCGGCGATGACCCTGGACGGCATGATCGCTCCGCCGCCAGTTGCCCGTATGAAGCGTGCGACAGGAACCCCCGCCGGAGGATGGATCACCGGTGAACTTTCGCGCGCTCACGTCCAGCAACAACGTCACCAAAGCGGTGCCATCTTGGTGGGCGTGGGAACGATTCTGGCTGACGATCCCTTGCTCACGGATCGCAGCGGCAATCCGCGGCGGCGCCCTTTGTTGCGCGTAATTCTGGATTCGCACCTGCGCCTCCTTCTGGATTCGCGCCTGGTGCAGAGCGCAGCGAATGACGTGCTGGTTTTCTGTTCCTCGAGTGAGGAAAAGAAAAAGCGCGAACTGGAGGCGCGCGGCATTCGGGTCGAGCAACTTCCACCCGGCGCTGAGGGGCGTCCAAGTATTGACGCAGTTCTCCGCCGTCTGGGACAACTTGAAATCACCAGCGTGATGATCGAAGGCGGCGCTGCGGTGAACGGTGCAGTACTCGCGGCCGGGGTAGTCGACAAAGTTTTTCTGTATTACGCGCCGACGATTCTGGGCGCGGGCTCGTTGCGATTCTCCTCCGGTGCGTGTTTCCGCGGGGACGAAGCCATGCGGCTAAATCACTCTCGCCTGCATCGCTTCGGGGATGACATCGCGATTGAAGGCTATCGGCGCGATCCTTACGAGGAGTGAACCTGGTCGCGCAGGGCCCACTCACTTGCCGCCCGTCAGCTTGAGATTGTCGAAGACGCACTGAAAGCCGCCGCCCTCCGGCGCGGCGCACATGATGCCGACTTCGGCCATGGCCGCGGGAACCAGGTACCCCATCCGCACCGAAGCAAAGTTCTTGCCGTCGGCGGAACACAGCGTCTCGAGAGAATCAGGTTTGCGAACAACTCTCCACCAAACCGGCCCGCTGGTTGCCAGGTCGTTCATCGTCGACCAGTCGGAAAAATCGTGCGTGAAGACCACGCTGGCGTGGCGGGCGTTATCGAAGAATTCCGTTCCGCACTTCACCCAGTTCTGGGCATCGATGCGAACCATCAGGCCAGCCTGGTCGTAGAGCGCGGCGTACTGGCCGTCGACCCGGGCCTCGAAAACGAAATCGCCGCTGACTGGAAGATGAAAGAAATGCCCGTTGTCGGTGATATATCCGTAAAATGTTTTTCGCCAGAAGTCCGTCTTCGGACGGGCTCGCACAACCAGCTTGTTTTCTGAGACAGTCGCCGAAGCCGGCTCGTTCAGCCACTTCATGCGGCCCATCAGATCGCCCCCCGCCGACGGTGAATCGGCGGCCAATGCGGCCGGACGGAAGATCTTATCGCCGAACAATGCCGCCCCAGTAAGCGTAAGCATTTGGGCGGTGAACTGGCGGCGGCTGGTATCGCGCATGTTGATTGCTCCTCGGAGTTGGTTTCTGGAAGACAAGATACTCGTTTTCGCCGCGGAAAACACTGGGCCTGGGCAAAATTTGCTGAGAAATATTTCGCCCTGCGTATCTGTGCTTCCGTACTCGGTTTATGATGTTTGGTCACCTATCGAGGTCCTTATGTTTACCGGAATCGTCGAAGAAGTAGGGCGCGTCACCCGCATCGAGCAGCGCGGCGAAAATCGCCGCATCACCATTACCGCGGCAAATGCTCCCAGGGAACTGAAAAACGGCGAGAGCATTTCGGTCAGCGGCGTCTGCCTCACTGCGCTCGACATCAAGCCGGGCTCGTTCTGCGCGGATCTTGCCCCTGAAACCTGGGTACGCACGTCTTTTTCGCGCCTGCACGAAGGGGCGCTGGTCAACCTGGAGTTACCCATGAAAGCCGATGGCCGCTTCGGCGGGCACATCGTACAAGGCCACGTAGATGGCGTCGGCAAGCTCATCGCCCTGGAGCGCATTGGGGACTCGGAAAACTTTTGGCTGCGCATCCAGCTACCCCGTGACGTGGAGAAGTACACCGTTTTCAAAGGCTCAATCTCGATCGAAGGCATCAGCCTCACTGTGGCGAAGCTCGAGGGCGGAACTTGCACCGTCGCCATCATCCCGTACACGGTGGAAATGACAAACCTTAACGCGCTCAAGCCCGGCGATCCCGTCAATCTCGAAGCCGACCTGATTGCAAAGTATGTCGAGAAGATGATGACCAGCGAACCGGCCGAGAGTACGCTCACCGTCGAAGAGCTGGTGCGGCAGGGGTTCTGAAAGCAGAAAGCAGCGTCCAGTGCTCAGTGGCCAGTGGTCAGTGATTTAACGGATGCTCGGCGGCCAATTCGCCATGAAAGACGGGAAGTCTGAACCTCTGCCGATCTTCGCAAGAAATGCCGGCTTATGTGCCGATTGCGCCCACGCCCGCCAAATAACATCCGATCGCGCCGCCACGTTCCTGCAATGCCAGCTTTCGCTTACCGACCCGCGGTTTGAGAAATATCCGCGGCTGCCGGTTCGCGTCTGCAACGGATACGAAAGGAACCCGAACTTGGCAGGTCAGACGCGACCCGCCAGTGCGGACTGACCACTAGCCACTGAACACTGACCACTGCGTCTAAACTCCCAGCTTCAGTTCGTCCAGCTCGAGGAACTCCTGCACGATAGGCTCGCCGGATTTCTCCATCTCCGCCGAGGTGCCAAAGAAGATGGCTTTGCCTTCGTACAAGAAGACCACGCGGTCGGCCAGCTTTTTTGCCAGTCGCATGTCGTGAGTGACCACGATGCTGGTCAGGTTCAGCTGAATCTTCAGCCGCTTGATAAGATCGCCCAGCAGTTGCGCCATCAGCGGGTCCACCATGGTGGTGGGCTCGTCATAGAGAACGCATTCCGGCCGCGCCGCCAGCGCCCGCGCAATGGCCACCGAGCGCTTCATCCCGGTTGAAAGATCCGAGGGCAGCAGGTCGCGCATCTCCTGCACACCCACCATCTTCAGCAATCCGTCGACGATCTCGTAGATCTGTTCCTCACTCAACCCCCCGCTCTCGCGCAGGGGAAACGCCACATTCTCGCCGACCGTGAGCGAATCGAATAGCGCTCCGTTCTGAAACACCATGGTGACTTTCTTTCGAATCACTTGCATCTGCACTTCGGAAAAGTTAGTCACGTCTTCTCCGGCGACGATCACCCGCCCAGAGTCAGCCTTGAGAAAGCCCAGAAGAATTTGCAACGAAACCGACTTACCCACGCCGCTGCGCCCCAGGATGCACACCGTCTCACCGGGCATGACGTCGAAGCTGACGCGATCCAGCACCACATTCTCGCCGAAGGCTTTGGAGACTTCGCGGAACTCGATGTAGGGGCGTTGGACGGTGTCAGGCATCAGTTGGTTCTCGAAATCAGGTCCTCAGTCTAAACGACGGCACGTAACAGCACGTCAGGCCCGACGCTGCTCCGCCTCCAATTCCTCGGGCGTATTCAGGTTGCGGAAGATGGCGGACGAAAATCCTGCGCCCTCCAACTCCTCCTGCTCGACCACTCGGGTTGAAACCTGGTCAAACAACCGGTCGATTTTGTATCGGCCGGCGCGCAGGGCCTCCTCGGCTGCCCCGGCGAACTCGCGGCGGTAAATCGCGCACAATGGCTGCCTGCAGCCGTCCCCGCGCGGAACAACGACCGCCGCCTCGGGCGCTCTCGCTGCCTGGCTGATCAAGTACTGCAAAAAGGCCCACGAAACAAAAGGCATGTCCACGGCCAGCATCAAGTTGAGTTCCGTCCGCGAAGCCTGCAACGCAGCATGAATGCCGCCCAGCGGTCCGCACTCGCAGAACACATCCTCCACGACGGGGGCAAACGGCGCAAACTTCTCCCGACGTCCCACGATGCGCACCTCAGCGGTGACCGAGCGCGCAAGGTCGAGCGCCCGGGCCAGCAGGGTGCGGCCTTCGTACTCGACAAAAGCCTTGTCCGTGCCCATGCGCGTGCTCTTGCCGCCAGCCAGGACAAAAACCGTCACCTCCGGCGAGCCATCCATGGGGCGATGATACACGGAGTCTCTAGCAGAATCCGCTGAGGACATTCTCACAATGACGAGCGCCGAACCCGTCCCGTAAACCGGTCGCGCGACGCATTACATTCGATATCCACAATGTAACTGCTTGCACGGACTGGCCTTACCTTCCACGAATCGCTCAACATTGCACGAAAGTAACCTACCCAAGAAACCTGCTTCGGGAGATGATGAGACCTCGGGCGCTTCCTCGGACCCGGAAGTAACCATCATGCCGCAGAAAATCATGGATGTCCTTATGCTTGGGCGCTGCTCCCACGAGTTCTCCTGGCCACGGCGCGGCGCGGATGGAGACTACTATCAGGTCTGCCTGCTGTGCGCAGCCGAGT
Source organism: uncultured Acidobacteriaceae bacterium (assembly GCA_963842095.1). Lineage (GTDB taxonomy): Bacteria > Acidobacteriota > Terriglobia > Terriglobales > Acidobacteriaceae > Sulfotelmatobacter. The sequence continues at coordinate 860,428 of CAWJEY010000002.1, forward strand.
ACAAGTATGACTGGACCACCATGCGCCGCACCAAGCGCGTGGAGCATGCCAAGCCCGACAGTGTTGTCCGGCGCAGTCACACGCGGGAGAAGCGGCCCTCCTGGACCCCGCGCGCACGCCGCCTGAAGCTGGACGTGGCCCTGCGCTATCGCGTCAATAGCACCAGCACATGGCATGAGGGACAAATCGAAAATCTCAGCCAGACTGGCCTGCTGTTTCACGGCCCGCAGCAACTGCCGGTGAACGCCTTGATCGAGATGGTCTTCGAGATGCCGGAAGAAATCTCCGGCCAGAAGAACCGCAATGTGCTCTGTCAGGGCCGCGTGATCCGGTCACGAGATATGCAAGGCCAAGAAACCCAGGACCAAGATCACGACACGGACACGGAAGACAACAGCGGTCTTCTGGCCGCCTCCATCGTCGACTACAAGTTCATCCACTAGAACCTCGTCCGCGGGTACGCTGCACGCCCCGGCATGAACCCGTCCGCCGCAACTCTCGACCGGCTCAAGAATCGCCACATTTTCGCTTCCCGATCGTCATGAACCTCCGAGTTTCCAAATTCAGAACGCCTGAGCTATTTTTCTAAGGTCTTGCGCCATTCGAGAAGACCTGCCGGAATCGTGCCGTATCCGCAAGAAAAATCTAATGATGCCGTTGTCGGCGCGGGCCCGGCCTGTTCCAACTTCGTAACACCCAACAAATTTTTGTTGCGTTGAAGTGAACTTAAGTTAGAAAGCGCAACACTGATTCGTGCACCCTGCGCCCTTCATTGTCCGGACTCAGCTGTGCATGTCCGCGCCATTGCGGTCCCTGGCCCGTAATCCAAGTCCAACAGGGAGGAGCCTTTGCTCCGCTCAATGATTTCCCCGCCCTTCGCGGGGAAAGTAACATCCCGTTCCCTCCATTCCTTCCCCCGGGATATCGGGCCCCGGTCGACTCAACCAGGGTCTCGAAGTGGGGACCCATCCCAAGCAACACAAGACCCCTAAAAGGAGGATTCGTGATCAAGACAGCTAAGCTGGCGTCAGTTTTTACCCTGGCAGTACTGTTCCTCGCTGGAATGGCATTCGCTCAGACCGATCCTGGAGTCCAGAGCGCAAACCGCGGCACCGGCGCGGCACTCTCTTCGGTGTTGTCCAACAGCCCGTCTGGGATTTTGTCTTTTTTTACTGACGGTCAAACGCGCTTCCAGGAAGTAGAGGTCGTCTCCGGCGGCGCCAACAACGGCCTGGGACCGCGGTTCAACTCGAATCAGTGCAGTTCCTGCCATGCCCAACCTACGGTTGGCGGGACGGGCGTTGCCACCAACCCTCAATTCCTGTTCACCAGCAATGGGGTCGCACCGGGCAACACCATGCCGTCTTTCATCACGGCCACAGGGCCAACTCGTGAGGCCCGGTTCCCGTTTTACTTTAATTCCAACGGCAGCGTTAACACCAACTCTCCCAATGGGGGTGTGGAAACCCTGTTCACCGTCACTGGCCGCTCCGATGCCGGCACCTGCACCAGCGCCACCGCACTGCCGCAGCCCAGCTTCGCCACTGCCGTGGCGGAAAACAACGTCATCTTTCGGATTCCCACCCCACTATTTGGCGCAGGCATGATCGAGAACCTGGACGACTCCACCCTGTTGAACAACCAGGTGGTCAATAACAACAACAACCTGGGCATCTCCGGGGCTTTCAATCACAACGGCAACGATGGCACGATCAGCCGCTTCGGCTGGAAGGCGCAGAACAAGTCGCTGCACATCTTTGCCGGTGAGGCTTACAACGTGGAGATGGGAATCAGCAACCTGCTCTTTACCCAAGATCGTCCGCTGCCCGGAGAAGACGGCGGAGGTGGGACTGGCGAGACCGGGCTGGTGTCGACCTGCTTGAACCTGTCCGGGAGCGGTTACCCGGAAGACGCCAACAACCCGGGATCGTCGGGGGCGGCAGTTCTCGATGACGTTTCCGCATTTGCCAACTTCATGCGCTTGCTGGCTCCGCCGCCAACCGGCGGGGTTGTGCTCAACGGATCCAGTGTCAGCTCCAGTTCGATCTCGGCCGGGAGTTCGTTGTTCGTCTCTACCGGCTGCTCGGTCTGCCACAATCCGTCGCCAGGGGCCACGCAACCGTCAAACATCACCTCATCTCTGAACAAGGCCGCGGTGAATGCCTTTTCGGATATAGAAATCCATCACATGGGCAGCGGCCTGGCGGACAACGTCTCCCAAGGCAGCGCGGGCGGTGACCAGTTCCGCACCGCTCCCTTGTGGGGCCTGGGACAGCGCATCTTCCTGCTGCACGATGGCCGCACCACGAACCTGATCACCGCCATTCAGGATCACGCGAGCCATGGCAGTGAAGCCACCATCGTGGAGGAACAGTTCTTTGAACTCAACTCCACTCAGCAACAGGAAATACTGGACTTCCTGCGTTCGCTATAGTCAGTCTGCGGCACATTTCTGGCGAGACACGAAGGTGTCTCGCCAGTTCTTTCAACTTAGAACAAGCGGCAAAATAATTCGCAACTGACTTGCCCAGCACCACCGCCGCCTTTCGAAGGAGGGTTATGCACTCGGGATTCTTGCGTTCCTTGATTGTTTCGGCAGTGTCCGTATCGTTGCTGGCTTTTGGCCAGAGCGCCAAGCCAAACGCCCCCAAGAACGGCGGCGACTTTTCTGATAACGTGCAGCCCTTAAACAGAGTGCCGGAGGGAGTGATCCTGGTAAAGGGCGCATGGTCGAGCGCGAGTGATTCCGTAACTCCCGTGCCCGAAGGCGGCAGCGTAGTCAACAATGCCTTCAGCGACCCATATTTTGGAATCAGGTACACTCTGCCTCCCGATTGGGAAGAGAAATACAAAGGTTCGCCTCCCTCGGATAGCGGTCGCTACGTTTTGGCGCAACTCAGGCCGGTCGACACATTCAAAGGGGCCCGCGCCACGATATTGGTCACCGCTCAGGACATGTTCTTCAATCCGCTGCCCGCGGCCAGCGTGCTGGACCTCATCAATTACTCGAAGGATCATCTGCAGGCCGACTACAAAGTGGAAATGCCACCCACGCCGACCAAGATCGCCGGCCGGCCTTTTACCTTCTTCGCCTACTGGTCTCCCGTGGCCCAGCTGCACTGGTATGTCATGGCCACCGAAATTCGCTGTCACGCGGTGCAAATGATCCTAAGCAGCCGTGACACCAAACTTCTGGAGAATCTGGTGCTGGATTTGAACAAGATGAAGCTGACCGCAGAGGCTGGCCCAGCCGGCGGGGGCGCGGTACCTGTTTGCATCAAAGGCTATGCGAATGAAACCAATGTGATTGCCCGGGTTGATCCCGTCTTCACCGATCATAAATTCAATTCCGTCCCGGTCCGCATCATCATCGACAAGACGGGAAAAGTGAAACACATTCATTTTCTCAGCGCGTTTCCCGATCAGGCGAAGGTCATCACCGACGCCCTGGGGCAGTGGCGGTTCAAGCCTTACCGCCGGGACGGGCAGCCGGTCGAGGTGGAAACGGGATTAATGTTCGGGCGAGCGCCGCATCCGGCGGGGGCCGCAGCGGCCACAACGACCGAATAGTCCCGGGTGAAATCTGGATTTTCGCCGCCATGATTCGCTTCGTCGTACACTCTGGAGGCACGGTGATCCCGCCCCATGCCTCCCATCACGGCGTTGTTGCACACCGCGAATGATGCCTTACGTCTGGGGCGGACTCTCGAATTACTTCTTCCCTGCTCCGAAATCGTAATTGTCGACCACAACTCCATCGACGCCACCCGCCGCATCGCGCGCGAGTACGGAGCGCGCATCGTTGGCTCGAACATCGTGGCCTCGAACACCCACCCTTCCGCCAATCACTATCTCGATCTGGCGCGTCACGACTGGATTCTCTGCATCCAGCCGGGGGAGTCCATCACAGAGAACCTGCAGGCCAGCCTGTTTGAATGGAGCGCATTTACGCTCGCGGCCTTCGATGGCGTAGCCGCCTTTTCCCTCTTCGTGCGCGAACAGACCGGCGAACATTGGCTGGAACTGCCTGCCCCCGAAACCCGCCTCATCCCCCGCACCTGGACGCGATGGCACGGACTCCTTCCCAGCGATGAACCGTCAGCCATCCCACTCGAAGGGGGGTTGCTGCGTTTTGACTTGCCCTGAGCCCCTTCACGACTTTGTCATTCCGACCGGAGCCGGAGCGAACGCGACGGCGAAGTGGAGGAACCTGCTTTTTGACGTCACCAGTCCAGCGCTGGCATGCAGAATCCTGCATATTGTCATCCCCCCCTTTGCTGTATGCTTCTCGTGCTCGCCTCATCGGCTCACCCCCAGAGCCGCGCCAGTCAAGGAGATTGCCATGCGCCCTTCCCGATTTCTGATGGTGATGATTGTCTCGTTGGCTGCGCTGGAGATGGCCGTATCGAGTCACGCGCAGACCGTCACCACTCTCTACAGCTTCACTGGCACTGATTCCTCTGGGAACCCCGGCTTGGGAGCGCTTGCGCAGGGACGCAACGGGAAGCTTTACGGAACAACCGTCGGCCCCAGCGGCGCGGACGGCTCGGCGTTTGCCATAACGACAAGCGGCCACGCCAGCCAGCTGTACACATTCGGCAGCGACGGAGCAAATCCTTGGGCCGGGCTCACGCTCGGCGCTGATGGCTATTACTACGGCACAGCATCAACAGGAGGCGCGAACGGCAACGGTGTACTGTTTAAGCTTTCGCCGACCGGAGACTACAGCGATTTGCACGACTTTGCCGGAGGCGCGGATGGTGCGAAGCCGTTTTCGCCTCCGATCCAAGCTTCGGACTCAAATTTCTACGGCGTAACCTTCGGCACAGGGGGTGCCTCTACAGTCTATCGCTATGAGCCGGACGGGACATTTACGACAATCTACAACTTCGATAGCGCCCACGGCCAACAGGTTCTCGTTCCCCTTATTCAGGGGAGCGACGGCAATCTATACGGGGTCGCCAGCTTTGGAGGAACCAGCAATTGCGGCACAATCTTTAAGCTGGCGACATCAGGCGCCCCGTTGTGGACCTACAATTTTCCTTGCGCCCTGGGGGGCGCATACCCCGAAGGACCTCTGGTGCAGGGCGCCGACGGCGACTACTATGGGACGACGCTCCAAGGAGGGCCGGGGCTTGAGTGCGGAATCGTATTCAAGCTCGGTCAGGCAGGGAACGTCTCCGTAATCTACGAGTTTAAGAACTTGGCGGACGGCTGCGACTCAGAGGCCGGCCTTACCCAGGGCACAGACGGCAACCTGTACGGGACCACCCTTGCAGGCGGCACGGCTAAGGGCAACCAAGGAACACTGTTTCAGCTGACAACCGGGGGCGCTCACAAAATACTTTATAGCTTCGGGGGCGTCGGCGAGGAACCACTCGCCGCCCCGATGCAAGATACGAACGGCACATTCTACGGCACGACCTATGCAGGCGGTCGTTTCGGATACGGAACTGTGTACAGCCTCAACATGGGCCTCGGCCCGTTCGTCACGTTCGTGCAACCCACTGGCGCAGTCGGCGGCGGCGCACAGATTCTCGGTCAAGGTCTAACCGGCGCAACCAGCGTGACCTTCAACGGCGTGCCCGCCACCAGCTTCACGGTGGTGAACGACACCTACATGACGGCCGTGGTTCCGAGCGGCGCTACCACCGGCAAGGTCGTGGTGACCACGCCAAGCGGCCCGCTCACCAGCAACGTGAATTTCAGAATCCTCAACTGACCGGCCGTTGAAAGTGAGGAGACCGGACATGAATCGTGAACATTGTCAACCCGCGTCATTCGTTGTACGCTCTCGATGTTCGCCACAACCGCTCACCCCCAGAGCCGCGCCCGTCAAGGAGTTTGCCATGCGGCCTTCCCGATTTTTGATGGTGATGGTTGTCTCGTCGGTCGTGCTGATCTTTGCGGGGCCTTCAAGTCTTGCCCAGACGGTCACGGACATCTACAGCTTTACCGGACAGGGATCGTCACAAGATCCATCGTTTATAACTCCTGCGCAAGGGAGAGACGGAGCCCTTTACGGCACGACACAGGGCTCTGGAGGCTTCCCGGATTACGGTTCGGTTTTCAGGCTAACAACAGCAGGGTTGGGCGGGCAACTCTTCGCGTTTGACTACACCGACGGTGGCAATCCATCCGCAAGTTTGATGCTTGCGACTGATGGGAGCCTCTATGGCGTGGCAGCGGGGGGTGGGAGTTCAGGGGACGGGGTGTTTTTCCGGATAACGCCAAGCGGCGTCCAGAGCGTGTTGCACAATTTCGCCGGAGGCACAGACGGCACTTTTCCCCGCAGTGCGCCTGTGCAGGCGTCCGACGGAAATCTTTACGGCACAACCGAGGGCACTCTAAGCGCTGGCTCGGGCGCTACGATTTACAGGTATACGGCCACCGGCGCCTTCAGTACGATCTATCAATTTGACGAGAACACGGGCACCATCGCACCCTTGATCCAAGGCACCGACGGAAATCTCTATGGAACCGCATACTATAGCGGCCCTGGTTTTTGTGGCTCGGTTTTCAAAATGACGAGGGCTGCCGTCCTACTTATGTCCTACAGCTTTCCGTGCGGCGAGGGTGGTGCGAATCCTGCAGGGCCACTGCTGCAGGCTGCCGACGGAAACTTCTACGGCACGACCGAGCAAGGCGGGAGCCTCGCCAGCGGAATCGTCTTCAAGATGACGCCGAAAGGCAGGGTGTCGATTCTGTACAACTTCAAGGGAGGCTCCGATGGCGCGTTCCCGGATGCTGGTCTTGTTCAAGGAACCGACGGCATGCTCTACGGGACGACTGGCGGGGGCGGCAGTGCAGGGTTCGGCACGTTGTTCCAGATTTCGACGGCCGGAGCGTACAAATCGCTGTACAGCTTTACGAGTGGGATGGGCGAGTACCCACTAAGCGCCCTTCTGCAACACACAGACGGAATATTCTACGGAGCCGCAGAGCGGGGAGGCGCACACAGTTACGGGTCGGTCTACAGCCTTGATATGGGTCTTGGTCCCTTCGCCACGTTCGTGTTGCCCACGGGCAAGGTCGGTCAGTCGGCGCAAATCCTCGGCCAGAGCCTAACCGGCACAACCAGCGTCACCTTCAATGGCGTCCCTGCAACCAGCTTCGAGGTCGTCACCGACACCTACATGACCGCCGTCGTCCCCAGCGGCGCTACCACCGGCAAGGTCGTGGTGACCACGCCAAGCGGCGCGCTCACCAGCAACGTGAATTTCAGAATCATTAACTGAGCGGCCAAGGGGGCAGTTAGGTCGGTCTCAAACTTGGAATCGGCCTTGCCGCCCCTTGTCCGTTCGGACAGTGACTTCAGTACCTTAGTCCTCCCTGCCTACACCGCCTTATAATCGGACTCAAGAAGCAGCAATATCTGCGTTCTCAGGAAGATGTGCGCGCGTAAGCGCACCTCCGGAGCGCCATAAAACTCAGTGGACCCATTTTTCGCATCGGCGATTTTTGTCCTCGGGCTGGCCTTCGGCAGCTTTCTAAATGTGTGTATCTACCGCCTGCCCCTGGATTTGTCGGTGGTCACGCCGCGTTCCGCGTGTCCCCGCTGTAAGCGCCCGATCGCCTTCTATGACAATTTGCCCGTGGTCAGTTGGCTGCTTCTTCGCGGCCGCTGCCGTGCTTGCAAAGCCAGGATTTCAGCCCGCTACTTGTTCGTTGAACTGCTTACCGGGGCGCTGTTTCTCGGTTGCTACGCCTATTCCGGATTCACCCTGGCCACGTTGAAATATTGCATCTTCGGATTTCTTCTGCTCGGTCTCATCTTCACCGACGCCGAAACCAAGTTGCTGCCGGATAAGTTGACGTTGCCCGGCTTAGCCGTGGGCGTGCTCTTTAGCTTACTGGTTCCGGTGCACGATGTGGCTTCGCAGTTTCTGCCGGGAGTACTGAACCTGCCTTTCAGCGCCGATCTCGCCGGTCGCCTGTTTTCCTTGCTCGATTCCCTGCTCGGTGCGGCCCTGGGGGCGTCGTTCATCTACGGCGCGGGCGCGGCCTACCTGCGCTGGCGTGGAACCGAAGGCATGGGTTTCGGTGACGTAAAGCTGATGGCCATGGTGGGAGCTTTTCTGGGCATGAAGCTCACCATCTTTACCATCTTCGCCGCGTCGCTGGCAGGATCGCTGTTTGGCCTGACGACCGTGCTCGTGGTGTGGATCAAGCGCACTCACCGCTTCACTCGCCGGTTCGCCACTCTGCAGGCGGCGCGCCGCCGGGGCTGGCAGTCCGCGCAAATGGTCTACCGCCATTATCAGATGCCCTTCGGGGTTTTCCTGGGCGGGATGGCCCTGATCGCTTTGTTCGCGGGTAACCAGTTCCTGAGTTGGTACGGGAGGCTCTGGTGGTAAAGCTGCTGACCAACCCGCTCTTTATGCGCGGTGCGCTCGTGCTGTTCGCAGCGGGCAGTGCCTTCGTGTTCGCCATCTGGGTGATGCGCCGCTTGCGCCGAAACATCGCCGCCGAGGCCGATCTCGACTCCACCGCCGCGTCCACGCTCGAAACTCTGCCCCTGCATCTCTACAACACCGTTATCCAGCAACTCAAGCAGCAGAAGCACGAACTCCAGGTACAGACTCTGGCCGAGCAACGCCGCGCCCGAACCACGGAAAACTTCAGTCAGGCCGTGCTCTCTAATCTTTCGTCCGGCGTGCTGGTCTTCGGTCCCAACGGTCTGGTGAAACAGGCCAATCCCGCCGCCAAACAAATTCTGGGTTTCCATTCCCCGTCAAGCATGAGCGCCGAGGATGTCTTCCGCAATGCCGTGGTCTGTTCGCCGGATTCCTCCGCCGTCTACTCCGATGGCCTCGAGCATTTACCCGCGCGCCTCACGGAAGAAATCAATGCCGTGCTGCGTGAGGGTAGCAAATGCCGTCAGGTCGAAGCGGACTACACCACACCAGCCGGCGAGAAACTTCGTATCGCGGTCACGGTTTCGCCCGTTCCCGCTGTCGATGGCAGCCTGATCGGAGCCGCCTGCCTGATCAGCGACCGGAGCGAATTCGAACAGATTCGCAACCAGCAACAGTTGCACGGCGAGATTTCAGCCGAAATGGCGTTGGAGCTGCGCACCTCTCTGAGCACGATTGCCGGATATGCCCAGCAGTTGGCGCGGAATCGCGAGCCGGAACTGGCTCCACAGTTGGCCGCCGACATCGCCAGCGAGGCGGCGCGTCTTGACCGCCACATCGGGGGATTCCTAGCGACCAAACGCACCGGTGCAGGCACCGCAACCCGCGCCAGCGCCGCCGGCCATAAGATTTGAAGTTTCAAAATGAAGTTCAGAACAAAGTTCGATACGGAAGACCGAGCGCGTAGCCAAGTACAAGTAAAGGATGAATCTATGAAACGCATCACATACATCGGATTTGCTCTTATGTTGTCCACAATTCTGCTCGGTTCTGCTGCCGGAGCGCAGACCTCATCGCAGACGCCCTCATCGCAGACGCCGGATCAACCGCCGCTCGGCGACTATGCCCGCAAGGTCCGCAAGGATCCAGCCACCAAGGCCAAGCCCAAGGTCTTTGACAACGACAACCTTCCGACGGAAGACAAGCTCTCGGTGGTCGGACAAAAACCGGCCGCAGATGCCGGCGCTGCCGCTCCCGCCGACGACAAGGACACATCGGCAGCCAAGCCCGAAGATGATCAGGCCAAAAAGCAAGCGGAATGGAAAGTCTGGCAGGGCAAGTTGAGCGGGCAAAAAGAATCCATTGACCTCGCCGCGCGCGAGCTCGACGTGCTGCAGCGCGAGTACCAGCTTCGTGCCGCCGCCATGTACGCCGACGTGGGCAACCGCCTCCGCAACTCGGCCCAGTGGGACAAGCAGGACGCCGACTATAAACAGAAGATCGCCGACAAGCAGAAGGCGGTCGACGACGCCAAACAGAAACTCGTGGATATGCAGGAAGAAGCCCGCAAGGCTGGCGTTCCGTCCTCCATGATCCCCGACTAATGATCCCGACTTGCAGGATCCCCGACTAAGAGATAGTCGGGTTACTGCGCGTGTTGGCGGAGCCGCAAAAGCTGTTTCTGGTGATGCCGCCCGTGCACCAGGTGAAACTTTCTCCACTGCGTAGCCGTCAACGGGCCCAGAATTGGATGGTCGAGCAACTTGACGCTCCGCCCGAACCGGGCCTCGCACTCCGCGATGATCGCATCCATCGCCGCAATCTTCGCGCCCACTTCATTCCGCACTTTCTCCACCGCCAGGCCTTTCGGCCGGGTGTTCTCCGGCGCTCTGCGTCCCGCAGGCAGGTGGCCGAATCCCACCACCACCAAGGCCCGGAAGCGGTGCGCCAGGGATGCGCGTGTCGCCAGTGGCTTGCCCCCCGCCAAAACCTTCTCGAATCCCTTGATCGTTCCCGTGTAGGTCAGGTAGAGATGTTCCAACACTTCCGCCGCGCACCACTTGTCTGCAGGACGCCAGCTCAATTGCTCGTCCGACATGCCTTCCACCGCCGATTCCAGGGCATTTTTCAACTTTTCCAGACGGGAATCCATCGTACTACTCTCCGCGTTGCGCGCTCTTCAGGTAGAATGTTGCGCGACCAATAAAACATCCCATTTATAACAGGAAGGTCGCTATGAAAACGCGGGACTTTGTGCCGCCGGAGACCGCTGCGGTTAACGCGCTCGCTGCAGGAGCGATGGAACCTAGGTTCCGGAGAGCAGCCACCACGACTCTTGCCGCCCTAGCCCTCGTAATTCTCGCCCTGCTCCCGGGCTGCAATTCCAACACGCCAGCGCCGCCTCAGGCCAAGCCGGAACCCAAGCCACCCGAGTTGCTCACGGGACGGGCGGCCTTTTATAAGACTTTTATCGCGGCCCGCAATTACGCCGCGGACGTGAAGCCCTTCCGCATCGAGTCAACTCCCTCCTCCGAAAGCAATGGCCAGGATGGCAAGTCAACGATCTGGCGCGCCAGCTACGCTTCTGCGACCCAGCGCGGCGTGAAGCCTTTTTTCTGGTCCGGCAGCAACGCCTCCGACGCTCCCTCCCGTGGCGTTTCGCCCGGCAACGAAGACGTCTACAACCCCAGCAATGCATCCACTCAGGTTTTTGACGTTGCTTACCTCAAGATCGACACCGACCAGGCCTTTGCCGAGGCCCAGAAACACGGTGGGGACAAGCTCCTGGAAAAAGATCCCAGCACACCCGTGCTTTACGTCTGCGACTGGAACCACAACACCAACCAGCTGATATGGAACGTCATCTACGGCGCTTCCCGCGAAACCGCAAAGCTCACGGTTGCGGTGGACGCCTCAACCGGCGCCTTTATCCGTGTGGAGAAATGAGCTTGGGACAGCTGGTTCTTGCAATGGTCGCGGAAAAAACCGCAAGCCGTGGGGCTTTATTGTTCTTGCTGCTCAGCCTGCTTCAGTTGGTCTTCGATCGAGCCAAAGAAGCGGCACAGTGCGCCGGCGGAGGCAATTGCGCCCTTCAGCGCATGGCGTTCCCCAAAGGAAACGATATCTGCGACCGAATACTGCAGACGGAGACGGTCGGTGGCGCACTGCGCGCTCAGCAGTTCTACCTTCGCGGCACGGAGGTCGGAAATTAAGCGGGCGATTCCTGCCTGCTTCCTGGATTCATCGTTTGACATCCACAACTCCTCATTTTGACGGTTTGTCGGCATGCGCCTGCCGGAGCCACTTTGATTTGGGGAGGGCTGTAAGACAACCCTGGTGGCTCCGGCAGGACACAACCTGCGGATTAACGCTGTTGCTAGTGTGAATAAATTGTACGATGTTAGTTAGACATAGTCAAAGCAGTTGGGCCCTGCAGTGATCCTGGTAGTACGGAGGCGGGTGTTTTGCCCAGACAAGCGGATCCTCAACTCGAAAAGCGCATCCTTGACGCAGCGTGCCGGCTCTGGTCCCGGGGCGGCGAAAAAGCCCTCACTATGCGCGGCGTCGCCAACGCGGCAGGCACCACCACCCCCACCGTTTATGAGCGCTACCACGACCGCAATGACATTCTCCGCGCCGTGCGCCTGCACACCCGCGCCGAACTCTTCGCCAACCTCAGCCGCACTCGCACCCTCACCCAGGCCTGCCAACGCTATCTCGAGTTCGCCATGGAGCATTCCCACGCCTACGAAATGCTGTTCGACGGATTCGCCCAGCCTCCCTCCCTGCACGAACCCTGGCCTTCCTTCAACTTGATGCGTCTGCGTCTGACCGAGCGTCTGGGAGGAACTCCGCGCAAACACACTCGGCTCATGCTCTCCGTATGGTCGCTCATGCATGGCACCGCAATGCTGCTCATCCGGGGAGGTGTTGCCGGTCCACTGCGCGCGCAAATGTTTCACGCCTGTATGGACGCGGTCGAGGCGGTCATTGCCCAGGCGGCCCGCTCCAAGGGCAACGCATATTCCGGGCCCAAGTGGCCCTCGAGCTTGATCCTCGGAGAAGCCGCCCACAGCAAGGTAATCCTCATTGAGACTGATTCCAAAGCCAAATCTGCGGCTGGGCGCGGCAACCATTCAAAGGCAAAGAACGCCATCCGGTCTCGTGGCGCTCGTTCCGGCGGATAATCTTCGGACAATCTTCGGTTGGTATTCTTCGGTTCGAAGATCTTGAACTACTGCGGCTGCTTCGCCATCGTCTGCGCTTTCAGCCGGTCAATCGCCTTCTGCGCTTCCCCGGCCTGCGGACCGTGGGGCAGGATCCTCAAATAACTTTCGTACTCGGCACGGGCATCGTCCAACACTCCGAGCTTTTCCAGGCACACAGCCAGCCGGATCGTGGCCACCGCATCGTTGTCTTTGTAGCGCAGCGCCTCCCGGTAGCGCTCCTCGGCGGCGTGGTAGTTCCTGCGCTTGAAATAGAAGTCGCCCACCTCAACGCTTTTCGCGGCCTTGTGCGGATCCCAAGTATGGAACTCCGTGACCCCGCCGTTCAACACTTCCGCTTCCGCCTCCGCCACCGCCGTCGAACTCTGGGGATGCGCCTTGGCATCGTCTGCTGGCGGACTCAAATCCACTTGCGTATCTTTGCTGGAGCTTTCGCCCCCGCCCGGTAAGTCATCGGCCTGCACCCGATCCGAGCGCGGGGGCGCCATGCCCGGCGCGCGCGTCTTCGTGGCCTGGTTCTTCGCAGGATCGTTCTTCGCAGGATCATTCTTCGCAGGATCGCTCGCCGCTGCGGGTTGCGCCGGATCATCCTCGGGAAAGCTATTGTCGCGGCTCAACCCGGAAGCATCCTGTTTTTGGGATGGAGAAGAGGCAGGCGGCCCCGAAGGCGGCGCCGGATTCTGCTGCGCCCACACCAGCCCACTCAACCCCAACATCAAACTCAAACTCAGCCAGCGTCGCATGCTTTTATTTTACCGCCGCGCGAGCCCTGCCGGGAAAAGTTCGCGATTCGCGCACAAAAAACTTTTGTTTAGTTTTCCTCTGCCCCCAACGTATTGATACCTCGAACCTATCCTGATTCTGTAACAAGAACAACTTTACATCCCGATTCTGTAACAAGATTCCCTTCAAATTCTTATCCACAAGCTGCACGGCTAGACTCGCCGCAATTGGAAGCACCAACCGGCTTTTCCAACCCCTCCCCTCGCGCACACTCGTCAAACTACGTTCAAGGAGACCGACCATGAAAAGACTACTCGCAGCTCTATTCGTATTCGCCGCATTCTCAACGCTCGCCCTGGCACAGAATGAACCCGAACACTTCGGACAAAGAAACAGCCGCTTCCCCGCTGCTTGTGCAAGCGTGGTGGGCGGCGATTTCTATGCGACCAACACTACCTGCGCCATGCAAGGGTCCGCGCCAACCATTAACGTCAACGCCTACTACACCACCGACATCTGCTCCGCGATCAATTCGGCTTTGAGTGCGGTGACCTCCGCAAACACCGTCGCAGCTTCCGTGGTTCTGGACGCCCGCGGCATCCAAGGCCCTGTCACCTGTGCTTCCAATCCTTTCTATAGCTCCAGTACCAGTTCCATCTACAACGTGACCGGCGAACTTCTACTGGGCGCCGCCACCATCGACGCCCAGGTTACATGGACCATCCCCACACGCTTCTGGGTCCGCGGAATTGGCACGGGCAGTGGCAGCCTAACCCAAAACACCATCATCAAAGCGACGTCGTGGTCGACCTCTTCGTGCGCCTTGTCACTCAATCTCAACGGCAGTTCGACGTCGGACTGCCCGGTTATCTTTATCGGAAACCCGGGCTCTCTGGCGGGCGGATGGAACCCTTCCAGCGCCTTCGCCGCCGGCATCTCCAATCTGGACGTCAATTGCAACTCCAGCACCAATTGCATCGGGGCGGCCTCGGTTGACATTCAAGAGCAAGGGGGTATCGATACCGTCTCGTTTACCAACCAGATGGTCACCTGCGTGGACTTTGATGGCAGCACCAACGTAGGCGGCTCTGGTATGTCCAACACCGTTATGCGCAATATCAGCTGTACTCTTCCGACTGCGGCAAGCGGATCAGTCACTTTCAATGGCATCGTACTGTATGCCGATGACGGCATCGCGGAGATCTCGAATGTGAGCGTTACTGTCCCCGGTGCGGGCGCCTCCATCGCAGGAGCTTGTGTTCTGGTGAACGCCGCTTACGGGCTGAACGTCAACTTCCTCCACTGCGAGCACGCCAACTACGGCATCGTCATCGGGCCTTCCAGCGCCCAAACCAACCCAACCTACTCAGTCAGCGTGACCGGTCTAACCACCGGCAATATGACCAACAGCTCCAGCAATAGCGCGGTGGTGATTCAGAATGCTTCCGACGTCACCATCCGCGGAGTAGCACTGAGCCCCACTACGAGTTCAGTGAACTCGATCATCGACAAAGTCAACAGCGTTACGCTCTCCGACTACGAGGTCGGCGTCTACGCAATGAGCACGTCGAAGGGTGCCTTGATCAGCGTCAGCCCAAACACTCCGTGGGTGCTGCCCCCCACGCCCTCGTCCGGACTCACCACCGGAAATTACAGCACCGCTCCCCCGGGCGCATTGGCTTACTGCACCAACTGCGCAGTCGGGAATTGCACTACCAGCACCGGTCCCGGGACTCTGGCAGTCCATACCTCAACCGCCTGGGTGTGCAAGTAGCTACGGTGCGCTGGCCAATAAGCGGAAAGCCATCCGAGAACCTTCCGTACAAAAAATACAGGCCGCTCAGGGGGGAGGCAATGAGCGGCCTGTTTGGCGAAGTCCTCCGGGGAGGAGGCAAAACTTATTTCGTTCGCTTACATTGACGACGGATTATTCTGCCCCGTGGTCGTTGGCGCTGTCGGCTGCGTCGTGTCGCCCACGGTGTTGGTCATCAGGCGGACATCCACCCGGCGGTTGTCGGCACGGCCCTGGCTCGTCTTGTTCGTCTCCACCGGCTTGTCCTTGCCCAGCCCGATCACGTAAATCTTGTGGGCTGGCACGTTGTACTTCGATGCCAGATACTGGATCACCGAGTTCGCACGGCGCTGGCTCAGGTCATAGTTGTACTCGGACGATCCCACCGAATCCGTGCTGCCTTCGAGCGCGATGATGTAGCCCTTGGTGCTGGCAATGCTCCCGGCCAACTGGTCAAGCGCTTCCATCGCCTTGGGCGTCAGATTGTCTTTGTTGAAACCAAACTTCACCGAGGTCTCTGCCACGGGACGGTAGTTGTCCAAGTTGGCCACGGTATTGGTGAGCACGCCCACGCGGTTGTTGGCCGCATCGGCCGTCTGCTGCGCCGAGGATGCGGACTGATTCGCCGCCTGCGCCTTCTGTTCCACATCTGCCGTCTTGGCGTTCACGGCCGCGATGCCGGCCTGCGCCCGGGCATCGACGTCCTTGATGTCCTTGCTGTTCTTGGCCGTCAGGTCATCCAGTTCGTTGGTCTTGTTGATCAGCGGCGTGGTCTGCTGCTTCACATAGTTCTTGCTGGTGCAGCCGACCGTGGCCGCCATGCTTACCGCCAGGAAAATCGCTAACGAAGTGCGGGTCATAATAAGAGGCTCCTTGAAATTTCTTGTCTCAGCGCGATCGGGTTTCCCGCGCGCGAATTCTACTGTCTTGCAGGCCCTGGGAGATCTTGAATGCTTACAAGTCCCATCCTCTGCGTGTGCACGGCACGTGCCAGTTTCCCGGCCGCGAACTGCCATTCATAAGTATATACGTTTTCAACCATTTGCGGGCGTATGCCGGGGAACAACCCGTAACTCATCAGGGTCCGGGGAACGCAAACCCCACATGGGTCATGGAAATTTTATACAGTTCCCAGATATCCGTAGCCCTTCAATTCGTCCTGGGTGGACAGATCAGGGGAATGGTTTCTCGCTTGTTCTTCCGGTAAACGCGAAAGTCAGCTTCATCAATAGTGACAACGGAATGCCGCGGATAGATCTCACTCATCCGCACCAGACAAAGATCCGCCAAGTCGGGCTTGCGATCCGCATACCGGCGGGCCAACTCACGCAGCTGCGGGAGGTTCTCAGAGAAGTCGAACGCCACTTGCAAAAGTTCGTCCTCCACCAGCGACAGTACATAGGAAGTCGACCCCAGGTGAAATGCCGCTTCGCTGAGAACGGACTCGCAGGTCAGCAAGGGTTCACTCACCGTCTTCGCCAAATCAACAGCCCAAGCGTGATATCTGTCGTTGCTGCGGCCGGCCGCGACGATGAAGCCCGTATCTGCGATGCCCTTCATTCCCGGGAATACCCCTTTCGAGACGAAACGTCAGGAGGGCCGCCTTTGATCGCTCCCAAATGCCGCAGGAATCGCTGCTTTCCTCCGTTGGATTTGGCGCTCTCCAGTTGTTCACGGACAAGCCGCCCCATCGGCACTCCCGTCCGCCGCGACGTCTCCTTCAGCCAGGAAAGAAGCTCTTCTGTAAGACGAATTGTCAGCGTATGACCCATCTGATGCCATTGTAACACGCCTTATCCCCTTATTCCATATGTCGGTCCTCGATGCCGCCACCACGAACTCCCGCGGCCAGCGATTCCAAGTCTCGCCATCGAATAGAATACAAAGATTCCCGATGGATCTTCTCCAGAAAATTCGCACCATCCCCACCGAGCCCGGCGTGTATCTCTACAAGAACGCCGAAGGCGAAGTCATTTACGTGGGCAAGGCGAAAAACCTCCGCAGCCGGGTCGCCAGCTACTTCCACGAAGGCCGCTGGGAGGACTCGAAAACCGGCACCCTGGTGCGCGAAGCCGTCGACGTCGACTACATCGTCGTCGCCAACAACAAAGAAGCGCTGGCGCTCGAGAACAATCTGATCAAGCAGCGCAAGCCGCGCTTCAACATTCTGCTGCGCGACGACAAGACCTATCCTTACGTGAAACTGACGCTGGGCGAGCGCTGGCCGCGCGTCTACGTCACCCGCCGCCTGCGCAAGGATGGCAGCGTCTACTACGGCCCTTACTTCCCTGCTAATCTCGCCTACCGCATCGTCGATCTGATCCACCGCAATTTTCTGATTCCCTCGTGCAAGGTGGACCTCACCCGCTTTCACCCGCGCCCCTGCCTGCAGTACTACATCAAGCGCTGCTTGGGACCGTGCGTTCAGGATTTGACGACACCCGAGGCGTATCAGGAAGCGGTCCGCGACGTGAAGCTGTTCCTGGAAGGCCGGCCCACTGATCTGAGTAAGTCGCTAAACCAGCGCATGGAGCAAGCCGCCGCCGCGGAAGAATACGAGCGCGCTGCCCGCTATCGCGATCTGATTTCGACGGTAGAACAGTTGCAGGAACGCCAGCGCATAGCCGCCGCCGAAGGCGACGACGCCGACGTCTTCGGCTATCACTATGAAAACGGCATGCTGGCCGTAAATCTGTTTCACATGCGCGGCGGCCGAGTAGTCGACCGCCGTGAATTCTTCTGGGAAGACCTGCCAGAAATCGCCACGGAAGATGCGGGGACAGAAACGGAACATCTGGGGACGAACACGGACCATGTGGGGACGGGCGCCTTCGCCCGTCCAGGCGAGCGCAGCGAACCTGCTTCTTCCACCACAGACTTCAACCCCGGCGAATTCTTCTCCGCTCTCCTGAAGCAGCTCTACATCGGCCAGCCCTACGTGCCGCGGAACCTCTACGTGCCAGTTGATTTCGAAGATCGCGAAGAACTCGGTGACTTACTCTCCGAGCAAGTCGCAGGCGAGGCCGCCCGCGCCGCACATGTCCACATCCTCGTTCCGCAGCGCGGCGACAAGCGCGCACTCATCGACCTAGCCGGCACTAACGCGAAACAATCGTACGATCAGCGCTTCCGTGTCCTCAAGCCCAACGCAAAAGCTATCCAGGAAGAATTGCAGGACGTTCTCAGCTTGCCCGAATTACCCAAGCACATCGAGTGCTTCGACATCTCCCACATTCAAGGCGCGGAGACCGTGGCCTCAATGGTGGTATGGGAAGACGGCAAAATGAAGAAATCGGATTACCGCAAGTTCATCATCCGCACGGTCGAGGGCGTCGACGATTTCGCCTCCATGCGCGAGGTAGTTACCCGCCGTTATAAACGCATTCAAGAAGAGAAGAAGCCCATGCCCAGCCTGGTGCTGATTGACGGCGGCCTGGGACAGCTGCACGCTGCAGCCGAGGCCCTGGAATCGCTTGAAATTATCAATCAGCCTCTCGCCGCCATCGCCAAGCGCGAAGAAATTCTCTACGTCTACGGGCAGGAGAAGGATCCCATCGCACTCGATCACCACTCGCCCGTGTTGCACCTGATCCAGTTGATTCGCGACGAAGCCCACCGCTTTGCCGTGACTTTCCATCGCAAGCGCCGCCAGATGCGCGACCGCTCCACTGAGTTATTGGAGATCCCCGGCGTAGGCGAGAGTACGACCCGGCGTCTTCTCGAACACTTCGGCAGCTTGCAGGCAGTGAAGCAGGCAGACCCCGCGGCGCTCTCAGCGGTTGTGACTCGCGTGCAAGCGGTTGCGATCAGCAATCACTTCCGGAAGTAGCGTATCGACTCAGCATGGAGAAGAGCCTGCCCACTTGATTTACCCCGTGTAACCCCGTGCCCTCTGTGGTTAAGGTTTTGCTACACTAGCAAACATCCCATGAAGCGAATCTTCGTAGTTCTTCTGACTTTTGCCGCTGGATATGCCTTTCTGCCCAAACTCTCAGCGCAGACGCCCGACCTCGCCACGCCGCAGGAAAAGCACCTGCGCAACGTGCGCCAACTGACTTTCAGCGGACAGAATGCCGAAGCTTATTTTTCCGCGGACGGCACCAAGCTGATCTTCCAGTCCTCGCATGGCGACGTGAAGTGCGACCAGATCTTCACCATGAACATCGACGGCAGCGACATGCGCATGGTCTCAACCGGCAAGGGACGCACCACCTGCAGTTATTTCTATCCCGATGGCAAAAAGATTCTGTTCTCATCCACGCACCTCGCCAGTCCCGATTGCCCGCCCCGGCCTGATTTCTCCAAAGGTTATGTGTGGGGAGTCTATGCCGGATACGACATCTTCACAGCAAACCCCGACGGCTCCGGCCTGAAGCAACTTACGAACACTCCCGGCTACGACGCCGAAGCCACGATTTCTCTCGACGGCAAGAAAATTGTATTCACCTCCATGCGCAATGGCGATCTCGACATCTATTCGATGGACGCCGACGGCAAACATATCAAGCAACTCACGCACGAACTGGGCTACGACGGCGGTCCGACGTTCTCGCCCGACCGCAAATGGATTGTTTACCGCGCTTATCATCCCCAGACCGAGAAGGAAATCAGCGACTACAAGGAGCTGCTGGCGCAGAACCTGATTCGCCCGACGTCGCTTGAGATTTGGATCATGAAAGCCGACGGCAGCGGCAAACGCCAGATCACACACCTGGCCGCAGCCAGCTTTGGCCCGGCATTCACAGCTGATGGCAAGAAGATAATTTTTTCTTCCAACTACGATCCCGACACGCACGCCACTGGAGGCATGGGCAATTTCGAGCTGTGGCTCATCAACCCCGATGGCAGCGGCCTCGATCGCATCACCTACAGTGACGGCTTCGACGGCTTCCCCATGTTCAGTCCAGACGGGAAAAAGCTGGTGTGGGCGTCGAACCGCAACGCCAAAGCTCCGCATGAGACGAACATTTTTATCGCGGATTGGATTCCCTAGAGAGAAACTCCTGCAACTTGGCTGCCTCTTCGTCTGGCGCACGAAGCGGGCTTAATCCTTTGCGGGCCGTTTCTTGGCGTGCAAGCCAAACTACTATGGCGATCATGCCGCACCATCCCAGAGCCCGAACCACTGCGGCAATCTTTGTGTCATAGGCAAGGACGCCGAGACTGGAGAAGATGGCATTGAAGTCGTGCCGGGCAAACTCGGGATCGCCGGTGGTGACCAGGGGCAGGGCCACAGCGCGTGCGTCGGCCATGTAGGTCGCGGTGTAGAGCCAGTTCTCGAAGAAGAAAAACAGGCAGAAGACGAAACCGGCGGTCTCGCGTCGCGTGAAGAAGTACACAGCCAGAAGAAACGGGACCAGCCACTGCAGCAGCGTACCTCCCCAGAGGCAGAGCGTGGGGCCGAACCATCCGAACAGGTTATGGCCGCCCTCGTGCACGATTAGGTTGGCCACGTCGATGAAAAGAAATCCCCCGTGCGCGGAGAAGGCGTAGGCGAGGAACGCTACATAAAAGACAAGCCACGCAGCCAGCGCCGGACGCGAAACCGGTTTCCAGGGCTCGTCGAACCCGAGTTCATCGAGAAGGGACTGAACGTATTCCCGCATGGCTGACACAGATTCTAGGACAAGGGACTCGGATGGAGCAGGTTACGAACGTCTAGGCGGGTCTGAGCGGCGTGTGAAGTCGCTTCTTGCTACATTGGTTTCAGAAAGGTTGGATTGCATGAGCGTGCAGGCGAGCAACGGCACCATCATCGTGACTGGCGCGAGCCGCGGGATCGGCGCGGCAATCGCAAAACTGGCAGGCGGCCGCGGATTCTCCGTTGCCGTCAATTTCGCGACGGGCCAAGCGGAAGCGCGTGCGATTGTTCAGGACATTGTCTTTGCTGGCGGGCGCGCTTATGCGATTCAAGCAGATATCGCCTGCGAAAAAGATGTCGTCCGCCTGTTTGAGACCGCCGAGCGCGAACTGGGGCCGGTTAAGGCTCTCGTCAACAATGCGGCCATCACCGGCGGGTTTTCCCGTGTCGAATCCGTGAGCGCAAGCACGCTCGCGCAAGTCATGGCAGTAAATGTCACAGGCGCGTTTCTATGCGCGCGCGAGGCGGTGCGCCGCATGTCGACCCGCCACGGCGGCACGGGCGGCGCGATCGTGAATATTTCGTCGCGTGCGGCGAAAATAGGATCGGCCGGAGAATGGGTGCACTACGCGGCGTCCAAGGGCGCGATTGATAGCTTCACCGTTGGCCTGGCACGTGAAGTCGCGACCGAGGGAATCCGCGTGAACGCGGTCGCTCCAGGGCTGATTGAAACCGGACTGCACGCCGCCAATGGCGCGCCCGACCGGCTGCAGCGACTGGCGACGACGATTCCGCTGCAAAGGCCGGGCACCGCACTTGAGGTGGCCGAAGCCGTGCTTTGGCTGCTCTCCCCTGCGGCGTCTTATACCACCGGCGCAATTCTGGAAGTCGGCGGCGGGCGCTGATTCGCGTTGATGCAACAACTCCACGCGGCCCTTAGGTTATTCTCGTCACCTCTCCGTCCCGCGCCATCTGCAGTGCGCCAGTAACAGGCTCGATCACTTGCGAATTCATGTCCACGCGACGATCAAGCTTGCGTACTTCATCGCAAAAAACTTCGCGTACGCGCTGCGAATGTCGGAAGACGCCGCCGGCCATGGCCAAAGGCCGGGCAGCCGGGCCGGTGTTGTCTTCTGCGAAGATCCTGCCGGCGACGATGCCCGCGAGCCGGGCGAGTTCTCGCCCGGCCTGCGTGAGGACACTCTGGGCCAGTTCGTCCCCAGCCTCGGCAGTGGCCTGGACTGCGGGAAACAGCGCCGCAAAATCTGGATTGGAGTTGGCCGTGCGCACTAACTCGTCGAGAGAGTGCAGGTTCCACGCTGCGGCTAGTTTGCGGAAGAGGGGCAGTTTTTCTGCGACTGCTCGATCGTCACTCTCTTGATGACACGTTTGATCGATTGCCCGCAACAGCTTGCTGAGCGCAGCCCGGCCGATCCAGTGCGCCGAACCTTCGTCGGAAATGGCGAAGCCCCAGCCTCCGGCACGAGCGGTCTTGCCTTGCGCATTTCGGGCGTATGCGATCGACCCGGTCCCGGCGATGACGATCACGCCCGGCCCTGCGCCGAAGGCCGCAGCCAGCGCGATCTGCATATCGCCCACGACTTCGATTTCACCGGCAATGATCTCTGCAACGACTTGGCGTATGGTTCCCGCAACGTCGTCGCGGCCCGCGCCCGCGACTCCGATACAAGCTCGATGCACTTGCCCAGGATCAATTTTCGCGGCGGCGCACGCCTCGCGCATCGCCGCGTGTATCGATTCGCGCGCACGAACCTCTCCCACGCGCGTGATGTTGCTGGGCCCGGCAGTCACCGTGGCGAGGACGGAAGATTCGTCGCCTACAGCGCAGGTGGTCTTGCTCCCCCCGCCGTCAATGCCGAGATAAAAGGCCACGGGTTAGTTCTATCACAGGAGATCGGTTGATCCTCCTAGGCCGGATCGATTTGTCTGGAACGTTGCGAGATGGACAAACTACGTTCGTGCTTGGCACAAATCGTGCCATAATCTGGGGATGTTCTCCAAACCGCCGATGGGACAGACTGGGGGGCAGCACGGCAGATGGAAGAAAAGATTCGGGTGACGGAACTTATCAATGGCGGCGACGTTCGCGGCTTCAGTTTTACTGCCCCCGACGAAGCCTTGCAGTTTCTGGGGCGCGTGTCCGACATGCACATGGCATCGACCGGCCCATCTGCCGTGCGAGGTAACCACTACCATTTGCGGCGACGCGAGGCTCTTGTGGTTTTGCCAGGTACTAGGTGGTCGCTGCACTGGGACGACGGCGAAGGCACACATGTGCATCGCCGTCAGTTCGATGGCTCAAGTGCGGTTCTCGTTTTGGTGTCACCGGGCGCCTCGCACGCCGTGCGCAACGATGACAAGCAGAGACTATGGCTCGTCGCCCTTTCGTCCGAACCTTACGACCCAGGGGAAACAGTCCGACGCAATGTCATCTGAAAAGGAGGGTTAACCCGTGTCTAGTCGCTCTTTTCCGACCTTCTGCCACATTAGTGAGTTCAGAGATCAAGGCTACCCCCGTCTGGATACCATGATTTGTTTGAGTTCTCCCTTGACGCTGTGGGCCCCGTCCCTTCATTTGGTAGAGAAACACCAGAATGAGCAAGTCAATGCGGAGTTGCTTTGCAGGCTGGTTGAAAACGGAGTGGTCCGGATAGCGGCTCGCGAAGCGTGGATCAACAACGGCGCCAGACGCCGAAAACAAGCAGCAGACGGAGAGTTCGAGGGTGCCACGTGGACAACTTATGATGAAAGGATCCAAAGGATCGCCGCGGAGGACCAGAACGTACGGCCAAAGCGGAATGCTCGAGTGCAGATTGCCGATGAAGAAACGGGCTACGAGCGCGCAGAGAAGTTCCTCTCCGAGCACCCAGAAGCTATCGAAAGAGTTTCTCGCCTCCTGAAAGACAAAAAGGTTCCTGCAGGGACGGTGGAAAGAATTGAGCAGAGATCCCTAGTGGGATTTCAGGCCGCCCGCGAAGTTCTGAGGGATGCATCGAATCACGGTTGCGCGATCACGGACACAGGCTCCGAGGTTCCGTTCCTGTCCCTCGAATATGGCGAATTCATGAAGCTGATTAATGAGATTGATGAGCCGTTGCCCGTAACGGCAAGCGACCGGCGATTGAGAAGCGTCCGGGAAGTTGCTGAACAGACTCTTGACTTGCTAGATGACTTGGCGGTGTTCGGGCACCAAAAGCTGGAGAAGTTTGCGGGATCGCATACCCACAAGAAGCTGGCGGAATGGATGGCTGCAAGGGCTGAGGATGCTAAAGACAAGAACGTGACCGACATTGAGGCACTCATTCTGAGCAGTCTCCACCGTGACGTTGACGCAAACTTTCCCGAACTCTTGACTCCCAACCTCCGAGAGATTTATCGGAGTGGAGAACTCACAGAGGTGCTTTCCCGCAGCTTCGAACTTCTCGCTACGGCGGTGCACCCTACCGATCCCTGGCATCTGGCGGGCGCACTCCTAGTGGTGCTTCGACTGGGACACGGGCTGCTCGTGCGTTTCAATTTCGCGCCGCCTTACTACAAGGGCATGAACTGGCCATTCCTCTACGCATTTGGGCGTAAGCCACGGTTGATGGAGATCAACGATTTCCGAAGCTACCTTGAAAGACGCCTCAGGCGCATCGGGCGTCTTAAGGCTTCTTAAGATGGCCGCCGTTCATTCAAGCTAGTGGATTCGGTGAGTGAGGAGCCTGAGGGTTGGGCCTGAATCATTGGGATCTCGCGATCATCGCGCTGTATCTGGTGGGGATCACGCTGTTCGGGCTGCGTTTCCGCAAGCGGCAGCGCTCGCTGCGCGATTATTTTCTTGCCGGGCGCGATATTCCCTGGTGGGCAATCGCGCTTTCCATCGTCGCGGCCGAAACCAGCACGCTCACCATCATCAGCATTCCCGGTCTGGCCTATGACACCAACCTCACCTTCCTGCAGGTGGTGATGGGATACCTGGTGGGGCGGGTGGTAATCAGCTTCGTGCTGCTGCCGCATTATTTTCGGGGTGACCTGTACACGGCTTATGAGCTGATTGAGCGGCGCTTCGGGCGCGGTCTGCGCTCGCTGACTGCCGGAGTGTTCCTGCTTACGCGCGCGGCAGCCGAGGGCGTGCGCGTCTATGCCGTTTCGATTGTAGTAGCAATCGCGCTGGGGACGGGTGAGGTGACCTCGATCGCCATCATCACTGCATTCACGCTCATCTATACATTCGAGGGCGGCCTGGCTGCGGTGATTTGGACGGATGTGGTGCAGACCGCGATCTACGTTGGCGGGACACTGGTTGGGTTGGTAACAATTTTGCATCTGGTCCCCGGTGGATGGAGCGCGATCCATGCCGCGGCCGCGAGTGCCGGCAAGCTGCAAATGTTCGACTTCAGGCCGACCTTCGGGATTCCTTATACCTTTTGGGCAGGCGTGATCGGCGGCGCATTTTTCATCACGGCGAGCCATGGCACAGATCAACTCATTGTGCAGCGCTTGCTGGCAGCTCGCAGCCAGAAGCAGTCGGTGGCGGCGTTGCTTTCGAGCGGCGTGGCCATTCTTTTCCAGTTTGCGCTGTTCCTGATGGTGGGTGTCATGCTGTGGGCCTTCTACCGCGTGCCCTCAGCGGCTTTCGGAAAACCCGATCGAATCTACCCCACATTCATCGTCAGCCAGATGCCGCATGGAATTTCTGGATTGTTGATTGCCGCCATTCTGGCCGCAGCGATGTCGAATCTGAGCGCAGCGCTGAATGCTCTCTCTTCAAGCTCCATCATGGATTTCTATGTGCGCTTCCGTCCGCAGGCCGATGAGCGCACGCGAATGCGCCTTTCGCGCTTTTCGACCTTGGTGTGGGCACTGTTGCTGTTTGCGCTGGCTGTGCTTTCGCTCCACAAGGCAGGCCGCGTGGTCGAGTTGGGACTGCAGATTGCCTCCGTGGCTTATGGCGCCCTGCTCGGAGTGTTCCTGCTGGGCGTGCTGACGAGACGGGCCAATCAGCGCGGCGCGATGGTCGGGATGCTGTTCGGCTTCAGCATGGAATTGTATCTGTGGCGAGCGAGCGTCCCATGGACCTGGTGGGTAATGGTCGGGACGATAGTCACGTTCGCAGTGGGATACGCGGCAAGCTTGCTCCTTACAGAAAAGTCGTAACGTATACTGACTCACTCGTATATGCCGGAATTGGCCACCGCTCGTCCCGAGCTTTCCCGCGACCTGGGCGTTAGCCACGCCTCTGCGGTGGTCGTAGGTACGATCATCGGCAGCGGGATCTTTCTGGTTCCTGCCGAGATGATGCAAGCCGTGGGTTCGGCGAAGCTGGTCTATCTGGCATGGCTCGTCGGTGGACTGCTGTCTTTCTTTGGCGCGCTCACCTACGCGGAACTCGGCGCTATGAAGCCGCAGGCGGGCGGCGAGTATGTTTACGTCCGCGACGCCTACGGACCGCTGGGCGGATTTCTCTACGCGTGGACTTGGTTTGTCATTGCCAAACCCGCGTCTGTGGCTACTATCGCTACCGGGCTGGTGCGCATTCTGGGCACGTTTCCCGCCTTTTCCTTCTTCCCTACCAATGCTATCTCAGTTCCGTTCGCCATTACCTGGGGCCAGCTTGTGGCCATTACCGCAGCCATTCTCATTTCTGTTCTGAATTACCTTGGAGTGAGGAAGGCTGGCGAATTCCAGTTGGTGTTCACGGTGCTGAAAGTGGCGATCATTCTTGGGATCGTCGTGGTCTGCTTCAGCGGGGCTGGCAGCGCTGCCGGACGCGGCTGGAGCAACTTTGCCAGCACCTTCACCGGAGCCAGGGGCGGGATCGCCGGCTTCATGGCCGCGCTGGTTGCGGCGCTGTGGGCGTATGACGGGTGGAATGATCTGAACATGGTTGCTGGTGAAGTAAAGAAGCCGGAGCGAAATATTCCGATTGCGCTGATTGCGGGCGTGGCTACCGTTGGGGTCCTGTATGTGCTGGTGAATGCCGGTGTGCAGTACGTGCTGCCGGCGAATGTGATCGCCGCGTCGCCGCGGCCTGCTTCTGACGCGGTCGCGCTGGTCATGGGACGATTTGGGGCGAGCATTGTTTCTGCGGGCATGGCGATTTCGATGCTGGTCACGCTGAACGGCACCATCATGAGCGGGGCTCGCGTGCCTTACGCCGTGGCTCGCGACGGATATTTTTTCTCGGCGCTGGCCGAGGTGCATCCGCGCTTTCATACGCCGACGGGCGCGATCGTGTTGCAGGCCGTGCTGTCGATCATTCTTCTGCTGCTCGGAGGCAACTTCCGGCAGCTGTTTTCGCTGGCCATCTTCGCCGAATGGCTCTTCTACATGATCGCCGGCAGCACTGTGTTTGTCTTCCGCTGGCGCGATCCGGATGCTCCCCGGCCTTATCGCATGTTCGGCTACCCTTTTGTGCCTGCCGTATTCATTGCTGTGGCCGCTGCGCTTCTCTATTACACCTTCCGCGGAGACTGGCCGAATTCCTTCTATGGACTGCTGGTGATTCTGGCCGGAGTGCCGGTGTTCGAGTGGTTTCGGCGGCAGCGTAATCAGTAAGCGTTCCGTCCTCTCCGATCTGTGGGTTTCTCACTCAAAATAAAGTTCGGCGCGGGATTCCGTCTTGGAGGGAGGGCGCCGGAGGATTACTATTTGATTATGGGGTACCCCCCCTCCCCCCCTTTTACCATAATCTCTGGAATCATCAGGTTAGCGGGAAATTCCCCGCAAAGTACGGATGTGAAAGAGCTTAGATCTCAAGATCTAGACAACAAAGGGGTTAGGGACTGATTTCCTGGCCGGGGCCTCCGTTTCGTTAGCGCTTCGTGTACTGCCCTTGCTGGGACAATTCTGAAACGAAGTTGGGGTTGTGCGCAAGGTCAGATGTCACAAGGTTGGCCTGTGGAAAACTCCAGGAGGTCAGATTCCTTCCCCCTTCGGCTTGGCGACAGCCCACGGAAGTCAAGATCCCAAGGGGCTTGGAGTCGTGGAATTCCACCTGTGGAATTCTCCTATGTGGAGTATACTGTGGAATGGATTCCACATATGCAAGTGGTTCAAATCGTACTGGATAAGAAGCTGTTACACGCCGCCGACCAAGCCGCGAAGCGCACCCGGCGAAACCGGTCCGCTTTGGTGCGCGACGCCTTGCGGGAACATCTGCGCCGGTTGGAACTGCGAGCCAGTGAAGAGCGCGACCGCCAGGGCTACTCGCGACAGCCGCAAGCCGACGCGGAGGCGCGGGGTTGGGAAGCGGAGGCCACGTGGCCGGAAGAATAGCCCGAGGTGAGGTTCGGCTCTACCAGTTTGCCCCGGGCGCCAAAACGAACGACAAGAAGCGACCAGCCCTCGTGCTCACCCGCAACAGTGCCATCGCGTATTTATCCACGGTCACGGTTGCGCCGGTCACTTCCACGATTCGCGGCGTGCCATCGGAAGTGGTTCTGAATGAGGAGGACGGGATGAAAGCCCCTTGCGCGGTGAACCTGCACAACGCAGTTACGGTGTCGCAACAGCGCCTGGGGAAACGCGTGGCCCAGCTTAGTTCCGCACGAATGAACGAGGTGTGTGCGGCGCTGCGCTTTTCTCTGGGTTGCGATTCGAACTAGTTAGTGGGAACGTTCCGGCTGTCCCGAATTTCTCTGTCGAACTCTGAACAGCCCCACTCAAGCCAAATCCGGGCTTGAGTGGGCCACCCGTCCTTTTTGTTCTCCCGAATTGGTATAGTTCCTCAAATATTTACGATCACACAGCTCGTTTCGCTGGTAAGCGCCCATAAGATGTTACGCGGTGGACGATTCGTTTAGGAGGGTATTGCCAGTGGGTACTGGACGACGTTCGCCAAATGTCGAGTGGCTTAGCAGCCGCTAGGGTTCAACTCCCTTACCCTCCTCGGGTTACTCGACACTAATATTTGTTGACAATCGCCTCGGCTTATTTATTATTATAGGTGTTTGGCGAACGTCGTTTAGTATCTCGAAGCCCCGAGCGATACTCGGGGCTTTGGCCTTTTGGAAACGCTCCGTCTCTCCCTACATTTTCCGTCTGTCCCGGTTTTCTTACATTTCCGTCCCTACATTTCACGCCGGTCACTTCCACGATTCGCGGCGTGCCATCGGAAGTGGTTCTGAATGAGGAGGACGGGATGAAAGCCCCGTGCGCGGTGAACCTGCACAATGCAGTGACGGTGTCGCAACAGCGCCTGGGGAAACGTGTGGCCCAGCTTAGCTCCGCACGAATGAATGAGGTGTGTGCTGCTCTGCGCTTCTCTTTGGGTTGCGATTCAGACTAGTTACTGGGAACGTTTCGTCTGTCGCCGAATTTCAAGAACCGAATAGGATGCGGCTGCCCCGTCCTTGTCCCTGCGTTCTTTGCAGGGACAGGGCGGGGAACTTGACCTGTCATCCTGAACTCGCCGAGATCAAAATCCCCGCCCTGTCGCAAAAGACGCGACAAGAGCGGGGCACCCTCGATGATTAAAATGAGGAAAGGCTGGGCTGGCCCCCGCACCCGCAGTTTCGGAACGGCAAAGAAGAACAGGAAGGCTGGGCCACCGGTCCACTTGAAGATTAGGAAGTCAAAATCCCCACCCTAACGTCGCAAAGAACGCGACGTTAAGGATGGGCAACCGGCTTGGGTGGGGATGTTCACGTCACAGACTCTTCTTAAGCACCTGAGGGGATGAAGCGCTTTCGGTACGCTTCATGCGACTTTTTCTTTCTGAGCGACAGGTTCACTCCTGGCTCGCATTGATTTGACGAGGTCGGCCGACGACGCTCCTTCGAGCGACAATCCGTAGCCAACTTCTCGCACGATGCGCTCCTTCAAGGGTTGAATGAAGTGGATGCGTGTGTTTCGGCGGGTTACCTCCGGAGCCTTCAGGTACAGCTCGGCCAATTCCTGCGCCCGACTGAGCGCCTTACCGTTCGGCACAACCTCGGCAACCACTCCCCATTCGCGTGCAGTACGCGCCGGGAGCGGCTGTGGGTTGAGCAGGAACGCCTCCGCTCGTCCCGCTCCAGCGCGATAACTCCAAGTGGTGAAAATTCCGTCGCCGGGCGCAACGCCCTGGGAGAAGTGGGCCACATCCTGGAAAGTCGCGCCATCTGCCGCCACAATTACGCTGGCAAGTAGCGCGTAGTCTGAATGCACATGGGCACGTCCCTCGATTGCTGCGATGACTGGGACGCGTATGTTGGCTATGTTTTCCAAAACCTGAACACCTTCGTCGTGAACCTGGCTCCAAACGCCGGGATCGGCGGGGTTGCCGAAGGAGGACCAATCGACATCGGTAATGAACTCCCCACCGGCGCCCGTAAGGATTACGATCTTGTTCGCTCGATCTTGCGAAATCCGGTAGAACCCATCGACAAATTCCGTGTGAGATTGCGCGGTCATAATGCACGGCCCGCCGTTGGTGTGGAATTCAGCAACCAGCACGCCTTTGTCATCTCGTGTCAGCTTTAGGTTGTGATAAGCATTGAAGTAGTCACTCTGAAGTCGCATCGTATTCTCCTTTCTGTGTTGCTCTGACAGCATTTTACTCGAACGTGTTATTGCGAGGTCCGCACATTGACCTCAGGTGGCCACAACAAGACCGCCTGCGGCTGGTGGCCCACTCAAGACCGGTTTCGGGTTGAGTGGGGATGTTTACACGTCACAGACTTAGTCCGGCGAGGAAACTAGATTGTCCTCATGCCATGGGGACTGACGCGTTTTCAGCACAGCGGGCAGAATCATTTCGTCACTTTTTGCTGCTAGCACCGCGCAATGGTGCAGTGTGGCTTACGCGCCAGGCAGGTTAAGCGGGAGATCCTTCGCTCCGCCTGAAGAACGGCTGCGCTCAGGATAACGGAGTCGTGTGAATCGGTGAAAAGCTTTTTTGCTTGTGCCGGTCGAAAAGCAGGTTTAGGCCGCTTGTTCGTGGATATCGGACTCTGGGCGGCCGAGGAGATGCTTGCGGAGTTGTTCGAGTTGTGCGGTTGCCTCCTTGATCTGCGTGGCGCAGGCATAGCCGAGTGGCGGCAGAAATCCGTCGTATTTTTGGAGCAACAGGCTGACATTCTCTTCGATGACTGCAATCTGGGCGCGAGTCTGGTCGCTGGCGGCAGACATTAGCCGGATTAGTTTCTCCAGTTGCGAATCGCGCTCGGCTAAGGCTTGCCGGCTTTGTGCGGCTTGCCGTTCGAGGGCACGCTCGTAGAAGCGGATGAGCACAAACAGGCCTGCCGTGAGGACAAGCAAACCTAAATTGGCGGCGATGGTTTGCGACATGGCCTGGCTGGAGGTGGCGTCCCTCTGTTTTACGAGTGCGGCGAAGCGGCTGTTTTCCATGGCAGACAAGGAAGACACCAGAGACCGAGCCTGATCGGAGTATTGTTTGCCTTCGTTGGTTTGCACGAGCTGGAAGGCGCGATGGCGGTATCCCTGCTGGCGCAAAGCGATGGTGCGCTCGATCTCGGCTTGTTTGGAGGCGGCGAGGGATGCGAGCTGGGTTTCGAGTGCCTGCTCGGACTGGAGGCGATTGGCCAAGGCGGAGCGAAGATTGGCGAGGTGGGTTGCGATCGTGTTTTTTGCGTCCATGTAGGGCTGGAGGTAGGCAGGGTCGTCGGTGAGGAGGTAGCCGCGCTGTCCGGTCTCCATGTCGGTGAAATCCTGCCAGACGCGGGCGATGTCCGCTTGCACTCCGGAGCTTTCGAGGCTGAGCGCGGCAGTTGCCTGGACTCGCTTTAAGTGATCGATGGCAAGATAGGTATTGAACGCCATCAGGATGAGCAGCAGCACGGCTGCGATTTGCAGGGCAGCTTTCCGGATCGTCACGTTGGGCTCCTAGGGCTTAGGTTGAGCCTATCCTAGCGCAAGTGGCCGGCCGGTGGCGCAGATACGAATCCGCGGGCCGGTCCGTTCTGGGCCAAGTCCCGTAACCGCCCTCCAGTGGTTACTTTCGGTCAAGAGCCGTGGACACGTTTACCCCCTGACCTTTTTCCCCTATGTTGAGAACTCCAGTCCCGGTCCGCTCCCTCGGCCGGGGGACCCTTGGAGTTCAGGCATGGCTACGTATCAACGCGGGTTTCAACTCGGAATTCTCCCGGAGCGCAAGATCGACAAGCGCGCGCTGGTTACCAGCTATGCGCTGATGGTGGTGGCGACTCTGATCCTGATTAATATCGGACTCTTATTTCCGGACAGAATTCAGTACAAGGAATTTCACGTCACCTCGTTGATACCGATGCCTGCGCTCAGGCCGGAGCCGGAGCCGATCAAAGTTGTGAAGTCGGAGGTGAAGCCGAAGCTGCTTCCCGCGGCGCCGGTTTTTGAAAAGCCGAAATTGGTTGTGCCGCGTGAAGTGCGGCGCACGACTGCTCCCGATCCGGTGGAAGCGCCGAAAGTGGTGATGAACCAGTTTGCGGCTCCGCAAATAAAGGTGACGGCCGGCGGGGCGCGTCCACAACTCTTGCACACGGGGGACTTCGCGGGCAGCTCGGTGAAGCCCACGGTGAATGCAGCGGTGGAGAAAGTGCAGACCGGTGGCTTCGGAGATCCCAACGGTTTGAAGGGAACGGGCAAGACGGGCGCCAAGCTCTACGCAGCTCCGGCCGGTGGCTTTGACATGCCCGCGGGTCCGGGACAGGGGAACGGATCAGGCGGGGCAAAAGGCATCAAGGGGACGATCGCCAGCGCCGACTTCGGCAACGGCATTGCGACCGGGGGCAAGGGCGACGGGCGCAGCAGTGGGCCCGGCGTTTCGACCGGCCAATTCGGATCGGAGCAGGTGGTTCATGGTGGGCCGAAGATCGCGCAGAACGAGGCTGGGCCGGCGACTACGCCGGTGGAGATCACATTCAAGCCGCAGCCGGTTTATACCGACGAGGCCCGCAGCATGAAGCTGGAAGGCGAAGTTCTGCTGGAAGTGCAGTTCAGCGCCAACGGGACGCTGCATGTGAATCGCGTGGTGCGGGGCCTGGGTCATGGTCTGGATGAGGCCGCGACCGCGGCCGCGAACAAGATGCGCTTCAAGCCGGCGCTGCGAATGGGTCAGCCGGTGGATTCGACTGCGATTGTGCACGTGACGTTTCAGATCGCGTACTAGAAACAGTGGCCAGTGGTCAGTGGTCAGTTAAATCGGACCGGACCAGGCAGTCTGGAACTTGGCAACTGGCAACTTTGACAACTGATTTATGGAGAGAAGAGTCATGCGTACTTGGAAATGGATGTTCACAGCCGCACTGCTGGTCTCGGTGAGCGCCGCCGCACAGCAGCCCACGGAGTCACAACCTTCGAGCCCGGCCGCGAACGGGCCGCTGCCCACCGATTCACAACCGTTGAGCGTTGGCACCGTCCCGCCGTTGCCGGCAGGGACGGCGACGTCCGATACGGCGCAGGCGCAGGCGGCACCAGCGCCGCAGCCGGCTGCGGTTCAGCCGCAGGGGCAAGCGTCCACGTCCACGGCTCCGGCGCCGACTCCGTCGGCCATGCCTCAGCCCACCACCATGGATCAGGTAGTGGACCGCTTCATTGAGCGCGAACACGGGCTCATGAAGGCTCTCTCCAACCGCACTCCGGTGGTCGAGACCTATTTGCAGAACCTGAGCGCCGATCCGCAACTCGGCCCCGTGCCTAGCGAGGACCATTACTTCCTCGGGCGCATGGATATGGGCGAGTCGGTCAACCGCAAGGACTATCTGAAAGAGCAGGACCAGGGCATGGAGACGCGCCTGATGGGCGGCTTCAACAAGCTCTTCAAGGTGCAGTACCAGCCCATGGGCTTCTCGTGGATGGTGTACGCCGACCGCACCGACTTTGACCGCTCGCACTACGAGTTCCATTACATCCGCCGCGAATTTCTGGGCGACGTCCGCTGCCTGGTTTTTGACGTCACTCCCAAGAAGGGTTCCGGCAGAGGGCGCTTCCTCGGGCGCGTATGGGTGGAAGACCAGGACTACAACATTGTCCGGTTGAACGGCACCTACGCTCCTGCGCCGCGGAATTCTTACTTCTTCCACATGGATAGCTGGCGCTTGAACTTGATTCCTGGCTACTGGGTGCCGGCCTACATCTACAGCGAAGAAGGCGACTTCAGCGCTGGAGTGAAAAACAAGATGGCCTTCAAGGCGCAGACCCGCATCTGGGGTTACGACCTGAAGAAAGGCGACAAGGACGACGAACTTACGCAGATCCGCGTGGACAGCGTGAAGGATGAAAGCCCCACGGCGCAGGATGCGTCTCCACTGCAGGCTGAGCGGGAATGGCAGCAGCAGGCGGAAGATAACGTCATTGAGCGCCTTACCCGCGCGGGCTTGCTCGCGCCCGAAGGCGACGTCGACCACATTCTCCAGACGGTGGTCAACAACCTGGAAGTCACCAACAACATCGACCTGCCGCGTCCGGTACGCACCCGCGTGCTGCTCACGGCGCCGCTCGAAACCTTCAGCGTGGGCAACACCATCGTCATCAGCCGCGGATTGATCGACGTGCTTCCTGACGAGGCCAGCCTGGCGGCTGTGCTCTCGCATGAGCTGGCGCACATCGTGCTCGGTCACAACCTGGGCAGCAAGTATGCATTCAACGACCGCATGCTGTTCTCCGATGATTCCACTTACAGCAACCTCGGGTTCAAGCACATTCCGGAAGAAGAGACCGCTGCCGATAAGAAGGCTCTGGACTTGCTGAACAGCTCGCCTTACGCGCAGAAACTGGACAACGTGGGCTTGTTCCTGAAGGCGCTGCAAACGCGCGCTCCTCAGCTTAACGCCCTGTTGACCACGCACCTGGGCAATACGCTGGCGGAGAATGGGACCGTCAGCCGGCTGGCTGCACTGGCCACCAAGGGGCCGGCACTGGACAACAACAAGCTGGATCAGGTCGCGGCTCTCCCGCTGGGTGGGCGCGTCAAGATCAATCCCTGGGACGACAAGGCGGAAATGGTGAAGACGGCTCCGGTTGCCATCACCTCGGCGCGTGACAAGATGCCGTTTGAAGTCACGCCGTTCTATCCGCGGTTGGCACGTTACGGCTCTCAGACTGCACCGAGCGCCGCACCGGCTACCGCCGCCGCTAACTCAGGCACCAACTAAAGCTCTACTCCAAGTTGCAATAAGACGAGGGCCGGGATCCGGAATCAACTTCCGGGATACCCGGCCTTCGTTTTGGTTGAATCCAAGCATGGTTTCCGGTGGGCCGGAGAGACTGACGCTAAGGCTTGATCTCGAATACCGCACCCGAGCCGCTAGCACCACCCTGCCAGGTCGTGCCGTAAAGATTGCCGGCGGCATCGAAGATGAGGCCGGCGCCGGGGTTTGATCCGTCCGTCCCGGTGCCGAAGGTATGCAGCACCTTGTAGGCCCACCTCCCGCCTGCGGTGGGCCTCATCGCAAAGACGGTTCCACCGCCGGGAGAAACGCCACCGCCATAGGACGCAGTGCCGTAAAGATTGCCGGCGGCATCGAAGATGAGGCTGCCGTAGGCGGGATTGCTCCCTTCCGCGCCGTCATTGTCGGGGAAACCATACAGGAGCTTCTCGGTCCAAGACCCACCCGCCCCTGGTATCAACTCGAACACCGTGCCATAAAGACCAGGACCTCCCCAGTAGGTCGTGCCGTAGAGATTGCCAGCGGCATCCAAGGTCAGGCCGCCGGTAGGGTTAGTCCCGCCCATACGTAAGGGGAAGAAACTAACTAGGGTTTCCTCGGTCCAGATCCCGCCGCCCGTGGGCGTCAGTTCGAACACCGTCCCTTCACCGTAAGCGCCACCATATTGGGTCGTGCCGTAGAGATTGCCGGCGGCATCGAAGATCACGCCGCCAAGCGGGTGGATCCCATCCTCTACTCGCTTGTCGCTGCCGAAGCTCAGCAGCAACTGCTCGGTTCAGGTCGCACCCGTGGGCGTCAACTCGAACACCGTACCTCCGCCGTGAGTGCCGCCGGAGTAGGTCGTGCCGTAGAGGTTGCCGGCGGCGTCGAAAATCAAGGTGCCTGCGGGTTCGTCTCCGTCCGTGTCGATGCCGAAGTTATACAGCACCTTGTAAGCCCAACTCCCGTTCGCTCTGGGTGTGAGCTCGAACACCGTGCCGTCACCGTAAGTTCCCCCAAATTGTGCCGTGCCATAGAGATTGCCCGCGGCGTCGAAGATCACGCCGCCAAGCGGGAAGGTCCCATCCGTACCGTTGCCGAAAGTATGCAGCACCTTCGCGGCCCATATCCCGCCCGCTTTGCGTGTCAGTTCGAACACCGTACCCTCTCCGTTTGCGCCGCCTGCAGAGGCCTCGCCGTAAAGGTTGCCGGCGGCATCGAAGGTCAGGACGCTTTGCGGTGTAGCCCCATCGGTGCCAACGAAACTGTGCAACACCTTCTCTTGTTGTGCCGCCGAGGGCGGTGGGTTAGTGACCAGAGCGACGGCGATGAACGCCGTCGCTATTACTTCGAGCGATAAATTGCTTCGCATAAGGGATACCTCCCTCTTACATCTGGAGCGTCTGTGGATACTGCCGCTAAGGCCTGATCTCATACAGCGTGCCCCCGCCGTAAGAGCCGCCTTCCCAGGTAATACCGAGCAGAGTGTTGTCGCCGCTGATGACGATCCTGGTGAAGCTGGGGCTCATGCCGTCGCCGGGGCTCATGCCAAAACTATGCAACACCTTGTATGCCCAATTCCCGTCTCCTGTGGGCCTCATCTCAAAAGCGGTCCCACCGTTGGCGGGGTCTCCATATTGGGCGGTGCCATAGATATTGCCCGCGGCATCGAGGGTCACGGTCGGCCAGGGGCCGGATCCCTGCGTTTCGTTTTCATCAAAACTATACAGGGTGTTCACGGTCCAGCTTCCGCCCGCCTCCGTCATCTTGAACACAGTTTGGCCAAAGTAGGTTACGCCGTAAAGATTGCCGGCAGGATCGAAGATTACCCCCGCAAAGGGGTTGGCTCCATCCGCGCCACCGGCGAAGTTATGCAGCACGGTTTCCGTCCAGCTTCCACCCGCCGTGGGCGACAGTTCGAACACGATGCCTAAACCATTGGCGCCCCCGTAGGTTGTCATACCGTAAAGATTGCCCTCGGCGTCGAAGATCAAGCCGCCCTGGGACTGCGCCCCGTCCGTTCCGCTGCCGAAGCTATGCAGCACCTGTTCGGTTCAGCCTCCGCCCGCATGGGGACTCAGTTCGTAGATCGTGCCTTGACCGTAAGCGCCACCAATGCCGCTCGTGCTGTAGAGATTGCCGTGGGCATCGAAGACCAGCTTATCCCAGCCGAGTTGACCGTCCGCGCCGTCGAAGCTGAACAGTACCTTCTCGGTTCAGCCTCCGCCTGCCGCGGGCGACAACTCGAACACGGCGCCCAACCCGTAAGTGCCGCCCTCGATGGTCGTACCGTAGAGATTGCGGTGGGCCGCGTCGAAGATCACGCCGGAGCGAGGTTGGGCCGCATCGGTGCCACTGCTGAAGCTATACAGCACCTTCTCGGTTCAGTTTCCGTCGGCCCTCGGCGTCAACTCACACACGGTGCCCAATCCGTAGGCGCCGCCTGCGTAGGTCGTAATATAGGCATTGCCGGCAGCGTCGAAGACCAGATCGCCTTGAGGGTCTGCACCATCCGTGCCATTGCCGAAGCTATACAGCACCTTCTCTTGTTGTGCCATTGAGCGCGTGGCCGCGCTCAACACAGTGACAGCGACAATCGCCGCCGCCAAAATTCCGAGCGACAAACTTCTGCTTTGCATGTGGGGTACCTCCTGGATCTGGAGCACTGCGGACGGGGCCCAAAAAATGTTTCTCGGGGGAGGACAGGATTGTCCCTCCGGCGTTAGCCTCTGTCAAGATGAATTTTGCAACGCGAACGGGCGGGACAGGCAAGTGCGCACCAGCGAGCGACTGTTTGCCGATATGTCGATACGGGCGTTTACACCATCTATCCCCAAATAGCTATTTGGGAATCGCTTCGGGTCGCCCGATGATGGGCGACCGGCAAACATCATACCCACGGTAAACCTTCACTTCACTCCCAGCCCATCCTTCTCGTGATAATTCGGATACGCTGGCCGTTTGAACTCCGGCAGCGGATGCTCCTTCAACTGCTGCATCACAACCTCGATTGCCTTATCGAGTTGCGCATCGTGTCCGTTGCGATAGGCGGCAGGGTCGAGATCGACGTCATAGTCTGGAGCGACGCCGTGATTCTCCACTTCCCATTCGCCTTTGAGGCCGTAGATTGCGGCTCGCGGTGCCGTGACAAAGCCACCGTCCAGTAGTTGCGGATATCCGCCAATCCCGACCAGGCCTCCCCAGGTTCTCTTGCCGACCAGCGGCCCCAGCCCGGCTTTGCGGAAATACCACGGCAGGGCGTCGCCGCCCGAGCCTGACATTTCGTTGATGATCATCACCTTGGGGCCGTAGATGGCTTCCGACGGGCTCGACCAGTCGTGGCCTTCGCGCCCTACCACCCTGCTCATGATCGGACGCCGCAAGTAGTCGATGATGTAGTCGGCAAGCTGGCCGCCTTCGTTGAAGCGTTCGTCGATGATTACCGCCTCTTTGCCCACCTGCGCGAAGAAGTAGCGATTGAAGCTGGTGTAGCCGCCGCCCGCCGTGTTGGGTACGTAGACATAGGCAACGCGGCCTCCAGTTGCCTTATCGACGGCGCGGCGATTGCCCTCAATCCATGCCAGATGACGCAGGCCCTCTTCGCTCTCGACCGGCACAACCGTGACCTCGCGCGCATCCTTCTCCTTACCTTCTGCGTTGTGGGCGATCTTCAGCACCACTTGCTTGCCTGCCGTTTCCTCGAAGAAGCTGTAAATATTGTCCTGCGCGTGCAGCTCGCGGCCATTTACCGCGAGAATGTAGTCGCCCGCCTTGACCCTGACCCCGGGCTGAGTCAGCGGCGCCTGCAAGCTTGGGTTCCAGTTTTCGCCGTCATACACCTTCGCGATGCGGTAGAGGCCGTGCTCCAGGCTGTAATCGGCGCCCAGCAGTCCGCCTTTCACTTTCTTGGGTTCGGGGGCTTCCCCTCCGCCGACGAACATGTGGCCAACCGTCATTTCGCCCAGACATTCTTCGAAGAGATACGTCAGTTCGCCGCGGGACGCGATTCCATCAAGATACGGCTCATACTTCTTTTTCGCCTTGTCGAGATCAAGACCGTGGAAGTGCGGATCGTAGAAAAAGTCGCGTTCGATGCGCCAGGTCTCGTTGTAGATCTGCTTCCACATAGCCCGCGGCTCCACATAAACTTCCCAGCCGTCGAGTTTGAGCGGGCCCAGGCCGGGCTTGGGCGGACCGCCGGGAGCGGGCGGCTCATCGGCCGAGGCTGTCGCCCACGCTTCGCCTTTGCGGTATAGGATCTTCCCTCCGTCGAACGAGACTGTGTAGTCGTTGACCTCATCGATCCATTTGTCGACCTTGCGCTTGCTCAAATCAAACTTCTGGAGGGTCTGGGGCAGGTTCTGCTGCTCCTCCTCGGTCACGACGCTGGGAGCCTCGGCTAGAAACAGGATGCCCGATTTTCCTGCAAGCAGATTGCTGTAATTCTTCGCTGGAATCGGCAAGGCCAGAATGCGCTGGCTGATTCCTTCGAGGTCGATCTTGACGACCACGGGTTCTTCCTTCTTGTCTTTGTCTTTATCCTTCTCCTTGCTGTCGTTGCTGAACTTGTGGGCGTCGTTGTCCGCTTTGTCTGCGGCTCTGTCTTTGTCGCTTTCTTTGTCTTTGTCTTGGTCTTGGTCTTTGTCTTTCGCTTTGTCCTTGTCCTTGTCAGCAGCCTTATCCTTGTCAGACCCGCCGCCTTTTTCTTCATCGCTTTCCGGTGCAAGTGGTGAAAGCGAGTACTGGCCCAGCACGGCGACATAGACACTGCGCGAGACCCGGTGCTCCTCGCTCGACATGTCGAGTCCCGCCGTCGAGAGTGCCGTGTCGGTCGATGCCGTGAAGTAGAGGTACTTTCCGTTTTTGTCGAAGGCGGGATACAGCGCATCGCTCATGCCATCGGTGATCTGGAACGCCTTGCCCTGATCCAGAGAGTAGACGAATACCGCGTGCAAGCCGCTGGGCAATTGCCTGGTATATGCGATCCATTTGTTGTCTGGAGCCCAGGTCTGGTTGAGCTGCGTCGCGCCGAATCCCCCGAAATAATCGGTGTCGATCAGCTTGGGCTGTGGGTTGTCGAGATCGACATACCACAGGTTCAGCCGCTTATCGGAGTAAGCAATCTTCTTGCTGTCCGGCGACCACGTGGGGCTGTAGAAAAACGACGGCGGATTGCCCAGATTGATGTGCCGCACCTCACCTAACCCGTTCTGGCCACGGATGCACAATTCATATTCGCCCGAGTCATCGGAGAAGTAGGCAAGCGACTTTCCATCCGGCGACCAGGCAGGGTCGCGATCGGCCACGGCCGGGCTGTGCGTCAGGTTGCGGATATCGCCCTTGTCTGTGGGTACCGTGAAAATTTCTCCCCAGGCTTCAAACACCGCCCGCGCGCCCGTGGGCGAAATTCCGAAATTCTGGATGCGCTTGGGTTCGACTTTGGCGAAGTGTGGGCGCACCGCCTCCAGGTCACCGCTGACGTGGATCGAGATATTCTTCGCCTGGTGCGTATGCAGGTCGTAAAGCTTGATCGCGCCAAACTGCTCGATCACAATGGCATCCGGCCCCGCCGAAGCGGACTTGAAGTCCAATCCATCGCTGTGCAGCGCTTCCGACACCTGCTTGCTCTTCGTGTCATAAGCGAACAGGCTCACGGGGCCGTTGCGGTCGGAAAGAAAATAGACCGTGTCGCCTACCCACAGGGGGTAGTGATCGTTCGAATTGTCGCGCGGGATTTTCACTACGCTGGAATCCTTCAGATCGGCAATCCAGACAGGCGTGGTCTGGCCGCCGTGGTAGCGCTTCCACGCCGCCTCCCATTGAATGTGCGGGACGTAGGCCAGGTGAGTGCCGTCGGGAGAGAACGCAGCCTCCGCGCCGATTGGAAGCGGCACCTGTGAAGGAAACCCGCCTTCGACGGGCACGGTGTAGAGTTGAAATTCGAAGTGCCGGAAGCTGTTGCCCCAGGACATAAACAAAATTCTCTTGCCGTCAGGCGTCCAGCCGAGCACTTCCTCATCTGCTGGATGGTAGGTGAGGCGCTTGGGCACACCGCCAGTTGCAGGCACCACGAATACATCGCGGTTGCCGTCATATTCGCCGGTGAAGGCGATCAAAGATCCGTCGGGAGAGAAGCTGGGGTCGCTCTCAACCCCCACGCCGGAAGTGAGCGGTCGCGCGGCGCCGCCCTCGCGGCTGACGATCCAGAGATTACCGGCGTAGTTGAAGACGATCTGGGTCTTGCTTACCGTGGGCTCCCGCAGCAAGAGTCGTGGATCGGTTTGAGCTGAGGCGGTGGGGACGGACAGCGAGAACAAAGAAAAGACGCCGAGGGCGAACATTCCCCGAAGAAGTTGGCGCATGTTGAAGCTCCTGATGAAGGCTGAGAGTGACGGGAAATCTTAGTGCGCCAGCGGTGAGGAGGTCAACTTCCCGCTGCGCTCTAAGGCTGCTCTGGTTTCGCCTTGTTCTTCCCCGGCAGACCTGCTGGATTTTCATGAGTGCGTTCGCGGAAGCGTCCGCGCATGCCTGTGGCTAGTGTGACGCTCGACTCTCCAAATTTGTCGCGCAGGCGGTCGGCCGCGGCGAGCGCGTCTTTCCACCGCTGCTGGCTGCCGCCTTCGAGCAAATTCATTTGATCCGCCTGCCCCTCGAATGATGACGCTTGCACTCCCAGCAGCCGCACTTCCCTGCCCGGCTTCCAGTTCTTGCGAAACAGCGTGCGTATCTGTTGAAAGATTTCACCATCAAGCTGGGTGGGCGCGGGCAAAGTATGGGCGCGGGTGATCGTAGTGAAGTCTTTGTACCGCAACTTGAGCTGGATTGTGCGGGCATGCAGGCTCGCTTCCCGCAGACGGCGCCCCACCATCTCCGAAAGCCGCATCAGCGTAGCCTCAAGCTGGTTTGTGTCCGCTGTGTCTTCGTTGAAAGTATGTTCGTGGCTGATGGATTTGGCTTCGGTGTCGGCGCCAACTTCTGTGTCGAACCATCCACCCGCGTCTTCTCCGCGCGCTTTGCCCGCCAGCGCCAGCCCCCATTTGCCGAAGCGTTCTTCCAGTTCAGAATCTTCCAGCCGCGCCAGGTCTCCTACTTTCTTAATGCCCAGCTCGTGCAGATGGCTTTCCATCACTTTGCCAACGCCGGGAATTTCCCGCACGTCCAAGGGCGCGAGGAATTTCGATTCCTCGCCTGGGATGATCCAGAGCACGCCGTTGGGCTTAGCTTGCGCGGATGAAACCTTCGCAATCAAACGCGATGAACCGATACCGATCGAGCAATTCAGCCGCGTCTCTTCCTTCATGCGCTGATGCAGTTTGTGCGCGGCTTTCAGAGGCGGGCCGTGCAATCGCGCTGTGCCGGTCATGTCGAGGTAGGCTTCGTCGATGGAAGCCATCTCCACCTGCGGAGAAAATGCTTGCAGCACCTTGTAGACTTTTTCCGAGCACTCGCGGTAACGCTCCGGGTGGCCGTCGACAAAGATGGCGTGCGGACAAAGCTTCGCCGCAGTGCGCAACGGCAGCGCCGAATGCACTCCAAACTTCCGCGCTTCGTACGATCCAGCTGAAACCACTCCGCGCTCGTGGCGCTGGCCTCCGACCACTACGGCTTTGCCTTTTAGCGAGGGATCGTAGAGTTCTTCCACGGAGACGAAGAAGGCGTCCATGTCGACGTGGAAGATGGTTCGGGCGAACGCCGGGATGTGTGACGCCGCGGCCATGAAACGAATTCTAGCAGCCGCCGCGACCGTGATTGTAGCGCCGCCGTCCGGGCGGCTGTCAGGGGGGCGTCACGCCCGCCCAGCCGAGGGCGAGACGCCCTCGCGACAGCCGGCAAGGATGTCGGCGCTACACATTTACTTCTCTTGCGTGCGACTTGCTTCCGTCGACCGAAGATATTGCTCAACTTTCAGCTTGCCTTCGTGCCTTGCCCATCCGGCGGGGGTGCCGTGCCAGAGGATATCCTCCATGTCCAATCTCGCGCCGCTTTCGACGAGCAGTCTGACCATTTCCTCGTTGCCGGCGGCGGCGGCCTGGTGCAGCGGAGTTGAATGCGAATGGCCGCCGACTGGGTTGTAGCGGTTTGGATCCTCGCCCGCGTCCAGCAACCAGCGAACGATCTCGACGTGGCCAAACTGCGATGCGAGGGCGAGTGCCAGATGGCGGTCGTCTCTGCCGGCGTCTGGAAACAATCGGCGGAAGTTGTCGATTTGCCCCAGAGCAGCCGCGACTGGCAGATCGACGCGAGCGCCACGCTTGATCAAAGCGTGGGTCGCCTCCATCTCGCCATGCAACGTCGCTGCGTGGAGGGCGCTGTTAGCGTCCGCTCCGTGATCGCAGAGAAGATCGATCAAGGGAAGCTGCTTGCCGCATTCGCGGGGCACACTGCCCGTGGCGGCCAGCATAAGCATCTCGTTCAGTGCGGATTGCTCGGCGCCAGCGTCGATAATAACTTTGGCGACCTCAACAATGTTTTCCGGCAGCTTGGGGTGCCGAACCGGGTTCCCGGCTGTGAACTCCAACAGAGTTGGATTGTGAAAGTAGTTCCAACCTTCGAAAACTACATGCTGATGTACGAGCATCGGATGTTGCTTTAGGTAGACGCGCAAGCCGGAAGCGTCTCCGGCATCGATTAGATCTACGGCACGGCGGAAGATCGGGTCTTCAATTCGTTCTTGGTGCGGCAGATTCAGTTGATCGGTCAGCGTCGGTTTCTCGATATGACGTTTCAGCCTTGCCCAGCTTGGAAATCCTGCTTCGCGAGCGATGGTGAGTTGGGCGTCGCTGAGCTTTAGGTGGGCGGAGAAAATGTCGGCGTCGGGGGCGCGACGAAAACTGGGATGAAATTCCCGAATGCGCTGGGCCGCTCCGGCATCGCGGGCGGCGTGTTCCTTCAGCAAGTCTTTGGCTTGATACTTCAGATGATCGAGGTTGGGATTGGGCGGGAGGCGTCTTACCGGCATGGCGAACTTCCTTTCCGTGGCCCGAGGTCCGCATTTACGGGCAGAAAGTAAGTTCGTAAAGCTGAATTGTTACGACCAGGTGGACTTCTGTCCTTTCCGCGGACCGGATGCGCCCTTTGCGCTAGGGGGATGTTACCACGACGGAGCTATCTGGGTGCAACGAACGTAATCGCCAGTTATGAGTAGTTAGGTGCAGGAACCACCGGTGACCCAAAGAAGGGCGGCCCAGACATCCGGGCTGGCATGATGATTGTTCCCACTTACCTCACTCCCGCATAAAAGCCATGAAACACATTGTTCGCGCCAATTTAGCCGACGGTGTTTCCGGGAGTATAATCGCTGCGCCACATTGGGCCGGGTCATCCGTTTAAATCCCAT
Organism: uncultured Acidobacteriaceae bacterium; assembly: GCA_963842095.1. Lineage (GTDB taxonomy): Bacteria > Acidobacteriota > Terriglobia > Terriglobales > Acidobacteriaceae > Sulfotelmatobacter. The sequence goes on from CAWJEY010000002.1 coordinate 904,513, forward strand.
TTCGGCTTGGAAGGCAAAGAATGGAGCCTCAGAACGTAGATGAGTATAAGGGACTTCGGCACGAGATTACGACGCTGAAGAGCTGCATTACGACATACATTGGGTTCGTTTTCCTGGTCGTCAGCACTGCTTTCTGGCAGCTCGCCAAGGAAATCCCGTTCCGCCCAAAACCGACGATGGCCGTTGTTGCCCTTGTGCTAGGCCTCGGGCTAAAGTTGGTTTTGTTCCTTCTTTTGTACAAGTTTAATTCTCACAACCGCTACTGCGGATACTGCAAATTGCTGGAGCAGGAAATATTCGACGGCAAGAGTAACAGCAAGTGCCCGGAGGCCGTCTTTATTTGGGAAGTATGTCTTGACCGGCTCCGATTTTCGGATTTTAACCCTCTGGGCCTTCTCCCCGAGATATCGCATTACAAGAAGGGATTTCAGCCCCAAGAGGATACTTTGAAGAAAATGGCTAAGTTGTATAGTGGCCCTGCACCTGAGGTCGATAGGCTCCGTTCTCGCAAGTGGTGGAGGCTATTGGTTAGGTCGGGGACAGAGCAACGCGGAACTTGGCAATTTCCGTTGTACGTTGCAGAGATATTTGCAGCGATCGACATCGGGCTTTGCGGCCTGGCGGCGGCCCTCCTCTTGCCGCGTCCGGCTGCGAGCGTAGTGCAGGTCTTCCGCGAACACCCTGTCCACATATCGCTCCCGATCCTGTTCTGCTTGCTGCTCCTCTGGCTCTTGCTGTTCTCTTGGCACAAATTGATGTCAGACCTTTATAGACAGATGAGCGGGAGCCAAACAGTCGACGCTTTTTGTTGGAAATTCGTTCCAATACGCTATCGCATCCTCGACGACCTAGGTCTTGCGGCAGGGTATAGGGTAGTTGCGCCAAATCAGCTTCCGTCGTCCCCGTCCTGAACGTTCCTAGATTCCCGGTGGCCGCTTCTTTCTCAATAGCTGGCTTGACCCGAGCGGCAAGCTTATGGCTCTTGGACCGCTTTGGCCGAACGGCAAGGGGTCAGAAGAGATCTAGACCAAAACTTTCTCGGCCGCCGTTTGTGCCGCCCCCCGCATCTGCTTCACCCGGTCGTAAATCTTGCCGTACTCCCGCGCGGAAGCATTCCACGAAAAGTCCTTATTCATGCCGTTACGCATCAGCACCTGCCATGAAGTCTGGTCGCGAAATGCCGTCAGCGCATGTTTGATGGTGAGCAGCAAAGATTCGCCGTTGTATTCCGTGAACTTGAAGCCGGTGCCTTTGCCGGAGCGCGCGTCCCAAGGGTCGATGGTATCGTCGAGGCCGCCGGTGGCGCGCACGACCGGGACCGTACCATACTTCAAGCTATAGATTTGATTTAGCCCGCAAGGTTCATATTTTGAAGGCATTAAGAACATGTCAGATCCGGCCTCAATCTTGTGTGCTACGGCGTTGTCGTAGGCCACTTTCAGCGCAATCTTATTGGGGAACTGCTTGTTGAGGCGGGCAAACATTTCTTCGTACTGCTTGTCGCCGGAGCCGAGGACCACCATGATCATTTCTTCGCGGGCCAGCCGGTCCATGATCTGCGCGATCAGGTCGAAGCCTTTCTGAGCGGCGAAGCGGGAAACGATACCGATCACCGGAGTCTTTGCGTCAGCATTCTTTACCCCGAAGGCGGTCAGCAGATCCTGCTTGCACTGGGCTTTTCCGGCAAGATCCTGAGGCGAGAATTTCGCCGCGGTGAACTTATCGGCCTGCGGGCTCCACTCGTCGTAATCCACTCCGTTCAGGATTCCAGTAACCGTGGCGTTGCGATCGCGCAGCACGCCTTCCAATCCAAAGCCATACTCGGCGGTTTGAATTTCCTGGCTGTATTTCTTGCTTACCGTGGTGATGAAGTCGGAATAGGTGAGCGCGCCCTTCAGAAAATTTACCTGGCCGAAGAATTCCATCTTCGACATGGTGAACAGGTCCCAGGGCAGCATGAGCAGGGGCAAGGTTTCTGGCGGAAACAATCCCTGATAGCCCATGTTGTGGATGGTAAACACGGTGCCCATGTCCTTGAACGCAGGGTCTTCCGCATAAACGGTGCGCAATAGCACCGGCACCAGCGCCGATTGCCAGTCGTGACAATGGAAAACGTTGGGCACACCCAGAATCTTTGTGGCTTCTAAAACGGCGCGGGAGAAGAGCGCAAAGCGCTCTGCGTTATCGGGATAGTCGCCCGCCGGGGTGCCGTAAAGTGCGTCGCGCTCGAAGTACTCCGGGCACTCGACAAAATAAAAACGCACTCCGGACTGGCTGCCGCCGGTCACAACCGAGGCAAAGCGGTACTTGTCATCGAAAGGGATGGTAATGCTGCGCACCACGGTGGCGGCATCGGGCAGCTTGGTCTGCTTGTAACGAGGCAGGTAAACGCTGACCTGATGCCCGAGCGCAGCCAGGGCGCGGGGCAATGCACCTACCACGTCCGCCAATCCGCCGGTTTTAGAAAACGGCACGCCTTCCGATGCCACGAATGCAATATGCATGAAGCCCTCCTGGGCAAAACCCGCTTTTCGCGGGCGCACGTTATGATGGAATATGTGTTTGCGGGACCTGAACCCTCCCGCGCGCAATGCACACGGGCCGAACCATCAGTCTATATGCCCGAGGAAAAGAGGGTCAACGTGCCGAAGGTCGTGTCCGCTCGACGTCCGCAACACAAACCCAAGTTAGGACAGCATTTCCTCGCCAGCGACAGCTACGCCCTGCAGATTGTTGATGCCCTGGGCGATGTATCGCAAAACACCGTGCTCGAAATCGGCCCCGGACGCGGCGTTCTCACTTCCCTGCTGGCCAAGCGGGTGCGCCGGCTGATTGCCGTGGAACTGGACCGCGTGCTGGCCGCACAGCTTCGCCTCCGCTTCGGCATGTTTTCGAACGTCGAAGTGATCGAGGCCGACATTCTCTCTATTGATTTCGATTCCCTGTTTGGCCCCAAACCTGGCCTGCGCCGTCCCGGCATCGAATTTAAGCCGGAGCCCGTAAAGGTGATTGGCAATCTTCCTTACTTCATCACCTCGGACATCCTGCTGCGGCTGTTCGACTACGCTAAATACTTTGAGACTATCGTCATCCTGGTGCAGCGCGAGGTGGCCGACCGCATTGCCGCAAAGCCCGGCAGCCGCGATTACGGATTGCTCTCGGCCACGGCGCAGCTTTACGCCCGCGTAGATAAACTTTTCACCCTGCCGCCCGGAGCCTTTGCTCCGCCGCCTAAGGTGCATTCCACCGCGCTGAGGCTGACTATGGCTCCGCGACAGAAGGAACTGGGCCTCGACGGGGGAGGACAGATCGGAGATGGTGAAGTGAAAGATGGCTTTATCGACTTCCTCAAACTCTCCTTCGGCCAGAAGCGCAAGACCCTGTGGAACAATCTCAAGTCGAACTATCCGGAGTCTCATCTGCGCGCGGCGCTGGCTCACGCGAAAGTGAAGCCCGCCGCCCGGGCCGAAACCTTGACGCTGGAAGAGAGCGCTGCGCTGTTTCGAGCCTTGCGTGACAACCACGACGGCTCGTAGCATTAGTTCCACGACAGGATTTCCAGAACAGGAGGCCTATGACCGCGACTCCAGTTCGCCATCCAGCGGTCGCCGGACGCTTTTATCCCCGCGATGAAAAACCTTTGCGTGAGGAAGTCCGCACCTATCTTTCCCAGACCCCCCAACAGAAGCCCGTTCGCGCCCTGGGCTGCATCGCGCCTCACGCGGGCTACATGTACTCCGGCCACGTGGCGGGCGCCGTCTTTGCCGCATTGGAGATTCCGCAACTCTGCCTTGTGCTGTGTCCCAACCACACCGGTGTGGGCCGGGCCCTGGCGATGGTGAGCGAAGGCGCGTGGGAGACGCCGCTGGGAGACGTTCCCATCGACAGCGCGTTCGCGGCGGCGCTTAAGCAGCGCTTTCCGCTCTTGCAGGAAGATTCGTCCGCACACCGGGGCGAGCACGCCGCTGAAGTCGAGTTGCCCTTTCTGCAAGCACGGCAACCCCGGCTTAAGTTCGTTCCCATCGCACTGGGCACCGGGCAGTTTGACGTCCTCTCGCAACTTGGGGATGCGATTGCGGATGTGATTGCCGCGCACATTGCTGCGGACGGCGATCCCGTCCTGATCGTCGCTTCCAGCGACATGAATCACTACGAGTCTGATGCAATCACGCGTGTGAAAGACCACAGCGCGATCGATCCTATTCTTGCCCTCGACGCGCGCGCTCTTTACGACGTCGTCACCCAGCAGCACATCAGCATGTGCGGGTTCGGCCCTGCGGTTGCGATGCTGACCGCAGCCCGGAAACTGGGGGCCAAGTCTGCGCAACTGGTTAAGTACGCCACCTCGGGTGATATTTCCGGCGATCTCGATATGGTCGTGGGCTACGCGGGCGTCATCATTTGTTAGGTGCCGCGCCCGCAGAATCCTCTCGCAAAATGTTGGGCGATCTCATAAATTGATTCCATGATTGCTTGGGAGCACGGGCTGGCCTTGCTGTTGCTGGTTGGCTTTCCGCTCTGGGATGTGCTGGAGACCCGGGAGCTGAAGACCAGCACAAATCCCCGCCGAAAAATATTGTCGTATCAGCGACTGTTCGCCGTTCTTTGGATAGCCGCGATTGCTGCCTGGTTCGCATTGCGATCCACCGTGTTCTTTGTGTGGCCCGCCGTCCGTCAGTCCGTGTTTCAGAAGGTCATGTTTCAGAAGATCGGTGGAGCCTTCGTATGGGGACTGGTGATCGCATGGGTGACCGTAAACCTGGTACGTTCGTTCCAGCGGCGCAACACAAAGCTGCGCGATGCGACCGTGGCAGCCTTGAAGCGGCTTGACTTCTTCCTGCCGGTCAGCCGGGAGGAGCGGCTCTGGTTTGCCGTAATTTCAGTCACGGCAGGCGTTTGTGAAGAAATCTTGTATCGCGGATTCCTGATCCGGTATTTCTCTGATGGTCCCTGGCACCTGGCGCTGGCTCTTGCGCTGGTTATTTCCAGCGTTGCTTTCGGCTTTGCCCACGGCTACCAGGGCTTGTCCGGGATCATCACGACGGGGGTGGGAGGAGTCGTGTTTTCAGTGATTTTCTTCATCACCGGGAGTTTGTGGTTGCCCATGGCGCTGCACGCCTTCATCGATTTGAGCATTCTACTGCTGCTGCGTCGCGGAGATCTGGGCTCCTGAGATCTGCTCTATCAATGCCCCGCTAGAACGCTACTTCCCATCTGGATCAACTCTTTGGCCCGCGCCCGCACCACATTTATGACCGAGGGGTCCTCGGCGATCTCTTCGAGAACTGGCCGCACGCTTTGGATCTCGCTCAGTTCGTTGTCCCGGGCCTGGGCCTCCATGTGCTTCAACTCATCGTCCAGCGCCAACTTCTGGTAGCGGTGGTAATAAGCCAGATGGCGTCCAAATTCCAGGGTACCCGCTATGCTCTGGAAGAGACTGGTCAACTCCCGCACCGGCTCCAAGTTCGAATAGGTGTAGCGCGCCGTACTGGAATGCTGGCCATCCTGATAGCTCAGCACCTTCGCGCCGGTGAAAGCTAGCTTGCTGTTTCCCGAGTCGATTTTGCCGTTGAAATACTTTGCCTGCTTCGCCCAGCCGAAGATCTTCTCCCGATTCGCCGACGACATTTCGAATTCCGCCGCGTAGTTTTGTTCCTCGGAACCTTCCGCTATCTTCCCAGTGCAGGCATAGCGTGCATGCCCGGCTGCATCGACTGTGATGGAGTAGTGGGTAGGATTCGACTGAGGAAAGTCCAGCGCGAACGTGACCGTTGCACTCAGGGCCGCCGCACTGCCATCCGGCTGCTGAGACGTCAGCGATCCAGAGATTGCGGCCAGCGCCAGCATTCCCATCCCAACCGCGCGGCTGCGCCGCATACCTCGAAGCAGGAAGGGTGGAATAGAGCAACCTCGATTGAGGACGTTCCGAATCATCACCGCGCCGCAGCCCTCTGTCTTTCCAGCGTGCCCGCGGTATGCAGGTGACAGATGGCGATGGCCAGCGCGTCGGACGCGTCCATCGGCTCCGGAGGCGCGGCCAATCCCAGCAACCGCGTCACCATATGCTGCACCTGCTGCTTCTCCGCCCGCCCATAGCCCACCACCGACGACTTGATGGTCAGCGGTGAATACTCCGCGACCTCCAGCCCCGCCGCCGCCGCCGCCAGCATCGCCACTCCGCGAACCTGCCCCAGCTTTAACGCCGACTTCACGTTCAGCGCGTAGAAGATGCCTTCAATCGCCACTTCATCGGGATGATGCTCGCCGATGAGCACCCCGAGTTCATCGTAGATGCGCGACAGCCGCCGCGCCAGCGGCTCCCGCGGCGAAAGCTTGATCGCCCCGCAGGTCAGGCACACGAGCCGTCCCCCGGAATGCATCTCCACCACACCGTACCCGGTGTATTCGCCTCCGCAATCGATGCCGAGAACTCGCATGTGAGTGCAGTGTAGCGCGGAAAGGGCGGGCGTCCTAGTATCGTCTCCCATGCGGTGCCGCAATTGTGTAGTTCTCGATTTCCACAGGGCCTTGCTTGACGCTGCGCCGTGGCGGAACGATAATAGCCGGGTTCGGCCGCCGCATTCCTTCCCTCGCGGTGTCCAAATGGCCGAGCGGCCCTTCCAAGAGGCTGGAGTGTTTTCAAATCGGGTCCGAGGATTTCTTGACTGGAGGCTCCCTTGCAAATCGCACGTGTAAGTTTGGTTTTCTCATTTTTGGCGGCATCCTATTTCTGCCTGGCTGCATCGGCACAGCATCCACTGGGCAGAGTAGAGTCCATGAAACTGCTTGCCGCAAAGGTGGGCTGGGCTTCGACGGGGCACAACCTTTTCTGGACCACCGACGACGGTGGTCACTGGAAGGACATTACCCCCCCTGCGCAAGGAGACCTCAAGGATGTTTTCTTCTTGGATGAATCCCACGGTTGGGCGTTGCTCGACTCCTACGACGAACAAGGCGGCACGGTCTCTTTCCATCTCTCGGCCACTTCCGACTCGGGACAAAACTGGACTATCACACCCATCCGGGTTCCCAGCCAAAAACCGGACGAACTGTCTGGAGTTGGCTGGATTAGTTTTGCCGATCCCCTGCATGGCTGGATAGTGTTGCGCGCCAATAGCAGTTCCGCCTTTAGCTGGGGGCTTACGGTGTCCACCGAGGATGGCGGCAAGAACTGGAAGGAACTAGCCCAATCTCCCATCGCCGGACGCCCAGTCTTTGCCACGCTGAAGGAAGGCTGGATCACTGGAAACGGAGGCGGGGGCGGGATTTACAGCACGCGCGACGGAGGAAAAACATGGCGGGAAGCCGGCGCATCGCTACAGGGCCTTCCTTCGACGCTTCCAACCAGCCCGTGGTACGAGGATGTGAAGTTCATAGACGCAAAGCATGGCCTTCTTCCGATTTACCTCTCACCGTCACCGGGCGAGGTGCAGGCATCGAAAGGCCCCGCCTTGGTCCTTTACGCCACTGACGACGGCGGTCAGACTTGGAAGCCAGATCGGAATTTGGTCGATCAATCGAAAGCTCCGAGCATCGGGGCCAGTGCGCTTGTCCGCGGCCCTTCCGGGATGGGGCCGGTTCTGCTGGCAGTATTTAACGACGAAAAACACGCGGATCAAGTCACGCTGATGACCCTCGCCCAGCCGGGACCAACCACTACGGAAGCCGCTCCCAAGGTGCGTTCTGAAACCATCCCTTGGCGGCGCGGGGACCTCATTGTCCAGCTCAGCTTCATCTCGGCCGCCGAGGGCTGGGCGCTTACACGCTCGGGCGATTTACTGCTAACCGCGGACAGGGGAGTTACGTGGAGCGACATTAGTCCCGTGAAGGCACCACGACCGGCTGCCCCACCGTCGGTTGTCGCTCCACCGATCAAGCACCGCAGGCCTGGTCCGTCGTCCTCCCTCGTCCCTGCGCCACCGACGCTCGGGCTGGCCTACCACCAGGACCTAGCGTTCGACAGGCAGAACGTCATCCCCATGTCCGAGATGCAAACATGGTGGAACGCGAGCCCATTTTTCGATGTGGGCTTCTACGTCGGTGGTGTCAACTACTGTGGCCAGTGGAACATAGGTCACACTCAATGCATCAGCCGCACTGACCCCGGTCTTACCACTGGCCCAAACGGCTGGTTGACACAGACGCAGAGCCAAGGTTGGGGCTTCTTACCCATATGGGTGGGGCCGCAGGCACCTTGTGTGATCCAATCCGGCCTGACCGAATTCAGTTCCACCAACGCGGCAGCACAGGGTACGACGAACGCGAACGTTGCGGCAACAGCCATGACTGCTTTGGGCCTCTCGGGCACGATGGTCTTTTACAACATGGAGAACTATACGGACGATGCCCAGCACGTTTGCTCGACGGCGGTGCGGGCCTTCCTGACCGCATGGGTCAGCGGCATGAATGCAAATGGATATGCGGTGACGCCGGTTTATGGGAACCCTGCCCCGGCACAGAACGATTTCTCACGGGTCGCGGGCCTGACCGAACTGTGGGTAGCAAAATACCCATTGCCTGGAAATCCCGCTCACGTAACAGTTTGGGGACTATCGCCCTTGTGCGATCCGTTTTCTACGCCGCCTTGCACCCTTTGGTCCAACCACCAGAGGATTCACCAGTACTTGGCCAATCAGACGGTTAACTACGGCGACGGTAATTCGTTCCAAATCGATCCGGATATCGTGGACGCCCAAGTCGTAGCTCCTCCTGTCGCGTCCAGCGCTCCACCGCCCGACAATGACTACACGTACACCGGCACTCTGATCGGGATAGAAACGTCCACCACACCCACCGCCATCAACGATGAGGGAGTGGTTGTGGGATACGCTTCAGTCCCCGAAGGTACGCCGGGCTGTCCAATCTTCGACTGGTGCGCATTCACCTATGCCAGCGGGAACTACACGTGGATTCAGTACCAGTCGCAATACACGTACTTCACCGGGATCAACAACCTTGGAGATATCGTGGGGTTCTCCGGCGTAACTGGCCTCCTTTACTCCGGCGGGGTCTTCTCGACCCTTAACTACCCAGGCGCGCTCGACACCTATCCAGCAGGAATTAATGACGATGGACTAGTCGCGGGGACCTGGCAGGATTCGGGCGGGGGGATCCACGGATTCCTGTACTGGGGAGGAGCCTATGTCTCGTTCGACTACCCTGGCGCAACCTATACATATTTCTACGGGATCAACGGGGATGCACAGATCATCGGCGAATATTGGACCGGAGTGAGTGGCCCCGTCTATTCGTTCATCTACGACGCCGCCACCGAGACGTCCACTTCGGTACCATCGTACCCCGGCGGCACTAGCACGATACTCTCCGCAATGAACAACAACGGGCAGGCAACTGGCTCCGCTTCGCTCTCGGGCGGCTCGCTGGTCTACTTCGTATTTGACGAAAACAGCGGTGGCTTTACTGCCCTGCCCTCTTCGATCACGAACACTCCATCCGGGATAAACGACCAGGGACAGCTAATTGGCGGATTTGGAAGCAACGCATTTCTGGCTACGCCGCAGTGAACCTAGCAGCGTAGCCCGTGTACTCGCCGCCGCAATCGATGCCGAGAACTCGCATGTGAGTGCAGTGTAGCGCGGAATTGGTCCATCTCCTAGAACCGGTACCTGGATTCATAACTGGATGGGGGAGGGCCGATCTCGGCGAAGGTGGCCATGTTCCTTCGGGTGTTCCTCGCCTCGTCAATTTTGTTTATTCCGCCGATGCGTACGGCATAATAGGAAAATGGCGCGTGTTTTCTTAGATGAGCGTTGGCTTCCGAAGTCTGTCCTTTGCCTGCGCGACTATAACGCCAACAAGTTTCTCCATGATCTCGTCGCCGGCATCACGGTAGGCCTAGTCGCCCTGCCTTTGGCGATGGCCTTCTCTATCGCCTCCGGATTGACCCCGCAGGCCGGCATCTACTGCGCTATCGTCACTGGTTTTCTGATCTCGCTGTTGGGCGGCTCCAAAACGCAAATTGGAGGACCCACCGGCGCCTTCGTCGTCGTCATCTCCGGCATCGTCGCGCTGCACGGCGTCGATGGCCTCTTCATGTGTACGGTGATGGCGGGCATCCTGCTGATGATCATGGGCATCGCCGGCATGGGCACAGCAGTCAAGTTCATCCCTCGGCCCGTCGTCATCGGCTTCACTAACGGCATCGCCATCCTGATCGCCAGCACTCAGGTCAAGGATTTCTTCGGCCTCGAACTCGCCAAAGTTCCCGGCGTCTTCTGGCTGCGCATGGAAGCCTTAGCCGGGAACTTCCACACCCTGTCCTACACGGCGACAGCCCTGGCTGCGGGCACTGTGCTGGTGATGATCCTGTGCCGCGCCATCTCCAATCGTATTCCCGGAGCGATCGTCGCCTTTCTGCTCGGCACCGCCGCTGTGGTCTTGTTCAAGCTGCCGGTAGAAACGATCGGCTCGCGTTTCGGCGGAATCCCCGCCGGGTTACCTCACTTTGTGATCCCCCGCTTCCGCGCCGACCTGATCCACGGGCTGCTTGGGCCCGCGCTCACGGTCGCCATGCTGGGCGCGATCGAATCCCTGATGTCGGCCGTGGTCTCCGACCGCATGAGCAACGACCGCCACAATCCCAATGTCGAACTTATCGGCCAGGGTGTGGCTAATATCGTTTCTCCCATGTTTGGCGGACTCCCCGCCACCGGCGCCATCGCCCGCACTGCCACCAACATTCGTGCTGGCGCACAGTCTCCGGTCGCGGGCATGATTCACGCCCTCACGCTGCTCTGCATCCTGCTGTTCGCTGCGCCCCTGGTTCGGCACGTTCCGCTGGCCGTGCTCGCCGGAATTCTTCTCGTCGTCGCCTACAACATGGGCGAGTGGCGCGAGATTCCGCAACTGCTGAAGCTGACGAAGACTGATATCAGCGTGTGGCTCGTCACTTTTGCTCTGACCGTTTTCGCCGACCTCACGGTCGCGGTCGAGGCTGGCATGATTCTCGCCGCCCTGCTTTTCATCAGCCGGGTCGCCGCCACCACCACCGTTTCTCAGGTGACCGACGAGTACGTCGAAGATGGCCGCATGCACATCTTGCAGGATAAGGACATTCCTTACTACGCCACCATCTTCCGCATTCACGGACCGTTTCTGTTCGGCGCCACCGACAAAATCAATGTCGTCACTGAGAACTTGCACACCCTGCCGCCCGTGGTCATCCTCCGCCTGCGCAACATGAACGCACTCGATGCCACCGGACTCTTCGCCCTCGAGGAAGTCGCCCGGCAGCTCCACGCCAGCAACCGCACTTTGATCCTCTGCGGCGCGCGTGCACAACCCGCCAGCCTGATTCATCAGGCGGAGTTCGAAGAAGTAGTCGGCGCGGAAAATATCTGCGACAACGTGCAAACCGCGCTGCGCCGCGCCGAGCAGGTCCACGATCAGATGGAAGCTGCCGCGATCGGGCTCAAGAAATAGAAGTCGAGAATCGATCTGCCAGCAGCCCTCGCAGCCAGAGGTACGCTACCCCGCCTCGCTGGTCATAATAAACAGCGGCTTCATCTCAAAGCTCTTGTAGTGTGGCCGCAGGCGGTCGACGTCGTACTGTTCCTTTACGTTCACAACTTTCTTCGAGGCAATCACCGTGTCGATGGGCATGTTGTCGTAACGCCCATTCCTGAGGACCACAAGCCGCCCATGGATCCTGCCCAACAGCAGGTCCAGGGCGAGATTTCCATATGCCATCGGGACAATGGAATCGATGGCATCGGGGTCGCCGCAGCGCACCAGGTATCCGAGTTTCTGATTAATGGTGTTGATCGATTTCCCGTTGTTGTACTTGGGGGAAAGCTCTTTCAGTTTCTCCGATACCAGGGCCCCGATCCCGCCGAGTTTCTTGTGGCCGAAGGCATCCGTAGTCTCAGCCTCAAAGATCATTTCTCCGCCTTGGAACATCGCTCCCTCCGAAACCAGGACGACAGAGTAGTGGCTGGGGTTTTTCTTGCGGTCATGGACCAATAATTCGGTGAGCCGGTCGATGTCGAATTTGTGCTCCGGGATCACGCACCTGTGCGCCGCTCCCGCCATGGTGGGCAGCATGGCCGTGAACCCGGCATACCGTCCAAAGACTTCCAGCACCATAAAGCGTTCGTGCGACCCCGCGCTGGTGCGCAGGCTGTTCGTCATGGCAATCGTGCGCGTCACGCAGGTGCTGAACCCGATACAGTAGTCGGTGCCGGGAACATCGTTGTCCATGGTCTTCGGTATAGCAACCACTTTCACGCCTTCCTGATAGAGGCGTACGCCGTAGCTCAGCGTGTCATCCCCGCCGATGGGGATCAGGTAGTCGATGCCAAGCCAGTCCAGGTTCTTGATGACCTCCGCGGTCAGGTCGTTCTTTTCGGCATTGTAAGTAGCCTGCAGATGAGCGGGAACGCTGGTCTTGTTCACCTTGCTGGGATTCGTGCGCGAAGTGTGCAGGAAGGTACCGCCGGTGCGGCCAGTGCGGTTGACCAGGTCCTCCGTTAGCGTCTGGAAGTTCTCGCTATTGTCGTAGTCTTTTTCGCGGACGATGTCGACCAGCCCCGCCCAGCCACGGCGAATGCCAATCACCTGGCAGCCCTCGCGCATAGCGCGGATGGTTACGGCGCGGATGGCGGGGTTCAGGCCGGGCACATCGCCGCCACCAGTGAGGATTCCGATCACACCCTTCTTTGCTTTCACGGTTATCACCCTGTTGCTTCGCAGACTTCTCGTCGGTATCGATTCTATTGTGACAGATTTGGATCAGGACGGACGGCTCCCTACGAAGAATCAGTCCGCATTTAATGATAATCTTGTTCTTCCCGGCGACTGCTTATCCCACGCTGCGGGCTGCGCCTGAACCAGTCCGCTCCCGGGGTACATCCCAGGGATCGTCGTCTGATTTCGTACACCGGAGCAAACCATGAAGATTGGCATGTTGACCGGCGGAGGCGATTGTCCTGGCCTGAATGCCGTGCTGCGCGCTGTCGTGCGCAAGGGAATCTTCACTTATGCGGACGGATTCGTCGGGTTCATGGAAGGCTGGCGAGGCCTGATTGAAAATATCAGCATGCCTCTCGATCTCGACTCAGTAAGCGGCATTCTGCCTCGCGGCGGCACTATTCTGCGCACGTCGCGCACCAATCCCTCGAAACACCACGACGGCATCGACCGTTGCATAGTGACCCTGGAGAAAAACCAAATCGACGCCCTCATCGCCATCGGCGGGGACGACACTCTTTCCGTCGCTCAAAAGCTGCACGAACGTGGCGCTAAAGTGGTCGGCGTTCCCAAAACTATCGACAACGATCTCGGGGGCACCGACTACACTTTCGGATTCGACACCGCCTGCAATATCGTCTGCGAGGCCCTCGACCGCGTCCACACCACTGCGGAAGCGCACAACCGCGTGATGGTGGTCGAAGTGATGGGCCGCGACGCCGGTTGGATCGCCCTCTACAGCGGCATCGCCGGCGGCGCCGACGTCATCCTCATCCCCGAGCGCCCCTTCGATGTCGATAAAGTCGCCGATTCCATCCGCCAGCGCCACGAGCGCGGCCGCTATTTCTCCATTCTGGTCGTGGCCGAAGGCGCAAAGTTTTCCTCCGAGCCCGGCCAGGGAGCTCCGATTCTGCAAGACATGGGCAAGGACGAGTTTGGCCACGCCAAACTCGGCGGCATTGCCAACATTCTCGCCCGCGAAATCGAGAAACGCACCGGATATGAAACCCGCGCTGTGGTCCTCGGACACATCCAGCGCGGCGGATCGCCCAGCGCCTTCGACCGCGTGCTGGCGACCCGCTACGGCTTGGGCGCGATCGACATGGTACACCGCGGCGAATTCGGCTGCATGGCCGCCTTGCGCTCCAACAAAATCGTCTCCATCCCGCTGGTTGAAGCAATCTCCCGCAACCGCACCGTGGATGACGAAATGATCCAGATTGTCGACGGCCTATTTGAGAAAGTCGCTGATCGGGAAGCTGCGGAGAGATAGAATGCTCCCGGCATGCGCATCGGGAAACTGAATCTGGACAGGCACAAGGCTCTCAACTGGATTGCGATCCCGTTGTCCTCCGTCGCGCTGTTGATCCCCTGCTTCTGGCAATCGCGGATTCAGTCAGCCGATCTATCCAGCCACATCTACAACGCATGGCTGGCCTCTCAAGTCCACCAAGGCGCGGTGCCGGGTCTCTGGATTTCCCCCCAATCGAACAACATTCTGTTTGACCTCATGTTGGAGTGGTTTTTCGTGCGCGTAGGCCCAGGCCTCGCGCAACAGCTAGCCGTGTCAATTTCAGTTCTGGTGTTTGGATGGGGCGCCATCCGCTTCATCTTTCGCGTGGCTGGCCGCAATTGGTGGTTTGCCGCACCCTGTGTTGCGATGCTTGCCTATGGCTTCATCTTCCACATGGGATTCTTCAATTTTTATCTCTCCCTGGGCTTGTGCCTGTGGTATCTCGCGATTACTTGGCAAGCAAACTGGCGAGTTCAGGCTATGGCTGCTCCACTGCTGATACTGGCCTGGATCTCCCATCCAGTCACGGTTGTGTGGGCCGTAGGCACAACCGCTTACACGACGCTTGCAAGCCGTCTTCAACCCCGGCGACAACCCCTGCTGCTCATACCCGGACTAGCAGCGCTTGTAGCCGCTCGTTACATTCTCACGCATCGATATCCTTACACCTGGTCTCCCGATCAAGTGACTTTCATCACGGGCGCGAATCAGATAGCTCTCTTCGGCGTGAGGTATGTGGCTCCGTTCACCTGCCTTCTGCTGATATGGGCGTGTTTATCCACCAAATCATCAAGCGCCACAGTGTCGTACATCTAGCTTCTACAATTCCGTTTCAACTCTGGCTGTTGAACGCCGCCGCCGTACTGCTCATCCCCGACCGTCTGCTGTTTCCGCAATTTGGACGGCCCCTTGGCTTCATCGCCGAGCGCCTGTCGTTAACGGCCGGCTTAATGATGTGCACAATTCTCGCCGCAGCACCTACCGCTCGACTGGCACGAGTTGTTCTGCTTTCAGCGGCAGTATTGTTCTTCGGGCTTCTCTATACTGATGACCGGGAACTCAACCACATGGAAGATCGGCTGGACGCAGCGGTAAGCAGATTGCCCCCGGGACAACGTGTGATCAGTTCTCTTGCGGACCAGTCTCTGCGCTCGCTTTGCTTCCACCACGACCTGGATCGGGCGTGCATCGGTCATTGCTTCAGCTACGCGAATTATGAGCCGTCTTCGCGGCAGTTTCGCGTCCGCGCCCGGCCCGGCAACAGCGTCGTGTTAGCCGCCTATGCCGACGTGGATGCGGCGGTGGGTGGCAGATACATCGTTCAGCCACGTGATCTCCCGCTGTATCTCGTTTATGCCTGCGGCCCGGACTTCCGGGACGTCTGCACGCGTCCGCTCCAGGCAGGTGAGACCACCGGAACGCCGAAGTGACTGTTCGGAGACATTTTTCTAACGGAATTGAGGCCAATGAAAGTTCGACTGTGGAGACTGGCAGCGTGGCTCTTCCTGTTGATCGGTTCAGCCAATATGTGGCTCTACTGGAGTCGCCTGCCTCATGTCGTTTACGCCCTGACAACCCACTCAGACACGATCAGGCCAAAAGCTCTGAGTGACCTCTATCCACGCTGGTATGGAACCCGCGAACTTCTCCTCCGCCATCGTGATCCGTACGGAGTCGAGGTCTCGCACGAAATCCAAATCGCTTTCTACGGGAAAGTCCTCGATTCTTCCATCCCCGGCGAGCCGCGCGATCAGCAGCGATTTGCTTATCCCCTCTATATCGTTTTTTTCCTCGCCCCCACCGTACACATGGACTTCCATACCGTGCGCGTTGTCGTCTGGTGGTCCCTGGCTGCGGTCACGGTGCTCAGCGCATTCTTGTGGCTGCGTTTTTTCTGCCTGCACCTCTCCCTGCCCGCCCTCGCCGCGCTCTTCGCCATCCTGTTGAGCAGTGTTCCCGTAATGCAGGGTGTGAGTCTTCTGCAGTTGGGCCTGCTGGTCTCATGTTTCATATGTGCCGCAGCCCTGTCCGTGGTTTCCGGGCGGCTCTTTCTGGCAGGCGCGCTGCTCGCCCTCGCAACCATCAAGCCGCAACTCTCCATGCTTCCTATCGCTTGGTTTGCCCTCTGGGTCCTGGGCGACTGGCGGCGGCGTCGCGCTCTCCTGGGAGGATTTGCCAGCGCGCTTACCGTTCTCATTCTCGGGTCGGAATATCTTCTACCCGGCTGGCTGCTGCGCTATCCCGGCGCACTCCACGCCTACGCGGGTTACACCAGCGCCACATCTCTGCTCGGCGTTCTTCTCCCCTCCGCCTTAAATTGGCTCGTGAGCCTGTCCGCGCTGTTCATCGCCGCCTCGTTCGGCTGGCGGGCGCGACGCCAGCCTGCGAACTCCTGCGCTTTCGTTGTTGCCTTGGGCTTTGCACTAACCCTTACGGTTACAATTGTCCCCACAGTGGTTGCCCCCTTCAACCACGTCTTGCTTCTCCCCGTAGTTCTGCTGATGATTCTGCACTGGAAAGATCTTTGGCGGACAAACCCTCTTACTCGTTTCGCCTGCGTCCTATTCTGTGGATGCGGATTGCTTCCCTGGCTTCTCGCGCTGGTCCTGGCTTTTGTGCCGTCCCACGTGCAGCAGTCATGGCTCTTGTGGTCAGCCCCGCTCTCCGCCAGCCTTGCACTCCCGTTCGCAGCCTTTGGTTCTCTGCTGCTGATGCGCCGACTGGCGGCCTCATCGTCCTCTGCCCATATCGATCAGAGCGCAAAGACGCTTACGATAGGCTGACTCTATGTCGGCCCCGCAATTCCTGACCGCCAAGCGCCTGCGTGCCAACGGACTGATCCTCGCGCTCAGCCTCTGGTCTGTTTACACCTGGAATATGGCCACCCCCGGACTGCTTGATCGCAACCACAATCTCAAGGGCACAGACTTTCTGCATTTCTACACTCTCGGTTCGCTCGGTCTCGCCCACCGCGGCGCAGATTTGTACAACCTGGAAGCGCAATCCAAACTTGCGGCCCAACGCGTCCCGGCTGCTACGGGGCTGCGCTATCTGCCACTCTATCCGCCGCAGGTTTCAATCCTCTTCGCTCCTTTTGCCCGACTGTCTTACCCTTGCGCGCTTATCCTCTGGCTCAGTTTGAGCACTCTCCTTTACAGCTTGTGTTGTTTCGCTGTTTGGCGCGCCTGCCCCAACTTGCGCAATCACAAGCTCACCTGCTTCATTCTTGCTCTTGCCTTCCCCGCCTTCTGGCATCTCATCGCCTGGGGACAAACGTCAGCGCTCGCGCTCGCGTGTTTCGCTCTAGCCTTCTTAGCCCTGCGCGCCCAGCGTGAATTCCTCGCTGGGCTGGCTCTCGGATGCCTCATTTTCAAGCCCCAGCTAGTTCTGGCCGCCGCGCTCGTCTTCGTATTCACACTAAGCTGGAGAGTACTCGGAGGAGCGCTTCTCTCAGCCACTGGCCAGTTAACCGCAGCATGGCTCTACTACGGTTCCGGCCCGTTTCACGCGTGGAAGCGTATGCTGCTCAACCTGCCGAGCCTGCTCCTGCTGCTCGAGCCGCGACTCTACCAAACTCACTCCCTGCGCACCTTCTGGGCCATGCTGATCCCCTGGCCCTCAGCCTCACTCGCGCTCTATCTCTTCAGTGCACTACTAGTGTCGGCGTTGACCGTAGCCTGCTGGCGCAACCACCTCCCATTATCCTTGCGCTATTCGACGCTGCTGCTCGCTACCGTCCTGCTCGCCCCACATCTCACCGTCTATGACCTCGTGATCCTTGCCCCGGCATTCCTGCTTCTCTCCGAGTGGATCATCACTGAGCTCGCTCACCGCGCCACTCCGCATCTCAAGCTCCTGCTCTATCTCGCGTTCGTACTCCCGCTCCTCGGCCCTCTGGCGCGTTGGACACACTTCCAGCTTTCTGTGCCGGTAATGGCCGCTCTCTTGTGTGGGATATGGAACCTTGGCAGGAAATCAATTCCGGTTCCGAATTCGCTCTGACCTGCACTTAATGCCCGAACAGGAACTGCAATGCCTCAGGAAATCGCTCCGCCCAGGCCGCCTCGCTGTGCCTTGCTCCATCCTTAATCACCAGCCGCAAGCGCTTCTCGCTCAGCACGGCCCGACGCATGATGGCCGCCAGTTCCCGCACATCGTCTACCACCGTCCGGCTCCGTTCTACGCTTCCTGCCTCGGCTGTTCCCACTGCTAAGAATATTCGCTCCGGCCAAATTCTCACCGCCCGGCTCTCCTTCACCAACTGTCGGCCCGATGCCCACAGCGACGGACTTTCCAGTATTAACCGACCAATCACTCCCGGCCGCGCCATTGCGGTGTACAGCGCAATCAGGGCCCCTAAAGACGATCCTCCCAGCCCGGTATTCTCGGGCCCCGTCGCCGCGCGGTAATTGCGCTCGACAAACGGCATCACTTCCTTCATCAGAAAATCCGGATAGTATCGCCCCCGCGACCGCAGCATCCTCGGGAACGTGGACCGGAACGGCATGTATTCGCGAATCCGGTCTTTGCCCGTGTTATCCATCCCGACAACAATCAGCGGCGGCACCGCGCCTTCCCGGATCAACCGGTCCGCCGCCTCGTCCACCTGCCACTCCATTCCCGCGAAAGCCGTCGATGCCTCGAAAAGGTTCTGCCCGTCATTCAGGTAAAGCACCGGATACTGCCGGTCAGCATTCTTCTCATCGTCATACCCCGGGGGCAGCCACACTCGCAAGAAACGCGTATTCCGGAAGATGCGGCTTGGAAATTCATGCAGCCGCAAATCTCCAGTGGCCCCGGTCGCGCGAATCGGGGCAGAATCGGCCCATGCCTCATTTTTTGTTTTTTGGAAGTCTCCCATCAGAACTTCACTTTGTGATGCAACTCGGGAAGGATACGCCCTCAGTTCTTAATCGTCTTAAAAACGCGAATCATTTCAACCTGTGATGGAAGCCCTGGCCTTCACCACACCCGCCAGCACCGTAATCCCCGCAATCAGCCCAAGCGAACTCAAGCACAGAATGCACCAGGTCCCCAGCACATATCCCTCGACGTAGGTGAGATAGAGCGCGAACCCCAACCCCGCCAGCGCCGTCACCAGCAGCCTGAACGGCGTTTCCGCCCGAGAGCGGTAAACTGTCGCCAGCGCCAGCAGCACTCCGTATCCGACGACCCCAATCCCCGCCACGGGAATGCCCATCACCCTCGAATACTCACTCCGGTTCACAATGTCGCAATCGAATCTCTCCCCGAGATCGCAGAACCCCGTCGCCGACTTCGCATAGTGCCGCTGCAACGACACCGCGGAAACGCAAATCCCCAAAGCCGCCAGAACCGCGATGGCCAGGAACAGGGATCGATCGCCCCGCGCCGAACTTGTATCGGACGCTCTAACCTGACTTGTCACGGCAAACTGCACCCGGTTCGGTCGCTTAGCTCCTGGACCGAGAACACCAGCGGCGTCATAGTGGCATCCGGGAATCGCCACGTCGGGAACGACTTCACGCCCAGCGCCATGCACTCATCCGACTCCGCATGTGACCCAGGCACTCCACACTCAACGTAGACAAATCGATATGACTTTCCGAGAAGTTCCTTCTGATCGGCGCAGTGCGGACACCAATACGCGCCATACATCTTCACCTGCTTCGACGCCATACACTTCGCAAAATCATCGTAGCGATGACTCTTGTACTCCCACCCCGCGGCATAGGCCGCCACAAACAACACGCCAATCCCCCCCCAGATCAGCATCTTCTTCCGCGACCGCGGATTCGCCTCCGGCGCCACGCGTTCCTGCCGCCGTTTTCGCCGCTCTTCAGACATGATTCCCTTCCAACGTGATCCACTTCTTATATCACGGGCTCAGGCCACCACGTTCAATGCCCCGGGCAGCACATCCAACTCTTCACAATGCAGCGTCAGCACTTCCCCATCTACCATCACATCGACTGGCGCGTCCAAATCGAACTCCACCCGCCTCACCGCCTTGCGTTCGGCCAGCGGATGCTCAATATGCGTGCCGTCGTAAAGCTTAGGCAAATTCCGCATCAGCCCCAGCCTGCCAATTGCACCCCAGCGAACATATTCAATCAATCCGCTGTTTACCTCCGCCTTCGGCGCGATCATCATGGTCCCGCCGGTAAACTTGCTGTTATTGAAAGTGAGAAACAGGCAGCTCCGACGGTCAAAATCCGTTTCACCATCCACCCGCACCGGAAACGGCCGCCTGTGTAATCGCGCCAAGCCCAGAAGAATTGAAATGAGGTATCCCAACTGTCCGTGACGGCTGAACCGCCGCGCCCGCAAGGTAGCCACGTCCGCTGCAAACCCCACACTGAGCAAGTTAATGTAGTGGATCACTCCCGTGCGGTGCCGCATCCGCAGCACATCGCAGGACTGCGTTCGTCCCGCAATCAGCGACTCGATCGCGTGCTCCACCCCGCAGTCGCTGAAATCCCGCAGAAAAGAATTCCCCGTCCCCAGTGGCAAGAACCCAAGCGTAGGACGATCGCCCGCAATCGCTTCCGGGAAAAGTCCGTTCACCACTTCATACGAAGTCCCATCCCCACCCACCGCAATGAAATGGCGCTGCCCGCGCCCGTAGGCCTCGCGTGCGATCCGCGTAGCATCGCAAGCGCCCCGCGTCTCGGCCAGCTCAATCGCAACCCCGCCGGTTCTCAACCGTTCTAACGCCGGATCCAGCATCTTGTGGCTGCGTCCGCCACCCGCGGCAGGATTCACAATGGCCAGATACGATTCCCGCCCATTCACAGCCCCACCACCGCACTCCGCGCCAAAGTTTTTCCCAGATCTTGCCCCAGCACCTGCCGCTTGATCTTCATCGACGCAGTCCGTGGAAAATCCTTCTCCCAGATCACATATCCGCCCACGCGCTTGAAGTCCGGCAACCGCCGGTTGCGAGTTACGATCTCCTGCAGCAATTTGCTCTCGAAGCGCTGATTCTGTTCCAGCCGCAGCGCCATCACCAGCATCTCTCGGCCCAGCTCTTTTTGCGGCCACACATAATTCGCCGCGAACACACAGTATTCTTTCACCGGAAGCCCGTCGAACACGGTCTCAATATCCTCCGGATAAATATTCTTCCCGCCTTCGGTGACGATCATGTTCTTCTTCCGTCCGAAAAGCTGCAGGTGCCCGCTCTTGTCGAACCGCCCCAAATCGCCCGTCAGAAGCCATCCGTCGACGATCGTCTCCAGCGTCAACTCGGTATCATCCAGATAATGCGACATCACGGTCTTGCTCCGGGCTGCAATCTCCCCAATTCCATCCTCATTCGGACTCAGCACCCTCAATTCAACTCCCGGCAGCGGCGTGCCCACTGTATCGGCGCGAAACGGTTTCAGGTCGTTCAAAGTCAGCGCCGTTCCTGCCTCGGTCAAGCCGTAACCATTCACCACCGGAATGCCCAGATCATAGAAAAACTGCATGGCCGAGGGCTCCATAAAAGCGCCGCCCGTGATCAGCGCCAGCAACTCCCCCCCGAACGCCCGATGCACTTGCGGCAGCAACGCGCGGCTTACCTTCACCCGCGCCTTGTTCCGCGTCAGCATCTTATTGAGCTCAATCATCCGATTCAGAATCGCCCGCTTCCATCCCGGCAGTTCGTCGAACTTCGCCCGCAGTCCGCGCTCCAGGTTCTTCACAATCATGGGTACCAACGATACATAAGTGATTCGGTAGCGCACAAAAGCGTCCCGTACAAATTCCGGACGCAGCGTCCGCAAATGCACTACGCACGCCCCGCACACAAACGGCCCAATGAATCCCACCATAAAATCAATCGCATGATTCGTGGGCAGGATGCTCAAATACCGCACCCCCGGCCAGAATGGATACCATGCCGTCAATGCCCGGCACTGCTCCAGATAATTCTCGTGCGTCAACACGCAGCCCTTCGGACGCCCGCCGGTGCCCGACGAATACACGATGCACGCCACATCTTCCCGCTGGCGCATCACGAAGTCCGGCGTACCCTTGCGCTTGAAATCTTCCCAGCGAAATCCTCCCGCCAGGTCCGCTCCCAGCGGAGCCTCGGTCACCAGTACCAGCTTGGTCTTGATGTTGTGGAACTCCGGCGCCTGCATGATCCCGCGCCAAAGGTAATACTCCACAACCAGAACCTTGGCCCTCGAATGCTCCAGCAGTTGCAGTTGCTCTGCCGCCGTCAGCTTGTAATCCAGGGGAACCAGCACCCCGCCGCTATAGAAAATCGCATACGCCGAAATCAGCCACTTCGACTGATTCGTCATCAGGATGGCCGCGCGATCACTGGCGTCGAAGTCAGCATCCTCCAGCGCCCGAGCCAAAGGCAGGCTGATTTCCTTGAAATCAGAATACGTAAGACGGACCTTTTCGCGATCGCGGTCGGCCTCAATCAGGCAGGTTTCGCCAGCAAAGCGCTCCAAAGCGTCGCGCAGCACTGCGCCCAAACAACTATATTTTTGGAGATCGAGCATAGAGGAATTGCTGATTGTAGATTGATGATTGTTGATTAACAACCCGGATCTGCGGCACGGTTACAATCATCAATCAAAAATCATCAAGCAACAATTGCTGTACTAGAGTCGAGCCTGAATCTTCCCCGCCAATGTGCGAAAGTCAGAAACTCCCTGCAACTCATAATCCGGAAGCTCCACCCGAAAGTGGTTCTCGAGCTTGGTCAGCAGATCAAGCGTCTGCAGGCTGTCAATCCCCAGTGTCTTGAAGAAGTCGTCGTCGGGAGCAAGCTTCTCCCGTGGTACTTTGAAGTGCACCGCAGCAAGAGTCAATATCTCATCCAGCGTTTGTTCCGCAGTCTGCATATCTCCTACCTTGATGCCATTCCGAACCCGGCCAAAAGGCCCGGGAGGAACCTGCTGTTCGCTTGCTGCACGCTCGTGAATTGTACTGGCAACTGGGTACTGGCAACCGGGTCAAGGCAAATACGGTTGCGCATCCGTGCTCTCCACAAACTTTTTCAACCCAGCCTGCACCGCCGGACGCGCAAACAGTTCACAGAAAATATCGATCTCCCGCCGCAACTCCTCATGTGGAATCGGCTTGATAAACTTTTTCGCAGCTGCCGCCGTTCCGCGATCGAATTTCCCCAATTGCACCGCCGTAGCCCGCGCCGCCCGCAGCACCTCGCCCTCGCCCACCACCTGGCTCACCAGCCCGATCTGCTGGGCCTTGGTCGCATTAAAGCTGCGTCCCGTCAGCAAAAGATCTCTCACCACTGCATTGCTCAAATCGCGCTTGAGACGCGGAATCCCTCCGAAACCTGGAATCAATCCCAGCCTCAACTCGGGAAAACAAAAGCGCGCCATCTTGTCGGCAATGATCAGGTCGCAAGCCAGCGCCAACTCGAATCCTCCGCCGAACGTCACTCCATGCACGGCGGCAATCGTCGTCAAAGGTACAGCATCGATCAGATTCAACACTCGGTGAATTCGCTCCAGGAAATCCCGCACTCCCTTCACCGCCTCGGCTTTCTCCATCCCCTGCGAACGATGATACAGTTCGCGCAAATCCGCTCCCGCGCAAAACCCCGGCTTCATCTCGCTATGAATAATGAGCGCATGTGCTTCCGCCTGCATCCGATCCAAAGCCACAGCAAATTTCTCGAACTCCTCCAGAGACTCCGATCCCAGCTCGTTACACGGCTCCCGATGCAGCGCCAGTTCGATCACGCCATCAGCAAGCGTCCAGGACAATCCGCTGCCCTTGACCCGCTCAGAGGCCGGAATCGATGTAGCTTTTCCTTCGTGCACCTTCGTGTCCTCAGTGGTTTCCAGCATTTGTCGCCCAGCTACACAGCCTGCTTCACCCCGTAGATCTCGTCGATCTCATCCTTCATGCGCGCCGCAATCACGTCGCGCTTCAACTTGCCATTCACGGTCAACGTGCCACTCTCAATGGAGAATGCCTCCTCACGTACAAAAAACGCCCGCACCTGCTTGTAGTGCGGCAACTCAGGATTCACCACATCCAGCGCTGACTGCACCTGTTCAGCCGTTACGCTCCCGGTCACGATCACCGACAAATATCCCCGCCCGTTCCCCACGATCACCACCTGTTGCGCTCCCGGCAAACTCTTCGCAATCGCACTCTCAATCGGCTCTGGCGAAATCTTGTGCCCCGATCCCAGCACAATCAGGTTCTTGATCCGCCCCGCAATCCGCCAGTTCCCCGTCGCGTCCACTTCGCCCTGATCGCCGGTATGAAACCACCCGTCACGCAGTGCCTCCTCCGTGTGCTCTGGCCGGTTCCAGTACCGCGAAAAAACATTCGGTCCGCGCACCACGATCTCATCGTTCTCTCCCAGCCTCATCTCCATGCCCGGAATCGCCGGCCCCACGCGCCCCACCTCAACCCGGTTCGGATCATCCATCGTGCAAATGGCGGTCGTCTCCGTCAAGCCGTAGACTTGCAGCACACGAATTCCCAGCATCATGAAATAGAGTTGCGTCTCCGCACTCAACGGCGCCGATCCGCAAATCAGCGCCTTCAAATTTCTCCCAATCATCTTCTTCCGGATCGCCGGAAAGACCAGCGCATTCGCCAGTCCCAACCACACCGTATCTCCCGCTTTCGGCTGCCCATCCTGCCGTCGCGCCCACGCGCCTTTCGCCCGCGAATAAATTGCCTGCGGCACTCCACCCGTCTGCCACAGTTGTTCATCCACCGCCCGCCGAATCCGCTCCAACAACTGCGGGACGTTTAGAAAATAATCCGGAGCCACGGTCCTCATGTCGTTCGCAATCTTCGTCAGATCCGTATTGATGGCGACCAGGCTCCGTCGCTTTAGAAACGTAAGCAACGCAATCCACGATGCCGCAAACGTGAACGGCAAATAATGAAAGATCCGGTCCTGCTCATTCGAGCCCAACATCAGCTCGTCCAGCCGCTCCGCCGTCCGGTCCAGCATGAATCCCACATTCGCCGCCGTCAGCACCACTCCCTTGGCTTCGCCCGAGGTTCCGGACGTATAAATAATGGTCACCGGACTGTCGTTCCCCACCTGCGGCCGCTCCAGTTGCATTCCTTCGATGCCGGCAAAGATCTCGTCAAACAAAAACTGCCGTGGCGCCCCCGGCCAAATCTTCGTGATCGCATCTCGCAACACCACGTCGCCGCAGCACAGCGCCGACGGCGTGCAGTCCTTCATCATCGCCACCAACTCCGCCGGCGCCTGCCGTGAATACAGCGGCACGACAATCAAACCCTCGGCCATGAGCGCCAAATCCATCGCAACCCATCGAATGCTGTTCGCCGCCAGCAAACCGCACCGGTCGCCCTTCTTCAGCCCCTTCGAAGCAATAAACGTTCTCGCCTTGCGTACCAGTTCGAGCAACTCGGCGCCGGTAACGCCCGTGATTTCGCCCTCGCGAATCTCGGCAAGAACCCGCACGTCCGCAGCCGCCTGCAGTTGCGCGAATATCTCTCCGATAAATGGAATGAGTGTGCTCAAGATGTGGATTGCAATACCGCGGTTACGAGAGACCCTCTTCTAGTTGTAAGCCGCCACCAATTCCCGCAGTCCCGTGCTCATCGGCGGAAGATAATCCTCCCAACTCCACTCTCCTCGCCGCGTCTCAAACTCCGGATATCGTCTCTGCACTTCCTCTTCAAAATAAACTCCCATGCGCGCCATCACCTTCAGGTTCCTCACCACCGTCTGCGCGATCCCAGTCGCAATCGCCTCGCCCTCACAACTCAGCTTCTGCAGAGCTGCCAGAAGCTTCCCTTCAAGCTCTGGATCGTCCACCGTCATCAGCAAATCCTGATGTCCGCGTTCCCGCATCAGATTCCGGATACGCTCATCCATGGTGATTCCCGCTGATGGCACCAACCCCGGCATCGAGGTCACAATCCCGTGATACCTCGACGAAGCCATCATGTGACACGCCCGCAGAATGCTCACCAGTTCGTACATGTTGTACTCGTCCGATGTGAGCACCGGCACACCGCCCAGCTTCTCCGCAATCCGGTTTGCCGGGCGCGCATCCAGACGCTCCGTCGCCGCCAGGACGACGAAAACGTTCTTCTTCTTGCGGAATGCGTCTACCGCATTTGCAATCGCCGTCCAATACTTCCGATACGCCTCTTCCGCTGCCGGCCCCGCAGTATGAAAATACGGCCCGCGGTAATGGCTGTCCTTGTAAGCCCCAGCCACACTGTGCAAGGCGAGCTTCGCCACGGACGCCTTTACCGGCCATTCAAACGGATTAATCGGACAGACCACCAGCACCGGCGCCCGCCCGTCCCACCCCACTTTTCTCAGCACACTCTGCCCATACTCTGGCGGCCGCGGTTCAAACGTCCACGCAGTGTCAGTTCCCAACTCCGTTGGCACTCCAAGTTCACGCAACACGGTTCGCGATTCTTCATTCCGCGTAATCACAAATGAGTTCCTGCAATATCGTCCGCACATCTTCGCCAGCAGCGGATCCATGTGCCCAGCCTCCGCGCCGTATCCCACGGAAAGCTTGTTCTGCACCGCGGCAATTCCCAGCGACCCGATCATCATCGTGGTCAGCGCATTGGCGAACTTGCTTTTGAACATCGAGCCTTCGCAGGCCACCACGCCATCGTGCTTGGGAACTTCATTTGCGAGAAACGGCGGGAAGATATCCGGCAGATGCACCTGCTTCGTGCCTTCAAAATATTCCCGCGAGAAATCGAGATTCTGACTCATCACGCTGAATTCCACCCGCTCCGCACCCAGAATGTGACGAACCTGCCGCAGCATCTCTTCCACGCGAACATCCGACCCCATATTCCGCGTGCCGTTGTAGCCCGCAAACAACAACTTCAACTTCTCGCCCGGCTGCCAGCGCTTGCCTTCGCCGAGCATCCATCCAGCTTTAGCGCGCTCGATCGAACTGCTCACCCACGCTTCCAGTATAAAATCCATCATGCGGCGTGCCCTCCCGCGGTTGCCGGCCAGGGTTGGTACCTGTACTCGAAATTATTGTCGCGGCTGAATTTCAACAGCGGATAGCAATACTCGGAAAACGCCACCGGCTTCTTTCCCAATTCCTTCGTCACCCGCGTGTTATCGAAAACCGTATTCCACACCAGATACGGCATAAACACCTTCAGCAGCGATGCCCCTTTGCCAATCGCACCCTTGCGGTTCGCCAGAAAGTTCACCGATCCAGCGAACGGACGCTCCACTAGCGGCACAAACACTGGCGCGCGCTTGTTCTGGGCCGCAGCCAGCGCCTTCGTAATTTCACGAAACGTCTGCGACCCGACGCCTGACGAAAGATGATAGATATCGTGCTCGGGACGATCTTTCTGGTGCAGTGTCGAGATCGCGTCCGCTACAAAATCCACATTCACGATATCGATCTTATCCGTCGCACGAAACGGCAGCACCGGAAGCCCAGCCAGGAACACGAACGCCTTCACCATATCGAATTGTGTGGTCTCCGCATAGCGGCTATCGCCGAGCACAATGCTGGGACGAAAAACTGTCTTCGGTGTCTCCGGTAGCAGCACCCGCATCATGTGCTCGCAGAATTTCTTGGTCCGCGCATACGGATCGTAATCCGACCGCTCCCAATCAATCGACCGGTCCTCCGTCACCACCTCATTCTGCCGCTTCCCCGCCACCGCCACCGTGCTGACCTCGCTGAACCGCCGCAACCCGTGATAATGCTCCGCATGCCGCGCCAGAGTAAGCACTTCCAAAGTGCCCCGCAGATTTACATTCAAACAACTCTTTTCGGATTTCCGGTTGAGCGAAGCCGCGCAGTGGATCACCGAATCCGTAGTGTGCACCAGCCGGTCGTATTCATCGCGATCCAGGCCAAACCCCGGCTGCGTCAAATCTCCACGGAACACGCGCACCCGCGTCTGCAGAAATTCATAAAACTGCTGGAACTCCAGATGCAATTGCAGCGCCTGCCAAAGCCGCCCTTCCGCCTCGCTCACATCCCGCGCCCGCACCAGCACATTCAGCGCCGCGCCATGATCCCGCAGCAGATTCGCCGCCACATGCGCCCCAATGTATCCCGTCGACCCCGTTAGAAATATCGCCATTCACCAATTCCGTTTCTCTTCGACCCTACGATTTCCGCCGAAACAGGAACATAACCTCACGTGCCCGTCTTCACCGTCTCCCCATTCAACAAACTCCGCGCTGGACGCGCCTCCAGCGGCCTTCCCTCAATCAACGGATAAGTCCATTTCCGCAGCGCCGGAATATGCACATTGATCCAGTAATCCCACCAATCGAGCATCCGCGCCTTGTATCCAAATTCTGCGCGCTCGTCTTCCACCAGCGCATGCGAAAGCTTCTCCACATTGTCGGCAGCGAAATCGTGCTCATTGAATAGGATGAACGGCTCGAACAGTTCGATCAATTTCTCCACCCGCTCCAGATTCCTCTCCGTCTTCACCAGCGGCGTTTTTTTCAACGGCAGCGGCGACATGATCCGCTGAATCGACTTCACAATCGCCCTCTGCGCCGGCGCCGACATCCGCTGATACCGCGTCTTCGATACCGGTATCGCATCAAACCGGAGCCGCAGCCAGGACTCCAGCCCTTCCTGCGCCCGGTAATGCTTGCGGTGTCCCAGTGATGTCAACTCAATCGACCGCCCCATGTCGCAGGGGTTCGTCACCGAAGTCGCCAACTGGTAAAGCGAGTCATGCCGCCGCTCCACAATTGCCGCCGCGATCAACGTCATGCCGTCGCATACCGCGTCCACCGGAATAATATCCAGCCGCTTGCTCTCGTTCGTCGGCAATTGCCGGAAATACGTCCCCAACAGATAAGACAGAGACGCCGATGTATTGATCCCTTCATTCCATCCCAGAAACGGCTTCGCCACCGAGGTCTCGACAATCGCCGGACGCACCACCGCAATCGGCAACCCCGCTCCATACTTCACCATCAGCGATTCCGCCAGGCTCTTGGTCAATGTGTACGTATTAGGCCAGCCCAACTCCTTCGCCCGCCGCGTCCCCGCTTCGGTCAAATAAGTCTTCAGCCATCGGATACGGTTTTTGCGGATCTGGTTCTCCAGCGCCGCTCCTTGCAGCCCTTTCGCCGCGTGTTCGTTGGCCAGCGATTGCATCTTCAGGCCAGCCGTCACTTCCGCGCCCTCAGCCTGCGCTTCAGCCTTCGCGATCAGTTCGTGCAGCGCCCGCACTTCCTGCTCCGCATCAAAGTTCGCAACGCGATGCGGAGTGTAATTCGGAATCAGCTTTTCCGTAACCCGCCCGTCGCGCTCGCCAGCCACGTAACAAGTGGATAAATGCAGCAACCCCGCGTGCTCCGTTCCCCGCACAAACTCCAGGATGTTCATCGCCGCATCCGTATTGGTCGCCAGCGCATCCCGCAAATCGGGATTGAAGTCGGTTAATCCCGAACTATTCACAATCAGATCAAGATTCCTCTGCAGCCGCCGAGCCACCTCCGCATCCAGCCCCAACCCCGCCTGCGTGACGTCTCCCTCCACCACCTCAACTTTTTCCCGCAGATATTCCCCAAACCCCGCTCCGTACTTCTCGAATAGTGGATCGAACACGGGCGATTCTTCCACAATCTTTTCGAACCGCCGCTGCGCCGGATTCGACTTCTGCCGCCGGATCAGTAGATAAACACGCCCGATCTTGGGCAACTGCATCAGCGTATTCGCGAGCCAGACCTTGCCAATGAATCCGGTCACGCCGATCAGCATCACGTGCTTGCCCGCCAGCGCCCGCCGCACCGAGAATCCCGCCGCTTGGCTCTGCCTCTCGAAGTGCACAATCGGACGTTCCTGTGCCGCGGGCCCTCGCTCCGATCCAATCGCCGCCGCCCGCAGCTCCTCCACCGTAATATCGAGGTGCCGCGCCAGCGTCTTCGGAGCCCGCCGCCCGTCCGGACTCTGCTCTCGGATTCGCGCGAACGCCCCGCGGGGCCGGATCACCGGCTCCAACAGCCGCCCCGTCGCGACCCCATCGCGGAACTCCAAACGGTTCGCCACCACTCGCTTCACTCCCAGATGCAATGCCAGCGGCTTCATGACGTGCTCCAGCCCCTGACTCACCAGCACCACATCCGCGCCCGCGCGCACCAGTTCCCGCACCCGCTCCGCCCCGTGCGTCTTCAGCTCGGGCTTCAATTTGTATTGGAAGTATTCTTCGCCCAGCAGATCCAGCCGGTCCCGGGTCACGCCCCGCAAGCTGGTGTGAACAACGCGCGTCGCAAACTTCCGGTTCGTCGAGTAAAGAAATGGACGCAGCGCCGCCATCAGGAAGATCAGCCCCCGCCGCCGGAACCGTTCCGAGAAGGTCTGCGCGTTCCAGGTAAAGAATGCCACCGGCTGCACTACCGTCAGGTCGAGCAGGCTGCCTTCTACCCGCCAATACACGGTAGGAGACACGCCAGCCGACACGCTGGGGGATGCGCTAGCTTTGTGGTTGGACTGTTCCAAAGTATTCTTCGTCCTCCCACTACGGGTTCCCCGGTATAAGGACGGACGAATCTCCTATTGTAATCAATGCTGCAGACTCCGCGAAGCCCCCCTGTACCAAGCAGCCAATCAGCGAAACCACCAGCCCGACCCTAAGCGGCATTACCCGAGACCCGAGAACCGAGAACTGACTGCTTTCTTTCACACTCCCGTAACAATCCTTCCGTATAGTTTCACCCTTTAGCGCACTCATCCCTATAACCGAGGAACAACCATGGCCACTGCATCCCAGACTCTGCTGGACCAAAAATTCTCGCGTTCGCCCGGAAAACTCGGCATCCTGATTTTTGGAGCCGTATTCGTTGTAGGAATTCTCTACGCCGGTTCCAGCCTGCTCCGCGACCTTTCCACCGTACACAGCGAATCTTTCCTGCCCTACCTTCTCCTGGGGATCGCGCTGCTGGTTGCTCTGGGCTTCGAATTCGTCAATGGATTCCACGACACCGCCAATGCTGTGGCAACCGTCATCTACACTCACTCACTCCAGCCCCACATCGCCGTCGTTTGGTCCGGGTTCTGGAATTTCCTCGGCGTCCTCGCCTCCAGCGGCCTGGTAGCGTTTGCCATCATCTCGCTGCTGCCGGTCGAGCTGATTCTGCAGGTAGGCAGCAAAGCCGGATTCGCGATGGTCTTTGCCTTACTGGTCGCCGCCATCATATGGAACCTCGGCACTTGGTATTTCGGCCTGCCTGCTTCCAGTTCGCATACCCTGATCGGTTCCGTGATCGGGGTCGGCATTGCCAACCAGCTCATCTCCGGCAGAAGCGGAACTAGCGGCGTCGATTGGGCTCAGGCCAAAAACATCGGCTGGTCGCTGCTGCTCTCGCCGATCGTAGGCTTCGGCTGCGCTTTTCTCTTGCTGCTCCTCGCCAAAGCCCTCATCAAGGACGCCAAGCTTTACAAGGCTCCAGAAGGCACCGAGCCGCCGCCGTTCTATATCCGCTGCCTGCTCATTCTCACCTGCACCGGCGTCAGCTTTTTCCATGGCTCCAACGACGGACAGAAAGGCATGGGCTTAATTATGCTCATCCTGATCGGCACCGTTCCCACCGCCTACGCGCTCAACCACGCCGTCACCTTCAAGGATTCTCAGGATTTCATCGCCATCTCGATTGAGGCCGCCGACACGCTCACCAAGTACGTCAGTCCCAATGCCGTCGTTAGTGACGCGCACGACGATGTCACCCAATACATTCGTGACAAGAATTTCACTCCCAACACCATGCTCGCCCTACGCACCCTGGTCAGCGACATCGGCAATGAGACCGCTCTGTACAAGGAGATGAAGAACATTCCCAACGACCGCGTACGCAACTTCCGCAACGATATGTATCTCATCAGCGAAGCCCTGCGCCTAATGAAGAAGAATGGCCAGCCAGAGATTTCTGCCGCCGATACCGCAATCCTCGCCAATTACAAAAAGCACATCGATCACTCGACCCGCTTCATTCCTCTCTGGGTAAAGGTTACCGTAGCCATGGCTCTCGGCCTGGGCACCATGGTCGGCTGGAAACGGATCGTTGTAACGGTGGGAGAGAAAATTGGCAAGAGCCACCTGACCTACGCGCAAGGTGCCGTTGCAGAAATCACCGCCATGGCCACCATTGGCGCCGCCGACGGATTCGGTCTCCCCGTCAGCACCACTCACGTGCTTTCGTCCGGCATCGCTGGCACCATGGCCGCCAACCAATCCGGAATTCAGTGGTCCACGGTGCGCAATCTGGCATTGGCCTGGGTGCTGACCCTGCCCGTCGCCATGCTGCTCTCTGGATCTTTATTCTGGATCTTCCGCAAGACGTTCTAACACTAAATGCGTGGGGCGGGCACTCCCGCCCGCGCATACTGCATGCAGAGAATCCACTGCTGAACGGACATCAACTGATGTGGCGGCAGCCGCCCTCGGCTGTGGCTACTCCTATTTCGAGCCGGGATCCAAGCCCGGTGAGGAAACTACTCTCGACCTTGAAAACCCTCTTTCCAGAAGGAAAGCGAATCTTTTGCACCTACAGCTGAAAAATCGTGCACAATGTTCCGCGGAGGCGCATCCATGTCGAAAATCCTGCCCCAAATCCAGAACATCGTCGTGGTGATGTTCGAGAACCGGTCCCTGGATAACTTGTGCGGCTGGCTCTACTCAAAGCCCGGTCCGCAGCCGAGCCTGTATCTCCCCGCTGGTAGTCCGGCCTCCTACGACGGGCTTAGCCTGGGCCTATGGAATCCCTCCAATGCCGACTACTTCGACGGGCAACCGCCAACCAAAGTCATGATCCAACAAGGCACAGACAATTACCAGGTTCCCCATCCGAACGCGCACGAGACCTTCGACCACGTCAACGTTCAGTGCTATGGCCCCAAAGGCCCATCCGCCAATCCACAGTGGCCCATGCAGGGCTTCGTCTTGGACTACGCCACCACGAAACCTCCAAACGTAGCTGAAATCATGCAGGCCTATAGTCCAGCTCAGTTTCCGGTGCTTTCCGCATTGGCTCAAAACTATGCCATCTCTGATGCCTGGTTCTGCTCTGTACCAAGCGAGACCATACCCAATCGGGCCTTCCTGCATTCCGGCACATCGAATGGCAACGTTGTCAACGGCGAGTTAGACGGCGACGTACCCGACCCGCTGGATTTTGCCGGGCCAACAATCTTCAATGTTCTGGACCCGATCGCGAGTTGGAGGGTATACAGCGACGCACTCCTAGCCCCGTCCCTGACTCGAACTTTCGCTCCGAATCTGTGGGACCACCGGTTCGACTCTTGCTTTCAGGGCTTTGATGCGTTCCTGAACGATTGCGCCAAGAATTCGCTTCCTCAATACTCCTTTGTCGAGCCCAGATTCGTGCTCGATCCCAATGACCAGCATCCACCCCACGACGTATCGGCAGGAGAACAATTCCTCTTTCGGGTTTGGCAAGCCGTAAGCCAATCGCCAGCGTGGAACAACATCCTGCTGGTGATCATGTACGACGAGCATGGAGGCTGCTACGATCATGTGCTGCCCCCGGCCGGAGCAACCCCTCCAGATGCTGCCAGCAATCCCGGCAAGCAGGGCTTCAGATTCGACCGCTTCGGCGTTCGCGTGCCCGTGATCGTGGTATCGCCCTACGTTCAAGCGGGCACGGTGTTCCGCTCGAACACTTCCACACCTTACGATCACACATCCATTCTGGCTACGTTGAGGGATTGGTTGGACATTCCTAACAGCCCTGGCGCCACCATGCTGACCAGCGCTCGTATTAAAGCTGCTCCGACACTGGAGCAAGTTTTAACTCTCGCCTCTGCCCGAGTCGACAAGCCCACAATTGCGCCGCCTCAAACCGTGTTCGCAACAACCTCTCTCGCACTTCCACCCAATATGCTCCAAAGGAGTATTCTGTCCGGCGCAGCGCGGCGGCTTAACATGGATTCCCTGACTCTGCTTGCCCAGACTCCGACCCGGCAGCATGCCGTCGATTTTTTCAAGAAAGTCGCGTTGGAAGTCCACAAGTAACGGGTTTGACCTACGCAGCGGGTGATCAGACGGAGGCGCCAGTGGCCGCCGTCGCCATCCCTCGTTGTTTGCGCAACTCCGCCAGGAACGAATCCGTTGGCAGCGCTGCCTGATTTCGGAAAAGCCCCAGCAGTGTGTCTTCCACCTCGCCAGATGCGGCGGAAACTGGCGAGGTATTCGATGGCTCAATCTCCAGGCCTTCGGGCTCCACCAGCAACTCAGGCAGCACGTTGCGATTCTCGGTAAGCAGGCCCAGGAACTTTTCCAGCAGCGTGCGATGTTCCGGAGTCGTCTGGCTGAATTCCACGCCCATTCCCTGATCCGGGTGCATGACGCGAACTATGCCTTCCACCTTCAATTCAGCTCCGGCGGCTCGCATCGACAGCGTTACTCGGGCCCCAACCGGAAATGGCGAAGTGATATCGAGGTAGCAACCTCCTACGCTCAAGTCCGTAAGTTTGCAGCGGGCTGGCGGATCGTCCTTTTCCACGTCCGGAGAATTCCTCCCGATCCACTCCCGCAACTGGCTCGCAAATTCCGGAGTCTGATTTTGGAAGCGCAGCCCTACCTGCGTTCCCGTCCCCTCCCAGGCGAACTCCGCGTCGACCTCCAGAACCGTGCTGGAGCCCGGCAGCGTGAAGGATAGCTGCCAGCGGCCATGAGGCTTGCTGCGCCGGGGCAAACTGATGGCCAAGCCACCTTCCCCCAAATCGGTGGTGTTGACCTTGAATCGAGCACCCGATTCCCGGCTCGAGATTTCTACCGGGATGTGGACTGAAATGCGTGAGTTGCGCCGCCGCTCCTTCTTCATTAAAGCTCGTGCGGCCCGAAAACTTGACTTGGCGCGCTCCACGGAAACTGGCTTATAGAGGACGAAGTTGGCCCCGAGGTCGAAGGCTGAACGCATGCCTCTATCCGGATCCAGAATGGCTACCGCGACTGCCCGCTTGTTGCATGGCGATGTCCGCGCACTGCGCAGCACGTCCGCGGCGCCTGGACCCGCGCAGTCCACGATGATCGCCTCAAAGCGCTCCCTCGTCAGCTTCCGCAGAGCCATCTCCGCGTTCGCGCACAATTCGACCCCTATGTCCAGATCGCCCAACGTCCGGCGCAGTACCCGCACGATCTTCTCGTCCCCACAAAGCAGCAGCGACTTCAGATTCATGGCACCGTTTGAAATACTTCCAGTTCCGTCGTATTTAGTCCCAGCCGTGATCCACGGCTTGCTCCCGCGGAGGATCCGGCCGCTGGAAGCGCAATCCTGCCCCTACCTCACTGTAAGCCCACGTCAAACGCCATTCAATGAGGCACTTGAACCCCGGGTTACGGGCGTAACCTGCGGTTTCCGTGCCTGAAGTCTATGCACGGACTCCACCGGGGCCAAGTCAAGAGATTGCCTGAGCCAGCCGATAGAAAGACCGTCCCTATCGAGTACATGAGGGAAAGCATCACGGAGGTTGGATCGGGCATCCAATTAGATATGGGTAAGAAGCTGATCTTCGACGAGAAGTATCGAGTGGTCGGAGTAGAGCGGGATCGCCTACTGCTGCGGGGAGTTCACAGCGGCGACGTGCTGACCGTGCTCAATCCTGAGCCCGGGATTCCACTGACTCAAGAAGAGTATCCGGTGGGGAAATTGATTGCCCTGACCGACCCGTCGTGTGCGCCTCTGAACTAAGAGGCGGTCAACCAAGGGCGATCCCTTCAAAATCAAGAATCCAATCTCTTTGCAGGCTGCTCCATCGGAACCAGCGGCGTGGCGGGAACCTGCATCGTACTCGCGGGACATGAGGCAGTGGAGGTAAGCTAGCAGACTGAGGACCTGAGGAGGGTGCGTGCGCTGCGGACGATGCGGCAATGAGAATGCCGAGGCCAACCGCTTTTGCGGAATGTGCGGAGCGCCGCTGGTGGCGAAGACTCAACCTGCGGGGCAGGCTCCGGCTCCGCCGTCCGAGGTTGAACCTCCGACGGGACCGGCTGACTTTTCTTGGCTTGAGCACACCCGGCCCCGCTGCCGATCGGCAAGCCCATCCACCGGCCGGGCACGATCCTCTGCAACCCTCGTCGAGAAATCTGGATTATCTTCTCGATGATGAGGAAGAACCAAAGCGAGGCTGGGGCAAGCTGATTTTGGTTGTGGTGGCGCTGGCGTTGGCCCTGGGATTCGGTTACCTGCACTGGAAGCAAGGCGGCTTCGACTGGCTGAGCGCCAACTCTAAGAAGCCTGCGGCGGCGGTGCCGGATGCTGGGCAGGGCGCGGATTCGGCGGGCTCGGGGACAGCGGCAACGCCCGATGGCGCAGTTGGGCAGGCTGGCGGTGGCGCGGCGGCTCCCGGTGTGGCCACGACGACAACAGAATCTACTCTACGTCCGGCAACCCCTTCGCAGACTAGTTCCCAGGATGCTCCTGCCCAGGTCACTCCTTCCCAGGACACTCTTCCGCAGAACCCACCCAGCGATCCCAACCTGCCGGCGAACGCAGAGTTACAGCCTGCAACCAAGGTCCGCGCGGAACCGAAACCGGCGGCGCGCAAGTCCGCTGCGGCGAAACCCTTCGACGCCGCGACCGAGGCGGAGCGTTATATCTATGGCCGGGGAGTGAGGCAGGACTGCGATCACGGCATGCATCTGCTGAAGCCGGCAGCGGAACAGTCTAACCCGAAAGCACTGATTTCCCTCGGCGCGTTGTACTCGACTGGAACTTGCGTGCCGCGTGATCTGCCCACGGCCTATCGGTGGTTTGCGCTGGCCTTGCACAAGCAACCCGATAATCAGGCGCTGCAGGATGATCTGAAGAGCTTGTGGGAGAAGATGACCCCGCCGGAGCGTCAGCTGGCCATTAAGTTGAGCCAGTAATGCGGCGGAGCTTTTGCATGTCGCGCTGAAGGGCCGTTCTCTGGGTACCACGCATTTGTGGGGTTTTCTGCACGGTGCGGAGTCGGCCCTCCCGATTTGCTTCACGAAACCAATTCCATCCAATTACTTGCTCCCGGCAGCGTTCGCTGCTATGTTTTCGCACAGCTTGCGGACGCGCCAGGGGCAATCCGCCAGGACTGATTTCTCGTACATCTAGATAAGGAAGAGACCGAGCGTTTGCTGAGTCCGCAACCACAAGGCATTTCGGCGGATCTGGCCCTGGTGACAGGGTTGAAGTCCGGCGATCAGGGGGCGATGGCGGAGCTTTACGACCGCTACTCATCCGTGGTGTATGCGGTCGCACTGCGGGTGCTCGGCGATACCGGAGCGGCGGAGGACGTGCTGCAGGAAGTGTTTCTGCAATTGTGGCGCAAGCCGAGCGCGTTTGATGCGGCGCGCGGCAGCCTAGGAAGCTGGCTGGCGGTGATCACGCGGAACCGCGCCATTGACTTCCTCAGAAAGAGGCGCCCGGAAACGGACATTGAAGATGTGGTGTTATCGGTGGCTCCAGACTTGGCGGGAGATGCGGAGCGGGCGCGGGCGGCGGAGAAAGTGCGCGGCGTGATCGGGGGCATGGCTCCAGCCCAGCGCAGCGCGCTCGAGATGGCTTATTGGGAAGGCATGAGCCACGCCGAGATCGCCGACAAGACGGGAGAGCCGCTGGGAACCGTGAAGACGAGGATTCGCGCGGGGTTGATTGCACTGCGGAAGGCGTTTCAGACATGAGCGAGCACGCATGAGCGAACACGAACGATACGCGGAGGATCTTGCTCTGTACGCGCTGGATGCGCTGCGCGGAGCGGATCGTGCGCGTGTGGACGAGCACCTGGCGGCGTGCGCCGCGTGCCGGTTGGAACTGGAACAACTGCGCGGCGATACGGCCCTGCTGGCGTTGTCCACGGCGGGGCCGAGGCCCCCGCAACGGGCGCGGACGCGGCTCATGGATGCGGTGGCACGGGAACCTCGCGTACCCAGGATCGTCCAGACCGAGTCGCGGCGCTCTTGGTGGGGAATGTTGGGATGGGCAGCGACGGCGGCGGTAGTGATCTTCGCGCTCTCGTTGTGGCGGGAGAATCTGGCGCTGCGGCAGAGTCTGGAGTCGGCTAGTTCTCAGTCGGCTCGCAGCGCGCGCGAAATGGAAGAGTTGCGGAAGATTGCTGCGCCGATCATTGCGCCCGAAGCGCAGCGGGTGACGCTGGTATCGGCGAAGGGGCGGCCGCAGCCGCAGGGCAAGGCATTTTATCTGCGGAATCGCAGCAGTCTGGTTTTCCTCGCGAACAATATGCCGCCTTTGCCGCCGCAGAAGGCCTATGAGCTATGGCTGATTCCGGCCAATGGGGCCCCGATTCCGGCGGGAGTGTTCAAGCCCGATGCTCACGGGAGCGCCAGCGTCGTGAATCCGCCGCTGCCGGCGGGGACTGAGGCGAAGGCATTTGCCATCACCGTGGAGAACGAAGCGGGGTCGGCCACTCCGACTATGCCGATTGTGATGATGGGAGCGGGCGAGTAAAGGGGCGGCCGCAGAATCGCTTTTGCCCGCCCAGCGACTTCGCTAAGCTCGCCACGAGCGCGAAGAAATGTGGCTCAGTCTGAATCTCCGCGCTGCCTTCTTCCCGGAGCACCGCCAGACTGAGCCCCAATCCTGTTACTGGTTTTCCGAAACCTTTGCCGCCTTGGGTACAGTGACGTGCTCTTTTCTGTAGGTGCGGGCCACGTCGCCGAGAGGGGTCTGGTACGCGATAGATCCGAGTTCAGCGAGCGGAACTTCGCCTTGGGCATAACCATACGGAGAAGATCCGAACAGGCTGGATTCCTGTGCCATGGCATGCTGGGAGGCATGCTGAGGATGGTCCTGGATCTGCACGGGTTGGGCCGCGTTGGACAGTACTGGAGCATTTTGTGCGAAGGCGGTCGTGGCACAGACAAAGCAGAGAAAAGCGACAGCGAAAAGCGTGGTCTTCATTGGATTGATCTTCGTAGAATTGATGTTCATAAGTTGATCCTGTCCGGGGGAAAATTGCATGAAATTTGAAAGAACTGCCGGAATGCCCGACTGGCGCGGCTTCCAGGTAATGGTAAGGGCAATCGGCATACCAAACGGGGGCAGGTGGGATTCGAGTTAGGGGACGTGGAGGGGGTCGAGACGCAAGAATTTGCACATATGTGGAAGATAGGGGTTACCGACTCTGCGCTGGAACAAAGGCTCTTAACCACAAAAATCGCGACGAAAAGCCGCGAAAGTAACGACGTCGCTTCTGCCGTATACTGGCAGGCTTCAATCATGCCCGATCTAATCCAACGCACGATTCCCGCAGCAATCGTTCTGTTCCTGTTAATGCCGGCGAGGCTGTGGGGGCAGACGGATTGCGAGGCGGGGAATGGATTGCTGGACTTCACTCCGCCGAAGACGATCAGCGTGCCGGAAGTGATCCAGAAGTTGGGCGCGGAGGAGGCCGTTACGAAAGAAGCGCGCCTGCATTACACCTACAAACAGGATGTGCTGATGCAGACCCTCAGCGGCACAGACGCGACGGGAGAGTTTCATGAGGTGACGAGCGTTTCCTACGACGAGAAAGGCAGGCGGAAAGAGGAAGTAACGTTCGCGGCGCAGAATTCGTTGCGCGGGATCCAACTTACGCAGGAAGACATGGAAGACATTCGCACCTTCATGCCCCTGATGCCGACCAGCGAGGATCTGACGCAATACAACCTGACTTATGCCGGCCAGCAGCATGTGGATGACTTGGATACCTACCAGTTTCGTGTGGAACCAAAGAAAAAAGACGAAAGGGGCAAGCGCTATTTCGAGGGGCGGATCTGGGTCGACGCCCAGGATTTTCAGATCGTGAAAGTGTGCGGCAAGAGCGGTCCGGAGAAAATCCAGGTGAAGAGGAGAGAGCGCCGCGAATTACATCCTGAGTTTGTGACCTATCGCCAACTGGTAGATGGGCGCTACTGGTTTCCGGCGTATACGCGCTCCGACGACACGCTGCAGTTCAAGAACGGATCGGTGCACCTGCGGGAGATCATCAAGTACAGCGGGTACAAGCGGACTGACGGGCGCTGACCGTGAAATGAGGGTGAGAAGAAAGTTAGGGGCCTGCAGTAATTTGCACAGTTGACAGGTGTTAGGAATGTGAGAGAATCAGCCGATCTTGTTGTCCCCTGCTTCCATTTAACGCTGGAACTTCAACAAGCCATCCGTCGAATTTCAAAACATGTTGATGCTAGTGCTGTTAAAGACTCCAAGGAGATTCCTACACATGAAGCAACGAATTTCTGCGCTCAGCCTACTGGCTGCGCTTTTGGTGGTGGCCAGCATGGCCGGCACCGCTCTCGCCCAGGACACAACAAAAGACACCATGCCCGCCCATCCGCGGTACGCGGTGGGTACCCCACACCTTACCAATGACAACCGGACACCGGCCACTCCGCTGACCACGTGGAATGGATCGTTTGTGTACAAGAGCCACACCTACAACTACAACATGGTGGGCACGGCGCCTTCCACCGGCACCTCGACCACGATTAAGACGTTCATCATTCCGGTCGCCCTGAAGTTCGTCAGCGGCGGCAAGACAACGATCTTCAGCCCCGAAACCAAACAGAGCAACGGTTTGACCGCGGTGCAGAACACGACCGGTTCCCCGATTTTCAAGGACATGGACTGGGTTACTCCGGAAGGAACGGATCTCGGAACCACCCAGTACGAAGACGCCTTCCAGCGCGGCAACTTCTGGAGCACGGTTTCGGGGGCGACCGGATACCATGTGTTGCTCGGAACACCGACGGTGCTGCCGCTTCAGACGTTCACGGTTCCAGCGGCGGATGGCTCCATTCAGACCGAGTTTGGAATCACCGTGGGCACAGCGGACATCAACTGGTTTGATGGCCAGCTGCAGACCCTCCTCACCAAGTACGCTTCCCACATTACGCCAACCACCTTCCCCATCTTTATCACCTACAATTCCTACCTGACCGAGGGCGGATGCTGCATTGGCGGCTATCACAACTCCGAGGGCAGCAGCGCTGCGCCGCAGGCCTACGCGCACTTCACCTACATCAGCACGCCGGGAATCTTCGCGCAGGACGTTTCGGCGTTGTCGCATGAAGCAGGCGAGTGGCTCGATGATCCCCTGGTGGTGAACAGCGGGAATCCCGTGGAGTGCGGAATTCTGGAAGTGGGAGATCCGGAAGAAGGCTTCACCGAAGACGGCGCGGTCTATGGCGCTTTCCCCTACACGTTCAGTGGCTTCACCTACCACCTGCAGGATCTGGTTTATCTGGAGTACTTCGGAGCACCCAACACCACGTCAGTGGACGGCGGCGCCGAATCGTTCCACGATAATCCTTTCCACCTGGGAATCTGCAACAACGGTGGTTAGTGCAGTTAGTTTTGTGAAACAGGCCCGCCCCGCGAGGGGCGGGTTTTTGTTTGGGGGAATTTACGAAAAACGAAATTCGCAGCGGCCGTTACGAAATCAGAACAAGACCCGGGCTTAGAGTGTTTG
This sequence comes from uncultured Acidobacteriaceae bacterium, assembly GCA_963842095.1. Classification (GTDB taxonomy): domain Bacteria; phylum Acidobacteriota; class Terriglobia; order Terriglobales; family Acidobacteriaceae; genus Sulfotelmatobacter. The sequence continues at coordinate 945,907 of CAWJEY010000002.1, forward strand.
TGTATTGACTTGGGGTCGGCAGCGTATTAAGAAACGTAAAGCTGCTCAGGAACTTTCGCCAGCGCGGCGATAGTCCACTCAAAAATCACCTGCAGATTGTTGCTGCGTCACGACGTTCAAAGACAATAACCCCAAGGAGCGTTGAGTCATGAATAAGAGTTTAGTTTGCTGGAATTTGCTTGCTGCCCTGGCAGTGCTGGCGTGCAGCGCCGGCATTGCCGCTGCCCAGGATGACATGAAGGTAAGCCCGGAAGTGAGGCCGAGGTATGTAACCCTGCCGCCCCGGCTGCGCTATGACGTGAAAACGCCAGCTACTCCGCTGACTACGTGGAACGGGTCGTTCACCTACAACGGATCAAACTACAGCTACAACATGGTGGGCACTGCACCCTCCACCAACGCTTCCACCACGGTGCAGGCCTATATCATCCCGCTGAAGATCGTGATCACACCGCGGCGGGGATCAAAGGTAACCTACGATCCGTCGCATGTGCTATCGAACGGGAATACGGTTATAACCAACACGGTGGTATCGCCAATCTTCGACTCCACAACAACCTACACGCAGGGAGGAGTGGATGTTGGCACCACGCAATACGAAGACGCGTTTCAGCGGGCCAACTTCTGGGGCACGGTGAAGACCGATACCAGCTATCACGTGCTGCTGGGCGGACCGACTGTGCTGGCGGAACAAACTCTGAGCCCACCTTCGCGGTACGGGACCACGGGGTCGGTTTTCGGATTCACGGCGGGACTGGTGGACATCAACTGGTTCGACGGGCAGATTCAGAGCCTGATCAGCAAGTTTTCGCAGATTCAGCCGAATACCCTGCCCATCTTCCTTACCTATGACGTGTATCTGACCGAGAGCGGACAATGCTGCATTGGCGGTTACCACAGCTCGGAAGGCAGCATAAGCGCTCCCCAGGCCTATGCGCACTTCACCTACGTGGATCATCCCGGGGAGTTTGCCCAGGATGTTTCCGCCTTATCGCATGAAGTAGGCGAGTGGCTGGACGATCCGCTGGTGGTAAACACTAATGGCAACAACACTCCGTGCGGGATTCTGGAGGTGGGCGATCCGCTGGAGGGGAACGCTAACTTTGGCGGGTATCCTTACAGTTTGCATGGGTTCACCTACAACCTGCAAGATCTGGCGACGTTGCCGTATTTCGGAGCGCCGCCTAGTACGTCCGTGAATGATTTCTTCACCTTCCAGGGTGAATCGCTATCGGTGTGCCAGAACGGGTCTTAGAAGGTTCTGTCCTCCGGTGCATGACCCGCTCCGCCAGGGGCGGGTTTTTTGTTGTCTTCAGAAGCTTGGACGGCGGAGATGCTGAGAACAAATCGGTAGTGGGCCAGTTTCAATATTCACAGCCTCGCTTTAGCATCCCGACTGTGGCATCATGGAAGCCATGATCGGCAAGGGCAAACGTCCGCGTGACCCAAACCAACTCGCCGCGTGGACGGTCGCTGTTTCCACGGGCCAGATTCCCCCGCCAGAACCGGAAGTCCCCAAAGCGACCGGGAGCGCATCCCCGGCGAACATCTCCGAGTACATGGCAGCTATCGGTCGCAAGGGCGGTCAGATCGGCGGGAAGCGCCGCCTGAAAACCATGACCAAAGCCGAGCGTTCCAAAATCGCAGCTAAAGCGGCAAAGGCTCGTTGGAAGAAAGCAAAGCCTTCATCGCCTCGTTAAACTTGCGGTCCTCTTCTTCGCATTCCTCTTGCAAATTATCCGAGAGATGCAGGGCTTTCTCCAGCTCCGGCCAGTCGCTTTTCTTCTCTTTACTCAACTTGCCCTCCGGCGTTCTGTATCGCGGCCTTCGCCTCCGCTGCACAATTGTGCGCCTCCAATGCCTTCCTGTTCTTGTCGTTTAACGCGCTTGCATTAAATATCGACTTCGCCTCAATCGCACGGTAGAGTCTCGCCATCGTAAAGCCAGTCTCTCGCTTGACCGCTTCCACGTCTGACGTGTTCGACGGCGCACGAAAATCGCGATACCCGCTAATCATCAACATCCACGTTTGCAGTAACTCAAATTGTCGCTTCTCCTCATCGGTTTTTACTTTGTGCTCCGCAGTAGCGAGATTCTTTTCGGCTTCGATCTGGCGTGGCTGGAAGCCGATGTCAGGCGCGGTCGCATTGTCATCCAATGACCGTATCGAATCGTAAGCGGCTAATGCGCTGTCTGCGAATGCAGTATTCTTGGCGGTCTTCCCGGTCTTCGTTTGTGCGCTGCACAGAGCGCACAGGATCAGCAATAGACATGCGGACTTCATGGGCAGAATTATCGCACACACGGCGGTTAGGTTAGGCCACGTAGTTTCTTCTCAATTTCTGACATTTCCCGCTTAAGAGCCACGCGAGCCACTTCTGCAAATATCGCTTCGTCAATGCGCTCGGATCGTTTCACATAAGCAGCAAGTTCCTCTAGCGAGAGCCGATGAAACTCAGACCTCTCATATACCCACGCATTCGGTTCGCCGATGTAGTCCCGCTTTCCATCTCTCGCTAGGCGCATCGCGTGAATCCCCAAGAGCAGCGCCTCTGGATAGGATTTGGTGCTCCTCGCATAGTAGTAACTGACAAATATTTCCGCCGGATTGTGGGGATCGCCGATAAACCACGTTCCCAAATCCCCCGGCGCGGCCTTTGGCGGTTCCGTCGTTACCACATAGATCAGAGGTAAAGGTTTGAAAAGCGTCACGACGATAAGGCCGCCATTGAATTTTCCGCTCCCACTCTCTTTCCGTTTAGCGAGTGCGGTTTTTACGAACTCTTCAAGCCCTGCCCTGTTGCGCTCAGAGTCCGATTCTGACAATTCAATTACACCCCTCTCTATCATCTCAGCAAGATCGTCCCTTAAATCTAGGGCGTAACTCCCCCATGCACTGCAAGCAACGGCCTGTTTCTTCAGATGCCTGATCTTATCGATACTCCCGTTTCCCCACTCGAACTTTGCGGCGTTATCCGCGATCCACACAAACCCGTCCGGGCATCTGTCTCTGTCTTCAGTGGGCAGGATTATATGTAAGGTCATAGGCTTTCCATCCTCAGGGAAATGCGAATGCTCCCAATGGTAGCCGAATAACTCTGGACCAGGATCGCAGTCCGTAACTCCATGAAAAGACATGGAATATATTTGTCCGTCATAATGAATCTGGCAAACCACTATATATTGTGGTCGGCACACGCTAGTCTCAGCGGAGTTCACCGAATCTAATCCATAGAAAGTGAGAAATACACAGCTTTTATGCACCTTCCCGTACTATTTTCTTGACATGCTAAAGCGGCTGTCGTATAAGAGTAAGTATGAATTGCCTAGACAATGCGACCCGCGCCAAAGTGGTTAGCTGCCTGATCGAAGGCTGTTCCGTTCGCGCAACCGTCCGTATGACCGGAGTTTCCAAGACCACGATTGTTAAACTGCTGGCCGATCTGGGAACCGCGTGCGCCGCCTACCATGACCGCTACGTCCGCAACCTGAAAGTGCTCCGCCTACAGGCGGACGAAATTTGGCAGTTTGTCGGAGCGAAGGCGAAGAACGCCAGCGCCGAAAAGAAGCAAGAGGGTTGGGGCGATGTTTGGACGTGGGTTGGAATCGACGCGGACACGAAGCTGGTCGTTTCGTATTTGGTAGGCGGAAGGGACGCGGGCTGGGCCACAGAGTTTATGATTGATTGCGCCAACCGGATTAGCAACCGGGTACAGATCACTACAGACGGTCACCGCTCCTACCTAGAAGCGGTCGAGACTGCTTTCGGCGCGGATATCGACTACGCGCAGCTACAGAAAATTTACGGAGCGGCCCAAGAGAACGAGACGCGCTACTCTCCGGCTCGGTGCATCGGCTCTGACATGAAAGTTGTGAGCGGTGACCCAGACCCAAAGCATGTGAGCACGTCCTACGTGGAACGCCAGAACCTAACCATGCGGATGCACATGCGCCGCTTTACCCGCCTGACAAACGCTTTTAGCAAGAAAGTAGAGAACCACGCGCATTCCGTGGCCCTGCACTACATGTTCTATAACTTCTGCCGGATTCACCAAACGCTGAAAGTGACTCCCGCGATGGAAGCGGGGCTTTGCGATCACGTTTGGACTCTTGAGGAACTGTGCTCGATTCTGCCGAAACCGACCGTCAAGGCTTCCTCGATTGGCAGCGATCTGGTACGCAAGGCGCTAGGCGAGACAGTTGCCTAGTCCAAATCGTCTGTTGCGCGTGGTCGATACGTTTCAAACCATTCTCGTAAGTTAGCAATCGTGACTGGAGACCCTGCCCCCAAGTCTGGCCCGTCTATCGGATGCGTGGAAGAAAACCAGTATTTATCCTTGTTCGCAATCAGCATGTCGATGTGTTCGTTAACGTGCGGCGAGTCCTCCGCCAGCACCTTGGCCTCATATGCATGGTAGGCAGAGCGCTTAACGCTCATCCCTAGCCTTTGCGCCCGATGGCTCAGCCAGAACGTAGTCTGAGACACAATGCCGACTGCCCCGAATCCAGGGAATGAAACGTAGTCCACTTCTCCAAAACGTCCAACGCGAAACAAATGCGCCTGCCCAACGTAATCGAAGGCGGCTACCAGTAGGTCGAAACCCATGTTGAACTCTAGCCAGCAATTTTGAATCTGCCTTTCCTTTTTTGGCGGGAGCTGATTACCGGGAACTCTCGGATCGAAGACTTCTGGCGGGAGTCGGAATTTCGGCAGTATTTCAATCTCAAATCTTTGCTTCCTGTACAGGAACACGGATGCATTAATCATCTGCAAAATATCGCCGTAGGTGCGCCGTATCATCGGTACGCCTGCGATGTTTTGGTTCATCATTGGCACAAATTCTGCCGCTTTGTCTATCTCGTTTGCGGACGTTGTATAAACGCCGTTTTGCGGATAGATAATCATCTTATGGAGCCGGGGATGCGAAAAAACGTCATCAAACGAGCCGAGAGTGTCTGAGAGCAGGATTACGTGGTTTGGTCGCACGTTATTGAAACCGCTGTCTGTCGCAAGGACTCCGACGCCGATGGTCATCCAGTATTTCCACGGCCACAGCTTCCACCGTTCGGAGTTAAAAGCCCACTCGATAGCGGGATCGGAGCATTTACGCGGGAAAGGCTGCGGCTTATAGTTAAGAATCTTACACCCACCATTTCTCCGCTAGAAAGCGGGGTTATGCTGGGCGTGGACCTGTGACAATTGAAACTGGTCCACTACCAACAAATCCAGTCCCGCGCTTAATGGCTCGGGTTCAGGTAAGATATTCCGTCTGCAGGGACTGCCTAAGAATGAATCGTGAATATCACAAGGGATACAGCCAGGAACTGAACCGGGACATGGATTTGCTGGTGTTCGGGCATGCGGGGACGCCGTTGCTGGTGTTTCCGACGTCCATGGGGAAGTTTTTTGAGTATGAAGACCGCGGCATGATTGGGGTGCTGGCGCCGAAGATTGAGCGCGGCGACTTGCAGGTATTTTGTCCGGACGGCATCGATACCGAGAGTTGGTACAACAAGAGCGTGCATCCCAAGGTGCGGGTGCTGCGGCATTTGCAGTATGAACGCTACATTCTGCATGAGCTGGTGCCGTTTATCCGGTGGAAGAATCAAACGCCGCGGCTGGCGGTGACGGGGTGCAGCTTTGGGGCTTATCACGCGGTGAATTTTGCGTTCAAGCATCCGGATGTGGTGACGCATTGCGTGAGCATGAGCGGGGCATTCGACATTCATCAATTTCTGGATGGGTATTATGACGATGATTGCTACTTCAATTGTCCGCCGGATTATTTGCCCAATCAGAATGATGATTGGTTTTTGAGCCGTTACCGGCAGATGAAGATTGTGCTGGGGTCGGCGGATTGGGATATGTGCCTGGACCAGAATGTGAAGCTTTCGGCGATTTTGAATGGCAAGGCGGTGCCGCACTGGCTGGATGTTTACGGGGACAATTCGAAGCATGACTGGCCTTTGTGGCAGAGGATGGCGGGGAAGTATTTTTAGGGCAGTGGTCAGTGGTCAGGGGTCAGCGGTCAGGGAAATCCTAGTTGTCGTTGATTGAGTTGGAGATCTTATGAAGAAGATTGGGATTCTGTTTGGAATGGAGAACACGTTTCCGCCGGCGGTTGTCGAGAAGATTAACTCGATGAAGGTCGATGACGTTACGGCGGAGTTTGTTTCCATCGGCGGGATTCGGATGGATGAACCGAAGAAGTATGACGTCATCATTGACCGCATCTCGCAGGATATTCCGTTCTATCGGGCTTATTTGAAGAACGCGGCTTTGCACGGGACGATTGTCGTCAACAATCCGTTCTGGTGGACGGCGGACGACAAGTTTTTTAATTATGCGCTGGCGGACAAGCTGGGCGTGGCGATTCCGCCGACGGTGATTCTGCCGCACAACAAGCACCCGGAGGGAACGACCGACAAGTCGATGCGGAATTTGATTTTTCCGCTGAACTGGCAGGAGTTGTTTGATTACGTCGGCTTCCCTGCCTTCCTGAAGCCTTATTCCGGCGGCGGATGGAAGCATGTGTACCATGTGCATTCGCCGGAGGAGTTTTTCCAGCACTACAACAACACGGGCGACTTGTGCATGACGCTGCAACATGGCGTGGTGTTTGAGGAGTATTACCGTTGCTATGTGGTGGGGCAGGAAAAAGTGCACATCATGAAGTACGATCCGTGTGCGCCGCATCATGAGCGCTATGTGAAGGGGAATCCGCCTCCGTCCTCAGAGGCTCTAAGGGCCAGAATCGAAAAAGACGCGCTGACTTTGTGCCGCGTGCTGGGCTATGACTTGAACACCGTGGAGTTTGCGGTGGAGGGTGGAGTGCCTTATGCGATTGATTTTCTGAATCCGGCGCCGGATGCGGAGATTACGTCGGTAGGCCAGGAGAATTTTGACTGGATTGTGAACGCGGTGGCGGAGATGGCGGTGAAGATGGCGCAGAGCGGGGAGAATCCGGCGAAGGAGTTGCGCTGGGCGGGGTTTCTGAATGGGACGCCGGTGAAAGAAAAACGCAGGGGCGAGCCGGGCTGGGTCGCGGAGCGGAAGCGGGGGAAGGTCGCGAAGTAAGGTGTTCCTAGTTATTAGGTAGCAATCGGTTTGAACTTCAACCTGCGCGATTACTCTAGTGCGGGTAGTCCGACAGTTTCCTTTCTCTCGTTGATATACTGTTAAAGCTCGATTTTTACATCCTTTCGCAAAGAACGCGAAAGGATGGGCTACCCAGACTTGTTTCAACATCGTGACGCCATGAAACCTACTTTCAGCATCGGGATTGAAGAGGAATATCAGACGGTGGATCCGGAGACGCGGGATCTGCGGTCGCACATTCAGGCGGAACTGCTCGAGAAGGGCAAGCTGATTTTGCAAGAGCGGGTGAAGGCGGAGATGCACCAGTCCGTGGTTGAGGTGGGCACTGGAGTTTGCAAGAACATTAAGGAAGCCAAAGCGGAAGTGAAGATGCTGCGGCGCGATATTGTGCGGCTGGCCAAGGAGAACGGGCTGAAGCTGGCGTCGGTGGCGACACATCCGTTTGCCGACTGGCGGGTGCAGGAGATTTATCCCGACGACCGGTACAAACATATTGTCGAGGACATGCAACTGGTGGCGCGAGCGAACCTGATTTTTGGTCTGCACGTGCATATTGGGATTGAGGACCGCGAGACCGCGATCCATATGATGAATCATGCGCGGTATTTTCTGCCGCACCTGCTGGCGTTATCGACCAATTCTCCGTTCTGGCTGGGGATGAATACCGGCTTGAAGTCGTACCGCTGCAAGGTGTTCGACAAGTTTCCGCGGACGAATATTCCGGATTATTTCCCCAGCTGGGGCGAATACGAAAATTTCATCAAGCTTCTGATCAAGACCAACTGTATCGATAATGCCAAGAAGATCTGGTGGGACATCCGGCCGCATCCATTCTTCAATACGATTGAGTTCCGAGTGTGCGACATTCCGATGCGCGCCGATGAGACGATCGCCCTGGCGGCGCTGATTCAGGCTACGGTGGCGAAACTGTATAAGCTGCACGCCTCGAATCAGGGATTCCGGCTGTACCGGCGGGCGCTGCTTATGGAGAACAAGTGGCGGGCGGCGCGTTATGGGATGAGCGGAAAGTTGATTGATTTCGGCAAGCAGACGGAAGTGCCGGCGAAGGATCTGATCTACGAGTATCTGGAATTTGTGGACGATGTGGTGGATGAACTGGATTCGCGCGAGGAGTTGAGCTACATCCATACCATGCTGGAGCGAGGCAGCGGAGCGGACCGGCAATTGCAGGTGTATCAGGACACTGGAGATTTGAAGAAAGTAGTCGATTACATCATTGAGGAGACGGAATCGGGGCTGGCGGAAGACGCGCCGGCCTCCATAAGAAAAGTAGGATGACCAATATTCCAGTAAGTAAAGTCAAAATTCCCACCCTTTCGACAAGCTCGGAGCAAGCTCTGCTCCATAGCGAAGGATGGGGCCGCCGCTCACAGAACACAATCCCTTTTGATCCTGAATTTACTCCTGGGGCGCGCAATGCGGTGCAGGTTTGCCTGCGGGTGCAGCCCAATGAGAAGGTTTGCGTGATCACCGATGAGGTCACGCTGGAGATCGCCGCCGCCATCACGCATGAACTGGAGAAGCTGGGCGCGCCCTACAACGCCTGGGTGCTGGAGGATCTGGCGCCGCGTCCGCTGAAGGATTTGCCGCAGGAAGTTCTCGAGGACCTGGAGACCAGCCAGGTTTCAATCTTTGCGGTGCAGGCGCAGCGCAATGAACTGCACTCGCGCATGCAGATGACGGATGTGGTGAACCGGCGGAAGATCAGGCACGCGCACATGGTGAACATCAACCCGCAAATCATGCTGGAGGGTATGCGGGCGGACTTTCAGAAGGTGGACCGCCTGAGCGCCAAAGTTGTAGCCATGGTGCGCAAGGCGCAGCGGGTGCGGGCCAAGACGGACGCGGGAACGGACCTGACTGCAGATTTGAATCACAATTACAAGTGGCTCAAGACCAGCGGAATCATCACTCCGGAAAAGTGGGGGAACCTGCCGGGCGGAGAAATCTTCACCACGCCGGGGGAAGTAAATGGCACGTTCGTGATCGACGGCGTAGTGGGGGATTACTTGTGCGCAAAGTTTGGCAACTTGCGGGAGCATCCGTTGACCGTGCACATGAAGAATAACCGGCTTACCGAGGCACACTCGGAGAATCTCGAACTGGAAGATGACTTCTGGAAGTACACGCACGCGGACGAGAACAGCGATCGCGTGGGCGAGTTCGCCATCGGGACCAACATCGATTTGAAGGAAGTGATTGGGCAGATTCTGCAGGACGAGAAGTATCCCGGAGTACATATTGCGTTTGGGAATCCTTACGGGGCGCATACCGGGGCAGAGTGGGATTCGTCGACCCATATCGATGTGGTGGGACGGAAGTTCAACATCTGGGTGGACGACGAACAGATCATGCGGGACGGGAAGTTTCTGGTGGAAGCATAGGGCCGCACTGGTGATCGAGCTGGGTGGGCGAGAGATGCCCGCTCGACAGCCGACGGGACCCCGGCGCTACCATTCCTTCCTGGTTGTCTCTCCAAATGCCTTGATGTAGAATCTGCGCGTCGATGTCGGGCCCACCCCTGCGGCCCTGTTTTCGAATGCCGTCCGATGTCCTCGCCTGGAGGCGCCTCCGATGAACGGCAAATGCTTTTCCTTTCTTCTGAGTTCGGCACTGACGGTCCTATTGGCCGTTCTCGTCTTTGTGGGCTGCTCCTTCGCCGGTGACGGCGGACAAGTGCTTTACCGCTTCCAGGGCAACAGCGATGGCTACAGCCCATATGGAAATCTGATCTGGGATCAGTCGGGCAATCTTTATGGGACCACCGAGTACGGCGGGAACAGTTTCTACGGTGAGGTTTTTAGGCTTTCGCCACCCGTTAAATCAGGGGGACTATGGAAGAAGATTACCCTGTACAGCTTCATGAACACCGGTGATGGAGCGCGGCCGACGGATGGTTTAATCTTCGACAGTCAGGGCAATCTGTACGGAACCACCGGCGACAGCGATGCGGGAGGGTACGGGGAAATCTTTCAGCTTGCGTCGCCTGCCACGAAAGGAGGAGCGTGAACCGAGACCGTGCTCTATCATTTTCAGGGAAAGACGGATGGCGCCTATCCCGTCGGTGGGTTGATCGCGGACGACGCTGGCAATTTCTACGGAGCAACCAGCTACACAGTCTTCGAAATTAGTCCGCCCTCGCAGCCGGGCGGGGAGTGGACGTTTACTTTGCTGTATGAGCTCAAGGGTGGCCTCACTGACGGAAAGGAAGTCCACTCGGGGCTGGTTCGCGACGCGTCAGGAAATCTTTACGGCACATCGTTGTGGGGCGGCTATGAGGGCAATGGGGATTGCGGCGAGATTGGCTGCGGGACGGTTTTCGAGGTGAGCCCGCCGGCGACTCCGGGAGGGGCGTGGACGGAGCAGGTCATTCATTTCTTCGGCATGCCCAGCGACGGCTTTGATCCCGAGGGCGGACTGACGCTGGATGCAAAGGGCAATCTATATGGCACGACGTACTCGGGAGGAGCGGGCGGAGGTGGAACGGCATTTCGGCTGAGCCCTCCGAGTCAGGAAGGTGGCGCGTGGACGGAAAAGATCATTCACAGCTTCGCTTACAGTTTGGCGGACGGAGCGGCCCCCATGGCTACGATGATTTCCGACACGGCCGGCAACCTGTACGGAACTACTTTCTTCGGCGGGAACCCTTGCTTCTACAACGGTGCAGACTACGGCTGTGGCGTGGTTTTCGAGTTATCGCCTGCGGGCGGGGGCAGCGCCGAGTGGAATGAAACCGTGCTTTACTTCTTTCCGAGGCCATTTGGTAACCCAAGAAATCCCGCAAGCAGCTTGCTGTTCGATGCCTCAGGAAATCTTTACGGCACCAGCGTCGAGGGTGGGATTAACAACTGCAGCGGTGACGACAGCCCAGGTTGTGGGACTATGTTCGAAATCGTCCGATAGCGGCCAACGAGAGAGCTGTTCGGAATTCCGGAAACCCGATTTTATTCGGGTGGTCATGGGGGTTCATGCGGCATAATCTTCTCCCATGATCGCTTCACTGCGCGCGCAGTTCAATTCCAGCTTTACACCTGAAAAATATCAGGCATTCTTGCGGCGGATTAACGACGCTTCCGGAACTCAGGTGCAGTTCCGTCTGTCGGAGACTCCCTGCTTCTTTCCCAGGTCTTTGCTGGAGCGGATGGCGGAGGATGGGAAGGAGTTGATCCGGCAACTGGTGGAGAGTCCCGAGTACCTGGCACGGTCGAACGCGTCGATTCCCGAGGAGTTTCGCGTTCCGAATGAGCCGGCGCATCCAATGTTTGTGCAGGTGGATTTTGGGCTGGTACGGGACTCTGGTGGAGAGTTGCGGCCCAAGCTGGTGGAACTGCAGGCCTTCCCTTCTCTGTATGCCTATCAGGTGACGCTGGCCCAGAGCTACATCGACGTGTATGGGCTGGATCGATTCGAAGGAGGAGATCGGCTGCGGTTCTTCTTAGGTGGGCTGGATGATAAGTCTTATCGTGAACTTTTGCGGCGGGCGATTGTGGGACTGCATGATCCGGAGAACGTGATCCTGATGGAGATTCGTCCGCGGGAGCAGAAGACGCTCCCGGATTTTCTGCTGACCGAGAAGGTGTTGGGAGTGCGGACGGTTGATATTGAAGCGATCAGGAAGCACGGACGGCAGCTTTATTACCAGAGAAATGGCGGCCGGGTGCCGATCCGGAGGATTTATAACCGGGCGATTGTGGACGAGTTGCAGCGCAAGCAGGTAATTCTGGGGTTCGACTGGCGCGACGATCTTGAGGTGGAGTGGGCGGGGCATCCGAACTGGTATTTTCGGATCAGCAAGTTTTCCATTCCGTATCTGCGGCATCCGTCGGTGCCGAAGACCTGGTTTCTGGACCGGCTGGATGAGATTCCAGAGGATCTTGAGAACTATGCTTTGAAACCCTTGTATTCGTTTGCCGGGCTGGGGGTGGTGATTGCGCCGAAGAAAGCTGACATCGATGCGATTTCGGCGGAGAAGCGGGCGGAGTACATCCTGCAAGAGCGGCTGCACTTTGAGCCGGTAATCGAGACTCCGTTTGGCGGGACTAAGGCGGAGGTGCGGATGATGTATGTGTGGCAGGAGAAGCTGCAGGCGGTGCTGACGATCATCCGCATGGGGCGGGGGTTGATGATGGGCGTGGATCATAATAAGAATATGGAGTGGGTAGGCGCGTCGGCGGGGTTGTGGGTGGAGGTGGAATGATGTCTCATGCTTTGAAGGTCTTAGTGCTTTTGGCGGCATTCGCAGTCGCCGGCGTTGGGAACTCGCAAGAGTGTTTATCACGGAACATCATTGTCAGCGCGACCGATGCACGTGGTATCCCCATCACTACCCTTACCGCTGCAGACTTTAAGGCTTCATCTCGCGGCCATCCTTTGAATATTTCCTTCGCCGGCTTCCGGCACGATCCCACAGTTCGGACCGTCCTCTTGCTGGACATGGACGAGAGCATGCACGGGGTGGGCTCGAAGGGAATCAACAAGTGGAAGACGGCGCGCTCAGCCGCCTTTGACTTCATATCTTTGGCGCCGACGCAGGCGCGAATTTCTCTTTCCACCTTCTCATCTGCCCCTGGCCGCTCCTTCAAAAGCGAAGAAGGACGCCAGCCGATGCAGGATTGGCTGAATAGCGCCGAGCTGGCGGGAACCTCCACCCTCAAGGGCAAAGCGGAGATCTACCGGACGCTATCGGAAACTGCACGAAATATGGGAGCAATCCAGCCGGGAGACTCGATTTTTATTGTGACCGACGGCTACGACTACACCAAGTCGTCCGAGGCTTTGCGTGCTGCCAGCGAGTTGCAGTCGAGTGGAATCCGGCTGTTCGCGTTTCTACTAGATGACCTGGTAAACGCTAATGATCGTTTACCTCCGACGTCCGGCCTGGTGGTCGACTACAACCGTTCGGTGCCGCCACCGCCCATACTTCCCCAGCAGTTGGCGGATGTGGTGCGCGCTTCAGGTGGCCTGGGCCTGACCTGGTATCCCGGTGGCAGACGCGGCGAACAATGGTTGCATTCAGGGATACGACTACGATGACGCCACCCAGGAAACGATCCGAACCGCCGCCCGCACAATTGCGCAGGCGATCACAACGTTCTACATCCTGACTGTGAGCCCGCCCGCCGGATCTCACGGTCTGGAGGATTGGAAGCTCGAGGTCGTGGGCGCCCGCGGTAAGCAGCGGAAAGACGTGACACTGGCTTATCCTGCGAAACTCGCGGGCTGCAACGTCGAGTCAGCCCGGCACTGAACGTTCTCGAACTACATCGGACTGGCTCCGGCAAGCGGGCGCCAATGGTGCCACACCTGCTGGATAGCCCGACACGAAGCGGCATTTTCTTGAATGGGGCATCGGCGGGATTATATTGAGGGGCAGGAGGACGAGTATGCTTCGCCTGGTAAAAGCGCTGTTGCTACCCTTCTTGTTAGTATCGTTCTTATTATCCACCCCGGTTGCGAACACCCAGGTCTGCCAACCGCAATACGTGATCGTCACTGCGCTCGATGCGCACGGGGTACCAATCAATGGCCTTACGGCAGCGAACTTTAGAGCGGTGTACAAAGGTCAGCCGCTGAACATACTGTCGGCAAGCTTTAGACAGGACCCAACTGTCCGGACCGTGGTCCTGCTCGATACAAGCGGAAGCATGGCGGGAGTAGGTGCTGAGGGATTTAACAAGTGGAGAATTGCACGATCGGCAGCTTCGGAGTTCATCGCAGCAGCTCCTGCGGAAGCCCGCATCTCGCTCTTCACCCTCTCGGGTAAGAACAGTCACGCGTTTCAGACTTTCGGCGGACGACAGCCCATCGAGCAGTGGCTCAACAGTCAAGACGCGCTCGGAACCTCTTCCCTGAAGGGAAGGATCGCGCTCTCTCGGGCATTGGCGCAAACTTTGCGGGGATTGAAGCCGACCCAGCCGGGCGACGCGATCTACGTGGTCACCGACGGCCACTCCTTCGCCAATACTTCCACCGTGTCGCGCGTTGCTCACGAACTGCACTCCAGTGGAGTCCGGCTCTTCGCATTCCTGCTGAACGACGTAGCAGGATACGATGTGTATGGCGACACGGAGGGGAATTTCGTGGGGGCTACGTTGCGGCCACGCCTGGGGCCTGGAGAGTTGACCGACCTAGTGCAGGGGTCTGGGGGCTTGGGTTTCACCTGGTACCCGGGTGACAAATCGAAGACGAACCTATCTTGGACGACGTCCACAAGCTTCGAATACGATGCGAATACTCTTCCAGCGATTCGAACGACCGTTCACGCGATCGAAACCGCAATCAGCAACTTCTACATCCTGGCTGTTAGTCAGCCTGGAGGTTCAAGCGGTGCGGAGGATTGGAAACTCGAAGTTGTGGACGCTGAAGGCAAGAATCGGAAGGATGTAACTCTGGCTTATCCCGGAAAGATCGCAAGCTGCGAGCCAGCCAAACACTGAAAGTTTCTGGGAACGAGCCGTCGGACTGCCCAGCGCAGTTCGCGACAGTGCGTGCGGGCAAGAGGTCACTTTACCCGATTCTTTTTACGATGGTGGTTTGCAGTTCGTGGCCGTTGGGACGGCGCAGGTAGAGTTTGTCGCCGGCGAGGCGAACCGGGACGGGGTCGCCGGGTTTCCATTCGCCGGGAGTGTAGCCATCAGCAGAGGTGCATTCATATTCCCCGGTATAGACCACACCCTGGATGTTCACGACGATGGCACGGCGAACTGGGCTGCCGGCCGATTCACGCAGGATCTCGGCTTCGGCCTGGTACCAGTTTTCGGTGTCGTGGCCTGCGACCGCCCCACCCTGATGGTAGAGTTCCGTGGCGCGGCGGCGGATAGCTTCTTACATTTGAGGAGAGTAGTTCCCAGACATCCGCGCCATACCAGTACTGCCTCGCTTCAAGATTGCTAGCTTCATAGTAGCCGCAGGCAGGCAACTTGGGAGCATCAGGCAGACACAAAAGGACAGGGTATTTGTCAGTTTGGGAACGATAACAATCAAAACGGGCCAGTTGACCACAGGCTCTGACGGGCCTAACATTACCGCGTCCGGGGGTTCGGTCTTCTCATGATTGGCCAGACAGTGTCCCACTATCGCATCCTGGGGAAACTCGGGGGTGGTGGCATGGGCGTGGTATACGAGGCCGAAGACCTGAAACTGGGGCGGCACGTTGCACTGAAGTTCATTCCTGAAAATCTTGTGGGCGATCCCAAATCGCTGGAGCGCTTCGGGCGCGAGGCGAGGGCGGCGTCGCTGCTGAATCATCCCAACATCTGCACCATTCATGGCATTGAGGATAACGGCGGACATCCCTTCATTGTGATGGAGAAGCTGGAGGGCGAGAGCCTGAAACAATGCATCTCGGGCAAGGCAGTAGACACGGAGAAATTGCTCGACGTCAGTATCCAGGTGGCGGACGCACTGGCCGCGTCACACGCCAAGGGGATCGTGCATCGCGACATCAAGCCGGCGAATATCTTCCTGTGTCCCTCGGGGCAGGTGAAGGTGCTGGACTTCGGGCTGGCAAAGCTGCTGCATAACGTGGGAACCGACAGCGACCACGCCTTGGCGGCGGACAACTCGCTGACGGCAGTGGGGGTAATCCCGGGGACGGCGGTCTACATGTCGCCGGAGCAGGCGCGCAGCGAGGAAATCGACTTCCGCAGCGACCTATTTTCCTTCGGTGTGGTCATGTATGAAATGTCGACTGGGAAGAAGCCGTTTTCGGGCAAGAACTCGCTGATGACGCTGGATGCGGTGCTGCATGACAGGCCCGTGCCGCCGGGAGAACTGAATCCGAAAGTGCCGGTTGAGTTGGAGGGCATCATCGGCAAAGCGATGGAGAAGGACCGCAAGGAGCGGTATCAAAGCGCCACGCAGATGAAGGCGAACCTGCAGCAGTTGAAGCGCGAGCATGAGTCGGGGCAGGTGAAGAGCGGATTGCATCCCAGCAAGCTGCGGGTTGCAAGCAAGACGTTTGGCCGGCCCGGCAGCAGCAGGTGGCAACTCTGGTTATTGCTGGGAACGCTGGCTCTGCTGGTCACGGTGCTGGCGGCCGTGGGAGCGTACTGGTTCCAACACCGGTCGGTGGCAAGCCTGGAGCAGCAGAATGCGATCGCGGTATTGCCGCTGCAGAACATGAACGGGGATTTCGCTGTGGATTACCTGCGCTTCGCGCTGGCCGATGAGCTAACCAGTGTGCTGACGTATTCGCGTTCGCTGGAGGTGAGGCCTTCCTCGGCGACGCGGAAGTATGTGGAACTGGACCTGGATCCGCGCAAAGTGGGGCAGCAACTGCGCGTGGGGCGGCTTCTGACCGGGCACTTCATGCGCCAGGGCGAGCAATTAACCGTCACGCTGGAAGCCATTGACGTTGCCAGTGACCGGCTGCTGTGGGAAGCGAACGTGACCGCCCCGGTAAACGATTTGATTTCCCTGCAGAACCAACTGACCACACAGGTGCAGCAGGGATTGTTGCCTGCGCTGGGGGGCACGGGAGGAGAGCTGAGCACGGCATCGCGTCCTAAGAGCCAGGAAGCGTACGACCTCTACCTGCACAGTCTGGCTTTGCCACACGACCCAGCGCCGAACAAGGATGGCATTGCCGTGCTGGAGCACGTCGTGGGAGAAGATCCAGGCTACGCCCCGGCTTGGGAAGCCTTGGGACAGCGCTGTTACTACGATTCCATCTACGGCGGAGGTGGCGAGCAGATGTTCCAGCGCTCCAATGCCGCGTATGAGCGTGCTCTGGCCCTGGATCCGAACCGCGTGGGAGCGGCCAGCAGTTTGATTACAAACCGCGTGGAGCGCGGCGATCTGGGCCGGGCTTACGACGCCGCCACGGACCTGGTAAGGCGGCGTCCGCAGAGCGCCGATGCCCACTTCGCGCTCAGCTATGTGTTGCGTTATGCGGGCATGCTGGAGCGGGCCGGACAGGAGTGTAACGCGGCCCGGTCTCTGGATCCGGGAAACTTCAACTTCCGTTCTTGCGCGTGGGCATTTCTGCAGATGGGCAAGACCGACCGGGCAGTGGACTTCATCCACCTCGACGCGGGTTCGGAGTGGGCGGCCTGGGTGATGCCATACGTTTATCTGGCGTCCGGCAATGTGGGGCAGGCGCGGGAGAGCGTGAAGAGTGTGGCCAAGACTCCGTACTATCACCGGGACTTGCTCGCGGCGTGCACGGCAGCAGAGCGCCCGGCGGATCTTGACCGGATCGTTCGCGAGACGGAATCGTCGGTAATGATCGAACCCGACCCCGAGGAGTGGTATCGCATCGGCTCCGTGATGGCCTACTGCGGGCAGAAAGAACCAGCCTTGCGCCTGCTGAGAGCGGCGGTGCAGCAGAATTATTGCGCCTATTCGGCGCTGCTGGAAGATCCGCTGCTGAAGGACTTGCGCAAGGACACGGCATTTAATCAGGTGCTGACTGCGGGCAGCGCTTGTCAGGAGGCGCTCAAGGAAGGGCGGCAGTAAGGCAGTTCTCAGTTCTCAGTTCTCAGTTCTCAGTTCTCAGTTCTCAGTTCTCAGTTCTCAGTTCTCAGTGATTGGATCTCGGTTTTCGTTCGGGGGGTTACTTTAATTCTTGCCGGCGTCTAATTTGTAGGATCGAGGGGAAAGAATTTGCGTCGGAGCCGGGGTAGGCCCCATCCTTGTAGGGTGAAAGATTCGGGATCCAACTTCCTGGCTCGGCTTTTGGGGCGGCTTGTCCAGCGTTTCGTCCGAACTTCCGTTTTCCAAACCTCAGTCTTATTCCTGTTGCTGGCGATTCTGCTTGTGCCGCTGGCCTGCTCGCAGCGGACTGGGGACAGCCCGGCTGGGGCGGCTCCGGCACCCGAGCGTGAGAATCACGCCACGTCCGTAACGAGCTTTCCTTCGCTTCCCTATCAAGGCGTTCCACCCGAACTTCCGCAGGATCAGGGATCTGCGGGCCTGCGGCTGATGCTGCGGCGGCTGGGCACGACGGCTCGGCTGATGCAGACGGTGGCGCATCCGGATGACGAGGACGGCGGAATGCTCACGCTCGAATCGCGCGGTCGCGGCGCGAGCGTGCTGCTGATGACGCTGAATCGCGGTGAGGGTGGACAGAACAAAGTAGGCAGTAATTTATCGGACGTACTCGGCGTGCTGCGGACAGAAGAATTGCTGGCGGCGGACGAATATTACGGGGTGCAGGAACGATTCTCACGCGTGGCCGACTTCGGGTTCTCGAAGAGCGCGGACGAAACCTTTGAGAAGTGGGGCGGACACGACGTGGCGCTCCGGGACATGGTGCGAGTGATTCGGACGTTCCGTCCGGATGTGCTGGTGGCGCGGTTCTCGGGAACCGATCGCGACGGGCACGGGCATCACCAGGCTTCGAGCATCCTGACTCAGGAGGCGTTCCGGGCGGCCGCGGATCCGAAACGCTTTCCCGAGCAGATCGCCGAGGGGCTGGAGCCGTGGCAAGCCAAGAAGCTTTATATCGGCAATGTGTGCGGCTTTGGCGCAATGACCTGCGAGGATGCGAAGTGGACAATCAAGCTGAATACCGGTGAGCGAAGCGTCGCTCTGGGAGAATCCTACGTGCAGTTCGCTATGGAAGGATTGCGGCACCAACTGTCGCAGGGGTCGGCAAACTGGACGGTCGATCCTGGAGACCGGTTTACGTTTTACAAGCTCGTCGACTCGGTTCTTCCGGCTGCGGCTGACAAAGAAGCGCACGAAAAAGATCTCTTTGACGGGATCGACACGACGTTGCCGGGGCTGGCGGCGCGATTGGGGGCGGAGGAATCGAAGGTTCCACAGTTGCGGCATGAGTTGGGTGAGATTGCGAAGAAGATTGCCGAAGCCAGCGAAGACGCCAAGGCGAAGGACTCATCCGCAGCTGCAGGGCCGCTGATGGCCGTTACGGCTGGGTTGGAGCGGGCAGACGCGGAGGTTGGCAAGAGCGCTCTGAGCGTTGGAGAAAAGTCCGATCTGCTGGCGCGTCTGGAAGAGAAGCGCCAGCAGGCAGAGACGGCTTTGAACGAGGCGTTGCATATAACGCTTGAGGCGACAACGGTTTCCGCTGTTGATCCGAACGGTGAACCAGTGAAAGAGGTTGCGAAAAAAGAGGCGGACGCGATGACCGCCGTTTCGCCGGGCCAGGATTTTCTGGCGGCGATAGATTTTCACAATGGATCAAGAGTGTCGCTGGTTATGGATGGACTCAAGCTGGAGGTACCCGAGGGATGGGCGACGATCTCCGGCAAAACCAAACGATTTTCGGTTGAGCCCGGGCAAAACGCGCGAGTGGTGTTTCGTCTCAAGGTTCCGAGGAACGCGGAATATTCACGGCCCTACTGGCACCGCGATGATCCGGAGACCGAGAGCCTGAATCACGTCGACAACGAGAAGTATGCGACCTTGCCGTTTCCGCCTCCATTGTTGCGCGCACTGGCGCAATATGCGGTTACGCTTGGGGAAAACACAGTCGAGAACAGTATCACAACAACCGTGGTTACACGTTTTGTGGACGCGTCCGGGAAAGAAAGCGCTCGTCCGCTGGCGGTGGTGCCGGCATTCTCAGTTGCGCTGGAACCGGGGGCGCAGGTGATTTCCACGCACAACGGTTCCAACTCGACGGTGACGGTGGGCGTGAATAGTAATTCGAGCCGCGAAACGCGAGGTGTGCTGCGCCTGGAATTGCCCTCGGGTTGGCGGCCGGAGCCGGCGCAGTTTGCCGTGGCGTTCAAGCGGCGCGGAGAGAAACAGGAGTTCCAGTTCAAGGTCTTCCCTGCCGGCCTGCAGGAAGGACGAGCGAAGGTGCGGGCTGTGCTGGAAGCGGATGGCGAGAAGTTCAGTGAAGGCTACACGCTGGTGACTCGCGAGGATCTGGGCAGCTTCTACTATTACCAACCGGCAGTGCAGCGGGTCAGTATTGTAGATGTAAAGGCGTCGCATGATTTGAAGATTGGCTACATCATGGGCGCGGGCGATGATATTCCCACGGTGCTGAAACAGGTGGGGATGGACGTGACGCTGATTCCTCCGGAGAAAATTGCGAACGAAGATCTGAGTGTGTACGGAACCATTGTGCTGGGCATTCGAGCCTACGATACGCAGAAGAATGTGGCGGCGAATAATAAGAGGCTGCTCGATTACGTCGCCGCTGGCGGAACGCTGGTCGTGCAGTACAACACCGGCGTGGGGGATTTTAACAAAGGGAGCTTTACTCCGTATTCGGCGGAACTGAGCCGGGCTCGAGTTTCGGTGGAGGAGGCTCCAGTCGACATTCTAGCTCCGGAAGATGGAGTTTTTCATTATCCGAATGAAATCATGGCTCGCGACTTTGATGGCTGGGTGCAGGAACGCGGGCTTTACTTCATGGACAAATGGGATGACCATTTCAAGCCGCTGCTAAGCTGCCACGATCCGGGCGAGGAACCGCAGAAGGGCGGGCTGCTGCGGGCGCAGTACGGCAAGGGAACTTACATCTACACGGGGTATGCGTTCTTCCGGCAGTTGCCGGCAGGCGTGCCCGGGGCAGTGCGGCTTTATGTAAATTTGCTGAGCGCGGGGCACGAGAAGAGGCAGTAGCCAGCCGCCAGCTGCCAGCGACCTCTGGGAGAGGAACAAATAAACAATGCACGCTATCCGTATTCATTCCTACGGCGGTCCAGAGGCGATGCGCTGGGAAGAACTTCCCATGCCAATTCCCGGTCCCGGGCAGGCGCGGGTGCGCGTCGAAGCTGCGAGCGTTAATTTTCTGGATGTGCAAAAGCGGCGAGGCGAACTTGTGGGGCAGGCTTTCTATCGCCGTCCGGGGAACAACGAACCTGATCTTCCGGCAACTATGGGGAGCCAGGGAGTCGGGGTCGTGGAAGAACTTGGTCCTGAGGTCAAGAAGGTTCAGGTGGGAGACCGGGTTGTGTTCGTTGGGGATTCTTACGCAACGCATGCTCTTGCTCCTGCCGCATGGCTGATCCCGGTGCCGGATGGCATCAGCCCCGAAGAAGCAGCGGCGGGGATGAACCAGGGATTTCTGGCTTATGCGTTCACGCATTTTGCCTACCAGGTGAAGCCGGGGGACTGGTGCCTGATTCAGGCAGCGGCTGGAGGCATTGGACTCTTGCTTTGCCAAATGGCAAAGATTCGCGAGGGACGGGTGATTGGGGTCACGTCGACGACGGCGAAGGCGAAGTTTGTTCGAGAGGCCGGCGCGGACGAGGTCATCGTTTCCACGCAGTCTGACATTGCGAAGGAAGCGAGGCGGATCACTGCGGGGCGAGGTGTCAATGTGGTTTACGACGGGGTCGGTAAAGATACATTTGAGGCAAGTCTCGATAGTCTCGCTCCGGGCGGATATCTCGTGATCTACGGCCAATCCAGCGGATACGTGCCGCCGTTTGATCTCATGACCTTGCAGGAAAAGGGATCGGTGTTTCTCACCCGCACGAGCGGCAGTCCATACTTCAAGGAATATCCGCATTACCTGCAGCATTTCGTTGACTGGGTGAAGCAGGGAAAACTTTCCATCAGGATCGACCGCACTTATCCGATGGCGGATGCGGCCAAGGCGCATGCCGCCTTTGAGCAGCGGCAGGTCAGCGGCCGGGTATTGCTTCTTCCATAGCGGCACGACTCACATTCAGCTCAACGGGAAAATGCACGCTCCACCTCAAAGCGATTCGACTTCTCCCGGCCTGATCCGCGGCATGGGCTTGGGGAGCGCTACGGCGCTCAACATGATTGACATGATCGGCGTGGGGCCCTTCATCACCATGCCGCTGGTGTTGGGCGCGATGGGCGGGCCGCAGGCCATGCTGGGCTGGATAGTGGGCGCACTGTTGGCCGTGTGCGACGGGTTGGTCTCTGCAGAACTGGGTGCGGCGTTTCCGGGGTCGGGCGGATCGTATCGCTACCTGAGCGAGATTTATGGGCCGCGGAAATGGGGGCGGCTGATTTCGTTTCTGTTTATCTGGCAACTTTCCTTCAGCGCTCCACTTTCGATCGCAAGCGGGTGCATTGGGCTGGCAGGCTACGCTGCCTATTACTGGCCGAGCCTGGAGACGGTTTACGCCGCACACACTGCGGCTTTGCCCATCCCAGGGGCTGGGTCACTGCAAGTGAGCTGGATTGTGACGCCGGGAACTGCATTGGCGATCGTCATCTGCCTGTTTACGGTCTTGCTGCTCTACCGAAGCATCACGGTGATTGGCCGCTTTTCTAACGTGCTGTGGCTGGGCGTGATGGGAACCATCGGATGGATCATCTTCGCCGGACTGACGCACTTCAACGCCGCTCGCGCCTTCGATTTCCCTCCCGGCGCGTTCACGCTCTCTCCCGCGTTCTTCACCGGGTTGGGCGGAGCCATGCTGGTGGCCACCTACGACTATTGGGGCTACTACAACGTTTGTTATCTGGGCGATGAAATAAAAGATCCTACACGGAACATTCCGCGCGCTTTGCTGCTTTCCATTCTGCTCGTCGCTTGTCTATATCTAATGATGAACGTGTGTATCCTGGCCGTGATTCCCTGGCGGGAGCTGCTGCAGGCGGGGCATAACAACAGCGGATTGTACGTTGTGTCGTTGTTTATGCAGAGGATTTATGGGCCGTGGGCGGCGCGGTTAGTCACGGGACTGGTCATCGTAACTGCCTTTGCATCGGTGTTCTCGCTGACCCTGGGGTATTCTCGGGTTCCCTATGCAGCGGCCCTGGACGGGAACTATTTCCGGGCATTTGCCAAGGTACATCCGGTGTACCGCTTCCCGCATGTTTCGCTGGTGGCACTGGGAGCGGTGGCGGCAGCGTTCTGCTTTCTGCGGCTGCGGGATGCGATCGCGGCCCTGGTGGTCATTCGCTTGATTCTGCAGTTTCTAGTGCAGGCGGTGGGAGTGATCGTGTTCCGGGTAACGCGGCCGGAGGTGGTGCGTCCGTTCCGCATGTGGCTGTATCCGCTGCCCGCACTGCTGGCGATTGCGGGATTTCTTTTTATTCTGTTCGGTCGCGACAACTGGCAGAAGGAAATACGGTACGCGGTTGTGATTCTGCTCGCAGGTCTGGTGATCTACATGATTCGCGCGTGGCGAGGCCGGGAGTGGCCTTTTGGAGTGGCGAACTCTTCCGGGTAGCTCTCGAAATTCAAGACCAAAACCTTCAACACAGAGGACACAGGGGAGCACAAGGTAAAGAATCGAGTGGCTGATCAGGTTTCAATTCCGGCAGTGGCGGTGGGGGGGCCGCGCGCCGATGCGGCTTGGGCGCCCTTGCGGGAGCCGTTGTTTCGATCGTTGTGGCTCGCGGCCGTGATTTCTTACACCGGAACGTGGATGCAGAATGTGGGCGCGGGCTGGCTGATGACGCAGATCTCGACGTCGCCTTTGATGGTCAGCCTGGTGCAGGCAGCGGCGGCGGTTCCCGTGTTTTTCGTGGTGCTTCCAGCGGGTGCGCTGGCCGATATGGTGAACCGGCGGCGGTTGCTGCTGTTTACGCAGAGTTGGATGGTAGTCGCAGCGGCGGCGCTGGGCGTGCTCACCTTGCTGCACTCCGTGACTCCGTGGACGCTGCTGCTGTTTACATTGATTTTGGGCGTCGGCGCTGTGCTGAACGACCCGGCGTGGCAGGCGATTACGCCGGAGGTGGTTTCTCCGGCGCGGCATGCTTCCGCAGTGGCGCTGAATTCGGCAGGATTCAACGTGGCCCGCGCGGTGGGACCTGCTCTGGGCGGCATGGTGGTGGCCGTGGCGGGATCGGGATGGTCGTTTTTATTGAATGCAGCGTCATTCTTTGGCGTGATCTTCTTTTTGTGCCGCTGGCGCCGTGCCCCGCATGAACCCCTGGCGAACCGGCGGCTGCCGGATGCGATCCTGGAAGGCTTTCGCTATGTCCGCGGTGCGCCGCAAGTGAGGTCAGTGCTGATTCGCACCGGAGCATTCAGCTTCGGCGCGACTTCCCTGCTGGCTCTCCTGCCTGTGATCTGCCAGCCGCACGGAGCCCAAGGATATGGTTTTCTGCTGACTTGCTTTGGTCTGGGAGCGCTCGCTGGAGCGGCGCTGTTGCCCCGTCTGCGCCTGCGCTATTCCGTGGACGGCCTGGTGGCCGCTGCGACCGTTATATTCGCGGCGATGACATTCTCCGCCGGACAGGTTCATACTTTTGAAGTGCTTTGTGCGGTGTTGTTCACCGCCGGCGCGGCGTGGATTGGGATTCTGGCCTGCTTCAATGTAGTGGCGCAGACGATGTGTCCGTCGTGGATGCGGGCGCGGGCCTTGTCGATGTACCTGCTGGTACTGCAGGGAGGAATGGCGCTGGGCAGCGCGGTATGGGGAGAGCTGGCGGCACGCAAGGGAGTTCCCGTGGCCCTGGCTTGGTCGGCGCTGGCGATGGTGGTAGGGTTGAGCAGCATCCTGCGGCACCGCTTGTCCGGGGCTGAGTTGAGCTTGGCTCCGGCGGTGGTCAGGGACTAGGGTATTTATTGAACGTGGAGGACTCATCATGCGGAAAAAACTTGGATGTCTTGTAATTTGCGTTCTGGCTCTGGCCGTGTCCAGCGCAACTCAGGACAAAAAGGGTAAAGACGAACATCGAACCGTCGCGCAGGTATTGGACCGTTCCGTCTCGAATATGGAGCACGAGTTTGTTTCGGCCGCGGAAGCGATGCCGGAAGACAAGTTCGGATTCGCGCCGACCAACGGCGAGTTCAAAGGCGTGCGCACTTTCGGCGAACAGATCAAACACGTGGCGGCGGTGAACTACATTTTTGGGGCGGCAATTTTAAGCGAGAAGGTTCCGGTGGATGTGGGCGATGAATCTGGCCCGGCAGCGGTGAAAACCAAAGCGGAGATCCTCAACTACCTGAAAGAGTCGTTTGTCTATGTGCACAAGGCCGTACAGACCATCAACGAAAAAAATCTTGTGGAGCCGCTGAAGAGCCCATTCGGCGAAGGAACGGTAACCCGGCTGAGTCTGGCAACGATGGTTGTAGCCCACGGTTTTGACCACTACGGGCAGATGGTGGAATATCTGCGTATGAACGGGATCGTGCCGCCGGCCAGCCGTTAGATCGGGTATTTCGGTCTGATTAGTGGCGCCGGGGGTGGGTGTCGCGGCGCTCGCCGCGGGTCTCGAAGGCGCTGCAAAGGTGTTGGCGGAAGCTCACGCCGGGATCTTTCGCGGCCCGTGCGGGATAGGAATTGAGGGCCCGCAGAAATTTCTGGATCTCCCGCTGCGCTTCTTCGTTGCAAGGTGGGGCGATCTCACGCGGCTGGACTTGACAGTGCATTTTCGCCTTCATTCCCACTCATCCCGAAGAAACTTAGCCTGGCCTCCAAGAGAGCCACGCCTCTACTTTTGCGTTAACACATAGGCGACGGATAAGTTTCGGTCTGGGGGAACATGCAAAGCTAACCACAATCGCTCGCCCAGTAAATAGCACTTTAGTGGGGTCCCGATGTTCGGCAGAGTGTTCGGCGGAGTGTTTGGCAGAGTTTCGGGCGGTCAGCGCCGGGGGCGGCGTGGGGTGATGGAAGTAAGGAGCAATTCAGCGCAGAGTCCATTGCGGACGAGGTGGGCGGCGATGGATGTCCGCGTCTTCTGTAGGGGGAAGCGGGGATCGAGAAAAACGATGACCGAGGGGCCAGCGCCGCTCAGAGCGGATCCCAGAACGCCGGGTCTTCCGGTCAATTCGTGCAGACACGGGAGCAGCGGGCAGAGTGGAGCGCGGTAGGGTTGGTGGATACGGTCTTCGAGCGCGGCGGAGAGCAGGTCGTGACGCCCTTGCGTGAAGGCAGCGAGCAGGAGCATTGAGTTCTGGATGTTCGCGACGGCGTCGGCCCGTGAATATTGCGCCGGAAGCACACGGCGGGCGGCGGCGGTGGACAAGACCAGGTCGGGGATGGCAAGAAGCAGCGGCCACTTCCCTTTTGGG
The DNA here is from genome assembly GCA_963842095.1 of uncultured Acidobacteriaceae bacterium. Lineage (GTDB taxonomy): Bacteria > Acidobacteriota > Terriglobia > Terriglobales > Acidobacteriaceae > Sulfotelmatobacter. The sequence goes on from CAWJEY010000002.1 coordinate 971,901, forward strand.
CGAATGCAGACCACCTGGGCCTCAGACTCTCCGCACATGCGGGCGATGGTGAGGCCGCCCATCCAGCAGGCCGAGGCATTATCGGCATGGTCTTCGCGTCGCGAGGCCTCACCGATGATCTGAGCGTCGCTCCAGCGCAAATGGCCGAAGTGGTTCGCCAATGCAATTCCAGCCAGGCGGGCCGCAGCGGAAGAGCCGCAACCTTTCCCAACGGGGATATCGTTCCTGATACGAAGAAACAGAGGAACGACTTGAAAACCCTGGGCCTGGAGGATCTCGCGATAGGTTTCGAGGCTCAGGTTGTTCTCCATACCGCGGCAGATTTCTTCGTCCCGGCCGCTAGCGGTGATCGAGAAGCTGGAGGCAGGGTGGGCGTCGATGGTGATGTAGAGATCCATTGCCAGGGCGGCGGCATCGAAGGCCGGGCCTAGGTTCGCCGACGTTGCCGGCAGAGCAAGGTGCAGCGAGCGCGGTCGCGGGCTTTTTTTCTTAGGCATTCGAGTGCGGCAGATCGGATTTCTCTGCCTGCTCCAAAGTCTTGATCACGGCGTCCAGCGTCGCGTCGAGGACGACGGGGGGATGGCGGAACGGATTCAGCTTGCCGCTTTCGCGCTCGTCCGCCGTGCCCTGGAACAAATCGCCGCGATGAAACCCCATAGTGAAGTCGGGATCCTTGAGCAAGTTTCCCGTCAGGACCAGCACGACGGTTTCTTCCCTCTTCACGAAGCCCTGCTGCAACAATTTCTTCAGACCTGCCAGCGTCACCGCGGAGGCCGGCTCGCAGCCAATGCCTTCAGCGCCGATTTCCGCTTTGGCCTGCGCCATCTCGAGTTCGGTTACCTGTTCACACGCTCCGCCGGTGGCTCGAAGAACCTTGACTGCCTTCTCCCACGAGGCGGGGTTGCCGATGCGAATCGCCGTCGCCCGAGTCTCGGCCTGTACGCTGACCAGGTGTTTTCCTCCGGCTTCGCGCAAAGTTCGCACCAGCGCGTTGGCGCCTTCGGCTTGAATTACCGATAGCTTCGGCAGGCGCGGAATCAGGCCGAGATCGAGCATTTCGAGCAAGGCCTTGCCAATCGCGGAACTGTTGCCGAGGTTGCCGCCGGGCACGATGATGTGGTCGGGCGGGTTCCAGTCGAGTTGCTCAAGCAATTCGAAAGAGAGAGTTTTTTGTCCTTCCAGGCGGAACGGGTTGATGGAATTCAGCTGGTAGACCGGGGCTCGCCGCACAAGTTCTTGCAGCAAGTGGAGGCAGCCGTCGAAGTCGGTGCGGAGTTGGCAGGTGAGGGCGCCGTAATCGAGCGCCTGCGATAGTTTGCTCCAGGAAATTTTGCCTTCGGGCACCAGGACCAGGCTGCGCATGCCACCGCGGGCGGCATAGGCCGCCATCGACGCCGACGTGTTGCCCGTGGAAGCGCACGCTACCCAGCGGTACCCGGCCTGGCGGGCGAAGGTGGCGGCAACGGTCATGCCCGCGTCTTTGAACGAGCCGGTGGGGTTCAGGCCTTGATTCTTGGCATACAGGCGCGGAACGCCGGTAGTGCGCGAGGATTGCGGTAGTTCGTACAGCGGAGTGTTGCCTTCGCGCAGGGTCACGACTTGCTCTTCAGATGCGGGCGCGGGAAGGAGTTCACGGAATCGCCAAACGCCGCTGAGGTCGAGAGCTGTGTTTAAGGTACGCCGTTCCCGCCACAGCGATTTCAAAGCGCCAGGGTTCCGGGAATTCCACGAGGAATCGGTGACCTCAAGCAGGTTGCCGCACTCGGAGCAACGGAAATCCTGCGCGGCCGAGCCGGTGACCGATCCGCAGCCGATGCAGCGGAAGCGAAATGTCGCTTGGCTCGGTTCAGAGCCTTTCTCAGACGTGGTGGGTGAAGGCATGAGTGGACGGCTATTTCTGGCCTCGCAGGTATTGGTCAGTCTTGTTGATCCAATCGGCGCGAGGGGGATTGAAGACGTCGAGGTCAACCGTGTCTTCAAGAGCCTCGGCCTTGTGCGGCATGTGCGCGGGGATGCAGAGCACTTCGCCGGCATGCACGACGATTTCCTGGCCGTCGATCCAGAACTTCAGCGCCCCGTCGAGGATGTAAGTGAGTTGTTCGTTGTGGTGGCTGTGCTCAGGGACGACGCAGCCCTTTTTCAGCAGCACCCGCGCCAACATTATTTCCTGACCGACGACAAACTGCCGCTGCAGCAGCGGATTCAGATCTTCGAGCGGAATGGTTCGCCAGGGGATGTATTGATGCCGGGTCTCGCTGGCCGCGTGTTTGGTGACGGCGCGTTGAGCGCGCGAGTGGGACTTCGCGTCTTTTGATTTTCTAGCGGCAGAAATCTTGGTCTTCAGTTTCTTGGGCATGTTAGACCCTCTTCAACAGACGCAATACCTAGTGGACTCGGCCCTCGTATAGCTTCACGGCATTGTCATGCAGGTAAGCATGAGCTAGTTCCAGGGCTCGCGCTTCACTGATTTCGTTTTCCGAGATCATCTCGGCCAGCGCCGCGGCCAGGGCCATACGCGACGATTCCGCTCCCAGCCAGTAGCTCTCTTCCGCGCCCAGAACTTCATTGTACGGGAAACAGTCCGTGCCAAAAGTGATCTTATCGGGGAAAGTTTCCAGCCACTGCTTCAGCGTGTTTTTGAAAGCGGATGGGTACTGGATCAATTCCATTTCAGAAGAATCCATGTAGACGTTTTTCATGGCGGCGAGAAAGATGGCCTCGCGCTCCAGCGGATAGCCGCCGTGAATCATGACGAACGTAGTGCTGCGATAACGCGGATCGCGCAGCACGCTTTCCAGATTCATGATGTTGCTTTCTGAAAGATTGAAGTAATCTCCAATGCCCACCGCAGAGTGTATGTGCACCGGCAGATGCAGCCGTCCGCCTTCCTGAACCAGATAGCGGAAAATGTAGTCCTGAAAGGTGCGGTAATCCTTCTCGCCGGGAATCGAGCCGGAAACATAGCGCCGGTAAAGCTCGGCGGCCTGGTCGCGCGTGGGATCGCTGAACGTTGTCGGACGAAAATAGGCGACTTCGAACTTCATCGCGATGCCGTTATTCTTCTTGTTCTCCTCCAGAACCTGGCTGATGAACTTCAGGTAACCGTCGAACTCCCCCGGAAGCTTCGCGACCTTTTCCTGCTGCATCCAGCGGTGCAGCATTTTCTCTTGTAGCGGGATGTAGACGCCTACGTCGGTATTGCGCGCGGTTTCGCGCTCGTTGTTGAAGGGCCACATGAAAGAATCGGCAAAGAACACCCAGGGGAAGCGCTTCGCATCGAGGTAGTCCGGCATCATCGCGCGGTTGGCGACTGAACTTTCCGTATTGAGCTTGTCGAGAATCAGGTTGAAGTACCCGGTGCCGGGATGCTGCACTTTCAGTTCCGCTTTCTTCGCGACCAGCCATTTGGCATGTTCGGCGGATAGGTCGCCGTACGGATACCCGAACAACGCCTTGGCCGCGGCAATCAACTCAGGATTGTCGTCGCGGGTTCTGAAGGGAGCGCTGAAATCAGGGGGCGCGGCCATGGCGTCAATGTCGGGATCGTCAGCGAACCCTGGATGAGCATGATGGTCAAAGGCTGGAATCTTTTCGATCTGCGGAAGCAGGCGCTGATAGATCTGCTGCACGTCGGTCCCTGAGAATGGGCGAGCCTGGGCAGCCGCGAGAGACGCCAGGCACGTTGCTGCACAGGCCGCCAGAAGGATCTTCTTCATGCGAATCTTTCCTCATTCGTAGGTGACCGGCGCAAGACTCCTCCATGTTCAGACCAGCATGTTCAGACCAGAGTTCCCTGCCACGCCGCGGAAACTTTCATGATCCGTTCCGCGGCCTCTCGCAGGTTTGCCAAAGACGAAGCAAACGAGAAGCGCACGAAATCCTTGCCCGACGCACCGAACGCGGCTCCCGGAATGGCCGCCACACCGGCCTCTTCCAGCAGGATGCGGCAAACTTCTTCGGCGCTGGTCCCAGTCCCTCGAATATCGACCCAGGCATAGAATGCACCTTCGGGTGGCTCGCAGCGGAAACCGGGAATTTCGTTCAGGTCGTGGATGAACTGTTCCCTGCGGCGGGCGAACTCGGCCACCATGCGCGGCGTAGTGCCCTCGCGGTCGCGCAGAGCCTCGATGGCGGCGTGCTGCGTGAATTCCGCAACGCAGGTGTAGCTGTTGATTGCCATCATCGTCAGCGCGGGCACGACGTCAGGCGGCGCGACGGTGTAGCCCAGCCGCCATCCCGTCATGGCGAAGCTCTTGGAGAAGCCGTCGATGATCAGCGTGCGCTCTTCCATCCCAGGGTAGCTCAACATGGAAACATATTCGCCACCGTAACTGATGCGAGCATAGATTTCGTCGGAGAGAACCCAGAGGTCGTGCTTGACCGCGAGTTCCGCTAAGCCTCTCTGAACGGCGTCGGTATAGACCGTGCCCGTCGGATTGCCCGGCGAGTTGGTAAGCAGCATTCGAGTGCGGCGCGTGATCTTCGCCGCAACTTCGGACAAGTCTGGCTGGAAATAATTGCGAGACGAGAGTTCAAAAGGCACGGGCACCGCGCCGAGCCCGAGCGTGATCGACGGATATCCGGGGAAGCCAGGGTCAGGATAGAGCACCTCGTCGCCGGGCTCGAGCAACGCCATCATGGCGAAAAACAGCGCAGCTTTGCAGCCGGGTGCGACCACAATGTTGGCGGCGGACACGCTGATGTTGCGCGTGCGCTGCAAGTAGGCAGCGATCTCGTCGCGCAGCGCGGGAACTCCGGCCACCGCGCAGTAGCGGTCTTTGCCCGCTGCAATCGCCCTCGTGGCGGACTCTACAACCGACGCTCCGGGATGGAAATCAGGCTCGCCCAGTTCGAGATGAATGATGGAGCGGCCCTGGCTCTCGAGTTCTTTGGCACGGGCATAGACCGAGAGCGCGCCTTCGCCGCTCATCACCAACATCCGGGATGCTATCGATCGCATGCAGTCTCCAGAAAATCCTACAACCCTTTATACATGCCGCCGTCGACCAGCACTGTCTGGCCCGTAATGTAGGACGCCCGCTCCGAAGCAAGCCACACGATGGTTTCAGCCACTTCGCGGGGATCGCCCAGGCGCTGCAACGGAGCGTCGGCGGCCCAGCCCTCGAAAATCTCCTGTTCGGTTTTTCCCGAGGCGGAAGCGCGGGCTTTGGCTAATTCCTTCAGGCGGTCGGTTGCCGTGAAGCCGGGGCCAACATTGTTGACGAGGATTCCATCCTTGCCAAACTCGTTGGCCAGGCTCTTGACCAAGCCAACTACCGCCGCACGCACCGCATTCGAGAGCACGAGATCGGCCACCGGCTGTTTGGTCGTGATCGAGGTGATCGTGATAATGCGGCCCCAGCGCTTGCGTTGCATGTGCGGGATAGCTTCGCGCGCGAAGTAGACGGTGCTAAGGAAGTTCGCCTCCAGCGCGCGTTGCCAGTCTTCTAACGTAGCGGCGAGGAAACCCTTCGCCGGCGGCCCCCCGGCGTTGGTCACGCAAATGTCGACGCTGCCGAATCTCTCGGCCACGGCGGCGACGAAGCCGCTGACGGCAGCATCGTCGGTCACGTCAAAGGCGTGGGCAAGAACTTCTGTGTTGTACTCTTTTCTGATCTTCTCCGCGGCAGCCTGCAAGGTCTGCGGGTTGCGGGCGCACATGGCGACCCTGCAACCCTCGGCAGCGAAGGCTTCCGCGGTGGCGCGGCCAATCCCCTGACTGGACGCGGCCACCAAAGCAACACGATCTTTGAGACCAAGATTCATGGAGCGAGAATTATAAATGGTACGCTTCACTTCCCTTGCGGGAGTATGCTCGTCCAATTAATCTGGAGGCAGTGAGGCACCCATGAAACGTCGCACCCGTCGTCCTGAAACCGCCGCCGTGCACGGCGCGGCCGACCTGGAGAAGAAGAATGGGCCGGTCGCCACGCCCATCTATCAGACTTCTACCTTCGAAGTCACCGACAATGACGAGCAGCAGCGCGTGACCGCGACCGACCGCTACTACACGCGGTGGGGCAACCCGACGAACACGGTTGCCGAGCAAACCGTGGCTGAGCTTGAGGGCGTGGAAGCGGCGCGCACCTTCGCCTCCGGCATGGGGGCCATCACCTCCACGATCATGGCTCTGCTGAAAGCGGGCGACCACATCGTGGCGCAGCGCGACATCTACGGCGGCGTCTCGAAGTTCTTCTCCCAGTGGCTGCCGAAGATGGGGATTGAGACCACGTTCGTCGACACTACCGACTATGCGCAGCACGCGCAGGCGGTCCGCCCGAATACAAAGCTGATGTATCTGGAGTCGCCGACCAATCCGGCGCTGCACGTGGTCGATTTCAAGAAAGCTGCCGCACTCGCCCAACAGCACAACCTGATCAGCATGGTTGACAGTACGTTCGGCACCCCCATCAACCAGCGGCCGGCGGAGTACGGCATCGACCTCGTGATGCACTCCGGCACGAAGTACCTGAGCGGACATGCGGACTTGACCTGTGGTGTGGTAGCCGGGCGGCGTGACCTGATCGAACAAATCAACGATACCCGGACGACCCTGGGCAACTGCATGGACCCACACGCTTCCTGGTTGCTGATCCGCGGCCTGAAGACGCTGGCGGTGCGCGTGGCGCGGCAAAACGAGAATGCACTGCGCGTGGCAGAGTTCCTGGAGCGGCACGCAAAGGTGCGGCGCGTCCATTACCCGTTCCTGAAGAGCCATCCGCAATACACCGTGGCGCGCGAGCAGATGAGCGGTGGCAGCGGCATGGTGACGTTCGAGGTCGAAGGCACGGGCGACGATGCACGGCGCGCGAGCGAAGCCATGCAACTGTTTACGCTTGCCACGAGCTTGGGCGGAGTGGAGTCTCTGGTATCGATTCCGGTGCTAACGTCCCACGGCATGATCTCAGCCGAGGCGCGCGCCCAGATGGGCGTAACCGAACAGATGGTCCGGCTCTCGGTGGGGATTGAGAACGCGGATGATCTAATCGCGGACCTGGAACGGGCGCTGGAAGCCGTAGCGGTGCCGCAACAGGTGCAGGTGGGGTGACAGCTGTTGTTCGAACCAATTCAGCTTTTCCTCGGTACGCTGGCCGCGACGCCCGCGGGCGATGCTAGAAAATGAACTTCAGTCCCAGTTGCAAAATGCGTGGCAGGTGCGTGCCAGCAGAGCGGAGGTAGCTGCTTCCAACGCAACCGGGATCGCCTGCCGAGTTATTGGCTCCGCCATAACAAGCGATTTCGTTGGAATCGGTTCCCCGGCCGGAATTGTCGGCTGCCGAACCCGCATCGCCTCCCAACCACGTGTATTCCACGTGATTGAATACGTTGAAGGCTTCCGCACGGAATTCAAAGTACCTGCTCTCCGTAACCTGGAAGTGCTTCAACAATGCCATATCAAAATTCGTACGCCAGGGATTGCGCAGGATATTTCTTCCGGCATCGCCGAAGGTAAGGCCAGTGGGCAGGGCGAACGCACCCGGATTGTAGAGTAGAGGGCCGAAGCCAGTCATAGGCCCTGCCAACGGGCTGCTCGCAACTCCCTGCTTCGGATTCCCAATCAAGTCGGGATAGGAGCCAGCGGTGGAAAACCCGTTGCCCACGCCGGCGTTATCGGCGGTCGCGAGGAAACCCTCGTTGTACACGCTAAACGGCGAACCACTCTGAATCAGAGTGATGCCAGACCATTGCCAGCCGCCTAAGAGCGAGTGGGTCAGTCCCTTCCCTTTAAACACTGGAAGATCGTACACGTAGGCCAACGTGATGTTATGGCGCTGATCGAAGTTAGAGCTTGCCCGATAGGCATTGAGGTTGTACGAGTTTACGAACCCAGTGTCGTTATAGTCGGAGGAATCGTCGATCGAATGGCTGTAGGTGTAGGCAGCGTTGAGTTCCAGGCCGCCGATGCTATGGCGCAGGGAAACTTCCAGGGCGTTGTAATTTGAAGATCCGGTTTGGTCCTTGCGTTGGATGCTGCCGATACCGGCGTACGGACGAAATGGAGCCGAGGTATTTCCGCAGGCCACGAACAAATTAACCGCTGGGCCCGACGGGGGTCCACCACCCACTCCGGGATTATAAGGAACAGGTGTTCCGTAGGAAGTTATGGCATTCATCGGAACGCCGTAGGCATCAACGTTCACCGCAGGCTGGTCGTTTCCAGGTCCCCAACTGCAATCGAAGGACCCTGGAAAGGGCAAACTCGTGTTTGGGGAGAGCGGACCGCCGTTTATAACCTGCCCGGGCGCATAGGGATTTTGGCTGGCGGGGATGGGAAGCATTTGGTTGTATTCGTAAGAGCGCGTGAGATGCACGCCGGCGCTGCCCACGTAAGAAATTGTGGCGATTGTGTTCCTGCCGATATCGTGCTGCACGTCGAGATGCCACTGCTGCATGTAGGGCCACACCGCCTTGCTCGGAAGCGATACAAACTGCAAGGGGGTGGTGGTGGCGCCCGAGACACCGAGAAGACTCGGATTCAAGCAATCATAACCCGATACTCCGCCACAACTGGCAGCGTTCAAAGAACTCGGGATGCTGGTGATGGGCGTGCTCTTGCTCTCGTACTCCAGGGATTCGGTGTTCGACTCGTTGCCGTTAGTGTGTTCGAAGAAGATTCCATACCCTCCGCGAATCGCCCATTTGCCGTCCCCCTTGGGGTCAAAGGCAAAACCAATGCGCGGGGCCGGATTCCACCAGTGGTTCTTCAGGCAGCCCGCGGGAACACCTGGCGTGATCCCGCAATCTACCCATCCGTTATAGGGGTTGCCGATCACCAGGCCGCTGGAAGGATCGACGCTGCTGGCGCCCGCTACGTATTGGGCCGGATCAAAATTCCATGCCAGGTTGTTTTCTTCGTGATAAGTTCCAAAGAAGCTCATGCGCAAACCGAGGTTCAGGGTCAGGCGATTGGTGAGATGCCAATCATCCTGAAAGTATGTTTCGTAGATCTTGTATTCCTCGTGCATCTTGAGCGCGGCGCCTTCCTGGGTAAATCCCCCAATGTTGCCGACAAGAAGGTCAGCGAAGGCGTTACCGCTGGTAACCGCGCTAGTGTTGCTGAAGGACAACAAGCCGTTTACCCCGTTCCCGGGCTGAGGAATTTCATTCTTATGTGCATCCACAAAGTAGGCGCCGAACTGAATGTTGTGAGGGCCAACAATTTTGGTGACGTTGTCGCGGAATGTGAACGTGGGGTTTGAGTTCAGAGGTCCCTGGGGAACATAACCGGGATCTTCCGCAAAGCCACCTCCATACTGTCCACCGGAAACGCTCACGCCCGGGACTTTGCCGCCGTAGCCATTGTTGTACAGGCCAAGCGTAGAAGGGACGTTGCCCCGCGCCCATGGGCCCGTCAAGTTGGTGCTGATGTGGTCGGTGGTGTAGCTCGCAACAAATTCGTTTAAGAGGGTTGGGGAAACGTTCGCCGTGATGCGCGCCACCATGCTGACGCCGGGATTGTTGAAATTCGTCTGAATGGTGGGAAAACTGGTACCGGCCGTCCAAAGAGGAACGGGATATTGCTGATTCCAGGAGTCGTGGATGTAGCGAAAATTGGCGCTAACTTTATCGCTGATGTTCTGATCCACCTTAAACAATTCTTGTCGCCAGTGCGTGGGCAACGTGGGCGTTGCGAACCATTCATCGAGAACACCGCTACCGAGATTCCCCGACGAAAGGTTCGGCTGTGGGATCATGGCCAGTAGCGCTGCATTGATGGTGGCAGCTTCAGCAAACGCAGGAACAACGTTGAGATTGGGTGTGTAGCCTTGGCCGTTGGTGTACCCCGGAATCATCGGGCAGTCGGTGAAGAGGCCGGTAGTCACATTAGGACAGTCGTCCGTAAAATCTCCCCCGCGTTCGGCCATGGTCGGAACCGGCGTTGTGGAGAAGAACCCCGACGCCGGCGTGAGTTCGCGGCGCCATTCCTCCGACCAGAAGAAAAACGTCTTTTGCTTGTTGCTGTTGTAGTGCCCGGGAATGTAGACCGGGCCGCCGATCGTGAAGCCGAAGTCGTGCTTCTTGTACGACGGCACTGAAGTTTCAAACTCCGGAGTCGCATTAAAGGCGTCGTTCCTCAGGAACTCATACAAATCGCCGTGAAATTTATTGGTGCCGGACTTGGTTTCGACTTCAATGGTGCCAGAACCATTTCTGCCATATTGCGCGCCAAAATTGGAAGTCAATACTTTAACTTCGGCGATGGCATCGATGCTGGGATAAACGTTGAGCGTCAGGTTGCTGCCGTTATCGAGGACATCGCCGCCATCCACTTCAAAGTTGTTGTATTCCGTCCGCCCCCCGTTGATACTGAACGCCACAGTGGATGCCCCTGGTTCACCTTCATCCGCGCCCGATTGGTCGGACACTCCGGGAGATAGGGCGACGAGTTGTGTAAAGTCGCGGCCGTTGAGTTCGAGCTGACTGATTTCCTTGCCGGTGACAGTGTTGCCTAAATCGGATGATTGCGTTTCCACCTGGGCCACTTCCGAACCCTGTACCACAACCTCCGTGCTGATCGTTCCCACTTCCAGCGCTACGTTCACGCGGGCCTTTTCTGCGACCCGCAGGACAACGCCCTTGGCTTCGTACTTCTTGAAGCCCGCAGCAGTGACAATCAGGTCATAGGAACCGATGGGTAGCGACGCGAAGAGAAAATCGCCGCTGCCGTTGCTGGCGCCGCTGCGATTGATGCCATGTTCCGCATTTCTAACCGCAACTTGAGCGCCGGGAATCGCCGCGCCACTAGGATCAGTCACTGTGCCGGTGATGGAAGCCGTATCCTGGGCCCACGCCGCTGCGCAGAATGTCACAACCAACAGCACAGCCGGCAACATCACACGATGAGATTTCATGGTCAGGCTTCTCCCCTTTTGCGCAGTGTGGCGGCGCGCTATTCTTCAAGCCGTGCCCTGCACCGGCGGCACGACGACAGACTTGTTGAGCATCCCCAGGCAGCGGCCGCTACCCCAAGACCGCTTATTAAATCGTATGAATAGTGCGTTTTTTGGGTATCTTCTGTCAAGGAAAAAACGCGCTCACGAGTTCGCGAACCGCCCGGATTCACGAAAAATCGTTATTGCGGCACGACCGCCGCCTGCCTACAGAACTCTTCGGGTCGACTCCCTCACCACCAACTCCGGAGCCACTTTACGATGGCTGGCGGCGACCTCGCGTTTTTCCAGCACGGACTTGATGCCTTCAAGCACAATGCCCACCGCGCCCGCGCCCATCGCTTCCATGGGCTGCCGCACCGTCGTGAGCGGCGGAGTGTAGAGCGCCGAGGCGGCGACGTCATCGAAACCAATCACCGAGCAATGCTCCGGCACGCGCAAGCCAGCTTTGGCCAGCGCCCGGATGGCGCCGAAGGCGGTCATATCGTCGAACGCCAGAATTGCGGTGAAGGGATGTTTCTGCTTGATCAGGCCCTCGGTGAGTTCCTGTCCCGCCTCAAAGCTGGAGAGCGGATCGCGCGATTCGGGCAGGTCGACAATAAGTTTGGAATCAAGTTCGAGCCCGCATGCCTTGGCGCAGTTGCGGACGCCGCGCCACCGCGGAGAACTGTCAGACAATGCCTTGGGGCCACGAATAAATGCAATCTTGCGATGACCGAGAGAGTGCAAATGCTCAAGCGCGAGGTAGCCGCCGACTTCGTTGTCGACGATCACCGAACTCATCGACTCCCCCTTGAGTTCGCATCCGATCAGAGCCGTGGGGATGCTGCTTTTTTCCAGATCGGCAAGCAGGTTGATGTCGAGAAAAAGCCAGTTCGCCAGCACCACCAGGCCTTCGATGCGGCGGTCGAGCAGCATCTCGAGATAGCGCTCGAAGCGGCTGCGCTCGTTGTGCACGTCCGTGAGGATGGGCAGATACGACGCCTGATACAGCGTGTTTTCGATCCCGCGCAACACCAGCGTACAGTAGGGATCGGTCATATCAAAAACCATGACGCCGACGGTGTGGCTGCGTTTGCTGCGCAGTGATCGGGCAAACTGGTTGGGCCGATAGCCCAACTTCTCCGCGGCGCGCTCGATGCGCTTTTTGGTGACCGGCGGGATATAGCGCGCCAGCGGCGCGTCGTTCAGCACGATCGAGACTGTGGTGGACGAGAACCCGCTCTCTTTCGCTACATCGCGAATCGTGACCATCGAAGCGTTGCCTCTGGCTTGCGAAACTTTTGTCTGCGAAACTTTGGCGTGCGCCACTGCGGGTATCCTGAACTGCTCCATTCCTCCCGCTTGAATTCTCCACGGAGGTTGGCGGACACTACAGCAGAGAGTGAGACGAGTGTCAAGCGCACAAATTAAATTGCGATTCATGACGTGTGTGTTGCTGGCCGGCGTGGCGGCGGCAATGCCGCCGCAGAATTCTTCCGCCGACACAGCGAACAAGGCTCGAAATGGCGCGCCCGTAGCCTCATCTGGAGCGGTTCCGGACATCGCTCAGCTTTTCCAGGCGGGGCAGGATGCGCTGAACCACGGCCGCCTGGACCGAAGCCGAGCGCGACTTCCGGCAGGTGCTGGCGGCGAATCCGCAGGTGGGCGGAGCGTACGCCAATCTGGGCGTCGTCTACATGAGGCGCAAACAGTGGACCAAGGCCCTCGAGACTCTGCAGCAGGCGGAGCATTTAATGCCCCAGGTGGCGGGAATCCGGCTGAACATCGGCCTTGCCTACTACCGGCAGAGTGAGTTTCTTAAAGCTATTCCTCCTTTCGAATCCGTGGTGCGCGACCAGCCGGACGCGCTGCAGCCCCGCCATTTGCTGGGACTCTGCTATTTCTTCACGGAACGGTGGGCGGACGCGGCAGATACGCTGGAGCCGCTCTGGCCGCAGGAATCCGGCCAGTTGAGCTATCTTTACGTGCTCTCGATCGCCGCTCACCGGGCCCACAAGAAAGAACTGGATGAACGGGCCACCGCTCAGCTCATTAAGACAGGCGAAGGCTCACCCGAGTTCCATCTCTTCATGGGCAAGGCGCATCTTAACCTCGAGCAATACGATCTGGCCCTGGCCGATTTCCAGGCTGCGGCCCAGGCCAATTCCAAGCTGACTTTTGTTCATTTCAACCTGGGCCTGACTTATTTGAAAAAGCAGGACTACGAGCACGCGCGTGACGAGTTTCTGAAAGATGCCGCCGTGGAACCCGATCTCTCACTTAACTACGACGAACTCGGCGACGTCTACTCGCTCCTGCAACAAGACAGCGAGGCGGAGAAAAGCTACCGCGAGGCGCTGCGGCGCGATCCGCGGCTGGTGAATTCGTATGTAGGGCTGACCAAGATTTACCAGCGCGAGGAAAAGTATCCGCAGGCCCTGAGCGCCATTGACTCCGCAGGCAAGCTCGACCCCGAACGCACCGACATTCATTACCTGCGCGGGCAGGTGCTGGTTCACATGGGCCGCAAAGAAGAAGGCAGGAAGGAACTGGAGACCTCAGTCCGCATCGACAATGAACGGCGGGCCCAGCGCCAGGAACAAGTAGAAAGCGGGACGGTGCCATCGCCCGAACTTCTCGGGGATGAGCAATGATCCATGCCCCGTGGCCTCCCCGAGTGGCAGAGGTTTCCATTTTTGGCAGGTTTTTTGCATGGTTTGAAGTGCTTCTTCTTACCGCACGAACGCTCCTGGTCAGTGACGAGCACTAAATGCCGTGTTTACCGGCAGTCGTGCTGTTCCGAATCCGTCTCCGCCCCGGCGATCGCTGCGTGCACTGGGTCGGGGGTGGTATCTAAATTGCTATCTGCACTCCGTTGACAACCTTCGGACCGAGCGCCATACTCGCGGATAAGCTGCAAAAAGTTTCACACTTACTGGCATTCGGTGGAGCGGTGCGAATAATCCATACGGATAAATTGGGCTTCCGCCGAGTGTTTCTTTCCCAAGCAGGGTTTCATCGTGTCATCATTTAGGAGGATCGTCTTGTCAAAACCAGCTGCCTCTACAGGATGGGTCTGTGCGTTCTGCATCGTCCCCGTAATCGCCATTATTGCCGTGGCATTGCTTGCCTTTTCGCCGGCCAGGCACCATGGCGCCGCGTCCACGGCTTCGGCCAGCCCCGTCGCATCCCACCCGGGATCGGTTACGCCCGCCGCGCGTGGGCGCATTCAGGCCAACTACGCCTCTCTTCCCCTGGCCTTTGAACAGAATCAGGGCCAGACCGACGCACAAGTCAAGTACATGGCGCGGGGAGACGGCTATATCCTATTCCTGACGGCAAACGATGCCGTGTTCTCACTGCAATCCCGCTCGGCGGAAGGCGCAACCTCCCAGCTTCGCGGTCGGGCTGTCCGCGCAGAGAACCCGGCGCAAAGCAAGGCCCAAAATGATTCCACCGCCGTGGTGCGCATGCACCTTGCGGGCGGAAATTCTCTGGCCAGGGTTTCGGCCAGCGGCCAACTACCGGGAAAGAGCAACTACTTCCTGGGCAACGATCCCAGCAAATGGCACGCGGATGTGCCGCACTACGCCCGCGTTTCTTACCAGGACGTTTATCCCGGCGTGAACCTGGCCTTCCACGGAGCGCAGCGCCAAACTGAGTTCGATTTCGTGGTGGCTCCGGCTGCGAATGCCTCGCCCATCGGCTTTCATTTCACCGGCGCGCAAAGCATCAAGACTGACGACTCCGGTGACCTGGTAATTTCTTGCGCCGCGGGCGATGTTTTACTGCACAAGCCGGTCGCCTACCAGGAACTGAACGGCGCGCGGCAATCAGTCGATGCGCGCTTTGTCCTGAAAGCCGGCAACGTCAGTTTCGCATTAGGCAACTATGATCGCAGCCGCGAGTTGGTGATCGATCCCTCCGTCAGCTACGAATACTCGACATACCTAGGTGGCAGTGGTGATGACGAGGGCCAGGGCATCGCCTTCGACAACACCGGTGCCGCCTATGTGACGGGACAGACAGCTTCGGCAGATTTCCCTGGCACTTCAAGTACAAACAAACTCAAGGGAGTTACCAACGCCTTTGTCACGCAGCTCACCTCAAGTGGCGCCCTAGGTTATTCCACATACGTTGGCGGTAGCGGCAATGACAGCGGAAATGCCATCGCCGTGGACTTGACTTCCGGCACTGCGTTTGTCGCCGGCGGTACGACATCGACCGACTTTCCTACCGTTGCGCCGTTTCAGAACTCGCTGGCAGGTACTCGCAATGCTTTTGTATTTGAGCTGCTCTCCAGCGGTACGCTCGCCTACTCCACTTATCTTGGTGGCAGTGGTGACGACGTGGCGTTAGGGATCGCCCTGGACCAGACGACAAAAGTTTATTCTGTGGTGGGAAAGGCGTCCTCCACAAATTTCCCGACCCATAATGCACTTCAGGGATCGTTAAACGGCACCAGCAACGGCTTCGTCACGGTCTGGAGTTCCACCAACACTCGCGTATATTCCACGTACCTTGGAGGTGGGACTGGCGACGCGGCCTTCGGGGTCGCCCTGGATTCGTTGGACCAGGCTTACGTCACCGGCCAAGCTTTTAGTTCCGCTTTTCCAACAAAGAATCCGTACCAGTCGTGCGGTAGTTGCAGCGGTGGTAACACAAACGCATTCGTAACGGTCTATAACCCGACCGGATCGGCATACGTTTATTCGACTTTCCTCGGCGGCAGCACACTCGACATAGGCGACGGCATCGCTGTGGACTCGACCGGCGATGCTTATGTGACCGGGACGGCAACCTCGTCGAACTTTCCCACGACCACCGGAGCGCTGCAGCCCACCTACAACGGCGATACCGACGCATTCGTGACCAAATTGAATCCCTCCGGAAGTGCGCTGCTGTATTCGACGTTTCTCGGGGGCAGCGGCTTCGACGCGGGCGCGAGCATCGCGGTTGATGGAAGCAACAACGCCTACGTAACTGGCCAAACCAGTTCTTCCGCCTTTCCAACGGCCAACCCCACCCAGGCTGCTCTGGGGGGAGCTAATGATGCATTCGTAAGCGAGCTCAACTCCACGGGCACTGCGCTCATCTTCTCCACCTACCTGGGCGGTTCGGCGGATGAAGATGACGGCGGCAAATACGGAGCCATTGCCGTGAAGACCGACGGCTCCGAGATCTATGTAACGGGAAATACCGCGTCAACCAATTTCCCAACTACATCGCCCTACCAGTCGGCCAATAAAGGCGGCACCGATGCCTTCGTGGTTAAATATACTCAGCCCACGACGCCGTCGTTTACCCTCGCAGCCACCACTCCATCCGCTGTCTCGCCTGGAGCCTCAGGCACTTCTACCGTCACCTTGACCTCAGACAATGGCTACAATTCAGCGGTCAACATGAGTTGCAGTGTGAGCGGCAGCAGCTCCCCATTGCCAGCATGCAGTGCATCAAGCTTCTCCACTAACCCTGTGACGCCTAAATCTACGGGCTCTACGACCACACTTACCATCACGACGACGGGGCCCAGCGCAGCCATGTTCGTTCCCGGAAAAATCTTCTACGCAATGTGGCTGCCCATCGCTGGCATGTCGCTGGCTGGAGTGAGTTTCGGCTCCGCTCGGTCGCGCCGCAAGAAAGTGATTGGCTTCCTAATGATCGGGATGGTCATGGCGGCCTTGCTCGTGATGCCGGCTTGCGGAGGCGGAAGCGGCGGCGGGGGTGGAGGCGGCGGGAAGGGCGGCACACCCGCAGGCTCGTACACCGTCACCATCACGGGAACCGGCACAGACGCAGGCACAACGACGCAGGCTACCCAAGTCACGCTGACAGTCAACTAGTCCTGATCCGCGAACCAGGGCCGCCTCTCACCGGAGGCGGCCTAATTTTTTTCTACCGGCGCGCCCTGATCCGTTTGGCACGATGCACGACTCTAGTCTAAGATTCTGTCTGGCGCATTCTGCAAGAGGCCTGGCCTATATCATTACTTTTGCGGCTGATTAGCAGGCGGCATTCTTTCGGGCCGGCTCGGGCAGCTTTTGCGCCATTGGAGGAATCGAAGGTAGTGAGTTCCCAATCACTCATGGTGAATCCCAGGCAGGTTGTGCGCCCTCTCGTTTTCGCTTTGCTGCTTTTTTTGTTTTCCGCAGCGTCCGTGTCCGTGGCCCACGGGCAGTTCACTCTTACCGTATTCCAGCCACTTTATCCTCCCGCGGTGGATCCCGCCGAGTCTGCGATCGGCACCCTTGACCTCGAACAGAACGGATCGAGCAGCCCGGTCACGTTGACCTGCGTCGTCACCACGCAAATCCAGCAGCCTGTCAGTCTGCCGACGTGCGACGTAAGCCCCACCACCCCGATCACGCCTCCCGCCAAACCCTCGCTCACCGTTAGCACCACAGGAACTACTTCCACGGGGTCCTATGCGGTTCTCGTGACTGGCACTAGCGGCTCGACTATGCAAACCGTCACCCTGAACCTGAGCGTGATAGACGTAACCGAGGACTACACGCTGTCGGTGTTACCAACCACCGCTACCCCGAGCCCCGTGGCCGCCGGAGCCATTGCGACCACGCTGGTGACCCTGACCCCAATTGGCAGCTATGGCAACGCCATTCCTCCACATCAGGTCACGCTCTCCTGCCTTTCGATTACTCCCGTGACCACGGCTGCGCCAGTGTGCTCTTTCACACCGACTGGCGCGACTGCACCTGGGCCCGTGCAGGTGACGTCAGGGCCGGCAACCGCCACCCTCACGATCACAACCCTGGGACCGACGCCCGTCACCAGGCTGCGGGACCGCCGCGTCTTTTTTGCTTTGTGGATCCTGGTTCCCGGTCTGGCGCTCGCGGGATTGGGCCGATCCGTGGGCCGAAAAAAGAATCGCACGAAAACTCTGATGGGGATGTTCCTGCTCACCGCAGTGGCCAGTGGATTACTCCTGATGCCGGCCTGCAGCTCGACCAACAACACCAATAACCCCAACGGGGAAGTCACTCCGAATAATACCTACACGTTCACCATAACCGGCGCGGACGAAAATGGGGCATCGCCCGGTAACAGCACCACTTGCACGACCGGCGTGATCTGCGGCGCGGCGAGCGTGACGCTGACGGTGAACTGAGACGGGCCTCGATTCATGTGGCGGCTCTGGAATACGGTAAGACTTCGTTTCGGATTGCGCTTCGCCTGGGCCGCCACGCTTTGCCTGCCAATTCTTGCTTCGGCGCTCGTTGCTCCGACGTTCTCTCCCGCCCAGGCAATCCCCGGCAACAGCCAAACCGCAAAGAAAGACAAAGCCCCCAGGCCGCCCACCGTGCGTTGGAGCGAACAGCAGCCGGGATGCACTTTTTCCCGCGGCGATGACGGCAAGTATCGCTATGGGCTGTGGTCGGGCGATGTCGGCATCGTGCTGGCCGTGGACGCGCGCGAAGCCCAGGCTGTCCCTCATCGCCACTGGCCGATCTTCGCAGTATTCCTGACCATTCGCTACCGTGGCGCGGGCAGCCTGGACACGAGCGCCGACGGAATCACACTGCAGTTCATGAAGCACTTCAAAGTCGTGCAGCCCGCACTCGATCCCGACGGTTACACTCAGAAGATTCAGAGTGACGCCGACGCTGAGGACGATGAAACCAGGCGCGACGCTGGGAAGCACCCCGAGAGGAAACAGGCTCTCGAAACGCGCCTGCAGGATTATCAGAAGTCAGCCGATGAAATGATCGAATTCTTCAGTACAAAGAGCCTGCGCCCAGCACATCTGGACAAAGCCAATCCAGAAGTCAGTGGATGGGTCTTCTTCGACACCAAGAGCAAGTGGCTGGGAGGATGGAAGACGCAGGAAGAATTCGTCCTGCGCGTGCCGCTCGCAGGCAAGATCTTCGAGTTCCCTTTCAAGCTGCCGCCCGAGAAAGGCGAACTACTGCTGCAGAAACGGCAGTGAGACGGGCTTCCGCTTTCGGGCTTCGGCCTTCAGCAAAGAGTACGCGGAAACTCAGACATGCCGAAACCCGAAGCCCGAAGCCGGCTCTTACGACGCGGCGCGCCGGGCCTGACGCTCCAGTTCGGCAGCCTGATGCATGACCACGTCGCGCAGCGAGATCAATCCCTTCAGCTCTTTCCCGTCCACAATGGGCAGGTGCCGGAAGCCGAACTCGTGCATGATGAAAAGACACTCTCCAATGCTCTCGTCCACATGAACGGCTCGCGGGTTGGCGGTCATCACCTCGGCCACGGTTGTGTGCCCAGGAGTTCGTCCCGCCGCTACCACGCGGTTCATGATGTCGCGCTCGGAGAAGATGCCGGCCAGTTCTCCATTGCGGAGCACGGGCAGGGCGCCAATATTGTGTTCCATCATGAAGCGCGCGGCCTCCAGCACGGTGCGTGCTGCGTCGATGGAGTAAACTTTGCGGTCTTTCACAAGGTCGCGGAGGGTGGCCATGGCAAGCTCCTTTGGGACTTCGAGGTGGCGAGTGAACCGGCCCGGACCCCACGGCCCGGCCAATTCGTGGGCGCCACTACTTTATCATACCTGCGTACAGGAATCAGCAAGACGCTGAGAGTTGGCAAGAATCAAACCGGGCGGCCTTTCTAAGGCCGCCCATAGGCAAAAACAAGAATTGCAGTCTCGCCCTGACTACTGCAGGTGGTTCAGCCGCACCGGGCTGGCGTCGGCGGTGCTTTCGCTGCGCGGCGTCATCGATACCACGACGTAATCGCGTTCCTTGTTATCCACGTACTCCACCCTCACCAGCATCTTGTCCTTTTCGAATCGAAATTGCGCCTGCTCACCTACCGGCAGAAGCACGGGATGCTTCGCGTCCCTCGGGCGGATTCGATAATCGACCTTATCGGTCTGAAGCAGATACTCCTGGCAGAGAAGTTCCTGTGTCTTCTCCGCGCCGCAACTCACCGCATCCATCTTTAATACCTTCCCGCTCTGATAAGCTTTCGGTTCTTTGGCGTAAGCCGCTGTGGCCAACAACACCGACGCCAGCATAAGCGATTTGCACCGCATGGAATCCCCCAATGATCTGCAACGCGATTCTGATGTCCCGCCGACACGCCAAGGCGGCCAGCAAAAGACATGCCCTCTATATGGATTGTTTCTGATTCTGTGGGTGCTGGTTAGATCACATCGGTCATCGAACGGAAGTAACCGCCGCTGCGAACGAGGCTCTCAGCGCTCCACCAGCCCTTCCAGGGTGGCGAAGAATGCCGGGTAGGAAATCGCCGCGCACTCACTGCCGCGAATCAGGGTCTCTCCTTGGGCCCGCAGAGCCGCGATGCTGAAAGCCATGGCGATCCGGTGATCACCGAACGAATCGATCGTGGCTCCGCGAAGCAGCTGTCCGCCAGGAATCCTCAGGCCGTCTTCGCGTTCTTCCACCTGCGCACCCATGGCACGAAGATTAGTGGCGAGGACTGCGATGCGGTCCGACTCTTTCACGCGCAACTCCTTCGCATCGCGGACCTCGATTCCCTGCTCCGTATAAGGAGCAATCGCGGCCAGCACGGGAATCTCGTCAATCAGCGCAGCCGTATCCACTCCTGCGATGGTCGCCCCTTTCAGCCGCCCGCCCTCGACCTGCAGCGTTCCCACCAACTCCCCATGGATTTCTTCCAGTTGCGTCACGGAAATGCGCAGCCCCATCTGCATGAGGATATCGAGCAGCCGCGCCCGCGTAGGATTCATCAACAAACTGGTGACAGTCAACTGCGAGCCGGGAAAAAGAGCGGCGGCACAGAGAAAGAACGCCGCGCTGGAAAGATCGCCGGGCACTCGCGCTTCGATTCCGCGCAAACACTGTCCGCCGCGAATCCGCACCTCGTTCCCCTTGCGCTCGAGATTCGCGCCGAAGGCGCGCAGCGCCACTTCCCCGTGATCCCGCGTCCGCACCGGTTCCACGATGCGGGTCTCGCCCTCAGCCAGCAAACCGGCGAACAACAAGCAAGTCTTCACCTGCGCGCTGGCTACCGGCACCTGGTAATCGATGCCCTTCAGGTTGGTGCCAGTAATATGCAGCGGCGGGAGGCCATTGTGCGACGTGATTTGCGCCCCCATGGCCGTAAGCGGCGCGATCACTCGCTCCATGGGACGCCGCGCGAGCGATTCATCCCCAGCCATTTCGCTCGAGAATTTCTGCGCAGCCACAATGCCGCTCAGCATGCGAATGGTAGAACCAGAATTTCCGCAATCGAGAGGCTGGCTCGGGGCACTCAACGACGTCCCGTTTCCCTGCACCTCGATCACGTTGTCAGCACCATCCTTGCGCTCCCACTTCACTCCCAGCGAGCGCAGGCAGCCAAGCGTGCTGGCGCAGTCTGCGCCGGTCGAGTAGTTCTCTAGGCGCGACGCCCCCTCGGCAAGCGCCGCCAGCATGGCATAGCGGTGCGAAATGGATTTGTCGCCCGGCAGACTTACGCTGCCCCGCACGTTGCGCGCAGGACGCACCATCGCATGGGAATCGCTTTTCATCTGGGGTCAATAGTAAAGGAAGAGAAGCAAGGATGCTTCTGTCGAGAATTGTTGATTGCTGATTGTTGATTGCTGATTAAACCACCTGAGGCGGCCTCTGAAAACTGAGGTTTTCAATCAACAATCAGCAATCAACAATTCCTAAGCCAGAGCCTTGGCCCCGGCGGTGGCCTCGCGCAGCACGTCCGCGGGAATTTCCTTGAGCCGCACGCTAAACTCGAACATCGGAGTCTCGACGCCGCGTCCCCAGCGCGCCACTTCCCAGTGCGCGCGCACGAACTTCACATCGGGATGCGCCGTCAGATCGAGCAATCGCGGAGACTGCCCGCAATAAAACTTCTGCGGAAACGCAGCGATCACCTTCACGCCCCAAGTCGCACCGTCAGCTGAACCAACAATGCTGACATCAAGCGACTCCTGCTCGATGATCCTGGTAATTTCGAGGGTCAGCAAAAACACCCGGCCAGCCGTCCCGCTCACGTCCACAGTGGGGCCGTCGCCTTTGGCGCTGACCACAGTCTTCTCGGCAATAAGGAACGTATCAATCATGGCGAGAAGATTCTATCAAATGCCGGCCTGATCCGGTTTCACTGCGCCTCACTCCGACGGATGCGGCCCGGTGAAGTCCGCGCAGCACGGCTTCTCCACCGGCTTGAATTCCATGAGTTCAATCCGAGACAGATCAGGATCGAACACATTCAGCTGCCATTTGCCGTCTTTGCCCATCTGCGCCTTCTCGGCCCCATGCGGCTTCCAGCCATGGGATTCCAGAATCCCCTGCGCCTTCTTCATATCCACGACGCCGAGCGAAATGTGATTCATCACGCCCGTCAGCCGCAAATCAGGATGCTCGGGCTGGTTCAGCATGTACTCTAGCCAATCCGTGCCGTCCGGCACCTGCATCGCGACCCAGTCGGTCTCCCCAGGCTGCATCCCGCCGTGCCAGTACAGGCGAAACCCCAGCAGATCGCGGTAGAAGTGATCTTCCGCGTCGCGGCTGTGAACCAGAAATCCAGTGTGAATCATGCGGCGCGAAACCGCAGAGTCGGCAGGCGCAGCGTCCGGTTCGGCCTTGCCTCGCTCCACAAACTCGATGCGATGGCCTTCCGGATCGGCCACCGTAAAACACAGGCTGTGGTCGGCGCGCCCCTCGATGGCCGGCACTTTCACCCTGTTCCCGATCAGATACTTGCGCAGCGCCGCGATGTTGTCGGTCGTGAAGGCAACGTGATCCATGCGGTCGGTGGCGTTAGCATCGGGCGCGGCGCTGTAGCCCACCCACTGCCTGCCGACCATGTACCGCACGAGCCCGCCAGACTCCACGGGCGCGGCCGATGCCAGACCGAGCGTGCCGCCGTAAAGCTCTTTCACCCCCTCCGGCTGAGTGGTGTAGAAGGAAGCGTGATCGATCCCGAGAATGCGGGGTCTCGCAACGGCGCTGGTCTGCGAGTAAGCGCAAACTGCCAACAAACCCAAGGCAAGCGCTGCGACGGATGTTTTCATAAGGCCCGATTCTACCGCATGCATCACTGCAGTTCGACTCGTTACAGTCGCCCCAGGAACTGCCGCAGCAGCCCGCCTACCTCCTCCGGCTGCTCCCATGGCGAATAATGGCCGGCTTTCGAAATCACGCGCAACTGGCTCCCGGAAATGTGCTGGCGCATCAGTACGGCTTCGTTCAAGCCGGTCAGGATGTCTTCCTCGCCGGTCACAAGCAGCGTCGGCACATTGATCGCTTTCAATGTATTTACCGAGTCCGGACGCTCCGCCATGCCGCGCTGCACCTGCGCCACATCTTCGGGCAACATCTTACGCATCATGCGCAGCGCGCCCTCGACCAGGTCAGGCCGCGTTCCCCGTGTGCTCTTGCCCAGCAGGCGCGGAATCATGTTCTCGAAGAACGGCTCGGTGCCGCGCTCCAGGACGTCATCCGCCGCCTGCAGCCGTCCGGCGCCCGCTTCGGCGGAATCGGCAGGCGCCTTCGTATTGCAAAGACCGAGCGCGGCCACGCGCCCGCGATGCCTGCGCCAGAATTCGAACAGCACATATCCTCCAATCGAAACCCCAACCAGCGGAGCACGGCCGACTTCGGCATCGTCCATCACACGCGCGATATCGGCGGCGTGCTTCTCCATCGTTGCGGGCCCTTCGCCCACGCCGGAATCGCCATGCCCGCGCAGATCAGGCAAAATGACGCGATAACGTGTGTCCAAAGCCCGAGCTACCGGCAGCCAGAATTCGTGATTCGCAGGAAACGGATGCAGCAGAACTACAGGAGGCCCAGCGCCCAGCACGCGGTACACGATCTCCGCGTCGCCGCTCTTTACCTGATGCGACTCGATAGGCTGCATGCAGGCGATTTAATCATGGATTCAATCTCAATCAAAGACTAGAGCGGCCAAGGAGAGGAGCAGCGTGTCCCAGAGTCGTATCCTAAACCTAAGGATTCGTCGCCCGCTGCGCGCCCACCGGCGCCGTCAGCAGCAACGGCTCATCCGGCATCACGATCCAGGCGATGGGATAGGCGAGCAAGCCAATGCCCGTCATGAAAGACGTGATCAGCCACACCAGCCGCACCAGGGTTACATCGATGTCAAAATATTCGGCGCATCCGAGGCAAACGCCTGCGATCTTGCGCCCCTGCCGGGGCCGCACCAACCGCTTGCGGGCTACTGACGCACCCACGCGAATGCCGCAATAGGCACAAACCGCCGCATCATCCTGAATCACTTTGCCGCAATAGTTGCAGTACATAGCTACGCCTCCCCGGTGCCTCTACAAACAGAATACGTAATTGTAGCCAGAAAGTTCCTTGGCGGCCCGGCTCGACCCATGAAGACTCCCGCAGGGTGTTTGCTTCGTACACATAGGCATGAGATACTTACACATCAGGAGTTTTTGCGTGCGCACCAATATTGAAATCGATGACCGCTTAATGCGCCAGGCAATGCGCTGCAGCGGAGCCCGCACCAAGAAGGCCGCTGTGGAAGCCGGGCTGAGGTTGCTGGCCGAAACGCACGCGCAAGGTTCGATCCGGCGACTCCGGGGAAAAGTAAACTGGCAGGGCGATCTTGCTCAGTCACGACTCGCCCGGGTTGAGGAGTAGTCCGGTGGTCATTGTCGACACCACCGTGTGGATCGATTATCTGCGCGGCACCGAGAACCCCGAAACACTCTGGCTTGACCGCCAATTGCAGCGGCAGCGACTCGGGCTGACCGATCTGATTCTTTGCGAGGTATTGCAGGGCATTCGCGACCAGAATGCGTTTGTGCGGGCCCAGTCCGACCTCCTCAAGTTTCAGGTCTTCCAAACCGGCGGCACTGGCCTGGCCGTTACCGCAACCCAAAACTACCGGGAGCTGCGCGAACGTGGCTACACCGTTCGCAAAACCATCGACTGTTTGATTGCTACTTTCTGCTTGCAGGGCAAGCACCAATTGCTACATCGCGACCGCGACTTCGATCCCTTTGAAGAAGCGATTGGGCTGCGAGTCGTGCATGCGTCCTGACGCGGCCAGGAATTATTCCCGGTACGCTTCCCGAATGTGCTGCCGCGCCTTCTCCGCAGGGGGTGTGCTGCCATTCTCGGCCAGGACAGTCTGATATTTCCTCATCGCCAAATCGCGTTTCTGCATCAGGTCGTACATTTCGCCGGCAGCCAGGTTGGCCTTCTGCAGCGTCTCCGGGTCTGGTTCTGAAGCTTCGCCTACCAGCTCATACGCGGTCACGGCTCCGGCATAATCCTTCTGGCTGCGCAGTAGTTCGCCCAGGCCCCACGCCGCTATCTCGTAGTGCAGGTTGCCGTACTTCCCTTCCCGCCCGCTTTGCCACACCTTGCGATAGGCAGCCTCGGCTTCCTGAGGGTGGCCGCTGGCGCGCAGCAAATTGGCTTCCTCAAGCGGGAACAGATAATTCCTGGGATAACGCGCCGCCAAATCGTGCATGAACGCGCGCGCCTCGTCGTAGCGGTGCTCGCGCCGCAGGAACAAGCTAAGCACAACCCGGGCGTCAACACTGTTTTCTCCCTTGCTGTCGGCTACTTGGTGCAAATATTCCAGCCCCTTCTCTTTCGTCCCGCTCAGCCCCACCATCGCCACGGCAACCTTCACGCTCCAGGGCAGGCTGCCCATCACGTAGTTATGCGTACCCACAACCAGCTTTGCATCCACGTAATTGGGATTCAGTTCCAGCACGCGCTCGTGGTCGTGGCGCGCGCCCACTGCATTGCGCAGGGCGGAAAACCACGCCCGCTCCACCAGCGCGGTGTACAGCGAGAACTGCGCCCGGGTCACACCCCGCGCATAAAGCGCATCCACGTCGTTCGAATCCCTTTTCAGTTGCCGCTCCTCGAGGCTCTCGGCGCGGTCCGCCAACTGTTTGATCCGCTCCTTCACCTTGGGGTCGGCGCTGCGATGCGCATCCCCGACGAAGCTGTCGTTGGCATATTCGCCGGAATTCATCGCGCCCATGCGATAAAGCTCGCGCATTAGAGTTGCGGTCAGCAGGTGATTTACCGCAGACGGATCGTCCGGCCGGCGATCCACGACCTTCTCAAACTCCTGGATCGCGCGGTCATACTCCATGTTGTAGAAATGGTCGAAAGCGGCGTCGACCAGCGGATCGCGCTCGGGAGAGGCCGCGGCCGTTGCCAGCGGAGGTTTTCCCGTCGCACCCCGGGATTGACCGGTGGCAGCGGGAAACAGCAGGAAGAAGATGACGACGCAGCACCGCGCATTCCTGTAACCCAACCGTTCCACCAATCTCAGACGCGACTGCATTCCCACCGTTAGCCCTTGAGGTTTTAGTCTAACGTAGTTTGCCGGAGCACGGGACGAACCAAAGCCGTCATCGGCCAACCCCCAACAAATTCGTGGGCATTCCGCGGTTCAGCCCTATAATTTTGCAGCAACACCCTGAAAAACTATCCTGGAAACCAACGTAACCGGGGCATCTTTACGGGTCTGCGGGTAATAATTGCGCGGAACCGGGGGAAGCGGGATACAGGGGAGTTTTGCAAGTATTTGACTTGAAAACACCTTAGTGGGCAACGCGCTTTGGCTGTCGGCTTGCGTTGCCGGAAGTAAGCGGTTTTGTCTATGGCTGAAGTGGTTCAAGATACGCAGCAGGAGTTTTGGCGGTCCCCCACGGTGCTTGATCGGACGGTGCTCGATCCGACTGTGCTTGACCCGGCGGTCGAGGCCGCGCTTCCCGCTGCGACCGGGCAAATGGCGGAAGCCTGTGCCGAGTGCGGCACCGAGTTCATGATCGGCGCCCGCTTTTGCCATACCTGCGGCCTGCGCCGCCCCGCCCTGACTTCCGACAGCGCCGATGCTGCAGTAGTAGCCGGCCTGTGGGCTCGGAGCATGGCCTGAACCGTTGCCCGCCTACAGTCAGGCGCGGCTTCCATCGCGGCTGGATGGCGCAAGATTTCCTTCCCTGACTGGGTGCACTATCTCCACTTCCATGAGATCAAGCGCTGGATCGGTCTGCCGACTGCACCGCTGATCGCCTTCATGATCGGCCTCGGCTGCGTCGCCGGAGCCATCGGCGTCAGCCTCTTCTATCGCGCGTCGAACCTGGCCGAGTTCCAGGCCATCCAGATGTGGCGCATCGAATGGCTGCTGGCAGCAACTGCTTCATTCGTCGCCGGAATTCTGCTGAAGAAACCTTCCGGTAGCTAGACTCGCGGAGTTGGAAATGGGGTGGCTTTCCTTCCGCTTCTCGTACTGACGCTTGACAGTTGAATCGCGGCGGATTATATTTCGCTCCTCCCCTTAGTGAGACAATCTCTCACGTTCACAATTTTCGGAGTGGCGTTCACCGTCGCTATGGCACTCCGCTCCGGTCAACCTCGAGCCCATCACTCGTCTAGCTCAACCTAAGGAGACCTCCAGCCATGCGCAGCCAACGATTCCACCTTCAACTCGCGACCCTACTGGCGACCCTTCTCCTGCTCTCAGCCGGCAAGCAGGCCGCCGCGCAACACGAAACCATTCTCTACAGCTTCGACGGGAGCGGAGGGAACCCCGCAGCAGCTCTCGTTTTCGACGCTTCCGGCAATTTCTATGGCACCACCGCCCGAACCATCTTCGAGATGACGCCTCAAACCGGAGGAACTTGGGCAGAAGACAATATCTATTCAACCGTGGGAATTCAGAACGTCGAAGGCTCCCCGGTATTCGGTCCGGGCGGAAATATCTACAGCGTGACTCAAGGTGTCATCGGCCAGAACCTCGTCTTCGAACTAACGCCATCGACCGGTGGAACTTGGACTGAAACTACGCTGTACACCTTTCCCGACACCACTACGCATGGATATCAGCCCTACGGGGCTCCAACCTTCGATAGCGCGGGAAATATTTTCAGCACCGCTTATAGCGGCGGGGCCTACGGCGACGCCAATAGCGGCGGCACGGTCTATGAACTCTCCCCGAAGGCCGGTGGAGGATGGAGCCAGCGAGTCATCCACAGCTTCGGCAACGGCACGGACGGCTCGTTACCCTATTCCGGCGTGACCCTCGATAGCGCCGGAAACATCTACGGCACAACCACCGCAGGCGGTAGTGGTGGCTTTGGAACAGTGTTCGAACTGGTTCGCCAGCCTGGTGGGGCGTATCGCGAAAAGATTCTGCACACGTTCTCCGGAGGCGTGGACGGCGCTAACCCGTACTGCGGCCTGATCTTCGACAGCGCGGGCAATCTCTACGGCACAGCCGCTGGCGGAGGAGCTTTCGGTTTGGGCGTCGCTTACGAGCTGATTCCGCAAACGAACGGAAGCTGGAAGGAGAAATCGTTGCACAGCTTTGGCAACGGCACCGATGGAGCGGGGCCATATAACTATGGCACGTTAACTTTCGATCCTGCCGGCAATCTTTACGGCACAACCTTCTTCGGAGGCACGCTCAGTGGCGGCACTGCATTCGAACTCTCACCGCAAACTGGCGGGGGTTGGGCGGAGAGAACCCTGCACAACTTCGGCGCCACCGGCGATGGAACCAACTCCTTAGCCGGCCTCGCCTTCGACGCGTCTGGGAATCTGTACGGCACCACCCAAGGTGGTGGCACATTCGAGGAAGGCACGGTTTTTGAAATCACGCCTTAGGTAAATTACTACTTCTGGGCTTGAGGCCCGCAGTGCTCTGCGGGCCTCAAGAATCTTAGCTTCATGGTGAATAAGTCGCCTTTTTTACGCTTCGCCCGTCCCCGCCGCCCTCCGCGACTGGTTCATGCGGTAAAGATGATGCACTGGCCCAGTCCCGCGCCCCAGCGGATGCCCCGCAGTAATCGCCGCTGAAACGTATGTCTTGGCCAGCAAGGCAGCTTCCGCCAATCCGCGATCAAGCGCCAGGTGGCACGCCATCGCTGTGGCGAAGGCACAGCCGGTGCCGTGCGTGGAGTTTGACCGTTGCCGTTCCGCCTTGAATACTTCCTCCTCGACTCCATTCTTAGAGGTGAAGCTCAACAGATCGATCGCCTTCTCCAGATGTCCGCCAGTAATCACTACGGCAGCCGAACCCATCTGATGCAGCTTCGCGGCCGCAGCCCGCATTTCGTCGAGATCCGTAACCTTCAAGCCGGTGAGCACCGCAGCCTCGTCCACATTCGGAGTAATCACATCGGCCAGCGGGATGAGTTTCTCGATCAGCAGCCGGGTTCCGGCAGCATCCAGCAGGTCCGCTCCAGAAGATGACTTGAGGATCGGATCCAGCACCACATTGGGCATCTTATTAGTAAGACCAGCCCTACCCGACCGCTGGCCCAGGAACTCCGCCACTGCCTTGACCACCTTCGCGGAACCCAGCATCCCGATGTGGACAGCAGCGATAGGAATATCAGATGCAAGTTCCTGCAAGGTCTCAGTCACCAGACCCGGATCAACAGCCTCCACCCGGCGAACCCCCGCGGTCGACTGCACGGTCAGGGCCGTAATGCAGGCTACTCCGTAGCAGCCGTGGGCGGCGATCGTCTTAATATCGGCCGTCACCCCGGCCCCCGACGAGGGGTCAAAGCCGGCGATGGTCAGCACGACAGGTGGCTTCTCACTCATGATTCGTTAACCGAGGTTCCCTTGAAAGCCCTCGCAATCTGCCTTCGGCCAGACCATGCCCAAAAGAATATTTCTCCACTCCCATACAACCTTGTACCTAAAATGCTCACGATAAACAACTTAGAAGGATTCCGCCGTAAGTGCTTGAATCCATTGAAGATGTAAATTCTTCCCGGAGTACAAATCGCTCAGTATTTACTATAGTGTAAACAGTTAACCTCATTGTAATGATAGACATGTCACTGATTACTCATAATTAACAACAAGTTACGTGAGATATTGATAACTACCATATCACCATAGGCCAGTGAACTTTCGGGTTGACAAGCCCCTCTCAGCCCCATACCATTTACAGAACCATTAAACAAACAGCCTAGCTAGGACGACTTTTGAGTATGCGAGGAGAACTGAATGCGTGGACGTATTGCTCATGGACTGATGATCGCTCTATTGATCGTCGGCCTGGGAGCGGCTCAGGGCCCGAACAACTCGGAGGCCAGTTCAGCCCCGATTAGGGCAGTTCAAGCCAAGCCCGAAACCCGTCACCAGACCGGCAAAAACCAACCGTATCAAATTGGGACAGCGTCGTGGTATGGCGAATATTTCGTCGGCAAACCGACCGCCAGCGGCGAAGACTTTGACATGTACGACATGACCGCCGCCCACCCAACGCTTCCCTTGGGAAGCTACGTGCGGGTCACCAACCTGCGCAACGGGCGGACCGTCGTGGTCAAAGTAAACGACCGCGGTCCCATCGTTCCCGGTCGTATTATCGACCTGTCCTATGGTGCCGCTCAAGTGCTGCAGTTCGAAAACCGCGGCTTGCAGAAGGTACGCCTGGATCTGGTCAAGCCCCGCACCCAGCGCCAGCAAGTCTACCAGACCCTGGCCCTCAACCGCCCCATGGCGGAACTCCAGTAAACCCTCTATACTGCTGGGGATGTCGGCCCTTCCCAACCTCCCTTTGGATTCGCGCGGTGTTGATTCTTCCGGTGGCGAGATCCGGAAAAACGACCCCCGCGGCAAACTGATCGTCGCCCTGGACGTTTCCACGGCGGCGGCCGCGCAGAAGATCGTCGCGGCCGTCGGCGATTCGGCCCTCACCTACAAAGTTGGCATGCAGCTCTATACCGCCGAAGGTCCGCAACTGGTACGGGATCTCGTCGCCTCGGGCCGCCGCGTCTTTCTCGACCTGAAGTATCACGACATCCCCACCACCGTGGCGGCCGCTGTACACGAAGCAGCCCGGCTCGGGGTCACCATGTTGACCGTCCACGCCACTGGCGGCGCCAAAATGCTCCATGCCGCCGTGGACGCCGCCCGCATCGTCAACCCAGCTCTGCTCGTGCTCGGCGTCACCGTCCTAACCAGCCTCGACCAAAACGAAATGGAAAAAGTCGGGTTCCAGGGAACAGTGCGCGAGGAAGTCCTGCGCCTCTCCGCGCTGGCTCTGGACAACGGATGTAAGGGCATCGTCACCTCCGCCCATGAGACCGCCGCCGTCCGCGCCGAGCTGGGCCACAATTTCGCCATCGTCACCCCTGGCGTCCGCCCCGCCGGCTCCCGCCATGGAGATCAAGCCCGCGTCGCCACCCCCGCCGAAGCCATCGCCGCCGGAGCCAGCCACATTGTCGTAGGCCGTCCCATCACCGAAGCGCCCGACCCCGCCGCGGAAGCAAGGGCGATTCTGGGGCAGATCAGCGGTTAGAGAAACTCCTTTACGAAAAGGCCGCGACCAGCGTACCATCGCGTGGCTTTCCTAAAATCAAAAGGGCCTTTCGTTAAGTACTGCCACCAACCAGCAGCACCGGCCCAGCTTTCAAATCAAAGCTTCCACACTAGGAGAAATTGCATGACCTCAAAATGCGTCTCGTGGGTTCTGCTTGTTGCGCTAGTTTTCGCTCTCGGGAAGCCTGCTGCAGCGCAGAAGCGAGACATCGGTATCGCAGGCGGCGGCAAACCAATCGGCGGTGTTTCGAGTGCGGAAGCCGTCGGGATAGTCGTAGTGGTATCTGCTGTCGTCGCAGTCGCCATCACTGTTGTGGTTCTGCACGAAAGAAGAAAAGACAAGAACATTACGGGATGTGTCAGCTCCGCATCAAGCGGGATGACCATCACCGACGAGAAAGACAAGCAAGCCTACGCCCTCATTGGCAACACGGCGGGCATTACTCCGGGTGAGCGAATGAGCTTAAAGGGTAAGAAAGTTAAGTCGAACGATGCCGACCATACGCTCGCGTGGGCAGCCACAAAGGTGAATAAAGATCTCGGTGTCTGCCAGCCCTAGGAGCAACCCGCCGCCACCACTTTGCTAAATCGCAGCTTCCACGTGCAAGCTATACGCATGCCGGAACTGCCCGACATCTCAGCCTACATCACCGCGCTCGAACCTCGCATCGTCGGTCAGCCACTCGACCGCGTACGCTTGGCCAGCGCCTTCCTCCTGCGCACCGCGCAACCGCCCGTTGCGGACGCGGAAGGTCACGTCGTCAGCAAACTGCGGCGTGTAGGCAAGCGCATTGCAATCGGCGTAGAGAATGATCTTTGGCTGGTCCTGCACCTGATGATTGCCGGCCGCTTGCACTGGCGTGCTCCAGAGGCCAAGCTTGCCGGGCGCCAGTCTCTCGCCGCGTTCGACTTTCCCAACGGTTCCCTGGTTCTGACCGAGGCAGGCTCCAAGCGCCGCGCATCGTTGCACGTTGTGCAAGGCGACGAAAATTTGCGTTCCTTCGACGCCGGAGGCATCGATGTCTTCTCCAGCAACCTCGATTCCTTCCGCGCGGCGCTCACCGCCGAGAACCACACACTCAAGCGCGCGCTCACCGACCCCCGCCTACTGAGCGGTATCGGCAACGCCTATTCGGATGAAGTCCTGCACGCCGCGCAACTCTCCCCGCTAGCGCTCACCCAAAAACTGAAGCCACAGGAGTGGGAAAAGCTATTCGCTGCAACGCAACACACGCTCCAATTTTGGATCGATCATCTCCGTGCCGAAGCCAACGCCGCCTTCCCCGAAAAAGTCACCGCTTTTCGCGAGGGCATGGCAGTCCACGGCCGCTACGGCGAACCGTGTCCAAGATGCGGCGACAAAGTCCTGCGCATTCGCTATGCCGACAAAGAAACCAACTACTGCGCCCGCTGCCAGACTGGAGGCAAGGTCCTGGCCGACCGCAGTTTGTCCCGCCTCCTGGGATCAGATTGGCCGAGAACCCTGGAAGAACTCGAAGCTCTAAAGCGCCGATAATCGCGGCCCGATGGGAGATAGTGGTGCGGCCTGATAATCGAGCGGTTCCATCCTTAAATGGGTGCGTCATCCCGAAGGCCCGCGTTTTCTCCAGCGGGCCGAGGGATCTCCCCAAGCACACTTCCGTTCGCATCATGCGGCAACGCTGTCCGACTGGATACTTATTGTTCGTGCGTTTGACGACCATGCTCTAATGGATTGGTGAGAGAAGTGACCATCTCCGAATTCAGGACGAAGTGCTTTTCCCTGCTCCATCAGGTACAGAAGACGAAGCAACCTTTTCGCGTAACTCGCTTCGGAAAGCCGATTGCGGAAATCGTGCCTCCCGCGCCTCAGCCAAGCCGGGCGGATTGGTTTGGCTCAATAAAGAGCACGATTGAGGTTTTGGGAGACATCATTTCTCCAGCTAATGACGAAGACGATTGGGAAGTCCTGCGCGATTGACCCTCTTGCTTATCGCTCACTTTAACAGCCCCCTCAGCACCGCCACCTCCGCCGCAATCCCCGTCCGCAGCGCCGGATCCACATCCGGCGCAAACAGCGGCGAATGATTCGACGGCAGCATAGTCCCCGAAGCCCTAGCCTCAGCGAACTTCTGCGGGTCCGCCCCTCCAAGACTGAAGTAAAAACCCGGAATCCCCTGCTCCACGTAGTAAGAAAAATCCTCCGACGCCGTGATCGGCTCTTCCATCACCACATTGTCCCTGCCCAGAGCCACTTCTAGCACTCCCTTCATCCTCTGTGCCAGTGCCGGATCGTTATAAACCAAATCCGTACCTTCATAATGATCGACCAAAGGCGCACGCGGCGCGCCCGCCGCCTCGGCCTCGGCCTTGGTGATGCGCGCAATCGCCGCCAGCACCTGCTTGCGCACCTCGGGGTTCCGAGTGCGAACCGTCAACCCCAACTCCGCCTGGTCCGGAATAATGTTGTTCTTGGTCCCCGCCCGAATATAGCCGACGGTGACGATCACCATTTCCCCCGGCTTCACCTCGCGCGAAGTAATGGTCTGCAAGGCCAGAATGGTTCGCGCCGCAATCACAATCGGATCGATCGCCGTCTGCGGCGCCGCTCCGTGCCCGCCCTTGCCATAAATCGTTATCCGCAGCGAATCCGCGTTCGTGTTGTATACGCCCGGAACAATCCCAACCGTCCCTGCCGGCAGCAGATTTCCGACGTGCAGGGCCACAGCAACATCCGGCCGCGGAAAGCGCGTGAGCAGTCCGTCGTCGAGCATCCCCTTGGCGCCGCCAATGGTCTCCTCAGCCGGCTGCCCAATCAGCATCAGCGTCCCATGCCACGTGTCCTTACTGTGCGCCATCACCGCCGCCGTCCCCATGATCGCCGCCATGTGCAGGTCGTGTCCGCAGGCGTGCATGACCGGAACATCGTGCCCGGCATCATCTTTGGTCCGAACCTTGCTAGCGTAGGCCAGTCCCGTCTTCTCCTCTACCGGCAGCGCGTCCAGCTCCGTTCGCAGCATCACTGTCGGCCCCGCGCCGTTCTTCAGGATGGCAACAATCCCCGTGCCGCCGACGTGCTCAGTAACCTCATAGCCGAGTCCTCGCAACCGTCCAGCCAACTTCGCGGCAGTCTGCACTTCGTGCGAAGACAGTTCCGGATTCTCATGGATATCCAGATACAGCGCGTGCGCCTCCGGATAGACCGCTTCAACCTCTTTGGATGAAGACGCTTGAGCGCCAGCCACGGCACCCAGAGATACAACCAGCAGAAACCGTACCCAAGTCATAGTCCACGGATCATATCCGTCAACGTGACCGGCTGTAAATAATCTTGCTCTAAGATTCTTGCTCTGCCACCAATTCCCAAATCCGCAGGCCATCGAAATTGCCCTTCCAATTCCTCTCTTGCAATCTTCCAGCGGGTGTACAATTTTCTTAGTAAGCACTGGATTGCACTGCTTCGTTGGCAAGCCGAGGTGCTAATGAACGTCCACATCAGTTACAGGCTTCATAAAACTCCTGCCGTAGAAAAAGACCTCCAACATCAAGTAGAAAAGTTGCGAAAGCGCCTGCAGGTCTTCCGTCCCGAGCTGATCCATCTGAAGGGCATGGTCGAGGAGATCTCCGCCCGCGAAGGCACCAGCGTCTCCCTCAACCTGCGTCTGCCTTCCGGTCAGATGGCGGTCCAGGCCAAAGCCCCCACTGCCGCGACCGCCGTGAAGAGTGCATTCGAAGATTTGCTGCAGCAGGTCAACAAACATAAAGAACTGCTGCGCTCCACCCACAAGTGGCCGCGCCGCCAGCAGGAAGCCTCCGCGCGCCGCAATCTGTCTGTGCCCTTCGAGCAGACTCTGGCCGCAGTCTTCCCCGCCATGGTTTCCGCCGAGGACGTCCGCTCCTACGTCAACGTGAATCTTTCCCGCCTCGAGCGCTTCGTGGAACGCGAAATCTACTTCCGCGAAGCCTCCGACCTGATTGCGCCCGACTCCATCACTACCAACGAAGTAATCGACGAAACCATCGCCGCCGCCCTCGGCGATGGCGACGATGGAACCAATAAAGAAAAACCCGAGCGCCTCGCCCTCGAACCGTGGCTCTACAGCTTAGCCATGCGCGCGCTCGATGAACTCTCCCGCCCCGATGGAACCAACGGCAGCGCCGTGCACCTTGAAGACTCCGCCCGCAAGCAAAACGTCAAGGCCAGCGACGAGCCCGAACTGCAATTCCATCAGCCCGACGAAGCCATCACCGAAGAAACCATCATCGCCGACGGCCGCGTGGCCACGCCCGAGCAAATCGTCGGCTCCGATGAAATGATGCGCCTGATCGCCACCGCTTTGCGCGACCTGAGTCCGCCTCAGCGCGAGGCTTTCATCCTGCACGCCATCGAAGGCTTCGGCGTCGATGAAATCTCCGCCATCACCGGCGTCCCGCCCGACCGGGTCGCCATTTCCATTTCTGCCGCGCGCGATCACCTCCGCCAATCGCCCAGCTTCGCACGCCAATTCAAAGGACGGTTCGCACCAACAGGAACCGCTTAAATCAAGCTTCCACTTCTTTTGCAAAGGATTGGAGATGAACCAATGATCACTCGGGAACAAATCCACGAACTGGCACAATTTGAAGATCAAGCCGCTTGCGCTCTTAGTTTCTACTTTCAGCCCACAGCGCCGCGCAATAAAGCGCACAAGGAAGAGGCCATCCTAACGAAAGATCTGGCGCGCGAAGTGCTGCGCCAACTGGAAAGCAAAAGCAATGGTAGTCACAAAGCGAAATACGAGTCAGCCCGCGCGGATCTCGACCGCATCGTCCGTCTGTCACAGGATTTACGCGGCAACGGTTCCCACGCCAAGGCCATCTTTGCCTGCTCCGCGCAAGGCTTCTGGCGCGAGTACGATCTGCCCGCGCAACTCAGCGGCACCCAGCTTTTAGTGAATCGTCATTTCCACCTCAAGCCCCTCGCCCAATTGCTGGGAGCATTTCCCAGCCTCGGCATCGTTCTGGTCGATCGTCATCGCGCCCGCTTGTTCGATCTGCGTCTCGGCGAACTCAGCGAACGCATGGACTTCTTCCATCCTCTAACCCGCCGTGGCCGCGGCGCCGGCTTTGGAGGCTACGATGCAGGCCACGCCGAGCGCCGCGTCGCTGACGACGCGCTCCACCATTTCAAGTTCATCGCCGAGTTCATTAAGGAAGCGCTGGAAAAAGGTATGTTTGAGAAATGGATCCTGGGCTGCCAGGACACTCACTGGTCGCAGTTCGATCCCCAACTGCATCCCTATGCCAAGCAGAAGTTACTGGGCCGGTTTACCGCCGAGGTGGCTCACGTGAGCGGTGAAGAAATCCGTTCGCACGCGGAGAAGATCTTCGCCGATGCCCAAGAGAAACGCTGTCGCGAAGCCGTCCGTGAAACCCTCAATCAGGCCCACCACAACGCCCGCGGCGTCACCGGATTGCGCCGCGTGCTCCACTCGCTTGAGCTGGGCGAAGTGCAAACCCTGCTCGTCGGCCAGAACTATCACTCGCAGGCCGTCGAGTGCTCCGGCTGCGGCCACCTCGACGCCCACCTCGTCAGTTCCTGTCCCGTCTGCGGCCGCCAGACCCGCGAGGTCGTGGACGTAGGCGAAGCCATCCTGCCCCGCGTGATCCAGCACAACATCGAGCTTTTCTACGTCAAAGACGACCTCGAGTTCGACAAAGTCGGCAACATCGCCGCCCTGCTCCGCTTCCGCTCCGACCAGAATAAAAGCAGCAACGTCCGCTCCATTGCCGACGTTCCGCCGAACCCGTCCGTAAGCCGCCGCGCCGACGTGGTAGGCCCCTACCGCGGCTTAGCCAGCGGCTGATTATAGGTGTGCATGAATTACTGAAAGATGGGTGCCCCATCCTAGTCGCGTTCTTTGCGACTAGGGTGGGATTCCACGGACGCGAATCCCTGAGATTTTGATCTTCCAAGCCCGCGCCAGACAAAGATCGGGAAGGGCACGACATCCAGTCTTTGAGGGGGCTGGCCCAGCCTTTCGGCTGCAATCCTAAAGATGGGGTGCCCCGTCCTTGTCTCTCCGCCTTTTGGAGAGACAGGGCGGGGACTTTGACCCTCCAATTACTCGTCAGCGGCGCGCCGTTAAGAGTTACCGTTCGTGAATCTCGTCGCGGGAGCGAGGAGGCGTCCACCGCAGATTCATCCCTTCGCGCAGCCGTGCCAAGGCGCGTTTGCGTGCGCGCCTGTAAGTCTTCCGCTTGCTCCGCTGATCGGCTTCCAGCTTGGGGGCGTTCTTCATAGGAATACACGCTCACGCACAACACAATTCTACGTGGTATTCGTCGCCGACTCTCAAGGAGCAACGCCGCATTTTCTTCCACAGCCCCATTGTGACATCTAACCTTGCGCCCCGAGCTAAGTTAGCCCATCACGGTCAAGGCGGAGGCGGTACATCTCGCGGGAGCGCCACAGGGCCTAAGTCCTTTGAGCGCAAGATTTTACCCGCAAGTGATTGTTGCCCCATGGATCAAATCGCATTTTCCCCCTAAGTCGATGATTCCAATATACCGGGGGGGAGGGGGTCTACCCGGTTTTCCCAAATCGGAACTGCCCCAACGACCCGAGCAAAGCCCTCTCAACCGCATCGCCGAAACAAAATTCTTCCGAGAAATCCACAGAGCAGAAGCCAACACCCACCACAGAGACACAGAGTCACGGAGAAAAACTCTGATTGTTCTTGCTCTTCTCCGTGTCTCAGTGCCTCCGTGGTGAAAAGCGATCTTGCCGCGTGATATGCTCCGACTTTCGTCCCAGGAGGAATCATGCCATTCTCGCGCCGTGATTTCGTAAAGACGTCCGTTCTAGGAGCAGTCGCCGCCGGAGTCGGAACGCGCGCCCAAGGCGAAGACGCAAACCGAGCTGCTGCCGCCCAAGAAACAGTCGTCAAGGAAAGCCAGGCGCAATCCGTATCCTACAAGCGCCCCATCATCGTCTGCGCTCACAATGGCCTCAACTATCTCGACGACGCGTTCGCCTTCCTGAAAAGCGGCGGTGACACGCTTGACGCCGCGCTCAGAGTGGTCAAGGAACCGGAAGACGATCCCAACGACACCAGCGTCGGCCTGGGCGGAATTCCCAACGAAGAAGGCGTGGTCGAACTCGACGCCTGCTGCATGCACGGACCGACGCGCCGCGCCGGCTCGGTCGGAGGCGTGCGCAACATCAAGAACGTCTCGCTGGTCTCAAAGGCCGTGTTCGAGCACACAGGACACGTCATGCTGGTCGGCGAAGGCGCAGAGCGCTTCGCCGTGGCCGTCGGCTTCCCGCGCGAGAACCTGCTCACCGACCACTCCCGCAAGATCTGGCTGCTGTGGAAGGAGTACCACTCCAACGAAGATTGGTGGGGACCAGGATTGCCTGACCCGCGCTGGCAAGCTCCTGATGTAAAACCGCGCGACACTGCGCCGAGCGACAAGCCGCAATCGGAACTGTGGCAAGAGCGCTATCGCCGTCTCGAAGCGCACGCGGCGGAGTTGGGGATCGAGCCTGAACTGCGCCGCGACGCCATCCACAAAGTGCTGTTTCCGCCAACGGGCACGATTCACTGCTCGGCGCTGAACGAGAAAGGAGAAATCTCCGGCTGCACGACGACCAGCGGATTAGGCTTCAAGCTGCCGGGACGTTGCGGCGACTCGCCCATCATCGGCGCAGGCTGCTACACCGACCAAGACGTGGGTTCGGCTGGAGCGACCGGCAGCGGCGAAGAGAACATCAAAGTTGCAGGCGCGCACACCATCGTCGAGAACATGCGCCATGGCATGTCCCCGCCGGAAGCGGGCATGGACGCGCTGAAGCGCGTCGTGCACACCTACAACGGCGACATGACCCGGCTGCGCTTCGTCGACATGACGTACTACATCCTGCGCAAAGACGGCGCCTACTCTGGTGTTTCACTATGGGAAGGTTACAGCCCGAGCAAGCTGCACAAGATCGCGGTGCACGACGGCACGCACCGCGCGGAGAAGACCGTGGCGATGTTCAAGGGATACTCGCAGGACTTTCCCGCGGAGCCGAACGTGCCGGCGGAAGTGCGGAAGGAGTTCAAGTGAGAAGTCCGCGGGGACAATTCCCTACGCGAACCTCACCTTGATATCCGGTCCCTTTTCCAGGTGGATGCTTTCGATGAAGCGCACCTTGCCGGTAAGCAAGGTCAGGATCACCGAAGAAGTGCGGGTGCCTTCGCCGAAGAAGCGGACGCCTTTGAGCAACGCTCCTTCAGTAACGCCTGTGGCGGCGAAGATGAGTTGCTTGCCGGGAGCAAGGTCTTCAGCTTCATAGATTCTGTTCTTGTCTTTGATACCCATCTTCGCGAGGCGTTCCTCCTGGTCGGGCTTCACTACCAGACGCCCGAGCATGTAGCCGTTGAGGCAGCGGATGGCGGCGGCGGTGATAACTCCTTCCGGCGCGCCGCCTGAGCCCATGACGGCGTGCACGCCGGTACCGATGACGGCGGCGGCGATGCCGGCGGATAAGTCTCCATCGCCGATGAGGCGGATGCGGGCGCCGGCGGCGCGAATATCGGCAATCAACTTTTCGTGGCGCGGGCGGTCGAGCACGATCACGACCAGGTCTTCGACGTCGCGCTCCATTCGCTTCGCGATGTTCTTCAGATTGTCGGCTACGGGAGCGTCGAGATCGACCGCGTTCTTGCAGGAAGGTCCGACCACGATTTTTTCCATGTAGCAGTCGGGAGCGTTAAGAAGGCCTCCACGTTCAGACGCGGCGAGCACGGTGATCGACCCGGGCGCGCCGGTGGCGCAGAGGTTGGTACCTTCGAGGGGATCGACGGCAATGTCGACCTCGGGGACTTCGCGTCCGTCGGGAAATTCGGCGCCGACTCTTTCGCCGATGTAGAGCATCGGCGCTTCGTCGCGCTCGCCCTCGCCGATGACGATGGTGCCGCGCATGGGAATGGCGTCCATGGTTTGCCGCATGGCCTCGGTGGCCACCTGGTCAGAGAGCTTGCGCTCGCCCTGGCCCATGGTGCGAGCCGAAGCGATCGCCGCGACTTCCACCACGCGCAGAAACCGCGACGCCAGGTCGCTTTCAATGTTTTCTCCGAAACTGCGGGCCTTGCCTTCTGGACGAGTTTGAGTTGCCATAAGAGCCTCCGAAAACGCCTATGAAACGGCTATTTAGGACCGGCCTGAGAATAACCCAAATCCGGGGAAGATTGAAAGAATTGACCTGGATGATGGGAATAACCAATATATCGGCGTCGGGCTTCCGTGTTATTCTCACAGGCCAGTTTTGAAAAGAGACTCCATGCCGGAATCGCGCCCGCTGACTTTTCTTTGCATTACGACTTACGAAAAGGGACAGGAGTTCATGCGCGAGTGCAAGCGCCAGGGCTGCCGCGTGCTCCTGCTTACGGCGGAGAAGCTGCGCGACGCCGACTGGCCACGGGAAAGCCTGGACGATACGTTTTATCTTCCTGCAGAGATTGCTCTGGCTGACATTGTGTCGGCGGTCACTCATCTTGCCCGAAGCCAGAAAATTGACCGCATTGTCGCGCTCGACGAGTACGACATGGAGACTGCCGCGACCTTGCGTGAGCATCTGCGCGTGCCCGGGATGGGACTGACCACGATGCGCTACTTTCGCGACAAGCTGGCCATGCGCATGAAGGCACTGGATCGCGAGGTGCGCGTGCCGGACTTTGTGCCAGTGGTGAATCACGGCGACATCCGTTACTACCTGGAGCATGTGGCGGGGCCATGGGTACTGAAGCCGCGGCAGGAGGCGTCGGCGATTGGGATTAAGAAGATACATGCGGCGGAAGAGTTGTGGCCCGTGCTGGAGCAATTGGGGGACAAGCAGTCATCGTTTCTGCTGGAAAGATTTGTTCCAGGCGACGTGTATCACGTGGACTCGGTGGTCTCGGAAAATGAAGTGGTGTTCGCCAACGTGAGCAAGTACGGTAAGCCTCCGATGAATGTGGCGCAGGGCGGCGGAGTGTTTACGACCTTTACGGTGCCGCGTGGAGGCGAAGAGGATTCGTCGCTGCGCACGATCAATCGAGACCTGATCGCGGCGCTGGGACTGGTGCGTGGCGTCGCGCATGCCGAATTTATTAAGGCGCATGAGGATGGGCAGTTTTATTTTCTGGAGTGCGCGGCGCGGGTGGGCGGCGCTTATATCAACGAGATGGTCGAGGCGGCTACGGGAATTAATTTGTGGCGGGAGTGGGCGCGGATCGAGATCGCAGGAGAACATGGAAGTTACCGGCTTCCTCCGGTGCGCGAGGAGTATGCGGGGGTGATTCTTTCGCTGGCGCGGCAGGAGGAACCTGACACCTCGGGGTACAACGATCCGGAAGTGGTGCTGCGGATTAAGAGGCATCATCATGCGGGATTGATACTGCGGTCCACAGATTCGCAGCGCGTGCCGGCTTTGCTGGAGAGCTATGGCCAGCGATTTGCGGCGGAGTTCTTGGCGGTGGAACCTCCGCGGGAGAAACCTACGGCGTGACCCTGCCGTCACTCATTCTTGGATACAGACTTCGGGCGAGACATGAAATCGACGACTAAGCCGCCGAATGTGTTCCGTAGTTAGCTGCCGCTTTCCATGCAGGACCTCGGAGACGATGCTAGGCGTCCCGAAAACATCCAACAGATCTTCCTGTTTTAAATCGTTCGCGAGCATTAGTTCGTTCAAGACATCCACAGGACTAGCCGCCTTGAACGCGTAGTGCTTCTCTTCAAAATCTTCGATGAGCAGTGTCAGGAGCTCCGTCATGCGACGCTCGGCAGCCGTCATCCTATTACCTTTGCTGTCCAACTCTTCCAGCAAAGCGAGGTAACGCTGGTTTTCCGCCTCGCTGCGAATAACAGCCGGCAGGGTGCTGGAAAGCAGAGCAGCATACTCAGATCGGACGGCAGTCGCACTCATAATTTCCAAATTCCTCTGTCATACTCGGCATGTGTCAAAACATGGCGGATATAGATTCGGCCGAAGGCGTAATTTGTCCGCAGCCCCTCTCGCATCTCTCGGACGCGCTCAAATATGATCGAGAAGCTTCGCCACTGGCATCTCAATGTCACGAAGGATGGACCGAAGTAGTCCGGGGCCAATGGTTTCGCCGGCGTGAACTGGCACGGCAGTGGCTCTTCCGTCTGGATGTTTGAGAAACACGTGGCTCCCACGTGTGCGGATCACTGTGAAGCCGACGCCTTCTAGAATGCGCACGAGCTCTTTGCCTTTGAGCCGTGGGAGTCGGGTCATACGGAAATTTGCTGTATCCCGACGAGTTCCAGTGGTCCGATATCACCGCGGTCGGCTTCGAGACAAAGTGCAATTACTTCCCGAGCGCGCCTCATCAAGGTGTCGAGGTTTTTCGCTTGGGTGTGGCAGCCCGGTAGTCCAGGCACTGTGGCGACGTAATAGCCTTCCTCGTCGCGTTCTATGACAACTGTGAATTTGCGCTTAACCTTCACTAGGCAATTCTATCACTCGGCGTCCCGCAGCCATCCAATGAGGGCCAAGCATGTCATGTGCCGCTGGGCGTCCAATTATCATCAAAGCCCCAACTGAGCCACGCGAGATAATCCCTTGCCAGGACGCTCGCTGCACCGATTATGTCGAGCGCTTGCTCTCTTGATACCTCCCCACCGTGAATCGCTTGATTGCAAAAGTTTAGGACTCGGCGGGCCAACATGACTTGGTCCGGGGTTACGGCGCTCGCATCGCGAAGGCGGGCAAGAACGCGATTCATTGAGTCGTACGGCTTAGTGTCAACTTTGAAACCTTGAGCGACGTTTCGGAACCATGTTTCCAATTCAATCCGAAGTCCGGCGAGTGCGAGGATGGGATCTCTTTCGGCAATCTCACGATAGTAGGACAGATCAAGTCCGCTAGGAGACGGCCTAAGTCCAAGCTGGATCATCCGCGCGTTGGCCTCGGTCTTAGGGATGCCGGGCGTTCTCTTTCGATCGGCGGGTGGTGCCGCAGATTCAACCTTCTCCGACAACTCTTTGACTTCGTGGACTTCCTCCTGAAGGTCGACCGATACCCCTCCGGGCAGTACTGCCTTTCTCAGTCTGGCAAACACGCGCTTTATTTCGCTTCGAAAGAACAGCGAGAGAGTCAGGACGGTTATTGGCCAGATTAAAGCCTTGATGTATTCGAGGATTAATTTGGCGATCTCCATAAAACTGCTCCTGCGAATTCAGCTTTAGAAGGCGTCAATCCCCGTCACGCTCTGGCCGATGATCAGCGAGTGCACGTCGTGCGTGCCTTCGTAGGTCTTCACCGACTCCAGGTTCATCATGTGGCGCATGATGGGATAGTCGTCGGCGACGCCGTTGGCGCCTAAAATGTCGCGGGAGAGGCGGGCGCACTCGAGGGCCATCCAGACGTTGTTTCGCTTGGCCATGGAGATGTGCTGGTGCTCGACCTTGCCCGCATCTTTCAGGCGGCCGACTTGCAGCACAAGCAGTTGCGCTTTGGTGATCTCGCTGATCATCCAGGTGAGTTTGTCCTGCACGAGCTGGTGAGAGGCGATGGGCTGGTCGCGCCATTGTTTGCGCAGGATGGCGTATTGCAGGGCGCAGTCGTAGCAGGACATGGCCGCGCCGATCGCTCCCCAGGCGATGCCGTAGCGGGCTTGGTTCAGGCACATCAGCGGAGATTTCAGGCCGTCGCTTTTCGGCAGCAGGTTTGCCTCCGGGATGTGAACATCCTGCATCGA
Source organism: uncultured Acidobacteriaceae bacterium (assembly GCA_963842095.1). Taxonomy (GTDB): domain Bacteria; phylum Acidobacteriota; class Terriglobia; order Terriglobales; family Acidobacteriaceae; genus Sulfotelmatobacter. The sequence goes on from CAWJEY010000002.1 coordinate 1,015,740, forward strand.
CAGGCCAGACGTGACCGAGGCGCGCAGCGACCATTTGCCGTGAACGTCGTCGGAGGTGAAACCCTTGCGGTCTTTTTCAACGAGGAATCCGCGAATCTTGTCGTTTTCGTTTTCTACTTTGGCCCAGATGACGGCGACGTCGGCGATGGTGCCGGAGGTGATCCACATCTTTTCGCCGTTGAGAATGTATTCTTTGCCCACTTTGCGGGCCCGGGTGCGCATGCCGCCGGGGTTGGAGCCGAAGCCGGGTTCGGTGAGCCCGAAGCAGCCGAGCTTTTCGCCTTTCTGCATGGCGGACAGCCAGGTTTGCTTTTGCTCTTCGCTGCCGAATTCGTAGATTGGGTACATGCACAAGCCCGACTGCACGCTGACGAAGCTGCGCACGCCGCTGTCGCCGCGTTCGAGTTCCTGGGTCATCAGTCCGTACTCGACGTTGCCCATGCCGGCGCAGCCGTAGCCTTTGAGCGACGCGCCGAAGAAGCCGAGATCGGCCATGGGCTTGACCAGTTCGCGGGGGAAGCGGCCGGCGCGGTTGCACTCTTCGATGATGGGGATGAGGTTGTCTTCTATGAACTGGCGCGTGGTGTCGCGCACCAGGCGCTCTTCTTCAGTGAGTAATGCATCGAACTGAATGAAATCGACACCCTTGAATTTGATGGCAGACATGATGGAATCTCCGTGGAAGGCAAACATATGACGGTAGCAGGGGCGAGGGAGCGGGGTCAACGGAGAGGTGGGCATTCGGCCATCGACGAAGAAGCCGCCGAGCTTCGCTCAGGCGGGACAGCCGAGGCGGCTGTCCCTACGTGAGCATTTCCGTGCGCTAATACGTGAACGACTGAATCTCCGTCACGCCGGAGTTGGGGCCATCCACATAACCACTGCGCTTGCTGGGGTTCAGAGCGATGTGCATGGGAACTACGTTGAAGGCGTTGGAGAAGTTGAATCCGTTCAGAGTTTCTTTGAGCGTTCCGTCGGGCTTGTAGACGTAGATCGTGCTGCCTTTTGCGGACGAACTGGAAACCGGCTGGGCTACTAGGAAGAATCGGTTGATGGGATCAAACTCGACATCGGCGCCGCTGAAGATTTGCTGCCCGCCCGAGTTCGGCAACGCCACCTCGAATCCGCTCTCAGTTGAGAGGGTATAGAATTCCACGGCGGCGTCGTCTTCCGTGGTGGTGACAAAAATGCCGTCGGCGGCGTCGACGGCTATGCCGTTGATGAAGCCGAACCCGAAACCTGTGAACTCGCTGAAAGTGCCGGCCGTCAGATCGACCAAGCCGATGACGGGGCGGCAGCCGAAGCAACCATCTCCGCCACCTAAGATTGCCTGATTCGTGGTGGCGTCATACGCCATTGGCGGAGGGACGCTGCCGAAGTTGAGCGAGTCAGTGATATCAACCACCGGGCCAAACGTATTCTCGGCCACGTTTGAGGAGAAGACCCACGGAATAAAGTTTCCGCTGTTGTCATAGGCAAAGACGGCGACATTCGGCTCGCCCTGACTACGGCTTACGCCGGCGGGCATGATGAGGTGTTCGGTACCGATGGGCGGAGTCCAGAGGCCGGTAAATTTGTTGGAGCTGAGTGGATTCATGGTGTGGAAGCTGCGGATGACATCGAGAAATCCCACGACGTGCTCGTGTTCGACGAGGCCGACGCTGTTGCCGACTACGCCTAGCGTGATGAAATCGTCCTGGGTTTGGGTTTCGTCGACGACCTTGAGGATCTTTCCAGTCTTTTGATCAAAGGTTTCAACCGCGGCCAACACGTTGCCGTTGGATTGGAGGGCGGCTTCGCTCAGGACGCCCTCGGTGCCGTTCTGGTCGATATCGAAGCCGAAGATTTGTCCGCCGAATTTGCTGTGGACGAGAATCTTGCCGGCTCCGGGTTGCGAGTGCACGCCGCTTTCCTGCGCGATGGCAGCGCTGCCGCATAAGAGTAGCGCGGCTAAGAAGCCGGAAAGAATTGGTGTGGTTTGATTGCTCGAAGTGCGCATTATCATCTCCTTGACATTTGCTTCCAGAGTCGCCTCGGACAGGCCTCGGCTCTCGGTGGAACGATAGATCGTCCCGGCTTGCCGGATGTCACGTATTCGTCAAATCTTTGTAACCCGGCTGATGGCGTTGTCGCTAGCTACTGCTTGAATCGCGGGATCCAGCGCGGGACCGAGCGGCGGTATTGCTCGTACGACTCTCCGAATTGGCGGCGTAGGGTGGGTTCTTCGTAGAAAATCACGAAGAGGTGAACTGACACACAGACGAAAGCCGCGTAGGCCGCAAGCACAACAGAGTGAAACAGAGCAGCTTCGCTCCAGATCACGAGTATCACGCCGATATACATGGCATTGCGGACGTAGCGGTGCAGACCGCTGACCACGAGGAACTTTGTAGGCGCGATGGGCGCGGGAGTACCCAGTCCGCGCACCGCGAACTCCCAAGCACAGCGGAAATAGATTGCCTCTCCCAGAATGATGCCGAGCAGGCCGAACCAGAACAGAGGGCCGCGTACGGGCCTGGGGAAACCACCGAGAAGCAGGTAGGGGGCTCCCACCAGGACGAATCCGGGCACAAAGATCGTGAACAGAAGCGTTTTCAGCAACGGTCCGAGAGTTTGCGGCGTGGGATCGTTATCCATAAACCGAGCGGCCAAGACAGCCGGCACGAGCTTACTGTAAAATGAACAACGACGGAAGAGAGACGAGTCGCAGCTATACAGTCTTCCAGAGTGGATTCCCGGCTTTCCGGCTGGCGCTTTCTGAAACATCCCATCCACAATATCCGCGAAGGAAATCCAGCGGAGCGCTGCGCACACATTAAAGAGATCAGGAGAAACGAATCATGGCAGTCGGCGCGAAGATCGCAAAAACCGCAGACCGTAAGAAGGTAATGGACACGAGCAAGAGCACGGATTGTCCCAAGTGCGGCAAGACGACGCGCATCGTCAAACGCATGAAAGACCGCGAGCGCGGAGTGCCGGGCGGGATTTACATTTCGTGCTCGGCGTGCGAGTTCTACGAGAAGCTGTAGGGCCGAAGGGGCTAGTTGGCGAGGCGGTTCGCTACTCCAACGCCAATGCGATCTTCAGTGCTTTATCCACCTCAGCAAGCCTTGCGCGGGAAAGCGTTCCCACAAACTGGGTCAGCTCGGTTTTCCGGAGGCTTCTTAGGTTGTCGCAGACTACCCAGCTCTCGTGCTTCAACCCCTCGTCCACGCCGAGCGCTACCTGGGTCGAGATACCTTCGCCGCTGCTGAACACCGGAGCGCAGACAACAGTGGAGTAGCTGGAATCGATCAGCGCCTGTCGGCTCACGACGACACAAATGCGGTGCCGTTTCGGGTCACCTTCCGGCTTGTGGGCACGATAAATCTCTCCTCGCTGCATGGCCGTGAAAACTCCATCTACCACTCTTCCGGCGCCTGATATTCCAGGCCGTCTTCAGCATCGCGGTTAAGCCTTTCCGCATGCCGATTGATAATCTCTATATCGCGTGCGTCCCGCTGGGCGCGAGCCCGGTCCCGCAGGTACTGGAGCAGGACGGCTTCGATGAAAGCGGAGCGCGATTGCCGGGAACCGGCAATGCGGTCAATCCCGGTTAGCACTTCGCGCGATAGTGTGATAGACGTCTTCTCTTTCATACTACTACTATACTACCACCGAGGGGGGCGCGGCGTAAGCTGGCAATATTGCTTCCCGGGTTGGTTACACGGCCACCGTAACCGACGTCTCCGTCCGTGTAACCGGCCGGTAGAGTGTGTCCCGCTCGATCGGTTCCCGCCCAGCGGCGCGAATCAGGCGCTCGAGTTCTTCGCGGCGCATGCCTTGCGGCGTGGTCGCGCCGGCGTCGTGGTAAATCTTTTCTTCGATCACCGTGCCATCCATGTCATCGGCGCCGAAGCGCAGCGAGATCTGCGCGATCTTGGCCGTCATCATCTGCCAGTAAGACTTGATGTGCGGGAAGTTGTCGAGCACCAGGCGGCTGACGGCGATCTGCTTGATGTCTAATATGCCGGTAGTTTTCGGCAAGTGCTGCAACGGGGTGTTATCGGGGTGAAACGCCAGCGGGATGAAGGTCTGGAAGCCCCCGGTTTCATCTTGCAGGGCGCGCAGCTTGAGCAGGTGGTCGACGCGGTCTTCGTCATTTTCCACGTGGCCGTATAGCATGGTCGCGTTGGATTTCAGCCCGATCTGGTGAGCGAGTCTGGCGGTGTCGAGCCATTGGTCGCCATCGATCTTGTGGTCGCAAATGATGTGACGCACCCGGTCGGCAAATATTTCAGCGCCGCCGCCGGGGAGCGAGTCCACCCCGGAGGCTTTGAGCTGTTCCAGCGTCTCGCGAATGGAAAGCTTGGCGCGCTTCGAAAGATACGCGACCTCGACCATGGTGAAGGCCTTGAGATGCACCTGGGGGAAACGCCGCTTCAGGCCGGAGCAGAGATCGAGGAAGTATTGAAACGGCAGGTCGGGATGTAATCCGCCGACGATGTGGAATTCGGTAACGGCCTCGGAGTATCCGGAGGCTGCGGTCTCGAAAGCTTCTTCGAGCGCCATGGTGTAGGCGCCGGGCGCATCTTTCTTGCGGCCGAAAGCGCACAGGCGGCAGGCCGCGACGCAGACGTTGGTGGGGTTGATGTGGCGATTGACGTTGAAATACGTTTTGTCGCCATGCATGCGCTCGCGGACGTGATTGGCCATCCAACCCACGGCAAGAATGTCGCCGGTGCGGTAGAGGGCGAGGGCGTCGTCCGCGTCGAGGCGCTCACGGGCGAGCACTTTGGCGTGAATCGGCTGCAGGCGCGGGTCGTCGGTCTGAAAGGGATGAGGAACTGGCATCGCTCTGATGATATCGCAGGTTGGATATGAATCCCAACACACTGCCAACCCGACCTGGGTCTGTGGACAGCGGGCCGATGTCTACCAGGTAACAGTTTATGCTATTTCTTGACATTCCTTGAAAACAGTCGGATAGTGTCTCCATGAACATTTCTCTTACCCCCGAGTTGGAACGTTTGGTCGATGACAGAGTGAAGAGCGGTCGCTATGCCTCCGCATCAGAGGTGATTCGCGAGGGTCTGCGGCTTCTGGAAGAACAGGAGCAACTCAAGCAACAGCGGCTGGTGGATGTGCGGCGGAAGATCGACCGTGGGATCGAACAACTGGGTAGAGGCGAGGGTATTCCTGGGCCCGAAGCGAGGGCGCGACTGCGGCGGGCAAGAAGAGTAAAGTAACGGCGATGTTCCCGTATGTTCTGTCTCCCGACGCATTGCAGGACCTGCAAGACATTTGGGACTTCATCGCCGCCGACAATGTAACTGCCGCAGACAAGCTAGAGGATGAGTTCTTCGAGGCATTCGATCTGCTGGCAGTGCGTCCTCGGATGGGACACACTCGATCAGATCTCACCGAGCGAGACGTGCGATTCTGGCCGGTCGGCCAGTACTTAATCGTTTATCGCAGTCTCGCAGCCCCGCTGCAGATCGTCGCTGTCTTACACGGAGCTCGCGACGTCGCAGAGGTAATTCGGAAAAGGTAGTTTCCAGTCTGTCCTGTACAATTTCCCTTCCCATGAATCGGTACGCAAAATCGTGGTTGATTGTGGCCGGTTCCGTGCTGCTGGTTGTAGCGGCGCAGGCCGAACCGGTCTCTAAGCTCAAAGCCACCGACTACGTCAACGACTTTGCCCACGTTCTGGACCAGAACTCGATCGCGCAGATGGATGAAATCTGCCGGCAGATTGACCAGAAAGCTCACGCGCAGATGGCGGTGGTGACCATCCACTCGCTCGATGGTTCCGATATCGAGAGCTACGCCGTCGACCTCTTTCATCAGTGGGGGATCGGAAGCAAGTCCAAGGACACTGGAGTACTGATCCTTTATGCGATCGACGACCACCGCGCTCGCATTGAGGTTGGATATGGGCTGGAGCCTATCCTGCCCGACGGCAAGGTCACTTCGTTCCAGCGGGAGGCGATCCCGCTCATGCGGAGTGGGAACTACAGTCAGGCGCTGCTGCTGGTGACGTCGCGCGTGGCCAACGTCATCGCCCAGGACGCAGGGGTCCAGCTCACGACCCCGCAACCCGCACCGGCTCCCACGGAACCGATGGGGAGACCGAGCGGAGGGATATCGGCAGGCGGCGTTATTCTGCTGATTATTATCGTACTGATTGTGCTCTTTACTCCTCTTCGGGGCATACTTTTCTGGATGCTCCTGTCTGGAATTGGCGGCGGTAATCGCGGCGGAGGCTGGGGCGGAGGCGGGTTCGGAGGCGGCGGAGGTTTTGGCGGATTCGGCGGGGGAAGTTCCGGTGGTGGCGGGGGCAGCAGCAGTTGGTAGCGATCGAGGCACAAATGATTCCGGAGAAAGCAATCAGCGACTTTGTCAGCCGGCTGCGCGCGGCGGCTGGAGCGAACCTAGAGAGCGTGATCCTGTTCGGATCGGCGGTGGCGGGGGACTTTCATCCCGAGTTCTCGAACGTGAATCTGTTTTGCGTGATTCGTGACAGCTCGTTCGCGGCGTTGCAGGCCCTGGCCCCTGCCGTGAAATGGTGGGACGCGCAGAAGCAGCCGCCGCCTCTATTCATGACCCGTGACGAGATTGAACGCTCGGTCGATGTGTTTACGATCGAGCTGATCGATATGCAGCACCACCACCGCGTTCTCTTCGGTGAGGATGTCGTGCAGGGCTTGTCGATTCCGGCGAACCTGCATCGCGTCCAAGTGGAATACGAACTGCGGGAAAAACTCGCGCTGCTGCGGCAGCACGTGCTGCTGGCTTCGGGCAACGACTCGCGGATGTGGGATTTGCTGGTACGATCGGTCTCGTCGTTCGCCACGCTTTTCCGCCATGCACTCATCGTGCTCGGTCACGATGCGCCGGTTGGCAAGCGCGAGGCGGTGCAGGCACTGTCAAAACAGATTGGGTTTGACGCTTCGGGCATCCTGCAAGTGCTGGATGTAAGAGAAAAAAAAGCAGACCGCAAGAAGTTCGATGTAGCGGACGTTTTTTCACGATATCTTGCGGCTTTGGAGCAGGTAACCACTGCAGTTGATAAAATGCTGGACTCGGGTACAGCGGGCTCTTTGTAGTTTGCGGAAGTTGCTTTTCAGGAGAATCTCATGAACAAGGCACTGATCGTAGTCGTCGTTATCGTGGCACTTCTATTGCTGGTTGTCCTGTTTGCCTTTGGCCAATACGTCAGCGTGAAGAACACGCTGGTCAGCAAGAATGAGGCGGTGAAGGCGGCATGGTCGCAAGTGGATATTGTACTGCAACGCCGCGCCGACCTCATCCCTAACCTGGTGGAGACGGTGAAAGGCTACGCGCAACAGGAAGTGACAGTGTTCGGCGATATCGCAAAGGCACGCTCCGCGCTGCTTTCCGCAGGCTCGCCGCAAGAGAAGATCGCCGCCAATGGGCAACTCGATGGAGCGATTGGGCGGCTACTGCTGGTGGTGGAGAATTATCCTCAGCTCAAGTCCAATGAGAATTTCCTGCGCTTGCAGGATGAACTCGCCGGCACGGAGAACCGGATTGCGGTGGAGCGCAAGCGTTACAACGACACGCTACGCGATTACAACACTTACGTACAGCAGTTTCCCAACAGTTTTTTCGCCGGATTTGCGGGATTCAAGCCGAACGAAGCTTATTTCGAGGCTTCGCCAGGATCGAGAGAAGTGCCGAAGGTGAACTTCTCGAGTCCGGGCGCGGCGGCTCCGCAGACGGCTCCTCAGCCTGCGCCGGTGCACTAGCAGTTACGGAGCGGACGGCAGATGGACTCTAAGGCTGAGGGTGTCTTGGAGGCAAGGCCCAGATCGGCGGCCTAGCTAGAAGAGCCGGAGGACGACGACCGCCGCCAACACCACAATACAGAGAGCGAGCGTCATGATCGACAACTTCTCGCTTTTCTCTACGCCCTTCCATATGCTCGATTTATTTTCCATGGTTTTGCTATTTTGCGGCAGCGAGCGAACCAAAGCAATGGCTCGACTGTGGCTGGCACCGGGGTAACGTGCCCAAAGTTCCCTTCGGTTGATACGGGCGGTCCTTATTGAGGTGCGGCGGGCAACTCCCAGCCTTCGTCTTTCATTTTATTGTTGCTCCAGTGTTGGAGCTGCTCGAAGAGTGCGGGATCGATGACGGCGAAGCGAAGGCCGACTCGGCCTTCGCCCCCGAACCACACGATGCGGGCCTTCGCCCGAAAAATCACTTCGCTGTCGGGTAGCGGGAAACTCACATCGAGCAGTCCCGTATACTTCATCGGCTCTTTTAAGCCATCCAGTCCCATGCCGCCGGTGCTGAGGTTCACGCCCTGGACGCAACATTCTTCACCCTGCTGGTTCTTCAAGGCAACGGCGAGCTGGATGCGCGCGCGGAAAAATTTTTGCTGTGCGAGGCTTATGAATCCCAGGGAGTTGGCGCCGTCGCCGGGATTGATGTTGATGTTGTATTCCTTCAGCTTCCGGCTGAGCGTTCGCCGGGAGATGCCAAGCTGTTCCGCCGCCTGGCTGCGATGACCGCCACTGCGCTCCAGTGCACGGATGATCATCTGCTCTTCCATGCTGTCGAGATTGCCGACCGGAATGGAAGCGGCCTGACGTTGAGCGACCGGGTTGCCGGACATGGCGCCGGTAATCTGCGAAGCCTGGATCTCGGGGTGACTTGACTCTACGGCAACCCTGGCGATGAGGTTTCGCAACTCGCGGACGTTGCCGGGCCAGGCATGCGAGAGCAACGCGGAAACGGCATCCGGCGAGAAGGAACTGCCTGGAGTTTTCAGGGTGAGGAAGTGCTCGGCTAAAGCGATGATGTCTTCCGGACGCTCGCGCAGCGGGGGCACGCGAAGTTGAAACTGTCCGAGGCGATGGAAGAGATCCTCTCGGAAGGTTCCCGCCTTGACGGCAGCGTCGAGATCCTGATTGGTGGCGGCGACGATGCGGACGTCAACTTTGATCTTACGGTGGCCGCCCACGCGGTAGAAAGGATAGCCATCCAGCACGCGCAAGAGCTTGACCTGGGTCTGAAGCTGCAGGTCTCCGATTTCATCGAGGAAGAGGGTGCCCTTGTCGGCGAGTTCGAACAGACCCGCTCGGGATGCGTCGGCGCCAGTGAATGCGCCCTTTTCATAGCCGAATAGCTCGCTCTCGACCAGGTTCTCGGGAAGGGCCGCGCAGTTGATGTCTACCCAGGGCCGGCTGCGCCGGTGCGAGGATTGGTGGATCGTGCGGGCGATCAGTTCCTTGCCGGTTCCGGTTTCACCCGTGATCAGTACGCTCTCGGTGTGGCCGGCAACACGGTCGACCATCCCCATGAACCGATGCATCAAGGGACTGGAAAGTATAAGGTTGGTGCCGTCAATTTCACGCGAGACGGTGTGTGCCGCCTCGTCCTCTTCCGCAGCGTGCGCTGTACGGGGAGCAGGGTCCGGGTTTGATTTCTCTTCGGCCACAGAAAGCAGGGCAACCATTCCCGCAGGCGCGGACGTGCCATCACGCAGCAAAGTGACCGACCACTCCGCCGTGAAACGCTTCTCCGCCTTGCTCTCACAACGGCGCGAAGATTGATACTGACCGTCCTCGAGCACTGCGGCCAGCATGATCTTCTGCAGTTGGTGCGACTCGGCGTTGCCGTCACCTGACATAAGCGCCGCAAGGGTTCTGCCTAGGATTTCTGGAGGGGTACCACCGAACATCCTCAGGGCAGCCCCGTTGCAGCTGGTGATGTTGCCCGCGAGATCTGCGGATAAGACGGCGATGCTACCGGCTACGCCGGCATCGAGAGCAATCGCGGGCAAAGTTTCGGAACCGGACTGGGCTGGGCCGGGGCGGGCGTCCTCCGCTGCCTTATGCCGCGAATTGAGATTGGCTGGTTGCATCCCGCACGTTTGGAGTTGATCTTGCCACACAGCAGAGGCGTTGCAGGAAGTATGCAGCCTGCGATGATAACGAAGGTAATTGGTTACTGTTGGGCAGCCGGGAGGACGGTAGCGATGTCAGTCACGTCAATTGCCAAACGTCGATATCAGCCTTCTGCATGGTTACGTCAGTAAGCTATTTAAAACCCTGTAACAACAATAGGATTTCACTGAACAGGCTCGACCCGAGGTGTGCGCGGGAGTGACACTCCCAGGCCACGGGCGTAGTCTGTCGCCTTCCCCCGGCAACAGAAATAACGACGCAATGTCGACTCGCACGAAACTATTTGTCGGGATCACGGTCTCGCTCGGAATGGTGGTGCTGGGCTCCGCCCTGTGGCACTGGCAATCCGCCGATCTGGCGCGCTTTGTCTGCTATCTGGCGGTGGCCATCCTGGCTTCCAGCCTGAAGGTACAGTTGCCGGGCATCGACGGCACGATGTCGGTGAATTTCCTTTTCATTCTCCTCGGTGTGATGGAACTCAGTCTGCCTGAGACGCTTCTCATCGGCTGCACGGCCACTCTGGTGCAGAGCGTCTGGCATGCGCGGAACCGTCTGGACCCGGTCAAAGTTCTGTTCAATGTTTTCGGCATGATGGCGAACGCCAGCGCGCTCTGCTACGTCAGCTACCACCTGCTGGACGCGAGAATCGGCAGCAATAAACCCATCCTGCTGATGGTGGCGGCGCTGGTTTTTTTCCTGGCGAACACGCTGCCTATTTCGGTGGTCATTGCACTCACAGAAAGTAAATCGAGCCGCAAGGTCTGGTCGGAGTGCTACTTCTGGTCGTTCCCGTACTACCTGGTGGGAGCGGCCGCGGTGGGGCTGGTGGGAATTATCAACCAGCGCGCCGGTTGGCAGACATCGCTGCTGGTACTGCCCGTAATTTATTGGGTGTACCGGTCTTATCGCCTTTATCTGGGGCGGCTGGAAGCCGAGAAAGAGCGCGTGGAGGTTGAGAAGCGGCACGTGGAGCAGATTGCGTCGCTGAACATGCGCACAATCGAGGCTCTGGCGCTGGCCATCGAAGCCAAGGACCACACAACGCATACCCATCTGCAACGGGTGCGGACTTACGCGGTCGAAATCGCCAAAGAGATCGGCTTGTCATCGGACGAGATTGAAGCGTTACGGGCGGCGGCACTGCTGCATGACATAGGGAAGCTTGCCGTGCCGGAGCACATCATCAACAAACCGGGCAGGCTGACTCCGGAAGAGTTCGAGAAGATGAAGGTGCATCCGCTGGTGGGTGCGGAAATCCTGGATCGTGTGGCCTTTCCCTATCCGGTGGCGCCCATTGTGCGCTCGCATCACGAACGATGGGACGGGTCGGGTTATCCAGCGGGCCTTAGCGGTGAAGAAATTCCCATCGGTGCGCGGATTCTCTCGGTCGTCGATTGCCTGGACGCACTGGCCTCAGACCGGCAGTATCGTCCGGCCATGCCGCTGGATCGAGCCATGGACAGAGTGAAGGAAAGAGCGGGAACCTGGTTCGACCCGAAAATTGTGGAAGTTCTAGAGCGCCGCTATGTGGAACTGGAACGCACAGCGCAAAAGTATGAGGACGGTTTCGTTCCCTGCGGGTTCTCAAAAGACCTGCGCGTCGAACGCGGACTGGCTCCAGCCACTGGATTCGAGAAAGGGGCCGACAACGCGGAGAACGAGTCCGACTTCCTGACGTCGATCGCATCGGCCCGGCAGGAAGCGCAAGCCATGTTCGAGTTGAGCCAGGACCTGGGCAACTCGCTGAGCCTGAGCGAAACGCTTTCTGTGCTGTCGATGCGGCTGCGCAAGCTGATTCCCTATGATTCCATCGCGGTATACGTGAACCGCAATGGCTGGCTGCTGCCGGAACTGGTGAGTGGCGAAAACTTCCGCGTCCTGTCGTCGCTGAAAATCCGCATGGGCGAAGGCTTGTGCGGGTGGGTGGCGGAGAACTGCAAGCCCATCGTCAATGGCAACCCGCAGGTGGAATCGGGCTACCTCTCTGACCCGGAGAAGCATGCCGTGCTGTCGTCAGCGCTGGCGGTGCCATTGCAGGGATTGAATGGCGTGGTAGGTGTGCTGGCCATGTATCACGCCGCGCAGGACGCTTTTACTCCCGACCACTTGCGGATTCTTTTGGCGGTGGCTTCCAAAGTTGCGCTTTCCGTGGAGAACGCCTTGAAGTATCAGCAAGCGGAAAGTTCTGCGACCACGGACTTCCTGACCGGGCTGCCCAACGCGCGCTCGCTGTTTGTGCACCTGGCGCAGGAAGTGGCGCGATGCCGGCGCATGAAGACGTCTTTGGCGGTGATGGTCTGCGACATTGACGGACTGAAGAAGATCAACGATTCTTTCGGGCATCTGGAGGGCGACAAACTGCTGCGCGAATTCAGTCTGCGGTTGAAAGAGGCATGCCGCGGATATGACTACGTGGCGCGCATGGGCGGCGACGAGTTTGTTGTGACGGCGCCCGGGCTCACAGTCGAAGCTGCCGAAGAGAAGACAGTCCGTTTGAATCAGGCGGCGATCGAAGCCGGACGTCACACCTGCGGTCGAGAGGTCATTACGCTGAGCGTGGGCACGGCCTTTTGTCCGGAAGATGGGTATGACGTGGAAGCGTTGCTCGCTGAAGCTGACCGGCGCATGTACTCCGTGAAGCAGACGCACCATTCACAATTCACCCCTGGCCAGAACACGCAGGCGCACGGCGCAGCCGGAGAATAAATGCCAAGCCTGAAGTGGAAAATTGCCGGGCATGTGTTGGCGCTGGGGGCCACGGTTCTACTTGGGGGACTGCTTTCCGCCACGCTGGTTCGGCTCGCGCCCGGCTTCGATGCGGACGAACAGGGGCTGGATCCGCACCTGAGCGCACAAAGCGTGCAGGCATTGCGCGACGCGAGGCATCAAGATCACAACGTCTTACGATTTTATTTCTCTTATATGAAGCGTGCAGCGCATGGTGAGTTGGGGACATCGCTTGCATTGGGGCAACCCGTGCGCACGCTGCTGCGTGACCGTGCACCCCTTACGCTCCGCTTGCTGGCGATGGGACTTGGCCTGGCTTGGTTGCTGACTTTGACGCTGGCGTTGAGTGCGGCGTGGCTGCGGCTTTCAGTTTACGACGCGCTGACCACGGTGGTGAGTGGAACATTTCTTTGTATTCCGGCGGCAGTGCTGGCATTGCTCTCGGTACTGTGGAATGTGCCCGGTTCGCTGGCGATTGCGCTGATCGTATTCCCGCGCACCTACCGGTATACCCGCAATCTGCTGATGAAGGCGTATTCCCGGCCTCACATCATTACTGCGAGGGCGAAAGGTTTGGGTGAGGCGCGCATTCTGTTCTGGCATGTAGTGCCGGTGGTGACTCCGCAGCTGCTGGCTGTCGCTGGGGTGTCGGTGAGCATGGCAGTGGGGGCGGCGATTCCCGTCGAAGCCTTGTGCGGCCTCGCCGGCATCGGACAACTGGCGTGGCAAGCGGCGTTGGCGCGCGACCTGCCGTTGCTGGTTAACATCACGATCCTGGTGACGCTGGTAACCTTGCTGGCCAATTCCGGGGCAGATGTAATCGGATATGTGGTCCGGAGGCAGGAGGCATGAGCCTCGGGCGAAAACTGGCGTGCGTGGTCCTGGTGCTGGTGCTGGGCGCGTCGGCGGCAGCGAACTGGCTGGCCCCTGCGGGATACGCCAAGCAGTATCGTGAAGCAACCGATGCACCTCCATCGCGCGCACACTGGTTGGGAACCGACGCGATCGGGCGCGACCGGTTTGCCCGCGTGCTCTACGGAACCAGGATTTCTTTGTTGCTGGCTCCGGCCGCGGCACTGCTTTCCACGCTGATGGCAGCGCTGATTGGAGGATTGGCGGGATATTTGGGCGGCGCCTGGGCGCGGATGGCGATGGCGGTGACGGATTTATTTCTGTCCTTGCCCTGGCTGTTCCTGCTGATCACGGCACGGGCGCTGATGCCGCTGAATGTGTCGCCGTTGGTCTCGGTGTTGGTGACATTTCTCCTACTGGGGCTTCTGGGATGGACGACCGCGGCACGAGTTCTGTGTACGACGGCCGGTTCGCTGCGCGCATCTGATTTTGTCCGGCAGGCGCGGGCAGCGGGACTTCCCGGACAGCGATTGTTCTGGGTTCATGTAGTACCGAATTTGAAGCCCGTGCTGTACGCGCAGTTTTGGATTTCGATTCCGGTCTTCATCTTGAGTGAAGCCAATCTGGGCATTCTCGGGCTGGGCGTGGCCGAGCCCATGCCCTCGTGGGGAAGTTTGCTGAAAGAGTTGGAAGGGCTGGTTTCCGTGGGCGAGGAGCCGTGGAAATTTGTGCCCTTGATCTTGCTGTTGGTGGTTGTAACGTCGTTTCAGTTTTTGCTTTCCAAGCAGGAGGAGGTGGCCGCATGAAGCGCCACAAAAATAGTTTCGCGAAGATGGTAAATCCATGCGGGAAGGCAATCGCAATTGCGGTGCTCTGCCTGGGATCATTGCTGGGGCACGCCGTGGCTCAAGGCGGCGAACTGCGGTTTTGTCTGCGCGCGGAGCCCAAGACTTTCGATCCGCTCAAGGTGGAGGACGACGCCTCCGGCGCGATCCGTTATCTGACCGGAGGCGTGCTGGTGCGCGTGAACCGCAACACTCAAGAACTGCAGCCTGAATTGGCCGTGTCATGGAAGGTCTCGAAAGATGGCCGGCAGATCTCGTTCCGCCTGCGCAGCGGGATTTCATTTTCCGACGGCACACCCTTTTCCGCTGAGGACGTGGCTTACACCGTCCAGCAATTGATGGACCCGGCGCTGCATTCGCCGACGGGCGATGCTTTTCGTTCGGGCACCGGAAGCGTCGAAATCAACGTGATTTCACGCACCCAGATTTCGATCCGTTTCCCGGCACAGGTCGCGGGATTGGATCGCTTGTTCGATCAGGTAGCAATTCTCTCCGAGCATTCCCCGAAGAAAGAAATGGCGGTGCTGGGACCGTTCATGGTTGCCGACTACAAGCCTGGAGCTTCGATTCTTTTGAAGCGGAATCCCAACTACTGGAAGACCGACGATCAGGGGCACAAACTGCCATATCTGGACTCGATCCGGCTGGATATCCAGCCCAACCGCGACGTCGAGATGCTGCGCTTCAAACGGGGAGAGTTGGATCTGATCAACTCTCTCGACAGCGAGTACTTCGACAAGCTGGCCGCGACTTCGCCACAACTGGTGCACGATGCCGGACCATCCCTCGATAGTGAGCAACTCTGGTTCAACGAGGTCGCAAAGTCGCCGATTCCGGGCTACAAAAAGACCTGGTTCCGCTCGGCAAACTTCCGACGGGCAATCTCGGAGGCGATCAACCGCGACGACTTAAGCCGCGTGGTTTTCCACGGGCATGCCCAGCCGGCAGTGGGGCCATTCTCTCCCGCGAACAAGTTCTGGTTCAACAGCAAGCTGAAGCCCCAGACCTACAGCCCCGAGGCGGCGTTGAAAGCGTTGCAGGAGGAGGGCTTCCGCATGGAAAACGGAACGCTGAAAGACAAAGACGGCAACGAGGTCGTGTTTTCCGTTATCACGAATGCCGGCAACAAGTACCGGGAACGTATGGCGGTGCTGATCCAGGATGACCTACAGAAGATCGGAATCCACGTGAACGTGGTTACGCTCGATTTCCCTTCCCTTATCGAGCGCATGACGCAGAGTTTCGATTATGAAGCGATCATCCTAGGCCTGACCAATGTGGATCTGGATCCGAACGGTGAGATGAATGTGTGGCTGAGTTCTTCGGAGAACCACCAGTGGAACCCGCAGCAGAAGATTCCGGAGACCGCGTGGGAAGCGGAGATTGACCGCCTCATGCGGGCGCAAGCCTCTGCCAGCGACGCGAAGAAACGGAAGGAAGCGTTCGACCGCGTGCAGGAGATCGTGGTCGAGCAGGCGCCTTTCATTTTCCTGATTAACAAGAATGCGCTTTCGGCAGTTTCACCGGCGGTGCATGGCGCCGCTCCGGTGATTCTGTCTCCGCAGACATACTGGAATGCGGAATGGCTGACGGTGACGGCCAAATAACTGAACTTCTTTGCCACGGATTTGCACGGATCTGAAAACTTAGGGACCACGAGGGAACAAGAAGGATGACGTCCGAAAGTCCGCAAAATCAGGTTCTGCTGTCGGCGCACGTCTCGGTGCGCTATGCGGACAAGCCCCCGGTTCTGCGGGATGTGCAGATAGAAATCCAACGCGGCGAAGTGCTGGGGCTGGTGGGGCAAAGCGGCTCGGGCAAGAGTACGCTGGCCATGGCGATTCTCGGGCTCCTCGATAAGAAGCGGTCGCGGTCCGAAGGCACAATCAGATTTCAGGATTCCGAAGTCTTAAAACTCTCCGAACGCGAGCTGCGCGCGCTGCGAGGGCGGGCCATTGCGCTGGTGTTGCAGAGCCCGCTATCGTCTCTGAATCCGGCGCTCAAGATCCGAACCCAGCTCAAGGAAGCCTGGCGCGCTCATGCCTCGGGCACGAGCACAGACTGCGCGAACGCAATCCGAGCTTCCCTGCAAAGCGTTTCCCTGCCCGCCGACGATGACTTTCTGCGCAAATATCCCTCACAGATGAGCGTGGGACAAGCACAGCGTGTGCTGATCGCCATGGCGGTCATGCACCGTCCGGCGCTTCTTATCGCCGACGAAGCCACCAGCGCCCTCGATGTGATTACGCAATCTGAAATTCTGGCGCTGTTCCGCGAACTGAATCGCTCCACCGGAATGGCCATTCTCTACATCTCTCATGATCTCGCGTCGGTCGCGGGAATTTGCGACCGCATTGCCATTCTTCACCAGGGTGAGATCGTGGAGTGCGGAGAGACCGAGCGCATCTTCTCCAATCCTCAGCACGAATACACGCAGCGGCTAATGGCGGCGATACCACGGCTGCTGCCACGGAGCGCACAGCTGCAAACGAAAACTGCGGCAGCCCGATAGACCATCGTCTACGCCTTCAATGCTCCCCGGGTAACCTATCCAAGCGAAACCGAAGTAATTCCACGTGCCGCCGTTTGACAGGACAAAGTGTCCCGCGCCCCCGACCGGGGGACAGAGTGGCCCATACTTCCATCATCTCCCGGCCCTATCTCCAATGATTACAATAACTTACGAGCAGGCGATTGGCCTTTGCCGTGCACAACATTAACCGAGTTTCAAGATAGCTTTTTGCTCCACATTCGTTTTTGCTTGAGGAAGGATGACAACAATGTCGCAGACATTGAAACCTAAAAACACAGATCGCGGACAGCGCCATAGCGCGGCTTGGGGAAAGCGCTTGAGCATGCTGTTGCTGCTCCTCGTGGCAGAAGCTGCTTTTGCTCAGCCTGGGAACAACAACGGCAAGTTCGTGGGCAAGTTCGCCCCTGATCTCGCGCCCTTGGTTGCCCAAGCCCAACAAGGTGCGGCCGCCAACCAGACGGTGAGGGTCATCGTGCAGTACAAGCAGGTTCCGCAGTCGGCGCAAGTGGGCAGAATGCAGCGCCTCGGCGCCCACCTAAATCAGCGGCTCGCGGTGGTCAAGGGCATTGCTCTGACGATTCCGGTCAGCGCCCTGCCCTTCCTGGAGGCCGACCCCGAGATTCTCTCGGTCACGATCGACCATCCCATGAAGGAACTGGATGACATCACGGACGTGGCTACGGGCATGCCGTCGGCCTGGAACGCCGGTTTCGACGGCGCGGGCGTTGGCGTGGCCGTGATCGACAGCGGGATCAACGACAGCCATCCCGACCTGTTGGATTCGACTGAGTCCCATTCGCGCGTGGTCTATCACCAGGATTTCACGGGCACCGCGACCACGAACTCCAGCGGAGCACAATATGACCTCTACGGTCACGGTACCCACGTCGCCGGAATCATTGGCGGCAATGGCTACCTCTCGGGCGGAAACTACACGGGCGTGGCGCCCAATGTACGTCTTGTGGACCTTCGCGCTCTGGACGCTAATGGCTCCGGTACCGACAGCACCGTGATCGCGGCCATCCAGCAGGCGATTGCGTTGAAGAGCACCTACAACATCCGAGTAATCAACCTGTCCCTTGGTCGCGGCATTTTCGTTAGCTATACCCAGGATCCTCTCTGCCAGGCCGTGGAATCAGCCTGGAAAGCCGGGATCGTCGTAGTAGTTGCAGCCGGCAATTACGGACGCGTGAGCGTGAACAACAGCAACGGTTTTGGCACCATCACTGCTCCGGGCAACGATCCCTTTGTGCTCACTGTGGGTGCAATGAAGAGCAACGGATCCTCTTCACCGGCGGCTGAGACCAAGGCTAGTTTCAGTTCCAAGGGTCCTACCACGTATGACCACGTGGTGAAGCCCGACATTATGGCTCCTGGTAACGACATCGTCTCCTTGTCGGCGCCGGGCGCCTCCCTGGAAGCAGCCTATCCCGCTGAGTTGGTCACGGGCAGCGACGGGAACAACGACTACTTCACGCTGAGCGGCACCAGCATGGCAACCCCGGTTGTGGTTGGAGCGGTTGCGTTGCTACTGCAGCAGAACAGCGCGCTGACTCCGGATCAGGTGAAAGCGCGGTTGATGAAAACTACGTACAAACCATTCTCAATCGGCTCCTCTTCTGCCTATGTTCCCCATCTCCTGCAGACCTTCACCGACTTCTACGATATGCTTTCGGTCGGTTCGGGCCTGCTCGATATGCAGAACGCGGTGGTCAACACCGATCTCGCTCCCGCCACGGTGGGCGCAGCGTTGTCTCCGTCACTGGTCTACAACCCGTCCACTCACGTAGTTACCTTGGTTGACGGAAACGGCAGCGTCGCCGCGGGCTCAGTGGTTTGGGGAACTTCGGTGGTGTGGGGTACGTCAGTGGTTTGGGGTACGGACGTAAGCGGTACCTCCGTGGTTTGGGGTGCCTCGCTGCCCTGGAATGACAATACGCTGGCCGCCTTTAGCGTGGTCTGGGGTTCGAGCACCGGCACGGGCACACAAGCCACAAGCGTGGTTTGGGGTGCGGCGGTGTCCAGTATCGATGGTGCGTTCTCCGATGCTGGAGACGATGAACAGTAGCCGTGTGCAATAAAACCAAAGAAAGGAGAAGATCATGAAACCGAATGCACGGCTAACGAAAACATTCATCGGGCTGATGGCCCTGGCAGGAATCGCAAGCGCGACGTATGCCAGCCTGGCCAGCCACACACTGCATACGTTCTACGCCCTGGCAATCCTGGCACTGGCGGCGGCAACGTCGCGGATGAAAGTTAAACTGCCTGGGATTGACGGCAACATGTCAGTCAACCTGCCGTTCCTACTGATGGCGGTGGTGAATCTAAGCGCGCTGGAAGCTGTCCTGATCGCATGTATATCCACAGGGGTGCAGTGCTGGCCGAAACCGGGAAGCAAGTTCAAGCCCGAACAGATGCTGTTCAACGTCAGCATGATGGCATTCGCCACCAGCATGGCCAACCTGATCTGGAATGCAGGCTGGTTGGGTAAGGCGGCGTGGGCCTCGGAACCGCTGATGCTGGCCTCGGCAACCGCTGCTTTCTTCCTGGGGCAGACCGCTCCAGTGGCAGGAATCATCAAAGTGGCCGAGGGTGCGGCGATGCGCCGGGTCTGGCTCGGTATCGTCCAACTCTCATTCCCGTACTATGTGGTGAGCGCCGGCATGACCTCCATGGTGAACCTGGTTAGCCATCACTTTGGCTGGCAGGCAGCCCTGGTGGTCTTCCCTGTGATGTATGGAATCCATCGCTCCTACCAGCTGTACTTTAGCCACGCGGTGGAAGCTCTTCGCACCCAACCGTTGGCTAGGGCAGCCCGCGCGGGGGTCTAAAAGAATCAGTCGCAACGCATTTCTGAGTCGGGCGACCTGAATTCAGAAGTGATCGGTTGGCGGTGTTCTGGCATTTCAACCAGAACGCCGCCTTTTTGTTGACGAGGAACGCCAGTGCGTTTTCCCCGGGGGAATCCACCAGCCAGGCTTGGAGGACTCCTCCTACAAGCAGCAAGACAAAGCTCCCATCGCGACAGGAATTCTACAAACTGGTGACAATTCCGTGACAAACCAGCCGTTGCTCCCCGCTAGGATTGCGACGGTTTGCGGGTCGGATCACTAAGGCCCGCAGCGGCATCTCGACCATGATCCACCCCTTACTCGCTCTACACCATTTAGGAGAAAATCGCATGCGGCATCTGCTCGCTCGCACTCGTGCCCTTCCTGCCTTGCTCGTGCTGGTATTGGCTTCCGGCGCGGCTTCGGCCCAATATCAATCCACCAACCTGGACTCAGATCTCGCCGGTAAGGCAAAGCACCAGGATACTCTGCTGAAGAATGCATGGGGGCTCGCCTACGCTCCCGGCGGAGCGTTCTGGGTTAGCGATGAGAACAGCGGCTACTCCACCCTGTACGACGGCAAGGGAAACATCCAATCCTTGCAGGTGGTTATTCCTCCCGCTACCGGAACCGGCCCGGGGACGCCTACCGGGATGGTCTACAACGGTTCGCAGGAGTTCAAGATCGATACCTGGGTCTCGGCCTTCCTGTTTTCCACGCTGGACGGAACCATCAGCGGTTGGTCGGATTTTAGCCCGACCTTGGCGCTGATCGGGGCTTCCAACCCGGGCGCATCGTACACCGGACTCGCCATCACCAGCAAGTCATCGGGCAATTCCCTGTTCGCAGCCGATGCCGCCAATAACAAAGTGGACATTTACAACGCAGACTTCAGCCTGGTTGGCTCCTTCACCGATGCCACGATTCCGAAAGGCTTCGCGCCCTTCGGAATCCAGGACATCGACGGCCAGGTCTATGTTGCCTACGCGGCCACCTCAGGGGGACAAGGTGGTTTCATTGACATCTTCGAGGAGAACGGCACCTTCGTGAAGCGCTTTGCCCAAGGCAAGCCACTGAACCAGCCTTGGGGTTTTGCGGTAGCTCCAAAGAATTTCGGGACCCTGAGCGGCACACTGCTGATCTCCAACAACACAGCCACTGGCACCATCAATGGCTATAACCTGGCCACTGGAAAACTGGTTGGCACGATGAAAAATTCCGTCGGCACGCCCCTCATGATTAACGGGCTTTGGGGACTTGAGTTCGGCGGCGGATCGGCGCTGAACGGAGCGAAGAACCAGCTTTTCTTCACCTCCGGTTCCAACGACGACGATGGCTACTTTGGGGTCATCGTTTTCAAGTAAGCAACCTCGCTTCTAACCCAGGGAGTAAATACAAACAAAGGCCGCCATCGCAGGCGGCCTTGATTTATTTCCGCATGATGCACACTAATTGGGCATCACCACCGTGTCGATCACATGAATCACGCCATTCGATTGAAACACATTCGGAATGGTCACCAGCGCGGTGCCACCCTTCTCGTCTTTCAACATGATGTGCGTGCCGTCGTGCAACGACGCCCACAACTTGCCACCCTCTACCGTTGTGAGTTCCGCCGTCCCGTTCCCCGCCTTGATCTGCTTCTTCAAGTCAGCCGCGCTCCACCTTCCCGGAACCACGTGATAGGTCAGCACCTTGGTCAAAGTAGCTTTGTTCTGCGGCTTCAACAGCGCGTCCACGGTACCGGCGGGCAGCTTTGCGAACGCTTGGTTCGTTGGCGCAAACACTGTGAATGGCCCGGGGCCTTCCAGGATTTCCACCAGTCCGGCAGCCTTCACAGCAGCCACCAGCGTAGTATGATCGGCGGAATTCACCGCGTTCTCGATGATGTTCTTGGTGGGATACATTTCCTGCCCGCCCACCACCGGATTCTTCATTCCAGCAACGGCCGACGTTACGGCGATGGCAACGATTGCCAACACCACTGCAAATTTCCTGTTCATTTTCATGGTCGTTATCCTTTTCAGAGTTGAGTTTCTTGCCCCTCGCATACAGTACGGAGGGGATCTGAATTCGGATTTAACGCTGAGGGACGTAAGGTAAGGGTTCCACGGGCTAGTTCTGATCGAATAGTCCCGTGCGGTCGATCCGCTCGCCCTTGAAAACAACCATCGAGATTCGTTCGGTAGCCGTGATGTCTTCAAGTGGGTTCCCGTCCACCACCAGCAGATCGGCATCATTGCCGGCGCGAATGGACCCGGTTCGATTGTCCACGCGCAGCAGCCGAGCCGCGTTCGATGTTGCAGCCTGCAATGCCACCGCCGGTGGAATGCCGGCCTGCACCCAGAGCTGCATTTCATGTTGCACCGTAGGCCCGTGGATCACCAGCGGATTCCCCGCATCGCTCCCCGTCACCAGCAACACCCCGTGTGCCTGCGCGCGCTTCAGGTTATCGATAGCGATTGCCATGTCGATCGGATATTGCCCCAGCGCCTTGCGCATCGCCTCGGTCTCGGCCGATCCCATCGCTTCCTCGGTTCCGCGCAACAGTTCCGGTGGACCTACTTGCTGCACCAAAGATCGCTTGAGCAAATCAGTCTTGCCCGCCGCGAAATCCTTGAAGGCTTCCCCAACGCTCAACGTCGGATCGTAGAAGGTTCCCTGCTTCGCCATCTGCTCAAACAATACATCCGGAATCTTTTCGCGGAAAGACCCGTGCTCGATTGAATTGGCCTGCGCCTTCACCGCATCCGCCACGTCGCGCGCGTCTCCGGTATGAACCGCCAGAGGCAGAGAATCCGCATGGGCCTGCTGGGCGACAGCGTCAAACAATCCCGTGTCGAACCGGTTGAAGACGCGCCCTCCAGCGCCCGCCTCAAGAATCGCTTTGATGCAATCCACGCCCTGCTTCTTCAATTCATCCACCTGCTGCCGGGCTTCGTCGCCGGATGTGGGGATGCGCTCGAATTGCTTATCGAGACTGGAGCGGGCGGCCGGTGGAAGGTCTTTAAAGTATTCCGTCCCGTGTCCGCCAGCGGCGGTAAAAAGCGGGCCGCAGGTCTTCAAATCCGAACCCAGAATCTCACCGCTGCTGACCGTCGCTCGCAGCTTAAGGATGCTGTCCAGCATATCGCCTACGCTGCGCACCGTAGTTACGCCACTGTAAAGATACGCAGCCAAATTGCGCCGCATAGCCTTCTCGGGGTCATACTTGCTCATGTCGGAATAGAACCCGCCCGGGCCTCCGAGATGAACATGCACGTCAATCAAGCCGGGGAGAATTGTTTTTCCCGCCGCTTCCACGGTTTCCGCTTTCAGCGCCTTGGGATCCGGCCCCTCGCCCTCGTAGATCTCGGCAATCTTGCCACCGCGCACCAACACTGAGCCATGTTCAATCACCTTGCCGTCACCTACGACAATCCGGGCTCCCCGAATCAAGAACGTATCGCCGCGGGCCAGTTGCCGATTCAGAATCTTCGTCTTCACCATGCCCGTGCGGGCATGCATCTGCCAAAAACCCAGCACCACGAACGGAGCCATCACCGCCAACAGCCAGAGTTTGGCCGAGCCGCGAATCTTCTCTTCCTTCTCCCAGCGGAACAGCTTGTAAGCGATAAACAATCCCACGAACGAGGTGAGGACCAGTGCCAGCACTGGCTGAATGTTCGACGCGATGCCCTCATTGCGCAGCAGCATCCCTTGTATGCCGGTCACCATGTAGGTCGCCGGTAAAAACTGGGTCAGGGTAAACAGCCACGCCGGAAACATGGAGAGCGGAAACGTCGCGCCGCTCAAAAACAGCATGGGCAAGTACACCAACTGCACCACCAATTGGCTTTCCTGCATCGAGTTGACCACGGACGCAATAATCAAACCCACCGCGCGAAATCCGGCGATCGCCATGGTGACGAAGAGTATTACGGAGCCCATCGACTGCGGCCACGGCATGCCGTACACAAAATGCGCCAGCGTAAAGATCAGAAGCACATTCGGCATGTACAGAATCCAGCCGGTCACGACGGATGCGATCAGCAGGGGAGCCGGTGTGATGGGCGTAACTTTGTAGCGGCGCAGGATGTTCGCCTCACGCTCCTGCACCGCGCGTATGCCCGCACCCATCAGCCCATTGCCGAGGATGCCGATGATCAGCACCATCGAGATCACAACCGTCATGGCGGCGCCACGCTCGCCGTGCATCGCCTGTCCAAAGATAAAAAAGAAGGCCAGCGGGAAAAGATAATTGAAGAAAATGACCGAGCGGTTGCGCATGGCCAGCTTCAGGTCGATCGCGATGAGTGCTTTGTACGGTTTCATGCGCAGGCTTTCATTCGCAAGTTCTCATTCGCCAGCTCTCACTCACGAAGTTTCTTCCCCGTCAGCTCGATAAATACATCTTCCAGACTAGGCTGCTTGAGGCTGACGTCGGTCAACTCCAGCCCGTGCTGATCGATCCACTTCACCAGATCCACCAGCGTCGCCGCCGGACGGCGTGAGTGGACAGTCAACGTTTTGCCGCTTGTATCAATCTCGCTCTGCGTGGCGTCGGCCCATGCCGGCCGGCTCTCTGGGAAGACTGTGGCGCAGGTCACCACAATACTCGATGCGTTCTTGCTCTGCTGTTGCAGCCGCGCCGGCGTGTCTAGCGCAATGATGCGGCCCTCATCCACGATCGCAACCCGGTCGCACAATCGCTCCGCTTCCTCGATGTAATGGGTCGTCATCAGAATAGTGCGATGTTCCCGCTTGAGTTCCTCAAGCAAGTTGTGGATTTCCACGCGAACCTGCGGATCAAGGCCCGTAGTAGGCTCGTCCAGAAAGACGAGTTGCGGATCGTTGATCAAAGCCAGCGCCAGCGCCAGCCGCTGTTTCTGCCCGCCGGAAAGGGTCTCGTAAAATGCGTCCCGCTTCTCTTCCAGTTGCAGCCGCTGCAGCAGTTTATTCAAGTCCACGTTGCGGCTGTAGAACGAAGCGAACACCTGCATAGCCTCGCGCACCCGGATCTTTGCCGGCAGATTGGTCGCCTGCAGGCAAACTCCGATGCGGTCCTTCAACTGCTGCCGCTGCCGGTCCGGATCGAAACCAAGAACGATGACTTCGCCCGCGCTGCGCGGGCGCAGCCCTTCCAGAATCTCCACGGTTGTCGTCTTGCCCGCGCCGTTCGGCCCGAGCAGGCCAAACACTTCTCCCGGCTGAATCTCGAAGTCGATGCCCTTGACGGCATGGACTTCGCCGTAGGACTTCTTGAGGCCTTGCACCGAGATCGCTGCCGGCGAATTCATACGGGATGGTTAGGCTACCGGAGAACGACGCCGCAAGTCAAAAGCTTGCACCATGAGCCTTCTTACAGTTCCGTCGTCAACACCTTGCTAGGCAGGCAAGCTTCCCAGTACCATAGCTTGCCTGTAACTTTTCCAAACGATTCCCGTCCAAGGTGAATATGCGCAAACATTCCGTGTGCCTATCGTTGCTTCTGGTCGCCCTTCTGTTGCTGACCACCGCCCACACATCATTCGCGCAACAATCTTCCGCGCCGGCATTGCCCTACAGCCCCAGTCTCGACCTTTCGTCGATGGACAAGTCAATCGACCCCTGCGTCGATCTCTACACCTATTCCTGCGGCGGCTGGCAGAAGAAAAATCCCATCCCGCCCGATCAGACTTCCTGGTCGGTCTACGGCAAGCTCTATCAGGACAATTTGATTTTTCTCCGCGGCATGTTAGAGCAGGCCGCCGAACCCAATCCTCAGCGCAATGCCGTCACCCAGAAGATTGGTGACTTCTATGCCGCCTGCCTGAATGAGAGCGCAGTAGAGAAGCGCGGCTTGTCGGCGATTCAGTCCGAACTCGATGCCATCGCCCATATCAAGTCGGCGAAAGATCTCACGCCGGTGGTGGCACAACTGCAGTTGACGTATTCGGGATATTCCTACAGCAGTTCCATGTTATTTCGAGCCGGGTCGAACCAGGACCCCGACGACTCCGAGCACGTAATCGCCGATGTCGATCAAGGCGGCCTCGGCATGCCCGATCGCGATTACTACATCAAAGACGACGCCAAGTCGAAAGAAACCCGCGAGCACTACCTTCTGCACGTGCAGAAAGTTTTCGAGTTGCTGGGTGACAGCCCCTCCGTCGCCAAGCAAAACGCCGAGACCATCATGCGCCTGGAAACCGCCATGGCGAAAGCTTCGCTCACCCGCGTCGAGCGCCGCGATCCGCATAAGTTGGTCCACAAAATGAAGGTCGACGACCTCACCCAGCTCTCCCCCAGCTTTGATTGGGTCGCCTACTACCGCGAGATGCACTATCCCGACTTCCCCATCGTCAACGTGGACGCACCCGAGTTCATCAAAGAACTCAATACCCTTCTAACTTCCGAATCCATTGACAACTGGAAGACCTATCTGCGCTTCCACGTCGCCGACATTTCTTCTCCCTATCTCTCCTCGAAGTTCGTCGAAGAAAACTTCGAGTTCTATCGCAAATATTTACGCGGCGCAAAAGAGCAGCAGCCCCGCTGGAAACGCTGCGTGCAATACGTCGACTATGATCTCGGCGAGGCGCTCGGCCAGGTATATGTGGCGAAAGTATTTTCCCCGGAGCTAAAACAAAGCACGCTCGACATGGTGAAGGGCATCGAAGACGCCATGGGGCAGCGCATCCGCGCCCTCGACTGGATGAGTCCCGAAACCAAACAACAGGCTCTCACCAAGCTGGCCAGCATCCGCAATAAAATTGGCTATCCCGATCATTGGCGGGACTACAGCTCGGTAACCATCACTCGTGATGATTTTGCCGGCAACGTAGAGCGCGCTCATCGGTTCGAAACCCGCCGCGACATCAACAAAATCGGCAAGCCGGTTGACCACGGCGAGTGGGATATTTCCGCTCCCACCGTCGACGCCTATTTCAATCCGCAGATGAATGATATCAACTTCCCCGCCGGCGTCCTGCAGCCACCGCTTTACGATCCGAAGATGGACGACGCTCCCAACTATGGCAACACCGGCGGCACCATCGGCCACGAACTCACCCACGGCTTCGACGATGAGGGCAGCGAGTTCGACTCCCACGGAAATCTCAAAGATTGGTGAACCAAGGAAGACCGCGAGAAGTTCGACGCCCGCACCAAGTGCGTCGACGACCAATATTCAAGTTATGTTTCTGTAGAAGATGTCCACGTCAACGGCAAGCTCACGCTCGGCGAAAACGTCGCCGACCTTGGCGGCGAAATTCTCGCCTACATCGCGTGGAAAGACGCGAACAAAGACAAACACCTTCAGCCCGTCGACGGCCTAACCCCCGAGCAGCGCTTCTTCATCGGATTCGCCCAGTGGGATTGCGCCAACGAGCGTCCCGAAGACATGCGCATGCGCGCTATGACCGACCCGCACTCGCCCTCGCGCTACCGCATCAACGGGGTCGTGGTAAACATGCCCGAGTTCGCGGAAGCATTCTCCTGTAAACCCGGCCAGGCCATGGTAAAACCTGCGGCGAACGTGTGCCGCGTCTGGTGATCGTGACCGAGCGATTGCAACAGTTGGTAATGGTTCGGCGGTTAGCGCCGCATCTGGCCGACTGATTACAACCTAACAAGAGCCTGATCAGCACGGTCATAGTGCGGGCCATACGGAGAATGCCGCCGCTCGGCCGGGATGCGATAGCTGAGCCGGGGATCCCCAAACGGATTGGTGAACCGTTCCTTGCCGCCGCTCCCTCCCCATTTGCGCATGTAATGCAGCACGTTCCGGGTTTGGGTCATGCGGTTTTGGACGATTAGTCGCGGGTTGCTGTAAAGGGTGTCACTGCCGCCGTGGTAGATCATTGTATCCGCGCAGTTCTCTTCGTGAAGATCGGCCAGTTTCGCCCGGTAAGCGTAGTCTTGATCCTCGCAGTAGCAGGGGAAGAAGTTTTCATCAAAGCATCCGATCCGCTCCAAAGCCACAGGGTTGATAGCAAAACAGGAATAGCCATGGCTGGGCAAGTGCCGATCGAACCGCAGATGAAAACCTGCGCAACTGATAATGTACCGATCACGATACTCCAGGGCTCTTCTGGCTATTTTGTCGACATCGCCCGGCGAGAAATAGATATCGTCATTGACCACCAGGACAACGTCCGCGCCGGACTCATACCCATTCAAGATTCCTTCATTCCAGCTTTTGCTGAGGCCCCGGTTGCAACCGTAGGCGTGGTAGGCCACGCCAGGAAGGTCGGCCAGCCGCCCGCAAGCAGCCATCGTCGCCGGATGTTGAGAGTGCAGGAATAAATGCACTCGAACTTCATGTTCGCATTGAGTAGCCGTTTCAACCAGCCGCTGGATGGCGGATGCGGAGTTGTAAGCCACGGTAACCAGAGCGATGTTCATTCCAGGTCTTGCTGCTCTCCCGCGTTGGCGGCCTGATGATCCCGGATCACTTCTGTGCGGCGGAGCCAAAGGGCTTGAGCAGTGCTCTTCCCGGCAGGACGAATGCGCGCCCGGCAATCAGTCCCCACCCCGTCGGCGTGAAATCATGTCCTTCCGCATCGCCAACCAGACGGGGATCCGCATTCCAACTTGAAGCCGCAAATCCGATTCCGTAACGATCGAACAAGTCCGGAACGCGCGCCGAGGGACCGGCCGAAATCCGAACCATCATCGGACCACAGCGATGCGAACACCGGGCTTGACTTGGCCAGGGCCGACAATTGGCCGTCGTTGGGATCGGGAATGGATTCGGCTGACACGGCGATCGTGTAAACAAAGTTGGACATTGGAACGCCGGTTGGCAACAGCAACGGAAGTCCGCTCACATTTGACCCACCGTTCCCGCTGCTCATGAAGATCAAAGCAGCAGGCTTCCGCTGGCGGATGGTTGCCACTAATGTCCCTGCCGATTGCAGCCAGTTCGCCAGCGGCGCCGTGGAAGAAAAAATCTCAAACAGAACACCAGAAGTTTTCTGATAGCGTTCGGCCAGCACCTGCCACACCTGCGCGGCCTGGGCATCGGGAGCGACTGGCGCTCCGCTGCCTGCAGGGGCTTGCAGTGCGAATAGAACATAGGCGCCTGCCTCGGTAATCGCAGCCACGGTTGCGTCAAGGCCGGCCAGCATCGCGGCCACAGTGAGAGCGCTATTGCCGGTGAGGATAGTCTGGGCCTGGAACGGCAGCCGCACCAGGTTCGCGTGCCAGCGCTCGCACAATTCCAGCAGATTATCGTCGTCGAGCGCGAGTGCGGCGGGAAACGTCTGCCCAGAAGCCGGGGCTATAGTATCGAGGCCCTGAACCGTAACTCCTCGCAGGTTCACCGGGTTATTGTTTTCGTCGACAAGGAAACTCCCGGATGTCTTCAATTCATGTAACGCTGGGCCGTGGGTGGTGAAGATTGACTGAGAAGTTGCGCTCGCCGGCTGGTACGCGTCCACTGCCGACATGGCCAGCGCACGCTGCGCGACGACCCCCCAACCGGTGGGAGTGAAATCATCATTGGCCGCATCCGCCACCAGCAGGGGGGCTGCGTTCCAATTGGCGGCCGCCCATCCGATTCCGCAGCGCTCGAAGAGATCGGCCGCATGCCCTGACGAACGCCACAAATCCGTTCCGTCATCCGACCACATGGAAGCAAACACAGGATATGACTGCGCCAAACCACCTAGTTGTCCGTCGCTTGGGTCCAGCAGACTGGTGTTGGACACAGCGATGGTGTAAACAACATTCGAAAAGGGATCGCCGCTGGGGGACAGCAAGGGCAACCCCGTGACGTCGGCCCCGCCGCGGCCGCTTCCCAGGAAAATCACCGAGGCTGAATTCAGGGCGCGAATGGTTGTCGCCAGCGTAGAGGCAGATTGCAACCAGTTCGCCGGCAGCGCTGAGGCCGATGCGAAAATCTCGAACAACACGCGCGGCTCGGTCTGGTAGCGGGCTGCCAGCGTCTGCCAGGCCTGAGTGGTGGAGGCATCCGGCGCGGGAGGGGCTCCGCTGCCCGGGGGTGGTTCCAGCGCAAGCAGGACGTAAGCTCCCGCCTCGGTAATCGCCGCCACAGTAGCATCGAGCCCGGCCAACATTGCGCCCACCGCGACCGATCCATTGCCCGAGAGGATGGTGTGGGCTTGAAACGGGAGCCGGACAAGGTTCACGCCCCAACCACTAGTCATCTCTAGGAGACTGCTGGTGTCGAGTGCAAGCGCAGCAGGAAAAGACTGTCCCGGAGCCGGAGCCACACTGTCGAGCCCCCGGACCGTAACCCCTCGCAGACTTACCGGTTTGTTGTTTTCGTCGACGAGCAGGCTTGCGGATGTATTGAGATTAAAAAACTGGCTCGAGGATGGGCCTGGCGTAACCTCGTCGCCAGGCTTGAACGCCGCCCCCATCCGCTGGCGGGCCGAAGCTCTCAGAGCCATGCGAGCCCGCCTCTGCGCCGCTGGTCGCTTGGCCGCAGCCCGAACCTGTGACACTTCTTGCTGTTGCTGCTCTTGCCTTTGTGTTTCTGCGAATTGAACCGCGGCTGCGAGCAACTCTTCGTCGCGCCGGATCTGTTCCCCCTGAGCGTTTCGTTGCTCCTCCCGAAGCTTTGCTGCGCTCGTCTCGGCTCGCTGCTCCCCTTCTTGCTTTCGGAGTGCATCTGCCTTTGATTCTTCGTCGCGCTGGGTCCGTGACGCCTCGCTCTGCAGGGCGTTTCGTTCTTCTTCGCGAAGTTCGGCCGCGCGACTCTCTGCCTCCTGCTCCGCTTCTTGCTTCTGCAGGGCGGCGGTGCGCAATTCCTGGTCACGCTGGGCTTGTGCCGCCGCATTCTGCTGAGCGATTCGGCGCTCCTCCCGAACCCTGGCTGCCCGGATTTCTGCTCGCCGTTCCTCCTCTTGCTTCTGTAGAGCCGCCGACTGACGGGCGTTTCGTTGATCCTCGTGGAGTCTGGCCGCGCGAGCCTCTGCTTGCTGTTCCTCCTGTTGCTTCCGCAGCCAGCCTGTCTTCAATTCCTCGTCCCGCTGGGTTTGCGCCGCCGCACTCAGTTGCGCGTTTCGTCGCTCCTCCCGAAGCTTGGCAGCGCGTAACTCTGCCTCCTCTTCTGTCTTTTGCTGGAGCAGCGAGGCGGCCTTCAACTCCTCGTCCCGTCGTGCCTGGGCCGCCGCACTCTGCTGGGCGCTCGGATGTTTCTCGCGAAGCAGCGCACGCGCCGTCTCTCCTGCAGGTTCTTCCCGGCGCCGCGCCAACTGACTCTTTTCATCCAGAGCGCTGCGCAGAGGTGCTCCGGCGCCCGCCAGGCGTTCGTCCTGAAGCTTTTTCAAGAACTGCTGACGGCGCTGGACTTTCCGCTCATCGGAAGCTGCTTCTGGGGTTTTCACTGGAGTAGAGTGTTCGCGATCTTGGTTGTGGCATCCAGCGCCGCCGTCAGCGCAAACAGGTCGCCGGCTACAAAGTTGGACCTGTTGGCCGGATTCAGAGCGGCAGTGATACTGGACAGCGCTCCCACCACCGCGGTGTACGCCGTTACTTGCTGGGCCGGCACGGAACTGCCAAGCAGGCCTGCAAGCGTGTTCTCCAACCCGGCGACGGTCGCGGCTTCTTGAATGAGATAGGGGAAGGACCAGCGCGAACGCTAGCGAACACCTTGCTGATCTCGATAACAATCTGCTGGGCCGGCGCTACCGGTGGAGTTCCGCTGGCGAACGTGGTCCAGAACTGGTTTCCGAAAGTGGCTTGCTTGTCCTGAAGCACGGAATAGAGGCTGCGCGGTGCAGGCGTGCCGGGCGGCGGCGCAAGCTTATTCAGCTCAAAGGATGTAGTCGCCAACGCGCTGGGGGCGCCCAGTTCGGGCTGGTAAAGGCGGAATCCTGTTACCTGGGTGACGTTATCCGGACCGGTCGCCACCGTCAGATAGCTCTGTACCGTAACTGACACCGAGCTGATCGCTCTATCGGGCATGGTCGCTTCGGCCAAAGCCAGACTCAGGCCCAGCGCACCGATGAAATCGTCGAGTGCCACGTCAGGAACGATTTGGTTTGCCTGCTGCGCTGCCAGTTGACCGTTGATCTGCGCCTGGCTTGTCGTGTATTGCAGTTGGAGGCCAACTGAATGCGTGAGAGCCTGTTGTGTCGCTGAGAGCTGATCGAGGCTAGCTTTCAGGGTGGTTGCGGACTGCTCCGCAGCTTGCGCACGGAATTCCATGACGGAAAACGCTGCGCGCGCCTGGGAAATATCGTTGGTGATTAGAGGCATCCGGCCCTCCTAATGTTTTCGCGTCCACCTCCCCAGAACTTCCAGAGAACCGCTGGGGCAAAGCCGACGGGTGTAACCAACACAAGGCACTCACTCGGAGTTAGCCAATCGACGCAGCCATTCCGAGAACTCGCCTGCCCACGGGGCTTTCAATGCCGCGCTTGATTCACCCACCCTGTTTCTTCTGAACCGCGGGTACCGGGCTTTTCGTTGCACCACCACCGGAACCCGCTGGCTTCACCGGGGCATTGCCCGCCAGACCTTTCGCCGCCGCAGGTCTGTTCACAACCGGAGTAGGCGGACTCGGTGGGGCAGGCGGCGCGGGCGGAGGCGGTGTGGGCGCCGGCGGAGGCGGCGTGGGCGCGGGCGGAGGCGGCGTGGGCGCTGGTGGGGGCGGCGGCGGGCTGCTCCCTGGATTCACGTTGGAAATGGCCCCGAAGGCAAGCGTCATGGTCGAAAGCAGATTGGGATCGGGAGGGGCCGTCGCGCTGGGAAATCCCAGGAACGCCTGCGCGGGCGTGGTCCCCGATGCGGGTTGGACGCTAACCAATGTCTTGAGCTGGATGTTCATGTTCGTCAGCGTCGTCTGGAACCCACCTGCACCTCTCGCCTGTTGCTGAATCTGATCGACCACGGTTTTGAACGATTGCGCCACATCCATGGGGGATGCCGTGGTGCCCTGCCCGGCCGCGATCTGGGACTGCAACTGCGTTATGGTGGTTGCCTGCTGCGCGTTCGTGTTCTGCAGGGTCGAGACCTGAGCCTGCAGCGTGGCGATGTTGGTATTGTCAGTGCTTACCTGGCCTGCAAGGGCATCGACCTGGGCTGATTCAAGCGTAACCCAAGTGTTCAAATCGGACAGGGTTTGAGGTGGGTTATCCGCTATATTTTGCAATTGCGTGGTAATAGTGGTGATGTCAGGAATGATGGCAAACCCCACGCCGTTGGAAACCAGCGGAGGGGCCGTGGGTACCGTGCTCGGCGTGGAGACGGTTACCGTCGCAGCAGCGATCACAGAGATATCCGCGGCGGTAATCTGGGCGGTGAGCTGTGTAGAGCTGATAAAAGTTGTGGCGCGGGCTGCCAGATTCCATAACACCGTTGTGTTCGCGGTAAAGTTGCTGCCGAACACTCCCAGCGTGAAGTCGCTGCCGCCCACCACCGCACCCACCGGAGATAAGGAACTGATCGCAGGGTTCAGATCCAATATTCTTGGAATCGGTATCGGTATCGGCCTGGGAAACGGCGGAATTGGCGCAATCGCATCGGCCTCGGCCTTGCTCTTTCCGGATTTATTTGCGCCGGGCTTTTTGTCTTTGGGCACGAGTTATCTCCATTTATGGGCTGGTAATACGCACTGACCCCGTTCCGTCATCTACCGCAACGGAAACGACCTGGACCGTCGCATTCGACGGCGCGTATTGGATCACGTACCAC
Source organism: uncultured Acidobacteriaceae bacterium (assembly GCA_963842095.1). Lineage (GTDB taxonomy): Bacteria > Acidobacteriota > Terriglobia > Terriglobales > Acidobacteriaceae > Sulfotelmatobacter. The sequence goes on from CAWJEY010000002.1 coordinate 1,049,077, forward strand.
ACCCGGGCGGTTGCGTTGAAATTAATGATCAGGCTCAGGGCGTCCCCTTGCCCATCGACCGTGGCGGGAATCGTGTTCCCTCCCGAATCCTTGGTGGTGATGAAGGGCGCTGCGCTGGCCAGGGCCGCCGCCTGAACTTTGGCGTTCGTCATGAGAGGCGGTACCTGGGTCCCGCTGTTGGGCGGCGGTACGGGGACGAGTGTCACATTGATCTGCGTAGCCGCCGTCGCGTCGTAGTTGAACTGCGTTTGGAAGGACGCGCTGAGCGGCTGGGCTATGATATGCAATCTGACCGGGGCAGCAATCATAACGGCTTGACTTGGGGAGGCGCTCGCGGGTGCGGGGTCTTGGCTAATGCTTAGCGACATCTTAAGCTGCATGGTGACGCTGGGAAACTGGTACCAGGTAGCTTGCAACCCGTATTGTGAGAGCAGGGGATTGGTATCGATCGACTCCTGGGTTTGAATCGAGTTCTGGTCTAGACCCTGTTGCGCCTGCGCCACCCCAATACCAAGAGCCGTAATCAAGTCCTCAATGGGAGCAGCGAAGGTCTCGACCGAATTTGCCAGTAGATTGGGTGCCGTCGCCATCAGTTCACCTCAGTACGGAGCGGACAAGTATCGAATGCCACTCCATGAATCGACTCTAATTTCAAACAGTTCGCCGCGCTTCAGCCCTCGCGGTACTGGGCAGGACCGATGCCATTCGACCCTTCCGCAGGCATCCAGGAGCTTTCGAAAACCTTCAGGAGCTTACCGTGATCGAAGGCGCTTTGCCCGCCAAAGTGTTGACCGTGATCATGGTTGGCGTAACCCGCAGATTCGCCGGCACCGGCTTCAAGGACGCGGTGACGCTGGAAGAAGCGTCCACGGAATACGAGTACGTGTTCTGCGTCCGAAAATTCACATGGGAACCAAAGGCAAATATCCCGGAAGTCTGCGTCGTCCCATCCGTCTCCGTTTGACTTGCCTGCCGGAGCTGAACAGAAATCTTCAAAGCAATCTCCACGTCGGTGAATTGATAGAAGGTTGGCAGCAAGCCAGCCTGCAGAGCTGACATCACCACCGGATCGGATGGGTTGGCGGTTACCCTGATCCCGGTCACCGCTACCGAAGGCTGTCCTGAAACTGGGACAGTAAGCTCTTGCCCGGTAATGACCTCCGTTACTTCGGGGATGATGCTGACCGGTGTGTTCGCGAGGACGATGAGCGTCTGAATCGCGGCCAGATCCAGGGCCCGCTGGCCGTCGGCAATTCCTTGGGCGATGCTGCGAAGGATTTCACCAAAACTTGCCTCTTGCAGCTCGTTCCCCACTTGCGTGAATTGAATGCCAGGCATCGCTCCTCCCAGAGCTTAGCTGTAGGTTGCACTTCCCCCGCTCCGGCACTTGTACGCAGAAGGCCGGCGGCGGAGGGAACTCTTACTCTCACTTCCAAAGGCAGTCAGGCCCAGCGCACCTCAAATCGGCAGGTGCGCGCCGATGCAAAAGCTAGCTCTGGCTGATGCTCACATTGTTCGGGTTGATCGCGTTCACCAGGATGAACCTCGGCATCATGGCCTTGGGCGGCGGGACGCATGCCAGGGTTGTCTGCAAGGAACTTGCCCCGTCCACCTCATACGAAAACTTGTTGGAGAACGACGCGTTCACGTGAGAACTGACGGCACCCGAAGAAAACAAGAAATCCCCGTTACCTTGCGCATCGACGCCAACCGTCAACGAATCCTGCGACTCGGTTGTGCTCGTAATCGACATCTTCACTTGGATAATTGAGTTCGTGAACTGGTAGAACGTCGGGTTGACTCCAGCTTGGAGCAAGGTCAGCGGAAACGAGGGCGCAACGTCGACATCGACGTGAACTCCTGTCACCATCACGGCATGGCCGGCGCCATCGGTTAAACCACTGCCATCGATTTGGATCTGGCGGGACTGCGAAGTCAACGTCTCCACCACGTCCGGGACGTAATCAAACGTGGTGTTAGCCAGCACTTGAACCAGCTTGATGGATGCCTGATCCAGCGCGACTTGACTTCTGGCAATGGCCGAAGCCATATCGTAGATCATCTTTCCAAAGGGTACGCTGGCGAGTTCTGCTCCAACATTCGGAATGACACACCTCCAATTACAGCCCTACCTCGCGTTGCAACGCCTTTCCCCTCGTTCGGCCACAGTCGCCCGTCGGGCCGTGGCCGAACGTCTTTGCCTACTTTGCGAACCACCAGCTAGCTTTGGCTGATCGTAATCTTAGCCGGGTCCATCGCGTTCACCAGGAAAAACCTGGGCATCATGTTCTTCGGCGGTGGCACTGGCGCCAGGGTCGTCGACATGGAACTTGACCCGGTTACCGAGTACGAAAACTTGTTCGAGCTGGTAAAGTTCACGTGACTGCTCACCGAGCCGGATGCGAACAGAAAATCAGCCGACGCCGTAACCGAGACCCCAACACTCAAAGTGTTGGATGACTCCTGGGTACTCGTGATCGACATCTTGACTTCGATGGTCGAGTTCGTGAAAGCGTAAAACGTCGGATTGACACCCGCTTGAAGCAGGGTCAGGGGAAAGGAATCCCCAACCATCGTATTCACCGTGACTCCGGTTATATAGACCGGATTCCCGGCACTATCCTGCACCCCCGGGATTGTCTTGGGAGGGGCAGGTTGAAGAATTTCAGTCACATCCGGAACATAGTCAAAGGTTGTAGTGGCCAGGACTTTGACCAACTGAATCGAAGCCTTGTCCAGGGCAACCTGGCTCCTCGCGATCGCAGAAGCCATGTCATAAATCATTTTTCCAAAGGGCACGCTCGCTAACTCCGCCCCAACATTTGGCATAAAATCCCTCCCGCGTTATCGCGCTGTACTCTATTCCGTCTTAGTCTCGATTTGCTTGCTCAAGTTCTCTGCAAAAATCCGCCGTAACCGTTCTGCTGCGTAGCCGGTGGGACTTAAGGTCACTCCTCCGACAAGTTTAACGTCCGGGTGCCTTTGCACCCCGTCCACCTGCGAGTCATCGAGCGCAACGATAATTCCGGTTCGCATCACCATCAAAATGTAACCCCCGGATTGCCGGACCCGGTGCTGTACGCTGCGGGACCGTTGCTGCGAGAACTCCCCGTTGAACGCCACCATGTACATCTGCATTGCCATGGCCAGATCCCTTCATGGCCGCCAGTGCAGGCGACTCCGCCGCGTGAAGCTGGCGCAGCCAGGTAGCTGCGTCCTCTTCACTCGGCCCGTAGCAACTTTGACAGTTGGCGTGCCCGCGGGCGGCTAGCCGTCTTAGTTGGGCGGCATTGGTGAACAGCATGCGCGCCAATCGAAGCGCATCCGAAGCATCGTCGGCCGTCAACTCAGGCCAGAGCGCTCGCTGCGCCTCGGACCGGGTCGTGCCGATGCAGGGCACGCCGTATAGCGCGGCGTCGATCAGCGTGGCTTCGGAGAACTCCCCACTGACGTTCAATAACAGAACCGATTGCGCCAACTTATAACGCGCTTCCTCGCTGCGGCGCAATCGCACCACCCGCAAGCTTTCATCGGACTGCGTTTCTGGCTCCGAGATGCCAGGCACCCAACCCGCCAGCATGGGAAAAATGCGTCTCAAATCGAGGAATATGTCACGGTCTCCCGCCGCCACTCCGATGTAAGCAGGGCTGCGCAGCACGCGCAGGTTGCCAACTTGACATGCCTCCTGAACGGCGGGAATGCGGACATCCGAAAGGTGCCCCTTGGTGTCGGCCAGAATGCCCGATTCCAGGCGCCCAAACTGCCGCTCCACCACGTTCACCTTTATCGAAGCGCCCGCCATCTGCGGAACGAACTGGGACATCAATTTGTCGGACAAAGGGCGGACTTGTGATACCTTCACGATGCGCCGAACCCGGCTTCCGACCGAACGCAGCAGCGCATCCCATTGGTCGACGATCTTAGGCCAGCCATAAGATATGGAGAACTGCCGGGAGCGCGCCGAGCGCTCGCGAAGTAATCCAGGGTTGTCGTAAAATACCGCAAGTTTTCGGACTGCATCGTCAACATCGATTAGCGCGCGCCGGATTCCGAATTCATTTTCACTCCATTCCGCAATGTCGATTCCCGCGCCATGCCCTGCGACCAACTCCTCGCTGGCGCTGTAGGCGCCCGCCATGGGGACGGCTCCGGCTGCGGACGCCTGCAGAGTGGGCAGTCCGAACCCCTCTCCACTGGAGGCCAGCAGGTGGACATCAGCAGCTTTATAATATGTCGCCAATTCGCCAAGCGCGACACCTCCACCGCGCTTCATCTTCATTCCGGGCGTAAACCGTACCTTGGACTCGATGCCCAGGTGGCGAAGGTCGGCAAGAATGTCGTAGGAGTAGATCCCTGTCTTGGAAAACTCGTCGTTCGGATCCGTGTGCAGGTGCAAAAGTACGTCCGGCCGATTTGCGGCAAATTTCGCAAAGATGTCCAGCAGGCGAGGCAGCATTTTGCGGGGCTGGTTCCGGCTGTCCGACAACACGACGAATTTCCCGCCGTAACCGATGCGCGCCTTTGCCTCCTCGCGGTCAGGCGGAGGACAGAACACATCAAGATCCACGCCATGCGGAATATACTCGCAACTAACGCCGCACCGCTTCACAATGCCTTGCCCGTACTGGCTCATGGCGATTGGGAGGTCGACGTCGCGCAGCAGATCTACCCAGCTCGCGGGAAGGCTGCCCTCCGCCGTGTCGCCGTCAATCGGAAAGTAGAGAGCCCAAGGCGTGTCGGCGAGTTCCATCTGGCGGCGCACATGCGGGGCGGAGAAATACGGCAACCACCACACGTCCCCGAGAGCGATCACTACCTCGGGGCGATGACGCACCAGGAACGGGAAGAGAGAACGGCTTCCCAGCATACCTGAAGCCGGATAAACCTTGCATCCGTTCCAGTCATGCGCCTCCAGGCTCTGCCAGCCCAGGATGCTCACGCTATGGCCGCGCTTCGCCAAGCCCTCGCAAACGAAGCGAGTGACATTGCCGAATCCCGATGGGGTGTCCGGACTGTCGGAAATCCACAGAACCCGCATAATGATCTCGTTGACAGAAGAAGGGGCCGGGTGACTTGGGAAATCTATAGCCAAGAACACTACCAAAAGCAAAAAGATTGTCAAGCAAAAACGTTCCTCTTGAGCAAGCTGAAAAATGTTTGAGAAACACCTTAATTGTTTCTGTTAGTAACCCGGTCAACCTCCCAACCCTGCATGCTAGAATCCCACCCGGCCCCTTTCAGGCAGTTCGTCTGGTCGGGCGCGACCAGGGCGACCTTGTCAATCTAGTGCACATCTGCAACGGGCACTTATGTCCAAGAGAAGGGTGGAGCGTCAACGGAATTTCCTCGGTAGTTGCAAGTCGGCCTCGGGCATAACATGTCGCCAAATCCGGGTACCTCATATCGGGGCATCGCGCTGGTCGGGTGGATGGAGCGCGACTATGCAGTCCGGTTCTTGACGGAAGAATGCGCGTTTGACCCGCCACTGAGCCCTGCGGCCGCGGAATCGCTGTGGCAGGACTATCGGGGTCGCGCCGCAGCCTTACCAGCAAGGGACGGCAGCCCGCCCGCCCGCATGCCCCTGACTCCGATCGAGCGCGAGCACGTTCAGAAGTTTCTCCAATTCCTCGGCAGCGTGGGAGCGCCCCGCTTGGAAGTTATCAAGATCGATCCCCTGCAACTGGTCGTGGCCCAATCTCACATCGCCACTGACATCGCTGAGAACTATCGTCTCCGTTACCGCACCGACGCGGAATGGATGGAAGGGACTCTTCCGACATCATCGAAAACCCCCGAGGTCAACGTCAAATTCACACGCCGAAACCTTGACACCGGCCTGGAGATTGATCTGCCGCACGCCGAGTTCATCTTTGGAGTTCATCCCCACGGCGGGTTCGGACCGAAGGAGTTTCTTAGTCACGTCTCAGTCATCAATTCGGAAAATAGAATGTTCTTGGGGAAGGGGTATCACCGTTTGTATGCCCGCGTGTCCACCGCGCTGGCCACGGTGCACAATCGGTCGGTTTTGGTGGCGTTGGATCCGACCCCGATTGTCCCGCCATCGCGTGACGCCCCGGGCCCCGCGGGAAACAAAGAAGAACCTGCTTTTGACATTTTTGGCAGCCGGCCGGCGCTCTTCACAGACTTCTTCACCGATGGTCTCTTCATGAAGGTCAACTTGAGGAAGAAGCGCTACCAACTCCAGGTGACGGCTAAGTGGGTTGCCCTGAACGACGGAATGTGACAGACGACGGCCAGTAACAACAAAAAACTGAACCCAAGCCTCCTCCTGTAGTTGCCTTCGCCCACCAACGCAGAGTAAGGTCTTCCACCTAAGTGCTCTACGTGCGGATGCGCTACTTGAGGCCCTTCTTCGACGCTCTTGGTTTGGGGTTTTTCTTCAGTACCTTCCGTATTGCTTCCACCCGACCACGCGGGTGGAAGTCCAACGGATCAAGGACAACATAGGATTGCTGGTTGAGTTCCGCGACTTTTTGCCGGTGCAGAAGGAAGACTCCTTCCATCCCAACCGAGAACTTCGGGGCACGATACCACTTGACGTCCTCACTGGAGGGGAACAGGAAAGCGACAGTCCGTTGCTTCAGCGTGCCCACCTCCACGGACTCGACCTCCACAACAGCCTCTTGCCAGGCAGGATCGTGGTGAGTCACAGGACCACGGGCTTTTCCAGTTACCAGATTCACCGAGATCACTTTGCCGACAATCACAAGATCGACTCCGGCCGCGTGAGTTTGTACCTGAAGATCCGGCAGTCTTCCCACTGCGTCAGTTACATGCGCAACCTGCGCAGCCCTGCCGGGGTCGGTAATCTTCTGTCGCGGAGCGACTTCCTGCACGACAATGCTCTCGGCATACACTACCCCTCTGGCGAAAAAGATGGCTTCATCGCCCACCTTCATGCCCTGGGGATCTGCCAATTGCACCGTAATCTCATTTCCACTCAGGTCGCCCACAACTTTCGGCGTGTGAAGAACCCGGGTCACTTTGACCACCACGGTGCCAGCCCGAACCTCAAAATTGGGAACGGTGGCCGCGCCCAACTTCACGACCGTAGCCACAAAGACGAACGGCGCTTGTTGCACGGTATCTTCAACTCTAGGAACGGATGCCACCCTTGTGCTCCTTCTTCTGGCCGACTCCAGCCGGACGCCGGTTCGTAAGATTCCTCGCCGTGGACCTGGGTTTCCCCTGATCAAACCACTGCAAAGCTACCCACTAGTTTATTCCCGCCTCGCTCATCGCGTTGCCTTAACAAAAAAAGGATCAATAGAGACCGCCACGGCGGTCGTGTTATCTACACCCAACAAGCTATGCGTCGTGAAGTTGGCATTGCGCTGATAGACGACACCCTGCGGGAAGTTCGCCTTGTCCGGGGTGTTGTTGGCGCAAAACACTCCGTAGAAATCCTTCCCTGCCGCCATCAGGAAAATGTAGTCGCCGAGGTAAGGGTCAAAACTCTTGGCAGGGGAGTTCACGGGAGCGGTAGATAGCGTAAGGTCGCTCCACAGAAGTCCATCGAACGAGAATCGCAAATGTGTGACCCAACGCTGAGCCGCCCCTGCACCAGCCAGTTGCTGATACATCAGGCCGACCTCGCCGGCACTGCTGACGGCGAGCGTTGGGACCGTGGCGTTTACCAAAGTCAGCAGGTCCTTGCCCCAGGTCTTCCCGCTATCTTTGGACATGCGGATGTGAACTGTGTACCCGGTGGCCGGCTGATCCGCATAGGCCAGGAAGACCCTTGTACTGTCGGTTGGATCGACCGCGATGGAAAGATCGCCACCCCGGCGATTGAAACCGCCGGCTGCAACTCCTTTCTGCTGAAAAGGAATCTTGATTCCAGTGACCACCCGCAGTCCTGCCTTGTTATCTCCCGGATCAACCAGCGCCGTAAATGGAGTGGCGCCTTGACCCCAATTGTCGTCTCTCACCACCACCACGTCGGTAGTCACCACCAGAGTGCCTGCGGTAAAGCTGCCCGTTGCCGAACGCCAACCGTAAAACGCCGCGTAGATCACGCCGCTGGAATGAATGGTCGGCCGGATTTGCGGACCATCAATGTTATTGGGGGCGGCAGGAGTGCTCCGCGTTTCAAGACGGACAGAAGTGAACGTAGGCGTCGCCGTCGTTCCGTCGAGCGATACGTCAATCGTAGCCGTCTTTCCGCCCGGGGCACCTTGGTCGTTCATCCCCACGTAGACCCGATCTTTTCCCGAGCCTGCGCCCTTGGACACCGTGGCCGCCTGAATAAAGGGCTGATCAACCTGACCCCGGCTTTCCAGGACCGTCATCGCGGTGGCGGATGCAAAGTTGGCGGTGCGCAGCGCATTCAGCGTCAGGCTCGAATCCCCCCGCAAGTCGCCGGTGTACAGCGTGTTGCTGGTTCCGGCGAAGCGGAGCGTAATGTCACCTGTTCCCGACGAAGCGTTGCCTCCGGGCACAGTGGCATTCAGCTGCCAGGTCTGTCCCCCATCCGTGGAGACATAAATTGGCGCATTGCTACCACCGCCCGGATCGGGGGTGAAGGCAGTACCCGCGATTTGTTTGACATTAGCCGGGTTCACCGCCAGGTTGGGCTCGCTGTCCTGGTTGATCTCGTTGCTCAGAGACTTCGGAATCATGTTGACTACCAGGATCTTACCGGCGGGCGCGGGAGACGGGCTCGGCTTCCCACTGGGAGATGGACTCGGACTCGCTCCCAACGTGAACCGCTGACCCCCAGCCGCAGATTCCAGCCGTGGCCAGGACAAACCGAACCGCTGCGCGTACCACAATTCGTCAAAGGGGCGGCGAAAATGCAAATAGGACCGCTCCTGCTCGGTGCTGTCACGCTCCCCGTTGAACAACTGCCAGGCGCACGCAAACAGCCCCTCCGGGTGTTCCGCCAGAGATCCCTGGTTCCGCTGCCGGCAACGGTTCAGCCACTCCGCCCACACCGTCTGGGTAAAATTCTTCCGCGCCATCCGCAGTTGATTCGCTACTACATGCTCGACCGGCACCGAGTAATTATCGAAGGTCTCGCGGAAACGATGCCCGATCGTCGCCTGCGCATCGTGCAGAATGCGGTAACCCATCAGCCAACACTTCAGGCCGAAGTCCAGGTCCTCCACCCCCCACGATCGCATGTGAGCGTCGAATCCCCACAGCTTTTCGTATAATTCCCGGCTCACCGCCATCGCGCAGCCGATCAGCGCCGCCGATTCGTGGAACTCTCTTCGCCCCTCCTTCACCGCCCGCAACTCGTTTAAAGGTCGCCAGCCACAATCGAAGCTCTCCAGGTTCAAGGAGTAACCGTGGCCCACCTGGGAGAAGTCGCTCTTCCAGCGCTGCACATCCAGCGCCGCCACTGCCGGGGTGACGATGGCCCGCCCATCCAATTCCTCTACATCCTGCACCAGCCGGCGAATCGCCTGATACTCCGGCTTAGTGTGCCCATCCAGGAAGATCAGCACATCGCCGCGAGCGTTCTGCGCTCCCAGTGCTTTTGTGGGGGACGCGCCTACTCGCTGCTTGTGCCTGTGCACACGCACTTGCGAGAAGCGGCGCGAGACGGCTTCAATGGAATCGTCAGTGGAAGCGTCATCGGCGACCAGAATCTCATAGTCCAAGTCCACGCAAGTCTCTACGCAAGACTCGATCGTCTTACTGAGTGCTTCGCCTTCGTTGTAACTGGCTATGATGATGCTGACGCGCACGGCTGACTCCGCTAGCTTAAGCTGGGTGTCCCGGTTTCTCCTGACCAGACGAGGTCATACATCAGGGGACACTTTTCCGGATAGATAAAAACTCAGCGACGGTAGTATGAAATGCGTCTCTTTGTCAAGCCCTTGTCTGTTAATAAATCTTTGCTCACTCCGCGCTAGGCTTAACATGATTTCTCCTCGACGTTCCGAGGCCTTGTGTTCCTGATCAGATTGCGACCTCCCTATGTAGATAAAACACAGTTTCATTGGTTTCGGTAGACATAGACGTGGTGCAAGTCATACTGTTGACGGGACTGGGAGCTAGAGCCGGTTGGCCATACCGCTGCATCTACGTAGAACCGCGCTGGAACAACTCCTGTCGGAGAAACCTCTCCTTCATGACGATCCAGCCCAGGGCCGGGGCAAGAGGAGATCCTTGTCCCTCAGTGACCGTTCGCTCGCTTACTTGGCATCCTTGGTTACCGACAAATCGATCACTTTGGAAACAGGTAACGGACTCACGACCCTTTTACTTTCGATTCTAGCTGGGAAACATTTCAGTATCTCGCCCGACCAAGTCGTGTTTGATCGCGTCCGGGAATTCTTGCGCAACCACCAGTGGCTCGTCCCGCCAGACGCTTTGGTTTTCATTTGCGCAGGCTCGGAGATGGTTCCTCCCGCGCGTGTCTTTTCCTCTTCTGGACCTTGTGCTCATCGATGGAAATCACGCCTTCCCCATGCCGTTTCTTGACTGGTTCTATACATCCAAATTGCTGCGCACGGGAGGCATTATGATCATCGATGACTGCCAGCTTTGGACGGGCAGCACATTAAAGGAATTTTTGATGAAGGAACCCGAGTGGCAACCAGTCTTTGAGGATGCGCGCAAGACGTTCGGTTTTCGGAAGATCGCCCCTACAAACGTCACCAAGGACTGGTATCAGCAGGCTGCCGTCATGGCCTGGTCCGGCAGGTAAAGATCGATCCCCATGGTGGTGGTGTTGACGAGCGTCTTGCTGCCGCAAGGCGCCCGCCAAAAGAGGCACCTATCGCCCATCGTTTAACTGCCAGTAGGTGGATTTTGGTTCCGGAAGGTGTCGGTATACCTCAGAGTGGACGAACGAACGCAGGAAATATGCTCCCGTCAGCTTGTCGCGCAACGACCCTTCCTTCAGATACTGGTGGGCGGCTAGCACCAGGCTCTCGTCTTCCGCTTTTCCGGCCGCTTCCTCCAGCGTCTGAAAATAGAAAGGATAGTCCGGTCCCAGATACTCAATCACCGCCGGAAGCGGGTTTATGAGAACGGGAGTAGCGCGGGCAATACATTCAATCAGAGCATTGTTCGCGCTGCTGTCGTACAGGTGAAGAAAGACGAGATTCTTGGACAGCAATTCGTCATATTGTTCGTTATCCAGGTACGGGCTGATCTCGACGGAATTCAGGTCACTTCCTTCCACCGAAGTCAGTTCCACGTTGCGGATATTGTCGATCCAAAATTGTCCGAGATCCAACAGCAGCTTGCCAAACCCCTTCACGCGCAACCGATAGAGCGATTCAAACTTCCGCAACCACCACCCGATCTGCACCACTTTCCTTTGCGTGTTCCGGCGATACTTTTCCATGGAAAACTGCTTGTCCGGAATTTCTGTGGGATGGAACAAGCTGCAAACCCGCACCGGTACCCGTTTTTCCAGCCAGGTCTTAAGGTAGTTCGACAGCGTAAAGATCCCGCAGCAGCTTGCCATGCTCTGCCGCCAATGTGCCGTCTGCAAAATGTCAACCGGTGACTGCCCGTTCAGGTTGAACCAGTCCGGGATTCCCGGGGGATTGTGCACCACACCCACCCAGGGTTTGGAGTAGGGCGTCCATTCATTGTACGGTTCGCCCGGGTCTGCCCCCCAGGCAAACTTCTTTTCCACAAATCCATCGAACAGAATTCCATCCGGGCTGTGAAGACAGCGCAGGCTGTCCAGGGCGTAGCGCCAGCCACTGCGGTGATGACCGGGATGCCAGTAGGCTTCCAGATTGATTTTCGGAATGCGACTCGAACCGGGCGCCACAGCGTGGCCCATATAGCGCAGCAAATTCCAATGCGCACGCCACCCGTCTGCCAGCGGAGCAACATCTCGTCCGTTGCCGTTGGGCCCAGCCTTTCCGATTTGCGTCCATCCCATGGCTAGGCCTGTGCTAGGTTCCTGGGGCGGATGCGGCCGGATAAATGACCGTAGCGCGTCAGCAGCGGCGATGCCATTTGCGGTGTGGCTTGACCCGTAACCATTTATCGTTCGACTTGAAACCGGGGCAAGCCCATCGGCAGTTGCATCCCGCCGGCGATTGGAGTTCGGACTGCCGCGGCGAGCACCGGCGAGCGCATGGTCGTGCGGGACTTGAAGCGGCGGCGCAGATCGAGGTGTTACCAGCGGCATGGGGTTCTCGCGGAATCGCTAAGCTTGAGGCTAACGGGCGACGAATGGGAGATTAGTGTCAACTCTTCCCTTTAAGAACCAGTCGCCCCGTTTGATCGAGCGCAATTTGCCAGGTGCCACCCACTTCCCTTCGGCTTCACTTCGAAGGAGCGTGCTCGAGTTGGCCCAGGTACGTCTCGCAGTGAAACTTGACTCCGGGGTCGCGTTCCACGCTGGCCCGCGCCTGAATTGCCTTCTTTGCGCGATCTACGTACTGCCCTCGCAAGGGCGGCGCGATGCGGACACTTAAGTTGTGCAGCAGCGCCACTCCAGCGCGGCGGATCAATTCGTCATTGTCCTGCAACATCTTGGAGCTTGCCGCAAAGATCTCTTCCGAAGGAGCATCGGGCTTCCCGAAGTTGAACAGTCGCGGATCGTCGAAGGCTGCGTAGGCTCCGATGCGCAGTGGCTGAGGATCTCTGGCATTGGTTGCGATCGCGGCCAGCAACTTCGCGGTTTGCCTCCGGCGCGATCCGAACTCGAGCAACCGCTCAGTGAATGGCCGCAACCGCGTCCAGTCCTTTTCACGGAGCTTCGCTAAAGCGGAGGTCAACCAGGCGTATTCGGATTCGGATTCGGAAGGCTTGCCCTCCAGTTGGTTTGCCAGTTGGCTGGCGAGCACACGCACCAGCGGCGCGCGTGCCGCATCGGCCCGCTCTTCGCGGAGCTTGGCAACGAACGCGGGCCTCTTCCTCGACGGGGGTTGAGCTAATGCCCGCTTGAGGGCATACACGCTGACGGTCTCATCGGAACCGAGTGCCGCATCGGCCAGCGCTTGCGCCCCACCCTGCCCAGCGCGCAGCCCCTGGATTCGGCGCAGCGAGCGCACCAGCGGCTCCTGCGGCGACACTTTGAAGGTCACAATCTGCGAGGGCCCTTGTTTTGGATAGGCCACCACCAAATGATCTTTGACCCCCAACGAAGGCGGCTCGACCACGTACATGCCGAACCAGTAGCGGTGCAGCGGTTCGGTGCGCGTGGCTTCCATGGGCTCATCGGAGAACTGCTCTTCCACGCGGTGCGTGATGTGAAGGCGCCCTGCCAGCTGGTTTGCCGCGACCACGGTCACCAGGGCGATATTGTGCGTGTCCCAATACGCGTCGGAGGTGAAGTCGGGTGTGTAGTCGATCTGCTTGGCGAAGATCATCTCAAGCCTCCTCAGGTTGGGATCATCCGCAGGAAATTCGCGTTGTGGTTCGTGACTGTAGGGACTACGTTGACAGCGATCTCAGTCGGAGCCGCTGGAACCGTCCAAGCCTGGGGCCCTAAGGTCACGATGCTGACCCCCGGCGTGACCGGCCAGACAAAGTTGGTCACCCACGTGGTTTGTCCTTCGGAGAAATAGTGGCTGTTGGCCCCAAGGTCTGCGTTCAGCGTGCGGACACCAATGCGCACCGTAAAGGCAAAAGCGTCGCTCGCTGATACCAGAGCTTTGTTCTTGTTGGGATCAGCCGCGTTGTTTGGATTGTACTGGGATGGAAAGCTGAAGCCGGGCGAGTCGGCCATGGGGATGGGTTGTGTCCAGGTCCCGCTACCCGTGCCGGTGAAGCGTGCGGATTGGTCGTACCAGGGCCAGTCGTCGTTCGCGGCGGGCGGAGTGCTCAGCCAGTCGACACTCGTCGTGGTGGGAATGGTGATGACCCGCTTTTTTCCGGGTGGCGTGGTGGCATAAGTGGCATTGCCAGCGTCGACACCCAACTGCATGAAGCCGATTTGGATATTCTGGTGCGCCGTGGGCCTCTGCGCCGGGCTTGTCAAAGTCACTTTAGCGTCCGCTTTGAACGCCGGGTCGGCACCGGCGTTCGAACCGATGAGCTGGCCAGGCTCCGCGGCCTGGGCACTGCCATTATAGGTAAATGCAGCGCTGTTCGAGCCTGGAGTGAAGGTTGTCACCCAGGTGGGTTTGGCCGGCGCGGCCGGCGGGTTAACCAGGTAGATTCCGGGGGCGGCTGAGTTCGTCACCTTTCCCGGATTGCCCAGCACGGGGGAATCAAGCTTGACCTGCACCAGGGCGATCTGTTTCTGGGCAGACTGGCTCTTGCCATTCAGTGTAAAGGTCGCTTTCAGATTGATCCAGTCGGCGCCTGTATTCTTGAAGGCTACGGTTATCTTAGCGGCATTGGCAGCGCCCACAAAAGTGGCAGTCGGCTTGTCGACTGTCCATTTGATACCGGTGGCAGTCTGGCCGGCCCCCAACGCAATCTGGTACTGATACTGGCTCAGCCCTGGAACATCGGCCGAACCGGTGATGCTGAACGACTTCGCCGGACTCGGCGATGGCCCTCCACTCGGCCTCGGCGATGGCCCTCCGCTGGGGCTCGCACTGGGAGACGCACCCGCGGCGAAAACTCTCCCTGTCGACATCAACTGCGGCCACGTCAGCCCAAACCGCTCCGCATACCAGAATTCGTCCCGCTCCCGCCGGGCGTGCAGGTAGCTTCGTTCCTGGTGAGCGCTATCCTCCCCTGCCTTGAACAATTCCCACGCGCGCGCCCACAAACCCTCGGGATTATCCGGCAGCGTCCCGGCGTGGCGCTCCCGGCTATCTTCCAGCCATGCTCCCCACACCGCGTGCGTAAAGTTCTTATAGGCCAGACGGAGTTCATTGACGACGATGTGCTCCATCGGCACCGAATACCGGTCAAATGATTCCTGAAACCGGTGCCCGACGCCCGCCTCCGGGTTGTGAAGAATTGGGTGTCCCAGCAACCAGCATTTAAGGGAAAAGTCCAGGTCCTCGATGCCCCAAAACTTCATATTCGGGTCGAAGCCCCAAACTCTTTCGTATACCGGACGGCTGACCGCAAGCGCACAACCGATTAACGCCGGAGACTCGAAAAATTGACCGCGCCCCAGAGTCGACTTCTTCAGGTTCTCGAGAGGAACCCAATGCGATGCAACCGTACGCAAATCGAATGCGTAGCCATGGCCGGTTTGCGTGGCCACGTTTTTCCAGCGCGCAGGATCAAGCGCAAGGATGCGAGGCGTAATGACTGCCTGCCCCTCCGTCTCCTCCACCCCCTGCGCCAACTGCAGAAGCGAACCCTGCTCAGGCTTGGAGTGTCCGTCAAGGAAGAGAAACACTTCGCCTCGAGCCTGCCGGCTGCCCAGATGCTTGGTAGGAGACGCGCCCTGCCGCTTGCTATTGCGGTGCAGTCGCACCATGGGAAATCGCCGGGCCGCCGCCTCCGCTGATCCATCGGTGGACGCATCATCGGCTACGATGATTTCATAATCCATCCCCGCCGTGGTCTCGATGCACGACTCAATCGTGTTGGCGAGAAGGTCGCCTTCGTTGTGGCTGGCAATAATGATGCTGGCGCGCATGGCTTCTACCGTTTCCTCTCATCCTCGGCGTGACCAAAGACTCAGCGCATTTAGCGGATTTCTGTCGTCATCTCTTTCAACAACTCGCACAACATCCAACTCCAGGTCGGCACTCAACCAACCTTATTACTTCCGACAGAATGCGCGATCATGACGACTAGGCGCAGAGGCGAGCCTAGATAATAGCCTACCCCGCAACAAAGTCAAGAACTTGAGAAGATAGATCGTGTCCTAATCATTTAAGGCACGATCAGGAGATACCGCTGAGAAAGATCCCAGGAAAAGGAACTGACTTACGACGGTTGAAATCCTTGGAGACTTGAGCTGACTGAAGGGTCTTACCCTGACTCCACCTGGCAGTGTGCTGACAGCGGAGGCGGACCCAGCCTTGCCCACCTCCGGGTAGGTAAGACCCAAGGGCCAGAGTCCATGCAAAACTCACAACCTATTCAAAACACAAAAGAAATCTGGTGCCGGGAGGTGACCTGCCCCCCAGAAATTAGTCCAGTCGAAATGTGACTTCTCTCATTTAGAATGGCCCGCCCAGGGCCAGGAGGAGGAGTCGTGCGCAAGAGTCGATTCAAGGAAGAGCAGATCATTGGCATCCTGAAGGAGTCCGAGGCTGGAGTAGCCACGCCGGAGCTGTGCCGCAAGCACGGGATCGCGTCGCAGACGCTCTACCGGTGGAAGGGGAAGTACGGCGGGATGGAAGTGAGCGAGGCGAAGCGGTTGCGGGCGCTGGAAGAGGAGAACCGGCAGTTGAAGCACGCGGTGGCCGAACTGCTTCTGGACAAGCGCGCATTGCAGGCGGTGGTTACAAAAAAATGGTGAGCCCGCAGTTGCGACGGCAGGCGGTGGTCGTGATGCGCTCGGAAGTAGCGGTTTCAGAGCGACGCGCCTGCGGGCTGATCGAGATCTATCGCCGGACGTATCGCTACGTGCCACGGCCCGAGGACCCGCGACTGCGCGTGCGGTTGCGCGAGCTGGCGGCAGAGCGGCGAAGGTTCGGATATCGCCGATTGACGCGAATGCTGGTGCGTGAGGGATGGAAAGCGAATCATAAGCGCGTATACCGGCTGTACGTCGAAGAAAAGCTGAGCCTTCGTCGGAAGCGGGGCCGACGCCGACGCGCGGGATCGCGCCTGGTGCTAGCGCCGCGCCCGACGCAGCCCGATCATCTGTGGACGATGGACTTCGCCAGCGATGCGTTCACCAACGGGCGCAAGTTCCGGACGTTGAATCTCATGGACGGCTTCACCCGCGAGGCGCTGGAGATCGAGCCCGACACCTCGCTGCCGGGAGCGCGTGTGGTGCGTGTACTAGAAGGACTGAAGCAGCAGGGACGCAAACCGGAGGTGATCGTGATCGACAACGGGCCGGAGTTCGTCAGCCAGGTGGTGGACCAGTGGGCCTACGAAAACGGAGTCCAGTTGCACTTCATCACGCCGGGGCGACCGATGGAGAATGGCTACATCGAGAGCTTCAACGGCAAGTTCCGCGATGAGTGCCTGAACGAAAACTGGTTCTTCGATCTGGCGGACGCCCGTCGTAAGATCGCCGAGTGGAAGGCGGACTACAACCACGTGCGACCGCATTCGGCGTTGGGATACAAAACACCGATGGAGTTTGCCGCTTCGTGGAAGGCAGGCTTCTACATTGCTGGACTGGGGCAAGGGGCCTCAAACGCCGGCCCCTTGCCCCAGACCCCCATCCCCGCTACGCTGCGGGGCGAACAAAAACCGGAGAAAGTCTCATTATCCCTGGACTAAAAATGGGGGGCAGGTCAGTCGCCTCTACCATCTGCGAGTATCCACATATCTCTGGGGTACCTGCGGCGATTGTCCTGAATAGTACTGCGAGATGGCGAGTCCTATCGCTGCCTCAACGAATCTCAGGCGTTCTGGCGAATGACTGTCCTTCTGTAAACCCCGCTTGTTCAATAAGTTCTCCATTCGCGAAGTGGCTTTGCCAACGAGAATGGCTGTGACGAATCGGGCTCGCGCTGTCTTTAATAACCTGCAGGAATGAAGTCAATCCGAAAAGTTATTGGACACGGATGCAGGAATGAATCAAATTGGTTAACATCGCCGGTCTCGTACAGGTTTTTTCTCTATACCTCACCAGCCCGTTCCGATTTGAGGAACTGTCCGTCACCAGAAGGCCGACGGCTGAGGTGAAACAATGCTTCACAAAGAACCAGCCACGGTGGTATTAAATGAACTCATCGGTAGGCGGCTCCTGAATGTCAGGGAGGCCGCCCAATACCTGGGGCTCGAAGTGGACACTGTCTACAAGAAAGCCAGGTTGCGGGAGGTTCCCTGCGTCAAGGTTGGTCGAGCGTTGCGGTTCGATCTTGAAGCGCTAGGGCGTTTCATCGAGCAGCACACAATCGAAACCATTGACTGAAAGGAGAAGCTAGAGTGTCCATTCACAGAAAGTGCGAAGGAGTGTTTGAAGTCCGTTGGAGGGAAGGAGGACGGAACAAAAGCGTCCGTGTTCGCGGCGCGCATGAACTGGCCAGGAAAATCGAACGAAAGAAGATGTCGGCGCGCGATGAAAACCGGCATCTCGATGTCAAGCGGGAGGTTAATTTTCGGATGACGACGCTGATTGATCGGTACCGAACGCATTACGGCATGAAAAAGCGTTCGGCGAGCCGGGAGAAAAGCGTGCTTGAGGGCATCCGGGTGGAACTGGGCCGGTTGTTCGTGCGCGAGATCGACGGTAACGCGGTCGGTCGCTGGTACGAAAAACTGACGGCAGTCCACGAACTGTCGCCGGGAACGGCCGTTCGGCATTTCAACGTCATGCACCACATGATGGAGAAAGCGTCCACAATCTGGTCCAAAGAAACCGGCATCGACCGAAACCCTGCGGATCAGGTCGAAGTGACGCGACCGGACGATCAGAGGGATCGCTACTTGTCGGAAGACGAGCTGCGAAACCTGAAGCTGGCGCTTGACGAAAAGATGTATCAGAAGGGTACGAAAGCCATTAACAAGACGTTTTGTCGTCTAAGGCTGATCGTTCTTATCGCCGTCACGACGGGAATGCGGGTGGCGGAGGTCTTTGGCCTCAGATGGTCGGACGTGATGTATGGCGAGGGCCTCTTGGCAGTGCGGGCCAAGCTGAAGGGCGGCAAGATGCGTTATGTCCCGATGCTTCCCGAACTGGCCGGCGAGCTGCGGCGCTATCCCGCAGTGATTGGTGAGGATCGGATTTTTCCGCCGAAACAGGGTGCTGTAAGCGGACGGCAGCGGGTGGAAGGAAGTTTCGAGGACCTGCTTGAAAGGGCGGGTATTGAGGATTTTCGGTTCCACGATCTGCGTCATACGTTTGCATCCTGGTACATGATGAACGGCGGCGATCTTTACGAGCTTGCGAAAATCCTGGGCCACTCGAACATCAAGATGACCGAACGTTATGCGAAGCTGGCAAGGCAGCACATCGCTCGGACCGGAAGCACGGCGCGGGAGATGTGGAAACTGCTGGATCAACCGAAGGTGTTGGAAGCAACAACGACCTGCGACACGGCGAACATCCTGTCCGATGTTCGCGTATAGTTCGCGCGACTGAAACCTGAGTTTTCTGGCTGCTGCTAAGTGCTTAAGAATGTGGTGGCCAGGGACGGAGTTGAACCGCCGACGCCAGCCTTTTCAGGGCTGCGCTCTACCACCTGAGCTACCTGGCCACGTTTCGAAACCCGCTGTCCGCGGGCTGCGAGGACTGTTCGCTTCACGCTGATTGTGGCGGGATTTCGCGAACGAACGAAACTGCTCCACTGCGGAAGCGTGTGGAACGCGACCTCGATTATAACAACCGTACGCATTTCCCTCAACGTTCGAGGCTCTTTCTTCACAACCACCGGAGTAGCGATGGAGCCAACCGATCTCAGCGCACGCGCATCGGCTGCGTCCGCTGCAGTTTCCCGCGCCACTATTTTTCTCATTTTTTGGACGCTAGCATTTTATCCTCTGGCGCAGACCGGGCTATCCCTTCTTCATTTTCGGCATGGGCTATATTGGCACTTCGCTCGGTGTGGGGATCGGCCCTTATGAAATGCTGCCGCGCAGAGAAAGCCCTGTCGGGCGCCGTCTGGCGCAGTTTCTGGTCGGAGTTTGCATGGTCGGTTTTCTGGGCTGGTCGCTCTGCAGAATATGCAACTAGAAGGACTCTTCTAGTTTCCCTGCATCTTCAGCAGCGCCATTATTCATTATTCGATCGCGAAGGTCTTCGGGCCCCTGATCTTTGGACGCGGATTCTGTGGGTGGGCTTGTTGGACTGCGATGGTCATTGATCTGTTGCCATACGATCGATGCAAAGGCTGGATTCCCGGCAGCTGCGAGCGGTTGCAACACCGTCGTCAGCAAATCCACGGCTGATTTTTATCCCGCGAAGCTCTTGACGAATTCCACCAAACTGCGCAGGGCTATGCCGGACGGGCCTTTCGCGATCCAGGGCTTCTGATCTTCCGTCCACGCGGTGCCGGCAATGTCGAGGTGAATCCACGGCGTCTCTTCCGCGAATTCTTTCAGGAACATGGCAGCGGTGATCGCGCCGCCCCAGCGTCCGCCTGAGTTTACGATGTCGGCGATCGACGAGCGAATGTGCTCTTTGTATTCGTCGTCGAGTGGCATGCGCCACATTTTTTCGCCGGCTTTCTCGTTCGCATTGTGGAAGCGGTTATACATGTCGTCGTCGTTGGCGAAGATGCCGGCATTGCTGTAGCCGAGCGCGACCACAACCGCGCCCGTCAGCGTGGCAGCATCGACCAGATGCGTGCAACCGAGTTGGCGCGCGTAAAAGAGTCCGTCGGCCAGAACCAGCCGTCCTTCGGCGTCGGTATTGATGATCTCAATCGACTTGCCCGACATGGCAATCTGCACGTCGCCGGGCTTCTGCGCTTTTCCGGACGGCATATTCTCAGTCGCGCACACGATGCCGATGACTTTAACTTTCGGCTTCAGCAGCGCGATGGCGCGCATCGCACCAATCATCGTCGCGCCACCGGCCATGTCGTATTTCATCTTCTCCATGCCATCGGCGGGCTTGATCGAAATGCCTCCGGTGTCGAAGGTAATTCCCTTCCCCACTAGACCCAGCATCGGCTTCTCCGGTGCGCCGGCGGGTTCGTAGCGCATCACGATCAGCGCAGGCGGTTCATCCGACCCCTGGGCAACACTCCAGAACGCGCCCATTTTCATTTCTTTGATCTTGTCGGCACCATAGACTTCGCACTTCAAGCCAACTTCCCCGCACATCTTCTTTGCCCGGTCCGGCGAGAATCGTGCGGCGTCATGCGATTAGAAGGTTCATTCACCAGGTCGCGCGTGAAGTTTTGCGATTCGCCGATGACTTGCGCCTCGTCGGCCGCCTTTTCGAGCGCTGCATTTGTCGCCGGTCGCGACTACGGTTAGCGCGTCGATCTTCTGGTCTTTGCGATCGCTGCGGTAATAGTCGGGCTCGAAATTCCCGACGTGCGCTCCTTCCACAATCGCGCGCACTGCTTCGTCCGCCGGCAATGCTCGGCGGAGCGACGAAGGCAAAGCTGCGGATTCCGCGGGACTTCAGTGCGCGCACCGCGACCCCGGCCATCCGGCGCAGATCGTAGCTCGAGAATTTTTTCGCGCTTCCACCGCTGATCAGCAGAAGGCGCTTTGCCTTCAGGCTCGTGGGCTTGTGCAGCAGGTTGGTCTCAAACGGCTTGCCGGCGATTTCGCCGCTCGCCAGCAAATCGGCTGCCACGGACTGCACTGCGGAGTCGTCGCTCGCGATCTTGAGTTGCGGCTTCTTATCTTTTTCTTTTAGGTTCGGCGCGGGCTCGGCGTGGTCGAGCACGACAGCGACAAGGGATTCGGTTTCTAGTTCTGCGGGCGTAGAGAGAGAAATGATTGTTTGCATAATTGTTGTGAATCATTCAGTATCTCGGCGGAGAGGGAAAAGTGCAAGCGGACTGCTCTGTCGTGGCCGCCCCAGAGGCATTCCCGGGCTTGGATTCCAGCGCTGCCCACGACTTAGCGGATGGCGGTACAGTCGCCGGTTTGGTGGTCGGCGATCTGGAAGCGAAGGAATTCGTGGACGGCCTCCAATGCTTCCTTATTATCAGCGGTGATGGTGATGCGGGCGCCCCGCGGTACTCCTGCAATTCCCAGTGCAGGTCCGCCTTAAGGCGCGTCATGATAGCGGTGCCGGGAACGTCCTGGCTGTGGACCAGCATGGGCGCGTTGAAGTCGCCTTCGGCGAACATGTGGACAATGTCTTGAAAGTGG
>CAWJEY010000003.1:0-577630 GCA_963842095.1 uncultured Acidobacteriaceae bacterium
GTTTTGCCTCCTGACTTTGCACATACCGTTCCAAATAGGAGGCCAACGCCGGCGTATGCATCGGGTTGGCCGGCACACGGTTGAGAAACTGCCTCACGCGTGGATTCTGGTTTGCGCGTATTTCGTCTTTTGTACCGACTGCAAGGAGCTTTCCATCGAACAGCATTGCGATCCGATCGGCGATTCGAAAGGCGCTGTGCATCTCATGGGTGACAACAAGAGCCGTAATCTGAAAAGTCTCCTTCAGAAATACGATGAGTTCGTCCAGCTCGGCCGCCACAATGGGATCAAGGCCGGCGGAAGGCTCGTCCAGCACTAGGATTTCGGGATCCAAAGCGAGAGCCCGGGCAACCGCCGCACGCTTCTTCATGCCTCCTGAGAGCTCCTGCGGGTGCAGTTTGCCGAAATCCGCCAGGCCCACGACCGCCAACTTCAACCAAACGATCAGTTCAATAATCGATGGAGCGAGTGCGGTGTGCTCCCGCAAAGTGAGCGCAACATTCTCTTCCAGCGACAGTGAATTGAACAAAGCAGCGCTCTGAAAGGCCACCCCAACCGACCGTCGGATTGTGTTCAAATCCGCCTGTGAACAGGTAGTGATGTCTGTTCCTTTGATCGAGATGCTGCCCGATTTCGGATGTTGGAGACCCAGAATTTGCCGCAAGAGTGTGCTCTTTCCTGAACCACTGCCTCCCAGCAGAACGGTGATCTCGCCCGCCTCGATGTCAAGGTTCAAGCCATCGAGCACACGCCGGCCATCGTATTCCACTACCAGATCACGTACTGAAATCAGAGACATTTAAGCCTTCCCTACGAAGTAAAAGATGGCGGTAAATATCGCATCGGCAACAATGACCAGGAACGTTGATCGCACGACCGCCGAAGTCGTCGAGCGACCGACCGCATCGGGCCCACCGCGGACACGGAGTCCTTCGAGGCATCCCACCTGGGCAATAATCGTCGCGAATGCGAGGCTCTTGATCATCCCGGCGAGCACATCACGCAATACGATCGACGCCAGCACGTAACGGAAATAGATCAGGAGCCCAAGGTGCGTGCTGAAGAACATAAATAGCCCCCCAGCGAGAATGCCGAAGAAGGCGGAGACGACACTGAGACACGGAACTGCCACTAGTGCGGCCAGATACTTTGGCGCTAACACGAACTCCACCGGTTCGAAGGCCATGACCTTGAGCGCGTCGATTTCTTCAGTGACCTTCATGGTGCCGATCTCGGCGGCAAATGCAGATCCCGAGCGTCCGCTGACGGCGATCGCAGTCAACAGCGGACCAAGTTCTCGTGTGAAACCGACTGCGACCAGATCAATGACGAAGTGCAGGGCTCCGAACCGCCGCAACTCAGAGGCTCCCTGCATCGCCAGGATGAATCCGCTGCACGTAGCCATGAGGGCAACCATCGGGAGTGCGTCAACCCCGATCTCTAGCATTTGGTGAACAGCTGCACGCCACCGATGTCGATTTCCAACGAGGGGCAAAGCCGCGCGCATCCCGCGCAGGGTGGCCCACCATTGAATGTTCAGGCTCCCAACATAGTCGAGTTGACTGAGAGTTTCTCTGCCGGCAATTTCGAGAAGATTGGCCATCAGACCGCCTCGCACCACACGTATTTCATCTCTCAATGCCCCCGTTGAAGAGGGATAGAATGCCAGTCGCCTCAAACAAGCGATGTAAACGATCATGCAATCCCTGCAGCCTGAGCTCGGTTTCACAGTTTCGTGCGATCTTCAAGGCTTCAATGAAGGTGGCAACGCCGGAACTGTCGATATGGGTGACGGCCGACAAGTCAATGCTCACTGTCCTCGGATGTGGCGCGTGCAAGAGGGCGAGGAGCCGGTCGCGCACTGCGGGAGAGGAATCGATATCAATGCTGTCCTTCAAGGACACCAGAGCGCCATTGTCGCTGGCGACAATGTTGATTTCCGGCTTATCCACGCGCATGCTGTTGTGATCGAGCAACGGAATCGGCTCCTCCTTGGCACAATGTCGTGAATTCCTATGACAGACAATTACCAAAATCAACTCGAAACTGTTAACGGCAAGCGTATGGCCATTAGCACCCGGTCGTAATACGAGCCAGATCAAACACTTGCGCGGAGATGCTCCGATGATTCGAACCATCTAGACAGTATCCGGGCAGGTGCGCCCGAATACGGGCAGATGAGGTCAGTTGCGTTTGAATCGTGCCCCTATTGGGTCAAAGATTGGCTAGGAGTGGTTGCTTTTCACATCTCCAAACATGGACCGGCGCGAACTTCAACATTGTGTCTCAGGAAATTGCGTTCGATCCTCAACTGAGCTGTTACATTCTGGGTGAGCTTAGGCAATTCGGTCTGCGCGAGCGATCGAACCTGCGGGCCCCGCGAACAAAATTGCTCTCCTGAACGAGGGTGTGGAATGCGTGTGCTAGCGGAAGCGTCTATGGGAACCAGACCTCGTGTGAAGTATTCCTCGAACTAACTTCCGCAATTTAGCCTTTGCCCGAGCGGTCTGTGCTTTCACAGTTCCGATGGGAACTCCCAGAACGCGAGCTGTTTCGTCGACCGAAAGATGATCCACAAACCTAAGGTGAAAAGTCCTCCGCAGAGTCGGGGATAGTCCCGCTGCTGATTTCATCAGCCGCGCATTCAGCGTAGATCTGTGGCACTCATCTTCGGGATTGGGTCGATGGTTCACCAAAATATCGGAGAGCGGATATTCCTGGTCTTCTCCGATTCGTGAATCGAGGGATACATGGGTATAGCGTGACCGTTTGCGCAAATGCATTCTTGCGCAATTGATCAAAATAGTGGTCAGCCACGTCGAAAGTTGCGCGTCACCTCTGAATTGGTGCAAATGCTTGTAGGCTGCCACCAGAGCATCCTGCACTGCATCCTCGGCATCAGCTTTATTTCCCAAGAATCTATATGCGTATCGATAAAGAGACGGTAAGCAATTCGACAAAACCGAGAGCATCTCCGCGGGTGAAGGCTTCGCCGCGTCCAGGGAGACGCCCTCACCGCCCTCAATTAATTTCTCTGGATATTGCATGCTCTGTGTGCGCTCCTCTGTCCCCGCTCTATGCGACCCTTGCGAAGAAGAATTGCGATGTCATCGGGATGCAGGGCCTGGGCCCGGAAAAGGAACCACCAAAACCGTATCGGCGCTTGACGTTTTCAGCGACTGCCTTACCTGCGGCCCTGCTGCTTCGTCGATGTCGTGTTTCAGAACATCATGGAGCGCGCTAAGCACCTGATACTGCATCATTGCCATTTGATATCTCAACTGCAAAAGGTATTCGGCCTGTTCACGGGTAATCTGATTTGTTTGTTGGGCCTGCACGATTACAGAGAAATCGGCCGATGTCTTGTCTGCCACTAAGCTCATGGCGATTTCGTAGGATTTGAGAACGTCTTGTGGACCCAAGGGCATTTGGGGCTTGAGCGCAATCAAATCGGATAGGACAGGATCGCACTGCATGTTTGTACCCGCGAAAATGCTCTCCGGCCGAGGCGCGTCTACTTCGATCTTTTTCTTTGGCTGGGCTGCGGCAGTGTGCCACACTGTGCCGAGAATCACGATAGCAATGAGAATCTGTCGAAACTTCATCGGTCCTCCTCGTGCGGGCTGGATCTGTTTTTGAACGCCGAGCCAGTTGCGCGTCAACTCAGTTTCGCGACTCTTCTGGCTACCTCATTTTCTGCGTCCAACAAAGGCCAGGCGATCTGAGCGATCAGTCTCTTAGTTGACCCGGTGAGTATCGCGTTAGCGGGCTCCGATCCTTGAGGTGCCGATTGCTTGATCACTTTGGCGATATTGCGGGCCAAGTTGTGGGTAGCGCGCAAATTGCTGCCGAAGAAGCGAACGTTCCCCTGTACTGTTCGATCGAGCACAATCTTGCCGTCCCGCGTGATGAGTTGACTCTGCACCGTCAACTTTGTCGCGCCGCTCACGGTGGTCACCGCACGCTTGGTTTCGCTTCCAGGCGTATATTTCACAACCATTGTTTTCAAGATCAGCAAGTCCGGAATCGCGCTAGCATTGCTGTCGCCCTCGCGGAGGACGGACTTGAATCGCTTCGTCTTATTCAACTCTTCCAAGAGGTTCTCGTAGATCGCCACTTGAAAGGAATGCGCGAGTTCCAGCTGCCCGGGATCAATCCGCTCCACTTGCACACTCCATTGCGTGCCAGAACCGCTGCTTCCACCAGCGGGTTCCACCGCTGCAGTTTGGCCAACCAGCCGACTCGAAAATGCAACCGCAATCGTGACGATGGCCGCCACACAGAAGATCCATGAATTTGATTTACTTGTTTTCATGCGTAACCTCCGAGGTGCTTTGCTTCGTTGGACCTTCGCCAGAGCTGGCAGATACTCCCCGAGCCGCGAGTTCGTTTTTCACGAGTTCACCTTGTCCTTTTCCCAATTGGAAGATCGCGCCATGGACTCCGCCATTGCTGTCAACATATTCCAAGGTCAGCATGTCGTATTTTTTGTGAGCAAAGAGACTAATAACTCGGCCACCTCCGTACGGAGTGGCTGCCTTGCCTATTTTCATTGGCGTTCCGCCGACCTGCATCCTCTGATCACCCAGAAAAACATTCCGCACAGAAGCGATGTCTACCTGTGCCAAGGGTTTGCCGCCTTGCTGAAATCGCAACACATTGTCCTGGGTAGACAGGGTTCCTTTACAATTACTCTTTGTGTTCGGAAAACCCACGAGATGAGTAGCGCGAATGCTGAATGGTGGGTTCGCTTTAAATGCAGGAGCGTTGCTCTGGGCCAATGCGCCAATGCCGGAGCACAACAGTAGTGCCCAGAAAGTGATAAGTGCGTGTCCGCCGAAGCAACCGCTCTTGTCGTTCCTTAGAACAAACAAACGATACATTCTTCCTCCAAGTTGACTCGAATCGTCGACATCTACTCCTGCAGACAATTCTCGACATGACTCTCCCGCGGGTAGCACGAGCTATTTCGATTGCTTAGGTTCGGCAGCGGGTCTTTGGCTTTCGATCGGCACCTGAAGCGACTGGCCCAACAAGTCGTTGTAGGTAATTGTGTTCTTTCCGACCAGCACCAGGAGCTCGCGCCCGGTCGCGTATTTCGGGGCAATTTCCCCCGCCGGTGTTGTGTACCGAACCAAATAAATTGTGCCACCCACCTTCACGGATACGTCATAGGTGATGGGATCAGACGCGTCCTCTCCTGGAGTCGGATGCGGCCTAACCTCAGTAATGGTCGCTATCTGCCACTTCGATGTGGTCTGGCAAAGGGCCGGAAATGTAAGCAGACACAGAGCAATTACACCTATTAACTTCCGCACGATTGACTCCTCCCGTCTGCTCTTTCTTGCTTCGGTAATTCGGTCCTGGGAAACGACCGTTCGCCGAAGAGCAGACCCTGATCACTTGTGTTGGAACGCAATCGCCATGCCAATGGCTGAAGCGTGAGGTAGGGGACTTCAATGCGGTTGACTCTTCATGTGTTTGCAGGGCGTCGGTCTCGCAGACTGATCACAACTCAAGGTGCCAAGTTCGCCCACATCTGGGCACATGCCTAGTATTGGGCGCGGCATCATTTCTAATACCGGCGCCGAACTCAGGAAGTGCCTCGTTGTCGGCTCTTATTCGCGATTCGGGATTGGCATTGAGCTTGCACTCTAGTAGCTGAGCGAGGCGGCAGGCAGTTAGCGGCCAGAGACGGACTCCGCAGCCAACCACTACGGGCTACTGAGAGCCGAAAACCCGCGGCACATCTCCGTCTTTTGCGGCCCCTGTTCTGCGCCTCGCATCTTTTTAGGATCTCTGGACAGGAGAATGATTATGAGCACCTTTGACACACTGCCGGGTGAATCGAGCGCGCAGATCATCTCGTCGATCATCAACCTGGTCTGCCCACAATGCGGTGGAAGAATGTCGGAATTCCAATGTGAAGGGAAATGCTGCAGAAACTGGCTTGCTGAATGGGAATGGGCGAATTACGCGACCAGAAGTTCGACGTCGCAGCGTCGCCGCCATGATGCCCGGTCGGTGCGCTGAGCTATCTTCCGATTAATCTTCGCGATTGTCATTCAGAATGGGGTTTCTGGAGTCGCTTTCTGACCTCGTGGTCTCGGCGCTCCCCCGGATAGCGATCTTCGCTGGCAAGAGTTACCATGGTATAGTGATCGATCCGGCCCAGGGTGAACTCGGCGACGCTCCCATGTAAAGAGAGGTCAGCGAACTGAGGCCGCGCTGCGTCCGGCGAAACGACTTTCACCTCCCAGCGGCTCAGGTCCTTGGTTTCTCGCAGATCGACTAGCCCGCTCAGGTCTAGCCGGACTTTCACGTTCTTTGCCGGGACCTGGTGATCGTAGTTGAGTAAGTGGAGAATGAAAGTCCGACCGTCGGGTTTCCGAGTTAACTGGCCCAGCACGTAACCGCGCGGCTCCAAGCTGAGGCGAGGCCCTCCAGCCGCAGCTTCGGCGCGCGCCGCAATTCCAGGCTCTCCCTTTCCGGCCCTGATGATCAGCCCCCCATCGGCAGCGAACGCGTCCAATCGGCCCCGTTGTTCGGCGCTAAGCTTGGGCAGGTCGGAAGGGATAACCACCACCCTAAACTGCTCTAAGGGAACTCCCTTGTCCAGGTGCGCGAGAACTTTGGTCTCAAAGAATACGCTCTGCCTTAGAAATTCATCGGCCAGCCGGTTCATCGGTTCGGCGGAGAGCAAGGCGATCCGCGCCGCCGGCTCCGTCTCGTGATACAGCTCCTGATGCTCGAGGAGGAAATGATTGTATTGAGCGATGGCCTTCCACGCCTCCTGAGCCTCTGGCTCGCCCTTAATCAGCGCGGAGAGGAATCGGCCCTCGATGTTGCGCGAGGTGGCCGCGCCGAACGCATAAGCCTCGGCGATGGCAAGCTTCTGCTCGGCGGGGCTGGGGATGCATCGCTCGCGCGGGCCACAGTGGTAAAGGTCGTTCTCATACATCAGGGGCTGCCAAGGCTGCTTCTCGCCGCTCAGGAATTTGATCTTGCGCGCGTTGTCCACCTGCCAATGACCGTTCCACACCCCTGGAGTGTCCTTGCCGTCTTCCTCCCAGATCGCCTCGTTGATGTCGTTCATCCCAAACCGGTCCGACGCAATATGGATATTCGCTTCAACGATGACCTTGGGTCGACCGGTCTCCCGCGCCTTCCGCTCCGCCATCCGCTGGGTGTCATCGAGCAACTGAGCCAAGCCGTCGTTGTCGCCGATCATGTTGTCCCAGATGATCGCGTCCACTCCCGCGTCCACCGCCAACTCCGCCTTCTTCAAGAGATAGGCCCGCCAGCCGGGTTTGCGCGCGTCGGCCAAACGGCGGTCCCACGAAATCTGCAGATCGGTTTTGGTCGGGCCGGCATAGAACATAGGGATGCGATGCATCCACAAGCCGTATTTCTTCGTTTCCGGGTCATCGCGGAAGGCGCTTGAGCGAAACATATTGGAAGCTGACAGGTAGGCGGAGACGTGGATACCATTCTCATGGCAACGGGCGATTACCTTTTTTAGATTCTCCCGGTTCTCTTCCTCATCCTTAAACGACCAGCCGCTGCTCCAGGTAATCCAGATCCAGTTGAACTCCGCCTGCTTGAGTAGGCCGAGCATTTGCTCAAAATCGCGGTCGTAGATGTGGCTCAGCACATCCTTCTCTTCGGCGCTGAATTTGCTACCCCACCAAGTCCGCTCGGCTTTCCAGCTCTCGATCTGTCCACCGTCCAGCCGGATGAAACGAAAATTCCCCTGCTCCGCCCAAGGCGGAACGTCCTCCGGCCTGGCGCGATAAAATTTCGGCGCGGGCTCAAGAGATTGGGCGGTGCAGAGCAGCAGGGCCGCGGCGACTGAACCGATTAGTCCGATGCGTCTTGCGATTCGGAGGCCGTTCATTGCATCAGTTCGACGCCCATATCTCAGGACTGTTCGCGCACGGCTGCATCATCCAGGTAGCGCGCAACCGCAATCTCCAGATTGAAATGCATTCCTTCGCGCCCCAGCAACTGCCCCAGCGGTGATCGTTGTATGATGGCCAAAACTCTGGGAGTCATGCCAATCAGCCACAGTTGAACGCCATGCTGCCTTTGCCTTTTTGCGAGTTGTGCGAACATTTTCATCGCAGTGTACTCCATGTCGAGGACTCCGCTAGATTCGACGGCGACGACCTTCGGTTGCGCTTCCCTGACCAGCGGCTCAATCTTGTGTGCGATCTGGGCCGCATTCGCAAAGAAAATCGGACCTTCCGGCCGGAGCAGTAAAAGTCCAGGAAAACTCTCGTCGTCGGGATGTTCCGGCGATTGTGGCCGGAACACATTGGTTCCTGGCTTGCGGCGCAGGACATAGACTGGAGGATCCGCTACCTGATATGCCAGTGTGGCGAGGGAAACGATTATCGCGACGATGATTCCCTCTAACGTGCCGACGACGACGACGCCTGCGAAAGCCACAATCGCCCATGAAAATTCGGTCCTGCGAATACGAAGAATGTTATGAAACTCGATCGGCTTGATGAGTCCGAAGGAATAGACAACCACGAGCGCTGCCAATGCAGATTGCGGCAGCATCGCGACAAGAGGAGCGAGAAAGAACATCGTCACTAGTGTCACCGCCGCAGTTACCATACCCGCTAATTGCGTGCGAGCTCCCGCGCTGGCATTGACTGCCGTTTGCGTGGTGCCGCCGCCCCCCGGCATCGCACCGAGAAGTGCGCCTCCGATATTGGCGAGTCCGGTGGCAAGCAGCTCTGTGTTTGCTTGCGGAGCAGCCTCGTCCTTTCGCTTGAAGGCTTGGCCGGCCGCAACCGTCTCCGTGAAACTCATCAAAGCAACCCCGAGCGCCCCGGGCCACAGCGCACTTATCAACGAAAGGTCCGGCCTCATCAGTGAAGGGAGTCCTTGCGGTATGTGACCCACCAGTTCGACACCCCGATCCTGCAAATTCAAAAAGTACACGCCCGCGATCGCGGCAGTTGCAGCCAGCAGGGGCGCCGGGGCCTTCGGCAAGAACCGGTCCATTGCCAGCAGAAACACGATTACCGTGAGCCCAACGGCCAGCGTTGCCAACGACGTTTTCGGAAGATGGTGAACGATTGAGAGGACATTCTGAACGAAAGTGCCTCTTGTGAAGTGGATGCCAAGGATCTTCGGAATCTGGTCTACCACTATGACCAGCCCGATGCCAGCTTTGAACCCAACGAGTACGGGCTCGGAGATAAAGTTCGCCACGATCCCCAGGCGCAGCAGGGACGCCAGCAAAAGTGCGGCTCCCACCAGCAGCGTCAACGTCGCTGAGGCTCTGAGCAGGGCTGCGGAGTTGCCGTTGGGCACGACCTGTCCTAGCTGAGCGGCGGTGAGGATTGCCAAGGTTGTGGTCGTGCTGACGCTGAGCACGCGCGAGGTCCCGAGCACCGCATAGATGACCATCGGCACGAGGGCGGTATAGAGGCCTACCTGGACCGGCAGTCCGGCTATCATGGCATGCGCCATCGCCATGGGTATGATTACCGCACCGGTAGTCAGCCCTGCAACGATGTCGGTAGGCAGCCAATCCGTACGGGATGAGACCAGCCACTCAGGTAAGAGACGGAACCACCGATGATCTAACATGCTGCAGGCCTACCAGACCCGCGGGACGGTTCGATGCTTCTGCTTCGGCTCTATGTACCCCTTCGGTTTTTGCCTTGGCGGAAGCTTGGGAGGCGTATAAGGAATCTCCTCCCACGGGATACTGCTGAGTATGTGCGCAATGCAGTTCAGTCGGGCGCGCTTTTTGTCGTCTGAGGAAACGATGTACCAGGGCGACGCTGCTGTATCGGTGGCGGCAAGCATCGCATCCCGGGCGCGTGAATAGTCGTACCAACGGCGATGCGATTCCAAGTCCATAGGACTAAGCTTCCATCGTTTGGAAGAATCTTCAATTCGCGCGAGGAAGCGCTTGTGCTGTTCCTTCTCCGATACCTCGAGCCAGTACTTCAGAAGGATGATGCCCTGGCTGACCAAAAAGCTCTCGAAGATGGGACAGTCCCTGAGAAATTGCCTGTGCTCTTCCTCGCTACAAAAGCCCATCACGTACTCGACCCCGGCGCGGTTATACCAGCTCCGGTCGAAGATGACGACTTCACCTCCGGCGGGCAGTCGTTCAATGTAGCGCTGGGCATGGAGCTGCGTCTTCTGCCTATCGGTTGGCGAGGGTAGGGCTACCACACGAAAGATGCGCGGGCTGACACGCTCCATGATGCGCTTGATCATCCCGCCTTTGCCGGCAGCGTCTCGTCCTTCGAAAATGATCACAATGCGGGCGTTGGTCTCCTTGACCCAGTCCTGGAGCTTGACCAGCTCAACTTGTAGCTTGAAAACCTCGGCCTCGTACTCCTTTTTGCCGATCTTCGCTTGGCCGATGACGCCGGAGTGTTTGGTGTTGCTGTCCAGCGTTGATTTTGATTTCTCGTCGTTCTTGGATTTTTTGCTCATCGTTTTTCCTGGGTTTCCCGGTGTCTGGGCACGCCGGTTTAGAGGCGGCCTGTATTCTTACGGGCTGAAGTAGGACAGCATCACCAGAGTTAGTGGTCCCGCGTCTTCAGGAGGCAATATGTGGGCCACTCTGCACGCCTTCGAGCACAACAACTTAGACGGAATGACACTGATCCCCGCGCCCAAATACGGGCAGGCACTGTTTCAATCATGGGCGCGACAGCATCTCAGCGATCACGTTGTTGAAGAAGCGCCCGAATAGTCAAAGCTTTGAACAGATAATTCTGAATCCCTTGAGTCGCATGCCGATGGTGAGGGGGGGAAAGCCAAGACCAGTCCTCACCGTCGCCGAGGCATGGAAACTCCTCGGAGCCGCCGCGCCGCATCTGCGACAGCTCATCGTCGCGGCGCTTGATTCTGGGATGCGCCGCGGGGAACTGCTAACCCAACTCAAGGAGCACGTTGACCTTACCCGTCGTGTGCTCCTCGTCACCCACTCGAAGACTCCAGGCGGGGAGGCCCGCGAGATTCCGCTCACTGCGAGACTCATGGACCTCCTCATCACGCTTATCCGCGAGAAACCGGAGAGCCTGGTTTTCACCTTCAAGGGCCGCGCGATCCACAAGATCAAGACTGCCTGGAAAGCGGCGGTCCGCAGGGCGGGCATCCGCTGCCTCCGATTTCACGATCTTCGCCACACCTTCAATACGCGGCTCATGGAAGCGGGCGTCGTGCAGGACGTGAGGAAGGCCCCATGGGGCATTCCTCGGGCGAGGAAGTCAATTTCATCTACACCCACGTCGAACTCCCGGTGAAGCGCGAAGCTATCCGGAGGCTCGAGGCCTGGGTCGAGGCTCAACGCAAGAACGTGCAACCAGAAACTCAAGGAGAACCACATGACGCACCAGAACCAATTCACAGAGGAGAACGCTATCGCGGCAATTCGCACGGATTGTCTGCGTCAAACGCAGACGGCCCAGACGAAGCTCAATGACGTGTTCGAATGCCTGGGCGACGAGATTGACTCCTCGTCGGCGGTCCTGTGGCGGCCTCTACCGTTCTGCTGCGTCGCGGCGGATCGAATAAATGTAGACGATTTTGTAGCGGTAGAAACACACGAGCTCAACAGAATTCAACATGATTCACGATCAGCGCACAAACGATTCAACGTTAATCACTTACGATCAACGAGAATCCGCAAATTTCAAGAGGCTCTCGAATCTGGTTCGGGACCAGGGGGTCGGATGTTCAAATCCTCTCTCCCCGCCATGACAATCGCTTCGTTTGAAGGGAGTATCGAAGTCAAAGTCGTGGTAAGAAACGTGGTAACTATGCATTGAAGCGCAGTCAATCTATTGCAACTACAGTATGTTCCTGGCGCATTGTGAATCCCACTCTTGAGAAATTCCGCCGTCCTTTACCCCCGAAACACACGAAACATGCCCGTATTTCGCAATATTTCCTCTTCAAACCGGACTGGAGAGAATAGAGTGCCCGACAGCGAAGGGGGCGACTGCCCCGGCTTCTCTCTGGAGGGCACATGCGCGGTCCGGTTTCAGGGAAGGAATTAGGCGAATGCACTGCGATCATAAACCGGAGCTTCTGCGATACTGATTTGACTCTTGTTTGACCCTAAGTAGCGAGGGCATTGTGCTACTGTTCCTCTGCTACGTCTGGGAGATCAGTCGTCGTCTGGGTCGCGCCATCCGGGTATGCGGAGATGGCTATTTGCCGCTCCTAAGCATGGGCAGCGTGGGCTGTGGTAGGATCTTTATCGGCTCGTGCCGCATCAACGTCGATACCGGCAAACGCTGCGACGTACCGTACGCCGAATAGGTCCAGTTGCTGTCTGAGGTCCGGCTCTGGCTTACGCGCTCAGGCGCGGCACGAGTGATTTCCACTTTTGGCGCTACGGGTGCCACCACGGGATACATGTGTTCCCAAGGCGCGTCGATGTGTTCCGCAACGCGGTTCGACTCTGCGAGACTGTTCCAATCGTAAGCCCTGGCAAGGATCTCGTCTGAATGCCTATTAGGCTTGCTGATCCCTGAGATTGCGGCGAGGCTCGCCTTCCGGACGGCCACGTTTGTGCCCGCCACCCTATGTTTCAAATCATCGCTCGGACGATGGCTGCTGGCGGCCACGGGGTTGTTGTGTTTCGAGCCGCCGCTCTGCGGCGCACCGATGGAAACGACCGTTAGAACCACGCCTGTGGAGGTGTAGGAAACATCGAACTGTTCGGTCGAGTTGATGGCGATGGTCGAGTTGGAGAACGTGCCGCGGATGCCGGCCGCGGTCAGAACCGTAAATGTCGAACCAACCTCCGGAGTAAAGCCGCTGGCAAGTGTTACGGTCAAAGTACCTGCCAGCGTGGCTGTGCCGCTGACCTGCAACTGGCTGTATTGCGTGCCGAGCGTCGTGCCGCCGATGAATCCGTTCATGGTTGCGGTGGAGAGTTGCGTGTAGTTGCCAGTGATGGCCAGCAGTCCCGCCTGGGCGTTATCGCCCACGCTGATGGTGGGAGCGGTTCCGCTGCCGCCGACCGAGACATTGCCTGTGACCGTGCCCGCGCCCAGAATTGTTCCGCCAGTCACGTTGACCACACCGGCTCCTGTAACCGTGAGGCCGCCATCCACCGTCGTGGTTCCAGCTTTCTGGTTGTCGTTGCCGCCGTTGCCTACGGTCAGGGTACTGCCATTGCTGACCGTGAGTTTTCCGTCGACCGTGAGCGTGCTGGCAGTGGTGAAGTTGGCGCCGCCCGAGAGCGAGAAGCTGCCGGTAGAGCTGATGGCCGCCAGATCGGTGAGCAGGTTGACGCCGGCGAAGTTCTCGATCTCGGCGGCGGAGCTTGTGAGCGAGATATTTGCCGCGTCGGTCGTGATGCTGGTGCCGCTGGCGCCGAATTCCAGCGTGCCGCCGACGTTATAGGTACCGCCCGTTAACCTGTGGCTAGAATAGTTGAGCAGCGCCCCGCCGGAAGAGGTGCCAATTTGCATCAGGTCGCCACTGGAGACGCTGAGCGTGCCCTTATTGTTCAATCCAGCGGAATTGGGCAGGAGGATGAGCGCGGTGCTCTGATCAGCCGAGATCGTGCCGGTATTGGTGATACCGAGGTTCGAGATGGTTCCCGAACCTTCAATCGTGTTGGCGGTGGTCAGGGTCAGACCCGAGGTCGCGCCGGTGATGAGATTGCTCGCGCTGTTCGAGAGTACGATCGTCCCCTTGCCGTTCAGCGTGACATCGCCCGACATCGACAGCGTGCTTGCGCTCAGATTGATGGTCCCGGAGTTGCTATTTGTGCCTTCCAGCGTGGTCGTGGTGCCGGCATCGACGTCGAACATGCCTGTGCCTTTGTTCGTAACGCCGTTCAGCGTGACCGCCCCCGTGGCTTGAATGGTGCCGACGAGAGTGCCGAAGTAGGCGTGGAAGGTGGTGGTCTCCAGCGTGCCACCGTTAATGACCACGCCTGAACTCAATTCAACCGTG
This sequence comes from uncultured Acidobacteriaceae bacterium, assembly GCA_963842095.1. Lineage (GTDB taxonomy): Bacteria > Acidobacteriota > Terriglobia > Terriglobales > Acidobacteriaceae > Sulfotelmatobacter. The sequence goes on from CAWJEY010000003.1 coordinate 13,960, forward strand.
GCTGCATAGGGTTCACCATTTTGGCCCAGGGCAGCGATGATTCCACCAGCATTGTTGTAGGTGCCATCGAGGATCAGGATGCCACCTTGCGCGGCTTCCAGCGTGCCGGTATTGGTCATGCCGGCGGAGCCAGGCTGCACGGTCAACGGGCCGCCAAAGAGGTAGCTGTTGGCCTCGATCAGGCCCTGGTTGACAAGGGTGAGAGTTCCATTGCCGAGGTTGCCGGCGCCGTTGATTGTGCCCCCGCTGGCCAGAGTAAGGGTGCCGGTGTCGCTTGGGCCAACCTGGATCGCGATGTTCGCGGAATTACCTGGGCCGATCGTGATCGAGCCGGTTCCGGTGATGGTCACGCTCGACGCGGTGAAATCAAGAACTCCTGCCTGGAGCCCGATACTCCCGTTATTCACGATCGTACTTGAGGTAACGCTGAAGGTCGCGCCCGGTTGTGCCGTGAAGATATCCCCGTTGTTGACTAGACTGTTCACAGTCATCAAGTCGGTGCCCCCAGTATGCCCGTTATAACCGGCAAACAATTCGATAATTCCGGAGTTGGTCATGGTCCCACTCACCGACACGGTGTTTATTCCGCCATTCCATCCGGTATAGAGGTAGCCGGAATCGTTCACGTTCACGTTGCCATTGATGTTGAGGGTTGTGTTGGTGGGACCACTGTTGGACAATTGCAACTGTCCGTTGGCGACGATGGTCAGCGTGCCGCCGCTGGGAGTGATCGACGTGGTCTGTCCGTTTTGCAGGAACAGAAGTCCGGCGACGGTGTTGAGGCTTCCCAATGCGCTGGTGGTAGTGCCGCCGTTTACGACATTGAAGTTGCCAAAGAGGGTGAGCGTTGAGCCGGCCACAATGTCGGTGATACCGGGGCCACCACCGGTGATCGTCAGAGTGCCCTGCCCGATGGCGGCACTGGTTCCGATCTGGAGGTTTCCGGAGTTGCTCAACGCGTTCACGCTCACATTGTCGTTGGCGCCGTGGATGTAGAAATTCCCGCTGGCATTGTTGGTCAAGGTGCCGCTCACGTTGACTGTGTTGGCGCCGCCTAAGAGTCCGGTTTGGAACGTGCCAGAATTGGTGACGCCGGTAAACGTTGCCATGCCTCCGCCCTCGATGTTGAGGGTGGCGCCGGAGTTGTTCGTGGTGGTGCCGCTGACGCTCAGAGTTTCTCCGGACGCTTCCATGCTGAAGCTGCCGCTGTTCGTGAACGTGCCGCCGCTAGCGATCGTGATATTGCTGCCCGTGGTATTGAACAGCACCTGGCCGGTCGGGTTGATGGTGAACGTGCCGCTGCCGGCGATGGTCAGCGAGTCGTTGGCCACACTTCCCAACGTGACACTGTTACCACCCGACGCGCTGCCGAGGGTCAGGTCCGTGACGGTGGCATTGAGATTCAGAGTGATCGTCTGGCCGGCAGTACTGGGATTGATGGTGACGTCATAGGTTGTGTCACCGCCGTTATTGGGCACCACGCCGCCGTTCCAGTTTGAGGCGGTATTCCAGTTGCCGCTGGTTGTGCCGATCCAACTGACATCAGTTTGCGCGTAGAGACTGCGCTCTGTTGTGCTCATGAGGACGAGGAGAATCGCAACTACTTTGGCGAGGGCTGACTTCATACGGTGCCTCCGGAGGCCGTGCGGCCTGCTGGATCTGTTTTGAATTACCTGGAGTGGAAACAATCCCGAGAAAGCGGTTCCATCGGATCTCCGGGGGAGTGGAGGCGTGAGAAACCGGCGCGAGCCCAAACACCGCGCGTAGAGCACGGTAGCACAAGTCACGAAGAAGGACTAGAGACTTATGGTGGAAAATTTAGCGGGCTGTCACAAACGCAAATACCACTCACTGGTGGACTGTCGTAAAGCAACCATTTCCATTCCGTACAGGTACATCTTTCCTGGCGATAGTTCGAGCGAAAGCATGGGCAAGAATCTCTGAGAATCTCGATATATTTGCCGTTTTGTGACCACCTCACCGGAGAGAGATCTCTAAAGGCTGGACTAGGCGCCCAAGCAACCAGTCATTGCGCACCCAATGTCGGTCCCTTGACGCTGCGGCCGAACATTTCATCGATGCCTTTCGCTTTGAACCATCTGAGGAACGCGCCAAGATCAATGAAGTCTTCGCATACATTCTGCGGGGCGACCATGCGACCGCCTTCTCTAAAGCACAGACGCTACGAATTCAATATCCCAACTCGCTTTGACGCGGGCTTCCGTGGCGGAACATTCTGATTCAGCCGGAAGAAGTTATTTGGATCGTAATGCGTCTTAACCGCGACGATACGGTCCCACCGTTCCTGATAAGCCTCGGGGACGCGATCCTGCTCATCGCCGCTCATGAAATTTATGTAGACACCCGGTTTCATTGCTGGCCGAAGTTTGCTGAAGAGCCCGCGAATCCAAGAAACATTGCCGGCGTCAGCGGACGCATCCGACCAGTTCGCCAGCAAGTTCATGATGAAGGGAGCGCTGCGATCGCCGAATGCGCTCTCGTTCGCGGTGATCCGCGCCGCTGCGCCGCCTAGGTAGGCGAGTTCAATCTGGGTATCTGACGAAGGAATCGTGGCAACCGCCTCCACCATGCGATCAATAACGCTGTCGTCGAAATAGGCGAAATAACCCGATTTGGTGTAGTAGCGTCTGCCATGAGGGAAGTCGGAATCCGCCATGGTTTGCAGATTTATGAACGACATAACCCTGCTGCTCACGGAATCCGGACTGCACAGGGAAAGCGCCCGATCCAAGTATGCACGTCCTGCTTCGGGGTGGCCAGTCCAAACCAAAGAACTGCTGGCGACTGGGCGCCCGCGAAGCTCAGTGGGTACCTTCTTTGTATGCGGGGCTAGGCGTAGATCAATGTTCCACTTTAAATCCAGTGGCGCTTCGGCCATGAAGTCTCGCCAGCATTCAAGGAGCCCGCGAATGTTAGCCTCGGGAGAAAGCCCTTCGGCGAGTACCACAGAAGTAAGCGGATGGAGTTTCACTTCGAATTCTGTCACCACTCCGAAGTTACCGCCGCCGCCACGCAGTGCCCAAAACAAATCCGGGTTCTCCTTGGAGTTGGCGCGGACGACCGAACCATCCGCAATCACGAGAGTAAATCCCTCTACGTTATCGCAGGACAATCCGAATCGCCGGGTGAGCCAGCCGGTTCCTCCGCCCAGGATCAGTCCGGAAGCGCCAGTATGAGAGACGACGCCGGAGGGAAAGACCAGCCCGGCTTTTTGGGTGGCGGTATCGACCGAGCCCAACAGACAACCCCCGGCAATCCTGGCCCGGCGCTCCGCCGGATCAACCGTGACTTGGCGCATTCTCGACAGGTCAATCACCAAGCCGCCATCGCATGTGCTAAAGCCCGCAAGGCTGTGCCCTCCACAACGGACGGCAGTAAGAATTCCGGTCTCAGCTCCAGATCGGACTGCGTTTTGCACATCGCTTACATCTGCGCAGCGCGCGATGAGGCCCGGCGTGCGAGCTACCATGCCGTTCCAAATGACACGTGCGTCTTCGTAACCGCTTTCACCGGGACGGAGCAAATCACCTTTGAAGCGCCGGCGGAGCGAAGAGTAAACCCCTTCGCTGGCATCGACCATCTCGTGATCTCCTTGCGGAATGTTTTTATCTGCTGACAATGATTCGCTCCCCTAAACAACGTTGCGCTGCCGATTTCGCAGATAAAACAGCGAAATAATACCTAAGAAGACAGAAAATGCTGGAACTGACCATCGCAATCCGTCTACGAAGAAAGTTGTGACCGAGATCGCGAGAACTAACAAAATACCGACCACAGTGAAAAATGGGTGCGCCCGCAGATGCATGGGCAAACTCAACAGCCGCTGGCTGGTGATGGCTTTACGAAAACGAAGGTGCGTGTTCAGAATCACCAGCCACACGAAAAGCATTCCGGCGACCGCGGTGCCGTACAGCATGAGGAAAGCGTTCTTAGGGGCCAAGATGGCCAACAGAATGGCCGCGATGATTCCCGCGGTTGAAGCCAGCAGCGCGAGATGCGGCACACCGTTGCGGCTTACCTTGCCCATCCATTCGGGGGCATAACCTCCTCGGCCCAGAGAGAAAAGCATGCGAGTGGAAAGATAAAGGTTGGTATTCACGCTCGATAGCGCGGCCGTGAGCACGACGAAATTCATGATCGCCGCGGCGAAGGGTATATGCGCCGCAGCAAAGGCGGTCACAAAAGGACTCCCAGAAAGCGTGGACGAACTGCTGGTCTGGTTCCAGGGAACCATCGTCACCATGATCGCAATCGCGAGCACATAGAACAAAATGAGCCGCCAGACAATGCTGCGCATGGCATGGGGAATGGTAGTTTCCGGATGCTCGGCCTCACCCGCAGTGACCGCGATGATTTCCACTCCCATGTAGCTGGTGACCGTGATGGTGAGCGAAAGCCATACTCCTTTCCATCCCATCGGGAGAAATCCACCGTGCTGAGTTAAATTAGCCAAGCCGATCGCGCTGCGGGAGCCGACGCCGAGAATCAAAGATAATCCGACGATGATGAAGGAGACGATGGCGGACACTTTGATCATCGCAAACCAATATTCAAACTCTCCCAGGCGGTTGACCTGCATGGAATTGAGTGCCACCATGGCGGCTGAAACCAACACCACCCAGATCCATTGCGGAACGTTTGGAAGCCAGAAAGAAATGTAGATGCCTGCGGCTGTGACCTCAGCACCGATGGCAATGATCTGTGCGACCGCGTAAGTGGCTCGAACCGAAAAACCTGCCCAGTGATTGAGGTACTTCTCCGCGTACACTCCGAATGCGCCAGCAACGGGATGAACGACTGCCATCTCCGCCAGCGCATAGGACATGATCAGAGCAATGCCTGCTCCCAGCAGATAGGAAATAATGACGGCTGGTCCCGCGAGGCGGATGGTTACACTGCTGCCCAAAAATAACCCGACACCGATGGCGCCGCCGATGGCCATCATGGTGAGCTGCCTCTGGCCCAAGCGGCGGTGAAGACCTTCCACCTCTGCCATGGGAGGTTTCTCTCCGGCTGGCGTGGCCCCTACCGGTGAGCGTGGTTGTTCAGTCATAACTGCCGACGCCGGCAGGATCGAGGACCATAAGATCGATATTCTTGCGGAGAACCTCCGCGACTTCTTTGACATCGTCCAGGGTGTTGTACACGTGGAACGAAATCCGCAGGCCGTCGTGACGATTCGATGCAACGATGTCGCTTACCGCGAGCTTCTGCACCAGCAGGTTTGAGTCCTTACATTGCAAGACCACCAGCGGCCCTGCGCTATCAGCGGGCGTTTTGGCACAAATACCCAGATCTCGGGCGCAGCCTAACAATGACTGCGCGAGGCGCTTGATGTGCGCCGCTACATCCTCCATGCCAATTTCTTGCAGCATTTGGAATCCAGGAACTGCCGCGTACACATTGGGCACGGATGGCGAACCGGACTCGAACCTTCGCGCGGTGGGGGACAGATCGATATGTTGGGGATCGAAGGCGAATGGATTGGTTTGGGCAAACCATCCGGTCACGGTGGGAACCAGGGATGAAATGAGTTCTCTGCGCACGTACATGAAGGCGAGGCCGGGAGGGCCGAGCAGATACTTGAGAGTTCCAGTAACAAAAAAGTCCAGGTCCATGGCTTTTACGTCAACCGGGCGGGTTCCGCAGTCCTGATAGTTATCGAGCATCACGAGAGCGCCGGAGCGGTGCGCGATTTGCGTGATGGCGTTTACCTCGGAACGAAATCCATTCTTGAAACAGACGTGGGTGAGCGGCACGATGAGTGTATCGCGGTTCACCATCTTTTCGTAATTGGCCGCCGGAATACAGTCGCCTTCCGCACTCACAAACTGCACCTCCGCGCCTCGAACCCGCTGTGCCAGCCAGATGTGGCCCATGGTAGGAAACTCGAACTCACCCATTACAACCTTTTTGCGATCCCGGAAATTCAGCGCGCTAGCGACGCCATTGATACCCGCGGAGGCGCTGGTCACGATAGCAACCTCATCCGGGCTGGCGTTGATGAATTGCGCAAAGGCGGTCCGCGCCTCCTCGTAACGATCCATCCACGTCTCCCACGGCGAACCTTGCGCGTGCCAGGTCGCGATGTAATTCTCCAGACCAGCCTGCACCGCGTCCGACAGCGCCCCCTGCGAGCAGGTGTTGAGATAGATTTTGCGCTGGAAGATCCTGAAGCGGGAACGAATCCCCTGGATTTGCTTGTCGGTCAGCATGAGGTTTTCGTGGAGTGTCGTTGACTCATTCACTCGCAATTTCAGACAGCGCACTTCCGAACCTGCGCACCTCTTCGACCGTATTGTAGTGCACGAGCGACGCTCGGACTGCGCCAACCTCTTTAGCAAGGCCCAGTCGCTTCATCAGCCGCGGCGAATACATGTGGCCATCGCGCACGCCGATGTTTTGTTTCGCGAGTTCTTCTGTGACTTTTGCCGGAGACACCCTCGGTAGATTGAAGCACAGCGTTGGCACCCGCGCATGAATTCGATTCTTGTCGGCCACGCCGTAGACCACCGCGCCGCAATCGTTCAGTACCCGAAGCATTTCGAGCGCAAGCGATTCTTCGTAGGAACGGATTGTTTCGAACGCACGTTGTAGAGCGGCCCGCCTCGACTCCGATTTCTCTGCTGCATCGGTTCGCGCCATGCTCCTGCCCTGGGTTTCCAGGTAGCGCACGGCAGCATCCATCCCGGCCACATTTTCGTAAATAAAGGTGCCGGCCTCAATTTTTCCCGGCGGCTCGTCGGGGATGAAATCTTCACGGAAAGTCGGGAGGCCTTGCAGCAGTTCGCGGCGTCCCCAAAGAAATCCCATGTGCGGAGCGAAAATTTTATATCCCGAACACACCAGGTAATCACAATCCAGGGCTTGCACATCGATCAGGCCGTGAGGGCCGTAATGTACGGCATCGAGAAAGATTTCTACCCCGGCGGCGTGCACCACTTTTGCCGCCGACGCGACATCCACGATCGAGCCGATGGCATTCGAAGCGAGCGTGCATGCCACTAGGCGCGTTGTCGAAGACACGAGGGGGATGAGGTCGTCAACGTGGAGATTCCCATCATCCCTCATCTTCCACCAACGGATTGTCGCACCGTTGCGCTCCAACGCCATCCAAGTGGCGACGTTAGCTTCGTGGTCCATGTCGGTTACGACAATCTCGTTCCGCTTGTCGATGGTTTGGCCGATCGCCAGGCTCACGAGCCGAATAAAGGAGGTGGCGTTCATGCCAAATGCGATCTCACTCGAATCGCGTGCGTTCACAAGATCGGCGACACCCTGCCGTGCGCGGAATATCGTCGCATCCACTTCACGGCTTTTCGCGTAACGTCCCCCGCGCTGCACATTGCATTCGAGGAGGTGATAATTCACCGCGTCCAGCACGATCTGTGGAGCCTGCGCTCCCGCCGCGTTATCGAAAAAGATGAAGCCTGGAGGGCGGGTCAGCGCAGGGAAAGCGGCCCGAACGGTTTCAATGGGAAAGCTGGCAGTCGACGCGATCGCGATCTGGGGGTTGAGAACACTTTGGGATTTGGACTGCAAGCTCTTGCTCCTGGGTATCTCTTAACGTCAACGCCGAAGTCTCGTGGAACAAGCGCCAAACCTATACTCCCTGGAAACGCTCGTCAAGAGCCGCATTTTTCGCCTGTGCAGGATAGAATATGTTCGCTTCGTTTATCGAAAGCCAGCATATGCCGGTTTCTTCGACCAACTCCAGGCTGATCTACGACGCTTTGAAAGAATGCGACATCCGCCTCGTCTCAGCTCTGCCGGAAACCTGGCTGGTTCATCTCATCCGGATGGCGGATGACGACCCTGAGATGATTTTGGTGCGACTGGCGAAGGAGGAAGAAGGGGTCGGGGTCTCGGCCGGAGCACACTTTGCTGGGGTCAAGTCGGCCATGCTGATGCAGAACCACGGCTTTCTGGCATCCATTAACGGTATTGTCTCTTTCACACATCTATACAAGATTCCTCTCTTGATGCTGATCAGCTACCGCGGTTCCTTCGGGGAGCGCGACCCGTGGCAAACGCAAGGCGGCAACGTCACCGAGCCAGTCTTGCGTGCGCTAGGCATCCCGTACTCTTTCCTTGATTCGGTGGACGCGGTCAAGAAGCGTATCCAGCAGGCGCAGACTCTCGCCGAAAGCAGCTTGCAACCGGTTGCGCTTCTTTTGACGCGCGACCTGATGTGGGAGGAATGATGCTGCGCCTTGATTGCCTTCGATCCATTTATTCGGAACTCGAAAACTCTCTAGTGGTCACGATCATGGGGGCAGTGGCGGCTGAGCTGCAGTCGCTGGGTCACCGTCCCAATTTCTTCTACCTGCAACACGCAATGGGACTGGCTTCTTCGACGGGGTTGGGCCTGGCTCTGTGCCTGCCGGAGCAAAGAGTGGTCGTCTTCGATGGCGACGGCTCGCTTTTGATGAATCTTGGCAGTCTTAGCACAATGGCGCGCTACCGCCCCAGGAAGCTGCTCCAAGTCGTCTTCGACAATGAAAGCCTGCTCTCGGTCGGCGGTTTCCCGACAGCGACGAGCACAGGTACAGACCTGGAAGGAATCGCCCGCGCCGCCGGCATTCCGCGCGTAGCGACCGTGCGGAGTGTAGACAATTTCAAAGCCGCTGTGACCGAGGCGATGCAGGACACTGAACTGACGACCATCATTGCCAAGGTCGAAGCCAAAGCTGCCCGCGGCCTACGTAACGGACCTGTCGTTGCTGGAGAATCGGTTTCAATTTCGGCGGCATATTCAGTCGCTCAAGGGGCACTGAGGATCGGGCTGCACCGTTCGGATCCCGATCAAGCGGCGGTACAGTGCCGAACGCAAAGCTTGTGAGGTGCGCCGATGTCTCTCGTCCTGGCTAAGCTGCTTGAAGAACTAACCGCTGGCAGACTGCGGATTGTGGATCTGACTCAGCCCTTGAGTCCGCAAACGCCTTTGCTGCCGCTGCCGCCGCAGTTCAACAACACGCCCGCGTTCAAGATCTGGGAGTTGTCGCACTACGATGAGCGCGGCCCTGCCTGGTACTGGAATGGGTTCGAGACCGGCGAGCATACTGGCACGCATTTTGACGCTCCAGTGCATTGGGTCTCTGGGAAAGACCTTCCGGACAACACTGTGGACCGCATCCCGCCGAAGAAATTTGTCGGTCCTGCCTGCGTGATCGACATCAGCGCGGAGGTGGCAAAAAACCCAGACTATCTGCTGACCCCAGAGCGCATCCGGCAGTGGGAAGAACAGTACGGCCGTATCCCGGCGGGGGCATGGGTTCTCTTGCGTACAGGCTGGTCGATGAGAAAGAACCCCAAGGACTACATCAACCTAGAGGAAAATGGGCCCCACACTCCAGGATTGGCTAAGGAAAGCTCCGCCCTGCTCGCTCAGGATCGAGATGTGCTAGGCCTCGGGGTGGAGACGGTGGGCACCGATGCCGGTCAGGCCGCCACCTTTGACCCGCCCTTCCCGAACCACTACCTCATGCACGGCAGCGGCAAGTTTGGGCTGGCCGGCCTCTGCAACCTTGATCAGCTTCCGCCCACTGGAGCCATCGTCGTCGCCGCGCCACTGAAAATCGTCGGCGGCTCTGGCAGTCCTCTGCGGGTCATTGCCATCACACCCTGAAACGCTGCGACTCGACGCGCCTATGCTCGCGACGCCGGAAATTCGCACCTTTGATCTCAGTCTCCAGTTTCCTCAACGAACTTTACCACTTCAAGCCCGAGCGCCGAGATGGAACTTTAGGATAATCGTTTCCGGCAATGCTGAAATGTGTCATAATCCGGGGCTTAAATTAGGAAGCTTCCTGAGAACTCTCTCGAGTGGGGTGAAATCCCATGCGAAACCGCCGGCCATGTTTTGGCACCAACTCCGCGGCTGCGATACTGTTCCTCGTCTTAGCGATCTCGATTCGAGCATGGGGCTCCGAAACAGTGCTGACTCAATTCTCGGGCACGGGTGGCTCCAATCCCGGCGCCAGCCCTTATGGCGGCCTCATCAGCGACGGCGCAGGGAATCTTTACGGCACCACCAAGTTCGGTGGAGGCTGTCCCATCTCTGCCAGCGGCTGTGGCGTCGTGTTTGAACTGGTCTATTCATCCACGGAGAATAACTATTCCGAAAAGGTGCTTTACACCTTCACCGGGGGCAGCGATGGAGGATCTCCGACGGCCGCGCTCATCCTCGACACGGCGGGAAACCTATACGGCACTGCCGAGTTCGGAGGCACCGGAGCATGTTCCAGCGTTGCCAGCGGCTGCGGAGTTGTGTTCGAGCTGGTCTACTCGGGAGGCAGCTACTCGGAGAAAGTGCTTCATAGTTTCACCGGGGGCAGCGACGGAGGGTTGCCTGTGGCTTCGCTGGTTCTGGATAGTTCGGGAAATCTTTACGGCACCACTCCCTGTGGCGGCAACAGCCTTTGCGCGGGCGGCAGTGGCGGCAATGGCGTTGTGTTCGAACTGGTGAAGGCGTCCGGCTATAAGGAGTCCGTTCTCCACACCTTCACTGGCGGCAGTAACGGAAGCGTGCCTACCGCTCCTGTGATCCTCGATTCCTCAGGCAATTTATACGGCACGACAGAGTTTGGCGGGGACGCAGGCGCTTGCTCCGGCACTGGTTGCGGCGTCGTGTTCGAGTTGCTGAAGGCGGCTGGCTATGAAGAGACCGTTCTCCACACGTTCACTGGCGGCGGCACCGACGGAGGTTTGCCCGTCTCCCCAGTTGTGGCCGATGCGTCGGGCAACCTCTACGGCACAACGACTGCGGGTGGCAGTGAAGGGGATGGTGTTGTGTTCGAGATTGTGAAGTCCAGTGGACACTTCGAGGTGCTGCATTCCTTCGCCGGAACCACGGCGGGAGACGGCGCCGAGCCGACCGCTGGGCTTGCGCTCGATAGCTCAGGCAATTTGTATGGCACAACCTATGCGGGTGGGACCAGCGGGGCGGGTGTGGTTTTTACGCTGCAGATATCGGGAGCCGGGTACGCTGTGCTGTACTCCTTCACGGGGGGCGCGGATGGTGGTAATCCGTATGGGGGAGTAACGGTGCCGGAGACAGGGCCGGGCAGATGTCCTTCAAAGTGTGTATTCGGAACTACACTCAACGACGGCAAGAACAAGGATGGAGTGGCGTTCGGGGTTTCGCCGTGAGCGTGGATCCGAGTCGAATGGGGTTTGGCGAAGGACCGCTCTCTTGGCGAAGCAGAGCGCCTGTGGCAGGGTGGCGATCTGCGTCCGAATCAATGCAGGCGGGCGCACTCGGACTTGGCTTCGCGCAGTGTTGCGCTGTCAGATCGACTCCACCCCCTCCCCGGGCGATCAGACCGAATCTACTTTAGGTTGGTAAGCTCACCTTTAGTCCGGCGATAGATCGGAATGTCGGTGTCGCGGTCGCGCCGCAAGTCCAGGAATTTCTCGTAGGCGGCAGTGGCCTTGGCTCGGTCTCCCATCCCGGAGTAGGCCCGGCCGAGTTGAAGCCACGCCAAGGCACCGAGAGGTGAATTCCAGACCAGCCCACGGTGATCGCATATCTTTTGAAACTCTGTCGCCGCTTCTGCCCAATGCCGGTTGGCCAGATGCGCCCCGCCGAGCAGGTACGCCGGGTAGAGAGTGGCCCCGGAGGAAAACAATGGCGGCGCCCCACCTAGGGCATAGGGTGCCGTAACCTGAAGGTATTCGATGGCGCGATCGGCGTGTTTCTGGCGGAGGGCCATAGCGGCCCGGATGCTAGGTAACCAATAGCTTTGCAAGAGCGTGTCTTCCGGAAATTTCTTTTCGAGTTTCGCCACGATTGATTGGCTAGGAACGATATCGCCAGCGCGGGCCAGGGCCATGGCCGCGGCGGTCTGAACTTCTTTCGTAGGGGCCAGGGTTAAGGCCGCCTCTGCGTCTCGTTTGGCTTGGACCGGGTCTCCGAATTCCGCTTCCCGCAATGCGGCATCAGCTTCCCATCCGGCAGCAGTCTCCTTTGCGTCGGCGCGAAGAGCCGATTCGACGGCCTTGCGCGAGAATTCGCGTGCCCGCGTAAGTCGTCCGTGAAACGCTTCTGTGTTGGCTTGGCTGGCAAGAAGCGCGTCCTCCGATCCTGGTTTTCCCAAAGCCTGGTTCAGGCGCTGCTTCATCCCTATCTCGTCGCCGCGCAGAAAGGCCAACTGGTAGTACTCCACCAGCATCGATTCGTCCAGCGTTCGTTTCTTGGCCTCGTCTAAGATTGTCTCCGCCTCGCTCAAGCGGTCCAGGCTCATATAGTTAATGGCCAGGTTCGAATACACTCTAGCAGCAGCCGGTTCTAGCGCGAGCCCTTGAAGATCATCGTCCAGAGCGTTGTCCAGGCGCCCAAGAGAAAAATTCACCGCACCGAGATTGACATAGGGCGCCAACGAGCGCGGGTACGCTTGCTTCCAAGCTTCCAGTACCTCGACTTCCATTTCCAGTTGACCCGTAGCCTGGTAGTAATTTGAATCGATGGAGAACCTCTCAAACTCCGACACCTTCGCCCTCAGGTTGTATGCTCTCCTCGCGTTCTCCATCGATAGAGAATATTCGTTAAGGTTTGCATAGACGACACTCAAGTCAGCGTAAGCTAACGCGAAATTCGGGTCCAACTCGATTGCGCGTTTGAACACCGGCAAGGCTGGCATCTCACCTTTGGAGCGGTAGGTTCGACTGGCGAGGCTGAAAGCTTGCAAAGCTTCCAGGGAGGGCGTGGTCGCCTGTTCCAATGGCGTGTTGTTTTTCTGAATGGAAGCCAGCGATTCCCCCAGCTTTCGACGCAGGCGTTCTCCTAACTCGTGCAACTCCGTCAATACTTGCTCGCGCCGGTCGGCTTCCCCCTGCTCCTCATCCACGAGGTCGGAGTTCTGACAGTTCACCGCCTTGAGGGTGATTACATAGTGGCTCCCCAGACTGGAGATGGAACCGAACAGCGATACCTTGCTGCCTTCGCGGCGGCAGACTTCTTGTGCAATCTCCGGTGTTAGGTGCGCGTCCGACGGGCGGCCCATGTAACGCAGCTGTTCGCCGATCTTCCCGTCGGAGAGAATGTTCAGGAACGTCGACTGCTGCAAGTCGGCAGTCAGCCCTTGCTTGAGGGCATCGTCAAAGACGGGTTCGCCGGTTTGATTGATGAAGTCTGCCAGCACAATTGTGTCTTTTTCCGTTAACCTCTGGGATCGACGCCAGTGAAGGAAGCCGAAACCCAATGCGGAGGCCAGGCCTGCGGCGACCGCAAGCCCAGCGATCAATCTCGCTGCCAGCACTTTGGAGCTTCTCCGCGGATTCGCTCCTAACGCAACGGAAATACGTTCCGAGTCCGGGTCGTGCTTCGCTGCTTGCAGGTCTGCATCATGGGTCCACGAGGCGTTGGGAAACCCATTCAAAGCTGGTCCTTCTTGCCTCCTCTCCGTTTCCAAGCTCGAGGGTTCAACTGCCGTTGAGTTGGTGCGAACAGCGAGGTGCTGAGATCCGGCAAGAACCGTGCTATGATCGGCGGCCTCTTCAACCGGCGCTACGAAGCGATAACCGCGGCGAGGAAGGGTCTCGATGTAGCGTGGCTTCTCGGCATCATCGCCCAGGGCTGCCCGAAGCCGCTTGACGCAGAAGTTCAGACCCTGTTCGAAATCGACGAAGGTATCGCCACCCCACAATTCCTTCTGGATTTCATCGCGCGTGACCAGATCACCGGCGCGACTGGCGAGCAAGGCCAAGACCTTGAAGGGCTGAGGTGGAATCGAAACCGGCTTGCCATTCTTGCGCAGTTCGCAAGTTTGCAGGTCCGCCTCGAAGGCTCCAAAGCGAAGGACAGTTGCGCGGGCGTTTCGGATATTCACATTGACCGCCTGGAAGGAGGTGGCTGACTTAGGGCGAGAATTATACATCGAAAAATCGCCCGGAAGAGCGTTGCCAGCCGTTTGTTTCGAAACCGAAACAGCGTGCCCGGAGCTGTGCCCGAGAGCGTCCAAGACCAAACGGATCAAGCACTTGCTCGCTCATTAGAAGCTCATGCAAAACTCAGCCCCTAACCATTGTTCGCTGCCGTGTTCCGCCTGTAACGTGCGCCCGAACCTTCGATGGGGGCGGCCAGCAGAACCACAGGGCCGGCTCCCAGGGGCGTTCATAAATCCCATCGCACAAAAGGAGCGCATCATGCGCAGTCTCAGCATTGCTTTGGCTCTCTTCACCTTGTGGCTAGTTTCCTTAAGTTCGGCGCAAGACAACACCGTCTACGGTACCCAGGCCTGCGATAACATCACTACCGGCCAGGGGAATAGTTGTTTCGGCTACCAGGCTGGCTTCAGCACCACCACCGGTGGCAGCGGCGTCGCCGGCAGTCACAATGCGAACACTTTCTTTGGCTACCAGTCTGGGTACTCGAATACCACCGCGGGCAGCAACGCCTTCTTCGGTACCTGGACCGGTTACAGCACCACGGGAAACAACAACACCTTCCTCGGCAACCAAGCGGGAGAAGGCGACACTACAGGCGGCGGCAATACCTTCACGGGCACCTTTGCCGGACAGTACAACACCACGGGCTCGGAGAACTCGTTCTACGGCTACCAGGCCGGCGGCCATAACACGGGCAACAGCAACATTTTCATCGGCTGGGAAGCGGGCACGAATAGCACGTCAGGCAGCAACGACATCTACATCGGGAACGAAGGTCCGGCTCCGGGCTCGGAATCCACGACAACCCGCATTGGCAGCGTTCAAACGGCTGCGTACATCGCGGGCGTTTATGGCGCAACCTCGTCCGAAGGTCTTGAAGTCTTTGTCGACTCCAGCGGCCAACTCGGAACCAAGACGTCTTCCCTGCGCTTCAAGGAGCACATCGCCGATATGGGCGACCGCACCAACGCGCTAATGAAGCTGCGTCCGGTCACTTTCCTCTACAAACCGGAGTACGCCAAGGGTGAGCGTACGCTGCAGTACGGTCTGATTGCGGAAGAAGTGGCGAAGGTCTATCCCGAACTGGTGGCCTACGACAACGACGGGAAGCCCTACAGCGTTCGTTATCAGTACCTCGCTACCATGCTGCTGAACGAAATGCAGAAACAGTCGCACCACGCCGAAGATCAGTCTGAACTGATCAAAGCGCAGCAGCAGGAAATCGATGGTCTGAAGCAGCAATTACAACTGCAGAATGCAACGCTGCAACAGCGCCTGGCGCGACTCGAGGCAGTTACGCGAGTGGAGATGGCGGCAAAATAGCAGGCGAACCAAACCGCGAGTTAGAACGGCGTACAACACGCAAAAGAAGGCGTGGCACCGTGGCCACGCCTTCTTTTGAAATCGTGCGTTGGTAAAGCCTGCCGAAGAGCGTCAAGGATCGGACACCATACGGCAGTTAGCTCCTTTAGCTCCTAAAGCGAGCGCAGGAAGTCAAGGACATCCTGTTGCTGCGCCTTCGTCAAAGCGTTGAAGAGCTTAATAGACCCACAGGACTCGTTGGTACCGGCAGACGCTGGATTTGGGCAGTGATCTGTGATTGCTGTGGCCAAATCATGTGCGCGGCCGTCGTGGAGGAAGAAAATGCGTTGACCGAGTCCCCATAACGGCGCCGTCCGGAAAAACTCGGAAGTAGCCCCACCTTGGTTGATCCCGTCTGCCAGACCGTTAGAGACGGGACCCATGTCATGGATGGCAAAATCCGAATAGGGATGGAACGTCTGGTTACTCAGGCCGGAGTTTTGCGAGAGTCCTGAGACCAGGGTTGGGGTGTGACACAGGGCACAGCCGGTTTGGGCGTTGTTGTTAAACAAGCCTTGCCCGGCAATCACAGGCGACGTAACCGACGTAGAAAATGCGGGGCACTGTGCAGGACCGGGAGTGCCATAGGGGTCTGTGGTGAGGAGGGTAAAGGCATCGCATTGGGAAGGAGGGGCGTTCATCCGCATGAAGACAGCGTTGTTTTGAGCGTTCGAGGAGATGATCGAAGCGATGTTAGCGGCGCCGGTACCTGCGGCGAAAGTAGCCGGCAGGATCTCGTCCTCGGGTTGGTTGCCTGTGGGTGAGGTAGATAAGGGGCACGTCGGCGACGCAACCGACACCGTAGTCTTCTCGTTGGGGAACAGTTCGTTGGTAACGCCCATTTCCACGTTCGAGGCTTCGCCGGCAAATATCAGCAACGACTTGTTCTGCGCTTTCCAACCAAAGCGGGTAATGGTGCCGTCGTTGCCGCTCCGGTTGAAAGTGCCGGAGATGCCGAGTGCCGCAGCCGCAGCCGCAGTGGCTGGGTTGTTGATGGCAAGATTGTTCTCCAAGGTCAGGTCTGGGGTGGCTTCCACCAGACCCAAACCAAACGTGGGTGTCGGGATGCGGAAGCTAATCGAGTTGTTCCCTAAACCCAGGAAATTGAACTGGGGGATCGTACAACCGGGCGCATCCGTGCGGCCTTCGATGGTGAATAGTTCCGCCACGCCGAACTGCCCGACGACAAATCCGCCACTCCCCCCGCCGTTGACCAGCCTCACTTCAATCGACGGGCCTTCGGAAGGGACATTCGGAAAGCCCGGCCCGCTCGGATTAAACTCCGACGGGAACGGTGGATTCTGGTTGAAATTATTGTTGTCATCCCTCATGGCGACGAGTTCGGGATTCGTCGTGAATGAGAGAGGCATGGCGAAGGTTTGCTGGCTACCGCTGCTTTGAATGATGCTGACGACGCCCCCGCTGCTGCCGCCCACCACCGGCGCCTCGTGGCACGAAACACAGCTATTGGAATTGAATGCAGGCCCAAGACCGACTATGGGTTCCGTGGGCACTCCTGCGGTTCCTTGCACACTAGCTACCGCTTCAAAAACATTTATCGACTCAAACCACATGCCAGCGAGCGGACCGCCCCCGACCAGGTTGCCTGCACCGGCAGCGGGAGGCTGCGGGGGTTGGCTTGGCGGCTGGTCCAGGTCAATGCAGTTGGGCCCCGACGGAGGCGGGAACTTGACTGGATTTGGCACTGGACAGACGATGTCAAATGCCGCGGTGCCCGGATTGCGGGGCCCGATGTCGACCGCCCCGTTGTTCGTCGACTGGCTATACATCACGGGCGCACTCACCAGAATGATGAGAACCCCGATAACAAGGTGAAGTGAAAGGGTTGAGGGGGAAGATTGAGCTTTCATGATCGTACCTCCGAGTTACTGACTGGTGATC
Organism: uncultured Acidobacteriaceae bacterium; assembly: GCA_963842095.1. Taxonomy (GTDB): domain Bacteria; phylum Acidobacteriota; class Terriglobia; order Terriglobales; family Acidobacteriaceae; genus Sulfotelmatobacter. Next base: position 31,132 of record CAWJEY010000003.1, read on the forward strand.
GGGGAACAATGACTCGGAACAATTGTTGTTGTCAAGAGTTTCTTTTGCACAGCCTCTAGTATCTACTAACATGACGTGCATTATTCATAAATAACTTATTTTATTCGAGGCGATATGTTAGTAAGTGACATTGCTCTACGTTGAGGAGCGTGTTCGTAGTTTGTAACAGCTCCTGATCGCAGGATAAGAAAAGTCCATTCCTAAATGGCTGACAACAGCAGTAATCGCCGTATCTTAGACCGATGCAGTTCGTCTTTCGTAACGCAAACACATCGCCGGTGACATTGCAAGGGCGTTCAGCTACACCTTATGGCCATTAGGTACCTCACAGATACGTACATTTCTTTATAGGTCCGACACTCCTACCTGTTACACGGTTCCAAGGGTGGCCATGAATCTTTCACCAACACTTGTCCTATTTCTAGTTATCTCCCTAGTAAGTTCCGCGCAGACGATTCAAGGCAACGTGCAAAACGGGCCCACAGGCCAGCCGGTGCCGGGGCACACAGTCACACTGTTCACCGCATCAGGCAAACAAGCTTCCGTGGCAACAAATGAAAATGGTGCATTTCGGATCGAGCTAAGCGGCAGCCCACATCCGCACTCGTTGGCAATTGTGAGGGTGATCCATGATGGGGTGGAATACTATCAAGCCGTAAGTTCAGGACAGGTCACCGACATCAGGGTTTATAACTCCTCCAGCCAAGTGAGCGGTATAGGTGGCTACCTGAGCGTCTTGCAGTTTCAGGTTAAGGGAAAACTGTTGCAGGTCACGGAGCTGCACGCGTTTAGCAACGCCTCAAGTCCACCTTCCACAAGAGTAAGTCCTGACAATTTAGTCTTGTCTATCCCTGGAGGGGCCCAGGTTGGGCCCGCAACTATTTCTGCGCCTGACGGAGGGAAAGTCAAGAAACCTCTCGTCGCGATACCCGGACAAAGTGGCAAATATAGGATCGACTTCCCGATGAAGCCAGGACTTACGAAATACGCCGTCAACTATCAAGTGCCTTACGACGGTAAGTTCGTATTTCGCAGGCGGGCGCAGTACCCGATGAAGCGGATCGGTGTCATCGTGCCCGACTCGATGCGCTTTCAGTCGCTTGGCGCGAAAGAGTTTCATCCAGCGGCGAGCCAACCGGGGACCCGCGAGCAGGTGTTGGAGGGCATCAACGCAAATGAATCGTTTGCGTTCGAACTTTCGGGCACGGGTGAGTTGTCCCATTATTTTCAACCCTTGGATCCCGGCGAGGCTCCGAGGTCAGCGAAGTCTGAGGCACTCAACGCGCCGTCGCCGCGGAGTGGGTCTCTGGGAACGAACGCGGGCCCTGCCCGAGTGCGCTCGGGCATTATTGGATATCCGGCGATTCTACTCATAGGCGCTTTTGTCGTGGCGGGGATATTGCTGTGGAGCATGATGCTGAGGAGGTCTCCCCGAACCTGAGGAGGAAAGCCGCTCCCGACGCCCACTGTGTCAACCGCTGGCTACTGCGGATGTGGGCTGCCTAAAACACTGGAATGCGCCGGCGGGGACGCGGTGCCGGGCGGTCCAAAGTAAGCCTGGTTCAACTCTGGCTTGGCGGACTCTCTTGCGGACCGGATGGCATCGTCGTACTTACTCTGAGCAATCTGGCGTGCGAGTTCGTCTTTTACCGAGTCCTCCGACAAAGTCTCCTTCGAGGCAATCTTATAGATGACATACGATGCCCCCTCAGTCTCCACTTTGCTGACTTGACTCGGCTCCAGGGCGAAGAGTTCAGCAGTTTCCTCCGTGGGGAAACTTGACCTGGGATGGGTCCCCAAATCCGTGCTTGGAGGAGGTGCTATGCCTAAGGCAGAATAGGCATCTCTCTGCACAACCTCCGGATCTTCCCCCTTTGCCGCCCGCTCCCTGGCGGTATTCGCTATCTCAAGCGCCTTTTTGTCGGTGCGCTGCGCTTCGTCCGTATCGCCCGGAGTTCGAGGGATCAAAATGCGGGAGGCCTTGATGCGCTGGTATGACGCGAGATGTTCAACGTAGTAGGCATGGACCTCTTCCTGCGAGGGGTTCTTGAACTGTTCCAGCAGATTGCCGCGATACAAATCCGCCAGGGTGCGCAGCCGCCACCAACGCATAATCTCCGCGAACCGCGGAGTGCTTTCCAGCCCCGCCCTTATTGCAGGGCGCTCCAAAGCAAGGTATTGCGCATAAGTCTCGGCGAGATTTCGCCGAGTCTCAGGAGTAAGCGCCTTGCCCACGATATTCATGGAATCGAGAAGCTTCTCAAACGCTTCCCGGGTCACGACGGTTGTACACGAATTCCCAGCAGCCTCTGGCTGGATTGATTGGTCCCCGCAAAGCCCATGAATGGTAACAACGGGCTCTGACGCGGCGACGACAGCCGCCGGCGTCGTCTTCTTCCCCTGCTCCAATTCTGCCTGCACCCGAGCAGAGTCGCCCCCGCTGGAGGGCTGAGCAGGGGGAGTCGATCCGGTCTGTCCACTTTGAGCCCATGCGCACAGGATTGACAGCGTACTCATCAGCATCAGCACTCCGGCGCCCCACGAAATCTTAGGGTTTGTCATGTGTTCCCCTTGTCCGCTGCGCTCGGGAATGTTCGAGGCAGTTAGAACTTAATCTTCTTATTATCAGGAGACGCCGGGTGCTGTCGAGCCCAAGGCTAGCCCCGTGTGACCTGCGGGATGTTTCGCAGGTGCAAGCATCGGACGAACACACGCGCTAGCAAGTTAAGCTAAGTAATAGCACGTTCTGCTAAGTGAAACGGATTGACTAATGGCCTTAGACGTCTAACAATGTGCCGCATACCTAAATTGCTGAACGGGTTCTCAGCTGCATTCCTAAGAGGGATAACGTTAAAAAGCTGTACGACTAGCTGGCATGGCGTTGACCATGGTGGATGTGACAACCAACTGACGCTTACTAGGTGCCGGTTGTTGTCGTGGCTAGTGTTGCGGTACCTCAGGAGTAGGTGTGCGCATGGGCCGGAGTAAAGCCAATCGGACTATGCGCCCAACAAGTCAGCAAACACGGTGTCGAACGAGAACATCGTGAAGGCAGCGAGCAACAAAGGCGCTGGGTATTTCCGGAATTGAAATCAAACCAAAGACCTGAGTAACCCGGGCCGGCGCTCCCGGCGTTCCGTGGTGGTGTGATATAGGGATCTCGCGCTGGATGGATTAGAAGTTGGCCGCTGCCCCACGCTCCGGTCACGGCAGGAAGCGAGAAGTCACGAGGTCAGGGCCCGGAGTTCGGAGGTTCTTTAATGGGCAGCGTGTTTAGGCCCTGCGCCTGCCTATAGCAGCTTGGAGCTTGCCGAAAGTGGCGCTCGAAAGCGCGAGTGAAACTCGAGGCGTGTTCATAACCCAGGGCTCCGGCGATCTCCTTTATGGTGAGATTGGTATTTGCCAGGAAGTCGATCGCGCGCTGCATCCTTTGTTCGGTCAGCAAATGCCCTAGTCCCAGGCCAGTGCGCTCTTTGAACAGGTGTTGCAGGTGGGACGGGCTCAGGTTGCATTCGACAGCCAGGTCATGAATCTTGCGCGACGGGTGGGATTCAATGGCTTGCAGGATTTTGCGAAGACGGACGTCCCGCAGCACTGGAATAAGCGCATCCAGAGTGGCCCTTTTATCGTCGGGTCCTGTGCCCAGCACGTCTCTCGCTGGTTCTTCAATCCACCAAACGGGATTTGTACCCTTTTTCATTTCGGCAAACGAGAAGCGCCCAAGGGTGCCTCCACAATTTGCTCCTCCGAGTAAGGTTGGGTTGCCGTCGGGAACCAAGTGGCGCCGAAATGCGCAAATCGATCCGGACAATGAAGGTGCAGGGAAGTCCGAAAACCAGCCTAATGTGTTTAGCGCGAATTTGTCCCAGCGCGACGAGAAATCGTTGGGCGTTACGGAGTTGGAACAGGCTGTACCAGGCAAGCATCGGGATCATTAACTTTTCCTTACGGATACGGCGCTTTTCCAAAGATTCCCGAATTCGGAATCTCCTCGACAAATTGTCTTGCGTGTTCCAAAAGTCGAAACTGCCAGGAGAGATTCGGTGGCCAAACGATTTTGCGAAATTCTTTTCAGTCCGAACAGACTGACTTTGCCCTTGGGACGGCCAGGCTCGCAGGCAGTGTGCGCTAAATCTCAGGCGACGCTGCTGGCCACGCCCACGTGAGGGTATTCGAGTTGGGTGTTGATGCTGGTGGTGAACCGGGAGGGCGAGTTCGTAATTCGTAACAAACGCTCTTGACTCAGGTGATGGTTATGGCCAGCAAGAGTCGCCAATACAGGAGCTATGTGTATTAACAACAAGCACATCCTTAATGTCCGCTGGTGTTCTGAATTCGTAACAAAATGGGTGAGACAACCAACCTGACTTATTAAGTGCGCGACACACGATCGAATCATTCTGACTCTCAAAAGCGGATTTCGTTCCTAACATATTTGTTTTCTTGACAGCGAGTCTGTTCTGTATTAAGGTCGCGCTCCAACGTTGCGTTGATCTGGCCGCCTGTCCTCGCGACGCTACATCACACAATCCAACATCGTCTTACTTGAGGTTGCCAGAAACAGTTGATCACGCCCGGCGAGAGATGGGTCCTCTCACCGGGACAACATTGGCGAGGTGCGTCATTGTCGGGGCGTACAAATGTCGCGTAGTCGAGGCCAAGGAAGGCTGAGAGCAGTTTCCGCTCTGTTGTCGGCAATTATTCTTGCCGCCGTCGTTCCCACGCGGGCGCAGACAACCCAGGTAAAAATCGGACAGCTCGATCTTACGGTTGGCGGACTTTCCGCTGCGGTCACTCCCGCTCAGCCAGTCATTCCCGTGAACGTCAGTTCAGGCGTTCAGGTCAACGTCACGCTGAACGGCCAGAGTCTTACACCCACCGCAATCGCGCAATATCTTGGCGGAAATTTTCAGATACAAGGCGAGTACTCGGGACCGGGACTTTCGCAGACCATCGATGTGCCGCAGAGCCCCCCAGCCGTAAATTCACTCGTGCTCGATTTGCCGGCTGTCAATCAAGGCGGCAATTACACGTTGAGCAACCTGCGTTTCGTCGTGAACGGCAATGATGTATTGGACCTCTCGCCGAGCAGTGTGATTGTCAACGTCATCGATCAGGTCCTGGTGACGTCGGTGCAAACCCAGGCGCTCACGCTGAGCCAGATTCAGCAGATGGGAGTGGTGCTGAACAGCAGCGACTACACCGGCTTCCAATTTACGGTTGGCCTGCAGCTTTCCTCTCAAGTCGTCAACATTTCATTTCCCGTAGTGTTCGACCCGCAAGGCGTGCCGGTTCCTCAGCCGCTTACGCCGCCCTCGACGCCTAGCGCGCCCGGGGTAAGTGTGCCGGTTACGGTGGTTCCCGTGCTGCTGCAGGTGGGAAACGGAAATGGAGGGGGTGGCAGCGGCCCAATCCCAACTTTACCCGGTGGAGGCCAGATTCGCATTCCCAGCGTCCTGGTCATTCCCGGCAACGTCGGCTATCTGAAACAGTTTTTCTCCGCTCAACTTTACGTCACGAACGACACGCCCGCTGAAGCGAATCTGGTTGTCGATAACGTTTCAGGCACGATCAACCTGCCGCCCGGCCCCGACGGAATTGTGGGAACTGCGGACGATCCCCTCGGCCTGCCTACCCTGATCAGCGGACCGGAAGCCATCACGATGCCGATTCTTCTTAACGGCGCCAGCACGCTGAACCCAGGGCAGACCGGCCAGGCGCAGTGGACGATCGTGGCGAACTCGGAAGGCTTCTACACCGTGAATTTCGGGATCAATGCCACTTTGGAAGGGTTGCCGACCGGTCCCGTGACTCTCACCGGCAGCGCCAATGGCGGACTGTTGGTTCGCAATCCCTACTTCAACATGACGTTCACCGTTCCAGGAGTGGTACGGAGCGGTGAGTTGTTCGACGTTTACGCCACGGTTACCAACATCAGCCAGTCGCCCGCCAACGATTTGACGGTGGCGATCGACGCCGCCAGCCTGAGTGGGGCGACCTTAACCAGCGGCCCGATGCCGCCCATAGCGACGCTCAACCCCGGTGACTCGACGACCTTGACGTACCAGTTCCAGGCCCTGATCACAGGACAAGTGGTTGCTGATTACTTGCACTTCGATACCAACAACGGTACGACCGGATCTCTGAATTTCACGCTTGGGGTCTACGCCAATGGCACGCCGATGTCGCCCGATACGATTATCCTGCCTTCGTCGATCGACAATCTGCCAAGCGATATCGTAACTGCCGCGATGCGAGTGCTGGGCCAGGCATGGAGCGTGGCTACCGCTCCGCCGGGAACATTGCCCGCGAGCGTCATACCTACGACTACAGCTGTGGTTACTCAGAAAGCGCTGGCCCTTTCAGAAGCCGGTTTGCGCATAACTCTGGGAGAACCGCAAGCCAACGCCATACGCGATCTTGCCCCTGATTTCTGGGGCGGCTCGCCGGTCGATCCGGGCTTCAACCAGGTCTTGCAGACGACGCCCGCCGGCCTGAACTTTATCTCCGTGATGGGCGCCGATCTGGCTCAGCCGATGATCAACAGCGGTGGAGCGCTGGCGTACGAATTGCAACTCGCCGACCTCGAGGTTTCCGGATCGAACTTCATCAGCCTGGGTGTCGGCAGCGGCAGCTCGGCCGCGCCAGTCTCGGTGATGCTGACCGACACCAACGGAAATCAGATCAGCACAACTTCGCCGGGCGGCTCAATGTTGGGCGGCGTGATGCTTTCGTTGAGCAACAATTCCAGCACGCCGGTGATTGGATTGGTGACGGCGCCGACGGCTTCGCCTTATACCCTGACCCTTACTCCGCAGAGTTCAGGGAACACGGACCTTTCGATCTCGATTCCGGGTGGGAACGGTACGGTCATCCGCGGGCAAGCTACGGGTGTAGCTGTGGTTCAGGGGCAGGCGATGCGCGTGATCGCGGACCTCACCAACCCGAACAACCTGGTTCTGCAGGTCGACACCAACGGAGACGGATCGTTCGCCACGAGCATTCCGCTGAGCACGCAAGTGATTTCACCGCCGGGACCGAATCTCACGTCGGCGACAGTGCTCGGTCCGGATACGGTGAGCCAGGCCGGGCCCTTCGGTCTGAACATGGTGCTGCTGTTCGACCGGCCGGTGGATCCGACGACCTCTGCCATCACCGGCAACTATACGATCCCGAACAACGCGGTGCTGTCAGCCAGCCGCCAGCTTTCTGGCCGTCTGGTGTTTGGAAACCTGGCCCAACCGGAAGGGCCCTACGTTCCCACGACGGTGGCCGTGGCTGGAGTTGAAGACGGGCGCGGGGTCGTCGTGCCCCTCCGGCACGGTAAATCTGGCATCGACGTTAGTCGATCCGGGCGCGGTCGTGACCGGGCGCGTGTTGAATGCGGATGGCAGCACGTCCACCACGGCCACGGTTACTTACCTCAACTCGCCGTATTCGGTTCCGTGCGGCAGTGGCAGCGGAATGACGGGTCTGGCAGCCGTTCCGGTGAACAGCAGCGGAGTGTATCAGTTCCGTTACGTCCGTCAGGATAACTGTGGCGGTCCGTTTGCCGTCGCCACTACGGATCCTACGAGCGGCGCTCTGCAGCAGATCTCCTCCTACGTACGCGGTCCCGGCCAGCAAATCGTGATTGACCTGGCCATGCTGGGAGTAGGTTCGGTGAGCGGGCAGGTGTTCGACTTGTCTGGGAATCCGGTGGCGAACGCGCAGGTCGTCGCGATTAGCGGCACCAATCCTCAGATCGGCGGACAGGCTTACACCGACGGCGGCGGCAATTACACCATCAACGGAATTACTGTCGGAGCGTTCACCGTCAAGGCTGCCCAGGGTAACAGCCTGGGAACGAGCGCGGGCAACATCGAACGTGCCGGCACCACAGCCGTCGTCAACGTGACATTGAACAGCGGCGCGGTCAATGTTTCGGGCGTGGTTACGCAAGTTCAAAATAGTGTCACGACTCCGGTTGCGGGTTTGCCAGTTGTTTATTACCAGACCAGCACCGGAAACCGAATCGCCATGGGCTATGTGCTCACGGCGTCCGACGGGAGTTACTCGCTCACCGGCATGCCAGCGGGATCGTACACGGTGGAAGCGACGCTAGGGACGCAGCTCACGGCGGATGATTCGGGTGTGTCGGCGGCGGGCAGCAACATCGTAGCCAACCTCACCATCGTGATTCCGACAACGGCAGTCGTCGATGGCACTGTGTCTTTCCCCAACGGCACTCCGGCCGGGGGAGTGATTGTTTATCAGGGCCAGCTGGGCGTTCTCAGCAATGCGGATGGAACGTTCTCGCTGGGCGGAGTCCCGGTTCTGCCTTCGCAGTCCCAGATTATTTACGCCACCACCACTGACGGGACGCGAACTGGGCACACCACCGTGGTGGTGAACTCGGCGGCCCAGCCGATCACGGGAGCGTCGATCACGCTCTCCGGCATCGGTACGGCGCAGTTCACGGTTTTAGATGCGAACGGAAATCCGGTTGCCAACCAGCAAGTCAAGATCATCGCGGGCAGCGGTAGCGGATGCTCCGACGCTTGCGGTTGCAACGTGCAGACCACCAATTCCCAGGGCGTGGTGACGTTCACCGGACTTTCGATCGGCAGCATCAGCGGTTCGGCGCTCAGCAACTCAGGAGATTTCGCCCAGGCCACGGCAAACATCACGCAGGATGGCGCCACGGGATTTGCCGTCATGCAGTTCCACGGTACCGGCACAGTCACCGGCAACGTGGTCGATCCCAGCAACAATCCGGTGCTGGGTGCGACCATTCAGCTCGCTTCGAACCTGTTCAATCCCCAGTACTGCTCGTTGCAGCAAACCAACTCGCAATCAGCACAGACCAGCGCCAGCGGCACTTTCCAGTTCAACGGTGTGCTGATCGGCGGCGTCGGAGTGACCGCCTCGCAGGCGTTCTATCCCACGCAAGTGGGCGCGCAGGGAAGTTTGACCAAGAACGGCAGCACGGTCAACTTCAACCTGCAGATGGTAAACACGATTTCCGGTGTCTTGTCAGGCGTGGTTTTTCTGCCTGACGGCGTGACTCCCACAGGCGCCGGTGTGCAGGTCACCGCCAATGGACCGCTGCCCAATGTGACCGTGACCACCGATGCCACCGGCACATTCACTTTTGCCAAGATATTCCCGCAGGGGATGTACACGCTGACTGCGGCCGATCCGGTTTCGGGCGGCGTGACCCAGATCAACGTTTACCTCATCGCCGGCCAGAACACGACGCAGAACCTGAGATTGCTGGGAACGGGAACGATCAACGTTAACGTGGTGGATGGCGCCGGTGTTGCTGTGAGTAGCGCTTACGTCACTCTGAACGAAGTCAACTACCCCAATGCCGTCTTCAACGGATCGCTCGACGCATCGAACCTGGGCGTGCTTCCATTCCCAAGCGTATTCGAGGGACCCTTCAGCGTGCAGGTGGTCGATCCGTTCGGCCGCGCCGGCCGCGTTTCCGGCACGCTGCCGCAAGGCACACCTTCGCTCAACATTCAGGTGCAACTGACCACGACGGGAACGGTGCAAGGCGTTTTCTACATGCCCGACGGAGTCACGCCGATTCCGAACGCGATCATAAACCTCACCGCAGGGGGCCGGGTCATCGGTCAGGCGACAACGCTGGGGGCGGGCAACGTGGGTTCCTTTACCTTCGATTACGTTCCTGCCGGCTCGGTGCAGTTGAATGCGCAGGATCCTCTGAGCGGCCGCACCGGCATTGCCGCCAGCTCCTTCACCACGCAGGGGGCGGTTCTCACGCTCAACGTGATTGCCGAAGGACTGGACACGGTGCAGGGCGTGGTAACCAGCGACGGGATGCCGCAACCGGGCGCCAGTGTCACCATCACGTCGGGAACGTTCACGGCTACAACCACTGCAAACGCCACCGGCAATTACCTGATGGGCGGCGTCCCAGAAGGCCTGGTGGTCGCGACCGCCAGCCTCAGCGGCGGATTCCTGACCGGTACCGCGTCTACGACCACTACCGGCGATGGCAACACGTTCCCGTTGAATGTCGCGTTGCGAAGTTCCGGAACCGTGACCGGGCAAGTGGTGCAGGCCGATGGCGTGACTGCGGCGACCGCCTCGCTGGTAACGATCAACGTGGGCGGCACGGGCGGCGGAACGCTCAGCACAACTACCGACGCTCTGGGCAACTTCAGCTTCAATCTTGTTCCCGCCGGAACCGCCACCATCAACGTGCAAGTACTGGGCAGCATCGACCAGGGCACGGGCATGGTGGTGGTGCCTGTGGGTTCTACAATCTCGACGAAGATTACGCTGAACGGAATCGGTTCGATTTCGGGTGTGGCGCTCAATTCCACCGGCCAGCCGACCGCCGGCACCATAAACCTCATCGGCACCGGTCCGTTCCCCTACTACCTGACGATCACTGCCGCAAGCAACGGTACTTTCTCTCTGCCGCAAGTGCTGGCGGGCTCGTTTACGGCACAGCTTAGCGCTGACATCGGTGGATTCACTCTGTATGGAACCGCGTCGGGATCGATTCTGCCCAACCAGAATGACAACCTGACCATTCAAGTCCAAAATAGCGGGACGATTACGGGCCTGGTTGTTCGCGCCGACGGAGTGACTCCTGCCGTCGGCACAAATGTCACCATTCAACTGCCTAGCGGCTCCATCACGCTGCAGGCGCAGAACGACGGAACGTTCAGTGCTGTCGGAGTTCCGTTGAGCAGCTTCACCGCCCAGTTCAACGATCCGATTTCCGGCGGTATCGCCGCCGTCGAAGGCCAGTCGCTCACGTTCAATGGGGAGACGCTGCCTCTGGGAACGATCACACTCGATGACACCGCGTTGTCGGTGGTGAGCAGCAATCCTTCCGACGGGACGACCGGCGTAGGCGTCACCCAACCTCTCATGGTCACCTTCCGCGAGCCGGTTGCCAGCGCCAGCGGAATATTTGTGACCAACGGCGCGAGCCAGGTCTTTCTGAATTCGTCCGTGTCATCCGACGGGAAGACCGTGACTTTGCAAGGGACCATGCCGGACGGAGTTCCGCTGGTGCTGAACGTGACCAGCCAGGTTACGGACTTGTTCGGCCGAACCTTGCTCGTTCCCCGGTTGATTCACTTCACGACCGTTGACCTGACGCCGCCGACGGTGGTCTCAGTGACGCCAGCGAACCAGGCGATTCAGGTGCCGGTCAATACCAGCGTAGTCGTGACCTTCAACAAGGCGCTTTCCGCCACGGCGCCCATGGGCAACGTGATCTCGCTCACCTCTGTTGGAGGCCCAGTCAGCGGGACCACTACGCTCTCTTCGCCAAATGCGCTCACCTTTACACCATCCGCGCAATTGATGAACAACACGATCTACACGGTCACCGTGAACGGAGCAACTTCCTTCGGCGGCAACGTGCAGATCAGTCCGTTCACCAGCACCTTTATCTCCCCCGAAACCACGACGCCCGTCCTCCAGTTGAGCGCGCCGTTGAACGGCGGCTACGTGAATACGGCGACGCCGACCATCACCATCCAGTTGACAGATCAACTGACGGGCATCAACCCCGCGACCGCCACCATGACCATCGACGGCCAGGCGGTGGTCCCCAGCGTAAATTCATCCGCCATGAGCTTCACCCCGACGACCGCGCTGTCGAGCGGCGCGCACACGGTCACGGCCTCGATACAGAACAACGCTGGCGTTGTCGGAGTGTTCTCCGGGTCCTTCACGGTAGATACGGCTCCGCCCAGTGTGGCCACTCTGAGCGGAATTACCGCAGGGCAGACGCTGGTGGGGCAAATCACGATTTCCGCTTCGGCCACCGATACCGTCTCGGGCATCGCAAGAATTAATTTCCTGGTGGATAACGTGACGCAGGCCACGCTGCTACCGCCCAGCTTCACCGCATCGTTCAACACGGCAGTCCTGCCCGATGGTCCGCACAACTTCGCGGTGCAGGCCGTAAATAATGCGGGCACGACCGGTCCGGCGAGTGCCGCCATTTCAGCGGACGTCGAAAATGTGCCGCTCTCGGTGACCATCACCTCGCCCATGCAAAACGCGTACTTTAAGGGCCAGGTGGCGGTGACCGCGACCGCTTCCGAGCCGGTACAGAAAATTACATTTACGCTGGGCAGCCAGAGCATCACGGCGACTGCATCGCCCTACCAAGCCACGCTGAGCCTCTCTGGTGTGCCTGATGGCCCGCAGATTATCACGGCGACTGCGGTTGATTTCGCGGGTGACACTGCTTCCACGACGGTGACGATCAACGTCAAGCAGACTCCTCCCGCGGCGCCGAATGGCAATTTGATTTTCGCCGAACCGCCGAGCAGCGGAATTTCGCTGGTGCATGGTTCGGCGGGTGCGGTCAACGCCGGCGGTCTCACCATCAACGTTGTTGACACCGTCACGCACGCCACCGCGACCGCAACCTCGCTCAGCGATGGATCGTTTGCCACCAACATTGCGGCCTCGGTGAACGACACGCTTTCGCTCACCGCCACCGACGTGGTGGGTAACGTCAGTGCGGCGACTCTGATCACCGTGCGCCAGACCGCATCGCTGCCGCCTTCCTCGGGCAACACGTCGCTGATCTACCAGGGCGATCTGGTCGACCTGGTGGGCGGAGGCAGTAATGGCCTGTCTCCGGACGGAATCCTCGACTCTGTGTTCACGATGAGCCTGAACATCGGACAGGGAATCACGCGCACAATTTCGTACATCACGCTGACGGGCCCGCAGACGCGGAGCACCCAATCGTCGAACCTAGGCGTTGCTTCGGATGTAGGCGGCCCGCTGCTGAACGGCACCAACGGAACGATCAACTTCCCGATTACTACGGGGGCGACGCTTACGCTGGTGGCAAGCGACAACGGATTGATTCAGCCCGGCGTGCTCTACACTGCGACTGCGGTGTTCACAGACGGATCGCAGTTTGTGGCTGAGTACACCTACGTCGCGCCCGCCAACCGCCAGTATGTGGCGCACTCCTCAACCATCTCGGCGAATCCCGAAACCGTGGTTGTGAACGGTTCGACGCCGAGCACGTCGACCATCACGATCACCAATATCAAGGACATTGACGGCAACGTGGTTCCGGATGGCGCGAACGTTGCGCTCTCGGCGGCGAACATGGCGACGGTGAATCCCGCCGGCACCCCGGTTCCATCCGCGGGCGGAATGTTCACTGATGGAACGACCGCGGCCAACAATCCGAGCTTCCAGGTGTACACGATCAAGAACGGCACGGTGACTGCGACCTATTCATCGGGATCAGTCTCGCCCGGGCCGATCGCCGGCACCCTGGCCGTGATTCAGATGCAGGCAGCGGACGCAAACAATAACGTGTTGGGCACCAGAGTGGTTTCCAGCCACGATCTCAACATCCGCGCTTCCACGGATACTGCCATTGTGTACGTGGCGTCTGGAGCGCTTTACGCCGATCGAGGGACGCACACGACCCAGGTGTCGGTGGTGCTGCGCGACGCCAACGGCAATATGCTACCCGACGGTTCTCAGGCCGGCATCGCCATTCAAGCCGGCACGGTAGTGGTGAACGGCTCGTACCAAAACTCCGCCGGTGGAAGCCTTCTCAACATTCCGTCTTCCAGCAACAGCTATTACGCGCTGGGCACGATGTCAGGCGGGCAGATCACCTTCGAATATTCCGATGCGGGAGTTTACGAAGGAAGGAACCAGACCGCTTCCGTACTGGTCGGTGTAGTTCCGGTTGATAGTCACGGGAATGTTAGTTCGACCCTCGCCATTGGTACCGGCGTCATCACTCTGGCCGGCGCGGCGGGCGCGGACATCAACCCGATTCAACCCAGTGTGCCGCAAGTATCTCCGTCCGTGCCCTTGCAGATTACGATCACGGATGTGCACGACACGCGCGGCAATCTTGTGCCGGATGGCTCCCACATTGGTTTCACCGCTCAGGCCGGCGAATCCATCTGGGCCGGGTCGTATGTGAATTCTGCGGGCGGCACTATCCTGGATGGAACACCCGCCAACAATACGGCCTTCCATTACTATCCGTTGGTTTCGAATGGATTCGTCGCCACGTATTCAACAGACGGATCGCAGACCGTCACACCGGGTCAAACCGGACAAGCGATTTTGCAGTTGGTCATGATTGACCCGAGCGGGAACGAACTCGATACCGACGCGATTGCGGTGCAGAACCTTGTGCTGGTGCCACCGTCGAATACCGTGGGAACCGCGCAGCCTGCCTCAGTGCTTGGCGATGGCGGGGTCCACACTACGACAGTCACGTTCACGCCGGTCCTCGACGCCTTCGGCAATACCATTCCCGACGGCACACAACTGGGCGTCAGCGCGGCCGCAGGCGTAGCCATCGTCAACGGCGCGTATCTGAATTCCGCGGGCGGCCAGATTGTGAGCGGCACGCAGTCGCCGTCGAATTCGTACTTCAAGATCCATACCGTGCAGAACGGCGCGCTGACTGTGACCTACGCCGACCAGAACGTAACCGCAACGCCGGGGCAGGAATTGACTGCGAACGTGGTCGTGGTTGAGGCCAACAGTAGCGGAGGCATTAGCAGCACTTATGCGGTGGGATATGAGCCCGTCACCATCGCCGGAATGACCAGCTCCAAAGGCGTTGCCAGCCCGACCTCGGTCTTTGCCAACGGCGGCGACTATCGTTCCACGATTACGTTCTCGCATTTCACTGACGCGGCGGGCAATCCTGTGCCGGACGGCACGCAGGTCGCGGTGACAGCGGCGGGCTTCTACACCATCTCTGGAGGCGCTTACGTTCCGTCAGTAGGCGGCGCGATTTTCGGGGGCACGCCTGCTCCTTTCAATTCACTCTTCAGCCTGTTCACGATCACCAACGGACAGATCGTCTTCCAGTATTCCTCGCAGGGCATCTCCGTTCCCTCGGGATCGCAGACGGCGATCGTCAGCGTTGTGCCCGTCACGCCAGGCGGAAGCGAGATCAGCAGCAACGTTCTAGGCACGGTTTCAGTGCAGTTGCTGGCGCCGGGAAGCGCGAACGTCAACTTCTCCCCGGTCGACTTGACTGCCAATGGAAACGCGAACTACAGCGCGGTTACGATCACCGGACTGCTGGAAAGCGATGGGATTACGCCCGTACCCAACGGAGCTTTGGTGGGATTGACCACCATTCCATACGCGGCCATCTTCAGCGGCTCTTACGTGATCGGATCAGGGGGCACGATTGCATCTGCGGGAACGTCGCCGGGCGACGGTACGGTCGCGACCAACAACTCGCAGTTCCAGAAATTCACCGTGGCAGGCGGCCAGGTCAACGCTTCGTACTCCGATTTGGGCGTGACCGCCGGTATTGGGCAAACGGTTCCAAGCTACATCGCCGTAGTGCCGCTCAGCAGTAGCGGAGCGGTGCTCACGACCACCGCCATCGGCGTAGGCACGGTGAACCTGCACGGAGTCACATCGACCACCGCGAACGGGCCCGCGACCTTGACGGCGAACACGACCGCGAATGTGACCTTCAGCGGAATTAAGGATTCGGTAGGAAACACGGTCCCCGATGGCACGCCGGTGGCCGTAACGGTGGGCAGCTTCGTCACGATTAACAACGGTTCCTATGTGCAATCGACCGGCGGAACGATCCTTAACGGCAATGCGTCACAGAACAGCAACTTTAGGCTGTTCACCACGGCAGGCGGCTCGATTACGGTGAATTATTCCAGCGCAGGAGCCTCGGTGGGCACTGCGACGGTGCAGATTGTTCCGGCCACGCCGAGCGGGGCCATCATCGGCGGCGGTTTGCCGAGCGTTTTGAACGGCGGTGTTTGGGCGATCACGATCTCCAACTGAGATCGTGAATGCGGGATCGTCACTGCCAGACGGCAGCAGAGGTTGCGAGGGTTAAGAGAAGGAAAGAATGTTTCGTCGCTCACACAGGAACTTATCGAGTTTGCCGGAGCAATCCCTGGCCGCATGGCTGCGTCTGTTCGGCGCAATTGCGACTGCTCTTTTCTTCATCTTTATCTTTGTCTTCGCCACAAATCTAAGCGCACAAACCGTTCTCATGGGGGACCAGGCAATCGAGGCGAACCTGGACTCGAATGCCACCGGCTTGGCGGAGGCGTTTCCTTTCACGGCTACGGCCAGCGGCCAGGTAGGATCGTTCAACTTCTTTCTCGATGAAACCTCGGCCGCCACCAAGATCTATCTCGGTATTTACAAGGACTCGAGTGGAAAACCGGGAAGCCTGCTGACCCAGGGCAGCACCACGCAACTCTATCCCGGCACCTGGAACAGCGTGACTGTAACCGCGGCCAGCGTGACTTCCGGAACCGCCTACTGGATTGCCATCCTGGGCACAACCGGCGGCATACCATATTTCTACGACCGAAGCACAACGACGTGCCATAGCCAAACCAGTTCGCAGTCGAACCTCACGTCGCTGCCGAGCACCTGGACCACCGGCAAGACTTGGAATACCTGCTACATCACCGCCTACGCCGTCACTGGCAGTTCGCCGGCGACGGTCATGATTGGCGATCAGATGGTCGAAGCCTCACTCGACAAGAACCCCGCAGGTCGCGCGGAAGCCTTCCCAGCGATTGCCAACACCACCGGCAGCGTGGGCAGCATTGCTGTCTATCTTGATCCGACTTCAGGATCGGAGCCGGTCACGGTGGGTCTGTACGCGGACAACGGCAGCGATCACCCCGGAACCCTGCTCGGGCAAGGGACCACAACCAGTCCGGCTGCGGGAACCTGGAATCAGATCACGATCACGCCGGGCAGCATTACTGCCGGCAAGCGATATTGGATCGCGGTCCTGGGAACCCAGGCCACAAGTCCGTACTTCCGCGACCGGCAGACAACCGTCTGCCATAGCGAAACTACGCCGCAGGAGAATCTGACATCTTTGCCCTCAAGTTGGACCACCGGGACCGTTTGGAACACCTGCTACATTTCTGCTTATGGTCTGCCGGCATCGGCGCCGATCCTCTCCATTTCTCCTACGACCCTGAACTTTACGGCCATCCAGGGTGAAGCGAATCCAGCGCCGGCGAACCTGAGTGTCACGAACACAGGAAGCGGGACGCTGACTTTCACCGACAGTTCAGATTCGGCCTGGCTCTCGGCAACACCGGCTAGCGGAACCGCGCCGCAGACTCTTCAGGTGTCAGCTACCGTGGGAAGCCTCGCTCCAGGGACCTACACGGGGCACATCACGGTGACGGCAGCGGGAGCGCAAAATTCTCCTGCGGCCGCGACGGTCACATTTACGGTGGCAGCCTATGTCCCGCCGACGGTGACCGCGTCGGCATCTCCCGCACCGAATGCCAACGGTTGGAACGATTCGACGGTCACCGTAACGTTCACCTGCACCGCGGGCTCCTATCCGATTAAGACTTGCCCGGCGCCGGCGCAGGTAACCACGCAAGTCGCCAATCAGCAGGTCTGTGGACAGGCGGTCGACACCAACGGAGACAAGTCAACTTCGGTTTGCGTCAATGTCAGCCTCGACGAGACGCCGCCCACAATCACTGCGACGCCGAGCCCAGCGCCTGATTCGCAGGGTTGGAACAACACCGATGTTACCGTGACTTTTACGTGCTCGGATTCGCTGTCGGGAATATCGCTGTGTCCCTCGCCAATATTGGTTTCTGCGGCCGGGGCAAATCAGGTGATCTCCGGCACGGCGACCGACAAAGCGGGCAACACGGCGACGGCCAAGACAACACTAAACATTGAACTGACACTGCCCTCGATCACTGCCTCCGCCTCGCCCACACCGAACCCCAATGGCTGGAACAACGGCAACGTCACCGTCACGTTCACCTGCACCGCCGCGGTGGCCCCGATCACGAGCTGCCCTAGCCCTCAGGTGGTGAGCACGCAAGGCGCGAATCAAGTCGTCTCAGGGACGGTGACAGACGCTGCAAACAACACGAATACCGCCAAAGTCACGCTGAATATTGCGACCACGCCGCCCAAAATCGTCGCCAGCGTTTCTCCGGCGCCAAATTCTAACGGCTGGAACAATACCAGTGTCACAGTGACCTTCACGTGCACGGCGACCACGGCGCCACTGGCCACTTGTCCGCAGCCGCAGACCGTGAGCACGGCGGGCGCGAATCAGGTGATCACGGGAACCGCTACTGACGTAGCCGGCAACACGGCGAGCGCCAGTGTCACGTTGAATATCGGGACCCAGCCGCCAACGATCACAGGAGTCGCCAGTCCGGCTGCCAATTCCGCCGGGTGGAACAACACTAGTGTCACCGTGACGTGGACATGCACGGCGGGGACGGCGCCGATCACGGTCTGTCCGTCACCGACCACCTTGAGCACCGAGGGCTCGAATCAAATTGTGACCGGAACGGTCACCGATGTCGCGGGCAACACCGCCAGCGCGAACATCACGCTCAACATCGACAAGACGGCGCCCACGATCAGCGCCAGCGCGTCGCCGTCGCCAAACTCCGCCGGCTGGAACAACTCAGCCGTCACCGTTACGTTTACCTGTGCCGACTCGCTGTCGGGAATAGCCAGCTGCCCTACGCCACAAGTGGTGACCACACCAGGCGCTGGTCAGGTCATTAGCGGCACGGCCACCGATGCCGCAGGAAACACTGCTTCCGCGCAAGTCACGCTGAACATTTCCGAGACGGCGCCGCTGATTTTGGCCAGTGTTTCGCCACAGCCGAATGCGGCGGGCTGGAACAACGCCAATGTGACGGTGAGTTTCAGCTGTACTCCGGGCGGCGCGCCGATCATCAGTTGCACCTCGCCGCAAGTCGTTTCTACGGAGGGTGCCAGCGTACCCGTAACCGGAACTGTGATTGATGCCGCTGGAGGAACAAATACTGCTACTGTCGTCATCAAACTTGATAAGACTCCGCCCACGATTACCGCGAGCCTCTCGCCAACACCAAATTCCGCGGGATGGGACACGGTTCCGGTAACTGTCACCTTTATTTGCAGCGATTCATTGTCTGGGGTCGCAGTGTGCCCGAGCGCCACCACGGTTTCAACCGACGGCGCCAACCAATCGATTTCCGGAACAGCCACGGATGTGGCCGGAAACGCTGCCAGTACCTCGGCCACGGTTAATCTCGAGCAGGCACGGCCGACAATTTCCGCGTCAGTATCGCCATCGCCCAACTCAGCAGGATGGAACAGCACAAGCGTCACCGTCACGTTCAATTGTATTAAGAGCATTTCATCGATTGTTTCCTGCGGACCCACGCAGACTGTTTCTTCCCAGGGCCTGGGAGAGGGCGTCACCGGAACGGTGATTGATCAGGCGGGAAATCAAAACACAGCCTCAGTTTCGCTGAACATTGATGAAACTCCGCCCGCGATTACGCAGTTTACGGCGCCAACTCAGCTGTCGCCGGGGCAAAGCGGAACGGCAACAATCACTCTGGCCGATATAGCTCCGCTAGTATCGGTTGTGTTTCAGCTGAATGGGTCGGCGATCGGAACCGTCCTCACCCCGCCCTATAGCATCAGCGTCACCGCACCTACCACGGCGACATCGGGCAGCACGTTGACACTTACCGCCATCGTCACCGATGCTGCCGGGAACGCGGCCTCCGTCAACAAAGGAATCCAGGTTGTCTCCTCGGGCGTGATTGTTGGCGAGGTATTGTCTGATACCACGGGACTACCTTTGCAGGGCGCGACGCTGCAGGTGCTTGGCCAAACCGGCGCGACCCAGACTTCTGACTCGGCAGGCCGCTACTCGATCCCCGTCACCAGCAGCCAGTTGTTCCTCGACATCAGCGAACCCGGAAGTTCTGGCGGAGTTCCCGCAATGGTCACGGTCGAACGCCAGGTAGCGGTGCAATCCGGCGTGGGAACCGTTCCCGTTGATGCCCGTATGACCCCGCTAGCCGCGCCAGTCACGATTAGCGCCAGCGGTGGAACGGTAGGTACGGGGGCCATTACGCTGACCGTGCCAGCGGGTGGCGCTACCACCTCTTATTATCTGACGCCACTGTCGCAGCAAGGCCTGCCCGGTCTGCTGCCTTTGGGATGGTCTCCTATTGCCGCTTTCGATCTGCAGACAAACATTTCCGCCAGCTCGGCCCTCAGCGCGAACTTCAGCGGACTGCCAACCGGAACTTTGTACCTTGTTTCGTACAACTATACCGTGCACGCCTGGAACATGGTGGCGTCGAATCTTTCGGCTGCGAGTGGCGCGCTCACCGTTGCCATACCTTCGGTCGGCGACTATGCACTCGTCGTTTCAGATCCAGGCGTTTCCATACCTGCGGTAGGTCAGCCGCTTACCGGTGTGTCGATGGTTACGTTGCCGACCAACGCAATCAGCACCGGCTCTCTGAATCCGGCGAACATTGCGCCCACCGGCGGCACGGCCATCGCTTCGCTGGCCGTGCAGTCAAGCGCGTCCCTACCCTCGGGCACCGTGATTCAAGCTCAGGTCATCGAAACCTACACGCTGGCCACCGGCCAAGCGCTCTCAGAAGAACCGCGCTACGAAGATCTTCTGCTGTATCAGAATCCGGCTCCTCCCGCTGGCTCCGTCGTAGGCGCAAGTTTTCCGGTGACGCCGTCGCAGACTTTCCAGCCGTCGCAACTCACTTCCGGCGACGTACACCTGAACATACTGTCCGGTCGCGAATCCGTCCGAGGTGAAACCGGGGGGAGCGATCCCGTTTCTGTGCAGTCCGGCGATGCCATTCTAACCGTGGCGGCCGGCTCATTGTCGCAGGACACCGCCGTCGCCGTTACGCCCGAGTCAGTCGATACGTTCCTGCCTTCGAGTGCCACACTGGTGCCGGTCTCTGAATATAACGTCGACTTTTCCGGCCAAACGTTAACCAACGCCGCCCAACTTTCGGTTGGAACCCAGGGCTTGACGCCGGGCACAAACGTAGTGATCGCCCAGGAGAATCGGATTGCAGGCGTACCGTATTTGGTCGTCGTAAGCTTGGCGACGGTGACGACCACAAACATCGTTTCGCAAGCCACTACTGGATTGCCGGGAATTACCCAGGGCGGCGATTACGTGTTCTATGAACTGACCATCCCAACCGGCTTTGTGAGCGGAACAGTTTCTGCAAGCTCCGGACCCATCGCCGCGATGGTGCAAACCGATGCTTTGCCGTTTGTCGCGTTCTCGGGATCCAATGGCAACTATGAGGTTGTGGCGGCCGCTGGCACAGTAAACCTTACCGCTTCGATTGCGAATACCGCTCTGGCTGGCACCGTGAGCGCGCAAGTCGCCTCCGGCCAAACCGCAACCGCAAACATCACCGTCGCCGGCCAGGTGGAAACGGCCACCATCACTCCGGCGAACGGCGCAATCGGCATTCCGATCACGGCTGAGATTGACATCACGGCCGCCGATGCGTTCAACACGGCCAACGTGACCTCATCGACCGTGGTGCTGACGGCCGCGGGAAGCACCACGCCCATCGCCGTGCGCTTCGTATTCTCAAGTGGCAACACCAAGCTCGCGATCTTCCCGCAATCGGCGTTGCAACCTTCAACGCAATACACGCTGCAAGCCTCAGGACTGGCCAACGCGCTCGGCGGCTTGATCTCGGTTCCGACGATCTCTTTCACCACGGCCGCCGTTACGGCGACAACCTACAACACGAACGCTCTCGTGTTCGCGATGCCGGACTCGAACGGCAACGTGGCCATCAGCGCGCCTGCAGGTTCTTTCCCCGCGGGTTCGACAATTTTGATTGTCGATCAGACCAACGGAGTGGTGTACTCGCTCACCGTTTTCAACGACGGATCTGTTACAGGCTCGATGCCCGCCACGATCAACGATATCCTGCAAGTCACGCTGACTGATCCTTCGGGCAACGTAACGACCTTCACCATCAGCCAGTTCGTCGGATCGAATGGCACCACCGCCGTCGGCCCGGGGGGCGGCACGGTCACCGGTCCCGGCGGCACCGGCATCATTATTCCAGCCGGCGCCCTCAATCAGGGCACGACCTTCCAGCTCGCGTTGCTGGATCAGACCGCCTTCCCGCAGCTTCCCGTCTGGACGGGAGCCAACTTCGGCAGCGGCATCCAAATCACCGCGCCCAGCATGCCGATGTTTAACAAGGAAGCAAAGTTGGCATTCCCGGTGCCCGCCAGCGCACCGTCAGGCGCGTTCTACTACGTGTTCCGCAGGCTTACTGACTCGAACGGAGATGTTCTGTTTGAAACTGTCGACGACGCCTTCGTTCAGGGAACCGGTGCGAGCGCGCAGGTAGTGACGGCCTCGCCGCCATTCTGCGGCTACATGAACAGCTATGGCAGCTTCCTGGGAAAGGCAAACGCCGGCTTCCAGCCTTTGCAGGCTGCCACCACATTCGTTTTCATGATGTGGGATTACGATCCGAATCAGGCTGGAGTCGCCTCGCAGGGGCTGATTGCCGGAATGGTTTATCAAAGCTCGAACACAGGGTCGGGCATCGCGCCGTTGAATCCCGGCACACCGGTATCAATCTGGCTGACCAACAACCCGCAATACGTCACCACTACATCCGACACCTGCGGCTCGTACTCATTATTCGATCCCCAATTCGGAGGAGGCACACGGAGCGTTACCGGCCAGAACAATATTACCGGGCAGCAAATTGTGTCCACGGCCTATGAGGTCGACGGTGCACAGCCCGACGATTCACTATTCTCCGTGACGGCGGGCCTGGAAGCGCAATACAAGAACATCGGGCGCCTCAACTTTACCTTCTCACCACCGACACCGCCGCCCCCACCGCCACAGATCAACATCGTCATCACCAATGCGACGGACCCCAGCAACTCGCCCATCTCAGGCATCGTGCCGACGGGCACTCCTCTTAATATTTCGTTTACCTCCGGCCTGCAAGTCAGTGGCGCGACGATCGGTGTCAACAGCGCGACGAGCGGAACTTCGTATTCCGTCACTATGGTTACGCCACCCACACCATCGACGCTCGGTGTCTTCCAGCTGAGCGCGCCCGACTATCCTTACATGCCCAGCAGCCCGGGTGAATACACCGTCATTGCTTCGGCGATTAATCCCCTGACCCTGAATGAGGTCACCGTCAGCAAGTCGTTCCTCGTAGTTGCTGCAGGCAGCGGCAATAGCAACACCTACGCGACCAATGGCGTCGCCCCCACGGTGATCTACGCCACTCCTGTGCCGCAGGCGAATGGCGCGCCTGCGCAGAACGTGTCTACCTCCACTTTCCCTACAGTTACCTTCAGCGAACCAGTTACGTATGTACCCGGCAACGTGAGTCTCAAGGGTAGTCCGCAGGGTGATACGCCAGCGTTTACTCTGATCGGCATCCAGCCCACCGGTAATGTTGTCAACCTCAACAACGCGCCGTACAGCGGCGCGTACAACGATCCCATAGGAATCACTGCCCTCACCATTGAACCCACTACCGGCCTTGAATTCGGAGAAACCTACACTCTCACGCTGACAAGTGGAATCGAAAACATTGCTACCGGTCAGAATGGTACTTCGGTTGCGCAAACCGGCTTGACTCCCTACACCCTTCAATTCACCACGTTTGGCCCACAACAACTGGGTGGGGCGTCTAGCACGGATGAAGTGATTACCCGGCCTGTCGTCATCGGGAATTACGCCTATGCCGGAGAGTTCGTTACTAGTACCCTCAGTGGTCTCGGCATCTTTAATATCACGACACCTTCGACCCCCGTTGATCTGGGCGTACCGGTTAGTTTCGTTGGTCGCGCCACAGACGCTGCCGGATTGGCGCAAACGCCTGCCATCCAACAAGAACTTCTGGGTTCTTCGGCGACATGGGGCGGTGGACCGCTGGTTGCGATTTCGGCCAGCACGGCAGAGGACGTGGCGATTCCTGCAAACGTGTGGCTCTACGATGTAAGCAATCCGATCCTGCCAGTGCGGGCCGGGGCGGTCAGTGTTACCTCCAGCGCCGACCAGGCGGGAATCGCCGTGCGCTTGGCCATGAAGGACAACTATCTCTATGCCAGCACCTTATATCAGGGGTTGCAGGTTATCGATCTGGGCAACGTTATCGGGGATTACCAGCAGGCAAGCGCCTCCACCTTCGGCCAGGCCATAACCACTGACGGAGAGGGCTTCGCGATGGACGCGATCGTGAATGCCATTCAACTGCCCATTCCAAACAGCGCCGCAACCCCACCCCCGTGCGGTTCATCAGCCATATGCGGCACGGCAACGATGTTTGGTTTGCAGGCCGACGACTTTGTAACCACCGGCGGTTCGGGCAGCAGCGCCGCCACTCAAACACTCCTTGTCGCCACCGGGCAGTTGCCCCTGGTGATAGCGGACCCCACACTCAGCGGCCCCAGTGCTATCTTGTACCCCCCGGCGGCCTACACTTCTCCACTGGCGCTCAGCCAATCGCCTTTGCAGATGACGAGCGGCGGCACGACCTACCAGTTGCAACAGGGCCGCGCCGTGGCTTTGTCGACCATTCCCGTCACAGACAGCACGGGGAACACCACGAACGAACACATTGCTGTGGTCGTCGGTTCCGGAACAGTCACCAACTCGGGAACGCCGGCATCAGGAGCGTCTCTGCTGGCGGTCGTAAACATGACCCAGCCTTACACGCCCGGCAGCCCGTACACACCGCAGGTGATTGGATTCCTTCCACTGGTGGATCAGAACGG
The DNA here is from genome assembly GCA_963842095.1 of uncultured Acidobacteriaceae bacterium. Lineage (GTDB taxonomy): Bacteria > Acidobacteriota > Terriglobia > Terriglobales > Acidobacteriaceae > Sulfotelmatobacter. The sequence continues at coordinate 55,738 of CAWJEY010000003.1, forward strand.
TAACTCAGTCGGGGCAACCGACGTCACCATCAGCGGCTCGGTCGCTCTCGTTGCCACGGGCTCAAACGTGCTGCTCGTCAACCTCGAGAACCCCGCCCAGCCCACCGCGGCCGGACAAATCACCGGCACTTTCGGGGACTGGCTGAGCCTAACCGACTCCGGCTATCTGGTAAGTACCAACAACGTTCCAACCAACAGCATTCAAACCGCGTTCTTGAACCAGAATGGGGCGGGTCGGCCTGGCACAGGGCACTGCATGAAAGTTTGTGAGGGTAGCGTGGGCTTGCCGATCAATGTCACCAACGGCAACGTTTACGTGGATCAGGCCGATTACTCCCTGCCCGGATTGGGCGGAGGTATCCAACTCTCTCGCACGTGGAACAGCTTGTGGGAAAGCATTTCTCCCGTCGAGCTTTCCGGAACCTTTGGAAATAGCTGGCGTTCCACCTACGACGAACGCCTGGCTTACGCTCCGCCGCCGCCGAACTCGTCTCCCTCCAGCCCGCCCATTCCTCAGTCGGCGCAATATTGGCTCGGCGACGGGACCGTCTGGAATTTCCAGCTCAACCAATCGGCCAACGTCTTTTACACAGTTTCTTCGCCGCTCAATGAACATGCTTTCCTGGTGCCCAGTAACCTACTGGCAAGCAATCCAACCTCTACCATTAGCTTCGCCAATGGCACGTCGAAAATCTTCAATTCTGCCGGCTATCTCACGGCGATTGTTGATCGCAATGGCAACCAGACCACGGTCAACTACGACTCTGCGAACCGCATTTCGAATGTCACGACCGCTGCCGGCCAGGTTCTGACGTTCAACTACGGCGCGGCCCGCACCGTGCAATCCATCCAGGACTCGGTCGGCGTGGTCGCCACCTACACCTACGACCCCAATTCACGGCTCACCCAGGTTCTGTATGCCGACGGTTCCTCCGTGAACATGAGCTACGACCCGTTGGATCAGCTCCTCAACGTCACCGATGGTCAAGGAAAGATCTTAGAGGCCCACACCTACGATTCCAGCCGCCGCGGTCTCACTTCCGTACGCGCCAATGGCGTCGATAGCGTCACCGTGCAATACACGGGCCAGGGCCAAACCCAGGTCGTCAACTCGCAAAACATTTCCACCACCTACGGCAGCGCCAACTTCGGCGGACAACCCTCGGTCACGTCGATCACGGGCCCAGGCTGCGCCAGTTGCGGCGGTCGCGGCAACGGCACGCTCTACTATGACGGTTCTGGCAACCGCATCTCCAAAACGGACGCCTTGGGCAGCACCATAGCGTTCACTTACGATACCAACAGCAATGTGCTGAGCAGATCCGCAGGCACTGGCTCCGCCATAAGTACCTGGAGCTACACCTACAACAACTTCAGTGAAGTACTAACCTCCACCGATCCGATGGGCAACACAGTGACAAATACCTATGACCCCAACGGAAACCTGCTCACGACAACGTTGCCCGCACCGGCGGCCGGGGCCTCGCCGAGTATCACGCAATTTAGCTACAATTCTGCGGGCGAAACAACGAAGATCATAGACCCTCTGAACCATAGCACGACGTTCACATATACCACGGCGGGCCTTCTTGCGACGATTACCGACGCTCAAGGCAACACCACCACGTACGGTTACGATGCCCGCGGCAACCGGACCTCCGTAAAGGACGGGCTCGGCAATACGACCACCTACCTCTTCGATGCCATGAATCGGCTTTCCCGGATCACCTATCCCGATTCCACCACGACACTACTTACCTACGACTATCGTGGCCGGCGGATTTCTGTGACGGACCAAGACGGCAAAACCACCAGCTATACTTACGACGATGCGGACCGCAAGATGTCGATGACGGATGCCGCGAACAACACGACAAAGTATGGATATGACACGGAAGACAACCAGACCAGCATCACTGATGCGGACGGCCATACCACCTACTATGCTTACGATAGTCTCGACCGCCTCACGCAGACGACCTTCCCGTCTGGACAGGTGGCCACCTACATGTATGACGCTGTGGGGAATGTAAAAAGTAGGACAGACCGCAAGAATCAAACAATCACCTACGCCTACGACACGCTGAACCGTCTGGTCCAGAAGACGTATCCGGATGCCACGGTTGTAAACTACACCTACGACAACGACTCGCGTTTGACGCAAGTGAGCGATCCCACGGGTACCTATCAGTTCACGTTCGACAACAGGGGGAGGCTAACTGGTACATCCACGCAATACGCGTTTCTCACTGGCCGCACCTTTACGACCAACTACGCCTACGACGCGGTCTCGAACCAAACGGGCTTCACCGACCCGGAAGGCGGAAACAGCACCTACGCTTACGATGTGCTGAACCGGCTGCAAACACTGACACCGCCGGCGGCTTTCACCTCTGGCAGCTTCGGCTTCGGCTATGATGCGTTGAGTCGAAGGACGAGCTTGACCCGGCCCAACGGTGTAAACACGAACTACAGTTATGACTCGCTTTCGCACGTCCTTTCTGTGCTGCACCAGGCAGGCGGCAGTACGATTGATGGAGCGACATACACGGTCGATTCTGCCGGGAATTTGACGAGTAAAACGAACAATCTCAACGGTATCACGGCGACTTATGGCTATGATGCGATCTACGAACTGAAGCAGGTAACCGAGGCAAATGCGACTGTTGAGAGCTATAGCTACGACGCGGTGGGGAACAGGCTGAGTTTGTTGGGGATAGGCTCGTACAGCTACAACACGTCAAACGAGTTAACCTCCGCCCCCAGCGGGAGCGACACCTACGACAATGACGGTAACACGTTGACCGATCCCAGCGGGACTACCTACTCGTGGGACTTCGAGAACCGGTTGGTCTCAGCAGTAGTGCCGGGCACGGGAGCGGTGATCTTTAAGTACGACCCATACGGTCGCCGCATCTATAAATCTTCATCTGCCGGAACCACCATCTACGCCTACGCTGGGGACAACCTGATTGAAGAGACCAATGCGAGCGGTGCGGTTGTCGCCCGCTACCTGCAAGGGCAGGGCGCGGACGAACCTCTGGCGATGTTGGAGTCTGGAGTGACTAGCTTCTACAACGCCGACGGACTGGGCAGTATTACCTCACTCGCGAACAGTGCAGGCTCGCTGACGCAGACATACACGTATGATTCGTTCGGCAATCTGACTGCTTCTTCAGGGTCGCTCGCAAATCCTTTCCGGTACACTGCCCGCGAGTTCGATTCGGAAACCAACCTTTATTTTTACCGAGCCCGGTACTATTCGCCACAACTTGGACGCTTTATTAGCGAAGACCCGGTGGATTTCGAAGGCGGAATAAATGTCTACACCTATGTCCGCGATTCTGCGACAAATGGCAATGATCCTTCCGGCCTGTGGAGCACTCAGGCCCACAACCAGCTAATATGGAACGCGCTACACCCGTGCGGAGTCTCAAATCACGACATTTGGCAGATCCAGCAGGGCTCTCACTGGGTTGACCAGAACTTCCAGGACCCGGCGCATTCCTACATGCATTCTATGAGCGACGGTACCACTCATCAGACTGCTGCGGCGGCCCAAAATCAGCGCGATCAATACGTCGCGGCATCGATGACAGTGGCGACCAACCAAATGCAGGCAGGTCAGCCCGACCAGGCTCTATTCACGTTTGGCGAGGCAATGCATCCGGAGATGGACATGACAAGCCCGGCCCACACTGACGCGAACGGCAATCCGATTCCTTGGTGCGGCTTGTTCACGGGCTGCAGCCAATCATTCCAACACGGGGGAGACGACGACGGGCCCGGGAATCCATGGAGCATCGAGAACCTTGAGCACCTGAATGCCAATCCCCGAGCACAAGAACAGGTAAACGCGATCATCCGGCGTTATTATGCAGCTTTGACTAAGCGGCCCTGCGTTTGCCACTAGCCCGGCGTTCAGCGATGATTGGGGGATGCGTGTGGCACCGCGGTGGAAGGCGTTCGCGATCTGGCTCGCATTGCCATACCTGTCTTACGAAATTGTTGTGCCGGGAATGCTGTTGCTATTCAGCCATGATGTAGCCCTTGCTCCCATGTATCGCGTCAGGAATTTGGCAGCCGTCCTGGCTATTTGTACTGGCTTGGCGGTTTTCGGGACTACCGCGGTCTGGTTACTACCAATTCGGCGACCGTGGGTGGGCATCTTTGTTGGGGTGACCGTCGCTGCAGCGGGGGTTGCGCTTTGGGCGTGGCTTGAGATGACTTTTCTTGGTGGTTTTGAGGAGAACGTAGACATCTATGTCACGGCTCTCTTGCTAATTCCGCCAAGCTGTTTGGCAGGGGCTTATTCGGGCTTCGTGCGTTCTCGAGCGAGCCAATCTCGTGGGCGGATCTAGCCGTCCTTCGTTTTGTACAGCATCCGATACTACGATTCGACCATCGAGACAGGGTTACCCCATCCTTTTCGCGTCCGCTGCGAAAAGGATGGGGTAACCATCCTGAAAGGGCCCATCGCCCTCCCAGCCTGATCGCGTAGCCGCCTTGTCGGACACCTACTCTCCACCATCAACCACTGGCCCTTAACCGCTGCAGAGCTTTCAAGATCGGCTCGAGGTGGGGAGCCTGATCAAGAACGGCTTGTCCCTTGACGATGGGAGGATCCCGAATAATACGGACCCTTCCCATCGCGATGGAGCCCACGAGTACCGATTCCGAGACGCCGCTGACGGTCTGATTCACACTCTGCGTAATGCTGGGGGCTTCGGCTCCGATATTTCCCTGGAAGGTGATCGTCAGGTTGTACAGGCCCACCACAGTTTGGAAGGGGACAAGCAGGCCGCGCGTCCCGTCCGCGCTCCACACAATCAGCAAGTCGAGTGACTTGTTCGCGGTGTTGGTGAGCGTGATCCAGCGCCACGTACGCTGCCACGGCAGGGGCTCCGGGCTCTCGAGGAGGATGGCTTTGACCCAGGCGCCGGTGATGTCGGTGAACAGGCTGATCTCGGTGTCCGGGACCGCGATGGGGGTCTGCTTGCTCGCCATCTCTTGATGGCCGAGTGCGGTGATCAGCCCATCGTAGAGGGTGTTGACGTTTTGCACGAAGGCGGCCCAATCCGCCGCCGTGGTCTGGCGCTGCTGCACGAGTTCTCCCGCTCCATTGCTAGCGGACGTGCCAGACGGTGTCACCACGGTGATATCAACGGTGCCCGCTCCCGCGGGACTCGTGGCCGTGATCTGCGTGTCGGAAACTACCGTCATCGCGCTTGCGCTAGCGCCGCCGAAGTACACCGAGGTTGCGCCCGTGAATCTGCTGCCGGTAACTGTGACAACTGTGCCTCCGCCAACAGCGCCGCTGGCCGGATTGATCCCCGTGACCGCCGGGGCGACGGCCGATCCGGCGGCAGCACCGCTGGTCGGACTGATCCCCGTGACCACCGGGGCGACGACCGCTCCAGTGTAGGTGAACTGATACGCGGACGGCGGGACTGGCGCGAGGTCATCCGCCAGCGGGTCAAAGCTACTCACCAGAGACGCCAGGTTGTCACGGTCGGCGAGGTACTGCAGCAAACTATCGCTATAAGCCGTGAGTTCAGAATCGACCGTGCCCAGCCAGGTCACGGGATCGTTTGCGGCGACGTACCTGCGGATGGGTGTCGCGCCGGGGGCTGCGGCGAGTTGGTTCATCGCGTTGGTCATCTGAGCAGTGAAGGTGGCATAGCGCGAGGTGGTGAATTGCACGCGTTGAAGTGTGGGGAGGGAGTCTTCGTAGTTGTAATAGGCTTGCAGGGCGGCGTACACCCCGATCGCGTCGGTCGCACCGAATATCGCAGACAGCGAGCCTTGCGAGTTGTCTATTCGGCGGTCATCTCCGGTGCGCTGAAGTGGGCCGGGTACGACGTCGAGTGTGTAGCGGGTTTTTGGCAGCAGCGGCGTGAACCAGAGTTCTTCCGCCAATTGTGCGTCTGTGTATTCTTGCATCAGTTGCAGGATCCCGTCGGCCAGAAGCGGGTTGATTTGCTGGATCGCGAGGTCGTCGTTGCGCGAGCCGATTGCGGTCTGCGCGAGCAACGTGTTCAACGAAGGCTGTACCCAAACCGGGGGGGCGTCCGGAACGCCACCGCGGTTGACCGCGAGGAGTGCGCGTTTTTGCAGTTCTACCGTTGGCAACCGCTCAATCCCGCCGAGTTTGACTGGCGGCTGCTGCAAAGACTGGGGAAGGGGAACGGTCACGCTGGCAGCTACGAGCGCGCCCTGCTGCGGGATCGAGGGCACGTGGATGGCGGTGGGGACGAACATCGTGTGGTGGTTGTTGCGGTCGACGCAGCGGAAGTGCAGGGAATTGGCGGGTGACGCAGGTTCACCTTTCCCGGTGGCGGAGAAGTTCAAGTAGAGGGCGTTGACGTAAGATTCGACGAATTCGACATTGACATCGTAGCCGTAGTAAGCGGCGGTTGCGCCGTCCAGCGGCCATGACCATTGCGTGTAGGTGTGCAGGTCGGCGAGGGCGCCGCCCAGCGGGGAAGCAGCAGTTGGCTGCTGTGCAGAGCTGCAATTCTGTGCCAGTTGCAGGTAGGGCGCGGGAGTGATCTGAAAAGCTTGCGTGGGCGAGGCGGGAGTGGCTTGCACGGTGCCGGGACCGTCGGCGGTTTGAAAGTAGACAAACTCCACGATGGGGTCACCGAAAGGCGCCGACTGGAGCTGCAGCGGCGCAGGGCCGCACCGCGCGTATTCGATCTTGGTGACGCTGCTGATGGCATAGAACGCCGGCGCCTCGGGCAGGATGGCCATGGGGATCGGCGCCCCGGTGTAGTCAATCGCGTAGAGGATCAGTCCATAAACGGAAGGCACCCGGCTGGGGCCTATCTGGATCGTTAATTCCTGAATGGGCGTGCCGCTCGCGTAGGTCAGCGTAAAGGCCTGCGTGCTCGCGTCCTGCGACGAATTCTGCGGCGTGAGCGGAGTGCCGTCGCCGGAGAACTGTGGGGCGAAGACCACAGTTTCGTCAGCACCGTCAACGTAAGTGAGTGCCGTGATAGACGATAGAATGATGGGCTGTGCGAATCGAATGGTCACAAGCGCAGCAGGTTGGCCGGAATTAATCGTGAACTGGAGTCCGGGCAGAGCGCCGACATCCTGGTTGGTGCCGATGCCCGCGCCGATGCCCGCGCCGTAACTGAACTGCAGGCCTTGATCGGTGAAAGGATTGCCGTTCACCTGTAACTGCGACGCGCTACTCCATTGCGCCGTGCTGCTGGGGCCGGCCATAAAACGCCAAGGGACGACCTTCAGTTGAGTCATGGCCTGTCGCGGGTCGGCGCCTGAGGTGTCGGCGGCGAGCCAGACGCCGCTCAGCTGCGTCATGCCGATGGGGGGATTGGGTTTGTACGGCCACCCCGTAGAGAAGATCAGGTCCCACGCGCCAGCTCCAGAATTGAACTGGAAAAGACAGACCTCGGTCAGCGTGTGCCGGATGATGAACGGAACATTTGGGGGCGTCGGGTTGATGTTCGACATGTCATCGGGCCCGATCAACGGGGACGAGGGCAGCTTGGGCTGTACTATGTCTTGCGGGAAGCCGGGGCCGCCCCAGGGGCTTGCGTTTTGGAAGATCCCTGTGCCGTCGGACGTCGCTTGCGCGAAGTTCAAGGTGAAGTGAGCGTCCTGGGGCAGGAGTGGCGCCATCTGTTTCTGGCCGCTGTTATCCGGGATGAGATCGGGAAACGAGTTCGCCGTGCGGCCGGTGGCTGCGGTCAGACCGAGGATGCCGGGAGTCGTGGGATCATAAGTGACGGTGAGGTCGGGAGCGATCACTGGGGCATGATGGGCGAGCAGCACGTAGTGATCGCTGGCCTGCTTGTCGGCGGAGTCGCAGTGATCGGCCAGCATGGCATCCAGGTGGCTGAGCGCCAGTGGCACGGGCGGCAGCGTGCCGTTGTCTTGGCCCCAGCTCAGCGAGATGGTGGCGCCCGGGCTGGGGAGCGGCCAGGGCAGATTAAGCTGCACGCTCAACTCGCCATAGATCCAGAACGGATTAGGGGCGCAGCCTTCGAGTAAGGCATCGGCAGTGAGTCCGGCACTGATTCCGAAGGCGCTGAGTTGGATATTGCCGTACAGCTCAATGCCTCCCGCAATTTGAAGAGGCGACCATTGGATGGCGCCGAGGGTGGCGAGGTAGGCGTCGAGACTAACCGAGAGCGGACCGAAGCTATAAGAGGGGTTGTAGCCGACCCAGGAGCCGAGCACGAGACCCTGGTCGCTTACGACAAAGTAGGAGTCAGCCTCGAAGAGGTCGAAGATTCGTGCCTTGATGCGCTTTTCGTGCGGCGGCATTCCGATGGCGAAGAACCACACCCCGGTGCTGCCATCGACGTACAGTTCCGCCGTGGCCTCGATATCAATGATTACGGGGATCGAGTACTGGGCTTGGACAGTGAGATCGAAGGTTTCGGAGTTGCCGTCGTAGACGGCGATCGCCTCGAAATCGGCGTCCTGCGATGCTCCTCCGACGCGCGGCGACAGTATATTGGCCTTGCCGACCAGCGAGATAATGGGGCCGGGCAGCATGATGACCAGCATGATGGCGGCCGAAACGGTGTAGCCGTCGTCCGCCGATGTGCCGATGGTGGCGCCCGCGCCGATGGCGAAAGCCCCTTGCTTCGGCACCAGCCATTTGTAGAAGTCGGTCGCCGAATAGTCGGGGTTTGGTGAGTTGATGTCAACTGCGCCACCCAGTTGTGCGCCCCCTGAGCCGCTACCGTTGTTGTCTTCGCCTGTTGCTGGATACTTGTACCATTGCCACCATGTGTATTGGCCGGGGTCGGGCTGAAGGCCGGTGGCGACCAGACCCTGCAGGCCGTAAAGCGAGATGTCGCTGAAGATGGGAATGCCGACCGGCAGCTCGGCGTCGACGTCGAGAAAGAAGACTGACTGGCCGCCGAAAGTGCCGACGATGAAATCCGCGTCGACTTCGAGATCGTCGGCGGCCTCGATGACCAGCTTGATTTGGCCGGCAAACACGTTGACCGACTTTGGCCCGCTGGAGCCTTGTGGATCGATGAAGTCGAAGATGTAGCCGGGGAGACCCTGGGCAATTAAGTCGTTGCCGGACATGGCACCGTTGACCTGAAAGTGGTCGACTTCGCCGTCGATGGTGAGCACGTCGGGAATTTCAAACGAGATGCTTACGCCGTCAAGCGAGACGCCGGGCTTGGTGATGTTAATTTGCAGGCCGCGGACGCTGCCGCCGAGCGATAGCCCCTCCACGAGATGGATCTCGCCGTTGAAGCCGATCCATTTATCTCCGCTGGCATCGGTGCCGAAGCCGAGCTTTTCCAGGGCAACGTGGAAGCCGTAGAAGTCGAGTGCCATCTGGTTGGGCAGGTCGATCCAACCGCCCTGCAACGAGATGTTGCCCTTGCTGTCGATACCGAGTCCGGTCAGTTCGATGCTGGGCCAGGAGAGGCCCTCCGTATCGAGGATCAGGTTGCCGGAAATGATGAGTGTGTAGACTCCGTTGACCTCGTTGATTTCAAGCGAGGCGACGTCGATCTCTACTCTGCCCACCCCAGTCAGGTTGTAGACGAGCTGTATGAGGCCGTCAGAGGTCGTGCTTTGCGTGGATTCGACTGCGGCCAAGGAAATGGAGAGACTGCCGTCGGCTTTAGTGCTGATTTCGATATCAACGGTTTCCGGGTTGCCGCTGCTGTCGGTGAAGAAGGGGATGGTGAGCTGTCCCCCGATGTGGCTCGCTGCCAGACCACCGTGAGCTAGAGTGATATCGAAGGCCGTCAGAGCGACGGTGAAGCCATCGAAGAGGGTTGCACTGAGAGGAGTGCCGCCCTGGGTGGGGTCCAGTCCGCCGATGAATAAGCGGCCAGAGAGTCCCTGTGCATTGACGGTGAGATCGTCAATGTTGAGGGTCTGGCCACCGGAAAGCTTGAGTCCGGCGCTGACACCGCTGCTGTCGGAACTAATGGTGAGCACGCCAGCGCCGAGGGCCGCATCGACGGCGTTTTGGAGAATCTCCAGGCCAAGCGATTCCAGCAACGACGTGGGTAGCAGGGACAGAGTGGACATGGGACGCGACCTTTCTCTAGCTCGGGAACAATTGTGCGAGCGCGGTCAGTTGCTGCGAAAGCTCAGCCAGTTCGGCAGCCGCCTGCTGCACCGTGCCTCCGGCAGCACCAATCGCCGAGAGCATGTTCTGCAGTTGCTGGAAGAGTCCGCTGCCGGAACTGAGCACGGTGGTGGCGCTGCCGGGCGCGAGCGACTGGGCCAGCGCGAGGCTGCTCTGCAAGGCGCTCATGGCGCTGGTGACGTCGGTCAGGCTGCCCACACTCGACAGGTTGTCGGCGATGGTGGTGATGACCTTGGCCACATCCGTCAGCGCAGTGTTGATTCCCTGGCTGACGGTAGTCATGTCCGAGGACGCCTTAAACACGACGTTGAATAACGTCTGGATGGGCGTGTAGAGAGCGCCATTGGTCGCCGTGTTTCCCTCCCATACGCTGGGCGCTTGCGGCGGACTAGCTAGAGCGGGATTGGGCGTGACGAGAATCGACAGCGCCGTTACGACTGGAGCAATGGGATCGACCGGTGTGGTTGACATGAGTTGTTCCTTTCTGAAAAGCGTTCATCTACGTTAAGAGCCCGAGGCCTTGGCCAGCATCTGCGCTGCGAAAGCCTGCGAGGGAGCAGAGCGGTTGCCAAAAATATCGACGGCGACAACGACATACGCGTTAAGCGATGTGGCGCCAGGCGCCGGAGCGTTCGGGATGGCGTTGGGATCGAGCGGAGCACCGCCTGGAGTGAGTCCATCGACGAAGCCGGCGCGGCGCACCTTCACCGTGCCGATCACCCTCACGTTGTTCCTCCATGTGGCGACCACCACCACGGGAACTCCGCGGCCCAAGCCAATGCGCAGGCCAGTGAGCCGGGACTGCTGGCTGTTCGGAGCGGTTACGACCTGAGCGATGCCGCCGACGGCAGGCGGCGTCCAGTAGTTGAAGACGAGCTGGCCGAGCGGCGGTTTGGAAGCATCGAAGTCGCTGAGGCGGTACACGCCGTTGACCTGGTCGGGCGGCGGACCGGGAGGCAGAACAATCTCTCCCATATCGCTGCCCGCGTAGTCGCGCGCGCAGAGCCGGGGATCGGGGACAAATCCGACGATCCGCGAGTCGATGTTCGGCGCCGTGCCTTGCACAAACGAAAGTGGCGGCCAGCTCTGCTCGTTGTACCTCACCGATGGCAACTGACTCGTCGCGACCGGGTGCGCCGGGTCTGCACCGAAATAACGAAGGTCGGCGAGGGAGAGCGCGCTGGAACCGCGGTAGACCATGTAAATGGCGACGTCAGGATTGGTGTCAAGCGCCCATGCGACGATGATCGCAGATTCGGCCGCCTGCACCTTATAAAGGACCGGCGAACGTGGCGGAGTGACGATGCGAGTGTAGTAGGGGCCGATGGAGCCACTGGTCCCGCTCACGCTGCCCGCTGGGTTTACGGCGGCCAGGCGGTAGAGCGTGCGTCCGTAGCCGGTGCCATCGACGCTGTCGGAGATCGAGGCGCCGGGCACATAAGGCTGAGGGTTTACGCGCGCGAAACCGGTGGCGTTACTAGGGCTGGTGGCATTGCCAGGAAAGTCGCCCAAAGCGCGGAGTTCGTCGTCGAGCAAGCCCCCGTAGAAGTGCTCGATGAAAGCGCGCTGGGCGGTGGCATCTTGAAGCACGTTGGCCGCGGTTCACGACGTGCCGTTGGCGGCGTTGTAGCCCACGAGCCACTGCGAAAGAGAGTTGATCCAGGCGCCCAAATCCGGGCGCGGCGGAGTGAGTGCCGGCTCGCCATCCGCAAGGATGCCTTCAGCGATGCGGCGCTTCACATCAGCGAGAGCCAGCGACCGTACGGGCGCGCGCTGCAGCACGTACCCGGAGACGCCCGCTACCGATGGCGTGGCGAAGGGCAGCGTCTTGGAGGCGAGTCCGGTGGCATCCGCGGGGTCGTAGTAGACATGATCGACTTCGTGAACCGGAGTCGCTGGCACCGGCGGCACCAGACGCTGCGGGCCGCTGAACCTAAGTGTGACGGACGGCGGTTCGGGCCGAGTTGAGCCGTCATTGGGGTTGATGATCTGCTCGTTGGCCAGGAACGGACTTTGCGTCGAGCCCGTAACCGAGACCTGAGCGCGGGCGCTCGTCTGAGCGATGGGCACCTCAAGCGGCACGGGCAGCAGCTTCTGGGTGCCGTAGCCGGAGACCAGGTACGCGGGCTGGCCAAGAAAATCGTTGGTCGTGCTGACGATCCGCGCGGAATTGCCTGCCGTGATACTCACCACGCCGGGGCCGGGGGCAGGGCTGAGTGGATTCGAGGGGCGGACCACGAAGCGCTCGGTGGTTCCGTCGGCCAGTGTGAGCATAAGAACCTGGGAGGGATCAAATGTGCCGAGGGAATTGAGGGGAGGATCCGTCTGAATATCGACGGTGAAAGTGTAGCCGTCGCCGGAGGGCGTTGCAACAATGGAGGACACAGTGAGTGCCTGAATGGACGGGGCGGGTACTTTGATGTCGCTGGTGGTGAGCTGGCCGGTGAAGTTGCCGGACTCGTCGATGGATGCGACGGTGATGCGGGCAGTCTCAATGTCGGGATACATCATGAAGGCTGCGCCGGACCAGTTCACGATCAGGTTGAGCGTGCCGCCGATCCAGCCGGACCCGTCGGCCTCGGCCTGGCCCCCGCTGGCCGTCGTGTTGTCGAACTTCATGATGCGCACGGTGGTGGGTGCGGCGGCGATCTTTTCGACTTGCCTCGGCGTGAACCAGTCGCTCCAGGGCCCGAGTGCGCCGAACAGATCAAATCCGGCGACGCGGTAGCTCCATCCCCCAACGGGATCGGGAAGCTGCGAGTCCACCAGGCGATAGAGGTTCGAGGTGGTGACCGGTGATCCTTGTTGCGGTGCGGGAGCGCTGCGGGTCGCGATCCAACCGGGAATGCGCTGCATGCTGCCGGCAACGCCGGAATCTTGACGCTCGGTGACAAAGCCGATGGGCTGAGTCGGCGGCGGAAGTTGGATTGGGTCGGTCACAGGGTCGCCGATCTGCTGGGCGGGGCCGAAGGCCGGCGCCGGCCACACGACGTCAATCAGGCTGTGGGGAACAAGGGTCAGCGCGGTGGTATCGATGTCGGCTTGACGATGGCGGAACGTGGAGACCGCCGGTCCGGGTGCGGCCACAAGCTGGATCGGACGTGGTGGCGGAATGATGGCGTAAAGCGTTCCGATCGCGTTAGCGGGGAGTGGATACAGCGTCAGCGCGCCGATGACCAGAGTAGCGCTGGTGCCGACGATCTGGATTTGGTCGATCGGCGAGTTGGCATTGGATACCGTTACCGTCGTGAGCTGCGAAGATCCAAAACTCGCCGACGAGACGACGGTTCCGCCAGAGAGTGCTTGAACCGTGCCGGCGCCGGATATCTGAATGTCGACGCGCGGCATTGGCTGCGCCAGAGTCAAGGCAAGGTTCGCGGGCTCGAAGAACGGGAAAAAGTGAGCTTTCGAGACCGCGATCAGCAGCGCAGGAGGTTGCTGGGCCTGAGCTATACCGGAGAGGCTGGCCGTGACGGCAGTCTGAGCCGCGGGCGGCGCTGAGGGGTCGAGGCCCGGTGTGGCGAGCCAGCGCCAGAACGAGGTGCCGACCCCTGACTGAACCGTGATGCCGCTGAGGGTGGCGGATCCGCGGGAGAGCGGGACTGCCGGGGCGAGGCCAGGGAAGATCACCGACGGCTGGGCAGGAGTCCCACCCCAGAAGCCGGTGATGCTGTAATCGTACTGGACGCCGGGTGCGACCTGATCGTCGACGAAGTAAAGGCCAAGCACGCGGGCGAAGTAAGGGTCGAGCGCCAGCAGCAGCAGCTCCTGCATGAGATTCATGTTGAGGCTGGGAGCATTTGCCTGGGCGGGTGAATCTGGAATGGGCACATTGGCCAGCAGGGTCGAGGGGAATCCCTGGACCAGGCGCACCAGTTCCGCGCGCAGTGTTCGAAGCTCGGCTTGCTGCCTTGCCGGGGTAATTCCCGCGGCGAGTTGCAGCCCGCCCAAACGACGTGCCGCTTCCTGGATGTCTCTCTGCTCGACGATCGGGGCGGGAGTGGTTGCGGGATCGGGCGCACCGAAATACCGCGCAGGCCAATTGGCAACTGTGACTGGAAGCGTGAAGGGAACTCCCCAGCATTGCCAGCCGTTCCCGTTGGTCGTGCCCCATCCGGGCTGACTGCAACAAGGTGGATTACCGCATCCGCTTTGCCCGCCACAGCCGCAGTCTTTGGGCGGCTCAACCGTACCGCAGCCGCACTCGTCAACGCTTCCTGCGCCGACCACGCGCACGCAGGAGATTTCGCGGGCCTGCACGCTGATCCGGAAGGATCCCTGCTCCACTGGCACGATGCGCCGCCCAGAGACCTGGAGGTCGCCGTTAGCGTCAGGGCTGAAGGTTTCGATGATGACTTCCTGGCAACCGGGTGCGGCGCAGCCGGCGAGCGTTACGCTTTGGCAGGGAGTGGGCAGAGTGGCCTGCCACTGGTTGCCCTGGGTCACGCCTGTGACCGAGGTTGTAGTGCCAGACGTGGCTGGCGTGGAGACCGATGGTGGCGGGGGAATAATCCGGTCGCCAGGGCTGGCGGCGCGGCGGCAGAGCCAGAATCCGCCGGGCGGAAAACCCAGCGCCGCCAGAAAGCTCCAGCGCAGGTGCGTGCCGCGCTGCATCGGCTGGCCGTCAAAAGTTGCTTCCGACCCCTGAGCGACTCCGCCCTGCAACCCCAATACGATATTTGCCACAATCATCCTCCCAGTGACCGGCTCCCGGAAGACGCCCGAGAGCTGTGCGAGGGTCAGTGTTCGCTAGAGGCTGGGGAACGAGTCGTATCGAAAGAACCGGCACTGGCCGCAGATGTGCGCATCCTCTCGCTCCCTCTAGACATCTACAGCAACATGCGGCGCATTTGGAAATCGGTTGTTCCCGCCAGGCTCGGCGTTCGACACTACTCCCGGGGGAACCGCACAAATTTCCTTGGGGAAAGTTCCAGGGAGAAGCAACCGCGTCTTGACCCTATCGGTTGTTCCCATCCGGAATAGGCGTCAAGGTGTAATCGACAATCGATCAGTGTGTCAACAGCAATTTGTTTCTGTTACGAATCCCGAACAGGGTCGATGCGAGTGCGCGCCAATTCATGCGTTTGCCCGAAGCCTCGGACTGCGCAGCCGCATTTCAGATCCCCGCTGTCGTTACGATTTCCGAACATTTTCAGCGTCCAGCAATGAATTCCCGAACACGATCCTTAGACCCCAACATTCGATGAACCCCTGCATCATTCTCAAACCCCGGAAATGCCTGATTCAGCGCCGCGCTTCCAAGCTGATGAGAGACAGCCTCCCCCAGCACGCTCCTGAAATCAGTGGTGACGGCCAAATCCCGGCCTTCGTAAAGCTGCGACTGATCTAATCCTGGCCACCGTCCGTAAACCTTGCCGCCTTTCACGTCTCCGCCCAGCACAAACATCACGCTGCCATGGCCGTGATCGGTACCGCAATTCCGGTTCTCGCGGGCGGTGCGCCCGAACTCCGACATTGTGACCAGAATCGTATTCTCAGCCAGATCGCCAAGGTCGATCCAAAAGGCGGCGAGCGACTGCGAAAAGTCACGCAAAAGATTGGCGAGTTGCCCTTGGGTGCTACCCTCGTTGACGTGGTGGTCCCAGCCGCCGATGTCGGCAAAACAGACTTGCACCCCCAGATTGCCTTTAATCAGTTGAGCGAGATGCTGCAGGCTATCCCCAAAGCGCCCACGTGGATAGTTCGCGCCGGCAGCCGGTTTGTACTTCGTCGGATCGCACGATTGCAGCATTTTCACCGCGTCGATCGTGTCCTGCGCGGTTCGGTGGAGCGTACACTCTCTTGACCGTGCATACGTGATGGTATCCAGGTTGCCCTCCGCGGCGATGCCAGGCATGCTGTTGACGGCAACGGCGGGCTCGCCGCCAGTGAGTATCCGCGGAAGCGAGGCGCCCATAGCGATGGCACGGTAGGCTGACTTCTCTGCGGGCGGAGGCGAGAAGCGCAATGCTCGATTCAGCCATCCCTCCCCGGTTGCTTTGACTCCCGGTATGCCGGACTCCATAAAATCTTGCGCGTCGAAGTGCGACCGCGTCGGGTGCGGAGAGCCCGCCGCATGCACAATCGCAAGCTGGCGTTGTTCCCAAATCGGATGGAATGCCGACAACGAAGGATGCAAGCCAAAGAAGCCATCGAGATCGAGAAGAGAGTTTCGGGGAATATTGATCGAAGGCCGCATGGCGTAGTACGCCTGCTCCCCATGCGGGACGACCATGTTCAGCCCGTCGGCCGCTCCCCGTTGGAAAATCACAATCAGCCGTTTATCCGCACCGGGGACGACAGCGCCACAGGCAGCTCGAGTCAGGAAGGAGGGCAGAGCGGCAGTCCCTACGACTGCAAGTGCGCCATTGCGAAGAAATACGCGGCGGCTGATAGACATAGAGAATCTCCTGGCGAACCGGCAGCTACACGCCTCCGAACTAAGCTCGTGTGCTCGAAAGCGCCCCGTGTGTATCCCCTCCGAATAACACGGACGGTTGTTCGCAACCATCAGAACGAATTCGCGAACTTCGGTTTCACTTGTGTTCCTTCCCCGGTTCCGAATGCGATGTAGAGCCGTGCCACTTCATGGTTGCCGGCACGCAAGTAGAGTCCAAAACCGATGTCGTGCCGCAACTGGCCCAGGCTAATGTCAGACGGCAGTAATGCAACTTTGCCGGTGTCATAAAAAGACAGCAGGCCGAGAGGACCCCAAAGAACACGGCGATACTCGAGCTGGAACAGAACGCTGCTCGGCGCGCGGAAACGATAGTCGGCATAGCCACGCAGCGTGTCATCTCCGTTGATATCGGCGCCCCCGAGCGTCTGGTCGAAATAGAACGGAACTTGTCCGTTAGCGCCCGTATAAGAAGCCACGACTGTGGCGAGCAAGTTCAGATCGCCCAGCGAACAACGTGTGCCGCTCCGCAGGGTCGGGCACATCACATTCGCAAACCGCGTCCGGTGGCTCGGTGTATTGCGGGACGGAATCCACAGCGGTATGGACGTGTCGCTACTGCCCGATAACCGCTGGAAAGAAAGCCGCGGGTCCCCCATCGCCTGATAAAACGCGTATCCCGCTCGCAAGGTCGTGAAATAGGACCGGCGCGGCGGAATTCGGAACGTAAGGTATGGCTCGTAGTGTAAGTAGTCGTCTCGGACGGTCAGGCCCGGAGCCGTCGCTTCGCTGTAGACGGCCCGGATTGCAGGCAGGCTGTTAATCGACGAGGTGACGCGCGGTTGCAAAAAGGAGAAATCGAATCCTAAGGAACTCCATGATGTGAGCGGATTGTTAAATCCGGCGTAGGTCTCCGTGAGCATAAGCCCATAGCTTGCCAGCTCCGACCGCACCGTATTTGGGCCCAGGCCGTAGAAGTCCTGTTCCCGGGCATCGAACCGTTTTATCCGCAAGGTGATGGATAACTTTGTGTCGACAGGATCGCCCTGCTGCTTTCGGTCAAGAGCATGCAGACCATACTTCTCCGTAGCCGAGCGAGACGTATCATCCAGGCGTGTGAGTCCACGCGTGGGAAAAGCAAACGTCGCTTGTGCCTGCCCGATCGTCGATCCATCGGCCGATACGGCCACCGCACCCGCCAACAGAAATTCCAGGTGGTTGATTCTTGGAACCATTCCAAAACCCGGTCCCAGCGCCGCTGTTCCGGCTCCCGGCGCGACCGAAGTCAGCGTTATGTGGAACGGTTCTGCGGTGAACGTTTCTTGGACGCACTCTTCCAGCCAGTGAATGCCCTTCTGAAGATTTGCCCGCTCGAGACATGCACGCTTCACGTCCTCCAGGCTGTCGCCGTATGCGGCGGAAACGCTCAGCAATAAGAGGATCACGACTGAGTAGAGGCGCCGCGTCATGATTTCTCCAACGGCTTAAGCTTTAGCTTTGGTCCTAAGTGGCGGGCGGCGGTTAGCACGCTTTGAATGTATTGCTCGGCGTCCACCGTTTTGATGTTACAGAATGCAGCGTTATTCTTGTCGTCCAGGGTTTTGAAAGGCGATGTCGGGCGAACCCGCAAACCTTGCGGCAACTGCGCGTCCAGGAGAAAAGCCTGGCGCAGATTATTGATTTGCAAATGATTCAGGCACTTTGCCTCATACACTTTGCCTGCGGAAGGATTGGGCGCAAACTCGAGGTGCTCAGTACGCGGCGTCGTGAGGTTGAGAACGCTATCAAACGTATTCGCGGCCATTGCCCGGTTGCCCAGAAAGTTGTCCTGATAGTGGCCGGTCAGCAGCTTCCGCGCGGTTGCAATCAATGAAGTGTGATCCAGCAGGTCATTACACACGACCTTCCGCGTATACGCCGAGACAATGACGGCTGGCACGCGAACTCCGTAACGGTCAAAACCAAACTTAGGGTCAGTGGAAACATCCTGGGGTCGTGGGGGAATGGCCTTCGGCGGGGCCACGTGGTCGTACAGGCCACCATGCTCGTCATACACAATCACGAACATCGAGGATTCCCAGACCTTCCGGTTGCTCCGAATCGCCTTGTAAATGCTGTAAATCAACTGCTCGCCTTCGGTAACGTCGCTGTCCGGATGTTGATCGTCCTGTGGACGATAGGTGCCGTCCACGATCCCCGAGCTGTAGCGAGGCTCCAGGAAACAGTACCCCGGCAGGTTGTTGTCGTAGCAGTCCTGATAGAAGTCGTCGAGAGTGCCGAAGTATTCGTCCTGATATTCCATCAGATTCCAGAACGTCGCTGCGGCCGTCCACCCGTCGGCATAAATCGTGGATGACACATTGGCACAATCAAGAGCTTCATAAATGGTGGGTGAGATGTTGAATTCCTCGGCAGAAAGATCGAGTCGCCCTTTGGATGTGCCCGCATGAGCGAACAGACGGTTGGGTAGCGTGGGTCCTGGAATCGATGAGAACCATCGGTTACAGACGGCAAACTCTTTGGCCAGAGCGTTCAACACGGGCAGCGACTGCGGCCGAAAACAGTTCATCACATTCTGCGGTTTAGGTTTGTTGTAGAGATCATAGGACGCAACAAACCCTTGCATCGACGGATCGAGGGCACTTACGTCACCCTGGTCGTGTGGGTAGTACAACTGAGTAACTACGTCGGCATAGTCATGCCCAGGATCAGGCAGTTCCCCGGCAGGTTCCGCATCCCCGGTGGTAGGCCACTGTTTCCCATTCTTGTCTGGATTCGAACACTTCTTGTCCCATACTCCATCGACACCCGGGATCTCAGAGTAGCCGAGCATGTGGTCGAAAGACCGGTTCTCCAGCATGAGAACGATGAGATGTTTGATGCGGGGATCCGGTTTGCTGCCTGCAGGCACGGACCGGACAGTTGGACGTGCTTTTTGCGGACACTGTTGTCCCTCACTTCGCCAAGGCTTGAAACCAGGCCACCAAGGCCGATGAACGCAACAACTGCACCTGACCCAAGTCTTCGCCACCCGAGCGCGCGTACCACATAGGTCGCAGCGGCAACTCTCTTAAGTTTGCGGGCGCAAACGGGCGGCCTTTCCCTCCCATTTATTTCCTTCTAAACTACGTCGCGCCAGAAAAAGACATGCGCCTTTGCGTCGATTAAGTGACCTGACGCAACGAACGCGGGATTAGCTGGGAAAGTCGGTATGCGGAAGCCCCCTCACATGTGAACTCTGTCAGATCCACTCTTCCGCCTGCCGAAATCGCATCGAAGGTAATGCTTTCGCTCTTAGAATGTCAACTTAATAATTGCTCGAGATTATTGCTCGAGCGAAGAGGTAGTAGGTTCGTGAGGTTTCGTTACTCCCACGGTTGTGTTCTACATCGAGCGTCTGTCCGACTGGTGAAGTTAGGTCTGTTTCTGAGTGGATTGTAAGCCCCTGCCATGCAAACAGTGCGAAACAGAAATAAATCGTCCACCGCGTCCGAAGCACGAGTTCATTAATCGCGCATAATCCGGTGCTCGGTTATCCGGCAGCCCAGCCCTGCCCCTTCGGAATCACTGTTCGCCCTGGAACACGAAACCAGTGAGTTTTATCGCGTGGTGATCCTAAAGTTTGTTTTTTCCAAGGCCGATATGGCTATTGAAAGGCAAGAGCAGATTAGCGTTCCTTGTCCGATGAAGTTTAGACCAACCAATTTCTGAGGAGAGACTAATGTCGACAGCAGGTGTTTCCAATGGTTTAATCACCCAAACGCAGGCGTATTTTCAAAACCGGAGTGCCGATCTGCAACAGCTCGGAAAAGCGCTTGAGAACGGCAACCTGGCCGGGGCTCAAACCGCCTACAACAACATTGTCAAGCTGGGGCAGAGCGGTCCCTCTGCTAAAGGGAATCCGTTTCTGATTTCCCAGCGTGAGCAGGATTTCGCCGCCATCGGACAAGCTTTGCAAGCCGGGGACCTGGCCGGCGCACAACAAGCCTATGCGACGCTGCGCGGCACAGCGGAAAAACAGGCACAAGGGGGAGCGCAAGATCCACCGAGCGCCAGCCCAACCTCCAGCGTCGGCCCTGAAATTGTGCTGAACCTGACCAACAGCGGCACCAGCGCCAACCCCGAGCAGATCACCATCAACATCAACCAAACCAGCAGCGGCGGGGAGCAAGTCGCTCTCAGCATCGGCAATCAGGGTTCCAGCCCGCAGCAGGTTACGTTCAATCTGCCGGCCAACAGCAACGAAGAGATTGTCCTGAACCTGTTGAACGGTTCCTCTACAGCCAGCGGGGCTTCAGGCTCTACAACCAGCGGTTCTTCCGCGAGCGGCGGCCTTAGCGTTACGGCCTGATCCGGCAAACCGGCCGGTGCAGTTGGCGGGAACCATGCCCTCCCCGCCCGCTTACTGCACCGGCGCATTTAACGCCGCAACCAGTTCCAGAAAGCTGCCGGCATTCACCGCTCGATCCACTGCTTCTTTGCGGCTGAACAGTTCACTGGCATCCCCCAGCAAATCGTGTTGCGATTGATTATCTCCGGTCAGGATCAGGATGATCAGCCGCGCTGGCTTGCCATCGCGCGCATCGAAATCGATCCCTTCCGACTTCGCCACCACCACCAGCGGCCGTGTCAGTCCATTCACCCGCGCGTTAGGAACCGCTAATTCATTGTCCCAGCCGCTGGGGAGCACGTGCTCTCCGGCAAACACTGTAAGCCCTCCTAGCCTTCCGAGAGTAAACTGGTGCGTTGCGGGGTAGTTTTGGACAAGGAGGAACATCTTATGAAACGCGGTCCATTGATTCTCCTGGCTACTTTGTTGTCGCTTGCAACTCTGGGCTTTGCGCAGAACCGGGACCAACCCTCGGCGAAGGCCCAGGAACGCATCATCAAGGAAGTTCGCCATGAAATCCTCATGCTGCCCTATTTCGGCGTGTTCGATAACATCGCCTACAAAGTGGATGGCTACACCGTCACGCTGCTCGGGCAGGTTGTCCGGCCTGTTACCAAGTCTGACGCCGAGAACGCCGTCAAGCACATCGAAGGCGTCGAGAAGGTGGATAACCAGATCGAAGTTCTACCTGCCTCGTCCATGGATGACCGCCTGCGCCGGCGCTTGTTCCGCGCCATCTACGGTTACCCAGCGTTGGAGAGATACGCCTTAGGTGTGCAGAAACCGATTCGCATCATTGTAAAGAACGGCCACGTCGCGCTCGAAGGCGTCGTCGATAGCGAAGGCGATAAGAACCTCGTGGGATTGCGGGCGAATGGCGTCTCGGGCATCTTCTCAGTAGACAACAATCTTCGCGTGGAATCGTCGAAGTAACGCCGGGAGCGGGGCAGCGTCGCGCGGCCTTGTCGCGCCTGTGTCACTCGACGGCGGGCGCTCGCTGCCTTGCTGCGTATAATGGCGTCGCATTCTGATCCACCACCGGAGACCTTCGATGATGAACCGCCGCGCCTTTCTTGAATCCGCCGCCACGGTTACCGCCGCAACGCTGCTCGGTAGCCGGCTTGGCTGGGCTGCGGCGGAACACAAGATCGACCAACTCGGCGTTCAGCTCTATACCGTTCGCAAGCAGATGAAGCGTGATTTCGAGGGAACTCTGGCCAAGGTTGCCGCGATCGGCTACAAAGAAGTTGAGTTCGCCGGATACTTCGATCACTCGCCGGAAGAGGTACGCGCCGCCATCGACCGCAACGGACTGGCCTCACCCGCCACTCACGTCGCCTACGACACCCTCGGCGACAAGTGGCCTGCCCAGATCGAGTCTGCCAAAGTTATCGGCCAGAGCTACATCGTCTGTCCATGGATTCCCGAGAAGATTCGCAAGCATCGCGACGGCTGGCAGCGTGCCGCGGAAACGTTCAACCGTGCCGGAGAAGCCAGCAAGAAAGCGGGCATCCAGTTCGCCTATCACAATCACTGGTTCGAATTTCTCCCCGTCAACGGAAAACTGCCGTACGATTTTCTGCTCGAAGCCTGCGACACAAGCCTGGTCAAGATGGAACTCGACCTCTGCTGGATCACCCTCGGCGCCGGCGATCCGCTCAAATACTTCGACCGCTACCCCGGACGCTTTCCCCTGGTGCACGTTAAAGATATGAAGAAGCTTCCGGCAGTTTCCGCGTCGGGCGGCCAGGATTTTGGCGACCGTCTCAAAGACATGACCGAGGTCGGCAGCGGCGTCATCGACTGGAAGCGCATCTTCGCCCAATCCGAGAAGGCGGGGATCACGCACTACATCGTCGAACACGACAAGCCCGCCGCACCTTTTGACAGCATCAAAATTAGTTACGAATATCTGCGGCAGTTGCGCTGGTGAAGGTCTGAACGGCTCGGGACACCTGCCATCAAGCTTTCCGGAAGGGATCTTCCAGTGACAAACTTTGCGGGGTGAACAGCTCGGCGCCGTTTCCTGTGATGTGCATGTCGTCTTCGAGGCGAATGCCGAATTCTCCGGGAATATAAATGCCGGGCTCGTCGCTGAAAGTCATGTTGGGTTGAAGTTTGGTCGTATTGCCGCGGACCAGGTAAGGCCACTCGTGCCCATCCATCCCCATGCCGTGGCCCAGGCGATGAGTAAAGTATTTGTAGTCCGGTCCGTAGCCCGCATCGGTGATCACTTTTCGCGCTGCCGCATCCACCGCACCACATTCCACGCCAGGACGCGCCGCCGCCAGCGCCGCCGACTGGGCGCGATGCACGATCTCGAAGTTCTTTTTCATTTTGTCGGAGGACTTGCCCAGCACGAACGTGCGCGTGATGTCGGACTGGTATCCTTCCACGTCGCAGCCGTCGTCGATCATGACGATGGAACCTTCGCGAATCACCTGGGGCGTTCGCGATCCATGGGGCAGCGCCGAATACTCACCGACCTGCACGCTGGCCTCGCCAGGGAAGCCGAGTTGCCGGTAGGCTGCGGCAATGAGGTCTCCCACATCATGCTGCGTCATGCCTTCGCGCATCGCGTGATAGACCGCCTCGTAGGCGGCCAGCGTCACCTGACAGGCCAGACGCATCAGCGCAATCTCGTGCGCGCTCTTGATCATGCGGCAGCCCGCTGTAACCGGCGTCGCGCTTATAAGTGTGGCCTGCGGAGCGGCTTGGGCAATTCCATCGGCGAATACGAAGCGGACCGTTTCTTCAATTCCCAGCTTGCCGCTGGCCATGCCGCGTTCTTTCAGTCCTTGCGCCACGCGTTGATACGGGCTTTCGTCTTCCTGCCAAGTGCGCACATCGGGATGCTCGCCGTCCGGTGCATTCCCGAGCTGCTCGCGGGCGCGGCCTTCTTCAAATGCCGGGCACACATAAAACGCAGCGCCTTTTGCCGGCAGCACCAGCGCGAACAGGCGCTCGCCGCCCCACCAGCGCATGCCGGTGAAATATCTCAGCGACGTGCCTTCCATCAGCACAATGGCGTCTAGCGCGTTCGCGCTCATCAGTTTGCGGGCCCGCTCCTGGCGTGCGCGGCGTTCCTCGCGCGTGATCGGATCAGCTTCACTCCTCCGCGACTTCAGGCGCGCCAGAGACGGCGGCAGGGAGGAGTCGTCCGACTTGTCTTCTCCGGACGACCTGGATGCCAGCAGGGGATGAGACACTGCGGCGAAACCTGCCGCCACACAGCTTGCTTCCAGAAACCGCCGCCGCGAGATCATGAAGCCTCCCCATTCGAAAATGACAGCCCGGCTATTATAGGGCTAAGTTGTTGAGAGTAGGTGTAAGTGATTGATACTTCGTGTAAGTTGTTGACGGCAGGTGTAAGTGGTTGAAAACTATAAGCTATGATTGCAGAGTTCGGCTGATTGGATGCCAGGACAGCAAAATAGCGTTTCAATCACCGCACAAAACGCACGCCAGGGCCATTGCGGAGGCCATAGAGCGAGGGTCGGGAGCGCGGTGAAGGTTTCCCCCTCGGTTGACTTCGACGCCCCTTAAATCGCTCCGCAACTCAATATTTACTTAAAGCTATGAACCGGGGACGCAAAATGCACAGTTTTTCATAGAAAGTCGAAAAGAGTGTCTTCGATGGAATCGGGTTTTCAGTGTGCGGGTTGCGGCGAGTGGAACTCCACCACGGTGGATGAAACCGCGGGACGGCGGCAAAGTTATGTGGAAGACTGCCAGGTCTGCTGCAAGCCCAACGTGCTGCGGGTTGAATACGATACGGCGTTGCAGGAGTTCTTTATTACGGCTGCGTTGGAGTGAATTGAGGATCCGCTCCGTAGCGAGAGAGACGTAGCAACCTACGTCTCTATGACTGATTCTTCGTGGAAATCGCGATATAGTTAGCTGCTTGGCAAGAACACGATTGTGGATTCGGAAAGGATTGACGACGATGGCAACCAGTTACACAGGCGGGACTCGGATGGTGGCGCACAACATGGTCACGACCCAGTTTGAACTGGATGGGTTTCGCGTGACCCGCACTCTAGGCGTAGTGCGCGGCATCGTGGTGCGCTCGCGCTCGATCTTTGGCACGATCGGCGCCGGGTTGCAAACGCTGGTGGGCGGCAACATCACGCTGCTGACCAACTTGTGCGAGAAGACGCGCTCGGAAGCTTTCGATCTGATGCTGCAGCATGCGGCCGAACTGGGCGGCAACGCCGTGGTCGGCGCCCGCTATGACGCGACCGAGGTGATGCAGGGCGTCACCGAGGTGCTGGCTTACGGAACGGCGGTGTTCGTGGAACCGGCGAAGTAAAAAGAAAAATGAAAACCGCAGAGGACGCTGAGGACGCCGAGTAAACAAGAGAACGTCACACCAATTCAGTGGCAGCATGATCGGTCTATCTCTAAATCATAGAAAGTAGGTTTTTATCCCTTCGCGTCCTTGGCGTCCTCCGCGGTTTTCATTTTGATCTCGCTAGTCTTTATACAGCCAGCCTGCGACCAGCGCGGCCAGGATGGCGCCCAGCCACATTTCGATCATCCAGCCAAAAGGCAGCCCGCGGTCGCCAGCGAACCAGGTAGCTTGCGCGAAGTTTTCCGGGAAGCCTGCAAAGAAGCCAACCAGAAAGCCGATCTTCAGCGCAGTGCCGGGGCCGGGCCCCAGAGTCTGACGCGCCCAGGCGTAAAGATGTGCGACCGCGATCGCCAGAATGAACACGAGGATGTGTCCACTGACCCACGAAGAACGAATAGCGCGGCGTCTTAAGAAACAGCCCGGTATTCTGGGCCACCACGTAGCGCGCGCCGGTGATGTAACGGTACACAAGAAGACTCCACAGATTCCAGACCACGCCTCCTGCCAGACCGCCCAGCCAGATCCTGCCTCGGTTCAGATGCATAGGCTCCTCCGTACATTGTCTTTGATTAAACGGACGCAGTGTACACCCATTTGTGCGCCGATGACGATTTAACCGTCTCAACGCATTAGTCTTCTCTGGGGTATAGTCTTCGGATCATGAAATTCCTGCGCGTCTTGCTCTTTGGTCTTTTATTCAGCGGTGCCGCGGCCAGCCATGCGGCTGATTTCAAATACATTCGCCAAGGCAATCGACAGGACGTGCAAACCCGCGCCGAAGCTGGGGTGGCCATGATGGGCGGGGGCAGCGATCTGGACGAAGCGTTTCGCTGGTTGTGCGCCAAGGCCAACGGCGGCGACTTTCTGATTCTGCGCGCGCACGGCAGCGCGGACTACAACCCCTACGTCGCCGGACTGTGCCAGGTAAATTCGGTGGCGACCCTGATTATTTCCAGCCGGAAAGGGGCGCAGAACGCTCGCGTGGCTGAGATCATCGGGCAGGCCGAAGCCATTTTTATTGCCGGAGGCGATCAGTCGCGCTACGTCAACTTCTGGAAGGGAACTCCGGTGGAGGACGCTATCAACGCGCACGTGGCCGCGGGCAAGCCCATCGGAGGGACCAGCGCGGGTTTGGCGGTGCTGGGACAGTTCGTCTACGGCTGCCTGGAAGACAAGCCGGATGATGCCGACCTTACTTCGCGCGAGGTTCTCGCCGACCCTTACATCAAGCGGGTGACGGTGGTGCGCGATTTTCTGAAGGTGCCCGGCCTCGAGAACATTCTTACCGACAGTCACTTCGCGAAGCGCGACCGCATGGGGCGCAGCCTGGGATTTCTGGCGCGCATCGTGGCTGACGGATGGTCGAAGGTGCCGCGCGAGATCGCCATCGACGAGAAATCGGCGTTGCTGGTGGAAGCCGGCGGTAGAGCGAAAGTGGTGGGCACAGGGCTCGGTGTTTATTTTCTGCAAGTCACGGACGCACCGTCTGTGTGTAAGCCGGGCCAGCCCCTGACCTTGCGCAACGTTGCCGCGTATCACGCGCCCACAGGAGCCACGTTCGATGTCCGCGCCTGGAGCGGCGACGGCGGCGAGGCGTACGCCATCTCGGTAGAGGCGGGAGACATTCACAGCAGCCGCGCGGTGTATTAGTAGCGCGACTATCCAGCGCTACGAAAGAAGCTTGGGAAGAACGTTCTGCCGCCCGGCGAAAGCGTGGCGAAGTTGGCGTTCGATGAATAGCGCGTTCGCGAGTGCGCCCAGCGGGCCAAATCCTACTTCATACTCGATCACGTCGCGCACCAGACTGCCGCTGACGTCCTGGCGGGTTTCGGCCACAAACTCATGCCGATGATGCCATCGCTTGAAAGGGCCTTTCTGTTGCACGTCGGCAAAGTGATGGTTCCATTCGAACTCTGTAATGCGGGCGATCCACTGTGCGCGCACCGGTAGAAAACGAAACATGCGAAACGAAGTCACGATGATGGTACCCACGCCCGCCGCATGTGGAGAAGCAACCGAACCAGGGATTGGCGTAGGCGAAACGAGTTCAAGGCGGTCAAGCCGAGCATCCATCGCCGTCGGCATGAGGAGCGGCAGATTCTCCGGATTGGAGAAGAATGCGAAGACGCAAGCGACCGGGAAGGGAACCCAGTCTTCGAATTGAAGTCGTATGGTCAGACGGATTGGCTCAAGCCTACGAGTCTAGGAGAGCTTCGTGGAATCCGCCAGCCCCGCGTCGCGGCCGACGGGCTTCGCCCCTCGGCTTCGCTCAGGGCAGGCTCTGCCGGGACAGCCGAGGCGGCTGTCTCTACGTGAGCTGCCTGTTTTTCCACAGGAAAGCCCGCTCCAGTCGCGGAGTGCAAGAAAAATCTTAGCGAATGAATAGCGAAGGAATCTAGAGCTTAAACCCTACATCTTGTGGTCGTATTTCTAGTTAACCACAAGTCCTCGCGCTTTGCCGAATCACTCCCAGAGTGGGATAGCAACCCTTAAGTTTGTTGTTGACAATTAAGGACTTACGGGTAAGATGTGGTACAAAGTGGTTGGAAGTGGTCAAGACAGTAAAGGTCGTGGGAACGGGAAGCTGACAAAGAGGAGCCGGTGGGAAACCGACCCAAAAGCACGACAAACAGCCCGATCCACCCGAGTTTGACCATACTTTGCGCCGCTTTTATCCCCCTGGTTGCTGTGGCAGTGGCTGTTAAGCGCATAGGCCTTACACATGTTTCGCGGCAATCACCCAACTCGCGTCGACGAAAAAGGACGGTTGAAGGTCCCGGCCGAGTTCAAGCGGGTGATCGACGAGAAGTACGGACAGCAATTCTACATCACCAGTCTGGATGGGAAGGTTGCTCAAGTGTATCCCTTCGAAGAATGGGAGCGGATCGAGCAGAAGCTGGCCGGGCTCTCCACTTTCAATCCTACGAAGAAGAAGTTTCTCGACCGGGTGAACTATTACGGGCAGATGGTGGAAATGGATGGGCAGGGGCGATTGCTGATGCCGCAACTGTTGCGGGAAGCGGCGCAGATCAAAGGCGAGGTTGCGGTTACCGGCAACTTGACGCACCTGATCGTGCGCAATCTGGATTCGTACCGCAAGCAGGTCGAGGAAGAGAAGTTCACGTCCGACGATGAGAAGACGCTCGACGAATTGGGCATCTAGTGGGCGAGGGTTTAACAGACACCCCTCAGGGGGTTGGGCATGGTGGTGGAAGGGAAGCGAACCATCCTTCACCAAATCATGTTCCGGTTCTTTTAAAAGAAGCGATCGACTTTTTAAACGTGCGGCGTGGCGGGACCTATATCGACGCCACGGTGGGCTCGGGCGGACACAGTTACGAAATCGCAAAACGCCTCGGCGCACCGGGACATTTGATTGGGCTCGATAAAGATCCGGCGGCGCTGGAAAGAGCGAAAAGCGTCCTGAGTCGTTCGTCGTTAGTCGTTGGCCAAAGCGATTGGCCGAAGATTACGTTGCGGCATCAATCCTTCGGTGAAATTGCAAACGACCAACGACCATCGACCATCGACGGGATACTGGCCGACATCGGACTCAGCAGCTTACAGCTTGCCGACGCCGCGCGCGGATTCAGTTTTCAGGCGGATGGAGCCGCTCGACATGCGGATGGACCCGCAGTCGGAGCGAACCGCCGAACAAGTGGTAAACCACCTCGACGAGCGCGAGCTTGCCGATGTGATTTACGAATTCGGAGAGGAAAGGAGGTCGCGGAGAATCGCCAGAGCCATTGTCCGGTCGCGGCCGATACGATCTACCGCACATCTTGCGGATGTCATATCAGCCGCGGCCCGGCCAATGAATCCGATCCAAAACAAGTATGAACAGAGGCGAATTCATCCGGCGACCCGAACCTTTCAGGCTCTTCGAATCTTCGTAAACCGCGAACTGGACGATCTGCGGGCGCTGATGAACGCGGCGCCCCGGATTCTGAAGCCAGGAGGACGCGTGGTGGTGATCAGTTTTCACTCGCTGGAGGATCGCATCGTAAAGGATGCCTTCCGCGAGGGCGCGATTAAGGGCAAGTACTTCCGGGTACTGACCAAGAAGCCGGTAACGGCATCGGAAGAAGAAAGTGATCGCAACCCGCGGGCCCGCAGCGCGAAATTGCGGGCGGCGGAAAAAGTTTGATTCCGGAAAACCTGCCGGAGTCCCCGGCACAGCTGTCATAGGCGTGCCGGGCGTTCAGGTTCTGAGAGAAGCGGACAAAAACAAAGATCCGCAATAGCGCCGCCGAGACGGCGGCGCTACGAAGAAGCACAGGGTTCCGTGGTAGGAATCCAATTCTGAGGCTGGAAAATGTACACGGGAACATTAATTAAGGATCTGATGGCGACGGTGGAGCGGGCCGAACTGGGCGCGCAAAGAAAACGTATCGCCGACGAAATGGAACTGCAGCGGATGTTTGAGTTGCAGGCTCCGCAGATGCAGAGTGAACCGGTTTTCGCAGGAGCGGCATAAATGGCGGCAGCAGCGGCGGCAATTCGAAGTGCAATCACGGTGGCGCGGCGCAATACCTTCTTTACCGGAACGCCGGAGATCTACTTTGCCAAGGCCATCGACAATTCGCGGCTGGTGAAGGTGGAAGATCCTGGACGCAATCGCGAAATGAAGCAGTTTGGCACGGCGCTGGCGGTGCTGTTCCTGCTGGTGTTTACCTATACCTGGCAACACTTCCGCGCGATTGAATATGGCTATCTGATCGAGTCGTCGAAGCGCACGCTCAACGACCTGACAGAGATGAACCGGGCACTGCGGTTGGAAGATGCTTCGCTGCGCGATCCGGAACGGATTGATGTGATGGCACGGCGCATGGGGTTGGTGCCGCCGGAGCCGGGGCAGGTGATTCGCATGGATAGCGCGGCGGCGGAGTCGAACACGCCGGTGATGGCTAGCGCGGAGCCGGTGATTGTGTTGGCGGGGCAGTAGCGCGGCGGCAGCTAGCCGAGCTTTGTTGCGAAGAGCAGGCTCGGCGGACGGGTCAGAGACCCGTCCCCACACGAACTTATTTGGCGGTCCGCCTGAACGGTGGGCCGCCATGTTTGTCTAAGCTGGCCAACGACTAACGACTAGCGACTAACGACGGTTTCATGGCTACTAATTCCAACCTCGGCAAGAACTCCCGACTTTACTTGTTGGGTGCGATGCTTTTGTTCTGGTGCGCAACGATTTGCGGGCGGCTGGTCTATTTGCAGGTCTTTCGCTACGGCAGCTTTGTGAAGCAGGCTGAGCACCAGCAGCAGCGGGCGATTCCGCTTTCCGCCAAGCGTGGAGTGATTTATGACCGCGCCGGACATGAACTGGCTATGTCCGTGCTCGTGGATTCCGCTTTTGCCGTGCCCACTGAAGTAAAAGACCTGCCCACGGCGGTTTCCCTGATTACCCGCATCACTGGCGAAGATCACAACGTGGTGCTGGCCGACTGCCGCAATCACAAGACTTTCTGCTGGGTGGCGCGCAAGGCCGATGACGAAACCATCGAGCGCATCAAGTCGCTGCATCTGCAGGGCATCCACTTTCAGAAAGAGCCGAAGCGCTTTTATCCTGCGCGCGATCTGGCCGCGCAAGTGGTCGGAACTGTCGGCATGGAAGACTCAGGCCAGAGCGGTATCGAACACGCCTTTGACGATGAACTGCGCGGGCGCCCAGGAAAGATGTTCATTTCGGTGGATGCGCGCCGGCAGTGGTTTTCCGACGTAGAGAAGCAGCCGGAGCCGGGCGAAAACCTGGTCCTGACAATCGACAAGAATATTCAGTACATCGCCGAGAAGGAACTGGATCAGGCGATTCACGACACGCAAGCGATAGCGGGAACGGTGATCGTGGAGAATCCGCATACCGGGGAAATCCTGGCGCTGGCGAACCGGCCAACGTTCAATCCGAATTTGCGCAAAGAGATTACGCCCAACGCGCTGACTAACCGCGCGGTGAGCTATGTGTACGAGCCGGGTTCGACGTTTAAGCTGGTGACGATTTCGGCCGCGCTCGAAGAGAAGCTCACGAATCCCGATGAAGTGTTTGATTGCCAGATGGGATCGATCGTCTACAACGGCATGCGCATACGCGATTCGAAGCCGCATGGGCTGTTGCCGGTGTGGGGCGTGCTGGCGGAGTCGAGCGACGTGGGCGCGATCAAGATTGCGCTGCGGTTGGGCGAAGACCGCTTCTACAAATACATTCGCGCCTATGGATTCGGTCAGCAGACCGGCATCGAATTGCCGGGAGAGACCCGCGGGTTGACCAAGCCGGTGAGTCGTTGGTCGAAGGTTTCGATTGCGGCGATTTCCATGGGGCAGGAGATTGGTATCTCGCCGCTTCAGCTGGCGGGACTGGTTTCCACGTTTGCCAACGACGGTGTGTGGGTGGCACCGCGCATCGTTGCGGGAAAAGTTGAGCCGCAGGGCACGCCGCAGACCGTCGCGTTTCATCCCGGAGCGTCGCGGCGGGTGATTTCTAGCTACACCGCGGCCGAGATGCGGTCAATGATGCAGAAAGTCGTGCTCGAGGGCACGGGGCGCAAGGCGATTCTGGAAGGCTACACAGCGGCGGGGAAAACAGGTACGGCGCAGAAGGTAGACCCGGCAACCGGAGCGTATTCGAAGACGAAATATATCGGATCGTTTGCGGGATTCGCGCCGCTGAATAATCCGCAGATTGTGGTCGCGGTCATTCTGGATTCGGCGGTGGGGCTGCATCAGGGTGGGCAAATATCCGCACCAGTGTTTCGCCGCGTGACGCAGCAGGTGCTCGAATACCTGCACACGCCGCACGATCTGCCGCTCGCGCCGAACCATCAATTGCTGCTGGCCTCACGCGCGAAGGATAAGGACCTAGAAGAGGGGACGCCTGATCATCCCGGCGAGCCGTTGGAGACGGCGGAATTGAGTGGAGACTCCAGTGTGGCGCGGGCGCCCACGCCCGCGACTGTCGGCGGTGAAGGGAAAGTCGTACAGGCGGCAATGCGGCAGAATGAGCCGGTGGCAGGCGCGAGCCCGACAAACCAGCCGTCGAAGAGTCCGGATGCCGCTCCTGCGCAGGCAAATCTGCCGTCAACTGGAACTGTAGTACTAGACGTCGAACAAGGAGGCATCGAAGTTCCGTCGTTCGTGGGTAAGACCGTGCGCGGAGCTGTGGAAGCTGCCCAAGATGCCGGCCTGGAACTGGAAGCCGTGGGCAGCGGCGTGGCGCGGCAACAGTCTCCGCCAGCCGGGACGCACGTGGCTGCCGGGACGCATGTGACAGTGCAGTTCGGACGGTAGGGTTACTTCGCCAGCGCCCGGAATGTATCGGCGTACTTCTTGATAAACTCGCGACCCTTCGCAAGCTGACTCTGCAGTTCACGACCTCTCGGCTTACCGGGCGCGGCTTCCGCCGCGGCTATTTTGGTCCTGGGACCTCTGCTCGGTATCTTACTCGGCCTTATCGTCGGCGCTTTAGCGATTCCGCCGGATCCAAATTTTGTTGCGAATGGGAGCCACGGATCGCCCGGGGATGGCTTTCTCATCATGGGCTGCGCCGCCCTGGGGTTTGTTGTTTCCGTTTTCGTATCCATTGCGCTGACGTGGACCGTTCTTCGCAATCCGAAAAGCGCCGGATCGAAGTCCGAACAACTGTCCAATTGATCCCTATCGTTTGCCCGGTTTGACCCGCCGAAAAAGCGCGTGATACGGTAATCAGTCACACCATCCAGCAGGCCAGCCGCTGCGCGGATTGAGGTCTCGCTTGTCCTCCGTTAAGACGACCGTCGTTGAGACGACCGCTCCCACCGTCCGCAAGACTGCGCTGAACGCCGTCCATCGCCAGATGGGGGCGAAGATGGTCGACTTCAACGGATGGGACATGCCGGTGGAGTATCCCGCTTCGATCGGCTGTGGAATCATCAATGAGCACATGGCAGTGCGCACCGGCGTCGGCATTTTTGACGTCAGCCACATGGGCGACATTCGCCTGGCGGGGCCGCAGGCTTTGGCCGCGGTGCAGCACATCTCCATGAACGATGCATCGCGGCTGGCGGTGGGGCAGGCGCAGTATTCGGCGCTGCTCTATCCGCAGGGGACGTTTGTGGACGATGTGATCGTTCATCGACTGGGCGAGGACGAGTACCTGCTGGTGATCAATGCGGGCACGCGCGAAAAAGATTTCAACTGGGTGCGCGACAACACCCGGCAGTTTGACTGCGCGGTGGAAAACCTGTCGGACGACTTCACCCAGATTGCCATCCAGGGGCCCAAGGGCGTGAATACGCTTCAGAAGCTGACCGACGCGGATTTGAGCGCGGTAAAGTTCTACTGGGTGACGCGCGGGACGGTCTGTGGGCTGAAGAATATTCTGATTGCGCGCACGGGATACACCGCGGAAGATGGATTCGAGATCTATGTTCCTGCGGATGAGGCCACGAGCGTACGGGTATGGAATGAGATTGTAAGTGCTGGCAAGGAATTCGGTTTACTGCCCTGCGGCCTGGGCGCGCGCAATACTTTGCGGCTCGAAGGAAAGCTTCCACTTTACGGGCACGAGATTTCCGATACGATTAATGTTTGGGAGGCCGGGCTGGACCGCTTCTGCAAGATGGAGAAGCCGGAGTTCATCGGCCGCGCCGCTCTCGAGCAGGCGAAAGCTGCGGGTGTGACACGCACTCTGGCCGGCCTGGAAATGGTTGAGCGCGGCATTGCGCGCGATGGATATAAGGTGCTGGATGGTGGCGGGCGTGAGATCGGCTACGTTACCAGCGGATCGCCCGCGCCTTTCCTGAAGAAGAATATTGCGCTGGCGTATGTGCCGCCAGAGTTTAGCGCGGTGGGCACGTCGGTGAAGGTCGAAGTTCGTGGGCAGGGTGTGGGAGCGCAGGTGGTGCCCACGCCGTTTTACAAGAGACCGAAGAAATGAAAACCGTAGCCGCGATGTCGGCGCTACCCAGATCTAGGAGCTAGACGCAATCATGGCCTATCCAACAGACCGTAAGTACACCAAAGAGCACGAGTGGATTCAGGCGAGCGGGGCTGCCGCGACCATCGGCATTACAGACCACGCGCAGGAGTCGCTGGGCGACATTGTGTTCGTCGAGCTGCCCAAAATCGGCGCGGAACTGGCGGCGGGCAAGACTTTTGGCACGGTCGAGTCGGTGAAGGCCGTGTCGGATTTGTATGCCCCGGCTTCGGGCACTGTGACCGAAACCAACGGTGATTTAGCTACGTCACCGGAGAAGGTAAATAAAGATCCGCACGGTTCGTGGATGGTGAAGATCACGCTGAAGAACGCAGGCGAGCTGGATTCGCTGCTTTCCGCGGCTGATTACGAGAAATTCGTGGCGGAAGAGGGCGGAAACTGAAACCAAGTCATTCGTTACAGGGCGTGAGTGAGACGGCGGTCACAATCGAACTGTCCTTGACCTACATCTAATCAACTTCCTATGCGCTACTTACCGAAATCTCCTGCCGACCGCGAAGCCATGCTGAAGGCGATTGGACTGCGCTCGGTCGACGAATTATTCGCGCCCATTCCGGCGGAATACCGGCTGAGCCGCGACCTTAAAGTGCCGCGCCAGATGGCGGAATCGGAAATTGTGGACTATTTCCGCCAGCGCTCGCGGGAAAACGGCGAAGGCTACACCAGTTTTCTGGGCGCGGGCGCTTACGCTCATTACCGGCCCGTCATTATTGATTCTCTGATCTCGCGCGGCGAGTTCCTCACCGCTTACACGCCTTACCAGGCGGAGATTTCGCAGGGCACACTGCAATCGATTTTCGAATTTCAGACGATGATCTGCGAGTTGACCGGCATGGAAGTGGCCAACGCTTCCATGTATGACGGCTCAACCGCCGCGGCCGAGGCCGTGATGATGGCAGTGCGGCTCACGGGACGGCGGTCGGTGGTGGTGGCGCGCAGCCTGCATCCGGAGTATCGCGAGGTGCTGGCGACCTACGCCACGCATCAGGGCATGCCGCTGTCAGTGGCGGGTTTCGGTGCTGACGGGCGGGTAGACGTTGAAGAGCTTGAGAAGTCGACGACCGCGGAGACCGCGGCTGTCTTGATCCAGTCGCCGAATTTCTTTGGGACGATCGAAGATGTGGCGGCGGTTGCCGAGGTCGCGCACAAGCACGGAGCGATGCTGGTGGTTTCGATTGCCGAAGCGGTGTCGCTGGGGATCGTGGAGCCGCCGCGCGATGCCGACGTCATCGCGATGGAAGCGCAGTCGTTCGGTGTTCCGCTGGGGTTCGGTGGTCCATACTGCGGCGTGATTGCCACGCGGGAAAAGTATGTACGGCAGATGCCGGGAAGACTAGTGGGCCAGACCGTCGACAAACAGGGCAAGCGCGGGTTCGTTCTCACTCTGGCGACGCGCGAGCAGCACATCCGGCGCGAGAAGGCTACATCGAATATCTGCACCAACCAGGCGCTGGTCGCACTGATGGTCAACATCTTCATGACCGTGTATGGCAAGGTGGGGTTGAAAGAGTTGGCCAAGCAGAATCTGGCGAAGACGGCCTACGCGGCCGGGCGACTGGCCAAGCATGGCAAAGTGCTCTTTGCTGGCGCCCCGCGGTTCAATGAGTTTGTGGTGGAGACCAGCGAAGATCCGCGCACCATCAACGACCGGCTGCTGGGGCACAAGATAATCGGCGGACTGCCGCTGAAGAAGTTTTATCCGGAGTTGGGGAATGCAGCGTTGTGGTGCTGCACGGAGTTGACCACGAGCAGTGCGATCGACACGGCGGTCGGGCTGGTTGCCGAGAGCGAGGGCTCCGTGCGATCCGCCAAAGAAGAAGCTGGGGTTGAGGAGGTGGCGCGATGAAGCACATGACACGCAAGGCGACGCGCCACGTCAATCAGAACGAAGGCCTCATCTTCGAAAAATCTTCCGTAGGCAAAGCCGCGTGGAAGCTGCCTCCGCTCGATGTTCCGGAAGTTGATACATCGAAGCTTCTCGGTTCATCGGAAAGAAAAGATCTCGGCAACATGCCCGAAGTAAGCGAGATCGAAATCATCCGCCACTTCACCCGGCTCTCGACGTGGAACTATGCCATTGACCTCGGCATGTATCCCTTGGGCTCGTGCACGATGAAGTACAACCCGCGAGTGAATGAAGCGGTGGCGCGGGTGGAGGGAATCGCCAACGGGCATCCCTACCAGCCGGAGAAGATTTCGCAAGGGGCGCTGCACGTTTTCAAGACGCTGAGCGAATGCCTGATTGAAATCACGGGAATGGACGCGATCACGATGCAGCCCGCGGCCGGCGCGCATGGTGAGATGACCGGGTTGCTTATGGTGCGCGCGTATCACCACGCGCAAGGGCACCCGCGGAAAAAGATTCTGATTCCGGACTCGGCGCACGGAACTAATCCCGCAACGGCTGCGATGGTCGATTACGCCGTCGAGAACCTGAAGTCGGACTCGCGCGGCATGGTGGATATCGCGGCGCTGGAAGCGCAGATGAATGAAGACGTCGCGGCGCTCATGCTTACGAATCCCAATACGCTGGGCGTGTTCGAGCAGGACATCCGCAAGATCGCCGACATTCTCCACGCTAAGGGCGGCCTGCTCTACATGGATGGCGCGAACATGAACGCGCTGGTGGGGAAAGTGCGGCCGGGCGATTTTGGCGTCGACGTGATGCACCTGAACCTGCACAAAACATTCTCCACCCCGCACGGCGGCGGTGGGCCGGGATCTGGACCGGTGGCGATCAAGAAAAGTCTGGAGCCGTTCCTGCCCACGCCGGTCATGGTCACCAAGGCCGATGGCATGCTGGGTTTTGAATACAACCGTCCGCAATCAGTGGGGCGGGTGCGCGCGTTCTACGGCAACTTTGGCATGTTTGTGCGCGCGCTGGCTTACATCCAGGCGAACGGGCCGGATGGCCTGCGGCAAACCACGGAAGATGCCGTCCTGAACGCCAACTACATTCGCAAGGGCCTTGAGGGCACGTACGATCTGCCCTACTCCACGCCGACCATGCACGAGGTTGTCTTCAGTGACAAGTTGCAGGCGAAAAAAGGCGTGAAGACCATGGACATTGCCAAGCGCCTGATCGACTACGGATTCCATCCCTATACAACGGCATTTCCCCTGATTGTGCCGGGCGCTCTGATGATCGAGCCCACCGAGAGCGAGTCGAAGGAAGAGATGGATTTATTCATCGAGGCCATGAAGTCGATTGCGGAAGAAGTAGAAGAAGATCCGCAGACGGTGCTCAATGCCCCGCACTCCACGAGGGTTTCGCGGCTGGATGAGACCGCTGCGGCGCGGAAGCCGGTGCTGCGGTGGAAGCCGGAGATTTAATTGTTGATTGCTGATTTTTGATTGTTGATTGAAAACCGTCACCCGCCTGTACGCTTTTTCAAGCAACAATCAGCAATCATAAATCAGCAATCACTTCGCCGAAATGTCCACTGAAGCGCGCGTCGTTTCCCAATCCAATCGCAGGGTGCAGCCGCCGGCGGACTTGTCGTAGGCAATCGTAAAATTCTCCACCGCCGCCGGCAGCTTCGAAGCCTTCATATCCACGCGAGCCAGTTCTTCGCTCTCATACTTGTAAGGGATGCCCCACTCGCCGGTCTTCTTGTTAATGATCAGCGTCCACTTGTCGGTAGTGGGCACGGTGAAGATGGTGTAGTTGCCTGCGGGAACAGTTTTTCCGCCGACTACCACATCGGAGCTGACGACGAAAGTTGTCGCTTCATTGGCCCCAGTTCGCCAGACTTCGCCAAAGGGAACGAGGTCCCCGTAAATCTTGCGGCCCTTCATGCGCGGGCTGGAGTAATCGGTCTTGATGGTCTTGCCGCCGCCGAGATCGCAGGTGGCCGAGGCAGCAGGACTGGGTTTACCTCCGCCCATCTGAGCGAAGGCAGTGGTAGTGAACAGGATGGCGAGCAGCGTGGGAAGGGCGATTCGTTTGTGCATGGATTCTCCTCTTGCGTGGCTTGTCACGGCCAAGAACGTTAGACGCGCGTGGTCGCGATATGTCAGCAGACAGGCAATTATCTCCCAATCGCATCAGCGGGTACAATCACCGCATGCCGGTATTCGACGAAAAGCAGGAAGAGTTGGAACATTACGAGACCATGATGGGCGTGCCGCGCGGGCGTTTGGCCGTGACCATGGACACCATTACCGATGCCATGGCGCTGGTTGGGCAGCACGGCGTCTATTGCCAAAGCCAGCGCTGGCCGGGCAAGCCGGTCATGGACATCCAGATGATCATGAAGAGTTTGACTGACGCCAAGGAATTGATCCAGAGCGTGATGGAAGAGCTGAAGAAGAAGGCCGACGAATAATTTTGCAGCCTATGGCATCTTGGTTCATCTGTAGTTTTTCAGGAGGATGTTCATGCACGTGAAGAAATCGGCTGCAATTCTGCTCGCAGTAATTTGTCTGGGGATCATTTCCGTGGCGCAGACCGCGCCGCAGCCTTTAACCGCTCAAGAGCGCGAGTTCGCGCTGAAGGAGCTACAACGGACGCACGACAAATTTGTGCAGTCGATTGCGGGACTTTCGCCGAAACAATGGACGTTTAAACCTGGACCAGACCGCTGGTCGGTGGCGGAGGTCGCCGAACACATCACAGTAGCGGAATCAGCGATCCTGGGGCTGATACAAAAGCAGGTCATGATGTCGCCTGCTGCGCCGGAGAAACGGGAACAGGTCAAGGGCAAGGACGAGATGATTCTGCAAAGAATGCCGGACCGCGGCCACAAGGCGCAAGCGCCCGAGTTCCTGCGTCCGACGGGCCGCTGGGCGACCGAAGCGGACCTGACTAAAGCATTCGAGGAAAGCCGCAAAACAACGATGGATTACGTGCGGACGACCAACGACGACCTGCGCGACCACTTCTTCGATCATCCCGTGTTCGGAACCATGGATGGTTATCAGTGGCTGCTTCTGCTCTCGTCTCACAGCGAGCGCCACACGGCCCAGATCGAGGAAGTGAAGGCCGATCCGAATTTTCCGAAGAACTGAACGAACCAAACATCGCGCGCTGAATGTTCGGCGCGCATTGCGTTGCGCGGTTGAGCCCTACGCCAGCGTATACTTCCCGCGCTCGATCACCTTCTGCGCGATCTGCTGGCGCAGTTCGATGGTGTTAAACGGCTCGTACTTGGCGAGGCGGCGCAGAATCGCAAGCTGAGTGCGCAGCATATCGCCGTCGGCGACCGCGGCAATGACTTTTTTCGCCGCGGACTCGACCTTCTCCATCGCCTGCGAGAGGTAGACGCGCGTCATCGCAATCGGAAGCGCGGCAGCAGCTTCGCCTTTCGTCTCTGCAATCTTCTGAGCGCGCAGCGCGGCCGATTCCATAGCGTAAGTCTCGATCGTCATGTCGGCGATGGCACCCATGATCTCCTGCTGGTCCTGGATCGTCTGCATGTATTTCTGCGTCGCGGCGCCGGAAGCGAACAGGCCGAGCTTCTTGGCCTGCCCGACCAGTTTGCGCTCCTCGGCTAGCGGACCTTCAAGGTCCTCGCTCATCGAGGGTCCGGAAAGAACTTCATCCATCAGCTTCTTGATGGCGGGCATGAGCGGTAACTGCCCACTCATGGCGCGCTTTAGCAAGAAACCTGTGATGATGAGCCGGTTGATTTCGTTGGTGCCTTCGAAGATGCGGTTGATGCGGGCGTCGCGGTAGGCGCGCTCGGCCGGATACTCCTCAACAAAGCCGTAGCCGCCATAGATTTGCAGGGTCTCATCCACCACGTAGCCGACCATTTCCGAGGCCCAGACTTTGATGATGGAGCACTCCACCGCGTATTCCTCGATGGCCTTACGCGTTTCCTTCATTGCGTCCGCGCCGGCTTTGTCGACTTCGCCGAGCGCCCCGTCCATCATGCCCACGGTGCGGTAGACCAGCGATTCGCCCACGTAAATCAGCGTGGCCATGTTGGCGATTTTCTCGCGCACCAACCCGAAGTCGGCAATGACCTTGTTGAAAGCCTTGCGCTGCTTGGCGTAGCCGATCGCGTGTTCGAGAGATACCCGGCCTCCGCCTACACACATCGCCCCCAGCTTGAAGCGTCCGATGTTCAAGATGTTGAAAGCGATAATGTGGCCTTTGCCGATGTCGCCGAGCAAGTTATCCACTGGAACTTTGCAGTCGTTCAGAATGATGGGACAGGTGGAGGAGCCGCGAATGCCCAGCTTGTGTTCTTCACCGCCGATGGAGAAGCCAGGGAAGGTTTTCTCAACCAGGAATGCGGTGAACTTTTCTCCGTCGATTTTGGCGAAAACCGTGAACAGGTCGGCGAAGCCGGCGTTGGTAATCCACATCTTTTCGCCGTTCAGGATGTAATGCTTGCCATCGGCGGAAAGCTCAGCGCGGGCGCGGCAGTTCAGCGCATCTGAGCCGGAAGAGGCTTCCGACAAGGCATAGGCGCCAACAATCTCTCCCGCGGCCAGGCGCGGCAGATATTTTTTCTTCTGTTCCTCGGTACCGAAATAAACCAGCGGCAGCATGCCGATGCCGCTGTGCGCGCCCCAAGTCGTAGCGAAGCCGGCGTACTGTGCAATGTGGTCGGCGATGACGGCGGCGGTGACCTTATCCATCTCGAGACCGCCGTAAGCTTCCGGAATTTCCACTCCGCTTAGGCCGAGGTCGCCAGCTTTCTTCAGCAGGTCGCGGGAAATGGAGAAATCTTTGTGTTCCATCTTCTCCACGTTCGGCAGAATTTCATTGACCGTGAACTCTTCCGCGGTCTGACCGATCAACTGCTGCTGCTCGGTGAAGTCTTCAGGCGTGAAGACTTCGTCAGGGCGGCGGGTTTCAAGCAGAAAGCTGCCGCCGGAGATTCTGGTCTTGGGAACTGCCGTGGTCGTGGCCATGTCGTAATCCTCTAGATGAAAACCGCCGAGTGCGCGGAGAGTGCTGGGGATGTACAACTATTCTAATTCGAGCGGAATTGGAATGATAGGGGCCGAAACTCCTGGGTTATCAGGAATATGGGCGCAATTTCGGCGCGATACCCAATGGTCCTGTACTGTTCTTTTTGATGTCCGTGAGCCACGCTCAGACCCACTGTCATTCGTGCCGCGTCAAATCACGTCAGAGAGACAAAGGATCGGCTAGAGTACCTCGGCAGTTTGCGGGAGTCCCGCTTAGCAGCCCACGGTAGTTCGTTATCGCTGCATCGTGTCTCTGCTTGAGCCCGCTGCAGTCTGGCCCAGCAGCATTTCCCGAACAGGCGGTTTGCATCTCCGCGTTGATCCTCCTCAGTTCTGCCGCCGCCGTCGCCGCTTGCCCGCGGATGGAAGCACACATATCCCTGTTCATATCCGTGTTTGTGCAACCGGACGCATTCGGCAGACACTGGTTGGAAGCATCGTTGGTGCTGCTCGTGACGCATCCCCCGTTCTTGCCGGGTGACTGCCCCGGGGGACAGGTTCTGTGGCGCAGATCAGCCTCGGCTGGCTTCGAAGACTTACGGAACGGATGCCGCAGGAAAGCAAA
The DNA here is from genome assembly GCA_963842095.1 of uncultured Acidobacteriaceae bacterium. Lineage (GTDB taxonomy): Bacteria > Acidobacteriota > Terriglobia > Terriglobales > Acidobacteriaceae > Sulfotelmatobacter. The sequence continues at coordinate 97,435 of CAWJEY010000003.1, forward strand.
AACTCCTCGATGCTCCGGCTTGGGATTCTTGCCGGATTCCGCGGCGCTGTGTGCTTGCACGTGTGTGTTGTTCTCGAGTGGATGGCTCGCCGCTGATCTCGCGCTGGAGCTCCGCGTAGCCGACCCGCCGGAACTGTGACCACCCGACGAAGCAGAGCTGCTCGACGAGCGGCCGCTTGACGAGGAACTCCCCGAACTGGATCCACTGGAAGAGCCGCTGTGTGAAGAACCCGAACTGGAAGAACTGGCGGAGGAGCTACTCGAGCTTGACCCACCGGAACTCGATCCACCTCCGGAAGAGTGTTGCGCGAACACGACTGGAGGAACCAACAAGAGGACTGCAACAACCAGGCTGGAGAGCCGCATAAAGCACCTCCTACCAACCGCGGGCGACTTTGACGTCTTACATCAGTCAGACTCAGCCGTCCATTCCAACGATAGCCCGGAAGGGCGTAAAAGGGCGTAATGATTCAGTAAAGAATTGTTACGAGAGGTTCTCGAAAATGCCCGCCGCGCCCATGCCGCCGCCCACGCACATGGTCACCATGCCGTAGCGTCCGTTGCGGCGCTTGAGTTCGCGGATGACGGTTGCCGTCAGCTTGGCGCCGGTGCAGCCAAGGGGATGCCCCAGGGCGATCGCGCCGCCGTTAGGATTCACCTTCTCGAGATCGAGTCCTGCTTCTTTGATCACCGCCAGCGATTGCGCGGCGAAGGCTTCGTTCAACTCGATCACATCGATGTCAGAGAGCTTCAGCCCGGCCATCTTCAGAGCTTTCGGAATTGCGAATACCGGACCGAGTCCCATTTCTTCAGGCTTGTATCCCGCGGTGGCGAAGGAAACGTAACGGGCCAGCGGCTTGATGCCGAGCGCTTTCGCGCGCTCGGCGGACATGACCACCGCCGCCGCCGCGCCGTCCGACATTTGCGAAGAGTTTCCGGCGGTCACCGTGCCTTTCACATGGAACGCAGGCTTCAGCGCGAGCAAGGCCTCGAGCGAAGTATCGGCGCGCGGACCTTCGTCCATTTTGAAAATAATCTCTTGCCGTTTGGGCTTCGATCCATTCGGGGTAGTAAAGCTCACCGGCACGGGAACAATTTCCTCGTCGAACTTGCCTGCCTGGATCGCCGCCAACGCCTTCTTGTGGCTGCGCAGGGAAAACTCGTCGGCCGCTGCGCGCGTGATGCCGAAGCGCTGGCCCACGCGCTCAGCAGTGAGGCCCATGTTGAGGTAAGCGTCAGGATAGTGGTCAACGAGCCAGGGGTTGGGCGACACTTTGTGGCCGCCCATCGGGATCATCGTCATCGACTCGGTACCGCCGGCAACGATCACCTCCGCCCCGCCGCTCATGATGCGTTCGGCGGCCATGGCAATCGCCTGCAGGCCCGACGAGCAGAAGCGGTTAATGGTGAGCGCCGACACTTCCACCGGCAATCCAGCGCGCAGCGAGGCGATGCGGGCCACGTTCATCCCTTGCTCGGCTTCCGGCATGGCGCAGCCGAGGATGACGTCATCAATCGCTTTGGAGTCGAGTTGCGGCACCCGCTCCAGCGCGCCCTTTATGGCGATGGCGGCCAGTTCATCGGGACGGGTGGCGCGGAGCGTGCCTTTGTAGGCGCGTCCCACGGGCGTGCGAACGGATGAGGCAATGATGACTTCTCGCATGAATATCCTCGGTTTTACTGCCCACGATTCGATGCTTGTCATCGTGCACCAGCTTCATTTGGTCGGAGCGTAAAAATAATAATCCGCGCTATAACTGCTCTTGGTTTCGGCATCCTTGTGAGCCGCATCGCAGCCCTCGGCCGGGGGTTGGCCCCCGTGCGTGTGGACGCGCTGAATGGTGGTCACGCTGCTGAGCTGACCGTTTCCCGAATGACTCACAACCTTAACCAGCAACCAGGGAATTGAACCGGGGTCGAGTGCGTCGACTTTGGCCGCCGCTTTCCCAGTGACCTCGCTGCCATCTTTCAGTTTCCACGAAGGCCCGGCAGAATGTTGGCCGATCACCTTGTCTTTCCGATCATGAAGCTCGGCTTCGGGCGCTTTGAGGGTCCAGCTGAACTTGCCGTCCGCGGCCGCCTGGCAGGCATAAATCTGCGATCCAGTTGCGTGCGCGTACAGGACAACTTCTTCGCCCGCGGGAACCTGAATCGCGTCCGGAACGTCGGGCGGCGTCTCTTTCAGCGGAGCATCTTTGGTTTGCGCAATCGCAAGTGAAGCTCCAAGACTAATAACACCCAACCCGATCACGGTAGCAACAGCTAACAAAAGTCTTCGCATGAACGCGATTGTAGCAGGCAACACATCCGGCGTCTCAAGGCTTCTCCCAGTGGGTTGAGTTAAATTGCTTGGGATCAAACGTGCCCGGGTCGAGCTTCGCATTGCACAGGATGTCCGAGTACTCCTCGCTGAAGACTTTCTTTTCGTCGGCGTAAACCTCGACGCGCGCCGCTACCCAACCGCCCGCCATCTCGCGGTAATCTTCAAACCGAATGTCCTGAAATTTGCTCGCATCCGCCTGCGTCGGCTCAAACAGCCGCACAAACAGCAGATTCTTCTTGTCGACCCAGAACTGCTTCGATTTAAGATCGCCTTTCTCCGCGCCTACGACGTAGACAGGTTGCCCCTCCCAGGTTTCCTCGTGAACCTTGGTGAGGTCGTAGCCTTCGGCCTTCGCGACCTTCACTGTGGCTTCCGGGCTCTGGCGGTACACGTCAAATCCCAAAACGAGAAGCATGTTCACTAAAGGACGCGTGCCGGCGACCTGGCCTTTTTGAAGTACGGTGAGGGTTCCATCGACCATGAGGTATCCGTTGTTGTCGTTCGGCGTACCAATGTCGATGCGCAGTCTCCCGGGCGCGGCCAGTGCCTCATGCCAGGTATCGACCTTGGTGGTGCCATCGGCGTTGTAGGTTGTGCTCTTCTGGGTGAAGGTCAAGGTTTCGTACCATGACTTCGCGTAGCGATCATGCATGACCCGCAATACGTCCTCGCCACTCCGGACGTCTTGAGCGTGAGCTAGGGTCAAACTCAGGAGAATCAGTAAAGGCAACCGCGGCTTTCCAGGGTTCATGAGCGTCCTCTCGCGGGTTGGGTCAACGTCAACACCACCTGACATAGACGAAGAAGGATCACAAAGGTCTGACCGGAATCATTCTACGGCTTTGCCCAGTCCTGCCACGAAAGCCCCTTCACGCGGGAAAACTCCGAGACGTTGGCTGTTACCAGCGTGAGCTGACGCGCCAATGCCTGGCCGGCGATCAGGGTGTCATAGGCGCCGATCGGCATGCCGGATGCTTGAAGCGCGGCTCGGATCGAGCCCGCGACTTTGGAGTCTTCGTGCTCGAGAGGGAGCAAGACAACCGGGCCTGCCAGAAAAGCTTCAAGCTGACGCGTATTTTGGATCTGATGCACGCTCTTCGCAACGCCATACCACAGCTCAAACGTGACCACTGAGGAAACGCAGAGCTGCTCACCACGGCTGAGAGCTTTCTGAGAGCGGTTTCGAACCGCAGCCGATGTACGGTTGATCAGCGCGATGCAGACGTTTGTGTCGAGCAGGTAGTTCAATCGAAGATTTTGCGTTCCGGCGTTGGGGGCTGTTCGTCGCGCGGTGGAAACGGCTCGGAATTCAATTCATCGAGCTTACGAAACCATTCTTTCGGATCTTGGATGATCGGTTCGAGCAGCACTCCCTGACCCACGCGCCGGATGCGCACCCGGTCGCCTTCAAAACGAAACTCCCGCGGCAGCCGCACCGCCTGGCTGCGGCCATTCTGGAAGAGCTTGGCAATGTCGGTCTTGGGCATAGTGCGGTATTTCAATCCCCAGCAATAGTATATATCAATAATATATACCACGCAAGGGTGTCGTCCCGATGGTGCCTTATTGACTCCTAGGTGTGAACCGAAAGGAATCGAAAACTCTATCGATCTTTTCATCTGGGTTATTAGCTTTCGTCAAGATCGTAATCAGGTAAAACCGCCTTCCGACTAAATACATTTCCTCATCAATAAAGGAGTTTCCTTGGGCTGTGGATCTGAATCGGCGTCCCGGATATCCGTTCAAGGCCAAGTTTCCCTCGGCGATTAGCTTGCCCTGTACGTTTCTGATCGACCCGTCCCTGGTTCGGTCGAAAATTTCGCTCGTGTTCTCGGGTGTGAACGGGAAATCAGCGTAGCCACACATCAATCCAAATGATGGCGGTCTCAAAGATAAGAAGGGATGCAGTTGAGCGGTAAACGTTGGCAATTGAACATCAACTATCTTTCCCACCGCCGGTGTCCCCGGCATCAGGATTTCAAATCGGCCTTCTGGCGACGAGAATTTGACCCACCCTTGAGCGTCATGGCGCCCAGAAAGGACTCGATACAATAGCAGCCCAGCTAGGATGATCGCCATGCCGGTCAAAATCTTGGTTCTCATCTAATTCCTCAGCGTCTTCCCAGTCTTCAGCGTGTACTGAATTCTCTCTTGTGTCTTCTTCTCTCCACACAGTGATTTGAAGCCTTCCCGTTCCAACTCGAGGATGTACTGCTCGCTTACGGGCGTACCGGGCGTGACGTTGCCGCCGCACAAGACTTCGGCGATCTTTGCACCCAGCTTCACTTCGTAATCGGTGATGTAGTCGCCCCGGCGCATCATGTGAACGCCCATCTTGAGCGTGGCCAGAAGGTTTTCGCCAGGTGCGGGAATGTCGGTACGAGGCATGGGCGGTTCGTATCCCGCGCGCACGATTTCAAGGGCGCGCGTCTTCGCGTCGGACAGCACCCGCTCGCGATTCATGGTGATGCGGTCGCTGTCGTTGAGGAAGCCGAGGCCGCGGGCCTCGTGTGCCGAGGTGGCGACCTTGGCTGTGGCAATTGCCTCAAACGCGCGCTTCATCGCCTCAAGCATCTCGATCGATCCGGCCAGTACGTCGCCGGAAACTTTGCCGCCGCGTGCGGCCGAGGCGCCGTCGACTGCGCGCAGCAGCATTTCCTTGCAGCCTCCGCCGCCGGGTAGCAACCCGACTCCGACTTCGACCAGACCCGTGTAAAGCTCCGCGTGAGGCTGCCGGGCCGCGGCGTGCAGAGAGATTTCGGTGCCGCCGCCCAGACACAGGCCAAACGGCGCAGACACAACAGGCTTTGGGGAGAACTTGATGGCCTGGGTCATCCCCTGAAACTGGCGGATGGCAAGGTCGACATCGTCCCACTCTTCTTCCTGCACGCTCATCAACAGCAACATGAGGTTGGCGCCGACGGAGAAATTCGTCGCGTCGTTCGTGATAACGAACGCGTCGAAGTTATCGCCGGCTCCGCCGGGCTTGAGGGTTTGCAGAATGAGGCCCACGATGTCGGCGCCGAGCGAGTTCATCTTGCTATGAAACTCTAGGCATCCCACGCCGTCACCGAGATCGACCAGCGATGCCCCCGAATTCTTCTTCACCACACCATTGGATTTCTTTGCGACCGTGACCGACCAAACCCCGGCGGGAACTTCGACCGGTTTCCAGTTTCCGGTTTCCAGTTGCCAGTACTTCCGGCCCGAAGATGTCTTGGCGTCATCCGTGTACCAGGATTTCTGGCCTGAGGCGAGCAACTTCTCCACGTTAGCGGCGACCGGCTTGCCTTCTTTCTTCATGCGCGCGACGGTGGCTTCCACGCCCGAGGCATCCCAGAGTTCGAAGGGGCCAAGTTCCCAGCTGAAGCCCATCCGCATGGCGCTGTCGATTTCCACGATAGAGTCGGAAATCTCCGGAACGCGGTTGGCGGAGTAGGTCCACAAATCAGACAACGCCGACCACAAAAACGCTCCCGCCTTGTCGCCTTTCTGCGGACCGCTGCCTTCCAGGCCGAGCAGCGTGCGCAGGCGCGTGCCGGTGTCCTCGACATTCTTTGCCATGTCGAGCGCGGCGAACTTCGGCTTCTGCCGCGGATGGTATTCCAGCGTCTTCCAGTCGAGGGCCATGCGCTCGTCTTCTTTGCCCGCGCCGCCTTTCACCTTCTTGTAGAAGCCGCCTTTGGTTTTGTCGCCCAGCCATTTGCGCTCGATCATCTTAGTGAAGAAGTCCGGCAGGCGAAGATCGCTTCGTTCGTCGCGGACATTTGAGGTCATGTTGCCCACCACGTGACCTAGGATGTCCAACCCCACCAAATCAATCGTGCGGAATGTCGCCGACTTCGGCCAGCCCACGGCTTGTCCGGTGAGCGCGTCCACGTCCTCGATGCTAAGGTCCATTTCCTGCATCAGTCGCATCACGTTCAACACCGAGAAGGTGCCGATCCGGTTGCCGATGAAGTTGGGTGTGTCTTTCGCCAGCACCACACCCTTTCCAAGCCGCACGTCGCAGAAATGCGACACGGCGTCGATGGCCTCGTGATCGGCTTCCGGCGTGGGAATGAGTTCGAGCAGGCGCATGTAGCGCGGCGGATTGAAGAAGTGCGTCCCGAACCAGGCGCGGCGGAAATCATCGGAGAAGCCTTCTGAGATCTTTCCCACGGGCAGGCCGCTGGTGTTCGTAGTGACGATGGTGCCGGGCTTGCGGACGGCTTCGACTTTGCGAAGCAGCGCGCGCTTGAGGTCGAGATTCTCGATAACGGCTTCAATGATCCAGTCGACCTCCGCTAGTTTCTTCAGATCATCGTCGAAGTTGCCCACGGTGACCAAGCGGGCGAGCGAAGCATCCATGAAGGCCGCGGGTTTGGATTTCTTCGCGGCGTCAAGGCCGGCGGCGGCGATCTTGTTGCGCGCGGCAGCGCCCGCCCCGGGCGGAACATTCGCTGGAACGATGTCGAACAGGTAGCTGGGGACGCCGGCGTTGGCAAAGTGTGCGGCGATGCGGGCGCCCATGGTTCCAGCGCCCAGGATGGCAACTCTATTAATGCGTTTCATGAATTAGCCTCGATAAGAAACTTAAACACAGGGGAGCACAGGGTAAGACAATCCCCTATGGCAGTTTATCCACCGCCCAGTCATTGTTGCCAGTGTTGACCACGACAATGCTGGAGAAACGGCGGCGGAAATGTGCCTGCGCGGCGACGCCGCGGACCAGTACGACCGGGAACTCATAGCGGCCGCGCTTCAGCAACTTGCCCCGGCCGATTTCGTACGCTGAAGGCCCAGAGTTGGAGAAGAACTTCTCAACCACATCCGTGGTAACTGCGTCCTTGGCATGACCGGTAAGCAGCACCATCCCGTTCTCCACGTCGCCCGACTGCCACGCCTGCAACAAGTGATCGGCGGCGGCCAGAGCAGGGAGGTAGCCGGAATCCAGTGTAGGCGCGGGTCGGGACTTGGCGGACAGAGGCTGCAGCAGGAAGGAAACAAGCGGAATGAGCAACAGCAGCCGGCAAGAGAAGGCGGAATGGCTTCCCGACAACCGGCGGGACGCCGGCGCTACAACGCGGAGCGCAACGTGACGCGCAGATTCGCGAACATGCATGCAAGCATTATGCCGGATCAGGGTGCATCGACGAAACTTGACAGCACCAATGGCTAGAGTTCCGGATGCACCCTCACATATTCCAGCGCACGCTGCGCCATTTGTTTTTCTCCCCCGTAGGCGAGCAGCTTCGCAGCGTCTTCCAGCCTGACCCATTTGGCGCGCGCCACTTCAATTCGCATTGCGGGTGTTATGTCATTGATGCGGCCGGAGCGGTAGCGCATCAGGTAGAAGCTGACAATCTTGAAAACGCGCTGGCCATCGCCCCAAGCGCGTGTATATACGTACTTGCTGTCGCCCAGCTTGGTGACCAGATCGGCCATTACTCCAGTCTCCTCGTACACTTCCCGGATCGCCGTGTCGAGCGGCTTCTCGCCCGGATCCACCAGGCCTTTGGGCAGGGCTAGCACTCGCTTTCGCCAGGCAACGGAGTGTCTGGCTCGCTCTGCTGTAGACGGCTCTGCTTTAGATCGATCTGTCTTAGCGTGACCAGACTTGGATCGGCGCATGGCAGCGCGTGCGGGATCCGTGGGAGGTTCAATAACGGCCATCCACCAGGCTCCTTCGCGCTTCCGAACCACCACGCCGCCAGCCGATATCTCGCGCGCCATATAATCCGCAAGTTAGCAGGATTACAGGAGTTAGTCATCCTCAACCGGGGAGGGGTAACACTCAGGTAACACCGGTCGAGTTCGCTCGTAACTCAGATGGCACCAACGTGCCCTGCAGCTTTCTCTGAAATAATGGCATCCTATTCACTATGAGGTAGGTGGGGTTCCCGCAAGCCGGGAACGTGGGGTTCCGGTGAAGAGTCTTGGCAAGATCATCCGGTCAGTGCAGGCCTTTGGACGAGAACTGTCCCGCAAGGGCCCTGTGGCCGAGGCACGAGTTCCCGCGATCGGTTTGGCTCTCGGCGGTGGTTTTGCCCGGGGCATCGCGCACATCGGAGTCCTCAAAGTCCTCGAAGAAGAAGAAATTCCGGTTCGCATCGTCGCCGGCACCAGCGTGGGCGCGCTGATCGGCGCGTGCTACTGCAGCGGACTTTCTACCGAAGAGATCGAGAAAGTTGCGCACTCGGTTCGCTTCACCACCTTTGCCCGCTGGACCGTCTCGCGTTACGGCTTTGCCTCCAATGACCGCATGGTGTCGTTCCTGGAGCGCACCTTGAAAGTGAAGACATTCGAAGAGTTACGCATTCCTCTGGGCGTGACCGCAACCGATTTCAACAGCGGCGAAGGCGTGGTCTTTCATTCTGGTTCGATCATCGACCCCGTGCGCGCCAGTTGCGCCTATCCCGGAATGTTTCTGCCGGTTGAGATTCGCGGCCGCTACCTGGTCGATGGCATGCTCTCGCATCCCGTGCCCACAGCGCCGCTGCACGAAATGGGCGCGGACCGCGTGATCGCTGTGCATTTGAAGGGGCAGTGGTCCAAGAACGGCGCGCCGCGACATCTTTTCGATGTGATCGGACAATCCTTCGCCATCGCCCAGGATCAGATGAGCCATCTCTGGCGAGGCGCCGCCGACGTAATTGTCGAGCCGGATGTGGCCGGCTTCGCCTACGACGACTTCAAGCGCGCCGGAGAACTCATCAGCGCTGGAGAAGTAGCCATGCGGAAAGTGTTGCCGGAAGTGCGCAGGTGGCTGGAGACTGCCGGGGAAACGCCGGTCGTCGCGAAAGCCCGGGCCGCAGTGGCGCGCCCGGCGCCCATGCCGGCAGACTGATAAAGAGTTCCCAGTTCCTGGCCTGGTCGCCCTCGCATCACGATGTGAGCTTTGTCACTGACATGACGCACTCATTCCTATCTCATTAGTACGTCTTGCCTCTCCGAAGAGCAGTTCTGCTAGTTGGGACGCAGCACCCCCTGAGACAGATGACCAGAATTCCCGAAAAACCTACATCCGCCGGCCAAGCCTATCTTCTGGAGGAGGTTCGTCATGAAACGCATCCGTATCTTGGTTTCGATTCTATGTGCCTGCTTCGGGTCGCTGGCATGGAGTCAACAGCCTGCGGGCAACTCTCCCAGCGACTGGAACGAATTTCACCGGAGCGACATGATGCGCTGGAACCCGGATGAGAATGTACTCAATATCAACAATGTTGGGAGCCTCGAACCGAAATGGCAGTACAGAGTCGGCTACGGTTCGACGTCGTCGTCGCCAACGGTAGCGAACGGGGTGGTCTATATCGGTGCGGTGGACGGCAATGTGTACGCGCTGAAGGCCAGCACCGGCACCAAGCTGTGGAGCTACAAAACCGGCGGCCGGATAGATTCCTCGCCCGCCGTAGCGTATGGGGTGGTTTATGTTGGCTCCTATGACTACAACCTGTACGCGCTGGATGCCGGCACAGGCGCCAAACTGTGGAGCGTCCACACTGGCTGGCTTGTGGATGACTCGCCCTCCGTGGTGAATGGTGTGGTTTATTTCGGCTCGGGGGACGGCTACGTGTACGCGGTGAATGCCAGGAGTGGCGGCCTGTTGTGGAGAACTCCAAACCCAGGCGGACTCCTAGCTGTGAATTCCTCACCTGCAGTGGCGAATGGAGTGGTCTACGTCGGCGACGGAGGCTGCGTGTTCGCTCTGGATGCCAGCACCGGCGACCTCCTGTGGTGCTACGGCGCCGGTTATCCGATTTCATCACCGGCAGTGGCGAATGGGGTGGTTTACATTATGGATATGGGCGGCCCCTTCTACGCGATCGAGGCCAGCACCGGCAGCCTTCTGTGGAGCTACAACGTCTGGGGCGATTCTTCACCCGCGGTGGCGAATGGGGTGGTTTATATCGGCTCGCGGGACCAAAACGTGTACGCCTTCAATGCCAGCAGCGGCGCCAAGCTGTGGAGCTACCAGACCGGAGCCGGGATGGACGCTTCGCCTGCCGTGGCGAATGGGGTAGTTTATGTCAACTCCTTCGACGGCAACCTGTACGCGCTGGACGCCAGCAGTGGCGCCAAGCTGTGGAGCTACCACACCGGCAACTACTTGGGCGACTCGCTAACCTCGCCCGTTGTGGTGGATGGGGTGGTTTATGCCCCCTCGTCAGATGGCCGCATTTGGGCCTTCGGCCTGAAATGAGGGATGGGCGGGGCCGGCTTGCAACGCCCGGCCTGAAGATGATTTCAACCTGTCAGCGCCCAAGCCTGCCGACTGACTCCCGCCAACAGTATCCTGATTTTGACCCTCTTCACCTCTTGCCTTTCGTTGACTCACCCCTCTCACCCACGTAAGATTCTGCTCCAGTGATCGGCCAGACCATCTCGCACTACCGCATGATCGAAAAGCTCGGTGGTGGCGGCATGGGCGTAGTCTACAAAGCGGAAGACATCAAGCTACATCGCTTCGTGGCCCTGAAATTCCTGCCCGACGAAGTGGCCAAAGACCCCCAGGCCCTGGCTCGTTTCCAGCGCGAGGCACAGGCTGCATCCGCCCTGAACCACCCCAACATCTGCACCATTTACGAAATTGACGAGCACCTGACCCAAGAAAACCAGGCGCAGGCCTTCATCGCCATGGAGTTTCTGGACGGCATGACTCTCAAGCACGCCATTGGCGCCCGCCCGCTCGACACCGATACGCTGCTTGGGTTGGCCATCGAGATCGCCGACGCGCTCGACGCCGCCCACGCCGAAGGCATTGTCCACCGCGACATCAAGCCAGCCAATATCTTCGTCACCAAGCGCGGCCATGCCAAGATTCTCGACTTCGGACTGGCTAAAGTGACGGCAGGAGGTTCCTCCAGCAGGACCATGGGCGCGACCCCAACCATGGACGCTGCCCACCTCACCAGCCCCGGCACGATGATTGGCACAGTCGCCTACATGTCGCCCGAACAAGTGCGCGGCCGCGAACTCGATGCCCGCTCCGACTTGTTCTCCTTTGGCGCTGTCCTCTATGAGATGGCAACCGGCGATGTGCCCTTCCACGGAGAAAGCTCAGCCGTCATCTGCGAAGCCATCATGAACCGCGCGCCGGTCGCAGTCGTTCGGCTCAATCACGATGTCCCGGCCCGGTTGGAAGACATCATCAACAAAGCTCTCGAGAAAGATAGCAACCTGCGCTACCAGCACGCCTCGGAAATGCGCAGCGACCTGCAGCGGCTGAAGCGTGACACGGATTCGGGCCGAACCGCATTGCCCGCCGACACTGGAGCCGACCCAACCGAGGCGTCGACCGTATCGGCGAGTTCCGGCCGGCACAGCGCCGTTAGCTCCTCCGCGGCAGCCGTGACCGCGCCGGCCGCGCCCTCGATTCCAGGCCGCACCTACGCGAAGATTGCCACCGTTCTGGCTGCGATTGTGCTTGTGGTGCTGGCCGCTCACTTGTGGCAGTCCAGGCAGCGCCCGGCGCCCGCTGCGGGTTCGGCGAGCCAAAAAGCGATTGCCGTCCTTCCTTTTCAGAACATGGGAGCGGACCAGAATTTGGATTTCTTGCGTCTGGCCTTGCCCGACGAAATCGCCACCACGCTGACCTACGTGCGTTCTTTGTCCATCCGCCCCTTCGCCACTACCAGCAAATACAACGCCGCAAATCTTGATCTGCAACAGGTCGGACGCGAGATGCACGTCGCCGAAGTGGTTACCGGACACTATCTAAAAGAAGGCTCGCAGCTTCAGATCACGCTGGAAGCCATCGACGTCGAGAACAACCGCACGCTGTGGCGTGACACCATGACCGTCGCCGCGCCCGACATGATCGCCATGCGCGGCGAGATCACGGCCAAAGTACGGCAGGGACTGGTACCTGCGCTCGGCGCGGGAGCCGATTCTGCCGAATCTGCCACTCATCCCAAGAATGAAGAAGCCTACGATCTCTATCTCCGCAGCATCGCGGTGCCGCACGATCCTCAGCCCAACAAAGATGCCATTGCCATGCTCGAGCGCGCAGTAGGACTCGACCCCACCTACGCGCCCGCATGGCACGCGCTGGGGTTTCGCTACTACTACGACTCGCAATATGCGGGCGGCGGCGAGGCCATGTTTCAGCGCTCAAAATCCGCGCTGGAAAGAGCCCTGGCTCTGGATGGGAATTTCGTCAGCGCCGCGGGTCAGTTGATCGACATGCGGGTCGAAAGAGGTGAGTTGGTAAAGGCCTACCAAGAGGCGAAGGCGCTGGAGGAGCGCCATCCGGAGAGCGCGGCGGCCCACTTTTCGTTGGCGTATGTTTTGCGCTACGGTGGAATGCTAGACGAATCTGCGCATGAGTGCGACTCTGCCCTGGCCCTCGACCCGGGCAACTATCAGTTACGCTCGTGTTCGATCACTTTCGACGAAATGGGGAACTACCCGAGGGGGATGGACTTTCTCCAGTTCGATATTGGATCACAGTGGGTCACGGGCAACCTGGTGCACCACTACCTTCGCACCGGCAATTTGGCGCAAGCGCGGGAAATGTCTGAGAAGCTGGGCGACTTCCCCCGCCAGAGGCCGCTCAGGGCGTTTCTCAACCACGCGCCGCCGGCAGATGTGGAGAAAATCGCGAAAGAGGTTGCCCCGGGAATTTTTGCCAATCCCGACGCCGAGAACAGGTTCACTGCCGCACCCGGCTTCGCCTACAGCGGGCAGAAAGAAATCGCTTTGCAGCTGCTCAAAAGCGGCGTCGAGGGGAACTACTGTGCCTACACCGCAATGCAGAATGACCCGATGCTTGCCAACTTGCGCGGTACGCCGGAGTTCAATGAAATTCTCTCCACCGCGAAGAAATGCCAGTCCGATTTTCTGGCGAAGAGATCGCAACCGGCGCCGTAAACCGCGTCCGGCCCGAGCGCGTATGGCGTACCGCGGGTGCTGAAGCGCAGCGAGCACTAGAGGGCTTAGCGGCGCGACTGAAGTCGCGCCTTGCCGGGCAGTCCCGACAAGGCAGCTGGAGGTACTCTGAGTTATGGAGCGAGCGATACCGATTCTTCCAGTCGAAGACCTGGCAACTGCGAAGGCTTCTACGTTAATCGACTAGGGTTTCGCGTGACCTTCGAGGCATCCGAGGACGGCCGGTCGGGACTACTCGGCATCGAGCGTGGAACAATCCAGATGACCCTCGATTGTCCGATGAAGGGTCACGGCCGAAACGCCTGCGTGGCGTTACAAGTGGACGACGCCGATGCCTACTACCGTGAGTGGCATGCGAAGGTCGACGTACTGCGAGCGCCGAAAGATGAGGATTGGGGTGCGCGAACCTTCGACCTGCTCGACCCATCCGGCAACACAATCTTTGTCATGGGGCCGGTCCGTGGCGCAAAGCAAGGACGGTGAGCTTAAGCTTCGACGCTCAACGGCTGACCTCGCGCAGAGCGGGTGCAGTTTCCGATTTGCGCGTCTCATTGCTGATTCTCTTGAAGCATTTATGAGATGGTTCCCAGCCTGTTCTACTTCAGCCCCGTCACTACGTACGCTTCTGACAGTTGCTGTACATAGATCGGCCCGCGGTTGACCCGGGGGTCCTGGAAAGCGTAAAATAGTGTCTAGTCAGACTAGTCATAGATTGGGGAGCATTCCTATGCCACGATTCCTCAAACAGCGTAGTCCCGAAGTTGCCGCTAACTCGGCTACTGCCGGCGAGGCATGGCAGATTCAAAGCGCCAAGGCTCGCTTCAGCGAAGTCTTCCGTCGCGCCCGCACCGAGGGTCCGCAGCGCATCACGCGGCAAGGCAAGGAGGGTGTCGTGATGGTTGCCGCGGAGCAATTTGACCGGTTGGTGGGGAAGTCGCGCCAGCCGAAGAATATCGTGGACTTTTTCCGGCAATCGCCGCTGATGGGTCTGAAACTTGACCTGAAGCGGGATCGCAGCCCGGCCCGCAAGATCGATTTATGAGCGGGTTTCTGCTGGATACGAATTGCATCTCGGAGTTGATCCGCCCCAAGCCGGAACCTCGCGTCGTGGATTGGATGAGGGCGGTGGACGAGAGCCTGCTCTACTTAAGCGTTCTAACGCTGGGCGAAATTCGCAGCGGCGCGGCCACCCTCCCTCAAAGCAAGCGCCGGACTCACCTGGAGAGCTGGCTGGAACTAGATGTGCGAGTTCGATTTTCGGGAAAAATTCTGGAGATCGACGATGCGATTGCAGATCGCTGGGGATGGCTGACCGCCGAGTCCGAACGTAAAGGAAGGCCTTTGGCGGCGATCGACGGTTTGCTGGCCGCGACCGCGCTTGAACACAATCTCACGGTGGTTTCGCGAAACACCGGCGACTTCGCCCACACGCACGTGTCGATGTTGAATCCCTGGGGAAAGTGATGTTCCGTCTACGCCGCGGCCGTCAGCTTCTCTGCCTCCTCGCAAATCCTCTTCCAGGCCTTCTCCACGTGCCTCGCCTGCGTGTTGGTTTGCCCGACGCAGAGCCGCAGGGTTAGCTTCCCGTTCAGCTTGGTGTGCGTGAGAAATAAATCCCCGCTGCGGTTCAGCCGGTCCATGATGGTCTGATTCGCCGCGTCCCCACCTTTGTGGCGGAAACAAACCAGGTTTAGCGGGACTGGCGCCGCGAGTTCGAAATCGTCGCTGTCGCGCACCCAGTGCGCGAACACCTGCGCCAGCTGCACGTGGCGCCGAATGTGGTGCCGCAAGCCTTCCACACCGTAATGCCGGATCACGAACCACAACTTCAGCGAGCGGAAACGCCGCCCGAGTTGGATGTGCCAGTCGCGATAGTCGATGACCGCGCCCGATTCCGTGGCTTGATTGCGCAGATATTCCGGCAGGATGCTCAAGGTCTGAATCAGCGCCTTGCGGTCCGCGACCCAGAAGCAGTTGCAGTCGAAATTGGTGAACATCCACTTGTGCGGATTGAAGTTGTAGCTGTCGGAGAACTCGACTCCATTTTGCAGGTGGCGGAACTCTGGGCAGAGCGCCGCTGTGCCTGACATGGCCGCATCCACGTGCAGCCAAAGATTGTGCTGGCGGCAAACCTTGGCAATGCCAGCGATCGGGTCCATTGCATTCGAAGACGTCGTCCCGACGGTCGCGCACACAAAGCAGGGAACCAGCCCGGCGCGCCTGTCGGCGTCAACCTGCCGGGCAAGCGCGTCGGGCCGCATGGCGAAGTTCTCGTCCACGTCGATCAGACGCAGATTCGCAACGCCGATGCCCGCGATCATCGCTGCTTTCTGCAAGGAAGAATGCGTCTGCGTCGATGCGTAAGCGACAATCCGGCCGTCGCATCCTTTTTGATTGCTGGTGTAGTCAGTGGCGCGCTCCCGCGCGGCCAACAGGGCGCATAGCGCGGCGCTCGATGCGGTGTCTTGAATCACGCCACCGCCCGTACTCGACGACAGAAATTTCTCCGGCAGGCCGAGCATCGTCACCAGCCAGTCGAGCACATGCGTTTCCAGTTCCGTACAGGCCGGACTGGTGAACCACAGCATGCCTTGCACGCCCAGACCGGAAGAGAGAAGGTCGCCGAGGATCCCGGGCCCCGAAGCATTGCAGGGAAAGTACGCGAAGAAATTCGGCGACTGCCAGTGCGTCACGCCGGGAAGAATCAGCTTCTCGACGTCTTTCAGCAGCGCATCGAACGGCTCGCCCTGCGCGGGCGGATGCGCTGGCAGTGAGGCGCGAACCTGTCCCGGCTTGGCCTGCGAGAGCACTGGAAACGATTCGACACGGGATTGGTAATCGGCGATCCAGTCGACTACGGCATGGCCGCAGCGGCGGAATTCGTCGGGCGTCATGTGGAAAGACTTTTCGTCGGACATTGTCCTCCAGAAGAGCTAGAGCGATGGGAACCTGCAACGCGACTCTTGCTACAGCCGTCCAAAATATAACCGTGTTTTGTACTCGAACGCAGCCCGCTCCTCGACGGCACATTCATCGAAGATGCGTCGCAACTCGCGCAGCATAGGCGCATACTGCGGATGGTCGGGCCCCGGCGCATACGATGACGACAGCAAACGCCCTTCCACTCCGGCGTAGTCGAATTCCTGCCGCATCGGAAACACACGCTC
The DNA here is from genome assembly GCA_963842095.1 of uncultured Acidobacteriaceae bacterium. Lineage (GTDB taxonomy): Bacteria > Acidobacteriota > Terriglobia > Terriglobales > Acidobacteriaceae > Sulfotelmatobacter. The sequence continues at coordinate 113,794 of CAWJEY010000003.1, forward strand.
TTGGAAAGGCGCGGGATCGAAGAATTCGTTGACCGCGTCGGTGGTGCGCTCGTGGCGAACGTCCTGGTAGTCGGTGCCGTAAGTCAGCAGCAACTGTTCATAGTCGCGAAGAAACTTCGTCGAATCCGTCAGCCGCTCGTTCCAGAGCAGCACCAGCCAACCCCCGGGCTTCAGGATGCGGACGAACTCACTCCTTGACCGCTCGCGATCGAACCAGTGCGCCGCCTGCGCCGCCGTGACGAAGTCCACGCTGTGGTCCGCCAGAGTTGATACTTCGGCGGTTCCCGCAATGCTGGTGAACGTCGGGAACCGGGCCAGCAGGCGCTCGCCGGCTTCCCGCATCCCGGCGTTAGGCTCGACGCCGAACACCGGATTGCCGTTTTCCAGCAGCAGGCCAGTCCAAATGCCGGTCCCGGAGGCGATATCGGCAACGATGTGGCTGGGCGCCAGGCCGCATTCAGCCTGCAGCGCAGCTATAACCTCACGCGGATATCCCGGCCTGTAACGTACATAGTTTTCTACTCGATCAGAGAAGCGGCTGGTGGCGTTGGAAGCAGGCATAGAACTCAAAATGTAGCAAGATTTTTCATCTTGCCAGAACGCTATTTTAATTGCAGGATAGGGATATTGTCCTCCCCGCCGGGCACCCCTGTACTCCAGCCCGTGCGACTTCGACAGAGAAAGAGACAGAGAACAAAGAAGACGGAAATCCTCCTCCAGCGCCAATTGCGATACCATTTTAACTGAGCATGTTCAACTAAGAATGAAAGTCTCCATTGCATGAGAGTCGTCATCAAAGTCGGCACCAGCCTTATCGCTCCCGGCGGCCAGATCGACGCCAACCTGCTGCGCGCCATGGTGGATCAGTTCGATCTCGGCAAGAACGAGTATCTGATCGTCACTTCCGGCGCCATTGCCGCGGGCATGTCGGGGCTCGGCCTGGAGAAGCGTCCCACTGGTGTGCCCGGCATGCAGGCCTGCGCCGCCGTGGGTCAAAGCAAGCTCATGCATACTTATGAGCGCCTGTTCTTCGGTAAAAAGGTAGTGGCGCAGCTTTTGCTTTCGAGCGACGACTTCACCTCACCGGTGCGCTACCGCAACTTGCAAAATGCGCTGGCCGAACTGCTTTCGCTCGGAGTCGTGCCCATCGTGAATGAAAACGACAGCGTCAGCGTGCGCGAACTGGAAGGCGCCTTTGGTGACAACGACGAACTCAGTTCGCTGCTGGCCACGGCGGTGAAGGCCGACTGGCTGCTGCTGCTGACCAACGTCGATGGATTTCTCATGCCCAATGGAGGCAAGAAGTCCCGGAAGAAGCCGAAGCTCGTGCGCGTCGTCCGCAAGCTGACTCCCGCGCTGGAAGCGCAGTGCAACGGCAAGAGCGCCCAGGGGCGCGGCGGCATGATTTCCAAACTGCGCGCCGCCAAGCTCGCCAGTGAAGGCGGCGTACACGTGGCCATTGTGAATGGCCGCCATCCCCAGGGAATTACGCTGGGCATGGAACGCAAGATCGGGACGTATTTCCCTCCGCAGCGAGGGTAAGACGAATGGCAACGACGATCGCCAACTCGGTTTCCACGCAGGAGAAGCTGCTGCGCGCGCGCGAAGCAGCGGCGAAGCTGGCGATGCTCTCGACAGGCGAAAAGAACGCGTTACTGCTGGCGATCGCCGATGCGATTGAAGCGCACGCCGAAACCATTCTTGCGGCGAACCGGGAGGATGTGGAAAGCTCCGGCCTCGAAGGGGCCATGCGCGACCGCTTGCTGCTGACTCCGGCACGAATCAAAGAGATGGCGCAAGGTGTGCGCGAGGTCGCCGCGCTGAGCGATCCCATTGGCGAAACGCTGGCCGAGTGGACGCGCCCCAACGGCCTGCGCATCCGCAAGCTGCGCGTGCCCCTGGGTGTGGTTGGAATCATCTACGAATCGCGCCCGAACGTTACTGTCGATACGGCAGTACTCGCCCTGAAAACAGGCAACGCTATCGTGCTGCGCGGCGGTAAGGAGGCCGCACGCAGCAATCAGCGTCTGGTGGAAATCCTCGCAGCCGTGCCGGGCGTTCCCGAGGGCGCAATCGAACTGCTCGAATCCAGCACGCGCCAGTCGGTGCAAGAACTCATCAAGGCTCGCGGGCTGGTGGATGTGATCATTCCCCGCGGCAGCGCGGGACTCATCGCATTCGTCACCGAGAATTCCTTTGTGCCCGTCATCGAAACCGGGGCAGGGAATTGCCACATCTACGTGGATGAATCCGCCGACTTCGACATGGCTGACCCCATCGTGATCAACGCCAAGACGCAGCGGCCGTCGGTATGCAACGCCGCGGAGAAGCTGCTGGTGCATGAACGGATTGCCGCGGAATACATCCCACGCATCGTGAAGAAGCTGATCGAGGCCGGCGTCGAGGTTCGTGGAGACGGCAAATCGTGCAGCTTGGGTTCTAAACTGAGCATTGCTCCGGCCACCGAGCAAGACTGGTACGAAGAATACCTCCGGCTCTGCATGGCGGTTCGCGTAGTAGCGAACGTGGATGAGGCGATAGCCCACATCAATCGCTATTCCACGAAGCACTCGGATTCCATCGTGACGCGTAATGAGGCGAATGCCCGCAAGTTCTTGCGCGGCGTCGATTCGGCCGCGGTGTATTGGAATGCCTCGACCCGCTTCACCGATGGAGCGGAGTTCGGCTTCGGCGCCGAGATGGGCATCAGCACCCAGAAGCTCCACTGCCGCGGCCCGTTCGCGCTCGCGGAGCTGACTTCTTCGAAGTACGAGATTGTGGGGACGGGACAGGTGCGCTGAACTCCGGTGGCGCGGGACAAGTTGCGTCAGGAAACACCAAATAATAGTCGTGATTTGCGCTCACGTCACTAACCCTGCTCCCTTGCTTGGCTGGAGTGATTTTGAGCGACTTAGCCTTCCTGCGCGTGCGCATCATCTGTCTAGCCTAGCACTCGCTGTGCTACCTTACTTACTTTCACCCCGAAAGCCTCATGAAATTCTTCTCATCAGTTCTCTTATCTGCGGTCGTCCTGTTTGCGGTCCAGTCGCCGAGTGCCAGCGGTCACGTGCCAGGGTCTTCTGCAGCGCCCCAGCCCATCTTCGGCTTCCGCGACTCCGCCGCCGAGGCCGCCACGGAAGCCCGCTTCCTCGCCGTGCCCGATCCCAAACTAGCCGAAGAGCACCTGCGCACTCTAACGCAAGCCCCGCACATGGCCGGCACTCTGGAAGACAAAGCCACAGCCGACTACGTGGCCCAAAAATTCCGCGCCGCCGGCCTCGACACCGAGATCGTCGAATACAAGGTCTGGATCAACTATCCCGTGGAAATCAGCGTGGACATCACGGCGCCCCCTGGCGTCGAAATGCACGGCCCCACCCGCGAGCACGTCGATGGCGACCCTTACGACGGCGACCCGCGAGTAGTGATGCCGTTCAGTGGCATGTCACCCTCCGGCGATGTCGAGGCCGATGTGGTTTACGCCAACTACGGCACGCCAGAAGATTTCGAGAAGCTGGAGAAGTTGAAGATCGATGTGCGCGGCAAGATCGTGCTGGTGCGCTATGGCCAGAACTTCCGCGGAGTTAAGGTACTGGTGGCTCAGGAACATGGCGCGGCCGGAGTAATCATCTACTCGGATCCGTTCGACGATGGCTGGCGGCGGGGCGACAAATATCCCGACGGGCCGTGGCGGCCCGACACCGGCGTGCAGCGCGGGTCCGTGGGATACATGTTCGAGTTTCCCGGCGATCCCACCACGCCGGGATTTGCCTCGCTGCCCTCTTTGCCCGCAAGCAAGCGCACTTCTCCGGGGGAATCCGCGCAGATGCCGACGATTCCAGTCACGCCGCTTTCCTACCACGATGCTGCACCGATCCTTCAACATCTCGGCGGGCCCGACTCGCCGCGCGAATGGCAAGGCTCGCTGCCTTTTACCTACCACGTGGGGCCGGGGCCAGTGCGAGTGCAAATGCATCTCAAGCAGGATTATCAATTCCGCACTCTCTGGGATGTCATCGGCCGCGTGCGTGGCAGCGAGTTCCCCGACGAGTGGGTGGTTGCCGGCAACCACCGGGACGCGTGGGTGTATGGCGCGGCTGATCCGAATAGCGGCACGGCCGCCATGCTTGAAGCCGTGCACGGGATCGGCGAATTGCTGAAGTCGGGTTGGAAGCCCAAACGCACAATGGTCTTTGGCAGTTGGGACGGTGAGGAAGAAGGCCTGATGGGCTCGACCGAGTGGGCCGAACAACATGAATCTGAGCTGGGCGCTTCCCCCGCCTATTTCAACATGGACGTGGCCGTCTCCGGACAGAAATTTGGCGCCTCGTCCGTGCCCAGTTTGAAGCAGTTTCTGCGCGATGTGGCCAAGGCCGTGCCCAGTCCCAAGGGCGGGACTGTCTATGAAGCGTGGCAGAAGGTTGATCAGCCAGGCGCCGTGTCGACGCAGTCACCTGCGGAAGCCATCGGCGAAACGCGCCGCCTGCCGGTCGCATCGACTGCGGGCGACGTTCCGGTGGGCGACCTGGGCGGCGGGTCCGATTACAGCGCTTTCCTGCAGCACCTGGGCGTGCCCTCCACCGATATTGCTTCCAGCGGGCCCTACGGTGTGTACCACTCGGCGTTCGACAATTTCGCCTGGTTCAAGAAGTTCGCCGATCCGGACTTCGTTTACGAACAGCAGATGGCCAGAGTCTTCGGCCTGGAAGCCTTGCGCATGGCCGATGCTGACGCGCTGCCCTACGACTATGAAGAATATGGAAAGGAGATTAGCGCCTACCTCGATGCGGCCAGGAAAAGGGCCGAGGCCAAACTCGGCGATCGCGCAATCGATCTCAATGCAGCAACTGCTGCGGCCAGGCACTTTCAAGAGGCCGGGGCGAAGATGCTGCTGAAGCAGAAAAATCCGCCGCGGGATGCCGCGCGCCTGAACCAGGTCCTGCGCAGTGCCGAGCGCGCTCTGCTCTTACCCGAGGGACTGCCCCACCGTCCCTGGTTTCGCCACGCCATCTATGCTCCCGGTGAATACACTGGCTACGCGGCCGTGGTCATTCCGGGAGTGAACGAGGCTCTCGACAAGGGCGACGCACAGCGGGCGCGCCAGCAATTGGCCGTTCTGACGGCTGCGCTGGAGCGCGCGGCCAAAGCGCTGGAGGGGTACAGGTAGATGACTTGACTAGTCATCTGACTAGTCATACAGTAGACGCTTGGAAGGTGAGACCTATGAGTTCCTGGCAACTGCAAGAAGCGAAGGCACGATTCAGCGAATTCCTCGACGCTGCTTTGACCAAAGGGCCGCAAGTCGTGACGCGCCGCGGCGTGGAGGCTGCTGTTCTCGTGCCCATCGACGAGTGGCGCCGAGTGCAAGCGTCAAGGCGGCCCAATATAAAGGAATTGTTGCTGTCCGGCCCTCGCTTTGACAACATTATTCCCCCGCGTAGAAAGTGGAAGCGCCGGCCCCCCGTGGAGTTCGAGTGATCCGGTATTTGCTCGACACGAACATAATTTCGGAGATTCATAAACCGAGGCCTCACGGAGCTGTGGTCTCGTGGTTCGATGGCTTGCGGGACGAACAGGTCGTTCTCTCGGCGGTCACGCTGCTGGAGTTGCAGGAGGGCATTGAGCGCACGCGCCGACAGGACACGGCCAAAGCAGCCGCGATTGAGGCATGGGTCAACGAGGTCGAGAACTCGTCCTTCATTCTGCCGATCGATGGCCGTTGCTTCCGCGAAGCGGCACGCATGATGGTGGGCAGGCAAGAGGAGCTTTTCTACGATGTCATGATTGCCGCCACCGCACGCATGAACGGACTCACAGTAGCCACGCGGAAAGAGAAGGACTTCAAACATCTTGGGGTAGAGATCCTCAACCCGTTTAAGTTCAACTGAACTCATGAATACCGCCCACGCTCTCGGCCAGTTCCTGCGCACGCTGCCGCATTCGGCGGCGGCCACGTTTCTAGCGCTGTTTCCCATCGTCGACCCCTTCGGCGGCATTCCGATCTTCTTCTCCATGACGTCTACCTGGACCGCCCAGGATCGCCGCAATACCGCTTTCAAAACCGGTCTGTGGGTATTTGCCATTCTGGTCACATTCCTCTTCTTCGGCCGCTTCGTGCTCTATTTCTTCGGCATCTCGCTGCCCGTCCTGAAGATTGCCGGCGGCTTGATCGTCGCCAACACGGCTTGGGGCATGGTCACATCGCATGCCCGCATCACGCCCGAAGAAAGCCACGAAGCACAGGACAAGGAAGATATCTCGCTGACTCCGCTGGCCATGCCGCTGATGTCGGGCCCGGGAGCCATTGGGGTGGTCATGGCGCTGGCGGCGCACGTGGATACCGCCGCGTCCTACCTGGGCATGGTCATCGGGATTGGCGGGGTGGCGCTTTCCGTGTTGCTTTTCTTCTGGCTGGGCGGGCCGCTCGTCCGCCGCCTGGGGCCCAGCGCGGTGGGAGCCATCAACAAGATTTTCGGCTTCCTGATTCTAGCTATCGCCGTCCAACTGGTGTGGGACGGCGTAGCGGATTTCCACAACTAGGTCCTGTGGCGCTGGCACTCATGCCTGCGACTGCGTCAATCGCCAAGAATTTCAGTGGAACCACAGCCGTACCCCACACGTACCACAAACAGGCGCTCGTGCGCCCCGGAGGTGCTTCATGTCCGGAAAGTCTCCCATCCGTTTGGCCATGCTCCACAAGACAATCGTTGTCTGTCTCTTGCTCGTCCCCTTTTGCGCCGCCTCGGACCACTGGAACTATGAAGAGTCTCGCGACGAAGTCCGCGACTTCGTGGCCGGCGGCATGTTGCACGTGCGCATAAGCGTCGGCGACCTCCACATCAAGCGCAGTGATTCCAACAAGATCCGCCTGCACTACACCGTGAAGTCGCGCCGGGAAGACCGTGTGAAAGACGCGCACGTCGATATTGACATTCACGGCCGCGACGCCAATATCGAATTCCACGCGCCCACCAGCGGCAACACTCAATTCGACGTGGAACTCGAAGTGCCGCAAAGCACCAACCTTGACGTGCACGAAAAAGTCGGCGACCTCACGGTCGAGAACATCGAGGGCGACAAGGACCTGGAGCTAGGCGTAGGCGACATCCGGGTCACGGGTGGACGCTCGGCCTATCACCTCGTCCGCGCCAGTACCAGCATCGGCGACGTCGACGGCCCCGACGGTTACGACGAGAGCCGAGGCTTCCTGGGCAGAACCCTGAAATACCACGGCGACGGCAAGTACGAACTGCGGGCGCACGTCTCGGTCGGGGATATCACGCTGGAAGGGAAGTAGGTTTTGCAGGAGAGGAAGTTTGTGTCCAGGAAGTCAGGACTGGGGATACAGGTCTTCCCGCCTCCAGCTTTTCTTTCCTACCCGAAACTGGAACTGGGCGAAACTGCGTTCCAGAGCCGGGGGTGGCTGTTTCCGCCGCTGCTCGGCGAGGATCTCCTGCAAGCGCTTTCTCTCAATAGCCACGCCAGCGCGGGCAGCCTCGGCCATCTTTTGTGCGAGTTCGATCCAGTTCACAGCCATACTCATAGAATACGCCCATCATGCTCTCGTTTGCCGGCGCTTTTGAAAAGCAGGCGATCCCACTTCTCGCAAAGGATGCGAGAAGCAGGGCACCCAACCAAGGCTATTTCTGCCCACGGAGTTCAGATCCCGGTGGCTTTCTTGCGCCATGGCGGAGGTGAACAACCTCGATCACGCGCTTATTGTCATCCAGTCGGTAATAAATCAGGAAGGGACTGTGCACCAGTTTTCTAACCTGCGGTCGCCTTCGGATGATGCTGCCCATGCGCGGAAAGCGGGCAAGTAGATCAACGTGGTCAAGCAGGGAACTGCCGAAGCGGGAGGCTGCCTCCGCGTCGTCTTCGGCTATGTGGCCGATGATTTCAGCGAGATCGTTCAGCGCCCTTTGCGTGTAGAGGAGGCGGTAATCCACTTGGGCAACCGCTTGCGGACTTCTTCGGCAGGGACGGTTCGGCCAGCTTTCGCGTCCCGAATGCCTTCATCAATGGCGGCAAGCGTTTCCTCGTCTTCCTCGTCGAGGTTGGGAGCGGGACTCTCCAGTTCAAACTTCTTCGCCTTCGCCATAGGCTTATCGTAGGCTGGAATCGGTGGGCGGCGCAACGGAATTCGCCCTAAATCTTCGCGCTCTTCAGCCACGCCATGAGAGCATATGCGCTCTTTGCATAGACCGGGAATTGCTGTAATAACGCGTTGGCTTCATCGCGCTCAATAACCTTGCCAGTCGGGTGCCCGGCGTCGTTGCGGGTTCTCCGAATTATTTGAAAAATCCCGCCGAGTTCCGCGCCAATAGAGTCTTGGAGATCGGGCGGCAATTGTTCGCGTATTGGATCAATCCTCTTACTCACCTCCTCGTAGATGCGCTTTGCTGTCTGGCCCTCAGTGGCTTCCAGCAGTTTCCTCTGTCGGTCTTGCTCCTTGATGGCGCCACACCCTGCGTCCCGAAGCATCACAAGAATTCGCTCGGATGCAACCCCGGTCATCACTGCCGAGCTTAGGTAGGCCCTAGACCTGAATGAGTTAAGCGCCTCTTTGAGATATAAGGTGGCAACGGAATCGAAATCAGGAATCTGACTATGAATACGGTTTAGAAACAGGGTGGTATCGTACGAAGCGTACTCCCCGTTCTCCAAACATCCTTTTCCCCACTCAGTTACCTGTAACCAAGGGAGATTCGAGCCGGAGCTGTTGGTTGAGATTCCCGGGACCACGATGCCTTGAATGATCAGACTCCAAATGCACTCACGGATTCTGTCCTCGTCCCGCTTATCTAGGTTATTTTTTGCAAAATGGGTGTCTTGCGGCATGAGTCCAGCTTGCTGAGCTTTCTGCTTTAACCAGCTGGAAATGTCCGCTAGTTGCAGGCCACCGCTGTTGGCGCCCACCTGACTTGTGGGACAAACTAATGAGTCATAGACCCAGCCCCGCAGCCTATCGGGATCGAGTGGCATGTTACTTCCGCATCCTACTTAATCGAAACCAGCCTCTCCACCAACTCCGAATAATCCTTCTTCTCGATCCCATGTACCTGCTTGTTGTACTCGTCCACCTTCGACGAATAATTCATCGAGCAGAATTTCGGGCCGCACATCGAGCAGAAGGCTGCCTCTTTGTAGAAGTCGTCGGGCAAAGTTTCGTCGTGCATGGAGCGGGCGGTCTCGGGATCGAGTGAGAGCGCGAACTGGTTCTCCCAATCGAATTTGTAGCGGGCGTAGCTGAGGGCGTCGTCGCGGTCGCGGGCGCCGGGGCGTCCGCGGGCGATGTCGGCAGCGTGGGCGGAAATCTTGTAGGCGATAATGCCGTCTTTCACGTCTTTCTCGTTCGGCAAACCCAGATGCTCCTTCGGTGTGACGTAGCAAAGCATGGCCGCGCCATACCATCCGATCATGGCCGCGCCAATGGCCGATGTGATGTGGTCGTAGCCCGGAGCGATGTCTGTGACCAGCGGGCCTAAAGTATAAAAAGGAGCTTCGTAGCACAGTTCGACTTCTTTCTCGACTTGCTCCTTGATCTTGTCCATCGAAACGTGGCCGGGGCCTTCGATCATTACCTGCACGTCGTGCTGCCAGGCAATTTTCGTCAGTTCGCCCAAAGTTTTCAGTTCGGCGAACTGAGCTTCGTCGCTGGCGTCGGCGACGCAGCCGGGACGCAGGCCATCGCCCAGCGAAAAGCTGACATCGTACTTCTTCATAATCTTGCAAATGTCTTCGAAGCGTTCGTAAAGAAAATTCTGCTTGTGGTTGTAAGCCATCCACTGCGCGAGAATCGCGCCGCCGCGGCTCACAATTCCGGTAATGCGCTTCGAAATCAACGGCAGATACTGGATCAGCACGCCAGCATGAATCGTCATGTAATCGACGCCCTGCGCCGCCTGCTCCTCGATCACTTCGAGCATGACTTCGGCGTTCAGATCTTCCACGCGCTTCACCCGCGCGATCGCTTCATAGATCGGCACCGTCCCAATGGGCACCGGCGAATTCCGCAGAATGGCTTCGCGAATTTCATGAATGTTGCCGCCGGTGGAAAGATCCATCACCGTGTCGGCCCCGTAATGCACGGCAGTATGCAGCTTTTTCAGCTCTTCTTTAATCTCCGAAGTGACCGCCGAGTTCCCAATGTTGGCGTTGATCTTGCACAGCGACGCCACGCCGATCGCCATTGGCTCCAGTTCCGGATGATTGATGTTCGCGGGAATAATCATGCGCCCGCGGCCCACTTCGTCGCGCACCAGTTCGGGCGCGATCTTTTCGCGATGCGCCACGTAGCCCATTTCCTCCGTGATCACGCCCTGGCGTGCATAGTGCATCTGGGAGAAGTTGCCGTCAGTGTTGGCCTGCCTACGCTGAGCCAGCCAATCTGCGCGAGGCTTAGGCGCGCTGTAGCCGTTGTTGCCATTACCGGAATTGCCGTTCGTCGGGGTCATGTCGGAGCCAGCTTTCATGGGATTCTACAGCCCCCGATTATACTCGGACGCGCGGGAGGAATGGTATGTCGAGCGGATTGTTGGCAAGCCGAAAAGCAGATTTGCTATTTATAGCGTACTTTGCACCAGATGCCGCATCCGCGTCCGCACCATCCACTCCGCGACCAGAAGATTCGGAACCCAGCACAGCCATGAAACGGTTATGAAAGCCCGCGAAAATGGGCAGTGCAGAACGGCCAGCATAAACGGCAGATACACACGGAGCGTGACGGCAGCCAGGGTCAACGCGAAGTTTCGCACCATCCACCGGCGGTGCTCCTCAATGTTTCCTCGCCGCACCATTCGATACGCCTGCAGGCCGGTGAAGAACCACAATACCGCCAGAATGCCGAAACCGAAATGAGTTGGCATGCCTTCCTCGGAAACCGTTGCCATCCAGAACCCGGCGACCGAACCCAGCAAAACCTCCAGAAGGTAAAAACGTCCCATCCAGCGATGCACATTCAACGCCCGGACTCGCAGCTTCTGGCTGAACTGCCATGGTCCCGCCAGCAGGGCGCCGATGCCCCCGGCAATGTGCAGCCGCAACGGAAGAATGTAACGCGCGAAGTGAGCATTGGGCGGCTTGGCAACGAAGTAAGTGGCTCCGTAGATGGCGATGGCGGCAGAGCACAGCAGCATCACCCACCAGAGTGAACTTAAGATCCACGATCGGCGCTGCGGAGTCGCAGAGATGCTTTGCGGAAACTGCGTCAGCTGAGCCATGAATAGCCTCTGTGGATGAAACCGGTCCTCGCCGGAAGATCTGGTCATGCCTTGGCCAGATAGGAAGGGTACGAGGCGATTGCCCGCCTGGTTCAACGACCCTGGTTCCAACAGAGATGGTTCCAACAGAGACAGATACTCACAATTTGTTTCGGTGCTCCGCCCCATGCCACAGGTTCTTCACTCCCTTGCCCGTTAAGACTGCTGGGCTTAGAATCTCCTCCGTTCCTCAAAAGAGAGGTTTCATATGCGAGTGTTCCGTCTCTTGCCGTTCCTGTTGCTCTTAGTGACCGCCCACAGCTTTGCTCAAACGTCCTCCTCCGCCAAACCCGCCCCCGGCTTCAGCCTCGATAACATCGACAAGAGCGTCGATCCCTGCGTGGATTTCTACCAGTACGCCTGCGGCAACTGGATCAAGAACTCCGAGATTCCTCCCGACCAGTCGCAGTGGGTCAGCTTCGTCGAACTCAACGAACGCAACAAAGAAATCGAGCGCGGCATTCTGGAGAAGGCTGCCGCGGGCGGAGCCGGCCGCGACGCCGTCGACCAGAAAATTGGAGACCTCTACGGCGCCTGCATGGACGAGAAAGCCGTGGATGCAAAAGGCATCACGCCACTGACGCCAGAGCTTGACCGCATCGCGGCGGTGCAGGACAAGGGCGCGCTCATCGACGAGATCGGGCACGTGCACATGATCGGGCCTAACGCGCTTTTCAATTTTTCTTCAGCGTCCGATCTGCACAACGCAGATCAGGTCATCGCCTACATCGATCAGGGCGGCCTGTCGCTGCCTGACCGCGATTACTACATCAAGGACGACAACGCGAAGATGAAGGAGATGCGGCAGCATCTGGTCGAATACGTCACCCAGTCGTTTACGCTGGCTGGCCAAACCCCGCAACAGGCAGCCGATTCGGCGCAAACGGTGCTGCGCATCGAAGCCGCATTGGCCAAGGCTTCCATGGACCGCACCGCCCGCCGCGACCCCAAGAACCGTGACCACAAGATGACCCGCGACGAGGCCGTCGCTCTCGGCCCCAACTTCTATTTGAATCGCTACTTCACCGCCGTGGGCGCGCCCAGCTTTACCCAGCTCAACGTAACCAATCCCGATTTCTTCAAGCAGGTGAACGCGACGCTGGAATCCGAATCCCTGGACTCGCTCAAGATCTATGTGAGTTGGCACGTGCTGAACTCGGCGGCTCCGTGGCTCTCGCAGCCCTTCGTCGCCGCCCTGTTCAAATTTCAGCAGAGTCTTTTTGGGCTGAAGGAACTCCCGGCGCGCTGGAAGCGCTGTGTCACCCTCACCGATCGCGAACTGGGCGAGGCGCTAGGGCAGAGATATGTAGACGTGACCTTCGGCCCGGAAGGCAAGCAGCGCATGCTCAAGATGGTGGATGCGCTAGAAAAATCGCTTGCGGAAGACATCCACGATCTTTCCTGGATGAGTGGCGAAACCAAGAAGCAGGCCAGGGTTAAGCTCGATGCCATCCGCAACAAGATCGGCTATCCCGAGGTATACCGCGACTACAGTTCCATCGTGATCAAAAGCGACGACCTGCTGGGCGACGTCTCTCGCGCCAACACATTCGAGTCGAAACGGGTGACCGCCAAAATCGACAAGCCGCTCGACCGCAAGGAATGGGGCATGACGCCTCCCACCGTAAACGCTTATTACAGTTCCTCGTTTAACGAGATCGTATTTCCGGCGGGCATTCTGCAGCCGCCCTTCTTCGATAAGGCAATGGACGATGACGTCAATTTTGGCGCGATTGGCCTGGTGATCGGCCACGAACTCACCCACGGCTTCGACGATCAGGGCCGCAAGTTCGATCCTCAAGGCAACCTGCACGACTGGTGAACCGAGCAGGACGGCAAGGAATTCGAGAAGCGCGCCAGTTGCGTGGCCGATGAATACTCGAGCTTCGTCGCCATCGACGACCAGAAGCTGAATGGCAAGCTCACACTGGGCGAGAACACTGCCGACAACGGTGGCGCGCGCATCGCTTTGATGGCCCTTGAGCACATGATCGCCGATGACAAGACTGGACAAGAAGGCCGCAAGATCGACGGCTTCACGCCCGAGCAGCGCTTCTTTCTGGGATTCGCCCGAGTGTGGTGCGAGAAGAATCGTCCGGAGTTGGCCCGCGTGAGAGTGCTCACCGATTCCCACTCGCCCGGAAGGTACCGCGTCGACGGCGTAGTGCAAAACATGCCTGAGTTTCAGAAAGCGTGGGGATGCAAAGCTGGACAACCCATGGTCGCCGAAAACGCCTGCCACGTCTGGTAGTCGCAGTGTGCAAAAAACGGCGCTTTTGCGTGAGTCTCAAGGAGTAGGCAAGCTATGAAGTGGTCCTCGTGTTCAGCGCGCTTTCTGGTGGTTTTGGTCGTAGCGTTAATCTACTGCGAGTTTGCGAAAGCGCAGGAAGCCGTTCCACTGCCGCGACCCGGACCGGAAATGGTCGAGGTGCCGCGCCCCGCTCTCACTGGAAGCAATCCCAAGCCACAGGATGCGGCAAAGGCGATTCTCGCTGCCTTTGACAAGTACGAAGTGGTTGGAATGGGCGCGGCGCACGGTAATCAGGACCTCGACGATTTCATTCTCAATCTCATCCGAAACCCTGAGCTTCCGGGCAAGATCAACGACATTGCCGTGGAATGTGGCAATTCGCTCTACCAGCCTATCCTCGACCGCTACATTGCCGGCGACGATGTCCCGCTGGACCAGGCACGGCAGGTTTGGCGCAACACAACTCAGCCCATGTGCAGCGTGTCGGCATTTTATGAGGAGCTTTTTCCGTTAGTCCGAAGAATCAATCAGAAGCTTCCACCGGAAAAGAAATTTCGCGTGCTGGCCGGCGACCCTCCCATTGATTGGAGCAAACTGAAGACCGCTGCGGACTTCGCACGCGGGCAATTCCTGATGCGCGACCCTGCGATCGCTTCCGTGATGGAGAAGGAAGTGCTCTCGAAGCGCCGCAAAGCGCTCATGCTTTTCGGCACGAGGCATCTTTATCACAGTCACGGCGAAAACGCGCCAATGTTGCTCTCCTCGGCGGTGGAGACCTATGAGAAGAACTATCCGGGAGTGACGTTCGTGATCGCGGACCACACCGGTTTCGGCAACGATTCGCCCCTGGCGAAGTACAACGACGAATTCGAATCGCGGATGGCCTCCTGGCCCATTCCATCGCTTGTGCAAGACCTGCCCGGCACCTGGCTGGCAGATCTGTTGGACAAGACTCATACCCTCACGAGTGGAGTCATCCTCTTCAGGGTTAGAAAAGATGGCAAGCGGACCGAGTCTCCCATAGACCCTGGCGACGTTCCGGCCTCGAAAACGGTGGACGCTTATCTCTACTTGGGCCCGCGCGATTTGTTGCTGAAAGAACCCAATCCTGCTGAGGTCTTTCTGAACAAGGAGTACATGGCGGAAATGCGACGCAGAGCGTCTCTCACGGGCCGTGGACCGATAACTGATCAGGCCGATCCGGAAAAAAGTTCCGACCGCGATTACAACCCGTTCTTTTATGACCCGGACGAAATGCAAAAGATGATGGGATCTTTCAATAAGATGACGGGATCCCAAAAGACGATACCGCTCGGGCCAACCCCGCCCCCGAAATGAATCTGACCAAATGAGACGGATGATTCGTGGAGGCCGGCCCCGCAGATTACGCTTTGAAAGGGCGCGGCTTCAAGCCGCGCCGTTAAGCCCCACCCCTGATCAATAGCGGCTTTAGCCGTAGCTCGTGTTCACCCTGGCTGATTCCATCCCCGCAGACGCGGCCACCAGCGCCGCACGTTGCGGCAATACTCTTCGTACGCGGCCCCGAACTTCCCGCGCAGCGTCGGCTCCTCATAAAACACCACGAACAGATGCACGCCCAACGCGACCGCAGCGACGGCTGCAATCAATCGCGGATCGGGATGCCCGAAAATCGCCCACAGTCCAATCCATCCTGCCGCGAAGCCCACGTACATGGGATTGCGCACGTAGCGGTAGAACCCCACCACCACCAATCGCTGCGGCGGCGCGATCGGCACGGGCGTACCACGCCCCGTCCATCCAAAGTCCCAGATGCAGCGCAGGGCAACGGAGAACCCTAATACGGAGGGAATCGCCGCCAGCCATCGCCAACGTGCCGCGCCCGCCATCTCTACGCTAAAACCGAGCCATAGCGGCAGCAGCCAGAACCACAGGCCCATGAACGCCGCGCCCACCATCAGCGAGACAGCCGCCGTCAGCCAGCGATAGCCGTGCCCATCCGCTTGTCCGTGCATCGACTGTGTCTCGGTCATAAATCCCTCCACTAAATCGGCGTAGTCCTACCTTCGCGTTGTCGCAAGAGCGACGTCCGCTCCTGTTTTCATTTGGTTACCCCGGGAGAGTGCCGAGCCAACTCCATTTCAATCCCTGTCGGCAATACTACCGCCCCTACCGGCGTCGACTTTGGTTGAGTCGTTAGCAGGGTCACACCCGCAACACCGGCTGTATGCACTGCATCCAAAACCTTCACGACGCACGCGTAAGGCGCCCTGGCGTCCGCCTTGATATAAAGATTCTTCGTGCGTGACAGGCGAGCCTTGAGCTTTTCCCCCAGCGAATCGGGCGTGACCGGATCGATTCCGAAATAGATTCTGCCAGTGTCGGTCACAGCGATAACCAATGCGTCTTGGCTGTCCGCCTCTGGCACTGGCACCGCGCTGCTGGTAGACGCTAACTCCACGCTGATCCCTTTTTGCATCGCCTGCGCGCTGCAGACGTGAACTGTTGACAGCATCAGTACGAATGCCAGGAACGCCACGCTCCATACCCTGTTCTTCAGTCTTACGAGACAATTTGTTTTGAGCCAACTCATAGATTTTCTCCTTTATAGCCGTTTCAGGCGGCCTTATTCGCTTCCCTTCGCACTGTTCACTGTGCCCTCGCTCCGCCGAGCGATGCAGTCGCGAGCGTTCCGCCCAACCCCATCGTCTCCACCGCCGACGAAGGCACAATCACCATCGAGCCTTTCTCCTTGATCGGTTCGTACAGCATGTTCATGGCGCGCAGATGCAAGGCCACGGGGTTTTCCGCGTACGCTGCCGCGGCCTGCACAAAGCTGTTGGAGATTTCGGTCTCCGCCTGCCCCAAAATGATTCGCGCCTGCCGCTCGCGCTCGGCCTGTGCCTGTCGCGACATCGCGTCTTCCAGCCCCTGGGGAATTCTCACGTCGCGGATCTCCACCGATTGCACCGTAATGCCCCACGGATTCGTTTTCTCGTCGAGAATGCGCTGCAGTTCGCGTCCCAGCGTTTCGCGCTCCGTGATCATCTGCGCCAGTTCGTGCCGCCCGATCGATTCCCGCAGCGCTGTCTGGGCGCTCATATTGATGGCTTCGATGAAGTTCTCCACTTCCAGAATGGATTTCTCCGCGTTCCACACCAGCCAGAACACGATGGCGTCCACGTTGACCGGCACGGTGTCCCGGGTCAAGGTCGATTCAGCGGAAACATTGGCGACACGCACGCGCTGGTCTACATAGGGGCTCAATGTCTCCACGATCGGCACAATATGGAACAGCCCCGGCCCGCGCAGGCCGACGTAGCGCCCCAATCGCAACACCGCAACCTTCTCCCACTGCCGCACCACCTTGATCGCGAACAGGAGATAAATACCCAGAGCGGCGCCTGCGATGATCCCAGCCGGATGCTTCGTGGCAGCGGTGACGATGGCGCCCGTCAAAAAGCAGATGACAAACAGTGATCTTCCGATGCCGCTGATCTGGCCGATTTCGATTTTCGTCATGACTTATCTCCTTTGCTTCGACTGAGGCGCTAACTCGCTCAATCGTTCCAGTAGCTCTTCAACCGTGAATCCAGCGGCGCCGGCGCGGGCGGCGAATTCGTTGGCCAACTGTGTGAGTTGCCGCTCCCGCTCGGCGTCTTTCCTTTCCAGCTTTTTCTTGGCCACGAATGTCCCCGTGCCCTGGTAGGTGTCGAGCAGGCCGCCCAGCTCCAACTCCCGATAGGCGCGCATCACGGTGTTGGGATTGATGGCCAGGTCCACTGCCATCTGCCGTACCGTGGGCAGTTGGTCGCCCGCCGTCAGTGACCCCAAAGCCATGCCGCTCCGCACCTGATCGATGAGCTGGCGGTAGACGGGGACGCCGCTGCGCAAGTCCAGCGCAAACTGGAAGGGAAGCCGCGCAGCCGCCGAATTCGCCTTTGCAATCATATAATACACTAGTGTTCTAGCGTATTGATACACATTTGTCAAGCCCAAATTTCCCTCAACCTCGCTTTCCGTGGTGGCAAATCCTTGACAAAGCGATGACGACAAAATGACCCACGATTGACGCTGTGGTGACAATCCCTCTCTGCGCGCCGCGTAAGCTCGACCCATCTCGAGCGAATAACCCCTGCGAACTGAATCAGTGAACCGGCCGCTCCCTGAGCGGTCACGCCGGGGCACTGCCCTGTCCAGGCGCTGGCGATTGCTGAAGAACGAATACCGCTCTTGAACGAGGAGAAAAAACATGACGCGACTCTTTACCTACGCCACGATTGCGGTCTGCCTGGGCGCGACCGCGACGCTCGCCATCAGCAACCGCAATGCCGCCTTGAACCCGAACGCGGAAGCGCGCCTGGCCGCCGACGGCGCCTTCCGCGACGGACTGTACCTGGGCAAACTCGCAGCCCAAGCCAGCCAGCCCCAGCGTCCCGCCGTCGGCCGCTGGTCTACCGAGCAGGACCGCTCCATGTTCGCGGCCGGGTATCACCGCGGATACAACGAATCTCCCACCAGTTCCCAGCGCGCACAGTCGGCCGAGTAACGATCGGCCGGCGGAGTGTGAGCACAAGTTTTGCAAAATCAGAATTCTCAATTGAGGTGAAGTTGTCATGGCAGCAAAGAAGTTGATCTCAGCGTTTGTTCTTACTGTGGCGGTTTGCGTCTCGGCCCCTTACACAGTCAAGGCCGGCAGCCCTCCCCCAATGACAAGCACCGGCGGGGCCAGCGTAAGGGGCGTGGTGAGGTTCGAGGGCACGGGCCCAAAGCCCAAGCTGATCAGCATGGCGGCTGATCCGAGTTGCGCGAAGCAACATTCCTCGCCTGTGTTTGCGCAGGAAGTGATGACGAATTCGAAAGGCGATCTGCAGGATGTGGTCGTGTTCGTTTCCGAGGGCTTGGGAGACCGCACCTTCGAAGCTCCCACCCAGCCGGTGGTCGTCGAGCAGAAAGGCTGCCTGTATCAGCCGCATGTGCTGGCGGTGCGGGCGAATCAGCCATTGCATGTGGTGAACGGCGATCCCACGTTGCACAACATCCATCCCACGCCCGCCAACAATCGGGAATGGAACAAGGCGGAACTGCCGGGATCGAGCATGGACGAATCGTTTGCGCGGGAGGAGATTGCAATTCCTGTGAAGTGCAACGTGCATCCCTGGATGCACGGTTACGTTGCCGTGTTCAAGCATCCTTACTTCGCCGTGACCGGCAAAGATGGCAGCTTCGACCTGAGCAGCCTGCCGCCGGGAACTTACACCATCAAGGCGTGGCACGAGAAGCTGGGCACGTCTACGCAGACCATCACGATAGGGGCAAACGAGAACAAGGAGATCACCTTCGTCTTCAAGGGAATGTAGCAGGCTGTTAGCTGCCAGGTCTTAGCTATTAGCTTAAAGCTATCGTATATCAGTTATCGGCCTCCGTTCCGTTCGTTGCGTTCTTCGCCGGATTGATTGACGGGCCGTTCGGGTGTGGATTTCTTTGCGAAAATAAACCCTGGCGAGCATCTTGCGATGAGGGCCTTTTGGCCTCCCCGGGCGGATCTGGCGTGATTTTTTTTATTTCGATACTGCCGAAAAGCCTTGTCTGGCGCGGGTTTCGGGAAGCGGATTTCGCAAAATCTTGTTTTCAAAGAACTTAGATCTCAAAATTTAGAGAACAAACGACTTAGGGGGGCTTGATTCGGTTTCTCTGGACCGTCACTGCCTCGACCATGATCGCGCAAGTTCGATAGCGGGCACAAGGTCAGATGTCACATGAGGGCTGTGGAAAACTGTGTCTCCGAATTTCTCTGCCCAGCTCTGAACTGCCCCACTCAAGCCAAATCGGGCTTGAGTGGGCCACCGGCCGAAGAAGGCAGCGGGGGGCTGAGCTCAGTCTGGCGGTTGAAGCCGCCATGTTACTTATTTTGGGCCCTGAATCGCAGAGCTGAAGCACTGCGCCACCAAGGCCCAGAGACAGGGCCAAGGGCGGAAGAACAGAAGGTTCCTCCTGTCTCGCTTCGCTCGTGCGTCGGAATGACAAGGTAATCCGGGCGCGCCCGGGAATCTTGATTCTGGCAGCGCTGTCGCGTAGAGTCTTGAGTGAAGGGCAGATCGCTGCCGTGGGTGGTTTCTATGTCCAGCCAAGTCAATACTTATCTTAAATTCGGTTCGGCCAGCCTGTTGATTGTTTTCCTGCTCGCCTACCTCGCCTATACCGGGGTGCAGGACAGCAAGAGCTACTACGTCACCATCAGCGAACTGCACAAGATGGGAAACGTCGCCTATAGCAAGCGTCTGCGGGTCGCGGGCAACGTGCAGCCGGGCTCGATCCACCGCACGGGAACGCACGTGCAGTTTGTGTTGATGGAGCAGGACCAGTTGCTCTCGGTGGATTACTCCGGCACTGAAGCGCCTCCCGATACATTTAAAGACGACTCTCAAGCGCTGGCCGATGGCAGCTTTGGCCGCGATGGAGTTTTTCATGCCAAGGCGCTGCAGGCCAAGTGTGCGTCGAAATATGCGCCACAGCAGCCCGGCACGCCGACGAATGGCACGCCGGCCAGCACGCCGCCAAAAAACATGACGCAGGTTCAACCCGGTACTCCGCCTGCCGCGGCTTCGAACTAAGTCTGGATACTGTCCGCGGGCACCTCATTGGCCTCTGACTATTTGTTTCCCATGGCCCAACCGTGGTGGCCCAGTTGTGCCGCTACCGCCCCCATCGTTCCATTGACCTCATTATCTGTCGGGCAGTAAGGTGTCCGCGTCTTTAGATGGACTCGATCCCAGGCTGCCGCGGCGGCCTGGATTCATCGGTGTCGGGTAGGCCCTCCCCAACCGACTACCGGCGGCGAGCTGCAGTCAGGCTCGGCGCCGGGTCTTTCTTTCTTCGGGGTTTCTTCGGGATTTCTTCGGGGTTCGCCAAACTCGCTTTGCAAATCATCGCGAAAATGAATAGATTCGCATAGCGTGATTGTGACTGAAGGCACTACTTCGAAACCGGCGCAGGTGAGCGTAAGCGATCTGGTCAAACAGTTCGGCCGGTTCACCGCACTGCGCGGGGTCACCGCGGACTTTGACGCGGGCAAGTTCCACGTCATCCTCGGCGACAACGGGGCAGGGAAGACCACTCTGTTGCGCGCGCTGGCCGGGTTGGCGCATCCCACGCGCGGCACGGTTTCCATCCTGGGCAGGACCCCGCACCAGGCCTGCCGCGACATCGGCTACATGGCCCACCCGTCCCTGCTGTACGACGAGATGAGCGGCATGGAAAACCTGCGCTACGTCGCCCGCCTCTACGACATCGCTGGCGACAGCCGCTGTGAGCAGGCGATTCGCTCCGTGGGGCTCGATCCCGAGTTGTCGCGGCCCGTGGGAAAGTATTCGCAAGGCATGCGGCAGCGCATGTCGCTGGCGCGCGCCATTCTGCACGATCCCAAAATATTGTTGCTGGATGAACCGTTTTCCAACGTCGATGTGCACTCGGCGCGGGAGATGGTGGGCCTGCTCAAAGGTATGCGCGACGCCGGCAAGACCATTTTTGTAGTCACTCACCAGGCCACGCTGCTGGAAGGCGTGGCCGACGAATTTGTCTGGATGCAAGCCGGGCAGATCGTCGACCGCACTCAGCATCTGACCCCGGATCGTCCTGCGTCGAACCATGTTGGTCCGGATCATGCGCGAGCGGGGGAACCATGAGGTCGTTCTGGTCGATCACGCTGGCCACGCTCACGAAAGACATCCGCCTGGAGTGGCGCTCCAAGGATGCGCTGAACGCCATGCTGTTCTTCTCGCTGCTGGTGGTGGTGATCTTCGTGTTTTCCTTCGATCCCCTGGCGGAAGAATCACGCCACATTGTCGGAGGCCTGGTTTGGGTAGCGTTCTTGTTTGCCGCGGTCGTTGCTCTGAACCAGACCTGGGCGCGGGAACTGCGCAACCAGGTGCTCGACGCCTACCGCGTCTCTCCCGCCCCGGCGACCGCATTATTCCTGGCCAAAGCGCTGGGCAACTTCATTCTGGTCAGCCTGCTGGAAGCGCTGATGGCGCCTCTGTTCGTGATTTTTTACAACCTGCGCGTGCTCGGCCCGGCATGGCAGTTGATCCCCGTGGCCTTGCTGGGAACCTGGGCGCTGGTGGTGAATGGAACCTTCTTTGCCGCGATGTCGCTGCGCACACGCAGCCGCGAACTCATGCTGCCTTTGCTTTTGTTCCCCGTTTCCATTCCCGCGGTGATTGGCATGGTTGCGGCCACCACCAGCATTCTCACGGGAGAGAATCCTGCCCTCTTCTACATCGTATTGCTTCTCACTTATGATGTAGTGTTTACTACAGCGTGTATCGGCTTGTTTGACACGGTGTTGCAAGCGGAATGAGTTCAAAAGAGGAAATGAAAAAAGCTTTTCCGATCCTCGCGGTGCTGACGGCGTTTTTCCTGGCCTACGCCTTCTATCAGGCAATGTTCGTTGCGCCTACAGACTTCGCCCAGGGCGACGTTTACCGCATCATCTTCTACCATGTGCCTTCGGCGTGGACGGCCTTCCTGCTGTTCTTCATCAACTTCATCGCCTCGGTGCAATATCTGGCGAGTACGAACCCGTCAACCGAGCGCGCTGCAAAACGGCTTGTGATTGCGATAGGAATTATCGGCGCTATCGTGCCCTTTATTCCCCCGGTGCAGCAGTGGCTGCGCACCATCGGGATGTATCCCAGTTCCGCCGCGACCACTGCCCTGGGGCTTCCCGTCTTTTATTTCCTAATCGGAAAGTACTTCCATGGGCGGGCGCTTGATGTGCGTGGGCAGGCTCTTGACATTCTCGCTGTGACCACCGCCGAGGTAGGCGTGGTCTTCTGCACCATTGTTCTGATTACTGGCCCCATTTGGGCGCGGCCGGTGTGGGGCATCTGGTGGGCGCCGGGAGACATTCGCCTGACGTCGACGCTGGTGCTGTGGCTGATTTATGTGAGTTATCTGGTGCTGCGGCGATTCTCCGACAGCGCGCAGACCCAGAAGCTGGCCGCGGTCCTGGCTGTGTTTGGAGCGCTCGACGTTCCTCTGGTTTATTTCTCGATCTGGTTCTTCCGCACCCAGCATCCTCAGCCTGTAATCGGCGGGGGCGGCTCCATGGACCCGCGCATGCTGCACGTGCTGCTGATCAACTGGATGGCGTTTCTGTGCTTCGCATTTCTGGTGTGCTGGACGCGGTACGGGCTGGAAAAGCTGCGCCGCGAAGTGGAAGAGGCTGAAGCTCTTGAATCCTTGCTGGAGCCGGGCGGCACAGCCGCACAAATTTCTAAAGCCAAAGTTCCTTTAAGCCGGGGGCCACAGTGAATTCCGCAAATTCCATCAAGTTCCTCTACGCCGCCTACACCGCCACCTGGCTGATTCACGCTCTCTACATCGGCAGCTTGGTGCGCCGCTACAGCCGCCTGCGCCAGCAGATGAAGGATTTGAACAAGACGGGGAAGAAGTAGAACCTTGCCTTCAGTTCGCTACTCCCCGCTGCAGCGCGGTGAGAAAGTCCGAACTTCCGGTAGACCGCAGAAATTCGTAATCCTCGATCATGGCGGCGGTGCCGATCCGCAAAGAGGGCAGAGGCAATTCCACGCGGATTACGCGCGCCGTGAAGCGCACCCGCACCGCGTCGGTCAGCGTGATATGGGGCGGAAAGGTTAGGGTGACTTCACAGCGGGTACCCGCCGGGACCGGCCGGTCGAGGTAAAAAAAAACTCCGCGGGCGCTCACGTTCTGGGTTTCGGTGTGGAATTCGTTTTCCTGGTCCAGACGCACTACCGCCGGCAGGCGCATATCGAAGCGCCGCATCATCCGGCGCTCCTCAGATCCCGGTTGCATCCGCGGTGTATTTTCGGAAAGCATTTTTCCTAGTGCTGTGCCTTCTTAACACGCTTCGTTAACGATGACCGCTCCAGGGCAGTACGGAATCAACTTACAGGCTGGGGATGCCAGGCGCCCGCCGCCCCCGGCAGGCCCTCATCACCTTCCAATGTATCGAATTACCAGCGCTTTGCAAGAGCAAAAAGACCCCGGTTACTGATTCCGTAAATGCTCCCGCCAGATCGGGTGCCATGACTGCAACTCCCTTCATTCCACTTTCGTGCCCCCTTGCGGCATCTTTCCACGTCTCCGGGCGCATCTGACAACTGCGGGAGCGTCGTTGTTAAGATAGATCGCGGCGGAGCCTCGCTTGACTTGGCTATCCACCAGATGTTTAAGTAGTTGTTTGTCTTCCGCCAGTTCCTAAGAGACGTCAGCAGCGGGCGGTTTCGCCGGCGCCGGGTACAGTACTGACTCGCGCGCTGTTTCACTCTCTCCATAATGATCGCGTAAGGAACTTGGTGTGAATCGGAGGAAAAGCGTAATGGGAAATGGCCGTGGGTTCGGAAGAAGCTGGGAAAGAAGCTCGGGACGAAGCTGGGCAAGCGCCCTTGGAGCGATGTTCGTACTGCTGTTGGCGGGTTCGGCGCTGCTGGGAACGGCTTCCCGCCGCGGCTCCCAGAAAGCCACGGCACGGCTTCCGGCTTCTCCGATTCCAACTTCCTCCCGAACTTCCTCCCAATCGTCCTTCGTGCGGTCTCGGCCGGACGCGCGCGCCATTCTTGGGCAGTTGCCGCTGATCTTTGAGCGCAACCGGGGCCAGGCCGATTCCAAAGTGAACTTCCTCGCGCGCGGCGCGGGATACAGTCTTTTTCTGGATCCAACCGGCGCCGTTCTCGCTCTGCAAACTGCTTCAAAGTCGCGCCGCGAACAGTTCGTAAGCATGACGCTGGTCGGCGCCAACCCTGCGGCTGCTACTACGGGAACCGATCCGCTGCCTGGCAAGAGCAACTACATCATCGGCAATGACCCGCACCAGTGGCACAGTGGCATTCCCCAGTTTGCCGGAGTTCACTACGCCAGTGTCTATCCTGGAATCGATCTGGTCTTTTACGGAAATCAAGGCCATCTGGAGTACGACTTCAAAGTTGCCCCCGGCGCTGACCCATCGCAACCCGAGCTGCAGTTTGACGGCACCAGCAAACTGGAACTGAGCGGCGGCGATCTGATTCTCACAGGCGAAAACGAGGGAGGCTTGCGCTTGCAAGCGCCCAACATTTACCAGCGCGACGGAGACCGCCGCGAGCCCGTCGCGGGACGCTTCGTGCTGCGCGCCGGCAACCGCGTCGGCTTCGAGGTAGGCCCCTATGACCACAGCCGCGAGCTAGTCATCGACCCCGAACTGAATTTTTCCACGTACTTCGGCGGCAGCGGTGCAGTCACCTCGCCTTCGGTTGCAGTCGACGTTGCCGGCAACATTTATCTGGTGGGCTCGACCACCCCCAACGCCACCGGGTTCCCCGGGCAGTCGATCTCCACACAGATAGGCCCTGGCAACAACATTTTCGTCGCCAAGATCAATCCCTCGCAGCCACCCACGGTGGTGTACGAAACCTTCTTAGGCGGCAGCGGAACCGACACCAGCATCGGCATCGGTGTGGATAACGGCGGCAAGGCCTACCTAGTGGGCAACACCACTTCCCTCGACTTCCCCACCAGCGGCACCAACATACTGGGCTATCAGACCTCGCCTGAGACCAAAGGCCCACAGTGTGCCTCCATTACTTGTACGTCCCTGTTTGTCACTGTATTGAACGCGGCGGGCTCCGCGCCCCTCATTTATTCTTCTTATGTCTCTGGCAACGGCAACGACCAGGCCAGCGGAATGACGATCGACCTCAATGGCGATGTTTTCATCACGGGTACCACGACCTCCAATGACGCTCCCGCCATATCCCCAGTTCCGATCGATTTTCCGGCGACTTTCCTGCCTCAGCCGTTTCAATCCGCACCCATTTCGAGCATCCAGTTCTTCGTCACCAAAGTAAATACCAGCCTCTCGGGTGCGGGCAGCATCGCGTATTCCACCTACTTCGGCGGCAGCACTCCGGTTTCTCCCATCGCCATCGGCGGCGGTATCGCGGTCGACTCCACCGGCAACATTTACTTCAGCGGGACAACCAATTTCTTCAACAGCGGTTTCGGCGCGTACGGCAACAGTCAGGGTTCCGACTTTCCCATTCTCAATGCCTATCAGCCCTGCCTGGATACGATTCCGCCCGTCGTCCTCGGCGTTTCGAACCCGTGCACGGCTCCGGCCACGCCGTATCCCACGGATGCGTTCGTGGCTAAACTGAATCCCAACGGGCAAGCCGGCACGCAGCTGCTTTTCTCGACTTACCTCGGCGGCACTGCTAACGATTCCAGCACCGCGATTGCAATCGACTCCGGCGCCCAGAACATCTACATCACTGGATCGACCAATTCCACCGGTTTCGTGCTTCCCACGGGCACCGCCGCGTTCCAGGAGTGCCTGAATACTCCTCCGCCGAATGTGCTGCCGTGTCCCACCACTTCGACCAACACCGACGCCTATGTGGCGCGGTTCAGCAACCCCCAGCCGAGCACAACCGGAACTCCAATCGACGTTGCTCTCACTTATTTTTCATACTTGGGAGGCGGAGGCAACGATAGTGGGTTGGCGATCGCCGTGTTGAATACGTCCACCACTACGTTGGGCGATGTGGTGCTCACCGGGACGACCAATTCAGGGATCAATTTGGCGGCCGGCGTCAACAACCCGCCAAGCTTTCCGGTCACCACCAACGCAATTCAGACCGCGCTGGGTGGAACGCAGAACGCTTTCTTTGCACAAATCGATACCACGACCACGATCGGTAATAACGGGGTGGGCTCTTTCGTTACTTATTTCGGTGGCAGTCAGGTCGATCGCGGCACCAGCATCGCGGTCGATCCTAAACAGAACTCGTACTTTGCAGGCGATACCACCTCAACCAACTGGCAGGTCTTCAATCCGCTGCCGGGCCTGGGGGGAACCAAGTTCAGTGGAACCGAAGACGGATTCGTGGTTAAATTGGGATCGGCGGCCGAATTGGCCATCAACTGCGTGGCGCCATGCATTAATCCGGTGGGAACGGTGAGCGCCGGCAACGCGGTCACAGTTACTTTTACCCTGACCAACGAGGGCCCAGACCCAGCCACCAACATCACCGTGACCGGCACGGCCTCCACGGGAGCGCCCTTCAGCGCTTCCAGCCCTGCCACTGCGGGTTCGGGCACTTGCAGCGCTGCCCTGGGAAATACCGTGACCTGCAACATCCCCGCGCTGCAGGCCGGTTCCGCCTCCACCGTTACCTTCTCGGTGACTCCGGGCAGCAGCGGCGATTATTCGGTGACGGCGCTGGTTTCCAGCAACAACAACACGAACACCAACAACTCGGCCACCGCAACCTTCCAGGCGGGCGGTTATTCGCTGGCCATCAGCCCCCCGGCCCGCACCGTGGCCGCAGGACAGCTCACCACATATGCTGTGACGGTGGCCCCAACCCAGGGATTTTTCGGATCCCCTGTCACTCTCAGTTGCGGTTCGCTCCCCAGTGGCGCGAATTGCACTTTTGCTCCCTCCAGCAGCATCACGCTGAACGGGCCCCAGTCGGCCACCCTGAACCTGACGACGACTCCGCAACCCGTGTCTACTGCCCATTCAAGAACATGGCGCAGCCCGCTCTATGCCCTCTGGCTGATGGTTCCTGGGATGGCTGTGCTCGGTCTGCGTGCAGGCGGCAAACACGCGGGGAAGAGGAGCCGTTTGCTGGGCCTGCTCATGCTCAGCGTCTTCTTCGCGCTGCTGCTGCTCCAGCCTTCCTGTAGCGGCGGCAAGACCCAGCCGACGGTCAGTGGAACTCCCACCGGCAACTACTCGGGGCTCACGGTGACCGCAACCTCCGGCTCGTTCTCGCAAAGCGCGCCGTTCAGCCTGACCGTGACACCATAGGGTCCAGTTTCCGGTTTCTGGTTTCCAGTTCAAGACGCGGACGTAGAAACCGGAATCTAGAGCGTGGAAACTAGAAACTGGAAACTTGAAACTGATTCTAAGCCCCGGCGGAAAGTCGGTGATGACTCTTGCCCTCGGCGATTCCATACTGCCGAATTTTGTACAGCAAGGCCTTGTAGCTGATCTGCAGCAGCGCCGCCGCCTGCTTGCGGTTCCAGTTGGTCTGCTCCAGCGCTTGCCGGATGGCTTCGCCTTCGGCTTCGTCCTTGGCGGTGCGTGCCAGCGATTTCAATCCGCCGCCGGCTTCTGCGCCTTTCGCGCCGGAATCTCCCCGCGCGCCGCCGCCATTGCCGTCGTTTCGTGGCTGCAGTTCGGCCACCGCGAGATTCTCGTCGCCCAGAATCAAGTAACGCTTCAGAAAGTTGTTCAGCTCGCGCAAATTTCCCGGCCAGGGATGCGCCTGGCAGGCCTCCAGCAGCTGCGGCGAAAGCGGCAGCTGTGGCCGCGCATAGCGTTCCGCCATGCGCGTCATGAAATGCTTCAAGAGAACTGGAATCTCTTCCTTCCGTTCGCGCAGCGGCGGCAACTGCAACGTAAACGCGTTGAGACGGTAGTAAAGATCTTCGCGCAGCCGCTTGGCTGCCAAAGCTTGAGGGATGTCAATGTTGGTCGCCGCCAAAATGCGCACATCCACTTTGATGACCGACCGGCTGCCCAGCCGCGAGAATTGCTGGTCCTGCAGCACGTGCAGCAGCTTGGCTTGCAACTGCGGCGGCATCTCGCCAATTTCATCCAGCAGGATCGTGCCCTTGTTGCACAGTTCGAACTTGCCCGGCTTGGCGTGCGTCGCTCCGGTAAATGCGCCCGGCTCATAGCCGAACAGTTCGCTCTCCAGCAAATCGGCGGGGACGGCCGCGCAATTCACTTTCAGGAACGTGCGGTGCGCGCGCGGCGAAAGCTTGTGAATCAGTCTCCCCAGCACTTCTTTGCCGGTGCCGCTCTCGCCCAATAGCAGTACAGGAATATCCACATGCGCGACCAGCGCAGCCTGCGACCGTATCTTCCGCATCGCTGGACTCGCCGCGATGAAGAATGTATCTTCACCAACTTCCTCGGCTTCTCCTCCGACCGGTCCTTTGCCCTGACCCAGGCACTGGTCGATCACGGCGTCGAGTTCCGCTTTCTGAAATGGTTTCGTCAGGTAGTCGTGTGCCCCCAGGCGCATCGCCTGTACGACTTTCTTCGTGTCGTTGACGCAGGAAAGCATTACGACCTTTACCCCAGGCCGCTTCTGGCGGAGTTGCTCCAGAGTTTCCAGACCATCAATCCCCGGCATTAGCACATCGAGCAGCACCAGGTCCGGCTCCATGCCTTTATCCACGCGCTGCAGAGCCTCTTCGCCGGTCGACGCCGTTTCCACTTTATAGTCGTCGACCTCCAGCAGCGTCCGGATATACCGGAGCATGGCCGGTTCGTCATCCACCAGAAGAATCTTGGCGGTTTCGCTCATCGATTCTTTCCTTTTCCCGCGGCGTTGGATGAGGGCTTGAAGGGAATCAGAAATGAAAACTTGCAGCCCGCGCCGGGATCGCTTTCTACCCAGATTTTTCCGCCCATACCCTGCACCAGCCGGCGCACAATCGCCAGACCCAGCCCCATGCCCTCCTGGTTCTCGTTGCGCGGCAGGCGGAAGAAATCGTCGAACACTTCCTGATGAAACTCGGCCGGAATTCCCGGACCCGTATCGGACACGCTTACTTTTACCGAATTCGGCTGCGCAACATCATGTCGGCGCCTCTCAGCCGTTGACGCCGGCTGGGCTGCAGCACGGCGCTCCCACATGTAGGGTTCCGCGTGCAACCACACTGTTCCGCCCTGCGGAATAAACTTGAAGGAGTTCTCCAGCAAATTGGAGATCACGCGCTCCAGCTTGGGTGAATCAAAAGGAAACACCGGCAGCTTGTCGTTCGCCAAAAAATAAAGCGCCAATCCCTTTTCCTGAAAGCGCGTCGACCACAGGCGGCACACGTCGGAGAGGCAATTATTGATGTTGCCTGCCTCGAACTGCATTTTCAGCCCGCCGGTTTCCAGAGCGCTGTAGGTGAGGAAGTCCTGAATGAATTGTTGCAGCCGTTTGCCGCTGGACTGCATGTCGCCCAGCACTTCCCGCTGCCGCGCATTCAAAGGTCCCAGCTTCTCGCTCTGCAGCAATTCGACGTAGCCGTTCAGGATCGCCAGCGGTGTTTTCAAATCGTGCGCCGCCGATCCCAGAGCGTTGGTCGTGCGCTGGAATCGCTGCTGCAACTCGGAGTACGCCTGCGGCAAATCAGCCGCGACGGGTATTCCTTCGCCCGAAACCGGAGGTGCAGGAGCACTCGCTTTTCCTTCTCCAGGCTCGGAAACACCAGGCGCGGGAACACCAGGCTCGGGAACACACACGTTCTTTTGCACAGTTGCCATAAGGGGCGCGGCGGTCAAACCCAGAGGGGGGAACTCGACTGGTTAAAGAATACTTGTATCAAAATCGTATGCTAGGCCACTTTTCCTTGTCAACGAAAAATGCAACGTGATTACCCAAGTGTGGCAAAACCTTGCACTATTCGACCGGTTGATACCGCCTTTTCCCACACCCGGCCGCCTAGGCCAGCGGGATCGGAAAGCTCTGGAAAGTCTGTACTTTAACGGCTTTAAGGCTCTGAACAACCCAAGTTCACCGTGTCTTTCCGCGTTTCTTCCGGACTCTCCTGAGATTTACCCCCTAACGCAGGATTTGGCCCCCGAGGTGCTTGAAATGTTCGGTTGAACCAGGCAGGAAGGAGTGTGCGTGCAGGTGAACGGCAAGACTCCAGCGGCGGAGCGGCGGCAGTGGCCGCGTTTGCCTTTGGCCATACCCGTCTTTGTCAGAAGCCACGTCGAGGCTGATAAGGAATTCCTGGAGTTTGCTACCGCCCTGAACGTCTCCGCCGGCGGAATGCTGGTCGCAGTTCGCCGCTCCATCCCGTCCGCCGCTCAGGTTTCCCTCGAAATCCCCAGCGCCCCGTTGGCCGCCTTGGCTGATCTGCCCACCGTCACCCGCAACCTGCGCGCCAAGGTCTTGCGCATGCAGCATGGCGAGGGCTACAACCTGGTCGGTCTCAAGTTCTCCCGTCCGCTGGTTAATTCCCACGCGCACGCCAAGCCGCCGCGACGGAAACTCGCTTCTTCGGTGTGAAAATCTTTTCCCCCGCACTTTAGTGGTTCTTACCTACCTTCCCGCCGCTCCCATTACCACCCCTTATCCCCGCCAATCTTTGGTAAGTTGCTTTTCATCAATCAGATAGACTAGCCTGATACGATAAAGTTCTTCTTCCCTGTGTTTGGTTCTCCGGATGCACATCAGACAGTGCCCCCTGTGCCACGGAAGCCAGGGGATACTTATGAGCACTTCCAATCCAGTCAGCGCGCTGATTCAGCCCCTCGGCGAGATGCCTCCCGATTCTGTCGTCTTCGGAGGCACAGAAGCCATGCGCGCACTCCGCGAGCGCCTGGCCAAAATAGCCGGCGCCAACGTTCCCGTTTTGATCCAGGGCGAGAGTGGCACGGGCAAAGACATCATCGCACGCATGATCCACACCGCGTCACCGTGGAAGACCGGTCCGTGGGTAAAGGTAAATTGCCCCGCGATTCCCGGCACGCTGCTCGAAAGCGAACTCTTCGGCTACGAAAAAGGAGCCTTCACCGGCGCCTACGGCACCAAGCCCGGCCGCGTCGAAATGGCCCATCGCGGCACCCTGTTCCTCGATGAAATCTCCGAACTCGACATGGCCTTGCAGTCGAAGCTCCTGCAGCTTTTGCAGGACGGCCAGTTCTGCCGCATCGGCGCCCAGGAAGACAAGAAAGTGGAAGTGCGCGTAGTGTGCGCCACCAATCGAAAACTGGAAGAAGAAATCGCCGCCGGCAACTTCCGCGCCGACCTGTTTTACCGCATCAATGTCGTAAATCTGTACATGCCGCCGCTGCGCGAGCGCGCCGGCGACATTCCCCAACTGGTCAGCTACTTCCTCGAATACTACAACCGGAAATTCAACGCGCGTGCGGTCTCGCCTTCTGCCGAGTTGATGAATTCGTTGAAGAAATACCACTGGCCGGGCAACGTCCGCGAACTCGAAAATCTGATGAAGCGCTACGTGATCCTGGGTACCGAGGAATCCATCTCCGGCGATCTCAGGCCGCACGAACAAGATTTCTTCACTGCAGATATTTCCGTGGACGGCCCCATCTCTCTGAAGAAAATCACTCGCCAGGCGGTCCGTGAACTGGAACGCAAGATCATCTTGAAAGTCCTGCAGCACCATCACTGGAACCGCAAGAGCGCAGCCCGCGCGCTCAACATCAGCTACCGCGCCCTGCTCTACAAAATCCGCGACGCCGGTCTCCCCTCCAACCGCGCCCCGCGCCGCCCCCAGTCCGACGACGTTAACCACACCGTAGCCGCCGACTGAAGCGTTGGGTTCTGCGGCGTCTCACCCCGCGCATCTTCTCCGGCCTTATTCCCCGTCAAGATACACACCGGCCCGCCCTTGGTTGAAGGCATAGATCCATCAGGAGCGTTGCGGGCAATCGAACGTCTCCCACGCCTCCAATGTCGTTCGTAATTATGGGGCTCCCCCGGTCCATGCTGTAATCCGAGGTGACTGCGCTCTGTGAATTGAGTGCCTGGTTAGGGCAGCAGAGTTTATGCGAACAGAGTCGCGCACATTTACTGGGAGACCTTCATGAAGAAGAGCATGCGCATCCAATTCAGGCTGATCGCCATCTGCTGCTGCCTGGCCAGTCTAGCCGTGCCGTCTGTTTACGGCGCCGAGAACGTCGACAAAAGAGAAATTATCAGCCAGGCCCGCCAGGCTTACTACAGCCTTAGGGCCCACGGCCTCGTCCAGTTTCAAGCTACGGTGCAGCCCAATTGGCGTTTATTGCTGAAGGATATCCCCGATCCCGCGAAAGTGGATGACACCGCAAAGATTCTGAACAAGCTCCACTTCTCGATGTCATTGGACGAGAATGGCGCAGTCAAGGTAACCCATCAATCCGACGCCACTGCGGAAGACGACACGCGATATGCCGCAGGTTTTAACCAGATATTTGACGGCATGGCGCAGATGACGTCCGGTTTTTTCGACACCTGGAAGCCGTTCATGCTCACCTCCGCCCTGCCTGCGGTGGACAGCGACTACCAACTCGAGGACAAGGGAACCGAATATCTCCTTACCTACAAAGAGGGATCTTCCGATGTGCAGACCACCCTGTCCAAGACCCTGGTCATCACCGAAATAAAAGTCGACGACCCCACTTTCCACAGTTGGATCAGACCCCAGTTCCAAACCAGTTCCAAGGGATTCGTGCTCACCGGCTACGATTCAGCCTATATAGGAACCAACGGCAGCGGAAAGACCGCCCTGACGGTGCAGATCGAAAACCAGGAAATCAGCGGCCAGGTCCTGCCCTCCAAGCTCACTCTCAACGGATCGTACGAAGGTACCAGCTTTTCCGTGGAGGTGACGTTTAAGGATTACCAGGTAAGGAACCGCTGATCGCCTAGGGACACCGTGATCAGGCGCATCGCCGAATTCCTCCGCATCCGCAAGCAGCGCCGGTTCAAGCTGCAGAACCCGTACCGAATGCTGCCCACGGATGACGGCGGAGAAAGCTACCGCATGGAGTGCGTCTTCTGCAAAGAAGAATGCAACATCATGAGCAGGTTCCAGCACGCCCCCAACTGCCCTGCAGGAAAGCTAGAAAGAAAGCGGCATCCCGATTGAGAGATGCCGCTGGATTGACGGGGCCTACGCGGCGACCGCAGGCGATGATGCTTCCTGCAGGGCTTGCATCTGCTCCACCAGTTGTTGTTGCGTCAAGCCTCCCGGCGTTTTGCCGGTTGCCTCGAACCACTCTTGGTCGGCGATGGCATAAACTTCGTCCACGTACTTCGCGAAGAAATCCCACGCCATGGTGTAGTACGAGCCCCAGGAAATAACACGAGCACCCTCCGCGCTGTAACCGGGGAGCACAACCGCATGGCCCCCTACGATCTGGGTGTTCTTTGGATCGACCGTCCAAACCTTGGGCGGCTCCTGCCCTTGTGGCATGATCGACGCCGGAACCGAAAACCCGATATAAGCGACGCCACAGTTGTAGATCGCGCGCTTCACGTCGTCAGTGTTGCGCGGATCGATCTCGACGAAGGCTGTGATCTTATTAGTTGTGTTGCCAGCGGTGGGCGCTCCGCGATGAAGTAAATACTTGAGCACGTTCTGTTCGTTGCCCCCTGGACCTTCGCCGGGCGTTTTCGGATTGTACCCACAGGCGAGTTCATACAGTTTTTCCACGTCATTGTCCGGCTCCGTATCCATGCTCTTGCCGTTGCTGGCGTTGAAACTCCATACCTGGATCGCGTGATAGACCGCGGCGCAGGTACAATCTCCCAGGGTGTCGTTCAGCATCATGCCCAGGTCCTGCGGCATGCCTTTGGTGTAATCCACCGAAGGCGGCGGCGGTGGGAGTGTTTTTCCCGCTAATAGGGCACTCATGTGCGGTACGCGAGGATCGAATGCTCGTGGGGTCCGTCCGAGTCTAAAGCTTCGCTTTTCTGCCATATTCATTCTCCTTGTGATGTAGGTCTAATTGTTGTTTTGCTCGAGGGCACAACAGTGGGAAATCTGTGCGCCAGCGATGTCTCTGTCGCCGCGTCCGGCAATAGTTGGAGGGAAGGGAACGTCGGCGAACCCACGTTCGTAAGCGGATAAATTCTACAACCGTCGCCAAGGAAGTCAAGGGCGAACGCGTTTCGTTCGGATTTCGTAAATCAGCCGGGAGGCTGCAAGAAAAACCTGAAGGACGAACCTATTGGTAATACAGGGCTTTCCGCTCGACCCGAGGATAAGGTCAGGATTCTGGCTCTAGCGAGGAATCTCAACCAGCCCAGCGGATGTTACGAAAACAGAACGCCATTCGCTCCACCACCGCCGGATCCGCTCCAGCTACCCGCGCAGCTCCGACAGCGCCTTGCGCGCGTCGCTGTTGTTGGGGCTGATCTTCAGCGCCCGCTCCAGTTGCTGCCGGGCCTGTGAAGGCTGGTTCGCTTTCTGGTAGGCCAGGCCCAGATGGTAATGCACCGTCGAGTCGTCGGCCGCGCCGCTTTTTTCGCTGAGCCGCAGTGACTCCTGGAACATGTCTATCGCCGACCGGTATACGCCCTTCTGATAGTAGGCTAAGCCCAGCGTGTCGGCCGCTGCCGGCGAGTCGGGCATGCCGCGACGCGCCGTCTGCGCCATGGCCAGGGCAACGTCCACGTTACCGCCTTGCAGTAGCATCAAGTAGGCAAGATTGTTTGAGGCCACAGGATCGTCGGGCTGAATGTTCAGCGCCTGCTGGTACATGACTTTGGCTTGATCCCAGTTGCTTTGCGATTCGTACAACATGCCGGCCAAAAGGTAGAAGGAAATTTCGCGTGGATGGTCCTTGATGGACTGCTGGTAAGTAGCGAGAGCCTGGCTCGCCGAGCCTTCCGCGCGCTGCACCTCCGCCAGCTTCATGAGCGCGTCAGAATTATTCTTGTCGAGATCGATTGCCCTCTGGAACGCCGCATCGGCGCCGCTGAAATCTTTCTTCTGGAACAGCGCCGTGCCCAGCAGGTCCTGGAACCCGCTGCTGTTGGGCGACTTGGCAATTTGTGTCCTCGCCGCGGCGATGGCTTGGTCGGGCTGCTTCTGGGCGAGATAAGTATTCATCAATCCCTGCAGGGCCTCAGTGGAGGCTGGATCCTTGTCCAGCGCCTGCTGATAGAACTTGATCGACTCCGGGTACTGCTTCTGCATCTGGTGAAGGTTGCCCATCTGCACGTAGGGCGCCGGGCTTCCCGGAGCAACCTCGGCCGCCTTGTGCATGTCCTGCTCCGCATCGGAATATTTCTGCCGCTTCATCTCTGCCAGCGCGCGCAGCAGGTAGCCATCCGGCGCATTGGGCGCGCCGTAGATGATCTGCTGGGCGGTTTGGGTAAGCGCATCGAAATCGCCGCGGCCTAATTCCAGAGCGGCCAGATCGCGCTGCGCGTCGGTGAGATCGGGACGCAGGCCAACCGCCTCGCGCCACTCCGATTCCGCCTGCTGCTCGTTGTGCTGCATGTCAAAGGCGCGGCCCAGGTGATAGTGGGCCACGGCGTTGTTGGAATCGTTCTTGAGGGCCCGCTGCAGGGAGTCCACGGCGCCGGCGGCGTCACCTTGCTGAAGCTGTATCTGGCCGCGATACACCAGTGCGTCCGCGTCCTTCGGAGTGGCCTTCAGGACGTCGTTGTTCAGCTTCGTGGCCTCGTCCAGGCGGTTCTTCAGGATCAGCAGCTGCACGTAGTTCTTCTTGACCTGAATGTCCTTGGGATGATCGCTGTAAAGCGAGCCATATTCCGCGGTAGCTTTGTCCAGCTCGTTATTGGCGAAATAGAAATCGCCCAGCATGCGGTAGCCTTCGGAATTGTCCGGCAGGTCGCTCTTGGTTTGCCGCAGAAACGCTTCCACGTCTGGTTTCTTGCCTTCCGTCATCAGCAGGCGAACATAGGCCGCGCGCGGAGCAGGGTCCTTGGGATCGACCTCGATGGCATGCTTGAATTGCTGTTCGGCTTCCGCCATCCGGTTGCGCGACTGGTAGAAGCCTCCCAAGGCCAGTTGGACGTTCATCAACTTGGGACCGATCGCGGCCGCTTTCTTGAAGTTCGTCTCCGCCTGATCGGGCAATTGGGCGCGCAGTTGCAGCAGGGCCAGGCTCAAATAAGACTCCGGGCGATTGGGGTCGGCGGCGATTGCTTTCTGCATCTCCTGCAGTGCGGTCCCCAGGTTGTCCTGGGCGGCATAGTAGTTGGCCCAAGCTAGGTGGGTATCGGGA
The DNA here is from genome assembly GCA_963842095.1 of uncultured Acidobacteriaceae bacterium. GTDB lineage: Bacteria > Acidobacteriota > Terriglobia > Terriglobales > Acidobacteriaceae > Sulfotelmatobacter. The sequence continues at coordinate 150,029 of CAWJEY010000003.1, forward strand.
CTATCGGGAACCTTCTCGTGCAGGATGTCGAGGTGAGTGCGCGCTTGTTTCAGGTATTCGTCGTAATTCTGGTTGCGGGAACCGTCCGGATTGTGCGCGCCCGCAATCAGCAGATTGGCCAATTCGTTGTGGGCCTGATAGTTGTCAGGGGCCAGATCGACCGCGCGGGAGAGTTCGGTGAAGGCGCGGTTTCCGTCCTTCAGCTTGAGATAGGTCTCGCCCAGCTGAAAGTGCGCCTCGGCGAAGCGGGCATCGACTTGAATGGCGTTGGCATACTGAATGGCCGCTTCGCGGAACTTGCCTTTGTCGCGATAGCGGTTGCCGCTCTCCAGAAACTTTTGTTTGCGCACGTTGGGATCGCGATTGCAGCCGGTAAACAGGGCTGGGATAAGGAACCCGACGAGCAACAAACGGACAGCAACAGAACGGCTCATGTCTTCTCCAAACAAGCGCAACTGCGCGAGCGACCACACACCTGTGGTCCCTTCACCAAGGTACTGCAAGACAGGGTGGGAAGAAAAGTGACTGCCGTCACCCCGAGGGGCAGGGAAGGGGGTCGAGGTGAGTGCCCCCTGACTTATTTCAGATATTTCTGGGTGAACTGTCCGAGCTTGATCGCAGCAGGGCGAAGATTTCCCCGCCCTGTTCGTTTTTCGTAACAAAACGACCGCCGTCGTGGTGGGAGGGCGAAGCATTGTGTAGAATCCGGGCGAATTTTCGAACCCAAGGGGGAATTTTCCAAGTCTATGTGATCGCAATTCGAGGAGAGAGACATGTCTCGACGCACGCTGCTTCTGTCCACAACGTTCGTTTGCCTGCTTTCAGCCGGAGCCGTTTGCCAGTCCGCCTTATCAGCAAATTCGGGGATTAACAGCGCTGATACCTACGTCGTTGCCGATTTGACAATTACCAACAATACCAACATTACTCTGCCAGGGCCGGTCTACAACCCTGTGACCGGAACGAGTTCCAGCACGCTGTCGGTTGGCCCATCGACTCTAACATTCCACATCGAGGCTGGATACGATTCCACTGGCGTGCTGGTAACGAACCTGTGGCCAACTACGGTACCGGTCGATCCCATTAACAGCGATGGGAACGCACTCGGGTTCATTCGATTTGCCGGCGGGCAAATGACGGCCTTTGATCAAAGCGGCAACCCGCTGCCGATTCCGTCGTTCCAAGGCGTCCCTACGAACTGGCCGGCTAGTTTGCTCGGGAGCAACCCGGGGCCGTCGGTTCTCAGCAACCTCGTCTTTCCTGATGTTAAGAGCTACGCCAGCGCCAGGAGCGCGGCCCTGTCCTACGGAAGCCCGGCGTCTACCGCCTATGTGACCCTTCCGCAGACGCAGAGCGGGAACGCCGAATGGACGTTTGCGCAATCCGGATCGAACTGGGTGGCGCAGCAGGTTGTGATAACACCAGCAATCTCCAATGGAACATCCACCCGCACCGTGCAATTCACGAACGTGAGCTGGTATGACAACGCCGCGAACGATTCCGCCCGCGCATCGAAAGGCTACACAAGCCAACTGCCTCCGACCTCGTAAGGGAGCATTCCGACCGTCACGACGGGCACGCCATCCGGGTCGACGGCGGTAACGCAACTGGGTGGATCTCAAAACGTTGCGTTCATGCACGGTTTCTTCTCCAGTGGAAACACCTGGAACCGCATGGAGGGGTGGCTTAACCAGGACTTTCGATTTGGCGCGGAAGTCACGCCCAGCTACACCTCTACCAACAGCCTGTCGAGCCAAGGAACCTCGCTTTTTAATGAAATCGGCTCCGTTGGCGGGGGCAATTACATTCTGATCGGTCACAGCCAAGGAGGACTGATTTCCCGCTACGCCGCTCAGCAGTACCAGATCGCCAACCCTAAGCAAAGCACCGTAAAAGGCGTCGTCACGATAGACACGCCGCACCAGGGGGCGGCCCTCATTCAAAACGGTCCTGTAATCGGACCCGTTTTCGCGCTGCTCGGGGCCCTCCTGTAGGACTGGACGGGGTGCTACACGCCGTGGGACAACGGTGCGTGCTTCCTCGCCTGGCTTGCCTTCAACGTGGGCCCTCCGTTCGGTGCTGTGTTCACGGTTGTAGGGGCTTTGCCCGACATCGTTGATCTTACGCCGGGGAGCGGCTTCTTAACCTCGTTAAACGCCTACCAGGAAACCTTCGCACAGGCCGCTGTTGTCGGGAACACGCCTCAGCGGTGGAACGAGTCGCGCATAGCATGGGACTTCCTTGCTCCGTACATTTCCCCCCTTTTACCTGCGATCCAAATTACTATCCCGAAAGCGGGTGCGGGGAAGACGCTGCGGCGGCAGTTGTGGGCATTACCTACGATTACGTCGAAGCTCTCCTGCTCATCTCCATCTTCGATGAGATCTTTTGCCCCGACCGCGACTACCTCTGCAACGTCGATCTGATCCTAGAGCTAAGCATAATAATGGCCGGCATGGACGGCATTGACTTCTTTTGGAATCTGGTCGTATCGGGTCTTGAGGCCTCGGACGCAATTGTGCAAAGCTCCAGCCAGAACTATCCGTACTCCAGTGCGGTCCAATACCCGATCAACGGGGCCCATTCGCACCTTGAGAGCACGCACAGCCCGTATGATCACACGACACTCGACCAAGTGCTCGAGAGTGCGCCCTTCAATGCGCCCACGCAGACCGGTTGCTCGTTCACCGCGTCGCCGTCCAACTTTGGTGTTTCGTCCTCAGGAGCCACAAGCAGCTTTGCCCTAGGCACCGGAGCAGGGTGCCAGTGGTCGGCTACCAGCTTGGCCCCATGGATCAGTATCACCTCCGGAACTAGCGGAACGTCAAGCGGAACGGTCGGATTCTCGGTGGCGGCGAACCCCGTGACGTTGCCGCGAAACAGTGCGATCCAGGCCGGCAACGGGTTGTCGAACACGACCTTCACGGTGTCCCAGTTGGGGGTTTGCACGTACTCCCTGTCGAGCAACCTTGTCATTCTCCAGCCAGGAGGGGGTGCGGCAACTGTTTCGGTGAGTACGCAAACGGGCTGCGTCTGGTCTGCGGTATCAAGCGCAAGTTGGCTTACAATTACTTCTGGGGCTGGCGGAACCGCGTCCGGTACAGGCTCCGGGTCATTTACGTTCACGGCTGCACCCGGAAACCAAGATGCCAGCTTTAGCGGCCTCATTACAGTGATGGGTCAGACTCTTACAGTGGTCGTGGGAAGCGCCGTGGGGACACCTGGCACGGGGACGGTTGCCATTCAGGGATCACCACAATCAGTTAAGGTCAACCTCTGCCCGCACCAGGTCGGGCCTTGCTACGTTACCTACTACGAGTCAGGTACGGTGGCCGTGACCGTAGCTGGCAAGACCTACACAGCATACTACGTCGAGAATACGACAGCGTCCCAAATAGCGCAGAGCTTAACTTCGGCCATGAACTCGGCCGGTTCGCCGATCTCCGCTACGGTATCCGGCGTAGTCGTCACCATAAAATCAATCGTTAACGGCGCGGACACGGACTATTCCCTGTCAACGTCGTACACCTTCGGATCGACCGAGTACTTCTCAAGCCCGGCCTTTACGGGTGTCGCATCGGGGTCGCAGCTTGCAGGAGGAACTGATTAGGTGACATTGGCTGGCGCAGGAACGGCCGCAAGAGTGGCGCACATGGGCGGGGTCAGCAGCCTGTTGGCGGTCATCCTTGCAGTCGGGATGTGGGGCTGCGGCGGCGGGCAGAATAATTCGCCACCTCCGCCGCCGAAGATTACTGTCGGCGTTCTTGTGCCCAACTACACTGTGGCCGGCACGGGCACCCTCAGCTTCTTCGTAAACGGCTCGGGGTTCACTCCCTCGTCCGTCGTCCAGTGGAACGGAACTCCGATTCCCACATCCTACGGTACAACGGAGATTCTAACTGCGTCCATCTCCGCTTCGCTGCTGGCGCTTCCCGGGACCGCAAACATAACTGTCAAGGACCCTTCCTCCGGCGCTCTGTCGAACGCGGAGCCGTTTGGCATCGCCTCGCCAGCCGCTGCAACAGCAGGCGTGATTCAATTAATCACAATCGCGACCGATGGCACCTCAGCAAATGCGGACAGTTTAGTGGCTCCGTCCATCAACTCCGATGGCAGGTACGTTGCCTTCCAGTCCGCAGCTACAAACCTCGTCCCTGGTCCGGCTAGCGGGTACCAAGATATTTACCTGCGCGACACTTGCCTGGGGTCAGCGCCGCCCGGTTGCACACCCAGCACGATCCGCATTTCCGTGACGTATGACGGATCCCCAACAAACTTTCATAGTTACGATTCCTCGGTCAGCTCAGATGGGCGATTCGTAGGCTTTGATTCCGAAGCCACTAACATCCTGCCCAACACATCGATCTGCAGTAACACCTGCGCATTCCTGCGCGACACCTGCAATGGCGGGCCGACGGGCTGCGTCCCGACTACGACGTTGGTTTCCGTGACTCAAGATGGAACTGCCGCCTTGGGCGCCAATCCGTCAATGAGCGGAGACGAGTTTATTGCGTTTAACGCGAACGGCACGTCTATCGGAGCCACGGGCGGTGTGGGTGAGGCCTTTGTCCGAGACACATGCTTCGGGGCAGCAGCGGGTTGCGTGCCCGGCACGACCCTAGTCTCCCTTTCTTCCAGTGGAGATCCAGGAAATGAGAGAAGCGGCCTTCCGGTGATCAGCGCTACCGGCCGTTATATTGCCTTTCAGTCTTGGGGAACGAACCTGGCTCCAAACGTGACCATAGTTCCAGGCGACTATTGGCGAGACACCTGCACCGGCGCGGCAGGTCCGTGCACGCCAGCCACGGTCCGCGCCGACATCGCGATGGGGGGCGCACAGCCGAACGGCCCCATCGATAACAATGTCATTCCGGCCATGAGCGCAGATGGCAGACTGGTCGCCTTCGGCTCGGGTGCGACGAACCTCGTTTCCCAGAACGTCAATGGCAAGGGGAACGTCTACCTCTACGATACCTGCACAGGCGCCCCGGCGGGTTGCGTTCCGACCACAAGCCTCACCTCATTGGCCAACGACGGCTCCGTCGGCAACTGCGGAAGCCCCAGTCAGGGGATATCCATGAGCGGCGACGGCCGCTTCGTGGCCTTCGACTCCATCGCCACGAATCTGGTACCTGGGGACGGATTTCCCGCCTGCGGATTCGAAGACATCTTCGTTCGTGACACGTGCTTCGGAGTTCCGTCAGGCTGTGTTCCGAGTACGGTCCGGGCGTCGGTGACTAATCAGCCGAATCCCGAAACACCGGGCTTCAGCATCAGCGGCTATCCCGCCATCAGCGGAGACGGTCACTATGTGGTTTTTCTATCCGCCTCCACAAACCTCATCCCCGGCGGCACCAACGGCCACCAAGTGGTCTTTCTCGCCAAGACGGGCTTCTAGCTAGTGGTTGGGAATCCGGGCCGTTGCTACCTGATCTTAATGCTGTTGAAAAACTTATTGGCGTCGGCTTCGGTGCAGTTCGAGGTCTTGTCGCACAACACGAGGGCCTGCCAAACGCGGCCATTTTGGACGGTGATCCGTTCGTAGGTTGTCCGGTTCACCGTGGTCTGCCCGCTCGTGTAACTGCTGCTTGCGGTAACTGCGCGGGCCGGAAATCCGCTGAAGGTCGAGTCAGTCTTGGGACCGGGCTTGGCATTTTCCAGCGTGGCCAACGCTCCGTCTAACATCATGTCAAGGCCCACGGTATCGCCCCGCAGGTCCGCATCGCAATAAATTACGAGGAACGCGTCGGCATCGCTATGGAGACTGAGAGCGTAGTTGTGCATGGTAGCGGTCGCGCCGCTCTTCAGCGTGACGCTCTGGGAAGAGTATGTGACCCCTGGTTTGTCTTTGTCCGGTACCGGGTAGGTGGCGGAGAAAGCCGGGGCGTCATAGGTTGTGGTGGCGAACTCGAGGCTTTGCGCCCAGGCGCCGGCGACCGCCAGCACGAGAAAAGCGAGCGTCAGTCTTAGAAATTTCATTGGGGTTTGATCTTCCGATCTCTCCATTGCATGCTGCGGTGTTACCGGATCTTGATGCTGTTCAGGAACTTGTTAGCGTCCGCTGCGGAGCAGCTTGTCCTCTGGTCGCAGATGACTATGCCCTGCCAAACGCGGCCGTTTTGCACGGCGATCCGCTGGTACGCAGTAACGTTAAACGTCGTATCCCCATTCTTGTAGGTGCCAGTAGCCACCACCATGCGCGCCGGCAACCCGCTGTAGGTCGAGTCGGTCTTCGGACTCGGCTTGGCGTTATCGAGCTGCGCCAGCGCGCCGTCCAACATCGTGTCGAGCGCCGCCGTGTCTCCACGCGTGTTCGGTATATCGCAATACAGCACCAGGAAAGCGTCGGCGTCGTTGTGCAGGCTGAGAGTGTAGTTGTGGAGTGTAGTCGAGCCGCCGTTTTTCAGCGTGATGGTCTGGGAGGAGTACGCGACCGGACCCTTGTCCGGCACCGGGTACGTGGCGTAAAACGCCGGGGCTTCGTAGCTAGTGGCGCTGAACGTGATGTTTTGCAGCGAGGCCGAGTTTTGCGCCGCTCCCGCGGCAACCGCCAGCATTAGAAAGGCGAGCGTCAGTTTCAGGAATCTCATATTCAGGAATCTCATGGTTTCTCCATCGTGCGAGTGTCCCTACCGCGTCCAATTCTGCCAGCGGAGGCAACCTGTTTCTACGTTACTTCTGTCACGTCAGGAGCGGGCCGGACGCGCTGATTCCGCGATCTTGACTTCAAGGATATTGTTTCTCTGCGGTTCTCTGAAGAACCTTCTCTAACAACGTTGGGGGACGCGGTCTCACTGGGCCGCGTTTAATTGACCGTGACGCTGACACTGGCCGAGGGGATTCCGTTGGCCACTACCTCCAGTGAACTCGGACCAGTTTCCATGACTAGGGGAACGTCGAAATTTGTCGAAACCACGGCGTTGCCGGTCGCGACTGCCATAGTGCTATGGTCGTGGGTTCGGGCATAGAAGACGTGACCGGTGGCTTGATTCGTGATCCGCACCAGGGGATAGTTCGTCGCGGTTTGGTCCATCGTCCCCATAGGCGGCAGCCTGCGATAAGCCATTGAACTGAGTGCCGGAGATGGCGTAGGTGGAGCCCCGCGTGACGCTCGCAGGAAACGTTGTGATGCTCGGAGCCCATGCCGCCGAAGGCTGACCGGAAGAGGTGTAGAGCTGAACGGTGGGTCCTCCGATGATCACTTCCCCAGTCGGCAGCACCACCAAACTACTCTGGGGCGCGACAGTTGCGTTGGCAGTAAGGGTTTCGCCATCGAACTCGTAGAGCGCTCCAGACAAGCCCTCGACCAGTACATGCCCGTTGGTCAGCAGCACGGCAAACGAGTCGCCGGCGCTGTCGCCACTCGGAAAGTCGGGGCCGGCAGTCCAACTGCCGGCATCGGTGAGAACCGCAGGCGGAGTGTAAAGGGCGGTGCGCGCCGCGCCGCTCTTCGAGGCACCGGTGGCGAAGACGGTCCCGTCGGGGCGAAGCATTGCGGGCCCTATTTCGCCCGCAGGCGTGTAACAACCTCCGCCATAGATGCGGCAGTTTCCACCGCCGGGCGAATGCAGATCTACCGGCGTATTGCCGGCGCTGATCCAGGTGGCGAGCGAAGGAATGTAGCGCTCGGAATTTTGCGCGTTCGTGACGTCGATGGTCAAGACCGAGCCATCGGGTAAAAGCGTCCAGCCTTCCTCGGCGTTGATATCGCTCTTGCCGGTGGATGCCACCGCCGTCCACTGCAGCGATGCAGGATCCAGTTCGGCCATCAGAACATCGAGTTTGTCCCCCACAAGGAATTGACCACCGGGCAACACCACCGATGGCGAATCGCCGATGTAGCCCCAGCCGGCGGGCGCAGTGAGCGGAGTCCACGAATCGGCCAGGGGATCGTAAATCGCACCCAGGTTGGTGAGCACAAAAACGCCGCTGTTGTATTCACCGCCCAGAATCACAAGGCGTCCGTCGGCTAGAACCTGGGAAGCGAAATCCATGGGCGCATATCCCGCGGGGAGGCTGGCGATTTGTGACCACGTGCCGTTGAGGTAGCTCCCCGACTGATCGGGCGTGAGCTTGGACCAATCGGACAACCCTTTGCCCTGGAATATGACCGTGCCGTCGGTCATCAGAAACCCCAGCCCCGCGCCATCCGTCGGCTGGTTCGCGAGAGTTTGCAGATTCTGCGGCGGCGGTGTGGTCGTGAGGGTGGTGGTGGTATGCGTGCCGCAGCCGGGTAGAGCGAGAAGCAGGGTGATTGCCGCAACCGCTGCCCTCTTTGGAAGGGCGCGATGCGTTAGTCGGGAAGGGGAAAGCAATCCTAGCATCCGCCTATCTTGCCATAACTCGTCACCCATCGGGGCTAGTCAAGGAAGACGCGCGGCAGGTTCGCGCTAGGTAATGTCGGAGTACGAGGACGAGAAGAAATCAGGCCGGTCCCAGAATTTTGTGTAGCATTCCGTGCACAGCCAGTCGTGGCCGTTAGTGTAGCCGGTGCCGTGGCTGGCGTCGTCCGGGGTCTCGAATAGCTCCCAGCGGCAGATGAAGCAGTGATCTTTCTTCCAGCCGCCTTTGACGAGTTCGAAGTTTGCGGCGTCGTTGGCGAGGGTCAGGTCGAAGGAAACGCGGCCCGTTTTGCGCTCGACTGCGACATATCGCGCGGCTTCCACGCTGCTTTGTGCCAATGCCAGTTGTAGGCGCGGCAGAGTCGGACGGCGTCGCGGATGTAATCAACATTCCAGCGGGAGCCGTGGATCTCGACGGTTTCCCCGGAGGGGGTGCCGGTAGCCACGGCCGTAGTACAGTGAACCGCGCTGAATTGGTGGCCGCTGCCTGTCGGACTGCCCGGCAAAGTAGGTGCGCATGCTTGTGGCATCGGCTCCGCCTTGACGCAGAAGCTTTGCTGCAAAGCAGCTTTCCTCATCGAGTAATCCCAGGAATAGGTGCTCGGTTCCGATGTGTTTGTGGGCCAGCCGCTCGGCCTCGTCCGCGGCGTATTTCAGAACACGCTTCGCAGTTTCGGTGAGCGGCAGATCGACGGCGGTCGAGGTCGGGGGTTGACGTTGTGAATGCTCATCAACCCGCTGGCGGATGGTTTGTAGATCTGTTTTCGGCAGCCAGCGGTACAGGGTTTTATCCTCTCGGATTAGACCGAGGAGCAGATGCTCGGTGTCGATCGCAGGCGAACCGTACTGGCTGGCTTCGTAACGCGCAAAGAAAATGACGCGCCGCGCTTTCTCTGTGTAGCGTTCGAACATCGGTTACTCCACTGCTGCCGCTTTCCTGCTGCTTCGCTTCCAATACAAATATCCCGGCACGCCCACCAGCACAATCACCGAACTCCAGAACGCCTCCATGGGCCGTTTGACGACTGTATTCACGATCCAGGCAGCGCCAATCAGGACATAGATCGCAGGCAGCCAGGGATATCCCGCGCAGCGGTAGGGGCGCGGCATATCGGGCCGCTTCCAGCGCAGCAAAAACATCCCGATTACGGTCAGCGTATACGACATCACCATGCCAAAGATGACATAAGTGTAGAGCCAGTCGTAGCGGCCACTGAGGGTGAGCACCGCTGCCCAGATTCCTTGTCCAATCAAGCTGAACGCGGGCGTCCGCCATCTGGGATGAATAAGGGCCATGCGCTTGAAGAAGACGCCATCCTGCGCCATGGCGAGATACACGCGCGCACCGGAGAGCGTACAGGTGGCGGCCGCGCTGAAACATGAGACTGCAATCAGCAGCGAGAGCCAGACCGCAGCCTCCGGAGAAAACAACGCGGCAGCGGCGGCGTGCGCGATGGTTTCGTGCTTGGCGATCTCGGTGAGCGGCAGCGCGTACAGATAAGTCATGTTCATGGCCACGTAAACCGCACCCACCACCAGCACGCCCAGCACCATCGCCCGGGGCACGTTGCGGCGCGGCTCTTTGACCTCGCCCGCGACCCAGGTGATGTACACCCATCCGTCATAGGCCCAGTACACGGCGATGAGTCCGACCCCGAAGGCGGAGAGGAACTGTGCGGGATGCAGTCCCATGCTGAGGCCGGTGCCGTGCGCGTGGAAATGCGACCAGTCTCCTTTGCCGATGGCGAAACCGAGAACCACGAACGCGGCCATCGCTGCGAACTTCGTCCAGGTGGAAAGATTCTGCAGCAGCGCGCCCCAGCGCAATCCCACCACGTTTACGTAAGTCAGGATTGCGATCAGCAGCATGCCGAAAATGTGGGCGCGGGTGATAGTAATCCGGGCCAGCGAGAGCACGATGTGCTCTTGCGAAACCATGGGGAAGACCTGCCCCGCATACGCAGCCGAAGCGACCGAGAGCGCTGCGATGGTGCCGCCGTTGGCCACGGCGAACAGCATCCATCCATAAAGAAACGCAACCAGATCGCCGTAGGCTTCGCGAAGATAAACGTACTGGCCACCGGACTCGGGAAACATCGATCCCAGCTCAGCGAAGGCGACGCAGCCAAAGAGCGAAACCACGCCGCCAATAACCCAGACGAGTAAGAACAGCATGGGCTGCGGCAAGGGCCCGGCAATGTCCTTCGCCGTGAGAAAAATCGAAGACCCGATGATTCCGCTGACCAGCAGCAGCACGGAGTCGAGCAGGCTGAGTCCGCGGACCAGCGTGGGTTGTGAGGTAGATGCAGGAGTCTCGAGAGCTGATAAGGCCGGGTCGGAGTCCATTATCCGATGCCGAGTTCGTCGGAGGATTCCAGCGGCGTGCCGCACCGCCGGCAGATGATGGAGGAACAATCGCCGCAGGTCAGCGGATCATTCACCTCTTCGGCACAATTCGGGCAGTAGAGCGATCCCGGCACGGGTTCCGGAGGAGGATTCTGAGGGCGTGTCGCCATGAGGAGAGAACTCTACCACAGCCGCGTAGGTGACAAAGCTGAATGAGCTTCAGGCCGCATTTTCGGCGAACCAATCGACAAACGGGATCACTTCTTCTGTGCTTTTGGATCGTTCGCCGGGTCAAAGTAGCGGGTGTCGGTTGAACCGTACCCGCAAATCTGCACGACCACGGGATCGGCGCCGGCCTGGGCGAAATGATTGTCTCCCGCCGGTTCCGAGTACACGCTTCCCGGCGGCAGCGTCTTCAGCGACTTCGCATCGAAATGATTGCCGTAGCCGAAGTGCCACTCGCCCGAGACCACAGTTGCCATGCGATCATCGCGGTGAGAGTGCGCCGGGATCGTGGTGTGAGCAGGCACAAATAACAAGATCGTGTAAAAGCCCACTCTTGAAGGGTCGCCAAAAATGACCTTTGTATGAACCCCGGGGAGGCCAGAACTCCCAATCTGGTTGCTGTCGAGAGCGCTGGCCTGGATTTCCGTCGGCGTCATGCGCATCTCGGGAAGCGATTGAGCAATGGCGGTAGAGGCTGCCGCAAGATACAGGGCGGCGATAACACGCCTCCTAAGGGTGATGGACATGGCGCATTCCTTTCCTTTCGACCGTTCGAAATCTCGCAGGCGCACTAAAATCGCACTACCGAAACCCTCACAGAAAATTTAGCAGCGCTTCGGTGGTTTCCTGCGGTCGCTCCTCAAGCACCCAGTGCCCGGTGTCTTTCAGCACGACGACAGTTGCATCTGTCGCAACCAGCTTGGCTTGTTGCCCTAGTGCATCTCCCAACGACTTGTCGCCGCCGATGGCCAATACCGGCATGGTCAGCTTGGTTTGGGAGAGCTGAGCGAAATCTTTGGCGGCTTGCAGGAAGGAAACGAAATAGGCCCATCCCGCGTGCATGCGTCCCGGCCGCGCGTAGGCTTCAGCGTAGGCTTTGCGATCCGCTTCCGGAATGGAATGATTTTTGTCGGCTGCGAAGTCATTCCAGAAATAATCGAAGTACGTGCGCTCCCGGCCTTTCACCAGCGCCTCGGGGGTGGGCCCGTTGAAGCGAAAATGCCATATTCCGGGGTTGTTGTAGACTGCCTCCCATCCCGCTACGCCGGGGAGGAACGCATCCATCAGAACGAGTTTTGATACTTCTGCAGGGAACTGCGCGGCGTAGGCATAGGCAACCATCAATCCGATGTCGTGGCCCACGACCTCCGCCTTCTGCGCGCCGAGCGACTTAGCGAGGTCATGAATGCGGACGGCGGCACTTTTCATATCCAGGCCGTCGGCGGGAATGTCCGAGTCTCCGATGCCGGGCAGGTCTGGAGCGATGACGGTGAAACGCTTGGCCAGCGCGGGAATGATCGGTCTCCACATCAGCGAGGTTTCCGCATAGCCATGCAGCAGGACGAGCGCCGCGCCGTGGCCCGCTGTCAGGTAATGAAGCTTGGCGCCGTTAATCTCTGCGGTGCGCGAGGCAATGGCTCCGGCTTGCGCGTCCGCGGCAGCCTTGGTAGAGAATCCGGTCAAGAGAAAGATCAGGATAAACGCCAACATGAGGACACGCTTCATCGTTTCAACTCCTGTTTTTAGATGTTCGGTGACTATACACTAAAATTGAAACATGCCAGAAAAATCCCTCACTCCCGACGAGAAGCTGCAACAGGAATTCAACCGCTGGGCCGCCGCCGGCGAAGGCCCGAAGATGGAGAACCATCACCTCGACATTACGGCGAAGACACTTCGCCGGATGAATCTGCGTCCGGGCGAGCGCGTGCTCGACCTCGGTTGCGGCTCGGGCTGGGCAACTCGCCTGCTGGCGCGGCTGGTGGGTGAAGGCCCGGATGGCTTCGGCCAGGTGGTCGGCCTCGACCTTTCCGACCAGATGATTCGCGAGGCCCGCTCGGCCTCGAGAGATTTCGACAACCTGCTCTACGTCTGGGGATCGGCGCAGCAGATTCCCTGGGAAGAAAACTTCTTTGACAAAGTGCTGTCGGTCGAGTCGTTCTACTACTATGCCGACCAGGACCGCGCCCTGATGGAACTTTTCCGCGTGATGGCGCCGCGGGGCAGGCTCTTCATCCTGATCAATCTATATAAAGACAATCAGTATTCGCTGCAGTGGGTGGACAAGCTGAAAGTCCCGGTACACGTGCGCTCCCAGGCGGAATACGTCGAACTGCTGAAGAAGCATGCCTTCGAGAACGTGGAAGCATGCCGCATCCCCGACGACACACCCACACCGGACGACTATAAAACGAAGTCGTTCAACAGTCTGGACGACCTGCGCGCCTTCAAGAGAGAAGGCGCATTGTTGCTCATGGCCTCGAAGCCCGATCTGCGCACGCCCGCGCCGGGGTACACGATCTACTAAAGTTTTTACTTACCGCTAGATCTCGCTGTCATCGTCATCGTCCTTATCCCGATGGCTCAAATCCTTCACCGGGCTCAACGCTCTCCCATCCGAAGCATGCCGAATCTCGATCCGCCCATTCACGTTCGACAGCTTGATGCGCGGGCCACCGCTGCCCAGTTCACCCCGCAAGTCGTGGCCGACGAATCGGTGATGATTCACACGCAGGCCGAAATCGTTTTCGATCGAACCAGACACCGTGCTGGCCTCAATCTCCGCTTTCGAATCCGAAGGAATCGTCAACTCCACCGAGCCGTTCACCGAATTCAGTTCAACCGATGATCCGGAAAGCTGGTCAAAGCGCGCGTCCAGGTGGCCGTTGATGGTGGAAAGCTCCGCGCGCCCGGAGAGATTGTGCGCTTCCAGCTTGCCGTTGATGCACGACGCACGCACCTCGCCGGTTACGCCCATTATATCCAGTGAACCATTAATCAGCTTGATTTCGTCCAGTCGAGCCGTGCGCGGCACGGTCAGCGTATATTCAACACCAGCCGGATTGTTGCGCGACCCCCAGTTGAAGTTGCGATCATGGTCAGGATACCGAGTGCGGATCGAGAGATAATCCTTGCCGGAATCGATCTCGATCTTGGCCTCATCCAGCCGCTCCTTCGTGCCGGCATACTTCACCGCGTCCACCTTGACTTCATTCCGGTCCCAGGCGGAGATGCGCACGTCACCGTTGATATTGTCCAACTCCACGCGTCCGTCGGCGGCAAGGGCATAGGTCTGGTGAAATTCCTCGGTATAGGCATGGCTGTCGGAAGCATGCGCTCCCAGCGCCAGAATAAACAGGGAACAGACGGTTCCCAACACGGCACCCAACCATGTGGGGAATTGGCGTTCGCGGTTCATAAGTTTCCTCCGTTTCAACTGGTTAGACGCAGCCACTCGCAATTGGTGAGAGCCGAACCTCGAAAGGCCTGATCCCAGGCTGGTGGATACGAGAGTTACCTCCGTGAAGTTCCCCTCCTTGAGCCGATGAAAGACAATCCCATCAAAGGCTTGTGTGGAGTTTTGTTTTGTTGTACCTCTGGGAAAATCAGGCTCGCCGTGCCGGGAGAAGGCCAATCAGCCAGGTTTGGCCACTTTTTTTCTTATGTCCCTCACGCTTTTGTGCATAAACCGGCGCGGTGGCCGACAGAGCCGGTGGCCCCGGACGTTTTTCCCTCGCTTATATTCTCAACTCGCAACATCGGAGCTATAATTCGCTGAAAGAGGAGGGTTCTATGCGCGTTCCCCGCCTGCCGATTCTCTCGTTGCTGATTTCGTTGTGCGCTGTGACGGCCGTGGCCCAGTCCCCATCAAACAAGAATTCTCAGCCCGTGCTCTATCGGACTGCACCGGCCACAGACCTCTTTCAATTCCAACTATCTTCCGACACCGACGGGCAGACTCCGACGCCGGCGCCGCGTACCAGCGAGAACAAGAACGACTCCCTCGACATTCGCCCGCTGGATTCCCGCACAGCGCACATTCTCACGTTGCGGCAGAACGACGCGACCTGCTACACCCTCCGGACCTACCGCGTAGCTCGCGAGAATCCCGGGTCCGATGCGACAAGGCCTGCAGGCTACTCTACCTGCCAGCCCTCCACCCGGTTTCAGGTCAGAACCGCGGTGGATTCGCAAGTGATAGTGCCTCGCTGAGCGCAGTCTGCGGGCGCTATTCAATCTTGAGGAGCGTCGGCGCGGCTCTTACGCCCTGCCTCGTTCAGCAAATACACTCCCAGGATCATAATCTCCGGCTCAATCGGATGCCGGTAGCGCTGTGTGGGAAAGACCACGTAGTAAATCGCCGGATACAACAAGATCAGCCAGAACAGCAGCCATGCGCCCGGTATATCTCGGCGCAGAGCGCGTCCCAGCCCCCAGAACATCAGCACGGAAGACGCCAGAAACAGCGAGTTTCTCAACTCCATCAGCCACCAGATCTGTGAGACTTTTGGCGTCCCGTTCCAGTAGTAGATAAAGCGTTTGAGGCAGAGCACTGCGAATCGCCCGTAGTCGGCCTTGATGTAATCCACCGCCTGCCGCTTGCGCATCTCGATATACGCCAGCTCCCCCATGGCCGTATACTGCCGCATGCCGTAAAGGTCCTGCGTGGGGTGCAAATGCTGCATCCATGTACCGTCCGCGCCCCGGCCGTTGCCCAGCCGCAGTTCCACGCCGAAGTTATCGCGAATGAAAATAAACTTCCCGAAGGTCTGATAATTGCGCACCGTCCAGGGAGCGATGCAGGCCATGAAAACCACGGAGGCCAATAGCACCCCGGCCAGCGACGCTTTGCCCCGCTTCGCCCGGCGATACCAGGCCCACAGCCCCGAAGTCGGCAAAAACGACAGCAGCGTCGCGCTGTTAAGCGCCGCGACCCCCCATAGCAGCCCGAACCACAGCCACGGTTTAAGTCCATCGCGGTCTTCCATGCTCAACGCCAGCCAAAAAATCACGGCCAGCAGCAGCGCCGAAAGACTCGTCTCCCAAACCCAGCGCGTGCACCAGAACATCACGTAGGGAAGCAGCGCCCACGTCCAGGCTGAACCGACGGCAACTTTCTCGGAGAAGATCCGCCGCGCAATCAGAAAAATCGGGATGCAGGTCAGCGCAGAGAAAAAGCTGTTGATGCTGAGCAGCACCAAAGCCGATGCCCGCGAGTAGATGCCGAAGATCCGGAACACGCCGGCAATCAGGTAGGGATAAAGCGGCGGCTCCCAGGCTGTAGGTTCGGTGGGCGCCACAAAAGGATTGCTGAAACCGTGCCCCGACGCGATGGCCGCACCAATTCTGCCCATCTCCCAGCCGAAGCCGAAGTTCTCGTACAGGCTCTTGAATTTGTAAGTGTGGCCGACGAGAATCCACCCCACGCGCAGGAACAGAGCAATGGCCACCATCCAAAACTGCGACGTGCGGATGTGCGCCCACGTATTTAGGAGCAGAGCGTGGATACGTGCGCGGTCAGCGGCCAAGGCGGGTCTTGAATCCATGAATGTCTATTTGTAACTGAGTCACGACTTAGGGGCAACCTGCGCACGGAAGCCCAAGGATCTACCCCGTGGAACCCCGTGTCCCCCGTGGTTAACGATTTTGACCTTCAATCGGTCTGATAGATTGACACCCTCCCGCCGCATCCCTAGACTGATTTGCTTCGCGCCACCAGCCGCTGGCGGGAACTGTATAATTGTCCTTCACCGAGGTCACCTAATGGGCTGGCTGCAAAACAAGTTCGAAAAGAATTTCATGATCAGCACGGTGGACTACGTCTTCAACTGGGCGCGCAAGTCGGCTGTGTGGCCGATGACCTTCGGCCTGGCCTGCTGCGCCATCGAGATGATCGCGTCTTCGACATCGCGCTTCGACATCGCACGCTTCGGCTCCGAAGTCTTCCGCCCCAGCCCGCGCCAAAGCGACCTGATGATCGTTGCCGGCACCGTGACCTTGAAGATGGCGCCGGTAGTGAAGCGCATCTACGACCAGATGCCCGACCCGAAGTGGGTAATCTCGATGGGCGCCTGCTCGTCGGTAGGCGGCCCGTTCAATACCTATGCCGTGCTGCAAGGCGTCGACAAAATCGTCCCCACAGACGTTTATGTTACCGGCTGCCCGCCGCGTCCCGAGAATCTTTTCTACGCCCTGCTCAAGCTGCAGGACAAAATCGACACCATGACGCTGGCGAAAAGGCCCACAGAAGTCCGCCTCGATCCAAACATGCTGGAAAACTTTAAGCGCCAGGTAATGATCGCGCAAACTCTTCAGCCAAAATAGACACGTGTGGGGACGGGTCTTCGACCCGTCCGCCGAGCGAAGCTCGGCTAGCACTCTCCACAGGCCATGTCGACTTTCACGAAGCTCACCGCTCAATCCGACCTCCCACCCGCCGACGAAGCCAAAGAATTCCCCTGCGGCGCGAAAACCATCTGCATTGCCAACGTAAACGGCACGTTCAGCGCCATGGACAACGTCTGCCTCCACCGCGGCGGCCCGCTGGGGCAGGGAATGATCGAGGGCGGGAAAGTCGTCTGCCCGTGGCATGGCTGGGCCTGGGATCCAAAAACCGGCGAGGCCGAGCAGAATCCCAGCGCGAAAGTCGCCGTCTATCCGCTGAAGATCGAAAACGGCGATGTGCTGGTGGAAATCTAGCGCCGGAACTGGCCAAACCTCATGAGCCCAGTCACTCACTTCTTCACCGGATGGGTGTTCGCCAACTGCTTCGACCTGCAGCGGCGGGACCGCGCCCTCGTCACGCTAGCCTGCGTCGCGCCGGACGTCGACGGCCTTGGCATCATTCCCGAACTGCTCACCCGAAACTCGGCGCATCCCCTGCTGTGGTTTTCTCTGTATCACCACTCGCTTCACAGTCTGGCATTCGCGCTCGTCATAGCCGCGATCGCATTCGCGATAGCAGAAGAGAAATGGAAGACTGGATTGCTAGCCCTCCTAAGTTTCCACATACATCTGTGCGAGGACGTCCTGGGCTCCCGCGGCCCCGACGGCTACCAGTGGCCAATTCCGTATCTCGCCCCATTCTCTTCATCATTGCAACTAGTCTGGCGAGGCCAGTGGGGCCTGAACGCATGGCCGAATGTTCTGATCACGGCAGTGCTCTTGCTGATCACACTATGGCTGGCGTGGCGAAGAGGATTCTCCCCGCTGGAAATGGTGTCGGCAAAAGCCGACAAAGCCTTGGTTGCGACCCTGCGTCGCCGCTATCCCAGAAACTTCAAAAACTTCCCCGGCTGATTCTCGTACCCCGGAAACACTTCATTCAGATTCTTATTGCCCATGTGCCGCGCCACGCCCTCGCCCAGCACCTGGCGGAAATCCGTAGTCAGCGCCAGATCGCGTCCCTCATAAAGCTGCGACTGATCAAGCCCCGGCCAGCGCCCATACACTTTGCCGCCTTTCACCGGCCCGCCCAGCACAAACATCACATTGGCGTGCCCGTGGTCAGTCCCGCGATTGCCGTTCTCCCGCGCCGTGCGTCCAAATTCCGACATGGTCACTACGACCGTATCTTCCCCAAGGTCTCCAAGATCAGTCCAGAAGGCGGCCAGCGACTGCGAGAAGTCACGCAACACGTTGGCAATCTGACCCTCGGTCGAGCCTTCGTTCACGTGATGGTCCCATCCGCCAATGTCGGCAAACGCCACTTGCACGCCCAGGTTCGCCTTGATGAGCTGCGCAAGCTGTCGCAGGCTGTCACCAAATCGTCCCTTGGGATAATCCGCGCCCGCCGCGGGCTTGTACTTCGACGGGTCGGCGGCTTTCAGCATCTTCACCGCGTCAAAAGTTTCTTCGCCGGTGCCATGAAGCACTGTGTCAGTCGAATGGTTGTACATGGCCTCAAACGCATTCGCCACCGGCGAACCTTTCGGATTCCGCCCGCCCACCGAGAAATCGTTGATATTGTTCATCGCAATGGCCGGCTCAAGCCCGCTCAAGATGCGCGGAATCGAAGGCCCCATGGCGATGGCCTGAAACGCCGTTTTTTGCGAAGCTTGCGGCAGGCCATGCAGCGAGCGATTGAGCCATCCATCTTCTGTGGCCTTCACGCCCGGAGTGCCGGCCTCCATGAAATCCTGCGCATCGAAGTGAGAACGGGTGGTGTCGGGCGATCCCGCCGCATGCACAATCGCCAGTTGCCGCTGTTTCCACAGCGGCTGAAACGATGCGAGCGAAGGATGCAGCCCAAAAAATCCATCGAGATCAAGCACCGCTTTCCGCGGAATGTTGATGCTCGGCCGCATCGCGTAATACGACGGCTCGCCGTAAGGCACCACAATATTCAATCCGTCGGCCGCCCCGCGTTGAAAAATCACAACCAGCCGCTTGGTTCGCGAACCGGTTTCAGCCGCGCCCGCGGCGGCACGAGCCAGAAAGCGAGGCACCGCCGCAGTCCCCACAACGGCGAGCGCGCTGTTACGAAGAAAAACCCGACGAGTAATGGACATAGAAAACAGCTCCCAGCTATTAGCTCTCAGTTCCAACCGAACCGCCAACGACCAACGACTAACGACCAACGACTGTCGCTATCTCCTCTGAAACTCCGGCGAACCCAGCAACAACCCCGCAATCGTTCCCACGTCCGGAGGCTTCGCCGCGCCTGCGGGCTTGCGTGTCCCGGCCTTGCTGTCCGCCTTCTGCGGTGCGACATTCTTCCCCACAGCCTCAATCTGCGCAGCGATCGAGTCATGCGTCTGCTGCGACACTCCGCCTGCGATCAGATTCGTTTCCAGCGTCGAGAGCGTAACCGCCGCATCCGGCGGCGGAGAAGTGCCTCCCGCCAGTTGTGCCGTATCCACCTTCACGCCCTTGATCTTGCCGCTGGTCAACGCCAAAGCAAAATTCATGCGGTTCAACAACGCCGAAGAACTCACCCACGTCTCCGCCTTCATCGAATACCCCGTAGGCGGCTGTGCTCCGTAAAGCGGCATGCCCATGCGGTTGAGTTGCTGGGCCAGCGGCTGCGCATCCTCAACCTCGGCGCCGGTGGCCCGGACTGCCGACGCCACAAATTCCAGCGGCGTCTTCACCTTCGCGCGATAAGTTCCGTCATCCCAAAACTCCGGCGAGTGGAACAGAGTGTTCAGCACTTCGCGGATGTCGCCCTTCTTCTTCAAGAACATCTTCGCCATGCGGTTCACCAAAGCCGGCGGCGGATCGTCCGCCACAAACCGCTGCGCCAGTTTCAGCGAAATAAAATGCGCCGTCTGCGGGCTGGTAGCCAGCCGGTGCAGCAATTCCATACCTTCGCCTTCGCCCTTGGGCTTGATCTTATGTCCCAGCACAAACTTAGGCCCCGGCTCGTGCATTCGCGGATCGAACTTGAAGCTTCCGCCTTCGGCTGGCTTGTCGATCGTCCATCCTGTGAAAACTTTGGCCACCTCGGTGACGTCGCGTTGCGAATAGCCGCCGTTCACGCTCAGCGTGTGCAACTCCAGCAATTCGCGTCCGTAATTCTCGTTGAGGCCGCTGGGCCGCTTGCCCGGATTCGGCCGCGGCGGCGGATAGCGCCGCCCGTACGGACCAGGGTGCGCCGGAATTCCCAGCGCCTGCGGCGAGTTCGGCCCCAGGCTCATAAAATTATCCAGGTAAAACAACATCGCCGGACTCTTCGCCGTCGCTACCAGAAGGTCTTCAAACTTGCCCAGCGCATGTGGGCGGATGACATCGCGCTCGTAGCCGGTCACCATCACGCGGTCAAGCCCCTTGTCGACAAACACATTGAAGTGGTTGAACCAGAAGTCGGTCATCACCTCTTCAAACTGGCGCTGGCTGTAGATGGCGCGCAAAAGTTTCGCCTGCATCAGTTCGCCCATCACCACCGTCGCCGGATTATTCATGGCGAGCACAGTTTCCTTCTGCTTCGGATTCAATCCTTCCAGAAACTCCTGTCCTTTACCGCCGCGCAGGGAGTCGGCAAAGAGCACTTGCTGTTCGACCGGCATGCTGAGAATTTTCTTGAAACGCTGGTCCGGCGCAAGGCTCGGCAGTTGCTGCACTTCGAGATCGGCGTAAAGTTGCTCCTCGCGAAGGCGCGCCTGCTCTTCTTCCTCCAGCGTCGGCCTGGCTGCGGGCGCGGCGGTCGGCACCATGGCATCGCTGCCGTCAGCGCTCGAGTTAGCCTCACCGTTCGCTGCCCCGTTCATAGCAGTCCCGTTCATCGCCGAGTTGTCGGCGTTAGCATTGGCCCCGTCGGTCGCCGTGTTCGCGGCCATCATGGACCCATCCAGTGGCGCCTTGCCGCCTTTCTCAGTCGCAGCGGCGGCCGCATTCTTGCCCGCTCCTTCCTTGCGGTCTTTACGCGCTTCAAGCCGCGCAAGCTGCACCTGAAATACAGCGCGCCGCGCCGGATCCGACGGCATCGCCCGCTTGCCGCTCATTACTTGATTGATCTCTTGGGGATCGGGGAAGTCCTCCGCAATCTCCCGCGTGCTCATGCGCAGGGTACGCAGCGGCTCCAGGCGTGCCTCGGTCGCGCTGTCGTCAATTTTTGAAGGATGCAGTTGCAGGTCAATCCACTGGTCGACGCCCATCGCCATGACGTGCTGCAAATCCCCCGGACGCGGACCGAACGTCAGTCGATTCAGAGCGTGCAGGGCTCGTCTCGGCTCCTCTGGGCTGGAAGCCGCCTGGTCCTTTTTCCCGCCCAGCACTTGCGGTACCGTACACGCCAGGCTGAAGCAGACGAGGATAGTGGCAAACTTCGCGCGGCCCAAACGCATGAGGACTCCCCAGGGAAGACGACAATCTCTCCTCATTATCAACCCGCGCGCAAGGAAAAGGTTGCTACCCGTGATTACCGAAGACGAGGGGGGCTTCTGGAGTCAAGAGCTAAGATCTGATAGCTGATAGCTGCGAGCTAAGTCAGATACATCTTCCCGCGGGACACCTTATGCTGCAGGGTCGCGGCCAACTGATCCACATCGCCAGGCGCAATGTTTACCGCCATATGGTCGGCCAGCAGCGGCGCTCGATTGCTGCCCACAGCATCGCGCCGCACCTGAATCAGCAAAGCCTGCACCACGTTGGGATCGTATTTTTGCGGGCTCATGCGCACCAGATCGCTCAACGCGTTCCCCAGCGAAAGCGATCCGCGATATGGACGCGTGCTGGTCATGGCATCAAACGTATCGGCCAGCGCCATGATCCGCACCGGCATCGGCAGTTCCTCGCCGTGAAGAGCGTCGGGATAACCCGAGCCGTCACTGCGTTCATGATGCCAGCGCACCGCCTCATGAATCTTCGGCCAGGGAAACTCCACGCTGCTCACAATCTGATGCCCCACCACGGTGTGGTTCGCCATTTCTTGAAACTCTTCGGGATTCAGCGCTCCCGGCTTGCTGAACAGCCGCCGGTCAACCGCCACCTTGCCAATGTCGTGCAGATAACCGGCGCTGCGCAGCGCGGCCACTTCGCCCGCTTCCACGCCCATCGCTTCGCCAATTGCAGCCGCATAGCGCCCCACGCGCAAAGAGTGCCCGTGAATGTTAACGTGCTTCACATCGATGGCGGTCGCGAAGGCTTCGAGTGCGGTGTCGTAGAACCCGTGCAGCGAAGCCATCAGCCGCAAATTTTCCGTTACCCGCTGCGCCAGCGTCTGCGACAGCGCATGGTTCTGCACCGCCAGCCCAATATAGCTGCACAGCAGGTCCATCGCATCCAGTTCCGCTTCTTCGTAAGGCGCGTCCCCGGGACGCCGCCCCAAAGCCACAACCCCGGCCAGTTTGCCGGACGCTTTCAGCGGGGCCAGGCACTTGAACAGCTCCGGCGCCACATTCCCGTTGGAACTGAGGAAGATCGAATAGGTGGAAGCGTTCAACACGATTGGTCCGCGCGCCGCAGTAAGAGCGTGTGCATGCTTGGGCAGAAGAGGAATAAACGCGGGCTCGGGCAGCATGGCGAATCCATCGGCCGCCACCGAGGTCAGCATGGTGGGCTTCTCGTTGAACACGAAAAGCGCGCCTTCGCGCGCTCCGGCCGCTTCCATCACGGCGGCGAGCATGCGGCGCGCAGTGTCTGAAAATTCGCGCTCCGCCGTAAGCTCCGGCCCCAGTTCGGAGAGAGCTTCAACCGTGCGCAACAGCCTGCGGAAATTATTGGTCTCCACGGCCAAGACGAGTGGTGCGAAAAACGCTGAGCAAAATGAGGGTAGCACGCGCGAACAACGCCCCGCGAGGCCAGCTTGTTGGTTAGTTTGGTGCTGGGGTTTGCAGGTTTTAAGGTTTCGAGGTTTCAATCTGAAGATTGGGTTTGATCGGTGCCAGCGGGAAGCTCGGCCACTTAAGCGTTGAAACCTTGAAACATCTGAAACCTTGAAACCTGGGCGTCCCTAAAAATGTTCCCGCAACTCCGCAAAGCGCCCCACAATCAGCAACCGCTGCCCCGCCGGAGCCGCATTCACTTCTTCATGTTCCAGTATCCACGTATCCCCGTGCGGCACGAACACCGCGTGCAATCCCGCCGCCAGCGCCGGATTGATGTCCGACCGCGGACTGTTCCCAATCATCCATGTCGAATCGCGCGCCAGCGAATATTTTTCCACCAGGGCCTGATAGGCCGCGGAATCTTTTTCCGCAACAATCTCCGTCGCGACAAAATATTCCTTCAAGCCCGAGCGTTCAATCTTTCCCGCCTGTTCTTCCTGCGCGCCTTTTGTCACCAGAATCAATCGATGCCGCCCGCAAAGATACTGCAGAGTCTCTGGAACTTCCGGCAAAAACTCGATTGGATGGTCCAACACCATATGGGCAAAACTGATGATCTGCTCGTGTAATTCCGGCGTAACCGGCCCCACGCTGAGCCTCTCAAACGTATCCACCAGCGCGTGCGCAAAGCTGTGCAGCCCGTACCCATGCTTCACAATGCATTCCCGCTCCACATCGTTAAGCACCTCCCGCACCTGCTCAGCGGAAAACTCGTGATGATTGAGAAACGAAATGAACCGGGCAATGGCCCGCTCAAAATAAATGTTGTTTTCCCACAGCGTGTCGTCGGCGTCGATGAGAAGGGTTTGAGATTGATGGGTGCGTGCGATCGTGCCGGACAAATGTGCAGTGCTCCTTGAGGAAGCTTCTAGCTAGACGCTCCCTAAACCCAATCCACTCGCGCCTCCGGCCCAATAATCCCCGCCTTGTGCCCCATATCCAGCAGCCGCACCACGGCCTCGCGTCCATCCGGCCCGTAGTCGAGCGTCCGCTCGTTCACATACATCCCAACAAACCGGTCCGCAGTCGACGTGTCCAGATCGCGGGCAAACTGCATGGCATAGGACAAAGCTTCTTCGCGATGCTCCAGCGCATACTGAATGCTGTTCCGCAACGCGCCGTTCACTGCGGAGACCAGTTCCGGCCCCAGCGCCCGCCGAATAGCGTTGCCTCCCAGCGGCAGCGGCAACCCTGTCATCTTCTGCCACCATCGTCCGAGGTCGACAACGCGGTGCAGTCCGGCCTTGTCATAGGTCAACTGCCCTTCATGGATGATGAGCCCAGCCTCGTACTTACCCTCCAGCACCTGCGGAATGATCTGGTCGAAGGGCACGACTTCCGTTTCCACTCCAGGTGCAAAAAGCTGCAGCGCCAGATAAGCAGTCGTAAGCTTGCCCGGAACCGCAATGCGCTTGTCTTTAATCTCCACCTGCGTAAACGGACGCGGCGAAACGACCATCGGCCCATAGCCTTCGCCCACGCTGCCGCCACACGACATCAGCGCATACAAGCCCTGGATATAAGGATAGGCGTGAAACGAAATCGCGGTCACATCGTAAACACCCTCGCGCGCCTTCTGATTCAAGCTCTCGATATCGCACAGCGTGTGAGTAAAGCGCAGCCCCGGGACGCGAACTTTATTCGTCGCCAGCCCGTAAAACATGAAGGCATCATCGGAATCCGGGCTGTGAGCAATGCTGATCTCGCGCACCTGCGAGGCCGGATTGCCGCCCGCATGCTTCGTCTCTTGTTCCGAAATTACTGTCATGAATTGAACTCCAAACCGCTTACTGCTATTCCCCTTTACCTCTATCGCTCCGCACGCGCTGCCACCGGGCCGCAATTCCCGCCGCCATCATCACCTTAATTATTTCCGCAAATAGAAACCAGTAGAGCCCCAGGCGAAAGGCCAGCGCCACGGAATGCGTCAGCACTGCCAGCCAGGTCAGCCCTCCAGTGAACAGCACAAGCTCGCCAAGAAGCCCGCCCACCGCGGCGCGACCGAAACTCTTGCGTCCATGCTCCATAATGTATCCCGCCACCCATGCAACCAGTGGATAAGCCAGCAGAAATCCGCCCGTAGGCCCAAGCAACTGCGCAATTCCTCCCGGACCCGTAGGGCTGAACACCGGCATCCCCATCGCGCCTTCGGCCAGATAGAGCGCGAGCGCCGCAAATCCTCGCCGGCTGCCGAGCATTAGCCCAACCAACAACACGCCAAAATTCTGCACGGTAAGCGGTACCGGTGTACCCGGCAAGGGAATCGCGATGCGCGCACACAATGCCACCACCAGGCTGCCGCCAACCACCAGCGCCACCTGCCGCGCAGCTTCGGACATGAAACCGCGTTCCCGCGCAGCGCTGGATGTTTGAGTTACTGTTTTTTCCATGGAACCTTCTCCGAATCTTGAGAGAAATCAGTGCTTAGTGCTCAATGTCGCCTGACTTCCGCTCGCGTTCGACTTCGCTGGCGTTTCCTTCCCGCGCCGCGTGCGCCGCCTGCAGGTGCCGCCGCAACCGCACATAAACGACGATCGCTACGCACACCACGACCAGCGTACTTACACCCAGGATCAGGAACCACCAGATCATCCGCACAACCGACTAGGATAACAGATGATCTGGCAGTGGAACGGATGAGATGCGCCGGATTCGATGGTTCAACGGACGCGGTTCGATGGACGCAGTCTCCGCTTCGGCAATGGACAGGACAATACGGAGCCGCGGCCTCTCTAGCTAGCCTTCGCCAAAGCCCTCTTCTCGCGCATGGTTTGCACTCGTTTCAGCGTGAGCGCCAGCCGTTCCCGCCCGAACTTGGATCCCGTTACAATTTTCTCGATGTTCCCGAACAAGTGCGGGTCACCCATCTTTTCCCGCAGTTCTTTCAGGAAGGGCTGAACCTTCGCGAATATGAGGAACATTTCCCCACTCACAGCCGGCTGGATGAACAGTTCCTCACTCAGCGCCCCCTGCAGCACAAATGCCGACGCCATGCTCCAGTATCCGCCGACCTGGCGCAGCCAATTGTTTTCCTGCGAGCCCATCGCCCCGGCAATCTTCATGAAATCGTCGGCGCTCTCCGGCCAAAAGCCGGTCACCCACCAGTTTCGCGCCTTGCGCATCTCTGCCTCGCGACGCAGATCGTAGAGTTGCATAATCAGTTGAGCATCAGTAGCGGTCACTTTTTTGGACATAAGAATACCTCCTGGGAAATTGAGTCATTGAGTCATTGAGTCATTGAGCCATTGAGTAATTGGGCGATTGCACACTGCCTGTACCTTGAGTTCTACAATCGCTCAATGACTCAATGACTCAATCACTCAATGACTACGCGCTCGTCGCCGCCACCAGCTCAGGCGCCGGCCGCTCGTACTCGCACTCTTTATTCGGGCACGCGATCACAGGCCCGTCTTTTAAGAACTTCTGCACCAGATACTCGCTGCCGCAACTCGTGCACTTCTCCGCAATCGGCCGGTGCGCCGATGTGAACTTGCACTTCGGATAATTTCCGCACCCATAAAACGTGTTCCCCTTGCGCGCCCGCTTCTCGACAAGGTCGCCCTCTTTGCACTCCGGACACTTCACACCGATGTAGTTCTGCTTCACATACTTGCATTCCGGATATCCGCTGCAAGCCGTGAACTCGCCATACCGTCCGTGCCGGATCATCATATTCCGCCCGCACTTCGGACAAGGCTCATCCAGCGGAATGTCGGGAACTTTCTTGCCTTGGTCAAGCCGCCGCGTAGTCTTGCAATCGGGATACCCGGTACAAGCCATGAACTGCCCAAAGCGTCCGCGCTTCAGCACCATCACCCGCCCGCAATTCTCGCAATATTCTTCCTGCGTGGTTTCCTGCACGTCGGCCGAGTCGAGGTCAGGCAGGTTAATCGGATTTTCTTTCGTAAACGTGCAAGTATTCGGATCCTCTTTATCGTAGGTGCTGCACGCATAGAACGATCCATGCCGGCCCCACTTGATCACCAGCGGCGCCCCACATTTCTCGCACTTCTCGTCCGTGGGCTTCTCCATCCGCTTGATGTTCTCCATATGCTTTTCGGCATATTTGAGGTCCTTCGTAAACTTCTTGTAGAACTCGGCCAGCGTGTCCGTCCACTTCTCCTTGCCTTCTTCGATCTCGTCGAGCTTCTCTTCCAGACCGGCAGTGTAGGCCACGTCGAAAATGTCGCGGAAGTTTTCGACAAGCAGATCGGTGACCACCAACCCGATCTCGGTCGGCGTAAACTTCCCGCCCAGCTTCTGTACATACTGCCGCTCCTGAATCGTCGACAGAATCGCCGAATAGGTCGACGGACGCCCAATCCCGCGCTCCTCCAGTTCTTTCACCAGCGACGCTTCGTTGTAACGCGGCGGCGGCTCTGTAAAGTGCTGCTCCGGCTTCAACTCCTTCAGCGTGAGCTTCTGTCCAGCTTCCAGCGCCGGCAACTTGTGCTTCAGCTCTTCGTCCTCTTCGTCCTTGCCTTCCTTCGACTCTTCGTAGACCCGCAGGAAGCCGTCGAACTTCAGCACGGATCCCGTCACGCGGAACCAGAATGTCTCGCTCTTGCTCTTCGCGTCGATATCCACCGTCGTCTGGTCGAACACGGCCGGCATAATCTGCGATGCCACAAAACGCTGCCAGATCAGCTTGTAGACCTTGAACTCATCTTCCTTTAAGTACTGCTTCACGAGGTCCGGATGCCGCATCGCCGAAGTCGGGCGAATCGCCTCATGCGCTGCCTGCGCTTCCTTCTTCTCCTTATATGTATTCGGAGTCTCGGGCAGGTAGGCCGGCCCATATTCCTTACCCACGTATTCGCGCACTTCCTGGATTGCCTCGGGAGCCACGCGAGTCGAATCCGTACGCATGTAGGTGATCAAACCCACCAGGCCTTCTTCGCCCAGTTCCACGCCTTCGTACAGCCGTTGCGCGATCATCATCGTGCGCTTCACGCTGAAACGCAGCTTGCGTGAGGAATCCTGCTGCAACTTGCTGGTAGTAAAAGGAGGCGCGGCATTCCGGCGGCGTTCTTTCTTATCGACCGACCGCACCAGCCAATCAGCCTGCTCCAGCGCTGCGCGGATCTTTTCCGCATCCTCGCCGTTCGTGACCTCAATCTTCTCTTCGCCCTTGCCCAGGAACCGCGCATCGAATGCCGGAGGCTTGCTCGCCGCCAGGTGCGCGTCGATCGTCCAGTATTCTTTTTTCTCGAACGCCTTGATCTCGCGTTCGCGCTCCACAATCAATCGCAGAGCAACAGTCTGCACACGTCCGGCGGAAAGCCCCCGCCGAACTTTATCCCACAGCAGCGGCGAAACCTGGTAACCCACCAGCCGGTCGAGCACGCGCCGCGCCTGCTGCGCATCCACCAGATTCTGGTCGATGGCCCGAGGATGCTCGAACGCTGCCTGCACCGCCCGCTTGGTAATCTCGTTGAACGTAACCCGCTGAATGCGCGGCGGCCCGTCCGCATCTTCTTTCTTCTTTTTTTTCTTCTTCGGTGCGGCGCCGTCGCCGAGTTCGAACGCCAGATGCGCCGCAATCGCCTCGCCTTCGCGGTCCGGGTCAGGCGCCAGATAGATCGCATCCATCGGCCCCGCCAGCTTCTTCAGCTTGGCCAGAACTTTTTCTTTGCCGGGGATCACGACGTAGTCCGTCTCGAAGTGGTTACTCGTGTCGACTCCGAGCGTGCTCTTGGGCAGATCCTTCACGTGGCCGAGCGAGGCCTCGACAGTAAATCCCTTTCCCAGATATTTCTGGATGGTCTTCGCCTTGGCCGGCGATTCGACAATGACTAAACTTTTTACCAATGGACCCTCAGTTCTTAAGTTTTCGCTTTGAACCTAGCACGAATGGGACGAATGCAACAAGTTACCGCGAGAAAGCTGTCAGCCATCAGCTTTCAGCTCTCAGCTTCTGCATCAGGGACGCTAGCATTCGTTTCACCTCCACGGTGTGGCCGGAAAGGCGCTCGTAGTCTGGTGTCTGCAACAATTTAAGATCGCGGGCAAGGAGCAAGTGATACTCCAATTCGCTGGCCGAACCTGTGGCGATCTGGAGGAACCGGGCAAAGTCTATGTCTCCTCTACGACACGATCCCTCTGCAATATTTGCGCCGATGGAGGCAGATGCCCTCCGCATCTGGCTGGTCAATCCGTACATTTCCTCTCGATGAAACGCCTTGCTTGATTGGTACACGTCGAGTGTTAAAGCATGTGCCCGTTCCCAGACCTTTAGATTTCTAAAGTTCTGCAACTGCGGCCTCCGCCATAAGCTGAGAGCTGATAGCTGACAGCTAAAAACTCTTCACAAAATTCTTGCCAGGCATTTGCCTGATCTTGCCCGTGAGCTCCAATTCAAACAAGGCCGCGAAGATTTCTGACGACGACATCTCAGCTTCCAGACGCTCGACTATTTCATCAATCTGCGTAGCCTCATCGGCTTTCAACAGGCTCAAGATTTTCTTCTCATGCGGCGGAAGCCCTTCGTCCGGGAATAGAGATGCGGAAGTCGCCTTTCCGGATTCACCCGCCACGGTCGGCGTGAGCGCCAGCTTCACTTCTGCCGGCAGATCTTCCCACACGTCTTCCCAGGTCGCGACCAGCTTCGCGCCCTGCTTAATCAGCGTGTTAGGTCCCCAGGAATTTTTGTTCGTGACGTTGCCGGGCACCGCGAAAACGTCGCGGTTTTGCTCCAGTGCACAGCGCGCCGTAATGCGCGTTCCCGAGTACTCCGCCGCTTCCACGACCAGCACCCCAACCGACATCCCGCTCAAAATCCGGTTGCGAATCGGAAAGTTCTGCGGCGCGGCAAACGTTCCCAATGGAAACTCGGAAATCAGCGCACCGCCCAGCGCCAGAATCTGTTCCGACAAGCGAGAATTTTCTTTCGGATAAATCACATCCACACCCGTACCAAACACCGCAACCGTCTTGCCCTTAGCCGAGATCGCCCCGCGATGGCTCGCCGTGTCCACCCCGCGCGCCATGCCGCTGATAATCACCAGCCCCTGCGCCGCTAGATCGCACGCCAACCGCTCCGCCATCCCTGACCCGTAAGGCGTCGGATGCCTCGTACCCACCATCGCAATCCCCGGCCGCGGCAGCACCTCAGGATTGCCGTGAACATAAAGCACCAGCGGCGGATCGTAAATTTCTTTCAGCCGCGGCGGATAACATGGATCTTCCAGCGACAGCACCGTAACTCCCACCGCCGCAGCCCGCGCAATCTCCTCCCGCGCCAGTTCTGCCGATTTCCCGGTCGCAATCGACTGCGCCGAAACCGCCTGAATCCCCGTGCCTTCCAGTTCTGTCAAAGACGCGTGAAACACCGCCTCCGCGCTGCCAAAATGGTCCACCAGCTTCCGCGCCTTCGTCGGTCCCAGCCCCGGCGTCAGCGAGATGGCTAGCCACTCCAAAATATGAGTTGCAGATGGCGATGTGGCAACGGCGTTAAGCACGGCATACTCCAATCTTTACACCGACTGGGCGGACTGTAGTCACTCCCGGAAACCCCTGTCAAGGGAAGCCGTCACAAAAGCCTGTTAAAAACCGGTCTGCTAGAATCAAAACAGGAATGAGACCTCTCCGCATCTCGGCGATTTCCTACCTCAACACCGCTCCCCTCATGTGGGATTTCGAACATGGCAGCATCGGGAGCGAGTTCGAGATTTCCTACACGCTACCCTCAGCCTGCGCCCGCGCGCTCGAAGCCGGAACTGCCGACATCGGCATCATCCCAGCCGCCGCCTACGCGCAAGTCCCCGGCTTGATGGTCTTGCCCGGCATCGCCATCGCCTCGCGCCGCCCGGTCCGCTCCA
Source organism: uncultured Acidobacteriaceae bacterium (assembly GCA_963842095.1). Classification (GTDB taxonomy): domain Bacteria; phylum Acidobacteriota; class Terriglobia; order Terriglobales; family Acidobacteriaceae; genus Sulfotelmatobacter. The sequence goes on from CAWJEY010000003.1 coordinate 180,809, forward strand.
TTCTTCTTGTCAGCCGCGTGCCCGTAGATCAGATTCGCTCCGTCGCGCTAGATACCTCTTCCATGACCTCGGTCGCGCTCACGAAAGTCCTGTTCGAAAAGTGGCTCGGCGGGGGACGCACATTCACTCCAATGGAACCGGACATCGACAAAATGCTCGCCACACAGGATGCCGGATTAGTCATCGGAGATCCCGCCCTGCAAATCGACCGCTCCCGCTATCTCACGCTCGATCTCGCCGAAGAGTGGATTCGCCACACCGGCAAGCCCTTCGTTTTCGCCTTCTGGGCAGTTCGCCAGCAAGCCCTGCAGGAAGACGCATTGTGTGGGGAAAGGTTGTGTGGGGACGGGCGCCCTCGCCCGTCCGCGGCGCGAAGCGACGCTGGTGCACCCGAGCCAGAACTGGCCGCGATCTTTCAACAATCCCGCGACCACGGACTCGAACCTCGAAGCCTCGACCACATCGCCCGCGAATGGGCCCCACGCCTCGGTCTCGCGCCCGCGTCGATTCGCTCCTACCTCACCGAAAATATTTACTACCATCTCGACGCACCCTGCCTCGAAGGTCTGCACCTGTTCTATCGCTACGCCGCCGAGATCGGCGCCCTGCCCGCCGCTCCGGAGATGCGTTTCCTGGTCCCCGAGAATGTCCCAGCGAACGCCGCAATTGTTTAACTCCCTATAAACCCCTTCAAACCCGAATGCTTCTCCATCTACATCCCTTGCTTGCAGTTCCTTTCTGGCGGCAACTGCGCCACTTGGGTGGAATCGGCCTGGTCGTCCTGGGACTGGCGGACAATTCCCTGATCCCGCTCACCGGCAGCATGGACGTCCTCACCATCTGGCTGGCTGCCCGTCATCAGGAACCGTGGCCCTACTATGGCCTGATGGCCACCCTCGGGGCCGTGATCGGCGGCTACATTACTTATGCGTTGGCCCGCAAGGGCGGCAAAGAAACCATGGAGCGCAAACTCTCGAAAAAAAGAGCGGCCCAGTTTTCCAAAGCCTTCGCGCGCTGGGGATTTAGCGCCGTCGCGATTCCTGCCTTGATGCCTCCGCCGTTTCCCTTCCTCCCGTTTCTATTAGCGGCGGGGGTCATGCAGTACTCTCGGAAGAAGTTCTTAGGGGCCTTGGTGCTCGGCCGCGGGCTTCGCTATTTTCTCGAGGCTTGGCTCGGATTCCACTACGGCCGCCACATCCTGCGTTTCTTCTCTCAATACTACGGACCAGCGATGGCCATCCTCATCGGCTTGGCAGTAGTCGGCGCGATCCTCTCCCTAATCCAGTACCTCCGCTACAGAAAGAACTAGCTTCTGGAGAATCGGCGTCATCCCGAGCGCAGCAGTTCTTCAGGCGGAGCGAGGGATCTCGCGTGCATTCCCACCTTGACTGGAAATTTCGACATCCGGCATTTCCCCGCATTTGGCCCAACCTGCCCGCCTCCGTTAGAATTGAACCAGCCAATGTCCCTAACCAAAGCCCAAGCCCTCGACCTGTTCCACTCCGACGACCTCATCGGCATCGGCATGGAAGCCGACGCGGTCCGCCGCAAGCTGCATCCCGAGGGCACGGTCACCTACATCATCGACCGCAACATTAATTACACGAACTTCTGCACCGAGTACTGCACTTTCTGCGCCTTCTACCGCCCACTGAAAGGCCCCGCCGCAAAAGAAGGTTACATCCTCGACTTCGACACCATCTACGAAAAGATCCGCGAGACCGTCGAACTCGGAGGCACGGGCGTGCTGATGCAAGGCGGCCTGCATCCCGATCTCAAAATCGACTGGCACGAGAAAATGCTGCGCGGAATCAAGCAGCGCTTCCCGCAAATTCATCTGCACTGCTACTCGGCTTCCGAGATCATCGCCATAGCCGAGTACAGCGACCTAAGCATCCGCGACACGATTCTCCGCCTGCGCGATGCCGGACTCGATTCCATCCCCGGCGGCGGCGCAGAAATTCTCGACGACGAAGTCCGCTATAAAATCGCCCGCCTCAAGTGCCTCACCAACGACTGGATCAACGTCCACCGCACCGCCCACCAGATCGGCATGCGCACCACCGCGACCATGATGTTCGGCGTAGGCGAGAACTACGAACACCGCATCAACCACTTCCAGCAGCTCTACGATCTGCAGCAAGAAACCGGAGGCTTCACCGCCTTCATCCCCTGGAGCTTTCAGCCGCACAACACCGCCCTGGGCGGCCGCCACTGGGACGAAGCCACCGCCGTCGAATACCTGAAAGTCCTGGCCATCTCGCGCCTCTATCTGTCAAACTTCCTCAACGTGCAATCCAGTTGGGTAACGCAAGGCCTGAAAGTCTGCCAGATGGGCCTCCGCTTCGGCGGCAACGACGTAGGCTCGGTGATGCTCGAAGAAAATGTAGTAAGAGCCGCAGGCGTAACCAACTGCACGACAGAAGAAGAGCTGCGCCGCATCATCCGCGACGCGGGATTCCGACCTGCCCAGCGCGACACGCTCTACCGGCAGTATTTTCTGAACTGAGTTCCGCCGCTAGGATTGCCACGAACGCGATCTTCCTTGTTGTTTCCATATGCATAGACCGCCTTTTCACCCCAGCCTCAACAAAATTGTGACAAAATGCCAGTGGTTCAAATCGGAGACCCCATCGAGTGGAACTCTATCGCTGGTTACCGCCGGAAGCCGTAAAGATTCTCCTCGTTCTCTTCCTATCCTTTCTCATCGGACTGGAGCGCGAGGAGCACAAGGCTGAAGCCGGCCACTACGCCTTCGGCGGCGTACGCACATTTCCGCTCATTGGATTGATTGGCTACTCCATCGCACTTCTCTCTGGCACGCAACTGCTCCCGGTGACGCTCGGATTCCTGGTGGTAGGCGGCTTCCTCTCACTGTCCTATTGGCACAAGCTCACTACGGCCCAGCCCGCGGGCGTCACCTCGGAGATGTCCGGTCTTGCCACCTATCTTGTGGGCGCGCTCGTCTACTACGAGCATTTTTGGATCGCCACCACCTTGAGCGTAGCCAGCCTGTTGTTGCTGGAACTCAAGGTTGGTCTGGAGAGGCTCGCCACCCGCTCAGCGCCCGGAGAAGTCCTCACTGTCGCCAAGTTCCTGCTTCTCTCGGCGGTCATTCTACCCATACTGCCCAACCAGGAGTTTGGGCCGTTTCACCTCAATCCTTTTAAGACCTGGCTGGTCGTCGTAGCCGTAAGCACAATTTCCTACGGCAGCTACATCCTGCAAAAGCTCACCAAGGAGCACGGTGGAGTAGTGCTTGCAGCCTTCCTGGGCGGCGCATACTCATCCACCTTGACCACGGTCGTCATCTCCCGCAGAGCGGCTCATGAGCAGCACCCTCACCTTTTCGCAGGAGCGATCTTGATCGCATCGGGAGTCATGTACCTGCGCCTGGTTGCCCTGCTGGCTCTTTTCAATCGTCACCTGATGTCCCTATTGGTTCTCCCGTTCCTAGTACTTGCGGGACTGGCAATCGCCGTCGGCTGGATTTGGTCGCGCCGGCCCGATGTGAGCGCGGATGTGGTCAAGCGGCAGTTTGAGCCCAACAATCCACTCGAGCTGCTTGCCGCCTTTCTCTTCGCTCTTCTGTTCCTGGCAATGCTGGTGGCCACGCAGTTGGCCGTTACTTACCTCGGACGAGCGGGCGTCAACGCCCTCGCCGCGATCATGGGCGTCACCGACGTAGATCCCTTCATCATGGGCATGACCCAAGCCGCAGGTTCACTCACTCCGCTGAAAATTGCGGCCGCGGCGGTTCTGATTGCCGCAGCCAGCAACAACCTCATCAAGGGCATCTACGCCTACAGCCTGGCAGATCGCAAGACCGGCATCCAGAGCCTCATCCTCCTCGCAGCTCTTGCCACACTCGGCCTCGTCCCCTTGTTTTGGTTGTGAAGAAACTAGCTGCATCTCGACAATGCTCGGAGGGCAACGACGTGGTCATGCGCTGCTCTTCCCGTTTTCTCTGGCGGCTTGCGCGGCGGCGATGGCGGGGAGGGCTTTTCTGATTTGAGCGGTGACCTTTTTTCTGACTTCGTCCATGCTCACGTTGGCGGGGGGACGCTTGTGGGGCGGTGGTGCGGGTGGTGTGGGCGGGAGGATGGCGCGGCCGGCGGGGGTTATGGCGGCTGCGGGGACTGCGGCTTTCGGGGCGATTGTTCTGGCGCGTTCTTCGTCTTCTTTGTTCTGGCGATCGGCTTCGCGCTGGGCTTCGAGGCGTTGGGTTTGGAGTTCTGCGGCGTTCTGGCGTGCGCCGATGGCGGCGAGGCGGTTGGCTTCGCCTTCGGCCCAGCGTTCGAGTTCGGCTTTCTGTTTGGCTTTGCGGCGAGCGTCTTCGAGGGCCTGGACGCGCATGACCGCTTCATCCTCTTCGTCGTCTTCTGCGGTGCGGAAGTCGGAGTCGTCCCAGATGTAGGCGCCGAGGGGAGTTTCGTGGACCGTTTTCAGATCGAGGACGACATCGTGCATGTAGGGCTCGAAGCGCACGCGAGGGAGGTTGGCGCTGGCGGTTTGCAGAGCGTAGAGCAGAAGGCCGGCGTTTTTGCCGTCGATCTGGCCGGCGACGATGAGACGCATGATCTGCATGAGCGAGACCTGGATGGAGTTGGCGTCTTCGAGGACGTGGAGGTTGAGCGTGACGTTGCGTTTGCGACGGGCGCGGTCGGTGTTGAGCTGGATGGTTTCTTCGTGGTGGAGTTTGTGGAAGTAGCAGAAGCGGTTGCGGCGCAGGGCGGGCGATCCGCAGAGGGTGCCGTTGACTTTGATGTGCTGGCAGCGACTTGGGTAGTTGGGCATTGACTTCTCCTTGAAAGTTTCAACGTTTCAGAGTTTCAAGGTTTCAAAAACAAAATCCAAAGACCAAACCTTGAAACTTTGCAACCCTGAAGCCTGTTCTCCTTGAAGGTTTCAACGTTTCAGAGTTTCAAGGTTTCAAAAACAAAATCCAAAGACCAAACCTTGAAACTTTGCAACCCTGAAGCCTGTTCTCCTTGAAGGTTTCAACGTTTCAGAGTTTCGAGGTTTCAAAAACAAAATCCAAAGACCAAACCTTGAAACTTTGCAACCCTGAAGCCTGGCCCCCCTCCCCCTCCCCCACGGTCTATTGGAATCATAGGTTTGGCGGGATTTTGCGATTTAATCTCTTGTTTTCAATCACTTAGGGGCAAAATCTTGAGCCCCAAGGAGTTAGCTGATTGTTATAGCTTTTTAGAGCTATAGAGAGAATTGTTTCGTATGCGGGGAGACAGTTCCCGGCAGAAAGCAGATTCCTCCTGTCTCGCTTCGCTCGCGCGTCGGAATGACAAGGAGTTGGGGGATCCGAATCGCGGGGGGAAATCGAAATGGGCTTTCGGGCCAACGTCGTCGCTTTTCCCAAGAAATGCAAACGGCCCCGGGAATCCCCGAGGCCGTCGCGAGAACCGATAAATCGGTACCCCGTCAAGGTCACTACCATTATCGAGACAACACCGCCGGAAATCAAGTTACTTTAAGGAGGATCGCACCCCGTCCTGCGAACCCTCCACTTGTCCCTGAGAGACAATCCTTCCAAAGAAGGAATGGACCTGGAGGGATTCGAACCCTCGCTCGGACCTTGACGGGGTCCTGTGCTGCCATTACACCACAGGCCCACGAAGCAAAGCTTACTTCAGTTGCGCTAAGGCTTCGGGTCCGTCGCATACATTTATTGAAACGGAGTGTCGTTTTGGCACAGGCTCCCCGCCGCCATGCCTGCACCACTTGCAATCCGCGCTAAAATAGCCGGAGCGAGGTATCGATGCCGCAACTAACGCCGCAGGTTTCCGAAGTTCTCGAAAAAGCGCTGGCGCTCTCAACCCAGGACCCGCGGCCTGATCATCGACCGCCTGATCGAAAGCCTCGACGACGAACCGGCCGAAGAAGGAGTCGAGGCGGCGTGGTCCGACGAAATCAAGCGCCGCGTGGAAGAGATTCAATCCGGCAAAGTCGAGATGATTCCTGGCGAGCAAGTGCTGAAGGAACTCGCAGAAGAATTTCCCGATGAGCAGTAAGCGGTTTCGGTTTCATCCCGAGGCGAGAAAAGAATTCAGAGAAGCCATTCTCTGGTATCGCGCCAGGAATCCACACGTCTCGACCGAATTTCGTATTGCGGTTTCCGATGCTGTCAGACAAGTTGCAAGAGCCCCCCACCGCTGGCCCAAATACCTCCACGGAACCCGGCGCTTCGTCCTCAGCCGTTTCCCATTCTCAATCGTCTATCTCGATGCTGCGGAGTTTGTGAACATCGTGGCCGTGGCCCACAGCAAACGAAAACCTGGATATTGGAAGCGTCGCCTCTAAGTTTCCGGACGAATCCGGGTTCCCAGAGATTTCCACAGCAAGCCTGCGTATTTCCACAGCCCAGACGTGTGACATCTGACCTTGCGCCCCAAAAAAATCTGCGCGATGATGGTCGAAGCCGCAACGGTCGGGTCGGCCCACAGCGTTGCACCCGTAAGTCCTTTGCTGCCTAGATTTTGACCCCTAAGTCCTTTAGACCAAGGATTTTGCGGCGCAAAACCGCTCTAACCTGATGATTCCAGAGATCGAGGGGGGGGTGGGGAGGGGGGATCCTGTTGCAAAATGGGGCAATAATTGACTTGACTCGCCCATAAGAGTAGGGTGAGATCAGGCGATTGTTGACCGATGAATCTGAAACGAAAGGAGATTCATCGTGCAAGTGCCCTACCATGTTTTGCCCTGCTGGGTTCCGGCCCGCAGGGTCGAAGGAACCAACATGCTCGAAATTGATGTCTACTATTTTTACTGGCTGTCCCTTGCGGTTGAGCCATTGGGACGCATCAAGCCGGGGACTCCTTGGCTCGCGCTGGCGGAACACTTGATGTGGTCAAGGGTTGCGATGGAGGGCATGAAGAATTTGTCAAACGCATTCCCGCGCACCGCCGAGCAGGTTGATGAAGTGCTCCAAATACTAAATTCCGTTTTCCCGGCAGTCGGCACAGCGCCCGAAAACGTTGATATCCGAAGACGGTTTACCGAGTACGAGGCGCAGCGGTTGAGAGTACTGTCCACACAGATCGCTGCATTCTTGCGAGAGGAATCAAAGCACGGCTATGTTCTCAAACTTGAAGATCAACGATGTTTATCCAGTCACAGTTTAGTCGAGAAGATCGAAACTTGCTTTGCGACAGATACCTGGAACGCGATTGGCAATGACGCAAAGAAGGAGTTTGAGGAATGCGGCAAGTGTCTCGCAATGGAGCGGTACACTGCTGCCGGGTTTCATTCTTTGCGTGGAGTCGAATGCATAATCCGCCAATACATCATCGCGCTCACTGGCTCCTTACCCAAGAAGCGAGATTGGGGATTTTACATTGAAGTTCTGAAAGACAATAGTGCGGACGGGAAACTGATAGCCGTACTTGATAACATGAGGAGTCTAGAGCGCAACCCACTGATGCACCCTGAGCAGTGGCTCGAAATAGATGAGGCAATCGGCATTTTTACAATTTCGCAAACAGCAGTGGCACGAATTGCCTCTGGTCTTGTGAAACTGCCCACGAAAGGAGCGGCGACACCGTGAGCAACCCTGAGTTTGACAAATTCGATGGCGTGATGCGGAAGATACTCTCCGTTTCGCATGATGAACTAAAGCGCCGCGAACGCGAGTGGAAGCGTAAACGAGCGCGGAAAAAGCGGGCTAAGACTTCGCCCGCTTCCCGCGCTTCAATCGGTAAGGATTAGAAACACGTCGCATCCGCCGTTTTGCCAGTGAGTGCGGCAAAGGTGAGGCGCTTGCCGACGATCTGGCGCACGGCCATGTCGAATCTGTCCGCGTCGGTCACTTTGTTTTCTTTGGTTGCACGATTGTTGAATCGAAACACTTGCTCATCGAGATAGCGGAAAAGATGAAACGGTTCCACAGCAACGTAGGTTCCCGCAAGGCCGCGTTTCAGCAGCGACCAGAAGTTTTCCATGCCGTTAGTGTGTACGCGGCCATCCACATACTTAACGGCGTGGTCAATGATCTGGTGCTGATACTTTTCGCTCAGTCCCTTATATCCGCCCATCTCATCGGTAAAGAGCGCCGCGCCAGTTTGCACGTTCTCTCTTACGATGGGCTGCAAGGTTTCCTTCTGTCGATCTGGAATGACCAGAGTGCGAACACGTCCGCCGCGCTCCAGCATTCCCATGACGATAGTCTTGTCTCGGAAACTCTGGCCCGTGCCAGTGATTCGGCGCTGGTGTACATCGCGGTGCATGTTCCGCGCCTTCCCGCCGATGAAAGTCTCATCGGCTTCGACTTCGCCGCCGAGTTTGGAACCGAATGTTTCATCCTGCAAAGCGAGACGGATGCGGTGAAGCATGAACCATGCGGTTTTCTGACTGACCTTGAGATCACGCGCAATTTCGTAACTGCTGATCCCGTTCTTGCAGTTCGACAGCATCCAAGTTGCGGTGAGCCACTTGTCCAGCGGAATCGGGCTGTCCTCATATACGCTGCCAACCTTGACGGAGAACTCGCGTTTTGGATGGTGCGTAGAGCACTTCCAAGTCCGGCGCTTCGGGTTGAATTGGCTAACACTCTCGGAACCACAGGTCGGGCAGGTAACCTTGCCATCGGGCCAGCGCCGGAGGGCCATGTAGTCAACGCAATTATCGGGGTTCGAGAAGTAGAGAATTGCTTCTTGGAGGCTCTTGGGTTCTTGTGTCATGTCGCTCACCAACAAGGACATAGTAGCCTAAAAGCGTGGGCGAGTCAAGTTAATTATTACCCAAAATGGTAAACCCTGACTCTGCGGCTGAAGTCGCCATTACAAGAGAGGGACCCGGTCTCCATTAGGGGGAGCTAAAAGCTAAAAGCCAAGAGCTAAAAGCTCACTGCTTGAGGATCCACCCCGTCATCTTGTCCAGCGCCACCGGCGAGATGGTTTCTTCGATCTGCGCGTACTCGCTAGGCGCGCCGGTCTTAGCGGTCTGGAAAAGGTGGTTGAGGCCGGGGAGTTCATCCACCTCGAAGTGCTTGTTGCTAGCCTCTTCCAGCGCTTTGCGAATGGCCGGAAGATTTTGTTCGGGGGGGACTTGCCGGTCTTTCTCGCCGTTGATGGCCAGCACCGGGCAGGTCACCTTGCGCAGCGCGGTTGCGGGATCGTAGGTCAGGAAGTAGCGGAACCAGGGCGTGGTGAGGGCTTTGATTTCTGCTCCGATCTGCGCGTCGGGCACTTCTCCGGCCATTTTTTCCTTCAGCTCTTTCTCCAGCACAGCGGGATCTTTTTCATTCTCGACCAGAGTCAGAAGCTCGCGTTGTTTGGCTCCTTCCTTAACGGCTTCTTCGTGGCTCTTGCCGCTGGATTCGGCGATCGCCTGCACTTGCGCCACCAGGATCTCGTCGCCGCGGACGCCGGAACCTGCCATCATCACGATGAAGGCGACATCCTTGTTGCGCGCGGCGATCATGGGCGCAATGATTCCACCTTCGCTGTGGCCGATCAGCCCAATCTTGTGGAGATTGATCTCAGGGTGCGTCTTCAGATAGGCGATGCCAGCCTCGGTGTCGGTGGCAAAGTCGGCCGTGGTCGCAGTCTGGAAGTTTCCCGTGGATTTGGCGGTGCCGCGATCGTCGGCGCGCAGCACGGCAATGCCGTGGCGCGTGAGATAGTCGGAGAGAACCAGGAACGGCTTGTGGCCCAGCAGACTCTCGTCGCGATCCTGCGGGCCGGAGCCGGTGATCAGCACCACTGCGGGAAACGGGCCTTTGCCCTGGGGAATGGTCAGCGTCGCGGCCAGCGTTACGTTCTGCACTTTGTTGTCGTAGCTGACATCTTCATCGTGGTAAGGATAAGGCTTGGTGGGGTTCTGCGGGCGCTTCAGCTCCAGCTCGGATTCATCTTTCAGGCGATGCAGCACGAGCGGCATGCTGCCGCCTTGCGTCCAGGTGCCGTCGATCACGCTGAGATCGGCGGCGATCTTGCCCTCGAAGACGCCGCTGATCTTCTCTACCGTGATCTTCAGCGTTGCTCCGTCGCGCGTGGTCTTGGTGGTGGGAAGTCCCTTCATGCCTTGATCGGGACTGTCGAGCGTCGCGATCAAGCCGTCTTCGGTGTTGACGATGTGGAAGACAACTCGCAGCTTGATTCCTCCTGGGATCTCAAGCGTGCCCAGCCATGTGCCGTCAATATCGGAAGGCTTGGCGGGTTTATGTTCCTGGTTTACTGGTGCTGCCGCGCGTTTGAAGTCGAGCGGCAGTGGCTGGCCTTGTGACCAGGTTCCGCTGATCGTGCTGCCGTCGCTCGAGACTTTACCCTCGTACTTGGCTTGCAGCGTGTCAAGGCCCAGGCTCAAGGCGGAATCCTTGAGAGAAATGGAGGTGACCGGAATGCCATAACCGCCTTGATCCACGGTGTCGAAAGTGGCCTTCAGGCCGCCTCCATCGCTCTTGGCGATGTGCAGGACGAGGTGGAAATCTGCCCCGGCATGCATGGTAGCGTCCCAATCGCCGGCAATGTCCTGAGCATGGGCGCAGGCAGCGAACAGAAGCAGTACAGCTGCAACGATTACCTTCTTCATTGTCGTCCTTCAAATTGAGGTGCTCAGTTCTTGGCGGGCGCGGGAGTTGGAGTCGGTTTCTGCGAGTCCGCCGGAGCTTCCTTCGTGCGCTTGAGCGTCAGAGCATAACTGTGGCCCGTCTGGTTCCAATCTCCACTGATGACGCTGAGATCTTTATTAAGTTTGCCCGACACCTCGCCTCCAATTTGCGGCACCTCGATCTTGATCGACGATCCCTTGCGGACCACGGCAACTACTGGCCAGCCCTTCACGCCCAGCTCGGGATCGTCGAAGGTGCCCAACAGTCCGTCACCGGTATTCTTGATGTGAAAGCTGAGGTGCTGCGCTCTGGGGGCCTCTGGGGCCGGAAGGGACGGGACCGTCACCTGGCCTTCCCAGGTGCCGTCGATGTCGGAAGGCGGCGCTTCTGGATGCACAAGTTTGATGGGCGCGGTGGATTTCTTGAAATCCAACTCAGTGTGGTTTTGGCCTTGCAGCCAGTTCCCATTGATGCCGTCTTTCTTTACCGTGCCCTCGTAAGATCCCTTGACCGCGTTCGTGGTGAACCTTAACTTGTTGCCTTCGAACGTGATCGACTCCACGGGAAGGCCGAGAGCGCCCTGGTCGGGGCTGTCCATGGTTGCCGTAAGTTTCCCCTCAGGCGATTTTGTGATGTGCAGTACGATCCGTACCGCACCCGCACCAACAGCAAGATCGCCCTGCCAGTCTCCTACAACATCCTGACCCTGGGCCACGCCTGCTGCCGCCAGCACCAGTACTGCAACCGCCACACTAATGACTTTCATCATGATTCCGCGACCTCCTGTCGCCGCAGGAAACCTTTTCACAATTCGCCGTTTCGTTCAAGTTGTTTATAAAGAATCAGCGAATACACGGCGGGGGCGAGCGCCCCGGTGAGGATGGCCGCTAGCGGCAGCCAGAAGGGCGCGCCCAGGATGGCGAGGGCCAGACCCGCGAGGCCGGCGGCAAAGAAGGTCTTGGCTGCGAAGCGATGGGTGGCATTCCAGACGTGCTCGTTGGCGATGGTCCACGGAGTGCGCACGCCGACAAAAAAGTTCCGCCGCACCTTGCCGAGAACGTTTCCCGTGAGCGCAACCAGCAGGCTGGCTCCGCCCATAACGGCGCGGCTTACATCCACCATCCACGACAGGCTGGCCGCGAGGATCAGGGCGTGGGCATAGGCCATTAGAGCAAGGATCGCCACCATGATGTACAGGTAGGTCGAGCGGAACGTGTCCACTTCAAAGTGCTTGGGGGAAAGCCAGGGCAGCAGCGAGAACAACAACATGATGCCGGCCATGACTCCCGGATCGGTCACAAACAGCGACCAGCGCGGCCCCCAGCCGTTGACGTGGCCGTGCGCGTCCCAGTGCATGGGAACTGTTTCCGGAAGATGCGGATACGCGACCAGGGTCGCGGCGATCACTACGGCGATCAGCGCGATTCCCGCCAGATAGTATTTGCGTGTCATACCTTCTTTCCTTCGTTCTTCTTTCCTTCGTTACTTCTTTTCGATCTTGTTTCCGTCAATCTTGTTTCCGTCGTTTCCGGGTCCTTCTTCTTTGCCGCCCCGAATCAGGTCCATGGCCCAGGCCATCAAGTCCTGGACCACGGTGGTGTTCAGGCTGTACCAAATCTGCTGGCCATCGCGGCGGCTGGTGATGAGGTCGGCTTCCTTCAGCACCGCGAAGTGATGCGACATGGAGGGCTTGGTCATGTCGAAGCGCTCCGCCAGGTCGCCCGCCGTCATTTCGCCCCGGCGCAGCAGGCCGAGGATCTCACGCCGGGTGGAATCGCCGAGGGCTTTGAACGCTTTGTTGTCGGAGGTCACGATAATCGACCGCTCATTAGTCGCTCATCTAATTAGATGAACGTCTAAATGATGCCTCAGGATGACCTCGTTGTCAAGTATTCGGGTTGCGCTCCGGCTTAAGACCTTAACCACAGAGGTCACGGGGTCACACGGGGTAAGGCCCAGCGGGAGCACTACCCGGGAGCACTTGTCGCTTGGGGAGCGGGATGGAGCGGGTTACAATGAATTCAGCAGGGCCGGCCGATCCTCACGGCCGGAACGAATTCCGGACCAACCCTTGGGTCGAATCGAAGATTCGAAGTTGAAATGAACCTTGCCTGTACATGCCTGCTGACGGTTGCGCTGGGGGCCAGCGGCCTACACGCGCAGAATCCCTCCACGGAAGCGAATCCTGCCAGCGCAGCGGGAAATCCCGCGAAGGCCGTCGTGGCGGGGATGGTCACTAAGGATCCGGGCAGCGGCTCGGTGAAGAAGGCGCTCATCGAGCTGCTCGCCGAGAGCCAGGGCGAAGGCGGAAACTACACTGCCCTCACGGGCGCGGACGGCAGCTTCCGTATCGAGAACATCGTGCCCGGCCGCTATCGGCTGTTTGTGGAACGCTCCGGTTATCAGGAAATGGACAAGCATCACCGGCGGGCCGATGGCCGCGTGCTCACGTTGAGTGCCGGGCAGGAATTGAAAGACCTGATCATTCACCTGCAAGCCGCGGCGGTGGTGGAAGGACGAGTCACCGACGAGGACGGAGATCCACTGCCTGAGGCGCAAGTTGCCGTTCTGCGCCAGACTTTTGTGTCGGGACGCAGCCACTGGGAGCAGGCTGGAGCCGAGCGCACCAACGACCTGGGCGAATACCGCATTGCGGGCCTTGCTGCCGGCAGCTACTTCGTTTCGGTAACGCCGCCGCCCGACTTCAGGAGTCTGATTGAAGCTAGCAGCAACGCTCCGGCTACCGCGCCTCATGCCGCAGCCTCAGACAAGCCCGCGCCCGCGAGCTACCAGACAACGTATTATCCCGGCACCAAAGATCGCGGGCAGGCCGAAGCGATCCAGTTGCATGGCGGGGACGATTTCCCGGTGAATTTTTCGCTTACGCCCAGTCCCAGCTTGACCATCCGCGGCTCGGTGGTGAACCTGCCGCCCGGGTCTACCGCGGCGATCATGCTGCAGTCGCGGGACTTCAATCTGGTGCTGAACGGTGCGGAGATGCACAAGGACGGCAGCTTCGAGATTCGCGATGTTTCTCCGGGAGCCTACACCATTGTGGCCACGGTGGATAACGTTGCAGTGCCGATGATGGCGCGCCAGGCGTTGCAGGTGATGTCTACAAACGTGGAAGGACTGCGACTCGCGCCGCAAACCGGGGGTGCGATTCGTGGGCGCGTTCGCATGGAAGCCAGCAGTGCGGGCAGAGCCGATCCCAGCCAGATGTTCCTGTTGCTGCGCTCCGCCGACGGCGATGACGACGCGCTTGGCGCTCTTAACCTGGGAGACAGCTTTTCCACCGTGGGCTTTTCTACAGTGGCCCATGTGAATGCGGACGGGAGCTTTGAGTGGAAAAATGTGCCGGCAGGACATTATTCCGTTCAGATTTCCGACGCCAGTGCGATGCCGGATTGGTTTCTGGCGTCGGTGGTGGCAGGCGGACGCGATGCAGGGGAATCTGGATTCAGCGTAAGCGGCGGCGCGACCTCGCTTGATTTGATCGCGAGCGCCAATGGAGGCGCTGTCGAGGGCGCGGCCACTAATCAGAAGGACGAACCGGTGGCCGATGCCGTAGTGGTCGCCGTACCGGAAGGGCGGTTTCGCAGCCACCCGGAGCGTTATCGCAAGGCGGTGAGCGACCAGCGCGGACGCTTCACCTTGCGCGGCTTGCCTCCCGGCGATTACACGCTCTTTGCCTGGGAGAGCGTGGAGGGCGAGGCGTATTACAATCCTGAGTTCCTGAAAGGTTATGAAGGGCAGGGAAAGGCGCTGCGGGTGGGCGCGGGAGAGCGCGTGGGTGCTGGACTGAAAGCGATTCCCGCAGTCGAAGATCAGCAGTAAGTACAGCCGGGATGCCCGCCCTGGAATCCGGTAGAATAAAGGTTTTGACCGGACCCCTTGCTCCGTTCTGATCTCATCTTGTCTTCGATGCTGGCCGCGTGGGGCGCCCCCAAGGGCGTTCTGCCCTATCTCCGCCAGCATCTGTTGGATAAGACTTTTCAGGGTCTCTACCGCACCGATGCGTTCGATCGCGCGCTGCTGATTCCTTATTTCATTGTGCTGGTCCTACTGGCGGCTTACGGGATGCACCGCTACATTCTGGTTTATCTGTATTACAAGCACAAAGAAAAGCGCACTGGCGAACCGGCCGCGTACTTCGAGGAACTGCCGCGGGTGACGGTGCAGTTGCCCATCTTCAATGAGCAGTACGTTGTGGAGCGGCTGCTGGAGTCGATCTGCAAGCTGAAATATCCGCGAGAGAAACTGGACATTCAAGTGCTCGACGATTCCACCGACGAGACCGTCGATGTGGCGCGCAATCTGGTGGAGCGGTATGCGGCGCTGGGAAATCCCATCAGCTACCATCACCGGACTAATCGAGAGGGCTTCAAGGCGGGGGCGCTGGCTGAGGGACTGAACACGGCGAAAGGCGAGTTCGTCGCCATTTTTGACGCTGACTTTACGCCGCCGGAAGATTTTCTGCTGCGCACCATCCATCACTTCACCGATCCGAAGATTGGCATGGTGCAGACGCGGTGGACGCACATCAACCGCAATTATTCTCTGCTTACGCAGGTGGAAGCGATTCTGCTCGACGGGCACTTCGTGCTGGAGCACTCGGGGCGCGCCCGCAGCGGCGTGTTCTTTAACTTCAACGGCACGGCCGGAGTGTGGCGGCGCGCGGCCATCGACGAAGCCGGCGGCTGGCAGCACGACACGCTCACCGAGGACACTGATCTTTCCTACCGCGCCCAGCTTAAAGGATGGAAGTTTATTTATCTGCAGGATGTGGAGTGTCCCGCCGAGTTGCCGGTGGAGATGACTGCGTTTAAGACGCAACAGGCTCGGTGGGCCAAGGGATTGATCCAGACGGGGAAGAAGATCCTGCCGCGCGTGCTGCGCAGCGACGCGCCGTTGCACACCAAAATTGAAGCCTGGTATCACCTCACGGCGAACCTCAGCTATCCGCTTATGATCGTGCTCTCGGTGCTGATGTTGCCGGCGATGATCATCCGCTTCTATCAGGGATGGTTCCAGATGCTGTTTATCGATCTGCCGCTGTTCATGGCGTCCACGTTTTCGATCTCGAGTTTCTACCTGGTTTCGCAGCGCGAACTTTTTCCTAAGAGCTGGCCGCGCGCACTGCTGTATCTGCCGTTTCTGATGGCCCTCGGCATCGGATTGACCATCACCAACACGAAGGCGGTGATCGAAGCGCTGATCGGCAAGGAGAGTGCGTTTGCGCGCACGCCCAAGTACCATGTGGTATCGAAGAAAGACAAAGTCGGCGCCACCAAATACCGCAAGCGCCTGGGCTGGGTGCCCTGGTTCGAACTGGTGATCGGCACTTACTTTGCGCTCACCGTTTATTACGCTGTGGAGAATGAGAACTACGTTACGATTCCGTTTCTGCTGCTGTTCGTGGTGGGGTACTGGTACACGGGGTTGATGTCGCTGCTGCAGGGGCGCTTTGCAGGGGTGGAACTGAGCGCTGAGACTCATACCAAGCCGTTTCCGGTTGGGGTGTGAAATACGAAGAGGGACGCTTGCTGGCATCGGAGCGGGGTGGGACGCCGGCGCTACCTGGGTTGGGTAGTGCTTTCCTTCTCTTGATTGCTCAGTTACAATCCTCGCCAAAGTTTCCATCGGTCCCCGGCACCGGTTGAACTTCGCCGTACCTGCTTCGCGGTTCGAAGGAGGATCCGATGTTCCCTCTCCGTAAGACGTCCTCGGTTCTTGGCCTGGCGTTCTTTTTCACCGCGCTCCTTAGTTGTGGGTCCGCGCACGATTCCGACGAGTATTACGTGTTTGTGGCGGCCAACCTGCAGGTCCCTTACTGGCAGAGTGCGGGCGCGGGTTTCAGTAAGGCCGCGGGACAATTCAAAGTGCGGGCTGACTACCTGGGGCCGAATACCTACGATCCCAAGGCGGAACGCGATGCGCTGGACAAGGCGGTGCAGCAGAAAGCCACCGGCATTCTGCTTGCCGTCACCGATCCCGCGCTGCTTAAGGACAGTATCGACAAGGCGATCGCCGCCGGGATTCCCGTGGTGACCATGGATTCCGACGCGCCCGCCAGCCAGCGCCTGTTCTTCATCGGCACCAACAATTACCAGGTGGGGCTGACGGGCGGGCAGCGCTTGGCGCAGGAGTTGAAGGGCAAGGGCAACGTGGTGGTGTTTACCATGCCCGATCAGCACAACATGCAGGACCGTCTGCGCGGTTATCGGGACGCGCTCGACCGCACTGCGATCAAGATTACGCGCGTGGTCGACATCCAGGGTGATCCGCGGATTGCCTTCGATACGACGACGCAAATCATCGGCAAAGAAAAAGATCAAGTGGATGCGTTCGTTTGCCTGGAGGCGCAATCGGGCAAGGAAATCGCGGGCGTGCTCAACAGCTACAACGTTACCGGCAAGGTGGTGATGGCGATGGACACCGATCCGGAAACGCTGGAGTGGATCAAGAAAGGCGGCATCGCCGCTACTATCGCGCAGAAGCCCTACACCATGGCTTTTGTCGGGATGCAGATGCTCGACAACCTGTATCACCACAAGCCCGCGTCTTTGGTGGCGGACTGGTCGAAAGACGGCTTTGCGCCGATCCCGTCCTTTGTGGATACTGGTTCTGCGCTGATCGACAAGAGCAACGTGGATTCGTTCCTGCAGGCGAAGCAGAGCGCCACCAGCGGACAGAAATAATCTGGACGGCCTTGTCGAAGCGCCAACGCCCGCCGGGTAACCTCCGGGATGGACGCACGTCAAACGAAAGATGGATTCCACGATGCGTAAACTGCAGCTTTCTTTTTTCCTGGCAAGTGTGTTTGCCGGCCTTTTCCTTCTCACCGCGGCGCGGCCGAGTTTCGCGTTCGACCGCCAGGCGAACGCCGACTATCACGTTCGCCGTGAGGCGCTGGGCAAGAGAGTAAATGGTGTGGTGGTTTTGTTCGCCGGGGTTGAGAATCCCGCCGAAGTCTACGGTTTTCGCCAGGATGACAACTACTACTATCTGACTGGTTTGACCGAACCCGGCTCCGCATTGCTGATCGCATCGGCTGCCGAGGCCAAAGGCGATACGCCTGCGCGTGCCTATACGGAAATTCTTTTTCTTCCCACACACAATCCGGCTCAGGAGAAGTTCACTGGCCCCAAGCTCGGTCCCGAGAACCCGGAAGCCCCGAAGATTACCGGGTTCGATCACGTAGAAAGCATGGGACAAC
The DNA here is from genome assembly GCA_963842095.1 of uncultured Acidobacteriaceae bacterium. Classification (GTDB taxonomy): domain Bacteria; phylum Acidobacteriota; class Terriglobia; order Terriglobales; family Acidobacteriaceae; genus Sulfotelmatobacter. Next base: position 198,592 of record CAWJEY010000003.1, read on the forward strand.
TTCCCGATGAAGTTCAGAGATACTTAGGCGCCCGTCCCGTGATCTACACCGACGTCGCGAATCAGTTTCAGGTTTCCACTTCGGCGGAGCCGCTGCAGTTCATGAAGCGGGTGCTCGGGTTCGTGTCGCTACAAGATGTGCGGCCGATGATCTCGTCGCTGCGCACCGCCAAAGATGCGGGAGAAGTTGCGCTGATTCGCAAAGCGGTGGACGCCTCGGTGGCGGCGCATTTCGCGGCGTTTAAGGCGGTGAAGCCGGGCGTAAACGAACGTGAAATCGCGGCGCTTATGGAGTACGAGTGGGGCAAGCGCGGCTGCGAGCGGGTGGCCTACGCGCCCATTGTGGGTTCGGGCTACAACTCCACAGTGCTGCATTATTCGGACGACGACAACATCATGAAGTCCGGGGACGTGGTGGTGATCGACGCCGCGGGGGAGTACTCGATGTATGCCTCCGACATCACGCGCACGCTGCCGGTAAACGGACATTTCACGGCGCGGCAGAGGGAGATCTACGACATCGTTCTGGGTGCACAAACGGCTGCGGCCGCGGCCTTCGTCTCGGGCAAGTCAAACATGAAGCGTGACGACCCGAACTCGCTCCAAAAAGTTGCGTTCGATTACATCAATACCCATGGCAAGGATTTGCATGGCGAGCCGCTGGGAAAATATTTCATCCACGGGCTCGGCCATCCGGTTGGGCTGAATGTGCACGATTCCACCGACCACGACGCGCCGTTTGGACCGGGACAGGTTTTTACCATCGAGCCGGGAATCTATATTCCTGAGGAAAACCTCGGGGTGCGTATTGAAGACGATTACTACGTGGATCCGGATGGGAAGCTGATCAAGCTGAGTGGGGCGCTGCCGTCGGGGGCGGAGGAAGTGGAGAGGCTGATGGCGGGGAAGTGAAGGCAGTGGCCAGTGGTCAGTGGCCAGTGCTCAGTAAAAGCGACCGAAGAGCGTCGTTAGTCTTGCTGGCCACTGACCGCTGACCACTGCCCGCTGACCACTGCCCACTGCTACGAGATGTATTCCCGGATATACTCGTCCTCGCTGTGGGCCAGTTGCTGCAGGTCGCCGTCGAAGATCACTTTGCCGTCGCGCAGGATCAGGAAGCTCATGGGAACTTCGCAATGCTGGCCGGGCGGGAGCGTTACCATGCGGTTGGTTTGCTTGTCGAATTGATGGGTGGCCATGGTGAAAGCGTCCTGGAGGCGGTGCGTGACCAACAGGGCGCTCGTCTTATATACATCGCGCTGCTTCACGATTAGTTCGATGATGGTATTCGAGGTCACCGGATCGAGGCCTCCGGTGGGCGAGTCATAGAGCAGAAGTTCGGGCTGCGTGATCAGGGCGCGGGCAATGGCGACGCGGCGGCGCATGCCTCCGGAAAGCTCGGCGGGATCGAGATCGAGCGTGTGCTCCAGTTCCACAAAGCGCAACGCCTCGCGCACTTTGCGGTCGATTGCTTCATCGTAGATGCCATGCTCTTCCGTCAGCCGGTAGGCGACGTTTTCGCGGACGGTGAGAGAATCGAACAGCGCGCTTTCCTGGAAGACCATCCCAATCTTGTCCCGCAACTTAAACAGATCTTTTTCCTGCATCTGGGTCACGTCCTGGCCCAGCACGATTATGCGTCCGGAGTCTGGCCGGAGAAGCCCGAGGACGAGCTTCAGAAGCAGGCTCTTGCCCGATCCCGCCACGCCGAACAGCGCCTTGGTTTCACCGCGGGCCAGGCTGAAGGAAACTCCGCGCAGCACTTCATTCTCGGCGAAGGCCAGCGCCACGTCTTCAAAGACAATCACGGGCTCTGAATTGTCCCCGGTGGTCACGGCGGCGGAATCGAGCGGCAAGGTTGGCGCGGACATAGAGCTAGTTGAAAGAGAGCACGGCCATCAGGAATCGGGTAAGGATCAAATCCATCGCCAAAATCAGCACGGATGCCGCGACCACGGCCTGGGTGGTGGCGCGGCCCACGCCCTGGGTTCCGCCGCGCGCGTTCATGCCGTAGAAGCACCCCACGGTTGCGATAATGAAGCCGAACAAAACCGGCTTGAGCAGGCCCATGAACACATCCTGAAACACCAGCGTTTCCCAGGCGTTGAACCAGTACTGCCGGGCATCGAGACGGAGCAGCACTTTGGCGATGAACAAGCCTCCGGTCAGGCCCACCAGGTCGGAGATGATGGTGAGGAAAAACATCATGAACACGGTGGCGGCCACGCGCGGGGTGACCAGCTTCTTCATGGGGTCGGTGCCCAGGGCGCGCATGGCATCGATCTGTTCAGTCACCACCATCGACCCTAACTCGCTGGCCATTCCGGAGGAATTGCGGCCGGCCACCATCAGGCTGGTGAGCACCGGGCCAAGTTCGCGCACCATGGAAGTGGAAACCAGTTGTCCAACCAGAGTGATGGAACCGAAACGCTCGAGGGTGTTGGAGGCCTGCAGGGCCAGGACCGCTCCGGTGAAGAAGCCGGTGAGCACGACGATGGGCAGGGATCCCACGCCAATCAAGTCAGCCTGGCGCACCATGTCGGTGAAGTACAGAGGTTTGCGGAAGAGATTCGCGATCGCCTGACCGCAGAACAGAACGTAATCCTGAACCGTCTGGACTTTATCTTTGGCGAGATCGGTAGGCGAGGTGAGTTCCATGCGGATCGGGAAAGCGCGGCACGCGACGCTTCCCGAAACTATAGCAGAAGCGCAGTGGCCAGTGGCCAGTGGTCAGTGGTCAGAAAAAGCGGACGGCTGTGGAGCGGAAAGTACGGTGCGGGTTAACTGACCACTGGCCACTGGACACTGACCACTGACCACTTTCTTTACCCCCGCGTCTTCTTTTTAATCTCGATATTCAACCGGCGGATTTTCTGATTCAGGGTGGAGAGGGGGACTTTGAAGCGCTCGGCGGCCTCGGTCTGGTTCCAGTTGCATTTTTCGAGCATGTCTGTGATGATGCGCCGCTCCACGTCTTCCACGATTTCAAACAGGGACGCATCGGCCGGCGGATCGTGCAGCGTAAAGGCGGAACCCCGGCCCAGGAGATTGTCGGGCAGCAGGTCAAGACTGATTTCCGTGCTGGAAGACAACACCACGGCGCGCTCGATCACGTTTTCCAGTTCGCGCACGTTGCCCGGCCAGGAATAGGACATCAGCGGCCGCAGCGCTTCCGGAGTGATGTGGCGCACCGGGCGGTCATTTTCCTCGGCGTATTTCTTCAGGAAGAAATCGACCAGCAGCGGAATGTCCTCGCGGCGCTGGCGCAGCGGAGGCAGTTCGATGGTTATCACATTCAAGCGGTAAAACAGGTCCTCGCGGAAGCGGCCTTCGCGCACCGACTGACGCAGGTCCACGTTGGTGGCAGCGATGATCCGCACATCCACCTGAATCTCCTGCACGCCGCCGAGGTGCATGAAGCGGCGGTCTTGCAAGACGCGGAGAATTTTGGCCTGCGTATCGAGGCCCATGGTGGCGATTTCGTCGAGAAACAGCGTGCCCCGGTCCGCCATTTCAAACAGGCCCTTTTTGGAGGCAATGGCGCTGGTGAATGCTCCCTTGACGTGGCCGAAGAGCGTGGACTCAAGCAGATCCGTCGGCATGGAGCCGGTATTGACCGGGACGAAAGGCCGGTCGTGGCGCGGCGAGTTCAAGTGCAGCGCTTTGGCGATGACTTCCTTGCCCGTGCCGCTTTCGCCCTGCAACAGCACGGTAGAGCGGCTGTTGGCCACCTGAGCGACCAGGTCGAAGATCTTCAGCATCGGCTCGCTTTTGCCGACGATGTTTTCGAAGTTGTAGCGCTGCTTGAGGGCGCGTTTCAGTTGAATGTTTTCTTCTTCGGCCCGGCGCCATCCCACGGCGGCGCGCACGTCGGCGAGAAGTTTTTCGTTGTCCCAGGGTTTCTGAACGAAGTTGGCTGCGCCGGACTGCATGGCGCGCACGGCGTTCTCGACCGTGCCGTAGGCGGTGATCATGATCACCGGCAGGCGGGTTTCATGGGCCCGAATCTCGGCCAGAATTTCCATGCCATCGCGGCCGGGCAGTGCGAGATCGAGCAGGATCAGGTCGAAAGGATGTTCGCCGATGCGCTGCAGGCCGGCTTCGCCGGTAGACGCGGTTTCAACCGCGAAGCCTTCCATCTCGAGCAGAGTTTGCAGGGATTCGCGGATCTCGGCTTCATCGTCAATGATGAGCACCGCGCCCGCCATGCCCGGCGTTCCGTTTAGCAGCGTGCGCGAGATGACGGCGGCGTCAGACATATTTTGCCCTAGACATGCTTTGCCTAGACATTGACGGCCTTCCGGCTCAGCGGGAAGTCCAGAGTGAACGTTGTGCCTGTGCCAGGATGGCTCTCCACACGAATCTTGCCCGCATGTTCCTGGATGATTCCGTACGTGACGGAGAGGCCGAGGCCGGTGCCGCGGGCCTGGCCTTCACGCGGTGAAGTCTTGGTGGTGAAGAACGGATCATAAATGCGCTGGATGTGCTCGGGTGCGATGCCTGATCCAGTGTCAGACACGCAGACGCTGACGCTCTCCCCGTTCAGCGTGGCCACACGCAGAGTACCGCCGCCCGGCATGGCGTCTTTGGCGTTCAAGAACAGGTTCAGGAATACTTGCTGCAATCTGCCCGGATTTCCTTGAATGGGCGGCAGCTTGGGCGCGAGCGCGTTCTGCACTTCAACTTTCGCAACCTTGAACTGATGTTCCAGCAGGGCCAGAGTGTCGGAGATGACTTTGTTCACGTCCACGTCACCGATCTCGCTGCCGCTGGTACGGGAGAAGTTCAGCAGATTGTTTACGATCTCGGAGGCGCGGAAGGTCTGCCGCGTGATCTTCTCGAGCAATCCTGACTTTTGCGGATCACCCTGCAGTTGTTTCGACAGCATCTGGGTGTAGGAGGAGATCACGGCCAGGGGCGTGTTGACTTCGTGAGCCACGCCCGCCGCCAACAAGCCGATGGAGGAGAGTTTATCGGCCTGGGAAAGCTGGGCTTCGAGTTCGATGCGCTCGGTGATGTCGTCCATGATGATGAGCCTGCCGATCACCTGGAACTTGCGCGTCACCAAGGGCGCAATGGCGACGTTCACGGTGCGGACTTCACCGGCGGGCGTCTTCAGGCGGAATTTATACAGGTTGCGAATGCCCGCGTCCTGCCGCATGCGGCTGAATTCTTCGACGAACTCCGCCGGGAAAATGGACTTCAGCGGTTGGGTCAGGGTCTGCCAGCGCGGCACCGCGTACATCACTTCCATCTGCGCGTTCCAGCTTTCGATGCGGTCTTCCATGTCGAGCGCCATCACGCCCACGTTGATGGATTCGACAATGTTTTCATTGAAGTCCTTCAGGCGCTCGTACTCCGCCGCCTTTTGCTGCAGTGAGGCATAGAGCTGGCCGTTCTGGATCGCAATGCCGAGATAGCCGCCCAGGGTTTCCAGCAATTCCATGTCTTCGCTGGAGAGGAAGTCGCCCTGTGTGGTCTTGCCCAAGCCGAGCACGGCAATGGTCTTCTGCTGGGCGTGGCAGGGAATGTAGTAATTGAGATCGAGGCGGGCGATGGCTTGCTGCGCTTCCGGCGTCTCGCGCGGCACTTGGTGCGTGTTCTCAAAGAACAGATGCCCCGCCGGTTCCGGCCGCGGCACACTCAGGAAGGAAAGATCAATGGTGCCGGGCGCGGTCAGGCCGAAGGACTTGGCCAGCACAAACTGTCCGGGTTCTTCTCCGGCCAGGAAAATCGCCATGCGGTCGACTGCAAGCGTGCGGGATAAGCGGTCGATCAGCGAGGACAGCAGGGTGTTCAGGTTGGTCTCCGAACCCAGCTCGCGGCCGAACTCGAGCAGGGTGCGCCGGTAATCATAGAGAGTCCGGTAGAAGAAGTGGTCGATGCGATCCTGAATCCACTTGCGAACCGGATCGAACAGCAGCGCGGTGACCACGACGGCCAGGATCAGTCCAACCGGCCCGGAACTGGGCTGCCAGTTGTGCACCAGCAGGGCCACGCTTGCCACCAGGCCGAAATACAATCCCACCACGATTGCCGCTGCGAGGGTGTAGACCACGCCGCGCTTGAAGATGAGGTCTACATCCATCAAACGATAGCGGAAGATGGCATAGCCGAAAGTGAGCGGCAGCAGGGCCAGCGAGAGCGCTGAAACCTTCATGGTCGCGCCCGGCAGCGAACCCATCAAGTAAGGGATCACGTAGAAGATCGTGTAGGGAACGATGGCCAGAATGGTGCCGCGGGTCACCCACTTCAACTGCTGGCGCAGAATGGTGGTGCTGGCGCGCCGGTAGCTGTCCCAGAGCATGATCGCCGCAACCAGAAAGAACAGCGATCCGTAGGACATTTCCATACGGTCGAGGTTCCAGCGCAGGCGCTCGCTGGCCTGCAACCAGCGCAGGGCGGCGACGTGCGCCGCCAGCAGCACTGCCGCGGGCACGTAGACCATGGCCAGCAGCCAGGGGCGCTTGCGCACAAACTGGCGCTTCTCAGGGAAAGTGAGAACGAAGTGAAGGAACAGAGCCGGCTGCAAGACTCCGGCGGCGATGTTGCCCCAATAGATCGCCCAGTCGAAATCGTTCAGCTTGCCGGTGTATTTGAAGGAATAGGCGATGAAGGAGACGAGGCAGAAAATGTAGAAGTGCGTGGAGCCGGGGGCGGTCCAGCGCCGCAGCAGAACGTAGAGTCCAATGCCGAGATAGATCAGCGCAATCAGCCGCAGCCAGTTATTGAGCGAGCGTTCGGCTGGAACCAGGATGACGCTGGAATCGAGCGGGACCGATTGCCGGAGCAGGGAATACGCGGCTTTCGACCAGACGCCGTTCCGGTAGAGCTGGCGCTCCAGCCCGGACATGTTCTGCACGTCCTGCCCGTTGATGGAAATCAGTTGGTCGCCGGCCTTGATGCCGCCCTTGGCACCCGGGCCGCTGGGATCAACCCGGTCGGCGGTCAGGCGTCCACCGTGCTCAACCCACCAGACCCCGTCATCGGGAACCTGAAATTTCCACTCAGCGTTGAAATTGAAGCCGGCGAACACGACCGCAGCCACGGTCAGAAGGAACAGCAGAACGGCGACCGAGCGGACTTGGCTTTCCCGGTTCATGGGTTTCGGCGGCGACCCCCCGGCAGGGCGGCTGGTGGGCCGCAGATAACCGTCTGGCAGATCACTGCCTGGTAGATCGGTACCAAGCAGATCGTTACCATGCAGATCGGTGCCCGGCCGATCATTCTTCGGCAGATCCGTGCCAGGCAAATCGATGCCCGACTGATTCTTAATGAGCAACTTCGCTGCCATGTTCGTTTCCCGTTTCGGGCCTGCTAAGTGCCTTATCTAAAGCCACTTCCAAGATTATAGATGCGTTTCTGGAGCCGAAGTATGCTTTTCTGGAGGTTTGTGTGGAATCTTGTATCTGGCTGGGAGGGAACAGTTTAGACCGAAACGGGCCTCGGCTGGCCCGCCAGACCGAGCTGGAACGACACGGTGGTAATATTGGTGCGCGGAAAACAGCGAGAGCCAGCGCGTGGGCGTGCCACAACAAAGAGCGCAGTCAGGGTTCGTTTGTGCTTCCGAGGGGGAGGACCTATGAAGTTCCGTGTTAGAACGACACGAATACTGGCCGCAGTACTCCTGACATGCGTATCGGCCTACGCGAAACCCAACATACCTGATCTTGCGCACCAGTGTAACGACCTCGGCAAAACGAAAGCTTGCCAGGAGCTGGCAAAGATTGCGCTGACGGATAAGGATTTCCTTCTCCGCAGGCAAGCCATAGACAACCTGGCCGACCAGTCCGTGTTGGCGCAGATTGCACTGACCGACCAGAACGAAATGTTCCGCACCATGGCACTGGTCAAGCTGACCGATCAGTCCGCTCTGGCGAAGGTCGCAGTGGGCGACAAGAACGACATGGTTCGCCGCGTCGCCGTGGTGAATCTGACGGACCAGTCTGTGTTGGCGAAGATCGCAATGGAGGACGATTACGCCGAGGTTCGCGGCGCTGCGCTAAAGAAGGTGACGGACCAGTCCCTTTTGGCAAAGATCGCAGTGGAGGACAAGAAGCGTGCCGAACTCCACGCAGTGGTCTTGAATTACTTGGCTGCAATCAAGTACAAGACCTCGGCATGGAGCTTTTCGAGTGTTGATACAACCATCGTCAGGGAGACGATCAATGCAACCGAGGGCAAGGCCGCCCTCGTAGCCCAGGTGGCCTTCAAGGGAGGAACCGGGCTTGGGGTTCACATGAGCAACGGAGCCACGGCAAGGTTTGGGGCGACGGTTGGGCCCGTGTCTGGACTCCCGTTATATGGCTTCATGGTATATCCAAACAATGGGTCCACGTTCGCGGCGGTGTCGCAGACGTTTTTCCTAGTCATGGAAAACGGTGCGTGGAAAATATCCGGGGTCGCGCCGGCGACACTCCCAGACCCAGCAGACACGCCACTCTCTCCGCTGTAGGAGGTTGGCTCACCCCTTGGAGGGAGCGAAAGGGAGCTGCCCGGGGTGAGGCCGCAGTTGACAGTTCAACCTCAAAATCCCCGCCCTGTCCCTGCAAAGGACGCAGGGACAAGGAGCGGGCACTCGCACGAATAATCCCTACGAGGGCCAGGCGGCTCGCTGCTGTTCGGGCGCCGGGCCGAGACTGACCCGGATCACGTTGAGCAGTTCGTCGTTGTCCGCGGGCTTCTGGAAAAATGCCGCCGCTCCGGACTTCAGAGCGCGTTCCTCGTTGTTCTGGGGATCACGAGCGCTCAGCACAATGACCGGAATGCCAGAGAGAACGTCGCTGTTTTGCAGGCGGTCGAGGACGACGAAGCCATCGCCAACCGGCAGGCCAAGATCCAGAATAATCAGGGCGGGCTTTTCTTTTTGGGCCTGGGCGATGGCGGCATAGCCATCGGAGGCAGTGCTGACCTCGTAGTTGTTGGCCCGCAGCCGCAGCCGCAGGGCACGCAATAGATCGGGATCGTCATCGACTAGCAGGATTTTTGGTCTTGGCATTTGCGTTCTCCTTATTTTCGTTTACTTAGTTGGAATTGTGGGCGACCTTGGCGGCGTGTTGCTGTTTTCGTCCCACACCCGCCAGAATCGCTTGGGTTACGCTGTCGGCCACGGCCTGAACCTGTCGTTCCAGGGTCTGTTTCGCAGTTGCCTCCGCAAGATCGGACGGAAGCTCCAGCGGAACCGTGGAAATGGTCACTGTAGATTTGGTCTTGAGATCGGCCCCGCGCTCCAGTTGCTCGCGAATGCGCGTGGTCATGATCCCGGAACCTTGCAAGTCGGTCGAAGCCACGACAAAGAAAGTTTCGGCCGCACCCGACGTTCCCATAGGCGGCAGAACAAGGTCTTTGTCCAGATAGACGCAACGCCGCAGGATCTCCAGACAGTTCTGCCAGGTTTCCTTCCAATTGCCCCGCGGCGGATTGGTGAGCGGTGTGAGTTCCACCCGCACCAGCACAAAAGCCGGACGCAATCGCCCCTCGTGCGTGATAACCGGGGCCAGCAGCTTGGCCAGGGAGTAGGTGGGGAGGGTAAAGGAGAAGGTGCTGCCCTGGCCGAGTTCGCTGGAAACCCAGATGCGGCCCTCGTGCAGGCGCACGATTTCCCGGCTGATGAACAGCCCCAGTCCCAATCCAGCGCGATGGTCGTCAACCGAATCGGGATCCTGATAGAGGCGTTCAAAGATCAAAGCCTTGGCCTCGGGACTGATGCCGCGGCCGGTATCGGTGACCGAAACGTAGACGAAGCCGGGGTCAGCCTCCACCATGCTGGCCTGTACCATCACCGAGCCTTCTGCCGGCGTGAACTTGATGGCATTGTCCACAAGATTGATCAGCACCTCGAGCACGCGGTCGGGATCGACGTGTACCAGCGGCAGCCGTTGGTCGAGGCCGATTTCCAGTCCAACCTTCTTCGCATCGGCCGTAGGCCGCAGCATGGCTACGGTTTGCTTTACCAGTTCTCCGAGCGCGACGCAGCGCGGTTCAACCCGCAGCTTGCCGCTCTCGGCCCGGGTGGCTTCGAGCAGATCGCGGATCATGGCGTGCAACTGGTTCACGCTCTTCAGGACGGTTTTCAGGTGGTCGGACTGTTCCGGCGCCATGGCGCCCGCCAGGCCATCCAGCAGCAGAGTTACGTACTGATGAATGCAGGTCAGCGGCGTACGCAATTCATGGGAAACGTGAGACAGGAACTGGTTCTTGAATTCCAGCCGCTGTTTCTGACTGATTTCCAGCGCCAGCAGCAGCCCCTGCCGTTCCACCGCGTAGCGGATGGCCCGCTCCAGATGCTTGCTGGAGAGGTTGCCCTTGAGTAGGTAATCCTGCACCCCCTGATGGACGGCCTTAATGGCGAGTGCCTCGTCGTCCTGGCCGGAGAGCACCACCACCGGCACGTTGGGTGCATGTTCCATCACGCGGCGATAGGTTTCCGCGCCGCGGCTGTCGGGCAGGTTCAGGTCTAACAACACCAGCGTGGGTGTTTCCTTGCTTAGGGAGGCGATGCCCTCCGACAGCCGGCTTACGCAATTTACTCGTACATCAGACTGGCCTTCGACCAGACGCAGGCGGACTAGGTCCGCATCTCCCGGATTGTCTTCAATCAGCAGAACATTTGTGGCTTGGTGATCCATCATTCTCCTCGTGGTGGCAGATTTACGAATCCGAACCAGAATTCTTCAATCGACTTCACCGCCGCAAAAAACTCAGTCAGATTTCCCGGCTTGTTGACGTAGCAATTCGCGCCCATTTCGTAGCTGCGCACAATATCCTTCCTTAGCTGGGACGTGCTGAAGATGACGACCGGGATGCGGCGCAGCTCCGGGCTCGCCTTCATGCTGGCCAGGACTGCCAGGCCGTCTTTCTTTGGCAGATTCAAGTCCAGGATGACCAGGTCGGGCCGCAGCGCGTTCACATACTTTTCCCTGTGGTTTAGAAAAGCCATTGCTTCTACCCCGTCCCCTACGCTGTTGAACTTGCTGTGATGCTTGCTTCCCGCCAGAGCCTCGCAGACCAGCGACACGTCGGCCGGGTTGTCATCCACCACGAGAAGTTCAAGCAATAGCTTCAGCATCGCGCCCCTTCTCCGTTGTCAGGACCATGACAGGGCAGGGTGAACTTGAAGCAGGCGCCGGACCCGGGCTGCGACTCGACCCAGATCTTGCCGCCGTTGCGCTCGACTATTTTCTTGCAGATGGCCAGGCCAATGCCGTTGCCCGGGTATTCGGCGCGGGCGTGCAAACGTTGGAAGACCACGAAGATGTTCTCCGCGTACTCGGGCGCTATGCCGATTCCGTTATCGCGGATGCTGAACTGCCATCGCAGGCCGGCTTTTTCCGCCTGTACGGAAACCGCCGGCGGCTCTTTCCCGCGAAACTTGATGGCGTTCTGGATCAGATTCTGGAAGACCTGCGTCATCTGGGTGCGGTTCGCCCACACGGCGGGGAGTTCCGCATGGGTGACCACAGCGCCACTCTCCTGAACGGTGGAGGCCAGAGTCTGCAGGACATCGAGCATCACCGCGTTGCAATCGACGTTCCCGTGGCTGACGCCGTTCCGGCCGACTCGCGAAAATGCCAGCAGATCCTGAATGAGCACCTGCATGCGCTGCGCCCCCTCGCTGGCATAGCCGATGTACTTGTCGGCACTCTCGTCGAGTTTGCCGCGATAGCGTTCGGCCAGCAGTTGGGTGTAGGAGGTCACCATGCGCAGCGGCTCCTGCAAGTCATGCGACGCGACATAGGCGAACTGCTCTAGGTCGGCATTGGAGCGGGCCAGTTCATCCGCTTTTTCTTCAAGCTTTTTCTGAGCTTGCTCTCGCTCGGTGACATCGCGCACGATCACGGTAAACAGCAACCGGGCGCCAACCCGGCTGCGCGAGACAGAGGCCTCCATGGGAAACTCCCCGCCGTCAGCACGCAGGGCCATCAACGTATCCTGATGGGCCATGGCACGCTTGGTCGTGCCGGTTTCGCCAAATTTCCGGACATGCTCGGTGTGGGCCGAGCGAAAACGTTGCGGGATGAAGCGCCCGATCGGCTGCCCCACGGCCTCCGCCGCCGAACAGCCGAACATCTTCTCGGCGGCGGCGTTGAACATGAGAATTTTGTGCTCATCACCCACGGTAATGATTGCGTCCAAGGCCGACTGAACTAAGGATTCGAGCTGCGCCTGGCTCTCTCGCAGCGCAGCGTCAGACCGCTTCCGCTCTTCGCGCAAACCTTTTTCCTGCAGCGCCCGCTGCACGGCTGAGGGCAGGCGCGCCAGGCCATCTTTGAGGACGTAATCGGCAGCGCCTTTCTTGATACATTCGACGGCGGTCATGTCGCCGAGCGAACCCGTAACCAGAATCAGCGGGATGTCGAGCCCTTCCCGTCGGAGCAAGCCCAGCGCCTCCATCCCCTTCCAATTCGGCAGGTTGTAATCGGCCAGCACAACCTCTGGCGGATGAGTCTGGAGCGCGTGAATGAAGGCAGCTTCATCTTGCACCACATCGGCAATCACGTCGAAGCCGTCCTTGTTGAGCGCCCGTACCACCAGCGCGGCGTCGAGCGCGTTGTCTTCCACCAGCAAGGCGCGCAGCTTCACCTCAGGCTCTGCAGAGTCTTGCTTCCCGAGCTTTGTCCCAGCACTGCTCATTTCGCCTGCCCCGCGGCATGTGTACGGCCGTTGGTTACGGGAGGCCGATTAGTGACTAACCAGTACAGGCCCAGCAGCTTCACCACTTTCCGGAATTCGTCGAAGTCCACCGGTTTCTGGATATAGCTGTTGACTCCCAGGTCATAGCTGCTGACCATATCCCGCTCCTCCCGCGAAGAAGTCATTAGCACAACGGGGATGGTCTTGGTTCGCGCGTCGCCTTTGATCCGCTTGAGGACCTGCATCCCATCCACTTTGGGCATCTTCAGGTCCAGCAGAACCAGCTTCGGGGGATGATCGAAGGAACGGTCGGCATGCGGGCCGGTGCAGAACAGGAAATCCAATGCTTCCTCGCCATCGCGTGCGATGAAGACGTGGTTGGCAAGGTTCTCCGCGCGCAGGGCATGCAGAGTGAGATCCACGTCGTCTTGACTGTCATCGACCAAAAGAATATCGACTTCATTCGGGTTCATACTTGGCCTCCTGCCACGGCAGTCTTGTTCGTAACTTCGCTGGGTTTCGTTTCGATTGGTATAGCCAGATCTGGCTTGACTTGGACGTGTTCGGCGGCTTCGAGGGTGAAATAAAAGGTCGCGCCCTTATCCATCTCCGACTCCGCCCACACCCGGCCTCCCTGCTTGCTGACAATGCGTTTCACCGTAGCCAGCCCGATGCCCGTGCCTTCGAAATCCTCGGCGCGATGCAGTCTCTGGAAGGTGCCGAACAACTTGTCCTGGTACTTCATGTTGAAGCCGACGCCGTTGTCGCGAATCGCGATGACCGTCTCTCCGTTTTCCTTGCGGTGACTGATTTCGATGATGGCGCGCTCCCGGGTGCGGGTGAACTTGAGGGCGTTGGCCAGCAGGTTTTGAAAAACCTGTTTGATCAGGATGGGATCGCACTCCGCCAACGGCAAGTCCGCAATCTTCCAGGTTATGGCTCTGCCTGCAATCTCCGGCTGCAGAAGGGACACGACCTCCTCGATCACCAAGTTCAGCGCGGTGGGTTGAAGATTCAGCGCGTGGCGGCCAACCCGCGCCAGATTCAGCAGTTCATCTACCAGCAGCCCCATGCGGTGGGCGCCGCTTTCGATGCGTTTCAGGTGGCTCTGTGCTTCCTCGGGCATTCCGGGACCAAAATCCTCAGACAAGATCTTGGAAAAACCGCCGATGTGGCGCAGGGGTGCGCGCAGATCGTGGGAAACGGAGTAGGTGAAAGCTTCCAGTTCGTGGTTGGCGGCCGCCAGTTGCGCGGTGCGTTGCACCACCCGCTCCTCGAGTTCTTCATTCAGCTTGCGAATCTCCCGCTCGTCCGCTTTTCTTTGCGTGACGTCGCGGAAAGCCACCACGCCACCGCGCACCGCTCCGTTCCTGTCTTTCAAGGGACCACCGCCGACCTCAATCCAAGTCCCTTGTTCGAGCTTGGGATTGCGCACAAACATCTCGGCAGAACACGATTCTCCGCGGATGGCACGGGCCAAAGGCAGCTGATCGGCGGGGAAAGGTGTCACCATGTCTGCCAGGTAGAGGCCGTAGTGCGAGGTCCATTCCTGGCTCGGCAAGTTCGCCGCTTCCAGGCCAAGAATCTTCACCGCGGCGGGATTCCAGATGATGAATTTGCCCTGCTCGTCGGCGGCGACCAGTCCCTCGGCCATGCTGTCGAGCACGGACTGCAGCATCCGGCTCTGGGTTTCCAGCGCCAGTCGCGAGCGCAGCAATTCCTCGGTTTGCCGGGAGAGTTCCTCCGCTTGTCCCGCGAGCAACACCTCCGCCTGCTTGCGCTCCGTGATGTCAACGTTGGTCTCCAGAATGCGCACGGGCTGCCCTTGGCTATTGCGATGTACAACCCATGCGCTGGAGACGACGATGGTACTGCCGTCGCGCTTGCGGTGTATCAGTTCGCCTTCCCACATTCCGGTTTCGGAGAGCTTCTTCTCTATCTGCGCCAGCGGTTCGGGGAATATAGTGTGGAATAAATCGTGGGAGAGGATGCCCAGCGCCTCCTGGGATGTGAAGCCATAAAGTTTTTCCGCGCCTCGGGGCCAGAACACAACCCGGCTCTCCCTGTCACGCACAAACACCTGGGCGGAATCCATAACCCGGGCCTGCTCGCGCAAAGCCTCTCCCGCTTGCTTGCGCTCCGTAACGTCCTGCACGATTCCAAACATTCGAGTCGCATTGCCCGAGGAGTCCCGAGATTGGTCGCCACACGCCCAGATCCAACGAATATCCCCGTTCGGACAGACGATTCTGCATTCAAATTCCCATTTCTTTCCTTGGCGCATGCAACTCTGAAAATTTTCCCGGACCGCTTGCCGGTCTTCGGCATGGACATGGCGAAGGAAGATATCAAAATTCCATTCCGGCAGAAGCGATTGATATCCAAAAATTTGGTCATGCAGCAGAGAACGGGTAGCTTGCAGCGTGGTGAGATCGAGTTCCCAATCCCCCACTTTCGCGGTCTCCAAGGCAAACTTTCTTCTGTCGTCACTGTGACGCAGGGCCTCTTCCACACGCCTGCGCTCCGTGATGTCGCGCGCAATCTTTGAAGCGCCAACTATCGCGCCGCTACCATCTCGAACCGGCGAAATTGTCACAGAAACTTCAATTTTCGTGCCATCCTTCCGGACGCGGACGGTTTCGAAATGTTCAACGCTCTCGCCACGCCGGATGCGTGCCAGAATGTCGGACTCTTCACCCACACGCTCCGGCGGGATGAGCATCAGCATTGGTTTCCCCACAGCCTCCGCCGCCGGGTAGCCGAAGACCTTCTCGGCACCACGATTCCAGGCGTTGATCGTCCCGTTCAGGTCCTTGCTGATAATCGCGTCGTCGGAGGAGTCGACCACCGCCGCCAGGTGTTCGCGCACTGCCTCCGCCTGTACCCGCTCGGTCACGTCCCGCAGGATCACGGTGAACAGTTTCTTCCCGCCGGTCACCACTTGAGAAATGGAAGCCTCAATCTGAAACTCCTGGCCATCGGCCCGCAGCGCCCACAGCGCATTCTTCGATCCCATGGCCCGGCTCGTCACCCCCGTTTCGGCGAACTTGTGGATGTGTCCGGCGTGCGCGGCGTGGAAGCGTTGCGGGATGAAGCGCGTCAAAGGCTGCCCCAGCGCTTCTGAGGCCGGGCAGCGGAACATTCTCTCCGCGGCCGCATTGAATAGCAGGATGTTCTGCTGTTCGTCGACGGTAAGGATGGAATCCATCGCGGACTGAATCACGCCCGCCAGACGGCCTTCGCTTTCGCCCAATGCCTCAGTGCGCTGGGCCACGCGCCTCTCCAGGTCCGCGTTCAGAGCCTTGAGTTGTGCCCGCCCCCGTGCGCTCACGTCGATTTCGCGGTTGACGGCGAACCTGGCCACCGTCAGCAGGCCCGCTCCCACCAATAGGCCGACGACCATAATGAAGCTCGTCAATCGCCGTTGCGCCTCGGTCCGCTGAGAGCGCAGGCTCAACAACCGCGTCTCCTCGCCCAGCATCTCTTGCGTTATGGTTCGCACTGCACTCATGAGACGTTCGGTCTCTAGAACCTCGCTGGTGCCGGGAACCGCGCCGGTCTGCTGCCGTTTGCCGACTATCTTCGCGGCGAATTCGAGCGCGGCCCGAACCTGCGGCTCGAGCACGTCCAGCCGCCGTTGCTGATTGGGATTGTCCGCCGTCAAATGGCGCAGCTCGCCCTCGTCCTGCGTGACGGCGTCCCGCGCCGCCCTATAGTGCACCAGCAACGGGTCCTGCCCCATGAGGGCAAATGTCCGGGCGCTGGTTTCCATTTCGATTACGTGTTGTTGCGTGACCTTGAGCGTCTCCAGCACGGCGTAGGTGTGGACCACCCAGTTGGCATCATTTGCCGACAGCCATGCGCTGCGCCAGGAAGCGATGCTTATGACGATTGTCAGGAGCACAGCCACGATGAAGCCACCGGTGACCCGGCGTTTGAGCGGGGCCTCGACTGGCGAATCGAGCGTGCCCACAGGGATGCCAATCCCTGCTTTGCCGACACGAGATGCCGTGGAGCGCTTCACCGGACCGATGGTCCTCCAGACTTGCTTTCCTGAGATGGGGATCTGAACGAGGGACAGCTCTACGGCGTAACGGCGCAGCCTCGTCAATTAGGTTATCGGCGGGGGCCGGAGCTGTCTTTAGGTTGAAAATGGCTCGGTGGCGATACCCTGGGAGCCGGAAGTGTAGGCCTGACTATGCCCCTTCGGATGTCCTGGCAAGGCAGCTTTCACAGCGACGGGCAGGGAACTGCTCTGCCGCATTAGAGCTTGCTTAGATTAGACGCCGACGCTGCTGTCCAGAGCGGATCTTAGCCGGCCTTCCGTTCATCCTCTGCTTCTGGGGAAGCATCCTCGTCGTCCCACTCGAATGAAAGCGCTCGCGACGTAGTTTCAATGGGTTCAAGTTCCGGAATATCGTCGGCCACCGACGCGCCCAGCTCTGCAAACTTCCGCGCCGAGACCAGCACGCGGCTCTCAAGCGATCCGACGGCCTTGTTGTACGCCTCGACGGCACGGTCGAGGCCCGTGCCGACTTGCGTGATGTGCCCCGCCAGCAGCCGCAGGCGGTCGTGCAGTTCTTTTCCCAGCGCGCTGATTTGCTGCGCGTTGCGCGCCAGTTTTTCTTGATTCCATCCGTAGTTGACGGCCTTTAGCAGCGCGATCAGCGTGGTCGGCGACGCGGGAATCACACGGCTCAGCACTCCCTGCTCGATCAAGCTGGGATCCTGCTCCAGCGCGGCGCTGAAAAACGTTTCGCCGGGAAGGAACATCACCACGAACTCAGGTGTGGATTCGAACTGCTCCCAATAATTCTTGCCCGCCAGAGTCTTCATGTGATCGCGAACCTGCCGCGCATGGTTGGCGAGACAAGCGCGCCGCGCTTCTTCGTCGGTAGTTTCGAAAGCATCCAGAAAGGCTTGCAGCGGCGTTTTCGCATCCACCACAACGTTCTTGCCCCCGGGCAGCTTTACGACGAGATCGGGACGCAGCCTTCCCGTTTCTGTGGTCACTGTTTCCTGCTCGGTGAAGTCACAATAAGGAAGCATGCCGGCGATCTCCACCACGCGCCGCAACTGAATCTCTCCCCAGCGCCCGCGCACGTTGGGGGTGCGCAGCGCCCGCACCAGATTGCCGGTCTCCGATTGCAACTCTTTTTGCGTGGTGATCAGCGATTGCACCTGGGCACGCAGTTCTCCGTAGGCATCGCCACGCGCCACTTCCATTTGCTGAATCTGCGCATCCACTTTATTCAACGATTCGCGCACCGGAGCGACCATGTCGGCCACAGCCTTCTGCCGGGCTTCGAGATCGCCCTTGGCCTGGCTCTGGAAGCGCTTTAGCGTCTCTTCCGCAATCACCAGAAAAGAAGAGTTGTTGCTCTTCAACGCCTCGGATGCCAGCGCTTTGAAGGCATTGCGCAATTCCTCGCTGGCACGAGTCACTAATTCCATCTTTTCGTCGCTGGTCTTCCGTTCCGATTCCAGGGTGGATTCCAGCCTGGCCTTGCCTGCCACCAGTTCGGTGTAGGCCTGCTGAAGCCGCGCCAGATCGGCCTTTCCGGCCGCTAATTCCTTTTCCATCAAGGACAAACGCGCGCTCAGCGTGGCCGTGCGCGAGCGCAGCGCAAGCCAAGCAATCACGCTGCCAAACAACAGGCCAATGACCCCAATGATGCCAGGTTCCATAGCGAAGGTAACTTCTCCGGCCGGATTCCAGCCTCTAGCGTAGCACCAGCGGCAAGTTTGAGCCTGAGTTGATTTGAACCTGAGCTAGACCCTTTCCCAGGGTCGTGTTGAGTAGGCACAAGCGAATGCCAAGAGCCCTTAGAGCGGTTGATCGATTGGCCGGCAGAAGAGTCGTAGTGGCGCTTCTGCTGCTGCTGGGCGCCGCCTCGGCCCGGCCGCCGAGTCAAGTGATGGCGGCTTCGGGGGGAACTGACGACGGCGCGGCCAAGCCCGCGCAGCGTGCGACTCTAAAGCCAGCCGCGGCAACTGCTCCTGATATTCCTTTCAGCGACTACGATCCCGATTCGGAACACATACTTCTCGAGCTGGCGAATCAAGCCCGAGCGCAGGCCGGAGCGCCCCGTCTGACGCTCGATGCCGGACTCTGCCAGGCAGCCCGAGCGCACGCCGAAGCCATGTTTGCGGCGCGGCAGCTTTCTCACCAGTTTGAAGGCGAGCCTTCCTTGCCCCAACGGCTGGGAAGCGCCACGCGCACAACTCTCGATCAGGAAGGCGAGAATGTCGCACTCGACATCGACGCCGCCAGTGGTCATCAACATCTCATGCTGTCGCCTCCGCATCGCACCAACCTGCTCAACCCGACGTATAACGTGGTCGGGTTAGGTGTGGTCCGCAGCGGAGACCGGCTCTACATCGTGCAGGATTTCGGCCATGCCCTCCCCAACTATTCAGCAACAGAAGTAAAAGATCGGATTGCGGCGACCGTGTCGCAAGCGCGGCATCAGGCCAGCCAGCCTGACCTCGCCCGCCAGGATCTGCCTACAGCAGACGAGGCCGCCTGCTCCATGGCCCACGCGGACAAGCTCGGCACCTCCCCCATTCAGCAGCTGGCGCAACGCTACACGGTGCTGACTTACACCAGCTTGCATCCCGAGACGCTGCCGGCAAACGCGGGTGGTGTGCTCTCCGGCCACAATCTGAAAAGCTTCTCGGTGGGCACGTGCTACGCGCGCACGGAGACTTATCCTACGGGTGTGTATTGGGTAGTGTTGTCGCTGGAGTGAGCGGTAGGATACCGACATCGGGAAGGGCACGAGTCACTCGTGCCGCTCAAAGCCAAGAAATGGCGCGGGCTCAGCCCCTGAGGTGTTCCAAAGCCCGTACCTAGGCGTGAACCTGTTCGAAACGTTTCAGCGTGGGCAATGACTTAATGGACTTACCCGCCTTTTGCTGAGCGACCCGGATTTCATACAAGCTCTGCAGATTTAGCCAGAATTCCGCGCTCGTGCCAAAGAAGTGTGCCAGGCGCAGCGCCGTGTCGCCGGTAATAGCGCGCCTTCCATTGAGGATTTCGGTGATGCGGTTGGTCGGCACTTCCAGTTGCCGCGCCAGTTCAGCGGCGCTCATTCGAAGTTCGCCGAGCTCTTCGGCCAAATGTTCCCCGGGATGAATTGCAGTTACTGGCATATCGCTCTCCTAATGGTAATCGACAATCTCCACGTTCGACGGACCGGACGCTCCATCTCTCCAGTCGAAGCAAATCCGCCACTGATCGTCGATGCGGATGCTGTATTGTCCTTTTCTGTATCCCTTCAACATCTGAAAACGGTTGTCGGGCAAGACGGCAAGATCCCGCACAGCAACCGCAGCATCTAGGCGATCCAGCTTCAGGCGCGCGGGACGCTCGATGCCGGAAAGGGCCTTGATATTGCGGGAAGTCCAGGGTCACTTCCCAACGCTCAGTCGGCGTTCTTGGTCAGTTTGCCGATCGAACCCGTATGGTTGATTCCGCAGAAAAAGCACGTCGTGTAAAGGTTCCCAGCCTTGTCCATGACCACCCCGATGGGGTCCACGGACTGACCCGTGTACAGCACTGTTTCCACGCCTGAGGGACTCACTTTGAACACAATGTCCAGAGGCGCGTTGATTTCGGTCGTGTCGTATAGGTTGCCGGCAGCATCGAGAATTGGCGGGCCATATCCGTTGTATCCGTACCGGGTGGGAAACGTGTAGACGGTCGATTCAACGCTGTCGGGAGTAATTTCATACACAATGCCGCTGCCGGCACCAAACGGCTCCCCTGCAAGGCCAAACAGGTTTCCTGCCGCGTCTAATACCAGACTGGTCTTCGCTCCCAGCGGAGAGGGGAAGGTGTAGAGCCCGTCGATCGTATTCTGCGCAGACAACGCGAACACGTTGCCTGAAGGAGTGTAGTTGCCTTGCGTCGCTCCGAAAAACCCACCTGCCGGATTCCGAACTAAAGTTCCAGTCGGCCCTTCTGCGCTGCTGCACCTGGCGCCCGGGCACCAATCGTAGATAATCGAATAGACGCCCTCCGGTGTGAGCCTGAAGATGTCACCGCCGTCAGCGTTGAATTGCACCCATCGCGTGACATATCCGTAGATGTTTCCCTGCGAGTCGAGGGTCACGCCGCCGCCCGGCACGGTGTAGGCGCCTAGATTGTTGTTGGGGAAGCTGGTCAGCACCGTCTCGACTCCCTGGGGCGTGAGCTTGAACACGGTTCCTGATCCATTGGCGCCACCTGCGGCGGTGGTGCCATAAAAATTCCCTGCCGCATCGCGCGTAAGGGGTCCGACTGGCCTCACGCCGTCGGTCGGACTGCTGCCGAAGTTGTAAAGCACTTTCAATCCGCCCGCCGGTGTAACCATGTAAACAGTGCCATCGCCGCCGTTGTCGTTCGAGCTGTTGCTGCCGCCATACGGGGATGCTCCGTAGAGATTGCTCTGCTCATCAATGATCATTTGGCTGGCGCCAAAGGGCCCCCCCGTCTTCGGGAAGTCAAGGAATGTGGAATACGTGTAAGTCTGGGCTGCTGCCAGGGCTGGCAGTAGCAGAAGAAACAGCAGAAGTCTGGTTTTCATTGGACGCTCCTGTGCCGAAGGGATAAGAGGGGGAGATCGAGGCCGCCAGTCTAGTAGATCTCCGGACGGCGGGAATGGCACGGTCGTGGGGGGGGCCGTATGGCACGAAAGTGCCATTTGCAACTTGAATAACAAGACTTGCCGGCTCACGATCTTCGTACCCCTGTGCTAACCTTGCCCTGCCCTCCGTCTGCGGTTCCGTGTATGGAATCCTCAGCCTCAGTTCGTTTGCCCCAAGTCCAGGCGCACGACATCCGCATCGGCACCGCTGGCTGGTCCTACAAAGACTGGGACGGCATCTTCTATCCTTCCGGCATGTCTTCGGGTATGTCGCGGCGCAAGCAGCATCCCCTCGAGTACCTAGCCCGCTTCTTCGATACCACGGAGATCAACACATCGTTTTACGGACCGTTGAAGCCGGAGTGGGCCAAACTCTGGTGCCGCAAGGTCGCGGCCGTGAATAAGAATTTCCTCTTCACCGCCAAGCTCTACCGCGCCTTCACGCACTCGCCGATCGCGGTAATGGAGCCCACTTCCGCCGCCACCATCCGCCCTACCGACGATGACGAAGCCCGCACCCGCGAAGGCCTCGACGCCATCGCCAACGAAGGCCGCCTCGGCGCGCTGCTAATCCAGTTTCCCGTCAGTTTCAAGAACACGTCTCTCAACCGCGAATATCTCGACCGCCTCTTGCGCCAGTTCATCGAATACCCGCGCGTAGTCGAGGTCCGCCACTCCAGTTGGAACGACGCCGCGACCCTGGCCGCCTTCACCCAGAAAGATGTCGGCTTCTGCAACATCGACCAGCCCGTCCTGGGACGCTCCCTAGCCCCCACCGACCACGTCACCGCCGCCATCGGCTACGTCCGCCTCCACGGCCGCAACTACGAGCACTGGTTTGCCGATCAGTGTTCTGCCGACCAAAGTTCTGCCGATCAAGGTTCCGACTCCGACCGTCGCAACGACCGCTACAACTATCTCTACAACCAGCGCGAGCTAGCCGGCTGGAGGGAGAGAATCGAAAGCGTCGCCGCCCGCGCGCAGACGACGTATGTAATCACCAACAACCACTTCGAAAGCAAAGCCGGAGTGAACGCCCTGGAGTTAAAGGCAATGATCACCGGCAAGCGCGTGCAAGCCCCGCCCACACTGATCCAGAAGTATCCCGAGCTGAGAAGCGTCGCCGATCCCGTGGAAGAGTCGAAAGACTCCGGCCCGAAGCTGCCGCTACAGGCTTAGCGTAGAGGACGCCTGAGAATACATATGAAATCCATATGAAAACTGCTTCACGACTATCGGCGAGCGGTGTGACAGGTGGTATCATCAGGGCCGTTTTTTTGAACCACGAAGGAGAAGCCGAATGAACCGCCGCACGCAGCATTGCAGCCGGACTTCTGGAATCTGGGGGCGAGCGGAAACGGCCGCCCTGGCTTTGGTCGTCACCCTTTTATTGGCAGTCCTCGCGACCGGATCGGCGCTGGCCCAGACCTACACCACTTTCTCGGCCGCGGGAGCAGGCACAGCCGCGAATGAGGGAACCGTGGCCTACAGCATCAATGCAGCGGGGACCATCGCAGGCTTCTACATCGACAGCGGCAACGTCTATCACGGCTTCGTGCGCGCCACCACCGGCACCATAACCGGATTCGAAACTCCTCACGCAGGCACGGGATCAAAACAGGGAACGAAAGCCTACGCCATCAATACGGCGGGAACGATCACTGGGTCTTACCATGACACAAATGGCATATGGCACGGCTTCGTGCGCACCGCCGCCGGCGCGATTACCGAATTCAGCGTCTCGGGCGCAGGCACCATAGCCGGCCAGGGCACGTACGCCTTCGCCATCAACACCACCGGAGTCATCGCAGGCTTATACCTTGACAAGAACTGGGTGATTCACGGCTACAAGCGCGCCGTCAACGGCGCCATCACCAAATTCAACGTCTCGGCAGCGGGCACAGCCGAATTGCAGGGAACAGGCGCCTTCACCATCAATGCCGGCGGAGAGATTGCCGGCTATTACATAGACTCCAGCAACGTGAGCCACGGATACGTGCGGTCCTCCACCGGCACGATCACCACATTCGACGCCGCGGGAGCGGGCACCGGCGCCGGTCAGGGAACCGGCGGCAACTTCTCCAACACTCTCGACTTCTTCCTCGGCATCAACACCGCCGGAACCATCGCGGGATACTACGTTGACTCAAGCAATGTGTATCACGGCTTCCAGCGGACCTCCGGCGGCGCGCTCACCGAATTCAGCGCCTCGGGCGCAGGCACGGGCGCGGGTCAGGGAACCTTCGCCGCCGGCATCAACACGGCGGGAACCATCGCAGGCTACTACGCCGACGGCAGCGGTGTAGGCCACGGCATCTCGCGGACTTCCGGCGGAACCATAACCGCCTTCGAAGCCCCGGGCGCAGGCACGTTGGTCGGCCAGGGAACCGCCGGCTACGGCATCAACACCGCGGGAACCATCACCGGAACCTACGTCGATGCCAGCTACGTCTTTCACGGATATTTGCGGAAGCCATAAAGTTTGTCCAGCCGCGAAGCGGCGAAAGAATGCAGCCCAGGGCGCAAGCCCTGGGAGTCGGGATAAGAATGGAACCAACCCCGAGGGGCGAAAGAAACCTGTCCGCTATGGACATCCACCACCAAGGCCGGCCAAAACAATTAGGGCGCGTCCCCTCGCGGATGATCCTTCAAACCACGAAATGGAGTGCCCTGTCCCTAGCGGTCACGATAGCCCTGACGGTAGCAGCAATGGCTGCAGCCTATCGCGCCTATGATGGTCCCGCCCGTCCTCGACAGCAGATCGCTGTTCTCCATATGAAAGGGCTTGTAGTCGACACCATTGATGGCAAATCGGCGACGGACACGCACTGCGATAAGGATCTGTTTCACACCCAAGGCAATCCAAAGCATTGTCATCTTAGAATGTT
The DNA here is from genome assembly GCA_963842095.1 of uncultured Acidobacteriaceae bacterium. Taxonomy (GTDB): domain Bacteria; phylum Acidobacteriota; class Terriglobia; order Terriglobales; family Acidobacteriaceae; genus Sulfotelmatobacter. Next base: position 222,742 of record CAWJEY010000003.1, read on the forward strand.
CTTCAACCCCATAGAGCTGCTTCCAGGCGACCACACCATCGTATTCGCTCCAAGTTCCTTTCCCAGTTGGACAGCCGGGCCCGCCTCCGGAACGCCTGAGACCAAGCTTATCCACGTAGACGCCGGCAAGACTTATCAAGCGAGGTTTCGTTGGGAAGGAAGATATTATAACGACCCGCACCAAGGCCCCGTAGCTCACTGGTGGGTTGAGATCGCTGAACACTAGCCGGCTGCCCCGTCCGAACGTCGCGGAAATAGTCCGCTCCCAACCTCACTCCGGTTCTGCGACGTTAGAGCCTGCCCTGAGCCCCGGTTTATTCGAACGCTTCCAAATCCACTTACTCATTAGTAGCCGCCACGGTTATCTCATCAGCCAGAGCGTCCTATCGAGAAATAGGCACCTCCTTACTTCTGGCAAACACCTCCTTCCTTGCATTTGGGAATAGGGAGAGTATAACGTTCGTTTCCGCGACTTAGTGGCATCAGCCGGAATCGGAGATTATATGCCAGACGACAAGACTTATGCCGAGCTAGAGATTTCCCGAACAGGATTTTCGGGATCATCTCAAGAACATCGAAGCCAAGAAGTATTACATCTTCAACGAGACCGGCAATATCATGATGGCCACTACCGACGAGGACTCTTCCGTGATTCAACAGTCGGTTCGAGACATACTCGCGGAGGTGTCTGTATTTTTTGCCGCGCTGACGTGTGCCATCGCAACGACAAACAATCCCAACACAAACGAACCTTATTCGATCTATAACTACACTGCGTTGCAGCAGATTATCGCCGGCTCTGGGTTGTTCATACACGTTACCCAGATGGACCTCGTACATAAAACAATGTACGTCGGAGCCCAATTCAGCAAGGAGTTGGTAGCTAGCCCACCTTTGATGTTATAAAGCCGGCACCACCACAACTTAGGCCGCCGCACCTTTCGCAGTGTTTCGAAAGGTGCTGCACTCGTCAGCCGACAGTTAGGAGATGTCCCTTCCAACTTATCAACGGCCAGCCCCAAAATACTTCTTGACATAGCGTCGAACTTAGGAACAATATCTGTCCCCAAGGCTAGTCGCTGCAGTGTTAGAAGGCAACGGTCTACCCAAAGGAGAAAACAATGCCAAGACCACTAACAAAAGAAGACGTTCCATTTCTAGTCGAAGCTATGGACCGAAAACATGGCCTATCGGGCCACGCCATGCCGCCAGCGCCCGCCTTTGGCCAGGACAATAAGGTAGACGGCGAGATGAGCATTCCCGAACCTGTTGAGGTCGATGTCGAGGGAACAATGACTCGAGAGGACTACGAAAAATGCTCGATGATCATGGCCGTTTGCACCAACATGGTGCAGCAAACCATCGCAAACGCCGCGGTCGAATCCGGAATTCAGGTTTCTGAAGCCATAAAGAACATGGATGCTTGGGTGACTGGATTCGTGCGTTTCCCATTTCCGTTCTTTACGTTCCAGTCCCAGCAAGATGACAATTATGATAAGAGTGACTTTAGCCTCAAGGTAGATCCAGACGTGGTCGAGAAGATCCTGAATATCAAGAATGTCGCCCAGCTAAAGGATGCCGTCCTTGGCGCGCTGAAAGCATCGGGGGGCGAGATCGCAAAATACTCAAAGCAAAAACGCGACTTCAAGTACTTTGGCGTGATTACCGCCTATAACGAGACCAACATTTCCACCCGAGTTGTCAAATACGCACTTCACATGGAAAACACAGACGCAAAGGCGCTCTGCGTCACCTATGCCAGCACGACGCTAGCGAGTTCATATGACACATATGAGTTCGTCGGCGACAAATACATGATGATCAAGATGCAAGAGGCGATACAGGAAAAGTTAATCGAGAAGATTGCGCTCAGACTTCTTGAGTTCATTGACGAGTTTTATGAACAGCAGTTAGTCGGCTTCAGGGGCGCTGTAAAGGATATTGTGTCCGGCAAAAAGGCAATTCGCGCGGCATGAAACGATTGGAGGTGTGCCCGATAGGCGACCTGCCTGTCGACGTCACAGCTGTCCTGCTCAGCTTAGGTTTGCCCCATCCTTCGTGCCGGCAGGGTGGGGTCTTGGTTCAGGTTCGCCATGCCCGAGAGATGAGCGGTCCCGAGAAACGAAGAAGGCGCCTTCAGCAAGTGATCCGGTCAACCCGTTCGCTGAAGCGGTTTTAAGAAAAGAGAAAAAGAGAGGTAGACACATGCACCTTCACCATTGGAAGGCCACGGTCATAATGGCCATATTGTGCGCGCCCCAGGCGATCGTCCCTGCCGTGGCCGAGGACCTCGCGGATTACGCAAAGGCTTGTGAGAAGGCAGTCGGCGTTAAAGTCAAGGCGTTCGACTGTCTCAAGGGCAAAGAAATTCCGATGAATGGGACTGCGGGGGGCAAGTGCGAGATGCCGCCTTATCTGCCCAGCGCCGCCTGCCGGGAGGGTAGCCGGCTGGGGGTTCAAGACACCACCGACAAAAACGTCTTCATCGTTTGGTTGTGCCGGAAGAAGGAGGTGATCGACCCGAAGAGCAACATCTTCGATGACATTGCCGTGATCCAAACAAACTTCGTCAACGGCGCGACATGCTTCTACCAACGCCTTGATGATGTCGACGGTAGCAAAGTTCCCGCCCCCGAGGACGATAAGGCGGGGTTTTGGATGACGCCAGCCGAGGCAGCGGGGGAAAAATGTGCGTCGTGCCATGACACTGGGCTGTTGCGCACTCCCTATCTCACTCAAGTCGGCATCCTGCCCAAAAGATGGCATACGGACAAATACTGGTTTCCGGGGACGGATTTTCTGGGCTGGAATGGCAAGGTGTACAAGATCGACGACAAACGAAAACCCGTCTGTACGGGGTGCCATGCCATGGGCGCCAACGCGATCAAGCCTACACGAGGAACTTCAACCTGGCTCGGACTCATGGCCACGGGCGTGAATAAAACGGACAACCTGGCCAACAAGTTTGACGGACATGCCTTTTGGATGAAGCTCAATCGCAAGGAACCCAATACGAGCGACCAAGCCGACGCCCGGCGGATGAGCGATTGCGCGGAGGGGAAGGCACCCGACTGCAAGTTTGGACCGTGGGGCGGTCAGCTGGAGGCCGTCATGGAATCGTTGAAGGGGCGCCCACTGACTAGGCTCGAACGGCCAGCTGGGGAAGATCATCCCAAGCCGCCCGACAAGCAGTAAAGGACGACTGTAACAGTCCGTGCCGTCGGATTCCAACCGAGAATAATTTTGCGAGGATTCCGAACCGGGCCGAACCGGCAACTGCTGGCAAAGGATATTCGTGAAGACTGCAACCGAGAGCCAACGCCCGAAGCCCAACAACTACCGTCCAGCGGCGGCCACATGATCCGACATGCGCCGCTTGTTATACCGTAGCGCGACGTTCATATACACGTTGCCCATGGAAGTCTCAAAGCAGATCATCAGCGCCTCGACGTCTTCGCTGGTCTTGTCGCCTGCATCGGCCGTAAGCAGCAGCGGAGGATGCACGCGGAAGTGGAAGCCCTGGTCGTTGAGCGCGCACACGGCATTGCCGACGACCTGGTTGGCCAGCTCGAATATGGTCTCTTTGATCAGCGCATCGGATTCGGGCAGCTCCGCGCCCGCATAGTGGCTGGCCACGCGCACCGCGGTCTGCGGCTCGAGGTCGAGCACAATGCGGCCTTCGATGTCGCCCGAAAGCGCGACCATTCCGGCCACGCCTTTGCGGCGATAGCCTTCCTCTTCCATCGAGAGGTGATCGACCTTCGTGGATGTCGACAGGCCTTGCGACAACACGGCGTCCGCCGCGTTGATGAAAGGCTGAATCAGTTCCATCTTCATGCGACTAGACCCCCGCGCCGGCCGCAGTTGCCACGGCGCCGTCTTCTCCAAGAACGTACTTGATGACTTCGTACAAAACTTCCGGCTTCACCGGCTTCTGCACGAAATGCCGCGCCCCGCGCTGCAATGCAGCCACGATGTTTTCCTGGTAACCCACGGAAGACACCATGACGACACGGGCCTCGGGATGCGCCTGCACGATCTTCTCGGCGGCCTCAATTCCTTCCATCTGCGGCATGGTGATATCCATGAGCACGATGTCAGGATGAGTGCGCTCGAACTCGCTGATGGCGGTCAAGCCGTCACCAGCCTCGGCGGCAACTTGGCCACCGAAGGTTTCGATCATGCGAGCCAGGTTCTTGCGCGCGAACACGGAATCGTCCACGATCAAGTAACGGACTGGTTGTCCGTCCTTGCTGCGTTTGACTGCTGCAAACTGCTCCATAACAACCTCCTCCAACATTCGATCACGGCGGTAACCCGCCGAACAGATGACTCAGGTCACAGGACCTAGTCGGCAAGACCAGGTCCCAGGACTTGAGTCAGCAACCATAGTTAGCGCCCGGCGCGAACTGCCCTTCGCGCCCCGCTGTCCTCTCCGTGGCCTTCATTGGTGTTGCGGCCACAGAGAGCTTGCAAAGTGGACGAAAGCACGTCCAAAGCGATCACCCGCGTGGCATAGCCACGCTCGATGGCAGCCTTGGGCATGCCGTAGACCACACAAGACTCTTCGCTCTGCGCGATGGTCATACCGCCGGCGCGCTTCACTGCGCCCAGACCTTCCGCGCCATCGTCCCCCATGCCAGTCATGATCACGGCGACCGCGTGCGAACCGAATTCCTCGGCCGCGCTGTGGAACAAGACGTCAACGCTGGGCCGGTGGCCATTGACGCGCACGTCGTCATTGAGCACCACAATGTCGCCCATGGTCAGGCGCTTCACTTTCATATGCCGGCTTCCGGGACAGATCAGCACGCGCCCGGCCTGCAGGGTGTCGCCCGACTGAGCTTCTTTCACGCGCAGCGAACACAACTCGTCCAAGCGGCGGGCAAACATGTCGGTGAAGCCCTCGGGCATGTGTTGCACGACTACAATCGCTCCCGGAAAGTCCGGCGGCAGTTGGGCCAGCAGGAACTCGAGGGCCTGTGGCCCTCCGGTGGAAATTCCGAGCGCGACCAATTTGCTGGGCTTAGGCGCCTTCGTGGCCGAAATTTTTTCCGCAGGCGCTGCCGCCCGGAAAGAGCCGGGCCTTACGACCTTGCAATCCGCGGCCGCCTTGATCTTGGCAATCAACTCCTTGGCAGTTTCGGCCATGTGCGTCGAGGCGTCCTGCGGCTTGGTGACGAAATCGAACGCACCCAGCCCCAGGGCCTTGAACGTGACCGACGCGCCTTCGGTGCTGTGCGAACTGACCACGATCACCGGCAGCGGATTCCGGCGCATGATCTCTTTCAACGTGTCGATGCCATTCATGCCCGGCATCTGCAGATCGAGCGTGACCACGTTGGGTTTTAGCTCTTCGATCTTCTTCAGGCAGAAGGTGCCATCCATTGCGGTGCCCACCACTTCGATCGAAGGGTCGGCCTCCAGCATCTGCGGGATCAGCTTCCGCATCAAGGCGGAATCATCCACTACCAGCACGCGCACTTTTTTCATCTCTGGTTTCATGCCTGGCCTCCCGCGGCGCTCAGCGCCATCCGGGCGCGGTCGGCATGGTTCAGCAGAAGTCCACAATTAGTCAGCCCGGGGGCTTCGGGACGCATCCGCCCGGCGTGTTCCACCACGGCCAGCAGGTTCAGGATGAGCACAACTTTTCCATCCCCCAGGATGGAAGCGCCGTTCACCAGATCGGTGGCGAAGGTCTGATCGTCCAAAGCTTTGATCACCAACTCTTCTTCGCCTTCCAGAGAGTCCACGACGAGGCCGTATTTTCGTTCTCCGACGGTGATCACGAGGACGAACAGCTTGCGCGGTTTCCCGTCTACTTCAGCCGCGGAGGCGCGTCCCAGGCGCAGCAGCGGCAGCACCTGGTTGCGCAACTGCAGCACCTCGTAGTTGTCGACCTGATGCACTTCCGATTCGAAAGTGCGGGCAATCTGACTCACCGCGTTCAGCGGGATGGCATACAGACGCTGCTCCACCCAGAACATCAGGGCTTTGATGATGGCCAGCGTGAGCGGCAGCTTCAGCCGGAACGTCGTGCCCTGGCCCATGTGGGTCTCGACGTGAATCGTGGCCTTCAGCCGCTGCAACACGCTCTGCACTACGTCCATGCCCACTCCGCGTCCGGAGACTTCGGTGACGACTTCCGCCGTGCTGAATCCGGGCCGGAAGATGAAGTCCAGCGTCTCAGCCTCGGTGAAACGCGCCGCTTCTTCCGCTGTCGTCATCCCCAACTCGATTGCTTTGGTGCGAATCTTCTGGGCATCGATACCGCGCCCGTCGTCGCTGATCTCGACCACGACCTGATTGCCCTGGTGATAGGCATTGAGGCGGATCTTTCCCCGCGGCGATTTGCCCTGAGCGCGGCGCTGCTCGGCCGGTTCGATGCCGTGACTGACCGCGTTCCGCACCAGATGCGTGAGAGGTTCGGCAATGGCGTCGAGGATGCCTTTATCGAGGTCGGTCTCCTGCCCGGAGAGTTCCAGATCCACTTCGCGCCCGCACTGCCGCGCCACATCGCGCACGATGCGCGGAAAGCGCCGGAACAACTGGTCCACCGGCACCATGCGGATCTTCATGACCGACCGTTGCAGATCGTTGAGCACGCGTGCCTGAAAGGCCATGGCATCGGCAAACTTGCCACGCAACAACTCCTTGGGATAGCGCTTGCCAAACTCGAGGAGCGCCTGCTGCAACATCGACTTGCCAATGATGAGTTCTCCGACCAGGTTAAGCACGTTGTCGATGCGTCCAGCTTCGACACGGAGAATGTTCTCCGTCAACACTTGCGGCACAGCCGCTTCCGGCGTCGGGGCCTGAACCTCAGTGGGAGCGGACTGGGCCGTCGTCAAGGTTGCGGACGCTGGGCCGGCAGAAGCGGCCGCCGAAACTGCAACTTCCAGTGCGGGCGCTGCGGTCTGAGTGGTGATTCCACCCGAGGCCGTGCTCGGCGATGCGGCCTGGATCAGGGTCACGCTGACGTCGCCGGCGATGGTCGGGATGTGGCACTTGGCGGCAATCTGTTCCTTGGGCTGAAGGCTGGCGAACACGAACTCCACCTGCTTGGAGGCGGCGGGCGATTTTGCGTCCGGCCGCATCACGAGCACTTGCCCGAGCCCGCTGATCGCGGTCTGAATGAGTTGCCGCGCGGCGATCGGCATGGTGCAGTGGGGATCGATCTTCACGACGATTTCGTACAGCGCCAAACCGGCAGCCTGGGCCTGGGCGACCGCGCGCTTCTCCGCCTCCGTCCAGTCATTGCCGGACTTCGTACCGGACTTCGTACCGGAATTCGGCGCCGTGTCGGCGGATTTCTTCTTGCGCCGCGACTTCTTGGCCGCCGGGGCCGCGGTCAGCTCGCTGATTCTTTGCCGCAGTGGTTCGGCGTCCGGCATCGGGCTTCCGCCATGGTAGGCCGCGAGCATTCCCGCAAAGACATCCGCGGCGGCAAAAGCGATTTCGGCCACTGCTCCGTGGCTGGCCGCGCTCTCGAGCGAGAGCGCGTCCTCGAACTGGTGCGCCAGTTCGCTCAACTCGCGCAGCCCGCAAGCCGCCGAATCGCCTTTCAGCGTGTGTACCGTCCGGCGAATCGAACGCACGATCTCCTCATCGCCGGGATTCTTTTCCAGCTTGAGAGATTCTTCGTTCAGCGCCTGCAGCAGTTCCTGCGAGGTCTCGAAAAACAGTTCCCGCAGTTCCGCTCCGCGCTCATCGGGGGGATTCGTCACTCGCGCACCTCAATTCGCTGGTAGGCCGTGCCGCTGTCTTTGTGCACCATGTGGAACTTCTCGGTCAGGCCCAGCAAGCTTTCCGCATGGCCCACGAACAGATAGCCGCCGGGGTTCAGGCAGCGGTAAAACTTTTCCACCAGCCGCTTCTGTTCCGCCACGTCGAAGTACATCATCACGTTCCGGCAGAAGATCACGTCATTGCGCTGCGGCAGGTATTCCGTCTTCAGATTGTGAAAGTCGAAGTGCACCATCTCTTTCAGCGCCTTCTTGATGGCATAACGCTCGCCTACCTTGTCGAAATAACGCAGGCGAAAGGTGTAGTCGACGGTCGACATCTGGTGCTCGTTGTAAAGCCCTTCCTGCCCGGTGCGCAGCACTGAGTAACTAATGTCGCTGGCCAGAATTTCGACGCGCCAGGGCGGGGGGATCAGCGGCTTGGGCATCGCCATCTCAATGGGCAGCGGATTGCGCAGATAGTAGTAGGCCAGCGTGTCGGCGGCCATCATGCCCAGCGTATAAGCCTCCTGCCCGGTGGAGCAGCCCGCACTCCACACCCGGATGGAATATTCGCGGTGCGCCTGTTTGCGTTTCAGCATGTCCTCGAGCACGGATTTCTGGAACAAATCCAACTGGGCCTTGTGCCGAAAAAAACTGGTCTCGTTGACGGTCAGGTTCTCCACCAGCTTGGAGAGTTCGGTCTTGCCTTCCTGACTGATCAGCAGCCGGTAATAGGCGTAGAAGGAATCGACACGGCACTCCCGCAGCCGCCGCAGCAGGCGGTCTTGCAGGAAGTGGGTGCGGCGTTCGTCGAAGTGCATGCCGCACTCTTGATACACGAGTGCTTGCAGCAGCTTCAGTTCCGCTTCCGTCAAGATAGGAGCAGGTGCCGCCCCGAATGAACTCATGCTTTCTCTCGTTCCTTGCGCCCGAATCTCATAGGAAGCGTCAGCGCGCCCATGTCTATCGCGCCCATGCTTATCGCGCCGAAGCTCCGCGCGCTTCCGCCTTGGCAGTCTTGCTCTCCGCACCCGCGCTCTCTTGCATCAGGCTGGCTGGAGCCAATAGTTTGGTCATGTCGAGCAGCACGATCAGGCGGCCGCGAACCTTGCCCAATCCCGTGACACAGTTCAAGCCGCCTTCCTGGAATGCGGCGGGTGGCGCTTCGACGTCTTCGCTGGCGATCTTCAATACTTCCGTCGCCGAGTCCACGATCAATCCGGCCAGCTTGCCGGAGTGCTCGACCACCAGAATCCGGTTCTGTTTTTTCAGCACGGCTTGCTTGTCGCCAAAGCGCTTACGCAGGTTCATTACCGAGACGATCTTTCCCCGGAGGTTGATCACGCCCTCCAGATAGTCGGGTGCGTCAGGAACGGCCGTGATCTCCGGCACGCGCACGATTTCGTGCAGCGAAGTGATGGGCACGCCATAAGTCTCGCGCCCTACCTGGAAGCCGACGATATGGAGTTCGCGGTTCATAATCGGTGGTTCATCGTTTGTTGCCCATCGCTGGTTCTAGTAGCGGCCACCTGCCGCAGCCCGGCGGGCGGCCTGCGATTTCTCGTCGCCTCCGGCCTGACGCGCGGCTTCTTCCAGCGTGAAGCGGTCCATGAAGTCGAGCAGGCCGCGCGACATCTTCGACATCTGCTCTGCCGAAGCCGCAAGTTCGGTTGAGCCTGAGGTCGATTGCTGTACCAGTTCGCGCATCCGCTCCATGGCTTTCACCACGGCCTGCGCTCCGGAAGCCTGTTCTTCCACCGCCGAGTTGATTTCGTGCGTGATTTCGTTCAGCCGCGTGGTGGCCCGGGCGATCTGCGACGAGCCGTGCGATTGTTCGTTGGTGGCTGCGCCGATTTCCTGAGCGAACTTGTAAACTTCCGTGACCACGTTCGAGATCTTGCGCAGCGCCGAATTCAATTCGCCGCCCAGGTCGAGGCCTTCGTTCACGATGCCGGTGGAGCGGTCCATGTTTTCCACGGCCTTGCGCGCTTCCTTCTGAATGCTCTGAATCAGTTCGGAAATTTCCTTGGTGGATTGCGCTGACTTTTCCGCCAGCTTGCGGACTTCGTCCGCCACCACCGCGAACCCCAGGCCGTGCTCGCCGGCGCGCGCCGCTTCGATGGCCGCGTTCAGCGCCAGCAGGTTGGTCTGTTCCGCCAGATCGTCAATGACTTCGATGATCTTGCCGATATCGTCGGCGCGCTGTCCCAGCGCCCCAATGATTTCTCCCGAACTGGTGATGGTTGCGTTGATGCGGTTCAGGCCGTCGGTGGCCTTTTCCATGGTGGTGATGCCGCTGTGCACTTCTTCGCGCGAGCGGTTCGAGATGTCGAGCAGTACCTTGGCGGTATCGGCCACGCGCTGGATAGAAGCCACCATCTGGTCGATGGACGCCGAAGTCTCGCTCACGCTGGAAGCCTGCACCTGCGTGCTTTTCACCATGTTCTGCACGTTGACGCTCATCTCGTGCATGGTGCTGGTGACTTCATCGATGGCCGAGGAAGCCTGCAAGCCGATCTTGGCCGAATCGTCCGAGGCGTTCGCGACTTGCCCGGATGCGCTCGCCACTTGCGCCGAAGCGTCGCGCACACTGCGCACCAGCTTGCCCAGGCCTTCCACCATCTTGGCGAAGGCGTTGCCCAAAGTGTCGTGCGGAGAACGCGGCTTGACCTGCACCATCAGATCGCCACCGGCGATCGATTCCGAAACCCCCGCCATCTCTTTTAGGTAGGTGACCATCTTGGCGAAGCTGCGGGCCAGTTCTCCAATCTCGTCGCTGCGCTTCACGTCGATCGTGTGTTCCAGGTCGCCGGTGTCGCCAATCTGCTTGGAAACGTGCATCAGGTTGGTCAACGGTTCGGTGATCGACTTGGCGGTGGTGTAAGCGATCACGCCACCCAGGCCCAAAGCGAACAGCGTGCTGAAGATGGCGGCCAGGATCGTATAGGTGCTGGCGGTCTCGTCCGATTTGCGCCGGGCTTCGACCAGCTTGCGGTTTTCTCCATCGGCCACATCGAGCGCGTCGGTGGAATTCTTCACCCAGGAAGAAGCGTCTTTCTGGAGGTAATAAATCTGCAATTCGGCGACGGTCGCGTTGCCCGAATCCACATCCTTGCGTTTGTCGATCAGCGGCTGGGCGAACTCTTTGCCCCAGGCCTGTTCCAGTTGTTCCACCTTGGTCAGCGCCGTGCGCTCCTGCTCGGAGTTGGCCAGCGCCTTGCCTTGTGCCAGTTTCTCGGTGAGGGTGCGCAGTCCTTCATTCATCCGCTCCGTTTCACGGGTGTCGCCACTCAGCAGGTAGTTGCTCAGGTAGAGGCGGTTCTGCATCATCTGGAAGCGGACTTCGTTGGTGGCGTCCGCCAGTTCCAGCGAGGCTGTGGCCGCGGCCTTCGCGGCGTGCTCTCTTTGCACCGCCAGCAGGTTCACCAGAAACAGCACCACCACCATGCTGAGGATGATTCCGAAATTCACGTACAACTTTTTTCCAATTGTCATGCCGTTTTCTCCCGGCCGCCTATTTGCCCACTGCCCTACTGATGAGACTCAAACTTGAAATCCACGATGCCCGTGCTCTCCGTCGCCGCCGGCTCGAAGCGCCACTTCTTCACTGCTTCCAGCGCGGCATTGGCCAGCAACGGATGCCCGCCCAATACCTTCGCGTCCTTCACCGTTCCATTGGGCGCGACTACAACCTCAACCTTCACCGTACCTGTGATGTTCATCTTCCGCGCCAGTTCGGGATACATCGGCTGCACTTTGCTCTTCGCCCGGCGCAGCACTTCATTCGACGCATCCTGGCCGCGAAGTCCTGCCACTCCAATCCCTGCCGCCATCGCCATCACTGCGAGCAGCGCACCTGTCTTCCGCAAAGACACAGTTCCTCCTTGGCAATATTCCAGTGATCCCACTGGAGCAACGCCGGGGCCATGCCTCCGCTTTTGAAAAAACCAAGGTAACTTGATGTATGTATATGAAAATTAAAAACTTAGCTGATTCTTAAAAACGTTTTCTCGACTGCTATTCGAGATTAGCCCTGTCTCATCCTCGACTTCGCGCGCCCCCATTCTCACCCTGAGACGCCTCACCTCACTTTTCTCGGGTTTTAACACTTAGGCACCCGTCTACCCATTTCCCTTGACTCAAATTGAGATTACGGGATAGTTTTCCAATAGATTCAATCACTTGTGAGAATCGTGAAAACCCTGTGCCGGCGAGCGGTGACACTCTGAAGATGGTCGAAGGCAATTCGACGCCGTCGCCGCAAGGGCGCGCCATTCCCAGTTCCGACGATGGTTTTCAGAAACTCCTCCTGCGGATCGCCGCCAAGGCTGCGGAACGCCCCGATGCCACTGCTTTGATCCAGCTCTTCTGCCGCGCCACCCGCGAATTTTTCCAGGTCAGCGGCGTCTACTTCTGGCGGCGCCACCCGGGCGACGAACTCGTCGGAGAGCAGGCCGACGGCAAGCTCGCCGACAGCTTCATCGGCATCCGGCTGCTTCCCCAGCAAAGCGCCGTCACGGCCGACGCCGTCCGCAGCCGCCGGACGATTTTTGTGAACCAGGTGCAGTCGACTCCGACCTTTCCCGCGGCGCGCCAGTTTGAGGCCCGCTCTCTGTTGGCGGCTCCTCTGGTGGTCTTCGATGAAGTCATCGGCGCGGCAACGTTTCTGCATGATGCCGATGAAGGATTTTTTAATGAAGACCTTGCCGCGAAGGCCACCATCCTGGCCGGGCAACTGGGCAGCCTGCTCGAAGCCACGCGGCTTGGCGAAGCCTCGCGTGAGGAGCACCGCCGTGCCGAAATCCTGGCCGAGGTAGCTACCGCGCTGCACGGAACTCCCGACGTAGCCGCCGTCATCGAAGCCCTGGCCGACCGGCTTCGGTTGCTGTTACGCACGCGCATGGTCTCGGTCCTTCTGCGCCGCGAGGGGCCCTTCGAACTGCGCGCCGTGTCCGCCGAAACCCCCCAGATGGCCAATTCCTTCCGCGCCGGGCATGACCGCCAGACGATTCGCTTCGCCGCCGATCTGGCCCAACGTGCCGTCTCCGCAGGAGAAGCCATCACCATCTCCATCAGCAGCGATCAACACTCGCTCGGCAGCCTGGTCTCCCCTGGAATTCTGATTGCCGCGCCCTTCCGCACTTCGCGCACGCAAGGTGCGATCCTCGTCTATCCGCGCCACGATAGCGCCTTCACCGCCGAAGAGAAATCGCTGGTATCGGCCATTGCCGGGTTCGGCGCAGTCGCCGTGGCCCACGCCGAACTCTGTGCCACGGCGCAGGGCCAGGCCCACGAACTCCACCAGTTGCTCGAGATTTCCTCCGAACTCAGTTCCAGCGGCGACCTCGAACATTTTCTGCAGGCTTTCGTGGTGCGCGCTGCTGACTTTCTCAGCTATGGCCGATGTTTTATCGCCCTGCTCGAAGACGGACAGTTCCGGGTTCGCTATGCTGTGACCCGCGGCGAGTCGCAGCGTGTGGATACGGTTTTCCCGGAGGGCATCGCCACCCGCGCCCTGCGCGCCAAAGAAGTCTTCTGGTCGAACGACGTCCGCCAAATGGCGGGCGCGAATCTGGAAGTTCTCGCGCAATACCAGGCCAAGCAGTTGCTGGCGGTCCCGCTGTTGGGCGCCGACGGAGTTGTGCTCGGCATGTTCGGTGTGCTCGATCGTTCCGACGACACCGGCATCTCGCAACAGGATATTCGCCGCGCCCGCGCCCTCGCCGCGCAGGTTTCGGTCGTTCTCGAAGTCGCACACACCCTGCACCTGTCGGAGCAGCACCGCAAACGCTCCGAGGTTCTCACGCAACTGGCGCGCGAGATCGATGGCCTGCTGCGCCTGCCGGATTTTGCCCGTAAATTTGTCGAGCGCGCCATCGAACTAGCCGGAGCCCGTGCCGGAGCGGTCGCTCTGTTTCAGGATGGACGGTTCCAAACCGTCGCCTTGCATCCGCTTTCCCCGCCGCCAGGCCCGAGTGCGGAAACACAGGATGCTTCGGAGAAGGATCACACCGCATTAACCCCGGCGTCCGCTACCGCAGCCCGCTTCGAAGATCGTGCGCTGCAACAGCGCTTCGCCCGCGCCCTTTCCGAGTTGGTTGCGAAGCGTGCGGAGGCGATCGTCTCGGGCTCCGCCGCCGAACTGCTCGGTCCGGAACTGGCCTCGAGCTTGGGCTGGAACGATTTGGTGGTGGTGCGTCTTCCCGGTTCCAACGCAGGTTCCAATGCAGAACTCGCGGGTTTGTTGTGTCTCTCCGGACGCGCCCGCCCGCTCGCGGCCGAAGACCGCGAACTGCTCGAAGCCATCGCCGGCCACGCCGCCATGGCCCTGGAAAACGCCCGCCTGTTCACCCGCATCGAACAGGCCAACCGCCACTGGCTGGAGATCTTTGACGCTATCACCGACTTCATCGTGGTGCACGATGAGGCTGGCAAAGTGCTGCGCGTGAATCGTTCTCTCGCCGCCATGATTGGCGTTCCCCCCAGCGACCTGATCGGCGTCAATATGCGCGCTCTGCTCGCCCTCACCAGCGAAAGTGCGCTCTACTCCTGTCCTTTTTGCCGTTCCATGGGCGGAGAGAGCGACGAGTTCGTTCATCCCGCGCTCGACCGCACTTACCTGGTTTCGACTTCCCGCGTGCACGGCGCGTCCGGCGAAAGCCTGCAAACCATTCACGTGCTCAAAGACATCACCGACCGCCGCGAGGCCGAGCGCCGTTACCGCGAATTGTTTGACAACATTCAGGAAGGATTGTTCTTCAGCACACCGGAGGGCCGCTTTATCGAAGTCAACGATGCCATGGTGGCGATGCTCGGCTATTCCAGCCGCGAAGAACTCCTGCAGGTGGATATTCCCACGCAGATCTACTTTTCGCCCGAGGAACGTCAGCGCCACGCCGAAGTCATGGAAAAAGATGGCCACATGCGTAATTTTGAGGCCACGCTTCGGCGCAAGAACGGTTCCCCCATCTACGTCCTCATCAACGGTTTCGGCATGTACGACAATATGGGCCGCCTGCTGCAGATTCGCGGCCTGATGCTGGATGTCACCGGCCTCCACACCTATCAATCGGAACTGCAACGCGAGCGCGACTTCTCGGGCAAAATTCTCAGCAACACCCAGAGCCTCATTCTGGTCGCCGACACCGCCGGGCTCATCAGCTACGCCAACCGCCGCTGGTACGAAGCCGGCTTCGAGCAGCGCGAACTGCTGGGGCGTCCGCTATTGGAGTTGGCCGCTCCCGGCTATGTCCGTCCCCTGGCCGATTCGGTGCAGGCCATTTTGCGCGGCGGGCAGGTCGACAATCTGGAATTGCAGATCATGCGCGGCAACGGCCATGCCGGCCAGTTCTCCGTCAACCTCAGCCCCATGCGCGACGAGCAGGGCAACATCAACAGCATCGTCGTCGTGATGACCGACATCACCGATTCCGCCGAACTGCGCGGCAAACTGGTTCACGCGGAGAAAATGGCCGCGGTCGGGCAGTTGGTTTCCGGCGTCGCGCATGAAGTGAATAATCCGTTGACTGCGATTCTCGGCTTCGCAGACCTGCTGCTGGAGAATCCCGACCTTCCTCAAACCGCGATCAAGGACCTGCGTGTCATCTTGCAAGAGGCGCAGCGCACCAAACAGATCGTGCAGAACCTGCTCAGCTTCGCCCGCCAGATGCCGCCGCAGCGCAACCCGGTGCAGCTCAACCTGATTTTGCGCCGCACCATTCAACTGCGTTCCTACGATTTCAACAGTCACGGAGTAGAAATCATCGAACACCTCGACGAGGGACTGCCCGATGTCATCGGTGACGCCCATCAACTGCAGCAGGTTTTCCTCAACATTCTGAACAACGCTTACGATGCGGTGCACGAAGTCGGCCGCCCCGCCCGCATCGAGATCATGACCACCAAGTCCGGCGACGCCGTCGAAGTTTCATTCTGCGACAACGGTTACGGCATCTCCCATCCCGACAAAATTTTCGATCCCTTCTTCACCACCAAAGAGGTCGGCAAGGGAACCGGCCTCGGCCTCAGCATCTGCTACGGCATCGTGAAGGAGCATGGAGGCGAGATTCTCTGCCACAACAATACCGATGGGCAGGGCGCCACCTTCATCGTCCGCTTTCCCGCAGCGCCCCACACTGCCTCTCTGGGTGTGGCCGCAGGAGTGATACAAAAATGACAACCCCTGCCATTCAACGAGCCCTTCTACCCGTTCTCCTTATCGAGGATGAACCTTCCATCATGGCGCTGGTGAGCGCCACGCTCGAACGCAACGGCTATGATGTCGTCTGCATCGAGAGCGGCGCCGAAGCCCTGCGTCTGCTGGAAAAAGGCCAGTTCCTGGGCGTGGTCTCCGACATGCGCACGCCCGGCGGCGTCGACGGCGCACAGGTCCATTCCTGGATCACTGCCCATCGCCCTGATCTGGAAAACAAAGTCGTCATCATCACCGGCGACTACGCCAACGAAGAAACCGTCACCACGCTGCGCAAGATCGGCGCGCTTTACTTGGAGAAGCCGTTCCGCGTGCAGGACCTTATTTCTGCCGTCGAAAAAACCATGGGGAAAGCCCGGTGAGCACTGCGTTGAACAAACCGCCTTTAGGGAAAGAAGATCTTCGGGTTCGACTACTCATCGTCGACGACGAGCAGAGCATCCGCAAGCTCTGCATCACGGTTGGCGAAGCTCTGGGCTTCATCTGTCTCGAAGCCGATAGCGGCGAGTCCGCGCTGGCCCTGCTCGAAGAGCAGCCCGTTCACATGATCCTCAGCGACATGGTGATGCCGCACATGTCAGGCCTCGAATTTCTGGAGAAAGTAAAGAAACTTCTGCCTCGTACCGAAGTTGCGCTCATGACCGGTCACGGTTCGATTGAGACCGCCGTCCAGGCCATGAAGCTCGGCGCTTACGACTACATCACCAAGCCATTTTCTCCGCTCGAAGAATTGCGGCTGTTTTTGCGCCGCATGGCCGAGAAAGTTCGCTTGGTCGAGGAAAACGAATTTCTGCGCCAGCGCATGGATTCCGAAACCGCGGTGCATGGCATCGTCGGATCCTCGGCCAAGATTCAAGAGGTGCTGCGTGTGGCCTCGCGGCTCAAAGACACGCGCACTGCCGTTCTCATCTCCGGCGAAAGCGGGACCGGCAAAGAACTGATCGCCCGCGCCATTCATTTCCGCGGCGCATTTGCTAACCGTCCCTTCGTCGCCGTCGATTGCGGTTCGCTCGTGCCCACGCTGATTGAGAGTGAACTGTTTGGCTACGAAAAAGGCGCCTTCACCGGCGCTCTGAAATCCAAGCAGGGACTCTTTCAATCCGCCGACACGGGCTCGGTTTTCCTCGATGAAATCGGCGAACTGCCGCTCGAATTGCAGGCCAAGCTGCTGCGCGTGCTGCAGGAAAAAGAAGTGCGTCCTGTAGGCAGCAACCAGCGGGTCAAAGTGGATGTGCGCATCATCGCCGCCACCAACCGCGATCTCGAAGCCGCATACAAAGCCGGAACCTTCCGCAAAGATCTTTATTTTCGACTCAATGTTGTTACGGTTCACGTTCCCGCGTTGCGCGAACGCCGCAGCGACATTCCGATGCTGGTGAACTGGTTCTGCGAGCGTTACGCTCCCGGCGCGGACCTGCGCGTCTCCAACGCGGCGATGAAGGCTCTGATGAATTACGAGTGGCCGGGCAACGTGCGCGAACTGGAAAACTGCGTGGAACGCGCCGTCGCTCTGGGCAACGGAACCCTGATCGACCTGGGCGATCTGCCCTCGTCGATCGCTGCCTTGAATTCGCCCGCGTCGCGTGCGGGATCAGAATCCGCGCCCGAACTAGTTTCCGATCTCGCGGCGTCAGCCGAAGAGCGTTCCAACGAGAGCACAGCCGCAGTTCCGCTCTCCACCACCGATCTGGAAGACATCGAGCGCGCCACCATCCAACGCGTCTTCGAGCAAGTCAAAGGCGACAAAGCCCTCGCCGGACGCATGCTCGGCATCAGCCGGGCCACTCTTTACCGCAAGCTCAAGCGCTACAACATCAGCGGAAGTCCGGGTTCTGGACCGTCGAGCCACGCGCTGCAGTAAGCGCGAAAAAGCTTGAGAGTCCATTGTTTCCGCAGGTCCGGAGTATACTTAGCCGCTGAAAGTGGGGTTCGTACCCTCCGAACCTCGGGCTGCCCCGGGAGTATGGCATGGAGAAAGAGTCGCGTTTCTGGAAATTCTGGAAGACTTTGCCCGGCGTCTTGACTGCGATTGCGGCGCTGTTGACGGCTATCGCCGGCTTGTATGGGATTTTCGGGCATCGGCCAACCGCGGCAGACAAAAGTGTTGTTCCTGGTCCAGTAAAGCCCGGAGCGCGGGAGCCGCAGCCAGAACCTTCTCCAGCTTCCGTTGCCAACGACCGTGCCGACGCAACTGCGGTGATTACTGAGAGTGATGGAAGCGTCCTGACCGTCCGCGCCAACAGCGTGAGGTGGACGCCCGGTGCTACTCCCGAGGAAATCGGCCTCAACAATGGGCAGTCGGTTCCAATTGGCAAGATAAAGACGATCGACGTTTTGAAAGTGGAAGACGCCGCTACCGCGATACGAATCACATTGGTGGACGGTAGGACAATCGAAGGCTCCGTCACCGGCGGACGCGTCGACTTTGGGACTCGCTTTGAAGGCGAGAGCGATGTGGGGAAGGTGAGTGTGCGGGTCAGCCTGGTCAGGCGGATCGCATTTCAGCGCTGAGGCCCACAGGCGGATCTCTTGCTTGCGGCGGACGTACTGCACGGCGGCTCGAACCATCCCATTAACCAAGCAGATATTACGTCGGGCTTCGAATCTGTCAAAAACAAAGGCAAGCTCTCAGTACGACGGTAGAAAGACTCGTCCCAGGAGGGCCATGAATCGCTCCTTTATGCGTACGTTCATCTCAGGCGCTATTCTTGCCCTTGCGTTCGGTGTGCTCGCGGCCGTTGCCCTTTGGCAAAAGGGATGCGGCGCACGAAGAGTGATGGAACCCAAGGATCAGGAATTGATCGCGACCTTTTATGCTCACCGCCAGGCGTTCGAACTGCTACAGGAAATGGCGACGGAGGATGCGCGGCGCGGCTGGTACCTGGGAGCTAGCGACCCAAGCAAACTAGACCAGCCTCGACGGGACGAGTACAAGAAGCTGATATCCGAAATTCGTCCCGGGCTCCAAGTGGCAATGAATGGGACCACCGGCGTAGTGAGGTTCATCTTTGCCGGTGAGGGCTCGGCAATCCGACCGGACTGGGTCAAAGGGATTGAGTACGTGCCGGGCGACCATGGGTGGGAGGGTGTCCTCCTGCCTGATTTGGACAAGGCAGCCAGTCTGCCGGCCAGTGTTTACATACGAGAGATCGAGCCAAGGTGGCTCATCTTCTATCAGCGCGACGAGTGACGGCGATCTGGCCGAGCTTCGTGTCCCGCGCATCATCGCGTTCGGACAGTTGAGACTTGCGTCTCACCCTGAGACGCCGGTCTCGCTCAGGTCTACGGCCTGGCGTTGGTAGCCTTCTAACTCACTGAAAACTCTAGCTCCCCAGTGCTAATCCTTCCGTTCCGCACTGTGGTCTTGGTCGTGCTCCTCTTTCTGCGGAACCGCGTGTTCTGGCTCCCCGAAGATCTTCCTAACCGGGAAGAAGGGGAGCCCAATACGCATTTAGTGGTGGGGGAAGCAAACAGCAGGTTCCTCCACTTCGCTTCCCCTCCTCTTCGGCAATGGGAAGCTCCGGTCGGAATGACGGACCCTGAGTGGTCAGGATGACAGACGTTAAACGGTCGGAGTGACCAGCGTTTTTTATGGCGCAACCAGCCACAGCTCAATCGCGGACGGGGCAAGGCAGTACGGTTGCCGAGCTGGCGCGCTTTTTCCCCGAGGCCACGCCGGTGCGCATTCCGGTCCAGTTCACGCGCCGCAGTGGCGCGAGTAACGGCAACCAGGGAGGCGTTGCGGGCGTGCAGGAAAGTACGGTCATTGAATTCGGGACCTCGCGGGAAGTTCTGTTTGCTTGCTCGACGCCGCTGGAGTTTGCCGACGTTTTGCGGCTGCGCAACTCGGACGGCTCGCTCGACACGGACGCTTCGGTCGTGGCAGTGCAATACCATCCGGGCAAGACCATCGTCGCGGCCCGTTTTGTCAGCTCAGTTCCCAACTGGATCGTGAAACCATGACCCCATCGCAACAACCTGAATTACCAACTCCAGATCTTGCGGCGATTTGGTCGAGCGCGCGCCGCCTTCATCCCATTTATGCCGAACTAGCCCGCGAGTTCGTCATCGACGTGCCTGCCTGCGCCGATCTCGATGCCCAGGTGGAAACGCCGGGGCGCGAGAGCGTGGAGCAGGCCCAGCAATGGCTGAACGACATGGATGACAAAATCCAGGTTCACCAGTTGCGCCAGTTTCTGCAGACCAGTTCGCTGGTGGATGCCGGCGGTCTAGTCATCCTGCTGCAGCATTTCCTAAGCAAGACTCCCAGAAGCGATTCCGCGCGCGACAAGATTGATTTCCTGATGGTGCAGTATTTCAGCCAGAGCGCGCCCACCGATCTGGACGACAACAGCGCCGATCTGGCTTATGTGGCGCAGGGGCTGGAGCCGGTTCTCGGCAATGTGGAACTCAAAGCGCCGGTGTGGCTGAACTCCCTGGATCGGGTTCTCGATTCGGCGCGCCGCTGCCGCTCGCTTGACGAACTGCTGCACGGCGGTGTGCTGGAGCAGGGACGCAAAGCGAAAGCTCAAGCCGGCGACCTGTTCTACCTTCCTATCGCGCTGGTGGCGTTCACTCGTTTTGGATATCTCATGCGGCGCGTGTTCTTCCGCCTCATGCTGGCCGATCTCAACAACATCCTCGACGGGCTTTCCGAACTGGATGAAAAAGGTGTGGAGACGATCGACTGCCGGCGCGCGCAATTCTCCGACAAAGAACCGATTATTCGCCTGCGCATGATCTGCCAGTCGTGGAAAGTTATGTTTCAGGCCGAGTATTCCTCCGGCCAGCCGCTGCGCATGCTGGTGAACCTGCGAGCTTCGGTGGAGGGTGCCCTGGGCCGCGGTTCGGCTGCGGAGGGCGCGGGAGTTGCCTCGGCGCCAGCCGCGCCACGAGTTACTGCTGCTGCCGCGGGGGCCGGGGGCGGTGGCACGACTTCGAGGCCGGCACAGGCGCACCAGACCGCGCACGGAGAGATCACAGAGCAGAAAGCCAAGTTCGCCGTCAACAATGCGGATGATCCGGAATTTGATGTGTCAGCGCAAAAGTGGAATCCGGATGCGGACTCGCAACCGGGCACGAAGAAATAGGAATCCCGCGAACCCAGCGGGGGCACGAAAAGGAAACTGGCAAGTGGATCAACCGACTGTACTCGTTATTTCCGACGACGTGGAATTTTCCCGGAGCATCACCGCTCGCTGGCAAATCGAGCGCCACGTGCCCACGTTCACGATGATTAGCGGGGAACTCTGGCCACGGTCGGTCGACAACTTTGCGGTCGCCATCGTCGGCCCACTGCGCCGCGAACTGCTTTCCGTGGTTCTGGAACCGCTGCACTCGACCCAGCAGCCGCTGTTTTGTGTGTGCAACGACGCTCCCACTGCGCAACTGGTGCGCCAGCGTTGGCCGCGGACTTCGGTGCTGCGCTGTGACGAGAACTGGCTCAACGTTTTAATTCTGGCGGCAGGCGAAGCTGTGCTGCGCGCCGGCGCCGAGACCCGCGCCCGCGTTGCCGAAGAGGCTTGCGCCACACTGGAGCGTCAGGCCATGCTCGGCCGCTACATAGTGGAGATGCGCCACGGGTTGAACAATGCGCTGACTTCGCTGCTGGGCAATTCCGACCTGCTGCTGATCGAACCCGGCAGCCTATCGGCCCAGGCCCGCGCCCAGATTGAAACCATTCGCAACATGACGCTGCGCATCCACGAGGTGCTGCAGCGTTTTTCGTCTCTGGAAAAGGAAATGAATGTCGTGGCGCAGCAAGTGCAACGGGATTCGGGCAAATACCGCGTCGCAACAGCAGCGGGCGACTGAATCATGCTTGAGAACAGGAAACTGGAAACCAGCAACCGGAAACTAGAAACCGGAAACCGGAAGCTGAGAACTGAGAACTGCTCCTGATCGCTTAGGGAAAGACTCTATGCATAAGTTAATTGCGACCAGCACCATCCTCGAACACGAACTTTCGGAGTTGCGGCTGCTGGTGGAGCGCCAAACCGGAGTCGTCCTTGATTGTCCCAACAGCGCCCTGGCCGCGCACCTCGCCGATTACGTCGAGGCCCAGGGCTTGGGATCATCCACCACGCTGCTCGAACGCATGCGATCCGCCGACCAGGATCCTGCCAGCTTGCCGGCGTTGCTCGACGGGCTGGTCAATGTCAATACGGGGTTCTTCCGTCACCCCGGAGCGCTGAATGCGCTGGCGCGGCACGTGGTGCCGCAGCTTTGCGCCCGCAAGTCTGCCGACGGCCCCAGCCCGCTCCGCATCTGGAGCGCGGGTTGCGGCAGCGGAGAAGAAACTTACTCGATTGCCATGGCCGTCTGCGACGCGTTGAGCCACAACGGCAGTGCCGGGACTAACGGCAACGCGTCGAGCAATGGCAACGGCAATGGAAGCGGAAAGTCCGCCGCGCGTAGTGGAGGCATCGCTGAGAGCGCAGCCGCGTCCTCGGCAAATCTTGGGTCAGGATTGTCCATCCACATCGTGGGCAGTGACTTGCTCCCGCACAATATTGAAGCCGCTGATCGCGGTGTGTATCCTCAGTCCGCGCTGGATGGCCTGCCGCCGGCCACCATTCGCAACTACTTTTCCAAGATCAGTTCGCCGGTGGTTGCGCCGGAAGTTGTCGAGAATGAATTCGACGAAGAAGGCCGGAACCAAAATGGGAGCCAGGGAAAGAATGGCGCTGCTAACGGATGCCAGAACGCTGCGCACCTGCTGGTGAAGCCGCGATTGCGCAGCCTGGTGACTTTCAACTGCATGAACCTGGCCCGCCCCGGCTACATCGGCCGCTTTGACTGTATCTTCTGCATGGACGTGCTGCCGCACTTTTCCCGTGCGCAGCGGATCGCGCTGCTCGAGCGTTTGCATCTATATCTCGAACCCGGCGGATACCTCTTCCTGAGCCAAACCGAAAAGCTGAGCGCCCCCAACCTGAACTTCCGCTCCGAAACCTTCGACGGCTATACGTTCCATCGCAAGCCGCTGGCGGCCAGCGCGGCGTACGGCAGATAATTGATTAAACTGTCTAGTTTGTCTATAATAGACAAATGAAGACAGTCTCCGCTTCCGATGCCAAGCAGCGCTTTGCTGCCCTTCTCGATGCCGCCCAGCGCGAACCGGTCCTTATACGCCGCCAAAACCGCGACGTCGCTGTAATCATCTCGCCTGAAGAATACGAGCGAATTCGTAGAAGCAATATCGAAGAACTGGAACGAACGATGGATCGCATTAGCGCTGAAGCGGCAGGGCGAGGCATGACTGAGGAGATTCTCGCGGACATTCTAAAGGATTGATTCCCGAGGCTGATGCTCAAGAAGGAATGATGCGCTGCGTCATCGACACGAACGTGTTCGTCAGCGCCGCCCTGTTTTCCCCTTCCATTCCGCGTCAAGCTGTGAGCAAAGCAGTGAGGGGTGGCCTCCTGCTATTTTCAGAGGACACCAAGAACGAATTGAAGGAAGTTCTATTGCGCTCAAAGTTTGGTCGCTATGTCAGCCGGGAAGCGCGCGCAATTTTCCTTAGTCTGATCGGAACTGTTGCTGAGTTCGTGCCTATCATCCAAGTCGTGCGCGAATGCCGCGACCCGAAGGACGACAAGTTTCTGGAAGTCGCGCTGAATGGTAGGGCCGATGTGATTATCACCGGAGATGAGGATTTGCTGGAGATGCATCCGTGGCGGGGGATCGCAGTTTCATCGCCGACGGATTATATGAAAGGCGTCCCGTAATCACGCGAAATTCAAGGGAATACAATGTGCGTGAGGCTATGACCATCAACTGGCAAGTTCTACTCACCACTCTAGGGGGAGGACCGCAATCTTAGCGGCGGCCGCTTGGCTGATCAGAACCGCCCTCAATCATGCACTTACCAGGGATGCTGAGGAATTCAAGGCTCGGCTTAGCGCCGACGCTGACATTGAGGTGGAAAGGCTAAAGTCCTCATTGCAGACGGCCGCCCTTGAACATCAGATTCGATTCTCGAACCTTCACCTGAAACGCGCCGAGGTGATCGCAGAAATCTATACCCAAATGGTAGATGCAGAACAGTATGGACAACGATTTGCTTTCGTGGAAGGTTACGAGGAAGGGTCGAAACGGCTGGAAGCATATCTCGAAATCCAAAAGAAGCTTGTTGAGTTTTACTTCTTCGTTGAAAAGCGTCGAATCTATCTACCCGAGCACATTTGCGCCCTACTGAAGGCATTCCTGGACTCCGTGAGAAAGAATGTCATCGCTATCAACACCTATGCGCACATCGACCAGCCGTCCAATCCGCCACTTCTCCAAGAGAAGAATCGAGTTGTTATGGAGGTGTACGAGGCATTTGAAGGAAGCATCCCCGCGGCGAGGGCGGCCTTGGAAAAAGAGTTTCGGCAGTTACTCGGGGTTGAGCAGGATACGAAAGGCGATTGAGGTTTTCACGCGAACAAGAACTCCTTAGTCCTCAACTCCTTGATCGTATCTCGTAGCTTTGCAGCCTTCTCGAACTCAAACCGCTTAGCCGCTTCGCGCATGTCGCTCTCGAGTTTCGCGATGTATCCATCCAGATCTTCCTGCGACTTGAACTCCGGCATACCCTCGGCCTCACCGCCGGTCAAGTCCGTGTAGTCGGCGGCTACGATTCCGGCCAGCGTCATGTCGAGCGGGCGCACGATCGATTCCGGCGTGATTCCGTTTTCTTCGTTGTACGCAGTCTGGATCGTGCGTCGCCGCGAAGTTTCGTCCATGGCGCGCTTCATCGAATCGGTCATGCGGTCGGCGTAGAGAATCGCGCGCCCGTGCAGGTGGCGAGCGCAGCGGCCGATCGTCTGGATCAACGATCCCCAGGACCGCAGGAAGCCTTCTTTATCGGCATCGAGAATCGCCACCAGCGAGACTTCCGGTAAATCCAGGCCTTCGCGCAATAGATTGATGCCGATTAATACGTCGAACTCGCCCTTGCGCAGATCGCGGAGAATCTTCACCCGCTCCAGCGTTTCGATCTCCGAATGCATATAGCGGCACTTCACGCCCACCTCGGCGTAGTACTCGGCCAGGTCTTCTGACATGCGCTTGGTCAGCGTGGTCACCAGCACGCGCTCGCCCTTCTCGACGCGCGCCCGAATCTCGTGCAGCAGGTCGTCGATCTGCCCTTTCACGGGACGCACCTCGACTTCCGGATCAATCAATCCCGTCGGCCGGATAATTTGTTCCACCACCACGCCTGCAGATTTCGTCAGCTCATACGGCCCCGGCGTCGCCGAAACGTAAACCAGTTGGTTGGTGCGGTGCTCGAATTCCTCAAACGTCAGAGGACGGTTATCCAGCGCCGACGGCATCCGGAAGCCGTATTCGACCAGCGTTTCCTTGCGCGAACGGTCTCCGGCATACATGCCTCTCAATTGCGGAACCGTCTGGTGCGATTCGTCAATGAACATCAGGAAGTCGCGCGGAAAATAATCCAGCAGCGTCGGCGGCGGCTCGCCCGGCATCCGTCCCGTAAAATGCCGTGAATAGTTCTCGATGCCGTGGCAGTAGCCCATCACTTTGATCATTTCCAGATCGAACTTCACCCGCTGATGAATGCGCTGCGACTCGACCACACGCCCTTGCTTCTCCAGTTCCACTTCCCACCACGCCAGCTCTTTCTTGATCGACTCCACCGCCGACGCCCGCGTCTCATCTTTCATCACGTAATGCGTTTTGGGATAAATCGGCAGCCGCATGTACTTCTGCTTCACCGTGCTGAACAGCGGATCGATCTGTGCCAGCGACTCCACCTGATCGCCCCACAGCTCGATGCGGTACGCCATGTCGTCATAAGTGGGGTAGACCTCGATCACATCGCCGCGCACACGAAACGTTCCGCGCTTGAACTCGCCGTTGGTGCGCTCGTAAAGAATGTCGACCAGTTTGTGCGTGATGTCTTCGCGGGTAATCTTCTGCCCTTTTTCCAGAAACAGCATCATGCCGTAGTAAGCCTCGGGCGATCCCAGGCCGTAGATGCAGCTCACCGAGGCGACAATCAGCGCGTCGCGCCGCTCAAACAAAGATTTGGTCGCCGAGAGGCGCAGCTTGTCGAGTTCGTCGTTGATGGTCGCTTCTTTTTCGATGAAAAGGTCAGCGGCGGGAACGTAGGCTTCGGGCTGGTAGTAGTCGTAGTAGGAAACGAAATATTCGACTGCGTTGTGGGGAAAGAAATTCTTGAATTCGTGATAAAGCTGCGCCGCCAGAGTCTTGTTATGAGCCATCACCAGCGCCGGACGGTTCACGGCCTCGATCACCTTTGCCATGGTGTAAGTCTTGCCCGACCCGGTGACGCCGAGCAGGACCTGATGCTGCTCGCGGTCGTAGACGCCGCGCAAGAGGGACTCAATTGCGCGCCCTTGGTCGCCTTGCGGCTTGTAATCGGAAACGAGTTTGAAGTCCATGAAAGAAGTTCTTAGCTGTTAGCTCTTAGCCTTTAGCCAATTCAGTGATTGTCATTCCGACCGAAGCGAGGAATCTGCTGTCCTCGCGGGCGTCCTCACAGAACGCAATTTCATCGAGTGAGAATCTTTCTATTATAACGCTGGGGGAAAGCGTCCACGACCATGATTCCGACGCAGCTACAGCTCCGCCAGTACCCGATGCACCAGCGAGATGGAGATGGAGCCTTCGCCCACGGCGGAGGCCACGCGCTTCACATTTTCGGCGCGGACATCGCCCACGGCAAACACACCAGGCAGGCTTGTTTCCAGCATGAGCGGCACACGCGGAAGCGGCCAGTGAAACTCCTGCAGAACCGGATCCAGGTCCCGCCCGGTGAGGATGAAGCCCTTGTTGTCGAGCGCCAGGCAGCCGTTCAGCCAGTCGGTTCGCGGAGACGCGCCCGCCATGATGAACACGTGCTTGATATCGTGGGTCGACGTCTCGCCGGTGTTCTTGTCGCGCCAGGTCACGCGCTCCAGTTGCGTATCGCCATCGAGGCCAACAATCTCTGTGCGGTAGTGCAACTCGATCGCTGGGTTTTCCTCAATGCGCTGGATCAGATAGCGCGACATCGTCTCTGACAACTGATGCGCCCGCACGCAAATATGAACTTTGCTAGCAGTCTGCGAGAGGTACACCGCCGCCTGCCCGGCTGAGTTCCCTCCGCCTATTACAATGACTTCCTCGTTCCCGCACAACTGGGCTTCGATGTAGGTGGCCCCGTAATAAACGCCCTGGCCTTCAAACTTCTTCAGGTTGTCGATGTTCGGCTTGTTGTATTGCGCGCCGCTGGCGATCACCACCGTGCGTGCGCGAATGGTTTGGCCGCAGTCCACGCTTAGCTCGTAGGGACGGCGCTCGCAATTCAGTTTCGTCACGCTGTTGGCGATCAGCATCTTGGCGCCAAACTTTTGCGCTTGCGCGGCGGCACGGCCCGCCAGTTCGTTTCCTGTAATTCCCGTGGGAAAGCCCAGATAATTTTCGATTTTCGAGCTCGATCCCGCCTGCCCCCCGGGCGACTCGGCCTCGATGACCAAAACGTCCAGACCTTCCGAAGCGCCATAAACTGCAGCAGCCAGGCCGGCCGGCCCGGCGCCAACAATTACCAGATCCCGCACTTCCGACGCGGTGATGTGCGCGTTGAGCCCCAGGCATCTTGCCAATTCCTGGATCGACGGTCCCCGCAGCACGGTCTCTCCGTTGCAGATCACCACCGGAATTTCGGCAGCAGCGACGGTGAACCGGTCCAGTAGTTCTTGTGCCCCCGTGTCGGTGTCCAGATCGATATAAGTATGCGGATGCCCGTTGCGAGTGAGAAATTCCCGCAGATGCAGCGTCTTCGCAGAGTGCCGGGACCCCAGCAGAATCACGTTCCCAAGGCCAGATGAAATCAGCAGCAGGCGGCGCAGAATGAACGCCCGCATAAAGATTCCGCTCAACTCCTCGTCCCGTGCCACCACGATCCGCAACGCCTCAGGGCTCAACTCCAGGAACTCGCCGGCGGCCGTCACTCGGCCGCGCGCCAGTGCGCCGCGGCCCGAGATCATCGTCATTTCGCCAGTAAAGCCTCCGGCTTGGTGGGTTACGATCAAGCGCTCGCCTTTCAAAGTCGGCTGCACGACATCCAAAGCGCCTGAAAGCAGCACGAAAAAATGAGTGGTCGCATCCCCGGGCTCGAATAGAATCTCTCCGACCTTGGTGTGCCGGACCTGGCCGAATGGGCGGATTCGGTCGATCTGCGCAGGTGTAAGCGCTGGGAAAGCGTGCTCTTGATTCACCGTTCCACTGAAAAGGGGACTGGCGTTGCGAGAGCTGGGACTAACCGGGCCGATGATGACTGGCGAAGACATGTTTCACCTGAAAGAGGCAGTGTATACACAGTCGCGGCCGCCGCACCGCCACCGAGGTTGGTTAGATGACACAACCCCAGCCGAGGTTCCAGGCCGGGCTGCCGGCTACGGCTTTGCCTCTCCCACGTCCACGATTCTTGCCGTGGTGCGGAACTTCTTGTAATCGCGGTAGGTTTGCTCCAGGTTCACGTTGTATTCCTTGAGCAAGGCCAGACGCACGTCGATCTTGGCCGTGAAATGGAGCGGCAACCACGCTTCGTCGTTCACCCTGGTCTGTTCCAGCATCACCCGCGTTCCCTTGTGAAAGCGTGCCAGAAAAAGTCCCCAGGAAATGGTGTCCAGGCATTCCACGTCCATCCTGGCCAGTTGCAAATCATTCTTGTCGATCCAGACGCGCCCCCGCAACTTCGACAGAAACTTGGAATCTTTCATATGCGGCACGAAGCCCGGACGCGGCTCGCCATCAATCACCCAGGCCTCGCGCTGGCCGACAAGTTCCGTTCCCACGAGCTTGAAGTCGTAGGCGTCGGCGATCTCGCGCACAAACTTGCGCCCCTCCTCGCGATCCTTTTCTTCTTTTTCCGCCCGCTTCCTGCGGTCGCCTTCCGATTCGTTCTTGCGCTTGTCGACGATCTTCTGGATCTTTTCTTCTTCTTTGGCCGCATCTTTGGCGTCGAGCGGCTTATCGTCTTTCGCAATCAAGCGCTGCACTTGCTCGCCATAAAGCTCCATCACTTCATAGGTTTTCACTTCGGTGGACTTAACCTGCCCCTTGCCATCGAGCTTGTGCTCTTCGTCGCGCTCGATGTAGGTGTAGTTGCGCAGCCGTTTGTCATTCTCCATGTCCTTGTCGGCGACCACGCGAAACAGCTGCTGAATCTGCTCCTGCGAGAGCTTGCCGCTGGCGTCGGGCGTCAAGTCGGGCAGGGAAGGAGTGCCTGGAGGTGCAGCCGCGGCAGATTGATCCTGTTGCGCGGAAACGGGCAGGCTGGCAAATAGAATCGCGAGCAGTAGGAGCGGAGCGAGACCCGGCCTTCTCTTGACTGGCATTACGTCCTTAGAAGGCAGAGAGTTCCATGAGGATGCATGAAAATGGCCGGCACTCATTGGGCATTAGTCTTATACGCTTTGCCCAGGCATTCCGCCTGAAACAGCCGCTCGTCCAGGCGATGCAGTCGCTTGGCCATCGCCGGAGTGATCAGCGGGTAGTGTTTTATGTCGAAGAGGTGATACACGATGAACCACACCGGCTGTTCGGTGGTCATCCAGTTCTGTCGATCAAAGCGTTTCAGGTTGACGGGGACTGAATAGCGGCGCAATGTGCGCTCGCGCCTCAGGTTGAAATACACATTGAAATAACTCATTGCGAGTTCGCGCAGCGTGCGATACACCGGCTCGCGCCAGCGGCATCCGGTGTAGTTCGATTTCGCGACGGCGCCCCAGCAGCCGTGCTGGCGAAAGATGGCGATCACATGGTCGGTGTCGTGCTCGGCTTCAAAATCAAGCAGCAGCGGAGGATATCCGTTGGCGCGCAGGGCCGCGGCGGCAAAGATGGCACCTTCGAGGCAGTGCGCCGTTTGTTCAGCCAGCACGCGCCGCGGCGACCATGCGGTGTCCGCAAGGTGGTACGGAGCATCGTCCAGAAACTTCTGGATGCCGTGCGGATCTTTCATGCTGCGCAGCTGGCGCAGCTCCGAAGCAGTGAAACCCATTGAGTCACTCATCGTCGCATGAGTTTACATGAGAGCCGTCCGGAGATGAACCAGCGAACGGGCACAGCCTCCCACGACCCCTAAGCAAACACTTCCGCCAATTCATCCGGCGTGTCTACGAGCACATCCGGCGGTCGCTCCTTGAGCGTATGCGGGGCAAAGCCGTAACTCACGCCCACGGTCCAAAGACCGGCGCTGATCCCGGTTTCAACGTCAACATGGGAGTCGCCCACGATCGCGGCTTCTTCCGGGCGCACGCCGTTTTCTGCGAGCAGTTTGCGCGCGCCTTCGGGATCAGGCTTCTTCGTCGCAAAACTGTTTCCACCATAGATCTGGGTGAAGAACCGGCCCAGTCCAAGCGCGTCGACGATGGCGCGCGAAGGAACGACAGGCTTGTTCGAGAGCACCGCCAGCTTGCGCGGCCTCCCATTGGAGGCTTGTTGAATAGCGCCAAGCACCTCGCGGATGCCCGCATACACCGTGGTGTGGTCAAGTTTGTGCTCGCGGTAGTAGGACAGAAAAAACTGCAGGCCCTGGCGCACGACCGCCTCGTCGACGGCCTCGCCGCCGAGCGCACGCTGAATCAGAATGGGAGCGCCGTCGCCCACATAGCTGGCAATCACGTCATCAGGCAGTGCGGGGCGTCCGATGTGGCGCAGGGCGGCGTTGACCGAATGCACCAGGTCGAGGCGCGAGTCAATCAGCGTGCCGTCGAGATCGAAAATCACCAGCTTGATGCTTCGCGGATCAAAGGCGCGGCGGGTGTGGATCATGCACTCTCAGGATAAATGATGGGAGCACTCAACACTCAGCTGCCTGCGGCGGCGGGACGCCGCCGCGACAGCCGCCGGGACGTCGGCGCTACTGCGCTGCGCTCGGACCTACGAGACAGAAATTGTGCAAATTCGTGACACGCTGCTGACAATCCCCTGCCCGGTTGCGCCCTAGGATGAGATCGAAGGCCCAGAGAAAGTCCTGATCCGACTCCCTGATCGCCAGCAGGACGTCCGACCCTGGCCCCGTCCTCAACCTTTGACACGAAGGAGAATTCACATGCAACGTTGGTTCGGCCGCACAATCGCTTTCACGCTATCACTAGGGCTGGCGCTGGCGGGCTTTTCCAGCACGGCTTCGGCGCAATATAAACTCGCCAAACTTGTTTCCAATCAGTCCGGCCAGGCCAAGAATACCGATCCTCTGCTGGTGAATGGCTGGGGACTGGCTTACGGCCCCGGCGGGCCATTCTGGGTTAGTGACGAAGGTACCGGCTGGTTCACACTCTATGACGGCATGGGAAACCCGCAGGCCTTGCAGGTGGTTGTTCCGGCTTTCAACGGCACCAGCGGAGGCACGCCCACCGGGATCGTTTACAACGGCTCGCAGGAATTTAATGTTCAAGGATGGCCATCCATCTTTCTGTTCGCTACGCTGGACGGCACCATCAGCGGCTGGGCACCCCAGTCGAACCCAACGCAGGCTATCGTGGCCGTTAACAACTGGGCCTCGGGCGCGGTCTACACCGGCCTGGCCATTACCAACTACTCGTCGGGAAATTTCCTGTTCGCCGCAGATACCGCGAACAACAAAGTAGATGTGTATGACGGCAGCTTCAACCTGGTGACCTCGTTTACCGATTCGACCGTTCCGGCTGGCTTCACTCCGTTTGGCATTCAGGACATCAATGGACAGGTCTACGTCTCGTTTGCCAGCTCGTCGGGCGGCTCGGGCGGTTACATCGACATCTTTACCGAAGCCGGAGTGTTCGTGAAGCGTCTGGCGCAAGGCAAGCCGCTGAACCAGCCCTGGGGGTTTGCGGTGGCACCCAAGAATTTTGGATCGCTGGGTGGCGCTCTGCTGATCGGCAACAACATCAACAGCGCGAGCACCATCAACGCCTTCAGCCTGGGCAATGGGCAGTTCGTGGGCACCATCAAGAACTCCGCTGGCAAGCCCATTGTGATTGACCAACTTTGGGGAATTGACTTCGGCGGCGGAACTTCCAGCAACGGCAACAAGAACCAGCTTTTCTTCGCGGCTGGTCCGAACAACAACGTGAATGGACTGTTTGGGCTGATCGAGCCTGATTAGTCGGGATCGTTCGCTTCCCACAAAAGGCCGCCAGAGATGGCGGCCTTTTTGTTTCTGATCTTGACATCAATCCATATTTCTAGTAATGTCGAAATATGCCGGTGTCTTCCCTCAGCAAGTCCAGCGAACGCGTTGCCAAGTACGCCGACATGTTTTCGGCCATGGGCACCGAGCCGCGGTTGCGCATCATGCAGTTGCTGCTCTCGGCACATCCTGAGGGGCTTGTGGTCGGCGAGATACAGGACGAGTTGGATATCCCGAACTCGACGCTCTCGCATCATCTCGAAAAGCTGAAAAGCGAAGGTTTGGTCGAAGTGCAGCGCGAGGGGACGTTTCTGCGCTGCACCGCCAATACCGCGGCCTTGCAGGAACTGCTGCAGTTCCTCTATGCCGAGTGCTGCACCCGTAACAAGGCTCTCAAACCGGAACAGATCGTTCGAATCTGCAAGTAGGAGGACAGTCATGAGTACTACCAATGCCACGGACATCAAGGAAGTCGTCAAGGAGAAGTATGGGCAAGCCGCCCTGCGTGTGAAATCCGGAGGCAGTTCCTGCTGCGGCGCCTCCGCCAGCACCGGCTGCGATCCCATCACCACCAACCTCTACGATGCCTCGCAGGCCGGGCAAATCCCTGAGGAAGCTTTGCTGGCGTCGTTTGGTTGTGGCAACCCCACGGCCCTGGCCAAACTGAATCCCGGCGAGATCGTGCTCGACCTCGGTTCCGGCGGAGGTATCGATGTGCTGCTCTCGGCGAAACGCGTCGGAGCAACAGGGAAGGCCTACGGCCTCGACATGACCGACGAAATGCTGGCGCTGGCCAACGAGAATAAACGCAGGGCAGGTGTGGAGAACGTCGAGTTCCTCAAGGGCGAGATCGAAAACATTCCGTTGCCGGACAATTCCGTCGACGTGATCATCTCCAATTGCGTTATCAACCTGTCGGCGGACAAAGATCGCGTGCTGCGGGAGGCATTTCGCGTGCTCAAGCCGGGCGGGCGCTTTGCCGTGTCCGATGTTGTAACGCGCGGCGAGATGTTGTCCGAGATTCGCCAGAGCGTGATGGCGTGGGTGGGCTGCATCGCAGGTGCGCTGGAAGAAAATGACTACCGCAACAAGCTGGCGGCCGCGGGATTCGAGCAGATCGAGGTCGAGCCCACGCGCATCTACCGCGCCGAAGATGCGCGGGAATTTCTGGCAGGGCAGGGAATTGATGTCGACGCGATCGCGCCGCAGGTGGATGGGAAATTCCTGAGCGCGTTCCTAAGAGCCGTGAAGCCAGTCGCCACACAGGCTTGCTGTGGTCCAACGTGCTGCAAACAGTAGCGCCGCCGTGTCGGCGGCCTCGAGGCGAGTGTGAAAGAACCATACAACGTTTTGTTCTTATGCACAGGCAACTCCGCGCGCTCGATCATGGCCGAGGCCATCATGAATCACAAAGGCCGGCCTAACTTTATCGCATATAGCGCGGGTAGCCATCCCTCAGGAGCGGTTCGACCCGAAGCGTTGCGGCAATTGGAAAAGGCGCACCTTCCGATCCAGGGTTTTCGCTGCAAGAACTGGGGCGAGTTTGCCAAGCCGGGCGCGCCGAAGCTCGATTTCGTGTTTACGGTCTGTGACAACGCGGCCAACGAGGTCTGCCCAGTGTGGCCGGGCCAGCCGATGACCGCACACTGGGGCGTGCCCGATCCGGCGGCCGTGCGGGGCTCGGAAGAGCAGGTGGAAAAGGCTTTCCGCGACGCGTTCTTCCTGCTGGATCGAAGAATCAGTTTATTTCTGAGTCTGCCTCTCTCCACTCTGGATGGGCTCTCGCTGAAGAAAGAAATCGACAACATCGGACGGCAATGAGCGACGGCGGACGCTTCCGAGTTTCAGAGACAGCACACGCATTGCTGACCGAGTGGGCCGGGGAGGCCTGCGGATGAAGACAACGAGCCGTCTCAGCTTCTTGGATCGATACTTGACTCTCTGGATTTTCGCCGCCATGCTGGCCGGCGTTGCGGCGGGATGGGCGCTGCCTGGCATCGTGCCTTTTTTGGACCGCTTCAGCGTGGGTACGACCTCCATCCCGATCGCAGTCGGGCTCATCCTGATGATGTATCCGCCGCTGGCGAAGGTCCGGTATGAGGAATTGGGCGAGGTTTTCCGGAACAAGAAAATCCTCGGCCTCTCGCTGCTACAGAACTGGGTGATCGGACCGGTGCTGATGTTTGTCCTGGCGATCGTGTTTCTGCGGGACTATCCCGAGTACATGGCCGGCCTCATTATGATCGGGCTGGCTCGCTGCATCGCGATGGTGATCGTTTGGAACGAACTTGCGAAAGGTGACACAGAATATGCGGCCGGCCTTGTCGCCCTCAATTCTGTGTTCCAGGTATTGTTCTACTCGGTGTATGCCTGGGTGTTCGTTACTAAGCTGCCGCAGTGGTTTGGACTGCATGGTTCGGTCGTCAACGTATCCATTCGCGACATTGCCAAGAGTGTTTTCATTTATCTCGGCATCCCATTTCTTGCCGGGATGATCACGCGATTCATGCTGATGAGTGCGCGGGGCAAGCAGTGGTACGAGAAAAGATTCATTCCGCGAATCAGCCCCATCACGCTCGTTGCACTGTTGTTCACGATCGTGGTGATGTTCTCACTCAAGGGCAGCTATATTGTCCGGTTGCCCCTGGATGTAGTTCGGATCGCGATTCCGCTCCTGATTTACTTCGTGGTCATGTTCCTGGTCTCGTTCTACATGGGCCGCAAGCTCGGGGCGGACTACTCGAAAACCGCAACTTTGTCGTTCACGGCCGCCAGCAATAATTTTGAGTTGGCGATTGCGGTTGCGGTCGCGGTATTCGGCATTAACTCAGGCGCCGCGTTTGCGGCGGTGATTGGGCCCCTAGTGGAAGTTCCAGCGCTAATTGGTTTGGTGAATGTTGCGCTGTATTTCCAGCGGCGCTACTTTGGCGAGAGTACCTCGGGGATTCCAACAATTCCCGTTTGCGGACCAGTGGGGAAGGCATGAATTAGGGACGAGTTTCACCGGATGGCGGAAAGCCTTTCTCCGCCCCGATCCAATGGCCGCTCTGGGTTCTCAGCGTGGATGCGAAGCTGAGGAGCGTACCCCCAGGCAAAAACTTGCATGTTTTCCAATCCCTGATTCCGATTTACAATGCAACTGCCCGGTAATGCTCGGCACCGAATCTTAGAGCCGGGATGTTCATAACGCATTCTTCAGGGAACCGGATGGCGACGACAAAAACCGACCCCAAGCTGTCTGTCACAGCTAGCGGCAAGAAGTCCCAAACCTATGAGGGACTCACGCGCGAGCAACTGATCGAAGCCTACCGGATCATGTATACCTCCCGGCGCATAGATGACCGGGAAATCCTGCTCAAGCGGCAGCAGAAGATTTTCTTCCAGATGTCGGGGGCCGGGCATGAGGCCATCGGCGTGGCCGCCGGAATGGCGCTGCAAGCGGGTTACGACTGGTTCTATCCTTATTATCGCGACCGCGCATTGTGTCTGGCGCTGGGCGCCAAGCCCCTGGAAATGTTTCTGCAGGCGGTGGGAGCGGCGGACGACCCCAGTTCCGGTGGACGGCAGATGCCTTCGCACTGGGGATACAAGCGGCTGAATATAGTGACGCAATCTTCGCCGACGGGATCGCAGATTCTGCAGGCGGTGGGATGCGCCGAGGCCGGACGCTATTTTTCGCGGCATCGGCGGGCGGCGGAAATCCCGCCGAAGCAGAATAATGACCGGCCCGACTATCGCCAGTTCAAGGACGTCACTTTCCACGGCGACGAGATCGCATACGTTTCTCTGGGCGATGGCACGACCAGCGAAGGCGAGTTCTGGGAGGCGATGAATGCCGCGGCGCTCAACAAGCTGCCGGTGATTTTCTCCGTGCAGGATAACGGCTACGCCATCTCCGTGCCGGTGGAGATACAGACCGCCGGAGGCAGCATTTCGCGGCTGGTCTCGGGCTTCCCGAATTTTCATTTTGAAGAAGTCGACGGCACCGATCCGGTCGCGAGTTCAGCCGCGTTTCAGCGGGCCGCGCAGTATTGCCGCGAAGGCCACGGACCGGCGTTTGTGCATGCCCATGTGATCCGCCCATACTCGCATTCGCTCTCCGACGACGAACGCTTATATCGTCCCGACAGCGAGCGGGAGCGAGATGCCGCCCGCGATCCGGTTTCGCGTACGCAAATGTTCCTGCTGCGCGAAGGGATTCTCGACGAGAAGGGCATCAACGAGCTGGAAAAGAAAGTCGAGGAAGAACTGCAGGTTGCGGTGGACCTGGCGCTCGCGGCCCTGCCCCCGGCACCCGAGAGCGTGCTCCAGTACGTGTATTCGCCCGATCTCGATCCCGCTTCCTCGGCGTTCGACACGCCGCCGGCGATCGGACCCGATACCGCCGATGGCAAGAAGCCCGTTGCCAAGACCATGGCGGATCTGATCAACGTAACGCTCCGCGATGAAATGAAGCGCGACGAGCGTATCGTGATCTTTGGCGAAGACGTGGCCGATTGCAGCCGCGAAGAGTACCTGAAGCGCAAGCTGGTCAAGGGCAAGGGCGGAGTCTTCAAGCTGACGTTCGGCCTGCAGAACGAGTTTGGCCCCGACCGCGTCTTCAACTCGCCGCTGGCCGAGGCCGCCATCGTGGGCCGCGCCACGGGTATGGCCACGCGCGGGCTCAAGCCGGTGGTTGAGATTCAATTCTTCGATTACATCTGGCCAGCCATGATGCAGATTCGCGATGAGCTGTCTGTGATCCGGTGGCGGTCGAACAATGTGTTCTCCTGCCCCATTGTGATTCGAGTGGCGATCGGCGGATATCTCACTGGCGGCGCGATTTATCACTCGCAGTGCGGAGAGAGTGTGTTCACCCACATTCCGGGCTTGCGCGTGGTGTTTCCCTCAAACGCGCTTGATGCCGCTGGGCTTCTGCGCACCTCGATTCGCTGCGACGATCCCGTGCTGTTCCTTGAACACAAGCGTTTGTACCGAGAGACTTACGGCCGCGCACCCTATCCCGGACCGGACTACATGATTCCGTTCGGCAAGGCAAAGATCGTCCTTCCGGGGACTGACCTTACCGTGATCACTTACGGCGCGGTAGTGCCGCGCGCCCTGCAGGCGGCGCAGAAACTCGAGCGCGAGCATGGCGTGAAGGTGGAGTTGATCGATTTGCGCTGCCTGAATCCGTTTGACTGGGAAACGATTGCGGCCTCGGTTGGGAAAACCAATCGCGCGCTCGTGGCCTATGAAGATACGTTAAGTTGGGGTTACGGCGCGGAGATCGCGGCGCGCATTGCGGATCAACTCTTCGATCAACTTGATGCGCCGGTGCGCCGCGTGGCCGCCACCGACACCTTTGTGGCCTACCAGCCGATTCTCGAAGATGCGATCCTGCCGCAGGCCAACGATCTGTTCCGCGCAATGAAGGAACTGGCCGAATACTAGAAACAGTCTCCGATCTCCAACGAACCGGATCGACGAACAAGATTTGCCTGGCCCACTGTCACTAGGGTAGACTTGTGCCCGTTCGGAAGTCTGCCCACCCCCCTTTCACTGACTCCGTTTTCCATCCGAGGAGGACCTATGCGTCGCAACCGTTCCGAAACTCTCCTAAACACCTTTGTGGTTCTCGCCTTCGCCATGTTTACATTTAGCGCTTCTGCTTTCGGGCAGACGAACGACGTCCTGTACAGCTTCACCGGAGGCAGCGATGGAAGCGGGCCAAGCCGGTCGCTCGTGTCCGACGCCGCCGGCAATCTCTACAGTTCGACGGCCTTTGGAGGCATCAGTTCCGCTCTCGGGGGCAACGGCGTGGTTTACGAGCTTTCGCCTGCGGGCG
This sequence comes from uncultured Acidobacteriaceae bacterium, assembly GCA_963842095.1. GTDB lineage: Bacteria > Acidobacteriota > Terriglobia > Terriglobales > Acidobacteriaceae > Sulfotelmatobacter. The sequence continues at coordinate 260,634 of CAWJEY010000003.1, forward strand.
GAGGGCTGTGGACGGAGACGGTGCTCTACGAGTTCGCCGGCGGCAGCGACGGGTATTGGTCGTCTTCGGGCGTGACCTTCGATACGGCGGGGAATCTTTACGGCACCACAGAGTACGGTGGATCGAATCTTCAGGGAACAGTTTACGAGCTTTCCCCGGCGAGTGGAGGGGGCTGGACACATACCGTGCTTTACAACTTTGGCGGCGGCCTCAGCGACGGAGCGATACCGGAGAACATAATTCTCGACGGCGCGGGCAATCTCTATGGAACCACTGCGGGGGGCGGTCCCACCAATCGTGGAACCGCGTTTGAATTGTCGCCGGCCACGGGCGGCGGATGGACCGAAACCGTGATCCAGTTTTTTTCGGCCACGCCCAGCGGACGGTTGGTGATGGACCACGATGGAAATCTTTACGGTACGAACCAGGCTGGTGGCACCGCGAGCCAGGGGTCCGTCTACGAGTTGAAGCACGGGCCGCACGGCTGGGCGATGCGCACGCTTTACAGCTTCCTGGGCGGCACGGACGGAAGCAATCCCCAGACTGGTGTGAACCTGGGCGCGAACGGCCACCTGTATGGAATTACCATGCAAGGGGGAAGATCGGGCACCGGGACTTTCTTCGAACTCGTGCCCAACGCGGGCGGGAACTGGACCGAGACCCGCTGGTACTCGTTCGGCTCCAGGACGTCGGATCCCACAAATCCCACGTCGCCGCTCACCGCGCAAGGAGCGAAGTCTTTCTGGGGCGCCAGCGCTTCCGGCGGAACTTCGGGTTGCGGCGGTATCTTTAACCTGACGCTCGGCAGCCCCGGTTGGCAGGAGAGGAACGTCTATAACTCCAACTGCGTCGGCGCCGGCCCGCTGGGTGTGGCTTTAGTGGACAGTGCCGGCGACCTGTTCGGTCCGGGCGCGGGCGGCAGTTATGGCGCTGGCGACATTTTTGAATTCATAAGATAGCTGGCACGATCCGGCCATTCGGGGGCGTTGTCCGAGGCGGGCCCCGGCGGTTCGGGCTCCTCTTAGAGCCTTCTGTCTCCGGGAGTTCCTTCCCGTTGACCCTGGTTCTGCCATCCCATTAGAATCGAGCGCCACTTCTTCGGGGGTTTTATGACACCGCTTCGACGCAATGCTCGCACCCATAAGCTCGCCGGAACTGCCGGCTTGGTCTTCCTCTTTCTCGTTGCCAACGCATTCCGCCTCGCCGCGCAGACATCTGTAACCACTTATCACAACGACAACTACCGCACCGGCTGGAATTCGAGCGAGACCGTACTGACACCGGCGAACGTGAACGCTTCCCAGTTCGGAGTGCTGGCCGGGGCCGCCGTGGACGATCAGGTGGACGCCCAGCCGCTCGTGGTCCCGGGGGTGAACATCACCGCCGGGAGTCACCAGGGCACTCATGATGTGGTGTACATTGTCACCGAGAACGACACGGTCTACGCGATCGATGCTAATGTGGGCACGGTGCTGCTGAGTAATCATCTGGGCAGCCCCGTGAAACTGCCGCTCGGCTGCGGCAACAATGGCCCGAATGTCGGCATTACGTCTACCCCCGTGATCGACACCGGCAGCAGCACGCTTTATCTGATGGCCTACACGCAGGACAGCACCGGCCCCACCTACCGGCTGCATGCCCTCAACCTGGGCAACCTCACGGACACGATGACGCCCGTGGTCGTCACCGCATCGCATACCCTCACCGATGGAACTACGTTCGCCTTCAATGCCACCTACCAGCGGCAGCGTCCCAGCTTGTTGGAGGCGAATGGCAACATCTACGCCGGGTTCGGCAGCTTCTGCGATTTCGCCGCCAACGTTTCCCGAGGCTGGCTGCTGGGCTGGAACGCGACCACGCTGGCGCCGCTTTCCGCCAACAAGATCTTCGATACCCAGGCCACTTCTCCGGACAGTTTCTTCCTGTCGTCGATCTGGATGTCCGGCTACGGGCTGGCGGCGGACGATTCCGGCAACGTCGTATTCGTCACGGGCAATTCCGACCCCTCCGGCAACACTTACGACGGGGTCACCAATATTCAGGAAAGCACGATTGAGGTTTCCTCGGACCTGACCACCGTGGTCGACTTGTTCACGCCTTCCGACGTGGGCAGCCTGGACGAGTCGGACGGGGATTTCGGCTCCGGCGGCGTGATGGTTCTGCCCGACCAATCCGGTTCGACGCCGCATCTGGCCGTAGCCGCCGGCAAGGACGGGAGAATGTTCTTCATGAATGAAGACGCCCTGGGGGGATATTCTCCCACTAAGAACAATGTGCTCGGCACTTACACAATCGGTGATTGCTGGTGCGGAGAATCGTACTTCGTGGACCCGGCCGACGGCCTGGCGCGCGTGGTGAGCAGCGGCGGCAACCGGGTTGAGGTGTGGAGGCTGCAGACGTCGCCCAGCCCAAAGCTGACCGGGGTCGCCCGATCGGCGGCAATCAGTACCGGGCAGAATGGCGGGTTCTTCACCAGCGTGTCGTCGAACGGCAATGCGAATCCCATCATCTGGGCGCTGTCGCGACCGGTGTCACATAATCCCGCCAGCATTACGCTCTATGCCTTCAACCCGGACTCAGGTGGAACGGGGATGACCACTCTCTTCCGCACCGCGGCTGGCTTGTGGCCCAATCAGGGCGGCGATTCGAATCAAGTTCCGACGATTGCTAACGGCAAGGTTTATGTCGCCAGCAACAAGGAACTGAGGATTTTCGGATTGAAGCAAACCAAGCAGACTAAACGTTCCAAATAGCCGGACTTTGCAACCAGAAACCTGCTGACAGACGAAGGCCGCGCTTCTTCAAGCGCGGCCTTGGTTACTTGTCGACCATCGAGTGGCGCTTGATATCCCAGCGGCTTTTCTCCGAGCCTATTCTCCAAACAACGCGCGGTAGAGCCCTCCACCCAGCGCGCCGCCGATGAGTGGGGCGACCCAGAACATCCACAACTGCTGCAAAGCCCAGCCGCCGGCAAAAATCGCGGGGCCGGTGCTGCGGGCGGGGTTCACGGAGGTATTGGTTACGGGAATACACACCAGGTGAATCAGCGTGAGGCAAAGGCCAATGGCGATGGGAGCGAAGCCCTTGGGGGCGCGGCTGTCGGTCGAGCCCATGATGACGATGAGAAAGAACGCGGTCAGCACAACTTCGGCGACGAAGCCCGCGAGCAGCGAGTATTGGTCGGGAGAATGCAGGCCGTATCCGTTGGAGGCGAATCCGGCGTGCACGTCGAAGCCTTCTTTTCCGCTGGCGATGACAAAGAGAACTCCCGCGGCCGCGATCGCGCCCGCGACCTGGGCAACGACGTACGCGCCCAAGTCGGCAGCAGGGAAGCGCTTGCCCACAACCAGCCCCAGGCTGACCGCGGGGTTCAAATGGCAGCCGGAAATGTGTCCGATGGCGAAGGCCATGGTGAGAACGGTGAGGCCGAAGGCGAGGGCGACACCGGCGAACTTGATGCCGAGCGTGGGGAAGCCAGCCGCCAGCACAGCCGAGCCGCATCCCGCGAAGACCAGCCAGAAAGTTCCAAAAAATTCCGCCATGGTACGTTTGCTGAGGGTCATGAGATCTCCTTCGTCACGAGTAGAGGTTGTTAAATTGCCGGGCCGAGATTTTCACGCGGCGGCAGGTTAGCACAAAGCGGTAAAGAATAGAAATGTCTGTTTTCGGCGAGGTTACGAAGGCTTTCTCCGCAAGGCGATCAGGATTGCCCGTTCTAATGGGCGATGCTAGGCTCGAAACAGTGGCTTCTGCCTTCCCGAATTCCGTGAATCCAAATCAAGCCGCGAGCGGCCGCGCGATGGCGTGGCTGCAATCGGCGTCAGCCGAGGTGTGGATAAAGTTCGTGCTCGCTCTGGTGGGACTGGGGCTGGCCTTCGGCGCGGCGTTATTTTCCACCGCTTTGGGCGAAGCGGGAAATCTGTGGGCGTCCGTGATTCTGGCGTCCGTTGCGCTTTTGATGGCCGCGTTTGTGGGACTGGTCACGGTGCCGTATTTGGCGCGGCGCGTGGCCATCGAACGCCTGCGCCAAACTTTTCACTTTGAGGTGACAAAGGCGGGCGTGGTCTATGTGCTGGTCACGCTGGTGATCGGCATTGCGGCGCTGAACACCGGAAACAATCTGCTGTACATCGTGGTAGCGGCGATGCTGGCGGCGATTCTGGTGTCGGGCATGGTTTCGGCGCTGGTGCTGCGCGGCCTGCAACTTGACGTTCGTCTGCCCGAGCATGTATTTGCCGGACGCCCGGTCGTGGGACGGATCATGCTGCGCAACCCGCGGCGCTTCCTGCCCTCGTTCTCGATTCGTGTGGTGCCCGCGCGCCGGGAAAAAGACAAGAAAATCCGCAAGCAGTGGAAGTGGGAACCCGCCACATTTGTGTTTCCCCTGAACCGTCCGCCGGAGAATCAGTGGGTGCGGCTGCGGGATTGGCGCGTACGCCGCGTCGAGGTCGCGCCGGCGGCCCCGGGCATCTTCGAAGGCATGGTCTATTTCCCCTACTTGCCGCCGGGGGCCGATCTGACCGCGGACCTCGAACTGCTCTTTGAGCGGCGGGGCTGCTATCGCGAGTCGAGTTTCGGAGTGGCCACGCGTTTTCCCTTCGCGTTTCTGACCAAGACGCGCGATATCGCGCTGGAGCGCGAGATTCTCGTTTATCCCGCGATTGAGCCGCCCGACGAGCTGTTTGAAATCCTGCCGCTGGTGCGCGGCGAGTGGGAAAGCTTTGTGCGCGGCCGCGGCTCCGACCTGTACCGCATTCGCGAATATATGCCGGAGGATTCCGCGCGCCACGTCGACTGGAAAGCGACCGCCAAGTCCGGTTCGTTGAAAGTGCGTGAGTTCAGCCGCGAGGATGAGCGTAAGCTGTGTATCGTCTTCGACAATCCCGACGCGGGAGTGATTTCCGAGCCGGCGTATGAACGAGCAGTGAATCTGACGGCATCGCTGGCCTGGCATTTCTCGTCGCAGGATGCGGAGGTTTCGTTTGAATGTCCCGGCCACGGCCGCGGCGCCGACCTGCATGAGTTTCTGGCGCGGCTGGCGGTGATCCAGCCGCGGAAGGAAGAACCGCGGAAAGAAGAACCGCTGCATGATTCTCACGCGGGAACCGGGCCGCAAGCCAATGCTCCGCGAGGTGTTCCGCGAGAAGATGTCCTGCAGGCGATAGACTTGGGCAGCACCGGCGAGTACAACATCGTCCTTACGGCCCGCCCACGAGGAAGCTTACCCACGGCCTTGTGGAACTGCTCGTACTTTGTATTTCTCGGCGACTCCCGGGAATAGGACAGGCTCAGTAGCCATCGACCTAGCCGGATTTTCTTTCCACATACAATCTTAAGGTGTTCGGCCCGTTTTCTCCCCGCCTCGGTCTGCTTGAGCGCCACGAGGACGTCCCGCTTGGAGCCGACCCGGCAATCTATGAGGTGTGTCTATTGCCACTTCCTGAGGAATTCCTTGATTTTGAGAATTTGGTCCTCTGTCAGGTAGAGATGGCCTTCATGGAGTGGGCCTCCGTCGACATAAATCGTCCCAAATTGCTTGGTTTCGATCATGCCGTGAACCATCTTGTACGAGGCGAGCTCCAGTTCCCTGTTGATGCCGTACGAGTTCGTGCATTGGAATTTAATCAATGTCCCGGAAGGAACCGGTTGCGGACGATCGGGGTAGCTGGAAGGAGCCTGTTGAGGAGGAACGTGGTCGAAGGAATACTCCACACTAACCTCAGATGTGCGGTATCCACATTCCACAGCGTCTTTGCTGGTTACCACCCGATACGCGTGAGACGGCGTACCGTCAGGAGCAACGCGGCCCTTGCAGCCGGTCATGATAGAGATGGCGGCGAGAGCAAATATAAAGGATCGTGCAGGAAGGGTTGGATGCACGCGGCAAATCGTACCACGGTTTTTCACGGTGAACAAACAACAAGGCGCTTGACGGGCCAGGTGCCTGGTTCTTCGCGAAATAACTTTGTTTGCCGGATACCCCCACGTTTTGGCCCTTCCCATGAGTCCGGTTTCACCGTATACTCTCGCCCCGGTGTAGCTTTCAGACGGCGCGCAATTCGATACGGGGAGAATCAAAATGCGGATCTATGATCTGATCAAGAACCAGGAGACCTATTACGCGGAAATGGGCGTAACCGTGCTGGAAGCCGTGCGGGCCATGGTGGAACGCAACATTGGCGCCGTGCCAGTCGTGCACAACGGCAAACTGGTGGGGATTTTTTCCGAGCGCGATCTGATGAAGCGCGTCGTGGCCGAAGGCTGCGATCCCCGCAGTACCTGCCTGGCCGAGGTCATGACCGAAGACCCGCTCACCATCAACATCAACGAGGAGTTGGAGAACGGCATGGCCCTCATGCGGCGGCACGGTTTCCGGCATCTGCCCGTCTGCCACGAAGGCCAACTGGTTGGCATCGTCTCGCTGCGCGACATTCTGCTGCACGACTTGAACGAGAAAGATGATGAAGTCCGCATGATGCGCGCCTACATCCACTCCGTCCCAGACGCTTAGATCGCGGTGCGCGCCCTCAGGGCTTTCGCGGCGGCTCACCCCCTTGCCGCCATATGGCCCGAAGGTAACGTTACTTTCGGTTACCTGAGTACATTGAACACTTGGGCCAAAAGGTTTAACTTTCTCTTAATTACTTAGCCGTCCTGTTTGACGGAGAGTACCGCGAATCTGGCCGCCAGTTTCTTTTGAGCGCTGAAAGACTTGTTCCGATGAGCGAAAAAATCAGAATCCTGTACTACGCGCTCTGGGTCGCACATCCCGTTCTCCAGACGGCGATTGCCATCGCTATGTTCCGTCGCGGCCAGCACCGCGCATTCAAGTTTTTCTTCGCCTACATCGTCACCCAGATTATGACCTTCGCGGTGGTCTTTCCGACCTACCGTTACAACTACTCAGCAGCTTTTTATGTTTCCTGGATCAGCACCGCGATCAGCGTGGCTTTGGGCTTCATGGTGATTCATGAAGCGTTTATCGATGTCTTCCGTCCCTTCCACACCTTGCGGGACCTGGGCACCGTGTTGTTCAAGTGGGCCGGTCTGGTGATGCTGCTGGTAGCTGGCGTGGTCTCGGTCTCCACCAGCTCGTCGGATAACGCGGCGTGGGTACAGGCCATCATGACCGCCCAGCGTTGCGTACGCATCATTCAAGTCGGGATGGTGCTCTTCCTCCTGTTCTTTGCCCGCTACCTGGGAGTAAGCCGGCGCCAGCACAGCTTCGGCATCGCCCTCGGCTTCGGCACCTTTGCGGTGGTGGAGTTGCTCCTGATCGCCTCCTGGGCAGGCGAGCATCTGAGCAATGGTTCAATGGCCCTGATCAACATGACTGCCTACAACACCACGCTGCTGATCTGGCTGGGCTACACCCTGGCCAAGAGCCCGGCGCGCGAAGCCGCGTCCGCGCTGTTGCGGCCGCAGCGCTGGGAGCAGAGCTTGTCCGACATTCATCATCCCTTGCCCGCCGACTCCTTGATCCCTATGTTTGAAGGCATGGTGGACCGGGCTCTCTCGCGCACTCAGTCAACTCCCGCACTCGCGCCCGAAGATGGAGGCGTAGCACACGCTCGCGCCGCAGTCGCACCCATGGGCAGCCTGGACATTTCTAGACTGGTGGATCGCGCCGGATCCAAGCCCTAACCAGATGATTCGCCCTGAGCCTGCTTCAACTTAACGGCGGCGATTCCTGATTTCGTAAAATCTTCCCCGCCCCAGACTGCCCTAAGCGCTCGGCAAGCCAGCAGCCATGCCTGTAGGTGAAACACCTTATAAAACTACGGATTTCCCTGTATTTACAGGCCTGGCGAACCGCGCTAGGGCTTCGGAAACCCGCCCCACAGGCGGACTACCATTTGCCAATTTAAGGATTTCTTGCGGAAGGGCTTGACTCGTGCCGTATAATTCTCCTCCACGCCGCTGTGCCCTATTTTTGGGGCACTAGAGGCGCGGAAGGAGTTAACCCATGAAGCAGGCAGTCAGGATTTCGATCCTGATGTTAGGACTAGTGGGCACATATGTTGCAGCCGCCGTTCCGCAGGTTCCCGCCCCGGACGGAGGGCCGATTCTAACGTGCCCACCACAACAACAACTGCAAAGCAAATGCACCGGTGGAGCATTACCGCCATCGATGTGAAGTAGCAGTTAAACGCAGGTCAGACGTGGCCGCAAGGTCACCAAAGTAACCTCCAGTAACTTGGGCCGAACCTAGGGCTCGCTATCTTCGGGCTGACGGACTTCATACATAAACCGTCAGCCCCGTTTTTTTTGGTGTCTTTATCCAGGATTGCTTGCCAGTGCGGATTCCAACCCCCTCCGCAATTCTGCCGGATCCGTCACCGGTGCCTGGCAGGCAAAGCCTGAACACAGCACCGCAAACGACTCGCCGGAACCCAACTGAGGCAGGTTCGGGATGGTCGCCGCCAGTGCGGGAGGCAAATTCGCAGCAACTCCCTGGTTCGCCCTCAGCCGGAGCACGCTCTTGTTGAAGGCGAAAGCAGCGGCGCCAACCGCGGCCAGAGCGGCACCCGTGCCCTCCGACGCGTTGTCAGAAATCACCACGACCTGCACAGGATTTTCCAACAGATGCAGCACCGCGATCCCGTAAGTCGCCGCAAAAATTCCAAACTGCTCCGCCACCCCGGCAAAAGCCTCCAGCGTCTGCTCCGCTTTATCTCGATACGCGGCCTCGCCCGTGTAATGATGCAAGCGCACCAGCGCAATCGCGGCCATGGGATTTCCCGCCGGCGTAGGCGAATCCTGCAGCGGCTTGCGGCGCGTGGCCAGCACGCCCAGACTCTTGCCCTCCGCTGCCGGTTCGGCATCGAAGAACCCTCCCGATACCGCATCGAAGAACCGCGCAACCATCGCGTCCCCGATGGCCTGCGCGAACTTGAAGTAACTGAGGTCAGCGGTGGCTTCATAGGCGTCCAGGCAAGCCAGCGTGGTGGCGGCGTAGTCGTCCAGCAGTCCGGAAACTGCGCGGTGTGAAGCCGTAGGATCGGAGTAAGCGACCACGTGCAACAATCCACTTTGCGGCTTCCAGGCGTCCGCCAGAATCCGGTCCAGCGAACGCAACGCGAAGTGGCGGGCTGATTCCAAATTCAAAACCTTCGCCGCTTCCAGATAAGCCGACACACACATGGAATTCCATCCCACATAAACCGTCTTATCGACGTAAGGTGTAGTCCGCTCGAGCCGCGCCGCATACATTTTCTTCTTTGCGGAATCGAGCAGGCTGCCGACGCGCTCGGCGCTAAGGCTCATCCGCCGGGCAATCTCTTCGATCGGCGCCCGCACATACAGCACGTTCTTCGCCGGATTGTGGTGCATCTCTCCGACTTCGTTGACGTCATAATGCAGCGCCGCCACCTGCGCTTCTTCTTCGGTCAGCACGGCGCACGTTTCCTCAAGCGTCCAGGTGAAGTAGTCGCCATCGTCGTCCATGGAAATATCGGCGTCCTGCGAAGCATAAAACCCGCCACGCTCCCGGTCGCTAAGCCACTCGTCCATCCAGCGAATGATGTCGCGCGCCACGCTGGCAAAGAATTCCGAGCCCGTGGCCTGGTAGGCATGAACGTAATTCTTCAGCAGTTCGGAATTGTCGTAGCACATCTTCTCGAAATGCGGCACCACCCAGCGCTCGTCCACCGAGTACCGGTGAAATCCTCCGGCAAGCTGGTCGTAAACCCCGCCGTTCGCCATGTGCTCAAGCGTGGTAGTGATGAGGTTACGAAGCTGATCATGATCCGGGTGCCCCATTTCACGCGCGCTTTCTGCGCGAGAAGTGGGGATTTTGACTTCTCTCGCATACCGTTCAATCAACAAATCCAGCGCCGAAGGATGCGGAAACTTCGGAGCCTGCCCAAACCCTCCATGTTGCGGATCGAACATGCTGAACGCCGACTTCTCAATCGCCGCAATAATGCCCGCCGAAACCCGCCCACCGCGCCCGGCAAACGACTCCGCCTGCGCAATCGCGCTCTCCACCATCTTCGCCTGCTCCACCACATCGCCATGTTTTTCCTTGTAAGCATTGGCAATGCTGATCAGCACGCGCTTAAAGCTGGGACGCCCATGCCCATCCGTCGGCGGAAAATAAGTGCCCCCATAAAACGGCTTGCCATCGGGAGTAAGAAACGCAGTGAGCGGCCACCCGCCCTGTCCGCTCACGGCGCTGATCGCGGCCTGATACCGGCTGTCAATGTCAGGCCGCTCATCGCGGTCCACCTTCACCGCAATGAAATGCTCATTCACGATGGCCGCAACTTCAGCGTCATCATAAGACTCGCGGTCCATCACATGGCACCAGTGGCACCAAACCGCGCCAATATCGAGCAGCATCGGCTTGTTCTCCCGCCGCGCCGCCGCAAACGCTTCCTCACCCCACTCATGCCACTGAATAGGCTGGTGCATGGCAGATCGCAAGTAGGCGGAAGAAGCGCGGGCGAGGGAGTTGAGGGTGGTAGTGGTCATACTCTGAGAGTCTAAATGCTCGCACGGCGGCGAACAAAACAATAGCTTGCTGACACAGGCGCAAGAGCGAAATGCTAATAACGCAGGAGTTCGCTTCAAATGCCACCCGAAGATGAAAATGGTGTGGAGGCCGCTAGACTGACACACCACTCGGAGCCGCAACGCCAGACCGTCACACGGTCCGAAGGCACAACTCCGTCCGAAAAATACTTGAAGAACCTGTGCGACCGCAGTTTTCTGTCTCTGTGGAGCTATCCGGGCGTCTTTCGCGACCAAGGCCGTATCGATGGAAAGGGAGACGGCAAAGAAGTCTGCGACCTGTTAGTCGTCTTCGAGAACCATGTCATCATTTTCAGCGACAAACACATCCAGCTCGACGACTCCAGCGATATCGAAAGTGGCTGGGGCCGCTGGTACAGGAAGGCGGTGCTGAAATCCGCTCAGCAGGTGTGGGGGGCCGAGCGCTGGATTAGGCGGTTTCCGGATCGCCTGTTCCTGGACAGGCAATGCAGTATGCCGCTCCCAGTAACGCTCCCTGACCCGGCGGATCTGACCTTTCATCGCATAGTCGTTGCCCATGGAGCATCTCGCGCCTGCCATGACCGCATGGGAGGCAGCGGCAGCCTGATGCTCGATACCCACGTAGTTGGGGACGAGCACCTGACCCATCCGTTCACCCTCGGGCGCAGAGAGGCCCAAGAGGGCTACGTGCATGTGTTCGATGACACGTCCCTGAACGTCCTGATGACGTACCTGGACACCATCAGTGAATTCGTCGGATACCTGACGAAGAAAGAGAAGCTTCTGGAAAGCGGAATTCACGTGCTGGCGGCAGGTGAGGAAGAACTTCTAGCCGAATACGTCTCGAAGTTGAACGACGAGGGCGAGCACGACTTCGTTTTTCCGAGGGACATTGAAGGCATCCTGCTCGAAGAAGGAGGTTGGGCGAAGTTCCTCGATAGCAAAGAGCGGAGAGCGCAAGCAGCCGCTAACGAGATTTCCTATTCGTGGGATCTGCTGATCGAAAAGTTCCTCCACCACCTAATGTCGGGGACGCAGTACGAAACCACGCATCCCGAGATACGCGAACAGGAAAAGTCATTTCGCTGGCTTGCAAGGGAGAATCGAACGCGTCGCAGGATGCTTGCCAGGGCGATACACGTTCTGCTGGGGAAAACGCCGCCAGACTACCGGGCCTCAAGGGTCGTTCAGCCATCAAGGCCCGGAGACCCCTACTATCTTTTCCTGCTCCTGCCGCGATACCGGAGCGTCGAAGGGAAGGAATATCGTCGCGTTCGATCGCAACTGCTACGCGAATATTGCATGGTCGTAAAACTGCATTACCCGGACGCGCAGCATATCATCGGTATCGCAACCGAGCCCTGGGATGGCGACGAGAACCGCTCAGAGGACTTCGTTCACCTCGACGCGACGGAGTGGAACGCAGAGTGCGATAAGCAAGCTCGCGCTAGCAAGCACGACCTCGGAATCTTCACTAACGTGAAGGTTTTCGCGGGGCGCGAGGAGGAATACCCTGTCGACGAAATGAAAACAAGACGCATTTCGGTCTCTCGGAACTCCCCCTGCTTCTGCGGCAGTGGCAAACGCTTCAAGAAGTGCCACGGCGTAGGAATGTTCAGCAAGAAGAAGGGAAAAATATTTGGAAAGGCAAAATCGTGAAGCGACTGCGCAGCCTGTCGCGCCGCATGCAGAGGGGCCTCTCCCGGAATCCACGCTCGTAATGCCCGGCTGCGCGCAGACACGGCTATCAATCAGCGAAGTTTCTTCCGAGCGCTACGACGCAAGTCCGACTCCACCTTTCGTAGCGGAGCTGTGTCAAATTTATAGCTTCGCAAGGTTAGCTTGCCTTCCCGATAGCTCTTCATCGCAGCCACTCCCTCAATTAGCTCGCCGAAGATGTTTCTCTTTGCCATTGGTGTTACCCGTGATTCATGTTTAGCACACTTCGCGTGTCATCCGCTCGTGATATCAACCAGACGCGAAATCCACAGGCCCATTGTGACATCTAACCTTGCGCCCGATTCGCAACTAGTCCATCATGGTCAAGGCGGAGGCGGTATAGGCGCAGAAACCCCACCAGGCGCAACTCCTTTGCGAGCAAGATTTTGCCCGCAAGTTATTGTGCCCCATAGATCTTTTCACAATTTCCCGCTAAGTCGATGATTCCAATATACCGAGGGGGGAGGGGGGTACAACGCAGTAAACAGATTTTCCCCAATCTGGACCGCTTAACGCCGACTCCTGAACTGAGCTTCAAGAGAATTATTTTCAGGCGGATATCCACAAGCCATCTGCATCATCCTGATCCATAAATCGAATACTGATGTGTCCCACCAATTTTCTTAAGAGCAGCACTCCCGCCCAACACACGCTCCAGCAGCGGATTATGGTAGAGAACATAAACCGATCGCGGATGCTCAAGCAGACTCCGCTCCAGATTAGCGACCATCCGCTTCAATCCCGCTTCCGGAAACGGGTTGAAGAGATACAACACAGTCGGCTCGACAGGAAAAGTGAACTCGGTCGCATCCGCGCAGATCGATTCCAGCGCGAAGCACTTCTGCGATTCGCTTCGGTACCGGCTGAGGTTATCCTGAGCAGCGCGATGCAACACCGGCAAAAGTTCCACGCCCACAATCCGGCGAAAGGGATAGTCCGAAGCCATCAGCAGCGTGCGTCCTTTGCCCGACCCGAGATCGACGAAGATGAAGTCGTGAAAGTCAGAATGACTCTGCTCCCGCAAAGTCCCGAGCATTTCGTGGAACAAAGCCGCTTCCGTCGGCTGATACGGCGAGTGGAAAACTCCAAGCAGCCGGTCGCGCCAACCTACAGCCGCGCTGGTCGTGTTAACACGATGCTCCCAATCGTAGTCGGCGTCGCCATAGCGCTGCCGCCGCCGCTCCGGAGTGGAGTCGCGGACGAACTCCCACAGCGCAGCCAGCAGATGCCGGCTGGCCGAGAGACGGCCCTCGCGTCCGGCAACATCGCTCCACCATCGCCACATCGATCGCGGCAAGCTGACTCGAGATGAAGAGGAAGGATCAGTGCCAGGCATTCTTCGTCATCATAAGCGACGCAAGAAGGAGCTGGTGAGAGTGTGAGGCTAAAGACTACGGCATTGCGTGGAACTTCGGCGCAGCCTTATATCCGGGAGGCAAACCCCTGGTAACGAAAGGAAAGTCATCCGGCACGCGCACTTCGACACGGCCTTCGGCGGTCAACTTGTACGGATGTCCATCGGGATCGACGGGAGTTCCAGCCAGACCCTCCGCGGCGACAATTTCGGCCATGCTTGCGGGCAGGCGTCCCGTGCGCTTTCCGAAGCGGGTCACCGCTTCCTGCAGATGCTGAACGTCTTCATCCACGCGCAGCGCGCGCAGATGTTCCACCGCATTCTGCTTGATCAGTTCGTCCTGAGTAGTCTGGTAAGTCGCCGACCACAGCATTCGCGCCGTGTCGTACTCGCCGGCATGTTGCGCCATCTGCGCCGCCAGGACCTTCAGGAAAGGGTGAGCGTTCGGAACGTGCGATCCATGCTCGAAGGTTTCGGAGGCTTTCTTGAAGTCACCGAGTTCCATGTAATAGACGAAGCCCAGGTCGTAATACAGCCTCCAACTGTCGGGATTGTTCTGAATGCCGTACTCCATCAACTCGATGGCGCGCTCGGGCTGCCCGGCGCCGTGCGGCGGCTTGGGCGCAAGGAAGCTGCTGCCAAATTCATAAGCCACCAACAGATGCGGATCCAGGTGGGTTGTGATTTCCAGAAGCGGCGCCAGCAGGTTGTAGCTGGCAGCGTAGTAATGGTGCCGGTAGCCGAAATACTGCACGGCGCGAGTCCAGTAAATGCAGGCCATGAGCCCGTCATAACCAAGGCTGGCGCGCTTGATCACCTTGGGCGAACTGAGGAAGAGAACTTCGTCGAGCGTGGCTTGCGGGCGAAGCTGGTCGGTGCGATGAAGCAAAAACGAACTCGCGGCCAGCGACACGACGAGGCATGCGCTTGCAACCACCGTAGTTTTCTGGCGCTGCTTCATCTCAGGTCACTCATTTCAAATCGTCACTTCAAATCGCGTCATTGCAAATCTCTATTTCAAATCGCGGCGCTCGAAAATCAAGACGGCGCCGCTCAGAGCCATCGTGGCGTAGAACAAAGCGTACAAAGTGTTCTGCAGGATGAGTTGTCCGGCGACCGGCTGTTCGTGCGCGATGGAAGTGATCACGTTGAACGCCGAAAAGTTCGGCACCAGATACGCCGCTCCCGTGACCAGCCAGTGTGAAACTCCGTGAGCCATGCCCGCGAAATTGCGCAGGTCTTCGGCAAAGCTCCCGATTACGAAGAGCGAGAAGGCGAAGACGGCGGAGAGCAGTGGCGAAGAAAACGACGAGAACAACAAAGCCAGCGAGCAGATAATCAGGAACTCGAGAATGATGAAGTACAGAGCAACCAGAATCAGCGCGTCGGCGCGCACAAATTTGTGAGAAACGTAGAAGAGCGCGGCGAACACGCCGATCGCCATGAAGAAAGTGTTGACCACGAGAGTGCCGGCCAATCCGAAAAACTTGCCAACAATGAATTCCCAACGGCGGACGGGGCGGGAAAGCACGGTGTAAAGCGTGCGCTTCTCGATTTCTTTGGAGACCAGGCCGATGCCGATGAAGATCGCAATGACCACGCCGAACAGAGAAACGGCGGTGAGTCCAAGATTGATGACGACCAGTTTCTCGATCTCAATCGAAATCTGGCCCACCAGGATGGCTGCTCCGGAGAGCAGCAGGGCGAACGCGATCAGGTTGTAGAGCACACGGTCGCGGACCGCTTCGCGGAAGGTGTTGGAGGCAATGTAGGCGATTCGAGTGTTCATACGGTACTCCCGGCAGTCGTCTCGGCGCGGCGCAGCTTCTCGACAAAATAGGCCTCGAGCGAAGTGCGCACCGGAGTAATCGCAATTAATCTCTGCCGCTCACGGCGCAGGGCATCGATCATCGCATCCTGCTGATTTTCGGCAATGATGGCGCGGACGCGGTCTCCCGTCACATGGCATTCCGCGCCCAACGCCTTAATTGACGCGGGCACCTGGGTTCCGTGCCAGATCACCTCCACCTTACCCTGAACGCTGGAAGTCAAGTCTTCGACTGCACCCACGCCGCGGAGTTCTCCCTTGTGAATGATGGCCACGCGGTCGCAGAGCGCTTCGGCGTCGGACAAAATGTGGGTGGAGAAGAACACGGTCTTGCCTTCGTGCTTGAGCTGCTCCATCAGGTCGCGCACCTCTCGCCGGCCCATGGGGTCGAGCCCGGACATGGGTTCGTCGAAGAACACGAGCTTGGGGTCATGAAGAATTGCCTGGCCAATTCCTACCCGCTGCAACATGCCTTTGGAAAACTTGCGCAATTGCACGCCCTGTACGTCGTGCAACCCAACCTGCTGGAGTACTTGCTCGACGCGGTGTTTGCGGTGTTTGGCAGGAACGCCGGAAAGCTGGCCGTAATATTCCAGCAGTTCGTGGGCCGTAAGATAGTCGTAAAAATAGGGCTGCTCGGGTAGGAAGCCAATCTGCGCTTTGACAGAAGGGTCAGTCCATTCCCGGCCCAAAATGCGCGCCGCTCCTGCGGTCGGGAACACCAATCCCATGAGCAGTTTCAAGGTTGTGGTTTTGCCGGCACCGTTGGGGCCGAGGAAGCCGAAGATCTCTCCATCCTCGACCGTGAGTTGCAGCGGGTGCAGTGCGCGCTTCGGGCGCTTGCGCCAGAAGCCCACGCTATAGATTTTTTCCAATCCCAAGATTTCTATTGCAGGCATGGCAAGGTACACCAGGAAACTATTCTGAATTTTCCCACCAAGAATTATATTCAAAGCCAATCGGGAGTAAAGTAGCCGCGCGAGCACGGGACATTACGAAAGTAAAAAGCGCGGAATAGCACTCTGGGAGCCGCGATGCCTGGCCGGACGTGCGGGCGACGAGGCCTAATTATTCATAGGTGCGAGGGCGACGCACGCCGCATAGCCTGCGACCAGCGTGACGTTTCCTGGTGGTTGCAGGCGGACCACCATATCGTCAGTTGAGCAATAGGCACGGGTGCCGGTCAGGTTGCTGTTGGGGGTTGCGGTGGCATAGAACTGGTTGTTATTGGGGCTTCCCGCGGAGGCAGATCCGGTCGCCGCAAAACTGTAACCGCTCTTGCCGCTTCCACCGCCGTTGCTTGCAACATTGTTGTCGACAAAGCAGGCCGTGGCCGGGCTCGGAACGCACGGCTCTGCGCCCCCCAAGGGCGCCAGAGTCAGGGGGAAGCCGACCTGCGAGTAGCTGCCGAAATACGCAATTTCGCCGGCATTGATAACGTGCAGGGAACCAGCGGCGGAGGAGTCGTTGGCCGCCATACGCGCCCGCAACAGGTTCGGGATGGCAATCGCAGCGATAACCAAGATTATCGCCACCACGATCAACAGCTCTATGAGTGAGAAACCCTTCTGTTTTATCATGGCGTTGAGTCTTCCCGTCTGTGGCCTTCGCGGATTAGAGCGAGGCCTCGGGTGTACTTCACAACTATTGCACTTGAGAGGCCAATTCGCGCCGTCTTTGGCCGGCCGTTACCGCAGTAACCACCGTTCTTTCAATAGCTTGAGATGACATTGGAAGGCTAGGGATTAACCGGGGCGGAGAACGCTTATTCAGCATAGGGTGGCTCTCTTAGGGGTGCAGAGGAAACGTAGGAGCAGTGCTGGACGACCGAGATAGGCACGAATCGTCAGGTTGGGTGACAGAAATTGTCAACATAAAGACGGTGGCCGGTGGAGAAGACGGAAAAGAGTAAAGGGGCAGCGGATTTGCATCCGCTGCCCTCTGGGTTTTGCAGCCTCCCGAGGTACTCGGTAATTCTCAAGCCCGCGGTTAGTTGTTCAGCGGGGTCAGAGCGAGGCAAGCCGCGTAGCCAGCCGGGGCCACGATGATGCCAGGGGCCGGGGTGCGAACCACACCGTCATCGGCCGCGCAGAAAGCCTTGGTGCCGGTCACGTTCGACAACGGGGCCGCTGTGGTGTAGAAGTTCCAGCCAGCGATCGCCGTACCGCCAGGCGTGATCGCAAAGGTGTAACCGCTCTTACCGTTGCCAGCGCCGTTGGTGGCCAGGTTATTGTCAATCAGGCAGCCGTTGGCGGGCAAAGGAACGCAAGGTGTCGCCGCGCCGCCCAACTGGGCCAGCGTGCCGTAGCCAAGGGTAGGATAGGCGCCAAGGTAGCCGACTTCTCCCACGACGATGGTGTGCTCGGAAGCGGCCGCGGACGAATCGTTGGCAGCCATACGGGCGCGCATCAGGTTAGGAATCGCGATAGCTGCGATGATCAGGATGATGGCAACCACGATCAGCAGCTCAATCAGTGAAAAACCCTTCTGTTGTTTCCGCATCTCTTTTTTCCCCTCTGGAGAGCACCATCGGCAGCGGCGCGGTAGGACTTGAGGGAGAGTTGTTGCTTCCGGCATTTTTGCCGGCAGAGTCGACACCGTCAAAACGCAGGGAAAAAGTAAAAAGGGCAGCGGATTTGCATCCGCTGCCCTCTGGTTTGTACCCTCCCTCAGGTACTCGCCAAGTCAAGTGTTAGTTGTTCATCGGAGTCAGAGCCAGGCAAGCCGCGTAGCCAGCCGGGGCCACGATGATGCCAGGGGCCGGGGTGCGAACCACACCGTCATCGGCCGCGCAGAACGCCTTGGTACCGGTCACGTTCGACAACGGAGCCGCTGTGGTGTAGAAGTTCCAGCCCGTGATCGCCGTACCGCCAACCGTGACGGCAAAGGTGTAACCGCTCTTACCGTTGCCAGCGCCGTTGGTGGCCAGGTTGTTGTCAATCAGGCAGCCGTTGGCGGGCAAAGGAACGCAAGGTGTCGCCGCGCCGCCCAACTGGGCCAGCGTGCCGTAGCCAAGGGTAGGATAGGCGCCAAGGTAGCCGACTTCTCCCACGACGATGGTGTGCTCGGAAGCGGCCGCGGACGAATCGTTGGCAGCCATACGGGCGCGCATCAGGTTAGGAATCGCGATAGCTGCGATGATCAGGATGATGGCAACCACGATCAGCAGCTCAATCAGTGAAAAACCCTTCTGTTGTTTCCGCATCTCTTTTTTCCCCTCGTTTTGGACGTTTATTGAATTCATGCTGGTCATGGTATGACTCAGTCGGGATTGATGTTCGCACTTGCCTTGCCAGACTCGCTAGTTACCTTGGTTCGGGTCTGGGGGCCGGAATCCCCTTATTTTTCAGTACAAGGTCAAACTAAGGTCTCATTCTAAAGCTTTTCAAGCACTGCCCTGTGCCAAAATGCGTCGCGAGCCCTGACAATTCGTGTCAGTCTGGAACAGCGCGGAATCCATGTTAGAAAGAACGCCACTCAGGCCTCTGCTTGCGCGAAAAGCGGCATAGGCGAAGAGCCGGGGGAGCGGAGGGCAGGCTGCGGCTCGGGCCTGCCTTAGAATAACCTGCTGGGCGGGATGAATACAACGCGGGGAAGGCAATTCTATGGCGAGTTCGAAGGACGCTTTCCGCATTGATCTGGACATCGCGCGGGCGTGGACCCTGCCCTCGCATGTCTACACCGAACCGGGTGTCTTTGCGGCGGAGAGAGAACGAATTTTTGGGCGAAGCTGGCAGGTGGTGGGGCACCGCGACCAGGTGGCAAATGCGGGCGACTACTTCACGACCGAGCTGGTGGGCGAGCCGCTGCTGATTGTGCGCGGCGCCGATGGCGAACTGCGCGGCTTCTACAACGTGTGCCGCCACCGCGCCGGGCCGCCCGCCGAAGGCTGTGGCTCACGCAAACTTTTCCGCTGCCGCTACCACGGCTGGACCTATGCCCTGGACGGATCGCTTATCAGTGCCACCGAGGTCGAGGGCGTCGAAGGATTCCGTCCCGAAGATTTTGCCCTGGCGCCGGTGAAGGTGGAGGAATGGTTCAACTTCATATTTGTGAACCTGGACGCCGATGCCCGGCCTCTGCGCCAGAGTCTGGGCGAATTGCCGGGGCAGGCGAAGAAGTTCCATTTTGAAGGGATGAACCGGTTCGAGCGCCGCACCTACGAGATGAACTGCAACTGGAAGACTTACGTGGATAACTATCTGGAGGGCTATCACCTGCCCAGCGTGCATCCGGGACTGAATCGTGAACTGGACTACAACGCCTACGTGGTGGAGCCGCACGCGGAATATGTACGGCAGTTCAGTCCCATCCGCGGGGCGCAGCCCGGGGACACGGCTCCGCGCCGGTACGCGGAAACGAGTGAGGGTCTGACTACCGACTACTTCTGGATTTTTCCCAACTGGATGCTGAACTGCTATCCCGATAACATTTCGCTGAACATCGTGTTGCCGCTCGGCCCGGAACGTTCGCTTGCCATCTTCGAGTGGTACTTGCCGGAGAAGGACCATGGCAGTACCGCAGCCCAGGCTTCGGTAGAGTTCAGCGACCAGATCCAGATCGAGGATGTTGGTATTTGTGAAACGGTGCAGAAGAATCTGCGCTCGCGCAGTTATTCCCGCGGGCGCTTCAGCGTGAAGCAGGAAAAGGGCGTGCACGCGTTTCATCGGATGTATGCGGAGTGGATGAAAGAGGACTAACCGCCGAGAACGCAGAGCGCGCCGAGGAGGTAAGGCATTCGAGATCCTGCCAAAGTTTTCTCGACGGTCTCGGCGAACTCGGCGGTTAAAGGTTTTCGGCTTTTATCAGCAAACAAGTTACGTCATCGTGCTGCGGGGTTTGGCCGACGTAAACATCCAGCTCCGCCATCAAGCGTTTCAGCATTTCAGCCGGCGTGAATGCTGCGGCCGCGCTGATTACGGGCAGAAGCCGGGTTTCGCCATACTCTTCCTGGCGTGCGTTTTCCGCTTCCACCAGGCCGTCAGTAAAGATGATCAGCCAGTCGCTGGGCGCAAGCGTAACGCTGGCCGATTCATATTTTGCTTCGGGCTGAATACCGAGGGGCAAGCCACCTACATCGAGACGCTCGATCAGCCCGCTGGCGCGGAGCAGGATGGGGTTGTTGTGGCCGGCGTTGATGTAGTGGAAGACGCGCCGGGCCGCGTCGTACTCGGCGAGAAAGGCAGTGGTGAAGCGCAATCCGCCCTGGCTGTTGGAGCAGGCGTACTTGTTCATGTTCTCCACCAGCT
Source organism: uncultured Acidobacteriaceae bacterium (assembly GCA_963842095.1). Classification (GTDB taxonomy): domain Bacteria; phylum Acidobacteriota; class Terriglobia; order Terriglobales; family Acidobacteriaceae; genus Sulfotelmatobacter. The sequence continues at coordinate 281,281 of CAWJEY010000003.1, forward strand.
CTTCCAAGGGAACCTGCGCGGTGGAAAGCGTCTTGAGGCTGGCTTGAAAAGTGGCCATGAGCATGGCCGCGGGGATGCTCTTGCCGGCGACGTCGGCCACGGCGAAAACCACGCGATTCTCTTCGCTGGTTCTGCCGGGGCGCGGAAATACATCGTAATAATCTCCCGCAACAGTGTTGGCTGGGCGCGTGGTGTAGGCAATGGAGATTCCGGGAATCTGCGGCGGAGCGCCGGGCAGCAGCCAGGTCTGGATCTCGCGGGCGATCTGTAGATCGCGCTTCATCACGACGCGGTCGGCAATCTCCAGCATGAGCAATACGAACAGCAGAAGGCCGCCCATGAAATGGAAGTCGAATTCGCCCACGTGAATTTCATGGTTCGCGTCCTGATAGCTGAAGCTGCCGCTGGGAAGCGCGAGCAGGATTAGAGCCAGCAGCAGCAGAACGCGGCGCGCGGGCGAAAGTTTTTCGAGAACTGCCCAGAAGAATTCCTTGACCACGTGCAGGCGGTGGCCGCGCTTGGTGAGACCTTCGGGCGTTTTGGCGGCCACGTCGCTCGAATAGAGGCGGTAACTGGCTCGCGCTTCGTTTTCGAACTGAGACCAGAGTTGGCTGACCTCCAGCCCCTCGGTGACCCGCTGCCAGAAACGGGCCAGCCGCACTCCGAGAGGAGGGCGTGGAGCGGAGGCCGGTGGGGAAGCGGTCGCCATGGGAGTCAAGTGATTATAGAGGATGGGCCGGGGCTAAAGCCGCGTTCATTCTTCGGGAACTTTGCGGCGCGACTGGAAGTCGCGCCCTTTCAAAGCAAAGTCTCAGCATCGCTTGGGCGCGAGTTCCTCAGAACAGCGACAACTGTTCGTCGAAAGCCGGCACCGGCCACTTGCCGGCAGACATAGTTCCCCTTGGGTCGCTGGCGATGCCGTATTTCTGGCGGAAGGTTTTGATGAGTTGTGCAATGCGCTTGCCGTAAGACGGCGGCAGGAACGAGCGGTCGCGATAGCGCTGGCGGTAGTTCTCGACCAACTGCGGGAAGTGCTGGTCGAGGAAGGGAAGAAAAACCGCCGCCGAGCAGGGCTTCAGGAACAGGGGTCCAGCGAAGATGTGGCGGGCTCCCGCTGCGGCGGCTGCGCGCACCACAGCCTCCAGATCTGCGGGTGAATCGGTGATGCCGGGCAGGACTGGTGAGGAACTCACGCCCACATTCAGGCCCGCTGCGCTAAGTTCGCGAACCGCTTCCAGGCGCAAATCCGGGCGCGGAGCACGCGGCTCCAAGATCCGCGCCAGTTCGACGTTCAACGTGGTCACCGTGATGTGGATCGACAGCGCATTGTTTCGTGAGACATCGCTTAGAAGGTTGAGATCCCGGACGACGAGATTGGATTTAGTCACAATCCCCAGCTCGAAGCCGCGGTGACGCGCGAATTCCTCAAGAATGCCGCGCGTGATTTCATAGCGGCGCTCGGCGGGCTGGTAGGGATCGGTGGCGGTGCCGAGGGCAATCGCCTCGCCGGGCTTGACCCGCCGCAGTTCGCGCCGCAGCAGGTCGGCGGCGTGCTGCTTGACGTAGATCTTCTGCTCGAACTCGGCGCCGTCGCGCATTTCCATGAATTCGTGGGTGTAGCGGGCGTAGCAGTATTGACAGCCGAATTCGCAGCCGCGGTAGGGATTGATGGTCCAGGTGAAAGGCAAGCTGCGGCGGCTGATACAGCGGTTGAGCAGGGATTTCGCCGGGAGGGTGAAGTATTCGACGTTGTGCCCTTCGCGCAGGGATTCGCCTTCGGAGGCGAGCCGGGCGATGCCGACCAGCGGGGGCTTCTGCGGAGATGCGAACAAAGGTAGGGAGGGCATTCAATATTCGCCTTTTGTTCGCCAATCGTAAAGCGATTGTCAGCCACGCGTCAAGAAGAAAAAAACGCTTTCCAGAAGAAGGCCGTAAGCGCCGCCCAGGGTTCAACGAAACTGCTCACTATCAAGGCATCGGGGCCATCCAGAGTCGCTACAGTTGGGTTACCAGGAGCGGTTACCGCACGTGACCAATGGGGGATTACGAACCGTCTAGAGAAAAGACCTTGTTCGTCCGGTATGTGCAAAAGGCTTCACACTAAAGACTCCATTGGAGGGGAAGTCGAACAATCCATTATTCGAGAGTATGGCCATTCCGCTGCACTGATGAAGGGTAAGAGCGAGATCGAGTCAGCGCAACGCTTCGCCAGGGCTGGCACTCCGGGCCCTCGATGAGGTTACCTTGAAGCCGCGGATAACCGGTTCTCATCGTGGTGCAAGCAAAGCTGATCCGTTCGGCTTTAGGTTCTCATGAGCCGCTTCAATCACTGGAGGCTTTCATAAAATGCGTCGACTTCGTTTTGCGGTAGCGTCACTTCTGGTTTTCGCCGCGCTCTGTTTCTGCACAGGCTCGGCTCTGGCCAATTCAACCGTTAATGTGCAACTCACTGGCGTAGGCAGCAACAACGCCGGCGGGGTCTATACCTATCCGTACTACCTCTCGATCGACGGCAAGGCGCCGATGGCGCTGATCTGCGACAGTTTTGATAACCGGGTAGTAGTCGACGAAACCTGGCAGGCCAACGTGACCAGTTTGCTCAGCGGCCGGGGATTGTTCGGCGCGCAGTTGCTGGACTACAAAGCGGCCGGTTTGATCTTCAAGAGCATCCTGAATGGCACCTTGAGCGTGAACGCGGGCAACTACGCCATCTGGGGGCTGTTCTCCACGAACGCCCAGAACAGCTCATTCTTCCAGAGCAGCGGAGCAGGAACCATTGAGGCTCAGTATCTGACACTGGCTGCAACCGCACCCAACAGCGCGTTCAACGGACTTGTACTCTATACACCCATCGCAGGAACGCAAAGCTGGGGCGGCACCGCTCAGGAATACATAGGATATTCGGCGGTACCCGAGCCTGGAACTTTAGCGCTGCTCGGCACCGGACTACTGTCGTTGTCCGGAGTGATTCGCCGCAAGCTGAGGAAAGTCTAACCGGAACCGTTGGTGGAGTGCGGGTGAAATGCGGCGTTGGAGACTGTATTCCTCTCCGCCGCACCGCTTTTGTTCGACCGGCTAGTTCACGGCTGAGGTTTTTCTGCTGGCTTCTCGAAAAGCTTTGGATCGACCGTCGGATTGAGTTCCAGCGCTGTGTACTCTGCCATGCTCGTATCCTGGCCGTTCTGCTTGTTGTGGCGCGTGAGGGGAAGATTCAGGCCGGCGATCGGTTTCCAGTTGTCCATGTCTGTCTCACCCTGCACTGGGCCGCCCCGGCCGAGCGTCATGTAAGTCTCTTTCAAAATGCGGCCGGTCTGGGGATCGACGAACCAGCGGATGGCGGCGCCCGCGGCGTTCACATCGACGATGCGGGCTTCCACATCGCCCACTTTCTCAGTTCCGCTTGCTTTGAAGAACACATCAGGATCCTTCAAGTGGGCGGCGATGAAGATGGGATCGCGCTTGATCTGTTCCAGCGTTTCCGTCTTCTGTGCGGGTGGGAGGTCGCCCTTGCCCTGGCCGGCGGCATCCATGAACGCTACGTCCGGCGTGACCACCATCTTCATGGTCCCACCCGGGGTCTGCATCTCCAGGTGCAGATGATCAGGGAAAACGATGACGGTTTCAAGCTGCAGCGGGAAGTCGCCCTGCGGCGTCTTCTGCGTGATGGTTAGCTTTGCTTTCAACGCCTTTACGGTTGCCAGTTTGGCTTCGCCGCCCAACGCGGCCACGACTTTCGCGGCCAAGGCTTTGCCTTCGTCATTAGAAGCTGTAGGCTTGTCGACTTTCTCTTCCTTTGCGCCTGCCGGAGGTGGAATGGTGATATCGATTTCCTTTACGGCTCCGAGCGACGAGAGAGGCTTGTCGAACTCTTTGGTGTTGCCGACCACCAGCACCGCCAGTTGATCGCGGTGTACATACTTCGCCGCGACGCGATTGACGTCGGCTGCCGTCACCTTCTGGATTTCCACGGGGTACTTGTCGAGCCAGTCGGAGGGATATCCATAGAATTCGTAAGTCACGCGCTCAGAGAGCACTTTGTCGGGCGAATCGAGCCGGAAGATGAAGGCGTTCAGGATGGCGTCTTTAGCGTGCTTGATTTCTTCCTCGGTGATGGGTTGTTTGGAAAGATTGCCGATGTCTTCATCGAGCGCCTGGATTGCCTCGACCGTGCTCTGACTCTTGGTGCCCAGAACGAATTGCAGAATTCCGGGATGCCCGAAGTTTGTGCCGATGCCACCGCCGACGCTGTAGGCCAGGCCGCGCTTGGTGCGGATATCGTTGAACAGGCGCGAAGAGAATCCGCCGCCGAAAGCCTCGTTGAATACAGCAATGGCGTAGTAGTCGGGGTTATTGCGCGTGGTGCCCAGCGCCACCATGTGAATGTTGCTCTGATTAACGTCTTCTTTGGGGACGAGATAGTAGCCCGGCTTGGCGGGCTGGTACTGAATGTCATCCTTGGGCAGATCGGGGCCTTTGGGCCACGACTCAAACGCGGCGCGCAGCTTAGCTTCCATGGCTGCGGAATCGAAATCACCGCTGATGCCGAGGATGATGTGATTCGGTTGAATGTAGGTTTTGTGCCAGTCGAGCAAGTCCTGACGGGTGATGGCGGCGATGGTGGAATACTCGGGTTCGCGGGCATAGGGATTGTCGGCCCCGTAGGCGAGCTTGGTGGATTCGCGCGCCGTAATGCTTCCGACGTCGTCGTTGCGGCGCGAGATGCTGTCGTCCATCTGCTTCTGCGCGAGGTCGAGCTTATCGGCGCGGAATTCGGGATTCTGCAGCAGGTCGACGAAAACCTTGAAGACATCGTCGAAATCGCCTTTCAGGCAACTCAAGCTGATACTGGTTGAATCGGGGCTGCCCCCGGTTTCGACTTTCGCGGCGCGCACTTCGAGAAAGTCGTCGAGTTGATCGCCGGTTTGCGACTTGGTGCCGCCGGTGCGCCAGACCTCGCCGAAAAGGTTCACGAGTCCAACCTTACTGGCCGGTTCATGGCGCGAGCCGCCGTGAATGCGCGCCGAGCCGTCAATCAGCGGCAGTTCGTGATCTTCCTGCAGGAAGATCACCATGCCGTTGGAGAGTTCAATGCGCTTCGGTTGCGGTGGTTTGAACGCGGGAAGGGGAGGGATTGGGATCTGCTGCCAACTCGCAGCTTGCGCCGCCGCTTGAGGAAGTGCAGCGAACACCATCGAGACAACCAGCAGAGTGAGGAGGAGATGATTTCGTTTCATTGCGCACCTCCCTGATTTGCGGCGTCTTGGAGCGACGTGTCGCGACCGGCGGAGCCCGAAGCTGCCGAGCCGGAGTCTCCTGAGTCCGATTCGCCTCCGCTCTGCGCCCCGCCCGTAGTTTCAATCACGCCCACAGTGCGGTTGGTGTCGGCGAAGGTTGCGTTGGCGACGCGGCGAATGTCGGCCTTGGTCACTTTATCGATTCGATCGACTGAGCTAAACAGTTCGCGCCAGTCGCCGTAGCGAGTCTGGTAAACGGCGAGTTGTTCGGCCAGTCCTGAGTTCTCGGCGAGACCGCGAATCAGGTTGGCCTTGGCGCGGGTCTTGATCATCTTCAATTCGTCATCGCTGATGTCTTCCTTCTTGAGACGCTCGATCTCGACGTGGATGGCGTCCGCCACTTCCTGCGTGCTGTGTCCGGGCAGCGGAACGGCATAGAACGCGAACAGGTGCGGGTACTTGATGCCGGGGTGGCCGGTGAATCCAGCGGCGAACGACGCAATCTTTTTGTCGCGCACCAGCGCGCGGTAAAGACGGGAGGTGCGGCCCTCCGACATCAAGTCGGTGATGGCGTCATAGACCGCGTCGTCTTTGGTTTTGTAGTCGGGACGGTGGTAGCCCTCAAGATAGAAGGGTTGCGATTTGTCCTTCAGCACGACCCTGCGTTCGGAGTTCTGCGGTGGCTCTGTGGTGGTGGTCTCATCGGGCTTGTGGCTCGCGGGGAGCCGGCTGAAGTATCTTTCGAGAATGGGCATGGCCTGCGAAGCTTTCACGTCACCCGCGACTGCCACCACCATGTTCGCGGGTCCGTAGTATTCGTCGAAGAACTTCTTTGCGTCTGTAGCCGAGAAGGAGTTCAAGTCCGACATCCAGCCCACGGTCGGGCGGTGATAGGGATGGGCCTCGAATGCCACGGCGTCAAACTGTTCCACCAGCCTGCCGACCGGGCTGCTGTCGGTGCGCATGCGCCGTTCCTCGATCACCACGTCGCGCTCCTTATAAAACTCCCGCAGCACGGGATGGAGAAAACGCTCGGACTCGAGATAAGCCCACAGCTCCAGGCGGTTGGCGGGCAGCGAATACTCGTAGTTGGTGGAGTCATAGCTGGTGGAGGCGTTGACGTCTTCCCCGCCATTTTGCTCGATGATTTTGCTGAACTCGTTGGACTTGACGTACTTGTCGGCTGCGTCTCTGGCATCCTTCCAGGCCTTTTCGAGTTGCTTCAATTTGGCCTCGTCGCGGCCCACTTCCTTGTCGCGCTCCGCGATGTAAGCGGCGTAGGCGACCTCAACTTTGGCGAGCAGCGGCTTCTCGGCGGCATAGTCGGTGGTGCCAATCTTGTCCGTGCCCTTGAACGCCATGTGCTCGAACATGTGGGCCAGGCCGGTGGCGCGCATGGGGTCCTGCGCGGAACCCGCATCGACCATGGTGAAGAAAGAAAAGACCGGCGCCTCGGGCCGCTCGCAGATGAGAATGGTCAGGCCGTTCGGCAGCTTCTTGACCGTGATGCGTTTTGCAAAGGACGCGACGTCCTGGGCCAGTGCGAACGACGAAAGAAGAAGGACAAAAACGGCGATGGTTAGAGTGCGGTGTTTCATCGGACCTCCGGTGGTTGGGCGAGCGTGACGGGCATCTTCATGGACAGACATGTCTTGGACGGACCAGCGCGGCAGAAGTTTGAAAGTACGTGGGCGGAAGGGAGTTGTCAAACTAGCAGGCGCCCCTCCGGCAAGGCCGGTTGGTTCACGACGCAGATTCCGTTGCTCCCATCCCGAGTTCAGGGTTTGGTGATTTGCTTGCCGAGTGCGGCCTGCAACTCCGCGTACTTTGCATCAGTTAAGGCCCCGTGCGCTTGCCACTGCACGTGTCCACTGGCATCTGCGACAACCACATATGCGTCTTCCGGGGCAGCATAACTAACCAGTTTTTTCCATGCACCTTCGTCGCTGTACAAGAGGACAAAGTGCGGCCATTCGTCTTTCGGAACCTTCCGACGGATGCCGTGCAAGATCATGTGCAGTACAAACGAGGGCACGCCCTGAAAATCCGCCAGTTCGTAGTACTCCACGCCCGAATCATTCACGTAGGCGGATTTGAGGCGATCATTCCAGCTATCACATTCTTTTTCACCTTTGTGCGAGAAGCTGATCAGGAGAAGAAGAGGCTTCCTGCTGTCACTCTTCGGGAAGGTAACCGCCGTTTTGTCAAGCGCTTGGGCTTGCGTTGCTGGGACCTGCTGGGCTCTGAGGACTACAGCGAAGCAGACGAACGCCAGTGCACTGGATAGACATTTACGTACCTTGAGCATTCTCGATTCCTCCCAAACTGGACTGAAACCGATGTCTGGGCCGCGCGCCGGTCGTCCTACAATTGCTTTGATGCCCGCGACCGTCCCTCAGAACTACGCATGGGTGCCGCAGAAGGTTCCACCTTCCAGGTTGAATATTCTGACGCCGAGGTGGTTCCTGTTGCAAAATGGCAGGCGGAGCGCGCATGACAGACTCGGCCGTTGACATTCAGGGCAGGCATCTCAAGCTGTCGAATCTAGAGAAGGTGCTGTATCCCGCCACGGGATTTACCAAGCAGCAGGTCATCGATTACTACGTTCGCATCGCGCCGGCGATGGTGCCGCATCTGGCCGGGCGTCCGCTCACGCGGAAGCGCTATCCCAATGGGGTGGACGAGGAATTCTTCTACGAGAAGAACGCGCCCCAGTACCGGCCCGACTGGGTGAAGACCGCGCCCATCTGGAGCGGGACGAACCGCCGCACCATTCACTATATTCTGGCCGACGATCTGGCCACACTGGTCTGGCTGGCGAATCTCGCCGCGATCGAATTGCATCCGTCACTGTCTTTGGCGAAAGACATCACCTGCCCCACGATGATGGTTTTCGATCTCGATCCCGGTCCCCCGGCGAACATTGTGCAATGCTGCCAGGTCGGGATATGGCTGCGGGAAATCTTCGAACATTTTGACCTGAGGAGTTTTCCGAAGACTTCGGGATCAAAGGGGCTGCAGGTCTACGTTCCGCTCAACACCCCGACCACCTACGAATCGACCAAAACTTTTTCCCACGCGCTGGCGCAATTGCTCGAACACGAACATCCCGAGATGGTTGTGTCGGACATGAAGAAGCAGGTTCGAACGGGCAAGGTTTTCGTCGACTGGAGCCAGAACGACGAACATAAGACCACCATCGGCGTGTATTCGTTACGGGCGCGCGAGCGTCCCACAGCCTCGACGCCGCTGACGTGGGAGGAAGTTGAGCGCGCGCGGAAGAAGAAAGATGCGAACCTGCTGGTGTTCGAAGCAAAGCAGGTGGTCGCACGCTTCGAAAAGATGGGCGACTTGTTCGCTCCAGTGCTGGAGTTGAGGCAGCGGCTGCCGGACCTCAAGGGGGCCGCAGCGCCGGCTGCGGAAGGGCTGGAGCCAATCTCGATCGCAGCTCAGGCCGAAGAGGAGCCTGAGGACACTCCCCGCCGCGCCGTGAAAAAACCCGCGAAGCTGCCACGGGCGCGCAAGACGGGACGCAAGGTATAATCCCGTCCGCGACGAATTTGTTTCGAGACTCGCCATGCCTCAACTGTTTGCCGGGACTTCTGGATGGGCCTATCCGAGTTGGAAGCCAGGTTTCTATCCCGCCAAGCTAGCGCAGAAGAAATTTCTCAGCCACTATGCCACTCAGCTCAATACGGTTGAGGTGAACTTTACTTTCCGGCAACTGGTGAAAGAGACCACGATCCAGAACTGGATTCAGGAAACACCCGCACACTTCCGCTTGGGCATCAAGGCGCACCAGGTGATCACGCACATCAAACGGTTGAAGGGGGCGGAGGATTTTGTGCCGCGATTCCTCGCTACCATCGAGCCTCTCGCGGCCGCCGGCAAGCTTGGACCCGTGCTGTTCCAGTTGCCGCCGAATCTGAAAGCAGATGCCGCGCTACTTAAGGATTTTCTCGTGCTTCTGCCGCGAACATTGCCGGCGGCATTTGAATTCCGTCACGAATCCTGGTTTAGCGACTCGACATGGGAACTCTTGAGGTCGCAGGGGGCTGCGCTGTGCGTTGCGGAGACGGAAGAGCGCACCACGCCCGATGTGGTTACCGCGGCTTTTGTCTACTACAGATTCCGCAAGCCAAGTTACACAGGAGACGAGCGCCGAGGCATGGTCGCGCGCATCGGAGAACACTTGGCTGCCGGGCGCGACGTCTTCGCTTACTTTAAGCATGAGGAAACGCCGGAGGGGGCTTTGTTCGCCGTGGACCTGCTGCGTGAAGCTGGCCATACGTAGCGGGCTACGTTTCTACGACTGCGGATGCACTTCCCGCACCTGCCTGATCACTTTTATCAGCGTCCGATAACGCGCATACTCCCTTCATCCCTTCCTCATGGCTTCGGAAGCCAATTCGCGTGTGGTCTCCAGCTTTCTCGACTATTTGAGAATCGAGAAAGGATTGGCGCCGCTATCCATCAGCGCTTACACCACCGACATCTGCCAGTTCTCGGAATTTCTGGAAAAACGCAAGCGCCTGCTCTTGACCGCTCGGCGTATCGATGTGCGGGATTTCCTGCAAACGCTTTTTTCCCATCAAGTGGATGGCCGCAGCGTGGGACGAAAACTTTCGGCGCTGCGTCATCTCTACCGGTACCTGCTGCTCGATAAGAAACTCGAGCACGATCCCACGCTGAACATCGAGTCGCCGCGGCAATGGAAGGTTCTGCCGAAAGCGCTGGCGCGAGACGAAATGGAAGCGATGCTGGCCGCTCCGGTTTCCCTGCTCGGTTCCAATGTCACGCGCAACACGAAGGAATCAGCGGCGCTGGCTGCCCGCGATCACGCCATGCTGGAAGTTTTCTACGCGGGCGCGCTGCGGGTCTCGGAAATCGTCAACGCCAAGTTAGAAGATTTGAAACTCGAGGCCGGATACATGCTGGTGCGCGGCAAAGGCGATAAGGAGCGTGTCGTGCCCCTGGGGAAGTCGGCGCAGGATGCGCTCACGGAGTATCTCGCGCAGTCCCGTCCCACTCTGGCAGCGGGGAAGCGAAGCGGAGTATCGAGCGGAACATCGGCAACTGGTGCCACCTCCGCCAGGAATTTGAATTCACCGTTGCTGTTCATCGCGCGCGGAGGGCGCAAGCTGACGCGCCAGCGCATCTGGCAGATGGTGCGGGCAGCCTCGGCCGTTTCCGGGCGCGCAGCTTCTCCGCACATGCTGCGCCACTCCTGCGCCACGCACATGGTGGAGAATGGCGCCGATCTTCGCACTGTCCAGACCATTCTGGGTCACGCCGATATCTCAACGACGCAGGTCTATACGCACCTGGCGCTCGACCGCTTGCGAACTGTGTATCAGAAGCATCATCCGAGGGCGAAGGCCCGATGAGACTTACTGCGAAAATCCACCACGGAGTCATGGAGTCACGGAGGAATTCGTTAGAATATTTCTCTGTGCCTCCGTGGTAGGTTCTGCATTTCATGACTACGAACAGAACAACCATCGTGGGAAGGGCCGTCGCCGACTTCATCCGCCACCTGCGCGAGCGCAATGCCTCGCCGCACACCATCAAGGCCTACAGCCGCGATCTGGCGTTGTTCGCTGCCTATACCGGTTCGCACGGATGGAAAGAGATCGACCACATTGCCGTGCGGGGATTTCTTTCGCAACTCTACGAGAAGGGCTTGAGTAAAACTTCGGTGGCGCGCGCTTTGGCCGCGGTGCGCTCGCTCTACCGCTGGCTGGCGCGGGAGGGTCTGGTGGAACAGAATCCGGCGAAGCTGGTCGCTACGCCCAAGCTTCCTAAGAAGCTTCCGCGCGTGCCCACAATTGAGGAGATGAATTCCGTGATCGACGGCCAAATGCCGGAAGTGGCGGCCTTCCCCGAACGCGACCGGCTCATGCTGGAACTGCTTTATGGATGCGGCATCCGCAATTCGGAGCTTACCGGAATCAACCTCCACGACATTCGATTGAGTGCCGAGGCTATTCTCATCCGCGGCAAGGGGAAAAAAGAACGCTACGTTCCGTTTGGAGATTCGGTGAAGACGGCGCTGGCGGCGTATCTCGCAGAGCGCCAGAAACTTCTTGAAGCAATCCACAAGCATGCCGCGGCGTTGCTGATCAACCGGCGCGGCGGCCGGCTCACGACCCGCAGCGTCGGCCGCATCATCAAGAAGATCGCCGTCGCCAAAGGGCTTTCCCCCGACGTGCATCCGCACACACTGCGCCATGCTTTCGGAACGCACATGCTGGAAGAGGGCGCCGACCTGCGCGCCATTCAGGAATTGCTCGGCCATGAACGCCTGGCGACTACGCAGCGTTACACGCAGTTGTCCATGAAACATGTGTTGCAGGTTTACGATCAGACCCATCCGAGAGCGAAATAAAGGAAGCGCGGCCATTGCCCAGCGCAGGGTGCCGGCGGGAACGCAGGCGCTACTGTCAACTGCGCAGGCCTTCCCACATCTCCACCACTCGTGCTTTCAACTCTGCAGTCAGCTTTTCATAAGCCGCTTCCGAGGCCTCACTCTCCGGTGGCGGAAGAATCGGATCACCGAATGCGATCTTCAGCGGGGTAAATCCCTGGAACGGTTTGCTTCTTGGCCAAGCCTTGTAAAACCCCTCAATCGCCACGGGCACGATTGGCACCTGCATGTGAACAGACAGGATGGCCGCACCTTTCTTGAACGTTCTCGGAGTGCCGTCAATCGAGCGCTCGCCTTCGGGATACAGAATGAGCGGGCGTCCCTGGCGCAGGCCGAAGGCGCCGGCCCGCATGGCGGGAATCAGGTTCGCGTCCGGATCGACGACCACAACCCGCAGCGACCGCGCCAAACGCAACATGAAGCCCTCGCCGAAGATCTCGCTGGTTCCCACCGCAAAGACCTTGTCAAACACCTCGCGTGGCAGAATGCTGCCCAGGATCAGGGGATCGATGTAACTCTGGTGATTCGAAGAAATAATATACGGACCACTCTTCGGCAGCTTCTCAATTCCGCGCACGTGCAAATCGAAGCGGTCGAGCGCGATCACCTGTATCAGCCGCGAAACCATGTACCAGAATATGGTCTTAAGCCGCTGTGAACCGACCAGAGAAATCACATCCGCGGCATCCGGATCCTCCGCCAGAATCGCCTTCCAGCCGGCAAAAGTGGTGCGTGTCCCCGGGCCTCCTGCGCCGCTGGCCGCGCTTTGCAAAACGGCATCGACCAGATCGCGCACCGTGTAAATCTCGGCAAGTTGCGACTCTTCGACGTTGCCTCCCAGTTGTTCTTCGATCTGGCTGAGTAATTCGACGCGCTGCATGGAATCAAGCCCCAGGTCGAGTTCAAGATTGTGGGTCGGCCGCAAAGTTGGCGGCGACGTGCGGGCAGCTTCGCGCACAATCTTCAGCGCCTGCTGCACGTCAGGCTGGTCGAGCCAAGTCGCCTCGTCCGCGGTCAACGGCCGTTCGGCCGGCAACTCAGAATCGTCGTCAAGCTTCCGAGCCTGATTCGCCCTTACGCGTTTCTCCACTTCGAAGCGCTTGATCTTGCGGGTCGTGGTGCGCGGCAAATCCTCCTGCCAGATCTCATAGCTGCCGATGCGCTTGGTGGAAGCGATCTGCTGCGAGAGGCCTTCGATGTCGTACCGGATCACTTCCTTCGCATTCACGATTTTTTTCTGGCGCAGCACGTCGAAGTTCGGCACGATCACGGCGTGCAGCCGGTCGCCACCTTCTCCCGGCTTACCTTCCAACCCCATTACTGCCAGCTCCTTGATGTACGGTGACTTCAGATAGTGGGCCTCAACCTCTTCGGGATAAATATTCTTCCCGTTGCTGAGCACGATCACTTCTTTCTTGCGGCCAGTAAGGAACAGGTTTCCGTCAGTGTCGAAGTAGCCGAGGTCGCCAGTGTAGAACCATCCGTCGCGCAGCACTGCCGCGGTCGCATCGGGACGGTTCCAGTAGGCCTTCATCACAACCGCACCGCGCAACACGATTTCGCCCGTGGCGGGGCTGCCATCTTCCTGCGGTTGGGAATCGACAATCCTGCCCTCCACGCCCTTCATGGCCTTGCCTACCGATCCGATCACGTTGTTCGACGGGGAATTGGCAAACACTGCTGCCGTGGTTTCGGTCAGGCCATACGCCTGCAGCACATCAATGCCGAGGTCACGAAAGTCTTTCGCAATCTGCGGATCGAAGCGCGACCCGCCCGTGACCAGATACCGCATCTTTTTACCCAGAGTTGCGTGGACTTTCCCAAAAAGCATGGGCCCCGCATTGATTCCGACCTTGCGCAGCGTGCGATTGAATCCCAGCAAACCCTTGAACACCTTCTGAGTGAGCGCACCTCGCTTTTCAATTTCCTGAAAGATGCGCTCGTGAATCAGATAGAAGAACTGCGGGACCACGGCAAAGGCGGTGATGTTCCGCTCCTGCAAGGCCCGCAGAAGCTCGGTCGTGTTCAGAGTCTCCAGGTACACCACGCGCGAGCCTTTCACCAGGGGCAGAAGCAGGTTTGCCATTTGCGCCAGCACGTGAAACATGGGCAGCACACCCAGGAGCGCGTCGGTGGGGCCGATCTCGACCCAATTGAACACAGCTTCCACCTCGCCCAGAAAGTTGGCGTGGGTAAGCATTACGCCCTTGGGGTCCGCTGTGGTTCCCGAGGTATAGAGCAGGGACGCGAGGTCGTCCGGGGCCGAGGGCGCAGGTTGAAACTTTCCCGGCCCGCCAGCGAAAATCGCAGGCAGGTTGCCCAGCCACTGTTCATGGATGGAGTGCTCGGACATGCGGTCTGGATCCAGGAGCACCAGGCCGATGTTCAGATTAGCCACGGCCTCGCGTGCCGCCTGCGCATGCCTCGCGTCGCAAAACAGCGCCGATGTGCCGCTGTCTCTTAACAGCTTGGTCAGTTGGTCGGAGTGCAAGGCGGTATCGAGCGGGACCACGGCGCATCCCGCTGCAATCGTCCCCAGATACGCAGCCACCCAGCGGGGATGGTTATCCGCCACAATGGCCAGCCGCGCCCCGCGCTCGAATCCGTTTTCACCGATCCATCGCCCCACAGATTCGGCCATGCGGTGCAGTTCGCCGTAGGTGCAACTCTCAATGTGATCGTGGCGCTGGAGTTCCAGCGCGACGTTGTTTGGCCAGCGCTCCGCGCATTCGACAAAACGGTCGTAGAAAGTGGGCATGAGTCGTGTGGAATATACACGAAAAATCTATTTACCGCCGAGCACGCCGAGATCGCCGAGAAATCGAAGGAAATGCGTCGTCTGAGCGCTCTCCGCGTTCACTGCGTTCTCGGCGGTAAACGACTTTTCTCGCGTGTTCCTTACAGTCTGTCCGGCGCATCTAAATATGCTAGGCTAAAAGAGATTACGCTGGGGCAGTTCCTGCCCGCTGAAGGATTTCACAGTTTGATTAACACACTGATTGGCAAGGTCTTTGGGACCAAGAACGAGCGGGTCGTCAAGAGCATGATGCCCCGGGTTGCGGCGATCAATGCCCTCGAACCGCAGATGCAGAAGCTCACCGACGCCGAACTACGCGCCAAAACGGACGAGTTCCGGCAGCGCATCCAGGATCGCCTGAATAATAAGGAACGGCTGAGTCATGTCACCGGCAGTAGTGCGGCAACGGACTCCGAAGCCGAAACTGAGGACGATCCCGACCGCGCGAAACAGTTCGAGAAAGAGCAGTACGAAGCCCTGCAGGAAGTTTTGGACGAGAACTTGGTGGAAGCCTTTGCCGTGGTGCGCGAGGCCGGACGCCGCGTGCTCAACATGCGCCACTTCGATGTGCAGCTGATCGGTGGCATGGTGCAGCACAAGGGCATGATCTCGGAAATGAAGACGGGCGAAGGCAAAACGCTGGTCGCCACGCTTCCCGTGTATCTCAATGCTCTCAGCGGACGCGGCGTGCACGTGGTTACGGTCAACGACTATCTGGCCAAGCGCGATTCCGAATGGATGGGCAAGCTCTACCGCTTTCTCGGCCTCACGGTGGGCGTGATCGTGCACGATCTCGATGACGAGCAGCGCCGCGCCGCCTACGCCGCCGATGTCACCTACGGCACCAACAATGAATTTGGTTTCGACTACCTGCGCGACAACATGAAGTTCGATCTGAAAGATTGCGTCCAGCGCGGGCACAATTTCGCCATCGTCGATGAAGTTGATTCCATCCTGATCGACGAAGCTCGTACTCCACTGATCATTTCAGGCGCAAGCGAGGAATCGACCGACAAATATTACAAGGTTAACCGGATCATCCCCAAGCTGGAGAAGGGCGAAGAACTAGAGGTCGCTCCCGGCGAGCCCGCGCAACTCACCGGCGACTTTGTGGTCGACGAAAAGCATCGCAACATTACTGTCACCGACGAAGGCTGGACGAAAGTTGAAGGCTTGCTCGGCATCGGCAACATCGCCGACCCGGAGAACTGGCCGCTCAAACATCACGTCGAAACTGCGATCAAGGCGCACGCCCTCTATCGCCGTGACGTGGAGTACGTGATTAAAGACGGCGAAGTCATCATCGTCGACGAATTTACGGGACGCATGATGCCCGGCCGGCGCTGGTCTGACGGCTTGCATCAGGCGATCGAAGCCAAGGAAGGCGTCAAGATCGAGCGCGAGAATCAAACGCTCGCCACCATCACCTTCCAGAATTATTTCCGCATGTTCAAGAAGCTCTCGGGCATGACGGGCACGGCGGAAACGGAAGCCGCCGAATTCGACAAAATTTATAAGCTGGAAGTGGCGGTCATTCCCACCAACAAGCAGATGCTGCGGCTGGAGCATCCCGACGTTGTTTTCCGCACGGAAAAAGAGAAGTATTTCGCGGTGGCCGACGAGATTCAGAAGTTGACCGAGAGCGGCCAGCCCGTGCTGGTGGGCACCACGTCGGTGGAAAAGTCTGAACGCCTCTCCGCGCTGCTGGACAAGAAAGGCCTTAAGGGCAAGCACGTCGTTTTGAATGCCAAGTTCCACGAGCGCGAAGCGGAGTACGTTGCCCAGGCCGGGCGCAAAGGTGCGGTTACGATCGCCACTAACATGGCCGGCCGCGGCACCGATATTTTGCTGGGCGGCAATCCTGAATTCATGGCCAAGCAAGAGCTGGTGAAGAAGGGAATCGCACAGCAACTGCGTGTCGCCCAGGGCAAAATCGAAGGTCCACAGGAAGACGGCACGATTTCGGTTTTCTACTACAACGGCAATGAATACACCGTCCCTACCGACAAATGGACGGAGGCTTTCAGCCGCTACAAGGCGCAGACCGACAAAGAGCACGACGAAGTCACTGCCGTCGGCGGCCTGCACATTCTAGGCACCGAGCGCCACGAGTCGCGCCGCATCGACAACCAGCTTCGCGGACGCGCCGGCCGTCAGGGCGATCCCGGCTCCTCCCGCTTCTATCTCGCTCTTGAAGACGACCTCATGCGCATCTTCGCCAAAGAGTGGGTCTCGAAACTGCTGGAGCGTCTGGGCATGGAAGAAGGCATGCCGATTGAGTCGAAGATGATCAGTCGCCGCATCGAGACGGCGCAGAAAGCAGTCGAAGGCCAGCACTTCGAATCCCGCAAACACTTGCTCGAATACGACGACGTGATGAACAAGCAGCGCGAGGCCGTCTATGGTCTCCGCCGCCGCTTGCTCGAGGGCATGGACCAGAAAGACCTGATCCTTGAGGACTACGTTTCATCCATTCTCGGCGACCTGATGGAAGAATGTTGCCCACCCAAAGGCCACGCCGACGACTGGAACCTCAAAGGCTTGAAAGACGCGGTCTTTACCCGCTTTGGTGTGGATTTCATTGCGGAAGGTGTGAAGCCTGAAGCGCTGAACCGGCAGGAACTTGGCGATGCCATTTTTGAGAAGCTGAAAGAGCGTTATGACGCGAAAGAGAGACTAATCGGCCCCGAGGCCATGCGCCATCACGAGCGCATGATCATGCTCAGCGTGATTGACCAGCAATGGAAAGACCACCTGCTGAGCATGGACCACCTGAAAGAGGGCATTGGCCTGCGCGGCTACGGCCAGCACGATCCTCTCGTCGAGTACAAGAAAGAATCATTCGAGATGTTCGAGGCCATGCTGCAGCGCTTTCAGGAAGACACGGTTCGTTATCTCTACTTGATGCAGATTCTGGAACGTCCGCCGGACTCCGGCGCTGCTGGACCGGGAGGCGAACCCGCAGCCCATGGGCCGGAGCCGGGAGTGCCTTCGCAACAGGGAACTGGCGGAAACGGACACCGTCCGCCGCGTTTAGTCGCAACTTCCGCCGACGATCTGGAAGAGGCCTTCATGCGCCGCAAGCGCCGTGAACTGGAACAGGCGCGCATGGCTGGCGCCGGCGACGTGGCGCCAGTACAGCAGGTCGTTCGCGGTCAGGAAAAAGTGGGCCGCAATGATCCTTGCCCCTGTGGCTCCGGCAAAAAGTACAAAAAGTGCCACGGGGCGTGAAGTGGGCTGCTACGAACCATGTGGGAACGGGCGCATTCGCCCGTTCGGCCGAGCGCAGCGAGGCGCATCACTATCACGAACGCTGGTTTGACTTGCTTCGAGTCCCCACGGCTTTGAATGTCATCTCCGGAGCCCCGCCTTTCGTCCGTTCCTTCCAGTCCAGAAACAATCCCGCATAATTTGTGGTGATGTAATCCGCCGGTGTAACGCCGAGCCTCTTGGCCGTCGCATCAATCCACCGCGGAGTCCCCTCGATCTCACAAAAGTTCCCTATGGGAGTCTCGTCCACGACGACTTGCCCTTCTCCATCAATCCACTCGGCGCGAAACTTTTCGTAGCGGAATGACGGAGCATATCCGAGCGCTCGCAAGATTAAATCCATTTTCTTGCCGTCGCCCACGCTCGTTTCCAGCTCAACTCTGCTGTTGTGCCGCCCGATAGTCCCCTTCGATTTATGGGTCAAGGTCCACTCTGACCCATATTTACGGATCCGCAACAGTTCTTTGCGCGCGCGCAGCGCTTCGCCGGGAAGGTCGTAGAGAGTATTCAACTCGTGGGTCCGCGGCGTCGCCAGGCGAAATCCAGCCGCCCGCAGCTTGCGCGCCAGCGCGCGCAAGTCGGCCACGCGAAACTTGATTTCGATTTCCTGATTCATTAAAAGACGTTCATCGGATAAAGCTCATCTGAGAAAAGTCTATTACGGTTGCGCCGCACCCGTCGCCGCAGAAGCGTCGATTCCAAAGTGCGATCCACCGATTCTCTTTTCCCAAGCCACGGGTTCGATCGGTCCCACGACAAACACCCATGCCAGCGCCCCGATCCAGGAGAACACCGCGGCGATCAGAAAAGGCCAGTAAAACCGGTCCGTCCGGTTCAGCAGGTATCCAGTAATCGCAGGCGCGAATGCGCCGGCGAAGTTCCCCACAAAATTCTGCACGCCAGTCCATCGTCCTGAGACTCGCGGTCCAGCCAGCCGTTGCGTCACCGCCCAGCAGTTGGCCCCATTCACTCCGAAACAGATACCGGCAAGCGCCAGGCAGGCAAAGAAATTATCGGGTGCAACCGCAGCCGCCGCCAGAAAAACTCCCAGGCCCGTCATTCCGCCGCCGAGCAACGTCTTCCGCACGCGCGTCGCAGAAGCTCCCGCCGCGATCCATCGGTCGGAAAGTTTCCCGGTCAGGATCGCCGCAGCCGCCGCCAACAAAAAAATCATTCCCCCAACCCTCGCCATTTGATTCATCGAGAGACTGCGCGCCTTCACCAGATAAAACGGCAACCAGGCCACTAGGAAATACAGGCTGTAGTTAATGCAGACCTGCCCCAGGCAAGTGCCCCACGCCGAGCGCTCGCGGAAAATATCGAGAACCCGCACTTTGGTTTCTACGGCGCGCGCAGTTGCAGTTGTCCCGATCGGCATCCACGCCAGCCACGGGACCAGCCACAGCAGGCTTGCCAGGCCCAGCACCAGGAAGAAGGGCCGCCACCCAAAGCGGCCAACCACGGTCCCTCCCACAAGCATACCGACCGCTGGCCCTAAGGAAAGCCCAGCCATAATTGCCGCATTGCCGAAACCGCGGCGGCTCTCGGTGAAGTAGCCGCTGCCCAAGATTTTGGAGTATGCCGGAAAGGCAATCGACTCTCCGATTCCTAGAATCACGCGAATGACAATCCAGGCGCTGAACCCATGCAGGATTCCGGTCACTGCCGTCGCTGCCGACCACACGAAGAAACCGGCGGCAAACACCCATTTCACTTCGAAGCGGTCCACCAGCCAGCCAGCGGGAATCTGCATGCAGCCGTAGGTCCAGAAGAATACTGAGAGCAGAGTGCCGAGCTGCGATGCCGAGAGCCCCAGTTCGTCTTTCAGCAGCGGCGCTGCGATCGAGAGATTGCTGCGGTCGATGTAGTTGATGAAAACCGAGAGGGCCAGCAGAAAAACCACGCGGTTCATCCCGCGTGACGCATCGTGGGTAATCGTGTCACTCATCGTGGCGAAGCCCGACAAATGCTACACCATCCCTGCCTGCCCTTGTAACCAATCGAACACGGAAACGGCGTGCTTCCGCGAGCCGCCAGTCCTGCTGGTGCTATGATTTCCGACATTCAGTCAGAAAAAAGGATTTCGGAAATGCAGAATCTATTTCAAACCGAAGCCGTCGCGGAAGTCATCTCCCGCATCGACAAGCTGCAGCCCACCACGCCGCACCAGTGGGGCAAAATGGATGTCGCGCAGATGATGGCGCACTGCTCCACGACGCTCGACATGGCCTCCGGGAGCGTGGTCTTGCCCCAGCTGTTCATTGGCAGGATACTCGGGCCCTTTGTCCGCCACGTCTTTACCGACGACAAGCCGTTTTCTAGGAACGGTCCCACCAACAAGCAACTTGTGATCGCAGATAAAAGAGACTTCGCCCGCGAACAGGAGCGCCTCAAAGTGTGCGTCAGGCAATTTCACGAAGGCGGGGAAGCGAAATGCACCAAGCAACCGCACCCTTTCTTTGGTCCAATCACGCCGCAAGAGTGGGCGACGGGCATGTACAAACACGTCGACCACCACCTGCGGCAATTCGGAGTGTGACAGAAGCTATTAACAACCTGGCCGGCAAACGACCAACAACTAACTAAACGTCGGCAACTTCACCAGATCGTTCGCCGGAACCGACTCCACCGGCTCCCCGGCCTTGCGCCACGCCGTAAGTCCTCCAACAATCACGAACGTGTTGAATCCTTTTTCCCGCAGCAGGTGCGCCACCCGGGCGCTGGTCGCTTCGCGCGCTCAAGTGCAGTACAGATAAATGTCCTTGTCCTTGGAAAGGTTCTTAAGCTCTTCTTCCAGGTTGTTGGGTTCGATGCGAATCGAGCCCTTGATGCGTGCTCCTCCGGAATCGTAATAGCCGTGGCTGCGGACGTCGACGATGAGCACCTTGCTAGCCTCTTCAGACGCCAGACGCGCGGCCAGTTCCTGCACCTGAACCCGCGGCACCACCCGATACATCTTGTGCTTACGGTATTGCACGACGCGGTAGATCGCATACACAATAACCGCGGCCACTACCACCGCTTCCACCGCCTCTCCAGCGGCGTGAAAACCGCGCAGCAGCGCTGCCAGAAAATCGCGCGAAAGATATCCCACCACAAGATAGGTGAGGGAGTAGACCAGGGCTCCGGCGAAGTCCAGACGCAGAAACTGCCAGAAGCGCATCTTCATGCTGCCGGCGAGCGGCGCCGCCATAGTGTTTACGCCCGGGATGAACTTCGCAATCACCAGCGTGACTTTACCGCGCTTATAGAACGACTCCGCAGACCGCAGAATGCAGGTCTCAGGATTGATCGACACGCGGCACAGGAATCCCAGCAGCAGCCAACCCATATAGCGTCCCAGCCAGAACTGCACCGTGTCGCCCAGCAGCAAAGCCGTGATCGCCGCCAGCAAGACGTATGGACCCCATAACGCATGCGCCGCCACCGCCGCCCCCGCTGCTACCAGCGCGATCGCAGCCGGGAAGGGAAGCCCGATGGCCTCGGCCAGCAACAGGCCAAAGGTCAAGGCATACCCATGGCGCGCCATCAGCAGAAACAGATTCATAAACAGTGTTGGATAAGGAAAGCCAGGAAAGGGTTCAGTATAAACAAAGCCGGATGTCGGTCCGAAGGACGACTCCCGGCTTTGCTACGGGGAGTGCGTTTCCAGAGGACTCTCCCCGTTGCAGGATGAGCAAACCGGCAGCGGCTTCCGTCGGAGTCTCTCGGCCTTTATGGTCGGGGCGTCAATAAATCAAGACGCTTCTTGTTCGCGAAGCTTCGACCGCAGCCGCCGCCTTTTGTGTGTTGGCAGTGCCTCCGCCGCGGACCGGGTACCTCAGCGACTCGCCTTTCGCGAATGCCGGGGAGAGATCGGGTGGATCGCGCTTTGGCGATCCATCGCATTTCCATGCGTCTCGTTAGCCTTGCCGCGTTGGCGAACCTTCCACCAACTGCACGTATTATTCATCGAAAGGTGAAAAAAGTCGGTGGCGACCGTCACACATTCGTGTGACGGAAAGTCAAGGGTTTTTGCTGATGGCTGGCAGCTGAAAGCTGACGGCTACTTCTCCCGCGCCACTACAAACTCGGGAGCCCACAGCAGCGCTCGCTTGATCTCGGAATCGGGGAAAGTGCAGATGGCCTTCCGCGCGGACTCGGCATAGCGCGCGGCGCGGGCGGTGGCCGCTTCCAGCGATCCGTAGCGCTGCAGGATCTCCATGATCTGGGCGTGGGTCACGCCGTTGAAAGCGCGGTCGCGCAGGATGGTTTCAATCTTCGTCCGTTCCTGCGGCGTGCAGCGTTCCAGCGCGTGGATCACCGCCATGGTGACCTTGCCCTCGCGCAGATCGCTGGCCACCGGCTTGCCCAGGACATCTTCGGACGCGGTCAGGTCGAGCACATCGTCCACAATCTGGAAAGCCATGCCGAGATCGTGTCCGTACTGGGCCAGAGCCTGTTCCTGCGCAGCCGTCGCTCCGCCGAGAATCGCTCCCAGCCGCATGCACACCGAAAACAGGCAGGCCGTCTTGCGGTAGATCAAGTCGAAGTGTTCGTCCAGCGTGATCAACTGGCCCAGTCTTTCCATCTGCAGCAGTTCGCCCTCAACCATCTGCTGCGTCAACTCAATCAGCGTATCCAGAATGCGGAAGTTGCGCTCCTGCACCGCGACCTTGAAGGCCTGCATGTAGAGCCAGTCGCCGGCCAGCACGCACTTCGAATTCCCCCACTGAGTATTGGCGGCGGGCCGGCCACGTCGTGTCTTAGCTTCGTCAATAATGTCGTCATGCACCAGCGTGGCGGTGTGAATGATCTCCACCACCGCGCCGAGCTTCACCGCGCCCCGTCCCTGGTAGTCGAACAGCCTGGAAGAAAGGAAAAGCAGCGCCGGACGGATGCGCTTGCCTCCGCCGTTGCGCAGATACTCCCCAATCTCCGTGATCGCCTGCACGCCCGAGACGGTATCGTGCCCGAACTCGCCCTCAAGCGCGGCGAGATCATCGTGCAGAAGGTCAAAGACCTCTTTCCCGTTGATAGTGGCCGGTGCCCCCAATTCCTCTGTGCTCCCCTGTGTCCTCTGTGGTAAAGACTCTGTTCTTCAGTTCGTCCTGTAATTCGTAAACTGCAAATCAATCCCGAAATCGTGCCCGCGCAGCATGGCGATTACTTCCTGCAGCGTGTCGCGGTCCTTGCTGCTGATCCGCACCAGGTCGCCTTGTATGGAGGCCTGTGCCTTCTTTTTCGAATCCTTGACCAGCTTCACGATCTCGCGCGCTTTTTCGATGGCGATGCCCTGCTGCATCGTGACTTTGCGCTTCGCCGTTCCGCCCGCCGCGGGCTCGATCGCGCCATAGGTCAATCCCTTCAACGAGACTCCGCGCTTGACCAGCTTCTGCTGCAGGATGTCGTTCACCGCCTTCAGCTTGTATTCATCCGCCGAATGCAGCACGATCGCGTCCTTCTCCAGTTCGATGTTTGACTTCGAATCCTTCAGGTCGAAGCGTGTGTGGACCTCCTTCAGCGCCTGCTGGATGGCGTTCGACACTTCCTGCAGATCGATCTTGCTCACGATGTCAAAAGTGTTTTCAGGCATCGGATTTCAATTCTTTCTGAAATGATGGAATCTGACTCCTGAGGTTATCAGAAGAAGCCCTCCGGGACGAGGGTTAACCTGCCGAAACTTTGCTTTCAGCGGTTTCAGTCAATTTGAAAAAATTGTAGAAATTGCGGGTAGTTTGCTGGCCGAGTTCTTCCGCCGATAGCCCTCGCAACTCGCCCACCTTCCGCGCAGTTTCCTTCACAAAAGCCGGCTCGTTGCGCTTGCCGCGATGCGGTACCGGCGCGAGATAGGGCGAGTCCGTTTCGATCAGCATGCGCTCCAGCGGAACTTCCAGGGCGGCGTCGCGAATTTGCTGCGCTTTGGGGAAAGTCACATTGCCTGCAAACGAAATCATGAATCCCATGTCGAGCGCACGCTTCGCCTGCGGCCAGTTTCCGGTAAAGCAATGCAGAATTCCCTCGAGTCCCTTCGCTGCCCAATTCTCTCGCATCAGTCGCAGGCAATCTTCCCAGGCATTGTCGCTCGCTTCCGACGGACGACAGTGAATCACAATCGGCAGCTTCACCACTGCCGCTAGTTCCATCTGCCGGATAAAAACATTTTTCTGCACATCGCGTGGAGAATAATCGTAGAAATAATCCAAGCCAATCTCGCCCCAGGCAATCACCTTAGGATGCCGCGCCAGGCGTTCCATGTTCTGGTAGGCGGTTTCGTCGGCAAGTCTGGCCTCGTGAGGATGAATGCCCAGGGTCGCGTAAATAAATTCGTATTTCTCCGCCAACCGAATTCCGCAATCCACCTGACCAGGGCCATCGCCGTTGCCGATGGCGACAATGGTCTGCACCCCAGCCTCCCTCGCGCGCGCAATCACCTGCTCGCGATCGGAGTCGAAGCGTTCGCCATCAAGATGCGCGTGAGAATCTATAAACATCGTCGTTGGTCGTTGGTCGTTCGCTGGGTGTCTGCGCCGTCGGCAGCTGAGGTATTAGGCCAACGACCAACGACGAACGACCGGATTCCCCTACTTCAGCCTCGCCCCCACCGGCACATCCTCCAAAAACCCCGCCAGCACCGGCTTCCCGCCTTCGAGCGACGCCGCCACGATCATCCCGTTCGACTCCATCCCTCGCAGCTTCCTCGGCGCAAGATTGGCCACGATCACCACCTTCCGCCCAATCAATGTTTCCGGCGCATACGCTTCCGCGATCCCGGCCAGCACCTGCCGCACCTCGGTTCCAATATCAATCTCCAGCCGCAAGAGCTTGTCCGCCTTGGGCACTCTCTCGGCGACTTTCACCACCCCCACGCGCAGTTCGATCTTGGCGAAATCATCGATCGAAATCTTTTCATTCGCTGGAACCGGGGCAACGGCTGCCGGACCTGCTGCAACTGGCCCACTCGGCGGCACGTTCGGCTGCGCTGGCGCGGCAACCGGCGCCTCTGCCCCCGGCATACTCCTCTGCTCCTCTTCCATCTTCTGCATCCTTTCAATCGCGCTCTTGTCGGCGCGGGGAAACACGGGCTGTACTTCGCCCAACTTGGTACCCAAAGGCAACTGCCCCCAAGCCAGTTCGTTGAGAGCCAGCTTCTTGATATCTCCCAACCCCATCTGCGTCCAAATCTTTGCGGTCGCCTCAGGCATCACTGGATAAGCCAGCGCCGTTGCAATTCGCAATGCCTCCGCTGCGGTATAAAGCACTGTCGCCAGACGCGAGCGGCTGTCCTCATCCTGCTTCTCTCCGAGCGCCCAAGGCTCGTTCTCAACAATGTACTTGTCCACCGCCGCCACCAGCGTCCATGCGGCCTCGAGCGCACGCGAAAACTGGAACTGATCAAACAAAGTTCCAAATTCGCCGATCGTCTTCCTCGCCGCTTCGGCAATGGCAGCGTCCGCAGCCGTCTTCGAAGCCCCATGCGAGGGATACGGCACCTCGCCTTTGAAATAGCGGTTGATCATGGTCAGCGTGCGGCTGGCCAGATTTCCCAGCCCATTTGCCAGATCAGAGTTGTACCGCTGCACCAGCGCATCGAAAGAAAACGATCCATCCTGCCCGAACACAACCTCCCGCAGCAAAAAATATCGCAGCGCATCCGCGCCCAGCACGTCGAGAATCGTTTCCGTGCGCACAATGTTGCCCCGCGACTTCGACATCTTGCTCTCTTCAAACAGCAGCCAGCCATGCGCCACAATCGCTTTGGGCACCGGCAGACCCGCCGCAATCAGAAACGCCGGCCAGTACACGCAATGGAAGCGAACAATCTCTTTCCCGATCATCTGCACATCGGCCGGCCAGAATTTCTTGAAGGCCTCCTGCGCTCCCGGATGCGAAGAGCCGTAACCAATCGCTGTGATGTAGTTGGCCAGCGCGTCCAGCCAAACGTAGATCACATGTTTGGGATCGTCCGGCACCGGAATGCCCCAGGAAAAGGTCGAGCGGCTGATCGAGAGATCGCGCAGCCCCGAGCGCACAAACGAAATCACCTCGTTGCGCCGCGTCTCCGGACGAATGAACTCCGGATTCGCATACAGCGCCAGCAGCTTGTCTTGAAACTCTGACAGCTTGAAGAAGTAGTTTTCTTCCTTGACCGTTTCGGTCGTGCGCCCGCACGTGGGACAGGGATCACCCGGCTGCGCGCCGTCGACATAAAGCTCGTCAGACACGCAGTACTGCCCGGTGTAAGTGCCCTTATAGATGTAACCGTTGTCGCGAATCCGCCGGAAGAGTTCCTGCACCCGCTTCTTGTGCCGGTCTTCGGTGGTGCGGATAAAGTCATCATTGGAGATGCCCATCCGCTTCCACAACTGCCGGAACTCCGCCGAAATTTCGTCCGCATACTGCTGCGGAGTCTTTCCCGCGGCTTGCGCCGCCCGCTCAATCTTCTGCCCGTGCTCGTCCGTTCCCGTAAGAAAAAATGTTTCCGCGCCCAGCAAGCGCTGCCGCCGCGCAATCGTGTCACACGCAATGGTCGTGTAAGCATGCCCGATATGCGGCCGCGCATTCACGTAGTAAATCGGCGTCGTGATGTAGAACTTCCTGCCCATAAGGTTTTCGATCTACCCTGTGAAACCCCGTGTCCTCTGTGTTTAAAGGTTTTGCTTTTGATTTCCGAGATAAGCCCGCGCAGCCTCGCCCATCACCGTTTTCAGCGGCACATGATGCTCCGCCGCGATCCGCCGGCAATCTTCATATTCCGGCGCGTAATTCGTGACCGTCCCATTCATGCTGGCGATCTTGATCCTCACTTCGCCCCATGGCGTGCGCACACTCTCCCACCGTCGCGCCAAGGTCTGCCGCATTTCATCGCGCCGCCGCACTCCCAGCGTGGTCGTCTCGGTGAAGATCAGTTGCGTCAGCTTGCTCGCGTCTTCGGGCTTGCACAGAACCGTCAGCAACATCCCCGGACGGTTCTTTTTCATCTGTACCGGCATGCCAAACGCATCCAGCGCTCCCTCATCGATCAACCGGTCCATCACATATCCAAACACCTGCGGATTCAGATCGTCGAGATTCGCCTTCAGCACGGTGATCGTCTCCGAAGCCGTTTTCGCGGCGAGTGCGCTCGCGGCAGCTTCTCCAATCGTCAACCGCACCACATTCGGATGCCCCGGAAAATCCCGCGTCCCCGCGCCATAGCCCGACTTCTCAATCTTCATCTCCGGAAACGCCGCGAAACGCGAAGCCAGCTTCTTCACGATTGCCGCGCCGGTAGGCGTGACCAACTCTGCCTGCAAGCCGGAAGAATACACGGGAGCATCCCCTAACAGCTCCACCGTCGCTGGAGCCGGCACGGGAAATGTTCCGTGCGCGCACTTCACCATCCCCCCGCCGAGGTTTAGGGGCGAACAAATAATCTCATCCACTCTCAGTGCCTCGGCCCCCACGGCCGCGCACACAATATCCACCATCGCGTCGACCGCGCCCACTTCGTGGAAGTGCACGCTCTCCATCGACGTATTGTGAATCTTCGCCTCCGCCCGTCCCAGCGCCTCGAAAATGGCGACAGCAGTCTGCTTCGCGCCCTCCGAAATCGAAGCCGCAGAAATAATCCCCCGTATCTCAGTCAGCCCTCGGCCGCGCTGGTGGGAGTGTGCATGCCCGTGTGGGAGCGGGCGACTCGCCCGCGACCTCTCGCCAGCAAGAGAATGCTCGTGCCCGGCATGCTCATGCGCGTGGCCCGGATGTTCATGGGAACGCTCGTGTTCCTTCCGCTCCCAATACTCCTCCCGCGGCAAATCCTTCTCGCCATCCACCCAAACATCCACCTTGGTCGCCGAAATCCCGCTGCGCACCACTCGTGAAATCTCCAGCCGCGCCCCCACATCGAGTGCTGCTACGGTCTGCTCCAGCAGCGAAGCCGGAACTCCGGCATCCACCAGCGCGCCCAGAAACATGTCGCCGCTGATGCCGGAAAAACACTCGAGGTAGGCTATGCGCATAGAAACCGTCGTTGGTCGTTAGTCGTCGGTCGTTGGCCAACACTTCAACTGTCGACAGCGTAAATGCACGGCGAACGACCAACGACCAACGACTAACGACGAATTTTCATCATAGGGAACCCATCCCCCTCCGTCAAACCAGCCTCCGCCGCGCGCTCTGCTAAAATCACTGTCTCTTTAAACAGCTCAGAGGGAAGCCTTGTACCGTCATCTTGAACATCGTCTGGCCCAGCGCATTGCAGAGTTTCTCCACCAGCACTATCCCGGCGCAACTCTGCCCAATGTTGTCATCGAACAGCCACCAAAGGTGGCGCTTGGCGATTTCGCCATCCCCGTCTTTCCTTTCGCTAAGCCGCTGCGCACCGCTCCGCTGAAGATTGCCGAAGCCATCCGCGCCGGCATTGGCCCCATCGAAGGCATCGCGGAAATGCAGGTCGCGCCTCCGGGATACCTGAATGTCAAAATCAACCGTGCCTGGATGGCTGCCGCGCTCGCCGCCGGCCACAAGCCGCCCTCCGACGTGCCGGCGGGAAAGATTCTGGTCGAGCACACCAGCATCAATCCCAACAAGGCCGCCCACATCGGCCACCTGCGCAACGCCATTCTCGGCGATACATTTGTCCGCCTGCTGCGTTACGCGGGCCGCGAAGTCGACATCCAGAACTACATCGACAACACCGGCGTGCAGGTTGCGGACGTAGTCGTCGGTTTCACGCGGATTGAGAAGAAGTCGCGCGCTGAAATCGAAGCCCTCTCCAGCCAGGCCCGCTTCGACTACTACTGCTGGGACCTCTACGCCCGCGTCTCGCAGTGGTACGCACAAGACAAGGAGAATCTGCTAGCGCGACGCGAAACGCTGCACGGCATCGAAGACGCCGCCAGCGAAACAGCTGCCATCGCCGAACTGATCTCGACTGCCGTCCTGCGCCGCCACCTCGAAACCATGGACCGCCTCGATATCGAGTACGACTTTCTTCCGCGCGAAAGCGAAATCCTGCACCTGCATTTCTGGGACGCCGCCTTTATCAAGCTGAAAGAAGCCGGCGTACTGACTTACGAAAACGAAGGTAAGAACAAAGGCTGCTGGATCATGCGCCGCGCTGGAACCTTGCGAACGACCGACTCGGCGAAAAGCGAGATCGACCTGGATACTTTGCTCACCCACGTCGGCACAACTTCTGGCTTGGGAGAGATCCAGATTTCAGAAGAAGATCAGAAAGTAATCGTCCGCTCCAACGGCACGGTGGGCTACGTCGGCAAAGATATCGCCTACCACATGTGGAAATTCGGCCTGCTTGGCCGTGACTTTGCCTATCGCAAGTTCTACCGCTATCCCAATGAGCACGATTGCTGGATCTCTTCCACCCCAGACGATAAAAAAACCGAGAAAGACCATCCCCATTTCGGCGACGTCGCTGAAATCTACAACGTGATCGACGCCCGCCAGTCCGAAGCGCAAAACACAGTAATCGAAGCCCTGCGCGGACTCGGCCATAACGAGGCCGCCGACCACTACACGCATTTCTCTTACGAGATGGTCGCGCTAACGCCGCCCTGCGCCGCCGAACTCGGCTACGCGCTCAGCGAAGAAGACAAGACGCGCTCTTACATTGAGGTCTCCGGCCGCAAAGGTTTCGGCGTCAAAGCCGATGACCTGCTCGACCAGCTCATCGCCTCCGCCAAGAACGAAGTCGATTCCCGCCATCCCCAACTCAGCGACTCCGAGCGCGTCTCCATCGCCACGCAAATTGCGATTGGCGCGCTGCGTTACTTCATGCTGAAGTTTACCAAGCAGTCGGTGATTGCCTTCGACTTCAAAGAGGCCCTCAGCTTCGAAGGCGAAACCGGCCCCTACGCGCAGTACGCGGTAGTCCGCGCCACCAGCATTTTCAAGAAAGCCGAACTCGATCCCGACACTTTCTGTAGAGACGTTGCTGGCAACGTCTCTGCGGAAAGCTTCGCAACATTCCTGGCAGGAGACAACGCCGACGAATTCTGGGAACTCTGGCAAGCCGCCGCAAAAACGTCCTACATCGTCAACCAATGCATCGACACAACCGAGCCGGCGTACCTTGCCAAGCACGCCTTCCAACTGGCACAACTTTTCAACGCCTTCTATCACCGCCACCCCATCCTGAGCGAGCCGGATGAGAAGCGAAAACACTTCCTGCTGGCCACCGTAGCTGTAGTCCGCCGCGAACTGATTCGAATCTTGGAAGTCATGGGCATCACCGTGCCACCGGTCATGTAGCCGAGATAGACTGTGTGGCGCGGACACTCCTGTCCGCGTTTCGCCCGAAAAAAAAAGAAATGTCGCAAACCAC
This sequence comes from uncultured Acidobacteriaceae bacterium, assembly GCA_963842095.1. Taxonomy (GTDB): domain Bacteria; phylum Acidobacteriota; class Terriglobia; order Terriglobales; family Acidobacteriaceae; genus Sulfotelmatobacter. The sequence continues at coordinate 311,313 of CAWJEY010000003.1, forward strand.
ATCCTCAGCGGCGCAACCGAATCGCTGGCCGCGCCACATCGTCTTCTGTCTCTTCGTAGGAGTGGTTTTACTTGTCCTCGCCGGAGCACTTTACCAATCCCTCTCGGAACGCCGCGACCTCCGCGACCACCCCATGCCCGGCCAACTCGTCGACATCGGCGGCTACGAATTGCACCTCTACTGCACCGGCTCCGGCTCTCCCGCAGTTATCCTCGACTCCGGCCTAGGCGATTCCTATCTCGCCTGGCAAAAAGTGCAGCCCCAGATCGCGCAATTTACTCGCGTCTGCTCCTACGATCGCGCGGGCCTTGGCTTCAGCTATTACAGCCGGCACCCCAGCACCAGCAAAGACTTCGCCCAAGAACTGCACACGCTCCTGCACAGCGCGGGAATCTCTCCCCCTTACGTCCTCGTCGGCCACTCCATGGGCGGATTCGACATACGCCTCTACGCCCGCCTTTACCGCAGCGATGTCGCCGGTATAGTCCTGGTCGACTCTTCCCATCCTCAGCAGCAGAAACGCCTTCCTCCCGAATTGAACGATATGGACGCCACCTTGTTGCGCGAGCAGGAATTCTTTGAATTCACCATGCCCTTCGGAATCCCGCGCCTGCTGGGATTCTGCGGTAAGGATGCCGAAGTCCGCGCCGCCGAATGCAACTTTCACAGCGTGCGCGAAGCAGTGGCAGAGTTAACAGAAATTTCCACCAGCGCAGCTCAAACTGCCGCCGCCGGCACACTCGGCGACATTCCGCTGGTGGTGCTCTCGCGCGATCCCAACGCTCCCCAACCCGACCTGCCCGAGGACCTGGTCAAGCCCGCTAGTGATGCCTGGCAGCAGATGCAGCGGGAGTTGGTCCGCCTCTCGACCCGCAGTACGCACATGATCGCGAAAAACAGCGGGCACTACATCCAGTTCGACCGCCCCGACGCAGTCATCGACGCCGTCCACAAGGTTGTGAACCAGGCCCGGCAGTTGCATTCCACGCCGCAGCCCGGGCCTTAGGGGAAACAATCAACAATCAAACCTGCTAATGTGAACTTTTTCCCTGAGTGACTCCGCCTGCTCATCCGGAGGATGAACATGTCCTGGCTCCGCGCTCGCCGCAGTTGCATCGTGCGGCTCTGTTTCTTTTTTCCGCTGGCTCTGGCCAGCACGCTGACAATGGCGCAAGACCCGCCGCCAGTTCAGGAGCAAGCCCAGCGGCCAGTCCAGCAGGCTCTCCCGTCTCGGCCTCGTCCCCGCATCGGTCTTGCCCTCAGCGGCGGAGGCGCACTTGGCCTGGCCGAAATCGGCGTAATCCAGTGGCTGGAGCAAAATCACATTCCCGTCGACCGCATCGCTGGCACCAGCATGGGCAGCATCATCGCGGCCATGTACGCCACCGGCATGTCGCCCGCGGAAATCCAGAAGTTTGCCGAAGGCATTGACTGGGACGCCACCCTGCTTCCCGAGCCCACCTACCGGCAGCTTGGCTATCGCCGCAAACAGGATCGCCGCGACTACCAGATCGAATCCGCGCTCGGCCTGAAGCACGGCCTGAACGGGCCCAACGGCTTCAATCCCGGGCACGGTGTCGGCCTGCTGCTCGATCGCATCGCCTTCCCTGAATCCGGCATTGCCAGCTTCGACGACTTGCCCATCCCTTTCCGCTGCGTGGCCACCGACATGCAAAGCGGCGACCGCGTCGTGCTGCATGACGGTTTCCTGGCCCAGGCCGTGCGCGCCAGCATGGCCATTCCCGGCGTTTTCACTCCGGTGGAAATCAACGGCCGCGTGCTGGCCGATGGCGGCATGGTCGAAAATATCCCCGTCGAGGCGGTGCGCGAAATGGATGCCGGCCCGGTTACCGTCATCGCCGTGGATCTTCGTGTCCCGCTCGGTGGACGCGAGCAACTGGAAACTCTGACCGGAGTACTCTCCCGCGCCCTCGACGTCATGCTCCTGCAGAACGAGCGCCGCTCCCTGGCCATGGCGAATGCCACCATCACCGTGGATACCGGCAGCTTCTCCAGCACAGACTATGATCGCCTGGAGGACCTGATCCGCCTCGGGTTCAATAGCACGGCCGCTCAGGCTGCCACGCTGCTGCCTTTTGCCATCAAAGACGACGCGGAGTGGCAGCAATACCTCGCGGCACGATTCGCTCGCAAGCGCCGCCAGCCCAACGCAGTGCAATCCGTCGAGGTGCAGGGCGGAGACTCCGACCAGGATGCCCGTCTTGAGCACCGTCTGAGGAGCGATACGCGCGGAACGCTCGATCTCACCAGGCTCGAAACTCAGCTGACCCGCATTGCCGGCGAAGGCGAGTTCGACCGGCTGGGCTACGAAGGCTTCACGCGAGACGGCGTGCCCGCGCTGCGAGTGACCGCGCACGAAAAAACCTACGGCCCGCCGTTCGTGGACATGGCCGTCAACGTCGACGGCTCCGGCGTGGCCGCGTTCGATTTTTCCGCCGGCGCGCGCATCACCTTCATGGACGTCGAACATCATGGCGGCGAATGGCGTAACGATCTTCTGCTTGGCTCCAGCAACCTCGCCGCCTCCGAGTTCTACCAGCCCTTGAGCAATTCCCACCTCTTCGTCGCGCCCTATGCCTTCACCTCCAAGTTGCCGCGCAACGCCTTCACCGGGGAGACCCGCGTCGCCGTTTTCGGCGACGAAAGAGCCGGCGGCGGGTTCGATCTTGGCTACGATACCGGTGAGCGCAGCGAACTCCGCTTCGGTTACCAGATCTTCAGCGGCAAACTCGCGCCCCTCATCGGCAGCGCCGGGCTGCCCTCCGTCAGCGGCAGCACCGGAGAGTTCCGCACTCGCTACGTTTGGGACGGCCAGGATAGTCCCGCGGTCCCCAGCCGCGGAACGCGTATCATCGCGACCCTATCTCGCGTGCTGCAGAGCCCCGGCCTTGTCCATCCGATCGGGCAACTCGATGTGCAAACTTCCACCTTCATCCCCACCGGGCCTAAGACTTCGCTGTTTTTTCTTGCCTCCGGTGGAACGACTTTCCACGGGACCGGCAGGTCCATTCCAGATCTTTGAACTGGGCGGAGCATTTCGCCTGGGCGCCTATCTTCCGCAGGAATTTGTCGGCAACCACTATGCCTACTCCTCACTGGGATTTCGCCGCGACCTCTACCACCTGCCACAGTTCGTCGGAGGAAAAATCTACTGGGGCGGATGGTACGAAGCCGGTACTGCCTTCAATGACCCCGGCACAGTGGTGGTCCGCGGCACGTTCAATCTCGGCGTCATCGCCGAAACCATCGTCGGACCCATCGCTCTGGCTACCAGCGTCAGCCCCACGGGAGAGAGCCGGGTAAATTTCTCCATCGGACGGTTGTTTTGAAGCAGAGCAGTTGGTTCACGCGAAAGGCCCCACGCGTGAGCGCGAGGCCCCTCACCGGCCGGCAAGCCTTTCACTTGCAGTTGTTCATCATGTCGTTCTCCACCGCTTGCGCCCCGTTTAGACTAGCGTTGTCGGGGTCAGTGCCCTGCGCGACTCCCTCGGCACCCTGACAGGCCTCGATTCCAGTGACGGTGAGCGCCGTGTCGCCGGTGGCGTTGATTGCATCGTAGAAATACTTTCCTTGGGCGGCAGAGTTGTTGGGGCAGCTCGGTAAAGAGCAGGACACCGAGCTCTGACAAAGCCACCCATGTTTGGCGACACTCGGGAAGCTGAACGTTGGGGTCGCGCTCCCGAGGCTGCCATCGACAACGCCCATGGCCGTCCATGCGCTTCCGTTGCCTACAGTCGTCGCGCATCCGGTCAAACCGGACCAAGTGTTGATTGCGCTGTAATTCGGGTAGACATAAATAACCTCGTCCATCCATGTTTTGGTCTTCGGGCTGCAATAGGGGGCCGGGCAAATCGTCGGGGTGGCGGCGTTCGGGTCGGTACAGCCTTTATCGATCTCGCTCAGCACAGGGCCGGAAAGGAATTCCGCGTTCTTTAGGTATTTTCCAGCTCCGTACCAAGACATCGAATAGGCGAGGGCGGCCGAGCCGGCGCTGAACCCCTGAGCACACATCGCTCCCTGGTGGATGCCGGAGTTGCCATTGATATAGCTCAAGAAGGTGGCGGGCCTGCACGCCGCTGCCAAGATGTCCCCGCCGGCGCCGTTGTTTGGGTCCTCCCAAGGCGTCCCCATTACTCCACGTAGACGATCTCAAACGTGTTCACGTAGATCGGCGCATACGCTGGAATATCGTCACCGCTCTCCGTGGGCGCCACTCCGCCGTCCCCCGAGAAAAAGACAATGGTGCCCACGGGCGCGGCTGGACCCGTCCAGCCGAAGGTTATATTGATGTCTTCAACACCTGGGCATTGCGAGATGGTCGCCTGTAGGCAGTTCATGCCCGCGTAAAACTTGCTTCCGTTCACCGCGCTGCTGCAGGGAAACGGATCGTTGCCGTTGAGGGTGAGCACCCCAGGTTGCAACTGCGCGTGCGCCGGGGGAGCGGCGGCAAAGGTTGAACAGATCGCGAGCAGAAGAAGGATCATCGCTTTCGGCATGGGTGCACCTTTCCCTTTCGTGGTAGTTGGGTTACTCACCGGCTGGCCAGAGGAGCCCCAGTTAAGCACACCTCCGTCCAGCCCGCGCGGAGTTTTCGGTTCCGTTACGAAAGGCGAACATATTCAAAGGAGTTGGCCGGCGACGATATCCGTGCTAATCTGTTGCCCGGTTCGCGGCTTGATGGGCTTGGTTCGCAGGCTTCTTGCCGTATCAATGGAGGCCGAACGGAGGCGTCCCGTGGTCAAAGGCCTGCTGTGTATGCTGCCTCCGGCTATCGCTGTTCTGGGGGCCCTTAGCTTTCCGGGTGCAGCGGTCGCGCAGTTGGAGACCCGATCTCGGCTCGGAACCGGGCCCACCCCGAACAGCGTGGCTGCCGCCGATTTCAATCACGACGGGAAAATGGATTTGGCCGTCGCCTCCTTCGAGGAACCCGGGGAGGTACAGGTGTTCCTCGGGAACGGCGACGGGCACCTTCGGCCAGCCGACAGCGTACGATGCTGGGACGGCAACAGGGCCCTTGGCCGTGGGCGATCTGAATCACGATGGGAATGTCGACATAGTGGTGGTAGACACTCTCAGCGGCGCAGTGAGCGTGTTGCTCGGCAACGGCGACGGCACATTCCAGGCCCCCGTTAATTACGCCACGCCTGCTGGCCCAGCCTATATTGTGCTTGGAGACTTCAACGGTGACGGCAACCTTGATATCGTCACCTCCGACCAGTACGACAATCCCTGCTACTGCGTAAGCGTGTTGTTAGGTAACGGCGACGGCACATTTCACGAACCGGCCATCACAACCGACGTTCCTGCCCATGCTGAGCCATTCGCTATTGTTGCGGGAGACTTCGATGGCGACAAGAACCTGGATATTGCAGTTGCAGAGAATCTCTCAAGTTCGGGAACGGTACAAATCATGCTCGGTAACGGCGACGGCACGTTCCGCCTGGGGACGAGCTACGACCTCGTCGGTCCGTACCCTGACTCGATTATCGCGGCGGATTTTCGAAATGACGGCAGGACCGATCTCGCGGTTGCAGAGTTCGAGGGTGAAGGAGTTGCGGTGCTCCTCGGAAATGGAGACGGTACGTTCCAGCAGCCTACTGTTTACGACGTTATCGCCCCGAACGGCGTAGCGGCCGCAGACCTGAACGGCGACGGCATCCTCGACCTTGTGTCGTCGAGCGCCGACGTGACGCGAGGTTGGGTCGCGATTTTCCTGGGCAACGGTGACGGGACGTTTAAGAAAGCGACGCTTTACCCAACCGCCGACTTTCCGTGGGGCATAGCAGTCGCCGATTTCAACGGCGATCACCTGGTCGACGTCACCGTGGCAGACGAGGGGGGCGCAGTAGAGGACGTTCTGCTCAACACGGGCGTGGTCTCCTTCTCGCCCACCACGGAGATCACGTTCAAGAAGCAGAAGCACGGCACCACCAGCCCGCCGCAAACCGTAACGCTGACGAACACCGGCAAGTCCAGCCTGAAAATTTCTTCCATGAATGCGACCGGCCAGTTCGGCATGACCACCACGTGCAAGGCGAGCGTGGCCCCGGGGGCAAGCTGCACCATCAAGGTGACGTTCTCGCCGCAAACGCAAGGCGCAAAGTCGGGCACCGTTTCAATCAACGACAGCGCCTCCAAGAAGCCGCAAGTCATTGCCCTCTCCGGCGACGGCACGTAAACTGCTCGGAGGTCGCGCCCATGTGCAGAAATATCAAAACCCTCTTCAATTTCGATCCGCCGGTGAACGCCGAAGAGATTCAAGCTGCTTCGCTGCAGTTCGTGAGAAAAATCACCGGCTTTAACAAACCGTCGAAAGCCAACGAAGCTTCGTTTCTTGCCGCAGTCGATGAAGTGGCGGCAGTCTCGGCCCGCCTTCTGCATTCGCTCGAAACCAACGCACCCCCGAAGAATCGCGAGGAAGAGGCCGCCAAGGCAAAAGCTCGCTCCGCCGAGAGATTCAGCGCTTGAAACATGACAGTAGTCCTGCGTAAGTTGTTGGGGCTTCGTGTAAGTTGTTGAAACGATCTGTAAGTTGTTGAAGCGTTATCTTAAAGATATAGAAGAAAGTACAGCGCGGACAGAATGCCCCAGGAGCGCGTTTGTTTCCCGGGATGACCTCAGGCTCCTTCTCGCCCCTTACTTGCGTTCCTAGGGCCGTTTCCGGCTCAGGAAACGACATTCCTGGCGAGGTTCGCAAACCCAAGTAGCGACCCTTCGGTGCTCTTTTCCGTTAATATCCCGCAGTTACAATAGATTCAAGGACTTAGGAATAATTGCCGTCGCGGGCAGGCATCCTTCCTGAGATTGTAGTCATCTAAGTCATTGAAAAGGCATCGATCCCGGTGAACATCATGAAAACGAATCCGAAGTCGAATCTTATGAAACGCACAATGATTTCCAGCGCAGTACTTGCCGTTGCGTTACTGGCGACGACGTTCGCTCTCGCCGCACCCAAAGCTCCAAAGGTCAGCTCTCCGCAAAATGTTCCGGCTTTTCCCGGGACGCTGGTGAACGCCCGCTACGTCTATGTCACCAGCTACGACGGCGACGAGTTCAATACCAACCTGCTTCCCGACGATCGCCGGGCGATCAATACGGTGCAGGACGCGATGCAAAAGTGGGGCAAGTTCATCGTGGTATACCAACCGCGCCAGGCTGACATCGTGCTGATGGTCATGAGCCGCCCGTCGGAAGACGTTCTCGCGGTATACGACGCGCACGGCTGGCCCGAGAACGGTGTGTACCTGTGGCGCATGACGGCCCGCAGCGGGCTGCAGCCCAGCGAAACGCCGCTGGTTACGAATCTGGAGAAGGCCTTCGAGCAGGCAACCGCAGGGAGGTAGAATTTTATTCCTTGGCGTACTTGGCAAACGAGCCGCGATAAACGGTCTTTCCCTGAGCGGACTCTTTCAAACCTCGTCGAACGCTGGCGAGCATTTGCGCGTTCAGTTCGCGCTCTCGTTTCCATTCCCGGAGCGCATCCCGGACAACTTCGCTGGCACTGGCGTACTCTCCACTTGCCACAGCTTCCCGAAGTAGATTCGCCATCTTCGGGGGCAGTGCGATGCTGAGTTTCACGACGGTTGGCATAAAGCAATGGTAGCAACAATTCCTACCACCGGCAAGATTGCCAATTCCGGCTAACTCTTCCTGCCGGCGATCATCAATCCCGCTCCGACCACGACCAGAGCGATACTCACGACAGGCGAGACCTTCTCGTCGTCGTGAGTCGTGATTCCGATATGCGTGTCGCCCATACTGACGCCGTGATGTTCAGAATGCGGAACCGGAACGAAGAACGAAACGATCCCCAGCACCAGCACCACAACTCCAATCAGCATCAGAACTTTCATGGAATTACCTCCAGAGTGACTGGGCGTCGTTAGTCGTTGGTCGTTAGTCGTGAGCCAACACCGTTCAGTGAACGGCCATCGACTAACGACTAACGACCAACGACAGGTCCCGCTTTTCTATCCCGCGAAGCCCTTCACGAACTCCACCAAACTACGCAACGCGATTCCCGACGGGCCCTTCGCGATCCACGGCTTTTGATCTTCCATCCAGGCCGTGCCAGCGATGTCGAGGTGTATCCACGGCGTCTCTTCGGCGAACTCTTTCAGAAACATGGCCGCGTTGATCGCCCCGCCCCAGCGTCCGCCGGAGTTGACGATGTCGGCGATGCTCGACTTGATGTTCTCTTTGTATTCGTCGTCGAGCGGCAGTCGCCACATTTTTTCACCGGCGTCGGCATTCGCTTTGTGAAAGCGCTCGTACATGGCATCGTCGTTGGCGAAGATGCCGGCGTTGGCGTAGCCGAGCGCCACCACAACCGCGCCGGTAAGCGTGGCCGCGTCCACCAGATGAGTGCAGCCGAGCTGGCGCGCGTAGAAGAGTCCGTCGGCCAGGACGAGTCGGCCTTCGGCGTCGGTATTGATGATTTCGATGCTCTTGCCTGACATGGCGATCTGCACGTCGCCCGGCTTCTGTGCTTTTCCGGAGGGCATGTTTTCCGTGGCGCAGACGATGCCGATCACTTTCACTTTCGGCTTCAGCAGCGCGATGGCGCGCATGGCGCCGATCATGGTCGCGCCGCCAGCCATGTCGTATTTCATCTTCTCCATGCCATCGGCGGGCTTGATCGAGATGCCGCCGGTGTCGAAGGTAATTCCTTTGCCCACAAGGCCTAGCACAGGGCTTGCCGGCGCGTTCGTGGGCTCGTATCGCATCACGATCAGCGCGGGCGGCTCGTCGGAACCCTGGGCGACGCTCCAGAATGCGCCCATCTTCAGTTCTTTGATCTTGTCGGCGCCGTAGACTTCACATTTCAAACCGACTTCCCCGCACATCTTCTTGGCGCGGTCCGCCAGAATGGTAGGAGTCATGCGGTTGGAGGGCTCGTTCACCAGATCGCGCGTGAAGTTCTGCGATTCGCCGATGACCTGCGCTTCGTTGGCGGCTTTTTCGAGCGCCGCCTGATCGGAGTTGCCGCTGGCGAGGATGGTAAGCGCATCAATCTTCTGATCTTTGCGGTCACTGCGGTAATAGTCGGGATCGAAGTTGCCGACCAGCGCTCCCTCAACAATCGCTCGCACGGCTTCAGCGGCCGGAATGCCGGTGGGCGCGATGAAGGCGAAGCTGCGGATTCCGCGGGACTTCAGCGTGCGGACCGCGGCGCCGGCGAGGCGGCGCAGATCGTAGCTGGAAAACTTCTTCGCCGCGCCGCCACTGATCAGCAGCAGGCGCTTGGCCTTCAATCCGGCAGGCTTGTGCAGCAAGTTGATTTCAAACGGCTTACCGGTCATTTCGCCGCTCGCTAACAAATCGACGGCAACCGCGTGAACAGCGGTGTCGCCAGTAGCGAGCTTGAGCTGAGGCTTGGCGTCTTTGTTTTTTTCGTGTGGGTTTTTTTCTTGTTGCGCCGGATCGGAATGGTCGAGCACCACGGCGACCAGAGATTCGGTTTCGAGTTGAAAAGGCGTAGAGAGAGAAATTGTCGTTTTCATAGTTATGAATCATTTTAAGGGGCCACTCCAGTATCGTCGCCGGGAAGGGAATTGCGCAAGCGGGTGCCGGGCGCCCGGAGGAGTACAGGGTGTTCGTTTTTCGTAACAAAACGCGCTTAGCCGTCGTAACGAGCGACGTATCTGAGTAAACTATCGCGTATTTTCCGAACCTAGGGGGATTTTCACCAAAAACTTGGTTGTGCAGTTCGAGGAGGAGGCATGTCTCGACGCACGCTGCTTCTGTCCACAACGTTCGTTTGCCTGCTCTCAGCCGGAGCCGTTTGCCAGTCCGCCTTATCAGCAAATTCAGGCATTAACAGCGCTGACACCTACGTCGTGGCCGATTTGACAGTTACCAACAACACCAACATTACTCTGCCAGGGCCGGTCTACAACCCAGTGACCGGAACGAGTTCCAGCACGCTGTCGGTTGGCCCATCGACTCTAACATTCCACATCGAGGCTGGATACGACTCCACCGGCGTGTTGGTAACGAACCTTTGGCCGACTACGGCACCGGTCGATCCAATCAACAGCGATGGGAATGCGCTCGGATTCGTTCGATTTGCCGGCGGACAAATGACGGCTTTCGATCGAAGCGGCAACCCGCTCCAGACCCCATCGTTCCAGGGCATCCCAACGAACTGGCCGGCTAGTTTGCTCGGAAGCAATCCCGGCCCGTCGGTTCTCAGCAATCTGGTGTTTCCTGATGTTCAGAGCTACGCGAACGCCAGAAGCGCTGCCCTCTCCTATGGAAGCCCAGCGTCTACCGCCTACGTGACCCTTCCGAAGACGCAGAGCGGGAACGCTCAATGGACATTTGCGCAGTCCGGATCGAACTGGGTAGCGCAGCAAGTTGTCATAACGCCAGCGATCTCGAACGGCACCTCCACTCGGACGGTGCAATTCGCGAACGTGAGCTGGTATGACAACGCCGCGAATGATTCCGCTCGCGCATCGAAGGCTTACACTGCCACGCAGCCTCCGACCTCGTACGGAAGCATTCCGACAGTAACGACAGGTACACCGTCCGGTTCAACCGTCGTAACGCAACTGGGTGGATCCCAAAACGTTGCCTTCATGCACGGTTTCTTCTCCAGTGGAAACACCTGGAACCGCATGGAGGGGTGGCTTAACCAAGACTTTCGATTTGGCGAGGAGATCACGCCAAGCTACACTTCCACCAATAGCCTGTCGAGCCAGGGGACGTCGCTCATTGGTGTAACGTCGTGGGGTTCGCGGCCACAGAGAGCCCTATCGTGCCGCTTGCGGTCCCGCTGGTTCCAGACGTGATGCTCAGCCAAGACTCTTGGCTTACCGCAGACCACTGGCAGCCAGCGCCAGTAGCCAAGCTAAAACTAGTGGTGCCGCCGTTGCCCGAGACCGAGTACGTGGACGGTGTCGGTGTAAATGTACAGCTGGCTTGTGTGGGCACGTTAAACGCGGAGCCCTCTAGTACCTGGTCAAGGGTCGTGTGATCGTACGGGCTGTGCGTGCTCTCAAGGTGAGAATGAGCGCCATTGATGGGGTACTGGATCGCGCTGGAACCGCGAACAGGGGCGATCCAGACCGGCAATGGCCTTTCCAATACCGGCTTTGCGGTCTTCCAGGGAGGAGCCTGCACCTATTCCCTGTCAAGCAACTTGATAGTGCTTCAGCCGGGAGGCGGTATGGCAACAGTTTCGGTGACCACGGAAACCGGCTGCGTGTGGTCCGCTGTTCCGAACGTGAGTTGGCTTACAATAACGTCTGGAGCGAGCGGTACGGCTTCCGGCACAGGCTCGGGGTCATTTACGTTCACTGCCGCCCCCGGCAACAATGATTCCAGCTTCACCGGTACAATCACAGTGATGAACCAGGTGCTTACGGTGGTGGTAGGGAGTGCGGTGGGAACGCCCGGCACCGGAACAGTGACCATCACGGGGGCGCCCCAATCGACTGTAGTTGACCCCTGCCACCGACCGCTTCTCCCTTGCCCTATCACCTACTACGAGGTGGGTACTGTAGCGGTAGTGATAGACGGCGAGAGCTTCACGGCCTCGTACGTTGTAAATACGACGGCAGCGCAGCTAGCTCAGAGCCTAACCTCCGCCTTGAACGCGTCCGGTTCGCCGGTCAAGGCGACGCTTTCCGGCTCGACCATCACTATAACGTCGATTGTCAGCGGCGCGGTGACGGACTATTCGCTCTCGACTTCCTACACATTTGGTTCGACGGAATATTTTTCCAGTCCTGCATTCACGGGAGTTCCATCAGGTGCGCAGCTCGTGGGCGGAGCCAACTAAAGCAGGGGGCCGCGAGAGGAGAAATGGAGCGGGTATCTGCGAGCGGAATTGGCAAGCTGCTGGCCGTCCTACTGGTAGGCGTAGGGTGCGGCTGCGGTGGCGGGCAATCCGGATCAACGCCGCCGCCGCCCCCGCCGGCGATCACGTTAGGCGTCCTTGTGCCGTCCTACACCGTAGCCGGTGGGGGTGCCGTTAGCCTTTCTTTGGGCGGCACGGGATTCACAAATTCGTCGGTGGTTCAGTGGAATGGAACTGCCCTCCCCACTACCTTCGGCACAGCCGAGATCCTCACCGCCACGGTCGCGAGCGATCTAGTCGCGATTCCCGGAACAGCTAGCATCATGGTCAAGGATCCTTCCTCGGGCGCGGCGTCAAACCCACAGTCGTTCGGTATTGCGTCGCCTGCGGCGGCGACGGCGGGAGTGATTCAATTGGTCACGGTCGGTACCGATGGCTCACCGGCCAATGGGAACAGCTTGGTTGGCCCTTCCATCAATTCCGACGGCAGATATGTAGCCTTTCAGTCGGCGGCCACAAATTTAGTGTCCGGCCCAGCAAGCGGCTATCAGGACATTTACCTGCGAGACACCTGCCTGGGGGCCTCGGCTCCTCCCAACTGCACGCCCAGTACTATCCGAATCTCTGTAACCTATGACGGTTCACCCACGAATGGGCACAGCCGAGACTCGTCGGTCAGCGGCGACGGCCGTTTCGTCGCGTTCGACTCCCAAGCTACCGACATACTGCCTAACACCTCGATCTGCAGCAACATTTGCGTTTTTCTACGCGACACCTGCAATGGCGCAGCGGCAGGCTGCGTCCCGACCACAACCCTGATTTCGGCCGCGACGGACGGCACCGCGGTGACCGGCAGTTCGCCTTGGATCAGCTTGGGAGAGGAGTTTATCGCCTTTGCGTCGGGCGCGACGAATATCGTTACCGGAGGCGCCAGCGGTCTTGGGGACGTGTATGTGCTTGATACCTGCATTGGGGCGCCAGCAGGATGCATTCCGGGCAACACCCTGGCCTCCGTGCCCTCCGCAGGCGGGCAGGGCAACGCCGTAAGCTACGTCCCGACGATAAGTTCGACTGGCCGTTTCGTCGCCTTCGAATCATGGGCAACAAACATGTCCCCGAATGGGGCCGTTGCTCCGGGCGGTTACTGGCGTGACACATGCATTGGAGCTACGCCCCCTTGTACTCCTAGCACAATCCGGATTGATCTTACGGCAGGCGGTTCGCAGCCGAACGGATCCGCATTCACCGCTATACCCCTGCCGATCACTGCGGACGGCAGACTGGTCGCATTCGGCTCCGCGGCCACCAATTTGGTTTCGCAGAATGTCAACGGTAAAGGAAACGTGTACGTGCGCGACACCTGCACAGGCGCCCCGGCAGGGTGCGTACCGACAACAAGCCTAGCCTCCTTAGCTAACGACGGCTCTGTTGCAAACTGTGGAAGTCCCAGTCAGGGGGTTTCGATGAGCAGTGACGGGCGTTTCGTGGCCTTCGACTCCATTGCCACCAACCTTGTGCCCGGTGACGGATTTCCGGCGTGCAGCTTCGAGGATGTCTTCGTGCGTGATACCTGCTTCGGGGTCGCAGCCGGCTGTATTCCCAGCACGGTCAGAGTTTCCGTGACTAATCAACCGAATCCAGAGACGCCGGGCTTCGCTATCAGCGGTTATCCCGCGATCAGCGGCGACGGCCATTACATTGTCTTTCTTTCTGCCGCCACGAACTTCTTCCCCGGCACGAATGGCAACCAAATGGTCTTCCTCGCCAAGACGGGCTTCTAAGCCGCCGGCACACGGAACTTCTCGTCGGGCGCCGTCGTACCCTCCACTGCGGGATGACGGTATTCGTCTACCTGGGGTATGATTCCATCCCACAGCAGAATAGAGGTTGATTCATGAAGATACGGTGGCTGATTCTGTTTTTCCCGGTGGTTTCGGTGATTGCGCTTTCTCTGGCCGTGATGCAACATGCCGCGAAGGCGGCTCCGCCCCAGGGGGCGCCAACTGCTGCGGCGGCGAAAGCTGCTCCCGCCAAGGCCTCCACCAGCGCCGGGGCGATGGCGATCCCCGACACCACGCTTGCCATCAATTCCGACAAGCCGATGTCGGAGCGCATCGTCCACTATGAGATTGATGCGCACTACGACGCGGTGAAGCATGTTGTCGACGCCACCGAAGTGCTGACCTATCACAATGTGACCGGGCAGGCGCTCGACCATTTTCCGTTTCATCTTTATCAGAATGCGTTCCAGCAGAAGGCCACGTGGGTGAACGAGGCCAAGCTGATGGGCAGCCGCGACACCAGCTACGCGAAGTGGGAAGACAAAGATTACGGGTCGGAAGAGATCAAGAGCCTGGAGGTGGTTGGCCAGGGCGATCTGACCTCGAAGCTGCACTACATTGCGCCCGACGATGGCAACAAAGACGACAAGACCGTGATCGACCTGCCGGTCTCCAAACCTATCGCTCCGGGCGAATACGTGCAGTTCAAAATCGCGTTTCGGACCCAGTTTCCCGAGACCCAGGCGCGTTCGGGATATAAGCGCGATTTCGTGCTGGGTGGGCAATGGTTTCCGAAGGTTGGGGTGTGGTGGCACGGGGCCTGGAATTGCCACCAGTATCACAACACCACCGAGTTTTTTGCCGACTTCGGCGTGTATGACGTGAAGTTGACGGTGCCGCAGTTTGAAGTGGTGGGCGCCGGCGGAGTGAAAGTCGGCGAGGTTAACAATTCTGACAACACGAAGACGGTCACCTATCACGGAGACGACATTCACGACTTCGCCTGGACGGCGAGTCCGCGCTACAGGGTGAAAGATGACGGAGTCTTCCAGGGCCAGATGGGGCCGGTGAAGATGCAAATTCTCATGCAGCCGGGGCACTGGAACCAGGTCGAGCGCCACGAAAGAATTCTGAAGCAGAGTCTCGACCACTTTGAGCGCTGGTACGGGCCTTATCCCTACAAGACGATCACGCTGGTCGATCCCGAGCCCGATTCGGCTGCGTTCGGCATGGAATATCCCACGTTTATCACCGGCGGCACCAGCTGGTTCGTGCCGGACGGAGTGTACTTTCCGGAACTCGTGATCGAGCACGAGTTCGGGCACCAGTACTGGTATGGCATGGTGGCGACCAATGAATTCGAAGATGCCTGGATGGACGAGGGTATCAACAGCTATAGCGAGGTGAAGGTGCTGGATTCGGTTCTCGGAAAGAACAGCTCGATTATGAATATGGCGGGCGCCACCTTGAGCGAACGGGAAACACAACGGCTGAACTACATCGGTGAAGCGGATATCGATCCCATTGCGAAGAATGCCTACGAATATTACAACTCCAACTCCTACGGCAGCATTACCTACGGCAAAACGGCGAGCGTGCTGCTGACCCTGGAAAGCGTCATCGGCGAAGACACCATGACGAAGGCGATGCACGTCTACTTCATGAAGTATCGTTTCACGCATCCCACCAAGGAAGACTTTCTGAAGACGATTGAGGAAGTTTCGGGCCGGAACCTGCGCTGGTACTTCGACCAAGCCGTCTATGGCACGCAGGTGATGGATTACAAGGTGCTCAGGATCGAATCTCTTCCCGTGAACTGGTACGAAGACAAGAAGAAGGGCAAGGATGACAAGGACACCGTCTATCGATCCTACGTGTGGTTGCAACGCAAGGACGATTTCGCGATGCCGGTGGACGTGGAGATCAAGTTCGAGAACGACGATAAGATCCGCGAGCACTGGGACGGGGCGAGCCGCTGGATACGGTTGGGGCCGTACGACAAGAAAACGAAGATCGCGTCGGCGGAGCTTGACCCTGACCACAGGGTTCAGATTGACCGCAACGACTTCAACAACAGCTACAGGGCCGAGGCGAATGGCAAGTCGGCGCGTAAGGTGTCGAACTACTGGATGTTTGCGGAACAGTGGTTGAGCCAGGCGCTGGCGTGGTGGGCAGTGTAGAACGGGCTTCAGGCTTCGGCTTTCGGGCTGCGGCAGAGTTCGCGCGGACATGGCAGGTAAGCGACAGGGAGCGAGGTAGGGACGCATGGCAGACAAGCAAGGTTTACTCAGCAGCGGGTGGAGCATGGTGGGGCGCAACAAACGCTATATCGTCTGGTTTTATTTGCTGAACATCGCGCTCGCATGGTTTGGCACGGTTGCGTTCAACAATCAGGCGCACCAAATGCTGGACCACAGCCTGATTGCGGACCGCTTGGTCAAAGGCTTTGACGCCGGAGTGTTCTTCGAGATGCTCGCGCAACCGGAGATGGGGACGACCAAGACCTCAGGCGCGCCGGCCATCGATTTTGCCGTCCTCTTCTTCGTCGCGACGGCGCTGTTCCTGCCCGGAGTGCTGCAAGGCTATGCGTCGACGTACCGGCTGCCGCGGGAGGATTTTTTCCGCGCTTGCGGGCGGAACTTGTGGCGCTTTATCCGGCTGATGATTGTGGCCGGCATCGTGATGGGAATCGTGGCTGGTGTGCTGTTTGGCATTCGCGGGGCGCTGATCAAGGCGGCTGGGGAGAGCACGAATGAATTGCTGCCAGTCTACATTTCGTTTGCCGGTTTGCTGGTGATCTTCCTGGTGATGAGCGTGCTTCGAATCTGGTTCGATCTGGCGCAGGCGGACGTGGTTCTGAGCGACCAGCGTGCGGTGCGCCGTTCGATTGGCGCAGCCTTCCGGCATACGTGGCGGGGCTTGGGACGGCTGCTGGCGAGTTATGTGGTGACCACGATTGTGGCAGCGATTGTGCTCGTGGGGGGCATTTGGGTGTGGATGAAGTTTGTCCCGTCCTCCAGCGTGGCCGGGGCGTTCTTCGTCAGCCAGTTGACGTTGTTCCTGCTGCTGATTCCGCGTTTCTGGCAACGCGGCGTTGCGGTGACCTACTACCAGCAGAACATGGTGGCGCCGATCGCGGTGCAAGCCTTTACGCCCGCTCCGGTAGTGTCGCCGGAGATTCCGAGCGCGCCGCCGGAGACGCAGGCTTCGTAACTCCGGCTCACGCGGATTTCGCGTTGAGCATGGCCTCAATCTTCTCAAGCAATCCCGCGCCGGCTTCTCCGGCATCTGTGGTGGAAAATTCATTGCCTAACTCGATGACCCGCAGCCGGGCGCAAGCCGCCTGAAAGGCCTGCTGTGCTGCCAGAGACGCGGGTATGTCGGGGCCCACCAGCACTACATCGAAATGCGTGATGCGCATCAGGAGCATGGCGTCGCGCAGGTGGCTGCTGGTGTGGACGTCGTATCCCGCCCGCAACAGTTCGCGCAAGTAGGCGAGCACGTTGGCGTTGGTATCGAGACACAGCACGCTGCGGCCGGTGGGGACAACAGCATCAGTGCGGGCTTTCGGGCTGTAAAACGCCGCGACCGCTTTTTCCTCCGACTCGTGCGCCTCGAACAACTTTGTCAGGTGCGACAGTTCCAGAACCTTGCGTACGTGTTCGGGCACGTTGCAGAGCTTCAGGTCTCCGTGGGCCTGGCGGACGCTGGTCAGGGTGCGGACTATGGTGCCGAGCCCACTGCTGTCAATAAACGCGACCTCGCCCAGGTGCAGGACGATGGAGCGGCGGTCATGCAGCAGCCAGGCCACGTGGGCGCGCAGGGCCTCGCTCTCGCCGCCGGAGACGATGCGTCCGTTGCAGCACACGATGGTGACGCGTCCAACTTGACGAGTGTCGAGCGATAAGCGCATTGGCCTCCGATGCGGCTTACATCGCGCCGCGAAATCGCCACATTATACGCGAGGATGTGCGGTTTGCTGCTTACAGTAAAACGATGGTGATGCCGCGGTTGCGGCGGCCGAGGTCGGAGTCGCTCTTGAGTTCGGGTTGCGTTTGCAGAAGCTTCCAGGCCGCGTCGTCGGATTTGGACCAGTTCTCGCCGAAGATGCAGCCGCGGATCTGGCCGTTCTGCGTGAGCTCCAGCAAGCGCTTTTGCACGGCGATGCGAATGTCGCCGCCCTGACCCGTCGAGCCGTAGCCGTGGACTAGCTTTAACAGTCTTGCTTTCTCCTGACGCGCGAGGGCTAGCTCGCGGTCAAGACGCTGCAGCGCTTCGAGGACTTGCGGCATGTCGGACTTGAGGTTTACCGTTTTCATCGCTGTGGATTCCAACCGGAAATAAAGTTCGGGCTTGCTCCGGCGGCGTCGCGGCAAACGTTGGATCGCTTGCTCGTCCGCTGAAAATCAGGGGCTACCCCCCTCCCCCCCTTTTTGCTAAATCTTTGGAATCATCATGTTAGCGTGAAATTCCCCGCAAGATCCGGATGTCAAAGAACTTAGATACTAAAACCTAGAAAGCAAGGGACTTCGGGGCGCGGCGAATTGGCTTCGGCCAACCGTTACGGCCTCGACCATGATCGCGCAACTTTCTGGGCGGCACAAGGTCAGATGTCACAACCGGCCTGTGGAAATTCTCACTTCGGTTTCGCGTCCGACGCCTTCAAATCGCTGATCAGCCGCTGGAAGGCTTCCTGGTAGGAGTCGTGGTTTTTCCAGGTGCTGAAGTCGGGGATGAAATACTCGCGAATCTCGCGGGCGGAATCTTTTCCATTGCTACATCTCGCTTCCACGTTCCAGTATCCGTCTCACATCGCGCTTGCCGTGCAGGATGCGGATCACATGAATGGCATCGCTTTCTGCCAGATAATAAATTCGAATGGCCTCGAACCCCGCTACCGGCCATGATCGTAGGTCTTGGAGTCTCGGCTTTTTCGAACGATAGCGTGCTCCTATCAGCGGATGTTCGCGCAGCGAACCGACGGTGTTCCGGACGGCATCCCGGAAACGCAGGGCAATCTGGGGAAGATTCTGGTCAATGAGGTAATAGCGAAACTGGCGAACGACATCGTCGCTCGCGGCTTGCCGATACAGAACCTTCACGAACGCTGGCCGGATTTATGCTGGCTCAGCAGAGCGTTGGTCCTGTGGTTGACGGAATTCCAGAATTCCTTCTCCGCCAACTCCCCGGACGCCAATCCTTCCGCAAGCAAGGCGTCGAGTTCGTCGGGCGTCCCGGCAAACCCCGGTAGAGTGCGCTGTTCAACGGCCGCCAAGGCTGCTTCGACAACCTCCTCGACGGAGGTGTAGGCGCCACGACTCATGATTGCTTGCAGTCGGCTTTCTTGTTCCGGCGTCAGGTTGATGGTCATGGTGGCTGCCTCCCCTTCAGATTCAGGTTAAGAGAAAGTCTGCCCCCTGACAACTGGAAATTGTGATGGTTTTCGCCCCCCCTCCTATTTCGGCTTTGTGTCCGACGCTTTCAGGTCGCAGATCAGCCGCTGGAAGGCTTCCTGATAGGAGTCGTGGTTCTTCCAGTTGCTGAAGTCGGGGATGAAATACTCGCGAATCTCGCGGGCGGAATCTTTTCCGGTGTCGGCGTCGAAGCACTCCCAGTCGCGCAGGGTTTCAAACGGCGCGAGGCGGATGGGGAACAGCACTCGCCGCTGATCGCGCACTTCGCGCTTGCGGGCCTTGGCGATTTCCGTCTTCACCCACTCGCTCTCCATGCTGTGCGGTGACAGGATCAGCAGCACCTTGTCGTGCAGGCGGATGGCTTCGTCGATCTGCTCGTGGAGCTTCCTGCCTCCTTGAATGTCCTGCGGAGCAAACCAGCAGCGCACGCCTTTGTTCTGCAAGTCGGCGTAGAGGCGGTCGGCGAAGTCTTGGTCTTTGGTGGAGTAGCTGATGAAGCAGGAATAGAACTGGATGGGGTTCGCGACGAGCGACTTCACGTAGATGATAAAGTCGTCGGGAACGCCTGCTCCGCGCAGAAATGATTCTGGAATCTTGCCCTGTGAGCGGAGGATCGTGAGGATGCCGATCGCAGACGACCCATTATGCCGAACCGTTTCGAGACCCTTCACGTCTCGAAGGTCGTTGTTATCGAAAACCGTGGCCAAGATGTGGGCGTCCGAAAAGTCCGACCTGTGGAGGACCGCGCCGACGAAGTTCGCCTCGTGGAGGTGGGCGCCTTTGAGTCGTGCTTCAATGAGAGTTGCACCATTGAGATTCGCTCCGTACAGATCCGATTCTTCGAGATTTGCCTGGGATAGGTTCACAATACGGAGGTCGGTCCACGCGAGATTAGCCTCCTGCAGATTGGCCCGTTGTAGGTTTGTGCAGAAAAGACGAGCCCCCAGGAGTTTGGCTCCCCTCATGTCCGCATCACTGAAATCCGAATCGGAAAGTTCCGCATGGAGGAGGCGAGCGTCTCTGAGGCTCGCCCGAGTTGCTCTTGCGCCCTTGAGGGTAGCCTCGCTGAGGTTGGCATTATCGAGGCGGGTTTCCAAGAGTATCGACGCGGAGAGGTCTGCCCCCGCCAGGTCGACCCCGCGCAGGTCGGCCGAGCTAAGGTCCGGGGCGAATCGAGCATGTTCCTCCCTCCATTGATTCCATGCTTCCGCGCCCTTCTTCAGCTTCGCCAGATGCTCAGCGTTTGCCATCTCGCCTCATTTCGGTTTGGAGTCTTGCGATTTCAGGTCGCGGAGGAGGCGGTCGAGCGACTTTTGAAACGAGTCGTGGTCTTTCCACATGCGGAAGTCACCGATGTGGCGCGTTCGGCGGATGTCAGCTGCCCACGCGCGCGGGCAATCCATCACCGCATCGTCGAGCCGCACCGGAAATAGCACGGCCGAGCCTTGCCGCTGCTCTTTTTCGAATGCGGCCTGCACTTCCCGTTCGACCCACGGGCTGTTGACTGAGTTCTCCGACAACACTACGAGCAGCTTGTCGTAAAGGCGAATGGATTCCTCAATCCGCTCCTGAAATCGATCTCCGATCTTCAGGTCTTCCGGTGCGAACCAACATCGCACGCTCTTCGCTCGCAGTTTCGTGTGCAGTTCGCCGGCGAAGTCATTGTCCTCATTTTTGCTGGAGTAGCTGATGAAGCAGGAGTAAAACTCGATGGGGTTCGCGACGAGGGATTTTGCATAGGTGATGAATTCGTCGGGGACGCCGCAGCCGCGAAGGAACGATTCGGGGATTTTGCCCTTAGAGCGATAAATTGTGTCAATGCCGACGGTGGACGGCGCGAGGTGCTCAATAGTCTGTAATCCCCTTACGAGGCTCAAGTCGTTGTCCCCAAAAGTTGTCGAGCCGATCGCCGCCCGACTTAGGTCCGAATTGTCAAGATTCGTTTGGTTGAGGTCTGTCCAAAAGAGGGTCGCCCCGGTGAGATTCGCGTCCTTGAGATCAGCAAGGGTGAGGTTCGAGCCGAAGACGTCTGCTCCGGTAAGGTTTGCGTCAGCGAGGCTCGCGCTCCCAAGGTAGGCTCGAGTAAGCTGTGCACCTGCGAGGTTTGCGCCTTCTGCAAACTGCCGGGCTTTGCCCGGCTGGACGGACGAATGCGTCCGTCCCCACATGGTTCTGGCTGGTTACTTCGCCTACAGCCTCTTGACGCGTATATACGAATCGGATATCGTGTATATATCCGTAAGGGAAGGCGCTATGGCTGTAACCTTGACATCAATCCGACTGGACACGGACTTGGCCGACGAGGCTGTGAGAGTGCTCAAGGCGAAATCCCGCACCGATGCCGTTCACATCGCGCTGCGCGAAATCGTTGGGCTGAAGCGCTTCAAAGCCCTGATGAAAAAGAACTCCGGAAAACTCAAGTTTTCCGGACTCGATGAGTGACGTCGTAATCTTCGACACATCTGTTCTGGTGGACGAGGTCCGCACAGGGCGCCACCGCAAGAGGATCGAATCCGTCGAAGGTGTGGTCCGCTTGTCGTCGGTAGTCCTCGCGGAATTGCTGCGGGGAGTTAGCGGGCCCGCGGAACTCAAATTCCTCCGCACTTTGGCGAGAAACCACCCAGTCCTCACTCCGACGCAAAAGAATTGGCTGGAGTCGGGCGAGATACTGGCGAAGATCCGTGCCGATCGCGGTTTTGAGCCGCACAAACTGCGTGACCTGCACTTCGACGTTCTTATCGCTCTTACTGCCCGCTCCCATGGTGCACGTCTCATCACTACGAACCGGGCCGACTTTGAGCTAATCCATCGGTACCGCCAGATCAAGCTTGAAGTTTGGTGAGGGGGCGGGGGACTCGGCGCTGCAGGCAAACAGCAGATTCCTCGGCGATAAAGCCGCCTTCGGAATGACAAACCTAACCTACGGGCGAATGAAAAATCCGCCTCCTACTTCTTTCGGCTTCGGATGGCTTCTCTGGCTTCTTTGTCGGCGGTGCGGCGGCGTTCGGTTTCTCGTTTGTCCCAGAGCTGCTTGCCTTTGGCTAGGGCTAGTTCGACCTTTACTTTGCCGTTTTTGAAGTACATCCGCGTCGGGATCAGCGTCAGGCCCTTTTGCTGCGTCTTGCCGATCAGCTTGCGGATTTCTTCTTTGTGCATTAACAGTTTGCGGGTGCGCAGGGGGGCATGGTTGTGGATGTTGCCGTGCTCGTAGGGGCCGATGTGGGCGTTGAGGAGCCAGAGTTCGCCGTCCTTGACCAGGCCGTAGGAATCTTTGAGGTTGGCGAGGCCGCCGCGGACGGATTTGGCCTCGGTTCCGGTTAGGACAACCCCGCACTCAAATTTTTCCAGCAAGAAGTAGTTATGTGAAGCGATCCTATTAACGGCGGCGTCTCGTTGGCCGGAGGCTGTCGGTTCGCGGCGCGGGGCTTTCTCCGGCTTGGGTTTGGTTTCGTGTGTGGACTGGCGGGGCATGAGGAATTGAGCCATTGAGTCATTGAGTCATTGAATCATTGAGTCATTGAGTCATTGAGTCATTGAATCATTGAGTCATTGAGTCATTGAATCATTGAGTCAATGGCTTCATGGCTTCGACTTCATCTTAGCAGTGGGCTTCGGGCTTCGGCTATCGGGCTTGGTCAAACGCGGGCGGTGATCGATGCTGGCACAGAGCGTTTCGCCGAAGCCCGAAAGCCGAAGCCCACTAGGACTACGACCAAAGAGTGTAACTGCCGTGCGGGCAATCACATGAGGAGGCGGGAAACGCGATGCTATAATCGCAGCCAAAGCGCTCTTTTTTGTAGAGTCGAGTGTCGTGTCCGTGAATCCCAGGTTCGCTGGCCTTCGGGGTAGAGACTGCTTGTCCGGCGAAGACTTTGTAGACGAGGAATAACGAATGAGACGTCTGAAGCCCGCGGCGGTAGTGCTGCTGGTCGTGCTTGCCATACTGCCAGCCATTGCGGATAAGGCCAAGAGTGCCTGGGAAAAGGGCCAGGACGCCGAGGCGCGCCAGAATTTCGAAGGCGCCTACGAGTTCTACAAGCAGGCTTACGACCTGAAACCAAAAGACTTGCGCTATCGCACGTCGTTCGAGCGCATGCGCTCGAAAGCGGCCCAGACGATCGTGCATCACGGCATTGTGCTGCGCGACCAGGGCAAACTGGAGGAGGCGCTGGCTGAATTTCAGAAGGCGGCGCAGATCGATCCCTCGCTGTTCAGCGCGCAACAGGAATTCAAGCGCACGCAGCAGATGATCAACGATGCCCATAATCCTCCGCCGCAGGCCGCGGGGCCGCCCAGCAGCATCGAGCGGAAGATTCGGGAGGCGGGAGGGCCGGTCGAACTTGCTCCCATCTCAGTTGTCCCCATCACCGTGAAGCTCACGGAAGATTCCAAGGTGATTTATCAGACGGTCGGGCAGTTGGCGGGGATTAACGTGCTGTTCGATCCGGACTACACTTCGCGGCGCATTAAGGTCGAACTGAATGGAGTGACGCTGGAAGAGGCGCTGCAAATTACGGCGCTGGAATCGAAAACCTTCTGGCGGCCGGTGACGGGCAACACGATTTTTGTGGCGCAGGACAATCCTGCCAAGCGCAAGGAGTTGGAGCAGAGCGTCCTCAAAACTTTTTATCTTTCCAACATTTCGCAGCCCACCGAGTTGCAGGACGTGGTGAATGCGATCCGCGCCGTGCTCGACGTGCAGCGGGTGCAGCAGTTGCTCTCGCAGAATGCGCTGGTCGTGCGGGGTACGCCCGACCAGATCGCGCTGGCCGAGAAGCTGGTGGAAGACCTGGACAAGGCGCGTCCGGAAGTGATCGTCGACATCGCGGTGCTGCAGGTGAGCAAAGACAAGTCGCGTACGCTGGGATTGAGTCCGCCGACCAGCGCAACCGTCGCCCTGCAAAGCAATATCAATACCACCACAACCACCACTACTACGACCCCGACCACCGGCTCCAGCGGCACCGGGCTGAGCCTGAACACCCTGGGCAACTTGAACGCGACCGACTTCCAGGTGACGATTCCCTCCGCCAACCTCTCGGCGGTGATGGGCGACAGCGACACGAAGATGTTGCAGAATCCGCAGGTCCGCGCGCTCGATAACCAGAAGGCAACGTTGAAGATCGGCGAACGCGTGCCCGTAGCCACGGGATCGTTCCAGCCCGGAATCGGCGGCGTGGGCATCAACCCGCTGGTCAACACCCAGTTTCAATACCTCGACGTGGGCGTGAACATCGACGTTACGCCGCACGTGCATGCGGACCGGGAAGTGACCTTGAAGATCACCATGGAAATCTCATCGGTGGTGGGGCAGTCGAGCATCGGCGGCATCAGCCAGCCCATCATTGGGCAGAAGAAGATTGAGCACGAAATCCGGTTGCGGGACGGCGAATCGAGCTTGATTGGCGGTATCATGGACGATGCCGAGACCAAGTCGCTGAGCGGCATTCCGGGCCTGGCGCAGATTCCAATCTTGAGATACCTTTTTGGGCAGACGACGCAGGACCACTCGCAGGACGAGACCGTGTTTGCCATCACTCCGCACATTATTCGTGGAGCCTCGGTTAGCGAGTTGAACCAGCGGGCCATCGACATTGGCACCGCGAACACGATTGAGCTGCGGCATGTGAGCCACACGGTCGCGCCGGCCAGTCAGGCTCCGGCGTCGCAGCCTCCGGCCAATTCGGCGCCCGCCACTCAGCCGCCGGCGAATCCCACCCCGAACCAGGCTGCGAATCCCTCGGGACAGGGCGCGAACTTCCTGTTCGATCCTGGACAGATCACGGTGGTGAAGGGAAATACGTTTGTGGTGAACCTGCTGATCTCAGGAGTGCAGAATGTGTATTCCGTGCCGGTGCAGATGAATTACGATCCGGCCAAGCTGCAGTTGGTGAATGTTTCCAACGGCGGGTTCCTCTCACAGGATGGGCAGGCGGTAGCCCTGGTGCACCGCGAAGACGAGACTACCGGCACTTTGCAAGTTACGGCCACACGGCCGCCGGGATCGGGTGGAGTTTCTGGTCAGGGCGCGGTGGTCACGATGACATTTCAGGCCAAAGCCAGCGGACAAACTCCTCTGACCATTACTCGAGGCGGAGCACGCGACCCCGGTCAACAGTCCATTACGGTGAACGGAGCGCAGGCGTCGGTTACCGTGCAATAGCATCGTCGCGCGGCTGCCGCTAATCCGAGACTTCCGAGACTTGAAGATGAAGCTACACGAATTCCAGCGCGGGCGGAGTGCGAGGCCCGATCTTAATAAAGCGCGGGGCTTTACGCTCCTTGAACTGATCATCGCCACCGCGATTCTGCTTGTGCTTTCGACCATGGCGGTGCCGCTGGCGCGGCTGAGCATTCAGCGCGAGAAAGAGCGCATGCTGCGCAACGATTTGTGGGAGATGCGCGACGCCATCGACCGCTATAAAGACGCAGCCGACCGCGGCGGTTTCCGGACCAAGGTGGACAGCCAGAACTATCCGCCGGACCTGGAAACGCTGGTGAAGGGCGAAGATGTGAATGGCAAGAAGGTTCGCTTCCTGCGCAAGATTCCCATCGATCCCATGACCGGCACCACGGAGTGGGGCCTGCGTTCGATGCAGGACGATCCGGATTCCGATTCCTGGGGCGGGCAGAGTGTCTTTGACGTTTACACAAAATCGCAGGGCACCGGCCTGGACGGCACGAAGTATAAGGACTGGTAAATGGCAGGCAAGCGCAAAACCGGGCGGAACTCGGGCTTCACGCTGCTCGAGATGATGATCGTGATGATCATCATGGGGATCCTGCTCTCGATCGCGCTGCCCATTTACAACCAGGCGCTGGTGAAATCCCGCGAAGCCGTGCTGCGCAACGATTTGTTCGAGATGCGCTCGCTGATCTCGCAATACACGCTCGACAAACAAAAAGCGCCGCAGGCGCTGGACGATCTGGTCTCGGGCGGCTACATCAAGGTGATTCCCAAGGATCCGATGACCAATGCGGCGAACTGGGAAGTGGTGCAGGAAGACATACTCCTGGCCGTGGACCAGCAGGATCCCGGCATCAGCGACGTGAAATCGGCGTCGAGCCAGATCTCCAGCGATGGCACGGCGTACTCGTCCTGGTGAGTACACCCGCTGGCTAAACTTCCACTCTGGCCACTTCCAACGTTGAACACTTCCACACTCAGCAAGTAACATCTAGTCATGCCCGTTGAAACGGAACTGACCCAGGCCCCCACCTCCATTCGCGCGCCGCGCGGCAACTCCATCACTTGCAAAGGCTGGCAGCAAGAAGCTGCCATGCGCATGTTGATGAACAATCTTGACCCGGATGTCGCGGAGCGTCCGCAGGATTTAGTGGTCTACGGCGGAACCGGGCGGGCGGCGCGCAGTTGGGAGGCCTACCACGCCATCGTCGCGACTCTGAAGAAACTGGAGAACGACGAAACTCTGCTGGTGCAATCGGGCAAACCCGTCGGCGTGTTCAAGACGCACGATCATGCGCCGCGCGTGCTGATTGCTAATTCGAATCTTGTCGGCCATTGGTCGAACTGGGAGAAGTTCAACGAACTGGAGCGCGCCGGGCTGATGATGTATGGGCAGATGACAGCCGGCTCGTGGATTTACATCGGCTCGCAGGGAATTATCGAAGGGACGTTTGAGACGTTTTCTGCGGCCGGCGAAAAACACTTCGGCGGAGAACTGGCGGGCAAGCTGATTGTTTCGGGCGGCATGGGCGGCATGGGCGGCGCTCAACCACTAGCTGCAACCATGGCGGGCGCGGCGTTTCTGGGGATTGACGTCGATCCGGAGCGCATCAAGAAGCGGCTAAAGACCGGCTACTGCGACTTCATGGTCACCACGCTCGACGAAGCACTGCGCATTTTGAAGAACGCAGTGCGCAAGAAAGAGAATGTGTCGGTCGGTCTGGTGGGGAATTGCGCCGACGTGATTCCGGAGCTGGCCGCACGTGGCGTGGTGCCTGACATTCTCACTGATCAGACTTCGGCGCACGATCCGCTGAATGGGTATGTGCCGAACGGCATGACGCTGGCCGAGGCCGTCGAGTTACGGGAGAACGATCCCAAGGCGTATCAGGAAAAGTCGCTCGACGCGATCGCAGCGCATGTGGAAGGCATGCTGCGGCTGCAGAAGATGGGGTCGGTGACGTTCGACTACGGCAACAACATCCGGACGTTTGCGTTTCAGCGTGGCGTAAAAAATGCCTACGACTTCCCCGGGTTCGTGCCTGCGTATATTCGTCCGCTATTTTGCGAGGGACGCGGACCGTTCCGCTGGGTAGCGCTGTCGGGCGAGGCGTCTGATATTCACGTCACCGACGATCTGGTTTTGGAATTATTTCCCGAGAATCGCATTCTGCGGCGCTGGATTGACCTGGCGCGCAAGCGCATCAAGTTTCAGGGGTTGCCGGCGCGCATCTGCTGGCTGGGTTACGGCGAACGCGCAGAGTTCGGCCTGGCGATGAATGATCTGGTGAAGAAAGGGAAGATCAAGGCGCCGATCGTGATTGGCCGCGATCATCTCGATTGCGGCTCGGTGGCGTCTCCGTTCCGCGAAACTGAGAGCATGAAAGACGGCTCCGACGCGGTCGCCGACTGGCCGCTGCTGAATGCGCTGCTGAATACGGCCGCGGGCGCGTCGTGGGTATCGATTCATAACGGCGGCGGCGTGGGCATCGGCTACTCGCTGCACGCTGGGCAGGTCACAGTTGCCGATGGTACCGACGAGATGGCCAAGCGCATTGAGCGCGTTCTGACGACTGATCCGGGGATGGGCGTGATTCGGCACGTGGATGCGGGGTATGACGAGGCCAAGGAGTTTGCGAAGAAGACGGGCGTCAAGGTACCGATGGGGGAGTAGTCAGCGTTGGCCGTCGAAACGCTCAAGGATTGCTGCCCGACTCAATCGTTCCTGCACCTACCTTGAAATAGTCACGTACGTGGGCTGTATTGAGCCAGTAGAGAAGGAAAATACCGAGTGATGCTTCCGCCCCGTCATGAATCGGTTCGCAGTGTTTCCGTGCTGCCAGAAACGAAGGTTGTAGATCGTGAGAATAGAGGTTAAGAGAACGGCGATTCTCGCCCAGTTGCGGCCTTTCCAGTAAAACCATAGGAACACATATCCAATCAGGATAAGGACCGTGAACACCACAAAAACAGCGGCCGCGTGGGGTTTGGTCCAATCCACTGTAAACCAGCCGAGCGCGTTGCAGGCGCACATGAGTGCCGTCGTGACCGTAATGCCTCGCGGGCGCTTCATGACAGCGTATTGTAGTTGCGGCCGTGTGAGAAAGTCATTCGCCCTAGTTGGGGTCGGGGAACCGCCGATCTGTTTGTTCGGGGCGCCAGTGGGGAATCGAGTCCGGATCAACTCCTAGCTTCCGAACCTCTTTCCTGGCCTTGCGGTAGTCGGCCTCGTCCACCGCGTTGTTCAGCAGGAATTCCGCCTTGCGCTCGGGGTTGTATATTTCCATGGAACGATAATACCTGACCGTACCCAGCATCGACTGTTAAACTCCTCTAGCGTGGCTTCCTTTCGAAAACCAGATCAGAAAAGCCAACCTCCGCTGTTCCTAGCCAACATTGGCCAGTTGCTCACGCTGCAATCTGCTTCCCCCAAGCCCGGTCCGCGTCGTGGTCCCGATCTCAAAGACCTCGGGATCATCGAAGACGGCGCCGTCCTCTGCCTCGGTGGCAAGATTGTTTCTGTAGGCACCACTAAAGACGCCCTGCGCGATCCCTGGCTAAAGAAGAATCGCAAGAAAGTTCTCGAGATCGACTGCTCCGGCAAAGTCGTCCTCCCCGGATTCGTGGATTCACACACACATCCTGTCTTTGTCAGCCCGCGGCTGGTGGATTTTGAGAAGCGCATCGAGGGGGCTTCCTATGAAGAGATTGCCGCAGCCGGCGGCGGTATCCGGTCGAGCCTGGAGGGCGTCCGCAAGGCAGGGAAGCGGGTTCTGGCCGAGAAAGTTCTGGCTGTGCTGCGAGACATGGCAACACACGGCACGACGACCGTCGAGGCCAAGTCAGGCTATGGGCTGACGGTTGAGTCGGAACTGAAGTCGCTGGAGGCGATTCGCGAGGCGGCCTCTCGGTGGCCAGGAACGGTGGTCGCGACTCTCCTTGGCGCGCATGTCGTCCCAAAAGAATTTCAGGGTTGCTCACAAAAGTATGTCGAGGCCGTCTGTAAGGAGATGATTCCGCAGGCCGCGAAGCGGAAGCTCGCCCAGTTCGTAGATGTTTTCTGCGACTACGGGGCGTTTACTGCAGCGGAGACGGAGCAGATTTTTGAAGCCGCCAAGCAGTACGGGATCAGCGTGCGGGCGCACATGTGCCAGCTTTCTGAGACGGTGTTGAGTCCATTCTTGCGGTTTGATCCGGCGTCGTTTGATCACATGGACCACGTGAATGAAGACGACATCGCGCAGTTAGCGGAGCACGACACGATTGCCACACTGGTGCCGGGGGCGAATTATTTTCTGGGGCTGAAGGAGTATCCACAGGCGCGCAAGCTGATCGATGCTGGCGTGCCGGTGGCGCTGGCGACAGATTACAACCCGGGCACTTCGCCGACCTTGAGCTTGCCGATGGCGATGTCGCTGGCCTGCACGCACATGAAGATGACGCCGGCGGAGGCCATCGCCGCGGGCACCATCAACGGGGCGTGGGCGCTGAAAGTGGCGGACCGGAAGGGCATGATCGAGCCGGGGAAAGATGCTGATTTGGCGGTGTTTGCGGTCGACGATTACCGCGAGATCCCTTACTGGTTTGGGGCCAACCGGTGCGCGATGACGGTGATGAACGGGACGGTGGCACATCCGCAGTGAACTTTTGCGGCGCACCTTCCGTATAGAGTGGAGAGTCATAATTGCGTCCGCCCGGCACGGCTGAAGCATTTTTCCAATGAAGTTGGTCAGTAAAGCCGGTCATTCAAGTTGGTCATTGAAGTAGGCCCATGAAGCTGGTTCTTGTTCACGAAATGAATTTCAAGCGAATCTCCCGAGGAAACCTATGAAGCGAATTCTTGCAGTACTCGCGTTTGCGTTGACGGCACTATCCTTGGCAACAGCCCAACGGCTGCCCGAAGTGGCCGCTCCAGAGAATTACAAACTATCCTTCACTCCCGATCTCGACAAGGCCACGTTCGAGGGCAATGAGACCATTTCCATCCGCGTGTTGAAGCCGACTTCGGAAATCACGCTGAACGCGGTCGATATCGACTTCCACGAAGTCACCATTACGAGCGGCGGAAACACGCAGAAGGCCAAGGTCACGCCTGATAAGGACAAGGAAATGGTGGTGCTGGCGGTCGAGAAGCCCCTCTCCGCCGGTCCGGCCACCGTCCACATTACTTATTCGGGCATCCTCAACAGCGAGATGCGCGGCTTCTATTTGGGCAAGGACGATCAGGGACGCAAGTACGCCGCCACCCAGTTCGAGGCCACGGATGCGCGGCGCGCGTTCCCGTCGTTTGACGAACCCGCCTACAAAGCCACCTTCGACATCACGACCGTGGCCGACAAGGGGCACGTGGCGATTTCCAATTCCAAGGTGGCGTCTGATACGCCCGGCCCCGGTGACCGGCACACCGTGCGCTTTACCACGACCCCCAAGATGTCTTCTTATCTGGCGGCGCTGGTGGTGGGCAATTTTGAATACATCGAAGGCGAGGCCGATGGCATTTCCATCCGCGTCTACAGCACTCCCGGGAAAAAGGAGATGGGGAAGTTCGCTCTGGAGACGGCCGAGCACGTCCTCAGCTATTACGACAAGTATTTCAGCATCAAGTATCCCTACGGGAAGCTCGATCTGGTCGGCCTGCCGGATTTTTCCGCGGGCGCAATGGAGAACACGGGCTGCATCACGTTCCGCGAAGTCATCCTGCTGATCGACGAGAAGCAAGGTTCGATCGACCTGAAGAAGACCATCGCTTCGGTGATTGCGCATGAGATGGCGCACCAGTGGTTCGGCGATCTGGTCACGATGAAGTGGTGGGACGACATTTGGCTCAACGAAGGTTTCGCCACCTGGATGTCGAGCAAGCCGATCGAGGCCTGGAGGCCGGAGTGGAATTTCAATCTGGACGACGTGAGCAACACGGGCGGGACGCTCAACACGGACTCGCTGGCGAACACGCGTCCCATCCACCAGGCGGCCGAAACTCCGGGACAAATTATGGAACTGTTTGACGGGATCGCCTACGGCAAGGCTGCGTCGGTGCTGCGCATGCTTGAGTCTTACTTAGGCGAGGAGACGTTCCGGGCGGGCGTCAACGCCTATCTGCAGCAGCATCAGTATGCGAACGCGACGGCTGACGACTTCTGGAGTGCACAGGCCAAGACTTCGAAGAAGCCCGTCGACGAAATCATGCCCACGTTTGTGAAGCAGGCGGGCGCTCCGATTATCAACGTGAAGTCGCAGTGCTCCGGCAATTCGACCACCGTGACCCTGGACCAGCGCCGCTACTACGTCGACCGCGAGAAATTCCAGGAACCGAATGATCAGATCTGGCAAGTTCCGCTGTGCATGAAGTCGTCGACCGGGGCACAGAAGTGCGAACTGCTCACCAAGAGGCAGGAGACCTTCACGCTGCCGGGCTGTTCGACATGGGTCCTGGCCAACGCGGGCGCCACAGGTTACTACCGCAATGGCTACCAGCCCGATGCGGTGCGTGCCCTCGCCAGCGATGCCGAGACCAAACTTACTCCCGCGGAGCGGATTTCTTTGCAGACCGACATCTGGGCGTCGATCCGTGTGGGACGCGAGCCAGTCGGCGACTATCTTGCCTTCGCTCAGGGCCTGGGAAGTGACCGCAATCGTGCGGTTCTGGATGATGTCCTCGGCCGGCTCAACTACATTGGCCGGTACCTGGTGACGGATGCTGACCGCGACTCCTTCCGGGCGTGGCTGCGCGGGTATCTGACGCCAATGCTCACAGATGTGGGCTGGGAACCGAAGCGGGGCGAGAGCGACGAGCAGAGAACGCTGCGCGGCCGTTTGTTCAACGCGCTGGGCTACGACGCGCGTGATCCCCAGGTACTGGCGGAGGCACGCAAGCTTGCCGAGAAAGTTCTGGATGATCCATCTTCCGTGGACCGGCAAATGGCGGGCGGAGCGCTGGCGCTGGCCGCCATGAACGGCGATGAGGCGTTGTACGCGCGGGTAATGACCGCACTCAAGAACCCCAAATCGCCGGAGGAATACTACATGTACCTGTTCACGCTGCCCCAGTTCAGGGATCCGAAACTCATGCAGCGGACCCTGGACTACGCCATCTCGCCCGACGTTCGCTCGCAGGACGCGCTGGGCGTGGTCACCAGCGTGATGGATAATCCCGAAGGCCAGAAGCAGGCGTGGGACTTTATTCTGGCACACTGGGATGCGGTGCAGAAAGCTGGCGGACCGTTTGCCAGCGCCCAGGTAGTGGGCTCGACCAGTTCTTTCTGCGATGCGCAGATGCGTGATCAGGTGGTGAGCTTCTTCGCCGCGCACAAGATCGAAGCCGCGGAGCGGACCTACCGGCAGTCGATCGAACGCATCAACAACTGCGTCGATCTCAGGTCGCAACAAGAACCACAGCTCGCGTCGTGGCTGGGACAGCACGGCTCGCCGGCGGGCGGGCAATAGCGCAAGCCATCCACCTAAACGCGCTGCTGGGTAGTGGGTCAGCTTCAACTGGCCCACTACTCTTGAGCGTTACTGTCCTAACCACGCTTAGGACATCCCCCATTGAGCGACTGGCCTTTCGCGTTTTCTGAGAAGCTGTTACGATGAATTTGTAACCAGGTCGCTGCGAGTCGTTACCGGCGATGGCGGTTCAGCCCAGATCAGAAGCGATTCTGGCCCTCTCGGGCGATCTGGGCAGAAGCTGCAAATCGCGCAAAGCCGCATAAACACTGGCGATTGCGCATCTGGTTGATTTGGCGAGTGGGGACGTAGTTCAGTTGGTTAGAACGCTGCCTCAGCAAAGTCATTCTTTGTTTTCAGTGGGTTCCCGAGTTCCTGTCGTTCTTCCTGTCGAGATAAAACAAGTCTAGTTTTGTCAATAGAGTCTCCTGAGTCCATTCCGTTCCCGGATTTGACCGAATTTACGATCCGATCTATCGTCCATCCCCTCAACCGAGGAGATGGAAATGCCAAGAAAACACAAATACGCCAATAGGGTC
Organism: uncultured Acidobacteriaceae bacterium; assembly: GCA_963842095.1. Classification (GTDB taxonomy): domain Bacteria; phylum Acidobacteriota; class Terriglobia; order Terriglobales; family Acidobacteriaceae; genus Sulfotelmatobacter. The sequence continues at coordinate 344,504 of CAWJEY010000003.1, forward strand.
AAGATTCTGAAATATGTGAAAGCAGGTGAGAAGTGGCGGTTTGCCAATGTTGTCGAGAAGAACGGCAAGCTCGTGCGTGACCACGTTCTGATCTCAGGCCTCGATGAACACCACCCGGAAGGGACCTACTACATAGAGTGGTATGAAATTGGCAGTCGGCGGCGCCGCAAAGCCGTACCAGATTTTGCTGCGGTGGTGGAGGAGGCTCGGCGCAAAGCGATTGAGGTTGAGGCCGTGCGCGCCGGTGTCGTCGAGACTCGGTCAGCACCGGCCAACATTCCCTCCTCCCGACTAGGCGTCGGCACCGCGATCGACAACTATCTCGAATTCGTTGAGAACCACCGCTCGCCCCGCACATACCTGACCTACCGCTACACTCTAAACACACTCTTCCGTCAGTCCTGTACGACGCAATCTGTCCAGGATGTCTCGCGTGAGGACATTTTGAAATTCATGACCCATTGCTACGCGCAGAGACTGGGCCACCGTACGGTCTATGGCAAATTGGTGGTGGTTCTGCAAATGTTGAAACGGTATGACAAGACCAAGTTGATCCAAGCGAGTGATTGGCCCAACTACGTCGAGAAGATTCGTGTCATTTATGAGCCCGAAGAAATACAAGCCATGCTGCGCCACGCCGATGACGAGGAGGCGATTTTTCTCAAGTTCATGGTGGGGTCTGGCTTCCGTGACCGGGAGGCGCAGCATGTCACCTGGCGCGACATGGACTTCCACAACAGCCTCGTTCGCGTTACGACGAAGCCAATCTGGGGATTTAGGCCGAAGAACTGGGAAGAGAGGTGCGTGCCGTTGCCAACTGCGCTGATCCAGCAACTCCAGGCGGTTAAAGAGCGGCGCAACGCCCTGCCCGCTCAATTGGTTTTTCCAAATTCCAAAGGCAACCCCAACACGGAGACGGACATGATCGTCAAGCGGGTCGCCGAGCGGGCGAAGCTGAATTGCGGACAATGCATCACCAAGCATGGCAACCGCTGCTCGAAAGGTCCATACTGCCAGCACTACTTCCTGCACAAATTTCGTCACACGTTTGCCACAGAGCATCTGCGGCATGGAGTGGATATCCGCACGCTGCAGGTCTGGATGGGACACCGGGATATAAAATCCACGATGGTCTACTTGAAGGGAGTACAGTCAAAGGATGTTTTGGAAAAGATCAACGCAGGCGCTCTGGCCGGATACGTGGGGGTGAGCCATTCGTGTTCGTGATTCTTTGAACAGAATAACGATATTTCGCGAGCAAACGAACTCCGGTCCGAGCTGGCAAGCCCGCGAACACTAGCCCTCATCATACTGCGGGAGTTCATCAAATTGGGCGGAGCGACCGGACTCAAACTCGCGGTTTCCTGATCGACGAGCCACAAGAACAGCCACAGTGAAGGACGGATGGCGGGCAACTGCAAGTTGTTTATGAAGGGTTGGTGAGCGCGGAAGGAATCGAAACCTTCAACTACTGATTAAGAGTCACGTAAGGCTCATCCATCCAGACGGTGGCAACTCACAATAAACCAGTAACTTACACAAATCTTACGCGCTGAGAGAATCCGCTCCAAGTGCTTGAGAAAGTTCGCCATGTTTGGCAACATACAGCCACAGTTACAGCCACAGTCACGAGCGATCGTTATCGTTTGTCGCTTCAAAGGGTCCCGAACACGCCACGAGGCGTAGCTCGCACGGGCCACTCCGATTTTGCGCCATCTTGTCCCTAATTTTAAGTGTATTAGCCCCAAACTTGAGTTTCGGACCGGCGCGCCGGGTTACGCTCCTCCGTGCGTCAGTAATGATGACTCATCCGTTACAGGGTGGTCTTCGGACTTCCGCAACCATCGTCCTTGCGTTCAGCCTGGCGCTGGCCCTGGCTGGGTGCGGTTCAAGCGGGACTGTGGTTTGCAATGCCGCTAGCGGCAGCAGTTGCCCGGGCTCCGAGCCCGTCCGGAGGTGCTGTATGGGTTTGCTGTTCTGCCTCAGCTGGAAATGGAGAGAGCGTTCGTCCGTTAAGATAACGGAGCGAACGTATGAGGAAAGAGCGCAAGCACTACACTGCTGAGGAGAAGGTTGCGGTTTTGAGACGGCACCTTTTGGACAAGGTGCCAGTTTCGGATCTGTGTGAAGAACTGAGCCTGAAGCCGACGGTGTTCTACCGCTGGCAAAAGGAGTTCTTCGAGAACGGGGCGGCTGCCTTCCAGGCTCAGGAGCGTCCCCACCGCCAGGTGGAGGAGAAGCAGAAACGGATTGAGTTCTTGGAGAAGAAGGTGCAGACCAAGGATGAAGTCCTGGCCGAGTTGATGGCGGAGCACGTCGCGCTAAAAAAAACACTTGGGGAACTCTAACCGGCAACTGGGTGCCGCATGACGTGCGGGGCAGAAGTTATGGATTTCGTCCGGCGCTGGTCGGAGAAGGCCGATATCGGTGTCGGGCGATTCATTCATTGGCTGGGCGTGACCGCCAGCAAGTTCTACGACTGGCGGCAGCGCTACGGTTGCGTCAACGAGCACAATGGTTGGGTTCCGCGCGATTTCTGGTTGGAGCTGTGGGAGAAAGAAGCGATCGTCGATTTCCATCTGAAGAATCCACTGGAAGGTTATCGGCGGCTGACGTTCATGATGCTCGACGCTGATGTTGTGGCTGTCAGTCCGGCGAGCGTTTGGCGGGTGTTGAAGCAAGCCGGACTGTTATCGCGGTGGAAAGTCAAGCCGTCGCGCAGGGGGACCGGCTTTGAGCAGCCATTCCAGCCGCATCAACATTGGCATATCGATGTCTCCTATATCAACGTCAGCGGGACCTTCTATTACTTGTGCAGCGTTCTGGATGGGTACAGTCGTTTTATCGTGCACTGGGACCTGCGAGAGTCGATGAGGGAGACCGACATCGAGGTAATTCTGGAACGAACCAAGGAAAAGTACCCGGAGGCAAAGCCGCGTATTATCTCGGACAACGGGCCGCAGTTCATCGCACGCGACTTCAAGGAGTTCATTCGAATCTCCGGCATGACGCATGTCCGAACCTCACCCTACTATCCCCAATCGAACGGTAAAATCGAGCGCTGGCACAAGTCGCTAAAAAGCGAGTGCATCCGTCCGGGAACACCACTTTCGCTGGACGATGCGCTTCGATTGGTGCAGGGCTACGTCGAGTATTACAACAACATCCGCTTGAACAGTGCCATCGGCTACATCGCGCCGAAGGATATGCTAGCCGGACGCCAGCAGGAGATTCACGCCGAACGCGACCGGAGGCTGGAGGAGGCTCGCCGCCATCGCCAACTCCGACGCCGACAGGCGGCATAGAAGAAGCGCATTGGCAGGGCTGAGTTTTCGGTGCATTCGTTCCTCCTGCGGATTCTCTGGGAACTAGGGTGGCCTAGATAACGTACTCGAATGTATGACAATCCGACCACGCCTTTTCTTCAGCGGTCTCCTGGTTACACTTTTCACATTTGTGGCTCCGGTTCAGTCGCAGTGTGATTCCACGCACTTGCCCACGCGTTTTGCGGAAGTCGCTTCCTCCGCGCGTGAACGGGTGACGAAAGGTGAACTGCCCTCCATTGCCATTGCTGTCGCTCAACACGGACGGATAGCGTGCGAAGAAGCGTTCGGCTGGGCAGACCGGGAAAAGAAAATTCCGGCCACCCCCAACACGGTCTATGCGGCCGGTTCCGTTGCAAAAGCCCCGACAGGTACAGCCATATTCATGCTCGTCGATAATCGCAAGATTCGGTTGGACGACGAACCTGAACAGTACGGCGTCCATGTTCGCGCCGATGCGGGAACCGGAATCACCGTTCGACAACTGCTGTCGATGACGGCAGGCATCCAGCACGGTTGGTTCTATAACTACGGCTCTGATGTGGATACGAAAGAACTGCTGAACCGGTACGCAATTGGCGCATTTCCTCCCGGGCAGCACTTTATATACTCGAATTTCTCCTATGCGATTCTTGGTGAGGTGGTTGAACGAGCCGGGAAACGTCCATTCCGAGAGTTTATGCGAGACGAGGTGCTTAATCGTCTGCAGATGACTTCGAGCGGCTTCAACCTTGCTGGGCGCGATGTAGCTATCGGATACCAGGCGGGTAAAGCAGTTCCTCCCCACACATTTGAACCAGAAGCGGGTGGCGGATTCTACACATCGGCGCATGACCTGGCATTGTTCGGGTTGTTCCAGATCGATTCTGCCCAGAAACTGATTGCCCCCAAACTGATGAAGGAAATGCACACATTGGAAACCGACCAGCAGATTAAGTCGCACTATACGAGTGGCTGGGGTGTCTTTAATTTCAAGGACGGTTCCTCCGTGCTCATCAGTGACGGGGTAGTGCTGGCCGGTTCTGCAACGCTTTTGGTTCTTCCGAAGGCGGGTGTCGTGATCGCCTGTCTGACGAACACGGGAAGCGAGGAGATGGACGATTTGGCCTTCCAATTCGCCGACCTGTTCTCTAGTGGTCTTTTGGCCAACCTCGAATCGGCGCGCAAAGAAGTTGAGGCCCGAGAGGCCTCTCGACCTTTCCACGCGGATCCATCCCAACTTGGGTTGTGGGTGGGAAGCGTGGACACGCCGAAAGGGAAGTTGCCCGTGCGGGTGCAGATTACTGGCGACGATCATATGCAGATTGGTATCGACAACGGCGCCATGGTTCCGGTGGGAGATCTTGGGATCGAGGAGGGCTTTCTGTCAGGAGGAGTCGCAGCGAGCCTGAGTTTGCCAGAAACCGGCAACCAACCCTCCAAGTTGAAGTTGCAACTCCTATGGGTTGACGGGAACCGCCTAATCGGCACGGCACGGACGGAATCGACACGCGATCTGCCGCGGTTCGGCTTGCCGGTGTATGTTTCGCTCTCCAGACAAAAGTAGTCTGCTTCTACAGGAGTTACAATACCGTTGCCGGGTGAAACGGAAGCGGGCACTGCAGGGATGCAACCATGCTGAGGGATAGCCTGGCGGGGCTCATCGAGCCGATCTTCCGCAGCGCGGGAGTTTAGTCCTCTCGCGCTGTGTACACCGAATCGCGGAACAAGCATCGGACGATAGACCCCAATGCCTTGAAAATCCCCGCCCCGAAGGGGCGGAACCTACATTAACGGAGAACGTCGTTTCTCCATTTCACGCTGAGCCAAGACACTGGGTACTAGCAACTCCCCACTACAACGCGCTCATATTCGACAAAAACTCCCCGTTAGTCTTCGTCTTGCTCAGCTTGTCGATCAGCAACTCCATCGCTTCCACCGGAGACAGCGGGTTCAGCACCTTGCGCAGCACCCAGATCCGCGACAGGTCTTCCTTCGGAATCAGCAACTCTTCCTTACGCGTCCCCGACCGCTGAATATCGATCGCCGGAAACACCCGCTTATCCACCAGCTTCCGCTCCAGAATAATTTCCGAGTTGCCGGTCCCCTTGAACTCTTCAAAAATCACGTCATCCATGCGCGATCCCGTATCGATCAGCGCGGTAGCGATAATCGTCAGCGACCCGCCTTCTTCAATATTCCGCGCCGACCCAAAAAACCGCTTCGGACGTTGCAACGCATTCGAATCCACGCCACCCGAAAGCACTTTCCCCGAAGGCGGAACAATCGTGTTATAAGCCCGAGCCAACCGCGTAATCGAATCCAGCAAAATCACCACATCGCGCTTGTGCTCCACCAGGCGCTTGGCCTTCTCAATCACCATCTCCGCGACCTGCACGTGCCGCGCCGCCGGCTCGTCAAAAGTCGACGAAATCACTTCGCCCTTCACCGACCGCTGCATGTCCGTAACTTCTTCCGGCCTCTCATCGATCAGCAGCACCATCAGCACCACTTCCGGATGGTTTGTAGTAATCGAGTTCGCCACATTCTGCAGCAACATGGTCTTGCCCGCCCGCGGCGGAGACACAATCAACCCGCGTTGCCCCTTGCCCAGCGGCGTCAGCAAATCCATCACCCGCGCGCTGGAGTTTTCCCGCGTCGTCTCCAGCTTGATCCGCTCCTGCGGATAAAGCGGCGTCAAATTGTCGAACAGGATCTTATTCCGCGCCTCGTCCGGCGACTCGAAGTTCACCGCCTCAATCTTCACCAGCGCAAAGTACTTCTCGCCCTCATGCGGAGGCCTTACCTGCCCGCTGATCGTGTCCCCCGTCTTCAAATCAAACTTGCGGATCTGCGACGGCGACACATAAATATCGTCCGGTCCCGGCAGGTAGTTGTAATCCGGCGAGCGCAAAAATCCGTAGCCGTCCGGCAATATTTCCAGCACGCCCTCGGCAAAGATGTGCCCCTCTTTTTCGCTCTGCGCTTGCAAAATTTTGAAGATCAGATCCTGCTTGCGCAGTCCGCTGGCTCCCGGCAGCTCCAAGGTCCTTGCGATCTTGGTCAGCTCGGTAATGTTCTTTTCTTTCAACTCGGCAATAGTCATATTCACCTAAACCCGTGCACTAAAACGTATTCGTTAGTGGCTTCGGGAGATTTTCAAAGGAGGGTATTCAGAGAAGACAACAAAACACCACAAGGCAGGCGGACAGGGCTGCTTTAAGCAGCCCGCCTTTGTGCCTCAGCAAAATTCTCCGGCTCCGACAGTACATCCTGCCGCTCCGCGCCCGCGATCCGGTCCAACACACCATTCATCGTTTCCTGGATTCTGGTGCTCGGCCGGTGGAACTTCCGCGTGGCCTTGGAGGCAAGCTGGCATAACATATAACGATTCCTCAACGTCTGTAAAGCGTCAAACACACGATCAGAGCGCATGTCTGGTACTCCTTCCTTTATATAAGTATGGGCATTTCGCTTTCGCCCTCGTCCCCAGAATCCGCCCAGAACCCCACAAGCCGTCCTAAGCCACTGATTCCATTAAGGTTGTAAAGGAGTTAGCGCAATTCCTACCCAGAATAGATGCGTGACCGGACTCCGAAGATGCTCGTTTTTCCTGATTTGGGCTCTCAGGTCGAGGACTCTCAACAAAACCCAGAGGCTCCAGATGTCCGCGGAACAAGTTACTGTACCCGGAAACCGAATGCAGGTCAATAGTTTTCTTAACCCATGGTTCCCAAGATGGAACCAAAGAAGTGCCCAGTGTCCAGTGGCCAGTGATCAGTGCCCAGTAAAAACTAAGGCCGCGTTCGGAACCCAGGTTTTACTGACCCCTAGCCCCTAGCCCCTGCCCCCTGACTCCTAATCACTGACCACTTTTCTCTATACCCCTCCCACTGCGGATTCCTCCCCTTCAACCCGGGATAAAATCTCAAACTCTTCACTCCCTCAAACGCCGCGATCGGCAACAAATACCAAACATCTTTCTTCCGCCCCCACCGCCCCTCAATCCGAACATGCGCCGCCAACACATCAATCTCGCGAGCCGTATAAGTCTTCTTCCCCCGCCGAGTCGAATAAACCGGCTGCACATCATACCCCCCACGATTCAACCGACCAGTAGCCTTCACCTGCACCCGCAACAACCGCCCCGCCGGCCTTGCCCAAACAATAAAGTCACACTTCTCGCTATCTCCCCAAGGCACCGCCAACCCAAACCCAAGCGCCTGAGCCCGAGCCAAAAACGCCGCCTGCGACAACTCCCCCATCCGCTTAGGATTCCACCCCTCCCGCTCCCACCACCAACCCTCCGAATCCGCCACCGCAAATATCCATGGCAAATACCCCGGCACCGCCCCATCCCCACCGTCACCCGCTCCCGGCTTCATAGTCTCCGACATTCCGAATCTCCTTTTTGACCAAAACTCCAGCCTAACCCCTTCCCATTTCAGAACGCTGTGACATCTGAACATCCCCCCTGTGGAAATCGAACGCGAGGGTAGAGCGGGCGCCCCCGCCCGCTGCTTTTGATTTTTGTATTGGCCCACCCCTCCGGCGTCATCCCGAGCGTAGGCGCACTTCAGCCGGAGCGAGGGATCTCCCGTGCATCGACACTGGCGGGCTTGTGAAGTACTGTCCGCAAAAAACAAAATGGGTGCCCCATTCTTGCGCGTCCTTTGCGCAAGAGTGGGAACCCCAGACGCCCGCAGCGCCGCTCTTGAAGTCGATGTTGACCTTGCCGTTGCCCGTGTGGAACGGACACTCCTGTCCATTGTCTTCGACGTTGATTTTGACTTTGATTTCGACGGCACCTTAATCAGAAGAGGGTGCCCCATTCTTGCGCGTTCTTTGCGCAAGAGTGGGAACCACGGACGCCTGCAGCGCCGCTCTTGAAGTTGATGTTGTCTTTGCCGCTGCGAGAAGTGGGAACCACGAACGCGTGCAGCGCCACTCTAGAAGTTGATGTTGTTCTTGCTGTTGCCCGTGTGGAACGGACACTACGTATCCGTTGCCCTTGACGTTGATTTTGACCTTGGCCCGCACCCTCCCCAGACGAGGGTGCCCCATCTTTCGCGTCTTTTGCGAAAGGTGGGAACCACGGACGCCGACAGCGCCGTTCTTGACGTTGATGTTGCCTTTGGCTTTGATTTTGACTTCGCCTGAATTGAAGACAAACCGGGAAGGGCACGACCTTCAGTCGTGCCGAACCCCCGCCCCCGCCGTGGAAGACCGGCGCTTCAGCGCCGCGTAAGAGCCGCCACCAAACCCCAGCCGCGAAGCGGCGACAGAATGCAGCCCAGAGCCTGCCGGGTGCCCCATCCTTTCGCGTCCTTTGCGAAAGGGTGGGAACCACGGACGAATGCACCGTGGGTTTGACTTTTGATCCGATCCCCGCCTCCGTGGTGATTTCACTTCACCCCCAACTGCCACCACAAAAACGCCCAAACATCCGTCCCCTCCTCAATCCTCTTCCCCACCGGCATCCCCACCCCATGCCCCGCCTTCGTCTCCACTCTCAACAAAACCGCCCGTTTCGAAACGCTCTGCATCAAAGCCACCATCTTCCGTGCATGCATCGGATCCACTCTCGAATCCGAATCCCCAGTCATAAACAACACCGCCGGATATTCCACCCCCGCCTTCACGGTTTTCACATGATGATATGGAGAATAAGCATAAAGCCACTTAAACTGCTCCGGATTCTCCGCCGTCCCATACTCCGGAATCCACAACCGCGCAATCTGAAAATTCTGGTAGCGCAGCATGTCCAGCAATGGCACGCGGCAAACGACAGCACGAAACAATTCCGGACGCTGCGTAATCATCGCCCCCATCAGCAACCCGCCATTCGACCCGCCCTCAATCGCCAGATGGTCCCGATCCGTATATTTTTCCGTGATCAAATACTCCGCCGCCGCAATCATGTCGTCAAAAACATTCTGCTTCTTGTCCAGCATCCCAGCCCGATGCCAATCCTCCCCAAACTCCGCCCCGCCGCGCAAATTAGCCACCGCATAAATCCCGCCATGCTCCAGCCACAAATAATTCTCGCTGTCGAACGAAGGCGTGAGCGAAATGTCGAACCCTCCATACCCGGTCAGAAGCGTCGGATTATGCCCGTCTTTTTTTAACCCCCTCTTATAAACCAGAAACATAGGCACCCGCGTCCCATCCTTCGAGTGGTACCACTCCTGCTCAACTTCATAAGCCGAGGCATCAATCGCAGGCGCGTCAACCTTGGCCCACGGAGTCACAGAACGGCTCTCCACGCCGTAGCGATAAATAGCAGGCGCAACGGTGAACGATTCGAATCCATAAAAGATTTCGTCGTGATCAAATTTCCCACCAGATCCAAACACGGTTCCAATCGCCGGTAATTCCAGATTGCCCGCCAAGGTGCCATCAACACTGAAGACCTTCAGTTGCGAAGAAGCATTCTGTTCGTACTGCGCAAAAATCTTTCCGCCATAAATCGAGGCCTCCTTCAACACCCCGCCCGTCTGCGGAATAATCTCCTTCCAACCGTCGCGGTCGTACTCCCCAGCCTCGGTCACAAACATGCGAAAGCGCGGAGCATCCTCATTCGTCAGGATGTAAACCCGACCGTTGTAAATCGACGCACTGTAAAGAAAACTCTTCCCGGTAGTGATGCGAGTAGGCGGAGTGCCTTTCTTCAAATCCATCAAAAACAGCTCGCTCTTCGTCCAGCCCTGCGCGACGGTGATCAGCAGCATGCGCCCATCGTTGTCGAGCGTAACGCCAGGCCAATCCTCCGCATCGCGCCCCTCGCCAAAAATCAACTCGTCGCGCTCCGGATCAGTTCCCAGTTCGTGATAAAACACATGCCGGTTATATCGTTCCTGCCCCTCCGGAACATCGCCCTTCTTCGGATACCGCGTGTAATAAAACCCGGAGTTGTCGAGCGACCAGGCAATGCTGCAAGCCCGCGTGCGCTCAATGGTATCCGGCAAGAGTTTTCCAGTCTTGGTCTCGATGATGTGCAGCGTGCTCATTTCCGACCCGCTGGAAGAAGTCCCGTAAGCAACATATCTTCCGTGCTCGGCCGGCCAGAACCAGTCGAGCGCGACAGTTCCATCAGCCGCCAGCAAGTTCACATCCACCAGCACGCGGTCCTTTCCATCAACCCCGTCTCGCACATAAAGCGCCGGCTGATTCTGCACACCATCGCGCCGCGTGTAGAAATAATATTTCCCGCCAATCTTCGGCACGCCAATATCGCCAATGTGCAGCAACTCCGTAAGCCGCGCATGAATCGCCTGGCGCCCCGGCAGAGGATCAAGCACCGAGCGCGTATAATCCATCTCCCCAGCAACCCACTTCCGAGTCTCGGCGCTATTCCCATCCTCCAGCCATCGATACGAATCGACAACTTTGGTCCCATGAAAGTCTTCCGCCAAAGGCCGCACCTCCGCCCGAGGCGGCGCAGAAGCCACAACCTGGCCCCAAGCCCCCGCACCAACAGCAGCGGCCAGCAAAAGCAAGTGAACTAACCTCCAACCCGAACCCCGCACAACCATAAACACCTCAGAACCCGATTCAAAACAGCAGGCCAGCCAATTCACAGCCGCGCAGAATCGAACCCCCAGCCTACCAAAATCCCCGCCCTCATTTGCCCCGGCCGAAAACCGCCACTGATCATCTCAGATCAGCCCCAAAACCCACCCCCAAAACGTCAACCCCTGACCCGTTGAGAACATTGGCAGGTGAGCCCACCCGCAGTGTGAAGCTCACCGCCCCACCAAGCAGCACACTGTGAAGCAAACAGCGTGAAGCGAACAGTGTGAAGCGTCCTGACCGCGCCGCACCAGTGTCCTTAACAACAGCACCCGCGCCCGCGCCCCGTGATGGGTCGTTATGTCTTTACGAGACCCCCTCACACCCGGCCCCCAGTATTCTCAGACCGCGCCCCGGAATGCTATGATAAACACCAGGCCCGCGCTTCGCGCGTGCCCCACAACACTCCTCAGTAGCTCAATGGCAGAGCATTCGGCTGTTAACCGAAGGGTTGTAGGTTCGAGTCCTACCTGAGGAGCCATTTCTTTTCAGAGACTTACTGCACCGCGACATTTCCCACCTCCGCCGACTTTGGGGACTTCTTGAGGTACTCCGCAGGAATTTCGGATCGCCGCAGGACTTCAGCAGCCTCGCGCAGGGTGTGGCTTCCGACGTGGCCATAGTGTTTAGCCATTCGGATGGCGGTCGCAGCGGACCATCCCATAATGCTCGCCACGACTGGATATGGAATGCCAGCTTCCTCCCTCGTACGAGCTAGCGTCCCTGTCCTACTGCTCAATGGCCGTCTCCGACTTGACCGGCTTCTGTGTCACGGCCTGTGGGTTCGGCAATTGCGAACGATCCCACCCACCACCCAGGGCCTCCACCAGCGCCACGGCGGAGGTTATGTGTTGCACTTGAAGATTATTCAGAATCTGCTGGTCCGCCAGTACGGTGGTCTGGGCAATCAGCACGTCGACGTAGGGATCGACACCGGTCTCGTACCGCGCCTGTTCGAGCTTGAGGAAGGTTTGAGCCGAGTCCACGGCCTGCTGCTCTTGCTGGATCTCCCTGGATAAGATACGAATTTCGGCAAGTGAATCTTCCACTTGTTGAAATGCGGCCAGCACGGTCTGACGGTAACTGGCGAGATCCGCATTGTAGGTAGCTACGTATTGCTGCACCGTGGCGCGGCGCAAGCCGGCATCGAAAATGGTTTCCGGGAGGGACGCCCCGACGGACCAGAAACGGCTCGGCCAGGAGAGCCAATGCTTGAGGGATGAACTCTCAAAGCCCCCCTCCGCGCTCAAAGTCAGGTTCGGATAATAGGCCGCGTAAGCGATGCCGATCGCTGCGTTCGCTTCGGCCATGGTGCGCTCGGCGGCAGCGATGTCGGGCCGGCGCTCGAGCAGTTCCGAGGGTACACCGATTGGAATCGGTGGCGGAGCGACGGTCATTGGCTTCACGGGTATGGTGAAATCGGAGGCGGCCTTGCCGATGAGTACGGCGATCGCGTGTTCATATTGCGCTCGCGCGATTCCGACGTTGGTCGCTCCCGCCTGCGCGCTCCGCAGCGTGGTTTCAGCTTCGACCACAGAGATCTGGTCGTCGATGCCGGCTTCATAGAGCGCACGGGTCAGGTCGTACGCTTTCTGGTCCGCGTCGACTGTATCGTTGTAGATTTGTTGCAACTGGTCCTGGCCGCGAATCTCGAAAAAATATTCCGCCAAACTGGCTTGCTCGGTGAGGCGCTCGTTCTCGAGATCGGCCGCGCTGACTTGGGCTGCGTACTGGGCTTGGTGCACGGCGCTGCGGCAGCCTTGCCCCAAAGGTCGGGCTCCCAGGAAGCTTCGAGCGGCAAGGAATAGAGCGTGCTTTGCAGTTGCGGGCTGGACGTGGCGCCCGTACCGGACGAATTAGCGTTGGCCGAGCCCACATTCGCCGAAGCCCGCGAGTGCGTGACTGATGGCACAACCGACAGCGTGGGGAAATACTGCGTACGGGCCTCACGCACCACGGCGCGGGCTTCCATGAAGTTCTCGAAGTATTGTTTGATGTTCTGGTTGTTAATATTCAGTTGTTCTTCGAGGGCGTTCAGTTCGGGATCATTGAAGATTTCCCACCACTTGCCGCGCAGCTTGGCGTCCGCGGGCTGCGCGACCGTCCAGTCTCCATTGTCCTGGAACTGCGTGGGTGATTCCTTGTAAACGGGCGCAGGTGCCTGCGGCGGCGAAGGTGGGTGGTATTTCGGTCCGACTACGCAGCCCGTCAGGACAAACAAGAGCGCAACAGCGCACAGCCGGATCATGTCGTTCATTCGTTTTCGCGTGAAGACCTTCATAACGTTTCTGCCTAACCAATCCTTCATTTCAGCCCGTTGTGCTAGGTGGCCTCCGGAGCCAGAGAAGAATGTCGTGCCTTTCTCCTCTCCCACCACAGCCGCAGCCGGTCGAACTCCAAGTAGACGACGGGCGTGGTATAGAGCGTCAGCAACTGGCTCAAGATTAGCCCTCCCACGATGGTGATGCCCAGGGGCCGGCGGAGTTCATAGCCCGTGCCCGTCCCCAGCGCCAGTGGCAGGGCGCCCAATAACGCTGCCATCGTCGTCATCAGGATGGGACGGAAGCGTAACATGCACGCTTCAAAAATCGCATCGATTGGCTTCTTTCCCTCCTCGCGCTCCACCTGCAGAGCGAAATCGATCATCATGATGGCGTTCTTTTTTACGATTCCAATCAGCAGCACAATGCCAATGATGGAGATGATGTTCAGATCCTGCTTGAACATCAGCAATGCCAGCATCGCGCCTACACTCGCCGACGGCAGACTCGAGATGATCGTCCAGGGATGGACCAGGCTTTCGTACAAGATACCGAGAATGATGTAGACCGCCAGCAGCGCGGTCGCGATCAGCCATGGCTCGGTGCCCAGAGATTGCTGATAGGCCTGCAGCGTACCGGCATAAAAGCCTTGCAGAGTGGAAGGCGTCCCCAGCCGCTTTTGCATCTGGTCGATACTCAATGTGGCTTGGCTCAAAGACACGTTTGGCGCCAGGTTAAAGGACAAGGTGACCGAGGGAAATAAGCCCGTATGGTTGACGGCCAATGGCGTCGTGTTGGCCCGGCCGTTCGCCACCGTGAGCAGCGGAAGGTTGCCGTTGCCGGCTGTATGCAGGTAGATGTCTTTCAATCCTTCGGGACTTTGCCAATACTGGGGAGCAACTTCCAGCACCACGTAATACTGATTCAACTGCGTGTAGATGATAGACACTTCCGACTGGCCGAATGCGCTGTATAACGACGAGTCCAGTTGCTGAGCGGTAAGGCCGAGCTTTGCCGCCGTGACGCGATCATAGGTCATCAGCTCATCCAGGCCGCCATTCTGCTGGTCTGAGCTTACGTCCTGCAGGCCCGGCAGGTGCTGCATCTGACCCAGTATGATCGGCGCCCACTTGGAAAGATCCTGCACATTGTCGGATTGGATCGTGTACTGGTACATCGCATTGCTGGACCGGCCGCCGATGCGCAGATCTTGAGCGGCCTGCAGGAACGCCGAAGCTACCGGCAGACGGTTCAGCTGGGGACGCAGGCGGTTGATGATTTGAGAGGCACTCACCTTGCGTTCCGCCAGGGGCTTGAGCGCAACGTAGAGCGAGCCGCCATTTGTGGCCCCGCCCCCGCCGGTAAACGCAATCACATTGGCGACGGCAGGATCGTTCTTGATTACCGCACCGATCTGCCGGATGGAGTTGTCCATCGCCGGGAACGATGAATCCTGCGGCCCACGAACGCTGCCCTGGATCGCTCCTGTGTCCTCTACCGGGAAAAGCCCTTTGGGTATCTCGTAACCCACCACTACATTGAGCGCGATAGTGACGAAGAGTACGACGAGGGTGAGAGTGGGATGGTCCAGCACCCAGTGCAGGCTGCCGCGATACAACGACAGTACCCAATCGAAGAACTTCTCGCTCGCCATGTACATGCGACCATGTTTTTCCGTGCGTTCATCCTTTAACAGGTAGGCGCACATCATCGGCGTCGTGGTCAGCGAGATGATCATGGATACGAAAACGGCGGTGGAGAGAGTGACGGCAAATTCGCGGAACAGGCGGCCAACGATTCCGCCCATCAACAGAAGAGGGATAAAGACGGCAATGAGCGAGATGCTGATGGTGAAGACGGTGAAACCGATTTCTTCCGCGCCCTTCAGCGCCGCGGCAAAAGGCTTTACTCCGTTCTCCAGATGGCGCGAGATATTCTCCATCACCACGATGGCATCGTCGACCACGAATCCCGTGGCAATGGTCATGGCCATCAGCGAGAGGTTGTCGAGGGTGTATCCGAGCATGTACATCACCGCGAACGTACCGACCAGCGAGACGGGCACCGCGACCGCGGGAATGAGCGTGGCGCGGCCGTTGCGCAGGAAAACAAATACCACCAGAATGACCAGGCCGATGGAAATGAGCAGCGTCCTCTCCACATCACTGACCGAGGCGCGGATGGTCGTGGTGCGATCCAGAACGATGGTGGTCTCGATGCCGAACGGAATGGAGGCCTGGATAGACGGAAGTTGCGCGGTGATTCGGTCGACGGTGTTAATGATGTTGGCGCCGGGTTGCCGGAAGATGATGACGGTAACCGAGCGCTTGCCGTTCAAATAGCCAGCGGCGCGGACGTTTTGCACCGAGTCTGTCACCTGAGCAACGTCGGATAGATGGACGGCCGCGCCGTTGCTATACCCAACCACGAGCGGCTTGTAGTCCTCGGCATGCGAGATCTGGTCGTTGGCCAGGATGTCCGCGGTCACCACGCCGTCGGTGATCTGGCCTTTGGCCAGGTCGGAGTTCTGCAGGCTCAGCACGGACTGCAGATTCGAAAGGGTAAGTCCATAGCTGGCCAACTGTGTGGGATTTGCGTCCACACGCACGGAGGGCAACGCGCCACCTCCAACAGAGACCTGGCCTACGCCCTGGATCTGCGACAACTTTTGCGCGAGGACGGTGGAAGCTTCGTCGTAGATCTTATCTGGACCGTACTTGTCGGAGGTAAGGCCGAGGATCATGATCGGCGAATCGGCGGGATTCACCTTGCGATAGGTCGGATTGCCCGGCAGATTGGCGGGCAGATAGGTTCGTGCCGCATTGATGGCGGCCTCCACATCGCGGGCCGCGCCATCGATGTCGCGGCTGAGGTCAAACTGAATGGTGACCGATGTGCTGCCGAGAGTGCTGGCGGAGGTCATCTCCGTCACCCCCGCGATATGACCAAACTGCCGCTCCAGGGGCGTGGCGACGGACGACGCCATAATGTCGGCGCTGGCCCCCGGCAAGCCCGAACTGACGGAGATCGTCGGAAAATCGACCTCCGGCAGGGGCGCCACCGGCAGCACCTCATACGCAACCGCCCCGGCAAGGGCAACCGCCACCGTGAGCAGCGTCGTGGCCACGGGCCGCCGAATGAAGGGTGCGGAGATGTTCATGCAGGGCCTGCCTGTTCCGCTTCTCCGGTTTCCGCCGGTTTCGATTTGTGCCCAAAGCGCTGCGCCAGATTGTCAAAAAAGATATAGATGACGGGGGTGGTGTAAAGCGTGAGCACCTGGCTCAACAGCAATCCGCCCACCATGGCGATACCCAGCGGCCGGCGCAACTCGGAACCGAAACCAGTTCCGAGCGCCAGCGGCAACCCGGCCAGCAGCGCGGCCATCGTGGTCATCATAATGGGGCGGAAGCGGAGCAGACAGGCTTCGTAGATTGCATCGGTGGCGTTCTTCCCGTGCTTGCGCTCGCCTTCCAGCGCGAAGTCGACCATCATAATGCCGTTTTTCTTCACGATGCCGATCAGCAAGACAATGCCGATGATCGCCACCACGCTTAAATCCTGGCGAAAGAGAATCAGCGCGAGAAAAGCGCCCACACCGGCCGACGGTAACGTGGAAAGGATCGTAATCGGGTGGATAAAGCTCTCGTACAAAACGCCCAGCACAATGTACACCGTGACCAGCGCGGCAAGAATGAGCAAGGGCTCATTGGCCAGCGAATTCGTGAAAGATGCTGCGGTGCCCTGGAAGCCAGCCTGCAGGCTGGGAGGCATGTGCAGGTCTTTCTGCGCTTTGTCGACCGAAGTAATGGCGTCGCCGAGCGCGGCGTTGGGCGCAAGATTGAACGATACCGTGATCGCGGGAAATTGCCCCTGGTGGTTAATGGAAAGCGCCTCTGTCGTCTTCTCAAAGTGCGAGAAGGCGCTGAGCGGAACGGCGTTGCTCAGGGCCGAACTGGTGCCGCCTGCGGAATTTGCTCCACGACTCGACGTCGACGTGCTCGTCGAGAGCGCGTTCGCAGGCGGAGCCAGAGTATTTGCCGCCGGAGTGTACAGTGCTGAGGCCGTCAGCGCATTGGACCCCGCGGAGGATGATCCGGAGGACGCGAATGAAGAAGAGGCTCCGGTACCGGTTGCGCCGGAAGACGCATTGGACTGGATGTAGAGATGGTTCAGCTTGTTCGGGTCCAACTGAAACTGCGGTTCACTCTCCAGCACAACATGGTACTGATTCACCTGCGTATACATGGTGCTGATCTGCCGCTGACCGAAGGCGTCATACAGAGTGTTATCGATGGTCGTCGGCGCGATGCCAAATCGCGAGGCCGTGACCCGGTCGATTACCAGAGAAACGGCCAGCCCTCCCAACTGTTGATCGGTGGCGACATCTTCCAGTTCCGGCAACTGCTTCAGCCGGCCGACGAAACGGTTGGTCCAGTCATTCAGTTCATTGGCATCGGGGTCTTCGAGCGTGTACTGGTACTGCGTGCGACTCACGCGATCGTCTACGGTAATGTTCTGCACCGGTTGCATGAACAGCTCTATGCCCTGAACCTGGTCCAGTTTTGACGTAAGCCGGCGAATTACGTCGGAAGCACTCATCTTGCGCTGCTCGAGCGGCTTTAGATTGATCGACATTCTTCCGCTGTTCGTGGTTGTATTGGTTCCGTCGGCACCGATAAACGACGAGAGGCTTTCGACGGCCGGGTCATCCAGAATTACCTTTGCCAGCTCCTGCTGCTTCTCTGCCATGGCCTTTGAGCCAATGGTCTGCGGCGCCTGCGATATGCCCTGGATGACTCCCGTGTCCTGCACTGGGAAAAATCCTTTCGGGATGATGATGTAAAGAAAAACCGTAAGCAGCAGTGTGGCCAGCGCGACGAACAGCGTGATGGTCTGGAAGCGAAGGACAAACTTGAGCGTCCGGCCATAGAACGCGATCATCCCCTCGAAGGCACGCTCGGTGGCTCGATAGACGCGCCCCTGCTGCTCTTTGGGCTGGTGCCGCAAGATTCGCGCACTCATCATCGGCGTTAGCGTAAGAGAGACAACGGCTGAGACGACGATGGTGACGGCCAGGGTCACGGCAAATTCGCGGAACAGGCGCCCCACCACGTCGCCCATGAATAACAGCGGAATCAGCACGGCGATGAGTGAAACGGTCAGCGACAGAATGGTGAAGCCAATCTGCTCCGCACCCTTGAGTGCGGCCTCCATGGGAGGATCGCCGGCTTCGATGTAACGCGCGATGTTTTCGATCATCACGATGGCATCGTCCACCACGAAGCCGGTGGAGATGGTCAGCGCCATCAGCGATAGGTTATCCAGGCTGTAACCAAGGATGTACATCGCCGCGAAAGTGCCGATCAGTGAAAGCGGCACAGCCACGCTGGGGATAATCGTGGCATAGAGACTCCGCAAGAAGAGGAAGATGACCAGCACGACCAGGCCGACCGTTAACAGCAATTCGAACTCAACGTCAGAGACGGATGCTTCGATGGCAGTTGTAAGATCGGTGAGCGTGGACACCTGAATGCCAGTGGGTAGATTGGCTTCAAGCTGCGGCATGAGTTGCTTGATGCTCTTTACTACGCTGATGGTGTTGGCCCCGGGCTGCCGTTGGACGTTCAGAATCACGGCTGGGGTCTGGTTCATCCACGCGGCCTGATTATTGTTCTCTACGCCATTCACCACCTGGGCTACGTCGGTCAGCATTACCGGCGCACCATTGCGGTAGGCAACCACCACTTTCCGGTAGTCGTCGCTGGTGATGAGTTGATCGTTGGCGTCGATCTGGTAATCCTGGCGCCGGTCATCGAAGTTCCCTTTGGCGGCGTTCACACTGGCCTGGGTCAGCGCCGAGCGCAGATCTTCGAGGTTGATACCGTAGGACGACAGCGCCGTGGGGTTGGCTTGAATGCGGACTGCGGGCTTTTGGCCGCCACTGATGGTTACCAGACCGACCCCGTTGAGTTGCGAGATCTTAGGAGCAAGGCGCGTGTCCACAAGGTCCTCGACCTGAGAAAGCGGCATGGAACTTGAGGTGATGGCCAGGGTGAGCACAGGGGCATCGGCTGGATTGGTCTTACTGTAGGTCGGCGGCGCGGGCAGAATGGATGGCAAGAGACTCTGCGAGGCGTTGATGGCCGACTGCACCTCTTCCTCGGCCACATCGATATTCAGAGTGAGGTTGAACTGCAGCACAATCACGGAAGTGCCGCCCGAACTGGTCGAGGTCATCTGGCTCAAACCCTGCAGTTCGCCGAATTGGCGCTCCAGTGGCGCCGTCACTGTCGTCGCCATTACAGTTGGGCTGGCTCCGGGATAAAACGTGACCACCTGAATGGTCGGATAATCGACTTCCGGCAAAGCGGAGACCGGCAGTTGGGTATAGCCAACAATGCCGACCAGCAGGATTGCCGCCATCAGCAAAGATGTCGCAACGGGCCGCAGGATAAACGGGCGGGATGGACTCACGGGGCGTTGCTCCCGGTCGGGTTGGCTGGGGCAGGTTTGGCCGAATCTTTATTCGAAATGACGACTGCGGTATTGTCCTGCAACTTGTCGAAGCTGCTGGTGGCGACAACGTCGCC
The DNA here is from genome assembly GCA_963842095.1 of uncultured Acidobacteriaceae bacterium. GTDB lineage: Bacteria > Acidobacteriota > Terriglobia > Terriglobales > Acidobacteriaceae > Sulfotelmatobacter. The sequence goes on from CAWJEY010000003.1 coordinate 364,229, forward strand.
GGGATTGATGCCATCGACCTGGGTTACACCGCGGTCTGTAACGCCCGGCTTTACGGCGCGCAAATGGGCGAGATTTTGTATTAAATACACAAACGATGCCTGGCCATTTTGTTGAATGGCGGATGCTGGAATCAGCGTTACCCCCTGCAATGTATTTACCAGCAGCCGGGCGTTCACAAACTGGTTTGGGAAAAGCGCAGCGCTCTTATTGCCGAAGACGGCTCGTGCTTTGACCGTTCCGGTTGTAGTGTCAATCTGGTTGTCCAACGTCAGCAGCTTCCCGCTTGCAATCTTGGTCTGCGCTGTGCGATCAAAGGCATCGACGGCGAGCGTAGCCTTCTTTTGCAGTCGCGCTTCAACCGGGCCCAGACTGTCTTCCGGTATCGTGAAAATTACGGTGATGGGATCCAACTGCGTAATGACAGCGAGGGTTGCGGTTCCCGAAGACTGGACCACGTTGCCAGGATCCACCAGTCGTAACCCGACGCGGCCAGCGATGGGCGCAGTGATATGGCAGTAGTCCACCTGGATCTGGTCAAATTGCACCGTTCCCTGATCGTTTTTTACGGTGCCCTCTTCCTGCAGGACAAGTTTTTCCTGGTCGTCCAGGATTTGCTTGGCAATGGCGTTGCGTGCCCACGCGGCACGATAGCGTTCCAGGTCCATCTGTGCTTGTGCGAGCAGATTCTCGTCTCGATCGAGCGCGCCTTGCGCCTGTAGAAGAGTCGCCCGGTACTGACGCGAATCGATGTCAACCAGAGGATCGCCCTTACTGACCATCTGACCCTCCTTGTAGTGGACAGCGACGACTAAGCCATCCACCTGGCTGGTGATCGAATCGGTATAGACGGGAGTGACCGTACCGATTGCGTCCAGGTAGACGGCGATGTCCCCTTTTTGAGCCGTCGCGGTTGTAATCGTGATCTTGGGCGGAGCGGGCGCGACTTTTTTCGCGTCCTCGTAGTGGCGCCATACCAACACAACCGCCAGCACAAGGGCGAGCAACAACACAATTCCGATGATGATCCACAATACTTTGTGTTGGTGAGATTCCGAACCGTAAGGCGGGAGTTGATGGCCACGCTCGATGTGGGGGTTGGCATTCGTGTCAACGGTCAAAAGGGATCTCCTTATGTCGGCTCCGAATTGCAGAATTATAGCTGCGGAATGGGGATTCCAATTCGCAATCGTGATGCCCTATGCCCGTGTTCAAGCAGTTGTCCGAAGTGAGCAATTCTGCACAGTATTTCGGAAGGGATTGAGCAAATGTGATCGGTTAGCTCAGAGAGCAGTTTATTCGCCAACCGACGACCTATCTGTGGCGTAGCTGGGAGCAGCATAAGGGCCGTCCCTTTTGCTGGCCATGGCGTCGCGTTCTGTAGGGTTTTGCAGAGGAGGTTCAGGAACATGAACATCTCAGGATGTGCCGCAGGATTCTCAAGGCCTCGATTGCGCAAGCAGATGTTGATTTCTCTGTTGTCGCTGGGGCTGTGGTTCGCGGCGTGGCCGCAGAAGCTGGCGGCCTCTCAAGATGCGCAAGCCCCGGCGCAGGCCGCGCAGGCGCCGCCATACACGCAACAGACCTCTGAACAGTTGCAGCAGTTGGTGGCGCCGATTGCGCTATATCCAGATTCGCTGGTGGCGCAGATCCTGGCGGCGTCCACGTTTCCCGAACAAGTCGTCGAGGCCGATCGATGGGTACAGGCTAATCCTGATTTGAAGGGCGAAGCTCTGGGCCATGCTGTGGACCAACAACCCTGGGACCCCAGCGTCAAGGCGCTGGCGGCATTTCCCTCCGTCCTGGGAAATATGGATAAGAATCTTTCCTGGACGTCTTCTCTAGGCGACGCCTACTACAACCAGCAGCAGGACGTGATGGACGCCGTACAGGTCATGCGCCGGCGGGCGCAAGAAGCCGGCAATCTTAAGACCACTCCGCAGCAAACGGTGGCCACGCAGGACTCGAATATCAGCATTGAGCCTGCCGATCCGGATGAGGTTTATATCCCTGCGTATGACCCGTGGCTGGTTTACGGAGGGCCCGTAATGGCCTGGCCCGGATGGTACCCGTATCCCGGGATCTGGTTTGGCGGCCCGTACCTATCGTGGGGCCCGGGTTTCGGAATCGGATGGTTTGGCGGTTTTGGATGGGGCTGGGGTCGCTGGGGATTCGATTGGCATAACCACTATGCAATGTTTAACCACGGCCGGTATTACTCCGGGAGCAGGACGTTTTACAACCGGAGCGCCTTTGCCCGCGGAGCAGGCGGGCGCGGCGGGGTGAACGGACGTGGCGGAGTCTACAATCGCCCCGGCGCAACTGCCAGGCCCTTTGACGGAAACAGGCAGGCGGCTCGAGGATATGCGGCACCCCGCGGCCAGAGCGGCGTCCGCTCCGGCGCATTCAGTGGCTACAACCATGGCGGACAGGCAAAGAGCTTTTCCTCGCGCGGAAGAAGCAGCGTAGGAGCAGCACATGGCGGCGGAGGATCTCACGCCGGCGGTGGCGGCCATGCCGGTGGCGGGCACCATTAATCGAGGTTTCGGTATGTTCCTGGTAGCTTGTAAAAGTTGAAATGGAGAAGCCATATGCGGCGAACCAAGCTGAACTTCGATCACTTTCATTGGGCCAATGCTTCCACATTGGCCGCGGTCGCTATCCTTGTAACGGGGTGCTTTTGCACCCGTTCCATGGCGCAGCAACCGGGCCAGAAAACTTTTCCATCAGCGGAAGACGCGAGCAACGGGCTTTTCACGGCAGCGCAGAGTAACGACGAAAAGGCGATGCTCGATGTCCTCGGAGCAGACGGAAAGCAAATCGTCTCGTCTGGGGACGACGCCGAAGACGCAGAGAGCCGCGCGAATTTCGTAAGACGATACGAGGAAATGCACCGTCTGGTGAAGGAACCGGATGGGACCACGGTGTTGTATATCGGCGCGGAGAACTGGCCCACCCCCATACCGCTGGTGAACAAAGGCAATGCGTGGTATTTCGACACGGAGGCAGGCAAGGAAGAAATCTTATACAGGCGAGTTGGGCGGAACGAAATATCGACCATCCACGTCTGCCGGGAGCTTGTAGCGGCACAAAAGGAGTACTCCGCAGACCACAACGAATACGCTCAGAAGATCTTCAGCGACGAAGGGCAGCACAATGGCCTTTATTGGAAGGCGAACGGGGAACACCTGAGCCCCGTCGGGCCGCTGGTCGCGGCTGCGGTTGTGGAGCGCGATGCTACGAGCAGCGCTCCCACTCCTTATCGCGGCTACTATTACCACATCCTGACCCGGCAGGGGAAAAAAGCCCCGGGCGGCGCGAAAAGTTACCTCGTAAACGGCAAAATGACTGGGGGATTCGCGTTCGTGGCGTATCCGGCGGAGTACAGGTCGTCGGGCGTGATGACCTTTATCGCTGGCGAGGATGGAGTGGTGTATCAGAAAGATCTTGGCGAGAAGACCGGCAATCTCGCGAAGGCCATGAAGGAATACAACCCTGATTCCAGTTGGCAAAAATCCGAAGAGCAGCAGGAGGAGACTGCGGGCGAGCAGAAAACCAAGTAGGAGTCCTCTGCGCGCTGCACTTCCAATTCACACGCTCAGAACTGGAATCGGAACCGCGCAGATGATTCCGTAGCCGTGGATCCGCAGGTTACCGCCATAAGGGTAGCACCCCATGACCAGTAAATCCGCATTGGTCTGCTTCGCAACTTGGCTCAGCACCCTAGGTACGTCACCACTGCCGATTAATATGTCCGCCTTGGTCCCCATGTCTTGTTGAAGCTGTGCGAGATGCTGAGAAGCGTCGCCGATTAGCTCCTCTTTCCACTTTGGATTGACGTAGCTGCCCCCCGGCCCCCAAAGCTCCACCGACGCAGTGACGTGGGCAAGTGTAAGACGGGCACCAAATTCGGCAGCCATTTGCGCGGCCCACAACACAGCATTGCCGCTACGCGGGCCCAGATCGACCGCGCACAGGATGTTGCGGATCGCAAACTCCGGCACAGGCAACTCTTCCACGTGGGCGCCGGCCAGACCGGGCACTCGGTCCCGTGTAATACTTTCGCTGTCACAGAGCCCAGCAGAAACTGATTGAACGTGTAGCCATGGGACGGCATCATGATCAGGTCGGCTTTTTCCGCCTGCGCCGTGTGCAAAATTGCCTGGGCCGGATTGCCTTGGGCCAACACGCATCGGATGGCCAGGCCCGCAAGCTCCGACCCGAGAGACTGGTTCAGGTTTTTCTCGGCCTCTCTTGCGATTTCCGCAAGCATGTCCCAACCAGCAAGCTCGGGACCGCCCTCCGGCACACCTGCGGCATGGCTCTCCGCTGTCACGATGTGCAGCATCACAACATCAGAATGGAAATGGTGGGCCAGTGTAGCAGCTTGATGAACCACCCGCAGCGAGGTATTCGGGAAATCAACCGGCAGAAGAATCTTCTGAATGTTCGGCATCGCGCACCAGCCGGAGAGTCAAAATGCCTCGCGGCCATCGTCCCTTAGGACGATACCATCTAGTTTGGACGGTAACGCAATCTTCCTCAGGACGCGATGCTGGCCATGCCGTTTGGTTGTGGCTTTGGCCGATCGGAGTTGGCCGGCTTGGAGTTGGATGAGATCCAGATGAGTCAGGGGCTTTTGACTGAACTCTTTCAGGAGTGCGAAGCACAAGTCCAAAATTGCGTGTGGCTTCCCAAATACCGATGACACCTTTTGCCGGGGCGGCGAAAAGGGAATGTTCGTTGGATCCTGGATCGTGAACTCACGCAGGCCATAAGAGAAATCCTCTATGAGAAACCGGCCAATGAGTGGAACGCGACATTCCGCAAACAATCCAGCACGCCCCGGTGGTGAATCTCGAGTGTTCTTGGCCGGGAATACTCTTACTTCACATACTCGCCGTTATGCACTTCATATTCGATGCGGAAGGGCTTTTGGGTTTTGCGGTCCGTGCCAACCCTCCTCCACGATCAGGCGGTTGGCTTGGGCCAGACGCTCGGAGGGCTGCGGGTGCGAGCGGAAATACCCTTCCAGGCTCTGGATCGCCAGGGCGGAGAGTTCTTCTTCCGGACTCTCGGCGTGAATGACGTATTCGCGGTTGAGTTTGCTTAGTTTTTCGAACATGCTTACTGCCCCGTAAGGGGAGTAGCCGCCCAGAACTGCCAGGCGCATGCCTTCGCGGTCGGCTTCGAGTTCCTCATCCTTGTTGTAGCCTGCCTCCCATACCTCAAGCGGAATCTGCACGAGCGCGCCAACGATGCCAAGTTGTAGTTTGCGCAGGTGGGCTTCGATCTGCACACGCTCGGCACAATGATAGTGATCGATGTGCTCGACTTCGTGGCCGAGGATGGCGGCCAGTTGATCCTCGCTAGTCATCAAGTCGAGCAGGCCTTCGCCGATGTATACATGGCCGCCGGGAAGAGAGAAAGCATTGATCATGGTGTGATTCGGCAGGAAGTGAAAGGTATATGGCAGCCTGCGGTGCGCGTGCAATGCCAGGGTTTTTCCAACCCGCTGGATATAGCGTTCGAGGGCACGATCCTGGGGACGCAGTTTGCTATTCGTCGCAGAGTATTGTCCGGCCAGTTGGTTGCCGATGGCGATTTCTTCGTCGTCGGAGAGACGGGTTAACCGCATGGGGGCGCGGGTCAGGTCGCGTTGGGCATCGGCGGCCATGGCCACGACTGCGTTGGCAGAAACGGGGCTAGGGTCGTGGCGGCGCTGGCTGAAGTAGAGTGCTACGACGCCGATCACGAGCACGACCAGGAACATGACTATACGTTTCATAGAAACTGCCGAATGGCGTCACGGTATTTGCTGTAAAGGAAAGATACCAGCAACAAAGCTGCGCCGAGGATGATGAAGGTGATGTAACGGCCCGGGGCGCCAGTCCCCAAGCGTCTCTCACCAGTACCTTGGCGACACAAAGCAATAACAGGCACAGGCCGGTCAAACGAAAGCTCCGCTCGGTGACCGCGAGTGCGAGCAGCACGATCAATACTCCTTCGATACCCCACGCCACCGTGACCATGCCCGCGCGCATCTTGAGAGCTAGCATGAGCGTGAGCAGAAGCACGGGGGCGAAGAACATGAATTGTTCAGGATGCCCGACTAGCGCTCCCACCCAGCGATTCGAAAAGGGCTGGGCTCTGTAGCGATCACGCAGGCGGAAGGCGAACGGAAGGCACGCCAGCAGCACCGTTACGGCAGAGCCCAGGACGAAATAGCGGCCAGTCCAGTCGCCACCGCTGAAATAGCTGGCTCCGAAAAGATTGTGCATGATGCCGCGAACGCAGGCGCCGAAGGTCAGAAGCAATCCCTGCTGCAAGAAGATGGTTCGGTTCAAGACGAGGGCTAATCCCAGAAGAGCGAAAACAACCACCGCCCATGCGGTGACCAGCCAGTCGTTGGGAAACTGGAAATACAACAGGGCAACGACGGTACCCGTTCCGAGGTAGGCAAGAAGGACGTCGAAACGGAGCCGGCGGTCGTCGCGGGCTGTAGTTTCGTTTGGCCCTAACTGGGCGTAGACGAAGAAAAAGATGAGGGCGAGGGGCAGCACGGTGTACATCCGTGGACCCCAAAACTCATTCTGATTACCGGCCGTGAGATTGGCGAAGAAGATGCGCCCGAAGGCAGCAGCCAGGGCGACGTATGCCTGAAATCGAAACTGCCTGGTATGGCGCAGAAGCCCATACTCGAAGAGAACCAGGCCGAAGACGGCCCATCCGACGGCAACACTCAGCGGCTGCAACTCGTACCACATCAGGAGTGATACCAGAGCTGACGCCGCCCACGAATAGATGTGGTGGAACTCCCGGGCTCGCCACTCCTCGGGCATGCGAATGATCTGAGCCAGGGCGTACAGGACCACGGCAACAATGGACAGCGAGAGCAGACGCACGCTGATGCCGTGCCACGTGTCCGTCACATACAGGTTGACGGTAACACTGCGGAACAGCGTGAGGGCGGCGAGCGCGTGAGCCTGCCAGGCGAGTTCCTCAAACGCGAAGCGGCGGTCTACTATAGCCAGCGCCAGAGCGAATAGGGCCCAGACAACGGCAAGCCATCCTCCCGGCGCCTCATACCAGGCCAGTAAAGCTAACAAAGCCGTGGCGGCTGTGGTGTGCAGGTAGGTAATGGGGCGGCTGCGTTCGTAACCGCTCGCGGCCGCCGCGCGTGAAAGAAAGTAGAGACCGGCGGCGACGATCGCGACAGTCACCAGCCGCACAGAAATTCCGCGCCAGAGCATCTCCTGTAGCGTGAAGTTGTACAGGTAGCAGCGCACCAATGCGGCCGCAGCCACGGCGTTCGCCTGCCACGCGATCTGGTTGTAGGCGATGCGGCGAGCCGCGAACGCAAGAACGACGGCGAAAACAATCCAGGCGACAGCTATCCATGGAGCGGGAGCCGCTTCGTTGAGTACCCATACCATCATGCCGGTGCCGACCCAGCTATAGGCGGCGCGGCCGAGAGCGACGTGGCTGGAGTTGGGCAGGTTGATTCGGCGGGCAATCCAATAGGCTCCCGCAACCACGGGCAATGCCCCGAAGGCGTGAAGCGGAATGTTGTCCCAGCGTTGGACGCCAGCTTGATCGGCATTCACGGCAGCCAGCACGGCCAAAACAGTTAGCAAGTGGGCGTGCCACGCAAGCGCGTGATGCTGGATCCAGCGGCCGACTTCGAGGAGCAGCACCGCAAAAGCGATCGCCGCCAGTGGCTGCCAGAGTTCTGGCACCTCGTAGTAGATGAGCAAAGTGACGAGAGCCGTACCTGCCAAGGCAAAGATCCCACGGAAAGTGCGCTGATCCGGACTCTCGCGCAATGCCGCCCACTTGGCTGTGACGTAAAAGGCCGCCGCAATCACGGGCAGGGTAAACAGGCGCATCTGAGAATGAGTGTATTGCGGAACCTCGGTGTGCAAATTCACCAGGAAGACCCGGTACAGAGTCAACAAACCGAGAACGCCATATTGAACCTGCAGGTGCCAGGACTTCAGCTTCGATCCCAGCGCAGCCAAGGTGAGCATGATGCCGGCGAAAGCGAGAGCGGTCCAATCGCGGGAGCACAGAGCCCACGCAGCGGCTGCGGCGGTGAACGCTCCTAGGTACGAATGTAAGCAGAGCAGCTGCGCATCGGGCGATTCGTCGAATGCTGATTTCCAGCGATGCCCAACGAAAAGCGCATTCAAATAGAAAACGAGGGCGCACATCCCGAAGATCACTCCAGCGGCCAGGGCAAGATCTTCGCTCGTCGCCCGGATTGACATGAGTTGCTTGAAGTCGACGGCAACCAAATGCAAGCCAACCAATAACCCTGTGAGCAAGCCCAACCGCCTGAAAACCACTTCGTCTACGTTCACGCCTGCAAGGAGAAACGCTTCAGCGCCGACTAACCACAGAATGGCAACGTTGTTGCCGGAATAGCGGAAGGGCACAGCGGCAATCATGAGGGCCGCGCCAAGAACGCTCAGGACGATAAAGGCCTCACGGCGACGTTTGATGACGGGGATTTGTCCGAAGCCGAACTCCACCGCACCGATGATAAGCAGAGCGAGGAAAGCCAACTCGGGGCGCACGGACTGGAACTTCATCGTTCCCAAGAGCAGCAGCGTATTGAGCAGGGCAGCCGCCGTGGACATATGCTCATCGCGTGGAGTCTTGATTTTGCGGATAACGTAGGAAATCCGGAAGATCAGCCAGTAGAACAAAAGGAGCGCGGTACTGGCGTGATACTCGGGAAATGCATGTCCATGTGCGCCTTCGGGCCCCAGCAGACGATAAAGCCAGTATGCGTGGTTGAGATAGCTCGAAAGGATGCCGAAGACTTCGAGTTCGAACCATCCCATCTTTACAACGATGCTGACGAGACCGATAGCGAGAATGACGCCGGAAGAGAGGCTGTAGACATCGTCATGGCTGAGAGCCACAGTGCTGTAGGCCAGCAGAAACGACAGGCCGGTGACAAGCTGCGACCGATAGCGCAGTGTGTGCACCACCATGGCGATGGCCACAGCGAGCATGAAGATGAGATCCGTGGTCTCCGAGTCCATTACGCGCATGGCCTGAACATGATTCAGGGCGTATGTAGTGAAGAACAGCAGCGCCCATCCACCGCCGATCAGAGTGTGGCCAAGAACGCGGTAGCGCTCGCGCTTCTCGAGAAAAATTCCGCCTCCCAAAAGCGCCAAAGCTACGACGTAAGAAAGTCCCACTTTGCCTGGAGGGCCTAGTTGGCCGAGCTCGTAAATGCCAAAGAGCGCGACCCCCAGTACCAGGATGATGATGCCCAGCTTGTTGAGCCAGTTCGTTCCTAATGTCTCTTCCAGAGCGAAAACCGACTTCATGCGCTGCTGAGCCGTTGGCCGCGGCGTCGGAGACCGGAGCACGGCAAACTGTGGTGGCGCAACGACGCGAACCGACGGTGGCGGGGGCGGTGGGGGAGTCTGAGGAGGCACAGCGTTCCCGGGTGGCTGGCTCGGAGTGGGCGGCTGAAACGCTTGTGGTATAGCGTATCGCGGCGTTCTTGCGGGCTCCGCCGGTCGGGCAGTTTGTGGCGGACTTGCTGGGAGATCCGTGTGGACTGATTTAGGTTCAGCGGAAATCTCATCGACGGGTGGGCTCGAAACGAGGGCAGCGGGGGCTTGAGGAATCGATTCGTGAACCGCAGCTGTTTGTTCTTTCTGCCTTTCAGATAGCGCCGGGCCGCCGGGAACTTGAACCTCCGCGGGCCGCCCAACCGGTGCCGGCGTCGGACAGTTACTCACACCTCCTGCATGAACCGTGCCGCACCAGGCACACCATGCGGGTTTGAGCCTGTCATCTACGACTTGCGGCTTCTCGACCGGCGGCGGGGGCGCTGGTTTTGCCACGGGCTCCACGGTGTGGGCAACGATAACGGGAACAACCGGTGTCTCCGGTTTCGGTGGCATTACGGAGGACCGCGGTGCTTCTTCGTGAGATGGCGCGGCAGATTCCGCAGCCCGCGGCGCTGCCGCCACCTGGCGGCGGAGTTCCAGTAGTTCGCGATGCAGCGCATCGTTCTGCTGAACGCCTAAGTCCGTGAGTTGCTGGAGTTGCAGGCGGAGCTTGCGCTGCCGCCATAGGAGGAAGACGGTCAGCGGCGGTGTGGCGACGGCTAACAAACCGAACACTACGAGTACGAGCCCCAGGATCGGATCCACGATCGGCACTCCCCGTATGTACGCGATTTCCGTAAGCCTGAATATTAGAACGCGCGGCGACGCCAGTCTTGCACTTTATTCTCGTCCTGACAACCGCGAAGTTACTAGCTGTCCATGTGTTGTGACTGGAACATAGACCCGCTTCATGACAACATATGCAGAACTCCAAGGCTGACAGGTGCTTATCAAGATCCTCCAATGAGCGCAAATGTTCCCGTAACTGTACCTGAAGGCCGGCCACCGGCATCGTGGCAGCGGGGATTCTGGTCGCTGGTGGTCACTCAGTTTCAGGGAGCGTTTAACGAAAACGGCCTGAAGAACCTGGTCGTCTTCATCATTCTCGGCGCCGCGATGCAGAAGGCTGATCGCGACCGATTGGTCCTGGTCGTCGGAACATTGTTCTCGGTCCCCTTCATTCTCTTCTCGATGACCGGAGGCTTTCTCGCGGATCGTTACAGCAAGCGCACGGTCACGATATGGACCAAGTTTTTCGAAATGGCGGTTATGGTTCTGGCCATCGCTGGCCTGGGCTGGCAGAATCTCAATCTCGAAATGGCTGCCGTCTTTCTGGCAAGCACGCAGGCAGCCCTCTTCGGCCCCTCAAAATACGGACTGCTCCCCGAGTTGCTGCCCGAACCGAGGCTCTCCTGGGGCAACGGTGTGCTGGAACTCGGGACTTTTCTGGCGGTGATTGCAGGTGGAGTTTCGGGTGCATTTCTGGCGGATGTGTTTCAAGGGCGTCAAGGTTGGTCGGGTGTGATCTTTCTCAGCTTGTCTGCCGTGGGATTGATCTTCAGCCTCGGAATCACGAAAGTTCCCGCCGCCGATCCTGTGAAGAAATTCCGGGCAAACCCGATCGGCGATCTCTGGGTGCAGGGACGCCTCATACGGAACGATCGAGTTCTCTGGCTCGCGGTTCTTGGCAACACCTATTTCTGGTTTCTGGGAGCGCTGTTGACGGCGAACATCGTTTTCTACGGCAGCGACGTTCTCCACATTGGCTCTACTTATACCGGAATTCTTCAAGCTGGCGTCGCAATCGGGATCGGGCTGGGCAGTTTGGCCGCAGGCTATTTGTCGAGCGGCAAGGTGGAATACGGTTTGATTCCGCTGGGCTCCGTCGGCATGACCGTGTTCGGAATACTGCTCGCCGGGCACAACCTTTCGTTCACTCATGTGCTGGCACTGCTGGCTGGTCTGGGATTCTCGGCCGGCTTTTTTGCCGTGCCGGTAAACGCGCTGATCCAGCACCGTCCCGACGAAAAAGATAAGGGCGGAGTGATCGCGGCCGCGAATCTGTTGTCCTTCGTCGGAATCGGAGCAGCGGCGGGCGTTTACTACGTCTTTCAGCATTACTCGCACTTCAGCCCTCCTGCGATCTTCCTATCCGCCTCGCTGGTCACGGTGGCGGCCACCGTCTATGTCTTGTACTTGCTGCCCGATGCTCTACTGCGGCTTCTGTTGTGGTTCGCGACCCATACTCTTTACCGTATTCATGTTGCCGGACGCGAAAACGTTCCCGCAAAAGGCGGCGCGCTGCTGGTGCCGAACCATGTCTCGATGGTGGATGCGGTCCTGCTGATTGCCTCGATCGACCGTCCGATCCGCTTCCTCATGTTCAAGGGCTCCTATGACCATCCGCTGGTGAAGCCGTTCGCCAGGATCATGGGAGTGATTCCGATCTCTTCGCAGCTTCGTCCAAGGGAAATGATTCAATCGCTGCGCACCGCCACGCAAGCTTTGAAAGACGGAGAAGTGGTGTGCATCTTTCCCGAAGGCCAGATGACCCGCATCGGACAGATGCTTCCGTTTCGGAGGGGGATGGAGAGGATTGTGAAGGGCGTAGATGTTCCCATCATTCCAGTGAATCTCGGCGGAGTGTGGGGATCGGTTTTCAGCTTCGAGGGCGGCAAGTTCTTGTGGAAGCTCCCCCGCAAAATTCCATACCCAGTTACCGTGACCTTCGGGAAGGCGATGCCATCTATAAGCGGCGCGCAAGACGTGCGCCAGGCGGTGCAGGAACTGGGGTCTGAGGCTTATCAATACCGCAAGCGCTACATGCGGACCCTGCATCGTTCTTTTGTGCAGACGGCGCGGCGGCATCCGTTCCGGTTCGCCATGGCGGACGGGCGCACGCCGAAACTTTCTTTCGGCGGAGCGCTCACCGGCGCCGTTTTTCTGGCGCGGCGGCTTCGCCCAATTTGGCGCGAACAGAAGATGGTCGGGATCCTACTCCCGCCCTCGGTTCCGGGCGCGCTGGTCAACCTGGCCGCGCTTTTGATGGGAAAAGTTCCGGTCAATCTGAACTACACGGCTTCGGATGAGGTTCTGGCTTCCTGTGCTCGACAGTGCGAGTTGAAGACCGTAATTACGTCGAAAGCATTTCTGGAACGCGTCCCCATCCAACCGCCGGCGCAGGCTACGATGCTCGAAGATCTCGCTGAAAAGCCGCGATTTACGGAACGACTAAGCGCCGCACTCATCTCGTGGCTTCTTCCCGTGCGGCTCGTCGAGAAATTTGTCGGAGCCGGAGCCAAAGTCCAACTCGACGACATTGCCACAATCATCTTCTCCAGCGGCAGCACGGGCGATCCTAAAGGAGTTGTACTCACTCACTACAACGTGGCGTCGAATGTTGAACAACTGAACCAGGTTTTCATGCTTGGCACCCACGATAGGATCCTCGGCATTCTGCCCTTCTTTCATTCTTTCGGCTTCACGGGGACGCTCTGTTTGCCTACTGCCATCGGGATAGGCGTGGTGTATCACCCGAGTCCTCTGGAGGCGCGTGCAATCGGTGCGCTGGTTAGCCAGTATGCTGTGACCTTTCTGCTCGCGACTCCCACATTTTTACAGTCCTACATCCGGCGCTGTTCTCCCGAAGATTTTGGCAGCTTGCAATATGTGATGGCAGGCGCGGAAAAACTTCCCGAGCGGGTCTCGATCGCGTTCGAGGACACTTTCGGCATTCGGCCGCTGGAGGGCTACGGTTGCACCGAGTGCTCTCCCGCGGTCACTGTGAACACGCGGGATTTCCGCGCCGCACAATTTCGCCAGGTGGGCGCGAAGCGTTCGAGCATTGGTCACCCGTTGCCCGGGATCAGCGTAAGAATTGTAAATCCCGAAACATTCGCTTCTGTTCCCCAGGGTGAAACCGGTCTACTGCTGGTGCGCGGACCAAATGTGATGCAGGGATACCTGAATCGTCCTGATAAAACTGCCGAGGTTCTACGCGACGGCTGGTACAACACCGGTGATATTGCCGCGATGGATGAGGACGGATTCATCCGCATCACTGATCGCATGAGCCGCTTCAGCAAAATCGGCGGGGAGATGGTTCCTCACATCAAGGTCGAGGACAAGCTCCACGAGATCATTGGCGCCACGGAACAGACCTTCGCCGTAACCGCGGTGCCTGACGAGAGAAAAGGAGAACGCCTGATCGTGTTGCACACTCTGGCCAACGACAAACTACAGGACTGCCTGGCCCAACTCGCCAAATCGGATTTACCACAACTCTGGAAGCCGCGGGCGGATCAGTTCGTACACGTGGATTCGCTGCCTTACCTTGGTACTGGAAAGCTTGACCTGCGGCGATTGAAAGAAATTGCGATGGGTGCTCCGGCATGAAGCAATCTGCAACTCAAGGTGAAGTCAACGCCGTTTCCCAGCCGAATCGTAACAAACGAGCTTTCGTCATTCGCCTGACAGTGACCGCAGCGGCGCTGGTGATCTGGTTCTGGACGCAGTCGATGATAGGTGCGCGCGGGGCGCCGGTCGCTGGGATCGGCGACCGGCTGCACAGTGCCACGGCTCCAATCAATCTTTACCTGCAGGTTCACCCATCGGCGGCCGATGTGCTGTTAATCGTAAGCTCCGGAATCATCGATCTGCTGGGGATTTTCCTATTATCGAAATGGATTTTCGGCGCTTCGGTCCGGCCTTTCCTCGGTCTGGTAGTCGTGCTCGGGCTGCGACAGGTCATGCAGGCTCTGGTGGCGCTTCCCGCTCCGCCGAATGCAATCTGGCACTATCCGGGATTTCCCTCGTTGCTGGTGACTTACGGGGTGGCGAATGACTATTTTTTTTCCGGCCATACCGCAATTGCCGTCCTGGCAGTCACCGAAATCGCTCGTACGGGAAAGCGGTGGCTGACCGGACTTGGGGTTCTCATTGCGCTTTTCGAGATCGTCACCGTCCTAGTCCTCAGAGCGCACTACACCATGGACGTTTTCACCGGCATTGTGACCGGACTGTTGGCCGCGCACGTGGCCGACTGCATCTCGAGCGCGCTAGAGCAGGCAAGGAAGGGAGGCGTGGTCTGACAAGGTCTCTGAACTCCGCCTTTTGGGAGGGCGTATCGCGAAGATGGTTCTCGATCAGATGGAACTTCACTCGCTATCCAGTCGACGACAACCGCTGCAAGCCACTGGTGCGGTCTTGTCGTCATTTCGCCCGATACCGCCCGAGATGGGGCTAGTTGGAGGTTTGGAACTCCATGTTTTCGTCGACTGAAAGCTGCGCGGGGGTGCCGGAGGTGTCGTCACCGGAGCGGGTTGCGATTACGCGAAAGCCACCGGAACTTATTTCGACGGTGTAGGTGTAAGGAGGACGCTGGCGGGCAACCGTGATGTAGTTGGAGGAGATGAGTTCGTCGAGGGAGGCGTATTTTCCTTCGCCGGCGAAGTAGCGGCGCTCGGCCGAGGCGATGCTCATCAGATCGGTCCTTACTCCGGTGATGTTAATGGTGGCCTTGGGGGTGTTGGCCCCGGCGGCGGCAGACGAGCTTTGCACCTGGCTGGAATAAATGTACATGCCAACGGCCATTACGATGACGAGGCTGAGAAAACCGAAGACGCGGCCCATGGGTCCCTCCTGAGAGTAATTGCACCGCGAAACGGAGCGGCTGGCAAGATTACCAGAGGGCAGCGACGCCGCACGGAGCTAAAATTGCCGGAAATTATACGCTCCTTAGTCAACTCCACCTGGGGGTTGGTGTCCTAATTTGGCGGCCGGCCTGTAAATGGGAGAAGCATTGCGGTTTTGCGTGCATAGGCATCATAAGCATCTTGGCCGAGTTCCAGCCGCAAGAAGCGTTCCTCCCGTCGCGCTTTGGTGTAGAAGGCGAAGGTTAAGATAGCGGCCCCAAGCAGCGCGAACGAAGTTCCTTTCTCGATTGCGGTGGCGAACGCGGCAAAGAGGATGCCCGAATAGATGGGATGGCGCACGAGGCGATAAGGGCCTGTGTTGACGACGTGGTGACCAGCCTTCTTCGTGAGCCAGTCCGACCAGAGGCGGCCCAGGTGAATGCGGGCCCACCAGGCGAACAGAAATCCGGTGGCTACCAGTGCCACCAGTATCCATTTCAGCGCAACGTTAAGGCGCCAGAACTGCACTTGCGCGTAGTAGTGGCGGCCGGAGAAAGGCGCGAGCAAGAGAGTCGCGCTGACGTAAAAGAGAATGCGGGAAGCAACATCGCCAACAATGCCGCCCCTCTTTAAAGTGCGGTTGGACCAAAACGCCGCGATGACCCACGACGCCAACCAGGCAATCCCGAGCACGAAGATCGTTCGTTCCGCCGTCATACGGTCCGCTGGCTCCGCCAATTTGTGAAGCGTCCACAGCCTATCAGGAACGGCCGCTGCTGGGTCAGAGGTGACTGTCAAGAGCGGCGGACAGAGTGCCCGCTCCACACGTGCGAAGGCAAGGTCAGGATCAAGAACCGGCGGTGCAGACGTCCGTGGTTCCCACCTTTCGCAAAGGACGCGAAAGATGGGGCACCCTCGTCTGGGGAGGGTGCATATGTATAACTGATCTAAGGTCTTTAATTATGGGTCGGTGGAGTGGGGTGACGATGGAGTCTGAGGAACTGGGGCGACGGTTTGCGCAGTGGTGCGGAGTGCGCCCGGTTATTTTCAGCGCGCCGGGGCGGGTGAATTTAATTGGGGAACACACGGATTACAACGACGGGTTTGTCATGCCGAGTGCGATTGGCCTTTGCACTCGGGTGGCGGGGGCGGCGCGTGACGACCGGCGGCTGGTGATTCGATCGGGGCAATTTCCGGGGGAGTTCGAATTTGATTTGGACCATTTGCCGGAGCGGCCTACCGGGGGCTGGTGCGATTACGTGGTGGGAGTGGCGGTGGTGCTGCAGCAGGCGGGACACGGGTTGCGGGGAGCGAATCTTCTGGTTGAGGGCGAGGTTCCGGTGGGGGCGGGGCTTAGCTCATCGGCGGCGATTGAAGTTGCATCTGCGTTGGCACTGATGAGACTGAATGGGATTGCTTTGCCGATGGCGGAGGTGGCGCGGCTGTGCCAGCGTTGTGAGAATGCTTTTATTGGGGCGCGGGTTGGGATTATGGATCAGTTTGTGTCGTGCCTGGGAACGGCGGGGCATGCGCTGCTGCTCGACTGCCGGTCGCTGACGTACGAACTGATTCCCATGCCAGAGCGAGTGCGGATGGTGGTTTGCAACACGATGGTGAAACACGCGCATGCGGGTGGGGAGTACAATCGGCGCCGCGAGGAGTGCGAAGAAGGGGTGAGGATACTGGCACAGTGGTATCCGGAGATTCGAGCTTTGCGCGATGTTTCATGGGATCAGTTGATGGAACATGGGAAAGCATGTCCGGAGAAAATCTTTAAGCGCTGCCGCCATGTGGTGGAGGAGAATGCGCGGGTGCAGGAAGGCGGGCGACGGCTTCGGGGGGGCGATGCGAAGGGTTTTGGAGAGTTGATGCGGGAGTCGCACCGGAGTTTGCGCGATTTGTACGAGGTGAGTTGCCGGGAACTGGATGTTATGGCCGAGGCTGCGGAAGGGCTGCCTGGGTACTACGGCGGGCGCATGACTGGAGGCGGGTTCGGGGGATGCACTTTGAATCTGGTGGAAGCCGGGGATGCGGAGGAGTTTGCTGGACTGATTTCGGAACGCTATCAGCAGGCTACGGGGATTGAGGCGGAGGTTTACATTTGTTCGGCAGCGGATGGGGCTGGGGTTGAGATCTTAGCGGAGTGACGGTGTCCCAAATTCTTTAACACAGAGGACACGGGGTTACACAGGGTAAGACTTCCGGGACAGAGTGCTACGAGGGCGATCTGAGTGGAACTGGAGAAGCTGGAAGGGAAGTCGCATCGCCGCTACAATCCGCTGACGCGGGACTGGATTCTGGTTTCGCCCAATCGCATGGAGCGGCCGTGGCAGGGGCAGACGGAGACGGCTGCAGATTCATCACCGCCCTCTTACGATCCAAAATGCTATTTGTGCCCGGGGAACGCGCGCGCGGAGGGGGCGCGGAATCCGAAGTACTCCGCTACTTTTGTTTTTGACAACGACTTCGCGGCGCTGCAGCCTGACGCGGCTGATGTGACAGTGCATGATGGCGGCAAGAATCTGCTGATTGCGGCGGCGGAGAGCGGAGTGTGCCGCGTGGTTTGTTTTTCGCCGCGTCACGACTTGACGCTGGCGCAGATGACGGCGGAGGAAATTGGCGGCGTGATCGAGGTATGGGCGGAGCAGTATCGGGCGCTGGGCGAGCTTCCGCGGATTCATCACGTGCAGATTTTCGAAAACCGGGGGGCGATGATGGGGTGCAGCAATCCTCATCCGCATGGGCAGATCTGGGCTACGCAGAGCATGCCCAACGAACCGCGGAAGGAGCAGGAGTCGCTGGAAGAATACCGGCGGGAACATCGCAGTTGCATGCTGTGCGATTACGCTGCGTCGGAATTGGCGGCGGGGGAGCGGATGGTTTGCCAGAACGAATTCTTTCTTGCGGTGGTGCCGTTCTGGGCGACGTGGCCGTTTGAAACGTTAGTGCTCAGCAAGCGGCACGTGGGCGATATCGATGGGCTGGATGCGGCGGAGCGTGCTGGTTTGGCGGATGTGCTGAAGCGTGTGACTACGCGGTATGACAATTTGTTCCAGACACTGTTTCCTTATTCGATGGGGTTTCACCAGCGTCCTACGGACGGGAAGGAACACGGGGAGTGGCATTTTCACGGGCATTTTTTGCCGCCGTTGTTGCGGTCGGCGACTGTGAAGAAGTTTATGGTGGGGTATGAGCTGCTGGGGTCGCCGCAGCGGGATATGACGCCGGAAGTGGCGGCGGAGAGGTTGCGGGGGATGGGGGAGGAGCATTATTTGGAGCGAGGGTGAGTGCGAAGAAAAACTTTTCACCACGGAGACACGGAGACACGGAGAAAACCTCTTCAAGTAAGGTTCGGCCATGATTGACTCGTTTCATCCTGCGGTGGAGGTACCGGTGCTCGAAACTGAGCGGCTGAGGCTGCGCGGGCATCGGGTGGGGGATCTCGTCCATTGCGCCGGGATGTGGGCGGAGCCTGAGGTGGTTCGACACACGGTCCGCAAGGCGCTTACGGAAGAAGAGAGCTGGCGGAGATTGTTGAGCTATGTGGGCCATTGGGCGCTGATGGGGTTCGGGTTTTGGGTGGCGGAGGAGAAGGCAACGGGCAAGTTTGTCGGAGAAATTGGGTTTGCGGACTTCAAGCGGGATCTGGAGCCGTCGCTGAAGGGCGTGCCGGAGATCGGGTGGGTGCTGGCCGCGCACGCGCACGGCAAAGGTTATGCCACCGAAGCGGTGCGCGCCGCGTTGGCGTGGGGCGATGAGCATTTTCAACCGGCACGGACGGCTTGCATTATCGTGCCGGAGAATCTCCAGTCGATTCGGGTGGCGGCGAAGTGCGGGTATGAGGAATTTGCGCGCACGACGTACAAGGGACATTCTGTGTTGATGTTTGCTCGGGAACCGGCGGGTCGGTGAGAGAGTGCGCCGGCGTGGCGCGTCAATGTTGACTTGGGAGACTGGCTCTCATAGTCTTCAAAGCTTCCGGCTTTGTTTTTCTCGCGGACTTGAGAAGCTATGGTCTCCGACTCGCTGACGTCTGGTTCCCGGCCCGCGGTCCCGGCGACGCTCTACGCACCCACCAAAAATCTGCGACGAATTGGGTTGGCGCCGTTTGTTGCGGTGCTGTTTGCCTATTGCGCGGGCGGACCGTTTGCGCTGGAGTCGATGATCTCAACCTCCGGACCGGGATTGGGGCTGACGTTCCTGCTGGTGGTGCCGTTGCTGTTTGCCGTTCCCATTGCGCTGGCCACGGCTGAAATGACCACGCTGATGCCTGTGGAGGGCGGCTTCTACCGCTGGAGCCATGCCGCGCTGGGCGAGTTTTGGGGATTTCAGAGTGGATGGTGGAACTGGACGGGGACGTTTCTGATGGCCGCGTCCTACGGCGTGGCCATGGCGGATTATCTGGAGAGTTGGTTCCCGGTGCATTCGCGGGCGGAGCACTGGGCGGTGGCATTCGGTTTCCTGCTGGTGGTGGCGGGCCTGAATGTGTGCGGCATTCATGTGGTGGGGAAACTCACGCTGATTCTGCTGCTCACCATGGCCGTGCCGCTGGTGGTTTTTGTGGTGCTGGGGTTTCATCAGGCGCACTTCAATCCATTTCATCCGTTCCTGCCGACGGGCACGCCCTGGCAGGGAGCTTTCGGGTTGGGGCTGGCGATTGCGCTGTGGTCGTATGCGGGATACGAACAACTCTCGACCGTGATTGAGGAGGTGGAGAAACCGGCGCGGAATTTTCCGATTGGGCTGGCCATTGTGGTCCCGCTGGCGATTGGAATTTATGTGGTCACGCTGGCGGCGGGGCTGGCGGCTTTGGGGAACTGGCGGGAGTGGGATACGGGATATCTGGTGACGGCGGCGCGGCTGATCGGAGGCAACGGGCTGGGCACCGGGGTATTTGTGGCGTCCATCATTGGTAACTTCGTGCTGCTGGAGAGCACACTGCTCTCGATCACACGGGTCCCGCTCACTATGGCGGAAGATGGATATCTCCCCGCGGGGTTGGCGAAGGTGAGCGCGCGGCTGGGCACGCCGGTGCGTTCGATTGTGCTGACGACGGGGTTTTGCGCGGCGCTGGCGTTCTTTACGGTGCCGCAGCTGATCGGGGTGTATGCGTGGACGCGCATGGCGACCTCGACGTTGACGGTGCTTTCGTTCTGGCAACTGCGGCGCAAGTATCCGGATGCGCCGCGGAGCTTTCGCGTGGGTGGAGGCTGGGTGGGAGCGGCGGGGATCGTGATTGCTCCGACGGCGCTGTTCGCGTGGGTGATGTACAACAGCGACGCGGCTACGCGCAAGTGGGGGCTGGTGAATTTGGTGTCGGGGCCGGTGGCTTATCTGTGGGTGCGGTTCCGGCGGCGGGGGCGGGATGGGGCTTTCACCACGGAGGCACGGAGGCACGGAGGCAATCTCTGACTGCTTCTTTCACTCCGCGGAGCCGATGTGAATTTTACATTCCTCTTGGGTTTCGCGCGGTGGTACGATAGCGGGCTGCTTGAAGATTCCACAGATTGGAATTGCTGATGACGAGAGCTGCACGATCTGTCGCGTCACCCCGCGTGGTTTGCATTGAAGACTTCCGTCCGATTGCGCGCCAGCGTGTGCCGAAATCGGTATTCGACTATCTCGACGGGGGCGCCGAGGGCGAGGTTACGCTGCGGGAGAATTGCCGGATCTTTAGCGACGTTACGTTCCGGCCGAGGCATGCGGTTGCGGTCGCGCAATGCGATTTGCACACGCGGGTTTTGGGGTTCGATCTTGCTCTTCCTTTTCTGCTTGCGCCGGTGGGGTACAGCCGGCTGATGCATCCGGGAGGAGAAGTGGCGGCGGCGCGAGCTGCCGGTAGGGCTGGCACTGGTTATATTCTTTCGACGATTTCTGGGCACAAGCTGGAAGATGTGAGGGCCGGTTCGAAGGGGCCGGTTTTTTACCAGCTTTACCTGATGGGCGGACGCGGGGCGGCTGAGGCGGTGATTGAACGGGCGCGGGTGGCCGGATTTAACGCTCTGGTGGTAACGATTGATACTCCGGTGTCGGGAATCCGCGAGCGCGACTATCGCAACGGGATGAAGGAACTGATCAGCGGCGGGCCACTGGCGAAAATACCTTTTCTGCCGCAAATACTGTCGCGTCCCGGGTGGCTGATCGAGTATTTGATGGACGGCGGTTTGCCGGGACTGCCGAATGTGGTGATTCCGGGCAAGGGGCAGATGCCGCTGGTGGACATTAATGCGGCGCTGGCGGAATCCACGCCGACCTGGGCGGACCTCGGCTGGATCAGAAAAATATGGAAAGGTCCGATCGTCATCAAGGGCGTGCTGACGGCGGACGATGCGCGGCGCGCCATCGATGAAGGAGTGGCAGCGATTTCGGTTTCGAATCATGGCGGCCGGCAGCTCGACGGTCTCCCCGCATCTTTACGCGCCTTGCCGGAAGTAGTGGAAGCGGTGCAGGGGCGCATCGAAGTCTTGATGGATGGAGGGATTCGCCGCGGCACCGACATTGTGAAAGCGATCTGCATGGGAGCGCGTGCCGTGTTGTGCGGGCGCGCTTACGCTTACGGCCTGGCGGCCGCGGGCGAGGCTGGGGTGGACCGCGCGATCGAGATTTTGCGGACTGATCTGGAGCGGACCTTGCGGTTGCTGGGGTGCGCGTCGGTCGCGGAGCTGGACCGGTCGTATGTGAATGTGCCGAGGAGTTGGGAGGCGGGCTGAAATCGACCGCCGAAACTTCATTCGAAATTCAGTTCTCGCCGGCACCGGCGCGCTGCTTGCCGGGCGCGGCTTTGCGGGCAACTCTTCCTCCTCTCAAGAACAAGTTCCGGGCGCGATTGCGGCTGCGCAGATCGACAAAGCCCGCTTTCCCAACGGATTTATCTGGGGGATGGCTTCCGCTGCGTACCAGGTTGAAGGGGCGTGGAATGCCGACGGGAAAGGCGAATCGAATTGGGACCGCTTCTCTCACACCGTGGGCAAAATCAAGGGCGGCGCCACTGCGGACGTGGCCTGCGATCAGTACCACCGCTACAAAGAAGATGTCGCGATTCTCAAACGCTTGAACCAGAAGAGCTACCGGTTCTCGACGTCATGGTCGCGCATTCAGCCGGGCGGAACGGGCGCGGTGAATCAGAAGGGGATCGACTATTACAGCCGGCTGGTTGATGCTTTGCTGGAAGCGGGCATTCGTCCTTTCTGCACGATCTACCACTGGGACCTTCCCCAGGCGCTGGAAGACCGCGGGGGCTGGCCGAATCGCGATCTTGCCGGGTACTTTGCCGATTTCGCCGGGATCCTGGCGAAGAATCTTGGCGACCGGATCACCACCTGGGCCCCGTTCAACATGCCGTGGACTTTTACTTATTACGGCTACGGCGTTGGCGTGTTTCCTCCGGGCAAGGCGAGTTTTGACTTGTTTCTGAAAACGGCGCACACCGTGAACCTGGCGCAGGGCGAGGCTTTCCGCGCGATCAAGGCAGTGTCGTCCAAGGCCACGGTGGGCAGCGCTTACGGCATGGCTCCGGCTTATCCGAAGACTGACAGCGACGCTGACCGCGCTGCCACCGCGCGCTACCACGCCATGAACAATACTTACTTTCTCAACTGCGCGATGCGTGGCGAGTATCCGAAGGCGTTCGTCGGCGACACGCCGTATGAAGCGATGGGATACAAGGCTGGCGACGACAAGATCATGAAGGTTCCGCTGGATTGGCTGGGATTTCACTACTACACGCGGCGCGTGATTTCTCAGGCACTGGGGAATGCTGTTTCGAGCGGGGGGCACTTCGGCACGGAAACCGAAGGCGAAGGAGGATCGGCAAGCCGCGATCCTTTGACGCAGATCCATGTTGAGATGCCGACCGAAGGCCCGCTGACTGAAGCGGGGCTGGAGATATGGCCGCGTGGCATTTATGACCTGGTGACGCAGCTTTCTCGCGAGTACAACCAGCCCACGATCGAGATCAGCGAGAATGGCTGCTGCTATCTTGACAGCCCGGATGAAACGGGGCGCGTTCCTGACACACGGCGTATCACCTTCCACCGCGGGATACTGGAGGAGTTGGCGCGGGCCATCGCCGACGGCGCCAAAGTGCGCGCGTATCATGCGTGGAGCCTGGTGGATAACTTCGAATGGCTGGATGGTTACACACAGCGCTATGGAATGACTTATGTCGACTTTCGCAGCCAGAAGCGCACGGTAAAAGAGTCCGGACTTTGGTATGGACGGGTCGCGGCCGCGAATCGGCTGGACGTGTAGCGCGGCGGTGCGAGATCTTGCCGCGTGCGTCTGAAGTTGCCCAGGTTTGTCCCCAAGATAATCGGAGGTTCGTTATGAACCAGCAATCGGGCCCCAAAGATCCCCTGGTACTTTCTTACCTCGGCATGCGGACGGCGGTTGGAGTTATCGGATGCGCGCTTCCGTTTGTGCTGGCTTTTGGCAAGATGCTCTTGCAGGGCCGCGGCATCGAAGGCTCGATCAGTTACTACTACTACACGGACATGCGGGGCGTGTTCGTGGGAAGCCTGTGCGCGATGGGCGTTTTCCTCGGATCAACCAGAGGATACGACCGGAGGGATGAAATCGCGGGGCGGCTGGCGTGCGCCTTCTCAATCGGCGTCGCGCTGTTTCCGACGATGCCGTACACGAACGTAACCTCTCAGGAAGAGGTCATCGGCATTGTGCACCTGTCGTGCGCGGGTCTCCTGTTCCTGACGCTTGCTTACTTTTGTCTCGCGCTGTTCACACAGAGTGACCCGGGGAAGAATCCCACGGCTCAAAAGCTCCAGCGGAATACTGTTTATCGCGTTTGCGGATATGCGATTCTTGCCTCTATCTTGCTGATCGTGGTTGTCGTATTGCCGCCTGTCCACGCCCTTGTTTGGCGGCTCACTCCAGTATTTTGGCTGGAGTCGACTGCTGTAATCTCATTCGGCGTGTCCTGGCTGACCAAGGGGGAGACGATCCTCAAGGACCAATGAATCTGGCGGCCAACCAATCACTGTTGAAGTTCGAGATATCCCAGCGTCAATTGTGTGTTATCAGTTTCGATCAGCACCGACCGCGTGCTGTCCACAAGATAAAAGGTGAAGTTGTCCAGGGTCGTGTAAGAGCCAGCGAAGCCGGAGAAAGTGCCCGTAAAGACTCCGTTCGTGGCGGCAGTCACGCTGCCGGAGACGGGGAAGTCGGTTGCGCCATTGCCGAAGTCTGCGAATCCGGTCAACGTGTCTGTTGCCGTGCCCGCTACGGCTGTGATTGGACCGACCGCGGCGTCCGCCCCTGCCACGGCAAAGCTGTTCGTGATCTGAGTGACATTCAAGCCGTAGCTTCCACTCAATGAGGCGGCGGTGAAGGAAGCGGTTTGCTGCTGGAGGCCGCGGCCCGCGATCATCTGTCCGTTATTACCGGAGAGCAGCAGGACCTCGCCGTCTCCCGTCAAATAGAGTTCCAGTTGGTAGTTGAAGGTGTTGGCGTTATCGGTGAGGTTCGACAACGTTGCCCGGCCAGTCGGATCGACGGTGTAGGAACCGGTGAAAGAGATAGGGCTCTGCGCAGTCGTTCCGGTGAGGTCGTTCCAATTGAGCATGCCAGTCAGGCTGCCGTTGGCGTTGGCGGTGAACACGCCAGCGACCTGCAGCGGTGCGTTAGCGGCCTGGCCAGCTACGCCGAACACATAGCTGGAACCTGCAATCGAACTGTCACTGAATTTTCCGGTATTCGCGCCTTGACTGACGGCTCGTCCACCCATGACTCCCTGGAAAAGGTCGCCACTGGTTTCGACCAGACGAATTTGGTTGGCATCGATGATGTAGCCAGCCAAATAAAGTGATTGGAAGGCTGAAGGCGTAGGAGGCAATAACTGAAACACGACCCGGCCGAGCGTATCGGGCCCGGACACCGAGCTTGTGCCTAAAGGCTGTGCGCCGGAGGCAATGAAGTTATCGTTGATATCCAGAATGCTGCCCGTCCCAGAGATTCCGCCCGGACTGTCGACGACGAGGATGCCCGCGATTCCGGCGGGCTGGCCGTAGAGGTCTACACCGAAGGTGGAGAAGGCGTATCCGCCCGAAGGCGCGGGCTTGCTGGTTTGCAGGTCGAGCGTGCCGTTCGCGATGTAACTGTTGAGGGACGTTATGAGCACCCGCGAACTGGAAACGATCACGCCGTTCAGCGTTTCAACGCCATTGAACCCGACGTTGAGATCATTCGTCTTGAGAGTGATCTGAAGATTTCCGTCGGGGGTGGTGGTGTAACTGCCGCCGGTAATCGGATCGAATAGATATGCAGACTGCCCGGCGTTTACATCGATGGCGTAGCTGACATAGTCTTGCTCGCCACTGGCGATTGCGCCGTTCTGGGCAGTGATGACGCCGGAGATAGAGTTCGACGCGCCTCCCACTGGTCCAGATACTTGAAAGACGTAAGTGCCGTTGGCCAAAGTTGGAGCCAGTTTCGTGATGGTGACGTTCGCGGAGACGAACTTGGTGGGATCGGTCACCGAGGTTGCGGTCACGGTTACGATATTGCCGGAAGGAATGGCGGCGGGTGCGGTGTAAGTAGTCGGCGCTTCGTTGGTTGTAGTGACGGGGTTGAACGATCCGCAGGGGGAACTGGGACAGGCTACCGTCCACTTTATTTGGGGATTCGGGGAGACGTCGTTGACAATCTGCGCACTGAACAGCGCTGTGGCGTTGATTTGCAGGGACGCGGCTGGGTATCCAGCGAAAGAAACGACAATCGGAAGCGGAGGCGTGATGGTGATCATG
Source organism: uncultured Acidobacteriaceae bacterium (assembly GCA_963842095.1). GTDB lineage: Bacteria > Acidobacteriota > Terriglobia > Terriglobales > Acidobacteriaceae > Sulfotelmatobacter. The sequence goes on from CAWJEY010000003.1 coordinate 390,036, forward strand.
GCTGAGATGAATTTTGTGGAATCTCCTACCAGGGTGGCCGTCACAGTGACAGTGGTGCCGGAAGGAATGGCTGCGGGTGCGATGTAAGTGTTATTGAAGCCGCCGGGAGTCTGGATATAACTAAAGGAGCCGCAAGCGCCTGCGCTACCGCAGGTAGCCGACCATGCCACCTCCGCAGTGGGATCGTTGGTAACCGCGGCGTTCACCGTCGCCGACGCATTAATGGCCAGCGAAGTCGGAGGAGAAATAAGGAATAAGACGGACGGCGGAGGAGGCGGTGGCAAATTGAGTGAGAGCGACGGAAGGCCTGGGGGACCGCACGCGGCCAACCCGCCGATGATGCCGATGCTGAGAATCAGAAGAAGTGCTTGACGAAAGCTCATGGCGCGCCTCCAGTCCTTAGCTGCGGCGATCTTTGCTGTGGCGATCTTCCCGCAGCGGAAGCCGCTGCTGCAGATCGGCTGGCCAGCCTAAAGGACCAGAGCTGATCTCGTGCCTCTGAGGCTCAATCTAGTCAGAGTCTCTAAGTGTGCGAGATGCTCTAATCGATTCAAACACGAAATCAGGCAACACGTTGTGATCTGCGCGCCATTTGCGAGTAAAGTTTCGTGAAGATTGCGTAGAGATTCGTTGCCGGCCTGGTTACTCTTTTCCATTCTGCTTCAGTCTCAAAACCGCGCCATAGGTCGCGGTTTTCGGATCTCGTCTGGCAAGGCGTAATTCCAACTGTCACAGCTTCGCTCACGACTATTTGTCGTCTTTCTTCTCAGGCTCCTTCGGCAGCGCTTTTTCGATGGGTTTGCGCGGCAGCATCTGGTCGCGCATGGCGGCGTCGTAAACGAAGCCGGCGACGATGACGCTGATCTGCCTCAGGTCTTCAGGTTGCAGGCGGTCGTAGACATCCATGTTCGAGTGGTGGGTGCGCGACTCGTACTCAATGGGATCCTGAATGAACTGGAATCCCGGGATGCCGACGGCATCGAAGGATTGATGGTCGGTGCCGCCGGTGTTGCGCATGGTGATGGTCGTCATGCCGAGATCTTTGAAAGGCTTCATCCAGGCTTCAAAGATAGGCTCTACCGCTTCATTTTCTTGCAGGTAAATACCGCGAATCTTTCCGCTGCCGTTGTCTACGTTGAAATAAGCGGAGACTTTCGCTTGCTCCGGCTTGACCGTGACTTCGCCGGCTTCGCGGCGCAGAAGCGTTGGCATATCTTGCATTCCCGGCTCGTCCATGTGGGGACGCGAACCAAAATGCTTCTCGACGTAACCCTGCGAGCCGAGCAGGCCCTCTTCTTCACCGCTCCACAGGCCGATGCGGATGGTGCGGCGGGGCTTGATGTCGAGCGTTTTGAGGATGCGCATGGCTTCCATCATCACGATGGTGCCAGCGCCGTTGTCGGTGGCTCCGGTGCCGGCGTGCCAGGAATCGAGGTGCGCGCCCAGCATCACGACTTCATCTTTCTTGTCTTTGTCCGTGCCGGGAATTTCGGCGATGGTGTCATACTGCATGGGATCGTCGTCGTAGAAGGTGTTGGTGACATTCAGTTCGAGGGTCACGTCTTTTTTTTGCTGCAGCAGGCGCGCAATGCGGGTCCAGTGTTCGGACGCCATGGTGAGCTGAGGAATCGTAGTGGTTTCGCCCGGTTTGTAGGAACCGCCGGACTGCACAAACACGGTGCCGCCGCCAGCCGTGCCGCGGCTGTGGTCAATCACCGCGAGAACTTTTTCGTCGGCGAAGAACTGGTTCAACTCTTTGACGAACTGCTGACGCTTCACAAAATCGGCGAAGCGGAAGGGTGGACGTTCGCCGGGAATTTGGTAGTCGGCGGTCTTGTTCAGATCATCCTCGCTATAACGCTTGTAAGGCGCTTCGGTGATGGGTTTCACTTCGGCGTCAGGCCCGAAGATGACGATCATGCCGGCAAGCTTGCCTTTGTATTTGTCGAAATCTTTTTTGTCGGTGAGGGTCACGCGAATGCAGTTGCCCAGCACCACGCCGTTGGTGCCGGGAGTCCAGGCCTTTGCGTAAACGATGAGCGGCACGATGTCAGGCGAGGTCATGCGAACGTTGATGTACTGATTGGCCCAGCCGCGGCCGAACGGTCCCCAGGCTTCGAGGTGCGCGTTGGAAAGGCCCATTGCGGTGAGTTGGTCGCGGGTCCACTCGTTGGCGCGCTTCATGTTCGGGGAGCCGGTGAGGCGCTCGCCGATTGAATCCATCAATCCCGTGGCGTATTCCATCACCTTGGACTCGCGGAAGCCTTCGTAGCGGATGCGGCTCATCATTTCCAGATCAACTTTTTCCTGGGACCACAAAGCAGGGACCGAGGACATCACAAACAGAAGGCAAAGCAGGCGGATGATGTTCTTCATGGCTGAAAGCTCCTGGGGAAAGGTCAAACGGGGGATTATACAGCCTGGGTTTCGGGGGAAGGGAGCAGCGGATTGTAAAGTTATCTCAAAGCCGAAACGGACGCATTCTTTATTCTTTCTTGCCGGGATTCTCCGCGGACGAGGCCGGTTGTTGTTGTTGTTGTTCCGGTTTCTTAGCGCCGCTTCCGGCGGGAGGTTTCGCGTCTTCCTCGTCGTTATTCTTGACGATGTATTGCACGATGAGCGAGATGCGGCGATTGGAAGCGTCGAGGGGATTGTCGGGCTTGCGCAGACTCTGATCGGCAAAGCCGCGGACCTGGGTGACCTGGTTGGCGCCAAGTCCGCTGGCCTGCATGAGGCGGCGGGCGGAGTTGGCGCGGTCGGTGGAAAGCTCCCAGTTGCTGTAGTTGCCGGAGGTGGCGTAGGGCTTGGAGTCGGTGTGGCCTTCAATCGAAATCTTGTTGGGTAGCTTTCCCAATTCCTGCGCCAACGTGACCAGCAACTCGCGTCCGTCGGCGTTTAGCTTGGGACTGCCACTGTCGAATAACGTTCCGGAAGCGGATTCCATCAGTTCGATGCGCAGACCCTCGTTGGTGACGGTCATCTCGATGTGGCTTTTGAGTTTCTCGAAGTCGGTCATCTCGCGAATCTTCTGCTCCAGCTGGCTTTTCAGTTTGGGCATGTTGTCTTTGGTGAGAGTGAAATTCTCGCCGGCGCCCTCCAGGCTCGATCCCTTTTTTGTGGCCGTGCCGTTTGGATCTCTGAAGTAGCCGCCCACAGCCTCTTGAACCGGCTTGCTGGAACTGAGCAGCCACAAGACGATGAACAGAGACATCATGGCGGTAACGAAATCGGCGTAGGCGACTTTCCAGGCGCCGCCGTGATGACCAGCGTGGCCGCCTTTTTTCTTGAGGATGATGATGGGGCGAGTCTTGTCCATACCGTGGTCTCGGCGTGCTGCTCTATTCGGGTGCCGCTGCGGCTGCAGCAGCTTCGGGCGCGGCTGCGGCATCCTCTACCGGCCCCTTGTTGCGGCAGGCGGTTTCCACTTCCTTGAATGAAGGGCGCACGTGGCCGGGAACGGCGCGGCGCGCCACTTCCACCGCCATGATGGGCGCCGTGCCTTTTAGAAACGACACGATCAGAACGCGCAGCACATAGAGATAAGCGTGCTCGTCATCGGCAATCTTGACCATGTTGGCCGAGATGGGGCCGACGAGCCCGTAGCAGAGCAGGATGCCCAGAAACGTGCCCACCAGCGCGGCCGCCACCTTGCGCCCAATCTCTTCCGGAGGCCCTCCCATCGCGCTCATCGTAATCACGATGCCGAGCACGGCAGCGACAATGCCCAGCCCCGGCAAGGAGTCTGCCACGCTGGTGAGGGCTGCGGTCGGCTGCTCGGCGTCATGGTGATGGACTTCGAGATCAAGATCCAGCATCTGGTCCAGATCGAAAGCGTCGACGCCAGTAATGGCCATACGCAAGGAGTCGCAGACAAAGTCGCGGACGTGGTGGTTCTTGAAAACGGCTGGCCCCTTGGCGAACAGGGGACTCTTGTCCGGTTCCTCGACGTCGCCCTCAAGTGCCATAAGGCCTTCTTTGCGGGCTTTGTTCAGCAGGTCATACATCATCTTCAGAGAATCGATGTAAGCCTGCTTGGTGTACTTGGAACCAGCGAAGACGCCGCCAATCCCGCCGGCAATTTGCTTGAGAATGTGAAGCGGATTGGCGATGAGGACGGTGCCGATGGCGGCCCCGCCGATGGTGACGAGCTCGGCGGGCTGGATGAGGACGCGGAGATTCCCGTGCTCCATCAGATAGCCGGCCACCACACAGCCGAACACCACGACAATGCCGATAATCGCGAACATGATTTAGCTCGTTGAGCGCTTCGATGTTGAAGCCGCACTGGCCAGGGCAGCGGCCTGCGGGGGAAGAGCCTGGCTTCCAGGCAACCCGCGCTGGGCCCGTTGCAGAAGCGATTCCACTTTGTCGCCGGCGCCAGCGACCGTGCTCCCGGTCGATACCGTCAGCGATAATTGCTCCCCCCACCACTGGATGCTGGCGCTGGCCGTCATGCTCAGAATGCGCTGACTAACTACTTGCAGCGCATCCTCGCGGCATCCACTCAAGATTACAAGGAACCGATCTTCACTCCAGCGGCCAACAAAATCCGTGGGCCAAACTGAATTTCTCAAGGTCCGAGCCAGCACCTGCAAGATGGATCTAGTAGCCACTTGACCGTATCGCGCCCGGAATTTCGCGAGATCAGGAAGCTCCAGACAAATTACACCAAAGGAGATTCGCAGCTCCTCGAAGGTCCCCAGCAGTTCCCGCAAGTGGGCGTGCATCATGGCCTCATTGGGCAGTCCGGTTATCTCGTCCAGGCAGCCCCGCTCCCGCAGGCGCGTGTCATTGGGGCCAGGGGCGCCCAGGGCAAACTCGCCTTCAAAAGTCTGGATGATGCCGATGATCAAACCATGCTTATCGCGCAAAGGGATTACCCAGGTATGCAGTTGTGTGCGATGTCCTGATTTATGGTGAATAAAGCTCATGGCTTCCGTCGGCCTGCCATCGCGCATCGCGTTAGCCAGAGGGCAGGCGCCGATACACATCTCGCAACTATTCTGGTTGCAATGAAGAAGAATGTTATCGGCGCAGGAATGGCCCAGCACGTCGATCCGCGAGTAACCCGTGATCTGTTCCGCGCCGTCGCTCCAAAAGACGATTTTTTTCTGCAGATCGAGGACGCTCACGCCGATTTGCAGGGCATCGAGGATGTCGCGGTAAGTCTCGGGATCTTTAAAGGCTGGCATGGCGGCGGGTAACAGTGCTGCTGGTGTGTCCATCGGCAGAAAGCCGGCGCGCTCCAGAGGGAAGGGGGACGGAGGAAGCGGGAGTTCTTTGCTGAAGTCGGTTCAAGGGCTGGGTTTGCAGCAGTTTAGGCGGGATGGCACTTTAGGGGTGCCCTGTAGCACGTTAGTGCCATTTGCAAGATTCTGCATTGCGTTTAACTTCGCAGGTGAGCAGTTCTGGGGGAGGGCTGCCCGGGCGCCTCGATCTCGAAAGAGATCGAGGCGCTCGTTATTTGGAGCGGAGATTTGCAGCTAGAGGCTGGATCTTCACGGCGGTGTTAGGTCTTAGGGTTGGCGATCAGCAGGATTCTGTCCCAAGTCCCGGCACCTAACGCCAGCCAGACCCAATGAGTGAATGGCGATGTTACAACAGTCATCGCATGTCCCGTGCTCTCAGAGTTCCTAGAATGCGCGGCGGCACTCTATTCCTGAGGGACTGCTTTGCTTTTGTAGTGCCGCCTGCCCTTGATAAACCACCACGCCGGTATTAGGACGTTCGCGCCCACGTAAAGCCCCCCTGCGATGTCCGTCGCACACGTCAGTGCGGAGCCACCATGATCGACATCCCACTCATTTGCCATAACAATCAGCAATCCGCCCCCACAAACAATCGAAATCACGGAAAGAGCCACGAGCGGGGGGTGTCGGAACCGCACCGTCTGCCGGATGCCGTAGATCGTGGCATAGAGCATCCCTGCACCAAGCGGAAGACCCAGAAGCATTCCAACAAGCAAGGCCACCCGGCTCAACGTTTGCCCAACACCTCCCGAATCCTTGCCAATCGTTCCTATGTCGAAGTTCAGCAAGCCGAACACTTGCAGGAGAGCCGCGAGGCCTAGGGGCAGGGTTATCAGTCCGAGAAAGGCGAAGCAGCGATAAGCGCGGTTCAGCACGAACTCATCGTGCTCTCTTGTAACCTCCATCCGCTACTCCCCCGGCACACTCAAGTCTACAGGTTCTTCCCTCCCGATTGCTGGCGAAATCAGGCGATTACGCCCATCGAGAGTGCCCGGACTAGCAAATCTGGGCAGGAAATCCTTGCAGGTGCGCCCGTCAGGGCTGTCCGACAGTCAAGCGCTCCAATTCGCATCAGGTGATATCGCGAGTGCATCTGACGATCATCGTCGGATGGCCATGCGGCGGGTTTTCAACCCGAGACCGGAGCTTAGTTGGTTGAAATCGTGAAGTTAACCGTGATCTTGGCCTGGGTTTCGACGGCTTCGCTGCCCTGGTAGTGGGGCTTGAAGTGCCACTGCCGGACGGCGTCCTGCGCGGCGGAGGCGAGGATGTGCGGGCCGCTCACCACGCGCAGATTTTGGATGACTCCATCCTTGCTAATCAGCGCCTGCAGAATCACCGAGCCTTGTACCTTCATCTGCCGCGCCAGCAGTGGATAGTTGGGCCTCACCGGCTGGGCCACATTGTCGGATGTGGTGGCCGACATCTGCACGCGCTCGGCGGCATCGCTGGTTACATTGGCCGCGGTCTCGGTCTCCCCGGTGGCGCTGGGGTCGGCGACTGGTTGCGGCGGAGTGCCGGGTTGCAAGTCCACCCGTACGGAGCTGCTGCCGGGCCGGATGGTGCGGTGGGTATCGCCGGCAACCACCTCAACTTCCAGAGGGGGCAAGACGGTTCGAGCGGTGATCGTGGCTCCGGGTGCTTCGGTTGGGGCGGGAGCCTCAACCTGCGCTGCCGCCGGGTTCTGTGCAACCTGATCCTGCGCCACCTGATTGCGCGCGAGTTGGTGCTGCGCGGCCTGATTCTGTGCGGGCCGATGCTTTGGTTTTGCCGCTCTGGCGCGATGGGCGGCTGCGGCGGAAGGCTGCGCGGGCGCGATTTTGGCGACGGGCGAACTCTCGACCGGCTGCGCGGATTCCGCCTGCGGCGCTTCCGGGAACCAGAAGTCTCGGTCACGCCAGAGCACGATGCTCAAAGCCACAAGAAGCAGGCACAGCGACCCCAGCATCAATCCGCGCTGTCTGCGATCTTCGGGCGTACGGGGACGGGAAGCCAGGAAATCACGATCCGCCTTGCGAATGGAACGATCCGCCTTGGGTAGGATTGTTTTTAGATCCGGCATGCAGGACCCGGGGCTCCTACGGGGTTAACGCTTGCGTTAGTATGCCTCGAAAACGCTGCAAAGGCCAGCAAAAGGTGCGGTCGGATAGACGCTGACGGGTTATGATTCTCAAACTGGAACCGGGGCGAAACTTTCAGAGAGTCTCGTGAATCCCATGGCTGTGGGCCGCGTTAGGCTTCGTTCCCGACAAGCTTTTCGATCAAGGCCGCGAATTGCGAGGGCAGGCTGGTGAAGGTTAAGTATGAAGAATCGTGATCGCAAGATAAACGATCGCCAGATGGACGAAAAGAAATTCCGGCAAATTGGCCGCCGCGAATTGCTGAAGCTGACGCCGGTGCTGGCGCTGGGCGCCTTCGCCATCCCCGGCCTGCAGGAGGGATTGCTGAAGAAGGGATTGGGTTTCAGCGATTGGGCGTCGGCGCGGCTTTTCCGCTCCGGCCATCTGGCGCCGACTTTCGACAATGCCGACCTGACTCCCTTCGCGAAGTTTCCTATCAACGTGTATGACGTCGATGATCCCGGAGTGATTTTTGAAAACTGGACGCTGACCGTGAGCGGCGCGGTGCAGAAGCCCGGCGAATACACGCTGGCGCAGGTGCAGGCCCTGCCACGCTACCGGCAAAACACGCGCCACATCTGCGTTGAAGGCTGGGATGTGATTGGACGCTTCGGCGGCGCGCGCCTCTCGGATTTCTTGACGATGATAGGAGCCGATACCACGGCACGCTACATCACAGTGAACTGCGCCGACGACTATTACGAATCGCTGGACATGGCGACGGCGCTGCATCCACAGACTTTGCTTTGTTATGAGATGTATGAGCAGCCGCTGACGCGTCCGCACGGCGCGCCGCTGCGGTTGCAGATTCCCACGAAAATTGGGTACAAGCAGGCCAAGTACTTGACGGATTTGAAAGTCACCAACGTGCTGGACAGAGTTGGATACTGGGAAGATCAGGGTTACTCGTGGTTCTACGGGTTGTGAAGTTGCCGGAGCGCGTTCGGAGGTTAGGAAATGAGCGGTGCAGTGATCGAAATCATTCAGCCTCAAGGCAAGAACGCCGAGGGCGAAGAAGAAGCGCCCTTGGTCGTGGGGCGGGCGGTTTACGAGCATCCGTTGATGGTGCGGCTGTGCCACTGGCTGAATGCAGTCGCGCTGTTTGTGATGGTGGGCAGCGGCCTACAGATCTTCCGCGCCTTCCCCAGCTTCGGCTCCAAGATTCCGCAGAAGGACTTGCTGCACTGGCCGAGAGCGTTTGCGATCGGCGGCTGGCTGGGCGGAGCGTTGCAATGGCACCTCACCTTCATGTGGATCTACATTGCGACCGGCGTTGTCTATCTGGGCTATCAGCTCTTCAGCGGGAACTACCGCCAGGTTCTGTTCACGCATCGTGATATTCCGGGCGTGTGGCCGATGGTGAAGCATTATTTCTTTTTCGGACCGAAGCCGCCAGTTCGCGAAGCTTACAACCCGCTGCAGAAGCACGCTTATACGACCGCGATCGGGCTGGGCGTTCTCTCGGTGCTCACTGGTTTCGCGGTGTGGAAGCCGGTTCAGTTTTCCTGGCTGGGCTGGATGATGGGAGGATTTCACTATGCGCGCATCTGGCATTTCGCGGTGATGTGGGCGATCCTGTTTTTTGTGCTGGGACATCTGGTGATGGTGGTCCTGCACGGCTGGAACAATTTCGTTTCCATGCTGACGGGGTGGAAGAAAGATCCGGAGTACTGAACGCTGAGCGATTGTTGATTGATGATTGCTTGATTGCTGATTGAAAGCCAAGGTTGAAGTGTCCTGCTCAGGGGTTTTTCAATCAACAATCAACAATCAGCAATTAAGAATCCGCGCGAGGATTGCAAGCTAGATGTCCGAACCAGGCATGGTGTTGAACAATCCGGTGCCGGCCGCAACGCGGGAGCAGGGCCTGATCCTGAGCGTGCAGAGCGGGCAGCATGAATTGTTCTATGAGCTGGTGCGGCCCTATGAACGGCGGGTGTACGCCGCGGCTCTGGCCATCCTGCGCAATGAGCACGATGCCGAAGACGCGGCGCAGGAGGCGATGCTGAAGGCGTTTGCGAACATCCGGCAATTTCGGGCCGAGGCCCGCTTCAGCACGTGGCTGATCCAGATCACGGTGAATGAAGCCCTGATGCGCCGGCGAAGGGAGCGAATTGTGGCGATGGAAGGACTCGACGGTCATCGTTCCGGCCGGGGCGATGAAGAAAGCGAATATGCGCCGCGGGATTTCGCCGACTGGCGTGAAATTCCCTCGGAAGCGCTGGAACGCAAAGAAGTGCGGCAGAAGCTGGCCGAGGCTCTGGGCACGCTCGACCGGAAATATCGCGAGGTCTTCGTGTTGCGCGATATGGAGCACCTGAACATTCAGGAAACAGCCGAGGCGCTGGGCATCACGGTGGCTTCGGTGAAGACGCGGCTGTTGCGGGCGCGGCTGATGCTGCGCGACCTGCTGGCCGCCGGATGGGAGCAGGGCTGGTTCAGCCGGCTGCCGTTCGAGAAGGGGACCAAGCCATGGTGAGCCATGTGACGATGAATTGTGAGCAAGTGTGGCGCGAGATTTCGAGTTACGTTGATGGAGACGTTGAGGCGGGGCTGCGGTCCTCGATGGACGAACACTTCAAGACGTGCAAACGCTGCGCGTCGGTGCTGGCGGGGACGCGCAATGTGGTCCAGCTCTATGGAGATGAGCGAATGCTCGAGGTGCCGGCCGGTTTCAGCCGGAGGTTGGAGAAGCGGCTGGCTACGAACGCTGTGAAGGGAAGGGGATGGTCGAGTTGGGCGGCGTGGCTGGTGCCGGTGGCGGCGTTGGCGTTAATCGCTGGAAGCCTGCTGGTGACGAACTCGCTGAGTCGCGGGCATTTCGTTCGATCGCACCATGCAGAGCCGAGCAATAACGTTCCTCCTGACCTGGTGGTGGTGGTTTCCGACGGATCGAAATTGTTTCACGTGCCGGGATGTAGTTTCATTCACGACAAGGCGTCGGAGAAGACGATGACGGCGAAAGAGGCGATGGCGGAAGGCTATATGCCTTGCACGCGGTGCTTGCGACAGTATCTGAAGACGTCGGTGACGGGGAAGCTTGGGGTAGAGGTGGCTGACAGCGGCGGTGCGGACGCGGAAGAGGAGCCAGAGGAACTCCTCAGTGCGGCTGGGCATTAGTGCGTCTCGCTGTCAGACGAGGGGTCGTTAAGTCTCATCATTGTCATTGTTATCCGGCCACATCCCCGAACTTTTCTCGTAAGTGATTGATTTCAGGTGGGCGGCCCTGGCGCCTGCCCATGTATTCCTTAAAGATATAGTATAAGCGCCGCTAAGTCGTTGAATCCGCAAGGCCATTTTGCACCTCGAAGTTAAATCGATTTATCTTGCCCTTAGAGCGATAGTTCCCAGCCGGATGACCCGAACCATGGATGTGGCTCCCGAACGCGTCCTGCGGGGCTGCAAATCGAATTGTGGGGCATTGCAGGTGGCGGTCGGATCGCGAATGACAAGCCGCGCGCTGAAATTGCTCGGTCGCATTCCGGCAATTGCTGGCGGCTAAGACAAAAACAACGCGGCGCGGACCAGATGGCCCGCGCCTGCATCCCGGACGATGGTTAGTTCTGCTTCATCTCGTCTTTCTTCATGGTGTCGTCCTTCTTCATGTCGTCCTTCTTCATGTCGTCCTTCTTCATGTCGTCCTTCTTCATGTCGTCCTTCTTCATGTCGTCCTTCTTCATGTCATCCTTCTTCATGGTGTCGTCCTTCTTCATGTCGTGCTTCTTCATGCTGTCGTCTTTCTTCATGGTGTCTTTCTTCGCAGTCTTGGCTTTCTTGGTCTTCTTGGTGTCGTCTTTCTTCATCGCGTCGTCTTTCTTCATCGTGTCTTGGGTGTTGTCTTGCTTCATGGAGTCCTGGGCGAAGGCCCCCAACGGGGCAGTCAAAGTGCATGCGAGCATCAAACTGCCGAAAATCTTCTTCATGGTGTTCTCCTTGGAGTGAGTATTGAACCTAGGTCGTCCGGCAGGTTTGCACCTGCAGGCTCAGATGGGATGTGCCGGGGGCGGGAAAGTTACAACGGCGAGAGCAAAGGCTTAACCACAGAGGACACGGGGGAGCACAGGGTAAGGCGGAACATTTCAGCACGCAAGTTGATCGCGGGAGATCTTGAGGCCGCTGAGATTGCCGAGGGCGGTCACGGCCACCGATTCTGTCTTGAAGAATTCCTGGGCCAGGCTCTGCAGGTCGTCGGCGGTTACGGCTTCGATCTTCTCGATTAGCTCGTCCAGGTCCTGGAAGTGGTCGAAATACATTTCCTGGCGGGCGAGGTTTGACATGCGGGCGGTGCTCGACTCAAGCGAGAGCATCAGGCTGCCTTTGAGTTGATCTTTCGAGCGGCGGAGTTCTTCCTCCGGGACCGGCTTAGTTTTCAGATCGTGAAATTCGTTGACTACTGCCTTCACAACTTTATTTGCCGACGCGAGCGACGTTCCAGCGTAGACCGCCATGCATCCGGTGTCGCGGTAAGGGTTGAGGTCGCTGTAGATGGAGTAGGCCAGACCCTGACGCTCGCGGATGTTCTGGAACAGGCGCGAACTCATGCCTCCGCCGAGCAGCGTGTTGAGAATGTAGCCGGCGTGGCGCTTCTCGTGGGCAATGGGATAGGCCGGCACGCCGATGCAAAGCTGCACTTGTTCGAGCGCTTTCTTGTTGCGCAGCACGATTCGGGGAACAATCTTCGGTTCGGGCGAGTGGAAGCCGTTTTTCGCGGGCTTCAGGTGTTCGAAGTGCTTGATTACGAGATCGACGAAGTGGTCGTGATTGAGATGTCCGGCGGCGGCTACGATGATGTTGCCGGGGGCGAAGCGGTGGGTGTAGGTTTCGAGCACCGCCGGGCGCTCGAATTTCTTAACCGTTTCTTTGGTGCCCAGGATTGGCTTGCCTAGAGGATGATCTTTCCAGAAATTCTGAGTGAAGATCTCGTGGACGAGGTAGTCGGGGTTGTCCTCGTCCATCTTGATTTCTTCGAGGATCACACCGCGTTCGCGGGCGATGTCCTCGGCAGTGAATGTGGGATGCAGGACTAGATCGGTGAGAATTTCGAGCGCGACGGGGGCGTTTTCGTCGAGCACCTTGACGTTGAAGCAAATGCATTCCTTGGAGGTGAAGGCGTCCATGTTACCGCCGATGGAATCGACCTGGCGGGCAATCTCCTCGGCAGTGCGGTGCTTGGTGCCTTTGAAGACCATGTGCTCGATGAAGTGGGAGATGCCGTTCGATTGCGGGGTCTCGTCGCGGGAACCGGTCTCGAGCCAAATGCCGATGGAGGCGGAGCGGATGTGCTCCATCTGCTCGGTGATGACGGTGAGGCCGTGGGGCAAGACCTGACGGCGAATATTGCGGACTTCTTTTGCCATGGCTTAGTTTTGATCGCGGAACCGGGCTTGAGGGTGCTGTACTATTCTTACATATCTGGCGGGCGCGGTGTGCAGCATAGGAGGATTAGATGGTTAGTTGTTTAGAATCATTAGGTTGCGGGAAATCGTTCAATAAAAGATGCCGGGCCGGGGAGTTGGACCTGGTCCGTGAACCTGTGACACGATAGGCAGTGATCGCCCCATCAATCTTACGGCGCGGACCTACGTTTCGTTGTACAAGGGTCCTTCTTTAGGATGAGGACGCAGCCCGTCGTTTCCGACAGGGACCTCCGTCGAGCGTCGTGTTAAACTGCGGCGCATGAAGCTAGACATTTGCCTTAACGCCGTTCTTACCGCCATCGAGATCATGCGGCAGCAACGTCGGCGGGTTCGTGTTGTGGCAGGGGTGCTTGTCAGCGGAGCCTGCATCTTGACATTCTGCGGCGGGGCGCAATGCCAATCTGTCAGTGGCGTGGTGCGGGACGTGAACGGGAGGGCGGTTCACAACGCGAACGTGGTTGTGGAGCGTGCCGCCGATAGCGTCCACTTGACCACCGGCCCTGCCGGGGAATACTCCAACTCGGTGGCCGCTGGTGGCGGCCGCGTGCGTATCAGCGTAACCGGAAGGGGATTCGCGCCCGGCATCGTAGAAGCCGTGGTGCCCGACCGAACCCCGGCGTGCAAAGCCGACGTCACTTTGTTCAAGAAGGGACGGCAGACGGCGGGCTCCCGCTCCGGAGTTCTCGCCTGTGAGACACCGCAGCCAACGCCCGAGGACCAGGATTGGAGCGCAGCAGTCGAGCCTTTTTCTTCGGCGAAGGTCGAGGCATTTCTCCAACGATATCCGAATGGGACCTACGCAACCAGGGCAAGGCAGATCGTTGAAGATGAGCGGATCATCGGTCAGATTGTGGCATCCGGCCCGGGTTCCCGTTTCGTCTTGCCCGGTGACTCCGTTCCCCCGTTCATTGCGAAGAGTGTTAGCGTGAATACCGAGCGAGGACGCACAATTATCGACGCAGTTAACCACTCTGCACAGAGTGAGTTTGGAAAAACGATGTGGAGCCTTCCGACAACTGGAGTTAATAGTGTGTCCCAACTCACGTTGAGCGGCCCGTTTATGCCCTGCGGCGATTTGTCCGTTTTCGTGATCAGTGGCGGAGCTGACAACATTCAGGGCGACGCATCTGATCCTATCCGCCTCCTCTACTCAAAACAGTATGGTGTTATCTACATTGGGGGAAAGGGTAAAATTTTTTCGATACGCGATCACGCACTCGGGGATCTTATTTTCCAGGCACCCACACAGTAAGGAAGCTCTGCGGCACGGGATACGCTGCCCGCGTGTTCCGGGTGGCGGTCGGAACCCAGCGGTCGATGACCCCAGCTTGACAACGTTCCCTTTGCCAAACGAGTACTGGGCCCGGCAGCGTGGAGCGGGATTTTCGTTATGACTTTATCGTTGCTGGGGATGGACCGCGAGGAACTCGCCGCTCTGGTGACCGAAGCGGGTGAGCCGGGCTATCGGGCCAAACAGATCATGGAGGCGGTGTATCGGCAGCGGGTCGAGACTCTGGAGGAGATTTCCACCCTGCCGCAGGGGTTTCGCGAGAAGTTGGCTGCGAGCGGGGTTGGTGTTGGGGCGGCGCGGATTGAGAACAAGTTTGTGTCTGTCGATGGGACGGTGCGGTATTTGATTGGCTTTGCTGATGGCCAAAGTGTCGAGACGGTTTGGATGCCGGAGGGGGATGGAGGGGAAGCTGGGGATGGGTCAGAGGCTGGGGATGAGGCTGAGAGTTCCGGCTTAGGTACCTCGGGGGCTGATGCCCGTTCCGAAAAGGATGTCGCTATCGCAGCGCTGAAGCGCTGCGCCACCCAAAAACCTAGTCGATCTTCGTTCGGACGATCGACGATCTGTATTTCCAGCCAGGTTGGTTGTGCTGTTGATTGCCAGTTCTGTTTGACGGCGTTGCTGGGGGTGAAGAGGAACCTGACCGCGGGCGAGATTGTGGGGCAGGTTTGTGCGGTGCTCAAAGATCAGGGGGTTTCGCCGCCGGAGGATCGCATCAATCTGGTTTTCATGGGGATGGGCGAGCCGTTTCTGAATTACGACAACTTCATCAAAGCATCGCGGTTGTTGGTGGAGGGCGTGGGGATTGCGGAGCGTCGGATGACGGTTTCTACTGCGGGAATTGTGCCGCGCATCCATGACTTCGGAGAAGAAAAAATCCGGCCCAAGCTGGCGATTTCTTTGAATGCTTCGAACGACTTGCTGCGCACGCGGCTGATGCCGGTGAATAAGAAATGGACACTGGAAATGCTGATGGCGGCGGCGCGCGAGTTTCCCCTGCGCACGCGGGAGTGGATCACGTTCGAATACGTCTTGCTCGGTGGGGTGAACGACACTGCGGAGAATGCGCGGGAAACCGCGGAGTTGCTGCGCGGGCTGCGCTGCAAGGTGAACCTGATTGCGCTGAATCCGGGGCCGGGAATTGACTTTACGACTCCGAGTGCGGAGCGGGTGATGGCATTTCAAAACATTTTGCGGGGAGCGGGGATTCCTGCGTATGTGCGGCGTCCGCGAGGGCGGGACATTTACGCGGCTTGCGGGCAGCTTAAGCGGACGGTTGAGGTTGCCACATCACCGGAACCCCACCTTCAGCCGATTTCTCCGGCGCCGATGCCGCAGGGATGACAGGCAACTCGACGCGGATGGTGGTTCCCGCGTTTCGATCCTGCTGCCAGAAAATCTGTCCATGATGTTGGCGCAGGATGCCCTGACACGCGTTCAGTCCGAGGCCGGAGAGAACCTGGTCTTGCTCGCTGGTGGCCTCACCAATTTCGGCCGCATCTCCGGCGAAGCTGAGATGGGAGATGGTAATAATCGCGAAGCCGTCTTTACGCTCCGCGGCGATGGTCAGAGTTCGGCTGCTGTGCTGGCTGACAGCATGAAGAGCGTCGTTGATGATCTGTACGCAGACCTGAAGCAACTGGTTGGAATCTCCGCGGACGAGCAGGAGTTCGGACGGAAGCTCGGTGCAGACTTCGATTTTGAGGCCCTGCCACTGGGGTTGCGAGAGTTTGACGGCGGTGCGCAGCAAGGCGTTGAGATCGACGGAGCCCATCGCGGCCGGGCCTTGTTTGGCAAAACTCAGCAGACTGGCGACCAGGGACCGGGTGCGCCGGGCATGCTGGCCGATTCTCGCCGCCAGCTCGTGTTGTTCGGGAGTGAGAGTCGTGGTCAGCAGCAGATCGGAATAACCCAGCATGGCGGTGATGGGATTGTTGAGTTCGTGGGCGGCGCCGCCGACCAACTGTCCGATGGAGGCGAGTTTTTCCGACTCCGTAATCTGGGCCTGCAAACGTTTGAGGTTGGCGAAGGACTCGCGCGAGTGGTTCAACAGACGGAGCAGCTCGCGGTCGAGCAGGCGCTGGCGTGTGAAAACCATGACGCCCATGAGGAGTGACGCGGCCAGAGTCAGGACCAGGCGGAACGAGCGGATGCGCAGGGGGACTGCCGTATCAAGTAAAGCCCAGGCGGCAAACACCGGGAGCGAAAAGGTCGCGATCATGCCTATGCGGGCCAGCCACACGCCATGCGATGTGGAAGTAGAGCGGGCGCCGGCTTGCGGTTCGCGCTCGTGGGTCCACAGAGCGATGCCGGTGATCCAGGCCATGGAAACTGCGAGTGGAATATCGTAGAGACTTCCGCTGTAATAGACGTGCCGGTTGATGGCCCAATTGGCGAGATGAGAACTGGCAGCGTAAGTGAAGCAGGCGCCGAACAGGCTGGCATAGAACGTTTTCCAGCCGCCCTTGCTGCCCATCCAAGCCAGGAACAACGCGCTAAGGAAAGCAACTTTCTCGATGAGATACAGGCCGTTCAGGTTGTTGTTGTAAGCTTCCACATCAGCCAGAACATATTGCCAGGGGATGACGATGAGGACGTAGAGATAAGCCCACCAAATCATCATCAAAGCGAAATCGAGGCGGCGCAAACGCGCGGCGTATTCATCCTGCGGGGCGTGAGGACGGAGCGCGAGGGCGGCCATGAGCGGGACGATGTGCATGAAAAGGACCATGTCGGCCGCGCACAAGTCGGGAACATCGGCGCGCAGCCAGATTTCGTAGTAGGTCCAGAACAGCTGGTACGAAAACCATAATGCAATGCCGGAAGCCATGAACGTCCAGAAAAGACGCAAGCGCCCCCGCGCCTGGACGGCGTGGGGGATGAGGGCAGCCGTTCCGGAAAACAGCAAGATGCACTGAATCACATCGCTAAGGGCGGTGAGACGAAAAGACTGGGGCAGGATCAGCGCAGCCACAACCAGAGCCGCCAGACAAGCCGCCACTACTGCGGCCCATACTTTGGAAGCCCAGAGCTTGGAATAGGTGGGCAAGAAAACGATCCTCGGTGCCATTTTAGACCTTGAGTGGAGAAGGCCTGAGTTACGCAAGTAACTCGGGGAATTTTGTAAGGTTGTAATTTTGTGATTGGGGTAAATTTGGGTACCTTGAAAACGGGATAAAGTTTTGCTTGCTCCCAGCCTTTCTTATCAATAATATGCGAGACATTCCTATACCTGATCAATCCGTGCGGCATCTGGAAGTGAATCGAATTGCAAGCTGACGCGAAGAATCGTTTTCTGGGAAGGGCCCCTGCTCCAGTGGACCCGAGTGAGGTGCGCCGCATCGAGCGCTGGCTGGCGACGGCGCGCGTTTTTCTGGCAGTGTCGGCGCTGGTCGCGATCCGCATGGACCCCACACAACTGGGTAATTCTCCGGCGGCTTACGGGCTGCTGGGGTTTTACATGGGGAACAGCATCCTGGTGCTGATGCTGTTGCGGCGGCGGAAGGCGTCAACGGTCCGGTTTCGCGTTCTGGTACACGCAGCCGATATTGTTTGGCCAGCCTTCATCTCAGTATTCGGGGACGGGCCGAGAAGTCCGTTCATCCTATTTTTTGTTTTCGTGCTGACGGCGGCGGCTTACCGTTGGGGCTTGTGGGAGACGCTGAGCACGGCGGCGGCGGAAGTGGTGTTGCTGTGGGCGGAAAGCTTTTTGCTCTTCCACGTGTGGGCCACGGGCCGGGGAAGCTTGCCCGGGCATATTCTTTCCGGCCTGCAAATGAATACGACCGAGTTCGAGCCGAAGCGGCTGTTCATGCTGTCGGTGTATCTGCTGGTAATGGGATTGTTGCTGGGTTACCTGTCAGAGCAGCAGAAGCACCTGCGGGCGGAGAAGGCCGCCGTGACCCGCATGCTGGCGAAAGTACGGGTGGACGCGGGGCTGACGGGAACGCTGCAGCAGATGTGCGGGGAAATTGTCAGCATGTATCGAGCGGCGCGGCTGCTGGTGGCGTCGCAGGAGATCCACAGCCACCGAACCTTTCTGGGAGAGTTGCACAATGAGGATGGGACGCCATCCGATTTTGTGTGGCTGGATTCTGGACCGCGTGAGGCCAAGAGTTACCTGGAGAATTTTCCGGGAGAGGTATTTTACGCAACGTACGAAAAGGATCGCTGGTCTGTGATTGCACTGGACCGGGAAGGCAACCCGGTGCCAATGCCAGCCACCGCGCCGCTGGATCGACTGAAGGAGCGGCAAAGTCTCGGGTCAATGATTGCGATTTCCTTTGTGTTCGGGGGCGAGTGGCGGGGGCGGATTTTTGTGTTTGACCCGACGTGGCAGGGGGACACGCAAGAGGAGCTGCGATTTCTGCTCGACTTGCTGCGCCAGGTGGGGCCGGCGGTGTACAACGTCTACCTGCTGCACCGGTTGAGGCGGCGGGCGGGCGCGGCGGAGCGGGCGCGCTTTGCCCGGGAACTGCACGATGGAGCGGTGCAGTCGCTGATCGCGGTGGAGATGCAGGTGGATGTTCTGAAGCGCCAGGCGGAGACTACGCCCGCGGTGGTGGGCAGCGAATTGGGGCGGATCCAGGGACTGCTGCGCGAAGAAGTGTTGAAGCTGCGGGAACTGATGCAGCAGATGAAATCGATCGACGTGGATGCACGGAGATTGCTCAGCCTGGTGACCGATGCCGTGGAACGCTTTGAGCGGGAGACGGGGATCTCGGCGCGGTTCGTAACCGACATCACGAAACTGGAGATGCCGGATAAAGTCTGCCGGGAGCTGTTGCGGATTGTGCAGGAGGGACTGGTCAACGTGCGCAAGCACAGCAAAGCGCGTCACGCTCTGGTGCGGCTAAGTTCGAGTGACAGCCAGTGGAGCCTGACGCTGGAGGATGACGGCAAGGGATTCCCGTTTTCCGGCCGCCTGACGCAGGAGGAACTTGACCAGATGGGCAAGGGGCCAATGATCATCAAGGAACGGGTCCGTTTAATTGCAGGCGCGCTCACGGTAGAATCGAATCCCGGGTTGGGAACGCGCCTGGAAGTGAAGGTTCCGAAGGGTGGAGAGGTTTCCGATGAACTTTAAAAAATCACAGCCTGTTCGTATCGTGATCGCGGACGACCATCCAATTTTCCGCGATGGATTGCGGCGGCTTCTGGAAGCCGAGCCCGATTTGAAAGTATTGGGTGAGGCCTCAGACGGGGCGGAAGCGGTAAGACTGGCGCGCACGTTGAAGCCTGACATACTTTTGCTGGACTTGGCGATGCCGAAGCATCCGGGCCTGGAAGCCTTGCGGGAGCTGGGCACGGGGGCGAATGCGGCCCCGGTGCGCGTGATTCTGCTGACGGCGGCGGCGGAGAAGAGCCAGATCGTGGAGGCCCTGCAGTTGGGAGCGCGCGGAGTGGTGTTGAAGGATTCCGCCACTCAACTGCTTTTGAAGGCGATCCACACGGTGATGTCAGGGGAGTACTGGGTGGGGCGGGAGAGCGTTTCGAACCTGGTGCAATATCTGCGAACGCTGGTGCAGTCTTCCAGCGACGAAGCGCGGCAGAAGAAATTTGGCTTGACCCCGCGCGAGTTGGAGATTGTGGCCGCGGTGGTGGCGGGATACTCGAATAAGGAGATTGCGGAATACTTCAAGATCAGCGAAGACACGGTCAAACACCATTTGAGCAACATTTTCGACAAATTGGGAGTGTCGACGCGGCTGGAGTTGGCGCTATTCGCGGTGAATCAGTCGCTTCCGCTGAAAAGCATTGGTTGAGTGGTAACCACCGGATGGCTCGAAAGTAACTTGGATGGCACTTAAGAGCTATTGGCGGGCGCAGTGCCTTACGTTTATGATTTTCTCAAGACCAGCCTCGGGATAGAAATTGATCCGGTCACAAGATTTGGGGATCTTTCCCCTGTGTCGTTGAAGAGGGGGTGTGGTTAAGACAAATTCTAAGGAGATAGAGCCCGTGGCAAACTTTATGCAAAACCTTTGGAACGATGAGAGTGGTCAGGATATCGCTGAGTATGCGGTGATGCTGGCTGTGATTCTGGTGATCGTGGTGGGCACGATCCGGCTCATCGGCTCGAACGCCAACAACGTGTTCTCCAATGTGGGCAGCGCCATCGGTCAATGATCGCTGAGTGCGATTGATTTCGATCTGCAGGGCGCGCCGCCAGGCGCGCCGTTCGGCTTCCCGTTATCTTTCCGAGTCTCGCGACATGGCTGCGTCTGGATTCAAACGTTGCAATTCCGGCAACCTCTGAGGCCGTGCCCTTCCCGAACCAGCTCGAGCGAATTTCTTCGTCCTTCCCAAAAGCATTTTTTACTTCGGGGCGGGCGCGGTTAGGGCAACCTTCTCGCTGCCGGGAATCGAGAGTCGAGTGAGGTAAGGGAAGAATGGCGTGATCTCGAACGGCATCTTTTCTTTGGCTGAGGTGAGGGCCACGGGTTTTGCTTTTGCCATTTCCACCTGGTCGGTTCAGGGATCGAGCTTGATGCGGCCTCCGAGTGGGAGCGCGGCAATCTGATCGGTGCGTTGCGGTTGCAGTTCCGGCGCGGACGCCAGCAGGGCCGACATGCGGATGCTCTTGCCTTCCGTCAGGCTGTTGCCCAGATGAGGACGAATCAAATTAGGCAGAACGGGAGCGCGCGCCTGCAACTCCTTCAGAAATAATCCGGCGGTGCCCAGTTTGTCTTTATAGGGAGAATTCTTCAGCAGTTCGATAGCTTTGGTATCAGCGGCTTCCTCTTCGGTGGGCCGGTGTTTGAAGTCCAGGCGCGCGAACGAGTCTTGATCGGCGAAGAACATGCGGTCGTTGAATGCCGTTTTTGTATCGAACTTGTGGCCAAGAACAATATGACTGAGTTCGTGGGCCAGCACCATGGCGAGCGAGGCTTCATCGGGCAACACGTCGAGCAGGCCACGGCTGACCACGATGGTGTGACCGATGGTGAATGACTCCAGAGGCGAAGTGATGAGCACCCGGCAGCGGACGTCTCCCTGCAGGTCGATGTTATTGGTCACCAGGAGATTGTTGACCACGGTCTGCAGGACTTTATCCACATCGCCGGGAGGCGCCAGCAGGCCGATCTTCTGCAGGCGCTCGACCGCGTTATCTTCGGCTTGACGCTCCCACATGCGCTCGGCGACGACAGGAGTGGCGTCGGCGGCGACATCACTTTGATCTTTCACCGATGCGTCTTGCGGCGAGTCGACCAGAATCTGGGTGAACTCGGAATTCTTGTTCAGGGCCTTCAAGTCGTATCCCCAGAGACGGGTCTGGGCGCGGAAGTGCAGAGATTGCCCCAGATTGCCCTTCAATCCGGATTCCTCGCTGTAGATGTAGGCGGGCAGCCACGAGCCGGGACGCATGTTCAAACGCCAACTGTCGAAGTGCAGGAAAAATCCGGTCTTGGCGTGCGGGGCATATGTGCCATTGAAACGAACGACGTTGTAATCCTGATCCTCGACCCAGATTCTGCCCATGAAGCGCGCGGCGCCGGCGCTCGCCTTAGGTTCGACATCGATGACCAGGCAGCGGACTTCACCCAGGAACTCGCGGCGCACGAAGGTGAAGTTGTAATACTTCCGCTGGAAATCGGTATCGAGGACCACCATCTGGGCGAAGCCCAGCGGCAGGAAGTGCATCGCATACAGGCCGGTGAGCCGGTTGAGCATGCGGTGGCCGAAGCCGGGTTGGCCTATGAATGAAGTATCTTCAGGGCCATCGGTCATGTCGAGACGGCCGAGGAAGTACTCGTCTTTCACCGGGGAAACCCTTCCGTCTTTGTCGCTCTTGACATCTTGAAGATAAGTTTCTACGAGTGGATGCATGTGGCGCATCTGGGCCACGAAGAGATGCTCTCGCTGCACGACGCGGTCGAGGACGTCATTGAAGGACGCGGGAGGCGGTGAAGAAAGAGTTGCTGCGCCTTGTGCCGCCGGGGCCGCGTCGGTGACCGCGGCTTGTGGCGCGGACGGCGTTGGATCCTGAGATACCGCGGGGCAAGACCAGACCAACCATAACAACAACGAGAACGAACCCACCCGAAAAATACGCATAAAGACCTTCTGGAAGAACCTACGCCAACTGAAAAATAATGTGCAAGACGACGGTGGAATCGGCTGGCTGGCCATCCCGCATCGCCGGCTTGAAGTGGATCTGTTCCGCGGCCTTGACCGCATTGTCGTCGAGACCGTGCCCCAAGCCGCGCACGATCCGCACCACACGGAGGCTGCCGGAAGCCTCCAAGACCACCTCCAGGAGGACTTCGCCTTCAATCCGCATACTGCGGGCTTCTTGAGTATAGACGGGAGTGGGCTTGAAAAGGATTTCCGCCGGTAGTACCTTGGCCGCAGTTTCCGCGGCGTGAGAGCGCACGGTGGGGGGAGCAGGAACATCGGCGCTGGCGAAACCGCTGGGCTGGACCGTGGCCGTGCGAGGCCGGTTATCGGGGATCGCGGTGCTGTTTCCAAATCCAGAACTCACCACCACTCCGGGCACGCCCTTGGCGCCTGCGGTTCCGTTGCCATAGCCCGGTCCGGAGGGCAGATCGAAGGATCCCAGCGCTGCGATGTTGACGGCCTTTCCGGGATTGCCTTTGGCGGGAATTCCATTCGGGTCGCCGAAGCCCCCGGTCTGCACTTGCGAGGCCGGGCGCGCGGTGGTAGCAGTGGCCGAACTGCCGGTGGAAAATACGTTGGTTTTCACCGCCTGTTTGGGAATCACGGGCGTGGGGCTAGGCAGCGGGTCCAACTTCTTGGGGGCAATGCTTACGTCGGGAGCCGGAGCGTCTTCCACTTTCACCGGAGCTTTCGGCAGCGGCGCGGGCAGGTGTAAGGCGTTCGGGGGTGGGTCGAGATTCGCGACTACCACGGGCTTGAAGTGGCTGGGCGGCTGCGGCTGATGATTCACTGGAACGGGAGTGCTCACGAGCGAAACCAAACGATAACTGTGCTCGGCAGGCGAAAAGACAGAGGGATACAACAGGCGCACCCAGACCAGAAACGCAATGGCTAAGGCCTGCGTCCCGGTGCTAAAAGCGAATTCCGTCCAAGGCTTTCTCGTCTCCGGCAGCAGGGAGAAGAGAGTCGCTTGGGAAGCAGAAGAACTCATATCCGCATTTACCCGTCAGTCGTTTACCCGTCAATCGTTGAAAACACTGGTTCGAGGTTGAAGTTTCTCAGGCCTGGGCAGCGTGGAACCTGGGACTGCCGAGGTTGATAGGCCTTTAGTTTACTACCCCAGGGTCAAAAGCTGCACGAGAAAGGCCATTTCGCGGGCAACTGGCAAGTATATGTTGTTGATCCTTCAATTACTTACGCTTGCCGGGCCGGCGACTGACGCGGGCCGGGCAAGAAAGAGCAATAAATTACACCCAGAGCGAGTCTTTTACGTCTACGTCCGGGCAAACCCACGATCCTCGCCACACCCGGGCCGGTTAACACCGCACCACCTTGGGACTGTCGATGCCCTTGGTGGCGTTGCGGGTATCCACAACCAACTGGGCTTCGCCGACGATCTTGGCATAGTTGTAGTCCGAGTGGTCGGTGATGATCACCACGCAATCGTACTGGCCCAGTTGTTCGAGTTCGGTACGCTTCATCTGCAGGTCGTACTTGCGTCCTTTTCCGATGAAAGGGAAGTAGGGGTCGTGATAGCTGACCTGCGCCCCTTCCTTTTGCAGGAGTTCGATGATGGTGAGGGCAGGAGACTCCCGCAGATCGTCGATGTCTTTCTTGTAGGCGACGCCGAGGATGAGGACGCGGGCCCCGTTTACGGATTTCTTCTGCCGGTTCAGCGCCCCGCCGATGGAAGCGAGCACGTGATAAGGCATGTTGGTGTTGATCTCGCCTGCCAGCTCAATGAAGCGAGTGCGGAAGTCAAATTCCTTGGCCTTCCAGGAAAGATAGAAAGGGTCGACGGGAATGCAATGTCCACCCAGGCCGGGGCCGGGGTAGAAAGGATGAAAGCCGAAAGGTTTGGTGGAAGCGGCGGCGATGACTTCCCAGATGTCGAGCCCCATGCGCAGGCAAAGCAGCTTGAGTTCGTTGACCAACGCGATGTTAACGCAGCGGTAGATATTTTCCAGCAACTTGGTCATCTCGGCCGCGGCGGGCGAGGAGACGGGAACGGTGCGATGGAAGATGGACCCGTAGAGCGCGCCCGCCAACTCCGAAGCCTGCGGGTTTACGCCTCCTACCACCTTGGGTATGTCGTGACGGGCCACGGTAGTGTTGCCCGGTTAGTCGCGCTCGGGAGAGAAGGCGACAAAGAATTCGTTCTCCGCGCCGATAGAGCTGGAAGAAGTTCCGCGGGCCGCCTTCAGCCCGTTCTTGTTCTCCTTTTCCAGAATCGGCAGCATAATTTCTTCGGTGGTTCCGGGGTAGGTTGTACTCTCGA
Source organism: uncultured Acidobacteriaceae bacterium (assembly GCA_963842095.1). Classification (GTDB taxonomy): domain Bacteria; phylum Acidobacteriota; class Terriglobia; order Terriglobales; family Acidobacteriaceae; genus Sulfotelmatobacter. The sequence continues at coordinate 414,512 of CAWJEY010000003.1, forward strand.
GAACCACCAACTGCCCGGCCTGCAGATGCGGCGCGATTGCGTGTGTTGTATCGGTGATAAAGCTGAGGTCGGGTTCGTGATATTGGTTGAGAGGAGTGGGGACGCAGATGATGATGGCATCCATCTCAACCAGGCGGAGGTAGTCGGAGGTAGCGGAGAAGCCCTGCGCCTTGGCGGCGCGGATTTCTTCCGCGCTAATGCGGTAGATGTAAGACCCGCCCTGGGCGATGGTGTCGACCTTGCGCTGATCGATGTCGAAGCCGGTGACGGCAAATTTCTGTTCGCTGAACAGCAGGGCGAGCGGCAGGCCCACGTAGCCCAGGCCGATGATTCCCACGCGCGCCTGGCGCTGCCGGATCTTGTTCTTCAGTTGTTCGGGGGAACGATTTGCGGCAGAGTGATTCGTCATCGTCGCGACAGGCTTCTCTTCTGGGGGAAGTGGATTTCGTTTTCGATTCTAGCACGCAGGTGTGGGGCGAGTGGCGTTGCCGCACGGCGACGTGCTGAAGAATCAGTTTTCATTTCCGAAGTTGGGAATTTATGAAAAGACAGGGAGCAACGAAGCGGCGGTGGTTGCTGGCCGTGGCACTTCTGGCATGCCTGGCGGTGGTGGTGGCGGCGAAGGCCGGTGGATTTCTGGTGGTGGACGCGCCGCACCCCTCCGATGTGATTCTGGTGCTGGCGGGGGAAACGGACCGGCGTCCGGAGCGCGCCCTGCAACTTCTGGCGCAGGGATATGGGCGGCGCATTGTGCTGGATGTGCCAGCCAGCGGGAAAATCTTCGGATTCACGCAGATCCAGTTGGCAGAAAAATACGTTCAGGACCTGCCGCAGGCGGCATTGGTCAGCGTTTGTCCCATCGACGGGCTGTCGACCAAGGATGAATCGAAAGACGCGGAGAGGTGCATCGCGCGCGCCGGAGGCGGCAAGAGTGTGCTCATCGTGACCTCGGATTTCCACACCCGGCGCGCGCTGAGCGTTTTCCGGCAGGAAGTCCCCGGACATGAATACTCGGCCGCCGCCGCCCGGGACGACGCACAATTCGGCGTGCGATGGTGGACGCACCGGCAATGGGCGAAAACTTTCGTGGACGAGTGGCTGCGCCTGATCTGGTGGAAGGTGGTGGATCAATGGCGCTGAGCAGCTGATCACCACGGAGACACGGAGAAGAACTCAAAACTGTTCTTGTTTTTTCCTGCTTCTTCTCCGTGTCTCCGTGCCTCCGTGGTGAAATGGCTCCTTGCTGGATTAAAAAGTTTTCCACAGACGTGGTCGCTCAACAGCACAAATAGCATTGACTGCCAAGAACTTTGGAGGGTACGATGCGTTTATAGTAATCAACTTAGTTATTAACGGAGCGTGGGATGGGCATGTCTGCTTTCCGCAGGACGGTGAGTTGCGTGCTTCTGCTGATTGTGCCTGCTTCGCTATTTGCCGCGGATACCGGCGCGGCCATGCTTTATACCGATGGCGCTGCCTGGTTGAACGGCGCTCACGTACCTAAATCCTCCGCGATTTTCGCCGGCGACCTGGTGCAAACCCGGTCTGACTCGGCAGCCAACATCCATGCCCCCGGCTCCAGCATTACGGTTCTGGGTGATTCGCTGGTGCAGTTTGAAGGTAGCTCACTGAAGGTGGAACACGGGGGCGTGAGCGTCTCCACATCCAAGGGCGTCGCCACCACCGCCGGCGATGTGCGCGTGGCGCCGGCTTCCAATGCATGGACGGAATTCAACGTGACGGATATTGACGGCACGGTACGAATCGCCGCCCGCAAGGGAGACTTGACGATCACTGACGGCAGCGGCACGGTCACCCTGGCGCAGGGCCAGGAAACCACGCGGGACGAGCAATCTGACCAGAGCAAGGACAAAGACAAGAAGAAAGATAAGAAGCGCGCCGCGGGCGCTGCTCCGGCAGCCGGCGGCGGCGTGCTGAACTCCACGACAGCCATCGTCATAGGAGCAGCGGCAGTGGGCGGGATCACGGCGTGGGTGCTGCTGAGGAGTGACAATCCGGTCAGCCCGGCAGCGCCTTAACCGCGTCGTCAAAGCCACTACCCTGCGGCCTGATCTTCGACTCAGCTCCTACTTCTTGCCTAGTCCATTACAGAAGGGAACCATGTACCCCTCTGCAGACGGAAGCCCTGGCTTCTCTCGCACGACTGCGAAGCCGTGACCGATGGTGCATTCGTCACCTTCAGTCAAATCAATGCGGAGGAAAGCATCATTGCCATTGACATCCTTCACTCGTTCGACGACGTACTGATGCTGGGAAGAGCATCCAGTCGTTAATAGAACGGTGAGAGCGGCAACACAAAGTGTCGGAGTGTTCATTCCATTACTCTCCCCTGTTGGGAACATGCCCTCAAGACTTCCCATCCCTTTTCTTGTCGCCCTAGGGGTCGGCCCCCCGCGGAATTGATCCTCCCTGCACAGTTCTAAGGAAGAGCGTAGACAGTGCCATCGCCGAATGCGCCGCCCAGTCCAGTTGAGCCGTATAGCAGTCCATTAGGCGCTTGCACCAGGTTCGCAACCGGCAAAGACCCATCGGGGCATCCGCTTAAAGCACAGAAACTATAGACCGACGTGAATGTGCCCGTTGGCGAGATTTTGAAGATGGTTCCACAGCCGCCCGTGCATTCGGAGCTTGTCCCGCCGTAGGGCGTTACTCCGTAAAAAATTTCATTCTTGGTTTGGACTAGAGCGGTAACCGGCCCGCCACCGTCGCTTAGGTGGAAGTCGTGCAGGTTTGTGAATGTGCCGCTTAGGCTGACTTCGAATATCGTCCCGCATCCATCGAACCCGTTCAGGCTACACGCGGAGTCCCCACCCCTCACCACAGTCCCGTACAAGTTGCCGTTACTGGCTTGCACCACGCCGGCTTGCACGTTTCCGCCGTCCGTCCGGGCAGGGAACGCCCGCCAGACAAAAGGCGTGCACGAGCGTCACGGCCCCCGTGGGAGTCATGCGGAACACTGTGCCCTCAAATGCGCTTCCTCCACTGAAGGTTGTTCCGTAGAAGTTCCCATCCGTCGCCTGAATCAGCGCCGGATACGGATAAGCGCCGTCCGTCGATGATCCGTTGAAGTTATGCAGCACCGTGAAGGCGCCACCAGGCGTGAGCTTGAAGATTACGCCGTATCCGTCGGTTCCCCCGAATACGGTCGTGCCATAGAAATTCCCATCGGTACCCTGCACCAAACCCCCGTAAGGATTCGCGCCGTCACTGCCATCGAAACTGTGCAGCGTGGTCACCGTGCCGCCAAGTGTCATTCTAAAAATCGTGCCGTCTCCACTTGCGCCACCCTGAAACGTGACTCCATAGAGGTGGCCGTCAGTCGCCTGAATCAGCGCGCCTAACGGCCCGCTGCCGTCCGTCCCGTCAAAGCTATGCACTGTAGTAAGCGCGCCGCCGGGCATCATTTCGAATACCTTGCCGAGTCCGCTGGCGCCGCCATTCCCGGTTGTCCCGTAAAACTCGCCAGTCGTTGTCAGGACCAGCGCTGCCTGAGAGTTGCTACCGTCGGTGCCGTCAAAGCTGTGCAGCGTTGTAATTTGTGCAGCCAGGGGGACTGCCGCGCCTGCAGTCAACAGAATCATCCCTACTAGAAACAGAATGGTTCACCTCTTTGATGTGGTCATGTGATCTCCTCGCCGCGTTGCGGCTTTCGCATCTGGAGGGAGGATGACTGCCAGCGGGCGCAATCACAAAGATGCGCGGCAATTGTACTTGAAAATAATCGATGTGTGCGCGGCCGACGAATGCGGCGACAGACGAGACGTTCACAAAGTCAGCCAAAGGGAAGGATCCCTCTCTCGCGCGGAGTTTTCCACAGCCCTACTATGTGACATCTGACCTTGCGCACAGCCCCCACTTCGTTTCAGAATTGTCCCAGCAGAGGCAGTGCATCCAGCGCCCATGAAACGGAGGCCACGACTAGGAAATCAGGTTCCTAACTCCTTTGTTCTCTAGATTATGACCCGTAAGTCCTTTGTTTGAAGGATTTTGCGGGCCAAAACATGTCTAACTCGATGATTCCAAAGATTTGGGGGGAGGGGGAGTGGGGGGGTACCCTGTAACCAAATGGTAAACTCCTGGCACCAAGCCCTCCAAAACGCAAACCCCGCGCCGAACTTTACTTTTGATTTTTGCTGGAGAAAACCAGAAACCGGAAACTAGAAACCGGAAACTAGAACCGGAGGCCATGATTCCAAAATAGGCCGCAGTGGGCGCGGCTTCAGAAGTTTGTGGCGGGCTGGTGTAGGGTGTCCGCCGAGGCGGGAAGTTCTTCGGGAGGTTTGCTGCGCACCACGCGGCGCTTGCGCGCGGGTTGGGCGAAGGGTTCCGAGGCGGCGACGGTGCACAGCACGTAGAACAGGGCGGCGTTGGCGGGAATCTGCAGATTGAAGTCGACTGCGCTGTGCACTAGGATGCCACATAAGCCGAGCATGCAGGCTAGAGTTACCGCGCCACTGATCTCGCCAGTCCAGTTTCCGATTTTCTTGATGGCGCGGGTGAAGAGCGTCACTAGAAACCAGAGCATGGTGCCGAATCCGAGCAAACCCATTTCCACGAGCAGTTGTAGATAGTCGTTGTGCGCTTCATTGACGAAGAAGTTGGTGTAGAAGGTGCGGAATTCCGGGTACACGACAGGAAACGTTCCCAGACCCCAGCCCAGAACAGGCTTCTTGAGGAACATCTTCAAACCGTCGCGGTTGATGTTGGTGCGAACGTCGCTCGAGATCTCGGAGTGGAGCGGACCTACGGTTGCGATGCGCTGGCTGAGTTCGGCGCCGCCGACCCAGGTGAGCAATCCGACCACGATCGCCAGAAATACGCCGACGCCGATCGCGGTGCGCAGGCTGCGTTTCTGCTTGACCAGCAGCGTGGCGAGAATGATGAGTTCGACGACAATGGCGAGCATGCCGCCGCGCGATCCCGAAAGAAAAATGGTTCCCACCATTACGGCAGCGGCTGCCGCGGCTACTGCGCGGGTCCTGCTGGAAGCCAGCCGGGTCAGCGACAGCACCAGAGGGATGGGGATGAGCATCTCCATCAGGCCGGCGTAATGGTTGTGGTTTACATAAGGACCGTAGATCCAGCCGCCCATGCGGGGCTGCCGAATCCAGTAGAGCTTGCCGTTCGAGGAAATGCCCTGGAGCAAGGCAAAGCTGGCGAGCGCGGCTCCGTAAACCGAAAAAATCAGCGCGAGAGTGCGCGCCTGGGAGGCGCGAATCAGGGCTTGCCCGGCAAGGAAGCACAGCAAGGCGTAGGAAAAGTACAGCAGCGCCAGCGATATGGTGTCGTGGGGGTACGCGGTGCGGCGAAACACGAGTTGCGTGAGGATGAGCAGGCCAAAGACGGCCATGGGAAGAAACAGGGGATTCCACCTGATCTTCATTCCGCCTTCCAGAACCTGCTTGCCGATCCACAAAAGAAACAGGGCGGCGGAGCCAGTTTCCATGAGAAAAATGGACCAGGGTTCGACCGCGCCGAATGCGACCGGTCCAAACAGGAGCAGGCCGAAGATCCCGTAGAGCAGGGCCGTGCCGGCTTGGGCTGCCTGTTCGCGGCGACGGTCTTCGGGATTTCTGGTGGTTCTCATGAGATTGAATGCACCCGATTCGAGGGGCTACTGCCGTTTGGCCACAAGGCGGAAATCGTCGACCCAGAGCTTACCACGGATGGGACTCCCGGCCGGGAGGCGCCGGACGTGCAGCACCAACAGGGTGCAATCGTCTGCGGTGGTGAATTCTCCGGTGGCAGATTTCCAGAAGCCCGCTGCCTTCAGTTCGTCACTGTCGTACACGACTGCCTGAGTGTAGGCATCCTGAATCGTAAGATGGGGGGCGCCAGCGCCCTCGATTTCTCCATTCTTGTAATACGCAGAGAATTCGTAGTGAGTATTAGGCTGCACGGCGATGAATTGACGGATTCCGGCATCGCTCACTGCCGGCCCATCAAAGGTGATCAGCAGCGAACGATGCCCGCTGTGAAAATCGCTGGGATCGAGCGTCAGGGCAACGCTCGGCTGCTTCTCGTACTGCCAGTCGAAGCCGCCGTTTAGAACGTCCAGATTGAAATCCCCGTTGACAATTAAATTGTTCCGCGTGGGCAGATACGACGACAGACCGAAGCGCGGCGCAGCTTCCTGCCATACCATCCGGGCCTGATCCACGTCCTTGTGATCCAGGAGGTACTGGATGTAGGAGTAGACGTGGCCCCGCTCGAAGGTTTCCGGAGTAGCCATCAGAGCGGCCCAGACCTTGGCGGTTGCCGCTGTCTCCTCTTTGGTCATCAGCAGATGCAGGAACGCGACGTAGGCCGTGGAGCGGGCGGGAACGACATCGCGCAAAAGCACGTCCACGTCCGGGTCAATGCGCCAGCAGAATTGAATCGCGAGGGCGGCCAGGGAGGGCTCACTCTCCAGGACCACGTGAAACTCACGCAATGCCTTCTCGGTGTCGCCTTGCACGAGGTAGAAGTTGGCAGCTTCCCAGGCCACGTCAGGCGTGGTGGGATCGGCCTGGATGGCCTGTCCCAACGCCCAGGTTTGATTCGAAGTGTCGCTTAGGACCTGATAAGCAGAGGCCAGATCGAACCAGTAACGGGCGGAATGCGGGTTGAGTTGTACGGCGGCGCGGTAGGGTTCGATGGCTGCGCCGGGGTCTCTGGCCACCAGCGCGTAATAGCGTCCGAGATGATTACGGTAGTCTGCATTGCCGGCATCGAGACGGGCCGCGCGTTCGAGACTCGCGAGCTCCGGTCTTTCACCATATGCGGAAGCGACGAACAGCCGGCCCGCCCACAGCAAATAGATCAGGCAGAGCGCCGCAGCCCCGCCAATGACGAGTCTTTTCCGCCAAGCTGAATTGAGGGGTATTTCCATGTTGTCCAACTGAGCGCAACTGCGAACCCACGCAGGTTAGTCCCTACGCACTGTTGGGCGACGCTTCGGCGGAGTCCTCGGTGTCACCATCCTCATCGTCGTGATCGTGCGATTTATCGTCGCGATAATAGCGGGAGTACTTGCTCTTGTATTCGTAATAGTAGTAGTAATCGGGCGAACTCAGATCGACCGCATTCAAGAGCACGCCGGAGACCTTGGCATTCACCTGCAACAGGACGTCGCGGGAGCGACGAAGCGCATGCTTGGTGGTTTGTCCGGAACGGATGACCAGCACGATGGCATCGGCGCGCGGCGACAGCACCACAGCATCGGTGACCGACAAGGTAGGGGGAGTGTCTACCACGATGTGATCGTATTGGCCGCGCAGTTCTTCCAATACGTCGCGCATGTTGGTGGAGGCCAGCAGTTCGGCTGGATTCGGCGGAGGCGTTCCTGCGGGCAATATGGACAGGTTGGGCAGGACAGGGGAACGGGTGATCGTCTGCTGCAAGGTCGCGCTTCCCGTCAGCACATTGCTGAGGCCACTGCGGGGCCCCATGCCCAGCGTCTTGTGGATGCTGGGCCGCCGCAGGTCGGCGTCGATCAGCAGTACTCGAATGCCTTTTTGAGCCAGCACGACCGCGCAATTGATGCTAGTGGTGGTTTTGCCTTCCTGAGGGAGCGCGCTGGTGATCATGATTACCTTGGGAGGCGCGCCCAGGTTGGATAGGAGCAGCGAGGTGCGCAGGGCGCGATAGGATTCCGCCATCTGCGACTGCGGCCGGACCTGCGTGACCAACTCCACCGCCTCGTTGGAGGTGGCGATCACCAGACGCTTTGCGTTTGCGCCTTCGCGGGCCGTTCTCGACCCCATCGGAATCATGCCCAGAGGCGGAAGGCCGGAAATCATCTGGGCCTGTTCGGTGGTGCGCACCGTGTTGTCCAATCCCTCGAGCATGAAGGCGAGTCCTACACCCGAGGTCAAACCCAGCATGAAGGCGAACGCGAGGTTGCGTGGAATATTGGGCTCGATGGGCGCAGTCGGAACGCGGGCGACATCCACGATGCGGAAGTTATTGGATTTGAGGCCAGCCGAAACGCCGGCTTCCTTCATTTTCTCCATCAGCCCCTCGTAGAGCTGGCGATAGCTCTCGAGGTCGCGCTTCAGGATGCTGTATTGGATTGCGCTCTCGTTAAGTTTGTTGGCTTCCTGCTTCTGTTTTTCGAGAGCGTCGTGCAGCATGTTCTCCCGCTGCAGAGCCGCCATATACTGCCCGCGAATTTTGCCTGCGGCCTTCTTTGTTTCCAGCAGAATCTGCACGTCGAATTCCTTCAACTGGTTGTTCAGTTGTGCCACTTTCGGGTACGACGGTCCAAACTGCGTGCTTAGTTCAGCCGCCTGGATTCGAAGGTCGGCCTGTTTGGCACGAAGGCCTTCCAAGAGTCCGACCTGGCTCTGAGATCCAGCGGCATCCAGGGCGGTGGCAGCGGACGCGATGGTGTCGGCATCCCCGGATTGCACCAGGCGATACACGGATTCCTTGCCCATGCGCTCGGATTCCGCGGCGGTGAGCGCTTTATTCAATTCATCAAGTTTGGAAGTGATAATGTTTTGCTTTTCGTCAATGCCCAGGATTTCGTGCTCCTTCTGGTAGCGCACCAGCTTTTCCTGGGAGGTTTCCACCTTCATCTGCAGGTCCACGAGCTGCTTGGAAAGCCAGTCGGAAGCCTGCATGGTGGAGTCGAAGCGGGACTTGAAGTTGTTCTCGGTGTAGGTGCTCATCAGGGTGTTGACCACGGTGGCAGCCAACTCCTTGTCCGGACTGCGAAAGTGCACCTCGACGATATGAGTGTTAGGGGCGAGGGTGACCCTCAGATTGCCCCGGAAACTGGAGAGCAAGCCGGACGTTCGGGCGGTGTCGGCCTGCAGAGGGTCGGGGGCAAGATCGAGCGCAGAGGGCAGGGTTGGGGTTTTGCCGCCGAATTCCGGCCGGCGGTCCAGCGCCAGTTCCTTCACCACTTGCAGGGCCAGAAGATCGCTCTGCAAAATCTTTACTTCGGTGTCGAGTTCGGTCGGATCGAAATAGTCAACGTTGAAGGTCGGAGAATTATTGAAGTTGACCAGGCCGGAATCCGGCTTGTTGATGGCAATGCTGCCGCTGGCCTCATAGACCGGCGTCATCTTGAGGCTGGCGATGGCGACGACGGAAAAAATGGTGAACAGGCAGGCGAGAACCGTCCACTTGCGCTTGACTAAAACGCGAACATATTCGCCCAGGGCCGATTCCTGGGAATTAAGTTCCGGGTAGATGCGCGGGCCGATCGATCTGCCAAAGTCCCCGCCCGCAGGCTGGATTTCGCGAACGATTGGGGTATTGGCCTGCACCAGCGGTCCTGAATCCATGCATTCTCCTCAACAACTTTTCGACCTTCGGGCCTCCAGGGGCCAGTCAGGCACACGCCGAACCCATAGAGACCCGGCGACTCGATGGCTGGTTCATCGCCCGGGACTCTCTCACAGGTATGTATCGGTTTCGCCGATAATTCTAGCATTGCCCGGCGAGAAAACCATTCACCAATCTTGAAGTGACCCGAAGATTTCCGCCTCGTGGCGCGGTTCCAAAGGTGTCGGCTGGCTTCGCTACCCTTTCTTCTTCGGGCGTCGCAGCGGCTTTTCGATCCTCGGGTCGCGGGCTCCGGCGCGGGTATGCCCGGGCACCGGCGCCGCAGGAGTCTTGCCTAACGACGACCCTATCGCATCTTCGACCGCCTGGAGCGCGTTCCGCTTGGCTATTCTGCTCGACCGTTTACTCATGCCTACAATCATGCCACAGGCCGCGCCGCGCCGGGGGCGGCACCGTTTCTCCGAAGCGTCCCGTGCAGATCCGAAAAAGTCCGCTATACTGTCGCTATACTACCGGCGCTATACTACCGGGCAACGCCATTCCCAGCCGGAAAGCGAGCCACAAATTGTTTTTTCACTTATCACCCAAGAGCAGAATGCCGCTGGAAGGACTGCGGCTCTACGATGTGAGGCGGATGGGATGAACTGGTCGGAACAGGTTGTGCTGATCACGGGCGGGACCGGGTCTTTCGGCAAGAAGTTTGTCGAGGTCATGCTGAAGGAGTATCACCCCAAGCGGCTGGTGATCTTCAGCCGCGACGAACTCAAGCAGCACGATATGCGCGCGTCGGGACTCGATCATCCCAGCCTGCGCTATTTCATCGGCGATGTGCGGGATGCGGGGCGCCTGGAGCGGGCTTTCGCCGGCGTGACCGTGGTGGTGCATGCGGCGGCGCTGAAGCAGGTTCCGGCCTGCGAGTACAACCCGTTCGAAGCCATCCAGACCAACATTATCGGCGGCCGCAACGTGATCGATGCCGCCATCAACCAGGGCGTGCGCCGCGTTCTGGCGTTAAGCACCGACAAGGCCGTGAATCCCATCAACTTGTACGGCGCCACCAAATTATGCGCTGAGAAAATGTTTGTTCAGGCCAATGCCTACGCCGGTTCCAAAGACGCTCGTTTTGCCTGCGCCCGTTATGGCAACGTAGTGGGCAGCCGGGGCAGCGTTATTCCGGTGTTTCTGGAGCAACGCAAGACCGGCAAGATCACGATCACCGATCCGCGCATGACCCGTTTCTGGATTACGCTCGACCGTGGCGTGAAGTTCGTGATTCGCTGCCTCGAGGAAATGCACGGTGGCGAGATCTTTGTGCCCAAGATTCCCAGCATGCGAATGGTTGACCTGGCAGAAAGCATCGCGCCGGGTTGCGAGATTGAGGTCATCGGCATTCGCCCGGGAGAGAAATTGCACGAAGTGCTGGTTTCCGACGATGAGGCCCGGAACGCGGTCGAGGTCGAGGGCATGTACGTGATCCGGCCGTCGCACCCATGGTGGAGCGGTGAAAATTGGGTCAATGGCCGCGCGTTGCCGGAGGGCTTCCGCTATACGAGCGACACCAACTCGAGTTGGCTTACGAACGAACAGCTGCAGGAGTTGATCGCGCCTGCTGGGTCAGCGGTTCCGGCCTGATTGAGGCTTCGAGCCAGAGAAGTAACTTACAGATCACATGCGCGCGACGACGACAAGCCAGGAAGTGCTCGCCATCGACGGGGGAACTCCCGTTCGCAAGACGCTGCTGCCCTACGGCCGCCAGTCTATTTCCGAGGACGACATACAGGCTGTTACGGATGTGCTTCGATCTGACTGGTTGACCACGGGACCCAAAGTCGCGGAATTTGAAGAAGCGGTGGCGGCGTGGGTGGGCGCGAAATATGCCATCGCCTTCAGTTCCGGCACCGCAGCCTTGCATGGAGCCGCGTTCGCGGCGGGCTTGAAGCCCGGCGACGAGGCAATCACTGCGCCGCTAACCTTCGCCGCCACCGCGAATTGTGTGCTCTACCAGGGAGCGCGCCCGGTCTTTGCCGATGTTTCTCCCGATACCTTGAATCTCGATCCCGATCGATTCGCGGAGGGCATTACCCCGAACACGCGTGCCGTTTTGCCTGTCGACTATGCCGGGCACCCTGCTGATCTGGATCCGATTATGGCCGTGGCTGAGCGTCACGGGCTAATCGTGATCGAAGATGCCTGTCATGCGCTGGGCGCCGAATACCACGGACGACGCACCGGCAGCATCGCGCACATGTCTGTCTTCAGCTTTCATCCGGTGAAGCATCTGGCCACTGGGGAAGGCGGCATGGTCACTACGAACCGTGCAGATCTGGCGGAGAGCCTGTGCCGGTTTCGCAACCACGGAATCTCGAGCGATGCTCGTCAGCGCAACGCCGCCGGCCAGTGGCACTACGAAATGGTTCTGCTCGGCTTCAACTACCGGCTAACGGATATCGCCTGCGCGCTCGGAATTTCGCAACTGAAAAAGCTTGAGGCGAACTTAACTCGGCGCCGTGAGATTGCGGCGCGTTACACGGCTGCGTTTCGGGACCTGCCCGGCGTGATTGCGCCGAGTGTACGGGCCGACGTGGCTCCGGCGTGGCACCTGTATCCGATCCGTGTGAATCCGGCGCGACTGAATGCCGACCGGGCCCACGTTTTCCGCGCGCTGCGGGCGGAGAACATTGGCGTCAACGTGCATTACATTCCCGTACATCTGCATCCCTACTATCGCGACCGGTTTGGCTATCAGGGAGGGGAATATCCGGTAGCCGAGGCGGCTTACGAACAACTCATCAGCCTGCCGATGTTTCATGGGATGACCGATCAGGACGTTCAGGACGTCATGCACGCGGTCGGCAAGGTGACGGCCGCCTTTGCAGAGCAGGCCCATCCTTAAACGATCGCGGAGGAGGACTTAGTTTGAGTCACACAGCCCGGGAAACGCCCCAGACCAGTCAATGGACCGGAGACTTTGGTCGCGCCTATACCGACCGAAATACTCTGACCGTGAGAGATCTCGACTCTCTGTGCCGGACGAACTACGGAATCACGCGGAGGCAGCTGAATGAGAGTTTCCTGGAGCAGATCCCCCGGGATGCGCGCCTGCTTGAGGTGGGCTGCAACTGCGGGAATCAGTTGCTGCTGCTGCAGGAAATGGGTTTCACCAATCTCTGGGGTGCAGAGGTTCAGTCTTACGCGTTGGAATCGGCGCGCGCCCGGGTGCAGGGCGCCCATTTCTCACAAGCTTCCGCACTTGATCTTCCCTACGAGGATGGGTATTTCGATGTGGTATTTACCTCCGGCGTGCTAATCCACATCGCTCCGGCAGATCTGCCTCGCGCTCTGGACGAAATCCATCGCTGCGCCAGGAGCTGGATCTGGGGATCGGAGTACTATGCCGAGAAAGTTACGCCGGTGAACTATCGCGGACATGACGATCTGCTGTGGAAGATGGACTATGCGAAGAGTTTTCTGGATCGCTTCGACGATCTGGAACTGGCGCGGGAGCAGCGTCTGCCGTACTTAAATTCCTCGAACGTCGATACCATGTACCTGCTGAAGCGAAAATGAGAATGAAGATCGTAGCCATACTTCAAGCCAGGATGGGAAGCTCGCGTTTGCCGGGGAAGGTGCTAAAGGATCTGAGCGGCGCGAGCGTCCTGGAGCGGGTGCTCAATCGCCTGGGGCGCGCACATCTGATTGAGGAAGTGTTGGTGGCCACCACCACCGAGCCCGCGGACGACGCTATTGTCGAACATTGCGAGGGCCATGGACGGAAAGTGTTCCGCGGTTCAGAGAGGGATGTGCTTGATCGTTACCATCAGGCCGCAAAATATTCGGACGCTGACGTGGTGGTTCGCGTTACGTCAGACTGTCCGGTGATTGACCCCGAGGTCACGGATGCCACAGTTCGCGCATTTCTGGACCAGCATGCCGATTATGCCAGCAACACGCGCGTGCGCACCTACCCCCGCGGCTTGGACACCGAGGTGATGACGGTGCTGGCTCTGGAGCGGGCCTGGCGTAAGAGCAGCAAACCCTACCAGCGGGAGCACGTCACGCCCTACATCTACGAGAATCCCAGTGAGTTCAAATTGCATGGGATCGAGAATGACGTGGATTGCAGCCAGCATCGCTGGACGGTCGATACTCCAGAGGACCTGCAACTGCTGCAGGCAATCTACGCGCGGTTTGGCGGCCGCGACGACTTCGGCTGGCGAGAAGTCCTGGAATTGGTGGAGAGTGATCCGTCGCTGGCCGATATCAATCGGCATGTCGCTCAGAAAGCCGTGCACGAAGGATGATGGATGGCCGTATTTTGCTGGTCCGCTGCGATGCCAGCGTGGCGGTCGGAACTGGGCATGTCATGCGCTGCCTGGCTTTGGCGCAGGCCTGGCAAGACGCGGGTGGTGGCGGCGCGGTTTTTGCCATGGCCGAGGCGACGGCGGCGGTGGAAGAACGCCTGCGGCGGGAGAACATGGAGGTGGTCCGGGTGAAGGCTGAGCCGGGTTCGGCGGACGATGGCCAGGAGACGGTTGCGCTTGCCGGCGAGAAAGGGGCTTCATGGGTGGTCGTGGATGGTTACCGTTTCGGTGCGGACTATCAAGCGGCGCTGAAGAGTGCGGGGTTGAAAGTGCTGTTCATCGACGACGACGGCCGCGCTGGACATTACTCAGCAGATCTCGTGCTGAATCAGAACGCGCACGCAGGCGAAAATCTATATTCGGACCGGGAGCCTTACACGCGGCTTCTTCTCGGCTCGCGCTATGTTCTGCTGCGGCGCGAGTTCGAGCGCTGGCGCGAATGGAAACGCGAAATTCCTGCTCTCGGCCGCAAGATTTTGATCACGATGGGGGGCAGTGATCCCGACAATCTCACGCAGTGGGTAATCGAGGCGGTTTCGCCGGAAGGCGACTTCGAGACGACGGTCGTCGCGGGTGGCAGCAATCCCCACTTGGCGAAGCTGCGCCAACTCGTGAGCAGTTCCGGTCGCGCGGTGCGGCTGTTGGAGAACGCCTCGAATATGCCGGAGCTAATGGCAGATGCGGACGTGGCCGTGGCCGGCGCGGGAACTACCAGTTGGGAAATGTGCTTCCTCGGCCTACCTGCATTGCTGATTGTTTTGGCAGAGAATCAGCAGGGGGTCGCGGACGAGTTGCGTAAGCGGGAAATCGTGGTGCACTTGGGCCGCGGTTCCGACCTTGCCCGGAACACAATCGCCGCCCAAGTCCGCAGCTTGGCTGGCTCGCCGGAGGTCAGGCGAGAAATGAGCCAGCGCGGGCGTGCCCTGGTGGATGGTCGTGGGGCCGAGCGCGTTGTGCGCGCCATGAAGAGGGACGCGCTCTCCATTAGGCTCGTGGAGGCTGGAGACTGTAAGCTACTGTGGGAATGGGCCAATGATCCGGTGGTACGGGCCTCGGCATTTTCTTCCGAAACTATTCCGTGGGAAGAACACGTCGCGTGGTTTCGCGGGAAACTTAACGACCCTGAGTGCCGTATTCTCGTAGCCTTGGACGCTTCGGCTGTCCCATCGGGACAAATACGTTTCAACAAACGCGGGTTAGGTGAGGCCGACGTCGACATTACTGTGGATGGCCGCCTGCGAGGCTTGGGCTACGCGAGCCTCTTGATTGACCTGGGCGCCAACTGGGCGTTCACGGAGTGGGGTCTTATGAGGTTGAACGCTTTTGTGAAGCCAGAAAATGTGGCCTCCGCGAAGGCCTTTGAAAGGGCTGGTTTCCAGTGTAAGGAGACTGTCACTCTAAAAGGACAAACCGCCTCTCACTACGTGCGGACGGCGAAGTGAAACAATCTCCCCAGCGATATCTCGCGGCGGGATGCAAATCCTGGCATCGCCGTGTGTTCGACGAAGTTCTTTGCAAGCTTGCCGGGGATTGGCATTATGTGGGGAAGCGGGAGCAACTGACTCTTGCCAAGGTTCGAGAACTTCGTCCGCGCTATGCCTTCTTTTTACACTGGTCCTGGAGGGTCCCGCCGGAGATTCTCGAGGAGGTCGAGTGCGTCTGCTTCCACATGACGGACGTGCCCTTTGGGCGCGGCGGCAGTCCGCTGCAGAATCTTGTTGTTCGCGGTCACCGGGATACGAAGTTAACCGCTTTAAGAATGACGCCAGAATTGGATGCCGGCCCGGTCTATTTGAAAAGGGATCTGTCCCTCGAGGGTGGTGCTGAGGAAATCTATCTCCGTGCGTGCGTGCTCTCGGCAGACATGATTAAAGAGATCGTGCAGGATGAAGTGCAACCTTTGCCGCAAGAGGGAGAACCTGTGAAGTTCAAGCGCAGGAAGCCGGAAGAAAGCCGGATCACAAAACTCGATTCCCTGGATCATCTCCACGACTTTATCCGAATGCTCGACGCGGAAGACTACCCCCGGGCCTTCCTGTCTCACGCCGGTTATCGCTTCGAGTTCAGTCGTTCCGCTTTGTACGAGCGGCGGATCGTCGCAGACGTCCGTATCACGGTTGAACCCAAGGAGCCGAAAGAATGAACGTCCTGGTCGTCGCCGCGCACCCGGACGACGAAATCCTCGGCTGCGGCGGAACCATGGCGCGCCTGGCGCACGAAGGCCACGATGTGCGCATCGCCATACTCGCCGAAGGCATGTCGTCGCGCTACGCGCACCGTGAGGACGCCGACAAGAGGCAACTGCAGCACCTGCACGCCCGGGCGCAGCAAGCTGCCGACAAGGTCGGAGCGAAAGAACTCGTGCTCTATAAACTCCCGGACAACCGGCTGGACGCTGTGCCATTGCTGGATGTTGTGAAACTTGTGGAAGAGTTGGTAATAAGATTTCGGCCAGAGATCATCTATACGCATCATCCCGGGGACCTGAATGTGGATCATGGAGTGGTGCATCGGGCGGTGCTGACCGCGACCCGCCCAATTGCGGGGCAATGCGTGAAGGAAATTTACGCCTTCGAAGTTCCGTCGTCCACCGAATGGGCCTTCCAGCGCTTGGAGCCCTTGTTCCGTCCGAGCGTATTCGTGGACATTACGGAAACACTCGAGACGAAGATCGAGGCGCTGGCTTGCTATGACACGGAGACGCGGGAATTTCCGCACCCGCGTTCGCCGGAAGCGCTGCGTGCGATTGCGACGCGCTGGGGAAGTGTGGCCGGTCTGCCGGCAGTAGAGGCGTTTGAGTTGATCCGTGCAGTGCGGCCGGCGGGGAATCGGCGATGACGAAGTGGGTGGAGATCGGGAAGCGGCGCATTGGGCCGGGAAATCAGGCTTATTGCATCGCGGAAGTTTCCGCCAACCATAATCAGGATTTCGCGCAGGCCGTCCGGATCATCGAAGCTGCAAAGGACGCGGACGCCGACGCAGTCAAAGTGCAAACCTATACGCCCGATACGATGACCATCGCCAGCAACCGCGAAGAGTTTCGCATTGGCGGGGGCACGCTGTGGGATGGACGCAATCTGCACGATCTCTACGGCGAAGCCTACACGCCGTGGGAATGGCAGCCGAGACTGAAAAAGGTAGCAGAGGATTTGGGAATGGATTTGTTTTCCACGGCCTTCGATGCCACAGCCGTGGATTTTCTCGAAGGAATGGGCGTGCCTGCCCATAAAGTGGCTTCGTTCGAGTTGGTGGATATTCCTCTCATTCAGCGAATGGCGCGAACCGGCAAGCCGCTGATTATGTCGACGGGTATGGCGTCGGTGGAGGAAATCGACGAGGCTTTGAAGAGCGCTCGCGAGGCGGGTGCGACGCAGATTGCGTTGCTGAAGTGCACCAGCGCTTATCCCGCACCGGCGGAGGAGATGAATCTGCGAACCATTCCGGAGATGGCGCGGCGATTTGGAGTGCCGGTGGGTTTGTCCGACCATACGATGGGAATCGCGGTACCGGTGGCCGCGGTCGCGCTGGGGGCGTGCATCATCGAAAAGCATCTGACGCTGTCGCGCGCAACTCCGGGGCCGGATAGCGGGTTCTCTCTGGAGCCGCACGAATTCAAAGCCATGGTGGAAGCAGTGCGGACCGCCGAGAAGGCCTTGGGAGAAGTGCATTACGGCCTGAGCGAGAAAGAAGAAGCGAGCCGGGTCTTTCGCCGTTCGCTGTTCGTGGTGCAGGATGTGAAACGCGGCGAAATATTTACTCCGGTCAACGTTCGCTCGATCCGGCCCGGGCACGGATTGCACACCCGCCATCTGGACGAGGTTCTGGGCAAGCGTGCAGCACACGACATCGAACGGGGAACACCCCTGAGCTGGGATTTGGTCCTCAACTCATGAGATTAGTCAGTCCACTTTCCGCATGAATCCGCCCACCCACGTTGCTGGAGACCCGTCACCAGGCAATTCAGGCAGGCAGGAGGACCCGAATCTTCCCGTCTTTAACAGGTCCGAGGTGGCAGCGCATTACGCCTCGCTGGACTACCTCAGTCCATGCGAGAAGATGCTGTTCGACGCATTTCTCAAAGACGGGGATGCGATTCTGGATCTCGGCGTTGGTGGTGGCCGGACGACTCCGCATCTTTCCCGCCTGGCATCCCGTTACGTGGGTGTGGACTACGCGCCAAATATGGTCGCAGCCTGTCAGCAGAAGTTTCCGCAGCTCGAGTTCCTGGTGGCGGATGCTACGAATCTTGCACTGCTCGGTGACGAGACATTTGATTCCGTGGTGATGGCTTTCAACGGTATGGACGCTCTCGCCCCGGGCGAATCGCGGCGGCGCTGCCTCGCAGAAATCCACCGCGTGCTGAGAAACGGTGGCGTGTTGATTTTCTCCTCCCACAATCCACGGGCAGTTTTTCTCCGCCCGGCTTGGAACCCGGTAAGAGTCGAGCAGGTCGCACAGAAGCTGGCGGGGCAGAGGAAATGGTTACTCGAACCCGCTAGATTTCTTGTCTTATGGGTGCGAGTTGCGGTAGCGGTGGCTAGATCCGCGATGGTGTCCGGTCTCCGTTTGTCCCAAAGAGTGTGGCGGCGTGCATTTTGGAGCGGTGATGGCTATATGGTCGACTCAACTCACGGCGGAGTGCTGACCCACTTTGCCGTGCCCGAACGGGCAGTCGCAGAAGTGGAGCAGCAGGGCTTCCGGTTTCTGCGGCTCGCTGGGGATGACTATCCGCGGCACAGCGGAACTTATGTTACGGATTGGTACTACTATGTCTTTCGAAAAGCTGAAAAATCCGTGAGTGCGCCATGCGTGTAGTCCTGCTGAGGAAAATTCCGGATGAGCCTTCTCTGCTGCGGCAATGGAATGACCTGGTCCTGCAGATGGAGCGGCCGCAGGTCTTCTATACATGCGAGTGGGCTCTCGCGATGCAGTCTGCGTATCAAAGTTCGCTTACGCCGTTGCTGTTCTTAGGTTACGAGGGAGAGAATTTGGTCGGTGCAGCATCGTTGGCAACGGATGCTGCGGAGGAAAACGTAGGTTTTCTTGCCGCAACCACCGCAGACTATTGCGAGTTTGTGACTCATGCCCATCAGCGAGCCGAGTTCATTGACGCAGTCGTTGCGGAACTCGGAAAGTTGAAAGTGGGTGTGGTGGCGCTGGCGAGTCTCCCGGAAGATTCAGCGACCCCTGCGACACTTCAGGCTGCAGCTGAGAAGCAGGGTTTTCACGTGTACACGCGGCCGGCATGCCTGTGCATCCAGGTGGAACTGGGCTCCGGAGAAAAACGCCGGGAGATGAAGAGTGCTCTGGCGGGCAAGAAAAAGCTTCGCCGTTACCTGCGAACGATGGAGCGTGAAGGTCCGGTGACATTTGCTCATCTGCGGTCTCCGGCCCAGATCCAGACGGCCCTGCCGGAATTTATCCACGCGCACGTGGCGCGCTTCCAGGCTACACAGCGCGTTAGCGTTCTCTCCACACCCGAACGCCGGTTCTTCCTTGAAGAACTCGTCAGGCGATTTTCCGGCAGTGAGGTCGTGACTTTGAGCATGTTGATGGTTGGGGACCGGCCGGTGGCGTGGAATTATGGGTTTCAATTTCACGGAAGTTGGTTTTGGTATCAGCCGACCTTTGATAGCCGTCAGGAAGAGAATTCCCCAGGCCAGTGCCTGCTTTCGAGGATTGTGACCGAAGCCTGTGACATGGACGGAATGAATTTGGTCGATTTGGGTCTCGGCGCGGAAGGCTATAAAGAGCGACTTGGGAACAGTACCCGCCAGACAGTTGACGTTACCATGACAAAATCCTGGGGCCGCTACCTGCGAGAAATCGTGAGATATCGCGCGGCGAGCGCGTTGAAACGGTCGCCGAAGGTCGAGTCAGCAGTCCGCCGCGTACTGCGCCGATTGCAGCCGGCGAGAGAAGCCACACCTGGAACGAAAAGCATTTAGACTAGTGTGTCGCAATTCTTGATTCTTGAAGACTCTCCTTGTCCATCCCGAAGACTCCCCGTGCGCTGGGCCCTGGGCCGCCGAAAAATGGGACCTAATTGTAGACTTGGGGAAGTCTTCCGCCTTCACCCGAGCCGCCGGGCAGGAGCGTTTGCATTCTCCTATCTTGCAGTTGGACACCCTGCGGCGTGGAATCCAGGATTTTGACTCGATCCGTCAACTTCTTCACGCGGGGCGTAACCAGCTTCTCGATGAAACAGGGTTGGATTGGTGGGACCTGGTTAGTGTTCTTATCTATCCAGAGCTGCAGGAAGCTGTTCTGTTAGGGCGTCTGGCGGGGCAGTTAGATGCAGCCACGGAGCTGCACGCAACGCGGCCGGAGTGGCCCGCGAGCGGAGTTGGCCTCCTGCTGCAGCGTCCCCTGCGCACCTTCGCTGATACAACTCGCTCCTCGCACTTTCGCCACTATAGTGACCTGCTGCGGAGGTTCTCATTCGACCAGCTGGCGCAGATATTCCTGGACAAGTACGATGTGCGCTACCGATGGCGCGCTCGATTTGCCGCCAAACGGCGTGGTAGGCCGGGGCCATTCGTCCTCCTGCCCAGCGCCTACACTAATGTGTCGCGCATGGCAGTGGCTTACGCCAGCATGCTTCCCGAGCAATCGTTTCTGGTGGTTGCGACGCGGCGCAGCGGGACCCACTTCGACCCAGCTCCGAACGTGGCTTCCGCGAGTCTGGCTGCCTATGCGGGCGGGCCCGAGCCGCAGGCGGAATATCTGGAGATCCTAGGCAAGTGGGAGAAGCTGAAACAAACCCTCGCACTTTCGCCGGAGACGGAGTTGCTGTTCCGCGAGGGTTTGTTCGAGCAGTTCCCCAATCATTTTCGCGATGGCCTCGCCATTCGGAATGCGTGGCAGAATGTGCTCTCCCAGGAGCGAGTGGTGGCCGTGATGTGCGGTGATGACAGCAATCCATACACCCGGCTTCCGGTTCTTCTCGCCCGCCAGCAGGGCATCCCCACGCTGGATTTTCATCACGGCGCGTTCGACGGCCGCTACCTCATGAAAGAAATGTCCTCCGATCTCTATCTTGCCAAGGGAGAGATGGAACGAGATTATCTGCTGACGGTCTGCCGGTTGCCCGCAGAGCGTGTCATGCTCGCAGGTCCGCCTCGGCCACGTTCGATTCCGACGCACGAACGCGGGAAGGATCAAGGCTCGCTGATCTTGTTTTTTTCCGAGCCTTACGAAAGGGCGGGCTGGCGACCCGAAGAGATCTACCGCGAGCTTCTGCCCCCGTTGGCCAGAATTGCGCGAGAATTCGGCCGAAAGTTGGTGGTCAAGCTGCATCCGTTCGAAAGCCGCCAGGAACGGATGGCGCTGATCGCGAAAGTGTTGCCGCCAGCGGAAGCGGCGCTGGTAGATGTGCTCGAGGGTCCGTTCGTGCCTCAGCTGGTTGCAAAGGCCTGGTTCGCGGTCACGGTAGAGTCAACCACTGTCATCGATTGTTCGTTGCTCGGGGTTCCATGTTTCTTGTGCGAGTGGTTGAACTCCTCGCCCTACGGATATACCCGTCAATACGCCCGCTTTGGAGTTGGCCGAATCCTGAACTCCGCGGAACAGATTGCCGAGTTGCCGCGCATGGTGACGGAGCCGGCAATCCCGTTATCCGAAGAGTGTCTCCTGAGTCCAATGGATCCGGAGTGGTTGCGTCGAATTATCGCTACTGGTGCATGTGCAACTGCGAAGGTGCCTTCACCGGAAACAAGTTAGTCCGCCGAATACTGGAATGAGCAAAGCGCAACGAGTCATAACGATCTTCACGCCGTCCCATGCCGACGCGGACAATACCAACGCTCAGCAACTGACGGTGAAGGAAATTGTGGCCCGGCTTCCTGCCGAGCGCTTTCGCGTGGCGATGTTCTCGGGTGGGCAACCGGATCCCCGGATTGCCGCGCGGCCAAACACGCTGCTTATTCCCGCGCGCCCGCACGGAAATACCCGGCGCTTCCTGACACGGTTGTTGCTGGTGCGACCCGACATTTATTTCTACCCGAGATTCGGGCCCCTGGATAACATCTTCTTCTCGCTGCGCCGCAAGCTGCGGCTGAAAACGGCTGTGGTCACCCACGTAGTCATGATCATGAACGAGGCGACAGCCGTGTCGGCAGGCCGATCCATTCGCGAGGCGGACGCAGTCTTCGCCAACTCCGGATACGTAGCTGAAACCGTGCGCGATATGTTCGGAATTGAGGCCGGGACGATTCACAATGGGATCGACCGACGATTCTTTTTCCCGCGCGAACAGGAATCTTCTCAGTCCGGCCCACCGGTGGTGCTCTATGCCGGATCTTTTCAGCCGCGTAAGCGCGTGGAACTGATCGTCCAGCAAGCGGCTCGTCATCCTGATGCACGGTTTCGATTGGCTGGACGCGGGGAGACGGAAGCGGCTTGCCGTGCCTTGGCGCAGCAGCTCGGTTGCCATAACGTCGAGTTCGTGGGTCACTTGACGCCGATGGAACTTGGCGACGAAATGCGCAAGGCCTACGTATTCCTGTTCCCCAGTATTCTGGAGGGCCATCCTCAGGTGCTGGGGCAAGCCAGCGCGTGTGGCCTTCCGAGTATTGCAATGAATCTGTATCGGCCCGATTACGTGCGGAATGGAGAGAGCGGGTTCTTGGTAGAATCGGATGCTGAACTAGCCGAGAAACTGGAACTGTTGTTGCGCGACCCGAACTTGCGGCGGTCGATGTCGCGCGCGGCCGCGCTGCATGCCCTGAACTTTGCTTGGGACCGCATCGCGCTCCAATGGCAGGAAGTGTTCGAGGCTGTGACCGCAAAGCGCTAGATCCCTCCGAATGTGTGGAATTTACGGCATCTTTGACCCGAATGCGCCGCTGGGCGAGCGCTGGCTTGCCTGGGCGGATCGCGCTCAGGGTCTCCTTTCTCATCGCGGACCGGATGGTCACCGGCAGCAGTTGTTCATGGGTGATCGCTGCCTGCTCGGCCACAACCGTCTAGCGATAATCGACCTCGAAGGCGGCGCCCAACCGCTGGCCAACGAGGATCATTCGGTGTGGGTGGCGTGCAACGGCGAAATCTACAACTACGTCGAACTGCGGGAAAAACTAATAGCTGCTGGACACCGTTTTCGGACCCAGAGTGACTGCGAAGTCCTGGTTCACCTTTTCGAAGACAAGGGAAAGGATCTGCTCAACGATCTGGAAGGCATGTTTGCCTTTGCTCTTTTCGACACACGCCGCGGAGAACTGTTGCTGGCGCGGGATCGCTTTGGCGAGAAGCCGCTTTACTGGGCCCGCGTTGCAGGCGGCGGACTCGCGTTTGCTTCGGAAATGAAGGCCCTGCTGGCGTTGCCCGGCGTCGATACGCGGCTGGACATCGCTGCGGTCGCTCAGTTTCTCGCTCTGCGCTACGTCCCGGCGCCCCGCACGCATGTGCAAGGGATTGGGAAACTTCGAGCGGGCGAGGCCATCACTCTGCGACGCGGCACTGATCTTGTGAGCACCCGGTTCTGGATTCCAGAGCTTCCAGCGAATAGCGATCAGGGCGTCCCCGTCCCTTCCGTGGAGGAGGCAGTCGAAGGAGTTCGTGAGCGCGTGCGACAGGCGGTGCGGATTCGCTTGCGTAGCGATGTTCCGGTGGGCGCGTTTCTTTCCGGTGGAATCGATTCCACGGCGATCGCCTGCGCCGTGAGAGAGCTTCTGCCGGGGGCCCGATTCAGCACGTTTTGCGCGTCGTTCGACGACACGCAGCTCGATGAAGCCCCATTCGCCCGGCAGATCGCTAAGCAACTTGATTCCGATCATCATGAAGTTCATTTTTCGTCGCGGGAGCTATTGCCGCTCTTCGAAGAGCTTATCGATCACTACGACGAGCCGCTTGCGGATGTTTCCATGTTCCCAACGTTTGCCGTTTGCCGGGCCGCTCGTCAAGAGTGCAAGGTGATGCTCTCCGGCGACGGTGGGGACGAATGTTTTGCCGGCTACCGGCCGGCGTTTGCCTATTGCCGCTGGCACAACCTGCGCCGCACACCAGGCATAAACTTTCTGGCGGAGAAGACCTTCCAGCATTATCACGAAGGACGGCGCGGCCGGGGTTTGCTGAATTTTCTTCGTCAGGACGATGGACAACTTCTGCGCGCCGGCCACGCCCAGACTCCGCTGCTGCAATGGTTTCTTCCTCCGCGTCGCGAAGAGGCGAAAGTCGGGCTGGCAGAACTGGAAACTGCCGACCAGCACCACGCGCGGTTGCCTTACCCGCGCTCGGGGATGGAAGCAACTTTTTGTGGATACCTTCCGGAGCAGATTCTGGTCAAGGTGGATCGAGCCAGCATGCGCAGTGCTCTCGAATGCCGGGCGCCATTCCTGGACTCGGACTTGTTTCAGTTCGTTACTCACTTGCCCTTGCAATATCACTTTTCTCACGGGCAGGGGAAGGCCTTGCTTCGCAAGGCGCTTCCGGAGTGGGTTCCGCCGGAGATTCGCTGGCGAGAGAAGCAGGGGTTTACGCCCCCGCTGGCGACGTGGCTCCGAGCGGAACTTCGCGAGCGCGTGGAGAATGATCTGGCGAATTATCCCGCCGCGTTGCAGGCGGTGCTTGATCCGGCGCCGGCCCGCCAGCTTTTCGCTCAGCACCTGGCGGGAGCAGACTGCAGTGACCAACTCATTCGATGGGTGGTGCTGCTCCGCTGCTGCGGACAGCTCTAAATCGAGGCTAAGCCTTTCAACTTATGCGCTTGGCGCGTGTGATTAATAACTCGGCGGCCCTGCTGGTGCTCGATCTCCTGAGCAAAGTGACTCCGCTCGTCGTGTTTCCGTTCATGGTGCGGGCGCTGGGTCCGACTGCTTACGGGAAAATTGGTTTCGCCACGGCCGTGGCTGGGTTCTTTGGATTGGTCGCATCCCCCGGTTTTTCCACCTACGCTCTGCGGGAAGCAGCGAAGGACGAGAGTCGCGTCCATTTCCTCATCCAGCACGTGCTGGGGGCAAGAGTTGCATTTGCCGTTGTTTCCTACGTCCTGCTCGTCGCGTTCGCCCTCACGTTCGCGCCCCACGACTTCGCCACCCGCCTGCTGATCGTGCTCTCGGGTCTGGTATTCCTGGTGAATAGCTTGGACGCGCAGTGGGTGTTCACGGCGCGTTCCCGGATGTGGATGGTCACGCTGCGCGGCACCGTGGGCCAGCTGATCTACGGCGGACTCATCCTCTTGTTGATCCGGCGTCCCTCTGACGCGTGGATCGTGCCCGTCGCAAGCGTTGCCTCTGTGCTCGCAGGAACGTTGCTCATCTGGCTGCCGGCGCGCCGCGAGTACCACATTCCGTGGCCAGTCATCTCTCCTCAAGTTTGGCGCAGCTTCCTGCCCATATGCATGATCATGGGCCTGGCCAGCATGATGTCGATGATTTACGACCAGATCGATACCGTGATGCTGCGGTATATGCGCAGCGAGACGGAAGTGGGGCTCTACGTCGCCAGCTACCGTCTGATGACGATCGCGATGTCGTTCGCCGCGATTCTCGGACAGGTTTTCTTTCCCTTGCTGTCGGAAACCACCGGCCAGGACCATGAGCATGAGAACGAGCAACGCTATCTTGGTTGGCTGGGGCAGGCCAGCGTCGGCCTCGCGCTTCCGATCGCAACCGGAGGCTTCATCCTAGCGGCGCCGCTTACCCGCTTTGTTCTCGGGGCACAGTACACCGGGAGCGCGATGCTTTTTCGCTGGCTCATGCTGACTATCGTGGCCGGGCCGCTGGCCAGTTACTTTGGAGCCCAATTGATTCCCATCGCACGGGAAAAAAAATATCTGCGTGCTGTGATCGCAGGGGCGGGAGTGAACGTGGTCTTGAATCTATTTCTGATTCCGCGCTACGGCGCGATTGCAGCCGCTTTCACTACCGCAATCAGTCAGGGCGTGGTTGCCTTCATGAACTATTACTTTGTCCGTGATCTGCGCCGCCCGAGTCTGCTGGAGGCGCTATCGCTCTCTTCGATCGCATCCGGCGTGATGGCCGCCGGGCTGCTGCTCGCAAGCGCGGCCGCCACGCTGCACGTGGTCGTTCTTGTGGTACTCGGCGCCTTGGTCTATGCCGCTGTTTATTGGGCCGGCCGGACGCTGTGGAAGCGCTGGCAAACTCAGAATTTGTGATTCGTCTGTGGCCGGGGAACCGGTGAAGCGCACGACCCATGGATGCGTTAGAATTTCAGTCTTCACGCCGCGGAGGATCAGGATGAAGACCCCGCTCACGGGGAACGTCGAGAGTCGCGCACCGGAGTCGAATCAGGAGTGGCAGGCCTGGGGCGAGAAGGACCCGCTTTTCGGCGTAATTCCGCAGCCCGGAAGAGAACGGGACGGGGCCACTCCCTGGACGGATGCCGAGTTTTACCAGATCGGCCGCAGCGACTGGGAAGAGTTCATGCAGCGCTGGCAACGTTACGGCATCGAGCGCGAGAGCTGCGTTGAAATCGGTTGCGGAGCTGGACGGCTAACTCGACACATCGCGGAAGACTTCACTGAAGTGCATGCCCTTGACGTTGCCAAGGGCATGATCGACTACGCCCGGCAGCACGTAGGCTCGAACGTTCATCTCTATGTGACAGACGGCATCTCGCTTCCCGTACCGGATAGCAGCGTCACGGCCGTGTTCTCTGTGATTGTGTTCCTTCACTTTGACCGCATCGAGCACGCGGCCGCCTACTTCCGCGAGATGGCTCGGGTACTAAAGCCGGGCGGCACGATCATGATCCAGATGCCCTTGCACCAGTGGCCGGGGAATCTGAAGCCGATGGTGCGCGGCTGGTTTGCGGCGGCGCACAATGCCTACATGGCGCTGCGCCGGACCAAGGGCTGGTATCACCGGTTCCGGTTGGCGCGTCACCAGTGGAGCCCGTTCATGCAGAGCATCACCTACGACTCCGCCTGGGTCCACGACACTTTGAGTTCGCTCGGCTTCCAGGATATCGAAACGTGCTCCTTTCAGCTCAACCGCGGAGGAGCGGTTTATTCCTGGGTGTTTGCGCGAAAGGCTTCGCAGGCGTGAGCCCAGCTTCGCATCATGTTTTGCTGACTGGAGGAGCCGGGTTCATCGGTTCTCACGTCGCAGAGGCCCTTTTGCGCCGTGGCCAGCAGCTCTCGGTGGTCGATAGTCTCGATGACTTTTACTCACCCGCGGCCAAGCGGGCAAATCTGGAAGAAGTGCGAAGAGTGAGCAAATTCACCTTCTGCGAGCTCGACATCTGTGATTTCGATGCGCTTAGGCAAACCATCTCAAAGTTGCAGCCCGACACTATCATTCACCTGGCGGCGCGCGCCGGGGTGAGGCCCTCTATCGAGAATCCGCAACTCTACGAACGGGTCAACGTCGGGGGCACCCTGAATCTTCTCGAGCTGGCCCGGCAGATGGGTGTGAAACGTTTCATTTTCGGGTCGTCAAGTTCGGTGTATGGCGTCACCAACCGGGTTCCATTCGCGGAAGACGATCCTTGCTTGCGGCCGATCTCTCCCTACGCGGCCACCAAACTTGCGGGAGAATTTTTTTGCCACACCTACGCTCACCTGTACGGCCTGTCGACGGTATGCCTGCGCTTCTTCACCGTGTACGGCCCGCGCCAACGCCCTGATCTGGCGATCCGGAAGTTCGCAACGTTGATGGAAGCGGGCAAGCCGATCCCGGTGTTCGGAGACGGTTCCATGGGACGGGACTACACCTTTGTGGATGACACCGTGGCCGGAGTGCTGGCAGCCCTGGACTACGAATTTCCGCCCGGTGGGACGCCGTTTGACGTATTTAACCTGGGCAATTCGCATCCCGTGTCGCTCAAGGAACTAATCGAAGCCCTGGAGCGGGTGACCGGCCGGGTTGCAATTCGTGACCAGAGGGCTTTGCAGCCAGGCGACGTGCCCATCACGTGGGCGAACACAGAGAAAGCCGCCCGCATGCTGAGTTACTGTCCGGCTACCTCGCTGGAGGAGGGTCTTGAGAAGTTTGTGCGCTGGCTTCGTAATACGCGAGCTTGATGTGGAAACTCGAAGTGTGGGAGAGTTCAGAACAAGTTCGTCATTCAACATCGCTGAATCCATGACCCACAATTCAGTACAGCGGGTGAAGGTCGCGGTTCTCCTCTCAAGCCGGGAAAAGTTCAGCGCCTATTATGGAGGAGCGCTGGCGCGCTGGACGTATGAGGTGTACAGCCGGCTAAGTAGCCGCATTGATGTAACGGTATTTGGATATCCGACCGCTACTGAAGACTTATATCCGCTGCCTCATGCGACCAGTTCCACTTGGAGGCTCTGCGATTTCATCTCCCTGATTCCCGGTGCCCGCAGGTACGAGGAGAAGCTATGGCTACGAGCGCTGTTTTCCAGGCTGCAAGCATTTGACGTCATACACATTCACAACCGGCCGCAATGGGCCAGAGTGCTCCGTGGTTTTGGCTACGAAGGCACAATCGTCTTACATCTGCAAAACGATCACCTGGGCCACTGGACCGTAACCCAACTGGACGAACTCGCGCCAGACCTGGAGGCGGTTGCGGTCTGCAGCGAATACTTGCGTAACACATTTGCGGCAAAATCCCCCACACTGGCGGCCAGGACCAAAGTCGTTCCCAACGGCGTGAATACCAATTTATTTTTTCCCCGCGAAGAACTGCGTGAACCCAGGACGATTTTCTTCGTCGGGAGATTTCACCCCGAGAAGGGCGTGCTGCAACTGGTTCAAGCCCATGCCCGAGTTCTGAAAGTCCACCCGGACGCGAAACTTGTGATCGGCGGCAGCACCGGCTTCGGGGCCCATGAGCCGACGCCGTATGTTCGCGAAGTGGAAGCATTGGCCAGTTCGATCATCAAGAGCCACCCGGGAAGCGTGCAACTTACCGGGTATCTGCACCACGATCGGGATTTGTCCGCCTGGTTTCAGAGAACGACTGTCTTCACCTGTCCATCAATTTTCCAGGAGCCATTTGGTCTGGTGAATACCGAAGCGATGGCGTGTGCGACTCCGGTCATCGGATCGCGGCGCGGCGGGATACCCGAAGTACTGGGAGACACCGGCCTCTTGATTGACCCTGAAGACATCGAAGGTTTCGCCGATGCGTTGTGCATGCTGCTGGGCAATCCAGAGTACACGGCCAAACTGGGGCGCGCCGCACACCTGCGATGCTGCGAAATGTTCGATTGGCAGGTGGTCGCCGAACACTGGAATTCCTTGCTGGACGGCTGCGTCCGTGCCGCCGCGAAAGCTGGCTGACGCGTGGTTTGAGCAGTTCTCCGGCTTGCCTTCCGCCGAAGCAAGTGTGGTACTGTATCACCGAAGTCACTGGTGACGGTGCATCAGCCCTATGGGACAAGGTTTTGACGACAAAGAGCCAGCGGTCCCAGTTCCCAGGGTTTCGCTGGCGATCCCCGTTTTCAATGAAGACGCGGTCGTGCCCGAGTTGGTGCGCCGGACCACGGCTGTGCTGGACGCCCTTCCCGGCGGTCCGCACGAAGTCGTATTCGTGGACGATGGCAGCTCCGACCGGACCCTGGAACTGCTCGAAAATGCCGCCCGCGAAGACTCCCGTTTGGTGATTGTCGCGCTCTCCAGGAATTTTGGTCATCAGACTGCACTGGGCGCGGCCCTTGACCACGTCACCGGCGACGTTTGCATTCTCATGGATGGAGACCTGCAGGATCCGCCCGAGGCGGTTCCCGAGCTACTGGGGGTTTACCGCCAGGGATACGATGTCGTCTACGTCGTGCGCAGAGACCGCAAGGAATCGTGGTGGTTGCGTCTCTGCTACCGTGTTTTTTACCGTCTCATCGCGGTTCTTTCCTCGACTCGCCTTCCGCTGGATTCCGGTGACTTTGGTCTGATCACGCGCCGTGTGGTTGACGAGATCCGTGGAATGCCCGAGCACCATCGTTATCTCCGCGGACTGCGCACCTGGGTTGGTTTCCGCCAGATTGGTGTCCCGATCGAGCGCTCCAGGCGGCAGGCAGGGCGCACGAAATATTCGCCGCTGAAGCTGTTGAAGCTTGCCTCCGACGGCATCTTCGCGTTTTCTATCGTTCCCCTTCGTGCGGCCGCGCTTCTCGGTGTCCTCGCCATCGGCTGCTCGTCCCTGTTCGCAGGCTACGCCATTTACGCCAGATTCTGGCTGCACTCTCCGCAGGGGTTTACCGCGTTGATCGTCGTGATGACGTTTCTTTCTGGCGTGAATCTCTTGTTTCTCGGCATTATCGGAGAATATGTGGGCCGGGTGTACGAAGAAACCAAAGCTCGACCGCACTACGTAGTGCGTAAAGTTGTAAGCCGAAACGCCCGGCCTGTGCTGCTTCCGACCGGCACGGCGCAAGCGGAATCCTGGAGCGCAAGAAGTTCTTCGAACCCGATGAGGAATGTTTCGGGACGCACTTGAATTTATTCAACGATCCCAGGCCAGCGGAGCTTTGATCGGGAGCCATTCCGACAGTGCCGGGATCGCATCCCTGTTAGACCCAACTGCGACCACGTCTTCGTTTATGTCTTCTTTCAGAGAACGCGCATCGGCTGACCCTATCCCGTCGCTGTGCCTGCTTGCCTCTGCCATTCCTGTGGTGATGCTGGCGACCATCCTGGTTTTGCGGTCGGGGTATGCGAGTCCGGTTGCCGAACTGGTGCGACTGACTGGCATATCCCTGTTGCTGGTCAACGTGAGCGCCTTCGGGTCGCGCAAGCAATGGGTTTTTTCTGCTCCAGCTATGCCTTTCTGGGCATTGGCTGGAGTAACGGTAATAGGTTTATACCTTCCGTCAGGCAGAACTCTCGCTTGTATTGTCCTCGCGCTTGCCGGCGTAGCCGCTTTCCTCTGGAATCTTGTTCGAGTAATAGCTGGGTTCGGTGTGCTTCGGGTCGCCGCTCTGCTTGCACTGGGCGCCCTTCTTGGAATCTATGCGGAGGGCATGTATTGGCGGCAGAACACCGCACACGACATCCTGTTTCCAGAGGCCATGGTTACCGGGCGAATCTATACCGATGTCATCGAGCAGGCGGCCGTCGTCAACATGATTTCCACCTTCAAGGTAGCCTCGACCGGTTTAGATGGGCTGCTGCCATTGAAGTACCACAACGGTTCTCTCTGGATCGCCGAAGCGCTTAGATCGCTGTGCGGCTTTCACGCGGTGGAGTTCGTCGCCTTTGGCTATGGTTTGCTGCTGATCCCACTGTATGTCCTGAGTTTCTGGATTTGCGCCCAGTACCTTCGCTCTTTCATGCAGCGGAGCGGCCGGTTTTTCACGGCAACGTTCGCCGTTGCCTGCGTGGTCGTTTTCATTGGAGTTTTTCCCTTCAAAGACGATCCGATGCATCTCAATTTCAACGAGACCATCCTCAACAGCGACTCATTCCTCCTGGCCATCACGCTGTCGTTGCTCCTGATTGGCGCAGCCGTCCACTTCTGTGAAAAGGTCGGCCTTTCAGATTTTTCAGCGTCCCGGCTCAACGCCGTCGCCGTGGCCCTCGGGATACCTGCCGTCCTCTGCCTGATAGGATCTGTGAAGATCTCGCAGATGTACTTGCTTGTGGCGGTCGCCGTGTATCTGTGGTGGCGCGTGCGAGAACTGCGGGCTTGGCCTTTCGCGCTCGGCACCGCGCTTTCCGTGGTTGCACTCGCGTTTCTCATGTACTCGGAGGTTGGCGCGAACAAGGCGAGTCTCGCTTTCTTTTCCTTTGACCGAATCCACCCGGAATGGGTGCCCTACTTTTTCTTTCTCTATTTCTTGTGGGTCTGGCTGTTCGTGATCGTGTGGGCCCGGCGGAACGGAGTGGTCACACTTTCTGATCTAGCTCGCCAGGTGCGCTCGCGGAACACGCTCCCGGTGGAGATCGCGTTTGTGACCGCCTTGGCCGGGATTGCTCCTTACCTGCTGCTCAACTTCTATTCTCCCGCCTGGAAGTTTTTCACCGAGTTCCAGGGAATCGTGGCTGGCCTTCTGCTCGTCGCGTTCCTACAGGAACTGGACATAGCCAGCCTGCTGAACCGCACCAAGGATGGCAGCCTGCCTCTATCGAGCCTGCTGGGTCTCGGGTTGATGCTGGCGGTTACGGCGCACTTGGGCATGACCACATTCGGGACGGTTCATCGCATGTTGGCGCGCAACGGTGAAGATCGTGCGGTGCTTGCCGGAGGTGCGGAAACAGAATGGCGACCCGCTCTACGGCAGATTCGGACGGGACAAGCGGTCATCAGCCCGGCATGGGCCGTTCGTACGCAAGTTCTGGATTGCCTGAGAGCCATCGGAGACCGGTCGGCTGAAGAACGCCGAAACCTGGCCCTGTACATTCCCAAGACCAATCGCAGTTACTGGGATATGCGTCAAGTGGGAGCGGGCTCAACCCCGTTCATCGCGCCCGCCCTCGCGGGTGTGCCGATGGTCGAAGGCCTGCCCGAGTACGACGACATTGGATGGGCTGCGGTTGGCTGGGGATATCCGCAATACAATTTGCCCACTGCGCCTGAGCCACCCACGGAGATACTCGATGAGGCAATCGAGAAAGCGCGCGGCGGCGGTTTTCACGAATTGCTCGTGTTTCGGGCAGCGTCGCCCGAGGGTTGCCAACTACAACAGGTCAAGCTGGAATAGAGGCTGAGGTGGACCGGGCATACGGCGAAAAATATCGGGACCTCTATCAGAATCATTGGTGGTGGCGAGCCCGTACGGAACTGATCGTGGATGAACTGCGCCGGCTGCAGCCCGCGCAAGGCTGGAAAACCATACTCGACATTGGCTGCGGAGACGCTCTGTTCTTCGATCGCCTGGCGCAGTTCGGAGAGGTGGAAGGCATCGAGCCCTGTGCCGAGTTGATCGACCCGGCGAATCGGCACAGCGCGCGCATTCATGTCGGGCCCTTCGATGAAAGCTTTCAGCCCTCTAGGAAGTATTCGCTGATCCTCATGCTGGACGTGTTGGAGCATCTGGATGATCCGGTCAACGCCCTTCGCCGCGTCTCAGAACTGCTGGAAGCCAATGGCACATTTGTCGCCACCGTGCCCGCCTTCATGGCGCTGTGGACGAACCACGACGTGCTGAATCACCACCGGATCCGCTACACCAGACGCACCATGCGCCAGATCGTTGGCCAAACCGATCTGCGAATTAGAGAAGACCGCTACTTCTACCATTGGACATTTCCCGTGAAGCTGGCGGTGGGAACAATCGAGCGCATGTTCCACTCCGAACCGGAACCGGCAACCATCCCGCCCCGCTGGGTCAACGAAGTCTTGTACGGAGTTTCCCGTCTGGAACAAAGAATCCTGACCCCGCTATCCATTCCATTCGGCAGTTCGCTGCTGATGATAGCGGGCAAGTAATTGCCCTCGACCGTCTCCACGACCAGCCTTGCGTAGCTGCTATCATGACTAGTCCTCCGTGACCGCGAAGGACGTTCGTGGCACCGCAAATCTGAATGCTGATGACGATGATTCCCTCCGGTGAACGTATAGAACAACTGTCGCGCGGGTGCCAGCGATGAGTCTGGCCGAGAACCTGCTCGAGCGCACGCTTGTTTACAAGTTGTGGCAGGCGCCCTTCGCGGAGCAGAAATTTGCGCCCGTGCTGGCGCACAATGACCTCGGACGTGTGCGACGCGTGCTCGACGTAGCTTGTGAACCGGGAACGAACACGCATCACTTCTCCGACGCCGACTATCTGGGCGTTGACGTGAATGAGCGATACGTACAGAGCGCCCGCCAACGGCATGGCCGCAATTTCCTGGTCGCCGACGTCCGCAAGTTCAAGGCCAGCCCCGAAGAGCGTTTCGACTTCATTCTCGTCAATAGCTTTCTGCATCATCTGAACACGGAAGATTCGATCGGCATCCTTTCGCACCTGCAATCCCTGTTGACCGCGAACGGGCACATCCACATGCTCGAACTGGTCATGCCTGAGGAGCGTTCGGTGGCTCGCCTCCTCGCCCGGTTGGACCGCGGGAAATTCGCCCGGCCTCTGGCGGAGTGGCGCGTTCTGTTCAACAGAATGTTCGAGACCGTTGTTTTCGAGCCGTATCCGTTGACCGGCGCCGGCACGACGCTGTGGAATATGGTGTACTTTAAGGGAAAGAGTAGAACGATGTAAGTCCCGGCCCGTGGATACTGGCAATACCAGCGATCGATGCACGTACTAACCCTGACCCCCTTCTATCCCACGTCTACCGACGACGCCTCCGGTTCGTTTGTAGCCGAATGCGTCCGTGCCGTGCAGAATTGCGGGGTTGAGTCTTCGGTGATGGCAGTGCATCCGATGCACCACTCGCATCCCAGTCCCGCATCGCAGTCGCCCCCAGCCACGTGGAAGAAGTACTTCTGCCTTCCCGGAAATCCCGGACTATCCAGTGCCGGACGATTCTTGCACGCGGCCCTGAAATCCACTGTGCGGCAGCTCCATGCGCAACAACCACTCAGCCTGATCCACGCCCACGCCCCCCTGCCCTGCGGGCAGGCGGCAATGCTGCTGGCAAGAGATCTGGGCATCCCGTTTGTTGTGACGGTGCACGGGCTGGATGCCTTTTCCACCCGGCAAGTGCCCGGCTGGTTTGGGCGCCGTTGCTCCAAGGTATGCGCGGATGTCTACGGCTCTGCCGCGCGGGTGGTCTGCATCAGCGAACAGGTTGCCCAGCGCGTGCCCGAAGGGCTCGGCGGCGCTGCCAACATCAGCGTCGTCTACAACGGTGTGGATTCGTCGCTGTTCAGTCCGTCGTCCAAACCGGCAGGCGGCGCGGCGTTGCCGCACGATCTGATCCTGAGTGTCGGCAACCTGATCCCCATCAAGGGACACGACTTGCTGCTGCGATCGCTGGCCGAGATCACACCAGCGCATCCCCAGGTTCAATGCAGGATCATTGGCGATGGCTCAGAGCGCGTTCGACTACAGGAACTCGCGCGCTCGTTGCGCATCGAAGACCGAGTCCACTTCCTGGGACGAAGGCCCCGCTCGGAAGTGGCTGCGGCCATGCAGCAGTGCACGCTGTTCGCTCTGCCCAGCTGGTACGAGGGACTCGGTTGCGTGTATCTGGAAGCCATGTCAGCCGGGCGGCCCGCGATCGCGTGCCGCGGCCAGGGAATCGAGGAAGTGATCCGCCACCAAGAGAATGGCTGGCTGATTGAACCGAAAAATCTCAGCGATCTGACGGCTGCACTGCACGCCTTGCTCTCCGACCGCCCTCTTCGGGAGAACCTCGGCCGCGCCGGCCGCCAAACCATCCTGCAAGGCTTCACTCTGTCACATCAGGCGAGACGACTCTTGTCCATTTATCGGGAGTCGCTCTCGTGACCAACGCTCTCACGACCAACGCTCCCATGGCGAGTGCTGTCTTGACTAAACCCGTCAGGGTTGCACTGATTACAGAAATCATCTCGCCCTATCGCATTCCGGTCTTTAACGCGTTGGCCCGGCAGAAAGGGATTGAACTCCACGTTATCTTTCTCGCGGAGACCGACCCCACCCAGCGCCGCTGGCTGGTTTACAAAGACGAAATCGAGTTTTCGTACCAGGTGCTCCCGGTCTGGCGGCGGCGGTGGAGTGGCGGGCACATACTGGTAAATCGCGGCATGTGGTCCGCGCTGGAGCGTTTCCGTCCCAACTCTATCCTCTGCGGAGGATACAACTATCCCGCCTTTTGGCAGGCATTAACCTGGGCGAAATTCCACTCGGTGCACTTTGCGGCGTGGATTGAGAGCACCAGTCGAGACCAGCGGAATCCCAGCGTTTTGGCCGAGTTCATCAAGCGGCGGTTCGTCCGTAACTGCAGCTCATTTGCGGTTCCCGGCAAGTCGTCCTTTGCATATGTGAGGTCGATGGGAGTTCCTGCGGAACGGATTCACAGAGCGCCCAATGCTGTAGACAATCGGCGGTTCGCAAACCTGGCCCGCTCCGTGAGGGAACGGGCAGCGCAGTGCCGGGCTGAATTGGGTCTGCCGCAACGGTACTTTGTATACGCAGGGCGCGTGACCCGGGAGAAGGGCGTTTTCCAGCTACTGGAGGCATACACTCGACTGGAGCCTGAGTTGCGCGCGCAGGTGGGATTGGTGCTGGTCGGGGAGGAAACAGCCAGGAACGAATTGATGAAGAACGCCGAGAAGGTTTACCCGGGTACTGTGGTTTTCCCTGGATTTGCGCAGCGCGACCAACTGGCAGCCTTCTATGCGCTGGCGGAGGTACTGGTCTTCCCCACGTTGAGCGACACCTGGGGCCTGGTGGTCAATGAAGCCATGGCCTGCGGCCTGCCGATCATCGCCAGCGATGTTGCCGGCTGTGTGGCAGATCTGGTACAGGGGGGTGAAAACGGCTACGTCATACCGTCCGGCGATGTGGGCAAACTCGCGGAGGCCATGGCGGCCTTCGCGCGCGACCCGCAACTTGCCTCGCGCATGGGCCAACACAGTGCTAGGCTAATAGAAGGCTTCTCGCCGGAGTGTTGTGCGGCCGGTTTGGCGACGGCGGCGGGCGTACCGGCCTGAGTTTCCAACATGATTGCAACCCCTAAGAACCTGAAGGTTTTCCCCCTAGTCGCGGCAGGTTCCATCCTCTTCCTGTTGTATCTGTCGGTGAGACGCCCGTATCTGTTTGGCGAGTCGAACGTGCTCGCGCTCCTGGTTCTTGTGGTTGCGGGCATGATTGCTTCCCAGTACGAGACTCATTTCTGGGCAATCATGATTGCAGTTTTCTTCTGGGCGGGTTCGGGACTTCCCCTGGCGGGCGCTATGAGCATGTTCCGCTGGGTGGTCCTCGGTTCGGGTGCCTTCCTGGCTCTTGGTTATTATGCCCGAAGGCAGAACCGGATTCCCTTCAATCATATGCACCTGCTGGGGCTGTTCACCGTGATTGCCGCCTTTGCCTCTGCCATGGTTTCTGTAAATCCAGTAATCACTGTTCTCAAGGCCCTGAGTCTGGCTGCGCTCTTTGTCTACGGTTCCATTGGGGCACGGATCCTTTGGTCAAGAAATCCCGAACCCTTTGTGCGAAAACTGGTGCTGATGACCGAAGGCCTGGTTTATTTCTCGGCCATTTGCTACGCCGCTTCTTTCGAAGTGTGGGGCAATGCGAATTCCCTGGGATTAATCATGGGCTGTATTTGCTGGCCGGTGTTGCTGTGGCGCTTCATTCTTCCGCCGAGCCTCCAGGGGTCTCCTCGCCGCCTGATCCCGCTGCTTTTGTGCGGCGCGCTCCTGGTTTACAGCCTCTCTCGGGCTTCCATGATCGCGGCGTTCCTGACTTCGATCTTCTTACTCGTGGGCTCAAGGCGGTATCGAACCCTGCTGTGGGGCCTGAGCCTGTTTGCGGCGATTTTACTTAACATGTTTCTAGTGACGCCAGAGCGTTTCCAGAATGCCTCCGACACTCTTTTGTACAAGAAGGGCGAGCGCGGAAAGCTCATGGATTCACGCCAAAAACCCTGGGAAAGAAGTGTGGCCACCTTTCGCGAGCATCCCTGGCTGGGGTTGGGATTTGGCGCCGCTGACAATAGCACTGACTCGCGCTTCGCTTATGCGACCCAAGGCCAGTTGACCCGGGAGCGTGGCAGCAGCTATCTCACCATACTGGAGACCACCGGGGTAGTTGGTACTCTTTTTTTCGCGCTGCTCCTTCTCGCTGTTGTCCGGGAAGTCTGGAGAGTCTTCTCATGGTTGCGGCGCACCGGGAAGGTGAACCAGCCTTCTGTGGTAGCGGCGGCAATAATTCTAGCTGGCCTGGTGAATGCCGGCTTTGAGGACTGGATGCTGGCTGTGGGTTACTACATGTCGGTCATTTTCTGGGTTATCGCGCTCTCCCTGCGCGACTGGATGGCTTGTCCGGTCTGGCCAGACGCGCAGCCGGCAGCGGCAAAACCTAGCCGCGCTCTCGTTCCAGGATCTCTTGCATTGAGGGGGCAGTAAGGTTTCGAAAAGAGAGACCAGTTTACTTGAACGCCTCGACATAGAGGGAATGGGGAAGCTCCCGAGAATCTCCCGGTTCGTACGGTGGAACACTTTCCTGATACAACCGGCTGCGGCCCTCTGCTAATTCCTCCACATCGCGGA
The DNA here is from genome assembly GCA_963842095.1 of uncultured Acidobacteriaceae bacterium. Classification (GTDB taxonomy): domain Bacteria; phylum Acidobacteriota; class Terriglobia; order Terriglobales; family Acidobacteriaceae; genus Sulfotelmatobacter. The sequence continues at coordinate 452,173 of CAWJEY010000003.1, forward strand.
ACCCCGCAGCTCGCAGTACTTCCTCGAGATAGCTCAGATCGAAGGCCGTCCGGTGCTGGCCATCACAGAACACAAAGTTGGAAAACCTGCCCCCCAGAGAGTCAAAGTGTCGCGGATAGTCGTCGTAGAACCAGTCGGAGCGTTTTTCGGCATACGCGACAATCGCGCTGGTCAGGCTGGGAACGATCAGGCGGATTCCGCCGCCCGGCTTCAGGACCCTAAAGCACTCCTTTAGAAGTTGCTGTAACTCGTCTGGATAGAAATGCTCGAACATGTGTGTGGAATAAACGGAATCGGCGCAGTTTGCGGGAAACGGCAACCCATTTCGCACATCCAGCCACAAGTCAATGTTGTTGAAGGGGTTGGCATCTATATTCACGAAGCCCTTAAGATATTTGGGACCGCACCCGAGATGAAGGTGTTGCGGCCTATTCGATGAAGCGGTTCCGTTAAGATACTTTCGCGCCAGGTAATTGGGCAGGGTCGCCTTGGCAAGGCCCCAAAACACCATGTCCTTGTAACGCTGGTGAAGCAAGTTCCCTCCGTGGGCTTTGGCCACATTATAGAGCACACTGCTCGGCCTTCCGGAGAGGCTGCATTTTGCGCCTTCGCCTTTTCAGGAATCTATATACTTGCAGTGAAGGGTCTGGAGTGTCAGAGACGTAGCGTTGGCCCGGTCCGTGCCGTTGGGTTCTCCCGCTCTGCGATGATTCATCTTTTTGTCGATGCCTCGGCTGCCAGTTCTGGAAGCGGCCCCACCTATGTGCGCAATGTTGTGCCTCACCTTGCGGCGAGAACCGACCTCCATTCCACGATCCTGGTCTCTCCGCTCCTGCGTCAGGAATTTCAGGACCAATCCAATGTGTCGTTTGTGGAGTTCGCCGACGAATCTGTGAGCGCGGCCGCCAGATTCGTGCGCGCTCAAAGGTCGGTTCCAGGGCTGGTTCGTCGCAGCGGAGCGAACGTCTTGCTATCGGCGGGGAACATGGCTCTGTTTCGGTCCCCGGTGCCCCAGATTCTCCTAAGCGGCAACGCCCTGTATACATCCGGTGATTTCTTCCGGGACGTGACGCAGCGCGGTGACTACGGATTGTGGCTCGATACCAAGCTCAAGGGGCAAATGGCGAAATGGTCGGTGCGGACCGCCGATCGCACGATCGCACCGAGCCAGGCTTTTGCGGACGAGATCGGGCGCTGGACCGGAGTTCGCGCACTGGCCATCCATCACGGCTTTGACCGGGAACTCTTTTTTCGGGCCCCGGGCCCTCCACCCGCGGAACTCATGAAAAAGTTGGAACGGACCGGCGATGAATTGCGCCTACTGTTTGTCAGTCACTACAACTACTATCGCAACTTCGAGACTCTGATTCGCGCCGTGAGCGTGCTGCGGAAGCTCGTCGCACCGCGGCAGGTAAGCCTGTTTCTTACATGCAAGCTGCAGCCGGGCGCGAACCCGGGATCGTTCCGGCCGGAAGCTGCGGCGCGCCTGGTGCAGGAATTGGGTCTGGGCTCGAATCTGGTCGAGCTAGGGGCAGTCCCCTACCATCTTCTGCACCACGTTTATCGAGCGTGCGATCTGTACGTCACACCTGCTTATGTGGAGACCTTTGCTCACCCGCTGGTCGAAGCCATGGCGGCGGGATTGCCGGTCGTTGCCTCCGATCTCGCGGTACATCGCGAGGTCTGCCGCGATGCTGCGCTCTACTTTAAGACATTCTCGCCCGAACTTCTGGCCGAAGCCGTAGGCCGCCTTGCCCAATCTCCCGAGCTGCTCAAGAGAATGTCCGAGCGGGGATTGGAGCGCTCCGGAGATTTCTCCTGGAAGGAGCACGTCGATCGAATCATCTCAATTACGGAAGAGTTGCTCCGGTGACGATTCCTTCCTCTAGTGCCCGCAAAGGTTTTTCCTTCGCAATCCAAGTTGCGTTGTCGCAAGGCTCCTGCTTAAATGACTCTTCCTGCAAGTGAGAGGCTCACAACATGCGGTGGTATTTCGGTTTCTTTTTTGTTTCCGGTTTTTGCAGCATCCTCTATGAGTTGGTCTGGCTCCGTTTGGCAATGGCCCGTTTCTCCGTTACTACCGCACTCGTTTCCATCGTACTTTCAGCTTTCATGGTCGGACTCGGCCTCGGATCGTGGGCGGCAGGCCGTTACATCGGCAGAAACTGGGCTCGGCACAGGCCGGATGGCTTGCGTTTGTACGCGCTGACCGAGTTGCTCATCGGTGTATCCGCCTTGTTAGTCCCTTACGAATTGTCTTGGGGAAGACTATTTCTGGAAAGAATGGCAGCCGGTGGTCAGCTCTCCACGGGGCTTTACTATCTGCTGTCGGGAATCTGGATCGGTCTCACCCTGGTGCCCTGGTGTGCGTGCATGGGCGCAACGTTCCCCTTCGCCATGTCCGCCATTCGAGAGAGATTTCCTCAACAATCTCCCCGCTCCTTCAGCTACCTGTACCTGGCCAACGTGTGTGGCGCCATGACAGGGGCTTTGATTCCGTTGCTGTTCATTGAAGAGTGGGGATTCACTGGAACTCTACGCGTCGGCGCGCTGCTGAACCTGGGTCTCGCGACCTGCGCCTTCCTACTCACGATGGGGCGGACGCGGGAACCGCAAACCGTCGCGGCGACAGACACTTCTCCCCAAGCCAAAACGCAAGGTGTCGCAGAATGGTGGCCCCGATACTTGCTGTTTGCCACTGGCCTTACCAGCATGGGAGTAGAGGTCGTGTGGGTGCGGCTGTTTACGCCTTTTGTGGGAACTGTGGTCTACGCCTTTGCCACCATCCTCGGCCTGTATCTGGGAGCCACATACTTCGGCTCGTGGATCTACCGTATTAGAAAGTCTCGGGGCGATGGACTCAGCAATTTGTTACTGGTGTGGCTGGCGTTTTCTGTGTTGCTGCCTCTGGTAGCTTGCGATACCCGCTTACGTATTTTCCCCGCCGCCGTTCGAGTTGTCGCCCTCATCCCTTTCTCCATCATCGTCGGATTCATCACCCCCATGCTCCTGGATCGATTCTGCCAGGGAGATCCCGACCGCGCCGGACGTGGGTACGCCATTAACATCGCCGGCTGCGTGTGCGGGCCGCTGATCTCTGGTTTCCTGCTGCTTCCGCTGCTGGGCGAGCGCCTGGCTTTGTCTGCGTTCGCGCTTCCCTGGTTTGCCGTGGCAATTCTGTACACTTCTTACGCACCCTCGCCTGCCAGCGGGAAGCCGCGCCCTTGGATTTCTTGGAAATTCGGAATCCTGTCCCTGGCTTCGTTGGCCCTGATTTTTCTCACCAGAGATTACGAAAACCGGTTCTATCCGAGAGAGGTTCTCCGCGATAACACCGCAACCGTAATCGCCACTGGCACGGACGCGATGGAGAAGGACCTCATCGTCAATGGAATAGGAATTACGGGCCTGGGCCCGGCCACAAAGATGATGGCCCACTTACCCCTCGCCTACCTGCAGCGTCAACCTCAGAATGCGCTGGTCATTTGTTTCGGCATGGGTACAACCCATCGGGCAGTGCTCTCCTGGGGAATCCGATCTACTGCGGTGGAGTTAGTGCCCAGCGTACCCCGGGTTTTCCCGTATTTCTACGCTGACGGCGCCCGAGTGCTTCAATCCCCGTTGTCACGAGTGGTGATCGATGACGGCAGGCATTATCTCGAGGGCTCGTCGGAGCAATATGACGTAATCACCATCGATCCTCCGCCGCCGGTGGAAGCCGCGGGATCAAGTCTCCTGTACTCGAAAGAATTCTATGAGATTGCCAAGCGGCATCTCCGTACGGGAGGCATTCTTCAGCAATGGTTCCCTCAGGGAAGCACAGACCCGACAGCGCTAGTCTCCGTGGCCAAGGCCCTTCATGAGTCCTTCCCTTATATTCGGGTATTCCATACCGTGGGAGGTTGGGGGCATCACTTTCTGGCCAGCATGTCACCGCTGACACCTGTTTCGGCTGCGGTCCTGGCCAGCCATTTGCCGCCTGCTGCGGTTTCCGATCTCTTGGAGTTTGGCCCCGCGCAGACCGCCGAAGAGCAGTTTGCCTTGGTCACGAACAGCGAGTTTTCAATCGACAGCGTGATTGCGCGCGCTTCCAGCAATGTGCCGGCTCTTCAAGATGATCGCCCCATCAACGAATATTACCTCTTGCGCAGTGCGAAAGACCCGAACCATAGACGGTACATGTGGGAGCGCTTCCTCAAGGCGATCAAAACGATCTGAGGAGGCATTCAGCACCGTGGAACAACTTCCTTCTCGCGACCCGATGGAAACCGGCAAGAACGGTAAGACCTCACGTTTGTTCCTCGCGGCCGCAGTCTTTAGCTCTGTCCTCCCACTTCTATGGTTCGCCCCGAAGTGTTTCAATCAAATCGACATCGACGGTATGGCCTATGTAGGAATAGCCCGTCACCTTCGCCAGGGCGAATTCCACGCCGCCATTGACGGGTTTCGCAGCCCTCTAATCTCCTGGTTGATCGCAGTCGCCTCTTTCGGAAGTGCAGACTATTTACACATCGGTAAGGTCATCAACATTGCAGCCTTCCTGCTGGCTCTAGCATTGCTCTATGTACTTACCGGGAGGCTGTGGTATTCAAGGCGGGCCGCTGCTGCTCTGGCGGTTCTGATGTTCGCACTGGGTCGCGGTCTGGCGCCCTCCGCGGTCTTGATGATTACTCCTGATTTTCTGTTTGCGGCGCTGGCGCTCCTCTACTTCATCGTCCTCTTGCAGTGCCTTCGCAAGGACCGTCTTCAAGATTGGTTTTTTCTGGGATTGGTTCACGGCCTGGCATTTCTGTCCAAGGCCTTTGCGCTGCCCTGGCTGGCGGTCTGCACCGTGGTTGCCTTGGGCTTATGCGGTATACCCTGGAAAACAAAGGTTCCCCGGCTCGCCTTGGCAGCACTGATTCCCGTGATCTTTGCTGCAGGTTGGGCTACCGTGCTGCACTCCAAGTATGGAGCGTTCACAACCGGTACCCAGTTCAAAGTGAATCTTCTGCAATGGACGTTACATGCTTATGACGAGCACCACGACACAACTTACGCGCTCCTGCGAGACACCTCGAAAAATGTCGATGAGTACGGAGTGATTGATCCCATGCCCCCGGGTTCGTGGCCCTGGACGTATCCCCTCCGCATGAAGCAGGTCCTTCCGAAGATGGTCCACGCTGAAGCGCGCAATGTCCCGCGTGTGCTCAAGGAAATGATGATTGTGGCAACGCTGGGAGGGCTAATCGCTTTTATGGCCATGCTCGCGATTCTCAGCAACCGTAGACGTCAGTATCCCGTGGAGTGGCAATTTGCGGTTGTCATCGCAGCGAGTGCTGTGAGTCTGGTATTCGCGTATTCAATGTTAGTGTTCGACGAACGCTATCTTTTCCCATTAATACCCCTGGTGCTCGCCATTGCCGCACGTTTCCTGGTGCCTGATAGCGAATTTAATCATGACCGATGGCGAAAACTCAGCCTTGCTCTGGTTGTTCTCGGGACGATCGCTTCGATGGTCTACCCATCGTCTCCCTTTCGTCTCCTGACCCGAGACTTTCAGGCCAGTTGCTACGATGCCGGCCATCGCTTGCGAGCACACTCCGGTTCCAGCGTTGTAAGCATCGGGTCAGGACCCTTTTCCGAGCACGGAGTCGGTTGGGAAGCAGGTTACAAGGCCAGTTTCTTCGGTGAGCGGAGAATCATCGGATCCATGGATTTCCTGCCGGCATCACCTCAACTGAGCAGCCTTGCCGCGGACATCCGGAAAGCGTCTCCTGACGCCATTCTCGTGTGGGGTAGACCCGATGACACCAGGTACACGGGTGTGATCCAAAGCCTCATACTGCAATATCCGCAGAATTCAAGCGAAAGAATCGTTGACCCAGTTCTTGGAGAGGTCGGGATTGTCCTGTTTACTACTCCGACATTTCAATCAGGCCTAACCTTCACGAGAGGTTCTCTGTCTGGGTTGCGGAGGGGAGCCCTGGCACATGATTAAGAAGTTGCTAACTCGCTTGGTTGGCGTGCTGCCGGAGTCGGCCCAATTCAAGATTCGTGAACGCTACTGGCGTGTCAAAAGCAGGTTCCTTTACCAATCGCTCTACAGCGCGCTCAATCTTGAGCATACTTTGAATTCCGGACTCACGGTCAAGGTCGCGAGCAAGGGGGAGTGGTGGGCCTACAACGAAATTTTCGTAAACGGTGAATACGATGTTCCCATTCAGGCCGCTCTGGGAGCTTCTTCGGGCAAGCCCTTCGTGGCACTGGATCTCGGGGCAAACGTCGGATATTTCTCTTTTCGACTCTTCGATCTGATTGGCCAGCAACACCTCGACCACGTCCTTCCTGACATTACAATGGTCGAAGGAAGTCCTGAAACATTTGGACAACTGGAGGAGCGCGTTCGCTCTCAGCGACTCGCGGCGGCGAGTGTTCGCGTGTTTAACGGACTGGTTGGAGAGCGCACCGGCAGTGCCCTTATCCGTGAATCAGCCGTGCATGTTAAGAGTTCCATCGTCGATGTTCCTGCCGGTGGGGGAGTCAACGTCGCATTCGTGGATGTGAACACCCTCATGCAGGACAAGCCCGTCATCGATCTCTTGAAGTGCGATATCGAAGGCGCCGAGTTGATCTTCATCGAGAACTACGGCGACCTTCTTCGCAAGGTTAAACACGCAGTCTTCGAACTGCACCACAATCTATGCGACACTGAGAAGTGCCTGCGCCTGTTGGCGGACCTGGGGTTCAAGCAGACAATTTTGCGTGCCACCAGTGCTTGTTCCGTCAGCTTTCATAGCAGAGGCTAGACCCTGGCAGCCTACAACATGTTGACATCGCCAGAACCCCCGGCGAAAGACGCCGTCGACTACCACCGCAAGCTGGCCGTCGGCTGGGAGCAGCGCTACACCAAGCCCGCCTTCCGGGCCCGGCTGCGCGCGTTTGAGGAATGCCTGGCAGGCCGCGACCTGCACGGTCAGGACTGGCTGGACGCGGGTTGCGGATCAGGCACCCTGGCTCGTTATCTTGCCGAGGCCGGCGCACGCGTGCTCGGAGTCGACGCCGCCGAAGAAATGATCGCCATGGCCCGCGAGCTCGCGCGTCAGCAGCTTGCAGACCACGATGTTGCTAGTCACGATCGGAGCAGCCCGCAGTTGCGATTCGCACACGTCGCGACGATCGCCCATCTTCCACTCGCTGATCAATCGCTGGATGGAATTCTTTGCTCAAGTGTTCTGGAGTACGTTTCCGACCCGGCAGCGTGTTTAGCGGAGTTTCGGCGCCTGTTGCGCCCAGGGGGCCTGCTGGTTGTCTCGGTGGCGAACCGCAATTCGCTGGTTCGCAGGGCGCAGGTGGCAACGCACCGGTTGGGGCGCGTCGTCGGGCAACGCTGGTGTGCATTTCTCGATTACTCGCACAACGAGTACAGCGCGTCGGATTTTCGCGCGTTGATGAAGGAGTATGGCTTCGCCACGAACAACGTCATTCCCTTTGGCAGCCCCATTCCCCGTTGGCTGCAGCGCCGGGAATTCGGGGGATCGTTGTGTGCCTTTTGCGCTGTCCGCGAGTAAAACCGCCGTGCGCTCTCCGGCGGACCGTCAGCACTCCCTCAGACACACTCACAGCCTTCGTGCTCCGGAACTATCCTCTGGAAGCGCCAGTCAGGTAATATGTTGAGAGTCTTTCCACCCCCGATGCAAAAGCTGGAAGAGCCCAAGCAGATGCGGAACGAGCGCTCTTCGCCGCTCCTCCCGGTGACTGCCATTGTTGCCGCCCGCAACGAAGCCCGCAATCTGCCGCGGTGCCTCGAATCGCTCCGCGATGTAGGCGAGGTCTACGTCATTGACTCGCAAAGCACCGACGCCACAACTCAGATCGCGGAATCCTACGGCGCACACGTGGTGCAGTTCCGCTACCAGGGTGGTTGGCCCAAGAAGCGCCAGTGGGCAATGGAATCGCTGCCCCTGGCCCACGACTGGATATTCCTGGTGGATGCTGACGAAGCGCTGACTCCAGAACTCTCGCGCGATATCCTGAACGCCATCCAAGACCCCACTTGCGACGGCTACTACATCGCCCTCCGCATGTATTTTCTTGGCCGCGAACTCCGCCACAGCGGCGCTAGTTTCGAAAAGCTCTCGCTGTTCCGCCGCGGCAAAGGCCGCTACGAGTGCCGCCTGCAAGCGCAGGACGCCTCCATGGCCGATATGGAAGTTCACGAACATATCGTGGTCGATGGCAAGACGGCAAAACTCCAACACCCCGTGCTCCACCACAACGTCGAGTCGCTCTCCCATTACATCCGCAAGCACGATGAATATTCCAACTGGGATGCGAAAGTATGGGTTGAGGGCGAAGCCGGTTCCGGGGAACTGGCGCCTTCGTTTTTTGGATCGCAAGCGCAACGCCGCCGCTGGCTGCGCAAGAATTTCTTTGCGATTCCGGGCTCGCCGCTCCTGTTCTTCCTCTACAGGTATATTTTCCGCCTGGGATTTCTCGACGGCATCCCCGGGTTAATTTATTGCAGCTTGCAAGGCATACAGTTCTTTCACATCAAAGCCAAAATCTACGAATTGAGGATGCAAGCACTAAGGCGCGACAAGGACTAATTCCCGCCGCGGCATAAGAACTGACACCATGAAGCAGGTTCTCCAACACGCGCGTACCGGCGAGATAACGGTGGACGAAGTCCCGGCGCCCCAGTTGCTGCCCAACTGTGTGCTGGTGCGCATTGCGGCTTCGGTAGTGTCTGCAGGCACGGAGCGCGCCTCGGCCGAATTTGCCAGCAAGACTTTGTTGCAGAAGGCGAAATCCCGGCCCGACCTGGTGCGAGAGGTCGTCAGTAAAGTGCAGCGCGATGGGGTTTTCTCGGCATGGCAGGCCGTGAGCAGCCGCCTCGACCAACCGCAGGCCCCGGGGTACAGCAGCGCGGGAACTGTCATTGCCGTCGGCAATGGGGTCACCGATCTGCAACCCGGCGACCGCGTCGCCTGCGCCGGTGCGGGTTTCGCCGTTCACGCTGAGCTGGCATGTGTGCCGCGGTTGCTCGTAGCGCGTATCCCCGCGCGAAATGCGGCGGAGGAAGTTCCCTTTGACGAAGCCGCCTTCGCAACGCTAGGCGCAGTGGCATTGCACGGCATTCGGACTGCGGAAGTGAAACTCGGCGACCTGGTCGCCGTCATCGGTCTCGGCCTCCTCGGTCACCTTACCGTGCAATTGCTCAAAGCCGCGGGTTGTCGCGTTCTCGGCATGGACATCGACACGTCGCGTGCGGAACTCGCTGCCCATCTCGGTGCCGACGCAATCGCCGCCTCGGCCTCTGAATTTCGCGATCTTTGCGCGGATCAATCGCGGGGCGCAGGCGTCGACGCCGTTCTCATCACCGCGGAAACCTCCAGCAGCGATCCCGTGAATCTTGCTGGCGCCATCGCCCGCGAGCGCGCCATCGTAGTAGCGGTGGGCACAGTAGGCATCGACATAGAGCGCAGGGCATTCTACGAAAAAGAACTCGACTTCCGCATTTCCCGCTCGTACGGCCCCGGCCGCTACGACACGGCCTACGAACAGAAAGGCCGCGACTACCCCATCGGCTATGTGCGCTGGACTGAAACCCGCAACATGGAAGCTTTTCTGCAGTTCCTGGCGGAGAAGAAGGTAAATGTTGGTGCGCTCATTACCCATCGTTTTCCCCTCGAACGTGCTCCAAGCGCGTATGAACTGATCACGGGAAAGTCCGGCGCGCGTTTTCTCGGAGTTGTGATTCAGTATTCCGGGATGTGCGACGAATCTCGAATGCTGGAACTGGTGGAGCGCTCCGCCGCGGCTTCGTCGAAAGCCTCCACGGCTCGTATTTCGGTTGGCTTGCTCGGTGCCGGAGTTTTCGCAACTGGAACGCTCGTGCCTGCGCTCAAAGCGGCGGGCGATGCCACGCTGGCCGGCGTTTGCACAGCAACCGGCGCACGCGCCCGCCACGCCGCGCAAAAATTCGGCTTCCGCTATTGCACAACGGACGAAGCTCAAGTCATCCGCGATCCCAACATCAACACACTGGTCATCGCGACGCGCCATCATTTGCACGCGAACCAGGTTCTTGCCGCGCTAAGGGAAGGGAAGCACGTTTTCTGCGAGAAACCGTTATGCCTCTCGGAACAGGACCTGCGCTCAATTGTTCGAAGTTATCTCGGAATCCCTTCCGCCCGACGACAAGCGCTGATGGTCGGTTACAACCGCCGCTTCGCGCCCATGACCGCTCAGAGCAAATCATTTCTGGCTACCATCTCCGAGCCGCTGGCGTTGCACTACCGCGTGAACGCGGGCTATCTTCCGCCCGACCATTGGGTGAACGATCGCGAGCAGGGCGGCGGACGAATTCTGGGTGAGATCTGCCACTTTGTAGATCTCCTGATGTTCCTGGCGTCGTCGCCCATCACCGAGGTGGAGGGGCGGGCCCTCAGAAATTCGCAACGCTACAGTGGTGACAACGTACTGGTCTCAATTCGTTTTGCCAACGGCTCGGAGGGAACGATCAGCTATCTGGCGAACGGCGACCGGAGCTTTTCCAAGGAGCGCCTCGAAGTCTTCGGCGGGGGCGCGGTTGCGGTCCTGGAGGATTTTCGGCGCCTCGAACTGATGCGCGATGGCAGCAAGCGAACCATCCGCTCCCGCTGGCGTCAGGATAAAGGCCATCGCGGCGAGTGGATCGCTTTCGCTGAATCCGTGCGACAAGGCCGCGAGGCCCCGATCTCGTTCGAAGACCTGGTTTGCTCCACGCTCGCCACGCTGCGCATCCAGGCGTCAGTGGCGACAGGGAAGCGGCTCGCCGTCGACACCACCGCCTTCATCGATGCCGCGCTGCAAAGACCCAGCTTGGACGAATGATCCAAACGATGAGCGCTCCAAACCAACAGCGCTCCGAACGAACAGCGCTCCGAACCCACAAGGAATCCCGTCAGAACGGAGGAACGAAACGTAGTCGATGCTTATCTTGGGCCTGAACATGTTTCACGCCGACGCCTCCGCGGCGATCGTCAACGACGGTGAAGTCGTCTTCGCCATCGCTGAGGAACGCCTCAATCGCCGCAAACACTTCGGCGGGTTTCCTGCGCAGGCGGTGAAGGCGTGTCTCGATTCCGTGGGAGCAAAGATTTCTGATGTCGACCACGTCGCGGTAGGCCAGGATAGCGACGCCAATCTCGCGAAGAAAGTTCAGTACGCCCTTGCCAACCCAACCAAGATTCTGAACTTCATCCGCCTCCGCCAGCGTAAAGAGTCGATGCGCGACGTTCGCTCTCTGCTGGTCAACGCACTTGAAGTCGATCCAGCCCAGCTTCGGTTTCAGGAACACCACCTCGAGCACCATATCGCGCACATCGCCAGCGCGTACTATTGTTCGCCGTGGGAGAAGGCCGCCGGATTCAGCTACGACGGTTCTGGAGACTTCGTCTCCACCATGATGGCGCGCTGCGAAGGCAACAATATCGAAGTGCTCGAGCGCGTATTCCTACCGCATTCCCTCGGCAGCGTTTATACGATGATTTGCGAGTTCATTGGCTATAGTAAGTACGGCGACGAAGGTAAAGTCATGGGCCTCGCTCCCTATGGCAAAGAAACCTATAGCAGTGCGATCAGCAAAATAGTCAGTCCCAAAAACTCCGGGTTCCAGATGGACCTCAGTTACTTCAAGCCTCTGGGAAGCAATTCCGGTATGCAGATTCTTCCGGATGGCACCGTCCGCCTCGCCCGGCATTTTTCCGATCGCATGAAAAAGTTATTCGGCGAGCCTCGCCCGCCCCATACAGAAATCACGCAGCGCGATATGGATCTGGCGTTCGCGTTGCAGCATCGCTTCGAAGAAATCTTTTTTCATCTTCTGAACCACCTGCACCGCCAGCTTGTTCATAAGAACGTCCCCTGCGACGATCTTGCCATGGCCGGAGGTTGCGCGCTGAATAGCGTGGCCAACGGCAAGCTGTTTGAGGTCACACCCTTCCGCAACACATACATCCAGCCCGCGGCCGGTGATGAGGGCCTCGCCATCGGCGCCGCGCTGCACACCTATCATTCTGTTCTTCAGCAGCCCCGCCGTCACGAATTGAAAAACTCCTACCTCGGCCCGGAGTTTTCCGACTCGCACATCGAATCGTCACTAAAAAAAACTGGTCTGGCTTACCGCAAGCTTGAACGCGCTCCCCTGCTGGAAGCGGTGGCGGAGCAGATCTCTGCCGGCAACGTCATCGGCTGGTTTCAAGGGCGCATGGAGTGGGGCCCACGCGCTCTCGGCAACCGCTCCATCTTGGCCCATCCCGGCTTGCCCAACATGAAGGATGTTCTCAACGCGCGCATCAAGCACCGCGAGTGGTTTCGTCCTTTTGCCCCTTCGATCCTCGCCGATTACCAGCACGAGTACTTCGAGCACGATCATCCGTCTCCGTTTATGCTACACGTCTACAAAATCCGTCCCGAAAAACGTAAACTTCTGTGCGCCGTCAACCACGTTGACGATACTGGACGCCTGCAGACCGTAACTCGCGAAGAGAATCCCCTGTACTACGATCTGATCGCGGCTTTCCGTCGAAGGACGGGCATCCCCGTAGTCCTGAACACCAGCTTTAACGAAAACGAGCCGATTGTCTGTACGCCAGAGGAAGCCATCGACTGCTTTCAGCGCACCCGCATGGACGTTCTGGCGATCGGTCCGTTTCTGGTCACCAAGTCAAAGGCCGAGAGCTGAGTTCCGCCATGAATGCTCTTCAGCGCATCGCTCGATTCCCGCGTCTTCGAGCGTTAACCTGGGCGGAGGACACTCTCTACGCTTCCCGCGACTACGATCTCGTGCGCACACGAATCTCCGCCAGACAGATTCCTTCCGACGACCAGCCGTGGGAAGCAGTTGCGTCGTTCCATCCCGCCCACTGGCGTCGCTGGACGGTGCGGACGAACCTGAGTTCGCGCCTGTTTCGCGACGGTTTTCACGCGCTGGCCGTGCTGCCGTCACAAGGCATGGTGGCTGCGGTTCCGGGAGCGATCATCACGCTTCGCCCAAACGAAAGCCGGTTCCATGTAACCCACAAAATTACTCGCGGCACGCGTCCGCTGCACATCACCGCAGTTCCCGGCGGCAATGTTTACTGGGGAGAATATTTTGATAACGCTTCCCGCGACGCAGTTCACGTCTACGCCTCGGCTGATGTCGGAGCGACGTGGCATGTCGCCCACACTTTCCCCAGGGGCGCGATCCGCCACGTGCACAACATCGTGTACGACCCCTGGGGAAATTGCCTCTGGCTGCTCACCGGCGATTACGGCGACGAATGCCGCATCATTCGGTCTTCTTATGACTTCCACCAGGTCGACGTCGTTTTGCAAGGCCACCAGCAGGCGCGCGCGGTCGCTCTTGTTCCCACGGAGAGCGGCCTCTACTTCTCTTCCGACACGCCCATGGAAGCGAATGCGATCTATCACCTCGATCGCGGAGGAAAGTTGTCGCAACTAACTCCCCTCAGCAGTTCATCCATCTACGGATGCCGCGTAGGGCGCGACGTTTTTTTTTCCACCATGGTCGAGCCGAGCACGGAGAATCCCGATCGTTACGTTCGCATCTTCGGCGGCCGCGACGGGCAGGACCGGCGTCCCTTGCTGGCCTGGAAAAAGGATCGCTGGCCCATGCGCTTCTTCCAATACGGCAATGCGTTCCTGCCCGATGGTGAGAACAGCACACCGTACCTGGCACTTACGACCATCGCGGTCGAGTCCGAAGACATGGCTACCTCCCTTTTCGCGGTTCAGCCGTGAGTCGATCCCTTTCCGCTCGTGATATAGTTCGAGAAATCTCTCCCGGACCCATGCCGCTTTTGCCAAGCCTAAGTTATTACCGTCGCATCGTTAGCGCCTACCTCCTCGGCGGGCAGAGCCATCTGACGTTCTGGCACGAAACTCCCGAAGAGAATCTGAATGCGAGCCGAAATGAACTCGGCGAGTACTACATGCCGTTCACCGCGAAAGCAAACTACGATGGCGCCTACGACTCGGCCGCCATTCCCCAACTCGACTACCGCGGCCAGATCGGCCGGCAATACAACCCCATCGCCATCGCGCAATACGGATTAGGCAACTACAACCTCTTCCGTCGCAGCGGGGACGCGGACCGCCGCAGCAAGTTCCTGAAGGTGGCGGACTGGCTCGTCCTGCATTTGGAGCAGAACCCACACGGACTCGCGGTCTGGAATCACTACTTCGACTGGGAGTACCGCGACACACTGCGCGCCCCATGGTACTCCGCATTGGCCCAAGGCCAGGGGATTTCCGTCCTCGTGCGCGCCTTTAAAGAGTCCGGTGATCCCCGTTATCTCGACGCCGCGCATCGCGCCCTGGCCAGTTTCTTCAAGCCCGTCACGGAAGGCGGAGTCACATTTACCGACGGGCAAGGCGATGTCTGGTTCGAAGAATATCTAGTCACGCCGCCCACTCATATCCTGAACGGCTTCATCTGGGCAGCGTGGGGCCTATACGATTATTTTCTAGCGACCCAGGATCGTTCCGCGCAGGAACTCTTTGCCCGTGCCGTGTGCACTCTGGTCCACAACCTCGATCGCTACGATCTTGGATTCTGGTCCCTCTACGAACAGTCGGGCACCCGCCTCCCGATGGTTGCCAGCCCGTTCTATCATCAATTGCACGTAGTGCAGTTGCGCGTGATGCACCGCTTGACCGGCGAAGGCAAATTTGCGCGGGTCGCGGATCGCTGGGAAAGCTATGGCCGCAGCCGTAGCAAGCGAACTCGCGCCCTGTGTTACAAGAGCGCGTTCAAACTCTGTTATTACTAGGCTCTTTTACTATTAGGATCAATGAAAATTCTTTACGTCTCGCAATACTTTCCACCGGAGATGGGCGCGCCCGCCGCGCGGGCAGCCGAGTTGTCGCGGCATTGGGCGGCCGCAGGGCACGAGGTGACCGTGCTCACCGGCTTTCCCAATCATCCTACGGGCGTCGTGCCGCCCGAGTATCGCGACAAGTTCCGCCGCCTGGTCGCACACGAGCATACCGATGGCGTAAATGTGGTTCGCACCTGGCTCCTTCCTTTTCCCAACCGGAATGCGTACAAGCGAATGTTGAACTACAGTTCGTTTTGCGCATCGGCGGCGAGCACAGGTCTTTTCCTCTCGCGGCCTGATGTTGTGATTGCGACGTCCCCGCAGTTGCTGGTCGGACTCTCCGGTTGGTGGCTGGCACGTTGGAAGCGCGTGCCTTTTATTTTCGAGGTGCGCGATCTCTGGCCCGAGTCACTGGCCGCGGTCGGCATGGGCAAAGAGAATTCGCTGTTGCATCGGACTCTGGCGAAGATTGCCGGATTCTTATACCGCCATTCGGATCGCGTGGTTGTGGTCACGCCCGCTTTCGAAGATTACCTCGTGGAACACAGGCGCGTGCCCCGGGAAAAGATTTCGGTCGTCGAGAACGGGGTGGAAACCCAACTATTCGCGCCGGAGCCCGCAACTGGTCTAAGAAGGGAATTGGGCGTCGACGGAAAGTTTGTCGTCTCCTACATCGGCACGATGGGGATGGCGCATGGGCTGGAAACGATCATCGCTGCCGCCGTCCAATTGCGCGATACGAATCCGGAGATCGTTTTTCTGTTGCTCGGAGAAGGAGCCGATAAAGATCGCATCGTCGCGCTGGCGCACGACCGCGGTCTGAATAATCTGCGTTTCGTCGATCAGCAGCCTCGCGAAAAAATCCCCGCCCACATCTGTGCCTCGGATGTTTGCCTCGTTCTGCTCAAGAAAACCGATCTGTTCAAGACCGTCCTCCCTACCAAGATGCTGGAATTCATGTCGTGTGCGCGCCCGGTCATCCTCGGCGTCGATGGACAAGCCCGAACGATTCTGGAGGAAGCCGGTGGTGGACTGGCGATCGAACCGGAAAACTCAGACGCCCTGGTGAATGCCATTCGCTCTCTGGCAGCGAATCGGGAAATGGCTCGCGAACTGGGGCGGAACGGCAGGGAACACATGATACGAAAATTTTCCCGCCATCAAACCGCGGAAAAATACATTCGCGTGCTCGAACGCCAACTCAAGCTGCCGGAACCGCGCAGCACGAAAGTTGCCGCATAGCTTGCTCGTCTCTCTTAAGGATGGGCGGCGAGGATCGCCACTCCGGTTGCCGCGGATATGGCCGCTTCAAAACCTTTTCCCGCCGCGACCCGGACTCCGCTGAGCGGTATGAAAAGAATGTCATCGGCCTGCAGGGTTACGTCGGGAGCCTTCGCTTCCAGCATTTTCTTCAGCGGAACTTTCGTTTCCGTCATTCCAGCGGGGCCCTTGCGGATGATGCAGACTCCACCCATTTTCGCCGTATGATTCGTCCCACCCGCCAGCGCCAGCGCCTGCAACACGGTCAAGCTGCCGTTGTCGACCAGCAAACCGGCGGGACGCGCCACATCCCCCACTACGTAGATAATCGGGGCCCGGGGCACCGTAATCGTATCTCCCGGCATGATCTCGATGTTATCTTCCAAGTCGTCAGCCAGATTCCTGGGCAGGTTGACGGTGATCGGCCCGGTCTGGCTGTGCTGCCGGATCACGCTCACCTTTCGACCCGCAGCAGGTGCGAATCCCCCCGCCGCTGAGATCAGATCGTACAACCTGCGGTCGCCAATGGCCTGATAGATGCCCGGTCTGGCTACTTCTCCAAGGATCGTTACTCCCTGCGCAGCCGATTCGTCCAGAAAGATCGTAACGTGCGCATTGCGGACAAAGCCCCCATCCTCGAGGCGCTTCTCAATCAACGCTTGCGCCTCTTCCAGCGTGAGGTCGCCCACGTGCACGTAGTCGACCAAGGGAAGGTACACGTCTCCTGAGTTGCCGACTCTCGCTTTGGTGGACAATTCGGGCACGTTGTAAACCCCTACTTCAAGCAGGTCGCCGGGACCCAGCCTCAGCGCCGAATTGTCACCGGTGGCGGCAACCGAGTTTGCCGAAGCTCCGCCCGGCGTAGCCTTCGCGGAGTCCGCGTTCGTGCGGGCACTTCCAACGGCAGCTTGTGAAATCGGCTGGGCCGCTGGCAGGGAGGGTACCGTGCTTCCAGGCGAGGATGCCGGCGTTTGCTGCGCCCAAACCTTGAGGTTGGGACCGCAAACCAGAACGAGAGGGAGCACGAGCAGGCGACGGCTGCGGGCAAAACTGAATCTGCCAAACTCCATTCACAAGCCTCGGGGTGGAAGAAGGATCGCTGCAAATTTTAGCACAGCGTGACTCCTGCCGATCACACGAGTTGCGCCCCTAGTCCTAACTATTCCACGTTTTCCACAGATTTCTCACTGCGGGGAATTGAAACTCTCCACCTTAGGCTGATAGATTCCCAACAACCCTCAGACGCAGACGGATTTAGATACACACGGAACCCACTAACTCACTACCAGCCAGCACCCTGGTGCTGCAATACTTTTACTGTCGGATGAGGATGTAGCGCGCCGCAGTTCGTGATGGATGGGCCGAGGGGTGATCGTTGACGTTAGCTTTTTTTGCGATTTTCTTCCTGTCGCTGCTGTTCTCGTTCGTCCTCACCCGCTATGTGCGGGACTTCGCATCCCGGCGCGGATGGGTCGCGGTTCCTTCTCAGGAGAGGCACCTGCACTCAATTCCACTGCCGCGCCTGGGCGGAGTGGCGATTTTCATTTCTTTTTCCTTGGGTATGTTGGCGGCTGCACTCATGGCCTCTTACATTCCCTACCTGCATTCCGCCGTTTCTCTCAAGACTCTGCTGACCATTCTGGCGCCCGCGTCCCTGGTCTTCCTGCTCGGCGTGTATGACGATCTTTACAGCGTAGGCCCCTACGTCAAGTTCGCAGTTCAAGCTCTTGCCGCCACCATGTTGTTCATGGGCGGCCTGCGCATTCTAAACATCCCGGTCCTGTTCGGCGCGCATCAACTTCCCTGGTTTGTGGGATTGCCCCTCACCATTCTGTGGGTCTTAGCCATCACCAACGCCTTCAATCTGATCGACGGCCTCGACGGGCTGGCGGCTGGTTCCGCCTTGTTTTCCACCCTGGTGGCGTTTGTGGTCGCGCTGTTGAACGGAAACTCGATGGTCACCGTGATGACAATTGCGCTGGCTGGCGCCATCCTCGGCTTTTTGCGCTACAACTTCAATCCCGCCACCATTTTCCTGGGCGACTCGGGCAGTCTCTTCATCGGCTTTCTGTTGAGCGCGCTCGCCCTGGCCGGCGCCCAGAAGGCCCCAACCATCGTCGCGGTTGCCATTCCCGTAGTTTCCTTCGGCTTGCCGATCCTGGAAACCTCGCTTTCTATCCTCCGGCGCTTGATCAGCGGGCGCCCCGTGTTTACTGCCGACCGCGAGCACATCCATCACAAGCTACTGCAGCATGGCCTCACCCATCGCCAGGTCGTGATTGTGCTGTACGCGGTCTCCGCCGTTTTTGCCCTGCTCAGCCTGTTTCTGCTTTGGCCTACGGGCAGTTCCCTGGGACTGGTGCTCGCCGTGCTTGGGATCGGTATCTGGATCGGCGTGCAGCGCCTCGGCTATCTCGAGTTGGGTGAACTCGGTCGTGTCGCCCAACGCACCTTCGAGCAACGCCAGATCGTGATCAACAACCTCGCCATTCGGCGAGCCAGAGAGGAACTCAAGGCCGCCCGCGACTACGAACAGATTCGCCGCATTCTGGAAGCGGCCTTCAGCTCTAACGACTTTGACGG
This sequence comes from uncultured Acidobacteriaceae bacterium, assembly GCA_963842095.1. GTDB lineage: Bacteria > Acidobacteriota > Terriglobia > Terriglobales > Acidobacteriaceae > Sulfotelmatobacter. The sequence goes on from CAWJEY010000003.1 coordinate 470,865, forward strand.
TTTTGACGTAATCTTCAAGCTGTTTCCAGGCGAAACCCATCCCGTGAGCGCAGCCGAGCCCGGCACGCCGCAGCGGCGCGGAGAAGTATCTTTCCACTGGGGCAAGACCCGAAGCTCAAGGTCTCTGGATGGTCTGGCAGTTTGGACTCTCTCGCTTGATCTAGTGAGTTCGTCCAACCGTCGCCGCGGTGCGATGATGGTGCACCGGCTCTATTCGCATCGCGATCTGCAGCTTGATATCAATCTGCTTACGTCGGCTTTTCCCATCGCTCTCGCCGACGCACTCGATCGTACTCTTCAACATACGGTGCAAGTGATTCCGCGCGCGAGTCAGGACGACGAAGGATTCATTGCTGCGCAGGCGGGCTAGAAACTCCCATGAAAACGCGGTCATTCCTTACGACGGCAGAGATGCCTGGACTGCACACGCATGACTGCATGCTCAGGCTGAAGAAGAGGATAGGGAGGGCTGACGGTTACAGTTTGGCGCTGACGTACGAGTTAATCTCGCAATTCAAGCAAACTTCTTCAAACGCGGGTGCTGTCCACTGCATGTTCTTTCCCCCAGTCGCTCAAAGCTGCTGCCTCGAGCGTTTTGTCATTCTAACTCAGCACCTCACCCAAATCAATAGAACGCAAGAGAAAATCGACTAGGTCAAAAGGCCCGCCGGAAGCGCCATTTGCCGCCAAAATAGCTGGTGTTTGCAATTTCTTGCATACTCACCAACCTGTCCGATCCGCCCGGTAAGTAACGTTCCAACTGCGAAGCGCCGACTTTTCCACATGAGGAACCAATGCGGCCACTGTCTAACTTCGCCATCTCTATTTACCTTGATCTTCTCCTAAGGTATTGACCAGGAAGGCAATCATGTTTCGCAAGACGATTTATGGCATCGCTTTCAAAGACGTCAATTTCGTGCCTCTTCAGTCCGCAACATTTTGCGTCCAATGCGAGCTGATCAGCACCGGCACCACGCCCTATTGCCTTGCTTGCGGAAATAATTCCTTGCTCAGCTTATCCCGTGTTCTGGGTGGATCTCTTCTCCATCAACAGACAGCTCATCTCATCACCGATTCCGAACTCGACAGCCTTGTGCGCGACCTGCTTCGTACGGTCCCCGATCCCCGGATTTTAGACAGGGATGTCTTGAGCGTTGCCGACCATCACGCTCGCATGCCCTCGGCCGCGCTTCGCAGCCAGCTTCGCGTAGCCAATGCCACTCATCCGATGTCTGGATTTCGCGCCGTGCATCCCCGCGCGGAAAATGGAGAAGAGGTCGATATTCACGCCGCGGAACTCGATCTTGAACCAGCCATCAGCGCCATCACCGAGCGCGCCCAGCATCTCACCGGCGCAACCGGGGCTGCCATTGCCCTGCGTGCCGGCGACGAAATCGTCTGCCGCGCCCGCGCCGGCCGCACCGCTCCCGACCTCGGTGTGCGCCTGCAGACCGATGCTGGCATCTCCGCTGAAGCCGTCCGTACTGGCGAAGTTATGCTCTGCCACGACGCCGAGCGCAACCCCCGCGTCGACCTTGCCAGTTGCCGCCGCTTAGGCGTGCGCTCGATCTTGGTTTCCCCGCTGCGCTACTATCGCCGCACTCTGGGCGTGTTCGAAGTGCTGTCATCATCCCCAAGCGCGTTCGACGAGCGTGACGTCGCCACCATGCAGCTGCTTTCCAGCATGATGGTCGCCGCCATCTCCCGCATCTCCAGCCTGCACCAGGCCCAAATTCTCCGGCGTCTGGGATAGGGTCTTAGTCGGGTTCGCACAAGCCGTCCGGATCGGGAAGGGCACGACTTCACAGCTTGCGGAAAAAGTCGTTGGGGGCATCTCGTTTCGAACGAGGATGCACAGGGAAAGCTGATAAGAAGTAGGGATGCGAGGAAACGACGAGCAGCAGGGAGCGGTGTTCAGCTATGTGAGTGCGGAGCAGCGGATTGCATCGGATCATCCGCTGCGTCAGATTCGGGCGATGACGGATGCAGGGTTGCGCGAGTTGTCCGGCGAGTTCGACGCGCTGTATGCGGCGGGCGGACGGCCATCGATTGCTCCGGAGCGGCTGCTGCGAGCGCTGTTGTTGCAGGTGTTGTACTCGCGGCGGAGCGAGCGGCTGTTGATGGAGGAGATGAACTACAACCTGCTGTTCCGGTGGTTCGTGGGGCTGGAGATGGACGATGAGGTGTGGGACGTGACCGTGTTCACCAAGAACCGGGAGCGGCTGATCGCGGGCGAAGTGGCGCAGAAGTTTTTTGCGGCGGTGCTGAAGCAGGCGCGGGGTGCGGCCTTGCTGAGTGACGAGCATTTCACGGTGGATGGGACGCTGCTCGAGGCCTGGGCCAGTCGGCGTAGTTTTGAGAAGAAGCCCGATCCGCCACAGCGGGGGGACGGGAGCGCGGGGACGAAAGTTGCTGCGCGACACGCACGAGTCGAAAACCGACCCGGAGGCGCGGCTGTTCCGGCGGAGCCAGGCGGCGGAATCGCGGCCGAGTTATCTGGGGCACGTGATCACCGAGAACCGGAATGGGCTGGTGGTGGCGGCCTGCGTGACGCAGTCGAGCACCAAGGCGGAGCGGGAGGCGGGATTGGCGATGCTGGAGCAGGTCAGCGACGGGAAGCGGAAGATCACGCTGGGAGCGGACAAGGGATATCAGGAAGAGCGCTTCATCGCCGGGTTGCGGGTGCGACAAGTGGTGCCGCACGTGGCTGAGTATGCGGTCGAGTCGCCCCACTGGCCGAACTGGCTGCGGGCGGAGGAGCGGGAAGATCCAGGGTTTGAGCAAAGTCAGAAGAAACGAAAACGAGTGGAGCAAGTCTTCGGCTGGATCAAACACGTGGCGGGAATGCGGCAGACGAAGTTTCGAGGGCGCCGACGGGTGGAGTGGATGTTCCAGTTGGCAGCGGCGGCCTTGAACCTGCGACGGATGCAGCGTCTGCTGCTGCAACCGGCGTAGTGCCCAGGGAGAAGTGGGTTCACCGGTCGAAGAAATGGCCGGAGAACACGAAATCGGGGCGTGATAACGCACGGAAAAACAACCCACGGATAAGATGGAACGAGAAAAACATCCCATTTTTCCGCAAGCTGTTCAGTCGTGCCGTAAGTCGGCGAAATCCAGGTCGGCTTTAGCCGCTGAGGTACGTCTTCGACTCGGCTGCTCGGCCTCCCCGCCCCCTTTGCCCTTCCGAGTCCTTTTCTTCTTACTTACTTTTCCACATTCTCGGGTTAATATGGGTGCAACAAAGGTTTCGACCCCGGGTCCCCCATGTCGGCCATCGCTCAGGCTTCTCGACCTGCATCCCTTAACCGCCGCCGCCGCGTGCGCCAGAAAGTGCATGCCCCCGCCTATGCGAGTTTCAGTGGCGCGTCCAGGAGCGAGATGCTCGATCTCTACGAGGTCCTCGACATCAGTGAGGTCGGCGTGGCGGTGCAGTGCGCCGCGCCGATGAGAGTCGACCAGCAAGTGGAATTGTGTCTGGATCTTGCGGAAGCCAGAGGTCAGATTTCTGCCTCCGCCAGGGTGGTTTGGTCAGACGACACCGGACGGGTCGGCCTCGCCCTGCCGCCTCTCACAAACTCCGCTCTGCACCGTCTGCGGGAGTGGCTGTTCTTAAATGCCATGGCTGGGGCCGCCAACGCCGCATCGTCGGCTGATTCTCCGTCCGCAGCCCCAGCGCACACAGTTCTACGCCCCACCTATACCGACACGCTCACCGCCGCCACTGCGGTGCAGAGGGAAGCGGAGTCCCTGGGGTCCGACCTCGAAGCCGTTCTGTCGCTGGTTGCTCTCCGGTCACAGTCTCTGCTGCGGGCTTCTGGCGCGGCGATTGCCCTTGCCGGAAAAGAAGCTGGCCTTATGATCTGCCGCGCCAGTGCCGGCCAGAGCGCTCCGCCTGTGGGCGCGGCTCTGCAAGTAGGCTCCGGTTTTTCCGGCGAGTGCGTGCGAACCGGAAAAATGTCACGCTGCGACGACGCCGATACCGACGAGCGCGTGGATCGCCAAAGCTGTCGCGCTCTCGGCATTCGCTCCATGCTCGCCGCTCCAATTCGCTCGGGCGAAAAAATGATTGGACTGCTCGAAGTGTTTTCCGCTCAAGCCAGCGCGTTTAATGAGAACGATAGCGCTGTATTGCAGCGTTTCGCGGAGACCATTCTTGCCGCCGTCAATCGCGCCGTCCAGGCACACGATCTCTCCGCCCCACCCCCGCCTTCGCCAAAGCCTTTTACCCCGCCCCCCGGTAGCGTCTTGTTTGCTCAAATGCCCGAAGAAAACGCGGAGAAGAAAAATCTTTCTGGCGATGAAGACAAGGTAGGTGGCATTCACCTGCCTAGGGCTCATCTTTACCTGCTGATCTGTTGCCTTATCGCCATCGCGTTTGCGCTAGGCTACATCCTCGCTCCGTGGATTCAGGAGAAACTCGAGGCCCGCGATCGTAGTGGGGAACACACCGTTCTGGCTTCGTCGCAACCGCCGCAACCAATCGCCACGATCCCGGCAGCCCTTGCAATCGAAACCGCAACCCTCACCCAACTTCAGCAACTCGCGGAAAAAGAAGATCCGGCAGCCGAAAACGCGCTCGCCCTTCGTTACGCTTCCGGCGACGGCGTGAACCAGGACGACACTGAAGCCGCCCGCTGGTTTACCAAAGCAGCCGAGAACGGAAACGTGAAGGCTCAGGTCGCCCTGGGCACACGCTATTGGGCAGGCCGCGGCGTCCCGCCCAGCCTGACTCAAGCCTACTTCTGGACCGTCCTCGCCCGCGCCGCCGGAGACAAGAACAGCAAGACCTTCGCCGAATTTCTTGCCTCCCACATGACGCGCCAGCAAGCCGCAGCCATCGAACAGCAGGCCAACATCTGGTACCAGCAGCACGAGTCGAACGCCAAGCCAACTCCCGGCCGTTAGAAGCTCCGATTTCCCTGTCGTCCTGAGCGGAGCAAGTGCTTCGCGCGCGAAGCACTTGCGAAGTCGAAGGACCCCTTACCCGCCGATATCACCACAAGCCCGGCCAGGCGTTTCCACCACGGTCCGGCGTCCCCCTGGTCGTGCCCGGCGTAAAATAGAACCAGAGGTGCCTCGTGCCCACCCTCCGCACTATTCTCGACCAGCGCGTCCGCGAAGCCGATCCCCATCTCTACGAGAGTCTCGAAAACAACCGCGTGCGCTGCTTCGCCTGCGGCCACTGCTGCCCCATCCCCGAAGGCCAGTCCGGAGTCTGCAAAGTCCGCTACAACCGCGGCGGCACCCTCTTTGTTCCCTGGGGATACACCGCCGGCACGCAGTGCGACCCGGTCGAGAAGAAACCTTTTTTTCACGCGTATCCCGGAGCTCTTGCCTACAGCTTCGGCATGCTGGGCTGCGATCTGCACTGCGGCTATTGTCAGAACTGGGTGACGTCGCAAGCTCTCCGCGATCCCAATGCCGTCTCGCCTCCGCTCGAAGCGTCACCCGAAGCGTTAGTGCGCGATGCCATCGCCCAGGGGGCGAAAATTCTGGTCAGCACCTACAACGAGCCTCTCATCACCAGCGAATGGGCGGTAGCCGTCTTCAAAGAGGCCAAAACCGCCGGACTCATCACCGGCTTCGTTTCCAACGGCAACGCCACTCCTCAGGCTCTCGAATACCTGCGCCCCTGGCTCGACTTGTACAAAGTCGATCTCAAAAGCTTTGACGACCGTCACTACCACGAACTCGGCGGCCGCATCGCTCCCATCCTCGACAGCATCCGCCGCATCCATCAGTCAGGCCTCTGGCTTGAGATCGTCACCCTTCTCATCCCCGGCTTCAACGACTCCGCTGACGAACTGCGCCGCCTCACCGAATTTCTCGCCGGCATCTCGCCCAACATCCCGTGGCACGTCACCGCCTTTCACGGCGACTACAAAATGCAAAACGATGTCGCGCGCGACACGAATTCCGAAGACCTGATGCGCGCCACAGAAATCGGGCGCAACTCCGGCCTTCGCTACATCTATCCCGGCAACCTCCCCGGCATGGTCGGCGAGTGGGAGAACACGCGCTGCCCGCACTGTAACGAAACTCTGATCGAGCGCTACGGCTACCTGATCAAGGACTACCGGCTAACTGAAGATGGCCGCTGCGCCAGCTGCGCCACTGCGATTCCCGGCTGCTGGTCCGCCCGCTTCGAAGGTCAAATCGCCTCCCGTCCTTTCTTGCCGCGCAAGAGCGCGCTTTTGTTTACAATCCAAAAAAGCTGAGACTCTGATTTCTCAAGGCCTTCTGACGGAGAGCGCCAAATGAACAAAGGGCCGCAAATTTGCGGCCCCTCTGGTCTTGGCTCATCTCTCTATGGGATTACTTTCGTCACAGATCGTAGTCCACTCTTGCTTTCTGGCGCGGTAATCCTACTCTTGCTTGTAGAATAAATCGCCTTCCACTTTGATCTGCTTGGGGTTGACCCAAACAATGTTGAAGTAGACGGGTGCAGGCTTGTAAAAGTGAATGTTGATAATCGTGAGAATGCCGCCGGCACTCGAAGGGTTCCACGAGCAGCGGCCTTCTTGAACGATCGAGGTGGTGCCGTTGGTTGCGCTGAATTTGCATCCGCTGGCGCTGACGAAAAGTTGTTCTGAAGGCGGTTTCGTCGCCCAATAGCCAATCGGCGCCGGGGAATTTTGAGCACTCGCAAGCAGCGGCAAAAGAAAAATGCCGGCTACAATCGCAATTCTTCCAAACATTCAGTCTCTCCGTTAAGCCTGGATAATACCAGAAGCAGCTTGCCGGTACGGCTTGGGAGCGGAAAAAGGTTACAATCCAAAATCATCGTCCCCAAATCATTGTCCCGAGATTCTTTTCGTTGATGCCAAAGCCATCCATCCTCGTTCTGTGTATCGCGTATTCGCTCCTGCTCGCGGCCTGTTCTCCCCGCGACTTCCTAACCCGCCGTCTCGCCGCCGATCTGATCGCGAGTTCCAATACCTTCCGCGCCCAGCAGTCGTTTCAGCTACGCACCGGCGTTGTCTCCAACAAGGACTACCTGTCCTCCGACTACCTCGTGCTGCAGCATCGCGGCTGGATTTCCGGCACCAACGCCACCTGCCCCGCCGCCCTCGCCCCGCCTCCTTGCTGGGATGTCACGCTCACACCCTCCGGCGTGGACACCATTCAAAGTCTCATCGCTCCCGGTGACGCCGAAAAGCAAACCTTCAGCATTCCCGCCGCGCGCCGCGAACTGGTCGCCATCACCGGCATCGCCAAGCAGGGCAATGTTGCTGACGTCGAATTTACCTGGCGATGGGTTCCTTTAAACGAAGTTGGCGCGGTCCTCTACCCCAGCGACGCGCACTACCGTTCCACCGCAGGCTTTCGCGACTACGATGACGGCTGGCGGATCGTGGAAGCCGCCGCCCATCCCACCCAACCCCTCGACGAAGCCCTGAAGAATGCCGAACCCGCGCAGTAATCCTAAGCGCTGAGTCTTACCCTGTGTGACCCCGTGTCCTCTGTGGTAAAGAATTTAAGCGTCGAACTGATCAAACTTCACGTCCTGACCCTGAGTCACCGCAAGTTTGCTTATCACAATCCGGTCGTTGTATAACCCTACTTCCCACCAAGACGACTATGAAAATCTCAAGCCATCTCTTGTTCCTGTACTTAATTCTCACTTCCGCATTGCTTTCCTCCGCCCAATCCAAGCCCAAACTCACTCTCGACGAATTCTTCAACTCCGTGGACTACCCGGCCATCGCCATCTCTCCTGACGGCAGCTCCGTCGTGATCGTCACCGAGCGCGCCGACTGGGACCAGAAGATCTTCCGCACCGACCTCTGGCTCTATCGCGACAACGGCAAGGGCGGATCGCTGAATGACGCCACGCTGATCCAACTCACCCAATCCGGTCACGACACCGATCCCAAATGGTCGCCCGACGGCCGCTGGATCGCCTTCCTCTCCGAGCGCAAGCCTTCGTCCGAGAAGGATTCCGATTCCGATGATAGGAATAAAAATCGAAACAAAGACAAAGACGATAAAGGAGACGTCAGCCAGATCTACCTGATTTCTCCAGCCGGCGGAGAGGCCATTCAGTTGACTCTGGGTGAGGAGGAAGTGCATTCCTACTCCTGGTTCGCCGACTCGCACACCATCTATTTCGCCACCCGCAACCCCTGGACCAAGACTCAGAAGGACGACTACAAGAAGCAATGGAAAGACGTCGTGCAGTATCGCACCGCCGAGCGCGGCGACACCATCTTCGCCCTCGACGTAGCGGCCGCTCTTGCCCAGCACGTTGCCGCTCCCTCGAAGCTCTCGGGAAAGGAAGAGAGCGGCGCGGAAAAAGACTCCGACCTTACACCCGGCGCGCGTGCCATCGCAACCTCGGCCTTGCGCGTAGACGACCTGGTCACCTCGCCCGACGGCAGCAAACTAGCCTTCGTCACCAACGCCATCAACCAGCGCCAGGAAAAAGCCGAAGACGTAGAAATCTACGCGCTGGATCTAAGCGTAGCGCCGGCGTCCCCGCCGGCAACTGCCGATAGCGGAACCAAGCCCTTAGCACAACCGCATCAACTAACCCATAACCAGGCTGTCGAGGGCAAACTCCGCTGGGCCATTGACAATCGCCACGTCTTCTTCAGCGTAGAAGTCGGAGACGTAACCGGCCCCTACCGTGACCTCCAGCCCCACCTTTACTGGGTAGATAGCCAAACCGGCGCAGTCGAGCAGTGGAGCAAGGACTTCATCGGCCCTGTCGAACATTACGCCGTCACCGCCGACCTCATACTGGTCTCCGCCCGCGCCGGAACCGAAGTGGCACCGTATGCCATCTTGCAGCCGCACCTGCCGTTCTTCAAGCTGAAAGCCTGGGCAGGTACATACGAAGTCCTCTCGGCTTCCACACGTTCATCCCAGGTTGCCTTCGTCTACTCGTCATTGCAAAGGCCGGCTGAAGTTTACTTGGCGGAGAACGCCGATAGACTCGACCAGGCCCGCCCCATCACGTCCTTCAACAAACTCTTCACCGAGCGCGACCTTCCCCAGGGCAAGCCCTACCGCTGGAAGGCCGACGACGGCACCACCATCGAAGGCATGTTGATCTATCCTCCCGGCAAATTCGAGGCCAAGCATCTGCCCATGTTCACGTTCCCCCATGGCGGCCCCGCCGACGCCGACGGCAACCACTTCGAAGCCGACTGGTACCAATGGGCCCAGCTAGCCGCCACCAATGGATGGCTGGTCTTCGAGCCTAACTACCGAGGTTCCACCGGATACGGCGACAAGTTCCTCGAACAGATCGTTCTCCAAATCGTCACCCGCCCCGGCAAAGACATTCTCGAAGGCGTCGACGCTCTCGTGAAAGACGGCATAGCCGATCCCGATCACCTAACCATCGGCGGCTACAGCTACGGCGGCTACATGACCAACTGGCTAATCACTCAAACCACGCGCTTCAAAGCCGCCGTCACCGGCGCAGGCGCGGTCGAGCACATCGGCAACTGGGGCAACGACGACACCACCCTCGACGACGCCTACTTCCTCGGCGGCCGCCCCTGGGAAGCCCCCCAGCGCTATCACGACGAAGCCGCCATCTTCCAAATCGACAAAGTCCGCACCCCCACCCACATCGTCGTCGCCGCCGACGACATCCGCGTCGCGGCCCTCGAAGCCTATCTCCTCGAGCACGCTCTCTATTCGCTAGGCGTCCCGAACAAGCTGCTAGTCTTCCCCGGCGAAGGCCACAGCCTCAGCAAGAATCCCTGGCACGGAAAGATAAAGGTGCGCGAAGAACTAAACTGGCTGCAGAAATACGGCGGCGTTCCAACCAACAACGAATCCAACCAGCCAGCGCCGTCGCCAAAATAAAAGTGGGTGCCCCATCTTTCGCGTTCTGTGCGAAAGGTGGGAACTCCAGCAGTCGACACCCTAGGATTTTGACTTTGCCTAGGATTTTGTTTTTGCTTTCGATCTTGACGTCGCCTGAGCGAACCCATGTGGGGACGGACGCATTCGTCCGTCCAAGCGGCCCAGGTTCATCGGGCCGCAGCCGCCGGCAGCATCCAAGCTGTCGCACAACCACCCCACCCTGTCATCCCATAGGAGGGCGTTCTTCGCCCGACGAAGAGCCCGCCCTGAGCTTGTCGAAGGGCCCCCATGCCAGCCCGCAGCGCCGCCGGCACCAAGAGGAATTTCCACCACAGCGTGGACCCGGTGCAGTATGTTTCAGAAGCCACCATTACTTGTCCAGGACGGCCCGTCGCTTGCTTTCCAAAGGTTTCATGATTTTCTCGGCATTTTCCGGCTCGACTCCCACTTCCTCCAGGGCCGCGCGAAAGTGCTTGAGGAACAAGTCGAAATGCGTTTCGCTCAGACCGTGCTCTCTCGCCCGGGCATGTGCGCCATGAACATCTTTGCCCGTGTACACTCGTCCGCCGAGGAGCATGGAAATGAACATAACCTGCCGGGAGCGGACCTTCGCCATGTCACTGCCTTGAAAGAAGGGGCGAAGGCTATCGTCCTCCAGAACCTTTTCGTAGAAACGTTCCGTGGCTGCCTTGATAGTCTCGTGTCCGCCGACCAGTTCATATAAGTGTTCGATCATGGTGTCCTCCTGCCACGCAAAAACGAGGCGGGTCACGCTCAGCAACGAACGCTGATTGCCATCATCTGCTTTTCTCGGAGTTGCAGTCTAGTCGTTCACCGCCGATAGGCGCAACGGAATTAGCCAACACTGGTATCCGGCGGCGTGACGCTGCTCTCCGGACGCTGACACCGCCCCGCGCTGTCATCCTGAAGAGGGCGTTCTTCGCCCGACGAAGGACCTGTGCACTTGTCGGAAGCGTGACCACTCTTGCGTCTTATTCGAATGCGAGCGCTAGATGCTGTGGATTTCTTTCTGAAATAAAGTTTGCACGTGGCGTTCCCGAAGCGAGACGATTTGCCCTTTGCTCGGGTACCCCCTCCCCCTCGGTATAGTGGAATCATTGCCTTAGCGCGAAAATGCGAATTAATCTATGGGGCACAATCACTTGCGGGCAAAATCTTGATGTCAAAGAACTTACAGGCCGAAATCTTGACGACGATGACCCAAAACGGGACGATGCTGCCTCTGGGCGCCGTCACGGCCTCGACCATGATTGCGCGATTGGGGTGGTGGGCACAAGGTTAGATGTCACAATAGCCCTGAGGATTTGTGCGCCGAACTTGCTATGGTCAACGAAACGCTCTGCAAAATCCTCTATCATAACCTTGTGGTGCTCATTCACGAAATGTGCGGACTCGGCATTGATCCTGTGTTTTGGCCGAGTAGCACCATCTAACGAAAATCAACTACATTGCCTCTCGCGTCCACGTGGTACGCGAGTTCACGGAACCTTGTTTGAGCCTGCATACACATCGAATCCTCGGATACCGGGGGAAAAGGAAACGATATGCGCTGCACCGGATGGCTCTGCTCAGCGTCGTTTATTAGCGACCCAACCTTTACGCCCTTGGCGTCGTACTCCTTCACTATTCGTACCCATTGATCTTTGAAATGATCCCTGAAATAGTTGTATCTGTCCTGATCCCACTTCGACCACGTTTCGATTGCCTTTTCTTGATCTATGCTCGGGTTCGGATTCTTCGGGTCTAGATATGCGACAGGAGGGCGGTTCGCCCACTGTTCTTCAACCCAATGGTCGATTTCATTAGAAAGCTTGATCGTTCTGCGCCTGAGGGAATCCTCCGGCTCTTTGAATGGGGCGAGATTGTCACGTTGCTGCTTTACAGATGCGAGTTCAACCTCCCTTTCGTGCAACCGGTCAGTCGCCGCGTTTAGCTGGATCGAGAGTTCCCGCTTTTCCTCGATTACCTTGGAAAGGTTTTTTATCGAGTCTCTGTATGCGAGGAACTGAGCCAGCAACAGGACTACTACAAAAATGGCGATCCGCAGCGGGCGCGGGATTTTTAACTGCCTCCCAGTTGGATGGAGTGCTTTGTAGATGTCAGGCAGGGGCATAAGAACCCCCGGCACGACCAACCACCAATAGCGGACAACGGCTGCTAGATAGTCTCCGAAAACGCTCAGTATCCAGTTCATGCAGACGCCTCCACAGGGTCCCATGAAGGATATGCTTTTCGCAGGGCAGAACCAACGGCGGAAGGCGCTGGCTTAGCTGCACAAAAAGGGAACGGGCTGCACAAGAATTAGGCGTTAGGGATGGCTTTCCGTGCAAAGCCGAGGGGGTATACCCCGCAAGCCCAAATCCTCCCGTTCCGGGAACGACCTTCCGCGAACTTTATTTCTGCAAGAAATCCACAGCTGCGATAATCTCGTGAGAGCCAGAGACAAGAATATGAATCAGCGAATGAGCGATTCCGTGAAATCAAAAGCCGACAAAGATCACGCCGAGCGAAGCGTCGAAGAGTTCAAGCGACTCTCAGGGCAAGGCAACTCGGTCGGCTGGACTTTCAATCGAGAGGAAATTCATCAGCGCAAGTAAGGTTCGCAGCGCTCAGCGGCTAAAGCCAGGTTATTTTGTGGGACTGAATCGGCACCCTTCGGTCGCTGCGCTCGCTCAGGGCAGGCTAAGGGCGGAAGTCGTGCCCTTTCCGGTTTCTCTCGGTACTCGGTACTCGCAACTCGGTACTATTTAGCGGCGCTAGCCACCTTTACGCCCCGCGACCCGGCCGCATACCGCGCAATGCCTTTGTAGAGCGCTTCGGCAATCTGCTCGCGATAGCCGTCGCTGCGCAGCTTCTGTTCGTCGGTAGGACTGCTGACGAACGAAACTTCCGCCAGGATTCCGGGCATCGCGGTTTCGGTAAGCACCACGTAGGACGCTTCTTTCACGCCGCGGTCGCGAAGTCCCGGATTTTGCGCGGACAAGGTTCCATAGAGCGAGCGCTGCACACTGGCCGCAAGCCGCCGCGACTGCTCAATCTTTTCGTGCAGTTCAGCCGCTGACAAGACGGCCGCGTTCGCGGTCTTGCCACGATCGGGATTCCGAGTCTCCAGGTCTCTTGCATTGGGCGCTGAAAAGAAGTTCGTGTAGTAAGTTTCCACGCCACGCGCCGAAGGCAGGTCGCTATAGTTCGCGTGAACCGAGATAAACAAATCGGCTTGAGATTGATTGGCGATTCCAGCCCGCTCGTCGAGCGGGATATAGTTGTCGTCGTTGCGGGTGAGGATCACGTCCGCGCCCAAGCGGCTCTCCAGCAGCTTGCCCAACCTCTGCGCGATCTCCAGCACCAGATCTTTTTCCAGCAAGCCGCGCCGGCCAACCGTTCCCAAATCCCAACCGCCGTGGCCCGCATCCACAACGATGCGCATTTTCGGCACGCGCGCGCGCAATTGCAGGTCTTCACGCGTGGGCGGAGGAACCACAATGGCCAGCTTCTCCGGTTCGGCCTCTCCCGGAAAAAGATTCACCTGCGCCTTGGTGTTGGCGCCAAGCTTCCGCACCTGCACCACCAGACGATACGGATTCGGCTCCAGGCTCACGGAGAAATTCGAGTTGCCCTTGGTCTCGAGCACGACGCGCGTCAACCCAGCTACAGGCTGCGCAATCCGCACCTTCGCCAGCACGGAATCGCCAACTTCGATGGTCTTGCCTTCAAACTCAGGAGCCAGCGAGGTATCGTGCAAATCGAAATAAATCCGGTCTGGGCCGCTCAGGCGATGCGCTTCATACTGAACCTGGTCTTCGAGGTCGAGCACCACTGTGCTGGAATCGGCGGAAGACCAGTGCCGGACGCCCGTGACGCGCGGCAGCTTCGATAGATCCTGTGGCGCGACGCTTCCGCTGCTCTGAGCCGCTGCATCTTCGTTTGCCGCGGCTTCGGAATTGGCGGTCGCATTTGTCTGCGCGTCCAGGTTCGTGCTCGATGTGGCCGACGGAGTGACCGAGGCTTCTGGCTGTTTCGGCGCGTCCGCGAGCTTCGTCATCTTCGGTTCCGGCCGCACCATGACATCGCCGAGCTGCGCGTTCTTCAGCTTCCACCATAGCCCCCCAGCCAGCACCGCAGAAACGACTACCAGCACCAACACCAGCACGATTCCCGGATGGTGAGTGGCTGCGGGTTTCTGCTCCTCATGGGCAAGGGTTTCTTCGGCTACGAACTCTGGCTCGGTTCATCAACTCCGGCGCCAGTTTTGGCGCCAGCATTGGTTCAATTACTGCCGCTGCGGTGTCGGCGGCTGCTGCTGCTTCGTCCTCAACTTGCGCCACAGGCTCAGCCAAGGCAACAAGTTTTGCCGAGGGAGTTTCCATGATCGCCGGAGTCGCCGGAGCCGCAATCGCAGGTGCAGCCAGTTCTGCTTCCGCCACTTGTGCCGACTCCGCGAAGCGATCTTCGTCCTCAGGCTTGAGGGCGCCAAGAATCAGCTCGGCCAGCAGTTCCAGGCTGCCCACATCGCTGTCGTTAAATCCGAATGGATCAGCCGAGAACGCTTCCAGCAATCCGATCACGCGCCGACGCCCGCACAATGGCACCGCTACCATCGAACGCGCGCCCAGTTGCCGGCAGGCGTAGAGGTTTACGCGGTCATCGGTCTCGGTATCGTCGCAGCGGATAATCTGCGCCGTGCGGAAACAGGCTCCGGAAAAAGCCGAGTCCCGCTGAATGCGCGCGCCTACGTCCGGCTTGATCGCGCCCGCCGAAGCGCGCAAAACAATTTCGTTATTCTCCGCCAGCGCGATTCCCAATCCATCCGCGCCGGTGATGGCGATGGCTCGTTGCGCGACCAACTGCAGCACTTCGTCCAGAACGAATTGCTCTCCCGCCTCGAACTCATTCGGTGCAATGGTCTCGAATCCATTGTGCCGCGCAGCCAGCGCCCGCCGACGCCGCACCTGCTGATGCAGCGCCGAGAATGCCAAAAGCGCCTGCAAAGCGTCGCGTCCCGAAGGTTGCCCCTGCCGACTTTCGCGGCCAGCAGCTTCATAAGAAGCGCCGTGCCGCGGTTCCCACACGCCCCGCTCCAGCGGCCATGAGGGCACCGGAGCCACGGCCAGGCCGGAGCCAACTTCGATCGTCGGTTTGGTGGGAGTGGTTGCCATTCAATTACCGGCCAGCAAATCTCCTAATTGCGAGTGTGGCCACCCATTGAAGCTGTGTCAATTAACTACTTTGCGTAGCCGCCCCGTCTTTTGCCCCACGCCCGGATGCGGTTCCGTTCCAGTCCGGTTTTTTGCTGGGTTTACTTGTAAGTTAGCCGGGTTTTGCCCCAGTTGCAATGATCTGGACATGCCCTATCGGCCATGGTCTTTAGTAAGAGCCACGCGCCCGGTTTCCAACATCCGGACAAAATGCCAGTTTCGCTGCAGCGCTCTCCCGAAATCAGCGTAGAATCCTTGGCGTTTCCGAAATGAGATTTCAGAAACTCAACCCACCGCAACCCGGAGGACGCTCATGCCCGCACCCCGCTCTCACGGACTCCCCAGCCCTACCGTCTGCGCTGTGATTGTCGTTGCCATGGTGGCGATGGTCGCCATTCCCGCAGCCATCACACTGCAAACCGTTCACATGCCGGCTCCGCCCATCCCGGTCGACCAGAGTTCAACCCCGTACGGCTACACCGTGAGCCTCTTGTTGTTCATCGTCCCCATTATCGTCATCGCAGTATGGTTCCTGCCCAGCGAAGGCTTGCACATCCCGCAGCGCGCCTTTTGGTGGACCCTCGCCATACTCGTCCCTCTGGGCTGCCTGCTTGATCTCATCTTCGCCCAATGGTTCTTCGACTATAAAAACGCAGGCGCGACCCTGGGCATTCACGCGTTCGCATTCGGCAAAACCGTTCCCGTGGAAGAGTACATTTTCTATCTCACTGGATTTCTCGCCGATCTTCTGCTCTACGTATGGCTCGGAGAGTTCTGGCTGGCGGCCTACAACGTGCCCGATTACCCCGGCGAAGCCCGGAAGATGCGCCGCCTTCTGCAATTTCATCCCATGTCTCTGATTCTGGCTGTGGTCTTGATTGGTGCGGCCTGGTTTTACAAGAAACACTGCGCGGCCCCGGCAGACCAGGCAGGCTTTCCCGGCTACTTCACGTTTCTGGTGATCGGAGCGCTCGTTCCAGCCGTGAGTTTTTTCCCGGTGGCGAAGCGATTCATCAACTGGCGCGCCCTCAGCCTCACAGTTTTCTTCATGCTGCTTGTCAGCCTGGTTTGGGAAGCCACTCTGGCGGTCCCCTACAATTGGTGGAACTTTCAGCACCCGCAGATGATCGGGCTTTTTATCGGAGCATGGTCGCGCCTGCCCATCGAGGAAGTCTGTGTCTGGATCGCCGTTACCTACGCGACCGTGATTGTGTTCGAGGTCATGAAGGTCTTGCTGGCGTCGGAGCGCTCCGTGCGCGATACCCTGCTGGGCGCGAAGCAAGACTAGAAGCTACATCAAAGGAAGTCCGGAAGATATACGCCGACTCAGGGCTAGAGAGATGCGCGAGAACTCGTGCCGCCCCTTCGGCTTCGCTGAGGGCAGGCTCTGTCGTGACTCGTTCCGTTTTCCACTTCCTCCCGGCACTGCCCCGCCGGCTTTCACATTCCACCCCTCTTCGGGGCGAGTGTAATCGCTGATAACAATAGTTCTGAGCCGAAGCCCACCGGTTACCAGACCCGCAGGCGCAGACTATCCGAAAGTAACATTGACCCGGAGCCGCTGAATGGGTTGTAGTTGAAGCCGTGGACGATCCCGCAAAGATCACTTTCGTCGCAGGCCGGCCCTGGCTGCGTCGAACAGGCATAGGCGCTCTTTTGATCATAGGGCTTGTGATCGGCACCTGGCTGTACGTAGAGACGACTCCCCCAGTGCTGGGAAGAATCGTGGATGCGAGGACAGGTCAGCCTATTGGGGGCAACGTTTGTGAAATCATGGAGTATGTCGACCGGGGCTGGACGACAAGGACCACGCATTTTCAAACCTTTAGTCGGAATGGATGGTTTTATCTGAGTCCCGATTTCGGCGCAGGGCTGATCGGGCGCTGGATCGTATTCGGTGACCCCTCCGGACGATGCCGCCGCGACCTCGGGATGGTAGTCGACCTTGACGATGTAAGACGCGGTCCGCGTGGCGGCTACTTTCCGGTCGTGCTGGAGCGGAATATACGCGATAGCGGATATCACACTTGGTCCGCAACCTGGCGCGCAATAAGGTTCCCTCTGGTTGTGACAGTGCCGATGATCCCGCGCCTGAAGGATGTCGGAGAGTGCGCTGCAATCGCAGATGCTGCATTACAGGAGCAGTGTCGGCAGCTCAACACATACCTGGCACTGACGGAATCAATCGCCGGGGGAGCGGATGAGACGCGTGTGTCGCATGCGCTTGAGATGTGCGATCAGCTCACTCCCGGAACAGCCGCAACCTTGTGCGAGAAGAACGTAAAGTTCCTGACCGAATCGGACACTGCAAAGCGAGCACACGACGCGGCGATTCGCTTTTCGCGTGAGCGGGACACTGGAACTAACAACGTGCCGCTAGTTTCGACTGAGGAGTTGTTCCCGAGAATCGTGTCGGGGATACCGCGCACAGATTGGGACATCACGGAAGAGGGGGTCGGCACTGGCCGCGCAGGGTATAGTGCGACGTATGCCAGAAACAGCAATCCGAAGTTTAGCGCGAATGTGTTGCTGGATGAATTCCGTGATGAGCAACACGCGCGCGACGGCCTGAAAGAATTATGTGTTGATTTCTCTAAAGTCGATCTGAGGCCCGCGGGCGGACAGGGAAGGAGTCGGGAGTATATCCTGCGGCTGCGCACCAAGCCGCAGGCTTTGTGCTGGCTAAGTGGCAAGAGGGTAGTACGAATCGAATTTCTTTCGGGCAGCGATAACGACTTCGTTGAGGCGTTTCTGCGGAAATTTGCCCATCCGTAATAGTTTTTGTTGAAACGTCGCCAGATCACCCATTGGCACCAGAGCTGGTAGGGATGATCTGCCGGCCGGCCAAGTGATTCCAGGCAGATGAAAACGCGGTGCGGTGAAGCTGTGCTCTTGCCAGAACGATCTGTCAGAAAGGTTCCGGCAACTTCTTACCTCGTGCGCTTCCCAACGCCGATAACAGCGACCCGTACCTCGGGGTTCCAAGGGAACAACTCCATGCACTGGGAAGCCACTCTGGCGGTCCCTTACAACTGGTGGAACTTTCAGCACCCGCAGATGATCGGACTCTTCATCGGCGCGTGGTCGAAGCTGCCCATCGAAGAAGTTTGCGTCTGGATCGCCGTCACCTACGCGACTGTCATCATCTTCGAAGTCATGAAGGTACTGCTCGCATCGGAACGCTCCGTGCGCGAAACCTTGCTGGGAACGAAGCCAAGCTCTTAATCTTGGAGTCAGGCGACGCTTGTACTCCGGAACCAGCCCGGTTACTGCCACCACGCGTACGCCAGAAACTAGAATCTGACCAAACGGGCCCCGTCCGATCCGTTCTTTGGCGGAGACTATGCAGGTCGTTTCTTTTCCCGCGCGGCAAGCACGCAGCCACTACCGGCATGAGTTGCGCACGCTGACCTACGTCACTCTCGATGAAGCCAACGGGGGCATCATCCGCAATCTCAACCACGAGGGTGTGGCCGTGCAGGCGGTTGCTCCGCTGCGTCAGCAACAGCGTGTACGCCTCCGTTTTGAGTTGAGATTTCCCCGCTTGCGCGTGGAAACTTACGGGTACGTCAGTTGGGCCAGCCCTTCTGGGCAGTGTGGCATCCGCTTTGTCGACGTACCCGCAAACACCAGTCATCAGATCAACCAGTGGATTTTTTCCAGCCTGCTGGATGCACTCGCCCGCGACGCAGCCCATCCCCGCTCCATCTTCGGAACTAGTGTAGTCTCCATCGTTCGTGAAGAACCTGTTCTTGAAGAAAATGCTCCGAAGGAAGACGACGGACTGACTCTGTCGGCTGCACCTCGCCCGACGATCCGGCTGGAGTCAGACTCTCGCGAGCCCTACGAGAGTCCAATCCTGCCCGAGCGACGCGAAGAAGATCTCGTAGATCCGGCCGAAGACCGGCAGGAGCAACTGAGCTGGCTTTCCCGTCCGCTCTCCGGACGGACCGTTGCCTGGCTGGTGGATAGCCTAGTCGTCACTGCGGCCCTGCTATTGTTCGCCCTGATTTTTCTCTCGATTGCCCACGAACTCCCGCCCTGGCCCCTCGCCTTGGGAACCGCGTCAGCAGCCGCGGTTTTCGTAGCCGCAACCTACAGAACCATGTTTGCCGTGTTTGGCGGACCAAGCCTGGGCGCTCGCCTGGCGCAAGCAGCATCCAGCCGAGAGGAGAAAGAGGAGAATGAAGGCGCAGATCGCTTCCGCTAAATCGCCCGGACCGGAAACCAGAAACTGGACACTAGAAACTGAGAACTGAGAACTGCTCTCCCCTAATTCGCAAAATACTGCTGCGCCAGCCAAAGCCGTAACGTGTGCTGTGCCTGCGATGCCATCTTCACGAAGCGGATACCAACATTTCCCCGGTTATCGGACCAGGCAATTTCCACCTGAGCCTTCACCCCGCACTTGGTTCCGGGCAGCGCGAAAGATATTTGCGAAGCCTCACTCGCGTCGAATCCATCCTCAACGCGCACCTGCAGCCCGCCCTGGCTTAGATTAATGAGCTGCCCGCCCGCCCGCTTCTGCTTCCGCCCACTCAGAGTCACGGGCACTTCCAGCCCGGCCCGATGATAACGCAGGCGTCCATCAAGAATCATGTTGCGCGCGGCGGAGAGCGTACGCACCGCCTGTTCCACCGAAATCGGCTTATCGAAAGCAAACATCGCGCCCGTTCCCTCCATGTCTTGCTTGCCCTGCGGACCTCCCATGATCACCAGCGGCACCGTGCTTGCACGCGGAACATCCCGCTGCAGTTCGCGAAAAAACTGCCCCGTGCCGTTCAGGTCACAGTCAACAATCAGGGCATCAATCTTGGAGTTCGTGAGCCGGGACAAAGCTCGCTGCGGTTCGCTCTCGACGGCAACATCCATGTGCAAGCCGCCCAAAATGCATTCCAGAACGCTGACTTCCTGCCAGTCGCGGGAAACCACCATCGATGAGAGTGTCATGCCTTCAACTCTACCCAGCCCGGTAATCTAGAGTAGATCACCAACGTAATGTCGGCTTCGGGGTGACGCGGCTTCGGGCTCCGGCCTTCGGGCCCAGGCTTTTTCATCGAGCATGGGGACGAGATTATTTTGCCGAAGCCCGAAGCCCGAAGCCCGAAAGGCGAAGCCCCGTCCTACGCGCTGCGGTACCAATCAACGGTCAGCCGGAGGCCGTCTTCGAAATTCACTTTGGGTTTATAACCCAAATGCAGTTCCGCCGCGGAAATGTCGGCCAGCGAGTGCTTGATGTCGCCCCCGCGTTCCGCCGCGTAGATGGGAGACCCAGAGTACGAGGTGAGCGACTGCAAGAGTTTGAAGGTCTCATTCAGCGTGACCCGCTGCCCCGTTGCCACATTGAATACCTTCCCAGCTACTTGTGTTGCCGGGGCCATGCAGGCCAGCAGGTTGGCGTCGACCGCGTTGTCGATGTAAGTGAAATCGCGGCTCTGTTCGCCGTCGCCAAAGATTGTGGGTTGCTGCCCGCTCAGCATCTGGGTGATGAACTTTGCCAGCACGCCCGAGTAGGTAGACGACGGGTCTTGCCGCGGACCGAAGACGTTGAAGTAACGCAGCGCCACGGTCTGCAATCCGTAGCAGCGGTAAAACGAGGTCAGATAATGCTCGCTGGCCAGCTTGGCCACCGCATACGGCGAAATTGGATCGGGCGTCATGCGCTCGTGTTTGGGCAGCGTTGGCGTATCGCCATAAGCGGACGACGATGCCGCATAGATCACTCGCTTCACCTTGGCATCGCGCGCCGCCACCAGCACGTTCACCGTGCCATCCACGTTTGCCCGGTTGCTTGCAATTGGATCGAGCACGGACTTTGGCACCGACGGGATCGCCGCCTGATGCAGAACATAGTCCACTCCGGCGCAGGCCGACTTCGTGGCATCGAGATCTAGGATGTCGGCCTCACGCAACTCGATCTGGCCCAGGATTTGTGTGAGGTTCTCCCGCCTGCCGGTGGAAAAATTATCCATTCCGCGAACCCGTTCGCCGCGCTGCAATAGCTCCCGCGCCAGAGACGATCCAATAAACCCGCCAATACCAGTGATCAGATAAGTAGCCATTAGGCTCAATCATAGCAATCAGAAGGAAATCGTGGTCGAAGGCGGCGTGGCCGAAGAAACCGGAGTAACTGAGAACCGAGAACCGAGAACCGAGAACTGAGAACTGCTACTGGCTGCTTCGTAGAATCCGGAGAAATTCTTCCCGGCCCATGACGTGGCGATCCTCGAAGAATTTCTGCATGGCCTGCAGGGCGGCGGCGGGGTTGGCCGCGGAGGGCGAAGCGGGTGATTGCGAAGTCGAAGGAAAATGCTGCTCCGTTCGCGGACTTACGATGACCGAAGTCGGCGAAAGCGAGCGCACGAGTTCCCGCAAGCGCTCGCGATCTTCGTCCGACATTTTGGCAAATGATATTCCCATGCCGAGGCCGGGATAGACCACGCGCACCTGTCCCAATGCCTCCACGCGGAAGCCGTTGGCATCGAGCTTCAAGCCGAGCACCGCACCCGCGCGATAGGGAGACGCGGTCTCCACATAGCAGCCGTGCATGCTGATATCGGCGAAAGTCGCCCAGGTCGAAACTGAGCTTCCATTTTCTTGTAAGCGCGCGCTGCCCGTGCATTTGTAGCGAGGGCTCTTGCGCTTATCCGCGCTGGCGGAGTTTGATCGGGCCGGTGCGGCTGCGGCACCAGGGTGTGTTTCGGCCGAACGCGGGACTTCGGGTGCACGCGCCGGCGCGGCCCCGGCAGGTTGAGGCGCGCTGGATTGCCTCAAGGAGGCCAGGTAACTTGCGCCAGCGTCGTTTTCATCGGCCATAGCAGCGGACTCGCCTCTCCGCCGCGGGACTCTTGATCGATTTCGAGCCTGACGTTACGGGATGCGTCTCTGTCCCTACTTTACGGAGCATTCGAAGGGAATCCTTAGAGAAAAGTGCAGCCCACAGCCCACGAAGGGATCCCATCCGCTTCCATAACGGGAGGAGTTCAGGATTGGAACGCCGCGGCAGGAGATTCAGCAGCCGCCTGCCGAATCTTGTTCCACACCTCGTCGCGCCCCACTCCGGTTTTCGCCGAGAAGGGAATCACCGGTGCCGTGGGATACGCCTCTGCCAGGCTTTTCAGCGCGTTGCGCAGTTGATTGTTCGAGAGCCGGTCGCTCTTGGTGGCAATCAGAAGAAAATCGCGTCCGGAAGCATTAAGAAAATCTAAGAGTTGGCGGTCGCTATCTTGTGGCGGAACGTTCACGTCCACGAGCGCAACACACAAGGCCAGCGTGGGACGCTCGTTCAGATAGGGCTCGATGAACTTCGGCCACTCCGCCGAAATCTCGCGCGAGAGCTTGGCGTAGCCATAGCCCGGCAGGTCGGCGAAGATAACCTCCGGCCGCGGCTTTCCCGGCCAGCGCACCTCGAAGAAATTAATGCTGCGCGTGCGACCCGGCGTGGAACTGGTGCGGGCGATCTTGTCGCCGATCAGAGTATTGATCACGCTGGACTTGCCCACATTGGATCGCCCCAGAAATGCGACCTCCGGCAAGCTGGGGGCGGGGAAGTGGTCGGCGCCTGTGGCTGAGGCTAGGAATCGGGCCATGACTCTCATGAGCTAGTTTGCTATGGGGCGGCGGGGGTTGGCAAGCTGGCTTTACGCAGCTAGAAAATTGCAGTCCCCGCAAGCCCAGCCAATATACAGAGGAGGCTTGGCGTTGGGGCGAACCGCGATCAGTTCGTTTACCTCCATGGTTACGCCGAACAAAGAACCAAACTGTCTGAAGGCGTCGAAGCAACTTCTTTCTGGTGAAAAGGAATGCACGATCATCGCGGCCGCATCCGTCTTGAAGCGTCGCGCCTCAATGACAGCCGAAGCTGCGCGGTGCAGGAGTTGGTAATGAATACGATCCGGCAGGGGCTGCTCTAGACCCAGCAATTTGCAGATGAACGAGAGTCGTTTGCGCTTCCCATCGGAAGCGTTCCGGAGCCAATCTCGGAGACTTTCACCGAAGGCCTCAAGGACCTTGCCTTCGACCGTGATTGCGAATGTCAGGTCGCCGGCGCGCGCGAGAGCGAAGACGTCATTCTGGCTTGCACCTAGGGAAGCTCCAGGGAGCGGCACCTTATGTTCTGGTATCGCTAAAAGAAGCTCTACATTGCCCCCATGAGGCTGTAGCATCGAAGCGATCTCGTTCGGTAGTCCGCTCGCACTTTTTTGGCTAGCAGCTTCCCAGCAATGGGCCAACGTTTTGGCCGAGAACCCGGTTTGCCATTGCTTGGTTGGGTCAGCGAGAAAACACTGCCAATCATCTGGACCGGCGGTAGGAATATAGATCCTGGCCATACTACTTCTCGCGACGAAACTGCTTGCTCAGCGTCAGCGCCTGATGCTGATACGACGATCCTATATTCGTTCCATAGATCTTGTTCGGCCGCGAGAGCAGGGGCATGTAGTTCAGGCGGCCGACCAGTTGCCCGTGTTCCATCAGAAATGGAACTTCGTGGGCGCGAACTTCCAGCACGGCGCGGGTGCCTTTGATGTCGTTGGAACCGTAACCGAAGCCGGGGTCGAAGAAGCCGGCATAGTGAATGCGGAACTCGCCATCGGAAGGATCGAAGGGAACCATTTCCGCTGCGAACTCCGGCGGCACACTCACTCTTTCCCGCGACGCGAGAATGTAGAAGTCGCCCGGCTCGAGAATCAGATTCTTACTCGCGTTTTGATGCCGGACTTCCCAGAACTCCTCCGTCGAATAGTGATTGATCTTGTCCAGTTCGATGGCGGGAGCGTAGCGCTTGGCCTTGTAGGCAATGATCTCGGAAGGTTCGGCACCTTCCAGGTTGATGGTGATTCTTAGCCCGCGCTCGACCTGCGCTTTGCCGGGGCTGTCTTCGTCCATGTAAACCAGCGGTTCTTCCCGGTCCAGCCCTCGGATCGCGGCGTCGCTGGAACGGGGATTGCCTTGCACAAAGCGCAGTTGGCTGAGGCGCATGCCCGCGCGCAGAGCGACGGTAAATGTGCGTGATACAACTTCGGCGTAAAGTTTGCCTTTGTAGCCCGGGGGCACGCGGTCGAACTCGGTGCCGTAATCGGTGATGAGGCGGGTGAAGATGTCGAGGCGTCCGGTCGTGCTTTTGGGATTCGCCTTGCCGGAAATATTTTCCGGCAGGTTCAACTCTTCTAAGAGAGGAATGATGTACACGCAATCTTTTTCGAAAACCGGCGCCCCTGTCAGATCGACGCGGGTCATTCGCAGTTCTTTGATCTTGGCTTCAACGGTGCTGTTCGGCCCCGGCAGAAAACTGGCACGCACGCGATGCGCCATGTCGCCCAGGCGCAGGTCGAGACTCGCCGGTTGAATATGGTCGGGATTGATGGCGGGCGAGGCGCTGATGTTTCCCCGGGCGATCAGGTTGCTGATTTCCTGCGACGGCAGGATCCCCGTGGTACGGGCTTGCCCTTCTTCGGCGGGCAACTCCGGCCCGTTCTCAAAAGCAATCTGACTCTGGTTGGATGTGGACATCTTCAAGATTCCCCGCGTCTCTTCATGATTTCAGAGATGCGACATGCCCCTCGGTCGGATCATACTTGCGGCTGGACGAAAAGTCTTGCGGTCTTTACTGGCAACTGGGTACTGGCAAATGTTCCTACTGATGCGCCGCCGGACTATCGCCGGTGGTGGAAGTCAGAGGCGCGATCGGTTGCGCGGTTATATCCTCGCCAATCGAGGGCAGTGGTGACACCAGCGCAATCTGCAGCACCTGGTCCATGGTATCCACGAAGTGCAGCTTCATGGCGTTGCGCAGGTTTTCCGGAACTTCGGCCAAATCTTTCTCGTTGTCGCGGGGCAGGATGACTTCAAAGAGTCCGGCGCGGTGCGCGGCCAGCAGCTTTTCTTTCAGGCCGCCGATGGGGAGAACTTTGCCGCGGAGCGTGATTTCGCCGGTCATTGCGAGATCGCGCCGCACTGGGATCTTGCTCAGGGCGCTGGCAATCGCAGTAGCGATGGTGATGCCAGCCGACGGCCCGTCTTTCGGGATGGCGCCTTCCGGCACGTGTACGTGGAGATCGAGAGTGCGATAGAAATCGCGAGTGAGCCCCAAGCGATGCGCCCGTGAGCGAACATAAGAAAGCGCGGCCTGCGCCGATTCCTGCATCACGTCGCCGAGTTTGCCGGTCAGCGTCAGCTTGCCCTTGCCATCGACCACAGTGGCTTCCGTGCTGAGGATCGAGCCGCCGACTTCAGTCCAGGCCAGGCCGGTGACCAATCCCACTTCACTCTTCTCGTGTGCCAGCGTGTCGCGGAACTTGATGACGCCCAGAAAGTCGGTAACATTCTGGCCAGTCACGGCGATGGTGTAGTTTTCGCCTTCCTTGACCACCTTGCGCGCGACTTTGCGGCAGACGTTGCCGATTTCGCGCTCCAGGTTGCGCACCCCAGCTTCGCGCGTGTAAGCGCGGATCAGCGTGGTGATGGCGTCATCGGCGAACTTCACGTTCTTTTCCGACAAGCCGGCCTGCAGCATCTGCTTCTTCACCAGAAACTGCTTGGCGATCTCCAGCTTCTCCTGCTCGGTGTAGCCATGCAACCGCAGCACTTCCATGCGGTCCTGCAGCGCGGGAGGGATGGTGTGCATCACGTTGGCGGTCGCCACAAAGAAAACCTGCGACAGGTCATACTCGACGTCGAGGTAGTGGTCGACGAACATGTAGTTCTGCTCGGGATCAAGCACCTCGAGCAGCGCCGCCGAAGGATCGCCGCGGAAGTCCATCGACATCTTGTCGACTTCGTCCAGCATGAAGACCGGATTCTTGGTCCCGGCTTTCTTCATCATCTGAATGATCTGGCCGGGCAACGCGCCGATGTAGGTGCGCCGGTGGCCGCGGATCTCGGCCTCGTCGCGCACTCCGCCCAGCGACATGCGCACGAACTTGCGTCCCGTAGCCTTGGCGATCGACATGCCGAGGGAGGTCTTGCCCACACCCGGAGGCCCGACGAAGCACAAGATCGAGCCCTTCGGATTCTTCACCAACTGCCGCACCGCAAGAAATTCGAGGATGCGTTCCTTGATCTTCTCGAGGCCATAGTGATCTTCGTTCAGAACTTTTTCGGCGCGCGAGATGTTGCGGATTTCCTTGGACCGTTTCTTCCACGGCACCGCAAGCAGCCAATCCAGATAGTTGCGCGAAACCGTGGATTCCGCCGACATTGGCGGCATTGCTTCCAGCTTCTTCAGTTCCTGCAGCGCCTTGTCCTTGACTTCTTTCGGCATGCCGGCGGCTTCGACCTTCTTCTTCAGTTCGTCGAACTCGCTCTTCTCGCCGCGGCCCAGTTCCTTCTGAATGGCCTTGATCTTCTCGTTGAGGTAATACTCTTTCTGCGCCTTCTCCATCTGCCGCTTCACTCGCGATTGGATGGTGCGGTCCACGTTGAGCTTTTCGATCTCCACATCGAGCACGTCGGCGATGCGGTTCAAACGCTCCGAAGGATCGAAAATCTCCAGCAGTTCCTGTTTCTCTTCGATGGAAAGCTGCAGGTTGGCGGCAATGATGTCGGTGAGTTTGGCCGGATCTTCCATCCGCACAGCCGAGATCATGGTTTCGTAGTTCAGCGCCTGGCACAGCTTCACATACTGCTCAAACAGCGTGGTCACGCGCTGCATGGCGGCTTCAATCTGTGCGTTCATCTCGGTGGGGTAGCGAGCCACCCGCACCGATGCCTGCATGTAACCATCCGAGTCCGTGGCCTGCAGAAGCCGGCCGCGCTCAATGCCTTCCACCAGAACCTTGATGTTGCCGTCGGGCAGCTTCAGGCTCTGCACGATGTTGACGATGGTGCCAACCTGGTAAATCTCATTCGACTTGGGTTCGTCGATGGAAGCATCGTGCTGCGTAGCCAGGAAGATTTTTTTGTCCGCGGCCAGCGCCTCTTCGAGAGCGCGCACGCTGGACTCGCGGCCCACGACGAATGGCGTCATCATGAAAGGAAAGATGACCACGTCCCGGATGGGCATCATGGGCAGCTTCTTGGTCTCGAATTTTTCCTTGGATGTGGTCACTCAATCTCCCCGGGCTTGTTGTGAATGACTCGTGCTGACTGATTCTCTGCTACGACAATTCTGACCGGCCACTAACAGTTTACTCCTCTTTTACTAACCGGCCTTCTCCAAAGTCACGGAAGCGCTGCGTTTTTCCACCATTTCCCTCGTGACCTCGAATTCTTTGAGCTTCTTCTGGCTGGGCAGGTGGAACATCAGGTCAAGCATGAGTTCTTCCAGAATCATGCGCAGACCGCGAGCGCCCACCTTGCGCGCCATGGCCTGCCGGGCGATCGCGCGCAGAGCTTCATCGGCGAACTTCAGGCGCACGTTCTCAAACTCGAACAGGCGCTGGTACTGCTTGACGATGGCATTCTTGGGCCGCGTCAGGATCTCGATCAGAGCGAACTCGTCCAGATCTTCCAGCATGCCAACCACCGGCAGGCGTCCAACGAACTC
This sequence comes from uncultured Acidobacteriaceae bacterium, assembly GCA_963842095.1. Lineage (GTDB taxonomy): Bacteria > Acidobacteriota > Terriglobia > Terriglobales > Acidobacteriaceae > Sulfotelmatobacter. Next base: position 498,387 of record CAWJEY010000003.1, read on the forward strand.
AGGAATCAGGCCAAACTTGATCAAATCTTCCGGCTGGATTTCGCTCAGCAACTCGAAGTTGCGCTTGCGCGAGACCACGAGGTCTTCCTTTTCCGCCTCTTCGCCGCCGCGGAAGCCCAGCGACTTCTTCCCCACGCGCCGGCCGATGATCTTCTCCAGGCCCACGAACGCTCCGCCGCAGATGAAGAGGATGTTGGTGGTGTCGACCGGGGTAAATTCCTGATGGGGATGCTTGCGTCCGCCCTGCGGCGGAACATTGGCGATGGTTCCTTCCAGAATCTTCAGCAGGGCTTGCTGCACGCCTTCGCCGGAAACGTCGCGGGTAATGGACGGATTCTCGTCCTTGCGTCCAATCTTGTCGATTTCATCAATGTAGATGATGCCGGTCTGCGCGCGGCTCACGTCGCCCTCCGCAGCCTGCAGCAGTTTGAGGATGATGTTTTCGACGTCCTCGCCCACGTAACCAGCTTCGGTAAGCGTGGTGGCATCGACGATGGCGAAAGGCACGTCGAGCATGCGGGCCAGGGTCTGCGCCAGCAGCGTCTTGCCGGTGCCCGTCGGACCGATGAGCATGATGTTCGACTTGCTCAGTTCAATGCCGTCGCCGGCTGGCTTCTGCCGATTCATGAAGATGCGCTTGTAGTGGTTGTAAACCGCGACCGCCAGCTTCTTCTTGGTCTGCTCCTGTCCGATGACATATTCATCCAGGAAGGTTTTGACTTCCTGCGGCTTGGGCAACTGGTTGGGCGCCGCAGTCTGGGGAGTGGCCGTCCGGTCGTCTTCCAGGATCGAGTTGCACACCGCCACGCACTCATCGCAAATGTAGGCGCGCGGATAATCACTCGGCGACGAGATGAGTTTGGCTACCGCATCCTGCGACTTGTGGCAGAACGAACAGCGCAAAATCTCGTCCGATCCCGACTTGGTTTTCACTCGGCTCTCACTCCTTTAGAGTTTGTCATCCTGAGGCGGGCGTCTTTTGCCCGCCGAAGGATCTGGGCGAGCCGCGCGATGCGTCGGCGCTCTTTGCGACGCAATACTCGCGCGTTTGGCTCGCTTCCTTACCGAAGGCAGATCATACAGCTTTTCCGGTCTTGTAGATGATATCGTCTATGATTCCATACTCCTTCGCCTGCTGCGCGTTCATGATGAAATCGCGCTCCACGTCCTTTTCCACCTTATCCAGCTTCTGTCCGCTGTGCTTCGAGAGTAACTGGTTGGTAATCTCCCGCATGCGCAAAATCTCGCGCGCGTGAATGTCAATATCGGTAGCCTGACCCGACAACCCCCCCATCGAGGGCTGATGAATAAGGATGCGCGAATTGGGCAAAGCCAGCCGCTTTTTGGGCTCTCCGGCGGCCAACAGCAATGCTGCCATCGACGCCGCCTGCCCCACGCACAGCGTCATCACGTCATTCTTCACGTACTGCATGGTGTCGTAAATCGCCATGCCGGCCGTAATCGAGCCGCCAGGAGAGTTGACGTAAAGCTGAATATCTTTCTCGGGATCCTCCTGCGCCAGAAACAGCATCTGCGCAATCACCAGGTTGGCGATGTTGTCGTCAATCGGCGTACCTATGAAAATAATGTTATCGCGGAGCAGCCGGGAATAAATATCGTAGGCGCGTTCGCCCCGCCCGGTCTGCTCGATGACCATCGGTACCAGCATCATTTGCGGATCGTTTTTCTTCATGATTCAACCTGAAAGTTCAAACCTGAATCGTTCAACCTGAGTTGTCAACCAGACCAGTCACCCAACCTGCCACACTCCGCCCCGAAGTATCGGTTCGCTTCTCGGGGAGGATCGAAAGTGGTCCACGTCTTTACTAGTCTACGCGGACTGGTGATAAAGAAATTCGAGGGTCTTCTCGCTGCGGATTCTCATTCGGATTCTATCGAGGCCCCCATCCTCTGTCAATCGCGCACGAACCGCTTCTGACGTTTGTTTTGACTGTTTGGCAAGCGCTTCCAACTCCCGGTTCACTTCCTCATCGCTGACCTCGATTTTCTCCAGATCGGCGACGCGTTCCAGCAGCAAAGAAGACTTTACATCCTGCACCGCCTGCTCCCGCTGGCCGGCCCGCAGCCGCGGCAGATCCATCTTTTTCAAATCTTCCATCTTCATGCCCTGCGCCGCTAGAGCCCGAAGACCCCGCTCCAGGCGCAGGTCAATCTGGCGGTCGACCAACGACTCCGGCACTTCGAACTCATTGCGCTTCACCAGGTCGGCCACCAGCTTGTCTTTGGCTTCGCGCTCAGCGTTGTGACGCTTTTCCGCCTCCATGTTTTCGCGGATTTGTTTGCGAACTGCGTCCAGGCTGGTGAATTCGCCCAGTTCCTTGGCGAAGTCGTCGTTCAGCTCGGGCAGACTCTTCTGCTTGATGCCATTCACCTTCACCGTGTAGACAAAAGTCTTGCCCGCCAGCCGCTTGTCAGAAATGTCTTCGGGATAGCTAACGTCAAACGTCCGTTCATCGCCGGCGGAAGCCCCGGCTAGGTTCTGTGAAAATTCCGGCACAGTATTCTTGCCGCCCATCTCGATCAACACGTCATCCATGTGCACGGGATTGGCTTTGGCGTCCGCGACATCTTTGCCATCTTTGGGCTTCCCATCCATCGAGGCCTGGGCAAAGTCGCCCTCGGCCAGCGGACGTCCTTCCACGGTAGTGTAGGTAGCATGCTGCTCGCGCACATTTGTGAGCGCCTGCTCGACGTCCTCGTCAGTAACGGCAATCTCCGGCTTGTCGGCGCGCAACTCTTTGTAGCCTTCGACCTGAATCTCCGGCAGCACTTCAAACGAAGCCTTGAAGGTAAGCGGCTCCCCGTCATGCATGTGCAGATCGGTGACACGCGGCTGCGAAACCGGAATCAGACCTTGTTTCTCAGCTTCCCGGCGAAAATATTTCGGGATCAAAGCCTCGGCCACATCGTTCTTAAGCCCATCGCCAAAGCGTTGCTTGATGATGGAAGCCGGCACATGCCCCGCCCGAAACCCCGGCAGCCGCGCACTCTTCTGATAGCGCTGAATCTGCACTTCGGTCTCGCGCGCAACCTCCGCGGCCGGAATCTCAACCGAGATCTCGCGCTTGATGTCTTTCTTGGTAGCTTCTGTCTTGGTCGCGTCGACCTTAGCCGCGTCAGTAGTTTCTGTGGGGCTCACTTTTTGCCTTTCACTTGCCCGCTGCACCCGGAGGCTCCGTCGAGCAAACGGAACCCACCCGAATTCATACGGCGTTAATCTTGAGTGTAAAGACAGAAGGAGAGCACCGTCAAACGAGTTCCTTCTTCGACGCTCCGCTTTTATCTCATCACACTGGCACGTGCGGACAATCACTGACGCCAACGCGCAGCCCTGTTAGAAGTTTCGAGAGCGTGCGCGGATTCGGCCTTCACTCACCAGCACGGCCTGCTCGTCGAATCAAACCGCGCTCGACGCCGGTTCAAGGCGTCGTGAACCAGGGCCCAAAGCAGCGTGCAAAAGCGCACGTAACTTCACACATTTCTGACCCAGGTCAACCGGCTGTGTCTACAGGTTCGGATTTGCCGACGGGATTCAGTTTTCATCACTCGGCAGAACCTCGGCCTCCGCACGACCCAACCCCTTCCCCTAAACAAATTCGCGCCTCAAGGTGATCCTCATGTCCAAATTCGTTTACTTCGCAGTCATAGCCGTTCTTGCGGTAACGATGTTCGCAACCAACACGCAGGCCCAGGCTCCGCCTTCGGCCGACACCTATGTCAGCAGTTCCACTCCTAAAACCAACTATGGTGTCAGCCCCATTCTTGTCGTGCAACCCGGCACCACCACGTTTATCCAGTTCAATCTCTCCACTCTGCCCACCGGAGCCAGCGTCAACAAAGCCACGCTGCGACTCTATGTGGATGGTGTAATTACGGGAGGCAGCTTCGATGTGTTCCCGGTGAACGGCGCATGGTCGGAGAGCGCGCTGACCTACAACACTCCGCCACCGTCGCTGGGCGCCTCGGCCACCGGAAATAAGCCCATCGCGATCACTACTGCGAGCTTCAGCAAGTTCCTTCTCATTGACATCACCTCACTCGTGCAGGGCTGGGTGAACGGAACGACCGTCAACAACGGCGTGGCCCTGGCGCTCACTACTGCAAACGGAATTTTCTCGTTCGATGCGAAGGAAAGTTTGCTCACAGGCAATGGTCCGGAGTTGGAGATTGTGCTGAACGGGCCCGCTGGACCACAGGGCATCCAAGGGATTCAGGGTCCACAGGGATCGGCCGGATCGCAAGGACCAGCGGGAGCGCAAGGGACACAAGGACCGACCGGCCTGCAAGGTCTTCAGGGAGTCTCTGGACCAACTGGACCGCAAGGCCCGCAAGGACCTGCTGGTATCAACAACCGGGGAACCTGGAACGGCAGCAACACTTACAACCCTGCAGATGCAGTCTATGACGCCGGTTCGTACTGGATCGCCACCGCGCAGAACACCAACTCGCAGCCTTCGCCTGTGAATACCAACTGGCAACCGTTGGCTGCCGGAATCAACAACCGGGGGCCATGGGCCGCAGCTAACAACTACAACATTAATGATGCAGTCAGCGACGGCGGGTCGTTCTGGCTGGCCCTGCTGGCGAGCAATAACTCCGAGCCAGCCGCCGCCAACTCCAACTGGCAGCAGCTAGCCTCTGCCGGAACTCAAGGCACTCCGGGACCAGCCGGGCCCTCCGGATCGCAAGGGCCGCAAGGAGCAACGGGCCCACAAGGCGCGCAAGGCCCACAGGGCTCGCAAGGTCTGCAAGGCCCTCCGGGGCCGCTCTTGCCAGACCTGGCCTACATCGACGTTGCGAACACGTTCACCACCAATCAGACAGTGAACGGTAGTCTGAGCGCCAACGCCTTCAACATTGGCAGCAATCCTTTCGCCTTCGGCTCGTACGCAAACTGGAACGCTTTTCTCGGGTTTGCGGGGAACGCGACCACCACCGGCACGGCCAACACCGCCGCCGGTTATCAGGCGCTCGCCGCCAACACGTCGGGCGTTTCCAACGCCGCTTTCGGAGCGGGCGCGCTCCAGCAGAACACCTCGGGATGGGCCAATACCGCCAGCGGGGCCTGGGCGCTCCTCGCCAACACCACGGGCTTTGACAACACCGCCAGCGGAGAGAACGCTCTCACCCAAAACACCACGGGCAATAACAACACCGCCAGCGGTAATCAGACGCTCTATGCCAACACCACCGGTTACTTCAATACCGCCTTCGGAGCGGATGGACTCGGCTCCACCACCACCGGCAACAACAACACCAGCGTGGGTGGCTTCGCGCTCTACTGGAACACCACGGGAAGCCTCAACACCGCTCTCGGCATGCAGGCCGGACCGGACCAGAACTCCCCAGCCCTGACCAACGCCACTGCCATCGGCGCACAGGCGCAGGTAAGTGAGAGCAACGCGCTGGTGCTGGGCAGCATTGCCGGAGTGAATAACGCTGGCGCAAGCACCAACGTCGGTATCGGCACCACCACCCCGCAATACTCACTGGACGTGCACGGCACCGGCAACTTCACCGGCCTGGTGAATTTCGCCCCGGGACAAACCTTCCCCGGCGCTACCGGGCCGCAGGGGCCGGCAGGCCCACAAGGCCCAGCCGGTGCAACAGGAGCGATGGGCCCAGCAGGTCCCCAGGGACCAATGCCACAGGGAGCGGCTCTAACCGCTGTCGCGAACACGTTTAGCGCCAGCCAAACCATCGTCGGCAACTTGACTTTGAGTGGCGGAGGGAATGGGATTCAATTCCCTGACGGAACTCTCCAGACAACCGCAGCTGCAACGGTCGCTGGAGGCACAGGCAATTTAATTTCCAGCACTTCCCCAGTCCCGCCTTCAGGCTACAGCCCCCTCAGTCTCGCTAGTGGGGGGGGGAACATCTGGTTCCAAATGCCGCCGATGCCCACGGCGAGACTCAATTTGGCAACTGTCGCTATAAACGGAAAGATCTACGCCATGGGGGGGCAGATAGTCACCAGCACCGGTTTAGTGGCGGTGAACACCGTAGAAGTCTATGATCCCAACTCTAACACTTGGAGCACTGCGGCACCGATGCCCGCAGTTGCGGTTACTGTGGCAGCAACTGCTGTAGGCGGAAAGATCTACGCGATCGGAGGGCCGAACCTCGTCACCAGCGTCACCGTAAACGTCTATGATCCCAGCTCCAACACTTGGAGCACAGCAGCGCCGATGCCCACAGAGAGATCCAATTTGGCAACTGTTGTTTCCAACGGAAAGATCTACGCCATCGGAGGGGCCGGCGCGGGGGAATTCAACTCGGCCACGGTTGAAGTCTACGATCCCGGCTCCGACACTTGGAGCACTGCGGCGCCAATGCTCACAGCGAGATCTGCGTTGGCAGCAGCTGCTACTGCAGACGGAAAGATCTACGCCATCGGGGGAGGGACCGGCCCCCTCAGTTTCGGCGTCGCGACGGCTGAGGTTGAAGTCTATGACCCCGCCACCAACACCTGGACTACTGCGGCTCCAATGCCGACCGCAAGACTGGGTTTGGCAGCTGATATTGTGAACGGAGGGATATACGCCATCGGCGGGGCAACCGGTCCTATCCCGTCGACCGCTGTTTCCACAGTTGAACTCTATAATCCCGGCTCCAACACCTGGAGTACCGTGGTGCCGATGCCCACGGCGAGAATTTTTTTGGCAGCTGCAGACAACACTGGCTTGATTTATGCGGTTGGCGGACTTGGAAACTCCGGCCAGCTAGGTGATGCGCTCGGTGCGCTCGAAGAATATTCGCCGCCGGTTACGATCTACACCTACATCAAGAACTGAAGGGTGGGCCCATCCTTTGCGTTTCTTTGCAAAGGGTGGGTCTTCCCAACCGTAAAATCGTTCACGCCCTACCGCGGCTTAGCTTCCCTAAGGCTGATAACCGCCCGCCATCCAAGCCTGAAACAACTGAATATTGGCCGCCGTCCACGGCGCCGCTGGTGGGGGAGGCATAATTGGCTTCGTCGTGCCGTTCAATCGGCTGAGCACATTTTGCGCGTTGGCGGGTTGGGCGGGTGGCCCAGGCCCTTGAACTGACTGGCATCACCAAACAGTGGGTGCCCCGTTCCTTCGCGTTCTTTGCGAAGGGGCGGGTACCACAAACGCTTGCAGCTGCGAAGCTACGCCACCCGATCCCGAAACGAAATCGCGGGCCATTCCTCATTCACCCGAAAGACAGGGTATCGACCGTGCCCTACGTACCGATATGGATAGATCAAGATTTACCCTGATCTACCACTCCAATCCACTAGAATAGAGGTCGAGAAGCGCTAGCCATGCCCGCCACGAAGAAGTTTACTCCCGAAATCGACGCCAAGCTCTACAAGGAGTTCGTCGCCGTCGCCAAGCGCAACGGCCAATCGCAGCGGTACGTTCTGGAAGAGGCGCTGAAGTTTTACCTGCACAACGTGGTTCCGGCGCAGCACCGAGCCCGCACCGAGGTGATGAAGGCCTTCGAGCAGTCGGTGGCTGGCAACCGGGACCTGCTCGACCGTCTCGCCAAGTAAGTCCCAGAATACCTTTGTCCGGACTCCATGTCCCTTTGCGTACTTCGCGATCCCTTAGCGTCCTTTGCCGTTAAAGGCTTTTTGCCACCACCGAGAGCGATCCACTCAGCACTTCGCAGTTCTCAAATGATTTCCACAGCCCCGGTGTGTGACATCTGACCTTGCACCGCCATCAAAATTGCGCGACCATGGTGGAGGCCGTCACGGTCGGGTGAGCCCGAATCGTAGCACCCCTAAGTTCTTCGTTCCAAAGAACTTAGTATCTAAGTTCTTTGACAACAGGATGTTGCGTCGAATTTCCTGCTAACGTGGTGATTCCAGAGATTTTGGAAAGGAGGGGGGAGGGGGGTCTATCGGCAGCAGATCTCGACGCCCACGCTAGACAGACAACTCCCAACCAGTCTCCCTAAATTTATTTCGATGAAGAATTCACAGGGCCCTGACCCTAACTCACTTCAACCCCATCTCGCCGTCGTACTGCCGGATCACCCCGTAGCACTCGCAAGCGGAGTCTTCAAGCTTCTTGCGGTTCACGATCTTCACGGCGCCACGGGTGTACTCGATGAGCTTTTTCTTCTGCAAAGCACCAGCCGCCAGGCTCACGCTAGGCCTGTCTGTCCCTAGCATGGTTGCGAGAAAATCATGGGTGATGGGCAACGCGCCTGAGTCCACTCTGTCCTGCGTCATCAGCAACCACCGCGCCAGCCGCTGCTTAATATCGTGCAGCCGGTTACAGGCGGCGGTTTGCGCGATCTGCATTCCCCGAATTGCCACATAGCGGTTCAATATCATTCGCAGGTGTGGGGTCGATTCCAGCATATTTTGCAGAGCCCCAACCTTCACCCGAAATCCGTCCCCGGTAACTTGCACCACCGCCCGCAGCGGGCCCCGGCTCAGACCGACCGATGCCAGCGCTCCGGTAAACCCCTCATTGCCAACTACGCCAGCTTCGGCGGTTTTTCCATCCTTCATCACGACGACAAGAGATATCAAACCTCGATTCAGGAAATACGCGAAATCCAGTCTTGCGCCTGCCTCGTGAAGCACAAGATGGTTTGGCAAGCGGAGGTATTCCAGGTGAGGACGGAGTAGGTCGTACTCGCCATCGGAGATCGATAGAAGGATTTTGTTGCCGACTGGCTTTCCCGCGGCGTTCGTCCGCTCGCCAGACTGCACGACTTGGAGGTCTTTGCGCGCCACGAGCTCGAACCGAAAAACCTCCAGAGCGCAGGGGTGAACTCACCCGCGTTGATGTGCGAAACAGGAATTCTGCCTGTTTGCGCTACCCGGCGGAGTATACAGGTTCTGCGCACGGTGCTCGGTAGGGTATCTTACATTGGCCTCATCGCGGCGCGCCAGCATCGCAAACGCGACCAAGCACCTAAGCCTATTCGCTTTACTTCACTTCAACCATCTCCATCTGTGTAGGCTGCCCGACAGACCATCCCCATTGACCTGTGTAAGCTTGCCCATCACTTTAAGCATCTTCCGCCACGCCCGAATGGGGTGAGGGTTTTCGCGTCCCTTGGGATGGAAGGCGGCGGTGCTGTTCATGCGTTCAAATAACCTCGAGGATCGACACAGGGGAGCCATGAGCCGCAAGTTGGTGTGGATTGAGCAACCGCATTTTCGAGGTTTTGGCTGCTCCGAGTGCGTCTGGGTCTTCAACCCTTCGGGTGCGCCCAGTGGCAAATCTTTCGATGAAATGATGCGGAACTACGAGTCGAAGCGTGACAAAGAGTTCCGATTGCACGTGTGTGCCGATCACCCACGACCCAGAAGCGCCAGCGGCAACCCCAACGAATAATTCAACCTGCCGGAAGGATTAGCGAGGCTTCAATCTTGTCCTCCGACCAATCCTTGGATGTCGACTAAGCAATGATAGGCTTGGGGTGCGGGATGAAATTCGATTAATAACTATAAGTAATTATATGAATACACACAATCCCTCGTGGCTAACAATCCTCAACCGCGAAGTCATCGCCTGCACCCGCTGCCCGCGCCTTGTCGCCTATCGTGAGCAGGTGGCGCGTGAGAAGCGCCGCGCGTATCGCGACCACGAGTACTGGGGCAAGCCGGTGCCCGGCTTCGGAGATCCCGAGGCGCGGGTGCTGATCATGGGACTCGCCCCCGGCGCGCACGGCTCCAACCGCACTGGACGCCCCTTCACCGGCGACGCTTCCGGCAAATTCATGTTCCCGGTGCTGCATGAAACCGGATTCGCCAGCCAGCCCAACGCCACCGACCGCAACGATGGACTCACGCTGAAAGACCTGTACATCACCGCCGCAGTCCGTTGCGCTCCGCCCGCCAACAAGCCCACGCCCCAGGAACTTGCCGCGTGCGCGCCATTTCTCGACCGCGAGATTGCCGGATTAGAGAGAGTAAAGGTGGTCGTCGCGCTGGGCAGGATCGGCTTTGATGCTTATCTGAACTACCTGAAGCGTCGCGGCCTGCTCCCGAGCCGGCAGCCTTATCTCTTCAAACATGGCGTCAGTTACCGGTTACCGGACGGTAGGGTGTTACTGGCCTCTTACCATCCGTCAAACCAGAACACGCAAACCGGCAAGCTCACCCGGAAAATGTTTGTCGAGATATTTAAAGAGGCGGCAAGACTTGCCGATGAGTAAGCTAAGGCGCCGCTGGAGCCGGATCGTTGCACCCTACCCCATAGAGCAGGGGTCAGAATCGAGAAACCGGGGTCACGAACCGGGGCGGCGCCGTTTTGCGCAAGAACGAGGAAAGAAAAAGCCAGCGAAGTGAGCAGACCAGGAGTGGCTAAGAGACGCGGGCAACTAGCCCGCGCCCACACGGCCTACTTTAGCTTTGTCACCGTCACTTCTAGCTGGAACTGGCGCTTGGAGTTGGGATCGTCGACGCTGCCTATCACGATCGGTTTTCCCAGTTGCGCCACGGTGCTGGCTTTGATCGAGAGTTGACGCAGTACGGGGTGGTTCGCATGTTCTTGCTGCTCGGGCATGGGCAGGGCGAAGTTGCTGATTTCCGCCCGCACGGAAATGGCGAGACCGTTGGCACGCTCTCCGATTCTGCACCAGATGCTGGTTCCAACATCGAGGTACTGGAACTCTCCCTGCTTGGCCTCGACCGGGACGCGGGTTCCAATCTTGATCTCGTTGGAATCCTCGGCGTTCAGGTTCATGGAGTACTGCCGCGAATTGACTTTCTTGCCGTCTTCGATCTCGTTCACGGAGAAGTCGAGGCGGTAGGCATTTACGGTTTTCTCCGCCTCGGGGGCGGTCTTCGATGTATTCGAGTCTTGCGCCGATGCTTTCCTGATTCCGGCCCCAACCATCAGGGTGAGAATCAACGCCGCGGCTACAACAGTTTTCTTCAACATTTGGTTATTCTCCTTAGTTTGCGCGGATCTCTTACTTGTTCCGTTGCTGTGAATTCTCATTGTCGGCGGAGCCAGCTTCTCCCATCTCTTCGGCGCTGTCCCGCCGCAGTTCGTCCGTTCGGGCCTGCGCGATCAACGCGGCATGCTGCGGATATTTCGTCACGTATCTGGCCAGGATCTCTTCCTGCTCGCTCAATGGCTGCGGTGAAGGAAACTGATCGAGCTTGGACGCGGCAACAAGCACTGCCACTTTGGGGCTGACAGCATTCGAGCTGGATCGCCTTTCATGTCCCACCCCGTGAGATGGAATCGAGCCGCTTCCGCTGTTCGCTTCTTGCCTCCCCGTCTGCTCATTGATCTGCGTGGCTGGGATCTGCGTGGCTGGTGCGGGGTGCGCGACCACTCTCCGCGCTGTCCTGCCCGACTTCCATACCAGAGAAAGTGCCAACAGCATTACTACGGCCAACGCTGCCAACGCTGGCCATCGCCACCATGAGCGCTCCGGGGAACGCCCCTGCTCAATCCGGAGATTCGCCAAAACGCGCTCCTCCAGCCCTGCCCTGGGCTCGGCCGCTGCGAACTGCGCCAGTCCGGCGTCGAGTTCGACATCGAGCGCGTCTTTCTTCAGATGCTTCTGGTTCATGCCGAATTGCATGTGATGGCTGTCCGTCATGTTTCCCGCCTCTACTCCCTGTCCACTCGTGATGCCAGCCTTTCCTTCAGAATCTGTCTTGCCCGGAAGACTCGCGAGCGCACGGCCGCTTCGTTGATCCCGAGCGTCGCCGCCACTTCGCGCGGCGACATCTCCTCCACCGCCGACAGAATCAGCGGTTGGCGCAGCTTCTCCGGCAATGCCGTGATCAATCGTTCCAGCAGCGCACCAACTTGCGAGCCTTGCATTGCTTGATCTGCCGGTGCGTCTGCGGATGGGGTCTCGACACCCTGCTTCTCGGGATCCTCAAGCGCGATCTCCCTCGTCCGGCCGCGCTGCTGGCTCCGGTCGACCGCCACTCGCCAGGCGATGCGGGCCAGCCAGGTCTTGTGATTCTCCACCGAGGCCAGCTTGCGGCTGTAACGCAGCACGCGGAGAAATGTTTCCTGCTTGGCGTCTTCGGCATCGTGATGGCTCCTGAGCGCGGCATAGGCGATGCGGTAGACCAGCCGTGAGTGCTGGCGGACGAGGTCTTCGAGCGCTTCGTCCCGGCTGCGCTCTTGAGTGCGGTCTTGACTGTGCGGCGTTGTCACGGCCTCGCTCAGGATTGCCTCGCTCGCCAACAAACGTTTGACCTCACTCATGAAGACCGCCGGGCGGTGTGGTTTGTTCAGGTATTTCTCACGTAGAACGTGCCACAGGGCTTTAACTTGCGGAGGAGAGGGAGTAGGCTCGGTAAACCCGAGCTACGTAGGAGTGAAGGTTATGAGAGTCTTGCGATTCGTCTTTGTTCTTATCGCAGCCGCTATCTTGGTCTGCGCAGCACCAAATCAGTCACAGGCGCGCTTGATGGACGTGCTCAGCTACAAAGATCTGCTCGACAAATCCGGCTTGGTGGTTATCGCTACTCCAAAAAGCAAAACAACTGACACGAAGGAGCAGGCGTACCTTCCAAATATCACGCGGCAAGACGAAAACGGTAATCAAAGTAGGGTCGAGTCTATCGGGGTAGAAACCGTTTTTACGGTAGCTGCCGTTCTCAAGGGAGATAAAACGATTCACGCTGCACCACTATCGCGAGGTGCCAACCGGCGTTGGCGAAGCCAATGGGCCGCTCTTGGTTTTCTTTGACCCATCCGATACATCGCTATCGAGTTCGTATCTACTTTTTCTTGTCCATGAATCGGATGGCCGCTACGCTCCAACCGGCGGCCAGACCGATCCGGGCTACAAGGCAATCAGCCGACTTCCGTTTGAACCGAAATAGGCAGACCACTTATTTAGGCTTCAGAGTGAGCACAGCAGGTTTCTCCACTCCGCATCAGCTCCCGCTCAAGGCGCAGTTTCGTGGTACGGCTCGAAGCGGATGCGCAAACGGGTGCGCGTGGCTTTGGCGAAACGTTCCAGCGTGCGCGTCGATGGCCGCACCTTCCCACTCTCGAGGCGCGCCACCACCGCCTGGGTCGTCCCCATCGCTTCGGCAACCTGTTGTTGTGTCATATCCGCATTGCCCCTGGCCTCGATCAAGGCCGAGGCCAGGCCAAATTCCTCCGCCAGAGATTCATACGCAGCGGCGTACCGCGGGTCTTTCTTCCACCGCTTGAAGGACTCTTCCACCGGAATGAACTTGCGTTTCATGAAACCTCCTGTGCCCGTTTCAGGGCCGTTATGATCTCCCGCCGTGGCGTCTTCTGCGTTTTCTTTTCAAAGACGTGGACGACAACCACCCGCCTGCCCACTGCAGTCACGTAAACAGCACGGGCGATTCCGCTCCTGCCTTTCATTCGCATTTCCCAGAGCGGACCTTCCAGATGCTTAACATAAGGCTCGCGCACACGTTCCAAGCCGTGCGCCTGAATCAACTCCACGATGCGCTGAAAACTTGCCCGGATACCCGGAGGAAACGCATCCAGCGATGCTCTGACCTCCTCGTTCAAGAATTCAACGATCCATCGCATGAGTAATTATACCTTTTATGCAATGTTCATAACTACTCGCCAGGAACACGAAAGTATGAGGTAGCCACGAAAGGCCGGTTGAGTCTAGGAGCCCGAAGAGTATGCCGCTGGACAGGTTCGCAGCAGGAGGGCCCGACGCCACACCTGCTAGAAGCCCACCATGACGGGTTCTGGCTCCAGGCGGACGCCCCAGATTTCTTCCACGCGATGCTGGATCTGTTCTTTCAGCGCTAGCACCTCTGCTGCGGTGGCTCCGCCGCGGTTGACGATGGCCAGGGCATGCCGGGACGAAATGCCGACGCGTCCAAAGCCGAATCCTTTGGTGAACCCGGAACGCTCCACCAGCCATCCCGCCGAAACTTTTTTTCGGGTTTCGAGCGCTGGATAGCTAGGCACGGTTAGTCCTCGCGCGGCGGCGCGCTGCTTCAGATCTTCATGCTGTTCTTCCGAGAGTATGGGGTTCTTAAAGAACGAGCCCGCACTTTGGCAATCCTCGTCTCCGGGGACGATGAGCATGCCTTTGCGGGCGCGAATGTGGCGCACGGCCTCGCGGGTTTCGGCGAGGTTCGGCAGGGTTTCACGGCCCTCGAAGTGGCGCTTAAGGTCGGCGTAGGTGATGCGCGGGTGCCCCTCGGGCGTGAGCGCGTAGGTGACGCGCAGAACGATGAATCGTCCGCGCTCGGTGGTGTTGAAGATGCTGGCCCTGTAGCTGAACCCGCAGGCTTCGGCGCAGAGTTCGCGCACCTGGTTGTCTTTCAAGTCCAGAACCTGCACCGAGGCGATGTTCTCGGCGACTTCCTGGCCGTAGGCGCCGACATTCTGCACGGGTGTGCCGCCCACGCTGCCCGGAATGCCGCTCAGGCACTCGACGCCCGCGCAGCGCGCCATCACCGCGTGAGAGACGAATTTGTCCCAGGATTCGCCGGCACCGGCGTCGAAAAGAGCCTTGCCATCCTCAGTGTGACCGTTATGCTGGTCGATCCCCTGGATTGCGATCTTCAACACAAGGCCCGGCCAACCGGCATCGGCGACCACAAGGTTGCTGCCGCCGCCGAGAACAAACAGAGGCAGATCGCGCGAGCGCGCGAAGCTGACCGCCTCCTGCACCTCACCGGCGTTGCTGGCCTGGACGAAATAGCGCGCCGGGCCTCCGATCTTGATGGTGGTCAGCGGTGCCAGCGGAATGTTTTCGAGCAGGTGCACGAATAGGTTTCAATATACACACGGGCGGGAGCGGAGGCACAGGTTCAGCGGGTTACGGGAGTACATCAGTCAAAATCACGCAAGTCGATCACAGATCGAGGAAGGCGCGCACCGAGGTTAGATCATCGCTGGCGCGCACCCGAAATCCAAGGTGCTTCATGATTACCTGCATGGCTACGTTATCCGTCAACATCTCTGCCGACACGCTGCTTAACTTTTCATCCCGGGCGATCCCAACGATACGGCGAAGCAGTTCATGGCCCAAGCCAAGTTTCTGATACCGGTCTGAAACCAGCACGGCGACCTCGGCCTCATTGCCCGCGTGAAGTTTATTCATCCGCCCGACGCCCATGATCTGGCGTTCTCCCGTCCCGGGATCGGTGCGCTCGGCGACCAGCGCCATTTCCCGGTCGTAATCGCCGAAACAGATGCGCAACAACCGCTCATGCGCCACCCTTCTACTCAGGCTCAGGGAACAGAAGTAGCGCAGGTAAACGCTGCGGTCGGAGAGCGTTTCGTGAAACTTCACCATCAGCGGCTCGTCTTCGGGGCGGATGGGGCGAATCGTCACCTGATTGCCATCCTTCGTGGTCCAGGGTGCGACATACTGCGAGGGATAGGGACGAATGGCTGGCTTGGGCAACTGGTCGAGTGTAACAGCGGATCCGTGCAACACGATTCTGGCATCGAGAGCGAGCAAGCGCTCCGGTGAAGCCAACAAAGGATTGATGTCAATTTCCGCAATCCACCGCTGTTCGAGCACCAGTTGACTAAAGCGAACCAAAAGCTGCTCCAGGGCCGCCAGGTTGACCGGCTTACGCCCGCGGACTCCCTTCAGGGCGGTCAAGATTCGGGTTTGCTCCATCATTCTTCGCGCCAGCGTCGTATTCAGCGGCGGAAGCGCCAAGGCGCGGTCGCAATACACTTCGACAAGCTGGCCTCCGGAGCCAAATAGAACTACCGGCCCAAACTGCGGATCGACGCTACTGCCAAGAATTAATTCGTAGCCATCGAGCTTTACCATCGGCTGCACAGTGACGCCCGAGAACTGGTCCAGGCCAGCTTTCTCCGCCACCGAGGACTGGATGGCGCGATAGGCAACGCGAACCGCAGCTTCATCCTGCAGGTTCAGTTTGACTCCGCCCACATCCGTCTTGTGCGTGATGGTCTGGGAAAAGACTTTTAGCACAACAGGAAAGCCAATTTCCGAAGCGCGCGTGGCCGCCTCGTCTTCGCTGGCCGCGACGCGAGTTTCTACCGTGGGTATACCGTACAGCGACAGCAACCGCTTCGATTCCGGCTCGGTAAGCAGGGTGCGGTCACGGCTTCGCGCATCCTGAATGATTTGCTCGACTTGATGGCGCGATGCGCTCTCCAGCTCAGACTGTGCCGTAAGCGCGGGAGTTTCGTAGAGCCCGCGCAGGTTGTAGGTGTAACGCCACATGTAGGTGAAGGCCCGGGCTGCGGTATCGGGATAGGGAAAGGTGGGAATGCCCGCCACGTTCAGCGCGGCTTCACCGGCCGCAACGCTGTTTCCTCCCATCCAACTGGCGAGCACGGGTTTGCCATATCCTTTGGCGTAAAGTTTCAAGCGTTCGGCAATCTGCCCCGGGTCGGTCATCCCCTGCGGCGCGAGGATCACGAGAAGCCCATCGCTATTTGGGTCCTGGGACGCGATCTCGAGCGCGCGAGCGTAGCGCTCGGGATCGGCGTCGCCGAGAACGTCGATGGGATTGTTGTGACTCCAGTGGGCGGGCAGGAGTTCATTCAGATGGCGCAGGCTTTCCGCGGAAAGCTCGGCCAGTTCTCCACCATTAGCCACCAGAGAGTCAGTGGCCAGCACTCCAGGTCCCCCAGCGTTGGTCAAAATGGTAAGCCGCGGACCTTTGGGGCGGGGCTGCCGGCCGAGCACTTCCGCCATGTAGAAAAGATCTGCGATGCTGTGTACACGCAAGACTCCGGAGCGGCGGAAGGCCGCTTCCAGAACCTCGTCGCTGCCGGTGAGTGCGCCGGTATGGGAAGCCGCGGCGCGCGAGGCCGCTTCTGAGCGGCCGGCTTTGATTACGATAATTGGCTTGGTGAGCGCGACTTCACGGGCCGCGGACAAGAACGACCGCGCATCCCCCACCGATTCCATGTAGAGCAGAATGCTCTTGGTGTGAGGGTCGTCGCCGAAGTGGTAGATCAAATCGCCCCAGCTCACATCCAGCATCGAGCCGGTAGAAACAATCGCGCTAAAGCTCACTTCTTCGCGGTGGGCCCAGTCGAGGATCGCACTCAGAAGCGCTCCACTTTGACTCAAGAACGCTACGTTTCCTGCCTTGGGCGCATCTTTGGCGAACGTGGCATTCAACCCGATCGTCGGGTTCATGATGCCCAGGCAGTTTGGGCCAATCAAGCGCATGGAGCTGCGCCGCAACTGCTCTTGAATCTGGCGTTCGAGTGCAACGCCCTCGGCGCCGCGTTCCTTGAATCCAGCGGAAATCACGACCGCTGATCTGGCGCCGGCCTCCACGCACTCTGCAATGATCTGCGGGACGGTTGTCGCCGGAGTGGCAACTACAGCCAGGTCGATAGGTTGAGGGATGTCGCGAATGCTCTTGTAGGCCTTGAGCCCTAGCACTTCCTCACGCGTCGGATTGACGGCATACACTTTGCCTTGAAAGCGACCGTGCAGTAGGTTCTCCAGAACGGTTCGGCCAACCGTGCCAGGACGGTCGGTCGCTCCGATCACGGCCACCGAGCCTGGGGTGAACAGTGGGTCCAGGCCGTACTTCTCAGGGAGTGTCGGTCTTAGATTCTGCGTCTGCCCCACGAGACCAGCCTCGGTCAAACTCATA
This sequence comes from uncultured Acidobacteriaceae bacterium, assembly GCA_963842095.1. Taxonomy (GTDB): domain Bacteria; phylum Acidobacteriota; class Terriglobia; order Terriglobales; family Acidobacteriaceae; genus Sulfotelmatobacter. The sequence goes on from CAWJEY010000003.1 coordinate 515,938, forward strand.
AAAGCTCCTCACCCCGCAACGTTGCTGCGGCAAAGACCGCCACTCTAAGAATAGACCATCGGCGTATGTTTGGGTTCGCTGCAAAGCAGCGAGAGGAACTGTAAAACAGGAGCGTAGCGAATGGCGGGAAACGCTAACTAACAAATTTGGTGGAGGCGGCGGGAGTCGAACCCGCGTCCGAAAATGTTACTGGTCAAGAGACTACATGCTTATTCGCGTTCATGCCCCAGTCATTAGAGTGTTGCCACCCCTGCCCGGGACGTTCGCGGCCCACGCTCAGAACGGACAAGAAACGCTAGCCGCTAGCCTGAGATCTTAACCTCCCCGCCCAGACGTAGCGGAGAAGAGCAGCCCTCTGTGTGACGCTCGCTCACCGCCCAAGGGCGAAGCGGTGGAGAGCGGCTGCCTAATTAATTAGGCTGCGTATGCCATTTGTTGATTGGCAATTATCATTTTGCACGCGATTACGGGTGTGTGCACCCCGGCATGCCTCTTGGCCGCAAGCATCTCCGTCGAAGCCGTGACGCCCCCACTGGTGGGATTGGCCATACTCAAAGAGCTAGTTCCAGAATAGGTGCCCGCCCAGGTGGAAGTCAAACACCATTGGGTTGGATGACAAGCAGTCCAGCAGAGCTTCGCTCTCCACAAAGCTTAGAGCAGCCAACTCATTTATTGCATGCTATGCTATTGCAATAATTATACGCTAATGCTATTCTATTCACCGGCGATTTGTTTCATAGGAGCGAATTATGACAAATGCAGATCTGATCCGATTGCACGGTAGAGAGAAATACGTCGCGCCCGCCCGCCAACGGCAGGAGAAACGGTTTTCAATCAGAACCGGAGACGTTCTTCGGGAACTGAGGTTGAACGGCCGTGCGCCAGCGATCTGCAGTGCTCTGAAAACGCGAGAGTTTCTCGATGAGAACGCACTGCGCTTGGTTTCTAGAACCGGACCGCCATCTGGCCAAAGCACGACAGTGACGTATACCTACGAATTCGTCAGCAAAGAAAAAAAAGACAAAGAAGTGGATCGTCAGGAAGCCTGGAACCGGCTCCGAGGTGCGCTCAAGGATGTTTTCGCCGAGTTGGGCGGAGGCGAGAACTACCTCCGCAACGAACGCGCCAATTTCTATGGTTCAGGAAAAGATCGGTGAGCCGCGTCTATTGGGACACCATGCTCTTCATCTACTGGCTGGAAGAAAATCCCCAGTTTGGGAAAAGAGTGAATGCAATCTGGTCGCGAATGCAAGAACGCAATGACCAACTTATTACTGGAACTCTGGCCTTTGGCGAAGTGTTTGCGGGCGCTTACAAACGGGGGGCTAATAAAGAGCGCATCCAAGCGGTAAAGGCAGCGTTAGAAGACTCAGTTTCAGAAGTAATTCCTTTCACTGCCGAAACGGCTGATGTCTTCGGACAAATCAAGGGTTCACTGAACATACCGTCCGCAGACGCCATTCACTTGGCCTGCGCCGCCAGCGCAGGCACGGACTTGTTTCTAACCAACGACAAGAATCTCGTGGGCAAAGTAATTCCTGGAATCCAATTCATCGCCGGGCTGGACTCAAACATTCTTTGACGCCGATTTCCGCGCAAGCATCGCTTGAAGCTTCACCTTTACCTCCGGCCACTCCGAATCCAATATGCTGAAGTAGACCGAGTCGCGCACGCGGCCGGTCCAGGTAATCACGTGCCGGCGCAAGGTTCCTTCTTCTTTCGCGCCGATGCGAAGGATCGCGTTTCGTGATTTCAGGTTCAGTGCGTCGGTCTTCAGCTCGACGCGAAAGCAATTCCAGACCTCAAAGGCGTGGCGCAACATCAGATACTTGGCCTCGGTGTTGACCGCAGTGCGCTGCCACGCCGGCGCAATCCAGGTCGAACCGATTTCTACCCGGCGGTTGACGCGGTCGATGTTCATGAAGCGAGTGCTGCCGATAACTCGCGCCGAGCTGCGCTCAACGGTCGCAAACACAACCGATTCGCCGCGCTCTTGCTCGTCAAAGGCCTTCTCCACGACGCGCTGGAAGTCGTCGCGTGTCTTCATGCGGTAAGGAATCCACTGAAAGATATCGTCGAGAGCATCTTTGGAAACATCCCAGAAAATCCCGGCGTGCTCGCCGCGTTGCGGTTCGAGGCGGACGACTGAACCTTCCAGCGTGATCGGCGCAACTATATTCAACGGAGAAATTGCCAAACTCATCGCGCAATCCTTCCCTGACCAGCTTCCATTATCTTGCATCTTGCGCCTGTTTGCGGCATCTCAACTACGACGCCATATCTGTAGAATGACAGGCGTGAGCGTTGACCGGCGAGGATCTCATCCGTCCAACACAGCACAAGGGAACGATGTCAGGAGAGTCCGCGGTGAAAGCGCAGTGTTTGCCGTTTGGCCAAATCCCGCATACCACGCGACTCTTCACCGATTTTCTCGCATACTCGCCTAGCGTCCATCCTTTTTATCCGCATTCCCCGCATTTCAGTGAGTGGTCGAAAGCACAGGCCTCCACGCCGCAGTACGATGCGTCCCGCCGGGAGCGCGTTAGCGCGATTCTGGAGCGCCAGAATAAATCCTGGGATGCCTCACCGCAGACTTTCGCGAACCTCAATCGTCTGCGCCAGGGTGCGGCGGCCATCGTGACTGGACAGCAGGTCGGCCTGTTCGGCGAACCAATGTTTGCCATTTATAAAGCTCTGACTGCGGTCAAACTGGCGGAAGAAGCTACGATGGCGGGCATCGACTCGGTTCCGGTTTTCTGGCTGGCCACGCTGGACCACGATCTCGCCGAAGTGAATCACGTCGCGTTGCCCGGCCCCGACGGACTCCTGCGCACGCTCTCGACTTCCAGTCACGGGGTTGCGGGAGCGCCGGTAAGCGACGTGGGCTTAGGCGGTGAGATATTGCCGGTCGTCGAAGAAGCCGTATCTCTGCTCGGAGATTCCGAGGCTTCGCAATTCCTGCGCGAGGCCTATCGTCCCGGGGAAACGCTGGGCACAGCTTTCGCCCGCCTCTATGCCCGCCTGTTTGGCCAATGGGGTGTGATTCTTCTGGACGCTTCCGACGCAGAGCTGCATCGCGTCGCCGAACCCATCTACCGAGCTGCGATCGAACGCGCCGAAGATTTGGAAGCCACGTTGCTCGCCCGAGGGCAGGCTCTGGAGAGTGCGGGTTATGACCAGCAGGTTAAGGTGACGGCGTCGTCGGTGCTGCTTTTCGCGATGCGTGACGGCGCTCGCACGGCGATTCACCGGCGGGAGGGAGCCAACAAGGCTACGGAGTTTGTTGCCGGCAGCGACCGAGGAGCGGAGAAGCTGTCGTCCACCCAATTGCTGGATCGCATCGCTGCGGCACCAGAAAACTTCAGTCCCAACGTGCTCTTGCGCCCGGTCGTGCAGGACTACCTTCTGCCCACTTTGGCCTACACAGGCGGCGCTGCGGAGGCGGCCTATTTTGGGCAAGTGGGTGCGGTCTATGAAATGTTGCTGGGCCGCGTGACTCCCATCGTGCCTCGTTTTTCGGCAACTCTGGTCGAGCCCAAGGTGCAGCGCTGGTTGCGGCAGTATTCCATCACCGTGCCGGACACGTTTCACGGGCCTGAGGCGCTTCGTCAGACGCTGGCCTCGCGTACTCTCCCAGCGGGTTTGCAGGCGGCTTTCGAACGGGCGAGCAAGTCGGTGGAAGAATCCTTTTCGGGGTTGCAGGAAGCGCTGGGCAAACTTGATTCAACGCTCGTCGAGGCCAGCCAGACGGGTGCTTCAAAAGTGCACTACCAACTCGACCGCCTGCGGGAACGCGCCATGGCCGCCGAATTGCGCCGCAGCGAAGTGGTGAGCCGTCACGCCGAAGCTCTCAGCCATGCTCTTTATCCGGCAAACGCTTTGCAGGAACGAGGGGTGGCGGGCATCTATTTCGTAGCTCGCCACGGAATGGAACTGCTGCGGAGCATTCACGACACCATGCACACCGATTGCCACGATCACCAAATTCTGGAGTTGTAACAGGGTTAGGCCGTTAAGGCCTTCTATTGCCGCAGCCAGGTTTCAAGTTGCGTCAGCGACTCCACTCGCGGCAGATCACGATCACGATAAGCGCCCGAAACATCCAACAAAACCGCCTGCATCCCCGCATTGCGGGCTCCCACGTAGTCGACAGAGTACACATCGCCCACGTAGAGGCTCTCGTCAGCCTGCGCCTTCATCTGGCTGAGCGCTGCCTCAAATATTTCCGCGCGCGGCTTTTCCACTCCCACGATTCCTGAATCCGTGATGCTTTCAAAGCAGCCGGCAATACCGCAGCGGGACAGCACGCGCTCGATTCCCCCGTCAGCATTGGAGATCACGGCGATGCGGAACTTCTGGCTGATTCGTTCAAGAGCGTCGCACGTGCCGGGCAGAATCTGGTCCCAGTTGGCAGAGTTCTGCGTGTTCTCCACCAGTTTGTTGCGGACGCCGGTGTCTTCCCCGAGGTCCTTCAACAGATAAGTGTGAAACGTCCACCAGAAGCCGTGATCGACTCTGCCGCCCAACATGCCCTGGTCGAATTCCTGTTTCGTCCTGCGCTCCAGCGCCTGCCACTGCTCGAGCGAGGGATGACGATCGCTCGAGATGGGGGCCAGCATCTTCGCCCGGTTGGGGAAGAGAAGAGTGTTGCCGACATCAAAGAAAATGACGCGCCGTTCCGCCATGCGTCTATCTTACTGAAAGGCAGCGGCCAGTGGTCAGTGGCCAGTGGCCAGAAAACCTGGCCTCACATTGCTGGCCACTGATGACTGACATCACTGACCACTGCTTCTCGTGACTCGCACGGGGAAAAAATGTAATATTCCAATCATTTGGGGAGTGGCAACGTCGTTTGCCGGATTCGGCTTGCGCCATGGCTCTTTCTTCGACAATCTTTCTCTCGGGCTTGGCGCGGACTACGCGCGCCGCGCTCTCGATTCACAACCTGTTGCGCGCTCAATCGGCGCTGGTTGCCAGCCTGGTGTTCTTGCAGCGTCATTCCAGCCGCCGCAACGACGTTTACAACATTCTCTGGGCCGTCGTCTTCGGCTTTGCGACGCTGAACATCCTCAGCCTGGCCGCACGGCGTTTCGAGCCCAACCGCCGGGGTCTCACCTTCGGAGAGTTAATGGCGGTGCTGGTGGTGCTGCTTTCCATCTTCCTTCTGGGCTGGGAGTTGCTGAGCATGGTCCACATCTTCCCCATCAAACTTCAGCGCTGACCCTGACCTGTCTCGCTTAGCCCGTTAAGGCGCTTTTGCGGTATCATTCGCAAAATGGCGAAGAGTCCTTCCACAATCGAAGTCACTTGTCCCTGCTGCAGTGCGTTGCTGAAGGTGGACACGGCAACGGCAGAAGTGATTGCCCACACTGCCGCGGTGAAGCCCCGGATGTTCAACGACATGGAGGAAGCCGCCCGCGCCATGAAGGAACAGGACAGCCGCCGCGAATCGATCTTCCGGCAATCGGTCGAGGCCCAAAAACATGCCTCCGAACTGCTGGACAAGAAGTTTCAGGAGGCGGTGAAGAAAGCCAAGGAATCCCCTGACACGGGCAAGCCCATCCGCGATTTCGATCTGGATTAAGAGCAGTGGCCAGTGACCAGTGATCAGTGGTCAGAAAAACCCACTGGCCACTATCACTGGCCACTAGCGACTGGACTTATGGAGATTCGTCCCTTGCTTCTCGGTCATCGCGGCGCTCGTGCCGAGAAGACTGTTCCCGAGAATACCCTCGCCTCATTCGACTTCGCGCTCGCCCGGGGTTGCGATGGTTTCGAGTTCGATGTGCGGCTTACGGCGGACGAGCAAGCCGTCGTCTGTCACGATGCAACCACCCGCGGCTTGGAAATTTCCAGATCAGCGGCCCAAGAGTTGAACTTGCCCCGGTTGCGCGACGTCCTGACTCGCTACCAAAGCACCGCCTTCCTCGATATCGAACTGAAAGTCCCCGGCCTGGAGAAGATCACGGCAGATCTGCTGCGGAGTCTCACCCCGGCGCATGGCTTCGTGGTCTCTTCATTTCTCCCCGAGGTACTGCAGACCATCGATGGCCTGGACGCGAGCATTCCACTCGGTCTGATCTGTGAGACGCGGGCTCAGCTTAGCCTCTGGCCGCAGTTGCCGGTTGCGTATGTGATTCCCCACCACAAACTGATGCGACAGAATCTCATCCCGGAGATTAAAGCCGCGGGAGAGAAGATGCTGGTGTGGACAGTGAACGTCCCCGCCGACATGAAACGCTTTTCAAGATGGGGCGTGGATGGCATTATCTCGGACCATCCTGGACGGCTTGCGCTTACCCTGAACCGGCGCGTTGAATAGGCAAGAATAGATCTCGACTTATTTCTCACACCAGAAATCCAATTCCACACATCCTCCGTACATCTCCCAGAGCGGCTCCCTAAAACCGCCTGTGGAGGAAGTCATGAAGCTGTCAGCAATCCGGCCCGCACTGCTTGCGGCCGTGGCCCTAATCGCGGCAAGTGTGTCCGCGCAGACCCTCAAACCCAACCAGACCCTCGGCTACGGCGCCGATCAACTGCTCACGTTCACCTACCTCGAAAACTTTACCTGCATCGACCAGCCCAACGACGATCTCAACTTCAACGGCATCATCGCCGCCAAAGATCCCGGCGAGCTGCAAACGCCGATTTGCCAGGCGGGAATTAATCCAACGATCAATCCGCAGGGACAAAGCGGCGATCCCATTATCACGACTGAACCGCTGTTCGTGCTGATCCCGATGTTTTCTGTGGATAACGACCAGAACCCTAATGACGCGATTTCCTGCGACAACGTGGTGCAGGGAACGCTCTGCGGACCTGCATTGGGCAGCGAACTAATCACGTTGTTTGGCGCAGTGCCGGAAGCGTTCAAGGCCACGCCACGCGTTTACACGCAATGTCCGGAGCCGGGTTCAGCGCCGGGAACATGCACGATGCACACCTCCAGGGTCGATCTGGCCGTGGTGCTCGCTGACCTGGGTCTCACCGGACCGCCTACGGCAAACGTTTTCCTTCCGACTCCAAATCACAGCCATGTGTTAATCGATGCCGATATTAACTTCCCGGCGATCTGGTGGCAGGTGGAACCGGTGCTGGTCACGGAACAAAGCGAGTGGCCGACGAAAGACGGCAGCAGCGGCATTACTTCTCTCGAAAAGCTGCAAGCCGCCAGAACTGCGGGCACGGCCATCGTTGTGCCGTCGAATTTCTTCCTGTTCTTCAGTTCGCAGGCGGATGGCAATCACGCGATGCATACCCACAGTAAGTAGAAGTTTGCGTTGATTCTGCGCATGAAAGGCAGCAGGCTCGATCCGATTGCTCGAGCCTGTTTTCCTTTTGAGTGTGTTTGCGATTTCTGGCCGGACGAGGTCGATTCCCGCAGTGAGCGGCTAATGAGCGGATGCCGACAGACTTGCTCCGCCGCCGATCGCTGCTTTGGCCTCTTTGATCCCCGCTTGAATATTTTGTTCCCAGTCCAGATGAGGGATTCTTGACGCGGCGGCAGCCTGGTAGAACGCCAACGCGTCCTGAGGCCGGTTCAGCCGCTTCAGGCAGACTTTTGCCGCCCCCAGCTGTGCCATCAGCGCCTGCCGTTCATTAGGATAGGTCTCCGCCAGCCGCTGGTACTCATACAGGGCTCGGTCGTAACTCTGCAGATCATCCGCGGCCTTGCACAATTCGAGCCAGGAGTCAGGCGGCACCGACTCGCCTCCGCAATTCAGAAACTCTTCATAATCCTTCCACGCTGCTTCCGGATTGCGCGCCTTCAAATGCAGGGCGCAGGTCTTCAGTGTGGCCTGCTGAAAAGCCGCCGTCTCCTGCCTGCGCCAGTGGATCTGTTTCACCAGATTCCATCCGTCGAGCGAATCCGGTTTCACCGCCAGATGATCGTTAAGCATTGCGGCAGCTTCATCGAGTTGACCATGATCCATCAGGCTGTTCGCCTGGTCGATTTCGGCGTCCGGCGTCCAACTGACCTTTTCCTCGATGGCCTTGTTCGCTTTATGCTCCAGCCCGGAATAGTGCAGCCCAAGCGCCGCCAGCGCGCCAAACAGGAACCCGCCCACGTGCGCCCAGTGCGCCACGGCGCTCATCGAGCCGAAGAGCGTCCCGTAGAACACTTCCATGAGCAGCCACAGAGGCAGCAGCCAGTACGCCGCGGCCTTGAAGCGGAAGACGAAGGGCCGGATCATGAATACCCACGCCATTTCGATCTTCATCTTAGGGAAGCGAACCAGAAATGCTCCCATCAGCGCCGCTACCGCGCCTGACGCACCCAGCGTCGGAACCATGCTGCCTGGATTCGACCAGGCGTGGAACTGAAGCGCGGCCACACCCGCGACCAGATAGAAAACCGTGTACAGCCAGCGGCCCCAGACATCTTCGAGCACAAATCCCGCCAGCCACAGAAACCACATGTTGCCAATCAGATGCAGCCATCCGCCATGCAGAAAGTTCGCCGTAAGATAGCTGACCGGATTCGGTTTCGCGGGAACAAACGCGTATTTCTGGTCAAATGAGGCTGCGGAAAGCTTCACATACTCACTGCTCAGCGTGTCCATCTCCTTCTGCATCAGGGCCGGATTATCCATCAACTTAACTTTGGCGTCGTAGGCATTGATGATGTCCCGGTAAGGATTCTGAATCTGCGCCCATTCTGCCGGATTGTCCTGCTTAAAGTTGTCAACCAGGCGTTGCGCTTCGGGCTGCAACGTCAACTCCGGATGCTGGGCCGCGAGAAGCAGGATGTGCACCCTGGTGTCGCGCAGTTGTGGCGACTCCCCCTCAATCGCCGAGTTCGTGAGCAGGAAAGCGACAACGTTGATGGCGATCAAGGCCAGCGTGATCACTGGCCAGCGCCTCGCTGTCATGTTGTCGTGGCCGATGGGAAGGAGCATCTGAAATTCGCCTTGGTCGTGCAATCGCCAACCACACAAAAAGCTGGTGTCAGTTTAGGTTTACTTTGGGGGCATTCCCAGATATCAAGGGGATTGGTCTAATCTTTGGTAACCGAGTTGGAGGGTGCGGCGTTGAGCGGAGAGGGTCAATCCGCAGCCGCTTCCATCGCGGCGGCAGCGCGGCCCACCGGCCGAAGAAATCCGGTGCGCTCGATTTCAAAAGCTTCCAGGTTGGCTCCCATGGTGTGCTCGTTCCAGCCGAGGACGGCGCCAATGCGCAGCGCCGCTTCGCGGCTGCATGACTCCGACCAGCAGGCGCCCAGCGCCACCGGCACCCGGCGTAACAGCACATCGCCCAAAGTCACAGCGCACTCCCTGCGATATGCCTCGACTACCTCGGCGATAACGTGGGAGGTATGAGGACAAATCGGCGCCCGCAACTCCGCACTCACCAGAGCCATGCGGGCGATATCGGCCGCGCGCTTACCGTGCCATTCCACCATTCCGCGCGCCGTCTCCTCGCTGACCGCCCCAATCCGCGCAATCTCGAGCACAGCATCGTCCAACATGGGATCAAGCGCAGCCCCCGGCCCTACCGCCAGCGTATTCGGCTCCGTAGCACTCAACCCGATTTTCCGCGCACACTCGCGCGCCAGCGACGCTGCCGTAGTCAACTTGCCGCCGATCACTGAAAGCATGCGCGCCGCGCCGTCATCCGCGTGATCGTGCAGAATGTGCTGCCGCGTAACTGACGAAGGACGATTGTCCGGCGAATAAGGCAGCGGCCGGATTCCCGCCAACGCATGTTTCACGCTTTGTGCCGATATCTTCGCCTTGGGAAACAATTGCGCCACCGATCGCACCAGATAATTGATCTCATCCGTCGAGGGAATCGTTCTTCCCGGGTCGCCACTGTCGGCAACTTCGGTTGTTCCCACGAGGATCTGATCGTTCCACGGAAGCACAAAGATGGGACGGCCGTCGACCGCCTCGGTGTAAACCGCGGCATTCGGCGAACCGGGAAACCGCGGCAACACAATGTGCGATCCGCGCACTCCACCCAGCATCGGCTTGGCCATGCGGATCGACGAGCGCTGGCACACCCGGTCCGCCCACGGCCCGCTGCAATTGATCACCCAGCCGGCATCGACGCGTTGGTCCCGTCCTGTAATCTGGTCGCGCAGCAGCACACCCTTGGTGCGGCCGTGGGCCACGTCCACCGCCAGCGCTTCCATGTGATTGCGGACGATCGCCCCAGCTTCCACAGCTTCCATTAACCATTCCGCCACCAGCCGTTCCGGAAATTCGCATTGCGCATCTTCATAATTGAAGAACGACCAGCGATGCCCGGCGTCCAGAGCCCGCTCCAACTGTTTCAACTCCATTGCGGTCGAGTCTTTGCTGGGCGGTTTTCCGGCCATGCGCTGGTAGAGCCACAATCCGGCACGCACCTTCATCGCATTGCGCTGGCTGGTCTCGTTCAGAAGCAGGACAAAGTGCATGGGATGCACCAGGTGAGAGCGCTCCCGCAGTAATTTTTCCCGTTCGCGCAGCGATTCCCGAACCAGGCCGAGCTCGCCGTGTTCCAGGTAGCGCAGCCCGCCGTGGATGATGCGCGTGGATCGACTGGTTACCCCCGAGGCGAAATCATTCTGCTCCACCAGCAGAGTGTGCTTTCCCGCGCCAGCGCACTGCCGCGCCACGGCAACGCCATTGATGCCCCCGCCAATCACCACCACTTGAAAGTGCTGGCCTTCCAAAGATGCTCGTTGATTTGCTGCTAAGACCATATTCATCAATTAGATGTAAGGTTTCCGAAAGGTGATTCTGGAGCTGTTGACTGCCTCGCCCACACTACTACCATTAGAGTGTGCACCGGCTTCGTCGCCCAGAGAAGGTAACTCTAGTACCGCAGAATAGCTGGCCAAAAGTCCAACCACGCTGGCTGGCAGGTTCGAAAATTCGAGTTTAGAACATGCGGAGGCGGAACGGAAACGCGCATTGCCTGTTCCTCGGCGGCTCATTTAGAGTGGTTGCCGATGTCCACTACGGGCGAACGGTTCGAACGCGCAGTCGCTATCATGGAGCGCCTGCGGGCTCCCGGGGGCTGCCCCTGGGATCGTGAGCAGACCTTCGATTCCATAAAACCTTACACGCTTGAAGAAACGTACGAGGTCTTGGAGGCCATCGACAATCGCGACTGGAAGGAACTCCCCGGCGAACTCGGCGATCTGCTCCTGCAAGTGCTTTTCTATTCGGAGATGGGGAAAGAGCAGGGAATGTTTTCGATTGATGACGTTCTCGACCGGCTCTCCGGCAAGCTGGTGGACCGGCATCCTCACGTGTTCGGCGACACGAAAGCCGATACCTCGGCTGAGGTAAAGCGTAACTGGGAAGCGCTGAAAGTCGAAGAGCGAAAAAAGCGGGTACGCGGAAATGCAGGCGCAACAGGGGAAGACCCGGCAGGGAAGCCCGCACCATCGATTCTAGCCGGCATCTCTTCCTCCATGCCGTCGCTGCTCGAGGCTCACAAGCTCAGTTCGCGCGCCGCGCAGGTTGGCTTCGACTGGCCTGACATGGAGGGCCTGTTCGATAAACTCAGCGAGGAGACCGCCGAACTTCGCCAGCATCTGCGCGAGTTTCCCGCTGGGGGCCCGCGGCCGGAAGGCCGCGGCGTTGCCGGTTCCGGGCGCCAGACTATTCCCGAAGACTTGCGGGCACGGCTGGAAGAGGAAGTCGGCGATCTTTTCTTCGTGCTGGTCAACATCGCCCGCTATCTCACACTCGATCCTGAATCCGCGCTGCGCAAGACCAATCGCAAATTCCGCCGCCGCTTTCAGTGGATGGAGCAGCGCCTGCACGAAAACGGGACAGCCCTCGAAGAGGCTTCGATGGATAAACTCGAATCCCTGTGGCAGCAGGCAAAGAAAGAAGAGAAGCAACCGTGAGCGCGAATGCCATCGTCATTCGCAACTGCGAGGGCCTCGATGAGCTGCGGGCCTGCGTCGCCTTGCAAAAAGAAATCTGGGACTTCAGCGATGCCGAACTGGTTCCGCTCCGCATGTTCGTCGTGGCCGAGAAAGTTGGCGGGCAGGTGATGGGCGCATTCGACGGCACAGAGATGGTCGGCTTCGCGCTTTCGGTGCCGGGCACGCGCTCGGGCCACGCCTATCTGCACTCGCATATGCTTGCCGTTCGCAAGGAGCATCGCAACAGCGGCCTGGGCCGCCGTCTTAAGCTGTTGCAGCGCGAAGACGCACTCGCCCGCGGCGTCGAACTCATTGAGTGGACATTCGATCCTCTTGAGATCAAGAATTCTTATCTGAATGTTGAAAAGTTAGGGGCGATTGCACGCCGATACAACATCAACCAGTACGGGATCACGTCATCCCCACTGCAGGGCGGGCTTCCCAGCGATCGGTTGATTGCCGAGTGGTGGCTGAAGTCAAAGCGCGTGGAAACATTGCTGGCGACCGGAAAGAATCCGCAATTTAGCCAGGAGACCGCAATTGAGGTTCCGGCGCAAATCTACGAGTGGAAGGCCGCGCCGGATACGCGAGGTAAAGCGCAGCAGGTGCAGGAACGCAACCGCCAGCAGTTTCTGAGGGCGTTTGGGGACGAACTGGCCGTCCTAGGTTACGAGCGCGACGCCGCCGGCAATGGCAAGTTCCTGCTTGGCGAATGGGATGAGGAGTGGTCGTATGCGTGGTAGATTTTGAAGCTCTCCTGAAAAGATGAAGATTGAAGCCATCACGCTGCGCGAGATCCACATGCCGCTCGTCCACTTCTTCGAGACGAGTTTTGGACGCACCTACAGCCGCCGCATTCTGCTGCTCACCGCTCACTGCGAGGGCGTCGACGGCTGGGCTGAATGCGTATGCGGCGAAGATCCTTTCTACAGCAGCGAGTGGACCGAAAGCGCCTGGCTTACCCTTACTCGCCATCTTGTTCCCACCATGATCGGGCGAACTCTTGATTCCGCGCGCGACTGCGCATCTCTGCTCTCCCGCGTGCGCGGGCATCGCATGGCCAAGGCAGCGCTCGAAAACGCGTTGTGGGATGCCGAGGCAATACAGAATGGCGTGCCTTTGTGGAAGCTGCTGGGCGGCACGCGAACCGAAATCTCGTGCGGAGTCTCCATCGGCATCCAGGATTCCGTTGAGCAATTACTCGAGAAGATCCATATCGAATTGGCCGCCGGCTACCGCCGCATCAAAGTGAAGGTCAAACCTGGTTGGGACGTAAACGTGCTGGAGAAAATCCGCTCGCGCTGGGCCGCCATCACTCTGAGCTGCGATGCCAACTCAGCCTACACGCTCGATCAGGTCGAGCACCTGCGCGCCTTCGATCAATTCAACCTGCTAATGATCGAACAGCCGCTCTGGGACGACGATATTTTCTACCACGCCCGCCTTCAAAAAGAACTGCGCACCGCGATTTGCCTTGATGAATCGATCGTCAGCGCACGTGCCGCGGCCATTGCGGTTGAGACCGGAGCATGCCGCATCATCAACATCAAAGTCGGTCGCGTCGGCGGGTTCAGCGAAGCCAAGAAAATTCACGACATCTGCCATGCGCAAAAGATTCCAGTCTGGTGCGGCGGCATGCTGGAATCCGGCATTGGCCGCGCCCACAACATTGCTCTTTCCACGCTCGAGAATTTCACTCTGCCCGGCGACGTATCCGCCTCCAAACGCTACTGGAAGGAAGACATCATCGATCCGGAAGTGCAAGTTTCACCGCAAGGCATGATTGCGATCAGCGACCAGCCCGGAACCGGCTATCGAATTAGAGAAGATCTCATCGAGAAGTTAACGGTAAGGAAGGAAACGCTGCGCGCGAACTTGTAGCGCCCGCCGGACAGCCGCCTAGACGGCGGCGCAACCCCTGTCTCTTAGTGCGACTTCGCACCTGTCGTCGCTCCCGGTTTATGATTCTCAGCCAGCTTCGCCTCTTCCGCCTTCAACATCTCCACACCCTGGGCAAACGTGGTATCGGCGGGCGCGCGCCGGAAGTCGCTGAACACCTCGTCGGACTTGATCGCGATACTCTTGAATAGAAGGATCCTCCCCGTAAAGCTCAGAGCCATGCGCGAGATTTCCCACGAGCCATCGCCAACGTCGCGCTGCTCCACCAGAAAGTGCCCACCCTTGTCGAGATGCCCCAGGATCCCCCAGCCGAAGCCGACCTCCTTGAACAGAGTCCCATCGATTCGTGCGATCCTCCCGGCTGCGGCATCAATCAGAACAAATCCCTGCATTCCCGTGAGCACGTCTTCCACGTGAGATGGCGGTCGATATGCCGGATTGGGCCGGAACTTCAGTCGCACGAGCCTGGCCCCATCTTTGCCCAGGTCCGCCGCGCCTTTCTCGTCACCGTCGTAGTCGTAGAGAAAAACCTCGGGCAACGCTTTTACAATGCGCAAGGTGCGCTCGGCAGCCTCTTGCTCCTGCGAATGTTTGCGCCTGAGTTGCTCGGGATTGCCCACAAAACCCGCCAGACGGCTTTCTTCGCCCCGCATCTGTTCGGGCGTGAGCGGCTTATCGTTGTAGGCAATCGTCATACCGGCCATTGCGTCGTGCGTTTCCACGTAGAGGCGGGTCTGCGAGCCCTGTGGAGTTTGCTTGTGCGCCAAGAACAAGTGTTTGATTGAGCTGTCGTTGGCGGCGGCCACCTCGTTTGCAACCGCAGACCGCACCAGGTCGATGGCAGAAGGCGAATCCTGAGAAGAATTCGAAGGTACGTTGCTGCTGAGCGCAGTTGTGCCCATCGCCGCGGGAAGGATACTCGCCAAAGCAGCAGCGGCGATACCAATCAGCTTTGTCCGTCTCATCCTGACCTGCACCCTCCCAGTGTAACAATTGAACATCCGCGGAAACTTGCCGCGCACTCCGTGCCTTGCGTATAGTCGTTGCAGTGAGCGGTCTTCCGGTTTTGCCTCATGAATTGTGATTCAGGGAACAAACCGTCATGGATTCCGCTGCACCACATTCGGGTTGAGCCAGATCCGTACGCACCAGATCGGCATTAGTCAGGAGATCGTCCTATGAGCGCACCCGCCAGTGGGTTGGCACAAATCGGCAAGTCGGTCGTCGTCAAGGGCGAACTCTCCGGCAGCGAAGATCTATATGTGGATGGCCAGGTCGAAGGCAGCATCGCCCTCAAGGCCAACAGCCTCACCGTCGGCCCCAACGGCCAGGTCAAAGCTAGTGTTGAAGCCAAGGGCGTAGTGGTGCAGGGCAAACTTGAGGGCAACATCCAGGCCAGCGACCGCGTCGAATTGCGTAAGTCCGCAATCGTGACCGGGGATATCACCACGCAGCGCATCTCGATTGAAGAAGGCGCTTATTTGAAGGGCAAGGTAGATATTCATCGCGCAGATGTGAAATGAAGAACATGAAATGAAGAACGTGAAATGAATTGCGCGAAGTGAGTAATCTCAGGAGTTAAGAAGTCAGGATGTCGTCAGTCTCACAGAATTTCATGAAACTTTTTCGCGGTTCATCCGGACCGGAAACCATCCCGGCGCAAGACTCGCAGAAGCTGACCCGCCGATCCAGCGGCCTGGGAGAATTGTCTCGCATCTGGGAGTCCGCCGACGGCCTGTGCATTCTTGACCTGGGATCGACTTCCGCCACCAACATCCGCCACTTCACCGAAAAAGGCCACCGAATTTACAGCGAAGACTTGCTCACCGCTTCCACCGATCCAGAACTTCTCACCAAAGACGAGCAGGGAATCGTGGTTCTCGACAGCCGCAAATTTCTCGCCGATAACCTGGTCTACCCGGCCGCTCACTTCGATGTGGTCCTGTGCTGGAATCTTCCCGACTACCTGGATGAGAGTCTGGTGAAGCCGGTAGTGGGTCGCCTGTGGTCGGTGCTGAAACCCGGTGGCATGTTGCTGGCGTTCTTCCACACCCGCGATGCCGGTTCCGACTCGCCCTGTCACCGCTTCCACATCGTCGGCACCGATACGCTGGAGATGAAGAAAATTGTGCTGCGCCGCGAAGCCCGCCGCGGCCCGACAGGAGCGGTTCACACCGCTATCACCGACGGCTTCCAGTTGCAGCGCGTATTCAATAACCGCCACATCGAAAACTTATTCCGCGACTTCGCGTCGATTAAATTCTTTCTTGCCCGCGACAACATCCGTGAAGTGCTGGTGGTGCGCTAGGCAGGTTGTATTCACCCGGTGGGTCACGGGTGACGACGGTAATCTAGGTGCGACTCTAGGACAAAGGTAGGCTGGGCTTGGTTAACAACTGGCCCAGTATGCGCTCGTTCCTAACATTTCTGCTGATCGGGTGTTCCGCCGTATGCAATGCTGACACGGCGATAAAGATGCGCACTGTCTTTACAGACACCGGCGCGCGTCCTGACGTACAGAATCCTGACACGACCCGGACCGTTTATTACCGAAGCGGGGCCATGAGGAAAAAAGACGGCCTCGGCGATAAGACAACGGCTTCGTTTTCAAGCATTGCGAATTGCGACAAGAAGACGGGATTCCTCATCGATTTTCAAGCGCGCGAGTATCGGACCTATAGGGTAGTGAGGCTCTGGTCGATGACCCAATTACATGATTATCTTCAAAAGAGCCCCGACCGCGCGGTTCCGATAGAGAGCCATACGGTCGATACCGGTGAGCGGAAGACATTCTTCGGACATCCTGCCAAGCACCTCGTGACCACCAACAGACGGGAGCCAGACAAGAGTTCCAGTGGCGGAGAAGAGATTTTCGACGGATGGTACATCGATCACGAGGGTCCGGACAGCAACTGTGCTCCTGATTATGCGCACAGCGAACCCTACTACGTGGTTGGAACAATGCTTGCCACATATCCAGATGTTGCGCAGTTCCACCACACAGGGCCGCTGCCTACGGGACTGGCGGTAAAGTTGACTTTCACTCTTAAGCTCGCTGCAGCCAAGGACGGCTCAGCGGGTCGAACGATGACAGACGAGCGAACGGTTGAAGACCTCTCGGATTCACCGCTCAGCCCATCCTTATTCGAGGTACCCCCCGGATTTCACGAGAATCCCCAACTCGTTCGAGGCCACTCAGTCTCTCGCCAGTAGGTTTTGCACATCAGGGGTCTGGTCCGAGCCTGCCCTCAGGCCGCTAATGCCGCTTCCACACAATCACTCCCATGCGGAAAAGATAATTGCGCGCGATTTCCACCTGCCCGCCAGACTGAGGCAAAGCAGACGCGATCATGCTACGTATTTCGCCCGGAACATAGGCTCGGCGCACCGAAGTCAGCCCGTCCAGCCAGGCCACCCGGTTCCGCATGATGGGATAGCTGGCATACACCAAAGCCAGATGCAGAGGGTGGCGAACGAGGTCGTTGATCAGCACCGCGCGCCGGCTCACCCGCAGGCCCTCGCGCACGAACTGCGCCAGTTGCTGCGCGTCCAGATGATGCGCAAAGAGGTTACAACTCACCAGGTCGAAAGCTCCATCGCCGAAAGGCAGGCCCAGCGCGTCACCCACAACGCCGTGCTTTCCCGCGGGAAGATGAGACCGTGCCCGGTTCAGCAAACTCACGTCCAACGTGATCCCGTGCCGCGCCAGCCTCTGCTGGACGATCTCGGGAACTTCTCCCGACCCCGCCGCTACTTCCAGCAGAGAAAGCCGTTTCATCCCGGAAGCTTGAGCCGTGCGCTCCACCATCTTCTGTGTTGTCGCAACCCCGCCGAACCAGCGGTTGACCCGGCCGAGAACTCTTAGGACAGCTTGTACTTCGCCTGCGGAGCAGGTGTCGGAATCGAGAATCTCAGGTGCGTCGACGCGCTGCATGTGAAGACGGCGAAAGCGTGCGGGCTTTAGCCAGAGAGAGACTTCCGGAAGAAACCAGCCTCAAACCTCGGCCAGTTCTTCTTCCAGCAACTGCTTGTTATACAGGTCGCTGTAGTAGCCGTTCAAGGCGAGAAGTTCGTCGTGAGTGCCCGATTCCACGATGCGTCCATCGTGCAGCACGGCAATGCGGTCGGCATTGCGCACTGTGGAAACCCGGTGGGAGATGAAGATGGTAGTGCGGCCCTGCATCACCTCGCGCAGGTGGTTGAGAATTTTATCTTCCGTGTGCGTGTCGACGCTGGAGAGCGCGTCGTCGAGAATGAGGATGCGCGGATTGCGAATCAAAGCCCGCGCAATGGCGGTGCGCTGCTTCTGTCCCCCAGACAGCGTGATCCCGCGCTCACCCACCACGGTTTGATATTGTTCGGGAAAGCTCTCAATGTCTTGGGCGATGTTGGCGGCTTCGGCCGCCTCGTGAATCTCCCGGTCCGTGGCCGATTCCACACCCAGCGCAATATTTTCCCGGATGCGGTCGCTGAACAGAAAGGTTTCCTGCGGCACAAACCCGATATTCTTGCGTAGCGACGCCACGGAGAACTCCCGGATGGGCCGGCCATCCAGAAGAACCATTCCCGGTTCAGCGTCGTAGATGCGGGGAATCAGATTGACCAGCGTAGTTTTTCCCGAGCCCGTCGGACCGACGATGGCCATGCTGCTGCCAGCAGGGATGCGCAGGTTCAAGTCGTGCAGCACGGGCTTGCCGTTGTAGGCAAAATTTAGCCCGCGAAATTCGATTTCGCCTTCCACCTGCAAGTCGCGAGCCTCGGCCTCATCCTTGATCTCAGGTTGCTCCTGCAGAATCTCGTTCAGACGGATCAGCGATGCCGTGCCCCGCTGGAAAATATTGACCACCCAGCCCAGCGCGATCACGGGAAAGGTAAGCTGCATCATGTAAATGTTGAAAGCCGCGAAGCCGCCAATCTCCATGCGGCCTGCCAGTACCTCGCGTCCGCCAATCCACAACACCAGCACGACCGCCAGCCCGAGCATGAGTTCGAGCGTGGGCCACAGCATGCCCATGAGCCGCACCAGCTTCAGGCTGCGCCCAATGTATTCCCGGTTGGCGCTCTCGAAGGACGCGATCTCCGCCTCTTCCTGCACATAGGCGCGGATCACGCGGGCTCCGGAGAAATTCTCCTGCGCCCGCGCCGAAATATCGGAGAACATCGCCTGAATGCGCTCGAAGCGCTCGTGAATACGCCGCCCAAAGTATTGAATAACAATGCTGACCACGGGCAGCGGCAGAAATGCGTAGAAAGTCAGCTTGGGGCTGATACGACCCATGAACGATAGAGCCGCCGCGGTGAACACCATCGTGTTCGCCGAGTACATGATCGCGGGGCCCAGCAGCATGCGCACCGCATTCAAATCATTGGTCACGCGAGCCATGATGTCGCCAGTGCGCATGCGCTGGTAGTAGGAGTAGGAGAGCGTTTCCAGGTGCGCAAAAAGGTCGTTGCGCAGGTCGAACTCAATGTCGCGCGAGATGCCGATGACGATCCAGCGCGTCAGAAACAGGAAGATCCCGCGGACTGCGGCAACCTCCAGCATTTGCAATGCGAAGTGCAACAACTTCGCGGACGTAACCCCGGTGTTGAGATCGTCGACCGCGTGCCGGATTACCTGCGGCAGTAGCACCCACGCACCGTTGCTCAGGAAAATACAGAAAATCCCCGCCACAAAGCCCCAGCGGTAGCGCTTGAGGTAGGGGACGAGCGGACGCATACTCTTGGGAATCATGCAGGTTGTGTAGATGAAATTCTAGCAGGCCGGGGTGCAGGTTTTGGCTGGCAGTTTCAAGCAGAGAGGAGTCAAGCGGCGAAGTAGCGCTGCCGTCCTCGTCACCGCTCCGAGGGCGAGACGCCCTCGGGACAGCCGGCAAGATGCCGGCGCTACCCGTTGGCCGGACGTTCTTTCTCGGCGGTTACGTGCTGCGCGGTTGGAAGAATGTCGCGCCCGAAGGCGATCACCGAGACCCAGGCCAGAACTACTCCCCAAGCGGCAAAGAAGACCCATCCCACGACGAAGATGAATACTTGAGCCAGATCCATGGCAACACTCCAGGCGGATGCGCCAACGAAAACGGCGCGGGGTCAAGCCGACAGCCCAACCCCGCACTGCTGCCGTCTTACTCTTCAGGAGTTGCCGGCGGCGCGCCGTGCATATGTTGCGGCATACGCGCTTCCCGGTTGGCCTCGATCTCTTTCATCTTGGCCTGCTGCTCCGGCGTGAGCAACTGGTACACCTCACTGTGAATCCGGGTTTCTTGCACCTTCAACTGCACCAGGGTCTGCGCTTGCGCCGCCACTAATGCCTGCACCTTGGCTTCATCATAGGTGCCTTCCGAATACTGCTTCAGCTGCTGCTGCATCCCGTGCACCTGTTGCATCAGCGGCTTCATCGTGGCGTGTTCTTTCTGCATGACGGCCTTCACCTGCGCGCGCTGTTCGTCGCTCAGGTTCAGTTGCCTGAAAGGAAATCCCATCCTGTGGCCGTACATGCCCCAGGCATGGGCGTGCCGTGGCGGAGGAGGAGGCGCGACTGTATCTGCGGTTTGCGATTTGGCGATCGCACCACCCAACAACACTGCCAGTGCGGCCACGAAGAGGCGAAAACGAATGGATTTCATAACTTTTAGACTCCTAACTTCCAGACTTGTTTAGACCGGCTCCTTCGCGGAACCTTGGCCTTTTTGCGTACACTCATAAGAACACGGTTCCAGCAGGAAAGTGGTAAAAAGTCAGTCAATCCGAGTAAAGTTTTGTCAAAGAGGAAGCGCTCTGGTAATCAGCAAGGTTTGACAATTCTTTACCGCGAGCGCGCGCTGCCTGGTGCACAATGAAAGCTGCAAAGATGGAACGCATTCTTGTTATCGACGATGATGTCGAACTCTGCACTCTGGTCGGCGAATACCTGCAGGCCGAGGGGTTCGTGGTGGAAGCGGTGCACGACGGCGAGAACGGTTTGCAGCGCGCTATCGGTGGCGGCTACCTGCTCGTGGTCCTCGACGTGATGTTGCCCGGCATCAACGGTTTCGAAGTGCTGCGCAGAATCCGCGCCGCCTCGCGCCTGCCGGTGCTTCTGCTCACAGCACGCGGGGAAGATGTCGACCGCATTGTCGGTCTCGAGATCGGCGCCGACGACTATCTGCCCAAGCCTTTCAATCCGCGGGAACTAGTGGCGCGCATTCGAGCCATCTTGCGCCGCACCCGCAGCGACAAGTCAGTGCCAGCAGCACCCGATATCGTCCGCGTAGGGGAGATTGAACTCGATCCTGCTACGCGCAGCGTGCGCCGCGACGGCCAGCCCGTCGACCTCACCTCGGTCGAATTCAATCTGCTGGAAGTGCTTCTGCGCGAGGCTGGCCGCGTGGTCCCGCGCGAGCGTCTGGTGAATGCAGTGCTCAGCCGCAAATTCTCGCCTTTTGACCGAAGCATCGACATGCACGTCAGCAAGGTCCGCAAGAAACTCGGAGACACTGACGCCGACGAACACATCAAGACCATCCGCGGCGTAGGCTACATCTTTGCCCGTCCGCGCGAGAAGGTAAAGGCCAACTCATGAAGAGTCTCTTCCTTAAGATTTTTCTCTCCTTCTGGGTGGCACAGGCCTTGTTTCTGGTGCTCGGGCTCCTGGCCATGCTGGCCTTCCGCCCGCAACGGAATGCAACCTGGGAAGCGCTGCGCTCGACGGCGCTCACCGAGACCATCAACGCTTATGAGCAGGGCGGGACCCAGCAGGCCCGTGAGTACCTCGATAACCTGGGGAAGACGCAGCATGTGCGCGCCTACGTCTTCGATGAGCAGGGAACGGAAATTTCAGGGCGTTCGAGTTCGGGCTGGGCGGAGCATGTTGCTGCCGGCCGCCCCCTGTCGCCACGTCCGGGAATGCTTTTCCCGCGCCCGCAAATCCTGACCGAGTCCAGGGCTTCCAGCGATGGGCGCCATCTCTACACCATTGCCATGGAGTTGCCGCCCGGTCTGCGGGTGTTCTTCGGACCTCCCTGGAGGGTGCCGCTCCCGGGTTTGATCATCGCCGTTCTCTCATCGGGATTGGTTTGCTATTTCCTGGCATGGTATATGACCAAGCCGGTCGCGCGACTCCGCGCTGCTACTCAGCAACTCGCTGCCGGCGACCTCACGGCTCGCGCCGGCGATCCGAACAGCAAAAGGCGTGACGAGATTGCCGGACTCATCCGCGATTTCGACACCATGGCCGGCCGGCTGGAGACGCTGGTAAAGGCTCAGTCGCGCCTGCTGAACGACATTTCCCATGAATTGCGTTCTCCCCTGGCCCGCTTGAATGTGGCTCTGGGCCTGGCGCGGCAGCGCTCGGGAGCGGAAAGCACGGCTATGCTGGAGCGCATCGAACTCGAAGCCAGCCGCCTCAACGAACTGATTGGCCGCCTGCTGACGCTGGCGCGCCTGGAAGATGGCGAGCAGCGCGCCCCGTCCACCCCGGTTTTGCTGGACGAAGTCGTGCTCAATGTGGCTGAAGATGCCGAGTTCGAGGCGCAGGCGCGGCATTGCCACGTGCGCAGCGAAATTCCTGCCGGCATCTGGGCAGTGCGCGGAGATGCATCGCTGCTGCACAGTGCGGTCGAGAACGTGGTGCGCAACGCCATCCGGTACACCCGCGAAGGCACGACCGTGGCGATCCATCTCGAGAAGACGGAAAGCGCCGCCGCTGCCGAGGCCGTGGTCAGAGTCACCGATTGCGGTGACGGTGTTCCCGCGGATGCCCTAGAAAAGCTGTTCCAGCCGTTTTACCGCCTGGACGACGCCCGCGGTCGGCAGACTGGCGGCGTGGGTCTGGGCCTGGCCATCACGGAACGCGCCGTGCGCTTCCATGGCGGACGCGTTTCCGCCGCCAACCGCGCCGAAGGCGGACTCATGGTCGAGATTCGTTTGCCTTTAATGCGGGCAAGCGCTGAAACAGACGAGGCCCGCGAGCCGCAGACGGTGGCCACTGGCCACTGACAGCCACTGACCACTGATCACTGGCCACTGCTTCAGGCAACTCGCAGCCCTCTCCACGGTTCTTAAGACCTGGCGGGAGTTTGCTCTTCCCGCGCATTCCTGATACATAAATGAATGGCAATTCACGCCTTCAAATGGTGTTCATGCCCGGCCGCCCGCGGCCGGGGACTGCATACGAACGTTCTCAGGAGATAAAGCGAAGAATGCGTACAAGGTTTACCTGGATTCTGGCGATTCTGGCTCTGCTTGCAATCGCCACCGTGATGGCCTGCAGCACGAAGTACTCTACCTCCTCCAATGGTTTGGTGGTTGTCCCCAGCCAAGGAGGGGGATTGGTCACCGACAACCAAGGCGGGCCGGTGATGGAGACCTTTAGCCTCGATCTGAGCACTGGCCGAGCTTCGCAGATCAACAACGTGAATGGTTCACCCACGCCGGGATTGCCGACGGCCGTTATTCTGGATCCCGCAGGTACCCACGCGTATGTGATCGTCTATCAAAATGCAGGGATAATTCCTAGTGTTACTGGCATCGCAACGTTTCAGGTAGCCTCCGACGGCAAGTTGGCGACAGGGACCACCACGACGTTGAATCCAACCAGCCCCATATTGAACGTTGCCTGTGTCACGCCGGGTGGCACGCAGACCATTTCCGTTGGCGTGCAGCCAACCCCTGTCGTTCCTGGTTCCCTAGTCATAGATTCTGCGGGAAAGTACCTGTTCGTGGCAGACGTAGCTACATCCGGGCAAACGCTGCCGTATGAGTGTAACGGAGCAACGGTGACTTCTACGATCCCGGTGCCGGGTACCGTGTCAGTGTTTAGTGTGAGTAACGGCACTTTGAGCGAAGTTACGAACTCACCTTTTGCCATGCCGTTTCCCACGGGCGGCGAAACTCCCAATGCGTCGGCGCTGGCCGTAACCCCGACTGTGTACCCAGTTCAGTATTCGGTTTGTTCCGGCGTGACGCCTCCAACCACGGAGAACCTCTATGTAGCGGATTCCGTCAATTACATGCTGCTGAACTACTCCGTAAACCTGTCGACCGGCGCGCTCGGGCCTCCGCTGAACTCGACGACGGTACAGAGTTTTCCAACCGGCACGGTGCCCTCCGGTGTGGCGGTCGATCCCTGTAACCGGTTCGTTTACGTCGCTGACTCGCTGCCAGACAACAAGGTCAGCGCGTACACGATCTGCAGTGTGGTGTCGCTTAACTGCCAGCTGGCGGACTTCAGCCTGCAGCCGGTCCCCGGTTCTCCCTACCCAGTTGGCGATGCTCCTGGGCCTATGGCGGTGGATGCGTACGGCCAATTCTTATACGTGGTGGACACGGGGTCTAACGAAATCTCGTTATTCCGGATGAGTTCAGCCACGGGCGCGTTGACACCCCTCTCTCCGGCGACCGCGGCCACGAATCTGGGGCCGAACTCGATTGCCATTCGCAGCGACGACAGTTGGCTCTTCGTCGCTAACATCAATTCCGCGAACGTTTCGCAGTATTCCATCACGCCTGCGTCTGGAGCCTTGACGGTCATACCGCCGTTTACTACGTTTAATCTGCCCTCAGGCGTAGCGGTAAAGTAGGCTTGGGTGTGCGCGGTCGATGGTTTGTGGAGTAATGCCGCGGACTATGTCGGAATCTTGAGGATCAGGTAAGCACCCACCAGAGCGAAGATCAGGTCCGGCGACCAGGCGGCCAGCGCCGGCGGCAACTGGCTGATGTCTCCCATCGCTTCGAACAACCTCGATACCACGGTGTAGACCACTGCGATCCCCACCGCAACGGCAACTCCTGTGATGGCTCCCTTTTTCGCTGCCGACAGTGAAAACGGTACCGCGAGCACCGCCATAATCAGCGTAATCAGCGGGTAGGAGAGCTTCTTGTTCAACTGCACCCGCAGCCGCACCACGTCAAAGCCGCTCTGCTGCAGATCGCGAATGTAGCGGCGCAGTTCCTCATAGTTCATCTCGGAATACTGCTTTACTTCCTTCTTGAAATAAGACGGCGCCTCGCTGAGCTCGGGGAAAGTGGAGACGTCGAAGGTGCGATAGCCGGCGATGGCCGCACCATGAAGCGACCGTTGCCAGCCTTGTTCGTAAATCCAGCGGCTCATGCTGTCGGCCCAGTGGGCGCGATCGGCGTGGATACGCTGGGTAATGGCAAAGCTGGCGGGGTCGAGTTGAAAGATAGTGAGGTTGGCGAACTGGTCGCGGTCAGCATCGAAGAACTGGTAGTAGTAAATGTCGTTGTGCTGGCCGAAAATCCAGCGGCGGTCTGGACGCAGATAGGTTTGCGGCGGCTTGCCCTTGATCTGGTTATGCAGCGCTTCCTGCCGCTTGTTGGTATGGGGCAGGTAGAACTGGTCGGCAAAGAACAGGCCCGCCGCCAGCACCGCAGCCGCCACCATCACAGGCGTCACGATTCGGTAGACGCTTGTCCCCGTGGCCTTGATCGCGGTGATTTCGTTGGAGCGGTTCATCAGCCCGAACGTGATCAATACCGCCAACAGCACGATGATGTAAGCCGCGTTGTACAGCAAATACGGCATGACGTTGAAGAGATATTCCGCCACCACAATCGCAGGCGTCTGATTGCGCAAGATGTCCCCCAGCAATTCGAACAGGGTGAACACCAGCAGCAGGACAAGAAATGCTGACACGATCATCCCCAGGTAGAGAAAAAAGTCGCGCAGCACGTAGTCGTCGAGCAATGTCGGAAAGCTGGCGCTGAAGACACGCCGCCGCGTAGATGCGCGCTCGAAGGCGTTCGCGTCTCTGCGCCGGTGCCTGCGGTCGGGCGCGGGGGCGTTTGCTGGAAGCTCGTTGCGCTTCCATGTCAGCCGCATCGCCGACAGCGACAAAGGCCGCCGCTCCGCTTGCCACAGCAGAAACAACGCCGCGGCAAAGAATATGAGATTGGCCAGCCATGCTCCGAACGCGGGACTAACCCTGCCCTGCTTGGCCAGCGAAACTCCGATCAGGGAAATGAAGTAGTAGACGAAGACCAGGGCGATTGTGAGCACGAATCCGCCGGACTTGCCGCTCTTCTTCGACGAAAGTCCCAACGGGATCCCGACCATCGCCAGGACCAGACACGCGGTGGGCAACGCGAAACGGTTGTGAAATTCGATGAGGTACAAGCGCGCCGTCACCGGATCGACGCTGGCTGCACGGTCGTGCAGCGCCCAGGTACCGATGGCTTTGTACGGGACTTCGTCTGCTTTATTCTCGGTGGAAGCCAGTTCAATGGGCTTGTCGGTTTGCTGGAACGTCGAGATTTGGTAATGGTCGAGTTGCGCGGGATCGGTTTCGTGGCTCGAACCGTCGACTAGGTGCAGGTGCAGGCGGTCCTGACCTTCGGGAACGAGGATGCCTTCGCGAGCCAGAGTGATGATTGGATTCGCGGGATCTGAGATGTCGGCTAGAAACACACCATTCCAAACCGCGCCCCCTTGGGCACTGTGCACGTCCTGCACGTAGAGCACGATTTTCGGAAAGCCTTCATAAAACACACGCGGCTGCACCTCATACGAGACTTGCGAGCCTTTGAGTTGGTCCTCGAGGCGCCCGAGCGACGCCAGCGACCAAGGCGCAAGATAAAGCCCGTTTCCCAGAGCCAGCAGCCAGGCTGCCGCCACAAAAATCGCCAGCACGCGACCAAAACTCCACACGCCCATGCCGCTGGCGCGCATGGCGGTGATTTCACTGTCGGCGGCCAGCCGGCTCAGCCCAATCAGAATCCCCACCAGCACGCTCATAGGGATGGTGTAGGTGAGCGCCAAGGGCACTGTGTAGAAGAAAATCTCCGCCACGCTGGGCAGGGGCGCGCTGGCGCGCACCACCAGTTCCAGAATGCGCCCCAGATCGCGCGTGAACAGCACAAAAGTGAAGATCGCCGCGCCGATCAGGGCGTGCGAGGTGACTTCGCGAAGAATATAGCGGGTAAGAATCCGCATGGAGGCGCGCGCTGTGGGCAGGATAGCACGGGGTTTGCAGTGCGCGAATCCTCGGCTTGATTCCCGTCGGGGCTAATGAGCGCTATCAGGCGCAAGCGTCAGGTTCGAGAAGTCCACCCACTTTCCCGCGCTGTTCTTGGTCCGCATTTGCCACTGCCATTGCTTCTTGTCGCTCAGCCAGTGGAAGGTGGTGCGAAAGGGGCCGTCCGGGTACTCGAAGACAAATTCAATCTGGTCGCCGGATCGCGTGCCGAAGCCCAGAGTTTCGGAGAAGCGTCCACCGCCCACGTCAATCCAGTGGGCGACGTAGCGTTCGCTGGTGTTGTCGTATCCGATCATCACGTTCGCTTCGTAGGCCGGCGGCGTTGCAACGTCCTTCTCGTGGACGTGCAGAAATTGATGGTTGAGTATCCACTGCGTCTCGACAGCATGTTCCACACTCTTGCCGCGTATCGTACCGGTCAGTTTCCAGCGGCCAGCCATCTTGTCGAGCAGTTCATCCTGGAAGATGTGGTGAGGGCTGTCCAGTGGCGGAGTTTGCTCCTTGGTCAAGGCGAGGGCAGAAACTGTCAGCGCGAATAGGGAGACAGCAAGCAGATTTCTTTTCATCAGTAAACTCCAAGTACAAGCCGCCGGGGCGGGAGTGCTACGCTATCCCGTTTTCAAAAACAAAGCTCCCAGCGGCGGCAGCGTAAGCTTCAGCGAATGCGGACGCCCATGCGCCGGTTCCTCTTCCGCATGAACTCCGCCCAGGTTGCCCACGCCCGTACCGCCATATTCCTCAGCGTCGCTGTTCAGCAGTTCGCGCCAGTAGCCGCCTTCCGGCACGCCCACGCGATAGCCAACGCGAGGTATGGGCGTGAAATTACAAACCACGAGAACGGTATCTTTCGGCGATTCACTCTTGCGCAACAACGAAATCGTGCTCGTCATATTGTCGTTGCAATCCACCCACTCAAAGCCCGCGGGATTCGTATCGAGAACGTGCAGGGCAGGCTCGCTGCGGTAAAGCCGGTTCAACTGTCCCACCCAGTTTTGCAAGCCGCTGTGATTTCGATATTGAAGCACATGCCACTCCAGACTGGTGTCGTGCGCCCACTCGCGGACCTGGCCGAACTCGCAACCCATGAAAAGCAGCTTCTTGCCGGGCTGGGCGTACATGTACGCAAATAGGAGCCGCAGGTTGGCAAAGCGGTCACGCTCACCGCCGGGCATCTTGCCAATCAGCGATCCCTTGCCGTGCACCACCTCATCGTGCGAAAGCGGCAGCACGAAGTTTTCCTGGAACGAATAGAGCATGCGGAAGGTGAGCTGGCTGTGATGATATTTGCGGTGAATGGGATCGTTCGCGAAGTACTTGAGCGTGTCGTGCATCCATCCCATGTCCCACTTCAGGCCAAAACCGAGCCCGCCGAGGTAGACGGGCCGCGAAACCATCGGCCACGAAGTGGATTCTTCGGCGATGGTCTGGATGTCGGGATGTTCTTTGTAGGCTTCCTGATTGAAGCGGCGGAGGAAGTCGATGGCTTCGAGGTTCTCGCGCCCGCCAAATTTGTTCGGAATCCACTCGCCCTGTTTGCGGGAGTAGTCGAGATAGAGCGTTGAAGCCACAGCATCCACGCGCAGTCCGTCGATGTGATACTTGTCGAGCCAGAACATCGCACTCGACATCAGAAAGCTGCGGACTTCGGTGCGCCCATAGTTGAAGATATGCGTCTTCCAGTCGGGATGAAAACCCTGGCGCGAATCGGCATGCTCGTAGAGATGCGTGCCGTCGAAGTAAGCCAGCCCGTGGGCGTCGGAAGGGAAGTGCGAAGGCACCCAGTCGAGGATGACAGCAATGCCACGCTGATGAAGGTAATCCACCAGGTACATGAAGTCCTGCGGCGTACCGTAGCGCGAGGTGGGAGCGAAGTACCCTGTCGTCTGGTATCCCCAGGAACCATAGAAGGGGTGCTCCATCACCGGCAGGAATTCCACGTGCGTGAAGCCCATGCGTCCCACGTATTCTGCGAGGCGAGGCGCGGTCTCGCGGTAGGTCAGCGGACGATTGTGTTCCTCGGGAACCCGCATCCACGAGCCCAGGTGAACTTCATAGATGGCCTGCGGCGCGCGCAGCGAGTTGCGGGCGGCGCGTTTCTCCATCCACTCGCGGTCGCCCCACTGGTAGTCGAGATCCCACACCACGCTAGCGGTGCGGGGCGGCTTCTCATGCCAAATACCAAGGGGATCGGCTTTATCGACCTTGTAGCTGTGCCGCCGGGACTCGATATGAAATTTGTAGAGCGCGCCTTTGGTCACGCCAGGGACGAACCCTTCCCAGATGCCGGAGTTCCCCCGCGGAGCGAGCAGATTCGTTCGCGGACCCCATGAGTTAAAGCTGCCGATCACCGAAACCAGCCGCGCATTCGGGGCCCACACGCTGAAAACCGTCCCCGCGACTCCATCGCGCGAGACCAGATGAGCGCCCATCGTCTCGTGCATTCGATAGTTGCTGCCCTCGTTGAATAGGTAGAGATCCTGGTCTGAGAGCAGCGTCACGCGGTCAGAAGCGGCGGGTGTGGGGGCGTCCGGCATTTTCCGAGTCCTTAGTGTACCGGAAGACCCGAAGGCAGGCCGAATCCCCATGCTAGACTGACTTTTCCAGCCATGCCCGCCCTGCGTCTCATCCTTCTCTGGCACCAGCACCAGCCTTTATACAAGGACTTGGTAACAGGCGAGTATCGCCTGCCCTGGGTGCGTCTGCATGCTCTGAAAGATTATTACGGGATGGTGAAGCTGCTCGATGAGTTTCCCAACGTCCACCAGAACTTCAATCTGGTACCGTCGTTGATCACGCAGATTCAGGACTACGTCGCGGGCACCGCGCAGGATCCGTTTCTAAAGGTTGCTGCCAAGCCAGCCAGGGACTTGACGCAGAAAGAACGCCTGTTCGCCCTGCAGTATCTTTTTCAGGCCAACCACGCCAACGTGATCGGGCGCTATCCCCGCTACCGCGAACTATTGGAGCGTTTCCGTGAGCACGGCTATGTCCCCGAGAAGGCGGAAAAATACTTTGAGCCGCAGCACTTCACCGACCTGCAGGTCCTGTCGCAGATCGCATGGTTCGACGAATTCTTTCTAGAAGACAAAGATGTTGCGGGCTTGGTCAAGAAAGAACGCAACTATTCGCTCGAAGATCAGAGTTTCGTGATTGCACACGAGGGCGAATTGCTGGCCAAAATCCTGCCGGCATACACCGACGCCGCGAAGAAAGGCTCAATCGAGATTTCAGCGACACCTTTCTATCATCCGATTCTTCCCCTGGTCTGCGACACCAACGCAGGAGCAGTTTCTTCGCCGGGCCTGCCCTTGCCGCAGAACCGCTTTCGTCATCCCGAGGACGCGCGCGAACAACTGCTGCGCGCGCTCGACCTTCATCAGCAAGTCTTCGGAGTGCGTCCGCAAGGGGTGTGGCCCTCCGAGGGCAGTGTCTCGGAAGAAGCGTTGGCGATTGCCCACAGCCTAGGCATCAAGTGGATGGCCACCGACGAAGGCGTGCTCGGCCGCAGCACCGGCGTGTTCTTCCAGCGCGACGGCAACGGCCGCCTGCCCACGCATTTGGCGGAGCGCCTCTATAACATTCACGGCTATGAAAACGGCCAGGCCACGATGCACATGGTGTTCCGCGACCACACAATTTCGGACCTGATCGGCTTTGTCTATTCAGGGATGGACCCAGGGGATGCAGCCGCACATCTGCTGCACAACATCAAAGAAGCAGCTCAGCCGGTGCTCGCGCAGGGCCGCGACGCCGTAGTGTCAGTGATCCTCGATGGCGAGAATGCCTGGGAATATTATCCGAAGTCCGGGCGGGAATTTCTCCGGCGATTCTATGGTGCCCTGCAGCGCGAAGCAGGTCTGGAAGCGGTTACTGTTTCGGAAGCGATAGCCCGCCATCGCAGCGTCTCGCCTCTAAAGTCCCTCGTACCCGGTTCCTGGATCAATGCCAATTTCAACGTCTGGATCGGCGCTCCCGAGGACAACCGCGCCTGGGACTATCTCCACCACGCACGGGAGTTCTATGCGCAGCACGCAGTCCACGCCACTGAGACGCAACGAAAGCTGGCCTTCGAAGAAATTCTGATTGCCGAAGGCAGCGACTGGAACTGGTGGTACGGCCCGGAGCACCACTCCGCCAACGACCGCGATTTTGACGAGCTTTACCGCAAACATCTTTCGAACATTTATCAGGCCCTGGGAGCAACCCCGCCGGACTATCTGTCCCAGCCGATCACCGGAGGGGAAGTGCGCCCGGCCTTCACGCCCCAGACACACTACATCCATCCTCGCATCACGGGTGACAAGATTCGCTATTTCGAGTGGATGGGCGCGGCCATCTTTACCGCCGACCAGCGCGCCGGCGCTATGCACGGCAAGCAGTTCCTGCTCGATTCGGTCTACGCCGGCATCGACGGAACCTTCGTCTACGGTCGGCTGGATTTCGCCGGGCCGGTTCCGGATATGGAGTTTGACCTGGTTGTAAACCTGGAATCGTGGGCAAACGGCGAACCCCGCCCGCGCCGCGGGTTGCGCCTGGATGCCAAAGTGCAAGACCAGAAGCTGACGGGATGGAAGGTCGACGGCCTGGAGGAATCAGCCGCTTCCTCCAAGAGCGAGGAGATCGCCAAGGCCGCGTTGGTGCGCAACTTTGAGTTCCGCCTGCCATTGAGTTGGCTGCTCGCGGTGCCGGGCTCGGCTGCGAGTGCAGGGACGGGCGGTGAAATGGCCGTTCCGCCGAAGCTCCCTGCTGCGGCGATCCCACCCACCAGCCGGCTGCGTCTGCGCTTCAGCCTTTGGCACAATCGCTTACCTGTCGACGCATTGCCTGTGGAAGGCTGGATCGAACTTCAGTTACTGAGTGAATGGGAGTTGGGCGCGGCGATGTAGCTACGGCGTGTTCCCTCGAAAAAAGCAAAACGCAGGAGGCACGTGCCTCCTGCGTCATTCCAAAGCTGAGTGTTGATCACTGCCCCGCGCTGGCCACCACGGGTGTCATCGCCAGCGGCCGGTTGAGTTCGAGCGTGAGTTCGGTGCCTGCCATGAGCGTAGCCGAGCGGTGCTTACTCAACCAGTGAGCGCCCGTTGAGCCTGCGCCAACCACTCCGCCGATCACGATTCCCGGCGGCCCGCCAATGAGCCCTCCGATCAGCATGCCACCGGCTGCGCCGCCACCTGTTTCCAACTGGTCGCGCCGGTCATGGCCAGATCCCTTGAACTCGCCTTCCTGGTTCACATCCGTATCGCGCCCGGCATTGGTGTCGACCAGCGTGGCATCCAGAAAGAATCGCTCTCCAGTTGGCAGAATCAAAGCTTCCGGCAGAATTCCAATGGTCGGCTTGCCTGAGATGCGGCGTGGCTCGGCAACCTTGGTCACGCGGCCTTCCACCATGGCTCCGGCAGGAATCACCGTCTTGCCGTTGACTACCACCGCCTGCGTCAATCGTGCCTGGAAGGGGTCGCCGGCCTTATTGCTGAAGGTCGCGAGAGTTGTTTCCAGCTTCACCATCAGGGCTGTGCCGGCCGGTACGGGCGAACTGGTCTGCGCCGCGGCCATCGTACTTATGCTTATGTACGAGCACGCCAGCAACAGAGTGCAAGGTAGAACTGTCCACTTCTTCATGACACCTCCTCAGGTGCTTCCAACCCCTAAATCTCTCGATTGTTGCTTTGACTCTAGACCAGCCTGATGGCCGGGACAATATGCGGCCGCGCCGGGGAACCAGCGAAGACAACCAGCGAAGATGCGGACGACGTCCTGTCCAGCTTCGCGCTGCGAAGCCGCTGTGAGCGCTGTCACATTGCCGGGATCTTCCATCCGCTATAATCGTCGTTCTCGGAACCCTTGAACTCATACCAGACTGGAAGGGCGGAAAAGACGTCATGACGAATATTGGAGCCATCATAGGGCGGGAAGTCTTGGATTCGCGCGGCAATCCTACGGTAGAAGCGGAAGTGCAACTGGCGAGCGGCGTGGTTGGACGGGCCATCGTCCCCAGCGGCGCCTCGACCGGCGAGCACGAGGCCGTCGAACTGCGCGACGGCGACAATGCGCGCTTTCTCGGCAAAGGAGTTCTCAGAGCAGTAGAGAACGTAAACGGCGAAATCGCCGACGCGCTGGCGAACTGGGACGCCGCCGACCAACGTGGCCTCGACCAAAAGATGATTGAACTGGACGGCACCGAGACCAAAAGCCGCTTGGGAGCAAATGCGATTCTAGCGGTCTCCATGGCGGCAGCGCGTGCCGCTGCAGCGGACTACGGCCTGCCTCTCTATCGCTACCTCGGCGGCGCGGGCGCCAACACGCTGCCTACGCCCATGATGAACATCCTCAACGGCGGCGCCCACGCCGACAACAATGTCGACTTCCAGGAGTTCATGGTGATGCCCGTGGGCGCACCTTCGTTTTCCGAGGCGTTGCGCTGGGGCGTGGAAGTCTTCCACACTCTCAAGGGAGTGCTGAAAAAGCGCGGCTACAACACCGCCGTCGGCGACGAAGGCGGATTCGCGCCTTCCGTAAAGTCGAATGTCGAGGCCATCGAGGTGGTGCTGGAAGCGATTCAGCAGGCCGGCTACAAGCCCGGAGAAGAGATCGCGATAGCTCTCGACCCAGCAGCCAGCGAGTTCTACCAGGACGGCAAATACGTTTTCAAGAAGTCCGACAAATCCGCCAAGAGTTCCGATGACATGGTGAAGTTCTATGCCAAGTGGGTGAACGATTATCCCATCGTCTCACTCGAGGACGGCCTCGCTGAAGGCGACTGGGATGGCTGGCAGAACCTAACCAAGGAACTCGGCGGCAAAATTCAGCTGGTAGGGGACGACATCTTTGTCACCAACATTCAGTTCCTGCAAGAGGGCATCGACAAGGGCGTAGCCAACTCGATTCTGATCAAAGTCAACCAGATCGGCACAGTGAGTGAAACCCTCGACGCCATCGACTTGGCACGCCGCAACGCTTACACGTCAGTGATCTCGCATCGCTCCGGCGAAACCGAAGACACGTTCATCGCCGACCTCGCCGTAGCCACTGGCGTGGGCCAAATCAAGACCGGCTCAGCCTCCCGCACCGACCGCATCTGCAAGTACAACCAGTTACTGCGAATTGAGGCGGAGTTGGGCGAGGCGGCGAGGTTTTTGGGATTAAAGGCGTTGAATTACAAAGGATGAGATGCGATGAAGGCACGCTCAGGAAGACATGGCCGAAATTCAACTCGCGATCAGACACGCGAGAGCCAGAAGCCAGAAGCTAGAAGCTGCATTTATGCCTAGACCCAAACCGCTCATCCTCATCATCCTCGATGGCTGGGGATACCGCGCCGAAACCAAAGCCAACGCCATCGCCCTGGCGCACAAGCCCACTTACGACCGGCTGCTGCGCGAGTATCCCAACACGTTGATTCACACCAGCGGGCCTTTCGTTGGCCTGCCCGAAGGGCAAATGGGCAACAGCGAGGTCGGGCATCTCAACATCGGCGCCGGCCGCATCGTGCACATGGACATCACTCGCATCGACCTGATGATCCAGAACGGCGACTTCTTCTCGCATCCCGTCCTGCTCGCGGCGATGAAGCATGCGCGCATGGGCGAGCGCAGACTGCATCTGTTCGGCCTGGTCTCCGACGGCGGCGTGCACTCGCAGCAGGCCCATCTCTACGCGCTGCTGAAGATGGCGAAGCAGAACGGCGTAGACCGCGTCTTCGTCCACGCCTTCATGGACGGCCGCGACACGCTGCCCACCAACGGCGCCGGCTATCTCGAACAGCTCCAGCAGAAGATGCGCGAGTACAATTCGGGCAAGATTGCCACAGTGAATGGCCGCTACTATGCGATGGACCGCGACCGGCGCTGGGAGCGCATTCTCAAGGCCTACAACGCGATGGTCTTCGCCGATGCGGAAGGCGGTAGGTGTGCGGACCCGGTTCAGGGCATGAAAGATTCTTACAACAGGGGCATCACAGATGAATTCGTCATTCCATTTGTTTGTACGGACAAGAACGGCCAGCCGCTCGCAACCATTCGCGATGACGACGCCTGCATCTGCTTCAATTTCCGCGCCGATCGCGTCCGTCAGGTCACGCGCGCTCTGACGCGTAACAGCGGTCTGAACGAAAAAGGCGGTAGCGATCTACCGGGCGCGGCCGATCTCGACGCCACGATTCCGCGCGACCGCGTTCCCAAGAGTCTGCACTACGTGTGCATGACGCAGTATGACAAGAACTTCAGCCTGCCGGTCGTGATCCCTCCGGAATCGATGGCGAACATCCTGGCCAACGTCATGGGCAATCTCCACATGCGCAACCTGCGCGTGGCCGAGACCGAGAAATACGCCCACGTTACCTATTTCTTCAATGGCGGCGTGGAGCAACCGTTTCCCGGCGAAGAGCGCGTGATGGTGCAGTCGCCGAAGGTCGCGACTTACGACCTGAAACCGGAGATGAGCGCCGCGGGCATTGCCGATGCCGTCGTGAAAGCCACGGAAGAGGGAACGTTCGACGTGATCATCGTCAACTTCGCCAACGCCGACATGGTCGGGCACTCCGGCAAAATCGAGCCAACAATCAAGGCCGTCGAAACCGTCGATGCTTGCCTGGGCCGCATCGAAACCGCCGTTCGTGCCAAAGGCGGCGCCATGCTTGTCACCGCCGATCACGGTAACGCCGAAATGATGATCGACCCCGCAACCGGCGGCCCACACACGGCGCACACGACGAATCCTGTGCCCTTCATCGTAGTAGCCGAAGATGCAAAGCAGTACACGCTGAAGCCCAACGGCTCGCTGCGCGATATTTCGCCGACCATGCTCGGGATGCTAGGCGTGGAGGAACCGAAAGAGATGACGGGCACGGATCTGCGCGCCTTCCTGAAGAAGAAATGAAAACCGCAGAGGACGCCGAGGGCATAGAGTTTGTTCCATTTCGTGACTCAATCAACCACGCCTGGGAAACTGGGTCCCTGGAGGGCCTGTCCCCGGCTCAAACAGGCCGAGCCTTTTCCATTCACCTCGAATCGCACCGTCCCCGATTCGTCGGCGCAAAAAATCTTCATCCCCGAATCGGATTCTACGGGCACCGCAGTGATCTGGAATTTGGAAGCCGGACTCCCATCGCAACCAGTGAGCGAGAAGTGGTATCCGTTGGACTCGCTTCCGGCGAAGCCCGCAGTGTTATCTTCGGGTGGCTGATCAGCGGTCCCCGCTGGATCACCTTTGCCGAACAGTTCGGTCAAGTTGCAGGAAAATCCACGATCGGGGTGCTGCGATGCGTAGCCGGCTTCCGCCAAGGCGATCATACTGACACGGGCTGACGCCATGTTTTCATCCGCCTCGTCTTCTTTCTTGCGCACTCCCTTCAGATAGTCGGGATCGGTGAGTGGGACGTGCGCGGCCAACGTCGCTTCGGTCAGCCGCCAGATTTCCTTCTCCTGAGTCATGGAAAAAATCAGCCGTGGGACGACTGGCAGGAATTCCGGTTCTCCGTCTCGGTAAACGTGAATCGATACTTCAATCTCGTCGGTCTCTCCCATCAAATAGTCGTGCTCGACGATCACTTCCGTCTTAACCTTCTCTTTACCTTCGTCTTGTTCCGACACCAACAGCGTCGGACCCACGTCAAAGGTTTCCGTGCGCCCTTGCGCTGTCAGTTGTTGGCCGATCATGGAAATCTTTTGCACCACGGAGGTTTGCAGGTTCTCCCCTTTGCGGATAAGAGCCTGGCTCGTCACTCGGGGCAAGTGTTTCACGAAGGCGTCGGGGCTTTTGCTCAGGAACATCTCAATCAACGCCTGGCGGGCGGTTTGGGGCGGCGGAGGCGGAGTTTGCCTCTGCGCCTGCGATGAAAAACTGGCAGCAAGCGCGACTAGTAGAACGAAGCAGATGTTTCGCATGGCGTCCTCCGCAAGTTCCGGGGTTTCAGCCGGCTAACAGCCAACTTACCGTCTAAGACTCCGTAGGCTTGTCCGAAGTTCCTAGCTGTCGTTTAGATGCTAGAACGTGTGCTCTCGAACTTCTTGGCGCGCGACTTATTTCGGCGGTTCCGTTCTGTGATTAAATCTTTGCAGCCATGAAGCTGCTGATGGTTGTGCACCATCCGTTTGACCTTTGGAACGCGCCCGCGTGGTTTGCCGAACGTCTGCGGAAGGAATTTCCGGCACTGGAGATTGTCCATTTCGAGCGCCATGAAGGCGTTGAAAAACATCTTCGCGACTCCGAAATTCTTTTTGCGTTTTCACTCCGCCCCGAACAATTCAGGTTGGCGCAGAAACTGCGCTGGATTCACGCGCCCACTGCAGCCGTGCATCAATTGCTCTTCCCGGAGTTGGTGGCAAGTGATGTAGTTCTGACGAATGCCCACGAAGTGCATGGGCCGGTCGTCGCCGAGCATGTAATGGCGCTCATCCTTGCGCTGGCCAAGAAGATTCCACAAGCGGCGCGAATGCAGCAGAGGCGCACCTGGGGACAAGATGCGGTCTGGAACGATGGCCCCCGGCCCCGCGAAGTCGCGGGCGCAACGCTGGGCCTGATCGGGCTGGGCAGCATTGGGCGCACCGTGGCCCGCATGGCGGCGGCTCTGGGGATGCGGGTGATTGCGGGGCGAGAACATCCAGAGAAAGAAATGCCTGAGGGAGTGGCCGAAGTGTATGCTCCGGCGCAGATCAATGTCTTGCTTTCGCAATCGGATTATGTTGTGCTGGCCGCGCCGCTTACCGACGCAACGCGCGGACTGATGAATGCGGAGCGCCTGGCCGCGATGCGGCCGGATGCCTATCTGATCAACGTTGGCCGCGGTCCGCAGGTGGATGAGGCAGCGCTGGCTGAAGCGCTTCGCGGCCGCCGCATCGCGGGCGCGGCCCTGGATGTCTTCGAGCAGGAGCCGCTTCCAGCCGGGTCGCCGCTGTGGGAACTTGAAAACCTGCTCATCACGCCGCACACCGCCAGTCTCACCGAAAAGCTCTGGTCGCGCCATTACGCGTTGTTCGCGGAAAATCTTCGGCGCTATCTGGCGCGCGAGCCGCTGCTCTTTATCGTTGACAAGCAGAAAGGATATTAAGCAGCTTCGCAGTCATCCGGTTCCCGTCATTGATCAAGACGCCTTAGAATTCCTCCATGCCGGCTCGGTGGCGGCGTCGATGCGGAACTTCTTCACCGTGAGAATGCCAAGCACGATGAAAATCGCCATGACGATAAGTTGAACCACTAGGAACGGCGGCTCTTTCCCCGTCGGTGCCAGTGCATGCGCAGCCGGCACTTTCAAGAAGATCTGCGCCACCAGAACGAACACGTTCAGATAGAGGGCGAGCACCGCGCACACCACGTAGATGGAGCGCCAGGCCCCAGCCATGTAACGAGCGTAGCGCGCCGCGCTCGCAAGCGCGAGCGCCGCCAGCGAGATCACGCCGATGATATGCGACGGCAACAGGCGTTCGAACGGAAAGAGGAACCCGGTCAAGCTGGTCAAGGCGGTCGTCACCAGAAAAATCGCAGTCGCGCCGTCAAACCGTTTCCCGCGAAGCAGCCCGTACACCACCAGGAGTCCTGAGCCGATGCCCACCAGGCTCAACAGCACATGGACGAGGGTAAATGTCGACGTAGACATGCCTAAGATCATGGTGCGCCTCCTTTGGGTGAAAATGGTACGTCCACTGCGGAGAAATCGCAAGGCGGCACGACCAGACGAGTTCAGTGCAAGGCAGCGCGTAGAGCAGGCGAAATCGTTTCTGGTTCCGGCCAACCCTTTGCTTCGTGCTACAGTTTTCTCGCGGGAATTCTGCATGCATACTTCCATGGACGCGCAGACCATTCTGATCCACTTGGCGCTCAAGCTGGGCGTGGCCGCCGCCGTCTCCAGCAGTTTGGTGCGGTTCAAGGAATTCAAATTGCTGCTGTTTCGCGAAGAACGCGCGTTTCGGCAGAAGGTTTATCTGGTGTTGTGTATGGCGCTTCCCATTATGGCTGGCGTCTGGATTCGCCTCTCAGTTCCGAGTTTCTTGGCCGGCGATCTGAGTTTTGAAACCGCGCTTCTGCTGGGAGTGATCGGCGGCCGCTGGGCAGGATCTCTCGGCGGCGTGCTCATGGGAGTCCCCGCGCTGCTGCACGGGGAATGGGCGGCCATGCCGTTCGACGTGCTTGCCGGGTTTATCGCCGGCCAACTGCGGACGATGGCGCTGGATAAAGACGACATCTGGTCGTTCTCTCCTTTCATCGATCAAAGCATCTTTCGTCTGATCCGGCGGAATCTGCCAACGCCGCGCTTGTTTGACTGGCAGATCATGTTCTTCACCACGGTCGTGGGCTTGCGGTTCGTGCAGACGGAGCTGACACGATACTTCCCGCACTCCATCTTCAGCATGGAGAGCCCAGGCAACCTGTGGGTATGGGGCGCGATCTACGCCACCTCGGTGACGGCTATTGGAATCGAACTCAAGATCTTCAACAGCGTACGCATCCAGATCAAACTGGAGGAGCAGGAGCGTCTGCTCTTGCACGCACGCATGGAAGCGTTGCAGAACCAGATCAATCCTCATTTCCTCTTTAACACTCTGAACTCGATCTCTTCTCTAGTGCGCTTCGATCCCGAGAAGGCCCGCGACGTGATTTCGAAGCTTGCCACCATCCTCCGGCGCCTGCTCAACAGCGCCGACTCTTTCGTGCCTCTGCGGGAAGAAGTGGAATTCATCGACAACTACCTCGATATTGAAGTGGTTCGATTCGGTCCGGATAAACTCCGCGTGGTGAAGGACCTCGACCCAGCGTCGCTCGACGTAATGGTTCCCAGCATGCTCCTGCAGCCGCTGGTGGAGAAC
Organism: uncultured Acidobacteriaceae bacterium; assembly: GCA_963842095.1. Classification (GTDB taxonomy): domain Bacteria; phylum Acidobacteriota; class Terriglobia; order Terriglobales; family Acidobacteriaceae; genus Sulfotelmatobacter. The sequence goes on from CAWJEY010000003.1 coordinate 555,477, forward strand.
TCGATCAAGCACGGGCTCGCGTCGATGGTGGAAGGAGGCAGCATCTACCTGCGCAGCCGTTTGGCCGACTCCGGGCTGGTCATTGAGGTGGAAGACGATGGCGTAGGCATGGCGGCCACGCAAGTGATGGAATCAACCAGTACGCGCGGCGCCGGCATTGGCATGGCCAACATCTCCGAACGGCTGGAGGTGTTGTATGGCGACGCGGCCCGCATGACGATTGACAGCCATGAAGGGAAGGGAACGCTGGTACGCATCCGGCTGCCGCTCCTGCAGGCCGCGGGGACGGTCCCAGAGGGTTTCTACGAGGAACGCTCGACCACCCGCCGGTAAAACTCTTCGTACTGCGGAACGATCCTACTGGAGCAGAAACGGGACTGTGCGACGGCTCGAGCCGCCTTGCCCATGGCCCGAAGCCGGCTTTCGTCGTTCAGGAGTTCGATGGCGTAGCGCGCCATCGTGTCCACGTCGCCAACGTCGGCCAGATAGCCACTGGTGCCGTGTTCGATCACCTCCGGCACGCCTCCGGTGCGGGTCGCGATCGGCACCACTTCACACGCCATGGCTTCCAGTGCCGCCAGACCAAAGGATTCCAATTCGCTCGGCATCAGCAGGATGTCGGAGATTCCCAGCTTCTCCTGCACCTGGTCCTGCTTGCCCAGGAAGAGAACGTCCTCATGGATGCCTTTTTGTACTGCCAGCCATTCGGCCACCGAACGATCGGGGCCGTCGCCGATCAACAGTAGTTTTGACGGGACTTGCTTGCGCACGCGATCAAAGATCTCGACTACATCCGAGACCCGCTTCACCGGACGAAAATTGGAGAGGTGCACCAGCAGCCGCTCGCCTTTCGGGGCATACTCTGCGCGAAGTTCGCCGGAATTCGCACTCCGCGTATACACGTCACAATTCACCGAGTTGTAAATGACTTCAATTTCCTTCTTGACGTCGAGAATCCGCATGGTGCGGTCGCGCAGGTAGTTGGAGACGGCGGTGACGCCATCGCTCTGGTTAATGGAATAGCGCGTGATGGGCAAGTAGGAGCGGTCCAGCCCCACCAGCGTGATGTCGGTGCCGTGCAGGGTTGTAACGAAGGGGAGGCGACGGCCGCGCGGACCATCCGCCAGCATCTGGCGGGCCAGCAGCGCGCTCACGGAGTGCGGAATCGCGTAGTGCACGTGCAGCAGGTCGAGATCGTACAACTGCGCGACCTCGGCCATGCGCGTGGCCAGCGCCAGATCGTACGGCGGATAATCGAACAGCGGATACCGCGTTACTTCTACTTCGTGATAGTGAATGTTTGGTTCCTCGCCCCGCAGCCGGATGGGCTGGGCGTAGGAGATGAAGTGAATCTCATGGCCGCGCTGCGCCAGTTCCAGTCCGAGTTCCGTGGCCACCACGCCGCTGCCGCCGTAGGTGGGGTAACACGTGATCCCAATCTTCATTCCGCGAGGCCCGCCCTTTCCTGGTGCGGTAAGGTTCTGTAATTCGATGGCTGGAAACAATAGAGGATGCAGATTCTACAGGGCGACGCGGTTCAGTACCCGCAAAAAGTGATTTGGCGGAGAGGACCTAGTCGGCGGCTTTTGGTCCTGGTTTGGTAAGGCCAGGATCCAGCTTGTCCAGATGGGCCTGGAAGCGTTTCTTGGTGTCGTCAGGCAGACCGGTGAACTCGATGCCCATGCCAACTCCAGGATCGCGCGTGCGAACCGTAGCTGAGGCGGTGATGTGCTCCTGGTCGATCCAGAAATCCACTTTCAGCACAGTAGTGAGCGTCAGGGGCATCGCAGTCTCAACATAGCATCCGTTCCCGCTGATGTCGGTCGCGTTTACCCGCATGGGAGTGTTTACGCGCTCATCACGGAATTCCAAAGGGAACGAGATTTTGTGACGTTGAAATCGTCTACGATTGTCGGCAGTAGGAACCGGCAGGTTGGACCGCATCTCCACAGGCAACTGGGAAAGCCACGGGCACTCCTGATCGGCCACCAACTGGACCCCAACCTGAAGTTTCTTTAGCCCCCCGGCTTCCATCACCCAGACTACTTTGCAGCGAGCTTTCTTGGTCTCGAATTGAACGCCAATGACGTCGCCCACCTTCAAGTCTTGCTCGAGGCCGCTAATGCAGGCTCCGGTGATGCTGGCATTTTGAGCAGTGGCATTCTGATGGAAGGGTTGGTTGTTCGACCCCATTCCCCACACACGTATGCGCAGGTCCAAGGTCGCACGCGGGGCTGCCCCAGAGGCAGACATAATAAAGGCCTCCCAGCTCGAATCTTCTTAGCCGGTTCTAATGCATCATACCCTGCAGCCGAGGTTTTCCTTAAGGTTACGGAAGTACCCCGATCCGAGGGTGGTCGCTCGGAGTTGCGCCGGAACATTATGGGCCAGTCCCGGCAGGTAGCAGTTCGCGGTACGAGATTAACTCAATCCCGTGGTTTAACAAAAGGTTTCGCGCTTCCGGCCTGGTCAGGATGCGCAATTCCGTCTCCCGCGATTCACGCAGACGAGTCTTGGCGCACTTCAGATCATCATCGTTGTAGCCGGGATGACAGACGAACTCCCAGGTGCCCTCGGGAATGATTTCCGCGATAACGCGGAAAAGCTTCTCGTTAAGTGCGCCAGTCACCACGATGCCGAGCGTGCCGTCGGGAGTGACCATGCCCTCCCGCTTCGCCGCATCGCGGAACTTGCTGGCAAGAGTGCGGAGAATTCGCACCTCGGCATAGCGCGCCCAGAGAGTGGGGCGGATCAACAGTTCACTTGAGTTCAGCGGTCTGCGCGGGCCGAACGGATTCCGAACGGCGTGCACGCCGCAGGCCCGGGCCGCGCGCAGCAGGGGCCGCAGCACAGCGGGAAACAGGTGCGTATGTTTGTGAGTGTCCAGGTGAGAGACGTGGATGCCGGCCGCTTGAAGTTTGCGAATCTGGGCGCTTACCTCAAGCTCGATCTCGTCCGGATCCATGCGGCCGGCCAGAGCGCGGACGGCGAACGATTTCAATCCATCGCGAAAGCGGGCACCGGCGGAATGCGCCGAAGTTAAGGACGGCAGCCGTGCGGCATCAAGAACCGGCTCGCCGTCGATCAACACGACGTGGCAGCCCACGCTGAGGCGGGGAACAGTCGCTGCCAAACGAACGGCGTCTTCGAAGGCGCGCCCGTTGGCCATCAATGTGGAAGAGGTCACGATTCCGCGAGTGTGAGCTTCGACAATGGCGCGATTGATGCCTGCGGTGAAGCCAAAGTCATCGGCGTTGACGATCAGGCGGCGCACGGCGTCAGTCTAGCAGGGAAAGCCGCGCAAAAGAGGTAGTGCGGTACGCTATTATGGGAGATGAGTTCAGACGTGGGCGGTTAGCTCAGTTGGTTAGAGCGCCTGCCTTACAAGCAGGAGGTCGCAGGTTCGAGTCCTGCACTGCCCACCACTCCAAAATTCGTTAACCGCCATCGCGATCTTTTTTCTTGCGTGCCTCAGCTTCTGCCAGCCAGCCGCGGCGTAACTTCTCCGGTGAAATGATGGAGAGGTAAGGCTTGATGTCGAGAATGGGCGTTCCGTCAAGCATGTCGACGCCTCGAACCTGCAGCCGCCGACCCTCTCTCGCAAGGAGTTCAACGACGGTGAGGCCGATGGGATTTGGCCGTCGCGGAGAGCGGGTCGCGAACACTCCGTGGGGCTGGTTGTCGCTGGGCGGCGTGCCGAGCAATTCGAATCCTTGAGAGCGATCGAATGTCCAGAGGACAAAGAGATGCGAGAAGCCTTCGATGTCCCGAAGCCCGGGCTCAAATTCCGGCAGGATCTCAAGCATCCCGTCCGCCTCGTGCCTGGCGCCAAGACCCTTCGGAATTTCGGCGGTGTTCTGGTACGGGCTGTGCACAAATCCAATCGGCTGCGGCGTAAACATATGAGACCGTGCCTCCACCTCTCATACTAAATGCAGTGGGAAGTGGCGGGATGCCAGGATTCGGACATCGATCTGGGCCAGCCTCGATCAGAGCGCGCGCAGGGTGGCGGGTTCATTTATCGAACAGCGCCCCGCACCGCCCGATCGCAGACGTTGAGCGAACTCGCCGCCATTGCTATAATCAAGACGTTCCGCACGCGTCCAGCAGTGTTGTGTTTCATTCGGTAGGCAATCCCGCAACAATCAGCGTGAAGCGAACGATCCTCGCGGCCCGCGGCTATGAGCGGGTTTCGACACGTGGCCAGGTAGCTCAGGTGGTAGAGCGCAGCCCTGAAAAGGCTGGCGTCGGCGGTTCAACTCCGTCCCTGGCCACCATCATTCTTAAGAACTTAGTGGCGAAGAGCGGAGATTTCCAACCCACGATCCAACCCATGATTCTCACTGAACTCGCTCTGTGAGCAGGTGAATTCTGTCTCCCATGAGCTGTTCCAGGAACTTGCCTTGCGCATCCCGCATGGAGTCCATGTCGGACTGCGCATAGAGTCCCATGGTCGTGCCGAAGTCCTCGTGGCGCAGCACTCCTTGTACGGTTTTCGGGTCCACCTTCAGCTTCACTAGTGCCGTCGCAAGCGAATGACGAAAGTTGTGAAACCCGAAGCGTCCCTTCCAGTCCGCGCAAATCACGCCTGCGGTGATGGCTGCAGGGCGCAAGTATTTCTGCACCATGATGGACGCGGACAGCGGCTTCTTGCCTCTCAGCTTCACACTGGGAAACACATAGTCGCTGTCCTTGGCATACTTCGTTCTTTCGCGCCACGCGAGGAGGAAGCCAGCCAAAAGTGGATGCATGGGGACTGGAGCCTTGGATGCTTTTGACTTCGGCTCCTTGAACCTTCCCCACACGTAGGCTCGTCTCACGTAAATCACTGACCCATCGAAGTCGAGATCCTTCCACATCAGGCCCAACAGTTCCGATACTCGCAGAGCAGTCGCCGCGTCGCTCAACGTGAGCGTGCGTCTCGGCTCCGGAATATTCAGAAGAACCTCGAACGCCTGCTTGGGCGTCATCACTATCGCCCTGTAGTCGCTCGTGGTCCGCTGGCTGACCCAATTCATCGGGTTGCCCTCCTGCTGACGGGGCAGGAAGTTGTATCGCTGCCCGTGCTTGAACACGAGGCTCATGATGCGGCGAATCTTGTCGATCGTAGGATCGGCTAACGATTTCACCTTCTTTTGAGCGTTCCCCTTGCGTAGTTCCCGAAACCACGCCTCGACATCCCTCGATTCCACCGCCAGAGCTGCCAATCTTCCCCAGCGCGGAATAATACGGTTGATCAGATGTCGCTCGTAGGTCTCGATTGTTGGAAACGCTTTGGGGCGAGCCGACTCCGATTGATCGATTCTCAGCTCGTTCTGGATATAGTCTTGGCAGAGCTGACCAAACGTCCTTGGCTTCCCCTGGAAGGGTTGTAGTTGGTTGATGGTTTCGCGCAGCTTCTGACGATCGACTTCTCTCGATGCATCCGCCGGATTGGGACCGATGTCTTTGACCAGACCGATGGGAATCGTCCGTTCGACTCGTTTTCCATCCGAGCGAGTTGCGTAATAGCGAAGTACCCACGTCAGACCATCCGCGCGGTTTTCTTTGCGAGTACTGCCTAACTGATACCTGGGCATCAAACCCTCCTTGGTGGTTTGCGTGCTCCAGGTGGCCGTGTTTCGCAGCTTACCATGTAGGCGTGGAGTTCCGATAACAGAAACCTCCAGTCCTTTTTTTCTGCCGATGGATCGAGCGCGTGACCGGGAATTCTGCCATCGCGGACTTTTTGCAGCAGCGTACGTCGTGTGATACCTAGGAACGTGGCCGCTGTGTCTCCGTCGACGAAGTGTTCGAAACTTGGGGATGGTGCGGCGGCACCGAGGAACTGGCTGGCTGTCATAGAGGAACCTCAAGAAGTACAAACGTTGCCCTTGACACTAACGCATGTGTACCAATACAGTCAATATGTAACGTTACATAATTTTTATGGGGAGGGTCGATGGCAGAGAAGGCAGCGACACTGCACCAACCGGTGATTTCCATTCGGATTTCCGAAGAACTCCGCTCAAGGCTGGAAACGCTTAAGGAAGTGATCGCCCTCAAGACGGGTCAAACGGTCTCAACATCGGAGGCCGCAAAACAGTTGCTTGAGTCAGCCAGAGATGACCGTCTTGAGTTAGCAAATCTGCTCACTGAGCCAACGGATTCTCTACTCAAGATTCGCGGGAAAGCAAAGGCAGAGCTGCCTCTATCACTGGCCGAATGGACCTTGGTTGCCCACTATTGCGCGAAGGGTGCAGAGTCGTTTACGAGCACCGAACAAGGCCAGCTTTCTTATGAATCTTTGGCCGAGATACTAGAGGCATTTCTCGCAGCTTACGCGCTGGTACGCCGACAGAAGAAATCGCCCCGCGACTTCTTTTATTTGATGACGCTTCCCGAGGACAAACAGGCTGCAACAAAGGAGCCAGCTGCGGTCGGAAGCGATGACGTTTGCCGGGTCGTGAGGCATACGATTCAAATGCTGAATGATTCGACTCAGAGGCGGCGCAGACCATTGCTTGCCATTCGCAACCTCTACACTCTCTTGGATGAGGAAAAGTTCTCGAATGTCGAGAAGCTGAACGATGCTCTGTTGCCCCATTGGGCTGCTCTTTGGCGGGTGTGCGCGAGAGGGCATTATGCAGCTCATCGCAAACCTTTGCGCCCGCGGCCAACAGCGGGGGACGACGACGATTTTGAACTCCCCGTGCAGCGAGGATTGCCCGCACAGGAAGAAGGCGGATACCGTCTCGATCTCGTGCGGGAAAAAGGCAACGAATTTTCCCCGATCTTGCAGTTTCCTGGGCCGCTGGCACCTCGCTTTCCCGTGGGCGGATACGCACGGATTGCCGAGTTCCGAAGGATGCTCGAAGGGCATGACATGACACGCCCATTCGCACAGTGGAAGGGGTCTTATTTCTCGGCCATCAACATGATCATGGAGAACGAGGAGTTGAATGTGTCGTTTTGTGCGCGCGAGAACGGGATCAGCTTCAGCTTTCCTATAGAGCACTGGAAGGCGATTCGCACAGCAATACGTAATTTTACTTGAAGTTTTCTTTTACTTGGTTCAGTTTTCGTATTGCTTGTTGCCTTCCTGGATCAGGTCGAGGAACTGCAGGCCGCGGTTGATGTATTTCTTGGCGATCGAGATGACGAGGCGCAGGTTCGCCTCCACCATCTCCTTCTTGGCCTGGTGCGCCTCGCGCTCGCCCTTCTGCACCATGTGCACGATCTTGCGGAACTCGCCGATCTCGAGCCCGGTCTCGGTCGCCAGCATGTGGATTTGCGTGCGCAGCTCCTTGATGCGGTCCTTGTCGCTGGGCGACGAAGTTCTTCCAGCCCCTCGGCGGAGAGCTTCGACACGCGGTTGAGCCAGAGCGGGTCGAGCTCGGAGCCGAGATAGTTCTTGAGGAAGTCCTCGCGCGAAACGCTGTGGCTCTCGGCGAGCCGCATGAGGCGGCCCTCGTAGCCGACGAGGCGCTTGTTGATGTCGTAGAGCTGCTCGACCAGCGCATCGATGCGCGCTTGGTTCAGCGGAGCGACTTCACCTCGCCGATGATCTCGTTCTTGAGCTTCTTATGCTTGCGTTCCTGCGCGGGCGAGAGCGACAGGCTTTGAGCTGGAACTGGATGTCCTGGTCCTGCAGCCGGCGCAGCCGCTTGTAGGTGCCGGCGATGTTGTCGAAGGTCTCGATCACCTTGGGCTTGAGCTCGGCCTCGATGGCGGCGAGCGAGAGCGAATTCTCCATAGTCGTCGTCGTCGAAATCGCCTTGCCGGCCGCACCCTCGGCGGCCCTCTCCTCGCCGTCGGCGCGTTCGCCGGCGGGCTTGAACGGGGTCGCGGCGGCGGGCGCGGTCGCCGGCGTCTGCGGCGGCTGCACGCCGACGATCGCCGCGCCCGGCTGCGGCGCGACCGGCTGGCCGTCGGGGCCGATCACCACCGGGGTCGGCATGGCCTTGGCGTCGGGGCCGGCATAGGTTGCGTCGAGGTCGATGATGTCGCGCAGGAAGACCTTTGCCCTCGTTGAGCTCGTCGCGCCAGATGATGATGGCCTGGAAGGTGAGCGGGCTCTCGCACAGGCCCGCGATCATGGCCTCGCGGCCGGCCTCGATGCGCTTGGCGATGGCGATCTCGCCCTCGCGGGAAAGAAGCTCCACCGTGCCCATTTCGCGCAGATACATACGGACGGGGTCGTCGGTGCGCTCGGTGGGCTCTTTGGTCGCGGCTTTGGCCGGCACCCTGTGCTGCTGGACCTCGACCAGCTCGCCGCGCTCGCTCTCGGGCTCCTCCTCGGGCGCTTCGCGCGCGACCTCATCTTCGGGCTCGGCTTCCTCGGTCTCGACCACGTTGACACCCATCTCGCTGAACTTCGCCAGGATGTCCTCGATCTGCTCGGACTTGACCTCCTCCGAGGACAGCAACGAAATTCAGGATTGGTCGAGTTGCTCAGCCATTCGGCCTTCACCCTCACGGATCCGGGCGAGCAGATTTCCCGCAGACAAGAGCCGCTTATGTTGCGGCGCAAAAGGCCGACAAACATGACGAGCGATGGCCAATCGATCTCGCGATAGACCTTGTCGGCCTTGACTCTGCGGGCGAACAACAGCAAAGCACGATCGAGGATCGCCCACCTTACCGAAAGGGACGCCCGTACTTCGCAGGCATCAGCCGGGCATCGTGGCCAAACAACAGGAGCTTGCGACTGAGATGATGCGCGCCGACGCATGCTTCCATGCCTACTAGGCACGGCAGCATGTTGGCAAACCGCGCTTCCACCTGGCCACGCGACCACTTCTGCCGAAGAACGATGGCCCCGCGCGCGTCGAGACCTACAACGTGGAACGAGTTCTTGACTGTATCAATGCCGATTACGGCGATTGAAGTGTCGATTCTTCTGAGACATGACGTGCTCCTAGTCTTAGGTGCCCCTGGCCAGCATCGTTTGCTGGCGGGGCGGGACCACGGCCGGATCATTCCATTGGCAGTTCTACGATTTCGTTATGAGTGGACACGCACTCGGAAATACATCTTTTGACGAGTTCCAAAACCGGTTTGGAAATCATCACTTGCAAATCGGTTTACTTCTCGGCGCTCGCAACTGCGGGCGCGCGGCCTGCCAACTTGTCGAATACCATCACCTTGGAGACAAAGGCCTTGACGTCTCGGACGTGCGTCAGACCGCAACTCATGGCGAGCGCGCTAAAGTCCTCATTGGTGTAGCTCACATAATAGGGCTCGTGATAATTCTGCGGAAAGAGTTCTAAGAGCCCTTCATAATCCGGCTGATCGCCGCGCTGGAGCGAATCCACGAGGACCAGACGCCCGCCAGGCTTCAGCACCCGGGCACATTCGCGAATGACGATGCGTCGCACCTTCGGCGGCAATTCGTGGAACAAGAAAATACTTGTCACCGCGTCCTGGCTTTCGTCGGGCACGGGCAGGCGATTCCGCGTTTCCAACAACGAGGTTGATCCGCGACCAGCGTTTCAAGTGACGCTTGGCGTGTCTGATATACGGCTCAGACATATCGAGCCCGAGGGCCGGAAGCCGCGGCCAGGCCTGTTTGAGAAAATCTAGAAAGCACCCTGTCCCGCAGCCGATGTCGAGAAGTCTCAACTTGCGCTGATCCCGTCCGGCGAAAGCTTCATGGAGTTGCGGCAAGGCCTGCCGCCGCGTGGCATTGGCTGTCCCGTTGAAGAGCACCTCGACCTGCGTGTCATAACGATTTGCCGAATCGTCCGTCATCCAGTCGCCCGACTGGAAATGGAAATTCTGCAGATAGTAGCGGGGCCGCTTTCCGCGCGTCCCCTCGCTCAGAACTTCGCTGTGCGCGTTAGCTCTCGCGGCGCCGATGGATTTCGGGAAGATCCTCGAAGAAAAGCCGCGAGCGGTGAAGCAGTGTCAACAGCGATCCATCATGATCGGCGGGAAGCGGGTAAATGCCGGCCTCGACATTGGCGAGGTCCTGCTGGAGAAGGATGGCCATATCCGCGTAGAGGCGTATGCGGTCCGGCACGGCTGCATTGGTGTGGGCTCGCGGCCGCACTTTCTTACCATCTCGTCGCCGCGCCGCCTCTGATAGCCGGCGTACGGCAAGGCTGTGCCCGACTACCAAGCGACACGCGGCAGCTGGCTGGCGCCATAAGCGACGCGTGTAGCAAGGCGGGAGAGCGGATTGCTCATGCGTCTCTTCCAGAGACAAGCCGTGCGACAAACTCAATTGGGCGAGACAAACTGAACACGTTACGCCTTGCGACAGTCTCTGCGCTTGATCCATCCGGAGCGGTTATCCCGTCCGATCCTGCCTCGGCATTCTCCGTCTGGCGCGACCATTCGATTGCCACGGCTGGAAGCTGCCGCTGCGACGGCTGCAAAAGGCGGCGGTTACTGGGCTCGGATCCATTTAGGTGGAACCGATCGCCAACAGTTCGGGTTCGGATGCTCGCAGCCTTACCGGCTGACGACGCCGACCCCATTGGCCAGCCATGGCTTCAAACACACCATGGCAGCGCGTACCACACTTGGCACATCGGCCGTCTGCAGACAGATGCCACGCCGTGATGTCGTACCAGTCGCGGCCGATCAGCAAGGCGCCGCAGCCGTGACAATGGGTAGCCTGGCCGGCGGGATCGTGAACATTGCCGGTATAGACATAACGAAGGCCTGCATTCATGGCGATCCGCCGCGCCATGCGCAGCGTCTGCGGTGGTGTCGGCGGACTGTCCATCAATTTCCAGTCCGGATGGAAGGCCGTGAAGTGCAACGGCACGTCGGGGCCGAGGCGATCCATCACCCAGGCACTCTCCGTTTCAAGTTCGAGGGGGGAGTCGTTCTCACCGGGAATGAGCAAGGTGGTAATCTCGAACCAAACTTTCGTTTGGTGCTTGAGGTACTCAAGCGTCTCCAGCACGGGAGCGAGCTTGCCCGAGCAGAGATTCTTGTAAAAACCATCGGTGAAGCCTTTGAGGTCGATGTTGGCGGCGTCCATGTGCCGAAAGAACTCGATCCGTGGTTCCGGCGAAATGTAGCCCGCGCTCTCCGCCACCGTCTTGATTCCGCGCTCGCGGCAGGCCTGCGCCACATCGACGGCGTATTCGAGAAAGATCACGGGATCGTTGTAAGTGAAAGCGACGGATCGGCAGCCGCTTCGCACCGCCGCTTCTGCAATCGCCGCGGGCGAGGCCAAATCTTGAATGCGACCAAGGCTCCTGGCCTTGGATATGTCCCAGTTCTGGCAGAACTTGCAGGTCAGGTTGCAGCCGGCAGTGCCGAAAGACAGCACCGGCGTGCCCGGCAAGAAGTGATTGAGCGGTTTCTTTTCAATCGGGTCGATGCAAAAGCCCGATGAGCGACCATAGGTAGTGAGCACCATCTGGTCGCCTTGCCGTGCGCGCACGAAGCACAGGCCGCGCTGACCTTCGTGCAGCCTGCAATAGCGCGGACAAACGTCGCACTGGATGCGGCCGTCGTCCAGGGCGTGCCATCCGCCCCGCTTTGCCCTCGACGGCTTGATTCATGTCGCGCTCGGCCTAAGTTTCAGAAACATGTTAGAAATGGTGATCTGACGAAAGCAGCACAAGATGCAAGCGGATTGCAGAGCATGACAACCCGACCGCCAGCGGTAGCGGGCCTGTTCTACGCCGGCGATCCGGATCAGCTGCGAACGCAGGTTCTGGACCTTTTCGCCGACCTCGCGCCGGCCGCGAACGTCATGCCCAAGGCATTGATTGCGCCGCACGCAGGCTATGCCTATTCCGGCCGCGTTGCTGCGGCGGCGTTCGCGACGATTCGGGACAGTGCGCAGACGATCACGCGTGTCGTGTTGATCGGGCCAGCACATTACCTCCACGTACACGGGATTGCCGCTCCCACAATCGATGCCTTCGAGACTCCTCTTGGCCGCGTGCCGATCGACGTGGAGGCGTTGCGCAAGATTGCCGATCTGCCATTTGTCATTCGAGCCGACGCTCCGCATGCGCCAGAGCACGCTCTCGAGGTGGAGCTGCCGTTCCTACAAACTTTACTGGGATCATTCCAATTGGTGCCGCTTGTTGTCGGCGATGCCGCTCCACAGGACGTCGCCCATGTCCTGCGACAGTTGTGGGCCGGGCTGGAGACGCTGATCGTCGTCAGCTCCGATTTATCCCATTATCATAGCTACGAGGCCGCGCGGCGCCTGGATTTGGCAACGGCCGCCGCCATTGAGCGGGGCGACTGGGCCAGTCTTGGCCCAAACCAAGCTTGTGGCTGCCTCCCAGTAGCTGGCTTGCTAGTGGAAGCCGAGCGCCGTGGCCTCAAGGCCCGGCGGCTCTCATTGTGCAATTCCGGAGACACAGCGGGCTCGTCGAGGAACCGATCCTGTCGACGGCATCGCTTCATCAACGCGCCGGCGGCTCGTCCGCAACGAATATATGCTTCCGGCCTCATGCGCAGATCACGAGGAGCCGCGCGCCGTAGGAGATCCTCGCTGGCGCTCCTGATTGTGTTGGCATCAGGGCTGCGCCAGAGTCGATTTGAGCGCGGCAAGGAAGCGCGCTGCTTCGCCTCCGGTTACGACACGGTGATCGAAGGTCAGCGACAAAGGCAGCATGCGGTGGATGACTTGCTGACCGTGGTCGACGACCACGCGCTGCTCAGCACGACCAGCGCCGATGATTGCCACCTGGGGCGGCACGACGACAAGACTGGCAAAGCGGCCGCCGATCATGCCAAAATTCGACAGGGTTATCGTGGCGCCGCGCAATTCTTCCGGCGGAATTGAACGCGCTGCGGCGTCCGCGCGCATGCGATCGAGTCCGGCGCGCAAATCCGTACTGTCGCGCTCGCCGACATTGCGCAGCACCGGCACGATGAGCCCTCCTTCAAGGTCGACTGCGATGCCGACGTCGACGCGGCTCAGCAAGCGCCGTTCCCCAGCCTCCGAATTGTACCAGGCGTTGAGCGACGGCTCCGCTTTGCAGGCCGCCGCGATGGCTTGTACGAGCCGGATCGTGATGTCCGCGTCCTTCGACCATGCGTCGATGTTGACCTCGTCTGTCACTGTCGTCGGAACGACTTGGGCGTGCGCCATCGCCATGCGTTGTGCCATCGCGCGCCGCATGCCTTTGAGCGGTTCCGCCGGGCCGGCCTCCGTCAGGCTGCGCGCAGCGCGCTCGACGTCGGCCCGCGTGATCATTCCACTTGGACCGCTGCCCTGCACCAGGTTGAGGTCGACATCGAGCTTGCGCGCCAGCGCGCGAATTGCGGGAAGCACCTGCAATCCGCGCACGGGCGCTGGCGCCTCGAGCTCCCGTGGTGCCGGCTCGCTCCGCTGGACCTCGCCGACGATTGTGCCGGTGTCCGCTTCGGCTCCCTCGCTGAATTCGACCAAAGCGGCGCCGACCTTGACCAGATCGCCCTTCGCGCCGAACCGTCGCGCGATGGTTCCGCTCCACGGCGAGGGTATCTCGACGACGGCCTTGTCGGTCTCCACCGAAATCAGCGGCTGATTGGCCACGACGTGATCGCCCTCATTCACCAACCAAGTCACGATTTCGGCCTCTTCGAGACCCTCGCCGAGATCCGGTAAAGTGAACTGGCGCGTCATGTGATTCAGCCTGATTGAGCGAACTTGAAGGCCTTGCGGGCAGCAGCGACGATGCGCGCCACCGACGGCATGTAATGCCGCTCGAGCCGCGGCAGCGGTATGACCGTATCGTATCCGGTGACGCGGATCACCGGGGCGAGCAGCGACAAGAGCCCGCGCTCGGCAATCAGGGCAGCAATCTCAGCGCCGAATCCGCCGGTACGCGCAGCCTCGTGCACGATCACACAGCGTCCGGTCTTGGCGACCGAATCGAGAACGGTCTGCTCGTCATAGGGCTTGAGCGTGGCGAGATCGATTACTTCGGCGTCGATACCGTCGGCAGCCAGTTCGTCGGCGGCTTCCAATGTGTCCTTGACCATCGCTCCCCAGCTGATGAGCGTCACGTCGCGCCCCTCTCGAACAACGAAGGCAACGTCCAGCGGCAAGGCCTCACCGGTGTCCTCCACCTCGCCCTTGACCGCTCGGTAGATGCGCGTCGGCTCAAGGAACACAACCGGATCGGGATCGCGGATCGCAGCGAGCAGGAGGCCGTAGGCGCGTTCCGGTGCCGACGGAATCACGACGCGCAATCCGGGGATATGGGCGAGCATGGCCTCGGTTGCTTCCGAGTGATGTTCGGGGGCACGAATGCCGGCGCCATGCGGCGTGCGCAGAACCATCGGGCAGCTGAGCCGCCCCTGCGTTCGGTTGCGGAGCCTGGACGCGTGGTTCACCAGTTGATCGATGCAGGGATAGAGGAATCCCATGAACTGGATCTCGCCGACGGGCCTCAGCCCCTGCGCCGCCATACCGACGCAAAGCCCGCTGATCAGAGCTTCCGATAGCGGAGTGTCGAAAACGCGCTCGACACCGAAGCGCTGCTGCAAACCGGCGGTCGCGCGGAATACGCCGCCATTGACGCCGACATCTTCTCCGAAAACCACGACATTGGGATCATCCGCCAGAGCGCGGGCGAGCGCCAAATTGATCGCATCGACCAGCGTGACCTCAGGCATTCTGGTCCTCGATTTCCTTGCGCTGGCCGGCATAGGCGCTCGGCAGTCTGGCATAGAGATGGTCGAACATGGTTTCAGGTGGACGCGGCCCAGTTGCCAAGTAGCGCTTGATCGCCTCCTCCACGCGTGCCTCGCATTCGCTGGTGACTTTTTCCTCCTCCGCCTTATTCCAACTCATCCGGCTGACGAGATAGGTCCGCAATCGGGCGATCGGCTCCTCCTTCCAATGCTCCTGGACTTCCTCCGCTGGAGCGATAGCGCGACGCATCATCGGCCGTGGTGTGATCGCCGAGCCGATAGGTGACGGCCTCGATGAGGCGTGGCCCTTCCCCCGCCCGGGCAGCCGCGATCGCCGCATCGGCGGCAGCACGCACAGCGATGACATCGTTGCCGTCGACTTGCTCTCCGGAAAAACCCGCCGCGATGGCCTTCTGAGCCAGCGTCTGCGACGCCGTCTGGAGCTTGAGCGGCACTGAGATCGCCCACTGATTGTTGTTGACCACGAACACGACGGGCAACTTCCAGATGCCGGCGAAGTTCATCGCCTCCCACACGTCACCCTTTGAGGTCGCGCCGTCGCCGAAGATGCAGACCGCGACGCGGGCTTGCTTGCGGTATTTGAATGCGTAGGCGACGCCGGCCGCATGTGCTGCCTGCGAACCAACGGGAATGCAGAGCGGAAAATCCTGAGCCGGCCCAGAGCGGCTGCCACGCTCGTCGCCGCCCCAGAAGACCAGGATGTCCTCCATACTCGCGCCGCGCCAGAGCAGCGCAGCGTTGTCGCGATAGGAGGGAAAGAGTGCGTCTTCCGGCTGCATGGCGCTGGCGATGCCGACCGCGACCGCCTCTTGGCCTAGCGATGTGGCATAGGTACCGAGCCGGCCAGTGCGCTGCAGCGATACGGCCTTCAAGTCGAAGGTGCGCGCCAGCACCATGGCACGGTACAAGGAAACAACCAGGTCTTGGTCGCCGGCAAAATCTGGAAGATCACGCAGAACGCTGCCATCGGGCGCCAGATAGGCTCGCCGGCGCACCGCAAAATTCGCAATCACCGGAAGGTCTTGGTCGGCCATTGTGTCCTCGCCGCAGGCGGCTTTGCGACCATGATCGCACCGGTCAACTCGCTGGGGAAGATCGGTCCTTCTATCGTGCGGCAATTTCAGACGCCATCCAAGTCGGGGCTAATTGTGAAGCTCAGCAGCGCGTCTCCTAAGTCGGCTGATGCCCGTCTGCTCTCCGCCGGTTCGGCGCGATAGCGCTTCTGGATCTACACCGATCGTCAGGGATTGGGGGGAATCAGCGGCAAAGCTCTTCGCCCGGCGCCGCCTCCGAGCCAAAGATTAGGCAGCATCTCGTTTCAGACCACGCGGCTCCAAACGGTCCACGAGGACGCGGAACGCGATCGGCGTGCAGCAAATGGCTCCTGCACCTCCGGCAGTCGGTGCTTCCGAAGCCTTCGATCGGCACTGGCAAGTGTGAAAGGGCGGCGACGAGATCACATTCGTCGCCGCCCGGAAACGTCCAGGCTCCGAGCACGGTCCCGGCTTCCGTTAGGTTGTCGACGTGCCACCGGATCGCCTTGCCGTGTCGCATGTGTCGCGCGAGGCGCGCCCTAAGGCCGCCGGGTCCCTTGGCCGAACCACAGTACAAATAGCAGCCAGGAGCCAGGGATACTGACGGTTTCCGGCAAATGCTGACCACGACCAACTCAGAAAGGTTGATCGCGAGCACGTAGGCGCCGGGCAGGGCAGGGATTTCATCGGCGGTTGTCCGAGTCCGTCATTTCGAATTGCTTTCAACGTTTATTGTGCGTGATACCTTTGACTGGCCTTGCAATCACCTCGATGCCTCAGGCTCGCGGACTTGCTGCTCGATTTCGACCAACGTGCCGAAAAAGTCCGATGGATGGATAAACGCAATCTCTTGTCCGTGGCTGTTATATGTCGGCATGCCCTCGCCAAGAACACGAACTCCCTTCTGACGCAACTCGGTTGTTACAGGCGCAACCTCGGAAACGCCAAAACAAAGATGATGCAGGCCACCGGCGGGATGCTTCGCAAGAAACCGGCCGACGGGCGAGTCAGCAGTCAAAGGCTGCATCAGCTCGATCTTGCTATTGCCGAGATCAATATAGGTCAGCCGGATGCCCTGCTGTGCGTTCTCCCCGATATCTCCACTTGCAAGCCCATAAACTTCTCGCATGGTCTTGATTGCAGCCTCAAGGTCCGGGACGACAATCGAGATATGGCTGAGATTCTTTTTCATCGTTCAAATGGTTCGGTTTGCCCGTAGGCTCGCGATGCGTGCTGCATCTAAGCCAAGCATGTCCTGAAGGATTTTATCCGAATGCTGCCCCAGGGTCGGCGGTGCGGCCCGTATGGAGGCCGGCGTATCGGAGAATTTCACCGGAATTCCGAGCATCTTCACGGGGCCAGCTGTCGGATGTGCTACGGTTTCGACCATCGCCCTTGCCTGCGTATGCGGATCTTGCAAGGCCTGAGCCACAGTATTGATCATCCCGCATGGAACCCCATCTGCTTTTAACGTCCTCAACCAAAATTCGGCAGGCTGATCGGCTAGAACCTCGTCGATAAGTTCGTCTAGAATCCGTCGGTTTTCGACACGCGCGCTGTTACTGGCGAAGCGCGGATCGTCGGCCCATTCCGGCTGGCTGAGCGCTTCCGAGAATTTCCGGAACTGGCCGTCATTGCCGACTGCAACGGCGACCATCTGGTCGGAGGCCCGATAGGTCGTGTAGGGCACTATGCTCGGATGCCCATTTCCATAACGTCCTGCATCCTTGCCAGAAACGAGAAAGCTCGACGCCACATTGGCGAGCATGGCGATCGACGTTTCGTACAGCGAGACTTCGACCTTCTGCCCTTTGTTGGTGCGATATCGCGCGTTCAACCCGGCCAACACCGCGTTGCATGCCAGCATGCCAGTACAGACATCCACGATTGCAACGCCGTATTTCGTCGGTCCACCATCTGTGTCTCCGCAGATGCTCATCAAACCGGACTCGGCCTGGAGAATAAAATCATAGCCCGGCAATGCGGCCTTCGGGCCGCTGGAGCCATATCCGGTAATGGCGCAGCGGATGACACGAGGCGCGTTCAATTCGTACCAAGCATCATCGAAGCCCCATTTTTCCATGGTGCCAACTTTGAAATTGTCGATCACAACGTCAGCGTTCTTCATCAGCGATGATAGAATTGAACGCCCGTCTTCTGTCGCCAGATTTAGCGTCAAAGACCGCTTGTTGCGATTGACCCCCAGAAAGTAGGCGAACTCGTTGCCGACAAACGGAGGCCCCCAACGCCGGGTGTCATCGCCGGAACCCGGCGGCTCTATCTTGATGACATCCGCGCCCATGTCACCCAGCATCATGGTGCACAAAGGACCGGCCAACACTCGCGTCAGATCGATGACGCGAATGCCGGTCAGAGCGCCTGCGGACGTAGTGGGAGGCGTCATCCGGCGCCCCTCATCGACGGCGGCGCGTTGAGGTCCTTGTCGCAGCCATCGAGATACTCATCGAGCTCCTTCTTGTTGCGCATGCGGAAGCGCTGGAAATCCGGTTTGCGGTCTTCGAGGAAGGCATTCATGCCTTCCAGGCTTTCCTCCGATCCCCAGACATGGGCGAGCAGCTCCATGCCGTGCTGCCAGGACGCGTAAAGTTCGTCCAATTCGTAGTTGAGGCTCTTCTTGGTCATCCGAATGGTCTGCGAGCTAAGTCCCTTGATCGTTTCGCACCAAACCAGCGTTTCCTTCAATAGATCCTCTTTGCGAACGCACTTGTTGATCAGACCAATTTCCTCGGCTTCCTTCGCCGTGAACCGGCGCGCCAGGAAAATCATCTCCCGGGCAAGACGCTCCCCGACAATTCGTGGGAGATACTGCGTCGCACCAACAGTAGGACAGGCGCCGACTTTCGCCCCGGTCTGGCCGAGTATCGCTTCTTCAGACGCAATCACCAAATCACACCACAGCGCAAGTTCATGACCACCGCCCATGCACCAGCCGTTGACCATGGCGATCACCGGGATCGGCAGGCCACGAATGGTCATCGCAAGCCCCTGCATGCGATCGTTCCACATGTAGCCGTTGATCCAGTTCAGACGCTTCATCGCGAAGAAATCCCCGCCGGTGGAAAACGACTTGTCACCGGCTCCGGTCACTACCGCACAGGCGATTGAAGGGTCTTCACGCGTCGACTTAATCGCATCGATCATTTCGTCGAGCGTCTGCTCCCGAAACGCGTTCATCACCCGCGGACGGTTGATCGTGATCCAAGCTACTTGATCTTTGACTTCGTATAGGATGTCACGATAGCCGTGCACCTTCTTTTCGCTTGCGTCTTTGACGGCGGATTTATCATTCATGGATTGATTCCTTTAGTTTCTTTCGTTGGTCTTATTGCGAGTATGGAACGACGCTACTGCGTCATGTCAAGATGCATTTGCTTCGCAAGTTTGCGGGCCGGCTGCTCTTCGGATCAATGCCCTGCGCCCGCAGAGCGTTGATTATCTTTGGAGCCTTAGCCGCGCGGATGGCCCTAGCTCCAAGTCGAGTCGCGAATGCATATACCGAAAGGAGTTGGACATGGAGACGCTGGTGTGGACGCGTGGGCGAGCCTTCCCGCTGTCGCGCTTGGAAAGCCGCCTAAGATGCCCACAATGCGATTCGTGGCAGATTGTGGTGCTGTTCGAACCACCCGCAAAGTCGCTGCAGCAAAACGTAGATAGCCGGCTGTCGTTCTGCGCCGAGATAATTAGATGGGAGTGGAAACGGCTGCCGCTTTCGGCGCACTAAAGATCGTGCCACGGGGTGAAACGGAAAGACGAAGCCGCATAGGAGGCGGCAATGGCCGTCACATACTACGTAGCCCTGCCGTTTGTGAGGACCGAAGAGGGTGTAGCGCCGGGCCAGGCGCAAGAGATGCCCAACGAACCGGCCGCGATTCGGCGGGCCGAACCTCGGCTACCAGACCTTCCTCAACGGCACGCTCGTCTCCAACATCGTCATCGACACGAGCGCAGTAGCCACCAACACAATCGACTACGTCGCTGCGGACAATGACGGCCTTACCTCGACGAGTACCCGTACCCTCATCGTCGAAACAGCAGCAGCAACCTCCACCCTTCAATAGCGCAGCAAATTGCAGCCGCACCGGACGGTCTCAAGTCTTCTCGGACCCCTCTGCCTTCATCGCCCACAACAAAGCGGCAATGATTCCCTTGCATCGCGGCAACAGAATTAAAGTCAGTCCGACGATAAGCGGTAAATAGACAGACATTGCAAACGCCATTGGCGGATGGAACTTTTCCTCACATATGAGGATAATTGGCACCGTGATATGCCCAACGATAAGGATGGTCAGCCAAGGAGCGGCGTCATCGGTGCGAAAATGACCATAAGGTTCGCCGCATATGGAACAACAATCAACGATTTTGAGGTAGTGGTGCAACAACCGGCCTTGGCCGCATCGCGGGCATCGCCCGAGCGCGCCTCTGAAGAGCGCTGTGAGCGTTGATGGATACTTCAGAGAGGCACCTGTCATGCGATCACGTCTTCTTAGTCGCTCGTGAACTTTTCGATTTTCACGTAGTTTGAAGTCTGAATGGTGCACGTAGGGCGAGCAGGATCGCGCACAACAAAAGCCTCAGCCAGTTTAGCAGGAGACGGAAGTTATAGCCGACGGCGGCGAGCACGGCGTTGATGGCGTCGCCGGCGCGGTGAACGAGGTGGTTGCGGCCCATGCGGTGTTCAGCCTTGAGATGCCCGATCACTGGCTCGACGGCAGCGCGCCTTTTCATGTCGCGCTTGATCTGTGGGGTCACCCGACGCTTTTGACCGGCGGTGTAGACCTTGAACTTGTAATCGGGCGGCGTGTTGTGTCCACGGTATCCGGCATCGGTGATAGCGCGCTCAAGGGTGTTGCCGATTATCGCCTCCATCGCCGGGATGACGGTAGCGAGGATGTGGCCATCATACGGGTTGCCGGGGAGCGCTGCGACATGGGCGACGAATTGTCCGCCCTTGCAGCGATGCAGCGGGGTGGCGACGCTGACCTTGACCCCGAATTCGTAGGGTCTGTGCGCCTTGCCTTTGCCGGGTAGTGCCTCAGTTTGAATATCTGGGCGGGTCCACAAAAACCATGCGTAAATTTAGCTTCCTCAGGATTGCCTTAGTTGGCGGCCGGTGACCGTGAAGAACCCTACTCACCGTAGTTCGATCAATGCTAGTCTTTTTAGCCCATGCCGCTGGACCGCCCGCTCGCTTTACCTCAGAGCGGAGCAAAAGAATGACATCTTTGAGTTCAAAGGTACGCATCTTCAATAGCTTCCTTAGCTGGCAACTTCCCAATCCTCTAACACCTTCACAATATCACCAATTCCCCAAAGTTTGTCAGTCACGTCAGCGGCCATCGCAGGGGTAACTCGCAGCGTCTTGTGAATGCGGCAGAAATTGTAGTGCATGTAGTGAAGCGCAACTGACAAAGCATGGTTTTCGATCTTTTTGAAAAGGCATTCGTGAGCCGGGTAAACCGACGACTGCTCATTCGCAGCGTGAGATTTTGACGCTCCGCATAACTGGTCGAAACGTGC
Organism: uncultured Acidobacteriaceae bacterium; assembly: GCA_963842095.1. Lineage (GTDB taxonomy): Bacteria > Acidobacteriota > Terriglobia > Terriglobales > Acidobacteriaceae > Sulfotelmatobacter. The sequence continues at coordinate 576,656 of CAWJEY010000003.1, forward strand.
TTGGGATCGGGATTGCCTTCAACTCGACACTTAACCGCGCCGATGCACTCGGCCGGGCTGTATCGCTTCTCGCCAGTCGGATCGGCGCCATAGATTTTGACCAGCATAGCGTAATCGACATCCGCGCCGAACGATCCTTCGATTGCTTCAAGGTAAGGCCGATGACCATCTGTCGTGATCTGGACGCGGCTTGCCAACCGCGACGCAAGATCATCTGTAAAAGCTATCGCAGTCTCAGAGCTACGGTCGCCGATGCGCCATGACGGGACAAGCTTGGTATCGGCATCGATCGCAACCCACGTCCATACGTCGCCTGCATCAGCTGGTGCGGCCTTGGCGCCCACATCGCACCTTTGCACAGTGTTAATCGCTGATCCGGATATTCGGCGATCGCCGCGTCAAGGATTTTGGAAGTGGCAGCCCGGTGACAATTCACGGGCTTTGTTAAGGCGAGGCGCTCGACGAGTCTTTTGGTGACGCGGGAGTGGTTTTGGTCTACGGTATCGGCAGCTGGAGGGCCTCCAATGGAGGAGTTGCGCCGATGTGCGACTATAGCCTTCGCAACGTGGCATCACGGCCGGCGAAAGTCGGCGACAAGCTGACTACGCGGGACTTTGGTACTGGTACCCATGGGTTCGCTGCCTCGGAAAATGCTCGGATGGCTGTTTGCGTCCTACCAGGGACCGAATTGGCGTTTGCCGGACCGATCGAATGTGGATCGAGTGGTCTGTTGGGCTGGCGCCAGAAGACGTTCGATCATCGAACGGCAATTTTTCGGCAGATCAACAAAGAGCGCGCCGCAGCGCATCACGACGCCCTGGAATTCCCGGACGGGCAGTTTGCCCTCCTAACCATGCTCGCGGAAGGTCAGGAAGCGGTGGTGCTTCAGCTGCCGGCCCAGCCCATGACCGCGTCGGAGACAGAGTCCCAGAAGCGCGTCGCTTACGCTGGCTGAACGTAGGTAGGCCGCCGAGA
>CAWJEY010000004.1:0-2500 GCA_963842095.1 uncultured Acidobacteriaceae bacterium
TTTCCTTATGTTCTCCTTAGAGGTTTTTCTTGGCAGCGTGGAATCGGCAGCTTTCACCCATACGGGTTACTGCTTTGCGCCTCAGCGATAACTCCCTGGCGGATTTTCCTACCAGAGACGCCTTACGCGCATTGACCGTCATAGCCATAGGACGGCCTGCGTATCCTCCTGCGTCACCCCATCGTGATAACGAACACAAGGAAGGTCCGGAATATTAACCGGATGTCCATCGGTTACGCCTTTCGGCCTCACCTTAGGGACCGCCTGACCCTGAGCGGATTAACCTTTCTCAGGAAACCTTAGACTTTCGGCGCGGAGGGTTCCCACCTCCGTTATCGCTACTTATGCCGGCAGGGTCTCTTCTCAACCGTCCAGCAGTCCTTTCGGTCTACCTTCAAACTGTTGAGAATGCTCTCCTACCACGCACACCCGCGAAGGTGTGCATTCGCTGCTTCGGTAACAAGCTTAAGCCCCGTTAAATTGTCGGCACCGGACCGCTTGACCAGTGAGCTATTACGCTTTCTTTAAAGGATGGCTGCTTCTAAGCCAACCTCCTGGCTGTCTGGGCGTTCCGACTTCCTTTCCCACTTAGCTTGTATTTTGGGACCTTAGCAGGCGATCTGGACTGTTTTCCTCTCGACGACGAAGCTTAGCCCCCGCCGTCTGACTCCCGTATTGGTTGTTCTATGGCATTCGAAGTTTGATTGGATTCAGTAAGCTGGAAAGCCCCCTAGTCCATTCAGTTCTCTACCACCACGACAAATCATACGAGGCTAGCCCTAAAGCTATTTCGGAGAGAACGAGCAATCACGGAATTTGATTAGCCTTTCACCCCTACCCTCAGCTCATCGGAGCTTTTTTCAACAAACACCCGTTCGGCCCTCCAGTGGGTGTTACCCCACTTTCAGCCTGGCCAAGGGTAGATCATCCCGCTTCGCGTCTATTCCTGCCAACTGATTCGCCCTATTAGGACTCGCTTTCGCTGCGGCTCGCTTTCGCTTAACCTTGCTGACAAGAATAACTAGCCGGCTCATTATGCAATAGGCACGCGGTCAGACTTTCGGCTTGCGCCGCATTGTCCTCCCACCGTTTGTAGGCACACGGTTTCAGGTACTATTTCACTCCCCTCGCAGGGGTTCTTTTCGCCTTTCCCTCACGGTACTGGTTCACTATCGGTCAGAAGCTAGTATTTAGCCTTACGGGATGGTCCCCGTAGCTTCCCGCAAAGTTTCTCGTGCTCCGCGGTACTCAGGTATCGACTTCGAGTTTGGTCCGTTTTCACTTACGTGGCTATCACACTCTATGGCCCCTCTTTCCAGAGGGCTTCAGTTAACGGCCAAATTGGTAACTCTACTATTGTCGACCCTACAACCCCGGCCACACCCGAAGGTGAGACTGGTTTAGGCTGTTGCGATTTCGCTCGCCACTACTTTCGCAATCGAGGTTTCTTTCTTTTCCTCCTGGTACTGAGATGGTTCACTTCCCAGGGTTCGCTCGTGCGTGACTATGGATTCATCACGCCGTACGGAGGGTTTACCTCCGTGGGTTTCCCCATTCGGAAATCTCCGGATCAATGCCTGCTTGCGGCTCCCCGAAGCTTATCGCAGCTTGCCACGTCCTTCATCGCCTGCTTCTGCCAAGGCATCCACCATGCGCCCTTAGTAGCTTGACCACAAAATTTACTCGACACACTCAATCGGCTCTCGGCTTCCGGCTTTCGGCCTTCGGCTAAAAACAAATCGAACACGCCGCTTAAACTCTATGGGCCTTTATTGCTGCTCATCGCGCGCTTAACGCCTATCAACGTTTACGCGCACCAGCAGCATCTCTCAGGCACTCATAAAAATTTACGTCGCCTTGTATTTACCCAATCTATTCAGTTGTCAAATATCGTCCTCGTGAAGAAGCTGCTAGCTCCCGCTAGCTATTAGCTAGAAACCAAAGTCAACAGCCTTTCACTCACTCCGCGTGTGCGGGTATGGGTCTTACTCATTCCAGAGTGTGCAAACTCCAGAATTCCTCCAACCCAATGTTCGGCGCCAGACGACTTTCTTTGAACCGATACGAATCGGTTGTCGCATTGACGCCCAACATCGGGCTGACTTTACTAACTTCGCGGCACTCCAGCGTCGGGATCGATGCCGCGCTCGATCTTCGCGATGCGCTCGGCGTGGCGGTGAATCATCGCGACGATTGCGATCGCGCCTCCAACCAAGATGGCGCAAATCGGAACCAGCAGCGCGCCCAAGCTCATTATCGAGTCGACCAATCTCACTCGCCGCCTCCCGCATTCGCCAAGTTTTCTGGTGGAGCTGACCGGGATCGAACCGGTGGCCTCCTGGTTGCAAACCAGGCGCTCTCCCAGCTGAGCTACAGCCCCACGGCAAGTTTCAAAGTTTCACGTTTCAAAGTTTCAAGGCCTTTGAAACCTTGAAACTTTGCCACCTTGAAACCTTGATTCTGGTGGGCCTGGATAGACTTGAACTATCGACCTCACCCT
>CAWJEY010000004.1:5000-1030979 GCA_963842095.1 uncultured Acidobacteriaceae bacterium
TATTTAGGCCTCGTCTCAGCGACGGGGCTTTGAGTGGGGAGCACTGCGGCGGCGCTCTGTACGCGCAACAGTATGGCCCTCCGGTCGGGGTAAAACGCCACTTTCGGCGCGCATTTTAGGCAGCCCGAGACGGAAGACAAGAAATTGAGAAAAGATCCTTTTGGAGGTCCTTGCTTTGAAGGTACCCTTCGGAATTGTGCTGCTTTCCGAATGAAGTCCCGTGGCCGGGACGATTGAGAGCTGGTTGCGCCCTCTGAAACTTAGATGCCGGACGACGCCCGAGAGTTGCAGACAATACGACCGGCTAGCCACACTACTGCTCTCGGTGAATTGTTTATAGCAGATGTGTGGGGAAGAGCGCAAGCGAAAGTTTACGAATTTGATTCCTTATCCGACTCCGGGTTCGCTAGATCCATCCCCCCGTGGCCAGCTGGGGTCGAATTGCTGTGTTCTGAGGCGGGATCTGTGACCGCACCCCGCTCAATTAGATGAGAAATCGCGGCCGAAGCCAAGCCGTTCGAAATTCCCAGCTGTATAGCAATCATCTTGTGGAGGCCACGGGGCCAGGGCCCTGAAGGAATGAGCGCCGCCACGGCCTTGAGGAGGTCGTCGTCAAGTTTTTCGAGTCTCGCGGGCCTCCAGTTTCTATATGAATCTGCGTCGGTCATTTCTTGTCCGGTGTCTTTGAAGGATCTGAGAATGATCCCTTTCGTGGGATCTGCGAGTTGATCGAAGACCCCGGTCTCTTCAAGCCCACGAAGAATCGCTGTTCGAAAGGCATCGCGCACCTTGAAGGCCGCAGCACCTATGATTCTCTCCCGAGATACGTCGTAAACAACGGAGGCGTCACCAAGTATGTCGATGTCGAAAATCATCCCGACGCGATTCTTGGAGGTGCCCAACAGCCTAGCCACCTTTTTCAAACCCATGCGGAACCCATTTACAGAGAGGGAGTTGTTGCGGTAGCCGGTGAGGACAATCGCTGGATCGATCCCTTTCCTTCCCCCGAACCTCAGTTGTTCGCCGTCAAGAGTATGAGACAGCTTGCCATCTGGGCTCCGACCGAGTAGTAGCACGGCGATCCCTGTTATGCGGTTGCTCCATCGAGCGACGTCGAGCACGACCGCCTCGATCCGCGGATCTGAGAATCGACTTCGGTAATCGGGTCGAGCCTGGGGCCTCCGCCGCCCACTCAAGACAAAAACCAGCGACGGCGAAAGATTGATATGGACCTCAAACTTGGGGTATGCGATTTTCTCCCGGAGATAAGTACATGCCCCGATGATGAAGTTCTCCAAGGCGGATTCGAATTTCGGCGAAAGCCTGATACGGATCGTGGTCCCGGCTGTGCTCCTCTCACTCGACTCGGTGACGAAGGCCAAGGCTCCTAGCCTCTCGATACGCACTGAGCGCGCTGCTACGTCGTCGCGAGGCGATCTGAAGCTCCGTGTCTCTACTTGGAGAACGTCAGCGATCATGAACACGGACATGAGACCTATTCCAAACCTTGAAATCGGAGTAAAGGAACTCTTTTCTTGACCGGAGTACAGCAGGAGGCGCCGAAACTCTGGACTGTCATAATAACTATTTCCGAGTTTAAGGAAGTATTCTGTGAGGACATGTTCGTCCATGCCGACACCGTTGTCGGTAACTCTAATCCAGTGTCTACCAGTTTCATCCATTTCGATGGTTACATCGATGCGGGGTTGGAATTGTGCATCCCGAGATAGTTCGACTCTCGCCGCGCAAGCATCGATTGCGTTTTGGATTAGCTCGCGGAGTGCGACGGCAGGATTGGAGTAAAGACGTTCCCCCATGAGCAACGAGGATATTGCCGCCTGGTTCAATTCGAGGGACATGTCTTTGAACACGTATCCCAACGATCGCACGCGGGCGCGCACTGATATCGGTAGCTCCATCGAGTATCGAGTCGTGACCACGTCGGAGTTTCTCCTTAAGACCGCCAGGGTATCCCTGATCTCTCGCTCTATAACTCGGCTGAAATCCCTGATCGCCTTCTCGACGACTGGATGGTGACTATCCGCTGAGACGATAATCTCGTCCTGCTCGATCGACAGAGTATGAACCGACATATGCTTCTGCCACTCTAGAATGCTTACTTCAGCCCCAGGGACAATTCGCGAACTGATGCCAAGGCTTTCGAAGAGTATTCTGGGCGTTCGCTCGCGGTCGAAGTCAAGGATGTCTGCGAGTCTTAGGATTGCCGCACAGAACTGAATATTGGCGGTCTCGCCGCCGAGCACGAGATCTCTGGGATAGCGTTCTTCGTATAGGCCCTTAACCTCCGCCAACGAACTTGGATCCAAATTGTGGCTGACGCAGATGTCGATCAGGGAATCCTCAAACGAAACACCGCGTAGCTCGAATAGATCGGGGCGGCCGGACGCGGACTTAAGCCGGGCGAGCAACTGGCGGTAGCGTTCAGCAGAAGCATGTCGCGGCCTCAAATAGGCACTGAGGGCGGCTTCCTGTAACTGATAGATTTCGGTTTCAAGCAGGAGCCTTCCGGGATCTTTCGCGAACTCCAAGCGGCCCCGAGCCCGCGCCAAGGCGTCAGCAACCTCCGGCCACTGCTGCAACGAGTCGAGAAAATCGTCGGACTCAAGAATGCGCCCCCTCTCGACAGAGGTAATGCTCAACCCCATATCGTGGAGGAACGCCGACGAGATGATGAGAACGCATTCAAGGACGGACAGGTTGTCAATCGTTGCTGGTGGGACTATTTGACCGATAAGGTGCAGTAATTTCTTTGAGTGGTCTCGGTTGTGGAGCGTGTACTCCTTGAAAGGACCGGAGATGGTCAGGTCAACCATGGGAGTGGCAGACTGCAGAAAGCTTTCGACACGTTCTGCGCAGCCATCTTCGGGTGTGCTCTTTCTTAGTAACACCTCATAGAGTCGACACTTTTTGATATCCGAGGGTGCAGCGGGGACAATTGGCATGGAGTTGCGAACTCCCTGGTTGGCTCCTGCCAATACAGTATCGAGTTACAGTTGCATAATCAACGTTTTACTCCTCCCCGCGAGACCCGGTTAGTCTCTGACGGAGCTTGTGCCGGTTCAATTCGTTAGTCTTTTTGTTGAGAAGATTACACAGTGCTAGAAATCCCGCTTCCTGCAAGTGCTCAGCGCGTCAGCAAATGCCAGGCGTTGTATTGGGAGTATTTGGAATTTTGGCGGTGGGGGGTGAGGAGGATGTCGGGTTGGTTGTGGGTGGCGGCTAAGGGGAGGATGTAGAAGGTGTCGGCGGGGATGACGTAGGCGGCGGCAGTCGCGGGCGAGGGCGCCCGCGCTACAAAGTCCTACGGGAATTCCAGGGTTACGAATTTGGCCGGCTTCGCGCCCGTGTTGGTTAGGGTGTGGGAATAGTTGCCGGGGAGCCATTTGGAGTCGCCGGATTTGAAGTGGCCGGGCATGGGGCCCTGGGGACCTTTTTTGTCGTCGCTTTGGACGTCGCTGCGGATGTCGAGATCGCTGACGGCTACCAAGAGGTGCGGGCCGGTGTGGTGGTGCATGGGGACTACTGCGCCGGGCTGGAGTTCGAATACGGAGGCGCGGATGGCGTCTTTGACGAAGAGGATTTGTTGGGTGCCGCCGGGGAAGGTTTCGAGGCCGCGGTCTTCATTCTTCGCGGGATCCCATGGCGAGGTTGCGTTGCGGAGGGTGGCGTCTTCGAGGATTTCGATGGTTACGTTGCGGAAGGGTTGATCGCCAGCAACGCGCACTACGTGGGCGAAGGTGGCGGGGGAGAAGCGGGTGTCGCCGTCCTGGAATTTGACGGAGACGGGAGGCTTGTCTTTGACGGAGTTGACGATCTCGGCGGAGCCGAGGGTGATGGCGACGTAGTCGTGGCGGTGCCAGTGCATCTGAGTTTCGGTATTGGGGAGAATCTCGACGTTGAAGACGCGGACGGATTGGTTTTCGAAAGTTAGGTGATGGTGGGGCTCGGCGGTGATTTCGACTTCTGGAGCTACGGCTTGGGCGGTCAGAAGAGTGGCGAGGAGGCAGAAGAGCATTGGACGTTTCATGCGGGGGATTGTAGCACCGGTGCAGCTCGGGGGCTAAGCCGGGTTCAATTTTCTCGCGGTTACGCGGCGCCGATGCGGCGCTCTCCCCCGGTGGTGCGTGCAGTTAAAATTAAGGGCGCGCAACGTCCAAGTCAAAAGCAGCGGGTAAAGTGCCGCTCCACACCACAGGGGTGCGCTCGCTTCGCTCGCGGGACGGGCGAAGGCGCCCGTCCCCACACGATTTGATTCGGCATCCGCTTTAGAGGGCGAAGTAGGTTTTGTGGTGGAGGAAGCTGTTTTCGTCGCCGATTACTACACGGTCTGGCCAGCCCGGGGTGGTGATGATGAGGAGACGCAGGTCTTTGATGTTGGCGTCGGGCGGGACTTCGAAGGCTAGTTGGGTGGTGTAGGAGTCGGAGGGCTTGAGGGGAGTTTGCAGCGGGGTGCCCTCGCTGGCAGTCGGCTGGTACTGGTGGCCGTTGGCGTCGACGAGGAAGACGGTGCGCGGGGACGGAGTTAGCAGGGCGTCTTTGGGGCGCGAGGGAGACGTGGTGGTTTCGTCGAAGCGGGTGCGGATTGTGACTAGGTAGTGCGTGGCTCCGGCGGAGGGCTCGGTTTTGACGTCGAGGAGGGAGTAGGCGAGGTGGCAATCAATTTCGCAGAAATATTTTTCCTGATTGTGGGTGAGGATGTGAGGGCGGCTGGCGAGGGAAAAGCCGAAGAGGAGTCCGGCGTAGAGGGCCGCGCCGGCGGAGACGGTTAGCAGGCATAAGCGGGCGAATTTTGGCTTGCGGGCGAACCAGGCTATGGCGGCTGCGGCCAGCGCGAGGAAGACTCCGGCTGCGGCGGCAAGGAAGGCCATGACGGCTAGCGGGGCGGGGAAGTTCATGTTGCTGCCGATTTGCGGCGACATAGGGTTCATCTCCAGAGCAGGGTTGCGGCGTGGCTGACGTAGGGATAGATCTCGTCGTTGATCCAGTAGCTTTCGAAGAGGATGGCGAGGAGAGTTCCGAGCGAGAAGATTGTCCAACGGCTGCTGCTCCACCTGGAATTCGGCAGGAGGTTTTGAATGGCGAGATCGGCTAGGTAGGCGACGCAATAACAGAGGTTGGCCAGCAGGGCCAGAACGGTGACGATGCCGAGGGAGGACCAGGTGAAGGCGGGAAGGAAGCGGGACCAGTCCCGGGTAATCCAGAAGAGGGCGGTCGCGGTGAGGACGGCGTTGTAAATGAGGCGGCAGGGCTCCCAGAAGCGGGTGGCGTTGCGGATGGAGAAGTGATTCGATTCGGCGGCGGCGATGGGATGGTTGGGCGTCATTGTTCCCCTCTTTATGCAATGTACTTTGTGTTGCAAAGTTAGCGGGACAAAAAAATTTACTCTTCCTTTCGGGTCACGCGGATCCATTCCTCCATTTGATCGAGATATTGCGCCAGGGCGCGGCGGCCGGTAGCGGTGAGGCGGTATTCGGTGCGGGGGACGCGGGCCTCGAAATATTTCAGGCACGAAATGTATTCGGCTTCCTCGAGTTTGCGGGCATGGACGCTGAGGTTGCCGTCAGTGGTTTTGAGAATGCGTTTTAGGTCGTTAAAGCTGAGGCTGGCGTTGGTGGCTAGGGCGCTGACGATGCCGAGGCGAATGCGTTCGTGAATGAGGCGATCGAGCTCGGGGAGTTCGAGAGCGTGGGCGGGGATGCGGGCACGTCCGGAGGATGGGACCGGGAGTGGGGCTTTTGCGGGCTTGCGACGCTGTGCGAGTGCTCTAGCCACCGTGCCTCCGGGCGATTAGGAATCCAAAGATGATATGTAATCCGCCGAAACCGGCGGCGAGGAAATAGTTTCCCCAGGCTGCGGGGGCGACTACGGCGAGCGCGCCCGTGGCCATGAAACAGAGGCCCATGACGGGGACGATGGAAACGGAATAAAGGCCTCCGGTGATGATGCCGGCGCCGTAGAGGAGGAGCCAGGCGGGGGCGAGGGCGGATTCGAGGGCGGCGCGCTGGAGCAGGAAAGTTAAGAATGCGCCGGCGATGAGCGGGGGGAAGAGGCCGAGAGCGACTTTGCGTCCGGGGCCGGTGAAGAGGGGGAGGCCGCGGCGGTTGGCCTTCCAGTGCATGGAGAGAACGGCGATGAGGGCGGCGAGGAAGGCCTCTGCCAGCCAGATCTTGAGCCACGCGGCGGGTTGATGAGCGACGAGCTTTTGCTGTGCGAACCAAGCTGCGGCGAGCGCGGTTGCGCCGAGGATGACTTGCCCCCAGCCGGGGATGGCGGTGAAGGAGGCGGAGCGCTCCATAGTGTCGCGAATGAAGCGGAGGTCGGCGGCGGGGTCGGGGGCGAGGCCGTTCTCCAGATTGGGGGCCGGCGCCGAGCGCAGGGGCCGGTGGGGGCGGCGGAGACGATGGTGGCGCGGGTCGGGCATGACGAGGACAGAGTAGCGGATGAGGGGTTGATTGTCAAGTACTTTGTATTATAAAGTATAAGGAATGAGTGAGCGCTCGTGCCGTTCCTTCGGGACTCGGTTCACTCCAGCTCACCTACCTCCACTTACGTGCGGGGCTAATTGGCGTCGCTTTGCGACTTCTGGGCATTCATTGCGGCTTTGCGTACTCTGCCTGGGCCTGTTTCAGGATGGGGATGTCAGGGTCGGCATCTTTCCAGAGGGTAAGGAAGTCCTGATAGGCGGCGCGGGCTTTGGCCGCGTCGCCCTGCATGGAGTAAGCGCGGGCCAGCATCAGACGGGCCAGGGCGCCCCAGGGAAAATTTTGCACGAGTCCGCGATGGTCGACGAATTTCTGGAATTCTGCTGCCGCACGGTTGCCGTCGTGGAGCATGAGAAAGGCCCGGCCCCGCAAGTAAACGGGAAGGAGGATGCCGCCGTCCCCCAGTTCCAACGCACCCAACGACTGCAGGAGTTCGAGCGCCCGCGCCGGATCGTTGCGCTGCAAAGCGAGGGCCGCGCGAATCGACGGCAGCCGATACCTCTGGACGAGCGTGTCCAGCGGGAAGTTTTTATCGAGTTCTGCCGCGAGTTTTTCCGCCTCCGGGGTATCGCCGCTTAGGGCCAGAGTCAGGGCCGCCGAGGAACGCACATCGCGATTGGAAGCCAGTTTCACAGCCGCCACGGCATCGGCACGAGCCTGCTCATGGTCGCCCGATTCCACCTCGCTCAGGGCAGCCTCAACCTGATAGCCTGCCGCAGTTTCCCTGGCGTCGTTGAGCTGGGCTGAATCCATGGCCCGCCGGGTTAATTCGCGCGCGGCCTTGAAGCGCCCGTGCCAGGCCTCGGTGTCGGCTTGCTCGGCCAGCAGAACGTCCTCCGTACCTGGCCTGCCTACGGCGGCGGAGGCCAGCTTTGCCATCTGGGCGGCATCGCCTTTCAGAAAGGCCAGCTGGTAGCGGAGTGCGAGCAGCCCCTCGCTCTCCAGCTTGCGATCCTCCGCCTGCCGGATCACGGCTTCCGCTTCGTCGAGGCGGTTAAGGCTCAGGCAGTTGAAGGATAGGAGTTCGTAGTTGTCGGCGGCGTTTGGTTCCAGGTTCACCGACTCGCGGGCCTCCTCCAAAGCCTTTTCCAGGTTTCCAGAAGTTCTGTAAATCGCGCCCAAGTGCACGTAGAGGGCGTAATCCCGGGGGTAGGTTTGCTGCCACAGTTGGTATGCGGGGACTGCTTTTTCCAGCTCTCCAGTTCCGGTCCAGTAGTAGTTGGCTTCGATGTAGAACCGCTCGCGCTCGCTGACCTTCTCCCGGAACTCGTATGCCTTGCGGATGTTTTCGGCCTGGCGGCCCGGCTCGCCGAGGTTGCCGTACACGGCCGACAGAGCGCGGTAGGCGATGGCGAATTTCGGGTCCAGCTCGACAGCCCGCTTCAAGAAAGGCAGAGCAGCGGTATTGCCTTTGGCGAAGAACATTTTCCGGCCGAGGCTGTAGGCTTGCAGGGCTTCCAGCGACGGGGTGGTCGCATCCTCGACGGGCGTGGCGTATCTTTGAACCGAGCTGAGCGATTCGCCGAGCTTGGCGCGCAAGATGACGGCCGCAGCGTCCAGAGCTTTGAGCACCGCCTCCTTGCCGGTTGCTTTCTCCTGTGCCTCGGCCAGCAGGTCGCCGGTGGCGCAGTTCGTAGCCTTCAAACCGATCACGTACTGGCTGCCCAGGCTGGCAATCGAACCGGTCAGCATGGCCTTGCTGGCGGTGCGCTGGCAGACTTCGCGGCTGACCTCGGGAGTGAGGCGGTCGCCGGTGGAACGCCCCATCCGCTTCAGGGTTTCGTTCACCTTGCGCTCGGAAAGCAGATCGAGGAAGGGCGATTGCTCAAGTTGCACGGAGAGTCCCTGCTTGAGCGTGTCGTCGAATACCGAGTCGCCTGTGGTGTTGGCGAAGTCACCGAGGACGATGGTGTCTTTGTCAGTGAGTGGCTTGCTTTGATGCGAGCGATAGTAAAGACCACCGGCTAGAAACACGGTGCACAGTATTGCGGCTGCAGCGTAAGCGCCGAGCTTGGCCTGGGCTGGAGGACTCGGCTTCGCTGGGGGCAGGACCGCAAGAGTGCGTGCCGCTCCCCGCTCCGTGTCTGCATGACCCGTCCCGGCATGAGCCGCCGAGTCCCGCTTCAGGCGTTGCAGATCGGCGCGCATGTCGGCAGCGCTCTGGTAGCGCAGGTCTCGATCTTTCTCCATGGCTTTGTCGATAATCGCTTCGAGCTGCGGAGGAAGGTGGGGATTAAGCAGCGACGCAGGCGGGGGCGTTTTGTGCAGAATCGCGCCTAGAATCTCGCCGGAACTCGATCCTGCGAAGGGCAGGGCACCGGATGCCATCTCATACAGAACGGTCCCGAAGGAAAACAGGTCGCTACGCAGGTCTACTTCTTTCGCGCGGATCTGCTCGGGCGACATGTAGGCGACAGTGCCCAGCATGGTTCCCGGGCTGGTCAAGTGCTCTTCATCGAGCGAGCCGGAGACCGTGTTCGCGGCGATGACCTGGCTGGAAGAAGTTGTGGGGGGCGCCAACTTAGCCAAACCGAAGTCGAGGATTTTGGCGTGGCCGCGCTTGGTGAGAAAGATGTTCGCGGGCTTGATGTCGCGGTGAACGATGCCTTCGGAGTGGGCGGCCTCGAGTGCGTCGGCAATCTCGATGGCCAGCGACAGGAGCAGTTCGATTTCGATGGGACGACCGGCGATGCGGTGCTTCAGCGTCAGACCGTCCAGAAACTCCATGGCGATGAAGGCTTCGCCGTGCTGATCGTCAATTTCGTAGATAGTGCAGATGTTGGGATGATTCAGCGCGGAAGCAGCCCTAGCTTCGCGCTGAAAGCGGCTGAGGGCTTGCGGATCTTTGGCTACGCTGTCGGGAAGGAATTTGAGGGCAACGAAACGGCCGAGCTTCAGGTCTTCGGCTTTGTAGACCACGCCCATGCCGCCGCCGCCGAGCTTTTCAACAATGCGATAGTGCGAGATGGTTTGGCCAAGCATGATTGAGCCGAGCAGGTTTAGCCGAGCACTGGAGCAGAATCTTATGGGGGGAGGGTGGGCAAGTCAACGAAGGGCGGGATGTTGATGCAAAAGTGTCGAGCGGCGCTCGACGGACAACCGGGGCGGAGACACTTCCTGGTCGGCTTGGACCATCACTAGAATACGGCCGTCTGGGGCGGTGCCGGGGCTACTCTATTTCTTCTTTTCGGGTGGAGCTATTTGAACCTGGACGACTCCTGCATTGTCAGTGTTTGCGGTGTCGACCGAGACTACGGTAAGACTGCCGTTCGGATCGATTGCTTGAATGGTTCGCGTGGATTTCGATCCGGAGGAGCCGGGGCTCGACGTGTCAGTGGTTAATATGGTCACTCGCAGACCGGAGTCCGGGGCGCCGGGGTCGGGCTGCTCCACTTGACGCTGGGTGGTTTGCTGGCCAGTAGAGTTGGTGCGCTGGGAGGTGGTGGCACGCTCGACCAGGTGCAGGCTGCCGTCGCGGGCTGAGCCCGGAACGTCGACGGAATAGATTTCTGTTGTGTCGCGCTTTTCGCCGGGGGCGCTCTCGGATTCTTTGCTGATGGTGCGCGAGACTTCGTTTAGCCTGCCATCCGGATCGAGGCGGGAGACGCGCTCTTCGGTGCTGCTATTGTTGCCGTCGTGGCGGGTGGTAGTGTTGCGGGTTTCGTTCACTTGCCAGTTTCCGGAAGCGTCGGGAAGCGATGTGGTTTTTTGAGTTTGGACCGTGTCATTGGCGTCTTTTTCGCGGCGCTCTTGCACCTGCACGGCTGGGGTCAAATCGCCATTGACGCTGGGGAGCATGACGGTCCTTTTTGTCTCCTCGACGTTGTTGCCGATCTTTTTCGTCTGCTCGACCTCGCGTTGAACCGGCTTGAGGTTGCCGTCGACATCGAGATTGGAGACGACGCGTGTCAGGCTGGAGTCGCCTCCTTGCTGAGTACGTCTTTCTTCCTCGGTTACCTGCACCAGGGTTTTATGGCCATCGGAATCGCGGCCGAATGTGCGCGTGGTGGTCCGCACGGTGGTGGAGTTCACTTTGACGGTTTCGGTTTCAATGCCCTGGTAAGGTTCGAACCGTCCGTCCGAACCGCGGCGCTGGAGCGAATGGGTGTCGAGCGTGCGATTGCCGCTTTGGGTGTGGCTTTCGGTGGTGCGGGTGGGATTTGCGTTTTTGCTGTTTAAGTCGGAGGTGGCGGTCCAGGACTGGGTGGAGTCGGGCGGCGGAGAATCGGACGATTGCCCCCAAAGGGCGAGACTGGAAACAGCGCATGCCGCGATCGCGAGAAGCATGGACTGGATGAATCGCGCAACGCGGGGGACGTTTGCCCTGGGCATGCCTGTTATTTTCTACCCAGGAACATTTGGTGTCCAGAGAAACAGGATGTGCATCCGGTTTCTCCTGGTTGCGGAATGAAGCGCAGGCGGAGCGGCGGGAGGATGTAATATCTTGCTGAACCTTGCCGCTGGACTAAACGTAGCGTATTTGGGGATTGAGCCGATGGAACTGGGCAAGCTGCTGATTTTTCTTGGGGTGGCGCTGGTGGTGGTTGGAGTGGTCGTGATGCTGCTGGGGCGGATGAATCTTCCACTGGGTCGGCTGCCGGGGGATTTTTTATATCGCGGGAAGAATACTACGGTGTATTTTCCGCTGGCGACTTCGGTGGTGGTGAGTGTGGTGTTGAGTGTGTTGCTGTGGGTGGTGGGGCGGTGGCGGCGATGATTTCTTCCACCCGGCTGGGGCTTTCGGTATTACTGGCGAGACTCGATGTCCAACAACTCGTCCTCGGAATACTCTATAAGGAATCGTCCGTGGGTACGAAGGCCCTTGGCAATAGCGATGATGCTGAGTATGGCGCGGACGGCCTCCGGTTTCTTAGCGAGCAGAATCTCAGTCGTCCCGATCTTGGCTAGTTCTCGAATTGCATGAGAGTAGTCTTTCTCGATCCAGTCCGGTAATTCGGGATTTTCTCGTTCTGTGCGAGCCAAATCGATAGCGGCTGCAATCGCATAGGTGTTCCAGTCAACTACGCCACGTCTTCGATGAATCCTCAAGAGGTGCGGGATCACGGCGTATGAGGCGTCGCCGACGTCTCCCTGGTGATACAGTTCGTCCCAAAGCTCATGCCAAATGGTTGCGGTGTCCTGCTCCGTCTCAAGTCTGGCGAGCAGGGGACGGGGGTCGAACTGAGTTCGACGACCGCCAGTGAGATTGTTCCAGCGGGTGTCATCTAGTCCGAGCATACGAGCGGAATTTATCACAGCCGAGCGACGGCGGCGAGATTGTTTGATGGGAACAGGCGAACGCTGGCCATTTCCGCTAAACTGCACTCGACGATGTCATTAACCGATCAGCTCGGGTTTAGGTTCACGCCGCCGGAGCGGCGGGTGTGGACGGTGCGCGCGCTCGTGGCTGCGGTGCGGACGCTGGTGGAGCGGGAGTATTCCGACGCTTGGGTGGAGGGCGAGATTTCGAATTTCCGCGCGCCGGATTCTGGGCATCTTTATTTCACGCTGAAGGATGGGAACGCGCAGATTCGGGTGGTGATGTTCAGTTCGAAGGCGCGGCTGTTGCGGTTTCGTCCGGCGGATGGGATGCAGGTTTTGGTGCGGGGGCGGGTGACGGTTTATGAGGATCGCGGCGAGTTGCAGATTGCGGCGGAGTATATCGAGCCGAAAGGCGCGGGCGGGTTGCAGGTTGCGTTCGAGCAACTGAAGGCGAAACTGGAGGCGGAGGGATTGTTTGCGGCGGAGCGGAAGAAAGCGATTCCGACATTGCCGTCGCGGATTGGGCTTGTGACCTCGCCGCAGGCGGCGGCGCTGCGGGATATCCTGAACATTTTGCAGAGGCGGCATCACACGGTAAATGTGGTGATTTATCCGGCGCAGGTGCAAGGGGATCTTGCGGCGGTCGAGATCGCAAGCGGGGTGCGGTATTTCAACGAGAGCCGCAACGATGACGGCCACAGCGTCGAAGTGATTATTGTGGGGCGCGGCGGAGGCTCGGCGGAGGATTTGGCGGCGTTCAATGATGAAGGGTTGGCGCGGGCCGTGGCGGCGTCGGAGATTCCGGTGATCTCGGCGGTGGGGCACGAGACAGATTTTACGATTGTGGATTTTGTGGCGGACCTGCGTGCGCCTACGCCCTCAGCGGCGGCGGAGTTGGTGATCCGGTCGCGGGTGGAAGTGGAGAACCAGGCGCAGTCAGTAACGGAACGGCTGGTGCGAGCGATGGAGCGGCGGTTGCTTGAGGCCCGGCATGCGCTGATGGAACGGGCGCAGGACGGGGCGTTCGCGCGAATGATGGATTTGATCCGGCAGCGGCAGCAGAAATTGGATGATCTGACCTACCGGCTAGAGCGCGGCGAGCGGCAGACGCTGGAGTTAACGCGGCGCCGTTGGGAAACTTTGGCAGCGGCGGTGCGGCATTACGACTTGCGGCGCGTGCTGGCGGGAATCCGCGGAGAACTTGAGGCGGGGACTGCGGCTTTGGCTGCCGCGATGCGGAATCAGTTGTTGCAGAATAAGGTCCGCATTGAGCGCATGGGGCGGGCGCTGGAGGCGCTGTCTCCGTTGGCGATTTTGGAGCGCGGGTATGCTCTGGTGTTTGATGGCGCGGGACAATTAGTGAAGGATGCTTCGCTGGTGAAGCCGGGCGATGAAATCAAAGCGCGGGTGGCTCGGGGAGAGATTCGGGCCACGGTGAAAAAAGATCGGCGGATAAAGTAAGGATAAGTCTGGCCGGCTATTTATGCGGCGGACGCGCCCCGGGATGCTGACCGAGGATCACATGCGTGCGTTCGCGCGTCATGCGGATGCGGCATCTCAGCCGGTCCGGACCAACCCTGCAAGTGTTGTCCCGGAACTGGACCCATGCGACCTGATCGTCACCCACGATCATCCACGCCGTCGCGTTGGTGGCATGGTTGGTCTGGTCCAGATAATAGGCCGCGTTCAGGTCGATATCGGCGGCGTCGGCATTCATCTGGTCGCAGTCGTCCGCTGGAGCCGCGGTTGCCACGTTGCCGGGCGCGCAGTAATCTTCGTCATGTTCCAGAAGGATCTTTTGGTTGGAGTCCCCGATGAAATAACGAGTAACCACGGGCGGGACGCCGGATTCCGCGGACCACAGGCTCAGGGCTTCAGCAAACGCCGGAGGGAGTTGGCTCATCTTGAGCGAATCTTCCTTTACCTGCCGGGAAAAAACCGTAACTGTCGGCGTGGGTTCGCCATTCGTGGGATGGAAATAGAATCCGGCCAATGCGATGCCCTCTTGCAGGTCGATCCACATGAATCCTCGGCCCTTCAGGTATGGTTCGCTCCAGCTGGAAACAATTACGTATCGCCCGTCGCGAATTTGAACTGGCAGTCGCGATCCGGTGAGCACCCTTTCGAACGCATCGAAGGGCGACATGTCCCAACCATAGTGGAACGTGCGGTCGGGGAGCATGCTGTGCATTAGTTTGCGGTATTGCTTGTCGCGAATGAGGTCGTTTGCCGGCATCCCCGCGAAGTGATTCAGGAATGCCAGTTGCTCGGCTGGAATCGGTTTCTGAAAGATGGCCTTATCGTATTTTGAAACCGGGGCCTGCTCTTGAGACTGTGGTTCCTGAGATTGCGGCTCCTGGAGTTGGAATTCTGCGGCGCGGGGTAACGGCACGCTTACCGATTCGCCTATCGCAGGGGGCAGCAGGACGCCTGCGGCCATAAAGAATAGCGTCGCGAATCTCGGAACGCGTGAGACCTTGAGCTTACGCACGGACGCGCGAAAGGATGGCATATTGAATCTCCTTTCAGCAGACATTCTGTGGAATTGTACCGCTGTTCCGCGGATTTGCAAGAACCAGGCCGATGGAGAATCGTGGCTTCCGGCTTGCGGCGCTTATTATCTTCGCTTCTTATCTTTGCTTCACTATCTCCTGCATTAGAATGTAGGGTTCTTGACGCGGGAAACTCAGTAGCCGGGGAAAATGCAGTGACGCAACTGATGGCGCCATGGTTGAGAGTGTCGTTTACGGTGCTCGACATTCTGCTGGTGGCGCTGATCATTTACGAAGTGCTGGTGATGATCCGGGGGACGCGGGCAGCGCCAATGCTGGCGGGACTGGCGGCGGTGGCTGCGGCGTTTTACCTGGCGCGGATCGGCGAGTTGGTTACGCTGAACTGGCTGGTAAGCCATTTGCTGCCTTATGTGGTGTTCGCGCTGATTGTCGTGTTTCAGTCGGAAATCAGGCACGTGTTGTCGGACGTGGGGCGGCGGGTCAGCTTTCTGCGCGGATCGGCGGTGGAGGGGGATTCTTACGACGACATTGTGCTGGCGGCGAATTTGTTTTCGCAGCATCAGACGGGCGCATTGATCGTGATTGAGCGCGAGATTGGATTGCGGACTTACATCGAGAGTGGGGTGGCGATGGATGCGCGTCTCTCCTACGATTTGCTGGCCACGATCTTCAGGCCGAGCGCGCCGCTGCACGATGGAGCGGTGATCATCCAGAAAGACCGGCTGGCGGCGGCGGCGTGCTTTCTGCCGCTGTCGATGAATCCGGTGCTGTCAACGCAGATGGGGACGCGGCACCGGGCGGGCATTGGAATTACCGAGGAGACGGACGCGATTGCGGTGATTGTTTCGGAGGAATCGGGCGCGATCAGCATGGCAGTGGGAGGAAAGATCGAACGCGATTTGACGGTGGAACAATTGCGCGAGCGGCTGAGCAGCGAGTTGCGGCGGTATATGTCGCCGGTGGGGCTGCCGACCGTGGGGCCGCCGAGCGATGATTCGGATTCAGGGGAGGAATCGCCGCTGCGGGCGGGTGCGCAGATGGGTGCCGATGGAGAGCCGGACTCGGACACGGAGCGCCCGCTATGATGACCTTTTTGCGGCGCTGGGTGCTGCATAACTTCTGGCTGAAGGTTTTGTCGCTGGTGCTGGCGACGGGGTTGTGGCTGGCGATTTCGCCGGACCAGGAACCGGCGGAAATAACGCTGCGGGTGCCGATTGAGTTTCGACATCTTCCACCGCAACTGGAGATCAGCTCGGTCACCATTCCTGAGGCGCAGGTTCGAGTGCGCGGGCCGGAGCGTTTGATCCGGGAACTGCGGCCGACGGACATCCACGCGGATCTGGAATTGAAAGATGCCAAGCCGGGCGAACACACGTTTGATCTGACGGCGCAGCAGATTCACGTGCAGCGGGATTTGACGGTGGTGCAGGTGGTGCCGGTGCGAGTGACGGTGATCATGGAGAAAAGTGCGCCGGCGCCGAGCGGGCATTAAACTACTTTCCATCGTCGTCAGTTATTATCCTCAGTTGGACATTTCATTCCGGTATCCGAACCTTCCCAAGGAATACGCACAGTTTATGAGCAACCAGAGCAGACAATTGTTTGGCACGGACGGGATCCGCGGGGTGGCCGGGGAATTTCCGCTGACGGAGGAGAGCACTTTCCTGATCGGGCGCGCGCTGGGCCATGATCTGCTGCGCGGATCGTGGAAGGCGAAGGCGCTGATGGGGCAGGACACGCGCGAGTCGAGTGGGTGGATCGCGGACCGCGTGGCCGCGGGACTGGCGGCGGTGGGAGTGGAGGTACACAGCGCGGGCGTGATTACGACGCCCGGAGTGGCTTATCTGGCGCGGGCGCGCGGGTTTGCGGCGGGGGTGGTGATTTCGGCGTCGCATAATCCGTGGACGGATAATGGGATCAAAGTTTTTTCCGGGGATGGATTCAAGCTGACGGACGCGCGCGAGCTGGCAATCGAGAAAGAAATCTTTGCGTTGCTGGCGAAGCCCGGAGCGATGGAAGACACGGCGATGAAAGTTGCCGGGCCAACTCTGCCGGGAGAAGCTGTGCTGCGCAAGGCTTACGTCGAGTCGCTGGCGGGGAGTGTGGCGTCGGATTTGAGCGGGTTGCGGGTGCTGGTGGACTGCGCTAACGGCGCGGCTACGGCGGAGGCTCCGGAATTGTTCCGCAGCTTGAGAATTCAGGCGACGTTCGCTTGCGTGACGCCCGACGGGAAGAACATTAATGAAGGGTGCGGGGCTCTGCATCCCGAAACTTTGGGGAAGACGGTGGCGGAATCTAGCGGGAAGTTTGATTTGGGCGTGACGTTTGACGGCGATGCCGACCGGGCTTTGTTTTGCGATGGCGCGGGGCGCGTGGTGAACGGCGATGGAGTGCTGCTGTTGACGGCGCGCGATCTGCAAGAGCGCGGGAAACTGGCTGCAGCGACCGTTGTGGCTACGACCATGTCGAATATGGGAGTGGAGATCGCGCTGAAGAAATCTGGCATTCACATGTTGCGGGCTAATGTGGGCGATAAATATGTGCTGGAAGAAATGCTGAAGACGGGGGCGACTTTGGGCGGAGAGCAGTCGGGGCATATTATTTTTCGCGATATTGATGCGACTACCGGGGACGGATTGCTGACGGCTTTGCGGGTGATGGATGTGATTGTGCGTTCGGGGAAAAGTTTGGCGGAGTTGGTCAGCGGATTGAAAGTATTGCCGCAGAAGATTCAGAATGTGCGGGTGCGGGAGAAGATTCCGTTTGCGCAGGTGCCGGAAGTGCAGCGGGCGATTGAGGCTGCCGAGCGTGAATTGGATGGGAATGGGCGGGTGGTAGTGCGGTATTCGGGGACCGAGGCTTTGGCTCGCGTGATGGTGGAGGCGGAGTCGGAGGAGCGGATGCAGGCGATCACCGCGGGGATTGCGGGGGAGATTCAGAAGAGGCTGGGAGTGTAGGACTTGCAATACGATTGACACGCGAGGCCAGGATGCAAATTTCCACAATGCTACGCAGCAACGCTCCGGCAGCGACGCTCTTGATCCGGCTGATGGTTGGAGGAGTGTTTCTGTCGGAAGGTATCCAGAAGTTTTTGTTTCCTGAGGCGCTAGGCGTGGGGCGTTTTATTAAGATCGGGATCCCCGCTCCGCATTTCTTTGCGCCTTTCGTCGGATACGTGGAAATTATTTGCGGAGCGCTCTTGATCCTGGGATTACTCACCCGGCTGGCCGCCATCCCTTTGCTGATCGACATTACTGTCGCCATTCTCACGACAAAGATTCCCATGCTGGCGAAATCCGGGGTTTGGCCCACGCTGCATGAGGCCCGCACCGACTATTGCATGTGGCTCGGTTCGCTGTTCATCCTGTTAGTGGGCGCGGGCTCATTGTCGATGGATGCGCGCGTGGCGCGGAGATAAGACGTGGTCAGGCGGAGTCGACGACGGCGCTCCCCTCACATGAACTTGGGTTTGACTCTTTCCCGCGGCCGGGCGTAGGCTCTTGCGAGTCTTGGATCGGGCACCTCCCGTGCCCGACTTCGTCTCGAAGGAGGAACGATGGTTTCCATCACTGCCTTGTGGCTTCCGATTCTGCTTTCGGCTGTGATCGTGTTTGTTGCCAGCTCGATCATGCACATGGTGCTGCCCTACCACAGAAGTGATTACCGCAAGCTGCCTGATGAGGGTAAAGTGACCGACGCGCTGCGGGCTGTGGGCGTGACTCCGGGGCCGGTTTACAGTTTTCCGCACTGCGCGCACAAAGACATGAAATCGCCGGAGGTGGTGGAGAAGTTCAAGCGCGGCCCGGTTGGGTTGCTGACTGTGTTTCCGAGCGGACCGCCGGCGCTGCCGAAATTTTTGGGCCTGTGGTTTGTCAATTGCGTGGTGGTCGGCATTTTTGTCGCTTACCTGACCGGGCGCACGCGGGTACCGGGTACCGATTACCTGCAGGTTTTTCGGGTGGCGGGTACGGTGGCGTTCATGGGATACGGAGTGGGGCAGCTTCAGGATTCGATCTGGAAAGGGCAGACCTGGGGCGTAACTGCGAAGCATGTTTTCGACGGGCTGATCTATGCGCTGCTGACCGCGGGGACGTTTGGCTGGTTGTGGCCGCGGTAGCATCACTCGAATATCGGCGATATCCTCGCGAGCACCTCGGCCATGATCGCGTCGGGGATGCTTTCCAGCTTCCTTCCGCCGCGACCCCCGAGATCGAGGGCGCGCGGCTGGTCGCAGCGGATAATTCCTGTCGTTTTGGTTCCGGCTGCCGTCAAGGGCACGGCGAAACCTGCGGTGCGTGCGAAATTGCCGCCACTTGTGATGGGCAGAACTACGGGGACTTTTGTGATGCGGTTGAAGGGCTCGGGTGACACGATCAGGACCGGGCGGCGGCCTTTTTGCTCGTGGCCTGAGGTGGGATCGAGACTGACGAGCCAGATTTCGCCGCGCTTCATCGTTCGTTCCACCGCTCGTTCCATCCTGCGTTCCATCAGATCAGCTCGCGGCCGACGGGCTTGCTATTGAGCCATTCTCGTTCTTGTTTCGAGCCTGGCTTCGAGCGCCGGGCCCTGGGATTGCATTGGGCCAGCAGTTCGTTCAGGGTGTAATGTGGACGCGGGCGTGGCTCAACGACAAGCCGGCCGCTTTGAACCGCGATGCCGACCTTGGCGCCGGGCTGCAATTGCAGGGCGTTGAGCAGCGCGGGCGGGACGGCCAACATGACTGAGCCGCCGACCTTGCGAAGGTTGGTGGTGTGCATGACGATTCTCAGTTGTTATATTCTAGTATAACATAGTGTGAAAATCTAACCGGGGGCGCGTTATTCTGCGAAGGTTTGTGCGCGTGATGGTGGGAGCGGAGTCGGAAGAGAAGATGCAGGCGGTCACGGCGGGATTGTGGGGGAGATTCAGAAGCGGCTGGGGGTGTGAGTTCAGAGCAGCTTATTCAAGTCGAATTTCTCAGAAAAAGGTTCTGCGAATATGGATAGGTGGTCGTCAGCGATCCCAAGCTCCAGTCTAAATTTGTCTGCTACGCGCGCTGGATATGGATCGACGATCGAGATATAAGGCATTGAAGTCCTTCTTGAGAACGCATTCTTGAAGAGGGTGTTGCTTTGATGATCGGTTCTTGGAAAAGAATAGCCGATCAGGATTATGCGCTCTGCCTGGGTTAGCACCTCTTCTGCGGCAGCCCAGATCGTCTTGAACAAGGAGCCGAACAAGTCATATGTTTTTGCCTTCGCAGGAGGAATTATTAGGGGCATCGACGGCAACCCTTGATCCGAGGCTCCTCCTTCCGGTACCCATGGGAATTTTGGGCGCATGCGGACGAAAACTTTGCCCTCTGGTGCCGATTTACCCGGGTCATCAGGCAGGTTGGGGGGATAGTAGCCATAGGAGAAGGGCTCATAACCGTCCATGTACCGTCCAGCGTAAGTTGCGTAGGGTACTGCGGTCGACTCGTACACGTACAAGGTGCTCGGATCAGAGGTCTGCATTAAGGCGGGTCTTCCTCCTTCCATCGTGTTGTAGCTAGTAAACCAATTGGTAGATCCGTGCAGTTTGAGAAGAACAGGAGTATCGGTGGTCTGAGGTTCTGGACTGACCCATCCGTTTCTGTAGATCAGGTGCGGGGCAACAAGGTATCCGAAATCGGTCTTCCACGAAGTCTCAGATGCCAAGGCGCGATCCATGAGCGTGTCCCAATTAAAAGTCAGGATTCGATCCTCGGCTGACAGGCTGCGCGCTATATTTTGATGTGCGAGTGAGATAGGACCGTTCTGAATTTCGTTTACTACAGACGCGAAGAGGAACAACAACTGGTTCAGTATCTTGGATGTCCAAATGACTTCGATCTCGTCACCACCGTCAATGGCGCTGAGCAACGCTTCCTCAATTTCGGCAAAGAATTCTTCGATGTCCTCGTTGAACTTCTCGAATTCCTCCGGCGGGATCTTTCGTGACTCGGATACGTGATTAACTATTTCGCCGACTAGAACCCACGGATTTGAAGAGATGTCGAGCTTGGAGTATTTTTCGAAAACATCGCGCGCCAGCGGCATCCGCTGGCCCGTTGGGGATTGCTCGTAAGCTCTCGATGCACCGGCGCCTAAGAGATAGGCCTTCATTACTGTCACTCACAGTTAGTATTCCAAGTCCCTCCAGTTCGGCCCCACACCAATATCAGCAACTAATGGTACTTCCAACGGGTAGACCTTTTCCATCTGTTCCTTTACCAGTGGCCTAATCGTATCTAATTCCCTAGGAGGGAGTTCGACTACTAGTTCGTCGTGAACCTGCAGAGTCATTCTTGTCTTAAAGCCCTCTTTCTGCAACGCGGCATCGATTCTGATCATGGCTACTTTGATCAGGTCTGCGGCGGTGCCTTGCAGCGGGGTGTTGACTGCCGTGCGTTCGGCGAAGCCGCGCTGGGTGAAATTTTTGCTGTTGATGTCGGGGATGGGGCGGGTGCGTCCGAAGAGGGTTTTCACCTTCAGGTCGCGGCGGGCTTCTTCTAACGTCTTGTCGATGAAGGCGCGGACGCCTTTGTATTTTTCGAAATAGTTGGCGATGAAAAGCTTCGCTTCGGCGGGCTCGATGCCCAGCTGCTGCGAGAGGCCGAAGGCGGAGAGGCCGTAGACTATGCCGAAGTTGACGACTTTGGCCTGGCGGCGGTGGTCGGGCGTGACCATTAACGGCGGGACTCCGAAGACTTGGGAGGCGGTGAGGGTGTGGATGTCGTCGCCGCGGCGGTAGGCTTCGACCAGGAGCGGATCGCGGGAGAAGTGGGCCAGCAGGCGGAGTTCGATCTGCGAATAGTCGGCAGTTAGAAGGACGTGGCCGGGCTCGGCGATGAAGGCGGCGCGAATGCCGCGTCCCAGTTCAGTGCGGATGGGGATGTTTTGCAGATTCGGATTGGCTGATGAGAGGCGCCCGGTGGCCGTGCCGGCTTGATAGAACGTGGTGTGCAGGCGTCCCGTGTGCGGGTTGATTAATGCGGGCAGGGTGTCGACGTAGGTGGACTTCAGCTTGGTTAACTGACGGTAGTCAAGAACTTTTCTGGCGATGGGATGTTCTTCGGCCAGAGTTTCGAGGACATCGACGGCGGTCGATGTAGTGCGGCCTTTGCCGTACTTCACGGGCTTGGGAAGATTCAGGCGGTTGAAGAGGACGTCGCCGAGCTGCTTGGGAGAGCCGATGTTGAATTCGGTTCCGGCCAGCTCGTGGATTTCTTTTGCTTTGGTGGCGCTCTCGCGTTCTAGTTCGGTGGACATTTTGGCGAGGGCGGCGGTGTCGATTTTTACTCCGGCCTGCTCCATGCGCGCTAGCACAGGAACTAACGGTAGATCCATTTCTTCGTAGAGCTTGGTTAGTCCCGCTTGCTTTACGTCTTCGCGCAGGGCGGACGCGAGGCGGCCGGTTACGTCGGCGGCTTCGGCCAGGTCTCCGCTTAGTTTTAGATTGAAGCGGCGGAGGGCTACGTCGGCGAGGCGGTGCGAGGAGTAAGTGGGATCGAGCAGGTAGGAGTAGAGCATGGGATCATGCTGGACGCCTTCCAGAGGGATACCGAGCGGATCGAGAGCGTGGATTGCGGTTTTGTAATCGTGGATTGCTTTGGGCGTCGCCGCGGTGGTCAGGACGTGGCGTAACTTGGCGGCTGCGTTGGAGGAGTCTAGCTTCACGACGATCGCCAAACCTGCGATTGCTGAAATGGCGACGCGGCGGGCTGCGGGCTCTGGCGCAGGTGCGGGGGATGACGCGTCAGTCAGCGCAAGCATTCCTGACTGAGGCACTTCTTCGATTACTTCTTCGTCGTTTTCTGGAAGCGGCTCTGTCTTCTCCAGCTCCACCGCAATAGCGAGTGCGCCTTCTGTCGCTAGAGAATTGATAACGCTTTCCACATCCGCCGCGTATTGGGCTTCGCTGTAGTGAGATTCGGTGACCTGAACATCCGGCAGCAGTTCTTTCAGCAGCGAGGTGAATTCGAGTTCGGTGAAGAGTTGGCGGAGGAGATCGAGATCGGGCTCGCCAGCGCGCATGGCTTCTACGTTCAGGTCGACCGGGACATTGGTGTCGATGGTCGCCATGCTTTTGCTGAAGAGGATGGTGTCGCGATTGTTCTGGAGAGATTCGCGGTAGGTTTTCTTCTCCACTTCGTTGGCGCGGTCGAGCGCCTGCTCGACGGTGCCGAACCGTTTGATGATTTCGACCGAGCCTTTGTCGCCGATGCCGGGTGCGCCGGGGATATTGTCGATGGCGTCGCCGCGGAGGGCCATGATGTCGATCACGCGCTCGGGAGGGACTCCTAAGATTTCTTCGACTTTGGCGGCGTCGCAGATCAGATTGTCTTTGGGAGGGTTCAGGATCTGAACGTCGTCGTTGACTAGCTGCATCATGTCTTTGTCGCTGGAGACTACATAGACGAGGTGCGACGCGGCGGCGGCTTTGCGGGCCAGGGTGCCGATTACGTCATCGGCCTCGAAGCCGGCTAGTTCGAGGATGGGGATGCGGTAGGCTTCGAGGGCGCGGCGGATGTAGGGAATCTGCTGGGCCAAATCCTCGGGCATGGCGGCGCGGTTGGCCTTGTAGCCTTTGTATTCGACCTCGGTGAAGGTTTGGGTTTTGATGTCGAACTTGCGGATGGTGGTGATGGCCTCGGCTTGCGTGGCGCGGAAGGTTTTGGCGGCTACGTCGAAGACGGCGGCCAGATAGTTGGGGGAGAAATCGTCGCGCAGTTTGCGCAGCATGTTGACGAAGACGTAGATGGCGGCGGTGGGGAGTCCGGACTTGGTGGACATGGAGCGCTGGCGGGCCATGGCGTGGTAGGCGCGAAAGATGAACGACATGGTGTCGATGAGGAAGATGCGGTTGGGGTTGGAGGATGGGGATGGGCGTGTGCTGTCCGAGTCAGGAGCCGAAGATTTTGTTCGCGGGGGCAAGCCTGTAGTTTAGCAGCCGAAGTGAGGGCGATGCCTTGGTGCGGGATTCAGTTGCTGGCGGCGCGGATGCTCCGAGGGCCTCGCTGCGCTCGGCTGGACGGGCGAATGCGCCCGTCCCCACACGAGCACTTTCGTTAGAAATCTACCTGGAAGTCGGCTTCCACTACTTTTGCCGGGCCTTTTCCCGCGGCGCTGCGGAAGACCAGGTAGTACTTTACGGGCTGGTCGAGAGATGCCGGGAGATCTACATTGACGGACTGGTTGTGCGCGGCTTCGACGGAGAAGAGGGCCTCGCTGGGGCGATTGCTTACCAGGTCAGAGTACTGGTCAGCGTTGACGATCAAGAAATCCACGTTGGCTTCGTCGTCGGATGGGCCATGCACCTTGCTCACGAACGACTCGAAGATTCCGTGCAGATGCGGCCGGACGGAGTGGGGAGGAATCTCGAAAGGGAAACTCGCCGAGCTTTTCACGGAGAAGGTCTTGTGCAGGATGGTCTGATTTGTGCCCACCGGCGAGGGGGCGACGCGGTCCATGGGGAGGGGTGCGTCTTCGACCGGCGGCTTGTTCTTCTGGCACGCATTCGTGGCGAAGACGAGTGCGGCAACGAGTAGACCGCGCAGGATGGGACTCCGCGTGAGTTGATTCATGATCGGGCAGGTTTTCCGTACTGGGTGGTGTAGTGGAGTTGGATTTCTCCGCAGGTGCCCTGCTCGGCGGAGTAGACGACGCAGGTGTCGAAGGGGCGCGAATAAACGTGCAGGCTGACGGCGCGCTGGTTGAATTCGCGGGGATTGAAGACCCGGTGGACAGGCGCTAGAGGATCCACGGCGCAGGGGTGCGAGACATTCATCTCGACGGTTTCAGTAGCTTTGATCGTAGATTTGCCGAGCGCGATGTCCTGGTGCAGGACGTGGTAATTTTCCACCAGCAGGCGGCCGATTGGGACGGCCATCCAGCAGTTTTGATCGCGGTGGTTGTGGACGGAACTGGCCTGGCCGATTTCCCAGCACACCGCAATCAGTTCGTAGAGAGGATTTTTGTCGATCAGGTTGCGGGTGTAGTGCTGGCGGTCCCAGGTGAGATATGGGGCTAGCGAGTCGGGGTGCAGCGGGGTGTCTTGCAGGAATTGGCGGACTTGCTCGGTCTGATCAAAGGCGGATTCGGGTAGCTTGCGGAGTTGAGTTACGAAATCTTGAATTGGGACCTGCTTTAGCGCGATCGACATGGCTGCTCCCGGAAGAGTATAGCGCGGGATTCGAGGGTGGAGGAAAAACTTGCGGGACAAGGAGGTTCATCCTGGCGCCGAGGAGCTTTTAACCGCAAAGCTCGCCAAGAAAAGCCGCGAAGAACGCAAAGAGCGAATGCCCTATTCGATGTACATGCAGTCTCCATAAGAGTAGAAGCGGTAGCGCTCGGCGACTGCGTGGTTGTAGGCACGCAGGACATTCTCGCGTCCCCCCAAGGCGCTGACCAGCATCAGCAATGTGGATTGCGGCAGGTGAAAATTGGTCAGCATCGCGTTGACGACTTTGAATTCGTAGCCGGGATATATGAAGAGGTCTGCTGAAGATGTACCTGGGGCGATGGTTCCGGCACCGAGGCGAAACGCATGTTCGAGGGTACGAACTGTCGTGGTGCCGACGGCGATGACGCGGCGCGAGGCGCTGAGAGCCTGGTTGAGCGCGGCAGCAGCTTCTGGGGAGATGGAGTAGGGCTCGGAATGAAGTTTGTGGTCTTCAACGCGCTCGGCCCGGACGGGCTGGAAGGTTCCCAGGCCTACGTGCAGGGTAATCTCGACGGTCTCGACTCCGCGCTGGTGGATGCGGTCGAGGATTTCCGGAGTGAAGTGGAGGCCGGCGGTGGGGGCGGCGACCGATCCACGCTCGTGGGCGTAGACGGTTTGATAGCGGTCACGATCGCGGGGGGAATCCGGGCGCGCGATGTAGGGCGGGAGTGGAACGTGGCCCAGGCGATCGAGGGCGGCGAAGAAATCGTCCTTGCTCTGATCTTCGCTCGGACCATCGAGGCTCTGATGATCGAGGCTCTGAAAGACGGGCTGAAAACGGATGCGGCGCTCACCGAAGTCGGCACGGGTGAGAACCTCGGCTTGCAGTTCTTCGTGATTATGCTCGCCGAAGAAGAGGCGCTCGCCGACGCCGATTTTGCGGCCGGGGCGAACCAGGCACTCCCAATCGTTGGGATCGGTGGAGAGTTGGCGCGTCAGCAGGACCTCGATGCGGCCGTGGAGGTAAGCGCGGGCCGCAAGATTGTGCGGGCTGACGGGCTGGGCGCGGGCGCCTGCGCGGCGGCCATAGAGCCGGGCGGGAAAGACACGGGTGTTGTTGAAGACCAGCAGATCGCCGGGCTGCAGCAGGCCGGGAAAATCGCGGAATTGGCGGTCGGCATACTGGCCGCTGCTGCGCTGTAGGTGCAGCATGCGGGAGGCGTCGCGGGCGGCGAGGGGTTCCTGGGCAATGAGTTCGTCGGGAAGATGGAAGTGGAAGTCAGAAACCAGCACGGGGTCAGATTATAATGAGGTATAGGGCAAGGGGATCGGGCTGACCCGGGCCAGGAAGTTCGATTTTCTTCGGACAATTCTTTGCGGGTTTTGGTAAATTTGTTTGTCGGTTTGCAGCAAGTTGCGATACTATGCGGGGGCTGTCTATTTAGCCGCTTTTTCGTCACTCCCCCGAGAGAGTATTTCCATGTCCGCTGAACGCAAACACAGGGAAGAAATTGTACGCTACGGGCGCATGCTGCATGAGCGCGGGTTCGTGGCGGCCATGGACGGGAATCTGTCGGTCCGATTGGACGACGAGCGGATCCTTGTGACGCCGACTTGCGTGAGCAAGGGGGCGATGCGGGCCGCGGACATGGTGATCGTGGACCCGGAGGGGACGCGGGTGGCGGGGCGGCGGAACGTGACCAGCGAGATCGGGATGCATGTCCTGATCTACCGCATGCGGCCCGACATTCAGGCTATTGTGCACGCTCATCCGCCGACTGCGACGGGTTTTGCCGCGGCGGGCATGGCCCTGACCGAACCGCTGGTTTGCGAAGTGGTGATGGGGCTGGGATGCATTCCGCTGGCGCGCTATGGCACGCCGGGAACGTCGGAGCTGGCGCAGACGCTGGAACCCTACGTGCCCCACTATGATGCCATTCTGATGTCGAATCACGGCGTGGTGGCCTACGGAGACACGATCGAGCACGCCTACATGAAGATGGAGACCGTGGAACACTTCGCGCAGATTGCGCTGGTCACGCACCTGCTGGGGCGGCAGCAACCGCTCTCCGGGGTGGATATTGAGAAGCTGATGCTGGCACGGACGAAATATTTTGGCGGGAAGATGGCGGCGTCGATGCCGATTGCGATGGTGCGGGAGCCGGAGAAGGTTAGCTGAGACGCTTCCTCCCGGAAGCGTGCGGAGTGTTCGTTTAGTACCAATCAACAACCTAAGTTCTTCGGCAGTGCGCAGAATGCGCCTCGCTGCGCTCGGCTGAACGGGCGAGGCGCCCGTTCCCACATGGTTTGTGTTAGTTTCCTTCCCGATTATTCGCCTCCGATGCGGAAGCGGAAACCGGCGCGGAAGTTTACTGGAAGCGCAGGGTAGCCGACTACTTCGTTGTAACGGCGGTCGAGGGCATTCTCCACGTTCGCATAGGCCGTGATGCGGGAGTTGATGGCGTACCAGCCACCGAGATCGGCTCGGACGTAGCCGGCAGCGTGGTTGATATCGAAGCCAAAAAAATCGTCGTCTGGGCGGCGGCCGACGAAGCTTCCGCTCAGGTTCGCGCCCCAGCGATTGCCGGAATAGGACAACAAAGTTGTGGCCGAGTGCTTGGGGCGGCGCAGCAATGGCTGGCCGGGATTGTATTGCGAATCGATAGGCGCGGGATTGTCGAGAATCTCAGTGGAGGTGTAGGTGTAGGCCGTGCTGAGCAGCAACCGGCTGCGAAGTCTGGCCTGGAGTTCAACCTCGGCGCCTTGCGCGAAGGCTTCATTCACATTGAAGTATTCGCCTTGAAAGGTGGTCGGGTTGACCGTTTCGTAGTTGATCTGGTCGCGAAACAGGTTGTTGAAGTAAGTGGCGTGCAGAACATATTTGCCGTTATAGAAGTCCTGCTGGATGCCCCCTTCGAAGGCGCGGACCCGCTCTGGTTTGAGCCCGGGGTTGGGAAAAGAAAAGGGCAAGCCGGCAAATGTTTCTTCAAGGCGAGGGTCCTTGAATCCGGTGGCATAGGAGAAACGCAGGCGGGTTCCAGAAAAAACTTCCCCTCCCCGTCTCGCCAGCAGATTTAGCGCAAACCTCGGCACGCCGGTGTTACCGTAGGCACTGTTGTGGACGAAACGCCCTCCAACTACTGTCGAGAGCCTGCCCAGAGTGAGTTGCTGTTGCAAATAGAAGTCGTCTTCCAGACGCTGCCCGTGAGTCTGGCCGAAGTTGACGTCTCCTACGAATCCGTTTTCGTTCTCGATGCGGAATCCGAACGTGGTGTGGGCCCAGGCGCGCTCGGAATAGTCGCCCTGGTATTCAAATCCGGCGCGGTTGATGCGGTCGACCTCGTGCGATTGGAAATCGATGGGATCTCCGAAGTAGTCGACGCGGGAAGGATCGCCATTGAGGTTGAGTTCGTTGTACCGGTAGAGATAATCGAAAACGGTGAAGTGATGCTGCCATCCGTTTGGTGCCGCGACCGTGAGCTCTACGCTGCCGAGCAGGTTGTTATATTGCGACCACTCGGAAGGATCGGGAGGCAGAGGCTCGAGGGGCGCGGATAGTCCATTCACGGGAACCAGTGGTACGAATCCGTTGAAGTTCCATTCGCCGGGAATTCCAGTGTGACTGTTGGAGTGTCTCAGGTGAAGGCGCAAAGATACTTCACGGTTCAGCGCCACACCCACGTTCGCTCCCTGAAGCGAGTCGGAATAGGCGTCGTTAATTCCGGAGCCGCTGGTGTTGAACTCATCGCCGAAGACGTTGTAGTCGAAGCGGCCGCGCGCTCCGGCCAGGGACGTGAAGCCGTTGGCGGTGGAAAAGTTGCCACCGTCGGCGCCGAAGCGGAATTCTGGCGTGGGAGTGTTGCCGGTGCGGGTGAAGACCTGGACCACGCTGGTCATCGCGTCGGAGCCGTAGAGGGTGCTTTGCGCGCCGCGGAGGAATTCCATGCGGTTGGCTTCGGTGAGGGGGAGCGTTCCGAAGTCGAAGGTGCCGCCGGGTTCGTTGATGGTTACACCATCGACAATCACTTTGTTGTAGGTGGAATCGCCGCCGCGCACGAACAGGGAGGAGAGGCCGCCGCGCTGACCGGCGTCGTTGACGATTGCGCCGGGCAAGAAGCGTACCGCGTCTGAGCTGGAAACGGCGTGCATGGTTTCTAGTTGGGCATTTTCCAGGGTAGAGATACTGGCGCCGGTCTCTTCAGCCAACGCTGGAGTCCTGGTTGCGGTGACGATTACGGTTTCTGAGGCTGTGGCGAGGTGCAGTTGGACCGTGAACTGGTTGCTTATGGCATGGGAACGAGGGGGGATCTCGAAATCCCAAGTGTTGGGGGCGAAACCGGGAGCCAGGATCTGAACCCGGTAGCTGCCGGGGGACAACTCGCCGAAGTCGGCGCTTCCCTCGGCAGATGTGGTGGCAATCTTCAGGGAAGTGTCGCTTCCTTTTGAGAACAGGGAAACTTGTGCGCCGGAGACAGCGGCAGATTGCGGGTCGATAACTTTAACCTTTAGGTCTGCAGCGGATGCTGCCGCTAGAGCTACGAGAAGCAAAAACGAGGCGCGAAGTGCGCGCATAACCATCCTCCTTTTCACGCGAAAGGGGTTAAGGTGGACGGTTTACGCCGGTCTCCTGGCTTTGCGAGTGAGGAGGCATGAGCAACGACTAGCAATTGGCAGTTAGCAATTGGCTCGGGCGTCCGGATTCTGCAGACGGCCTTCCCGGGGATGCTCCCAGTGGACGCCTGCGATTTTCTCGCTTACAGTTGCGCGGCAGCGCGGGAATTGTACCCGCTTCCCTGTCTTCGCCATGGGGCAAAGACGCGCAAACCGAAGGACGTGTCAAAGAGCAGGAAAGTAGTGGTGTCAGGAATTTACCTGCCGGAAGCTGCTCAAGTCAACCGCACCAAGACGGATTAACTCGTGGCGGCCTTAAAGGTTCACGCCTCCGACATGTATTTCTCGACGTACTCGTAGGACAAATAACCGAATCCGTGATCACCCCAGGCGCTTCCCCATGAGTTCACAAACTTCACGCGCTTTTGCTTGTCGTCGTAACCTACAATCACAACCGCGTGTCCGCCGATGAGCTTCTCCTTCGGTCCAGGCAACGGTAACACGCCCGTTTTGGCCGGGATGTCTTGCATAGCAGACGGGTACACGGGGATGCCAGCCACGACGGGACCGTTGGCGACCAGGGCATTCTTAAGGGCATTCAGTCCTTTTATCTCTTTCGCATTCGTAATGCGAAACCGTTTCGCACTCCGGACCGCAGCAGGGGGCTTGGCTGCGTATTGGCCGGCGACATAGGGCCACACGGATTCCTCGACCGCGCCTTCTTTCGTAAGCGCCCGGATGCCGTCAGCAATCACCGCCCCGCTATCGGTACTCTGGGGTGGAATCCGCGCCACGTAATAAATGTACCGGGCGCTGATCTGTTCGTCATGGTGGGTGGCTTTCGCGATTTGGAATTCCAACGCAGTTGCCAGCGCTTGTCCTACGACGCTGCCCTCCGGTCCCGCGTCGCGGACTCGCTTTATTTCAGGCGAGTAATCCACCGAGGCCTTGGTTGATTCCACAATCGCAGGGCCGGACGCAATCTCGGCCGGTTGCAGTTCTTCCAAGCGGTGCTTGATGAGATCGATGAATGCGCTTTGCTTAGAGGCATCCAGCTTGAGGACGACTCGATTGTAGTAGAGAGAAGCACTGACATTGTCATGCGACTTATCCGCCAACCAAGCCGTAAAATACCCCAGTTCGATCCAGCCCGGCACTTTGTCGCAAATATCCCGGACCCCGGGCAACAAGCCGGCGAACTCGCTTTCGGAAGGACGTCCCGCCTGCACGTCGCGGTTGTACTCGGCAGCCTCGACCAAAGCTGTAGACAGCGTCACGAATTCGCTCGAACGCAGCAACCCCACTTGGTTTGACTTATCCTCCGCCAAACGAAGGCGAATGATTTCGTGAGCCAGCCTGTCAATCACCAGGTCGAGCGACGGCGCTTTTTCGGTATCAGTTTTCACTTGCAGCCAGAGCCGCTCTTTTTCCAGCCGCAATGGTGCGATCGACCCGAACACTTGCGCTTCGCCCGCACGGGAATAGATGGTGAAGTGCAGGGTGCGTCGATTGCTCAATCGGCGTTGCAGCCACGGAATGACGCCGCCGACCTCTACGCCGCCCACCGCCAGCTTCATATCGACGGGCGTGACCAGTCCCACGCGTAGAACCACGTCCTGGCCGAACAGGCGGAGGCCGCCGATCGGTGCGACCACGCCTCCGCCGCCAATTGGCGTTACTACCACTGGCGCGGTTTCGGGTGAAGTCGAGGTAAGTCCCGTCTGCGCGTTTCTTAGATCCTCCGTGAGCGACGCTAGTCGCGTCTGGAGCATGAGCGCCAGGGCACGCCCGACGTCCTCGTTGGATTTTCCGCTATCTTCGATCCATGTAAGGGGATCGATCACGACTTCCGCCGTGCCGCTTATCTCCTGGTAACAATAGTGTAGGTACCATGCTACGGCGAGCGCCAAAGCAAAACCGACCAGGACAAGAATCCCAATTTTGAACGCATCATCTGGCATACGCATACTCAGCTTCCGACTGCGCTTTAAGGTACTGACCATTAGGTATGGTAATTACGCATTGTAATAGGGAAACTCCGCTGTGCCGACTTTCTGTACATTCGCCTCAGCGAAATCACAGATGCGGTCGAGCGAATCCTGTAATTCCTGTTGATACCGCTCAAGATCTTCGTCACTGGCCTCCGCCGGAATCGGGATCAGCTTGCCGAAGCGCATCAGGACGCGGGAAAACGGCTTCGGAATAATCAGGCGGTCCCAGGTGTTGAGGACCCAGGCGCTCTCTACTGCGATGTGAAACGTGGCCATCGGAACGCCCGAAGATCGCGCGAGCGAGACTGGGCCGGGCTTTACTTTGTAGCGCGGGCCGCGGGGGCCGTCGATGCTGAAGGCGACTGCCCATTCTTCCTGCAGGGCGCGGCGCAGGCCCAGCAGGGCGCGCACGGCGTTGCGGCTGCTGGAGCCTTTGACGGCTACGAATCCGAATTTGTGGATGATGCGTCCCATGTATTCGCCGTCGTAGCTGTTGCTGCTCATCACGCGGATGCCGAGGCCCCGAAATAAATAGGTTGCGGGAATGATGCCGGCGTGCCAGAAATTGAGGACAAGCGGGCGCTGGCCGACCGATTCCTGCGCGCCTTCTTCGCGGGAGACGCAGACCCGCAGGGTGGGGCCGATCAAGCGGATGAACCAGTATCCGGCGGCGATGATGATGGGGAGGATGAGGCGCTGGCGGAGGGTGAAGCGGCGGGGTGTGGGAGCGGGTTCGGCTGCAGGGGCTTCGGGAGTGCTGACTTCGGGCACGGAGTTATTGTAATGGGAGGTACCTCAGGGGCTGAAGCCCTCGGTCCGTAGCAGACTGCTATCGCAGTGCTGAAGCGCTAATTCGGCCAGAATCACCAGTGGTAGCTTGCGCCTCGCTGCGCTTGGCTGAACCCTTCGACTTCGCTCAGGGCAGGCTCGCGAGGCGCCCGTTCCCACACATTCATACATTCCCCACATTCACACATTTCACACATTCTCTATATCCCCACACTAACTTGCTAGCTTTCCAGGTAGGCGTCGATCCAGTCTTTTACTTTTTGGCGGCGGTCGTCGGCGGCGTCGAAGCGGACGCCAAAGGACTTGGCTTTACGCCAGCTCACTACGCCGCGGACATGGACGCGGGGCAGAGTGAGCAGGGAGAAAGAAATCTCTACGTTGGTTCCGGAAGGCATATCCTCGGCGCTCTTCAGCGACATGCCGCCGGAGCTGACTTCCATGCTGGAGGCGGTCAGGCGCTGGCCGTCATTACTGACTACCGTGACCTCGGTCATGATGGGGATGCGGGCGTAGCGGCGGAATTCGTGGAGCACGAGCATGTGCGTGGCGCGCACCAGTTTGAGCGCGGCGGGTCGCTCCAGAGGCTCCTGAAACATGGCATTGATGCCGTACTTGGAGTAGCGCATTGCTTCCTGCGCGCTGCCGCCGAGGCCGTAGAGCACGAGGCGGCTGTTGGAGGGAGATGTGCGGGCGGCCTCCATGACCTGCTCTGCGCCGGGACCGAGATTGAGCACACAGGCTTCGAATTTCTCCTGGCGCAGGCGCTCGGCGGAGCCGGCGGATGTGACGACCGTTTCGATGCCGAACTGGCGGAAACACTCGTTGAGCAGGAATCGGGAAGACTCCTTGAGGTCGACTAGGGCAGCGCGAGCCGCCACCTTCTTGGTGGAGGACGTGGGCGCCGGGGCAGTGCCGAAGGCTCTTTCCATGTCAGCGAGACCGGTTTCCAGTACGAAAGTTTATTGTGGCGTGCCGTGGAGGGGATGGAAAGACCCTAAGGGGCAGGGCGGGGGTACAAAAGTCTCATTACCTGGGATGGACTGGTGGGTGGGAAGAGCTGGAAGCGGTCTGGCTTTTCAAAAGGGCTCGGTCGGGGAGCGCCGCGAAAGTTGGTGGGAGCGCCGGTTTGCCACCGCTGCCGATTCGAAGAAAGAACCTCCTCAACTTCGGCGCAGGCGCCGTACTAAAGGCTAGCCCAAAGTTGCCGATGAATAGCTAAGAACCCGTGGGCACTAAACCTCAAGCCGCTCCCGTTGAAAAGCCTAGTCCGTGCATAGCCCGGCAGCCGATTCTGACTGCGGACGAAACTGTGGTGGGTTATGAGCTGTTCTTTCGCGAGGGCCGGGACGAACGCCGCTTTACTTCTGATGGCGAGAGCGCAACCTCGGCAACCATCGAGACGCTGAATTTGGTCGGGCTCGGGGTTTTGTGCGATGGACGGCTCGCGTTCATCAACTGCACACACCATAGTTTATTGACGGAAAACTTCGCGCTCTTGCCCCCGGGCGACGTTGTGATCGAGATACAGGAGACCGTCCCCGCAGAGGAAGACGTAGTGCAGGCGTGCCAGCGGCTCAAGCAGGGGGGATTTTCGATAGCCCTGGACAATTTTGTGCCGCGCGACCCAAGAGAAGCTCTGGTGTCGCAAGCGGACTACATCAAAGTCGACGTGACCAGAGTCCCGCCAATGCAGTGCGCAGAGATGGCCAAGCGCTATGCCGACTACAACTGCATCATGCTGGCGCACAAGGTGGAGACCCGGCAGCACTTCATCACCGCAGGGAAAAACGGATTTACGCGGTTTCAGGGATATTTCTTCCGCCATCCGGAGAATCTGCAGGCACGCCACATCCCCGCAAACCAGGCGACGTACCTGCGCCTGCTGAGTGCGGTCTCGAAAGCGGAAGTCGATCTTGCCGAGGTCGAAGAACTCATCAAGCATGAGCCCGCGCTGTGTTACCGGTTGCTGCGGTACCTGAACTCTCCACTGCTTGGGTTATCGTCACCCGTGGTCTCGGTGCGGAATGCCTTGAACCTGCTGGGGGAGAAGGAAACGGTGCGGTGGATACGCATGGCTACGACCCTCAGCATGGGGCAGGACAGGCCTTCCGACCTGGTTCTATCGTCGCTGGTGCGGGCGCGGTTCTGCGAGTTGATTGCTCCCCGGGTAGAGCACGGCAAGGCCGATTTGTTTTTGCTCGGAATGCTGTCGCTGATCGATGCGATTCTGGCCGTGCCGATTGGAATTGTGGTCGAGCAATTGTGTCTCGATGCCAGCATCAAAGAGCAACTGCTGGCGGCAAAAATGGGCAAGAAAACACCGCTCTCGCCCATTTACGATCTGATGGTGGCGCGCGAGGCCGGCGATTGGGGGCTGGTTACGCAACTGGGGAAGCAGCTTAATTTGTCTTTATCTTTTGTGGCCGAGACCTCGAATGCGGCCATGAAATGGGCGCACGAAATCACCAGCGCGGCGGGGACTGGCCAGGCAAAGTAACCTGGGACTTCTACTCTGACCATCTCCGGAACAGCAACGCGCCGTTAGTCCCGCCGAAGCCGAAGGAATTCGACATGGCGTATTCGAGCTTGGCTTTGCGGGCATGATTGGGGACAAAATCCATGCCCGCGGTTTCGGGGTCCTGGTTTTCGAGGTTGATGGTGGGCGGCAGGATCTGGTCGCGCAGGGCGAGGATGGTGATGCCGGCTTCGAGGCCGCCGGCGCCGCCGAGGAGATGGCCAGTCATGGACTTGGTGGAGCTGACCGGGAGTTTGTGCTCGCCAAAAAAGTTGCGGATAGCGTGCGCCTCCAGCGTGTCGCCGATCGGCGTCGAAGTGCCGTGAGCGTTGACGTAATCGACTTTGTCCGGGGTGATGCCGGCGTCGCGCGCGGCGTTGCGCATCACGCGGAATCCGCCTTCGTGCTCGGGAGCAGGCTGGGTCATGTGGTAGGCGTCGCCGGACATGCCATAGCCGGCAACTTCGGCCAGGATCGGGGCGCCGCGGCGTCTGGCGTGCTCGAGTTCTTCGAGCACGAGGATGCCCGCGCCTTCGCCCATCACAAAGCCGTCGCGATCTCTGTCCCAGGGACGGCTGGCTTTCTCGGGATTGTCATTGCGGGTGGAAAGCGCGCGCATGGCGGCAAATCCGCCGACGCCCATCTGGGTGATGGCGGCCTCAGAGCCGCCTGCGATCATCACGTCCGCGTCGTTGTGCTGAATGATGCGGAAAGAATCGCCGATGGAGTGGGCGCTGGTGGTGCAGGCCGTGGCCGTGGCCTCGTTCGGTCCCTTGGCCCCGAACCTCATCGAAACATGTCCGGCGGCGAGGTTGATAATCGCCGCCGGAATAAAGAAGGGTGAAATCTTGCGCGGGCCGCCTTCGAACAGAGCGATGTGTTCGCGTTCGATGATGTCGAACCCGCCGATGCCGGAACCGATGTGAACGCCCACGCGCTCGGCGTTTTCGGGTGTGATCTTCAGGCCTGACATTTTGAACGCTTCATCGGCGGCGGCGATGGCCAGATGGATGAAGCGCCCCATTTTCTTGACTTCTTTTTTTTCGATGAACTTGAGCGGATCGAAGTTCTTGACCTCGGCGGCGATCTGGCAGGCGAATTTCGTGGAGTCGAACTGGGTGATGCGGGCCACGCCGCTCTTGCCGGCAAGCACGGCCTGCCACACCTCTCCAGTAGTATTGCCCACGCCACAGATCAGGCCGATGCCGGTAACTACGACCCTGCGTCCCAAACTACTTGCCGCCTTTCGAATGCTTCCCGATGTAATCGATGGCGTCCTGCACGGTGCGGATCTTTTCCGCGTCCTCGTCGGGAATTTCGATATCGAAACCTTCTTCGAAAGCCATGACCAATTCGACGGTGTCCAGGGAATCGGCGCCCAGGTCGTCTACGAACGAAGCGCTGGAAGTGACCTCGCCCTCGTCCACACCCAACTGCTCTACGATGATCTGCTTTACCTTCTCGTCAACGGCTGCCATGTTTCTCCTCGCTTAAGCTTAAATAGATTTGAAATTCGATGTCCGGGACTCAAGAGTCGCCGGCTAAGATCGCCGCCTTACCCTCCCAAACTGCCACTGCCAACGGAAAAAAGGCGAACGTGTAGTGTAATGGTCTCGATGAATGACTGTAAAGGAAGCGCAGGGCTCGGTGAGTCCGGCGCTGTGGTATACCTTCAGCATCCTAAATGGGCCGCTTGCAGCGGTCAAACCACATGCGTGCTGTCGTGCAGCGGGTAAGCCGCGCGCAAGTTGCGGTGAATGGCGAGACCACGGGCCAGATCGGCCTGGGGCTGCTGGTTCTGCTGGGCGTCGGTCGCGACGATGCCAACGCAGATGCGACCTACCTGGTAGAAAAGATCGCTGGCCTGCGAGTGTTTGAAGACGCCCAGGGAAAAATGAACCTGAGCGTGCAGGAGGTTGGCGGTAGCGTGCTGGCGGTTTCGCAGTTCACGCTGTACGGGGACGTGAGGCGCGGCAAGCGTCCGTCGTTCGACGCGGCCGCGCCGCCGGAAAAAGCGCGCCAGCTCTACGAGTTCTTCGTGGGACAGATTCGCGCCGCCGGGTTGCGCTGCGAGACCGGCCGCTTTCAGGAAATGATGCAGGTGGAACTGGTGAACGAGGGGCCGGTGACTATTTTGCTGGATTCGGGGAAGGGGTTCTAGCAGGCCGCGGAAAAACTCCGTCTCGAGCGAGGTTCGGGCAGGGCACGAATTCATTCGTGCCGTTAAGTCGTTGGAAACGGACCCGCGCTTCAGCGCCTGCGGTAAGCTCGGATCGGTGGCCCACTCAAGCCCGGTTTTGGCTTGAGTGGGGCAGTTCGACCGCTCGACGAATCCTGTTGCGGTTCGCTGAGCAGCAGGTGAACATGCTCCGGCATGACTACGTACCGACAAACCTGAAGCCGAAACCGTTGCTGGGAGTTGAAAGAAGTGAACGTGCCGAAGTTACACCATTATGTCCCGCAGTTCTACCTGCGACGCTTTGCGGACGCATCGGGGCAGCTCTGGCTGTGGGATCGCGATAGAGACCGCGTCTTCCGGACAAGCCCGAACAGGGTTGCTGCGGAAAACAATTTCTACTGGCACGAAGAACTCGCGGCACTGGGCCATGATCCGCTTATCATGGAGAAACAGTTCTCGCATCTTGAGGGCGAAGTCGCCAAAATAACCGAGCAGTGGTTGGGCTGGCTACGCGAAATCAAGCCCACTGAGAAAATCGAAGTCCCGGAAGTGAACCGTGAGCTTGTAGCACAATACACTGCGCTGCAGTTTTTGCGTACGGCAGACGCTAGAGATATTCTTGCGCACTTCGCGGAACAAAAAGTGTACCGCAAACCCGTGTCCGAGGCAGAGAAACGTTTGCTGCACCTGGATATGCTCTGGAATGGCAGCATTTTCAAAGCCCTAACAGATCGCGTCAAGAACGCAACTTGGCTGTTCGGGCGCAACACGACCGACACCCCGTTCATCGCATCCGATAATCCCGTCGCATTCCGTACCGGGGATAACGCGATGTGGCTCAAAGTCGGCATGTATAGCGACGGCACCTACTCAGTCTTCCCCATGGCTCCCGACATAGTCATGTATTGCCACCCCAAAGAGCCACCGTGGGATAAGCTTGGACGATTCGATTGCTGCCTATCCCCTGTAACCTTCACGGAGGGGATGGTAGAAAGCGAAAACACTGGGCAAGTTTTTATGGCCTCGCGTTTTGTAATTTCGGTGCGAGATGGCTTTGATCGCGCGCGCGAATTTGCGAAGACCATTGGCACCGATCTTTATGAGCCCTATCGGAGGCCACGATTGAAGCTCTAGGACGTGCGGCCCCCGTACGATGCAGTGGAGGACGAGAGATATCTCAAGAGTTCTGAATGCCATCCGGGTATAACGGGCTTCGATTGCGATTTGCCGCAAGCCAAACCCGATAGCTCTCGATCTCCATCTCGCCTAAATTGAACGTGTACTCGACTCCAAAGAGCGCTAAGACAAAGTAAAGATCTTCCCCACCAATAGAGGTGAAGATCCACTCATGAAGTACCTCATAAGATCCTTGTTCGGGCTCGCTGAATACAAAGCCGGGAGGATACAGTGTTCTTGCATGGAACGGCCATACATGTTTGTCCGCGCCCCTACGGGCATAATCGCGAAGGGGATCGAGGGCGTGTTCTGAAACGATACCGGCTATACCTCCGTCAAGGTCAACAACCTTTAAAGCGAGGCATTCGATTGCAAC
Source organism: uncultured Acidobacteriaceae bacterium (assembly GCA_963842095.1). Taxonomy (GTDB): domain Bacteria; phylum Acidobacteriota; class Terriglobia; order Terriglobales; family Acidobacteriaceae; genus Sulfotelmatobacter. The sequence continues at coordinate 43,080 of CAWJEY010000004.1, forward strand.
CTTTGCTAGAAAGCGAGACATAAGCACCTCGTTAGGTGCGGTCGGGAAGGGTACGTAAATACGCCCGGTCTCTGCCTTTAGGAGGGATTCGATCCAACGTTTCTCGTCTTTCTCAAAAGCTGCTCCTACGCTTACCCCCGAGCCATCAAGGTTGCGAGCGAATTCAACCGTCGTGCGGCTCGCCGCATGTAAGCCACGAACTCGTTGCGCCTTCCCTTTTTTGCTAGGAACATCCGCTTGTGAGCACTGATACCGGAAATAGGGGTCGGACAGTAGCGGCCCTTCAACCTTCGAGGCGAAGTAGTTGTTGCATTTGTCGCACACAATGCCGGGCCCGAGTATGTGTTCCACGTTCCCTAGGGACTCAGGAATGACATGCTCGACGGAACATGATCCGCCGGAGTCGCCCTTGCAGAATATACAGTTCATTAGGACGCCCCCTACAATCGAACTCTTGGAAAGGGGTCGGGCCCCGATCCCTCACCTGCGAGCCGCGGCCATGGTTCTCACCGCGCTCACTTCCAACGTCGGCGGTCCCCGGCTGGAACGCGGCTTGGGCGTCACCGTAATCTGCACATCATTGCCCAGCAAGAGCAGAAACCCAACCAACCGCTCGACCGAGAAATCAGTGAGCCGCCTTGTGACGCAGCCGAGGGCTTTTCTTGCTACAAGCTGGCGGCATTACGAGGGAGCAGATGGAAAAGCGGGCCGGTGCAACATCTCGCTCCCCTAAACGCGCGGGAGCTGAGGCAGGACGTCAAAATGTGCATCGCGGGCGCATAGGACAAGCGAATGCTGCAGGACAAGGGCCGCGATCCACATATCGTTGGTCGGGATGGGAGTACCTTGCTTCCTCAGTTGCCGGTAAAGCGCGCCGTAATGATGCGTGGTCTGTTCATCGGCGTAGAGCACACCGACGCCGGACTTCAGCAGAAAGCGGCGCAGGACAGCCTCGTTGCGCGGTCCTTGACTGCCCACAGCAAATCCGGCGCGTAATTCCCCCAGCACGATGAAGGGCAACCAGACTTCATTGGCGAGTTCGACCGTTTCGACAACCGGCACATTGCCCCGGCAAAGGTCGGTATAGCGGTTCGTGTCGAGCGCCAGCCTCACCGCCACATCTCTTCGTCGATGGTGTCCTGCGCGGCCAGGGCGCTGTCAAAAGCGGGATCTTTGCGCCAGGTGCCTGCGATGTCGGCTAGATCGCGTTGCCGGTCGCGCTCCCCGCTTACGCCAGCGCCCCGGGCGAGGGCTTCAATCGCTACCTCATTCAGGCTCTTGCCTCGCTCACGGGCGGCCCTGCGGAGGGCTTCGTCCAAACTATCGGGTACTTTGCGGATGGTGTACTGCATGCACTAATTGTAGGCACTGTAGGCAACAAGTGCAAGCGTAATTTCCCGGTGCGAGGAGAGCCCGAGCTTTTGACTCTCGCGCTCAACGCACGATCCGTTCGCGTGCTCTTCCCCCCCAACTTTTCCACAGCCCCACTGTGACATCTGACCTTGCGGTCATACCACTTTTCATTGCATCATTGTCCCAGCAAGGGCAGTACACGCGGCTGCAGCCACAAAGACGCTCCCGGCCAAGAATCGGCCCGTAAGTCCTGTGCTGTCTAGATTTTAGTATCCAAGTTCTTTGACATCTAGATTTTGCGGGCCAAAACATGCCTAACTCGATGATTTTAAAGATTGAGGGGGGTGGGGGAGGGGGGGTACCCTGTAATCAGGTAGTAAACTCCAGGCACCCAACCCGAGACTCCTGCTGCTTTTCAGGCAGACTTCCACCGGCTAGCGAGCTTCGAGGATCGCGTCAGCCACGCGGGCCGCTTCCACCGCCGCCTTTACATCGTGCGTTCGCAAGATGTGCGCGCCTTTGAGAATCAAAGCGGTGTGAGCGGCGAGATTTCCGTAGAGCCGGTCCGCAACAGGGGAGTCTTTCCCATCTTTCGCCAGGGTGCGTCCGAGGAACGACTTCCTCGACGTCCCTGCCACCAGCGGAAATCCCAGCGATTGCAACTCCTGAAAGCGCGCCAGCAGCGGATAATTCTGCTCGAAGTTTTTTCCGAAGCCAAAGCCGGGGTCAAGGGCGATTCTTTCGCGGCGCACGCCGGCCAGCACTGCGGCTTCCACCCATTCCCGGAGTTCGCGCTTGACCAAGAGAACAATGTCGCTGGATGGCGGCAGGGTTCGCCACTCCTCGGGACGGCCGCGCATGTGCATCAGGATCGCGCCACATTTTATTTCGGCAATCGTCCTGGCCATCTGAGGGTCCCAGCGCAGGCCGCTGACATCATTCACGACTTCGGCGCCTGCTGCCACCGCAGCGCGCGCCACGGTTGCTTTGTAAGTGTCGATGGAGATGACCGCGTCCGGGCGTTGCTGCTTGAGCGCGGTGATCGCGGGCAACACGCGGCGTAGCTCTTCTTCCTCACTCACGGCGGCCGCGCTCACGGCAACCTTGGCGCCGGGGCGGGTGGACTCTCCACCGACGTCAATAATGTCGGCTCCCTCGTCGAGCAGATGGAGAGCACGGTCTACGGCTTTGCTGGAATCGAGGTAGAGGCCGCCGTCAGAGAAAGAGTCGGGCGTCACGTTCACGATGCCCATGATCAGCGTGCGCTTGCCCAGTTCCAGCGTGCGCTTGCCGAGGCCCCACTGAAAGACAGCTCTCATGCGGCAGATTCTAAATGAAAGGAGAAAATCGAGCCGGACGGTGGTCTTCTACCTTCGCCGAACCGCGGCTTCCCGAGCGCCCATGGTGCGAAGCGCGCCGGGGCCGGTGCCGGTCGGCGGTTTGCGCATTCCGTCGAGCAGGTCCTTGAGCACGATGGCGTTGTTGCGCTTCTCGTTCTTCGAGGCATACAGGAGCGTGAGGCGCTTTTTCTTGTGGGCCAGGGAATAAAGTTTCTGCAAATCTTTTTCGGCTTCGGGGCGGGCCAATTCCTTCAAGTAACGTTTGCGAAAGAGCAGCCAGCGCTCCGGCTGCGCGTGATACCACTTGCGCAGATCGTCGGAGGGAGCAAGGTCGCGCAACCACTCCTGCAGGTGGATTTCAGTTTTGCTCAGGCCGCGCGGCCACAGGCGGTCGACGAGAACGCGCGCCCCGTCGGAGCGCGACACCGATTCGTAAACCCGCTTCACGGCAACTGGCATGGCTTTTGCAGCTTTGCTTTATCATTGTAAGTCGAGCCGCATAGCGGCGGCTGTGGGAAACTGGGCGCAAATGAGGCCGATTGGGTGATGCGAGAAATGTACGCAGAGGAAGTGCAAGGGCAACTTGACCAGAAGATGACACTGGACCGGAGGTGGATTGCGGCACCATTGGCCGCCTTGCTTGCGTTTGTTGCATTCGCGGGTTGCGATGTGGAGCGCCGGAAATCAGATGCCGAACTCGGCCTCAATCCCCAGCAGGCCGCCGGACGCAAGATTTACGACAACTACTGCGACCGCTGCCACCGGCCTTATTCCACCAAGGGGAAAAAAGTGCCCGGGCTTGAAGGGCGTGTTCCAAAACAAATTTCTTCCGCAGACTGGGTTGCCCGCCAATGACGAGCGCGTGACTGACATTATCCGCAACGGCCGGCCCGATATGCCGGGCTACAGCCAGGTGCTGAGTTCGGAGAACATGCAGGATCTACTGGCTTACATGCACACGCTGTAGCGTGGCGCCTGGACTCAGTCGTGCGTTACGCGTTGGCTTCGTGGGATAATCTCCCAGTGAAACATGCTGCGTTGCCGGAACTTTTTCGCAAGCTTCCATCCATTGACGATGTGATGCGCGAACCTGCGGTTCTCGCGCTGCAGGCGGGCTACGGCCATGATCCGGTGGTGGACGCGGCGCGCGTGGTGCTGGCCCGGCTGCGGCAAGAGATCTCTTCGGGATTGCTGGACGAGGATGCGCTGGAGCTTGCGCTCTCGGGTCTGGCGGGCGCTGTGGAGAAACAGCTTCGGCAGACTCTCAGCTATTCTCTGCGTCCGGTGATCAACGCCACCGGCGTCATTCTTCATACGAACCTTGGGCGCGCCCCGCTGGGCGATGCGGCGATCGAACACATCCGCGAGACGGCCTCGAGTTATTCCAATCTGGAGTTCGACCTCGGCGCTGGCGCTCGCGGCAAGCGCGATGTGCACGTGGACCGGCTGTTTCAGCGACTGCTGAGTGAAGAAGTGGGAAGCGAGGGCGGGACAACTGCTTCCACGATCGTGGTCAACAACAATGCTGCCGCCGTGCTGCTGGCGCTGAACACATTGGCCGACGGCGGAGAAGTCATTGTCTCGCGCGGCGAATTGGTGGAGATCGGCGGCTCGTTCCGCATTCCTGACGTGATGGCTAAGTCGGGTGTAATCCTGCGCGAGGTGGGCACGACGAACCGCACGCGCACCGCCGACTATGAACGAGCCATCACCGAACGGACGCGGCTTCTGCTGCGCGTGCATCGCTCGAACTTCGAAATCACAGGCTTCACCGAGCAGGCTACCACGGCGGAGTTGGTGGCGCTGGGGCGCGAGCGCGGCATTCCGTTGATGGAAGACCTGGGCAGCGGCGCGCTTTTCGACCTGCGCGCGATCGGAATCAGCGGCGAGCCCGGGGTGCTCGACAGCCTGCGCAGCGGCGTCGGCATCGTTACTTATAGCGGCGACAAGCTGCTCGGCGGGCCGCAGGCGGGATTGATCAGCGGCCGCTCGGAGTTGATCGCGCGCATGCGGGCCAATTCGCTGTTCCGGGCTTTGCGCGTGGACAAACTGATCTACGCCGCGCTGGAGGCGACCCTTCTCGCGTACGTGCGGCGGGATCACGATGTAATTCCCACGCTGCGCATGATGCGGCTTGCGAAAGAAGCGATCGGCGAGCGGGCTGAGGCGCTGGCCGCGCGAGTCGCAGCGCCGAAGTTGCACGTAGAAATCGTGGATGGGGAATCGCTCCTCGGCGGCGGTGCCGCGCCGTCTTCGGTTTTGCCGACCCGGTTACTCGCCCTGACTTACGAAGGCCTTAGCGCTGACGAATTGTCCGCGCGCCTTCGTGGGTCTGAGCCTCCGATCATTTCCCGCGTCGAGGACGGCCGCGTGCTGCTGGATTTGCGAACAGTGTTTCCGGAACAGGATGCTGCGGTGGTGGCGGCGATCATTCGCATCACGGTGGCGAGCCCGGCCGAGACAATATGATTGTCGGCACAGGCATTGACATCGCCGAAGTCCCGCGCATCCGGCAATCAATCGCGCGCTTTGGCGAGCGCTTCCTGCAACGAATCTATACTTCGGGCGAAGTCCGCTACTGCGACTCGAAAGCAAACCGCGTGGAGCGCTACGCTGCGCGCTTTGCCGCGAAAGAAGCGGCCATGAAGGCCCTGGGGACGGGCTGGAGCCACGGCGTGCGCTGGCGTGATTGCGAAGTGGTGCGGCTGCCGGGCGGACGTCCGGCCATCGCGTTTCACGGAAAGGCCGGCGAGATTGCCGCCGGACTGGGCGTGAAGAATGCCGCACTCTCGCTCTCGCACACCGCGGAGCAAGCCATCGCGCAAGTCATTCTCGAAAACTAAGCTCTAAGACTAAGCCCATGATGACACCATTGTTGGCAAGCTTCTGCTAGACTGGCCCATTCCATTCCATAAATGTCCGCAACCAATCAGGCTGCCACTCCGGTCACTTCGCCCGCCGAAATTCCCGAACGCACGATCCTCGCGGGTTTGGGGCTAACCAGTTTTGCCGCATTGTTGCTGGAGTTGGCGCTCACTCGATTGTTTTCCGTGGTGCTCTTCTATCACTTCGCCTTTCTCGCGATTTCGATTGCACTGCTCGGACTGGGCGCTGGCGGAGTCTTTGCCTACCTGCTGAGGGGCCGCCTGGCGCGCGTTCCAACGCGCCCTCTCGCGGCGCTCCTGTGCATGGTTAACGCGGTTCTGGTGTTGCTGGTGTTGGAAATCGTGCTGCACGTGCCGGTCGCGCTCACGGTGACGGGCGAGAACTTTCTGCACTTGAGCGTTCTCTACGTTTCCGCGGCCCTGCCTTTCTTCCTGACGGGGTTGCTGTTCTCGGTGGTCTTTGCGCGCGAGACCTGGCGTGTCTCCCGGCTCTACGGAGCCGATTTGATCGGCGGTGCGCTGGCGTGCCTGGCGGTGGTGCCCCTGCTCAACTGGGTCGGAGGACCGAACACGATTCTGGCAGCCGCCGTTGTGATGGCCACGGCTGCCACGGTGTGGGCTGCGTCCTCAAGGGCGCGTAAGGTGGCATGCGGCGTAGTCGTTCTATTCGTCGCTCTGATCGCGGCGAACCACTCCAACCAGTTGATTGACGTGATCTACGCCAAGGGCATGTTCCGCGACCCGGCCTGGGTGGAGTTCGCCCGCTGGAATGCGCTGTCGCGCGTGGAAGTGGATCGCCAGGACCAGGCCAAGGCCATCGTCATTGACGCCGACGCTCAGACCTACATCATGAATTGTGACCTGGCACACTGGCAGGGATCGGAGTGGGAACACAATCTCATGTCCGCCCCGCCGGCGCTGGCCAACGTTCTGCGTCCACATGGAGAATTCGCGATCATCGGACCGGGCGGTGGCGTGGACGTTCTGCGCGCCGTGGCCAATGGCAGCCCGAGCGTGACCGGCATCGAAATTAATCCCATCATTGCCGACACCATCATGCGCGGACGTTATGCCGATTACGCGCTTCATCTTTACGAACGCCCCGAGGTTCACATTCACGTGACCGACGGGCGCTCTTACCTTCGCTCCACGCCCCAGCAGTTTGACGTAGTGCAGATGACGCTGGTGGATACGTGGGCCTCCACCGCCGCGGGCGCCTTCGCGCTGAGCGAAAACAATCTCTACACCGTGGAAGCCTTCCGGGAATATTTTCAGCATCTCAAGCCCGGCGGCATGATCGCCATCACCCGCTGGGAGTTTCACGAGCCCCGGGAGGCGCTGCGCGTGGTCGCGGTGGCGATGGAAGCGCTGCACAGCCTTGGAGTGGCCAATCCGGCGCGCAACTTTATCGTGGCTTCGCAAGGGGCGCTCGATGAAGACGGAATTCCGGTAGTCGTGCTGGCCAAGAAAACTGCTTTCACCGCGGAGGAAGAGTCCGCGGTGCAGAACCACTTCGACCAATATGACGAACTCGATGCGCTCTATCTGCCTTTGCAGCCGGCGGCAGCGCAATCGGGTCCTAATCCGTTTGCCGACCTGATTGCGAGCAACGATCCTTACTCGTTCGCGAAAAACTATGCCTACAATGTGGCGCCGGTCAGCGATAATGCGCCGTTCTTTTTCTTTACGCTCAAGGCTGGGCAAATTTTAGGCCAGCGGGGACTCCAAGAGGGAATCGACTGGAAAGTGAACCTGGGAGTGCTGGTGTTGATGCTTGTCCTTGTCATCTCTCTGGCGGCAGTGCTGGGCTTCCTTATTCTGCCGCTCGCACTCCAGACAGGGCGCCAGTCACCGCTTCCGCTGCTTTATTTCGTGGCGGTCGGTCTCGGTTATATTCTGGTGGAGATTGCTTTTATCCAGCGCTTCGTGCTGTTTCTAGGACACCCCACCTATGCCCTGACGGTGGTTATTTTTCTGCTGATGCTGTCGAGTGGGGCCGGAAGTCTGATGTCACGCCGCTGGCTTCCCCGCACGGAAATGGCCTGGTTGCCGCTGATCCTGGTGATCGGCGCGCTTATCGCCAATGTATTTTTTCTTCCCCACCTTCTAACTGCCTGGGTAGGACTGAGATTTGAGTACCGGCTGGTGGTCAGCGCCCTGCTGCTGGCGCCGCTCGGCTTCGTGATGGGCATGCCGTTCCCGACCGGCTTGCGCGCACTGGGTGCAGGCCCCGTTCTCGACGTTCCCAGTGGGGCGACTGCCGCGGACAATGCCGTGGAGTGGGCCTGGGCCATGAATGCCGCCGCCAGTGTGCTGGGGTCGGTGCTGGCCATGGTGATCGCGATTCAATTTGGCTTGAACGTGACCCTGGCCTGCGGAGTTGCGGCCTACCTGCTCGCTCTATTGCTGCTGCCGGCTCTTCGCCCACAACGCGGTTAACGGCCTCCCGTTTTGTTATGATGCTGCGAGGGACAGCGGCAGACTGGATCTGTCCCATGCGCCGCCGAAGCCGGCGCTGAGGGCGCCCGGAGGAAATCATTTGCCGAGCCAGAAGCAGGTCAAGTGGTCGCAACTTCGCGTCGGCATCACGGTGATTTTTGCCAGCCTGGTGTTGGCGCTGCTTTTGTTTCTCATGTCCGGCACCAGCGGCCTCTTCTCCCATCGCATCACCCTGGTCTCGTACTTCGACAATGCCAGTGGGTTGCGGATCGGTGCGCCGGTGCGGCAGAGCGGCGTGGACATCGGCAACGTCGTGGGCATCAAAATTGTGCCCGACAAGGACAAACAGGCCACGCCCGTCGAAGTGATCATGAAGGTCAGCACCAAGTATGGTTTCAACCTGCGCCGCGATTCGCTTACGTCTCTCGATACGGCCGGCGTGCTGGGCGAAACCTTCATGGATATCGACAGCTCGCAGGCCATCGCCGGCCCGGCGCAGGATGGCGACCGGCTCCCCACCAGCGTGCATCCCGACTTCAACGAAGTGGTCCGCTCCAGCCAGAGCACGCTGCAAAACATGGACGCGCTGCTCAAGCGCGCCGACCGCATCCTCGCCTTCGCGGAGAGTGGCAAGGGCTCCCTGGGCAAGTTGATCTACGATCCCACGTTGTATGACCGCTTCTCGCAGACGGTTGCGGAACTCAAGAGCGTAGTCGACGAGATCGCCAAGGGACAAGGCAGCCTGGGCCAGTTAATCAATAGCAATGACGCCTACAACAAGTTCGTCGCCACCCTCGATAAGATGAACGGGGTGATTGACGATCTGCAACAGGGCAAAGGCACAGCGGGAAAGTTCCTAAAGGATCCCACTCTCTACAACAATGCCAACGACACCGTCGCGAACTTGAAACAGGTCAGCGCAGACCTCAACGCGGGCAAGGGGACAGCGGGAAGGTTGCTCAAGGACGAGGAATTGGCGAACAAGCTCGACACCACGATAACCAAGCTTGCCGCTCTCACCACCGATCTCGAGGCCGGCAAGGGGACGGCCGGGAAGCTGCTCAAGGACGAGACCCTCTACACCAATGCCAACCATATGCTGGAGGAGACGCAGGGCTTGGTGAAGGCGATCCGGGAGAATCCCAAAAAGTATCTCAGCATCAAGCTGCACATCTTCTGATTCAGTGATCGGGCGATTTTGTGATTGGGGGATTGAAGAACCTTGAAGAACCTCAATCACAACATCACTCAATCGCTCAATAACTCAATTCCTCCTCAGTGCTCTCCAATGCCGAATACCGCGCCCAGCAGCAGAATGGCGAGCACTCCAAATGAGATTGCCCCGTACCTCCAATCTTTTTCGCGCAGAAAGAGAATCCCCGCAACCAAAACGCGTACCACGGGCGTAGCCAGCATCAGCAGCACTCCCGCGCGTTCGATGCCCAGCGGAATGCGGCCAGGAAGGAAAAGCCCAACCAGCAAACCCGCGAGCATGATGAAAAAACAGCCGAATGCACCCACCCGCAACACGAGCGCAACCACACGATCGAAACCCGGTTCGCGGAGTTGACTCATGCGGCGCCTCCGTGCAGCAGATGTACGAACAAATGACCGGCAAGATAGAGCATGATCGCAACCAGCAGATAGACGACGTATTTTGTGTGAATCCGCGGTGCCAGGCGTGCACCCAGCAGCGAGCCCAGGAACACGCCAACAGCCAGCGGAGCTGCGATCTCCACCAGAATGTCTCCGCGCCGGTAGTAGACGATGGCGCTGGCCGCGGCCGTCACTCCGATCATGAAATTCGAGGTGGCCGTGGCCACCATCAGCGGAATACCCATAAAGATGTACATCACCGGAACTTTGATGGGTCTCGCCGCCGATGCCGAGCAAGCCGGAGAGTCCGCCAGCGACGAGCGACGCGCCCAAACCAAGCGGATAGCGCTTCGGCTCGTAGGGCGGAATCACGGTCTCGCCATCGCCATTGACCGTAAGACCTTCCTCATCCTTTACTTTCCCGCCGCGCAGCAGAATTGTGATTGAGCTGTACAGCAGGAAACCGGCGAAGATTCCCTCAAGCAGGTTTCGGTTGAAATATCCCACGAGATACGCGGTGACTGCTGCGCCAAAAGCGGTAGCCAGCTCGAGCGTCATGCCCAGACGAATGTCGGTGGTGTGGCGCTGAAGATGGACGGAAGAACTCGCCGCCGAGGTAGTGATCACAGCCACAAGGCTGGTGCCGATGGCCTCGCGAATGGGAATTCCAAAGTGCAGGGCGAGGATGGGCGAAAGCAGAATTCCGCCGCCGATGCCGGTCAGCCCTCCCAGCAGTCCCGCAAAGAAGCCCAGCAGAACCAGGAGCGCGCTCAGCATGCCGCGGCTAGGACACCACCCGCGGCGCGGAGGTGGACTCAGCCTGCTCGTGCGCGTGATAGCTGGAACGCACCATCGGGCCCGACTCGACGTGGCGGAAACCGAAGCGCAACGCTTCATCGCGAAGTTCGCGGAATTCCTCAGGCGTGTAGAACCGGGCAATGGGCAGGTGATCGCGCGAGGGACGGAGATATTGTCCTACGGTCAGAATATCAACGCCGCGGCCGCCGAGATCGCGGAACACTTCCACCAGTTCGTCGGTCGATTCACCCAGGCCAACCATCACGCCACTCTTCGTCACCATGCCGGGAGAGAATTTCTTGGCGTTCTCCAGCAGCATAAGAGTGCGCTCGTAGCGGGCTCCGGAGCGCACCGCGCGGTAAAGGCGCGGCACGGTTTCGGTATTGTGGTTGAGAACGTCGGGCTGCGCCGCGAGCACAATCTTCAACGGTTCTTCCAGGCCCTGGAAATCCGGGATCAGCACCTCAATGCGGCAATCTGGAATGAGTTCGCGAATCTCGCGAATGGTCTCGGCAAAAACTTTGGCGCCGCCTGCGTTGTCATCGTCGCGATTCACGCTGGTCACGACCGCATGTTTCAGCCCCAGAGTGGCAACGGCCTCAGCCACGCGGCGCGGTTCGTCCCAGTCGATTGGCTCTGGCCGGCCTTTCGGCACGGCGCAGAATCCGCACCGGCGCGTGCAGATATCGCCCAGCAGCATGAAGGTTGCGGTCTTATGATTCCAGCACTCGCCAATGTTCGGGCACTGCGCCGACTCGCAAACCGTGTGCAGGCCCAAGCCTCGCGCCAGCTTTTTCAGGTTGTGAAAATTGTCGCCGACGGGAGCCTTAGCCCGCAACCAGTCCGGCTTGGGCACACGAAGCGGCGGGCCCAGCTCGATCTGAATCAGTTGAGAAGTCCCGGCCATCCGTTCGATTCTACCAGTTCGTCTTACTAGTTCACCCCACCTCGACCAGACCGTAGGTATGCTGCCAGCGCGTGCGCAAGGCAACCAGGGCGCGGCTGATTTCCACCTGCGTGACTTCAGCATTCGGACCAGCCATCACGGCGGCGGCTTCGCGCTTGGCCAGTTCCAGCAATTTCCGGTCGCGAATCAGATTGGCCACGCGGAAGCTCGGCATCCCGGCCTGCCGCGTGCCGAAAAACTCTCCAGGCCCGCGCAGTTCAAGATCCAGTTCCGCGATCTCGAAGCCGTCGTTGGTGCGCACCATGGCATCGAGGCGGCGCTCGCCCTCTTCCGTCACTTTGCCCCCAGTCATCAGAATGCAGTAGGACTTCGCGGCCCCGCGCCCAATCCGTCCGCGCAGCTGGTGAAGCTGGGCGAGTCCAAAGCGCTCCGCGTGTTCGATCACCATCACGGTGGCGTTCGGCACGTCCACGCCCACTTCAATCACCGTGGTCGCCACCAGAACCTGCAGTTCGCCTTTCTGGAACATGCGCATGACCTGATCTTTCAAATCGGAGTCCAGGCGGCCATGCAGCAGACCGACCTTTAGATCGGCGAACACTTTCCCGCTCAGCTCGCGGTACATCTTGACCGCGGCCTTCAGTTCGGTCTCCTCGTTTTCCGCGATGACCGGGTAGACCACGTACACCTGATGCCCCTTCGCCGCCTGCTTGCGTACAAAGTCCCACACCTCGGGCGAGCGGTCGTCAGTGATTCGCCGCGTGACGATCGGCGTGCGGCCCGGAGGAAGCTCGTCAAGCACGCTGAGATCGAGATCGCCATAGAGAGTGAGCGCCAGCGTGCGCGGGATTGGAGTTGCGGTCATCACGAGAACGTCAGGCTCGGCCGGATTTTTGTCATCACTGCCTTCGCCCGACTTCTTCATCAACTTCAGCCGCTGCAAAACGCCAAAGCGGTGCTGCTCGTCGACGATCACGAGGCCCGGTTTCGCGAACTCGACTTTCTCTTCCAGCAGAGCGTGCGTACCAATCACAAGCTGCGCGCTTCCCTGCGCGATGTGGCGGCGAATTTCGCGCTTGCGGTCGGCCTCCAGCGAGCCGGTGAGCAGGACGATGCGGTATCCGGCGTTCTCCAGAATTCTGCGCGCGGAAAAGTAATGCTGTTGGGCAAGAATCTCCGTGGGCGCCATCAACGCCACCTGGCATCCATTTTCGATGGCGATGATCGCCGCCTGAAAGCCGATGATGGTCTTCCCCGAACCCACATCCCCCTGCAGCAAACGCCGCATGGGATGCGGCTTCTGCATATCGTCGGCAATCTCTTTCAACACCCGTTTCTGCGCCGCCGTGGGATGAAACGGCAGAATCTTTTTAATAGCCTGGCGCACGCGGTCATCCAGGCGAAAAGCAACCCCAGTCCGCGCCTTCTGCTGCCGCCGTTTGAGTTCCAGGCCGAGTTCGATGAAAAACAACTCCTCAAAAATCAGGCGGATGTGCGCGGGCGTGCGCGAAGACTGCAAATCGTCGGAGCTCTCTCCAGCCTCGGGCCAGTGCACTTTCCACAGCGCCTCGCGCGGCGAAACCAGCGCCAGGCGCTCGCGCACCGCTGCCGGAATCGTTTCGGCGAGGTCGGGAGTCAGTTCTTCGAGCGCTGTCCGTATAACGCGGCGAAACCAGCGCGCCGTCACACGGCCCTGCCCCGCTGACTCGTAGATTGGCACGATGCGCCCTACTTCCAGCGACGCCGCGGCCTTGTCGTCAGCCGCGTCTCCGGGCGCATCACCCAGCATCTCAAACTGCGGCTGCACAATCTGCAGTTCTCCACTACGCGAGTCTTGCTCCACCTTGCCATACAGTGCGATCAACTGGCCGGCCTTGAACTTGTCTTGTAAGTAGGTCGCATTAAACCAGAGGCACTTCAGTTTGGATCGCCCTTGCCCCACGGTCAACTGAAAGATGGGCATCTTGCGCGTGCGAAACAGTCCCGAGTTGCGCACTTCGCCAATCACGGTGGCCATTTCGCCGGCGCGTAGCTCCGCAATGCCGCGCGGATTCAGCCGGTCTTCATAGCGAAACGGCAGATAGTTGAGCAGATCGCCTACCGTGGCAATGCCCTTGGTGGCAAGAATCTCCGCCAGCTTGGGACCAACTCCCTTGACGTACTGCACCGGCGTGGTGAGTTCAAGCATGGCGGAGCGTCTCAAGGAATGTTAGCAGCAAGTCGGCCTAGAGATGCCTCGCCCAGCGTTTCTGGTGGGATCGCTATTTCTGACACCTATCTAGTCAGTTGTGCGACAATGCAGGGCGACGGACTGCTCAAGCATCGGGAGTGTAAGATTTTGGCAAGGCTTGATCGCGGCTCTGTTTGGGAGGCAAGTAGACTGTTCACCAAGGCCAGATTTTCGCGCGTTTGCCTTTGGTCGCTTTTCTTTTGCATAGCCTTTCCGCGGATTGGCTTCTCTCAAGTTATCGATGAGCTGACTGAGACGGGTAAGTCCGTAATCAAGAGCTTGAACATCACCCCAGGGATGGTTCCACTCATCCAGGAGAAGGCGGCCAAGGGAGATGCCAAGTCGCAATACGTCCTAGCTTGGCTGTATTTCACAGGTCAGCCCGTTGAAAAAAATAACCAACTGGCCGTGCAGTGGATGACGAAGGCGGCAAACCAAGACTTTAAATTCGCACAGACGCAGCTCGGGCTAATGTACCTCGTTGCAAAGGACATTCCTGAGAATTACTCCCTAGCACGAGAATGGCTCGTTAAAGGTGCAACCCACGGTGACAATGATGCGTTTAACGCGCTTGGCATCATCTACGTGGAGGGCCTCGGAGTAAAGGCCAACGGAGAAGAAGCCGTCAAATACTTTCGGAAGGCGGCGGATGGCGGTTTCGCGATGGCGCAATACAACCTAGGCTATCAATACTACACAGGGAAATTAGTGACTCAAGACTACAAGGAGGCAGCCCAGTTATTCCAACAGGCTGCAAAACAAGACCACGTCAGGGCTGCATACTCGTTGGGAGTGATGTACCGAGATGGCCAAGGGGTTCCCCCAGACCGCGCTGAAGCGTTTCGCCTTTTCCAAGAACTCGCGGAGAAGCATCGTTTCCCTGCGGCCGAGCACAATCTGGGCGCGATGTACTACACGGGAAAGGGTGTGTCCCAAGATTTCGTGTCGGCGTACATGTGGCTGAGCCTTGCCGCAGACGCTGGATTTGAACCCAGCAAGAAGCTACTACCCACTGTCGCCGAGAAGATGACCCCAGAGCAAATTGCCGGAGGCAAACAAAAGGCTCAAGACTGGACCAAGGCGCACGGAAGGTGACCTCAGAAATGAGGAAGTCTCCGCTACGCCGTGAACCACAAGCAACGCCAGCCAGGGCGCAGGCGATTGGGAGTTCTCCCACCCTCACATGGTCGGACCCACGCCGATGACCCCGGTGTCTAAACCCTCGGTGCTCCTAAATCTGCTCCAAGCTCTCCTCGCCATCATCCTCGGCAACGTCGTCTACTTCCTTCTCGCACCCTCCCTTCCCCTGCCGCGCCACCGGCCGTTCCAACTCGACGTAGGACTGCTGGTGGACTTCTGGTTCTGCGTGGTTGCCTACGGACTGATCCGCACCGCCCGAAGGTGGAAATAAGCCTTTGCAACTGCCGTCAGCCCGCCGGCTCTACGTTACTTTAGGAACCTCGGTCAATCCCCTCCCCCACGTTACGATATCCCCTGAAGTATGAATAAAATCGCGGTCCTGTACGACGCGGGCCAGGCTGTGCTCTCCACCTTCGATCTGGACGAGGTGCTGCAGCGCATTCTGGGCATCGCGCACGACTATTTTCATCTGCGGAATGTGGCCATTGTGCTGCTCGATCAGCAGTCGCAGCAGTTGTGCGTCCGCTCGCAGATTGGCTGGGACGAAGGCCAGGACAAAATGCGGATGTCTCCCGGCCAGGGCATCACCGGGGCCGCAGCGCTCAAGAAGCAGCCCGTGTACGCGCCCGATGTGAGCAAAGACCCGCGCTATTTCTGCTCCGCCAAGACCACACGTTCCGAACTTGCCATTCCTTTGATGGTGCGCGACGAAGTCGTGGGCGTGCTCGATTGCCAAAGCGACCACCTCGACTACTTTGAACCGGAGACCATCGATCTGCTGACGCTGTTCTCCACCCACGCATCGATCGCTTTGCAGAACGCGCGTCTCTACTCTCTGGAGGAACAACGCCGGCGGCAGCTGCAGGCGATCAATGCCATTGCCCAGCAAACGACGGCGGTTCTGGAGCTGGAAGAACTGCTGGGCAGAGTTTGCCAGTTGATTCAGGACGCGTTTCGCGTATCCCACGTCTCGCTCTTTCTGCGCGAGGACCACGACCTGGTGCTGCGGGCCCATCACGGGACACTTACCCCGCGCGTTCCCGAGGGTGGCCGTTTTCCGGCGAACACGGAACCCTGGGCCGGCATTCTGGCCAACAGCACTACTGCAATGGAGACGGATCTTCGCCTGACCCCCGGCAACACCAAGTTCTTCGCGGAATCGGCCTCGCGCATGTGCATTCCCCTGGTGTCGTTCGGACAGACGCTGGGAATTCTTGCGCTGGACAGTTCGCAGCCCGATGCTTTCCGCGACGGCGATTTGCAGTCTCTGGAATCGGTGGCCGACATCTGCGCCACCGCCATCCAGAACGCCCATTACGTGGAACGCGTGAAACAGCTTGCCTACCTGGACGGCCTGACTGGCATTTTCAACCGGCGCTTTTTCGAATTGCGCATCATGGAAGAGATTGAGCGCGCCCGCCGCTACGGCACCGGCATGGCCGTGATCATGGCGGACATCGATCAGTTCAAGCGGCTCAATGACGAATTCGGGCATGTGCTGGGCGACGAAGTTTTGCGCCAGGTTTCTTCCCTGTTTCACCAGCAATTGCGCAAGATCGATGTGGTATGCCGCTTCGGAGGCGAGGAATTCGCGATTCTTTTGACTCAAACCAACGCGCACCACGCCATGAATATCGCGGAAAAGTTGCGGAAGATGGTCGCCGCCTGGCAGTTCCCGGGTGTGCCCCGGACCGTCACCATCAGCGCCGGAGCCGCCGCCTTCCCCGATCACGGCACCACGCGCGACGATCTGGTGAGGGCTGCAGATGCCGCCTTATACGCGGCCAAGCAAGCGGGACGGAACCGCGTCTGCCTGGGATCGATCGCGCGCGGACACGCCGCAGGCTCTTAAATCAGTGGCCAGTGATCAGTGGTTAGTGATCAGTAAATTACTCGGACGCTGCCTTGCTGCCCACTAACCACTGGCCGCTGACCACTAGCTTCTAGATATCGAGCCGATCTCCGCGTATCTGCAGGCGAAGCTGCTCCATCTCTTGCTGCATTTTCTGGCGGCCCTTCTCGAATTCCTCCTGAACCTTGGGCTCGATTTCCTGCTTCAGCTTCTCAGCCTGCTCTTTCATCTCTTTCGAATGCTCGCAGAGCGCCTTGCCCAGTTCCACCGAGGCTTTGCGGCTTTGTTCGGCCGCCAGTTCCATCTGGGGCCGGAGTTTCGCAACCTCGTCTTGCACTTCACTTAACTCGATCTGAGTTTCCGCATCCAGTTCGGGAGCGTCCAGGCTCTCCTCAATCACGTCGCCGGATTCCTTGCGCTCGGGCAAGGTGATGGTAAGAGTCTGCTCCTTCTTGTCGCGCAGCACTCCGATGCCAACCGCTCCCGCGCTGTGGGAATGCAGCGCATGGGTGAAGTCGCTGGTATCATGCACCGGCTGGTCGCCAACGCGGATAATCACGTCCCCAGCGCGCAAGCCGGCTTTGTCAGCGCGGCTGCCTTTTTCCACCGATCGCACCAGCACTCCATTTCCGTTCTTGGTGCCAAAAAACTCACCCAGTTGCGGCGTCAGGTTCTCCACCATCACGCCGCTGCGCATCGACGAATGCACCACCACCACTCCAATGTTTGGCACATCGAATTCCGGAATGTTGATCGGCGGAATCTCTACATGAAAGTTCTTGCCCCAGTCCCCATCTTTCATATCCATATGAAATTCGTTGCGCCGGTCGGCCAGTTGCACCTTGACGGTCATGGGCTGTCCATCGCGGCTTAGCCCCAACGAAACCACGCGTCCCGCTGGGGTCTCGTGGATCATCCGCTGCAACTGCGTCTTGCTTTCGATCGCGGTTCCGTTCATGGTCAGAATCACATCGTGTTCCTTGATCCCAGCCTTGCCCGCGGGAGCATCCTGATCGACCATGGTGACTTCGACGCCCTGTTCTTCCTTCAGCTTCAGCGCGCCCAGCCGGTCGGTCGTAATATCGACAATGTCCACGCCCAGATAGGCGCTCGTGCCCGAGTCTTCGCTGGGAACGCCGTAGGGTCCGGAGTTAAAGGTCCAATTCTGCCCGGCGTGCGCCAGTCCGAGCATCAAGGGCAGCAAAGCAACCGTCGCTAAAACGTGTTTCCGCATGGCCAACCTCCTGAAATTGTGATTCACTTGTCATCCTGAGGCGGGACGCCTTTTGCCCGCCGAAGGATCTGGGTGAGCCGCGCGAACATTTGCGCGTTCTTTGCGCAAATGCGAAGTCGCGCTTTTTGGCTCGCTTCCTTACTGTTTTGCCCGCCTGATGCAAATATCGCCAGTCGTGGTCCGCACTTTCAGCAAAGGGCCGCCGCCGTTCAACTTCCCCTCCGCGTTCAACGTCCTGGGACCCCACTGGTTGCCTTCGCTGGAAATGTGGATGTCCGGAAAGTCGGAAGTGATGCGGTGACCATTGCCCAAGTCCACGCTGGCACGCACGCTGATGGCAACGTCCGGCGCGATGTAGACCGTAATGTCGCCGGCCGAGGTCTCGAGCATGGAATCGCTGCGCTCCGCCCCGGTGTTGATGAACTTCACCGCAATCCCGCCCGCGCCGGTCTCGACCCGAGCCGAAGGGACCCCGTAGAGTTCGATGGTCCCGGCGCCGGCAGTCGCACCCACCCGCCCTTTTGCGGAAGTCAGTCGAATGCTGCCGCCACCGGTTTCGATCTCTGCCGGGCCGCCAATATCGCCCAGGTTGATACTGCCTCCGCCGGTCGAGGCTTTGACCTTGCCTCCGCAATGCTTGATCTCCACGTTGCCGCCGCCCGCTTCGATCACGGCGCCCTGTTCGCCGGAGTACACAACCACATTGCCTCCCCCGGTTTCCGCGTGGATGTTTCCCTTCACCGACTTGATCGAAATGTTGCCGCCACCCGTTTCCAGCTTCAGATCTCCGCCTACCGTCCCCACATCGATCGAATCGCCTCCGGTCTCCACAGTCACCGCACCGCCAATGTCATCCACCCCGACCTTGCCGCCGCCGCTCTCAATTTCCACGCGCCCGGTGATGCCTGTCGCTTCCACTCCGCCGCCGCCGGTCTCGATCTTGACCCAAGCGGTGTCGCGCGGAATGTCAATCACGAACTCGCCGGAAAATTTGCGCGGACGTCCGCCTTCCCACTCGCCCACGATCCAGGCAGTGTCGCCCTTCACATAAGAGTTGACTTTGAACGACCCGAACTGGCGGCGCGCATCTTTCTCGGAGGAATAAGAATGGCTTTGAACTACGTAGGTTATGCCTGATTGCTGCCCACCGCGCACTACCACCGAGCCCATGTCGAGCTTGACGCGTACGTTTCTGGCCGCAGCCAGCGTGCCAGAAGTTGATTGGCTCCAGACGCCCTCGTGGGCGCCATGTGATTCCTGCGCCAGTGCCAGGGGCGCAAGTCCGGCCAGAACGCACAGCAGGCCGACGAATTGTGGCGAACGCTTCAAAATAAACACCTCAGTTTCTTAATGTCATCCCGAGCAAGCGTTTTGTGCGCCGCGAGGGATCTGGGCGAGCCGCGCGTTGTGTCGCGGTCCTTGCGACACAATAACCGCGCGTTTGGCTCGCTTCCTTATCTCAATCAATCTCCGGCAACTGCGCCAACATCGTTCGCGCTTGCGATTTGATGTACTGGCTCTGGTCCTTCGCCGCCAGCGTCATCAACACCCCGCGTACGCTGCCATCCGCCTTCACCGGCTCAATCAAACGCAACGCTTCCGTGCGCACTCCCGGATTCGAATCGTTCACCAGGGCTTCCAGCACCACGTCGCGGACCCGTACATCGTCCTTCACAAAGCGTCCCAGGCCATCGAGCGCCTTCAACCGCACTCCCGGATTCGTGTCGTAGCGCAGCGCGTAGATCAGCGCATCGCGCACCTGCGAAACATCAGGCTTCTGGGTTAGCAGATCCACCGAATCCATGCGCACGCCGGAATTGTAGTTACTCCGGGCGGCAAACAGCAGCAACTGCTGGATGCGCTGGTCATTCATCGAACCTTGCGTCTCCAGCGTGGAAACCGTGTCGTACTTGATGTCAACCTGGTTGGTGCCCGGATCCTGCGTGATAGAACGGATTCCTGTGATCGAAGCCTCTTGAGGAGCCGGCGCGCCGGTCGAAACCGAAGGCTGATGAGCAAACACTCTGTAGGAAGTTCCAACTCCACCGGCGAAGCCAAGAATCAAAATCACGGACGCCAGCGCAGGCGAGAAGCGCACCTGCCGCAGCCAGTTCGCCGGATCGAATGCCAGCCGGTGCCAGAAGCGGCCCTGCTCGGCCGTTTCCAGCGCTTCCTGCAGCCGCATGCGCGAAGCCGCCAGCAGGTTCGGCGTCGGCTCCGTCGCGCGCTCCTGCGACAGCAGAGCGTGAAATTCCTGCTCCGCCTTCAGTTCCGCAGCGCAGTCGGCACAACGCGCCACATGCTGCTCCAGTTCATGGCGGGCGTCATCGGCCAGCTCGCCATAAACGTGCAGCGTGATATTTTCCCGTACCCATTCGCACTTCATAGCAACCCCGTTTCAAAGGTTTCTAGTTTCAGAGTTTCAAGGTCTTTGAAGCATTGAAATTTTGAAACCTTCCTCATCTCATATCCGCCAACTGCCCCCGCAACTTCTGCGTGGCCCGAAACAAAGTATTCTTGGCGGTCTCTTCCGTCGTATGCAAAATCTCTCCCACGGTGCGAAGCTTCAATCCGTGGTAGTGCTTCAACTCAAACACCATGCGCTCCCGCGGCGTCAGCTTCTCCAGCGCCCCCGAGATCCGTGCCCCCAACTGCCGCCGCATCAAATCCCGCTCCGGATTCGCGCCCGCCCGCCCATCCGGCACCTGTTCGAGCAGGTCGTATTCCCCGCCATCGCCGTCCTTCGCCACCGGCGCATCTTCCTTGCGTACATTCTTCTTGCGCAGGTGATCCAGGCAAAGGTTGGTCACGATGCGGTAAATCCAGGTGTAGAAAGAGCATTCGAAGCGAAAGCTTCCGATGTTCTTGTAGGCCTTGAGGAAGGCGTCCTGATAGACGTCCTGGGCGTCGTGCTCGGTGCCGGTCAGGTGTAGCGCCAGCCGCAACACCGCCTGATCGTAGTGACGCACGAGTTCCTCGAAGGCGGCGCGGTTCCCGCGTTGCGCCTCGCGGATGAGGATCGTATCGTCGATGCGGCGTTCTTGCCCAGCCATGCGGCCCCGCGCGGGGTCTGGTTGCTCACTTACTCCGTTACCGCTGACCTTCTCCGCCCGATACTTCGCTCGCGAGAGCGCCCCTTCACCAACCGCAAGTGTTACCGTTAAAACATCGGCTGGCATGTTCGTGTCGTTCCTGGCAGCCCGGTGTCAATGCCGTACCCGGGCTTACATAGGAATAGACGGTCAGTCAGCAGAACCGTGAGCAGGAATTATAGGCTGGAAATGGAGATTTCTGCTTGCGGCTCAACAGCTTGGATAGACAGGGTAGGCAACAAAACGGATAGACATATGTACGCTGAATCGCTTACGTTCGCGGTTGCACCCGGCGAGCGAGTCCGAGAGATCACTTGACCTGAAAAACTACGCTACTTGAGAGGGTACTGGCAGGCGTTTTCACTTTCACCAGACCAGTAGTCGCGCCTTTCGGGCCCGTGGCCCTGATTTGGAAACTCGAAACCACCGTAAGTGTGGCCGCACGGCCGTTAAAGGTCACCGCAGTTGCGCCCTCCAAATCAGTCCCGAGAATAATAACCTTCGTTCCCACACCGCCGCCCGTAGGCTGCGTCTCCACAAACGGCGTCAACCCTGCTGCTAGGCTGTACACCGTGCCGCCATAAGTGTGGACGCCGCCCGATGACGTTACCCCGTAAAAAATTCCGCTCGGGGCTTGAGCCAGTCCGTACGGTTGATTGCCGTTGGTGCCGTCAAAGCTTTCGAGCGAAGTCATCGCTCCCGTCGCGGTGATTTCGAACACCGTGCCGCATCCGTTTGTGCAATTCTTGCTGGTCCCGCCGAAGAACGTCGTGCCGTAGAAGTTCCCCCCTCCCACAGCTTGAGCCAGCGATATAGGCTCCCGACCGTCCGGACAATCAGTCTGTGCGCAAAAACTATAAAGAGTGGTCAGTCCTCCCTCGGCACTCAGCCGGAAGATCGTGCCTCCAACGACGCTATAGCTTCCGCCGGTGCCCGTAACTCCATAGAAATAGCCGTCCGCGCCTTGGGTTAACTCGTAGGGGCCAGCTCCGTCTGCGCAGTTCGCCTGTGAGCAGAAACGATAGATCGTCGTAAACTTCCCTTGCGGAGTGATTTTGAAAACCGTTCCACATCCGTAGACACGGCAATAGCCCGCTTGATTCCCGCCGAGATCCGTTGTTCCGTAGAAATTTCCGTCGGTTCCCTCGATCAGCGTTCCCAAGGATACATTTACATAGTAGCCATCGGCGCACCCAGCCTGAGAGCAGAAGTTATAAAGCGTGGTCAACACGCCCCGCGGAGTCAGCTTGAAGATCGTGCCCGCCTCATTCGCTCCGCCGGTCAAAGTTATTCCGTAGAGGTTACCATCGCTGCCTGGAAGGATTTGACCGGGAGAACTCCCGTCCGCGCAATTCGCCTGAGAGCAAAAGTTGTAAAGCGTGGTCAGTCCACCCTCAGGATCGAACCGGAAGACCGTCCCGCCCTCGTGCTGGCCGCCATACAAGGTAAAAGTCGCCGTCTGTGCCTTCCACCAGCGCATCAAACGGAAACTGCCCGTCCGTGCATTGAGGCCCCGAACAGAAGCTGTAAAGGGTGGTCAGGTCTCCCTCTGGAGTCATCTTGAAGATTATCCCCGCCCCGTTCGCTCCGCCACGGAATGTCGTTCCATAGAAGTTTCCGTCCACACCCTGGACAGGCGGCACTTGGGGGTCGTATCCGACAAGCTGGTCGAAGTTCACCAAAGTTGTGAAGCTCTGCGCTGGCGAGGCAATCGCCATCGCCACGCAAAACGCAATGGCAAATGCGATTTTCGATACGTTAAGTTTGCTCATCGGGAACCTCATCCGCGTACTTTACCGCGCGGGGATTATATACGCGCGTTCCCCGCCCGCATAGTGTGCAATATCTTTCACCCGGCCGAACGGCTTGATTGGTGAGCCTTGTGCAGCCGGTGTATAATTCCGCCTCACGGGATCCCCCTCCCGCCGTCCGCATTCACTCCCAGGACCTCCACCGAATATCGTAAGGCCCACGGGATCACATCAATCCGCTGACAAAAGCTCAATTCCCTGAAAGACAAGGGCTGGCAGCTGGTCTAGCATCGCCCCTGCTCTCAAGGGAGCAACCACGGTCGTTGGTCGACGATGGAGAATCTCATGCTGCTCAAGAAGCGCCAGAAGCCATTCTCTTTCGTGATCGCCATAGCCACGTTCGCCGCCATCGCTCTGTGCGCAACCAATGCTTCGGCTGGCACCGAAGACATTCTCTACAGCTTCCACCCCACATTGCACGGGCAATTCCCCTGGGGCGGATTGATTTCCGACTCGGCAGGCAATCTCTATGGCGTCACCCAATACGGAGGCACCTACGCTTACGGCACGGTGTTCATGCTATCTCCAAATTCACACGGGGGCTGGACCGAAACCGTGCTCTACAGCTTTAAGGGCCAGATTGGCGGGGCTACGGACGGATGGTATCCGACCGGCGCGCTAACTTTTGACTCGGCCGGAAATCTCTATGGCGCCACTACCTGGGGCGGCGACAGCAAAGAACAGGTCGGCACCATATTCAAGCTCACCAACACCAATGGCAAGTGGAAGGAATCGATTATTTGGAGCTTCCAGCAAACGAACGCAAAAGACGGCTTCAACCCTCAAGGCGGCCTTGTGTTCGACAAAGCCGGCAACTTATATGGCACGACCCGCTATGGCGGCGGTTACTCGCAAGTAAACTGCAGCTTCGATGGCGGCTGCGGCATCGTCTTCCGGCTCAGCCCCAAAGCCAGCGATCCATGGGATGAAACCATTTTGTACGTGTTTCAGGGATTTTCCGATGGGCAATATCCCAATGACTCGCTGGCCATCGACGCTAGTGGCAACCTGTACGGAACGACCAGCGCGCTCTACACCAATTACGGCGGCGTCTTCGAACTTACCCCCGGCAAAAGCGGCAGTTGGATCGAAACCACGCTCTACAGCTTCCCCGGAGGAGCGAATGGTTTTAGCCCGAACGGAGGCGTCATCTTCGATCAGGCGGGAAATCTTTACGGCGTCACCTCCGGCGGCGGTAATGGCACCGCGTGTTCTGACTACTGCGGCACCGTCTTCCAACTTACTCCGGGAGCAAATGGCGAGTGGAGTGAAAAAATTCTCTTCAGCTTTAATGGCACCGACGGAGAAGACCCGGCAGGCAAGCTGCTGCTTGACCAGCAAGGCAATCTCTATGGCACCACCCTCGACGGGGGAACCGGCGGCGCATTTCCAGGAAGTGCTGGCGTTGTATTCGAACTCACGCCCGGCGCTAACGGACAATGGAACGAAAGCGTCTTGTGGAACTTTACCGGCGGCAACGATGGCGAAACCCCGCAGTACGGAGTGATCGCAGGGCCCGCCGGACAGCTTTACGGCACAAACTCTAACGTAAGCGTGCCCGGAAATGGCGTAGTCTTCGAACTTACAGCCAGTCAGGGAAAGTGGAACGAAACCACGATCGATAACTTTCAACCTGCGGATGGCGAAATTCCGCAAGCTGCCCTGATCGCCGATGCCGCGGGCGATCTATACGGAGTGACCTCGCGGGGAGGTACCTACGGCTATGGAACCGTTTTCAAACTGACAAATTCGGCCAAGGGCTGGAAAGAAACCACGCTCTACAACTTCCCAAGGGGAGCGACCGCCGGCCCTAATCAGGCCTCAAATGCCTCTACCTTGATCTTCGACTCGGCCGGCAATCTTTACGGCGAAACTCAATACGGCGGTTCGGCAGGTTGGGGCATGGTTTACGAGCTATCGCCCACACCGCAAGGGGAGTGGACCGAAAAAACTCTCTTTACCTTTAAGGGGACAAAAACGGGAATCTATCCGAGCGGTGGACTCGTCTTCGATTCAGAGGGCAATCTGTATGGCACCACGGGACTGGGCGGACTCGACTCCGGCAACTGCGATCTGGACTGCGGGCTGGTCTTCAAGCTCACGCCCGCGCAAGGTCAGTGAACCGAGACTGTGCTCTACAGCTTCCTCGGCGGCAAGGACGGCGCGGAACCAGTGGCAGGAGTAACCTTCGACCATTCTGGCAATCTTTACGGCACCACCTCCTTCGGCGGCCTGACCGGAATCGCCTGTTACATTTCTGGCTGTGGCACCGTCTTCAAGTTAACCCCGGGTTCCGGCGGTGTGTGGGCAGAGACCCTGCTGCACGAGTTCAGCGATAGCCAGGGCGATGGCGCAGTGCCTGACGCAGGGCTCATCTTCGATCAGGCAGGCAACCTCTATGGCACCACCGCGGCCGGCGGCGCTCACGGTATCTGTGGCATCGGCGGCTGTGGAATTGTTTTCGAGCTTTCGCCGCAATCGGGCCCGTGGCGCGAAACCATTCTCTATACGTTTCTCGGATCCGATGCCACTACTCCTCTCGCTGGCGTAGTCTTCGACCAGCACGGCAACCTGTACGGCACGACTGAGGGCGGTCTGTTCGGAGACTGGGGCAACGTCTTTGAACTTTCTCCCACTTCCGGCGGGGGCTGGAGCGAGACGGCGCTGTATACCTTCCCAAGCGTTGGCGGCGGTGATGGATACTTTCCGGAAGCGACCTTAATCCTCGGGCCGTCCGGAACTCTCTACGGCACAACCGCCGGCGGCGGCCAGGGCAATGGGGGAACGGTATTCCAGATCACACCGTGAGTTACAGGACATCAGGATGGCGACTGTCCCGGAGGGACATCTGACAGTAGCCCGCCACTTCAGTGGCGGGAATCCGGCCCAAAAGAGAAAACAACGTGCCGTAGGCACGGCTGAAACGCTGGAAGCTTACCCGACAGTGAACTGGCGGTCTATTATCAGAGGTGCCTACGGCACCGAGTCGGCAATCTCCAGAAGGCGGTATCCATCTGGGTCGGTCGGGAGCTTGTTTAACTGGATGAGCGATAACCTGCGGAGCCTCTTACTGTCGGCATAAACCGCAACGGTCCAATCCTTGAAAGGATCGTAGCCGTCGGAGACCTTGATGCCAAGGAAGCGAACCGTACAACCGCGTCGAGTGGGGGGTATCGAGAACGTAAGGCGACCGTCGGGCGGAACAGAAAGATCCTCGGACCGGGTGGTCACCACACGCAGGCTGGCACGTCCGGGCAACCGTGAGATGACTCTAACCCGTTCTTGTGATGCTGGGCTTACTGGAGGAAGGGCATATGAGCAACCCAGCGCGCCGAGCATGAGGGAAAAACTGACTGCCAATAGAAACGCAGGTCTGATCCGCTGACGCACAGCCTCTCCGAGAAACTCTTACTCCGCCACCGCTTCCTTCTCAATTACCACTTTCAAATGCGCGGTCACGTCCTTGTGCAGCTTCACCGGCACGGTGAACTCGCCCAGGGTCTTCAGCGGCTCGTGGAGCTGAATCTGCTTGCGGTCAAGGTTGATTCCCTTCTTCACGATGGCCTCGGCAATGTCGCCGGAGGTGACTGAGCCGAACAACTGATCGTGTTCGCCCGCCCGCTTCTGGAACGTAGCCGATAGCCCCTCAAACTGCTTGGCCAGTTCCTCGGCCTGCGTCTTCTCCTTGGCCGACTTGCGCACCGAGGCAGCCTTCATCTGCACGATGACGGCTTTGTTCCCGGCAGTGGCCTGGATGGCCAACTTGCGCGGCAAAAGATAGTTGCGCCCATATCCTTCGGCAACCTTCACCACGTCGCCGCGCGATCCCAGCTTGTTTACATCTTCTTTGAGAATGACTTCCATGATATGACTCCCAATCTTGAGCTATCAGCCCTCAGCTTTTAGCCAACCCTCGGCACGAACAAGCTGAGAGCTGACGGCTGATAGCTGACAGCTGCGTTTCTACGATGCCCGCCCGGCAAACGGCAACAACGCAATGTTGCGCGCCTGCTTGATGGCCGCGGCCAGCCGGTGTTGATGCGGCGAGCACACGCCGGTCAAACGCCGGGGCACAATCTTGCCGCTCTCCGCCACGAACTGCCCGAGCAGCCGGTAATCTTTATAGTTGATGTCGGCGATCTTCTCGGTGCAGAACTTGCAAACCTTCTTGCGCCGGAAAAACTTGCGCCCACCTTCACGCGGCGGACCGCCCGGCCCAGAACGGCCACCACCGCCGCCGCCAAAACGCGGACGGTCTCCAGAAGGCCTGAACTCGCGTGGTCCATCCCCGGCAGGCCGCTCCGGCCGCTCGGTTGGTGCTTTAGTCTCGTCACTCATAACGCTCCTTAATCAGTGGCCAGTGGTCGTTGGTTAAAATCAGTGACCACTGGCCAGTCAAATCTCCTCGATCGATGGCGGCAGAACTGGTCACCGACCACTGGCCACTGACCACTGTTCTCAAGCCGTTGCCGGAGTTTCCGCTGCCGGCGGCGCAGGCGCTTCTTCCGCCACCACCGCGGGCTGCGCGCTTACCTTCTTCTTCGCGTCGCGCAGCTTCTTGATCTTGTCCAGGCGCTTCTGCTCTTCGTCGATGCGCACGGTGAGGAACTTGATCACCGGCTCAGTCACGCGCAGCCGCCGCTCCAATTCGTGGACCACCGTGCCCGCACCTTCGATCGTCAACAGAATATACACACCTTCGCGGAATTTACGCACCATGTAAGCCAGGCGCCGCTTGCCCATGCGATCGATGCTCTTGATCGACCCCGCAGCCGCAGTCACCGTCGACTCCAGGTTCGAAATCAGCTTCTCAAGATCTTCGTCCGCCATATCCGGCCGGACAATAAACATCAGTTCATAAGTACGATTCATTTGCATCTCCAGATTCCTTTGCCACTGATCTTCACGGATCACCACGGATAAACCTTTTTCGGGGATTCTGATCCGTGAGAATCCGTGTAAATCCGTGGCTAATCTTTCTCTTCCGGCTCTTTGCGGTTAAACCGATTCATCGCTGCCGCCGCACCTTCGGTCAAAATCGCCTTCACCGCCTCTGCGGCTGTATCGAGCATCCCATCCACCACCGCCAGATCGGCCTTGCGAAACGGCGCCAGTAAATAACGCTCGCCGTCTTCCACCTTGCGTTCCGGGGCCACGCCCATCCGGATGCGCAAGAAATCCTGTGTGCCCAGCGCTCCGATAATCGACTCGATCCCGTTATGCCCCGCCGAACTCCGCCTCGTATGAATCCGCAGCGTGCCCAGCGGAAAATCCAGTTCGTCCTGAACCACGACCAGGTCCACTTCCGGTTTCAACTCGTACTCCGCCACCAGTTCCCCGACCGAAACCCCGCTCAAGTTCATGTAGGTTTCTGGCTTCGCCAGCAGCACCGGCTCGTCTCCAACCTGTATTCGCCCAGTCATCGCCCGGCACTGCCGGTTCCTGATCTCAACCCCACGCTCGCCGGCGATGCGATCCACCACCAGAAAGCCCAGGTTATGCGGCGTGAACTGATACTCGATGCCAGGGTTGCCGAGACCAACGATCAGTTTCACGCCACCATCCCGAACCCTGAGAAGGAACATGTGGGGACGGGCGCCTCGCCCGTCCCGCCGAGAGCAGCGAGGCGCTTCGGCAACAAGTTACTTCTTCTCCTTTTTCTCGGCCTTCTTTTCGGCCTTTTCCGGCTTCTCGGGCGCAGCAGCAGCCTCGCCCTCCTCTTCGGTCTCCGCCTTGCCCTTCTTGATGACTTCGGGCTCGGCCGGAACCGCTCCCGCCTCCGCCGCCACCGCTTCCGGCGTGACCACAACTTCTTCCTTCACGCTGGTGACGTGGGCCACAGGCTGGTTCGCATCCGAAAGGAACTTCAGCTTAGGATTGTGCGGCAAATCCGATACGCGCAGCACTTTGCCAAAGGTCAGGTGGCTGATATCGACATCGATGTGGCTGGGGATGTCGCCGGGCAAACACTCGATCTCCACTTCGCGCAGCATATGCTCGAGAATTCCGCCCTCGGTCTTCACGCCCTCCGCCGTGCCTTGCAGCACGATGGGCACGCTGACCCGCAGCGCCTTGTCCATGGCGATGCGCTTCAGGTCGATATGCAGAAGATGGCCCTTGATCGGCTCATACTGCCAATCGACGATCATGGCCTTGGTGCGCTCGCCGCCATTCAGCGCGAGATCGAAAATCGTGTTATGCCCGCTATCGGACCGCAGAATCCGCAGCACATGCCGCGGATCCACGCTCACCGACAACGCTTCCTTGCTCGCGCCATAAACCACCGCCGGGATCTTGCCTTCCCGCCGCACCCGCCGGGCCTGGTTCTTGGTCCCGGCTTCCCGCGGTTGCGCTTCCAGAATGTTTTGTTCCAATGTAGTTGCCATAAATTCGCTTCCTTCTATAAGTGTTGTCATCCTGAGGCGACGGCCTTATCGTCGCCGAAGGATCTGGGCGAGCCCCGCGGTGTGTCGCGTTCTTTGCGACACAATAATCGCGCGTTTGGCTCGCTTCCTTATTTCAAACCCCGCTTCTTGAATCTAAATAAATAACTTGCTCACGGATGTCTCTTCGTGATTGGCCTGGATCGCCCGGCCGATCAATCCCGCGATCGAAAGCACGCGGATCTTCGGTTCGCGTTTAGCTTCTTCGGTCAGCGGGATCGTGTTGGTCACCACCACCTCGCGGATCACCGATTTCGCAATATTTTCCACCGCCGGCCACGACAGCACAGCATGTGACGAACAGGCATACACCTCGATCGCTCCGTTCTCCATCAAGGCCGTCGCCGTCTTCACCAGCGTGCCCGCCGTATCGATCAAGTCGTCGATGATCAAGCAGGTCCGCCCTTTCACATCGCCGATCACGTGCATCACTTCCGCCACGTTCATTTCCACGCGCCGTTTGTCGACGATGGCCAGCGCTGCATCAACTTTCTTAGCGAAAAACCGCGCCCGCTCCACGCCGCCCGCGTCCGGCGAAACCACGGTCAGATTCGGCAGATTCAGCTTCCGGAAGTGATCCACCAGCACCGGCGAAGCAAATAAATGATCCACCGGGATATTAAAAAATCCCTGCAACTGCGGCGTATGCAAATCAACAATCAATGCCCGGTGCGCCCCGGCGGTGGTCAGCAAATCCGCCACCAGCTTGGATGAAATCGGGCTGCGTGGTTTGTCTTTGCGGTCCTGCCGCGCGTAACCGAAATACGGCATCACCGCCGTGATGCGCCGTGCCGAAGCGCGCTTCAGCGCGTCAATCATCAACAGCAACTCCATCAGGTGCTCGTCCACGCTGGTGCTCTTCGCACTATTGGCGTGCGCCGCGCGGCACGTCGGCTGCATCACAAATACATCGCAGCCCCGCACGTTCTCCTGAATCTGCACATACGCCTCGCCATCGGCGAAGCGGATCACCTGCGCCTGCCCGCGCTGCATCCCCAGAAACTGACAGACCTCGTCAGCCAGCGGCTCGTTGGCCGTCCCGCTGAAAATCTTGAACTTGTCGTCCGCCCGCGCCCGCTGCTTGCGGTCTGTCTTCTCCTCGGGCGTAGGTGGAGGGTTCTTTTCCGTCTTCTCTGCCTTCTCGGTCGGCGTCACCAAAGTAGCCATAAGAAGTTCTCAGTTCTCAGTTCTCAGTTCTCAGTCTTGGGTTTCAGCGCATCGCTGAGAACCAAAGGACTGGGGACGTGAAAACTGCTTTTCTGGCCGTCCTCAGCACCGGCTTCAGTTCTTAACTGAGAACTGAGAACCGAGAACTGAGAACTTGTTTTTCTGGCTGGGCCGCTAGGATTCGAACCTAGACAAAGTGCTCCAAAGGCACTTGACCTACCATTAGTCGACGGCCCAGTAGGATTCTTGGTTTTTGATTGATCCCGAAAGTCGGGCATCTCCATTGTCAATCAACAACCAAAAATCAACAATCAAAAAACTCGCCGCCAGTACTGGCCTCGTGTCAGCGTAACCGTCGCCTGCGCCGTCCACCCCTGCCTCTGCAGCCGCTCCGCCGCCGTGCGCGCCGCCTCTTTCGAAGCGAACAGCCCGTACAGCGTCGACCCGGAGCCCGACAGCGACGCGTATTTCGCGCCCGCGCGCTCCAGCGCACTCTTACCTTCACTCAGTTCGGGATACTCAGGAAAGACGACCTCTTCGAAGTCGTTCTTGATCCCGGCCCGGACAAGCTCGAGAAGCGGATTCTCGGCCCGGCCCCTCCTGGGTTTCACGATACGACTAATCTGACGAGGAGCACCGGAGTACATCTCGCTCAGCCACGCCGAAAGCCCTCGGCCAAGCTCACCCATTCTATCGGATGCATTCGGGGCCGTCAATTTGCGATCCCACTCGGCGAACGCCTTCGGCGTCGAAACCCCAACCTCCGGCGTCACCACCACACACGCCATCGCCGGCAAATCCTGCAATGGATACACCTGCTCCCCGCGCCCCAAACCCAGCACCGTCCCAGCCACCAGAAACAACGGCAGATCCGACCCAACTTCCGCCGCAATCCGCAACCTCTCCTCAGCCGGCAGAGTTTTCTTCAGCGCCCGCTCCAGCCCCAACAACGCGGCCACCGCATTCGATGAAGCTCCGCCCAGCCCGCCCTGCACAGGCAGCCGTTTCTCAATGTCGATGACGACCCGCCCCTTCGTACCCAGAGACTGCATGGCTTTCTCGACGATGCGATAGCAAGTGTTCGATTCATCCTTCGGAACTCCAGGGTCGTCACAGCGAATCTCAATCCCACTCCCTCGCCCCACTCTCACCCGGATCAAGTCATGCAGTCCGATCGTCTGATAGACCGTCAGCAGTTCGTGAAACCCATCCTCCCGAAGAGCGCCGATGCCCAACCCAAGATTGATCTTCGCGAACGATCGGACGGTAACGTTCATGGAAGAATGATTGTAAACTCCTGCGCGTCTGCCTCCCACCAACCGATACCCCACCTTGGTAATCTCGACCTCTGCCGCAAATAAGAGCACTCTAATTGTGATTCCAATCACACGAACCGGTGACGGTTCATCCCCGCTGGAATTCAGTAAGACCGCAAACACGAGCGCTTCCCGCCCCTAAGCGGGACCCTGTGAGCGCTGTCCCGCAAGTTGGGTGCAAGCCGTTGGCTGCGGAAAAGCACGTGGATAGGCAAGCAGATCGACTCCAAATTTCAGCCTGCGTTGCCGCGACTTCGCAAGCGCGAGCAGCGGGCGGTGGGCTATCAGGGGTTTTGCATGCGGACTGTGATCACTCGCTGTTTTTTGTTCATCTCTCTTCTGGCGGTTGCAACTTTCGCCACCGCTCAAAACGACTACAAAGTCATCTCCGTCAACGACGGCGGAACCATCTCTGGCTCTATTAAATGGTCGGGACCGGTGCCCAAGGCGCTGGATTTCCCCATCACCAAAGATCCGCAGATCTGCGCTCCGGATGGCAATAAAACCGTCAGCCTCGATCGCCTCATCGTCGGACCCGAGGGCGGCGTGGCCAACACCATCGTCTATCTCAAGAACATCTCCGCCGGAAAGGCCTTGGAACTCCCCGAGCAGCGCCGTCACCTCGACCAGAAGCATTGCCGCTACATCCCGCACATTCTTCTCGTGCCCCAGAACGCGGCTCTGCAGATGCAAAGCTCCGACGCCACCCTGCACACCATCCACATGGACGGCGCTGCCAGCTTCAATCTCCCGTTCCCCTTCCAGAATCAGATCACCTCGCGCAACATGTCCACGCCCGGCCTGGTCAATCTGCGCTGCAACGGCGGCCACGTCTGGATGAACGCCGAGATGATGGTTGTCCCCCACCCCTACTACGCCGTCACCGACGAAAGCGGCCGCTTCGAATTCACCGCAGTTCCCCCCGGCACCTATCAAATCGTCGCCTGGCATGAAGGTTGGGGTCTGGCGGGCAAAGAGCAGGCCTACGACGTCCTAACCGAGCGCACCGTACAGCGGCCAGTGTTCACCGAACCGAAGACCTGGGAGAAACCGGTAACGGTCAACGCCAATCAGCCCAGCACGATAAATTTCGTGATCGGCAACAAGTAATTTTGGATTGTGGGTTTGGACTGTGTGGATTTGCTAGTGTAGGGTGGGTGCCCTCGCCCGCCAACTGCCCGTACTATCTGACTGTCGATTTGGATTTAGACTGGAAACCAGAAACCAGACACTAGAAACTTCTGGGCACTACCCCCGCCGCTTATACAGCACCGCAAACTCATACCCCGCATTCGCCGGAAACAGCTCCGCCACTTTCCTCAACCGCTCCGCCAGCGCCGAAGGCGCCAGCAGCGGATAATCCCGCTCCCGCAAATCGTAGTAATCCACATCCAGGTAAAGCGAGAGCAGATAAATCGAGATCGTGTCCGAGAACGTGGCCTCGAAGTATTCGTTCTTAAAACGCTCCGCGTCGGGCCCGCCCGCCGTAGCCAGTTTGCGCGCTTCCCAGGCGTCCAGTGACGTTTCGCCGCGCGTCCCTGCTTCCACCTGCTTCCACGCCAGTTCGCTAAACTCCTGCGAAACTCCGGCAAGTTCCACCAGCGCATGGCCTACGTTGATATAGAACTCAAACGCCACGGAAAACTTGTCGTCCGTCAGCCGCGTCGAGATAAACACGCATTGCGAGTCGCCCAGATTCAGGTTGCGATGGCACACCGCATTGTCGCTGAGCGCCACATCATAGCGATCGGCGATCAGAATCTCGTCCCCCTGGCTCACCGTCAGCGGGACAAAATAATAAGCTTTGCGTTTAAGCGATGAGGCGATCTTGGTTGGCACCGCCGCAATCATCCGCTCCAGATCGAACGAGCTGATCGAGCTTTCCCCCGCCGCGGCATAGCACACTCCGTTCCCCGCCTGCGAAACCGGTGTCATCCGGACCACATCCGCGGGACTCCGCGTAATTGCTGGCGCTGCCTGCGACATACTTGCTCTTTTATACACTACGTCCGTGTAGAGCGGGCGCCCCCGCCCGCTGCCTTTGACGTTGCCGTTGTTCTTGCCCTAACCCTGTTCCCGACCACACCCACACCCCTTGACCCGCCCTCGCCTCCGCCCTAAACTTTCAGTCCAGAGGATCCCGCCGCCATGCCTACCCTAAAGACCTCCCTAGCCGCACTCCTGTTAGCCTTGACCTTGGCCCCAGCCCTCCACGCCGCCAGCCCGCGTCTCCTCGCCTACTACGGCTACTACGACCGCTGGAACGTTCCCACCTATGACGCTTCCAAAATCCCCTACCGCCAGCTCACCCACATCGTCCACTCCAACATCGGGCCGGCGTGGCCGGGCGACGGCACTCTAGCCGTCCCCCCTGGATTTGTCGAGCCTGAATTGATTTCGCGTGCCCACGCCGCCGGAGTCAAAGTAGAACTCTGCGTCAGCGGTAACCCCACCCTGTTCGTCACCATCGACGCCGATCCCCAACTTCGCGCCACTTTCGCCCAGAACATCGCCAACTTCGCCATCGCCAACGGATACGATGGCGTCGACTTCGATTACGAAGTCCCCAACAACAACACGCAAGCCGGCCAATTCACACTGCTGATCC
The DNA here is from genome assembly GCA_963842095.1 of uncultured Acidobacteriaceae bacterium. GTDB lineage: Bacteria > Acidobacteriota > Terriglobia > Terriglobales > Acidobacteriaceae > Sulfotelmatobacter. Next base: position 77,291 of record CAWJEY010000004.1, read on the forward strand.
ACGATCTCCGCGACCTCATGCCCGCCGGCCAATACATAATCTCTGCCGCCGTTTCCTCCAGCCCCGGTTCCTACGGCGTCTACGACTTCGCCGGCATGATTCCTCTTCTCGACTTCTTCAACGTCATGACCTACGACTTCCACGGCGCCTGAACCAACCACGCCGGCCACAACTCCCCGCTCTACCTGAGCCCGCTCGATCCCGGCCAGGAAGGCAGCCTCGACACCTCCGCCGAAAACTTCCTCACCCTCTTCAACGTCCCCGCTGAGCAGATCAACCTGGGCACCGCTTTCTACGGCTACGCCTTCGATGTCTACGGCCTCTGGACCTTCTGCGCCAATCACTCTCTCTGCGGAAATCAAGGAGCACCCACCGTAATCTACAGCCAAGTCGAACAGCTGATAGCCGCAGGAAGCTGGACCGAGAATTTCGACGACCTCGCCCAGGCCCCGTACCTGCTCGATCCCGGTGACGAACCCTTCGGCTTCATCACCTACGACAACCCATCCTCAACGTCGGCAAAAGTCGCCTACGCCCTAAGCCAGCGCCACCTCGGCGGCGTCTTCATGTGGGAACTCTCTCAGGACTACAACGGCCACAACCAACCTCTCCTAAACGCCATGCACAACGCCCTGGTCAAAGCCGCCGCAGAAAAAGATGCGCAAGAAGGCATGAAGTAACGCCGAAGGATGCAGTAACGTGGAAGGCACGCAGTAGCGCAAGCGTGAAGTAGCCCCCGCAGCAATTCCAAATTTTCCCCTTGACGACGCCTCCAGCTTCGAGGTACTTTTCACCCCTTCCCTCCGGGTACGAATTTTTGGCCTGAATCCCGCCACGTTCGTCGTGGCATTAGCGGAGGTCTATGTATGCCCCTCCCCAACGAGCTAGACACCTTTCTCAGGACGCCGGTAGCACAAGGCGCCACAGCCAACAAAGACGTATTCGACGAAGTTTGGAAGGTCGTGCAGGAGTGTGGCGAGGAAGAACGCCATTTCAATACGCTGCAGAGCGTGTATCGTGGCGTCGCTTCTTCCTGGCTTCTGGCGACGTTCGGCGCCGTCGGTATCTTGCTGTTTGACAAAGACGGAAACATAGCTCATCCCTGGATGTCCGGCGGAATTTGCTTCTTAGGCGCACTCGGAATCTGCCTGCTCTGGATGCTCGACCTGCACATCTACCACCGCATCCTGGAGGCCGCCTTTGACCAGGCCTACGCCCTCGAAGAGAGATTCCCCTGGCTCTTTCAACTCAGGCACGCGTCTCGAAAGTACACCAACGCCTGCGTCCGGCAAAGACTGGCCTGGTACTACTTATTCACCAGCTCGGGCCCGGCCATCGTAGGCGTCGGCCTGCTCTACAAATATGGCTATCACTGCTCTGCCGTCCTGTTCGGCCTCGCCTGGCTGATCGTAGTGTTCATTCTGTTGGTGAAAACCAGAAAAAAGGACATGTAAATCAAAAGCCGCAGCCCGCGAAAGATTTGCGCCCACGGAGGGGCGGCTGATAATAGCCCGGCGCTTTCAGCGCCGGGGACAGCGGGAAACGGAGAAGCGCCCGGAGGGACGCCTGAGGTTCTCACACAGACTCTTAAGTCCGGCGTAAAAACGAAGGGTTGGAACAAATCCCGCCAGAAGGTAGAGATGAGGAAGATCATTACTGAATCAGCTATGATTATTGCCGATAATCCCCTTGACTTCGACCCCAATAAGGAGCGATCCTATCTCTCAATGCATTAGCTCCTTGACATCCGAATAGCAGTGAGATAACTCCCGTAGATTGAATATTTTGCGGCCTGCCCACTGATTCCAAGGCACTTAGTCAGACCAGTATCCCCTAAGTCCTTTGAATGGAATATTTTACAAGCAAGTCATTTATTTTCAAGATTTTAGCCGGATTCAACCCATATCCGCAGCCCGTAACTCGCTGATTCCAGAGATTTTACCGAGATCGATCCGTGATTTTTTTCAATCTAGATCCAAGCTGGCAGACCGCCGCTTGGTGTAGCCTAGAACTATGCCGCCAACCCCGCGCCCGCCCCGCTGGTATGCCGTCCCGGGGCGAGTCCTGCTGGTGACCTTCATCGGCACGCTCATCTCATTCGCCGTCAGCCTGCTGCTCGGCATCCTCGGCATCGTGATCGCCTCAGCCCTGCGCCACGTCCACCCCAACATGACTGCAGCCTATCGCCTCGTCGCCCTGCCCGCAGCCGTGGTCGCAGGCAGCATCATCTTCGTCCTGGCGCTCGCCATGGAGATCCGCCACTACCGCCAGTCAAAGACCCTCGCTGCGCTTGAGGGGTTAATTGATACGAGAGGATGAGTTGAGAGTGCCCAGTAACGCCCCGCCGCGCATCGCCATCCCCATGCCGCACTCGACCGACCGCGAGTACGCCGAGCGCGCGATTCCCCAATACGAGCGCGCCGTCAAGCAAGCCGGAGGCGAACCCGTCCGCATCCCCCTCGACCAGACGCCCACTGAACTCATGAAGCTCATCGAGCGCTGCGACGGCGTGCTACTGCCCGGCAGCAATGCCGACGTCGAACCAGCGAGATTCAGCGCCCCGCGCTCGCCCCACACCGCAGCCGCCGACCCGCGCCGCGACGCCGTCGACGAACTGCTGCTGCGGGATGCTTACGCCCTGCGCAAGCCCGTCCTCGGCATCTGCTACGGCCTGCAAAGAATCAACGTCTACCGCGCCGGATCGCTCATCCAGCACATCCCAGACTTCCTGCCGCAAGACTTGCGCACGCGAGTCGACCACGAAGCCGGAAAGACGGTTGCAGTAGCGCATGCAGTCGAGATTGAGAGAGATTCCAGGCTGGCAGCAATCGTGAACGGGAAAGAACGGGAAGGGCGCACACTCGTAGTCCCGGTGAACTCCTCGCATCATCAATCGGCCAACGCGATCGGCAGCGGCCTGCGCATCTCCGCCCGCTGCCCCGACGACGGCATCATCGAAGCGCTGGAAGGAACCAGCCCCGATCACTTCGTGCTGGCGGTCCAATGGCACCCCGAGCGCTCCGTCGATGACGACGAACCCTCCCGCAACATTTTCAGTGCCCTGATCCAAGCCGCCGAAGCACGGCCCAAATAGCTCAACGCGGCTTGGTCTTCGTAATCTTCCGCCGCGCCTTCTTCGCATGCTTCTCCAGCAACACCACTACATGCGCGACCGCGGCGTTCTCCAGTTTGAGCCCCTCGGGAGTCTTCGCTTTCAACCCGACGCAATCGGCGTGCACTCCCATCAACTGTGCCACGCGCATTCGAATCACCGCCGCGTGCGGACCAATCTTCGGAGCGGCCAGAATCAGGCTGGCGTCAAGATTGGCCACACCGTATCCCGCATCGCGTACACGCTTCAGCGCCTCACGCAGAAACACCACCGAGTCCGCACCCTTCCACTTCGGGTCGGATGGAGGAAACAGCGCGCCAATGTCAGGAGCAGCCACAGCCCCAAGCAGCGCATCGGTGATGGCATGCAGCAGCACATCGCCGTCCGAATGGCCTCCCAGGCCCTTGTCATGTGCCAGCGCAATGCCGCCAATCTTCAGCGGAATCCCCGGACGAAACTCATGCGAATCGAAGCCGTAGCCGATGCGTGTCGTTGGTCGTTTGTCGTTGGCCGTTGGCATTACGAGTCAGTGCCGATCCACACTCTTCAGGTAGAACTCCGCCAGTTCCATGTCCGCCGGGGCTGTGATCTTGATGTTCCGGGGCGCGCCCATCACCACCGCCACGTCGTGCCCTGATCGTTCCACCAGGGACGCTTCGTCGGTGCCGAGGAATCCGTCGGCGGAGGCCTCGTCGAACGCCTTCTTGATCACACCGTAGCGAAAGCCCTGCGGCGTTTGCGCCATCACGATGCCCGCACGCGGAATCGTTGCCTTAATCAGTGCGCCCTCCGCCGTACGCTCGACTTGCTTCACCGTGTCCACGGCAGGCAGTCCGGCGATCGCCGCGCCATATTTCTTTGCCGCCTCAATCACTTCTTGAATGATTTCGCGGGACACGAACGGACGCACGGCATCGTGCACCAGAACAATATCATCCTCCGCCGCCGTCACCGCGTTCAGCGCGTTCTCCACCGACTGCTGCCTGTGTTCCCCGCCCACAACGAGTTCCACCTTCTTCTTCTGCAGGTCTTTGCTCAGCATATCGCGCGCTTCGCTCTGCAGCCGGGCGCGGAACCCCGCAATCTCGTTTTCCCTAAGAGCAATCCAGATTTCGGTGACGTTCTCGACAGCGGCAAACTTACGCAGCGTATGGATGAGAATCGGTGTTCCGCCCAGTTCGGTGAACTGCTTGGAGGGCGGCGTGCTCTTCTGCTTGCCCTTGGCGCCGGCAGGCATCGGAGCCATGCGGGTTCCAAGCCCGGCAGCGGGAATTATCACGACAACCTTCATAGCGGGCTGTAAGTATACGAGTACGGAAGCAAGGAGTTCAAATCCGAACGCAATTGGTCAACGCACGAAGGTAGCTTTTACTCGCCGCGATCGAAGCAGGTAGGGTATCCAAATCAACGCGTAGATCGTAATCTGGCCCATCTGCTGGTACACCTCGTCCTGCCGCTGTTTCATGAGCTGCGTTGCCCGCTCGATACCCAGACTTAGGGTGTGAAACGGCACACCGGTCGGCTGATTCACAGCCGCGACGAACATTAGCACGATGAAAATGACGTAACAAACTGGAAAGATTTTCCTTTTCTGGAAGAAAAGGATGTTGAGAACAAGCAACCCGGCCAAGAAAGCCAGGTTTATGAGAAGCCAGGTATCGTCCAGGCCGGAAGAAGCGATAGCGCGGATAATTATCAACGGCTCGACCAGCAAGCTAAGCCCTATGAAAACAAGCCATCCGCCAAGGCCGTTCAGGTTCTTTTCGTCTTCAATCTCAGTCCCAGCCGGGACGAAGCCAACGTCCCCGGCATCGGTGCAAATCTCAACCCACTCGGTGTCGCCGGATTTCACCACTCCCGCAAGCGTGAATCGATCACCACGCCTGTAAGTCGCCTTCAGCTTGGACCCGGCTGCTGGGGACTCAAGAACAGCGACCGTATCCTGGGCCAAAGTGACCGGGCGCATGCGAAAGACCTCAATGGTGTCAGCAACGTAGCCTGTCTTACCGTCTGCCAATGTGGCGGCACACCAGTTCAGGCCGGAGATGTTTATCGTATTCCCAATGCCGAGTTCGTCGCCGGCACGCAACTCCGCCACGATTGGGGATTTCAGGTCTGTGTCCGAATAAACCGCAGCTTTTTCGTCAAGCACCCGGACTTTCATGGCTGTTGCCTATGGCTCGAACGGAGACGGTCTTTAAATGCGGTGCAGCGCCATTTCTTGCATGCGATCCGTAGTCCTAAGGCTGGGGCTTGGTCTCCACTAGCGTGTTCGGGACTACCGCCGGGGGCACGACCGTGCTCGTGACTACCGGTACTGCCGGCGGGACAGCCACGCTAGTCCGGCTGAAGGCGCGTTCATCCCACTTGCCGAAGATCATCTTTCCAGCAGTTGTCTGCAGCACCGAAGTGACCGAGACGTCGATCGTTTTGCCGATCATCTTCCGCGCATTGTCCACGACCACCATGGTGCCGTCATCCAGATAGGCGACGCCCTGGTTGTACTCCTTACCTTCTTTCAGGATGAACACCTTCATGATCTCGCCCGGAAGTACGATGGGCTTGAGCGAGTTGGCCAGCTCGTTGATGTTCAGCACTTCGACGCCCTGCAGTTGCGCCACCTTGTTCAGATTGAAGTCGTTGGTGATGATTTTGCCCTCGTAAACTTTGGCCAGTTCGATCAGCTTGAGATCGACCTCGCGGACGGCAGGGAAATCATCTTCTACAATCTGGATCGACAGCGTAGCCATTTTCTGCAGGCGCTGCAGAACATCGAGGCCGCGGCGGCCGCGGTTACGCTTTAGCGAGTCGGCCGAATCGGCGACGAGTTGCAACTCGCGCAACACGAACTGCGGGGTGACGATGATGCCATCGAGAAACCCGGTCTCGGCAATGTCGGCGATGCGGCCGTCGATGATGACGCTGGTGTCGAGAATCTTGTAGCTCTTCTTGCCCTGCTTTTCGCCGCCAAAGATGCCACCCAGAGCAGCCAGGTTCAGCAGGTCGCCTTTGCTCGCCCCCACGATCAGGCCCACATAGGCCATCAACAGCATGACTAGGATTTGCAGGAAACTCTGCGTGCTGCCGGCAGGCACACTGCTGCGAATCACCAGGGCAAACAGGTAGGCTCCGCAGATGCCGAGGATGCTCCCGATAGCCGCGCCGATCAGCCGCTTCAGGCTCACCCCGCGCAGCTTCCATTCGAACAGGACGATCCCCGCCCCAACCAGCGCGCCGATTCCGGCGTCCAGGTTGCGAGGCAATCCGAAAGGCGCGATAACGTAACAGGTAACCGCAACTACGATGACAAAAAGAAGACGTACAAGAATCAAATCCACAATATGACCTCCCCCGGATGCACTTCCGCAGACATCTGGCGAGATGCACCGGTGCCATTTCCTCGCCGCCCCGGGCGGGAATCGGCAAATCAGCTATGCGGGGCGCGCAAGAATTAGGGGAATGAATGTACGCCCCGTCCCGGCCCTTGGAGGCTGGCCGAGAGGACCTCAGTATCCAACGCCAAAAGTATATACCGGAAGGCAAATAGGCAGCGAAGAAACGTTCGGTCGCCCACGGCCCCGTCCGTAGAGACGTTGCTTGCAACATCTTTCTCGCCGCCGACAAGACGCAGCCGTTACATCTTTACAGCAGAACGACCGTGGTGCCTCCAAGGTAAAGTATTGTCAGTGGGACAGTTATCGCACAACTTTTGAACCGGGGCGGGGCTTTGTAATGTGTGGAAGCCCGAGAACAGAAATGAGGCAGCTATGAAGAAGTTCGCAGTTGTTGTCGTTATACTGTGCTCCGCGTTGGCCTGGGCAGGTACAGAGCCGAACCCAGCCGACTACACCATTAACGTCCACGTCAATGCGGCTCGGATTGAGGGCCCCGGCTTCTTGAGGCTAAAGGTCACCCTCGATGGGAAAAAGTGTGAACTGCAAGGCGTCGATGACAGCATACTTCTGACACCCGGCGACTACAAAGCCAAGAGCGTTCCAGCGAAGGTGAAAGACGTCCACCCCTACGATGTCTACGGCTCTTACGAGTTCCTCTTCCCCGACGGCAAAACCCGGAGGTACAACCTGGTCGGCATCACGGAGTAGGCAGTTCTAACACTCGGGTCGGCCCTGACGGCGTCCGTCCTGCTAGACTTTCCGGCATGAAAGCCTTAGTGATCACCACCCTGACTGGGCCGGAAGCGCTGGCCATCCAAGAAACCCCCGAACCTACCCTGAAGACGGGACAGACGCTGGTCCGCGTCGCCGCCGGAGGATTGAATTTTGCCGACGTCATGACCACCCAGGGCGGCTATCCCGGCACACCCGCGCCGCCGCTGATTGCGGGACGCGAGTTTGCCGGAGTGGAAGCAAGCAGCGGACAACGTGTGATGGGCTACATTCAGTGGGGAGCATTCGCCGAGAGAGTCGGCGCTTATTCCCACATGCTATGGCCCGTCCCCGAGCATTGGACGAACGAACAAGCCGCCGCGTTCCCAGTCAACTACTTCACCGCGTACTTGGCTTATTGGCAGGCGGGCATGACGCAGCCGCCAGCCGCGGGCCGGACTCACCGCGTGTTGATTCACGCCGTGGCCGGAGGCGTAGGCACGGCGGCGGTGCAGATAGGAAAGATTCTCGGCGTTGAGATGTACGGGACTTCGTCCTCCGACGAGAAGCTGGCGCGGGTGAAAGAACTCGGCCTGCAGCATGGGATCAACTACAAACAGAACGACTACGAGGAAACCGTGAAGAGCCTCACTCACGGCGAAGGCGTGGATGCCGTCTTCGAAATGTTGGGCGGCGAGCACACCGCGAAGAGCCTGCGCTGCCTGCGCGATTTCGGACGCGTCATCCAATACGGCACCGCGACGGGCAAGCAGCCGCAGCTCGATGTGCGGGCTTTGTATGCGAAATCCGCCAGCCTGCAGGGACTGTGGCTGACCTACCTCTCGCAGAAGCGCGAGATCATGGAGCCGGCATGGAAGGAACTCTCGGAGTGGATCGCGCAGCGCAAGCTGACGCCGGTGGTCGGACAAGTGTTCCCGTTCGAGCGCGCCGTGGAAGCTTACAAGCTGCTGCAGGAGGGCAAGAACTACGGCAAGGTGGCGCTGAAGATTTGAGAATCAAGACCGGCGAAACGCTGCCGTCGAAATCACTGCCGTCCGAGATAGCGGAGGCGGCCTGTGAAAGCGCGCCCGTTGGCATCGATAAAAGTCGGGGACAGGTGAGTTGAATCAATGATGCCGTTTGCCAGCTGGGCGTTGCCGTGGTTGGTTACGTTGTCGAAACCCCCGCGTAAAGCCCAATAGCGTCCGAAAAGGTGAAAGCGCTTTTCGAACTGGAGATTGACAGTGTAGTAAGTGGGAAGGCGAAAAGTGCCGGGAGAAGAACCCGGGGCAATCTCCCCCTGGTCAGTCGTCGCGAGGAAAGGCAGACCGGTGCGCGCTTCGGCGGAGTAAACCATGTCGACTTTATGGATGATGGGCAGCTTGAAGAATGGCAAGATGCCCCATCCGACGAAGCGGTTCGGCGTATCCCAGGGATAGGGACCGGGCAACTGCGGGCTTAACAGGGGAATATCCAAACTGAAGTCAAATACCTGGTTGGTATGCGCGCGGGACCAGGTGTAGGCGCCGAAGATCTCGTAGTGCTGGCGAAAGCGGTGGCGCGCGCTGACGGTGAAGGCGTCATAGCGGTCGTCGCGCCCGTTCGCAAGCAAGAAGTTGCCGTCCACCACGCCATTCGGCGTGTTGTAGGCGAAGCCATGCACGCCGCGCTTCTCGAGGAACTCAAGTTTGAGAAAGATGGCGTATGGAAGTTTTCTCTCGAGTCCGATGCTCCAGTTCAAGTACCGGGGTGCTGCAAGCATGTTGCGGTTCACGGCAAACGTGCTCGGGATCGGCGTGGGCAGAGTTGTCGGATTCCCGCTCGCATCCGTCGGTTGCACTGTGCAAGTGGTCGAGCCCAGCGGTAGGCACTCAAAAAAGTAATCCGCTCTCTGCCCCTCGAAGGGTTGATGGATTAATCCCAGAGTGGTGTTGTCATAAGTAATTCCAATTCCCGCCGACAGCTTGGTATTGCCATCTTCGTCGAGAATGTAAGTCCCTGCCAGGCGCGGCGACAGGAGCGGCCTTCGGACAATTTCATCCCAGTCGAAGCGCAAGCCCGGCTCGATGAGAAGGCGATCGGTGACCAGCCAGCGATCTTCGGCGTAAGCGCTGGCTTCGGTATTGAAAATTGTGGAGGAATTGCCTCCAGAGAAAACCGAATAACGCGCGCATGTGTAGGGCACCACAGGAACGCCGCTCGCATCGGTCGCACAGGGTTGTGCCGTTTGGCCTTGCACCGGAAGGCCTGGCTGCAGAAACGAAATCGGCTGGCGCAGGAATTGTGCGTTGTAGTTCAAACGGTCGAGGTCTGTGCCGAGCTTAATATCGTGGCGCCCGTGCCACTGATGGGGCGGCAGGTAGAGGTTGGCCAAGCCCTGCACTCTGCGGGCCAGAGTATTCTCGTGCAGGTAATAGTTTCCCGCAGCTCCCTGAGTCGTCTCGATATACGGACCATTCCCTTGTGGAGTGAGCCCCACGGTGTATTGATCCACGCTGAACCCGGTGTCGAGCAGCGCGCCGCCGCGGAAATAGTATTGGTCTTTGAGCGAGCCGATGTAGGCGGTCTCGGCGTCCGTGGGAGTGGTGGGCTGCGGTTGAAGAACCGACAATCCGTCGTACTGATCGTGGTAGTAATTCGAGAGGAAGCTGACGGTGACGATGTTGCGGGTGGTCAGGTTGGATTGCAGCTTCGCCAGGTTATCCACGCGCCAGGAATGATCGGTATCGCCCGTTGTCAGCTGTTTGATGATGGTGTTGTCGTACTCGCCATCGAGCGCATCGATGAACCACATTTTCCCTTTGTGAATGGGCCCGGACATGGTGTAAATAGGCGTCCACTGCCCGATCGAGATGCCTTTGATGGTTTGAAGCCCGGGGATGAAGTCGGTGGAGGTAAGGTGAAAGTGATCGTCGCCCATGCGCGTGTTCAGGGCGAGCACTCCGCCGGAGCCCTTGCCAAACTCCGCGGGCTCGCGGCTCGGCGCGACATCGATGGCGCGGAATGACTCGACGCTGGTCCGCACCAGCAACTGGCCGTTGGTCGGTTGGGTCACGTTGAAGCCATCCAGCAAAACGAGTGTCTGATAGGTCTCTGCACCCGCGACGTGCGCCTGACCGAAGGCATCGGGCGTAACTCCGGGGATGAAGGTTAGGGCATTGCGGTAGTCGTGCGTCGCCGGATAGGGAATATCAACAATCTCGGCGCCGGTGAGTTCGTCTTTGGCAGAGATTTGCGCTGGGTCGATGGCCGGGGCGGATTCGACCACATTGACCACTTCGCGCGCCTCTTGCTGATGGGAAAGAGTCACGTCCAGATTGACGGGGACGCCGGCCTGTACACCGGGCTGAACCAAGGCGTAGAAGCCGGTCTTCTCGATGCGGAGTTCGTAGGTTCCCGCAGGCAAGTCAGCGAATTCGCAGTGTCCGGCGAAATCGGTGCCGCAGCGCAGTGGAAGGGCGGGCGGCGGAGGTTGCAACTGCACGCGCGCGGAGGCGACGGCCACGCCGTTTTCGTCGATCACGGTGACCGTGAGCTTCTGAGGAGTGGCACGGTGCTCGGGAGAGATGCGCTGCGGAGGAGATGAGGACGTCTGCGCGAGAATCGGCATCGCCCAGAGCAGCGCCAACGTGAACACCCATCTCACTATTGCGCTCCGGCGGTGCATGGTTTGAGTATGGAATTATTCGGGCGGGACGGCAAGTGCGCTGTCCGGAAGCCGATAGACTCTTAGGGTTGCATCAGTAATCACGGCAAGAAGAGTTCCGGCCGGCGACAGTGCTAACTGGTTGGTGTGAGCCTCCCATGGAGGCCAAGGAGACGTGCCTTTGATCTTTACAGCAAAAATCGCGCCGTGATCGGGAATGCTGTATACCACGGCCCGGTCATTCGAAGCAAACGCATCCATGTCGAGCGTCTTATTGGTCAGACCCCTTTCTCTATCCTCGATAACCGCAAACCTGTCGCCCCCGCTCGATGTAACCGGAGCCTCGATTGATCGCTTCTTGGGCAGTTCCACTTGGAAGAGTTGTTCGCCGCCGACGGTTGTCACCGCCAGCCTGTTCCATCCCATCACCAGTGTGTTGTCATTAGCGAAGCCGATGGGCTGGAGCCTAGAGTCATTGTCGACACCGGTGGCTTGGAAAGGCCGCCAGGGTTGGTCAATCCCTCGAATGCAAACCGCCTGCTTTTGGCCACAAGGTGCAACCAGCCAGTGGTCCGAGATGTTTTCAATTCGAAGTTTTTCAGTCCATGTGGCAAGAACAGCGAGCGTCTCAATGTCCAACAGTTTGTCCTCGTAGCCCTTTCCTGAAGGAACGGAAAGAAGCAGGGATCGCCGGCTCGGAGAAATCCCCCACCGGGGAATGCCCCACCGATTGTTCCCAGAGAACTGGCTCAGACAGGCGTGGTCATTTGGCAGAGCTTGTTCCCGAATCACTTCAAAGCTGGGGGAGAACAAGCGGAGCACGTTTCCTGTGCAGGTGACGAATTTTCCGTCGCGGGCCGCCAAGAAGCGGACTGGGGTGGAAGGCGTAGACCATGCTTGCGTGCCAACCTTCTGGCCAGTCGTGGCGTTGACAACGAGGACATGCAAGTGCGCAGGCCTGGCAGTCAGTGGGCCGGTCTTATCGGCAAGTGTGGGATCATCAAGCGTCAGCCAGGCCACGGCGAGATGACCTGAGTCTGTGAAGTCAACAAACTTGCGCAAACGCCTCGTCGCGGCAGACGTGTCGTATCCAAACTTGCGCAGATTTAGCTCCAGCAGAGGCCGGTCTCTGCTAAGGGACGGGTCTGGATTCTGTGCTCGAACGACACACACAAACGCGAGACCTGCCACAAGGAGATCCGCTGATTTTTTAAATTTGGCCTTCGCCGATCGCCAGTTCATCTTGCTCCTTTGATTGGATCACAAAAGATCGTGCCGAGGACGTGCGGCTTCGAATCCAAACACTATTCGATCGCTTACCAGGAAGTTCGCCAATGAGCACAGTGCAATGGCGATGCCGTTCGCGGTCAGGTAATTCAAGTGCCCCCATCCGACCAGCAAGTTCATCAACACCAGATTGCCGACGATGGAGACTGCGCCCGTGGTCAGGTTGAAACGCAGCAGGCGCGGGAGCGATTTGCGCCATGACGGGCGCACGCGGTCCGCCCAGGTATAGCGCTCGTGCCAGAGGAAGTTGTGGAGAACTGCGGCTTCTACGGCGAGAGCGGTTGCCAGTACATAGCTGAGATGGAGTCCGCTCTTCAGGGCGAGCAGGACTGCGAATTGGACTGCGATTCCGAGTGCGCCTACGGCGTTGAATTTCAGCCAGCGGAAGGCAGTGCGGCGCTCAATCGGTCCGGTTTTCACCGGGCGATCCTTTCTTCGCGGTAAAGACGTAGCGTGTTCTGGGCGGTGAAGAAAACCACGATCAGCACCATTCCGGCGAGACCAATCGTTCCGCCCACGTCGAACAGTCTGTAGTAGCCGCCCAGGAAGTGCACTTGCGGCTTCCACAGCAGCGCCAGGTTGCCGATGGCCAGCAGGATGCGAAGTTCCGTCGGTCCGAAGCGCCAGAAAGACAGCCGGAACTCTCCCAGGGCGTGCGTGGCCAAATAGGACTGTATCGAAAGCATGAGGAAGGCGACCAGCAAGCCGATTGCGATCCTGGGATGCATGTAGCCGGATAGGGCCAGGCCACCCATCAGGGCCAGGGCACCAAAACTATCGACCATGTGGTCCACGTAAAAGCCGTAGCGCGGACGCAGTTGTTGCCGCACCCGTGCCAGCGTTCCGTCGAGCGAGTCTCCAAGCCAGTTGAGCGCGAGGCATGCGATCACCCCGAGCAGTGCATACCGGTTCCAACCATAATTATTCAACCCAGCGAGCGCGTAACACACTCCCGCCCCGATCTGCGCCGCCAATCCCATAACTGTGAGATGGTCGGAGTTGATCCGCTGCGGCGTGCGCGCCGCCAGCCACAGCAGCGCTCGTTTTTCATGCGGCGCGACCCAGCTTTCCTGTACGCGCCGCATCTCGGGAAACGGACGCGCCCGCCTCATCTCCAGCAGCACGCGCGGGTTTACCTGCTCACAGAATTCCGTGATGGTTTGAGAACCGGGGTTTGCTGCAATTGGACTCGCCATAGGTGCCTCCGGCGCGGTGGTCTCAGGCCTTAGGTCTTAGGTGTTAGGGAATCGCTATGGCCCAAGACCTGACACCTAAGACCCAGGACCCAACCCTGCGCCCGAGGTCACTTTGCCGCGGAACGCGCACGCCGGCAATACACTGCGCATCAAACCCCGATCAACTCTGCATCAACTGGCAAGTCGTTCATCCACAGAACATTAGCGCGCGAAGTCATCCGTCGGTCGCTGGCGCCAGTGTCAATGAGGGAACCATCCCGGCCGGATTCGCGCGAAAACTCGGTCGCGGATGCAAGCCTCTGGTAGGCTTTGAAGGAAATCGTCTCGCGCACGGGAACAAAAGCCGGCGCGGCCAGCGTAAATCTGCGGCCCATGACCAGACTTCTGCGGTTCTTCCGCCCCTCGCACCAGCACACGGCTTTCTCGGCCACGGTGCTGCTGATGTCGGCGGTCATGCTTTCGCGCGTGGTGGGCTACATTCGCGAGGCATACATTGCCTACGCCTTCGGCGCCGGACCGCTGACCGACACGTTCGTCGCCGCCTTCACCCTGCCGGACTGGCTCAACTACATTGTGGCCGGGGGCGCAGCGTCCATTACATTCATCTCGATCTATACCCGATTCCTGGCGGAAAAACGCGACGCCGACGCGCAGAAAACGTTCTCCATCGTGATCACGGTCATGACCGCTGTGATGATCGTCGGCACGATTGTCTGCGAAATCTTCACGCCCCAGTTCGTGGGCTGGATGTTCGGCCCCTCGCCGGCGCACAAGGGCTTCTCTCCCGAACAAATCGACCTCTGCGTACACTTGACCCGCATCCTCTTGCCGGCACAGATTTTTTTTTATGTTGGAGGCGTCGTCTCCGCCGTCCTGCTCTCGCACCGTCTGTTTCTTTTTCCCGCATTCGGGCCGCTGCTTTACAACGTGTTCATCATTGCGGGAGGGCTGTTTGCCGGCCACCACTTTGGGATTGCATCGCTGGCCTATGGCGCTCTGGCGGGGAGCATCGCGGGGCCGTTTCTGGCAAGCGTAATCGGCGCGGCGCGCATCGGTACGGGCTATCGTCCGTCGTTCGACGTAAGCAATCCCGCGTTTCGCGAGTGGGTGAAGCTTTCGGTTCCGCTGATGCTCGGTGTGTCCCTGGTTACGGCCGATGACTGGATTCTGAGACACTATGCCGCCAGCGGCGTGGGCGACATCTCCCACCTGAACTACGCCAAGCGCCTGTTCGCTGTGCCGATTGCCGTGCTTGGGCAGGCCACCGGACAAGCCTCTCTGCCGTTTTTCGCGCGCTTGTTCAACGAGAAGCGGCTGCAGGAATTCGCCACGACGGTAAATGACTCGGTCTATCGCGTTGCCGCCGCGTCGTTTCTGGCCACGGGATGGATGATGGCCGCTGCCTTCCCGCTGATCGATCTGGTGTATCGGCGCGGACAGTTTCTGGTTTCCGACACGCAAACCACAGCAGTTTATTTCTTCTGGTTCTCGCTGTCGCTGGCGCTGTGGTCGGCCCAAGGACTTTACGCCCGCGCCTTCTACGCCGCCGGAAACACACTGACTCCCATGCTTGCGGTCACGGTGATCACCGGCGCATCCCTGCCGGTGTATTCGCTGCTGTTCCACAAGTATGGTGTCGTGGGCCTGGCGTTTGCTTCTGACATTGGCATTGGGGCGAATCTGCTGGCGCTGGCTTTTCTGCTGCACTATCGGAGGCTGGTTTCGCTGAGGACGTTGCGCTGGGATGAGCTGGGAAAGTCCGCGCTGATTGGCGCCGTTGCCGGCGGCATCAGCCTGGAAGTGGCAAGGAGCGTTACGCCGTTTGTTTCTGGCCACGGCAGCCGCGTGGCGGACCTGCTGCAGTTAGGATTGATTTCAGTCACCTGGGCGGCCGCAACGGCCGTGGGACTGTGGCTGCTTCGCTCGCAACTGCCGGGCGATCTGCGGCGGCGCAAGGCGGCGTATCCAGCGGTGGCGGAGGGCGAGAGCAAGGAAATTTTGGGAGCGGGCACGCAGCCGTAGGGTGGGAACGGCTTCTGATCTTCGTGCCCAGGGCAGCGACTGCGGCGCACACTGACGACGGGGTACTTCACGGGATGTGGTCAATCTCTACATCGCCCCAATGCTCTTTAAGGTATTCCGCAACCAGTCTCCGGTGACAGTGAAGCGGTTTTTCCTCGCTGCAAAGTAAACAACCTCCATCCAAGATGTCACGCCGTGTGTTCTCGATTTGACGGGACCGCATCAGATCGAGAAAGCGCCGTTCATAGAGCTCCCAGTCGCCATTCTTCTGCTTCTTGTAAGCATCAAGGATGTCGGCGGTCGGTGCGAGTTCAGGCAGGTGAACGTATTCGATATTGCAGATCGCTCTCGTGAAGTAGCGCAGATCGTCCTTCTTCGTAAATCCCGCGAGTTGCGAGACGTTGTTGAGCCGCACGTCAACGAGTCGGGCCACCCTTGCATTCTTGAGCCGCGTGAAGAACGTTTCAGCCGACTTCTTGGTAAATCCAATTGTGAAAATCTTCATGCCGCCCCATCTCTAACCGACATCGCGTCCGACTCCTCACTCTTGTCGTAGGCAATCCGTTCCCCCTGGCGATGGTAGGCATCGGCTATCAACTCCTCTTGTGAGGAAAACATGTGATTCTCAGGAATGTTGAGAAGGCGCGCGAGCCGGAGCGATGCGGCATCATGGGTTTCGAGGTGGCCATCGGCATGAATGTGCTGGACGATGATGCCAAGCGCGGTTAAGCGAGGAGCGACCAAAATTGTTCGATGACACTCAAGAGGCTCTTTCTCGGCGCACATTAGGGCAATCTGAAAACCGTCTCTAAGCCCACGCTGTACACGTTTCAGACCGTTCCTGAACAATTGCGTGCCCGCAAGTTTCTCGTACCGAACTTTGTCGCCTTCATAACACGAGGGTCCTCACTCCTCGCACCAAGCTCCCTGCCCAAGAAGCGATATTCGATCCCGTGCGAAGCCAGCGCCTTGCTCAAGTTCTCACGGTCGAACTGCGGATTCACTCGGCTGTAGGGTTTCGAACGAACATCGCAGACGGCGGTGATTTCGTGTTGTCGCAGCAATTCAATAAAGCGCTCTTGCGGGTGCGTCGAGTGTCCGATGGTGAAGACCGTGTTTTTCATTTCCCCTTTTGCTCAGAGCGGCGGATTCTTAATGACCGCTGCCACCAGCTTATGACATCGGCCATCCTGCGGAGCAGGTTCAGTCAGGCTAACGCAAAGATACACGTCGTTCATCGGGTAGTCACCTTCGTCCTTACCGGCAAAGGCGTTTCGTACAGCCGGGTCTGTCGATCTGAGAATGTACTGGATACCGTTGTATGTGAATCCACCGTGGTACGTCCGTTTGGTTCTTCCTTCCCAAGTGCTTGACCCGACCTTAATCACAAAATTCTCTGGCCTGATAAGCGCCAGCGAATAGTTCTGGGTTGCAGCCTCTGGTTGACTGATGCAGTTGAAACGACTCCCATCCTTCGTTTGACCGCTATTGATCCAAAGGGTGGGTGGTTGTTCACGAATTTGCGCCGTTTGCTGCCATTGAAGCTCACCCAATTTCACCCACGGCTTCGACGTGTCGATCAAGTGGTTCTCGGTTTGATGTTGCTTCGGCAGCGGGTTGAGTAGCGGTACGTCGATGATGTCCAGAATCCTCGGACTGCTATTGTTCTGGTAACGGTACTCGATGAATGATACCTCGGCGGTAGGCCGGACACTCACCGGACGAATCCATCCTCCAAAGCCGTTTGCAACCAACTCCCGTCCGGCAATGCAAAGTCCGTTTGTCTTGTACGAATTTGCCAAACAGACAATCCGTTTCACGTATGCCATCTAATCCTCGCAGCTCAGTGGATTTTGGCCCGGTTCAAGTGCGCCCTCAGCAGCGACTTGAACAACTTTCCGTGGTTCGGCAGCTTTTGTGAAGTAACTCGTGGACAACGGCTTCGGCCCGAAATCGAGCGGGCTGTCCCATTTCGCCCTTCAGTCTATACCTAGGCTGCTCCCCCGCCGCCGGGTTTTCGGGCGACCGAGAGCGCCAGCTCCTCACCCAGCATCCGAAGACAAAAACGGCGGACATTTGCATTCCCTGCGAACGCCTGCGTCCGTGGATGGAGCGACCCCGGTGCCGGGCATCTCGCCAATACATCAACTGGGAATGATCGGCCAAACCATCTCCACAACACTTTGTTGCAATCTGAGACGACTCGCCCCTAGAGGGCGTGCGACTCTTCTCTTCCTACCGTGCAATCAATCACTTACAGCCGGCCTGTTTTGGAACAAGGCTTGCTTCTACTCTAGTTGGTGGAGTGCGTAATTCGCAGGATGCACCCGCACCTGGAGAGACCATCCCGTGTCACTGGCGTTTGAAGTGGCTGCCCAAACCGATGTGGGGTGCGTTCGCACCCGCAATGAAGACAGCTTTGGCTACGACCTGGACCGTGGCGTCTTCGTGGTGTGCGATGGCGTGGGAGGACATGCTGCGGGGGAAGTGGCGAGCCGCATCGCGATTGAGAGTCTCCTCCGCTATTTTCGCGAGTTGCCGCCGGGGGAACCCAGACGCAACCAGACGCCAGCGGCGAGATTTTCCCACCGCGCACTGGCGCTGGGCGAGGCCATCCAGTTGGCCAATACGGCGATTTGCGAGGCGGCTTCGCGCGACGAGAACTGTGCCGGCATGGGGTCGACCGTGGTCAGCATTCTGGCGAACGAGGATATGGTCTCCGTGGCGCATGTGGGAGACAGTCGCGCGTACCTGATTCGTGCAGGTGTCATTCAGCAGTTGACACAGGATCATTCGCTGGTCACGCAGGATGTGCAATTGGGCCTGATGACCGCAGATCAGGCGAAAGAGTCGCAACTGCAAAACGTGATCACGCGGGCGCTGGGCGCAGAGAACACTGTGGAGCCGGACCTTGACGACATCATCGCCGTGGCCGGCGACAAACTCATGCTGGCCAGCGACGGACTGACCCGCTCGCTCAGCGACGGGGAGATTCTGGCGGCAGTGGATGGCGCGCCTGATCTCGATCAGGCTTGCGAAGATTTGATTCAAGCGGCGAAAGCCGCGGGCGGGGAAGACAACATTACCTGCATGCTCGTCCATTTTGTGGAATTGCCCTGGTACAAAATTTATCAGCGAAAACTTCGGATGGGAGGACGCAATGGCAAGGTTATCTCTTAAGTTTGAAGACCGGGTGCTGCGGGAAGTGACCTTGACTCAAGGCGTGGTTACCATCGGCCGCCAGCCGGATAACCTGGTGTGCATCGACAATCCCATCGTGTCGGGCTACCACGCCAGAATTTTTTGGGAGAACGACCGCTATTTTCTGGAAGACATTGAGAGCTTCAACGGCACGTATCTGAACAACCGGCGTATTCGGAAGGAAGCGCTGAATGATGGGGATGTCGTACTGATCGGCAAACATGTGCTTCAATTTCACGCCGCCGTGAGTGCCCACGCCGCGGCCGCGGCGGCGACCCTGGATCGCAGCCCAGGCTGGCAAGCGCAAGTGGAAAAGGCCCGGCCGCCGCAACTGCAACGCACAATGATTGCGGACACCAGAAAAGCCCGGGAAAGGCTGGCCCAGATGGGGGGCCCAGCACCCGCGCGGACATCCTTCGGGGTTGTGCCGGCCTCCGGGGTTGCGATGGAAGCGCCGCTGATGCGGCGGCGGGAAATCGGGACGGTCACAATTCTCAACGGCCGCACCGATCAGCAGCATTACGTTCTCTCCGGCAAGCTGAGCGTGATTGGAAAATCGCCGATGGCCAGCATCCGGCTGAAACGCTGGTTCGCTCCCCGCATCGCAGCGTCAATTCACCAGCGCGAGGACGGCTACTTCCTGGTCGCAGCTGGAAAGAACATCAAGATCAAGGTCAACCAAGTCGAACTCGCCAACGGCCTACAGGAACTGAGGAGCGGCGACCAGTTTGAGGTGGCCGGCATTACGGCTATGTTTGGGTACGAAAAAGGGTGAAGCCGGAAGGCGCCGGCCAGTGCTCGAAGAACAAGTGGTCCGAAGAACCAGGCGCCGGGAAACAATAAAACGGCGGACATTCGCAACCCATGCGAACTCCGCCGCTGATCTTCTTTTCGAAACTCGCAACCGCTTTTCGAAACTCGCAAACCGCTACAGCGAACCTACGCGCGCGCGCCAACCGCCGTGGGCTCGGGCACGGGAACAACCTTGTCCTCGCCGTTGGGCTTGGTTTGCGCAGGCGTGCCGCCTTTGCGGATGTCGATGCCGCCCTTGAAGTAGGCGCCGTCTTCGATGGAGATGCGCGCCGCGACTACGTCGCCGGTGAGCGAGCCATCGCTGCGGATATCGACGCGATCGCTGGCCGTCAGATTGCCGCGCACCTTGCCCAGCACGACGATCTCGCGGGCATTGATGTTGGCTGCGACCACTCCATTGCGTCCGATAGTGACGCGATTACCCGCCAGGCTGATGGAGCCCTCGACCCGGCCGTCGATGTAGAGCGATTCCGAGCCAGTCACCTCGCCCTTGATCACCAGCGACTTGCCGATGGTGGCCTGGTCCGCAGTAGTGGTGGTGGCGCCTACCGCGGGACGCGGGCCAACGGCGGGTTCACTCGCCATGGCAGGCGCGTTCGGGGTAGACATGGTTGGACGCTCCGGCTCGGCTGGCCGCCCGGGGGTCTGAGGCTGATTCGTCGGCTTCCACATGGATGAAAAGTTCCTTTCCTGGTTGGGATTAGGGATCACGTGCCGCACTTGCGTGACCAAATCGAATTGTACTCCGCCGTCTCAAAATGAGCGCTGTGGAAAAGCCTTTATTTTCAACAGAGTTTCCTACCTTGGTACCTCCTTCGGTGCTTTCCGGGGGAGAGTTACCCGTGTCTGCCGACCCTCCCTTTCGGCTCGCCACCGTGTAAGGATTCCCGAAAAAAATTCCGGTTGCGGGACGTTCCACAGGTGCTGGGAGTATGCTCTTCGCATCGAAGATTTATCGAAGACGCAAGCCAGCCTTGCAGGAGCGAAACATGTCAGAAGCCGTGATCAATCCCCCGACCTTCACCGTCGCTAGGCCGCAAGCCAGCGAGTACGCGCCGTATTACGAGCGCTACATTTCCCTGATCCAGGGCGAGGACATTCTCAACACGCTCGATCAGCAACGCCGCGAAATGATGCTCCTGATTTCCTGCCGCGACGATGAAGATGGCGACTTCCGCTATGCGCCGGAGAAATGGAGTGCCAAAGAAGTCCTGGGCCACGTCTGCGATACCGAGCGCGTCTTCGCGTATCGCGCGCTGCGCATTTCGCGCGCCGACGCTACGCCGCTCGAAGGCTTCGAGCAGGACGACTACGTGCGTAATGGTCCGTTCGCGCAGCGTCCGTTGGCTGATCTTGTGGAGGACTTCATCGCGGTGCGCCGGGCCACGCTTTCGCTGCTGCGCAATCTGGATGAGGCGGCGTGGTCGCGCCGCGGGATTGCCAACAAAAATGAAGTCAGCGTGCGGGCGCTGGCTTATATTGTCGCGGGGCATGAGTTGCACCATCGGAGAATTCTGGAAGAGAAGTACTTTGCGGCGAGTCGCTGACGCCGGAACGCTATGCCCTCACGCGCACTGAGTGAATTGCTCCACGGCAAGGGCGCGCACGCTGATCCAGTCGTCTGCGTTGAGGATCTTTCTGCCGAATTGGCGGCGCGGCACGTGGACAGCGTCCCCCATTCGGTGGGACAGCTTACCTTTCACATGAATTACTGGATGGATTACGAACTCCGCCGCATTCGCGGCGAGAAGCCGGAGTATCCGGAGCATTCTTCGGAGAGTTTCCCGCCCGCGCCCTCCCCCACCGACGCCCAGGACTGGGACCGGCTGCGAAAGCGGTTTGCCGGCTTGCTGGCCGATTTTACCGTGCTGGCAAATTCTTCTCCGCAAGAGATGCAGCGCCAGATCGAGACCGTTCACGAAGGCGATACGAAGCTCGCAGGCACGCTTGAGGCTGTGCTCTGGCAGATGGTGGCGCACAATAGCTACCACACCGGCCAAATCGCGATGATCCGGCGAGCGCTGGGCGTATGGCCGCCTCGCGGCGGCGGGGATACTTGGTAAGGAAACCGTCATTGGTCGTTGGTCGTTAGTCGTTGGCAAAACCGCACGGCGACGCGCTGCGCTAAGATTAGCCTCTGAAGGTCTTTGGCCAACGACCAACGACTAGCGACCAACGACGGTTCTCATGGTTTCCGACTCCACCATCCTGAAACACATTGCTCGCCAACCCAAGCGGTCTGCCGGGTTCAAGCAGCTCGTGCGCGAACTCGGTCTGCACGGAGACGCTCGTGGAGAACTCGACTCACGGCTGCAGAAGCTGGTCGCCGCAGGCGAACTGGTTCAGCTTAATTCCGACCGCTACGCCCTGCCGCAACCCGCGGCCAGCAAGAATGAAAAAAATCTCGTCGTCGGCCGCCTCACCATGCATCGCGACGGCTTCGGCTTCGTCATCCCGGACGCGAGTTCTCTCAGTCCGGCTCTCAAGTCACGCCTGGCCGGGGATATCTTCGTTGCGCCGCACGCGATTGGCAACGCGATGCATGGTGACCGCGTGCTGGTTGACATCATGGCCGTTCGTCCCGATGGCCGCGCGGAGGGCCGCATTGTGCGGCCGGTGGTGCGCGCGCATCCCACGGTAGTCGGGATTTTTCACTACAGCAGCCACTTCAACTCCATGAAGCCGATCGACAGCAAGATCACGATGGATGTCGTGATTCCAGCAGGAGCTGAGCGTCCCGAACCCAAAACCGCAGAGGGCGCAGAGGACGCTGAGAATCGAAAAAAGAAAGATAAGAGATCCGTCGACCGCGTGCTTGGCGATGAAGCCACTCACCGAACTGATTGGGACGATCTCGAAGGCGTGGTGGTTGACGTTGAAATTACCGACTGGCCCACTCCCACGCAAAATCCGCGCGGCCGCGTCATTGAGATTCTCGGCAGGCCGGATGATTTCGGCGTCGACGTTGAAATCACCATCCGCAAGTTTCACTTGCCCCACCACTTTCCGGCGGCGACGCTCGAAGAGGCGCGGGGCATCCCCTCGGCCATCCCGGCGCAGGAACTTCGCCACCGGCGCGACTTCCGCTCTCTGCCCATCGTCACCATTGACGGTGAAACCGCCCGCGACTTCGATGACGCCGTCACCGTGCGCCATCTGGCGGACGGTAGTTTCGAGTTGCAGGTGCACATCGCTGACGTGGCCCAATACGTTACGCCTGACTCTGCGCTCGACCAGGAAGCGCGCCTGCGCGGCACCAGCGTTTACTTTCCTGACCGCGCCGTCCCCATGCTACCGCTCGAACTGTCGACGGATATCTGCAGCCTGCGTCCGCAACTCGACCGGCTGGTGCTGTCGTGCGTGATGCGCATCGATCCTCACGGCGAAATCATCGGTTACGAGTTGTGCGAAGGGGTGATTCGTTCGGCCGAGCGTATGACCTACACCGCCGTCAACGCCGTGATCGAAGGCGACGCGGCGCAGCGCCAGCGTTATGCCGCATTGGTTCCAACCTTCGAACTGATGCGTGACTTGGCGATGATCCTCAACCGCAAGCGCCACCGCCGCGGGTCGATTGACTTCGACCTGCCCGAGCCCGTCATCGAGTTCGATGAGTTCGGATTGATGAAGAGCATCACCCGGTCGGAGCGCAACATCGCGCACAGGCTGATCGAAGAATTCATGCTCTCGGCCAACGAGTGCGTCGCGCACTATCTGGAATCGAAACGCGTTGCGTCTTTGTATCGAATTCATGAAAAGCCCGACGCCAAGCGCGTCTACGATTTCGAAGTGATCGCCGCAACGTTCGGCTATTCGCTGGGCGTGGGCCCGCTGCCGATTCACCGCGTGCAATTTAAGACTGACCGCCGAGCTGCGCGCGGCACCGGCAAACAGGCTCGCACTATCGAAGTTCCCAAGGATGTTCACATCACGCCGCGGATGTACCAGAAGCTGGCCGCCAAGATCGCGGGCAAACCGGAAGAGCGCATCCTGAGTTATCTGATGCTGCGCTCGCTCAAGCAGGCCCGCTACTCGGAAGAGAACATGGGCCATTTCGCGCTGGCGGCTACCAGTTATACGCACTTCACCTCACCGATCCGGCGCTATCCGGACCTGATCGTGCATCGCATTTTGAAAGATGTACTGCGGAATTCGGCGGAGAAGCGGGACGGCCATGTGCCGGTTGGAGTTTCCTCTGGACTGGGCGGTAGCGCGGAGCCGGATTCCGGCGGTACACCTCCGCCCTGGTCCAAGCGCCGTGATCACGCCGCGCATCGGGAATCGCACGAACCGCTGGGCGAACCGATCAGAATCGAGGAACTGCACGACATTGCCGAAGAGTCCAGCCAGTCCGAACGCCGCGCTGACGAGGCCGAGCGCGAACTCATGGAATGGAAGAAGGTCAAATTCATGCAGGACCGCGTCGGCGAAGACTTCGACGGCCTGATCACCAGCGTGACCAAATTTGGCTTCTTCGTCGAACTCACCGATCTGTTTATCGAAGGCCTAGTCCCGCTGAACACGCTCACCGACGACTTCTACACCCACCACGAAAACACGCGCCAGATCATCGGGCAGCGCTCGCGCAAGACTTACAGCATGGGACAGAGGATTCGTGTACTGGTGGATCGGATTGATCCGGTGGAGAAGAAAATCCAGTTTGCCGTGCTGGAGGAGAAACCGCTTCCGAAGCGCAAGCGAAAAAAGAGTTGATCAAGAATTTATGTCGATATGGAACGGTCGCCAGATATTGCTCGCCGGCTGGTTGCTGGTGTGCCTGATTGCGGCGTGCTTCATTGCGCCGATCGATGTTCGGGCGCAGTCTACTTCTCCGTGCCAGTCCGTCTCTTTTAAAGTTGCTCTCAATGCCGGTGACAACTTTGAGCGGGAGTTGGGAGGGGGCTTGCTGTTCCGGGTAAGGAGCCAAAAAGAGCCGGGCTGGTTCCTGGACATTGTTCCAGCCGAAGCGAACACGCAAGACTACATCTACCCGGTAAACCTGCCCTTGCGGTTTAATGGGAACCAGACCCTTGGGCCCGGATATGGAGAGACTGTCATGTCCTCACTAGCTCATCCCCATGAGATGCGTTTCCTGCTGAACCGATCGGACTACGATCGGGTTTCCGGCCTAATCAAGAATGTTCTCTGGTCTTATCAGACTCCGGACCCGGACAAGGCACTCGCCGACTACACGAACGCAGTAGACGAGGCGAGGAAGGGATCGCTTAAGGTTGCTGTCGCTTCATACAAGACCGATCCGAAGACAGGTGCACCCACTCACATCAAGCTGCGGGTGGAGATCACGACTCCAGCGGATTTCCAGTTTGCTCCCCACTTGTACCCTCTGCCCGGGCCCTGCCATCGGTAGAGAAAATCGAGCGCGAGCGAACTAAATCTCCCGGCAGGTGGTAAAATTCTCTGGATAACCCCATCCGTTGCGGATACGCGGCATCGGAATCTTCCTAGTCGGGACGTGGCTCAGCCTGGTAGAGCACTCGCTTGGGGTGCGAGGGGTCGGCAGTTCAAATCTGCCCGTCCCGACCATTCTTAATCCTTCTCTTTGGTCAGGACCAGGGCGCGCGCTTTCGGTCGAAAGTCGCTACGCTTCATGGATTTTCGACAACACGAATTCCTGAATCGCGTTGATGGTGAGAAAATTCTCGACCGCGATCTCTGGGTCGCTGATGGCCAGGCAGAAGGTTTCCTCCAGAAAAGCCACCAGCCGGAAGAGTACGACGGATTCCAACACACCCGCATCGATCAGAGAGTCATCATCCGCGACGGTCCGCACGCCGCGACGGGCGGCGATTTCCATGATGAATCCACGAACCTGATCCTTCACCACTGCCGGTTCCAATCCCATGCCGTCTTCTCTTTGCACCTGGTACCTTGATTCCCGGCTTCGGGAGCCCCGGCATCACCATTTTTCATCCGATCAGGCGGCAAGCCCCTCGGCCAGCCGCGCATCACGCAATATGTATCTGGACAGCGGGCTCGTCCGGTTTCGATTCCGGCTCCGGAGGTGCGTCCACTGGCCCGCGATGTTGCCCATTTCCCCTCTTTCCACCCAGCACGGTCAACGTTGAAACGGAGCGCCCAATGCTGATCCGCGCGGGGACGCCCGCCACCGTGCTATTGTCCGGAATATCCGTAACCACCAGGCTGTTGGGCGCAATGAGCACGCTGTTGCCCACGGTCACCGGACCCACCACCTTGGCTCCGGCGCCAATCAGGACGTCGTTCCCGATGCTGCGCACGCCATAGCCCAGTACGACTCCGGTTTGGACCGAGCAATTTTTTCCAATTGTGGTAGGAGGAATGAACACGCCGTACACAGTGTGAATTACAAAACCGGGTCCAATCCTGGCCTTCGAAGAGATATGGACGCCGGTCAGCACCTGACTTAGCCCCCGCACGAACAATACAGGAATCCACGCTAGGTGCCGGAACACCGGCAGGCGGATGCTTCGCATCGCGTGGCAGAAACGATAACTCAAAACCGCCAGGGTCCCCGGCTGGAAAAGTACCCGAACGCGTCGGTCCCATGTACTGGTGCCAACATTCTGCTCGCTGGCCATTCTTATATCAGCACGAACGTTTTCGAACATCACTACCCCCGGGACGCAGCCACGATCATCTCAGGCGGCCCAACCCCAACCCCAAGCCTGCACCAAGAAAGGAGCATGTTGGCCCATGTGCCCCCTAAAGTCAAGCCTCTTGCACGGAACCTGCTTCGTAACACGGTACGTGGAACCCCGCGCCCGAGGCTCGATTTGTGAGGCAAACCTAACGCTCACAACAGATTGTACCGTATCACGCAACTCGCTATGAATCCTGGCAGACCTAAGCGCCTTTTTGCGGAAATGGCGAACCGTACGGAGTATTTTCGCCGAAAACGAGCCCTGAACGATTTTTTGGCAGGTTGACGATTTCTTTCGGGGGCGATCCCGAAATTGCAGGTCCCGACCCGCGAACCAAGAAGAGTACTTTGACGGGAGGTGTCGTTCTCCGACAATGGTGGAAAGTTACTACCGCATCAAATGCGGTAGTAGGGCCACCTCGTCGCAGATCTTTCCAAGCCGCACTTGAAAGCAGCTCACTCTCGGGGGAATTCTTATGTCCGGGCAAGTCATTCTGTATTTCGAAGATCAAGCCGACGCGCTGCGTTTTGCCTTGGCCGCCGGATCGGTGATGGCGGGCGACAGCGCTGGCGTCACTGATGACCTGGTTCATGAAACAGGCCGTGTCAGCCGCATCCGCCTGGACGCGGCGAACGCGGGAAAGATCAGGAAGCCCGCTCCGGAGCGCGTGGCGTGAAGATTAGGTCTTAGGCGTCAGGTCTCGGGAACCTAACCCCCAAGACCTAACACCTGGGACCTGAGGCCTGCTACCCCGTGCGCCGTGCCGAGAGTAGGTTCAATATCTCGCGCAGCCCCTGGCGGATGTGCTGGATTTCGGCGGACGATTGTGCGGGGAATGGAATCGCAGCTTGCCCTTTTTCGGACTTCATCTCCCCTCGCAGTTGCTGGCGCGCCCCCACGATCGTAAACCCCTGCTCGTAGAGTAACGTCTTGATGTGCAGAACGCTTTCCACGTCGCGTCTGCGGTACATGCGCTGGCCGGTGCTGCTTTTCACCGGTTTGAGTTGCGGGAACTCGCTCTCCCAGAAACGCAGCACATAAGCCGGCAGGCGGCACAAGGTGGCCACTTCGCCGATGCGGAAATAGAGTTTGTCGGGGATGAAGATTTCATCCGTCTTGTTTTTGCCCACGCTCTTTTTCCTGGGACTCATGGTGTTTGCGCTCACGGTCAGTTGCTTTGGGTTTCACAATTGTGACACACCTGCACGGATTCGATATGGAGAATTTTATAAGCTGGCAATTGGCAATTAGCAGTTAGCAAAATCGGCTGCGGCGCGGGCCAAAACGCCAATTGCTAATTGCCAACTGCAGAAAAGGAAACGCCTCTCAAGAGGTGCTTCTCCTGAGAGGCTGGTTAAATTCTTGGCCCATGCGAAGTATCGTTTCGCAGACGGTTAGTGTTTCTTCTTTTTTGCCTTCTTCTTCGTTGCCATTTGAAGGATCCTCCGTGAACGATTTTCCCTTGCACAACTTTTGCAACTAGGGGACCTGATTTGCAAAAAGCCACCCAACTTGTGGTACGAGCAGCTTCTATAACACAAGATATTGCGGCAGTATGAACGCGGTGTCAACACAATTTTGCAGCGAACGGAAGAATTCTCGCGGGGGAACGGTCGTTGGTCGTTGGTCATTAGTCGCTGGCCACTCAGTTGTCAGCCGTAGAGAAGCTCACTGTCGCCCGTGGAACTGCGGGTAGAAGAGCCACCAGCGTTGGCGAACGAGGTCTTGGCCAACGACCAACGACTAACGACCAACGACGGGTTTCCGGTACACTGCGCCTCATGAGGCGCGATCCCATTGAACTGGAAGTCTTCAAGAACCTCTTCCATTCTATTGCCGAAGAAATGGGCGCGGCACTGCGGCGCACTGCATTTTCCCCCAACATCAAAGAGCGGCGCGATTATTCGTGTGCGGTGTTCGACAGCGCTGGGGAAGTGATCGCCATGGGCGACCACATGCCGGTTCACCTGGGTTCGATGCCGATGTCAGTGCGGGCCGCGATTTCGCAGCGCGAGATGGATCCGGGCGATGTGGTCATGCTGAATGATCCGTTCCGGGGAGGAACGCATCTGCCGGACATCACGCTGGTGGCGCCGGTGTATGTAAAGCCGCGCGGGCGAGTCGCCCGTGCCCACATAAGTGCGGGCAACAAGGGGCGACTGAGCCACGCCACCCCCGACTTCTACGTTGCTTCACGGGCTCATCATGCGGACGTGGGTGGAGCTTATGCGGGTTCGATGGGCCTCTGCCGCGAGATCTATCAGGAAGGCCTCCGCATCCCTCCGGTGAAGATCATGCGTGCTGGCGTGGTGCAGCCCGATGTGCTGGCGCTGCTGCTCAACAACGTGCGCACGCCCGAAGAACGCGAAGGCGACCTGGGCGCGCAGATCGCGGCTTGCCATACCGGGGCCGAGCGGCTGCGCGAGGTGTGCTTGCGATACGGCATCGCCAAGGTGCAGCGCGCGGCGCGGGAGCTGCTGGACTACTCCGAAGAACTGATGCGCGCGTTTCTGCGGCAGGTGCCGGCGGGGAGCTATCGCGCGGAGGATTTTCTGGATAACGACGGCATCAGAGACAAGCTGGTAAGGATTGCAGTGACGATCAATGTTGGGCAGAAGAAATTGTGGGACTCGGTCTCTGACCCGGCCGGGGCGGGTCCCTTCGGCGGCGCTCAGGGCAGGCTACGACCCGTCGCAACCCAGCCAGTGGTTACCGTCGATTTCACCGGCAGCGATCCGCAGGTCGAAGGGAGCGTAAACGCAGTCGAGGCGATCACGTACTCGGCGTGCTTCTACGTTTTCCGTTGTCTGCTGGCGGAAGAGGTTCCGGCAACCGCGGGGCTGATGCGGCCAATCCGCGTGCTGGCTCCGGAGGGAACAATTGTGAATGCGCGGCCGCCGGCAGCGGTGGCAGGAGGGAATGTCGAAACCTCGCAGCGCATCACAGATGTTCTGCTACGGGCGCTGGCACAGGCAATTCCGGAGAGGATTCCGGCGGCGGCATCGGGCACGATGAACAATCTCACGATCGGTGGAGTCGATCCACACACGGGCAAGCCCTTTGCTTATTATGAAACGATCGCGGGCGGCATGGGCGCGAGGCCCACGCGGGCAGGCGTCTCCGGCGTGCACACTCACATGACGAATTCGCTGAACACTCCGGCGGAAGCGCTGGAGTATGCCTATCCTCTGCAGGTGCGGCGCTACTCGCTTCGGCCGGGTAGCGGAGGAGCCGGGAGGCATCGCGGTGGCGACGGGATCGTCCGCGAGATTGAAATGCTGACAGACTGCGAAGTAACTCTTTTGGCCGACCGGCGCACACGCGGGCCGTGGGGTCTGGCGGGCGGCGAGGCGGGGTTGCCGGGGAAGGCCAGCGTGATTCGCGCTGGCGGCGCGGTCGAAGAAATGCCGGGGAAGTTCAGCACACGGCTCAAGAAGGGCGAGCGCATCAGGATCGAATCGCCGGGCGGCGGCGGTTGGGGACGAGTTGGTACGCAGTAAACTTGATTCGAGGAAAGGAAAATGACCACGGATCTCGCAGCACATTATCTCGACGAAGCCCACCGCCAGATGCGCGGGCACAAACGCCTGGCCGAAGGCGCGATGGCACAACTCAAGGACGACGAGCTTTTTATCACCATCGACCCGGAAGCGAATTCCATTGCCGTCCTCGTCAAGCACATGGCGGGCAACATGCGCTCCCGCTTCACCGACTTCCTCACTTCTGACGGAGAGAAACCCGACCGTTATCGCGATCAGGAATTCGAACTGAACCCGGCGACGACCACACGCGCCGATCTTACGAAGTGGTGGGAAGGAGGCTGGGCACGGGTGTTTGCGGCAATCGAGGGGCTCAAGCCGGATGATGTTATGCGCAAGGTGACCATCCGCGGCGAGCCGCATACAGTGCTGCAGGCCATTAACCGCCAGATCGCCCACTACGCACAGCACACCGGTCAGATTGTGTTTATGGCGAAACACATCCGCTCCGGCAAGTGGAAGGCGCTGAGCATTCCGCGCGGGAAGTCGGAGGATTTCAAGACGGCTGCTCCGAAACCTTACAAACCCGGTCCGAAATAGCGATAGTGGCCGGTAATCCTCCAGTTGAAAAGCACGTCCTCCATTTTCGGCCCCTCACCGATGTTGTGCACAATCATGTACCGGCCGCTCCATCGCGACTTCTGGTCAACCACAATGCCAATGTGCGGCACGCCTCCACCGAGATCCCAAGTAACAAGGTCCCCGGGTGAATAGTCCTCCGCTCGGTTGGTGATAGGGAGCGTTTCTCCCTTACGCTGGAAGAAAACCATCAGATTGGGCACGCGGCGATGGTCGATGTTCGAATCGGGATGGGCGAGGAGCCAGCGCCGCTTATTGGGATAGGAAGCGAAGTTCTGCAGCATGTCTTCGTGGACTTCTTTTTGCAGGTCGACGCCCACGGTACGGTAGGAACGGATGATTTCGTCGGTGCAAACTCCCGTATCGGCAGGAACGTCTCCGCCGGGATAAGGGATTCGGACGTAAGCCGAAACGTAGCGAACAGAGTGATGCGTACGCTCGACGGCGGCAGCCACCAGGCGACGCCTGAATTCCCGGCGGGATTCCAACACCTGGTTCGTCTGCGCCACGGCGCTGGGAAGAAACATGCCGTACAGGAGAAGTGGCGCCAGCCACCGTCGGGCTCTAGGGCGGGCCTGCATTTCGAAGTAATTGTAACTGGCTCAAGGCCGGAGGAGAATAAGTCCGGGGATGCGTGCGCTTTCCCGCGCAGTGCTAGAATCATACGTTTTGTGTCCGAGTCTGAATTCATAAGGTTGTCTTCATGCCACCCACAATGCTTGCTGTAGTAAAACCGGAGGCTGCGCCGGGCGCGGAGGTTCGCGAGGTAAGGATTCCCGCGTTTGGACGTAACGACGTGCTGGTCAGGGTGAAAGTTGCGTCCATCTGCGGCACCGACCTGCACATCTACAACTGGGACCGCTGGGCGCAGAACCGCATTCATCCTCCGCTCATTCCCGGGCACGAGTTCTGCGGCGAGGTCGCCGCTTTCGGCGACGAAGTGACGAGCGTAAAGGAAGGCGACTTCGTTTCCGCCGAAATGCATGTGGCTTGCGGCAAATGCCTGCAGTGCCGCACGGGTGAAGCTCACATCTGCCAGAACGTGAAGATCATCGGCGTTGACACCAATGGCGCCTTCGCCGAGTACGTGGTCATTCCGGAATCGAATATCTGGAAACTGGATCCGGCCATCCCGCAGGAGTACGCCTCGATTCTCGACCCGCTGGGCAATGCGGTTCATACCGTGCTGGCAGGAGAAATTGCCGCCAAGACTGTGGCCATCACGGGATGCGGACCGATCGGGCTGTTTTCGATTGCTGTGGCGCGGGCCGTGGGTGCGACCAGCGTGTTTGCCATCGAAGTAAACGAGCACCGGCGCAAGATCGCGCGCGAGATGAAGGCCGATTTCGTGATTGATCCGTCGAAAGAGAATGCCAGCGCTGTGGTGATGGAGAAGACTGGCGGGCTGGGCGTCGACGTGGTGCTTGAAATGGCGGGACATCCGGACTCGATTCGAACGGCCTTCGACATTGTGCGGCGCGGCGGAAGAATTTCCCTCCTCGGCCTGACCTCGAAGCCCATCTCGCTGAATTTTTCCGAAGACATTATTTTCAAAGGCATCACGGTGCAGGGCATCAACGGACGCCGCATGTACCAAACCTGGTACCAGATGACAGCGCTGCTCAAAGCAGGCAAGCTCGACCTGCATCCGGTGATCACCGACCGCATTCCCATGAAAGATTTTTCGAAAGCCATGGAGCGCCTGAAGACCGGCGAAGCGAGTAAAATTCTGGTGTATCCCAACGGAGTGAAGTAACCGTGTGGCGCGGGCACTCCTGCCCGCGACTGTCTCAGCCAAGGATCACCATGGGTAACGACGATGTCAGATGGAAGTGAATTATGGCCCTTGATGCATTCGTACGCTGCACCTGCATTCGGGACGGCAAAGCCAAACCGCACCCGTTTCCTGACCGGCTCACCTTCGACGAGTCCGGCGGGCCGTCGCTGACCGGCGACCCTACAGAGGAAGAGTGGGACGCCCACGACAAGTGGCTCGCCGATTCGTGTGAGCACGAGGGGTTTATCCTGTCGTTTTTCTTGGGCAACATCACAAAAGTGGGGAACTTGCGAAGTTTTCTGCGCGCTCTGCAGGGAAAGCCGGGGCCGCGCTTTCCCATTCTGCTGGAGGAAGTGCTCTACGACGGCACTCATACGGGCGACTGGGTCCCCATCAAACATTCGCCCGCGCTGCTGAGGGAAGTGGAAACCGTGCTCCATTCCAGCGATATCCTGGCCGATTCCGAAAAAGAGTTTTTCAACAACATGAAGCTTCTCTGCGAGGCCAGCATTGCGACCGGGAACCCGATTATGTTTTAGTGCATTTCTCCGTGGCAGTAGACCTGTATTTGTTTTCGACCCGTGTGAATCCGTGCTAATCCGTGGCGAGGTTTTTCCATGACCACCGCAGCCCGCACCAATCCGCTCTCTTATCTCGCCGACCAGCTCAACGAACTCAAAGCCAAGGGCACGCACTTCAAGCTGCGCGTACTGGAGGACGAGCAGGCGCCGGTCTGCACTTTCGACGGCAAGAAAGTTATCAACCTGGCTTCGAATAATTACCTGGGGCTGACCACGCATCCCAAGCTGCGCGAGGCCGCGCTTGAGGCCACACGCAAGTATGGCGTGGGATCGGGCGCGGTGCGCACCATTGCCGGGACGATGAAGATCCACATGGAGCTGGAAGAGAGAATCGCGCGCTTTAAGAACGTGGAAGCGTGCGTGGTCTTTCAGTCAGGCTTCGCGGCCAATGCGGGCACGGTGTCGGCGGTGCTGGGCAAGGACGATTTCATCATTTCCGATGCGCTGAATCACGCCTCGATCATCGACGGCGCGCGTTTGTCGAAGGCGCAGATTCTGGTCTTCCGCCACAAAGATGTCTCCCACGCGGAAGAACAACTGGCCAGCGTGAAGGGCGAACCCGGCAAGAAGCTGCTGATCACCGACGGCGTCTTCTCCATGGATGGCGACATCGGCCCGCTGCCCGGCTTGTGCGACATTGCCGAAAAATATGGCGCCATTATGATGGTTGACGACGCCCACGCTTCCGGAGTGCTAGGCCGCAACGGCCGCGGCACTATCGATCACTTCAACGTACACGGCCGCGTCGATATTCAGGTCGGAACCCTGTCGAAAGCCATTGGTGCGCTCGGCGGATACGTCTGCGGAACGCGCGATCTGATTGATTTCCTCTATCACCGGGCGCGGCCGTTCCTGTTTTCAACGTCGCATCCGCCGTCAGTAGCGGCAACCTGCATCGCGGCCTTCGACGTTCTGGAAAACGAACCCGAGCGCATGGAGAAGCTCTGGGAGAACACGCGCTTCTGGAAAAAAGAACTCGGCTTGCTCGGTTTCGACATCGGCGGCCGCGCCACTCCGGCCAGCGAGACTCCCATCACGCCCATCATCATCGGCGACGGCAAGCTCACTATGGACTTCTCCCGCGAACTGTTCAAAGAAGGCGTGCTCGGCACCGGCATCGCCTTCCCCACCGTGCCCGAAGGCAAAGCCCGCATCCGCACTATCATGACGGCGACGCACACAAAGGAAGAGTTGGAGCAGGCGCTGGAAGTGCTGGGGAGAGTCGGGAAGAAGATGGGGATTGTGCACTAATGACAAACGCCGGTCAACGCCAATCACACGCGATGTACAGCACTGGAATGTTTTCGATCCAGCAACCCTCAACGTGCTCGAGTTCATATCTGTCCATGGGCCGAGCGGCGCCGTGCCAACTCCTTAAACGACAGAAAATTAATTCCGCGTTGGAGAGAAATCGAATCGGACTATTGGCCAACTCAGAGCCTCCGAATGAACCGCGAGCCCCGCGCTCGTAAAAGGGATTCCTTGCGATAAGTCCAGAAGCCCAGCCCCCTTCTCTTGGGTCCACAGCAAGTCCAATTGGTTTGACTTCAACAAAGGGGTGGAAGCGATGAGTTTGTATCGGCCTGTCAGTAACGATTTCGTATCTCGCGTTGCTGTTGCCCGTTTTGGCGCAGAGTCGCTGCACGGCTGCGGTGTCAACCGGTACTCCAGACGTAAGGATCTCAACGAAACCGGCGTGGAAGAATGCGTTTTTACCTACTCGTTGCTGAAGAGTCAGGCTCATCAGGCCGCCGCCGCTTAGCCGATCAAAATATGCAAGTGTTTCGGAATGGTGATAGCTGGGCCAATTCAGTTGCTTGTATCGCTGCTCCCACTGTTTGGCCGCAAGCACAAAATTATCTGCGCCCGATCCGTACCATCCTGCAGCGCGCTGGTGGATCGCGAATGAGTCCGCCCCCTCAAGCCGAAGGTGGGCCCTCAGATGGCCGAGGAGTTTCGACAAGTCGTCGACTGTCCTGATGCCCACCCGCAGGCGCAGGGAACAAGCGGACTCAGAGTAGCTTCCCAGGTCGAGCATCTCCCTCGCGAAGATTACATCATCGCCTTGCGTCCCTGTAAGCAGCCACCCCAGCGACTGGCCGTCTATACGAAACACCTCGGGTCCCAAGCTCGGGAATCGGGACCTCTCCCATCCGGTGGGCGTCCAGTCGGAAAACCAGACCCTTGCGTGTGTTCTAATTTCGTCTCGCTTTTTGAGCAGCAGGTCTGGAAACTCAAGCACTCCGAGCGTGAGGCCCACAATTTCATTTTCCGCAAAAAGCAGGACCTCGGGGCTTCTGTTGTCAGCGGCGTACGCCTTGGCGGGCGCTGTGTAGCCAGACATGCTGAACATACAGCCAAAGACATCCGGAGGAGTCCTCCGAAGGCGCTCCTGAGTAGCCGCGACACTACCCACGTGGACTGGGGTCTTCTGCCACTTCGCCTCAATGATAAAGAATAGTCCGTCATCCTTGGCGCAAAGATCGGTTTGCCTTGGTTTTGCGGTTCTGGGGTTGACGGTAACGTCAAACCCTTGCTCCTCTAGCAAATGCGCGACAAACTGCTCAAAGAGTCTCCCACGCTTGCGGGACTCCTTCATCCTGTATAGGTCGTCAAGTTCCTGACCCAGGCTCATAGCGGAGTTTCCAAGTCCGAATACGTCTTAAATTTACTCCCCGCGAGAAACAATCTTCCCGCCCACAATCGTCGCCACCACTTTCCCCACGAACTGCCAGCCATCAAACGGAGTATTGCGTGACAAGGATCGCGACTTGACAGCTTCGAACGTCCAGCGCTTCTTGGGATCGAAGATGGTTACGTCGGCGAAGTTGCCGCGGGCCAGCGATCCGCGGCTGCGGAGGTCAAAAACGCGCGCCGGTCCTGCAGAGAAAAGCTCGACGATGCGGGTGAGCGAAATCTTGTGCTCGCGGTGAAGCTTCGTAATTGCCAGCGCTAACGCGGTTTCGAGGCCAGTGATGCCGAAGGCGGCGCGTTCGAACTCGACCTGCTTTTCGTGCGTGGCGTGCGGAGCGTGGTCGGTGGCGATGGCGTCGACGGTGCCGTCGGCGAGCGCGACCAGAATGGCTTCGCGATCCGCTGCCGAGCGCAGCGGCGGGTTCATCTTGAAATTCGTGTTGTACTCGCCCACATCTTCGTCGAGCAGCGTGAAGTGGTGCGGCGTAACTTCGCAGGTGACGCGGGCTTTGGCGCGCTTGCCGCGGCGCACTGCCTTGAGCGCGTCGGAAGTGGAAAGGTGAGCGACGTGCAAGCGGGATTCGCGAATCTGCTGTGCGAGGTTGACGTCGCGGTCCACGACATTTGCTTCGGCGGCGGCCGACATGCCGCGCAGGCCGAGACGGAAGCTGGTGGGGCCTTCGTGCATGGGGCAGCCATCGGTAAGGCGAGTGTCTTCCGCATGCTGCACCACGGGCAGGTTCAGTTCGGCGCCGAGCCGCAAAGAGGCGCGCATGACTTCGTCGTCGAGGATGGGCTTGCCGTCATCGGTAACGGCTACGGCGCCGGCGCGCTGCAGGGCGGCGAAATCGGTGAGCGCTGCACCGCGCGAGAGCCGGGTGGCGGCAGCGATGGGAAACACATTGACCACGGCGCCGCGCTCCGGATGCCGCAGCCACGCGACCCACTCCTGTGTGTCCACCACGGGCGCGGTGTTCGGCATGGTGCAGACCGAGGTAAAACCTCCGGCGGCGGCGGCAGCGGTGCCGGTGGCGATGGTTTCCTTGTAGCTCTGCCCGGGCTCGCGCAGGTGGACGTGCAGGTCGATAAATCCCGGGGCAACGATCAGACCCCGGGCATCGAACTTTTCGTCAGCGCCGCCACGCACCTTGTTTGGCAGGGCGATCTCAGCCACGCGGCCATCGCGCAAAAGAACATCCATGGGCGCGTTGATCTTGGCCGCGGGGTCGATCAGGTAGCCGCCTTTGATCAGAAGTGATCCCGGTTTGGATTTGTCCTTGGTCATTCTCCTAATCCGTGTGGATCCGTGAAAATCCGTGGCTCACTTCGCCTTCCCTAAGGCCCGCGCCAGGATCGCCATGCGCGTGGGGACACCGTTGTGAACCTCGTCGATGATCACCGATTGCGGCCCGTCGGCGACATCAGCGGTCAGCTCCAGCCCGCGGATGATCGGCCCAGGATGCATCACGATCGCATCGCGCTTCGCCAGTTTCAGCCGCGACGGGGTTAACTGGTAGTGGGCGATGTAGTCCTGCAGGCGAATCTTCTCGCCGCCGAGACGCTCTTTCTGCACGCGCAACAGCATGATCACGTCCGCTCCCCGCACCGCCTCCTCCGGGTGACGAGAAACGCGCAGACCGGGCGCGAGAGTGGCCGCGACCTCGGGCACGAACTCGGGCGGACCACACAACGTGACCTTCACTCCGAACTTCGCCAGCAGATGGCAGGCCGAGCGCGCCACGCGGCTATGGTAGATATCGCCGATGATCGCAACCTGCAGGCCCTTGAACGATTTCTTGTGCTTCAGTATGGTGAAGGCATCGAGCAGGGCCTGGGAAGGATGCTCGTGCATCCCGTCACCGGCGTTGATCACGGGAATGTCGAGGTGCTTCGCCATCAGGTGCGGCGCACCCGCACAAGGATGGCGAATAACGATGGCGTCCGCGCCCACCGCGCGCAGAGTGTAGCCAGTGTCGAGCAGGGACTCGCCTTTTTCGATGCTCGATCCCGAGGATTGCACCAGGGTGGTGATCGCACCGAGCGACTTGGCGGCGATTTCGAACGAAGATCTGGTGCGCGTGGAAGCTTCGTAAAACAGCAGCACGACCCGCTTGTTGCGCAACAGCGGGCGGGGCTTGAGCGGATTCATCCGGCGGGCGAGCTTGAGCAGAGCGAGAATCTCCTTACTATCCAGGTGCTCGATACCGAGCAGTGAACCGCGGGCCGGTTTGTTTATCGCGGAAGAATGCAAACGGTGCATCATACGCGGGGAGCGCGGGCGGCGGCAAGGCCATGACGAATAGGGCTCCAGATCTGGCTTCCAGAGCGTTAGTCCGGAATCGAGCAGCGTCCTGCTATGGCCGATCGCGGCGTCTCCAAAAAGTGGCGGCCAGAGCACCACCGCAGCCGCCCAGGACAACAAAGGCCACAAACCCGAAAATCACCGACGCCACCATCATGATAGCGAAACCGTCGGGGGATTTTACAAAATCCAGGAAAGGCTGAACCTCGGGGCCAGGATAGCGAGCCGCCGCCTGCTGGACTTTGTCCATCATTTCGCTTCTCAGCTCCGCACCTTTGTGAAGCAGCGCCACGGCCAGGGTCTGGAGAACGGTCGATACGCCGAAAAGCAGGAGGCCGCTGAGCGCGCCAAGTCTGGCCCCGGATGCGGCGGTGCTCACGGTTCCGGAGCCGCGGCGAGAAAAAGCAACCGCCAGAAATCCGGCGACAAATGCAGCCACAAACGGATTCACGCCAAGAAACATGGGCAGGGCGGCGACTGCAGCCGCGAGAGCGCACGGCCGCAGAGCGTGAGACCGTCTTGAGGACAGAAAGCCTGCCGGAAGATCGAGAGAGACCGGCGTCACCTCGCGGGGAAGCGCTGGTACAGCAATATCCGCCGCGGGGGCTGGTTCTGGCGAGGCTTCGGCAATCGCCACACGAATTTGGGGTGCGCCGCATTCTGAGCAGAAGGCCTTGCCGTCCTCGGTGCTGTGCCCGCATTTATGGCAGGGATGATCCATCGGAATTCAAAGAAAGGGCTGGCTTGAAGGTAGCGCACGATGCGCGGCAGGCGCAAGGAAGCAGCCCCGGTTCACTCAATGCAACCCGTTGAGGAATGACTCTTGCTTCAGATATCGCCTTGCTTGCCGCGGGTGTAAACGTAAACCACAGCGAAGATCGAGCCGCTGCGGCCGCTGCTGGGCTCGATGGCGACGACGCGCTGATTGTCCTCCGTGCCAACTTTCAGTTCGGTTACGGGGCCGGTGTTGTCGCCTTCACATTTCAACTCTTTGGAATGTTCTTCGTCGTTGACCTCGGCATGAGCATCGCCGTCGTGTTCGCTGGTGCGGCATTCGAGCACTTTGCCGTACTTCCTCATCTTGTCCCGATAGTAGGCGAGGATTTTATCCGGCGCATCCCCCGATTCATACTTTGCAATGACCACCTTAAACCCAAAGCTCTCGGTCAAGATTCCAAAATTGAGCGGGTCATTATCTTTCTCATGTTTGGGACGCGCACCGGGATATAAAGGGAGCCCGGCCTTCTGGGCATCGGCATCTTTGCCGACATGTAAATCGCCGACCGAACTGCGGACGTCAAAATTGTCGTGGCTGTCAGCCTGTTTCTCCTGTGCGGCGGCGGAGCAAACCAGCAAAATACCCAGAGCGAGCGAAGACATCAAATAACGAAACATAAGCAGCTCTCCTAAACCAAACTAAATATCCGCATCCTTGCCGTGCGTGCGTACGTAAACCAGCGAGAAGCTCGAACCCGTGCCTTCGGGCTCGACGGCCACGATGTGCTGGTCGTCTTTCTTGCCCACCTTGAGTTCGATGTTGCTGCCATGGTCGGCTTCGCAGGTCAACTCGTTCGAATCATTCTTGGAATCGTGCGATTTCATCTTCATGTCCAGATTCAGATGGGAGGTGTGGCACTCGAGCACGGTGCCATACTTCTTCAACTGGTCTTTGTAGAACGCGAGGACCTTGGCGGGCGCCGCATCGGACTCATATTCGAGTACCACCACCTTCAAGCTGTATCCGAAGCCGGAGAGATTGACGTTGGCGCTTTTGTTGTCGCCGCTGGAGTTCTTGGCCTTCAAGTGCGCGCCGGGATAGACGGTCAACCCTGTATCGGAAGCTTCGGCATCATTGGAGACGTGAATGCCGCCGGCAAAGGTCTTGATGTCCACCTGCTTGTCCTCACCGTTGGCTTCCTTCTTCACGTTCACGCTGCAGGCGGGCAAGAGCAGGACTGCAGTCAGGCTGACGCCCACTGCGGCTGTAACCAATAAAGAAGATTTATTTCTGCGCATGATCAGACCCTCCACTGGCAACTTGAACCGGACGCTCCAGGCCCGTGCCCCGCTGGGCGACATTGGGAATGCTGACGGGAAGATGCCCGCGAATGGCAATCTCCCCAAACAGCGCCTTGACCGCAGCTAACTCAGAAACCGTCGCGTTGGAAAAAGTGCACATATAATTCTCGATCTTGGGGAAATCCGCCGCAAGGTAAGGGTTCCCCATGGCAACGACAGCCGTCTTTTCCGCCGCGCGATCCAGCACTTGCTGCAGCAGTGTACCGGTCGCATCCGCCATCGCAACCGAGTTCCCCACCTTGCCCGCCGTCGGAACCACGTAGACCGCGGCGACCACAGTCTTGGCTTCGTCTACTGCCTTCAGTACCTCGTCGCTCATTCCGGCAGCGATGCGCGGATCCACGTAGAGCACGCGTGCGTCCGGAATGCGAGCGCGAAATTCGCGTCCGAAGGCGCGGCCGGAGTCCGTGCGAATGTCGTCGGAGAAGAGCACTGCGACCACCTGATTGTGTGTCTCCTCTTGTGTTGTATACGGAAGTCCGGCGTTCGGGGTTCCCTTGGACTTTAGAGGCAGGACCTTGCCGTTGTCGCGGACCAGCGTGACCGCAGCATCGGCCACCTGCTGGCCGAAAGCCAGGTTCCCCGGCTTACCCACGACGTTGGCGAGGGCGCTCAAATCCACCGTTCGGGCATCCTGCAGGCCAAGAGAGGCCTTTGTCCTCAGTATCTTGAGCACGGAGTGGTCGAGGCGTTCGCGGGAAATCTCGCCCGACCGGACGGCCCGGAGCATGGCGTTGTAGGAGGCGGGGAAGTCGGCGGGGATGAGCAACAGGTCGTTGCCGGCCTTGAACGCCTCGACCGCGGCGCGGCCGATGTTGTTCGAGAAAAGATGCGTCAGGCCGGCCATGTCGAGCGCGTCAGTGACGATGATTCCTTTGAAGCCAAGCTGCTTTTCCAGCAGGTCGGAGACGATCACCGGCGAGATCGTGGCCACGTGGTTGGGATCGGAATCGAGCGCGGGTACAGTCACATGCGCCACCATGACAGCGTCGACGCCCGCGGCAATGGCCTGGCGGAACGGCGGCAGTTCGATGGAGTCGAGGTGGGCGCGATCGACGTTGACGCTGGCTACGCCGAGATGCGAGTCGGTGGCCGTGTCTCCATGACCGGGAAAATGTTTCACCGTGGTCAGCATTCCGCCTTCATGCGCGCCCTTGATGTAGGCCGTGACCAGATCGCCGACTTGTTTGGGATCTTCACCGAAGGAGCGCGTGTTGATGATGGGATTAGCGGGGTTCGAGTTGACGTCGGCGTCTGGGAAAAAATTCCAGTGAATGCCAATGGCGCGTGACTCTTCGGCGGTGATGCGGCCGAAGACTTCAGCGTCTTCCATCTTGCCGTCTCCACCGAAAGCCATGGCGTGGGGGAAGACGGTGGTTCCCATCAGGCGCATGGCGACGCCGCGTTCAAAATCGGCAGCGAACAGCAATGGGAGTTTCGATTCGCCCTGCAGGCGGTTGAGAAGCTCGGCAGCTTCGTAGGGCTCGCTGCGCAGAAGATAGGGGCCGTCCACGTGGACCGTCATGGCGAACGAGCCCACGTGATATTTCTGCATTTCTTCGCGCCACTGCAGGTATTCAGGATTCTCCACGTTAAGGAAGCTGGCGCGACACCAGATCATAAACACCTGGCCGACTTTCTCTTCGAGAGTCAGTTTGTGCAGCGTCTTGTCGGCCCATCTTTCGCCGGCGGGGGTGACGTGGATGGGACCCGGGCGCTGATATTTGTCCTTGTCCTTGGCATGCGCGGCGGCGGAAAGCACGAGAGCGATGAGTAAGAGGACAGCTATGCGAGGCATCAAGAAACGATAGCAGAAAAAGCAGGATACCTGAGGCCCACTGGTTAACCCATGCTCATCCGTGAAAATCCGTGGCACCTGAGGTTTCGGTCGCGGCCACGGCTTCGCGCTGAATCTGAACGTCATCACCGAAGCCGCGCAACCAGTGAACCTCCGGCTCGCGGCGAAACCAGGTCATCTGGCGCTTGGCGTAGTTGCGGTGAGCTTGCTGGGCGGCTTGCAGTGCCTGCTCGCGCGTTAGTTCCCCGCGCAGCAACTGCACTGCCTGTTTGTAACCTAACGAAAACAGCGGTCGAGCCGTCGCACCGTAGTTCTCAAGCAGACGCTGGGTTTCCTCGACCAATCCGGCTTCGAACATGTCTTGCGCGCGACGGTTAATTCTGTCGTACAAGGCCTGACGGTCGGGATCGAGGCCGAGGCGCAGAATGCGGAAGCCGCGCAAGAGATCACGCCCGTGTTGCTGCCAGAGATCCGTCATCTTTTGCCTTGAAGCGAGGCAGACCTCGATGGCGCGTATCAGTTTCGCCGTGTCGTTGCCGTGGATCTTCTCCGCGGCTGCGCGATCCAGGCGACGCAGAATGCGGTGAAGATAGTTGGAGCCGCGATTCTCAGCTCGTTCGCGCAACCGTTCCCGCAGTCCTTCGGAGCGCTGTGGCCCAGGGAAAAGTCCTTCGAGGAGGGCACGCAGGTAGAGTCCAGTCCCTCCAACGAGAATCGGTAAACACCCCCGTGCCTTGATCTCGCCGAGAACTTGCCGTGCCTGGCGGGCGTATTCGCCGGCTGTGACATGGCTGTTGGGCGCAACGCAATCGACCAGGTGATGCGGGATGCGGGCGCGTTCGGAAGCGGCGGGCTTGGCGGTGCCGATGTCGAACTCGCGGTACATGGCGACGGAATCGCAGTTCACGATCTCGCCATCGAAGCGCTCCGCGAGTGCCAGGGAAAGCGCGGTCTTGCCGCTGGCCGTGGGGCCTAGCACAACCACCAGCAGAGGTTCAGGCTGCACCGAAGCCACGGTCAGCGCACGCTCCAGTGAATGACGTGCCAATAGCGAACCAGGGTGAGGACAAGCAGCAGAAAGGCAATGAGCAGCAGGCCGGAAGTTTCCGTGGCATAAATCGCGTGCCGCTGATGCTTGTGGGTAGACTCGTTCTGGCGCCGTGCGACAGGCACGCAGATATTGTACGCCCGGCAAGAACGTGGAGCGCGAGACACAACGTATGCCCTTGCGGGTGTAAACTCTTTCGTTCGCGCCCTGCGCGTTTGTCCTCAATCCTAATTCCTGGGGTGTCCCTGTGAAGAAGCAGATCTCACTCTCCGCTGTTGCGTTTATCTTCCTCTCGGGCCTACTAACCCCGCTTTGGGCGCAATCGTCCCCTCCGGTGAAACCGCTCACCATTGAGGCAATGTTCGCTCCCGGCGGCCTGACCGGGCGCGGTCCGGAAACCATGGAATGGAGTCCGGACGGCACCAAGCTCACATTTGTGCAACGCAACGACGCCGGAGAACAGGGTGAACTGTGGTATGTAGACGCGGCTACCGGCGAGAAGAAGGTGCTGGTTAGCGCGGCGAAGCTGGCCTCGCTCGCGCCCGACGTTAACAAAGTGAAGGATGAACGCGAAAAAGAGCGCCTGACGCGCTATCACGTTGCCGCTTACCTGTGGGCTCCAGATTCGAAGCACCTCATCTTCGATTCCCAGGGACAGCTCTGGCTTTTTGATTTAGCGACAGGCACAGCGGTGCAGTTCACCTCGGCGCCCGACCCCAGCGGCGACCCCAAGTTCTCCCCCGATGGCAGCCATGTTTCCTATGTGCGCAAGCACAACCTCTACGTCCGCCCGGTGAGCGGTAAGGGCGAAAAGGCGCTCACCAAGGATACCGAGGAGAATCTTTTTAACGGCGACATCGACTGGGTCTATGCCGAAGAGTTGGCGGTGCGCAGCAATTATTTCTGGTCGCCCGACAGCAAAGAGATCGTCTTTCTGCACATGGACGAAACCAAGGTGCCAACCTATCCCCTGGTCAACTTGATTCCCACGCACCCGACGGTGGACAACGAGAAGTATCCGAAAGTAGGGGATGCAAACCCCGTGGTGAAACTGGGAGTGGCGGATGCCGACAAGGGCAAAGGCAAAATTCGTTGGATTTCTTTGACCACTGATGCGGAGGCTTACATCCCGCGCTTTGGCTGGGTGAGCGATGGAGTGATCTGGGCGGAGGTGCTGAATCGGAACGAAGACAAAATGGATTTGTAT
The DNA here is from genome assembly GCA_963842095.1 of uncultured Acidobacteriaceae bacterium. GTDB lineage: Bacteria > Acidobacteriota > Terriglobia > Terriglobales > Acidobacteriaceae > Sulfotelmatobacter. Next base: position 120,919 of record CAWJEY010000004.1, read on the forward strand.
TTCGTCGATGCGAAGTCGGGGAAGTCCAGGATCGTTTTGACGGAAACCACTCCCGGCGCCTGGATCAACTTCGAGCAAGTGGAGGTTCGTTTCCTGAAGTCCAACGGCGGATTTCTGTGGCCGAGCTGGCGCGACGGGAACATGCATCTCTACTATTACAGCTTCGACAAGCAGAATCCGATGGGCGCGGATGCCAAACTTGAGAAACAACTTACGCAGGGCGACTTCGAGGTGCTCGGAATCGAGGGCGTCGATGAAGCCGCAGGCACCGTGTTTTTCAATTCCAACCAGGGCGACCCCAGACAACGCCATATTTTCTCGGTGAAGCTAGATGGAACCGGATTGCAGCAGCTTACGCGGGATGAAGGACTCTCGTTTGGCCGCTTCTCGGATGATGGCAAGCACTACGAGCAGACATTCATGGGTCCCATGACATCGGCACGAATGTCACTGTGCACGGTTGGCGGCGCGTGCTCTCCGGTGTGGCAAGCGCGGGATGACATCGCGGAATATGGGCTGCGGGCGGCCAAGTTCCTGGAGTTCAAGGCGGAAGACGGCACCACGCTTTACGGACGCTTATTGCTGCCTCCGGACGCGCCAGCCAGCGCTAAGGTTCCGGTGATCGTGCATATCTATGGTGGGCCAGCCGGGCAGACAGTGCTCAAAACCCCGTCGGATCCGTTCGATGAGATTCTGGCGCGTAAAGGCTTCGCCATTTTTTCCGTGGATAATCGCGGGACTCCAGGCCGCGATCGCAAGTTCCAGACCTCGATTCGCCACGAGTTCGGCGCCATCGAGTTGAAGGACCAGCTTACTGCGCTCGATCAGCTCTTTGCGCAGTATCCCGAACTCGACAAAGACCGCGTGGCGATTTGGGGCTGGTCGAATGGCGGCTCGATGACGCTGTACGCGATGACGCATTCAGACCGCTTTCGCGCCGGAGTTGCAGTCGCGCCCGTGACCAATCAGGCGAACTACGACACTATCTATACCGAACGGTACATGGGCCAGCTTGCGGACGACCCCACGGGCTACGCCCAGTCTGACGTGACCAAGGCGGCTGCCAATCTGTATGGCGCTCTGTTGCTGGTGCACGGCACGGGTGACGACAACGTGCACTTCCAGAACAGCATGCAGATGATTGACGCGCTGATCAAGGCGGGCAAACAATTCCGGCTGATGATTTATCCCAACAAAACTCACAGCATCTCGGGCAGCGATGCGCGCACGCACCTGTTCCACATGATTGAAGATCACTTTGAGCGGGAGTTAAAGTAGGCGGGAACCTATTTCCGCTTGTCGGGCTTGCGCGACGAGCTTACTCGATGCGTGCTTTCTTTCGTCGAACTTTCTCGTGTCGAGCTTTCTTTGGAGGAGCTTTCTTTGCTGGAACTTTCTTTCGAGGAACTCTCGGTCGATGAACTTTGCTTGGCGGAACTGTCCTTCGATGAACCGTCCGACTTCGACTTGTCTTCGTTCTTCGAGTCTTTACCGCTGTCCGACGCGGACGCATGTGACTTGTTGGCGTAGTCGGTCACATACCAGCCCGAGCCCTTGAACTGCACGGCCGGCGCGGAGATCATCTGCTCAACGCGGCCGCCGCATTCCGGACATTTCTTGACCATCTTGTCGGAGAATTTCTGGATTTTCTCGAAACGGTGGCCGCATTTTTCGCACTCGTATTCGTAAAGAGGCATGGGTTCTGAGACGGTTGTAAGGAAAAGTGTTCCCCTGTTGATTCTAGGGGCGGCGGTTCAATGGCGTCAATTCAGGGGCGGGCACAGGTGAGGCAGGATTCCCGATGCTGAACTTACGCTTCTTCCGGAAATTGCTCCGCGAGACGCTTGGGAGCAATGTTGCGCCACGCCGCCGAGATTGCTCTCTGCAGCGTTTCTTTGCTGACGGCCTTAAGATGCACACTGGTAGCACCGCGACGGCCCCAGGCGCCTTTAACGGGAACAAACACATCCGGATAATCCTTCGAGAAGTAGTGCTGCTGCTCTGGCGAGAGCTTCACCATCCCACAGGCCTTGTCAGGGTATCCGAGCGTGGCGAAGATCTTTCCGTCCACACGAAAGTCAGGGTGGCTCATGTGGGCGCGTTCCTCGGCTTCGGGCAAAGAGAGCGCCAAGCGGCGAAAATCGCTCGCGGTCACGTGCCTTCTCCAGAGAAGATGTGCATACGCTAGCATAACGGCGGACGAGCCCTCCAGGTTACGGTCGCCGCGGTGGTAGACTTCGCGCATGAGCGACTCTGGCCACGAGTCCACGAAAATCGCTGCTCTCAGGGAAAATTCCTCACAGGCTGCGGGCCCGGCACTTTATCTCGTCGCTACACCCATCGGCAATTTGGAGGACATCACGCTGCGGGCCGTGCGGGTGTTGAAGGAAGTAGACGTGATCGCCTGCGAAGACACACGGCAAACGCAAAAGCTGCTCAACCACTACAACGTCACGACACGCACCATCAGCTATCACGAGCACAACGAGATGACGCGCGCGGCGGAACTGGTGAAAGAGATGCAGGAAGGAGCGAGCATTGCGCTCGTCACGGATGCGGGAATGCCGGGAATTTCCGATCCGGGATTCCGGCTGATTTCGCTGGCCATTCGGCATCACCTGCCGGTGGTGCCGATTCCCGGGCCGTCGGCGTTCTTGGCGGCGCTGGTGGCCAGCGGATTGCCGACCGATTCGTTCCGCTTCAGCGGATTTCTTCCCGCAAAGCGGGGAGAACGGCGGGCGGCGCTGGAAGCGATCAAGAATTCGCCGCGCACGCAAGTTTTTTACGAAGCCCCGCATCGGATCGTCGAGGCGATCTCTGACGTTGTCGAGGTTCTGGGAAACGCCCGGCATGTGGTGATCGCGCGCGAAGTGACCAAGCTGCACGAAGAGTTTCTGCGCGGGCGCGCGAGCGAGGTCCTGGAAACGCTGAAGGCGCGCGACGGAGTGAAGGGCGAGATCACGCTGCTGATTGGAAAAGCGGAAGAAGCTGAAGTCCAGGCCGCCGAGCCGCCACGGGCGAGCGTGCGTCAAAGAGTTGAGCAGATCATGATGGAAGAGAAGGTTGACGAGAAAGCCGCTCTAAAGAAAGTGGCGAAAGAGCGGCGGATCTCGAAAAGCGAGGCTTACCGGGAGTTGCAGCGGAGCAAGTAAGACGACCGGCTTGACCGGAGATCCGTCTTATCTGGAGGGGAGCTTGTTCGCGGGAGGACAAAACTGTGGCATCATCTCCGCCACCCAGTCTGCATACAACTCAAGGCGAATCAGGCCGAGTTCTGCGCGGCGCTGATTCACGTGCGGCTCGTCTTCGATCGGGGCCTCATGCATGGGTTCGCCGGCGCCGCACTCCAGCCGTTCACCGTATAGCTGTTTCTTTCCTAAGTCGCGCTGGGAAAGATCGTACACCAGCGCGTAGCTTCCCGGGTCGGCTTGACCGGCGTCAACCAGTGCTTTCAGCTTCGGCAGAACCTGCTGGCGAAACTGCGGCGGCTGATGCTGAATCATAAGAACGAAGTCACCCGCAGCCTGGGGTCCCACCATCGCATAGGTTGGCACGCCGTATTTTTTTAAAATATCCTGCAAGAGTGGGGCGTTCCGGGCGTCCGTTTCGGCCATTCTTGTCGCGTCGAACCCCTTCTGCTGCCGTGCCTCCTGATCGATTTTGACTAAACGCTCAATTTGGTCGCGGAGACTGGAATTTTCGGGGGCTCGCATGCGGGCCGCTTCCTTGCTCTCTTCCGAATGCAAGCGCGCTTCGTAAAACACCCCAGCTTCTGACGACAGGTCGTGGCGCGCAACTGCGGCCCGAATTCTGGGGGCAACCTCGGCTTGCAGTTCCAGCATGAGTCGATCGGTCGTCAACAGCACAACGAAGTCATAGGCGGCTTCATCGCCCACTTCACGAATGGTTGGAAGCCCATGCTTGGCGAAGATAGCCTTCACTTCGGCTTCGGGCGCGTCGCTCTTGTCTTCGCTCGTGAAAACTGTGTGCAATAACTGCTTAAGATGAGCGGCTAGGGCGGGGTCTACCGGGTCCGTAGCGGAGGATTGATCTCTGCCGGGTACAAAAACCAAAGCCAGAAAAATCAAAAGAATCCACGTCATGACGAATCGCGCTCAGTTCCCCGCCAACTCCTTCTTAACCGCCTCGCTAACCATCTTCCCATCCACCCGCATGCCCGCGGCGTTGAAGCGGGCCATGGCATGCTTCATGACCGTACCCATGTCTTTCATGGTGGGCGCGCCCATTTCGGCGATCGTGGCTTTTACTCCAGCGACCACCTCGGCCTCGCCTGCGGATTTGGGCAGGTAGGTTTCGATCAGCACGATCTCAGCGGCTTCTTTGTCGGCCATCTCCTGGCGTCCGCCCTTGGTGAACTGCTCGACGGACTCCTTGCGCTGCTTGATCAGCGTGGTCAGCACAGCCTGCGACTCTTTGTCATCGAGCGGCGCCATTTTCTCGATTTGGCGATTCTGCAGCGCGCTCTTCACCATGCGCAGGGTGGAGAGGCGCTGCTCCTCGCGCGCCTTCATGGCGGCGGTAATGTCTTTCTGGATCTGTTCAACGAGGCTCATGAGGGGATTATAGACGCTGGGCACGCCCGAGCCGCGTTGTGACTAGCATCACCGCACGCGCGGCGCGATTCCAGTAGACTTGTAAACTGTCCCATCCATAAGGATCGTTACCTATGCTGCACAAGAACCGTCTTTTTACTCCCGGGCCAACGCCGCTGCTGCCGGCGGCGCAAACGGCCATGGCATCGTTCACGGCGCACCACCGCACGGCCGACTTCCGAGCGTTGTTTCAGCAAGTGCTCGCGGACATGAAGGAATTTATCGGCACACAGAACGACGTGCTGGTGCTGGCTTGCTCGGGCACGGGCGTCATGGAGGCCTCGGTGTCGAATCTGACGTCGCCGGGCGACAAGGTGTTGGTGCTCACTGCTGGCAAGTTCGGCGAGCGCTGGACCGGGCTGGCCAAGGCGTTCGGCTGCAACGTGGATGTGTTGAGTGCGCCTTACGGCGAGACGTTCTCGCTGAATGACATTCGAGCGAAGCTCACGCCTGACGTGCGGGCTGTCTACGTGCAGGCGACGGAGAGCTCCACCGGTGTGCGGCATGACGTGGAAGGCATCGCGAAGATCGTGCGCGCCAACGGCAGTGGCAGCGACACGCTGCTGGTGGTGGATGCGATCACCGGCCTGGGCACGACCCACCTCGACGTGGACGGCTGGGGCGTGGATGTGATTATCGGCGGATCGCAAAAAGCGCTGATGATTCCCCCCGGCCTCGCCTATTGCGCCGTGAGCGAGCGGGCGTGGCGGCGGATGGACTCGACTACTTCTCCGCGTTTCTACTTCGATTTGCGCAAGGAACGGAAGTCGGCGGCCAAAGGCGAATCTGCTTACACGCCCGCCACCTCGCTGTTTGCGGCGCTAGGAGCAGCGTTGGAGTTTATCCGCGGAATGGGAAATGGCGACTTGGCCAACGGACGCGAAGCGCTGGTAGACAATGCCGAACTGTGCGCTGCGATGACACGGGCAGGCGCGCAGGCCTTGGGACTGAAACTCTACGCAGCCTCGCCAGCCGCCGCGCTGACCGCGATCTGCTCGCCGGAGGGGATTGATTCCGGAAAGATCATCAAGGAGTTCCGCGAGTCGTTCGATGCCGTGGTGGCCAACGGACAAGGCGAGATGAAGGGGCAATTGTTCCGCATTGCGCACATCGGCTACTACGACTACCTGGACACGATCGGCATTCTGGGCGCGCTGGAGCACGTACTGGGGCGTTGCACCGGAAAAGCGGTGGAGTATGGCGCGGCAGTGCGCGCAGCGCAGCAAACGTACGCGCACGGCCTGGCCAGCAAGCGACAGCCAGTTGAAGTCTAAGGACGGCGGATGATCCAGACGCGAACCATCCGCTCCTCGAAACTAGTTGATGGTGAAAGTCATGCTGTTCGACGTTTCCGGCATGGTGCCGCCGCCGTATATGCCGCCGGCGGTGCCGGGATTGGTCACGGTAACCGACACCGTTCCAGCGGTCGCAGTGTCCGCGTCTGGAACGGTAGCCGCCAACTGAGTTGCGCTCACGTAGGCGGTGGTAAGTGCCGTGCCGTTCCAGTTGATGGTCGCATTGCTGTTAAAGTTGGTGCCGGTGGCCATCAGACCATTGGTCCCCAATGACGTACCTGCAGCCGTGTTATTGGGAACGAGGGAGACAATCGTAGGCATCGTTCCAGCCACCGCGGGAGTGGTCCGTTTGGAGCTGTAGCCACAGGCCATGCCTGCGGCGAGAAGCGCGGCTAGAAATACTGTCTTTGCAATCTTCATAACTGTTCTCCTACGGGTAATGGGAGCCCCGATTGAGGGAAGTTTAGGAGAGGCGCGTAGCAGGTGTGTCAGAAGGGTGTCATTTTGGTGTCAATGTTTTGTCACAACAAAAAGCCTTAATTCAAAAGGATGTTCAAAAGGACCAATTCTCCCTTGAAAATTGTCATTGCCGAGAAGATCTCAGCCGCCGCCGTCGAGCAACTCAAAGAGCCAGGCTGGACTGTCCTCACCGCAGACCAACTGGATGGCAAGCTTGCCGAGCATCTCGAATCCGCTGACGCGCTGATAGTGCGCTCAGCGGTTCAGGCCGATGCGGCGCTGCTGGCGAACGCCAAGAAGCTGCGTGTGATTGGCCGGGCCGGCGTGGGCGTGGACAACATCGATCTGGATGCGGCCACGCGCCAGGGCATTGCGGTGATGAACACGCCCGGGGCAAATGCTGTGGCTGTTGCAGAACACACGCTGGGCATGATGCTCGCCATGGCGCGCCATCTCTGCCGCGCCGACGCGCTCATGCATGCCGGCCGCTGGGAAAAGAAATCGTTGCAAGGCACGGAACTACGGGGCAAGACGCTGGGAATCGCCGGTCTCGGCCGCATCGGCATGGAAGTAGCGCGGCGCTCACGGGCCTTCGGAATGGAAATTGTCGGCCATGATCCGTTTGTTTCGGTGGCAGTGGCCAAGGAGCAGGGGATCCGCTTGGCGAGCCTGGACGAACTCTACGCAGCGGCGGATTACATTACGCTGCACGTCGGTTTGACGCCGCAGACTGCGGGCATGATTAATGAGGCCGCGATCAAGAAGATGAAGAAGGGCGTGCGGCTGGTGAATTGCGCGCGCGGAGAACTGGTGAACGAGGCTGATTTGATCGCGGCGCTGAAACAAGGTCACGTGGCCGCCGCCGCGCTTGATGTTTTCACCGAAGAGCCTTTGAAAAACTCGCCGCTGCAAGCGATGGAGAACGTCATCCTCACTCCTCACATCGGCGGGCAGACTTACGAGGCGCAGGAAGCCGTGGGGGTGCAGATTGCGCAGCAGGTGCGGGAATACCTGAAGCATGGCGTCATCCAGAATGCGGTGAATGTGCCCTCGGTTTCGGCGGAAGAATATGCCGAGATGCAGCCCTATATCGTTCTGGCGGAGCGCATGGGGGCGTTCCTGGCGCAGATCTCCGAAGGCTCAATCGAAGAAATCTCTCTGCGCTACAGCGGCCATATCGCGGAGTGGAAAACGGAACTCATTCGCAATGGGGCGATCAAGGGCATCCTCAATCAAACTCTCGATGAGAAGGCCAACCTGGTGAATGCGGCGTCGCTGGCGGAAGAGCGGGGACTTACCGTTCATGAGGCGCACAAGGCGAAGGTCTCAACCGGCGGCGCGGGCAGCGTGCTCTCCATTTTCCTGAAGAGTTCGAAGGAAGAACACATGGTCAAGGGCGCGGTTCTGCGCGGAACCCTGCCCCGGCTGCTGCACATCGATGACATTGATGTGGAAGCGCCGCTGGAGCGCGACCTGATCTACCTGCGGAACCGCGACGTGCCGGGCGTGATCGGCAAGGTGGGCACGATTCTGGGAGAAGGAGAAATCAACATCGCGGACTTCTCGCTGGGGCGGCGCAGTGCGGAAGCATCTTCGGAGCCGCGAGAGGCCATTGCCGTGGTTCACGTGGACGGCCCTGTGCCCGACGATGTGTTGAAGAAGTTGGAGGAAATTCCTGCCGTGCGTCAAGCCAAGGCCGTGCGGCTGTTTTAGCGATTGCTACGAGCCTTGTTTACGAATTCTGTTTACGAATTCTGTTCATCCCGCCGCAGCTTCTTGCTCTCCGCCAGCAGCGCCATCGAGTGCATCAAATTCTGCAACGTGACAATGCCCACCAGTCGCTGATCCTCGACCACCGGAATAATACTGAGATTGCGTGACGTAAGCTTTCGGAAGGCGGTCGCCAGCGACTCCTGCCGTACCGAGACCTCGAAAATCTTGTTCATCACGGCCTGCACATAGCCGTTGCCTTCCATGCGCAGCGCCTCCAGAATCCGCTGCCGCGAAATCACTCCCACCATATCGCTGCCGCGCACTACCGGAAAATCATCCTGCAGCGAATGCACTGCCTTTTCCAGCGCATCTTCCAGCGTGTCTGCCGGTGAGAGAGTCGCGAAGTCGGTAAGCATCACTTCTTCCAGCCGCACATTATCCAACACCGACTGGAAGATGACCGCCCGCTCCTCAAGCTGCGCCGCCGAGAAAATAATTAGGCCCACCATCGTGAGCCAGGTATTGCTGAATAATCCCGCAACCATCAGAACCATCGCCAGGGCGTGGCTGATGGAGACGGCCCGGCGCGTGGCCGTGGCGGGGTCGACGCTGCGCGCAAAAAAGGCCCGCAGAAGCCGGCCGCCATCGAGCGGATACGCTGGCAGAAGATTCAACCCAGCGATGTAAAGGTTGGCCCACACCAGGCTGCGTGGCAGGTTGCTCGACTGCAGGAAAGGCCACTTCCACAGATTCGCTCCCGGCACAGCGGCGTAGATCACGCCGGCCGCAACCATCGCGAACCCAAGATTCACCAGCGGCCCGGTGAGAGCGATGCGGAGCTCGCGCTTCCATGCCTCCTCGGCGGAGTCCGGCTTCTGGACGCGTGATTCATCGAAAACGGTGACGCCGCTGAGCGGCAGAAGAATCACCGCTTTGGGAATCAGCCCGGCGCGCCGGGCCACCAGCATGTGCCCGATTTCATGGGCCGCAACGCACGCTAGCACGATCGCAACCAGCGCCAGGTCGCGTGGCCCGTTTGCCGGGTGCTGCGCGTTGTATTCCGTCCAGAAAACAAACAACGGCAGAATCAGGAACGTCAGATGAAGGCGTACTTCTACTCCGAACAGGCGCCCAACGTGAATCGACAAACTTCTCATAAGATCTCAGCTACTACAGTTATTTTACATGGTCGGATATATTGGCTCCGGTAATCGAAGGTACGGGGCCATGCGCGTAATTGCCGGCAAATACCGTGGGCGACCTCTGCGCTCCTTGCGCGGGACAGACATTCGCCCCACGTCCGACCGGCTGCGCGAGACCCTGTTCAACGTGCTCACTGCCGGCAATCCCGCGGCCCTCGAAGGCACCGTGTGGCTGGATCTGTTCGCCGGCACTGGGGCGGTGGGGATTGAAGCGCTCAGCCGCGGAGCCAGGCAAATCTATTTCCTGGAGAACTCGGCCCCGGCGGCGAAGTTAATTGAGCAAAATCTGCAGAGCCTCGGCATCGGGGACGGGTTCAGAATTCTGCGGGACGATCTCTTGGGAGTCCTGTGGCGACTGCAACGGGAGCATGTCGCCGCCGAGGTTGTGTTCCTCGATCCGCCCTATCGAATGCAACACGCCTACGAGGAAACCCTTACTGCGCTGGCCGATTCATCGCTGGTGTGGGCTATGTCGCTGGTGGTCGCGGAGCATGAAAAGACATTCGATCCGGGGGCTGAATTCGGGTCTCTGCGAAGAATTCGCAAGCTGGTGCAGGGAAACAACGCTCTCAGTTTTTACCGCATCGGCGGACAACCGGACCTGAGCAAATGATTCGCGAGCGGGCGCTCGTTGAGCGAGGCGACTCGCCCGCGCCCACCTGAGTTACATCAGCAGTTCGCCTGCGCGGCGCACGATAGGGTGCTGCATTTCCTGCAGATCGTTCTTCACCATGTTGAGGCCGTAGACGCAGCCTTCGAACTCGCGCGAAAGGTGCGCAAACAGCGGAGCCACTTTGGCGTATTCGAAGTGCTCGAACTTCGACACGATGTAATAACTTTCCTTCCCCGCCTTCATCCACTCCACAAAACTCTCGAGGCGCTGGCGGCGCAGCCGGAAGTGATTGATGCTCTCGGGAAACATCCCGGCGAAGAACAGCGCGTAGTCGCCGATGTGCTTGCGCACCTGGCGTTCGCGATCAAACGAAGGAGCGGGGCCGTAGATGGGGTCGGACTCGAGCAGCATTTCGCCAAGGTCGGTGAGAGGGCGGTCGGCCACGTCATGAATCTTGAACAACTGATCGGCCTGGCAGAATTCGGTCAGCAAATGCGACACATACGCAACCACCTGAGGGTCGCGGATGCCAATCTCCTCGGCATAGTGGCGCCCAACCAGTTCCTGGAAAAGCTGCCGCAACGGATGAGATTCCGGAATCATGCCTCTTTGGGCCCCCCGAAAGCCGTGCTGCAGCACAGCTTCCAAATTGTCGTGACTACTAGTTAAACCAGTTTTAACCCAAACGCAAGTGACTTTTGTTTATGGGACGCATCACTTTCGCTAATCCTTGAAAGTCTGCAATCGCCTGCAACGTTGCCGCGAGTTTTTGTTGGCAGACGCGGTGGTTGAGTGCTAATAAGAACGGGGTTGTTGCGCTTAGAATGGAATCGCGACGGGAGGAAATCGAGTCCATGGAAAGACTGAACATCTCCAGCGGCACACCTTGGGAACCAATTGTGGGTTACTCGCGTGCGGTGAAGGTTGGACCCTACATCCATGTTTCTGGCACCACCGCGACCGGGCCCGACGGCAAGGTTGTGGGTGTCGGAGACCCCTACGCCCAAGCCATCCAGACGCTTAAGAACATTGAGAGCGCCTTACAGAAAGCCGGCGCGCGCCTGAAGGACGTGGTGCGCACTCGCATGTATGTGACCAACATCGCGGAGTGGGAGAAGATTGGCAAGGCCCATGGCGAGTTCTTTCGCGACATTCGCCCCGCAACCTCGATGATCCAGGTGAGCTCTTTAATCTCGCCCGAGATGCTGGTCGAGATCGAAGCGGAAGCGTATGTCATACCGAAGTGAGAGTAGAATTCCACCATTCCAAAGCCTTTGAAGCAGCGTGGAGGAAGCAACCGTGAAGAACCATGGGTGGATATTGCTTCTTGCGGCCGTGATTTCGGCGGCTGCGCAACAGAAAGACAATCGGGCCCCTGAATCCTGGACGGTGATTCGCGCCGGTTCCCTGATCGACGGCAAGTCCGATAAGCCGCGGCACGACCAGGTGATTATCGTCCACGGCAAGCGCATCGAGAGCGTTAGCGATGCGGCGGCCGCGAAGATTCCTGCGGGAGCGACGGTAATCGACTTGTCGAAAGGCACGGTACTTCCCGGCCTCATCGACTCCCACACCCACATTTTCCTGCAGGGCGAAGATCCCGCCCAGGGTGGGTACGACGTCAATATCCTGAACGCGCCGCTTGCATTGCGCGCAGCGCGAGCCACGGTTGCGGCGCGGCGGGCGCTGGAGCAGGGCTTCACCACCCTGCGCGACGTAGAAACGGAGGGGGCCGGTTATGGCGACGTCGGCATCAAGCAAGCCATCGAGCAAGGGTATATCCCCGGACCGCGCCTCTTTGTCTCGACCCGCGCTATCTCCACAACGGGCGGCTATATGCTGGAGGGCTATGCTCCCGAACTCGACATGCCGAAAGGTGCACAGATTGTCGACGGCCCGGTCGAGGCGCGCAAGGCTGCGCGGGAGCAACTCGATCATGGCGCCGACTGGATCAAGGTCTACATGACGCATCGCTCGTGGGTGGGCAAGAACGGCGAACTGGTCTCACAGCCTACTTTGACCGTCGACGAATTGCGGGCGATCGTGGATGAAACTCACGGCTGGGGCAAGAAGGTAGCGTGTCACGCCTATGGTGGAATCGGCTTGCATCGGGCGTTGGACGGGGGATGCGACTCCATCGAGCACGGCCTTGATCTGGATGATGCTGCGATTTCCCAGATGCTGAAGCAAGGCACGTGGTATGTGCCCACCATCAGCGCCTACTACCACGACTGGGCTCCCGCCGACACTCCTGGAGGACAGCGTGACCGCCTGCGAGTCGCTTTGCACGAGCCGTCATTCCGCAAAGCGCTGAAGGCTGGGGTAAAGATTGTCTTCGGCACCGACATGGGCGGGATCGCATGGACCGAGCCCATCGCCCAAGAGTTCCCGCGCATGGTAGAGCTTGGCATGCAGCCGATGGACGCCATTCAGAGCGCAACCTCTCGGGCGGCCGTGATGCTCGACATGGAGGGAAAGATCGGAGTGGTCGCCCCAGGGGCTTTTGCGGACATCATTGCGGTCAGCAACGATCCCCTGCACGACATCAAAGCACTGGAGAATGTGCAGTTCGTGATGAAAGACGGCAAAGTCTTCAAGAATGACAGCAGCCCAAGACCGTGAAGCAGATCGGGCGAGAGCAACGGACGCCACCAAGTCGCGATTCCCATTTCCGCCTAACTGTATTAAAGATTCTTAAAATCGCTTCAATTCACTTGACAACGGCTTTGGCACGAGCATAATTCATCAATCTGTTTCTGATTCGGATGGGCCCCGGCCCAGACGTGCGGAGAGAGCCGGAGGAGGTATTTATGAGCGTGCTGGAACTCTGTGACCGGGAAATCGCGGCGGTTCCGCTGGAAGCCACCGTGGCCGACGCCATCAACAAGATGCTCGACCACCACGTCGGAGCCGTGGCCGTGGTCGACTCCGAATACCGGGTTGCCGGAATCTTTACCGAGCGCGACGTTCTCCGCAAGATGGCGCTCAGCCGCACTGACCCGCAGGCCACATCGATTCGCGAACTGATGACCACGCCGGTCGAGATGGCCACGCGCCGCACCGGGCCGGGCGAGGCGCTCACCATCATGCTGGAGCGCCACTTCCGCCATCTGCCGGTGGCCGACGACAACGGCAAGCTGCTGGGCATTCTGTCGATCCGCAATCTGCTGGAGTGGCGCGTCGAAGATCTCAGCCACGAGCTGGACGCGCTCGAACAATACGTCTCCAACGATGGGCCCGGAGGCTAGGGCCTCTCCGCTCCGGCGCTCGTTCGACGCGCCCGTTCAATCACCCAGTCCGTCCAGAATGATGACGTTCCGCTGGCCAGCAGCGGAGCCTTGCCCAGCACGGCATGCACAAAGTTCTCAATCATCGGATAGTGCAGGTTGGCGTGGGGCGGAAGATTCTCGCGCCCGCCGGGATAGACCAGTTCCGGACCGTTCAGCGGACTTAACTCCATCTCGCCTTCGGTGCCGCGGATGCGGCATTCATCGCGCCTTACTTTCGAATGCCAGCGAACATCCACGATGCCGCGCACCCCGCTGGCGTAGTCGATCATCACGGTCGCATTGTCTTCTACTGCGTAATGATGAACTGCATTCGAAAGATGTCCCGTGACGCGCTGGGGCTCTCCGAATAAAAAGTTCAACACGTCAATGCGGTGCGAGGCGACGTCGTAGAGCGGGCCGCCTCCGGCCTTTGTAGGATCGATCAGCCAACTGCGCTGACCCTCCTTTTCGTCAAACCATCCATGACTAGTGAGTTCGGCGAGCACGGGCTTGCCGATCGTGCCGGCTTCAAGCAGTTGTTTCGCGCGCTGCAATTTTGGATAGCTTCGGCGATAGTACGCCACGCCGAGAGTGCGTCCCGTCTCTTCGGCGGTCTGCACGATCGAGCGCGCCTCGCCCTCGTTCATGGCCATGGGCTTCTCGCACAGCACATGCTTGCCCGCACGAAGAGATTGAATAGTCTGTGGCGCGTGCAGAAAGACCGGAGTCGCAACATAGACCGCCTGCACCGCGGGATCAGCTAGAGCTTCATCGAGTGTGGTCCAGGCCTGCGTGCTGTAAGGCGCGGCCTTACTCAGATCGCGCGTGACCAGGCCATACAAGCGGCTTCTGGGCTCGGCCTGAATCGCGGGAATGACGCGACGGGTTGCGATATCGCCAATTCCAATGACGATCCAGTTCAGCATAGGCGGGCGGAATACAAAGCTAGCAGAAAACCAAAAGGCCGGCCTAAGCCGGCCTTCGGTATCGATCTCAATAAAAACCCTACGGCTTTTTGGGAGCGATCGCGTCCTTGGCAGCCTTGGCTACGCGGAACTTGACCACGGTCTTGGCCTTGATCTGGATCGGCTCGCCTGTCTGCGGATTGCGTCCGATCCGGGCCTTGCGGTGCGCTTTCACCAACCGGCCCAGGCCGGGCACAACGAACACGCCGTTCTTCTTGGTTTCTTTTACAGCGACGTCGGCCAGGTGCTCAAGAAATCCTGCGACTGTCTTGTTGGGAAGTTCAGTTTTCTCGGCCAGATGGCGGACGAGTTGAGTCTTGGTTAAACCTGAAGCCATTTGTTTCCTCCTCGGGAAAGAATCGAATTTAATTCCAGTGGGCTTGATCTTACTACCAGTGCCCTGTGGAAAACACCCTTATTTTACGCGGGTTCCGCAGAGATAGCACGTGAAACAGGCCATTTTTACATGCTTATTCACAGATGAGCGTCCCGAAATGGCCCAAACATGGGTACCAGAGCGGTTACTGGCAAAGCGGCCAAAGACTCGACTCGCTCTCTCGCTATCGGCGGCCTCGCTGAGTTTCCAAGTCTCGGCGTGCCATAATGCTGGAGAGGAACCCGGATTTTGAGCTGCACCATCTGCGAGATTCGCAAGGAAAAACGCTTCTGCCCCGCTGTCCATGGCCGCATCTGCCCGCAGTGCTGTGGCGAGCAGCGCGAGGTGACTCTCGATTGTCCCAGCGACTGCGCCTATCTGCAGCAGGCGAGGGAGCACGAGAAGCCGCGTCCAGCGGACCAGGTCGACCACGCGGCGTTGTTTCTGCAGGTGGAAATTTCGGAGCGGTTTACCTACGAGCGCGAACATCTGCTGATGGGTCTCAGCTACGCCCTGGCCAAGGCGGCACAGGCCGATAAGAGCTTGAATGATCGCGAGCTGATTGCCACGCTTTCAGCCTTGTGCGTGAGTCAGGAGCGGCTGGTGAACTCCGGGCTGCATTATGCGCAGCCGCTGGCCAGCGCAACCCAGCAAGCGACGGCGGCTCAAGTGCTGGAGATGGCGAAGCAGTTTTGCGAGGTCGAACAGAAGCAATTGGGATACTCCACGCTGCGCGACGTCGACATGCTGAGGGCTTTGGTGTTCCTGCTGCGGCTAGGCCACGCTCGCACCTCGGGACGGCCCAAGTCGCGGGCCTTCATCGATTTCCTCTTGGCGCAATTTCCCGAGAAGCAGTCGGCCGTGGTCACTCCGCAAGAAGCTGGCAGTCGGATCATTGTGCCTTAGGCGAAGATCGAGCCACGGATCTTCACGGATTCCACGGATAACGCTCAAGTCCTCCAAGTCTCAGTCTTGACCGTGTTAATCTGTGAGATCCGTGGCTCAGGCTTTCTGTTTTCTTACCGACTGCCCTGCCGGCAGCGCGTCCCGCAGTTCACGAATCGTCTTCTTCAATATCGGATGTATGGCTTCGGGCGCGATCTCGGCCAGAGGTTCCAGGACGAAGCGGCGTTGGTGCATTGCGGGATGAGGGATGGAGAGTTCTGCCGAATCGATGATGGCGTCGCCGAAGAGCAGAATATCGATGTCAATCGACCGTGGACCCTTGCTCTGCACGCGCCGCCGGCCCATCTGCTCTTCGATGCCGAGAATCGCGGTCATCAGTTGCTGTGGAGTCTGGTTGGTTTCAAGCGCGGCCGCACAATTCAGAAACCAGGGCTGCTCAGTAAACTCCACGGGTTCGGTTTCGTACAGGGGCGACACGGCAAGCACGCGGCCGGCCGCGCCTAGCCGAGCTAGTGCATCCCGCAGTTGCGCGGCGCGGTCGCCGACATTCGATCCGAGGGAAAGATAGACGAGCCTGGGCATGGTCCGGGTGCTAGTGTCAAGCTTTCTGGCGCTGGTTTCCACTGAAATCTCTCGTGCCATCAGCCTTCGCCGACCCCACGCAACCCGATACCTTGGTCACCTTTCGACCTGCTCCACTCAAGGTTAGAATCGCATCATGACGTTGGAGTCTCTGCTTCTGAGCCAGGATGCGGACGTGGTCCGGGTGCTTCGCCCGACGCTGGAAAAGCTGTCGATTGACGTGGAAATCTGCCAGGAGGCAAAGAAGGCCAGCGAGATCCTGATCTCGGAAAAGTTCGACGCCGTGATTGTGGATTGCGACGATCTGCAAGGGGGCCGGGAGGTGCTGGAGTGTCTGCGGGCTACGCCCAGCAACAAGAGCTCCGTAGCCTTTGCGGTGTTGAACGGCAAGAAAACTACCACGCAGCAGGCCTTTGGCATGGGGGTGAATTTTGTTCTGCAAAAGCCCATCAGCACGCTGAATGCGGCGCGCTGCTTTCATGCCGCGCTCAGCTTCATGGAGCGGGAGCGGCGCCGCTATTACCGCCAGCCGGTGAAGATGCTGGTGCGGGTGGTGCTGGGCGACAAAGAAATCAAAGGCACGAGCACGAACATCAGCGAGGGCGGGATGGCGCTTATCTTGCACCAGGCGCTGCCCAAGAGCGCTACACCGCGGTTGCAATTCATTCTGCCAGAAACCAAACTGTCCCTGGATGTGGAAACGGAAGTGGCCTGGGCCGACATCAAGGGTCATGTGGGCTTGCGCTTTCAAAATGTCCCTGCGAGTTCGCAGGAACTTCTTGAAAAATGGCTCAACGAGCAGATGGAGCTTGCCGGCTCCAGGGAAAAGCAGGCAGGCTCGGACTCTGAAGACATCCAGTAGAGTTATCCGATAAGCCTTTCTCCCTTCGTCCCGAAACTTCCCGGTAGTAGTCGTGCGGCTCGGCCCGACTGGCCGTTGACGCACGGGAGATCCCTCGGCCCGCTGGAGAAAACGCGGGCCTTCGGGATGACGCCCGGAGAAGATAGAGCAACTTGTTTTCAGACTCCACCACATTCCCCAGGTATTCACCTTGTAACTTGTGCCTGCGCCTGTACGTGGCAATCTGGTGGGATACCGGAGAACACTTGCCATGCTACCTAGCGATTACCGCATTCATCGCGTACAGAAAACGCTACGCTGGATTGAGTCCGACATCCCGCTGCTGCATATGCGGGTGAAGGATCTGTCGGCGGAACGACAGCGCTCTGCCAAGCAGTTTGCCGAGGCGCTGATTCTGCAAACTCGAGCGGAATTGCATCGGCTGCTCCAGGAAAAACCGGAAGCTGGCTCGGAATCGGGCGAGGCTCCCTGTGAACCGGCGGATTGAGCGGTTCCTTTCTGGCACCGCAGAAAAATATTTTTCATGAGCGAAACCAAGAGTATGCAGGATCTTGCATACTGCGCGGCGGTCGTAAGGTACCCCCCCTCCCCCCGGTCTGTTGGAATCATCGACTTGCAGCCAAAATCGAATTTGATCTATGGGGCACAATCACTTGCGGGCAAAATCTTGATGTCAAAGAACTTATAGGCGATGCGGCGCGTGGTTTTGGCCGCGAGCCATCGTTTCGGCTGCGACCATGATGGCGGGATTTTGGAGTGGACGCAAGGTCAGATGTCACAACGAGCTGTGGATAACTCATCCTTCGAGCCAGAGCGCGAAGGATGAGTCATAGCCGCTACTGGAGGATTCTGAAGTTGACGTTGCTGGTGAGCGATCCGCTTGGCGTGGTCACTACGACCTTGCCGGTGGTAGCGCCACTCGGAACGACGGCGGTCATGTAGGTGTCGTTCACCACCGTGAATCTAGCCGCCGCGACCCCGTTGAAGGTGACACTGGTTGTGCCCGTGAACCCCTGCCCAAGAATCTGCTCGCTTTGGCCGGCGTTGCCTTGGGGTTGGACGAGTGAGATGAACGGGTTCAGGTTCACATCCAGGCTATAGATCATGCCGAAGTTGTATGCCCCGCCATTACCGCTGACACCGTAAAACTTGCCATTCGTGTGCTGCATGAGCGGCGAAACCCATGCTCCATAAGAGGGAAAGCTATAAAGCAGAGTGTATTCGCCACTGGTGGTGATGCGATAAATCGTGCCGTACCCATATAGACCCCCGAGGCCCGTGACGCCGTAAAGCAGGCCGTCGGAACCCAACGTCAGTCCGGTAGTGGGTGCCCAGCTTTGCTGGGTGTTCCACGGGAAATTGTAGACGATCGAAATGACGCCCGCGGGACTCATCTTGAATATCGAGCCGCCCTCTTGCGGATTGGTGCTCGATGCCGTCCCGTAGAAATAGCCGTCGCTGAGTTGAATCAGCGGCCCATTGGGGAACTCGATCCCTAAATTTCCGGGGAAGCTGACGATGTAGCGTAATGTACCCGAGGTCGTAATCCTAAAAATCCCTCCGTATTCCTCCTGGGACGTACCCCCGCCATTGGCAACACCATAAAGGTCGCCATCTATGCCCTGCGCGAGCGGATAGTAGAGGCCAATCGTGCTGCCGAAATTATGAAGTGAGTTGATCTCCGACGTTTGGGAATCGAACTCATAAATGGCCGAGGCAATGCCATGGCGATAACCGTTGCCTGTGCCGTAGAAGTAGCCGTTCGAGGCCTCGATGGGCGGGGCGAAAGGCCAATCTCCGTCGTACTCGAATGCCTGCAGCGCAGTATAAGTGCCGCCGGTGCTCAGGCTGTAAATCTCCCCTCCGGCGTCGGCATTGTATGAGGAATATTCAGTAGTGCCGTAGAGCAGGCCGTCGGTTCCGAGCGTCATTCCGCCTGCGGGAAAAAAGCCGTTCGTGTAGTCGAAGCCGGCGTACTCCAGTACGATCTTGCCGGTGGGAGTGATCCCGAAGAGTGTACCGAGGCCGGTGCCCGGCTGGGAGACGGTACTTCCGTAGAGGTCTCCATTGCGCGCCTGCGCGAGAGTTACGTAGCCGGGGTCCGCGAACGAGCCGCCAGTGAAATCCAGAACGTCGGTGAAGGTTTGCGCGCGGCTGCTCACAGGGGCGAGGAGTAACAGGGTAGGGAACGCAAACATCACCAGCAGAAATCGGGAAGGCCGCATGGCAAACTCCTTGACGGGCGCGGCTCTGGGGGCGAGCCGTTGAGGCGAACATCGGAAGTGTACACCAAACCGGGGGGGGGCTGACAATATGCAGGATTCTGCATGGCGCGATTTTGCGGCTGTGGGATGGCGTCGTCTCGAGGTTTCGCGTTTCCACTCGCGGGACGAGAGCGTGCCGCGAGAGTGGATCAGGGGGAGATCCTTCGCTCCGCCTGAAGAACGGCTGCGCTCAGGATGACGCCGACGGTGTGGGCGATTATTTGGTGCTCAGGCGCTGCAACGCGAAGGGGATCTCCTGTGAGAGCGGCTCAGAGGGAGATCCCTTCGGCTGCGCTCAGGATGACGCACCATATTGGCTTCCTCAACCGGCCTTCGGTTCCGTTACGGGGGCGTCATCCCGAAGCCCCGCGTTTTCTCCAGCGGGGCGAGGGATCTCCTGCTGATCTGCTGCGAGTCCCGGCTTGTACACATGCTCCCAGTCTTTCGCCAAGTCGTCCCAGCGCGGATTCATCGATTCGATGAGCTTTATCTTCTTGCTGCGCCGCCAGCCCTTGATTTCCTTTTCGCGATTTATAGCGGCATCGGGATAGAAGAAGCGTTCGTAATAAACCAGGCGTGTCAGATTGTAACGGCTGGTGAAGCTGGGAGTGAGTTTGTTCTTGTGTTGCCAAACGCGGTGCGAGAGATTTCCGGTGATACCCGTGTATAGGACGGCGGACTTGGGACCGTTGGTCATGATGTAGACGAAGAATTGTTTGGGAGGGCGCATCGTTTTTGTTTAGCGCAGCAGGGGTGAGACTGTCTGTGACGGATGAACATAGAACTGATTTAGAGGGAGATCCCTTCGGCTGCGCTCAGGATGACGCCGGGGAATGACAAAGTCTTGGGCTCCTTAGAGGCTTGATCCGGCGGCGGCGTGGGAGCTGTAGGAACTCGTGCTGTCATGCTCTTCTTCTGGCAGGGTTACTTCTTCCCAGAGCGTTTTGTCGCGGAGGATGCGCGAGACTAGGGCGGTGTGCATGGCGTGGCCGGCGCGGTCGGCTACGATCTTGCCCAGGATCGGCTTGCCTAGGAGGGCCAGGTCGCCGACTAAATCCAAAACTTTGTGGCGCACGAATTCATCCGGAAAACGCAGTGGGCCGTTCTCGATTCCGTCGCGGGTGAGGACGATGCAGTTGTCGCGGGATGCGCCGCGGATCAGGCCCATGTTGCGCATGGCTTTTTCGTCCTCGCGGGAGCCGAAGGTGCGGGCAGCGGCGATCTTGCGCAGATAACTGCCGTTGGATAGCTCGACCTGGAACGTTTCTTTTCCGATGAGCGGGTGGGGGAAGTTGATGGCGTAGGAAACGGAATAGGTGTCGGCGGGATAGACCGAGATAAATTTGTTGCCTTCGCGCATTTCGACTTCGCGAAGGATTTTGAGATATTTGCGCGGGCGGCGCTGCTTGCGGATTCCGGCTTTCTGGATCAGATCGACGAACGGGAGGGCGCTGCCATCGAGGATGGGGAGCTCGAGGTTGTCGAGTTCGACGATGGCGTTGTCGATGCCGACGCCGATGCAGGCGGAGAGCAGATGCTCGGTGGTGGAGATGAGCACGCCTTTTTTCATTAAGCTGGTGGCGTAGCTGACGCGGGCCACGTTGCGGCTGATGGCCTCGATTTGAAAGCCGTCGAGATCGGTGCGGCGGAAGACGAGTCCCGTTCCGGGAGGAGCGGGGAGGATGCGCATGGAAACTGGTGCGCCGCTGTGGAGGCCGACTCCACTGCAATCGACGGCCGAGCGGACTGTCTGCTCCTGGGTCAAAGGCTTATGTGGTATGTCCCGGTGAATGAATAGATTACAGCCGGCTTAGCAATCCTGACTGTGGTAAAAAAGCCACAGTGCGTGGCGGAACGGGGGGTGGAACCAACTCGGTCAAGACCGGGGATGCACCTAAACAGAGGCGTGTCAGAGAGTTATGTTGGGTGGATGAGCTTGCAAAGAGGTCCAAATGCGACGTTACTTTAGTGCTTCCCCAGAGGCTTATTGGGGTCGTAGCCGGAATTGGGATTGAACATGGCTGGGTTGAGGCCCTGGTTGAGGTGAACTGCAAACACGAAGCGCTCGCTCTGCATATCGCCGTTGAAATAGCGGGTGAACCCCCATGGGGTCATGACGCCCTGCACTAGACGGTAGTTATCGTAGATCTCTTCCTCCATGTTGCGCTCTTTGTCGACGGGATCGCGCCATTTGTAGCTCTTCTTGATGGGCAGGTGTGTCTCGACGTCGAAGAAAAGGCTCACGGCCTCGTCTTTGGCATTGATCAGCGTGATTTGCTGAGCGGGAAGGTTGCCGGCTAGAGCGTTGCCATCATAAAACAGCGCCACGGCGGGATCGTTGATCCAGACGCGGAGGATGGTCTCCAGAGAGAATTTGCGGCGGCGGAGATAGTCGTCGAGGTCCTTCTTTTCCAGCGGGTGTGCGCCCTTGTAGGTGATCTCGTAACCTTTATCGCCAATGAAGACAGAAGCCACGTCGCGTTCCTTGGTGACTTCGATGCGCTCCTTGTCGGGATACTCGACGAAGCGCCAGAACAGGACGCCGTTGCTGGTGGGGCGGCCGTGATAGAAGCTGTAGGTGCGTCCCTCCTGCTCGAGGTCGTGGATGCTCAGGAATGCCTGGCCGCCGAGGGCCTGGATGGCCTGATCGATGAGGGCGCGGGCTTTGCGGGAGTTTTCGAGGTCGTTGCCCTGGATGGCGGGAAGCGGCTGGCTGGCGGGAGATTGCGGGGACTGGGCGGCGGAAGGCGCGGAGATTGCTGCGGTCACGGCCAGCACAGTTGTGAGGAGGAGAAGTTTCATTCAACCGGTAGTCTGATGCTCAAAGAGAAGATTGTAGCTGCTTGCAGGGCTTGTGTGGCGTGGGAGACTTCCTTTCGACAGGTCTTGACCGCGAGGTTTGGACGCTGCAGACAAGCGGACAGGAGTGTCCGCTCCACACGAGCCTAGCCCACAAGAGTTTACTTCACAGACTTGGATGCGGAATGACCTGGCGAGGTTAGCCTACCAGGACGGCGCCGCCGTTTACGTTGAAAACTTCGCCGGTGATGAAGCTGGCGTGTTCGGTACATAGGAAGAGGATTGGGGCGGCAATCTCCTCTGGCGTTCCCACGCGGCCCAGCGGGATGGTGCGGCGGATTTCTTCGCCGCTTTTTGGATCATCCAGCGCGGGTCTTGACAGGTCCGTATCCACCCAGCCGGGGGCAACCGAGTTGACGTAGATTCCGGCCGGCGCCAATTCCGTGGAAAGGGTCTTCGTCATGCTTATGAGGGCGCCTTTGCTGGCGGAGTAGTCGCAATGAAAGGCTTCGCCGCGCTGGCCGCTGGTGGAGCTGATGAGGACGATGTGGCCGGCGGCGGTGCCGGTTCGAGGCTGGGATTTCATTTGCGCGACTGTGTGTTTGACCAGGCCGAAGACGGCGTCGAGGTTGATGGAGATAGTGTTGCGCCATTGCTGGTCGGTCATTTTGTCGATGGCTACGTCTTCGGCGGGCCAGACGCCGTGGTTGGCGACGAGGATGTCGAGGCGTCCGAAATGGTGGACTGCGTCTGCGACTAGGGCGCGGGCGGAATCCGGAGTGGTGAGATTGCTGGCTACGGCGTGGCAGTTTGTGGTGCCGCATTCTTTGGCTAGAGCTTCGGCTTGCTCGCGCGCTTTTTGATAGTTGAAGACTACCTTTGCGCCGGCTGCGGTGAACATGCGGACCGTGGCTGCGCCTATGCCGCGGGAACCGCCGGTGATTAGAGCTACTTTGTTGGAGAGGGAAAGGGAGACGGGCATGGGGAGTAGGTTCCGGTTTCTAGTTTCTAGTTTCTAGCGAAGAGTTGCAAGTCTTTAAGGCGCAGCTGGAAGCCGCGCCCTTATCCACAAGGCGAGGAGGCGCTCCACATCACAGCGGGGGAGCATATGGCTGGCTGTTTCCGAATCGAATATTTTGCGTCTAGCGCACCCTAGCTATGTCACCAAAGGTCATGACCTTCCGTGCATTCTTAGGCCGTTGCGAGAGCATCCAACTCGGGAATAGAACCATTTTAGGAGTCTCCCGTATGCAATCCCTCCCCAATCTCGGCTCAGCAAAGTCACCGATTGATTTTGGTCATGGGCGCTTCGGTTATAAGCGGAATGGACAATGGCACTACAGGACGCGGCGAAAGTTTGTCGAGGTAACGGATGGGGAACTCGCACTAGAGTTAGAGAGGCGCGGCTACGAGATTCTGTATCCGGGTCATGAGTGCGCTGATAGGCCCCACTTGCCGTGTCCAGCCTGTGAAAGGACTAAGTTCTAGCAGAAGCCGGAAACTAGAAACTGTCTTTTGCCGAGGACGCTCGCTCCGACTTCAACTCGCGCGAAAGCAATCGCACCAGCATGCCGTCGAAGCCGGTGCCGCTCATCTTGGCTAGTTCGTCGAGCGCTTGTTCCGGAGTGCGCGCGGCGCCGATCGATTGCTCCGTCAGCATGTTGGCGTAGGCATCGGCGAGGGCGATGATGCGCGCCCACAGAGGGATTTGCTCGCCTTTGGCGCCATCGGGATAACCCGTGCCATCGAAGCGCTGGTGATGGTGCTCGATGGCCTGGCGCATCATGGCGCTGTGGGGCAGGATGCCGGCGATTTCGGCTCCTACTCGCGCGTGCATTCTCACCAGGAAAAATTCATCGTCGGTGAGCGGGCCTGGTTTATTCAGGATGCGCTCGGGCACGAAGATCTTGCCTACGTCGTGGATGCGTGCCGCATAGACGAGGTCGGCGGTTTCTTCCGGGGGCAGGTGGAGGGCTCGCGCCAAGATTTCTGTGTAGCGCGCCACCAGGTCGCCGTGGCCGGAGGTGCGCAGTTCGCGGGATTCGGCGGCGCGGCTGAGGACCTCAATCGATTCCTTCAGCAGCGGGACGTTGCAGTCTTCTTCGCCGCCACAGAATTTCACCAGCATGGAAGCCAGTTCTTCGAGATGCTCGGGGCCGTTGTGCTCGCGCTGCAGAAAGCCCTCGATGTAGGCGGAAATCTGTTGGCGCTGCGCGGCGAACTCCTCGCCCTCGGCAAATTCTTCGGCCGCTGACACCAGATTGCCACCGGAGCGCTTCGAGACATACATGCCGGCATCGGCCACGCGGATGATGTCTTCGATGGAAAAGCCGTGCGTGGGGAAACTGGCTACGCCGAAGCTGCCAGTGATGTGGTGCTCGCTCAGCATGGGGTCGGTGACGATCCACTGGCGCAAGCGCTCGGCGAGAACCTGCGCCTGCTCCGGGCCGGTTTCGGGCATTAGGATGATGAATTCGTCGCCGCCGTAGCGCGCCACAACGTTGGACTGGCGGGACTTTTGTTCGAGCAGGCGGCCTACGCGCGCGAGTACGAGGTCGCCCTCGAAGTGGCCCATGGTGTCGTTGACTTCCTTGAACTTGTCGAGGTCGATGAGGACGACGGAGAACGGGCGCCCGGAGCGGGAAGCGCGCTTCCATTCGGCGGAGAGCGCCTCCCAGAAGAAGCGGCGGGTTTTGATTCCGGTGAGGCCGTCGGTGATCGACTGCTGTTGCAGCTTCTGGAACACGAAAGCGTTGTGCAGAGCGGTGGCCAGCAGGTCGGCGAGGGTGTTGAGGATGAGAACGTCCTGAGGAGTGTATGGGCTTTCGTTACGGCTTTCGATGTTCAATGCGCCGAGCAGCGTCTCGCCGTAGGTGATCGGAATGCAGAGTACAGAGCGCGACTCAGGCAAGATTGCACCGATCTGACCTTCCTGGCCGTTCTGCACCAGAGCGCGCTCACCGGTGCGGGCGACCCGGCCCAGAATCCCCACCCCAAGTGGGATCCGCTTGCCCATGGCATGCGCGGTGGCGCCGGCTTCCGCTTTGATTTCGATCTCCTTGGTTCCGTAATCGAGAAGGCCGATGCCGATGTGATCGAAGCTGAAGTTTTTCTGGATCTCTCCGACGATCTGCCCCAGCATGTGCACAGGATCGTCGCTGGAAATGGCGGTGCGGGAGATGTTGTTGAGAAACGCCAGTTGCCGGGAGCGCCGTTGTTCTTCGGCGAAGAGGCGCGCGTTTTCCACCGCAACCGACACCTGCCCGGCCGCGGTCATGAGCACATCCACGTCGCGCTGTTCGAAAATGAATTCCCGTTCCATGCTCATCGCAACCATGACGCCTGCGGGCTTATTGCCCAGCAGAACGGGTGCGGCGCACAGGCATTTGGCGGGATACTCGGGGCGGTAGGTGATGCCCAACCGCGTACGCGTCTTCTCCAGTTCAGAGCGGATGAGCAGCGGCTGGCCGGTGCGGATCACGTACTCGGTGAAGGCGTTCTCCAGTTTGCGCGAACGCTTGGGCAGAATGCGATCGTCCTCGACTTCGAGTTCGAAGCGGATTTCGTCACCTTCCTGGAAGGCGATGTAGAAGTTGCTGGTGTTGAAGATCTGGCCCAACTCGGTGTGGATGGTACGGAGGACTTCATCCTGATCGAGGCGGGAGCTGATGGCCTGGCCAATTTCGGTGAGCAGTTCGTATTCCTGGGTGCGGCGGTGGGCGTCGTGCGCGATCAAGTAGTTCTCGAGCGTGAGCCCGAGCTGCAGCGCCAGACCCACCATCAGACGCGGACCTGACGCACCGAACGCCTTGCGCTCGGCATGAGGAAATAAAATCACTCCGAAGGCGTGTTCGCGGGTCTGCAGGCTCACGGCGGTCAAATTACGGATTTCGGCTTCGGTGAAAGTTTTCTTGAAATCGGCGAAGGTTCCGGCGGACCCGATGGGCAGCGGCTCCGTCATATGGGCCAGGTCACGCACGGTGAACAGCCCCCCTTGCCGGTAGGCCTGTTCGCAGATGTACTCTCCAGCGCCGGTTCTTGTGACGAGCCTCGAGGAATTCCGGGGAAAATCCCCGCTCCACCGAGGGCAACAGGCTGCGCCAGCGCTCCGAGATGTAGATGATCGCGCGCGGCGCGGACAATGCGCCCGCCAGCCGATCGAGCGACGACTGCAAGCTGGGCAGCAAATCCTCGGCTGAGAGCAGGCGGCGCGGATCCACTCCCAGGGTGGAGAGAGCGAGCGTGTTTTCCTGCACGGCGTTGCGCTCATTCTCAAAAAGCACCATCACCATGGCGATGCCGAGCAGCATCTGCGGGATGGGGCCGAGGACGTGGCCGACGCTGCCAAACATTTCCGCCACCGGGTGGTTGGACTGAAGCGCACCCTTAAGCACGGCCCACAGCGCCAGCGAAAGAGCCAGCAGTTTGAATGCGCTGGAGCCTCTGCGGTGAGCGTGCAGGTAGAAAGCCGCGGAACAATACAGCAGCACAGCGGTCATGAAAATGACTTCCAGGCTCAGCCCGCTGCGCAGTGCGGGTGGTTGCAGGTGATCGCGCAGATCAACGAAACAGGCCGCAATCCCGGCCAAGGCCAGCGCCGCGTCATACCAGCGGAAGCGAAAAGATCCGCGGGTCAGCCGCGTCGATCCGAAGATGCACATCACCATGGCGATGGAGAACAAAGAACTGAAAAAAAATGCTACTGGAGCGGGCGGATAGTAATAGCGGAACGCATCCAGGGCATAGTGGATGGAATAGCAGGCCCAGGCGACCTGCCAGGCGCGGAAGTAGGGCTGGCGGCTCTGCTGGTAGAGATAAGTGAACAGCAGACACAGCAACAAGGCCACGACGCCCGGAATAATAACGATGCTGGTCGCGATACTGTTGATACTATTCATGAGGCCTGGCGAAGGCTTCCCGCGAAGATCTGAATGAGCAGCTTGGGAGAAGACTGATAATTAATGTTTTCACAGCCGGGGGTGTGAACACAACAGGATTTAAGTACAATGTCCTGGATCGTCTCGAGTTTAGAATACGTAGAATCAAGCACTTAGCGGCAAAATCGTTTTTCTGGTCTGCTTGACGGTGCTTTTCTTGCCCCCGTACCATCAAAGTTTCGCCACTTATGCCTGAAACGCTGCCTTCGAGTTCATCCAAGCCGCGCGTGCGCTTTGCACCTTCGCCCACCGGATTTCTCCACGTGGGTAGTGCGCGCACTTTCATCTTTAACTGGCTTTATGCGCGGCACAACGGCGGGACCATGATCTTGCGGCTCGACGACACCGACGTCGAGCGCAACACGCAGGCTTCGGTGGATTCGATTTTCGATGGATTGACCTGGCTGAGCTTAGGCTGGGATAAGCCGGGCTGGGACGAAGAGTACAAACAGTCCGAGCGCATCGAACTACACCGCAAGACAGCTTGGACGATCTTCGAGAAAGGGCTGGCGTACCGCGACTTCACTCCGGCGCATACTGGAGATGCCGAAAAATCCGGCGCGCAGGGGACATGGCTGTTCAATCCCGGCGCGCGCGAGCTTTCACGCGCGGAGAGCGACCGGCGGGCTGCTGCCGGAGAGCCGTTTGCACTGCGTTTTCGTGTGCCGCGCGAGAACGAACAGTTGGTGCGGTTTACGGATGCGGTTTATGGCGAGCAGGTTAAGTCCGCTGCTGACATCGAAGACTTTGCCCTGCTTCGTTCGGACGGCTTGCCGACTTATCACTTAGCTTCCTGCGCCGACGATGCGGACCTGAGAATTTCTCACGTCATCCGCGGGCAGGACCATCTCACGAATACTTACAAGCATGTGCTCATCTTCGAAGCTGCCGGCTGCACGCCGCCGCAGTTCGCGCACCTGCCGCTGCTGGTGGCGCCTGACGGCACCAAGCTTTCCAAGCGCCGGCACGGGCCGGTGGTCAGCGTTACTACCTACCGCGATGCTGGATTTTTGGCGGAAGCTTTCATCAATTTTCTCTGTTTGCTGGGCTGGTCGCCTAAAAACGACCGCGAGAATATGTCTTTGCGGGAACTCACTGACGTTTTCTCACTTGAAGGTATCAACCGCTCGAATGCGGTGGTGAACTTTAAGGAGCTGGCTGCAACTCCGGAGGAAACGTTCGATCCGAAAGCGGTGTGGCTGAATGCGGAGCACATTCGCGGCTTGGCGGTGGAGGAGTTGAGCGGGCGGCTGCTGCCGATTGTGCTTGGGGCCGGATTCGAGGTTTCGCCGGAAAAAATGTTGCGGATCGCGCCGCTCATCCGCGAGCGCATCAAGCTGCTGCGCGACGTGCTGACCGCCGCGGACTTCTTCTTTGTCGAGCAATTGCCGCCTTACGATCCGGCTGAACTCATCCCGCAAAAAGGGGATGCGGCCATGGCGCTGAAGGTGCTCACGCGAGCGCGGGAGGTGCTGGCGAATGTCGAATTTAAGCACGATCCGCTGGATCAGGCTCTGCGCGCTGCGGCACAGGAACTGGGAGTGAAGGCGGGGCAGATGTTCCAGCCCATTCGGGTGGCGGTTTGCGGGAGGAAGAACGCGCCGCCGCTGTTTGAGACGCTGGAAGTGCTGGGCAAGGAAACCACGCTGGCGCGCGTCGGGCAGGCGGTGGAGAAGATCTAGCAGCCTTCCGGTTGACACTTCGTACAAAGGTAACATTTGTGTTACCATCTAATAGCGTTAAGGTTCTCGAATATCTCGCCCCGGACGGACGCAGTCCTTACGCGGAGTGGTTTGATGACCTCAGCCCGCCTGCAGCAGCGAAGGTGGCCATCGCCCTGGCACGGTTATCACAAGGGAACATTTCGAACGCAAAGAGCGTGGGCGGCGGCGTACATGAGTATAGGATCGACTTTGGTCCCGGTTACCGGATCTATTTCGGAAAGGATGGCGAATGGGTCGTCCTACTGCTCGGTGGTGGAACCAAGAAGCGTCAGCAGAAAGACGTCGCGAACGCGCTAAGCCGTTGGCAGGATTATAAGCTAAGAAAGAAACAGGAGATTCGATAGTGGCCCTCACCCGGGATTTCAAAGAAACGATTCAGGCGCGGGCGCGTCGTGATCCTGCATTTCGCAGGGAGTTGCTGCGCGAGGCGGTCGAGAGCTTTCTGGCTGGAGACGTGGAAACGGGCAAGATGGTATTGCGCGACTACATTCACGCCACGGTGGGATTTCACGAATTGGCGGAGAGCACGCGCCGCTCACCCAAGAGCTTAATGCGGATGCTTGGCCCGTCGGGGAATCCGCAGGCCCGTAACTTATTCGAGATCGTCCAGTATCTTCAGCGTAAAGAGAAGGTAAGGTTCAAAGTGAGCGCGGCCACGGCGCGGTAGTCCGTCGGCGCTCGATCTTGCGATAAGATCAAAGAGTAATGGATTCATCTCATCCGCCTTCCGAAGCTGGAGAAAAAGCTGTGGCTGCCTCGCCGTCGCCTGCTCCGTCGAATTTTGTCCGCGACATCATTCTTGAGGACCTTAAGACCAACAAGCACAACGGGCGCGTGCAGACGCGGTTTCCTCCGGAGCCTAACGGTTATCTGCATATCGGGCACGCCAAGGCGATCTGCATCGACTTCGGGCTCGCTGACGAATTTGGCGGTCATACGAATCTTCGCTTTGACGACACCAATCCTGAGAAGGAAGAGACCGAGTACGTCGAGTCGATCAAGGCCGATGTGAATTGGCTTGGGTTCCACTGGGATGGGCTGTTCTACGCCTCGGACTATTTCGATCAGCTTTACGAATGGGCAATCAAACTGATCAAGGATGGCAAAGCCTACGTCGACGATTTGACGGCTGATGAGATTCGGAAGCATCGCGGGACGCTGACTGAGCCGGGCAAGGACAGTCCCTATCGCAACCGGTCCGTGGAAGAGAACCTGAATTTGTTTGAGCGAATGCGTGCCGGCGAATTTCCCGATGGGTCGCGGGTTTTACGGGCGAAGATCGATATGGCTTCGCCCAACCTTAACTTCCGCGACCCTGTGATGTACCGGATCGTGCATGCGGATCACCACCGAACCGGCAGCAAGTGGTGTATTTATCCGATGTACGACTACGCGCACGGGCAGTCGGATTCGATCGAGCGGGTTACGCACTCGATCTGTACGCTGGAGTTTGAGGACCATCGGCCGCTTTACAACTGGTTTATCCAGCAACTGGGTATCTTCCCGTCGCGACAAATTGAGTTCGACCGGTTGAACCTTACCTACACGTTGTTGAGCAAGCGCAAGCTGCTGCAACTGGTGCAGGAAGGGCGCGTGAAGGGCTGGGACGATCCGCGCATGCCCACGCTGGGCGGCATCCGGCGTCGCGGGTATACGCCCGAGGCGGTGCGAAATTTCTGCGGCGCGATTGGCGTGTCGAAGACCAATGGCTCGATTGAGCTGGCCATGCTCGAACATTTTGTGCGCGAGGATTTGAACAAGCGCGCGCCGCGGGTGATGGCGGTGCTGCGACCCCTGAAAGTTGTGATCGATAACTATCCAGAAAATCAAGTTGAAGAGATGGACGCGGTGAATAATCCTGAGGACGCTAGCGCGGGGACGCGGAAGGTGCCGTTCTCGCGCGTGCTTTACATCGAGCAGGATGACTTCCGCGAAGAGCCGCCCAAGGGATATTTTCGTTTGTCGCCGGGACGCGAGGTGCGGCTGCGCTATGGATACTTCATCACTTGCAAGAGCGTGGTGAAGAATGAGACGGGTGAAGTGGTGGAAGTTCATTGCACTTATGATCCGGCGACGCACGGCGGCAATGCACCGGACGGGCGCAAGGTGAAATCAACCATTCACTGGGTTTCGGCTGACAATGCGATCGACGCTGAGGTGCGGATTTACGAAAACCTTTTCAGCAAAGAGAACCCCGGGCAAGTGGAGGAGGGGCAGGATTTTACGGCGAATTTGAATCCGAAGTCGCTGGAAGTAATCACGGACGCGAAGTTGGAACCTTCGCTGGTTAACGCCGCTGCCGGGAGCCGATATCAGTTTGAGCGGCTGGGATACTTCTGTGTTGATCCGGACTCGACGCCGGGGAAGCTGGTTTTCAATCGGACAGTGGCGTTGAAGGATACTTGGGCGAAGGTGGAGAAGAAGCAAGGGGCGAAGAGCTAGAGATTAGAACCCCGAGCGGGTGTTCAGCTCGGGGTCGCACGTCAGGCCGTCAAGCTCTGAGGATGATGTCGGCAAGGTGATGAACAAGCTTTAGCGGTCGGGCATAAAAAGCAAAACCCCGAGCGGGAATTCAACTCGGGGCACTAGCCTGTCCAGCTACGAGAATTATCAGCAGATCGGAGTTGGAGGTCAAGATCACTTGCGGGAGTCCCGCCCATCCTAAGACTCCCCCTTCAGATTCCCTGCTATAGAAGGTGTGGTCCGGCCAAAAAGTGTAAGGCGAGAAGCGAAATCCGTGCGTTCCTCACCCGCTAGGTGTGAGTCTGTCACAAACAGGTACAGTCACCTACTCTTCGTCGTACAATTCGAGGCGCTGTATGCGACGGGGAGCGTGCACTCGATAAAGCACGCGAGCGCACACCCGGCATCGACATGCACACAACCATTCTCGCTGCATTTCTCGGGGTGTCGCGCACGGTGGTTGCGATGTGCAGCGCCGGCATCCTGCTCTTCCTGGTTGCGCTGTGGGCTGCCAGGACCGATATCGCGCGGGCCAGCGGCCTGGACAAGATTGTCGCCTTGAGCAATTTGTGTTTCGCCGCCCCCCTGGCGGTCTTCGGCGCACTGCATCTGTCTGCCGCTCGGGGCCTCATGACCATGGTGCCCGAGTACATGCCGTGGCGATTGTTCTGGGCGTATTTCTTCGGCGTTGCGCTGCTGGCCGCGTCTTTGAGCATTGCGACAAGAATTCAAGTGCGCTGGTCCGGCCTGCTGTTTGGGATCGCGATGTTTCTTTTTGTGGCGATGTTGGATATCCCGGGAACTCTCTCCGACCCCAGAAATAGGTTTTCATGGATATTGACCGTCCGAGAGATGTCATTCGGTGGCGGAGGCTGGATTCTTGCCGGAACTTCCCTGCGCGGGCAAGGCAGCGGGCAAAGCGGAAGCAAGCTCATAACCCTGGGCCGCGTAGTGCTCGGGATCACCGCTATGTTCTATGGCGTTGAACATTTTCTGCACCCAGCGAACGTTCCCGGAGTTCCGCTGGAAAAACTGTTGCCCGTGTGGATTCCGGGGCACCTGCTGATCAACTATCTGACGGGCGCAATTCTTGTGGTTGCCGGGGCGTTCATTCTGCTGGCCAAGAAGACGAGGACGGCGGCAACTTATCTCGGTACGTGGATTGTGCTGCTGGTGTTGTTCATCTATGGGCCGATCCTGATCGCGTCGTTGGCCAACCCGAGCACCGACGTCAAAATTGAGGGGATCAACTACTTCTTCGACACTCTGCTGTTTGCCGGAGCGATTCTCGCGCTGGCCAGCGCGACGCCGCGCACCGAGTAAAGTGCTGGCTTGAGGCACCGCTTGGGGTCTCCGGTAGGGCGCAAACGCAAAATCAAAAGCTCAAACACGGAGGTCACGGCGTTTCACGGGGTATTTCGGGCCATGGCGGCCTAGGCGGGAGTCGGTTGTTCTGAAGCTGAGGGCTAGTTATGAACGTGCGGGCTCTGGGCGGGGTTGGCCTTGTGCCCGGGCGGTTCCTTCACGACCTTCACTTCAAAACTCACCGGCAGGTTTTTCGGCGGATAGCAGGCGGCGTTGTCGCAGGCCTGGTAGCGCAACGTGCCGCGCATCACGTACTTCCCCGGCACGACCGAGTGCAGCGGATGCACGGCGACGGCGATGGTGAAGTCTCCGCTGTAGACGCTCAGCTTTTCGTCGGGCGAAAAAGGGAAGGCTCTGTCTTCGCCTGTGGGATACTCAATCTTCCCCAGGATGATGTCGGTGGGCAGGTCCATCTTTAAGGCAGTTGGAATCAGGAACTCCGACTTGGGCGTGTTTGAGTTGATGTGGTAGCCCGGCGGGACGCGGAAATTCAGATTGACCATGGTGGCCTCGGCGCGCTGGGCTGTGATCAGGGGCACTGGAGCCATGGCCAGGGTCGGGGCTTTGCCTGGAGTTTGCGCGGAAGAGAAGCTGGCGGCGATCAGAAGAATGAACGCAAGCCGGACACAGGGCCTGGGGAAGCTGGTTCCCAAACTCTGCGGCTTTGTTGGCTGGCTCATCATCATTGCGGAACCTCTGGATCATAGCCCGACTGGCACACCGGTTCTATTGTCACCTCTGAGGCTGCGGAGTCGCCACGCCTTCTGAAGCGGATGCCTGACTTGCGGCCGGCCGGGTGTCGAGCGCCTTCTTGATTGAGTCCTCGATTTCGGCTTTGCCCTTGAGTCCGATGATCTTGTCGACAATTTTGCCGTCGCGTCCGATGAGGAAGGTTTCGGGCAAAGCGGGGACGCCGCCGTATTGATCGCCAACCGATTCTTTTCCGATCAGGATGGGATAGTTCACGCCCATGTCTTTGGCGAACTTGGCGATGTCCGCTTTGCTGGCGTCGTCCATGGCGATGCCGACAATCTGCAGTCCCTGCGGTCCGTACTGCTTCTGCAGGTCGACGAACCAAGGCATCTCGATTTTGCAGGGGCCGCACCAGGTGGCCCAGAAGTTGAGCAGCACGGCCTTGCCGCGCAGGTCGGAAAGGCGCATGGTCGGGCCGTCGAGCGATTCCAGAGAGAAATCCGGAGCGACGGTGGACTGGGTTATGCGGGCCGAGGCCACGCCCGGATGCCGGACCTGGTGATATCCGAAGTACAGCATGAGCGCAACCACGAACGCGACTACTACGAGGGAAAGAGGACTACGTTTCACGGTAAATCTCCATTCACGATCTTAACCGAAGTAACCGTATTACAAGCAACCTTACAAGGCAAAGCGGTTCAGGAACGAAAGCCAATTCGAAATCAGGGTAAACCGGCCGATCACGAGCAGGACTCCGAGCGCGATTAACAAAGCGCCGGAGGCCACTTCCAGCGCATGCATGTGCGAGCGGAAGCGGCTGTAAAACTTGAGAAAACGCTCCATCAAGAGCGAAGTGAGCAAAAAAGGCACGGCCAGCCCAAGCGAATATACCGCAAGCAGCAGGATGCCCTTGACCAGCGTATCTTGTTCGCCGGCGATGGTGAGGATCGCGGTCAGGATCGGGCCGAGGCAGGGAGTCCAGCCGAAAGCAAACGCGAAGCCGATTACGAACGCGCCCAGCGGGGTGCTGCTGCCTTTCACGCTATGCAGGCGTGCGTCGGTATAGAGCGCTTTGATCTTGAAGATGCCAGTCAGGTGTAATCCGAAAAGAATGATGATGACGCCTGCCACTCTGGCCAGCGTGTGTTTGTACATGCCGAGCATCTGGCCGACCTCGGTGGCCGCCGCGCCAAGCACGATGAAGACCACGCTGAAGCCCAGGATGAACCCGACGGAGTTCACCATCACCCGCCGCATCAGGTGAGCCTGCGGGGCCTTGAGTTCTTCCAGGCCGGCGCCGGAGATGAGAGAAAGGTAGCCGGGTACCAGCGGCAGCACGCAAGGCGAAAGAAAGGAAATGAGCCCGGCGAAAAACGCGGCAATCGGGAGTGGAAGGCTCGACATGCGTCCTTATTGTACCTGTATCGTTTTTACCTTATGTCAGATAAGACGCGCAGCACTGGGATTAGTTTCGCGCGAGTAAGTTCCCCAGCTTACCTCGGCCAACGAGGTACCTGGGCTGAGTTTGTCCGTTTTTCGGGACACGGAAGAATCTTGCCTCCAACTGGGCCGGTGGAGGACTACAATGCTGGCGCACTGTAAGGAGGGACTGTCCATGCCCGGTAAGCCAAAAAAGAAGAAGGCCAGAACGAAAGCAAAACCAAAAGCCAAGACCATAGCCACAGCTAAAGCAAAAGCTAAAGCAAAAGCTAAATCAAAAGCTAAATCCAGCGCTGAGTTGACACCAATTTGGCAGGATTCACCGATTACGAGTCCGGCGGAATACATCAATTCGGTGGCGATTTCGCAGGACGGCAGCGTCGTGGTGGCGGGCACGTACTATTTCCCCTACGGTGGCGGGGCGAAGCACAGTCCGGCCGACGCCCCACAAATCACGGTTGGCACCTTCGCCTGGAATGCGCAGGGCAAGCAACTTTGGCAGGATGAATTTCAGGCGACCGAGGGCGTGTACTGGGTGGCGGTGTCGCGCGACGGGCAGTGGGCGGCGGCGGCCGGCCGCAGTACACAGACTCAGGGCTTTGTTTTTATCTACAATGTCGCGTCCGGAGCGCGAGTCTCCAGCTACTACACCTCGACGCGGGTCAACATGGTTGCGTTCTCCAGCGACGGTTCGTATCTGGTGGCGGGCGCGGACAACACGTATCTTTTCACCCGGAGTGGGTCGACCTGGGGATCGCCTCAAATACTGCAGAGTGCCGCCGGTGACAGCGTGATCGCGGTGGGCATATCGGCGAACGGGCAGTGGATTGTAGCAGGGACCTACATGGGTTCGGTGGTGCTGGTGCAGAATACCGGGGGGAATTTCGGCGCGCCGGTTGCGTGGCAGGCAACTGGGTCGATCCACTGGGCTGCCATGTCAGCCGATGGCTCG
The DNA here is from genome assembly GCA_963842095.1 of uncultured Acidobacteriaceae bacterium. Taxonomy (GTDB): domain Bacteria; phylum Acidobacteriota; class Terriglobia; order Terriglobales; family Acidobacteriaceae; genus Sulfotelmatobacter. The sequence goes on from CAWJEY010000004.1 coordinate 156,411, forward strand.
ACATTTGCGGCGGCGCCGAGCGGCTCCAGCGTCTATTGCTTTAGTGCTGCCAGCTTCCCGAGCACGAGGCAGCCGGCGTGGAGCGCGCCTCTGACCGGTTGCAAGAGCTGCCGCACGGTCGGCCTCTCCGACGACGGTTCCCTGGTTTCGGCGGGCGGGAACGTCGGCACGGCGGGCAAGATTTTCCTGTTCTCGAATCAGGGAGCGTCCGGGAAACAGCTTTGGGTGCAGCCCACGCAGCGCAACCCGAACAGCACGTCGCTCGATTCAGCCGGCAATTATGTGACGGCGGCGGATGGGTATCCCGATCAAACGCCGGGCAACTTCTACCTGTTTGACGCAAGTGGCAATGGGTTGGGCAGCTACCAGACCAACAACATGAGCTGGCCCATGCAGATCTCGGCCGATGGGACGGCGATTGCGGCGGGCAGCGACGACTCGAACGTTTACTATTTTGCGGTTCCGTAGTCGGAAAAGAGTTCGGAGCAAGCGCGGATTTGTTGCCGCGAGTTTCAGTCTATGCTCTCGATGCTGTCTACCGCGTCTTTGAGGGCGTTGGCTGGGCCTGCGACTGAGGATCTGGCAATGGCAAGTCTGCCGGTAGCTCCGAAAACATCTTGCGTAAGAACCCGAAAGGAATGGAAGCGCTTACTACCGCGCGGTCGCCATCCTGCTTCACCTGCAGGCTGTCGAAGAAGGCTTTCACGTCGGCGTCGGTGCCGTGGGTTCCCACGGAAGTCTCGGCGGAGCGGGTGAGGGCGATGAAGACACTGATTTTGTCGGCGATGCCGCGCGCCTCGTCGGAGGACTGCGTGAAAGCTTCGGCGCGGAGGTGGACCGCGTTGGCCATGGGATGAAGCGGGCTGAGCGCGCTTCCGGAGACGACTAGCGTAGCTGGCCGGGTGAAAATCGTGTTCCAACCGCCGGCTTCCGGCGAGGCAGGATCAATGCGCGCCACCACCCAAGCCAGGCTGGCCAGTTGAACGTGTTTGTAGTACTGCCGCAAAAGTGATGGGCCTCCGAAAGGAGACGCCAGGCGCTTGGAGCGGTCGACCATGCCTTCGATGACTGCCGGGTCGTTGTGATTTGAGGCGGCCACGGAATCCGCGCTTAGCACGGCGACGCGCAGGGAGCGGCCTTCGAGACTAATCGTGAAGATATCTACCGAGTGATAGTTTTCGACCGACTGGGCGATCTGCCGCAAGTAGGCGGTGAGGCGCTCGCCGTGGAATCTTCCTTCGAGCACTTCGGAAAACCGCACTTCGGGCGAGGAGCCGCCGGTTCCGCCGCCGGGCCATTTCACCGGGTAATGGATGGCGAAGGCAGCTTTATCGAGGTCGCGCTCGAACTCAAATCCGGTCTCGCGAATGAAGCGCTCGTATTCGGGATCGTGGCTGACGGCGGGAAGGTCCTTGCCCGCGTTCGCCTTGCGAGCCGCACTGAGGTTGAGATAGAAAAACGCGTCTGCGCCGGGCAGCAGGCGGGCGGGCTCCGGCGGAGCGTGCTTGCGCAGTTGGACGGCAAGGGTCACCGCCGCGGCAATCGCTACCACTGCCAGGACGATGGGGAAAGTGCGCCTAATTCGCATGGAATGCGGTCAGGGAAGAAATGATAACACCTTGTGGGTTGTGTCAGACCTACGAGCCGAGAACGGACTTCATTGAGTGTAAGGCCTGGTTACAACAACTGACCCAGAGGCTTTCCCACACTTGATTTCCTAGCCACGGAGGGGGCAGAATCAAGCGCCCACACTTGCATATATGCCAGCGTGAGTCGGCAGTGGCTCGGCGTTCTACATTAAGCCGATATGGACACCACCCCACAAAATGAAGTTCATGCCATGACGGGGCTTTTCCCCGGCGACTACTTCATTCATGAGTTTGACTTTGACGGCCAGAGCCTTTTTGCCTACGGCCTACTTCGCAGCATAGACGGCACGAAGTATCACGCGGATTACAGCTGCAGCAGTCCACCGTCACAACCGTTGATGGTATCCAAACAGTCACACCGAGTTGTCGGTCGCATCAGCAAGCGGGCATATCAGTTGGCACGTTTGCGCCGATGGCCCAATTCGCAGACAGCGGTTTCAGCGTTGATTGATTTCTCTGCTGGCAAGAAGATACCGCTGTCTTTTTCAGAGAGGGTTAGCTTACTTTTTGTCAGATGACATTCGAATCGGCCTAACAAGCGCCAGAGTCAGCCGCCGTTGATGGTTGCAAAATCGCCATTAGCGCAATTTGCCGAATCGCCCCCTGCACTGACCGGGTGGAGCTTGCGACGGACAGCGGGGTCACAGCCGCAGCAACTTAAAATCCCAAAAAGAAGTTACTTCTTCAACTCCGCCGGCCAATTCGTCACCAACTGCAGCGGCACCTGGCTCTCTTCCTCGGAGTGGTTCACCAGCAGGCGCTTGCCATCGGAGGATACGTCGAACGACACACCGATGCCGGGCGAAGCGCCGTGGAACAAACGCTGGGGCGCGCCGACTTCGACATCCGATCCCTTCGGGGTGACCGTGCATACGAAGATATTGTCGGTAAGATCCTTGAAGAACAGTTCCTTCCCACTCGCGCTCCACGCGGGATAGGCCCCGCTATTGGCCGAGACTCTCCATTTGCCTTTTCCCTCCGGGAAAGTGGTGATGTAAATTTCCTGCTGACCGGATTCGTCGGAAGCGTAGGCCACCCAGTGGCTGTCGGGAGAGATGCGATAGGCGGAGAGGTTGGATTGCGCGGAAGGCGGCTGCACGGCCGCCACCGGCTTGGCGTCGCCGTTCACAGGCCTTATCCAGACGGAGACCATTTTTTCGCCATCGCCCCAAAGGTAGGTGAGATATTTTCCGTCAGGCGACCAGGCCGGGCTGTGGTAGTTGTTCTGCTCGACAAGTGTTTTCTCGGCACCGCTGCCGTCGGCGGATTTGGATCGGATTTCGACGTTGCCGCCGCCTGAGGTGACCAGCACCGAGAAGATCAGCGATTTCCCGTCCGGAGACCAGGAGGGTTCCTGAACCACCTGCTGGTCGAAGGTGATGCGCGTTTTGGTCTTACGCTCCAGGTCGAGCGTCCAAATGCCGGTCCCACTGGCAAAGGCCACTCGCTTGTTGTCCGGCGAGAGGCGCACGTCCCGCACCCCCAGCAGCGAGCGCACATTCGTAGTCGTAGTCTCCTGAGGGTCGTAGTCGGCGAGCGTCTTACCGGAGCGGTCGAACCACACCAGGTGGCTTTTTGCCGAGTCAGTACTACCCACCTGGTAAACCATCAGTCCGTTCTGGGAGACGGCAAAAATACTGCGCCATACGCCGACGTCGTCGCGGAGGTTACTTACCAGCGGAGTTGCCGATCCCGACAGAATGCCTTTCTGCGGATCGAAGGGTTGCGCCACCAGCGCGGTGTTGGCGCGGTAGAGAAGATAGCCGGATGCGAACTGCGCCGCCGAATCGGCGGCCAGGATCAGGTGCGTCTCCGTGCTGTCGACGGAGCCAAAGTAGATTCCGTTTTGTTTGGGGTCGCCTCCGGTATGGCTGGTGGCGAGAAAAACAAAATGTTTGCCGTCGGGCAGAAACCAGGGCCAGCGATGGGTGGTGTGCTTGGCTCTGTCGACCACCGTCGCCGGGGAAGGTGTGCCGCCCTGCGCGCTAACTTTCGTCAGCGAACCCGCGAAATCCGGAGCGAACACAATTACATCGTTGGCACTCCAGCTTCCGCCGCGAGAATTTGGGGCGTCGGCCACGGTAGTGATGGGGCCGCCGGTGGCGGCGATCTTCATTAACTTGCCGCTGGCAAAGAAGCCGATGTAGCGGCCATCCGGCGACCAGAAAGGATGCGCCGCCCCCGCCGTGCCTTCGAGCGCTTGCGCGGAGTCACTGTTCAGTGAGCGGACCCACAGCAGCTTGTTTTCGCCAGAATGTGCGACGAAGGCGATCTTATCGCCTTGTGGGGACAGCACGGGCATGCCGCCGGCGTCGCCGGTGGCGTCCATCGTGAACTTGTCGGGCGGAGGGATTTCGGCGTGCAACGATACGGTTTGCTCGGAGGACTTGGCCCAGCGGTAGCCCGCGAATGCGGCGAGGGCGATGAAGACGAACGCAACAGCCGCGAGGGCGGCAGCCCACGACTTGTTGAACTGCACAGACGACTTTGCCGAGCCGGTCTGCGTGGACTCGACAGTCGTTGATTCGACAATCCAGCGCAGGTCCATGGCAACGTCGTGCGCGGACTGGATGCGGTCCGCCGGATCTTTGGCTAGGCAGGCACGCACCACGCGATCTAGCATGGCCGGGGCTTGCGGCTGCGCGGCGGTGATTGGGTCTGGATCTTTTTCCAGAATGGAGGTGAAGACGCTGAGTTGGGATTTGCCTTCGAAGGCGCGGCGTCCGGTGATCATTTCGTAGAGAACGCATCCGAAGCTGAAGAGGTCGCTGCGGGCGTCGGCCTCCGCGCCTTGCAGAAGTTCGGGCGCCATGTATTGGAACGTTCCGACGATGGAACCTTTCTGCGTGAGCGGCGACACAGCCGCAGTGAGCGACGCCAGATTCATGGTCGGCGTAGACGGAGTGAACGGGCCGACGGCCTGCGGGGCAATCGACATTTCTGGTTTTGCAAGACCAAAATCCATCAGCTTGGCGCCCGCTTTGGTCAGCATGATGTTCGCCGGCTTCAAATCGCGATGGATGATGCCTCGTTGATGCGCCTTCTCCAGCGCCTGCGCGATTTCGGTTGCAATCTTCAGAACCTGATCAAGCGGCAGTGGGCCTTTCGCCAAGCGATCGGCAAGAGTCTGGCCTTCCAGATATTCCATGACCAGGAAGTCGGTGCCCTCCTGGCTGCCAATGTCGTGCAGCGTGCAGATATTCGCATGCTGAAGCGCGGAAATGGCTTTGGCCTCGCGCTCCATGCGCTGTTTCAATTCCGGATTGGAGGAAAGATGCGCCGGCAGAACTTTGATGGCGACGGTGCGGTCGAGGCGCGTGTCCTTGGCGCGGTAGACCTCGCCCATGCCGCCCGCCCCGAGCGGGGAGAGGATTTCGTAGGGACCGAGTTTGGTGCCGGAAGTGAGGGCCATGCGTGGTGCGCAATTATAGCGTGTGCAGCAGGTTGAGACGGGCGGGTTGCGCGAAATTTGCCCGTTGTGATAACTTAGTTAATTGTCCCGGACATGTGGAAGGGATCAAAGGGTATACTTGTGTCTGGAAGGACACTTGTCCCCGTTATGCTGGCGTAGCTCAGTCGGTAGAGCATCGGTTTTGTAAACCGAGGGTCGGGGGTTCGAATCCCTTCGCCAGCTCCAGTATACGAAGATCAGGAAGCGGTCAGGACGAAACTTCCGGCAGGCAGCGGAACTCTAGGCGGCGCAACAGGATTTTCCAACGCACTTCATTCGGAACTCTGATTCGGAAATATATTCGGAAGTTTTCCGGCGTGCAGTGATCTTCGCGCGGTATTTCGTAGCGCGATTCTTGGTTTCCCTGATTTGCGAAAAACTGGTTTGCGAAAATGCGGTTTGGCGAACCAGAGCAGAAGTGTGCTGCCCCGGCCTGCGGATTCACGAGTTGGCTGCGGGATGAGGCGCGACGGCTGCATCGCCCGGCGGTTTTTGCACAGGTGGGTGAGTGGTTAAAGCCAACAGACTGTAAATCTGTCCCTCCTAGCGAGGTACGAAGGTTCGAATCCTTCCCTGTGCACCATGTTTTGTAGCAGCAGAATTTGTAGCAGAGTTGGTTGAGCCAGTTTCGAGTGCGGCGGGAATTATGAGTCGCTTGGCGATGGCGTTGATTGCGTACCTGGTTTTGGGTGCGCTGGCGTATAGCACGCTGGGCGATACGCGGATCCGGTTGGCGACGCTGCTGATTCTGGGCCTGTTCGCGTTCAAGAGCTGGGTGCGGCGCAAGGATGTAATGCACCCGGACGGCGACAGCGAGTCGGAGTGAAGGTTTAGCTGAGAGCTGACGCTTTCGAAGGTGACGGCGAACAGCTGGTTTCAGGCCGATGTAGCTCAGTTGGTAGAGCACTCCCTTGGTAAGGGAGAGGTCACCAGTTCAATCCTGGTCATCGGCTCCAGAGATTGGTGAACGAGCAAAAGGGAAGAGCGTCGAGGCAGTAAGGGCGGGAGTAACTCAGTGGTAGAGTCACAGCCTTCCAAGCTGTTGGTCGCGGGTTCGATTCCCGTCTCCCGCTCCAGATTCTTGGTTCAGGTGTGATGATGGGCTTTGAACAGGCTGCGATCAAGATCGAGAAGCAGCAGGAATTTGGGAAGCTGCAGGCGGCCGTGGAGCAGGCGTTCTTGCCCGAGAAAGTGGAGCGGTTCCTGAAGCAGTTGGACCGCAAAGGGATCCGCGTCCGGGAGTTTGACGCGGTGCTTTCGGCCCGATTGCTGGAAGAAGTCACGGGCGGGTCGAAAGTTGGATCGACGGCGGGCAAAGAGTTGAGTGCGTGGCAGCTGTACCAGGCGCTGCCGCTGTCGGACCAGGCGCAGATGCGGGAGTTTTACCTGTCGAAACTGGAAACGGTCGACATCGGGCTGCGGCACAAGTTCAAGAAGCTGTATCAGTATTACTGAATTGCATCACTGAAGAATAAGCGAGGCACGGCAATTTTATGGCGAAAGAGAAATTTGATCGTAATAAGCCGCACTGCAACGTGGGGACGATTGGTCACATTGATCACGGCAAGACGACGTTGACGGCGGCCATCACGAAGGTTTTGCAGAAGCACAATCCGAAGATTGTGTTCCGGTCGTTTGACAGCATTGATAACGCTCCGGAAGAAAAAGCTCGCGGCATTACCATCGCGACGGCGCACGTCGAGTATGAGACGGCGAACCGGCACTACGCGCACGTCGACTGCCCCGGCCACGCCGACTACATCAAGAACATGATTACGGGCGCGGCGCAGATGGATGGCGCGATTCTGGTGGTCGCGGCGACCGATGGTCCGATGCCGCAGACGCGCGAGCACGTGCTTTTGGCGCGGCAGGTGGGCGTGCCTTACATCGTGGTGGCGTTGAACAAGTGCGATGCGGTGGATGATCCGGAGTTACTCGACCTGGTTGAGTTGGAAGTGCGCGAGTTGCTGAAGAGCTACAAGTTTCCGGGCGACGATGTGCCGGTGATCCGGCTGTCGGCTCTGGGCGCGCTGAATGGCGAAGAGAAGTGGGAGAAGCAGATTGACGCTTTGATGGAGGCGGTGGACAAGAGTGTGCCGCAGCCGGCGCGCGAGTTGGACAAGCCGTTCCTGATGCCGATTGAAGACATTTTTTCGATTCAGGGGCGCGGCACGGTGGTCACGGGACGTATTGAGCGCGGCAAGGTGAAGGTGGGCGAGGAAGTTGAAATCGTCGGCTTCCGCGAGACGCGCAAGACGGTGGTCACGGGCGTCGAAATGTTTAAGAAGCAGCTGGACGAAGGCTTGGCGGGCGACAACGCTGGCCTGCTGCTGCGCGGCATTGCGAAAGAGGATGTCGAGCGCGGCATGGTGCTGGCGAAGCCGGGGTCGATTACTCCGCACACGAAGTTCAAGGCGGAGGTTTACATCCTGACGAAGGAGGAGGGTGGACGGCATACGCCGTTCTTCAAGGGATACCGTCCGCAGTTTTATTTGCGGACGACGGATGTGACCGGAGTTGCGGAACTTCCTGCAGGCACAGAGATGGTGATGCCGGGGGACAACGTCTCGCTGGTGATCGAATTGATCACGCCGGTGGCGATGGAGAAGGGCTTGCGATTTGCCATTCGCGAAGGCGGGCACACGGTGGGCGCGGGAACGATTGCGGAGATTGTGCAGTAGGGAAACTGTCAGCTTTCAGCCGTCAGCGAGGTCGTTTTATGGGCTGGTTGTTGGAGGCAATTTGGTGGTTCACTTGCGCCGTGATGGATTTTCTTGGCGCGAAGTACGATTGGGTCAAGGAGGAGATTCACTCCAAACCTAAGAGTGAGGTTCTGTGAACCACCGGTATGGAGATGCATAGGTCAAGCTAAAGGCTAGGAGCTAACAGCTAGAAGCTGTTTGGGAGTGAGCGATGCCCCGAGAGATTGTTACGTTGCAGTGCGGCGATTGCAAAGAGCGGAATTATTCGACCACCAAGAACCGGAAAACGACGACGGAGCGGCTGGAGTTCAAGAAGTTCTGTAATCGTTGCCGCAAGCACACGCCGCATAAAGAAGTGAAATAGCAGTGTCCAGTGGTCAGTGACCAGTGGCCAGAATGAGGTTTTGATTTCTGACCACTAGCCACTGAACACTGACCACTGATTCAGGGGCGTAAGCTCAACGGTTAAACTGTCGGTCTCCAAAACCGAACTTGGGGGTTCGAATCCCTCCGCCCCTGCCAGAATTTGGAAGGACGACGGGAAAGGCCAGAAGAAGTATGGGAGTGGAAACGAAGAAGATGGCAAACTCAATCGCAAGCTCCGGTGGGAATTTCGGAGACCGGCTGAAGTCCTGGCCGGAGCGGGCCAAGTCGTTTTACAACGACGTGCGCACCGAAATGCGAAAGGTCACGGCGCCTTCCTTCAAAGAAGTGCGCGCTACGACCGCGGTGGTTGTGGTGACGGTATTCATTTTTGGCGTCTTCTTTTTCATCACCGATAACGTGCTCCAGAGGGGCGTCACATTCTTGTACAGCTATTTCGGGAAGCAATAGGCAGAAACGCGCAGGCCGGAGTTTAACTTGATCATGCAGGATGAAGAAAAGAACGAAGCTGCAGCGGGCGAGGAGCAGGCGCCCAGCGTGGAGGCAGTTGCCGTAACCGGCGAGCCGCCCCGCAACCCGAACATGAAGTGGTACATCATCCACTCGTATTCCGGGTTTGAGCGCAAGGTGAAGGAGTCGCTGGAGTCGCGCGTGGCCGCTTTCGGACTGCAGGAGAAGATTGGCAAGGTGCTGATCCCGACCGAATCGGTCACGGAAGTGCGCGGCGGCAAGAAGTACACGTCGGAGCGCATGTTCTATCCCGGCTACGTGCTGGTGGAAATGGACATGGACGATCACGTCTGGCACGTGGTGAAATCCACGCCGCGCGTGACCGGGTTTGTGGGCACGGGGCAACAGCCGACGCCGCTTTCCGACGAAGAAGTGCAGCACATCGTTTACAAAGTTGCGGACAGCCGCGAGAAGCCGAAGCTGAAGGTGAAGTTCGAGAAGAACGAGACCGTGAGAATCTCAGAAGGGCCGTTCGCAACCTTCCAGGGCATTGTGGATGAAGTGAATGAGGACCGCGAGACGCTGAAGGTGATGGTAACGATTTTCGGGCGGTCGACCCCGGTGGAGTTGGAATTCAACCAGGTGGAGAAGGTGGCGTAAGTGGCTACGTTTACTGTCAAAGTCAAGGTTTGGAATCCCGCGAACCCCGGCAGCTCAGCGGAGCTCGAAGCTTGGGCAGACACAGGGGCTGCCTATAGCTGGATCTCAAGAGCTCGCCTTGAGCCTTTGGGCGTTCAGCATGTCCGGCGTCTGCAATTCCAGATGATTGAGGGTCACAAAATCGAGCGCGATCTTGCTGCTGTGTTTTTGTCCGCAGATGGCTACACAGGGGGCGACAATGTTGTGATCGCCGAGTCTGGAGATATGGAAGTCCTGGGAGCGCACAGCTTGGAGTCTTTGGGACTCGCGGTCGATCCTGTTCATAAGAAACTGGTCCCGCTGGTCGTTGCACTGGGATTGTTAGCGCGCGAGGAATAGAGCGGCAGAGAGAGAATTATGGCAAAGAAAGTTACAGGTTTCGTAAAGTTGCAGATTGCGGCGGGTAAAGCGACGCCAGCGCCGCCGGTTGGGCCGGCATTGGGCCAGGCGCAGATCAACATCATGGAGTTCTGCAAGCAGTTCAATGCTCGCACGAACCAGAAGGAGATGGAGGGGTTGATCATCCCGGTGGTGGTGTCGGTTTATAGCGACCGGTCGTTCACCTTCATCACCAAGACGCCGCCCGCATCGATTCTGCTGAAGCGCGCGGCTGGAATCGCCAAGGGATCGGGTACGCCCAACAAGGATAAGGTCGGCAAGGTTACGTTGAAACAGGTGGAGGACATCGCGAAGCAGAAGATGCCTGACCTGAATGCAGCCTCCATCGACACGGCGGTCAAGAGCATTCGCGGGACGGCGCGGTCGATGGGAATCGAAGTGGTTGGGTGATCGGGAGATTGAGTGATTGTGCGATTGAAAAACAAATCGCACGATCACCAAATCGCCAAATGGCTCAATAGTCAAATGCACCACGGCTGATCGAGGCACTGATCAGCGGTGGGAGACGAGGAAAGTGAAATGAAAAAAGAAGGAAAGAACATCGCCAAGGCGCACGCGGCAGTCGAGAAGCGGCCATACATTCTGCAGGATGCGGTTCCGCTGCTGCAGAAGGTCAAGTTTGCGAAATTTGACGAGACTGTCGAGATCACGTTGCGGTTGGGGGTCGATCCGAAGCATGCCGACCAGATGGTACGCGGAACGGTTGTGTTGCCGCACGGATTGGGCAAGTCGAAGAAGGTTTTGGTGATCGCGTCGGGCGACAAGATCAAGGAAGCAGAAGCTGCGGGCGCCGATTTCTTCGGTGGCGAAGAGATGGTCGAGAAGATCACCAAAGAAAACTGGACCGACTTCGACGCGCTGATCGCCACTCCTGACGTGATGAAATCCGTGGGTCGGCTGGGTAAGATTCTTGGTCCCAAGGGGCTGATGCCGAATCCGAAGACGGGAACAGTCACTGTCGATGTGGCCAAGGCGGTACAGGAAGTGAAGGCCGGCAAGGTTGAATTCCGCACCGACAAGACGGCGCTGGTGCATGTGCCGGTGGGGAAGATTTCGTTTCCGCCCAACAAGTTGATCGACAACGCTACGGTGCTGATCACCAGCGTGATCAAGGCCAAGCCGTCGGTGGCCAAGGGCAAATACATTAAGGGCTGCACGTTGAGTTCGACCATGGGGCCGGGGATATTGCTGGATACGGCTCCGATTGAGGCTGCGGCCAAGGCTTAAGTAGCAACGGCGTGTGGCGGCGAGACGCCGCCACGACAGCCGCCGGGACGGCGGCGCTACCCAGTGAATCGAGGAAGAAGGAAATGCCAGTTACCAAAGCTAGGAAGAAGGAACAGGTCGAGAAGCTGAGTGCGGACCTGAAGAATGTATCGAACGCGGTTGTGGCCACCTACAGCAAGCTGACCGTGGCCAAGGATTATGAATTGCGCAAGGCCCTGCGCGGCGCGGGCGCGAAGTATCAAGTGGTAAAGAATACGCTCGCCGAGTTGGCAGTGAAGGGCACGAAGATCGAAGAGGGGTTGAAGAACCTGTCCGGCGTGACCTCGATTGCCTATACCACGGGCGATCCGGTAGCGATGGCGAAGGCGCTCACCAAGTACGCCAAAGATACGCCGGAGTTCACTTTTAAGGTGGGCGTGGTCGAGGGCCGCGTGATTTCGATCAAAGAGATCGAAGCGCTGGCCAGCATGCCGTCGAAGGAAGAGATCCACGCCAAACTGTTGTTCCTGATCAACTCACCGGCGCAACGGCTGGTGACGGTGATGAATGCCGTGGGACGCGACGTCGCGGTGGTGATTGGGCAGGGCGTGGAGAAAGGCAAGTTCGCTGGCGACGCACCTGCGGGGGCGTAGGCTGGAAAACCGGCGGGACGCCGGCGCTACAAAAGATTTGGTTATCGGAAGTCAGGGGTTGCGCGGTTCAGATTTTGGCGTTGTCTGGCGCCGGGAAATGAGCCTGCCGCACTGGAAACCCGGCCGAGGATAGTCAAGAAATTCATACTTGAAAAGTGGAGAAACGAACATGGCAGACCTGCAACAGTTGGAAGATTCGATCGTAGGGTTGTCGCTGCTGGATGCGGCGCAACTGGTGAAGAAGCTGGAAGCGCGGCTGGGCGTGTCGGCAGCAGCGGCAGCTCCGGTGGCGGTGGCTGGCGGGGGCGGTGCTGCGGCAGCGGCTCCGGCTGAGGAGAAGACGGAATTTACCGTCGTCCTCAAGGAAGTCGGCGCCAATAAGATCAATGTAATCAAGGCTGTCCGCGAGGTCACCAGCCTGGGCTTGAAGGAAGCCAAGGAACTGGTGGATGGAGCGCCCAAGAGCATCAAGGAAGGCGTTTCCAAGGACGAAGCCGAAACCATCAAGAAGAAGTTTACCGAGGCTGGCGCTGTCGTCGAAGTGAAGTAAGGGCGCTGGCTGGCGATCCGACCCTACCCCCGGGTGTGCAAGGGGAGGGATTCCGGAACGTTCTAGTTGTGAAGCCGGGGCGGTGGTGTTAGCATCTATATAACACCGCTTCCCCTGGCCTCACTCAATCGCGGGCGAGACCCGCTAGGGAAGCTTGGGCACTGTTCCGCGGGCAGGCGGAACGGAAACGGCCGAAGGAACTGGCGCGAAAGATAACAAATTCAGATTGGCGAAACGCCTGGCACGGCGTCTGCGGGAACTACTGTCCCTGCGGGCGCCTAGTCGCGTTTTCCAGGTTTGGCTTTTCCACGTTGAACTTTTCTACGTTGAACCAGGTTCGCAACAGCAGCTAAGCAGCGCGGCGCGATGTGCGCCCCACATTCCGCGGGTAATCGCAGCGGCTCGGCTGCGCCTGACATTGGGAGTTCTTGACGATGAAGAATAATGCCTTCCGTAAACGCTTTGATTTTTCCAAAATTCCAGCAACCATTCAGATCCCGAATCTGATCGAGGTACAGAAGCGCTCCTACGACCGCTTTCTGCAGATGGACAAGCTGCCCAGCGAACGCGAAGACGGCGGATTGCAGGCCGTGTTCCAGTCCGTGTTCCCGATCACCGACTTCCGCAACGTATCACAACTTGAGTTTGTGGATTACGCCATTGGTAACTGGGAGTGCAAGTGCGGCCACCTGAAAGGGCTGCACCACCTGCGCACCACGTGTAAGAACTGCGGTTCCACGGTGATTACCGATCCCTTCCACCCGGGCGACGTGCTGTGCGGCAAGTGCGGCACCTACAACGCCAACACGCCGGATTTCTGCAACAAGTGCGGCGACCCGGTGGGGCTGCAATTGAAATATGACGTGGCCGAGTGCGAGGAGCGCGGCATGACCTACTCCGCCCCCCTCAAGGTCACGATGCGTCTGACCATTTTCGACAAGGACGCTGAGACCGGCAATCGCTCCATTCGCGACATTAAGGAACAGGAAGTGTTCTTCGGCGACGTTCCGCTGATGACGCAGAACGGGACTTTCATTATTAACGGCACTGAACGTGTCATCGTCAGCCAGTTACACCGCTCGCCCGGCGTGTTCTTCGAGACTGCCAACAATCGCACCTACTTCCTGGGCAAGATCATTCCCTACCGCGGTTCCTGGGTGGAGTTTGAATACGACCAGAAGAACGTGCTGTATGTCCGCATTGACCGCAAGCGGAAGTTTCTGGGGACCATCTTCCTGCGGGCGCTCGGGCTGCGTTCCGGGGAAGACATTCTGCGCACGTTCTATACCGTCGACCGCATCGCGATCAAAGACAAGAAGCTGTTCTGGACGCTCGACCCAACCAGCGAGAAGCCCACGAACCTGCTGGGCATGAAGCTGGCGCACAGCATCAAGAACAAGGCGGGGGACGAGATTGCGCACTCCGGCCGCAAGCTGAATGCGCAGACGCTGAAGGACATTCAGAAGGCGAAGATCTTCGAAATCGAAGTGGATATCACCGATCTCGAAGGCGCATGGGCCGCTGCCGATGTGGTCGACACGACCACGGGCGAAGTGCTGCTTGAAGCCAACACCGAACTGAATGCCGACAAGGTCTCGAAGATTCTGGACTCCGGCGTGGTGGAGATGAGCCTGTTCTTCCCCGAGCGCGACGACGTGGGCACGGTGATCAGCCAGACGCTGAAGCGCGATTCGGTGAAGACGCCGCAGGAAGCGCTGATCGAAATCTACCGCAAACTGCGTCCCGGCGATCCGCCGACGCTGGACACGGCCACGGCGCTGTTCCATGGGATGTTCTTCGACCCGCGAAAGTATGACTTCTCGAAAGTCGGCCGGCTGAAGTTCAATATCAAGCTGTTCGAGAACCAGGACGCGACCAGTCTCGACAAGCGCACGCTTGATCCCGACGACTTCTACGGCACCATCGCCTACCTGCTGAAGCTGCGCAAGAACATCGGTTCGGTGGACGACATCGATCACCTGGGCAACCGCCGCGTGCGCGCGGTCGGCGAGCTGATGGAGAACCAGTTTCGCATCGGCCTGGTCCGCATGGAACGGGCGATTAAAGAAAAAATGTCCGTGTACCAGGAAATGTCGACCGCGATGCCGCACGACCTGGTCAACGCAAAACCAGTGATGGCCGCGATCCGCGAATTCTTCGGGTCGTCGCAGCTTTCGCAGTTCATGGACCAGACCAACCCGCTCTCCGAGATCACGCACAAGCGGCGTCTCTCGGCGCTCGGGCCGGGCGGCTTGTCTCGTGAGCGCGCTGGATTCGAAGTGCGCGACGTACATCCTACGCACTACGGCCGCATCTGCCCGATTGAAACGCCGGAAGGTCCGAATATTGGACTGATCTCGTCGCTGAGCTGCTATGCGCGCATCAACGACTACGGCTTCATCGAGTCGCCCTACCGCAAGATCAAGGGTGGCCGCGTGATCGACTACGTCACCGTGGTGAATACGGGCGACAGCGACTACAAGGTCGGCGATCACATGGAGAAGCATGAGATCGAGAAGGTCAATGGCGACTTGAAAGAGAAGCGCAAGAAGCCGGCGCAGGTCGATCCGTTCTCTTTCTACCTCTCAGCGTGGGAAGAAGACCGGCACACCATCGCGCAAGCCAACGTGGAGCTTGACGACAAGGGCCGCATCACGGCCGAACTGGTCAACGCCCGCAAGGCCGGCAACTTCGTGCTGGTAAGCCGCGACGAAGTGGATTACGTCGACGTCAGCCCCAAGCAACTCGTTTCCGTCGCCGCATCGCTGGTTCCGTTCCTCGAGCACGACGACGCGAATCGAGCGCTGATGGGCGCGAACATGCAGCGCCAGTCGGTGCCGTTGCTGCGCGCGCAAGCGCCAATTGTCGGCACTGGGATGGAAGGCGTGACCGCACGCGATTCAGGCGCAGTGGTTCTGGCCCGGCGCAACGGCATCATCGACTCCGTCGACTCCGACCGCATCATCGTGCGCGTTGAAGGCGAGCACCATCCCACGCAGCTGTCGCGTGAGGTGGGCAGCGACATTTACCAGCTCACCAAGTTCAAGCGCTCGAACCAGAACACTTGTATTAATCAAAAGCCTGTCGTGAAAAAAGGACAGCGCGTGCTGAAGGGCGAGGTCATTGCCGACGGTCCTTGCACGGACCACGGCGAACTGGCTCTGGGGCGCAACGTGCTGGTGGCCTTCATGCCGTGGCGCGGCTACAACTTTGAAGATGCGATTCTCGTCTCCGAGAAGATGGTGAAGGACGATTACTACACTTCGCTGCACATCGAGGAGTATGAGATTGAGGCGCGCGACACCAAGCTTGGGCCGGAGGAAGTGACGCGCGACATCCCCAATGTCAGCGAGTCCATGCTTCGCAATCTGGACGAAGCGGGCGTGATCCGCATCGGCGCGAGCATCAAGCAGGGCGACATTCTCGTAGGCAAAGTAACGCCTAAGGGCGAAACCCAGCTGACGCCGGAAGAGAAGCTGCTGCGTGCCATCTTCGGTGAGAAAGCCGGCGACGTGCGCGACGCTTCGCTCTACTGCCCGCCGGGCATCGAGGGCGTGATCGTCGACGTGAAGATTTTCTCCCGCAAGGGCCAGGAAAAAGACGAGCGGGCCAAGTTCATCGAAGGCACGCAGATCGGCAAGCTGGAGAAAAACCTTTCGGACGAGATCCGGATTCTTACCGACGAGCGGCTCAAGCGCCTGGAGAACATCCTGGGCGGCAAGGAAGTGCAGGCTGACCTGCACGACGAGCGCACCAACAAACGTCTGCTGAACAAGGGCAATGTTCTTGACCGCGACGCGATCGAACGCATCTCCACCCGCAACCTGAAGCGTATCAAGTACGCCGACAAGGATCCGCGGGTGAACGAGCAGATCGACGAGATCGAAGAAATGACGTCTCGCCAGATCGATGTGCTGAAAAAGATCGTCAACGAGAAGAAGGAAAAACTCACCAAGGGCGATGAACTGCCGCCTGGCGTGATCAAGCTGGTCAAGGTCTACATCGCCATGAAGCGCAAGCTGAGTGTGGGCGACAAGATGGCCGGCCGGCACGGCAACAAGGGCGTGATCGCGCGCATTCTGCCGGAAGAGGATATGCCGTACCTCGAAGACGGAACGCCGGTGGAGATCGTGCTCAATCCGCTTGGCGTACCGAGCCGTATGAATGTGGGCCAGATTCTCGAAACGCATCTGGGGTGGGCGGGTTATACCCTGGGCGAGAAGATCGGCAAACTGCTCAAGGAAAACACCCGCACGGAAGCGATTCGGCGCGAGTTGAAGGCCCTGTTCAAGGACTCGAAACTCGCGGACACCATTGGCGAAATGGGCGACGAAGAGCTGGAAGCGCTCGCACCCACTCTTGCGCGGGGAGTGTTCATGGGCTCGCCCGTATTCGACGGCGCGAAAGAAGGCGAGATCAAGGCGCTGCTGGAGCATGCGGGGCTGCCAACGTCGGGCAAGACTACGTTGCACGACGGCATGACCGGCGATCAGTTCGAACAGCCGGTGTGCGTGGGCTACATCTACATGCTGAAGCTGTCGCATCTGGTGGACGACAAGATTCACGCGCGTTCCATCGGGCCGTACTCGCTTATTACCCAGCAACCTTTGGGTGGCAAGGCGCAGTTCGGCGGACAGCGCTTCGGAGAAATGGAAGTCTGGGCGCTGGAAGCCTACGGCGCGGCCTTCATTCTGCAGGAACTGCTGACGGCGAAGTCCGACGACGTATACGGCCGCACCAAGATTTACGAGGCCATCGTCAAGGGCGAAGCCGCCATGGAGCCGGGCGTGCCGGAATCGTTCAACGTGCTGATCCGCGAATTGCAATCGCTCTGCCTGGATGTGGAGCTGATCAAGACCGGGGAGAAGAAGCCCACGGCCAGCGCGGCAGCAGATTGAGGAAACCAGTTCTCAGTTCTCGGTTCTCAGTTCTCAGTTGCGCCTGAGACGGGATCGGGAACTGGGAACGAGACTTTGAAATACCTGCCTCTGCGGCATCTGAGCTCATTGCCGCATGAAAGGCGAGAGTTCAACTCGGTTTTAACTGAGAACTGAGAACCGAGAACTGAGAACTTGCTCTAGAGCTCCGTCAGCGGACGCGTGAGAACCGCAGGAAGCGGAGGAACACCTTGTTTCGTTCGAGCCCGTTCGAAATGCAAAATACGATTGCGGATTTCGATGCGATCCGCATCAGCCTGGCGTCTCCGGAAAAAATCCGGAGCTGGTCGCATGGCGAAGTCACCAAGCCTGAGACCATCAACTACCGTACCTTCAAGCCGGAGCGGGACGGCCTGTTCTGCGCCCGCATTTTCGGCCCAGTAACCGACTGGGAATGCCTCTGCGGCAAGTACAAGCGCATGAAGCACCGGGGCGTGATCTGCGACAAGTGCGGCGTGGAAGTTACGCTGTCGAAAGTCCGCCGTGAACGCCTGGGACACATCGAGCTGGCTTCGCCCTGCTCGCATGTGTGGTTCTTCAAGGGCCTGCCGAGCCGCATCGGACACCTGCTCGATATCTCGCTGCGTGATCTCGAATCCGTGCTGTACTTCGAGGCCTACGTGGTGGTCGAGCCCGGTGACGCTCCGGTGAAAGAGCGCGAAGTCATCAAGGACGAAGCCAAGTTCCGCGAACTCGACCAGCAGTACCGTCCCGCCGGGTTCAAGGCCATGATGGGCGCCGAGGCGATCAAGGAACTGCTTAAGCGCATCGATACCGACGGCCTGTCCACGGAACTGCGCGAGAAGATGAAGAACGAAAGCTCGCTGCAGAAGCGGCTCAAGTATACGAAGCGCCTGAAAGTGGTTGAGGCGTTTCGCCGCAGCGGCAACAAGCCGAGCTGGATGATCCTTGACGTGATCCCAGTGATTCCGCCGGAGCTGCGCCCCCTGGTTCCACTCGATGGCGGCCGCTTCGCTACGTCCGATTTGAACGATCTTTACCGCCGCGTCATCAACCGCAACAACCGGTTGAAGAAGCTGATGGACCTGCACGCGCCCGAAGTGATTGTGCGCAACGAGAAGCGCATGCTGCAGGAAGCAGTCGACGCATTGTTCGACAACGGCCGCCGTGGCCGCGTGCTGCGCGGCGCCAACAACCGTCCGCTGAAATCTCTTTCCGACACACTCAAAGGCAAGCAGGGACGCTTCCGCCAGAACCTGCTGGGCAAGCGCGTCGACTACTCCGGACGTTCCGTAATCGTGGTCGGTCCCGAACTCAAGCTGCACCAGTGCGGACTGCCCAAGAAAATGGCGCTCGAACTCTTCAAGCCCTTCATTTATCACCGGCTGGAGCAGACCGGGAACGTCACCACCATCAAGCAAGCGAAAGAAATGGTCGAGCAGCAGGAGCCCATCGTCTGGGACATTCTGGAAGAGGTCATTAAAGACCATCCGGTGCTGCTGAACCGCGCTCCCACGCTGCATCGCCTGGGCATTCAAGCGTTTGAGCCGGTACTGGTGGAAGGCAAAGCAATTAAGATTCATCCGCTGGTCTGCACGGCGTTCAACGCCGATTTCGACGGCGACCAAATGGCAGTGCACATTCCGTTGTCTCCCGAAGCGCAGGTGGAAGCCAGCGTGCTGATGCTGGCCTCGCACAACATTCTTTCGCCCGCGTCAGGCCAGCCGATTACCGTGCCCACGCAGGATATGGTGCTGGGGCTTTACTACCTCACGAAATCGAAGCCCGGCGCCAAGGGTGAAGGCCGCGTGTTCGCCAACATTGAAGAAGTTCTGATGGCGCTGGAAGCGGGCGAAGTGGAAACACTCTCTCCCATCCGCCTGCGCTACACCGGCGAACTGATTGACCTGACCACCGCCTACGACGATCAGGACATCATTCACACCGAGCCGGTCCACGTGGAGCGTGCCTTCGTCAACACCACGGTGGGCCGCGCCATCCTGAACGATCACTTGCCCGAGGGCATGCCGTTTATCAACGGGCTTCTTAAGAAGAAGGGCATCGGCGCGCTGGTGAACTATGGCTACCTGCGGTTCGGACTCGAGACCACGGTCAAGATGCTCGATGAAGTGAAGGAGTTCGGCTTCAAGTACGCGACTCGCGCCGGCCTTTCGATCGGCATCGACGACATGGTCATCCCTGACAGCAAGAAGACGCTCGTCAAGGATGCCGAGAAGCAGGTGGTTGCCGTGCAACAGCAGTATCTCGACGGCGCCATCACCAACGGCGAGCGCTACAACAAGGTCATCGAAATCTGGTCGGCCATCACGGAAAAAGTTGCCGACGAGATGTTCGGACAGATGCAGCGGCGCGACAAGGAAGGCTTCATCAATCCGATTTACGTCATGGCCGATTCCGGCGCTCGCGGATCGAAACAGCAGATTCGCCAGCTTTCCGGCATGCGCGGTCTGATGGCCAAGCCTTCCGGCGAAATCATCGAGTCACCCATCACGGCGAACTTCCGCGAAGGGCTGACGGTGCTGGAATATTTCGTATCAACCCATGGCGCCCGCAAAGGACTGGCCGACACGGCGCTCAAGACGGCCGATTCCGGTTACCTGACTCGCCGCCTGGTCGATGTGGCGCAGGACGTCATCATCAGCGAATACGACTGCGGCACCGTGGATGGCATTTACGTCCAGGGTATCGTCGAAGCCGGCGAAATTATTGAGCCGTTGCGCGACCGTATTGTAGGCCGCGTATCGCTTGAGAAGATCAAAGACTACGACGGCAACGTGATCGTGGACATCAACAATGAGATCACCGAGGAGCTCGCGGGATCGATTCAGGCGGCTGGTATCGAGCGGGTGAAGATTCGCTCGGTGCTCACGTGCGAATCGAAGCGCGGGGTCTGCGTCATGTGCTACGGCCGCAACCTCGCTTCGGGACGGCTGGTCGAACTCGGCGAAGCTACCGGCGTTATCGCCGCGCAGTCGATCGGCGAACCCGGAACGCAGCTCACGATGCGTACCTTCCACATCGGCGGTACGGCATCGCGAGTTTCCGAACAGTCGCGGCTCGATGCCAAGAACAACGGCACCGTGCGCTTTGTCGGCCTGCAGACGGTGAAATCCAAGACCGGAGATCTGGTGGTGATGAACCGCCAGGGTTCGATTGCCGTTGTAGACGAGAAGAATCGCGAGCGCGAGCGCTACTCCGTAATTTACGGCGCAAAGCTCAAGGTCAACGACGGCGACGCCGTGCAGCAGGGCAAGGTCATGGTGGAGTGGGATCCTTACACGTTCGCCATCCTCACCGAAATCGGCGGCGCGGCGCAGTTCAAGGACTTGCAGGAAGGCGTCACGCTGCACGAAGAAGTGGACGAAGTCACCGGCCTGTCGCGGCACGTGGTGGGCGATTCTCCCGACGAGAAGCGCCAGCCCGCGATCGTGGTGAAGGGCAAGAGCAGCAAGCGCTACCTGATGCCTTCCCGTGCTCACCTTATGGTGCAGGACGGCGACACGGTTCACCCTGGCGACGTGCTGGCCAAGATCCCGCGCGAAACTACCAAGACCAAGGACATCACGGGCGGTCTCCCGCGCGTGGTCGAGTTGTTCGAAGCACGCAAGCCGCACGAAACCGCGGTCATCAGCGAAATCGATGGCACGGTGAAGTTCGGCGAAGTCTCCAAGGGACAGCGCAAACTGTATGTGCAGGCCGACAACGGCACGGAGAAGGAATACTCGGTGCCGCGCGGCGTTCACATCAACGTGCAGGAAGGCGAGCGCGTGAAGGCGGGTGAACCGCTGATGGATGGCCCGCTCAATCCGCACGACATTCTGGCTGTGCTCGGCGAAAAGGAGCTGCAGTCTTACCTGGTGAACGAAATCCAGGAAGTCTACCGCTTGCAGGGCGTCAACATCTCGGACAAGCACATTGAAGTGATTGTCCGCCAGATGATGCGCTGGGTGAAGGTCGAGGACGTGGGCGACACCACGTTCCTGCTGGAGCAGCAATTGGATAAGTTCCGCTTCCGCGAAGAGAACGAGCGCGTGATCAAGGAAGGCGGCAAGCCGGCTACCGGACGCCCGCTGCTCCTTGGCATCACGAAGGCTTCGCTCTCGACCGACTCGTTCATCTCGGCGGCGTCGTTCCAGGAGACCACGCGCGTGCTCACCGAAGCCTCAATTCAAGGCGCGGTCGATCACCTGCGCGGCCTGAAAGAAAACGTCATCGTCGGCCGCCTGATCCCTGCCGGCACCGGCATGGAGTATTACCGCAACGTGCGCCTCTCGCCAGAAATGGAAGAGGCTGCGGCCAAGGTACAGGCGGAAGTCTCGGCAGCATACGAAGAAGCCGAGCGCGCTCTCGAGATGATGCGCCACGAGGGCGAAACCGAAGAACTGGCGGCGGAGTAAGCAAACTGGAACAGACATCGGGGGCGGACCACTTCGCCCCCGTTCTTTTTACCCATGCACGCAAACCCAAAGCAGATGCCGACCGAGGAACCTGGCCCACTTCCTTCGTTGCAACCAGCGCCCTCCCGCCATAAGCTAGGGCCAGCGATGCTTCGCTTTCTACGCCTTCTGCGGCTGGCTTTCTGGCGTGCCTTCCAGCACGACGCCTTTTCCATTGCCAAAGCCTCCGCCTATTCCTCGATTCTTACTTTTTTCCCCGCGCTGCTGGTTGTGGGTTCGGTGCTGGCCACCTGGCGCAAGGGCGCGCCCTATATGCGGGAGATTTCTTACGCGCTTTCGCGCATCCTGCCTGCCGGAAGCAATGCGGCAATGAATTTTCTGCGGGACGCGGCACAGCGCCCGGTTGGACTGCTCAGCACCGCTTCCCTGCTGACGCTATGGACCGCCTCCGGCGTGATGATTTCCTGGATGGAAGGCTTCCGCCGCTGTTACGAGTTGCCGAAAACCTGGGGACTGGTGAAGGAGCGGATGATCTCATTCCTGCTGGTCATTTTCGCCCTTCTTCCCATGACCTTCGCCACCCTGCTGGTGGCCTTGGGCAGCAAAGTGGAAACCAACATTCTGTTCTACACCGCGCGGGAATACAGCCCCTATATTCTCATGATGTGGGGCGCCATTCGCTGGCTGATTGCCAGCCTGACGAGCATTGCAGTGATTGCCCTCATCTACCACAACGCAGTCCCGCGCACCCAGCCCTGGCACAGCGTGATCCCGGGCGCGACGCTCGCCACCGGCATGTGGTTTTCGGCTACCCTGCTGTTTGGCTTCTACCTGCGGCACTATGCCGACTACAGCATTATTTACGGATCGCTCGGGGCTGCCATCGCCCTGCTGGTCTGGATGTACATGGTTTCGCTGGTGATTCTCGTGGGCGCGGAATTCAACGCCATGCTGTTCCCGCGCGCCATGCTGGGGAAAGAACTCACCGCTGTTAGTGGCCCCAGGGTGGCGGGTTAGTACACCCGCCGTTGTCATCCCGAGCGAAGCGAGAGATCTTGGTTCTTGCTTGCACCACGAAATCCAGTGCACGAGCGGAAACCGAGATCCCTCGCTTCGCTCGGGATGACAAATCAAACTGACGAGGAAAATGTGAAGTCCAGCAAGCCACAACCCGCGACAGAGAATCTCTCTCTCACTTCGGAGGGTTCCCCTTCATCTCCTGCATCCGCCACCGCGCGCCGCGCCAAGATCATCTGCACCATCGGTCCGGCCTGCCACTCCGAGGCCGCGATGCGCGACCTGCTTCGCCTGGGCATGGATGTCGCCCGCCTCAACTTTTCCCACGGCTCGCACCAGGACCACGCCCGCAACATCGAACGCCTGCGCCAAACCGCTGAAAAAGAAAACCGCACCGTCTGCATTCTGCAGGATCTGCAGGGCCCGAAGATCCGCACGGGACGCCTCGATCACCACGTACCGATCGAACTGAAAAGCGGCTCGAGCGTGATCATCACTCCGCGCGACATCGCCGGCAGCCCCACGCGCATTTCCACAACCTTCCCTGATCTCGCCAGCGAGGTCGCCCCCGGCGCACGCATTCTTCTGCGCGACGGTCTGATCGAATTGCGCGTGCGCACGGTGCGCGGCAAGGATGTGGTCTGCGACATCTTGAACGGTGGAACTCTGGGCGAGCATCAGGGCATTAATCTCCCTGGCACTGCGCTGTCGATCCCCGCCATGACCGAAAAAGATCGCAAAGATCTCGAGTTTGGCCTAAAGCATGGCGTGGATGCGGTTGCGCTTTCCTTCGTGCGCTCGGCTGCCGACGTGAACATGGTCCGGCAAATCGTAGTTGCCCACGGCAGTGACACTCCCCTCATCGCGAAACTGGAGAAGCCGCAAGCGATCGACCACCTCGAAGAAATTCTGGAAGCCTGCGATGGCGTGATGGTGGCGCGCGGTGATCTGGGCGTGGAAATGGAGCCAGAGAAAGTTCCGGTCATTCAGAAGCACGTGATCCGCCGCGCCGGCGTATGGCGCAAGCCGGTGATTACGGCCACGCAGATGCTGGAGTCGATGATCGAGAACCCGCGCCCCACGCGCGCCGAGGCCAGCGACGTGGCCAATGCCATCTTCGATGGCTCCGACTCGGTTATGCTTTCCGCCGAAACTGCCAGCGGCCACTATCCCCGTGAAGCGGTCGCGATGATGTCGCGCATCGTGATCGAGGCCGAGAGCAACATGGGAGAGTTCACGCTGCCCCGCCGCCGCCGCGATCGTCACGGCCTTTCTGTTGCCGAAACCATCTGCGAATCCATCGCGCACGCCGCCGAAGATTTGCCCATGGGCGCCATCGCCGTTTTCACTGAGACCGGCAACACCGCGCGCATGATTTCCAAATACCGGCCGCAAGCCGCCATCTACGCCTTCACGCACAATGCGGCTGTGGCCCAGCGCACCCACCTGTACTGGGGCGTGCATCCCATCAAGTGCGCCCAGGCGCTTTCCACCGACAGCATGGTGGATGTGGCCGAACACGAACTGTTGAGCCGCGGGTTGCTCAAGCCGGGAGACGTGCTGGGAGTAGTGGCGGGCACACGCCAGGCTTCGGGATCCACCAACTTCATGCGCCTGCACACGGTGACCGCCGAAGAGGCCAACGCAGTCACGCAACCGCCGCGCCAGCGCACCGCCGCGCGCCAGAAGCTATAATCGCGGGGTATGTCGCAGGGATATCTATCGATCGCGGTCTGGGAAGCTTTGCCCGGCATGGAAGCCGCATCGCTCGCGACCATCCGCGAACTCAATATTATCGTCGCGAACAAAGGCTACGGCCGCGATCTGCTGTACCGCAGCGGCGATGCGCGCTACGTGCTGCTTCGTTACTGGAACTCCGAACAGGCCCGCGCCGCAGCACAGGAAGATCCAGAAATGATTCGCTGCTGGGCGCGGCTGGGAAACGAAATTCAAATTCTGAAAGTTTACGAAAAGCTGGAAGAAGTCGGCGTGTAGGGTCGTGTGGGGACAGCCGCCTCGGCTGTCCAGCAAGCGGAGCGAGGTTAAAGCCATCTTCACATGTCAACAGAATCCAGCCCGCAAGTCTTCACCGATGTCTCCGTGGACCCGTTTGTGCGCGGCCTTCTGCATCGCCCCGTCAATCCCAACGGCGGCGGAGTTGTCCTTACCCACGGCGCGGGCTCGAACTGCCAGGCGCCTCTGCTGATTGCGTTGGCGGAAACCTTTGCCGGCGCTGGGTTCGTCGTGCTGCGCTGCGATCTGCCTTACCGTCAGGACCGTCCCTACGGGCCGCCGGGCCCGGGCGACGCCAAGCGCGATCGCGCCGGACTGAAAAATGCGGCCGCGGCTATCAGCAATCTTGCCGCCGGCCACATCTTTATGGGTGGCCACTCCTACGGCGGACGCCAGGCCAGCATGCTCTGCGCCGAACAGCCCGAGGAAGAGCCGCCGTTGGCGGCCGGTTTACTCTTGATGTCTTATCCTCTGCACCCACCCAGAAAACCTGAGCAGCTCCGCACCCAGCATCTTTTCCACTTGCGCACGCCAACCCTCTTCGTCCAGGGCACCCGCGACCCTTTCGGCTCGATAGCGGAAATTGAACAAGCCTTAAAGCTGATTCCGGCGAAGACGAAGCTTTTGCCGGTCGAAGGCGCGGGCCACGACTTAGGATTCAAGGGAAAAGCCAAGCGGGAAGAGCTGCCGGCAGTCGTGTTACGAGAGTTCCAGGCTTTCTTCGGATAGACCGAAGACCGAAACGATCCCGATTTTGTTTCTTCAATTGCCCTGCTTACTTCACGACCGGCATTTGCCCGGCATGCAAGTGACGTACTCGCGTGTCGCCATCCAAAGAAAGAAAACCAATGAACTGCGCCTGACCGACTGACAGACGCGGAAATCTAAGCTCGGTCCCCGTCAGCCACGCTTCCTGTTGATCGGCGCTCACCGCATAGAAAATCACGCCAGGGTCAGTTCCCGGGCTATCCAGGAAGGGGCCGGTTGCACGGGGAACCAGCACGGTGCGGAACGGCAACTGCCGTCCATTTTGATAATACGGGCCAGGCTCCTTCAAGACATCGGCCGACAACGCGGTTTCATTGTCCGGGAAGCGTCCGTGCTGTTTGCTGAACGACTCCAGTTCGTCCGCAACGTTGCCGATGTGGTGCGGGCTCTTCGTGTCATAGGGAGCGAGGTTGGGAATGGCCACCATGGTTCACAGGCCTGCCATCACGGGAACAACATACAGCGCTCCCCAATTGCCTCGCCTGCGCACCGCATACAGCACGCACAGCAGCGAGACGACTCCCATCGCCACGAAGGCCATACCGATTGTCAGATAAGAATATTCCAGGTACACACTTCGCCGGATTTGGATCGTGATCCAGAGGGTGAGCAGCCAGCCTCCGAAGATGAGCATCGGAAGGCACAGAAGACCGGAGAGAATCGCACACAGAATAGAAACCACGCCGCGCTTCGCCACGCCTAGTTCACCCAGCCCGACTTCGACCCGCCATTGCCCTTGCGCGGGTCGTCCTCCGGCGGGACGTAATTGCCGTGCTCGTCGAAATGGACGTCGCGGTCGTGCTTGCGCATGTAGACTTCAAACTTCTTCGCCGCCTTCCGCCGCTTCCAGCGGTAATAGGAGTTATTCAATCCATACCACGACTCCGACAGCGAGAACTTCCCCGACATTCCCCGCGCGGGCGAGAACTTTACGTACAAATATCCAAAGAACAACCCGCCGAGATGGGCCATGTAGGCAACCCCGCCTCTGTCGCCGATGGCAAATGCCACCGTCACCACGATCAGGATGAGCACGAAATACTTGGCCTTGATCAGGAACGGAAACGGGATCATCATGATTTCGTTCTCGCCGAAGACCATGCCGAAGGCCATGAGAATGGCAAAAACGCCGCCCGAAGCCCCGTAGGTCACTGTGGCGGGAGTGCTCAAGATGTGGGCGAACGCAAAAATGATGGTCGTCAATGCTGCGCCGATCACGCCGGCGAAAAACAACTCCAGAAAGCGGCGCGTGCCCCACGATCTTTCGAAGGCCGCCCCGAACATCCAAAGCCCCAGCATGTTCCCAAACCAATGCCAGAACGTGAAGTGAATAAAGCTGTAAGTGACGATCTGCCAGATGAAGAAGTGGAAAATCGTCAAGCTGGGAACAAGCGCGAGATACAGATCCACCCAATCGGCGACGGCGCGCGTCCCGAAGGCCCACAAAAAAAGAAATACGGCTGTGTTGATCGCCAGCAGCCAGATCACCGCCCGGGTAAACGGCGGGAAGCTCAACGTCATCTCTCGACCGCGACCGCGCAAGGTGGCACACTCCTGTTCGCTGTTCCTGTTAGCAGTAGATACCGAAACTCACCGTTCCGGCAAGGGCACCACCGGCAGGCTGCGGTGGCCGTCGGCATCCACGGCCCTCACTGCAAAGATGACATTATCCTTCGAAAGTTTCATCGTGATGCGCAGAACGTTGCCAACCTTTTGGACGTGCTCCCAATCCGGGCTGGTCGTGGCTCGCCAGAGAACCTCGTAGCCTGAAGCCCGGCCTCCTGGGGACGCTTCCCAGGTCAGCGTTGAATCGTTCTCCAGATCTTTGGTCAGCAAGTGCACATTGGCCGGAGGCGCGGGCGACGAAGCCAGTGACGCCAACGTCGCCGCATTCAGCCGCGCCACGTGCGCCACGTAATCGAAGTCCACAAATTTGGGCAGATCGCCATATTCGATGCCGTTCTCGGTGCGCACGTTCTGGTGCTGATGATGAAAATCTTCGCGGAACTCGGTGAAGCGCACCGCAGTGAAGCCCTGCTGATTGAATGCAGAATGATCGCCGCCGCGCAGATAGCGGTCCAGCCGGAAGACCAGCATGGGCTTCACGCCCACGTCATCTTTATAGGCTCGTCCGACATCAGCGATGTAGCGCGCCAATTGGCGTGACCCGGAGTCGTTCTCGCCGCCCAGGCCGCGAATGCGGCGGATTTCCTGCTCGGTGGCCGCGGCGGGCAAGCCCTCGGAGAACACGCGCACCACGGAGTGGTCCTGCTCCGCGCTCTTGTCGCCGCCGACGATGTCATTGTTCAGCACGGCCTCGATATTCCAGCCCTGCTCTTTGGCCACTTTGGCAAAGTGATGGCTGCCGTTCAGGCCCTGCTCTTCGCCCGCCACGGTCAGAAAAATAATCGTCTCCGGAAACTTCAGCGTGCTCAAGACCCGCGCGCATTCCAGGCTGACGGCCGCTCCGCTGGCGTCGTCGTTCGCGCCGGGAGCGTTGCCCTTCGGGTCAAGGATGTCGCTGTTACGCGAATCGTAGTGTCCGGTGACCAGCACGATGCGTTTCGCGTTCTCCGCGTCCGTACCTTTCAAGACCGCATAAACATTCTGGATTTCGGTGGGTGAGGGGATGCGGTCAGCGGCCGGCTCGATGAAGGTGTCCGTCTTCACTTCCAGGCAGCCGCCGCAATCTTTCGAGTAGCGCTCGAATTCCGACTTGATCCACTCGCGCGCCGCGCCGATGCCGCGCCCCGACGTCATGGCAGCCGGGTCCTGCGCTGAGATTGTCGACCGCGTCCCAAAGGTGGCGAGCTTCTCGATGTTCGCGCGGATGCGCTCGGCGGAAACCTGCTTCAGCGCGGCTGAGATGCGGGAGTCGACAGGCATGGGTTCCGCCGTTGTCGATCCCGGCTGGTTCTGAGCGAGCGCGCCGGGACTGAAAGCCAGCAGAAGCGAGGCCGTAAGAAGGCGCGATCTTTGCTTGAGAGGAGAAATCATGTAGGCTCCGGCGTAAGAAATGTCAAGGGCAACGCCTGGTTACCACGGAATTATAATCTCCTGCCCTTCCTCATTCGCCCCTTGACCTGCGGCGGGGGAAGAATCTAAATATTAGGAGCCGGTAGGCTAAGAATGGCATCTACTGGGAGCGGAGGAATCATGGTTCTTTGTCCCGAATGCGAAACTAATCTCGACGTGGAAGAGGAAGAGGTTGACCAGGGCGAGATCGTCTCCTGCCCCGAGTGTGGCACGGACTTTGAGGTGGTGACCACGAGTCCGCTGGAGCTGAAGGCGGTTGAGGCCGGGTATGTGGAAGAGGAAGAAGAAGTGGAAAGCGAAGACGGTGACGACTCGTAGACTCCAGCCCGCGATCGTGCCTGCGCGCCTGTCCTCCTTCTGCCTGCTGCTTGTTTTCTTCTTCTCTGCCTTGGGCCCGCACGTCTTGACGCCTGTCATGGCGGCTCCCGCGTCCAAGAAACTGAAACCGACCGATCCTTACGCACTCATTTTCGGAACTGTCTGGGGGCCGGATGATCGTCCTGTCTATGGCGTCCCGGTGAAGATCCGCCGCGTGCCTGACAAGAAGGCCAAATGGGAACTCACGTCAGATCATCACGGCGAATTTGCCCAGCGCGTCCCTGCCGGCAAAGCCGACTACGTGCTGTCGACCGATCTTAAGGGCATTAAGACTACAGACGGCCAGACGCTGCATCTGGCGCAAGAGGTCACTCTCCACGTAGAGTATGACGAGCGGGTGGATACCGGTCTGCACCTGACCCGATAGAGGAGATCAGAGAGATTGAGTAGAGGAAGAGGAAAGATGCGGATGACTCGCAGGCTGGCTCTCAGGAACGCTGCCCTCATCGCCGGTGCGCTTCTTCTGATGCTGTCGATGGCGGCCCATGCCACTGCCGACAAGAAAGAGAAGCAGCAAGGTCGGCTGCTCTACGGCAAAGTCCTCGACCAGCAGGATAATCCCGTGGTCAATGCGATCGTCTACCTGACCAACATGCGCACCCATGCGGTAAAAACCTACATCGTCGGCGAGGATGGCACCTATCGTTTCCCCGGCCTGTCCACGGTGGACTATGAAGTGTTTGCCCAGTTCAACGGCCGCAAGAGCGATACGAAGTCGGTCAGCCAGTTCGACGACCGGTCGCAGGTTTACGTCGATCTCAAGATCGGCGGCCAATGAGTTTGCGCCCGAAAAAGGGCCGCATGCCGTACAACTTTTGCTGGCCGCCCGGGTTCAATAGGTTAAGGATGTTCTTACGCGGGAGGAGAACCTTGAAAGTATTGCGCATGCTTCAAAATAAGAGTGGTTATTGGTTGGCTGCGGGGGCACTATTGGCGACCGCGACCTTTCTGTTGATGGCTTTTTCGGCCATGCCGGCTGCCGCGCAAGAGGGCGCCATGAGCCCTTACCAGGGCGAAAAAGATGGCGTCAGCGCCGGCGGCAAGTGGATGGAGTTCGCCTCGGAAGACAAGATGACTGGAGCGAAGAAGGTCCGGTTCCAGTTGCTGGCAAACAATTATCTTCGTGAAGACCCCGACTACAAACCGCGGGTCGAAATCGTGTGCGCCGATGGCAAATACCAGCGCGCCACCTTTAACCCCGGGGCGCGGCTGGGACGACCCGATTATCCGGGCTTCTGGGGCCAACCGAAGATGGAGGTGATGGTCCGCATCGACGGAAGCCACGATCATAAGGGCTGGAATTGGGAGCGCGACCGCGTCCTCGCCATGGACAAGGGCACGGTTCGCGGCGCGATCGGGGCCCAGGTGTTCAACGTGGAGGTTCGAACCAGGACGGGTTACGCCATCTCCGAGTTCTCGCCGGGGGGCTTGAATCTGGATGAGGTGAAGCACGCGTGCGATCTGACTCCGCATAAGCCTTAACAACGGCTGCTGCGACGCGAACTGTGTTAGGGCTGAGCCTGCGGGCTCAGCCCTTTTTGCATTCGGCTGACTCGCGGCTTCCGCGCGGGTCTGTGACCTTAGGTGCAGCCCCGTCAGCACTTGCGTGCCTGCCCGGTCTGCTGTTCCACTGGAGTGATTCCGGCAGGCGAGGTCGAGTGGGCGGGGCCAAATGCTGACGGGGTCTAATTAAGATGGACAGCAATGTGATCACGGGAGCGGCATTCCTGCTGTTTGCAGTGGGGGTGCTGGTCTATGTAGTCATCCTTTTCAACGAACTGGTGCGGCTGCGCAACGATAACGACCGCGCGTGGGCCAACATTGACGTGCTGCTCAAGCAGCGCCACGACGAGATCCCCAACCTGGTCGAGACTGTGAAGGGCTATATGCAGCACGAGCAGCAGACGCTCGTAGCGGTGACGCAGGCGCGGGCAGCTTCCATGAACGCGGCCAGCATCGGGCAAAAGGCGACGGCGGACCTGATGATGACGGGCGCGCTGCGCGGGCTGTTCGCGGTGGCGGAGAATTATCCTCAGCTCAAGGCCAATGAAAACTTTCTCAAGCTGCAAATGCGCATCAGCGAGCTGGAAGAGCGCATCGCCGACCGGCGCGAGTTCTTCAATGACGACGTCAACACCTACAACACCCGCATCGGCCAGATCCCCGAGGTGTTTGTGGCCAGCTTCATGGAACTGAAACCACGCGCTTTCTTCAAAGTGTCGGACGAGGACCGCAAGCTGGTGGAGGTGAAGTTCCAGGGCGCGGCGGGGGCGACTTAGGAGCTACGCAAGACAACCCGCACTCGTCCGCGCTGGGTGCTGATGGGAATTGTTTATCGAAGCGATGCCGCTAGCCTTTCGCGGACAGGAGCATCCGGTCCCTACAATCAAAATCCTAGCCCTCAGGCCTAAGAATCCACCGTGTCAATTCTTGCCCTAAAAAGTGTGCAATTTTGGACAGACTGAGCTGAGCGACTTTCGCTATGGTTGAGGTCAAACCTGCGTGCGGGAGGAAGGAAGTACCACGATGGCCAAAGTCTTGTTGGCAGAGGACGATGAGGCGGTCCGCGATATGTTGCGGACATCACTGGAGCGCGACGGCTTCGAGGTGGTTGCCGTGGCGAGCGTATGCGATGCGCTGAGCCGCATCTCTACTGAGAACTTTGACGTATTGCTCTCTGACTTGCACATGCCGCTGGCCGGCGATGGGTTCACCGTGGTCAGCGCCATGCGCCACACCCATCCCAACGCTGTGACGCTGGTGCTCAGCGGCTACCCGGAGTTGGACGAGGCCCTGTCGGCCATCCGCCTGCAGGCCGACGAAATCCTGGTGAAGCCAATCCAAATTGCTTCCCTGCGGGAGATCATCCACGAGAAACTCAGGCACCCCGTAATTCGCAGGCCGCCGACCACATTGAGCGTGGCCTCCATACTGGAGCATGACCTCGAGGCTACGGTTCAGGCCTGGATGGCGCTGGTGGAACACAACGAAGAATTGACGTGCATCCCTTTGAACTTTGCAGATCGCACCGGCCATCTTCCCAATCTGCTGGCCGACCTGATCTACCGTTTACGCATGCCGGCAACCGCGAAAGCCAACTTCTCTCTCGCCGCACACGAGCACGGAAATCTGCGACGCCAACAAGGCTACACGGCAACGATGCTGGTCGAGGAGTCGCGCATCCTCCAGGTCAGCATCTTCAGGACGCTGCAAAACAATTTGTCAAGCGTGGACTTCAGCCATGTGCTGCTCGACGTGATGACGATCGCCGACGAAGTGGACTCGCAATTGAAGCAGGCCATGCTCAGCTTCCTCGAACCCGAACCGGGGGCGGCCCGGACGGCGGCGGCCTAGAGCACAGAGTCTCTCTACTGCGTTGGGGGCAAATAAGTGATGGGTGGGCGATTTGTTACTCCGTGGGTGCCGATGACTCCTCCCTCAGGCTCAGGGAGCGCGATTTCTCGATCAGACGGTCAACCTGCTCACAGGCCGAGCGCGCCTCCGGTAGGGAGATGTGAGGTTTAAGATCTACGAGCCTCTGAGCTCGCCGACCGACTTGGTGAATGCCCTCCCGGTCAGCGATGAAGAAGGATGTCGCAAGCTTTTCAAGTTCGGCAACACCCTTGTCGCCCAGTTCGTCCGCAACGAACTTGATCTGTCTCACATAGCGGGCTGTGGTCTTTGGAAACCTCTCCAAGAAGGTCTTGCTGAACGGCGTGGGAACATACGTCGGCCCATACCCTTCACGTCTCACTGCAAGTTCCAGGAGGTCGTCAGCCTGCATGGACGAGAGCTCGTCCCGGAGATCGAATGAGAAAGGTCCGTGCCGATAGAGGACGAATTCGAAACCAGCGTCCACTCCCAGCAAATCCTGAAGGAAAAAGGTAGCCTTCTGAATGTGAGTTTCGCCACACCAGCTACCTCTTTTCAGCATTTCCCGGTTCAACAGTGTGAGCAGTGCTGCTCTTTGGCTGCGCTTCATGTTCCTCGTCCTCCTCCTCTCCGGCTGCTGCCAGGATGTTGTCTCGATTCCTGTCGAGCCAGGTTTTGGCCTTCGCTTTCAGCTCTGGATCGATGAAAACATACTCCATCGCCGTGGGCTGTAGCTTAGATAAAGTTTCTGATGCTGAAATCGCGGGCTGTACACGTCCGTCGCGTCCTTGCACGGGAAAATCTGTAGCAACATTAGTAACCTTTGGCTTGCTATAGCGAATGGTGCCTGCCCCGAATTCGCGCTCGGCGGCCCTCGCAATGGCCATGCCCGGCTCTGAGTTTACCTTAGCATCTTGTGGATCTCGCCCATAAAGAACCTTGAAATGGCAGTGCCTCATTATGCAATGCGCCGGCCTATGTCCCGGATATGTCGGATCTGAGGCAGCGATACGGATGGCTGCATTCACCTCGTCGTCGGTCATTCTCAGGTGGCCTTCGTTGTCGATTGGGAACGTACCCTCCGAGAGTAGGCTGTCTCGCGAGAGCCAAGCTGCCAAACAGTCCTTCAGGTGGTGGTCATAGATTAAGCGGATCGGGTGGTAATACACCTGCGAAAACATGAAGTAGCGTGCCAGGGCCAAGGCCTCCGCAGAGTAGATTCCCCCTCCATTAATTCCCAATGCTGATTCGCTGTCGCTTTCGACACTTGGCAGAATCCTGAGTTCGTCAATGAGCCTGTAGTGATCGAACTTGCCGTATGCGACGCCGGTATGGTGAGAATCGCGGAGGAGATAGTCGATGCGGTCGACCCCGAACGAATCCCCGACGATAATCTCTGACAGTATTGTCTCCCATGGGTCAAAATGAAGATCCCTTGCCTTGCGTGCTCCCAGAGCGAGCTTCACGATATGCTCAGGCTTAAGCGGCGGCACCATTTTTTCCCAAATCTCGCACATTTCTTCGCTCTCGATTAATTGGCGCGACAGCCGCTCATGGGTCCAGCCCTTCGGGAGCAACTCTTCTTCTGCGGCATGGGAGAAAGGGAGGTGCCCAATGTCGTGGCAAAGCGCAGCCATTCGCAATACGTGTTGCCAATAGCGAAGAGCATCGGAGTTTCCTAGATCCGGTAGCAGGCCCTTCACTTCATCGGTTACATTCGTGGATTTTGTGACCACTTCAAAGGCGCGACTCGCAAGCTCCATAACGCCCAAGGAATGCTCGAATCGCTTGTGCGTTGCCCCCGGATACAAAAGATATGTAAGAGCGAGCTGGGTTATGCTCCGTAGGCGCTGGAACGGACGGGAGTCGAGCACCTTCTTTTCATACCAATCCAGATGGATGAAGACATGGATCGGGTCTCGAATCTCATGAAAGATCTTGGTCATAAACAGCCGAGGTAAGTTTCGATATTTGTTCGCTATAAGTCAAGGAGATAATTCCGAGATCACCCCCAATTTTGCATTGCATATCTTAAAACGGGAAGGAATCCTGCTGTAGTGACCACGCATAGCTGGGCCAAGGCAGCACAAGGGCTTCAACTCACCCCAGCAGCCTGGCGGCGTCCTTGGCGTGGTAAGTCAAGATAATGCTGGCCCCGGCGCGGCGGATGCTCTGCAACGATTCCAGCATGACCCTGTCGCGCTCGATCCAGCCGTTGCGGGCGGCGGCTTCGATCATGGCGTATTCGCCGGAGACTTGATAGGCGGCAAGTGGGAGGTCGAAGCGGTCGCGGGCGGCGGCGATTACGTCTAGGTAGGGCATGGCGGGCTTGACCATGATCATGTCGGCGCCTTCTTCGATGTCGAGTTCGATTTCGCGCATGGCTTCGCGCAGGTTGGCTCCATCCATTTGATAGGATCGGCGGTCGCCGAATTGCGGGGCGGAGTCGGCGGCTTCGCGGAATGGCCCGTAGAATCCGGAGGCAAACTTGGCGGCGTAGGAAAGAATGGGCGTGTTGATGAAGCTGGCTTCGTCGAGCGCGCGGCGGATGGCGGCTACGCGGCCATCCATCATGTCGGAAGGCGCGATGATGTCGATGCCGGCGCGGGTGAGCGAAACCGAAGTACGGGCCAGGAGTTCGAGTGAGGCGTCGTTGTCGATTTCGAATTTGGATTCAACCGCGTGGGCCACGATCGCGGCCAACTCGTCGATGACCTTTAACTTTTCTTTCTCGTTCTTCACCGGCTTCACCGCTACTACTCCTCGCTTCGCATTCAAGGCGTCTCTGGCGGCCGCGCCCAGCGACATTGGCGTCGATGAAGATTTCACAATTCCGCAGTGTCCGTGCGACATGTATTCGCAGAGGCAGACATCGCCCATCAGGATCAGGTCCGGCACTTCGCGCTTCATGGCACGGGCGGCCTGCTGCACGATGCCGTCGTCGGCCCAGGCTCCGGTGGCGACGTCATCCTTTTGGTCGGGAAGGCCGAAAAGAATCACCGACGGCACACCCAGGGAGTAAACCTCCTGCGCCTCTTTCACCGCCTCATCCACCGATAGGTTGAAAACCCCCGGCATGGAACGAACTTCCTTGCGTATACCTTCTCCGGGGCAAACAAACATAGGGTAGACAAAGGCTTCGGGAGTGAGACGGGTTTCGCGCACCAGATCGCGAAGCTGGGAGGTACGGCGAAGACGACGAAGACGGGTAACCGGAAAGGCCATGGGGAACCACCTGACTAGAATTGAATGCCTTTCAAAACCTGATTCTAGCAGGAGTGGTGCGCGAAAAATGGCCTGTAGGCTTCGGTCTCGGATCATGGGACCTTGAGACCCAAGACCCGCCTCCGGGTGACGAAAGTAACCTGCTGCGAGGGAAGCGGGACCGAAACAACTTGTTTCGTCCTTAAAATGAGAGACGGATGAGTCTGTTTGGACGCAATCGCTGGTTTGTGCTCGCGGGCGGGATTACGCTGGCGTTCGCCGTAGTGTCGGTGGCGCTGCCGCGTGGTCCGGCACTCACTGGAATCTTCGACATTGGATACTTTCTCCTGACCCTTGCCGTGGGTGTGGCCATGCTGGCGAATGCCTGGTCGGAGCGCGGCGCCAACCGGCGCTTTTGGGCGCTGATGGGATCGGGGTGCCTTCTGTGGGCTTGCAATCAGGGGGGATGGGTCTATTTCGAGGTCTGGCGCCACACCACTTTTCCAGATCCTTCGTTCATGGATTTGTTTCTGTTCCTCCACCTGGTTCCGATGATTGCCGCGGTTGGGTTGCGCCCGCATCGCAGCGAAGGCGGGCAGAAATTCCGCGTGGGCGCGCTCGACTTCCTCCTGCTGCTGGTCTGGTGGGTGTTCCTGTATGCGTTCGTGGTGTTTCCGTCGCAGTATGTGGTGTTGAATGTGGCGGCGTATGACCGGAGCTTCGGCCCGCTCTACTCGGTCGAGAGCGGCATGCTGGTGGTGGTGATGGGGATTGCCGCGCGCGGGGCGGTTGCCGGGTGGAAGACCGTGTACCTGAATCTGATGGCGGCAAGCGCGCTGTACGCGCTGGGTTCGGAGGCGACCGACCTGGCGATCACGCGCGGGGCATACTACACGGGAAGTCTCTACGATGTTGTGCTGATGGGAGCAATGGGTTGGATGGCGGCCACCGCTCTGACGGCGCGCGCATGGCAGCCCACGGCCATGCCGCCCGTGGGGGACGACAAGTGGGGTACGCGGACGTTGCGCCTGGCCATGCTGGCGATTCTTTCTTTGCCGGCGCTGGGACTTTGGGCCTTCCGCTGGGACAACTCGCCGCCTTTGGCGCGGACCTTTCGCCTGTTTACTGTGCTGGCGGCAATGCTGGTGCTGGGCGTCTTCGTTTTTGTGCGCCAGTATCTACAGGACCGTGCGCTGATCCACGTGCTGGAAGATTCGCGCCGCAGCTTCGAGAACGAACAACGGTTGCAGAGCCACCTGGTGCAGCGAGAAAAACTGGCTTCTTTGGGCCAGTTGGTTGCTGGCGCCGCACATGAGATCGACCATCCACTGACGGCCATCATGGAGTATTCGGAGAAGCTGTGGTCGAATCAGCGCCTGACCAGCGAGCAGGACACGCTGGTGCGCAAGATTGTGAATCAGTCCCAGCGCACCCGGGAGCTGATATCCAACCTTCTGAGTTTCGCGCAGCAAAGTTCCGGCGAGAAAAAGATGGTGGATTTGGGCATGCTTCTGCAGCGGAGCGTGCAGATGCGGGAGCTGCAGCGGCACGATCAGAAGATCCGCATCGAAACCGTGATTGAGCCCAACCTGCCCAAAGTGTGGGGTGACGGCCACCAGTTGTTCCAGGCGTTCGTCCAGATCGTCGAAAATGCTTTGGATGCGCTGGAGGAAGCGGGTGGAGGCTTGCTTCGGGTCAACGCCCTACTTCAGGGAGATGAAGTGGTGGTACAGTTCTCCGACAGCGGGCCCGGAGTCAAAGAGCCGCATCGCGTGTTCGATCCTTTCTATACTACGAAGCCGATCGGCAAGGGCACGGGGTTGGGACTGAGCGCCGTGTATGGCGTGGTGCAGGAACATCAGGGACAGATCACTTGCCAGAACAAGCCGGAGGGCGGAGCGGTCTTTGTGCTGCGCCTGCGCGTCGCCAACCACGCCGATCTCCAGGCGCTGGCCGCGGTCCAGTCGTAGAGCCGCTTGCCGCTTTTCATCTTCAGCCAACCAATCCTGTAACATAAATTCCGATGTCTCAACTCGCCCACAACTCCGCGCGCGTGCTGGAGTTCGACGCTTTGCGCGAACTCTTGCGTGGATACGCGTCTTCGCCGCTGGGCCAGGCGAAGATCACGGCGCTTGCACCCTCCACCGATGCCGCCTGGATCGCCGGGCAACAGGCGCTGACCGTGGAGGTGCGAGAGTTCCGCCGCGTGGGAGGGCGCTTCGATTTTTCCAGCTTGCTGCACGTTACGAAACTGATTGCGAAGTCCCGGATCGCGGGCGCCGTGCTCGAAACCACGGAGATTCGCGACGTCCTGCTGCTGGTGGACCCGCGCTGCGGAGTGGCGCGAGATCGCTGCTCATCCTCCAGCGAATATGAAGACGGAATGGCGGCGCACCCGTGCGCTTTCGGAAGGCGTACAGGACTTCACCGAGTTCCTGCGATATTTCCGGAACAAAATTCAGCCGGATGGAATGCTTGAAGATAGCGCGTCGCCTGCGCTAGCGCGGATTCGACGCGAGATCGAAAAACAGAGACGCGAGATTCAGCAATCCCTGACCGGATACTTGCGGCGCCTGGCCGAGGGTGGCGCGGTGCAGGATGAACTCATAACCATCCGCGGCGAACGGTTTGTCATCCCCGTAAAGATTGAACAGAAGCGCCGGGTGCAGGGTGTGGTGCACGGAGCAAGTTCGAGCGGTCAGACCGTTTTTGTCGAGCCGCTGGAGACGATCGAGCAAAATAACGAACTGGTGCGCTTGCTCGACGAAGAGCAGGCGGAGATTCATCGCATTCTGCTGGAGATGACACGGCGCATCGGCGAACAGGCGGAGGCAATCCTGGCGTCAGCCGAGGTGCTAAGCGAGTTGGAATTGCAGTTTGCCAAGGCCCGCTTCGCCGAAGAATACAACTGCGTGCAGGTGCAGTTGAGTGCGCCAGCCGAAAGCCAGCAAGAACCATGTGGGGACGGCTCGTGTGGGGACGGGCGCCTCGCCCGTCAGGCGAGCGAAGCGAGCCTGCTTCTCCACAATGCTCGCCATCCTCTGCTGGAGCGAAATCTAAAACTCAAAAGCATCGCTGTCATTCCAATCAGCGTCGAGCTTGAAGGCACCCGCCGGCAGCTAGTGATCACCGGCCCCAACACCGGCGGCAAGACCGTGACGTTGAAGACGGTGGGGCTGCTGGCCTTGATGGCGCAGTCGGGAATCCCGGTGCCCGCCGACCGCGCGGAAATGCCAGTGTTTGACGCGGTGCTGGCAGATATCGGCGACTATCAGTCGATCGAGCAGAACCTCTCGACATTTTCCGCGCACGTCACCAACATTGATTTCATTTCGCGGACGGCCACTCCGCAATCGCTGGTGCTGCTCGATGAGTTGGGTTCTGCCACCGATCCGGAGGAAGGCGCGGCGCTGGCCGTGGCCATTGCCGGACACTTTGGCCGCATCGGCTGCATGACCGTGATTTCCACGCATCACACGTCGCTGAAAGTTTATGGAGCGAATACTCCCGGCGTGATCAACGCTTCGGTAGGCTTCAACGAGTCCACGCTGCAACCGACTTACGAGTTGAAGATGGGAGTGCCGGGGGCGTCGGCGGGAATCAACATCGCGCAGCGGCTTGGGTTGAATCCGGCGATCATCGAAGGAGCGCGGGCGCGGCTGGGTACTCAGACCCGCGATGTCGGCGAATTTCTCGACAAGCTACATGCGGGGTTGCGCGAGATGGAAGGCGAACGATTGCATCTGAAAACGCGCGAAGAGGAGCTGGAGAAAGAGAGAGCGCGGCTCGCAGCCGAAGGCAAGAAAGAGCAGCAGGCGAAGATCCGCGAGATGGAGAAGAAGCTGGAGAGCGTGCTGCGCGACGTCGAGTACCACGCGCGCGAGGCCGTGAATGCGGTCCAGGACAAGGCGGCGGCGCAGAAAGTTTCGAAAGAAGCTGAGAGAAAGATCGCCAAGTTGCGGCGGGAATTTCGCGAGCAATTTGATTCTACCGTGGTGGCGCATGCCAGCGGAGCTGACGAGGGCGACCCTCATGCGCAGCCACAGGTGGTGAAGCATGTCTCCGAGGGCGACACCGTCAAGTTGAAGTCGACCGGACGCACGGCAACGGTGTTGCGCAAGCTGGATGACTCTCACTTCGAAGTGGCGATGGGCGCGATGAAGATGAAGGTCGCGCGCGACGACATCGCCGAAGTGTTTGGCAGCGCGCGAGCTGGGGATTCTCCGGTGAAGGCAGCGCGGGCGCGGGGAATTTCCGTGTCGCTGAATAACGAGAATGAAGGTCAGAACGCGGCTTCTGAAATCAATGTGATCGGCTTCAACGTGGACGACGCCACACGCGCCGTAGAAAAATTCGTCGACCACGCCTTCCTAGCCGGTT
This sequence comes from uncultured Acidobacteriaceae bacterium, assembly GCA_963842095.1. Classification (GTDB taxonomy): domain Bacteria; phylum Acidobacteriota; class Terriglobia; order Terriglobales; family Acidobacteriaceae; genus Sulfotelmatobacter. The sequence goes on from CAWJEY010000004.1 coordinate 196,038, forward strand.
TGCCACGGGTGCGCGTAGTCCACGGCAGCGGCATGGGCATCCTGCGCAAGGCGCTGCGCAAGGCCTTGCAGCAGCACCCGCACGTGGAGTCAGTGGCCGAGCCTCCGCAGAACGAGGGTGGGGGTGGGGCTACGGTGGTGGAGTTGAGAGTGTAGGTTTGTCGGGATTGCTCGTAACAGCCCGCTTTTCCTAGGGCATCAACGAGATACACGGTTATTCCACAGCTTCTCCACAGCAATCCGGCTCCTGTATATTCCCATCGGCGGCACTCTGGCTCACAATCCTAAGGGGTAGAAGTGTCAGCCCGAACCTAGTCCATCCATGCCCACTGACGATTTCAAAGAGACGGTGAAGCAGCAGGCGGATATTGTCCGCATCGTCGGCGACTACATCAAGCTGAAGAAGGCTGGGGCGCAGAACTATTCGGGGCTTTGTCCGTTTCATGGCGAGAAGACGCCGTCGTTTTCGGTGCACGCCACGCGGCAGTTCTATCACTGCTTCGGCTGCGGCGTGTCGGGCGACGTGTTCAGCTTCGTGCAGAAAGTCGAGAACATCACCTTCCCTGAGGCCGTTCGGCTGGTGGCGCAGAAGCTGGGGATTCCGCTGCCCAAGGCGACGTATTCGAGTCCGGGAGAAGCCCGTGACGCCAAGCTGCGCGCGCAGATGCTCGACGCTCAGGAGCGGGCTGCCGTGTTTTTTCAGGAGTGCCTGAAGCGTCCCGAGGGCGCGCGGGCGCGGGAGTATCTGCAAGGTCGCGGGCTGGATGCGGAAACGATCGCGCGCTTCCGCATCGGCTACGCACCCGATTCTGGCTTCCTGCTCCGCGATCGACTAGCGGGCGAGTTCAGCGAAGAGGCGCTGCGGGAGAGCGGGCTGTTTTCGTGGAAGCAGGAGGAGAGCCGTCAAGAAGGCAGCCGTCAGCCGTCAGCTATCAGCCGTCAGCCAAACCTGAGCGATGCCGCTGAAAGCGAGAGCAGTAGGCCAACGACCAACGACCAGCGACCAACGGCGCTTTACTCCAAGTTCCGCAACCGGGTAATGTTTCCCATCGCCAACGACGCAGGCAGGATCATCGCGTTCACGGGGAGAACCCTGGCTACCGATGAGAAATCCGGTCCGAAATATTTGAATTCGCCCGAGACCGGGATTTATTCCAAAGGCCGGGTTCTGTTCAACCTTGACAAAGCGAAAGAAGCGATCCGCAAGCTGGATTACGCCATCCTGGTCGAAGGCCAGATGGATTGCATTTCTGTTTACGCCGCCGGATTTCACAACGTAATCGCCAGCTCAGGCACGGCATTCACCGAGATCCAGGCGAAATTGCTGGGGCGCTTCAGCAAGAACGTGGTAGTCAACTTCGATCCCGATACGGCCGGCGCCAAGGCCACGGAGCGCACCCTGGGCTTGCTGGTCGAAGAGGAATTCCAGATCAAGGTGCTGACGCTCGAACAAGGCTTTGATCCCGATCTCTTCATCCGGCGCAAGGGCAAGGACGCTTACGGCGAGGCGTTGCGCGGCTCGCAGAAATACTTCGACTATCTGATCGACCGGGCGCGCACGCAGTTTCCAGTGCGCAGCGCCGAGGGCAAGAAGCAGGCCGTGAATCATTTGTTGCCCCACATCCAGCGCGTCCCCAGCCGGATCGTGCGCGATGAACTGGCCCAGGAAATCGCACAGAAGCTCGGCATCGATTCTGCGGTGTTGCGGCAAGAGCTTCGTCACGTCGCCTCCGAGCGCTCCGCCACATCGGTGAAAGCTGCGTCAGAAGCGCAAGCCACCGACGCCGAGCGCATTCTCATCCGGGCGCTCGCCTCGGCGCGGCAAATGCAGCCGGGAGCCGGACACGTTTCCTCGCGCGATGGAGCTGACGAAGAGTTCGATCCCGCGCGCCAGGCGCAATACGTGCTCCAAAGCGAAGGCTTGCATCGCGGGCTGGCCACGGAATCGCTGGTCGAGGCCTTACTCAATGCCGGGGCCGAAGTTGCCGATGTAATGGAAGTGCCCTGCTCCGACAGCGAGCGCCGCATGCTGGCTTCCATCCTGTTGAAAGAGGACGAGGAACTCAGCGCCGAGCGCCTGGAAGGCGCAGTGCGCGCCCTGCGCCGCATTCACCTGCGCCGCCGCCTGGAGCACGTGCAGCGCGAACTAACCAAGCCCGGAGTTGGTGACGATAAGGTACTCAGGAACGAGTTGCTGCTGGAGAAGGATCGGCTGAGCCGGGCGCTCCGGGATCCCAGCCTGGCAGAAGACGGGTTAAGATCGGCTCCCGGAAACAAGAAAACTGCCTGAAACAAAACGGCGGTTAGAACCATCTAAGTGTTTAGGAGAATTAGCTTTAGCGGCGGACGGCAGGGATTTCCAAGGGGCAAGTGATAGACGCGGTAGCACTTATGTGCTAAAGTTAAGCGTTTGTGCTAGGCGCACAACTCCGCGCTACCCCAGTTTCCCACCTTAACAGGCCGTATCACACGCTCCGCGCGGGCGAATTGACGAATTTGAGGACACCCTTTGGCTCTTGAAGACAAGTACGACGACATTAAAAAGCTGGTCGATGCCGGCAAAGAAAAGGGCTATCTGACTTACGACCAGGTAAACGAGCTCATCCCGCACGACGTGGTTAGTCCCGAAGATCTGGACGACCTGCTCACCACCATCGGCACGCAAGGCATCGACGTGCTCGAAGGCCCCAAACTGCCTTCTGCGGCGCTCGATAAGAAGTTCGACGAAGGCGAAGAGGGCGAGGACGTTGAACTCGACCTCACGCCCGGCGCTCTCGAAAAGACCAACGACCCCGTCCGCATGTATTTGCGCGAGATGGGAACCGTCCCCCTGCTCACCCGCGAAGGCGAAGTGGAAATCGCCAAGCGCATCGAGCGCGGCCAGTTGCGCGTGCTGAAGGCGCTGTCGCGGTCGCCCATTGTCATCCACGAACTGCTGGCCATGGGTGAAGACCTGAAGAAGGGCGTGCGCTCCATCAAAGAGGTCGTCACCTTCGATGAAGAAGAAATCACCGACGAGATTCTGCAGAACCGGCTGAACGAATTTACCGGCAAGATCGACGCCATGGCCAAGCTGTACAAGCGGGCCGGAGTGCTACAGGAAAAGTACGCCGCGATGTCGCAGAAGAAGCGGCCCAAGGACCATCGCCGCGCCCGCCGCAACCTGGCCCGCGGCATTGTGCGGGTTTCGCTCGCCGTGCGCCGCCTGGGCTTCACCAACGCCGAGCGCAAGCGCTTGATCGACCGCGTCAACAAGACGGTCGACAGCATGCGCTCGCTCGACCGCCAGGCCGGCAATCTCGAGCGCAAGGCCGAAGCCACGCGCAGCGAAGATCAAAAAAAAGAATACCGCCGCCAGGCCCGCGCCGTAAGAAGCGAAATTGAAAAGCTCGAAGTCGAAGCCGGACTCCTGTTCCAGGAAATCAAGCGAACCCAACGGGAGATCATCCAGGGCGACATGGATGCGGAGCAGGCCAAGCGCGAGCTGATCGAGGCCAACCTCCGTCTAGTGGTTTCGATCGCAAAAAAGTACACCAACCGCGGCTTGCAGTTCCTCGATCTCATCCAGGAAGGCAACATCGGCCTGATGAAAGCCGTCGACAAGTTCGAATACCGCCGCGGCTACAAGTTTTCTACCTACGCCACGTGGTGGATTCGGCAGGCGATTACCCGCGCCATCGCCGATCAGGCGCGTACGATTCGCATCCCGGTGCACATGATCGAGACCATCAACAAGCTGATCCGCACGTCGCGGCAGCTAGTGCAGGAACTGGGACGCGAGCCCACCAGCGAAGAAATCGCCAAGCGCATGGACATCCCTGTGGCGAAAGTGCGCAAGGTGCTCAAGATCGCGCAGGAGCCCATCTCTCTCGAAACGCCGATCGGCGAAGAGGAAGATTCGCATCTCGGCGACTTCATCGAAGACCGCGCCGTAGTCTCGCCGGCCGAAGCCGTGATCAACGTGAACCTCAAGGACCAAACCGGACAGGTCCTGCGCACGCTGACCCCGCGCGAAGAAAAAGTAATCAAGATGCGCTTCGGCCTGGAAGACGGCAGCGAGCACACGCTGGAAGAAGTCGGCCAGTCGTTCGCCGTAACCCGCGAACGCATCCGCCAGATCGAAGCCAAGGCGCTGCGGAAACTGAGGCATCCTTCGAGATCGCGGAAGCTAAGGGCGTTTATGGATGGGGTCAGGGACTAGCTCCACACGCCCTTGTCATTCCGAATTGGGCCGAAGGCCCGATGAGTAACCTGCTTTTCGCGCTAAAAGCAAATGACGTTGACCTGGTTCCCTTGGCTGGTAGGATTGGAGGCGGCGGGCGTCGTCCAGTACCACTAAGTGCTTGGCAAACAGCGTTCAGTGCGGAAGCCCCGAGTGAATCTCGGGGCTTTTGCTTTGTGCGTCGCCGAAGATAGAGGTGTTTGTGGACTGAGCTTTCGTCTCGCAATTCCCATTTTGGGAATCGTTCCCAGTTTTTTCTTAGAATTTTCTTGCCTTCGTTTGCGAATAGCTGTTCAATAAATAGATGTGGCGGCATTCGCGAATTTTCACCGAATGCCGCCTTTTTCGTTCTGAGGTTGGTTGATGAAGAAGCGGAAAAAGCGGAAGCCGAAGATCAGCGACAAGAAACGGCGCGGCGAGTGGGCCGAGTTGCATTTCATGGTGCGCGCTATTGACCATGACTTGCCGGTAAGCAAGCCCTGGGGAGATTCGAGGAGTTATGACTTTGTAGTGGGATGGCCGGGACGCTTTGTGGCGGTGCAGGTGAAATCCACTACGCTCGAACTGGAGGAGGGCGGTTATATGTGCAGCATATGCGGCGGCCACAACAAGCCGTATCCACCTGGTTCGTTCGATTTTCTGGCGGCCTACGTTATTTACGACGATGCCTGGTACATCATTCCTGCGGAAATGATTCAGGGCCAGGCCAGGATCACGGTTTATCCTCAATCTGGGAAGTCCAAGTACGCGCCGTATCGCGAGGCATGGCACCTGCTTGGGAATTCCAAGAACGAGGGTAACGGGATCGATCTTCAGGGCTGCGCGGAAGAATTCCTGGAGGAGCCGGAGCAGCCGATGCCGCAGCGGGCATACACCGAGATCCCTCGCTTCGCTCGGGATGACAATTCCTTCGACGATTCTCTTGGTCGTTTGGTTAGGCGGCTATTTCTTTACAACGTCTAAGTTATTGAAACGTATCTGGTCCACATTTATCGTGCCGCGGTTCCTGCGCGGTTTTCCTCAGCCTTCCACAAGGAAGTCGCCTCGTCCACAGCTTCTGCACAAGGAGGAAGGGTTTTTCTGTTGCGGGGCGCGACATTCTGGGGGAGAGTGGGTTCAGCGAATACGTGGCAAATCTCAAAGCTTGCCGAACGATGTTTGCGGTGACGCTGGTGGCAGCCGGCAATTCTCGAGGGTGAATTGCCGGGGGAAATTCGGAAACGCGCGCGAGTGCGAACCGGTTGCCCGGGCATTGCGGCCTCCTCTACGATTCGCTCTTCGGAGCGGGTTGGGCCGCTGGCCGCCGCAGGGGTGGCAGAGAAATGATTCTCAGAATCATGTTTCCGCAGCCAGTACTGGTAAAAGTGGCACTCTTCGCGAGCGCTGTCGGACCAGTACCGTCGTCCCGTTGCTCCTAGCGGCGGGAAGGCAAGATTAGGGATCCACGAACGATGCGGCTGGGGTGGCTGGCCCCGGCCGCATTTGTTTTGCGCAGAACTCTCTTGCCACGGATTTGCGCGGATCTCACGGATAAACCAAGTTCTTTGAAATCTGCCTGCGAATTTCTTTTAGGGACCGGTTTTCTCGGGGCTTCCACAACATATTGGCTGGGCTGCACAGCTTCTCCACAATTCATTTGGCGTTTCGCTTTGTATTCGCTTATGCTAGGCGAGAGATTCGGACACAGTGTTGTACGGAACTTTGTCCGGAAATATGGCGACCACCGATTACAGCATCAGCACTCTTCCCGCGAACGTAGACGCAGAGCGCTCCATCCTCGGCGCGATCCTGCTGGACAACTTTGCTTATAACCAGGCGGCGGAGCATCTGCGGATTGAAGATTTCTCGCTGGACTCGCACCGGCGGATTTATTCGCGCATGGTCGATCTGGCGGAATCGTCGCGTCCGATCGACATGATCACGCTGATCGAGGAGCTGGACCGGCACAAGGACCTGCAGGCGATTGGCGATGTGGGCTACGTGTCGAGCCTGCTGGATGGGGTTCCGGACCGGCCGAGCATCGAGCACTACGTCAAGATCGTGCGCGATAAGGCTTTGCTGCGCGGGCTGATTCATGCAGCGAATACGGCGATTGCGCGGGCGTCGGACCAATCCGATCTGGCTGAGGAAGTGCTCAGCGATGCCGAGGCTGCGATCTTTCAGCTCTCGGAGAAGCGCATTGGGCGCGGGTTCATGGGGGTGCAGGAGATTGTGCGGGAGTCGTTCGGGTCGGTGGATGCGCTGCTGCAACGCGGGCAGCGGATTACCGGACTGGCGACGCACTACGAAAATCTTGATGAGATGACGAGCGGACTGCAGCGCTCGGACCTTGTGATTATTGCGGCGCGACCTTCGATGGGCAAGACGGCGTTTGCCATGAACATCGCGGAAAACGCGGCGATTAAAGATCAGCAGGTGGTGGGAGTGTTTTCGCTGGAAATGTCGCGCGAGGCGCTGTTGCTGCGTCTGCTGTGCTCGACGGCGGAAGTGGATGCGCACAAGATGCGGACTGGGTCGCTGTGGCAGGACGATACCAAGAAGCTGGTGCGGGCGATGGAGCAACTGGCGCACGCTCCGATTTTCATCGATGACACGCCTGGCATTGCGTTGAGCGAGATGCGGGCCAAGGCGCGGCGGCTGAAGCAATCGCAGGGTCGGCTTGACCTGATTATCGTGGACTACCTGCAGCTCATGTCGGGCGGCAGCAAGCGTTACGAAAACCGCACGCAGGAAGTGTCGGCGATTTCGCGCGGGCTGAAAGCGCTGGCCAAGGAACTTAGCGTGCCGGTGGTGGCGCTCTCGCAGTTGAGCCGCGCTCCGGAGAGCCGGGGCGGGGACCATCGTCCGCAGCTTTCGGATCTGCGCGAGTCGGGGTCGATCGAGCAGGACGCCGATCTGGTGATGTTCATTTTCCGCGAGGAGGTTTACCGGCAGGACGATCCTGAGTTGCAGGGTAAGGCGGAGATCATCATCTCCAAACAGCGCAATGGACCAACGGGCAAGCTGATGCTGGCGTTCCGCAAGAACTGCACTCGATTTGAGATGATGGCCGAGGGCGGCATGGAGCCGGAGGAGTGATTTCGGAGTACAGGAATGCCTGTAGCTTTGTCCGGCAAGTACCTTAGACGATTCGAGTTGCGGTCTCCGAACACAGTGCGGGCGTGCTGTGGAAAAGCTTGTGGAATTGGTGGCGGCGGGAAAAATTCCTACGGGTAAAGATTTGTCATCCCGGTCGATGCCGCAGATTTTTAGCCCCTAAGGCCCTGAATAGTAACCAGTTAGGCAATTCACTCGGCATTAACATCGGCGGGATTGGCGGAAAGTCAGATGATTCCCACTTTGGAGATTTGCACATTCTGCGGTTCCTGGCCTTCTGACTCGCGCCCCCGCGCACGGGCGAAATCCACTCAGTTGCTGTCTTCGCCGACCTTGAGAACAGCCAGAAAAGCCTCTTGGGGGATATCGACGCGGCCGATCCGCTTCATTCGTTTTTTGCCTTCTTTTTGTTTTTCGAGGAGCTTGCGTTTGCGGGAAATGTCGCCGCCGTAGCACTTCGCAATAACGTTCTTGCGAATGGCGGAGACGGTTTCGCGGGCGATGATTTTCGCGCCGATAGAAGCCTGGATGGCCACCTCGAACATCTGGCGGGGGATGAGCTGCCTCATCTTCGAGACCAGCAGTTTGCCGCGCTCGTAGGCGAAATCGCGATGCACGATGATGGAGAGCGCGTCGACCGGTTCGCCGGCCACGAGGATGTCGAGCTTGACCATGGGCGACTCCCAATAATCGGCGAGGTGATAATCGAGTGACGCGTAGCCGCGGGAGACGGACTTCAGGCGATCGTAAAAGTCGAGCACGATTTCATTCAGCGGTAACTCATAGTGCAACATCACGCGTGAGGAGCTGACGTACTCGAAGGTTTTCTGTTTGCCCCGCTTGTCCTCTACCAGCTTGAGGATTCCGCCTACGTATTCTTCGTTGGTAAGAATTGTGGCGAGAATCACTGGTTCTTCGACTTTCGCTATTTCGCTGGGATCGGGCCAGCGCGAGGGATTGTCGACCTCGATCATGACGCCATCGGTCTTGGTGATTTTGTAGCGCACGCCGGGCGCGGTGGTGATGAGTTCTAGCGCGAACTCGCGCTCCAGACGCTCTTGAATGATTTCCATGTGCAGCAGGCCGAGAAAACCGCAACGGAAGCCGAAACCGAGGGCCACGGAACTTTCGGGTTCGAAGAAGAAGGAAGAATCGTTCAGGCGGAGTTTTTCCAGGGCTTCGCGCAGGCGGGTGTGCTCGTGAGCATCAACGGTGTAGAGTCCGGCGAAAACCATGGGCTTGATTTCTTCGAAGCCGGGGAGAGCATCGAAGGCGGGGTTGGCGTCGTGGGTGATGGTGTCGCCGATTTTCACGTCGGCAACATTCTTGATGTTCGCGATCAGGAACCCGACTTCGCCGGCTTTCAGTTCTTCGATCTCAACCGGCTTGGGGTTTTGCACTCCTAGAGTTTCGGCGTCGAATGTGGTGCCGTTTGACCACAGGCGAATTCTCTGGCCTTTGCGCAGGGTTCCCTGGAAGACGCGGGTGAGGATCACCACACCGCGGTAAGTGTCGAACCAGGAGTCGAAAACGAGCGCCTGCAAACGGCTGTCGGGATCTCCCTTCGGCGGCGGGATGCGCTTCACAATGGCTTCGAGCACGTCGGGCACGCCCTGGCCGGTCTTGGCGCTGATGAGCACGGCATCGGAAGCGTCCAGACCGACGGCGCTTTCGATCATTTCTTTAGTGCGCGGGATGTCGGCGCTTTGCAGATCGATCTTGTTGATGACGGGAATGATTTCGAGGCCGTTATTGATGGCAAGGTAAGCGTTGGCAAGGGTTTGCGCTTCCACCCCCTGGGAGGCGTCGACTATGAGCAGCGCGCCTTCGCACGACGCGAGCGACCGCGAGACTTCGTAGGAAAAATCCACGTGGCCGGGGGTGTCGATGAGGTTGAGCTGGTAGGTGTGGCCGTCGTGGGCGGTGTACATCATGCGGACGGCGTGGGCTTTGATGGTGATGCCGCGCTCGCGCTCGAGGTCCATGGAGTCGAGGACCTGGGCCTGCATCTCGCGCATGGTGAGGGAGCCGGTCAGTTCCAGCAGGCGGTCTGCCAGCGTGGATTTACCGTGGTCGATATGCGCGATGATCGCAAAGTTGCGGAGGAAAGCGGCGTCCATAGGATGAAGGCTAATCTTTGATTTTAGCAGGGCGGAGTGGATACAGTGGCCAGTGGTCAGTGGCCAGTGAACACCTTTCGGGCCGGTTGCGAACGACTGCTTCGTTTCAGCTAGAATCTGGTTCGCATGCTTGTTCTTGCTTCCGCCTCGCCGCGCCGACAGGAGTTATTGCGAAACGCTGGGATTGCGTTCACAGTGCAGGCCGCCGACATCAACGAAACGCCGCTGGCCAGTGAAACTCCACGACAGTGTGCGGAGCGGCTGGCGCGGGAGAAGGCGCTGGCGGTTTTTCACAGCCGGCCTGGGGACTGGGTGCTCGGCGCCGACACAATCGTGGTGGTCGATGAGGCGATCCTCGGCAAACCTCGAGATGCAGACGATGCTGCGCGGATGTTGCGATTGTTGTCGGGGCGGACGCATCAGGTGATTACTGGAGTGTGCGTTGTAGGACTAGTGGCCAGTAAATCCAACACCGCTTGTGAGACTACGCTGGTTACCTTTTGTGAGTTGTCCGACGATGAGATTCGCGAGTATGTTGCGACTGGCGAACCGATGGACAAGGCGGGGGCTTATGCGATCCAGGGTGTTGCATCGCGCTGGATTCCGCGCGTTGAAGGTGATTACAGCAATGTGGTGGGGCTGCCGGTGGCGCTGGTTTATCGCATGCTGCGAGAGCGAGGGGCGCTGTGAGTTGCAGGCATTTGGGTTCGGCGAGGACTTCGACTACGGCCTGGCTAAGACTTCTTCTCTTCCTCTTTTTCCTTCTTCGGTTCTTCGCCTTCTTTCATGGCGGCCTTGAAGTTACGGATGCCTTCGCCCATGCCTTTACCCAAAGAGGCAAACTTGCTGGTGCCGAAGATCAGAAGGATGATCGCTATGATCAGAATCAAGTGCAGCGGCTGAAATAGACCTTCACCCATAACTCCTCCACAGGTGTTTCGGACGCTCGCGGCGAGGGCGCCGGAAGTCCCTGAGAAAAGTCTAGGCTTTGCGAACTGCGGAGTCAAAGGCCGGGATTAGACGGCTCCGCCCGGAGGGTGCTCACCTGCGCGTCATCTTGAAGTCTATTCTTAGACAGCACAGTTCTCCGGAGGTCCGTGGTGATTCTCAGGCGTTTCACGGTTGCGGCGGCAGCGATTCTTTTGTGCCCGGTCTTTTCCTACGTTTACAGCCAGAGCCCGGCCCAGGCCCCGGCCGCCGCACCTGCGGAGCACCGCAAGACCAGCGAACCCTATACGGGAGACCTTTCGATTTTCGATTCGCCGGGGCGGGACCAGCGTCTGCAAGTGAATCGCGTCATGGACACTCTGGGCATCATGCCGGGAAAAACGGTGGCCGACATTGGAGCTGGGTCGGGCTGGTTCACGGTGCGGGCGGCGCGGCGCGTGGGAGCGGGCGGTGTGGTTTATGCGGTGGATATTAATCCGGAATCGATCCGCTATGTCGATGAGCGCGCGAAGAAGGAGAAGCTGCGCAACGTGAAGACCATTCTTGGCAAGGCCGATGATCCACTTCTGCCCGCGGGCGCGGTTGATGCCGTTTTGTTGCTGAAGACGTATCACGAGGTGGCAGAGCCGGTTGCGTTGTTGAGGAACCTGCGCGCGGCGCTGCGTACTGGGGCGAGAGTTGGAATTATCGACCGTAATGGAAATGGCGAGGACCATGGCGTGGGCCGCGATGTTGTGTTGCGCGAGGCGGCGCAGGCTGGCTACGTGCTGCTGGAACAGTATGACTTTGTGAAGGGCGACAAGATGGATTACTTTCTCGTCTTTATTCCAAAACCGTGACCTCGTCAACCACCGACCAGGTGGTACGAGTCAAGTCGGCAAAAGCCGGCAGGTCGGCATCCGAAGCCGCTCCTTGCGGACTTGCCCAAGCCGATTCCATGGCCGACCAATCTTCGAAGTAAAGCTCGACAATGGCGTCCCATCCGGGCGGCTTGCGGTTGGGATCGTCCGAGACAAAGTCCTGAACATACTTTGTGAGGCCGGGTAGATTCCTCGCCAAAGGCCCATGAATCTCTTGCAGGTGTCGACGGAACTGTTCGTGAGTCAAGTCCGGACGCCTATAGAGGACAACCATGAACTTGAGCATGTGATTTTCCTGGTCACGCGCTTTCGATCATTCCGGCCAGGAGGAGCGCGCGACGCGGCAATTCGGAAATGACGATGTACTCGTGTACCGCGTGGGCGCCCTCGCCGACGCCGCCCATGCCGTCGAGCGTGGGGATGCCCATGCCGGCGGTGAAGTTTCCATCGGAACCGCCTCCTACGGCAGCTTCTTCGAGCTTCCATCCCACGTGGCCGGCGATGTCGTGGGCCTTCTCGTAGAGCGCCGCCACTCCGGCAGTTCGCTCCATGGGGAGGCGGTTGATGCCGCCTGTCATTTCGAGTTTGCAGTGCTTGTCGAAGGGCTTGAGGGAGCGGAGTTTGCGGTCGATACCGGAGGCTTGTTTGGCGCTCTTGATGCGCACATCGATGCCCGCGGACGCTTCAGCGGCAATCACGTTGGTGCGCGTTCCGCCGTGAATTATGCCAGGGTTCACCGACACGCCTTGGCGCAAATTATTCAGCTTGGTGACTACTGCGATCTGGCGAGCGAGTTCGAGAATGGCGCTGTGGCCTCTGCCGGGATCGAGTCCGGCATGTGCCGCGACACCTTTCACGCGCAGGGTATATTCGCCCACGCCCTTGCGCGCGGTTTTGACTGCGCCACGAAGTCCGGCGGCAGGTTCGAGCACCAGCACTCCGGCGGATTCTTTCGCCAATGTTTCTGTGATCTTGCGCGAGGAATGGCTGCCCACTTCTTCATCGGAAACTAGAAAAACCGTGACCGGTCTGGGCAGTCCGCCGTGCCAGGTTTGCAGCGCTTCGATGGCGCAGAGCATGAGCGCGATGCCTGACTTCATGTCGAGAACGCCGGGGCCGCGCAGGCAGCCGTTTTCGATCTCGCAGGGCATATTCGCCAGAGTGCCCAACGGGTAGACCGTGTCGCAGTGGCCGAGCAGAAGAACCGGCTTGCGATCCCCGGATCCTCCTCGAGGAGATCCCGGGAAATCGATTTGCAGACTGTCGCCGAAGTCGTGGCTGCGATGGAGTTGAGTGCGTCCGCCAAGCGCTTCAAACTTGGGTGCGAGGAATGCGGCGATGCGGTCGACCGCCTGCTTGTTGTCGCTGGGGGACTCGATCTCGACGAGCTCGCGAATCGTGCTGACCATGTGATCCTGACGCTCCGAGAAATAGCGCAGGCGATCGGGCCACGCGGGCTGGGGGGCGGGCATTGCTGATTTTCCTGTTTTCTTACCGGGCACAATTCCCTCTGGCTAAGTTCCGGTCTGGCCGTGAATGCGACGCGGTACAGTATAATCTTCAGGCTGATTGAGACGAACCTGATTCACACGAACCAGATTCACACGAACCAGATTCAACCCGAACACCGATTCACACGAACCATGACTGAGAGCACTCCGCCTGGCGACGGCGCACCGAAGACAGCGCTTGATATTCACGAGATCCTAAAAATTTTGCCGCACCGCTATCCTCTGCTGCTGATTGACCGCGTGCTGGAACTGAAACGCAAAGAGCGGATCGTGGCCATCAAGAACGTCACCATCAACGAACCGTTTTTCAACGGTCATTTTCCAGGATTGCCGATCATGCCGGGAGTGTTGATCGTGGAGGCCATTGCGCAGGCCGGGGGCGCACTGCTGCTTACGGAAGTGGAAGACCGCACCGATAAGGTGATGGTGTTCACCGGAATCGAGCGCGCGAAGTTCCGGCGTCCGGTGAGCCCCGGCGACCAGTTGCGCATTGAAGTGGAAGTGAAGGGCTGGCGGGCCATGCCGCGCATGATCGCAGTGCGAATGGAGGGAATCGCGTATGTAGCGGGCAAGAAAGTGGCGGAAGCTACGGTGTCGTGCCAGCTCATCGACAGCTCACGCGGGCGCGGCAATGGGGCTGACGACGCGGGCGAATGAGGCAGAGCCGGGACGGCACATTGTGTCCATCTTCCGATGATGCAATGACTCAATCATGAACGTTCATCCCACCGCGATCGTCGATCCGCGGGCCCATGTGCCGGCATCGTGCCAGGTCGGGCCTTATTGCGTGATCGGTGGCGAAGTCGAACTGGGCGAGGGATGCCGTCTGGTATCGCACGTTGCCATCGAAGGGCCCGCGAAAATCGGGACTGACAACGCGTTCTTTCCGTTCTGCGCCATCGGCATGGCGCCGCAGGATGTTTCCTACAGAGGCGAGCCGACGCGGCTGGAAATTGGCGATCACAACGAGATTCGCGAATGCGTGACCATCAGCCGCGGCACCGTGAAAGGCGGCGGGCTCACTCGAGTTGGCAGCCACACCCTGATCATGGCCTATGCGCACATCGGGCACGACAGCGTGATTGGCGACCACTGCATGCTGGTGAACGGGGCGACGCTGGGCGGACATGTGACGGTTGAGGAATGGGCGGTGGTGGGAGCGCTTTGCCCGGTGCATCAGTTTGTGCGCATCGGGGCTCACGCTTACGTTGGCGGCGGGACCACGATCACGCAGGATGTGCTGCCGTTTTCCATGACCTCGGCCGCGCGCGACACGCATGCGTATGGAATGAATAAAGTTGGACTTGAGCGCCGCGGCTTTTCAAAAGAACGCATCCGCAAGATTCACCATGCTTACAAGACGCTGCTGGCGTCGAAGAGGAACACGTCGCAAGCGCTGGAGAAGCTGAAGGCTGAGCCGGATCGCGGGGAAGATGTGGAGATGCTGATCCGGTTCATTGAGGCGTCGGAGCGGGGAGTGATTAAGTGAGTGGCCAGTGGTCAGTGGTCAGTGGCCAGTAAAATCCGGCACTGACCACTGGCCACTGAGCACTGACCACTCCTTATGCGCATCGGTCTTATCGCTGGCAACGGCAAGTTTCCGCTCCTTGTGCTGGACGCGGCGCGCGCGCAGGGGTTCGAAGTTGTCGTGGTTGCAATCAAGGAGGAAGCTTCTGGTGAGATCGAGGATCGCGGCGCTGCTTCGGTTCACTGGCTGTCGCTGGGCGAGCTTTCGAAGCTGATCGAAACCTTCAAGCGTGAAGGCGTACGGCGCGCCATCATGGCCGGGCAGGTGAAGCACAAGCAGATTTTCTCCGCCATCCGGCCTGACTTTCGCCTGGCCAAGCTTTTGATCTCACTCGCCTCGCGGAGCACTGACAGCCTGCTGGGGGCCGTGGCCGGGGTTCTGGCCGATGAAGGCATTACGCTGGAGAATTCCACGAGACTGCTCGAACCGCTGCTGGTGGAGCCGGGAACGCTCACGCTACGTGCGCCCAGCGAACAGGAACGCAAAGACATTGACTACGGCCGCGCCGTGGCTCGGCAGCTGGCGCAGCATGACATTGGCCAGACCGTCGTGATCGCCGAATCGGCCTGCGTGGCGGTTGAAGCCATGGAGGGGACCGACGCGACCATTGAGCGCGCCGGGCACATCATGGGCTCGCTGCACGGGGATGCATCCACGCTGAGCCGCGGCCTTACGGTGGTGAAGATCGCAAAGCCCAATCAGGATATGCGCTTCGATGTTCCTGTGATTGGAGTGAGGACCATCGAAGTGATGCAGGCTGCGGGCGCGACCTGCCTGGCGCTGGATGCAGGAAAGTGTTTGCTGCTGGATGGAGACATGATTCTAGATGCGGCGAATGCGGCGGGGATTGCGGTTGTGGCGGACCCTCTGCTTGAGAAAACGAAGTTGAGAATGCGGATTAGTCGGCGCCCACGGAGCGACGCATTCTCCGACGGCCCACACAGGACGGTGGCGCATTCCTGGCGAACTCGCGTGAGGTCGTACGCGGTCTGCAAATTCATCCAAAACTCGGCGGAGTTCTTGAAGTATCCCGCGAGAAGCAGGGCTGTCTCAGGGGTAATCCCTCGTTTTCCGCGCACGAGTTCGTTCACCCGGTTCAGAGGGATGGTGAGCGCCCTTGCCAGTTCCGCCTGGGTCAGGTCGAGCGGCTCGAGAAATTCCTGCAGCAGGATCTGTCCGGGATGAGTAGCGATACGATGGGTGGGCAACATTTGTGGTCTCCTCTAAAGAATACATGCAAGCACAAATCTGTTGACTAACACTTTCTTAATCGGCGAAGTTAAAGGCATGACTTCCGCAAGTTCCGAACCAGCCCGCATCGCCGAGCAGCTTCGCCGCGCATTTGAGGGCGATGCCTGGCATGGCCCTGCTTTGCTTGAGTTGCTGCAAGATGTGGATGCTGCTCAAGCCGCGGCCAAGCCTCTGCCTGGTGTTCACAGCATTTGGGAGCTTGTGTTACACATTGCGGTCTGGGATGCGGCCGCGTGCCGCCGGATGGCCGGTGAGAAATGGCAGCCCAAAGGTCTGGCGAATTTCCCGCTTGTTCCAAAGCGACCGACCGGAGCCGCGTGGCGCAAGTGCGTGGCGCAAGCGAAGAAGACGCACGGGACGCTCGTAACGACGGTTGCGGCGCTGCCAGAGTCCCGGCTTGGGGAGCGGGTTCCCGGAAAGAAGTACGATTTCTACCATATGCTTCACGGGGTGGCGCAGCATGAGCTTTATCATGCGGGGCAGATCGCGATCCTGAAGAAAATTGGGTGATTGAGCGATCGGGTGATTGAGCGATTGGATCTTCAATCGCTCAATCACTAAATCACTCAATGGCCCAATTCCTTACCACTGTTTGAAAATCACTCCTACCGCGGCCACGATCATGGCGAATCCCACGGGTGGTTCCAGCGCACTGGCTGTTTCAGGTAGAGCACGGAAAATACCGAGAACACGACCAGGGTGATGACTTCCTGAATCGTCTTGAGCTGTGCGGCGCTGAACTCGTAGGAGCCGATGCGGTTGGCCGGAACCTGGAAACAGTATTCAAAGAAGGCGATCATCCAGTCTGACGACGATCACTTTGAACAGCGGCACCTCGCGATATTTCAGGTGGCCATACCAGGCGAAGGTCATGAAGATGTTGGAAACGGTGAGCAGAGCGATGGTTCGCATGGGTGAGACAGCTCCTAATTGGCGATTGGGCGATCGGGTCATTTGGCGATCAAACCTTGCGGAGCAGGTTTCAATGGCCCGATGACTCAATCGCAAAATGACTCAATTTACTTCCAGATGCTCTTTCCCGGCTTTGCGGTTACAATTTGTTGTTCCTGCAGGCAACCAGTCCGCCGGGAGTTCCTTCCTGCAATCTAACAATCCGATTTCGGTCGCGGTGGTGGGGGTGGGCGTGTTCGGGCGCAATCACGCCCGAGTTTACCAAGAGCTGGAACAGCAGGGAGAGCCGGTGCGGCTGGTGGGTGTGGTCGATCCCAACCTTGACCGCGCGGACGCGGTGGCGCGTGAGTTCGGCTGCCGCGCATTTGGCTCAGTCGCGCAGATGCTGACCACGCACAGCGAAGTGCGAGCGGCGTCGGTGGCGGCGCCTACGGTGCATCATCTTCCGGTGGCCCGCTCGCTCATGGAAGCAGGAGTTGATGTGTTGATCGAGAAGCCGCTGGCCGCAACGCTCGACGAGGCACACGAGTTGGTGAAACTGGCGGCCACGCACAAACGCGTCGCCCAGGTGGGACATCTGGAGCGCTTCAACCCGGCCGTGCGAGCCACTATGCCGCTGCTCACCCAGCCCATGTTCTTCGAAGTGCACCGGCTCAGCGTGTTTACGCCGCGCTCGCTCGATGTTGACGTTGTGCTTGACCTGATGATCCACGACCTGGACATCGTGCTCGCATTCGCCAATTCTCCGGTGAAAGAAGTCCGCGCCGTTGGCCTGCCGATTCTTTCGGGGAAGGTTGACATCGCGAATGTGCGGCTGGAGTTCGAATCCGGATGCGTGGCCAACTTTACCGCCAGCCGGGTCTCCACCGAGCGCGTGCGCAAGTTGCGATTCTTCCAGCCGCGGCAGTATGTTTCCGTCGATTATGGGCGGCAGGAAGTGCTCGTCTTCACTGTCGGGGCCGATGGAGCAGCGCCCGGAGCTCCAACCATCAATCCGCAAATTAAAGTCGCCAAACCGCCGGTGACTTCGGAAGAGCCTCTGCATGCGGAATTGAAATCGTTTCTGCATGCGGTGCGACAGCGCTCTACGCCGGTGGTGCCGCTCGAAGATGGACGCCGCGCGCTCGCGCTCGCGCTCGACATTGTGCGCGAGATTCGCGAGCATGGGAAGAAAGTGGGGCTCGCGGGCATTGCCCCGGGAAAGTCCTAAGAGCGACACCGATTCGCGTCACTGAAAACTCATTCAACTGCCTACCTTTGTGCGGTTTACAAATGTTTACACAGGTAACTCCTGCAACCATTTGTGTATGAGCAGAATGCCCTGAAAGATGCGAAAATGAAGGTAGCTTGGCCGTAGTGGGTGCGTTGCGTCATCCGTGGAAAGCGGGATGCAACGTAGCGAGGGGAATCCGTGTCTAACGGACAAGCCTGGCTCAGACAAGCCTTGCTCGAACAAATTTAGTTCATGGCCATCACGCAAATTCCATTCCAAGATCCGGTGGCGCCTCCCGAGAAGCCACAACCGGAGCAACTTGGCCTGTACGATGCACAGGGATGGGAAACTGCGTACCGCGACTTGGATGACGATGCTGCCCGCGTGCCGCATCTGCTTATCCAGTTGCAGGACGATCTGGCGCGCTCGCGGCGGCGCGAAGCTGCGTGGATTTCGATCATCGTCCACCTGGTTCTGATCGTGTTGCTGGCGAAGTTGGATGTGTTTGAGAAATACCTGCCATGGCACTCGGTGGTCGCGGTGAAAAAGGCGAGTAACGCGAACGATGTGACGTTCCTGGAGCTTCCGCCGGACTTGCAAAAACTGCAACACAAGCCGAATACGAACATTGCTTCCGATAAAGACCGCATCGCCATGACGCGGCGTCCCCAGCTAGATGTCAAGGAGCTGCGGAAGAGTCTGGCGAGTCCGCCGCCGGGCGCGCCGGGATCGAGTGCACCCCAGATGGCGCAGCCGCCGGCCCAATCGTCGGCAGGGTTTGCGCAAAATCAACCAGCGGCGCAACCGCAGCAGGCGCCGAATCCGCAGATCGCGCAACTGCAAACGCCGAAGCCAGACATTGCGAAGGAGTTCAAAAAGTACGGCGGTTCCATGTCCGCGGGTTCGGCAATTGAGGAAGCGACGCGGGCCGCGGCGGCACGGCACGGTGGCGGCCAGCAGGGCAGTGGCGGCGATTTTGGACTAGGGGCCAACACGCACGGCCGCCAGGTGGGCAACCTGGAGATCCTGAGCGACACGATGGGCGTGGACTTCGACCCCTACCTGAAGCGCGTGCTGCATGACGTGCGTGAGAACTGGTACCGCGCAATTCCGGAATCCGCGCAGATGAAGCACGGAAACCTGATCATCGAGTTCGCGATTACAAAGGATGGAAAAGTCGCGGGCATGAAGCTCGTAGCTCCTTCCGGGGACGTTCCGCTGGACCGCGCGGCTTGGGCAGGCATCGTCGGCTCGGACCCATTTCCACCGTTACCCAGCGAATTTGGCGGACAGTATCTTTCCCTCCGCTTCCGCTTTTTCTACAACCCCACCAAAGAAGAGATGGGGGACTTGTAATAGCCGTTAGGAATTTCCCGGTGGCAAGACTAGTTCATGGGCGGAACAATGCGAAA
This sequence comes from uncultured Acidobacteriaceae bacterium, assembly GCA_963842095.1. GTDB lineage: Bacteria > Acidobacteriota > Terriglobia > Terriglobales > Acidobacteriaceae > Sulfotelmatobacter. Next base: position 215,110 of record CAWJEY010000004.1, read on the forward strand.
AGCGCGCCTGCGGCCTGTCCGGTAAATGGAGAAATCACGGCGATCCAAAGTGAAGATGGTCTCGATTCGTTCGCGACCGGCAAGGTAAACCAAAGCAGCATCGGCAAGCTGCGGACGGATGCTCTCATATCGCTTCATCAACGCCGCGATGGCTTTGGCTTCGGTCCCGGCCAGCGGCAGCAGTTCAAGAAACCCGGCGTCCATGCTGCCCAGTAGCTGCTGAATCGCGCGCGGAGAGCGCCGCAGGAGCCAGGCAGCCTCGGTGATGACCGGCCAGCATGAAAGCAGCGGTCCGGACATTTCGCGGAGCGCCGCAACACAGGTTCGGTGGTGCGCGTCTTCGCGGGAAAGAATGGCAACCAAGGGACCTGTGTCTACCAGAATCCGCCTCATTTGCTCTTGCCGAAGCCTTCAAAATGTCGCCGGTTCGCACTAAGGTCCTTCGGAGCGTGACCAACGCAACCAATCAGCCCCGCTGCCTCAGCCAACTCGTAGGCCGAACCAGTGCTGATTTGCTCGCCTAAGTAATTCTCCAGGGCAACACGGACGATGTCGGATGGGGTTTTTCCCTTCACCCGGGAGCTGTCGCGAAGGCGAGATCCGAGGGCCGTTGGAACGCGGACTGTGATCCGTTGCGAAGCCATAGTGTCTGACAGTATACCACATTTGTCAGACACGGCGGCAGCGAGGTTGCGGCCGGAAACCCTCAGCTCTTGCGCAGCCGGATCGACCCATCTCCCGTGTGAATCATCAGCAGGTTGCCGCCGCCGTTCATTTTGCCGCGAACTTCGCCTTCGCGAAGTTTGCCGGAAGTTGTGACCGGCACATCCAGATCGATGTGGCCATCGCCGGTGTGAAGGTCCACGTCGGCTGCGAGGTTTTCCGGCACCTCGAGAGTGACCGTGCCATCGCCGGTTTCGAGCCTCCAGCTCGTGGCCAGGGCCGAGCCGGCCGTGGCCCGCGCTTCCACGCGGCCATCTCCGGTCTTGAGGTCGAGTTCGTCGAAGCGGCCGTCGGCGCGGATGTGGCCATCGCCGGTGAGCGCGCGGAGTTTGCCGTCCACTTCGTTGATCTCCTGCGAGCCGTCGCCGCTGCGCAACTGCATCTCGCCCTTGAAGTGGCCAAGTTCGATTTTGCCGTCGCCGGTGTGCAGGTCGACCCGGCCCTCGCGTGGCATCTGGATGACAATGTCAACGCGACGGCTATTGCCCCAGTCGACCGAAACGCCAAAACCGTGATTGTGCGGGAAGCGCACGTCGATCTCGACCACGTCGCCGGTCTGGTGCTCTTCGATCCGGATGCCGTCTGCACCGATCTTGTAGCGCGTGGTCGTTACTTTCGCTTCGATGGTGTTCTGGTCCCAGGTGGAGACGCGAATGTTGGCGTCGGACGTGTCGACCCGCAGATCGGGCTTGCCAGTGATGGTGTAGGTTTTCGACCAATCGTCAGCCCGGGCGGGCAGAACGGCCCAGGAGCAAACAGCGCCGAGCATTAGAACCGTCAACAAGCCGCGTTCAAGACTTATGCGTTTCATAAGAATCCTCCGGCGGGCAGGCGCACTCCCACCCCTACCTCTTAGACGAGATTACGCGCAAATCGTGAGTTTGGTTCCAGGGAAGTCGCGCGGCGCGATGGCAGCGACCTCACTTGGGCGGCATACTGCGTTCGAGCACGACAGCCGACACTCCTGTTGCCGGGCTTGGCCTTCGCGGCGCTCCCTGTTCCTCGAGCTTGGCGTTGTGATCGGTGGGAAGCCCCAACGCTTTGATCATCTGGTCGTCGTACAAGGCCTTGTCCCAATGGAGCGCGCCCTTCAGGGTTTGGAGATTCAGATACCTCGATTCCCGGAGATCGCTATAGGTCAGGTCGGCACCGCTCAGGTCGGCACCGCTTAGGTCGGCACCGCTTAGGTCGGCGCCACGCAGGTTGTCCCGGCCTAATCGGGCGCCGCCCAGACGGATGCCCGCCAGGCGACCGCCTAAGTACGCGGCTCTCATGTCGGCACGGCTCGCGTCGGCGCCGTCTAGGTTGGCACCCTGCAGGTCAGCGAGCCTCAGGTCGGCGCCGGTGAGGTCTGCGCCCTGCAGGTCGGCATTCTGCAGGTCGGCACCGCTAAGGTCGGCACTTCGCAGATTGGCACCGGCGAGGAAGGCCCCACGTGCCAACGCAAACTGCAGGTTCGCTCCTTCCATCTGGGCTCCAACCACGGAATCCTGATTCTTATCGTTCTTGCTCCAATTCGATTTCTTTTGCGAAACCTCGACACCGTGAAGATCAGCAAGCGGGGAATAGCGGACTAGCGCCATCACCCGCGGCACCCAAGAGCGTGGATCAGCGGGCCAGTACGACAAGGGGCCTCCTCGCACTGCGCCCCAAGAAACAGTCCCAAAAAGCATTCCGACAGAGACGGCGAGAGCCGCCGTCTGATAGCCTCTGTGACTCGTTAAAATTCCCCTCCAGTGAAACGGCTTCCTGTCGGCTCCCCGTAGCGTGACGACAGCGAGCCGGTAGAGACAGAGCGCTGCCGTCAGCGAAATCGCAAGAAGCGCCACATGAAACGTCGTACCTGTTCGGTCATGGCGCGGCAGGTAGCGGCCCCAGAACAGAAACATCGTGATGGGCACGACCCACCATGCCAGAAGCACCGAAATCCATAGCTGGAGATACGACAGGAATGGCCGATCGGCGCTCAGTTTTGGCAAGTGGGCTCGCACCAGGTCGTTTAGCAGCCAGGGGTCGATCTTGGTGTGGAGAGGCCGTCCATCCGGAAAGATTGCGGGCAGAGAACCGAGTTCCTCCCAAAGCTTCTGCAGATAAAAGTGGAAGTAGAAATAGACGCAGAGCAACAGGAGTGGCGCGACCCAATAGAACCCGACGATGGGAATACTGGTCTGGATTATGGGAAGCGGTGAGGAGGCGCGGTTGGTGATCAAGTTGACGTCTGTGGTGGTAGCGATAGTGAGCCAGGAGTAGAGACATGCCGCCAGAACTGCCAGGAAGAGCTTGCGCGCGCTTTCGGAGATGTTGTTGACGTTCTCCAGGGAGTCGTATAGCTTCGCCAACTCTGGCGGGAGAGTGGCGCCCGTGAGGTCTGCCCCGGCGAGTTGTTCGGTCTGCAAACCTCTCTGCGCGACGCTCAGGTCAACACCTTGCAGGTTGGTCTCGCGCAGGCTGGCGCCGGATAGGTTCGACCCATCAAAGCTGGCGCCGCGCAAGTCGGCACCCCGCAGGTCGGCATGTTGCAGGTCGGCATCGGCCAGGATGGCACTGCTGAGGTCGGCACCTTTCAGATCGGCATCGCGCAAATTTCTCTCGACCAACTCCTTGCCATGCAGGTCTGCCCCGCTAAGGTCTAGCGTTTCGGATTGGTTCGCGCGCCACTGGTTCCAGTCATCTCTGGATCCCTGTTCCAGCTTCGCGAGTTGTTCTGCGTTGGCCACGATCAATCCGTGCCCGAAAGTCTACTCCGGAACCGGAAGGTAGGCCATGCGAATCAGAGTTCGCTCCGAAAACGGTACGTGGAGCAGCGCCGCGCTGGCCGCGAAAGCCGCGCCAGGCCGATGTTCTGCATCAGGGGAAATGGGGCCGCTTCGAACTCCACGGGCGGATATCCGCGTCTTACCAGTTTGCCCATCCCAGTCTAGCCGCCCCATCCCACGTCATACCCCGGTGCCATATACACGCTCCGTCCCTGCACGTCCCAAGCTGCCAGAATTACGTGCCCATGCGGGCTGTAATCCACTCTTCCTTCCCTGATTTGGCTGAGCGCTGCCATTGCCGCCCTGCCGTTCATCAGGAACGCCCGGTCGGCCAGCCGCAGCATGGCCCCTCCCTGCATGGAGACTAGCTGGATTGGCCCGGTGGTTCGCAGGTAGGTCGGCTCGCGCAGGGCCCGAAGCACGGGCCGACGCGTGGTCAGCCACGAGATTCCCGCAATCATCGCGGCACTCGCAACCCCAATCCCCCCGAAGATTCCCAGGAATAGTCGCGAATCTCCTTCGCCCTTCATGAAAATCGCAAAAACCGCGCCCATTCCAACGAACAGTAAAAAGATCCCAGCGCACAAATACTTCACGAGTTTCCAATTGCGCGCACTCTGGGCCGCGATCACGGCCGCCACCTGCGGCGACAGTGGCAGGGAAACCGTTACCGCTGCTGGCGTGGCTGCTGATTGGCTCCCCGGAGTGATGCTCGCGAGTTCGGTTGCCGCCGGCTCGGCGCGCAGAATTCCCTGGCCCTTCTTTATGAGGTTCACGCCGGTAACCACCAGCATTGCCGCGATAATAAAAGGAAATACCCCGAGATGGGCCCCGCCGAACAAGGCGAACACAAACAGAAGCAAGAAAGCAATGCCCATAATCAGCAGCACATATCCCCAAAAGCGCATATCGTTCTCCCTGAGTGGTGGTAACTTAGCCTTGGATCGCGTCTGACCCCGAAAACGGCGATGATTGTACACCGGTTCCGCCGGCTGGTGGTTGGATTGGGTGGCAGACTGCCCTTCCACCATGCACGCTCGAAGCGCGCGGCTGCGATCAGAGCTACATTTGCGAATGACTTAGGTTGGGCTTTCGCACATACGCCATGCGAATGAGAGTTCGCTCCGAGAACGGCACATATAGCAGAGCTGCGCTGGCGGCGAAGGCGGCTCCCAGGCCGATCTTCTGCATCAGGAGAAATGGAGCCACGGCCCAGAGCTGATCGAGCGCCAGGATGAAAGGAAACATCTGCTGGAATTTTTCGCCCAGGCGCTGGTAGTCGAAGCCTACTGCGGAGAGCAGGTAACAGCGCAACGGAATTCCCACACCCGCCGTTACCAGTACCGCGGCCTGCAGGAGTGTGCCCCATCCCGGCAAGAAAGATTCCGTGATTCCGTGCACAGCATGAATGCGGAATAGCGCGACGACGTAGAAGATCAGGTACATCACTTGAGCCAGAGCGAAGAGTCCGCGGGTCAGGCTACGGCGCGGGATGGGGACTTCAAGCTCGGGATGCAGAGCCTCGCTGCGCTCGGCTGGAGGGGCGAATGCGCCCGCCCCCACACTGTTCTGCACCGGCGCGATGAAACGGTATCCGCGGCGGGCCAGCGTCTCGATGTAGCGGGGGCTGGAGGCCGAATCTCCTAGCGCTTCGCGCAACTTGTTTACGGCCGTGTTCAGGCTGTGGTCGAAATCCACAAAAGTGTCGGCGGGCCAGAGTTTCTGACGCAACTCCTCGCGCGTGACGACTTCGCCGGCGCGTTCCAGCAGCAAAGCGAGCACCTGGAACGGCTGCTCCTGCAGGCGCAGTTTGGTTCCGCCCTTGCGCAGTTCGCCGGCAGCGAGGTTGAGTTCGAAAACTCCAAAGCGCGCGATTCTGTCAGAGTGCTTGCCGGGGAAAGCGGGCATGGGACGATGTTCAACCACTGAGAGGCTGATGATCCGACTAACGACGCGTAGTGTAGCACCCTGCCGCCGTGCAGGATGAGCAATCGGGCATTGTCTGCGCTGGGAGCCGCGACTGGCTGCCTCGCTTCCCTCGGCGGACAGCCCCTTCGGCTCCGCTCAGGGCAGGCTGAGGCGGTTGTCCCTACATGGGGCATTTCCGCGAGCGGAGGGCTCTGCCCACGCCGCTTATCCGGCGGGACGGCGCGTTTCCGCGTGTTAGAATTAAGGCTGAGTCTTCTTGGGATGCTTCTAGAAATAGAAAACCTGTTGCGCCTGCAGGACGCGGACAAAGAAATCCGCCGCCTGCAGGATGAAATCGCGGAGCTCCCCAAGCGCGTTGCTGCCATCGAACACAAGCTGGCCGACACCAAGGCCGGACTGGAAAAGGCCCAGGCTGCCGTCAAAGCCGACGAAGCCACCCGCCGCAAATACGACACTGCCATCACCGAGCTCCGCAGCAAGATTTCCAAGTACCGCGACCAGTCTCTCGATGTAAAAACCAACGAACAATACAAAGCGCTGTTGCACGAGATCCAGTTTGCGGAAAAGGAAATCGCCGCCACTGAAGACAAAATCCTCGAGCTGATGGTGAACGCGGACGCGCGCGACAAGGAAGTGAAGGCCGCCCAGGCTGAGCTGAAAGCGGAAGCGGCCGAGATTGAAAAAGAGAAGATTGCAGCCCGTGAGCGCACCGCTGAGGACGAGAAGCAGCTCTCTGAGTGGCGTGCCAAGCGCGAGCAAATGCGGGCGGGCGTGAATGAAGATCTGCTGCGCCACTACGAGCGCGTGTCCAAGTTTCGCGGCAGCGGCATCTCTGAGGTGCGCGATCACAAGTGCATGGCTTGCCAGGTCATGTTGCGGCCGCAGATTTACAACGATGTGCGCACCGGCCAGCAAACCGTGGTCTGCGATTCCTGCCAGCGCGTCCTCTACTTCAATCCCGCCAACGAAATGCAGGCTCTGGAGCCCGAACACAAGCGCTCGCGGCGCCATCATCCCAAGATTGATGCGCCCCAGGCTTGGTACTACCGGCAGGAATACGGCGAGGCTGGCGAAGTTTTCCTGTGCTTGAACAATGCCGCGGGCCAAGCCACCCGCCGCGTCTTCGACATGCACACCGGCCGGCTTGTCGGCGACATCCTGATCCGCGAAGGCGATTTCCGCCACGCGTTTCCGGAAGACATCACCGGCGCCATCCGCCTAAACGGAAGCTGGACGGAGCACGAGATGGAAACCTGGGGCACCGAGATGCCCATGACGGCGCTGGATTCGCTGCACGTCGATCTGGAGGCGGCACAGTACGAGATGCGTACCCGCACCGCCAAGTCGGGGGCTGCAGCGCCGGTTCCCACAGAGCAAGCCGCCAGCTAGGCCGCACTCGCCAGCTCTGAACTTCAAAACCCCTACACTCTAGTTTAAGATTTCCAGACTCTTCGGAGATACGAATGCGCCCAGCAATCGATTCCTACAGCGTGACCGCCAAGCACTACGACGGCGCCTATGCTGCCAAACAAGACCTGGTGGACTTGCCCTTCTACCTCGACCTCGCGGAACAAACCGGCGGCCCGGTCCTCGAAGTAGCCTGCGGCACTGGGCGTGTCCTGCTGCCGATCGCTCGCCGGGGTATCGAAATCCACGGGCTGGATAATTCTCTCCCCATGCTTGAAATTTTGAAGAACAGTCTGGCTCGCGAGGCGCAGGAAGTCCGCCAAAGAGTGACGCTTCACGAAGGCGACATGCGCGATTTTCGCCTGGGCGCGCAATTTCCTCTCGTGATCATCCCTTTTCGCCCTATGCAGCACATGCACACGATTGAAGATCAGGTAAGCGCGCTCACTTCCGCCGCCGCGCACCTCAGCGACGGTGGAATCCTCGCGTTCGACGTCTTTTATCCGAAGTTTGACGTGATCACTTCGAGAATGGGGGAGGAAGTGATGGAGTTCGAGTGGAATCCGGGTCCCGATTCCACGGAAGTCGTGCGCCGCTACTTCAGGAAAGAATCTGTCGACAAGATCAATCAGATTTTCTACTTCACCTTTGTCTATCGCACACTTCGCGCCGACGAATTGATTCGCGAGGAGACCGAGGCTTTCAAGCTGAGCTACTTTACCTACCCGCACCTGCGCGCGCTGTTTCTGATGGCTGGCCTGGAGACCGTAGCGGAATACGGTTCGTTTGCCAAAGATCCTCTCGACAACAGGGCCCAGCAGATGATTTTTGTGCTCCGCAAGGCTTCGGCAGTCCGCTCTTAGGCTTTGCAACAAGGTTGGATGTTCTGGGTGTCGTTGTCAGTTAACATCGAGGCATGGTCCAAAAGCCAAAGGCTTCTGCTTTCGGTTTCACGGTCAAAGTCTCTCCGCGCGGCGCATCCCGCCTGAAGGACGGCCACGTTTGGGTGTATCGCTCCGACATCGTTTCGGCCGATGGCGTTCCCGCGGGCTCGCTGGTCAGCGTCGTGGATCATCGCGGGCAGTTTCTCGGCAGCGCGCTCTATTCCAGTTCTTCGCAGATCGCCATCCGCCTGATCTCGCACGAGCCCGTCGCGGATTTCCCGGCGCTGCTTCGGCGGCGCATCGCCGATGCCATCGCCTATCGTGAGGCGATCATTCACGACACCAATGCCTACCGCCTGATCTTCAGCGAGGCCGATTTCTTGCCCGGCCTGATCGTCGACCGCTACAACGAGATTCTTTCGATGCAAATCCTTACCCAGGCCATGGATGCTGAGATCGTGCGTGAAGCGCTGATTTCTGAACTGACCGACAGGCTTCAGCCGGCTTCGATCATCGAGCGCGTGGACCCGCGGGTGCGCCAACTCGAAGACCTTCCGCCACGCACGTCGGGCCTGGTGAGCGGCGAGAAGGCTTCGACGATCTTCACCTTGAACGGCCTCCAGTTTCACTTCGACGCGCTCGAAGGCCAGAAGACCGGAGCCTTCCTCGACCAGCGCGAGAACTACGCTGCCGCGGCGCAATACGCCCATGGCGAAGCTCTTGACGTCTTCTGCTACCAGGGAGGCTTTGCCCTGCACCTGGCGCCGCACTGCTCGCACGTGGCGGGCGTCGACAGTTCACGGCCCGCACTCGAAGTTGCCGACCGGAACGCAGCGCTTAACCGCCGCGACCGGAACCAACCTGAGATCGAGTGGATCGAAGCCAATGCCTTCGACCTGCTCAAGGACTATGCTGCTTCCGGCCAGCGCTATGACACCGTAGTTCTCGATCCGCCCGCTTTCGCCAAGAGCAAGCGTGAGCTGGACGCCGCGCTGCGGGGCTACAAAGAACTCAATCTGCGGGCGCTGAAGATGCTTCGCCCCGGCGGGGTCCTGGTTACCTGTTCTTGCTCCTACCACGTCAGCCAGGCCGATTTCCTGGGGATGCTAGCCGATGCGGCGCGCGATGCTCACCGCACCCTACGTCTGGCAGAGGTCCGCGGACAGGCGAAGGACCACCCCATGCTGCTGAATGTCCCGGAAACCTCCTATTTGAAGTGCGTCGTAGCCATTGTAAACCACTGAAAATAAAATAAATACTATTATTGACAACAACGCACTCATATTTTATGCTTCCTATGTGCTTACTATGCATCCAAGCTGGTGAACGGCACTGCCGACATTCCTAAGAAACCAGCACAGCAAGGAGATTATTGACCATGACCGTACTTACCCGTTTTGAGCCTTTCCGTGAGTTTGCCAACCTGCAGGACCGCATCAATCGCGCGTTCCGCGAGTCCTACAGCGAAGATGGCCGCGATGAAGCCCTGACCACCTCGAGCTTTGCTCCCGCCGTCGACGTGTACGAAGACGAGCACAATGTGACGCTGAAGATCGAAGTCCCGGGCATTGATGAGAAGGACATCGACGTGCGCATCGAGAACAACACCCTCACCGTGCACGGCGAGCGCAAGATTGAGAAAGAAGAAAAAGAAGAGAACTACCGCCGTGTGGAGCGCCAGTATGGCAGCTTCACCCGCACCTTCACCCTGCCGACTACCGTGGATTCCGAGAAAGTTTCGGCCACCTACGACAAGGGCGTGTTGAAGGTCGCTCTGCCCAAAAAGGCCGAAGCCAAGCCCAAGCAGATCAAGGTCAACGTGGGCAGCGAGAAGACCCTGGAAGGCAAGGGTGCCAGCAAAGCCGCGTAAGACTCGTGTTGTGTAGAACCGGGTTCCAGACCCGGTCGTCGAGCGAAGCTCGACGGTTTACAATCAGCGGGAGGCGGCAGATAACCGCCTCCCATTATTTTGTGACTTGGCAACTGTGCAATTTGAACGGTTGAAATTCTCCCGCTAAGCTGCCGAGCCTTCAGATTGCCGCTTACCTAATTACAAAACTACCAAATGGAGTCTCCCATGCCCATCCGTTGGGACAAATTGACCGTAAAAGCGCAGGAAGCCGTCCAGCGCGCCAACGACCTTGCCTCGGGACACGGCAATCCCGAGCTTCTGCCCGTCCACCTGCTCGCCGCTCTGCTGGAGGACAAAGAGGGTATCGTCTCGCCCGTGCTCGATAAAATCGGCATTGGCCCCCAGGCGGTTCTTAGCGACCTCTACCGCGAGATCGAGAAACTCCCCAAGGTCTCCGGAGAAGCGGCGCAGGCCGCGCTCTCGAACGCCACCAATAAGCTACTGGAGCAAGCCTTCAAAGAAGCCGCCAACTTCAAAGACGAATATGTTTCCACCGAGCACCTGCTGCTCGCCATCACGCACCTCAAACAGGATGCGGCCCAGCAGACCCTCGCCCGCCACGGCGCAACGCACGACGCCATCCTCAAGGCGCTGACCGCCGTCCGCGGCTCCCAGAAGGTGACCGACCAGAATCCCGAAGCCAAGTATCAGGCTCTGGAACGCTACGCCCGCGACCTGACGGAACAGGCGCGCCGCGGCAAGCTCGATCCGGTCATCGGACGCGACGAAGAAATCCGCCGCGTAGTCCAGGTGCTTTCCCGCCGCACGAAAAACAATCCCGTGCTGATTGGTGAACCGGGTGTGGGCAAGACCGCCATTGTTGAAGGCCTAGCCCAGCGCATCATTTCCGGCGACGTACCCGAGGTGCTTAAGAACAAACGTGTGGTGGCACTTGACCTCGGCGCCATGCTGGCGGGAGCCAAGTATCGCGGTGAATTTGAAGATCGCCTCAAGGCTGTGTTGAAGGAAATCGAAGACTCGCAGGGCCAGGTTGTCCTCTTCATCGACGAGCTGCACACTCTGGTGGGCGCCGGAGCGGCTGAAGGCTCGATTGATGCCTCCAATATGCTGAAGCCAGCGCTGGCTCGCGGGGAGCTGCGCGCCATCGGCGCAACCACGCTCAACGAATACCGGAAGTACATCGAGAAAGATGCCGCCCTCGAACGCCGCTTCCAGATTGTTTTCGTCGGCGAGCCCAATGTCGAGGACACCATTGCGATTCTTCGCGGCTTGAAAGAACGCTACGAGGTGCATCACGGCGTGCGTATCAAGGATTCTGCGATCGTTGCCGCGGCGACGCTTTCGCATCGCTACATCTCCGACCGTTTTCTGCCCGACAAGGCCATCGACCTCATCGACGAAGCTGCCGCTTCGATTCGCATCCAGATCGATTCGCTTCCTACGGACATCGATCAGTTGGAGCGCCGGGCTACACAGCTCGAAATCGAGAAGCAGGCTCTGAAGAAGGAAGATGATGCCAACTCCAGGGAGCGTCTGGCCGTCATCGAGAAGGAACTCGCCGGAATCCGCGAGAAATCCAACGCCCTCAAAGCCAATTGGAAAAAGGAAAAGGATCTGATCGCCCGCTCCCGTGAGCTGAAAGGGAAAATCGAGAAGCTCAAGATCGAAGAGCAGGCCGAAGAGCGCAAGGGCAACCTGCAGCGCGTCGCCGAAATCCGCTACGGGTTGCTGCGGCAGGCGGAAGAAGAGTTAAAGCAACTGACCACCAAGATTGACGGCAAAGCCACGGGCGCACCACGCATGCTCCGGGAAGAAGTGGACGAGGAGGACATCGCGCGCATCGTTTCCAAGTGGACCGGCATTCCCGTCTCCAAAATGCTGGAAGGCGAGGTGAAGAAGCTGGTCACCATGGAAGACCGCCTGCGGGTTCGCGTCGTCGGCCAGGATCAGGCTCTGGAGCGCGTGGCCAACGCTATTCGCCGTTCCCGTGCCGGACTCAGCGATCCCAAGCGCCCCATTGGCTCATTCATTTTTCTAGGCCCCACCGGGGTCGGCAAGACCGAACTGGCTCGCGCCCTCGCCGAGTTTCTTTTCGACGACGAGTGTGCCCTGCTGCGCATCGATATGTCCGAATACATGGAGAAGCACTCGGTCGCCCGCTTAATCGGCGCTCCTCCGGGCTACGTGGGATACGAAGAAGGCGGCCAGCTTACCGAGCAAGTCCGCCGCCGGCCCTACGCGGTCGTGCTGTTCGACGAGATCGAGAAGGCACATCCCGATGTTTTCAACGTCCTGCTCCAGGTGATGGACGATGGCCGCCTCACCGACGGCCAGGGCCGCGTGGTGGATTTCAAAAACACAATTTTGATCATGACGTCGAACATTGGCTCGAGTTACCTGCAGTCAGACCACGTGCAAACGCCGGCAGAGTTTGAGAAAGCCAGCGAACAGGTCTTGAACGCGCTGCACGGCCACTTCCGGCCCGAGTTTCTGAACCGCGTCGACGACATCATCGTCTTTGGCCCGCTGGGCAAAGAACAGTTGGTCAAGATCATTGAGCTGCGGCTCGAAGACGTGCGCCGCCTGCTCGCCGACCGCAAGATTTCAATCGAACTCACCGACACTGCCAAAGATATGCTCTTCACGCAGGGCTACGACCCCAACTTCGGAGCGCGGCCGCTCAAGCGGTCCATTCAGAAGCTGGTGCAGGATCCGCTAGCTCTGAGGATTTTGGATGGAGAGATCATGCATGGCGACCATGTGATCGTCGATGCCGACAGGAAAGCTGGCAAGATGAAATTCGAAGTCAGCAAGCGCGTGGGAGAAAAAGAGACGGCGAAGGCGAAGCGGTAAAGCAATCGAATTGTCATCCCGAGCGAAGCGAGAGATGACAGTGGGTTTTATAGATTCGGCTGTGGCAAACTAAGTTTATGCCCAGCCTCACTCTCGGCGATTTCGAACTCAGCATCTTTTCCGACGGCACTTACCCGCTCGACGGCGGCGCGTTCTTCGGCGTCGTGCCCAAGATCATGTGGTCGCGCAAGGCCGCGGCTGACGAAAAGAATTACGTCCAGGCCGGACTCAACTCGCTGCTCATACGCACCGGGAAACACACCGTGCTGGTCGAAACCGGCATGGGAAACAAGCTGTCGGAGCGGATGGTCAAGTTCTACGGCCAGCCCGCCGAGCTGCTCGCAAATCTCGCAGCTGGCGGCGTCGCACCCGAAGACATCGACATCGTCATCAACACGCATCTGCACTTCGACCACTGCGGCTGGAACACCGTGCGTAAAGACGGCAAGATCGTCCCCACGTTTCCGCGCGCGAAATACTACGCGCCGGAAGGCGAATGGCAATACGCGCGACATCCCAGCGAACGCGACGCCATCAGCTACATCCCCGACAACTACGACCCGCTCGTCAAAAGCGGCCAGATGACGCTGCTCAAGGGCGGGGAAGAGATCGTCCCCGGCATTTCGGTTAAGACTTTCCCCGGCCACACCGCGCACATGCAAGCCGTGATGGTCTCGAGTGGCGGACAAACAGCCTGCTACATTTCCGACCTCATTCCTACCACAGCTCACATCGATCTCACCTGGGGTATGGGCTTCGACCTCTACCCGCTGCAGACCATCGAGAGCAAGAAGCAGTACTACGCGAAGGCGATGGCGGAGAAGTGGCTGACCGTCTTTACCCACGATCCGAAGACGCCGTGGGCTTATGTGGAGAAGGATGAGTTGGGGAAGATGGTGGCGAGGAGCGTTTAGGTCCCCGCGTGTTCACTGCTGCTTGTTTGAATCCTTCGAATCAACCTCGGCCTTCTTCGGCTCCAACGCTTCTTTGACGGGCGCGGGCAGGGCATTCATCCGCTTTATGAACGCTGCGATGGTCCACAGTTTTTGGTCGGAATCCCATTTGCCGTTGGCAAACATCCCCGCCCGGCGGATGCCGTGTTTCGCGACCCAGAAAACCTGCGCTTCGCTGTACTCTGTTCCTGCTGTAGGCAATTGAGGAATAGGCGGATACAGGCTGTCTCCCGATTCCTCCGGCTTGCCCGGAGTCCCGTGGCATCCGGCGCATTCGCCGAGATACATCTTGCCCCCGGCGATAAGGTTCTCATCGGTCGGTTGAACCGGGTTGGGGACTTCTGGCGCGTGCCGTCGCACTGATGCGTGGACCGCGGTAGACATGAGGTAACTCTCCAAATGCGATCCCGGGATGTCAGCTCGCACCTCGGCCAGACCTAACCTCAAGTACGCGAATGTACCGGTGGTAAGAGCCCCGAGCGTGACCACTACTCCCAACAGAAAGTTTTTCATGGAGGCCTTCTCTCGCCGCAAAGGGCGTTTCACGACATGCCCGGTTCCAACAACTGCTGGTATGACGAGTGGGCCGCTATTCGGTGAGCAAGACGAGTGCTTGCTGGTTCACGCGGCTCTCGAAGAACTCTTCTACCCGGCTTAGGATTTCCACCGCGCTTTTCGACTCGTAAATCGCCTTGCGCAGCCCAGCTCCGCCCGGCACGCCGTGCGTGAACCAGGAGGCGAACTGCTTCATCTTACCGACCGCGTCCGGGAGTTCCTCCTCGATCAGCATCTGGAAGTAGGTGCGAATCATCTGGTAGCGGTCGGCCTCGGTGGGCTCATCGTAAGTGGAGCCCCGGACGCCCCCGTCCGGGGAGGCGCTGCTCCTTAGGCGGACGAGGGCGTCCGCCCCTCCACCCGCCGCGTCCATCCCCGCGCAGTACTGCTGAATCTGGCGGAAGATCCACGGATTCGAGGGCGCGGTGCGGCCGATCATCACCGCATCGCAGCCGGTTTGCGTGACCATGGCGCAGGCATCTTCGGGTGTGCGGATGTCGCCGTTACCGATCACAGGAATCTTCACGGCGTCTTTTATCGCGGCGATCCACTCCCAGCGCGCCTGGCCGCTGTAGCCCTGCTCCCGAGTTCGCGCGTGCAAGGCGACTGCCGCCAGCCCGCAGGATTCCGCCATTCGAGCCAGTTCCACGCAGACGATTTCGTCGTCGCTCCATCCGGCGCGGAACTTCACCGTAAAGGGAATTGTCACTGAGGCTCGTACTGCCTCAAAGATGCGCCCAATCGCCGGAAGATCGCGCAGCAGGCCAGAACCTCCGTTGCACTTTACGACTTTCTTTGCCGGGCAGCCCAGGTTCAGGTCCACAAGGTCAAAGCCGAGACCCTCGACCATGCGCGCCGCCTCCGCCATCACCTGCGGAGCGCTGCCGAAAAGCTGTGCCGAAATCGGATGCTCGTCGTCATAGAAATGGAGATAGCGCTTGGCCTTCTGATCTTTTTTTCGGAGCACGCCGTCGGCCGAGGTGAACTCGGTCATGATGAGGCCGCAGCCGCCCAGGTTGCGAATGAAGCGGCGGAAGACGGTGTCGGTGACGCCCGCCATGGGAGCGAGCACAGTTGCCGGGGCGATGTTGACGTCGCCAATCAATACACTCGCGGGAACTGGCCGCAGCGGCGCCGCCTGGCGGGCAAGAGTGCCCGCCCCACACGTACCCGAGTTGTCCCAGCCTTTGCGCACAGGTCTATTCTACCGGGCCTTTCAAGCGAAAGCCCCCGCCTGCTGGCGAGGGCTTAATTTCAGGTGTATCCGTGGTAATCCGCGCAAATCCGTGGCAAAGGTTAGTTCTTTGCCGGCTCGGGCTTGGCGGGCGCCGGCGTATTCTTTGCGTACTTGCGCCGGAAGCGCTCGACGCGGCCGGCGGTATCCATGAGCTTCTGCTTGCCAGTGAAGAATGGATGGCAGGCGGAGCAGATTTCAACGCTGATATCGCCCTTATGGGTGGACCGGGTAACAAACGCATTGCCGCATGCGCAATGCACGCGCACTTCGTTATAAGCGGGATGAATGGCTGCTTTCATAGGGGTTCAGACCTTGGCTTTCGGACTTCGATACGAATCTTTAGATTCTACCGGAATGGCGCAGGATTCAGCAATCCCGAGCGGTCAGCTCCTAGAAGCGGAACTGGTACGACACTTTCACGAAAAACTGCCGGCTGTCGTTGATATAGCCCTTCGCAGTGTTGGAGAGGGGCACGCCGGGCACAACGTCCAGGTTCTGCAGGTCACTGTTATAGCCCACATAAATCGCGGTGCCCGGATGCACAAGGTAGGTAAGCAGGAAATCGGCGTTGAATTGCTTCTGCGTGGGAAGGTAGGTGTACAAGTCAAACGGGATGGTCGGCTGGCTCGCCAGGTAAAATGCCTCGCCCGGCGTGTTCGCGAGCACCGAGTTGTATTGGAGAATCAGCCGCAGGGAAAGTTGCGGAGTGAACTGCCAGTTCCACTTGCTGCGCACGATGTGATTATTGAAAATACCTTTGCCGATCGGAATGCTGGGTGTTGTGGAAAGGGCAACTTGCGAGAGGGCGAAAAGATATTCACTCTCCGTCGCCCGCAAACGCTCGAACAAGTAAGTATTTTCAATCTTCAACGGCTTCATCGGCCGAAGCGTCAGCGTGGCACCACCCGTATTCAACCGCGACAGAAGAACCTGCGGCGCGGCGGTCGATGAGGGCACGAAGTTCACTCCATCTCCCCAGAAGTAATTCGCTCCCACGGTCACCTTCCGGAAGTAGCCGGTCTGGAACTTCGCTCCGCTGCGGTGTTCGTGGTAGTCCTGGTTCCCGGTAACATCCTGCAAGCTGGGGTTAAGAAAGAAAAAGTCCTGCGGCCGCAGGCGCTCGCGCGTCTCCTCGTAGGGAACAAACTGCGCAATGGTCTGGCCCCGCCCGGCGACGGTCAAATACGGCTCGTAGTCGGTATCGAGCCGCGTTCCGTTGTGGTCCCACGTGTTGTGGTTATAAAATGCCGGGCCCCAGGCCGTGATCCAGCCCTTCTTGGGACGAAAGAAATACCCGGCATGCTGCTCGCTGTCGCGAATGTCGACGCGGTTCACGAATCCCGGTACGGTGACGAAGCCTGGACTCACGTCCTGGTAAGAACCGTTGTAAATGAGATGCAGCCCGTTGCGGCGGAGGTCGAGCCTGTCGGCCGGACCGGCAAAATAGCCGCCGTTGCCGGCATTGCCCGAGCTGAACGGGAACAGGTTAGCCTCGCAGGTGGTCTGCAGGTTGCCGGTCGGCGAAAGGTATGCATTGAGTCCCAGCAGATTGCTCGAACTGGCTACCGCCTGGCCTTCGAGCGTCCAGTTGTCGTTGAACTTCAGCCGCGTATCGACCCCGCCAACGCGGTTAAATTCTCCCGTTGTCGGACATTCCCAGTCGGTATAAATCACGCCCACACTCGACTGCTTGAAGATGTCCCGATTAACGCGCGCAATGGTGAAGTACGACCGCGTCCCATAGAGATTGTCTGAACAAACCGGAGACGTAGCCGGGCAGAAGCTGGGCACCGCCAGGCCCGGACTGCGATCGTCAGTCGCCATCAGTCCGACCGAATACGGGCCTTCCTTCCCGGTCAACCGGATCCCCGCCGACAAGTCCTGAATATTTCGCGTGAAAAACAAATCGAATGGTGTGCGGAAGTAGTCTTCGTTCTCCAGAAAGAACGGCCGTTTTTCTGGAAAGTACACTTCAAAGCGCTGGTTGACGGTGATCTGCGGATCTTCCGACTCCACCTGGCTGAAGTCCGGATTCGCCGTCATGTCCAGCACAAAGTGGTCACGGATCACGAACTTCGCGTCCATGCCGAACTGCCCTTGCGCCACTGCATTCTGAAAAAATGGATTGTACGGGTCGCGCGTGTCCAGCGCCCGGAAGCCGCGCATGACCCCATAGGGAATCAGCTCGATGTCGCGCCCCGGCGAGATTCCTTCCAGCCCATGCAGCGTCGCCGCCTGCCCCAGCCGCCCTTCTATTTTGCGGTTGATCCACGGCCAGAAAGAGTCCTCGTTCTTGCGAAAGATTCCGCGATACAGAATGATTCCCCACTCCTGCTGTTTCGTGGCCGGGAAGCGCAGGCTCTTGAACGGAATGGCCATCTCGACCACAAAACCCTGGTTCGTAACTTTGCCCCGCGAATCCCATACCGTGTCCCACGAGGTATCGAAATTTCCACCGACTTCGGCGCGCGCAGCTTCGGTCCAGATCGCGTCCCACTGCACACCCAGCGGCGTGGTCTGAAAGGCATACGCGCGCCGCCGGTCGTGAAACGTATCCAGCATGACCTCGACCTGGTCGTCATCGTGAATGTCCTCGCGCCGCGACATCCGTGCCCGCACTTTTTTGGGATCGTCGAAACAGACGAATACGATGTAGAGATTCTTCTGGTCATAGCCCAGGTAGGCGACGGTGTCTTCAGAGACATTTTCCCCATTGTGCGGGTTGCGTTGCACGAAGCCCGTTACCCGGGCCATCTGCTGCGCGATCTCGCCCTCAGGCTTCATGCTCACGAAGTCTTCCAAGGCGGGCCCGCGGGTCAGACGTGGGATGGTCAGGGCCGGGGGCGCCACCTCCGGCTTCGGCGGAGTCTGTAGAGCATTCGTTGTGGTTTGCGCCTGCGACTGGGGCGACGCCTGCGGCGCGGGCGCGCCCCATCCACACTCCACGGCTCCCGCCAGCGTCAGTGCACCCGCCAGCAGGGGCCCCAAAAAACTTTTGGCTCGAAAACTCTGAGTTCGACCCGAACGCAAAGTACCCTCACGTTTCCCGCTTACCGAGAACTCAGCAAGATACACCATGCGCGCGCCGCACAACACAGTAAGACGCCGGTTGTGAGGTTTCCCGAACAGTATCAAGTGTAAACAGGGGCAGGCAGGGCACCACCGTGGGGAGCAACAGGGAAGCCGTGCTTTGATTTATTGCGTTTCTCCGTGCCTCAGTGTCTCCGTGGTGGACTTAGAATAACGAACTCTGCCTTCGACTCGGCGTGATCCCAAAATAGTCGTATGCCAGCTGCGTGGCCACGCGCCCGCGCGGAGTTCGGTTCAAGAAACCAATCTGCATCAGGAATGGCTCGTAAATCTCTTCGATGGCATCCGGCTCTTCGGCCAGCACCGCCGCCAGAGTGTTCACGCCCACCGGCCCGCCCTGATATTTTTCGATAATGGTCAGCAGCAGCCGGCGGTCCACCTCGTCGAAACCGTATTTGTCCACTTCCAGCATCAGCAACGCGGCCTGCGCTGTGGGCAAGTCGATTTTGCCCGCTCCGCGCACCTGGGCATAGTCGCGCACCCGCCGCAGCAGCCGGTTTGCGATGCGCGGCGTGCCCCGCGACCGGCTGGCAATCTCGATCGCTCCAGCGCCGTCAACTTCAACTCCCAGAATCTCCGCCGAGCGTTCCACGATCACGCGTAAATCCTCCGGAGTATAAAACTCCAGCCGCAGCACGATGCCAAACCGCGACCGCAGCGGCGCTGAAATTAAGCCCGCCCGCGTGGTCGCGCCCACAAACGTAAACGGCTTGACTTCCAGCGTGTGCGTGCGCGCTGACGGGCCTTGTCCAATAATGATGTCCAGTTTGTAGTCTTCCAGCGCCGAATACAGCAGCTCTTCAAGCACGGGCTGCAAACGGTGAATCTCATCGATGAACAGGACTTGCTTGTCCTGCATGTTGGTGATGATCGCCGTCAGGTCGCCTTTGATCTGCAACAAGGGCGCCGCAGTGGGTTGGAAGTGTACGCCCAGCTCGTTAGCGATAATGTTGGCCAGCGTCGTCTTCCCCAGCCCCGGAGGCCCATACAGCAGCACGTGGTCCATAGCCTCGCCACGCGACCGCGCCGCCTCAATCGCCACCGCCAGGTTTTCTTTGACCTTGGCCTGTCCGATAAACTCATTGAGCCGCTGCGGCCGCAGCTTCAGCTCAAACGAGGAATCGTCTTCCACCGCCGCCGCCGACACCAGGCGGTCAGGACTGTAATTCAAGTTGGGATTGTTACGCGCGGTGGCCACTGCTCGGATGGTAGAACGAAATACGAAACGGCGCAATTGTGGTTGATATGTGGCACAGTTTGTGGCACAATGAGTTTATGCCCTCTATGAACATTCGGCAACTTAGGGACACCCGCCGCCTAGAAAGCTGGTTGCGTGCCGGGAAGACGGTCGAGCTACGCAAGCGGGATCGAGTGATTGGCCGTATCGTTCCCGAGAATGCGGTAGAGTCTCAGGGGAATTGGCCGGACTTTGAGGCGATCGGGAAGGAGATTTTTGGTGACCGTAAGCTGTCCGGCTCCGATTTGGTAATTAGGGAGCGTGGACGTCATTGAGCATATATCTCGACACCAGCTTTCTCGTTTCGTTGTACTTAAATGACGATCACTCGCGTGAGGCGCGCGCGCGAATCAACTTTGCCCCTGCCTTGTGGTTTACGCCCCTTCACAGTGCGGAATGGGAACACGTTGTTGGCCAGCACCTTTTTCGCGGAGAGCTATCGTTGTCCGAAGCGCAACGGGTGAGCGCCAAGCTGGAAGAACACCGCGCCGCCGGACGTTGGCTGTCCGTGCCAATCCCGGAGGACGCTCTTGAAGTATGTAGCAAGCTCGCTCGCGATTATGGGCCGAAGCTCTGGATGAGAACGCTAGATACCTTACACGTTGCCTGCGCGCTGGAACTCAAGGCGGAACGATTCTGGACTTTCGACGAGCGGCAAGCGAAACTGGCGAAGGCGCAGGGGATGAAGATCTCCTAGTTCCTACTCTTCCTCTTCCTTCACCTCGCCCCGTTCCGCCCGAGCCTTCTCAATGATCTTTTCCTGCAACGCTCCCGGCACCGTGTCGTAGTGGTGCATTTCCATGTTGAAGCTGCCGCGGCCTTGCGTCATCGAGGTCAGGTCCACGCCATAAGTCAGCATCTCGGCCATGGGCACTTCGGCTTTCACCACGGTGTTGCCGGCCTTGTTGTCCATGCCCTGGATGCGTCCCCGCCGGCTGTTCAAATCGCCCATGATCGAGCCCGCAAAGTCATCCGGGATCGTTATCTCAACCGACATCACTGGCTCAAGAATCGTGGGCTTGGCCTGCTCCATCGCTTTGCGGAAGGCGATGCGGCCTGCCATCTGGAACGACATGTCGTTCGAATCCACATCGTGATACGAACCGTCATACAGGATCACGCGGAAGTCGACCACCGGAAATCCCGCCAGATATCCGCGCGCCGCCGCATCCTTAATTCCTTTTTCAATGGCGGGAATGTAGTTCTTCGGGATCGCGCCGCCAAAAATATCGTTGACGAACTCAAACTGTCCCCCGCGCGGCATGGGCTCCATCTTGATCTTGCAATCTCCATATTGCCCGTGTCCGCCGGTCTGCTTCTTGTGCCGCCCCTGCACGTCGGCCTTGCCGCGAATCGTTTCCCGGTAGGGCACCTTGGGCGCTTTCAGCACCACTTCCGTGTGATATCGCTTCTTCAGCTTCGAAACGATGACTTCAATGTGCTGCTGCCCAGTCCCGGCAATCAAAAACTCCTGCGTCTGCGCATCGCGGAAGAACCGCAGCATCGCATCTTCCTCCATCAGCTTGTGGATCCCCGGCCCCAGCTTGTCCTCATCCGCACGGCTCTTTGGCTCGATGGCAAACGTGATCGCCGGCTCCGGCAGTTTCACTCGCGGATACAGAATCGGCGCAGCCTTGTCTCCCAGCGTGTCGCCCGTGAGCGTGTCTTTTAATTTCGCCACCGCGCCAATGTCCCCGGCATGCAATTCCGTCACCGGCACCGCCGTTTTGCCTTGCAGGATGGAAATGTGCGACAGCTTCTCCGCTGATCCCCGCGAAAAGTTCTGCACCGTCGCTTCGTTCTTCAGCACGCCGGAAAAAACCTTGAAATATGAAATCCTGCCGGAAAACGCATCCGAAATCGTCTTGAATACATACAACGACACCGGCTCCGCATCCGTCTCATGCCGCTTCGGCGCGTCTCCGTTCCCCGAAGCAGCCGGCTCGCCCTGCACCCATTCATGCTCGGAAGGCGCCGGAGTGTAATCCACGATGAAATCCATGACGCGGTCAGCGCCCACATTCCCCAGCCCCGAACTGAAGATGACCGGGAAGAGTTTGTCCTCACGAATCGCGTTGTGCAGCGCCGGGATCAAGTCTTCTTCCGGAATTGTCCCCTTCTCAAAGAACTCCTCCATCAGCTTGTCATCACCCTCGGCCACCAGTTCCACCAGTTGCTCGTGCGCTTCCTGCACCTGCGCCCTCATGCCCGCCGGGATCTCCGTCTCTTTTCCTTTGCCATTCCCGCCCAGTTCATAGGTGTAAGCCTTCATGCGTACGAGGTCGACTATGCCACTCAAACTTTTCTCGCTTCCGATCGGCAGTGCAATCGGAATCACATTCCTCCCAAACGCGCTGATCAGCGACTCCAGCACGCGCTCCGCATTCGCCCGGTCGCGGTCCATGCGGTTCACCACAATCAGCCGCGGCGTCTTGTACTCGTCGCAATCGTTCCACACGCGCTGCGTCACCACTTCCACGCCCGCCACACCGTCCACCACCACGATCGCGGCATCCACCACCGGCAGCACCATCCGGGCCTCGTGGACGAACATGTTGAACCCGGGCGTATCAATCACGTTGATCTTCGTTTTGCCCCACTCCACATAGGCCGCCGACGCCGCAATCGACATCTTGCGCGCGATCTCCTCTTCGTCGTGATCGGTGGTCGACGAGCCGTCGTCCACCCGCCCCAGCCGCGGCGTGGCCCCCGCTGTGTACAACATGGCGGAGACAAGCGTGGTCTTGCCCGCATGCCCGTGCCCCACCATCGCGACATTACGAATGTTTTCTCCGGAATAAACTTTCACGAGTAGGCTCCTTCGCAGGCGTGGAAAGAGAGAAGGCCCTGAAATCAGAATCCAGACTTCAGAATGAAGACCAGTGCAGTGTAAAGGCCAGCCCAGTGTTACCTGCCAAAACTAAGGATGCTACCACGCCGGAAGCCGCTGCCTCAACCACGCCGATCTCCAGGCAAGCATCCGTGCAAAGAAGTACTCGCCCGATGTATCATCCTCCCCATGCTAGGCAACCGCACCCACGAGCAGTGGATCTCGCAATACTCCTCCAGCCACCAGCATCCCGTGAACCGGGTCTGCCACACCCTGGGCATTCCGACCATCCTGCTCTCGCTCGCGCTTTTTCTCGCCAGCATCTTTTTTCACCGCCTGTGGCCGTATGCCCTCGCCCTTTTCCTCGCCGGATGGCTTCTCCAATTCATCGGCCACGCCTTCGAAGGCAAGCCCCCGGAATTTTTCCACGACTGGCGTTTCCTCCTGGTCGGCGCCCGCTGGTGGTGGGCCAAGATTCACGGCAAAGCCTGAAGTCATCCGCCCTGCACGGTTCGAGCAGGTTCGGGAAGGGCACGAATTCATTCGTGCCGTTACGTCGTTTAAAATGAGCCAGCGCTTCAGCGCCTGAGGTACACTGCTTCTCGCTCATCGGAAGACACCCCATGTTCCCTCAACTAGCCCGCTTCACCGACCTCGGCCTGCTCCTCCTACGCCTCATGGTCGGCCTGGTTTTCGTCACCAGCGGCTACAGCCATCTCAAAGACCCCGCCGCCCGCGCTAAGAGTATCGGCATGCCCAAGTCCTTCACCATCTTCCTCGGAGTCGCCGAAGTCGCCGGAGCCCTGGGTGTGGCCTTCGGAGTCCTCACCCAACTCGCCGCCTTCGGCCTCATCCTCATCATGTTCGGCGCAATCCAGAAAAAGATCTTCGTCTGGCACACCGGCTTCTGGGGCGAGAAAGCCTCCGGCTGGCACTACGACTTGATTTTTGTCCTGATGAATCTGGTGATCGCCTTCACCAACGGCGGCGCCTATGTGCTGATGCGATAACCACCCCTGGCTTACCTCTGCCTTGCGCTCATTTGGGACTCTGTTCTATGCTAGCCCCACATTGGGGTTCTGATTCACGCCGGCATGCATCGTCTGACTGCCAGATTGTTGTTGTTCTTCTCGCTCGTGGGGAATCTTGCCCCCTTGGCACTAGCGGCGACGGCCGCGCCCCATGCCTGCTGTGTTAGAAAAACCGCGCATCACTGCCACGATTCGGCGGTGTCAGAATCCGGCCAGCTTGTCATCCGCGACCGCGGTTGCTGCAACCATGATTGTTGCCGCGCCGCCACCACCGTCCGATGGGCTCAGGCGCAGCCGCCCGCAGCCGCTTCCTTCGCGCAGAATGTCGAAGCCTGCCTCGTCCACTCAAGTCTGGTTCCCCTGACCACCGAGACTCCCAGTTTTCAGTCCACCCGCGCCCCTCCCGCCTGCTGAAGTGTCTCCAGCTCAACTTCGTTGCGTTTGCTTAGCGCATAACTGCGTTTTTCATCGGAACGTGTCTGTGCGCGGCCGAAGCTAAAAGTCGAAGCGGCCCGGCGACCGCCCCAACCCGATCCACGTGGAGACAAAAATGGCTTTCAAGAAGACTCTCACCATTCTCGCTCTGTTGCTGACCAGCATCCATGCCTTCGCCAACGTCTACGGCGCTATCCGTGGCGTCGTGCACGATCCGCAGCATCGCCCCGTTCAGGGCGCGATGGTCATGCTGAAAGCAAAATCGTCGGACTGGGCCAAGTCCGCCACTACCGACGCCAACGGAGAATTCCAAATCAATGCCGTGCCGCTGGGCGACTATTCCATCGCCGTCGCCAGCAGAGGCTTCTCTCAGACGGCACAGGACGTCACCGTCATTTCAGGAACTGTCCCGGTCGTTCACTTTCAACTGCAGATCGCCACAGCTAACGCAAAGGTCACGGTCTCGGCAGCATCCGAAGTTGTGGCCACGGATTCGCCCACGCCCATCACACTGATCGATGAGCAAGACATCACCCGCACCCCCGGCGCGGACCGTTCCAACAGCCTGGCCATGATTACAGACTACGTTCCCGGATCCTATGTAACCCACGACATGCTTCACATTCGCGGTGGACACCAGACGCAGTGGCTGCTCGATGGCATCCCCGTTATCAACACCGCCATCGCGCAAAATGTCGGCCCCCAGTTCGATCCTAAAGACTTGGAATATGTCGAGGTCAATCGAGGCAGCTATGGCGCTGAATTCGGCGACCGTACCTATGGCGTCTTCAACGTAGTTCCCCGCACCGGCTTTGAACGCAACAACCAGGCCGAAGTCGTCCTCAGCGCCGGCAATTTCTACCAGACCAACGACGCCATCAGTTTTGGCAGCCACACCGAACGCTTCGCCTACTACGCCAGCGTCAACGGCAACCGCAGCGACCTCGGCTTGCAGCCGCCAGTTCCTCAGGTGGTGCACGACGCCGTCAACGGCGTAGGCGGCTTCGGGTCGTTCATTTTCAACGCGGATCCCTCCAACCAGCTTCGCCTCGTCACATCCCTCCGCCGCGACTATTTCCAGGTACCTTACGATCCCTTCCCCAATGACATCGAGAATGGTTCGATCGCGGCCAACGGCTTCAGCCCGCAATACCCCAGCATCGGCCTGCGGGACGGCGAGCACGAAGCCGATGCCGGAATCCTCTTCACCTGGCTTCACACCTTCAACTCGCACCTCATGACCACGGTTTCGCCCTTCTACCACTACAACAGCGGCGACTATGGCAGTCAGCCAACCGACACTCCCGTGGCTAGCACGTTAAACCGCAGCTCCACCTACGTTGGAGGTCAGGCTAGCCTCGCCGCCAATTACAAGAAGAACGATCTGCAGGGTGGATTTCTCACCTTCTACCAAAGCGATAACCAGTTCTTTGGCGCCCTGTTCAACGACGGCAGCGGAAACTCCCCAATAGCCGATTCCGAGCACCCCACCGCCAATCTCGAAGCCTTCTTCATCGACGACAAATTCAAGCCTTTTCCTTGGCTCACGCTCTCCGCCGGTATGCGTCCTACCCGATTCTCCGAAGGCAACTTCGCGGTCACTGCGGCCGCTCCGGCTGTCGACGAATCCGCGATCAGCCCCCGTTTCGGGATCACCGCCACCATTCCTCGCCTGCGTTGGACCTTCCGCGCCTTCTACGGACACTACTATCAAGCCCCGCCCATCGAAACCGTATCCGGTCCGGCCCTGCTGAGCTACACCGGGCAGCAAGGTCTTGGCTACGCCACGCTGAACGGCGAGCGCGACGAAGAACATCAGTTCGGCGTCACCATCCCTTACCGCGGATGGGTGCTCGATGTCGACAATTTCAAAACCAACGTCCAGAACTTTCTAGACCACAACAACATCGGCGCTTCCAGCATTTTCTTCCCCATTACCGTCTCCCAAGCTATGATTCGCGGCTGGGAACTCACGCTCCGCTCCCCGCGCTTCGCCCACCGCGGGCAGGTGCACCTCGCCTATTCCAATCAGATTGCCGAGGGCGCCGGAACCATCACCGGCGGACTCACCGATTTTTCGTTTTCTCCGGGACTCAGTCCTCTCGACCACGACCAGCGCAACACCCTCAATGTAGGCGCCGACGTTTCACTCCCCCGGCATGCCTACGCCTCCACCAACGTGTACTACGGTTCCGGCTTCAGCAACGCGTTCCCCGGCCAGCCTTATCCCGGCGACTATCTGCCGCAGCACACCAGCTTCGATCTCACGCTCGGCAAAGACTTCGGCGAGCGCTTCTCCGCCTCGCTTACCGCACTGAACGTAGCGAATCGCCGCGTCGAGTATGACAACAGCCTTACCTTCGGCGGCTTCCACTGGAACAACCCGCGCGAAGTCTACGTCGAGCTTCGCTATCGCTTCCACTACTGAGGAGTCAATCTCGGAGATAATAGAAGATTGAATATGCTCAACCGGCTCAAGTCACTTGAATCGCGTGTCGCACTTTCCTTCGTGTGTGCCCTGCTCGCTTTCTCCGCGTCATGCAACCGTGGAATCTCAGAGCCCGGCGCCCCAAACTCCCCAACCGCCAGGCGTTACGCTCTCAAAGGCAAAGTCGTTTCCATCGACAAACAGGCCGCCACCGCCAACATCGACAACGAGCCCATCCCCACCTTCATGGACCCCATGGTCATGCCCTACTCCTTCAAGCCCCCGGCCATGCTCGGTCAGCTCCAGCCCGGCGACTCTATCACCGCCGAGGTCGTCGTCCAACCCGACAACACCTACTGGCTGGAAAACGTCAAAATCACCGGACACTCGAAAACTCCCGCCGACAAGCCCAAGGCAACGATGCACATCCCGGTTCCCGGAGACGAAGTACCGGACTTCAAGCTCATCAATCAGAACGGCCAGCGTATCTCGCTCCATCAATATCGCGGCCAGACCCTGGTGCTTACGCTCATCTACACCCGCTGCCCGTTCCCAGATTTCTGCCCGCGCCTCAGCCACGAGTTCGCGGCCTTTGACCGTCAGGTCCGCGCCGATCCGACGCGTTTCGGCAAGACTCACTTACTAAGCATCAGCTTCGACCCCGCGCACGACACGCCGAAGGTCCTGCGCGCCTACGGCTTCTCCTGCGCCGGAAGCAAAGACCCCAAGCTCTTCACGCATTGGGAATTCTCTGTGATTCCGTCCACCGAACTGCCAGAATTCGCCGACTATTTCGCGCTGACCTACAAAGAAGAAGGCGGACTGATCACCCATTCGCTCAGCACCGCAGTCATCTCTCCCGATGGAAAGATTTTCAAGTGGTATCACGGCGCCGACTGGCAGGCATCCGACCTATTACAGGACGTCGCCGCCGCCCAGGCTGCCAGTTGAACGAGTGGGAAGAATAACGAGAAAAAAGAATGAAGAGAAATAGGAGAAGCAAATGAAGTACGTTCTTGTTCTACTAGCCGTGCTCGGCATCGTAGTCTCCGCCCTGGCCCTGCGCGAACACTACCGCACCGAAGGCGACTCCCCGTGCAGCATCAACGAGCGTTGGGACTGCGGCATCGTCAATCACAGCCCCCACGCCATGCTGGCGGGCATTCCGGTTGCGATCTTCGGCATCGCCGGATATCTCCTAATGGCCGCCCTGGCCTGGAGCCGCGCCTATCGCTTCGTGCTGGCCGCCGCACTCGCCGGGTTGGCCTATTCCCTCTACTTGGCTCACATCGAAGCCCACGTCCTCGGAGTCTGGTGCATCTACTGCGTAATCTCCCTGGGAATTATCTCGCTCATCACCGTGCTAGCTCTGGGAACCACGGTTGCCGCCCGATTCCGCAAGCCATCTGAAGTGTCCCCCTAAGTGGTCGAAATCGAGCCAGCCCATGTGGGAGACGGCCCATGTGGGGACGGGCGCATTCGCTTAGCCTGCCCTGAGCGAAGTTCGACGGGGCCAGCGAGCGCAGCGAGCCGGTGAAAATTCCCTCACCCATTCTGCACCGCCGCCCGTTTCGGCCAGGCAAAGAACACCCGTCCCGCCCACCGCACAACTCTCCATCCCACTGCCGCCCCCACCACAATCGTGACCATCCACAACAGCACCGCCGGAAGATAGAACACAATCGCTGTCATCGCCCCCGCATAACCCGCCACGGCGTCAAGCCCGTCGCGCAGCGCCAGCTTCATCTGATACAGCGGACGCCAGTGCAACCCAAACACCTGCGCCTCAGCCTCGGCCCGCAGCGAAACCGTGATCGCGACAGTCTCGATCTGTTTCGACAGCGCATCAAACTCGGCCTGCTGCTGCTCGATCTGCCCCCGCACTTCGCTCAACTTTTCGCTGACCTCCAGCGTGTCCTTCACGGTGTGCGCCTGCTTCAGAATCCCCAGGTATTGCAGCTCTTCCGCCCGCAGATTCCGCAGGTTCGCGTCCTCATCCACATATTGCCGCGTAACGTCCTGCGCCTCCACCTTCTCGCTCTCCACTCTCAACCCCAGCTTCCGAATCTCCGCCCGCGCCTCTTCAAACCGTGCCGCCGGCACGCGAATCGTCAGCGACCCGCTGCCTGCATCCTGCTCGCCGCTCACCTCCGAACTCACCAGGAATCCGCCCATGCCTTCGGCGAGCGCACGGATCTTCTCGGCTGCTTCCGCCGGCTTCCGCACCACAAGATCCACGGAACTGGTGCGCACCATTTTGCGATCCATCGCCGAATCCGCCGCGGTTTTCCCCGCCGCGGGTTCCATCGCCTGGGAAACCGACAACAGCGCCGCGCTGCCGCCCCTGGTCTGGTAAGACTGCGCTACCGGTTCCTGCACGGCGTATTCGTGAGCTCGATTCGCCGCAATCCGGCTCCGCTGGAGATTCGATAGCGGAATCGCCATCATAGCCAGAGCGGCCGCCCCCGCCAGCACGGCCCACCACACGCTGCCGCTACGTTTGTTGAATGACTCAGCAATGGTCGACATATCCGTTCCCCTGATAAGGAACGTGGGATCAGGCGGGCCTTGCACCGGATTTATCGCGGTGGGTCTTTGCCACAAAAGAAGAGGCGGCCCGAAGGCCGCCCTGATATTTCTTTGATCCGCGCAAATCCGTGGCAATACGCTTTCTAGATATCCAAATTCTTCACATCCAGCGCATTCTCTTCAATAAACTTCCGCCGCGCCTCCACGTCCTCGCCCATCAGCGTGGTAAAGATGGTCTCGCACTCGGCAATGTCTTCCAGCTTCACCGAAAGCAGCGTCCGCCGCTCCGGGTCCATCGTCGTCTCCCACAACTGCGGAGCCGTCATCTCCCCCAGACCTTTATAGCGCTGCACATCATACCCGCGGCTGCCTTCTTTCTTCACATACTCGAACAGCTCGCGCGCCGTAGCCTTCTCCACGGGTTCAATCACGGCGCGGGTCTTCGATCCAGCTCCAGGCGCAGCCTTGGCCGTCTTCTTTCCAGACTTTCCATCGGACCCAGCCGCATCGCCGTCCACAGCCTCGTCATCCGCTTCTTCGTCGGCGCTGCCGACCGCCCCCGCCTTGACCACGGCTTCCACCACAAACGGTGGTTCCAGATAAGGCTCGATCTGTTTGAACTTCGAAAGCAACTGCCGGCACTCCGCACTCGAAGCCAGTTCCCAGTTAATCACGTGCTCCGATCCCTGCGAGTTCACAAAACGCACTTCCCAAAGGTTGTGTTCTTCGTCAAAGGCCGATTCGACGCTCTTGAACTTCCGCTCTTTCTGCAGCTTCTTCAGTTCCCGCTCCAGGCGCTCGATCTTTTTCGGCGGAGTCTTCTTGTCACCTTCGAAATCTGCGTGCTTCGAGAAATCCAGCCGCGGCAGCAACTCGGCGACGCTCTCATCGCGCAACCGCTTGTTCACCTTGTCGAAGAAGTTGAGATACTCCTTCAGCACGCTCATAAATCGAGTAAGGTTGGCGCCCTCCAGCTTGGCCGCGCCCTCGCCGTAGCGCACGATCAGCCCATCCGCCGCCCGTTTCAGCATCACCTTGTCGAAGGCATCGTCGTCCTTGATGTACTGCATCGACTTGCCTTTCTTGATGGAATATAGCGGCGGCTGCGCGATAAACACGTTCCCGCGCTTGATCAGTTCCTGCATGTGCCGGAAGAAGAACGTAAGCAGCAGCGTGCGGATGTGCGAGCCGTCCACGTCGGCATCGGTCATCAGAATGATTTTCCCGTACCTCACCTTCGTCGGATCGAAATCATCCTTCGCAATGCCGGTGCCGAGCGCCGTGATCATGGCGCGAATTTCCTCGTGCGCCAGCATCTTGTCATAGCGGGCTTTTTCGACGTTGAGAATCTTGCCCTTCAGCGGCAGAATCGCCTGGAACCGACGGTCGCGCCCCTGCTTCGCCGTCCCGCCGGCCGATTCGCCCTCAACCAGGAACAATTCGCACCGGTTCGGATCGCGTTCCGAGCAATCCGCCAGCTTCCCCGGCAGTCCGCCGGAATCGAGCGCCCCTTTACGCCGCGTCAAATCCCGCGCCTTCCGCGCCGCCTCGCGCGCCCGCGCCGCGTCCACCGCTTTGTTGATGATCTTCCGCGCCACCGGGGCGTTTTGCTCGAAGTACGCCCCGAGCCGCTCGTTGATGAAGGCCTGCACGATCCCGGCAATATCCGAGTTCAGCTTGCCCTTGGTCTGGCCTTCAAACTGCGGCTGCGACAGCTTCACGCTGATCACCGCCACCAGCCCTTCGCGCACATCGTCGCCAGTCAGGTTTTCTTTTACGTCCTTGAATAGGCCCATCTGCTGCCCGGCGTAATTAATGGTGCGCGTCAGCGCCATCCGGAAGCCCGACAGATGCGTGCCTCCATCCACCGTGTTGATGTTGTTCGCAAAGCTGAACACCGACTCCGAATATCCGTCGTTGTACTGCAGCCCAATCTCCATGGCCACGCCACTGCGCTCCGCTTCCATGTAGATCGGCTTGTCGTGCAGCACCTGCTTGCCCCGATTCAAATGCTTGATGAACTCCGCGATGCCGCCGTTGTACTTGAAGTCGGTATGCTTGGCCTCGCCGCTCTTTGCGTCAGTCGAGCGCTCATCCGTAAGCGTGATCAGCAGCCCCTTGTTCAGGAACGCGAGTTCGCGCAACCGTTGCGCCAGCGTGTCGTAGTTGTATTCCACCGTCCCCGTAAAAATGGTTCGGTCCGGCAGGAAGTGCACCTTGGTCCCGCGCCGCTTGGCTGCACCCACCTTTTTCATCTTGCTGGTGGGTTCACCCTTCGAATAGGTCTGCTCCCAGGTAGCGCCGTCGCGCCAGATTTCCAAGTCGAGCTCTTCGCTGAGCGCGTTCACGCACGAAACCCCAACGCCGTGTAGTCCACCCGAAACCTTATAAGTGGACGAATCAAATTTACCGCCCGCGTGCAGGGTAGTCATCACCACCTGCGCCGCAGAAACTTTCTCGCCATCGATCACCATGTCATCCACGGGAATCCCGCGCCCATCGTCAATAACCGTAATGCTGTTGTCGATGTGGATGGTGACTTCGATCTTGGTCGCGAAACCGGCCAGCGCTTCGTCGACGGAATTATCGACAACCTCATACACAAGGTGGTGAAGCCCCAAATCGCCGGTCGATCCGATATACATCGCCGGACGCTTGCGCACCGCTTCCATGCCGCCGAGGACTTTGATCGAGTCGGCGGTGTAGTCGCTGTTGCCTCCGCCGTTCCCAGCGGTGATCGGCGTTACAATTCCGTTTTTTGTTTTGGTTTCGACGATGGGAGTATTGATCTCTTTGGTGGCCATTCCGCTCCGCGGGAGAATGCCCCGACTTTCTCTCAGAACCGGGCACGGCTACGCCTTGAAAATGAGCCTGAAAACCCGCCCCAACCCAGCTCCGGACGATGACTGCCGAATTGACTTCAAGTTATTGAAATGTCTTATACTTAGGCTCGTTTGGTGACTCTTGAAATTATACCACGGAAGGCCTGCTTTTTCGACCGCGCCAAGGCCCTGAATCGGCCCAGTAAACGCGCCATTTTGGCCAGGATTTCCAGTTCTCGATTTGCAGCAGTTTCAGCCGGCAAAATCAAAATCCGGCATAAAAGGCGGCTTTTTGCCT
Organism: uncultured Acidobacteriaceae bacterium; assembly: GCA_963842095.1. GTDB lineage: Bacteria > Acidobacteriota > Terriglobia > Terriglobales > Acidobacteriaceae > Sulfotelmatobacter. The sequence goes on from CAWJEY010000004.1 coordinate 246,980, forward strand.
TTGTGTGAGGAGCGGCGGAAGTGGCGCGCTTGGTGCAGTTTGGGCAGGGCTGGCTAGGCTCCCTTGTCCATTGCAGCGCTACCATTTAGACGGCTCAGGGGTTTGCCTTGGGTGAAAGCATCCAAGCACTCCAGCTCACGATGATCTTCCGGCTCCTTAAGAATTCGATAGAGAGGCTCCAGGTTGATCGCTACACGTTCTTTCAGGTAGGACTGGTAGACGTTATCGGAGAGCTTCCTGATCGAGGCCTCCTGCTTGCGCATTTCTATAATTCCCTTACGCCATTCACTTCTAGCGCGTTCCCTATCAGCATCATCCGCGAGTCGAGCGTTGGAGGATTCTTCGAATATCTCAAACAGCTTTCGAAAAGCGGTCAGGCGCAGCACCTCAGGAGTAGGGACGTCCTGCGAGTACATAAATAAGAAGCTTGCGGGACGAGCAACCAGCCAACTGGCCAATACTGAGGTTGAATATAGAAAAGCGGCCGTGAGGAACAACAGCATCTCGCCGTACATTCGCAGAGTTAAAACCTTTTCAGCCCTAGCTGAGAGGATTCCTAAGCATATAAGCTGAGGCGAGACCACAGCCATCGCGGCAAACGGCAAATAGCCAATTAGGTAAAGGGAACCTTTGATAAACTTCGAGAAATTCACGCGAGCGACTTGGCGTCGCGAGAAAAAGAGCCTGAGTTCGGGGCCCGTCCAGTAAGGTGTCCCAACAAGAACCCACAGCGGGGCTTTTTCGCTCAGGACCAAGTTCGCATACACCAAGATGATGAGAATGGGAACCCACAACGGAGATGTAACCGCAGCACCTAGAAATGAAAGCGGAATCCACATACTGACATTGAACGATCCAAGGACTACTAGAGCCGATACCACGCTAACCGACGAAATAAACGAAAACGGCGATGGTACTACAAGCCAGGACTTATTGGTTAGTCTTCGACCAAGCCTAGAATAAAAATGTTTAGGCGCGGCAGCAAAGTAGCCTAAGCAGGGGATAAAAAGAAATGGTTGGACCCAGCGACGTGCCTGAGATACTCCCGCCTCCTCGACAGAGGAAGCCAAATCGGCAGCGGCACGCGCCGCGCGAATATAGCGTCTGAGCAGGGGAAACCGTTGCATGGGTCTTCACGGCTCCGGCCAAGGTTACTCTTCGCCGTGGTGAATGTCTAGGCTGAATCGTGATATCCGGAGGGTAATTCGCCCCGAGCCTGTAGTGGCTATGCCGGAGGTACAGAACTATATCGGCTTCGAGGGCTAGCGTTAAGCGATCGCGTGTCGCCGCGCGAGCGCGAGCCTGATAGAATCAATGATCAAGGGGACCTCTTCCATTTATGCCAGTACCCGTTTCACAGATGTGGACTGTGACGTCGTACGTCCTGCGCCAGAAACTTGCCGGACGCAAGCAGTACCCGCTCGTGCTGATGCTCGAGCCTCTGTTCCGCTGCAACCTGGCCTGCGCCGGATGCGGCAAGATCCAGTACCCCGCCCACATCCTGAAGAAAGATCTCTCTCCGGAGGAATGTTTTCGAGCCATCGACGAATGCGGCGCGCCCATGGTCTCCATCCCCGGCGGCGAGCCGCTGATGCATCCTCAGATCGCCGAGATTGTCGAAGGCCTGGTCGCGCGCAAGAAATATATCTATCTCTGTACCAACGCCCTGCTGCTGAAGGAAAAGATCCATCTCTTCAAGCCGAGCAAGTATTTGACCTTCAGCGTCCATCTCGACGGCCAGCGCGAAGAGCATGACCTCGCCGTTTGCCGTGAAGGCGGATACGATATCGCGGTCGATGCCATCAAAGAAGCTCTCAGCCGCGGCTTCCGCGTCACCACCAACACCACGCTGTTTGACGGCGCCGATCCGAAATCCGTGCGCGCTTTCTTCGACGACATGATGGAGCTCGGCCTCGAAGGCATGATGCTCTCGCCGGGCTACTCCTACGACAAGGCGCCCGACCAAAAGCATTTCCTGGGCCGCGCCCGCACCCGCCGCATGTTCCGCGCGATTCTGTCGAACCGCAAGAAGAACTGGCGCTTCAACCTCTCACCGCTTTTTCTTGAATTTCTGATGGGCAAGCGCACCTACCCCTGCACGCCCTGGGGCATGCCGACCTACAATATTTTCGGATGGCAGAAGCCCTGCTACCTGCTTCAGGATGGCTACGCCGAAACTTTCTCTGAGCTGCTCTCGACCACGAATTGGAGCAACTACGGCACCGAGTCCGGCAACCCGGCCTGCGCCAATTGCATGGTGCACAGCGGCTACGAAGCCTCCGCGGTGAACGCGACTTTCAGTTCGCTAGGCGGATTCCTAGCCACAGTGAAGGCGACCTTGTTCACGGGATATCGCGATGCAGAAGCGCTGCGTCTGCTCGATGAACCCCAAGCCCCGGTGCACCCGCTAGTGCAGATCGCCCCGACGAACGACTCTCTGCAGGAAACCCGCGCCTAAGCCATGACAGGCAAAGAATCCGGCCACATCGATCACGAAGCCGCGCAAGCCGTGCCCCACGCCAATCCCGACGCCCTCGAAGTCGCACCCGGCACTGCCCACGAAAATCTCGAAGGCTGGATCCCCCAACTAGCCAACGACGACGAGATCCGCATCGCCCTCGAAAAAGCCTTCGACTACCGCGGCGACGTAACCATCACCCGCAAAGACGGATCGAGAATCGAAGGCTATCTCTTCGACCGCCGCACCGCCGCCACGTTGAAAGATTCCGTCGTCCGCCTCTACCCGAAAAACTCGAACGAAAAAATCGCCATCGCCTACGCCGACATCGCCGCCCTGGCCTTCACCGGACGCGACACCGCCGCTGGAAAAAGCTGGGAAGCCTGGATGAAAAAATACGCCCAGAAAAAAGCCGCTGGCGAAACCAACATCGCCCTTCAGCCCGAACCCTTGGACTAAATTTCCTCACGCGCCCCTGAATCCTTTTCCCAAAACCTCCGCTCCCCATAGGTAGGAGGCACCTTGAACTCCACTGTAACCATCTCTCAATTGCGCAGTAACCCCTCCACCCCAACCCAGCTCGTGGACGTGCGCTCCGGCTCCGAATTCGCTGCCGGCCACATCCCCGGCGCCGTCAATATCCCGATGGACCAGATCGAGGCCCGTCTGGGCGATCTGGATCTCAATCTTCCCATCGTTCTTATCTGTCAGACGGGTAAGCGCGCCCGCATGACCGCCGGCCTGCTGGAGCCCTGCGGACGGCAGATCACGGTTCTTGATGGCGGCACGAAAGCGTGGATCGAAGCCGGCCTGCCTGTAGTGGCCAGTGTGAAGACTCGCTGGTCGCTTGAGCGCCAGGTTCGCTTGGGTGCCGGTCTGCTTGTGCTCACTGGCGTCATCCTCGCTCTGACCCTCAATTCGCTTTGGGTCTATCTTTGCGGATTCGTCGGTTTGGGCCTGACCTTCGCTGGACTCACCGACATCTGCGCGATGGGCATCATCCTGGAGAAGATGCCGTGGAACCGCCGGAGTCATTGCCCGATCGGCGCTCCTCATTCGGAACAGCCTGGAACTTGTCCGTGACGCTATGCCAGGCATTGGAGGCTCAGCAGTGCAACAATGGATTCATGGACTTCGACGCCTTAGCCCGGCAGCACAAGGACTCTGTCTATCGGCAGATGATCCGCGTGTGCGGGAACCGGGAAGATGCGGAAGACGTGCTGATCGAGGCTCTGCTCAAGGCCTACCGCCATCTCGATCAGTTGCGCGAGTCCGCGGCGTTTCGTGCCTGGCTGGCGCAGATCGCAAAACGTGTCTGTTGGCAATTGAAAGAGCGCGAGTCGTTGCTCCCGCTGTTGCAGCTGTCGACCTTGGAGGACGAAGGGCGCGAGGTGGCAGGATCGGAGCCTCCTCCGGATGTGCAACTGGCCCGGAAGCAAATGAAGCAACTGCTGAACGAAGCCATGGATGCGTTGCCCGCGCTGTTCCGCCCGGTCTACCAGTTGTGCGATGTCGAAGATCTGCCGGGCGACGAGGTCGCGCAGAAACTGGGAATCTCGCGCGCCGCCATGAAATCGCGCTTGCATCGTGCCCGCGCTCTGATGAGAACGCATCTTGACGCCGCACTCACGCGGCAAGCTTTGAAGTAGCTGTTCGTTGAATTGATCTTATAAATGTTTCGATACGTTCGGAGGCCTTTATGGAAGTCACCGTAGAACATCTGGGAGCGTTGCAGTTTGAAATCAAGGCTCGTCAGCACGTTATTTTGAGCGACCAGCCGCCGGAGAATGGCGGCCACGACGAAGGGATGACGCCACCGGAGCTGCTGCTGGCTTCATTAGGCTCGTGTGCCGGCTTCTACGCGGCGCAATATCTGCGCAAGCACAAGCTGGCAATCGAAGGCACGCGCGTCCGGGTCACTGCCGACAAACTGAAAGACCCCGCACGCATCGACAATTTTCACATTGAAATCGAGGCACCCACAGCGCTGACTGACCAACATCGGGCCGGAGTCGAGAACGCAGTGCATCATTGCCTGATTCACAACACGCTCCTGAACCCGGCCCGCATGGCGATTGAAATCACGTATCCCGTGCCGGCAGCGCTGTAAGTCGCCTGGGGACGCCCTCACACCAACCGAGGGGCGGCAGCTTTTGCGCGCGCTTATCGTCCCGCACTCTTGCTCGCCCCAAAACTCAGCCCCTGCGCCAGCTCTTCCACCTCATCCTCCGTCCCGCCAATAAACGTGAACGAAACCACATACCCATGCGCCAGCACCACCAGCGTCGACTGCCGCATCACCCGCGTCCCCACATCCTTCTGAAAATCTCCCCGCACCACCATCTTCGCCCCCACGGCAAACTCATAAGGATCGTCGTCCATCTCAAAACCCTGCGCCTTAGCGGCCTCGGCCACCGGCCCGAAATACTGCGCCGCGTCCTTCAGCCCCGGATGCGCCGCCGCACTCTCCGCCGCAATCAGAATCGACCCGTTCACATCCTCCCCCCGGGCCTCCGGAGGCCGCGAAAACGCCGCCAGCAGCACTCGGCCAGTCTTGCCGGAATCGGTCGCGGGCTTGCCTCCATCGGGCCTCGTGCCCTCATCCTCCTGCGCATTCATCTCTTCAGTCCGCAACACCCACCCCGCCGGAATCCTGCAGGTGAATCCAAATCCCACGTTGCGGTACACCCCAGCGCTCACCGCCCCGGAATCCAGCTTCGAATCCGACGCGGGCGCGGACTTTCTGACCTGGTTCGATGATGAAGAAGATGACGGGGAAGCCTGTGCTGGCGCCTGCGCCTGGAGCGTTTGCACTCCCAGCACGACTGCAAGAAAACTGCAAAGACAACTACCGAAAACTCGGCGGAAACTCATACCGCCATGTTAACCGAGTGAGCGCAATCTAAGCCCCTGCGAGCGTAAAATTCACGACGATCTCGGTGTCCACCTCGACCGCTTGCTCATTAAGCCGATACGGTTTGTACCTCCACTGCTTCACCGCATCGATCGCCGCGGGCGCAAGCAATGGATGCCCAGACACGAGTTCAATCTTCGCAACGTCGCCCTCCGTGGTGATAATTGCATGTAACACCACCGTACCCTGAATCCCTTTCTTACGCGCTTTCTTCGGATACTCCGGCCGCACCTTCGACACGCTCATTGCCTGCGCGACGCCCTGCGACACCCGTATTCGCTGCGGCACCCTCGTTTGTTGCGCCGTCTCGCTCTGGGCTGCAGGCGGGTTGGCCTGGTCCTGAGGTTGTCGACCCGCCAGCCCGCTCCCCGCGCGCAACGCAATAAAGAGAGCCAGAACCAGCGCTGATTTTCCCGTGCCCGGCACTCTACGCCGCCCGTCCCAGCACCGGTTGCGTGCAGTGCGAACACCGGCGCGCATCAATGGGAATCTCGCTCAGGCACTCGGGGCACTTCTTGGTGGTGGGATCAGGCGGCGTCTCTCCCCGATTCATCCGCGCCACCAGAGCATTCACCGGCGTTACTACGAAGAAATAAATCGCCGATGCAATTAGGAAGAACCCCACACAGGCATTGATGAAGTCGCCCACCGGAAAGTGAGTGCTACCGATCGAAAATCCCAGGTACGAAAAATCCGGCTTGCCCACAATGGCGGCAATCAGCGGCGTCAGCAGATCCTTGGTCAGCGCCGTAACCACGCCCCCAAATGCCGCGCCAATCACCACGCCCACCGCCATATCCACCACATTGCCACGGAGAATGAACTTCTTGAATCCGTCCAGCATGAGAAACACCTCCAAGGAACGATTGGCCGCCAATGTATGACAGGAAGGCCCCCAGGTCAAGCAGAGCAGCAGTTTTCGGCCGATTGGGAAAACTGCAATTGGGAGTGGCTCAACCGCTCAGATCCGCATCGGCATCACGATATACCGGTACTTATAATCATCGCCCTCGGCCGGCCGCAACTGCCCCGCGGACTGCGAATCCTTCAACTCCAGGCGCACCTCGCCGGTGCCGGCGGCTTTGAGGAAGTCGACCAGGTACACGGCGTTGAAGCCGATGGTCAGGGTCTCGCCGTCATAGGGAGCTTCAATCGAATCTTCCGACTCGCCCGCTTCCGTCGACGACGCTGAGATCTTCACCTCACCTTTTTCCAGCTTCAGGCGGACTGCCCGTGAACGCTCGTCGGCAAACTGTGCCACGCGCAAGATCGCCGCGTTTAAATCCGCATTGTTCAGCGTGATGCTCTTGCTGTTGTCCTTGGGCAGCACGGCCTCGAAGTTCGGGAATTGCCCCGTAAGCTGCCGCGACGTCAGCAGCCGCGATCCGATGCGGAAGAATAGCGTCGATTCGTCTTTGGCAAACTCCACCGTCTCGGCGTCAGCGGAATCCAGCAGCGACTTCAGTTCATCCATGCACTTCTTCGGCACCAGCGTCTTCATCTCACCCGAGACGCCTTCAAACTTCTCGCCACTCCGCTCACAATGCGCCAATCGATGCCCATCGGTCGCCACCATCGTGATCGACTCTGGTTTCAGCAGCATCAGCGCGCCGTTCAGCGTGTAACGCGACTCTTCACTCGAGATGGCAAACCCCGTCCGCGCAATCAGGCCGCGCAGTACCTGCCCCGGAATCTTTACCACTCCTGCCGTCGGAAACACCGGCAAGCTGGGGAAATTCGACTTCGCCATCCCCACCATTTTTGTGTTGGAACGTCCGCAGCGGATACTGACCCAGTGATTCTCTAGCAGTTTGATCGTAATATCGGTGTCCGGCAGCAGCTTCACGTAATCATGCAGCTTGCGCGCCGGAATCGTGCACGACCCTTCCTTTTTTACCTTGGCGTTGCAGGATGTACGCAGGCTCAGATCCAGGTCCGTTGCCGTCAGTGAGAGTTTCCCCTCGGCCGCCTCGAATAAATAATTGGAAAGAATAGGAATCGTGGTCTTGCGCTCGACCACGCCCTGTGTGGCGGTCAACTCCCGCAGCAATTCAACCTTGCTGACCGTAATCTCCATCGTCCCTACCGCAACCGCCGCTTCCACCGGCATGATGTTGGTCTCCCCCTGCCGCGTGCTACTTTTATTACTTCCCTTATATCAAATGCAAAACCTATAAAACCAGCAGTAACAGTAGGCAACTCGGAGAAGTGGAAAACTTTGACAACTGACCTATTGTTACCACGTTGGGGAGCGTCCCTTCGTGTGAGAAATCGGTCCCGAACCCGGCGGAGACCCTACTACAAAATTCCCACCTTCCCACTTCCCTATGACCCTTGCACAGCTTCCACATCTCATTCACAGCCAGGAAAAAGGAAGACTGCGCCGCTCGGTGCAAAACGCCCAATACCCACCATTTATCCGCCCAATTGCTCAGTCAACTTATTGAGCAGCCTGTTCAAATCTTTGTCGTTCTTGCGGATCTCTTCAATCTTCTCCACCGAGTGGAGCACGGTCGTGTGGTGCTTTCCCCCGAACTGCCGCCCAATCTCCGGCAGTGACGCTTCAGTCATATGCTTCGCCAGATACATCGCAATTTGCCGCGGATAAACGATCGCCCGCGAATTGTCTTTGGCTTTGATCTCCACCAACCGCAGCCCAAACTGCTCCGCCACCATCTTCTGAATGGATTCAATGGTGACCTTGCGCGCCTGCGAGTCGATAAAATTCTTCAGCACCTGCTGTGCGTAGGGCAGCGTGATCTCCGCTCCAATCAGCGACGAATGTGCCACCAGCCGGATCAGCGCACCTTCCAGTTCGCGCACATTTGACCGGATATTCTGCGCCACATACAGCGCCACATCGGTCGGCAGCGTAACTTTCTCCTGCTCTGCCTTCTTCTGCAGGATCGCGACCTTGGTCTCCAGATCCGGCGGCTGAATGTCCGCAATCAGTCCCCACTCGAAGCGGCTGCGCAGCCGGTCTTCAATCTCCGCCAACTCTTTCGGCGACCGGTCGCTGGCGATCACGATCTGCTTCATCGTGTCGTGCAGCGCGTTGAAGGTATGGAAGAATTCCTCCTGCGTCCGCTCTTTGCCCGCCAGGAACTGGATGTCATCAATCAGCAGCACGTCCACGCTGCGGAACTTGTCGCGGAACGACGTCATCTTGTCGTAGCGCAGCGAGTTGATCATGTCGTTGGTAAACTTCTCGCTCGACACGTAGCAGATCGAAGCCTGCGGCTGCCGGCGCTTCACTTCATGTCCAATGGCTTGCATCAGGTGGGTCTTGCCCATGCCCACGCCGCCATACAGGAACAGCGGGTTGTAGGCTTTTGAGGGACGCTCCGCCACCGCCTGGCACGCCGCATGGGCGAACTGGTTTCCGCTGCCGATCACGAAGGCGTCGAACGTATAGCGCGGATTCAGTTGCGCCGCGCCATCCCAATCGAACCGCGCCTGCGCCGGAGTTGTCCCCACCGGAACCGGGCCGGCGGAGAGTCCGCCATTGTGCCGCACCGCCGTGGCCGCCGGATCGTCCTCCGGCGTAACAAACTTCACGTCGTTGAACTCCAGCCCCAGGTTGTCGATCGCCTCCTGGATCAGGTCGGCGTATTTGTCGCCCGTATGCCGGAACTCCGCCGTGGGCACGCGCACGAACAAAATTCCGCCGCTGGCGTGGCTGTAGCGGGTCGGTTTTAACCAGGTGTCAAAGGAGTGCCGGTTGACTTTCTTTTCCAGCGCGTCCAAAATGCGCGTCCACGGATTAGGGGAAAGTGGTGAGCCTTGAGCTGACATAAATTATGAAATACCCGCCGCGGCGTCCCGGCGGCTGGCTGAGGGGCGCCTTTTCAAAAACTGCGATTACCCGCTGCTGATGGAACTCTTAGTGTACTGCGGAATGCGCCACTTGTGGGCGGCGCGGCTGTCATTTGTGAATGAGATTTTCAAACCCGACGAGCGGCATAGTAGCACAAATTTTTTTCGTCGTGCAGAAATCTTCGCACGCCGTGTTTTCACGAACACGATTCGGAACCCCAACCTGCGCGGCTGTCAAGTGTCAAGGATGTAACTGCAGCGAGCACGGTGCAAACGTGTGCGTCGAGATTTTCCTGCCTGGATCTGAAAGAGGATCATGCCCAATCTCGGCAGCACCCGCACGCGCATGAAGACCAGAACCCGAAAGCATCGTGGTGTCAAGTGGCGCGGTGGTAACTGCCGCGGAGAGGGTGCAGGACGAATACCAAACTTTTCGAAGGCGCTTTCGTCAACCTCAACGCTTCGCGGAGGAGGAGACCCTCAACGGTGCCTCCTCCGCAAAGTTCGCCCACGCCTGTGGGGGTTTTTTCTCACACATCAGTAGGTATTTCCGCCATACGTGTAAGTGAAGTTGCAATAGCCGCCGTATTCTTCATAAGCGCCGCTCTGGTTAGCCGAGGTGCTGACGGTGGTTGAGTCGGATTGAGCGCTGTTGCTTGAGCAGTTGTACGAGCTTCCATTGTAGATGCAGGCCTCGGCCGTCACCCCGATCGGGCTTACCTCGTTGCAGCTCAGCGTGATCTGAGCGTCGAGATTGAATCCTCCCGATGTGCAGCTGGTCGAGGGAGTGCAGTAAAGCCCAACATACAGCGTTACCGCGGCAGTGTTTGTCAGCGATCCATTCGTTCCTTTGATGGTCAGCGTGTAGTCGTTAGTCGGTGTCGATGTCAAGGTGGTCACTTTGAGAGTTGAAGTTCCAGAACCGCCCGTGATCGAAGCCGGAGTGAAGGTGCCCGTAGCGCCAGTGGGTAAGCCAGTGACAGTGAGGGACACAGTTCCGGTGAACGCTGCAATGGGCGAAGGTGACACCGTCACTGTGTAGCTAGCGGAACTGCCCGGTGGAATGGCCTGAAAGGATGGCGCGACAGCCACGGCAAAGGGCTCCAACCATCCGCTGCCGCGGGGGCTGCCCCATCCCGTAACCAGGTCGTAGCCGGACTCGGCCGAAAATTTGCCGTTCGAGCCGCTGTAGATGTCATGGAAGTAGGTTGAGTAGCTTGGCCCAACGCCAATGGCATAGATGGCAGGGTTGATCAGACCGCCGGTTCCGAGACCGTCGGAGATGTACAGGCCTCGCATCAGTGCCGCAAAGCCCGCCCACGTGGGTGCGGCAAGGCTGGTTCCGCCAAGTCCTTCCGCGCAGGTGCCGTTGGCGCAGTAGTAATTGTCGCAATTGGCTTCGGCGGCGACATCCGGGACGTTCCGCAACGTTGTCGAGCCCCCATTGTATGCGTTGATGACACCCGGCAGCTGCTGGTAGCTGGGTATCGGGATGCTGTCCGGGGAAATTCCGCCACCACTGCTGTAGCTGGTGCACGCGTTTCCGGTCCCTCCCCAGGCCGTTTCGTATTCCCAAGGGCCACCCGCGCCGTTGGTCGTGAGTTCCGTGCCGCCAACTGCGGTCACGTACGCGTCCTCCGCCGGGTAATAGAAGCCAGTCGAATTAGGATATGAGCCGTAGTCGCCGGAGGCCACGAACACAGTCTGCCCTTGACTCCCAAGCTCCTTGAAGATTGTGTCATCGCTGCTTGGATCGGCCGGTTTCCAGGCCCAGGAACTGCTGATTTGTTTGGCAATGTTTTCCGATGCCATTTTGTTGAATATCGCCACATCACCTGTCCCTGAAACAAAGCCACTCTCCGGCGCGATATAGACCCGCACCTGTGACAGGCCGGGCGCCATCGAAATGGCATCGATGATATCGATCACCTGTTCCGTATCCTGCCCATCGGAACTTCCGCTGGCTCCGAGCAGCAACACGTTGTTCACCGGGACATTGCGGGTTTGCTTCACATTCGTGAAATAGGAATTCACGTCGGCGATGTTGTAGCCATCCAATTCGAACAATCCCACAGTCTGGCCGCTGCCCGTCAGCGTAGTTCCTCCGTAATAAGCTGCTCTTCGATCGCTCCCGAGGAAGTCGCCTCCCGCACCCGATCCTGTGGTGTTCGCCTTCACGCCAGCGGCTCGCTTTAAGTAAAGCGGACGTGGGATGGAATAATTATCCAGGCCTGCGATGTGCCACAGCGGAACATCCAAATCGACAGTCGGCTCCCGGTCTACCGCATAAAATGAGCGCTTCTCGATTGGATCCTGATACAAACCCAGGGTCACGTGGAACGCCTGCTCCACGCTCGCCGCCGGAGCCTTGACAAATACAGCCAAACGGTTCGGAGCGACGTCCGTGACCGTCATGCCATGTGCTTGGGCGAAACTGATGACTTCGTCATAGTCTTCCTGAGTCGGACCAAACCTGTCCGTAAACTCCTGCACAGAAAGAAACTGACCGTATAACGGGCTGAACGGATCGTAGAGTCTCTGGAGTAGATCATCCAACTCTGACTCGTTCCGCAACGGAAGCATGATTGCCAACCCTATGGTTTGGGTACCGGGCACCAGCCCGACCAGCGGAGCCTGCCCGCTGACGACTACCTCACGCGCATGGTGCGTTGGAATTGGACGTTGCGCCTGAGCGGCTGTCAAACACAAAACAATAACTGCCGCAACGAACGCGATGGGAACTCTTCGATAATGTTCCATGGCTGAAAACCTCCTTTTCGAATGAAAGATAAGAACAACGAAAACCGCTACTGCTGGTTGAGTTGGGAATTAGTTTTGCGTGAATGACTGTTGGAGTGATAAGCAACGAAGGGCAATCTAACGAAACACGAACTGAGAAGGATACTCACGAACCATCCTAACGCTGTTGCTCTTGCCCGCTCTGCAAACGTGTTCTTGTTACGAAATCCGAACTGCAATTCGACTTTGCCCTCGCTGCGCTTGTCATTTATACTTATTGTTTGCCCTAAAACTGTCGAGGGAACCAGGAGCAGCCACTTTTCATGCCCAAGCGTACATTCCAACCTAACCGGCGCAAGCGAAGCAAGAAGCATGGTTTTCGCACGCGCATGAAGACCCAGGGCGGCAAGAAGGTGATTTCCCGCCGCCGTGCCAAGGGCCGAAAGCGGGTTTCCGTGAAACCTGGCTTCCGCGAGTAGCGTTTCTGGTGCCGCTAACTTCCACAGCCGAGACCCCCATGCCGCACGAGGGCATGATGGCGAATGCCACGCTGGGGATCTGCCACATAAAAACTCGGCCGGACTCCGCTATGCCGCCAAAGCCAGCAGCCCGATTCCCCCGCAGCGCGCGCCTTCTGCGCCACGCGGATTTCGAGCGCGTCTACAAGCAGGGACGCCGCCATTTTTCCGCGTCCCTCACCGTTTTCTACTGGCCGCGCCCGGAAGCAGATGCTTCCGGCCCGCAGACGGGCCTCCGTGTGGGGTTTACCGTCGGACGCGCCCTCGGCGGCGCAGTCCAGCGCAACCGCATGAAGCGCCGCTTGCGCGAAGCCGTTCGCATGACGCGTCCGCCCGCGGGCGTTGCGGCCGACGTTGTCATCAACCCAAAGAAATCGCTGCTGACCACCGACTTCGCCGCGGTGCTGAACGAAGTCAGCAGAGCTTTTGCCGTAATCGAACAGAAACTCACAGAACCCGAAATGGCAACGAAGAGAAAGGCCGAAAGCCGAAAGCCCAATAGCCGCCCTTGAGCAAATTCGCCAAATTCGTCACGCTGCAACTGCTGCGGGCCTACAAGTGGGTCATCTCGCCCCTGTTGCCCCCGGCCTGCCGCTTCGTGCCGACCTGCTCCGAATATGCCATGGAAGCCGTGGAGCGCTACGGTGCTCTGCGCGGCGGTTGGATGGCCTTCACCCGCATCCTCCGCTGTCATCCCTTCGCCCGCTCCGGCTATGACCCGGTGGTGAAGCAGCGAGGTACTTAAGGTAAAACTTTGGCCGACTTCAAAAATCCTCAACAAGAACCCGGCTCCGAGCGCCGCCTCCTGCTCGTCTTAGCTGTGACCTTCCTCGGCTTCATCGTCTTCCAGGCGGTGCTGAAAAAATACGGGCCGCAGCCGCCCGCGCCCCAAACGCAGAATCAACCCGCGCCTGTCAAAACCACGGTCCCTGAGCCCCTCCCTGCGCCCTCCGCCCCGCTCGCCGTCACCCCAAATACGGTCAGCAAACAGGCCTCCACCGAAACTGAGACCGTCATCGAGAACGATCTCTACAAAATCACTTTCACCAACCGCGGCGCCCAGGTCAAATCCTGGATCCTGAAAAAGTTCGACAATGACGCCCAGAATGGTTTGCTCGATTTAGTCAATCCCGCCGCCGCGCAAAAATTCGGCTACCCACTCTCTCTCTTCCCCTACGACGAAACTTTACGCAACCGTCTCAACTCCGCGCTCTACATTCCCAGCGAGACCCGCCCGATCCTCATGGGTGAGGAAAACGCTAAGGTCACGGTAACCTCAGCCCAAGGCGACCTCGCCGGCCAAACTCTGAAGGCTCCCGCGTCCATCACTTTCGAATACTCCGACCAGGATCTCGTGGTCCACAAGACTTTCCGTTTCGACGACGCTTATGTTCTGAACGTTGAAACTTCCGTCGTCTATAAAGGCGCGGAACTTTTCGCCCCCCCCGCCTGGCCCTCCGGATTCGGCGACGAAGTCACGCCCGCTTCCTACGCCGCCGCCGCCGTCGACTATCACAACGATGCCTCCACCGAACGCAGCGGCTACATCTTCTTCCCGAGCTATGTTTCGCGACTCGGCGTCAAGAGCATCAGCGGTGGCAACACCATCAAAGGTCCGATTCGAGTGGGCCGGCACCGGCGATCAATATTTCACCGCCACCTTTATCCCCGGCGATCCCACCACGACTGCCATGGTCACGCTCCACAACGCCATGGACATTCCGCAGAAGCCCGGCCTGAATCCCCTGGGCGCCGGTTCCAAAGACATCGCCACCGTTGACGTCCTGGGCGCCGCTGTTGGCAGCCTTCGCGGCCCAACCATCGAGCGAATGTACGTCGGCCCCAAAGAACTGGCCGCCCTTGACGCCGTCCGCGTACCCACCATTAAGAATGACAGCCCCGATCTCCGCGGCATTGTCAACTTCGGCTGGTGGGGCATTCTGTCCCGCCCGCTTTTCCTCTGGCTCAAGTGGACCTACAACCACATCGTTCCCAACTGGGGATGGGCCATCGTTCTTCAAACTCTCATCATCACCATCCTGCTGCTCCCGCTGCGCATCACGCAAATGAAGTCGATGCTCAAGATGCAGCGCATTGCCCCGCAAATCAAGTCCATCCAGGAGAAGTACAAGAAGTACAGCCTGCGCGACCCGCGGAAAGCCGCCATGAACGAAGAGATCAGCGGCCTCTATAAAAAGGAAGGCGTAAATCCCGCCGGCGGCTGTCTGCCTACTTTAATCCAGTTCCCATTCCTCATCGCCTACTACCGCATGCTGGGCGTCGCGCTCGATCTGCGCCACGCGCATTGGCTCTGGATCACCGATCTTTCCGCCAAGGATCCGTGGAATCTGCTTCCCATCGTCATGGTGGTCAGCATGTTTGCCATGCAGCGCATGACCCCGCAAGCTGGTATGGATCCAGCTCAGCAGAAAATGTTGACCTGGATGATGCCGTTAATGATGGGTTTCATCTTCTTCAACCTGCAAGCGGGATTGAATTTGTACTACGCCGAAACCAATCTGATTTCGATCGCGCAGCAGGCCATCATGAACCGCACCAAATTGGGCCGCGAGATGCGCGAAATGCTGGAAAAACGCGCCCGCAAGAAAGATAAGTGAAGAGAGCTATTAGCTCTTGGCCTTTAAGCTTTTAGCTTGAGCGCTGAAGGTGCCGTGACTGCGATAAGATTTGATTTTCGACTGTAAGACCGTGTGTCCTCTGTGGTGAAAGGTTTTGCTTTTCAAGCTAAAGGCTAAGAGCTAACAGCTAAGAGCTTCCTATGGACAAACTCGCCGCCGCCAATCGCATCAACGAATTCCTCCAATCCGTCGTTACCAACGGCGGACTTCACCTCAGATACCGCATCGTCGTCGATCCCCCCGCGCCCACCGACTGGGAGAAGCCAGAAATCTTCGTCGATCTCTCCGGACCCGATTCCACTCTGCTCCTCGACCGCGGCGGCGAACTTCTTCGCGCGCTAGAACTCCTGGCCTTCGAAATCCTGCGCCTGCCCTCGAGCGACCACGAAAAGATTGCCTTCGACTGCAAAAACCAGCGTTCCATCCGCCTGCAGGAACTCCGCATGGCCGCGAGTGTCGCCGCCGAAAAAGTTCGCCAGACCGGTACGCCTTTCCATTTCGCTCCCATGTCCTCGCGCGAGCGCCGCATCGTCCACCTCGCCCTGCGCGACCAAACCGACCTCCACACCGAGAGCGACGGCGAAGGCTTCAACCGCTGCGTAGTCCTCTACCCCGCGGACTACAAACCCGCATCCACCAGGCCCGCCCGCCGCACCCTGCCGTAGTCACCTCTGTCATCCTGAGCGAAGACGCGCGCCCGCGAAGCGGACGCGTGTCGGAGTCGAAGGACCCCTTACTCGCCGGCAGCCACCACAAGCCTCGCGAGGAGTTTCTATGGCGCCCTAAGTTTGCTTCTTGCCCGTGCCAACAGGCAAAATAGATCGCTCCTCCGATTCGCCCAAGAGGCCCCCATGCACCTAGCTCGCCACACAACCATCCTATTTTCGCTACTCTCAATTATGGCGTTCATCTCCGCTGCCCAAACCGCTTCGCTCACCTACCCCCAAGCCCGTCGCAGCGACCAGGTCGATGACTACCACGGCACCAAAGTCGCCGACCCCTACCGCTGGCTGGAAGACACCGACTCCGCCGAAACCCACGCCTGGGTCGAAGCCGAAAACAAACTGACCTTCGGCTACCTCGAGCAGATCCCCTACCGCCAGGCCATCCATGACCGCCTCACTAAGCTCTGGAATTACGAGCGCTTCACCACGCCCAGCCAGCACGGCGGACGCTACTTCTTCCAGCACAACACCGGTCTGCAACAACAGAACGTGCTACTCGTCGCCGAATCACTCACCGCCGAACCGCGCGTGTTACTCGACCCCAACACGCTCTCCGCCGATGGCACCGTAGCTCTCGCCGGTACGGAAATGTCCGACGATGGCAAGCTCATGGCCTACGGCCTCGCCACTTCCGGCTCCGACTGGACCGAGTGGCACGTCCGCGACGTCGATACCGGCAAAGATCTCTCCGACGATCTCAAGTGGGTCAAGTTCTCCGGCGCATCCTGGACCAAAGACAACAAAGGCTTCTACTACAGCCGTTACGATGAGCCCAAAGGCGCAGCTCTGCGCGAGGCCAACTACTTTCACAAGCTCTACTACCACCGCCTCGGTGCCGCCCAATCCGACGACAAACTCATCTACGAACGTCCCGACAACAAAGAGTTGGGATTTGCCGGCAACGTGACCGATGACGGCCACTACCTCATCATCAGCGTTTGGCAAGGCACATCCCCCAAGAACCGCCTCTACTACAAAGACCTCACGCAGCCGGATGCCCAGGTCGTAAGACTTCTCGACGACTTCGATGCTCAATACAACTTCATCGACAACGACGGCCCAGTCTTCTGGTTCCACAGCGACCTCGACGCCCCCCGCGGACGCGTAATCGCCATCGACACTCGCCATCCCGAGCGCACGAACTGGAAGACGATAGTCCCGCAAGGTGCCGACAAACTCGAGTTCGCCAACGTCGTCAACAATTTATTCCTTCTCGGGTACCTGAAAGACGCGCGCACTGAAGTCCGCGTCCACGACCTGAATGGCGCCTTCCTGCGCAACGTCGACCTGCCCGGCATCGGCACCGCCGCAGGCTTCGGCGGCAAGCGCAAAGACAAAGAAACCTTCTACGCCTTCACCAGTTTCACCTCCCCAGCCACCGTCTATCGCTACGATCCGCAGGCTGGCAAGAGTTCCGTCTACCGTCAGCCCAAAGTCGATTTCGACGCCAGCCGCTACGAAACCAAACAGGTCTTTTACACCAGCAAAGACGGCACGCGCGTACCCATGTTCCTGACCTACAAGAAAGGCCTCAAGCTCGACGGGGAGAATCCCGTCCTGCTCTACGCCTACGGCGGATTCGACATTTCACTCACTCCAAATTTCTCCGTGCCGAACGTCGTCTGGCTGGAAATGGGAGGCATCTACGCTCAGCCCAACCTGCGCGGTGGCGGAGAATACGGCGAAGAGTGGCACCAGGCGGGAATGAAACTGAAAAAACAAAATGTCTTCGACGACTTCATCGCTGCCGCCGAATGGCTGATCGCCAACAAATACACTTCAACTCCCAAGCTCGCGGTTCGCGGCGGTAGCAACGGCGGCCTGCTCATCGGCGCATGCGTAACCCAGCGTCCCGACCTCTTCGGCGCAACCCTCCCCGAAGTCGGCGTCATGGACATGCTGCGCTTCCACAAATTCACCATCGGCTGGGCCTGGACCAGCGACTACGGCTCCTCCGACAACGCCGAAGATTTCAAAGCCCTCTACGCCTACTCCCCGCTGCACAACCTGAAGCCCGGAACAAAGTATCCGCCCACGCTGATCGCCACGTCAGATCACGACGATCGCGTAGTCCCCGGCCACAGCTTCAAATTCGCCGCCACTATGCAGGCCGACCAAGCCGAACCAGCCCCGATCCTGATTCGCATCGAAGTAAAAGCAGGCCACGGCGCGGGAAAATCGATCACGAAGCTAATCGACGAAACCGCCGACACCTGGGCCTTCGTGGCCCACAGTCTGGATATGAAGGTGACCCTGCAATAAAAGCGGACGCCGACTCCATTCCAGAATTGTCATCCTGAGGCCCGCGCCTTTTGCGGGCCGAAGGATCTATGCAACCCTCACGCGCGACCAGCGGCGCCGCAAGGCACTTCTCCTCGTCACGCAACACTCGTTATTGTGGAACTCTGTCGTGATGCGGCGTAAAGTGCATGAAGAGGAACAATTGAAAAAGACGGCGAAGCGAATCCTCATCGGTATGTTCGCGCTTTTGACGTTGGCAATGTTGGCCTGGGGCTACTCTCGGTTTGGGTGGATGTTCTACCGTTACCACAGCACCGCGTGCCAACAGCGGGGCAAGGCATACGAAGCGCGTATCGAGACGTTGAAGCGCGACGCACGCGAGAGGCTAAGAATAGGCACCCCGAAAGAAGATGTAATGCGGTTTTTCAAAGAGAACGGCCTTCCGGTCTCTTTGGACGGAGACGAGTACGAAGGGACGATTTCCACGGACGGATGTGCTCCTGCTGGTTGCGGCTCAGATGCCGCCCTCCTCGGGCTACGTGTTAAAGCTGATCGCAGCGGGGCGGCTGCTGGCGAACCAATCGTAGGTGCGCTTTATACGAATTGCCTCTAAGCGAACCACTCAAGGAGAGATAAATCGCCATAGCACTCGTTAGCGGACGAGTGTAACCCCCCTACCGTCCCTCGTCCGCCGAAGGCCCATACACCGACGGCACCGCCACTCCCGTCAACCGCAGATAAACTCCCAACTGCGCCCGATGATGAATCACATGATTCATCACCATCCGCCGCATCGCTCCAAAGCGCGGCCCGTCGTAAAACGTTTTCTCTCCCATCGACAGCTTCCAGTTCTTGGCCCAATGCTCATCGCTCGCGCTCGCAATCCCAGCCCGCAGCGCCGCAACATTTTTATCGAATATTTCCAGCACATGCTTCTGCGACTCCGCCACCGTCGGCTTCAGCGCCAGCGCCCCCGCCGGACGGTTGGCAAAATCCAGCGCATCCTCTTTCAACACGATCACGCCCATCCCCGGCAGCTCCGCAATATGCCCTGCCAGCCGCCCCAGCAGCATCGACTTCTCATGCGGCTTCCAGGCCAGCTTGTCCTCCGGAATCCGCTCCAACGTCCGCCGCGTCGCCGCCATCTCCGCATCAAACTCCGGCAAAAAATTCGCACTAACTCCCATCGCACCCTCCTTTAAGATTTTGAGAAGCTAGGAAACTCGTGTGGGGACGGGCGCATTCACCCGTCCAGCGAGCGAAGCGAGCAGCCAAGGCAGCCCCGCACATCGCTTTGGATGTACCAGCCAACAATTCGCTTCGATAAAGTTTGTGAGGAAGAAGTTTCTTGAGATAAGAAAACCCACTCAAGCCGTTCGTACAGCTAAGCATCCGTGTGTCCGCAGCCAAATCAACCCAAAGAACGCACCGCAAATTCCACTATTACTAACTAGGTTCGCACCAAATTCAAGCAAGCCACAGCGATCAAAATTCCACTTCCGGCTATACACAGCCAGCCAAGCCAGAACGAACCCCCGCCAAGTCAAATCCGTCCCACCAGTTAACCACCCAGAGTCGTGCTCACACGAATTACCCTGTGACCCGAGCCTGCCCTGAGCGCAGCCGAAGGGTGCCCTCCGTGGTTTAAGATTTTCTTCCGCCACAAAAAAGAAACTGGCGGTCCGCAAAGGCCGCCAATCCAATAACTGAGAACTGAGAACTGAGAACTGAGAACTGAGAACTGAGAACTGAGAACTGAAAACTATCTTCCCGCCGCCGCCGCCGCCGCCGGCATCATCCCAGCGATCGCCATCCCTTCAATTCGCGCCAGCACATTCTCCACGCTGGCCCCGGTATCGGTGCAAGCATCCACATAAGGATGCCGGCTTCCATCCGCATGCATCACCAGCACGCTAGTCTCGGCCTGCGCCTTCTTCACCATATAAGGCAGATGATGCCGGTCATTCCGGCTCAAACTCGGCCCCAACACCACCAGGTCGAACCCGCCCTTGCCGATCGCCGCTTCCACCGCCTTCCGTCCCACAGCCTTCTCTACCGTGTGCCCAGCCTTCTCAAACGCCGCCGCTGTTGAAGCCTGCACGTCCGCATCGCCTTCGCCATAAAGAATCTTCAGCTTTGCTGCTTTCGCCATGAATGTAAGTCCTCGCTCGGTACCCGTATCGATGCCGGATACTCGCCACTCACGGTAGCAACCGCCCCACCCTCTGAGTACATCACCGAAGACCAGCGACGACCGGGCGTCCCCGAATCCCTCCCACCAAAAATCGATATTCCAAATCCTCTTCCCCTCCGCCCCTTTCAGCGCTACACTCTTGCCCCAGAGGGTCTCTCATGCTCCGCGCTCGCGTCGTCGGCATTCT
Organism: uncultured Acidobacteriaceae bacterium; assembly: GCA_963842095.1. Classification (GTDB taxonomy): domain Bacteria; phylum Acidobacteriota; class Terriglobia; order Terriglobales; family Acidobacteriaceae; genus Sulfotelmatobacter. Next base: position 267,411 of record CAWJEY010000004.1, read on the forward strand.
TTCCCTGCTTACTCTAGCCGCCATCTGCCCGGCTCAGTCCTCACCGTCCTCCACTACCACCTGTACTCTCGACGACGGCCGCCAGGTCCGCATCAACTTCAACCCAGTCACTGCCAAGACCGACAAAGCTATCAACGGCAAGCCCTGGGCTCCCGGCGGAGCTCCCATGACCCTCTTCACCGAAGCCCCGCTCACCTTCGGCGGCTCCAACATCCCCATCGGCGCCTACACCGTTTATCCCATTCCCGCGAAGGAAAAATGGAGCCTCGCCGTCAACAAAAACGTCACCGCCGGCGCGGCCTACGACGAGAAGCAGGACATCGCCCGCGCTCAAATCGAAACCGACCAGGTCCCCCAAGCCGCAGACACTCTCGAGGTTGCCTTCGCCCACTATCCCACTAAATGCACCCTCCGCATCTACTTCGGCAGAGTCGCCACCTTCGCCGACTTCGTCGCCAAATAGTCGCGGTCGCGTACCTATACAAGGTTTGTCATCCTGAGCGGAGTCGAAGGATCCCTACGCCCGGCACAACCGCATGTGTCCGTGTGCTCTGGTGCGGAACTATGCTCCAGCCACGAGCCTCACTTTTCTGAGACAATTTCCCGCATGCGCACTTTGCTAATCTTCTTCCTCACCGCCACTGCCCTCGCCCAATCCGCACCGCAAACCCACCCCGCCTACACTACCGAAAGCCTCCGCGGCGTAAGCGCCGTTTCACGCCAGATCGCATGGGCTTCCGGGACTCACGGCACTTACCTCCGCACCACGGACGCAGGCCGAAACTGGATCCCCGACCAGGTTCCCGGCGCCGAAGCGCTCGACTTCCGCGCCGTAGTCGCCTTCTCCGCCGACGAGGCCTTCCTCATGTCCGCCGGTCCCGGCGACCAATCCCGCATTTACCACACCGCCGACCGCGGCCGTCACTGGCAACTCCAATTCACCAACTCGAATCCCAAAGGCTTCTTCGACTCCATGGTCTTCTGGGATCCCACGCACGGCTTGGTTCTCGGCGATCCCATCCCCGATGAAAAGGGCCAACCAAAATTCGAACTCCTGATCACCAACGACGGCCAAACGTGGACTCCCATCCCACCGACGCAACTCCCGCCAGCCATAGAAGGCGAAGGCGCATTCGCCGCCAGCAACACCTGCCTTGCCATCCTGACTGATCGGGAGGGGCAGGATGGGGAAGGAAAAGCTCGGGAAGGGCACGACTTCAGTCGTGCCGTAAGCGCCACCAAAGAAAATGGGGCTTCAGCCCCTGAGGGGAACATCTGGTTCGCCACCGGCGGCACAGCCGCCCGCGTCTTCCGCTCCCCCGACCGCGGCCAATCCTGGCAAGTCTTCGACACTCCCATCCTCCACGGCCCCGCCTCTGCCGGAATCTTCTCCATCGCCTTCCGCGATCCCATGCACGGCGTAATCGCCGGCGGTGACTACAAACTTCCCGACCAGGACGGCCCCAACCTCGCCTTCACCAACGACGCCGGCAAAACCTGGACTCTCTCCCAAATCACGCCTCAGTCCTACTACTCCGCCGTAGCCTACGACCGCAGACACAGAAATCCCAAAGCCCAAGACCTGGACGAAAATCAGGCTGGTGTTCGCCTCTTCATCGTCGGTCCCAAATTCATCTACGATTTCCGCCCCCCCAAAAACCCCACCCGAATCAGCCCCCGCAAGAAATCCGATACGCAATTCAACGCCGTAACTCCCTACCCCGAAGGCGGAGCCTTGGTAGTAGGCCCCAAAGGCTCCATCGCGACCGTCCCGTAAGAAACTCACGTAGAGACCGCCGCCTCGGCTGTCCGGTGTGAGCCTGCCCTGAGCGAAGTCGAAGCGGCGAAGCCCCGCCGCACACCATCCAAGAACTCCCCAGAGTGACCAAGGTTCCATCCCCCAATAGCCCTTCCTGTCCGTTGTTCCTCCGCTTCTCTTCGACGAACATTGTTAAGCCTTACTTAGAAGCTAATTCGCCCCAAATCCCCCCGAAGTGAGGATCTGTAAAAATTGTTGCGGCAGATCGACTTGCCAGAAGACAAAAACCAGGAGTCCTACATGACCAAACGCATCGCATCACTGCTCGTTTTTCTCGCGCTGGCAATGGCCGCCTCTGCTCAGAAACTCGTATTCACCAAGGCCTACGACGCCCCTCTTTTCTCCGCGAACTACTCCAACGAGGGAGGCGAGGTTCGTCCCAGCACCAAGGATTTGGACTCCAAAGTGGGCGTGGTTGCCCAAAACACTTACATTCAAGAGTTCGGCAACGGCAACAACGGGGCCGTCCTGGTGCAGTACATCGACCTTCCCGCCAGCAGCACATTCAGCTACGATCGCGGAATCGACGGGATACTTGCCAAACTGACCAATGCAACAGAAATCGAGCCCCGGTCCAACACCAACATCGGCAGGCTGCCCGCACGCGGAGCGGCGGCGAAGGGAATGTACGCAACCAACAACGCTGTCGTCTACATGCGGGTTGCCATTGATGGCCATCGCACCTGGGCATTGCTCTTCTTGTGCATGAACGACATCCCCTGCTCCGAAGCCGATGCCAACACTTTCTTCAACAACGTAAAAATTAAATAGGACTTCCAAAACCGCCAGTCTAATCTAAGAGGAGGCCCACGATGCTCGTGTGGGGACGGGCGCCTTCGCCCGTCCGGCCCGAGCGAAGCCCGGCCCCAAAGCGCCACAGAACGCCTGAACCGGTGACCAAAGTCCCATTCCCCCACTGTCCTTCCTGTCCTTGTTCATTCCGACCATCTAGACGAAGATTATTAAGGATTACTAAGCCCAATCTCCCCCAGACCGAGAGCCTCGTGAAAAACTTACCTCTGGCCATCATCGTCTTTACCGCCTCGCTTGCATCAGCGCAGACCGCTCAACCACCTCAGCCCGCGCCGACTCCCACTTCCACCCCAACCGTCACCCGCACCACCAAAGCGGTCCACTACCGCCTGCAAGGCGGCTCCACCAAGATCGATTTCCAAGGCACCGACCTTCTCCAGCGCGCCTCCGGCGAAGCCCGCGTAGAAGGCAAGAAGACTAACTTCCAGATCGAAGTGAAATTCCAGAACCTCGAAGACGCCACCAAGTTTGGACTCGAATACCTGACCTACGTCCTCTGGGCCGTCTCCCCGCAAGGCCGCCCCGTAAATCTCGGGGAAGTCACCCTCGACCACGGCAACGCCCACCTCAAAGCTGCCACCGACCTGCAAACCTTCGGCATGATCGTCACCGCCGAGCCTTATTTCGCCGTCACCGCGCCCGGCAACATGGTCGTCATGGAAAGCGCTCCCGCACTCGGCGAAGGAACCGAAAACATCGAAGCGAAATATGATCTAGTCAGCCGCGGCACCTATTCCTCCACCAACACTCACATTCAAGACGCCATTTTCGGCATCGACAGCAAGACTCCGCTGGAGCTTTTCGAAGCCCGCAACGCCTTGCGCATCGCGCACATCGCCGCCTCAGATAAATATGCCGCGTCGATCATTTCCAAAGCCGGCCAGCAGTTGATGCACGCCGAAGAAGCCTACCGCCAGAAGCAGAACAAAGCCGCCATCGAAGCCGCCGCCAAAGAAGCCACCGAAACCGCCGAAGAAGCCCGCCTCATGGCCGTAAAGCAAAAAGCTGAGGACGAAGCTCAGGCCGCAGCCGCTGCCCGCGAAGCCAAAGCCCGCGCCGATGCCGATGCTGAAGCCAAGCGCCGTGCCGACGCTGAAACCGCTCGCGCGCAAGCCGAAACCGCCCGCGCCGAAGCCGAAAAAGCCAAAGCCGAAGCTCTAAAGATGAAGCAGGAAGCCGAAGCCGCCGCGCAAGAAGCCGCGCTTCAAAAGGCAGCCGCCGAAAAAGCCACTGCCGAAGCCGTAGCCCAGCAGCAAGTGTTGGCCGCCGAAACCGACAAAGCAAAACAAGCCGCCGCCCAATCCGAATCTCTCCGTCAGCAAGCCGAATACGAAAAGCAGGAACTCCGCGCCCGCCTCCTGCAGCAGCTCAACAGCATTCTCGCCACCCGCGATTCCGCCCGCGGCCTCGTCGCTAACATGTCGGACGTCCTTTTCCGCAGCGGCAGCTTCGAACTTCTTCCCTCGGCCCGCGAGCGCCTCGCCAAAGTTTCCGGCATCGTTCTCGCCTATCCCACGCTGCATGTCACCGTAGAAGGCCACACCGATAGCGTCGGCGCCGACGACTACAATCAGCAACTCTCCGAGCATCGCGCCCAAGCCGTCCGCGACTACTTCCTCCAGCAAGGCATCAACTCCGCCGCCGTCGAAGCCCACGGATACGGCAAGTCCGAGCCCATCGCCACCAACGACACCCCCGAGGGCCGCCAGCAAAACCGCCGCGTGGAACTGATCCTCTCCGGCGACGCGATCGGCAGCTCCGCCGACGAACCCAAGCCCCAAACCGTTAGCAGCGCAAACCACCAGTAGCCTCCACTTCAATCCCGTGGAGAATTGTTGGATATTTCAGAACTAGGAGAATTAAGACTATGAAGAAAATGTTGGCAGTTGTTGTTGTGATGGCCGGTATAGCCATTGGTATTACTGGGTGCCAAAGTAGCAAAGCAGGCGGAGCCTCATTTCGAGTGGAGACCGGCAAGCCATATGTCGATTACCAGGATCTACGGGATCGGAAACTGCCAGACGATGGGTTTTCCATGACGGCATACCAGTTGGAATCGGATAGTACAATTGATTTGCGTTTTTACACGCATGGAAAGCCGGAAGACAAACAACTGATTGAACCAACGCTCGAAAAGGTCAAATATCTTACCCAGAATTTGAGCAAGCAGCATCCAATACACATTGTTTTTACGGATGGCAATCCTATGCTGCAAGTAAACGGCCAGCCCGTAGGAACAGGGGAAGTGATCCGAGAGGTCACCCTTCCTATTACGCAATAGGCGTCGCCATAAAATCGAGTTGTCAAACCGCGATGCTTAATTCCCTGCGATAGATAGACGGTCGAGGCTCTGCGCTCGACGGTGGGACTGGCGGCCCGCGACCCGGGAGCGACGGGTCAGAATCGCACCCGCCCCAAGAGTCCCCCCTCCCAACGTGACCCCAAAAACCCCATTTCCCCTCTTGCCCACTCCCCCGAAACCCATTACCCTTAGTCAGCATCTAGTAACCAGGCCATGTTCACCCCGCACCCCAACCTCGCCGATGACGTCAACCACGCCATCATCCAATCGGAAATCGAAGGCGGAGTCTTTCTCCACGATCTCCCGCCTTCCACCATCCTCCACATTCAAACCATGCACCACTGCTACACCGCAGTCCTGCTAGGCGGCAGCGACGCCCTGATCTCCGGCCACCCAGAATTCTGTCCTGACCCAGTTCACGTAGCCATCGCCGGTTCCACCTGGGGAGGCTCCATGCTCAAGCTCCAATACGTAGGCCGCGGCATGCACCTTGAATTTCACCACCCCGAGTACGACACCCCAATAGTCACTTCACCCATCCAGGAAATCCGCGACTCCCAACCCCTCCCCGCCTCAACCGCCCTCAACTCGCTAAGCTACTAGCTCTGTCATCCTGAGCGGAGCAAGCGCTTAAGCGAAGCGCAAGCGCTTGCGCAGTCGAAGGACCCCATGCCCGATTGCACCGCCATCGGCTCCGCAAGGCATTCCCACCACGACCCTCCCAAGATTTTCTCCGTGCCTCCGTGTCTCCGTGGTAGATTCTTTCTGTCCGCGATACAATCAATCTCCCATGACCATCACCACCCGCGAAGTCAGCCACGTCACCATCGTCGACATCGTCGGACGCATCACTCTCGGCGACGAAACCGGAAAGCTCCGCGACACCATCCGCCAGCTCATCTCCGAAGGCAAGAAAAAAATCGTCCTCAACCTCGCCCACGTCGATTACATCGATTCCTCCGGCGTAGGCGAACTGGTCAGCGGCTTCACCACCGTCCGCAACGCCGGCGGCGAACTAAAACTCCTTAGCCTCACAAAAAAAGTTCAGGACGTTCTCTACGTAACCAAGCTCTACACCGTCTTCGACATAAAAGAAGACGAATTCACCGCCGTAAAATCCTTCGACTACTTCTTCGCCAAATAAAACGGTTCTTGCTTTGGGGCTTCCTTGGCGCTGTCATCCTGAGCGGAACAAGTGCTTGCGCGCTTAGCGCAAGCACTTTGTAGTCGAAGGACCCCTGCAACCCTGCACGCACCCATAGCCCCCGAAGGAGTTCTCTTTGGAGATTTTGCTCGTACGCTTCAGACTTTGTCGATCTTAGGGGGCGTGGCTTCCAGCGCTGCGCTCAGTGAGGCCCCATTCCCGCGAACCAAGCTAGTTAACCTGACGCACGATTCCCACTTATCCCGCCAAGTCCGCGATCCGACAATGGAAAGCCTCACCCGAAACGGCTGGAAGACCATTTCCATCCCACTCTTACCACCCTGATTCCTCCCCCGCCGCTGCAAAAAACAAAGAAGGCGGCCACAGGCCGCCCTCAAAAAACTAGGTACTGGGCACTAGCTACTTCCTGCTTCTAAGCATCCCAGTCACCCGCTCATAATCATCGACAGAAGCATACTCAATCACAATCTTCCCCTTCCCATTCCGATCCGCAATCCTCACCCGCATCCCCAAAGTCCGTTCCATATCCATTTGCGCCGCCCGCACATTCGGATCCACCCATCGCGCCGTTCCCTGTTTCGCCTCTCCCATCCCTGGCATCGCCGGGTCGTTCAACATCCGCACCCGCAGCGCTATCTGGTCCAGTGGCGGGTGCTTCAGCAAAATTTCTCCCTCCAACCGCAGGATATGTTCGGTATTTTCCAGCGCCAGCAGTTCCCGCGCTTCGCTAAAACTCAATCGGCCATAGGCCACGTCTTCCATCACCACTTCAGGCAGCCGCAGCAGCCGCATGTAATTCGCTACGCTTTCCCGCGACACTCCGATTCGCTGCGCAATCTGCGTCTGGGTCAGCTTGAATTCCTGGCTGAGCACCTTAAAGGCTTGTGCCTGCTCGATCGGATTCAGGTCCTCGCGCACCACGTTCTCGAGCACCGTCATCTCCGCCGCCTGCTGCGGCGAAAGCCTCCGCACCAGGGCCGGGATCGTCTCGTTCCCCGCCATCTTCGACGCCCGCAACCGCCGCTCCCCCAGCACCAGGATGTAGCGCCCTTCCTCCTCCGCCGGCCGCACTACCACCGGCTGCACCACCCCATGCTCCCTGATCGACTCCGCCAACTCCCGCAGCATGTCCTCATCAAACACGAACCGCGTCTGATAAGGGTTCTTCCCGATCAGCTGCAGCGGAATATTCTTCACCATATTTGCAGGAGCCCGCTCCTCCGCAACCGCCTGAATCGAAATCACCTCCCCAGGCGCCATCTCGTCCGGCTCGTGTGGCGCGGGCGCCCCCGCCCGCGTTACGTCCAATTCCTGTGAAGCCTGCCCTTCACCACTGTCATCCCGAGCGAAGCGAGGGATCTTGGTTTCGCCGGCACCATCACCATCGCTGGGTGCCCCATCCTTCGCGTCCTTTGCGAAGGGTGGGGATGGCGGGTGCAGCGCGGGTGCCACCACCCGCGGCCCCGGCAGCAACGACTCCAACCCCCGCCCCAAAGCCCGCCGCTTCTCCACCTTCTCGTCCTTCTTCTCAACCCCCAACTTCTCTGCCGCCGTAGTAGTCATAATGTTTTACCCTGTGCTCCTCTGTGCCCTCTGTGGTTAAAGGTCTCGATCTCGCTCGCTGCTTCTACACTGTCGTCTTGCGCCAAGTCCGGCGCATCCTACATCGATAATTATAAATGTATATATCGATGTAAATCGATGTATCAAGCGGTCTTGTCCATCTCCGCCCCCACTGGCGGCTGGGAACCGGCGGCTGGCAGCTGCTTCCCAAGAATCTCCTTCGCCAGCCGTATGTAGCTTTCCGCCCCCTTCGACCGCGGATCGTATACCAGCGCCGGCATCCCATGGCTGGGCGCCTCCGCCAGCCGTATGTTCCGCGGTATGGTTGCCGCGCATACCTTCTCCCCAAAAAACTTCTTCAGCTCAGCCATCACCTGCTGCGCCAGGTTGGTCCGCTCATCCAGCATCGTCAGCACCACGCCTTCAATCTCCAGCCCCGGGTTCAAGCTCACGCGGATCCGCTCCACCGTGTCCAGCAGCTCGCTGATCCCCTCAAGCGCAAAATATTCCGCCTGCATGGGAATCAGCACTGAGTCAGCGGCGACAAGCGCGTTGAGGGTAAGCAGGTCCAGCGCCGGCGGACAGTCCAGCACGATGTACGAGAAGCGATCGCGCAAAGGCGCGATCGCTTCTCGTAACCGGTACTCCCGCCGCTCCGCCTCGACCAGCTCAAGGTTCGCCCCGATCAGGTTCTTGTGCGACGGGATCAGCCAGAGCTGCTCCAGCTCCGTAGTCGCCAAAGCCTCCTCACACGAGGCAGCGCCCAGCAGCAAGTGGTAAGTCGAAACCCGCTCCGGATCTTTCACCAGGCCCAGCCCACTAGTGGCATTCGATTGAGGATCGCAATCGACGAGAAGTGTGTTCACTTCAGCCGCCGCGAAGGACGCAGCGAGGTTGATGGCAGTCGTAGTCTTGCCCACGCCGCCCTTCTGATTGGCAACAGCGATAACGCGTCCCATAAATTGTCGAGGAGCTAGAGCTGTTGGCAGAATAGTGCGATTCGCATTTCGATTGCAAGGTCGAATTGTCATGTGCAAGCTGGATTTGTGTGCAAAACGCGTCCAGTGTTCCGGCCGGAACACTCAGGGCTACGCCGGGGAGGACAAACTTGCTTAAGTGTTCCGGTTGGAACATTGGGTGTCTTGAGGCGTGGGGGGCCTCGAGTGTTCCAGTCGGAACTTAACACAAATGTTCCGTCCGGAACACATTGAACGACATGTTCCGTCGGGGGGAACACGGGAGGGCTTTATGGCCATTCTGTATGGACAACAGTGTTAGTCCGATGGGATTTACCACTTACGCCCCTGCACTCAGCCACATGTCGTCGCATCAGGGGAGATTATTGGCCCTAGTTCGCCTCGGGATTCCACTTCTTACTTACTTGGTTCCCGGCGACCGACTAGTAGCAGGCGGGCTTGAGACTGGGGGATTGGGATTGGAAGATCCCAAGCTAGGTCGGGAAGGGCGGAACTGGTGGCTTCTAGTTGGGAGGAGGCGATTAGGAGGGCTAGGCGGCCTTGGGGGGCTAGGAGGGCGGCGGCTACTGGGAGGACGCTTACGAAGCGCTCGACGGCTCGGAGGGTTACGACTTCGAAGGAACCTGGGGGGAGGGTTTGGGCGCGGACGTTTTGTATATTGATGTCCGTCAATGTAAGGGCGCGGGCTAGTTCGCGGAGGAAGGTGGCTTTCTTTTGATTCGATTCGATCAGGGTCAGGGCTATGTTCGGGGCCCAGAGTTTTATGGGGATGCCGGGGAAGCCGGCGCCGGAGCCGAGGTCGGCTACTCGGGCTTCGGCTGTCGGGCGTCGGGCGTCGGCCGAGTCAAGACCTTTCACCGCAGAGGACGCTGAGGGCGCGGAGGAAATAGTGGGGAAGAGATGACTTGCGGCGAATAAGCTCTCGCCGAAGTGGCGGGTGACTATTTCTTCTGGGTTGCGGATGGCGGTTAGGTTGATGCGGGAATTCCAGTGCAGGAGTAGATCGATGTACGTCGATATATGTTGGAGTTGGGTTGCGGAGAGGACAGCAGGTTCCTCTCCGGCTTTCGCCGGTTCGGAATGACAAGGGTTTGGGGTCGGGGATAGGAAGGGGTGGAGCAGTTCGGCGATGCGGGCTGGCTGCATGGGAAATCAGATTTGTAGACAACGGGGTTTGTCGGTTCACCCTCGAGGCTTGTGTCATGTCCCCGGCTTGATCTCTCTCCAGCCTTTCCTTGTTGGGTATTCCCTGGTGCGCTTCAGGCGGGAGACACGTGTGACGCCGATTCTAAACAGGTCCTTCTGAGGATCATTGAATTTCGGTGCTTCCGGGTAGACCGGGCCGAAGTAATTCTTGTCGGGCTTGACGTCCTCTTGTTTCTTCCTCACGAGGGCTTGGCCGTCGGTGGAACTTTCGAACGGGGCGATGCGCATCAGGACGAGCTGACAGATTAGGCGGCCGGGATACAACAGGACGGGGGTGTTGGACACATTTGCAATCTCCAGGGTCAGGCAGCCTCGATACTGTGGATGTATCCATGGCGCAGTCTCAACGACGATGAAGGTTCGCGCTACCGACGACTTCGTGAGCACTTGGCCGGAAACATCAGATGGAAGCTTGATGAACTCAAGGGTCGCTCCCAAGATGGTTTGGTGCGCGGGAACAACCAGGAATTGGCCGAGCGGTATGTGGACCTTCACGTGGAGGGAGGTGGCGGAGCTCCGGTCGGGGGAAAAGAAGGGCTGATCGAGAGTCTTCGGGAGCAAGAAGTGACAGCCTAGCCTGAGGTTCACTGAATCCGCATCGAAGATATCGCTCTCGTCTTTGTAAACGAGCGGCGTGATTACAAGGCTATGTTCGTCACTTACCTCTAACTCCCGCATCCGTCTTAGGATTTCTTTTCTAGAAAGGACCATAACGCCGTACCCTTCAGCGTTCTAAATCGCTCTTGAATCTGCGAATCTTCGATCGCCTTCATCGTCCACATTTCAAGTCGCTTTGTCCACAGGCTGTGAGTGCGCACGTCGTTCTCGGCTTCGGGTCCCTCGAACTGCTTGATGACGTCGGGAAGCGAGGTGAGGTAAAAGCAAAACGCGGCGTTGATAATGGATACGGGGTCAGGAGGGCGTAAGGTGTTTGTGTGTGGAACCACGCCGACCTTAAGGCAGTCTTCGATGCTGCTGCGGTCCTGCTCGAACCGCTTCACCGCGCGCGTCGGCTCTATTGTTATCTGTCTTATTAGCTTGCGAATGGCAGGAACGACAGAATCCAGAAACGCATCGACGAGGCTCTGTGGCCCTACTAGACGTATGGCGAACAGATCGCAGAAAATTTCTTGGGTCCAATTTTCGATTATCTTGACGGCAACGGCAAACACTTGGCGGCTCCCGAACGCCTTACTCAGAGACCGGTTCGTGACTGACCTGAGAGCTACGATACCGGGATGCGCGGGGTCTGAGTTTGACAGTTCCTCGTACACAAAATGGCCTATCTCGTGGTAGATGGCAAGGTTGGTGAAGAAGCTTGGGCCTTGAGAGTAGGGGAGTTCGATGAAGCCTAGTCTTGCTGGGAACGTGGCTTGGGGAATAACGGTCTGTACGAGTCGTGCTTGCTCCTTGACATGGGTGTGAGGCCTTTGGAAGTACATGAACTCAGGGGTCAGTAGGATGACGATCTTTGACTTCCTCATCCCTTCGACGCGTTGAAGTTGCTGGGAGGCGAGGTCTATGAGCGGAGCGGGAATGGTCAGTGTATGTGCATCGGCGGCAGGCTTGATCAATGCGTGAAGCAGCCGCAGATAGTATTTGAGTGTCAGGATGTTGCGGCGTAGGACGGGTAGCCTCGATGGGAAGCGAGTGGCGCGGTTTATTTCGTTACCGAGCTCCTCCTTTATCCCCGCAGCGAGCTCCTCTACATACTGGAAGAAGAGGCCAGAAGCGTCGGAGTAGGTCTGTGAACGCTCCTGCTCTCTGCAGTACTCCTCGATGAAGTCTACAAATCCGTGAAGGACCGCCGCGTCATGGAGGAGATCCGCTAGGCCAGTTTGCATAGCCGTTGCATGACCCTCGGGGACACGGGTCTTGGCTGCTCGAAATTCCAAAGAGCTTAATCTTGGAGCTTCGAAAAGAGGTCGATCAGGTCATTAGCGACGGGCTTCGCCTTGGGATTCCTGGGTGCACGGAGTATTGCTTGCATCATCCGAATAGCGTTAGCGCGGTCTCTTGCGCTCCAGACTTCCTCGAGTGTTCTGAGGTGCTCGTAGCTGGTGAACGCAACCACTCTCCGTTCGGAAGCAACAGATGGGCGTTTTGTTTGTATGCGCCGCAGCGAAACGAGCGCCTCGTCTAGAGAAGGTTTGAGCTTTTCCCTCTTGTTCTCATCGACGTACTCCATCAACGCGGAAACAATCTTCTGAGAAAACAGCGCCAGTGAGAGGTATTGTGCGCGGTCTTGCAGATCCATCGGCGACATAGATCACCTCCTCGGGCGAGATGCTGAATAAATTCGCTTTTTGTTCGCTATCATACCAAAGAAAGCGAATCGGCCATACAAGATATGGCGCATCATCGTACCCTAACCCTACCAGTTGTATATTCCGGGCAAACCCGGGAAAAGTCAAGGCAAATTTCCTATATCATTGTAAATAAAGCTAGTATTAGTGCATATATACGGGCAAAACCGGGAGCAGCCAACTGAATGTCCAACGAGCCTCTAGTCCCGATACACACTTCCCCTGATCCTGATGATCGCATAACTTTGCCCAAGCATTTCTCCGACCTCGTGCCGTGGGCGGCTAGCACGGATGGCCAGGCTTGGTTGCTCCTCCTTGAGTCCGGAAGGTACCGCCTTCTGTCGGACGGGCAGGTTGAGGGCGACCCCCGGTTAGGGCCCATCCGTTTATTGATCTTGCAAGGGAAGCCCGCACTTGTAAGCGATCCAACCCGCGCCAAGCGTCTGGAGGAGGAAGCCATCGTTGCACGACTGGTGCCGATATCCGCTGCCCTTCACAAACAGAGCCAAAGATGGAGAATTTCTCTGCCGAAGGGACTGGAAGCCTTTGAGCCAGCCGACTGTGATCCAAAGAAGCTGTCGATTCTCTTTTCGCTCGAAGGCTATCTCGAAATCTGGTACACGGACGTGTTGCGGAGAGCTGCATCTCTTCCACTAGTATAACGGACAACTATAGTCTGAGCGCGCTCCTGACCGACGTCCTGTCCGATCAAGTTCGGCGCTGGGAATTGTAGCCCATTTCGCCGAACGCGACAGAATATATTTCGCGGGCGAGTCGCCCGCGACCGCACAAGTCCATCCTGGACTGGATATGTTGGCGGGGGTGTGGCAAGCTGGAGGGATGAAGAAACAAGGGTCGGACCAGGCGTTTCATGATCGGCGGTATCAGGAGCGGAAGCGGGCGGAGGCGGAGCGGAAGGGGCCTGCTAAGAAGAAGGTGGAGAAGAAGAATCCCGAGTCTCGTGTCTCGAGTACCTAGCACCCAGGAGCCAGTCGTCGGCTGCGGCTTGGGCTTGCGCTCGAGGACAGTGGTGGCGTCAGCGACAAGCAGGTTCCTCACTTCGTTCGGAATGACCAGAATCCTTCCTAACGACCAGAATCCTTCCTAATGACAAGACCTTGAGCTTGGAATGACAAGATCCTGAGAAGAACGTTTGCGTTGACATGGGAGCTTTGTGTTCTGTAGATTCTGATTGAACTGAAAGAAGCGATATGGCTACTTTGACTGGAGTGCAGAAGGCGTACATCCTGCATTGGGGGGAGATGGGGACGCGGTGGGGGATTAACCGGACCGTCGCGCAGATCCATGCGCTGCTTTATTTGTCGCCGCGGGCTTTGCCGGCGGAGGAGATTGCGGAGACTTTGAGTGTGGCGCGGTCGAATGTTAGTACTTCGATCCGGGAGCTGGAGGGGTGGGGGATTGTGCGGGCGGTGCATGTGTTGGGGGACCGGCGGGAACATTATGAGTCGATGAAAGATGTTTGGGAGATGTTCCGGCTGGTGATTGAGCATAGGAAGCGGCGGGAAATCGATCCTACGCGGGAGATGTTGCGGCGGAGTTTGGAGGAGCTGGATCCGAAGGAAGCTGGGGCGGATTTTACCCGGGAGCGGCTGGCGGCGATGGCGGGGTTTTTTGAGGCGGTGACCGAGTTGCATGATCAGATGAAGCGGCTGCCTACGGGGACAGTTCGGAAGTTGTTGCGGATGGGGGCTAAGGTGCGGAAGAAGTAGTTGAGGGTCCACGCTTCAGATCAGAATCTTTAACACAGAGGGCACAGGGGAACACAGGGTAGTACGCCAATCGTGACTTCCGGATGGAAACTCCTATTCGGGCTTGTGGTGGTGACGGCGGGTATGGGGTGCTTCGACTGCGTGGGATCGTCCTTCGGACGATCTCACTCCGCTCAGCATGACAGAGGAATTTAGTCCGTCAAGACAGAGGAATTTTAGTCCTATTAATCTAGTCCTATTAAGAGGTGAGTTAAGGAATGACTCAGGCGGGTGAGGCGAAGAAGATTTGGGTGACGCTGGGCGGGTTGCCGCTGACGATTGCGTTGGAGTGGCCGTTTCATCGGTCGACTTCGGGGGCGGATTTTTGGGTGTTGCATGGAGACATCCGGCTGGAGAATTCGGATGGGCTGCATGCGCCGGTGGCGGTGAATTTGTCGGCTACGGTGCGGGAGGTGGTGGCGTCGCTGGAGCCGGGGGACGTGGAGGCTCCGGTGATCAATGCTTTACGGAAGGAAGTGGACCGAAGGCAGATTGAGTTTGTGAAGTCGGGGAAGTTGAAGCCGGTGCCGTTTTCGAGCCGGCATTATGACTTTAAGCGGGGGAAGTGGGTGTTTGGGAAGGCTAACGACGAAGTGATTGCTACTTTTTTGGAGCGGAAGGTTTATTGGGAGACGAAGCTGAAGTCAAATTCCCCACCCTCTCGCAAAGAACGCGAGAAGGATGGGGCACCCGCAGTCGCCGGCGGAGTTTGGATTGGGGATCCTACGGATGCGCAGTATTTGGAATCCACGGTGGAGCATTTGGTGGAGGTCGCGGGGCGGATGGAAGGGTTGGTGCGGATGGACGGTGAGTTCGCGGAGGCTGCTGCTGGGCTGATGGGGCAGGCGGAACGATTTGAGGGGGCGATGCGGACGGCGGTGGAGGAGTTGGAGAAGAAGCATGCGTTTGAGCGAGGGTAGGGCTAGTTGCTAGTACCTGGTACCTAAGTACTGACGGCTACGCGATTACGGGTGGAAAATCTCGTTTCATATTGACGTGAGTTGGCATCCAAAGAGTTTCGGACTGGGGTTATCGCGTGGCTGGGAAGTCAAAGGCTTTAACACAGAGGGCACGGAGGACACAGGGTAGGGCTTGGCTTGTGGTGTTGATGGTGTGTGCGGTGACGGCGGGATTGGGGTGGGCGCAGGGGAGTGAGGCGGGGCAGAGTCCGCCTGCGAATCCTCCGCAGAATTCTGGGCAGGCTCCGGGGCAACAGCTTCCGGATGCGCCGGGGGAGAGTAAGAAGAAAGAGAAGAGCGGAAATCCGGTGCAGCAGGCAGCGGGGATGACCAGGGACGCGGCTACGGCGGGGCTGAGGCGGGCGCGGGATTGGGAGTCGGGGTGGATTGCGGGAGAGTATGTGGGGCGGAACCGGACGCTGGTAAGTCCGACGCGGGAGCAGCGGGAAATCATTTACTTGCGGCAGACGCTGACTACTCCGGAAGCTTACATGAAGAGGATGTTTGCGGCGGGGCTGGACCAGGCGCGCGGAACGCCCGCGCAGTGGGACGATGGATGGGGAGGGTATGCGGAGCGGTACGCGTCGCGGGAGGGACAGTTCCTTGCGGCGAATACGCTGGCGGCTTTGGGGAATGCGAAGCTGGGATACGAAGTCCGCTATGACCAGTGCAAGTGCAGCGGGTTGTGGCCGCGGACGCGGCATGCGTTTATTCGGAATTTGATGACCTATGATCGCAGCGAGGAACATCGGAGGCCGCAGTTGGCGTTGTATGGGGGAGCGTTTGGCGGGGGGATGATTTCTGCGGCGTGGAAGCCGGGTCCGCGGAATGCGTTTGCCGAGGGTGGGCGGGCTATGGCGGGGCAGGTGGGATGGGGGACGTTGCTGAATTTCTTTACGGAGTTTTCGAGAGAGATTAATCGGAAGCAGGGAGTGAAGTAGTACCTAGTACCGAGTACCTGGTACTGAGGACATTTGTCACTGGCCGGACGCGACTCACCCTTCTGTGAGAGGTACGTCTAAGAACTCGCTATCCTGCGAGGAGAGTCCATGTCCCAGGCTCCGAACTATCGTGGCGCGTCACTTGTCGTTTTCCTCCTGAGCACGATATTCAGCGTATCGGCACAGACCAGCGTTCCGGCTCAGGAACGCTACGCTCAGGTTGCAACTCAACTGCAGAAGCTGGCCGAGTACGAGGTCACAGAGAAGAATCTTCCCGGACTCTCTATTGCGCTGGTTGAGGATCAACAGATCGTTTGGGCGCAGGGCTTCGGTTTTGCAGATCCGGAGCGGAAAATCGCAGCCACCGCGGAGACAGTATACCGGGTGGGTTCGGTTTCAAAGCTCTTCACCGATATTGCGATCATGCAGTTGGTTGAGCGCGGCGAGCTCGATCTGGATGCGCCTGTAATCAAGTACCTGCCGGATTTTCATCCCAAGAATCCGTTCGGCACGCCGATTACTTTGCGTGAGTTGATGACACATCGCGCCGGTCTGGTTCGCGAGCCGCCCGTCGGGAGCTACTTCGACAGCACGCAGCCGCTGTTAGCCGAGGTGGTGAAGAGTTTGAACACGACCGAACTGGTTTATGCGCCCGGCACGCATACGAAGTATTCCAACGCTGGTGACTGTGTGGCGGGGCTGGTTCTGGAGTCGCTCGCACACGAGCCTTACATGCAGTATTTGCAAGAGGCAGTGCTGCGACCGCTCCGGCTTAGGAGCAGTTCTTTTAGCCCTGAGCCTTCGCTCATGCGCAATCTGGCGAAGGGCTACATGTGGACCTACGATGGAAGAGTTTTCCAGGCGCCCACCTTCGAATTGGGTACAGGGCCGGCCGGGAACATGTATTCAACGGTCTTGGACCAGTCGCGGTTTCTTAGCGCGCTTTTCGCGGGCGGGCGTGGTTTGGACGGCGCGGTGCTCAAGCCCGGCACGTTGCAGAAAATGTTCGCTGCGCAGGATTCCGATTCTGGATATGGCCTGGGCTTCGCGTTGCTCAATCTGGACGGGTTGCGGATGGTTGGGCACCGCGGCGGTATTTATGGTTATTCGACTGAGTTGCTGGGCATGCCGGACGACAAGCTAGGCGCAGTGGTCATCATCAATATGGATAACTCTTCCGAAGTAGCCTGGCACGTCGCGTTTACGGCGCTTCGATTCATGGTGGCCGCACGTGCAGACAAGCCGCCGCCGGCGCTGGTGATTCCGACAGATGTTCCCGCCGAGACCATGCACCGGCTTGCAGGGCGATACGAGGAAGACAAGAAGGCCATGCAGATTTTTGAGCGCGACGGGAAGTTGTTCCTTGAACCGCTGCAGAACGCCGGCCGAAGCGAGCTGCGCCAACTCGGCGATTCGCTTTTAACCGACGACCGCAACGGCTGGGGGTTTGAAATCATCCCCATTGCTGGCGGAATAAAAGCTAGCGGGAACACTGACGAGATCTACAAACGCGTGCCTGAGGCGAAACCATTGCCGATGCCGCAGGGCTGGAGCAAGCTTCTCGGCGAGTATGGCTGGGATTACAACGTGCTCTACATCATGGACAGGAACAACGAGCTGACCGCATTGCTGGAGATGGAATATGTTCCGCTCGCGAAGATATCGGATGATGTTTGGGCGTTCCCGGCAGACAGTTCCTATGACCACGAAAAGTTAACGTTTGTACGAGACAAGGACGGTTGCCCGGTGCAGGTTAAAGTCGGCGAAGTGATTTTTCCTCGCAGATCGGCATGTGACAATTCTAGCTGGCCGAATGGTATGTATCCGTAGCGCTGGATTCGTTCCTAAGTAGCTTCTTGTCAAGAGACAGTTATTGAAGTAGCGTGCCTCCGTTGCCGTTTGGTTCTTCTTCTGGGGCTAGGACAACTGCTGCGGCTACTCGGTCGCCGGGTTCCATGTGGAGTAGGCGGACGCCTTGGGCGTTGCGGCCGGATTCGCGGATGGTTTTGGAATCCATGCGGATGATTTTGCCGTATTGGCTGATCAGCATTACTTGAGAATTTTCGTCTACGAGGGCTATGGCTACTACTTTGCCTACGCGCTCTGTGGTCTTCACGTTGATTACGCCTTTGCCGGCGCGGTTGGTTAGGCGGTATTCGTCGGCGGGGGTGCGCTTGCCGTAGCCGTTTTCGGTTACGGAGAGGATCAGGTTTCCCTTTTGAGTTAGGTCTACTACTTCACCGGGCGGGATATCGGTTTCGGCTTCTCCCTCGCTTTGGCTCGCTGGACGGGCGAATGCGCCCGTCCCTACATGGGCTGTGCCGGTCCCCGGCTCTCCCGCTCCGGCGATTGTGTCCGGCCTCGGCGTTACCGTCATGCCTACTACGTAGTCGCGCTCTTCTAGGTGGATACCGTTTACGCCGAAGGCGTTGCGGCCCATGGGGCGGACGTGATTTTCGTCGAAGCGGACGGCCATGCCTTCGTGGGAGGCGATGAAGACGATCTGGTTGCCGTTGGTGATGCGGGCGGCTACTAGTTCGTCCCCCTCTTCGATGTTGATGGCGTTGATGCCGTTGGAGCGGACGTGCATGAACTCGCGCAGTTCGGATTTTTTTACCAGGCCGTTGCGAGTGGCGAAGAAAATGTATTTATTTTCTTCTTCAAGATTGCGCACGGCCAGCATGGTGCGGACGGTTTCGCCGGGTTGCAGTCCGACTAGATTGCCGATGTGCTTGCCTTTGCCGGCGGCGCTTACGTCGGGAATTTCGTAGACCTTGAGCCAGTAGACGCGGCCCTTGTTGGTGAAGATCAGGATGTAAGCGTGAGTGGAGGCGATGAAGAGGTGCTCGACGAAATCCTCGTCGCGGGTCTTCATGCCGGTGCGTCCGGTGCCACCGCGGCGTTGCATGCGGTAGGTGGAGATGGGCGTGCGCTTCATGTAGCCGGAGTGGCTGAAGGTGACGGCGACCTGCTCGTCGGCGATTAAATCTTCCAGAACGATTTCGGCGGCTTCGTCTTCAACCCGGGTGCGGCGCTCGTCTCCGTAAAGTTCTTTTACTTCTTCTAATTCCTTGATGATGACTTTGCGGAGTTTCGTTTCGGAGGCGAGGATGGCTTCGTAGTCCTCGATGCGGGCGCGGACTTCTTTTAGCTCGTTGGAAATTTCGTCGATCGAAAGTTTGGTGAGGCGGTGCAGTTGCAGTTCGAGGATGGCTTCCGCCTGGCGCGTGGTAAAAGGCTTTTCGGGATCCTGCCTGGGGGCGCGGCCAGTGGTGTTGATGGTGATTTTCTTGCCGCCGAAGTAGGCGACTAAATTCTCGCGGGCGTCGGCGCGGTTGGCGCTGGCGCGAATGATGGTGATGACGTTATCGAGGTGATCGAGCGCGTTGAGATAGCCTTCGAGAATGTGCTCGCGGTCTTTGGCCTTCTGCAGCAGGAAGGCGGTGCGGCGGCGGACGACTTCGACGCGGTGATTGATGAAGTGCTTGATGGCCTGGATCAGACCGAGTTCGCGGGGCGCGCCGTTGACCACCGCCAGCAGGATCATGGAAAAACCTTCCTGCATGGAGGTGTGTTTGAAGAGTTGGTTGAGAACGATCTGGGGTTCGGCGCCGCGCTTGAGTTCGATGACGATGCGCATGCCGTCGCGGCCGCTTTCGTCGCGGACGTCGGAGATGTCTTCGATTTCTTTATCGTTGACGAGTTGAGCGATGCGTTTGACGAGTACGGCTTTGTTCACCTGATAAGGAATTTCGGTGACGATGATGGCCTGACGGTCTTTGTTGAGGCTTTCAATGGCGGCTTTGGCGCGCATCATGAAGCGGCCGCGGCCGGTGCGGTAGGCTTCGAAGACTCCGGCGCGTCCGTGGATGATGCCGGCGGTGGGGAAGTCTGGTCCCTGGACGAATTTTAAGATTTCGGCGAGCTGGGCGTTCGGGTTGTTGATGAGGGTGATGGTGGCGTCGACGATTTCGGTGAGGTTGTGCGGCGGAATTTTTGTGGCCATGCCGACCGCGATACCGTCGGAGCCGTTGATGAGCAGGTTGGGAATGCGCGTGGGAAGAACGTCGGGCTCGACTTCGCTGCCATCGTAGTTGGGGCGGAAGTCGACGGTTTCTTTGTCGAGATCTTCGAGCAGCGCGGTGGAAACTTGCGCGAGTTTGGCTTCGGTGTAGCGGTCGGCGGCGGGCGGATCGCCATCGACGGAACCGAAATTTCCCTGGCCGAAAATCAGCGGGTAGCGCAGGCTCCAGGTCTGCGCGAGGCGGACCAACGCGTCGTACACGGCGAGATTACCGTGGGGATGGTATTTGCCCATGACGTCGCCGACGATGCGGGCGCACTTGCGCGTGGCCTTGTTGGGCTGCAGGCCCATCTGCTGCATGGTGTAGAGAATGCGGCGGTGGACGGGCTTGAGTCCGTCGCGAACGTCGGGCAGGGCGCGGCCGATGATGACCGACATTGAATAGTCGAGATACGACTTGCGCATCTCGTCTTCAATGTTGACGGGCTGAATGTGCAGAGCGCCGGGGCTGCTGTCGCCGGGCGGCGGTGGAGTTAGGGGGAGTTCGGGATTTTGATCGTCAGGCATGAGGGCTATTTAGTAATTGAGTAATTTTGTAATTTGGTAATTGAAAACCTAAGACCCTTGCCGATGGCTCCGGGTTAGAGGGAACGCGGGGTCCCTGAGTGAACTCGAACTTGGGGCTAAACAGTTGCATTTACAGGCGGTTAATGGGAATTGGACTAAATAATATTGTAGCACGCTCACGGGGTTGGAATCGTTGCTCAGCGGGGTGCGGCGACGCGCAAATCGCTGGTGCGAAATCTGCTTTCCCCTGGTAGCACTGTTCACCTGTCTTCCCGACCGAGTGGATGAGAACGCTTCGGGGAAGCGAACCGTTCGCCGGAGCCGAGGGATCCTGCCTTTCGCTCCGCATCCTCGGCTGATGCCCTTGGCAGGTGCCTTAACAAGGACGGGACGAATCACCTCTCCAGTTATTGTTGAGCAACGACTGTAACAGCAAAGGGTTGCGAAACTGGGTAATCTGCTCCGGTTATCACCGACAGCGCACCCGTTGTGGAATTGATGCTGTACCCCTGAACTGTCTGGCCATAATAATCCACAGAATACAAGAATTCCCCTGTCGAATCCAACGCTATCGCGATGGACGATTGCCCGGAAATAATTGGAGAATCCGGGACAGCAGTAAGCGCACCAGTCGCGGAGTCGACGCTGTAACCTGCTATCTCGCCTTGGCCGTTGTTCTGAGCGATATAGACGAAATCAGCTTCAGCGTCGGAGGCCGCCCAACGCTGGCTGATGTTCGTGATGATTGGGAAGCCAGACAGTAACTGCAACCCCTCGCCACTGATCTCGTACCCGTACAGATCGCCAGTCGGAGAGTTGTTTGCGGCGTATACGAACTTGCCGCTTTTATCGAGCGCAACCCAGGTTTCGCTGGAACCGCTCGGAAAATTGCCGATCAAAGTTAGCGCCCCAGTCTGCTCATTAATCGAAAACTGAGACACCGAAGTGTTATTTGCAGCGAATAAAAATCTGCTGTGCGCGTCAACCGCCAATTCGGACGGATAGTAGCCCGACGGGAAGGGGGAACCAGGAAGCTCATTTAATCCTCCTGTCTGAGCGTTCAACTTGTAGCCGGAGATGTTGCTGGAACTGGCGTTACCGATATATAGGAATTTGCCTGACGGAGTCGCCACGACCGATAGAGGATTGCTGCCAGCCGGAGCTGTGCCGATCGACCGCAATCTTCCCGTCGATGTGATCGCGAATCCCTCAACTATGTTGGAGTCATATTCCGCAGCATAAAGGTAGCGGCCGTTAGAGGTGGCTGCAATGCCGAGCGGGGAGGAGCCAGATGTTCCACTGCTCGGCAACGCCTGGAGCCGACCTAAAGGCCCAACGCGAAACGCATAAATCGGAGAATAGCCCGAAACGTACACGTAGCGCGGAGCGGTCTGGGCGACTGCGATGCCGCCGAAAACCAAGGCCAGGAAGCCGAACGTGAGGCGAACGCATTGGGACATGTACACTCTTCACCCCGTCAAACAGGCGCCTATATCCTAGCACTACCGGCGATCCAAAAACAGGGTAATGTCAGAAGCGGGTGATTACTTCGTTGGGGGATGCCGGGAGAACGAATTTTACGTTGCGATTCGTGTTGGCTTGCAAAGTTTCGGCGACGTTCAGGGAGGAAAGGTCGATTTTTTTGGTCCAGTATCCGTCGGTGTAGAAATCGCCACGGGCGTAGAGGATGCCGTCGGCGATGGTGTAGTCGCGGACTTCTTCGGTGTGTCCATCACGAAAGACCAGGAGGGCTGGGGGCAGATCATGCGCGGGAGGCGTGGCTGCGATTGCGGGAGCGGAGTTGGAATTGGTGGGCGCTGACTTCGCCGAGTGCGCGTCGTTGGATCTGAGGCTCGGGGGCAGGACTTCACCATTGGACGGGGTAGCGCTGACACGGACATAGCGCCCGTTCTGGAGTTCAATCATCAGCGGCTGCGAGCGGGACGATGACTGGTTGAAGTTGGATCTTCCCGGATCATCTGCGGAGTCGGACATGGCTCGCGCGGCTTGCAACAGAATCAGGGGCGGCTGGGAGGCTACGGGGTAGGCGGTGGAGTAGATGTCATCGGGATTGAATGAGTCGCCGAAGAACGGGAAGAGCAGAGATGTATTTGGAGAAGACCGGCGGAATCCGGAGGAATGAGCTGTTGGTCCAAAAGCAAGGCTGCCGGCAGAGGAGTGGAAGCTTGGGCGAGGAGCTACGGCGTGCGCCGTGGTTCTTTGGGCTGCGGCCAGTGGGGTTAGAACACCTAGCAATGTGAAGAGAGCGAATAAGTGACAGCTGCGGAGGTTTCCTGCGAGGGTTATCTTACCGGACGCAGTTCGCGGGCGAAGGCCCCTTCGGCTTAACCTCAGGGCGGGTCCGCGCCACATCAAGCTGTCGAGGATGGCTGGTGGGCGCATGTTAATTGGCCTGGGGAGCGGGCGGGAGTTGGAAGGTGACTCCGTGGTCGTCATTTTGTTTCTCGGTGGCCGGGAGATCTAGATCCGCTAGGGCGATCTTGCGGGGATGGCCGGGCGTTAGATCGTAGAGAGTCTGGCTGACGATGGCGTAGTTTTCGAGTTCGAGCTGGTGACCGTCTTTGAAGACCAGTGTGGTTGGGGGCTGCGGCGGTTCAGGGAGATCGGATTTGGAGTCGGGTTCAGCCGAGGCACTTCCTGCGGCCCGGGCATGGGCTGGGCCTTCGTAGGTCGGGGGCACGTAGGACGCAGTGCCCGATCCGCGGCGGTCGAAGATGGTGGGGCCGCCTTGATACTCGTCATCGTCATCGGCGTCGGCGTTGTTCGTGTCGGTGGGGCTGGCATCGGCCGCGTAGGGGTAAGGCACAACATAATAGACGTAGGGGTAGTCGGCAGTGCCGGTTGAGGCAGGATGATGGGGATGTCCGTGGCTGTGGCTTTCTGTACCTGCGCCACTCCAGCCGTGGGTGGAATGCGGAGCCGAAGAGGTTACACCCGAGGTGGTTCCCACGTAGCCGGTATGGCCGACAGAGCTGACGCTGGAGGCGGATCCGCCGGAAGAGTGGCCGGAACTGGAAGAAGCGACCGAGGCGCTGTTGTTTTGAGCCGGGCTACTAGAGACGAGAAGAAGCGGGAGCAGGAACATCGCGAGGAGCGCTAACGTGGCTGGAATCGAGCGCTGGGCGGGGCATTTCACGGCTGGCCTCACGGCCCTAGGATACTCCATGGAGAAGGTCATGGCGCACCTCCATTACTTATATTTTAGATCGTGACGGGGCGGGTGAGTGCGGGAAAATTTGTAGAGAATTGTCAGGCGGGGCGCTCTGGGGCAGGTTCCTCAGGGGCTAAAGCCCGCAATCGTGCAACGGCAACAATCGCAGCGCTGAAGCGCTGCGCCACCCAAAATCATCCACCCAAAATCGTCCAAACGAAGTCGTCCAAACAAATCATCCGTGGGGGACTTGGGTTAGGGAGTGGAGGCTCCAGAGGATGTAGGCGATCAGTAGTCCCCAGACTGCGGCGGTCACTAGTTGGCGCCAGCGGGTTTCCATCAGGTCGGCCAGGATGCCGGAGACGAAGATCAGGAGGAAGGGGAGGGAGGCGAGGAGGAATCCTGCGCCCGCTACGTGGGGGTGGGCCATGCCTAGTCCGATGAAGAATAGGGCGATCAGGCCGGGAGCGGTGTTGCCAAAATAACGCGTGCGCGGCCAGGCGATGTAGGTTGCGATTGCGACTGGCAGTAGCAAGGCCAGGGCGGGAGAGGCGCGCAGGGTCTGCATCCCGACCTCGCGGTAGACACCGGGGACGGTGAAGCTGCGCCAGGTTGCTCCCCAGAAGGAGGCGTGCCGCATTCCTTCGGAAAAAGCGTGGGGACGGAAAAAGTAGGTGGCGGCGAGTAGAACGGCGGCGAGTAGGACGGCGGCAGTCCAGATGATGAGGGCGGCGGCGCGGCGGATGGGCGCGAGATAGAGGAGAAATCCCAAGGCTAAGGGTACGACGATGATCATGGAGAACTGGGAGCCCACGGCGATGGCTAGAGAGACGGCGAGTAATACGATGCGGCGCCAGTTCCAGAGAACGACTTCGCGGGGAGCGTAGAGAGTGTGGGCTACGGCGATGGCGGTGAAGATGGCGCCGAAGGATCCCCAGGCGGCGAAGATCTCGGGCTCGGTGTGCCAGACGGCGCTGGCTTGAATCATGGCGGGAGAAAAACAGTAGAGGGTGAGGGCTAGGAAGCCACCGGTGTTACCGCACAGACGGCGGGCCACGTACCAGAGCGAAGCACCGAGGAAGAGTCCGCAGGCTAGGAACGGTAGGCGCGGGAGCCAGCGCCAATATGGGGATGAGTCGTTATCGAGCAGGCGCTGGGGCCAGGCCAGCAGCGGGGCTGCTGTTAATAGGGAAAGCAGGGGGGAGTGTTGGGTGTCGAAGCCGGCGTCTTGGGAGACTTCGATGGGGAGTGAGCTTGGGGGATCGGGGTAGGGGGCGCCGGCTATGCCTTGGCCGTGAAGTTGACGCCAGCCAGTGGCTATGCGGACTTGTTCGGAGGCACCGGGGGCATCGGATGTGTGCAGCTCGGAGTGGACTAGCCAGAGAGCCTGCGCCAGGAATGTGAGGAGTAAGGCTCCGGCGAGGAACTGGGGGCGGCCGAAGCGTTCGCGGGTAAAGAATAGGGTCATAAGGCAGGACGAAGTGTTTTACCATGTTGCAGCCGGTTTGCGGAGAGAAGTTTCTGGCGGGAACGCAATCGAATGGGGATGCGAGCCAAACGCGCGATTATTGCGTCGCAAAGAACCCTTCGGTCGCTTGCGCTCTTTCAGGGCAGGCTGCGACGCTTCGCGCGGCTCGCCCAGATTCCTCACGGCGCAAAGAACGCTTGTTCGGAATGACACTCGCGGGAGCGATGGATGGCGGACTCGAACGATAAAGGACTCTTGTTGCAGGGCGCCGAAGTGGAAAATCATGGCGTTGACGACGCGCCGCAAGAGCCATCGCTGCGCAGGGTCTTCGTTGGCGCCGGCGGTTTGCGCTCAGGCTGGAGCTTCGCTCTTTATATTGGCATGTTTGCAGGGATCGTGGCGGTGGGGAGCTGGTGGGCGCAGGAGGTGCAGGTTGGCGATCTTTGGTCGCAGCTGCTCGCAGAGCTTGGGGTGCTGGTGGCGGCGGTGATTCCTGCGCTGGTGATGGGACGCATTGAACGGAGGCCTTGGGGCGCTTATGGCTTGCCGTTGCGTCAGGCATTTTCAAAGTTGTTTTGGGTGGGAGTGGTTTGGGGATTTCTGGGCATTACCCTGCTGTTGGTAATTTTGCATGGGCTGCACGCGTTTGACTTCGGCCATATTGTGCTGCACGGGATGGGCGTCGTGAAATTCGCGGTTTTTTGGGGTGCGGTTTTTCTTCTGGTAGGTTTCGTTGAAGAATTCCTGCTGCGGGGTTACACGCAGTTCACGCTGGCACGGGGGATGGGGTTTTGGCAGGCGGCGGTGTTGCTCTCGACGGCGTTTGGCGCAAGCCATTTGAAGAATCCGGGAGAAGCCTGGACTG
This sequence comes from uncultured Acidobacteriaceae bacterium, assembly GCA_963842095.1. Classification (GTDB taxonomy): domain Bacteria; phylum Acidobacteriota; class Terriglobia; order Terriglobales; family Acidobacteriaceae; genus Sulfotelmatobacter. Next base: position 293,327 of record CAWJEY010000004.1, read on the forward strand.
GGGCGCTTGCCGCGGGGTTGATTGGGCTGTTTTTTTGTCTTACGCTGCGGCGCACTGGGAGTTTGTGGTTTGCGGTGGGATTTCATGCGGCTTGGGACTGGGGCGAGAGTTTCTTTTATTCGGTGCCGGATAGTGGATCGATGTCGCCGGGACATCTGCTTAGTTCGTCGTTTCATGGGTCGCGATGGATTACGGGAGGGTCGGTGGGACCGGAGGGGAGTCTGCTTTGCTTGGTGGTGATTGTGGTGATGTGGGTGGGGTTTGAGAGGATGTACCCCGGGGTGGACGATCTGGCGGCACAACCAAAACCTTCTACCACAGGGGACACGGGGTAGCACAGGGTAAACCGGGTTCCCGCTTTGGTAGGTTCTTCACCAAAATATCTGCAATTTGTTTCTCCTAATCTTCGCCTCGGCCTATACTCTTTTCCATGAGCACGGAAACGGATTTGCTGACGCCGCTGCGGCGGTACTGGGGGTACAGCACGTTTCGTCCGCTGCAGGAGCGGATTGTGCGCAGTCTGCTGGCGGGGCACGATGCTTGCGTGGTGATGCCGACGGGCGGGGGGAAATCGCTGTGCTATCAGTTGCCGGCGGTGGTTTCGGAAGGGACGGCGGTGGTGATTTCTCCGTTGATTGCGCTTATGCAGGACCAGGCGGCGCAGTTGGCGCAGATGGGGATTCCGGCGGCGGTGCTGAACAGCACGCTTAGCGAAGCGGAGCAGGCGAAGGTGATGAGCCGGGCGCGGGACGGGGCTTACCGGCTGCTGTATGTGTCGCCGGAGCGCATCGCGCGGGGCGATACGATGGGCTGGCTGCAGCAGGTTCCGGTCGCATTTTTTGCGATTGATGAGGCGCACTGCATATCCGAGTGGGGGCATGAGTTCCGTCCGGAATACCGGCAGTTAAACAAATTGCGCACGAAGTTTCCTGATCGTCCCATCGCCGCGTTTACGGCCAGCGCCACGCGGCACGTGCGGCATGACATTTTGGCGCAACTGCAGTTGCGCAACCCCGATAAATACATTGCCAGCTTCTACCGGCCGAACCTGCGCTACCTGGTGCGCGAGTGTGGAGGCCTTGAACAGATGGAATTGCTGGTGGAGGCGCTGCGCAGTTATGCCGGCAGCAACGTGATTGTTTACTCTCCAACGATTAACCGGGTGGAGGAGACGGTGGATTTTCTGGGCGATCACGACATTGCCGCGGTGGGATATCACGGCAAGATGGGAAGCGAGGAGCGGCGGCGCAACCAGGAACGGTGGATGTCGGACGAAGTGCGGGTGCTGGTGGGGACGATCGCTTTTGGCTTGGGCATCAACAAGGCGGCGGTGCGGGCGGTAATTCACCTGTCGCTGCCGAAATCGATTGAGCAGTACTACCAGGAAGCGGGCCGGGCGGGGCGCGACGGCTTGAGCGCGGATTGCTGCTTGCTCTGGCAGAAAAGAGACGCTGGCCTGTTGGGATTTTTTGCCAATCAGATTACGGATGCGGCGGAGCGCGAGCGGGCGTGGGAGCGGTACAGGATTATCCGCGAATTTGTGGAGTCGAAGCGTTGCCGGCACCGGCAGATTTGCGGGCATTTTGGGGAAGCAGCGAAGTGGGAGGCTTGCAGCGCTTGCGATGTGTGCGGGAGCGTGGCGGAGTGGATGACGGCGCCGGCCCGGGGCGTGATTTATGCCGGGAAAGAATTGAGGCCGCAGGTTGCGGCGGGGGTTTCCAGCGCAGATGCGGAGTTGAACGAGTATTTGCGAGAGTGGCGGCGGACTACGGCGAAGGAGCAGGGCGTTCCCGCGTTTGTAGTTCTGCACGATACGACGCTGGAGGAAATTTGCCGCCGCCGGCCATCATCGATTGCAGAACTGCTAAACATCACGGGAATTGGTGAGCGGAAATCTGAGGTGTACGGGAAAGGCATTCTGGCTGCTCTGGAACGCTATCGCAACGGTGCTCGCGCTTCCGCGGCTCCTGAGAAAAAGACTGCGCCCGCTTTGGAGACACTGCGGTTGCTGTCCGAGGGGCGCAGCTTTGAAGACATTGCGAAAATCCGCGCGCGGCAGTTGTCGACAGTCGTGAATGCTGTGGCCAATCTGGTGGAAAGGGGGGACCTGGAGTTTGAGGCGGGGTGGATTGATCGAAACAAGCAGGCTGTCATAGAGGCGGCTTGCGCGAAGCTTGGGGTGGAGTGGCTGAAGCCTTTGAAGGACGCGCTCCCTCCGGAGGTTACCTACGACGAGATTCGGCTGGTGGTGGCCCGGGTGCGGCGGGAGCAGAGGATTAGTAAGGCTGATGTTCCGGCGTAGGCCTCGGACGATTTCACCTCAGGGGCTAAAGCCCAATTAATTAAGATGCTTTACGGGGCGCTGAAAGCGCCGCTCTTCCACGGTATTGCACGCATTAGTATTGTTCGCCGCGTTCAAGCGGCAGCCCGCTAGGGATTGAGAATCTGCTTTACGGCTTCGCTTCCGGAGCGGACGCAGTCTGGGACGCCGATGCCGCGGTAGCCGTTCCCGGCTAGCGCGAGGTTGGGCAACTGCTGGCGAAGGCGCTCGATGCGGTCGAGACGTTCTAGATGGCCGACTCCGTACTGGGCCATGGCGGACTTCCATTTATAGACGCGGGCGAACAGAGGCGCGGCGCGAAGGCCGATGATCTGCTGTAGTTCGTTGCGAACTACGGCGATGATGGCGTCGTCGGAAAGCTGCCAGACGTTTTCCGCGTTTGAGCCGGCGAAGAAACAACGCAGCAGGGCGCGGTCCTCGGGGGCGCGGTGGGGGAACTTGTTGTGGACGAACGTTGCGGCCAGCAGGCGCTTGCCTTCGCTGCGAGGCACGAGAAATCCGAAGCCAGGTGGGAGCGACTGGCGGACGTCGTGATCGTAGCCGAGTCCGACAGTGATAGACGAGCTGTAGCCGATGGCGGAGAGTTCGGCGGAGAGTTCGGGGCTGCTGGCCGCCAGGAGCTGTGCCGCAGCGTGAGTCGGGACGGCGAGAATGATGGCGTCGAAGCGATCAGATTTGGTTGCAGTCGAGACAGTCCAGCCTTCGGCTTCAGGCTGAATTGACTGCACTGTTGTGTTGGTGACGAGGGAGGACGCGTTCAGATGCGGGCCGAGCGTTTCGATGAGCTGCTGCATGCCGTTCTTGAGGGAAGTAAAAAGCGGAGGGGCGGGTCTATTTGCAGGGCGCGGCATCTTTTTTCTGGCAGCGAGCATGGCGCGGCCTAGACTGCCGTGATTACGCTCCATTTCCGCGAAGCGGGGAAGAACGGCGCGCACGCTGAGGCTGGCGGCTTCGCCGCCGTAGACGCCGGAGAGCAATGGGTCCGCGAGGCGGGTCGACCATTTCGGCGCCGTAGTGGCGCTCGACCAGTGAGGCTACGCTTTCGTCGGCTTCGCCAGCGCGCGGAGGGTGGAGTAGTTCCTGCGCCATGCGCAGCTTGGTGGCCCAGGAAAAAAGCGGAGAGAATCCGGTGGGCAGGATTTTCGTCGGGACCATGAACATGAGGCCGTCGGGCATGGGGATTAGACGGCCGTGGACGAGGATGTAGGTTTTGCGGTCGGCGTCGTTGGAGCCAATTAGCTGATCGCCGAGGCCGAGCGTGCGGCAGAGATCGGCGGCCCAGGGCTTTTCGGTGATGAAGGAATCGGGCCCGGCTTCGACGATGCAGCCGTGGATGTGCTCGGTGCGGAGCACGCCGCCTAGCTGGGGCAAAGATTCGTAGAGAGTGTATTCGCCGCCGCCGGTGCGGCTGTGTTCTTCGAGGGTGAAAGCGGCGGTGAGTCCAGAGATGCCGCCGCCGATGATGGCGATGCGAATCATGAATGCGTCGAAAACTCCTGCACCAAGCGGACCAGGTTCTTCACATTTTCGACTGGAGTTTCGGGCAGGATGCCGTGGCCCAGATTGAAAATGTGGCCGGGGCGGCCAGCGGCGAGGCGAAGAATCGTTTCGGCGCGAGACTTCAACTCTTTCCAATCTGCGAAGAGCAGGACGGGATCCAGATTTCCCTGTACGGCACAGCGATGTTCGAGATCGCGCCAGCCTTGGTCGAGCGGGATGCGCCAGTCGAGACCGATCACCTCGGCTCCGGTCTCAGTCATCGCCGGCAGCAGCGTGGCGCTGTCGGTGCCAAAATAAATAATCGGCGCGCCGGTCTTTTTCAGGCGTGTCACCATGCTCTTCACGTGTGGCAGGACGTAGCGGCGGTAATCCTCCACGCTCAAGCAGCCGACCCAACTGTCGAAAATCTGGATGACATCGGCGCCGGCGCGTACCTGGGCGGCAGAGTACTCGGCGGTGACGTCCACCAGCTTACGCATCAATGCGTCCCAATCGGCGGGGGAGTTGTACATCATCTTTTTGGCGTGGAGGTAGTGGCGGGAGCCGCCGCCTTCGATCATGTAGCTGGCCAGGGTGAAAGGCGCTCCACAGAAGCCGATCACGGGAAGTTTTCCGGCGAAATGTTTCGCGACCAGGCCCACCGCCTCGGAAACGTAGCCGAGTTCAGCGGCGCGGTCGGTGCGGAGCTGAGACACGTCTTCGGTGGTGCGTACGGGCTTCTCAATTACGGGGCCTTCTCCAGCGGAGAAATGAAAAGGCAGGCCCATGACTTCGAGAGGAAGAAGCAGGTCAGCGAAAATAATGGCAGCGTCGACGCCGAGGAATTCAGCGGCGGTGATGGTGACTTCGGCGGCGAGCGCCGGCTTCTTGCAGATTTCGAGCAGGGAATGTCGCTTACGCACGGCGCGGTACTCGGGCATGTAGCGTCCGGCCTGGCGCATAAACCAGACGGGAGTGCGGTCGACGGGCTGGGATTTGCAGGCGCGAACGAAGATGGAGTTGGGCGCAGACATGAACCGATTACTGTAGCATTTTTGCTGGGGACGCGTGCGCCGCGGGGGCTGCGGTTGTGCGAGACTGAAGAAGGCGAAATCAAAACTAACAACGGCTGTCTTCGCCGAGCGGATAATTCGAAGTGGAACCCTTATGAGCGGAAGAACAATCGTGAAAGAGGCAGTGGAGTTGGCGGTTGAGGACGGAACACGGATGGCGGCTTATGTGGCTCGTCCGGAGCAAGGCGGGCCGCATCCGGGGCTGCTGGTGTTTCAGGAAGCGTTTGGAGTGAACCGGCACATCCGGAATGTGAGCGACCGGTTTGCCGCGGAGGGATATGTCGCAATTGCTCCGGAGTTGTTTCATCGCACGGCGCCGCCGGGTTTTGAGGGCAGCTACACCGATTTTCCGTCCCTGATGCCGCACTACCAGGCGGTGACCACGGAGACGGCTGAAGCAGACATACGGTCAGCGTATGAGTGGCTACATTCGAACGCGCGAGTCAGGGCAAGCGAGATTTCGAGCGTGGGATTCTGCATGGGTGGGCGGGTTTCATTTATTGCGAACAGCGTAGTTTCGCTGCGCGCAGCCGTTTCGTTTTACGGAGGAGGAATCGCTCCGGGATTGCTGGATCGCGTGCCGAAGCAGCAGGCACCGTCATTGCTTATCTGGGGTGGATTGGATAAACGCATCACGGCGGAGCACCGGAAAGCCGTGACCGATGCTTTGAGCGCGCAGCAGAAGACTTATGTGAATTTGGAGTTCTCCCGCGCCGACCATGGATTTTTCTGCGACGAACGTGCGGCGTATGAGCCACATTCAGCGCGGCAGGCGTGGGCTTTGACTCTGGAGTTTCTGCGCTCGTGAAGAAGCTTGGGATGCCTCTCGCGGCGGCGTTCTCCCTGCTAGCGGTGGGCGCAGCGTGGCAGATGCCGGTCAGTGCCGCGAAGCAAAGCGAAAAGACTTCCCCGCCTACCTTCTATAAGGATGTGGTTCCGATCCTCCAGAATAAGTGCCAGAGTTGCCACCGGAGCGGAGAGGCTGCGCCCATGGCGCTGGTGACTTACGAGCAGGCGCGGCCATGGGCGCAGAAGATGGCGGCTGCGGTGGAGATGAAGATGATGCCGCCGTGGTTTGCCGATCCGCGGTACGGACACTTCGCCAATGATCCGTCGCTGAGGGAGGAGCAGATCGCGACAATTGTGGCGTGGGCCAAGGCGGGGGCTCCCGCTGGAGACTTGCGCGATGCGCCTGCGCCGCGCGTGTGGAGTGAAGGGGATATTCCGCAGCCAGATGCGGTGGTGAAGATGCCGAAGGCGGTGCAGATCCCGGCGCGAGGCGAGGTGGAATATACGTATGAAATTGCGGCCACACATTTTACCGAGGACAAGTGGGTGCAGATGGTGGAAGTGCGGCCTTCGAGCGCGGCGCATGTGCACCATGCGGTGGTGTACATCCGGCCTCCGGATTCGCCCTGGTTGCGGCATGCGCCGGTGGGCGAGCCATTCACGGCTTCGATGTTGAGCGATCCGGAGGAACGGCGGCAGGCGCACGAAACGACGAGCGATCTGCTGCTGGTGTACGCGCCGGGGAGTGCGCCGGACCGGTGGGCGGATGGGATGGCGAAGTTCGTGCCGGCGGGTTCTGATCTGGTATTTCAGATGCACTACACCACGAACGGCCAGGCGGCGAGCGATGAAACGAGCTTGGGGCTGGTGTTTGCGAAGAGTCCGCCGAAGCAGAGGGTGATCACGTTGCAGTTAAACAATCATGCGCTGTTGATTCCGCCGGGGGCGGAGGACTTTCGCGTGGAGGTACAGGGGACGCTGCCTAACGATGCGACTTTGCTGAGCCTATTTCCGCATATGCACCTGCGGGGGAAACGGTTTGAGTACGACATTGTGCATGACGATGGAAGCGTGGAGACGTTGCTACGGGTGAACTATCACTTTCATTGGCAGTTGAGTTACAAGCTGGCAGAGCCGCGGGAGTTGAAGGCGGGGACAAGGCTTCGGGCGGTGGCTTGGTATGACAACTCGAAGAACAATCCGCATAATCCCGATCCGGAGAAGATGGTGACCTGGGGCGACCAGACATCGCAGGAAATGATGGTGGGATTTTTTGACGTGGCAGTGCCGGCGGGGATGGACAAGTGGCAGTTTTTTATCCGGCACACAGAAAAGATCGAGTAATTTGGTAATTGGGCAATTTTGTAATTTGAAAACGCACTAGTTGCTGACCGGGCTGGTATTTGAAAGACTGTCTTGGGCGCATCCATTTGATCGCGAATCCGGGTTCTCACGCAGCAAAAGAAAAGCAAAGCAGGCGCGGGTCCAGCGTTGCGTACTGGGCGCTGGCTGCGGTGTTTCTGGCGGTTTATGTGGGGTCGATGTTCACTCCCGGGCTGCTGGATGATGCCGACAGCACACACGCGGAGGCGGCGCGCGAGATGGTGATGACGGGAGACTGTGTCACGCTGCATGTAAATGGCGTGCGGTATCTGGAAAAGGCGCCGCTGCCGTACTGGCTGGTGGCATTCAGTTACAAGGTCTTGGGAGTGAACGAATTCAGCACGCGATTGCCGATGGTGCTGTCGGTAATGCTGCTGGGAGTGCTGGGATTTTGCTGGGGGCGCCGCGCGTTCGGGGAACAGACAGGAATTTATGCGGGATTGTTTGTCTATACCTGCGCCGGGGTGTACCTGTTCACGCGCGTGCTGATCCCGGAGGTGCTGCTGAGTCTGCTGATCGCGGCGGCGCTGTATTGTTTCCTCACGGCGCTGGAGCCGGAAGCTGCTGCCTGGCGATGGTACGCGGGATACGCGATGATGGCGTTGGGCGTGTTGACCAAGGGGCTGATCGCGCTGGTGTTTCCTTGCGGGGCGGCATTTTTCTTTCTGCTGGCCACGGGAGAATGGCGGCGGTGGCGGGAGTTCCGGCTGATTTCGGGGCTGGCTTTATTTTTGGCAATCGCCGCGCCGTGGCACATTCTGGCTGGTTTGCGGAATCCGGGCACCGCCGAGCATCATGGCTTCTTCTGGTTTTATTTCGTGAATGAACATTTCCTGAGGTTCCTGGGGAGGCGCTATCCGCGCGATTACAATAAGCTTCCGGCGGCGCTGTATTGGTCGCTGCATCTGGTGTGGTTGTTTCCGTGGAGCCTGTATCTGCCGGCAGCGGTGAGGACTGCGCGGGAAGAATGGCGAGGGCACCGCGGCGGTTCGGGCGAGGAGAAGAGCGGCGTGCGGACGCAAACAGATTTTGCCTCGCGGACGCGGTTGCTGTGTTGGATATGGGCAGGAGTGGTATTGATCTTTTTTGCCATCTCGACCAATCAGGAGTACTACACGTTTCCGGCGTACCTGCCGCTTCTGCTGTTGCTGGCAGACGGCGTGGCGCAGTGCGAGCGGGCGGATTGCGAGCGCGGTGAGCGCGCGGGCTGGCTGACAACTTCCGCGGGCTTGTTGGCTGTAATTGGAGTTGTGGCTAGCGCCATGCTGGTGGTTGGACTGTGGCAGTCGCGGAATCTGCCGTTTGAGCCAGACATTGGGAGGTTGCTGAGCCAGCAGGATACGAACGCGTACACGCTTTCTACGTCGCACATGCTGGACTTGAGCTATGCGTCGTTTGCGGCGCTGCGGTTGCCGGCGGCGCTGGCGGCGGTGGCGCTGCTGTGCCCTCCGTTGGCGTCGTTTCTTCTGCGTTTGCGGCGTCGACATTATGCTGCAACGTGGGCATTGGCGGCGGGATTGGCCGTGTTCCTGGTGGCGGCACATATTGCCCTGGGGCGATTTGGTCCTTATCTTTCGTCGAAGGATTTGGCGCGGGAGATTGCGGCGCGGGCGCAGCCTCAGGACCAGATGATGATTTATGGCGACCAGGCGTTTGGTTCGTCGCTGCTGTTTTACTTGCGGCGGCCCATTGATCTGGTGGAGGGACGGACGACTTCGATGTGGTTCGGTTCCACGTTTGCGGACGCGCCTAAGATTTATTTGACGGATGCGGACCTGCAACGGGACTGGGCCGGAAGCGGGCGGGTATTCTTGTTTGTGCCATCGTACGGAAAGGCACGAGTGGATGGGCTTTTGCCGGGGAAGTTCGTGGTCGCGGAGGTTTCGGGGAAGTACGTGTACAGTAACCGGCCGTGAAACGCTTTGTCCCCGCACTTTTTGCGTGCTACGGTGGCGGGGTAAGCTTGAATCGCGGAGTGCGCGGAGAAGTGCCGCGGCGGCCGCGGAGAAGAAGGCGTTTCTACTTTCTTAATGAGGCTTTCATCGATGAAGAGGAAACTAGCAGTGGTTCTTGCGACGATCACATTGCTGTCGGTTGCAGGAGTCGTTGTTGGACGAGCGCAGGTTCATTCCGGCGGAGGTCCGTCGGTTGATAGCTCTGCCGGGCCGAAGAAGGCCGAAGAGCAGTTCAAGAACATCCAGGTGCTCAAGGGGATTCCGGCGGATCAATTGGTTCCGGGGATGCAGTTCATCACGGCGTCCCTGGGCGTGGAGTGCCAGTTTTGCCACGTGGAGGGCGCATTCGAGAAGGATGACAAGAAGCCGAAGCAGACGGCGCGGAAGATGATGGCGATGATGTTCGCGATTAATAAGGATAACTTCGACGGACATCTTAACGTGACCTGCTATACGTGCCACCGGGGCAACAGCAAGCCGGTCGCAACGCCGGTGGTCACGACGGACGAACCGCAAGCAACCGCCGCTCCCAGCTCCGCAGCCGATGCGCCCGTGTTTGTGCCCATGCCTAGCGACATTCACTGTACCGCTCACGATTTCACGATGTCTGGAACCCAGGGTTCGGCGTGGGAGCCCGATTCCATTGGAAGACTGAGTTGCTGGATTTCCGCAGATGGCAAGGGGGATGCGAAAGATATACCTCTGGCATCCCCCCGTTTTGCCAATGGGATGCTTGCCACCGTATCCTTCGGAGACCTTAGGGTAAAAGTAGCGGCTTCGAACTCCATTCAAATAGAAATCCGCCAGGATGAGTTGCTGCCGTTGAGGCAGTTCCTGCAGCCAGGCATGAACGATGCCAGGCCTACAGAGAGTGCGGAAGCGAAGCCAGCCAGCGGATGGGCTGCCGATCAGTTCTTCGATAAGTATTTGCAGGCGGTGGGCGGGGCGGCGGCGACGGACAAGATCACGAGCCGGGTGATGAAGGGCACGATCACGTTTGGCGACAGGAATATTCCGATCGACATTTACTCGAAGGATCCGGATAAGCGGATATCGTTTACGCACACGCCGGACGGAGACAGTGTGACGGCGTTCGACGGGCATGAAGGCTGGCTGGGGTTTCCGGGACGGCCGGCGCGGGAGATGCATGGGTCAGAACTGGATGCGGCGGGGATGGATGCGGACCTGCATTTTGCGGTGCACTTGAAGGGAATGTTCAAGGAGACGCAGGTCCAGGGCGTCGAGAAGGTTGGCGACTCCGACGCCTACCTGGTGATCGGGCAGCGCGAGGGTAAGACGCCGCTGCGGCTGTATTTTGACCAGAAGTCGGGGTTGCTGGTGCGGTTGGTTCGATACGGAGAGACGCCCTTGGGGCTGATGCCGACGCAGATCGATTACGCCGACTACCGGGAGGCGGGCGGGGTGAAAGTTCCTTTCCGGTGGACGCTGGCTCGGCCGAGTGGGCGGTTTACGATCCAGGTGAGCGAGGTGAAGCAGAATGCTCCGGTGGAGGACGCTAAGTTTGCCAAGCCACCAGCGCCTCGGGAAGAGCAAAAGGGTCCGGCGAAGTGAGATAGGGAAGCGAGCCAAACGCGCGATTATTGCGTCGCAAAAACCGCGACGCTTCGCGCGGCTCGCCCAGATCCCTCGCTGCGCAAAGAGCGCTTGCTCGGGATGACAAGATCTGCATAACAAATCCTGATGGGAACGATAAATAGATTCGATTTCCGTGGAGCGGAAGCAGACGATACAGTGAGCGTGCGGTATTGTGTCCGCCTGAAATTGGCTCGCGGGAGCCCGAACATGAGAACAACATCATGACCAAGGTGGAAGCAGTCATCCAGAACTCCAAGCTGGAAGCGGTGAAGAGCGCGCTGCACGAGATTGGCGTGGAGGGCATGACGGTGCTCGAGGTGCGGGGGCACGGGCGGCAGAAGGGCCACACTGAGGTCTATCGCGGCCGCGAATATAGCGTGAACCTTATTCCGAAGACCAAGCTCGAGATGGTGTTGGCTGATGCGATGGTGGAGAAAGCGGTGCAGGCCATTCTGGTGGCGGCGCGCACGGGTAAGATCGGGGACGGGAAGATTTTTCTGACGCGCGTGGACGAAGCGATTCGCATCCGCAACGAGGAGCGGGGCGAGGGCGCATTGTAAGACGGCTTGGGCGGAGATCGCAACAGCACAGGGGAACAAACGAAACATTCTACCGGGACGCGACCGGACGGCATCTTAACGGCAGCGTGTCACCAGCCAAGTACGAACTGGCACGCGGCATGAGAGCAATGATCGTCGATTCATTGACACCTTGTCATGATGGCAGCGTCTTTACTGATCAATGAACTGCGGAGTTCTCTGGCTGGGGAGTCGGCGCGAATGGCGCGTGACTTCGCGGCGACGGGAGACGGCCGTGCCGCGGTTGCCGAGCGGACGCGGCTCATCGAAGACATCCTCAAGCGGTTGTGGCGGGACCTGGTGTCAGCCGACGAGGCCGGGCCACGGCAGTTCGCACTGGTAGCGACGGGTGGGTTTGGGCGCGGCTGGCTGTTTCCTTATTCCGATATCGATCTGCTCTTTTTGTTTGCCGATCGCGGAAGCGAGGAAACGCACAAGGAAGCGGTCCGGCGGTTTTCGCAGGAATTGTGGGACCTGAAGCTGAAATTGAGTCCGGCGTCGCGGACGCTGGCGGAATGCGACCGCTTCGATCCGAACAATACGGAATTTACCATTTCTCTTCTGGATTGCCGCTACCTTGCGGGCGACCGGGAATTGTTCGCGCGGCTACACGAGAAAGTGGTTCCCAAGCTGGTGATGCGGGAAGCGAAACCGTTGTTGCAGGGGCTGGCCGAGGTGACGCGGGAGCGGCATGGAAAGTTCGGACAGACGGTATTTCATCTGGAACCGAATTTGAAAGAAACGCCGGGAGGGCTGCGCGATTACAACGTAGCTTGCTGGCTGGCGCTAATCTCTTCGATGAGCAAGCTGGGCGACTGGCCACATGCCAGCTCGCTGCGGGCGCCAGTGCGCAAGCAACTGGATGCGGCGCTGGAGTTCCTGATGGCGGCGCGGTGTTTTCTGCACTTCCGCCACGGGCGCGACGACAACGCGTTGAGCTGGGAGGCGCAGGACGAAGCTGCGGCGCGAAAAATTGGGACTTCGGATGCGGCGGAGCTAAGCGCTGCCGATTGGATGCGGATTCACTTCGGGCATGCCCGCGCCGTGCAACGCACGGTGATGCAGCTGCAGGAGGAGATTCCGGAAGCGTGGTCTTCTTTGCGCCGGCAGTTTCAGGGATGGAGATCGAGACCGTCGAGTCCTGATTTTTCCGTGGTGGATGGGATGATTTTTCTGCAGCAGTCTTCTTCGCTGCGGGACCCTGAGATGCTGCTGCGGCTGTTTCATTTTATGGCGCTCCACGGGTTGAAGTTGAGTGCGACCACGGAGCACCGCATCGAGCAGGAGCTTCCGGCGCTGGCGGTGACTCCGCCGCGGGGGGCCGAACTCTGGCTCTACCTGCAGGAAACGCTGTTGCAGCCTCATGCCGCGGAGGCGCTGCGGGCCATGCATTCGCTGCGGTTGCTCACGTTGCTGCTGCCGGAATTGAAACCGATCGATTCTCTGGTGGTACGGGATTTCTACCATCGCTTCACCGTGGACGAACACTCGATCCTGGCGATTGAGAGTCTGCACCGGTTGAAGGAATCAAAGTCGGAATGGGATAAACGTTACGCGGAGTTGCTGGGCGAGCTGGAAGATCCCGAACTGCTGTACCTGGCGCTGTTATTGCACGACACGGGGAAGGGAGTGCCGGGGGGCAATCACGTGGAAGCGAGCCTGGAGATCGCCGGACGCTGTCTGGACCGGCTGGATGTGGAGGCGGGAGAACGCGCGGTGGTGCTGTTTCTGATCGGGAGCCACCTGGAGATGTCGGCACAACTGCGGCGGGACATTTTCAATCCCGAGACCGTAGCCGCGTTTGCGGAGAAGGTGGGCACGCCGGAACGGCTGAAGATGCTGTGCCTGCTGACTTATGCGGACATCAAGGCGGTGAATCCGGAGGCGCTGACGCCCTGGAAAGCGGAAAACGTGTGGCAGCTTTACATCGGCGCCGCGAACTACCTGAACCGCAGTGCGGACCAGCGGGTGCATGGTGATGCGAACGGAGACAAACTTGCGCGCCTGCGCAGCCTGGCCCCGGTAATCGGTGCGAAGTTCAAGGATTTTGTGGAGGGATTTCCGCAGAGATATCTGCGCGTGCACTCCGCCGAAGAAGTGATGCGGCACATGCAAATGGCGGAGGAGTTTGGGCACGATCCGGTGCAGGTGGACCTGAAACGAGGCCGGCATTGGTATGAGCTGACGCTGGTTACGAAGGACCGGGCGTCGTTGTTCGCGACTTTGACGGGAGTGCTGGCGGCGTGGGGGATGAACATCGTAAAGGCCAATGCGTTTTCGAATCAGGCCGGGACCGTGGTGGACACGCTCTACTTTACGGACCGCTTTCGGACCCTGGAATTGAACCTGTCGGAGTGGGACCGGTTCAAGCGCAGCATTGCCGCGGTTTTGGCGGGTGAAGCGGATCTGGACAAGATGTTGCGCGATCGTCAACGCGGGGAGAAAAGCGTTCGCGTCAAAGTTGTGGTGGAGACCCGGATTGATTTTGACGATGAATGTTCGTCGACGAGTACGCTCCTGCAGGTGATTGCACAGGACCGGCCGCGGTTGCTGCACCGGATCAGTTCGTGCCTTTCGCATCAGAAGTGCAATATTGAGATTGCCTTGATCGATACCGAGGGGCAGATGGCGATTGACGCGTTTTATTTGACTTCGGGAGGGAAGAAGTTGACGGCTGAGCATCAGAACAAGGTGGAGAAGGCGCTGGGGGATGAACTGAAGAGTCTGGAGCTGGGCGGATGAAGGGCAGGGCTGGAAGATTGAGAAACGTCCAGCGAGATCAAGAGCAAGAATGAAGGTAAAGTCAAAAGCAGCGGGGAAGAGTGCCCGCTCCACACAAGCAGTGGTAACATTTTCTGCTGACAACATGACCAAGCTACGGGTATTCCTCCGATGCTCCTTACTACTGCTGCTATGTGGGCTTTCTGCGGCGCAGACGTCCTCTCAGCCCGCAGCTCCGCATGCGATTGTGCTGCACGCGGCCGGTTTGCTGGACGTGAAGAGCGGGCGCTTGGTGAAACCGGGCGAAGTGCTGGTGTTGGGAGAGCGCATCGTGGAGGTGGGCTCGTCGGTAAAGCGGCCAGCGGGGGCGGAGGTGATTGATCTCGGGGACCGCACGCTGCTGCCGGGATTGATCGACGCGCACGTGCATTTATTTTTGCATCCTGGGGCGGAGGACCTGCAGACCGTGCAGGAGTCGGTGCCGCAGCGCACGATTATGGCTGTGCTGGCAGCCCGCGACGATTTGATGGCGGGCTTTACCGCGGAACGTGATATGGGAACCGAAGGTGCGGGATCGGCCGACACAGCGGTTCGGCATGCGATTGACCAGGGGCTGGTTCCGGGGCCGCGGCTGCGGATTAGCGGGAATGCCATCAATATTTTGGGTGGACACGAGGACGCTATAGGCTACAACCCGGCTCAGCACGTATTGTCCAACGCCGATTACGCCAACAATGCGGCCGAGTTGGTGGCGGTGATGCGACAGCAGTTTAAGGAAGGTGCGGACTTCACCAAGATTTATGAGACTGGCCCGGACAAAGTGCGGGACGGCAAGTTTTCCACGATTTATCAATACACTGAGGCTGAACTGAAGGCGGCGGTCGAAGAGGCGGCGCGGGTGGGAAAGCGCGTGGCGGTGCATGCCACGGGCGAACCGGGCACGCTGTTCGCGGCGCGGGCGGGGGTGGCTTCCATCGATCATGCGAATCAACTGGGCGATGAGACGATGCGGCTGATGCGCGAGAAACAGATCTTTGCGGTGCCGACCTTCACCATCTTTGAATATTTTGCCGAGCATGCGGCTACGCCGGCACAGGCTGCGCGTGAGCGCCAAATGCTCGATTTGAAGGTGCAGGACTTCCGCAGACAGGTCGCGGCGGGAGTTCCGATGGCGGTGGGCTCCGATGTGGGGCCTTTCCCTCACGGCACGCAGGCGCGGGAATTGGTGCTGATGGTGAAACACGGCATGTCGCCGCTGGCGGTGCTGCAGGCGGACCTGCTCAATGGAGCGAAGTTGCTGGGTTGGGATGGGCAGATTGGGGCGCTAGAGGCGGGATATCTGGCCGATATTGTTGCCGTATCAGGCGATCCATTGCAGGACATCAGTGCGGTGCAGAATGTGTCGTTCGTGATGAAGGGCGGGGTGGTTTACAAGAAGTGAGCTACCAATCTTTGCCGACGGAATCGTCTTCGGAGTCGTCGTCCTTCCATTCGCGGTCAGATTCGTCTCCATCTTCCTTTCGGGTCTGATTGCGCTTGCGATAGCAGACGAAGAATAAGCCGACGCTCATAAAGGTGGGGGGAGCGATGAGGATCAGGATGCCGCTCTTCAAGGCCTGAATCATGCGAGAGCCCGAGGATGCGGCCTGCGTATAGCACAGCGCGCAACTCTGGGCGAAGGCGGGAACGGGCGCCAGCAGGATGATCAGTCCCACCAGGGCGACGCCCAAAATCCAGATTGATCTGGAGAGCTTCATAGTCAGGGTTTGTGGAGCCAGCCGCACCGTCCAGGCTACTTCGCCCATGGTACTCCGTCGGTGAGGCGGAAGCTATCGGTCCATCCATATTGCAGCATCAGGATCACGGCAACCGTGAAGACCAAGACGAACCACTTAAGCCCGCGATTTTCGGACAGGTGCATGAAATACAAAAGCGCGAGCCCAGCTTCGATGATGGCGACGGTCAACATGCGCACAAACATCTGGGACGCGCTGATGTCCTGATAGGCGATAAAGAACTGGATCCCTGCCAGGGCTAGTATGCAGACGTAAACGATCAGGTCTTTGGTCATTCCACCATTCTTATGCGCTTCGGCGGTAGTCATGTTTGCTCCTGCCTTCTTTCCAGCTCAGTGAGCTAAATTCAGAAGATAGACCAGCGGCACCACGAACATCCAAACCAGGTCCACAAAGTGCCAGTAGAGTCCGGTGATCTCGAGGTCGTCGGCGTTGTAGCGTCCGCCCTGGTAGCGCAATGCGACTGCTATCAGCGCGATTACTCCGCCGGTTACGTGCAGCAGGTGCAAGCCGGTAATGCTGAAGAACAATGACCCGAACAAAGGCGTGCCCCAGGGATTGTGGAACAGTGTCATTCCTTTGCCGATCCATTCGATCCATTCGCGAAGGTGCAGGGCAGCGAACAGGATACCGGCAACAGCCGTAATCATGGTCCAGCGGAAAGCTCCGGCCTTGTCGACGTTCTGGGCCGAGCGCACGCCAATGAGCATGGTCAAGCTGCTGGTCAGCAGAACGAACGTCATCACAGCCACGTTGGCGATGCCAGGGAAAGGCCTGGGCCAATTGGGAGTGGCGTTGCGGATAAATCCGTAGGCAAAGAGACATCCGGCGAAAGTAGCGGAGTCTGCGATGATGAACAGCCACATCGCCATCTTTTTCGCGGGGACGGAGAAAGTGGGCGCGGTCATTATCTCCGTCGCGCCTGTTCGCGACACCTGCCCGTGAATTGAAAGATCAGCGTGACTCACATTGCCTCCTACCTTTGACTGGGTTCGAGCTTTCGTCGTTCAGAGCTTCATGGTTCAGAGCTTCATCCAAAGCAGCAAAAGCAGATACACCCACAGCACACCCATGAAGTGCCAGTAGCGCGAAGTGGCGTCCAGGGTGCTTCGCCGCAGGACGGACTTGTTCAGTTTCCCGATCACGCGGACCAGGCCGCCGAGCCCTCCGAACACGTGGAGAGCGTGGGCCACGGTCAGAACATAGAAGAATGAGTAGCTGATGTTGGTGGCGAGTCCGAATCCCTGAGATTTGAGTTGCATCCAGGCGAAGGTTTGCCCGGCAACAAACAGAAGACCCAGGAACAAAGTTATATACAGCCACCGCGCCGGGCTGGCTCCCTGGTTCCGATCCCTATCTTTCAGGCTGCGCATGAACGCCGCGATTCGGCGGCGCGCCAGTTCCAGCGTGATGCTGCTGGCAACGATCACCAGAGTGTTGAGGTAAAGCACAGGGGGTAAAGTGATGTGCTGCAAAGGCGCAGACCCCTGACGGACGATCATGGCACTGGTGAAGGCGGCAAAGCTCATCGTAATGGCCGCCAAGACTACCCAGATACCAGTGCTCGCGGGAGGAGGGGAGGAGTCCTTGACCCGGCGCAAGTCGCCGCCGGCGGGAACCAGGTTCCGCCAGCCCCCGTTTCCGGAGCCTTGGCTGGGTAAACGTTCGGGATCGATTTTCGGCGGTTCGTGAACCGTGGTCGCCATACTGCTGGTACTCCTTAGTCAAAACTCCCTGCCCGGGAAATTACTTTTCTTCGTCGGGGCTATGAATTTTTTCCGGCGAGGTTTGCATGATGTAATCGGCGCTGGCACCCTCGACGCTGTACTGATACGGATCGTGGTAAACCACCGGCATCTTGTCGCCAAAGTTGTTGTGGGGCGGCGGCGTGGCCGTGCTCCATTCCAGCGAAGTGCCTTCCCAAGGGTTGTCGTTCGGTGCGATTTCGCCCTTGAACCGGCTGTGGATCAGGTTGTAAACGAAAATGAGCTGAACCAGGCCGGTGAAGATCGCGGCATAGGTGATGAACTTATGCACCGGGATCAGCGGGATCAGGTAATCGTCAGTGAAGGCCTGATAGCGGCGCACGTTGCCGGCTATGCCGAGATAGTGGAACGGCATAAAGATGCAATAGGCGCCGATGAAGCTCAGCACGAAGTGGGTCTTGCCCAAAGTCTCGTTCATCATGCGGCCGGTCATCTTGGGAAACCAGAAGTAGGTTCCCGCGAAGATGCCGAACATGGCTGCGACACCCATCACCAGGTGGAAGTGGCCGACCACGAAATAAGTGGCGTGCAGCATGATGTCAATCGAAGGCTGGGCCAGGAAGAATCCGCTCACGCCGCCGCTGATGAACATCGAAATGAAGCCCAGCGCGAATAGCGATGCCGAGTTGATCCGCAGCTTAGAACCGTACAAACTGCCGAGCCAGATCAGCACGACGATTGTGGAGGGGATGGTGATCACCAGCGTGGGGAACGAGAAGGCCAGCGAGGATTTGGGGTTCATTCCACTGACGAACATGTGGTGCCCGTAAACCATGTAGCTGAGGGCGCCCAGGGCTCCCATGGAATAAATGAGGACTCTGTGGCTGAGCATCGGCTTGCGCATATTGGTGATGAGAATGTGGGAAACGATGCCCATGCCGGGGATGATTGCGATGTAAACCTCGGGATGTCCGAAGAACCAGAAAAGGTGCTGCCAGAGTAGAGTCGACCCGCCGGAATGCGGCAGGACCTGGTCGTTGATCACCATGTTCGCGGGACCGAAGAAACTGGTTCCGGCGACGTGATCGAGAATAAGGAGGATGCAGGCGGGCATCAGGACCGCGAATGCAGTCAAGCCCATAACCGAGGTGATGAACCAGCCCCAAGCGGTGAGGGGGAGCCGCATTAAGGACATGCCTTTGCAGCGCATGTCGAGCGTGGTGGTGATGAAGTTCAACGAACCCAGCAATTGGCCGATGCAGAAAATGGCGATGGAAGTGGCCCAGAGAACCACGCCGAGACCCTGGCCGGGGCCGCCCACGTCACCGATAGCGCTCAACGGGGCATACTGCGTCCAGCCACCAAGAGTTGGCCCAGTGCCGGTAAAGAACGAGGCGACGAGAACCCAAAAGCCCACGAACGTGACCCAGAACGACATCATGTTGAAGTGGGGGAACGGCATGTCTTCCGCGCCGGTCTGGATGGGAAGGAAGAAGTTGCCGAATGCGGCAAACGGGGCGGTGGTAAGCACGAAGAAGACCATGATCGTCCCATGCATGGTCATGAGTTGCAGGTAATACTCCGGCGTCATTACGTCACCCGGAGCGCCGGTCTTGGAGAGCAGGTGCAGCCCGGGAATGGCATAACTGCCGAATCCCAGATGGATGCGCATCAGCCAGGAAAGGAACATTCCGACCAGGGCAGCGAGCAAGGCCAGCGCGTAATACTGTTTGCCGATGACTTTGTGATCGAGACTAAAGACATGCTTCCGAAGGAAGCTGGTTGGGGCTCCGTGCTGCGCCGCATGTGCGGACATATCGTGCATTGCGCTCACCTCAAACGAGATGTATTTCCAGATCCTGCATCGATGACAGCTACTGTAGCGCGGCCTGCTGTTTCAGCCAGCTATCGTAATCTTCCTGAGACTTGACCTCGAGATACGCCTTCATGTTGTAGTGCCCGAGGCCACAAAGCTGGGTACAGACGATTTCGTACTTGCCGACTTTCGTTGCCGTGAAATGAATCGACACATCCAATCCCGGGACGAAGTCCTGCTGGACGCGCAATTCCGGGACGTAGAAGGAATGTCCCACGTCCTTGGAATGCATGAGCAGGTGAATCTCGCGGTTCACTGGAATGGCCATCTCAGCGGTGACGATATCGTCCTTGGAATCCTGATCGTGAGTGGTGTCGAGGCCGTAGAAGTTCGCATTGGCTTCACTGATCTGATCGGCGTGGAGCGGGCCGAACGTGCCATCCGGACCGGGGTAGCGAAAATAAAATGCGAACTGCCCCGCTTGGACTTGAACGGGAATCGCAGTGGCGGAAGGTGGAGTGAAATAAACGCTGGCCCACGCCTTGGTCCCAAAAACGCCCAGAGCCAAAGCCTCTGTGCCTACCAAGAGGAAGGCGGCGGCCACCATGCCCTTGGCGCCACCGGGGAAATTCTTAACCTTGTCGCCGGGCTTGGGGCTGGAGAACTTCCAGATGAAGAAAGCCAGAAGGAACTGAGAGGCCAGGAACGAAATGCCGGCCTCCAGCATCGTGTCAGCATATTGCTCATCGATCAAGTGACCGTGGATCGAGATGTCCTGCGGCATGGGCCACATGTGCATCACAATGGGAATTGCCGAAGCAATTGCGATCAAAACGATGGTCACTGCGAATATCTTCGCCATATCGTTCCGCCTTTGGCCCGGCCGTAGGGCTGGCCTCTTAACGAATCGCCGCAGCTTTAACTGCGGCGATTCGGTTGATTTCAATGTGCCTGCGACAGCTGGACGCCTTCGCAGTTTTCTACTTCACCTTAAAGGTGAAATTGGCGGTTGCCGCTGCACCAGAAGCCACCGTGACCTTTTGGCTCTGGGTGCCGGCTGCTTCCTGCCACGCCGTCACCGTGTAGCTTCCGGGCGGCACGTTGTTAATGGTGTAGTTGCCGTTGCTATCGGTAGTGGCGTAGGGCCCTTTTACTACCACATGCCAGCCATGCATCCAGGGATGAATATTGCACTGTACCGGAATCACTTCCGCAGCTTTCCAACTCTTCTCGACCGGCTGTGCTCCCGGCGGCTGAGACTGATTCCACGGAATATTGCCGGTCATTGGGTTGGGCAGCGGGTGGATATTATGAGTGGTTTGATCGCTGGTGGTCACTTTGAAAGTCTGGCCCGTATCGAGGGCCAAAACGTGCGGAGTGTACATACAGTTCTTCTGATCGAATACCGGGACCGTCGTTGATGTCTGGGCGGCGCCGCTCCAACCGTCGATGTAGAGGACCACATTCGCCAGTTCTCCGTTGGCGCCAACCACATATGTTTCGAGGTGCGCGGGATCGCTGGCGTGGGCCTTGGAGCAGTAAGGGTCTTTCGACATGTCGATGCCCTTCATGTGCGGAGCCGCGCCGTCTAGTTTGACCGTGCCGGTAATCTTGCCTTCTCCAGCCGCGCTGACGTTCTGATTCAAAAGCAACGCCCCACAGCAAAGTAGAACTACTGCCGATAGTACAGCCGCGTAGTTGTATCGATTCCTCATAGAAAGTTCTCTCCTTAAGAGCTCGAATGCGATCTGCGACGCTCTAGGCCTCTATTGTTGTCCCGCCGGGGCATTGGGATCAACCGGCTTCAGTGCGAGCTGCTTTGCCATTTCTTTTTCCTTGCTCTTCTGAGCCATAAAGGTTCGCAGATAGAAAACCAGGTCCCACGCCTCATCGGGCTTGATGTTGTCGGCGAAAGAAGGCATGGGAGTGCCGTCGAGGCCGGTCATGAAGATCCGGTAAATATCCTGATCGGTGTCGCCGCACTTGGGGCGGGGCCCGTCGGTAAAGTTGAAGGGCGCGATGGGCCGGCCCAGATCGTCGGCGAGCGTCGAAGCCGACGGCCCGTTAGCCATACCCTGCACGCCGTGGCACTTCCAGCATTGCACGCGGGCAAATACATCGCGACCGGCCTTGATGCGCTCGGCGGTGACTTCGGGTTCGGGAGGAATCTGGATGGGCGTTCCTGGCTTCTCGTTTTTCCAGCGCGGAGAGAAGTGCTTCACCCAGGCGACGAGGTCGGCGCGCTGCTGTTTCGTAAAGGTGTTCCACTGCGGCATATTGGACCGGTCGAAGCCGCGAGCGATGGCGTCAAACAGATCCTGGTCCGTGGGCAAGGTGCCGGTCGGAGTGGAGCGGCACTTGAAGATGCCCAATTGGAAGTCGCGCGGCTTTTGATACATGGGGGTATCGAACCAGGCAGCGTTTTCGCCGTTTCCGTCGCCAAGATCGCCGTGGCACCCCACGCAATAGCGCCGGTAGTCAGGTGCAGCGTCCTTGGCATGACCGGTAATATTCCCGATGTGACTTTCGGTGCCCAAGCGCGTGTCTATGTCGTAGGTGGAGAGCTGCGCCGACGAAGCCAGCGGGAGCGCCAAAAAAGCAGTTGCGCCCAGCAAAAGCGACCACTTCTGCAATCTTGTCCGCATGTCTATCCCTTTCTAGAAATCGAAGTCAAGTCCCGTCAGTATTTCGCCGGTGTTGATGTTGGTGTACACCCCGGGAGTAAGACTTGGTCCCGTACCGTCCTGGTGCAGCCAGTTGTACTCGTTGTGCCAGGCCAAACCGGCGCGGCTAGTCATAAACGGGTTGTAGCGGAAGCCGATGGTGTAGGTGGAGATATTGCCAAGGTTGGAAGGACAGGCAACACCACCACAGACGTCTCCGTTGGCTTGCTGCGACATCCGCTCCGCCTCATACCGGGTGATGAAGATCAGCTGCGGACTGTAGATGTAGTGGCCCTCGAAGGTGACGCCGTTCCAACTGGGCGCCTGCGATCCTGCCGCAAGAGTTGTTCCGGGTACGTTGTTGAGAGGACAAGGGACAGCTGTGCAGGTGGTTCCTCCATTGCCGTCCGTGGCTTCTGCATTGCCATAACCCTGCCCGAACCACACGTTATCCGAGCCGTGCTGAGTTACAACCGTGAGACCGACGTGGGGGCCGAAGTAGAATTGTCCAACGAAGCCTTCGCGGCTGAAGCTCTTGTTGCCAATTCCGGAACCAAGAATGGGCAGCCCGCCACCCGAAGTCAGATAGTACGTTGAGGCTTGTCCGGCCATGGCGTAGAACCCGACGCGTTGCACCCCCAGCCTGCCGGTGTCGAAAGCCTGGCTCCCGGCAACGAAGGCGGTATAGGCGTTGGCTGTGGTAGTCAGGCCCACGTTTCCATCACTCGAGCTGACCAGTGCAACGGAAATGCGCGTCCGGTCATCCACCGAGTGCCCTAAGTACTCGATGCCGAGCTGGTTGTCCCCAATCTGCCCAAAGATGTTGCCGTCACCTTGAGGCATGAAGTGATAGGTTTGATACACACCGCCGTTACCGGTCAGCGTGAGAATGCGCTTTTCGGAAAGCAGGTTGTCGAGTTCGAATCTGCCCAGCTTGAAATTGAGCCAGGGGCTGTGAGCAATGTTATCGAAGCGTACGAAGACCTGCTCAAAGTGAAAGGCGCCCGTGTTATCGGAAGACGGCAGCAGATAGAAGGAAATGTTTTTCTTGAGAGTTCCGCCGGTGTGGAAGTCGAGTCCGCTCAAGTCGAAGCCGGAAGACGAGATGCGCTTGATCGCCTGCCCCCCGTCGAGCGCCCCGTTCGTGTATGTGTCAACCTGGACCTTGCCCGTGCTCACGCGGTGCCAGATCGGCGTGATGCGGAAGACGAGCGGCCAGTAGCCCGGGTTCTGCCAGATCGGGGCGTCGCGATCGTTCATGAGCTGGTAGCCGTTGTCTTTGAACTTTTGTCCAAAGTAGTTCAGCATCGGCCATGATTCGTGACACGCGGAGCAGCGCAGGCCATATTTTCTGGCGAAGGCTGGTAAGGCGTTCGCGGGCGGGCTGCACGCGAGAACCACGAACGCGAGCACCAGGGCCAAAGAAAACAACGATGTTGCAGAGTGAAATGCTTTGCGAAGATGGGAACAGCTCAAAACGTGCATGGCCGGACTCCTCGGCAAAGATCAGATCAAGATCTGTTTATGTTGAAAATCGAATTCCACAAAATTCGGACGTAGCGAAAAGGCATCAAATGCGAACCCCTTCGCATTTGGCCTGTGTTAGAAAACTTACGACAAAGGTCCTACCACCGTACCGGAGCGGAATCCTACAACGGGCGATAGGCAAAGTGCAAGAGGTTTTGACAAATTTTTTACAATGTCAGTCCGAGAGTGTTGCCTAAACGTTTTTGCAATCGCTTCCAACGTGAACCGAGTTGACAGCTTGCGCCCAGAGTACGAGACTCTCAAGAGTCTGGAAGGAGATTACGGTGGATTGGCGGATGGGGGTTCGAGATCGGCGGCCAAATTCCTGGGCAACGAGCTTGTTCCCGGTGCTACTCCTGTTCCTGGCGGCCGCGCTTCCGCTGGCAGGCCGCAATAAGGACAAAATCTCCTACGGCGAAGGGCTCATCGTCAATATCCCCCTGCAGGAGAGCGAAGTCGAGCAAGTCGTGGCCGAGGTGGCGCAGAACGGCGTGATCCGGGGGACGAAGGAGTACAACAACGACGAGTTTGTCAAAGGCGCGAAAGCCGCCACTTCCTCCAAGGTATTTCCCACATGGACCGAGGGTGGCAAGGTTTTCTACAAAGTTCGCGAGCAGGCGCTCGATCCCCGCAACTTCAAGGACAGCAGCGACGTTGGGACGCTGGTGGTGCGCTATGTAG
Organism: uncultured Acidobacteriaceae bacterium; assembly: GCA_963842095.1. Taxonomy (GTDB): domain Bacteria; phylum Acidobacteriota; class Terriglobia; order Terriglobales; family Acidobacteriaceae; genus Sulfotelmatobacter. Next base: position 317,431 of record CAWJEY010000004.1, read on the forward strand.
TGCTGGCACAGGGCGAGAAGAACACGGTCCTGCGTATCGATGCGCTTTACGAAGAAGACTTTCGCCACCTCGTTCATGCCTCGAACGGATCGGTCGAAAGCAGCGAGTACAAGGACATTCAGGAGCACCTTGAAGCCATTGAGGTGATGAAGAAGCAGAACATCGAAGCCGAGAATGAGCGGCAGGAACTACTGGCGAAGAAGCAGAATCGGGCCATGCAGACTTACGCGCCTACGGAACCTGTGGCTCAGGCCGCCCCACCGGCGACGCAGAGACCGTCAGATCCCGGCTCATTAGCCGGGTCGACGCGCTCTACGAACCAAAGCTCGTCTGGCCAGAGTGCGCCGGACGAGGCGGAGCCCGTCCAGACCGTGCCTGTTCAAACCGTGCCCGTTCAAACATTGGAAGAGCACGTGAAGGATCTTCGCAGGCAACTGGAGCGGCTGGTGAAAGCGCCGGGCGCACCGCTTAAGACTGCACCGTTCCACACCGCGAGCACACTGCAGACTTTGACCACAGGCACGGAAGTTCTGATTTTGATTTCGACGCCCTACTGGTATGGGGTGGAGACGCACGAAGGGCAGCACGGATGGATATTGCGCGATCAGTTGGAGCAGCCATGAAGCGTCGGCGGGCGGAATTCCGTCGGGCATTCGCGCCCGCGCTGGCGCTGGCGATCGTGGCGTGGTGCGGCGTGAATTCAAGCCTTGCGCAGGGCAACGGACGCGAACGGACCTTTTCGCAATCCAAAGCAACGGTGGAAAAAGCTCTGAAAGACATGCAAGCCGCAAGCGCCGGACGTCTTCCCGTGCTGGAGGGTTTCGCGACCTCGGCGGATCATCCCCTGGAGCGCTATCAGCGTGGGTACTATCAGTCCAAGTTCCAGGTCAGTACAGCGGCTTCCGGGGGATCGATTGTGCGGGTGAGTGTGCAGGTTACGGCTTGGTACTCTGACCCGGTCGCGGCCAAGTCTGGATATGAGGTGCTGAGTTCGAACGGCCGCCTGGAGGCGGACCTGCTGGATCAACTGGCGGACCAGTTGGGCGGCAAAGCAGGAGCGGGCGCGAGCGCTCCGGTACTCGCTGCCCGAAGGGCATTTCCGTCGGAGAAATCTGGGGCGAGGCAGGCTTCTTCGGGCGAGTCTTCTTCAGGTCAATCTTCTTCAAGCCAACCGTCTTCAGGCCAATCCGCGAAGCCGCAAGATCCGGACGAACCTACTATTTCGGCGCCGGTTCCCCGGCTTCCGGAAACGGGAGGCGGTTTCTCGTCTTCCCTTGCCCAAAGTCTGGCGGAGCAAGAAAGGGCCGGCACTCAAACGGAGCAGAAAAAACCTGGCGACAAAGACCAGACTGGACTGCAGACCGAAGCGCAGAGTCTGGAAGAGATTCTGAAGAATCAGGCGCATCCCAAGAATCTGGTGGCAGTCAAAAAGAACGGTACCCCGGTGGTGGCGACCGCGAGTTTGACGGCCAAGACCTTGTTCCTGGCCAGTGCGCACGACGAGTTCGAGATGCTGGATTTCAATCGCGATTGGGTGCACGTGCGCATCTCCGGCCTGTCACGGGGATGGGTGTGGCGCAATAACCTGGAAATGCCCGACAGCGTTCCGGACAGCGATGTGCCACCGGTTCCCTCGGCCGTTCCCGTGGCCGCGGAGGTGTTTCATGTGACCCGGGAAGAAACCGCACCTTTCCCGGGAGATTGGGCGCCGCTCCGGGGAAAAAGCGTAAAGATCGTCTCCGTGGAAAAAATAAGTGAGAATGGGAAGGACGCGGGCCCGCAGCTCAAGCTGGAGTTCGCGAAGTCTGTGCTCGACATGCACTATGCGGAATTGGCGCAGAAGCCGCAAGATCTGGCCGGGGTCGTCGTAATTTTCGATGCGGTTGACGGCGGGATGATTGCGGCGACGTTCCCCACGCTGCAGCAGTGGAAGGCGGGTAAATTGTCGGACGCCGCCCTGTGGCATCAATGTTTTTTTGATCCGCCGGAAACCTTCACTGAATCCGGGGCTGCGGCGAGCCAGTAGCGGAATCGTCGAGTTCCATGTTTGCATCTCGGGACCAGTTTGCGTGGGCGATTCCGGGAGTTTCGACTTGACTTTCGGAAGCCATAGTAGTACCTATGCAATCCTTGAGTATCTGCGGCAGCTTTGTGGGGGCGGCCCTCTTTGTTAGACTCGGGAAGCTTGTCCGAGCGCGAGGAAAGCGGTAGGACAACCACACCAGTGACTTTCCCATGAGCGCGATGAGCCAACCCGTGATCCTGTTTCGCAAGCAAGCAACCTCCCTCCTGCGCGACTATGCCGAATTGATGAAGCTGCGCGTAACCACTCTGATCGTAATGACTGCGTGGTGCGGCTACTATTTCGGCGCGCAGAAAGCGGAGGTCTCTTCGCTGTCGTGGGGGCTGCTGCACGCGTTGCTGGGAATCGGACTGGTCTCGGGCGGAACCGCGGCACTGAATGAAGTGATGGAACACGAAGTGGACGGGCACATGCGCCGGACCGCGCAGCGCCCCCTGCCGGCGGGCCGCATGAGCCTGCTTCACGCCACCGTGGCCGGCTTACTGGCCACCTTGGGAGGATCCATCTATCTGGCGGTGTTCACGAATCCCCTGACCGGGTTGCTGACTTTCCTGACCTCGGTGGTGTACCTCGCCGCTTATACGCCCTTGAAGCGGATCTCACCCATCTGCACGTTCGTGGGAGCATTTCCTGGAGCTATGCCTGGAGTTTTGGGTTGGACGGCGGCGCGCGGCGGGCTGGAGTGGGGCACGCTGATCTTGTTTGCGATTCTTTTTGTTTGGCAGTTTCCGCATTTCTTCTCCATCGCATGGCTCTACCGGGAAGACTACGCGAGCGGCGGAATTCGCATGTTGCCGGTGGTGGAAGAGGATGGACGGTCCACGGCGCGGCGCATCGTGGCCTACTCGCTGATTTTGATCCCGCTCAGCGTCTTGCCCAGTGTTTTCGGGATGGCGGGGAAGATCTATCTGGTGGGTGCGGTGATACTTGGTCTTGCCCTTTTCTATTTCGGCGCCCGGCTCGCGTTTCTCAAGCTGCCCATTACCAGTCCGCGTTCGAAGATGCTGGCTCGACACGTGCTGCAGGCCACAGTGATTTATCTTCCGCTGCTGTTTGTGCTGATGATGGGCGACGCGTCGCGGCCCTGAGATCGAATCGCTTCCAATATCGCTTCCCGAGGGTGCGAACTCTGCCAGTGGATGATCCTCTCGCATTTACCTGAAGTTATTGGAATTCCCGGATGGGGCGTAGAAGTTTGGATGCTTATTGGATGGCGCTGCCGACTTGGGAGAACACGTTGCCTGCGTTGGCCCCAATCAGGCGGACCGTGCTCACCACAATTACGAGAACGACCGCCAGCATCACGGCATATTCAGCGACGTCCTCTCCTTCTTCGTTCGACCAGAGTTTTTTTCGAAAGTCGTTCATGATTTCTCCTCGATTTCAGGCTGCTCCAGACATTACGGAGGCCCTGGTTGCCGGCTGCGCGCTGGAATTAAGAAAACTCATTCCCCAAGGTTCCTCCTCCTGCGAAAACGCCTGCAGGCCAACCTGGTATTCGCGCTTCCCATCAAGCAGCCTGGTTCACACCACGGTAAACTCCATCCGTCGCTGGTGATAAAAAATGGTTAACGTGTCGAGTGCCTTTAGTTCGTGATGAATCGCGCCCAGCCGCGCCCCGGTCGGTGTGAGGTCGAGCGTGTGCGCCAGTACCTCAAACGGCACCCCGAAAGCGTCCGTTCCGCGAACTCGCACGGGCAGCACGGCGTGAACGCGATCCTGCTGGCGGCGGTTGGTTTTGACACTGGTTGCTTGCATTTCAGCCCAAAGATAGTGTGCGACAAAGGCGAGGGAATCGGAATGGCTCCGATGTGTGAGGCACAAAGGTAACCAGCCGGAGTCCGGTAAAGTGTTTGCGGGAAAAGGGGTTTGAATGTTCCCGGCGCGAAGGCGCTCTGCCCATCCCGAGGCGGGAAATCAAAATCGAAAATGCCGCCGCTGGAACGCTCTCAGTCCACCATCTCGGTTAGACTGGAGAAAGATTTTTTGTCGTCCAAGGGTAGCCATGGGGCACACGAGAATTAGAGGTTTGTTGGCGGCAAGTCTGTTGGTACTGATTTGGAGTCTGGCTGCCGTCTGCCAACCGCTTCCCCAGGGACCGGATGCAGGAAGCTCCTCGTACTCCGCTCAGAATGCAGCCCTGCCGGCCGAGCAAATCGCCAGGACACTTCAAGAAAGGAATGCCCAGCGGGCCGCGGCGCTCGGTCAGTTCAACGCGACGCGCATCTACCGGATGCAGTATCGCGGCTTAGGAGGTGATCGCGACGCCGAGATGGTGGTCAGTGTGATCTACCGCGCTCCCAATTCCAAAGAGTTTAGCGTAGTGTCGCAAAGTGGTTCCAAGTTCATCATCGACCACGTTTTCAAGAAGCTGCTGGAGGGCGAACTGGAAGCCGCCAACGACGAGAACCGGCGGCACACCGCGCTGAGCACCGAAAACTACGAGTTTACGTCCGCTGGATATGAGGCGACACCGGAGGGCGCACAGTACGTCCTCAACTTGCTGCCCAGAACCAAGAACAAGTTTCTCTATCGCGGAAAAATCTGGATCGACGCGAAGGATTTCGCCGTCGTGCGCATCGAGGGAGAGCCAGCCAAAAATCCGTCCTTTTGGATTAAGAAAACGGAGGTGAAGCACAGATACGTCAAAGTAAATGACTTCTGGCTTCCGGCGGAGAACCATACGGAAAGCGTAATACGGCTGGGAGGCCGTGCCGTTCTTTCCATCGAGTACAAAGACTACAGAATTACAAAGGCTGCGCCGCTGCCGGGCCTTGAGCGGGCCCGCGAAAATTCAAAGTGACTCGTCCCACCGCCCAGCTTGCTCCAAACTTACGTCCAAACACCACGGAAATGTATAGTGTGAATTGCTATCCGGCGTGTGCAGGCTGGCAACCCGGCCGTGTGGACAATCCAAATTGATTGAACTGATTCTATATTTCGTGTTGGGTGTGGCGCTGGTTGGCACATTGTCCTCGGCGGTGTTCCTGGGTCTGGCGCTGCTGGGAGTAATCCGGTTTCGCGCGGACGCGCGCAAGCAGTTCATCTCGGTTCCTGACGATGTCCACCTGCCTCCTGTCTCTGTGCTTAAGCCAGTGCATGGTATGGAAGCACGGCTGAAGGAGAACATCGAGAGCTTTTTCCGGCAGGACTATCCCGACTACGAAATTCTGTTTGCGGCGGACGAAGCCAACGATGCAGCCCTGGACGTGGTGCGCGAAGTGTGCGCCCGCTATCCGAAAATCCGCAGCCGGGTGCTGATCACGGGCACGCCGTGGCCGAATCCGGTGGTTTACTCGTTTCATTGCCTGGCAGAGGCGGCGGCGCACGACATTCTGGTTACGACGGACAGCGACGTAGAAGTTGCCCCGCAATACCTGCGAGAGATTGTGCCGCCCTTGATGGACCCGCAGGTCGGCATGGTGACCTGCCTGTACCGCGGCAAGAATGCGGCTGGATTTTTCTCCGGGCTCACCGCGATTGGCATGTCGGTGGAAATGACGGCGGGGGTGCTGGTGGCGAATCTGCTCGAAGGAATGAAGTTCGGGCTCGGACCGACGACCGTGGTGCGCAAGGATTCACTGGCCAGCATTGGCGGCTATACCGCGCTCCAGGATTACATTGCTTACGATTTTGCCATCGGCAACCTGATGGCGAAGGCAGGGTACCGCGTTGTGCTTTCCGGCCACATCATCGATCACGTGGTAAACCAGAAGTCGTTCCGCCGCATGTGGCAAAACCAGTTGCGCTGGGCGCAAACCACGCGCTATTCGCGCCCCAAGGGTCATTTTGGAAGTGGACTGATCTTCGCCATGCCCTACGGGATACTGGGATTGATTGCGGCCGGATTGTTGGGACATTGGGGAATTGGATTCTTGCTCCTTGGCGTGGCTGTGCTGAACCGGCTGGCCGAAGCGTGGCTGGTGGGCTGGATGGTAGTGCGGGATCCGCAGATACGGCGCGCGCCCTGGCTCTATCCGCTGCGCGATCTGCTCGGCTTTCTAGTGTGGTTCGCCAGCTACCTGAACCTGCGCTACGTTTGGCGCGACAGCCGCTTTGAGTTAAAGGGAACGCGCATCGCGCTGCGGCAGACGTCGTCGGATAGTCGGTAGCGGAAGGTTGCAGTCTTCTCTGCGAACGTTCAGCGGCGAATCGCACGCTGAGAATAGGAAACGACAGGCATGCGAACAATTTCGGTGCTCCTCTCTGCTATGGGACTACTCCTTCACGTCGGTACATGTTTCGCCCAGCATGCTAGCGACTCCGGCCAGTGCTCGCCTGTCTACGAGGATCATAACCAGATTGACTACGGCCCCCTGAAGGTGCAAGTGGTTGAGGGAACAACCATTATTGAGGTTGGCGGCACGCATCAGCCAGGGGTTGCAGGTGCGTGCTTCGTTCTGTTTACTGAGGGGGACCACAAGTTGGTGGCAAGCGCCAAAGCCGACTCCAACGGTCGATTTGAACTGAAGGACGTCATGCAAGGGCGTTACCGTCTGGTTGCCCGAGCTGAAGGCCTTTGCACAGCAAACATTCCTCTTGAAGTCGTAAAACATTCAAGTCGCACGAGGAGAGAGATCCTTGTCCACTTCTGTCCATCGGGCATCGACACCTGCAGCTACGGCGATCTGAAGTAGGTTGAGAAGTTCTACAAATCGATCACTTTAAGGAGTCATTCTTGCGCGTTATCGTCACCGGTGCCGCGGGCTTTATCGGCAGCCACATGGTGGACCGCCTGCTCTCCGCGAAGCACAGCGTCGTCGGGTTCGATAATATGTCGACCGGGCAGCGACAATTTCTGGAAAGCGCCCGGTCCCATCCGCAGTTTACTTTTCATGAGGCCGACTTGCTCGACCGGGAAACCCTGGTGCAGGCGATGGCGGGCGCGGAATTGGTGGTCCATTTCGCCGCCAATGCCGACGTGCGCTTCGGCACCGAACATCCGCGCAAGGATTTGGATCAGAACACGATTGCAACGTGGAACGTGTTGGAGGCGATGCGCCAGCAAGGCTGCAAGCGGATTGTCTTTTCTTCGACGGGGTCGGTCTACGGCGAGCCGGAGATTTTCCCCACGCCTGAGACTTGTCCTTTCCCCATTCAGACGTCACTCTACGGCGCCTCCAAACTGGCAGCGGAAGGCCTGATTCAGGCCTACTGCGAAGGTTTCGGACTGCAAGGCTACATTTTTCGATTCGTATCGATTTTGGGCGAGCGCTACTCGCACGGGCACGTGTTCGATTTCTACCAGCAGCTCGCGGAGCACCCGGAACATCTGCATGTGCTGGGCAACGGCCATCAGAAGAAATCTTATTTGTACGTGCAGGATTGCATCGACGCGATTTTCACCGCCCTCGACAAGGCGGATGGGAAGGTGAACATTTTCAATCTTGGGACCGACGAGTATTGCGAGGTCAACGATTCCATCGGCTGGATTTGCGAGCACCTCAGCCTGCATCCCAAGCTCACTTATTCTGGCGGCGAGCGCGGCTGGGTCGGCGACAGTCCCTTCATTCTGCTGGATTGCTCCCGCATCCGCGCTCTGGGCTGGCGGCCGCGACTGACTATTCAGCAGGCAGTGTTGGCCACGATCAAATACGTAAGTGCAAGTACCGCCCGAGTGAAAGCATAATTTCAGCCGAGCTTACGATTGCAAGCGGCAAGTTGGGTATACTTGCGCCGCTATTCCTACGCAACATTCGGAGCGTCCCTATGAATCAGACCCGCACAAATTGGAACTTCGTGAAGCGTCTTCCGCTCGCTGTCCTACTAGCCGTTTCCCTTCTCGCGATTCTTGCCGCCGACAACTCCGCTCCGCTGCCCGCGCCGCCGGTAGCGAGGAAGGTTCCGAAGACGACTGAGGTCAATGGCCGCACGCTGGTGGACAACTATTTCTGGCTGCGTGAAAAGACAAATCCTGAAGTGAGGGCGTATCTCGAGGCCGAGAACGCCTATACCGATGCGGTGATGAAGCCCACCGAGGCGCTTCAAAAGCGCTTGTATGACGAGATGCTGAGCCGCATCAAGGAAACCGACGTCGACGTCCCTTTTAAAGAAGGCAACTACTTTTATTACTCGCGCACAGAGGCCGGCAAACAATATCCGATTCGCTGTCGCAAGAAAGGCAGCCTGGACGCGCCGGAAGAAGTGGTGCTCGACGTCAACGAGATGGCGAAGGGCCAGATCTTCATGGCGGTGGGCGCTTACGCGGTGAGCGGCGACGGTAACCTGCTCGCCTATTCCACGGACAACACTGGTTTTCGTCAGTACGTGCTGGCGGTGAAGGATTTGCGCACCGGGAAGGTGCTTTCCGATCATGCGGAGAAAGTGGGCTCGGTGGTGTGGGCCAACGACAACAAGACCCTCTTCTATACGGTCGAGGATGCCGCCAAGCGCAAGTACCGTTTATATCGGCACACGGTTGGCACGACCGGCCCCGACGACCTGGTTTATGAAGAGAAGGATGAGCGCTTCAACGTCTACGCCAGGAAGACGCCTAGCCGCGCATATATTTTTCTAGTTTCCAGCAGCCACACGACTACGGAAGTTCGATATATTCCCGCCGACCAGCCCATGGCGGAGTGGAAGTTGATGGAGCCGCGCAAGCAGGATGTGGAGTACTTCCCCGACCACAACGGTGATTTCTTTTACATCCGCGTGAACGATACGGGACGCAACTTCCGTCTGGTGAAGGCGCCGGTCAACGATCCAGGCAGCCAAAAATGGCAGGAGGTTGTGGCGCACCGCTCCAGCGTCATGCTGGATGACATCTTCTTCTTTAAAGACTACTACATCCGGTCCGAGCGCGAGAACGGATTGCCGCAGATCAGCGTGACCGACCTGCACGGCGGGCAATCGAAGCGCATCGAGTTTCCGGAGCCGGCTTACGACGTGTCCGACTACATCAACCGCGAATACGACACGGCCAAGTTCCGTTATACGTACGAGTCAGCGATTACGCCGCTTTCGATTTTCGAGTACGACATGGGCAGTGCGACTTCTGTTCTGCTGAAGCAGAGGGAAATCCCCGGCGGATATGACCGCACACGCTATCAGGTTGAGCAAATCTACGCCATCGCATCGGACGGCGTGAAAATTCCCATCTCGGTCGTTCATCTGAAGGGTGTCAAGCTGGATGGCAAGGGGCCGCTGTATCTGACTGGCTATGGTTCGTATGGCGCCTCCAATGACGTCTACTTCAGCGCCAGCCTGTTCAGCATGGTCGATCGCGGCGTGGTTGCTGCCGTGGCCCACATTCGTGGCGGCGGCGAGATGGGGAAAGCGTGGCACGACGACGGACGCATGATGCACAAGAAAAATACATTCACCGACTTCATCGCTTGCGCCGAATACCTGTTGGCGCAGGGGTACGGCTCGAAGGATAGGCTGGTGATAGCAGGGGGAAGCGCCGGCGGCCTTCTGATGGGCGCGGTTCTGAATATGCGTCCCGATTTGTTTAAGGCCGCGCTGGTACTGGTTCCGTTTGTCGACGTCATCAACACGATGCTCGACGAGTCGCTGCCGCTCACGGTTCCTGAATTCGAGGAATGGGGAAACCCGAGGGAGAAATCGGCGTTCGACTACATGATCACGTATTCTCCGTACGACAATGTCGAGGCCAAGGCTTATCCCAACATGCTGGTGAAGACCTCGTTCAACGACAGCCAGGTGATGTACTGGGAGCCGGCCAAGTACGTGGCCAAGATGCGCGCGCTGAGGACTGACCATAATGTCTTAATCATGAAAACGAATCTGAGTCCCGCGGGACACGGAGGCGCTTCGGCGCGCTACGACCGCTTGAAAGAGTCGGCGTTCGATTACGCGTTCATGCTGACGCAGATGGGGATCACGCAGTAAGTGAAGCGCCATTCGACAACGCGTTACTTGGAAACCCGCAGCAGAACCACACCGCGCACCGGGACTTCCGCGCTGTACGAATCATTGATCGGGCCGAGATACTTGTGGTCGAGGAGGTCGCGTAGTTTCGCTCCCGGCTGCACACCAATCAGCTTAGGATCGAGGCGCATTCTCAGAGCGGATTCGCCGCGGTTGAACAGGCCAACCGCCTGGCTTCCATCCGCGAGCGGCTTTACCCAGATTTCCAGCGGTCACTTCCTCCCAGACGCGGTGGCCTTGCACACCCTTGGGATCCTGATCGACCGCGATCACTTCGGAGTTGGTTAAGAGTTCGCGGGTCTCGGCGGTCATGGTTCGGAGGTCGTTTCCCGCCAGCAAGGGTGCGGCCAGGATGGCCCACAGCGCCATGTGCGTGCGATATTCGTCGCGGTTCATGCCGCCGTTGCCAACTTCCAGCATGTCCGGATCATTCCAGTGACCGGGGCCGGCGAATTTCTCCAGGCCATTTTGCGCGAATCCGATCACTGACATGCGATCGTAGTTGTCTGTGATATCGCCCGTAGTGCGCCAGAGATTTCCGGTCGTGGGCCCCCAGATCCATGGAGCCTTCACACCCCAGTTGCAAATACTGAATACGATTGCCCGTCCTGACTGCGCCAGTGCATCGCGGAATTTCGCATATTGCACTTCCGGATCAAGCCCCTCGGCGTGACACCAGTCGATCTTCACGTAATCCACGCCCCAGGAGGCGTACGTCTTTGCATCCTGAAATTCGTGTTCGAAGCTGCCGGGCCGCTTCTCGCAGGTCATGCGTCCGGCGTCGGTGTAGACGCCAAGCTTCAGACCTTTGCTGTGGACATAGTCGGCCAGGCTTTTAATTCCACTGGGAAAACGCTCCGCATCGGCAACGATGGTTCCGTCGGCCTGGCGGCTGACTTGCCAGCAGTCGTCAATGTTGACGTACTGGTAGCCCACGGCCTGCATGCCGGTGCTGACCATGACGGCGGCGATTTCGCGAATGAGCTTCTCGCTCACGTCACAGCCAAATTTGTTCCAGCTATTCCAGCCCATCGGGGGAGTCGGGGCGAGTATTGGGCGCGGGGCTCCGCCGGTGTTCTGTGCAGCGGATATGCCGCACATGACAACTGCCATGACTTCGAACAAGATCAACAATGGGGCGATGCAACGGTTGGTCACGAGTTCTCCAGGCTTGGGGGCGTTCTTCAGGGGCATTGTACAACCCATATCTTGCTGGCTGGTTCTTAACGGTTGGGAATATAGGCTGTGAACCCGCTATACTCCTTCCGCCATGAATCCACGAAAGAAACATTCGTCTTTTTGTGTGGCGCTGTTCTGCGCCATCGTATCCGTACTCCTCTGTGCTTCCCTTTTTGCGCAGGACAAAGCCGCGCCATCCCGTGCTGCCGCCCTGCTCGATTCGATGCCACACGCCAAGCGGATCGGTCAGGTTGCGCTTTCTCCGGATGGAACTCAGATCGCGTACTTCGCGGATCGAAAACTCTCGGTGATGCCTGCCGGCGGCGGGTCTTCGCAGGTGATCGCGGTGGAAGACAATCCTTCGCTTCGCGATGTTACCTGGTCCGCGGACAGCAAGCGGATCGCATTCCTCGCCGACCTGCGCGGTGACGTTCCCGCCGCCCAACTCTGGACCGCAGCTCCCGACGGAAGCGGTGCGGCGAAGCATGCGGAACTGAAAGGTTATGTCCAGGCTCCACGCTTCTCTCCCGACGGGACAAAGGTCTCCGTCCTTTTTATTGAGGGCATGCCGCGCGCCGCGGGCCCGCTGCAACCTATGACGCCACTCGCAGGAGTCATCGACGAAAAGATTTACGAGCAGCGCATTGCCACTGTTGATTTGAGCACGGACCATCTCACGCAGGTCACTCCTGCAGACATGTACGTCTACGAATACGACTGGACGCCGGATGGCGAAGCCTGGGCCGCATCTGCGGCACACGGTTCCGGCGACGCCAACTGGTGGATCGCGCGTCTTTATCGGGTGAATTCCCAGACCGGTGAGATGCGAGAAATTTACAAGCCCAAGCTGCAGATAGCGGTTCCGCGCGTCTCCCCGGACGGGAAGAATGTAGCATTCATCGAAGGCTTGATGAGCGATGAGGGTTCCACGGGCGGCGACATCCACATCGTTCCGATCATGGGAGGAGTTGCGCGAAATCTCACGGCCGGCATTAAAGCATCGCCTTCGGCGCTCGTGTGGACGGGTCCGGGACACATTACGTTCGCGGAGAATGTGGACGGAAGTTCCGGCTTTGGCAGCGTGAGTGTGAAGGGAGGCGCCGCCCAGACACTGTGGACGGGCGAGGAAGCGGTTTCGCTTGCGGGCGCAACCTCGGCTTCGGGTAGTCCCTCCGTGAAGTTGGTTACCGCGGTCGTGCGTCAATCATCGAGCACTCCGCCGGAACTCTGGGCGGGCCCGATTGGCAACTGGAAGCAACTCACCAGCTTCAACTCCGAGGTGAAGCCGGTTTGGGGAGAGATGAAGCGAGTCCATTGGCTGAATGGCACGACGCGCGTGCAAGGCTGGCTGATGTTGCCCAGGGATTTCGTCCCGGACAAAAAGTATCCCCTCATCGTCAATGTGCATGGCGGCCCCTCCGCCGCGTGCATGTCACGCTGGGACGAGCGCGGCATGGGCCCCGAGTCGGCGCTGGGATACTTCGCTCTCTGCCCCAACCCCCGCGGCAGCTACGGACAGGGAGAACTCTTCACGCAGGGCAACGTGAAAGATTTCGGAGGCGGTGATTTCCGCGACATTATGGCCGGAGTGGATGCGCTTTGCAAACAGTATCCGATCGACACCAAGCGCATCGGCATTCGCGGACACAGCTACGGCGGATACATGACCATGTGGGCCGAGACTCAGACGCGGCGTTTCGCGGCTGCAGTGGCGGGCGCAGGCCTCTCCAACTGGCTGAGCTACTACGGCCTGAACGACATCGACGAATGGATGATTCCATTCTTCGGCGCATCGGTGTATGACGATCCAGCGGTGTACGCCAAGAGCGACCCCATGCACTTCGTCAAGGCAGTGAAGACGCCGACGCTGATCCTGGTCGGCGACCGCGACGGCGAAGTGCCGATGGAACAATCGGTGGAATGGTGGCACGCGCTCGAAACTTTGCACGTGCCCACGCAGCTTGTGGTCTATCCCAATGAAGGACACGCGATCGCCAAACCGGCCGACGCACGGGATTACGCGGTACGCAGTCTCGATTGGTTTGAGGAATGGTTTGCGAAAGCGCCGCCGGTCTCCAGAGCCTCAATGCCGCCTCGGCAGCCAGGCAAGTGAAAACCACGTCGCGTTATTGCAGTTTTGCGTACTCCGCCTTGGCCTGCTTGAGGATGGTGATGTCGGTGTCGGCGTCCTTCCAGAGCGCGAAAAAATCCTGGTACGCGGTGCGCGCACCGGAAGTGTCGCGGGAGAGTGCTCGAGCCCGGCCCACGCCTAGGTGAGAGAGCGCGATGAAGGGAAAGTTCACGATCACGCCGGGATGATCGATGATCTTTTGAAACTCCGCAGCAGCAAGTGCGCCGTTTCCCGAACCCAGGTAAGCCTGGCCGCGCAGGTAAACGGGATACATGGTTCCCGAAGAAAACGGCGGCGGGTCGGCCAGTTCATACGGGATGGACGCGCGCAGAATCTCGATGGCCTTCGCGGAATCGTTCCGCTGCAACGCAATCGCTGCCCGCACTGTGGGAACCCAATAATTCTGCATCAATGTATCCAGCGGAAACTCTTGATTGAGCGCGTCCACCAGTTTCTGTGCCGCAGCCACATCGCCGCCGCGGGCCAACGCCAGGGCCGCTTCCACTTTCACGTCGCGTCCTGGAGCCAGGGCGAGAGCCTCACGCGCCTGCTTGAGGCCATCGGCCGCGTTGCCGAACTCAACTTCCCGCAGCGCCGCATTTCCCTGCCAGAAGGCGGCCGTCTCGTTGGAGTCGTTATGCTTGGCCGATTCCTCGGCTTGGGCAGAGAGTTGCCGTGACTTCTGCAGGTGGCCGTGATCTGCTTGCGTGTCCGACTCCGACGATAGCAGGATGTCCTCTGCCCCCGGCTTGCCCATCGCCCACGCGACCTGCTGCTGCATGCCGGGCTCATCTTTGCGCAAGAAGTCGAGGTAATAAATGGATTGCCGCAGATATGGGCCATCCAGCTTTCGGGCCAGCGCTTCGTCGAACGTGGACTTCGCCTCGTCCAGCCGGTTCATCGAAAAATAAGACACCCCAAGATTGTTGTAGCCGAGGATGGAAGCGGGCTCCAGGCGCAGAGCTTCGCGGGTTACCGCAGCCGCTCTCTCGAACTGGCCCATGGTGAAGTAGTTCACGGCGAGGTTGGTCTGGGCTACGTAATCCCTGGGATAATCCCGAATCCACAATTCATATTGCTGAATGGCCTTTTCCAACTCGCCGGTGACCAGCGTGAAGTAAGTGCAGGAGATGTAATACTTCTCGCGCTCGCTGACCCGGTACCGTAATTCGTAAGCTCTGCGAACGTTTTCAATCGCCAGGCTGGCCTGGCCGAGATTGTTGTAGCGAATGCCCAACGAGGCGTAAGCGCGGGCAAAATTCGGATCGAGTTCCACCGCCCGCTTGAACAAGGGAAGCGCGTCTGTATCGCCCTTTTCACGGGCCAGCCGGTCGCCCTCGGTGTAAGCCTGAAGCGCTTCAAGAGACGAAGTGGTGGCTTCGTCGAGGGGCTTGTCAAACTTCTGGATCGACGCCAGGGATTCACCCAGCTTGCCGCGCAAAGTGGCGGCCGCTTCACCCAGAGTCTGCAGGACTTTCTCGCGGCTCTCCGCTTCGGCTTGAGTTGCCCCAAGCAAATCGCCAGTCCGGCAGCTTACCGCTTTCAGGCCGATCGCGTAATGGCTGCCGAGGCTGGCGATCGATCCCACCAGCAAAGCCTTGCTTCCCGTGCGCATGCAGACTTCGCTCCCCACATCCCGCGTCACACGCTGATCTGACGTTCTCTCCATCAGTTTCAACGTCTCGCTCAGCTTTCGGTCCGAGAGCACATTGAGAAATGGAGACTGTTCCAGATCGACCGCCAAAGCTTCTTTCAGCGCGCTGTCAAAGACCGGATCGCCCGTGGTGTTGGCGAAGTCCGCAATCACGATGACGTCTTTGTCGGTGAGGCGCGGCGGCTGACGGAAATGGAAATAAAGGTAAACAGCAGCGGCGAGTGCGAGGACTGCCGCGGGCGCCAGGATCTTCGCTCCCAGCCGGGCGCGGTGCGGCCGGTCGAGAATGTGTCCTGAGCTTGCCGAAGCGGAGGCTGCGTCCACACTAGGGGCGGTCCCTGCGCGAGCGCGGCTGCCGCTCCCGGCGGCGGCTCTCACGCCACTCGATCTTGCCGACTGTACTTCGCCCTCCGCCGGTTCCGTGAGCAGCGCGATTCGCTTCGAGTCGCTGCTGTCTCGTTTCAGCCGTTGCAGGTCGGTACGAATGTCTGCCGCGCTCTGGTAGCGCAAGTGCCGGTCTTTCTCCAGCGCTTTGTTGATGATGCGCTCGAGTTCCGCCGGAACCTCCGGACTGAGCCGCACTGGCGCGACCGGAGCACGATGCAGGATGGAGTCAAAGACTGCCGCAGTGGTGTCGCCCCTGAAGGGCGGCGAGCCGGTCACCATTTCATAGAGGACTGCGCCGAAGGAAAACAGGTCGGTGCGCGCGTCCAGTTCTTTTCCCAGCGCTTGCTCTGGCGACATGAAAGCAATCGTTCCCAGGGCAGCGCCCGGACTGCTCAAGTTCTCCTGCGTGGCACTAAGCCCCGAAGTGACCGATGAGGCCGAGCCTGAGGCGAGGCGGGTCGCAACTTTAGCCAGCCCGAAATCGAGAATCTTCGCCTGGCCGCGCTCTGTCACAAAAATATTTCCGGGCTTGATGTCGCGATGGATGATGCCCTTGGCATGTGCGGCATCGAGGGCGTCGGCAAGCTGGATGCCCAGTTCGATCACTATCTCCGTGTCGAGCGCCCGCCCGGCAATGCGATGGGCCAGGGTCACACCTTCCAGATACTGCATGGCAATGAACGGGCGCCCGTCGTGCTCTCCAATTTCATAAGTGGTGCAAATGTTCGGGTGGTCCAAAGCCGATGCGGTGCGGGCCTCGCGTTGAAAGCGCTCCAGCCGCATCGGGTCGTTGGCGAATTCGTCCGGCAGGAATTTCAGCGCGACGAAGCGGCCGAGCTTCAGATCCTCAGCCTTGTACACCACACCCATGCCGCCGCTTCCGAGCTTCTCGAGAACCCGGTAATGAGAGATGATCTGGTCGATCATGCGCGGCGCAAGAAGTCTGCATGCCATGTTAGGAGTGCGGTGCCGGTGAAGTCAACGACGACCGCACTCAACTCACTGCTGCTGCGGGGAAGGCTGCGCCGGCGGGCTGCCAGGACCGGTTGGCTGGTTGGATGCAGTTGCCGGATTCTGCAGCGAGGCCGGCGGATGGGTCAAAGGAGTCGGTCCCTGTACTTCGAACGTGCGGTCATAACCAGGATCATAAAAGAATAGCCACTGGTTGTAATGATTCCTGCTGTTGAACTCGCGGATGGTCTTCTTGGTGCTGGTGCTGGCGACTCCGATGATGACGCCGCCTCCGAACGCCTGATTGTTCGAGGGATTGTTCGAGGCATTGTTCGACTGGTTCGTCGAGAAAAAGGCCGATGACCCCGCCGATGGCCCGCCTTGAGCCGCGGGTGCGCCCTGAGCCAACGGGCCGCCAGCGGCCGGGGGTTGCGGGTTCTGTCCGCCTGAAGCCGCCGCGGGATCCTGCCCTGCCGGCGAAGATGCGTCGCCGGCGTCGCCATTCGCGTTTGCGGCCGGCTGCAGGCTCCAGTTATTCGCGCTGGTACCCAGGGCCGTGGGAATGTCCGCCATGTGCAGCAGGCGGAACTCGCGGCCCGTGACCGGATCTTTGTACCGCTTGCGCAGGTAGCGGACACCGTTGGTGCTTTCCAGATCCTCGATCTTCATCGGGTAGCGCCCCGTCTGTTTAGCGAAACGACGTACGGCGCGCCGGTACTCCATGGCACGGTGGATCAGTTCGGTTTCGCGCTCACGTCTGATCTGCTGCGCGATCTTCGGAGCGGCAACGGCCGCCGCGACCACCAGCAGAGACACCGCCAGCATCAATGTGAGCAGCATATAACCCTGTTCTCCGCGCCTGCGAAAACGGGGTTTCCGAGAATTCGCCCCAGTCAACTTCGTCCCACTCCATTTCTTCCCTGCCACAGGGCCATCCTTCGTCAACATTCGCAAATCAAAAGTTGTACTTCAGTCCCAGTTGCAGCGTGCGCGGGCGATGGGAATCCACGGGATGAAAAAGGGCGCTGCCCGTGGTGCAATCGACATTCACCGGCGGTGTGCCCAGTGGAGCGCCCGGAACCGGGGTCAAGCCTCCTGCCGCGGAGTTGTTAAACCCGCCATAGCACCCGATGGTGTTCGACGCGGTGTTGCCAATGTTCGGATTGAAGACCCTGAACTCCGTGTGGTTGAACACGTTGAACACCTCGACGCGGAACTCCATGGCGCTGCCCTCGGTCACTTTGAAGTGCTTCAGCATCGTCATGTCGAAATTCAGCCGGTGAGGATTGTTCAGGAAATTACGGCCGGCATCGCCGAACGTGAGCCCTTGCGGCGCGGCAAAGGCGGCGGGGTTATACAGCAGGGGTCCCACGCTGCCCGAAGTGTTGCCCCTCGCCAAATTGGCGCGAGGATCGGCGATCACGTCCGGATAGGAAGCGGCTCCCGACCCGTTGGCGACGCCCGCATTGTCGGGTACGGAAATGCCGGTGTCACCGCCGCCGTTAATCACGCTGAACGGAGTGCCCGACTGAAAGACGGTGATGCCGGAATATTCCCAGCCATCCAGCATAGTGTGCAGGACCTTGGAATCGCTCTGTGCGGCCCGTGGCTTCTGATCGGCGCCTGTATCCTCCTCAGCCGCGGAGTAGAGCAGCGATCGAGCCAGCGCTCCGCTCAGATTGGGCAATGCGTAGATGTAGTTCACGCTCAGCGAATGGCGCTGGTCGAAGTTGGAACTGGCCCAACTCGATTTGATGTTGGCAGAATTCACGAAGGAAGCGTCGGAGCGGTCGGAGGAATCGTCCAGGTTGTGGCTGTACGTGTAGGAGGCGCCGATGGTCAGCGGGCCGCGCGTTCGGCGGAGCGTGGCCTGCAGCGCGTGGTACTGGGAATCAGCGACATTCTGCAACGAAAGCACGCGGCCAATTCCTGGCGCGAAGGTGCGCAGCGAATTGGGAGACGGGATCTTCCCCGGGTTCGATGCGTAGCAAGCGGCGGCCAGGTTTGTCCACGCCGGTTCTGCAGGCGTGACGATAATATTTCCAACCGTAAAGTTTCCGGGTGTGTAACCAGTGTCGGTACCATTGATCGTGCCGGTGTAGCTCTGGCACTCCAGGGCTGTAATCGGCTGGCCGGGCCCAAAGGGATTGCCGTTGAGAAAAATTCCAGTGTCGGGTCCGGCGGGCGGCTCGGACAACTGGTTCAGCTGCAACTCCGCGGACAAGTGTGTTCCTTTGCTGCCAACGTAGGCCACGGTCGCCACCATGTCTTTGGGGAGCTGGCGCTGCACGCTGAAGCTCCACTGCTGCGCATAGGGCCAAACGGTCTTCGTAGGAATGGCAGTTACGTCGATGGGAAACGCCAGGCCACCGCCGATCCCCTGATAGCTGAAGGGATTGTTCTGAGTCATGGTGAGAACCAGCGGTGCGCTGCCCTCCAACGATCCGGTGTTGGCCTCCTTGGCGGTACCATGCTCGAAGAACAGCCCATAGCCGCCGCGAATCGAGGTCTTGCCGTCTCCCTTCGGATCGAACGCGAAGCCAACTCGCGGCGCGGGATTGAAAAGATGACTGCCCATGCAGCTGGCGGAAATGCCATTCTTGCCGCACTGCACCAACCCATTCGTGACGGGCGAATTCGCGCCCAAGGGCAGGGTGATGGGCTGGCCATTCACCAGAAGATTTCCGCCCCCAAAACCCTGAGTGCCCACGGGAGCGATGGTCACGGTCGAGGCCAGGGCGGTATTGAAAGCGCTCAGCTCCCAGTTGTAGGCGTTCAGGTTCCGTTCGTGGAAATTGCCGAACAGGCTCAAACGCAACCCCAGGTTCACTGTCAGGCGGTGATTGACCCGCCAGTCGTCCTGCACATAAGGCTCGGCGATCCAATAGTTGTTGTAGTACTTGAGTTGAGCGCTGTCCTGCTGGTAACTGGCAACATTGGGCCCGGAGGAAGACACCAGTGTGCCCAGAAAATCGGCGAAGGCATTGCCGCTTCCGGTTTGGCCAAAGTTATTGAAACTCAGCAAACCCTGCAAGTCGCCGGTAGCTGCGCCGATGGCGCCGTTGGTTTCGCTGCGCCGCGCGTCCACCGCCTGAATCCCAAACTGCAGCGTGTGGTTGCCGATCACCTTGCTCACGTTGTCGCTCAAGCCGTAGGTGGGGTTAGTGTGTTCCCAGGGCGGGTAGGAAGTATCGACGGCGAAGCCGTTGCCGCCGTACGCTCCATTGGTGCCGCCGATCACGATGCCGGGCAGCTTGCCGCCGAATCCATTATTAAAGATGTAGCCGATGCTGTTTGAACCGCTCCGTGGAACCGTGTCTTGCAGATTCCCGCCTGGACCGTTAATGTCCTTGAGCGTGATGTTGGAGTCCACATAACTCACCACAAATTCGTTGAGCAGGGAAGGAGAAATCGTTTGGGTGAGCCGCGCCACCATGCTGACGCCGGGGCCGTTGAGCCGGTTCTCGACCGTGGGAAAGTTCTGTTCATGCACCGCCGCGGTTTGCAGGTATCCCCACTGCGGGGTTGTCGTAGTCGTGTTCCAAGAATCGTGGATGTAACGGAAGGACGCGCGCAGGCTAGCAGTGAAGTCGTGATCGAAGCGTCCCAATTCTTCCCGCCAATATGTCGGAGGAGAGACCGCGGCGACATAACAATCCGTCAGGATCTGCGTGCTCTGCGGGTGGCTTGCATTGCAACCGATGGTGGAATTGGGCAGCGGGATCAGCGCATTCATCAGGGCAACGCTGTTCGAGTTCAGCACAGGAACCAAGCCACCCTGGGCGCCCAGTTGGTTGCCGGCATACGGGTTGTATTGGTCGCCAATGCCTGTGTACGACGCAGCCGGGCAATCGGGATAAACCTGCCGGTGAAACGGTGCGGCCTGTCCGGGCAATTCAAAAGGACACACATCGTTGAAATTCCCGCTGCGCTCGGCCAGAGTGGGGACGGCCTGATTGAAGTCTCCAGCCTCGCCGCCGGGACCAATCGGCGAATTTTCCAGGCGGAATTCTTCCGACCAGAAAAAAAACGTCTTCTTGTTCTTTGGAGTGAGCGGCCCGCCCAGTGTGAAGCCGAAATCCTGCCTGCGATAAAGCGGGGCCTTGCCGAGCGGGTCAAAATAGTTGCGCGCGTTAAAGAATTCATTGCGCAGGAATTCATACGCCCCGCCGTGGAATTGAGAACTGCCAGACTTGGTGGTGACCAGAACCGTGCCGGAGGCCGTGCGGCCGTACTGCGCGCCGTAGTTCGAAGTCAGGACCTTCACTTCCTGAATGGCATCCAGACTCGGATACACCATCAACGTGCTTTCCGCGCCGTTGAGGCCGGCGTTCAGCACGTCGCTCCCGTCCACATCGAAGTTGTTGTACTCGACGCGGCCGCCATTCACGCTGTATTTCACGCTGCCCGCCACGCCCACTTTGGCTTCATCCTGTCCCGTTTGATTGCTGACGCCGGGGGCCAGGGCGATGAGTTGGGTAAAGTTGCGCCCGTTCAATCCCGTGCTCAGAACCTCTTTTTCCGTGATGGTGCCTTCGAGATGGGCGCTCTGGGTCTCCACCTGCGCCGCGTTGGAGGCTTCCACGTTCACTTCGGTCTTGGCGCGGGGCGGCTGCAGCGTGGCGTCAATCTCCACCGCCTGGTCTGCGGTTAAGGTTAGATCGGTTTCGAAAGGCGCAAAGCCCGTGGCGGAGACGCTCAACTTGTATTGGCCGGGCGGCAGGCCATTGAGTACGTATTGCCCGCGCCCGCTGATGGCGACAGTCACAGGTCCGGCGCTCCCGGTCGCGGTCGCGGTTCCACTGGGCAAGACTGCGCCGGATTGGTCGGTGACATTGCCATAGACGGCAGCCTTTCCCTTTTGCGCGGTAACAGAAAAACTCTGAGGCGCGGCGACCGTCGTTTGCGATGAAGTTTGGGACGTCTGGGTGGCGGCCTCGGGCGCTTGCCCCTGAGCTTCGCCTGAGGTTGCCCCTGGAACCGCAGGCTCCTGCGGCAGTTCCATTGGTTTCGGCGTCGCCATCAAAGCCGCGTCAACCTCCCGCATCAGGTTGCCCGTCACCGTGACTTGCACTTCGAAGGGATCGAATTCGGAAGCGACAATCTTGACCTGATAGGCACCCTCGTCGAGTCCGCTAACGTTGTACTCGCCGTTGCTGTCGGCGGTTGCTGCCTGGGCGCCCGCCTTGCCTTCTATGGTTACGGTTGCTCCAGGAACAGGCGCGCCGGAGGGAACAATCACAATCCCATGCAGTGACGCCGTTCCTTTCTGCGCCAGCGCCAGGCTGCTCGATCCGGCGATCAGAATTGTCCAGACAAGAAGGAACCGGCGAAGTCTCACGAAACACACTCCCAGACATGGCGTTGGGTCGCGACCCAGAAGAATTCAGAAATGTTCGAACCATTGGTCGACTAAGAGGAATAACCGTAACGGCGAAGTGTTACAGAACGATGAAGAGAAAATTAATTTCCCGTTACAGATAGCAGACTCGCAGCGCAAAGACGCCGCCTCTGATGCAAATCAGATTCGCTCGCGAATCCGCTTCCCGCCGAGTTTTCCACAAGAGTACGCATTCGTTCACCGCGCCAGGGCGAGAAATTCACTTGCGCTTAATCTTTCCGTCATCGTGGAGTAACAGATTTTGGGCATAGTTACTTCGCACAATCAAGCGGGTTGGTTGTGCACTTCCTGAATACTCTGAACCGTAATTTCGGAAAATCGCTTGGCGCGCCCGATTTATGCAGGGGGCGCTATGACCGGGGGAGCTTCCCCCAAATCGTTTAGCAACCAAGGAGACATGAATCCAATGAAAAAGAAAACGCTGGTCGCGACGCTAGCGCTCCTGGCCTCGCTGCTTGTCACCACCAACGTCTTTGCGGGAACAGCGCAATGTACGGCTGGGGTGAATCTTCGGTTCGTAGGCGTGGGATCCTCGGCCCAGTTCAACGACCTCGCCTACGCAGCCTCGTTTCTTCTGCAAACAACCCACGGCACGGGCAATTATGCCCTGATCTCTTTCAAAGGCAGCATTATCACCGACAAGCGGCCGACCCCGGCTCTCACCGACACCGGCCTTTCCACGTGGGTCGAGTGGGATCCAACCGCCACCACCAAAGCTTGCGACGCCTACGTCTACTTTCAGACGGACTCTGGAGTGGGCGACAAGGACTTCTTCGCATACGAGTCATTCACCGCTACCAACGATGGCAACGCAGTCTTCAAGAGCGTCGCCGCAGCTTACGCCACGATACCCAGCGGCGTCATCGCTCTGGGAAATCTGATCGGCGGCCTGGCCGACAACAGCACCGATCCGAATGGGGTGCCTGCGACCATTCAAGCTGCGCTCAACACCACTCCCGAGCAGTATGTGAACGTGGCCAGTCCTCCGGCCGCGCTAGCCTATTGCGGCAACGTTTCGACTGTAGCCAAGACCAGTCAGTTTTATTGCTACTTCAACGCCGCGGCAACGGATATTCGTCCCGAGGACGCCCTCTACGCCGCGACCCGGGCTCTCACCGCCTATAACGGCCTTACCTATACGGCCACAAGTGCAACCACCAAGGTGGGAACCGGCACCTTAACCGGCTTGGGCTATGGCACCGGCGCAGGATGCGCCACCGGTACCACCCTGGTCGGCTGCGGCGTGGAGGACTCGTTCGACACAGCGTCCGTGTTCAACGTGGTCACCTTCAAGCTGAGCGGCACCGATCCGATCGCTGGCGGTACTCTGCCCACCTACACCACTCTTTCCGTGGGCGCTGCCCCGCAAATGGTAATCGTAGGTCACGAGGATACCTCGGGATCCGCTTTCGCTTTCAACGCTACTTCGAACGATTATTACGGAAACTCGATTTATACCTTCCACAATATCAATCGGCAGATTCTGGCGCAGACGTTCTCTGGCTATACCCACTGCACCGGCGATCTGCTCCCGACGGGAGCAGCTACCGCGGACGCGGGTCAGCCCATGCAGGTGATCAACCGCGAACCGCTCTCGGGCACCTACAACACGTTTGAGTTCACCGCTGTGCGAACTCTCTCCGGCAGCGCCAACCCCGCCGAAGTTACCACTAACCCGATCAGCATGTCCGACAGCTCGCAGGAAGAATTCAACAATCCCAACCTTTATCCCAATCTCGCGGGCTGCACCTACACCAACGGGTATCCCAGCGCGAACTGCTTCAACCCATTGTTCCTGAACCTGGGTGGAACCAAGTGCCCCGGTGCCTCTGGCGGAACCGCCCCTGGCTTGCCTGTCCGTCTCCGTTCGATCGGATCCGGCGAGGAAGTTAAGGCGGTGATTGGTTCTGAAAACAAGACCAACAGCGGCTCCACCACTGTTTTCAACCCGATTGGCTACGCCTTCTGGTCCTACGGCAACCTGAATCCGCTGTGCAGCACCGTCTCGGGCACCTCGTGCACCGGAAATTGGCTCGGCCATTACATGACGGTGGACGGTATCGACCCGCTGTACGACACCCCGGGCGGCCAATACGACCCCACTCCGAATCCTTCCGGTGCTTTCAAACCGCCGGTTTGCGATCTCAAGGTGGGAACGACGTGCAAGACGATTCCTTTCGTCCATGTCAAGGACGGAAGCTATCCGCTGTGGTCCTTGCTGCGTACGGTCACTTTCGCTCCCAAAAAGAACGTGATTGTCACGCCGCCCGGAGTCCTCGACATGGCCGCCAACGAGCAAATCGAGGCCGGCCCCGGTGGGGATGGTCTCTCGGACTTCGTTCCGTTCCTGACCGGAGTGACCGGCAGCAACGGCGTCTACACGGGGAACCTCAACTTGTTCGTCTACCGCGCTCACTACAAGCAGTCCTTGATCAGTCCGGCTAACGGCCACAAGGCTTGCAACGGTACCTTCACTGGCGTCAGCCTGCAGGGCGGTTCGCCTGTCGCGGCCACCTGCCTAGTGGATGCCGGCGGCGACATGGGCGGCTCGGTGTTAACGGTTCAGTCTGACGTCGAATTCGATGCCGACTTCAGCGCTGAAGAATACAACCCGCACCAGTAAACATGCTTCTACTCTGCGCCGGGAAGGAAGATGGGGCCACCGCCTCATCTTCATTCCCGGCGGTTTTTGCATTTTTAGCCAGGAGAGTTTTGTGCACTCTGTTAACCCAACTCGTATGATCTGGGGCGCCTTCTCGAGAATTTCTGCTCTCTTACTCATTTTTATGGCCGCCACGCTCGCCGTAACCACGTCCGGCCTTTGGGCGCAGCAGGCGGCGCCAGCAAAGTCCAGTTCAAATCCCGTCTCAGGGCCAGCTCCAGACCAGAAGTCAACACCGGAAATCAACCGGCCTTCGCTGCCGCCTGCCTTCGATCCGAAAACCGGAACTCCTCTGTACGAGACGATCCAGGAAGACTGGAGTTCGCTTGTGATCGGCGCCAGCAAACTCGAGCCGGAGCCTCCTCTGGTCGCGCAAACTGACGAAGGCGACGGGTTCACGCGTACTCTGGTGCAACTGAAGTGGCGGCCCGGCGATCCGCTCGATGTGTACGTGATTTTGCCCAAAGGTGTGAAGAAGCCTCCGGCAGTGATCTACCTTTATGGCTACAAGGACGACACCGATCGCTTCAAGGACAATCGCTGGTGCCAGAGGGTGACCAGGGGCGGGACGGCGGCGATCGGCTTTGTCTCGGCCCTGTCGGCCTCGCGGTTCCACGACCGTCCGCTGGAGCAATGGTTCGTCAGCGAACTGCAGGAGTCGTTAGGAAGCACCGTGCATGATGTGCACTTCATCCTGGATTATCTGGCGCAGCGCGGCGATATCGATATGGATCGAATCGGAATGTTCGGCCAGGCCTCCGGAGGGGCAATTGCTATTCTCGCGGCGGCCGGTGATTCGCGAATCAAAGCGCTAGACGTGCTGGATCCCTGGGGCGATTGGCCCGTCTGGCTGGCCCAGTCCCCGATTCCAAAGGACGATCCCCACCAAACCGATTTCACAAATCCACAGTTTCTGAAAAAAGTGGCCCCTCTAGACCCTGTGAAGTGGCTGCCCACGCTGAAATCCACGCGCATCCGGATTCAGCAGGTGATGGATAACGATGCCACGCCCAAAGCCTGCAAAGACGCGCTTCGCGAAGCAGCCCCCAAGCAGGCGGAGGTCGTGCGCTTCGACCATGTGAGCGATCTGGCAAGCGCATCGGGGCAGGGCAAGCTGTTTGACTGGATCAAGGCCGAACTGAAAGGCCCGCCGGCGGCGACCCCAGCGCATTCACCGCAAGTCACTGCCGTGCAGGCGGGTCCGAAGGACCATTGAGCGCCGGATGCACGTACCAGAATGCTGGCAGAAGAATTTTTCTCGAGAAGAGGTTCATGCGGTGAAGCGCATTCATGCAGGGATACTTCTGTTTTTCTGTCTGCTGGCGGCCAGCTGCGGCGGCGGGAAAGCAACCACCACCACAACCGGCGGCCAGTCAGGAGTGCAGATCACTGCGCCCGCTTCCGCGCCCTCGATTGACGCTGGACAGTCGGTAAGTATTACGGCAAACCAGCCGGTGATGTGGAGTCTCCAGACCGCCTTTGGAAAGCCCGCCGGCTCACTTAGCAATACCACGACCGCGTCCACCAGCGTGACTTATACTGCGCCGGGCAGCGTCACGACTCAAGCAAAAGTAACGGTTGTGGCTACTTCCCCGACCGACAGTACTCAATCGGCCGCTCTGGGCATAATCGTCAACACACCGCCGGGAATCGGCGGCACACTTTCCGGGAATACGAGTTGCCAGTACGACAAAATCAACGGCATTGGGCAAAGCAACGGCAGCGTTGGGCAACAAATTTCGGCAACTGGCGCTGGTGCCACCACGCAAGTTTCGGGAGGCACGGGGCCCTACACCTGGAGTCTCGCCCCCGGCTCCGCGCCGCTGCCGGCTGGCCTGACGCTGCAATCGGGAGCGACGACACAATCCGCCAGCAGCGCCTATTTATATGGAGTCCCGGTGAGCCCCGGCTGTTCGCAGGTCACGATTCAGGTCACCGATGGCACCGGCGCAACCGCAATCTCTCCCACGTACTTCATCGTGATCGTGCCTCCGGCGCTGAAGATCCAAGCTCCGGATTATGCGGACGCGTATACAGGTGTTCCCTATCCGCCAACCTCGTTCTCGGTCTCGAACGGCGTGCCACCTTACAAGAGCTGGAGTGTGGCCAATCCAAGCAACCCATTACCGACAGGGATGAGCTTGGCCCCGGTTCCGCAGAACTCCGGAGCGATTGTCGTCTCTGGCACGCCCACCGGACCCGATAGCGCGGCTACTAATTCGCCCTACGTGCCCACGCTGCAGGTCGTCGACAGTAATACTCCGTATCCGGCTTATGGCTCGGTGCAACTCAATATTTACCAGTGGGCGGCTCTTCCATCGTCGCCCTGCACTCCGGCCGACAACGCCAACGGCGGCACGAACATCACCACCAACCTCGGCGGCATGAACGGCTTCTACGCTTTTCTGCTGCGGGGCTTCGATGCCAGCGGGCCGGTGGTAATCGCCGGCAGTTTCACCGCCGATGGCGCGGGCAACATCAGCGGAGGAGTGGAAGACGCGATGCGAACCTCAGGTTCGCAAACCGGCGTCGCCATCACCGGAGGTTCGTACTCGATTCTCCAGCAGAGCAACAGTCCGTCAGGGTCGGCAACTTTCGCGCAGAGTGGCTGCGTCACGCTGACCACGCCTGCGGGCACGAATACATTCGCGATTAGCCTGGGCGGCTGCTCGACCAGCGTGAACGCAACTACCGGCGCATGCGTTGCCGATTCCCAAGGCGCGGCTGGCCTTTACACCACTGGCCGCATGATCGAGTTCGACGACAGCACAGGTTCGGGAACGCGTGTTTCCGGGATCGTCCGCTTGCAGGACAGCTCCGCTTTCTCCGCCGGTCTGAGTGGTTCTTACTCTTTTGGGCTGAGTGGCTGGGATTCTGTGGGCAGCCGTTATGCAGCAGCGGGGTCGCTCCAGGCAAGTTTGGGAACGTTCAGTTCCGTTGCCGCCGATATCAACGACGGTGGCGCGTTACAGTCCCCTCTGACGGGCGGTTCAGGAACTTACAGCGCTGGTTCAAATGGCCGGGGGACTGGGACTCTGGCCGTCGGCACAAGCTCCGTCAGCCTTGCGTTTTACATGGTTAGCGCACAGGAGGTGCTGTTGACGACCACCGGCGCGCCCAGCGCTGCGAATCCCATCGTCAGTGGAGAAGCGATCAGCGCGGCGGGGCCGTTCAGCGCCGCTTCTTTGCAGAACAGCCACATCTTCCACGTTGCCGGGCTGGCGCCAACCGGTCCTGACCCCAGCATCGGCATGCTGAGTTTTGACGGCGTCTCGACTTTCAGCGGCACACAATACGAAAGCCAGGCGGGCACGCTCGGGACCACCGCACTCTCGGGCACTTATACGGTCGATTCGAATACCGGACGAGTGGTGCTCGCAGCTCCGGGACTTACCCAGAATCTGGGCGATCACCCGCTGGTCGGCTATGTGGTGCCAGTACCGGGGACGCTGACGCAGCAGAGCTGCGTGAAACTGGCAAGCTGCGTGACTGGATTTCTTCTGAGCACGGATGCAACCGCCCAAGCCGGACAGCTGGAGTTTCAGACGCCTCCGCCGACCATGGCGCCTCCTCCGCCGTTCTCTAATTTGAACTTTACCGGATACTTTTTCTTTGGGACGGATGAGAGCCTGGACGCTTCGACGGCGCTGTTCGAAGGAGCGTCCACGGCGAATCCGAACGGCGCGCACTACGCCGGCATTCAAAGCGCGAGCTATCCCAATTCCAGCTACTGCCAACAACCGGGCTGCGCCCTGCTGGTCCCGAATGAAACGCTCGCGGCATCCGGAACCTATTCGGTGAGCAGCAATGGGACGGCGAGTGTAGGTGGCGAAACGGTCGCGGTCACCAACGGCAACGTCACTTATTATCTGGACGAGTCGCCGCTGAACTTGCATCCCGCGGTAATGGTGATCGAGCAGTAGCGGGCCGGTGAATATCTGCGCGAAATTATCTTCGGCACGGCTTCGATCTTCGAACATCGATCGGTGCGCAGTAATGCGGATTCCCTTCAGAGGTCCAGTTTGTTCCAGTACTCAACTCTTCATGAAACGGCGCAGGCCTCGCGCGCAGAAGGCGGCGATGCCGGTTCCGAGCAGGTAAATCGACGACGGCTCCGGGACCGCAGTTGTGCTCTGGCCCAGGGTGATGTCGGAGATTCCGATCCCATTGGCTGGTCCCGAGAAAGTGACGGACTGGGCGGTGCCGGAGAAGCTGAGGCCGACGTTGGTCCAATTGCAGTAGCCGACGGTGGTGCAATTGCCGTCATTGGCGGAGAGATTGATTGTGGCCAGCACGGTGCCTGTGCCGTTGGCTCCGCTCCAGACCGTTGCCGTTTCCTGGAATGCCGCCGTGTAGAAGAAGTTGATGCCCGAACTGAAGCCGCCGGACACATTCATGGAGCCGGTGATGTTGGAGCCCGTAGTACCCAGAATGAAGATGACTGGCGTTCCGGTTGGGTCAGGTGAGAAGTTTCCCGAACCGCCCTGGGTCACCGGCCAAAGACCGTAGAAGTTGGAAGAAAAGGTTACTCCAAAGTTCGGAATGTTCGGGTTTCCGCTGCCGCCGTCATAGAAGGTCCCCACCTGCTGGCCATTCTTGAGAAGGTTGAAATTCATCAGGATCACGGAGTTCGCGCACGCAAAGGAAGCAGACAGCAGGAACAACAATAAGAGGGCGAAAGCAGTGCTCAAGCGTCGCAGCATGATGGTCTCCTCGCAGGGATTAGGACTACCAGGAATTCCGGACAGACACTTCCCCGGGCAGGCACCAGTATCGGCCCGGCAGTATTACAGGCCGATCACGCGAATATTAATAGTGTGTTAATTCTTGCCGGGCTTGGGTGCTATTTGAGCGTCTGATGGACGCGATAAGAAATATGAATTGGACTCAGCGGAAGGCGGACGTTATTGTTCTGCGGAACGTTGTTCTGTACAGCGGGAGAGGACTGCGAATTGAACGCAATGGCGCTCAGAGGCCCCGGTTTTAGAGACAGGAGCAGCCAAACATGACAGGACGAACCGACAGGCGCTGGCGCTCTTCTGGTCTGCGCTTGTGGTTAGCGCCAGCCGGTCTCGCCATCCTTCTAGCCGCCGGGTTGTTGACGGGGCTGGCAACGCCCTGCTGGGCCGACGACGGGCCCAAGCCCGACCCCTCGGGCACAGCGACCGGGGACAAAACCACGGCCGTGGATGCTGCCGGCAACCCTTTTGTGGTTTCCGAGCCGACCGACAAGACCGCTCCGGACTATGCCGCGAACAAGAAGGCCTTCGATGAATACCAGGCGCAGGCGGCGAAAGAGCCGCTGGCGATAAAACTGGCTGATAGTGTGGGGCACGTTCGCGTCGCCACAAATTTTGCCTGGACCCTCAACACCGGCTACCTGGTTCTGTTCATGCAGGCGGGTTTCGCGCTGCTTACCTGCGGGTTGGTGCGAAAGAAGAACGCCGCTCACCTGATGATGCTGAACTTCGCGGCGTACGTGTTTGCCTTTCTGGCTTACTACGCCGTTGGATATGCCTTCCAGTTTGGAGCGGTTGCCATTAATGCCGCACCCACGAACCTGGGCGGCATCCCCACACTGAATCACTTTCTGGTTGGAAGCGGCCAGTGGGGGTTCGTGGGCGGGAAGGGGTTTTTTCTGGTTGGGCCAGCTTATGACAGCGCCAGCAACTGCTTGACTTTGTTCGAAGTCGTGTTCATGGAAACGGCTGGCTACATTATTGTCGGCGCCATCTGCGAGCGGATCACTTTTTGGGCGTTCCTGCTTTGCGAACTGTTCATTGGCGCGATCCTTTATCCGATTTCGGGTTGCTGGACGTGGGGTGGAGGGTGGCTGTCGCAAGTGGGATCGACATTGAACCTGGGACACGGCTATGTCGATTTTGCGGGATCAACCGTGGTACATGCGGTGGGTGGTTTCTGCGCCATGGCTCTCGCCATTATTCTGGGGCCGCGTCTGGGGAAATATGGGCCCGGCGGCAAGATCCGCGTCTTTCCCGCGCACAACATTGTGTACGTGGTGACCGGGACGTTTCTTCTGCTCTTCGGATGGATGGGATTTAATCCTGGATCCACTCTGGGAGCGACCGACCTGCGCATCTCCGTGGTTGCCGTGAACACGAATCTGGCCGCGGTTGCGGGCTCGGCGGCGGCGATGCTGATCTGGTATTTCGTGTTTGGCAAGCCTGACATCACCATGGCTTGCAACGGAATGCTTGCGGGACTGGTTGCGATTACGGCGCCGTGCGCTTTTGTGTCTCCGACGTCGGCGATCGTCATCGGCATGCTGGCGGGCTCATTGGTGTGCGGCGGCGTGCTCTTTAATGAGCGGGTTCTTAAAATCGATGACCCCTGCGGCGCGATTTCGGTACACGGCTACTGTGGATGGTTGGGAGCCGTCTGCGTGGGCATCTTTGCCGATGGCGCCTATGGCGCGGGGTGGAACGGCGTGGGCGCAACGGCGTATCTGGGGCACGCCGGTCAGGGCGTGACGGGTTTGCTGCACGGCGATACGCGGCAGTTCTTTTGCCAGCTCATGGGTGCGACTCTGTATGCGGTGTGGGCGTTCGGTGCGACCTACGTTGTCTTCTGGTCGGTCAACCGGGTGAAAAGCATGCGGGTGGCGCCAGAAGTGGAAGAAGAAGGTCTCGACGTGCCGGAGTTTGGGATGCCGGGATATCCAGAAGACGCGGTTGTTCCTGCCCCCTACTAAACAGCGATGTGCTCTAGCCCGCGATTGTTCTGATCACACCTCAATTTAATTTGAATGCCGTTCCGGGCCTTCACACTGGTGTACTTCGGGCTGTACTCCGCTGGTACCGTTCTGCTCCTCCTCAAGATTCACCGCCAAGTAGACGCAGAAGGCCACTTACCCGTACTCCGCATACCATGACCCGGTCGAAGTCGCTAATGAGAATCGCTGAACGGTCGATAGATGAAGAGGACTGACCGGACGGACTGCTCCGGCACCATGAATACCCACTCACATCAGGGAAAGCGCTGCCCGCAGCGCAAAGGGAAACGCCAGCGATGAGCCAGAGCGACAGTGACGGCGCGATCATCAAGGAGTTTCTGGTCGAAAGCTACGAGAATCTGGACCGGCTGGACCGGGAACTGGTTGGGTTGGAGAAGAATCCAGAGGATCGTGACGCGCTGGGCAGCGTGTTTCGAACCATTCACACCATCAAGGGCACCTGCGGTTTTCTGGGTTTCAACAAGCTGGAAGCGGTAGCGCATGTGGGAGAAAACCTGCTGACCCGCCTGCGGGACCGGCAGCTCACGCTGACTCCGGAGGTCACGACGGCGTTGCTGGCCATGGTGGATGCAGTCCGCCAGATGCTGAGCCAGATCGAGAGCGCCGGACAGGAAGGAGAGCGTGACGACACCGTTCTGATTGCCACACTGACCCGATTGCAGCAGGGGCCCGCGATACCCGCGCCCGCAGCGCCCGCGCCGCCCGTGGTTGCGCCCGCGCAGGAGAGAGCGTCTGAAGCGCGCGAGACACCACAGAACATCGGCGACATTCTGAAGGAGCGGGCTGGCGTGAGCGCGGCTGAGATCCAACTTGCGACCGAGAAGCAGAGCGAAGGCGACCCACGCCGGCTGGGCGAGATTCTAGTGGCACACGGTGCAGCGCGGCCGGCGGACATTGTGGACGCGCTGCGCATCCAGTCCTCCCGCGCGGCGGGGGGGGCGGCCTCGGACAGCACGATCCGCGTAGATGTTGGATTACTGGACAAGGTGATGAATCTGGTAGGGGAACTGGTGCTGGCGCGCAACCAGGTGCTGCAATTCGCCAATCGCATGAAGGACACCAGCTTTCTGGCCGCCTCGCAGCGCCTGAACCTGATTACCACCGAACTTCAGGCGGGCGTGATGAAGACGCGCATGCAGCCCATCGGAAACATCTGGGGCCAGTTCCCGCGCACGGTGCGGGACGTCGCGCTCGGCTGCGGTAAAGAGGTGAAGATCGAGATGGAGGGCAAGGAGACGGAACTGGACAAGACCATTATCGAGGCGATCAAAGATCCGCTGACCCATCTGGTGCGCAATTCCGTCGATCATGGAGTCGAACTTCCTGATGTTCGCGTGAAGGCAGGGAAGGATCGAGCGGGACGCCTGATTTTGCGGGCCTTTCATGAAGGCGGGCAGGTCATCATCGAGATTAGTGACGATGGGGCAGGATTGAATGGGGAGCGCATCCGCAAGAAAGCGGTGGAACGCGCCGTGATCAGCGCCGACCAAGCGGCGCGGATGAGCGAGCGGGAGATCTTCAATCTGATTTTTCTGCCCGGATTCTCGACCGCGGAGAAAGTGACCAACGTATCGGGCCGCGGCGTGGGGATGGATGTGGTGAAGACCAACGTGGAAAAGATTGGCGGGACGGTGGATGTTCAGTCTTCGTTGGGCCGGGGCACGACGGTTCGGGTGAAGATTCCTCTGACGTTGGCGATCATTCCGGCGCTGATTGTGACCTGTAGCGGGGACCGTTATGCGATTCCGCAGGTGAGCTTGCTTGAACTGGTGCGGCTGGGAGCGGAGGAAGTGGGCAAAGGCATCGAGCTGGTGCATGGCGCGCCAGTGCACCGGCTGCGCGGGCGACTGCTGCCTCTGGTGTATCTGAACCGCGAGCTGAAACTCGAAGCGGTTGCGCGCCCGGCAGCGGAAAGGGACGGAGCGGTCAACATTGTGGTGCTGCAAGCTGACGATCGCCAGTTCGGGCTGGTGGTGAACCAGATCAACGACACGGAAGAAATCGTGGTCAAGCCGCTGCGCAAACAGCTGAAGACGGTGAAGGTGTTCGCGGGCTCCAGCATCATGGGCGACGGCCGGGTGGCGCTGATTCTGGATGTGCTCGGCTTGGCGCAATACGCAGGGGTGATTGCCGAAACCCGGGACCGTGCCGTGGCGGAAAAAACCACGGGAGCGGCGGGAGCGGGGGCGGAGAAACAAACATTCCTGCTGTTCGCGGGGCCGGGCGACGCGCGGATGGCCATACCGTTGAGCACGCTGGCGCGGCTGGAGGAGTTCCCGGTGGCGCAAGTGGAAATGTCGGGCAGCCAGTGGGTCACGCAGTATCGGGGGCAGATCCTGCCCTTGATCCGCCTCAATGTGGTGCTGGAAGAGAAGCGCCACCGGCTGCGAATTTTGCCAGTTCCGCCCGCAGTGGATGGCGG
This sequence comes from uncultured Acidobacteriaceae bacterium, assembly GCA_963842095.1. GTDB lineage: Bacteria > Acidobacteriota > Terriglobia > Terriglobales > Acidobacteriaceae > Sulfotelmatobacter. Next base: position 350,948 of record CAWJEY010000004.1, read on the forward strand.
ACCGATTCAAGTGCTCGTGCTGAATCACGATGGGCGTTCCTTTGGCCTGGTCGTGGAGCGGATTCTGGACATCGTCGAAGACCGGGCGGACGTAAAGTCGGCGGCAAACCGGGCGGCGGTTCTGTATTCGGTTGTGATTGGGAATCGGGTTACGGAATTGCTCGACATCCCCGCCATTCTGCGGAGCGCGGATATGGGCTCGGCCGGCCCCAGCCCAGCGACGAAATCGTTGGAGGTTACAAACTAGTTATGGCTCAAACGTCACAGTTTTGCACCTTCTATCTGGACAAGCTGCTGTTCGGCGTGGAATTGAAAGGCGTCCAGGAAGTGATCCGTTCGCTGGAAATGACCAAGGTTCCGCTGGCACCCGCGGTGGTGAGTGGACTGATCAACCTGCGCGGACAAATCGTAACCGCGGTTGATTTGCGGCGGCGCCTGGAACTGGAGCCCAGCCCGCCGGGCATGCTTCCCATGAATGTGGTGGTGCGGTCCGAAGATGGCTCGGTCAGCCTGTTGGTGGATGAAATCGGCGATGTGGTCGAGGTCGAAGAAACCACCTTTGAGCCGCCGCCGGAAACATTGCGGGGCTCCATGCGGAGCATGATTCTCGGGGTCCACAAACTGAACGACCGGCTGATGCATGTGCTGGACATCGAAAAGGCGTGCCAGATGGCCGAAGTGGCGGATGCCGCTGCGGCCCGATAGTTCTCGGGGTCGAACTAAAACGACTTGTTCGGAGGGAAAAGGGAAATGAAACTCACACTTGGGAAAAAACTGGGGATGGGCTTTGGAGTGATCCTCGCCTTGATGATTGTCAACACCGTGCTCGCCTATTTGAAGGCGAATGCGATCAAGGCAACCCAGGAGCACGTCACGACCGTGCTGGTTCCCTCGATCGCTGCCTGCAAAGACTTGCAGAGGGACCTGAATCAGCTGCAGAGCAAAGGTCGTCAGGCTATTCTCGCAGGAGCGGAGCCGGACCGGAGGGAAGCGGCGAAGAAGGTGTTCGACGAAAATTGGAATGACGTTGAAAAAGACGTTGCCAGGCTGGAGGAGTTAGCTCCGAAATGGAGCCTTCAGGCCGACCGCGACCGGCTGACGGACACCAAGCAGGAACTTCCCAGCCTGCGGGAATTCCAGGAAACGGCCATGAAACATGCCGCGGGCAGCGAACGCGGCGCGATCGTTAAGGCGGGAAACGAGTTTGCCGACACGGCTACGCCGGTTACTGAGGCAATCAAGAAGCCGCTGGGCGAGCTGGCGGATTCCCACGACAAGTCGCTGCAGCAAGCCACCCTGGAAATGAAAGCGGCGAACCAATCCATGTACCTAACGTTGGCAGTGACCACTTTCGCGGCGTTGGGCATAGGAAGTTTCCTGGCCATCTTCCTGATTCGCAGCATTACGGCCGCAGCGACCAGAGAAAAGTTGGCCAGTGCCGAGGTGGCGGAGGGGGCGGAGCGCGAAAAGGCAGCGGCGCAGGAGCTGAAGGAAAAGGTGGACAGCATTCTGACGGTGGTGGCGGCTGCTACGAAGGGAGACCTCACCCAGGAGATTGCGGTGCGCGGCGCCGACTCCATCGGGCAAATGGGAGAGGGGCTGGGAAAATTCTTTGCTAATCTTCGCGAAAGCCTAGGCAGCATCGGGGAGAGCGCGACGAACCTGGCATCTGCTTCCGAAGAGTTGACCACGGTCAGCCAACAGATGAGCGCGAATGCAGAAGAAACGTCAGCGCAAACGAAAGTGGCTTCGGCCGCGACGCTGCAGGTAAGCCAGAACCTGCAAACCGTGGCCACCGGGGCGGAGGAGATGGGCGCCAGCATCAAGGAAATTGCCAAGAACGCGACCGAAGCCGCCAAGGTGGCAACCTCGGCGGTCAAGGTGGCGGAAACGGCGAATGCGACCGTATCGAAACTGGGAGATTCTTCCGCGGAGATCGGCCAGGTGATCAAAGTCATTACGACGATTGCGCAGCAGACCAACCTGCTGGCCCTGAACGCAACTATTGAAGCGGCCCGGGCGGGTGAGGCGGGCAAGGGCTTTGCGGTGGTGGCCAACGAGGTGAAAGAACTGGCCAAGGAAACCGCCAAGGCGACCGAGGACATCAGCCGCAAGATCGAAGCCATCCAGACTGACACGAAGGCGGCCGTGGAAGCGATTGGAACAATCAGCGAAGTGATTAATCAGATCAACGGCATTTCCAGCACGATTGCTTCCGCGGTGGAAGAGCAGAACGCGACCACCAACGAGATGTCGCGCAACGTGAGCGACGCGGCGCGCGGCAGCGGAGAGATCACGAGCAACATCGCGGGCGTGGAGCAAGCGGCGGAGAGTACATCGCGGGGAGCCAGCGACACGCAGAAGGCAGCGCAGGACCTGGTGCAGACCTCTACACAACTGCGCCGCCTGGTGGAGCAGTTCAAGATCAACGCCAACGAAAGCGCGCCGGGGGACAGCGGGGCCGCGATGCAAACGCACAGCAGGGCGGCCCATGCGGGCTCATAAGTCTTTGTGTCCAGTGCTGCATCTTGAAACCGGCAGGCATTATTGGTTATGACCGTAATTCGCATCCTGGTGGTGGATGATTCGGTAGTCATTCGCAAGCTGCTCTCTGACACCTTGTCGGAGGACCGGGCGCTCGAGGTCGTGGGCACGGCCAGCGACGGGCGAATCGCGCTGGCGAAGATTGCACAGCTCAAACCGGACCTGATCACGCTGGACATCGAAATGCCGGTGATGAACGGACTGGAGACACTGGCGGCCCTGCGCAAGCTGTATCCCAAGCTGCCGGTGATCATGTTCAGCACGCTGACCGATCGGGGAGCGGCGGCGACGCTCGACGCGCTGTCGCTGGGGGCTTCGGACTATGCCACAAAGCCCAGCAACGTGGGCAGTCCGGCGGCTGCGATCGATCGCATCCGCTCCGAACTGATCCCCAAGATTAAGGCGTTGTGCGGCAGCGTCGTTCCTTTGAAGCTCGTGCCCCTGCCCCAAGTCCGCGCGGGGTTGAAGGTTCGAGTACGGAGAAACACTCGCATTGAAATCGTGGCCATCGGTACTTCGACCGGCGGGCCGAACGCGCTGGCGGAAGTATTGCCGCGGATTCCGAGCGACTTTCCTGTCCCGATTGTCGTGGTGCAACATATGCCGCCAATTTTTACCCGCCTGCTGGCCGAGCGGCTGGCCAGCCGCTCCGCCATTCCCGTGGAAGAGGGCAGCGCAGGAGCGGTTTTGTCACCCGGGCGGGCCTGGATAGCGCCGGGAAATTTTCATATGAAGGTGATGCGCGCGGGCGTGCACTGGCGTCTGGAGCTGAATCAGGCGCCGCCGGAGAATTCCTGCCGGCCGGCGGTGGATGTGCTGTTTCGATCGGTGGCGGCAGCCTGCGGGGCCAACGTTCTGGGAGTCGTGATGACCGGCATGGGATCGGATGGCGTGCTGGGAGCACAGGATATTTGTGAGGCGGGTGGAAATGTGATCATCCAGGATGAGGCCTCTTCCGTGGTGTGGGGGATGCCCGGTCTGGTGCATGCCTCGGGACTGGACGATGCCGCTTACCCTCTGGATCATTTAGCCACAGAGATAACGCGCCGCGTGTTACAGAGCCGTGGGTCGCGGCCCCACGCTGAGCAGAAGAGCGCCGCCGCGGTGGCGCCTGCGGCAAAATGACAATCGCTCCCCAACCCGCTGCTGCGCGGTTTGTCCCCAGCAAGAGCGCCGAGATGGTTGACCCGGTGTACCGGCAAATCCGCGATCTGGTTTACAAGGTTTCCGGTATCTACAAGGCTGAGGAAAAACTCTACCTGCTGGCGGATGGATGTGGGCGGCGAATGAAACAGCTGAGTGCGGGGACGCCACGTGAATATTGGGACCAGCTCACGGCGCAGCCCGGCCGCGACGGGGAACTCCGGCACCTGCTGAACGAGATCACCATTGGAGAAACTTGCCTGTTCCGCAGCCAGCCCCAGATCGACGCGCTGCGCAAGGTAATCCTGCCGGAGATCGTGGCGGAGAAAACCAAGCAGATTACCAGGAGATTGCGCATCTGGAGTGCGGGCTGCTCCACCGGCGAAGAGTCCTATACGCTGGCCATGAACATGCTCGAGGAAGGTGACCGCTTGCTGAAAGGCTGGACGGTGGAGATTGTCGCCACCGACCTGAACGACCGTTCCGTGGAAACCGCCAAGGCCGGCGTCTACGGCGACTACGCGCTGCGCTCGACCCCGGAATATTTCAAGCGCAAATACTTCTCGGCGGTCGACGAAAAGAAACTTGAAGTCCGTCCGGAAGTGAAAAAGCTGATCACCTTCAGCCGGCTGAACCTGCAGGACGACTCCAAGATGCTTTTCATGAAAGGCATGGACTTGATCTTCTGCTGCAACGTGCTGATCTACTTTGACGGCGCTTCGAAGTCGAAGGTGATCAACCATTTTTTCAGCAACCTTAATTTTGGCGGGTACTTCTTTCTCGGGACCTCGGAGTCGCTGATGAAGTTGAATGACCAGTTTCACCTGATCCATTTTCCCGGGACCATCGGGTATTGGAAACCATCCCTGAGCAGTGGAAAATTATGACCTCATCCTCGCTGGCAACCATTCGTGAACGCGTGCAGCACATCGAAACCATGCCCGCGATCCCGGCGGTGTTTCTGCCGTTACTGAAGATGCTGGGCAGTTCCACGGAGGACGTAAGCGTGGACGAGGTGGTGCGCCTGGTCTCCTACGACAACACCATCGCCGCGCAATGCCTGCGTGTGGCCAGCTCACCTCTATTCGGGGCGCAGTTGCCCCGGTCGATCAAGGGAGCAGTGATCAGCCTGGGCTTGCGCCGGGTGGAGACCATTCTTCTCACCTGTTGCCTGGGGCAGGCTTTCCCAACGGGGAAATGGTCGCTGGATCCAGAGGTGTTTTGGCGACACTCGCTGGGGTGCGCCATGGTTTGCCGCAAATTCAGTGAAAAATTATCTGCTATAGATGGTGAAAAGGCTTACATGGCGGGGCTGCTGCATGACCTGGGGTGCATGGTCAACTGCCTGGTTTTTTCCCGGGAGTTTGCCGTGGCCATGGAGCGCGCCCACCGGGACGAGATTCCGCTGCATGAGGCGGAATATGCCACCATGGGGTTCACGCACTGCGAGACGGGGCAGGCCTTGGCGGAAAAGTGGAAGCTGGCCGACGACATCGTCGAGGTCATCGCCTGTCATCATGCCATCGAGCACAGCCAGAAGGCGCAGCCGCTGGTGGCCCTAGTGCATCTGAGCGACCTGCTCTGCCGCATGCGCGGCTTGGGTTACGGGTACTACGAGCGTCAGAAGGTAGACTTGATCTCCGATCCGGCGTGGGCGATTCTTCTGCAGGAACACCGCGATCTCGAAGGTGTGGACCTGGCGCGGTTCACCTTCGAACTTGATGAAGCGGTGGCAGAGATCCACGCTCTGGTATCAACCGTGTTCGGCCCGGCGCGGGCGAGAACCTGATCCGGCGCAGAGTGTCTTAGCTGTTGATCTGGAGGGTGATGACGATGGGCATGCCTTCAAACAGCAGCCGAAGCTCAAGGCTCGGGGAGTCTGCCTGAGAATGCAGATCGTAGTCGCTGCCGGTAATGACGGTGGGCGGAGAGAGCAGGCAACCGTCACCCAGCCCTGCGATCTTGTTTTTGAAGTTGCCGGCGACCATATTGCCGATTTCGCCGAGCGCGTCCTGCACCTCGGGGCCGACCTTGTCCAGTTCGACGCCCAGCATTCTGGAAGTCATGAGTGTGGCCGCCTGGGCACTGCAACGAACGCTGAGCACGCCGCACAATTGCCCCGCCAATCCCACCATGGCGGTAACGCCGCGGGCGGCCTCATCGGGCGTGTCCTGTACAGTCAGTTGGCAACCCAGCATGAGCTCGAAGACTTCCCTCGCCGCCACTTCGATGAGCGGGAGCCAGTCTTCGTGGCTGCTGTTGGCCGGAAGCAATTCACTCACAGATTTCATGATTTGCCTGCCAGGACGGGGAGGACGTGTTCTTTCACCTGCTCCGCGGTGAAGGGCTTGCGGATGTAGCCACGCGCCCCGCAGGAAATTGCCTGCACCACGTGTGCTTCACTGCCTTCGGTGGTAATCATGACCACCGGAACGCCCTTCGCGCTGGCTAATCCAGAAAGCTGCTTGACGAACTCCAGTCCGTCCATGACCGGCATATTGATGTCGCAAAGAATAAGATCGACGACGTTATCCCGGAGGACGACGAGGGCCTCGGCTCCGTTTCCGGCTTCCAGCACCTGCTTGAGGTCAATACCTGCCTGGCGCAGGCAGCGCTCTACGATCTTGCGCATGACCGAGGAATCGTCCACGATGAGGGCACGTATGCTCATGAATCGGCACTCGTTTTCTGAGCTAAGAAGCGTCCTTTGTTTCTGGAAATCTGCTCTCTTGTATATCGGCGGGGGCCGGAAGAACTTGAGCTTAAACGCGCTTTGCTGTTAAATGCGTTACGTAGCGGTGATTCCGGGTCACCTATCCGTGCGAAAGGGAGGGCGTTCGGATGCGATTGTGAGGCGCCTTAATTGCGATGCCAGTACATGGGCCAGCCCAGATAGCGAACCGCCGCCTCATGAACGGCGGCGGCCACGGTCGAAAAGTTCGCGGCCACGTGGTGCTCGAATCCGTTCTCGCAAATGTAATGCAGCAGATTTTGCAGGCGGGGAATCTCCACTACTCCCGCGCCGCCGAAGGTATTGAGTGAATCGTTGGTGAAAGCGCCATCTCCTACATATCCGCGCATCGCCCCGGTGGTGTCATCGGTGGAGAAGCGGGCAAAGCTCATCGCTCCTGACTTTACGCGGCCCACCATGGTTCCGAAGGTGTTTTCCTTGCCTACCGTGCCGGCAATGATCTCTTGGAAATCCATACGGACTTCCTGGAAAAAGTGTTTGGGTAGATTGCTGCAATGGAAGCAGACTGCCTTGTTCGGGTCATCACCATAGTTGTTGTTCCAGTCGAGCAGCGCGCTGGGAGTCTCCGAGGCCAGGGCGAGGGTATGCATGCTGAGCGTGCCGCACACGTCCACTTCGCAGGCGCTGGGGATAAGATTGTCGCTCATCATGCTCATGACGGTGCAGGGCACGACGCCGAAGTACTCTTCCAGAGCCGTCCAGCATTGCACGGCGCTTACTTTCACGTCGGTCGATCTCATCCAGTCGTCGATCACGAAACCGAGTTTCGCCATCTTGATCAGAGCAGCTTCCGGAATGCCGCTGGCGGTCACATATTTGCGGATTTCGTGCAGTTTGCCTTCTACGCCACTATCGGTGTCGTTGAGTTTGGCGATGCGACCAAGGATTTCGGAAAGATCGACAGTCTCCACCGAGATGCCCTGCGACTCCAGGATCTTCTCACTGTAGCGCACAGTGTTAAAGGCCGAAGGGCGCGCCCCGATACTGCCAATACGCAGATCGCGCAATCCTTGCACAACCCGGCACACGGCGGCGAACCATGCCAGATCGTTTTGAAATTCTTTGGAGTCTGGGCTGACGGTGTGAAGGCTGGTGAGCGAGTAAGGGATTCCGTATTGCCTCAGATTGTTGCAGGCCGACATTTTGCCGCAGAAGCTGTCACGGCGGAAGGCAATCGTCATCTTCGCGGTCGCGTCAGGGGTGGCCTGCACCAGTACGGGGACGTGAAGCCGGGCCAGGCGCAGAGTGTCGGCAATGGCGCGTTCATCGCCGAAATTCGGAAGGGATACGATGACACCGTCGATGCGGTTGCGGTTCTCCTGGAAAAGAGCGGCGCAGCGTTTGGCTTCCTCATGAGTTTCGACCGCTCCGTGCTTGCTGTGTGCCGGGTCAAGCACAACGCAGTCCATGCCCGCCTGAGCGAGCGCCCGCAGCATTTCTTCGCGCCCCGATTTCGCCAGGTGATCGGGGAAAAACCCGCGGTTGCCGATAATAACGCCCATCGTCATTTTCTTCTTCGACATGATTTCCTCGCCGGATGCCTATTTTAATGTGAGGAATGCCACGCCGTAGCCGTTCAGCGTTACCGTCATCGTTGCGCTAGGCGTGACCGGGGTTGGGGTGGGGCCTGAAGCTACGCTGGTGCTGGAATCGATGGTCAGCAAGCTGCCCGAGGTGAAAGAGCCCAGCGCGGAAACGTCGACGCTGATGGTTCGCGGCGCGCCGGGGCCGTTGTTGTCCGTGGCTGGTGCGTTGACGGCGTGGTTGGCGAGCATGATGACGACGCTGGCGTCGGTATTCTGCACGGCATTCTGCACAGCGAGGACTTCGATTTCCGCGTCGTCGTCGTTAGTGAACTGCAGAATACTTGCTCCGGCCGAAAAGGGGAACGTGCGGGCCAGCCAGTAATCGACCCAATAACTGAGTTGAAGATCGCCGTTGTTGTAGTCGACTTCGCCGAACTGGGCGTCGGCGCCGAAATCCCAGTGATACAGGGCCTGGACGCCAGCCTTGGCAAACTGAGAAAAAACGTAGGGACGCCAAGCCGCGAAGAAAGCGCTCGATCCGCGGAGATCGAGGACGAACTTCTGATTCGGCTGGCAGGAGCTGTTGCCCTCGGCATTGGCATAGTCGGCGTTCACGTTGTTCTCGGTAACCCACACCGGGACCGAGGCGAGGTTCGGGTTGGCCTGAAGTTGCGCCCGGATGTTTTCCACTTCGCCGGCAAATCCGGTGGTAGTGGTAAAAACTAATTCGTCTGTGTCAGTTTGATTGCAGCTCGCGTAAAAGTGGGTTGCCAGAACATCGACGTGAGCGGTTACTCCGCTGACAAAAGCTGGCAGATAGGTTTGCGCCAGGCCGGAGTAGTCGCCCAACTCCACAGCCGCGAATTTCAGATGAGAATCCACCGCCTGCATCAGAGGCACCACCTCGTTGTAGAGCGCGGTGTATTGCGTGGAGTCTAGATTGTTGAAATTGGGCTCGTTGTAAATGCCCCACCAGGTGATGGCATTCGAACTGGGCGAGACGTGAAAACCGTCGGGGGCAGCGAAGCCGCCGGTGTCGTAATACTGCACCAGGTTCTGCGTGTAAGTGGCGAACGTCTCGTAGGTTGAGTCGAGGAAGTTGTGCTGCGAGTCGTACATGAAAGCCGGAGCGACCGCGATCTGAAATTCCGGACTGTGATCGCCGACGCCCAGCACTGGTTGTGTGATCGCATCCAGGGTGGAAAAGTCCCATGTGGTGGCGCTCGTTTGCGGGACGCCTTGGGAGACGCCCTGCAGACGGATGTGCTGCGGCAGCAAGTTTCCGAGGGTAGTGGTCGAAGTGGGATTGAGAGTGAAGAACTGGTCGTCCCACTCGGCGGGCTGGAACGACGTGGACATTGCCAGGTTCAGCGGGCCGGTGACGGTGCTTTGGATCTGCACGTGCGCGTTCACTGGCGGTGGGGGCGGCGGCTGCGAGGTCATGCTCCCGCCGCCGCAACCAGCCGAAAAGGACAGGAAGACAAAGAGAGCGAAACGCCAATGGGATTTCATAAACGCGGTGCTCACTCGCGGGCAAGTATATCCTGCGACCGCGCCGTCAGCTTGCAACCCGGAGTGCGCGCCGCCAGTTGAAAAGCGCTTCAGCGGTGCTTTGCGTTGACAGCCGCCGGCTCTCTTTCGTTGCCCGGAGTTTCCTTCGCAGCGATCGCAGCACCAGGCGGGATGGTCATTTCCATCGCCCAGATTCCCGCCGGACGCATGTACATGGAAGCCCGGAAGTTGCCGGTAATGTCATAAGCTTCCGGCGTTCGAAACCAGTATCCTTTCGTTTCATATACCACGTGGTAAACGCCCCAGGCGGTACGGTATGCTTCCTCTTTCATTCCATCGCTCAACATGAGAGCGGCGACGCTGAAGGTTGCGCCGGTCCAAACCTCGCCCACCTGTTCGTTATCCATTTTGTTGATGATGCTGCCATCGGCGGCCATGCCGCTGACCGCGCCCATTTCGCCGTTGCTGAACTTCATCACGTTGAAGTCGAACACTTTCTTCAGGGCCTTCTTTTGCATTTCCATGGGCACCAGATTTCCCAACCCCGTCATGTTGGCGTACCACTGTCCGGCAAGTTGCTCGGCCTGGATGTCGTCTTTATATTCGCTTTCGGTGTCGTAGAGGAAATACTCTCCATTCCACAAGTGCTTGATGTAACTCGCCTGTCCACGAGTAAACAGTTCGTGATATTTTGCGGCACTCTTCGTGTCGCCGAGAATCCCGCCAATTTCTTCGGCTGCGCGCAGCGCGGCCAGCCATAAGCCGCCACAGTAGGCGCTTTCGCCTCGCACCACCCAGGTGTCATAGGTTTGGTCGGGGAAGCCATCATTTTGGGGAATCCCGTCACCGGTATGCGCGAACTGCTCCAGATAAGACAGCGCTTCTTTCACGGAAGGCCAGGTGTATTGCAGGAAAGCGGTGTCCTTGCGCCCGGTGAAGACAAAGTCGCGATAAATCATGAGCACAAATTTCGGATTCAGATCTTTCCAGCCATTTGTATTCTGCCAACTGAACTGGTTTACCTGGACAAAGGGGTCTTCGTTGGGAACTCCGAGATCGTGGGGCACTGCGCCTTTGGCTTTGCGCGTGCGGAATTGCTCCGTACCAGTCTGTTGCGTCTTCCATTGCCACATGTACTTGTCGGTGACCTCGGTGGGCACGGTGTCGGCAAACTGGCGCAAGACCTGTTTGTCCAGGTCTGGCCAGAAATCAGCCAGCGGCATCGACCCATAGAACAAGACGTCGAGGGTGTCGTAGTAGGGATAATCGAAGCACTCGAGAAAGCCGAATGTGGAGGGAGTGTCTTTCCCTGATTCCGCCCGTGCCCCGTCCACTGGCCGACCCCAGAGCGAACCGCCGTCTGCGAGGGTGTATAGCTCATTGAATAGGGCACCGCGGTACCAAAGAGGCTTGCTTTCATCCTCGACGTAGGGCGCCTGCCAGGCGTCAATGGCGTCGCTCCATTTCGCCGCATTGGTCAATCCATCGGCAGCGATTTTCCACGCGCTGGCGCCGCTGGTGCCGTAGAAATCGGTGTAGCGCCGATACCACTTGCGGCCGGATCCAAACTCCACGACCGGGAGGTCCCACGCAATCACCATGGGGATGACACGTTTCTCGCCGGGTTTCAGGGTGAAGCGGACGGCGATCGCTCCGGCAAGGTTTTCGCTGCTGCTGATCCATTGCCGATCGTTGTTGGCGAGCCTGCCATCTTTGGAAAAGGGAACCCAGACCTCAGCTCCATCGGAATCCGGCGAGTAGGTGGTTTGATAGCTGACTTCGACGCCTGGAGATTCCAGCGCCGCAATTGCCATCTGCCCGTCCCAATCGTCAGTGACGGGCGAGCCGACGCGATGGCGGTCAAAAACGATACCCTTCATGGTTGCGCCGTCCCGTGGCTCACTCTTGAAACGGTTGGTGTCGCCTTCACTGAGGTGCTCGCTAAAGTTGCCGGAGAAGCCCCGAGTCCAGCCCACCATATTGGTCCAGGAGAGCAGAACGGAAACATGGATCGTCTGGTTGGTGGGGTTTTCCGCATGCCAGCGGTAAACCGCAACGGGATAGCTGGTTTCGCGATAATTGTGCGGCAGAATTGGCGAGAACTGCTCAAGAGTGACGTGGGCGGGAAACTTGTTCCAACTGTAGTCGTACCAAGACTTGGGATAGAGAGCGTAATAGTCGCCTGCGCCCACGGGATAATCCCACTTCCAAGTGCTGAGCGATCCGTTTTTGGGGTGGTCGGTGGTTAACACCTGGGCAACCGAAGGAGATCCCTCTGCCTGTTGATACATGGCGAACTGGTTGGCATAGACGGTCCAGTACTTGTGGACGCCTGTCTTGAGATGCCACCGGGAAAAATTCCCGGCGTAGGTCCGGGAGAAAGTGCCCGCGCCGAAGCCACCAACTGGAGCGCCCTGCCAATAGCCGTCGTCGATGATCAGTAGGCTAGGTTTTTTCGTGCCGGCAGCACCTAAAGGTTGGCCAATTCCTCTTTTCCACGCGGCTTTAGGAATCGAATCCCCGGCGAATGCAACACAATGGAGTAAGACCAGGGACAAGCAGAGAACCGTCCCGCGCAAAACCTTTTGTTTCACTTGTTCCTCCGGACCCAGATCGCGAAGAAATAGGCACCCACAGAAAGGCCTACAAAATCGTTATTCTGTAGTACTACATACTCCTAACTGCCATTGAATGTCGAGAACTATTATGGGAATTCGTACACCCAATCAAGCAGCCGACCTCTATTGACACCTGCACCATTCCTGGAAAATGGCAGGGCTGTGCGCGATCAGCGTCTCGGCAAGCGTAATGGATTGTTCACTCTAAGGATGAGCAATAGTGAGCAATTGCGGTGGGGGCGGTCCTCATCTGGTATAACCATCCTCTGGCACCTAAGGTCTTGGCGCTGATACAAACTGATCGGAGACGATCTCAATCATGGGCCAAACAAGAAAGCCCCGCCCGAAGTCAGGAGTCGTCACGCTCAAGGTGGTGGCCCAGCACGTTGGGTTGACGCCCGGGACTGTTTCCGCAGTCTTGAACGACGCACCCTCAGCCCGATCAATTCCGCAAGACACCAAGAACCGCATCCGGGCCGCCGCCAAGGAGCTGGACTATCGGCCAAACTTTTTTGCCCGGACCCTGCGCAACAAGCGTACGTACACGATCGGAGTGATCGCGGAGGAGATTGGCGATTCTTACGGCTCCCTGGTCATCAGTGGCATCGAAGAATATTTGCGGCAGAAGGATTATTTCTTTCTTACGGTGGTTCACCGGCACAATCCCGAACTGCTGCAGCGCTATTCCCAGCTGCTACAGCAACGGGGAGTTGAAGGCTTCATCACAGTGGACTTGCAATTGAGCGAGGGGCTCTTACTGCCAACCGTAGCTGTGCCCGGACACAAGATTCTGCCGGGGGTGACCAATATTGTGCTGGATCATAACCACGCCGCCCGCGTGGCGCTCAAGCATTTGCAAGAATTAGGGCACAAAGACATAGCGTTCCTGAAAGGGCAGCCCTTCAGTTCAGATTCTGAATACCGCTGGCGAGCGATTTGCCAGGCGGCGCGGGAATTAAAAATCGAGATCAAGCCTGAGCTTACCGTGCAAATCGATATCGCCGATTCGACTCCTTTGCTTGGCTATCCCTTTGGCAAACAACTGCTGGAACGCAAAGTCCCGTTTACGGCGCTGTTTGCCTATAACGATATTTCGGCTCTCGGAGCGATGCGCGCTTTCCAGGAAGCGGGACTGCGGGTCCCGCAGGATATCTCGGTGATTGGATTCGATGACATCCAGGGCGCCGCTTACAGCACGCCGAGTTTGACCACGGTTCGGCAGCCACTGGCCCACATGGGACGCCTCGCGGCAGAAGCGCTGCTGGCCCGGATTGAAGGCGGCGCGAAAGATTACCCCGCGGAAATTCCGATCGAGCCCGAACTTGTGGTGCGGAAATCCACGGCTGAGGCTCCCAAAACTCCAAACCACATGTTCCGAGGCTAAGTCCCGAGCTAAGTTCAGACTAACCCGAGCTAAACTAAGAAAGACCCACGCATGGTTGCGGTGACCGTGTGGCTGCCTCAGCCAAAACTCCATGGGTACAGCAGAAATGTCGCGAACTAGTTCCGCCCGCTCGATGAACATGGCGGCGCATGCCGCGTTTGTGCCGGTTGGAATTGTCACGGTACTGTTGGGCCCGCTGTTGCCCATTCTGTCCGCTCGTTGGTCGTTGAACTATTTACAGGCCGGCTCGCTATTCACGGCACAGTTCCTTGGGGCGACAGTAGGGGTCGTTGTCTCTGGGCTCATGGTTTCTCGCTGGGGGTACCGGTTCGCCATCAACGCCGGCCTTCTTGCCATGGCCGCGGGCGTGGGCACGCTGGCGTTCAGTTCGCGTTCCCTGGGGCTGGCTTGCATCGCCTGTTATGGAATCGGTCTCGGATTTGCGATTCCGGCGATCAATTTGTTGGTCGCGGAGATAAACCCCGAGCGCCGCAGCGCGGCCCTTAATCTGCTGAATTTTTCATGGAGCGTGGGGGCTGTAGCCTGCCCTTTTATTGTCGCCGCAGCCGCAAAGGTTGACCAGATCAAACTCTTCCTCACCGCGCTGGCCGGATTCCTGCTGCTTGTTCTTTTGGGGATTGCAGCCATGCGCTCCTTCTTTGCCGAGCCTGCCAAGCGTGAATCTTTCCCGGTTGAAACTGCCGCGGTGCGGAAGGATGAACGGCCAGATGTTCCGCCGGAGCCAGCTGTTCCCCTGCCTCGGTGGAACCGTCGATCGCTGTTTGTCATGTCTGCGTTATTTTTTTTGTACGTGGGCACGGAAAACGGGTTCGGCGGTTGGATCGCTTCCTACGCCAAGAGTCTCGGGACTTCGTCATCCACCTTGCCTGTGATGACGCCCTCGTTCTTCTATGCGGCCATCATGCTGGGAAGATGGATGGCGCCGCTGGTGTTGAGGAAGGCGGACGAAATCAAGACTGCGCGCGCCGGACTCTCGATTGCGTGCATGGGAATGGCGGGACTGGTTTTGTCGCGTACCATTCCTCTGGTTGTGGTCAGCGTAGCGGTCGCAGGACTAGGACTCGCGGCCGTCTACCCGATCACCATCTCCCGACTGTCGCAGGAGTTCGGGCCGGCGGCCGCACGCGCCGGATCCATCGTATTTACGATGTCCAATTTTGGCGGCGCTTTTCTGCCGTGGGTCGTCGGCTATTCCTCGCAACAATTCAAAGATCTTCGGGCCGGACTGGCGGTTCCACTCGCCGCTACGGTGCTCATGTACATTCTCTACCAGCGGAGTTGGGCTTCCTCGGGCTCGACCGCAGCCGGCCTGGCGCGATAGCAGAGGCCTCGCGTCATACTTGCTGGAAAGCGTCCGACGTCTAATTGTCATTCTGGAAAAGCTTCGTTCGCGTGGACGATTCGAATGCGGTGGTCAGTAAACTTATAGTGCATCTCGGGGACGTACACTTTCTCCATGTGGCAAGAGACGCAATTCTTCGTATTCCCCGGGCAAGGTTCGCCGGGATGACTTGCGGTTTTCTTCTCTCCGGGCGCTGTAACGTGACAACTGGAACAGACCGCGTCGTAAGCTGACGCATCAGTTTGCAGCGGCTTGTGCGGATCGTGGCACGCCGTGCAGGTAAGCCGAACGTCACCTTTTCCCCAGCACTTGCTGCCTTCCAGGCGATAAGGCTGGGACCGGGTGGTGGAAACTCCCTTGACTCCGGAAAGTTTCGTGTCCCACCAGGTGCTGTGGCAGGCGCCGCAGAAGTCGACGGAGTCCGCGGGACTGAGTCGCGCGGGATTGAAGACGGCCCCCGGCGCCTCGTCGGTCATCCCCGCCAGCAATGAAGCCTGGGCTGAAGCCACGTGCCTGGCTGCGGCGCCGTGACAAGCTTCGCAGGTTACGCCCAGCATCAAGTTTTTTTCGTCGAACCGTTCGCCGATGGTTGACGCAGTCGTGTGACATCCAAAGCAGCGGCCGATCTCAGCGGCGCCAACCGGGCGATACATGGCCTCCTCGGCGTCTTTCGGGGACGTCAAGGCGCGGGCAGGAGTGAAGTGAATCGTCTTTAGAGTGCTGAAATAGGTAACCCGAGCCTCGTAGAAGTTCCCGTCATTTTTCTTGAAGAGATAAGACTGACCCGCATGACCAACACCAAATGCCCAAAGCAAAGTCGCCGTTTGCGTGTGGGTTCCGTCGTTGACCGTGTAGACGCTGTGCTTGGCGTCGGTCTTGATTTCATAGTGATAGTTTCCGATCGCAAACTGCATCTCGGGGTGGGAGTGAAGAATTTCGGAGTCGTCGGCGTGCATTGCGTTCTGAGCCATCGGTGTTTTCTTCTGCGACGCCACTTTCGCGGCGTGGCAAGAAGCGCACGTATCAGAACCCACATACTCGCTGCGCGAGGTGCCATGTTGCGTAGGCCAGAATCCGGGCTCTGCCAGATGATCGGGAGTGGAGAGTTGCCCAAACAGAGGGAGAAGAGCCCACGACCCGAGAGCGAACAACAGGCAGGAACGGAAGGCCCGCACTCCGCAATAGGAAGACGGCTTGGCAAGGACGACTCTCCGCTTCAAACAGACTCCTTAGCAAAGCCCCAAGCAATTCCGTAAGTATACGCAATTCGTCGGGGCCGATTCAGCCGGGAAGAATAGCTGCTCTTTCGAGGACATGGAAACTTATGGGGCGGGCGTATAACATTGATTCCCGGATGCACCCCCCCCGCGAATCTGCATCCTGCATCAAAGGAGGTAGCCATGCCGCAATCGCGACGCCATTTGCTTTCCATCTTTGTGGGTGCTGCCGGAGTTCTTGCGGCCAAGCCCCTTCTTTCTGGCTTGCCCGTGCAGGTTCACCCGCAACCCATCCCCTCCCCGAACGCGCCGAATCAGAACTTTCCTCCGGGGCTGAACGGCCCGGACAACAAACCCCCGGCGAACCATAAGGACGTCGATCCGAGGAAGCAACAAGAGATCAGAAGCGATATTCAGAAAATTTATGAACTGGCGTCTGAACTCAAAAACGAAACCGAGAAGGCCGATCTGAATTCAATGCTGCCAGTGTCGATGATCAAGAAGGCGCAGCAAATCGAAAAATTGGCCAAGCAGATTAAGGAACTCTCCAAGGGCTAAAACAAGATGGCAAAGCGGTCAACTGCTCTCTACCTTTTGGTATTGCTGATCCTCTCATTCCCTTTGAGCGCCCGTCCGGAACCGCAAAGCGGATCCGAGACGGCGAACTCTCAGCAGGAAACTTTAATCCGCTCCTCGGTGCGGCTGGTGCAGGTAAGCGTGGTCGTGGAGGACAAGAAAGGCAATCCAGTAACGGGTCTCAAGCAAGAAGACTTTACCGTGCTGGATGAGGGGAAGCCGCAGAAGATCGCTTTTTTCACCGCCGCAGCGCCACCTTCGACGCAGATGCCGGAACTGACTGCCGCGCACCCGGCCAGCCTGCTGCCTGCGAACGCGTTCACCAATCGCTACGATCTGAAAGGACAAGATCCTCCTGCCGCGGTTACGGTTGTGTTGTTCGACGCGCTCAATACCGCTCCGCAGGATCAAAGCTTCGTGCGCAAGGAAGTCATTCGTCTCCTGCAAACGCTCAAGCCGCAGGACCACGTTGCGGTTTACGGGCTTACGTCGCAGCTCATCATTCTCCACGAGTTTACCCGCGACGCTTCCGATCTGGTGGCCGCTGCGCAGCACTTCACCCCGAAAGAACTGGCTGCGTTTGACGCTACTCACACGCCCGACATCGATCTCGCTAGTCTAGGAGCGGATCCGCAGTGGGCCGCGCTACAAAACTCCATAAATAATGCCAACGGGATTATCGCCGACCAATACACGCAAGACCGCGTCGGCATCACGGTGGCAGCGATGGAGGCGATTGCGAATCATGTTTCGGGAATTCCTGGTCGCAAGAGCCTGGTGTGGATTTCAGGAGGGCTTCCCATCCAACTGGGCATGGCGAACCTCGGCAAGGCCGGTTCCGGCGGCGCTTCAGCAGTGGGGGATACTAGCACGGCGAACCGGCTGACTCGGCCAGACCGGGAAGCAACCAAGTTTGACGAACTGGTCAAGGAGGTTGCCGACACTCTGAACCGTTCCAATATCGCCATGTACGCGATTGATGCGAAAGGTGTGGAGCTGGATACGACGATGGATGTCTCGGGGCGGGGACCTCGTCTGACGAACCAGGTGCGCGATACTTCAGTGCTGAATGCGGAGCAGGACGCGCGCGACTCCGCTAAGCTACTGGCGGATCGCACCGGCGGCCTGGCATTTTTCGGGAATAACGACGTTCGCGGAGCCATCCGCCACGCGTTCGACGACGGGCGTTACGCCTACAACATCGCCTTCTATCCCAACCACGGAGAGTGGGATGGCAAGTTCCGGAAGATCAAGATTCAAGCCAAAGGAGAAAACCTGCGGCTGCGTTACCGCTCGGGCTACTATGCCTCGCCCGAAGCCACCGACGCGAAAGAGGAGATCGCCACGGCGCTGCAACAGGCTGCGGACAGCCCGCTTGATGCCACGAATCTGGGCATGATCGTCAGCGGTATGCCGGCGAGTGCATCGGCAAATGGGGAAGACGCGCGCCGGATCGAATTGCACATCGGGATCGATCCCAAACAACTTCTTCTGCAAGCTTCCGGCGATCATCGGAAGGGCGCGGTGGACCTGTTCTTCCTGCAGCGCGATGCTTCCGGCAAGAGAATCGCCGCGGAGAAGCAGCACATTGAATTGAACCTTCCCGACAAGCAGTACGAGTACCTGGCCAAGGCCGCGATGGTGCTCGACAGACATGTGATCATCGCGCCGCAATCGGTGGAGATTCGCATTGTGCTTCGCGACACAGGGTCGGGGTCGCTGGGTTCGGTCACAATTCCGACGGCGGCTCTCCTTTCCAACGCCGGGAATCCTGCAACTCCGGGGAAGCCGAACTGAGCGGGGATCCAAGTCAAGTCTTGCCCCCTTCAGGGGCGTGTTGCGGGCGCTGCCGCCGGTACGTATTCTTCACGGAATCGCAGCTCCGCGGTGGGAAACCGCTTCTTCGCCCCTTTCGTGAGTTCCACCTTCAAAGTATGACGCTTACCGTCGAGGACCAGCGGTGTGAACCCGATGGTGTAGCGGAGGTGAAGCTGAAGCAGGATGTAGTCGAGCGCTTCGGAAAAGAGTCTCGGGTCAGCGGTCGAATAGTACTCTCCTCCGGTCTCATGGCTGTAGTAGTGGACCAGGGAGAAGACTTTGCCAGTGCGAAACATCTGTTCCGGATCGGAGTGATAACCGTTGTCGCTCATGCCGAAGACAATGCCGGAGGTTTCAAGCACATCTTCAATGATGCGGTGGGCTTCATCGGCGAAGGTCCCGCTGTGGTCGCCACACAAAAAGAGGAAGATGGGCAGCCGCTGCGGCGTGGCTTGATGCGCGTTATCCAGGATCATACGAATCATCTTCTGCATCGCCAACTCGCCCAGCCGGTTTACTCCCTCAATAATAGGACTTTCGTTGATCAGGCGGTCTACGGTTGCCAGTGCCGCATCCGGATCTTGTCCTGGCGGCAGGTCAAGGGCTGCCGTGCCGTCGTCGCACCAGTGAGCGACCCCTATTGCGTCGTTCTTGTGCAGACCGTCCAGCGCCGGTCTGAGGACGCGGGTTTTGCCCCGCAGGAACCCCGAAGCCCATTCGGGTGGACTTCCAATGTTGCACTGCACGATGAGCCACAACGCGATCGGGCGAGTCTCGTGGTGCGCTCCAATGTCAAAGCTGCGAATGGGCATTTCGCGGCCGTTGTCGAAAACGCGAAGATCCTCCTTGATGAGATTGGTGAGGAGCGCTCTGGTATGCAGGGATTTCTCCTTGATCTCGGCAACAACGTCGACCAAGACCAGCTGGGTTTCTACGCGAAACGTGGGAACCTGGGCCGGAGGCGTCTGCGAGGATGCCGGCAAACAGAAGCACGCCATCAGCACTGAAACAGTGCTAGCCACTTTGAGCGCCGAAAATCTCATTGGGACGTACTATAACGCCGACCGTCCCCTCTGGTCTGTGCCGGCAATCACGACTTAGTGGGTTTCTGGCGCAGCTGCGGTGTTTGATTCACGGCGGGGAATCGAGAAGTCGCTGTTATCGTGGGAGCCGGAGTAGGATTGATTTCCGCTCCGGCTGCGTCGCAGCTCCGCCAGAGCGTTGAGGCGGGCGAAGGTGGCGCGTTCCTGCTCGGCTTTTTCCGGGAGATTGGCTCGGGCGTAGGCCTTCGCAAGATTGAAATGTACCTCGGGACTACCCGGCGCCAGCTTTCGCGCGGTCTCCAATTCCTGCACTGACTTGTCTATCTGCCCCAATTCCAGGCAGCTTCGCCCGAGCAGGTAGTGCGCTTCCGCAGAATCGGGCGCAAGCTGCACGGCCCGCTGCGCCGAAGGCAATGCGTCCGCGGGGTGGCGCGTTTTCAGCGCGAGCGATGCCAGCCCCGCGTAGGGCAGCTCACTCATCGGAGAAATCAGTATTTCCTGGTGAAACTGGGATTCCGCGTCGTCATACTGCGAAAGAGAAGCGAGTCCTGTCCCATAGGCATAGTGAAGAAACGGCGTAGACGGATACTGCCGCAACAGGGTTTGGAACTTCGGGAAAGCTTCATCATATTTGCTGTTTTGCAGAAGGGCGGCGATGTCGCCCGCAGCATGCACCAGGTTGCTCTTCGATGCCTCCACCTGGTCTGGGAGTAGAGGGATGCGCAGTAGCGCCATCCCCTGCACGAACTGAATTTCGTTTGCGAGCGGTCCAGACCCGGCTTCTGGGCCCAGCAATTCGGCAGCCTGATCGAACTCCGAGTTTCGATTGAGCAGGATGGCTAATCGAAGCCTTGCCACTTGCACTGATGCAGCACTGCCACCCAGCCCGAGATCCTGGCCGCGTTGCAGGTGAATGAGAGCATTGTTGTAATCCTTGATCTCGAACTCCGAGAGACCCATGACTGCCCACGCAGTGCCGTTGTTGGGATTGCTCACTACGTAGGCTTTGAGCGCTGCGATCGCTTCGGGATAGTGTCCCGTTGAATAAGCAAGCATTGCGAGATTCCACTGGCCTTCACTGGCTGCTGCTGGCGGGGTCTCCGGCGAGGCTGCGGCAGTGGGGTGCGCATACATTTGGATGATTCGGGCATCCCGCACTGGCTTCTCTGGCGCGAGAGCCTCGGCTATGCGGAGTTCCTCGGCACCCTTCTCCTTCTGGCCCAGAGCCTGCAGATCCTGCGCGAGCGCTCGATGTGCACTCGAAGAGTCTGGCGCTAGTCGCACCGCCGTTTCTGCCGCACGAAGGGCGTCCTGAAAATGGTGCAAGCGAAACTCCAACCCACTGATTTCTAGGTAGGCGAGCGCGTTTGCGGAAGAAACCTTTACCTCCTCCCGCTGTTGGAGAAGTGCTTCATCATTCCGCCCGGCAGATGCTAAAGCGATCCCCAAGCCGTAATGCAAGTACGGAACGTTGGGATATTTTTTCAAGAGAGTTCGAAACGAGTCGAGCGCCCTGGCAGGATCGCCCTGCGCCAGCGCTGCCGCGGTCTCACCGGCATCCTGGATCAATGCATCCTGGGAAGGATCCACTTCCTGCGGCAACAGAGGAATGCGCAACAAAACAAGTCCAAGCGCGACCTTGACCTGAGCAGGCGCTTGACCCTCAAATGCCGAGCGAAGCATCGCAGAAGCCTTCTCGAATTCACCGTTGCGATTCAATAACAGAGCAAGGTGATACTTGGCGACGCGCGAACTCTCGGGATCATCGCCGGTTCCGAGTTCCTGCCCCTTTTGCAAGTGTTTTCGAGAATTCTCGTAGTCGTGAGTCTCGAATTCGCAGAGTCCGAGAAAATTCCACGCCGGCCCAAGTGTGGAATCGAGTCGGACAAGTTTTTCTAAAGCAGGAATGGCGTCTGCGAAGTGGTCCATGTCGTATTGCAGGGTCCCCAGGTACCACCAGCCCTCTTCCCAGTCCGCGCGGAGCGCGACGGCACCTCGATAATCGCGAACGGCCTGCTCGTTGTTGCCGGCTTCCCGCGCCGCGGCTGCCGCTTTTGCGAGACTCTCGAAACCAGGCTGGACGCTTTCCTGCGGAGGACTGGCTGGCCTGGAGAACGCTGGTGGCACAGCGAAAGTGAGACAGACCGCGAGAAGAAGAGAAACCTTTCCCGCCGGTGCATACAGCACGGCCCGAAGGCCGCTACCGAAGGAATTGGTCTCGTGGAGAATTGCAGACACAGAATTGAATACTACCCCCGTCTTCGTCTTGAGACGAGCTTTGCACAGTTCATTTGTTGTAGGCATAATGCGGGGGATGCCTAACGGAGGCCTGACTCGGAGTCCAGTTCTGTCCTCCCGACGCCGCTTCCTCCAACAACTTTCCCTCGTTGCCGGGAGCATTCCTTGTCTAAGATTCCCCTTGTTGCGGGCGATTTCCCCTGCTTCTCGTTATGCTTTCGAGGAGATTCCTCCGTCCGTCAGCGGCATTAAGTGGGTGCACACGGCTGGCAAGTCCCCGGAGAAATATTTGCCGGAAACGAGCGGAGCGGGCTGCGCCTTCTTCGATTACGACAACGATGGCTGGATGGACATCTATCTGGTCAACAGCGGGAAATGCGACTTCTACGATCCTCCGCAGCCGTTGCGCAATGCGCTGTATCACAACAATCGCGACGGGACATTCACCGACGTGACCGAGAAAGCCGGCGTGGGCGCTGGTGGCTATGGCATGGGAGTGGCGGCCGGCGACTATGACGGCGACGGCTTTGCCGACCTCTACGTTACGCAGTACGGACGCAGCATCCTCTATCACAACAACGGCGATGGAACCTTTACGGATGTGACCGAGAAGGCGGGGGTGGCGGCCCCGGGCTGGAGTTCCAGCGCGGTGTGGTTCGATTACGACAACGACGGCCGGCTCGACCTGTTCGTGTGCCAGTTCTGCGAGTTCAACAAAACGCTCAGCTGTGGCGTCGATAAGAATGGCGCGCATCACTACTGTATCCCGCGCATCTTCAAGCCGCGGCCGAGCTGGCTGTTTCACAACAATGGCGATGGGACGTTCACGGATGTAAGCCGGGAGTCGGGCATTGCCGATCATCTGGGCAAAGCGTGGGGCGTCGTGGCCACCGACGTGAACAACGATGGCCGCATGGATCTCTTCGTCAGCAACGACACGGTAGCGAATTTTCTGCTCATGAATCGTGGCGGGCGCTTCGAAGAAACCGGGCTCGCCGCCGACGTCGCATACAGCGCCGAGGGCAGAGCGCGTTCCGGCATGGGAGTAGATTCTGCGGACTTCAACCAGGACGGTTGGATGGATCTCTTTGTCGCCAACATTGATCAAGAGATTTTCTCGCTGTATCAGAACAATCGCGATGGAACGTTCGATGATGTCGCGATGCCCCTGGGCATTGGCATGGCCACGCGCTGGATGAGCGGGTGGGGGCTCAAGTTTTTCGATTATGACAACGACGGAGATCTCGATCTCATCCTGGCAAATGGCTTCCCGGATGATCTTGTCGAGGAGTCGTCTCACCAGGTTACCTACAGGGAACCGCTCCTGTTGTTTCAAAACCAGGGCAAGGTGTTCAAGAATGTGAGTGAGCAGAGCGGTCCCGTCTTTGCGAAAACGTTCGCTGCACGAGGTCTTGCGATCGGCGATTTCGATAATGACGGCGCCGTGGATGTGCTCATCTCAAACAACGACGGAGCCCCTGTTCTGTTGCGAAACCGCGCTGGCAGCCAGAATCATTGGCTGGGCTTGCGTCTGGTGGGCCGCAAGTCGAATCCCGACGCCATCGGTGCGCGCATCACCTACCAGGCCGGCGATCTGAAACGTGAGCGGATGAAGGTTGGAGGTGGCAGCTTTCTCTCCTCGCATGATCCGCGGGTGGTCCTGGGGTTGGGCAAGCGCTCAAAGGTTGACTGGCTCGAGGTCAAATGGCCCCAACCTGGCGGAGCAGTCGAGCGCTTTACCAAGCTCCCGCTGGACCGTTACATTACGATCGTCGAGGGGACTGGCAGATGGGATTAACCCCCGGCGATGCAGAAACGACTCTTGAGAGGAACGCCGGGGCAGGTTTGCCTTCGACCGTGGTTTCGACGGTCTCAGTTCGGGCAGGATGTACCCAGAATGACACCAGCTAGGGGTTCGTTCCCGAAATGGTCTCCGGTCCACGAAGGCAGATTTTCCTTCAAAAAAAACCTTCTGATCCTGATAACCCAAAACCACAACTTCCAATCCGGGATTCGCCAGCCCATAAGGCCACAGGGACGCCAGACGCGCGGAAGGGAGCAATCCCGCCACGAAAGTGCGCCCCATCCTCCATTCGTGACAATATCTGACACCTCCCCTCGGAGCCTGCTGACTTTTAGCCGGTTTTGGGCCGGTTTTTAGAAAACCCATTTTGCTTTCAACAAAATCGTTATTTTTAGCTTGACAAAGGGGAGGGGTTGGGACTAATACTCGGTGGCGCTAATACTTTTGCACTAATACGAAAGCACTGCCCTGTTCGATCAGCAAAGTGTGGAACGGGGTTGGGTTCTGGGTCGGGTTTGATTTCAAAGAGTGTCGGAGGGTGGGCGGATGAAAGCTTTATTGACGGAAACGAAACAGGCGATCGGGAAATTGGCGATGGTTCGCGTGCTACTTTGCGTTCTGATCCTGGCCCTCCCGCTGACGATGCAGGCTCAACAGTACTCCGGCACGATCACTGGCACGGTGACCGACACTTCGGGGGCGTCCGTACCCGGCGCAGGCGTCACGGCGACCAACAAGGGCAACGGCTCGGTCTACACCGCGACCAGCAGCGACCAGGGCGTGTACACATTCGCCCAGTTGCCGGTCGGGACCTATGACGTCCAAGTCAAGAAAGCCAGCTTCAAGGACTTCCTCGCCAAGGGCGTTGAGGTTCACACCTCGACGACCACCGAGGCCAACGCCAAGTTGGCTGTTGGCTCCGCTTCCGAGACGATCACCGTCGAGGCCAGCGACGTCCAGGTGGAAACCACGCAGGCATCGGTCGGCGAGGTCATTGAAGGCACCCAGGTCCGCGAACTGCCCCTTAACGGCGAGAATTTCATGGGCCTGGTTGTGTTGTCGCCCGGCGTTTCCCAAGCCAACGATTTCAATGGCCGCGACAAGGGTCTTCTGGGTGGCAGCGACTTTTCCGTCAACGGCAACCCTTACACCAATAATCTGTTCCTTGTGGACGGCGTCAACAACAACGACGTCGGCTCCAACCGCACCATTCTGGTCTATCCCTCCACCGACGCCATCGCCGAATTCAAGATGGTCCGCAACTCCTACGGCCCGGAGTACGGCCAAGCCTCAGGCGCGATCATCAGCATCACGACCAAGAGCGGCGAAAACCAGTTCCATGGCGGCTTCTTCTACGCGGGCCGTAATGATGCGCTGGACGCCAACGACTGGTTCTCAAATCACGCCGCCCACCCGGTGAAGGCGGAACTCCGCCGCAACGACTGGGGCTATCACATCGGTGGTCCAGTCATTAAGAACAAGCTGTTCTTCTTCTGGGGTCAGGAGTGGGATCGTGAGATTCGCGGCAGTCCACAATCAGCTTGCGTGCCCACCGCGGCCGAGCAGGCCGGGGACTTCAGCCAAGATTTCTCAGGAGCTGCTGCGCCGAACACTCTGGCGACTGACCAGTGCGGCGCGAGCCAGCCCGCTGCGTGGGTTGGCGGAGTCTATACCTCAACCATCCCAGCCGCATTTCAAACGGCAGGGAATCCCTTTAAGCTCAACGCCGTCGACCCTGCTGGCTCACTGCTGGGGCAGTTTTATCCGGCCCCCAACACCCCTCTCGCGAATGGCATCAACTGGTTCGATTCGGAACGTGTGACGCCGCAGTGGAGTGAGATCAACGGCCGCGGTGACTACGACCTGACCCAGAAGCATCGCGTCACGTTCCGCTGGACGCAGGATACCTGGAAGGCCCCCGGGCCAGACCCGGCTACTTCTGGGGAGATACCATCTTCCCCACGGTGAGTTCCGACTGGAGCCAGCCTTCCAAAAGCGTCATGGCCAAACTGACCTCACAATTAGGCAGCAGCATGGTGAATGACGTAGAGTTCGGTTACGGTCACAATGCCATCATCACCACGGTTTCCCCTCAATCCGTAGGGCTGGTCAACGCCACGAATGCGGCCATTCCCACTGCGTGGCCGGCTTCGCTGAAGCAGCCCGTTGCTTACATCGATGGCGGCGGCGCTTGGGGAGGTTTGAATCCCTACGGGAGTGGACCCGCGGGCGCTCAGACCATGTGAACCATTGCCCCTTATGCTAACCACGAAGATCTTTACGCCGTCCAGGACAATATCTCCAAGGTGCGGGGGAACCACCTCTTTAAGGCTGGCGTTTATTACAGCACCAACAAGAAAATTGAGTATAACAACGGTGGCAATGACCGGCCTGACATTCCGGTTGGCGGCAGCAGCGTCAGGGTGCAGACCAACAACCCGTTGACGAATGTGCTTATACCGGGGTTAAACACGGCGCTCGATCCTACCGGTGCCGGGCAGACCTACAACACCAACGAAAACAGCGTCAATGGACTGGCCCAAGTGGGCTGGCACGATTTCGAGTGGTACCTTGGCGACACTTGGAAGTTCACTCACAACTTGACCTTCAGCTACGGCTTCCGGTGGTCCTTCTATCGCGAGCCTTTCGGCATCGACAACAAATGGGCGTCGTTCAGCCTGGCCGATTGGAGCGCGTCGCGAGCGGCGGCAGAGCCCTCCGATGCCTGCAACGGCATCGTCATTGTGCCGGGAACCACACCGTGCGCTTCGCAGGCGGCGCTGCTTTCGAGTCTCGGGGTCACCCTGCCTCTTTCCAACGGAACACCGGGGCCGAATCGTGCCTTGGTGAACAATAACAACCACGCCATCGCTCCCCGTCTTGGTCTCGCCTGGGATGTCCGGGGCAACGGCAAGACGGCCATCCGCCTTGGCATCGGTCAATTCTACCAACGCGAACTGGTGGGTATTGACGAGAGCCTGGCGCGCAACGCTCCGTTCGTCATCAATGCTGCCGATACCCGAAACTTGGAGACGCCCGCGCCACTGGCCAACCCGTCGGTGTCACCGAACGCGGCCAAGGATCCGCGTGCGGTCGTGCCGAACAGTTGGCAGTGGAACTTCTCGGTGGAGCAGGAACTGGCCCGCAACACGTCGCTCCAGGTGGGCTACGTTGGCAACTCCGGGATTCACCTAACCTCGATGGAGGATCTCAACCGCGTTCCGAGTGCGGACTGGGCCTTCTCCTCATTCCTGGGTGGCACTCAAATCGGTGGTCTAAACAACAGTCCCACGAACATCGACTCTTACCGCCCCGCCTCGAACTTCGGCACCATCGGCGAGTTTGCCCGCGAAGGCCAGGCCTCCTACCACTCACTCCAAGCGCTGTTCCGTTCTCGCGTCGGCAGCCGGTCAAGCTTCCAGGCGTCCTACACGTGGTCTCATTCGATCGGCGACGTGGAACTGGATAACTCTTCCGGCAGCGTGAACCAGGAAGCATTTATCGATCCCGGCCACTCCGGCCTCGACAAGGGCAATACGAACATCAACCGGCCGAATATCTTCGTGGCCAACGAAGTGTTCGACCTGCCAAAATTCGCCGGCAAGAGCGGTTTTGTTCAAGGCGCGCTCGGCGGATGGGAACTCAACAGCATCATCAATATCCAATCGGGAGCTTCGTTCAGCGTCTTCACAAACGGCGTGACGGACGCAAACCATGCGGTCAACCCGGAGCAGATCCCAACAGCTCCGGCGGGGAACTTTTATCAGCTGAATACGCTGACGGGAACCGGTTTCGGCAACAACCAGCGCGCAGACGGCACGGGTATTGCCTGTAACTCCGATCAACATGGCGACCAACTCCTCAACCCTGCTGCCTTCACCCTCATTGGTTACCAGGTCGGCACTGTGGGCACGGTTCGCCGCGGCTCCTGCTCCGGCGCAGACTCCCGCGCCGTTGACATGCAACTCGCAAAGAACTGGAAGTTCAAAGAGCGGTACGGCATTAAGTTCAGCTTTGACTTCTTCAACCTGCTGAATCATGCCAACTTCATCAGCACCAACCTTGAGGGCACAGGCTATAACCCCAGCAGCGTGACTTGCGGGGCGAACGCTTGCAGTCCGCTCAACAACGTCATACAGAGCCAGTCGGGGACTCCTGGTTTCGGAAGCGCCGGCGGGGTGCATCCGGGACGCGAACTGCAATACACCTTGAGGTTCACGTTCTAAGCGCAGAAACTGACAACCTTTAATCCACTCGCGGCGGGGCTTGAAAATCCAAGCCCCGCCGTTTACTTTTGCTATGGAGCAGTTGGGGATCCGCCGTCTGTGAATGCAGGAATTTCGATTCAGCCGCAGCTCAAAAGCGCTCTCCTGATGCTCCTCGGATGCGTGCTCATCCTGCCTCCGCCGGCTCCTGCACAATCAACTTCCTCCCGGCGGCCACCGGCAAAGACGGCCCAAGAACCTACCAACAGCGCCGAGGCTGAACTCGATCAGCGAATCACTGCCGCTCAGGATGCGCGAACCTCAGGCGATGCCTCGGCTATCGCTCTTGCCAATCAACGCCTGATCGCACTTGCCCTGCGTGAGTTGGGGCAATTGCGCTTGCTGCAAGGGGCCTACCCACAAGCCGTGGAACTCTACCGCCGCTCCCTGGATTTTGAAGGGCTGCCCGATACGCGCGTCGATCTTGGCATCGCCGAACTGCTGGCGAATCATCCCGACCAGGCGATCGCGGAATCGATCCAGGCGCTGGCGGTCGACCCCAACAATCTCCGCGCGTTCAATCTTCGTGGCCAGGCATGGATGAAGAAAGGGGAATACGCCAAGGCCGCCGAGGCCTTCGATCAGGCGACCCGGCTAAATCCTGATGTGGGGAC
The DNA here is from genome assembly GCA_963842095.1 of uncultured Acidobacteriaceae bacterium. Lineage (GTDB taxonomy): Bacteria > Acidobacteriota > Terriglobia > Terriglobales > Acidobacteriaceae > Sulfotelmatobacter. The sequence continues at coordinate 379,365 of CAWJEY010000004.1, forward strand.
CTTCTATTCTCTCGGGATTTGCCTGTTGCAAACCAAAGACACGAAAGACAAGGATCGCGCCTCCGCTGTGTTCCAGCACATGATCCAACTCGCGGGAGACAGCGGGTCCTTACACGTACTGTTTGGCAGGGCCTACCGGGACGCAGATGATATGCCCGGAGCTATTCGGGAGTTTCGCCGCGCCATTGTGCTGGACCCGGCAACGCCTCATGCCCACTATTTTCTCGCGCTTGCCACCATGGCGGTCAACGAGTGGCAGGCGACGCCGGAGATAAAAACCGAATTTGCGAAAGAGCTGGAACACTATCCGCGCGATTTCTTGGCTAACTATATGCTGGGATTCATCGCATCGAGCGAACGCCGCTACGAAGTGTCCGATAAGCATTTGACCGTCGCCGTCGAAGGGAAACCCGACTGGCCCGAACCCTGGCTGTACATGGGGCTGAACGCCTACGCGCGAAACGACATGAAGCGCGCCGAGCAGATGTTCCGCAAGGCCGTGGAATTGACTGGCGCCGACGAATCGCGTTCCAATTTCCAGATTCGCCGAGCGTATATCGACCTCGGCCGCATTCTGGCGAACTCCGGTCGCACCGAGGAAAGCGAAGTATTTCTTACCAAGGCGCGGAACCTGCAGAACAAGGTCCTGCAGCAGAGCCAGCAGAATATCTCTGCCATGGCTTTGGCTGGAGGAGCCGGCTCGGCCGCGGCGATCGTGCCGCTTAATCCTCAAAGTGAAACCGAAGCAGCGCCTCTGCTCCCGGAGAATAGCGATCCGTTCGCTCGTGTCGATGCTTCGGTGATGGCTCGCGCCCACCTGACGGACGAGCAGCGGACTGCCGCAGACTCGCAAGAAAGCCGGCTCCGTTCGGTTTTAGGTCTGAGTTTCAATGACCTGGCTACCTCGGAAGCGGTGAGAAAAGAATATCTTGCGGCGCTCGGTCACTACCAGGAGGCGGAGCGTTGGGACCCTGATATTCCGGGGCTCGAGAAGAATCTCGGCCTGTCGGCCTTCCGCAGCAACAACTATCCAGAAGCGATCCGCGGACTGGCGCGGGCTGTGGCCGAAAAGCCCACGGATGACCCCGTGCGGGCGACGCTGGGCATGGCCTATTTCGGCGCGGAGAAGTACGCTGACGCCGTCAATACTTTTTCTCCATTAGGCATTCGGGGCATGCAAGACTCCACCGTAGGTTACGCGTGGGCAGCTTCGCTGGTTCACACCAGCGAATTGAAGAAGGCTGCGGAGGTTCTCGGAGAATTTGAGAAGGCAAATCCTGGGGGTAGCGACGGGCTCCTCCTGATCGGCCAGCTTTGGATCGAAATCGGCGACTACGCTCGCGCGGTCGATACACTCCATCGTGCGCTGCAGTCCGATCCGTTGTTGCGAAAAGCTCACTACTTCGCCGGACAGGCCGATATTCGATGGGAACACTGGACCGAGGCGGCGGAAGAATTCCAGAGCGAACTGAAGCTCGAACCGGCAGACTCCGATGCCAAGTACAACCTGGGTTTCGTCTACCTCCAGCAGTCGCGGGTCGACGACGCAGTTGAACTCTTTCAACAGGTATTGAGCGCCCAGCCCAATCACGCGAACGCTCACTATCAGATGGGGAAAATTCTGCTGGACCGTGGGCAGTTGAAGGAGGCGGTCGATCATCTCGAGACTGCGACCCGCCTCAGTCCGCAAACCGACTACATGCACTATCAATTGCAGGCGGCCTACCGCAAGGCGCAGCGAGATGCCGACGCCGACCGCGAACTGGCGATCTACAAAGAGCTGAAAGCAAAGCAGCGCGAGCACCCCGGAATGCAGCCTATGCAGAACCGGTAGCCTTGGCCGAAGGGAAAACGATTGAACAAATATCGATATCCGCACTACACCAGGGTGTTCTTTTTGATCTGCGTGGCAGCGAATCTTGTTCCTGGGCAGGAGGGCCATCCTACTCCTCCGCCTCCGCCTTCTGGAGCCAAGTCTTTTAAGTGCACGGGCCGTCCCGTTCCTCAATTGGAGGACGTCACTGCCAAGGCCGGCATTAGCTTCAAGCATACCTCCGACCCGGCCAAGAAATACATCGTGGAATCGATGAGCGGGGGCGTGATTCTCTTCGATTACGATCGCGACGGCTGGCTGGATATTTATTTTACCAATGCTCCCAGCGTGGACATGGCCATCAAAGGCCAGAAGAGCCGTGGCGCGCTCTACCGCAACAACCACGACGGCACTTTTACCGATGTCACCGACAAGGCTGGCATCGCCAGCCCGTGCTTCGCCATGGGCGGGGCGGTCGGGGATTTTGACAATGATGGCTGGCCCGACCTCTACATCACCTGCCTGGGTGGAAACGTTCTCTATCACAATAATGGCGACGGCACGTTCACGGACGCGACCGCCAAGGCTGGTGTTGCTGACGGCCGCTGGTCCACAGGCGCCGCATTCGGCGATTATGACGGAGATGGTTTCGTCGACCTGATGGTTACCAACTACGTTGATTTTCACCTCAACGATCTGCCCGGTTTCGGAAAATCTCCTAATTGCAAGTATCGGGGACTGGACGTGCAGTGCGGTCCGCGCGGACTAAAGGGCGCGGGTGATGCGCTCTTCCACAACAACAAAGACGGTACCTTCACCGATGTGTCGAAGAGCGCCGGAGTCGATGATCCAAATGGTTATTACGGCATGGGAGTCTTATGGGCGGATTTCAACAATACCGGGCGCCCAGACATTTACGTCGCCAATGACTCGACTCCGAAATTTCTGTACAAGAACGAAGGCAACGGAAAGTTTAAGGATATTGGCCTCGAGTCCGGCACCGCCGTGAGCGAAGATGGCTCCGAACAGGCCTCGATGGGCATTGCGATCGGCGATTATCTTCACACTGGACGGCCGTCGTTATATGTGACTAATTTCGAGAACGAGAATGATCTACTCTACCGCAACGACGGCAATTGGAATTTCACGGAAGTTTCCTATCCCGCAGGTGTGGCCCTGCCTTCGTTGCCCTGGGTAAAGTGGGGAACCGCATTCGTCGACCTGGACAACGATGGATGGCTGGACCTGATCGCCGTGAGTGGCCAGGTTTACCCGCAAGTGGATACGCTCCCTTCCGGCGCCGGCTACCGCGAGCCCAAACTGCTCCACATGAACCAGAAAGACGGAACGTTTTGCGATGCCAGCGATCTGGCGGGACCTGCGCTCAAGGAAAAACGAGTTTCTCGCGGTCTTGCGGTGGGAGATCTTTTCAATGACGGCAATATGGACGTCGTAGTCAGTGACCTTGATGGAAGTCCCATGGTTTTGAAGAACCACGGTCTTCCGGGCCGTCATTGGGTGAGCTTTGAACTCGCTGGCACCAAGAGCAACCGCCTGGCACTGAACGCGCGGATCAAGATCGTGGCCGGCGGAATGACACAAACTGACGAGATTCACAGCGGTGGAAGCTATCTCTCGCAGAATGATCTGCGGGTCCACTTTGGATTAGGCACGGCCGTGAAAATTGACAAGGTTGAGGTTCGCTGGCCGTCCGGAGGCGTGGAGACGTTCAGCGACCTTGCTGCGGACCAGTTCTATTCCGTGCTCGAGGGGCACGGGATTGTGCCCGCGGAACAAACCCGTCCGGCGCCCAGGCGGCCCTGACTCTCACCTTGGTTTAATTTGGTTGCTTGTCCGCCGCGGGCAGTGGGACCTTGTCTTTGATCCCTTGCCCCTCTACCACGGTATAGATGAAGTCGGCTGGGACGTTCTTGAAAACCTCGTTTTGCCCGCTCGGCCAGCGCACTGTGACCTCGTCCATTTTGTCGTTTGTTCCCAGTCCGAAATGCTGGCGCAGATCGTTTTGTGAGAGATAACTGCTGCCGCCCTTCACTTCGCTTAACTGCGTAAGGCTTCCGGTGCGGACGGTCACGCGGGCACCAATGGCCAGCCGGTTGCTCCTGGTTCCCAGCAACTTGAACAGCACGCGATGGTTGCCATTCTGACAATGGTTCATCAACAGAGACGGAGTCTCACCCCAGTTCAGGGTGACGATGTCCACGCAGCCATCATTATTAATGTCCCCAAACGCCGCCCCCCTCCTCGATCGCAGAGGAATGCCGTTAAGCCCAGCTGCGGTTCCAACTTCCTCAAACGTTCCATCGCGATGGTTGCGAAACAGCAGCATGGGCTGGCGGAAATGGGCCGCATTCGGAATCGTATCCACTTGCGGGTAGACGTGGCCGTTGGCTACGAAGATATCGAGCCAGCCGCTATTGTCCATGTCGAAGAACCCAGTGCCCCAGCCCACATACGGGTGGCTGGGCTGCGCGATGTGCGAACTCCAACTGACATCGGCGAAACCATCCGCGCCTTTATTGTGGTACAGCGTGTCGGATTGATCCACGAATTCAGTCACGAAAATGTCGAGCCGTCCATCGTGGTCGTAATCCCCCATGTCGACGCCCATGGAGCCGAGTTCCTGGCCGTCACCGCTCAGGTCGGCGCCGAGCATTAGGCCGACCTCCTCGAATGTGCCGTTGCCCTTGTTGCGATACAGGTAATTCGGCCCGGCATCGTCGGCCACGTACAGGTCTGGCCAGCCGTCGTTGTCGTAATCGCCCCACACGACGCCCATGCCGTAGTAGTGATGGGGATTGTCGACCCCCGCTTTGTGGGAGACCTCTTCAAACGTGCCATCGCCGCGGTTGTGATAGAGCAGGTCGGTTTCCCCCTGCATGCCCCAGGGACCACATTGCACCAGCACACCGCGAAAGCGGCAGAACTTTTCGTTGCTGCCCAATTCAGGGAGCTTATTCATGTCGACGTGAACATATCGCGATATGAAGAGATCCACATTGCCGTCGCGGTCATAGTCTCCCCAAGCCGCGCCCAGGCTCAGTTCTCCGCCACCCACGCCCGCTTTTTCAGTGACATCTTCGAACTTGCAGTTCCCCAGGTTGTGGTAAAGAACATTTCCCCCGTAGCCCGTCACATAAATGTCGGGAAGACCATCGTTGTCGTAGTCGGCAACGGCCACACCCATACCCCAGCCTTTGCGGGTGAGTCCTGCCTGCTTGGTGATGTCGGTGAACTTGAGGTCTGCGTCCTGGTGGTAGAGCGTAATCATGGGGTCGCCACCCTGCTGGCGGTAGCGGTCCACAGTTGAGCCGTTGACGGTGATGATGTCCAGCTTGCCGTCGTTGTCGCAGTCGATCAGCCCCACTCCGCCGCTGACGGATTCGATGATGTAGCGCGCGGCTGGCGAAGAAATGTGGAAGACGGTTAACCCGGCTTGTTGGGCGATGTCTTCAAAGTGAGGAACAGCGGTCGCGGTCGAGGTCTTTCCTCGAGCGGAAGCGTTGCCGGGCGCGGAAGAAGCCGTCTGCGCAAATGCCGCCACCGACAAAAGACCCCAAAAGAGAAATCGCCGCATCGGAGGAAGGATACCGCAATTAAGACGTTGGAGTATTCGGTTCGCGAATCTACTTCTTTCAGGCGTCCGCAAGAAAGTCACCGCAGGTGATAAGTCACTCCAACTCGACAAGCAATGCCGGGATTAGGGAACCCCAGATATTCATGAAATCGGCGATCGAAAAGATTGTCGACTCTGGCGTACAAGCTAATCCGTCGAAGTCCATCGTATCCAACGATCAGATTGGTTGTGGAATAGCCTCCCACGGAGTCGATGGTCGGCGCCGGAAGCTGGAAGTCGTACCTTTTGCCCACCCATGAGGTTGTGCTGGAAACTCGCATCTGCTTGGGCAGCCTGGCGTCAACGCTGAGACCAGCCTGCCAGTCGGGTTCGTCCCGCAGCGGCTCGCTCGACGATTCGATCTTCCAGTCCAGTGAGGATCCCCAGGCTCGTACCTGTATTCCGCGAGCCAAAGAAAGTGAGGCTTCGGCCTCCAAGCCTTCGGTACGCACGCGTGTCCGATTTACCAGACGGAACTCGGTCGAGCTGAAATCGATCAGATTCGAGAACAAGTTGTTGTAGTAGGTTCCTGACAAGGTAACGTTGCCGAAGCGATGCTCGATGCCCGCATCCATCCCGGTTACTTTTTCGGGCAGAAGGCTTGGATTGCCGACACTGGGATTCTCCAGCGCGTATAAGTCAGGTACCCGATAGGCTTGCCCCCAGCTTGCTTTCACGATCGTATTCTTCGCCGCCGTCACGGCCACTCCTACACGGGGAGCAACCTGAGTCTTGAATCCCGCGGTCTTGTCGATGCCGAGGGCAGCCATTCCAGTCATTCGGCTCGTGCTAAAGACCAGATCTCCACTTCCATTCACGACCCCTCGATTCGTGCTGAAATTCGAGGGATAAAGACCGGCGAGAATCGAGTTGTTATCGCCGATTTCGTCGGAGCCTTGCACATTAAAGTGTCCCTGCCATTTGGCAGCAAGATTGAACACGTTGCGCACACTAACGCGTGGTCGTGTAAAACGCGTGCTTGCCAGATCGCTGGGCTGCGAAAGAGGCCCAGGGTTCGGGTTGTCAAGAATCGGCGGCGTGTAGGAATGCTCCCCGCGAGTGAACACGTCAGCATCGACGCCTGCACTCCAAACTGCACTGAATTGATGTTGAAACTTGTAGCCCGCAAGGAAGTTGCCGGAGTTGCTGGTTTCGGGAATCTTGAGAACCGATAGGTCCGGGCCGCCTCCGTTGGGCGGGAAGCTTGAACCCTGGAACTGAATCCAGCGCACCGTCCAACCCATGGCCGAGGCAGAACTTTTCGCATAGTCGGAAGAGGCCGAAAACGTGCTTGTGGAGAATGAGTCAGACTCAACTTGTTCTCCCACCCGCAGAAACGCACCACTCAATTTGTAGCCGAATCGTCCCTGGGAACCTTCCGCCCCCAGGTTCGCGCCGGCGGTGCCGAACGAACCTGTCTCCACTCCCGCAGTCGCCTCCGGTTCGTAGTGCGTGGGCTTGGTAATGACGTTGATCACCCCGCTCATGGCCTCCGATCCGTAGTTTGACGAGAGCGGCCCGCGGACCACCTCAACTCGCTCGACATCGTGCGTGAGCAGAATCGAGAAATCGAAAGCCCCGCCCAGCAGATTGGTCAGATCGTTGACGGGGATACCATCGATCAGCATCAGAACCAGGCTGGGCTTGCCTCCGCGGATGGTGAGAGTGCTCAGCGATCCCGCGCTTCCGTTTTGTTCCAAGTTTACGAAAGGTACCGTCCGCAGGATGTCGGAAGAAGTGAGCGCGTGGGCGTTCGTTACCTCCTGCTCATCCACCACGCTGACCGAAGCCGGTGCCAGTGAGACGTCCACGGGCTCACCTGTCACCGTGACAATTGTCAGCACCTTAGGTTTAGGGGGCGTTGCAGGGTTTGGAGCCGGATTGCTGGAAGCTGCATCGTTTTTGCCTTGAGGGGAAACAGGTTCGGTCGGAGCCTGCGCCTGGCACAGCGAAACAGACGTGATCAAACACAGGACGACAACCACCAAGGGAAGACGGCCGTTCATTAATAGCGTGAAGTAGTCAGAGATAGGTGGATCGCCTCAGCTATTTTTTCTGGTGATAGGTGCTGTAGCCGTATGAGGCGATCAGAAACTGCCCCTCATCGCCATCGAGTGGTTCCAAGTCAAGGGCCCAATCCACTCCGCCCTTGCCGGAGTTGTTTCGGTCTGTCAGCCGGGCTCTGAAGTAATAGATCTTGCCCGCTTCGGCGGTGAAGCTGGCCAGGCAAGTTGTCTCCGAACTGGAGGGTTCCGACTGCATTTCCGCGCACAAATGGTGCTCACCCGGCTCCAGCGGGAAGAAGAAATAGGAGTTCCCCTTGTTTGCGCCTACCCATGCGCCGTCGAGCCCGAATCTGGTGGTGGTGTCGCACAGGAAGCATCCTGCCCTCAAGTTTTCCACCACGTAGGCGACCGCCTTATCCGGAGCGGGCTGGGCCACGGGGTGATGGTTCTGGTCGGTTTTCACGTCAAACTGGACGTTCGCCGGGCCACACGCCGTGCGGGTGTGGCCGACTGTAGCCTGGTCCTGCGAGACCGCGACCGCTCCCAACACAAGAACGATTGCAATTATGTTCTTCATTCTCCTCCGCACCTCAATTGCTGTGCTCATCGGGCAAAGGGCAAGATAGCCTGGTAGGCGCTGCTGGTGCTGCCAGCCACGTTGTAATCGTAAAAGTCCCAATTCCCCATGGAGGAGGTGCCCAAGTGAAGTTCACCATCACCCCGCAGCTTCACCTGCCGAATGCTGCCGGGAGGGAACACGACGTGTTCACAGCGGCGCGAGGGGTCGGTGGTGCCTGCGCAAGCATAAGTTACGGTGCCATCGCGCTGCACCAGCAGAGGGCCGGCGCAGAAATACACCTGAGTCTGCATTCCGTTCATGACGACATGGCGGTGCTTGACCATAAAACTCTGGCTGCCTGCCTGCGCCGGTTGCTGCTGCTGCGGTTGTGACGGCTGCTGCGGTGGCTGGTACGCCGGCGTTTGCTGGTGAGGCGTCGGCTGCCCAGCCTGGGAGCGCGCTTGCGATGGCGGCTGGTTCCGTGCGGTCTGAACGCCCTGACGGCCCGGCGCGGCAGCGCGAGGCTGGGCATTAGCCGGAGGAGGGGTTTCTGGCATGGAACCACCCTCGGACACTACAATCTCGGGTCCAGAGCTACTGGGAGCAGATACCGATCCTCCAAGATTCTGCCTCGCCTGCCCGCCGCCCGCCCCGCCGCCACCCGATGGCCCGGGTGCGGGTGTTTTGTCCGGCCACAGAGCGATAGCCAGCACAATGGCAACCGCAATCGCGACTCCGCCCGCGATCATCTTTCCAGCAAGAGGCGAAAGTTTCCTCGGCTGGGCCGTGCCGCTGATGGTACCCGCAGGCGCCGAACCTACCACCGTAGGCGCCGAACCAGACAACGCCGCAGGCGCCACAGAATCGATCCTGGTTCCCTGCCATGGGCCTGTGGCGGCGACCGTCGCCGGACCACCCACCACTGGTACTGGAGCGGCGACCCCGGCTCCCTGCCATTGTCCCGGGCCGGTTACAGATTCAACCACCGTGCCCCGCACCATCGCTGGCGGCGGCGCGTAAACCGGCGGGATCGCAACCGCAACATTCTCCGGATGCTCCAAAGCAACGCCGAATTCCTCAACCGTCTGGAAGCGGTCGTCGGGATTCTTGGACAGCGCCTTAGCCACGACACCTTCGAATTCCCGCGGAGCGTAAGGGTAAAGGCGGGTGAGCGGCGGCGGCAGCGTGCTCACATGATCGTGCATCGTCTGGAAGTCGCTCTCGCTTTCAAACGGAACGTGGCCGCTCAACATCTCGTAAAGCGTTATTCCGAGAGCGTAAATGTCCGATCGTACGTCAACCGTGCGGCCTTGAATCTGCTCCGGTGACATGTAAGCCAGCGTTCCCAAGTGCACGCCGGTGCGCGTCATCCCGCGAGTCCCCACCGCCTTGGCGATGCCAAAGTCCATGACCTTCACGATCCCCTGGCGATTGAGCATCAGATTGCTGGGCTTGATGTCGCGATGAATAATGCCCACGCGATGGGCCGCCCCAATCCCCAGCAAGGCCTGCTTAAACCAGGGAATGGCGTCTCTGGGGTTCATGGGGCCGCTGCGGCGAATGATCTGGTCAAAGTTCTCGCCTTCCACAAACTCCATCACCATGTAGGCATTGCCTTGATCCACAAGAAAGGCATATAAGGTTGCGAGATTGGTGTGGTTCAGGTTGGCTTGCGCCCTAGCCTCCGCCTGGAAACGCTGTTCCAGTTCCGGGTTGTGGGCCAGATCCGCGGTCAGCATCTTGATGGCGACTGGGCGATCGAGCCGGACATCTACCGCCTTGTAAACGACACCCATACCGCCCTCACCGAGTTTTTCGATGATGCGAAAGTCTCCAATCTGGTTACCGACCATGGCCGCCTGCCTCTCCTGTGCGCTGCCTCAGCGCGGCTGGACTTTCACAATCTGAACGGTAATGTTGTCGTATCCGCCCCGTGACTTGGCGGTTTCAATCAGCTTCTTGCAGGCCGTGCCCGGCTCAGCCTGGCCGGCCATGGCGAGCAACTCCGCATCCTCAACCAGGTCGTACAATCCGTCCGTACACAATAGTAAGATGTCATCGGGTAGCAGGGGAATTGGGGCCACGGGCAACTCAGCCGCCAGGGACTCACTCACGCCCATGGCAGCCGTCAAAACGTGGCGATCGGGGTGCGTCCTCACATCCTCCGCCTTCAGCAGTCCCTCTTCCACCATCCGTTCCACTACGGTCTGATCGCGCGTGAGCTGCGAAATCTTGGAATCGCGCAGAAGATAGAGCCGAGAATCGCCCACATGCCCGTAATAAAGGTCTCCGTTGCGCAGGACCGCCGCCGTACATGTGGTCCCCATGCTGGAACATTCGGGATGCTCGCGGGCGAAGCTGCGGATGGCCTGGTGCGCGGTGCTCAAAGCTTCCGTGAGCGCGAGTTCGGGATCCTCAGTCGCGCTGCTCATATAGGTGGTTCGAACTACGTCAACCGCAATTCCACTGGCGAGTTTGCCGCCTTCATATCCGCCCATGCCATCGGCCACAATCACCAGCCTGCCCTTGGTCTTGAACTCTTCGTCGCCCTCCGGCTCGGCATAGCAGTAGGAATCCTGGTTGTCGTCGCGAACGCACCCAATGTCGGTGAGGTTCCCAAGTTCTATTCCCGCCCGGATTCTCATGGGTTATCCGACCACGACTGTCCGACCACCAGCAACGCTCACGAAAGTCCGCGGGGCGCGCGTCGCGGTCACAAGCATTTGAACTTGAGAACCAGTTCACCGGCGCGAATTACGTCGTTGTCCTTCAGTTCCTCGCGGGCGATGGCGGTAGCACCGTCGTTCAAAAACGTCCCATTGCTTGAATCCAGGTCCATCAGGAAGAATTTGCCTTCCTTGTAGCGGAGGCTGGCATGTTTGCCAGAAACCGTCGGGTCGTTGAGCAGAACATCGGACTCCGGGGCCGAGCCTAGGATGTTCTGCCCGTCGTGGAGGCGAAAATCCTGGCCCTTTTGCTGCCCGCTCATGGCCACCAGCCAGCCTACAACCGGGGCTTTGCGCTGTTCCGAAATCAGCACGGTTTTTCGGACCGGAGGCGGAGCCGGGGCCGTCACCGGCGTTGGCGCGGGACCTGTAACCATATCAACCCGCGTCTTGCTGATGGGAGGGGTGTTGCTGGCATAGCCCGTTTTCTGGCAGAAAGGGCATATCTCCCACGCATCCTCCATCTGGTGTCCATTGGAACAAAACTTTGACATCTGAATCCTCCTGTCTATCCGAGGCGATCCTAACCAGCCAAGTAACTCATACGCTCCCGCCGGACGAACCGTCCGGCCTTCAAGCAACGAAGTACGTGAAGACGGAGCCCTTATGACCGAGAAAAACCCGGTCCCCATTGCGCAGGCCGACCTTGCTGATGCGTGGCGAATCCACCGAATTCACATAAGTGCCGTTGGTCGAGCCTTTGTCGATGACCACGATGTTCCCATCGGCGGGGACAATCCAGGCATGCTGACCGGAAATCGAATCATCCTGCAGCACAACCGCGCACTTGGGGTCACGCCCGATCCACAAGCCCTCCTTGCTAATCGGGAAGGTGCGGCCGGAAAGAGATCCCGAAGTGAACTGGATGCGCCCAAACGATCCCTGGCTGACACCAGCGCTGGCACCGGCACCGGCGCTGACGCCGACGCCGACGGCTACCGTCTTCGCGGGGGGCTTCGCCGCGCCCGACCGGCCCAGCAGCAGCCACAGGCCGCCGCCCAGAATAACGATGGCGAGAATGGCCAAAACCGGCCACTTGCTGGGGCTTTCCATCAGCTTCTCGTACCACTTCATACGGTTCACGCAATCCACCGCCAGAGCGCGGTATTTTTGCGCATCCCTCAGCCCCGGCATGAACTGCGAGACGTTATCGAACTCGGCGGTCGAACGATTGCAGTGCCCTTCGTCGTACAGGTCCAGGGCCTCGGCCCAGTGCCGGTTGAATGAGCCTACTTCCGGCGCCACTCCCGACTGACGGACAAATTCCATCGCGGTATTGATGGGCACGAGGAAGTTGAACCCTTGCGCTTCTTGCGCTCCGTAGGTGGCCAGGCCGATGACCTCACCCTGATCGTTAAAAGCTGGACCGCCGCTGTTTCCGTGGAAAATCGCTACATCCGACTGCAGCAGAGGAGTGCCGATGGTGTTCTCAACCTTCAAGGCCGAGATGTGGCCATTGGTAGCCGATGGCTCCAGCCCTGACTCCATGCTGATCAACGAACTGGTCGACTTGTTGCTAAAAGGAGAGGCAGTCGCGGGATAGCCCATGACCATGATCTGGTCCTGCAGACGGACATTCTCTGAATTTCCCAGCTTCACCGTGGGCAGATTGCTGCCCGGGATCTTGAGAATCGCCACGTCCTTGCCGTGCTGATCGATCGGAGGGCTGTACTGCAGAATTTCGGGATCCAGCACGTTACCGTTCTGCAGAATGACTTTTAGGGTCGGGTTGCCCTCGATGGTAATTCTCCAAAGCGCAAAGGATTTCGCCAGCATATCCTTTTGTTCGTCCGTTAATTTGATTCCCTTCTCTTCTAGCCAGTGGGCGATCTCGCCGTTCTGCAGCGCAGTGGCCAGTTCCACCTTTAATTGTTGATCGCGGGCTTCCCGGGCCTGTTGGTCCTTCAGGTTGGCATCGGCCACGACGTGGCCGTTGGTGATGAGATAGCCGTCAGGCCGGAACAAGAAACCCGTGCCGGTCTCGGTGTGCTGCAGTTCGATAGGTTCGAGTTGGGTGCCGGGAAGGCTCCATTTTGTCTTGAACTGCACCACTACAAGCACGACCGCTGGCTTCAACTCCAATGCCCGCTTCTCTTCCGGCTTAAGCTGTTGCGCCCAGAGAGAACTGCCCAAACAGGACGCGAGGACAATCGCAATAACTCCGAAGCTCTTCATTGCACCACCTCCGGACAAACCTGCACTGCCCGTAGAATTAGATTTCCAAATCCCCGGTTCGGCTGTGTTGGGGAAAGTTGTTCTTTCCGCTAGTATCGTTTGCCGGCCTTCTATCGGTTCAAGCCAGACTGGCTTACCTCGTCCGGTGTGAACTCCGCCGGAGGGGGAGAGGTAGACATTCTTCTTTATCGTCGCAACCGCTAAGCGCAGAAACGCAACCCCAATAATATGGTGCAAACACGGTAATCCGCTTCAAGGAAAATGTCAAAAGGAATTGCACAGCGAGAGGTGCGACTCGGCGGGCAGATGGAGCGCTGTTTTGACAGCCGATTCCTCCGGATCGATGTGGAAACACGGGCAGGCCCGCAGCAAGTTCGCTCGAATTCCGGCATGGCTGGCAATATTTTCGGGCAAATTACTGCAGACATAATCGCAATATGTTACGGAGCCCCAAGTTCATCCTCCCGAAAAAATGAAACCGTTGAGGCGCTCTGCCCCTGGGTAAACGGGAGGCTTGCGGCAGAAGGCGAAAGCACAAAGTCGCTCGCGCCGGTCGCGGGTGAGGGAAGAAAATCGTAGAGCGGCTGCGTCGGCTTCACGGCCGCATTTTCATCGGCCACCGAGATAGCCAGAATGCGTATCTTATCGTTCTCCGGCAGAGTGATGGTCTTCGCGCCGTTCGGCAGATCGATGGGATAGGCGAACAGATAGGAGTAGCGGTAGGACACATTCTCGCCGGCAGCGTTGTGATGGTGCGAGCAGTACCAGGCCAGGTCGGCGCGCTTGATGTAGCCCGGCCTGATGCCGGTCATTTTGCCGTAATCGTCGTTCGAGGTGTCCTTCGAGGACCACTCGCGGTCATCCCACTGTCCGATGAATCCGCCCCAGTTCTCAACGTTCAGATCGACCGCAGTGTTGCCAACTTTGAACGTCGCCTTCTGGTCGCCCTCCGAAGACGCTGCTAAAACGTACACGCGGTTATGATGACCCGCTGGCAGATCAATGGTCTGCCCCTTCGCTACCAGCGCGTTGGGGGATCCCGTCTTTGCGGGCGCGAGTTGGAATTGCACCGCGTTGAAGGTGATGTGCTCGGGCAGCATCTCCGCCGGGAGCGCATTGCCCTTACCGTCAAATCCGCCCTCTGACTTTGTACCGTCATTACTGGCGGTGGCGAGGTCATAGTGCAGTGTCACGGGGACGGAATGTACTGCCGCAACTTTCGTTGGCGCCGCGGCCAGGTTAACGGCGAAGGTACGCGGCTGATAGGCGGAGAAGGAGGTGACCAGAGCGCCGCCGTTCACAGTTGCAGCGCCGACCGGTTGCTCCTGCCCGTTAACTTCGCGGGCGGCGGTGATCGCAGCACCAAAAGATACACGGACGTCCGGTTGCGGTTTGCCATCGAGTTCAACCATGCGCACGATGGTCTCGTTGCCGTGCTCCGCTTTCTTCAGCGCGAGGACGCGAATGCGGGGGTTGCTGACCTTCAGCAGAGAAAACTCGCGGCCCAGAGCGCCGGCGTGTCTGGGAGCTTCAAAGGCGATGAGCGGATCGTTGAGACGCTGCGCCTGCCAGTCGGTCTGGCCCTTGCGCCAGTCGGTGGCGTGCCCGGCGATTCCGTAGACGAACTCGTGATGCCCAATATCCTGCGTGCCCTGGTCGGGATAACCTCCGCGCGTGCCCGGCGTGCGAATCAGGGTGAGGCGGATGGTGTGGTCGTTGGGTTTGTCCGATCCGTTCTTGCAATCGGTGAGGATGGTGGCGCCGAACTCGCCGCTCATGTCAGTCAGGTCGATCCACTGGTGAGAGGGCACTTCAAACTTCCTAGGCTCGGCGCTTGGCCGTTCGATGGTGCCGATGTCCCAGTTGTAGGTGGCCATCTGATTGGAAGCGGCCAGCGGGAAGCTCGCTTTCAGATTGGACTCTTTGGTGTTCCAGTCGATCGCGTTGGCGAACTCGACGCGCTTGCCCGCATCGCCCGCGGAAAGACGGATGGTCTGTACGAATGCGGAGCCCAAGGTCTCGCGCGAAACTTCTACAGCCACGCGCGCCGGACCGTTTTCTACTACGCGAATCTTCGCCGGACCGCCAACGTAAGCTTTTGGCGCGGCCTGCTCCTGGTCCCAATCCATATTCCAGGCCGGCCAGTGCTGGGGATTGTCGTAGGAGATGGCAAGGCGGGCCGGGGCGGCCAGTAATTCTCCGTTTATCGACTTGTCGAAAATACTGGCAACGTCGCCATCGGCGTCCAGTTTCACGCGGTAGTACTGGTTCTCAAGTGAGTTCTCCGACACCTTCAGGGTGGAGGCGCCTGTCGCTCCTTCACCGGGCTGCACATCGTAAACCGCGTAACCGATTGATGGCGCTTTCGCGGCAAAGATGACTCTGCCATTCGAAATCTGCGCCGGAACTTCCTTGCCGTCGGGTCCGGTCACGTGCACCGCTTGCGGCATGCCTCCGGGAAAGTTCACGCTGGCTTCCACTGTGTCTTCACGCGAAATGTTCAGGGGATTGAAGACCACCAGCGGGACGCCTTTCGCTTCAGTGTTCAGCGCAGCGCTTACGCCTTCGGTTGCGTTGTTGAGAACTCCCGCAAACTGGTTCAGTGCGATCACGTCATCGTTCCAGGCGAACTCGTACGACTTGGGCGTGGCAGTGCCGGCGGCGATGTCGTGGAAATGGCCGCCCATGGCCAGCGTCCAGGCATCGTTGAGGCGTTGTAGGGGATAGGGCCGTGCGCCCAGCCATTCGGCGGCCAGGGAGGCCTTTTCCGCGGCGTCGGCCAACAGTTCTTCTTTCCGGATCCAGCGCTTCTGGTAGGCCTGCGATGTGAGCGATCCGGCGGAGTGGTTGGTCAGTTCCATCTCGCCCGTGTAGCGTGGAAGTCCGGCGGCCTGAGACGGCGTGATGTCGAGGAACATCTGCTCGGCGTTGGCGGAGATCACATGCACCGGACCATCACCCACCTTCACCGCGGGCCCCTCTGGATGCGGCCTTTGCCCATCGAAGACTTGCCCATCCGGCGGCAGGTTTGCCGTGCCTTTGGTGACGATGGCTTCGAGGCGCTTTACGAATTCCTCGTCCGGAGCTCCTCCAATGTCTCCCGTGCCGTAATAGTGATAGTCGGTAAACACGCCACTGACTTTGCCGTTCTGCTCGACACGCGCCGCCCAGTCTCCTTGATGCTGTTCCTGCGCCCGATCTGCGTTCATGCGGGCAAGCGCCTTTTGTTGGTTCCGCAGGTGTAGGGATTCCGCAATGTCGATGGGATCAGATGCATGCCCGCTGTTCTGCTCTTGATCTAACTTGGCACGCACCGCCTGCAACTTGTTCTGAACGTCCTGCAGTGCGGCGTCGGGTGGCAGCGGCGGCAGCGCTTTGCTGAGATCAGTGTCGATGCCGCCATCATAGGCGCCCGGATTCAGCCCCGCGAGCACGCTCTCACCATCCGGCCCCACCCACACTCCTACGTTGAACGGAGTGCCTTCTGGCGTTCTCTCCAGCGATTCCGGACCTCCCGCTGGAGCGGACGATCCCCACACCAGTTTCTGCGTGGAGAATCCGTTCACTCCAGAGTGCGCGAGAATGGTCGGCAACGACGAGGGAAATCCGAAGCAGTCGGGCAGCATGTATTCCGCGCTAGCCCGGCCCAGCTCTTTGCGAAACCAGTCATTGCCGTACAGGACTTGCCGGATGATGCCCTCGGCGCTGGGCGCGTTGACATCCCCTTCTTCCATGGACGATCCCGTGGGGAACCATCGGCCTTGATCAACGTACTTCTTCAGCCGGGCGAAATCGGCGGGAAAATATTCCTTCATGAAGCGGTAGCGATTGGCACCGCTGAAATTGAAGACGTAATGGGGATACTTGTCGATCAGTGTGAAATTATCCTCCATAGTCTTGCGGATATATTCGTCGATGACCTGGGGATACTCCCATCGCCATTCGGTATCGAGGTGGGCATAGCCAACCACGTAGAGGGTGGGCTGCTTGCTCAGATCGGGCTTTTCGGTAGTTTGTGCATGGGCCGCGGTGAGCAACATCAGGCAGACCGGCAGGATCGCTGTCAAAGTAGTGCGGAATCGGCGCATCGTAACTCTCCAAGGCGCGCGTTGTGGCGCCCTTTTTGCAGTGTCCGGTATTGTTACACGTTAATGGATGGTCACGCTCGCCGTAGGAGTGGTGTTGGAATGAGTTAGACCGTTCGCGTCTTTACCTGTAATAGTGATGGTGTAAGTTCCCGCGGGCTGGGTGAGGCACTCTCCTGTTCGAGGGTCCGAATTCTTCGGCGGCCGCTATTCCGGCGTAAAAAATAGTTTCAAGGAACTAGCCTAACTGTATTCCGCGGCGAAAACACTTTCGCCAACTCAGTCGTAAACATAGCGTTCGTTGGCCAGCAGCTGGTTCGCAATATTCCGGCGAAGCGCAATTGCGTCGGCAGGATCGTAATTGGCAAGGCTTCGCAAAACCGACATATGTTGCCGCAAAGCATCGCCGTCGAGACAGGCACCTAAGACATTCCGGCAGGCGACCTCGACTCGATCCATGGCTCCGCGCAAGAAAACGGCGCACATCTCTGCGGCGTTCCTGCCATTTCCAGAAAAAGCGCGTTTGCGACTTCGGAGCAGGCTCGATTCCATCGCAAAGGCCTCCATGATGATGTCGGAAATGCTCATCAGGACTTCTTGCTGCTTTTGCAGTTCCGTACCGTATCTTCGGTTTGCAATCCCGATGGCGAGCAGTGCAATTTGTTTTGCGTTGTGCACCAGTCGCATCTCTTCGTCGCCAGCCGCGGGTGTTTTGGTGAATTGCCCGCTGAGGACCGATTGGACCGCCGGGAGCAGGGCCAGTTGCCCACGGGCCGCACGTTTCAGCAGCATCCCGGGTATGAGCAGGCGGTTGATCTCGTTCGTGCCTTCAAAGATGCGGTTAATGCGAGAATCGCGATAGGCCCGTTCGACCAGATAATCTTGATGGTAGCCATAGCCGCCGTGGATCTGCACTCCCTCATCCACCACGTAGTCCAGCATTTCAGAGGCATAAACTTTAATCATTGAGCATTCCGCGGCATACTCCTCGACGGCCTTGAGTTCGGTCCGCGAGGCATCGGAGTTGTCCTGGGAAGCTGCCCCCAGTTGATTCTCGATCAGTCCCACCACCCGCCACACCATCGATTCCACTACATAAATGCGAATGGCCATCTCCGCCAGCTTGTGCTTGATGGCGCCGAATTCCGCGATTGCGGAACCGAACGCCTTGCGCTCTTTGGCATATTTCAGGCTGACGGCAAGCACACTTTTTGCTGCACCGAGCGAGCCCGGTCCAAGCTTCAGCCGCCCCAGATTCAGGATATTGAAGGCGATGACGTGACCGCGCCCAACTTCGCCCAGCACGTTTTCGACCGGCACGCGAACATTGTCGAGGTACACTGCGGTGGTCGAACTCCCTTTGATACCCATCTTGTGTTCTTCCGCGCCGCTACTAACACCGCGGAAACTGCGCTCCACCAGGAATGCGGTGAAAAGTTCTCCGCTCACCTTGGCGAATACCGTAAAGAGATCAGCAGCGCCTCCGTTGGTGATCCACATCTTCTGTCCGTTCAGGATGTAGTGTTTGCCGTCCGTGCTTAGATCAGCCCGGGTACGTACGGCAAGCGCATCGGAACCGGCCAACGGCTCGGTTAACGCATAGGCGGCCAGGATTTCCGCCTTCGCCAGCCGAGGCAGATATCTCTGTTTCTGCTCCTCGGTTCCAAAGAAGAGGATGGGCAATGTGCCTATGCCGGTGTGCGCCGAGTGCCAGGACCCGTAAGAAGCATCCCGCCCAAGATGCTCCCCCACGATCATGACGGAAGCCAGATCCATTTCCATTCCGCCAAATCTTTCAGGAATGGCCACGGCAGTGAGTCCCAGGTCGGCCGACTTGCGTAACACATTGAGCGCAATCCCGGGCTTTTGCTGGCGGATGGCCTCAAGATGGGGCTCGACATCGTTCTCCCAAAATTCATCGACGGTATGGGCAATGGCCAGGTGTTCATCGCTCAAATCTTCTGCCGTGAAAACCTCGCCGGGCAGGAATTCTTCGATCAGAAATGCGCCGCCGCTTATCTTGGAAGAAGATACTGCCGCTGTGGTCATGGTTCACCCCGGTAGCGCCTGGGTCGATTCCGCCTGACGCCAAGTTCTGAGTACGATCTGGCAAGGCTCCACGCGTGGAATCAACTGAGCCCCGCCACTCTATTTGCAAATTGTGTTAGTCTATATCATCTGTTAGTAGATAACGTCAAGTAACAAGAAACCGGGGATTGCAACCGTGGCGGACCGGGCTCCCGCTGGGATTAAGCGATTTGGGTTTGGTTTGTGAGGATAGCCAGCGGGATGTTAGAGTGACAGTCCACGCTGCGGCGCGCGACATTGCGCCACCCGATGGATTCAGGAGATGAGTGAGATCATGGCCCCTGCCAATGCTGCCAGATCACGCGCAAGCGCACAAAGTCGACGAAACTTGAGGAGAGGAAAGAAGTTAGCTCCCGCGCACCAGATACCGGGACTTCGGGAGCGCAAGAAGGCCCGATTGCGCCAGCAAATTGTCGAGACTGCTGTCAGACTTTTCCGCAAGCAAGGCTACGAGAATACCCGCATCGACGATATTGTCAATATTCTCGAGATCAGCCAACCCACGTTCTTCCGGTATTTTCCCAGCAAAGACGCAGTTCTCCGGGACATCGGCAAGCGCGGCTTCGCGTGTATAGCCGAACATTTCAAGTCGGAACTCTCCAGCGAAGCGGAAACCGCGGCGCGGCTGCGCCGGTTGTATCGCGCGATGGCGCGCGAGGTGGAAGCGAACCGCCCACTCTGGCAGGCGGTAGTTCTGTCGGGCGCGATGGATCCCGTGCGTTCTCCCGAGATGCGCGAGCCTGAGGGAGTCGCGGTCGGACTGCTGCGGGAGATTCTCGCCCAGGGTCAGCGACGCGGCGAGATCACGCGCGTGTTTCCGGTCCTCCATCTCTCCGAATTCATGGAGGGACTCTATCAAACCGTGGTTCGGCAATGGGCGGTTGATCTCACTGGGCCCCACAAGCTGGGGGAACGCGTGGATAGCGCAGTGGAGTTTTTCCTGCGCGGCGTCCAGCCCTGACGATTGGCGATGCCGTACCCTCTGTTGTCCTTCCCTAATGCGAGGCGAAATGCATGAAGGCCGCGGTCCTGCGTGAATTCAAGAAGCCGCTCGGGATAGAAGAAGTCGGCCAGCCGCAGCCCGGAGCCGGTGAAGTCCTGATACGGATCGAAGCATGCGGGGTTTGCCATTCCGACGTACACGTCGCCGATGGAGACTGGCCGCAGTTCGCAAAGATCGTTAAGACGCCGTTGATCCTCGGCCACGAAATCGCCGGGGTGGTGGTGGAAAAGGGCACGACGGTAGAAGATGTGCAAATCGGCGATCGCGTCGGAGTACCTTGGATTTACTGGACATGCGGCGAATGCGAGTTCTGCCGCGAAGGCAACGAAAACCTCTGCCGGCGGCAAAAGATCACTGGCGTAACCGTAGATGGTGGCTATGCCGAGTTCGTGAAAGCGCCGTCGAGCCACGCGATCAGGATTCCCGACAGTCTTTCTTCGGTCGAGGCCGCTCCTCTTTTCTGTGCAGGTGTTACTGTCTACCGGGCGCTCAAACATTCCGGCATTTTGGCAGGGCAACTGCTCGCGGTCTTTGGTATCGGCGGCCTGGGTCACCTCGCTGTACAGTTCGGGCAGGCGCTGGGGACAGAGGTGGTCGCGGTCGACATCTCCGAAGAAAAGCTGGCCCTTGCCCGATCGTTGGGCGCGTCGGCCACGATCAATGCTTCCACCAACAATGTGATCAAGGAACTACGCAATCGAGGCGGCGTTCATGTCGCTCTAGTGACATCGGCAGCACGGGCCTCCTATGAAACGGCATTCCATTGCGTCCGGCCTACGGGTACTCTGCTCGTGGTGGGCTTGCCGGCTGATCCGATCTGTTTTCCTGCCATCCTGATGGCTGCGGGGGAAATCCGCATTCAAGCCTCCACGGTCGGCACCCGGCAGGATTTGCGGGAGGTTCTGGCAATGGCCGCCGCCGGCAAGGTGCGCTGCCAGGTGGCTGCGCGCCCGCTTGCGGAAGTGAATGAAGCGTTGGATCAACTCCGCCGCGGCCACGTTTCAGGCCGTCTGGTTCTCGCCCCTTCCTGAGGGCTGTACCAGCCGGATCTTTCCAGGACGATTAGGACACTACTCAGTTCGCTTTACATCTTGACGTTAGTGACTATTATGTGATACTCACTCTCACAATCTGGGATGAGTGAGCCCACGTTGACTCACTCAGGATGCTTTCGGCGATGTCCTATGTCTCCAGGAGGAGAGTCCTATGAAGTCACTCGCATGCGTTCTTGTGTGCTTCCTTTTCGCCGCTTGTATGGTTCACGCGCAGGGTGTCGGCTCGTCCGGAGAAATCACCGGGACTGTAACGGACGCTTCGGGCGCGGTTTTGCTCAAGGTTACGGTCAATGTGGTCGAAACCCAGACCGGCCTGAAGCGCACGGCCATGACGAATGGTACCGGTCAGTACCGAGTAGTAGGGCTGTCGCCGGCCACTTACGATGTCAGCGTTCAAATGCAGGGGTTTGCGACGGAGATTCGAAGAGAGGTCACGGTCGCCATCGGGCAGACGGTCATCGCCGATTTCAAGCTGAAACCGTCGCAGGTCGCAACCGTGGTCGAGGTCACGGACCAGCCACCCGTGGTGGAAACCGAGCGAGGAAGCCAGGCGGACACAATCTCGCAACAGTACATCACCGACCTGCCCATTGACCGGCGCGATTATCTGACGTTTACGTTGCTTGCACCTGGGGTCTCTGATGCCACCCGATTGGCGGGGGACCAGGACTTTAGAGTCAAGCAAACACCGCAAAGCGGGTTATCGTTCTACGGCAGCAATGGCCGCGGTAACAGCATCACTGTGGACGGGGGCGAGACTTCTGGAGACAGCGGTGGAGAGCGCCTGACGGTAAGCCAGGACGCCGTTCAGGAATTTCAAATCAATCGCAGCAACTACGGTGCGGACTTGGGGTCGGCTACCGGTGCTTCCATCAATGTTGTGACCAAGTCCGGCAGCGACCATGTACATGGCACCCTCTATGGTTTGTTCCGCAACGATGCGATGGACGCCCAAAACCCGTTTTCGTTCAGCCAGGCATTGCAGGCGGGTCAAACCTTCAATCCTGCCAACCCCGATACTTCGGGTTCGCCGATCAAGGACAGTTTGAGCCGTCAGCAATTCGGCGGGACGCTGGGCTTCCCGATTAAGAAAGATAAGACGTTTCTGTTTGTGGCGTTCGAAGGCCTGCGACAGGATGCGCAGAACGCGGTTCCGCTGTTGACGGAC
The DNA here is from genome assembly GCA_963842095.1 of uncultured Acidobacteriaceae bacterium. Lineage (GTDB taxonomy): Bacteria > Acidobacteriota > Terriglobia > Terriglobales > Acidobacteriaceae > Sulfotelmatobacter. The sequence goes on from CAWJEY010000004.1 coordinate 401,677, forward strand.
ACCGATATTTTTCGCCCGACGGCGGGGGAGAACGCCATCATTGCCAATCTGGCGGTTGACGCACAGCCGAGCGTGACCTGCTTCCCGGGCGTAACTCTGACGCCGGCTGAGTGCGCCTTCGCCCTGCAAAGCGTTTTCACGGTGAACCCTAATCCCGGTGGGGCGAACCCGTTCATATCGGCTACCCAGTCAGCGCTGAATGGCTTCCTGATAAACCAGTTTGAGAATGAGGGCGGACTCTTTCCTTACGACACGCGAGAATACCTGGCGTCGGGCCGCCTCGATCACCGCTTTGATGCGAACAATGAGATCTCTGTCACCTACAGGTATGGGCACGATCTGGAAGAGTCGCCGGACGTGCAGTCTCTGACGGCTTTTTCAGCGGGAAGTTCGATCCACACCTATGACAACAATTTTCAAGCCACCTGGTACCGCCAGATCAATTCGGCAACGCAAAACGAAGCCCGGCTGCAGTGGGACTACGAGAGCTTCAGGGTGATTCCGAATGTGCCGGCAGAGGTAGGGCTGCAGATTCCAAGTTATATCAACAACTTGGGAACCAACATTTTCATACCCAACCTTACCATCCTGCGACGCTACGAATTCGCGGACAATTTCACCCTGATCCGGGGCAATCACACTTTTAAGTTCGGCGGAGACGAAGTGCTCCGCGGTAATCACACCGAATCGCACACTTTTTTCCCGGGCCGCTTTGTGTTCGGGTCGCTCCCCGGGTTTTTGATCAGCCCGTGCTTAGCTCCTACCCCGTCAGGCACGGATCCCTGCCAGGGAGGGACTGCACCAGGGGGCGCGGACATCAACCCGCTGCAATCAGCATCGTTCGGGCTGCCTCAGGTTTACCAGCAGGGCTTCGGGAATCCGACCTACCCGTATTACACCCGGCCGTTGACTGGGCTATACGCGCAGGACTCGTGGAAGGTGAGACCAAACTTCACTTTGAACTATGGCCTTCGTTACGAACTGGACACCGAGTTTGCCCCTCTGACCACGTATAAGAAGGATTTTGCTCCACGGGTTTCCTTTGCGTGGGATCCCTTTAAGGATCACAAGACAGTGATCCGGGGTGGGTACGGAATCTTCTACGGACCGGTGGACGCCCAGATCCCCGAGGTCGACTTGAGCCTGGGGGTAGTGAACGGGAATAAATCTGCGGTCGAGAACAAGTCGGGAGCCGGCCAAGTCGCAAACCTGACCGCGACCTGCGGATTCGCTCAGTTCGGAGTAACGATAATCCCCGGTACCGGCTCCAGCCCTTGCAACCGGGAAATTTCTATCTATGTAGATCCGCTCGGCGGGGTTAGCGCCTTAGGTTTAAAGGGCCCGGAGGTGATTTTCCCTACGCTCTTTGCGAATGGAGCACCGAACAACTTGATTGGGTGCACAACCCCGACCCCGGGGAACGATGCCTGCATCACGCCGGCTGCTGTGGCCCCGTTTGGCATCGATGTTACGAACAGCGGTCCCGTCGGTCCGCTGCAGGTGGTTTTCGTGAACCAGCCTGGCTATCGCCCCCCGATCGCACAGCAGGCTTCGTTTGGAATTGAACGTGAGATCGGACCTGGGTTCTCAATTTCTCTCAGCGGTATCTATTCTCATACACAGAGACTCCCGGTGGCGATCGATACCAACCTCACTGCAGCGCCGTTGCTAGCGCCGTTCAGCACCGTAACCCTGGCCAATGGCCAGACGGCTTCCTATCGCAACTGGAATACCAGCCCGGCGGCAGACCCGCTGGGAGGTACAGAGGTCCCGCTGGTGGGGGGAGTTCCGGCGTATCCTTGTCAACCCAGCCCCGGCGTCGATCCATGCGTTGTGAATTCGCTGGTTGTGCAGAACAACCAATATAGCTCTGAGGGATACGCCATCTACGAGGGTGGAATCATTGAAGTGAAGAAGCGCTTCCGCGATCACTTCACATTGTTCGGGAATTACACCTACAGTAAAGGCTTTGACACCTCCACGGATTTCAACTCCGACTACGGGCCTCAGGATCCGACGAACCTGAACCTGGATCGCGCTGTTTCCGAGTTTGACGAGCGGCACAAAGTGGTGATTGCAGGAGTGATCGACAGCCCCTGGAAGCAGGCCATCTTGTCGGGTTTCCAACTGGCTCCGATCTTTTCGTACCACAGCGGACATCCTTTCAACTTGCTCGCGGGCGGAGAAGTGAACGGCGACAATCACACGACCAATGAACGTCCCATCGGAGCCCCACGCGACACGGGTCTTGGCCCCAACTATGTCGACTTCGACATGCGCCTGAGTTGGCGGCACAAACTCGGCGAGAGAGCTAACCTGCAGATCACCGCGGAAGGCTTCAACCTGGCAAACCGGACAAATTTTGCCAGCGTAAACAACGAGGTGAGTCCTCTTTTCGGCCTTACGCCGGGGTTCACGACGTTCAATGTGAGTGGGATTCGACCGGGCACCATTGTGAATGGACAAGCAGCGACGCCCAGCACGCCGCTGGCCTTCACCTCCGCCTTACCGAAACGCCAGATCCAACTCGGCCTGCGCGTGACGTTTTAGCTGGGAGCACTGATGGCGTTCGTCGAGAATCAGAGAGCCAGGATTTATTGGGATGAACGGGGCCAGGGCGAGCCGGTTCTGCTTATCATGGGACTGGCTTACCCATCCCAAATGTGGTATCGGACGCGGCCCCTTTTGGCGTCGCGCTACCGGACCGTCGCCCTCGACAACCGCGGCATAGGACAGAGCGACGTGCCGCAGGGACCGTATCCCATCGCGCTGATGGCATCCGATGCGGCGGCGGTGCTGGATGCCGCCGGCATCGAAAGTGCGCATGTCTTGGGCGTCTCCATGGGTGGCATGATTGCGCAGGAGTTCGCGCTGCAATATCCGGCGCGAGTGCGGTCGCTGATTCTGGGCTGCACTGCGGCGGGCGGCCCCACCGCGGTGCGCGCCGAACCGGAAGCGATCCAGATGCTGATGACGCGGGAGAAGATGAGCCCCGAGCAGGCGGCCGAAGTCGCGGTGCCGTTTATCTACGATGCGGCGACTCCGCGGGCGCGGATTGATGAAGACATTGCGGTTCGCCGGCCATGGTTTCCGAGCCCAGCGGGATACGCAGCGCAGTTGCAGGGAATCCTCGGCTGGGAGGGATACAGCCGCCTCGGCCAGATCGCCGCTCCCACACTGGTGATTCACGGTGAGTCCGACCGTTTGATTCCGCCGGGGAACGCCAGGTTGATTGCAGAGAGAATCCCCGGCGCGAAGCTGGTCATGATTCCGCGGGCCAGCCATCTCTTCTTCACGGATCAGGAGGAAGTTGCTAATCGCGCGATTATGGATTTTCTGGCGGCTCACAGCGACGGGATGGCGGCCAGTGAGAATCGAAAACGTGGCGATGGAGCAACTCTCGACAACTCCTTCTCCAAGAAGCTGAACGCGCCGGAGAAGGCCTCATGCTGAAGGAAGTGTGCTCGGCGACGCCATGAATATCCCCCTCACTCCAGTTCGCTTTTTGCGTTACGCCGAGCAGCAGTACCCCGGCAAGACCGCCATTGTCTGCGGAGACCAGCGGTTCACTTACGCGCAATTTGCGGAACGGGCGAGCCGCCTGGCTGGCGTTCTACGGCAAGCAGGAGTGCAACCCGGCGACCGGGTCGCGTTTCTCAGCCTTAATTGCCATCGACTCCTGGAAGCATACTTCGGTGTTTTAGAGGCTGGCGCTGTGTTGCTTCCCCTGAATTTCCGGCTCGCACCGCAGGAATTGGCCTTTATTCTGAACGATTCCGGTGCGAAAGTACTTTTTCTGCAGAAAGAGTTCCTGGAAGTCGTCAATTCCTTTTGGGAGAGCGTTCCCCACATCCAGACTTTTTTCTTGCTCGATGCTCCGCCCGAGGCACGCTGGCTTTCGTCGAAGAATTACGAAGATAGCTTGGCGAGCGCCGCACCCCACCGTCACGACATCATGGAATGCGACGAAAATTCTCTGGCCGAACTCTTCTATACCAGCGGCACCAGCGCCAATCCCAAAGGAGTGATGCTGACTCACCGGAATGTTTATCTCCATGCCTTGTCTGTGTCTCTCCGATTTAATACGAACGCCGATAGCGTGGAGCTACATACCATTCCGCTGTTCCATGCCAATGGTTGGGGCGCAGCCCACTCCGTTACTTTCGCCGGCGGCCGTCACGTTATGATTTCGCGTTTTGTTACTGCCGAGGTCTTCCGCCTGATCGAACAGGAGAGAGTACGATCCTTGAGCCTTGTGCCCATCATGGCCCTTGCCTTGGTCAACTGCCCCGAGCGGCAAGAATACGATCTGAGCAGTCTAGAATGGATTTCCATTGGCGGGGCCGCGTCTTCTCCGACGCTGGTGCGAGAAGTCGAGGAAAAACTCGGCTGCACCTGCTTCTCGGGCTATGGCCTTACGGAAACTGCACCGGTGCTGTCCACTTCTCCGCTCAAGCCAGGATTGCAACCGGAGGGGGACCAGCGCTTTGTGACGCAGGCGATGACCGGATTCGCCCTCCCCGGCGTCGAGCTTCGTGTCGTGGATTTCGATGACAAGGATGTACCCCGCGATGGCAAGACCATGGGCGAGATCATCGCTCGCAGCGACGGTGTTATGGCGGGCTACTGGCAACAGCCCGAAGCCAGCGCCCAAGCCCTGCGCGGAGGATGGTTTCATACCGGAGACATGGCTGTCATCAACGAGGAGGGCTACATCCTCATCGTGGATCGCCGGAAAGACATCATCGTAAGTGGCGGCGAGAACATTTCCTCGCTGGAGGTGGAGAAGGCTCTGGGGGCACATCCCAACGTCTACGAGGCCGCCGTGATTCCGGTGCCAGATGACAAATGGGGCGAGGTGCCCAAGGGGTTGGTGGTGGTGAAACCGGAATCCCAACTGAGCGAATCGGAATTGCTCGAATTCTGCCGCGGACGCCTGGCACATTTCAAGTGTCCGCGTTCCATCGAGTTCGTGGAGGCTTTGCCGAAAACGGCAACCGGAAAGATCCTGAAAAAAAACTTGCGCAAGACGTACTGGGCGGAGCGACAAAGTGCGTCACCCGAACTTGCGCCGCGCAAGTGAATCTCCGAACGGGCGTGAACTACATACTTCAGACCAAGGGTCCCTGCCATGAGCGATCTGGTTCAACTCACGAAAGATAAGGACGTCGCGATCATTACCATCAACAATCCCCCGGTGAACGCTTTAGGCCCCAGCGTGCCCGAAGGTATTTCGCAAGCGATCAAGGAAATCATCCAGGACGATAACATCAAGGCCGTCGTACTCATGGGTGCTGGGCGCACGTTCATCGCCGGAGCGGATATCAAGGAGTTCGGCAAAATAACCTCCGGGAAGAAGGATCGCGGGGCCGGCCTTCTGCCACTGCTGCGGCAGATCGAAGATTGCCCGAAACCGGTAGTGATGGCCATTCACGGTATGGCGCTTGGAGGCGGCCTGGAGATGGCCATGTCCGGCCACTACCGCGTAGCGGCTCCGGGTGTGCAGGTTGGCCAGCCTGAGGTGAAGCTTGGCATTATTCCCGGCGCGGGCGGGACGCAGCGGTTGCCCCGGCTGGCGGGTGTAGCCAAGGCGGTCGAGATGTGTGCTCAGGGAAATCCGATCTCGGCGCGGGAAGCTTTGGATCTCGGCATCCTCGATCGGTTGATCGACGGCGACCTGCTGACCGGCGCTATCGCCTTCGCGCGCACTGTTCTGCAAAGGCCAGCACCTAAGACTCGCGAGCGCAATGAAAAGCTCAATGTTCGGGAACAGAACGCAGCCATCTTCACGGCTGCACGTCAGACCGCGCGCCAGAAGCAGCGCGGCATGATGGCTCCGCTGGGCGCCATCGAAGCGGTTGAAGCGGCCACACGGCTCCCCTTCGACGAAGGTTGTGAGGTCGAGAGAAAACTGTTTAACCACTGTCTCTTCTCCGACCAGTCCAAAGCGCTTATGCATGTCTTCTTTGGCGAGCGAGAAGTGGCCAAGGTGCCCGACATACCGAAGGAGACTCGCGTTCTCCCAGTGAACTCGGTGGCGGTTGTGGGTGCCGGAACGATGGGCGGCGGCATCGCCATGGTGTTCGCCAACGCCGGCATTCCCGTGTTGCTTAAGGACGCCGACCAACCAGCGCTCGATCATGGGATGGAAGTTATCCGTAAGAACTACGCAAGTTCAGTCAAACGCGGCCGCCTCACCCAGCAATTCGTGGATGAGCGCCTGCAACTGATTCACCCGGCGCTCGACTACGACAATTTCGGTCGCGTGGACATGGTGGTCGAAGCCGTGTTCGAGGGCATGCAGCTCAAGAAAGAAATTTTCAGCCTGCTGGACCGCTATTGTCGCCCGGGCGCGATTCTGGCGAGTAATACATCCACCCTCAGCATCGACGAAATCGCCTCAGCCACGGCTCGGTCCGAAGCTGTAATCGGTACACATTTCTTCAGCCCGGCGAACGTGATGCGCCTGCTCGAAATTGTGCGGGGCAAGGCCAGCGGCAAGGAGGTCATCGCAACCTGCATGCAACTTGCCAAGAAAGTCGGCAAGATCGGCGTTCTGGTGGGCAACTGCCGCGGGTTTGTCGGGAACCGCATGTTCGGCCCCTACCGTCGCGAAGCGCAGTTCCTGGTGGAAGAGGGCGCAAGCATCGAAGCGGTGGATCAGGCGCTTTATGACTTCGGCATGGCGATGGGACCGCTGGCTACCGGCGATCTGGCTGGCCTTGACGTAGGGTGGCGCATCCGCAAGGAATATCGGCATTTGGAAAAGCCCGGCGCGCGGCAGCCGTTTGCCGAAGACCATTTGTGCGAAATGGGACGTTATGGCCAGAAGACAGGCGCTGGCTGGTACAAGTACGACGAGAACCGGCGCACGCTTCCTGATCCCGACGTCGCCAGCCTGGTGCGTAAGTGGGCTGCCGAAGCTGGCATTCTGCAGCGCAAGATCTCGGAGCAGGAGATCGTAGACCGCTGCATCCTGGCGCTGGTAAATGAGGGCGCTCGCATCCTCGAAGAGGGCATAGCCTTGCGCGCCGTCGACATCGACATCATTTACCTGAATGGGTACGGATTTCCGGCGTATCGCGGAGGACCGATGTGGTATGCCGATACCGTGGGCCTGAATAAAGTTCGCGACCGCATTGCGGAATTTCATCGGCAGCATGGCGAACTCTGGGAACCGGCTCCTCTGCTGAATCGACTCGCTGAAGAGAACTCCACGTTCGCCGAATTCCATCAAAGCCAGGGTGTGACGGCCGCGTGAGAATAATACCGCGCGTGCGATTTGAGACGCCTTTCGGTGACGCATGAGCCGCCTTCTTCTGATTCGGCATGCGCAAGCATCGTTCCTCGATCAGAATTACGACAAGCTTTCCGCGCTTGGGGAAACACAAGCTCGCCACTTAGGGCAGTACGGGGCGCGAAAGAAAATAGTGTTTGACCGGGTCTACTCGGGGCCACGCGTCAGGCAACAGGACACCGCGAGGATCGTGGCCGAGTCCTATCGTGATGCAGGCCTCCCCTTCCCCGAGCCGATGGTGATGCCGGAGTTCGATGAATACCACGGCGACGCTGTGCTGGGGCAAGGCCTCCCTCAGCTGCTCCAGAGCAACCGCGAAGTTCGCGAACTCTATCAAGCGTTTCAGAGCTCGACCAGCTCCGACCGGCGACTGGCAAATTTCGAGAAGATGTTCGAAACCCTGATCACCAAGTGGGTCGACGGAGAGGTCGTGCTTCCCGCGGTGGAATCGTGGGCGGAATTCTGTGCCCGAGTGGACCGCGGACTATCGCAATGTATGTCAGCGAACGGCCGAGGCCAACAAATCGCGATCTTCTGTTCTGGTGGTCTAGTAGGCGTAGCCATGAGGCGCACTTTCCACCTTTCGTACCGGGACACGCTCCGCGCAGCCTGGATGATCCGGAACTGTTCCTACAGCGAGTTCCTGTTCTCTAATAGCAATGACCGCTTTACTCTGAGTACGTTGAATGCCTTTCCCCATCTGGACGACGCCTCATTGCTGACTTACAGATAGCGTTCGGGTGAACCTGATATGGCTGACTTGCGAGATCATCCAACCTCGGTACGACCCGGCGAAGATCTTGACCTCGCCACGCTCGAACCGTTTTTGCGCAGCCATTTTCCCGGCGCAACGGCACTCTTAGCGTCGCACAATTCCCCAGCGGCCATTCTAACTTGACCTATCTGGTTGGTCTGGGAGATCGCCAGATGGTACTTCGCCGTCCTCCGTTCGGCAGCAAGGTCAAAAGCGCGCATGACATGAGCCGGGAATACCGCGTGCTCTCGAGACTGCACGCGGTCTATCCGCAAGCTCCGAAGGCGCTTTTGTATTGCGAAGATCCATCAGTGCTCGGCGCTCCCTTCTATTTGATGGAGTGCGTGCAAGGAATCATCCTGCGTAGAGATCCTCCTGAGGCATTAGGGATTATTGCCGAAACGGCCCGCCAGTTGAGCGAGGCGTTTGTCGACAATCTCGCCCGTCTCCACGGTCTGGACTATACCTCCATCGGCTTGGCGGATCTGGGGAAGCCACATGGCTATTTGGATCGTCAAGTCGCGGGCTGGATCGAGCGCTACCATGGTTCCCGCACCCATGATCTGCCCGAAGTGGAGAATCTTTCTGCCTGGCTCAACGAAAGTAAACCTCGCGAAACTTCCTCCGCGTTGATCCACAACGATTACAAGTACGACAATATCGTGCTGGATCCGGCCAATATCACCAGGATTGTGGGCATGCTCGATTGGGAAATGTGCACCATCGGCGATCCACTGACCGATCTCGGCACCGCCTTAGCCTACTGGGTCGACCCACAGGATCCCGAAGAACTGCAGCGCATACGATGGGGCCCGACAACCTTGCCTGGCACTTTGACACGCGCAGAGCTTGTGCGCCGCTACGCTCAGAAAACTGGGCATGACGTTAGCAATATGGTTTTCTATCGCGTTCTGGCTCTCTTCAAGGTGGCAGTCATCATCCAGCAGATTTATTATCGCTATCATCACGGTCTCACCAAAGACGCTCGCTTCGCTTCTCTGCCGGAAGTCGTCAAGGTTGCACTGCGTGCGGGGTTGCGCTCAGCCGAGGAGAGTTCCCTTTGATCGATGAGGATCAAGAGTGATCATGACGACCGGCTAAATGTAATAGCGAATCACCCACTCTGCTATACAGCAGGGCTTTTCTGAATTCTCACGCTCAATGACCACCGAAAATGTAGCTTCCAGGCCCTCGGCAATGTCCTTGAGCGCTTGCAGCGTGAAACGGGATCGAATCCTAGAGCCTGCAAGAACGGGAGACGGAAAGCGGACTCGATTCAACCCATAGTTCACACTCATCCGCACGCCGTTTTGGATCTGAATTGCCTGCCGTAGAAAATGAGTCAGCAGCGCAAGCGTCAAAAAGCCGTGCGCAATCGTCGTGCCGTAGGGCGAATCCCGCTGCGCACGTTCGCGATCGAGGTGAATCCACTGCCGGTCCTCCGTGGTTTCCGCAAACTGCTGAATGCGGTCCTGGGTGACAGAGAACCATTCCGTGGTTCCGATTTCGCGACCCACATAACTTGCCAGCGAATACAGGTTTTCCACCACCAGCGGCTGCATGAAATTCTCCTTGAAGCCCGGCGGATCAGCGGCGTGGCAATTGCGCCCGCGGCTTACTCCGCTTTCCGAGTTCCAGCTTGGCAACTGCTTCCGTGTGCACTTCATCCGGACCGTCGGCCAGCCGCAGTGTGCGAACATTGGCCCACGCGCTGGCGAGAAAAGTGTCTTGTGAAACGCCGGCTCCCCCGTGCGCTTGAATACTCCTGTCCAGTACTCGTAACGCCACATTGGGCGCAATCACTTTGATCATGGCGATCTCGGCCCGCGCCGCTTTGTTGCCGGACGTGTCCATCATGTAGGCTGCCTTCAGAGTCAAAAGACGAGCCTGATCGATCTCCATGCGTGAGGCAGCAATATGGGCGCGCAGGGTTCCCTGTTCGGCGAGCGGCTTGCCAAAAGCCACGCGCGATTGCACACGGTCGCACATTATTTCGAGCGCGCGCTCGGCCACTCCGACGCACCGCATGCAGTGATGAATGCGGCCGGGTCCCAGCCGCCCCTGCGCGATCTCAAAACCTCGCCCTTCCCCTAGCAGGATGTTCGAGGCCGGCACACGGACATTCTCGAACACGACTTCGCCATGGCCATGGGGCGCATGATCGTATCCAAACACCGTCAGCATCCGTTCGATCTTCACTCCCGGCGCGGACATGGGCACCAACACCATCGACTGCTGTTGATAACGTGGAGCCGACGGGTCGGTCTTACCCATGAAGATTGCGAGCTTGCAGCGTGGGTCGCCTGCCCCCGAAGTCCACCACTTACGTCCGTTGAGGACATACTCGTCGTTCTCCCGAACGATGCTCGCTTGTATGTTAGTGGCGTCTGACGAAGCTACCGCGGGCTCAGTCATGGCAAAGCACGAGCGGATCTCACCGGCAAGCAGCGGCTTCAACCAGCTCTCCTTCTGCTCGGGCGTTCCATAACGTGCGAGCACTTCCATGTTGCCAGTGTCGGGCGCCGAGCAGTTGAATACCTCAGGCGCCATCACACTGCGGCCCATGATCTCGCATAAAGGCGCGTATTCCAGATTGGTGAGCCCGGCGCCGTGCTCGTCATCGGGCAGGAAAAGGTTCCACAGACCCGCCGCACGAGCTTTCCGCTTGAGTTCTTCCAACACGGCCGTGGGCGACCACCGGTTGCGCTCAATCTCATCCTGGAAGCGTTGCTCGTTGGGATAGATGTATTCGTCCATAAAGGCCCACAAACGGAGTTGCAGGTCTTCGACTTTCTTGCTGAATGCGAAATCCATGTCCGTTGCCTATCTTCCGGTCGTTAGTCGTCAGCACGTCAGCGACCCAACCGTGTGTAGAGTTGAAAAGGCGCCCAATAAAAAGCATTGTGGAAGCGGCTGTTGCGCAGCAGGGATAGTTTGGCGGCGCGAAGAGCGGCATCCGGGCTCTTGCCCGCGTCCAGTTCGTCGTAAAACTTATCCATGAGTAGCTCGGTGGAAGTGTCCGTCGCCTCCCACAATGCCGCGATCACGTTGTGGGCGCCGGCCCGGAGGAAAGCCCAGGAGAGTCCGACCAGGCCCTCCCCCGAGTACGAGCGCTCGCCAGAACTGTAACACGCGGAGATCGTGACCAGGTCAGCCCGCAACGGATGCTCCTTATGGTAACTAATGACGTCGCGAGCATAGAGCTTGAAAGAGTCGTCTTCAGCGCTGCCTTTCGACAGCACAATCGCCGAATCGAGCGGGCTCAGACGGCTGGCCGTTCCGTGGGCGACAAAATGGATATAGGAGAATCGTTCGGGATTGCTGGCCAGGTAGGCTGATGGCGTGGCAGCCTGCTGCGTGAGAATTTTCTCCGCCTCGGCGGGAAAACGCCGGGCAACACTTTCCATTTGAGCAGCGGCTTGCGCGAGCTGGGGATACTTGTTGTTCGGCGCAACGCTGTTACCGATGAGCAGCAAGCTGCGTCCGCGTTTTTCTTTATCCGGGAGTGACGCGCCCAGAATGCGTAACGAGCTGGCATTCGAGATGGTCACGTCTTCGATCCAGTAGTGTAACTTCGGCTCGGACGAGTGTGTCGCCGGCAGCTTTGCTTCGGGCGGTTTTGGCTCGGAAACGAGAAGAGTTTCGAAATTAAGATTGTTCAGGGTGCCGTCGGGAATGACGAAAACCTTCGCGTCCTTGTTCAGTAGTGCCTGTGCCGGCACAACCAACATGCGATACAGCGACTGGCCATCCCTGTCGGCCGATGCCAGAACGTCCTGCGGTCCGGCGAGAGCCTCGCGATAGCGCTGAACCGCCGCATCGATTTCCGGGCCGGGAGGAAGAGTAAACAAGCTCGCCTTCTGCGGTGTGATCGCCCACAGATACGACTGCTTCTCGCCCAGCCAGTAAAAGAGGATGGCGCCGCCTGCCCGCCGCGCAACCGCTTGCGCATCGAGAGAAGCGGGCTTGAATGAGGTTTCCTTCTGCAGCAATCCCAAGCCCTCGGCCAGAGTACGACCGCGGCTGTAGTCGGCGACCTGCAAGGCCTCGATCGATTTACCCTGGGCCACGAAAAAATGGATGTAGTCGTCGTAGATGCGCGAAGCATTGCTAAGAAATGGCAGCCGGGAATCTTCGTGCTTGAGTTCGGAGCGGGCGGTTTCGAAAGTGCTGAGCGCAGTGCGATATTCGCTTTCGGCAGAGGCGCGCTGGTTTTCGTCTTCATATAGCCGGGCGAGCGAACGCTCGGCCTCCCACTTTAGAAAGACAGGAGTGTCTTTGGATTCCACCACGAAACGGAAGCTGCTCTCGGCAAGCGGGGTGTCGTGCAGTCGTGCCGCAACACGCCCCTGGACGAGCCGCGCATAAACCATGTCGCGCCCGTTCTTGTCGGCTTGCGCCATGGAGAGCGCGTCGTCGGCATAGCGTTTCGCGTCTTCCAATTTGTCCGTTCGCTCGGAAACAAAGGCCAGCGCTTGCAGGGCTGTGACGATATCCTCCCTGCTATCGATCTGGCGGGCCAGTTCGAGGGACTGTGCGAACGCCTGCTGAGCAGCGGGCAGCCTTCCGGCGTCAAGGTCGACGTAGCCAGCGTCAGTGAGCCATCCCACCTGGCTGGCTATCTCGCCGAGTCTTTCTGCCTGGCTCCTGGCCTCGATGAACATGCCTTCGGCTTTTTCCAGATCGCCGAGCTTGTAGTAAGCCCACCCCATGTTTCCCAGAGCCTTTTGAGCGATACCAGCGAAGTCCCGAGGCACGGCGATCTGGCGGGCATCACTGGCCCAGTCGAGCGCCTCGTCGAAGTGGGTTAGCCGGAGCGCGGACCAGCTAAGATTGAGCAATGCGGTCGCCTCTAGGAACTTGTCGCCGCTGGCCCGCGTGGATGCCAGGGCCTCCTCAAAGTAGCCCTGCGCGGAGAGGTAGTGGCCGCGCTGCATTTCCAGGAAGCCCCGAGCCCTTACTACGTCCCCGCAGCACGGGAGGGTCGAGGCCGCACAAAGCTTTTCGGCGGCTTGCAACTTCTGTTCAGCCTCTTGAAGTTTGTGCAAGGACGCGTAGCTTACTGCCTCTATCCGTAACTTTTGCACGACAAGCTCGCCGGGCGGCAAGGGTGCTGATTCGGATTTGAGAAAATTTATTACGCGCTCGTACATCCCCCTTTCATACAGTGTCCTCGCCCGAAGAATAGTAAACCGCCACGCCGATGCCGCGCCGACGCTGTGGAACTCCCGGTAGCCTCTTTCCGCCTCATCTCCAGCAGCTAGCGTGGCACCCCTTTCGTAGGTCCGCATCGCCCCGTCGAAAGCAACTTGAGGATCTCGACTACGGAGGGCCAGACAGGCAATGACAACTATCGCCAGCGCGGCTCTCCACGCCCCCGGTCGAGAGTGTTTTCGGGGGTACCTGTTCGGGTTGCTGTCTTGCTGTGGCTGGGTGGCAGGCATCGCAGTTTCGGCTCGCAAGATTCTAGCTTGAAAGGTCGAAAAGGTCGTGTACAATTCGCGCTCAAGGAGGACTTACCATATGTTTGCTTGGTTTATCTCCCTGTTGTTTCTGTTCACTAACCATGGCACGGCAAGGGCTGTGCCTTCCGTGGGGCTGAATGGCTCTGGGGATCGGCATGTGGCTCCCGCCGACAACCCGCAGCCTGGCCCAGCAGAGCCGGCTGACCCGGACGGTACGGGCCAGCTACCGCCGCCCTAAATATTTGGCCTCAGGCACGACCTTTGGCTGCCACTTCGAGATCAAGGCAAGATGAGGAATACGTCGTTGCCCTCCAGGCTAGACGATTAACGGCCGAGACGTTTCTTTGAGTGGCAGCCGCTTTCGACCCCTGACAGTTTCTTGAGGGACCAGTGGAGCATCCCGCACACAAGTTAGCCCGCGATCTGCTGCGGCTCGGAGATACGGAAGGCGCTCGCAAGATAGCGGACGCCGAAATCCAGAGGGCCGGAGATGAGGGCAATTCAGCCGAACTCTGGCTATTTCGTTTCCTAAGGGCGGAAATCCTCGGGGTTCGTGGGAGAGCTGAGGAAGCGGTGCGTTACTTGGAATCCCTCGCCTCGCCCGAGGCCAACGACGTCGAGTCGTGCGCCCGCCTGAAGATGCACTGCGGGTATTTCTCTGGATACCTCGGCCGATACGAGCCCGCGTTCCGACTTCTCGGGGAGGCAGAAGACATGTCCCGCGAGGCAAGCCTATTTGCCATCCAGCGTGAAACTCTCTTGTCGCGCGCCTTCATCCTCTTCCGTCAGAAGGACTACGCTTCCTCCGAACTCACTTATCGCTCTGTCCTGGAGATCGCGGAGCGGACAGGCGGGTGGTACTTCCGAGGTCATGCTCTTTGGGGCATCGGGAAAAACCTGATGATTCAAGAGCACTACAGGGAGGCCACGCCCTGGCTAGAGCAGTCGTTAGCAATTTTCGAGGATGCTGGGGCGCGGCTGTCGATCGCAATGGTTTGGAGTGAGCTAGCCGTATGCCACTTGGGCCTCGGAGACGACGCGAGGGCGATGGATCTGCTCCGGAAGGCGGAGCGCGTTAACTACGAGGCCGGAGCAATCCACAACTATCAGGTGGTGCTGGCCGATATCGGGAACGTATACGTGCACCGCCGTGAGCACCTGACGGCTATATCCTATTACCAGCGCGCACTGGCCTTGGCGCGTGAGATTAAGGATCCCGTTTCTATCAAGAAGTGGACCCGCAACATCAACCTAGCCTATGCGAGGATTCGGCTGACCGTCGACCAGCAGAATCCTCGCAGCGCGTAAGCATCCTTTGCGGCCGCCCGAGCGATACTGCTACGCGACCGGCGCCTTTGGCGTCTTTATCGGAGGCGGTGGAAGTGGAGAGCCGCCGCTGCCTTGGCCGTTCGGATCCGCCTCGGCGCCGGTGACAGTTCCGTTCGTCGACCCGTTCAGTTGTGCGTTGACCATCGTCAGCGTCAACTGGTAGCCGGTCGGACCGGGGTTCGACGCATCGGCTCCCGACGTCTCCAGCCTCGGCCCCGCTGGATCGGCCTTCGCTGTCGCAGCCTTTACCTTACGAGTCACTGTTAGTTCCGCGAGGAAGATCTTGCCGAAGAACGGCAGCTCGATCACATGGCCGAACGATTTTCCCGGAACTCCCGACACGCTTTTGACGAGGGAGCATTTAATCTGCTGACGATCCGTCACCGCCGGATCCCAGTTGAACTGATCGCTGGCCCACTTGGGCAGGCCGACCATGCTTCTGATCTTCGAGTACTGTTGCGCGATGCGGCTGAGTACTCCGCCATTGTCGAGATAGGACTCGTCGTTGTCTGGTTTGGCGCCAAGAATATCGTGATAAGGCTCGATCTCAATCTGCTGCCCAGCAATGCGCAGATTCTCGAAGCGCGTGCCCAGAAAACTAACCGAGGGTACGAGGTTGTTGGGCGCATGCTCGGTGGTAATCTGTGCCACCACGCGATCGACCGTGAGCACGTCAAGAATGTTCAGGTCCTCGACCACGGCAGTGGCCAGCGTGATCGCGCCGCCATTTGAATTCGCATGCCCCGCAACCTGGGCGTAACCGCCCCCGTGCGAGACGATTCCATCTATATGGTAAGGCTCCGCTGGCAGGTACCTGTACCCGCCCGTCGGGAGCAAATCCACGTAGGCTTGTTTGTCGATCACCTTCTGAATCGGCTGTTGCAAACTGGCGCTAAAGGCAAAAGCGTCAGCATTGTAGACGTGACCTGCTACATTGATCATGGGTAGTTCATTTGCAAGGGCTGACATAGATTCGCTCCACTCTGCTCTTGTGAGCTACTTCTGAATTTGTAATTCAAACGAGGCCCGGCCAACTTCCTTACTCTCTCCCGCGGCAGTGACACCGCGCACCACCAAAACGTAATTGCCGGCTTCCCGCTTCGCCCCCGGCACCTGCACCGGATACTCATCTTGCGTGGACGACGCCGGGATGGAGAGCGACCATTCTAGCTTTCCGGCGGGATTATGCAACTCCGCCGTATGCCGGGGATAATCGTCCGGCGGAATTCTCACCAGGAGCATAAAACCCTGCTCCGGCCCAGTCGAAATGACCTTCTCGCTAGATCCCCAAGTGCCGACATTTACCGACGTAAAAGGCAAGACCCGCGGACTGTTCAATGCCTGCTGCAGCCGTGGATACGTAACCAGATTCTGATACCCGATCACTGCCAGCAACAGGACCATCACAGGAGCCGCAAACACCGGACGCAACCATGTGAACCATCCCGGTCTTGCCGGAACTGGGGCAGGCACAGTCAAGCCCGCGGGAGTCGGCCGAGATTCTTCCGCTAACACAATCTTGCTCTGCTCCACGAATAAAGCTCCGGCGCGGACGTCGATAGCGCAATCCGGGCAATCGAAATAATGCTCTTCAAATTCCTCACGCGCATCGGAATCGAGTTCGCCCAGCAGATACCGTTCCGTCACATTTTGACGAACCACCACTTCGTGGTCCATTGGGTTAATGCCCCCTTCTAGTATAGTGAGCCTCGACACCCCGGCGTTTCGTTGCCGGTAAGGCCGAACTAAACTCCGGCTCATTATTTCCCATATTGCTTCTTAAAGGACCGTTTCGCGCGGAGCAACAGCACCCGCAGATAATCCCGGTTCACCCCGAAGTCACGGCATACTTCGTCCTTATCCCGCTCCTCGAGGAAAACTTCGCGCAGTAAGCGCCGGTCTTTTTCTGACTGTTCTTCCAGGGTTTCCCGAACTTTCTTTTCCGTTTCTTTGGCATCAAGGACGTCGAACGGATCGGGCCCTTTAGCAGGAAAGTCCCGCGGCTTCTCATCGTCGTCCAACGAATCGAGGTGGGATCCCCCCCTGTCATGCTCACCGAGGACATACTTGCACATGGAGTTTACGTAGGGTCCCAAGCGCTCCGGCTGCCGGATTTTGTCGTTGTGCAGCGCCACAAAAAATCGAGCAAAGGTTTCCTGTCGGATGTCCTCAATGGCATCACGTGACTTCAGGCGGGAACGCAACTTGATGTGGATCAAGGGGGTGAAATATGCAACGAAATGCTCTTGAGTACGGTAGTCACCGGCTCGCAGACGATCGAGGTAAGACTGGTCGAAGGATTCGAATTCCAAGAACTTGCCCCGCGGACCCTGAATTGGCAAACAGTGTAGCACTGGAGGAGTCGAATTGCGGCCATTTTCCGGGCTGAGCGCAGGCAAGGATCCGCGTTTGAGGGTAATGCATCGGCTATGCATGCGGCCGGTGGGCGGGATGGAGCGAGAAGCACTCACTGGGATAGCGGCACTCCCTTGAACTCAGTGAAAACGAATACTTGAGAGAACAAAGCATCAAGAGTGCCGGAGCCGCTTCCCCCGTCGGCTCCAGCACTTTAACGGGATTCCAAGCCGGTGGCTGCTAACTTGGGATCCTAAACTGTGGCGCTATCGCCCTACGGCGATACTTGCCACCTAATGGAATAGTGCAAAGAACGCGTCGATCGTTTCACTGTATTATTCATCCCCGCGCGGATTCAGGTAAATGGAGAATTGGTTCGCTGGAACGCGATCCAAAGACGCCGGCTTCACCGGGCGTGCTGCTTACTGTTCTTTCTGAATCTTCAGAGTGTGAAAACTCTTCATCGAAAAGCGCGTGTCCAGACTGCGCACTTCTCCCGGGCCAAATCGATAGCGAAATTCCTTGTTCTCCAAACGTGACAAAAGCTTTTGGTCGTAAATCCTGAAATAGAGGCCATCGTGCGTGCCTCCATATTCGGGAATTCGATAGTCCCCGATGTAAAGCTCGAATCCCAGCGCCTGGTTCAAAGGAAAACTACCCTTCAGAGTAACTATGTAGGCCCGATCGTATCTCTGTTCCTTGCCCTCCGTGTCGAGGAGTTGGACGGTCTTTTTTAGTTCGAGCTGGGAGACTTCATAGGAGATCAACCGGATCTGCTCCCTCACGGCTTGGTCCTGGGTTTGAGCCGCCGCTAAGGCCGGAAGACTTGCGGATGAGACAAACGTGAGGAAACCAAGCGTGAGGAAGCCGAGCGCGACTGCAAGAATCCGTTTCATGAGTTTCTCCTCCTTCACTTGGCAATTTGAATGTCGTCGATCGCCACCAGGCCGCTGACCGTTTGATCGAATTTCAAGTGGATCTTAGTGAGATTGTGCAAGTGCCAACCAGGGTGATGCTCGACGAACTCGTGCAGCGGGATGCGCACGGTCTGCAACACGGATTTTGTGTCGTCACCGCTTCCGCAGGCCCGGGTTTGCTCAGGGTAGGGCAATGGATTGAAACCGGAAGCGTGCAGCTCGTTGGTCATGGTGCCGCCCAGCTCCAACGTCACACTAAAATCCTGATTCACTCCGGGTGTGTTCCGCGCCGGCGGCGATTCAAAAAGCTGTCCGACACGAAGAGACAGAACCGGATACGTGTCCAGCTGCGCGGCCAGCGCCGGCGGTACATCGATCACGTACTCGGCGCTGGTGCTGGTCCAGCCGCCGATCAGACCGTCGGTTTGCTCCCACAGATAATAGGGGCTGCCGTCGTCGGAGAACGTGTAGTGCAGATAGGGGTTGAGTGAGCCGCCGGGATTGGAGTTAGTCACGCCGGGAAACGAGCCCACAGCCAGATTCGAGCCTTGCTCGTAGTTGTCGATGAATACCCGGTGCTCGCTCTGGTACTGCGTCATGAGTGTGATACTGACGGGCATGCTGGGAAAACGTACCTTGCCTTCAAATAGTCTGCCGTACTCGTACTTTTCCTTGAGAGTCATCTGGTAGAAGCCACTTACAAAGGCTTTCCCGATGGATTGTTCGTCGGCCGCGGAAATGATCTCGGTGGCCGGCGTCACCAAGCAAGGATCCGCCGTACCCCACATGGTATTCCACTGGTTGTGGATGGCTCCATAAACCCAAAGCAAGGATTTTGTGGCCGTGCCCGGCACACTGACCGGCTGGGCGCGGTCGAAGGTCTTGTAGCCCTCGAAGTCATAGACGTCGCCATCGTGGGTGCCGTGCATCACCATATAGTCCGCGTTCTGCACCACCACCGGAACGTTGGCGTAGGGCATGCCGGTGTGCGGATTGATCTCGCCCACAATCTGGCCGTCGACGGGCGCAATAGCGAATAGACTCCGCAACTTGAAATCGAAATTGTGATCCGGGTCAGCCGGATTGTTCAGCATGGTGTTGAAAAGCCACGCCACCGCGACCGCTTCTCCGCCGCGGGAATGCCCTGCCAATCCGATGCGGTCGATATCGACCTTGTGGTAAAACATGTTTCCAGATGTCGCGTTCCAGGTGCGCCAGCGCTGCAGATGTCGCAGCAGCACAATCGCTCTCGCCGCCATTTCGCCCCAACTGCCGTTCAGGAAGTTTTCGTCCACGCTGACAGCGATGAATCCATGGCTGGCCAATAGATCGATCAAATAAATGTACCCCTGTTCGCTGCTGACCGCCGGATCGTGATTCCCGTGCACGATAAGCACCACCGGGAAAGGCCCGTCACCGCTGGGGTAGCGGACGATCCCGTGTAGCGGCACATGATTCATGGTGTACGGCACGCCCGCTGCCGGACTGTTGAAATAGCTGGACACATCGGTTCACAGAGGATCGCCTGGGTTGGCGGGGTCGGGCTTGTATTCCCAGGAAACGACGCTGTGGTTTCCCGGCAGGGCAGGATCCTTCAGCTTGTCGTGGTCGCATCCCTGCGCGAGGAATACAGCCAGGAAGAGAAGTACGAAGGAGCGCGAACAGCGCGACAGACCTATGGCGCGACTCCAGATCAAACTCGTATTCCTTCCCCGTGCAAAACACCGTACAAAAAGAGAGTTCATCGATAACTCCTCTCCAGCCTCGAGCCAGGAAATCCCGCCCGGCAGCGTGGAACGGGGCGAGGCGTTTCTGCCCCAGAAAACTCCCCTGGTCTCTCATTTCCGCCCGCTCTACACTTAATCCTCGTCGTCCAGCCAACAGCCCACCCACCACCAGCGGCAGCTCTTCTGCCGGAAGAAAATCGGATCGAGCTGCAGTATGGTGCGACCTGAAGACTCTCCGGTAAAGACGCCATAGAAAGTGTTCTTTGCCGCGGTCAGGCCCTCGTAATCGCCCCACAGGAATCCGCTGGCTGCATTGGCAAGCGGACCTGGGTTCATTGACTGAAGAACATCATCGTCCCAGGATGCGCCATCATCGAAGCTCCGCGCGAAGTGGTGCCGGAATAGTGTGACCGAGCCGGCATCGTCGTAATCCACAAACAGCAAGCCGACGACACCGCGTTTAGTCACCGCGATCTCCGGATACGCAGAATTGTGGGTGCCGTCGGTGGCGCGCGTCGCGGTCCACGTGGCGCCTTGGTCGGTCGAGCGGGCCACGTAGATCTGTGCGAATCCGCTGGCGTCAAGCCGTACATAGGCGGCATAAACGTCCCCGTTTTCGTGATTCACTGTGATCCAGGCATCGCTGCTGCGCGCCCGCGCTACTTTGCCCTTGGTGATATTCCCAAACGTGTTGGTAAAGTAAGTTTGCACCTGCGTTGCGCCATGCACGGAGATTCCCGCAACGCCCAATCCGGTCCAGGTCAGACCACCATCATCGGAGCGATTGACGTGGAAGTGTGCGTTTTCAAATCCCGCCGGCGCGCCCGCCGTTCCTTCGCGCGTCTTGTAGATGATGTAAACCTTGCCGTCCGGGGCGATGGCCGACCGGGTCGTGCGATTACGGAAGGAACTATTGTCGCCCGCGCCCACAGAATTCATGGCAATCCCCTGGTTGCCGGAGGCTGCGACGGTTGAGCGTTCCAGAGGCTGGCTGAAGTCGAGCCAGGGCGAATACAGATGTCCCTTCAGTGGGCTTGAGGACGACCGGTCGACCGACAGGTGCGGCTGGTCGTTGCCATAACTGGCACCGGGAGTGAGTGGTGCGTTGGGGGCTCCCGTTTGGCGATAAACGTAGTCGTTGATGCCGCCGCCCGTCGACGCCAACTCGGCCACGTAGATGTTGCCGTTGGCATCGAAATCCAGCTTTTGATCGCCGGGCCCAAACTCCCCGGGGCCGGGTTGCACCACCTGAAACACTTTGGTCCAGTTCTTACCGCTGTCGGACGACTTCCAAACTGGCGCGCCCGTGGCGGGATTCCAGTTCTCCGAGAAAGTGACGATGGCGACGTGGCGAGGGTGATCCGGATTCACGGCAATGCTGGGTTCGGTGTCAGAAAGATTGCTTGGGTCAAGCGCGTCGGTGGCAATGTCTCGGACGAACAACTTCCCGCAAGCAGAGCTAAGACTCACGGTGCAAAGGACCATGGCGGTAATCAGGTAGCGGTGGAACCGGGAACGGGTTTTCATTTCTCACCTCGTGTGCACTTGGGAACAGTCCTCCGCAAGCGCGGAACGTTGGCGCCTAATGGGAGGCCAGGACGAGCGCCGCCGCCGCTGGCACATCCAGAACCACGCGATCGATCACGCCGGGGTCTGCCGATAGGTCGCTCTGCACAAACTTGATCCTGCCGGCGGCATACTCAGAAATGGTGAGTACAGCTGGACGGCGGTCGCCGAGCGCCTGCACCACTTCCGTGGTTGTCTTCTCCGGCGCACCATAAGCGGCCACCACGGCACCCAACGTCAACTGCTTTTTCAAGAATTCTCCGCCCAATTGCTTCCACTCCAGCCGATACGAATCGTCTTCCATAAACCGGATCGACTCGGCTTGCAAAGCGGGAGTTTTCCTGGCGAGGGCGGACTTGTAAAAAGATGCGAACTCCGGAGACAGCTTGAAGTTGACGCGGTTCATCGTCCGCGCCATGGCCGCAGCTTTTTCCCGCGCCTGTGCAGGAGTTTCGAATTTCGAGCCCCCGACTACTTTGTCGGTAAAAACCAGGATGGAGGATTCACCCTCACCCTTCCAGAGGTCCAAGGATGCGAACACCCGGAAGGCATCCTCTCCCCAGATGTTTCGGTCAGTAAGGAACTTCTCGAACTGACCTGAATTTGCGGCTTGTGGGCCAGGCATGGCGGATGCTCGCGGCTCAGTGTGGAACAGACCTGCAATTCCCGCAAGAACAAGAACGGAGAACACTTTTGTTGCCTTGCGCATGGTCATTACCCCTCCTTCTCGGAACCAACAACGGAATGAGGCTATCCCAGGTCAACCCATTGCCAACTCCAAGCCTGGAGATTGTCTTTACATTAGTGTAGTGCGGCTCATATCGAATTCGTTTCATGACCACTGGCCCCGAGATTTGGAATGACACCGACGGGCGCTGTAATCAGGCGATGACACAACCTAATGTACTGCTGAACCACTGTCACCGCCGGGTGCGTGTCCAGCGGCGATTCGTCGATGTAGTAAGTCGTAGTGCCGTTGGTCACCGAGACGGTTTCGCCATCGAAGAAGCCGGTCCCGTTCTTGCTCACCGAGTACGTTGCTATGAAGCGCTCGTTGGGAGTGAGTCCGCCTCCGGGAATACTTACGTCGCAACAGGCAGCCGGCGTTTTGGCCGTTGCCGTTCGGGCTTACACCAATCTTGACTTCCCCGAAGCCCGTTTACCGATAGCTTCCGGGCGCTCGCGTGTGGTAAAACGTCACTGGGCTCAACCGGCCAGCGCTGATTTACTTCGCGAGTCCGAGGAGCCGAACCGACGGGGGAGAAGACGGCTGGCCGGAGGGGGCATGGCAGTAGATTCGCTACCGTTCGACGTCGAAGAGTTCTGGGAGGATCTGCTCGCCTTCATCGAAGATCGGCGTGTCATTCCTGTGGTTGGCGCCGAGTTGCTTACCGTGGAGGAGGACGGTAAACAGGTCCCGCTTTATCGTGTAGTTGCCGATCGCCTGCTGAGCAAGTATGGATTGTCGGCGGTTGGTATGCCGGGCGGTGAAACCCTGCGGGAACACCATGAATTGAATGACGCGGTCTGCGTCCTGGCCCGGGCCGGTCGGCGCATAAAGGACTTGTACCGGCCGGTCAACGAGATTCTCGCCAAGATTCTGGCTGAGAATACCGCGGTTACGGAACCCCTTCGTCAGCTCGCCGCGATCCAGCACTTCGATTTATTTGCCACCACAACACCGGACGACCTACTGGCACGCGCGGTTAATGACGTGCGTTTCGGCGGCGCCAAGCAGACAGACGAGATCGAATATGCGCCGAAGCTTCCTACCGATCGGCGCCGCGACATTCCGGAAGTGATGTCTTCGAAATACGTGGCTGTGTTCTATTTGTTCGGCAAGGCTGACGTTTCTCCGTTCTACGCAATTCACGACGAAGACGCCCTGGAATTTCCTTATACGATGCAGGCCGGGAACGGGCCGGAACGGATGTTCTCGCAGTTGCGGGGCCGGAATCTGCTGTTGATCGGCTGCAGCTTCGCCGACTGGCTCAGCCGTTTTTTCCTGCGCCTATCCAACTCGGAGCGCCTCTCTTCCGACCAACGCACGAAGAAGGAGTTTTTTGTCGGAGAAGAGACCACGCACGACCCCAACTTTATCATTTTTCTGGAGCGCTTCAGCCAGGACTCTCGGTTCTATCCCGTCAATGCCGGGGAATTTGTGGCCGAGCTTTATCGTCGCTGGAGCGCGCGCAACCCCACGGCAAGCGTGAGCATTGCCACGGCCGCGGAGGGGGCGCCCAACCAGCCCACGGAAAACTCCGGCACGGGCACCATCTTTATCAGTTATTCCAGCGACGACATCGGCGCCGCCCGGCGGCTGTTTGCCGATCTGCAAGAGATCGGCGGCGATGTGGCGTGGTTCGACAAGAGCGCATTGAAGCCTGGGGACGATTGGGACCAGCAGCTGCGCAGCGCCGTGCAGCGCTGTGGTTGGTTTCTGCCGCTGCTCTCGGAAAACACGCAGCAGCGTACGGAAGGGTATTTTCGGCTGGAGTGGAATGGAGCGGCGGAGCGCTCCAAAAGAATCCATGGCCGGAAGTTCATCTTCCCCATCGTCATCGATCCTATTTACACCGGCGACATGGAGCGTTATGCGTTCGTTCCAGAAGCGTTCAAGGCGGTGCAATATTGCCACGCTCCGGGCGGGCAGATATCCGACGAACTTAAAGCGGAACTCCGCGAACAATTGCGCACCCTGCGAAGAGCGAGGGCGGTATGACCACGGTCGGCCAGGTCGCGATCGAGGAACAGAATCCCTGGCCGGGGCTGGGGCCCTTCGACGAGAGCGCCGAGCGATTCTTCAACGGCCGGCGCAACGAAAGTGCGGAGCTGCGACGGATGGTGCTGAACGCGCCACTCACGGTGTTGTTTGGCGCTTCCGGATTGGGTAAGACCTCGCTCGTGCAGGCCGGACTCTTCCCGTTGCTCCGGAAAGAACATTATTTGCCGGTCTATGTTCGATTAGATTTGCGCGATCGCAGCGTCCCCCTTATCGATCAAGTCAAGTCCGCGCTGCAGGCGCAATGCCTGGCGCGACACATCGATGCACCGGCCATGCGCAAGGAGGAATCCCTGTGGCGCTACCTCCACCGCACCGGGCTCGAACTGTGGAGCGAACAGAATCATCTGCTCACCCCCGTATTTGTCTTCGACCAGTTCGAAGAGGCGTTCACCTTGGGAGCGGAGAACCCCGGCGCCGTCGCCCGGCTGCGGATTGACCTCGCAGATCTCATCGAGAACCGCCTGCCTACCGCACTGGCAGGCCCGGTTGAGAGCCACGAAGCAGCGGGTGAAACGCTTTCCCTGACCCGTCAGAATTACAAGGTGCTGCTGAGTTTTCGGGAAGACTACCTGCCGGCAGTGGAGGGCTGGAAGCGCGACCTGCCCTCCATCCTGCGTAACCGCCTGCGCTTGTTGCCCATGTCGGCAGAGCGGGCCTTCGAGGCGGTTTACAAAACAGCGCCGCACCTGGTGGACGAGGAACTGGCGAGGAAGATCGTGGATTTTGTGGCAGCCGCGCAGGAAGGCGAAACCGGCAACACCACAGCGGCAGGGGGCGAGATGACGGAGCTTTCAGTCGAGCCGGCGCTGCTGAGCCTGGTGTGCAGCGGACTCAACGAGAAGCGGAAGGCGCAGGGCAAAGCGAAGTTTGATGTGGAGCTGCTGGCAGGCAGCGGGCAATTCATTATCTCGGACTACTACGCGGCATCGGTCGGCGATTTGCCGGATGGGGTTCAGCGCTTCATCGAAAACGAACTGATCACCGAGCGTGGTTTTCGCAAGCCTTGTGACGTTGACGACGCCCGCAGCGTCCACGGCGTGAAAGACCGGGAATTGCGCCTTCTCGTCGACCGGAGGGTCTTACGCATCGAGCCGCAGCGCGGCACCGAGCAGGTGGAGCTTACCCATGACCTGCTGACGCGTGTAGTGCGCGAGCACCGTGACCGGGAGAGAGAGCGCGCGAGGGTTCAACGGCAGCGCAGACGCATGGCGGTTTTCGGTTCAGTCGCCGCGGTGCTGGCCGCGCTCGTGGTGGTGTTCGCATTGCTTTATCAAAGGGCGGAGCAGCGAACGCGTGAGGCGCTGGCCGCGAGCGAAAGCGAAAAGCATGCCACGGAACAATCCCGGCAAGCGGAGATTCTTGCGCAGACGAAGAGTGCGGAAGCAGTCGAGAAGGGGAAGGAAGCAATCGAGACCGAACAAAAGTTGCGCTTCGAAACGGTTCGCATGCGCGAGCGAATCCTGCAGGACCTGCAAGGTCAAGTCGTCATGTTGGACACCCTGGCCAGACTTGCTCCTGAGGGAGCCTTTCAATGGCACGTGTATAAGGCAATCGCGCTTCTCGAGCAAGGGAACCTGAAGATGGCGCTGCAAGAAGCCGACACTGCGGTTAGGCAGGCTCCGGACAGCAGCTACGCTCGAACCACTCGCGGATATGCTTATTTACTACACGGTGAACCAACAAAGGCCCGGGAGGATTTTGAATATATCGAAAAGAAAATCGATGCGCAATCGATGTTGAACCATGTGGACCTGACCATCACGTTCGCGCTATTGGATAAACCTGCAGATGCCCGCAAGGAGATTGATGAAGCCATCCAATTCTCCCGTGGATATAGCGCACCTGGTCAACAAGTCGGGATATCGCCGGATATCGAACTGGCCACAGGTCGAACCAGGCTTTACCTCGGCACCGACGCCAGACGAGTGGCTTTACCTTACCAGCGCGCGCTGTTGAGTGCCTACTTCGGCGATTTGGATTTTGTCGCCGAGCTATCCCGGGCGGACGAGGCCACCAGGAATCTCGCAGTTTCCCAGTCCTCCCGGGAGGATGCCTATTTTTCAGTGATGAACTTGGCTTATATGCAGGAGACAAAAAAGGAGAGCGGCCGGCGTGAGGACTACGGCGCCTTTGCCGGTCAGGCCGCTCTGTGGGAGCGCCTCGGGTACAAAGACTGGGCAGCCTGCTACTACCAGAGGTTCGAAGACAAGCACCGCAAGTTGCATCAGGCCCGTTATAACCAACTCGCCGGGTGGGCCGATGAGCGACTGGCAGCGGTCGGACGTAATTGGACGGATCCATGCCATCAAATTGACCAGAAACGCAACGAGAACGACCCCGGCTTTCTCGAAGTAATGGCACAGCAAAAAATGGATCAGGGAAAGTACGAAGAAGCGCAAACCCACGTCGACGAAGCGATCAAGCGAAAGCCCGACAATATCGAGTTGCTGCTGCTGCGCGCAACAATTCACTATGCCCTCGCCTCCATCGCCAACCAGAAATTTACGTCGGCAAAGGAGAATTCGAAGGAAGCCCAGATGTTCGAAGCGAACCGGACCCAGTTTTACAAGGATTTGCTCGAGGACTCTAGGACAATCATCAAACTGGATCCCAAGACAGCGGACGCATATTTCTGGCGTGGCTGGGCTTCCTTCTGGCTCTGGAAGCGGGGAGAACCTTCCTCCCCGATTTTCAACGACTGGCGCACTGCCCTGACGCTGGACAGCACGCATTTTTTGGCTTTAAACAGCCTCAGCCTTCTCTTGGGAGGAGATGAGAATATCAGGCGTGAAGCGCTGCGCGATGCCGAAGCTTACAACCGGTTCTATCCCGGACTTCCTCCTCTTCCATTTAGTAATGTATCTGGCGAAGGACTTGCCAGAGAAGCAGAACGCCACAACCAACTCAACGAATATTCCGCTGCGCTGGACGCCACCGAGCGGGCGATTGCATTCGACGCCACGGATCTGAATTACTACAAAATCCGTGCCGCCGCCGAGCACGGCTCGGGTCTCGACGATAGCCAGGTTTCGCGACGGCAAGCCGAGGGCTACATGCAGGCCGGTGACATTCTGAAACAGCGAGGGAAAACTGAACAGGCCAGCGCCGCTTACAAGGAGGCATGGGACATGCTGGCGAAAACCCACGGGTCGGCGAGCCAGCCAGAAGTGCATTGCAACTCCAACGGAACAGTGTGTGAAAAGATTGAGGTCGTCCGCTCACCCGGCTCCACTGTCGAAAGCGTCATCACGGAACTGCAGCCCGGTGAAGCCAAGGTACGTGTCGTCAAAATCGACCGCGGCAGCGAGGATGGCTTGATGGCGGGAGCGCAAGGCGATTTCGTTGCAAAAGACGGGAAGAAGAGAATTGGGACTGCGGAAGTTCTCAGCGTCGATGCCCGGTCGGCGATGGTTGAAATAAGGATTGACGGGCCTTTTGACGATGGCTTGGCGAAGCAAGGAGGCATCGTTCAGCTTTACGTCCCGGCTTCGCGATGAAGGCGGGTGCGGCATTGACAGCCGATGCTCTTGTGTAGAGACTACCACCCATGGCTTCGCCGGAGCGCAAACAGTTGACCGTGAATGATCACCTGTTCGGACCCGGACCGAAGAGAATGCTGGCGCTCGACGGCGGAGGAGTGCGCGGCATTCTTTCGGTCGGCTACCTGAGCCGCATCGAGCAAATCCTCCAGGACCGGCACGGTAAAGACTTCCGGCTGTGCGACTACTTCGATCTGATCGGCGGAACCTCAACAGGCGCGATTATTGCAACGGCGCTGGCTTTTGGTTTCCGCGTGGAAGAGATCCGGGAACTCTATCAAAAATTGGCCAGGGAGATCTTTAAGAAACCATTTTGGAGCCTGGGGCTGATCGGCTCCAAATTTCCCAAGGATCCCCTGGAGCAAGCCCTTCGCGAGAAGTTCGGAGAAACGACCCTGGGAAGTGACCAGCTGCGGACCGGGCTGATGATCGTCACAAAACGTCTGGACACGGGCAGCCCGTGGGTCATCCACAACAGCTCTCGCGGCCTTTTCTTTGACGCTCCGGCGAAGGGCGCTGCGTCAACCCCCAACCGGGATTTCGTGTTGCGGCAGTTGATTCGTGCCAGCACCGCGGCTCCTCACTACTTCGAGCCGGAACGCCTGGAGGTAGCTCCGGGCCTGGAAGGGGCGTTCGTCGACGGCGGCATGAGCCCTTTTAATAATCCCGCGCTACAAATGCTGTTTATGGCCACGCTCGGCGGTTTTGGTTTGAAGTGGCCCTTGGGTCCAGAGAATCTGTTGCTGGTTTCTGTTGGGACCGGTTACCGGGGAATTCGTCTGCGCCCGGAGGAAGTGATGAAAATGCCTGCAGGGTTGCTCGCCCTCCGCGCGCTGGCCTCTCTCATGGCGGATTGTGACACACTCACGCAAACGATGCTGCAATGGATGTCAGATAGTCCAACGCGGTGGGAAATCAACCAGGAGATCGGCGATCTGCATGGTAATTTGTTGGGTGGACAGCAATGGCTATCCTATTTGAGGTATAACGTTCATCTTGTCAAGGGCTGGCTGAAGGAGCATCTGGACCTCGAATTGGGTGAGCAGGAGGCGGCCGCTCTGTACGATATGGATGCGCCACAAAATGTGGAGAAGCTCAGAGAGATCGGTGAAGTCGCGGGTTCGATGCAGGTAAAACCGGAGCACTTTCCCAGGGCCTTCGACATCGCCTGAGCTTGCAGCAGTTGTGAGCATTGCCGGGGGATATTTGCAGGGACGTTACAACTTTGGAGCGCATTACCTTGGAATACAGGCCCGAACCAATCGATACCGCTGGAGTTGTGTTGGATGAGGACATAAAGCGCGTGGCTGAATTTCTTGCCAAAAACACGCACGCAGTCTGGGCCCAGCAACGTCTGGCGGAAGGCTGGCATTATGGCCCAAAGCGTGACGACGCCCGCAAGGAGCATCCTTGCCTGGTGCCCTACGACGAACTGCCGGAAAATGAAAAAGAATACGACCGGCGAACTGCCACCCAGGTAATGAAAGCGCTCATGGCGATGGGATACTCGATCACGCGCTCGCATTTAAGGGGTCCTCAGTCATAAACACTTCGCCGATGGCCGCCCCGCACGCAACTCGAAGCCTGGGTATTCCATGTCCGGCCATGCCTGACACGAAGGGACAACTGCTGCATGGAATTCAATGATTATCCGTCTCTTTACGCCGCCAGCGATTCCGCCTCCAACCGCGCTAAGCACAGATATTACCGGCTATTGGGAACACAGTTAATGGTGTTCACGATAATTTCCTTCGCCTCCATGTTGAGTTCGGGAAGTCCCGAGCAGCAAAAGTTCTTCTCCCGGCTTTCAGCCTTTCTTCTAGGGGTGAGCTTGCTGATTTCCTGGATCAATAAGGCCCAGCATTATGACAGGATCTGGTACGAGTGCCGCGCCATCGCAGAATCCGTGAAAACGATCACCTGGCGCTACATGATGCAGGCGGAGCCCTTCGGCGCCGGCCTCGACCTTACGGCCGCAAAAAAGAAATTCCTTCTCGAATTGAAGGAAATTCGAAGAACCTACTCCGGAGCGGGAGCGAACCTGGCGGAATTTGGGCCGTCTCCGACCATTTTTTCACAGAGTATGGATGAAAGCAGAGCTGCTGGCTGGGAGGACCGGAAAGCGAAATATCTACGTGAACGGCTGGAGCCAGATAGAGAATGGTACGCGCGCAGCGCCCGTTCCAGCAGTTTGGGATCGGAGCAGTGGCTCTGGCTGATCATCATCTTGCAAATGGTTGCGTTTTTCTTCGCTGTGGTTCAGCCTTCCCTGCAGGTATCATTTTTCAAACCCGTTCCGCTGTTCATGACATTGGCATCCACGATCACAGCCTGGAATCAAGCCAAGCACCAACACGAAGTCGCGCAGTCCTACCTGGGGACGGCGCAGGCGCTGGCGGAATTCCAGGGAGTGGCGGCCATTGAGGTGGCGGATTCCCAATCGCTCGTGTCATTCGTTGCCACCGTGGAACAGACACTCGCCCGCGAACGAGCCACCTGGCTGATAAGAAGGAGTCTGCCAGGTGGAGTGGATCTGGATCAAAGCTAAGTGGACAGCAAGTGTGTTTTAATCTCGACGGATCCACCTACAGTGTCTTCAGGTACTCAATAATCTGCATTCGTTCTTCTTCAGACAGACGGCGGCCGATCACGCCGTTGCCCTTTGGACCATCGTTGAACTCATGCCCTGCATTCGAATTACCGGGCAGATCAGTACGGAACTCAGTTGCCCCTTTGAGGGGGTCGGTGTTCAGGCCCAGTTTGACGGGGTCGTATTGCTTGTTCCCCAGATAAAAGACCTTTGGCCGCTCTGAAACCGGCGAAAGCAATGCAAACAGATTGGGAACCGAACCGTTGTGAAGGTAAGGGGGTGTCGCCCAAATTCCGTTGTGGGGCCGCGCCTTGTACGCCAGCGGTGCCAGCAGTTCGTTGTTCCGGTAGCCGTTCCACTCTTTCTGCTGCTCAGGTGAAAGCTTGAGGTTGGCATAGGCCTGATCGATCACCCTCTCCGTAACGTATTTCAGCCCATCCTGAGCGGAGACGATTCCTTTCCCCAGCGGTCCGCTATCGGCGGTCCGGTTATAAAAATTCTGCGCTTGCTTCGGATCGGTGCCGATCTCGGCCAACGGAATCATAGTGACTTTGAAGAATTGCCTTCCTTCGCTATTTGTATTGTTCGTCCAATGCTCCGGCTTGCGGCCTTCGGCGGACAGCATGGGGGACTGGTGACAGTGCAGGCACAATTCGTTGTAGAGTTTTTCTCCCTTGGCCGCCTTCCCCAAATCAATCTTCCCCAGCATCTCTTCCGGCCACTTTGGCGACCAGACACCTTTCCCGGGCGCATCCCCGCCCAGTAAAGTCTCGATCTCGTGGAGATTGTCCAATGGGATGGTGTTCTGGAACTGCGTTCCCGGATAACCTAGGAGGTTAATGCGCGAGCGCACGCCCAGCGCTTCGCCCACATTTCTCCCCATCGGCTGCTGAATGGAACCGTTGTACTGCACCCAATCCATCCAGGATGCGTCCCAGACCGGCGGAAAGTTTACCGGGCCATCGCCAACCACCAGATTTTTTCTGTTGTTCAGTTCAGTGCCAAAAACAAAGTTGCCGATTCGAGCCAGCGCGTCGGTGCGCCCGTAGCCTTCAGGGGTGGGAAAGAGATGGACGGTCGCCTTGAACTCCGTGAAGCTGGTGTCAAGATAGTATTTGAGCGCCTGACGCAAAAGAACTTGATCGGCGTAGGGGGCGTTGGTCCAAGCACCCTGTGCGCAAATCTGTGGAAGCGCAAGCGATCGTAATACGTCCACGTAACTGCGAGACCGAGAGCTTCGGTGAACTTCTGCAGATCGATCAACGACGGTCCGGCGTCGATCCGGATCGCCTTGTCGCCATAGAACAACTCTCCTGTATGGCAGCCAGCGCAGGTAATACCGAGCACCACGTTTTTCTGCCCAGTGTAGGGGTCCACGAAACGGTCGTCGCGTGCGAAGCCAACCGGCAGGCCGTCTGGATTTTGTTCGTACGCGTTGTCCGGAATAAAGCCGAAGCCCTGCAGGTAGGAGTTCTCCTTGAACAAAGGAGCTCCGCTAATGGTGAAGCGTGGCTGCTCGAGCGCGAGAAACCAGGCGTAGGGTAACAGTTCACTGCCCTGTGCCATGTGGTAGAAACGACGACGTTGGTCTTCGGTCCAATTCTGGGTAAGCCATGCGACTTGCTTAGGCCTTTCGATCCTCGGCACCTCCAGGCTGTTGTGTATGGTGAAGATCGCAATTCCTGCAGCGCAAAGGCTCAACACAGCCAGCAACGCCAGCGTACTGACCACGCTGGGACGCCGGAGCACGGGTATTCTTGGCGGGACGGTTGGCCGCTGCTCATGCACTGGTCGCGGCGCCAGTTCGCAGGTATTTTCCGCTTCCGTGACGTATTGCCGCGGTAGATTCGTTGGTCTGTAGTCCGCCAAGTCACGCATCCGGTCAAAAACGCTTTGATGAATATGGACGCCGTTTGGAATCCGCCTGGCGCGTCCCAGGTTCACCGTGATGCGGTGCGTCCACTTGGGCGCAGCTTGACCCGGCACCGGCACAGGACGGGAGACGAGCTTCGGCCAGAATTCGCCCAGCCACCAGAAGCCGTGCAGCGACTTATGCAGCTTCCCCTTGTGATCCGGCGCGACATAGCGGGGCTTCCCGCCCAAAACTTCAATCACTTTCTCAGGGTCAAGTAACAGCCCGGCCGATTGCGCTTCGCATAACATCCATCGCAGGGCGATTTGCGATAGCCCGCTCTCAGCTTCGGCGTAACTGCCGCCGACATCCGAGTGAACGCCTGGGAACCACACTTGTTTTATATTCCGACGGGCGGGCGCCGATTCATAGACGAGGTTCTGACGAAAAAACGCGCGGCGCTCATCCACCGCGACTGCGTGTCTTATGACTGGAACGTCAGGCAGTTCCGCAGTGTAACGTAGGTGCCCGTCCTTCGTATAAATGGGATCGAGGATCCATCCCACCGAGCTGACCGTGTCCCATAATCCCAAAAAATAGGGTGTGCAGGGAATGCTGAAAGTTGTTTTGAAACTGGCAGCGATGTCGAAATTGTCGTGACCCTTGTAAAGCCGCAGCGCGTACGGAATCAACGCCTCATTCCCCGGAGTGAGCAGCCCGCACATATGCAACAGTCCACAGAGCGCGCGAGCAGTATAGGAGCCGCGACTAAATCCGAAGATAAAGATTTGGTCGCCGGGGTTGAACTCTCGCATCAGGAACGAATAAACGTCCGCGATGTTGTCGGAGAAGCCATAGCCGAAGGCCAGACCCCTCAGTTTGGTTCACCACTTTCCAGCGGCCGTCAGGGCATTTCTTGCCCCCATCGTTCCCACCCCAGGGTGATAGTAGGCGGTTTGTTTGTCCTCGGCGGACAGCGTCCAGTAAAGCTTTACCACGTTGGAGTTGGCGGCCCCGTGCTGATTCCCGGTCCCGTCACAACAAAGCACTATATTTCTCGGCATGCTCGATCAAACCTCCAACACAAAGGCCCGAATCGCTCGTGAGGGTCGGCACTGCTGAGGTAAGGCGGTCAGTCCGCGCTAAAGAAGGCCCCCACGAAGTGAAAACAGCTACTGATCTTACACCAGTCAAGAAGCTTCTCTCCTGTCCGTCGTGAGTTGGGTTGCCATTGCCCGGACCTCACAATAGTAGTAATCTTTTCCAAAATTGGTAAACAAATACGCGCTTGGCAAAACCGAGGCGAGTCCGGAGTCGAACTGCGTCAAGAGTCGGAGTCGACTCTAGGAGAGCTGCATGGATAGTTCTGGAATGTTTTGTTCCAGATACTTAAGGCTGGGATTGATCGGGATCCTTGTGGCGGGCGGTGGGTGGGACGGCTCGTTCGGCCAGGGGCGGGCTGGGGCGGGCAGTGCTATGCCCGCGCAGACACGGGTGATTCCGCCGCTTTCGGCCAACGACGTGTCTTTCTTGTTTCCGGCGCCGACTCGAGCCGAGGATTTTGCCAATTTGATCGCAGTGCGCGACGTCACCACGCAGAACCCGCAGGATCCGGCGAAACGCGACGCGGTTTGGCCGTATGCGGCGTTTCAGCAATTTCTCGAGATCGCCAACGGCCCGGCGTCGCAGATCGCGGGCCCACAGAATCGTATCGGCCTGCCCGCCGAGGCTCAATCGATAGACGCGTGGTTCATCGCAGGCATCCGCATCGATGCCGGCGCTCCTGGCCTCTCGAACGATATTCGTGCGCAATTCGGGCAGGTGCCGGAGATTCGCCTCATCGTCCAACCGGTGACACGCAACCCGGATGGCACGCCTAAAGTGCACGACATCGCGGCCCATCTGATTTTCGATTTCACGCTCGAGAAACAAGACCCTCCCGCGCAGGCTGGTTGTCTCCCACGGCGGCTGCCTGATCTCGACGCGCTCAAAGCGATTGTCACGGACCTCGCCGCCTTACGGACCAAGTTGAGCGAGGGGCGGCTGGGCGCGGACAAAGTCACCACCTCCGGCGTCCCTCTGGGTGTTCACCCCGGACTGGGAGATGCGACGACTGCAGGGAATGTCCGCCAGGAAATAAAGTCATTCCTGGAAAAGCATATTTCCAGTAAGCGCCTGGACGCCATGTCCATCGTGGGACTTCCTGCCGGAGCAGCGGCACCATGGATATTCCTGGCGATGGCGGGAGTGCCTCCCGGTGTCGATCCGGCCCTGCCCCAAGGTGGATTCGTTCCGGTACACGGTCCTGCGCTCGATGGCCGGCAATTCGCGCAGATGCTGGAGTCAGACGGAACCTCTCCCCGCGTTGTACCCGAGCCCCACACAACCAATCTCCAACCGATTACCTGCGAGAACACTGCAGTATCGGCCCCGGGTCTACCCGTTTCTAAAGGCGCTGGCGTTTCCACCGCCGACCTGTTTGTCGCTCAGCCGCCACCGGCTGACAAGACAAAGGAGATTCTCGATGTGATCGCCGATCCTGCCAGGAGTCACTTCTTCAACACCGATTGCGTAAGCTGCCACACCGAAACTCGGCGCGCCATGGAACTACTGAAGGTCAAGGACCTTCCGGGGGTCGATCAGGCCGCCTTGCCAAGCGACCCGTGGAACGTGCGCAATTTCGGCTGGGGGCCGGCGGCGAAAGGGTCCGCGCAGGCCACGGTGACCCGGCGCACGGCCGCCGAGACAGATGCGGTGGTAAGGTTCATCAATTCAGAAGTGCTCGCAAAGCCGGCGGTATTGAATCACTGAACATATTCAACAGTGTTACCATTTTCTCTACGCGCATTAAGGGACCTATGCCTGACGCAATGAATGCCCGCTTGACTCAGCCGCTGGTGCGCGAGAACGGTTCGCATCGTCCCGCCACCTGGGATGAAGCCATGGATCGCGTCGCGGTGGCGTTCCAGAAGTCGATCGCGAAGAAAGATCCGCGGGACTTTGGCATGTTCAGTTGCTCCAAGACCACCAACGAACTGAACTACGCTGCGCAGAAATTCGTCCGCAGCGTCATGGGCACGAACAATATCGATAGCTGCAACCGAACTTGACACGCCCCCAGCGTCGCCGGTCTGGCGGCGGTATTCGGGGCCGGCGGCGGGACCAGTTCGTATCGCGAGATTGAAGACACCAGCGTGATCCTGCTCTGGGGATCGAACGCCAGGGAAACTCATCCGATTTTCTTTCATCATTTGCTCAAGGGTATGCGCAACGGCGCGGAACTTTATGTAGTGGACCCGCGGCGCACCAGTTCCGCGCGCTGGGCCAAACTGTGGCTGGGCCTGGACGTTGGTTCCGACATTTCGCTGGCCAATGCCATGGGCCGCGAAATCATCGCCGCCGGACTGGCCAATGAAAAGTTCATCCGCCACGCCACCAGCGGATTTGAAGCCTACAAGGCACACGTTGAGAAATACACGCTGGAGCGAGCTGAGCGTGAAACCGGCGTGCCCGCTGAAGCTATCCGCGAGACTGCACACGCCTACGCTCGCGCTCCGCGCGCTCAGATTTGCTGGACTTTGGGCATCACCGAGCATCACAACGCCGTGGACAACGTGGTGGCCTTGATCAACCTGGCGCTGCTTACGGGGCACGTGGGCCGCTACGGCAGCGGCGTAAATCCGCTGCGCGGGCAGAACAACGTGCAGGGCGGCGGTGACATGGGGGCGATTCCCGACCGCCTTACCGGCTTCCAGCATGTCGAGAACGAGCAGTTACGCGCCAAATTTGAGAAAGCCTGGGGCGCGAAGATCCAACCCAAACGGGGCTGGCACTTGAGCGACATGTTTGAGGCCATGGACGAAGACAACGATCACGGCCACGGCCGCCTCACTACGCTCTATGTGCTGGGCGAGAATCCCGCCGACTCTGAAGCCGACCGGCATCGCGCACTGAAACGGCTCGGCGGGCTGAAATTTCTTCTGGTCCAGGACCTTTTCTATACCAAAACCGCTGAACTCGCCGACGTTGTGCTCCCCGCCGCCGCTGGCGCTTTTGAAAGCGAAGGCACGGTGACTTCCAGTGAGCGCCGCGTGCAGCGTGTCCGCCGCACCGTGCCGCCTCCCGCCGGAGTGCGCGACGATCTCGAGATCATTTTTGATCTGGCTCGCCGCCTCGGCCATGACTGGGGCGAGCCCGATCCCGAAGCACTTTGGAATGAATTGCGCCTCTTGAGCCCCATGCACGGCGGCATGAGTTACCGCCGCCTGGAAGAAATGGGCGGCATTCAGTGGCCGTGCTACGACGAGTCGCACCCCGGGGAAATGTTTCTTCACTCACGCTTGTGGAGTGAACCTCTGATTGGTCCGCGCGCGCCATTTAGCGTCGTGGAATTTGAGCCGCCGGTGGACCAACTTGGCGAGCAATATCCCATTCGCCTGACCACCGGCCGGCGGCTCGACGATTACAACACCGGCGTGCAAACCGAAAAGTACTCATCGCCGCTGCGCAGCAAAGAAGCTTTGGAGGTTTCTCCGGAAGCCGGTCTCCGCTACAAGCTGCTGGAAGGAGAACGGGTTCGCGTGACTTCGAGGCGTGGCTCGCTCGTCGCCCCGGTGCGCTTTGATTCGGGGTTGCGTCCGGGCTTGGCGTTTTTATCGGTCCACGCTCACGATCAGGTAGCAACGAATGATCTGACGATTGACGCGGTGGATCCTAAATCAGGCACTGCGGAGTTCAAGGCAACGGCCATCCGCATTGAAAAAGTATAAAAAAGAGGACTGATTGGATATTCATCTTACCGACGCCCGGGCAACTGCAGAAGAGCGCTCTGCCGTTGACGCTGAGCTGGGCGCGCCCCAATCAACCTGGCAAGTGGACCTGCGGCAGGGCAGCGAGCGGCCAATCAGCGACACGCGTGTGGCTTTCAACGTCGACGTCCGTGGCAAGCGGCATCGCCTTCTGCCCATCCTCCATGCCATCCAGAACCGCATCGGCTGGATTAGCCCGGGCGCTCTCAACTACGTGGCGCTGCGGCTGGACGTTGCTCCCGCGGAAGTTCACGGTGTGGCGTCGTTCTATGGAATGTTTTCGCTCCAGCCCCGTCCCCAGGTCGTAGCCCACGTCTGTGATGACATTGCGTGTCTCACGCGTGGCTCGGAAAGACTTTGTGCCGAACTGGAGGGCACGCTAGGTCCTGCAGGTTCGCCTTGCTCCGGCGGACGCGCCATCTGGCTTCGAAGCCAGTGTCTCGGTCTGTGTGAGCGCGCTCCCGCAGCGCTGGTCACCTCGGCCGGGGAAAAGTCTCAGGAACGGGTGCTGGCGCCTGCGTCGGCGGAAGCTGTGCGGTCTTTGGTGGATGATGCTGTCGAGGGTCGCCTGCCTGCCGAGCCGGATGTGCTGAACATTCAAGCCAGCGTGCCCCAGGCAGTCCAGAATGAAGGCTCCCATCCGTTGCGGCTTCTCCATCGCATTGCTCAAGGTGGCGCTCCAACCTTGGAGGCTTATCGGAGACTCGGCGGTTATCAAGGTCTTCGCAAAGCTCTGGACCTTGGCCCTGAAGGCACGCTGCGCGAACTGTTCACTGCAAAACTGCTGGGCCGCGGCGGTGCGGCATTTCCCACTGCCAAAAAGTGGGAGGCGCTTTTCCTGCAGAGACATTTGTTGCAGCAGGAACCTGGCCGCGCGCACTACGTCATCTGCAATGCCGATGAATCCGAGCCCGGCACTTTCAAAGACCGCATTCTCATGGAAGGCGACCCCTTCGCCGTTCTCGAGGGCATGACGATTGCCGCCTTCGTGACCGGCGCGAGACACGGCTACATCTACCTGCGCGGAGAATCTCCGCTGGCCGTCAAGCACATGCAACTCGCCATTGAGTCGGCCAATAAAAGCGGGTTTCTCGGCGACGACATTCTGGGCAGCGGTCTGCAATTAAAAATTGAAATTCGACGGGGAGCCGGCGCGTATATTTGCGGGGAAGAGACCGCACTTTTCAACTCGATTGAAGGCTATCGCGGCGAACCGCGCAACAAGCCGCCGTTCCCTACTGAGTCTGGCCTCTTCCGCCAGCCGACCGTCGTCAACAATGTTGAAACTCTGGTGAACGTTCCCCGCATCATTCTTGAAGGCGGAGCGGCCTACGCCAGGCTGGGGACAGAAAGCTCGGCCGGCACCCGGCTCTTTTGCCTTTGCGGGCACGTGGCGCGGCCCGGTGTCTACGAAGTCGTCATGGGAGCCACGCTGCGCCAACTCATTGATCTTGCCGGAGGCGTTGCTGGCAGCGGCAGGTTGCAGGCAGTTCTTCTGGGCGGCGCCGCCGGAACTTTTGTTGGGTCTAACGAATTAGATACGCCGCTTACGTTCGAAGGCACCCGCGCCATTGGAGCCACATTAGGATCCGGAGTGGTCATGCTATTTGACGAAACGATTGACCTTCGCCAGATACTGCTGCGCATCGCCAGTTTTTTCCGCCATGAAACTTGCGGTCAATGCGTTCCGTGCCGCGTCGGGGTGGTGCGTCAGCAGGAAGCGCTGCAGCGCCTGGTGAACGCCAAGCCGCTGGGCTCTGCAGCGCAGGAGATAGTTATGTTGCGCGAGATGGGTCAGGCCATGCGCGACGCCTCAATCTGTGGTCTGGGCCAGACCGCCGCCAGCGCGCTGGAATCCGCGTTGCAGCGATGGAGTCTGTTCTCATGAGCCAGTCTCTTCCAAACGCTTCGCAGCCGCTCGACGCGCCCCAGGCTACAATTCCTCTGCCGCGCGGCCCCGTGCCGCAAGCGCCGCCGGAGCGCGAACACCGCTCCATTGAAATCAAGATTGATGGCAAGCCGGTTTCCGTTGCCGAGGGTTCCACCATTCTGGATGCCGCGAAGAAACTCGGCATCGACACTCCTACGCTGTGCTTTTTGGAGAGCCTCACGCCGGTTAACGTGTGCCGCGTTTGTGTAGTGGAGTTGGAAGGCTCGCGCACGCTGGTTCCTGCGTGTTCGCGCAAGGTGGAACCCAATA
Organism: uncultured Acidobacteriaceae bacterium; assembly: GCA_963842095.1. Classification (GTDB taxonomy): domain Bacteria; phylum Acidobacteriota; class Terriglobia; order Terriglobales; family Acidobacteriaceae; genus Sulfotelmatobacter. The sequence goes on from CAWJEY010000004.1 coordinate 440,861, forward strand.
TGTCGATCCAGACCGATTCCGCGCGCGTCCGCCTGAGCCGTCGCTTGGTGTTGGAATTTCTAGCTTCGTCCGTAGATCTTTCCACAGCACCAGCAATGCAGGCGTATATAGACCGGTACGGCGCGCATCCGGAGCGCTTCGGTGAATCTAGCGCCACAGTCGCCCAGCCGGTGAAGATTGATAACGCACTCTACGTCCGCGACTACTCCAAATGCGTGCTGTGCTACAAATGCGTGGAAGCCTGCGGTGTGGACGCGCAGAACACCTTCGCGATTGCTGTGGCGGGCCGCGGATTCTCCGCGCACATTGCCACTGAGTTTGACGTTCCCCTGCCCGACTCGGCTTGCGTCTATTGCGGCAACTGCATCGGAGTCTGCCCCACCGGCGCGCTGATGTTCAAGACCGAATATGACATGCGCCAGGCCGGCACATGGGACGAAAGCCTTCAGACTCAGATTGACACCGTCTGTCCCTATTGCGGCGTAGGCTGCGATCTCACCGTGCACCAGCAGGAAGGCCAGATCGTTCGCGTGACCTCGCCACTCGACCACGACGTGACTCACGGCAATCTCTGCATCAAAGGACGGTTCGGCTGGCAGTTCGTGCAAATTCAGCCGGCCAGCGAGCCAGCAGAATAATTTCGTCGGCGGCAGATATTTGAAGTCTCACCTGTCTAGAAGTAACTTATTCCGAGGAAGAACCACACCCAGAACGCGAGAAAAACATGCCAAACAGTTTCAGCTCCTCTTCGGGCTCTGCTGAGTGGAAAAAACTGAACGATTTGGTACCCGTCATTGAGCGGCACATCCAGGAATTGAAACAACCTGGCATCGTATCGATTCGCCCAGGCTATCGAATGGAAAACGACTGGCCGACGAAAGAGGCGGCCATCGTGGCGATTCGGTCCAAGGACGCTCCCACAGTGTCGTTGCCTAAGGAAATTGAAGGCATCAAAGTTGACGTTCGTGAGGCCACTGCGGTTGAACAGATGCGCCACACGGAGCCAGACAAATTCGCCAAGATGGCATCGCGGCGGCCCGAACTGGACCAAGGCGCCTTCCCTGAGGGCACGGCTACCCTACAACCCACGGTCGATCTCGCAGTGGCCAAAAAGCCAATGATTACATATACAGCTCCCTCGGTTGCCCTCAGCCCGGTGACTGGGAACCTGTCGTTCACGTGTCATGCCAGCCCCGATGCCGGTTGGCCCACGCTCAAGGTCTTCTTGTCGCAAACCCAGTCGACGCTGACCGTCGGGCTCTATGACTGGACTTCCAAACATATTCTGGATGAAGTAAAGAGCGTATTCGCGACGGGACAGCAATTGGAGATAACCCTCGACAACCCAGCACTGAACCCCACTGCGGACCAGAGCGATTCAGAAACAGTGAAAGCACTTGCCCAGGGCCTAGGGAGTTCATTTCAATCCGCCTGGGCGCTAGTGCGGCAGAATAGAGACATTTCCCAGTGGGTCTTCCCCACCGCTTACCACATAAAGGTTGCGGTTCGAGATAGTAAGTCAGTTTGGCTTTCCAGCGGGAATTGGAACAATTCGAACCAGCCCGAGATCGACCCCATTGGCGATCCGCAGCCTGGCGATCAGGCGACCGCACGCAAGAGCGATCGCGATTGGCATGTAATTGTGAACCATGCGGGTCTGGCCCAAACGTATGAGGCCTATCTCAAGCATGATTTCGATGTAGCCAAAGGGGTCCCTCCGGTCGGCGATCTCGACTTGCTCACGGCCTCGCCGCCGGAAACAATGCCTGCGGAGTTTCTGCTCGCAGCCCGCGATACGTTTCAGTTCTTCCCTCCGTTGCGGCTGGAAGACGAGCTGGCCACGATCACGCCATTGCTGACACCGGACTCCGGCGTGTATCAGCCGGCCATGCTGCAACTAATCCAAGCAGCTCAGGAAAAGCTCTACATACAACTGCAATACATTCACCCGTCGGAGAAAGATGTGGATGCCGACTTCATGATGCTGATTAACGCAGTAGTCGAGAAGATAAACGCCGGGAAGGATGTCCGCATTATCACCAGCCAATTCCAAATCAGCCAAGGTTGGCTGGAGCGCTTGCAGGCCGCGGGCATCGATCTTTCCAAAGTCAAGATACAGAACGGCGTGCACAACAAAGGCTTTGTAGTGGATTCGAAAATCGTGGCCCTGGGCAGCGAGAATTGGTCAGGCGATGGAGTGCTGCGTAACCGCGACGCCTCGGTCATCATTGAAAACGCAAAGGCTGCTGCCTACTACGAAAAGATCTTCCTGCACGACTGGGACAACATTGCGCGGCAGAGCGTGAGGTAGCAGACGTCAGCCTGCGTCTCTCCCGCAAGAGTAGTCGTTGTCATTTACGCCGAATCAACATTCGATGCGTCGTTCGTCGCGAGAAGATCGAAAGTGACTCGCGGCGGCGTGCCGGGTGGAATCGCTCTTCCGCGCAAGGCCGTGCGGAGAGCCTGGCTACAGGCGGACGCGCTGACAACGTGGACTCCGACTGGGTTATCTTCCGTAATTAGACCTCTGCCAATTGCGTCATTCCATTGCGTGATCGAGCCGGTTCGGGAGCCAGGCATGGTTAGTGTCCCTTCGGTGGAGTGTGGGTTGGAGGTTGAGGGGTTGGGGTGTCGGATGAGGACGGCGCAGCGGTGCCTGCCTTGCCGCCGTCTCCGCCCTGGGACGTATCTGACAGCAGATCGATGATGGCACCGATTGTGGGGTACATCGTGGTCTGGCCGAAGATCACGCTTTGCTGGGCCGAAGCGTTGCTCCCGCCCTTGCGCACAAACCAACCGACCAAAGGCACCCAGGGCCGGACGCCGGGGATGTCTTTAAGAATGGGAACTCCGCCCCAGTAGGTAGTCGGCAAACCGAGGCGAGCGTTGGACTCGAATCGCGAAATCTCCCGCGTTTCGAGATTGCTGAGCTGCACCTCCGTATTGACCGTATGGCGCTCGACGCGGGGCATTTGCGGATTGGTCGTTCCGTTGGGTTCCTGCAGATTCGAGGTACTGACAAAATCAAACTTGAAGCGCAATGCCTGGCCCGAAGGATCAAAGACTGGGGTGACTTCAAATTTGTTCCCCGTGGTCAAAGCGTAGATCTCCGGCTGGGGCTCGCGGGGCTGCTGCTGCAGTGCGCCCAAGGCGGCCAGCGCTCCTCCCGACTGCACCGTGGCATAGAGTTGAGCGAGTTGCTGCACGCCGGCGAGGATGTCTTCCTCCTGTCCCACAGCCAGTTGGGCAGAGGCTTTGGGATCGACCCGAGCCTTGCCGCGATTGCTGGCCAGCATCGATTCACGTTGCAGAATGCCCACGCGAACTCCGGTTTCGGACGCAAGGCGGATCCGCAGGCCACTGATCATGGGCTGTACGAACAATCGATCCAGGTCGTCTTCGAGGGCGATGGTGATTTCCTTGAGCATCTCGTCGGCGGCGGCCACTCGCGGAGAAGCTGAACTCAGCGACGGCGAACGATAGGCAAGGATTTTCAAATCAGTGAGGGCATCGCTAAAGTCGGCATCGGATGTTGCAGCTCCAAGCTTGGCGATGAAATAGTTGAAATCGCTGGGATTGATCCCCCACTCGGAATCGGGAGTGAACCTGCTCGCGAATGTCCCTCCCTCAGCTTGCAACTTGAGGAGGTGGTCGGTTTCGCGGTTGTAGGTGTTTCGGTCCGCGGCTGGCAGAAGGCTGATTGCCTTCTGCACGAGAGCATCTCTTTTGGCAGCGTCGGCCTCTAAGGCCGTGCTCCCCAACTGTTGCGACTGCGTCAAAGCTGTGGCATCAGACGGCGAACTCTTTGCTAGTAGCTCTTTTCCGCGATCTTCCAGGGACGTCAACGTGTCCTGGACTGCGTCGATCCGGACCCGGACCGATCGCAGGCTCGCCGATCGGCTTCCCAATCCGTCCAAGAATTGGCGAATCTGCTTTCCCTGATAGGCGGTCTGGAGGGCTCTTGCGATTTCAAGCTGTGATCCCGTTAGCCCGAAGCCGGAGCCCGTTGTACCTTGCTCCCAAATATCCAGAGCGTGCCAAGTCAGGGGAAGAAGGTACTTACTTGAGGTTTGGTTTTCCGAGTCCGACCGGAACCATGCACTTTTGTCGAGTTTCTCCGGCAGCGGGAGAGCCCCGAGGCGGGCATGGATAGCTGATTCAACCTGATCCCGAACCGCAAGTCTCGTCTCGAGCGGCGCCAGAGAAAGGATCATCAGAGCCTCTCCCAGAGTCGTTGTGCCTGCGGGGTCAGGAACAAGCTCGCGCAAGAGCTTCAACTGACTCCCGCTCTCAGTAACAAAACCCAGTTGTTCCAGCACCAAAGGGTCATAGAACGTGATGCGGCGAAGCTTTTCGAAGTCAGCCACGTTACATTCTTTACACTCGTCGGGAGTGGGCGGTACGGCACACTGCCAGGGGGTCGCCGCAAATTCGCGCGCTGCGGTGCGCGCATCGGCGCATTCTTTGCTTTCGGCTTGTGTGGCGCACAATTTTTGAGCAGAGTCGTCCAGCACTTTTTGCCTCTCCACTCTTCTGGCCTCCCCCTCCGGGCCCGCATAGAGGACGGCATTCTTGAAACACTTGCGCACGCCTTGGTTGATGTAGTCGCGAAGCAAACTCAAAGTCGTATTCTCCAAGGCGCGAGTTCCGCCGAGTTCCTCGTCGACGATTTCCATGGACTTGTTGAGGTTGTCGGCGGCTTTCTTGTTTGTTTTCTGGCCCGAGTCGGCGTTGAGTTCGAAAGTCCATAGGGTCAGGCGAGCCTGGGGGGCAGGCCGGTCAAAATTAGCGATGATGTTTTTCACCAAGGCCAGGTCTTTGGGATTGCCCCGCATAAAGATGGTTTTGCTGTCATTGAAGGCAAACAGGATGACCCGTTTGGCCGGATCATGGCTGGAGGCGTCGGCCGGAGCGTAGAGAAATGGAGTGTTGTCGCGGGCGAAGGCGAAGGCATCGGACTCGGCTTGAGCGGCCATGAGCATTTTGCGGCGCTCCGCGGACACGGAGGTTTGCGCGTCGCTCAGCGATTGCTGGGCGGCGGCCAGTTTTGCCGGCAGGCTGTCTTTTTGATTTTGTGTGTCGTCAAGCTGGCTCTGGGTGTTGTCACGTTCAGTCTTGGCTGCGTCGTAATCGGACTGCGCCTGGCTCGTTTTGGTGGATGCTGCGGTCTGCTGGGATTTTGCCTGCTCGACCGCCGATGCCGTAGTGGGATCGGTTTGACCGGAAGTTGAGTTCGCGCTGGAGCTTTTTTGGGCGCCGAGGGCATTGTTGTACTCGTCCGTGGCCGTTTGCTGACTATCTTGCGCCCCCTTAAGCCGGCTGGCCAGGCTGCTTACTTTGGCATTCAATCCCTTAAGCTTTTCCTGGGCCTGGCGCTGTTGTTCCTGCAGATCGAGCACCTGTTTTTGATAGCGGTTGACGGTGGCTTGGGCGTCTCCCAAGTCGAGTTCGGCCTGCGTGAGAGCGGTGCGCTGGGCTGCGGCTTTGGCCTGGGCGTCTGACACGCCGCCGATGGTCTGAACGCTTTCGTTCAGCACCTGCATCAGGCGCGGAATGTCGGTGAAGTAGTAAAGGGAAACCTGGTCGGCTTCGGCGTTTTCAAAGTCGCCAGCGAGCGCATCGTGCACGCGCGAAATCGAAGCGCGGAGCTGGTTGGTCCAGGTCTGCATGTCTTCTAAGTTTTTTCTCGTGGTCGAAAGCGAGAAGCCATCCGGCTGGCCGTCCACCAGATACCCGACCAGCGGCGGCCACGCATCCACGACAGCCTGCGCGGAGTTCAAGGTATCGGTTTTGTCGCGAACCTGGCCCAAGGCGTCCGCGTTGTTCTTTGCGGGATCGGTTTGCACGTCCGCAATCTTGCCGTCGAGCGCGTGGGCGGCAGTGGTGAGCGCCCCTGTAATAGCGGTGAACCAACTGGCCAGTCCTGCCTCGATGTTGGCTGTCGTGCCTTGCAGCTGCTTCATTTCCGTGTCCGCATCCTTAGGGGCCGGAGTCTTCGTGGCGTCCGCCGCGGGGGCGGGTGCGGCACCTCCCGCATTCGCGGCGTTCGCCGGAGGCGCGTTGGCCGCACTTTTGGCGATCGCATCGTTGGCCGACTGAACCATGGCCTTCATGCTGCCCCAGGCGGACGAGTATTGTTGGAGGTTGTCGAGCACATTCTTCAAGGCCGGAATACCCTTGGGCAGCACTTGGAGCAAGACGTTCGGATCCGGGGCAGTGGAAACAGAGGTCCCGCTCGCTGCCGGAGCAGCGGGAGCACCATTCGCGGGGGCCGGGGCATTGGGAGCAGCCTTCGCAGGGGGCGGAGTATCGGGAGCAGCATTCGCGCCGGGGGCCGGGATCAATTTCTTGTCGGAAAAGGTTTTGAGTGTATTGGCCAAGGCGTCGAACTGACTCGCCATATAGGGAGAGATGGACTGCAGGGCTTTCAAGAGGCCGGACTGGGCTGCAGGCAGTGCGGTAAGCTTGTCGGCAGAGTCCTTCTGCGCCGTGGCGCACGCGGTTTGTGCGTTCGTCACATCCTGTTGCGGCGTAGCCGGTTGCTGTAATGTGCCTTTGTCACACTCCTTACTGAGAGCCGTCATGGCGGTGCTCTTCGTGTCCAGATTGCTGAGAGAGGTGCTCAAGTCATTGAGCACATTGCCGGTTTGGATGGATTGAACGATCGTCTGAAGATTCTGAATGTTATCCTGTGCGGACTGACCTGACTTCTTCGCGGGCCCGGAAATATCGGTAATACTTTTCTGGTAGGTTTGTGCTTTGTTGAGAGCGTTCGCGGCCGTAGCGACAAATTTTTCGACTTGATTGGCAGCGTCCGACGCTTTCTGCGCCTGCATTGTGGCAGCCGTAGAAGTTGGCCCGGAAGCGGGCGCGGGTGGCGGGGCTGTACCGGCGTTGGTTGCCGGGTTCTGCGGAGGAGTAGTGCTTTGAGAGTAGAGTGGGAGGGAGAGACACAGAACAGTAAGTGCGAGCGTGAGGCCACTGGCGCGAGTGGACATCGAAAGTAATCTCCTAACGGCTACCGAATGAGAAATTCAGTTGGTTGCCTGATCGTGAACCTAGCCCCGCGAAGTATCGGCAACTTAAACGAAGTATACTTAAATGTCAACAGTTGCGCACGACTCCGGAATTCTTGTCGTAGGTGCGGGCGCTGGGCAACCAGCCTCGGAGTAATCAGGATCATGGGCGTTTGCGAGGGCGCCCATGGAGCAGCGTCAGACGCGACGCAAAGCACTCAGTTAGTCGGGGTAGTTTGGGGAACCTGCGTTGGGCACGATCAGTTAGTGGCCAGGCGGGAAATGGACTCGCGACGCGTTTGGAAGCTGCGCTCTTTCAAAACTAAGCCTGTCCGGCAGTGCTAGCTTCGGACGCTGCGCCCACGCTCGCCAGTTGCTCCAACACGGTGCGCAGCGCGCGCAGCACTTCTTCTGCAGCGGTCGCTTTCAAAACGAACTTCAACATGCCGTCTGGGGTGAACTGTGCGCCACGCTGAGCGGAGACGAAGCGGGCCAACTGCTCCGGGTCGACGGTCGCATCCTGACGGAATTTCAAGGTCACGAAGTTGCGCTTGCGTTCGATGGCAACCACTCCTACCCTAATGCACAAAAGTTTTAGCGAGGCGTAATCCAGCAGGTTGCGGACTGCGGGTGGAGGCGGGCCGTAACGGTCCTGCAACTCCGCGGCAACGTCGGTCAGTTGCGATTCGGTTTCGACCCGGGCTACGCGTTTATACATTTGCAGGCGCTGGTTCTCTTCGGGGACGTAGTCCGCGGGAATGCGGATGTTGAGGCCGAGATTGAGCTGGGTTTCGGCTTCGTCGGGCGCGACTTCGCCTTTCATCTCACGCACGGCGCGTTCGAGCATCTGGGTGTAAAGCTCGAAACCGATGGCCTCGATGTGTCCGCTCTGCTCGCCGCCCAGCATATTGCCTGCGCCGCGGAGTTCGAGGTCGAGGGCGGCGATCTTGAATCCGGCGCCGAGGTCGGAAAATTCTTTGAGCGCGGCGAGACGGCGACGTGCGATTGGCGTTAGCTCGATTTCCGGTGGAAGCATTAGAAAGGCGTAAGCACGGCGGCTGGATCGCCCGACCCTTCCGCGTAACTGATAAAGCTCCGAGAGACCCAGCCGGTCGGCGCGATTGATCAGGATCGTGTTGCACAGCGGGATGTCGAGACCGTTCTCGATGATTGTGGTCGAGACCAGAATATCGGCTTCGTGATGCATGAATTTCAGCATCACTTTTTCGAGTTCGCCTTCCGACATTTGTCCGTGGCCAACAATGATTCGTGCCGGGGGGACCAGCGCCTGGATCTTGGCTGCAATTTCCCAGATGGTGTCAACCCGGTTATGGACGAAATAAACCTGGCCGCCGCGGTCGAGTTCTTGTTCAACCGCGGACTGGATGAGCTTTTCGTCCCAACTGGCGACTACGGTTTGGATCGCCATGCGATCTTTCGGCGGAGTTTCGATCACGCTCATGTCCCGCAGGCCGACCAGCGACATGTGCAGGGTGCGCGGGATGGGCGTGGCCGACATGGTGAGCACGTCTACTTGTTTTCTCATTTGCTTGATGCGTTCTTTGTGGCGCACACCGAAGCGCTGTTCTTCGTCGACGATGAGCAGGCCGAGATCGGAGAATTTGATGTCCCTGGAAAGGATGCGGTGAGTGCCGATAAGGACATCGATTTTGCCGGCTTCCGTTTTTTGCAGAATCTCTTTCTGCTGCTTCGGGGTGCGGAAGCGGCTGATCATTTCAATGGTGACGGGAAAAGGTGCAAATCGCTGCTTGAAAGTTTCAAAGTGCTGGAAGGCTAGCACTGTCGTGGGTGCGAGCACGGCTACCTGCTTGTTGTCGTTGATCGCTTTGAACGCGGCGCGCATGGCGACTTCGGTTTTGCCGTAACCGACATCGCCGCAGAGGAGGCGGTCCATGGGCTGGGAGGACTCCATGTCGCGAATTACATCTTTAATGGCCTGGCCCTGGTCTTCGGTTTCGCTGAATTCAAAAGCGTCTTCAAACTCGCGGAACCACTCGTTGCCCGGCGGAAAGGCGTGGCCGACTGCGGTTTTGCGCTCGGCGTAGAGTTTGAGGAGTTCGTCGGCCATGTCTTTCATGGCCTTGCGCACGCGAGATTTCGTCTTTGCCCACGATTGCGTGCCGAGATGACTCAGGGCAGGCTTGGCGCCTTCAGACGAACGGTACTTCTGCACCAGATCCAGGCGCGTAAGAGGAACGTAGAGGCGGGCGGCTTCGGCAAATTCGAGCAGCATGAATTCGGCGGGGCCATCGCCGTGGTTGATTTCTTTCAATCCCTGGTACTGGCCGATGCCATGCTCGACGTGCACTACGTAGTCGCCGACCTGAAGGTCGCGGAAATCGGATAGGAACGCCGAGACTTTGGATTTCGATCGCTGCGGGCGCGAGGCCACCGACTCGGATTCATCGAACAGATCGCGCGCGCCGAAAATGGCGAGATTGGCCTCGGGAAGCATAACGCCATCGGGGATGTAGGCGGTGGCCAGCGTGGTGGTGAGAACTTCTCCGGCGAAGTAGCTGGTTTCGTCGGCGTAACTCTCGCCGCCGCGGGTGCGGCTTCCCAGACGAAACGAGACGTTGTATTCGGTGAAGACGTCGGCCAAGCGCTCGACTTCGCCAGTGTTGGGAACCGCGAACAGGACGCGCTTGCCGTCTGCGTTGAGCTTTTGGACTTGTTCCAGCATGATGGGGACCGCGCCGTGGAAGCGGGGCGAGGGCTGGGTGAGGAAACTGATTGCTTCTTCGTTCAGGTCGTGAGTGATGCCGAGGTGCTCGATATCTGCACCGGGACGCACTGCGGTTTTTTGCCACCAATCGTCGGGCGGGAGGTAGAGATCTTCGGGGCGGACGAGGTTGCCAACGCCGCTGCGCTCATGGGCTTCGGCGACGCGAGTCCAAAAGCGGTCGAACTCCTGCCGGAGTTGATCGGGTTCGTCAAGAAGAATCGAGGCGCGCGGGATTAGATCGAAAATGGTGCTGTCGGCGCCAGCGACCGGGGAATAAAACTCCCAACCGGGGAAAACGTTGACGCCGCCGGCGCGCACGGCGGCCTCGACAATCTCTTCCGAGCCAACTATTCGCTTGCCGCTGAGACGCGTATGAATTGCCCCGAGCAGTTGTTCGCTGACCGGAGTTTCGGTCAGCGGAAGCAGCAGCGCTTCGTCTACAGGATTCGAGGAGCGCTGCGAAGCGGGATCGAACTTGCGGATAGAATCGGCTTCGTCGCCGAAAAATTCGATGCGCAAGGGGCGGTCGGCCTCAGGCGAGTAAACGTCGAGGATCCCTCCGCGTAGGGCGTATTGGCCCGGCATTTCGACCACGTCGGTTGAAGTGTAACCAACGGTGTTGAGGTGAGCGAGCAGGGCCTCGAGATCGAAGGATTCACCGCGGCGGATGGTGCGGGCGAGATCGGCGTAGTAATCGCCGGAGCGCAGGCGGATGGCCGTTGCGGCGACCGGCGTGACCACGATGGATGCGGCTCCGGTTGCGATCTTCCACAGAGCCGTGGCGCGTTCTTCCTGGAGTTCGGGATGTGGCGAAAGATTCTGGAACGGGAGCACGTCCCGCGCCGGGAGAGAGATGACGGACTCCGGATCGCAGGCGGCGGTTAGTTCACAGAAGCCGCGAAGGATGGGAACGAAGTCTTCGACGGCGCGGTTGTCGTTGACCACAAAGATGAGCGGGCGTGCGGCAGTGCGCTGAAACAGCACGAGCAGCAAGGCTTTTGCGGTGGGAGTGAGACCGGAGACACGAATACGCCCCGTGCCCTCCTTGAGGTGGGAGGCTACACGCGCGAAGGCGGGAAGCTTTTCTACGTCCACGAAGAGTTCGCGGACGAAGGGAAGAAGCATGCAGGATTATTTTAACAGGAGTGGAAGGGGTGGCGGATTCTGGCGAGCTTCGTGGTGGTGGCCGCCTCGCTGCGCTCGGCGGAGCCCTTCGGCTTCGCTCAGGGCAGGCTCGCGAAGGCGCCCGTTCCCACATAGTCCTTCTTGGTTCCCACAGGGGTCTTTGCTCATCCTCGCAGCAGCGGTCGTGTCAAACATGTGGGCCCGCCGCTGCCGTTGATGCAGAGTTCGCTGCCGGGGAAGGTGTGGAGGTCGAATCCGGCTTGCCGTAAGCGGGCGTTGGTGGTGCGATTTTCTTCGATGGCCAGCAGGCGCTTATCGCCGAGGGCCAGGACGTTGCAGGCTAATGTGTCACGTTCGGCGGGGTCGATTTCGATAAAACCGAATCCGCGCGACTTCAGCAGTTCAACTGTCTCCACAGCGAGCCAGGGGAGATCGACCAGCGCGGTGTGCTCGTTGAGCAGGCTGATCAGCGACATTAAATGCAGGCAGGCGGATGGACCCGGGCCGTAAGGCAGCGGCGCGGAGAGAACTTCCACACCTTTGGGCGCGAGGAGGTCGCGCATCTGGCGAATACCGGCGGCGTTGGTGCGGTAGCCGTGGCCGATCAGCAGAGTTTTGGAATCGAGCCACACCATGTCCCCGGCTTCGGTAGTGGCGGGGGCAACGATCGTGGCCAACGCGGGGATCGCAAACCGCAAACAAAATGCACCGTGATGCGGGCCTTCGGAGGCGCGATTAGCTTTACCGGGACGCATGACGATCAGGCCGAAATCGGTAGGCAGGGAGGCATCATGGGTGTACACAGCATCGATGGAAAGATCGAGGGCGGGAGCCAGTTCGATGACCTCAGCACCGGCAGTTTCGAGTTCGCGGCAGAGAGCATCGTGCTGCGCTTGCGCCTGCTCGAAGTCTGGCGCGTGATGGAAGCCAAGGTCGCGCCAGCGTGCGGCATACTCGCTTCGGTTCCATCCCGCAGTGCGGGGAGAACACACCAGAACGCGCTCCAGTTTGCCTACCATGGAGTGTCCGTTGAAGTGCGTCTTGGTTATCGTTTCCGGCATTTGTGCCCTAGGATTGTTTCTGCAACTGCCGAGCCCTATACGAATCTAAATGGGCATAATGGCAAAAGCAATGTGGGAAGGCGCGGTGCTTGCCGAGAGCAATGCGACCGTAGAGGTAGAGGGCAACCAATATTTTCCGCCGGAGGCGATTCGCAACGAACATTTCAAGCCAAGCGATGCGCATACGGTGTGTCCGTGGAAGGGCACGGCGAGTTACTACGACGTTGAGGTCAATGGAAAACGGAACGCCGGAGCGGCGTGGTTTTATCCGGAGCCGAAGCCGGCGGCGAAGCAGATCAAGGGGTACGTCGCGTTCTGGAAGGGCGTGAAGGTGGAGAAGTAGGAAATCCCTGCGCGGCTGTAAAGCCGTTCCTGCACAGGCCTTCCTCGCAGCGCTGAAGCGACCCGCCACCCAAAATCAATAAATCGATGATCCGTTTGTTCGGGTTGCTAGAATTCCACGTGGGCGCGGAATGAAGGTACGAGCACCGGGCCGCGGTCGCGGTTATACCCGGGGTCGACGATGTGCTGCAAGCCGGGAGCGAGATAGATGCCGCGCCAGACATGGACCGTGTAGTAAGACTCCACGATGTTCTCACGCCCGTAGTTTAGTTTGCCATCGCCGAGCAGAAAGCCCAAGCCACCATCTGCAAGATAGGTCTGGTGATCCTTGCAAATTGCGTTAGTGACCAAGGCGACGCCAGCGCGGTCCTGCTTGCGATGCCACCATGTGCCGTTCGCTCCCAAGCCTGCGGCGAAGGTTTGATCAACTTCGGTATAGGCGAAGGATTCGGTCTTGCCGTTATCCCAGCCGAAGCGGGCGAATGCGGTCAAGTTGCGGGTGAGGTTCTGCTCGAGGTTGATACCGAATCCGTATTTGCGCGTGATGTGCCAGGGATGGTTGGTAATTTCTGGGATGGGCGTGAGGCCTGCTTCAAAGTTGGCGATGGCCTGGCGATAGATGCCCATGTTTGCGTAGTTGGTGAAGGCTAATAGACGAACCACCCCGGACTTTTTCGGGATCAAGCCGTGACGCAGTTCGTATTCAAAGTTTTCTGCGTGGGCCTGCCAGGGCTTCCACACCAGATCAATTCCGTTGGCGATTTTCGGCATTAGCGCTTCGGCGAAGCGGAAGCCCCAGTTGCGGTCTTCGTAGTCGGCGGTGAGGCCGACGGTGTAGCCACGCGTGTCGGCCGCGTAATCGTATGCGCCATTGTTATCGGTGGTCCAGTTGATGAATTGAAGGTGAGTATCGGAACCAACGGAATTTACATCGAAGAAATCCGGCATGCTGAATTTGCCGAAGCGGATTTCCAGGCGGCGGCGCGGCAGCTCGTCGAATAGAGAAAGAAAGCTGCGTTGGTTTTCGACTTTGTCCTTGCTTAAGGCAAACACCTTGTGAATCATGCCCCGCCCCAGATAAGGCGCTTTGCTCAACAGGGGATTGCGCACGATGTCGAGGTCCGTGTTGCCCGCCAGCCCGAGGCCGGTGCTGAGCGCGGCTCCGCCTGCTTCTTCTATATCGACCAGAAACTCGGTGGAATTATTGACGCGCACTCCGGTGTAGAGGGTCATCACGCGCGACGTGGCTTTTTCGTAGTTGGGGCTGAGACTGTTCGCGCCGCTGTAGGGGGCGTGGAATGGGGGATGGGTTTGGAAGATAAAATTCGTCTGGCCGGAGAGCCAGAAGCGAGTGTCTTTGAAATGGGGGAACATGGCTTCGGTGGCGTCGTCGGGGGGTGGGTCAACTGCATTTGCGGTGGCCGCCGCGTCCTTCTGCGGCTCGGCAGTGGAATTGGTGGCGGTCGGCCCGTCCGGCTGCTGGGCCAGCGCCGGATGAGCGCAGGCGGTCGAGATCATCAACCAGAGCGCAAGGCTTATTCCGGTGGCTCGGAGAAGCGCAGCAGCGGCGGGTTTCGAGCTTGTTTCCGAATCCGCTTTGCGGGGCGCGGCGTGCCGTACGATATTGAAAATGAATTTCATTTTCATAATTAAAACTTAGGGGAGCGGAGAATTCGACTCAAGGCTTGTTGTCACCCTCCGTTGTGATATTCGTCACGCTGGGTCCGGTTAACGCAAATACGGAAAGTTAACTGCAGTTAACTACGTTAAATCCGCAGCTCCGGCGGTTGGCTGGCCAAGGGTACCCAAGGAAGCGGCCGCCAATCCACCGAGCTTACGCAGGCGTCATTAAAGGAACGTTACAGGCCGGGCTTTTGCCCTCAGCAGTCCCCATCTGCCGCCCATTGCATGTGGAGCACGCGGCGGCCGTTCTTGCCGGTGACCACGACCCAGTTCATGCGCAGAGGTTGCCGTTCCGCGTTTTGTCCCTGCCACGGAGCGGAAACTTCGTAACGGATCACGTGCTCGAGCTGCGTCGTCGCCATCGCCATCGGTTGTGCGAGTAAAGTCATGCAAGCCATTGTCATCGCCCTCCTTTCTATGAGTCTCGGCTACCCGGCTGCAAAGTGGCCTTCCGAGTGGAAGGGGCAAGAAGGAAACGGTAGATTTCCAACTAAGAAATGTTATAGCATACCCCCCTACGGTACTGGCAAGCGAAAACGCTTCCTGGAGACGAAAAATGCAAGACAAGATTCCCATCATTTCAAAAAAGAAACAGAAGCTCCTGTTCCGCATCAAGCGGATACGCGGCCAGTTCGCGGCGGTCGAGCGCGCGCTCACTGCCGGGGACGAATGCGCCGACATCCTGATGCTGCTGGCGGCCATTCGCGGCGGCGTGAATGGGTTGATGGCGGAGATTCTGGAGGACCACATCCGCCTGCACATGATGAATCCCGATCATGAAATGGAGTCGCCGGAAGAGTTGGGCGAGGATCTGATCGGCCTGGTGCGCGCCTATCTGAAGTGATCCGGGTCAGTGGTGTGGGTCGTCCAAGAATAAAATAAGGACAGCCCGGAGCCCCCGAAGCTGTCCTTGAACCCTCCCGGTTAGAAGGGCAACGTGATGACCCCAAGTTACCTGTGCCGTGTTGCAAAATGATGGCGAAATCGTGAATATCTCATTAATTTGTTTTGTGCGGCGCTGCTATAGTAGTCAGTCTCGTTGGTTGACATCCTAGGTGCGGGAGCACTCGATGCCGTCCACCATGTCCCGAAAGGTCGAGCAGTCGCGCCGTTTGCAGCAACGTGCCGAAAGCATGATTCCCGGCGGAGTGAACTCGCCAGTGCGTGCGTTTGGCTCGGTGGGCGGCGACCCGCCGTTTATTGTGCGCGGGAAAGGCTCGCACATCTGGGACGCAGATGAAAACGAATTCATCGACTACGTTGGGTCCTGGGGACCGCTGATTCTCGGACATGCCGCGCCCGACGTGCTCGATGCCATCGTGGGCGCCGCATGCAATGGCACCAGCTTTGGAGCGTCGACGCCCTCCGAGGCTGATCTCGCCGAGTTAGTGCTGGCGGCATTTCCGCCCATGCAGAAAGTTCGCTTCGTGAGTTCCGGAACCGAAGCGACGATGTCGGCCATAAGGTTGGCGCGGGCTTATACCAAACGCAAATATATTGTGAAGTTCGAGGGCTGCTACCACGGACACTCCGATTCCCTGCTGGTGAAGGCGGGGTCGGGAGTGGCGACGCTGGGCATTCCAGGATCCGCCGGCGTTCCCGAGGAATTTATTCAGTTCACGCTGGCCTTGCCTTTCAACAATGTCAACGCGGTGGAGCACGCTTTCCAGAAGTTCAAGCATCAGATTGCCTGCGTGATCGTGGAACCGATCGTGGGCAACATGGGATGCGTCCCCGCGGCGGACGATTATCTGGTGGCCTTGCGACTGATTACCGAGCGCGAGCGGTCGGTGCTGATTTTTGATGAGGTGATGACCGGATTTCGCGTGGCCTACGGCGGAGCGCAGAAACTTTACAATATTCATCCGGACCTGACGACCATGGGCAAGATTATTGGCGGAGGCTTGCCAGTGGGGGCCTATGGAGGATCGAGTGAGATCATGAACCTGGTGGCGCCACTGGGGCCGATGTATCAGGCGGGTACGCTCTCCGGCAATCCTTTGGCGATGGCCGCGGGAATTGCGATGCTGAAGAACCTGCGCGATCACAAGCAGGAGATTTATCCGCGCATCGACAAGTTGAGCGGAGAGTTGGTTGAAGGAGTGGCCGCCGCCGCCAAAGATGCCGGTGTGCCGCTGTGCCACAACCGCGTGGGATCGATGTTTACGTGGTTCTTCACGCCGGGGCCGGTGACAGATTGGGATTCGGCATCGAAGTCGAACACGGAGGCGTTTGGCAAGTTTTTCCGCAGCATGCTCGACAGCGGAGTGTATCTGCCGCCGTCGCAGTACGAGGCAGCGTTCCTGGGCGCGACGCATACGGAGGAGGATGTGCAGCGGACGATTGTGGCGGCGAAGCAGGCGTTTGCAGCGGTGAAGGGATAAGTGTGGGACCGGGTGTCTGACCCGGTCAGGCGCCAAGCACCGCAATTCCTCAGCATTCGACCAAAGTGGAAAACCGTCGGCCCTGCGGGCCGAGGCCGGGTCAGAGACCCGGCCCCACACGAGCCTTCTGCATCATCTGTGGAATCGTGACGAATTCAGATCCTTCGACTTCATAGCGCGAGATCAGGCGATCCGTGGCGATCACGGTCTGCGAGCGGTCCGCGCCCATCCGCTTATGCCCGCCGTCGTGCAGCAGGATCACGTCGCCACCGCGAATCTGCCTTGCGACCTTGCGCTCAATTACCTCGGCGGGCGGGGCGTTCCAGTCGTAGCCGGTTACGCTCCACATGACGGGTTCCAGACCAAGTTCGCTGGCCACGCGCAGCACTGCGGGACGGCGTCCGCCGAAGGGTGGACGGAAGAGATTGGAATGTCCGCCGATCGCATCTTGCAACGCAGCGCGGCATTGGCTAAGTTCGTGACGGATTTCTGCTACGCTCTTGAAAGTCAGCAGCGGATGCGTGAGAGTGTGGTTGCCGACGACGTGGCCGGCCTGGACAATCTCGCGGGCGATCTCAGGACGTTGCTGCACGTAGCGCCCGATCAGAAAGAAGGTCGCGTGCACGCCGTGTCTGGCAAGGACCTCTAGCAAGCTCAGCGTGTGCGGATCATTAGGGCCGTCGTCGTAAGTCAGCGCAATCTGGCGCGACCCACGCGGCAGGCCGGTGAAAGTCCGCCCATACCACTGCCCCGTCGGCGCCATGGACTGGTAACCCGCGGCAACAGCGGCCACAGCGGAAACGGCGCCGGTCAGGGCGAAGGCGAGCATGAGGGGATTGTAACTGCATTGAGTGATTGAGTGATCGGGCCATTGAGCGATTGAACTTCTCCGCGCCGCTGCTTTTACAATCGCTCAATCACTCAATCTCTCAATCGCTCAATTTCCCCTGTTAACTCTTCCCTCAATTGCCACTCGGCTCCATCCGAGCTATCCTGCAACTTCCGAAACATTGCGAACCCATGGCTAATCTCTTCGAGCTGCCCCGTTACATTGCAGTGGAGGGTCCCATCCGAGTGGGCAAGAGCACGCTGGCCCGCATTCTGGCCGAACGCCTGAATGCGCAGCGGGTGATGGAGCCTGAGTCCAATCCCTTTCTGACCGCCTTTTACGAAGGCGAGCGGGGCGCGGCGTTTCAGGCGCAGTTCACGTTTCTGGTGCAGCGCTTCGAACAGTTGCAGGCGCTCGATCTGGGCCCGCGCTCGCAGAAGACCGTGGTCGCCGACTACATCATCGAAAAGGACAAACTCTTCGCTTGCCTCAACCTTACCGACCAGGAACTCGATACCTACAACCGCTACTACAACCACTTCCGCGAGAATTTGCCCACCCCCGACCTCGTTATCTACCTGCAAGCCACGCCCGAGGTGCTGAAGAAGCGCCTCAAGAAAAAGAATGCTCCCGGCGAGCGAGCCGTCAGCGACGAATATCTGGAGGAAGTGGTCAAGGCCTACGAACACTTCTTCTTTCACTACACGTCATCGGACTTGCTGATCGTGAACACGTCCGACATTGATTTTGTCGACCGCAACGAAGATTTGCAGGAACTGCTGCGCAAAGTGACCGAGCCGATCAAGGGCACGCAATACTTCTTGCCGCTGGGCGGGCAGGAAGCGGTGGGGGCTTGAAAACCGTCGTTAGTCGTTGGTCGTTGGCCTGGTTCAAAATCCGCTTGCCTCGCCTCCCCGGAGTTATTACAATTGTAATAACCTAAGGAGAGGGCCATGGTTCCACTTAAGATCCGCAAGTTCGGCAACTCGCTCGGCGTTGTTCTGCCCAAGGAGGTCATTCAGCGCCTGCGAACAGGGGACGGCGAACAGGTCTTTCTGATCGAAGCAGGAGATGGCGATTACCGGCTCACACCCTACGATCCCGGGTTCGAGAAGAAAATGAAGAAGGCGGAGGAGATCATGGGCCGATACCGCAATACGCTGCACGCTTTGGCAAAGTGAAGCTTGCCTTCGAAAAACAAAGAACCGGTCTGGATCGAGACGCGCGATGTGCTCGCCATTCACGACCGCCTCCTGGCGCTGCACGGCGGCGCTTCAGGATTGCGCGATCGAGGGCTTCTTGAGTCCGCATTGGCGCGGCCGCGCCAGCACCACGCCTACGCCGACTCCCCGGACGTCGTAGAAATGGCAGCCCTCTACACTGCGGGCGTGGTGCGCAACCATCCTTTTGTGGACGGAAACAAGCGAACTGGTTTTCTGATTGGTGTCCTCTTTCTCGAACTCAACGGCATTGATTTCAAGGCCACCGAAGAGGACGCAACACACGCCGTCACCTCCCTCGCGGCGGGCTCGTTGGATGAGGCTGGGTATTCTGCCTGGCTGCGGGAGAACGTCCGGCGAAAGCGGTAAGACTTTTCCCGGCCTACAAACGACTGGTCATTGCCGAACTTACCCGTTACAATATTCTGAGCATCCACGAAGATGCTGAACAGGCTCTATCCGGCCGTGCCGGAGGGGCACTGGAGGAACAATGAGCATCACCGGAATTGGCGCGCGTCCCGGCATGTCGGGAAACGATGCGATGCGCCAGAAGGTCACCACCGCTTCTCTGCGGGAACAGAAACTTCATCACGAACCCATCACTTGCCTCACTGCTTATGACTACGCCACTGCGCGTCTGGTGGACGAGGCCGGCATCGAGATGGTTCTCGTGGGCGACTCACTTGCCCAAACCATTCTTGGCTATGACAACACACTCTCGGTCACCATGGACGAGATGCTGCACCATGTGAAGGCCGTCCGGCGCGGCGTGAAGCATGCGCTGCTGCTGGCCGACATGCCTTACGGCTCTTATCACGTTGACCCCGACGAGGCCCTGCGCAACGCCACACGCTTTGTGAAGGAAGGCGGCGCCGAGGTGGTGAAGATCGAGGGCGGCGAAAAACGCGCGGATCTGATTCGCCGCATCATTGACGCCGAAATCCCCGTGGCCGGTCACATTGGGCTAACGCCGCAGTCGGTCAACGTGATGGGCGGCTATAAGGTGCAGGGGAAGAATCTCAGCGGTGTTGAGCAACTCATGCGCGATGCCGTGGCGCTCGATCGCGCGGGCGTGGCCTGCATCGTGCTCGAAGGCATTCCGCGGGAAGTCGCGGCCATGATTACGGCGGAGGTTGGCACGCCCACCATCGGCATTGGTGCTGGTCCGGAGTGCGATGGCCAGGTGCTGGTATTCCACGATCTTCTTAACCTGACGTTTGCGGCGCCGGCAAAATTTGTGCGCCGCTACGGCGACGCCGCGGCGCTGATCAGCAATGCGGTGCGGGCCTTCCGTGCCGATGTGAAATCGCTGCAGTATCCCTCAGACGAGGAGTCCTATCATCTGCCGAAGGAGACGAAAGCCGGATTGGACACGGTGCTGGCGCGGAAGCGGGCCATGCAGCGGTGACCGACCTTTAGCCTCGGATTTGCACGGATCACACGGATGCGTGACAGCGGGCTTCAAAGGTCATCGGCAATGGTGCTACGCTAGTTGTGTGTGGAGGTTGCTATGACGCATCTCTTACCTGCCTTTTTTCTGCATTTCATAGGCTTCGGCTTTGTAATGTATTTTCTGCCCTCGATCATTGCTCTTGCCCGCAGCAAACGGGACATCACCGCCATTGTCCTCTTGAACTTTTTCCTGGGATGGACAGTGATCGGGTGGGTGGTCGCACTGATCTGGGCCGTGAAAACAGACGTGCCCATGGTGGTGCGGTGAGTTTGTCCGGCGCTCCGGATGGTTCGTGGGCCTCTGCATGTGTCGGTGGATTTGTATTGGCATTGAGCTTTTCTCTCGCGGCATGCTCGCAGCAGAACGCTCTGCCGCCGCCGGACGCGTCCTCTCTTCTCCAGGCCATTCCCGCAGCCGATCCGGCGAAGTATCCATCCCTGAAGGAAAGCAGGCACTGGAGCAATCCGTATTTGGTCATCCGTCCAGACGCGGTTGGACTGCTCACCGGAATCGCTGCCAATGAGGAACAGATTCTGAAGCCGGAGGAAGTGTTGGCCGCGCTAGGGCGCTTACCCTCGTCTGCCTGGCCTTACGGACGCGCAGTCGCGATCCTGGTGGACGAGAAACCCGCAAGTTCGGAACAGGATAAGATTGCCCTGCGCCGCAACCGCGGCATTGTCGCGGGCGACCTGGAGGGCGCACACGTCGCGATCAATTGGATGCCCACGCCTGAAGACCTCCCTAAGAAATGAGAGTCTGCGAAACCATAGAGGACATGCGATCTTTGTGCCGCGCCACTCGGGCCGGGGGCAAGCGGCTGGGATTCGTGCCCACCATGGGAGCTTTGCATGAAGGGCACTTATCGCTGGTGCGGGCGGCCAGGGCTGCTTGCGATATTGTTGCGGCCTCGATCTTTGTGAATCCCATGCAGTTTGGGCCTAACGAAGATCTGGCGAAATATCCGCGGACGTTTGCCCGCGACCGGGAACTGCTGGGGAAAGAAAGCGTGGAATTGCTTTTCGCTCCTTCAGTCGAGGAAATGTATCCGGCCGGCGCCGTGACCTGGGTCACGGTGGAAGGGCTGAGCGGCAAGCTGGACGGGCGTTCGCGGCCCGGGCACTTTCGCGGCGTCACCACGGTGGTGGCGAAGCTGTTTCACATCGTAGAGCCGGATGCGGCCTTCTTCGGGCAGAAGGACGCGGCGCAGGTTGCGATCATTCGCCGCATGGCGCACGACCTGAATTTTCCTATCGAAATTGTTGCCTGTCCGATTGTGCGCGAGGCCGACGGCCTCGCCATGAGTTCGCGCAACGCCTATCTCGATCCCCAACAGAGACAGCAGGCGCTGGTGCTGCATCGGGCGCTGATGCGGGTGAAGAAATCCTGGAAAGCTGGGGAACGCAGTTCGTCGAGACTGGCGGATGGGGGCCGCGAAGAGATCGCAACAGAAAAAGCAGTCCGTCTCGATTATTTCGAGATCGCAGATCCCGGCACTCTGGATCCGATCGACAACGTCTCTAGCGCCGCGCTGGTTGCGGTCGCCGCATTCGTAGGCCCGACACGGCTGATCGATAACATCCTGCTGTAGGCCCTGCCAGCTACCGTTGCCGATCGACCGCGGCAGAAACCGCCGCGGAAGTGCTCCCAGGAGCGCCCGGAGACGAAAGCCGCTGCCGCACCATACCTTCGATCTGCGACCACACGTTGGGGTCACACTCGCTCTGCATGTGCCCGGAGGTAAAGACATGGTCCGATCCAGGAAGCCTCGGGACACTCAATTGGAGTTTTCTTGTAATCGATGCGGTAGTTTCCCAGAATTTCAGTTTTCGCGGGGTCGGCTGCGGTGATCTGCGCCCGTCCGTGGATCATGCCATGCGGCTGATAGAAGTTCACTGCTTCGGCGACGTTGTCGGGGATGACGGCATCGTTCTGCCACGCCTTGGCGACACTATCCACCTGCACCGTCAACAAAACCGGCACGCCCTCCCGCCGCAAATCACGGGCCAGCAAAACCGCGGCAGACGCTCCCCAACTATGGCCGAAGAGAATGATATGGGCGCGAGTTTTCTCTTCGGCGGAGAGAGCGCCGTCGTGATCCGTATCGAGCAGCCGGACGATCGCGTCAAAGGCTCGCTTCCTGCGTCGGTTTTCGAAAACGCGGACGTACGTATCTTTCGGAACGGTTTGCCGGATGCGCTGCGCGAGTTGAACTGGGCCGTGGTGAGGATTGTCATGGGCCACGAAACCACCCACGAAACCGATGACGATGTTCGAGGGAGTCGTAGCTGTCGCGGTCCGCGGCGTGGCATCGACCGCTCGCGAGAGCCCCGGCATAGCCGCCGCTAGAACCGTCAAAGCGGCGACCGAAGCGCGAAATGGAGCGAACCAGCGCAAGCGGGCTCCTGACAGATCAGATGATTCGTCCCGGCCGAGGGATGCTGACAAACGGACAATTGTTCGCCAACCGTTCCGCACATTGCGGAAGGTCAGCCAAATGCCATGACCAGCGCGGTTTCCCGCGCATTTTGACCCGAGGGACAGTCTACACCCGTTTGTCAAATCCCAGGCGCCCTTTAGTCTCTGGCGGCGGCTTTCCTTCCGGAAACGAACTCGTTTGCGGCGAGGATGTACCGCAGTGGCTGGTCGGCGGCCTTGCTGATGCCAATGCGCGGCGTGATTTTGATGTTTTCGGCGCGAAAACCATCGTCGGCAATCCACAAGCCGGAATTGGGTGAAGTGAGATCGCATCCGTTGTCGCGGGCTCGGGTGATGCCGAAAGCTTCGGCCAGACGGCCTGGGCCGCTGGTGAGTCGAAGAAGATCGCGCGGGCCTTGCACCACAATGTTTCGCCGCCGCGCCATTTCCTCGATGCCCACAAGCGGCTCGAGCGCGCGGAAAAGAACGGACCCTGCCTTTCCCTCACGCTCGCACGACACGTTGAGGCAATAGTGATTGCCATAGATGAAATAAACGTAGGCGTAGCCGGGCGGTCCGAACAGGACCGAGGTGCGGGCGGTGTTGCCGGCGGCGGCGTGGGCCGCGGGATCGTTCTCTCCGAGATAAGCCTCGACCTCGACGACGCGGGCCGCCAGGCGCAGCTTTCCGCGGTCACGCACCAGCACCTTGCCAAGGAGTTCGCGGGCTACGCGCCGCGGACCACGGGCAAAGAAGGCGCGGTCGAGTGGGCCGATGGGCCGAAGTGGAAGATGTGCAGGCAAGATCACCAGTGCTCCCGACCAGTAGCGCCCAGCATCTTGCCGGCTGTCCCGAGGGCGCATCGCCCTCGGTGCGGGAAGCTATTCCTCGTTCCTCGTTACGCCGCGCCCTTGGCCGATTCTTTCAAGTAAGCCAGCACTTCTCCGGCGTGGCCTTCCGCTCTTACTTTGGGGAAGATGTGCTGGATCTTGCCGTCCGGTCCGATGATGAACGTGGTCCGGACGATGCCCATGACTTTCTTGCCGTACATGTTCTTTTCCTGCAGCACGCCGAAAGCGTCAGCGATTTTCTTGTCGACATCGGCCAGCAGCGAGAAGGGCAGCTTGAATTTCTCCTGAAACTTCTTTTGCGCCTTGGGGGTGTCGGGCGAGATGCCAAGTAACACGGCGCCGGTTTTCTGCATCTGTTTGTAAGTGTCGCGGAATTCGCAGGCTTCGATCGTGCAGCCTGGAGTGTCGGCGCGAGGATAGAAATACAGCACGACGACTTTGCCGCGCAGACCTTTCAGCGAGACTTCCTCTCCGTTCTCGTCCTGCAAAGTAAACTCGGGAGCCTTATCATTGACATTGATACTCATGAACGCCTCATTTCCAGCGAAGTCAGAATTGAAGACAGCGTCCGCAAACTCAGCTCTGGCAGGGCCGAGGCCGGAACGGCTTATGTCCCGAAAGTCCTTATACCGCAGATTAGGGTGCGCCGTCATCGTCATTCTGGCGTTCTTCGCCGTGATCGCCCCACCGGGCGCGGCGCAGGGCACACCGCAGCTCAAACGCCCGCAGGAGGACTCTCAGGAAAAGCCTCCCGAACCGAAGAAGGCGAATAAGGTAAAAGGGCCGCGGGCGCTTGCAGTTGTACAGTTCAACAGCGGCGGCAAGGGAACGCTAATCCCGGTCGCAATCCTGGTCGAAGGCAAATTCTACGATGCCAGCGTTTATAAGGCGGATCCAGTCCCGATGGCGCTGGAATCCGGCACCGTCTATGAGGTGGAGCAGGCGGGCGATCCGCAGGGACTGTTCACCATCAATGCAGCGCTGCACAGCAAGGATGCGAGCAGCCTGCATCCGTGGCTGGGATCGGGATCGTATTTGCCGCGTGGAACTGAGGCGGCGAAGACTACACGGAAAGCGGAAGACGTGCCCGTCGGGATGGACAGCAGCGACAGCGATGCACCGCCGCGGCTGACTCGAGGAAATGCATCGAAGCCGGCGGCGGCTAACCCGAGCGCCCCACCTGCCTCCAGCACACCCGCCTCCACTGCTCCGGCCGGCGCGGGATCATCCGAGAAGCCTGCTGCGACCGCGCCCCCATCGTCCTCGCAACCGGCGACCGGCTCATCTGGCGCTGGATCGCCCGGTCAGGACGCGCCGAAGATGGCAACTCCTCCGCCCTCTGACAAGGCTGCGGAGCAGGGCGCAAAGCAAGCGCCTGCGGCGGCGCCGGCAACTCCGGGGCAGTCGTCTCCGAGTCCGGCTTCTCCGAGTCAGCCCTCGCCAGATCAGTCCTCGCCAGGTCAAACTTCGGAAAACTACTATCGCCCCCAACTGCGCCGAGGTAAGCCCACGCAGCCCGCGCCGCAGGAGGATGAGCTTACGACGAAAACGGGTAAACCTGAGACCCCGGCAGCCGCAACCTCCTCCAGCACGGGCCCCATACAATTTGTGCCGGCAATTTCCGATGCCGGCGGCCCCGATCCTCGGCCCTATAAGTTCTTCTTCAAGACCGGCGAAGAGGAAGACCGGCGTCAGCAGATGCTGGCTCTGGCGGCGGACGAAGTTCGGGCTTACGCGAATGCACTGGCCAGAAACCGCATTCCCGCCAAGCCGCCTGCCGCGAAGGCGGCCGTTGCGGGACACAAAGCTGCGGCCAAACCAGCCCAGCCAGTCTTTGAGAACATTCAGTTTCGTGCCTTCGATGTGTGGGGAAACAACCAGCCGGTGATTATCTTTAGCGCCGAAGCGCACTTCCCCGCCACGCCGGGGGCGGAAGCAGCGCCCGAGACCTACAGCGTGACGATTGCCGCCAGAACCGATATCTATGGCAACCTGCGCAAGCTGTATACCGGGGTGACCGACAAGTTTCACCTGGATGTAACCCCGCGGCTGGAGTTGATTGACGCGGTGGATGCCGACGGAGACGGTCGCGGAGAGTTATTGTTTCGCGAGACCACTGATGCCGGCAGCGGGTACGTAATCTATCGCGCGACCGGCGACAAGCTGTGGAAGATGTTCGACAGCCTGGGTGGGGAGTAGGCTTTCAGTTCTCAGTTCCCAGTTCTCAGTTCTCAGTTCTCAGCAAGTACGTTGGGAGCGAGGTCTGAGAACTGGGAACTGAGAACTGAGAACTGGTTTTAGGTTTCAATTCCCACATGGCAGACGCGGCCGACCAGGTAATCGGAAGGGGACTTGCCATCTTCCATGGTCATGACTTCGATGGGATACGCTTGGTTGTGGGGCCGCAGAATCAGGTGACTGCCGGCCGTTTCCACGTATTTCACGGTGCAATTCTCGTTCTTGAGCACGGCGTACATGTTGAACTCGCCCTTGCGATAGGGCTTGAGTGAGTTGTAGTGGCGGTCGATGAGGAGCGTGGCGCCGGGCAACAGGCGCGGATACATGCTCATGCCTTCCCGGGCGTCCACTTTGATGAGCACGAAGCGCTCCCATTGCTCGCGATCGCCTTCGGTCTCCGCTTTCAGCTTCTTCAGGAAGGTTTTCTTGAATTTAACGATTTCCTTGACGTTCATGCTGGTGATGAGGGGATGGGTGGCGGCGACGGCTCCATCGGTCAGAAGGACGTTCTGGAACTCGTCGTTGCTGGGAGGCATGATCGAAGCGCGCTTGTTGACCTCGGCGGGATCGAGCAGGTCCAGTACCGAAAGATGCTGGACGGCCAGGACCCGGTCCATGCCCTCGAGGCTCAAACCGCGCTTGCGATTCAAGAAGTTAGAGATATGAGCCTGCTTGAATCCCGTCTGTTGTGCCAGACGGAGGCCGGTCAAATCGCCTTCATCGATGCGCTCCCAAAGAGTATTGCGCAGGTTGTCTTGCAGCACTCGGAATTTCATAGCTGGGAGTATAGCACGGGTCTTATAGCAATACGCTAACTAAAAAAGATTTCCACAGCCCCTTTGGTATAACAACCTTGACTCCGATTTTTAGCAGCTATACCATCGCCACAGTGTATAACCCAATTTTGTTTCAAGGGATCACCAGCCATGAGTAGTGAGGATAACTGCAACGAAGGAAAGGACTTCGTGGAATTCCGCAGGAAGGTGCGGGCGGCCGAGGTGCTGTCGGCGGCCATGGAACGCCTGCTCCGGTCGGTGAATTTCAGTGGGCGGATCAGTGTAGTGGTGCAGAACGGGCGCGTCCTGAAGTCAGGCTACGAAGAAGGATTTTTCCGCCAACGCGCCACCGGCTCCATGCTGGAAGGCGGTGTGGCGATCGAACCATAAACAGTTGCCGGCAATCGGGTTACGCCGTTTGCGGGGGTGTGAGGTCGCCCGGTAGCGCAACCCGGGTAAGTTCGACAGGTCAGTTCGATTAAGTAAATAGCTCAGCAGGTCATCGTAAGAGAAACGAGCCCTGCGTTCGGCGTCCGCTCCATGAGCGGCAGCCGGCGCAGGGCTTTTTGTTTCGGCTGTTAGCCCTCGGGCTTCGGCCAAAACGCACCGCAACCGTCCAGGTTCGCAAGGTGGAGCCCGGAGCCTCAGGAGGAGTGATGAAAGAAGCGAGAGAGAACGAATCGACCGGCGAAGTTCGTATGGAACTCAAGTATTGCGAGCGTTGCGGCGGGTTGTGGTTGCGACCGACGGATGGAGGGCAAATTTATTGCGCGGCCTGCGGGCGGGCGATGGCGGAACTGCCGCCGGCCTCCTACGACCGGATGGGAGGCCCGAGGATGCCCCAGGGACCGCGATGGGAATTCGATGAGGGCGTGGGTGAAAGCTATGAGGAAGACGAATATGACGGATTGGATCTGGACGCAGCGGGAGGTGTGGCATGAGGGGCTATGTGGATTGGATCGGGGCAGAGGCCGATGGGGATGATCCGGCGAATGCATTCAACGCGGGTCAACCGGCCGCGGAGCCAGCGGAAGAGCCGGCCGGACGCGAGCCTTTTGCGCAGACTGACCCGGTGGAAACGTTGCCAGTGCATAACTTCCCGGCGCGCCCGGTTCTTGACGACGGGATGGGGGGTATTCCGGATGAAGATTGGGATCGCAGTTTGGATCGCGACCCTGACATTTGGCTGTACCGGAAAAAAACCTTCGCGCTGCTGCGCCGCTATATGCAGTGGTCGCTGGAAGCGGGGCGGCTGCCTTCCCTGCTTGGCCGGGAATTATTTCGGGCGAAGATTACTGCCTATAGCTCGACCACGTTTGAATCGCGCGTGATCTTTCTGCACGACATGGAGCGGTGCCTGGACCAGTTGGAGGATTTTGACCGGCAGATCATCGCCCGGGTTTGTCTGCAGCAGTACGACCACGAGGCGGCGGCTCGGATCCTGCACTGCACTCGCAGAACGCTCCTGCGCAGACTGCCGGATCTGATCGATGAACTGAGCGAAGCGTTTCTCAAAGCGGAGCTGCTTGATCGGCTGCCGGAGACAAGGGAGGAAGCCTTATGAACGGCGAGCAGAGGAAAAGGCGGAGGCCGCTCCAGACTTTCGCCGTGACTCAACTATTAACAAAGCGTAACCTTTCTCGGTCAGATCAAAATCTGACTACGGAGAGGCGAGCCCGATGGCGAACGGAGGAAACAGTCACCAACGAAAAATCTTTGCTACTGCTGTTGCCAAGAAGGCCCGGGAGCTGCTCGCTGGAGATCAGGCGATTCAGGCGCCGTCACACCATTACCCGTGGAGCTACCGAGGAAGAAACTGGGGAAACTGGAACGACCTAACATCGAAGCTTACGCTGGGCTTGGCATTGCGATCTGGCTTGCGGTGGTGCCTATGACATGGTGGCTCCGCTGCATTTTGCTTATGGTGTTAAGCGGTTTCGTGTTCGATGTCAGTTGGCGACACCCGTGGACATTTGACTGGCCATGGAGACGCAAGTTGGCGGTGTTCGCATTCGCCACAGTGCTAGTAGTAGCCCCAGCAATCAGACCAACAATCGAGGAATATAAGCATGGTACTGTCGATGCAGAACCCCATCTTGGATTCTCAATCACACCAGGGCGGACGATTGTCCTGGATAATTCTCGGGGAAAATCGAACCTAGAAGATTTCCATATCCAAGCGATTGACTACACAATGTTCGGCCCTTCAGCCGGGACAAAGATCGTGGATCGTACAACCATAGGAAACGACCTTGAGTTCACTCCGTTTACGGTCAAGTCTGGCAGAACGAAAGACCTGAACCTGAACACGCAAGAGTTTTCCATCTTGGGAATCAGAGACTTCCGCACTCAGGACCTAACGGACTCGTGGACTCATTTTTACTGTCTTAGATTTAGTTTTACGAACGCCGGGACGGGTATGAGGTACGTCCACTACATGACCATAACCCCGTTCAGGAATGGCCCCGATATTCCTGAGCACCCAGAATCGTTCACCACGACTGCAAAGGCGGGGCAAGAATTGTTTCCGTTTAACATGTTGCACGCGATTAAAGCTGACTGCCGCGCTGTGTGGGGTAGTGAACTGACGGAGTATCAGCCCTAGGCGGCTTTCGTGCGTTCTTCGTATTCCAAATTGTCCGATGCGAGCAGACGCATCAGGGTATCGCGGAGCGGATATTGATTCTTCCGGCTGTTAAAGCGCCAGCTCGCCTCTTGCAGGCAAGCGGGGAAGAACACTTTAACGGAATGCGCTGCCAGGGTATAGCGCAGCCGAGGAACGAAAAGGGCCTGTGGAAAAAGTTGTCAAGAGGGAGAAGGGGGTGTGATTTGCGCAAGTGGTTGAAAACGTGGAGAAAATAAACTTCAAAAAATGTCACAGTTGCCCTATGCAGTATGATATAATGGTTTTATAGAGTAAAGAAAGAAGCAATACTCTATGAGGGCGCGCTGAAAAGCGCGCCTTTCGTGTTTTTGGGCGAGACGTTGCATCGCAGCTTCGCGCACTGGCGGCGTGGACTTGCGGGTTAAGTCGCTGCTCCTCATGAAATTGCCTTACGCGGCTGAAGCCGGGGTTCGGGGAAGACGCCGAGAGTTTTGTGGAGGGCGAGCCGTGAGTGTGAAGAAGGCAAAGGGAAAAGGCAAGGAACCGGCAGTCAAGCAAGTCAGGACGACGGCGAAGAAGAGCGCCCCGAAGAAAAAGGGCAAGGATATCGTACAGGTACGGGAGAACATCAACGAGTTGGTCAGGGAGTCGGCGGAAGAGATCGCGAGCGGAGTGATAACCGTCGCCAAGGCCGGGCAGTTAGCATCGGCGAAGTACTTGTTCGAGGCAACAGGTCTGTATCCGGCGACGGAACAGACAGCGGTGCGGCCCATAGAAACGTCATTGGCCCACACACTGCTTACGCGCATGGGATTGCCGTTGGAGCCGGTGATTTGCGACGAAGAGCTGATCCCCCCTGTAACGAGCGATGCGAAAGCCGCTGCGGTCGAGGCGACGGGGGTTGCAGGGGAAGATCCGCGGGGAGAGCGGGGCGAAGAGGAAAAAACCGTCCTGGCTGAGGGTGAGTAGATTTGCGTCCCCAGGATTTGCACTTGCTGCACTCGCTAGCGAAAGAGAAAGCAAGAGCTTAACGCAGAGTTCGCGGAGGAAGACCGCGGAGCGCGCGGAGGAGATACCGTAGAATGAAGCACGGGAGTTGGAGTGCGGGAGAGATGGGCGGGCCGAGCGTGTTGTCGGTTTCGCCGACGGTGGGACCGCAGGCGCGGAGATTGCTGGATGCATTTTCGGCAGGCGGCGTCCCGGCGGTCGCGTCGCTCCAGACTTTCCGTGCGGACAGAAGGGTCCGCGTTATAGGACGCAGGGCGGGGATGGATATAACGTGGCTGGACGACCGGATTGCGGTCGGAGGCGGAATCTGGAACGCGGACAACATGGCGGCGGTGGCGCGCGCGGGGATCACGCACGTCATCGACATGCAGATTGAGTTCGATGATACAGAACTGGCGGAGCCGCACGGAATTATCGTGTGCTGGAACCCTGTGGACGATGATTTTGAGCCGAAGCCTCCGGATGTGTTTGCGCGGGGCGTGGAATTTGCGCTGGGAGCGCTGGAACGAAATGGGGCGAAGCTGTTTATCCATTGCGCGGCAGGAGTACACCGGGCGCCGATGATGGCGCTGGCGCTGTTGGGAGTGATGGGATGGACGGTGGAGGATGCCATGGACTTGATCGAGGGGCGCCGTCCCGCGGCTGACTTCGCGGAAGTTTATGTGCGGAGCGTGGAGAGGTTTTTGAAGGGGCGGAATTAGGAAGCGGGGTTCACGCTGAACAAGGCCCCAAGCGGATAGCGATAGAAATGCCTTGCCGAGCCGACGGTGCGCAGGCGGGGTAGGGATCCTTCGAGTGCGGTTGTGCTTCGCGTTCGCGAGGCACAACCTTCGCTCATGATGACAGAGTAAAAAGCCGGACGAGTTTCAGGAGGAAGTATGTTTCAGGCATGCCGCCCGACGGGGCGGCTTTTTTATTGGGTGCTGGCGGTGGTGGTGGTGACGGCATCGAGCGCGCTGGGTTCGGCGCGCGAGGAAGCTTCCGCGGGAAAGCCGGCGAGTTCCCCGACGGCGAAGCCGGGTGCGGCAGAAGCCTTGCTGCGCGCGGCTTCGCCGACCCCCCAGAGCGGGCCGACGCTGACCAGCGTGGTGGATACGGTGTATTTGGCGAATGGGAGTCCGGCGGCCGGGATCCTAGTGATTACATGGCCGGCGTTTGTTACGGCGAGCGGGACGGCGGTGGCAGCGGGAGTACTGGATGTGACGCTGGGAACGGGTGGCGCTTTGAACGTAGCGCTGGCGGCGAACGCGGGCGCAAATCCTCCTGGGGTTTACTACACCGTCGTGTACCAGCTAGGACCTGGCGAAGTGCGAACGGAATATTGGGTGGTGCCGACCAGTTCTCCGGCGACCCTGGCGCAGGTGCGGACGACGCCGGGAGCGGGAACGGCGGCTCCGCCAGCGTCGGAGCAGTATGTGAACACCGCGCTGGCCGGCAAGGCGAATGACAGCGCGGTTGTCCACCTGGCCGGAACGGAGACGGTCACGGGGACCAAGAGTTTCAGTGTGCCGCCGAATGTGCCGACACCGGTGGGTACTGGCGACGTGGCGAACAAAGCTTACGTGGATAACTCAATCGCCGGGGTGGGCGCGGGGAATTATTTGCCCACCGCGGGCGGAACGATGACGGGGACACTGACGCTGAGCGCAAGTCCGACGGCGCCGCTGCAAGCGGCACCCAAACAGTACGTGGATTTGTCGGCGGCATCCAAAGCGGACCTGGTGAGCGGGTTGGTGCCGACGAGTGAGTTGGGGAGCGGAGCGGCTTCCGCGTTGAACTGTTTGCTGGGGAACGGAACGTGGGGGTCGTGCGGATCGAGCGCGAACGCGACCGAGATTCAAAGTGTGCCGGTGGGATCGACGGCACCTTCGAACGGGCAGGTGCTGACCTACTCGTCGACCTCCGGGCAATATGCGCCGGCGACCCCGAGTGGCGGCACGGGCAGCGTATCGGTGAGTCCGGCGTTAAGCCAGAACATCGCGCAGCCTGCGGGCACGCAGTTCAGTGTGAACAACCTTGGCGGCATTTTCTATGTGACTCCCAGCGATAACTGGTCGCAGAATCCCAGCGGAAGCCTTACGACGGGAGCGAACACGGTCACGTTGAATCCCTGCCCCCGCGGCCTTACGGTGGGGGTGGTCGGTCCTGCCACCTTTTACGCCCATGTCTACATCGCAGGAGTGGGGACGCCAGAAGCTGTGCTCCTCACCGCAACCACATGCACGCAGGCGGGCGGATCAAGCGGGACCATAACTTTCACCGCCGTGAATAGTCACGCTTCCGGTTACACGATAGGATCAGCCTCTCAGGGCGTCCAAGAGGCGATTCTGGCTGCGTCATATCCGGTTTCTTACCACCAGCTGGGAGCGGTGGTCATCCCGCCCGGTCAGTACACCTGGCAGGCGCGAGTTACAGTTCCTACTCCGTACACAGAACTCGATTTCGCCGGATCGTATGTAACTTGCACGATGGCGGATTCCTGCCTCTTCATCGGGAGCATAGCCGAGCCAAACTACATTTGGGATGTCACGATCAAGAGCTTTACCGGGCAAGCGGGATGCAATAACTGCAACTACCCGATGATCGAAGACGCCGGCCAGCACACTCATTTCGTGGACATACAATCGACCAATCCCAACCCCATCGGCAGCAGGAGCAGCGGGAACTCGTTCGGGTCTCTGATTCAGGTGGACAACGACCAATCAGCCGTCATCGACGGCCTGGACACCCAACAATCGCGTTGGTCACACTGCGATACGACTTTCTGTTCGGTGGCGATCAAGGGAGCAGGAGGCAGCGGAAACGCCGGCATCCTGTGGATTAAGAACACCAACATGAACCTGGGATGCGCGGCGAATGGGGTGGACAATCAGAACGCGAACACGATGCGGATTTCCGATTCTGTTATCCAATCGCAAGCCCAGTTTGGGGTGCGATCCGCGGGCGTTTATAGCAATGTACCCAATATCGAACTAGACGATGTCTATTTTGAAGTGGCGGGATGCGCGGGAACGAATCCGCTGGGCATCGGCGAGGCAGGATTGATCGTGGAGAACGGATTTGCTTCCGTCAAGAATTCGACTGGACCGGTGGGCTCGGCTCCGCTCTTCGCCAACACGGGATCGATTCAGTACAACTACTACATCGTCGCGCACAGTTCAACGGGCTTAGGGCTTACCAGTTCGCCCTACCTCGCAGGCATCGCGCTGAGCAACGGCTCGGGGAGCATTCCGGTGGTGTGGCCGCAATTCGGTACTACGGGAACCATCACTTATGACGTGATTCGCACAGCGGGTGCGGCGAACGCGCCCGCACCCTACACGGCTATCTGCACTGGAGGTTCTACAACCACCTGCGGCTCGGTAGCGACCGGACTAGCGGTTGGTTCTGCTTGTGCAACCGTAGGCTCGGCCAACATTTGCACGTTCACCGACACGGCCTCGACGGCCACATCGAGTTACACGGTCACGAGTCCGCCGACCTACTGGCCTGCCTTCGGTAACGGCACGGGAGCGGGCGTGTTCTGGCCGGGTTCGGTCGTGGTCACGCAGACGGCGGATTCCGTTGGGTCCAGCGTCTCCCCCTCGGGAGTGCATTTCGACCGCCTCGGGGACAACGTAGCGCCCACGGCCACAAATCCTGTGAGTCAGTTGGTGAGCAGTTATGGAAATTTGCTTCCCAAGTTTTTCGCACAGCACTGCGTGAACACCGCAGGGGGAGCGTGGCTGTCGTGCCTCGAAACCGACAACGGTAGCAGCGTTCCCGGCGCAACCCTGCTTGATGAAGGCTTTCCGGGTGCCGTGGCCAGCGGATTGAAGGGCAGAATCATTATTGAGCAGGGGCCGACTCAAGGCGGCAATGTCGGCGGATCACATAAGATCACGCTGGTGGATTCCAATCCGGCAAAGACCCTGGCCTCGGTTGGGATGCGGCCGAGCTACGATGCAAATGATACCTACGTCGGCCTCGACAACGGTGCGGCAACTTCCCCGAGCAACGCGCAGTTGGCCTTCGGAGCGCCGGTCTCTATCTCCCACTACATCGGAAACGTGGGGGACAACACGAGTTATCTGGAGCGGCTGACGGCTTCGACGAAGACCTTCAACGTGCCGGTGAACGTCAACGGAACTGTGACGGTGAATGGGCAGTTGCTGGTGGCGGGGCCGTGGATGGTGAGTTCGCCGATTCCGGGAACGGCGATGACGGCGGCAGGAGCGGGGACCTCGGCGCTGGGGATATCGAACGACGGGAATTTTTATATCTCGGCGAGTGCGGGTGCGCCGCAGAAGGTGGCGACTACGGCGACGAGTTCGTACTTTTCGAATTTGTTCCAGGAAGATGCGAATGACCTGGGTGAATATAACGGGACGACGGCGCAGAACCTGCACGTTTACTCGAGTTACACGAACAGCTCGACGTGGGAGCGGACCTCGCTGGGGTATGACGCGACCGACAACTATGCCGTGGTGCGCAGCGAGAACTCGACCTCGGGAGCGGCGCCAGGGCTGGGGTTCTGGATCAACAGCGGGCTGAAGTGGGTGGTGGATGCGAGCAGCAATTTCAAGCCCTGGACTGACCAGACGTATAACGTGGGTTCGTTCAACGGCGCGGGGAGCGGCAGCGGGTTGAGGCCGGGGACAGTTTATGTGGCGGGGAACTCCACGAGCGGCAGTGGATTTGAGCTGGGGAAGTTTGCCAGCGAGAGTTACGAACTCTGCAATGACACGACGAATGGCACGGTCGTGAATGGGTTAGCGGTGCTTACTACGGCGGGCTGCGCGGTGGAATCCTCGAGCGCATTGACCAGCGGGGCCATTGGAGTGGTGATCGCCAATGCCGGGACGTCGGGAGTGGCAACGCTGGCGCGGGCGGGGTCGGCTTACTGCAGCTTTGATGGGAGCGCGACGGTGGTGGGAGATTACGTTGTGCCTTCGAGCACGGCGAACAGCGGATTCTATCCTTTATGTCACGATGCGGGTGTGACGCGGCCGACCGGGACACAGATTCTGGGACGGGTGCTGCAGGCGAGTGCGGGGAGTACGACGGTGCAGATGTTTCTCGACATGCCGGGGTCGAATGTGAGCAGCAGCGCGTCGTATTCGATTCCGTGGTTTACCACGAACACGACGGGGACGGCAATCAGCTTTTCGAGTACAGCAAACAAAGCTGAGCTGTGGGGCGTGGTGCTGACGTTTCCGCTAACCACGACGCAGGTGACGTATTTCGTTTCAACAGCGGACAACACGAGCAATACGTATGACATTGGGGTGCTGAACGGGTCGGGGAACATCGTTGCGCACATTGGGAACACGGCAGGGACGGCGTTTGCGGCGAGCACGGGATGGAAAACGGTGAACTGGGCGGCAAGCGCGACACTGCAGCCGGGGAAGTATTACCTGGCGATCACCAGCAGTTGCACGAGTTCATGCGCGCAGGTTTATGGCGGGAGTTCGGCGGGGTTCAGCTTCCTGGGCGGAAGCAGCGGCACTTCGGAGAGCGTGACTGCGGGCGGGACACTGAATAACGGGATCACGATTCCGGCGGACAATCCGACGGAGGCGACGATTATGGCGTGGGAGATTCACTAGCAGTTAGCTGTCAGCCGTCAGCTATCAGCTTTCGCTAAGAAGCTATCGAGCTGCGCTTGCTGGACAGCCGAGGCGGCTGTCCCCATATGTTCGCGTAAGAGTCCGCACAACTTTTGTTTAAGGAGAGGAATATGAGCTACGCAATTAATCCGGAAGCAGCACAGCCGTCCAGTACACAAGCGTTTGAGCAGAGTGACCGAAATCCGCCGGTTACGAAATTGGGAGGGGCAGATGCCGAGGGCGGGCAGATTGCGGCACCGCCTCTCGCGGAGAGCCGAATGACTCAACCTGGCCCGGCACCGTCTGCGAATGCAGGGCTGACGGATTACGACACGCAAGACAGCGCCGACAGCGTTGAGGACGAGGCGGAACGAGAAGGCTGAAGGACAGCGGTCAGCCATCAGCCATCAGCGGAATGCGGAGGGGCTGGTGGAAGTGAGATCGGGCCACGGGTGAAAAACCTGTGGCCTTCTTTATTGGGTGGATAGAGATCAAGAGCTTCATCGCGGAGATCGCGGAGAACTGCCGCGGAGGCCGCGGAGAATTCGGGGCGGAGAGTTTTTATGAAAGGGAGTCGCGCTGTGAAGCAGGCAGGGAGCCGTGGACGCCGCAAGGCGAACCGCGATGCGAAGCGGCATGCTGTGCCTGTGATGGTGGCGGTACGAGTCAGGGCGGCCCGCAAACTTATTGTCTTCGCGTTTCTGGTGTGGGGCAGCCTGGCTTCGGCGACGACTTACTACGTGAGTTCGAGCACGGGGAACGACGCGAATGGCGGGACTTCGTCTTCGACGCCGTGGCAGACGATCGCGCATGTGAATGCCCAGACGTTTCTACCGGGGGATTCGATTCTGTTCAAGCGAGGGGATGTTTGGAATGAGAGCTTGACGCCGGGTTCTTCGGGGAGTTCGGGAAATCCGATTACGTTTGACGCCTATGGCACGGGAGCAGCGCCGAACTTGACGGGATATTACGCGGTCCCGTCGACGGCCTGGGTGCTGGTGACGGGGAATGCGTGGAAGGCTCCGGTGCCCGCAACTTACACGACGATCAATTTCTGTTTGTTCGGATCGGTGTGGGGGCAGAAGGTGACGGCGGTGTCGTCGAACCTGACGGCGCAGTGGGATTTTTATCTGGCGAGTGGGTATGTCTACGTTTATTCGGTGGGGAATCCGGCGACCTATTACAACGAACCGATCGTACCCATGGCGCTGAGCAACGTGCCGGTAATCAACGTGAATGGGAGGTCGTGGCTGACTTTTCAGCATTTCCTGGTGAACTGGTTCGATCAGTATGGGGTTTATGTGCAGGGGGCGAGCGATCATCTGGTGTTCGCGAACATGGAAGCGGACTCGATGATTCCGCAGGGGACGCAGCCCTTGGGATTTTATGTGAATGAGAGTACGCCGGGTCCCGGAGACATCAAGATCTATAACGACGAGGCGCATTTGAATTATGACGGCTTCCGGTTCGATGGGGCGGCGACGGCGATCACGATGGTGAACGACAAGGGCTACGCGAATCGGGACGGGGCGCTGGTGGACAACACGGGAGCGGTTACGTATTCCTACTGTCATTTTTATGCGTCGAGCCTGGCGGTGGCGGGATCGACGGATGTGGAGTGGACGAGCGGGAGCGGGCCGATCACGGGCGCGGGGAACGTTGCGGCGGATACGGCGCCAGCGGTGCAGGTGTACGAGAGATATCCCGCAGAGGTGACGCTGACGGTGGACGACGCGGGAATGACGCCGGGGGCAGACACTTACTACGCGAGCACGGTGTTGCCGCTGGCGGATGCGGCGAGCGTTCCGGTGGGAGCGGCGATCACGGTGGGATATCCGCTGGCGGGGACGCTGGTTTCGGAATTTCAGGGATGGATCAATGCGGGGCGGGACGTGACGTCGCATTCGATGTCGCACACCTATTACACGAATACAGATGCGCTAGAAATTCAGTACACGGGGAGTGGGACGGCGGCGACGTTGAGCATCAGCAGCAAGACTTTGACGATCACGGTCACGGGCGCCAGCGACAGCGTGAGTTACAACCTGGCACAAGGACAGGCGCAAGGGACGATCCAGGCAGTGCGGCAGGCGTTGGTGGCGACGGGAAAATTTACCGCGACGGAGACGACCCCGTGCCAGGGGCCTTACGGGACGGGGTGTTCGGCGTACACGGAAGCGGCGCTGCTGGCACAGGATTTGGCGGACGTGAGCGGGCAGGATGTGAAGACTTCGATTTATCACATGCAGCTGGATGTGACGCGGTTGACGACGGACGAGATCACGTTGTCAAGGCAGTGGATGACGACGAATCTGACGGGGCTGCCGGCGACGCCCGTGTATGTGTATCCCGGGGGATATGAGACGACGACGATGCAGGGGATCACGGAAGGCGTGCCATACACGGGGGCGCGCGGGGCGCTGAAGGAAGACCTGGGGGTGTTCGATACGTACTCTGACGGATTCAACGCGCAGAACATCACCAGCTTTGGAGTGAATCCTTCGTGGCAGGGGTTAACGGCGGCGAGTTTGAATCAGAAGATTCAGGCGCTGGTGTGGAAAGAGTCGGTGTGGGGAGTGCCGTGGGGGATCTTTTGGCACTTGAATGAATTGAGTTCGACCGAGATCACGAATCTGATTCAGGATTTCAAGACGAGCGGGGCGACGATCCAGACGAATACAGGGTTGGTGAACTGGCTGCATGGAGGAACGCAGGAGAGCGGGACGGACGGGAGTTATTACTACAAGCTGCCGGCGACAAGCATGACGCTGGATTTCCGTCCGACCAGGAATTCGCCGGTGGTGGATGCGGGGGAGAACCTGGGGGCGGCGTACGCGCTCGACATCAACGGAGTAAACCAGAACAGTTACGGGAGCGGATGGGAGATTGGGGCGCACGTGTACGTGGGTTACGCGACGTATGGCGAGAACCAGCCGGGATCGTATTTCACGGTGGGAGCTGGCACCCCAGGCTGCGGCCCGCCCTTATATGCCTGCACGATCACCGGCGACGCGGCGGTGGACGTGGTGCAGGCACCGAGCCTGGGCGGGCTGACGAGCAACAATGCGCGCATCACGGACACCATGATCGCGAACGCGAGCATGTCCGGGGTGACGGACGGAACGACGCAGACTGGAAGCAATGCGAATTTTGAGTATGCGGTGCCATGTGGAGGGTCGGCGGACAACAACATCGCCAGCCTGCAGGATAACTTCTTCCTGGTTGGCGACAGCGGCGGCAATTACTTTGTGCGGTATCTGAATCCCGGAGGGAACAACAGCCTGCCCCTGTATCCGAACCTGGACACGGCCCGGGGCAACCTGGTGGTGCATTGCGGAGAATTTTCTTACACCAACGACCTGTTCTTTTATGACCACGGGCCGTCGTCGGGACCAGAGATTATTGAATACAATCTTGCGGGCTATAACTCGCCTTCGATCACGAATCCGGGCGCGCTGCCCACGCAAACGATCCTGGCGAACTATGCCCCCATTATCAGCGCGGCATCCGGCGGGGGAAGTACGACCTGGACAACGCTGGGCGGGATGAACCGCTTAGACAACGTGAACTCGCTGTCGTTCATTACGGCAGACGCTTTCTCAACCACGGGCGGTCAGGATACGGGATGCCTGGCAATCGCGGCCACCATGGATGCGATAGCTCCGGTGCTTAATAATGATCTGTACTACGTTTACAACACCTGCACCGGAGTGGTCACGGGGTATACGTGGTCGGGCAGCACATGGGCGCCGACCACGATCGGCACGGTGGCGATGGATGACCGTTATTGCGTCCACAACTTCAAGTACCACGGCGGGGCGTACGCGACCGTTTCATCGAATCGGGGTGGGAGTTGCGGCTCGATAGTGACGGGGAACGGATCGAGTTATTATTTCTGGCTTCTTGGAACCTCCACGGTGATCCCCTGCGTGGCCTGCACGGGACATGAGACCGAATACCAAGCTAGTTTCATCGGCGCAGACAACAACACCAGTGTGGGAAACAATTTCCAGCAGATCGCGTACGCGACTGCCGGGGCTGGCATCGTGAATACCTCCGGCACGACGATGACTTTTGTTGGTTCCGGGATCGGGCCGAACAGCAGCATGACGGGGAAGATCGCCATCAATGGCACCAGTTACGCGATTTCCTCCTGCACGTCGTCCGCCTGCACCTTGGCCAGCAGTGCGGGAACGCAAACGGGTGTCCGCTACAACTACCCCGTGACCGCTCCGCAGAATGGCGGGTTCTACAGCGCCCCGCAACTGGTCAACTCCCCGGCGTTGTGGAGCGTACCGACTTGTAGCGGCGCGAGTTTCCCGTACTCAAATCAGCCGTGCCTGAAGACGCCGATCGACAGTCATCTTAACTCGAATGCAAATCCGGGCAACGACACCGGGCTGATTCCGTATTCGACGACCACCTACAGCAACACAAACTTCCCGCGTGCGCTGGGAATCGTATCAGCCGCGAGCGGGACGGTCACCTTGACGTACGGGACGCAATTCGGATCCTCGTGAACCGGGCATAACATCATCGTGAATGGGCAGAATTGTACGGCGACCTACGTGTCGGCCACTCAGCTCACGGTGGCCGGGTGCAGCCTGGGAACGCTCGCGGCCACGCCCTACTACTTTGAACTCTACCCCGGCGGCGGGTACGACGAGATCGATGGAGTGGTGGGCGGCGGGCTGGTTCCAACTCCCGGATACAATTACCGCCTCGCTTACGAGTACAATTCCGCGCTCAGTTTTTACTTCAACACGCAGAACGCAATCACTTCCTGCTCGCAGACAGGGAAATACTGCTTCGTCTCGACCGATTGGCAGTGTTCGTTGGGAACGACAAACGGGACCAATACGAGTTACTGCGCGCCGGACTGGCCGGCGAGTGTGGCGGTCGCGGCGAATGCCTTGCTGTGGCCACGGACGGGAAACGGCGGCCTCTATGTTTACCAAACGAGCGGTTCCTGTACGACGGGGAGCACGGAGCCGAGCCCGTGGAACCAAACCGTCGGAGGAACGCAGACTGACGGCAGCTGTTCGTGGACGAATATTGGAACGTATCGCGGCGATGTGGTAGCGGTGATCAATCCGTAAAGGATGATCTCGACATAGGTGGGCGAGGGCACGGTGGAAGCCGTGCCCTTCTTGTTTACAAATCGAAATCTAATTAAAGGAGATGGGCGATGAGGAAAGTTGGCGTGGGGAAAGCTTGGTTGGCGGTGGTGCTGTGCGGAACGATGATGTGGACGGCATGTTCGACGGCATGGATCAATGATGCGGAGCAGATTGTGGCGGCGTTGATTCCAGCGACGGCGAACCTGGTGGCGCTGGTGGCAACGCTGCAGGGGAAGAGCGTCACGGCGGCCGATCTGCAGACGATCCAAACGGCGGGATCACAGGCGGGGACAGATTTGCAGCTGATGCAGTCGCTGATCACGCAGTATCAGAAGGCAGATGCTGCGGCGCAGCCGGGGCTGCTCAATCAGATTCAGGCTGCGATGAGTGCGGTGCAGGCGACCTTGAACGGACTGCTGCCGGCTTTGCACATCAAAGACGCGGCGACCCAGGCGAAGATCACAGCGGTGATCGGGATCCTGCTCTCGGAGGTGGAGTCGGTGGCGGCGGTTGTGCCGCTGGTGGACGCGAGCGCGTCGCCCGAGATGATGGCGATGGCGGCGAAACAGGTGAAGAAGCAGCCTCCGCTGACGGCGAGCGAGTTCGTGGGTTCTTATAACGCAACCATGACCGCGAAGACGGGCAACACCGCATTGGACGATGCTACGGCGGGGATGCGGATCCATGTGCACGGAAAAGTTGCGCGCTGGGCGAGCGGTGGGTTTTTGAAGTAACCGCGAGTGCAGTGAAGGGAGAGGAAACAGCAGGTCCCTCCCTCCGGTCGGGATGACAAAGGTTGTTCGGGATGACAATGATTATTTTCGACGGGCGACAATGACTTTCTTGCGAGGCGACAATAACCATTTTCGGGGGATGACATAGTGAGCGACGAGTGGAAGTTGCAACATCATGTGCGCTGCGAATGCGCACGATGTATCGATCATCCTTCGCAGGCCCGGCCGGGGGTCCATGTGTTCCCCGACCGGCTCCATGTGGTGACGATGCTGGAGAATCCGCTGCGCTGGCGGTCACGCTACTGGAACTACTGGATGTTCGAGCGGGAGTGCGAAGCGGCGGGAGCGATCCTGTACACGGCGGAAGTTGCTTTAGGTGAACGGCACTTCGAAGTGACGCAGGCGGGGAATCCGCGGCACTTGCAATTGCGGACGAGCAGCGAAATCTGGCACAAGGAAAATGCGCTAAATTTACTGATTCAGCGCCTACCGGCGGAAGCGAAGTACATCGCGTGGATTGACGCGGACGTAAAGTTCAACCGTCCGGATTGGGCGCAGGAGACGCTGCAGCTTCTGCAGCACTACGACGTGCTGCAGATGTTTAGCCACGCGCAGGATGTGGGGCCGGACTACGAGCCGCTGTCGACGACTCCGGGGTTTCTTTACAAATGGGTGACGGACCGGCCCAATCCGCATGATCTGGCCTTTATGGAGCAGAAGCCGGCGTATGGCTACTACAGCGTGCACAGCGGGCAGTTCTGGCATCCGGGATTTGCGTGGGCAGCGAAGCGAAGCGCGCTGGAAAATGTGGGCATGCTGATCGATCACGCCATTTTGGGTTCGGGTGATTGGCACATGGCATCGGCGCTGGTAGGGCAGGTACACAGGTCTTTGTATTCGGGATATTCGCCGGCTTACATCCGGTTATGCCAGGAGTGGCAGGAACGGGCCGAGAAACATATCCGGCGGAACGTGGGTTACCTGCCTGGGCTAGTGAATCACCTTTTTCACGGAGCTAAGCAGAATCGTTCGTATGACCAGCGCTGGAAGTTTCTGGCGCAATCGGGATATGACCCGCAACTCGACTTGAAGCGGGATTGGCAGGGACTGCATCAGCTGACGGAACGGAGCGTGCTGCTGCGGGACGGGATCCGGCAGTACGCGCGGATGCGGAATGAGGATTCGACGGGAGTGTGAAGAACAGCTGTCAGCCATCAGCTGTCAGCCTTCAGTAAATGCGAAAAGCAAAAAGCGCCAAGAGGCGCGGAACGGCGAAAGGCGAACTGTGGAGGTCGATCTTTATCTGCTGCAGCAATTCGGACCGTCTCTCGATCAGCGGATAGGGGATGAGACGGTGCGAGACCGGTTGATCACGAAACTGCTGAAAATTCGTCCGAAGACGGGCGGGCGCTGGTTTCTGCGTTTGAACCGGGCGCAGCGGGAGTATTCGCAGAGATGCAGCAAGCAGAACATCGTTCTGAAAGCGAGGCAGGTAGGAATTACGACGTATATTGCGGCGCGATATTTTCTGCAAACGATCACTCGACCGGGGACGCTGACGGTGCAAGTGGCCCACAGTCCGGAATCGGCAGAAGCAATCTTCAACATTGTGCAACGCTTTTGGGAGAACCTGCCCAAGGCGATGCTGAAGGGGGCGCTGGTGAAGTCGCGCTCCAACGTCCGCCAGATCGTGTTCCCGTGGCTCGACAGCGAGTACCGGGTGGAAACGGCGGACGACAACGCGGGGCGGGGAATGACCATCCATAATCTACATTGTTCGGAGGTCTCCCGCTGGCCCCGCGGTGGTCAGGAAACGCTGGCTTCGCTGCGGGCAGCAGTGGTGCCGGAAGGGGAGATCGTATTGGAATCGACGCCCAATGGAGCGACTGGAGTGTTCTACGGGGAATGGCAAAAGGCGATCGAGACTGGTTACACGCAGCATTTCTTCCCCTGGTGGTATGACGACAGGTATCAGAAAGCGGTGAAAAAGGGGGAGATACTGCCGCTGACCCCTGACGAGAGTGAATTGGTGAGACAACACGGGCTAAGCGAGGAACAAATTGCGTGGCGCCGGAAGCAGTGGCAGGCGCTGCGCTCGCTGGCGGCACAGGAATATGCGGAGGACTCGAATTCGTGCTTTCTGGTTTCCGGGGAGTGCGTGTTCGAGCTGGCCGCCATCGAGAAAGCGGCGGGACTGGCCGGGGCTGGGACGGAATCGGAAGACAACGGCAGGCTTACGATTTGGTTTCCGCCGCAGAAAGGGAGGCGGTACATCCTGGGAGTGGATACGGCGGGCGGAGGCGCAGACGGGGACTACGCATGTGTAGAGGTGATCGAGCGAACCATGGGGATGCAATGTGCGGAATTGCATGGGCACTTTCCGCCGTATGAGTTGGCGAAACGGGTTACAGATCTGGGGCAGAGATACGAGCGAGCGCTGGTGGCGGTGGAGCGGAACAATCATGGAGCGGCAGTGCTGGCCCACCTGAACTATCTGGGGTGCGAAAATGTGTTCGAGAAAGATGGCCAATTGGGGTGGCTGACGTCGGCGGCGAGCCGGCCGGCGATGATCGAAAACATGGCGGCGGTGCTGATGGCGGAGCCGGAGTTGTTCCACAGTCCGCGTCTGTTGGAAGAGTGCCGGACGTTTGTTAGACATGCTGACGGAGGCGCCGCCGCGGCCGACGGAGCGCATGATGATTGCGTAATGGCGATGGCGATCGCGCTGGCGGTGCGACGGGAGGATGCGGGGCGAGGTGTGAAGAAAAAGGGGCTGGAGATGGCGAGCTTGGTTGTGGAGTAGAGGTGCTGGAGTCAAGAGAG
This sequence comes from uncultured Acidobacteriaceae bacterium, assembly GCA_963842095.1. Classification (GTDB taxonomy): domain Bacteria; phylum Acidobacteriota; class Terriglobia; order Terriglobales; family Acidobacteriaceae; genus Sulfotelmatobacter. Next base: position 484,878 of record CAWJEY010000004.1, read on the forward strand.
TTCATTCGTCACATCGGAAGTGGCGGGAGTTGGGGTAAGATGGCAGGCTTCGTGGTCAGTGTCGCCCCTGCGGGGCTTTCGCGGGCAGAGTGCCCGCGCCACATGGCCAGTTGAGCTTCTTGCTTGGTGGAAGCGGTCCAACACGTTAGAAGGATGCGGGGCGGGGCGCAGGGGCATTTGATGCGCTGCTCGGATGGAAACTTTTATGTGGTGAAGTTCCGCAACAATCCGCAGCATTTGCGAGTGCTGACGAATGAGATGCTGGCAACGCGGCTGGCGGAGCGAGTGGGGCTGCCGGTGCCGGGGGCGGAAGTGGTGGAAGTACGCGCCTGGCTGGTGGAGCATACGGCGGAGTTGAGTATTCAACTGGCGCATGCGAGCGTGCCGTGCCAGGCGGGTCTACAATTTGGGTCGCGGTATGCGGTGAGTCCGCTGGAAGGGCAGGTGTTCGATTATCTTCCGGCAGAGATGTTTGGCCTAGTGCGGAACCTGGAGACGTTTGCCGGGATGCTGGTAGTGGATAAGTGGACGGGAAATGCGAACGGACGGCAGGCGGCGTTTTGGCGGAAGTTGCGGGAGCGGAAGTATACGGCGGCGTTTATTGACCAGGGGTATTGCTTCAACGCGGGGGAGTGGACTTTCCCTGACTATCCGCTGCGTGGGGTTTATGCGCGGAATGAAGTGTATGAATGCGTGCGGGGGTGGGAATCGTTTGAGCCGTGGCTCTCGCGGATCGAGAAGATGGGAGAGGATGTGGTGTGGACGCTGGCGGGAGAAATTCCTCCGGAGTGGTACGGAGGAGAGTGGGACGAATTGGAGAAGCTGGTACGAACTTTGATTGCGCGGCGGGGAGTGGTGCGGGAATTGATTGAGGCATTTCGAGTTTCGCCGCGGAGGCCGTTTCCGGCGTGGCGGGAGCAGGCTTAGAACCAAAACCTCTAACACAGAGGACACGGGGTAACACAGGGTAGAGGATGGCTGATCGGCGACAACTTGAGTTTTTCCTGCTGCGGTATGTGCCGGACGCGGTGAAGGATGAGTTTGTCAATATTGGGTTGGTAATGGTTGAGGCTGGGGCGAATGGTGGCGGGTTTGCGGAGGTGCGCTTCACGCGGGATTGGCGGCGGGTGCGGTGTTTGGATCCGCAGGCGGATGTGGAGATGCTCGCGGCACTGGAACGGGACGTTCGCGGGCAGTTGGGTGCGACGCAGGATCGTGCGGTTTTATTGCGGCGGCTGGAAGATTCGTTTTCGAACGTGATTCAACTTTCGCCAGTGAAGGGATGCCTGGCAGAGGATCCGGTGGCTGAGATCGAAACGATGGCTTCGATGTATCTGGAGGCGGCTAAAGTTGGTGGCAAGCGGGAAGTGAGCGGGCGGCAGCGGATTCTGGCGGCGATGCGGGATGCGTTTGAGCAGGCCGGGATTGCGAAGTTTGTGCTTCCGGTTCCAGTCGCGCCTTACACGAAGAGGGGCGATCCGTTTCAGTTTGATTTTGGATATCGGATTGGAGGAGAGATCAAGTTATTCCAGGCTGTTTCGCTGAAGGCAGGTGTGGATGCGGCGGTGTTGCTGGCTGCACGCTATCCGCGGATTGTTCCGGTGATGTCGAAAGTGGCAGGGGCGGTGCCTGCGCTGACCGCGGTGATTGATGACGACCTGGATCGAGGGCAGGAGAGCGTGCAGTTTGCGCTGAGCATGATGGAGGATGAGAAGATCCGCATTGCGGTGGCGGCGGAGATGCCGATGATTGCGGAAGTGGCGCGGCGGGAGTTGAGGGCATGAGGATTGTCGAGAACGCGATCGGCATTTTGCTTCTTCTGCTGGCACCGGCCGGCTTAGTTTATGGCTGGATCTTCTACTTGGCTCGAATGAGGAAGACAGCGGGCTGGCGTAGTCACGTTACACTGTTGTCGCTGGTATTGACCTCGTTGGCGGTTCTGATGTGGCCGGCGACAAGAATGCTTATGCCGGGAGTTGACTGGCGAAATAGCGCAGGGGTGGCTCAACAAGTTGCCTGGGTGTGTGCGCGCGAGAGAGTTGCTCTTTATGTTTTGGTGGTGGCGTTTGTTCTGAGTTTGTTCGGACGTCCACGCCTGATCTTGGCGATTGCGGCGTGCATGGGTACGGCGGTGCTTTGGCTATCCAGCACGATGCCTTAGCGTAAGTCTCGATTCAGCAAATATGCCCTGCTCTGGCGGGGCTTTTCTTTTGGAGCGCTTAAAACTGCGAGGGCGAGACGCCCTCGCGACGGCGGGCGGGACGCCAGGCGCTACAAAACCTTATGAAGTCTTGTTCACAATCTCACCGCAATAGTTCGACAAGGGCTGCGGGAGTAATGATGTGGGTGAATTTGTGAAGCTTAAGGCTGAGCAGTTGCTTATCACCGGTTACCAGGAATTGGGCCCCTCCGGCCTCGGCGAGCGCAAGGAGGTGATTGTCGTCAGGATCAGGTGAGCGGTCGACCTTCGGTAGTTTCGTGACAACGATGGCCAGGTCTCGGAGCTGATTGACGAGCCGTCCGGAAAGCGCGGGAGCAAGCCGCGCGCGAATTTTTGGATACCGTGTAACGCGTGAGATTTCGTCGATTTGCTCGGCCGAAGTAATAAGTTCGAAGGCGCGGTTGCGCCAAAGAGCGAAGAGTTGCGCAGGCGGCGAGGAGGACGACAGGAGAGCGCTGAGAAGCACGTTTGTGTCGAGTGCCAACCGCATTCGTCACTTTCGCGGACGGCCACGAAGCTGCCGGCGCCTCTGTTTGCGAACGTTCAAGATGGCATCGTCGATGGTGTCGCGAAGTTCGCCGGCAGGTACAGAGGCGAAGGCTTCGCGTGCCTGGTTGACGGTCTGATCGAAGAGGCGCCACTTGACGGCGTCTTCGACGAACTTTGAGAGTGCGCCTTTCTTGAGGCCCTGCGTGCCGAGATGAGAGCGCAGAGCAAGATCGGTATCCTTCGACCACACGATTGTTAGACGGGTGATTTCAGCTTCGGGCATGGTTTCCTTGTTGTATATGCGTATATCCCTTTATCAGTATATGTGATTATACACAATTTGGAGTCCGTTCCTGAATGGGAGGATGACCCGAGGATTTGACGGGACGCAAAGTTCCTAGCCGGGTTAGGGTTTCGCGGGCGAGGGCGTCCGCACTACACGAGAGAACATCATGAACATTAAAGAGACGTTGCGCGGCGCTCTGCGCCGGATTGCGGGAGTGTCTGCGGCCTCATCTTCTTCTCTGGCTACGGCGGAGAAGAAGCGGCGGACTTTGCCGTTGCCTTCCATTTTCAACTCGTATGGGCCGCCGGGCGACATTATGCCGAAGCCTACGGCTTACAACCTGCGGCGGTTTTCGGAGATTCCGGTGCCGCGGCGGGCGATCAATTGCATTAAAGACCGGATCGCAGGGATGCGGTGGCGAATTCAGGCGCGCCAGGGGCTTTCGCTGGATGGGATTCCAGACGGTGCAGAGCGGGCGCAGCTTCTCACCGACAATTTTCATGCGCCCAATCCCGACGACTCGTTTCGTTCGTTCTCAGAGCAGGTGGTGGAAGACATCATCGTGGGCGGGTACGGGGCGATCGAGGTGCAAACGTCGGGCGATGCGAAACATCCGTTGCTGCTGTGGCCGGTGGATGGATCGTCGATCCGAATGGATCTGGATTGGGATGGATCGCCGCACGGGTCGCGCTACTTGCAGGTTACGGACCAGTCGGGGCCGCGTAGCCAGATCACGCTGGATGATGATGAGCTGATTTACATCCGGCTGAATCCGCGGACGCATACGCCGTTTGGGTTGGGACGGCTGGAAGTTGCGTTTGAGTCGATCAACGCGTTCCTCGGCGCGCACCGGTATGCTTCGCGGCTGGCTTCGAATTCGGTGGTGCAGTATGCGCTTTGGTTGCAGGATTTGACGCCGGAACATCACGAGCGGCTGATTCGCTGGTGGCAGGACGAGATTGAGGGAACGGGGCGGGTGCCGATCCTCTCGGTTGAGAGCAAGCCCGAGGTGCTGCGGTTTGGTGGAGGCACGGACGCCGACTTGCGGTTGCAGTGGCAGGAGTTTCTGCTACGCGTGATAGCGGATGCTTTCGATCTTCCTCCGTTTTATTTGGGAGTGGAGCGGGACGTGAACCGCACCACGGCGGAGGAATACAACGACATGGCGTTCCGGCAGGCGATTGTGCCTACGGCGCGACTGCTGGCAGAACACCTGACGCGGACGCGATTCAGAAAAGGTTGGGATGGAACGATCTGGAGTTTACATTCGCGGAACTGGAGACGCAGGATCCGCTGGAGGAAGCGCAGATTCAGCAGATTCTGCTGCAGAACGGAGTGCTGACGGTGAATGAGGTGAGGAGGATGCGGGGGTTGGGGGATTTGGAGAAACCGACTGGCAGCTAACGCCCAGGAAAGTTCGTGGAGAGAACTCCTTGCAGCCGCATGGGTAAGGCAAAGATTGCAGGGGTCCTTCGACTACGCAAGTGCTTGCGCTCGGCGCGCAAGCACTTGCTTCGCTCAGGATGACAACCGCGAAGAAGGGGACATCGAGATGATTGATTTGAAGAGTATGGCGGTGGCGATGCCGGAGGTGGCGGGGCATCCGAACCGGGCGGGGTTTTCTGGAGTATTGACGATGGTCGATGTACCGTCGCAGCGGGCGCCCTCGGGCGCGAAGGGTCACCTGGTGGTGCTGACGAAGAGAGCGGCGGAGGCGGCGCTGCCTTCGTTGCTAGGGATGGCGCTCGATTACTCGCCCTCTCTGGACCGGCATGATGTACGGCGCAAGGTGGGGGTGATCACACGAGCGGAGATCGTGGGAAAGAATCTGGAATTGGGCGGGTATCTGTTTGCGAGGGACTTTCCTGAAATTGTTGAGGAGATTGCTAAATCGTGGCCGGGCGGCAATCGCAAGCCAATCGATTCCTTTCGAACGAGGCTGGTGAACGCCGGGGTGATCCATGCGGCGGTGAGCTCCTCTGATCTCGGAAACTGGCGAGAGGGATACAGATTGAGAGCCTCACTGCGGGCCGCGACGGAAAGGATTCTCAGCTTGACGACAGCTATGAAGCGGACTCCGGGAAGGAGGCTGACGCAAGCTGAGGAATTTCATCCGACGATACGCGCTGAAACTTGCGTGGCGGCGGGGCCGGCCGGGCTTGGGTTGTCGTACGAAGTCACGGGCGTGGAGATTGCGGACACCAGGGCGCAGGTATGGACGCTGTCGAAAGTGACTTTCACGGGAGCGGCGATTCTGCGGAGGGATAAGGCGGCGTACCGGGACACGTGGATTGAGCTGAGTAGCTAGTACCAAGTAACAAAGCTTGCGGTGTAGAACACCGAGGAGGAGAAACACATGAACGAAGAGATGGTGCAGCAGTTGATGACGACGGCGGAGCGGCTGGCGAGTGCGGCCGAATCGTTGGATCGTGTGCTGGGGCGGCTGGATGCGCAGCAAGAGGCGCTGAACACGAAGGTGGACCGGATTGTGGCGGCGGTGGAAGAGCAGCCGTCATATGAGATCGCGGCGCGCGGAGAAGGGGCACGGCAATTGCAGGAGCGCGTGGCGGAGCTGGAGAAATCCAATGCGGATTTGAAAGCGCAGGCGGCGCGGATGGCGCGGAAGACGCTGCCACCGCTGGTTTCGGCAATCCTGGCCAAGAGCTGCGACGAGTCCGGCGGCGAGAAGCTGGACAAGGGCGTGCTGGACAAGACGCTGCAGAGCTTGAGCGTGGAGCAGCGGATCGCGGTGAAGTCGGAGCTGGCGCGGGCGGGGATTATCGAGTAGGGCTGGCGGCTTTCGGGCTTCGGCATAAAGGCAAACGGCGGCACGACTTTGGTCGTGCCTTTTTGCTTGCGGGTCAGAGAGCACATCAAGACCACAGCATCGAAGACAACTCCCTGCCGAGCCGTTGCTGGAAATCCGGCAGACAAGGGTCCTTCGACTACGGAGGTGCTTCACTTCGTGAAGCGCCTCCTGCGCTCAGGATGACAGGGCAAGCAGGACGGATTAACGCAATCGACTTTCAATTGCAGGAAAAATCAAACAGAGGAGAAAACATGAGAGGACAATTTGTGGATTTGTACGCGTCGGCGGACTACCTTGGGCCCGGCGCGATTGAGATTGACAGGTACCAGACGGAGATCTTCGACATCGTGCGGCGGCGGGGCGCGTTTGGACAGAGGATCAAGCAGGTGCCGGCGACCGGGCATCCGTCGCGGTTCTTCGAAGAGACGGCGATTAACTCGCCGACGGCGGCGCAGGCATTTGTCGATCCGCGGAACATTTCACCGACGGTAGGATCGCCAACGCGGCTGGAACTGGCGGTGCCGTTGAAGGCGCTGGTGTCGCAGCTCAACTACAACCTGTTTGACCTGGAAGTGACGGCGCAACAAAGCCAGTTCGCCTACTTGCAGGCAAAAGACCTGGCCGATTCGGTGGACGGACTGCTGCGGACGCACGACGTTGCGCTGTGGAACGGCAACGACACTTCGCTCAGTTCGCCGACGACCACGCAGTATTTCGGCGTGATCGGACAGATCGTGGCCGGCGGGAACACGACCACGATCGCAACCACGGCGAGCATCGTGGATGGCATCAAGAGCACGATTGCCAACATGGTTGCGAGTTCGTCGTACGCGGTGCGACCGACGGCAATCTACTCAAACCCGGTGCTGTTGGACCTGATCGACCGGGAAATGAAGGCGGACTTCAACGTGGTGCTGAACAGTGTGGAGATCACGGGTGGGTTCCGCGTGAAGGCGCTGAGCACGCAGGCGGGAGAGTTGCCGCTGATTCCGGATTGGGCGGTTCCGTATACGGGGACGCCGGGTTCGGGGACAGCGGTGCTGCCGGCTTACATCGTGACCGAGGATCTGATCGAGTATCACTGGCTGAGCGATCCGAATCCGAGGGTGTTCAAGCTGGGACTGCCCAACGCGTTGACCCAGCAGATGGTGGTGGTGAAGTTTGGCGCGCCCGTGGTAAAGGGGGCGAACTTCGCGCATTACCAAGTGAACGTGCAGAGATAGGGAAACCGTCGTTGGTCGTCGGTCGTTGGTCGTTGGCTTGATTCGTTTATTGCCAACAACCGACGACTGACGACCAACGACATCTTTTTTCACAACCGAGAACTGAGAACTCACTATGAATTATCTCGCAACAACGGATTACTTGACTTACGGGCTGGATGCGGCGACGGATCCATCGTGGATCACGGCGGCTTCCTCCATCATCGACGCGCATTGCCGGCGGGTGACGCTGGGCGTGAATCAATACGAAGAGCGGCTGAAGATGCCGCCGGAATTGAACACAGTGCGGGTGAGCTATCTGCCGCTGGTGACGGTGGCGCCGGCGACTACGCCGATTGTGACGCTGCAGGGCCGCTACGGGATCCCACGAAGAGGGGAATGGCCGTTTCCGGAGATGAGCCTGGAATTTGCGTTGGTGTTTTCCCTGCCGGGGATGTGGACGGCGATCGACCCGACAACGATCGATATCTGGATGGACAGCGGCGAGCTTACGTTTCCGGTGAACGCTTTGGGATTGTTCTTCAACGAAGTGGATGTGGTCTATAACGCGGGATGGAGCGCGATTCCAGTGCCGGTGCAGGTGGCGTGCGCGCAGATCGTGAAGAATGCACAGGCGACACCGGGACTGAATGTGCAATCGAGCCAGATCAACCAGCTGCGGCTGCAGTACTTCGGGCCGACGCTGGTCGATGACATGGTACGGAGTTTGTTGGCGCCTTATGTGGCGCAAAAGGGCGCGTGAGAACAGTGGTCAGTGGCTAGTGGTCAGTGGCCAGCGATCTCGACGTGGGTTTGGAAGCGGAGGAGTCATGGGAAGCGGAATTTGCGGGGCGGCACTTGTGCGCGCGGCGAATGCGATGCTGACGGCGCTGGGCGGCGATGACGTGAGCTTGTTGCTACCGGCGACGGCAATGGCGAGCGATGCCGCGGGGCAGTTGGGATTGGTTGATCCCGGAGTGCAAAACATAATCATCACCCCGGTGGTAGCACGCAACTTGCCGACTGGGAACCAAGGGCCGGCGCGAAGAATCGAGTTTACGCTGCCCGCCGCGGCGATTGAGGTGCAACTGCCCACCCTTGGGATGGGTACGGCGGAAGACCTGTTCAATGCCGCCCTGGGTCTGCTGTATGACGGCGATCTTTTTCATATCGAAACGGTCGTGACCGAGAATTTTGCGGGGACAGCATACTTTTATGTGATGACGGCGGTGGAGTGAAAGCAAGCCGTCAGCTATCAGCTATCAGCCATCAGCGACGGGCTGGATGGATCTGAAGCGCTGCTGAGAGCTGACGGCTGAAAGCTGAGGGCTGGTTTTCATGCAATTTGCCAAAGACAGTTTTTTTCTTGCGTTGCAGACGCGGCTGTTGGGACTGAATCCGGGGCGGACTGTGACGATCAATGGAGCGACCGTGCCGGCGGTGCTGGTGGTGGAGAACCTTCCTCCGGCATCGGCCGAACCGCAGCCAGACACGTTCTACATCGAGTGGGGGTCAGCAGCCGTGGTCGGAGGGCATGCTGGGGATTCTGCCCTGATGAGTTTGGAATGCGTGATCTCTTATTACACATTGGGGACGGTGCAAAGCATGGTGGATCGCGGTCGAGTGCTGGGGCAGCTCGATAACGAGCTGCTGGGAATCTGCCAGCCCACGAGCACGGAGAAGTACGACTATACGCAGTCGCCGAGCGCGGACCTGGGCACGAGTGTGTTCTGGAATCAACCGAAATTTCAGGAAGTGATGACCAGCGGCGTGGAGGACAACACGCTGGCGTATCAGGGGCGCGCGGTGCGGCGGGCGATGTATGAGCGAGCCTATCAGGACGGGCGGGTGGAGCGGCGGGCAGCTCTCACGGTTTTCTTCTTCTCGGAGGTTACGCTTTTATGAGCACTACACCGTTGCGCCCGGCCATGGTTCCGGTGACACGGCAGATGCGGGCGTATTTCGCTGCCGTGAATCGAGCCACCGAGACACCGACGATTTTTGATCCCGCCGGAAGTGGGCTGTTCGCGCTCGATTCGCCTCCGGCCCCGTGGCTGGATTTGGGCTGGATCGAAGGCTTTGAACGTTACTACGACACGCCGACGGATGTGGTGCGGTCGGGGACGAAAGCGCTGCCTTCGGCGCAGTTTCGAGGGCCGATTGAAGCGAGAGTGGAGTTTGACTTCCGGGAGTGGGGCAAGCTGCAAATGGCGCTGGCGGGAGGGTCGGAGCACATGAACGTGCTGGCGACGAGCGAGAGCGCGGCGCCGGCGCCTTCCGGGGGAACACCCGTACCTGGGGTGGCGGTGCTGGCAGGTTCAACTGCGAGCGAACTAGTTTTTGGCGTGGGCGCGGTGAATGGATTCGCACTGGGAAATCTGGTGGCCGTGGATGTGGACTACCAGCAGCAGATCGGTTACGTGGGATCGGGAATTTCGGCGGCGTATGTAAGCAACGCAGCGCTGGTGAACCACGATCTGAATTATGTACGGAGGGTGACCTTCAATGTGGGGCGCGTGGTGGAAGTGACGGCGACCTCGGTGATTCTGGCGCAGCCCTTGCTGGCGGGGACGCCAGCTGCGGGAGCTTCAGCGCAGGTCGTGGCCGCGTTCGTGAACCGGGAAGGGGGATCGTTCTTCCAGGAATGGTCGGCACTGTTTGTGGCTGAAGCGGAGTCGGGGGGGCGAGTTTGCTTCTACTATCCGCGGTTGAGCCCGAATCCCGGGGCAGGAGCAAGCGGTGTGAGTTTGAAGTCTGGTGCGGGAGGGAAGCCACCAAAAAGCGGGGGCGGGGCGAAGAGCAATGCGACAGCGAACACGCAAGGGAATGGCGCGCGGAGTTCGTCGCAGAAGTTTCTTCGGGAAGATTTCGCGGAGATTGCCAGGCCGCTGACGTCGGTGGGGCTGCATGCATCATTTATCGCGTTGCCATTTACGGACACGAACGATGGGCAAACTGTGTTGTGCTATCGAAGCTACTTTCCCGCGGCGATGGCGGCGGTGTATTGACGACCGCAGAGAGCTGGCGCCAATCGTAGCGCGGAAACCACCAGTGAGATGCCACTTTCCACGCGCGCCGGGCACATGCAGCGTGAAGTCCTTGACCTTGGCACACTGAGAGTGTGCCAATCTGAAGATACTGTCTTTCGTCAAACAACCGAATGACAAGGGTTAACGGTCTGCAGCGGATGACGTTGCAGGCGAACGAGATCGTGTCGCAACCGGGACAGGTAGCATGGCAAAACTGAAATGAAGCTGACAATCGACAATCTGCAGGGCCAAGGGCCGCAGGACTACACCGGAGCACTGGACGGAACGATGCCGCCCAAGGTGGAGCGCAAGCTTAATCAGCCGGCGGAGTTGCAGTTCAGCCTGCTGACTAATTCGCCCGGGTTTGTAATTCCGGTGACCGGCGCGCGGGTGACCCTGGGCAAAACGAATGGCAGCGACGTGTTCACGGGATATGTGACCGGAGCGCCGCAGTATGAGTATCTGGGCTGGGGAGAGCAAGGTCCGGTGTATCGCTACAACGTGGTGGCGCAGAGCGACGAGGTCTTGCTGGATCAGAAGGCGCTGCCCAACCGATCCCCTTTCGTGGGCCGGAGCGCGGGTGACGCGCTCCGGCAACTGGCGCAGGATGTGTTGCCGGGGTGGTTCGACACGAGCGCGGTGCAGGACGTGGATACGCTGGCAGTGTATGAAGTGAATCCGCAGAAGAGCTTTTCGTTTCATGCGGCGGAAATCGCACTGGCTGCGCGGGCCAGCTTCCGCACGATGAATGGAGGGCTGATCCTGGCGCCGGTAGGAACGGCGGCGTATGGATTGAATGAGAGCGATGCAAACTTCTCGCCAGAGGGGTTAAGGCTGAATAGTCCAAACGTGCTGGTGAATGAACTGACGATGATTGGGCAGGATGAACCGCAGGCCTATGTGCGCGATTACTTTGTAGGCGATGGACTGAGCTTGAAGTTCTATCTGTCGCAGAAACCATTTGCACAAACTAAGCCAGCGATGATTGACGAGGAATATCTGGGGCCGACTCTGGATCCGACGACGTGGGTGGTGAACGATCCGTCCTCGGTGGTCTCGGTGGTGGCGCAGACGTTGCAGATTGCGGGTGGGACTGGTGTGGATGGACAGACTACGGTGAACTTTATCGAGCAGATCGAGTTGGGCGGTGCGCTGGAGTTGCAGCATGGGGACGTCAGCTTCACTGCCGCGTCGCAAGGCGTGTTGGGCGGTCTGTATGCAGGAGTGATCTCGGCTGCGGGATGCCTGGCGGGATTTCAGATCACACCGTCGGGTGCGGGCTCGACGATCCAGGCGCTGATCAATGGGTTAGTTACGGGGCCTGTAATGGCCACGACCCCGGGACACCAATATTTCTTCACGACTTATCTGTATTCGATGGAAGTCTACCGCAGCGGTGAGACACATACCACTCCTCGTTGCATCCGGCAGGAAGCGGATGGGGAGGAGCGGCAGTGGTGGCGGACGTACGCTTCGTGTTGGAGGTGCAGGACATCGATCCGAGCAACCCAGCGACCTTGGTCGCGCCCGCGACGGTGTTGTACGACGATGTGATTACGGATGCTCCTGGATTCTGCAGCTATGCCCTGGTGAATGTGGCGAGCATGCAGTGCAGCATCGCCTACACCTATGTAGCGCACATTTCGCTGGCAGAGGTGAGGACGGCACTGCCGAGCGCGAGTTACGTTACGCAATTGGTGGGCGCGCTTTCGGAAGGCGCGGAGTGCGAGATCACGAGTTCGCCGTCGCTGGATTTCTATCCGGCGTATGTTCCGGCATTAAATGAATTGATCGTGGCCAGCTATCGGGGTAATGGGCCAGCGGTGGCGCATATACAGAACGCGGCGAGTGTGGCCTTGCTGCAGAACGGACCAGACGATGGGACTAGAGGAGCGGTGCGGGTGGCCAAGACTCCGGGGGCACGTACGGATGCAGATTGCGAGAATGCAGCGCTGGCGATTCTGGATGATGCCACGGGAATTGCGTGGTGGGGAAGCTACGAGACGTGGAGTGATTTTTTGCCGGGTGCTGCGGCGGATATCTTCCCGGGCGACGCGATTGCGGTGAATGTTCCCTCCCGGAGCGCGTCGTTCACGGCAATTGTGCGCGAGGTGGAAATTCAAATTGCCGATCCGGCGGACGATCGAAGTTTCTACACGATTGGGTTTGCGAACGATCTGGCGTCGCCGTTGGGGATTGAGTATGAGGCCAGCGCGAAGACGATCCCGCTGCAAGATATGCCTCCTCTGCTGCAGACAACGCAAGTAGGCGCGTATTACCAGGTCGACCTGACTGAAGCGCAGATCACAGCAGTGACATCGACCACGGTGCAGGTCGATGCCGGGATAGCGCCAGCGAGCGGGTATGGCATTGAGGTCCGGGACAACGACTACGGGTGGGGGCAGGCGAACGATCGTAATTTGCTGGGGCGATTTAATACAGAGACATTCAATCTGCCCCGGCTGGCGCGGACACAGAATTACTTCTTGCGGTTGTATGACAGTTCTTCGCCGCCGAAATATTCTCGCTATTCGGCGGCGCTGCACATTGATTATCCGCTTTGAGGATCTTGTGCGATGAAGGGACACAGGCATGGGAGTCAGCGACAGGGAATTGGCGCTACGGGCAATCGACATCGAGTTCCAGCGGGAAGTGCTCGACAAGCTGGTACGGCTGGAAACAAAGATGGATGCGCTGGTGGGCAACGGGCAGCCGGGGCGCATGAAGACGGCGGAGGACAAGGTGGCGGTGCTGGAGCGAAACGATTTGCGCAACAGCGTCCATAACCGGATCGTGAATGGGGCGATCAGCGCCGCGATCAGCGCCGCCATTGCGCTGCACAGGTACTGGCTAAAGTAGGCGTTTCACTTTCGAAACAATTCGCTGCAAGATGTTTCTTTTCAAGACCTTTCCATTCTAAGACGCTGCACTTCAAAACAAGGAGAGCTATGAGCACTGTACCGAGCACTACGATCATCACCAATCTGAAGAGCGTAACTTCTGCCACCGCAAACACGTTGAAGAGCGCCGGGGCGGAGGGCATCGATATGCCAGGGATGCTGGCGCTGGCATTGAGCAAGGCTAACGAGCTGAAAGTCTGCCTGACGCTACTGGTTCGATCCACGGACGGCGCGGACCCTAACCTGGCGACGTTGAACGATATTTTGGCGAGCCTTAGCTAGAGATAACCGCAGCCGAAAAGAAACGTGCCGCCGGCCGTGGGCAAAGATCCTGTGTACACGAACAAACATTTCAAGGAGGAAGGTTATGGATTTCTTATCTCAATTACTGCGGGGGATTGCGTTTGTCCCTGCGCTCGTGAATGGCATCGAGGGGCTTTTTGGGAACAAGCCGGGAGCCGAGAAAAAGGATGCGGCGATGTCGTTCTTACAGAATGCGATCGCCATGACTGATGCGGTAGCCGCACGGGAAATTGTTAATCCCGACGGGTTCAAGGACGGCATTTCCAAAATAATTGACGGCACAGTCCAGTGCCTTAATGCATCCACCTGGTGCAAGCAGCCACCAGCCGCTAACACGCAACCCACAGCTTGATTCGGCCTAGCCGATCTCTTCGTTCCAACCCTCGAGGTTCTTCTTCACTAAAGCCATGAACTGGTCAGCGACGGCGCCGTCGATGAGGCGGTGGTCATAGCCGAGCGTGAGATGGATGACGGAGCGGATGGCGATCGAATCGTTGCCCTCTTTGTCGGTGACCACAAGTGGCTGCTTGGTGATGCCGCCGACGCCCATGATCGCAGAGTTTGGCTGATTGATGATGGGCAAACCGAAGACGGCGCCGAACTGGCCGGGGTTGGTGACGGTGAAAGTGGAGCCTTCTACGTCTTCAGGCTTGAGTTTCTTGGTGCGGGCGCGCTCGCCGAGGTCGGTGATACCGCGCTGCAGGCCGAGGAAGTTGAGGTCGCCGGCATTCTTGAGGACGGGGACGATGAGTCCCCAGTCGAGGGCCACGGCGATGCCTACATTAATGTTGCGGTGGTAGCGGATGTTGTCGCCTTCCAGCGAAGCATTGATGATGGGCCACTGCTGCAGCGCGATGATGGCGGCGCGCACGAAGAATGGCATGAAGGTGAGGCGGACGCCGTGGCGCTGCTCGAACGCGCTTTTGTGTTTGGCGCGGAGCGTGACGATGCGTGTGAAATCCACTTCGTACATGCAGTGAACGTGGGCGCTGGTGCGGCGTGACTCGATCATGCGCTGGGCGATGATCTTGCGCATGTTGGTTAGGGGGACGAGATCGCCCGGGTATGCGGCGGGTGCTGGCTGGGCTGCGGCTGCTGCGGGCTGCTGGGCCGGGGCTGCGGGAGCGGCCGCTGGGGCGCGCTCGATGAAGGCCATGATGTCCTGCTTGGTGATGCGGCCGCCGAGTCCGGTGCCGGAGATTTGCGAGAGACTGACTCCGTGCTCGCGGGCGATCTTGCGGACCAACGGTGAGGAGCGGGCTTCCTCGTCCTCGGATGATTCCGGCGGTGGTGGAGCGCTGGCGAAGGGTGCGGGAGTTGTCGCCGCCGCAGGCTTTTTCTCTTCCTTTTTCTTTTCTTCTTTCGCTGGCGGCGCGGGAGCGGGCGCGGCTTTCGTGGGTGCCGCTGCGGCTTCGCCATCCACGGCAATGGTGCCGACCACTGTATTTATGCCTACCGTCGTACCCTCAGCGATTTTGATTTCCTGAAGAACGCCAGAGGCCGGGGCGGGGATTTCCGCGTCGACCTTGTCGGTGGAGATTTCGAAGAGAGGTTCGTCGCGCTGAACTTTGTCGCCGGGCTTCTTCAACCACTTCGTTATTGTTCCCTCGACAATGGATTCGCCCATCTGAGGCATGATGATGTCAGTCGGCATGATTTCCTTCCACGCGGCCCACGGTTTGGACAGAGGGCCTAACGCAAACGGATATTATAACGGGTGGTGGAGTCAGGGTGAAAAGCTATTCCTAATCGTGCTTGCGTTCCTCTTTATCTTTGTTCTCTTCCCCGCCGGGAGCCGCGACCCCGAAACTCGTCTTCCAATACTCCTGCACGGCGGGTGGCAGTTTTTCCATGTGCGAGATGAAGCTGGTGATCTTCCACATATCCTGCTCGCTTAGGGTTTTTTCCCATGAGGGCATGCCGGTGTAGCGGACGCCGGTGCGGATGGTGTAGAAGATGTGCCACTCGGGGTCGTCAGGCGTATCGGAAATGAGATTGGGAGCTGGCGGATAAAAAGAGTTGGAGAGCGAGGCGGGCTTGCGGTCGAGTCCGCCGTGGCAGACCGCGCAGTTCATAGTGTAGAGCTTCATGCCGTCTTCAAAATTCTGGTCGTTGGCCGGAACCGGGTTGGTGACGTGAGGAGCGTGGCGCTCCATGGAAGCGTCTACGGCTCCGTTGGCGATGCGTTTCTCGAGACGAGGTGGGGCCACGTTCGCGTTAGTGGGGAAGAAGCCCAGCATGGCGAAACCGAGCCCGCCGAGAACGAGAACGAGAAGAGTAACGATGACGCCGAGAATGAACTTGCCCATGGTTGCCTCCGGGAGGAACCATTGTGGCAGATGGGGTGGGTGGGGCGCTAGTTTTTGGGAAGCATCGGCTAACCGCGACCGTGCATTCAGCGACGCCTCGCTGCGCTCAGCTAAACCCTTCGGCTTCGCTCAGGGCAGGCTCGCGAGGTGCCCGTTCCCACACGATTCTTTGTTTCCTCCGAAGTTCAATATGCTTTCAGCTTGCGGGCTTCGCGGACAACGTCTTCCACCTTGGGCAGGTAGTGCTCTTCCTGCGGCGGAGAGAAGGGGACGGCGGAGTCTAATCCTGCGATGCGGACGATGGGGCCGTCGAGGTCGTCGAAGGCTTCTTCGTTGATGATGGCGGCGATTTCGCCGGCGAGGCCTCCGGTGCGGGAGTGCTCGTGCAGGATGATGACCTTGTTTGTCTTCTTCACGGTTTGTGCGATGGCTTCGCGGTCTAGCGGGGAGACGGTGCGCAGGTCTAGGATTTCAAGTTCAATACCTTCTTTACTAAGAACCTCGGCTGCTTCTAACGCGGTGTGGACCATCGCGGCATAAGTAATGATGCTTAGGTCGCGGCCCTCGCGGGCGATGTTCGCTTTGCCGATGGGGACGACGTAATCTTCCGCGGGGACTTCGCCTTTGATACGGCGGTAGAGATATTTGTGCTCGAAGAAGATGCAAGGGTTGTTGTCGCGAATGGCGGCTTTGATCAGGCCTTTGGCGTCGTAGGGCGTGGCTGGGCAGATAACCTTGAGGCCGGGATTGTGGACGAACCACATCTCAGGATTCTGCGAGTGGAAAGGGCCACCGTGCACGTATCCGCCGCTGGGACCGCGCAGGACGAGCGGGGCGGGCGCACCCCAGAGGTAGTGCGTCTTCGCGACCATGTTCGAGATCTGGTTGAAGGCGCAGCCGATGAAATCCATGAACTGGAATTCGGCGACGGGGCGCATGCCGGTGAGCGACGCTCCGAAGGCCGCGCCTACGATGGCGGACTCGGCGATGGGCGTGTCGATGACGCGCTCGGGGCCGAAGCGGTCGATGAAACCATCAGTGACTTTAAAAGCGCCGCCGTAGATGCCGATGTCTTCGCCGAGGCAGAAGACGGAGGGGTCGCGGTCCATTTCTTCCCAGATTCCCTGGCGGATAGCTTCGAGGTAGGTGAGTTGCATAGGGTTGTTCCAGCTTCTTTTGCCACGGATTTACGCGGAATAGCGCGGAGTCAATTTCAGTACAAATTGTACAAAATGTGATACTATACGTTTAGTACAAAGTTCTAAAACAAACCTATGCCAGCCAAACTGACCGCCAGCCTCGCCAGGCAAAACTTCTCCGACATTCTGAGCCGTGCCGAATATCGTGGCGAAAGAGTTATCGTACACCGCGGCAAGAAAGCTGTCGCCGCCGTGGTGCCCATTGAGGATGTGGAACTCTTGGAAAAGCTGGAAGATGAAATCGATGTTGCCGCAGCGCGCGAGGCTCTGAAGGATCCGCGCACCATTCCCTGGAAGAAGATTAAGAAAGACCTCAAGCTGTAGGATCGGTGACGGTTGTGGCCTATACGATTCAGTTCAAGCCTCTTGCGCTCCGGCAATTGGAAAAACTCCCGCGCGAAGCGCAGAAGAGGTTGAGTGCCAAGATTGAGGCCCTGCGAGACGATCCGTTCCCAGTGGGATGCAAGAAAATGGCCGCCGTCCCTGACGCTTGGCGGATACGGGCTGGCGATTATCGGCTTGTACCAAGTTCATCGCGGGGTCTTGCTGGTCCTCGTGCTTACGGTTGGGCATCGGCGGGATGTTTACCGGTAAACTTGAATCTTTACGATTAGCGGAGACTATTCATCGGCAATCGCCTTTACAGGCTGCCGGATTTTCAGGGTCGTACCGTACGCTGCAATTAAGCCGTGAGTGTGGCAGCGCCAATCGAACACCGTCTTGGCTTTCGCCACGAATACCCGAATCTACCCAAATATCGTGTTTGCGGCTCGCGACAAGATATTCGACTCTGTACTCGGCTTTCCCCGTCAGTTCGCTGCCCCATTTTGTCTGAAGACTGTGGTCAACGACGATTCGAGCCTCCTGAACTACTCCATCCGCTACCGGCCATTCGACGTCCTGCGAACGCCGGTGCAGAAAAGCGAAAAGTGCCACGACACAAGCGCACACAATAATAGATACCGCTGTGCTGCGCTTGTCTATGGTCCATTCAGCGCGTCCCGTCATGGCTCTTGGTCCGACAAGTTTCCAACACGAGTCTCAGCAACGACTTCTGCCGGAAACCGCTTAGACTTATTTCAAATGTACAGCCGCCTCAGTCTGCTTGAAACCGCCGCTCCCCTTTTTCACCTTCGGCATCCCGTACTTCGGCCTGATCTCGTGGCACCCATCCTCGCATAACACTCCACCTTCGGCTGATTCCGGTGTCGGCATCGGAGAGTTCACCGCGATCTCGCGCTCGGCCTCGATCACACGCTCAACTTCTGAAATCAATTCTGCATTCTCTTTCGCCGACAGCCACTTCTTTTCTTTCACCAGATAATTCTCGAACCGCGCGATCGGGTCGCGCTTCTTCCAGAAGTCGAACATCGGCTTCGGAACATACGCGGCTGCGTCGTGGATGGCGTGGCCTTTCATGCGCATCATCTTGGCTTCAATCAGGGTGGGGCCTTCGCCGCGGTGGGCGCGCTCGACGGCGTCGCGGGCGGCGTCGTAGACCTGGCAGGCGTCGGTGCCATCGACGATTACGCCGGGAATGCCGTATCCGATGGCGCGTTCGGCGAGGTCTTTGCAACGGTACTGCATTTCCGACGGTGTGGAGTAGGCCCAGAGATTCGATTCGACGAAGAGCACGAGGCCGAGGTTCTGCACCGCCGCGAAGTTGATGCCTTCGTAGGTGACGCCGGTGGACTGGCCTCCGTCGCCGATGTAGGTCATGACTGCGATGTTGCGCCCTTGCAGGCGCGCGCCCAGAGCGACGCCGGCAAGCACCGGAATGAGATCGCCAAGCATGGAGATGGGCGAAACCATGTTGCGCTTTTCGATGTCGCCGAAGTGCGAGGTGCCGTCGCGGCCGCGCGTGGGCGAATCGGCTTTAGCCATGTACTGCATCATCACATCAGAGGCGCCGAAACCGCGGACCACCAGCGAGCCTTGATTACGGATCATGGGCGCAAACCAGTCATCCTTATCGAGCGCGTAGGCTGAGGCGCAGGAGCAGGCCTCCTGGCCGAGTCCGAAATAAACCCCGCCGACCACCTTGCCCTGCTTGTAGAGGTTTTCGAGCGCGACCTCCATTTTGCGGTTGAGCAGCATGTAGCGGTAAATCTCGATGCATTGCTGCTTGCTGAGATACTTCGAGTCGCGGATGGGCGGTACGGGAGCGTTGAGGTCGCCAGTGACTTCGTAGCGAACGTGTTCGACACCGTCTTTGTCTTTCTCGACATGCTGGCTTACAGAGAGATCGGGATGCTCGAGGCGAGTGTCGGGGATTGAGTAGGTGCGGAGATGGGTGGCTGCGGACTTCGACGGAGACACGGATGCCCCATTTCTCGCGTCTTTTGCGAGAAGTGGGGATTTGGAAGGCGACTCACCATTGCGCGGCCCGCTGCCGTTCGAACTACGTTTAGGGGCGGATTTGCTTTTGTTGATAGCCATAATGCTGCGCTGAGGCGCTTGTTTGATGGTATCGCGAGATCAGGGAAAAGGGCTAGGGCGACAATTAGATTGCCGGATCAGCGGGCTTGCAAGACAGCTCTTCTCAAAATTTTAATTTTGTCGTCCCGGCGGCTCGCGATGGCGAAGCTCAATGCGCTCTTGCCTTTCTTGTCTCTAGCCACCGGATCGGCGCCCCTGCTCAAGAGAAGTTCCAGGATTCCAGCATCCCCGGTCATTCCGGATGCCAACATGAGCGCTGTTCTGCCGTCATAATTTCGGGCGTTCACTCTGGCGCCCTGGTCCAGCAGTATTCTGATCACGTCGTCGGCGCTATTCATGGTCGCCACAGCGCATTGGCACGCCGCTGCCATCAATGGAGTATTGCCTTCCTTGTCTGCAACGTTCACTCTTGCTCCCCGCTCAACCAGCAGCTTGAAGATATCGGTTTGCGCAAAAGCTGCCGCCCAAATCAGGGGTGTGCTGCCGTCCTCGTTCCGAGATTCGATTTCCGCACCATTGTCGAGAAGGATTTCTGCTGTGCCTTTCCACGATTCCAGAACCTCAGTGGGCTGAATCTGGAACTGTGCTGCGTGCTTGGGCACGTCCGCAATTTCTATTGTTACCGGACCACCTTCTACTGCCGAGAAGAGAGCGCGATTCTTGTCCTTCGTGCCAGAGAGTTGGGATAGCAGGTTTACCACGCGCACAAAGCCGCCGCGCGCGGCGTGACTCAAAGCCGTTTCCCTCTGCTCATCCTCCGTGATCGGATTGGCTCCATGTTCCAGCAATAGGCTAACCAAGGGAACATCCCCCCTCTCGGCGGCATTCATAAGAGGTGTGACCCCGTTTGTGGCCCGGGCCTCGACATTAGCCCCTGCTCGCAAGAGACGCTCGACTGCGACGATATCGCCGTTCCCGATCGCAGCAAACAAATGGTTATTGAGGGAGGGTGTTTGCTGCGCCCGCGCAGGAATCGGCAGGTACCACGAGAGGAAAAGCACGAGTGTAATTATCCGACCCCTCAGCTTCGCAGACGCACCGGGCCTAAAGGATTCGATCACGCTCCGATTATCAATGAGAAGGCTGAAAACGCGGGCATTACCGCGGTCACGCCCAAGTTGCGTCTTCTTCTTTGTGAAGTTCGCGGAGATCAGCTGGTGCTTTCATCGGAACTCCAACGGTGCGGCCGAGCAGCGCGTCGAGCGTATCAACCCAAAGCATCTGACTGGAAAACACCGTACCGAAGTTGCGGGAGATAGATTCCGCGACCACATTCAGGTCGAGCGGCCTGCCGAGTTCTTGTTGCATCGACGTGACCGGCTTCGATGTGATGCCGCAGGGGATGATCAGGTTGAAGTAGCTGAGGTCGGTGTTTACGTTGAGCGCGAAGCCGTGCGAGGTGACGAAGCGGGAGATGTGGATGCCGATAGCGGCTAGTTTGGCTTCGGCGGAAGCATTTGTGGCGGCGCGATCAAACCCAAGGTCCCTCGACTGCGCAAGGCGATTCTTCGAATCGTCCTGCTCCGCTCGGGATGACAAGAGGATGGGATCGGTCCAGACGCCGGTGAGTCCCGGCACTCGCTTGGTCGGGATGGCGAAGTCGGCGCAGGTGCGGATCAGGACTTCTTCCAGGCGGCGGACGAAGTCGATGACTCCGAGGGTTTTACGTTTGCCGTCCGGCGTTGCATGGCTGCGCAGATCAAAGATGGGATAGCCGACGATCTGGCCGGGGCCGTGGAAGGTGACGTCGCCGCCGCGGTCGGTTTCGAAAAGATCGACGCCGCGCTGGGCCAGCTTTTCGGGCGACGCGATTACGTTTGCGGCTTTTGCATTGCGCCCCAGCGTGATCACCGGAGCGTGTTCGAGCAGAAGCAAAACATCGCCAATTTTTTCTTCTTTGCGCAACGCGATCAATTGCTGTTGGAGGCGCAGTCCGGCGGCGTAATCAACGGTGCCGAGTTGGACTAAGGAGATCATTGAGTAATTGGGTAATTTAGTAATTGAGTAATTTGAAAACCTATTGCGTTCAGGCGAGGGTAATCGCGCCTCCGACTAGCGCCATTCCTTCCAGATGGAACGCGATTGCCTCGCGCATCTCGCCCTCGACTGCAGCGCGCGTTCGGCCACTAGCGACACAACCATCGAGGTCGGGCGAATATGCGGAGTAGCCCGTGCCGGTTTTCTCGATCACGATACGATAGATTTTCATCGACAATCCTGCCCTCTGGGAAATCTAGAACCAATCCTGCCGTCAGAGATTTCAAATTACCCGATTACTAAATTACCCAATTACTAAATTCGCTCACGCATTGATCGCGATCCCATACACGCTGTTCGCCGCGTCCAGCATGGCTTCGGCCAGCGTAGGATGCGCGTGGATCGTCCACATCAAATCTTCGACGGTGGCTTCGAGTTCCATGGCGGTGACGGCTTCGGCAATCAGTTCGGTCGCCTGTGGGCCGATGATGTGGACGCCGAGAATCTCGCCGTAGTCGGCGTCGCTGACGATTTTGATGAAGCCTTCGTGCTGGCCGACTATGGACGCGCGCGAATTCGCGGTGAAGGGGAACTTGCCGATCTTCACGTTGTATCCGGCCTCGCGAGCTTTGGTTTCAGTAAGGCCGACGCTGCCGATTTCAGGATGGCAATACGTCGCACCGGGGATATGTTCCGGATTGATCGGCTTCCCCGGCTTGCCCGCGATCTTGGCCACAGCCACCAGCGCTTCCATTGCGCCTACATGCGCCAGTTGCGGAGTACCCAGCACGATGTCGCCAACCGCATAAACGCCGGGTTCCGTGGTCTGCATCCAGGAATCGGTCGTGATGAAGCCGCGGTCGGGCTTGATCTTGGTGCGCTCCAGGCCGATGTTTTCGGTGCGCGGCTTGCGGCCCACCGCGATCAGAATTTTCTCGGCGTCGATCCTCTGTTGCTTGCCGTCGGCCGTGATCGTCACGGCAATTCCTGCTTTCGTCTTCTCAACCTTGTCTACCTTGGCACTGGTGTGGAAGTTAATGCCACGTTTGCGGAACACGCGTGCCAGTTCTTTCGAGACCTCTTCATCTTCTACCGGAACCAGCCGCGGCAGCATTTCAACAATCGTCACTTCGCAGTCGAAAGAGCGATAGATCGACGCGAACTCCACCCCCACCGCTCCTGCACCCACAATCACGAGCGACTTCGGAATCTCTTTCAGACTGAGAATCTCGATGTTGGTGAGAACGCGGTCGTTGGCCTCGAGGCCCGGAATCATGCGGGCTTCCGAGCCAGTGGCGAGAATTACGTTCTTTGCCTTGAGATGGCTGGCCTTGTTGTCGTTCACTACCTCGACCGTCAACAAACCATTCTGTGCCGGGCCGGTCAGCTTTCCGTAGCCTTTCACGGTCTCAACCTTATTCTTCTTCATCAGAAACTCGAGGCCCTTGGCGTGTTTGGCCACGATTTTCGACTTGCGATCCTGCACTGCGGCCCAGTTCAGTTTGCGGGCGTCCACACCCTCGATGCCAAACTCCTTGGCATCTTTGAGGTGGTCCCAGAGTTCGGCGTTGAAGAGCAGCGCCTTGGTCGGAATGCAGCCCACGTGCAGGCAGGTGCCGCCGAGGAATCCGTCTTTTTCGATGAGTGCAGTCTTGAGGCCCCACTGGCCCGCGCGGATGGCAGCAGTGTAGCCAGCGGGGCCACTGCCGATGATAGCGACGTCGTAAATTGTTTCTGGCAAAGAATCGCTCCTTACTAGTAGAAGAGATGTCCAAGAGCAAACAAATGATTCTAGACCAGCACAACGGTAGCGCCAAGAAAGGGAAGGTCAGGCCAAAAAGAAAAGGGCCGCCCTACGGCGGCCCTAATCAGCAATTTTAGAAAATTCAGTTATTCTCGTTGCTCGCTCTCTTCCACGAAATCAATTCGCCAATAGTCGAACTCGTGCTCGACACCGGCTGCTTGTAAGCTTCGACCTCGGACCGCGAAGCCTCTTCGCCGACGGCGCGGATACTGAGTCCAACTTTCTTTTCTTCCGCGCTCATCTTGATGATCTTGAAATCGTGCTCCACTCCGGGTTCAAGATGTAAAGGTTGACCGTTTCCGTCCACCGCTTCCGACTTGTGGCACAAACCTTCCACGCCTTCCGCAATTTCGACAAACGCCCCAAACGCGGCCACGCGCAGCACTTTGCCGTGGATCACATCGCCGACATGGTGCGCCGCGAAGAAAGTCTCCCAAACATCGGGCTGAAGCTGCTTCACTCCCAGCGACAGACGCCGCTTGTCCGGCTCAATTGCCAGCACCACAGCTTTCACGCGGTCACCCTTCTTCAACACTTCGGAAGGATGCTTTACGCGTTTGGTCCAGCTCAGGTTGCTGACGTGCACCAGTCCGTCGATGCCATCCTCGATTTCGATAAACGCTCCGAAGTCGGTCAGGTTGCGCACCCGGCCCTCGACCGTCATGCCCACGGGATACTTATCGTGCAACGCATCCCAGGGATTCTCCGCCAGTTGCCGCATACCGAGCGAAATCCGCCGCTCGCCGGGATTCACATTCAGCACCACGCACTCCACCTGATCGCCGACGTTGACCAGCTTCGAAGGATGCTTCATGCGCTTCGACCACGTCATTTCGCTGACGTGCACCAGGCCTTCAATGCCCTGCTCCAGTTCGACGAACGCGCCGTAGTCGGTCACGCTGATCACTCGACCGGAAACATGCGCGCCCACAGGATAGCGATGCTCCGCATCGAGCCACGGATCGGGGGTCAACTGCTTGAAGCCGAGGGAAACGCGCTGCTTGTCTTTGTCGTACTTCAGCACCTTGACTTGAATCTGGTCGCCAACATTCACTAGATCGCGTGGGTGCGTCAGCCGCCCCCAGGACATGTCAGTGATGTGCAGCAGTCCGTCCAGCCCGCCCAAGTCCACGAACGCTCCGTACTCGGTCAGGTTCTTCACCACTCCGGTCAGGATCGAGCCTTCTTCCAGATGTTCCAGCGTCTTGCTGCGTTTCTCGTTCTGCTCGCCTTCCAGCAACTCCTTGCGCGAAACCACAATGTTGCCGCGCTTCTTGTTGACTTTGATCACGGTAACTTCAAGCGTCTGGCCCTTCATGCCGTCCAGATTCCGAATGGGCCGCAGATCCACCTGCGAACCGGGCAGAAACGCCCGTGCGCCCAGGATGTCGACCGTCAACCCGCCCTTGGTTCGCTCAATCACGGTAGCCTTAATCGGCCGCTTCTCGTGATGAGCTTTCTCCACCTCGTCCCAGGCATGAAGGCGCGCCGCCTTCTGGTGTGAGAGATTGACGTAGCCTTCCTCGGTCTGCCCCTTCTCCCGCATCACCTCAATTTCGTCACCCGGCTTCACCTTCGGCTTGCCCTCGTGATCGAGCACTTCCGAAAGCGGCAACATGCCTTCCGACTTCGTCCCGATATCGACCACCACGTGGGTCGCCGTCAGCTTCAGCACTGTGCCCTTGATGACGCGGTCTTCTCCCACGGCCTCTTCGGTCTCGGTGGTGAAGTTCTCCAGCGCGGAAGCGAAGTCTTCACTGGCGTGCTTGTCGTCTGCGGCAGGCGCCGGATGCGGCTCTTCCTCATTGGACGCGGGTGAAGCGGCTGTCGAAGCTGCGGTTGTGGCCGGGGCCTGATTCTTCTCGGGTTCGGTCGGGGTGAGTTCGGTTGCCGTTGGTTCTGTTTCGGTTACAACGGCGGTGGCGGAATCGGAATGGGGGCTGGTGGTGTCGTCGAACAAGGTCATGCCTCTCGTCTGTGCCTCGCACTCGGTGCGGGGAGGATACGGGCCTGCTTGGCGGACTGCTGGAGTGAGTCGTTTGGTTGTGGTGGGCTCACCCTGGCGAGTGAGCTTGGACAATCCCAGCTGCCGGACGTTTTACAGAAACCCGCGTCCAAAGGGAACTCCTCGACTATAGCAACGCCCAACAAACAGTGTCAAACCTAAAAGAAGGATGTTACTGGAGTGTTGCAGGCCAAATGTGGGGACGGGCGCCTCGCCCGTCCAGCCGAGCGCAGCGAGGCGTCCTGGTACTTCAGTTTCATCCTACGCCTCCCATCTGCTACCCTGCCCCTTGCGATGGATTACCTCTGGACCCCATGGCGCTACGCCTACGTTTCGACCGCCGAGAAGGCGTCCACCTGCGTCTTCTGCGACGCCGCAAAAGCCGGTGACGACGCCAAAGCCCGCATCGTCTATCGTGGCCAGCATTGCTTCGTCATCCTGAATACGTATCCCTACACCCCCGGCCACGTGATGATCGTCCCCTACGCCCACCTCGACGAACTGCAAAAGCTCCCGCCAGAAGCCGCCAGCGAAATGATGGCGCTCTCGCAACGCATGGAGTCCGTCCTGCGCGACCTCTACCACCCCGACGGCATCAACCTGGGCATGAACATCGGCAAAGCCGCCGGCGCCGGCATCGCCGGACACATCCACATGCACGTCCTCCCACGCTGGGTCGCCGACGCGAACTTCGTTTCGGTGGTGTGCGAGACGAGGATTCTGCCGGAGACCCTGGACGAGACGTGGAAGCGGATGACAAGTGTCCTGCGCAGCGAATCGCGCACCTAGCCGCCTCACTTCGCCTTCACGAACTTCGCCAACGGCACCACCTCCACTTTCTTGCCCAGCGCATATGTCTTGTCGCCGGGATACAAAACATAGAGATGATCGAGCCTCAGGTCGGCAAGAGCCGCCCGCATCGACGGCGTGAGCGCAGGCGCGTCGGCGCGCTTGCACTCAACGCCGATGCGGCGGCCGTTCTTGAATAAGAGCAGATCGAGTTCCGCTCCGTTGTAGGTCGCCCAGTAGTAAGCCTCGTCGGGACGAAACGACTTCAACACCTCCTCCACCGCATAACCTTCCCACGATGCGCCAACCTTCGGGTGATTTTCCAGGTCGCGCTGGTTGGTAATTCCCAGCAGCGCGTGCAGCAGCCCAGTATCCCGCACATAGACCTTCGGCGACTTGACCTGCCGTTTGCCCAAATTCTCAAACCACGGCGGTAACTGGCGAACCATGAAGACGCCGGTCATCAGGTCGAGATAACGGCGTACTGTGGATTCGTTCACTGCCAGACCGCGAGCCAGTTCGGCTGAGTTCCAGATCTGCCCATGATAGTGCGCGACCATGTTCCAAAAACGCCGTAGAGCAAACGCTGGAATCGTGCTGCCCAGTTGAGGAATATCGCGTTCGAGAAAAGTCTGCAGAAAATGCCGGCGCCAGGCCAGCGAATCGGACTCCCTACGTGCCGTGTAAGCCCGCGGGAAGCCTCCGCGCAACCAGTGGCGGCCCTGAGCGGACGCTCCCAGGTCGGACAGCCGGAAACCTTCGAGCGGAACCGTTTCGAGCCTGCCGGCGAGAGTTTCAGACGATTGCTGGAGCAATTCCGCAGATGCACTCCCCAGAATGAGAAACCGCGCGGGCAACGGCGTCCGGTCAGCCAGGACACGTAAGAGCGGAAAGAGGTCGGGGCGCCGCTGGATTTCGTCAATCACCACCAGTTTCCGGAGCGGCCGCAGGGCCGTATCCGGCTCGGACAGCCGGGCCAGGCTTTGGGGATCTTCCAGATCGAAATAGTTGATCGAATCGGATGCGACAAACTGCCGGGCCAGCGTGGTCTTGCCGCACTGGCGCGGCCCTAAAAGGGCAACGACACGGCTGCGCCGCAGTGCGGCGTGAACCAGGGCGAGGTCAGCTCGACGGTTAATCACACGGAAATCATACCATGAATATCCCGCTTTGTGTGCGGGATATTCATGGTATGTTATTTTCGTTATTTGACTAGTTTCTCCATCTCTTTTTCGTCGATCACCGCCACCCCCAACTCCTTCGCCTTATCCAGCTTCGACCCCGCATCCGCTCCCGCCACCACATAATCCGTCTTCTTGCTCACCGAGCCGGTAACTTTTCCTCCCGCATCTTCGATCATCTTCTTGGCCTCATCCCGGGTAAAATGCGCAAGCGTCCCAGTCAGCACAAATGTCTTCCCCGCAAGCTTGGTCCCGCGCTGTTTCTTCTGCCCCGTTAGCTTAAGCTCGGCCTCGCGCAACCGCCCGACCAGCTTCCGATTGGCCGGAATGCTGAAGAACTCCACAATACTCTCAGCGATCCGCGGGCCAACTTCATTCACATTCTGCAGTTCTTCCACGCCAGCTTTTTCGAGTTCCTCCATCGACCCAAAATGCTCGGCCAAAAACTGCGCCGTCCGTTCGCCAACCATTCGAATGCCAAGTCCGTAGATAACCCGCTCCAGCGGCAGCTTCTTCGAATTCTCGATCTCCTCGAGAATGTTCTGCGCCGACTTATCCCCCATGCGTTCCAGGCTGAGCAGGTCGGTTTTGGTCAGCTTGTAGATGTCGGCAACATTCTTTACCAGCCCGCGCTCGGTGAGCTGGTTCACCAGCGCATCGCCCATACCGTCAATGTTCATCACCCCACGCGAGGCAAAGTGCAGAATCGTCTCGCGCAACTTCGCTGGACAATTCGCATTCACGCACCGGTAATCCACTTCGCCCTCAGTCTGCACAACCTTGGTTCCGCACTCCGGGCATTTCTCCGGCATTTCAAACACACGTGTGCCGCGCGGATGGTCTCTATCCTCAATGACCTTGGCGACCTTCGGAATCACATCCCCGCCACGCTCCACCTGCACCCAGTCGCCGATCTTCACCCCCAACCGCTCGATCTCGTCCATGTTGTGCAACGTGGCGTTCCGCACGGTGGTGCCGCCGATCAGAACCGGGGCCAGCATCGCAACCGGCGTCAATTTCCCAGTGCGCCCCACCTGCACCCGGATGTCTTCCAGCTTCGTAATCCCAGCCCGTGCCGCATACTTATAGGCAATCGCCCATCGCGGAGCCTTCCCGGTAAACCCAAGCTCATCCTGCAAAGAAGTTCGATCGACTTTGATGACGATACCGTCGATCTCATAAGGCAGTGAATCGCGCTTCCCCTCCCACTGCTGGATGAACGCCCACGCCTCATCAATCCCATGCACCAGCTTGCGGTTCTGATTGACTTTGAACCCAGCGGCACCAATCGCATCCAAAGTTCCGGAATGCTTGTCAAAATAAGTTCGGCCATTCTTCAGCAGCATGTAGGAAAAGTAATCCAGCCGCCGTTCCGCCGTAACTTTCGATTCAAGCTGCCGCACCGTGCCCGCCGTGGCATTTCGCGGATTCGCAAACACGGAAAGCCCTTTACTCTCCCGCTCCTCATTCATTTTCCTGAACGACGCCAGCGGCATCAGTAGTTCCCCTCGAACTTCAAAATCCGCCGGAATGCCTGCTTTCTTCAGCCTCTCCTTTGGAATCGAGAGCGGCACCGAGCGCACCGTGCGCACATTGAGCGTGACGTCTTCCCCCACACTTCCATCGCCGCGAGTGATCCCGCGCACCAGCTTTCCGTCTTCATAAATGAGCGCCAGCGACATGCCATCAAGCTTCAACTCGCAAACGTAATCCACGTCCGTCCGCCCGCTGAGTTCATGCACGCGGCGTTCCCAGTCGCGCAGTTCATCTTCGTTGTAAGTGTTGTCGAGCGACAACATCGGAGAAGAGTGCGACACCTTGACGAAGCCCTCGCGAGGCTTCCCCCCGACCCGCTGCGTCGGAGAATCCGCCGTAATCAGCTCGGGATGCTCCGCCTCCAGGTCCTTCAACTGCCGCATCAGCTTGTCGAATTCGAGGTCGCTGATTTCAGGACTGTCTACGACGTAATAAAGGTATTCGTGGTGGCGGATCGTTTCGCGCAGCGCTTCGATCTTCTTTTCAATGTCTTTGCTCGGGGAAGCCATCGCGCAAATTATAGCTGCGGACAAGAAAAAGGGGCTGGCGCACGCCAGCCCCGAAAGACCTAACAAACCCTCTACACCAGATCATCCAGCTTCAGCGCCTCAACCCCACCCTTCCACGACGCCTCAAACTCTTTCTGAACGAACCCTGCGTCATACCCGCGCTTCTGCTGCAGCAGGGCCTGATGCAGCCCCCACAGCGACCGCGGATTCCGCAGGTTCCGTTCCAGATCATCGCGAAACACCTTCTCCGCGCCGTCCGCGTCCCCATTCATCAACAGAGTGGCTCCCAGCGCTTCGCGCACCGGGAAAAACCAGTCGGGCGGCTCGCCGTACTTCAGTGTGTCCTGGATGGCAACGGCCTCTCTCAACATGGCGATGGCAGCGCTGTTGTCTTTCTTCGCCACCGCAATCTTCGCTCCCAAAACATCCTTCGCAATCTTCATGATGTCCTTGGCCTTATTGTTGATCGGCATCTGGAAAATCACATCGGGAGGCGTGGCCTCTTCGGCGTCGGAAACAATTTTGTATTCGGCCTCAGCTTCTGTCACTTTGCCCGTGCCTGCCAGCGCCATTCCGCGCCCGAAATGCCAGAACACAGTCGCGGTTTTCATCGCCGCATCAGGCTGCGGCATCTTCAGGATTTCATTCCAGTGATGGAAGCGAATCTCCACCGCCATTGGAATCGTCATGAAGCCTTCCAGTGGCGGCATGTCTTTCACGTGCGGGCCAACATTCGCGACCAGCAGGTCCGCATTCTGCTTCGACGCCGCATAGTTGCCGTTCATCGCCGCGCACATGGCGATGAAGTGCAGGTTGTGGCTGTAATACATCATCGGATAGATGCCCTGCACTCCGGTGGCTTTGATGTAGGCACGGTCCACTTCCGCCGCTTTCTGGTTAGTTTCCACGGCCGCTTCATAGTCGCCGGTGCGAATGTAAATATGCGCGGGCATGTGCACGATGTGCCCCGCGCCAGGCGCCAGCGCCGCTAGTTTGTTCGCTCCCGCCAGCGCGCGCTCGGGATTGGGCGAAGCCTCGACAGCATGAATGTAGTAGTGGATCGCGCCCAGATGATTGGGATCGCGCTTCATCACCGACTCCAGCGTGGAAACGATTTCATCCGTGCCAGCCTCCGGCGTCCCATCAACGTGCCACAGCCCCCAGGGATGCAAATTCATCCCCGCCTCGGCGAAAAGTGTCGCCGCATCCAGGTCATCCGGAAATTCGCTGATCAACTGCCGCATCGCGTCGCGATAATCTTCCGCGGCCTTCTTCAAATCAGATTTAGGATCTGCCGGAAACCGCTTGGCCAAAGCCTGAATGTAGGCCTGATCGCTGGGCGAAGCGTCCTCCGACAGGTCGACGGCCTTCTGCACCGCATCGTGAGCATGCTTGTAACGGTCGGGATCGGCGGGATCGTTATAGTTGGGTTCCACCGCCTCGGCGACACCCCAGTACGCCATGGCGAGCTTGGGATCAAGCTCCGCGGCATGCTGAAACGATCGTGCCGCCTCGTCGTGATTGAACGCGTAAATGAATCGCAGACCCTGATCGAAGAACTGCTGCGCCTGCGGGTTCTTCGTGGACACAGGGTGATGAAGGTCTCCCAGACCAGTCACCAGTACGACAGGATGCGACTGAGCGTGCGAGGCATGCTCCTGGGCTGCAGCGCCCAGGCACAGGAGCACTCCACAGAGAACATGCGCCAGAGTTTTCATCTGGTCAATCCTCCTCAAATCAAAATTATGGGCGGGCGGTCAAAGGAGAGTCACAGGCAGACGCGCGCCCCTTTTCCGAGCGGCCACAGCTTATTCCAAACTGAGGCTTCTTGCCAAGTATGCCGTAGCCACGCCCGCGAAACGACTCAGGTACAATCCACCTTCAATCAACCATGCGTAAGGCGGCTCTACTCTATAACCCAGACTCCGGCGGCAACCGTACGCGGCGCCAGGCGGAGTTGGAATCCGTGCTGGCGTTGCTCCGCAACGCCAACGTCCAGGCTCAACTCGTTCTCACCGACTCTCGTGCCCATGCCGAGGAGAAAGCTCGCCAAGCCGTCCTGGCGGGCTGCGACACCATCTTTGCCTGTGGCGGGGACGGTACCATTCACAACATCATCCAAGTGCTGGCGAATAGCGGCACTGCTCTCGCGATTCTGCCCATGGGCACGGCCAACGCGCTGGCCCACGACCTCGGCGTGCCCCGGAACATCACCGCCGCGGCGCAAGCCGCGCTGCAGGCCCAGCCCCGCCGGGTTGCGCTCGGCCGCATTCAGTATGTAGATCTCGAAGGCCAATCCCGCGCCCGCTTCTTCATCGTCGCGGCTGGCGCCGGTGTCGATGCCCACCTCTTCTACAAACTCCGCACGGGCGCCAAGCAGCGCATGGGCATGGCGGCCTACTACGCCAAAGCCTGGCATCTATGGTTTACCTATCCCATGATGCGTTTTGGAGTTGAGTTCGCCGAGACTGGCTCCGACGCACTCCGGCGCGCCGAAGTCACGGAGTTGATGGCCGTGCGCATCCGCAACTTTGGTGGAGTGCTGCAGGAATTGGCTCCAGGAGCCTCTCTCGGTCGCAACGATCTGCGCATCGTCTCCTGCCGCACCGCCACCCGCCTTGCCTACCTGCTCTACGTTACCCGCGGATTGCTGCGGCGTAACTGGACAGTTCCAGGCATTGACTTGGCCTACAGCAAAAGAGTTCAGTGCGGGTATGCCGCAACCCAGGCGAATGCGAAGATCTATGTTGAAGCGGATGGCGAACTGCTGGGCACACTGCCTGCCGAAATCACCGTCGTGCCCGACGCGCTGAGCCTGTTAGCGCCCTAGTTCCTCCGTATGTTGTTGATTCCCGGTGGACCGTCCCCGTGACCGGATTGTGTATATCTTGAAGCTATATTTTATGCCCCACTAAGTCGTTGAATCCCAAAGCCGATTTTTTACCCGGGCGGTGAATCGATTTGCCTTGCCCGTAGAGCGATAGTTTTTCCGGAGAGATCCCAGAGGTCAATTCGCGCCCTCGAACGCGTCCTACAGCCTTGCAAATCGATTTGCCGACAGCTTGTTGCCGCGGTCGGAACCTCGGCCGACGACCCACCGTAAAAAATCGCGCCGATCGCCGCCGCCAATTGCTGGCGGCTAAGGGTGAGGCGTGACTACCCGTAGCTGTACCTATCGCGCGCGCGAGCAGTAGCAATTCCCAGCACACCCAAATAGAATCCCTAGACCTTTGGAAAGAAGACCTTGGAACCCATCACCCATTTCCTGACCGGCGCGTGCATGGGCCGCGCCGGACTCAACCGCAAAACCGCGCTGGCCACGCTCACTCTCACTCTAGCCGCGGAGGCCCCGGATCTCGATGTCCTCAGCCGCTTCGGCGGCCCGGCTTTTGCCTTCGCCCACCATCGCGGCTTCACCCACTCTTTCCTGGGAATTCCGCTCGACGCCGCCGTAGTAGTCGGCTTCGTCTATCTGATCTGGCGTCTGCGCGGACGTAAAGTGAAAGATCCGAACCTCCCGCCGCGCTGGGGACTGCTCTTCCTCTACGCCTGCCTCGCCGGCATCAGCCACATCCTGCTCGACTTCACCAACAACTACGGCATCCGCCCCTTCTGGCCTTTTTCCGAGCGCTGGTATTCATGGGACATCGTCTTCATCTTCGAGCCAATCCTGTTTGGATTTCTGTTGCTCGGACTAATCATTCCGTCGTTGTTCTCGCTGATTGATCGCGAAATCGGTGCGCGGGCGCGTGGACCAAAAGGCCGAGTCGCCGCCACCCTCGCGCTTGCAGGCGTGGTCTTGCTGTGGGGCCTGCGCGACTACGAGCATCGCCGCGCCGTCAACGCCCTCGCCGCCCGTACCTACCAAGACGCAGAGCCGCTCCGCGTTTCCGCCTATCCGTCATTGGCTGATCCCTTCCACTGGTATGGCGTCGTCGAGACTCCAAGTTTTTTCGTATTGGCTCCCGTTGACTCTGTTGAACCCGTAGTCGATCCCGACGACAAACTCGAAATCCGTTACAAACCTGAAGAAACTCCAATCACCCTAGCCGCGAAAAAATCCTACTTAGGACGCGTCTACCTGGACTGGGCCCAGTACCCGATCACCGAGACTGAGACACTGAGTCCACCGGACACCGGCTACGTCGTGAACTTCCAGGACCTGCGCTTCGTACAACTGCCCAGCCTGCTCAACCGCCCAGGCGAGCCGCGCCGTGCATTAGGCGCAGGCGTTCAACTCGACAAGGACCTGCACGTCGTGGGCGATGTCTACGGCGGCGGCAAAAATCAGAAGACATACCCGGAACCGTAATGGAGCGGATCGCCGTATGCTCATGTGGGGACGGCAGCCCCTGTCGGGACGGACGCCCTCGTGAGCCTGCCCTGAGCGAAGCCGAAGGGTCCGCTTCGCGCAGCGAAGCTCTTCGGGCGATGCAGACAGTAGCCACACAACCCTTGACGTACTCGCCTTCGCGGCCCAGAATACTAATTCAGTCCCGAGGTGCTCATGCTGCCCTATCTATTCGTCCTGCTAGCGATCGCTGTCCGCTTCCTGCCGTTCATGGGTCCACTGAACGTCCTGCCGCACGCCTGGCACTTCACCCCGGTAGCGGCCTCGCTGTTATTCTTCGGAGCCCGTGGTTCAAAGCGTCAGCTATGGATTCCGCTAGTACTGCTGGCGGCGACGGACGTGATCCTCACCAAGTTCATCTACTCGTATCCCTTGACCTGGGACCATCTCGTCACCTTCGCCTGGTACGCGGCAATCCTGTGGCTGGGGACGAACCTGCGCGAGAAATCCGGTCCAGTCCGTGTGGTAGGTGCCGCGCTTACCAGTTCCGTTTCGTTTTTCCTGATCAGCAATTTCGCAGCATGGGCCGCGTGGGAAATGTATCCCAAGAACTTCAGCGGCCTGATCATGTCCTACGCCGCCGGCATCCCATTCTTCCGCGGCACCGTCGAGAGCGATATGTTCTTCTCGGTAGCCTTTTTCGGAACGCCAGTCTTCCTGCACGCGCTCTCGGGCTGGATGCACAAGACGTCCAACGATCACATAGCCCCTGCGTAAGCACGACAGACAAAAAGGCTCATGTGGGGACAGCCGCCTCGGCTGTCCGCCGAGCGCAGCGAGGCTAGGCTAAATCACTGGCGCTTGAAAGCGTGGACGGTGAAGTTGCTGTCGTAGTAGATTCCCGCAATAATTCCCGTGTTGCTAATCGCGAACGGCATGGTTCCCTGACCCTCTCCGGTTCCAGCGCTCGGATCGTCGAACTCGGTGATGTTGCCGCTTTGATCTCTAAAGAAACCGTGAGCCACGTACGAGCTGTCGTAGTAATACCCCGCGATCTGACCCGCATCGTTGATACCGCCGCCCAATGTGCCTTGATCCGAACGACTTCCTGCGTCGGGAGCGTCGAAAGTCGTAAGCGTTCCATCTGTGTCGCGAATATAGCCATGTGCGACTTGGTTGGAATCAACGTAACCGCCTGATATTTGCCCCTCAGAATTGAGGCCGCCGACAAACGTCCCCTGCGCTGACCCCGTGCCGGCTCCGGGAGCATCAAAGGGCGTAATGTTGCCGACTTGATCGCGCACGTAGGCATGGCTGGGAACCTCTGCGCCCGAGTTATAGTAACCACCGGCAATTACTCCACTATCGTTGATCAATCCACCGAAGGTGTCCAGAGCCCCGGGCACGGCGTAGAGTGTCAGCTGCCCGAACCAATCGGCCACGAAGCCCTCCCTAATGCCGTTGCTTTCAGCCTGATCGCCCGACACCTGGTTGAGGTTGTTAATACCTGCGAACTCCGCCTGCGCGTCGGCGCTTCTTGGCGGATCGAGATACCAGACTTTGCCATTCCCGCTCCTTGCATACTCGTGGAACTGTCCGTGCAGGCTCGGGGAATACCGCCCAGTCGTCGAACCGGCGTTGTTGACTGCCGAAAGGTTCACGAGGCGACCGTAAGGAATGAGATAGAAGGAATATTCGCCAGCGGCACTGATCACGAAGAATTCAGTGCAATAGCCCGCGATCGTGCCGTTTGCACTCATCGCGTATACCGCTGCGTAGCCGCAGCCCGGGGGATCAAGCGTCGTGTACGTCTGCGGCGCGGCAGGGATAGCAGCGGAGACTAACGAGAGCAAAACTGAAGCAGCAAAGACGAGCCTGTGGCGCATGGAAGCTCTCCTGGGGTCCGACGCAGGCTCTGGGGGTGAGCCACGCACTCAGCGCAGCTGAGTGGTGAACATT
Organism: uncultured Acidobacteriaceae bacterium; assembly: GCA_963842095.1. Classification (GTDB taxonomy): domain Bacteria; phylum Acidobacteriota; class Terriglobia; order Terriglobales; family Acidobacteriaceae; genus Sulfotelmatobacter. The sequence continues at coordinate 520,115 of CAWJEY010000004.1, forward strand.
CTATAACGGGGGGGGGGATGATTAGCAATCGAATAAGCTTGCGCGGAGTCCTAAGTTTTGTCCGGCGAGGCCGACTTGCGCCTCTTGCTCCGCCACATCACCAACCACACCAGCACTCCCCCGGCAACCGCCCCCAGCAGCCATCCAAAATGCTCCCGCACCACCGTCCCCATCAGCCCCACAATCTGCGGGCCGAACCACAACGTCAGCAGCGAAAGCACTAGAAAGCGCACAAACCGTCCCGCGAACATGGCGGCCACAAAATCGCGGAACCGCATCTCAAACACCGCCGCTCCCAGCACGAAAATCTTGAACGGCATGGGCGGCGGCAGCATCGCGGGAAACATCAGCGCCCAGAATTCATGCTGCTCAAACGAGCGGTGAATCTGCAGAAAGCGCTGCTCTGTAATCCGCTTGCGCAGCACCTTTTCGCCGCCAAGATATCCGATGATATACAGCGGAATGCTGCCCAACGTAGAACCGAGCGAAGCCATCAGCACATCGAGGATCACGCGCCGGTGATCCTGGTACACATAGACCGCCACAATCGCATCCACCGGCATGCCCAGCAGAGCCGAATCCGCAAACGCGATCGCAAACACACCCCAAATTCCCAGGGGTGTGAGCACATGCAGAATCCACGCCGTGTATTTCGCCAGAATGTGTCCAATGGTTTTCAAAAAGGGTTTGTCATTCCGAACAAGCGTTCTTTGCGCAGTGAGGAATCCGGGCGAGCCGCGCGATGCGTCGCGCTCTTTGCGACGCAATAACCGCGCGTCTGGCTCGCTTCCCTATCAAGACTGCAGCCGCGCCGGAAATTCAGTCTACGCGAAAGCCACTCCGCATTCACACTCCTGAAACATTTCGCCCCGCCCCACCGCTAAACCCTTTGTTTACTCACAGGTTACTCGGGTTACTTCCGCAGTTACCACTGCACCGATTTTGATGCACATTTCATCACCTCGTAACATTCCCTCTCTATAACTAAATCATGGATCTGCACGTGTACAACACGCTGATCCTCTCCGACCTGCACCTCGGTGCAGAGACCAGCCACGCCCGCGAAGCCACCCGCGTACTCAAAGAAAACCGCTTCCAGCGCCTGATCCTGTTGGGCGACATCTTCGCCGACCTCAATTTCGCCCGCCTCACCAAAGACCACTGGAAGTTCCTCGGCTACATTCGCAAGCTCTCGAATCCCAAGCGCAACATCGAAGTCGTGTGGGTCGAAGGCAATCACGACCACGGACTCACCAACATCATGTCGCACCTGGTCGGCGTCCGGGTCTACCAGCGCTATGCCTGGCAGTATGATGGCCTGCGCCATATCGCAATCCACGGCCACCAGTTCGATGGTTTCCAGGTAAACAATTTGCGCTTCAGCCGGCTGGGAACTTCGCTCTACCTGCAGTTGCAAAAGCTCGACTTCAAGAACAAGCCCATCGCCCGGCTCATCGACCGCCTGAACACGCGCTGGCTCCGCATGTCGTCCAAAGTCTCTGCGGGAGCCCTGCACTACGCCCGCCAGCACGACGCCGACCGCATCTTCTGCGGCCACACACACGAAGCCGTCCACGTCGAACAAAACGGCATTCACTACTACAACTCAGGCGGTTGGGTCGATTCCCGCCTGACGTATCTCACGGTTGACGAACAGGGGGTTCAAATCCATGACTTTAACGAGCACGAATACCACGAGCGAGCTGACGATCGTGATTCCAGCCAAGAACGAAGCGAAACTGATCCCGAATTTGCTGACTTCGCTGACGAATCAGGACTACTCGAAGATGTCGAGTACGAGAGTGTTGGTCGCTGACGCCAACTCCACCGACGGCACTCCCGAAATTGTTCTCGGCTTCCGCGACCGCCTCAACGTCGGCGTGATCCGCGGCGGGATGCCCTCCGTCGGCCGCAACCTGGGCGCAGCTCACGCCGACAGCGATTACGTCCTCTTCCTCGATGCAGATATCGAACTCGCACATCCCTCGGTAGTGCGCCGCGCGGTCGAACTGGCCCAGCGCAAGCAGCTTCATTGCGTCACCACCAACATCCTCTGCCAGGGAGGCAGTTGGATCGATAAGATGTTTTACGCGGGCAACGACTTCTTCCAGTACCTCTCGCGCCTCCATCATCCCTTCGCGACGGGAATGTTCATGCTCTTCGATCTGAAGAAATTCCGCGAACTCGGCGGATTCCACGAGCAAGTTCTTTTCGCCGAGGACTACCTGCTCAGCCAGCAGGTCGAGCGCAAGCGCTTCGGCATCGTCCGCGGCGGCGTCTACACCACCAACCGCCGCTTCCAGAAAATGGGACACCTGCGCGTAGGCTGGCTCTTCCTCAAAACCGCCATGAACTACTGGAACGAAAACTACTTCCTCCGCGACCACAAGTACTGGCAGACCTAAACTGCGTCTTCCGATCCGATGTTCACCAGTGTTTTCTTGGTGGCCACAAAAAACAGGATCCAGCCAACCAGCCGGATCCTGCTTTTGCATCTCGCCAGGAGAAGTCAGAAGCGCAGGACAATCCCCGTCGACAACCGAACATTATTCTGCGTCGTTCCGAAGAAACGCGTCTGCACGTAGTCTCCCTGAAACCGCCACGCAACCGGCTTGATGATCTTGTAATCGAGGCCGCCGCCCGGCGCCGTCGCAAACGACGTGTCGCTGGGCTGTACAAAGAGGTCCACGGCTCCAGTTGAGGTCGTTTTGACATGCGCCGCACCAAACAAAGCCTCCGCGAACGGCCGGAACTTCCCGACGGGCACCGAGATGCGTGGGCCAAACAGAACCGTAAACTCGCGGCCATCGACCTTGATCGTGCCATTCGTCCCGTTCGGTGGCAGAGGAGACTGATAGCTTTGCCCGCCGTAGTGCTCACCAAAGTCCGCGACCATCCCAAGCCCGTGAAACACCCTGCCTTCCAACGAGGCCTCCCAGCCGTTCAGGTTGGGCCTCCCCACATTGGAGAGATCGAACGAGGACGAACCCGCGTTTTCGTAGGAGTATCCGAAAAAGACGTTCCCACTCGTGGGAACCTGCGCGTTGGCTGCAACGCAGAAAAGAACGCTGGCGGCGACAACACTTATGCGAACCAGGCGCGCCATCTTCCGTGAGCGAAACCACATAAATATTCTCCTGCGCTCGATTTCGAACGCAACAACTCCTCCAACCCCGGCGCCTGTCCGAAGTTTCGCAGTGAGATTTAGACGTTTGAAGATCGAGCCCGGTCGCCCCTCAGAACCGCCACACCACTCCGGTCGAAGCCCGGTACTCGTTCTGGTTGGCGCTCAACACGTGGGTATGCACGTAGTCGAACTGCACCCGCCAGGAAAAATTCTTGAAAGGCAGCTTGCGATCTACGCCGCCGCCGCCGTCTATCGCAATCGAGTGGAAAGTCATGCCGCCCGACAAGCCTTCCTGGTAACCGCCCATGGCATGCGCGAACACCCGCCATTTTCCGTAGTTCCTGGAAATTCTTGGTCCGAGCACCCCGTTATATTGCTGAATTGTTCCCGTGTTCGCAACGCCCTTGGTAAAACCACCGCTGAGATCCAGCACGATCCCAACATAGGAGAAGCGGTGAAATGGAAACGCTTCCGCCGAGGCATCAAACCCCCGGGCCGCCAGTCGGTTCGTCGCTACCACATCCTCGGAATCGGCATAAGCCGCTCCCACATAAACATTTCCGCTGGGGATGAGTTGGGCTTTCGATGTGGTTGGAAATAGGGTCAAGCTCAGGAATGCCAGAACCACGGCAGCGGTTTTCGACACGAAGATGAGTCCTCCCCGGCAATTATGCCAGTAGCAAATTCTACCTGATTGCGCGAAGTTCGTTGGATGCTCTTGGTTGGATGCAGCGAAATGCAGCCCCAGGATGCCCCGCCCGCCAAAATTGTATGGGTGCAGGACTGGGACGCCGTTTCAAAAAATTACACTCTTTTCATGATTCCGAAACCCCTCGATGAGCGTCTATCTATTAGCATGGAATCCTCAAACACAAGTTGGCAATCATGTCCGCAGCCGCCCGATTTGGCTGCCCTCGCAGCACCCTATAAGGAGTCGAAGTTGAAACTCAGTCTGGAAACTCGCAATCGCGGTGATGTGATGATCGTTCACTGCCAGGGCCGCATCGTCTATCGCGACGAAGCCGCTGCCCTGTCGCGCGTGGTCGGTGAAATCCTCGAGAACGGCGGCAAAGTGGTCCTCGATCTCAGCGGCGTCAGCTCCATCGACAGCGCCGGCATCGGCGAACTGGCTTCTCTGCACACCTGGGCGCGCTCCCAAAACGCTGACCTGAAGTGCGCCAGTCCCAGTCCGCTAGTTCGCGATTTGCTGAATCTCACCAATCTCGATTCCGTCCTCGCGATTCACCCCAGCGTCCACGAAGCCCTGGCCGCCTTCCATCCCACAGAAGCCTGCGCCGACTGCTGATTCGGCGCGCTCTAAACCGCTCAGGCTGATTTTTGAGTGAGCTGATCCCCTGGATGAGCCGACTTCTTGGGTGAGCCGCTTTCTTGGGTGAGCTGCTTTTGGGTGGCGCAGCGCTTCAGCGCTGCGATAAGCCTACCCATGATCGAGGGCTATAGCCCTTGAGGGACCTAAGTCGCGCTTAACTCTCCCGCTGAAACCTATACCGCCCCGCCCGCTCCACCGCCACTGCCTCCGCCACTTTCAGAAACGCCCGCGCTGCATGCGACAGTCCCGCTTCCTTGCGATAAATCAACCGCAGCTTACGTTGCACCCGCAACTCCCGCACGGGAATTCGCACCAGTTCGCCTCGTGCCACTTCGGTCTCCACGCTGATCTCCGGCATGAAGGCCACGCCGTTTCCCAGCGCGACGAACTGTTTGATGGCCTGCAACGTCGGCAGCTCAAGATCCATATGCAGCGGCGTCTTGTGCTTCTGGAATGTCTGCAGAACTTTCTCGCGATAAGGCGACGAAACAATGTGCGCCACAAACGACTCCGCCCCCAGTTGCCGGATGCTCACCTCCCGCGCCGTGGCCAGCGGATGCCGCGGCGGCACCACCAGCACCAGCTCATCGAGATAAGTCACCACGGAGTGCAGCCGCGGTTCCTCCGGCTTATACGACAACACTCCCAGCTCCGCGGTGTGCTGCAACACGTCGTCCGGAATCCGGCTGCCCAGCGCTCGCTGCACCGTAATCTTGATCATGGGATGCAACCGCCGGAACTCCGCCAGCACTGGCAACAAATAAAGCGCCGTGAACTCGTTGGCCGCGATCACCAGCTTGCCCTTCTGCAGTTCCCGCAACTCGGTCAGAGATTCCTGCGCATCATGGCGCAAGTTCAACAGCTTCTCCGCGTATTCATAGAGCACCTGCCCGGCGTCGGTAAGAACGCCCTCCCGCGACGAGCGGTCGAACAAGCCTTCGCCCAGTTCATCCTCCAGTTTGCGGATGGTCTGGCTCACCGCCGACTGGGTGCGGTGAAGCTTCTCCGCCGCCCGTGAAAACCGGTGCTCCCGCGCCACCGCTAGAAAGACTTCCAACTGCGAGAGTTCCATTCTCTATCCCCTTATGTAACCTTCACAATCCATTAGCGTATCTTATCATAGAAGATATTCTAATGATCAATGAAGAATTATAAGTTTTGCTTCAACCTCTCCGCCCCGTACCATAGACAAGAGCAGGTCAAGAGCAGGAGAGCGCCAAACCAAGTTTTTCTCGAAGGAAGGCCCATGGCTACGGATCACGTTCGCATTACCGTTTTCGACACCACCCTGCGCGACGGAGAACAGTCGCCCGGTTGCAGCATGAACCACCAGGAGAAGCTCCGCCTGGCGCACCAGCTCGACCGTCTCGGCGCCGACGTGATCGAGGCCGGATTCCCCATCGCTTCCGACGGCGACTTTGCCGCCGTGAAGGCCATCGCCGCCGTCGTCCGCCGTCCCATCATCGCGGGCCTGGCCCGCGCCTGCCGCCCTGATATCGAGCGCGCCTGGGAAGCCCTGAAAGACGCAGCCCGCCCGCGTATTCATGTCTTCCTCGCCACCTCCGACATTCACCTGAAGTACAAGCTCCGCATCACGCGCCAGGAATGTCTCGCGCAGGCGCGCGAGTCCGTAGCCTTCGCCAAGTCGCTCTGTAACGATGTAGAATTTTCTCCCGAAGACGCCACACGCACCGACCCTGAATTCCTCTGCCAGGTGCTTGATGCAGTCATCGAAGCCGGCGCCACCACGTTAAATATCCCCGACACCGTCGGCTACACCGTGCCCTCCGAATTCGGCGACTTGATCGCGACCATCCGCCGCCGCGTCAAGGGAATCGAGGACGTCACTATCTCCGCCCATTGCCACAACGATCTAGGCATGGCCGTAGCCAATACCATGGCCGCCGTCGCCGCCGGAGCCCGTCAGGTTGAGTGCACTATCAACGGCATTGGCGAGCGCGCCGGCAACGCTGCGCTCGAAGAGATCGTCATGGCCATCCGCGTTCGTCACGATCGCTATCCGTACGAGACAGGCATCGCGGGCGAGCATCTGTTCGCCGCCAGCCAGTTGCTCAGCGAGATCACCGGCGTCCCCGTGCAGCCCAACAAAGCCGTCACCGGACGCAACGCCTTCGCCCACGAAGCCGGCATTCATCAGGATGGCGTTCTCAAGAATCCGCTGACCTACGAGATCATGACCCCGCAGTCCGTTGGCGTGCCTGACTCGAAACTGGTGCTCGGCAAGCACTCCGGCCGTCACGCGCTTGCCATTCGCTGCGAACAACTCGGCTACCAGTTCGACCGCCGCGCCCTTGACGACATTTATCGCCGCTTCGTCCGCCTCGCCGACAAAATCAAGAAAGTCGAAGACCATCATCTGCTCGAATTGATCCGCGACACGCACAAGCCCGCGGGATCGGCCACGCCGCTATTCGAGCCGCTTCAAACTGCTGTCGCAGCTGCCGCCGGCGCCCCGGCTCCCACCCCTGAACCGCTCCGGCCGTTTCCCATGGCGCCGCAAACCAACGCCTTCGGTGTCCCCATCCCCGCCGAGCACCACCACGATCAGCAGCAGGAAGACTACCTCTGGGGCGTGTAGGCGATGGAGTGATCTGGTAATTTGGTAATTGAGTAATTTGAAATCTGTATCAGCCGTTGCTGCCTCACGATTGCGACTAAAATTACAAGATTGCAAAATTCCCAATTACAAAATCACCTCCATGCTCCTGAACCTGACCATCCTCCCCGGCGACGGCATCGGCCCCGAAGTCACCGAGCAAGCCGTCCTGGTCCTGCAAGCTGTCACCGAAGCATTCGGCCACGAACTTAAGCTCCAGCATAAAAACATCGGCGGCGCGGCATTGAAAGCCGTCAACGACCCGCTACCCGCCGACACAATCCACGCGTGCCTGTCTTCCTCCGCAGTGCTGCTCGGCGCAGTAGGCAGTCCCGCGTTCGACCACAATCCCAACCACCTCCGCCCAGAGGCTGGACTCCTCCGCCTGCGCCGCGAACTGGGCGCCTACGCCAACCTCCGTCCCGCGATTTGCTTTCCCGCGCTGGAAGACTGTTCCCCACTCCGCGCTGATCTGGTTCGAGGCACCGACATCATGATCGTCCGCGAACTGCTAGGCGGACTTTATTTCGGAGACCCGCGCTCGATCGCAGGCGAGCCAGGCGCCCGCATCGCCACCAACACCATGACCTACGGCGAGCCGGCGATCGAACGCATCGCCCGCGTCGCTTTCGACCTTGCAATGAAGCGCCGCCAAAAAGTTCTCTCCGTAGACAAAGCCAATGTCCTCGAGTGTTCACGCCTATGGCGTGAGGTCGTCACCCGCTGCGCCAAAGATTATCCGGCCGTACAGCTCTCGCACATGTATGTGGATTCCGCCGCCATGTCGCTGGTGCATCACCCCAAAGATTTCGATGTGATCCTCACCGAAAACATGTTTGGCGACATTCTCTCCGACCAGGCTGGCGGAGTAGTAGGCTCGCTAGGCCTGCTGGCCTCGGCCAGCATCGGCGGCCCAGTAGCTGTGTACGAACCGGTCCACGGCTCGGCCCCCGATATCGCCGGCAAAGGAATCGCGAATCCCCTGGGAGCAATCCTCTCCGCCGCGCTGCTGCTGCGCCATTCTTTTCAACTGGAGACAGAAGCCGCCTGTATCGAAAGCGCCGTCAGGGCTGCACTGAATCAAGGCTCTCGCACCACCGATCTTGCCCGCGCCGGACAGAGTACAGTTTCAACGCAGGAAATGGGTCGCCGGGTTGTTGCCTACCTTCGACGTTAATCTGATCGAACTGTTGTCCGATTACAGCCGTAAAACGGATTGCGTACAGCTTGTTTCCAAAATCGGCCTTTAAGAGGAGGAATGTCGGAATAGTCGATCTTGTTGTCCGGCAGGGACGCCAAGACTGCGACCTCGCGCCGCTGCTTGGCCGTCAGCGCTCTAGAGGCGGATCTCTTGATGCGTCTTGCGCCTTGACTTCTGATCATAATGTTGGGGATCCCGGCCCCCCTCGCAGCGTCTTAGCCGTCCGCGCACCCACTGCTAAGCCGCTGTCGTATTTCCCCGTCAAGTCATACCACCGAATCCGCAACATCTCCCAAAACATGCGCGCCCCATCCAGCAGCGGACGAATCCGCGTGTCTCCGCTGTGTCCCCAGCACACCGCCACTTCCTCCACGCGAAAACGAAACTTGCGCGCCAGAAAAAGAATCTCCGGATCGAACCCCCAGCGTTCGATGCGCTGCAGCGGCAGAATTGTCTGCGCCGCCCGCCGCGTGAATGCCTTAAACCCGCACTGCGTGTCTTTAAATCTCAGCCCCAAAATAATCCGCAGCAGCAGATTGAAGACTCGTCCAAACAGTTGCCGGTGCGCCGACTGCCGCCGCGTCTGCAATTCCGCCCGCAACCACCGCGACCCGATGGCGATGTCGGCCCCAGCCTCCAGCGCCGCCAACAACTTCGGCATCTCTTCAATGGGAGAAGACAGATCCGCGTCGCTGAACACGATTACTTCCCCACGCGCATTCAGCATCCCATTGCGCACCGCATAGCCCTTGCCGCGGTTGCCGGGATTCTCCACCAGCCGCAACGTGGGATCTTTCGCCGCAAATCCTTGCACCAGTTCTGCCGTGTTATCGCGCGAGCCATCGTTCACCACAATCACTTCCGCATTCCATCCCTGCGCCCGCACATATCCCAGCACCTTCTCCAGGGTAGCCCCCAGGCGCGCCCCCTCGTTGTAAGCCGGAATGACGATGCTGTAAATGATGTCCATCGATCTGGAACCCGCCAGAAACGCTGCGCCATTGTACGTCGTGGAGAGCTAGCCAAGGAAACCAAGACCGGAAACTAGAAACCAGAAACCGGAAACTGCTCCCTCACGCCACGCTGCGTTTCTCCACCAGCATGCTGAAGAACTCATTCACCAGTTCCGCGTCCCACAAGCCCTGGCGGGCTTCCTCGCGCATGGTCTGCGCGGCTTGGTCGTGCGGAAGCGCCGGCTTGTAAGGCCGCGCCGTGCGCAACGCATCGTACACATCCACCACCTGCAAAACCCGCGGCAGCAGAGGGATTTCGCCCGCCCGCAATCCATCCGGATATCCCGACCCATCCGCATGTTCATGATGATGCCTTATGATCGGCAGCACCAGCCGCAACGACTTCAGCGGCTTGCAGATATTCTCCCCCGTCACCGGATGCCGCTTCATGATCTCCCACTCCGGCATCGTCAGGTCGCTGCCCTTCTTCAAAATCGCATCCGGCACTGCGATCTTCCCCAAGTCATGCAGATACCCGCCGCGACGCAGCGCCACAATCGAATCTTCATCCAGCCCCAGATGCCTCCCCAACTCTGCCGCCCGCACCGCCAGGCGCTCGCAATGTCCCTCGGTGTAAGGGTCGCGCCCCTCCACAATCAGCCCCAGCGTGCACAGCACCGAATCCGCCGTCTCCAACTCATCGGTAAACTCTTTCATCCGCAGTAGCGACTTCACTCGTGCCGTCAACTCTTCCGCCAGCACCGGCTTGTTCAGAAAGTCGTCCGCCCCCGCTTCAATTCCCCGCAGCTTGTCCGATCCATCGCTCAATCCCGTGATCAGCACAAAAGGAATCAATCGCGTCGCCGGATCGCTCTTAAGCTCACGGCACAATTCATAGCCCGACTTCCCCGGCATCTTCACATCCGACAGAATTAAGTCCGGCGCCTCCCGCCGCACTTCCGCCTCCGCCTGCTCCGCATTCGCCGCCGTCACCACGTCATAGCCCCGCATCGCCAGCAACTGGCTCATCAGGGCGATGAGCATGGCATTGTCGTCCACCACCAGAATCCGCGGTGCCTGCCGTGGTGTCGGTAACACGTGCATATCCTGTTCAGAAGCCGCTTCGTGCCCGCGAGTTGTCCCACCGCCGCATACAGCCGGACCGGAACTATCAGGAAAACTCATGACGCAGCGCTCCCATGACGATTCTACTGCAATCCTCGGTTCCTTCTTCGCGTCCTTCGCGGCATTCCTTCGCAAACTCCGCGGCCAAAGCTTCCTGCTCAAGCTTCAACCACCGATACCAGACAGTGACCGCTGCCTTCCCCACTCGTCCCACTTCGGCACCAACACGCAAGCTTTGTGACATCTAACCTTGCCCTTAAACATGTTTCCTGCTTAATCTCGGCCATGGCCCACTCGCGATTGCGCCTCTGCCTGGCTGTGCCCCTCTGCATCCTTCTCATCCACTCAAACTCCGCCGCTGCCGCAACCAAGCCTCACCTAATCACTTTCGGCAAATGGACCTCAGTCCAGTGGTTCCCCAGCCCCGGCGCAGAAGAAGACAAGCCACAAACCCTGAAGGTTCGGCCTCTGCTCGTCGACGCCCGCGTAAAGGAATTTACTCTCGGCCCCCCGCACGACGTCACCGACCGCCTGTTCGTAGTCCGCCGCGCCTTCCGCGTCAACGACAGCCTCCCGCAAGAGTCCGCTCTGCCCCGATGGCAATGGCAACCCGGCGGATGGCTGCTGGTCGACCGTACCACTGGCCACATCAGCCCCATCAATCTTCCTGAATTTGATGTCTTCTCCTCCGAAGCCAGCTGGTACCGCGACTACGCCGCCTACTGCGGCGTCTCCGACGACGGCAAGCAGATTCTTGCTGTAGTCGTCCAAATCAACCGCCGCAAACCGATAGTGAAGTGGCTCATGGGAGAAGTGAAAGTCGCAGCCGAAACTCAGCAAGGGCAGATTCCAGATTCAGCCTGCCGGTTGCCGGAGTGGCGGCGCTCTCCTGCCCGCGTAACCTTCGAAGCAAGTCCGTCAACGAAGCGGACCTACGTGATTCGCGGACACTCCGTCGATTTGTCAACCGGCGACGAAGAGGACGAAGAAGCCGCGAAATAGACGACGAGCGGTCTTCTCACTGAATACCACAGCACTCAAACCCCGCTGCAGGATCAATGCGTGTAATCGCGATGTTACAGCAGCCGTCGCCAGCCACTGCCCGAGCTGCGGGCGCTGGGCGGTGGGGAATGTGTGTTGGAGCGAAGCCGGTAACCCACCGGGGGGCTACTCAGCTTTTGCCTTTTTGGACAAGTTCCACCGGCATGTGGCTCAGCTTGGCATAAATCCGGCCCCGTCGCAGGAGAGGCCACCAATCGTAAAGGTAGATTTGCATGGGCCGCCACATGGCGACCCATCCGGCAATCGTAAGGCTCTCCCGCATGACGGCAGCCCAAGTGCCCGCCTCATGACCTAACAACATCCTGCTGAGGAGTAGACATGCAGCCAAGAACAGCAGCCCGATGAAAAGACTGGTGCGGCCTTGCCTCAGGAGCCGCTTGAACTCCAAATCAGTAATTTGGGCACCGTGAGCAAAGTGGTTGTGGACGGCCGTCCTGATCAGTTCTTTGGGGTCTTCGGCCGGCCACTGGTCCAAGTAGATGCGCAATTTGATCGAAGCGTTAGGGGAGAATTCTTGGGCCCAGCTCACGATGAATTCTTCCGCGTCGTCGTCGAGATCCTTTTCGATGAACGGAGAAGGGTCCATCGAATTGAAGAGCTGGTTGATGTCCCGCAGTTTCAGACTTATGGTGTGTGGATGCTCCCGGTCCGGAGCAGCAGTGTACGGTAATGAAAAACGCATACGAAACTCTCTGCCATCGGTTCTACCAAATATCGGCTTTGTGCACCAAGGGGAGGTTTCCAGTTGGGATTGCGGCGCACCACATTACACTCAACCAGTCAATGCGTGCACTGGCGATGTTACGCCAGCTATCAGTTCACCGGGAACTGGTGTCAAGTCACGCGACTCTTGTAGTCGCCGTGTCGGCTTCTTCTTGCAGAAGAGAATCCACCTTAGCCCGGACCTGAGCCCATTTAGCCTTTTGCCTGGCTTCTGCCGTTTCCATCACGCCTTCGAGCTCTTGCCTGTGTATCTGGCCGCGTTCCAGCATTAGCTCGAAAATTGCGTCTGCTCGTACCTCAGCCGATTCGATGTGCGTCAATATCTCTCTGAATGCCCGGATTGCCTGTTCGTTCTTTACCATGATGCCACTCCTAGGCTGCGTTGACCCATGAAACAGAAGCAACGCATTTCGCTTCCTTGCCATGCTCACAGTTTCCCGCAGGTTGCTCAAGCTGCCCGCGTCTCTTGCTCTAATCCGTGTCTGAGGGCGCGCAGGCTATACATGGCGTCATCCAAGGCGTCCCTCTCCAGATCGACCTCTGCTCCGGTCTTGCCAAACAGTTCGCGGGTGCGTGTAGCGACAGCTTCTTCGGCCTCAGAAATTTCCTTCTCAATTGCGGATATTTTTGTTTCCAGGATCGCTGTCCGAGACTTGGCTCTCCATTCGTATCGGCGCATAATCCAACCTCCGAGACTAAAAGCAAGAGGGGCGATGCCGCCGTCCCCCAGTTGGGAAAGAGCTCGCCCGTCTCACATGGTTTCCCACTACATCATGCCTCAGGAGGGACTGGATGTCGGTGTCGCCAGACACATTGGCCCGTAAGCTTCGTCACATTCGTGCTTTGTAGGTGTGTGCGGGATCGCCAGAAACCGCTTGTGCAGGGGAGCTTCCAATGATAACTGTTCTAATCAGGCCTTAGCACTCGAAATCCCCCTCACTGGCCCGCCAAAATGGAGGTATCTTCGCTAACGGGGAACGCCAGCTCTCTTTTCAGGCTGAACCAACACACCAACACAATTCGACGACTAGTAGTAACTCTTGGTTGAGGACCGAGTTGCTACCCCGCCGCCTCCACGGCCGGCAATTCTTGAGTGATGGTCTTCTCTTTCACCTTCGCACTCGTCACCAGAATCACCGACACTACCACGATCACGCTCCCCATCCCAATAAACCGGTCAACCCGCTCGTGCAGAATCAGCCACCCCAGAAACACCGCCACCACCGGATTCACATAAGCATACGTCGACACCTTCGATGTGGGTACATGCTCCAGCAGCCAGATGTACGCCGTATACCCAATCCACGATCCGCACACGACAAGATAAGCCACAGCGCCCACGCCCCGCCCCGTCCACGTAACCCGCGAAAAATCTCCCACCGCCACGGCAAACAAAAAGTTCGCCGCCCCCGCCGCCGTCACCTGCCAGCCCGTAGCGCTGAATACGTCCATGCCCGACTGCCACCGCTTCGACAGCACCGACCCCAGCGCCCACAAAAACGACCCGCCCAGCAGCGCCAGCGAAGCCCACAACTCGCGCCGTCCCATCGCCGATGTCGAATGCAACTCCGGCCAGAACAACACAAACAGTCCCGCAATCCCGAGCGCGAGCCCTGCCTTGCCCCGCCCTGAAATGCGGTGATGCCCTAACAACATCGAATCCAGCACCAGAAACCACAACGGCGTGATCGCAATAATCAAAGCCGCCAGCCCCGAAGGCACCGACAACTCCGCCCACGACAGTGTCAGGTTGCCGCCCATCAGCAACAAAATCCCCACCACCGCCGCCAGCGCAATCTGCTTAGCCGAGTACCAGATCCTGCGCCCTGTAGCCGCGCACACCGCCAACATCACCACCCCGGCAATCGAAAACCTCACTCCACACATCAGCGCCGGAGGAATCGTCTGCACCGCAATATCAATCGCCAGATAAGTCGAGCCCCAAAACAAATACACCAGCCCAAAGGCAAGAATCACCGCCAACCGGCTAGGACTTTTTATCGTGGACATGTCAGTGAGAAAACGGGGAAAGTTGAAAGATATCAGAAGAAGAGCTATGTCATCCTGAGCGAAGAAACGTGCTCCGCGAAGCGGAGTATGTTTCGGAGTCGAAGGATCCCTTGCATCCTTGAGTCATTCGCGCCACTGCGAGGAATTTCCATCCTGTGCGATGTTTCTAGTCAACAAAAAGTCCGAGCCCCTGCCGAAAACACACCGCACCCTACTTCAGCTTCTCGTACTCCGCCCTCGCATCCGTCAACACCGGGAGATCAGGATCGGCGTCTTTCCAGAAAGCGAAGAAATCCTGGTACGCCGTGCGCGCCTTGCCCGCATCACCCTGCAGAAGGTAAGCCCGCGCCAGATTCAGCCGCGCCAAAGCATACTCAGGATCCCAAACCGCAACTCCGCGGTGATCCAAAATACGGCTGGAACTCCGCCGCCGCCTTGGTCCCGTCCTTGAGCTTCAGGTATGCCAGCCCGCGAAGATAATTGGGGTTGAACCCGGTTCCGTTCGGCCCAGATCCAAGCTCGTACGGCCGCACGGCTTCTAAGGCCGTGATCGCATCCTCCGGCTTGTTTCTTTGCAGAGCGGAGGCCGCCTCTACCAGCGGCATTTCCACCAGACGCAAATGATGGTTCTCCGGAAATTTTCGGCCCAACTCATTCATGATTGCGGTCGACTTCGCCACGTCCCCGTTCGTCGCGAACACCGCCGCCGCAAATGTGCCAATATCGAGAGCGTCCGACAATTTGACGGCCTCTTCAGCCTTTTCCCGCGCCTCGGCTCCGTACCCAGACAACCCGTCCTCATACCCCTCGAGAGCGAGCAAAATCGCGGCAAAATCTTTTACTCCTGCGCCCAGCAACTCCGTTCGCGCCTGCCCCAAAACTTCGCGCGAGGCTTTGATCTTTCCCCTCCCGCCCAGCCCTGCGCCTTTCCAGAAGAGCATAAAAGGCTCGTCGGGCGTGCCTTTGCCGCGGTCGATCTCATGGTCGTAAGTCGCCCAGTCACCGCGCATGTAGGCTAGATCGGCCAGCGTCCAGTGAATTAAAATACTGTCCAACTTCCTCTCGACTGCCTGCTCCGCTACGCTTCTGGCCTCGTCGAACTGGTTCAGCGCCAAATAGGCCCGAACCAGATTGGCATAGGCATAGCGATCGTTCACATCCAACTGCATCGCCCGGCTGGCGAATTCCAGGGCCTTTTCGTGCTGTCCCAAGCCGGAGGAGATAAGCGCGCTGTTGTCCATTGCAACCGTATCTCGCGGATACACCTGCAGCCATTCGGAATACACTTGCAGGGTTTTTGCCGGATCGCTCAGAACGAAGTCATCGTAGTGCGATTGAATGTAAAATCTCTCCCGCTCGCTGGCCCGCTCCCGCAATTCGTACGCTTTCTTGATCGCCTCGCTTCCCTCCGTCGGCCGGCCCAGGTTGTTGTCGACGACACCCAGGGTCGCATACGCCATGGCAAAATTCGGGTCTAACTCGACCGCCCGCTTCAGATGTGGAAGCGCGCCGTCATCATTCGTCTTATGATGCTCAGCTTGCCCCAGCGTGAAAGCTTGCAGCGCCTCCAGCGACGAAGTGGTTGCCGATTCCAGCGGAGTCGCATATTTCTGCACCGATCCAATCGATTCACCCAGTTTCTCCCGCAACCGCGATGCCGCTTGGTCCAGCCCCTTTAACACCTGCTCTTTACTCTCCACTTCCACCTGCTCATGATCGAGCGAGTCCCCGCTCTGCGCGTTTACCGCTTCTAGCGTGATGACATAATGGCTGCCCAGACTCGCAATCGATCCGGTCAGCATGGCTTTCACGTTCTCACGCAGGCAAACCTCGCGCGCCACATCCCGGGTCAAGCGCTCGTCCGCAGGACGTCCCATGAACTTCAAAGCCGCCCGAATTTTCGAGTCCGGCAGAAGATTCAAATAGGGAGACTGCTCCAGTTGCACTGCCAGCGCTTGCTTCAGCGTCCCGTCAAACACCGCATCGCCTGTGGTATTCACAAAGTCGGCCAGCAGTACGGTGTCTTTCTCCGTCAACTTCGCCGTTTGCCGCGAGCGCCAATACAATCCCCCGGCGATCAGCGCGGCCAATAACACCAGAACAAACACCACAAGAATCTTCGAGGATTTCTTCTCTTGCTCGCCACTGAGGGCAACGCTCGCTGCTCCCGAGGGCGCAGCCAGTGCATTCACCGACCCCGAAGCCCGCGCCGCTGCCACCGGATGTGTACCTGAGTCTTGCACAATCGGAACCGGCCCGGAATCCGCGGCAACCGCGCGCCCGCTCTCCGTATCCCGCTTCAGCCGCTGCAAGTCGGCGCGAATATCCGCCGCGTGCTGGTAACGCAGATTCCGGTCTTTCTCCAGAGCCTTATTGATCACGTCCTCCAGCTTCACAGGCAAATCGGGATTCAAACGTACCGGCGAAACTGGAGCCTTATCCAGAATGGATTGAAAAATCAGCGCCGAAGTTTCTCCCCGAAAGGGCAAAGTCCCCGTGCCCATCTCATAGAGCACCACCCCGAAGGAAAAAAGATCCGTGCGCGAATCCAGTTCCTTCCCCTTCGCCTGCTCCGGAGACATATACGCAACCGTTCCCAGCGTCGACCCCGGACTCGTCAGATGCTCCTCTACAACGGCGCTGGTCGCAGCCGTGACCTCAGGCAAATCGCTGACTTTGCCCGGAGTGACAGTCACCTTAGCCAGCCCAAAATCCAGAATCTTCGCGTGCCCGCGCTTGGTCACAAAAATATTTGCCGGCTTGATGTCGCGATGCACGATCCCTTCTGTGTGAGCCGCATCCAGCGCGTCGGCGATCTCGATCCCCAAGGCGAGAATCGTCTCCAACTCCAGCGCCCGAGCCCCGATCATGCGCTTGAGCGTGGCCCCGTCCAGGAATTCCATGACGAGATAAGCTCGGCCGCCTTCCTCGCCGATGTCATAAATCGTGCAGATGTTGGGATGATTCAGCGCCGAGGCCGCCTTCGCTTCCCGCCGGAATCTCTCGAGCGCCTGGCGGTCTTGCTGCAATTCTTCGGGAAGAAACTTCAGCGCGACAAAGCGCCCCAGCCGCGTGTCTTCCGCTTTGTAAACCACACCCATCCCGCCGCCGCCCAGCTTCTCGATAATCCGGTAATGCGAAATGGTCTGTTCGATCAAGAAGGACCCCCCCGCCGCAGCAGTGCAGCCATGCTAAGGCCCCATCACCGGGAAGTCAAAATGGAAAGCTGGAGCAAATAAACCTGGAGGACAGTCGTCGGGTAAGAAATGTGGGGACAGCCGCCCTCGGCTGTCCGCCGGGCGCAGCCCGGCAGTCTTAACTGGCCACTGACCACTGGCTACTGACTTGGGGGTTACGCCGCGCCCCGCCTCAAGCTATAATGTCTCAGTGATGTCGACGGTCACCGATGCTGCGCCAAAACTCCAATTCGCATCTGCCCGAGTGCTGGCTCCACTGCCTTGTCTGCCCGCGGCGCTATCGCGCTAATCTTCCCTCGCGTCTCCGCCCCAGCCTCTTCGGTAGCGACTAACTCCAAAATCCTCCTGACCTCAGCCGTTCCTTAGCTTGGCTTGTTCGCTGTGTGCGGGCTTGGGCTAACGACCAACGACTAACGACCACCGACCGCACGGAGGACTTCCATGACCACGAAAACTGCAACTGCCACAATCGTCCCCGCTCTTAACGGACCCAAGATCAAGACCGCCCTGCCCGGCCCCAACGCCAAGCGTGTCCTGGCCGGCGACCAGCGCCTTATCTCGCCGTCCTACACCCGCTCCTACCCGCTAGTGGCCAAGAGCGGACGCGGTATCGTCGTCACCGACGTCGACGGCAACGAGTTCTACGACTTCTCCGCCGGCATCGCCGTCACCTCCACCGGACACTGTCATCCCGAGGTCGTCGCCGCCATCCAAAAGCAGGCCGCCGAACTAATCCACATGTCGGGCACCGACTTCTACTACGAGCACATGGTCACGCTCGCTGACCGTCTCTCCAAAATCGCGCCCATGCCCGGCCCCCACAAAGTTTATTACGGCAACTCCGGCGCCGAGGCCATCGAGTGCGCCCTCAAGCTAGCCAGGTATCACACAAAACGCCCCAACATCATCGCCTTCTTCGGCGCGTTTCACGGACGCACCATGGGCGCCCTTTCCCTAACCGCCTCCAAACCCCAACAGCGCCGCCGCTTCACTCCGCTCATGCCCGGAGTAACTCACGTCCCCTATCCCGACCTCTATCGCGGACGCAAAGACGCCACGCAAGACCCCGACGCCTTCGCGCTCTCCTGCGCCCGCTTCATCGAAGACAAGCTCTTCAAGACCACGCTCCCTCCCGAGGAAGTAGCCGCCATCTTCATCGAGCCCGTCCAGGGCGAAGGCGGATACGTAGTCGCGCCAACTATTTTCATGCAGGAACTCCGCCGCATCTGCGACCGTCACGGCATCCTCCTGGTCCTCGACGAAGTTCAAAGCGGCGTCGGCCGCACCGGCAAGTGGTGGGCCGTCGAGCACACCTGCGTGGAACCGGATATGATCTGCATCGCCAAAGGCATCGCCTCCGGCATGCCCTTAGGCATCACCCTGACCCGTTCCGAAATTATGGACTGGGGCCCCGGCTCCCACGCCTCCACCTTCGGCGGCAATCCTATCTGCATCGCCGCTGCCCTGGCCACGCTGGACGTGATCGAGAAAGAACATCTCGTGGATCACTCCGCCGAAGTAGGCGCGCACATGCTCAAGCGCATGTCCACCTGGCCCGCCAAACTAAAGCTGGTAGGCGACGTCCGCGGCCGCGGCCTGATGATCGGCGTCGACATCGTGAAAGACAAAGCCACGAAAGAGTATGCCGCCGCTGAGCGCGATCAAATCGTAGAGCGCGCCTTCGAACACGGCGTCCTCTTCCTGGGCTGCGGCGCCAGCACCATCCGCCTCTGCCCCCCGCTGGTCGTGACCAAGGAAGAAGCCGACGTGGCCCTGGACATCCTCGAAGACTGCATCCAGCAAGTAGGTAATTAGTTTGTAGGAGTTCTCTGGGTGCCCCGTCCTTGTCCCTGCGTTCTTTGCAGGGACAGAGCCTGCCCTGAGCGAAGCCGAAGGGGCGGGGATTTTGACTTAGCCAGCAGCATCACGACCGAGGACGACTCATCCTTCGCGGACCTTTGCGAAGGGTGGGCGCCACGGACCTCAACAGCGTAGGCTCGTACACACACGGCATGAATTTGAACCCGTCTCCCTCCAGGATCATCTCTGTTTTCTCATTTGTTTTCTCCGTGTCGGAGCCTGCCCTGTTTGCCGAAGCCCCGAGCCAAGCCGATGGGAAAGTCGAAGGGCGGTGAAAAGACCTTTCTTCACCCCGAGCCCTGCCCTTGCCCCCATCCGGCCTCAACAACCCCCAAGCCTCTCGGTAGCACTCATGCGCATACCGGTCCGGATGTAGCGGATTCTCCGGCAACAAAGTCAACGCCTTCTTCCCCTCCGCTCCTAGCAAAACCTTCGCCGGAATCAAATACCACACATCTTCCGGAATCACATAAGCCGCAAAGAAGTCGATCTGCTTCAAAGTGTAAGGTTTGCTGCGCGCGTTGGGCTTGAACTGGCAAAGGTACCCATACTCCGTCCGGCAGTCGGTAGACTTTACCTGCACCCGCAGAATCCTCTGCCCGCATTCAATCCCCACGTCGTAAGCCGACGAGTCTCCCCACGGCTTCGACACCTTAAACCCCAGCCGCACCGCCATCGCCATAAACATCAACTCCACCCACTCGCCCCGCTCCTTGAAAGTCCTGAATCCCTTACACTTAGCCATCACCCGCTCCTTAGTTTTGCCCGTTGTTAGTTCGCCCATTCGCCCAAAAGAAAAGGCGCAGCCCATGGGCCGCGCCTTGAATTCCTAAAGTTTTACTCTATAATCATATTATATCACGCTGGAAAGGGTAAAAGCGCCATTTTTTCAAAAATATTTCCCCAACATTGTCAGCAACTTAGCCCCGATCATTTACTACTTAGCTATTGACAGAATTTTCCACAGGCTCCCGCCCCATGCTCCTCCGGCGATCACCCAACCTCCCGCTTGAATCGCCTTGCCCCGGCCAGAGCCGCATCGTTCGGTCTTGGAGGATTTAAGAGAGCTTCCACAAAGATCCTTTTAGAACGCGTGGAGACAGTCAGCACCGCGCTCTCGCGGATCACCCGCTGGGCAGCGTCGGTCACCGTCGCTCTCAGGAAATCTGTAGTCGATACACCGCGAAGGCTGGCCGCCGCCTTAGTCAGGTCCTTCTCTTTTCGGCAAACCCGCGCGCCCAGCCGCGCACTCCTCTTCGTGCCAGACCCAGTTTGCGCCATATCCGATCCCCCAAAGCAGTGTACGGCACTGCCACGCATTGCAAAGAAAGAAGGAATGCCACTCTGAAGACTGGGATTTTTGATTTCTCTTTCCGAGCCGACTTTGCACCCCGCTGACTTCATCCCCGATGCGATCTCTTGCCCCCATGCCCTCCGGAAGAGTGCCCTCCGCCGTGCGGTTTCGAGAAGTGCGATTTCGCAACCTTCGGGGCGGAATAATGTTTCTCCTTAGGCGCGTGGAATTTAGGTGCATGCGATTTAGGCGCGTGCGATGAAAATCCGTGTCGAGATTCTCCACGTCCAAACGATCCCCCTCGCTCCGCGGGCATCCGCGCTCCTGAAAAGTGCGCTGCGTCTCCCCTTGAGCGATTCGCCGCAAACGTCCGCGAGGACTCCGTCCCCCGCACCGTCCCCGAATTTCCAAACCCGTTGTATCTCGACGACCCAGACCCAAAACTCCTCGGCCCCGCGAACGAGCGCTCGCGATTATCTCTCGAACTTCCGAACCCGCCACTCACACCGCGATTCGCCTGCAGCCCTCGATCGTTCGCCCGCGGCGCTTGCGCAAATGTCCTTCCCGACTGTCCCGCAGACGCCGTCCGCTCACCGCCACCGAACGTCCGCCAATTGCTCCCACCGTTTCCCCGCTCGAAATTTCCCCTCGATAAACTCTCACCGCCTGATCGATTCGGCACACCTGCCCGCCGGCCGTCCGCACCAGAAACTCCTCGCGCCCTGCCTCCGAACCGGCTCCACCCTTCGCCCTGCCGCCCATACCGGCTCGCTACTGCACTATTCCCATAAGGGACCCCAAGCCGATGATGCACATCGTGCACCCAAACACTCGACCCGCGAAACCCGCCACCGTAACCATAACCGTGGAATCCGAAATCGCTGAAAAAGGCATTGTTCACAAACAAAGCTTGGGCCAGCCAACTCAAAGCCCATCCCCAACTCCGCGGCCCCAGCAATCCCCCGAATCCCGGCAGCAACCCAGCCAAGTTCGCCACCGTCCCGAAGAACGATCCAAAGCCGCTTCCGGAGGCGTAAGGCAGCGCCGGATAGTCTCCCTCCGCCGGAGCGCCCCACACCGCGTACGGATCATAGTTTGGCACATACATCCTCTGCGGATCGGCAGGCTGAATATCAATCGCGCTCCGGTCTCCTTGCGTCTCCGTATTGACCGCGAATTGCGGTGTGCTCCTGAGCCGCCCATTCTCCCGCGCCTCAGCCCGCAAGCTCTGGACCGCATTCATCACGTCCGCCTGCTGCGCTAGAAACGCATTCCCCAACTCCGTAGTCCACTGAATATTGCGACTCAGCAGCGCCACCACATCCGGAAACGCCACCAGCGCCTGCACGCTCGCGTCCCAATTCTGCTGCTGCGCCGCCGCCATCAGTTCCCGCCCACGCAGGTTCCCGTTCTGCTGCAGCCACTGTTGCGCCTCAACGATCTCCAGCGGATAAGTGCTCGCCACCAATACCTGGCTAAGCAGCGCATCCGGATAAAGCGCAATCGGCGCCACCAGATTCTCCAACTGACTTTCCGAAAGCACCGGCGCATTCTGATCCGGCATAGGTTGATCCGGCATAGGTTGATCTGGCGCAGCCTGGTCTGGCGGCGCCTGCTCTGGCATCGCCTGCTCTGGCGCGGACTGCGGTGGCATGGGCCGACCCGGCATGGGCTTGTCCTGCCCAGTCTGATACCCACCCGAGCCTGGCACGCCGTCCCCATTTCCCTGAGCCAGAGCATAAGATCCAGCCCCGAAACCAAAAGCGAAGACCAGCGTAACCATTGCGATTGTTTCTTGGAGCCTTACCCGAGAGAAGAACGTCGTCACCTGCCACCTCCAGCCAGCGTAGTCGGTCATGCAGAACGCCGGTAATCCGGCGTATCCTGCATCGCTTCAACGCGGAACGTCAGCATGGTAGGCCCGCTGAATCCACTGAAATTGAAGAGTCTCTTTATCTTAAAGAGGGAACCCGGTCCCTGTGCTTTAGTTTCTATTCTAACCAACGGCTCAGCTAAGCGGAAGCCGGCATGCCCTGTCCTTCCCCGGCGGGATGAGCGGGTCCCCCCGCTGCTATAATTAAGAATTGCACTCATGCCCACGAAGCGACTGATCCGCTCCACCACTGTTTTATCCATCCGCCGCAACGGCAGCGTGGTCCTTGCTGGCGATGGACAGGTCACGCTCGGCGAGTCCGTCATCAAACACACGGCCAAAAAAATCCGCCGCCTCTACAACGACAAGATTCTCGCCGGATTCGCCGGTTCCACCGCCGACGCCTTCACCCTCTTCAGCCGCTTCGAATCGAAACTAGAGCAGTACCACGGCAACCTGGGACGCGGCGCCGTAGAACTGGCCAAAGACTGGCGCACCGACAAATATTTGCGCCACCTCGAAGCGCTGCTGCTGGTCAGCGACAAAGAACAAACGTTCCTGTTAAGCGGACAAGGCGACGTAATCGAACCCGACGGCGGTGTGGCCGCCATCGGCAGCGGTGGCCCCTACGCCCTGGCCGCAGCCGAGGCGTTGGCCAAGCACACGCAGCTAACCGCCCGCCAGATCGCCGAAGAAGCAATGAAGATCGCCGGCAAAATGTGCATCTATACAAATGACCAAGTAACCATCGAGGAACTGTAAGAGAAGTGGCCAGTGGCCAGTGGCCAGAAACACCGCTGCCACAGAATTCTGGCCACTGACCACTAGCCACTGACCGCTAATTTTATGGCCATCTACCTACCCAGCACCGCACAAGAAGAACAACTAGCCCTCGACGAACTAACCCCCCGCGAGATCGTAGTCGAACTAGACAAACACGTAATCGGCCAAAAAGACGCCAAGCGCGCCGTAGCCATAGCCCTCCGCAACCGCACCCGCCGCCAAAAACTAACCCCAGACCTAGCCGAAGAAATCATCCCCAAAAATATAATCATGATCGGGCCGACGGGGGTGGGGAAGACGGAGATTGCGCGGCGGCTGGCTAAGCTGGCGAATTCTCCTTTTCTTAAAGTTGAGGCTTCGAAGTTTACTGAAGTGGGGTATGTGGGGCGGGATGTGGAGTCGATGGTGCGCGATCTGGTGGAGATTGCTATTGATAATGTGCGGGAGGAGAAGCTTGAGGATGTGGCGGACAAGGCGGAGCTTAATGCTGAGGAGCGGTTGCTGGATATTCTGCTGCCGCCTTCTCCACCGGCCCGGCCGGCTGAGCCTACTACCGCTGGGGGCGTCGTGATTGACGGGAATACGGCTTTGGCTGAATCTTCTTCGCGGACTCGGGAGAAACTTCGGCAACAACTGCGCGAAGGGAAACTCGACGAGCGGCAGGTTGAGATTGACGTGCGGGAGCGGAATTTTCCGTCTTTTGAAATTATGACGAACCAGGGTGTTGAGGAGATGGACATCAACATCAAGGACATGCTGCCGAACATCTTCGGGGCTCGGACGAAGAAGCGGAAGATGAAGGTGAATGAGGCTTTTGAATATTTGATCCAGGAAGAAGAGCAGCGGCTGATTGACATGGACCACGTTACTCGGACGGCGATTGACCGGGTGGAGAATTCGGGGATCGTGTTTTTAGATGAGATTGACAAAATTGCGGGGCGCGAGGGTGGGCATGGGCCGGACGTTTCGCGGGAGGGCGTGCAGCGCGACATTCTGCCGATTGTGGAGGGCACTACCGTCAACACGCGTTATGGGATGGTGCGGACCGACCACATTTTATTTATTGCTGCCGGGGCGTTTCACGTTTCGAAGCCTAGCGACCTGATTCCGGAGTTGCAGGGGCGGTTTCCGATTCGGGTGGAGTTGCAGTCTTTGACCATGGAAGACTTTGTGCGCATTCTTACCGAGCCGAAGTCTTCTTTGGTGAAGCAGTATACGGCTTTGCTGGAAACTGAGGGCGTTAAGCTGGAGTTCACTCCGGAGGCGCTGTCGGAAATCGCGCACTTTGCGTTCCGGGTGAATGAGAGCACGGAGAACATTGGGGCGCGGCGGCTGCATACCATCATGGAACGGGTGCTGGATGAGCTTAGCTTTGATGCTCCGGAGCGAAAAGGCGATCACGTGATCATCGACGCCGATTATGTGCGGAAGATGCTGACGGACATTGTTAAGGACCAGGATTTGTCGAGATATATTCTGTAGACGGTGCTGCAAGCGTGGGCCAGCCCCCGGCTTAGGCGTCGCCGTTGCCGGTTTTCCAGGTGTCGAGTTGCTCCCTGAGCTTCGCGGCATTGGGGTGCTCGATCTCTTCGAGAATCTTGAGAGCGGCCTCGGCGTGTCCGATGGCCTTCTTCCGGTCGCCGAGGTTGTAGACCACGCCGCTCATGTTGGCTAGCGCGCTGCCCTCGCCGCGGCGGTCGCCGATCTCGCGCGCGATCGCTATCCGCTGTTCGTAGTGATCGATAGCGCGGTGGCTCTCACCCAGGCCGACGTACGAATTGCCCAGATTGCCCAATGCGATCCCTTCGTTGAAGCGGTCGCCGATCTCGCGGAGGAATACTAATGCCTTCTCGCCGTATTCGACCGCTTGACGGTAATCGCCAAGGTTCCTGTGCGCGACGGCAAGATTGCCCAGCACGGAGCCCTCGCCGCGGCGGTGTCCGATCTCGCGGTGGGCCCTCAGTGCTTGCTCGTAGCGCTCGATGGCGCGGCGGTAGTCGCCGAGGTCGGCGTGTGCGAGGCCCAGACTGCCCAGTGCGTTGGCTTCGCCTGGGCGGTCGCCGACTTCGCGCGCGAAGGCGAGCTGTTGCTCATGGCATTCCATGGCATGGTTGTACTCGCCTAGTTGTCTATAGCCGATGCCAAGGTTGCCCAGGTGGCTGCCCTCAGCTCCCCGGTCTTTCAGTTGGCGGGCGGAAGCGAGCCCTGCCTCGATCCAGCGGATTTGCTCCCGTGGATGCTGACGCACTAGGAGGATATCGGTGCCCGCGTTAGGATAGCCGCTGCACAGCTCCGCAGCATCGCTATCCTTTGCCGAATTGGTCGCTGCCCACGCTTGCCCTGTCTGAATGTTTCCCCACTCGAGATCGAAGAGGGCGAAACCACGCATCATCGTCCCGCCGCCCATCATATAGTGCCGGTCGGCCACTGCGAGCATAGCTCCGTAGTGCCTGGAGTGACGCCGGGAGGCTGCGTCGGATTCGGCATTTGTCAGGCGGTGGCGGCCAAAATCCCGCATGAGGTCGTGTAGGCGGTAGCGCTCGGTAGAGTCGTTCCATTCGAGCATGGAGAACTGCAGGAGTCGGCTGAGAGTTTCTTTGGCTGCATCAATCTCGATCTCCGAGACCGCAGCGGCGGCTGGGGCGTCGAATGTATCGGGGAAGACGGCTAACATGCGCCAGCGCTTTTGCATTTCGGCGTTGAGCAGGTTGTAGCTCAGGGCGATGGAGGCTTCCACTCCTTTGTCCCCGCCCAACAGCTTCAAGCGGTTCTTTTCGTCGGCGAGCTTTTGCCGGTAGTCGGCAGGGGCGAGGTCGACGCGCTCGACAATCGCGGTTGCGGCTAGGCGCAGGGCAAGGGCCAGATATCCGCACAACTTCGCGATTGCTCCCGCCTCGCCGTCAATGCGAGGGGAGATCAGAAGCAGGAGGTTCTTCGCGTCCTCTTGCGGGAGGGTGTCGAGATTCCGAGCATGGAGTCCTTCTACAGCGAAGTGGTAACGCGAGGTGACCAGGAGGACGCAGGTCGGCGGCGGGATAAGGGGTTGAACTTGGGCGGCGTCTTTGGCGTTGTCGATTAGCAGGAGGGCGCGCTTGCCGTGGAGGACGGACAGATATTGGGCGCGGAGGTCTTCTTCTTTTTCGGGCAGCTTGGCTTCGGGATGGAAGGTGCGGAGGACGTGGGACATGGCCTCGGCGGCGGTGAGGGGGTTTTCGCTGACGCCTTTGAGGTCGAGGTAGATTTGGGCGTCGGGGTAGTTCGGGCTTAGCTCTTCGCCCAGTTTTAGGGCCAGGGCGGTTTTGCCGACTCCGCCCTGGCCCTGGAGTCCGGAGATGTGGATGCCGCCTTTTTCGATGGCGGCGCGGAGTTCGCGGAGTTCGGCGGTGCGTCCGGTGAAGTCGGCGGGCGGGGGTGGGAGCTGGTGGAGGGGGCTTAGGGCGGGAGCTGAGGTTTGGGCGACGGTCTGGTTGATGATTGTTTGCTGGTTTATCAGATCTCGGCCGACCAAGAGGTCGCGTTCCGCACGCGTGCCTCCGGTTTGCACGTCGCGGCCGGCCGTGTTGATGTCGCGAGCAGCGTGAGCGTCCTGCACAGAGGCAGTTCGTGCGTGCCCCGCATCTGCGTCCTTCTTTTTCAGCCACAGGCCGATGATGAAAAGAATGACCGTAGCCGGCCATGTCACGAGCTTGGAAACCAGTTCGCCTAGAGTATTGAGATGCTCGATGTCCTCTTTGTTTTTTGTCGCGAACGACAGGAGCCAAGGTACCCACCTGTGGATTGTTAGCGCCAGCGCCAGGGTGGCGAACGCTGCCAGAATTGTGATGATCCACTTCTTCACTGCTTGCCTCGAATTAATGTCCGGGGCCCTGGGTACGTGAACCGGGCGAGTATAGCAGTGAAAGGTTTGGGTGCGTGCGGTTTTCAGGGGGTGGGATAGGAGGAGACGTGGGGCTTCTGCCGTCCCTCCGGGACTCGGTTCCTATTTCTTGAGCTTACCCCGGACTGACCCTTCGGCTTCGCTCAGGGCAGGCTGGGGCTGCACTATGCCCCCCTGCCGGGGCTGGGGTTTGGTGATCCCGTTCTGTGCCTGTCCCCAACAATATGGCGCAGGCGGCATCGCGTCCCACCTTTCGAAAACCGCGAAAGGTGGGGCAGCCTCTTCAGTTGTGCTGCAAGCGTGGGCCGGCCCCCGGGAATCGAAGTTGTAGATCAGTACAAGTGGAAGTCGACTTCCACAGCGATTTCAACTGCTACATCGTGCCCGTCCTTTTTGCCCGGGTCGAATTTCCAGTTTTTTACTGACTCGATGGCTTTCTCGTCGAGGCCCATGCCGAGCGAGTTCAGAACGTGGATGTTTGTGGGGCGTCCGTTGGCGTCTACTACCAGGCCCAGAACGCAGTTGCCCTGGTATTTGGCTTTGCGGGCTTCTTCGGAAAACTCAGGGTCGGTTTGATAAGTTACGCGGGGCGCTGTCACTCCCTTGCCGCCGAATCGGAAAGTGTCGCCGCCGCCCCTACCTGCTTCCTTACCCGGGCCCACTCCGCGGCCGTCGCCGGGGCCGTCGCCGCCGTTGGCGCCGGGACCGATACCGCTATTTGACCCGGGGCCGTTCGACGGGACGGCGGCGGGGGAGTTGGGGTCGCCAAGGTTTGGCATCTTGCGATTCCTGGCTAATGTGACATCAGTGGGCACAATCACGGTGGGCTCAACCGCCAACCTGGGGGTTGGATTCCGTATGACTGCGGCTGGGGGCGTGATCTGTAGCATCGAAGGCTTTGGCAAACGGCCTACAGAAGCCTGGAGGGGATCCTGATCGCCACCGCCGCCACCGCCGTGGGATTGAGTCTTTGCTGGCTTCAGGGGAAAATCAGAAAAAACAATCCACTTATCGATGTTCGGTTTTGGTGTGGCTGGAAGCGGGCGGGGTATTCTCAATGTGATGCCGAGGATCAATCCGAGCACCAGGATGTGAGCGGCGGTTGAACCCAGAGCGCCATTTTTCTTGTAGCTGTAGAAGCCCCAAATGTCTCTTACCGGGATGGGGTTCGATTCCAGATTGAGCGGGGGAAGTTTGATGGGGAAGAAGAATTCTCCCAAGCCCTGGAAGAGCGACTTCCACAGCGGCACAAAGGTATCGGTGAGCAGGAGATGAAGGTCCGGCTCGTTGCCGGGGTTCAGATTGACGTCGGCGGCCATCATTTCTCCTAGGGGGTGTTCCCGGGTCGGGCTTTTCTCTTACACAGAGTGGCGATTTCTCACAATAAGTTGCCTGCTTAAGCGGAATTCCCTCGAATCGGTGTACGTCGCTTGGCCGCTCTTCCACGGGATTGCAATCGATGGTGGTGGGGACGGCCCTTATCCCAGCGCTGGGAGCGCTGCGCCACCCAAAAGGGCAGAGACGGGAATGCCCACCCTTTGCAAGGAGCGCAAAGGATGGGCCGCCCTAGTTAGTTGAGCTGCGGATGCCTGCAGCTTACTCAACGGTCATGGTCATGGTCGCGATCATGGTCGTGGTCGCGGTCCGCGTCACAATGGCAGCGTCTTACTGTCTGAAGCTTTTCGAGGCTGGTGCTGGGCAGGAACATGCTGTCTGCGCCGGGCACGTAGCTGGCTGTGATCCGATGCGTGCCGACCTTGAGCCGCGATGTCTCCCACTTTGCCCGACCCCTGGCATCGACCGTGACCGGCTCTCCTGCGTTCGAGCCGTCGACGGCGAACTGGACGGTGCCGCTGGGGCGGCCTGCGGCCGTGGAAGAGTTTGGCACAACAATCGCGGTGAAGGTTACCCATTCTCCGGCCTGGGAAGGATCTGCGTCATCCGTCAAGCTGGTGGTGGTTGAGTCGGCCAGGATACGCTGCGTGGTCAGGTAAGTCGTGGCGAAGCCTACATTGCCGGTAACCCTGACATCGAAAACGCAATCGGCGCGCATGTTCAGGTCGGCAACCCGCCGGCAAGCCGCTTGGGCGACAGCTTCGCTGGCAGGTTCCAGAGGTTTTTCATCTCGAACCACGCAAGGAGGATTCTCCTTGGGCCAATCCCTCATGGTGAAGGTGTCGGTGGACGTGCCCGGGGCGTAGTCGAACAGGCTGTCTTTGTGGTTGACGCGCCAGGCATCGGCGAAGTTCCTGTAGAGAGCGGTGTAGCGCTGCGGCAGGGAAGCTGGCATTGGTCCGATCGACGAACCGTTGGGGAGCGCTGGCAACCAACTGCCATCGGCAATGGGGCCGGCAATGCCCCGCCCGGAAGACGGAGTGTCCGCGCTTACGAGCCCAAGATTGGAGATATCGACATTGAGGTACCACTCGCTCTGGGAAGGCCACCACTGCGGGGTGGCGAGCAAGGTTTTACCGTCGGGGAAGTCAACTTCGAGAGCGCCCGCGGGTGCGGGGACAACTCGTCCGCCGGCTCCCAGAGCCATGCCCTGCGGGCCGAGCGTGGTAAGGGCCCCATCGATGCGAAGCTGGAGGCCGCTGGGATCAGGCACGCCGCTGAGGTTGGGCTCCCAGGTGACGCGGTGTTTGCCCACGCGAGCGGCGACGGCGGAGTTGAGGCTGACGCAAGTGGTGAGTCCGTCGTAGGGATCGCTGCCGATGAAGTTGGTGGAGACGGGCTTTTGGCGGGTCTGGATTTCGTCTCCGGCGGGATCCCGCAGAGAGATGAACTCTCCGGCGCTCTGGAAATTGTAGTGGGTTCCGTCCGCAGTGGTGATGTGCGGATCGCCCAGGAGATGGGTGGCGCCGCAGGTCGCCGTGTGGGCGGGAGAGGCATTGGTCTCCATGAACTGAATATTCGGTGTGGGGGTGCCGTAGCGACAGCAAACTAGTGTCGAGGTCGCCGTTATGTCGGAGAGGGTAAGATTGTTGGCCTCGCCGGTGAAGCTCTGATCCAGGCAGGCGGGGGGATTCATGGTTCCATCGGTGATGCTGGTCTTGACGACGACTGTCGATCCCGGGCTGGTGCTGAAGTAAGCCTCGTCTCCACCGCCGTCGCCGAAAATGTTGAATTCGGCGGTAGTCC
Source organism: uncultured Acidobacteriaceae bacterium (assembly GCA_963842095.1). Lineage (GTDB taxonomy): Bacteria > Acidobacteriota > Terriglobia > Terriglobales > Acidobacteriaceae > Sulfotelmatobacter. Next base: position 550,288 of record CAWJEY010000004.1, read on the forward strand.
AGCTTTGGTCCAGATTCAGGTTGCTATCCGAACCCGACGCGTTGAGACCACCTCCCACGTCCAGAATCACGGTATCAGTGCCGCCGGAGATTTGGCCTGTCAGCGTGAGAGTGGCTAAGTCGGCGATGGTCACGGGGGTAACCGACGTCAAGCTGGTGGATATAAAGCAATCCCCTCCGTCCGGGGTCCACCCCGAGGGGCAGTTTGTTCCGCCAAATGGGTACAGCCAGTACTCTATGGACACGCAGGAACCGCAAAAACCAGGAGGGAGGTTGTTTTGGAAGACAAACTGTTCCCAGCCCTTGCACAGCGGGTTCGTTCCGCCACTACAGAGCGTGGTGACGAGACTGTTGGTGAAGTAGCTGGTGTTGAGTTGGAGAGAAAAGGAGTTGCTGTTGGTGCCACTGGTTCCTCCGGGGGGGCCGCTGGCCTCGCTGATGCCGGGGGTGACGGTGTTGAATGACCCTTCCGCGGTGGAAATCAATGACGACGTCACGGCCGCGAAATCGTTGGGACATCCTCCGGCACATAGTCCACCGACGGTGGCAGGCGTGACTCCTCCCTTACCTCCCCTCACCTGCGGCCGAAGCGGGAACGGCTTCGCGGTGGAACAGGCAACCTCTCGCCACTCTTTGTCGGGATAGGACGCCTTGAAGCATCCCTTCTTCGGCAAACGCACCTGCACCATGGACTTGTGCCAGGCCTCGCGCTCCGCGGACCGCGCGGGCGGCACTTTGCTCTGCGCCGCGGTGGCCGCGGGCTTGTCGTGCTGGTTGCCGGCGTCGCTTTGGGCGCCGAGAGCGGCACCGGATAGGCATAGACCCAATAGGAACAGCACGCGAACGGCGCGCGCCATCACGATCATGGCGTTCGTCTTGATTCCCTCGAACATGATTCCCTTGAACATGGCAGAGCCTCCTGGTGATTCTTGATTGAATAGTGTCGCCAATCGCGGAAGCGTTTCACCGGCCTCTAGAAAACGATACTCCATGAAACAAGGTGCACGGGTGGAAGGTGGTCTTTCTGTTGGGGTTTGTTGATTCTGAATGAGATAAAAAATCGCGCCGGGATCGGTTAGAGCAGCGGGAACTCGTGAGTGTGCCTTAACGGGGTTGACTCTGCAGTGCGGCTAACTCTTTGCGGACTGCGTCGGCTCGCGGGCCATCTGGCTCTTCCTGCAGGAACGTCTGGAACTCTGCGATTGCGTGGTTGAGATCGTTCTTGTGCTCCAGGGCGCGGGCGGCGATGTAGTGAACCAGGGCGTGGGGGGCTTGCGGGGTGGAGTGGGCTTTTTTGCAGTTGGCGATGGCTTCGTCGTAATGCTGATCCATCAGTTCCACGTTGGCAAGCAGGACGAGTGTCGGAGTGTTTGGATCCAACGCAGTCGCCTTGTTGAGAAAATTCTCGGCTTCCGGAAAGTTGCGATCCACAATCGCCATCTTGCCGAGGTTCACGTAAGCGGGAGCGAAGTGATCGTTTATGCCGATGGCTTTCTGCAGAGCCGCGCGCTCCTGGGCGCGGTCACCAAGATGGCCGAGGACGACTCCCAGGTTGTTGTAGGCGGAAGCATATTGCGGGTAGATGGCCAGAGCTTTGTTCAGGCGCTCCTGCGCTTGCTTCCAGTCCTGTTTGGCGATGAGGTCACTGGCTTTGTCAAACTCTTTCCTGGCCTTATCCGGTACGTTGAGGTCGGCGGCCGACACGGTGGGATCGCTTGAGTGCTGGGCTGTTTCCTGGTTCGCTTCTTCGGTGGTTTTGACCGCGATCTCCAGGGACTGGCTGGTCTTGCGGGAATCGACGTCAAACAATCCGCTGTCGGTTTCGACGATGCCCTCTCCGGAAACGACGGCGTGATAAGTCCCTACCGCCAAATCGTCGAAACCGATCATGCACTCGTCATTGCTGAACCCCTGGCGCGCAGACAAGGAGCCGGCGCCCTCCATCAACACAATGCGAAGGCGAATGTGGCAGCCATGCCCGTTGGTGAAGACGATCCGTATTTTCAGGTTGCCAATTCTGTCCGAGTTTCCACGCTGGGCGGAGCAACAGGGAACCAACAGCAGGACAAGCGAAACGAGCAGGCGGCGGGACAGCATAGTTGCCTCCCCGAGGCGGCTGGGCGATTCGGAAGCCAAGATAAACACTCGGACACGGCCTGGGCCCCAACACGCGGCGACGATGCAGTTGATTTTACACCCGCTGCGGGAGGTCCGCACTTTGCTTTCCTGGTGAATGAGAGCACGAAGAACATTGGGGCGCAGCGGCTGCATTCCATCATGGAGCGAGTGCCCTTCCCGAACCCGCCTTCGCCAACGTACATATGATCCCGCAAGTGATGTAGTCTGTTGTTTCTGCGCATGAAACTTCCACGGGGACAATTGTTGCTGGCGCTGGGTGGGTTGATTTGGTTGACCGGGTGCGCGTCGATTGGGCCGCCGCTGCCGCCTTCACTGGAGTTGCCGAAGGCTCCTTCCGATCTGAGGGCGGTGCGCAAGGGGGACAGGGTTACCCTGACCTGGAGCGTGCCGGCGCGGACTATGGACCGGCAGAGCGTGCGGTATCTGGGAAAGACTCAGATTTGCCGGAGCGTTGATGCGGCACTGGTGACGTGCGGCGAGCCGGTGAGCGAGGTGGCTCCGCCGACGGATTTTGCGGGCAAGAGAGCAGCGGGGGGTAAGAAGCTAGCAGCAACGTATACCGATACACTGACGGGCGACCTCGGATTGCGCAACCCATTCGGCACGGCGACGTACGCAGTGGAAGTGTTGAACCGGGACGGGCGCGGAGCGGGATTGTCGAATCTGGTGCACGTTCCTCTGGCGGAAGCTCTTCCTGCGCCAACAAATTTCAGCGGCTGGGTCACGGGACAGGGAGTGGTGCTGGCGTGGACGGGTGTGCCGTTGTCGCTGCCGATTCCCAACCCTATTCGCCGAAGTTATCGCGTCTACCGGCGGGCCGAGGGCAGCGATCAAAAGATCTTGGTGGGTGAGCGGGAAGCTGGAATCGAGATCAATCAATCTTTTACGGATCAGAGTTTTGAGTGGGAAAAGACTTACTACTATCACGCCGACACTTTGACGGTGATTTCGCAGGCGGGGAAGCCGGATGTTTCCATCGAAGGCGACGACACACCTGAGGTGAAAGTGTTCGCGCACGATGTGTTTCCGCCGGCGGTGCCGTCGGGATTGCAGGCCGTGTTTTCCGGGCCGGGGCAGGCGGTGTTCATCGATTTGATATGGGCTCCGGTGACGGACGCGGATTTGGACGGGTACAACGTTTATCGTCATGAAGAAGGTGGCGCGGCTGTGAAGATGAATTTGGAACTGGTGAAGATGCCGGCATATCGGGATGCGCAGGTAGCGGCGGGGAAGAAGTATTTTTATTCGGTGTCGGCGGTGGATGTGAGGGGGAATGAGAGTGGGAGGTCGGAGGAGGCAGGGGAGAGCGTGCCGGGGGATTTGTAATTGGGTAATTTGAAAAACGGATCGTCGGTGCGGGCGAAACCAAGATCCCTCACTTCGTTCGGGATGACACGCGTTACGAAGAGGCAAGAGTTACGAAGGGATGACAAGAGTTGGAAGATGGGAAAAATTCTGGCGGGATTCCTGTTTCTCGTGGTTAGATAGATGCGATGAAATATTGCCGGTTTCAACTGAATGGTGCGGCGCAGTACGGGCTGGTTGAGTCCGTGGCGGGGCGCGATACGATTTTACGAATTTTGCTGACGCCTCCCGAAGAGTCGGATGGGGACGTGGAGGGGCTGCGCTCGCGGCGGATTGAACCGATGGCGCTGGAGGAGGCGGAGTTGCTGGCGCCGGTCCGTCCGACAAAGATTGTGTGCGTGGGGCGCAACTACCGGGCGCATGCGGAGGAACTGGGGCACGAAATCCCGACTGAGCCGATTCTTTTTCTGAAGCCGAACTCGGCGCTGCTGGCGCCGGGAGGAATTGTGCGGCGGCCGAAGATTTCGCAACGCGTCGATTATGAAGCGGAACTGTGCATCGTGATCGGCAAGACTTGCCATCATCTGGCGGAGGATGAGGACGTGCGGCCTTACATCCTCGGCTATACCTGCCTGAACGACGTGACCACGCGCGATCTGCAGAAGAAAGACGGGCAATGGACGCGGGCCAAGAGCTTCGATACGTTCTGTCCCGTGGGGCCGGTGGTGGTGGATGGGATCGATCCGTGGGCGGGGATTGGGGTGGGCACGCGGGTGAATGGGGTGGTGCGGCAGGCGGGGAATACGCGGGATTTCCTGTTTCCGGTGGATGTGGTGGTGCGGCACACGGCGCAGGTGATGACGCTTTTCCCGGGGGATCTGATTGCGACCGGCACGCCTGAAGGCGTGGGACCTGTGTTGGCCGGGGATGTGATGGAGATCACCGTGGAAGGCGTGGGAACCCTAAGGAATCCTGTGGTAGATGAATAGGGAAGCGAGCCAAACGCGCGATTAATGCGTCGCAAAAAGCGCGCCGCATCGCGCGGCTCGTCCAGATCCTTCGCTGCGCAAAGAACGCTTGCTCAGGATGACAATCGCTTTCTATTGCAGGCGAAAGCGTTCCCGCATCAGGCGCTGGAGGCGGGGTTTGTAGAGGAGATCGTAGGCTAGTTCTTTGTCGGGGAACATGGCGAGGGCGGCGCGTTTGCGCCTGCGGCTAGTTCTGAGGCTTCTTCCACGGTTAGGGCGGGGTCCTGGCTGATCACGGAAGTGACCATGCTCATCATGACCTGGAGGCGGCGGATTCTGCGGGCTTCGTCTTCATTCTGCTTTTCTGTGACTTTCTGCCCTGCCGGAAGTGGACTGTTTTTATGATCCGACCGTTCCCCGATGTTCATGCTGGCCCCTTTTATCGATCGCCCACTTTTCAATATTCTCCTCCAACGGAAGCGAAAGCAACTGCCCGAAAGTGCTGGGTCTCAGGAGTCTGGTCGGGCTAGGCTCGCTCCTGGCGACTAACTCAAGTTGCGAGAAGAGTTAGAATCACAGGGGTGCGGAGTCCGAGCCATCTTCTGGCGGCCGATTCCGGGAACTGGAGATGTTATGGCAGAACAGCCGAATGCGGCCGTGGAAGAACGACGCCGGCCTGATCCCAATGAAAAACTGGTGAAAGTCTTTGACAGCGAACAGGAGTCGGAGGCGATGGTGGTGAAGGGGCTGCTGGATTCGGCGGGGATTGAAAACGATCTCGCGTCCGCCAGTCTTTTGCAGGACGCGTTTCCGAACATGGGTGGAATGATCATCCTGGTGCGGGAAGAGGACGCGGAGAGGGCGCGCAGCCTGATCGCAGAATCGCGGCGGCCACCTGCGGCCAGCGACTCTGCGGAGGATGACGACTCTACTGAAGAGTTGCCAGCCAAGGGGTGACGGAGTGGCCGTCGAGGTAGAAGGTGACGGCGCCGTTGAGATCGGTGCGGTAGACGTGGACTCTGGCGTTTTGCAGGCGCTCCAGGACATCGGGCTTGGGCAGAGTGAAAGAGTTGCGGAAGCCCACCGAGATTACGGCAAAGGTTGGCTTCACGGACTGCAGAATCTCTGGCGTGGTGGATGTGGCGCTGCCGTGATGTCCTACTTTTAACAAGTCAGCGCGCGGATGGTGCAGACTGGCTATGCGTTTTTCTACCGCTTTCTCTGCGTCGCCCTCCAGCAATACGGAAGTCTCACCATAGGTGACCTGCAAGACCATGGAGTCGTTGTTCTTGGGCTCAAGGCCGGTGGGCCAGTCCTGAGGTGGAAAGAGCACGTCGACCTTAGCTCCGCCCAGATTAAGTTCGTCTCCCTCCCAATGGCGCACCACTTTGATTCCCAACGTGTGAGCCTCGGCGATCAAGCTCTCTAGCGCTCGACTGGGCGGGAGCAGGCCTATCCATAATTCTTTGGGGCAAAAATCTTTGAGGACCGCGGGCATGCCTCCAATGTGGTCGGAGTGGCCGTGGGAAATGGCTACGGCGTCGAGACGGGAGATGCCGCGCGTCCACAGGTAAGGCGCGACTACATCTTCGCCGAAATCGAGTTGCGAACCGGCCCCCCAGATGGGACCTCCGGCGTCGATGAGCAGGGTGCGGCCTTGCGGCATTACAAGCAGGATGGCGTCGCCCTCGCCTACGTCGATGGAAGTTACTTCGAGCAATCCTGCGCGCGCTTTCGGGTTCGGAGGAACGAAGGCGAGGGCAAGGGACGCAAGCAGCAAAGCAACCAGTCCGGTAGTCGCGAGCCAGGCGCGACGGCGCGCGCACAACATTGCCAGAATGAGCGCCGCGGAAGTTGCCGCAATCATCACGAGCGACGGGGTTGCTACGCGAAGATCGGCAAGGCGCAGGCCTCCCAGGCCGTGGACTGTGCCGGTGATGGCTTGCAGGGCGAAGGTGGTGAGCAGCGCGGGCAATTTTGCGAGTAACGGGGAAATGTAGCCTAACGCGATGGTCAGGATCGCCGCGGGCATGAGCAGTTGGGTGAGGGGAACGACGGCCACGTTGGCGGGGAGACCGATGGTGGTGGCGCGATGAAAGTAATAGGCCATGGGAAGGGCGAGCCCCATCTGCATTACTGCCGACACCAGCAACAACTCGAAAGTGCGCAGGCAGAAGATGGTCATGCCGCGCACCAGGCGCAACGACCACGGCGTCCCGAGAAAACGCGCGAGGCGGGCTGCAATCAACCGCAGATCCACGCGGAACTGCGCGATGCGCGGAGGCAGCGCTGGGCCGTAGTCGCCGGACTCCCAGTGAGCGAGCGCCTGGCGGTAGAGGCGCGAAGTGCGTTCTACGAGCGGCAGACCGATGGCGGCCACGATTAGGACGCAAAGAAACGTCATCTGGAAGCTGGCGGTGAAGAGCTGGCGGGGATCGAATACGAGCAAACCGAGAGCGGCTGCTCCCAGCGCGTTGATCATGGCGCGGTCGCGGTAAAGCAGGCGTGTACCGAGGTAGATGGCACACATCAGCGTGGCCCTCCAGACCGGCGCGCCAACTTCGGTGAGGAAGGCGTAGGCAACACAGGCGAGAATCGTCAGCAGCGTGGCGGGGATATCGGCGAGGCGGAGGCGGCGCAGCGTCCAGAAAGCGACGAACGCCAGGATGGTGACGTTCATGCCGGAAACTACAAGGATGTGATAGGTGCCGGAGCGCTGGAAATCGACTCGGGTGTCGCGATCGATGAAAGCTTCTTCGCCAATAACCATGGCGTCAATCAGCGCGGCCTGCGGCGGGGGCCACAGCGCGTGCACCTTGGCGATGATGCTGGAGTGGATGCGCGTGCGCCAAAGTTCGAGGCGGTTGCCCGCGAATCCGGGGAGCGATGCCACTTCCTCAGTTTTTGCCGATGCGAGGGCCGCGATGCCGTTGGCGGCGAGGTAGCCTTGATAGTCGAAGGCCCCGGGATTGCGGAAGTTGCGGGGCAGCTTCAGCTTGACCGGAAGGCGGATACGTTCGCCGTAGTGGAAGAGGCGCATCGGGGAAGCTGCGTCACTGTAGATGCCGAGGCGCACGCCGGAATGCAGTTGAACTTTTGTGCCGTTATCGAGGACGATCTCTTCGGTCTGGACGTCGAGGCTCTGTCTGAGTTCGTTTGGACTTGCTTCGCGCAACCTGCCCTCTCGCGTGACGTGTGCGATGAGTTCGACTTGCTGGCCGTCGGTGAATGGATCAAGGCTGGTATCGAGAAGAGGGGCTGAGCCGCGCAACTGGATGTGGAGCGCCCCCGCCAGAAAGAACGTGCCCAGAGCCAGGACTGCGCCGAGGTATCTCCTTCGATGCACGAAGTACAGACCTGCGGCTACGAATGCCGCGGCGGCCGCCACCCACCACGACGCGGGGCGCCAGGCGTAGACGCCGGCGACGATTCCAGACGCGTAAGACAGAGCGGCCCAGAGCATTGGTTGGCGTGTGGCGCGGATTTGGAATCCAGGCGGCGGCGGTGTTGGCGGATTCTGGATTAGGGGTAAGGGTGGCATCTGTTGGCCTAGTGAGCAGATAAGGGTGGGAACGAACCGGTTGTAGGGCCCAATGCTTAACCGGCCGTAAGCCTGTTGTAGAGACGTTGTTTGCTACGTCTCTCTCACCATCATCCGGAACGCTGTACGCAGAGACGTAGCAAGCAACGTCTCTACGGAATCACCGGACCAATTGCACGACGCTTTCCAGGTGGTAGGTTTGGGGAAACAAATCGACCAGATGAAGCTGTTCGACGCGATAGCCTGCCGCTTGCAGTGGAACCAGATCGCGGGCCAGCGTCGCGGGATCGCACGACACATAGGTGACGCGTGGGGCGTCTGCACGCGCGAGCGCATGCGCCACGGCGTCGCCTAAACCACTGCGGGGCGGGTCCACTACTATCAGGTCGGGCTTCTGTGCAGCTTTTCCGGCCCGCCCTTTATCTCCGCGCTCGGCCAGGTATTGCTCGGCCGCGATCTGCACCGCCTTTCCGTTCGCAGGCAGATTGTATTTAAGGTCGCTGGCGGAAGTCTGTGACATCTCGACAGAAACTATGTGACGGATGTTACTGGCCAAGGCTGTGGAAAACAGGCCTACACCCGCGTAAAGGTCGAGCGCCAAGTCACCGGAGCGGCCTGCGGTGACGGTGTCGACGAGTTCATCGATGAGAAAGCGGTTGGTCTGGAAGAATGCACCGGCGGTGACACGGTAGGCTGCGCTCTTGGTCTGATAAGTCAATTCTGGCGCGCCCACCGTGACTAGCGGTTCTTGCACGCCTTTCTGCGGTTCGCGGAACGCTGCGATGCCTGCAATCTCAGGCATGGATGCGCACAGATCTTCGGCCCCGGCGCGCACGTTGGCGCGGCGGGCTTCTGGAGCGCAGAGGAATTCGAGGAGCAATTTTGTGTCGTCGGCGTTGGCGAAGAACTCGACCTCGTGCACACCTTCCACGGCTTTGCCCGCACGTCCCGCTTGCCAGAGTGCAGCGATGCCTCGGTTGATCAGAGGGGAGCTGATGGGACACTCTTCAACGGGTAAGAGTTCATGGGAGGAGAACTTGTAATATCCCGCCGCGAATTCGGGACGGGTTCGCACTTGCAGGCGGGAACGATTGCGATAGTTCCAGGGCGGCGAAGGATGCACCTGGATTTCGCACTGCAGTTCGAGTTTGGCGATGCGGCGCAGGTTCTCGCGCAGGATTTCTTTCTTGATCTCGAGTTGGTGCTCGTAGCTGGCGTGCTGATAGTGGCATCCGCCGCAGCGGGTGAAGTGTGGACAGGGTGGCTCGGTGCGGTGCGGGGACGGCTCTATTATTTTGCTCGCTTGGGCGCGGGCGAATCCGGGCTTCTCTTCGGTGAGCGCGGCTTCGATTTTTTCTCCGGCTAGAACGAAGGGAATAAACACGGCTTTGCCGCGTCCGCGGTCTCTATCGGCGGGCGATGCGTTTCCCGGCGAGTCATTTCCCGGCAATCCGGGAAGGCGTGCGAGGCCGTCGCCGCCGTAGATCAGCTTTTCAATGCTGAGGAGCAAGAGTTGATTCTACGGCATAGGACGGGAACAAGAACGTCCTGCCGATTGCCGATGTTCCAATTGTCGATTGGAAGTTAGAAATCGGAATTGCCTACAGTGCTTGCCCCGCCGCAGCGCCCGAGGCCCAAGCCCACTGAAAATTAAAGCCGCCGAGATGGCCAGTTACGTCCACGACTTCGCCTATGAAGAATAAGCCTGGGACTCTGCGGGCTTCCATAGTTTTGGCTGAGAGTTCGTCCGTGTCAACGCCGCCTGCAGTTACTTCGGCTTTCTCGTAACCTTCGGTGCCCGCGGGTGAGATTGCCCAGGCATGCGTTTGCTTTTCCAGGTCAGAGAGGGCTTGATTCGTCCAGGAAGCTGGCGCGTGCGCATCCAGCCAGCGGTCTGCGAGGCGATGGGGTAGAAACTTTCGCAACTCTGCGCGAAGCGCGCCCAGGTTTCTTGGTGTGGTCGCATCGCGAAATGCGGCGGTGACTTCGCGTTCGGGCGCGACATCGATCAGGATGGGCTGCGGATTTTTCCAGTATGAGGAAATCTGCAGGATTGCCGGGCCGCTCAGGCCGCGATGCGTGATCAGCATTTTTTCGCGAACCTTCTGCCCGGCGCATGAAGCAATTACATCGGCAGAAACGCCGGCGAGATCGCAGTAGCGGGAACAATCCTCTGCGCTGAGCACGAGCGGAACGAGTCCGGGCCAGGGCTCGCGGATTGCGATGCCGAACTGCCGCGCCAGGTCGTAGCCAAATGACGTTGCGCCGATCTTTGGGATGGAAAGGCCTCCGGTGGCGGCCACCAGCGCGGGCGCGCGGAACTCCGCATTGACCGCTCGCGCGATAAAGCCTTCCGCGCGCTCGATTTCGCGAATCTTTGTGTTGAGGAAAATGCTGACTCCGGCGTGCTGGCATTCGGTTTCGAGCATCTCGAGGATGTCGCGGGCGGAGCGGTCGCAGAAAAGCTGTCCCAGAGTTTTCTCGTGATATGGAATGTTGTGTTTCTCCACCAACGCAATGAAATCCTGCGGCGTGTAGCGGGCCAATGCCGATTTAGCGAAGTGCGGATTCGAGGATAGAAAATTTTCCGGCTGGCAGTGAAGGTTGGTGAAGTTGCAGCGTCCGCCACCGGAGATAAGAATCTTCTTGCCCACGCGATCGGCGTGTTCGAGCACTGCGACGCGGCGGCTGCGCTTGCCGGCCTCGATGGCGCACATCAGTCCCGCCGCGCCACCGCCGAGAATGAGTGCATCGAAGGAATGGGTCATCACATGTAAAACAGGCTGAGGCGCGGCAGGCCGTATTGCTCCAGAAGGCGCTTGTGGACGTATTGTTTCTGCAGTTGCTCGATCTGCGCCGCCGCCATCTTGCGGCGATAGGGCGCGAGTTCGCGATCGGCCTGCGCGCGAACCGTCACGATGTCTTCATCCGGCGTGGTGGCGAGCAAGGCAGCGAAGAGTTTCTCTTCCAGCACAGTGAGGTGGCGCTCCAGGTCTTCGAGTTTGCACGCTGCTTTCCTATTCTCTGTTTCCTGCGCGAGCTTGCGCAGGGTGGCGGCGGACTCCCCGGCGACGGCGTGAACCGAGATCCCCGGGCACTGCGGGAGTTTTGCCGCGTCCAGAAGATCCGCATTGCGGCGAAGGAATGCGGCGATCGCTTCCGGCTCAAAACCTTGCCCCGCGGTGGATTTGCTCGACGCCGGCTGCCCGGCAGCAGCGCCCACTGCCGCCTCTTTCATGGCTTCCGCCGCAGCCAGCACTTCCTGCGAACAATAGGCCAGACTGTTCACCTTTTTGGTTTTCGACGGACGCTGGTCGTGACGATCAAACGCGGCATCAATCCCGCGCAAGGCAGCTTCGAGTGGAACACCGGCGTCCTTCCAGGTCTCAATCAGCGCCCAGTCGAGTGTTGTCAGCAGCAAACCGCCGCCGCGTCGGCGCAGGAACTGCTCCTCAATTTCGGTGAAGTAGTTGAAGTAATTGAGTTGGTCCTCCACGGCGGCTCAGCGGGTGGCACGCGGAGTGGCGCGTCCGGCGCCGCCGTTCTTTTTTCCGGAAGCGGTTCCGGAAGCGGTTCCGGGAGCGGTTCCAGGCGCGGATTTGGAGGAAGTTTGCGCAGCCTTGGGTGCGAGTCCCGGGCGTGCCGCTACATTTCTCTCCCAGATGATGCGCAGGCCTTCGAGAGTCAGGAAATCATCCACAGTCTTGATGTACTTCGATCCCGTGCCGATCATCGGCCCCAGGCCGCCGGTGGCGATCACCTTCGTGTCTTTGCCCAGTTCGGCGAGCAGGAGTTCAAGAATGCCATCGACCAGGCCGAGATAGCCGTAGTAAAGGCCGGACTGCAGGCTGCCCACCGTGTTGGTGCCGATGACGCGCGACGGCTTGCGGATCTCCACGCGCGGCAGGCGCGCGGTGCGCTGAAAAAGCGCGTCGGCCGAGATGCCGATGCCGGGGGAAATCACGCCGCCAAGATATTCGCCCTTGGCGGAAACGCAGTCGAAGGTGGTGGCGGTGCCGAAGTCGACGATAATGCACGGGCCGCCATACTTTTCAAACGCAGCCACGGCGTTCACGATGCGGTCCGCGCCCACTTCCGCCGGATTGTCGTAATGCACGGGCATGCCAGTCTTCACGCCCGGCTCGATCAACAGCGGCTTGGAATTGAAGTAGCGCTCGCATACCTGGCGCAGCACCGGATCGAGCGGCGGGACGACCGAGGAAATCACGATGCCGCGAATCCCCGAGGCTTCCAGGCTGGCCATGGAAAATAAATTGCGGAACAGAACGCCGTATTCGTCGACCGTGCTGCCTTGCCGGGTCGCTACGCGCCAGTTGGCGATCAGCCGCTCGTAGCGCGGAGAGTCGCCGGCGTATCCACCGGGACGCAGCCCCTCAGCCTGGGCAAAGACGCCAAGCACCGTGTTGGTATTGCCGACATCGAGAACGAAAAGCATGACTGTGTGTGCCTGAAAGCAACTAGCAGTTAGCAATTGGCACTTAGCATTCTGCCTGGTCTGATGCCAATTGCTAATTGCCAACTGCTTTTTTCATCGCTCCCTCACCGTCCCACTCAAGATCGTCTGTAATCCCTGCGCGGTTCGCACCTGCAGGAAGCCGCGTTCATCCAGACCTTCCGTCGTTCCCTCCACTCTCGAACCATTCTCTTCGACGCGAACTTGCTTGCCTCGCACCCACGACGACTGCTCAGCGAAACGCTGGAGAATCGACTGGCGTGCGTCCGCCTGTTCCACCAGCAGACGATATTCCCGGTCGAGCGATTTTAGCAAAGCAGCCGCCAGTTCCACTCGCGACCCTTCGCTGCCCGTCGCCATGCGCAGCGAAATCGCCTCGTGCTCCAGCTCTTTCGGAAAGCTGGCCTGGTTTACATTGATGCCGATTCCCACGACGACATAGCGCACCCGAGTGACTTCGGCGCTCATTTCCGTGAGAATGCCGCACACTTTCTTTCCCGCGATCAGCACATCATTGGGCCACTTCAGGTCGACACTGACGCGCGCATCCACCTGCTCAATTGCCGCCCGCACGGCCAACCCTGCCGCCAGCGCGAGCACCAGCACGTCGGAAGGCGGCAGCGACGGCCGCAGCACGACCGAACAGTAAATCCCAGCCGACCGCGCCGATTCCCAGGAGTTGGCTCCGCGCCCGCGTCCCGCGGTCTGCTCCTCGGCGAGAAACACACTGCCCTCAGCGATGCCCGCCGCCGCGGCTGCCATGGCTGCCGTGTTGGTGGAGCCAATCTTGTAGAAGTGATGGAGATGAGCGTCGAAGATGGTGCCGCGAAGCAGCGGCCCCAGAATTTCAGGCAGAAGCAAGTCCGGAACCGACTTGAGCCGATAACCTGTCGCGGGATGGCCCGCCACCTCCACGCCCAACCCGCGCAACTGCTGAATCAGCCGCCAGACCTCCGAGCGATTAGAAGAAATTTCCTGCGCGATCTTCGTCCCACTCACCACGACGGTCGCGTGCTCCATCAACAGACGCACGATACGGCCGAGGCGAACGTCGGTGGGTTGTTCGTGTGGGGCGGGCGCCCTCGCCCGCGAGAGCCTCGTCCCTCGAATTGTCTCTTTCTTCTTGATGCGGGAATTATGCGGGAGTGCGCGGAAAAGCACAAACGAAGCAGATTAACCGCGAAGGCTTCCACACCTTAGGGGGCAGACTTCATCTGTGCCTCAAGAAAAGCCAGCACGTCAGATCCCCAAACGTCTGTTGCCGAGGAGCAGAATCCCCAGTGCCCGTCGTGATGGCTGGCGCCGAACGCGGGATAGATCTTCGACTGAAAGTCTTTGTGCTTTTTCTCAGCTTCTTTGCTCAAGACATGGCTGGGAGCAAGGCTGAAATCGTTCTCTGCCTGAATCAGAAACACAGGCGCTTTGGCGGCGTCCACCGCGCGAATCAGACGCTCTTGCAGAGGCGTGTTCTGCTCCCATGACATGGCGCCGGGAGCGAACGGCACCAGCGCTTTAACGCCCAGATCACGTTCGCCCGCGAGCAGGGTCTGGATGCCACCGTAAGAGCACCCTGAAATGGCGATGCGGGCAGGGTCAACGTAGGGCAGCGACTTTAGATCGTTCAAGCCGGCAACCACATCGTCAACCTCGGCCTGCTGTAGCTCCACCATGCGGCGAGCACGCTCGCCGGGAGGAGCCTGCGCAACCTGATCCTGGATCCACTCACCCGGAGAGCGACCCTGCCCTCGGCGATGCGGAACCAAAAATACGTAGGAATGCGCGGTGTAGAAGCTGGCCAGCGCCGGCTGAGTGCCCGGTAGTTTTTCACTGCCGTGGTTCCACACGATTGCCGCAAAGGGGCCGGCGCCCTCGGGCTTCCAGAGAAAGCCGTGCAACTGCCTTCCATCGCTGGAGAAAACGACTTCTTGGGGCTTGGACTGAGCGACGGAGATGCGCGGAGCGAAGATGATCAGCAACACTCCGCATAGGAGCTTTTTCATTCAAAACCTCAAGGACCTACACCGGCACGACCCGCAGGCTCATGTCTACCGCCGGCGCAGAGTGAGTCAGAAGGCCGACAGAAATGAAATCCACACCGGTCTCGGCGTAGGCGCGAACATTTTCCAGGCGGATTCCTCCGGAACACTCGAGCGGAATGCGATGCTCGAGGTTGGAACAGCGCTCGACCGCGTGGCGCACGTTTTCGGGAGCCATGTTGTCGAGCAGAATAGCTTCGGCGCCGTGGGCCAGCGCGTCTTCCAGTTCGTCCAGGGTGCGCACTTCGACCTCAAGGATCTGCGAACCACGCCGGTTGCGCAGGGCGCGCTCAATGGCCGGAACGATCCCTCCCGCCAGTGCGATGTGATTGTTCTTGATGAGCACGCCATCGGAGAGATCGAGGCGGTGATTCTGTCCGCCGCCGCAGCGCACCGCGTACTTGTCGATCACGCGCAGGCCGGGCGCGGTCTTGCGCGTATCGAGAATGCGCGCCCTGGTGCCGGAGACGGCGTCGACGAACTTGCGGGTCAGCGTGGCAATACCGCTCATGCGCTGCAGGAAGTTCAGGATGACGCGTTCGCACGACAAAATCACGCGCGCATTGTGCTGGATCACCGCGACCGACTGCCCTGTGTGCAGCCTCACGCCGTCGAAGATTTCGGGATGTGTGGTGACTTCATAGTGCGAAGTGACTGCACCGTCGAGTGCAGCGTAGACATCGAGAATGCGGCCCACGCTGCCGATACCGGCCAGAATGCAGTCCTGCTTGGCGAGAATGGTGGCCGAGGCGCGCTGGTTCGGGTCGATACAGGCATAGCTGGTCGCATCGCGCGTGGCCCGGTCTTCGAGCAACGCGTTCTCGAGAATCGCGGTGATGCGTCGGCTGTTAAAGTCCATACGTACAGCCGCAAGTTGCCGGCTGCCAGTTGCCAGTTTCAGACATTTGCGCCCGCGCCATTCAGTTCATCCAACTGACGATTTATCTTATCGCGCAGCCCGATCAGTTCCTGCTCGCGGCGGCGCAAGCCCTCGACCACCTTCTCCGGGGCTTTCGCCAGGAATTGTTCATTGCTCAGTTGCCGCTGATTGTTGGCAAACTCCTTCTCAATCTTCTCCAGTTCTTTGTTCAACCTCTCTCGCTCGGCGGCAACGTCGATTTTTCGCTCGTAGATTACGTGGATCTCGAACCGTGCGGTGCTGCGCGCACCGGCCTGCTTGGCCAGTGAGCCATCTACGAACGTAATCTTCTCCACATTCGCAAGCCGCTCCACCGCTCCGCGATTCTGCTCAATCATCGCGCGAATTCCAGTCTCGTGGGCGAAAACCTCGATTGGCACCTTTACCTTGGGCTCGACTTTCAATTCCGCGCGCACATTCCGCACGTTCACGATCAAATCCTGCAGGATCGCCATCTCCGTCTCAGCGACGAGGTCGAACTGCTTCTCGTCGGCTTGCGGATATCCTGCCAGGGCAATCGACTTCAGCGGCGGATTGCCTTCATAAATCGCTTGCCAGATTTCTTCCGTGATAAACGGCATCACCGGGTGCAACAACCGCAGCGACGCATCGAACAGGTTCACCAGATTCCCGCAAGCCATGCGGGCCTGCATTTTGTCCGAGCCCTCCTCAAAGTTCAGCCGTGACTTGATCAGTTCCAGATACCAGTCACAGAACTCTCCCCAGAAGAAATCGTAGATGCGGTTGGCCGCTTCGTGGAAACGGTAGGTTTCAAGCGCATCGTTGACCTCGGCGGCGATGCGATTGAAGCGGGAGAGAATCCAGCGGTCTTCCAGAGTGGTCGTGGAGGGACGGACGCCTCGTCCGTCCCCGGGCCGCAGGCCCGGCTCGACTCGATCCACATTCATGAACATGAACCGGGCCGCGTTCCAAATCTTGTTGGCGAAGGCGCGATAACCCTCCGTGCGGCTCTCATTGAAGGCAATGTCGGTGCCCGGCGCGGCCATAGCGGCCAAGGTAAAGCGGGTGGCGTCCGTGCCGAAGCGTTCGATTACCTCCAGCGGATCAACCACGTTGCCTTTGGTCTTTGACATCTTCTGCCGGTCGGCATCGCGCACCAGCGCATGGATATAAACCTGACGGAAAGGCACGCTGTCGTTTTTCTTTTCAGCCCAACCGCTGGCTGCTTTGAGCGCAGGATCTTGTTCGTGCCTCCCCATGAAGTGGCAACCGAACATGATCATGCGCGCCACCCAGAAGAAGAGAATCTCGTAGGCGGTGATCAACAGCGTGGTCGGATAAAAAACCGCCTGATCGCGCGTCTTCTCCGGCCAGCCCAGGGTCGTGAAGGGCAGCAGCCCCGACGAAAACCATGTGTCGAGCACATCAGAAACCTGCTCCAGCTTTGTGCCGCCGCACTTGGTGCATTTCACCGGAGCTTCGCGGGCCACGATAATCTCCTTGCAGCCTTCGCAAGTCCACGCCGGAATGCGATGCCCCCACCACAACTGGCGCGAGATGCACCAATCGTAGATGTTGTTCATCCAGTTCAGATAAATCTGGCGGTAGTTGTCGGGGACGATCGTAATCTCGCCGCTCTCGACTGCTTCTATTGCGCGGTCGGCTAGGGGCTTGATCTTGATGAACCATTGCTCGGAGAGCCGCGGCTCGACCACAGTTCCGCAGCGGTCGCACTTGCCAAGGGCGAGCGCGTAATCTTTTTCGCCCACGAGAAATCCTTGCTCCTGCAAGTCTTTCAGTATGAGGGCACGCGCCACGTAGCGATCCAAACCCGCGTACGATGGTCCCGCGTTTTGATTCATGTGCGCGTGCTCGTCCATTACGTCGATCTGCGGGAGCTTGTGCCGCTTCCCCGCAGCGAAGTCATTGGGATCGTGCGCCGGCGTCACCTTGACTGCGCCGGTGCCGAACTCGGGTTGCGCCAGCTCGTCGGCGATGATCGGGATCTCGCGATTCATTAGCGGCAACAGAACTTGCTTGCCGTGCAGATGGGTGTAGCGTTCGTCCTTTTCGTTGACTGCAACTGCCGTATCGCCAAGCATCGTCTCCGGACGCGTGGTGGCAACGGTGATGAACTCGCTCGTGCCCACCACCGGATAGCGAATCTCCCACAGCTTTCCGGCAACCTCTTCGTGCTTCACTTCGAGATCGGAAATGGCCGTCTCGCAGCGCGGACACCAATTCACGATGTACTTGCCGCGATAGATCAATCCTTCTTCATACAGGCGGACGAAAACCTCGCGCACCGCGTGCGAAAGATTTTCGTCCATGGTGAAATATTCGCGGTCCCAGTCGACCGACGCGCCGAGGCGCTTCATCTGGTCGAGAATCGCGCCGCCGTAAAGCTTTTTCCATTCCCAGACGCGCTCGACGAACTTCTCGCGTCCCAGGTCGCGGCGCTTCTTGCCTTCTTTGGCGAGTTGCCGCTCCACCATCATTTGCGTGGCGATGCCGGCGTGGTCCGTCCCCGGCAGCCAAAGGGTGATGAAGCCGCGCATGCGATGCCAGCGCACGATGATGTCCATCTGGGTCTGGTTGAGCATGTGACCCATGTGGAGGCGGCCGGTAACATTGGGAGGAGGTAGCAGCAGCGTAAACACTGGTCGCGTCTCCCCGGGTGGCGGCGTGGGCACGGAGAAGAGTTTTTCTTTGATCCAGTAATCGGCCCAGCGCGTTTCGATCGCACCCGGCTCGTAGGATTTAGGCAATTCGTGCGGCATTGGAGTCGGTCAACTTCGTAAGACCTTTACCACAGGGGACACAGAGGATCACGGGGTGAATCTGCGCTTCCTGTGAGTGAGACTTTTGATCTTACAGGCGCGAGAAAAGAAGGGTCAAACGAAGGAAAGGCGCGAAAACTGATATTGAAGCCTGGAAGAGCTAAAGGTAAAGGCTGATAGCTGAGATCTGCTTACTTCTTCTCCGCCATCTTGCGGGAGATCTCTGCCATAAGCTTGGGCCGAAGGTCGGCGAGCACGCTATCCACGATGCTGGCAACGTCTGCGGGATTATCGCTCGGCGAGGTGGTCGAGGCTTCCTGCAAAATCTGTTCAGCGCCGGCCGCTACGGCGCGGGCAGTCTCCGGCGGGGCTGACTCGGGAACTTCGAATTCTTTTTCTTTGGCTTGGGCCGGAACCACTTCGCTGCCTTTGCTGGTATCGCGGATTTGACGCCAGCTCGCCCAGGCTGCGGCCGTGTTCTTAACCGCTTCAGGATCTGGCTTGGCTTCCACTGCGGGTTCTGCTGCATCTTCCGCTACATTTTCCGTAGCCCGGACGATGCGGTCAAAGGGTTTGCTCGAGGCCGGTGTTGCCTTCTCCAGTACGCTTTCGGCTTCCGGGGCAAGCTGCGCTTCGGCGCTCAGCCCAACCAGACCAGCAAGACCGGCAACTTCCGCTTCCGAAACAGGGCTCATAAACTCGGCTACGGCCATCGGTTGCTGGTTCGGGTCTGTGAACTCGGGTGCCGGAGAAGTCCCGGTATTGGTCTCGACCGGCGCAACGTCAGCTGCCACCGGGGAGGGAATAGCGGACTCGAAAGAGGGAACTGCCACCTCGGATGGCGCGGCCGCCGGTTCGGCTGGCATCGTCTCCGCGCTCACGACCGGCTCAGGCTCTGGAACAGGGTCGGGTTCGACTTGATGATCCGGAATGGCCGCAACTGGCGCTTCCACTGCCGCTTCTGCGGGGTCTGCCTCCGCAGTCACAGATGCCGCGTACGCCTTCTGCATTTCCTGGTCGAGCGAGATGGTTGCGTCCTCGCCTTCCAGAGCAACCGGAACGGCTGCCCATCGCGACACACCTGTGCCCGCAGTCACAGATTCTGCCGTGGCCGCCATAGTCACGGGCAAGTCGTGGGTCGTGCTTTCATTTCGATTTTCCTGCGGAAGGTCTTGCCCCGCTTCATCCGGGGCCGCTTCCAGCGCCTCCTGACCCGTTGCTTCGGCAATCCCTTCAGTGATCTGGGTTTCAGAAACCGGGGACGCATGCTTGCTGGTTGCGCCCGCCATCTGAATCTGGGCTGCTGCGGCCGCAATTGCGGCGACCTCTTCCGGCGTCACATCTTTCGGCAATCCTGCCGGCGCCAATGCCGCCACGTCCACGCTGATTTCCGGCCCTTTGTCAGCCTGATGCTGCTTTTCTTCCTGCTCGACGGCTCTCTCCGCGGCTTTCTCCCCGGCGGTCTCGACCACGGTGCGGAGGTCCCGGTTCATGGGGTTGTAGATCGTAGAGTCGTCGGTAACTATTTCTTCGGGCTCCGTCTTTTCGTGGGGAAAGCCAATGCGGCTCTTCCACCCATTCTGTTCGCTCGTCTCTTTCCGGCTGCCGCGGCTGGATTCTTCCGCCGCCGCTATCGCACGCGCAAAACGCCCGGGCTTGGAGGGTTCAGCCCGCGGCACCACCTTGTCTTCCAGCTTCGACAAAGCGCTGAGCAACTCGCTGGCTTCAAAGGGCTTGACGATGAAACCTTCGGCGCGGGCCCGCTGCGCTTCTTCCGGCTTGAAAGGCTCCAGCTTGCCCACGGTCAGCAACACCGGAATCCGGGCGGTTTCCTGGGATTCCTTGAGGCGCTGGCACACCTCCAGCCCGCTGTAGCCGGGCATGTAAACATCCAGGATGACCAGGTCGGGTTTCAGTTCCGCGATTTTCTTCAGCGCGGCCGAGCCGTTGTTGACGGCAATCACCTCATAGCCCGCATCCGCGAGAATCTTGCGCCCCATGTTCTGGGCGGTCACGCTGTCGTCGGCAAGCAGTATCTTCCGGGCCAAGGAAATTCCTCTGATGAGGGGAGATAACGCGAAGGTAACCTGCCCGTCGACGTAAGTCAATGATCAGACGGTATGTTACCCGGTTACCAGTGGTCAGCACCTAATGCGTCCACACCGGGGGGCCTGGGCAAGATCCGGGAACCCCCAAATTGAGGATAGCGGGGAAAGACTCCCCGAATTCTCTCTTAGGCGGCTAACCTCTCCGATCGAACCCACGTCCAAGAAAGAGTTACAGTAGATATCCGTACCGGAGGGCTCATCATGCCCGCTCCCGCGACTCGCTTCCGCGCGTTAGGCCTGGTGGTTCTTTGCCTTGTTCTCTCGGCCAGCGGAGCGCAAAACCCGCGCATCAATCCCGACCTCACGGCCCATGAGTGGGGCACCTTCACCTCCATCGCGGGCAGTGATGGCCAGGCCGTGAAATGGTCGCCGCTGAACGGATCCGGCGATCTGCCCAGCTTTGTGGAGCATCTCAATGGCGCTCAATTCAAGGCCGGTCTGCGCGGTACGGTGCGCATGGAGACGCCTGTCCTCTACTTCTACTCCCCGCACGAAACCACAGTATCGGTGAAGGTCAGATTTGCCAAAGGAGTGATCACGGAGTGGTATCCGCCGGCCAGCCGCGTCGAGCCTGATCCCAATCGTGTTCTCGACCGCGAGGCTCTCTTCCACCGCCCCGGCAGCGGCAGCATCCAGTGGGATTCGGTCACAGTTTCTCCGGACCTCGCCGCCAGCTTCCCGCGCGGGAATCAACCGGGCGACGAGGACGGGAAGAAGTACTACGCTGCCCGGGAAACTGCGGCCGCGCCTCTGGTAGTCAGGACCGCCTCCGGCGATCCGCAGGAAAAGTTTCTTTTCTATCGCGGCGTGTCCACGTTTTCCGTGCCCATCTCGGCAACCGTGTCGGCCCAAGGGCAAGTACACGTCAGAAACCTTGCCCAGGAAGAAATCCCCAGCGTGATTCTGTTCGAACGCCGCGGAGACAAGCTGGGCTACCGGCTTGGAGGTGCACTACCGGGCGAAATGACGCTCGACCGTCCCGAGCTGACCTCCACTCTGGAATCGTTGAGTCGCGATCTCCAGGACGTATTGACCAGTCAAGGTCTTTATCCCGACGAAGCCCGTGCCATGATCGCAACCTGGCGGCAATCGTGGTTTGAAGAGGGCAGCCGGCTGTTCTATATCGTGCCAGAGGGTTTTCTGAACTCGATTCTGCCGCTGACCATCAATCCCGCTCCAGCGCAGACTGTGCGCGTCTTCGTGGGCAGGCTCGAACTGGTCACCCCGGCAACCACTCAAGCATTGGAGAAGATACTGGCAACCCACGACATCTCCGGGCTGCAAAAATACAACCGCTTCCTGGAGCCGATTCTGACCCAGATGAAGGCGGCGAACCCGGCGCAGGCCGGGCAGATCGAGAAGGATTTGGATCTGACCTATCGTTCGCCGGTTATTCACCCGCAGATGATTCAGCCGCCGACAGCGAAGTGAGAGTTTTTCCGTTCTCGCCGCTTCAGAACGAAATGACTTTCTTCAGTCCCTTCTTTTTCTTCTTCTTGCTGCTGGAGACGTCCTGGTCACTGGCTAGGTTTGAGGTGGAACTGGAACTCGCGGTGGCCCCATTGCCAGAGGGTGCTTGTCCCTGCTGAATTTCATTGACCTGCACCGGCGGCGCCACGGCGGCATCGGCTGGCGCTGCACCCTGGCTGTCCGCAGTAGGCTTCAATTCGTTCGGATCAGGAGGCCCAGGCTTCAGGTCGTTGGGATTGGAAGCTGCTGGCTTCAGTTCATTCGGATCGGCCGCGGCGTTGGGCCGGGCAAACGGATCCCCGCTCGGCGGAGGCGCAGGCGCATCGGACCTTGGAGCTGGCTCATTCGCCTCCGGCGGTCCACTCTTCACGATTTCGCTGGTCAGGCCGTGTTCGCCCGCAGGAGGCCCCAAAATCTTCCGCATGGTATCCGTCGCCAATTGGTTCGCCGCAATCGGCGTCGGATCGACCAGCGGTGGCTCTCCCACTCTCGCCGCCGCAGATACATCTGGCCCCTTCTTCAACAGGCTCAGGGCCCGGTCATAGGTGCTGGCCTCGCGGCGGCTGTCTTCTTCCTCGCGATTCAGCTTCACCGCCGCCTTCGTCGGCCGTGGGATCGGCTGATGCAACGCCGCCAGCCGCTTCTTCGCGTCGTCCCCACGCTCCATCACGGGATACCGCATGATGATCTGCGAATACGCCTTGGCCGCATCCTTGGTCCATTCCTCAATCACTTTGGCCTTGGATGATTCCGCGCCCACGCAGCCCGGAGGAACGTTCACGGCCTTGCAAATCGGTCGTGCCCGCAGTTGCGCGATCTGTCCTTCATAGTTCTGGCCCAGCAAAAACAGCGCCTCATCAGCCCGGCTGTACAGAGGGTACTTATCCACCAGCGACTGCAGCCGCGCCTCCGATGCGTTATAGGTCTGCCGCAGGTAGTAGAACTTTCCAATGCTGAACTCCCGGTCGGCCAGCACTTCCTGCACTTCCAGCAGCCGTTCCTTGCCGTCCTTCACCAGTTTCGGGTTGTCCGGATACTGCATGATCAGGTTCCGGTACTCCTCCTCCGCCCGCTTGGCGTGGGTATAGTCGCGGTCCGACTTCTCCATCTGCTGGTATTGGATGTTGGCGATCTTCAACTGCGCTTCGGCCGCTTCCGGCATGTTGGGGAAGAAGGTTTCGAAATCGCGATATACCTGTTCGGCCTGCGCCAGCGACGCCGCCCCCCCCTCCGCGTACCAGGAATCGCCCTCAGCCAGCTTCGCCCGGGCAATGAATTCCGAGTCCGGATAAGTGTTGATCAAGGTCTGCAGCGTCATGCGGGCCACGTCGAAGCGGCTGTGCTTCATCGCGTCCATGGCCTTGTCGAACAGAACTTTGTCAGGCTGCTTCGAGCCCACATTGGCCAGCGGATTAACCGCCTTCTTATTGCTGCAAGCGACGGTGATCGCGAGCAACATGCCTAGCACCGGAATGAATGAAATTCGACGTGACATAACACCTCGAAGAATCGTGTGGGGCCGGGTCTCTGACCCGGCCGCCGAGCGAAGCTCGGCTGTCTCTAAGTTGCTGGCGGTCTAGACTTTCACCAGCGCCGCTTCCGTCGCCGCCTTCAGCAGCGCCTCTGCATTCTTTCTTGGGTCATCCTTACTTGGATCGCCACTCCCGAACACGGCGTTGCCCGCCACCAGGATTTCCGCGCCCGCCCGCACCACATCGCCCACCGTGTCGAGCCCCACGCCGCCATCTACTTCGATGCGGTAAGTCAGCCGGCGTTGGCTGCGAATCTCAGTTAATTGCCGCATCTTGTGCAGCGTAGCCGGGATAAACTTCTGCCCCCCGAACCCCGGATTCACCGACATCACCAGCACATAGTCCACAATATCAAGCACCTCAGCCAGCGCATCCACGGGCGTAGCCGGATTAATCACCACCCCGGCCAGGCAATCATGGCTCTTGATCAGATGCAGAGTGCGGTTCAGGTGCCGGCAAGCTTCCTGATGCACTGAAATCCAGTCCGCCCCCGCTTCGGCAAACGCCGGAATGAATTCGTCTGGATTCTCGATCATCAGGTGGCAGTCCAGCGGCAACTCAGTCACCTTGCGCAGCGACTCCACCACCGGCGGACCTATTGTAAGGTTCGGGACAAAGTGCCCATCCATAACATCCACATGGACGACACTTCCGCCGCCTTCCGCCGCGGCGCGCACCTGCTCACCAAGACGGGCAAAGTCCGCCGAAAGAATCGATGGTGCCAGTTCGATCAAAGCAGTCTCTTAAGAAACGTCCGGAGGAAATTCTAACACGGGAGTTGGCCCGCCCCGATGCTGCGCGCGTGCCTACTGACCGTAGACTATGACTGTGCCGTTGCCGCTTTCGGCTACGTAGATCTTCCCCGTTTTTCGATTGACGGCGATTCCGGCGGGGCCATTTCCGCCCTTCAATCCTGCGGTGGCGGCGTAGGTGCTCTCGTTCACCTGCACCACGGCGCTGAGTGACATGTCCGAAATCAGGACCGATTTACCTGGCTGGAACATCGTGACGTACACCGCTGACTTAAACGGCACCTTGCCGCCAGTGATTGTTTTCAGCAGGGTCCCGGCCGAGGCATCGAGCACGTAAACGACTTTGTTAAACCCATCGGTGATGAAGAGATGACTTGTGATTGGGTCCAAAGCGATGATCCCGGGGCCGGCACCAGCTGGCAGGGTGAAGGTATTTATAACCGTGTCGCTCTGGCCGTCAATGACTGAAATCGTTCCTGACCCCTCGTTGGCCACATAGATTAGGTTGGTGGTGGAATTAACTCTCACTCCAGCCGGAGTGTTGCCAACGGGAACCGTCGCGATGATTGTGTTGGTCGATCCGTCAATTACGGCAACATTGTTTCCGTTGAGATTGGACACGAAAATCTGATTTGTGACCGAGTCCACTGCAACGCCAAACGGGCCCGACATGTTTGCAATCGTCGCCACAACCGCGTTCGTGCTGCCATCAATGACCGAGACGCTCCCCGAGCTGTTCGCCACGTAAACCATATTGGTTATTGCGTTCACATCGAGAACGTCCGGACTATTGCCAACGGGGATGGTGGCGATGACGGTGTTCGTAGCCCCATCGATAACGGACACGTTGTTGCTGTTGAGGTTCGAGACGTAGATCCGGTTTGTGGTTTGATTAACAGCCACATACAAGGGGACGGCGCCGACCGTAATGGTTGTCGTAGAAGCGGCAAAGGCCGGGCTTGCGAGGCAGAGCGCGAGCGCCAAACTGCTGCCAAAAGCGATAAAGCGTTTCATGGTTTGTCTCCTTAATTAGTCCGGTTCCGAAACTTGAATTTCCGAGCGTCCGTTGCATTGCGAAAACGTTCAGGCGTCAATGGTATCCATGCGCCGCGTTGATCTTGGTCTCGTAGCTACAGTCCCCCTTTGCGGAGCTTTGTGTGTAGCCCGTGCATGTGATCGTATTGCCTATCCCGACGCCGCTGCCGGCCACGCCGATCACGGGCGTAAAGAACTCGTACTGTTGAGTGCCGCTCAGTCCGTTAACCGAAGCGTAGCTCCCGGACCCGCACATGCCACCACTGATAACGCAGAAGTTGGGATCAAATGCCAAGTCCGCGTCGACTGAATAAAGCTCTAGCACGTTCAGGTGGCGGCTGGGGGGGCCGACAGCAAACGGCAGCCATACACGAAGGTCTCCTGAATCCCCGCCGGGTTTACAGCTAGACCCCGTAGTTCCGCAGGTGCTGTCGGTCGGATCGGAGTTTGCGATCTGTTGGAGTTCGAGCGGGCTCCCCTGCGCGTAGTAACTGTTGAACTCGGCGCACCAATTGGAGGCGCAGGCCTGGGAACTGTTGAAGAGCGTTTTATCATAGAGACTCAGCCCCTGACTGCCGAATCCAAACGTGCCCCCGTATGCGTTGCCGTGAGCGATCGCATCCTTGGCCTCATAGTTCGAGTAGTCGATGTCGTCGCTGTTCACACGATTAATGGGCTCGAAGATGAGCATGGTCGGGGATTGAGCCTGCTCGAAATTGGTCATCTGCGTGATGTAAGTCTGCCATGTACTGGGCGAGTACGGGGTCCCAGGCGGAAAGTCCGGCTGGTTGGTCGCGCAATAGACGAAGGACTCGCCCCCAGCAGACTTTCCAAAGCGCATGTAAAGAACCTGGGCGGGTTTGATATTGGCGCTGTCTGATGTGTTCGGGCCGAAGTGAGTCGTGCCGCCGGT
Organism: uncultured Acidobacteriaceae bacterium; assembly: GCA_963842095.1. Taxonomy (GTDB): domain Bacteria; phylum Acidobacteriota; class Terriglobia; order Terriglobales; family Acidobacteriaceae; genus Sulfotelmatobacter. Next base: position 576,220 of record CAWJEY010000004.1, read on the forward strand.
CGACGAGATTTGGTTGGCTGTGCCGGAGACGGACGTGACGCAGGTCGAGCACGTAATGTTGCCGGTGGCTGTCGTGATCGCAAGGGGGGAACTGGCGGTAACAGCGGGCGTGCCGCTGCTTGTTCCCAGCGTTAGCGTTGGCGTGCCGGCGGTCGCCTGCGGGGTAATTATGGCGGTACCGCTCGTCGAACCCAATAACGCGATCTGCCCAGTGCTAGTCCCAGTCACCCCGACCGTGAGCAAAGGCGAGACAAACGTCAGCCCTGCGGGACATGTCTCGGGATAGATGCCGAGGGTTGTGCTGCTCGCGGCCACCACGATTGCGCTGGGCGTCAGGCGACAGGGCCAGAGGGCGAGGTCGAACTGGGTCGAGACGCCGTGGTTCGTTACCTTCAAGCGGCCGTCCGACGAGTCGGCCCAGAGTGTCTCTGCGCCAGAGGCGGCGCTAATAGCGGTTCCCTCTGTAATCGTCATTCCGCTGGTGCCGCTGACGTTGCCGCTAACTGTGACTTGGGCCGTCGATGCGGAGACTAGGGACAGAAGGACCGCGAGCAGGGTGATGGGAAGAGGGATCAGAGGCCCGTTTGTCGATGACTTCGCGTTCTCCATGGGGGAACTCCTTGTGGAACGGATGTAGGCCCGCTCGCGTATGCGAGGAAATAAATTAGCAGTCAGATCTCTGGGGAAGGAAGCAAGAAGTGAGAGTTGCCAAACGCGCGGTAAGCCCCACCAGATGCCAGCCAAACAGTATTAGCCGGTGAGGGACAGTAGTCAAGGAGACGAAGGCTCTGCTGAACACGGTGAGAACATTGCTCACTCCAAAAGATTTCCACAGCCTCCCTGTGACATCTGACCTTGCGCTCGTTTCAAATTCCTCGCATAATTGTCCAAGCAGTAGCAGCACCATCTAGATGGAAAAACTCGGAGGAGCCGGGCGAGAGATCGCCCGTAACTCCCTTGCTTTCTAGATTTTGACCTGTAAGCTCTTTGACATCTAGATTTTGCGGGGAAATTCACCCCAACTCGATGATTCTAAAGATTGAGGGGGAGGGGGGAGGGGGGGGTACCCCGTAATATAGTAGTAAACTTCCGGCGCTGGTTCCCGAACCCGATACTCCAGCCGAAAATTTATTTTCGATGAGGGATGCACAACTGCTCGCCCGCCGTTGCCGTCCGATTCCGCGGCGCGAGCATGGTACCCTCGTCGGACATGTCCGCCGCGCCCCAAGTCGTCACCGCCGCCTACGGAATGGCAGCCGTCCTGGCCTGGGGCACCAGCGACTTCCTCGGAGGCTATGCCACCCGCCGCGCCAATGCCTTCCTGTTCACGACGGTCGTAAATCTTGGCGGCCTGCTTCTGGTCGGCACGCTCGCCTACGCCACTCACGCTCCTTTCCCTTCGGCCCGGAGCGCGGCCTGGGTTCTGGCCGGCGGCATCTCCGGAGGCACGGGCCTGGCCATCTTTTACCGCGCACTCTCTTCCGGAAGAATGGGATTGACCGCGCCGGTCGCGGCCGTTCTCGGGGCCGCGATCCCCGCAGTTTTTTCCATGTTCACCGAAGGCCTGCCCGGCAGGATTCCCCTCCTCGGCTTCGTCCTCGCCGCCCTCGGACTCTGGCTCATCACCCGCGCCGAAGATGGAAGCAAGCCTGAAGGCATCGGGCTCGCCGTACTCGCGGGCATCGGGTTCGCCAGTTTCTATTTATGCGTCCGCCAGGCCGGCGACGCCTCCGCCCTGTGGATCGCCTCGCTCACCCGCGTTGGCGGCCTGATCATCACCGCTGCGATCGTTCTACTGATGGGAAAATTTCGCAACATCACCCCCGCCGGCGTGCGTTGGGGCGCGCTTACCGGCTGCATCGATTCCCTGGGCACCATTCTCTTCGTCTACGCCAGCCAGACCGGACGCCTCGACGAAGCGGTCGTCATCTCGTCCCTGTATCCCGCCGTGACCGTAGTTCTGGCCCGCGTGTTCCTGAAGGAACACTTCACGCGCTGGAGAGTCGTCGGGCTGCTGGCCGCGCTGGCCGCCGTGCCCATAATCGCGGCCGGGTAGAAAATTGCCGCAGATAAGCACGGATCATGCAAATCCGAGATTTATCCGTGAGCACCCGTGCAAATCCGTGGCAGATGGTTTTTCTCTTCTGCTAACATCCGCAACGTGGCGCTTGTCGAAATTCGGGACCTGACAAAGATTTATCCGCACGGCGGAAGCGAAGTCCGCGCCGTCGACAATGTCTCCCTCGACATTCACGCCGGCGAAACTCTCGGCCTGGTCGGCGAGTCGGGCTCGGGCAAGAGCACGCTGGGACGCCTGCTCTTGCGCCTCATCGAGCCCACCTCGGGCAGCATTCGCTTCGAAGGCCGCGACCTGCTCGCAGCCAGCCCCGGCGAAATGCGGCGCTTGCGCCGCGATATGCAGATCATCTTTCAAGACCCGTTCGCCTCGCTTGATCCCCGCTTCCGCGTCGAGGAGATCATCGCCGAGCCGCTTCGTATCCACAGAAACTCAAACGCGAAAGCTGGGATTCGACCTCGCGTCGTCGAACTTCTGCGCGCCGTCGGCCTCGACGAATCCATCCTGCGGCGCTTCCCCCACGAATTCAGCGGAGGGCAGCGGCAGCGCATCGGCATCGCCCGCGCTTTGGCGCTGCGCCCCAAGTTCATCGTAGCCGACGAACCCGTCTCCGCCCTCGACGTCAGCGTAGGTGCGCAGATCGTGAACCTGCTCGCCCAACTGCAGCGCGACTTCGGCCTCACCTATCTCTTCATCTCGCACTCCATGCCGGTCGTGCGCTATCTCTCGACCCGCATCGCCGTAATGTATCGCGGCAAGATCGTGGAAGTTGGTCCGGCCGGGCAGATTACCGAGCGCCCGCAGCACCCCTACACTCGAAGCCTGCTGGAAGCCACGCCAGAGGTAGGGGTTTAGATGGCCCATGCCAGCCGAACCCGCGATCTGGTCGAGTTAGTCCTCGGCTACGGCGCGGTCGTAGGCGTCATCTGGATGCCGGAGCGCATGCAGCGAATCTTCTCGCCAATGGTTCTGGTGCTGACACTGCTGGTGGTTCTATCGCGCCGCCAGAGTCGCGACGAATTGGGCCTGGGTTGGCGCGGTCTTGTCCGGTCGCTCTGGATTTTGCCCGCCGCCATCGCGCTCTCTGCCCTGAGCGTGTTTGTCGCCGCGAAAATGGGCACTCTGCATCCGCTCTACAAAGCCGATCTCGCCCACATCTCCGGCTACGTGCTCTGGACCATCTACCAGCAGTTCCTTCTGCAGGACTATTTCATGGACCGCCTGCTGCGCCTGGTCTCGAATGAAGCCGCCGCCGTGACTTTCGCCGGCACGCTGTTCGCCCTGGCGCACCTGCCCAATCTCGTGCTCACCGCAGCCACGCTGGTGTGGGGAATCGTGTCGTGCGCGCTGTTCCGGCGCCATCGCAATCTCTGGGCGCTCGGCCTGGCCCAAGGACTGCTCGGCCTCTGCTTCGCCGTCTGCGTCCCGGACGCGCTGCATCATCATTTGCGTGTTGGCCTCGGGTATTTGCGCTACCACGGAACGCAGCCGGCTCCGTGAAGAGGCGCGGCGGGGCAAAGCTGCAGGGTCGCCCGCCAGGGAACCAGCAGCGTAATCCCTTTGGTTACGGCCCACAATACGGTCTCGCTTCGATGGCGATGCCGGGATTAAAATGCGGGGCATGGCTAAGAAAACCGAAATGAGCGATTCGTCCCTCTGGATCATCGCGATTGTCTTGTTGGCCCTTACCGCGTGGATGTACTTCAAGAGGTAAGCCACGAGGCCGAGGTTGCTGAAACATCCTCTCTCGCTCATTGACCGGATCGTGAGCGCAAGCACCCGGCTCGGTACGCCAGCAAGCGTAAACTGTGAGCGGCATGGGATCCTAGATCCTAAAACCACAACCCCCAGATCCAATCCACGCTGGCGTGTGTAATCGTCGACGCGGGCACCCGCCGCCGCTCCCGCCATGCGCGTCCATAAAACATTCCCGCGATGGTCGCCAGCAACACATAGCGCCAATTGAAATGTGCGGATCGTTTGTTGAAGTGCGACAGCCCGAACAATACCGACGCAATCACCAGAGCTGCACGCTGTCCCACGCGCCGCTCCAGCATGTTCTGCACCCATGCGCGAAAGAAGAGTTCCTCCGGCACGGCGGTAAAGAAAAATATTCCCGCCCAGCGCAGCAGCGCGCTGCCGATTCCCGGGAGGTTTCGATGCGGATGGATGAATCCCAGCGCCACTCCCAACACAAGAACGATAGGGGTGAAGAAAAGAAGCTCTCGCAGCCCAGTCTTCCAGTCGCTCCATTTAAGGTGGAAATCGAACCCCGTCCCGCTCAGTTGCCGGTTCGCCAGAAACCCATACAAGCCCGCATCCACCAGAAACAGTTCGTTCAAGGCCCGCAGCCCATTCGGCCACGCCGCGTCAAACCAGCGCAAATCCACGGCAAGCCCCAGCGTCAGCAGGATCAGCGCGTCGCGCCAGTCGCCGCGCTGCTCAGGATCGCCTGCTGCGGCACGCAGCAGCGGCCACGCAATTGCTACCGGAAGCGCCGCATACAGCGCAAACCATCCCCAGCGGAACATGTGCTGGGAAATCGAAACCATCAGGTAGGGCGCGACTAACAACGCTGGAAGACTCACACGCACAACCACCGGCCAGCGCCCCACCGCGCGGGCAACACGCTCTGCTGCCAGGCCGAACAGAACTGCCGGAGCCAGTTCCAACCCCAGCGCCGCAATCGCAACCGGCGTCACATTCTGCATGGGCCCATCTTAAAGTCGTTCGCTCAAATTGCGCACTGCAATATGCGTCCGCACCCACCGCTTGTGTCGCCGCCGCCTCCCAGCTAGAATTCCCTCCGATTCTCCTAGGAGACCAAACATGGCTGCTGCTCCGCTCCCACCGATGTCCGCACCTACACCCGAACCCGCGCTTTCCGAAGGCGCGCGCATCATCAACACATTCATTGCGCCCTCGAAGACCTTCACCGACCTGCGCCGCAACGCCAGCTGGTGGGGCCCGTGGCTGCTGATCTCCATCTTCGGGCTGATTTTCATCTACTCGATCGGACCGGCAGATCGGCTTTGATCAGATCAGCAGGAACGAGGTGGCCCATTCTGCGCGAGCTGATCAGTTCGACAAACTCCCGCCCGACCAGCAGCAGAGCCAACTCAAGATTACCAGCGCCGTCACTCGTTACGTTTCCTACGGCCTACCGGTGATGATCCTCCTCTATCTTGCGATCATCACCGTGGTGCTATGGGCAACCTTCAAGTTCGCCACAGGCGCCGACATTTCGTTCAAGGTGGCCTATGCGATCGTCTTCTATGCCGGCCTGCCCGGCATCATAGGTTCGATTCTGGGCGCGATCTCCATGTTCGCCGGAGTAGATCCCGAAGGCTTCAACGTGAACAATCCCGTGGCCACGAACCCGGCGCACTTCATGGATCGTGCAGGCAATAAGTTCCTCTACGGCATGGCTTCGAGCCTCGACATTCTGGTCATCTGGGGCATCGTGCTCATGGGCATCGGCTTCGCCTGCAACAGCAAGGTAAAACGAAGCACGGCGATTGCAATCGTCGCGGGATGGTATCTGTTCTGGAAGCTTGCTACCTCGGCCCTCGCTGCACGCTGAGAACGTTGGATGACGAAAATCGGGATCGGACGTCCAACTAAGATCGCCAAGGAGGCATGAAATGAAACGCAGCTTGGTTGCATTGCTCTTCGCTTCTGTGTGCGTGTGTGCCTGTGTGGCTTCTGGACAGGCACAGACTGCGACTCCCTCTTCCTCTACCATGGCAGCTCCGCAAACTACCGCTCCGGTTAAAGATCCCGTCAGCACGTCTCTACGCATCATGCTTCCGCGCTCCCAGAGCAACATTCTGGGCGCGATTCAAGCCATGCCAGCGGACAAGTTCAGTTTCAAACCCACTCCCGACCAGATGACTTTTGGGCACCTCGTCACACACATCGCCGAGACGAATTTCTTTCTATGCTCCAAGGCGACGGACGTGGCCGCGCCCAAGGCGGAAGAAGTCAAAGACACAGATTCGAAAGACAAGCTCCTAGCCGCCGCGAAGGCGTCTTTTGACTTTTGCAACGACGTGGTGAGCAAGATGGATGATTCGAAGCTTGGCGAGAGCATTCAGCTCTTCGGGCCAAAACAGTTTCCCCGTGCCATGGCCGCACTGTTCCTGGCCAACACTTGGGCCGATCATTACGCTGAAGCCGCCACGGACTTGCGTCTAAACGGAATTTTGCCGCCGAGCGCGCAGCCGAAGAAATAACCTCGTCCGAACTCTGCGGCTAATGCCCGATCTGGATGAGATCCGTCTCTTGGGAGGGTGTGTTCTGAGCGGGATGCTGCGGCGCGCGCCAGCCGTCGAAGATTGAAACCTGATGCACGCATGAAACCGTGCAATGCGGCGCGCAGCCTTTTTCCGTCAGGTATTCGCGGCGCATGTCGTCGCGGGTGTAGGTCGCGAGCGGCACTCCGGGATAGCCGCGCTGCTGCGAACAGTAGTGCACCAGCCCGTCTTCGCAGATGTAGAGATAGCGTGCGCCGGCGCGGCATCGCCATTCATTGGGCAGGCCCTGTGCGATGTTGTCCTGGAAAGCGTTGATGCGGGTGAAGCTGCGCTTCTCCATCGATTTCATTTCGTGATAAATGCGGCGCTCTTCCCCGCCCAGCGGCTGCAACTGCCCGCTGCCGTCGTGAATGATGCCGATGGTCGAGCTGAAACCCAATTCGATCGCGCGCTTGCCGATGGTGAGCGCATCCTGCGGATTCGAAATGCCGCCGCCCACTACCGAGTTGATGTTCACGTGAAACTCGGCGTGTTCGGCCAGCAGTTGCAGCTTCTTGTCGAGTACCTTCAGGCTCTTCTTCGAAACTTCATCGGGATTCACGTTGTCGATGGAGATCTGCAGCCACTCCAGGCCCGCGCGGTTCAGGCGCTGAATCCGTTCCGCCACCAGGAAATATCCGTTGGTGATCAATCCGGCGATCATGCCGTTCGAGCGAATGCGGCGGATCACGTCGTCAAGTTCGGGATGCAGCAGGGGCTCGCCCCCGGAAATCGTGACCACCGCCGTCCCCAGCGCGCCCAGTTTGTCGATGCGGCGGAACATTTCGTCAGTTGGCACTGGCTTTGAAAAATCGTCGAACTCGTTGCAGTAGGTGCAGGCCAGGTTGCAACGGCGGACCGGAATGATGTGAGCCAGCAGAGGATGATCGGTCGAGGCGAGGGCGCGCACCGCCATGGAAGCTCCCCGGAGATTGCGGTGGAGCGCCTTCACTCGGCGGCGCAGGGTTGTAATGGCTGATGGCATGAACTGAATGCTCTTATTACAGCATGAATGAGGGATAAGCGCAGGCTTGGCGACAGCGTTCGGCGAATTTAGCGGGGCGAATGGAGCCCACGGGCCCGTGGTCGAGAACCTTGCTAGCCTTCAACCGCCTTGCGCAGCGCCGCTCTGGCCAGCAGGCGCGTTGAATCCAGCATCGGCAGTGGAGACTGTTCCTGGGTCATCAACAGCGGGATTTCGGTGCAGCCGAGGACGACTGCGTCGCAACCTTCGTCTCTCAGCGCGCGGATCACTTCGGCGAGATATACCTGCGTCCGCGGCAGAAGAACACCTTTGACCAACTCGTCGAAGATGATGCGGTGAATGCGCTCGCGCTGTTCCGCGCCGGGAATGCGGTGATCGATGCCTGCTGCACTAAGCTTTTCGCGGTAGACCGGGCCCTCCATCAGGGCGCGCGTTCCCAGAACGCCCAGGCGCTTGTACCCGGAACGCTTGGCCTCGTTGGCGACCTCAACCGCAATGTGCAGCCACGGGCGCGGAGAACGGTGCTCGACCAGATCGAAGGCCTGGTGCACGGTATTGACTGGAGCGATGAGGAAATCCGCTCCAGCTTTGGCCAGTTTCTCCGCCGACGAAAGCATGAGTTCCGCCACGCCCGCCCAGTCATTGGCATCGGTGCACTTCACGTAGTCAGCAAAGTTGTGGCCATGCAGGGAAATTTCCGGGTGACCGTGCGGGCCGAGAAACTCCGCACCTTCAAGGCAGATGGTGCGATAACAGAGCGCAGCGCCCTCCGCGCTGCAAGCGACGATGCCGATGTGGAGAGACACAGTGGTCAGTGGCCAGTGATCAGTGGCCAATCCGTTCTCCGCTTCGAATCATTCTGGTATCTTGCCATGACTACCTTGCGGCCGCTGCGTCGAACAAATTCAGGAACTCCAGCTTCTTCTCCGCGGGCAGGAATGACGCCTCAAACGAGTTGCGCGCGAGTTCGCGCAGGTGCTCATCAGTGAATCCAAAGGTTTGCTGCGCAATCTGGTATTCGCGGGCCAGCGTTGTGCCGAACATGGCAGGATCGTCGCTGTTGAGCGTGATCATCACGCCGTGATCGAAGTAGCTTTTCGCCGGGTGATCGTTGAGATTAGGGCAGAGTCCGGTGCGCAGGTTGCTGGTGAGACATATCTCGACGGGAACTTGCCGCTGCGCCAACTCTTCCACGAGGTCAGGATCGTGAAATGCGGTCAGGCCGTGGCCAATGCGCTCGGCACGCAAATTGAGCGCTCCCCAAACGGATTCCGGCGGGCCGGTCTCGCCAGCGTGCGCTGTAAGCCGCAAGCCGTGGTCGGCGAACCAGGCGTAAGCATCGCGGAAAAGCTCGGGCGGCGCTTTCTGTTCGTCGCCGCCAATGCCGATGCCGACGACTTCACGGTCGTGATAGCGGACCGCGAGTTCGAAGACCTTTTGCGCGGACTCGGCTCCGAACTGCCGTACTGCGTCGAAGATCCACAGCAGAGAGACGCCGAAGTCGCGCACACCGCGGGCGCGCCCACGATCCAGGCTTTCGAAAATGGCAGCGAAATCCTGCTTGCGCCACAGGCAGACGCCGACCGACACGTAGACCTCGGCGTGGAGCACGTTTTCTTGTTTGAGCCGCTGCATCAGGCGATAGGTGATCAGCTCGTAATCTTCCGGCGTGCGCAAGTGCTCGGTAATGTTTTTGAAAGCCAGCAGGAATCCCTGGAAATCTTCGTAACGGTAGAGTGAGTCAACCTCGGCTGACGTAACCCGGTCGCCGCGACGCTGGCGCAGTTCAAGCAGCGTGGCGGGCTCGATTGCGCCCTCAAGGTGCAAATGCAGTTCGGCCTTGGGCAGGAGTCGCAGAAAACTATTCGGCGGCCGATCGAGTCCGGAGGACATAATTCTCTGATTGTAGATTCTTGTCGCGAGATTTGCGAGGAGGCGACCGGAGGCTTCCCGCGGGATACCAGGTCGAAAAAACTCTGCTCGTATCAGCGCATTATGGCTTCATTGGTGTTGCGGCTTGCCGCAGCGGTTCCGGAAGGTCGTTGCGGATGTCGATTTCTGTCAGGTCACCGGCGTAGCTGGCATCTGAAGGAGGACGGTAACGCACGATCGCCCTCATACCTTCGAGATTATGGCAGAAGCTGAAGTGGTCCGCCCCGTACCAGATCGTGTCGGAGAATCCACCGGCAAGCGGGCCCTTGCCGCGAAAGGTAAGTTCGTGCCCGTCATGGTTGAGCACGAAAGACAGGTTTCTCTCCGGCCCGGAACACGCAATGGACTTCACCGTACCTTCCACGGATTGCGAATCCTTCGGCACAGTGATAGAGGGAGCGTCTCCGGCCGGCCGCTGTTCAGCGGGAATCGCGTTCCAAAGCTCGACCGCTTCGTCGTGGTCCGATCCGGGCCAGCGTTGAGCGACGAACTTAGCGAAGCTCGCGGCTTCGGGCCCCCTACCCATGCGGAGGAGAATCTGTCCGCTCTGCACGTGATAGCCGGCGAGGGCGGGCTCGAGTTGCTCTGCCTTGCGCGACAGAGCGAACGCAGTTTTCGGATCATTCCTGCGTACCGCGAGGCGCGCAAGCTGCACGTAGGCCGGGGCGAATTGCGGGTTTAATACCAGCACTTGCATCAAGGCATCGTGGAAGGCGTCCTGATCGGCGGGAGCGTCCGAAGTGGCGATCGGTGACAGCATGGTTTTGGCGAAAAGAGACAGCGCGAGAGTTGGATCGAGCGAGGTGGCCTGCGAGAATTCTTTCACCGCATCGCTGTCTTTTCCCTCCGAGAAATTGAGAAAGCCCATATCCTCGTGGGCTAGGCCGAGCTTTGGGTCGTCCTTCAAAGCTTGTTCTATCAGCGACCGCGCCCCCTCCAAATCGCGGGTCCACAAGTGGAAGCCACCCAGTTCGGCTTCGGTTTCAGCCAGATTCAGGGTGCGAGTTTCAAAGCTCTTTTCGTCAATCTGCGTGGAATCCGGCAGGACGCCGGTCTGGAAGGTGATCTTCGAGAGATAGGCAGCGAGAGCGCGATCCACATCCTTGAAGTCGCCAAACACCTGCTGGAACGCTTTCTTCTGTTCCGTTCCCTGCTGCAGCAGAGAGCAAAATTGATTCAGACGCTTGCCCCGATCCATGCCGGGGGAAAACATCAGGAAGTGGACCAGCGCCCAGGATTCCGAGTAGAACTGATAGACCTTGTCTTCATTGTGATAGTAGGGCGAACCCTGGTCGACGCTGATTAGAGTCTCAACCGGTATGAGAGACGCTCCCGGCATTTGGTAACGCGAAGGAGGGGGGGCGCCAACATAGATTTTGTGCTCCTGGAAGCGGGTGTATCCGTAGAAGTTAGCCAAGCCTTCGTCGAGCCACACCGGAAACCAATGGAAGTTCAGGTGGAAAATGGTGTGAGTGTATTCGTGGTAGACGATCTCTTTTGCCCCATCCTCGTGCACGGTATCGAGCCGGACCATCACATATTCTTTCTCCCAGCCGTGATGGAATACGCCGGAGGGCTTGGCGCCTTTTGATTTCCAGATCGCGGGCTCCAGGGATTTGGCGGTCGGTTCGTCGAGGGCGGCGAATATTGTCAGCGGTGCACCGCCCTCGAGGCGATACTCCGGATAGCGCTCGGCGAAAACGTAGCGCATCTGCTCAAATTCCCTGGCCAGATGCCGGGCATCGTTCTGGCTGCCATTGGTGAGCACGCGAAAGTGCGGGCTGCGCACTTCTATCCAGGGCTTTTGGTGGGCGCTGGCCGGGGCAGTGCCGATGGCTAGCACACAGACGGCGAAAATGGCGCAGCGACGCATACCCGTTTCAACTTACTTCTTCGCAAACTCGCTGCGGTGGCGGCTGTAGAAGATGTAGATCAGCAGCCCGATCACCAGCCATCCAATAAAGCGTCCCCAGGTTATGACAGTGAGTCCCGTCATTAGGCCGGCGCAGAGAATGATCGAAATCAGCGGGAACCAGGGCACGAAGGGCACTTTGAAGACGCGCTTGCGATCGGGTTGAGTGCGGCGCAGGATGATCACGCCGAGAGAAACCAGCGCGAATGCGAAGAGCGTGCCGATGTTCGAGAGGTCGGCGGCGTCGGCGGTGGCCATGAGTCCACCCGGAATACCGACAGCGAAACCAGCAACCCAAGTGAACCAGTGCGGCGTTTTGAACTTGGGATGAATCTTGGAAAAGAACTTGGGGAAAAGGCCGTCGCGGGACATGGCGTACCAGATGCGCGCCTGGCCATATTGAAACACCAGCAGCGAGGAAAGCATGCCGGTAAGCGCGCCAATAACAATGATGGATCGTGACCAGCGGCTGGCGCCCAGCACCTGCAGGGCATAGGCAACCGGAGCTTCGTTGGCCTCGCCGGAGACGAAGGTGGTGTACTTCATCATTCCCAGCAGCACGAGCGAAACGCCCACGTAGAGCACAGTGCAGACAATCAGGGAAGCGATGATGCCGATGGGCAAGTCACGCTGGGGATTCTTCGCCTCTTCAGCCGCGGTGGAGACGGAATCGAAACCGATGTAGGTGAAGAAAACGATCGCGCCGCCCGTGACTACGCCGCCGAATCCCGAGGGCGCAAAGGGATGCCAGTTGCTGGGATTCACCAGGGCCCCGCCGACGACCAGGAACACCAGGATGGCGCCGATCTTGATGGCCACCATGATGTTGTTGGCTTCGGCAGATTCGCGGATACCCCGCACCAGCAAAACCGTGAGGATGAAAATGATCAGGAAGGCAGGAACGTTGAAGTAGGATCCCGTCCAGTGGCCCGATTCCCAGACGGGCGTCGACCACCGATCAGGCAGATTTATGCCGAAGGTCGCGAGTTGGGATTTAGTGTAAGCGCTGAAACCGATGGCAACGACTACGTTGCTCACGACGTATTCGAGGATGAGGTCCCAGCCGATGATCCAGGCAAAGATTTCGCCGAGCGTGGCGTAGGAATAAGTGTAGGCGCTGCCCGCGATAGGAATCATCGAGGCCAGTTCGGCGTAGCACAGTCCGGCGAAGCTGCAGGCCACGGCGACTAGAAAGAACGAGATGGCGATGGAGGGGCCGGCAGGCGGGCGTCCGTGCATAAGAACGCCTGAAGTGTTCCCCGTCCGCACCAGGTTCACGACGATATCGAGGACTTGTGCATGCCAGATGGAGGATGCCTTGAAATATTCTCCGGCGGCAGCTGTGCCGGTAAGCACGAAGATGCCGGAGCCGATCACAGCGCCGATACCGAGCGCGGTCAGCGACCAGGGGCCAAGGGTTTTTTGCAGCCGTTGTCCTGGGGCCTCCGATTCGGTGATCAGCTTGTCGATCGACTTGCAGCAGAAAAGCTGGTTGTCGGATGTGTAAACCGTTGCGGCGGGTTCCGTGGGTGATGGTGACAAGAGGTAGTTGTCTCCTCAGAGCGGGAGTCGGGCATGGGCGCGCAGGCCCATGCCCGTAATTCCGAGCGGCGGCCTACCGCTTCGACTGGCCGCGAGCCAACTTCTTCACCTTGCGTTTCTTCGATCCGCGGGCGTAGTCGCGGGGCTTCTTCGGTTTTTCCGCCTTCGTCTTCTTGCGCGAGGCGCGTTTCGCCTTCTTGCGTTCTTCCCTGGTCAGCGTTGCTGTGTTTGCCATGATTGCTTTCTTGGATCCCTAATTTGTAATTTCGCAATTGGGTAATTTGTAATTTAAGATCGGGTCAGCGTGAAATTGCCAGATTACCCACTTACAAAATTACCAGATTCCTCTTAAGCCCGCTCCAACTGGGCATACTTCTCCACCAGCTTCTTCAATCCGAAGCGAGGAAATTGTACAGTAATCTTGGCCTCTTCGCCTTCTCCCTCTCGCAGATACACTGTCCCTTCGCCATATTTGGGATGACGGACCTTTTGGCCGGGCCGGAATCCGCGCTTGCCGGTAGGTTCTTCGACCGGAGTTTTAGGGACCGTAAACTTCTTGCCGCGCGAGGCGAAGAACTCGGCAATGTTCTCAATGGAGTTGTAGGGCTTCGCCGGGGTGGTGGGCTTCTGACGGCTTGCCTGAACACCGCTGCGCTTCCAGTTGGCGCTTTGGTCTTCGTCTTCGTAGGAATAATGGGTCGAGGTATGCTCGTCGCTTCGCGACGGAGCAGGCGAGCCACTTGCTCCCACACGAGTCGTGCCCATACCAGCCGTGCTACGGCGACGTCCTCCCAGTTCCTCGATTAGCGGAGCAGGAACTTCTTCCAGGAATCTTGAAGGAACGCTGGCTTCGGGCAGGTCGGTACCGTACCTGCGCCGGTAGACGGCGCGGGTCAAGATGAGCTGGTCCATGGCGCGAGTCATGCCGACGTAGCACAGCCGGCGCTCTTCTTCGACGTCGTCGGGCTCAAGCATGGTGCGGGAGTGCGGGAACAGTCCCTCTTCCAGGCCGCTGAGAAAGACCAGGGGAAACTCCAGGCCCTTGGCGGCGTGCAGGCTCATCAGAGTGATCTGCGAACGCTCGTCGTAGTCATCGGTGTCAGCAATCAGCGCGGCGTGGTCAAGGAACTGATCGAGCGATTCGCCGCGGTCGCGAGAATCGGCGGCCGCATTGACCAACTCGCGCAGGTTCTCGATGCGCGAAAAAGCTTCCGGCGTGTCTTCGTCTTCCAACAGCTTGATGTAGCCAGTGCGGTCGATCAGGAACTTGAGCAGGTCGGAGGTGGAGGGAAGCGTAGCAGACACAGCAGCGGTAGGCCCCACGTCCGCGTCCGTTGCAGCATCAGCGCCCACCGTAGCGCCAAAGTCCAACGAAAAGTTCTCGAATTCGTTCGGATCGAAGGCAGCGGCATCGTCGGGGAGCGAATCGTCCGCCACGGCTGACAAACTCCGTGGCGCCTCCGGTATTGGCGCGGGCGAGTCGCCCGCGCCCACACGTTCCGATTCTTCCATCTGCTCGACGAACGTTCCCCTCAGCATCGCCTGCGCATCCACAAGCAGTTGCTGGAAGTTCTTAAGCGCCGCCAGCGCACGCGGTGGCAGCAGTTGCCGGCGGATCGCTTCCCCGAGTGCGCCCCACAGGGACAGGCCGGTTTCCAGCGCAAGGCGTTCGAGGGTGTCGATGGTGCCTTTGCCAATGCCGCGGGTCGGCGTGTTGATCACGCGCAGCAGCGAGATTGAGTCATCCGGATTCTGAATCACTTTCAAATACGAGATCAGGTCTTTGATCTCGGCGCGCTCGTAGAACGAAAACCCTCCAACCACCTTGTACTTGAGGCCGTAGCGGCGCATGGCCTCTTCAAACAAACGCGACTGAGAATTGGTGCGGTAGAGCACGGCAGCACGGGGAGTCTCTCCGCTGGAGTTTTCAGCACGACCGGCCTCACGCAGATATTTCGCGATGTGGTCGGCGGCGAACAGCGCCTCGTTTTCGCCGTCAGGAGCCTCGTAATAGCCGATCTTCGTGCCGCCCTGGCGGGAAGTCCAAAGATTCTTGCCTTTGCGGCGGATGTTGTTCGCAACCACGGACGATGCCGCCTGCAGAATATTCTGCGTGGAGCGGTAATTCTGCTCCAGGCGGATGATCTTCGCCTCGGGGAAATCCTTTTCAAACTCGAGAATGTTGCGGATGTCCGCGCCACGCCAGGAATAAATCGACTGATCTTCATCGCCCACAGCGCAAACGTTATGCCGCGCACCTGCCAGCATATGCATGAGTTCGTATTGCGGACGATTCGTGTCCTGATATTCGTCAATGAGCAGATATTGAAACCGCCGGTTGTAATATTCGCGGACCGGTGTGGCCGTTTTCAATAGCCGCGTGGCTTCGAGCAGCAGATCGTCGAAGTCGAGCGCGTTGGCCTTAAGCAGTTCCTTGCGGTATTCCTCAAACAGGTGCGCAATCTTTTCTGTCTTGGGATCAGCCGACTGCAGGGAAAGCTCCCGCGGATCGAGCATGTGATTCTTCGCCCAGGAGATGCGCGAGAGCACGGTGCGCGGGGTGAGTTGCTTGTCATCAAGGCCCAGCCGCTTCATCACCGACTTGACCACCGATTGCTGGTCGCTCTCGTCGTAGATGACGAATTTCTTAGTGTGGCCGATGGGCGGCTGCCCCGGCGTGGCCGAGGGAATTTGCAAGGCCTCAATGTCGCGACGGAGAACGCGCACACAGAACGAATGAAAGGTCGAAATGACCGGCTTGGCGATGCTGAGTCCCCCGACAAGCTTCTCAACCCGCTCGCCCATCTCGGCGGCGGCTTTGTTGGTGAATGTCATCGCCAGAATGGACTCCGGCATCACTCCCATGTGCTCGATCAGGTAGGCAATGCGGTAGGTGATGACGCGCGTTTTCCCGCTCCCCGCGCCGGCAAGGATCAGCACCGGCCCCTCGGTAGTTTCGACGGCCTCGCGCTGCTGCGGATTCAGTTGATCGAGAAAAGACAATGCGGAAGTGGCTCCGGAGCTGATATTCAATTTTACAGGGGAATCAGGATTGACGAGTCATTCCTCTTTCGGGACCTCATAAATTCCGAAATCTGACTTACATCCGTCATCGTCCCGTGAATCGCGGATAGACTCGTAGGCGGGCCCGTGGTGTAACGGCAACATAGCGCCTTGCGATGGTCGCAGATGCGGGTTCGAATCCCGCCGGGTCCACCGCTCCGGTTTCATGGAGCGCAGGTTCTGCGGGGAGCGAAGCAGGGATAGCTTCCTACAAAAGTAACTTGACTGAGAACTAAGGCGGCATATACTAGGATTATCGCAAGGCGCTATTTGCCTGAATCTGATCGGCCCCGAGCAATCGGGGCCATCGTTTTTTTGCTCATCCACTACACCCACGCCCCCATCAGATGTCCAATGCTGCCGCGTACCAGCAGCCTGTCTTTGCGGTCTTTGAAATAACGCTCGTTCAGTTCCTTCCCCTGCAAGAACTCTGTGCAATGGAATCCCATCCCCTTCAACTCGTCCCGCAACTTTCCGGGATCGAAGAACAACTGAAACGGCTCCCCATACCGAGCCACGCGCTGAGACAGAGCTTCGAGCGCCTGCCTCTGTCCCGGATTGAGCAGCGCGGGATCGACTGCAAAGTCAAAAACTACGCCGCTGCCCGCCGGCATTTTCGCAATAAAGCTCAGCGTGATCATGCAGGCTTCGCGCGTGAGATAAGGCGTCACCCCCAACCAGGAGAAAAACGCCGCAGCGCTCCCGTTGAATCCTGACTGCCCAAGCCCATCGCCCAGCGTTTGCCGCTCAAAATCGATGGGCACAAAGGTCAAAGACGCCGGAATCGCAATACCCGCCGCTTGCAATTGCTCGCGCTTCCAGACCTGTGTGGCGGGGTGGTCGACCTCAAATACCAGCAGCTCTGGGTGAGGATTGCGGTAGGCGAAGGTATCGAGACCGGCTCCGAGCACCACATATTGCCTCACGCCATGCGCCACAGCGCGAGCCAGCTCGTCCTCGGCGTAGCGGCTGCGCGCCGCCATAAACGCCCGGAACGCCCGCGAGAAAGCATGGTCCTCTTTGGGATTGGATCGAAGGTCGCCCTCAGCCTCGGAACCAATGATCCGCAGAGCCAGGGGATCGTCGAAAACTCTGGGCTGGTCAAGAAGCTGATGTGCGGCACGGCGAATCGCCACCCGGCGTGCAGTTCTGCTGAATTTTCCCTCTTGCATCGATGCACCTCGGCCTTACGCCTCGGTCCCCAGCGGTGCGGCTTTGCAGGCCTCGCAAGGACAAACTTCGCGCAGGAACTTCCAGGAGTAAATGCCGAGGTCGTGGTCATCGTTCCACTTGAACCGGATGGCATACTTGCCCATGCCTTCGGCGGAGACCGGTTTGGCCGCAGGCTTGAACATGGGCAATGCACCGGGAGCGGGTTTGGGCGGTTGGCCGGGCTTGCGACCAGCTTTGTCACGCTCTTCGTTGCACATGGCGCAGGGGCAGGCGTTGCGGAGGTAAACAAAATCGTAGTGGGAAACGTGGCCGTCGCCCCATTCGATGTCCACACCCGTGCCGGCGCTAAGGTTCACTTTCACCGACTTGGGGTCCGTGGCCGCGGTGGGCGCCTGAAGCGGAGACTGCATGGTTTCAGTATCGCATACGAGTGCGGCCGCCAAGGCAGCGGTTTACGCTAGTGAGTGGAGGTAGTGGCAGTCTTAGGGCTGGTTGCGAAGCCGATGGCCAGGCCGCCGATCGCGCCAGCCAGAATCCCCATCAAGGCCAGGACCAGCGCGCTTTCCACCAAGGTCGCTTTCCCACGATTCAACATAGCTTCCCCCATTTGCTGCAAGAGCAAAGCCTTATTTTACCTTGCTCCGCCGGCCCAGCCAAGGCGAATTGTCTGGCAGGGCCTTAATCCGGTAGAATAGGAGTTTCCGGTTAAGCTTCTGAAAGGATCTACAGCAGTCATGGCCCAACAGTGTGATATCTGCGGCAAGAAGCCGCAATCAGGAAACCGCATCAGCCACGCCCATAACGTCACCAAGCGGCGCTGGAACGTCAATTTGCGTCCAGTGCACGCCCGCGTGGGGGCCACTACCAAGCGCATGCGCGTGTGCACGTCCTGCCTGCGCAGCGGTAAAGTGGTCAAGGCGTAAGAGCAAACTCCACCGCCGAGCCCGCCGAGAGGCATTTTCAATTCTCTTCTAAGGATCTCTCGGCGCTCTCCGCGTGCTCGGCGGTTAATTTCTTTATTGCACGCCCAGCAACTGCACATCGAAGATGAGCGTCGCATTAGGGGGGATTGGCCCGCCCGGCGTCCCGTCGGCGCCATAGCCCAGCGCGGGCGGAATGCGTAGCTGGCGCTTGCCGCCAACTCTCATTCCCGCAACTCCCTCTTCCCATCCCTTGATGACTTCGCCGTTGCCGATAGTGAAGTCGAACGGCTTGCCGGCATCGACCGAGCTGTCGAACTTCTTTCCAGTGGTCAGCCAGCCGGTATAGTGCACGCGCACATGGCTGCCCTCTTTGGCCGCTTCGCCGTTGCCGACCCGGATGTCCCAATAGATCAGCCCGGAAGCCGTCTTCACTCCGTCGCCCGTGACTTTCGTGGGCGAGTTCGTGTCGGGAGTGGCGGGCTTCTTGCTTGCACTCTGCGCGCCGGCAAACACCGCCATCAGTGCAAGAGTGATGGCAACCGCTGCTATGTATTTCGTCATTCTCGTCTCCTTTAGAAGGAATCTTCGGGCTACCCTGTGTTCCGTAGTGCCGTCTGGGTTGAAGGTTTTGTTCTTACGCGAGCGCGATCACATCAATTTCCACCAGCACGTCCTTGGGCAGCCGCGCCACCTCCACGGTCGCCCGAGCCGGCGGCGCAGAACTAAAATACTTCCCATAAACCTGGTTCATGGCTGCAAAGTCGTTCATATCTTTAAGGAAGACTGTAGACCGCACAACCTTCCCCAGTCCGCTGCCCGCGGTTTCCAGAATCTCCGACAAATTGCGCAGCACACGGTCAGTCTGCGCCGCCACATCTCCCGCAACCACTTGCTGCGTAGCCGGATCAATGGCGATCTGCCCGGAGGTGAACACGAACCCGTTGGCCTTGATGGCCTGTGAGTAAGGGCCGATCGCCTGGGGAGCGTCTTTGGTGGAAACAACTTCGCGCATGGATCCTCCGCTGTTGATTAACGCAGATGCACTCGGATGAAGTCAAACTTGGGCCTGGGATTTTGGGGCGGCCCAACGATGACGCGTTTCGCGGCAACGCTAAAGTTCTGCGTCAATCAGCCGATAGATAGATTGGGGAGCTTTATTTTCACCCGGGCGTAGCCGACATGGAAAATGAGATGAAATCCACGCTGATTAACGAACGCGCCCTTGGCAGGCACGGCGGCCTTGCCGGGGATGCCTCGGACGCCAAGTCCAGGTTCAAAGTCGGTCTGGCCAGGATTAACCAGGAATTATGGCTGGTGCTGTCTCTGTTCGTGATCGCCGGCCTGTTCAACTGGCTGGTCGCTTCTCACCGCATGATTCTCGGCCTCTACACCTTGCCCACAATCTTCTCCGCCTACGTCTACGGCCGCAGACATGCCGTGCTCACCGCGAGTGCCAGCATCTTCATGGTCCTCATACTTCTTTGGAAGAATACCGGCCTTTTTACCGCTTCCGCTCCGTCGTTGTGGACTTACGACCAATGGTCCGAACTTCTCACCTGGGCCGGCTTGCTTCTCATCACGGCCTACGCGATGGGAACTCTGTATGACAAGAAAGAGTCCCATCTTGTTGAGCTCCGCCAGACCTACTTCGGTCTCTTGACGATTCTCCAGCAGTTCATCTCGAACGACAAATACACGCACAATCACTCCTACCGGGTTGCGTTGTACGCCTCTGCGATTGCCGCGCGCATGGGATTTGAACAGGAGCGCATCGACGATGTCCGCGCGGCAGCCCTGCTTCATGACGTGGGCAAGCTTGAAACCAACCGAGACCTCCTGCATAAAGCCGCCAGCCTAACCCCGGAAGAGATGGCGGAAATGCGCAAGCATGTCCAGAAGGGAGTCGCCTTGCTCGAACCCGTCGGAGGATCGCTGCGGCGGGTGCTTCCCATTATTCTTGCTCATCACGACAAGTACGACGGCTCGGGATACGGTCCTGCCAAAGGCAACGAAATCCCCATTGAAGCCAGAGTGCTGGCTGTGGCGGATGCCTATGACACATTGACCAGTGATCGCCCCTATCGCCGGGCAGTCACCCCATTCGAAGCCCGGCAAATCATCGTCTCCAGTGCCGGAACAAACTTCGACCCCACCGTGGTCGACGCATTCGTAAACGCCTTCGAACACGGCCAGATGGAAATTCCCGAGGCCCTCGTCGTATGAGCGATGCCTTGGCTCACACGACAACAACGGCACCCAGAAAAACGGAGTCCCGAGAAAGATCACCCGCGACGACGGGGGTTCGCGTCCTGCTGGTGAGTGCTGACATTCAGACCATCGATATTCTTTGCGATGCCATGGGGAAAATGGCGATGCACGTCGACCTCTGCTCCGACTTCGCCTCCGCCACCCGCAAACTTTGCCATTCCAAGTTTGAATCTGTGGTGGTGGATTTCAACGAGAGAGCGGACGCCCTGGAGTTGCTCAAAACGTCACGCCAAATGACGTCTCACAGGGCCGCCGTCGTATTAGCCATCTTGAATTGCAACGAAGAAATGCCCAGCGCCTTCCGCGCCGGCGCCAGCTTCGTTCTCGTCAAACCGCTGTCTCCGACCGTGCTGATGCGTACTCTCAGAGTCTCTTACCCGCTCATGGTGAACGAAAGAAGGCGTTCTTTTCGCTGTCCTGTGCAGATCCCCGTCTATGTCTCCGCCGGCACCCGGCCTGAGATTATGGCCACCTCCGTCAACATCAGCGAAGTCGGCATCGCTCTCACCAACGCTCCCGGCCTGCAGGTCGGAGATAGAGTTGCCCTACGCCTGACCCTGCCCCACACCCATTCCGCCGCCAGAATAAACGCGGAAATCTGCTGGTGTGACCCGGCGGGATCGGCAGGTATGGAATTCGTTCAGGTTCCAGCCCCAGTCAAGGAACAATTAGTCTCCTGGCTCGCCGCCCGCCTGGAAGAGTACCTGCCCGAAGAAGGCGCCGTGAGGCTCTGACAGCGGTAAAGCACTGAACAGCGGCTGGCGGTCGGTCCGCGCTTACTGGCCACTGGCCGCTGCCTCTAGATCTTCTGCAGCCTCTGCACCTCATGCACGCCCGGAATCTTCCTCAGCCCGGCCATGATCTGCTCAAGGTGCTTGAGGTCAGAGATGTCGAGGACGATCTCCACGCTGGCCTGACTGTTCTCGGTCCGCGCTCCGATGTTGCGAATATTGCTCTGCGCATCGCCTATCACGCTCGTGATGTTCTTCAGCATCCCGAAGCGATCGTCGCAATAAACGGTCAGCTTCACCGGATAAGCCGTAGGCGTGTTCTCATCGCGGCCCCACTCCACATCGATGCGGCGTTCTGGTTCATACATCAAATTGGTGACGTTCGGGCAGTTCACCGCGTGCACCGCCACTCCCTTACCTCGCGTGATGTAGCCGACAATGCTTTCCCCACGAATTGGATTGCAACAGCGCGCCCGGTAGACCAGCATATCGCCCTGGCCCTTGACCATGATGGCGTTATGGTCGCCAAACACGCGCCGCACCACGCTGGCGATAGCCCCCGGCTTGCTGGAGAGCCCCTCGGATTCAATGTCGCCCGCCATTGAATGAGTTGCGCCCGCCGGCAAAAGCCGCGCCAGCACCTGCCGCGCGGAATATTTTCCGTAGCCGATCCCAGACATCAGATCATCGACCTTGCCCAGCCCATAGCCGCCCGCAACTTTCAGCAGGTCTTCATCTTTGATTTCTTTAAAAGCGATGCGATACTTGCGCGCTTCCTTCTCGATCAGCTTGCGCCCAATTTCAATCGAGCGCTCCCGCTGATGCACGTTAAGCCAGTGCTTGATCTTGTTGCGTGACCGCGAAGACTTGACCAGTCCGAGCCAGTCGCGGCTGGGCTTGTGTCCAGCCTGGGTAAGGATCTCGACAATGTCACCGGAATGCAGCTTGTGGCGCAGCGGCACCATGCGTCCGTTCACCTTGGCCCCGACGCAAGTGTGGCCCACTTCCGTATGAATCGTGTAGGCAAAGTCCACCGGCGTGGCGTCGCGCGGCAGCACCACGACCTTGCCCTTGGGTGTAAAGGTGTAGACCTCCTCGGGATAGAGATCCACTTTCAGCGCCGATAAGAATTCGTTGGGGTCGCTGACATCGCGTTGCCACTCCACCACCTGCCGTAACCAAGCCAGACGCTGCTCGTCCTGCGCCGAGACCGGCCCGTCTTTGTATTTCCAGTGCGCCGCAATGCCTTCCTCCGCCATCTTGTGCATCTCTTCGGTGCGAATCTGGATCTCAAACGGCGTCCCGTCTTCGGTAATCACCGAGGTGTGCAGCGACTGATAAAAATTAGGCCGCGGCATGGCGATGAAATCCTTGATCCGCCCCGGCACCGGACGCCAGATGTTGTGAATGATGCCGAGGACTGCGTAGCAGTCTTGTAGCGACCGGGTAATGATGCGCATGGCAAACAGGTCATAGACCTGGTCCACGGAAATGCGCTGCCGCTGCAGCTTCTTGTGAATGCTGAACAGGCGCTTGATGCGGCTCTCCACGCTGGCCTGGATCCCCGCCTCTTTCAGCTTGTCGTTGATGATCGTCTGCATCTTCGCAAGAAAGGCCTCGCCCTGCTTGCGGCGCGCGTTGACGGCTTTCTCCACCTGCTCGTAGCCGGCGGGATCGAGAAAGCGGAATCCGAGGTCTTCCAACTCGCCGCGAATCTTTCCCATGCCCAGCCGGTGCGCGATGGGGGCGTAGATCTCCAGCGTCTCCTCGGCAATTTTGCGCTGGCGGTCGGGCTGCAGGTGTTCGAGAGTGCGCATGTTGTGCAGCCGGTCGGCCAGCTTGATCAGCACCACCCGGATGTCGTCCACCATCGCCAGCATCATCTTGCGCAGGTTCTCAGCCTGCGCCTCTTCGCGGGTGGCGAAGTCGATCTTGCTGATCTTGGTAACGCCCTCGACGATGTGCGCCACCTGCTCGCCAAACTCCTTGCGGATGTCGACGATGGTCACCGAGGTGTCTTCGACCGAGTCGTGGAGCAGACCGGCGGCGATGGCGACCGGGTCCATCTTCATTTCGGCAAGAACTAACGCTACTTCGAGCGGATGCACGAGGTAAGGCTCCCCCGAGGCGCGCATTTGGCCTTCGTGATACTTCAGGGAGTAGTCGTAGGCTTTCTTGACAATGGACAGATCGTCCTGCGGACGGTTTTCCTCAATCCGCTTCATAAGCTCGCGGAACTTGGTGAGCGTAAGAGCGGTAGTCGCGATCTGTTGGCGCAGGCTCGCCATGTAGGATTATAGCTCGCTGTGTTCCTGCCGGAACATTCGACTGAATGTTCCAGTCGGAACATTAGAGCAGTCTTACCGGAACACCGTGGAAATTCGGAAATCTCGGAAAACCACCTTAAAGCTATAGTTTGTTGGTGGTAGGTGGCTGAGAGGGATGGAGTTAGGGGATGAGCCGGGAAAGTGGTAGAAAAACCACAGGGCGAAGGGAAAGCGACGAAAGTCGGTTCTCGGGGCTGGCAGTCAGACGTGGTGAGTGCTAATTACATGGCTCAAGGTAAACTGACTATGCGTGGATACCGCATACAATCTCGAAAAAGTCTTGGACTGGTATTCAGAATATCTGCGAACCAAACATCCTAAGAATTCCAAACGCTTCGAGCGTGCTCGAAAATGGAACCTTGAAGCGGCAATCGCTGAGGCGATTACGTTCCATCTGCTTACCTACATGCGTTGTTCACCCGGAAATCAATGAGCAGGTAGGGATTGGCGGTGTCGATTTCATCTGTTGCCTTCGACTTGGAAAGAAGCGGGCGATGGCGCCCGCTCCACAAGCCTCCACCAGCATCTCCTGATCCACTCACTTCTTGCTGGCCAGTGCCTCCGCATGAGCCTGGTTTACTGCATGGGCCAGGTCATCGCCGACGAAGACGTCTTCGTAGGCGTGCTCGCCGTGGATGGATTCATCCAGCCCAATTTCTTCGGTCATCTCGCTGACTTTCACCGTCGTGAAGGCATCGATAATCCGGAGCATGGCGTAGGTGAAGACGAACGCCCAGACCGAGGAGAAGGTCACGGCAACGACTTGCTTCAAAAGGAATACAGGATCGCCGTAGAGCAAGCCATTCGCACCCTCGGGGTTATAGGCCTTGCTGGCGAAAATCCCCAGCATCACAATGCCGAGGAAGCCGCCTACGCCGTGGACTCCCCACACATCCAGCGCGTCATCCCAGTGCAGTTTGTTCTTCATCTCGACGGCGTAGTAGCAAACCACTCCGGCAACTAAGCCGATGATCACGGCGGTGGTCGGTGAAACATACCCAGCCGCCGGAGTCACGGTTGCCAGTCCGGCAACCGCCCCTGTCAGCAAGCCGAGGAACTTCGGCTTTTTCTCGTTGAACCATGCCACCAGCATCCAGGCGACGGCCGCGAACGAGGCAGCCACGTCGGTGTTCAGGAATGCAGTCGCGGTCACCGAATCGACCCGCATCTCGCTTCCGGCATTAAAGCCGTACCAGCCAAACCACAGCAGGCCGGTTCCCAACGCAACGAGCGGAATACTGTGCGGCCCACGATCGGCAGTACGGCGCCTGCCCACGTACAGCACCGAAGCCAACGCTGCAACCCCCGCAATGTTGTGCACCACTATGCCGCCGGCGAAGTCTTTTACTCCCCACTGCTGCAGGAAGCCTCCACCCCAGACCATGTGCACGAAGGGAAAATAAACGAAGGTCAGCCAGCCAGTGAGGAACAGCATGTAGGCCTTAAACGTGACCCGGTTGGTGAAAGCGCCCGAAATCAGCGCCGGGGTGATGATGGCGAACATCATCTGATACGCGATGAACACGAAGGCCGGGATGGTGATATTCGGCGACGGAGTATTGAGATCGATCCCGCGCAGAAATGCGTTGTGGAAGTTGCCGATGACCCCGTGCCAGTCGCCGCTGAAGCACAGGGAGTATCCGTAGAGATACCAGATCACGGTTGTCCAGCCCATAGAGACAAAGCTTTGGATCATGATGGCGAGGACGTTCTTGCGTCCCACCAGGCCGCCGTAGAAGAAGGCAAGGCCGGGCGTCATCAACATGACCAGGCTGGTGCATAAGATCATGAAGCCTGTATTGCCAGTATCGAGATGCAACATGGGATCTCTCCTGGAATAAAAAGGTAAAAACTGCCAACCGTTCTCGCTCGAAATCAAAGAACAAGAGGCTGCGGAACGGGAAGACCAGAACGGGATCTTGGCGCGAGGACAGCCTTGCGCAGCTTAATCGGGTTAAGGAGAACCTCTAGTCCCCGTCCAATGTGAAGGCTATGCCTTGGCGAATGCGAACTCTGTGAGTGCCATCACAGCTGCTGGTGCGGGAGCACACCGGCCGTTGCTGATAATTGACAGCCTACGGTTTGTCCGAATTCCGGTTCGTGTGCGGCGTCAGCTTGCGGATGACAAATTCCTGCAGCAGATTGGTAACGGCATTGGACCCCATCCCGATGGCCGCGTTTTCAAAAGTCAGGCTAGCGCTGTCGCGATCCTGCGACGGATAGTAGAGATTTGAAATGCCACCCGCAGCCAGGCTTCCGAGAATACCCGAATAATTAGGCTGCCAGCGTCCGTTGTCGCCTTTGCAAATCACCGACATGCCAATGGCGTACAGGAATCGCGATGGCACGCTTCCCGTTCCCTTATAGAAATATCGCGGATCCTGTTTCAGAATCGAAGGCAGTATGGCTCCTCCGATAAACGTGCCCGTCAGAGTGTCGCCATAAGTGGCGCCGAAGCGCTTGGCATAACCTTGCACGCCCTGGCCGTATCCAATGAAGTGATTCTGCGCCTGCTCGATTCCCGCCGTGCCGGCCACCACCAGAAACGTAAATGGATCAACCACCGTCTTCGCGGCCAGCTTGAATTTCTGCTTCGAGGTCAGGGAAACCGCATGGGGATCGTAACTGACATAAAAATTGGGGATGATGCCGATCACCCGTTGTTTCTCTTCCGCCTTGATTTGCTCCTCCGCCACTTCGGTCTGTGAAAGCGTGACTTCCACATCGGTGACGTTGGCAGCGACGGCCAGCGCGATCTGCGGGACAGTATGGATCTCCCCTGGAAGCAGGGTTCCGGAAGATGTTTGCGGCGCGAAGCCCGGCTGTGTAATGGTGAGCTGGAAAGCGCCGGGAGCGATGTTGGCGAAGGAGAATTGGCCGTCACCGCCTGTCCGTGCTTCCTGGTTTGGGGATTGATCCTTACTCGTATCAGTGCTTTTATCGCCATCAGTATCAGTACCAGCGCCTGTGCGGGTAAGTTGCACCCGGGCTCCGGCGACAACGGCTCCGCTCTGATCGACGATGGTTCCGGTGATGGTTCCGGGTGCCGGAGTGGGCACAGGCGCCGGCGGAGGGGTTTGCCCAACACAGGGCGAGAGCCAACCCAGAGTGACAACTGCGAAAGCTATGAGTGCAGCCTTAAATCGAACCGCCATGAATGAAGTGTCTTCTCGTCTCGCTCGCCTCAGTACCAGTTCCTCTGTGTTAGATGCGGAGTAATCGTCAACGCGGTAGTAGAATCCATGCCTTGAGACTACACCCTTGCAACGGATCGCCCCTGCCGAGTCACTTAGGAGATAGGTTATCGAGCTTTCTTGCATTTCACCGGTTACGAAGGTTTCAAATCGATCTTGAGTTTGTTGGGACGCTTGGCGAACTGGTAGAGTTGCATCCATTAAGCCATGAATTCCAGAATTCTTGTGAGCGGAGTCTCGGGGCCGATTGGGGCCGCTCTTCTTCCTTCCCTTAGAACGAGCGGATGGTCGGTGGTACGGCTGGTGCGCGGCACGGCTGCAGGAGCGGGTCAGGTCGCATGGGATCCGGCGTCGCCTCTTGCACCGGAAGCGGTTTCCGGATTTGACGCGGTGATTCACCTGGCGGGCGAAAGCATCGTTGGACGCTGGACGGCGGCAAAGAAGCGGAAGATTCGTGACAGCCGCGTGGGTGGGACATTAAATCTGGCGCAAGCCCTGGCGCGCGCGGAAGACAAACCGAAGATTTTTGTTTGTGGGTCGGCGATCGGCTACTACGGCAATCGCGGCGAGGAAGCGTTGTCGGAGGAAAGCGCGCCGGGCACGGGCTTTCTGGCTGAGGTTTGCCAGGAGTGGGAGGAAGCGACCACGCCAGCCGTGCAAGCCGACATTCGCACCGCGCACATCCGGACAGGGATCGTTCTCAGCCCCAAAGGCGGCGCGCTGGGAGCGATGCTGGTGCCGTTCAAGCTGGGCTTGGGCGGGCGAACTGGGGACGGGCGGCAGTGGATGAGCTGGATTGATGTGCAGGACATGGTGGGCGCGATCCACCACATTTTGAAGAACGACCTGATTCAGGGGCCGGTGAATATGGTCGCGCCGAAGCCGGCGAGGAACGCAGAGTTTGCCGCAACGCTGGCCAACGTGCTGTCGCGTCCGGCAATTCTCCCCATGCCCGCCTTCGTGGCCAAGCTGGCGTTCGGTGAGATGGGCGAGGAGTTGTTGCTAAGCAGCCAGAAAGTGGAACCAGGGAAGCTGATCTCGAGCGGGTATCCGTTTCGCTATCGGGAGTTGCGGGCGTCGTTGGAGAATCTTCTTAAGAAATAAGCGCATCCGCGGGATTGTGACCACGGTCACAGACTTTGCGGGCGGCGCCTGTCAACCTAGTCCCAACGAAGAGCGCAGGGATGCGAACCAGAGTGATTGCCGTGCTGCTGCTGTTTACCCTCTCAGGGTGGGCGCGAGGGTTCGCACCGTCAGACTTGCCCAGCGTACGGACTGGCTCCCCAGCGGCCCCGGCTGCGTCCACAAAGGCTGAGAGCACTCACCATAACCACGCGCACGATTGCTGCCCAAGCCTGCACAGTTTTCTTCTGCCACTCGTAGTTCCCTCGGTTCCGGCCAGCTTGCCGTGCGGAGATTCCCATCCGTGCTGTGCCAGCCGGGACTCGAGCAATCTGCCAAGCTTGACAGCTACATCCAAGATCGAGCGGCCAGATTCGCGAATCGCCCCGTTCGATGAAACCGGAACCGGCGTGAACCGCGGACCGGCGTTGACGCGGAGCTGCGACGCTGCCGCTACTCAGTCCTACCCCAAGCTTTCCACTGTTCTGCGAATCTGAATTCCACCCCCTCGCGCTTCGGCGCACACACCCTGCTGAAAATGCGTGGTCGCAAGTTTGCGGCCGTGTTCACGGGCAGAAGCCCGCAACGAAATCATTCATAAGGCATACACACAAGGAGATCATCATGAAATTCAAATTGACCGCATTGATCCTGGCCCTGACGGTTGCATCCTGGGCTCAAACCGCAACGCAGAACCCACCGGCAGCCGAGGAGAACGCCGCCCCGCAAGCCCAGGCAGACTGCTGCCACAAGACTGCCCGCGCCAAAGAAGGACAATCCTGTTGCCGGCACCAGACGGCAGGCAAGGACGAGAAAGCCATGTCGCGCGGCTCGGGAGAAAAAGCCTCTGGATGCTGCGGCGGCAAAGAAGAGAAGGCGTGCGTGAAGGGTGACAAAGACAAGACTGCTACCGCTTGCGGCGACTGCTGCGGTAAGGACAACGCGAAAGGCTGCTGCGCCTCGCGCGAAAAGGGCGATAAGACGGCGATGAACTGCTGTGGCGACAAACAGTGCGGCGAGCATTGCGCATCACATGCTGTAGCAGGCGGGAAATAGTTGCTTCGACTGCAAAGCCCCAGCGGCAAGGCTGGGGCTCTTTTCTGCAACCTCGTTGGAGTGGCTTAGTCGGGACCGGCCGAATCAGCGCCGCCTTCGCGGCGGTTCATTTCTTCCTGCAGTTTTTGCAGCAGCTGTGCGCGTTGTTCGGTGCTTAGCTCGCGCTGCAATTCTTCCAGTGCCAGGGCCACGATGTGGTAGTGGTGCGCACCGGCGTATTTGGGATCTCTGGTGATATCGAGCCAGAGCTGGTGCATGAGTTCGACATCCTGCGGACGCATGCGCGGGGTGTGCGGGCCAATGGTGTATTCGCGAACCGTGCCGTCGGGGGCGCAGACTTCCAGGCACACGCGCGGACGGGGCTCGGGCATGCGCTCCCAGGCGTCGCCAGTAAGCTTGGCTTGCTCATCGGCGGTGAGTTTGTTGGAGAGGCCGCAGATGACGCGGGAAGAATCGAGGCGCTGCGCCGTGACCATGATGGCTTCGAACACGTCGGTGGCGGGAACTACCAGTAGAGAAATCGGCTTGCCTTCTTTTTCGGCGACGGCTACGGCGGCGGTGAAGAGTTCCTGCTCGTAGTGGTCGAAAACCTGGCTGGCTTCCATGACGGCGCTGCCGCTGAAGCTGTGCTCGCGATGATAGAGCCGGGCGCTCATCACCACCACATCCTGTTTGGCCGTGACGGTATGGGCCAGCACCTGGCGGAGGTAGTACAGGTTGCGGGGATCGCGCACCGCCACCAGAATGTTTCCCGGACGAACGCCCATGGCGCCGCTGCCCAGTTCCTGATTGCCGTAGACGCGGAATTGGTCGAGCTGTTCGGGTTTGCCGTGACGCTCTTTAGTGACGTGGTGTTCGGAGACTGTGAAGATAGTGAAGAACACAGCGCTGAAGATCACTCCGGCGATGGTGGCTTCATACTTCGTAAATAAATTCACGACCGCGGTGATCAGGAGCACAGCGGAGATGAGAATCAATCCCACCGGAACTTCCGTCTTGCCGATGTGCAGGTTGCCTGGAACTTTCCACGCGCGATTCCCCGGCTCGGTGAAGCGCAACACGAGCACGGCGATGGACTTCATGGCGAAGCTCCAGATCACGCCAAAGGCGTAGAGCGCGGCCAGCATGTAGACGTTGCCGCGGCTGAGGACGATGGTCAGCAACTGCAGGCCTACGATCAGGTTGATGATGCGGTAGCTGGTGCCGAAACGGTTGTGCGGTTTCTGGAACCAACTGGTGAGCACGCCGTCTTCGGCCACGCGATTCAGCACTCCGTTCGCGCCTACGATGGAAGTATTCTGCGCGCCCGCCAGAATGAGCACGCCCACCAGCACCACGAAGCCGTGAAAGAGCAGCTTCAGGCTCTCCGGGCCAACCAGATACATGGCGATGCCGCCGATGAGGTTGGCGAAGAAGTCCGGGCGAACCTTGTCGGGGATGATCATCACCGCGAAGAACGAGACCAGTGACGTGAACAGCAGGCTGTAGATGAAAATTACCAGCCCCGTCTTCTCCAGGTTCTTCAGCTTGGGATGTTCGATCTCGCGGTTGACCTGCGCCAGAGTTTCTTCGCCGCTCATAGCCAGCACGGAGTGGCCGAAGCCGACGAAGAGGATGATCCAGGTGATGTGGCCGAACCAGCCAAGCCAGCCGCTGTTGAGCCAGCCGAGTGATTCTTTGTTCAGTGGAATCACGCCCGGGTGCAGCGGATTCGGTGGCAACTGCACCGGCGCGCGCAACACCGTGATGGTGCACCAGATGAGCAGAATCACCACCATCACCGTAGTGATGGCCATGATCTGCAGCGCCTTCTGGCTGGATTCGTGCATGCCCTGCGTATTCTTCCACCAGAAGTAGCCCACTACGATCACGGCCAGGCCCGCGGCGAAATGATCGTCCGAGAAATGGAGCGGGCGGTGCATGTACACGCCCATGTCTTTGATGAAACCCGCCAGGTATTGGCCCGC
This sequence comes from uncultured Acidobacteriaceae bacterium, assembly GCA_963842095.1. Lineage (GTDB taxonomy): Bacteria > Acidobacteriota > Terriglobia > Terriglobales > Acidobacteriaceae > Sulfotelmatobacter. The sequence goes on from CAWJEY010000004.1 coordinate 606,787, forward strand.
GGAGACGGCACTGATGGGGCCGGTCAGCACGTAATCGAACAGCAGGGCTGAGACGGAGAACTTGGCCAGGCCTCCGCCCATGGCCTCCTTGACCACGCGATAGACGCCGCCGCGGACGAACATGCTGCTCGATTCGATGTAGAGCGCCCGCACGCAATAGCTGAACAACATGACCGCGAGAATGAACCAGGGAGCGCTCTTGCCGATGACTTTCTCGGCATCGCCGCCGGCGTAATATGCGGAAGATGCAAGGTCAGAGAGAACAATGGCGGAGGCTCGCCAGAAGGAGATAAAGGTCAACATCACCGTGGTGGCGACGAAGACCTTTATGGCCGGTTTGGAACCTGCGGATGTAGCCATGCCTAGGAGTGCGTGGGACTGCTTATTAGGATAAACCTTATGAAGATAGCATAGGGGCAGGTGGGTAGTCGGTCAGTTTCCGGCTTGCCCGTCAACTGCCAAGGATCCAAGCTCTGGTTGCGAGCGCTTGCAGGAGTTACGCAGGTTTATTTTTCTTGCGTAATGTGAGAAATCCATCCTCATCGGGGACTACCTAAATGGAGGCGAAATACGGTCACGGCTTCTCGACTCAGCCAAGATGCGATGTATGCGGAGGCAACTTCCCTGCATGGAGCAGCCATTCAGCGACTCGCCCGTGGCTATGAGGCCGATCCTGATAAGCAAAAAGACCTGCTGCAAGAGATACACATGGAGTTATGGATAAGCCTCGGATCATTTGATGGCCGCTGCAGTCTGCGGACTTGGGTTTATCGCGTTGCGCACAACGTTGGAGCTTCGCACGTCGTACGCAGTCGCCGCTTGCGCCCCCGGTTAACAGACTTGGAAAAGCTAGAAGCCGAAATGCCCGCGTTTGACGAGGTACAGGTCGATCGCCAATTTGTGTCCGCGAGAATATTCGATCTTGTTCGCCGACTCAAGCCTCTGGACCGTCAAATTATCATGCTTTACCTCGAAGGAGAGGAAGCGGGACCGATAGCAGAGGTGACCGGGCTCTCTCCGGCCAACGTCGCCACAAAGATACATCGAATCAAAAAGGTACTTAAGCAGAAATACATGGAAGGAGCAGCAGATGCGAGACCCTGAGGCGTCGGAATCTAAAGTGCCACAATCTGTCTGGAGAGCGCCGGGAAAGGAGCAGTGCAATATGCAAGTTGTATTAACGCCCGACCAATTGTGTGCGATGGCGCGGTCGCGGGAAAGGCTAAGAGCCCGAATCGGTTCAATCAGTTTGGTTTTTATCGTAGCCATTGCCGCGGGCCTTCTCTACAACGTGTTCAGGGTTGACCAACCGTGGATCAGAATCGGAGAAGCGTGGACGCTGTGCATAGTGGTTTACCTATTCGGGCCGGCGTTCGAAAACAGAGTACGACAGGCTGAGGCTAGCGAGCCATGCGCTCGTTTTCTTGAAAGAGAGCACGATGAGAGAAGGGGGCATTATCTTCGCATCCGAAATCGCTTATTTTTGCTCATTCCCGGCATACTGGCGTGTTGGTTTGGTCGTCCGCTCACGATAATCAAAGGCTCTTCCGCCTCTGGTTACGCTCCGCCGTGGCTGTTTCTCACCACCGCAATCGCTCTGGTTCTGGTGTGGTGCGCCTTCGGGAAAGCAGCCCAAAAAGCAGCTCACGACCGTGACGAAATTCGCCGCAGCGCTGGCTATTAAAATTTCCGACTCTTTGCCTTGAAACTACTCGGAAACTGACACACAACCGGGACTTGGGGTGAGATGTTGGGCTAATGCCGGCAGAATGGGTCAGATCCTTGTGATGGTGCCTAGCCCTTCGGCGCGAGGTAGGTATGCGTTATGCGGTCGTGCCAGCAGAGCGAGTCTTCGTCGAGGAAGACCCAAGCGTATCCCATGCCAAGGGAAGCGGCCGACAGGAAGGACGCGAGGACGCGCCAGCGACGGAGACGGCGGCCAGCGGGGCTGCCGTCGAAGCGGGCCAGTTCGAGTCGCGCCAGGCGCAACCCCGGCGTGGTACCCGAGTGCACCAGCAGCAGGTACTGGTAAGCGGCCCAGAACAGGCCGGAAAGCCCGGCCGCCAGCACCATGATTTGGAATCGCGGCGGACGGATCGCCGTCAGCTTCCAGAAGATGAAGCCGAAGAGAGCGCAGGCGGCGACGATGATGACACCGTCGATGGCCGCGGCGAGAATTCGCCGCGCCAGGGGCGCACTCTGCAGCGGGATGTCGATGCCCGGACGCTTCTCCAGTTCCGGCTGCTGGGCAGGCTCAATCGTAATTCCGCCCAGAGCCGGAGGCGGCGGAACAACTTCCGGCGCTTCCAGGATGCGCGGACGGTCACGATCAAAGACCGGCTCGGCCAATTCGTCGAGCGGAGCCGGCGTGGGAGTCCAGGAGCGCGGGAACTCGATGATCTTTGCCGTGGGGGCTGTGGGTGTTTGCTGGGGCGATTCGTCGGCACGGCGAAACATTGCAGTTTCCTGCGAGGCTTGGTTCTGGGGCAACGGCAGCGGGACGGAGGCCGGAATCTCAACCGCATGAGTTGCGCTGTCGGCAAAGCTATCCAAAGCCAGGGCCTGATGCGAAGCCGTGGTTCTCTGCGGGAAAGCGGAGGACTCGGCCGCGCTGCCGCTGACTGCGGGATTTGGATCCTCGTCTTCGAAACGCAGCCGCAACGATGGGTAGCGTGGCGGACGCGGTTTGCGGCGGGCCTGATACCGATTGAACCGGGCCGCGACCTCCTGGCGCCAGGCAGGTGACTCTTCAGGCGCAGACTTTTCAGGCGCACGATCGTCGCTACTGGCTGGCGAGGCGTCTGCCGCCGGAGGCGGGCCTGGCTGCTCCGCTTCCGGCGTTTCCACCCCCGGATGCTGCGTTCCGGCGACGGCGTCCGTGTTAGTTAGCCAGCGCGGGGGAGCAACGGAATTCGCGTCAGAAGAGCAGCGGCAGATGTCACCACAAAGCGGACAGGGCATGAATCACAATCTTGCGAACCAGAAGTTAGAGCCGGCCGTTCACGCAGCCGGATAACCCTTGCTGATAACTACGTTCAGATAGACCTGTTCAGATAACCACGAACCCGGCGCCGGAATCCAAGACTTCGGGCGGCTTTGCCTCCCGAGGCACAGCCGTGCTAAGTTCACCACGACTGCTGCCGGTAGAAGCGTCCGAGCGTTTCTTGCGATGCGCTTCGGATGATCTTGTTCCGACGATCTTTGCTCCGGCAATCTTGTTCCGATGACTCTTCGCAACAGATTCCTTATCACGGCGGCGGTGCTTTGTCACCTTCTTCTCATCCCGCCATTAGTTACCAGCCAGTTGCCGCCTGGGGAGGCCGCACCTGAGACAGCGCGCCCCGGCGCGCCGCCGGAAAAGTCAGCTACGGCTCAAACGCCCTGCGCCCTGGCAGCCGCGGCGCAAAAGGAAACTGGAGACGTCCACACCATCTGCGCCATTCAACAGGAAGAGCAAGGCTCGGTTTACAAGCTGCACGGGGCGGTCGAAATCTACTATGGAACCTATGTGCTGCGGGCGGACGAAGCCACCTACAACTCCGACACGAAAGAAGCGACCGCCACCGGACACTTCGCCCTCGACGGCGGTCCCAACGATGACCACATCCGCGCCTCGAACGGCACCTATAATCTCGAACTCGAAACCGGACGCTTCTACGATGTGACCGGAACGACTGGCCTGCGTTTGCGCGATAACCGGGTCATCCTGACCTCCACCGCCCCCTTCGCCTTCACCGGCAAAACCGTCGATAAAACCAGCCCCGAGCACTATCTGGTCTACGACGGTACCATCACCACCTGCGAGTTGCCGCACCCCATGTGGGAATTCGACGCTCGCAAAGTGATCGTGGACGTGGGCGGGAACGCCAAAATCTACCACAGCACATTTATGCTGCATGGGCTCCCCATCCTGTACTTTCCGTTCGCCACGCATCCGGTGGAAAAGGAGTCCCGCCAGTCCGGTTTCCTGATGCCCTCGGTCGCGCGGTCCTCCACCAAAGGCAACGTCATAGGCGATGCCTATTACTGGGCCATCAACCGCATGATGGACGCGACCCTGGGCGCCGAGTACTTCTCCCTCCGCGGGTGGTCGCAGCGCGGAGAGTTTCGGGCCCGGCCTACGGAAAGCTCCTACGTGGACCTGAACTATTTTGGAGTGATCGACCGCGGCATCGGCTACCCCGCGCAGAAAGAAGGCGGCGAGAACGTGCGCTTGAACTCGGCCGGCACCATCGACGGTTTTCGCGCCGTGGCCAACATCGACTATTTGAGTTCGTTTCTCTTCCGCCTGGCCTTCAACGAGGTTTTCAGCCAGGCCGTATATTCGGAAGTGAAGTCGCAGGCTTTTCTGTCGAAGTCCGCGGACGGTTTCAATTTCAACGGCTTCGTGGAGCGCTATCAGAACTTTCTGAGCACCACGCCCGGGCAGGTGGTCACCATTTCGCACGCCCCCAGTTTCGATTTCTCAAGCGTGCCTCAGCAGTTGGGACGCACGCCGCTGTACTGGTCGTTCGACTCGTCAGCTGCGGGTTTATCCCGCAGCGAGCCCCAGTTGGGCACGTGCTCGGGGGTTTTTCAGTCTTGCACGCCAGCGTTCCGCACCGGGAACCTGCTCGAGCGATTGGACTTGAACCCGGAGATCTCCTTGCCGGTGCTGTTTCGAGGCTGGTCTTTGCGCCCGGAGCTGACGTTGCATGAGACCTATTACAGCGAACGGCTCATTCCAGAAACCCGCGAAAACCCCGCGCAGGCGGCCAGCGATCCCATCAACCGCCAAGCCCTGGAAACGGCCGTGGAACTGCGCCCACCCACCCTGGAGCGCGTATTCGACAAACAGTTCCTGGGCCGAAAGTGGAAGCATGTCATCGAGCCGCGCGCCACGTATCGATTTGTGACCGGCGTCAACAACTTCACCAACGTTCTGAAGTTCGATGAGCGCGACATCCTCACCGATACCCATGAGGTTGAGTATGGCTTTGTGACGCGTCTCTACGCCAAGCGCACTTCGGCGAAGCCGGAGGATTGTGACGCCATCATGTCGCCGATCACCGTGGGCGCCCCGGCGCCGGAGTCGATCATTCCCTGGCAGCATCCCAGGACGCTGGCGAATGCTCCCTGCCTGCCTGGGCCTCAAGTGCGCGAGGTCGTAACCTGGGAGCTGGCGCAAAAGTACTTTCTAGATCCCACCTTCGGGGGGGCGCTGATTTCCGGACAGCGCAACGTATTCACCACCACTGCCGACCTCACAGGCATCGCATTTGTCACCCAGCCGCGCCATCTTTCGCCTCTGGTTTCGCGCTTGCGCGTGGAGACCAGTTCCCGAACTGACGCCGAGTGGGACCTGGATTACGACTTCCAAAACAGTCGCGTCAACGCCAGCACCCTGCTGGCCAACTACCACATCGGTCAGGTGACCATTGGCGGTGGCGATGCAATCTTGCAGATACCAGCACAAAACGCCGCTTCGTCTTTGGGTTCGACCGCCCCGGCTCGCTTCAACCAGTTTCGCGCGGCCCTGGGCTACGGCCGGGTCAACAAGCGCGGCTTCAGCGCCGCCAGCAGTTTTGGCTTTGACGCCGAATCCAAACTGTTGCAGTTCCTCAACGTACAGACCACCTACAACTGGGACTGCTGCGGCATGACCATGGAATACCGCAGCTATGCGGTTGCGAACTTGCCCCACGAAAACCTGTTCCGCTTCACCTTCACTCTCGCCAACATCGGCGGCTTCGGTAGCCTGCGGCCGCAGGAACGGCTGTACTGATCTGTCGCGGCAGGGGACGTCCAGGGGGATGAGCAGCGGCGGGACCCTGCTAACATGGTGCGTATGGCAGTGGAGGCAGACATCGGCCCGAAACTCGCATCGCTCCAGGCCCGCCTGCGCACGCTCGGACGAACCCTCGTCGCTTATTCCGGCGGCGTGGATTCCGCCTACCTCGCGTGGGCCGCGCATCAGGCTCTGGGAGATAACATGCTGGCGATCATCGCCGACTCTCCCAGTCTGGCCCGCACCCAGCTCGCCGACGCGATTGCCTTTGCCAAGGAGCAGGCGATTCCGCTGAAAGTGGTCGCGACCTCGGAACTCGACCGCCCTGAATACGTGCGCAACGATGCGCAGCGCTGCTTCTTCTGCAAGGATGAACTCTTCACGCTGATGGAAGAACTGCGCGCGGAGCGCGGTTTCGATGCCATCGCGTATGGCGTCAACCTGGACGATCAGGGGGACTTCCGTCCCGGCCAGAAGGCTGCCAACGCGCACCATATTGTGGCTCCGCTGCTGGATGCTGGTCTCGGTAAAGAAGAAATCCGCGCGCTCGCTCGAAGCGCAGGCCTGCGCATCTGGGACAAGCCCGCTTCCGCTTGTCTGTCGTCTCGCATCGAATATGGCCGCCCGGTTACGCGGGAGGCGCTCGAGATGGTGGAGAAAGGCGAAGACGCCCTGCGCGCTCTCGACTTCCGGCAGTTCCGGGTACGTCATCACGGAGAGATCGTCCGTGTCGAAATCGCGCGCGAGGAGTTGGAGCGGGCGCTCGATCCCGCCATGGCTGCGGAGTTCACCAGGATATTCAAAGGGCTGGGCTTTAAGTTTGTGACTCTCGATCTGGAAGGCTTCCGTTCCGGCTCGATGAACGCCCTGCTGCCGGCGGAGGATTTGTTCCGGCGAACCGGCTGAACCGGGCCGTCGTTCGAGCTGCCTCCGTGCCCCACTCCCAGGCGATTCCCGGCGATGCCATCCCTGCGTCCCACCGCGCGCTATGAGATAATCAACCTTCAACTTGTGAGATTGAGGCGGTTTTTTGTGAATCTAATTCGACGCTCTTTTCTGCTCCTGCTCGTGGTTTGTCTGGGCTGTGTGGCCCAATCTGCTTCTCCCGAACTCACCCTGAAGATCGAGCGCCAGGTCCGCTCCTACTACAAGCTTCCTCCCGAGGTTAAGTTGCTGATCGGCGCGCCTTCGCCCAGCCCTGAATTTCCCAGCTACGAGGCGGTCATTGTGACTGTAGACAACGGAGGCCGGAAGCAGGATCTCACCTTCCTGGTGTCCAAAGATCATTCCTCCATGATGCGGCTGACGAAATTTGACCTGAGCAAGGATCCATTCGCCGAAACCATGAGCAAGATCGATACTACCGGGCGGCCTATTCGAGGAGCGAAGGCATCCAAGGTAGTGGTGGTGAATTTTGACGATTTCGAGTGCCCGTTCTGCTCGCGTATGCACCAGACATTGTTTCCGGAGATACTCAAAGAATACGGCGACCGGGTCACCTTCATTTACAAGGATTTCCCGATGGTGACCATCCATCCCTGGGCGATGCACGCTGCCGTGGACACCAATTGTCTGGCTGCGCAGAGCAGCGATGCCTATTGGGATTTCGCTGATTATATTCACGCCAATCAGCACGAAGTAAGTAACGAAAAGACGCCTGGGGCGCGGCTGGAAGCGCTCGACAAACTCACCCTGCTGCAGGGCCAGAAGCACAATCTTGACGTTGCGAAGTTGCAGGCCTGCATCAAGGCTCAGGATGAGAGTGCGGTGAACGCATCCATGAAAGAGGCGGAAGCGATCGGAGTGGAAGCCACGCCCACCTTGTTCGTCAGCGGAGAAAAGATGGAAGGCGCCCAGACGGTCGCTGAGATGCGGGCCGCGCTGGACCGCGCCTTGAAAGATGCCAACCTGCCAGTGCCTGACCACGCCGCCGCACCGGCGCCGGCATCCAAGTGATCGTGACGAAGCGGGTGAAATGCCGGTGGGGCTCTTGCACATTCCAAGTGCACCTCGGACCATCAATGCAGGGGGAGAGACTCCTTTGAAAAGAAATGCAGACTTTGCCCGGCTTGCGGCACTGATGGCCGCTGCCGTTCTGCTGGCGGCGCTGCTGGGCTGCAAGTCCCAGGTAAGCGGCGATGTAATGGCGACCGTAGATGGCCGCAAGATCTTCCGTTCCGATGTCGACAAGTATTACGACAATCAGGTGGCCAGCGCCCAGCAGGCGCCCGCCGGGGAACAGGCCACCATTCTCCGCCTGAACATTCTTCGCCAGTTGATCGACGACGAAATGGTGATGCGCCGCGCGGAGAAGCTCGGCTTGCTGGCCACGGAGGAGGAAGTCGACCGCAAACTCAACGAAATCAAGTCCCCGTATACGCAGGAAGAGTTCGACAAGCGCCTGCAGGAAAAGAAGATCACGCTCGAAGATTTTAAGCGCGACATCCGCCGCTCCATCACTGTGGACAAGGTGATGAATAAGGAAGTGTCCTCGAAGATCAATGTGACCGATCAGGACATCAACGACTATTTCGCGGCGCACAAGTCTGAATTCAATCTGATCGAGCCGCAGTACCACCTGGCGCAGATTTTCGTCACGCCCGCGCCGAACCCTCAGGTTCACAACCAGAACAACAAGGCGCAGAACGAAGCCGATGCCCGCAAGAAAATCCAGATGATCAACAACCGGCTCGACAGCGGCGACGACTTCGCAACCCTGGCCATGAATTATTCCGAAGACCCGGAAACGTCGGGCAACGGCGGAGACCTGGGCACGCTTCCCGAGTCTTCTCTGCGCAATACTGATCCGGCCACTCGCGATACGGTGATGAAGCTGAAGCCCGGGCAGTACAGCGCGATCATCACCCTGGCCAACCCCGCGAACAAGCAAGTGATGGGATTCCGCATCGTGAAGCTGGTGTCGAAGGAGCCCGCGGGACAGCGCGATTTGTCGGATCCCCGCGTGCAGCAAGCCATTCGCTCGCAGCTCCATGACCGCCGCGAACAGTTGCTGAAGGCGGCTTACTACGAAGTCCTGCGCGACTCCGCCAAGGTGGAAAACTACTACGCCAAGAAAGTGTTGGATAGTAACGGGCTGGCGAAGTAGATTCGCGGGTGGGACTACTCCACGATAGCGAGGACATCGCCCGGGTTCACCGCTGCACCTTCACTCACTAGAATTTTCTGGACAGTCCCCTTCTTCGGCGACTTGATCTCGTTCTGCATCTTCATCGCCTCGACGACAGCCACGCCCGCGCCCGGTTCCACCGCGTCTCCTTCGTGCACCAGCAGGCGGACTACCTTGCCGGGCATCGGCGCGACTATTTTCTTTGGCCCCTGATCATCCCCGGCACGAGCGCGGCCCCGCAGAGAGCGGGGATCGCGGACTTCAGCTGCGAAGCGCGTGCTTCCCACCCACAAATGCGTCTCGTTTGCCACTCGCTCTGACTTCACCTCGTATGCCATGTTCCCGATGCGCAGCGAGAGCACGTCGGGTCGGGCGAGGATGGCGTCGACCTCCACGTCCCGGCCATCAAGGCGGCAGGACCATCGTCCTTCGGCATGATTGAGTTCAAGCCGGTAGTTCTTGCCGTCAATGGTTACGTCGTAGACCATGAAGCAGTTTCCGGTCTCCGGTCTCCAGTTTCTAGTTTCCAGCTCTATCGAAGCGCCTCGCGTCGACTGGCGTCCTTCCATTTTGAAGCCGCTGTATCGGTCGCATCCGAACCACTGCCGTCCGTCCGTTCGCCTGCGGCGGCCGCCGACGAGCCGAGTGCAGCGAACATCCCTGCGGCGATCGCGGCCACTTCCGTCGCCCCTGAGTCGACGGACTTGTCTTCCGTCCGCTTCAACATGCGATCGAGAAATCCGGTATCGAGCTTTGCGACGCGAAAATCCGCGTCGCGCAGGATGCGCCGGAACAACGAAATGTTGGTCTTGATTCCGCCCACAAAATATTCGCTTAGGGCTCGGGTCAGCCGGGCAATGGCCTGATCGCGGTCCGTGCCGTAACCGATCAGCTTGGCCAGCAGCGGGTCATAGTCGATGGGAACGTTCCAGCCTTCGTACATGCCGCTGTCGCGGCGGATGCCGGGGCCAGACGGCGCCAGCAGCAAAGTGATCTTGCCGGGGCTGGGGAAATAATTGTTGTCGGGATCTTCGGCGTAAATCCGGCATTCGATGGCGTGCCCGCGAATGCTCACGTCCTCTTGTTTGAAGGGCAGCTTCTCGCCTGCGGCAATGCGAATCTGTAAGTGCACCAGGTCGAGACCCGTGATCAGTTCCGTCACCGGATGCTCCACCTGCAAACGCGTGTTCATCTCCAGGAAATAGAAATTCTTTTGCTGATCGACCAGGAACTCAACAGTGCCAGCGTTGGTGTAGTTCGCGGCCTGCGCGACGCGGACTGCAATCTCGCCCATCCTCCGCCGCATCTCGGGGTCGACAATCGGCGACGGCGCTTCTTCCAGCACCTTTTGATGACGGCGCTGCAGCGAGCACTCCCGTTCGCCGAGATAAACCGTGTTGCCATGCTCGTCGGCGAGCACCTGCATCTCGATGTGCCGCGGATTGACGATAGCCTTCTCGATGTAGACTTCGCTGTCGCCGAAGGAGCGTTCTGCCTCGCTGCGCGCCGCTTCGAGCGAAGACCTCAGTTGCTCGGAGGCGTGTACCAGCCGCATGCCTTTGCCGCCGCCACCGGCCGCCGCTTTCAACATCACCGGATAGCCGATTCTGGCGGCGACCTGCTCGGCCTGCTCGGGCGACTCTACGCCCCGCGACGTGCCCGGCACAAGGGGGACGCCGGCTTTCTCCATGGCTTGGCGGGCGCGCGTCTTCGATCCCATGGCTTCCATGGCTGCGGCGGTTGGGCCAATGAATTTCACTCCCGCATCGGCGCAGGCTTGCGCGAACTTCGCGTTCTCGGAGAGGAATCCGTATCCGGGATGAATAGCATCGGCGCCGGATCGCTTCGCCACATCGAGAATCTTAGAAATGTTGAGATACGATTCGCTGGCCGCGGGAGCGCCGATGGGGTAGGCTTCGTCAGCTTTACGCACGTGCAGCGCGGCACGATCTACGTCAGAGTAGACGACGACCGCGGCAATCCCCATTTCGTGGCATGCGCGCAGCACGCGCACCGCGATCTCGCCTCGATTAGCTATGAGGATCTTCTTGAACATCTTGGTTCATGAACAGCACTGCGCCGGCGAACCCAAGATTCTACCGGAAAGCTGGCTACGCGTATGTGATCCACGTCGCTAATGACCTTCACGCTCAAGAGGGGTTTTCGGCTTGCGAATACAGCGCCCACGCAGTGGCCAAATCCTGCACGACGTGGCCAAGCGACTTGTAGACGGTGATCTCGTCCGCCGAGCGGCGGCCTTCGACCTCGCCCCCTAACACCTGGCCAATCTCAGCTACGATGTGGTCGTCACCGATTAAACCTGCGGCCTTGGCTCGAAGAAACTCCGCGCCCTGCGCCAGAACTCCCTCGCGGCTGTCGGCAATGAAGCGCGATCGGACGACCAAGTCACTATCGACCTCGGATGGCCCAGCATGGCTTGAGCCGACCAGATTCAAATGCGTCCCCGGACGCACCCACGCGCCTTTCAAGATTGGTTCGGCTGCCGAGGTGACGGTACAGATAATGTCGGCTTCGGCGACTGCCTCTTTCACAGTTCCGGCGCTCGAGACGGGCACGGCGAGTTCCGCTTGCATCCGTTCAGCGAACGCGCGCGCGCGTTCGGGAGAGCGTCCCCAGATCGTGATGGATTCAAGGCCGCGCACCTTGCCGATGGCCCGCGCATGGGTAGTGGCCTGTTCGCCATAGCCCAGAATCGCCAGGCGGCGAGCGTCTTTGCGCGCCAACGCGTCCGTAGCAACCGCGCTGGCCGCTGCCGTTCGAATGGCTGTAATCTCGCCCGCATGGAGGACGCAAACGGGCGCGCCAGTCTCGGGGTCGAACAGAATGACGAGGCCCTGGTGCGACTGAATTCCCAGAGCGAAGTTTTCTGGGAAGACGCTGATTAACTTCGCGCCGAATGGCGCGCGCGGCCCCATCGCCCCGGGCATGACCCCGAACATGCGGCCATCGGCGAGCGGAATGATCGAGCGCAGAAGTTGCCGGGTTTCGCCGCGCGAGAATGCGATCATCGCATCGCGCACGATCGGAATGCACATCTCGTACGTGAGCCGGCGGGCGACTTCTTCGCGGTCTATGAATCGCATCCCACGCTTCCCTGATCCGATGTTCTTCACTGCGGCGGTACGCGAGAAAAGCTCACGGCGAATGGAGCGGCAGCGGCGCAGCCTGATCCTGCCCAAAGCGCGCGGCGGCTGAAGCGGTACCGCAGCAGGGTCCAAATGGCGAGCCAACCGTCCGCGTGACGGATCTTCTTACCTTCGCCTGCCGAGCGCGGCGTGTACGCGATTGGGACTTCCGCGATCTTCTCGCCCATGCGGCAAAGCTTGGCCGTCACTTCGGGGCAGAACTCGAAGCGGCGGCATTGCAAACTGATTTGTGCGATCAGCGATCGCCGGAAGACCTTGTAGCAGGTCGCTTCATCGTGGATGCCCGCGCCATAGAGCAGATTGGTGAGATGAGTCAGAAGTTTTGCTCCGAGAAAAAATCTTAGGCCACGCTCGGGCCGGTCCGGGCGCACGCCGTAGACCACGTTTGCCTCGCGCTGTTCGAGCGGCCGCAGCAGCGCGGGATAGTCCTGCGGATCGTATTCCAGATCGGAGTCTTGAATCAGAACATATTCGCCGCGGGCGTACTGGAGCGCGGTGCGGATCGCCGCTCCCTTGCCGCAGTTTTTTTCATGGAAGACGACCGTAACGTCGTTGTTATTGGCCGGCGGCAGGGCTCGCAGTTTCTCGCGGGTGCCGTCGGTGGAACCGTCGTCGACGATGATGATCTCTTTCTTGACCGGCGAGGCGTGGATGGCCTGCAAAAGCTCGTCGACGTGCGCAACTTCGTTGTAGACGGGGACGATCACGGACACGCATCCCGCCCAGCGCTCGCTGATCGCGGCAGGGCCCGGCTGCGGTTCCGTTGTTGAGGACTGCGTCGCTACGACCTGCGCACCTATCGCCATGGACAAGAACAATCCGAATCGGACAGAATCCGTGGTCTAAGGATAGCATTCTGGGAGGGTTCTCCATGGGGACTGCTTTCTCTTGAACCAATAAATCGCCGTCGAGGATTGCGCTAGGTTTCGCCGGCGGAGCGTTACTGGCAGCGGACAGGAGTGTCCGCTCTACACGCAGAAAGGAACGGCCTCCTCGTATTCAGTGCGAGGAGGCCGCTTAACCCAAACCGCTTAACCCAGACCGCTTAACCCAGACCTGGAAGCCTGACTACTTTGGCTGGTCCATGGTGATGCCTTGCTGTCCGGGCTGTTTCTCGGCTTTGGCCTTCTTAGTGATGAGAGTCTGGTTCACCCAATGGTCGGCGGTTTTCAGATCTTCCTGGCGGGCGTTCAGATCGTCGCATTCCACGTCGGCCCGTTCCCGGTACATCAGGTTCAAATAGGCCATGGCGTCGTCATAGTCGGGACGGATCTGGATCGCTTTGGCCAGACTATCGATCCCCTCCTGGATGGCGGGCCCGTTTTTCACCTTCAAGTCTTCGCAGACCTTTTTCTGATCTTTGTTCTTGGGATTCAGTTCCTCGTCCGGCTTCATGCCCAGTTTGGCGCGCTCTTCCATGCGCGGCGGGTAGCAGACCGCCCAGTCAATCACGCCGATCGAGTAGTAGGGATCGGGATCGTTCGGATCGAGATCAGAGACCATGTGGTTGTACTTCTTGGCCTCATCAAACCTCTTCATGTTGTAATAAAGGGAGGCAACGCCCTTGGCGGCGTTTACCTTCTGCTCGCGGGCCGCATTCATATCGAGCACGTGCTTGTATTGCTCAATCGCCTGTTCCGCCATCTTGTTGTTATCGGGAGTGTCGGCGCCCGGAATGTATTGCTGGGCGAAGGCGGTGGCCAGGTACATTTTGGCGTTGATCAGGCCGGGGTCACGGGCAACACTCTGCTGGAAATGGTCGATGGCCTCTTCGTACTTGGCGTTTTTGTAAGCGGTGACGCCCTTGTTGAGCTGGTCGCGGGCGCGCAGCTTGTCGCAACCCAAAGAAGAGAGAATCGCCAGCGTGGCAGCCGCCAGTGTTAGCAGTCGAATGTGTTTATTCATTGCGGTATAAATCTCCCTTGCCACAGCATCCTAGGCCCAGAGACAGCAAGTTGACAAGCGCTGGCCAGCGTTTCTTAGCAGAAACGGCAGGGGAACCAGGGCTCCCGTGCGCGAGTTGAATGCGATACTGGACCCTCCGGGCGCTTCTTCACCGGTAACTCTTGAGTGCTGGGCGTGCTTTAACCGCCCGCCTCGATCTTCGCCGTAATCAGACCGACCTTGTCTACTCCCGCAGCGTGTGCGATGTCAATCACGTTGGCGACGTCGGCGAAGGGGATGGCGTCATCGCCTTTCACGAACATCACTTTCTCGGCGCGGGTTTTGTAGATATCGGCCAGACGCCCCTGCAGGTTGTCCCACGTGGCGTCTTCCTGGTTGATCTTCAGCCCGGGATCCTGACCGGCGCCGCGATCGATCAACTGCACCACGATGGTGCGGTCCGGCGTATTGTTCTTGGGCGCGTTGGGCGGAGGCGGCTGGGGAACCAGTGCATCCAATCCCTTCGGCGTTAACGGCGTGATCACCATGAAGATGATGAGCAGCACCAGCAGCACGTCAATGAGCGGAGTGACGTTAATGTTCGCGCTTTGGCCTCCGCCGGTTCCAACTGCCATACTCATGGTCGATTCTCCTCTATTGCCCGCCCGCTTTAGGAGCGGGAGGCGGCGCGTTGGTGCTTTTCCTCTGTTCGGTGAGCAGGCCCAGATCATCCACGCCAGCGGCGCGCACGGCGTCCACTACCTGGACAACATTGCCGAAGTGGGCGCGGGCATCCGCCTTGAGGTAGACCTCTTTGTTTGCGCGATTGGTCAGGCGGTTCCTCACCTTGCCGGTCAGGGTGTCCACCGGGCCATTAAGCTTATCGGCGCCAAAGTAGACGGTCCCATCGCGCATCACCGAAACCAGCAGCGCGTCTTCTTTGTCCGCGTCCTGCATGGGAGTCGGATTGTTTACCTTGGCCATGTCCACGCTGATGCCCTTCTGCAACATGGGCGTGATCACCATGAAGATGATCAGCAGCACCAGCATCACGTCTACCATGGGGGTAACGTTGATGTCGGAGTTGACGTTGGCCCCTTCATTCCGTTTGGCTAATGACATAATCTCTCCTACGCAACTCGGATCACAACCGGAGGAGCTTAATCGGTTCCGTCTGGTTGGGGAAGCCCGGCGCTGGGAATACTCCCAGCGCCGGACAGCAACTTATGGCGGAATTCAAACCCAGGACTCCGCGATCCTCGTCCTTAAGGCCGGCGTGCTTCCCGGCGCTTCAGGAAGTAATCGATCAATTCGCTCGACGAGTTGTCCATCTCCACATCGAACGCTTCCACGCGGCCGGTGAGGTAGTTGAACATCATGACAGCGGGAATGGCGACCAGCAGACCGAAAGCTGTGGTTACCAGCGCTTCCGAAATACCGCCAGCGACCGCGCCCAGACCGGTAGCCTTCTGCTCGGAAATACCTTTGAAGGCGTTGAGAATGCCCATCACGGTACCGAACAGTCCCACGAACGGGGCCGTCGAGCCGATGGTAGCCAAACCGCCCAATCCGCGCTTCAACTCGGCGTGGACAATGGCTTCGGTGCGCTCCAAAGCGCGCTTGGAAGCTTCAATGGTCTCGCCGGGAATGGCGCCGGGGCTATCCTGGTGAGCCTTGAATTCCATCAGGCCGGCGGTAACGACCTTGGCCAGATGGCTCTTCTTGTTGCGCTCGGCAACCTTGATGGCCTCATCGATGCGGCCGTCGCGCAGGGCTCCGGCAACAGCGGGAGCGAAGGCGCGAGACTGCTTGCGGGCCGCGCTATATGCCATGGCCCGGTCAATCATGACGCCAATCGACCAGCCCGACATAATGAACAGGATGACGACCACGATCTTCGCGATGATACCCATCTGCTTCCATAGCGAAATCGGGTCCCACCCCACTGCGCCACCCTCCTGCACAATCCAGGCGGCCACCCTAGGCACATGATTGAAAACTTCTCCTGCCAAGTTAGCTGCTAACATGAGTTGCTTTTCCCTCCTCGGAACTTCTTAGACTTTTGATGCGAGATCCATACTTCCTGCAAAGCCTGACGGCGGAAAATCGCCGCCGACGCTCCGCATTCACGTACCTGAGATGAAAGGTACGGCGGCCGCGCCCCTACATGGGCTCTCCCAGCCACCGTCTTAGGTGGGAAGGGGAGGGCCGGTCTGCTTGCACTTTGCCGCGGACACACCTGCCGGGCGTTTAGCCTCCGGACAGGGTAAAGTTGACCTGTACTTCCGTATCCACATCGACTGGTTCACCGTTCAGCAGGTAAGGCTTATACCTCCACTGCCTCACGGCCTCAATGGCCGCAGGCGCCAGCATAGGGTGCCCGCTGATCAACTGCAGGTTTGTGATGGAACCATCCTTGCCGATGATCGCATGCAACACAACGGTTCCCTGGATGCGGGCCTGCCGCGCCAGGGGTGGGTAGTTCGGTTTCGCATCCCTGATTTTCAGTCCTGCAACCACGCCCGCTGAGACCCGTACGCGCTGCGGTGTCGCGACTTTGGGCACGGCCACCGGCGTGGAACTGATGATGCCGCCGATTACACCGCCCATCTGGCCGCCCGGAATACCTCCCGGAACGCCACCGACGACGCCGCTCGACGCCATTACCGGCGGCGGAGCTTCGTCTTCCTTAATCATCTGCACTTTTTGAGGAATCTTGGTGGGCGTGCGCAGTTCACCGTTCACGATATCGGTCTGAATCTGCTTCACGATTTTCACCGCCGCAGCAGGCGGAGGTGGCGGCGGTGGAGGCGGCGGGGGGGCCACCAGGAATGTCATTAACTGTTGCTTGGGCAGAGCTTCCGTAAAGATCAGCGGGATCAGGACCATGACACCGATCATCGCGATCTCAAGAATGATGGCGAAGGTGGTCGTCCGACCCCGCTTCGTCTTGAGCCTGCCGCCCGATTCCAGAAGGCTATCTTCAAACATAAAGGTTTCTCCCTACTCAGAGCCTACGTAAACTTAGACACCGACTGCTTCCCCTTTGCTCCCAAACTGGCACCGTACAACCAGCGGGGCCACCCAAGCCCCACAGGCATCAAACCATCGCTTTCAACTATCTACAAACTAAAGTTAACAAGAACCGCAGCCCACGCCATCGGGCTGTCACCTGACCCGGGCAGGCACAGCAACCGCTCGCTTGCCCCTCTCGATCCTCCAATCCTGATAAGCCACCAGAATCGGAGCGGCAATCGCAATCGACGAATACGTACCAATCAAGATGCCAATGACCAGCGCGAGGCTAAACCCACGCAGCACCTCGCCTCCGAATAAATAGAGTGCAAGTACGGTAAGGAAGGTTAGGCCCGCTGTCAAGATAGTTCGACTCAAAGTCTGATTAATGCTTCGGTTGACGATTTCCGACAGTTTCTCCCGCCGCATGAGTTTAATGTTTTCCCGGATGCGGTCAAATACCACGATCGTGTCGTTATTAGAGTAACCAATCAGGGTCAGAATGGCGGCAATGACGGTCAGAGAGATGTCCTTGTTGAGCAGCGAGAATGCGCCCACCGTGATCAGCGTATCGTGAAACACCGTGACTACGGCGGCAACTCCGTAAATCCACTCGAATCGGAGCGCAAGATAAATCAGCATGCCCGCGAGCGAATATGCCGTCGCCAGAATGGCCTGCTTGCGCAGTTGCGCGCCCACCTGCGGACCAACGATCTCGACGTTGCGGATGCCAAAATCGGAGAGAAAGAAGCCATCCGGCAGGGAAGCTGCAGCCGCCGGATTGACCGGCCCCTTCAGTTGATCGAACGAACCGAGCACGCCGCCCTGCACTTTGTCCCGGGTATCAACGATGGCTTGGGCTTGCTCGGTGTACTTCTGGTCGGCATCCGAGCCCAGATGCATCGGATCCTTATCCATCAGATAGCTCTTGATGTCGAGCACGCTGGTGTTGTTCAGGTCCTTCTTCCCGGGGGGAGTATTGGTTTCCAGCGCGTTGATGATGCGGGTTTTGCCCTGGTCGAGTGCTTGTTCGCTGGTCTCCTGCACGTCGAGGTCAATCAATTCCTCATTATTCGCAGGCACGTCGTAGCGCTGAATCTTCGCGTTGTGCAGGCCGACACGGTCCATCGCCGCGCGCAGCGCGTTATCGTCAGGCGCGTGCGAGAACTTCACATACACCAGCGTGCCGCCGCGGAAGTCCACGCCGTACGGGATGTGGTGCCAGAACAACATCGAAAACAGGCCCGCCACGCTGAACACCAGGGAGAAGGCGAGAAAATACCACTTCTTGCCGAGAAAATCTATGTTGGTATTGCGAAAGAACTCCACCAGTCTTACCTCTTATCCGATTTATGATTTCGTTGAAATTGAGCGATTGAGAGATTAAGTCATCGGGCGATTGAAGACTCGTCCGCCGCTTTTCAATGACCCGATCACCCGATCACTCAATGACTCAATTCCTAAATGCTCAAAGCTTCGCCACGCTGCTTTCGGCTCAATATCCAGTCGAAGATCACGCGGGAGACGAACACGGCCGTGAACAAGTTTGCTGCCAGGCCGAAGATCAGCGTAACCGCAAATCCCTTCACCGGACCGGTGCCGAAGATGAACAGAATCGCTGCCGAAACTATCGTGGTGACGTGCGTATCCACGATCGTGATCCAGGCGTGGCCGAAACCCTGATCCACCGCGGAAGGCGGCGTCTTTCCGTTGCGCAACTCCTCGCGGATGCGCTCGAAGATCAGCACATTCGAATCCACGCCCATGCCGACCGTAAGAATGACTCCGGCAATTCCCGGCAGAGTCAGCACGGCCTCGAAATAGCCCATGAAGCCGAGCAGAATAATGAGATTCAAAAGGAGCGCAATGTCGGCATTGATACCGGCCGCGCGGTAGTAAATGAGCATGAAAATCAGCACCGCGAGCATGCCAAACACGGCGGCCCGAACCCCGGCGCGAATGGAATCCGTACCCAGCGATGCGCCCACGACACTCTCGTTCAGATAGATGATGCCCGCCGGCAGGGCACCCGAGCGGAGGATCATGGACAAATCCTTGGCCTGCTGCGAATTCATGCTGCCGCCGCTGATGGAGCCGGTATCGCGGATGGCCTCTTTGATATTCGCGACTTCCTGCACTTTCCCGTCGAGAACTACACCCAGACTCTCGCCCACATGCGCGGACGTGAAGCTATAGAATCGCTGCCCGCCTTCACCGGTCAGTTGAAACTGAACGCTGGGCTGGCCATTCTGGTCGGTGCTGGGTTGCGCATCCCGTAAGTCTTTCCCGCGGACGGCTGAAACCCGCGAAACCAGATACCAGGCCTGCTCGCCCGCAGCAATTCCGGGAGTAGCGTGCCCCGGCAGAAGCATCGCATCCGGCGGCAAAATTCCGCCCTTATCTTGCAGCGCCGCCTGTTCGCTCGGAAAAGGTTCGCCCAACACCTGCTTGATCTCAAGCATGGCGGTCGACTGCATGATGTCTTTCACCCGGCCGGGGTCATCCACTCCCGGCAACTGCACCAGAATCTGGTATTGGCCGAGGCCGTGTTCCTGAATGGTAGGTTCGCTCACGCCCAGTGAATCGATGCGGTTGCGGATGGTCTCAATCGCCTGGGTTACGGCCTTGTTCTTCAGGTCGCTGAGATTCTGCGGCTTCATGGTGAGAGTCCAGGTGTTCTCCGCCCCCGAGTTCAGGTTGTATTCGGGCAGGCGCTCGGAAGCGATATCCAACAGGTCTTTCCGCCCGCTGGCCGGGACGCCCTTCAGCACCACGCGATCGGGACTGTTCTGCGGATCGGGCTCGGAAATGTCGGCGAAGGCGATCTTGCGCTTGTTGAGTTGCTCCTTCAGGATCTCGATGGCATTGTCGGAATCGATCCTCACCGCGTCATTGACCTGCACTTGCAGGATCAGGTGGGTCCCGCCTCGTAAATCCAGCCCGAGGTGGATGCGGTTGGTCATGGCCGCGAGCAGGCCCTGGCCCGAAAAGCTCTGCGGAATGCCGAAAATTCCGAACAAAAAGACCAGCAGCGTTGCGATGATGAGTGCCAGTTTCCAGAGAAGATTCTTATTCATAACGAAACAGGTCCAAATTAAATGTGCCGCTCCCTGTGCTGCTTAAATTGAGCGATTTAGCAATTGAGCCATCGGGCCATTGGAAACCCGCCCCATGTGCATCGTTTCCCAATCGCGCAATGACTCGATCACTCAATGACTCAATTCCTACTTGGTCTTCGCTTCCTCATCCGCTGTGGTCAATTGCGCCACGGAGGCCTTGGTAACTTCCAACCGCAGGTTATCCGGAGGCACCCGCAGATGGATGGAGTCTTCTTTCAAAGCCACCACCGTTCCCCGCAGGCCGCCGGTGGTGACGACTTTGTCGCCGGTCTTGATGCTATCCAGCATCGCCTGCCACTTCTTCTGGCGTTGCTGCTGGGGACGGATCAGCACAAAGTAAAAGACGCCGATCATCAGTCCCATCATGAGCAGGAATGACGAACTGCCCCCACCCGGTAGCTGCAGTGCTAGCAAGAATTCCATATTCATTAAAGTCTATGTGAACTCAACCCGCGAACAACCGCCCACGCCTACTGTCGCCGCGGGCCTGTCATTTCACGACGGGAGTTCTGATCGGTTCCGGCCGGATCATCTACCGCTCAGGCTTGCATCCGGGGAGGTCTTCTCAGAGAGGTCTACGGTTTCGATCGAGACCAGACGCTAGAGAAAACGAGACTCTTCCCCAAGTTCAATAGAATGACGCACCCGCCGCATAGTGTCAAGGTAGAAACTCAGGTTATGCAGCGTATTTAACACCTGAGCCAGAACTTCATTAGAAGCATAAAGATGCCGCAGGTAGGCCCGCGAGTAACGCCGGCACACCTGGCAGCCGCAATTGGGATCGAGCGGACCGGCATCTTGAGCGTAACGCGCCTGCTTGATCGAGACCTTGCCCTCCGAAGTAAACAGCAGGCCATGCCGCGCGGCCCGCGTGGGCAGGACGCAATCCATCATATCGACGCCAAGGCTGGCATACTCGACAATTTCCTCGGGCGTACCCACTCCCATCAAGTAACGTGGCTTATCGGCGGGAAGGTGCTCGAGGGTGGCTTCCACGACCTCGCGCGTGCGTTCCCGGGGCTCGCCAACGCTGAGCCCTCCAATCGCATATCCGGGGAAGCCGATCTCGATAGTGCGCTCAGCGGATTCTTTCCTCAGATCAAGATCCATTCCGCCCTGGACAATGCCGAAGAGAGACTGCCTGAAATCTCCCCCGACCTTGTCATTCCGAGCGGAGCGAGGAATCTTGGTCTGCTGAGAACTGAGAACTGAGAACTGAGAACTGCGCTTATGCTCCTCAAAATACTTCTTGCTCCGCGCGGCCCAGCGCAGCGTCAACTCCATCGAAGCTTGGGTGCGGGCCCGATCGGCGGGATACTCCGTACACTCATCAAACGCCATGATGATGTCGGCGCCCAATCCAATCTGCGCCTCCATCGCGCTCTCCGGGCTGAAGAAGTGTGATGAGCCGTCGAGATGCGAGCGAAACGTGACACCTTCCTCGGTGACTTTGCGCAGCTCGTTCAGGCTGAAAACCTGGAAGCCGCCGGAATCCGTCAGGATCGCCCGCGGCCACGCCATGAAACCATGCAACCCGCCCAGGTTGCGGACGGTTTCGACTCCGGGACGCAGGTAGAGGTGATAAGTATTACCGAGAAGAATCTGGACGCCGAGTTCTTCGAGAACATCCTGCGGCACGCCTTTGACGGTCGCCACCGTGCCTACGGGCATGAACACAGGCGTTTCGACTTCCCCGTGCGGCGTGATCAGACGGCCTGCGCGGGCAGTGCCAGCGCGGGCCTCGACCTGGAACTGAATGGGCACTTGCTTGCGATTGTAGCAACGGCAAGGGAACGCCAGTCAGGACTCATTCACACGCAAGAGCAGGAGTTCACTCCGCACGCTGCCATCCTCCACGACTAGTTTGCCCACGCTCACTGGCAGTTTGAATCGCCGCGGCCCCGCGCTGTCGGGATTGAAGTAGAGCACTCCGTCGCGCGTCTCCTGTTTGGGAACATGACTGTGTCCGCTGATTACAACCGCGAATCCGGCCGCTTTGGGCTTGAGGTCCAATACTGCCAGATCGTGTAGCACGTAGATGGAAACACCGCCCAGCTCAAGCACCCGAGTTTTAGGCAGCTTGCGACACCACGCCGCTTTGTCGATGTTGCCACGCACGGCGATGACGGGAGCAAGAGTGGAAAGCTTCTCAAGGATTTCATATGGGCCGATATCCCCGGCGTGAATGATGTGTTCGGCCCCGCGCAGGGCTTCAATCGCCTCGGGCCGCAGGAGGCCGTGCGTACTGAGATGACGCCGATTAAGATAGTTGTCATCCCGAGCAAGCGTTTTTCGCGCGGCGAGGGATCCGGGCGAGCCGCGCGATGTGTCGCGTCCTTTGCGACACAATAATCGCGCGTTCGGCTCGCTTCCTTATCAAACTCACCTCCTCCTCACTTCTTCATCTTCCCAACGAACTTCCCAACGCTCACCACAGCCCTGCCCACCGTGCCGCGTCCGATTTCTTGGATATCGTCGCGCGCGGTCACGCGCAGCGTGTGGAAGCGGCCGTCACACGATTCCAGCACAGCCTCGGCCTGAATGTGCGCGCCAATGCCGCTCGCGGCGCGATGTTGGATGTTGATCGAAGTCCCAACACTGATCTCATCACCCTCGCAGTAGGGCTGCAGCGCGAGAAAACCCGCGGTCTCCATCAGCCGGATCATGTCAGGCGTGGAATAAACCGCCGGCAACCTGGCGTCGTGCGCGGTCAGCGTGTGTTTGAACTCAACGGTTTCCTGGGCCTCACCGCGCGCCCCGATGGGAATTTGCTTCGCCATTTCACCCTTCTATTCGAGACGCTGCAGGCTTCACAAACGAAGAGCCAATGATCCTGAGCAAATCAAGTCGCAGGAATCATTGGCTCACGGTTGCGTGTGAAACATTTCCATCAAGCCGCGAATGACATGCGCGCCGCTTCGATGCCGTCCAGAGCCTGCCACAACATCCTGGCCGTGTTCGCGGCGGCATCCAGCGCTGCCTCCGCCGTCTCTGGATTCGCCGCGATGCGGCTCTCCAACTGCTTCCGCCACACATTCGAGTGGTAGACATCGGCGGTCGAGTGCAGCGTGAAGTAGCCGCAGGTCTTGTCGTCGGCGCCATACCTCTCGCGCAGGCCGCGCTCTTTCTCTTTAGCCACGCGCGGCACTTGAGATTCGTAGACGTAAAACGCGGCCAGCGCCTCTTCCGGCGTGGCTTCGCTGGCTACCTGGTGGAAGTACCGTATCAACTCACGGATCTCCGCCACGGGCAAGTGCAAGAGCATGCCCCGCCTCGCTCCCATGCCTTCGGCAAAATCCAGCCACAACTCGGAGTGGGGCACGGAATCTTTCCCGTATCCGCCCGCGGCGCCCTTCTCGTCACACATATTGGCCAGCACCGCGCGCCGCAACTCACCTTCGTCCAGGCGCAGGGCGAGTTCGGCCAGATAGCAAGGGAAAGCCTCCACGTGATGGTAGTAGTTGCGGGCATACTCGCGCAGATCGTCGCGCGTCAACTCACCCGCCGCCCACGCCTTATAGAATGGATGGCAAAGCAGGTCATATTTGGCAATCGATGCCTCCAGTTGCTCGAAGAACTGAGTGGTATTCATGATGGCCTCCTAGCTTTCGATAAGACGTTCCGGTATGACAGACTACTATACGGGCGAGGCCGCGGGTCGGCAAGTGATGGGCATCACCCACCACTGCGGCAGCGCTTGTTAGCTGTATCTTCAACATAATCACGGAGTTTGCCCTGAGATTGTTTTTGCAAGGTGTCGTCCAATGCCTTGGATTTTGCCTTGGGATCCTGCTGCAAGATTGAACTGTATGCCTTCAGCGCCCCCTCAGCAGCCGCCACATATTGGGCCATTCGATCCTTCGCCTTGTCAGGATTTTCGATGACGAATCGTGCGCCTGAAAGCATTAGCTGCGTCGTGATCTCTGCCGAATATTTGTACTTGTGGTAGTCGCCGAGAATGCTGGGACACATGCCTACGGTAATGTCGGGTACCTGAATTAACCATTTAAGCGCCCACTCCCTCTCGGGCCGCAGACTCGCGTCCAAGGGGTTGCTCTCAAGCTTTTGCGCGAGGGTTACCAGCCGCGTTCGTTCTTCCGGCGTGGAGGGAGTCTGGGCAAGCGCCTTGCTCGGAGCTACCAAGGCAAATGAAATAAAGGCGAGGATCGAGGTTTTCAACAGCGTTCGCACTGTGCCTCCCTGTTAAACGCAAACGAATCTACCACAAGTTGTTAGAATTAAGTGGGCTCCAAGGGGTTACCCGCCGCGTTTTGGGATTTGTGAATTAAATGCAGTTCACGGAACAATTCGAAGTCGTCGTTGTGGGCGCCGGCCATGCCGGATGCGAGGCCGCAATGGCCGCAGTACGCATGGGGCTGAAGACCGCCCTCTACACGCTGAACGTCGACTTGATCGCACAGATGTCGTGCAACCCGGCCATCGGCGGCATCGCCAAGGGACACCTGGTTCGCGAAGTCGACGCGCTGGGCGGCATCATGGGCGAGATCACCGACGCAGTCGGCATCCAGTTCCGCCTGCTCAACACATCGCGCGGCCCCGCAGTATGGTCGCCACGCGCGCAGTGCGACAAGCAGGCCTACCGCCTGAAGATGCGCGAGGTGCTGGAGTCGCAGCCGAATCTCAAGATCAAGCAGGCGGAAGTCGAGTCGTTGGTCGTCAGTCGTTCGTCGTTAGCCGAAGTGGACACCCAAGGTTTTGCCAACGACCAACGACTAACGACTAACGACGCTTCTCGCGTCCTCGGCATCAAACTCCGCGACGGCCGCACCGTCGGCGCGCAAGTTGTCATCATCACCACCGGGACGTTTCTCAATGGTCTGATTCATTGCGGCGAGCAGCAGTATCCCGCCGGGCGTTCTGGCGAACCGAACGCGGTTTTACTCGGTGAAGCGCTGAAGACCCTCGGCCTGCGCGGCTGCCGGCTCAAGACCGGAACGCCGCCGCGCCTCGACGGACGCACGATTGACTGGTCCCGCTTCGCCGAGCAGCCCGGCGACGCCGATCCCACGCCCTTCAGCTTTCGTACCAAGCGCGTGGCGCACCACGACTCGCAAGTTCCCTGCTACATCGCGTGGACGACGCCCGAAACTCATCGCATTATCCGCGAGAACGTGCACCGCTCCCCGATGTACAGCGGGCAGATCCAGTCGATCGGGCCGCGCTACTGTCCGTCGATCGAAGACAAGATCGTAAAGTTTCCCGACAAGGAAATGCACCAGCTCTACCTCGAGCCCGAAGGCCTGAACACGCATGAAATCTATGTCAACGGAATGAGCACGTCCCTTCCGGTAGAGGTCCAGCTTGCCATCTTGAAGTCGATTCCCGGCCTCGAGAGCGCGGACATGCTGCGCCCCGGCTATGCCATCGAGTACGACTCGATTGATCCGACCGAACTGCAGCGCACGTTGGAGACGAAGAAGATCGGCAGCCTCTTTCTTGCCGGCCAGATCAATGGTACGTCCGGTTATGAAGAAGCCGCTTGTCAGGGATTGATGGCGGGCATCAACGCGGCATTGCAGGTGAAGGGGCAGCCGCCGCTGATCCTCGACCGCACCGAGGCCTACACTGCGATCCTGATCGACGACCTCATCTCCAAGGGGACGAACGAGCCTTACAGGATGTTCACGTCGCGGGCCGAGTTCCGCCTGCACCTGCGCATCGACAACGCCGATCGCCGGCTCACCCCGCACGGCCGGCGCGTAGGCCTGATCTCCGACGGAGCCTGGGATGATTTTCGGGCCAAGCAGGTGCGGCTGGAAAATCTGACGAAATTGCTGGAGCGCACCAAGCTAACCTCCGAAATGCTGAAAGAAATCGAGCTTTGTCATTCAGAGGAGAAGGCCTCACTTTTCGAGGAGAAGATTTCACTTTGTCATTCCGAGGAGCGAAGCGACGAGGAACCTGCTGTCGCGGGCAGCGCTCCTGAAGCTCGCGACTGGAGTTCAGCCGTTGGCCAAACTTGCGCGCAACTGCTGAAGCGCCCAGAAATCAAAATCGAGCAGCTCGTCCCCGCCTTGAAGGAAGTCGCGCCCGATTTCTTTGCAAGAAATAACTCCGCGTCCTCTGCGCCCTCTGCGGTTTTCATTTCCTCCGAGGTCCGCAACGAACTCAAGTCGGTGGAAACCGAGATCAAGTACGAGGGCTACCTGCTGCAACAGCAGCGCGCCATGGAGCGGATGAAGAAGTCGGAACAGCGCGCGATTCCGGGCTGGTTCGATTACCGGTCGGTAAGCGGGCTCTCGCGCGAAATGCAGGAAAAGCTCACGCATGTGCAGCCGCGCACGCTGGCCCAAGCCTCGCGCATTCCCGGGGTAACGCCGGCGGCGGTGTCGCTGGTTAACGTCTTCATCGAAATTCAGGCGAAACGGCGGGAACAGGCGGCGGTTCTGTGACCCGAGTTGTATGCAAATTCCTTCATCTTGACGCCCCCCCCCCCCCGGCGCAGTATGCTCCGTGTGCTGAAAAACGCGACGCCCGGTGAGGGCCCTGGACGGAGCGCTCCCCCTTGCTCCGCCGCGTGCAAATTTCGACCTTCCTGGAGGCTTTCGATGAAAAGTCGACAACCATTCGCCAAGATTCTTTCTTTTGGAATGAGAGCGGTCGTAGCCATAGCAGTGATCGCCGCTAGTACAAGCGCCGGCGCCGGAACAAACTACAAGGTGATCCACAACTTCACCGGATCGGCTGCAAGTGGATCGTTCCCCGTCGGAAATCTGGTCGCCGACGCAGCTGGAAATTTTTATGGTGTTACCTCGGCGAGCACCGATACGTCAGGCTTTTGCTACGACGAGTACCAAGGCTGCGGGGCCATCTTCAAACTATACCCGACAGCATCCGGGGGCTGGGCCGCCACTAATCTGCACTCCTTTACCGGCGGGCTCGATGGCGCCACTCCACAAGGCGGCCTGGTGATGGATGCGGCCGGGAACCTCTACGGCACGACTTCGTTGGGCGGCGTGAATTCTCTGGGCGACGTCTTCGAACTCTCACCGACTTCGGGCGGCGGGTGGAAATACTCGATAATCTACACCTTCGACCCTCCCACAACCGGAGGGGGCGTGCCCGCTGGGACGATGGTAGTTGATTCTGCCGGAAATCTGTATGGTTCAACTATCGGTGGCGGGGCAGAAGGTTACGGGACCATATTCGAGCTTTCGCCGAGCTCTTCGGGCACGTGGACGAAGACCATGCTCTACTCATTCCTTGAGAGCACCGGATACCGACCCTCGGGCGCCCTCATTTTCGATTCCGCGGGCAATCTTTACGGAACCACAGAAAACGGCGGCGATCTATCCTGCGGCTACGGCATCGGATGCGGGACGGTGTTTGAACTCTCGCCGAACGGAAGCGGCGGCTGGAGCGAGAGCGTGCTGCATAGCTTCTCCGGCGGGTTTGGCGAGGGCAAGTATCCGTGGTACGCGGGCGTAATCATCGATTCCGCAGGAAACCTTTATGGCACAACGTCCGGTGGCGGCCATAATTCGGAGTGCGATGGCGGCTGCGGCGTCGTTTACAAACTCTCCCCAAACGGCAGCGCTGGTTGGACGGAGACTGTCATTCACAGCTTCACTGGCAGCGATGGCACGCCGGGCGCAGGCGGCGCATGGCCCGTCTACTCCCTGACCGCCGATGCCAGCGGCAATCTGTACGGCAATGCGTACCTGGGCGGTACGGCTGGTGAGGGGGTGGTCTTTAAGATGACGCCGAGTGGCAGCGGTTGGGTTGAAAGCGTGGTGCATTCTTTCTCGGGTTCAGGCGGAGAGTACCCCGACAACTCCGGCCTAGTTTTCGGTCCCGGCGGTCTTCTCTACGGCATGACTAGCAATGGCGGGACAACGGACAACTGCGACCCGGGGTGCGGCACGGTGTTTGAGGTCACGCCGTAGCTGGTTTCTTGCCGACTGCGTCAAACGTCTTCATCGAAATTCAGGCGAAACGGCGGGACCAGGCGGCAACCATCTAGGTCATGGGTCTTGGGGTTAGGTCTTAGAGAGAAACGCCTAAGACCTATGACCACCCCCCGTAAGTAATTGATTCTTCGTGGAGGACAAGACTCCGGCGACGCAAGTTGTTGTATTTCAATAAGATATACTTTCGAATCCCAAGCCGCTGATTCTAAAGCACCCCGGAGTTAAATCGATTTAACTCGCAGCCACAGGGCCGCGAAATCCAGCCTGACCCGAAGGGTGACCCATGCGGTCCGATGCTCTCTACGGGCCTGCAAATCGATTTACGGGGCATGCCACGCGACGGGGCAGGCGCGCTTTTCTGCACGCGGATGCGGGCGGGCGCCCGCCGCCCCGATATTTGCTCCTAGCTAAGGAGAGGCAATGGGGCGCTGGTGGGTGCCTACGTCACGCGCCAGCATGGCGGAAGAAGCCACGGCTGCGTAGAAGAAAGGGGTCAGGGACTAGGGGTCAGGGGCCAGCAAAGACCCTCCGGTTTTTACTGACCCCTGGCCCCTGACCCCTGACCCCTGTTCTTCGTTTGACTGGCTTGCTCATCCCTCCTAAGATGAATTCCCTCATCCAATGCTTCCATGATCGGCCAGACCATTTCGCACTATCGCATCACCGGCCAACTCGGCAGTGGCGGGATGGGGATTGTTTATGAAGCGCAAGACCTGGACCTCGGCCGCAAAGTCGCCCTGAAGTTCCTGCCGCCACAACTCTCCCGCGACCAAACTGCGCTGGACCGGTTTCTGCTGGAAGCCCGCACTGCCTCCGCGCTGAATCACCCAAACATCTGCACAATTTATGCGGTCGAGAAAGTACAGCTTGAAAACGGCGAGCAGCAGTCGTTCATCGCCATGGAGTTGCTGGAGGGCGAGACCCTCGACCGCCGCCTAGCCGCAGGCGCGCTGCCGCTTGATCGTCTGCTGGACTGGGCAATCCAGATGGCAGACGCGCTCGATGCCGCGCACGCCAAGGGAATCATCCATCGCGACATCAAGCCGGCCAATATCTTTGTCACCAAGCGCGGACCGGTGAAGGTTCTGGATTTCGGGCTCGCCAAGCTCACGCATCCTGAGATGGCGATGGAAACCATCGGCGCCACGCAGGACGATCCCAACCCCGCGCACCTGACCAGCCCGGGCGCAACCGTCGGCACTATCGCCTACATGTCTCCGGAACAGGCGCGGGGCCTGGATCTCGATACGCGCACGGACTTGTTCTCGCTGGGAGCGGTGATCTACCAGATGGCGACGGGGCGGCTGCCGTTTTCCGGCAGTACTTCGGCAGTGGTCTTCCACGCCATTCTTGAACTCGATCCAGTTCCGGCGCTGCAGCTCAATGCCACGCTGCCCCCTAAACTCGATGAAATCGTCGCCAAAGCGCTGGAGAAAGACCGCGACCTGCGCTACCAGTCGGCCGCCGATCTGCGCGGCGACCTGAAGCGGTTGAAGCGGGATACGGAATCGGGACGCAAAGTTACCCCATCCTCGGCCAAGATTTCAGTGCCTGGCGCGACTGCTGGGAGTCCCATCCCGGCCACAGCGCCGGGCATCACCGCGAGTTCCTCCCAGACTTCCGCAGTGGTTGCCGCAGCGGGCCGCCACAAGGTGGGGACCGGCTTGTTCGCGTTCGTCGGCCTCATCGTTCTGCTGGCCGCCGGTTACGGCGTCTACTCATTGATCTCGGGCAAACACGTGCGGCCTTTCGAGAATTTCTCGGTCACCAAAGTGACAGAAACCGGCGATGCCGTATACGCGGTGATCTCGCCCGACGGCAAGTACATCTTGAGCCTGGTGAGAGCCAAGAGCGACAACGGACTGGCCAGCCTCTGGCTGCGCAATGTTCCCACCAACAGCATGACGCAAGTGCAGCCTCCAGCCGACGTCTGGTACGGGCAGAACGCCCTGAGCTTCTCGCCCGACGGCAATTATCTGTATTTTGCGCGCAGCGATCCGGGAACGCCTGCCCTGAAATTCCTGTATCGCGCGCCGCTGCTGGGCGGCACTCCTGAGAAGCTGGCCGAGGACGTGGATTCCAACGCCACGTTTTCGCCGGACGGCCGGAAGTTTGCCTTCCTGCGCGATGGCAATCCCGAGCCGGGCAAGTACCGGCTGATTGTGCGGTCGGTCGATAGCGGCGAAGAGACTGTGCTGGCCAGCGGTCCGAGCAGCCAGGGACTGTTTGAGCCCACATGGTCGCCTGACGGCAAGACGATTCTGTGTCTCGCAGCTCAGTTCGGGGGCGCCATAAGCGGACTGACAGCGGTTGACGCAAAGACCGGCCAGCAACGTTTGTTCCTGAGTTCCGCCGACAATCTGGCCTCGCCAACCTGGATGCCCGATGGCCACGGCCTGCTGCTTCTCGATTCCGGTTCGTGCTTCGAATTTCACACGACGGCAAATCGTTTTCGTCTCCTACCCGGAGGGAAAGCTTAGTCCGGTTACGCGCGATACCAACAGCTATTCCTCTCTGAGCGTGGGCTCAAACGGCGAAGTGCTGGCGACCGTGCTTGAAGAAGGCCACTGGAATCTCTCGATCATGTCAGCCACGCCGGGAGGCAGCGAGGCACGGCAGATTGGTCCCGCAAACCTTAATACCAACTTCACCTGGACGCGCGACGGCCGGCTGGTCTATGACAAGGTCGGCACTTTGAATTGGGTCAATCCGGACTCGGGAGCCAAGGGCGTGTTCCCCACTGAGCCAGACTCATCCAGTGGCGATCCCTCGGCGTGCTCCGACGGCCGCTATCTTGTCTTTGATCACCGCATGCGTGCCGCCATGGGTAGCCGGAACATCTGGCGCGCAGATGCCGGCGGTGGAGACCTCAAGCAACTTTCGAATGGGAAGCACGACGGGTGGCCGGTCTGTTCTCCGGACGCACGATGGGTTTATTACGTCGATCTCACGACCGGACATGTGATGCGGGTTCCCATTGATGGGGGGGCGTCGCAGCAGGTCTCCGACTTGCCCGCCAGTCAATTCGGCATTTCTCCCGACGGCACCACGCTTGCGTTTGTGACCATCGATCATGCGAATGGTCATGAGGAAAAACTGGCGGTGGTCGAAGCCGACACGGGTAAAGTTCGCACGTTGCTCAAGTGCGACAAGCCTGCATGGGAGTGGATTCGATACACGCCCGACGGCAAGGCGCTGGTTTACGTCTTCCGTGAGAAAGGTGTCGAGAACTTGTGGCAACAACCTCTGGATGGTTCACCGGGAAAACAGCTTACCTCATTCAAGTCGGAACACATCTACGATTTTCACTGGTCCTTCGATGGCAGCAAGCTGGCGCTGGTGCAGGGACATACCGATTCCGATGTTGTGCTGATGCGCGAGCAGCGGCAATGAGTGAAGGGACGAAATAAAAAGGCGGCCATCGCTGGCCGCCTTCTTTACTTCTTGCGAATTGTTAGCTGCGAAGTGGTTTATGCACCCTTCACGTTCTCGGCCTGCCAGCCCTTGGGGCCTTTGACCACGTCAAACTGCACTTGCTGACCTTCCTGAAGGCTGCGGAAGCCGCTGGCCTGAATGGCGGAGAAATGTACGAATACATCCTCACCGTTCTGGCGGCTGATGAAACCGTAACCCTTGGCGTCGTTAAACCACTTCACTGTTCCTGTTTCCATGGTGATGCTTTGTTCCTTTTTCTTTGATGTAGCGCTGAAACTTTGGAAGGCTTCTTCTGCAGGCAGGTCACGCGCTGGTTGGCGGAGATACTGGGTACTGCGAAAGAACTCTAAAGATCAAACGCAACTAAATTGTAAAAGAACCGACACCGGATTGCTACAATATTTTGCGGGGCTAGCACTTAAGCGCCTTTGCATCAGCGACTTACAGGTTTCGTCCGCATTGAGGCTCGCGACCGGATTTGCCAACCAGGCGTCCAACGGTAGATAAAAGATACAGGATCAAAGCAAGATCAAGATGAAGAGGAACCCGTACTTCAGCAAGCTCCTGATTCTGGTTGCGCTCGTGGCTCCCGCCTGGGCGGGGATTGTCGACGATGTCCGCGAGTCCCTGGCTCACAATAATTTCAGCGCGGCCGACTCTTACCTCAGCTCGTATCGCGCTAAGAATGGCGTCACGCCCGAATATATCGAGGCCTATTCGTGGATGGGACGCACCGCTCTCAACGCTCACGAATACGATCAGGCAGCAGCCTACGCGAAACAAACCACCGCGCTCGCAGTCGAACAACTCAAGCAACGCCCGCTCGATGCCGAACCGCACCTGCCAACCGCCCTCGGTGCAGCCATCGAAGTCGAGTCGCAGACGCTGGCAGCTCGCGGCGAGCGCACTCAGGCGATCGCAGTTCTGCAGGCCGCACTGCACACCTACGGCACGACTTCCATCCGCGCCCGCCTGCAGAAGAACCTGAACCTGCTCTCCTTCGAGGGAAAAGTCGCGCCCGCCCTCCGCGGTGAACAATTTCTTGGCTCGAAACCGCCCACCCTGGCTGCGCTCAAAGGCTCTCCCGTGCTGCTTTTCTTCTGGGCGCACTGGTGTGGGGACTGCAAGGCCGAAGCTCCCATCATCACGCAACTGCGGAGCGAGTTCGCGGCGAAGGGCTTGACGGTCATCGGCCCCACCCGGCTCTACGGCTATACCGCGCAGGTTGAGAACGCCGCGCCCAGCGCTGAACTCGCCTACATCGACGCCGTGCGCCACCGCTTCTACGCCGGGCTGCTTGATATGCCCATCCCCATCAGCACGTACAACTTCAACGTTTACGGCGCTTCGACCACGCCTACGCTCGTGCTGCTCGACCGCGCGGGCAAGGTCGCGATGTACCATCCCGGGGCGCTGCCTTATGACCAATTAAAGGCCGAGATTGAGAAGGTCGTGGCGAAATAGCATTCTCAAGCCTCTTGCACTTCGTTTAGCGCTCCCGTCTTCACATCGTAGACAAACCCTCGCACCGGAATGTTTTTTGGAATCCACGGGTGAGATTTCACCCGCCGCACCTGCCGCCGGACGTTCTCCTCCAGATTGTCAAATGCATAAAAACGCGCCGGCGCGCCCGCCAACGTTCCCATCTTCTCCGTCAGCTTCCGTTTTAGTTCGTCTTCCCGCACTCGCAGCAGCCCGCAGTCAGTGTGGTTAATGATGATGAACTCCTGCGTGTCCAGCAGGTGATGGGAAACAATCAGCGAGCGGATCGCATCTTCGGTGGCAATTCCGCCGGCGTTGCGGATCATGTGCGCGTCTCCGGGATGCAAACCCAGGCAGCGCTCAAACAGGATTCTGGAATCCATGCAGGCCAGGACGGCCAAATGCCGCTTCGGCCTGACGGCAAGATCTCCCAGATTAAAGTTTCTTACAAATTGTTCGTTGGCTTGCAACAGTTCGTCGGCGACTGACAAGGTCTGGCCCTCTCTTCACAAGTCCGGCCCGCAACGGAGTTTCGTGTGTTCCAGCTTCCGGCCGCTTGGTTGTCTTCCAGTTTAACCGCTACAATCGCCGCGTGAATCTCGACGACACCATCGTCGCCATCGCAACGCCGCCGGGGCGCGGGGGCATTGGCGTTGTGCGCGTCGCCGGCCCGCAGGCGCGAGCGATCGCACTGCCGATGTTGCGACTCAAACACGAACTGGAGGCAGGAAGCGCTGTCTTCGGAGAACTCGTGGAGCCGGGAACAGAAGTTTCCAGTTTCCAGTTTCCAGTTTCCAGCACCTCAAACACTGGGAACCGGAAACCGGAAACTGGAAACTCGCCGGGAAGCTCCTCCCGTATCGACGAAGTCGTGGTCACCTACTTCGCCAAGCCTCATTCCTACACCACCGACGACATCATCGAGATCTCCGCCCACGGCGCTCCCGTCGTTCTCCGCCACATCGTCGAACTGTGCGTCGCGGCCGGGGCCCGCCTCGCGGAGCCTGGAGAGTTCACCATGCGCGCCTTTCTCAACGGCCGCATCGATCTGACCCAGGCCGAAGCCGTCCGTGATCTCATCGACTCCCAAACGCTCTACCAGGCGAGGGTCGCCGCCCAACAGCTCGAAGGCGCGCTCTCCCGGCGCTTGCAGCCAGTCAAACAGAAGTTGGTCGAGCTGATCGCGGTGCTCGAAGCCGGCATCGATTTTGCCGAAGACGACGTTTCAGTCCTGCCTAACCCAGCCATTCTTGAACGAATCGCCGCCGTTCGCCAGCCCCTCGCGCAGCTAGCTGCGACTTTCGCTTACGGCAAGATCGTGCACCAGGGACTGACACTCGCCATCGTCGGCCGGCCGAACGTGGGCAAGTCAAGCCTGTTCAACCGCCTGGTCGAACGCGAACGCGCCATTGTCACGGCGACTCCCGGCACCACGCGCGACTTGGTCAGCGAAACCGTCGCCATCGGCGGAATTCCGATCCAGTTGGTCGACACAGCCGGAATCCGGCAGGCCCTGGACGAAGCGGAATCCATCGGCATCCGCAAATCCATGGAAGCTTTGGCTGACGCCGACTTGGTGCTGGTGGTGCTGGACGCGTCGCAGCCGAGAACTGCGGAGGATGAGGAGTTGCTACGGCTCACGGAGCGCCGCCCGGCAATCGTGGTGGGGAACAAGTGCGACTTGGAAAGCAGTGGCCAGTGGTCAGTGGTCAGTGGTCAGTCTGCTGTCGTTCGCGCTTCCGCTTTGACCGGCGAGGGGATTGGCGAACTGCGAGGCGAGATTTTGCGGCACATCGGCGGTGAAACCGGAGCACTGGCCGAAGCCGGGTTTCTTAC
Source organism: uncultured Acidobacteriaceae bacterium (assembly GCA_963842095.1). Taxonomy (GTDB): domain Bacteria; phylum Acidobacteriota; class Terriglobia; order Terriglobales; family Acidobacteriaceae; genus Sulfotelmatobacter. The sequence continues at coordinate 641,550 of CAWJEY010000004.1, forward strand.
CAACGTCCGCCATCAGGGACTGGTGCGGGAATCACTCGCGGCGCTGGCTGCGGCTACTGACGCTGTTGCCGTCAAAGTGCCGCACGAGATGCTGTTGCTCGATCTCTACAACGCCCTGCGGCCGCTCGATGCCATCACTGGCGCCACAACCACCGACGACATCCTCAACCTGATCTTCAGCACGTTCTGCATCGGAAAGTAAGGTCGAGATCTTCAATCTGCGTTCCCCAGTCCGGCGCGAGGGACTGGCGCTGTCCACACCTGATGGTTACTGCATCTTCGCTCGTCCGGCCAAAAAGTTGTCCTGACACGCCTTGCCCGCAGCGCGGATTTCGGAGTATTCCGGCTGGGTGCGAATGCTGGCGAACATGGGGTCGGTGTTCATGGCGGGGTAGGCGCAGTAGTTGGCCTTGACGGTGCGTTTCAGCAGATCGAGCGCGGCCGCGGTTTGGCCGCAATAGGCGAGATGGGAGGCGGCGAAATAATTGCTTTCGGGATCGTCGTCCGGTTCGATGCGCTTCGCCAGGGCGGCGATTTCAGCCACAGGCTGGTGCGCGGCGCAAGCCAGAAGCATGTCGTAACTGGTCCATGCACCGATCTGCGGGCGGCGGACCTGCAGCGCCTCCTGCTCTTTACCCTCGCGCAACAGAACGTCGATGGTAAGCGCGTGGTTCCAATCGGTGTCAGCGTCGAGGTTGAAGAACTCGCGTGCCCTGTCATAGTCGCCGTGCTCCAGAAAGGCGACGCCGCAGGAGCGCATCGCGGAATTCTGCCGGTCGAAAGAGCGGGCGGTCTCGCACTGCGCTTCGGCTTCCTGTTCCAATCCCGTATAGCGCAACACATAAGACATTGCGAAAGGCGAAATTTCATTGCCCGGGAGTTCGCGAAGCATCTTCGCTGCAGCGCGGTATCCCTCTAACAACTCGCCGTGTTCGGCATGGGCTATAGCCAATCCGTACTGGGCCGCGCCATAGTGGGGATCGAGCGCGACGGCCCGCTCGCCGGCGGCAAGGGTTTTCTTCAGGAGTTCATCAGTCTTGTTTCCCCGTAAGTAGTGAGTCTCATTGTAATAGCGACCCCCCAAGGCCAGCCAATAGGGAGCATAACCCGGGTCCAACTGAACCACACGTTCCAGCATCTCCATGGCCTTGCGGTTGGATTCGAGATCGGGGGGGAACATGACGGCGCGACTGTACAGATCGTAAGCTTCCTCATTGGTGGGAACCGTGGCGGGAAGGTTCGATCCGTCGGCGCCATGCGCACCTAACGCCACGGCCAGCCCGCCTTGCGCCTGTTGATACATCTTTTGACGGGCATCGATGAGATTCTGCAGCGGCGAAACAATCGTGTCGCGCCAGAGAATATGGTTGTCAGCGACATCGATAGCTTCGTAGGTGATCTGCAGCTGATTTTGTTGCGTAAGGAAGTGCCCCGTGATGACCACCGAGACTCCCAACTCCTTTCCTGCTTTTTGCGGGTCAAGGTTGGGACTGTCGTACTTCCGGGTGGTGGCGGAGGCCCGGATCGACAAGGGATGCACATAACTCAGGGCAGTGGCGATCTCATCAGGCAGCACGAGGCGCAGAAAATCGACGCTGCTGTCGGCGCCGAGATTTTGGAAAGGCAGCACGGCGACGGTCTGAATGTGAGCGGCCGGCAAGACCGGCTTCTTTCGGAGGGTGCGCAACGAAATGCCGGCCGCCACCACCAGTACCCCTGCCAGCAGGAACCAGGGGATGCGGGCGCGGGCTTGGGCGCGGCGGCGTTCGGCAAGTTCGCGGCGCCGGGCGGCTTCGGCCTGCTGCTCCCGCTCAGCGCGGCGGCTGCCGATGTTTTGCAGTCGCCCGGCAAGTTCTGCGGCCGTTTTCAGCCGCCGCGCGGGATCGCCGCACGCGGCGGCGGCTATATCTTCCCGCAGCAGAGGATCTTCGACGTCAGCTTCCCATCCCGGCGCCAATGGCTTGCGGAAGTCACCGACGACAATCTGATAAAGCATCACGCCCAGCGAATAAACATCCGCCGTCGCTTTCGGCCCCTGCCCCGAAAGCACTTCGGGCGCCAGATACATCAAAGTTCCCGTCAGCGACGGAGATTGAGGCCCACCCGTCTGCGTCAGCCCCAAGTTGGTGATTCCTAGTGCCCGCAGCCGTGCCGGTTCCACCAGCGACGCGCTGCCGAAGTCCGCGACCTTGATCTGCCAGCTTCCATCCGCTTGGGTCTTCAGCAGAATGTTGGCCGGCTTCAGGTCTTTATGTAAGACTCCCGCATCGTGCGCCGCCGCTACGGCCCTGGCCACCTCGGCCAGAATCGATACGCGCGTGGTCAGAGGAACATTCTTGAGATCGCCCAGCCCTTTGGCCCACTCGGTCAGGTTCTGGCCACCGTACTCGCTTTCCAGAACATACGGATGCGTCCGCTCGCCCAGCGATTCGCGCAAGAAGCGCGCCACGGTAACTTCGCGCTTCAACCCCTTCAATCGCGCTTCGTTGGAAGCAAACTTGAAGACCCGCAACTCCCGCGTCTTGGGGTGCTCGGCCAGCCAGACCTCGCTGCTGTGCGAAAGGTCGAGCCGCCGCTCGATCCGCCACTGCTCGCGCCCGGGCACACCATCGCCCGGCTGCAATTGCAGCTCTTTCCACTGCGTGGGAGCCATCGCGACCGCGGTTTGCACCGGAACCGCCAGCCGGTATCCCACGCGCGAAATGGTCAGCACGATCTGTGAATCGGTGTCGCCTAAGGCCTTGCGCAGCTTGGAAACCGCGGTGGCGAGTGAGCCGTCCACTACGTTCAGCCCCGGCCAGACCGCATCGAGCAAGGCTTCTTTGGTTACCACTTCTGGGGCGTGCAGCAGCAATTGCAGAAGTATTTCCAGCGGCTTCAGTTCGAGCTCCGCAACTCGGCCCTTGACCCGCAGTTGCAGGCTAAGTTCGTCGAACTCGCAGCCGGCAAAGCGCCATAGCCGCCCGGAGGCATCCTCGTGCTCGATGTGGGGTGCTGTGGGACTCACGCACTTCCTGTTTGGATCTTTAGATTTGCCGGGCTTCGCCGCAATGCGGTTCTGCGGCCCGTATCCCCGGCAGGGACGCTATTTTGTCACAGAATGCCTTCCCGTCAAATGGCCCGATTGAGGGAGAGTTTGCACTTCAGGGTCAGGGTCGGGCTGAGCAATCAGGGTCGCCGATCAGGGCCGATGGTTCAGGGGTTGGGGAGTGCAAGCCGACTGCGATCCGCACCTTTTCAGTCGAAAGGCGAGCGTTGACGCAACTTCCTCCGGGCGCGATGAGTAAGCCGGAGGGCAGGTCTGGAAAATTCTGCAAGGGGTTAGCCGACCAGAATAAGGGAAGCCGGAAAGGGGCGCGATACAGTACCTTCCTTTCGATTCATGCACTTACGCGCCTTTAGAGTTCTTGAGAAATCCGTCAGGACACGCCGGGGAGATCGCGGTAGAGTTTCGCCCCAACAGCCGTTGGTTTGCGGCCGGGGGTCGCCGTGAGCCAAGCCTGCGATAGCACGCGAATCTCTCCTGGGGAGTCTGCCATGCGCTCAGCATCGTCCCGCATCGTCACGCTATGGATCACGGTTGTTTGCCTGCTTGCCACTTCTTGCACACTTTCCGGTCTGGCTTCTGCTCAAAGCGCCGGGAAATCGAAGCGAAAGATGTTGCAGCAGTCGAGCCTGAGTCAGGCTCCGCTGGCCCGCACTTCAGCCACAGGCAACTCGGCGGCAGTACCGCCGCTCACCGCCGACTCCTGGACAGGCGCAAGCGGCGGCAGTTGGAACACCTCCACCAACTGGAGTGCCGGGGTGCCGACCAGTTCGGATGCGGTGACCATTGGCACCGCGTCAACCACCGTGAACCTTAATACAGGTGCCGCGGGCGCGGCCGGCTCCCTCACGATCGACACTGGCGACACCCTAAGCATCAGTGGGGAAACTCTGACGGACAGTGGCACGTTCACCAACTCCGGCACCCTTACGAACAGTGGTACTACGACCGTGTCCGGCGCCCTGACCAACTCGGGCACGATCAACCAGAACGGCACGATGACCGCGCAAAGCACCATCAGCAACACCGGCACCATCGCGCTGGGCAACAACAGCACGATGACCGTCGACGGCAACATCTCAGGCGCCGGCACGATCACCCTTAACTCAACCGGAAATTTCACAGAACTGGTGCTGGGCGGAAACGTAACCCTGAGCGGGGGCACGCTCACGATGTCAAACAACGCCCAGAACTATATCTTCGGCTCAAACTCACTGGACCAACTCACAAACCAGGAAACCATTCAAGGCGCGGGGCAGATTGGGCATGGGCAGATGGCGCTGGTGAACTCGGGAACGATTAACGCCGACCAATCGGCGGGGATGACCATCGACGCCAACGACGGGTTCACCAACACCGGCGCGGTGGAAGCGACGGCCGGGGCCACGCTGGTTTTGTCCAGTACTGGGACGATCAACAATACCGGCGGAACCATCTCGGCCAACGCCAGCACGGTGCAGGTAAACAGTACGCAGATCAGCGGGGGCAGTGTGACCCTGACCGGGGCAGGAACGTTGCAGTTGAACTCCGGTACCATCGGCGGCGGCACGATCACCAACAGCTCGACTGGAACGATCGAAATCGAGTCCGGCACAAACGCGATGGGCGGGACGATCAACAACTCGGCGGGCGGGACGTTCAAGATCGATAACAACGCGACTCTGGACCTGGAGGGTGGGACGTACTCGCAGCTGGGAACGGTGCAACTGAACTCGTCGGGGAACTTCACCGAGTTGGTGCTGGCAGGCAACGTCACGCTGAGCGGCGGCGCCGTAACGCTGTCGAACAATTCCCAGAATTACATCTTTGGCTTGACTACGGCGGACACGCTCACGAATAAAGAGACGATTTCCGGGGCGGGGCAGATCGGGCATGGCCAGATGACGCTGGTGAACTCCGGGACCATCAACGCCGATGCATCGGCGGGCATGACAATCCAGGCCAACGGCGGAGTCACCAACACGGGCACGATCGAAGCCACCTCAGGAGCCACGCTGGCGCTGTCGAGCACCGGGACGATCAACAACACCGGTGGAACGATTTCGGCCAACGCAGGTACGCTGCAGGTAAACAGTTCGACGATAAGCGGGGGAGCGGTAACGCTCACGGGCGCGTCCTCGTTGCAACTGAATACCGCCACGATTCAGGGAGGAACTCTCACCAACAGTTCGACGGGCACGATCGACATAGCGTCCGGCACAAACACCTTGGGCGGGACGATCAACAACTCGGCAGGCGGGATATTCGAGATCGCTAACAACGCGACTCTGGACCTGCAGGGCGGGACGTACTCGCAGCTGGGGACGGTGCAACTGAACTCGGCGGGGAACTTCACCGAACTGGTACTGGAAGGCAATGTCACGCTGAGCGGGGGAACGGTGACGCTCTCCAACAACAGCCAGAACTACATCTTCGGGCAGTCCTCGGCGGACACGCTAACCAATCAGGAAACGATTTCTGGAGCGGGGCAGATTGGGCATGGCCAGATGACGCTGGTAAATTCGGGGACGATCAATGCCAATCAATCAGCGGGCATGACAATCCAGGCCAACGGCGGCGTGACCAACACGGGCACTCTGGAAGCGACCTCAGGGGCCACGCTGGCATTCACCAGCACCGGGACAATCAACAACACTGGGGGAACGATTTCGGCCAACACCGGCACGCTGCAGGTGAACAGTTCGACGATAACCGGAGGAACAATCACGCTGACCGGCGCGTCGGGATTGCAGCTAAACACCGCCACGATTCAGGGAGGAACGCTGACCAACAGTGCGACCGGGACAATCACGGTGGCGTCGGGCACGAATGTCCTGGGCGGGACGATCAACAACTCGGCCGGCGGTCTGCTGGCGGTAACCAACAACGCGATTCTCGACCTGCAGGCCGGGACGTATTCGCAACTGGGAGCGGTGCAGTTGAACTCGGTGGGGAACTTCACCGAGTTGGTGCTGGAAGGCAACGTGACCCTCAGTGGTGGCACTGTGACGCTGTCGAACAACACCCAGAACTACATCTTTGGGCAGGTTTCCTCGGACACGCTGACCAACCAGGAAACGATTTCGGGGGCGGGAGACATTGGCAACGGGCAGATGACGCTGGTGAATTCCGGGACGGGCATCATCAATGTCAATCAGTCGGCGGGGATGACGATTAATCCCAACGGCGGGGTCACCAACACGGGAACCATCGAGACGACCACCGGCGCGACCCTGACGCTGCTGAACACGACAGTCAACAACACAGGAGGAACGATCTCGGCCAACACCGGCACGCTGCAGGTGAACAATTCGACGGTGAACGGCGGGACTATTACGCTGACTGGAGCGTCGGGATTGCAGCTGAACACCGCCACGATTCAGGGAGGAACGCTGACCAACAGCGCGACCGGGACGATCACGATAGCGTCGGGCACAAACACGCTGGGCGGGACAATCAACAACTCGGCAGGCGGGTTGTTGGCGATCACCAATAACGCAGTCCTCGATCTGCAGAGCGGAACCTATTCGCAGTTGGGAGCGGTGCAGCTGAACTCCGTGGGGAACTTCACCGAGCTGGTGCTGTCAGGCAACGTAACCCTTAGCGGCGGCACGGTAACGCTGTCGAACAACGCCAACAATTACATCTTCGGGCAGGTTTCGTCGGACACGCTGACCAATCAGGAAACGATTTCCGGGGCAGGAAACATCGGCAACGGGCAGATGACGCTGGTGAATTCCGGCATCATCAACGCCAACCAGTCGGCGGGGATGACGATTAATCCCAACGGCGGAGTGACCAACACGGGAACCATCGAGACCACCACCGGCGCGACCCTGACGCTGCTGAACACGACAGTGAACAACACGGGAGGCACGATCTCCGCCAACACTGGCACGCTGGCTGTGAACAATTCGACCGTGAACGGAGGCACGATCACGCTGACCGGCGCGTCGGCTGTGCAGTTGAACAGCGGAACGATTCACGGTGGAAGCACGCTGACCAACAGCGCCACGGGGACGATCACGGCGGCGTCGGGTACGAACACTTTAGGCGGGACGATCAACAACTCGGCCGGGGGCGTGTTGGCGATCAGCAACAATGCGGTCCTCGACTTGGAGGGTGGGACCTACTCGCAGTTGGGGTCGGTTCAGCTGAACTCGGTTGGGAACTTCACCGAGTTAGTGATCGAAGACAATGTAACCCTGAGTGGCGGCACGGTGACGATGTCGGGCAACGCCAACAATTACATCTTCGGGGCAGCGTCATTTGACGTGCTGACCAATAAGGAGACGATCCAGGGAGCGGGCAATATCGGCAATGCGCAGATGGGCCTGGTGAACTCGGGCACCATCATCGCGAACGCCAGCGGCAACCTGGTCATCGATGTCAGCAACCAGAACTTTAACAACACCGGCGGCACCATCGAAGCCACGGGCGCGACGCTCACCATCGAAGGACCGGGTGTCACATTCTTTACGAACGACAACCAGAGCACGGGCACCCTCACCGGCGGCACTTACATCGCGAACGGTAGCAACATTCAGTGGAATGCAGGCCCGAACGGAATCACGACGCTCGCGGCAAACGTGACCGTGGAAGGCGGCGGAGAGCTGGTCAATACCTACAACAATTTGAATACGAATATGCTCTCTGGCCTGACCGGTACTGCATCCAGCGGATCTCTGACGATCGGCGGCACGGCCTTTACCGATGCGGGCAGCTTCAGCAATGCAGGCTCGCTCACGTTGCTCTCCGGTGAGAGCTTCACCGTCGGTTCGCTGAGTCAGATCAGCGGAGGCTCGCTGACCGCGGGAACCTATGTGCTGGATGCGAATCTGAACCTGTCAGGCACGGCGCAAACCATCACCACCAACGCGTCCACTTTGACGCTGGCGGGCGGCACCATCGAGAACACTTCGAACAGCACCAATGCCTTGGCAGGCCTGGCCACCAACACCGGCAAGCTGACCATCGGAGGTTCCAGCAACAACGTTTCGACCACGGCAACCAGCTTCAGCAACACGGGCACGCTGACCATCAACAGCGGCGACAGCTTCACGGCAGCCAAGCTGACGCAAATCAGCGGCACCACTCTTTCCGGCGGGACGCTTGTGCTGGGCGGGAATCTCGATCTGACCACCGCCGGCATCAGCATCGCCACCAACTCGTCGACCCTGACGCTCGAAGGTGGCACCATCAACTCTAACGGCGTGAACGCTCTGAGCGCGCTCACATCCAGCACCAAGAGCCTGACTCTGGCCAACAACGCCAACCTGACCACGGCCACCACCGGCAACTTCACCAACTCGGGCACCGTCACTGTCAACAAAGGCAGCACCTTCACGGTGGGCGGGACCAGCCACAGCTACAAACAAACCGCGGGCACGACCACGGTGGACGGCACGCTTTCTGGCGGCACCAGCGGCTCGGCGACCTTTACCGGCGGCTCGATCTTTGGCGCGGGCACGATCACGGCGAACACCTCTGTTGGCAACGCCAGCGGCACCGCAGTCACCATCAACGTGGGTGATAGCGGCAAGGCGGGCCTGCTTGCTATCACGGGCACTTATACGCAGTTGGCGACCGCCACCATGAAGGTTTCCATCGGCGGCCTCACTACCGGCACCTACAGCGAACTCACCGTCAGCGGCACCACCAGCCTGGGTGGAACGCTTTCCGTTGCGATCGTGAATGGACTTGTGCTCAACGCGGGCAACATCGGCACGCAGTTTACGATTCTCTCTTCCACGGGAACGCTCTCAGGTACGTTCACCAACAGCACTGTCACCGTGGGCACCGACGTATTCAGCGTTTCCTACGTGGGCAAAACTGTGGTGCTCACTTTGACTTCGGTGACGGGGCCCACGGGTTCGAAGAGCCCGGCTCCCACACAGGCGGCGGTTGCCAGCAGCAAGCCAGTGGTTGCGGCGGCGAGCAAGAGTGCAATCTCTACCAATGGTCTGCGGCACCGCGTGGGCGGGGTCGACAAAACTTCAAAGCCGATTCTGGTTGCGGGGGTGCCGGCTGGCCGCTCTAATGCCATTCTGGCTGGCGGGTCGGAGTGGAATAACCTTCGCAGCTGGGAACGGATGCCGGTGGTCTCGACCAGTTCGGTGCGGCCAGTGGCCGTGACGCTGCCGGGCACGGCGAATGCAGATTCGTCCCGCGTCGAACGGCCCGCGGCAGAACCCCGGATGGGACAGAGCCAGACGATCGGCGTGCACTCGACTCTGGCGGGCTGGGAGGCAACCAATCGCCGGGCACCGGTAAAGATTCTGCCCCCGATGATTCCCCGGGCGGTGCGGTAATTGGAATCGCGCGGCACGGAACAAAAGATTTTGCGATTAAGGTCACGAGCCCGGCTAGAATCGTGACCTATGTGTGGCCGGTATCGGCTTTCCAGACCGGAGCGGCTGGCGGAGTCCTTCGACGTGGAAGCGTCCGAAGATTTGCAGCCGCGCTACAACATCGCCCCCACTCAGCCGGTGACGGCCGTTCGACAAGTGGGGTCGTGTCGTGTCCTCACCACGACGCGCTGGGGTCTGGTCCCATCCTGGGCTGCGGACATTTCCATCGGCAGCCGGCTGATTAACGCGCGTAGCGACACATTGCTGGAGAAACCCGCGTTTAAGGAATCCTTCCGCAATCGGCGCTGCCTGATCCCCGCCGACGGATTCTATGAGTGGAAGAAAGCCAACCGGCAGCCCTTTCACTTTGGCATGAAGGATGACTCCGTGTTCGCATTCGCCGGAATCTGGGACCGCTGGAAATCACCTGCCGGCGAAACGCTCGAATCCTGCTCAATCCTGACCACGACGCCGAACTCATTGCTTTCTGACGTGCATGATCGTATGCCGGTGATTTTGCCCCGGCGGCATTACACGGCTTGGCTGACAGCTCCGGCCTTCGAAGCGGACAGACTGCGGGAACTGCTGGTGCCCTTTGACGCTACACTCATGAAGCGATACCCAGTGGGCTCCCTGGTCAACAAACCGCAAAACGATACGCCGGCATGCGCGATGGAAGTATCGGCGAGCGAGACCCAGGCGACGCTGCTGTGGGAACAGTGAAAAAACGCTACGCCCCTACTCATGCGAAACGAAATCCTGGTTGAGATCTGTGTCGACTCCGTAGCTTCGGCGGTGGCTGCTGAGCGCGGGGGAGCTAAACGCCTCGAGTTGTGCGGCGATCTGCTCGAAGGCGGGATCACGCCCAGCGCCGGAATGATCGAATTGGTACGAGCCAGAGTGTCGGTCGCTCTTCAAGTCATGATTCGGCCGCGGGGCAGCGATTTCTGCTACACCGCCGACGAGTTCGAGATCATGCAGCGCGACCTCGAGACCGCCAGGAAGCTTGGCGCAGACGGTGTCGTCTTCGGCATCCTCGACGCCGAAGGCAACGTTGACACTCAGCGATCACGAAGATTGGTTGATCTGGCGCGGCCGCTTGACGTTACCTTTCATCGTGCTTTTGACATGTCCGCGGATTTATTTCGGTCTCTCGAAGACGTCTGCGCCACCGGCGCCAGCCGGATTCTGACCTCAGGCGGCCAGCCCACGGCCTTGCAGGGCCTCATATCGATTGCTGAACTGGTGAAGGCGGCGAAGGGCCGGATCGCAATCATGCCCGGTGCTGGAATTCGCGCTGACAATGCCCGGCGCATCGTTGCGGAATCCGGAGTCCGGGAAATCCATGCGGGCTTACGCAGTCCGGTTCCGAGTCCGATGCTGTTTCGTAACCCGCGGATTTCAATGGGGAGCGTGCCGGAACAAGAGTATCAGCGCTTCGTAGTGCTCGAAGAGAATGTTCGCAGCCTGTGTCGTGCAGTGTCTAGCTCGGGATGAAGCGTTGCCGCAAACCGGAAAATTCGACCACTATTTCGATAACGCTGCCAGAGCTTCGCGGAACATGGCATCGAATGATCCGGGCTTGTCGTTCTTGCCCACGCCGGTCTTCACCACACCCGCCATAGCCTTCTCGGCGGCGGAACGCTGGTAGCCCAGATTCACTAAGGCAGAAAGAACATCTTCTTCCGTCGCATTCATCGCGGGCGTGGCCGGCACGGAGGGCCCTGCCGCCGGGGGCAACTTGTCCCGCAGTTCCAGGACCATGCGCTCGGCGGTCTTCTTGCCGATTCCGGGGATTCTGGTCAGCCGAGCCACGTCATTGCCGCGAATCGCACCCGCCATTTCGTCCGCTGCCATCCCGCTCAGAATGGTGATAGCCAGCTTCGCTCCAATGCCGCCCACCGTCATCAACTTCTCGAACAACAGCTTCTCGGCGGGACGGAGAAATCCATAGAGCGCGATTAAGTCCTCGCGCACGTGAGTGTAAATGTGCAGCGCAACTTCGGAGCCGGTGGCGGGCAAATCGGAAAAGGTCGGAACGCTGATGTTGACTTCGTAGCCGACACCGCCCGTCTCGACCACAACTTGGTTGGGATGCTTGGCCAGCAGTTTTCCGCGGAGGTGGGCAATCATGCTCAGGCTATTGTAGCCGCACGCGCCAGCTCACCGTCACGTTTGCGGGCAACGAAAACGGCAGGGCCGACCCCCTGCCGTTTTCGCGGAATCCAAAGACCCTTTTGTTTCGCTACTTCTTGTTCACCGTTTTCTTCAGTTCGGCCCCAGGGGTAAACTTCGCGACCTTGCGGGCAGCGATCTTGATGGTGGCGCCGGTTTGCGGATTGCGCCCGTTCCGGGCCTTTCTCTGCGACACCGAGAAAGTGCCGAAACCTATCAAAGCCACACGATCCCCTTTTTTCAAAGCACCAGTAATGCTGCTAACAGCGGTGTCCACTGCAGTCGTAGCTTGCGCCTTGCTGATTTCGCAAGCGCCTGCGATCTTGTCAACCAGATCGGCCTTATTCATAGTTTCTCCTCGCAGGTCTCTTTATTTTGCAAAACCAATTTTGCATACCCAGCGCACACCGGGAGGATAAAAGCTTGTGTCTGAGTTGGGAAACCTGTCGGCTGGTATTCTCCTCTCTCCACGGAGAATGTCAACTGTGAAAATCCGCGCCCGAAGCCTGTTTCGCACCCCCCTGTCCCGAATTGGGGCTGGCAGGGCGGGTTTTGGGGATGGAACGCCTGTTGAAAACAGCATTCCGGGCAACGGATCTGCCAATTCATCAGTCTGGAGAGTTTTCCTCGCTGCTCCACAGCCCGGCCCGCCGCTGCACAGGTTCTACACAGGCATTCCGAGTTTCGCACTTGCAGGAAGATGGCGTCCGGGTGCAAAGTCAGAGAATACGGTTTAAGAAAGGTCGAATTGAGCGGGATGGAATTAAGAAGGATCGAAGAAGCAGGCTTGAAGTTGACCAAAACACAGGTGGAAGTTTGCCCGCTCTGCCAAGGTACAGGTTGGAAGACGCTTCCTGCCGGCCCCAGCGCGCCCAACCGCCGGGTCACGCGCTGCGACTGCCAGCTGCGGGCGCGGGCTGGGACCCTGCTGGCCGCGGCGCGCATCCCGAAGCGATACGAACATTGTGAACTCGCCAGCTACACCACTGATTTTCCCGGAGCCCATCCTTCCCTGGCGTTCGCCTGCCTCTCCGCTTCCAAATTCGCGCAAGAATATGATCCTCGGGATGGCACGGGCCTCCTGATCATCGGCCAGATCGGCACCGGCAAAACTCACCTGGCCGTCGGGATCACTAAGGAACTCGTCCTCAACAAAGGCATTCCCTGCCTGTTCTACGACTATCGCGAGCTGCTGAAAGAAATCCAGAATTCCTACAACGCCACGGTTCAAACCACCGAGTTGGACGTTCTTCGCCCGGTTTTTGAAACGGACGTTCTGGTGCTCGACGAACTGGGCGCAGTAAAGCCGACCGAATGGGTCTGGGACACAGTCAGCCTGATCCTGAACACTCGCTACAACAACAACCGCACCACCATCATTACGACCAATTTTGAGGATCAACCCGCAGCCGGCGCAAATGGCTCGGTTTCTCCGGCGCGGGCCGCCACGCGCCCCGAAACCCTCGGTGACCGCATCGGAGAACGCATGCGCTCCCGCCTCCACGAAATGTGCCGCGTAATCAAGATGCAAGGCGAAGACTTCCGCCAGACGTTCCGCAGCGCCAGCTTCCGGTAGATTCTGCACCACGGAGACACAGAGACACGGAGAAAACAAACCATGGGCTGGATTGCCCGTGTTGTTTTTCTCCGTGTCTCCGTGCCTCCGTGGTGGATTTGGTTGTTTCCGCTCTAGAATGAACCCGTGCTGACCGAGCGCCTGGAGTTTGCGCCTGAACGCGACACGGAGATCTTTTCCGTGGTCCCAGCCGCTCCCGCCGTGTTCCTGCTGCGCGGCGGCGATCCTCATGCGGAGCCTTATGTCAGCAAGACAGCGAATCTCCGCCGCCGTCTGCAACGCCTGCTGGGTCCGGTCGAGGAACGCACGAAGAAACTCAATCTGCGCGATCGCGTCCGCTCCGTCGAATACGCACCCACCGGTTCCGACTTCGAATCCGGATTCATGCTCTACCGGGTTCTGCGCGAAAAGTTCCCCAAAACCTACGCCAACCGTATGCGCTTCCGCTTCGCGCCGCTGGTCAAGCTGCATCTCGAAAACGAGTATCCACGCGCTTCCATCACCACGCGCCTCGGACGCCTCAAGGGCCGCACCCTCTATTACGGCCCGTTCCAGTCCCGCACCGCCGCCGAGAAGTTCATGAACGACTCCCTCGACTTCTTCAAGATGCGCCGCTGCGTCGACGACCTCCATCCCGATCCCAAGTTTCCGGGCTGCATTTATTCCGAGATGAAAATGTGCCTCGCGCCCTGCTTCAAGGGCTGCACCGATGAGGAATATTCCGCCGAAGTGAAACGCGTGCAGGCCTACTTCGATTCTTCAGGGGATTCTCTGGTCCGTGAGTTTTCCGCGCAGCGCGAAGCCGCGTCCACAAGTCTCGCATTTGAAGACGCCGCCGCCATCCACGTTCGTCTGGACAAACTGAAGCCGGTACAGAGCCAGTTCCCCGAGATCGCCCGCCGCCTCGACCGCTTTTCGGCATTGATCGTTCAGCCCTGCCACATCGCGGACTCAGTTACCTTCTTCCGTGTAGAGAGCGCTGCAATCTTCGGGCCGGCGGTGTTCTCGATTCAACCCCCCGAGCACACAAAATCGCAATCCATGGAATCGCGGGTGCTGGCAATTCTCGATGCGTTCCCGCCAAAAGCACGGCCCGCGCTCGAAACCATGGAACACCTCGCGCTGGTCAAGCGCTGGTACTACCGTGGCCGCCGCGTCGGCGAAATATTTCTCGCCGATGACAAAGGTGTATTGCCCATGCGCCGCATCGTTCGCGGCATTGGCCGCGTATTAAGAGGCGAAGGACCGGAGGAAGAAGAGCGGTGAAATAACGTTTACCACGGAGACACGGAGACACGGAGAAATTTCTTGAATTCACGTTTTGATTTCTGGATTTTCTCTGTGTCTCTGTGCCTCCGTGGTAGAAATTTATCTGAGGAAGAACGCAATGGCTATCAAAGATCCCCACAGCAAACAACTCCGCGAGCACTTGCTCTACCTCCTCAACGGTGGTGGCGCCCACGTAAGGTTTGACGATGTCATGAAAGATATGCCGGAAGAGTTGCGCGGCGCGAAGCCCAACGAACTCCCGCACTCCGCCTGGATGCTGCTCGAGCACCTTCGCCTGGCGCAGTGGGACATTCTCGAGTTCAGCCGCAACTCGCGGCACAAGTCTCCCGCGTGGCCCAAGGGATATTGGCCAAAGACGGAAGCCCCACCCAGTACGCCCGCGTGGAACAGAAGCATTCAGCAATTCCGTAAAGACTTGAAGGCCATGCAGGATCTGGTAGGAAACCCGAAAACCGATCTGTATGCCCGCATCTCCTGGGGCGACGGCCAGACCATCCTGCGCGAGGCCTTGCTGCTAGCCGACCACAACGCCTACCACCTGGGCCAGTTGGTCGATATGCGCCGCCTGCTGGGTGCGTGGAAGGGCTGACGCGGTTCTCGCAGAGCCAACTCCGCGGCGAAGCATTTCGCAAATGACTCGAGCCGGCCCCCTTGCGGAGCCGGCTCGATTGGTAAAACAACCCGATCATCACCGCACTGCTTTATTGCACGGCAAAGATCAGGTCGTCGTGATCATTGTACGAGCCCGATGTACACGAGGACGCCCTTCCCAGATAGCGGAATTGCGCCCGAACAGCCTGCAGGCTGCCAGTGGGAAGCGTGAACGTCGCGGACAGGCTCTGCGCTCCCGCCTTCGTGGGCACAATCGTCTTGATGAAAACCCACGAGGGACTGTTGGTGTTGGCGGCATAGTAAAGGTCGAGCGCGTCGGAGGTAAATCCGGTCCAGGCCCATACCGTCGCCGTCACCGTTGCCGTGGTTCCGTGCGTTAACGAGCCACTGCTGGAAGTAACCACGATCCGGTCGTTGGACTCGTCGGAGTGGAACGTTCCTGAAGTGCCGTCAGAGCACGAGTTGTTGATGGTGTTGGGTTGATTAGGTTCCGCGCCACCCGACATGTGATCGCGCCCCAGCAGCAGCGTCGGCCCCGAGTCACAGGAAGTACCGACGGTCGCGCACTCCGGCGCTTTCAGCGTGGAGTTGTATACCGCAGTTTGCGCTCCCGAGGACGAATTCACCGTCAACGTGATGGTCGCGTTGTGAGTGAGTGAGCCGGAGGTTCCGGTCACCGTCACGGTTGCGGTTCCGGTGGTTGCCGTGGCGGAAGCGGTAAGCGTGAGGATTGAGTTCACGCTGCCGTTCGCCGGCGGAGTTACCGGGTTGGGCGAGAACGCGGCAGTTACGCCACTGGGCAATCCACTGGCGCTGAGCGTGGTCGCAGAGTTGAATCCGTTCTGGCTGGTAACGGTGATGGTGCTGGTTCCGTTGCCGCCCTGGGTTATGGTCAGTGAAGAAGGTGACGCGCTGACCGTGAAGTTTGGCGTGCCCGCGGCATTTACCGTGAGCGAAACGGTGGTGGTCGCCTGCAGGCTGCCGGAAGTGCCGGTGATGGTCACCGTGGCAGTTCCAGTGGTAGCCGTGGCGTTCGCCGTCAGCGTGAGCGTGCTGGTTGTGCTTGTCGGGTTCGGACTAAACACCGCGGTTACGCCGCTCGGCAGGCCCGAGGCAGCCAGACTTACGCTGCCGGAAAATCCGCCCAAGTCGGTCACCGTAATCGTGCTGGTGCCGCCGGCGCCACCCTGCGTAATGGTCACGTTACTCGGCGAAGCTGAGAGCGTGAAGCTCGGCGTCGAAGACCCAGCCAACAGGTTGATGATCCCGTTCGTATTCGGGCTGCCCCAGCCGGTGCACAGATCGTAGCCGGTGATTCCCGAATAGGTGCCGCAACTGCCGCTGGTGATGTCGTGGAAATAGGCCCCATAGCTTGATGTCAGAGCCGCCGGGTAAATGATCGGATTGATGAAACCGATCGTGTCGCCGTTGGCTGCTGCCTGTTGATTGGCCAGAGCCAGGTAGCCAGCCCACATGGGTGCCGCAAAGCTGGTTCCGCCATAGTCGTTAGCCGTGCAGGTGGTTTGGTCGGCGCAGACGTAAAAGGTGAAATTCGCGTTTGCCGACACGTCTGGGCCGTTCCGTAGAGTGGTGGATCCGTGGTTCGACGAGGTAATTACGCCCGCAAGCTTCTGCCAGGAGGGGATCGGGATGGAATCCGGGGAGATGCCGCCGCCGCTGTCTGCCCAGGCGGTTTCCGATTGCCAGGGGCCAGCCGCGCTGGAGGTTGTCAAGTCCGTGCCGCCGACCGAGACTATATTCGCATCGTCCGCCGGCCAGGCCTCATTCGACGCAGACCAAGCCGAACTGTCGCCAGACGCGGCAAAGAAGTTCTGGCCTTGCGCCGCCATCTGCTCAAAGTACGGGTCCAGAGTGCTGGGGTCCGCCGGTGTCCAGCCCCACGAGCAACTGATCTGCTTCGACAACGGAGCGTCCGCGGTCGAAACCATCGCGCTGATGCAGGCAGTATCGCTGATACTCGAGGCGTTGCCGCAAACGTACATATAGAGCATTGTGGATCCGGGGGCCATGCCCATCGCCTGCGTCATGTCCAAGGTTTGCTCGGTATCGTCACAGCTTGGCTCGGTGCAGCTCGTGCTGTATCCGCCCGTGGAAATAAGAGTGGGAGTGTAAGGTTTTGTTTGCCCAACGTTATTGTAGTAGGTGGTCAAATCGGCCAAGTCGGTGCCTAGGAATTCGAACAGGCCGATCGTCTGTCCAGTACCGGTGAGCGCCGTTCCGCCGTAGTAGGCCGCGCGCATGTCGCTGCCCAAAAAGGAAGCCGAAGGGCCAGAGCCGGTGGTGGCATGAGACACCACCTTGTTGGGATCGATCCCATGGGCCTTGGCGTAATCGCTCTTCTTGACATACATCGGATGCGGCTTGGAATCATTGTCCAAACCGGTGATGTGCCAAAGCTGGAAGGGAAGGTCAACGGTGGGCTCGCGGTCTACCGCAAAGAATGTGCGGTCTTCGGCGAGGTCGTGATAGGTCCCCCATGGTTACATGGAAGGCCTTCTCGATGTTCGCCACCGAGCCGGTGAGCCTCAGGTCCCGTTCTTCGCGGGTTCCGTTGATTATTTCAAAGCCACTCGCTTTCGCAAAGGCCACCAGGACGTCCCAATCTTCCTGGCTGGGGCCAAACCTCGCAGTAACCTCCTGCGGCGTAAGGAACTGGTGATAGGAGGGGCTTGTAGGATCTTGGACTTCCTGCACGAAATTTTGCAATCCCGCGCGATCGCGTAGCGGCAGAACAATGTCGAAGCGCAGGGTCTGGGTTGCCGGGAGTTGCCCGACGAACTGCGCCTGCCCATTGACAACCGCATCGCGCACATGACGCGTCAACAATTGCTGCGGCTGGGCCTGTCCTGGGATGGTGAACAACAAAAGCACGGCCGCGCAGACAAGCGCAACCCGTGCCAGCAGTGGGGAAGGAATTGTTCTCATTTTTTGTCCTCTTTTTTGATTCTCAGATCTAGAAACACTCGGCTGTTGAGCCGAGCCTGCAGAGCAAGAACCGCGGCATCTTAACTCACATTCGGGTGCGCTATTTAGAATTTTTGAAACTGTTACGGAAATGGAATGCCAGTACGGGAAAAAGACCTTAGACCCTCAGGTGTTGATAGTAGCCGTGACGGGAAAACACCTTAGTTAGGCCGTCAGGGATGGATAGAAGATTTGTTTGGCAGCAGGGCGTTTGCGGAACACAACTTTTATTCCCTCTCTCCACCGCTCGTCAATTCCAACGAACTCCCATTCGATCTCGGGTGAGAGGTAGCGAAGCAAAGTATCCGTGGACGGATGAACATGTAGGGCTGGCGCGACCAGAAACAACAGCGGCTTCTCCGCGGACAACTCGCGGCCTTCAAAATATCCAAAGTGAGGGAACTCGCCGCGCGCATGATGCCATTCCACCCGCGACCAGTAATCCAGCCCCTGCAGCGGGAGGTGGATGTCTTCGTCGGCCTTTAATTCAACCACTGCCAGCCGCCCCGCTCGCGTCGTAGTGAGCACATCAATCATGGCGCGGTCAGCGGCGGAAAATGCCGGCACCTGCGAATACCGGCACGAGGGCTCCAGTCGCCCATCCACCACACTTACATCGCCTACCACCAGCGACTCCAGCCATCGCTCCGGTCGCATCCGCCACAACGGATGTTGACGCGGTCCATAAGGATGGCGCGTGTCCCGCAAACAATGCGCCAGTTCCGTGAATTCGGCTTCATTACCTGTTTCTAGAAACCGTTCCTCTGCGCCTACGCCGAACACGATCTCCTCGGCAATGCGAAACGATCCCGGAATACCTCCCAGACGCGTCCGCGCAAACTCCAACCCGCGCCACCGGAAAACAACCTCCGCCGCCGACAGCACGGCCACTTCGCAATTCGGCAAGACCTCCTGAACTCTCGCAATCGACTCCTTGAAGCGCTCGCGGGCCGCGTCATCGTCTGTGGCATGCACCAGCCGCGTCGCCACGTTGCCGCGATCGGCGCAGTCGATTTCCACCAGCGCGTCGTGCCGTTCGTCCAACTCGAACAGGGACCACTTGGCGGCGTCCCGGTTCAGGTTCGCCATTCGCTCCCGCACCAACGCCGACGTTCCAGCGGGAACGAACATCTTCAGCCCTTCCACCAGCACGTTCGCGCCCTGCCCCTGCCTGCAGACGTCAAGCCACAAGATGCCAAAGGTCAGAGCCGCATCGATGGACGCTTGCGTCTCCTGAGCGTTCACCCCGAGTACAGCGAAGGCCGAGCGCCCCTGCCGCAGCACCCCTCGCGTATAGACCGGCCCGAAAGACTTTTCCAGATCGACGCCAGTCGTGAGTTTCATAACTTTGAACTCCGGAAAGCGCCGGTCGAGCGTGCGCCGCAGCTTTTGCTCATAAGCGGCGCGCGCAACACGTCGGGCAGTGGGGGAACGACGGTCGCGCTCGCGGCAAATCTCCAGCCTCGACGGACGCGCCTGCCCCAGCCGCTGCACCGCCAGCCGCAGCGTCCCATTCTTCACTTCAGCATCCAGCACGCGCCTCACGGCATTGCGCTCCGCCGACCACAGATGCAGCAGGCACCGGTTATATTCGCCGGAAATGGAGTACTTGGATTGCGCCAGGTCAAAGGCCACGGCGCCGTTTTCCAGTACCACAGCGCCCGCGGCCTCGCTGAGAAAGTCCTGCACGGTGCGAGTTAGGGCCTGCGGCGTTACCGTCGGCATTTGAGTTATCCCCTCGGCATTGTCCGACTCCGGCAGGTCCGCTGTCTGTGACATGTGACCATCGTCACATTTTCCCTGTGGATGTTTCGTCCGTTCGCCTCGGCTCCATGTGGGATAATGAGCGTACCCGCCTCAACTTGAGTCTGCCTCCAGCCCGGCGGCATCTAATTTCAGTGGACAAAGGCTTGCACAAATCATCTTTCGCCGATAAGCAGCGTTTCTTCTTCGACCACTACGGGGTCACGGAAAACGATCTCGAACATTACCTGGCAGCCGCTCTTTCCGCCGGCGGTGACTACGCCGACCTTTATTTTGAGTATCTTTCATCCACCTCGCTCTCGGTGGATGAGTCCATGGTCAAGTCGGCCTCGCAGGGTATTTCCGCTGGCTGTGGCGTGCGCGTAGTTTCCGGCGAGCGTACCGGTTACGCATACACCGACGATCTTTCCGCCAGCCGCATTCTGCACGCAGCCCGCACGGCGGCCTTGATTGCCAGCGCTCCGGCCAAGACTCCCGTAGCCGGTTTCCGGCAAACCGCAGCCCGCAGCCTGTATCCCGTGACCCTGCCCTCGGTCGATGCCGAAATCACCGCCAAGGTTGAGCTGGTGATGCGCGCCGATAAGGCTGCGCGTGCCTACGATCCGCGCATCCAGGAGGTCCGCGCCAGTTACGGTGACGAACTGCGAAACATTCTTGTCGTCGGTTCCGACGGCACCTTCGCCGAAGATTCCCAGCCGCTGGCCCGCATGAACGTGTCTTGTATAGCTAAAACTGAAAACAATTCGGCTCGCGGCGGTTCCGGCGGCGGCGGACGCGTCGCCCTCGACTTCTTCTTCGGAGACAAGAATCCCGAATTCTTCGCGAAAGAGGCGGCCCGGCAAGCGATCCTGCAACTCGACGCACGCGAAGCCCCTGCAGGCGAGATGGAAGTGGTTCTCGGTCCCGGATGGCCCGGCGTGCTGTTGCACGAGGCGGTCGGACACGGCCTGGAAGCCGATTTCAATCGCAAGAAGACCTCTGCCTTCGCGGGCCTGATCGGCAAGCGCGTAGCCAGCGAGGGCTGCACAGTAATCGACAACGGCACCATGCCGTGGCGCCGCGGGTCTTTGAATGTAGATGATGAAGGCGAGCCCACCCAGGAAACCGTGCTGATTGAAAAAGGAATCCTGAAGGGATACCTGAGCGACAAGCTCTCCGCGCGCCTGATGGGCATTGCCGACACCGGCAACGGACGCCGCGAAAGCTACGAGCACATCCCCATGCCGCGCATGACCAACACCTACATGCTGGCAGGCCAGGATAATCCCGAAGACATTATTCGCTCGGTGAAGCGCGGCATCTACGCCGTCAACTTCGGCGGAGGCCAGGTCGACATCACCAACGGCAAGTTTGTCTTCGGAGCGTCGGAAGCCTACATGATTGAAGACGGCCAGATCACCGCACCCATCAAAGGCGCAACGCTGATCGGCAACGGCCCCGATGTTCTGACCCGAGTCTCGATGGTGGGCAACGATCTGAAACTGGACGAAGGCGTGGGCACCTGCGGCAAAGACGGGCAAGCCGTCCCCGTAGGCGTGGGCATTCCGACCATCAAGATCGACCGCCTGACCGTAGGCGGCACCGCCAAGAAAGATCCCGGCGGCTTCATGCAGTAAACTACGCTTTCACGACGAGGCACAGCGACACAGAGAAATTCTTAATCTAAGGCCGTTTCCATTTCTTGGTGTTCTCCGTGTCTCAGTGCCTCCGTGGTAAAGATTTTTATGCCCTCTACTCAACTAGAAACCGGAAACCCGAAACTGGAAACCGACCTCCGTGACCTGGCCCTCGACATCGTCCGCCGCGCCATGAATGGGGGCGCAACCGCCGCCGAATGCGTAGTCCGCGAAGGCGACGAATTCTCCACGTTAGTGCGCCTTGGCCAGGTAGAGACGCTGAAAGAGTCCGGCTCAAGATCCATCGGTGTCCGCGTCTTCAACGGCCAGCGCGCAGCCAGCACATATTCCAGCGACTTCTCCCGCGAGAGCCTCGACCGCATGGTCAAGTCCGCGCTGGAGCTTTCGAAGATCACCTCTGAAGACCCGTTCGGCGGAATTCCTGAACCATCGCAACTGGGCTCGCTCCACGGCGACCTCGATCTCTACCACGAAGACGTTTATTCGCTTCCCGGCCCCGACCGTATCGACTACGCCCGCCGCACCGAAAAAGCCGCGCTCGATTTCGATCCGCGCATCAAGAATTCCGAAGGCGGATCGTTCGATGCCGCCACGGGCCACAAAGTTCTCGCCAATTCGCACGGCTTCGTCGGTGAATACCGCCGTTCTTACTGTTCCGTCTCCGCGGTTCCCATCGCACAAACTGAAGACGGCGCCATGCAGCGCGACTATTGGTACTCAGTGGCGCGAACGCTATCCAAACTCGAATCGCCGGAGCATGTAGGCAAGGTCGCGGCAGAACGCACGCTGCGTCGCCTGGGCGCGCGCAAGGCCAAGACCGCGCAAGTGCCGATCATCTTCGATCCCATGGTCGCCACGTCAATCCTCGAGCACATTTTCGAAGGTGTGAACGGCGACTCGGTCTACCGCGGTGCCTCGTTTCTCGCGGGCAAGCTGGGACAGAAAATCGCCGGCGACAACGTCACCATCATCGACGACGGCACCATCCCCGGCGGCTTCGGCACCAGCCCCTTCGATGGCGAAGGCGTGCCGACGCGGCGAACGGTGGTCATTGAGAACGGCATGCTGAATTCTTATTTGCTAAACACTTATACGGCAAAGAAGCTCGGTCTCAAGACCACCGGCAACGCTTCCCGGGGACTCGCCGGCACACCAGGCATCGGCCCCGGCAACTACTTCCTGCAGCCCGGAACCAGAACGGCGAAGCAATTGATTTCCGAAATCAAGGAAGGCCTCTACGTAACCGAGTTTCTCGGCCACGGCGCGAACTTGGTGACCGGCGATTACTCCCGCGGCGCCTCAGGCTTGTGGATCTCCGGGGGAGAGTTCGCCTACCCGGTCGAAGAAATCACCGTAGCTGGAAATTTGAAAGAGATCTTCTTCAACATCTCCGAGATCGCAAACGATCTGGAGTTCCGCGGCTCCGTAGCCTCACCCACGCTGCGCGTTGACGGCCTCACCGTCGGCGGCGAATAATCGCACCATGAAATTTGCCAGGATCGTGTTCTGGATTGCCGGCATCTGGGGCGTTCTGATTCTCACGCCGCTGTATTTCATGTTTGATCTGATCGGACGCAAGGATCCGCCGCCCATCACCCACCCCGCGTTTTACTACGGCTTCGTCAGTGTCGGCCTGGCCTTCCAGGCCGTTTTTATTGTGATCGCCAGGGACCCGTTACGCCTCCGGCCGGCGATGATTCCTTCGGCGCTTGAAAAATTCGGTTACGGCGCAACCTTCATCGTGCTCTATCTGCAGCATCGCCTCACCCCGGGAGATCTAGCCCTAGGCTGCATCGACCTGCTCTTCGGCGTTCTGTTCCTGACCGCATTCTTCAAGACCGCCGACTTCAAGACCAGCAACTGACCTCCAGAGTACAATCGACTTGCATGGGCGGCCTGATTCAGCCAACTCCGGTAGCCAAGGATGAAGAGCGCGATTCCAGCCGCCGCACCATCGCCATCGCCGTCGCGGTCGTCATCGCAATCGCCGTCATCTGCGCGTTTCTTCTTCGCAACCAGCCCAAGGCCGCATCCGGACCGCCTCCCTATGCTGCCAGCCTCAAACTCTCCGATTTCAAAATGAGCGCCGCCGAAAACTTTGTAGGAGCCACCGTCAGCTACGTCGACGGAACCATCACTAATTCTGGAGACAAGACGGTCACGCATGTGATTGTCGAGGTCAAATTCAAAGATGACATGGGACAACTCGCCCAGCGCGAAGACATCCCGATGCAAGTACTGAAAACCACCGGCCCCTATCCCGAAGCAGTCGATTTCAGCGTCTCACCGCTAGCCCCCGGCCAAGGCAAGACTTTTCGGCTGACCTTCGAAAGCATCTCGGCGCAGTGGAACCATCAGTATCCAGACATTCAGGTCACCGACGTCGCGGTGAAGTAAACAACTCTTTTTCTCTCACCACGGAGACACGGAGCAATCTTTGGCTTTGATTCAGGTTTCCCTTTGATTCCTCCGTGCCTCCGTGTCTCCGTGGTAAACCTGCCTACCGCTCGCAACTCGGTACAATGACTCCATGGCCGAAACAAAGCCATTCCGCCTCACGGAGTCAGTAAAAGCCGCGGGTTGAGCGTCCAAGCTGAGTCCGGCGGCGCTGGACACGGTGCTTGGGAAATTAGCCCGGCAACACGACCCCAATGTTCTAGTCGGCTTCGACCACGCCGACGACGCCGGAGTGTATCAAATCGCTCCCGACCAGGCGTTAGTGCAAACTGTCGACTTCTTCACGCCGGTCGTGGATGATCCATACACCTTCGGCCAGATCGCCGCCACCAACGCACTGAGCGACATCTACGCCATGGGGGGAAAGCCGCTCACGTCGTTGGCTTTGGTATGTTTCCCCGAGAAAGCCGACCTCGAAATTCTCGAACGCATCCTCGCCGGAGGCCTCTCGAAAATGATCGAAGCCGGATGCACCGTAATCGGCGGCCACAGCATACGTGACGACGAAACCAAGTTCGGATACTCCGTCACCGGCCTCATCCACCCCAAGAAAATTCTCGCCAACGCCGGAGCCAGACCGGGCGATGCTCTCATCTTCACCAAGGCGCTGGGCACGGGCGTGATCTCCACAGCGATAAAAAAGGGCAAAGCTGAACCAGCCTGGATCGACGCCGCGGTTCAGTCGATGACCACGCTGAACAAACGAGCTGCGGAATGTGTTCGGGACGGCGAATTCCGCATTCACGCCATGACCGATGTCACAGGCTTCGGCCTGATCGGCCATGCTCGCGAGATTGCGATGGCATCCGACGTATCCTTGCGGCTGCGCGCCAACCGCATTCCAATTCTCGCAGGAGCCTTCGAGTCCGTTCGCGCCGGGTATATTCCCGGCGGTCTCAAGAACAACCGTGACTTTGCCGAATGCGTCGTGGGATATGAAGATGGAGTTCCCGAAGATCTGAAATCGCTACTCTTCGATCCTCAGACCGCAGGTGGCTTGCTCATTTCGGTGGCATCCGGC
Source organism: uncultured Acidobacteriaceae bacterium (assembly GCA_963842095.1). Lineage (GTDB taxonomy): Bacteria > Acidobacteriota > Terriglobia > Terriglobales > Acidobacteriaceae > Sulfotelmatobacter. The sequence continues at coordinate 666,442 of CAWJEY010000004.1, forward strand.
GACTCCGCGCCGCTTACGCGGTCCCTCAACGCGGCGGGAGTGTCTGCAGTAGAAATCGGCGAGGTCCTGGCCCGGACCAAGCCACTCATCCTGATCCGGTAGTTCTGGTCCAGCCCTGATCTTGGCCAGCTACCGGGATGGGTTGACCAGTTCCCAGATTCGCGCCAGATGGTGATCGTCGTGTTCGGCCACAAAATATAAGTGATCCACCAGTCGCATTGGCGTCTTCAAACGCGGATGCGGAATAGCCCGGGTAAATAGCGAGGCATCCAGTTCGTCCACACGGTTCAGTAGTCTTGACCGTGCGCCGCGAAATTCCGCCAGAATCTCTTCCAGCGGGCGCGCGTTGTGGTTGGCTTCGTCAGTTTTTCGATTCTGCAAATCTGTGACGGTGAGTTGCTCGCTGCCCGCCACGTAATCGCCCACCCGCGCCAGCCATAGCGATTCGAGATCAAGCAAGTGCCCGGCCTGTTCCTGGGCCGACCACTTTCCCTGCGGCTTCTCGGTCAGGAGTTCTTGAGAACGACCGCGAAGCGCCTCTTCAAGACGGGCCGGCGTGCCGCGCAGACGCGCCAGCAAATTCGGACAAAGCTCCACGGGAAATGAAAACTCAAACTTGCGTTCAAACCAGATAGGCACCTGACTCATGGATTCCGCCGATCAGAGGAATGATTCCGTCAAATGAAGGATGCATGGCCGCATGACACGACTCACGAATTCCTGCCATCGAAAGCCGGGGTTGGCGCATCTCTATAGTGGTAGTACGCGGCAGTATCCGCTTATTCTCCCCTTAGTCAGGAGCCATCATGCAATTTCGTCAGCTTGGACGCAGCGGTCTCAAGGTCTCAGCCCTCGGCCTCGGCTGCATGGGCATGTCGGAATTTTACGGTCCCCGCGATGACGGCGAATCCATCGCCACCATTTCCCGCGCCCTCGAACTCGGCCTCAACTTTCTCGACACGGCCGACATTTACGGCCCATTCATCAACGAGGAACTGGTTGGCCGCGCCATCAAAGGCAAGCGTGACCAGATCGTGCTGGCCACAAAATTCGGAATCGTCCGCGATCCCGCAGACGCCTCGGTGCGCGGCGTGAACGGCAAGCCTGATTACATCCGGCGCTCATGTGAAGGCAGCTTAAAGCGGTTGGGCGTTGAAGTCATCGATCTCTACTACCAGCACCGCGTCGATCCTGCCACGCCCATCGAAGAAACCGTCGGCGCACTCGCGCAGCTTGTACGGGAAGGAAAAATCCGGCATATCGGTCTTTCCGAGGCCTCGCCACAAACCCTGCGCCGCGCCGTGAAAATCCATCCCATCACCGCGCTGCAAACCGAATACTCCCTCTGGAGCCGCGAACCGGAAGACGAACTCCTCGCTACCTGCCGCGAACTCGGCATCGCCTTCGTCGCCTACAGCCCCCTCGGACGCGGCTTTCTCACCGGCCAGTTCAAACGGTTCGAAGATCTTCCTGAAGACGACTACCGCAGATTCTCACCGCGATTTCAGGGAGAAAACTTCCAGAAGAATCTCGATCTGGTGCACAAGGTCGAGGAAATCGCGAAGGAGAAGGGCTGCAAGCCTTCTCAACTGGCGCTGGCTTGGGTGCTGGCTCAGGATAAGAACATCGTCCCCATCCCGGGAACCAAGCGACGCAAATATCTGGAAGAGAATGTTGCCGCGATCGACGTGAAGCTGACCGCGGAGGATTTGCGGCGCATTAAGGAAATTTTCTCCGTTGGCGCGGCCGCCGGGCTCCGTTATCCCGAACACATGATGAAAGTCGTAAACGGATAACTGATCTGTCAATCTTCTCCCCTGTCGGTAGCAAGTTAAAATGTCCGGTTTTGGTAGCAAGTGAAATGTCCGGTTTCAAAGTTGTGCCCTCGCCGATTGGGTTGGGTTGATTTTGGGGATGGGGTTGCAGGGGAAGGGGGCAGTTCCCCTTCCCCTGCTCAGCGCCGTAGAAGCCGCGGTCGGCAGGGGTGCGCCGCTGGCGTCGTAGCGACCGAGACAATGGGGTCCGTAGCTGAGACGCAAGGTGCCATCGAGATGTTGATGCACCACCACCTGGCAACCCGCCAACGTTGCTCGCCAGCGCACCCGCTCGATCTGCAAGCTCAGATTCTGAAAGCTCACCGTGTTGTCGCGGTTCACGTTGCGTTCGAACTGCAGCCAGAAAATTCGTTCCAGGTCACGACTGCGGCTGGGCACAAAAGCGTTCCCCCGCTGCCTGGGCGCGACCTGAAAACGGCGATTGAACTCGGCGATGTAATCCTCCCGCAGAAACCGGTTCGCCGCCTCCAGCGTCCCCAGCTGGCGCAACCGCAGCTCCTGCGGCAACCGTCCCTGCCAGGTGCCGAAGTTGCGTTCGCTGCGCCCACGCGCTTCCGGCGAGTAGGCCGGAATCATCTGCACTCCCAACTCGTGCAACGCCCGCCCCACCTGTGTGCGGCGATGACAGTCCACCTTGCCGCCCACCTTCGGCGTCAGCCAGAAATGACTTCCCCGATCGCTGTACAGCGCGCAGAACACGCCTTTGCGCTCGACCACTTCCTTCAGTCCGGCCATCACCGTCGCCGTCGATTCCTCCTCCACCAGTTGCGCGTAATAAATCGCGCTGGTGGCATCGTCCAGAATCACGATCAGGTCGTACCAGCGTTCGTCCTGAAACCACTGATGGCGGCTGCCGTCGATATGCAACAGCATCCCCGGCAACGGCCGCCGCTCGCGCCGTTTGCGATGCGCCCCGCGCTTGCGTCCGCGCGCCACCAGGCCCGCTCCCTGCAGCGCCTGCTTGACCCAGGTGTAACTCAGCTCGATCCCGTGCTCGGCCTGCAACTTCTCGTGAAAGTGCTGCACATTCAGATCGAAATAGTTTTCCCGGTACAGCGCGAACACCTTCTCCACCGTCGCCACCGGCACCCGGCGCCGCGAGGGCTGGCCCCGCCGCCGGTCCAGCAATCCGTTGTAGCCCTGTTCGACGTAGCGCTCCCGCCACCGCCGCATGTGCCGGTCGCTGATCCCCAGGATCTCCGCCGCCTGCCACCAGCTGATCTTCTTCGCCATCGCCTGCAACATCACGTCCTGTACTTTCATCGCCCGCTCCATCGCGGCCCTCGGATAAGCTTCCATGCTCCGCATGGTCTCCTATCCTCACCGCCCGCAAAGCGGACATATCATGTGCTATCTCAACCGGACATATCATGTGCTACCGACAGGGCAATCTTCTCCCCTTGACACGATGTTTTGGCCGGCATATCGTCATTGCGCCCACAGGGGCGGCGCTTTCCCCTCGCCCCAGGGGCTGAATCTTGTCCGCACAAGGGGAACCATGACGATCATCCTGCTCACGTTTCTGCTCCTGTGCTTATTGCCGATACTCCTTGTAATCCTCTTCCAGCAGACCTTGGCGGAGAGAAAACAGGGGAGGCTCCTGGACGATTTGAAGAAGCTCAACGCGTTCAAACTTCCAGTGGTGCGGTCGAAGGGCGGAGCAAGCGGTATCGCCAAAGACATTTCGACCGTTTACAGCCTGCAGTTTTTGTTCCCTCCGGCAGTTCTGCTTTCGCTGCTGTACTTGCCGGGTTTTGTGCTGTGTTTTGTTGCGCTCGGCTACAAGTTCCCCTGGCTGCTTCCTGACTGGCTTGTCGTGCCGGCCAAGCCGATCGCCTTTGCGTTCACCGGCGTGTACCTTTTTAACCTGGGATCGATGGTTCGTCGCCTCTACCTTTCGGACCTTACGGAACACGTCTTCTGGGGCAGCATCAACCGGCTGCTGCTCAGCGTGGGAGTTGCGATTGTGATCGCCACAACGATGTCTTCCGAGGGCACTACATCCGCTGTAATGTACTTTGCCATCGGTTTTTTAGCCAACGCGTTCCTGCAGGGGGTATTGCAAGCTGGATTGCGCATCGGCAAGATAAGCCGATCCAAGACCGCCGACCTGCCGCTTCAACTCGTGCGCGGGATTAACATTTGGAAAGAATATCGGCTGGAGGAAGAGGGCATCGAGGACATCCAGAATCTGGCCACGGCCGACGTGATTGACTTAGCAGTCAAAACCCACTATCGACTGCGGACTTTGATCGATTGGGTGGATCAATCGGTCTTGATCGTCCGCCTGGGAAAGGAGAAAACCATAAAGCTCTGGCAGCTAGGAGTGCCCGTCAGTGCCATCGACCTGGCGTGGCAGTCGCCGGAGAATTCGAGAAGCACCGCTAACGCAGACGCCCTGGCTGCGAAACTGGAAATGGATCCGCTGTTTATGGGTAACTTGATGAACGCTTTGTTCGAGGATGCCTACGTCCAAACTCTCTGGACAATGTGGCAGACGGGCCCCGACCGTCAAAGCTACCCATCACTACCGGAGGCGGAGGAGCCGCCTTCCGCATCGAATGCCGCTTGAACGCCGAGAGGTCTAGGCCCGCGCCGGACTTTCTCCGCCCTTCACAATCCCGCGTCCCGGCTCCGGCTTCAAAACCTGCTGCACGCCGTCATCGGGCTTGGAAGGCGACTTCATAGGAGGCAGTTCCTTGCCATCCACCAGCAGCAGCACCTCGGAAGCATCCAGTACTTCGCGCTCCAGCAAAGCCGCCGCGATTTTTTGGAGAGTCTCGCGGCTGCCTTCCAGAATACTCTTCGCTGTTTCGTATCCCTGGTTCACCAGCTTGCGGACCTCGCCGTCAATCTTGATGGCGGTGTCTTCGCTGTAGTCGCGGTGCTGGCTGATCTCGCGGCCCAGAAAGATCTGCTCTTCCTTTTTACCGAAAGTAAGAGGACCAAGATCGCTCATGCCCCACTCACACACCATCTTGCGTGCCATTTCCGTGGCCCGCTCAATGTCGTTTCCCGCGCCTGTGCTCATCTGGTTGAGGAACAGTTCTTCAGCCAAACGACCGCCCATCAAAATCGCCAGGTCGGTCTTCAAGTACTCCCGGGTATAGTTGTGCCGGTCATCCACCGGCAACTGCATGGTCACGCCCAACGCCATTCCGCGCGGAATGATCGTGACCTTGTGCACCGGATCCGACCCCGGCAGCTTCGCCGCCACCAGCGCATGTCCCGCTTCGTGGTACGCCGTAACTTTCTTTTCCTCGTCGGAAAGGATCAGCGACTTGCGTTCCACGCCCATCAGGACCTTGTCCTTGGCCACTTCGAAGTCGAACATCAGCACAGCCTTGCGGTTCTGCCGCGCCGCCGCCAATGCCGCTTCATTCACCATGTTGGCCAGGTCCGCACCGGAAAAACCCGGCGTCCCGCGAGCCAGCACCGAAAGATCGACATCTTCGGCAAGAGGAATCTTGCGCGTATGCACGCGCAGAATTTCCTCGCGCCCGCGCACATCCGGGCGGCTCACCACCACGCGCCGGTCAAAACGCCCGGGCCGCAGCAGCGCCGGATCCAGCACGTCGGGCCGGTTCGTAGCCGCCATCAGAATCACGCCCTCATTCGACTCGAACCCGTCCATCTCCACCAGCAACTGGTTCAGGGTCTGTTCGCGCTCGTCGTGACCACCGCCCAGGCCCGCGCCACGATGCCGCCCCACCGCGTCAATTTCGTCGATGAAAATGATGCAGGGAGCATTCTTTTTGCCCTGCTCAAACAGATCGCGCACGCGGCTGGCGCCGACGCCCACAAACATCTCCACAAAATCCGATCCGGAGATCGAAAAGAACGGAACGTTCGCTTCGCCGGCGACAGCCCGAGCCAACAGCGTTTTGCCTGTTCCCGGAGGCCCAACCAGCAACACTCCCTTGGGAATCCTGCCGCCAAGTTTCTGGAACTTCTGCGCCTCGCGCAGGAATTCAATAATCTCCCGCAGCTCTTCCTTGGCCTCTTCCACGCCGGCCACGTCTTTGAACGTGACTTTTTTCTGCTGCATCGAAAGCAGCCGCGCCCGGCTCTTGCCGAACGACAGCGCCTTGTTGCCGCCCGTCTGCATCTGCCGGATCATGAAGAACCACAGCGCACCCAGCAGAATCAACGGCGCCCAGGTGCCCAGCAACTGCAGCGTGAAGCTGCCATTGTTAGCGTCCTTGAACGTCATCGACACGCCCTTGTCGTGCAGCGCCTTGATCATGTCGGGATAATTCGCCGGAACCGTGGTATGGAAGGCCGAGTTGTCGGTAAGTTTTCCTTTCAGTTGCATGCCGTCCACGGTGACTTCATGCACCTTGCCTTGATCCACGTCGGTCATGAACTGGGAGAAGTTGACTTCTGCTTCCTTCTGCCCACTTCGCCCCTGCTGAATCACGGTCCACAACAGCGCGCCAGACAGCGCAATGACCACCCAGAAGACAACGGTTTTTACTGTCGAATTCACCAAAAAGCTCCTGAAGAAACCGGGGTCCCACCGCCCTGCCGCGAAGCCCCGAGGCTCCTAACCAATATAGATGCCGCCCAGCCAGTTTGGATGGGGGAAATCCTTTGAGACCTCTATTCTACCTTTTCCTTCGGAAAAAGGCGCGCCAACCTTCGCATAACTTAAGTCATTTGCGAGACTGGGATTGCAGCCAGGTAGGGGATGTTGCGGTTGGTTTGCTCCACCGCGCCCAACCCATAGCCCACGAGGAATGCTTCATCCACGAGGAAGCCGAAATAGTCAGGCTGTAGCGCCACGCGTCGCGCCGACTGGCGATCCAGCAGGGTAACCAGCTTCACCGAAGCCGCCCCCCGCGCGCGCAAATCGTTCATCAGAAATTCGCTGGTCACCCCGGAATGCACCAGGCCCTCCACCAGCAGAATATGCTGCCCCCGAATGTCCGGTTCGTGGCTGAAGAAGATCTCCACAATCTCTCCGGACTGGGTGCCTTGCTGCTTGCTGTATTTGGGCTTGATGAACTGGCATACCACGGGAACATCGAGCGCCCGCACCAGGTCGGCCATGAACATGAACGCATTCTCCAGCACGGCCAGCGCCTGAATCGTCTGGCCCTGGTAATCGTCGGAGATGTGGCGCCCGAGTTCCTTCACACGCTTCTGGATCTGCTCGGCCGCAATTACCTGGCGAAGTGAATCGGCTTTAAGCCCGCTCATGAAGTGGCTTGCCTCCGGATGGGATACGCGATGCTGCTAGACCAGACTCTCAGATCGTTTGCTCCTCAAGCCACGGCATCTCTCGGATCAGCACCGCTTCCTGCCCTGCTTTCGCGAGCCATCGAGCGGGGACCGGAAAGCCGCGCATCCACACAATCTCGTCGCCGCTCACTGCAACCGGCCAGAGCCTGCGCCCAGGCTGTGCCACGTGCCGCTCCTGCAGCAGTTCCTTGATCTTCTTCGGCGACTTCGTGTGCGCCGGCCAAAACCGGTCTCCCGCACGCCAGTTCCGCACCGTCAACTGTCCCGGCAAAAGCTCTGCCCGGAGAAGTTGTTGCGGATTATACTCCGCAACCTGCGCCTCCGCCGTGATCTCCGAGGTGACCTGGGAAGTAACGTGCAACGCCTCGACTACTACCCCCAGTTCCGCCACGAAGGCCCGTCCCGGAACCGCCAGCGAGTATTCATAGTCCGGAATCCGCTCCTGACAGCGCAAGTCAGGCGTGACGAAAATCATAGCTTCCGGCTCGCGCACCAGCTTCCACCCCAGCGGAAGCGCCAGCTCCTTGCCTGCTGGGCCGTCCTCGGCCGCAAAACGCAGAACCTCTTCAATGTGCTTGAACTCCAGCGGAATGCCCGCCTGCTCCCCAATCGCCTTCAGCACCCTTCGTTGCACGGCCCGCGGCTCGGTCAACAGCCACGGCCGGCTCACGGAAGCATTCATCACCGCCGGACCGGCCTGCTCAAGTGGCTCCAGCAATTCAGCATCGGCGCATTTAATGTGAGACGGCTGGATTTGCACGAGCGATTGCGAATCGCCGAAGCCCGGAATCCCCCGCGTCCATTCGGGTTGCGACCACTGCACCACCGTCCCCAGCCAACCTGAAAGCTCGTTCTCCCAGTAGTCTTCCTCGTCGCGGGCAATCTCCGCCAGTTCAGAAAAATTCTCCACCACCGCGGGATTGAACTCCCGTTCGAGCAGCGGGAGGACTAGGCTGCGCACGCGGTTACGGGTGAACCTGGAATCCGTGTTCGACGAGTCTTCGCGCCACGTCTGTTTGATTTCGGTTAGATACTGTTTCAGCTCGCGCCGCCGAATTCCAAGTAGCGGACGAACGATCTCGCCGTGATGTTCCCCATCTTCGTGCTCGACCACGATGCGGGGATGGATCCCCCCGAGCCCACGCAGCCCCGTCCCGCGAATCAGCCTCATCAGCACAGTCTCAGCCTGATCGTCGAGCGTGTGCCCAGTAGCAATCTTGTCCAGCGTTACCTGCGAAGCCGGGCGGACAAATGGGCTCGGGAAGGGCACGGCTTCAGCCGTGCCGATAGGCTTTTCTGAGGATTCGGGCTTTAGCCCCTGAGGTTCCTCCGGCTCAAGCTCATCGACTTCACCGGATCCCAGAAGCTCTCCGAAAAATCCATACCGCAACTCCCGCGCCGCCGCTTCCATTCCTGAGCCCTCATCAGCAGCCTGTTGCGCCACATCGCCGCTTGCGCCGTAAAACTCCAACCCATGCTCCCGAGCCAGTCCCGCCGCGAACGCCTGATCCGCATCCGACTCCGCCCCGCGCAGCTTGTGGTTGAAATGAACAACGGAGAGAACAATGCCAAGTTCCTGACGCAATTCGAGCAGCAGACGCAGCAGCGCAACCGAATCAATCCCACCTGAAACCGCAACCCCAACCCGGTCCCCGGGACGCAGCAACTCCTCCCGCCGAATCTGCCCCAACACGCGCTCCGCCAGTTCATGCACGGAAACATGGTACAACCTGCGATGTGGTGTTAGCCTGTGCCAATGTCAAGGCACTGGAACCTAACTCCGAGTCAACTTGGAGCAGCCTCGGATGAGGAGTTGGTTCAGACGGTGATTGACTCGATCTGGGGCTTTGTTGGCGAGCTCGGCCCTGACAAGGATGACAACGCGCTGGTGCGACAAACGCCAAAGTCAGCGCAGTTCTTCTGGGCCATGCGCCTGCTTGAGTCCGAGGTCAACAACGGGGGCTTCGAGCAGTATTTTTGGAACTCGTCCTGCACCCTCTCGGATGTTGCCTTCGACGGGTATCAGGCGATTGGTGCACGTAAGTATTGCGACTTTCTCGGACGCGCCTTGAAAATTATGGGCAGCGAGTCATCGGCAACGAGGCGGCAGCGATTCGCGAACGATTGGCGGACATACAAGAAAGCGTGCCCGCCGGCTTTGGACGCCTTGGACAACGAGTTCTACGAGGGAGTCTGTGGGGATCCGGACTCTGGCGGACAAGACGGAAGTCTAAAGCAACTGAAGATCGAATATATCCGTCGCAACGTGAATCTGATCTGCTCCCTAAATACCCCGCACCAGTGATTTAAAGCGCCGCACTCTTCTCCGCAATCAGCTTCCGAATTTTCTCCACGAACTCGCTCGCAGCCATGTCCTCAGTCTTTTCTTTCCCGCGAGTGCGCACATTCACCTTCCCAGCTTCAGCTTCTTTATCTCCAACCACCAGCAGGAACGGCACCTTCTGCATGGCATGTTCGCGGATCTTGGCATTCATCTTTTCATTGCGCGCATCCACTTCCACGCGCACGCCAATCGCGTTGAGCTGGTCCGCAACTTTGTTCGCGTACTCTGCATGCCGCTCGCTGATGGGGATCATCGCCACCTGCACCGGCGACAGCCAAACCGGAAACGCGCCCGCATAGTGCTCAATCAGCACGCCGAAGAATCGCTCCACCGACCCGTAGAGCGCGCGATGCACCATCACCGGCTGCTTACGCGAACCATCTTCGGCGACGTACTCCAGACCAAACCGCTGCGGCAGGTTGAAGTCGAACTGCACCGTCGAGAGCTGCCATAACCGTCCAATAGCGTCCACCAGCTTGATGTCAATCTTCGGCCCGTAAAACGCCGCTTCGCCGGGGATGGTCTTGTACTCAATCTTCCGGCGTTCCAGCACCTTCTTGAGCGATTCGGTGGCGTGAATCCATTGCTCTTCGCTGCCCACGAAATTCTTCCGGTCGTCAGGATTCCACGTCGAAAGCTCCGTCTGGAACTGGTCGAAGCCAAAATCCTTCAGCACATCCAGAGCGAAATCCAGACAACTCGCAATCTCATCTTCAATCTGCTCCGGCGTGCAAAAGATGTGGGCATCATCCTGCGTAAACCCGCGCACCCGCAGCAGTCCATGCATCACTCCCGAGCGCTCGTAGCGATACACCGTCCCCAACTCCCCCAGCCGCACCGGCAAATCGCGATACGATTTCAGCGAATCCTTATAAATCAGAATGTGCCCCGGACAATTCATCGGCTTCAGCCGGTATTCGGCGTCGTCCAGTTCCATGGCGTCGAACATGTTCTGCGAGTAATAGCCCTCGTGCCCGGAGGTAAAAAACAACTGCCGCCGCGCCACGTGCGGTGTGTAGACCAGCGAGTAGCCGCGCTTTACGTACTCCTCCCGCATCCAGTCTTCCATCTGTTTTCGGATGATGCCGCCCTTGGGATGCCAGAAAATCAGTCCCGGCCCCGCCAGTTCCTGGATCGAAAACAGATCAAGCTGCTGCCCCAGCACGCGATGATCGCGCTTCTTCGCCTCCTCGACCTGCTGCAAGTGCGCGTCAAGATCTTTCTTCGAGAAAAACGAAGTCCCATAAATGCGTTGCAGTTGGGGATTCTTCTCATCCCCCAGCCAGTACGCCCCCGCAATATTGAACAGCTTGAATGCCTTGATCTTCCCGGTCGATGGAATGTGCGGCCCGCGGCAAAAATCCGTGAACTTGCCAGTGCGGTAAATCGATATCTTTTCATCGGGCTTGGTAAATTGCTCGATGAAATGGCACTTCATGAAGTCGCCTTCCTTCTTGAACTCCGTCAGCCCCTGATCGCGAGGCAGAAACTCGCGCGCATAAGGGATGTTCTGCTGCACCAGTTCCTGCATCTTCTTCTCGATCTTTTCCAGGTCCTCCGGCGTAAACGCAGTGGGACGGTAGAAGTCGTAGAAGAATCCAGTCTCCGTCGCCGGCCCGTGCCCCAGCTTGGTCTCCGGAAAAAGCTCCAGCACGGCCGCCGCCAGCAAGTGGGCAGACGAATGCCGGTAAACTTCCAGTGCCTCAGGATCTTTCTCAGTCAAAAGACGAAGGTCAGTGTCCTTCTCGAGCGGACGGGTGAGATCAATGAGATCGCCGTTGGTCTTGGCCGCCAACGCCGCATCCGCCAGCCGGGGGCTAATGGACTTGGCAATATCGAGCGCCGTCGTCCCCTTGGGAACATCCTTCACGCTTCCATCCGGAAGCTTCACATGAATGCTGTCTGCCATAAAGTTGAAACCTGCAGGAATACTGAATATTTCAGTTTATTGGAGGGATTCCAGAGGGTCAAACGGTAGAGAGCCGAAACCGCGCCTCAACGCTTCTTTTTAGTTGCCTTCGGCTTCAATGTAGCAATGTAGTCGTAGCTCATCACAAGATACTTCTTCAACTCTTTGGTGTTCTGGAACAGCGCATCAGGAACCGCGACATATTCCTTCATCACAACCCCATAGGCTTCGTGCAGAGTCGTCTTATATTTCTTAAGAAATTTCTCTCTTTCCTCTTCAGGCAGCCGCAACGCAAGCACCCCAGAGGGCCCCAACAGCTAAACATATGTCCGTTCAGCGAGGTATAGCCCATGGCAGCGCCCTTGCGCTCTATCTTCGGATGGGTAGCAATCAGCCTGTCATACAACTCTGACTTCTCGGCAGGGATGCTGCTCTTCTTCTTCGCGGACATATTTTCTCACGGAGCGGATTGAGTCCCGCAAGGGCACCAATACACCCTCTCTGCCTAAGGGAACGCTATTCCATATCCTTGATGTGCGTAGCGATATACCAAGTATTCCCGAACGAATCTGTGACCGCCCCATTGCGGTCTCCATAAGGCTGGTCCGCCGGCTCCTGGATCGATTTCGCCCCCGCCGCCAGCGCGCGCCGGTAGACTGCATCCGCATCCGGCACATAGAGATAGAACATGGCCGGCATGGGCTCATACTTGCTGTGCACGCCGTAGGCCTCGCCCATCTCCACCACCGAATCCCCGATACGAATTTCGGCATGGTGCACCACACCGTCCGGGGACGCGTACTTCCCCAGTTCCTGCCCCCCAAACGCCCGCTTCAGGAAGGTGATCACCGGCTCTGCCCGCAGCGGAAGCAGATATGCATTCACGTTGTTCAGCCCCTTGGCAATGTAGCTCTCTCCCTTATGCGTGGCGATGTACCAGATATTTCCCGCCGGATCCTTCACAGCACCCGAGCGTTCGCCGTACTCCTGGTCCCGGGGCGCGTCGATCAAGGTCGCTCCCGCCGCCACTGCTTTCTTGCATACCGCATCTGCGTCCTCCACATAAATGTGCAGCGCGTGGGTTTTCGGCGTGGATCGGAACTCTTTTCCCGGAATGCCGCCGCCCACCATCAGCATCGAGTCGCCAATCCGCACCTCGGCGTGCAGCCCGCCCGCCGGCGCCACAATGCGGAACGTCTCCTCGGCTCCGAACGCCTCCTTGGCGAACTCCACCAGTGCCGGCCCGTTCTCCGCCACCAGATACGGCGTCACCATGTGGAAGCCAGCCGGAATCGGATTCACCGCCGGCTTCTTGCCCCCGGTATCGCCTTTCGTCATCCCCTTCATGCGCCGGTGCATCTCTTCGACCGGCATGTCTTCCTTCACCGTGGATACACCCCACAGGTATCCAAAGAGATCCTGAAGCGTTCCTTCGCGATGTCCGTAAAACTGATCAGCTACAGGAATCACACTCTTGGCCCCGGCGCCAACCGCATGGGCGAAAAATTTGTCCACGTCAGGGACCGTCAGCGACATCATGACCGGTGAATTTCCCAGCGTCTCCGGACTGAACCGCCCGCCTTCCGGCCACTCCTCCGTCAGCATGATCACCGAGTCGCCAATCATGATTTCGGCATGCGGGATCCCTGTTTCAAGTTCGAACCGGAACGTTTCCTTCGCGCCAAAGGCCTGCTTGTAGAATTCGATCGCCTTGGCGGCATCTTTGAACGTCAACCTTGGGCTTGCGCTGGTGTGAACGGCCGCAAAAGGTTCGGCAACGGTAGTCATATTCTTTTTCCCTTTCAGTAATTCGGATTTCAGTTGTACCTTGAATTCCTCCCGTGGCAGGTCGCGCAAATCCGCCGCCAGGCGCGCCAGTGGCTCAACCCCCGCGTCCATCTTGGGAAGCTTGCCATCCGTCCGCGCCAGCAAAACATCCACGGCGCGGTTCAGCTGCTCGATCTTCTTCACGGCCTTGTTTCGCGGATCGTTCTTCCGCGGATCGTTGTTCGGCGGATTCAGAGAGCGCTTAGGCATCGGCACCCTCCAAGCGCGTCCGCAGACTCGTCAGCGCGCGGAACTGCAACTGCTTCACCGCGCCTTCCGTCTTGCGGATCTCCCGCGCCACTTCCTTAATACTTTTCTGCTCCACGAACCGCAGTACCACCACACGCCGCTGCTCGGCCGGCAAAGTATCCACCAATCGAAACAGGGTCGCTCGCCGCTCCACTTCTTCGAATTCCACGCCCTTCGCCGCCGCGGATTCGATCTGCTCCGGCTCGTCCGCTACATTCTCGCGGCTCTGGCGCTGCCAGCGGTCCGAAATCAGGTTCGCGGCAATCCGGAACAGCCAAGCCGCAAACGGAATCCCCCGCCACTCAAATCGCTTCAGGTTCGACAGCGCATGATGAAATACCTCCGAGGTCAGATCCTCGGTCTCCGCGCGGTTTCCCACCCGACGCACCACGTACGCATAGACCCGCTCGAAATTGTTCTCATAAAGCTCCGCAAAGCGCGCAGGGTCCTTCTGCGCCGCCTCGATCAGAAGCCGCTCGTCCGCTTCTTTCCTCAGAGCCTTCAACGAATTCTCCGCGCGGAGTAGTCTTACACAGGGATAACGGCAGGAAACAGGAAAAGTTACGGAAGAAAATTCGGGTTACACTTGGGGCGGGGCTGCCGCGTAATACAACTCCTCCATCGCCTTCTTTACCTTCTCCGACACCGCCTCCAAGTCCCGCATCGTCATCCCCGCCGTCGAGATCGGCTCGCCCACCCGCATCTCCAGTGGCCGGCACTTAATGTGGTAGGTATTCATCGGCAGCAGTTCGAAAGTACCCACCAGCGCCACCGGCACAATATCCACCTGCGCCTTGATCGCCAGAAAGAAAGCTCCCGGCAGGAACGGCTTTATCTCGCCATCCGGCGTCCGTCCGCCCTCCGGGTAAATCACCAGCGGCATGCCGCCTTTCAAACTCTTCACCGCCGACCGTATCGCCGCAATCGAATTGGTCGGCTTCTGCTGGTCAATGCAAACCTGCCCCGACCGCTTCAACTGCCAGCCCACAATCGGATACGACAACAATTCCTTCTTGAATACGATGCGGAATTGAAACGGAAGGTAAACGTAGAGAACCGGAATGTCCATGGCCGAGGCGTGATTCACTGCGTAGACATGCGGCTTCGAAGTATCGATCTTATCGAGGCCAGCAACTTCCACCGGCGACAAGATCGTCTTCACAATCAGCCACGACCAGGCCCGCGAAAACCAATGCAGCCGCCGCCCGCTCCGGTCGAACAGACCGCCGGGCAGCGCCAGAATTCCCAGAACCAGCGTGTACAGCCACACCAGCGGATCAAGAATCAAATACGACCGCAGCCGGCTCAACCAGCCGTATTTCTTCCCCGGAATCGCGTGCGGACTTCCCCGCCGCGCAACCACCGGCGCCACCTCCGCGCCCGGTTCCACATCCACCGATGTATTCACTTCCTGCACACTTCCATTCTAAGGGGAAACCGCCGTAGGCGCTGCTTTAAACGTCTGCGCCAATACTGCGCATCACTTCGCCCACAAGATAGATCGATCCCGTAACCACAACGACTGTCCCCGCCGTCGCCAGCGCTCGGGCTCTTTCCAACGCACGTTCGACCTCTTCTACCGCCTCAATCTCAACCCCGGTTCGAGCCGCCGCCTGCTGAATCTCCTCCGGTGACGCCGCCCGCGGATTCCCCGGCCGGGTCGCGATCACCAACTCCGCCAAAGGAAACAAAATCTCCGTCATCTCTGAGATTGCCTTATCCCGCATCGCACCAAAAACAAAAATCAGCGGACGGTCCTCATACCGCTCTGAAAGGGCCGATCGCAGAGCCCACGCGCCCGCCGGATTGTGCGCCACATCGATCACCATCTCGGGCCACCCCGCCCGCGCCGCAATCACCTGCAACCGCCCCGGCCAGCGCGTCTCGCGAATACCGCTCTCGATGCTCTTCGCCGTGACGCCGCTGAATCCCTGAGAATTCAACTCCACCGCCGCCGCAATCGCCAAAGCCACATTCCGCAACTGATGTCGCCCAACCAAGGGAGTCTCCACGAGAATCTGTTCTCCCAAAACCTGAAGCGGGTAACGATAAGCGAAGCTGGACTCCATACTAGGTACCAGGTACTGGGTACTCCCCGGCGAAACCGGCGGCACGAACGGCACCGCGTTCACCGCCCGCGCCCCCAAGTCCAAAATCGTATTTCCGATCACATCATTGGCCTCAGGCTGCTGTGGCAGCACCACCGCCGCGCCGCCCGGACGAAGAATCCCCACTTTCTCCCGCGCAATCTCGCCCACCGTATCCCCAAGAAACTTTTGATGATCGAGCGAAATATCGGTAATCACACTGGCCAGCGGCTCCACGACGTTAGTAGCATCCAGCCGCCCACCCATCCCGACTTCAAGTACCGCAAGATCCACCTTCTCCCGCGCAAAATGTTCAAATGCAATCGCCGTCATCATCTCAAAAAAACTGGGATGCCACGGCAACTCCGCCCTCTCGACCAACCGCTCCGCAACGTGATCCACCGCGTCATGAAGAGATGCGAAATCGTCATCACTGATCTCGCACCCGTTCACCCGCATCCGCTCGTTGATCCGCACCAAATGCGGCGACGTGTACAGCCCGGTTTTCAATCCCGAGGCCCGCAGAATCGAGGCCAGCGTAGCCGCCGTCGATCCCTTGCCATTCGTCCCCGCAATCAGCACGCTGGGAAACCGACGCTCGGGATGATCCAGCGCAGCCAGCAGCACGCGCATATGCGCCAGATCAAACTTGTGCGCAGGCGTCTGCGCCAGCTCGTGCCCGAGCGCAAACATGCGGGAAACGGCGGTTTCGTAGGACATAGGAACGCTCTCATCTGTCAGCCGTCAGCTTTCAGTTTGTATCTTCAGATTATCAAGTTGGAAGACAAGATTCGAAGTGAGGCGCATCCGGGCGACCGCTGAGGTGGTTTAGCTGATGGCTGAGAGCTGACAGCTGACAGCTTTCTTTACGCCGCCATAAAATCCAGCGCCCGCCCAATATAAGGCTTCATTTCCTTGCGATGCACCACCGCATCCAGCATCCCATGCGCCAGCAGAAACTCGCTGCGCT
Source organism: uncultured Acidobacteriaceae bacterium (assembly GCA_963842095.1). Classification (GTDB taxonomy): domain Bacteria; phylum Acidobacteriota; class Terriglobia; order Terriglobales; family Acidobacteriaceae; genus Sulfotelmatobacter. The sequence goes on from CAWJEY010000004.1 coordinate 682,907, forward strand.
GAAATCCCGCCGGCAGTTTCTGCCGGATCGTCTGCTCGATCACCCGCGGCCCGGCAAACCCAATCAGCGCCCCAGGCTCGGCAATATTCAAATCCCCCAGCATGGCAAACGACGCCGTCACCCCGCCCGTAGTTGGGTCGGTCAACACCGAAACATACGGGACCTTGGCCTTATCCAGCCGGGCCAGCGCCGCTGAAATCTTGGCCAGTTGCATCAGGCTGACCACACCCTCCATCATCCGCGCCCCGCCCGACGCCGACACAATAATTAGCGGGGTTTTCGAATCCACCGCCCGCTCCACCGCCCGGGTAATCATCTCGCCCACCACAGCGCCCATGCTGCCGCCGATAAACGCATACTCCATCACGCTGGCGATTACCGGCCGTCCCAGCAGTTTGCCCTGTGCATTGATCACCGCATCTTTCAGCCCGGTGTCAGACTGCGCCTGCCTTAGCCGCGACGAGTACGGCTTCAAATCCACAAACTTCAAAGGATCGGTCGACGACAGGTCCCCGTCAAACATCTCATACTGATTCTCATCCAGCAGCAGCGCCAGCCGGGCCCGGGCATCGATGCGAAAATGCTTCTCGCATTTCGGACATACATTCAGATTCTCTTCCAGATCTTTTTTCCAGATGATCTGCCGGCAGTTCTCACACTTCACCCACAACCCTTCGGTGCGGACCGTCTTCTCGCCCGAAGGCTCCAGATCCCCGGATTCGCGCTTGAACCAAGCCATAAGGCAGTTTTAAGTTCTCGGTTCTCAGTTCTCAGTAAAACCGTTCTTACCTCAGCAGCGCCTTTACTGAGAACTGGGAACTGAGAACTAGTATTCGATCCCTCTCTGCGCCATCACGCCCTTCTCATAAGCGTGCTTCACCTGCCGCATCTCCGTCACCGTGTCGGCGGCCTCGACAATTGTGGGGTGTGCATTCCTTCCCGTCAAGATGACGTGCACCATTTCCGGTTTCTTCTTCAGGCTCTCCACCACTCTCGCCGGATCAAGCATGCCATAGCTGATCGCATAATTGATCTCATCCAGCACCACCAGATCCCACTCCCCCGAATGGATCGCCTTCTCCCCCTCCGCCCACGCCTCCTCCACCATCTTCACATCTTCTGGGTCCGGCTTTTCCGCACCCACCTTCACAAATCCCCGTCCCATCTGCTTCATCACGAACTTGTCCCCAAAAGCTTTCACCGCATCCAGTTCGCCGTAATGCCATGAACCTTTCAGAAACTGCAGCATGAGCACTCGCATCCCCTGGCCCACCGCGCGCAAAGCCGTCCCTATGGCCGCGGTCGTCTTTCCTTTCCCCGGCCCGGTGTTCACGATGATAAGACCGCGGCGCACGTCTGTCATGTTAAGAGGATGCTTGATTCTACTAGAAAGCCTTCCCAGAGGGGCCGGCTAGGCCTGGAACGAGTCGACGCAGGCTGAGAGCGAGCTCAAGGGGACACCTCTTCGCAATATCTATACGAGGATTGGCAAATCAGGTTCCACGAAGCCAAGTCTGAAGCGTCAGAAAGACACGAACAAAACGCGCCGAAGCCCGGTCTTTAGGCTTGTGAGTTCGTAACCTTTGGCGTTCTTTCTGTTATTTTCCGTAGGATGAATCTGCAAATGTACAGACTTTCCACTGAACTCGCGCATCCAACCTTGCGTATCGGGAGCAAGCAGATCTCTGCCCTCTGGCAGACTGCGGAGGTCTTGTCGTGATCAACAAGTGTACGGTGTTATTGTTGTGCCTACTCGCGGCCTTACCTGCATTCTCCGCCCAACACGTCGCTCTTCACCCCAGACCCACCTTCGATAGCGAACAGGAAACCATCCGCCAGATCGTCGACATGGAACGCCAGGCCAAGGAGGCCAGCCTCCGCCGCGACGCCGACTTCTCCCTGCGCACCCTCGCCGAGGACTATGTCGCCATCACCCCCCTCGGGCAGGTCACGACCAAACAAGAAACCATTTCGGCCCGCCGCAGTGGCCAGCTTCGCTACGAGTCGATGGACGTCTCCGACATGGTCGTCCGCCTCTACGGCGACACTGCCGTGGTCACCGCTCGCGCCGACGTCAAAGGCCACCAACTGGGCGAAGATTTCAGCGGCCCCTATCGCTACACCCGCGTCTGGGTCCGCCGCAACGGCCGCTGGCAAACCGTCAGCTACCAGGCCACTGTAACGCAGTGAACCGGGCTCGTGTGGGACGGACACTCTTGTCCGTCGCCTTTGACTTTGGGTTTGAAGTTATCAATGCCCGGAATGATAAGGATGGCCCTTCAAAATCGTAAACGCCCGGTAGACTTGCTCCAGCAAAACCACGCGCGCCAGCTCGTGCGCCAGCGTCATCCTACCCAATGAGATCGTGTGCTGCGCCGCGCCCCGGGCCGCTTCGCCAAATCCATCCGCCGGACCAATCGCGAACACCAGCGGCAGAGGATTGTGGTCTCGATATTCCCCGAGAAACCGCGCCAACTCCTCCGACGAGAACTGCTTCCCCCGTGAATCCATCAGCACCAGCGTCGATTTCTCGCCCGTTGTTTTGCTCGCCTTGACCCGTCCGCACGCGTGCAGAAGCGCGGCTTCATCCCGCAACTCCAGCCTCTCCACCTGCACATACCGCGAAATCCGCTTCAGATACTCGTCCGTCAGCGCCTGAATCGCCGGCTCTTTCGTCTTGCCGATCCATGCGATCTTGATCTTCACGGTAAGCAGTGCGGGGCACAAGAAAACGTAGCCCCTCGTGGGACGACGACCCTAGGCTTTTTTACGCCGAGGAACAGTGGCACGTTTTCTCTGCGTTGTCTTTGCCTTTGGCCCGGCCTTCGCCCTCGTCTTCGGCGCCAATTCCGTGGGCTCCAGCCGTTTCGCGGTCTTCCAAAGTCGTTCCAGATCGTAGAACTTGCGCGCCTTCTCAGAGAAGACGTGGACGACAAAATCTACGTAGTCGACCAGTATCCACTCGCCCTGCCTATAACCCTCGACGTGCGCCGGCCATACCCCAGCCGTCTTTAAGCGCAGCTCCACTTCGTCCGCAATAGCCTGCACCTGCCGCGGGTTTGTGCCGCTGCACAGCACAAAGTAGTCGGTGAATGCTCCGGAACCTTTTTCCATCTCCAAGATGGAAAGTTCTTCAGCCTTTTTGTCGAGGCAAGCCTGAATGGCCGCCGTTACCTGTAGCTTCAAATCGCTTTTTTTCATGCAGAGGGTCGGTCGTGCTTCAGTCGCTGGTCGTTAGCCGTTGGTCGTTGGCCCAATCGGGCAGAGTCTGTATTGTAAATGAGCAAGTGTCGAAACGTTTGCCGGCTTTGAAAAGGTTGTTCGCAGCGGAGGTTTTGGCCAACGACCAACGACCACCGACTAACGACGTTTACCTATACCACTAACGACCTTTGTACAACCCCATCTTCTTAATGTAGTCCGCAACCGCAGGCTCCACGAAACGCCCCAGCGGCTTCCCGGCCGCCGCTGCCTCGCGAATCGCCGTGGAAGAAACCGGCTGGTAGACTTCGTCCAGCAGATGGATGGTCACGCCCTTCAACACCAGGTCCCCCGTGGCCGCTTGCTTGTGAAACGGACGCGTCACTTCCAACCGCGGCCTCAAGCTCGCAGGCAGCGCGTTGGCCACGTCAGCCAGCGAAAACCCCGGCCTGCTGGCAACCACAAACTCACACTCACGAAACAGGGCCTCGGCCTGGTGCCACTTGGCAATGTCCGCAAAGGCGTCGATGCCGATGAGCAGGAACAATTGGTCTGCTTTCTTGAACGACTGCTTGAGGCGTTCGACGGTGTCGATGGTGTAATTCGGTTTACCCGCACGCATCTTCTCTTTGTCTTTTCCCGGCCCGCCCGCACCAACCTCTTCGGGAGCCTCCAGCAGCGAAGGCGCAAAGTCCTTTTCTTGTGCCGTAGCCAGAGCAATCATCGCGTAGCGGTGAGCGAAGTCCAATAGCGGCTGGCGCTGCTTGTGCGGTGGAACACTGGCGGGCACGAAAAGAATCCGCGAAAGCTTGCAACGCTCCCGCGCGGCGCACGCCAGCGCCAGGTGCCCGCGATGGATAGGGTCAAACGTCCCGCCAAACAATCCAATATTCATGAGCCGCTAGTGTCTTCGTTCGCGGGCCTGCTTGGCAAGCTCAACGTTCTCCAGGCTGGAGAGCAAAGGGTTCAGGGGCATTGGCCCACGGCCCATCGCTGCATCGTCCACTTGGCCCAAATCAGCCCGCTGAGAAACCGCGTGTCCCGCGAATCTGGAATGAACTCCTGTAATCTCGCGCGTTTCAAAACTTGGGATTAGCATGGTTTACATGCGAGTAACCCTCCCCCTACTTCGCATCCAACCCGCCCGGGCGCCCATTCTGCGCTACGGAGTAGCGGTCCTCAGCACCACCTTAGCCCTCATCCCGGTTCTGCTGCTGCCCAACATCGCGGAAAGCCGTCTTGCTGTGTTCGCCGTCGCCGTGATGGTCAGCGCATGGTATGGCGGCTGGAAACCGGGGCTGGTCGCCACCTCTTTCGCGCTCACGGTAAGCGCCTACTTCTCATTTTCCGGAGAACACACCCCTGCCCAATACCGCTCCACCATGATCCGGCTGACCCTGTTCGTCGTGCTGGCGGCTCTGATCTGCTGGTTCAACGCCGCCCTGCGTGCCTCTCAGGAGGGATTGCGGCGCTCCGAAATGAATTTCCGGTCGCTCGTCACCAACGCCCCGTACGGAATTTGCCGCTGCGATGCCACGGGACAACTCTTGGACGCCAACCCAGCCCTTCTCGCCATGCTCGGATATTCCTCAGCCAAAGAATTGGCGGGAAAACACCTCGGCGCACTCTACGCCGACACGCAACACTGGTTCGAACTGGCTGACTACTTGCGCTCGGCAGCGCCCTTCAACGGCCTCATCGTCGAGTGGGCGCGCAAAGACGGCACCGCCACCGTGGTTCGCGTTTCCGGCCGCGCCGTTTCTGACGGCGGCAAAGGACGAACCTTTGAACTGTTTGCCGAAGATGTCACCGAGCGCCGCGCCCTTGAGCAGCAACTCCGGCAGTCGCAGAAGATGGAAGCTGTGGGCAGACTCGCCGGCGGCATTGCCCACGATTTCAACAATCTGCTGATGGTGATCTCCGGCTACTCGGAATTTCTTCTCGACCGCCTCGGTCCCGAGCCGGCGCTGCGCGCTCCTGCTCAGGAGATTGCCAGCGCTGCTGGACGGGCCACATCGCTGACTCGCCAGCTCCTCGCCTTCAGTCGCAAGCAAATGCTGGCCCCGAAAATTCTCGATCTCAACGGCGTGGTCACCGAAAACCTGAAGATGCTCACTCGCGTGATCGGCGAGGATATCGACCTCGTGATGGTTCCCGCCGCCGGCCTCGGCACAGTGCGCGCCGACGCCGGACAAATTGAGCAGGTCATCATGAATCTCGCCGTGAACGCGCGCGACGCCATGCCCTCCGGCGGCAAGCTCACCATCGAGACCTCCAACGTATCGCTCGACGAAGAATATGCGCGTTTCCACGCCCCGCTCAAGCCGGGAAACTACGTCATGCTCGCTATCAGCGATACCGGCGCGGGCATGGATTCCGAAACCCAGTCCCACATCTTCGAGCCTTTCTTCACCACGAAAGGACCGAAAGGCACCGGCCTGGGCCTCTCCACGGTTTACGGAATTGTGAAACAGAGCGGTGGCTATATCTGGGTCTACAGCGAGCCCGGCAAGGGCACGACGTTCAAGATTTATTTGCCCCGCGTCGCGGAAGCAGTCGAGGCCCCAGTGCAGATTCTTGTTGCTCCCGAATCCGTCGCCGCCGAGCCGGGAACGGAAACCATTCTGCTGGTCGAGGATGAAGCCAACCTCCGCTATCTGGCCCGCCAATTCCTCGAGAAGCAGGGTTACCGGGTCATCGATGCCGCCGACGGAGCGGTCGCCATGCAGATCGCGGTAGCGCATGAGGGAGTGATTCACTTGCTGCTCACCGACGTCATCATGCCCGGCATGAACGGCCGCGAACTGGCGCAGCGCATTTCTGAAATTCGCCCCAACGTGAAAGTGCTCTACATGTCCGGCTACACCGAAAACGTGATCGGGCGCAATGGCACGCTGGACGCGGGCGTACGCCTGCTCCAGAAGCCCTTTACCCTCCGCGATCTGAAAAGTAAAGTTCGCGAAGTGCTGGATTCCACTCCATTTCCCCGGGAGGTTGCCATGGCCGTTCACACTGCTCATGCTGCGGCGGCGCAAAACCTGTCATCGTCGCGCGCCCAGCGTTTTCAACTTCACCTGCCCTTGAAATACCGCCGCCTCGACGAAGAAAGATGGCACGACGGAGAAACCAGAAACATCAGCCGCTCCGGTTTACTGTTTCAGGCGGAGGATCTTTTGCAGCCGAATGTGATCCTCGAAATCAATCTGGTGTTGCCGGCCGAGATTGCCGGACTTTCGCCTACCGAAGTAGTGTGCAAGGGAGAAGTCGTGCGCACTGTCGAATCGAACGGCGAGAAAATGCCCCCCGCCCTAGCCGCTAAGATTCTTCAGTATCACTTCCAGCACGGCTCCCAACTGCCGCGCGCGTAAAGTACCGAGTTAAACCGAGCTTCTGGGTACTAGGTACTAGGTACTAGGTACTCGGGACTCGGGACTAGCCTGCGCTGCCCGCTCGCGCACTGCGTCCACTTCCTTGGCCATGGCGTACTTCAATTCCTCGATCCCTTTGCCGGTCACGGCTGAGATCTCGTAGAGCTTCAACTTGTGCTTTTTACAGTACCGCTTCAGCGCCGCGACTTTGTCTTTGTTGGCAACATCGATCTTCGACGCCACCATGATCATCGGTTTTTCTTCGAGGTGAGCGCCAAAGCTCGCCAGTTCGCCGAGAATCACTTCGACATCTTTCACAATGTCAGAGCGTCCGCTCGCGTCCGAAACATCGGCCATATGCACCAGCAGCCGGGTGCGCTCGATGTGCCGCAAGAACTGCGTCCCCAACCCAGAACCCGTGTGCGCGCCCTCGATCAATCCCGGAATATCGGCGACCACAAAACTGATTTCATTATTCGGATCGCCCACCGCAACCACGCCCAGATTCGGTTGCAAGGTGGTGAAGGGATAGTCGGCAATTTTAGGCCGCGCCGCCGAAATCCGCGAGATCAGCGTGGACTTGCCCACGTTCGGATAGCCAACCAGCCCAACATCCGCCAGCAGCTTCAGTTCAAGCTTGTAATTGTGTTCTTCGCCGGGACGTCCGGGCTCGTGTTCTCGAGGAGCCTGGTGCACAGACGTAGCAAAGCGCGCGTTCCCACGTCCACCGCGGCCGCCCCGGGCAATCACCATCCGCTGATCGGGTGCCGAAAAGTCGAACACCTTCTCTCCCGTTTCCTCGTCGTACACAATCGTCCCCACCGGAACCTTCAGGACGATGTCTTCCCCCTCGCGCCCGCTCTTATTCGAACCTTCGCCGTGCCGTCCGCGCTCCGCCTTGTATTCGGGATTGAAACGGAAATGAACCAGCGTGTTATGCCGCTCGCTGGATTCCATGATCACGTCTCCACCGTTGCCCCCGTCGCCGCCCGAAGGCCCGCCTCGCGGAACATATTTCTCCCGCCGAAACGCCATGCAGCCATTGCCGCCGTCCCCCGCCTTGACCCGAATTTTCGCCTCATCAATGAACATGGATGCAAGTTAACCGGCAAAACAAAAAGCCTCGGCCCGAAGGCGAGGCTGAAGCCGCGTCAAACAGCCCGCCGCGGCCGCTAACACGCAATCCCGTTTACACGGACGGACGCGAACTACTCCGCAACTTCCATCGGCTCCACCATCACGAACTTGCCCATCGAGCCCTTATTCAGGAACTTGATGCGTCCCGTGATCTTGGCAAACAAAGTATCGTCTTTGCCGCGCCCCACATTCAGCCCCGGCTTCACGCGCGTGCCGCGCTGCCGTACGATGATGGTCCCGCCCGGCACGACCTGCCCGCCGAACGCCTTGAATCCCAGCCGCTGCGCGTTCGAGTCGCGTCCGTTTCGTGAAGTTCCTTGCCCTTTTTTATGTGCCATAAAAATCAGTTTCCCGTGGCCAGTTGCCAGCAAAATCATGTGGGGACGGGCGACTCGCCCGTCCTTCCGCTACTTCTTCTTCGCAGCGGACTTCTTAGTCGCTTTCTTGGGAGCAGCCTTCTTCTTCGCGTGCGCCTTGGCGGGCTTTTCCTCCGCCTCGTGTTCTGCCGCCGCCGCCTTCTTCACCTTCGGCTGCTTCTTCTCCAACTCCGGAGCCTTGAAGCTCTGCCCGCCAAACGCAATCTCAGTAATGCGCACGGCGGTATAAGACTGCCGGTGCCCACGCAGCTTCTTGTACTGCTTCTTCCGCTTGTAGTGGAAAACCAGAATCTTCGCGCCGCGGCCTTCTTCCACACGTTCGCCGACAACCCGCGCTCCCGCTTCCGGCTTCCCGATCTGGCCTTCCCCGCCCGACACCGCCAGTATCTCAGGAAACTCCACCAGCCCATCGGTGCCCGTAGCCAGTTTCTCCACTCGAATCACATCCCCGGGCGCCACCCGGTACTGCTTTCCACCAGCGCGGATAACCGCGTACATACGTCTGCCTCCGTCAAATATCATGAAAGCCAGCATCCTGCGCACACGGGCGCAACCTTGCTGCCGGCTGAAAATCCTGTGCTTGCTGTGTTTTCCGCCACGGCGCGTAAGCAGCCAGGGCAGGCGTCCCCAGAACGGGTCGGCGTGTACAGTCAAACTCAACTATTCTAGCGTGCGCTGTGGAAATCGGTCAATGCGCTCTTTGCGGATTGCCTGTCACTGTGCGAGAATTCCGCCGACTCCCGGAGGATCCTAAGAATGAAGCGCGTCTCCACTGTTTCGTTGTGCCTGCTTACCCTCACCCTGTCCGCACTCGCACAACATCCAAAGCCCGCCGCCAAGAAGTCCGCTGCACCGCCCGCTCCCGACCATGCCTACCTGCAGAGGATATGGGACGGCTGGTTCACCCTCGACCCCGCCAACGCGGCCAGGTTCTACGCCACCGGCCCGCACGTGTTCTTCGATATTGCCCCTCTGAAATACAACAGCTGGGACGAATACCAAAACGGAGTGAAGGCCATCGTCGCCGGCTACAAGAGCGCGAGATTCACGCTGAACGACGACCTCGCCGTCCATCCCCACGGAGATTTGGTCTGGGCCACAGCAACCGTCAAAGAAGAAATGACGACGAAAGCCGGCAAGGTCGAAATGGGCAATTTCCGCTGGACTGGGATTTTCGAGAATCAGGACGGCAAATGGCTCATCGTCCACGAACACGTTTCTGCGCCGCTGCAATAAAACGCGGGATCGGTAAAGTCGCCACGTCCGAACCGGGGATTACCTCTGTAATCCCCAGTAACCTCCGCACTCTTGCAGAAACAACTCCGCTGCGCCAGTGTTATTACAACTGAGTAGGAGATTCACCATGCGTAACCGAATCCTCATTCTGATTTCCTTTGTCCTGTTAGCCAGCGTGACCTGGGGCCAGCAGCAACCCGCCGCGGGCAACACCGCGCCCAGCAGCCAGCAGAGCATGCCCGGCATGAACATGCCCGGTCACGACATGTCGACTATGAAAGGCATGGACATGTCTGCGGATAAAGACGCCGACAAAGACAGCGACGCCAGCGCCCACGCCATGCATTCCATGGAAGGCCACATGGATATGGGCCCTCACATGAGGATGACGGCCCTGCGCCCCCCCCAGCCCGGCGACGCCGCACGCGCCAAGGAGGTAGCCGAGGCAGCGCGCAAAGCCTCAGAACATTACACCGACTATCGCACCGCCCTGGCCGAGGGCTTCCAGATCTTCCATCCTGAAGCTCGGCAGAAGATGTATCACTTCAACAACATCAAGTATGCAATGGAAGCGCGGTTTCAGTTCAATCCTGAGCACCCGACTTCTCTGCTTTATGAAAAGCGTGGCGACGACTACAAGCTGATTGGCGTAATGTACACGGCTCCCAAGCGCATGAGCGAAGATGAACTGGATCAGCGCATTCCGCTGAGTATCGCGCAATGGCATGAGCACGTGAACTTCTGTGCGACCCTCCCGATCGCAAGCAAGAGATGCGGTCGCCGCATCCGCAGTTTGGTTTGCGAGGATCCATCACCACACAGGAAGCCTGCGACGCCGCCGGTGGAACCTTTCATCCCGTAATTTTCAACTGGATGGTGCACGTCTACCCCTTCGAAAAAGATCAGGCCAGCATCTGGTCGGTCGAACGCCAGCACGGCGACGCAGACTAGAACGATTCTGGTTGGCGCAACGCTTCCAGCGCTACGATACCCGAGTTGTTTGCGCTGCCGGTTTTTAACCGCTGGGGCACCGCTGTCCCTCGGACCTAAGTAAAGTCTCCATCCACACCACACACAACACGCCGCCGCTGTTCATGCGCTAGGCACGCACTTTCACGGCGGGTTCTTGCTACCGGAAATGCGCGCTCTCCGTCCAAGGATGAGTGATCAGTTACCAGAAATCAGGAACGAGCGTCAGGAACTTTCGGCGATGGAATTTCGTAATACTTGGCAGATGTACCAGCCAGACGCGGGGATAAACCTGGCCGGCTGTTTTGAAACAATTTTTTGCGGGGTTAGGGGATTCTCTCACTCTCGGTTTGGCGGCCCAGGTGAGAAAACCCCCATCGACAGCGCGGCAAGCCTGTCGGCTTGTCTGCTGAACCCCGGCGGCTGAATTGTAGGCGATTCGCGGCAAAACACAAGGGTTTTCTCGCGCCAGTCGTGAGCCGGGCCGCCCCAACCGTTTCCCGACGTAATTTCGGGAAAGAAAAAGGAGCAGTCATGAAGTTCGCGACAGTATCGAAGAGTCTAGTGATGGGGTTGGCGTTGCTCTTGGCCTCAAGCGCCTTTGCCGCAACCAAAGCCAGTTTGCAGCTCAACAATCCCGTGACCGTCAACGGAACCAAGCTGAAGCCCGGAGACTACAAGCTGCAGTGGGAAGGCGCCGGCTCCAACGTGGAACTCAGCATCCTGCAAGGCAACAAAGTGATCGCGAAAGCGCCCGCGCATGTGGTCGAACTGGATACACCGGCAGCCAACGATGCGGCCGTGACCCGGAAAAGTGACAGCGGCACCAGTTCACTCGCCGGTATCCGCTTTCAGGGAAAGAAACTCGCCCTGGAGTTGGGTGAAGCCAGCGACAGCATGCAGGCTGGCTCCAGCAGGTAACTGGGTACACCAATAAACAATCAAGGGAGCACGCAATGTGCTCCCTTTTTAGTTCTCTGTGAACCACGTAGGGACAGCCGCCTCGGCTGTCCGCCGAGCGAAGCGAGGCGCGAGGCGCAACGCCATCCGCTAGGCTTAGCGCGAGCCTGTCATTTATCAGCGCCCTCCGGCTTTGCCGGCGGAGCCGGCGGCGGCGCAGCCTGCTGCTTAGCCAGGGACTCATCCACACGCTTCTTGAAATCGCCCGCGTCGTTGTTTGCAAGCCCGCTGAAGGCAGTCTGCACCTGCATCTCGCAAGCGTCTCCCTTTCCGTTCAGCACCACCGAGTTGATGCGCTTCCCGGTCAGCGTCCCGCCGATGTTGAACGAGGCGGTCATCTCGGTGCTGTCGATCCCGATGATCCCGTACTTCCCCGAGTTGCGCAGGGTATCTTTCACCGCGGCCCACAATACGGTGCAGGAGACCGAATAGTTCTCCTTGTGCGTCTTGGCAAACGCCGGCCCGGCCACTGTCAACAACATCAGAACCACCACCACGAATCGTCTCATGGGAATGCTCCTTCTCTTGAAACGCTGGATCATATCATCGAGGCCTGAGGTGTGCAATGACGAGGCTCACACGCCAACGAAAAAAGGGAGCGCGAACGCACTCCCTTTGAAACTGACCCCTGGCCCCTAGCCCCTAGCCCCTGCCCTCAATACTTCGGCACCCTAGGATCCACGCGCTCGGCCCAAGCTGTAATCCCGCCCGCCAGATTGTGCACCTTGCTGAATCCTGATTGCTGCAAGAACGCCACCGCCTTAGCGCTGCGCCCGCCCATCTTGCAGTGGACAACAATCTCCCGGCTCGAATCCAATTCATGCACCCGGTTCGGCAGATCGTTCAGCGGAATCAGATGTCCGCCAATGTTGCAGATTTGGTATTCGTGCGGCTCGCGCACATCCAGGACGAAAACATCCTCCTTCGCGTCCAGCCGCCGCTTCAACTCTTCCACTTGAATTTCCGGAACGCCATTGCCCACCGGTTTCCCCTCCCCGCGAATGCCGCAAAATTGGTTGTAGTCTATCAGCTTCGTCACCGTAGGATGCACGCCACAAACCGGGCACTCCGGATTCTTGCGCAGCTTCAGTTCCCGGAACTTCATGCCCAAAGCGTCAATCAGCAGCAGCCGCCCGATCAGAGGCTCGCCCACTCCCAGAATTAATTTGATCACCTCGGTAGCCTGCATCACTCCGACGAGCCCCGGCAGAATGCCCAGCACTCCGCCCTCCGCGCACGAAGGCACCAACCCCGGCGGTGGCGGCTCCGGATAAAGGCAGCGGTAGCACGGCCCATCCTTGGTCGCGAACACGCTGGCCTGCCCCTCGAACCGGAAAATCGATCCGTAAACGTTCGGCTTCCCGGTGAGCACACAAGCGTCATTCACCAGATAACGCGTGGGGAAGTTATCCGTCCCGTCGGCGATAATGTCGAAGTCGCGAAACAGTTCGAGCGCATTTTCGCTGCTCAACCTCATATCGAACGTCCGCAGATTCAGAAACGGATTGATCCCCGTCAGCTTGTCCGCCGCCGAATCCAGCTTCTTCCGCCCCACATCGGCGGTCGAGTGAATGATCTGCCGCTGCAGGTTGGTGTAGTCCACCACATCGAAATCGACCAGCCCCAGCGTGCCCACACCCGCCGCCGCCAGATATAACGCCAGCGGCGATCCCAGCCCTCCCGTGCCAATGCACAGCACGCGCGCCGCCTTCAGCTTCTTCTGCCCCTCCATGCCCACCTCGGGCATAATCAAATGCCGCGAGTAGCGCAGGATTTCATCCTTGCTCAGTGTCACGGGAATTTCGGTGGTGGTCGTAGCCATAAAGTCCTCGATTGAAATCTTGAAATTGCGTTGTCAAATTGCGTTGTCCCAGCAGTCAGAATCTAAGACCGTCAGAAGACACTAACAACAGGCGGGACACATACAACAGCGATTTGTGGCGGAAGGTTTCAACTCTGTAATCCCTGAATCACTCATAGAATCCGCAGTCAGACCGCGCCTCCGGCAATGGAAGGCACGATGGAAATGTTATCACCTTCCTTCACCGCGGTCGCTTCTTTCTGCAGGTAGCGAATGTCCTCATCGTTCACATAGAGGTTAACAAACGCGCGCAGTTTGCCCTCCTCGGTGTAAAGATGCCGGCGCACTTCGGGATGCCGCGCCACCAGCGCATCCATGGCCTCGGCCACAGTCGTAGCTTGAACGTCCACGGTAGATTGCTTGCCCACATACTGCCGCAGCGGCGTAGGAATGTGAATCTTGCTCATAGGTCTAACCCTAAAAGATGCGGTTGAGAACAAGAAGATTCAGGACTGCCCGCCTTAAGCCTCGCAGCACTCAAATACGCCGATCGCGAGCCTGCCGTAGAATGAAGACGAACACAAAGGGAGAAACTACGATGACAATCTTTGATCCAGCTCGCGGCAGAGTGATTGACGGCGGCGGTGGCAGCGGCTTCGGACTCCTGCGCCTGATCGGACTCGGCCTTGCCGCATTCCTGCTGGTGATCTTGCTGTTCAGTTCCGTGACCAAGGTCGGCACCGGCCACGTCGGGGTGCTCACACTCTTCGGCAAAGTGCAGGCCGGTGGCACCCTGGGAGAGGGAATTCACCTCATCAGCCCGCTGAAAACCAATAACGAACTTTCCATCCAGACGCAGACGCTGAAGGAATCCGCCAGCGTGCCTTCCAGCGAAGGCCTGATGATAAGCTTGGACACTTCGCTTATTTACCATCTCAATCCCGATCACGCCGCTGACGTTTTCCAGAAGATCGGCGCCGATTACGAAAACGTGGTGGTCGAGCCCACGCTGCGCTCCGCCATCCGTGAAGCCAGCGCCTCGCATACCGCGAACGCCCTCTACACTGGCGAACGCGAAGAAGTGGCCAAGCAGATTTTCGACCAGGTCAACGCTCAGCTCACTCCGCGCGGTGTGATCGTAGAGAAGGTTCTCTTGCGCGACATCCAGCTCCCAGCCACGCTGAAGGCCGCCATTGAAGCCAAGCAGCAGGCCGAGCAGGAATCTCTCGCCATGAGTTTCCGTCTGCAGAAAGAAACCCAGGAGGCCCAGCGCAAGCGCATCGAAGCCGCCGGTGTCCGCGACTTCCAGCAGATCGTAGCCCAAGGCATCAGCGCGCAACTCCTGGAGTGGAAGGGTATCGAAGCCACCGAGAACTTGGCCAAAAGCCCCAACACAAAAGTAGTAGTGATCGGCAACAGCAAGAACGGCCTGCCCCTGATTTTGGGACAGTAGATCTCTCTGCATGTTCGCGGGGTACTGAATGGCAAACATTTGCTTCGTCCGCGGCATCCAATTGAAGTGGCGCTCAGCACCCCTCTTCTCTGGATGCCGTTTGAACGGCTCGATTTTGTCGGCATCCTGAAGAGACCGACGCGCACCCAGGCACCATGATCAGAAACGCCGCAAAACTTGCGATGGCCGCAGCGTTTGTAGCCTCCGCAGCCACTCTGTCGTTTGGGCAGACGGGATCTTGGTTGATTGACTCTGCCCACTCCACGGCCAGCTTGTCTCTGGTCTCCTCCCGCAGCGCAACCCGGCCTTTCAACATTGCGATCACAATGTTGGCTGGCGCCATGGTCTTGGATGACCGTGATACCGGCCACCCCTCCCTCCGTCTCAGCATCTACCCAGCGGACCAGGATTCAAGCCTGCTCAATCGCGATGGCAGCTTTCGCAACGGTAGCCTGGCAGCGCTCTCGCGATACACTCTCATGACTTTCCAATCCAAAAAGGCAGTAGTAACTCGTCGGCTCAAGATTGAATTCACGGGTGACTTGACCGTCGTTCACGTGCGGCGCGAGGCCACCGTCGCGTGGAATAACTCCTACGCCGGAGCAGTCTCCAGCGAACCGGTGGTGCACACCGTGACTCAAGAGGTCACTTTCGTTGCCGACCTATCGAGTCTTCCGCCCACTCAACACCAGGGAGACCGCAGTGCGGAGATTACGGCGCTGGCCATCGTTCCCCGCGACAATTTCAAAGGATTGCTAGCCACCCTGCGGGATAGCGATTGGCCTCTCGTTATTCTTGACAAGGAATGCCGAATGCCCTGGTACATTGGCCCGAGCATGAAGGACTACACCGGGGCTGTGTGTACGGGAACGCCAGTCGAGCGGACGCTCGACGGTGAACCGCCGTATTATCTCGCGGCTGACAATGTCGGTGCCGGTGTCCCCGTGCCGCCTGCAGGGGATGAAGTGACGATTCTCGCGCATTTACATTTGCAGCAGGCTTCCAAAGTATCTGGAAGCACTCACTGACCTCGGCCCTGTTGGAAGACTGCTACCATGAACCCGTGCCCCCGCTTCTCGAAGTCCGCAACCTGAACATCGACTTCCCCGCCAACACTCGCGTAAACATAGCACCTGTCGGGACGGGCGACTCGCCCGTCCAAAGGTCCCCCGCCGTCCGTGACCTCACCTTCTCCATCGCTCCCAGCGAAGTCCTGGGCCTGGTCGGAGAATCCGGTTCCGGAAAATCGATCACCTCCCTGGCCATCATGCGCCTGCTTCCGCCCCAGGCAAGGGTCTCTGGCGAGATCTTGTTCTCGGAGAACGGCGCAACCCGCAATCTCCCCGCCTTGCCCGACGACTCCATGCGCCAACTCCGCGGATCCCGCATCGCCATGATTTTCCAGGAGCCCATGACCGCTCTCAATCCCGTGATGCGTGTCGGCGACCAGATCGCAGAAGCCGTACGCGCTCACGGCTCCCGTTCAAAAAGTGAGGCACGGAAATTAGCCATTCAAGCCATGACCGACGTCGCCATCCCCCAGCCTGACCGCCGCGCCCGCGACTATCCTCACCAACTTTCCGGCGGCATGCGCCAGCGCGTCATGATCGCCATGGCCATCGTCAATCGCCCTCAATTGCTAATCGCCGATGAGCCCACGACCGCGCTCGATGTCACCATCCAGGCCCAGATACTTGACCTGCTCGCCGAACTCCGCACCAAATTCGGCCTGGCCATGCTCTTCATCTCGCACGATCTAGCCGTGGTCTCGCAGGTCGCAGACCGCGTCGCCGTGATGTATGCCGGCAGCATGGTCGAACTCGGCGCCAGACATGAAATCTTTCATTCACCAGCGCATCCCTATACCCGCGGCCTGCTGCACGCCGTCCCAGATCTCAAGACCGATCGCGGAAGTCCGCTAGAAACCATTGAAGGCACAGTCCCGCCGCTGCACGCCATGCCCCCGGGCTGCGCCTTCGAGCCGAGATGCGCCTTCCGCATCCCCGAATGCACCCGCGCCCTGCCCCCGCTGGTAGAAGTAGCAAAAGACCACTGGGCCCGCTGCCCAGTAGTAAACCAAACAGATGATCAGGTTTACCCCGTGAGACCCCGTGCTCCCCGTGGTTGAAAGGTTTGAGCCGCAATCCGAAAACTCAGTCCGCGCGAAATCTCCTCACTGGTCTATAATCCCCACTTTGCCGGTGCCGATTGCGAATCCTGCTGCTGAGCGACATTCACGCCAACCTCGAAGCCCTGGAAGCCTGCCTGGCGGCAGCTCCCGCGTATGATCTTGTGGCCAATCTAGGCGACGTCGTAGGCTACGGAGCTTCTCCCAATGAGGTGATTGAGCGTTCCCGCAGCCTGGGCAAGATCTTCGTCCGCGGCAATCACGACAAGGCCGCCACCGGCCTGTTAGAACTGGACGACTTCAACCCCCTGGCCGCCGCCGCCGCCATCTGGACCCGCGATCAGCTAACTCCCGAACATCACGAATGGCTGCACGCTCTGCCGCAAGGCCCGATTCCCCTCGAAGGCTTCCCCCAAGCCCAACTGGTTCACGGCTCACCCGGCGACGAAGACGTCTATATCGTTTCCATCGGCGATGCCCTAGTCCCGCTCCTCGCCAACTCCGCGGCGCTAACCTTCTTCGGCCACACCCACCTGCAGGGCGGATTCTTCGCCAACCACAACAGCGCTGACGGTTTCCGCCCCGAGTACCGCACTGTCGGACAAGCCGAGTCAGTCTCTCTGCAACTGAAGCCGGACACGCGTTACATGATCAACCCCGGCTCCGTCGGCCAGCCTCGCGACGGCGATTGGCGCGCCGCCTTCGCACTCTTCGATACCGAAGCCCAGGTCATCCACTACCACCGCACCCCCTACAACCTGAAATCCGCCCAAGACCGCATCATCGCCGCCAGCCTTCCCCCGCGCCTAGCCACGCGCCTAGCCGCCGGCCGCTGACCTCGCCTCATTCAATCTTGTCATCCTGAGCGCAGCATGACGATGAGCGAAGCGAACCGTCGTGCGGAGTCGAAGGACCCCTTACCCGCATGCGCCTCCAGAAGCCCAGAAAGGAGTTTCTATCACTGCAAAACGATTTTGATCTGGTCTTGCGATTCGAGCTGTCCCGTCAGCCCCAACTGCCGTTGTAAACTCGAGTCCATGCCTTATCCCCGTACCCCAAGAACCAAACCTCTCTTCCCCAGCGAAGACCGTCTCACACCCGCCCATTACCTCATCGCCCACAGCGACGGCGGCGCCCGCGGCAACCCCGGCCCCGCCGGCTACGGCGTAGTAATCCAAGATGAGTCCGGCAAGAAAGTCGCCCACCTCAGCGAATACCTGGGACACCAGACCAACAATTTCGCCGAGTATCAAGGCCTGATCGCCGCCCTCGAATACGCTGTTAAGAATGGCCCGAAGGCCTTAAAGCTGATCAGCGATTCCGAACTGTTAGTCCGCCAAATCAAAGGCATCTACAAAGTAAAAAACGCAACGCTCAAGGATCTCCACGCCCGCGCCAAAGAATTAATCGCCCAACTCGACTGGTTCCAGATAGGCCACGCTCTCCGCGAACACAACCGCGAAGCCGACCGCCTGGCCAACCAAGCCATGGACAAAGGCATGGGACGAAGATCTGCATCAGAGTCGCGAAGCGACGGCATTCACTAGCCCCGCACGTGAGTGCGGGGGGTAGCTGGCGAGACAGGAACTGAGTCCCGCCAGGGACGGCACGGGCACGCCGCAAGATGTAGCCTCCAGAATTCCCTTGACTCCGATCCCCAAACCAGCGATCCTATCTCTGTAGGCATTAGCTCTTTGAAAACAAAATAGCACTAAGATATAAGTGTCACAGAATCAATATTTTACGGCCCGCCCACTGATTCCATGCCACTTAGCCCGATCAAGATCGCCTAAGCCCTTTGCATGGAATATTTTACGGGTAAGTTCTTTAGTTCCTAGATTTTACCCATATCTACCCCATGTCAGAGCTCCGCAACTCATTGATTCCATAGATTTTACGAGATTCGATCCGGCAATTTTTTTATCCAAATCTCGCTCCTAGCCGATTCGCAAAGCAGGGGGTTTCTCAGCGCACTCCGCGGCCGTTCTCCGCGTGCTCAGCGGTTACGACCTTCTCCCGATCGCGCCCAACGAACGCCGCGAATGGTTAAGGCTATAAGCTATCAGATAATTGTTAACTAGCACAATATCTATAAGATAACCGTCACTCCGCCGCCGAAGTATGGTCATGCACAATCCTCCATCCCTCCGGGAACTTTCGGAACACCAGCGTAAACAACCCACCCGGCGTCTTCCCATCCGTCATCGTCAACTTCCACGTCCCGCGCACAAACGCCGAGTCCTGCCCCAGCACCTCAACCCGCAAGCCCGAGAATTCCAGCTTCCCCATCTCGTGCCCCGGACTCCCATACTTCGCCAGATAGCGGTCCATCGCGGCCTGCCATCCGTCATACTCCTTCGCACCCGAGAAGAACGTCAGCTGCTCCGAGTTCCAGTACCCCGCCATGAACCCCTCGAGATCGTGCTTGTTCCACGCTTCCTGCTGCTTGTGCAACAGCTTCTCAATCGCCCTCGCGTCGTTCCCATAGTTGCCGGTCGCATCTTGCGCGCGTGAAAGATCACTAGTTGCGAGGAGCGTGATCAGCAAACAGAAAAGGGACGACAAGAAGGAAAGGATAGGACGCCTGTGCATGAGAACCTCCGGCTCTCGCTCAAAGAGGAGCGCACCAGTTTCGCACGCCAGGGTGAATTGTGGCAGGATTTCGAATCGAACCGCAGAGAGATCGGCTGGAGAGGTCTTAAGGTGCTAGGTGTTAGGCCTGAGACCCAAGACCCATGACCTAAGACCTATGTTCTAAGCCCGGCCCTTCTTCGCGGCGGCCGCTTTGCCGGCAACTTCCCAGGGCCGCTTCGGACGATCCACCGGCGCCTTGTCGTTGTCCTTTACGCGGTCGTAGTGGTAAGACTCGCTCACCGTTCCCAGCGACTCGTTGTAAAGGCTGGGTAGTCCAAGCGCGACTTTCAGTTCTTCGGCAAAAGACTGCAGCGCCTTGAGGTGGTCCGCAGTCGCCGGAACTTCCGTCTTCGAATTCTTCAGGAACTGCTGATACCCGCGGTTGACCAGCTTGGAAATCTCGCTGCCGATCAGGTATCCGGGATAAGCAAAGATCTTCACGCCATCTTCCGGCGTCTTCTGAATCGCCGCCGACACGTTGTATTTTCTGAGGAACACGCGCCCGTTCGTGCCCGGCGCTTCCAGCACATCGAACCCGTGCTCGCGCAGCCAAGCCAGCGCTTCCTCGTAACTTCGTGCTTCAATCGCTTTCGACATTTTCTACGCTTCCAGTCTCTCTGTTAGATGCAGGCTCCCGCACATTGTGCGCTCCTTATTAACGGCTGCATCGGACTTGCCATCTGTGTCATCTAAAGACACCATACTACATAGCGTGTTTCGCTCTGCTTTGCATATTACGATAGTCACGAGGAAACGGTTCGATCATGGGTCAGACTTCAGCCCGGCTGGCGGCAACCTTCCCGGCGCATCATCCGCCGGAACCCGCGATTCCGCGCCCGGGGCAGAGTTTGCTCGACCGTATCGGCAACACGCCGCTGCTGCGCTTTGACCAACTCACCGCGCATCTTCCCGGCGTCACACTTTTGGGCAAGGCCGAATGGCACAATCCCGGCGGCTCTGTGAAAGACCGCGCCGCCGCCAACATCGTCGCCGAAGGCCGCCGCAGTGGCCAGTTCAGTGCCGGCAAGATTCTACTCGACGCCACCAGCGGCAACACCGGCATTGCCTACGCCATGCTGGGCGCGGCTGAGGGATTCCCGGTCACACTCTGCATGCCGCAAAATGTTTCCGCCGAACGCAAGAGGATTGTGAGCGCCTATGGCGCCAACATTATTTATACCGACCCCGGCGATGGCTCCGACGGCGCCATCAGGATGGCGCGCCAACTTGCCGCCAAGCATCCCGATTTATATTTCTACGCCGATCAGTACTCGAACGATGCCAACTGGCTCGCGCACTATCACGGCACGGCCAACGAGATCTGGCAACAGACCGAAGGACGCATCACTCACTTCGTGGCCATGCTAGGCACCAGTGGAACATTCATGGGCACGACCCGCCGCCTGCGCGAACTCAATCCCACAATCCGTTGCATCTCGCTCCAGCCCGATTCATCCTTCCACGGCATCGAAGGCGCCAAGCACATGGCCACCGCCATCGTGCCCAAGATTTACGATCCGAAGCTTGCGGATGCGGACATCGAGATCGCGACCGAAGATGCCTATGCCATGGCCCGCCGCATAGGCCGTGACTGCGGCCTGCTCTTGGGGATCTCCGCCGCGGCCGGAGTCTTCGCCAGCCTGAAAATCGCGGAGCGGCTTGAACTAGGGAAAGAGAAAGAGGTCGTTATTGTCACCATCCTCTGCGACTCGGGCGAGAAGTACTTAAGCGAGAGATTCTGGACGGAGAAATAGAACACCACCCACGGAGGCACGGAGAGAATCAAGGGACAGATTCTCTCATCTCAATCTTCTGTTCTGAGATCCTAGAAATCGTCTTCTCCGTGTCTCAGTGCCTCCGTGGTAGATTCTGATCTCGATGCTGAAGATCGCGCCCAAAAACTACGAAGCCCTCCGCCGTCACGGCGAAGAGACCTATCCGCACGAATGCTGCGGCATACTGCTGGGTCACACGGACGATGCCGGCGCCCGCATCGTTACCTCAACCGTCCGCTGCGGCAACACCCGCACTGATTCGCCGCAGAACCGCTACAACATCGACCCCCGCGAACTGATGCGCATCCAGCGCGAAGGCCGCGTGCGCGGCGAAGACATTGTCGGCTTCTATCACTCCCACCCCGACCATCCCGCGCAATGGTCGTCGACCGATCTCGCCGAAGCGCACTGGATCGGCTGCTCCTACGTCATCACCAGCGTGGAGAAGGGCAAAGCGGCGATCACTAACTCGTTTGCACTAGCCGGCTCCGACGAGGATGATAAGCAATTCGTCGACGAGACCATCGAAATCATTTGACGTCCAGCCCAGATCGGCGTCACACGCTGTTGTGACGCCGATTGTGGACTCCTTGTCCAGCAAGGGTTCTGCGTGATTTTCACACGCGGAGAGGCTCGCGCCGAAGAATCCGAAGCCCCACTGTCCCCAACCCGCAACCGCGAAAACCCGCGCCCCGCGTGCCTTCTGCGCGAAATGACCGCAGCCTCTGCACCAATTCCGGTCACCCGCCTGTGGACGTGCTGCACTCGCCTGAAAATACGCGGGTTACAAAAGCAAAGTTTTCATTGACTCTGAAAATAGAAAGAGTAGAACCATAATCGTTCTTTGACAGCTTCTAAAGTTTTTCCGGTTGGTGCCGCGTCCGGGACTCGAGCGTAGTCACCCTGCCCATGAAAATGAGCAGGGAGGGCAAGCAAGGGTCTATAGCAAAGCGCTGGTCGAGGAGAACAAGAAGAAATGTCGAAGGCAAGATGAGTTCCGAGGCGTTGGGTAGGTTTTTCCGGTTGGCGGTAAGCCCGGAGCCCGAGCGAAGATCGCGCGCGGCACCCCGCAAGGGAAGCTGCGATAGCAGGTCAAGCAAGGGTCTAAAAGCGAGCTACTGGCCGAGACGAATGAACCCAACACCACCTCGGAACTCTTATTTTTTTGGGCGTAACAACCGACACTTCTCCCCTTCACTACCCCTCCGCGGACTATTATGGAACGATGCCACGAGTGAAGACCACACAGCCGCGTTCGAATCGTGTCGTGGTTGTCGAAACGGAATCCCAGAGAGAGAACTCCAGTAACGTCGATACCCTGGCGAGCATTCGCAGAGGTGTCGCGCAGGCTCGAAGAGGAGAAGGTCAACTGGTCGACGACGTATTCAACGAACTAGAGCGGGAAGCTTAGGTTGCGATATTCACACTGACGCTTGCGCCAGAGCACTCACCGGAATGATCGTTCGAAACGAATTCAGAATATCCCGAGCATAAGCGAGACAATTGGCCTTCGCGGGAATTGATGAGGCAATCCGCTCTGGATATTCATCGTACGTTCGACCTTCGAGCAGCCTGCCGTGTTTCGCTTTCCTCACTCCGCCCCACTGTTTAAAGAAGAATGGAACCTGCGAGGCGCGACATTGATCACGTACCGATATCACCCACCCTTCTCGCATGGGACGCGCGCCCGGCCCGCTCTCGCCGCCTACGATCGCCCAACTGATGCCGCAGAGATTGAAAGCTCCCAAGTCTTCGAGCAGCGGCTCAATGGATAAGAAGCGAACTCGTGCTGGCGCTTTCTGCAGATCGCTGATTCGCGGCAGGCCATATTTCTGATCTTCGACGCTCACGCCCCACCAGATGTGATCTTGCTCGGCAGCAAAGCGCAGCTGTCCGCTCAGCAGTTCTCGCAACCTCGTTGACCTTTTCGTTAGGACTTGAAACGTGTGCCAGTTCGCTTTGACCATGACCCTGCAAACCGCTTCGATATAGTCATCGGGCACGCCATCCTGGAATAGATCGCTCATGGAGTTCACAAAGACGAGCTTCGGCGAACGCCACAGGAATGGCTCGGTCAACTTCTCCGGGACAAGGCGCAAATCGAACCCTTGCTCATACGGGTGCCCCTTGACACCGCGAAACCGCTCTGCGAACGTCTCGGCATAGCAATGCTTGCAGCCGGGGCTGACCTTCGTGCACCCGCGCACTGGGTTCCAGGTGGCGTCGGTCCATTCGATGCTTGATTCGAGTGACAACCCTTCCTCCAAATTCCCCGCTTCGAAATCAAAGGGGCTGGAACTTATTCATCTCCCACGCTTGAAATTTCAGGCACATCCACTGGGCGAGTCCGAGCACCTGCAGCCGGATCAGCCGCGCTCGGGCATCGTCCTGGATGCCTACGTGCGGCCCTGAGTAGCTGAGCAGTACCCATAGCTTTAGGATCGAATCCTTCTCTTCAGCGCTAAGCAGCCCTCGCCTTTGGAAATCTTCGATCAGGCCGCTGTCATTCCCATGTTGGAATCGGGGCACGCCACCACGGTCTGTCGCGATATCGCGGAAACCGCGCATGAGTGCGACGAGAAAATTCCGTGTCTCCACTGACGCTGCACCCCAATTTCCATTAATGAACGTCTCATCCGCCTCGTTGTGATGGTGCAAAACGACATCCAGATTGGAAGGAGCGATTGCACGCATAAGGTGTACCAGATAGGTGTCCTCCTGCTGAAGATTCATGCCACGCATAGCAGCAGGCGTGAGCTTACCAGCAACAACCTCATATCCGTCTATTTCGAGACTCGCCCGAAGTTCTTCGGCGAGCGCTCGTACCTCGGGAAGGTGCGAAGGCATTGCCAGCCCATACGTGAGTGCGACTTCGGCGAAGGCCCGCATCAATCCTTGGCCGAGTTTCTTGTCGCTCTCCTGGACCCATCCTCCACGTTGCTGTTTCGCTGAGATCGTGCCGTCAAGAATCGCCGGCAGGAAATCACGCGGGCGCTTTCCGTACTCGTATTCGATGTTGTCGAGCACATGGTTATCGACACCCTCCTCATACAAACGCGTTCGGTACTCCAGCCAAGACAAAAGCGCAAGTGTATTGGGCGGCCGATAGAAGAATGCATTTAGCAGTCGCATCAGGCGGCCCACAGATCGCTGAGAAATCATGCTTAATTGTATGTTGCAAGATTGCCTTCGCGTCGCGAAATGATTCTCGACGAGCATCACCCCAGCGAAGGTGTTTGTTAGCGCAACCCTTGTTAGCTTTTACAGCGGTATATTCCCGTGCTTCTTCGGCGGGTTCTTGTCCCGCTTGTTCTCCAGCATGGCCAAAGCCTGGATCAGCTTCTTGCGCGTCTCCCGCGGCTGGATGATGGCGTCGACAAATCCGCGGTCGGCGGCTACGTAGGGGCTGGCGAAGCGGTCGCGGAATTCTTCGATCTTGCTCTGGCGCAATTCCTGGCGCTCTTGCGAATTTTTCGCACCATCCAGTTCGCGCTTGTAAACGATATCGACCGCGCCTTCCGGGCCCATGACTGCGATCTCGGCCGTCGGCCAGGCATAGTTCACATCGGTGCGGATATGCTTTGACGCCATCACGCAATAGGCCCCGCCGTAGGCCTTGCGCGTGATCACCGTCACCTTCGGCACCGTGGCTTCGGCAAACGCGAAGAGCAGCTTGGCGCCGTGCTTGATGATGCCGCCGTATTCCTGCGCGGTGCCGGGCAGGAATCCCGGGACGTCTTCAAACGTGACCAGCGGGATGTTGAAGCAATCGCAGAAACGAACGAAGCGCGCGCCTTTAATCGACGCGTTAATGTCCAGCGTTCCCGCCAGCATCGCCGGATTGTTCGCGACAATGCCGACCGAGCGCCCGTCCAATCGCGCGAATCCGATGACGATGTTCTTCGCGTAGTGCTCCTGCACTTCGAAGAAGTAAGCGTCGTCGACCACGGCGTGGATCACATCCTTCATGTCATAAGGCAGATTCGATTGTGCCGGCACGATACTGTCGAGCGCCGCATCGGCACGGTCGATTGGGTCAGTGCACGGCTTGCGCGGAGGGTCTTCGAGATTGTTCGAGGGCACAAAGCTCAACAGTTCGCGCACCATCGACAGACACTCGGCATCGTCGTGCGCCAGGAAGTGCGCCACGCCTGAAGTTTCGTTGTGCGTCATCGCCCCGCCGAGTTGCTCCTTGGTGACTTCCTCGTGCGTCACCGTCTTGATGACATCGGGCCCGGTGATGAACATGTAGGAAGTCTTGTCGACCATCAGAACGAAGTCCGTGATTGCGGGTGAATACACCGCGCCGCCCGCGCACGGGCCCATAATCGCCGAAATCTGCGGCACCACGCCGCTATACAGCGTGTTGCGCAGAAAAATGTCGGCATATCCGGCCAGCGAGGCCACGCCTTCCTGAATGCGCGCGCCGCCGGAGTCATTCAAGCCAATCACCGGCGCGCCCATCTTCGCGGCGAGGTCCATGATCTTGACGATCTTGCCGGCATTCGTTTCCGAGAGCGATCCGCCCACCACGGTAAAGTCCTGCGCAAACACAAAGACCAGCCGGCCCTCGATGCGGCCGTAACCGGTGACAAAGCCGTCGCCGTAAGGCTTTTGCTCGGCCATGCCAAAGTCGTTGCAGCGGTGCGTGACCAGCTTGTCGGTCTCTTCGAAGGTGGCTTCGTCGAGCAGGAACTCGATGCGTTCTCGCGCCGACATCTTGCCTTCTTTATGCTGCCGCTCGCGGCGCTTCTCGCCTCCGCCTTCTTCGGCAAGTCTGTTGCGCTTCTTCAGTTCTGCGATTTTTTCTTCGAGGTTCATGGCGGAGAAATTATAGCGGGTGGACTGGACGGGCAGATGTGCGCTAGATCACATGATATGAAAGTTGGACGGGCACAACCGGCTAGACTGTCGGCAGCGTTAGATCGTTCGCTTCAGCACGTAAATCACCCAGGGAGCGATCTTGGTTTCGTTCACCCACGGATATGGCTCGTCACCTTTAGCCAGCGGCTTAAAGACCTCGATGGCTTTTAGATTCGCTTCTTTGTACACCACCCGATACGATTCATCGGTCCAGAGGATGTCTTCGACCGGCCTACGGTCTCGATGGTCGGTGACGACGATGCGCACGACATCGCCGCTGCGCGCAGCGGCGTTCTCCGGGAAATCCTTGGTCGTAAATGAAGCCCATTCGTGAGTGTAAATCTCGGGTGACGAAACTACGCTGACGATGGTTCCACTCGGCTTCAACAGCTTTCCCAAGTCGCGCAGGATCCATGTCTTTATCGTCGCTGGAATGTTGTCGAAGGCAAAGGCGGAGAGCACCAGATCAAACGCGACGGCGCCGAGTTCGCGGAAATCGTCGCCTGGCGCCAGGCGGTAATCGCCGGATTGATCTAAATCGCGCGCGATGCGCAGCATGTCTTGGGCGACATCGACTCCGGTCACATCGAAGCCGAGTTTCCGTAGGAAGCGCGTAGACCGGCCCGTACCGCAGCCGAAATCAAGCGCTTTGGCCCCCGTCACGTGCTCCGAAATAATCGCCGGGAGATCGCGGTAGGCGAGGTAATAGGTGTTGGCGAACTCCAGGGTGGCGTACGCGCCGGAACGGCTAACATCGTCGTAGCAGTTAACGAGGTCCATGCTGCTCTGGCTCACTCACGAATATAAACTCATGGTTGAGGAAGCGGCCATAGGGCTTGATTTTGTCTGTTGGCCCTGGGTTCGAAACAACGCCTACTCCATATCCGATCCCAGTATCTGATAGCGGTACTTCTTGCCGTCCCAGTAAATGACCGAAGAGGTCGATTCGCCCTCGCCTTTTTCTTCCATGTAGATTCCGAGCACGGTCCTCTTTTTCAACGCCAGCCTTTTCACGGTGAGAGTTTTGAAGGGCAGGTTGATCAGCAGAAACTTCGGCTTCACTTTGTCGGAACGCCAGGCCTCGGGGCCTACGCCGTGAACGATCAGCAGCGAAATGCCTTTGCGCTCCGGCTCGTCCGAGGCAAAGGTGGATGTGACTTTGACGTCGCCGAAGCCCAGAAAGCTGTTATAGGGATCGGCAACGCGAAAACCGTATTCCGCCTGATCGGCCATGGGATTCTTGCAGCGGGCAGCCACGATAAGATCATCCACGCCATCGCCATCGAGGTCGCCGACAAACTGCGGAGGGCCGGGCAGCAGCGAGCAGTTGTCGCCAAACTCTTTGTGCACATACTCATCGGTGACGGCGGGCACGGGAGACTTGGCGTGCGCCGGCGGCGGAGGCGGAGGCTTCTTTTCGGCCAGTAGGATTACAGACGCGGCGGTGATCGCCAGCAAGACCAGCAAGACGCGGAGGGAGACTACTCGGGAGAACGACATGCTCCTACTTTAATCCCGTTTTTCTCACGCGGGTAGATACTAGGGAAGATACAGGGATGGTGACGGGTAACCGAGGTACTCACTATCGGCGGAAGTGCTCCCAACCCAGAGGCTGAAGCTGATACCCAACCCCGGCCTCGTTCCTCAGAAAGATCTTCGATCCGCGCGTGATGTGCCCGATCTGGGTGATTGGGATTCCGGCGATGCGGGACGGAACCCGCTTGCCGGTAGGCGCCGTGAACAGGAGTTCGTAGTCTTCTCCGCCGTGCAGCGCAAACTGCATATCGACTTCCCGCGCGGGCTTGCCCACGCTAGCCCGGGGGATGGCTTCCGCCTGCAGTTCCGCACCCACGCCGCTTTCTTCGCAGATGTGGGCCAGGTCGGTGGAGAGCCCGTCGCTGGTATCGATCATCGCAGAGACCAGACCTTTCTCGCGCAGGATGCGGCCCAACTCGATTCGCGGCTCGGGAAAGAAGTGCCGGGGATACTCCCGCGGATTCAGCTTGCGTTTTGGCTTTTTCCGCATCTGCCAGACGGCAGCGGCCGAGCCACCCAGTTCCCCGCCCACATAAATGCGGTCGCCGGGCCGTGCCCCCGAGCGCAACACCGCCTTTCCCCTGGGCACGGTGCCCACCACAACAATATCCGCCAGAATTCCATTCGGCGACTCTGCGGTATCGCCGCCTGCCAGGGTCACGCCGTACCTCTCCGCCAGATTGATCAGGTTGCGGGCAAAGCGGCCCACCCAGCTTTGCGGCAAGTCGCGCGGCAGGGCCAGCGAGAGAAACGCCGCCGCCGGCTCGCCGCCCATGGCCGCGATGTCGCTCAGCCCTCGCGTCAGGCATCGGTGCCCGACCGATTCTGCGGAATGCCAGTCCCGCCGGAAGTGGATCCCCTCCAGAGTGAAGTCGGTTGTGACCAGCGTGTCCGTTTGCTTGCTCTTGCCTCGGCCCGGCATAAGGCGCAGCACGGCGCAATCGTCTCCAATTCCAGTCTGAATGGCAGGATTCCCGGCGGACTTCGCCAGACGGCGAATCTGGACAATCAGGGCTTTTTCGGCAATCCGCACGGCAACCAATATAAGCGATCCAGCTATCGATGCGGCTCTCTGTCCTGCGGACTCACGACCTGAACTGGTATGGGCCTGCTGGCCAGTCGTCCCCGCTGGCCATCCGCTCCGGTCACCTCCCGGCAGGTGACCACTGGTTACTCAAGTCTTAAGTAACGTCTCATCTCCCTACGAGCCGTTGACAGGGGGAACCCAGTTTGTTACCTTTTACCAGTCATTCACAAAACCTTTGGCCGAGTAAAGTAGGACAAGCCAAGTTCTGCATTCCGCATCCATTGCAGACAAAGGGTTTCGGCTTAGTCCGCGGTTCCGGTAGGGACAGGGCACGTTAAAGAGTCTCCATTCCCAAATGGGAGCGTAGCCCAAAAGAATCAGGTAGTCCGAACAGGCTTTCTGCAACCTCAGAACTTTGCCTGGAGTTCCGGTCCTGATCGTTAAACATAGATCGATAAACGTAGATCATTCAAAGAGGAAGGCATTTGCGAAAGCGCTTTTACATACTTTTCGTGGCCCGCGGGGACGACGGCCAGTTGCGCAAGATCTCCATCCCCGTCCACTACCTGTATGTGTTCGTAGTCGGCGCGGCCATCGGCTTCCTCAGCCTCACCGGCATTGCCAGTTCCTACGCCCGCATGCTGCTCAAGGTGTCGCGTTACAACGAACTGCGCACTGAGAAAGAGCAGCTCAAAGACCGTTATTCCCGGCTGGAAGAAGTCGCCAAGGAGCGTGACGTTCAGGTGGCCTCACTGGGCTCGATCGCGAGTGAAGTATCTGCTCTGTACGGCTTGAAATCGCAGCCAGCGCTGGTCACAGCCTCGCAGCAGCAAATTCAGGACTCCGACGTTAGTTCTTCTCTGGATCAGCTGGGCGCCCTGCGCACTTCAGCCCTTACTGGGGCGGCAACGGTCGGCATCAGCCTCGGCCTCACGCGCAACGCCACTACGGCCGATTGGTTCCGCGCTAACGCCGCGCCGAACCTCTGGCCCGTCGAAGGCCAGGTCACTGCCAGCTTTGGCGAGCGCATCGACCCATTCAACGGAGAAGGCGCGTTTCACAGCGGCGTGGATATTGGTAGCACCTACGGCCATGCGGTCGTCGCGCCCGCCGATGGCGTGGTCACCTTCTGCGACTTCCTTGGCGGATACGGCAAGGCCATCATGGTGAACCATGGCCACGGCATCTCCACCCGCTACGGCCACCTTTCCGGCTTCGCCGTCACGCCGGGACAGCAAGTCCATCGCGGCGACACCATCGGCTACGTCGGCACCAGCGGACGTTCCACCGGGCCCCACCTTCATTACGAAGTCCGCATCAATGACACTCCGGTCAATCCTTACAAGTACCTGCGCATGACGGTCGCCCACAGCGGCGGCTTCCAGACCGGAAGCTAGTTCCCAGTTCTCAGTTTCCGCCCTTGCACTCTTTCCTTCGCTAGGCTACGTTCATCTGGAAGAAAGAACTGCCCCATGATCAGCTTCTTCCGCTCAGCCCGTGAGGACGTTGCTGCCGTCTTCGAGTCCGACCCTGCGGCCCGCTCCTACCTCGAAGTCCTCATCTGCTACCCGGGACTGCACGCCGTCTGGGCGCATCACCTCAGCCACTGGCTGTGGCTTCACCGCATGCGCTTTCTGGCCAGATTCGTTTCGCAAGTGGCGCGCCTGTTCACCGGCATCGAGATTCACCCCGGCGCCGAACTCGGTCGCCGCCTCTTCATCGACCACGGCATGGGCACGGTGATCGGCGAGACCGCCGTCGTGGGCGACGATGTCACCCTTTATCAGGGCGTAACTCTAGGTGGAACCGGCAAGGAGAAGGGCAAGCGCCATCCCACCATCGGCAACAACATCTCCATCGGCTCGGGCGCCAAACTTCTGGGCAACATCACCATCGGCGACAACTGCCGCGTGGGCGCAGGCTCGGTAGTGCTGCGCAGTGTCCCGGCCAATTCGACGATTGTCGGCGTGCCCGGACACATCGTTCTGCGCGACGGCAAACGCGTAGTCATCACCGACCCCAAAGACATCCGCGACCCGCTGTCGGACGTAATTATCAAGCTGGCCGCAGAAGTGCACGAGTTGAGAGAGAAGTTTCAGGAGCACTCGCACGAGGCGCTGGGCGCCGAACCGAACCTCACCATCGATGAAGGCGGTTCGACCCCGAATATCTCTCCGCAGGATTTGTTCCAGGACGACTATCAGATATGAAGCAAGGTTTCAAGGTTTCAAAGTTTCTCAGGTTTCAAGGCTTTTGAAACCTTGAAACTCTGAAACGTTGAAACCTTTTCTCGGAACCCGTAAAGCTCCCCTACTGTCTCAATCCCATCCAGCTCTCCGACACCACCAGCGAATTCCCCGGATTATGCGGATCGTACTTCACCGATGTGTGCAGCCCGAGGCGGCAGGAATGCAGGTTGATCCACTGGCGAAGGTAGGTAACGTCCTGTGAGCACTCGTACGACACGCCCGCGACGTCATATTTGTAGATGAGCAGCACGGCGGCATGATGGCCGTCGGTGACCGGCAATTCCTGCACATCGATGACGGTGCCATCGGTGATGCGTCCAATGCCGTCAAGCCAGGTGCGGCGCTCGCGTTCCAATTCTGCCGGCCCCTTGGGCTTGCGCCGCAACAGCGCGTAAGCGCCAAGCGCAACCGCGCCGCCACCGGCAACCACTAACGAATAGAGACGCAAGGAATCCATAGCGAAGAAAGAAGATGAGGAACCACGCAGCCGCGCACCGCCAACCACGTTTCGTTATCAGCATATGACGGAAGCGCCGGTCTAAGGAAGTGGGCGGGAAGTTACCGAGGTGCCAGTCTGAAAAACAGTGGCCAGTGGTCAGTGATCAGTGGCTAGTAAGATCAGTGGCGTGTAGGAGAGGTCCAACGAGCTGGGAACGCGGCAAAAGGTCAGATGCGGTCGGTTTTTACTGGCCACTGACCACTGGCCACTGCTTTTACTGCTTACAAACAAACTCCCGCGCAATCCCCCCGAAATCGCCCTCCGCCACCTGCCCAAACTGATCGTCCCGCCGCGTCTTCTTGCTGACCACCAGCTTGCCGCCGCGGTCGCGCGAGTAGAACCATTCCGAATTCGCCACCTCACTGCCGCTGGCGCAGTTGAAGCGTACCCGCGCCCGCAATTCCACGAACGGACCGCCCTGCGGCAGTTTGGTGGGTTCCTTGTATTCGACGCGCACCCAGGCCGTCCGCAGCCCGTGCCTCTGGGCCGTAACCGAGCTGACCAAAACCTGATCGCCGCCAGCCGTAGCCCCAACCGTCCGCCAGTCGCCCGCAGCCAGCGCCACCAGTCCCACAAGCAGGACCGGGGCCAGCACCACTGCGACCATGATGAACAGGCCCTTCTTCACAGGGGATGGAGGAACGCCCATAAGCACGCCGCACACACTTTGGGCCAAAATCGGCTTTCTGTCAACTGCCAGGGGCCGGATAGGGTGGGAAGGATGCCCTGGTGGAATGTCTGCTATCTTTGTCCTCTGCGGGAGATTCGATCCCCATGGAAAACCTTCACTGTACAACGATGCAATCTGTTATAGGACCATTGTTCCTGGCAGCGTCCGTCCATGGGCTGGTCGCCCTGGAATTTGACGCCCGCCTGCCCGGACAGCAATCGATCCGCCCCAACCCGCGCCATCTTCGCGAGGAAGAAAAGGGCTTCAAGTTCGAGGACTCCCCTCGCCTGCTACGGCCCTTTGCCAGCGAACTGGAAGAATATTTCACCGGCAAGCGCCGCGAGTTCACCTTCCCGCTCGACCTCCGTGGCACCGATTTCCAGCGAGCCTGCTGGCGCGCGCTACTGGCGATTCCCTACGGAGAAACACGCACCTACGCTGACATCGCCCGCGCTGTCGGCAAGCCAAACGCATTTCGCGCTGTAGGCATGGCCAACAACCGCAACCCCGTCGCGATCGTCGTCCCCTGCCATCGTGTGATTGCATCTGATGGCACGCTCTGCGGCTACGGCGGAGGGCTGGAGGTAAAACGTAAGCTGCTCGAACTCGAAGGGGCATTGAGCGGAACGCTGGCGGCGTAGAGGGATCAGAGAGAGCTTGGCGTGGGGATAGAGATTGCTGACTAATTGCCAACTGCCAACTGCCGATTGCAGTTGCCGATTGAACAGGGAAGGCCCCGTGCGGCGATTTCAAGGGTCCTCCCGGCGCGCGCGAACGACGGATCGAGCCTCAGGTAACCGGCGATTTCAGGCCGCTCTACGGGTGAGGTCAATCGATTTAACTTGCGGGATTAAGTACCGTGTTTCGAGTGAGATACGACCCTATTTTTCCACAAGCTAGACTTCCGTAGGGCGCTGAAGAACATGGGCTTGGCGACGCTGGCACCGTTCGTGGTGCAGTCGAGTAAAAGCTTGTCTTCGAACCGGCAGTAGATATACAATCGTAATGTATATCCAGAGAGGTGATTGATGCAGGTCTCGAAGTGGGGAAACAGCCTAGCCATTCGTCTACCCGCCGCAGTCGTCAAGGCGCTTGAACTGAAAGCAGGCGACGACATCGAGATTCGAGTCGCCGGTAGCCGCGATCTAGAAGTCAGCCGCGACCAGAGCCGACAACGAGCTTTGGAGACTCTGCGCAAGCTCCGGCGTCCCTTCCCTCCCGGATTCGTTTTCGACCGCGAAGAAGCACATGAACGAGGAAGCAAGAATGATGAGTGAAGAGCGATGAGCGACAAGGCGTTCTTCGACACGAACGTCTTTGTGTACGCCATCATCCAGGACGATCCACGCTCCGACCACGCTGAAGAATTGATTGCCCAAGGCGGAACGGTCAGCGTGCAGGTCTTGAGCGAGTTCGCCGCAGTGGCACGCAGGAAGACCAAGATGCCCTGGGTCGAGATTCGTCGGGCCTTAGACGGCATCAAGACCCTCTGTCCCGATCCGCTCCCCATCACGCTTGACACGCACGGAGAGGCGTTAGCAATCGCAGAAAGATACGGCTATAGAATTTATGACGCCCTCATCGTCGCCTCTGCACTGGAAGCAAGATGCACGATCTTGTATTCGGAGGATATGCAGGATGGGCAGGTGATCGCTAACACCCTGACCATTAGAAACCCGTTCATGTAACTGTCTTGCCGAGGAATAATCGGACAACCTCACCGCATCTTGTGTCTTTTTGCAGCCGCCTCCTACAAGCCTGCGACGTGTCGCCAGTAGTCACGATATCGTCAAAGAGTATTAGGCCGGCCCCGCCAAGATCCACCTTGTCGCACCCTAGCGATTGAAAATGCTCCGTCGAGGTCGGGCGCTGCCCGGGATAGGCTAGATGAGCAGGCGTGACGCTCTCAGCGCGGAAAAGCAATTCTTCGGGATACTTCAGCCAAGGAAACGACTGAACTATGAAACGACACATTAACTTTGATGATGGAGAGACTTCGTGCGCCCGATGGCTGGGGACAGGAACGACGTAGCGACAGTCGAATTCGCTCTTCCATCTCTCCAAGTGGTTTCCAAGCGCGCTGTGAACCTGCATCAGTGCAGCCGGGAGAAAGGCCGAGTCACACTCCTTAAAACGAAGAATGAACTGTGTGGCCTCGTCGGTTTGTCCAGACCTCCCGGGCATATAGTGAAATAGCGAAAGCGAAAGGTCGTCCTCGCTCCAATAGTCGATGCGCTTCCGGCCAATGTTATCGTAGGAGTTAGTCTCCACTGAAGCAGTCCTCAATATCCGGTCAACTTAAGATCTGGCTTTATTCCGAGATAGGCCGCTTTGGTGGTCGCCTCGCGGATTTCGAGTGCTCAATTGGAATGCGTCGAAGCGACAGCGCAGACTCTCTGACGGAGAAAGACCTGTCCCAATTCGGACACGTCAAGTTGTAGGCGGCTTTGCTGGGCGGTTCGGAACGGAGTCTCGCAAAGACCCAGCGGTTGCATAGGCATTGGGAACACAGTGCCAAGACCATGGCGCGATTTGCCGGACGTATGGCCGTAGAAACCTCATTCAGGTTGAGAGTCGCGGGAAAGCCGACTCTGTAAACTCAACTCACCCAATCCAGAAACTTGTACCACATGCCCGCGAACGGCAGGAACCAGGGCTTGCCGTTGTACAGGCCGAGCGGCGCGCCGGGGAACGGAATGCCCACAAACGGATTGTCGGGCCTTTCTCCAGCAATCAACTCCGCCATCTTCTGGCCTTGATACGTGGCCATGGCGACGCCGTGTCCGGCGTAGCCTACGGCGTAGTACATGCCATCGATCTGGCCGGCGTGGGGCATGATGTCGAAGGCGAAGTCGAGTGTGCCGCCCCAGACGTATTCGATTTTCGTATCACGGAGCTGAGGAAAGACGTCGATCATGCCGCGGCGCAGGATTTCGGCGCTGCGGCGGATGGTCCGATCGTTCTCAGGAAAGAAAGCGGCGCGCCCGCCGAACAACATGCGGCGGTCGGGCGTGAGCCGGTAGTAGTAGAGATAGTTCTTCGAATCGTAAATCATGCGGTTGCGCGGGCTGAGTTCGTGCGCCAGCGCTTCCGAGAGGGGTTGGGTTGTAATAATGAAAGACCCGATGGGGATAATCCTCTTCTGCAACGCAGGCGTTGCCGGGCCTGTGTAACCACTTGTGCCCACGAAGACATCGCGCGCCCACAGTGTGCCTCGTGAAGTTGTGATCTTCCATCCCGCTTCGCCCTGGCGCGATTCGCGTTGCAAGCCTTCGACCCGCGCGTGCTCGAAGATTTCCGCGCCCGCCTTCATCGCGGCGCGGCCGAGCCCAGCGACATAGCGCGCGGGATTCAATCCGGCGCTGACCTCATCGACCATGCCGCCGTAATAAATGTTCGAGCCGATCTCCGCGCTCAACTCCTTTCGCTGCACGACGCGCAGGTAGTGGTTGAACTCGCGCGCAATCACTTCCGCCTGCCGCGCGTAATCGTCGAAATGCTTCTGCTTGCAGGCCACTTCAAGATGGCCGCAGCGGGAGAAGTCGCAGTCTATAGCTTCTTCGCGGATGATCTGCTCTACGCAATCGATGGTCGCGATCGATGCGGCGTACATCCGTTGGGCGAGATCGCGGCCATACATGGAGATGAGCTGGTTCACGCCCAGCTTCATACCAGTTAGCACCATGCCACCATTGCGGGAACTGGCTCCCCAGCCGATGGTTTCTGACTCGAGCACGGCGACCGTTGCACCGCGTTTGACAAGAGTGCGCGCAGCCGACAGTCCGGTAAAGCCCGCGCCAATCACGGCGACATCCACACGGTCGGGGAGTGGACGGTCTTCCGTCCTCGGAGAATCCGCCGTCGTGAGCCAGTAGTTGTGTTCTTGCAGGGCCATGTTGGCCTTACAGCACCGCGGTTTCGTGAATCAGACGGCCTTCCGCGAAGCGCGCAAGATTCAGCAGCGATGCGTCGATCAGGTTCGTCTTCCCGGTGAGAATGAGGTCGCTGAGAATCTTTCCCGTCGCCGGGGCGTGCATTACGCCGTGTCCGCTAAAACCATTGGCCAGGAAAAAGCCGGGCAAGCCGGGAGCTTCGCCCAGAATTGGATGGTGGTCCGGCGTCATCTCATACAGGCCGGCCCAAGCGCGCTTGGGATTCACCGGGAGATTGGCGAAGCAAGGCACGCGGTCCGCGGCGCGGGTCAGGATTTTCTCTACAAAGGCCGCGTCGAAATCCGTTTTAAAGCCGGGTGTTTCTTCGGGATCGTTCCAGGCGAGGAGAAAGCCGCGAGCCTCCGGGCGAAAGTGAAATCCATTGGACATGTCGACGATCATGGGCGCCGTGTGGGGGAATTCGTCGAAGGGCTCACTGGGGACGAGCATGCGGCGCAGCGGTTCAACCGGCAAATCCACGCCTGCGAGCTTTGCCACACCGGCAGCCCACGCGCCGGCGCAGTTTACAACCTTGCGAGTGCTCACCGAGCCACGCGTGGTCTGCACCGACATAATGCCAGTTGCATCCTGCGTAAAGCCGGTCACGTCAGTGTTCTTCCACAACGTGGCGCCGTTGTCGGCAGCCCAGGCCATGAATCCGTTCATGGCGCTGTAGGGGTCGACGAAGCCATCCGTGGAGCAGAAACTTCCGCCGACAATGTCGTCGGCGCGCAGCTGCGGGAACATGCTGCGGATCTCATCGCCTGTGATCAGGCGCACGTTCTTCAGCCCCATCTTCACTTGCTGGGAATAGTTCGTCCGCAGATAGGACATCTGATTGGCAGTGGTGGCGCAGAACAGATAGCCCTGCGGCCGGTAGTCACACGGATAGCCGAGGCGCTCCTCGAAGCTGGCATAGAACGGAATCGAGTAGAGCGACATCTGGATGCTGACGGGAGTGGAGAACTGCGCCCGCACCCCGCCCATGCTCTTCCCGGTAGACCCTTTACCCTGCGCCGATTCGCGCTCGATGACGAGCACGCTGCGGCAACCGTTCGCCGTAAGGTGATAGGCGATGCTGGACCCGACGATTCCTCCACCGACGATAACGACATCCGCAGTCTGCATAGTTGCCCTTGGGAGCGACCCAGCATTCTAACGCAGTGGTCAGTGGCCAGTGGT
This sequence comes from uncultured Acidobacteriaceae bacterium, assembly GCA_963842095.1. Taxonomy (GTDB): domain Bacteria; phylum Acidobacteriota; class Terriglobia; order Terriglobales; family Acidobacteriaceae; genus Sulfotelmatobacter. The sequence continues at coordinate 719,904 of CAWJEY010000004.1, forward strand.
CAGTGGTTAGCGGAAGGCAAAACCATAAAGACGTTTTGACTGCCCACTGATCACTGACCACTGCTTCGGTCGAACGGACATGTACCACCGATTCGCCCGCGTGAAAGCGGCGCGAGGCTACCTTCCACCTCGGTAACTTGCCGTGGTTACTGCGCCTGTCTAGTCTGGAACTGTATGTCCTTGCGCTGCCTCCTATTCTCATCGAACCAAGAGCTGGTTCAGCCGATCTGGCAGGTGCTTACCGATCTGGGGATCGAGGGAGAGTACTGCCAGATCGCGGTGGATGCGGTGGAGAGGGTTACCACCCAAATGTTCCAGATCGTGATCACCGACTGGGACGATCAACCCGAGGCGGCCTTTCTGCTAAAAACGGCGCGGGATTTGAAGGCCGCACAGCGCCCACTGACCCTGGCGATCGTCAGCGACGATGCCAAACTGCCGGAGGCGTTGAAGGCGGGGGCGAATTCAGTTCTGATAAAGCCGATTCGCGCCGAACAGGTGCGGGATACGATGAGCACGGCGTGCGAACTGCTGCGGGCGAAGCAGCAACCGGCCGCGCCGCAATCTGTAGCGCCCAGGCCGACGCCACCAGCGGGGCTACGAGAGCTGCCGGAAACGGCCGCGATGGCTGCTGCGGCGGCGGGCGCAGTTTCGGCACCGTCGTCTGTACCGTCCTCCGCGCCATCATCCCTGCCGCCCTCCGTCAGCCAGGCACCAGAGAAAACCTTCCGGGCAGGAGAGTTCCTGCAATCGCCAAGCTCAGCGCCTGGGGCACAATTCGACACGGAAACGGAATGTGAAGTTCAGAAATCGCTGGACCAGGCTGCGGCCTCGGAAGTTGACGCACTCACGGAACTTGAGCCGATGGCCGCAGCGGTGGAGGAAACGCCGGCAGAGCCAGCTAAATCTGAGGCGCCGCTATCGGAACCGCAGCAACCGCTGACAGGATGGGCAGCTCTGCAAGCTCGATTGACCAGAACGGCACCAGCGCCGGTGGAGGATGCTCCGGCCAAGAACGAATTGCTCTCCTACGGGGAAACGCCCTCCTATGGAACGCCAGCGGCAGATGCCTCCGCAGAAGAAGGGAATGGCTCCAGGAAGAAGGAGTCGCAACCGGAATCGGGATCTGAGGCTGCTCTTTTCGCTTACATGCCGGGAGAACCGGGCGACGGCTCAGAACCGGGAACAGAGCCACATTCGAAGCGGGGCCGAATCTTGCTGGCGGGGGTTCTAGCGGCGGCGTGTGTGGTTTTGGTGGCAGTGCCGCGAGCGCGGCAGGGTTCTGTGAAGGTTTATCGGAGCGCCGTGCGTGCGGGGGGAAGCTGGCTGAACCCTCCGCCTGCCCCGGTTCCGCAGGCGGCGCCACAGCATGACAGCTTTGGCCAGTCGGGGGATGAGTACAACCTTCCGGTGGCGACCAATATTCCGGATGCAACGACGGATCCGTCCCAGATTCGGGTACTTCCCGTCGTGGACCCGACGGCAAAGCCGGAGAAGGGGTCGGAGGCGAAGGGCGGGCAGCCACTACCAGCTTCGGGCGATAGCAATCACCCGGATCAGAACCAGACGAGCCCAAGCCCGAGTACGTCGGGGCAGACCGGGGAAAGTCCAGCTAAAGATCCGGCAACCACAAATGCAGCAGATGCGCCGGCAATTGCCCCAGGTGCGGCACCGGTTGCGGTCCCCTCGCCAGCGCAGGTGCAGCCCAGCGCGCCTGAGACCCAGGCAGTTCCACAGCCCCGCCCAGTTGCTCCGCCCGTGCAAGCCCCTGCGCCGCAGCGTGCAGTTTCGGCTTCAAGCAGCCCGGGAATTCCCTCAAGCCTGAAATCGCAGATGGCTTCTACGACTCCGGACTCCAGCGGGAACAAGCCGCCAGAGGCAGCGATGTCCTCGATTGAGCCGGTCAGCGTGCAGGAGTCTGCGGCGCGCGATCTGCTGACTCAGCCCGTCGATCCGGTCTATCCAGACGCCGCAAAAGCCAGCGGGCAGAGGGGCAGCGTGGTTCTGCAGGTGCTTATCGGGCGCGATGGCGCGGTTCAGGATGCGAAGTTCCTGCAGGGATCGCTCGTGTTTGCGAGGGCCGCCATCGACGCCGTGAAGCAGTGGCGCTTCAAGCCTTATTCCATGAACGGCCGCGCCGTCTCGGTGCAAACCGTAGTTACGCTTAACTTCAAGCCGCCGGCATAGTGCCGGGTGACGAAACTAGCGCCGGATCGTCTTAATTCTTGTGTGGAAGCCCGAATCCGGCTTCAGGTTACCGTTGGGGCGAACAAGGGCAGCCAAGAGGCGAGAATCGGCATCTACAAGATATAATGGTGGAAGTTCCTCAGGAAGTGACTCCTTCTCCGGAAACGAAGAATAACGATGTCCATGAAAATTAAAGCTGCGATTCTGGTTTCGTCTTTTGCCGTGCTGCTGTTTGTCGTGGCCGGCTCCCTTGGCCTGGGCGGCGTGCATGCCTCTTCGGGCGACGGCTCTTACCGGCAGATGCAGGTGTATAGCGAGGTATTGTCGCGCGTGCAAAGCGAGTACGTGGAAGACCCTAACATTCCCAAGGTGACTGACGGGGCGCTGCACGGGCTGGTCGAGTCGCTGGATGCGAACTCGAGCTACCTGACGGCTGCCGCGTACAAAGCCTACAAGGCCCACAAGTCGGAGGCCAAAGGCGAGATCGGAGCGACCGTCTCGAAGCGCTTTGGCTACGCGGACGTGGTTTCGGTGCTGCCGGGATCGCCCGCGGAAAAAGCAGGGATTGAGGCGACGGACATCTTCGAATCGATTGAAGGCCAGAGCACGCGGGACATGTCGTTGCCGGAGATTCGCAGCGCGTTGGCGGGGAAGCCGGGCTCGACGGTAAATGTTTCCGTGGTGCGGGCGCGCCGGGCAGAGCCGCAGAAGATGGTGATCACGCGGGATATCGTGAGCATTCCGCCGGTCTCTGACAAGATGTTGGAAGACGGCATCGGCTACGTGAAGGTGGACGCTCTGACCAGGGGCAAGGCGCAGGAGATTGCCAGCAAGATCAAGTCGCTGGAACGATCGGGCGCGAAGAAGCTGGTGCTGGATTTGCGCAACACATCTGAGGGAGAAGAAGGCGAGGGCGTTGCCACCGCTAACCTTTTCCTTAATCACGGTACGATCACGTATCTGCAGGGACAAAAATTTCCGCGAGAAGCTTTCAATGCGGATCCGGCGAAGGCGGTAACATCGCTTCCGGTGGTCGTGCTGGTGAACAAGGGAACGGCAGGGGCGGCAGAGATTGTCGCGGCGGCGCTGCTGGAGAATGCCCGCGGCGATGTAGTGGGCGACAAGACTTTTGGCGACGGGTCGGTGCAGAAAACCATCGACCTGCCGGACGGCGGGGCGCTGATTCTCTCGGTGGCAAAGTATTATTCGCCGAGCGGCAAGGCAATTCAGGAAACCGCGGTGACGCCAAACGTGTTGGTGGCCGACGAGACCGACAGCTTGATCTCCGACGATGAGGGGCAGGATTCCGCGCCGGAACCAGAGGCCAAACCCAAAAGTACACAGGATGATCAGCTGCACAAGGCCGTCGAGGTGTTGAAGAGCCGGTCGAGCTAGTCGTTCCTGATAGCAGGGTAACCACTTCATCGCGCAGCCGAAAGGCTGCGCGATTCTAGTCTCCAAGCTTCGTTTAGCTAGGGAACCTCGTCGATTGCCCTTAACTCTTGTTCTACAACTGCCGGTGGCAGTCTGGCGAAACCAGCCTGCTCAACATAGGTCTGCCCTTCGTTCAGCACCCAGCGCAGGAAATCCTTCATGGCGTCCCGTTTCGAGGTGGACCCGTTCTTGGAAATCAGAATCCAGGTGTAGCTGGAGATGGGGTATGACCTGTCGCCTTGAGGATTCGTAATGGCGGCGCGAAAATCAGCAGGTATAGCTTTTGCGCCTGCTGCCGCTGCCGCCGTCAGAGTGGCGGAATCGGCACTGATGAAGTTTCCGGCAGCGTTTTGTACCTGGCCATAGGGTAGCCGATTTTGCATTGCGTAGACCAACTCGACGTAACCGATGGAATTCGGCGTCTCCCTGACCATTCTGGCGATATTGCCATACCCATCGCCCTCCTTGCCGACCGGCCACTTCACGGAGATCCCCCGGCCTACCCTGGTTCTCCACCCCATATCAACCTTGCTCAAGTAGTCGGACCAAACGTAGGTGGAGCCTCGCCCGTCGGCACTGTGGATGACGGCGATGCTGCTGGCAGGCAGTTGGATCTCGGGGTTCGGACCCGAAATGGCGGGATCATTCCATTTAGTGATCGTTCCCAAATAGATCCCAGCCAACGCATGTCGCGTGAGCTTGAGCTGCGTTACCCCGGGAAGATTGTAGATCGGTACGATCGCCCCGAGGAGCACCGCGAACTGCAAGACATTGTATTTTGCAAGCTGTTTGTCGCTGAGAGGAGCGTCGCTGCTCCCGAAATCCGCTGTCCGGGAGGTCACCATCTCGATGCCAATTCCTGACCCGGACGGTAAGTAAGTCAAGTGAAGATCGGGACGGATCTTCTCGAACGCCTGGAACCACGTTGAATAGATAGGGAGAGGAGTGGTAGTTCCGACGCCTACTAACTGGACCTGTGCAGAATTCTGTGAGAGGGCAATCTCAGCCAGTGCCAACACAAACAGCAGCCACCAGAATCTGGGGAAATGCACATTGCCCTCGGTTTTGCGATGGAGATTCTTCTTTAAAAACGCCTCTGCTGAGCGTGCCGTGCCACAGTGTTAACTCTCAATGGATTTATCGGCCAAGCCCCGGGGAAGCTTTAGGGACTGAACCGTGGGTAGTTAGGGCGAGCTAGACACCGACAAAGAGCTGCGTATGGCCGTGGGGTTGACGCCCTGCTATTCTGAACCCATCTCGCCATGAAGTCGCTCTACCAAGATCTTCCGCCAGTGGAGATCGCCGGAAAGAAACTAGTAGGCCGGGTACTGTTTGGCCTGCTGGTGCTGGTCTCCGCGCTGGTGGGCGCAACCGCGGGACTGCTGCTCGTCTACACCACAGACTTGCCGCAGGTGGAGGCGCTGGAGGCGTACCGCCCGAGTTCAATTACGGAGTTGTATGACGATCACGGGCGGGTGATTGGATCATTCGCGCTGCAGCGGCGGGTGGTGGCGGGCTACGACGACTTTGCGCCAGCGCTGCGGGATGCTCTGGTTTCGATTGAAGACAAGGATTTCTACCGGCATTCGGGGATCAACTTCTGGCGCATTGTGGGAGCGGCCTACCGCGACATTCAGTCCGGCGGGAAGGTGCAGGGGGCATCGACGCTGACCATGCAGTTAGCGCGCAACCTGTTTCTTTCGCCCGACCGCTCGTTTCATCGTAAAGTGCAGGAAGCGATGCTCGCGATCCAGATCGAGCGGCGCTTCACCAAACCGCAGATCTTCGCTCTGTATGCCAATCAAATTTTTCTCGGGCACGGCGTGTACGGCTTCGAAGCTGCGTCGGAGTTCTACTTCAGCAAGTCGGCCCGAACACTTACGCTGGCAGAAGCCGCGCTGCTGGCGGGTCTGCCCAAGGGGCCGGGGATCTATTCGCCGATCAACCATCCCGACCGGGCTCTGAAACGCCGGAACCTGGTAATCAACGCCATGCTCGAAGATGGAAAGATTACCGCGGCCCAGGCGGCGGACGCGCGGTCAGCACTGGTGGTCTTGCATCTGCAGCACGATCCCAACTCGCTGGCGCCTTACTTCGTGGAAGAGATCCGACGGTACCTGGAAAACAAGTACGGAGCCGATCAGGTGCATGAAGGCGGGTTGAAAGTCTATACGTCGCTCGATGTCGATCTGCAAAAGGCCGCAAACCAGGCGGTGCTGGACGGCTTGGCGGCCTACGAACGGCGTCATGGCTGGAAAGGGAATCTCGAGAATGTGGCGGCCGAGGGAATTGCCATCGACAAGTACGAGCATCCTGACTGGGATGATGAGCCTGAGGTGAATGGATATGTACATGCGCTGGTGACGTCGGCCGGAGTTGGAATTGCAACCCTGAAGTTTGGGCGCTACGCAGCGGCTTTGGGACAGTCAGACGTGGCGTGGACGCAGGGCAAGCTGCAGGATCTGCTGCGGACAGGAGACATCTGTTACGTAAGGATTCTCGGGTTGAGCGCCAACGGAGCGGCGCGCGTGAGCCTGGAACAGGATTCCGGCGCGCAAGGTGCGCTGATGGCAATTGACAACGCGACTGGCGGAATCAAAGCAATGGTGGGTGGACGGGATTTCAGCGAATCGAAATTCGATCGTGCGACTCAGGCCTTGCGGCAGGTAGGGTCGTCGTTTAAGCCTTACGTTTACACCACAATAATCGACAAGGGTGGAAGCCCGGACGACACCATTCTGGATGAGCCTGTCACTTTCGAGACCGGGTCGGGACCTTACTCGCCGCACAATTATGACGAGAAGTTTGAGGGGATCATCACGTTGCGGCGGGCTCTGGCACAGTCGCGGAATATTCCAGCGCTCAAACTGGCGAACAAGGTTGGGATCAAGAGCGTGATCGATTATGCCGAGCGTTTCGGAATTACCGCCAAGCTGCCCCCGTATTTGCCGGTGGCGCTGGGAGCGGCGGAAATCACTTTGATGGAGCAGACTTCGGCGTACAGCGTGTTTCCCAATGACGGCGTGCGCGTTACTCCTCGCTACATCACAAAAGTGACCGACTACGAGGGGCGCGTGCTGGAGGAGGATTATCCGGAAGTGAAGGACGTGATCAGCGCGCACACGGCGCGTGTCATGACCGGCATGCTGCGCGAGGTGGTGCTGCATGGAACCGCGGCAGCGGCGGCGAAGATGCCGTTCCCGGTTGCCGGGAAAACAGGCACGACCAACGATTTCACGGACGCCTGGTTTGTGGGTTTTTCGCCCACCATGACTTGCGGCGTGTGGATGGGCTTCGATGAGAAGCGCTCCCTGGGAGCAAAGGAAACGGGAGCGCATGCGGCGCTACCGATCTGGATGAACTTTATGAATACAGCCATGGCGGAAAAGGATCCGGGGCAGTTCCAGGTGGCGCCAGAGGTACCGGTGACTGTGGTGCAGAAAGTGGATACGCCAGATACTTCACCGGGCGCGGACGAAACCCATTGAGTACGGAGGAGACAATCCTGTAAATGGCTGCCGGTTCGCAGGACGTCGGGCGGAACTGAGATGGCAAATACGAGCAAGAAAAAACTGACATACAATTCTTGCAGTTTCGCGGTCAAAGGAAATTCCATTCGGGTAAGAACCTAACTTAGGCACTGCGATTCGTGTCCAAGGGATGAAGTCTGCGTCTGAGGTCTGGCATGCAAAAAAATGAAAAGGGTACTTCTAGTCAAAAAGACCAAGTCATTTGGGAGGCGGTAGATGTTGAGGAGGCAAAAAAGCTGCCGGGATACGGTTTTAGAGGCGCATCTCTTGGTGTGTGTGTCATCGCCGTAATAGGGATTTTGCTTGATTTAGTTTTTATTGATCTATTGGACGATCGCTTTTACGTATCGACAGCACAGCTCCCCCTGGGAAGCTCGCAGGCGCCGTGGGTGATTCGCTTCTTTGGCCTCATCGATCGGTTCCCCCCCGCCTTTATTGCGGAAGGGCTGATTGGATTGCATCTTCTTCTTGCTGTTGCTCTTATATGGTCCACGTTTCAATTTAGCGCGGGCGTATACAGAAAATTGTGGTGCTTTTTGTGGTTAACACCAACAATTGGGATGAGCTTCCTGGCGGTTGATACGTTAACGTATTTTCCGTACTTTTGGAACACACGTCTACTACATCATTACCTGCCGGCACCGTCACTTCTGCCATTGCTGCTCAGTCGCAGTAAGCAGTTTGTAGCAGTGGGCGGCCTTGTAGCTCTTGAATCGTCAGTATTGTACGCACTTTGGCGCATCATGCGAGTGGCCAAGTCACCGAATTTGACTTATCTCTCGCGGCGCCGCGTCCTGAAAGGGTAATCTAGGCTGAGAATGGTTATCGGTGATCCGGCATTCGACACGCGTCAGCGTGCTCACGATTCGTCAAATTATAATTTCTAATCTCTATGAAACCTTTCTTTCGATTTGCGATGCTGGCTCTGGTGCTGGTCGTTGTAGCGCTGGTATCGGCACTGACGGCGATGCGCTTTGCGATTCACGGGCAGGTGGTGACCGTGCCTACTGTGGTCGGGCTCACGCCTGCGGACGCGGAGCGTGCTGCTTCCGGCCTGGGGTTGCAGATTGACGTGGAGCGGCAGTATTACAGTCCGCAGATTCCTGAGGGGAGAATCATGACCCAGATGCCGCTGGCAGGAATGAAGGTGCGGCGAGGCTGGCAGGTGCGCGTGGCACGGAGTCTGGGACCGCAACGTGTGGTGATTCCGGATGTGACGAAGCAGAGCGAACGCGCGGCGGAATGGAACATTCAGCGGCGCGGTCTGGAGGTGGCGTCGACGGCGGAGATGCAGTTGCCGGGAGCGCCGGCCGACCAGGTGCTGGCGCAGAGTCCGCCGGCAAATGCGAGCCAGGTGGCCGCGCCAAGAACCAGCCTGCTGGTGACGGTGACGCCCGATCCACCGGCATATGTGATGCCGAGTTTTCTGGGACAGCCTCTGGGCAGTACGAGCCGCACGCTGCAGGATACGGGCTTCAAGCTGGGGAACGTGAGCATGGCGCCGGAGGCGAACACGACGGGCGCAGATTCCGCGACAGCGAATAACGCACCATCCAGTTCGACATCGGCCGCAACACCTCAACCATCGCCCGCCAGCATCATCGTCACGCAGTGGCCGGCGGCGGGGCAGAAAGTTCTGGCGGGGGCAGTGGTGAGTTTTGAAGTGAAGTGAGGCGCGCAGTCCTCTAAATTTTCTCCAAGATTGCGGCGAAAAAGCCATCGCACGGGTGCACGCCGGGCAGGGTGCGCAGGTAGGGGCCGCGGGTGAGCGAAGCGGGATCCGGCCAGATTAATTCTCCCTCCTGTTGAAGCTGCAATATCTGCGTACGGCAATCGACGACGCGGAACGACGCGTCATCCGCCAGTGACGACTCGATGACATCTTCGTTTTCTTCCCTCTCCAGAGAGCACGTGGAGTAGATCAGGCGGCCTGCGGGAGCGACTTGATCCATGGCTGCGCGGAGGATCGCGAGTTGGCGGACTTGCAAATCGGCGAGGTCAGCAGGTACGAGACGCCACCTGATTTCCGGGTTGCGGGAAAGAGTGCCGGTGCCGGAGCACGGCACGTCGGCAAGAACGCGGTCGAATTTTGCAGCGAAAGGCAGATTTTGGGCGTCGGCGGCCAGCACCCGAACGGCGCCGTTGCCAGCTTGCGTTGGAAGATGAGCGCCCAGTAGTCTTCGCAACAGGCGCGCGCGGTGGGGATGAAGATCGACGGCGGTCACGATCGAGTTGGGATTGTGATCGGCGATGGCGGCAGTTTTTCCTCCCGGGGCGGCACAACAATCGAGAATGCGCGCGCCCTGGCCGACGAGAGCTGCCACGAGTTGCGAAGCTTCGTCCTGAATAACGCAAGCACCTGCTCGGAACGCGGCAGTTCGAGTCACGTCTCCGTACTGAACCCGGCGCGCGGAGACCAGAAGAGCACCCGGAGCCAAGTCGATTCCTTCGGTGCGAAGCTGCGCTTCCGCTTCTGGACGACGAAGGCGGACCGCGGTCACGGGAACCGACTGGTTATGCTGGCAAATGCTGAGAGCGGAATCGAACCCGTAGGCCTTGGTCCAGCGATCGACCAGCCACAGCGGGTGGGCGCTTTCGGCTGCGAGCATCTCGGCTGAAGAATGAACTTTCGCGAGTGGAACCGTGCCGGACGGCGTTATGCGAGCGGCCAGTTTACGTAACACGGCATTCACGAATGGAGCGGCGGAACGTTTACGAGCGCGCTTGACGAGTTCGACGCTCTCATTGATTGCGGCGCGGGCGGGGACGCGGAGCCAGCCCAGTTGATAGACGGCGAGACGGAGCGCCGTGAGAATCTCAAGATCGAGCTTGGCCAGCGGCTGCGCGGAACTCCCGGCGATTTGGGCGTCGAGTAACGACCGCCAACGCAACACCCCCATGACTAGTTCTGTCGCCAGAGAGTGATCGACTACCGTGAGCCGGTCGTACGTCCGGGAATGGAGCAGTTCAGAGGCGTAAGAAGACTCGCGCTCGACGCGGAGCAGTATGTCGAAAGCGGCGGCACGGGCTGGGGAAACCGCCGGCCGCGAATCTTGAGATTTTGATTTCACTGTGGCCAGTATGACGGAAGCCGGCGGTGCGGTGAAGAAATTCGTGCTGCCCTACGCGCCGAGCTTCTCGCCAGGCAGCGGACGATAGCCGCGAAGAAAGTCAGCAGCCGGGGTGCGCCTCTTACCTTCTACTTGCATTTCGAGAAGTTCGATTGCCGTATCGTGGCCGCAGCCGACAAAAAGACGATCGCCGTCCACCTTCAGCTCAGACGGCGGCAGTCCCTGATCGAACCCGGCGGCCTTCCATACGTGCAGGGTCTTGCCACGAAACCTCGAGTACGCTCCGGGCCAGGGCTGAAAGCCCCGCATGCGGTTTAGGATCTCGGTCGCGGGGTGAGAAAAATCGAGGAGGCCATCTTCTTTTCTGAGAATAGGCGCGAGCGTGGCGTGAGCTTGATCTTGCCGTCGCGGATGGATCGTGCCAGCTTGCAATCCGCGCAGGGTTTGGACCGTGAGATCCGCTCCCACCGCTGCGAGCTTCGGGGCAAGCGTCTCCGCTGTATCGTCGGAGGCGATTGGAGTTTCTTGCTGCAGAAGAATGTCGCCGGTGTCGAGGCCGGCGTCGATTCTCATCGTTGTAACCCCGGTGATGGTTTCGCCCCGCGCGATCGCCCACTGAATGGGCGCGGCGCCGCGGTATTTTGGCAGGAGCGAGGCGTGCAGGTTGAGGTTGCCGAGTGGAGGAAGATCGAGCATCCATTGCGGAATGATGCGGCCGTAACCGACCACGATGATGGCGTCAGGCTTGAGGGCGGTAAGTTGGGCGCGGAAGGCGTCGTTGTTCTTGATGCTTTCCGGCTGAGCAATCTGCAGTCCCAACTGCAGGGCGCGCTGTTTGACGGGGGATGGCACCAGTTCGAGTCCGCGCCCTTTGGGGCGGTCCGGCTGCGTGACCACGAGATCAACGTGGAATCCAGCCTCGCCCAGCCTGTCGAGCGTGGGCACGGCGAAGCGCGGCGTACCACAGAAAACGAGATGAAGAGATTGAGTCATTGAGAGATTGAGTCATTGAGAGATTGAGCTTAAGCAATCACTCATTCACCCAATCGCTCAATGACTCAATGACTCAATTCTTCTACCATTCTCCCGCTTTGACCAGCTTGCGGATTTTGCGCTTGATCAAGTCGCGTTTGAGTGCGCTGATGTGGCTGATGTAAAGCTTGCCGTTCAGGTGATCGGTTTCGTGTTGAAAGGCGCGGGCCAGCAGGTCGTCGCCGGTTTTCTCGAAGATTTTTCCGGTGAGATCCTGAGCGCGGATCGTCGCTACCTGGGCGCGCGTCACGTTTTCCCGGAAGTCCGGGATACTGAGGCAGCCTTCGCTCTGCGCGTGGCGGCCTTCCTTGTGAATAATCTCCGGGTTGATGAGGACGAGTTTGGCGTCGGGGTCTTCTTTGAAAGTAACGTCGACGACGGCGATGCGGCGCGAGATACCGATCTGCGGCGCGGCCAGGCCCACACCGCGTGCGGCATACATCGATTCGAACATGTCCTCGATCAGCTTCTTCAATTCCTCGTCGAAGACCGTGACTTTCTCGGACGGCTTCTCAAGAACGGGGTTTCCGAATTTAACGATGGGATAGATCATTCAAGTCAGATCATCGAAATTTAGATTATCGAAATTTAGATCATCAATAGTTCTTCAGTTGCTGGCAGTACCCCTGGAAATTGCGCAGTGTTTCCCCCATGGAGTCGCCGCCGAATTTGTCGAGCGCGCAGCGAGCCAGGGTGAGCGCGACCATGGCCTCGCCGGCGACCCCGGCGGCCGGAACTACACAAACATCGGAGCGCTCATAGGCAGCGCTTACCGGTTGCCGGGTAGAGAAATCGACCGATTGCAGCGGGCGGCGCAACGTGGAGATCGGCTTCAAGTAGCCGCGCACGCGGATTTCCTCCCCGTTGGAAACACCACCTTCGATTCCACCGGCGTTGTTGCGCGTGCGGGTGAACCCGCTTGAGGTAATCGCCTTGCTGTATCCGATTTCGTCGTGCACGGCAGAACCAGGGGAACATGCAGCAGTGATGCCGGAGCCGATCTCAACTGCTTTCACCGCTTGCAACGACATGACAGCGGCAGCCAGCAGACCATCCAGGCGCTCATCCCACTGCGCGTACGTGCCCAGCCCAGGCGGGACTTTGTGAGCAACCACCTCAAAGACTCCGCCGACAGAGTCGCCCGTTTTAAGGACTTTGTCGACTTCATCTTTCATGCGCTGCTGGATTTCTGGGTCGGCACAATTGAGTAAGATTTCGTCCTGATTATAAAGAGCCAGAATCTGCTCCCAAGGGACTTCCCGTTGCAAGGTGACGGTGCCCACGGCGACGACGTGGCTGAGAACGTCGATTCCGAGTTCATGCAGGAAGGCTTTGGCCAGGGCGCCGATGGCGACGCGCGCCGCCGATTCGCGAGCTGAAGCGCGCTCCAACACATAGCGGGCCTCGGGAAAATTGTATTTGAGAGCGCCCGCCAGATCGGCGTGCCCGGGCCGCGGAGATGCGACCCGTTTGTGGCGGGTGGGATCGCCTTCGCTGACGGGCAGGGCTTCCTGCCAGTTTTTCCAATCTTTGTTTTCGAGTTGGACGGAAATCGGTGAGCCGATCGTCATGCCGTGGCGCACACCAGAGAAGATGTGCGCGGTATCCCGCTCAATCTTCATGCGCCCGCCGCGGCCATAGCCCTGCTGCCGGCGCCAGAGTTCACGGTCAAGAAAGGCCTGGTTCACTTTGAGCCCGGCGGGCAGGCCCGAAAGGAAAGCGACCAGAGCTTCGCCGTGGGATTCTCCGGCTGTGAAGTAGCGCAGCATAAGTGCTCGATTTTACCTGATGCGGCGTATCTCTGGAGTCGCCGATTGCGAAAGGGGCTACCCTGGCAGAACGATTCGCAGGAATAAAGTAGCGCTGGGACACTTTCCCGTGCGCAAGAGTGCGAATGATTGCTACAATTGAGTGGAAGGTTCATATTCTTTCGTAGTCTGAGTTTTGCCCACCCGTCGCGTCATTTCCGAACTCACTGGCCAAGCTTAAGGAGAAACTGTGTGCCCCCTCGCACAGATTCAAGGGAATTAAGTTTCCCCGCCAAAAAAATTCGCTGTGTGCTCGTGCACGACCATGTTTTTCTCCGGCAGGGGCTGCGGCGTTTATTGGAAGACGAGCCTGACATTGTGGTGGTGAGCGAAGCTGGCAACGCAGCGGAGTGTCTGCGCCAAGTTTGCGAGCTTCAGCCGGATATACTGGTCGCGGATGCCGCGACGTTCGGGCTACCTGCGCGGGAGGCAGAACTTCTTGTGGCGCAGGAATCTTCTCAAACCAAAATAGTGTTCTTGAGCGTGCAGGAAGAGGCTAGTTCTCCGTTCAGTGGCCCGCGGACTGCACTGACAGGTTGCGCTGTGCGGCAAACTTCCGCCGACGAACTGGTGGAGATGGTGCGGAGCGCGTGCCGCGACCACGCGACGAATCATAAAGGAAGAGTCTCGCAACGCGATCCGCAGCGTTCCACCGCAACCCTGTTCCCAAAAGAACGGGCTCTCACCACCCGTGAGCGAGAAGTACTGAAACTGCTGGCGGAGGGAAAGACGGTGCGCGCTGTGGCGACGGTTCTAGGGCTGAGCAGCAAGACGGTGGACGCCCATAAATTCAACCTGATGCGGAAGCTTGGCCTCCACAACAAGGTCGAACTGGTCATGTGGGCAATTCAGAAGAGAGTGGTGAAGATTCCGGCCAACTTCTAGAGGATCACGGCCGGGAGGGATCAGGGCAGTTGATTTTCAGCGGCAAGCTCCGCGAGGCTGGAGACCTGCAAGTCCGGTCGACCCTCAGCTTGTTTCACGGCACCCACCCCGGTTCGCGCCGATGGCCGGTTGACCCAAACTGTCGCCAGGCCGAGTGACTGCGCCGGCAGCACGTCATGATAGAGGCTCTGGCCCACGTGCAGCACACGGTGAGCAGGAACACCGACGCGGTTCAGCGCCAGTTCGAAAATCTTCAAGGACGGTTTGTAGGCTCCAGCCTGTTGCGCCGTGATGACCTGGTCGAATTGCACTCCGAGCTGAGGTTGCGTGGCAGCGAACAGATCATCGTCCACGTTGGAAACGATCGCCAATTTAAAGCGGCTCTGGAGTTCGCGGAGCGCGGTTACGGTGTCAGGCCACGGCTGCCATTCCTTCAGTGACTCTGGCAGCGAGTTGGCTTGCTGATCAGTGGGCGTGAATCCGAGTTGCTCTCCGAAGTGCCGCACGACAGACTGAAGAACTTCGCGATAGCGGCGATACTCTCCCTGCTCGGCCCGAGCCTCGAAATCGCCGTAGAGCTGCAGGATCGTGGCGTCGTCCGTGTCTTTGCCGTGGGCCGCGAGGACGCGGTGCAGGCAGCGGAGAATTCCATCCTCCCAGTTGATGAGGGTACCGTAGCAATCGAAGGTGAGAATTTCGAATCGGGTGAAGTCGAGCATGGTCGATCGCGCGCCTCTCAGGGACGGGAGCTAAGGTTTAAAGCCGGGCAGTGTCGGCGCTTCTTCGCGGGATTCATTGGCGGGCTCCGCGTCTGTCTCTGCCTCGGCGGCAGCGGAAGCATCTTCGGGAGCAGCAGCGGCTTTCGGCGCAAGATACTTGGCGCTGTTCAACAGCGGGCGTCCAAGTGAGGCGTTGTAGCTGGTCCAGGGGCTCTCCAGGTCGGCCTCGCGCTCAAAGTGGGCTCGCATGGCCTCCATCTTCGAGTCCAGGTCGTCCATATAGTGCAGCAGGAGCGCTTCGGGAAACATGGGCAACTTGGGCGAACCGAATTCGTACTCGCCGTGGTGGCTGATGATGAGGTGCTCCAGCAAAGTCTTGAGTTCGGGCGGAAAGTCCGGGACCAGCGCCAGTTTCGCCTGCAACATTTCAAGTTCGATGATCATGTGGCCGAGAAGCTGGCCGCGCGTGGTGTAGGAAAACGAGCGATTGTAGGCAAGTTCCTGAATTTTGCCGATGTCGTGCAGAAAAACGCCGGTCAGCAGCAGATCGCGATTCACCTGAGGATAGTTCCTGCACACCAGATCGCAGGAGCGGCACAGCGAGACCACATGGTCGAGCAGGCCGCCGATATAGGCGTGGTGCAGCGTCTTGGCGGCGGGAGCATTGCGGTAAGCGGCCGCGATCTCCGGGTCAGACATGAAGGCCTGCACCAGAGACTTGAGATGAGGATTCTGAAAGGACGCGACGAAGTCGGCTAGCGTCCGCCAGAGTTCGTCGATGTTCCTGGTGGTCTTGGGAAGATAGTCGGAAAATTCGATTTCCGTTTCGCCCAGCTTACGCAGCTTGTGGATGGTGAGCTGGAAGCGGTTCTTGTACTTGTTGACCAGGCCTTTCACCTTGAGGAAGTCGTCCTGCTCAAAGCCGTTGAGGACCTCTTCCACGTTGTCCCACATCTTGGCTTCGAGTTGTCCGCTGCGGTCACCCAGGGTTAGAGCGAGATACGGCTCGCCGGATTTCTTGGGTTTGATTTGCTTGCTGACCACGACGAAGTTGGAGGTGATGATCTTGTTTTCGTGGCGGGTGCAGTCGCTGATGTAGAACTCTTTCATTCTCTCCATCAGTGTAAATCAGAAAGCATGAACACGCCGGGAAGCAAGGTAGGACTACCGGGCGCCATCTGGATCTCTCGGCGCCTGCTAGATGGGAACGCCGAGCACTCTCTTTCTCTTCTTCTTGAGGCTCTTAGCTTCCGCGGCTTTGGCAGCGGTGGTCTCGATCGGCTTGGTCTGGTTGGGGCTGGCGCCGGAATCGACGTAACCGGTTTTGTAGTCGATGTAGGCCTCTTCGCGCAGCTTGGTTAGATAGGTGCGGAGCGCGGGTTGCAGCTTCTGCATGTAGAGCGCGTCCTGGACCCGGGGCTCGACTTCCTTAAACGGAGGAATGCCCTCCACCTGGTGGCCGGTAACCTTCAAGATGATGTAGCCCTGCTTGGAGCGGATCACATCGGTGACTTCGCCGGACTTCATGGCGAATGTTTTGTCTTCAAGCTCCTTGGCCAGAGTGCCGCGCTTGAACACTCCCAGATCGCCGCCCTGAGCGGCCGAAAGACCGTCGGAATTCTTCTTCGCTATGTCCTCAAAGCTGGCGCCAGCGCGAATCAGTTTGAGCAGATCGTTGGCCTTGGTTTCGGCCGCCGCCAGGGCAGCGGTCTCCTCGGCCTGTTTGGCGCTGGCGTCCGAAGCAGGGTCTTGATTCTTTGAACTGTCGCCGGCGGCGGAAGCATCGCCCGCAGTGTTCTGGGCCGGCTTGGCGGCAGCCGCGTCAGCTGGTTTTTTTGGAGCGACCAGGATCTCGCTGAGTTTTATCGACTCCGGTTGCTCCATCTCATTCTTGTGTTCGTCGTAGAACTGCTGCTGTTCCTCTTTCGTGATGCTGATGTGGGCGCCCACTTCTTCGCCGATCACCTTTTGCGTGATGATCTGGTTGCGCATGTTCTGCTTGAAATCTTCGTAAGAAATGCCCTGCGCGGTAGCGGCCTTTTCCAGCTCTTCCATGGTGTCGAGCTTCATCTCTTTGCGCATCTGGTCAAGGCGCTTGATCAGGTCCGTGTCGCCGCTAAAGCCCAGGTCTTTGCCCTTTTCCAGCAGAAGTTGCTGGTCGATGAGATCGCGCAGGATATCTTTCTCGCGCTCGGCGTAGAGCTTGTCCGCATTGGCCGGGTCCTGCTGTTTGACGTCATCCTTGAGTTGGTCCTTGCTGCGGAGGAACTCCGAGCGGGTAATGATCTGGCCGTTGACGCGGGTAATAATTTCCTCGACCACCTGACCCGTTGCGACCGGAGCCGGGGGGACCTGGCCCGGGGCAGCCTGAGCGGGGGCAGCCTGACCCGCAGCTAATACGTTCAGGAATAACAGCGCAATAGGTATCAGAACCAGTCTCTTCATAGGTTTTTCGGTGCGCCGCCACTATGGACTTGGGGGCGAAGGCCTTTGAGCATTTTACTACTTCCGGCCACGCAGAGGCCGGGTTCCGCTCCAGTTTGATGCGTCGGCGCGTTTAACGGGTTTGCTGGAGACCACACCTTAGGCAGTCCGCACAAAGCACAAGGCGGTCATATCGTCTGGAACAAGAGGTTCGCAGGTGAACTCCCCAACCGCATTCAAAATGGACCCAGCAATCACCGGGGCCCTCGCCGAACCATCGGCCGCCAGGCGCTCTTTTACGCGCTCCAGACCGAATTCCAGGTCTTCCGCCTTGTCATCCTTGCACTTGCCCTCAACCACTCCGCGCGAAACCAGCAGAAGAACCGCGCCCTTCTCCAGCGCAACGGTGGGAGCGTCGCTGGTGGCGTGAGAGAAAAGGCCAAGCGGCAGGCCGGTGGACGCGAGTTCGGTTATGCCGGTGCTGTCGCGGAGGAGTCCGGGCGTATGCCCGGCATTGGTGTAGCAGAGCGTGCCAAATCTCTCGTGATAGCAGCCGATGAACGCGGGGCAGGCGTGAACGCCCGCCGCGGCTTCCATCAGATGACGGTTGAGTTGAAGACAGAGCGTGGTCATGGCTTCGGATTCGTTGATATCAAGCTTCGAAAACAGTTCGGTTCCAAGCGTGCGAAAGATCTTTTGTGCCGCCGAAAGGATGGGTTGATTGTTCTCGCGGCGCCCGGCAACGTCGAGCAGGCCAAACAAAATCCGCTCGGGGCTGACTCGCAGGGAGTCATAGAAATCCCCGGCGACTCGCGCTCCGTAGGTAGTCGCGGCAATCTCCGCGCCCTGCATCTTCGGAAACTCCCCCGGGGCGGGCTCCACGGCTGGTAGAGGCTCGGGCTCACGCGACTGGAATAGGGCGCACATTCGACGCTTACACTAAGAGCCGAAACTAGCACAAGCGCTGGCGGCGGGCAAATCTGCTACTCGCCGTATTTGTCGCTGAGATACTTGCCCAGCTCAGATTCAAGCTGGCCGTAATCCGAGTGGATGGTGGCGCGCAAGGCGGCTTCGGTGGAACTGCCTTCGCTGAGGCGCTGCAGAATTCGCTGGATATCTCCCATCCCGTAGGAATCGTTGATGTAGGAAACCGCAGCCAGCGATTCCGCATAGGCCAGGTAAGCTTCCCCGCCGGAGAAGCGCATGAAACTTCCCTCCAGAACATTCAGCGGGATGTTGCGCTGCGACTTGAACAACTGCGCCAATTGATGTCCATCGCCGACAAGGGACTTCGGCTCCAGAAGCTGGGCGATGCCCTCGTGCAGCCAGGGTGGACACCGCCCGGCGGAAAGCTGATTGATGAAGGAATGGGCGAGTTCGTGCTTCAAAACTCGCGCCAACTCCGGCGTCATGGAATTAAGGCCGCTGACTGGAATCCGCAGTTTGCCGTCGTTGAGGGCTCCTGTCCAGGACGGGGCGCGTGTCACGTCAAAAAAAGCCTGTTCCGTGTAGAGCGTGACCAGAATATTGTCGTGGGGCGGCGTGCCCAGGTCGCGGGCCAGATCGTCGTAATCCGATTCCAGCGCGGCCAGGATTTGCCCGCGGAACGCTTCAGAAGTCTGCTTGCCCTCGTAGTGTAGGACGAAATGGCTGCTCTCGCGCTGGGCGAAATCGGTTTCGGCGTTCTGTTCGCGCTGCGCTTTGTCCAAATATTGCTGCACGGCGGGATCGGGACGCAGTTCGAGGGAATGCTTCCACGAGGCGACGGCATCCTTGGTGCGGTCGCAAGCCTGCTGCGCGTAGCCCAGGACCGTGTAGGCATCGGGCGACTGGGGAGCCGCGCTCACGGCCCGCTGGGCATAAGTCAGCGCCTGCGAAGCTTTCCCGGTGCGCACCTGCAGCGCAGCGTAATAGATAAGGACAGTTGCGTTCTCCGGCTGAAAGCGAAGGGCGCTGTCAAAATAGCGTCGCGCTTGATCGATGTTGCCGTGGTCGAATTCAAACTTGCCGGCAATAAAGTCAGCCGTGGCGCTCAACTCGGCGTTGCCTTTGCCTTCAAGTTTCGCAAGCGCGTCGGGGTCAACCTTGCCATCCTTCACAATTGTCTTTGGAAGGTCGCCCTCGTTCGCAAGATTATCGACCGGCGTGAATGCGGGAAGATCGCCGGGACTCTTGGTCGCCCCTGAGGCCGTGCTGGCAGGCCCGCCACCAGTTTCGACGCGGTCGACCGAACTCTTGGGGATGGCGTAAGTGTCGTCGCCGATTTCGTATTCGTAGCGGTTGCCGTTTTCGCGGACGTGGTCGGCGAGGATGGTACGGCCATTTTTCAAATGGATCGTGTCAGCCGATGCCGCCGCGGAGGCCAGCGTGAGCATCATAGCTGACAGGATAGTGACACGGAGCCGCATTGAAGCGCATTCTAGCAACTGTGGGCGCACACACCTACGTAACGAAAGTACCGATAAAACGACGCAGATTGGGCCTGGCGGTGGCCCTATGCCTGGCTGTTTTGCCCTGCGCGCAAGCTTGGAGTGAGCCGGCCTTGCCACAAGCTTCCGCATCACACCCGCACCGTTCTGGACCGGCGGAGGCTCTCTATCTGCAACTCAGCAGTGTCGGGCTTGATCCGGCCCGTGTGTTCAAGGTACGTGGGGCATCGCTGGACCGGGCAGCCATCCACATCACTCTTGAAGATGGCACCATCGCCTTCACTAAAGATGTAATGGGCAGGATTACCGGGGCTTTCTTTGAGGGTGACGGGGAAGTGCTGCTGGCTCCGCCTGAAGAAGTGGAACGGAAGTCGATGAGCCTGTTTACCGGGATGGCCATTCTGGAAGAGCGTTTCTCCACCGCCTACTTCCGCTTCAACGACAACACTCCCGCTGAGCTGCAACCCGGCTTCAGGGCGCCAGAGGATCCCGAGCAGTTTGCCGCCCACTGGGACCAGACAGCCCGCAACCTGGCACAGGCGGATGCCATGCGGCTGCTGGCGACTTTCAGCGAGTTGCTGCCAGCCGCGGATGGGACAGCGTCCAATAACTCAGCATCCGCGAGAGCTGTAAATCCCGCCGATCGCATGTTGCACGTCCGGTTGCAGGGAAACAAGCTTGGCGTCTTCGACCTGGTTTTCGATTCGGCTTCCGGGGAACAAGTCGAGGCGGGACAATCCAAAGCTGCGGCAAACGGAGACATGTATTACGACGTATGGACGTCTTTCTCGACCCAGGGTGCGGGACGGCGCCAATCGGCCGCTGAACAGACGCCTCCAGCTCTGCCGGCGGAGACGGAGTCTCAAGAGGATCGGATCGTCGTGCACCGTTATGTGATTAATGCTCACGTGAAACCACCCAAGCAGTTCGATGCCGTTGCCGAACTTCAGATCGAGGCCAAGCGCGGGGGATGGCGTTTCCTGGCGTTCGATCTGTCGCGCTTTCTTCAGGTCGAGACCGTCGAGGCGGACGGGAAAGCGGTGGAATTCATCCACAACCCTGAGGTGGAAGGCACGCGGCGGGCGCGCAGCGGCAACGACCTGGTGGCAGTCGTTCTCCCCGAACCAGCAGTGAAGGGACAAAAGATTAGCCTGCGCTTCGTCTACGGCGGAGAAGTGATGGTGGAAGCTGGCAAGGGCCTGCTCTACGTGGGTGCGCGCGGCACATGGTATCCCAATCGCGGCATGGCCATGTCCGATTACGATCTCACTTTCCATTATCCGCCGGGTTGGACTCTTCTGGCGACAGGCAAGTCCGTGCCGCTGTCTCAGCCTTCCGCGAAACCTGCACAAACTGCGCCGCCGAATGTGAGCGACGAGCAAGTCGCGCGCTGGGTCTCGGAACGTCCCATCCCCGTCGCCGGGTTTGACCTTGGCCAGTATGTTCGAGGCGAAGCGCAAGCCGGGAATGTTGCCGTCGAAACCTACGCTACTGCCGGCATGGAACGAGACTTCCCCAAGGCGCCAATGTCCATAATGCAAATCGATCCGAGGCCGAGTCTGCCGCAGATGCCGGCAACACCGATTATCCCGCCCGCACCTTCGCCCGCTCGCAACGCCGCGGCTGTGGCCGAGGCTACGGCACAGGCCATTCGTTACTATGCCGGGCGCTTCGGTCCGTTTCCCTACAGTAAGCTGGCTTTGACTCAGTTGCCGGGGCAAGAGAGTCAGGGTTGGCCCGGGCTTATCTTCCTTTCCTCTTACGCTTTCCTGAATCAGGCGGAGCGTCGCGATCTCCACATGAATCCTGCGATGGCATTGATTGACCAATTGGTGCCAGCACATGAAACGGCGCACCAGTGGTGGGGGGACCTGATTACATGGAGCACCTACCGCGATCAGTGGCTTTCGGAGGGTCTGGCAAGTTATTGCTCGCTGATGATGCTGCAGGAAAGAGATCCGGCAGGCTTTCGCGTGGTCATGGAGAAATATCGAAAGGATTTGGTAGACAAAAATAAAGAGGGCAACTATCCCAAGGATGCCGGCCCCGTAACCCTGGGAAGCCGCCTGTTTTCGTCTCACTTTCCGGAAGCCTACGAAGCCATCAATTACGGACGGGGAACCTGGCTGTTCCACATGCTGCGTTCGATGTTGCATGACGCCGCAGTGGAGACTGGGAGAAAAGACCCGAGCCGCAAGGCTGTGGAAGAGCCTTTCGTGCGGTCTCTGCGCAAAGTCCGCGAGCGCTACGAAGGGAAAGCCATCAGCACCCGGGAACTGTTGGACGTTTTTGCCGAGGACCTGCCCCCATCCTTGCGCTATGAAGGCAAACCTTCGCTCGCTTGGTTTCTCGAGGGTTGGGTGAACGGCACGTCTTTGCCCCGGCTGGAATTGGAGGGTGTCAAGTTCGTTCCGAAGGCGAATTCTACGCTTGTGACCGGAGTAATACGGCAAAAGGATGCGCCGGAAGACCTGGTGACTTCCGTTCCCATCTACGCGGTGGTCTCAGGCAAAGCGCCTACGCTGGTGGGCCGAGTGTTCGCCGACGGAGAGGAAACGCCGTTTCACTTATCCGCACCACTGGGCACGCACAAGCTTCTGCTGGATCCGAACGGAACAATTCTAACCAGTCCAAAGTAGCGCAGCGGGCAAGAGGTACGAGGAACAAACGGCGGGCCGAGTTCTCCCGCGTCGGGACTGGTTTAGGTTTCCGGTTCCCAAAACGGGCGACGAGGTTCCGCGCAACTGCGCTCCTCGGTGCGCTTTGCGCAGCTAAGTAACGGTTTGTCCTTCACTTGCAGCCTTCGAAACAAAAACACATGAATGGCGACTGATCTGCAGGATAGCGACCAGAATCAGGAGTGAGCAATTGGCTTTTGCCGCAGGCGTCGACGCTCCAACCCGAAACAGCGAAGCTGCGAATCTGGCCGCGTTCGCGGACGCAGGCCAATGGTGCGGGCCAGAAACCATTTTGTTGGTGGAAGACGAAGCTTTCGTGCGCAAGGCGACTGCCGAGGTCCTCGAGTCCGCCGGCTACCGGCTGGTAATCGCCACCAGCGCCGCCGAGGCATTCGAGGCCTGCCGCCGGAACTCCCGGCCAGTCGATCTGCTGCTGGCAGATGTGGTACTTCCCGGAATGAGCGGCCGCGACTTGGCGGATGAATTCGAGACCTTGTGTCCGCGTGCCCGGGTTCTGCTGATGAGCGGCCACGCGGAACAACTCGCCGGGTGCGGACAATCTCGTCATGGCGAGAAGTGCCTGGCGAAGCCTTTCTCAATCCGTGTACTTTTGAAGAGAGTACGCGAAGCGTTAGATGCGAATCCGTTTGATTTGAGATCGCAGGCTTAGCTCACGCTGGTTTTGCGGTAGCGCGTGGCTTGCAGAATTTCGTGGGGAATCTGGGCGAGCGGCACAACTTTATCGAGGGTCCCCATTTCCGCGCAAACCCGCGGCATGCCGTAGACGGCGCAACTGGGCTCGTCCTGGCCCACCGTGAAACCGCCTTCGCGGCGAATGGCATTCATCCCCTGTGCCCCGTCCGATCCCATACCGGTCATGATGACCCCCATGGCCTCGGAGTGAAACGCGGCAGCGACGGACTGCATCAGTACGTCGACCGAAGGGACGTGCAACTGATTCTCCGGTTTGCCCGAAAGGCAAATCACGGTACGCGAGTTGGTGGGACGATCCACTGTCATTTGAGATCCCGCTGGCGCGAAGTAAACGACTCCCGGCCGAACGACCTCTGCGTGCGAGGCCTCACATACGGATACTGAGCAAAGGTTGTTCAGCCTTGCGGCAAAAGAAGCAGTGAACCCCGCCGGCATGTGCTGCACCACTAGAATCGGAACCGGAAGGTCTGCCGGAAGATGCGGCAGAATCTCTTGCAAGGCCTTTGGCCCTCCGGTCGAGATCCCCAGAGCGACAATCGCCGCCGTGGAGGACGGAGCCGCCCTCCTGGACACTTCGGCGCGAGGAGGCTTTCGCGCCGGGATCGGATGAGCTTTCGAATACCGCGATTCCGCGGCCGCCTTGATTTTGCCGATCAAGTCATCACGGATATGAAGAATATCCAGCGAACCGGAGGAGAGATCCTTGGGCACATAGTCGAAGGCTCCGGCTGCAAGGGCATTAAAAGTAGTCTCGGCATTCTCCAGAGTGATCGAGCTCACCATAATCACTGGCCGCGGGAACTGCGCCATGATGCGACGGAGGGTTTCCACACCGTCGAGGCCCGGCATTTCCACATCGAGGGTAATCACATCGGGATCGAGCGTCCCAATGGTTCGCAGCGCTTCGGTTCCACTGGCCGCGGTGCCAACTACCTGGAGATCGGGATCGAGGGCGATCATGCGGGACAGAGCCGTGCGCATAAAGGCACTGTCGTCGACGATAAGAACCCGAGTTTGCAGGCTCTTCGATTTTGGTTCGTTGTTCATTTGCGGTAAATGGTTCGGACCAGGCCACGAACTTCGTCGATGTAGGAATCCACCTCGAAGGTGAGGCGGGCCCAGTCAAACTCCCGCAGCAACGTGGAGTCCTGGGCCAGCAGGGCGAAACCGGAGTCCTCGAACAAGTTCACTTGGCGCTCTTCCACATAGCCGTAATTCAGGCTGCTCATCCGGCACAGCAGGTCGGCGACGTGCACCAGGGCCACCAGTCCGGCATTCTGAGTCGATTTCTCCGGCGCATGATGGTGAGTGATCACCTCGATCAGGTCGGCCGGAAATCCCCAGCTTTCCGCCAGCAGGCGGCCGCTGTCACAGTGCGTAAATCCCAGGGATCTGTCTTCGGCTTCGTGCAGCGGAATCCCTTCCGCTTTGGCGATCTCAAAAGCAATGCGGAATTCCCGTGGCAGGACCCACAGGTTAACGATGATTCCCAGGTCATGTAGAAGCCCTGCAAGATACGCCTTCCCGGGATCAGCCAGATGGATGCTGCGTGCCAGGTGACGGCAGACCAGGGCACACCCCAGCGAGTGCTCCCAGAAAACTGCTGGATCCAGGCTGGTTTTGTCTCCCGGAAGCATATTGAGCACGCCGCACGACATCGCGATATCGCTGACGTGACGGAAGCCCAGACTGACCACCGCTCCGCGTAACGATTCCACCTTCTGCCATCGGCCGAAGAGCGGAGAGTTCGCCATATGCAGGCACTGCGCCGCCAGAGATTTATCCTGGGCGAGGAAGTCTGTAACTTTTTGCACGTCGAGTTGTTCCACCGGTTGCTCCAGGTAGCGCAGCAAAGGGGTGAGAACGGCTGGGATGGTGGGAATCTGGCGTAATCCGTCGAGCCGCTGCAGTAAGAGCTGTTTGCCCACGGGCGCGGTTGTCATATCGGGTTGCCTCCCGCTGAGGCGCGTTCCCCTTTGACATAAGCAGTCGCTCCGGGCAAGTGGACCAGGCGAAAATCCTCACTCACCCCGAAAAGAGACTCGGCTTGGCCGAGGAACAGATATCCGTGAGGCAGAAGGTTGTTGAAGAAGTGTTGAATGACACGCCGCTTGGAAGCCAGATCGAAGTAGATCAGCACGTTGCAGCAGAAGATGACGTCGATGTTTTTCATGAGGGTCATGCGGGGATCGTCCGACAAATTAAGCCGGCTGAAGCTGACATTGGCCCGGACTGTCGGGCTGACCCGAAGCTGATTGCCACAAGGAAGAAAATATTTCTGCCGGTAGAGAGGCGTGAGGTTGCGGGTGCTGTAGTCACCATAGACTGCGGCTTTGGCATGCGCCAGCGAGCGCTCGTTGAGATCGGTGGCGAGAATCTCGACGGTCCAGTTCCTAAGCTGGCGCTCTGCCTCCTCCAGTTGCAGCATCCGAAGTGTGTAGGGCTCCTCTCCGGTGGAACAGCCCGCACTCCAGATGCGCAGGCGGCGCTGCGGAAACCCTAACTTGACCTCAAGAATGTTCGGAATCACGATTCGGCGTAACGCCTCCAGTTGCGGCCGATTGCGGAAGAAGCAGGTTTCTCCGATGGTGATCTCGTTCAGCAAAGCGATGAGTTCGCCTTGCCGCAGGGGACGGATGGTGAGGCAATCGAAATACTCGCGCAGGGTTTGCACCTTGAGTTCCTTCATCCGGCGGCCGCAACGGTCCTGCAGCAAGCGGAGTTTGTTGTCCGGGTGATAGATTCCGGCCACCTGATAAACCAAATCCCGGATGCGCACCAGATTGGGTTCGGGCGGCCCAGCGATGCTGGGGGCCGCTAGCAACGAGGGTGCGGGGGGCACGCGGATGCCTTTCGGATTGCATGGACACTCAACCATGAATTCATCGGCAAGCGGAGGTCGTACTTTAGCGGGATCGGCCCGAAAGCGGAGAAGCAGAGATGAAATTCGCAGGTCGAATACGAGACCGTCGCGTCACCCTGAACCCGCGCCCGATCACCTCCGTGACGAAGAGGGTCGCGCCGGGGAATCGGAAACAGGAGGTTAAATGGGTTGCGCCACTTGTGTGCTCAAGATGACAATGTCCACGCGGCGGTTCTGCGCTCGCCCCTGGGCCGTGAGGTTGCTCGTCACAGGATGAAACTCCGCGTAGCCGGCCGCTGAAAGCCTGTCCGGAGCGAAGCGGTGGCCGATGATCAAGACGCGAATCACTTCGGTAGCGCGAGCCGTGGAGAGTTCCCAGTTCGAAGCCATTTGAGCGGTGTGGATCGGCACGTTGTCAGTGTGCCCTTCAATACGCAGCCTGCAGGTACGGATGGACAGGATGGAGGCAATGCGGTCCAGCGCCGGCAGGGATTCCGGTTTGATTGCTGCCGAACCGCTATCGAAGAAGCCGAATTCCCGCAGGCTCACCACCAGACCATCCGTCTCGCGGTGCATTGCCACCTCATGCAGCGCCATTTCATGGTGTAGCGCTTGCTGCAATTCGTTTTGCAAGGTGGCGAGATCTGTCTCTTCGGAAGCGGCGGCCAGAGAATCTTCCGGGGACGAAGCGATACGTCCAAGTTCAGTGTTGTGGCTCACGTTCTGGATGGCCTGCACGGTGCTGAACGGCATCGGCTCGCTCATGTCCAAAGGAATCTGCGTGGTGGAAGCCGGAAAAACGCCCAATTCCTGAAATGCCACCTGGATGGCCAGCGCTAGCTTGCCGACCTTCCTCTGATCGACCTGCGAGGAAGCGTACAAGACCACGAAAAAGGCAAACAGAAGGGTGATGAAGTCAGCGTAAGAGACCAGCCAGCGTTCGTGGTTGGTATGCCCGCGCGGCCGCTGGCGGCGACGGGTCATTCGCCCGCCTCTTCTGCTCGGTCCGGGATTTGGTTCGCTTCGACCAGGAAACCCAACAGCTTCGTTTCCAACATGCGGGGGTTCATGCCTTCCAGAATCGACGCAACGCCCTCGAGTGTCATTTCCCGCATAATTTGCTCTTCCCGAATGCGGAGTTTCATTTTCCCCGCCATTGGAAGATAGAGAAGGTTGGCGGAACCAACTCCGTAGATCGTGGCCACGAATGCTACCGCGATGCCGCGTCCGACTTCGTCGATCTTGTCCAGATGCTGCATCACTTGAATCAGTCCCAACACCGCTCCGATGATGCCAACGGTGGGAGCGAAGCCGCCGGCAGATTCGAATACTTGCGGAACCTGCTCTTCGTACTCGGCCTGATTGTCGAGTTCCATCTCCATCATCTTGCGCAACTCCTGGGGCTCGGTGCCGTCGACGGCCAGCATTAAGGACTTCCTCAAAAAGGCATCCTCGATCTGGGGCAGCTCCGCATCGAGGGAGACGATACCCTCGCGCCGGGCCTTTTGCGCGTATTGCACGAGCTGGCGAATCGTCGCGTGGGCATCCCGTTGGGGATTAACGAAAACTGAACCCAATTGCCGGAAGGCGAGCAGAATAATAGCCAGCGGGAACTGCAGCATCACTGCTCCCAGCGTCCCACCGAAAACGATCATGGCGGCCGTAGGCTGCAGGATCTGGCCCAGGTTTCCACCTTCAAGCAGAAGCCCCGCGAGGATTCCGCCCAGAGCGAGAAAGATCCCGCCGAGGCTGGCCTTGTCTACGCTCACTTCTCCGGCTCCCTCTTGCCGCTTTCGGGACGCTCGGGAAGCAGGGTGTGCAAAGAAGAACTATCCCAGGCAAACGTCAAGCCTTGTAACACCGAACGCCGGAACTCAATGAGCCGCGCCAGCACTTCCTCGGCGCTTTCCCGCACCACAATTTTCTCGCCGGTGACCAGCGTGATGAGAGTGTCCGGAGACTGCTCCACAAACTTGATGAGGTCAGAGTTTACCGTCAAGGGCTGATTGTTGAGACGCGTAAGCCGGATCATATTTTCCTTATGTTTTCCCTAACCGTCTCACTCTGCGAGGAACTTCAGGCCCCTAGGGGGACACATCGGCGGACTGACGTTGAGGCATATGGCAGGCGGCAGACGGCGGTTGTTACTTTGGGACTACGTCTCACAGCCAGCGAGCGGGATGAAGTTATTAAAGCGAAGCAGGCGGCTGCCGATGGACACAACAGACATTCGGGTTCCGAGCACGCAGTGGAACGGGAACTCCGCAGAGATCCAATCCTGAGGAGCGGTTCCAAGTAGGCGGGACCAACTCAAATAAAGGAGAAACACCAATGCCTCTCGGTATCCTGAATAACATTCCGTCCCTGGCGGCGGAAAACGAACTCACTCTCACCAGCACCGCCCTGAACAATACGCTGCAACAGTTGTCCTCAGGGTCGCGCATCAACACCGGCGCGGACGATCCCGCCGGCCTGGCCATTGCCAATGGGTTGCAGGCCAACATCAGCGCCCTGACCCAATCCGTTTCCAACGCTAACAACGGTGTCGGCCAGTTGCAACTCGCCGATGGCGCATTGGCCCAGGTCACCAACCTGCTGAACACTGCCGTCACACTGGCCACGGAATCGGCCACGGGCACGGTTTCCAACTCGCAACGCACCGCGATCCAGGCGCAGTATGCGTCGATCCTGGCGGAAATTAATCGGATCGGCACCTCAACAACTTATAACGGCCAAACGGTATTTCAGAATGGCTCGGTGCCCAACCTCAATGCGCAGGATAGTCCTACTGCCGGCGCGTTGACAGCGAACAGCGCACTGACGGTGGGCGGGGTGACCTCGGTGACGGCGGGCGGAACCACTTTCAGTTACACCGCGGCCGCTGGGGTTACAAACCCGAATACTGCTATCAGCGGTGGCACCCCAATCACCACGGCTACCGTTCTTGTGACGGGAATTGGAGTCCTGTCGGTTGTACATGGCGGCACTACCACAACCTTCACGACGAACGCGACCACGACCGCAACCGTGGGAGATTTGATCAATGCCATCAACAGTAATGCCAACGGTGCCTTCGTCGGTGTCGCAGGCGGCGCCAATGCCACCATTACCACTGCCGCGGCCGAACCGGCAGGTAGCTTGCACGCCGCACTGGTCGGCGGGCAGTTGCAAATCACCGACACTGTAGGCAACAACAATCTTGCGGTAACGGGTGAGGCGTCCATCATTGCCGCGGCCACCACCACCTTTGCCAATTCCACCGCCCCGACGGTTCAGAGTCTGCTCAATGCCATCAATAACGATACAACGGTTGGCGCAAAAGCGGTCTTAACCGGCGGCAACCTGGTCATCACTGATCCGACGAATCGGAACGACCTCGTGGTCACCACCACCGACACGGCGCTTGGGGCCGCCGTTGCGGGCGCTCCCACAACTTTCACGACCCCAAATACCACGGGCGTCGCCACTCCCAACCTCAACGAACTCGTTGGCAGCATCGCGGGCTTGACGGATGCCTCGGGTGTGGCCAATGGCGCGACTATTCTCACTGCAGGGGGTAAGACTTTTACCTACACCGCCGCGGGCGGCACTGGGACCGTTGGTGCTCTCATCAACTCACTCACCACTCAGGGCCTCACCAGCTACCTCAACGCGACCGGCAACCTGGTTGTCGTCGATCCCAACAACAGCGGGAACCTCGCATCTGGTGCAACCATCGCCGCAGCTGTGGGAACCCTCAGCAACCCAACTTCAACCAGTGTGGCCGCGCCAACCAATATCTTCCTGAGTGACGCGACCTCGATTGGATCAAGCCAAATCTCAGTTCAGATTGGCGGTTTGACCACGGCTGGTATCACCAACGGCAATGGCGGCAATTCGGTCAATCTGAATGCAGCCGGAGCCGATTTAAGCACCCAGTCCGACGCCCAATCCACGATTACGCTCATCGATGCGGCCATCGCCAACATCGCCAGCGTACGCGGAACGTTGGGCGCAAGCGTCAACCGGCTGACCGCGGCCAGCAACGTCATCAACAGCCAGGTGCAGAACCTGACGTCGGCGGAAAACACGATCACGGCAGCCGACATTCCGACGGTCGTGGCCAACCTGACCAAATACTCCATCCTGGAGCAGACCGGTATTTCCGCTCTGGCCCAGGCTAACCAGCAACAGCAGTTGGTACTAAAGCTGTTGCAGTAAGTTCGTCCAAGTAAGTTCGTTCAAGTAAGTTCGTCCAAATAAGTTGGTCCGAATAAGTTCAATTCGGAAGGAGGCAGGCTCGTCTGCCTCCTTCCGAGCTTTAACCCTGTGAGGGGGCTCGGTATGAACACCCATCCCGTACTAGTACTTCCACCTCCGACCAAGCCTCAGGTCGAACCGGCAGGAGTGCGCCAGGGGCGGCTTCTGTTTTTTCCCGATTTAGGAATTGCTTCAACTGCGGAAATCAGTTCGTCACAAAATGCGGCCGGGGTGGCTGCCAGTCCAGAGGGTGAAGCTAAAGTGCAGTAGAACTAGCCGGATCGTAAGGAGGAAAAGATCATGGGCGTCAGCTTAAATCCCGCTACTATCCTCTCCGGACAAGGCATCGATGTAAGTTCCGTGGTATCGCAGATTATCTCTGAGCAGAGCGGCCAATTGTCGGTGTGGCAGGGGCAGCAGACAACTTTCGCGACCCAAGATGGTCTGCTGGAGGGGGAGGCGAATAACCTCACGAATCTGCAGACCGCCGTCGCCGCACTGGCCGACCCTACGGGAGCGCTCACCGCCGAGGCGGCAACCTCGTCGGACTCGGGAGTGCTGACGGCAGCCGCTCAAAACACGGCCATCGCCGGAACCCACCAGATCGTGGTGTCCAGCCTGGCGACGACGGGCACGGTGTATACCGATCCCATCGCGGCGGGCGCCGATACGTCCTTCCTTTCGAGTGGACAAACCAGCGGCGACATTCAGATCCAGGTGGGAGGAATAAGTGGCGCAACCCACGATCTCGCCATCACCCAAGGCAGCAACGATACGCTTAACACTCTGGCCAGCTACATCAACACACAGAGCACTGCGCACAACTGGGGAGTGACGGCCAGCGTAGTCAGCGATGCCAGCGGTTCGCGGCTCTCCCTGCAGAGCCAAAACTCGGGCAGCACCGGAGCATTGGCGATCGTCAACAACAGCAACACTACCCTGACTTTTGACGCCCCGCAGGGCGGCTCCAATGCCTCTCTGACCATAGATGGCGTGCCCTTCAGCAGCAGCACCAACACCGTCACGGGAGCAATTCAAGGCGTAACCCTAAGTCTGGCCGGGCTATCGGCTGGCACTCCGCCGTCGGAGGTGGTGCAGCTAACGATCGGACCGGATCAAAACCAGATCACGAATGCCGTCAACAACTTCGTCTCCGCCTACAACACCGTCATCAGCACCATCAACACGCAATACGTCGTCGACCCAACCGGCGCGACTCCAGCGCCGCCCCTGGAGGGTGACATTTCCCTGCGCTCTCTGCAATCCCGGCTGCTGGCCGACGCGGCCTACGCCATTGGCGGCAATAGCGGCCTCGTCAACCTGGCCACGATGGGCATTAACATGAACAACGACGGCACCCTGACCGTAGGTTCCACGCCAGCGCCGAATAGCCAGTCGTTTGCCCAAGTGCTGGCGGCCAACCCAGCCGCGGTGCAGAACTTCTTTCAGAATGGGTCAGGGACGGGTTTCGCCAACAACTTCAACGCCGATCTGACCAGCCTGACCGACCCCACGACCGGCCCCTTAAACATTGATCTGACGCAAAACCAGGCGGAACAGTCCGACCTTACCACCACCATCAACACCTTCGAAACCCAGTTGACAACCGAGCAAACCGCATTGACCCAGCAGTTCGAGTCGGTCAACGCCTCGCTGCAAGCCTATCCACTTTTGCTGCAGGAGGTGACAGAAACCCTGGGCACACTGGGCTCGGGTACCTCCAGTTCGGGCGCGCTGGTCTCCAGCGAACCCACCCTCACCTCGGGGCTCTAGCACCATGGATGCAAGGTCTTCATACCGGGAAGCGGCGGTGCGGGGTGCAAGCCCGGTACGGCTGGTCATCTGCCTCTACGAGCAGGCTATCGAAGACCTGCGGCTCGCTGTCATCGCCCTCGAAAGAGGCGACATCGAAGCGCGCACCCGCGGCATCAATCATGCCCTTATGGTGATCGCCCAACTGCAAGGCTCGCTCGATATGGAGCGCGGCGGCGAGGTGGCCCGGAATCTGTCGCGCTTCTATACCCTGGTGCGCTCTGGGCTGACCGAGGCTCAACTGCAGCAATCCGGACGAATTCTCGAACAGCAGATTTCTCAACTGGCGACGGTTCACGAAGCCTGGCTGGAAGTGGAACGTGTCACAGCCGGCCCAGCGCCTACCAATCTCTCACCCATCAATCCGGAAATCCCCGCATTGGCAACCTGCTTCGCGGACTGGAACGCATAAATGTCACCCCTGTCCAATGCCTTGCGCGATACCAACCACCGCCTGCGCTTCTGGCTGGAAACCATGGTCCCCACTTCTGGTCAGCCTATGGTCTCCACCCCGGAACACTTGGCGGCGCTGCTCTCGGAACTGTTGCGTGCCGGCGCGGAGTTACGCGCGGAACCAATCCCCACAAAAGGACACGATCCGCAACTGGATGTCGAACTGGCAGCGTATCGCAGCCACGTGGAACGGCTGCGCGATCTTCTGCCCTCCATTCATAGTCAGCTGCTGTCGGAGCGGGCGCGGCTTGAAGCCCAACGAACCCGGGTGCGGTCCGCCGCGGAGTGGGCCCGCGCCTCACGCCAGACCCTCTGAACCCAGCACTCTGAGCCCCGCCCTCCTGAGCCCCGGCGCACTGTGGCTTTTTTCTATTTCAGATAGTCAAACAAATCAATCCGCGCCGTCTGGCCAACGGCTTCGAGCGTTGCCTGGAGAGAGGTTTGGGCGGCGGTCAAGTTGCTGATCACAGCGGTCAGGTCCGTGCCTCCGGCAGTGTTTTGCTGCTGCGCCAGTTGGCTGGTCTCGCTGCTCAGATAGGTTCCCTGCGCGCTGAGCTGGTTCAGGGCGTTGCCGTAAAATACCCGCTGCCCATCGATGGAATTCAAAGCGTCGCCCACTTCTGTGACCGCAGTGCCGATGCCCGTGCCGCTCTCGAGGCCGGTAATGAGATCCTGAATGCTCTGGAACATGTCGGTGCCGGAAGAAAACAACTGGGAGCCCGGCACGTTAGTTTGCAGGGTGAAGTGATTGCCCAGGGTCACGCTGTTCACTCCAGAGTTCCCCTGATACGTCACTCCGGAAGAGGAATTGGGATCGAGCACGTAAGGCGTGGTCTGGGTCGCGGTTCCGGCGAAGACGTAGTTGCCTTGATAGGTAAGGTTCGCCAGACTGAGCAACTGGCTTTGGATGCCCTTGACCTGGGTGGCGATGGCCTCGCGATCGGCGCTGTTGACCGTGCCGTTGGCGCCCTCCACTCCCAGACTGATGGCCTGCTGCAGCGATGTGATCACCGAGTTCAGAGCGGAATCGGCATTCTGCATCTCGCCCTGGATGCTGCCGATGCTGCGCTGGAACTGGTCGGCTTCC
Source organism: uncultured Acidobacteriaceae bacterium (assembly GCA_963842095.1). Lineage (GTDB taxonomy): Bacteria > Acidobacteriota > Terriglobia > Terriglobales > Acidobacteriaceae > Sulfotelmatobacter. The sequence goes on from CAWJEY010000004.1 coordinate 753,269, forward strand.
GAAGTCTGGTTCGCGTTCTGCACCAGCACTGCGGCGGCGGCGGGATTGTCCGAAGGCACATTCACGCTCTGCCCGGAAGCAATCTGCTGCTCGTCGGTGTTGATCTGCTGCTGCGTCTGGGCCACCGCGGCGAGGATGTCAGGGTACGGATTGGGATTTACTCGCATGCTGTCCTATCCCGTAAGCGTGGCCATATTGATCACCGCGTACATCATGTCGTTGACCGCGGTGATCACCTGGGCCGACGCCGTGTAGGCGTTCTGGTACAGCACCATGTTGGCCGCCTCCTCGTCCAGCGAAACCCCGGAAACCGACGACCGCTGATCGTTCAACTGCTGCAGCACCAGGCCCGAAGCGCTTTCCTCCGCCGCCGCGTTGGCGGTATCGTTGCCCACGTTGAAGACGATGCCGGAATAGTAGTCCGATGGGTTCTGGCTGCCAATGACCGCCTGGTTGCTGAGCGCGTACATGGCTTCCGCATTGCCGTTGCTGCCCGGCGAGCCATCGGAACTGGCTGCGATCAGTGCAGGATTGGTGAGTGCCACCGAGAGACTCGCGGCCGCACCCGCGACGGAGGCCGGCGGATTGAACAAGTTGGTCCCTTTCACGCCGTTGAGGTCGAACCCACCCACTTGCACCGCATTCACTGCATTGGCCAAACCGCTGGCCAGGGTATCGAGCTGGGTTTGAATCGCCGGAATCTGTTGATCGCGGGCCTGGAGCGTTCCGCCCAACTGGCCGGAGCTGATCGCACTCGTAATGTCGGCGCCCTGGGAATAGACATCGTGCAGTCCCGCAAGTGTGGTCTGCGTTTGCAGTTGAAAGCTCTGCTGTCCCGTTACCAGGGAAGCGCCGTTGGCCGTGGTAAGGGTGAGAGTGTTGTCGCTGGGGATGACGGAAACATCCACCAGCGCCGAGAGCTGGTCAATCGCCTGCTGGCGCTGGTCGATGAACGTTCCGGCATTCTCTCCAACGTTTTGCAGGTTGCTGATCTGCCCATTGAGTTGCGCGATCTGCTGGGTGAATTGATTGATCTGGCCTACCGTCTGCACCACGCTGAGGTCCAGGCTGTTCTGCTGTTGCGTCAGGTTATTGGCGGTGGTGTTGAAACTGGTGGACAGGTTGCCTGCGGCGGTAAGCACGCCCTGCCGCAAGGACAAGTCGGACGGGTTGGCAGAAAGCTGGTTGATGCTGTCAAAGAAATTAGAAATCGCAGTGCCGATGTCGCCAGTACTGCTGGTGAAGTTGACCTGTGTCTGCTGCAGGGCCGAGGCCAGCGTGCTGAACTGCCCCTGAGCCTGGGTCTGCTGCTGGATCTGCGATTCGAGGATCGGGTCACGAATGCTTTCCACGTTTTGCAGGGTCACGCCCGTACCAAAGGTAAGGGGATCGAGCACGACCGGATCGCTCGCCACCAGACCTGCCACCTGGCGGGAGTAGCCAGGTGTGTTCGCGTTGGCCACATTGTTGGTCGACGCCTGCATAGCGCCTTGTTCGGCAATCAAGCCGCTCAGGGCAGTAGCCAGGCTCGCATTCAGGCTCGACATAAGGTCAACTCGCTCCGCCCCGTTTAGAAAGGGCCACGCGCCGGCTTGCCTTTGCACGCCCGCAGCGGTCCGTAGGTCACGCTCGGTTCCGCCAGCATGTTGGCCAGGACACGCAGTTTGCATTGTGCCCGCGCCAACAACGCCGCCTGTAACCGCGCCGCTTCCAGAATTCTGTTTCCACTCCTTCGGAGTTCTTCCTCCGGCTCGGGCTCCGGCTCGGGCTCCGGCTCGAGCGCTTGCGCCGCCCCTTTCATTCCTTGCCGCAGTGCCACATCGAATTCCCCGAGTAAACCCTCCTGTTCGCGGGTGCCACGTTCGATCGCGGCCAGATCCAGCGCCAGCAAAGCCTTCCGGCTGCCTTCGAGGCTGGCTTCCAGTTCGCACAGCAGCGCCCGGCGACCACGCAAAGGCTCGGCGGCCCGCTCCCCGGAGATGGCTGCAGGCGCGCGGCCCGCAGCAATGAAGTCAGTTGGCATACAGTACGGCCACGTCGTCCTCAGGCAAGGCTGTCAATGCGATGTTGCGGCGGATCGTCTTCCTCCGTCGGTTCTTCGGAAGCTTTCTCCTTAGGAGGCGGACGGCGGCGGCGCTTGCCTTCCCCATTCCGCAGCGGCGCAGACTGCCCTCGCACCGCCGGGGCAGACGACACCGGCGCCATGCGATCTACACTGAGGTTGACGGACAGGTCCGTTCTTTCCACCGTCATGGCCCCGCCCTTTTCCCCCGCAGTCAGGTCACGCCGCCGGACTCACCAGCATGTGCGCAAACACCGCCTCCGCAACCTGGCTCGAGTTGGGCTGGTAGCTGCCGCCCAGCACCAGTTGCCGCAGTGCGTTCACTTTTTCCTGACGGATTTCGGGAAGCTGCAACACCTGCGCTGCCAGCGCCTGTACTTGAATATGCGCGCCCGAAAGCTGCGCCTGATCTTCGCCCAGCGCGTTGCTCCTCGAAGTACGGGCATCTCCGCCCGCTGGATTCGGCGTGCCGGCTCGGCCGCTTTCGGCGAGCGGTGGCGGCGCTTGATTTGAGTCAATTCTCATCCTAGTTTCCTCCCCCCGAACTGCCTTGCAATTCAACTATCGGCGGGCGGTTAGAAAACTTTAATTCTGCTCCGCGGGGTTTCCAAGTTGGCCCCATGTTCGGCCGCACGGCTTCTTTATGTTGTTCTATCGGCAGAAGTTACAGAAACTTTAGCGGTCAGAAGCTGGCTTTCCGATCGATGGGCTTTGCCCTTCGCGCGCTACCTTCGTGCCCCCAGATGTTCCGTAATCATCTTTGCAATTCCGAAACCACCCCCGGCGGCTATCGCCGATGCCATGGCTTGGGTTCCCAGATAGTTGTAGTCATCCTCGCCCGCCATCGCATCCTGGCCGGGAACGGCTGCGAAAGTCTTTTCGAGCGATTCCAGCACGGTGCCGATCAGTTGCGCCTCAAATTCGCGGGCTGCCTTCGCCCCCTTGCCCAGGGCCGGCGTCGCCACCGGCAGCATTGCGGCTCCAGAAAGACCGGACAACAGACCGGAAGAAGACAACCCGGAAATTCCGCTCATCAGATCACCTCCAGCTCTGCTTCGAGAGCGCCCGCGGCTTTAATGGCCTGCAGGATGGAAACTACGTCACGCGCCGTCGCTCCGATGGCCTGCAGGCGGGTCACCAATTCCTCCACACTGGCCCCTTCGTTCAACTCCACGTTTCTCGCCGGACTCTCCGCGGCCTTGAGCCTGGTCTCTGGCAGCACTTCCGTCTGCCCGCCTGCCAGCGGATTCGGCTGCGACGCCGAATAAGTCGTGATCACCTCGATGGAGAAGCTGCCGTGCAGAATCGACACCGCACCTAGGCGCACATCCCGGCCCATCACCACCGTGCCGGTCCGTCTCGTTCACCACCACCTTGGCTTTGCGCCGCACCCGCACTTCCAGGTTTTCAATCCGGGCCAGCAGTTCGGGCACACTGGCCATGCCCGGGACCGGAGTCTGGATTTCCACCCGCCGGCTGTCGATGACCGTGGCCGCCGGTCGAGCCAGTTCTTTATTGATGACCGCCGCAACTTCCTCGACCGTGGTGAAGCTCGCGTCCGAGAGCAGCAGCGAAAGATGCTGCAGCTTGGTGAGGTCGAGCGAGCTGTCACGCTCGATCAATCCCCCATTCGGAATGCGGCCGACCGTGGGATGATTCAGTTGCTTGGAGTTGGCCGCGGATCCCACCGAATATCCTCCCACCACCAGCGGGCCTTGCGCGGCCGCGTAGACCTGGCCGTCCGCCGCATACAGCGGGGTCAACAGCAGCAGGCCGCCTTCGAGGCTGCGCGCGTCTCCGGCGGAGGAGACGATCACATCGAGCGGCATGCCGGGCCGCGAGAACGGAGGCAGGCTGGCGGTCACAAACACGGCCGCCACATTCTTCACCTGGACCGTCGTTTGCACCACACTCGGCGGAATCTCCACCCCCATGCGCTGCAGGATGCTGGCCAGCGTCTGAATCGTGAAGTAAGTCTGTTGCTTGTCCCCGGTGCCTTTCAGCCCCACCACCAGTCCGTAGCCGATCAGGGAGTTGGTTCGGATCCCTTCCACGCTGGCCACGTCGCGGATCAGCACCTTGTGGTTCGCGCCCTGGGCCGCGGCAGAGGCTGCCGTAAAGATCGCTGCGGCCAGACCAGCCAGCGCAAATCCATATCCAAATCGACGCATGACTCCGGGCATGACCGTTCTCCTAAAAGCCCACGACTCTCAAGATCCATTTCACGACCGGGTTCGGCGGCCGTGTGCCTTCGCTGATCACGCCTTTGCCCTTCACCTCAATTTCAAGGTTGCCAACGCTGTTCGAGGCCACCGTATTCGTCGCATCGAGATCGCCGGGGCGCACCAGGCCGCGCAGGATCACAGTCTCGCGCTGATCGTTCATCGCAATCTGCCGTTCCGCCTCCACCACCAGAGTTCCCGTGGGCAGGACTGCGGCCACGCGCCCGGTGAGCGTCGTGCTCAGCGCCGTGGTCGAAGTCGCGGCCGCCTTGCCCGCCAGCACCTGCGACGAGGTCGGCGAGAATAGGTTGGCCACGCTGCTGGTCTTAATGTGTCCTGGGAGTGCGGTGATTCCCGAACTCGCCGAAAAACTGCGGTTCGTGGACACGTTGCCCGTATTCGTCGACGACAGATTCTGCGACACGCTGATGGTCACCAGATCGCCCACTCGCGACGCCTTGTAGTCCGCCACCATATTGGCCAGCCGGCCGTTGTCGATCCACAAGCTGCCCGGAGTGCTGGCTGCGGCCACCGGCGCGGTCCCTGACACATGCTGGATATAGTCGGCCAGCGCATCGCGTTTCGGCGCCGCCGCTTTGTTCTTCGGCCGCGCTGCGGCCCCGGAAACAAGCGCGAACAGGAGCGCAACGCTGGTCATGATTCTCAACATCATGATTCCCCGCATTTTTCCCTTCAGGGTCGGGTTCACAGGCTCGCCCGCAACATAGCCTTGCCTACAACTTCCGCCCGCAGAATTCGCGTCCCATTCCTGAAACGTACCCGCACGAACTGGCCTGCTCCGCCCGCATCGAGACAGGTCACCGGCAACACCACGCGAATTCCGCCCTGCTCCCACGTTAGAGTTGCCGTCTGGCCCGGCGCTACCAGCCGTTCCGTGCCTCTTGCCTTTGGATCCTCCCGCCCCTCGCCGTGCGCGTTTGCAGCACGAGACAAATTTGGCCCGTCATCGTGAGCCCATACTAAGAAAGGAACGCAATCCCCAGACCGCGAGCAGCGCAGCGCGAATTCCCAGCGCCGCAAAGCCGCGTTCCATGTGGTCTTGGTAAGCTCGAGCGTCGCTTCGTCTGGGATGTCACTTGCCGCAGTGCAATTCAAATCCTCCCGCCACCGGCGGCCTGCGCTCACCCCCTCCTGCGCCGCAGCGTCGGCCACGAACCCGGCAATCTCCGCGCAAGACTTCGTTGCTCCGGCACGCTTCACCACGATGCGCTCGGGCACCTGCATTTTTCCGGGCGCTCCCCCGCTCAGACCCGCGCTCGCAAGTTCTTCCAGCTGCCGGCGCACTTCGCGGCCGTCGAATACGCGCACACTTCCAGCTCGTGGCGCCGTCCCCAGGCTGACCTGCGCTGCCGCCTCCCGCATTTGCGGACAACTGCCACGCGCCATCAAATCCGCCAGGGTTAGTTCTCCCCGCCCGGCCTCGACGCTCGCTGGGACGACAACCTGCGGACAAGCCGGTTCGGCTCCGCAACGCAAAGATGACGCCGCGAGCGCTCCACTGATCAGCACCATGGCACGCCACTTCATGAGAGTCCACCTCAGTGCCGCCATCGGCTCCGCGCTAACGGCCAGAGCTAACGGCCCAGATTGTTGATGGTCTGCAGCATCTGGTCCGCCGCATTCACCACCCGGGAACTGGCTTCGTAGGAACGTTGCGCCACAATCATGTTCACGAACTCCGTCACTACGCTGACGTTCGATTGCTCCAGCATTCCCTGCACCACGCTACCCAAACCTTCGCTCCCACCCGGCGGCCCGACAATGGGATCGCCCGACGCCGTGGTCGCCAAAAACAAATTGCTGCCGGTACTATTCAGTCCTCCGGGATTGTTGAACAGCGCCAGTTGCAGCGCGCCCACCTGCTGGGCCGCAGTCTGTCCCGCCAGAGTCACACTCACCGTACCATCGGAGCCGACCGTTACCGAAGTCGCTCCCGAAGGAATCGTGATCGAAGGCTGCACTGGATTCCCATCCTGCGTCACCAGATTGCCCTGCCCGTCGGTATGAAAGCTTCCCGCCCGCGTGTACGCCGTCTGCCCATCGGGCAAAAGCACCTGAAAAAATCCCTGCCCTTGAATCGTCAGGTCCAGCGGATTCCCGGTCTGGCTGAAGTCCCCCTGCAACTGGATCACTTCCGACGCCGCCGACCGCGTGCCCAACCCCACCTGCAACCCGGCCACCATGGTGGTCTGCTGCGTCGCCGCCGCTCCCGGCATGATCAGGTTCTGGTAAATCAAGTCCTCAAACTGCAACCGCCGGCTGCGAAAACCTGCGGTGCTCGAGTTCGACAAATTGTTCGCGATATTGTCCAGATTAAGTTCCTGGGCAGTCATCCCGCTGGCCGCCGTATACAGTGCGCGCATCATGCGTTTTCTCTCCTTCGCGTTGCTTGCCATTTGCAGCAAGCGTTCGTTGTTCAACTATCGGCGTCAGCCAAAACGCGCTGTCATCCTGAGCGGAGCAGACCGGTGAGCGAAGCGAATCGGTCCGCGCAGTCGAAGGACCCCTGCAACCACTCCCGCGCTCCCAACCCGTGGAGGCACTTCCACCACGCCCCTCAACTCCGGCTATCTACACGCGTTCGGCCCGCTTCCCTAAACCTTCGGCAAATCCTGCACCGCAATCTGATTCAGCTGCCCGTCCAGCGCGCTGAAAGCCCGCGCCAGCATGTCCGCGTTGCGCTGAACCGTGATCAACTGCACCACGCCCTCCGTCGGACTCACGTTCGACCCCTCGAGCATCCCCTGCCGCACCGACGAATCCGCCGCAGCCACCGCGGAGCCAGCGGGAGCGGAATACGTGGCGTTGCCCACCGCGGTCAGATTCGTTCCCGGAGGAAATTCCGCCAGCCGCAGTTTGTCCACCACATTGCCCTCCACCGAGATCGTTCCATCCGAACTGATCGCAACCGCCCCGCCCGGCAACGTCACCGGCCCCTGCTCGCCGAGGACGACGTTGCCCTGGCTCGTGACGAGCTGTCCTGTGGACGTGACATGAAAACTGCCGTCGCGCGTATAAAGAACGCCAACGCCTTGCGCCGACTGCACCGCAAAAAACCCGCTCCCCGCCACCGCCACGTCCAGCGGATTCCCCGTAGGCGCAAGGCTGCCCGATGTCAGATCAAGCCGGCTGCCACTCAACACCCCAAAGTTGTTGACGACGGTGTTCAGATAGTTTGTGTTCACGCTGCCATGCCCAGCCACCAACGACCGAAACGTAGTCTGCTGCCCGCGATAGCCAGTCGTCGCCAGGTTCGCGAGATTATGCGCCACCAACTCCAGAGCCTGCGTCTGCGCCGCCAGCCCCGCGCTCACTGCGTAGTAGCCACTGTCCATAAGGTGCGAACTCCCATGCAGGGAGAAGCACGCCGCGTTCCATCGCAGGTTGTAATCGGATAATCGTCGGGGATCCCAGCGATTCGTACAGCGATTCGTATCAGGGTATGCCTTCAGGCATACCGTAACGGCTGCATTATGAGAACGCCTTCAGGCGCTGCATCCCGAATCGGTGTTTTCGCCGCGGTCTGCGAAACATTTCGAAGGAGCGAAAGACCAGCCCACGCAGAACAAAAGAAAATTCCAAGGTCGAACCGCCTGAGAGCAGCTCTTGCCGGGTAGCAGCATCACCCTCGGCAAAGTCTTCCGCGTGCAGCCTGACTGTCGTTAAGACTACTTCCGAACGGGTGCAGCCTGCCCCTCCTTCCGCGATTTTCGGAAGGTGGGCACCCCCCTTAGATTCTTGCTCGTTCGTAATCACCGCCGGCGGGAGCCCACGTTAGTGTGTCCTCAAGGGGCGCCGGCTTCTTCGAGTGCCCGCTGCCCAGGCTAATGCGGACGGTTGGCGTGCGCGTCAAGCACACCACGAGCGGTTTGAGCGTCCAGCACTAGGTGAGTAATGTACTGCTCCTGAAAATGCAGAATTGCATCCAACACCGGCGTCTTGAGCTTCCCATGATACGGTTCATTCGGGTCGGCACATCCTTTCACCGCGCAGGGACCCGCCACGAGAACTACGTTTTTGTCGCGCTTGATCATGCCAGGCAAATGGTCAAGTTCGAGCAGAGTCACCGCCCGAAATGGATACTTGTCAGTGATGATCGGCCCTTCCTTTTTGATCGGCAACCAAAGCATGTCGCCGATGCAGTTGTCTTGCTGCAGCAACGCCAGCGTCGGGCGGGAGTGGGTTGTCTAGTAGTCCCTCAGCTGACTGTGCTCATCCTCGAAAACTGCCGCTGAGGTAACGATCAGATCTACATCCCTCGCCTGGTCGCGGGCAGCCTTGGCCGCCGGTAACTCGAAAAACGTCTCAAACTGTTCGGGTGGAATGATCGGTGGTGCATGGAACAAGACAAAGCGCATATCGAGGTTGGGGGGGAGGTCTGCTAAATACGTAAAAAACGAAGTGGGATCGGTTCCAGGCGCATCTGTGGAAAAACCGCCTACCAATGCATGAAACACAATCCTCTTGGGGAGCGAATCCGAGGGCATTGCCAGTAACTGGGTAAGTGCCCGGAACAGTTTTCTGACCATGTGCCCGCCGGAGAAACCAACATGGATCTCTTCCCTGTGGTGCGGAGGGTGCGTCTTGATAAGGTCCAACACCACTGCGGCACCCCTCGCCGCAACGTCATCCACCAGACTCGTTAGGGCAACGTCAGTGGTGATGTCGGGGAACGCCGTCCGCATCTTCTCTGAAAGCACGTTATGCTCAGGTGAAACGTAGCACAACATCTTCCTTCTCGCCGCCTTGGCAATCAAACTCCAAATATCCGCAGTCTTCTCCAGAGTAATCTTATGTACTTTATCTAACTTGTCCCTTATGTCCGCAGGCTTGCACCCTTCCTTGACCAGATAATGGCAGACCAGAGCGAGAAGAATGTCGTCCTCCGGCGCTAATGTCGTTCTTCTGGGCACTTCTTAGGCTCTTCCTTTCGGCAGCAAAATATATCACAAGTTTCTAAGCTAAAATCTTTCCCCAAAATTTGTTAAGAAAATACGTCCAAATTCCCAGGATCAGAGAGCATAGCTAAGTGAAGGACACAGTGAGTGTCCGCCGTCGCAGGATGGAACCATCCAAACAGCCTCCGTCCGCCATCCCAAGACAACCAAAAAAACAAACAATGGAGACCAACGATGACGACGAAAGCAACTAAGTACCATACCGCCATTGCTCGCACTCAACCTATCGCGCCGAAAACCATCCCTAACCCGACCAAGCAACTCAACTTACTCCTGAGCGGTCTCTCCGAGCCGGTCGTCGATCCTCAAACTGGGAAAGTCATCTTAGAACCGTGGAGCCCTAATACGAATGCCCTCGACGAAGCCGAAGAGGTCCGAAAACTTTTGCTGAAAGCAGCTGGGTGTGACTGCACGCGCATCCAATAAACCATCGAATAATATTTTTCTACTACGCTGTCCAGTAAGCCGGTCTTTTGAGCATACGTTTGTGTGGGCTAATTCATTCGGGACTGACTGGGGGACGCGATGAAAACTCTTCAAGAATGTTGTAGCGAAATTGCTGCAATGTCGAAGTCGGATCTCTGCACTCTCAAAGCCTATGCAAGGCGTTTGGCCGGCAACGAATGGGAAGACGTTTTGCAGGAGAGCATGCTGCTCACCCTTACGGGAAAAAGAAAGTGGAACGAGGACGTAACCTTTCTCGTCCACCTGCGGGGCTGCATTCGCAGCGTTGCCTGGGGCTTGCGCCGGAAGCACGCCCGGACCGTCCTCGAGTGCGAACTAGGCACACCGAACCAGGATGGGGATCTGGATGAGTTCGTGCAACCTTCAAATCTGGATGCCCGCCTCGATGACGCCGCGATGTTAACCGGCATCGCGACGTTATTCGCCTCCGACACGCGGGCGCTCCAGGTCATCAGCCTGCTGTGTGAAGGCTGGCGCGGTGACGCCGTTCGAACCAGTCTCGGTCTTCTTCCCACAGAGTACGCCGCCGTTGTCAAACGAATTCGACGGCACCTGCAGAAGCGCTTCCCCAAGCAACTTCAACGCAAGCAAGCTCGCGGCAAAAGAGCGCGCGCGGCCTCCGCTCCCGCGAGCGGTCACCCGGCGACAATCCCATGCATTCCCGAGAGCACGAACGAAAAACGCCACGCCGGATGAAAGCATTCCGGACTTGTTGCTAAGGAGGCGAGCATGTGGATGCGATCTTGTCCGCTCTGCAAGGCACTTCTGGAACGTGAACACCCGTTGATCACTAAACAGTGCGTCTGCGGGTGGGAATGGTCTGGCGGCTGCGAAACGCCACCGCAGAATTTTTCGGCGAAGCAAATGGAAAACACAACTAACAAGGGGGTGTCTCATGATCTGTGCCTACGTGTGCAAGATGTGTGGGGGCAGGGTCGTGCCGCAGATGCTAGGGCATGAGCCCGGCCGGCACGAAGTTTCATGGTGCTGTACCAACCCAGACTGCAAGCAGTGTTACGGTCCGCCCTGGCGAGAAAATGACCGGGAGTACCCGATGTCAGCGATGTTAGACATTGGACTGAAGCCGTGGCCCCAAGAAGACGCTGTGAACCCCGGGTGCGCACCGCTCCCGAGCATTACATCGTTAATGGATTGCCGTCCGACGATGGCCGATGTGCGGCGATTCCTGGTTGTCGTGTTACAAGGCACAACAATCGGAACGGTTAGTGCCATTTCAATGTTGTTTGTCCTTTGGCTGCTGTTGATGAGCCTATGAAACGAACGGGCGCAGGTTCCTCCGCACCAACGTGAAGTCTCTAATCCGAGCGACCCATCTCCCGCAAACGGCGAGAGATGGGTCTCGGGTCGCCCCTTTTCTGCGACACCGCCGAGGCCGGGGCTCTGCTGGTTGATACGTTTGAGCCGCACTCGCTTGGAGGCGGAATAACAAGCGGCTAGCGATGGAAAAGATTATCCACAGCCCCACTGTGACATCTGACCTTGTGCCCCAAATCAAAATGCGCGATCATGGTTGAGGCCGTGACGCTCGGGTGAGCCCGCATCGTCGCGCCCCTAAGTCGTTAGGTTTAAAGAACTTAGTATCTAAGTTATTTGACATCAGTACTTTGCGGGGAATTTCCTGCTAACGTGATGATTCCAGATATTTTGCAAAATGGGGGGGAGGGGCGGGTACCCGTTACAGACCGGGCGCATACCTGACAAAACAGACCGGGGAGATTCCTGACACTGTGATTGATCACGAGCCCGAAAACTGAGAACTGAGAACCGGGAACTGAGAACTGGCAGGAGCTCGCAAGACCAGCGTCACCGCTTCCTCCCGCAACCGTTCCAGCCGAATCCAAAGATGCTCTCCGCAGCGCGCCACGCGCACTTCCTCGGCCCGCACCTTCGCGCTGTAGCTGCCGATGATGTGGGCGCATTCTCCGGCGTCCTTCGTGCGGTCAAAAACAATGTCGCCTGCCCCCCGCTGCCGCACCAGAGCCTGCAAACTTTTCCGCAAAGTGCTGGGACACACCAGGCAAGGTTCGGTGTGGTATCCCAGCATCTGCTCGATGGCATAGAGCACCGTGTAGTCGATGCCCTCGCTGAAGGCGATCAGCAGAGTGCCGGTGGCTTCCACCAATTCGACCGGCATCATCTGGAAAGATTCCAGCAAAAGCGTTGGGATCGGAGGAAAGCGGCTGGCGGCAATCGCCACGGGAGGGGCCCGCAGCACGGGGCAGGACCATTGGCGCGCCAAAGCAGCCGTGACTTGGGATTCGGTGGCGAAGCCAAGCTCCTGCAGCCAGGCTCCGATTTTTCTCTTCTTGCTTTTGCTCTTGCTGTCGCCGTTGCTCGGGCCGCGACCGGCTTCCCTTTGTGCCTCCAGCGCCGTGCGCAGCTGCGCCGAAGTGAGCTGCTGCCGCGACAGAAGAAGCAGCCCCAGCGGAATGCGGTGCGGTGCCGGCACGCTACGATGGGGAATGGAACGTGCCGCTCCCAGAACCTCGATCAATGCCAACTCCAGGCATTCCGTCCGGCAGTAGCGCACGCCTTGCATGCGCACGCCCCGCGACCGCCGCCGCATTCGGCGCCACGCGCTGGGAGCATGGACGCAACCGCTGTATCCGCACCGCGGTGCGAAAGACACGCAAAAATCGCGCCAGGCCGAACTCCAGGACCGCAATGGAATGCTCAAGGTACTCATCATGCCGCCCTAGCCCGGTCCCAGCGGCGACACATCCGTCACCCGCAGACCGTAGTTTCCGTCGATCACCACGACTTCTCCGCGCGCCACCAGCCTGCCATCGAGCAGCAGGTCGACCGGTTCCTGTACTTTCCGGTCCAGCTCAACCACAGCCCCTGGGCTCAAGTCGAGCACTTCCCGCAACAGCAGCCGCTTGGTTCCGAAGCGCAGGGTCATGGCCAGCTGCACATCCATGAGCAGATCAAGCGCCCCCGTTCCCTGCCCCGCATCAGGAGACGGAGCAGAGGAGGGAAGGGGAGAGGCAGGATCGAGGACCGATGGCGCGGCTCCGGCTTTGACTTCGGCCTTTTCTGTTTTCAACTCGGCCACCAGCGCCGCGCTCAAGCCAAATTCCACCGCCATGCTCGCGGGCCCATCTTCTCCAATCTGCAGCCAGAAAGTCCCCGCCGACGACCACGAGGGCGCCGCTGCTGCCGGTTCCACAAGCAGTTGCACCTCACCCCAACGCGGCTTCGCAGTGCTCGAAACGATGCCGGAAACCTGCCGTAGAAGTTCGACGACGGCTTCGCGGTGATCCGCCGTAGGAGAGGCTTCCGGTGTAGCCGGTTCACTCATGAAGATTTGAGCCAGACGCAGCACGGTCGCGCCCGCGAAACGCAACGTCATCTCTCCCCGAAGCGCTCCCGAGCAGGTAACCCCGGCCCAGAAATCGCCTTCCTCCGGAGGAGTGAGATCGGGCGGCGCTTCCGTCCGCACGCCGCAAGACACAGCCGAGCCCGTGATCTGCCCGACCACCTGAGAAAAGCTGTCGGCCCACATCTGGAGAAACTCGGCGGGCTCAGATTGCTTTGCGGGAGCGGCAGCTTCTGTCATTTCTTCATCTCCTTGTTTCCAGACATGTTTCGAGGTATGTTTCCAGGTATGTTCCCCGGGATTCCCGAACGGGTGGCTTCCGGTTCGGCTGCAGGTGCAAGGATTTGGGCCGCCCGCGTGTCCCCTGGAACCGGGCGGGCGCGGCGCGAAACATCTCTACTCCCGCCACCAGCAGCGCGGCGGGCTCGACCGCGCTCTTGCCGAGCGCAAGCATCTGGCCCGCCACCAGTTGCGACAGTTCGCCCACCGGGGCGCGCAGCCCGTTGACCCCCAATTCCGCGGAGAAAGGACACTCCAGCAGCCGGTGCTTGAGCCGTTCCCGCCAGTCGCTGCGGCCGCGCGGGCGGCGATCGCTCTCGTCTGCCGAAATCTTGCGCAACAGAGCATGCGAGACCGCAACCGGGACAGCCAGATTCAATCCACCGCGCAACTCGAGTACGGTGATTTCGAAAGTCAGGGAAAGAATTTTTTCGTCGCCCAACAGCAGGCGCTGCGCTTCTGCCGGCTCCATCCGTTTTTCAAAGTCCACCTGCAGATTCACGGCCTGCCAAGCCGTGCCCAGATCACGGCACACGATGCGGGCAACACTCTCCACAATCTGCTCTTCGATTTCCGTAATTTCGCGCGTGGCGGAGATGCCTTTGCCTTCGCCGCCGAGCAAAAGATCGATGATCGGGAAAAGAACTTTCAAGTCCAACTGCAGCGCGCCGTCCACTCCCATCGGCTCCAGTTTGCAGGCGGCCAGATAAGTGGTTTCCGGGAGGCGCTCCAGGAACTCCCGGTAGGTCAGGTGCTCGGCGGAAACCAGCGTGGCGGCAAAGACGACGCGCAGGTAGGCGCCGAGGGAATGGGTCAGACTGCGGGCAAACCCTTCGTGCAGGTGCGTGATGGCTTGCAGTTGCTCCCGCCGGATCTGGCCCGCCCGGCGCACGTCCCATAGCTCGATTCTTGGTTCCTTCGCGAGCCCCGCCTCGGCCCCGCCGCTGTGGGCTGCCCGCAGCATGGCATCGATTTGTTCCTGATTCAGTTCGTTCTGCATGATGCGCAGTTCCCCTCAGTCTCCGGTCTGTGCCGCTTCAATCTCCGCCAGCCTCAGCCGCCCGGGCTGCAGGCCTGGTCGTGCTCATCAGTTCCTCCAGCCGCGCCCGCAAACGCACCACGGCGAGGGAATGAATCTGCGATACCCGCGACTCTCCGATCCCCAGCACGGCGCCCACTTCCTTCATGGTGAGTTCTTCAAAGTAATAAAGGGCCAGCACCTGCTGCTCTTTTCCCGGCAGATCAGCGACTGCGCGGGCCAGCAACTCCTTCATCTCGGAACGCATGCAGCGGAAAAATGGCGTGTCTTCGGGCGCGCTGGGCAGGTAATCGCACAGATCCTCGTCCTTGCCGTCCCAGGGAGACTCCAGGTGAAGACTGCCCACCTCGAGGCCGTCCAATTCGGTCAGCAGTTGCTGAAATTCCCGCAACTCCAGATGCAACTCCGCCGCTACTTCCACTTCCGTGGGCGCGCGGCTCAAATCCATACTGAGCTTGCGCTGCGCCTCTTCCACCCGCCGCGCTTTGCGCCGCAACTCCCGCGGCCCCCAGTCCATCTCGCGCAGGCTGTCCAAAATTGCGCCCCGGATGCGGAACTTGGCATAGGAGCCGAATTGCACGTGCTTGGAGCGGTCAAACTTATTCAGAGCATCGATGAGCCCGATCACTCCGGCATGCACCAAATCCTCGAGAGGCACGTGCCGGGGCAGGCGCTCGTGAATGCGGCGCGCCAGATAGCGCACTTGGGGCAACTGTTCGAGCAGGATGCGGTCGCGCTCTTCTTTGTCCTGCCAACTGGTGTAGGCTTGGGCCGTGTTCTTGCTCATGGTCGGTTCTCGTTTCCGTTTTCGTGCTCAACTCGTTGCTTCCACTTCCCGTCTCGTGTGGTTCGCGCTTTTCCCGTCATCCTTACCGCCTCAGTGCAAGACTCCCAGCGACTGCACCTCAATCACCGGAGGCACTTCGAGCGGTGAGAGCACAACCACCTTCGGCAGGAAGGGCTCGAGCAGCCGCTTCAGGTGGTAGCGCGCCGGGGTGGAACAAAGCAGCACTGGGCTGGCCACGGCCACCTGGTCGCCCGCCAGGCGGCGCAGTCCGTCGAGAATTCGGCGCGCAAACGGGGGCGACAGGCCGGCTGACCCCGCTGGAGCAGATCCCCCGAAGGCCCGGCCCAACTCCTCTTCGAGCGAACGATCAAGCGTGACCACGCGCAAGCCTCCGTTTTCTGAAAGCAGCGGCTGCACCAGAGCCCGGGCCAGTGTCTGGCGCGCGGCCTCGACCAGCAGCACCGGATTCTTGTTGGTAGGTCCGAGATCGAGCAGGGTCTCAAGAATGGTCGACAGATCACGGATCGAAACCTGCTCCCGCAAGAGCTGTTGCAAAGTTTTCTGCACTTCGCCCAGGCTCAGAACTTTCGGCACCAATTCCTCGACTAGTTTCGGATGGCTTTCGGCCAGCCGGTCGAGCAGCCGTTTCGTTTCCTGCCTTGTCAGCAACTCGTGCGCGTGCTGCTTCACCACCTCGGCCAGGTGCGTGGCCAGCACGGAGGTCTGATCGACGACCGCATAGCCGGAAGCCAGCGCCTGATTCTGCATGGCGGGCGGAATCCACACGGCGGCGACTCCGAAGGCGGGCTCTTTGGTAGGCACTCCCGGCAGCGGGCGCGGCGAGCCTTCCGAACTGATGGCCAGCAGGTTGTCCTGGTACAACTCCCAGCGCGCGACCTCCACGCCGCGCAGCGCGATGGCGTATTCCTTCGGCTTCAGGCGGACGTTATCGGTGATGTGAATCGGCGGAACAATGAAGCCCAGCTGTTGCGCCAGGTTTTGCCGCAGCGCTTTCACCCGGGCCAGCAACTGGCCGCCCTGGTTCTTATCGACCAGAGCCACCAGCCCGTAGCCCACTTCGAGGCTCAAATCGTCGAGTTTCAACAGATCCTCCACCGATTCCTGAACGGGCTTCTTCTCTCCCGCAGCGGCGGCCGTAGCGGCTCCGGGTTCCTCGGTGAATTTGGGCGCGCGCCAGGCCAGAAACGCCGTGCCCGCCGCCAGCAGGAAGAAGGAAAACTTGGGCAGCCCGGGAATCGCCCCCAGCGCCAGCATCACTCCCGCGGCAATCAGCAGAGGACGCCGGCGCGACAGTATCTGCCGCCCCACATCCACCGACAGCGTGGCGTCGGAAGAAGCGCGCGTGACCACAATGCCTCCCGCCATCGAAACCAGCAGCGAAGGGATCATCGTGACCAGGCCATCCCCGACGGTCAGCACGGTATAGGTTTTCAGCGCCTCGCGGAAGGGAATGTCGAGCTGGAAGACGCCAATCAGAAATCCGGCGATGATATTGATGGCTGTAATAAGGATGGTCGCAATGGCGTCGCGCTGGTTGAAGCGCGCCGCACCGTCCATCGCGCCGTAGAATTCGGCATCGTGCGCAATCTGTTCCCGCCGGGCACGCGCCTGCGCTTCGTTAATCAATCCGGCATTCAGGTCGGCATCAATCGCCATCTGTTTGCCGGGCATGGCGTCGAGGGTAAAGCGCGCCGTCACCTCCGCCGTGCGCACCGCCCCGTGTGCCACAACCAGATACTGGATCGCGATCAAGGCGACAAACAGAACGAACCCCACTACGTAGTTGCCGCCCACCACGAACTGGCCAAAGGCTTCGATCACGTGGCCGGCCGCTGAAGCGCCCTCGTTGCCGTGCAACAGAATCCTCCGGCTGGAGGCCAGATTCAGCGACAGCCGGAACAACGTCAGCAACAAAAGAAGGCTGGGGAAGACCGAGAACTGCGACGGGCGCAGAATCTGAATCGCCGACAAGAGCACCAGCACGCTGACCGTCATGCTCATGGCCAGCAACACATCGAGCAGAATGCTCGGCAACGGCACCAGCATGACAAAAATCAAGCCCACCGCCGCCACCGGCATGATCCATTCCGCGGCGGCATTTTTTGCCCGGGTCGCGGGAGCGGAAATGGTGATCGTGGGGTTCGGCGCCATGGCTTAGGTTCTCCGCCCCGCCGCGCCTGAGCCGGCATTTTGGATTTGCGACGCCCGCGTCTGCGCCCGCCAGATTGCCGCCAGAATTTCCGCCACCACCGCATACAGCTTGGCCGGAATGGCTTGTCCGACTTCCACCGCTCGATACAGTGCATGCGCCAGCGGCGGGTTCTCCACCATGGGAATGCCTTTCCAGCGGGCGATTTCCTTGATCTGCGCCGCCAGCAGGTTGCGGCCCTTGGCCACCACGACGGGGGCGTCCATCTCCATGCGGTACTCGAGCGCAATGGCAAATTCCGTGGGATTCGTAATTACGACCGCTGCACGCTCCACATCTTTCAACATGCGGCGCCGGCGGGTCTGGCGCTGCAAACGGCGGATGCGTTGCTTGACTGCGGGATTTCCCTCCATCTCCTTGAACTCATCTTTCTGGTCCTGGCGGCTCATCTTCAATTCGTTTTCGTGGCGCTGGCGCTCCAGAAAATAGTCCGCTCCAGCCCACAACAGCAGCACCAGCGACCCTTTCCACGCCACTTCATGCATGCGCCCCACGGTGAAGGCCAGGAGCGCGCCGCGGCTGCCGTGGAGCAGCGCAGGCAGGAACCAGAAGTCCCGCACCAGCACTCCGATGGCGAAGTAGACAACCACTGCCGTAGGCAGGAGCGACTTCAACAGGCGGCTCAGCGCGGCGAGCGAAAACAGTTGCTCGACATGGCTCACCGGATCGAGACGCTTCCAATTCGGCGCCAGTGCCGAAGGGGCAAACACCAGACCGCCCTGGGCCAGCCCGCCCGCGGTCGCGATCACCCAACTCATGCCTGCAGCCAGTGCGACCCCGCGAAACACTGGCCAGGCATTCCGCCAAACTGGAACCAGTTGGTCGGGATGAGTGGCCGCCAGATCCAATCCCTGGCGCAGCATGCCGCGCCAAGCGCTCGCAAACGCTGGCATCTGCGAGGCCAGAACCATGACCGCAGTCATCGCCGCCAGGCCTGCCGTCAGGTCGCGGCTGCGTGCGACTTGTCCCTGTTCGCGCGCCTTCTGCCGGCGGCGCGGGGACGCTTTCTCGGTTTTGCTCTGGTCGGCCATGGACGGATTTCAGTTCTCAGTTCTGTTCTCAGTACCCTCCGATTTCACTTCGCCAGATGCAGCAATCTCTCCGCAGTTTGAATTGCATTTGTAAACTGCTGATTGAACATTCGCGGCCAGTACGCCAGCGCCGCGATCAGCACGGTCAGGCCCACCAGGTTCTTCACTGCCAGACCGATGAACAGAACCGGCAACTGCGGTGAGGCTTTGCCCAGAAAGCCCAGAGCCATGTCGGCCACCAGTGTGGCCACCAAGGAGGGCGCAGCAATCTGCACCCCGGCCAGAAAGATTCCCCCGGCGGCATGCAGCAGGCCGGTCGCTGCCGCGAGCGTTACCGGCGCCCCGCCCGGCGGCAGGTACGCGAAGCTGCGCACCAGCGACCGCAGCAGCCAGTGATGCACATCGAGTTGCAGGAAAATCAGCAGCGCAGCCAGCTGGTGGAACTCAGAAAGCACCGGTGTATCCGCCTGGGTTTGCGGATCGAACACGTTGGCCAGCGAGTAGCCGATCTGTACCCCCAGGATCTGCCCCGCCATGAGCGCCGATTCGAAAAGAAAATTTGCTACCAACCCCAGTACCAGCCCGATCATCGCTTCCCCGAGCGCCACCTGCCCCCACTGCCACGCCCCCAGCGTGAGCGCCGCCGGCCCGTGCAGCGGGTGCAGTACGACGGTCAGTAGCAGGACCAGCCCGGCTTTCACCGGGATTGGGACCGCGTCGCTTCCAAGAAATGGACAGAACACCATCAATCCGGAAACGCGCGCGCCGGTAAAGACGGCCGCCGCCAGCAGTTCCTCGAAATGCAGCCCGTCGATCATTGTTTCTTGCTCTTAGGTTTCTTGCCCCTAGGTCTCTTGCTCTTAGCTCCGGGTACCCGGTACTAGCTACCGGGTACTCGGCACTGCCTTTCACCGCGCAAAAGGATGGAAGTCGGAAAACAATTGCAGCGTGAACATTCCGATGCGGCGCACCATCCAAGGCATCAGCAGCAGCACCGCCGCAGCCACCGCCGCCAGGCGAGGCACGGTCGAGACCGTCATGTCCTGCAGCGAGGTCAGCACCTGCACCACGTTGATCAGCAGGCCCACCACCACCGCCGCGATCAGCAGCGGAGCGCCCATCCACAGAGCTGTTTCGATGGTGTGCCGCAGCAGCGCTACGATCTGGTCCGATCCCATGACACGCTCCTCCATGCCAAAACTCGCAGGCAAACTCCTCAGGAAAAACTCTTCATCAACGAACCCACCAGCAGGTTCCACCCGTCCACCATCACGAACAGCAAAATCTTCAGCGGAGTCGAAATGATCACCGGCGGCAACTGCATCATGCCGATCGACGTGGTCACCGCCGCCACCACCAGGTCGATCACCAGGAAGGGAAGAAACAGCGCCACCCCGATCTGGAATCCCGTCTTCAACTCCGACAGGATGTAGGCCGGCACCACCACGCGCATGGGAACATCGTCGGCGCGCGCCGGGCGCGGCGCCTGCGCCAGTTCGAGAAACAGCGCCAGATCTTTTTCGCGGGCGTATTTCAGCATGAAGTGGCGCAGCGGCGGCGCTCCCAGTTCGACCGCGCCGAGCGCGTCCACTTGCCCTTGCTGAAACGGCACCACCGCCGCCTGGTAAATCGCGCTGCCCACGGGCTGCATCAGAAAATAAGTCAGCACCAGCGACAGCCCGATCAGGGTCTGGTTGCTCGGTGCGGTCTGGGTTCCGAGAGCCTGCCGCAAGAAGTGAAACACGATCAGCAGGCGCGTGAAGGGCGTCACCGCAACCAGAAGCGCGGGCAGCAGCGTCAGCAAGCTCAGCAGGACGACGATGTTCCACGGCACCGAACCCGTGGCCCCGCCCGGCGCGCTCCAGTTCATGCCGGACGGAGCATGCCGGGGCCGCAATACCCATGCCGCCAGCGTGGCTTCGACACGGGGAAATAGGATTGCCACCTGAGTTAGCCCCCGCGCCAGCGTGCTTCCCGTCAACATCGTTCTCCCCGCAGCTTCCTGGCAGGTTCGTTCTCCGTTCGTTCGTTCTCCGTTCGTTCGTTCTCCGTTCGTTCGTTCTCCGCCCGTTCGTTCTCCGCCCGTTCCCCGGCGTCCGCCAAGCGGGACAGCAGCACCAGGGACGACGGCGTCCCACCCAGCAGAAAACGCTCCGCCTCGAACTCGACCACGGCAACGAAGCGGCGTTCGCCGAGCGCCAGGCTTTCACACAGCCGGAGCCGCTTTGGCGCGCGCCGGCTGAGCCGCAGCGCGCGCTCCCACAACGCGATCGCCCGCACCCGGAAGGTGCCCGCCGAAATTCGCAGTGCTTCTGTCGTCATGAAATTCACCGGCCCGGACCCAAGTCTGGTCCTCGCCTCACACCAGCTCCGTCAAGCGCACCGCCAGGTGGGTGCCCATCACCTCAAACTCGGTCCAGCCCACGAGCGTGCCGTTCAAAAGCAAGGGGGCGTCCTGGCCCACGCGCCAATGGGCGTTGACGATCGACCCCCGCCGCAATTTCAGGAGATCCGATATCTTGAAACCGGGCACCGGCAGCTCCACGATGAATTCGCAGGGCAGGCCGAGCACCGGCCTCCACCGTCCGTCTTCCCCGGGGTCACGCCCTGCTCCCGCTTCCGGGTTCGGAGCAGCCGCGCTCGCTTCTGCCATCTGCCCTGGGGGTTTCTCCACCGCCCGCGCTGGCGCTTGCGCTGCCATCGCCATTCCTTTTCTCTCTCCCCTTCGCCTGTTCAGCGTTGAATCAGAAACTCGGTGAAATACACTTCCTTAACCGCGAGCCCCGGAACGCGCTCCTCGAGCGCGTGCAGCAAGTCTTCTTTCAACTTCGCCTTGCCCGGTGCCGTCAGCAGTTCGTCAACCCGGGACTGGGCCAGCACGCCGAGGATGATGTCGCGCACTTGCCCAACCGGGGGCACGTTTTCTCCCTTGCCCATCTCCCGGCCCAGACCCAGGTCAATCCCCACCCTCAGGTAAGACCGTTGATCGCGATCCGACAGGTTCAGAACAAAGGTCTCCAGGTGCAGGGAACTCTTCACCGCGCGGTTTCCATTTGCGGAGACTCCCAGCCCGGTTCTATAAGTGCTCCACCACCATGCCCCCAGCGCCAGCGAAACGACTGCGAGCGCAGAAAGGGCGACGCCTATTCGACTCAGCGGCGGAGCTTTGCTTTGGACTTTTGTTGCTGTGGGCATTCGTGGAAGAAAAAAGCAATCCAAAGTCCGTGACAGAGCACAAAGGGGAGGGGTGGGCAAACTCACACCAACTGTCCGCAGGTCAACAGATAGGCAACTTTCGCCCGCGACAGTCGACTCAGCGCCGAGAATTCTCTGAGGATAATCCGGAGTCGCTTAACAAGATCCTCATTAGAATTCCCTCGCATGACAGATTTCGTCTCCGGCGGCGAGGTTCGTCGCCGGAGACAAATTCGGCTAGATGAAGACGCAAGAGTTTACTGCTTCAACGCAATCGTATCCTGCGTGATCTGATCAAACGTTGTCACCGCTTTGGCGTCGGCTTCAAAACCACGCTGCGCCACAATCAAATTTGCGAACTCGGTGGCAATGTCCACGTTCGACAACTCCAGCGAGCCTCCTGAAAGCGTTCCCAACCCGCCCGCTCCCGGAATCCCCACCACGGCTGGGCCTGATGCCAGCGTAGGTGTGAAGTCGGTATTGCCGTTGAGCTGGAGTCCGTTGACGTTGGCGAAGTTCGCCAAAGCCACTTGTCCCAGAGCCTGCGTCTTGCCGTTGCTGAACGACCCCGTAATCGTGCCATCCGAACCGATGGTGAAATTCACCAGCGATCCGCTGCTGCTGCCATCCTGGTTGGTGGAGGAAGTCGTGCTGGGCGCCGCCACCTGCGTGATCACTGGAGCAGTCCCGTTCAACACGTTCCAGTTGAACGTCTGATTGGTAGCGCCGTCGGCAAAGTTGGTAATTGAAATCGGCGGAACCGCGGCCAGCGTGCCCGGTGTCGTGGCCACAGTGAATTTATCGCCAGCTACGAAAGCCGTCGAGCCCGCGGCCAGCGTGAAATTGAGCTGGCCCGAGGCGAATGGCGTGCCAACCGTCGCCGTCCCCAGCGCTCCGGAAACCGAGCCCACGACCGAGAACGTGGTCGCACTCGTCGCCGTCATCGTAATCGTCTCAGGCACTGCCGCCGCACCCGCCGTCACCGCCGACATGGTTCCGTTTCCCGTCCCCGTGAAGACCGGAGTCCCCGCGGTCGGAGCGGTGGTGGCCGTCAACACTCCATTTCCATTAAAGACCAGAGTGCCCGTCGCCAGAACCCCGGTCTGCGGGACGCCCGCAACCGGCAGCAGGTCGGAAGCCGGGACCGCCAGACTGTAGGTCCATTCGTTGGCTGCGGTGTTGGTGAATGTGGCGGTTAAGGTGTGGCTCGCGCCCAGGGAGTCATAGATCGTGACCGGGGTTGAAAATGTGTCCCCGGGGTCAG
This sequence comes from uncultured Acidobacteriaceae bacterium, assembly GCA_963842095.1. Lineage (GTDB taxonomy): Bacteria > Acidobacteriota > Terriglobia > Terriglobales > Acidobacteriaceae > Sulfotelmatobacter. The sequence goes on from CAWJEY010000004.1 coordinate 776,162, forward strand.
ACGCAGCGTCAAGGTTGGCGGTCAGTTGCACGTTGGCAGTCGCCGTCGGCGGACTGATGGTGCCCGCACCCAGCTGCAGCGGCGCAATCCCCGCTCCCGTGTTGACGACTCCGTTGACGGCGGGATAGCCCAGAACTTGTTGCCCCTCGGAAGTAACCAGAAAATTGCTGGCGTCGACCGAAAAATCACCCGCGCGCGTGTAATCGATGACCCCGCTCGAGCTTTGCACCGCGAAAAATCCTGTGCCCTGGATGGCCACATCCGTGGGCACACCCGTGGCGCTGACGCTGCCTTGCGTAAACAGCGACGGCATCGATCCGACCTGCGTGCCTGCTCCCACCTGTATGGGATCTCCCGACCCTGTGGTTCCCAGGCTCTGGTAGAACAAGTCGCTGAACAGCACGCTGGTATCTTTGTAGCCCGTGGTGTTCTGGTTGGAAAGATTATTGGCGATGGCCGACAGTGCCGTGGATTCAGCCGTCAGCCCGGAGAGTGGAATAGAAAAGTTCGGCATTTTAAGACGCTCCTTGGATTTTGGTGCTTAGTGCAAGCTGGTTAACGCCGATATGGCCGGCGATACAAAGTTAGGCAACGCTGCAGCAGAAGGGGCAATAGCGGAAGAAGCAGCCGCGCCCAGCGCGGTGGTCGCCGCCGAAATTGCGGGGTTCGCCACTGCATTCGCCGCGCCCCCAGTACCCGGCGAAGTCCCGCCAGTCGATCCCGTCCCTCCCGATGCCGGAACCACCTGCTGCAGGAGCTGATAAATCGATGTGACCTCGCTCAGTTCGCTGAACTGTGCCAGTTGCCCCACGAACTGCGAGGGATCGACAGGACTGGTCGGATCCTGATTCTGCAGTTGCGCCACCAGCAGTTGCAGAAACATGTTGTTCAAGCTCTGCCCGCTGGGCAGGCCGTTGGTCGTGGTCGTTGGCGTGGTGGGCGTCGTCGGAGTCGTCGGTGATGTCGGAACAATCGGAGTTGTGCTCATATCAATGTTCTCCTTCAAGCCAGAATGCTGAGACTGCTGCCGCCGAATTCCCTCGCCGGTAGATGATCCGTGGAATCCTCCGCGGCAGCGTCGGATAACGCGGAATTTGAAGATGCGCGCATCGGGACAAAAGAACGTGGCTGGGAATCGCCTCCGCCCGAAGCATTGTTGGAAAAGGCAAATCCCTGCATGAAATTCACGCTGTGCAGCCGCAGATTCTGCTCCTGCAGTGTGTTGGCGAGAGCGGGCAGCTCATTGCTCAAGAGGCTGCGCAAGTCGCCTCTTTCGCTGCCCACCACCAGCCCCACATCGTTGGCATGAACCACGGCGCGAACCTCCACGCTGCCGAAAGCGGACGTGTTCATCCCAATCCGCATCTCCGATTGCTCGACCCGGTTCACGATCTGCGCCAGTTGCACTGGGCCAGGAAGAACCGCCGGTGTCTCGGGGGCCGGGGCCGGAACCCCGCTTGCCGGGCCACTTGGCGCGCCTGGGAGTGAGTCCGTCTTCGGCAGCGATTCGGCAGCCAGCGCCGTCGGCCCGCCCACGGGCAGAGTCACTCCGGCAGAAGTCGGCGGAGCGGGAGCAGGAGCAGGGGCCGGTGCTGCTGCGGCCTGCGCTGCTGCAAACTGCGCGCCCGCTGCATTCAGTTCTCCATCCCGGCGAACCGGTTGGCCTGCCGCTAAACTTCCGCTCCCATTTCCAGATGACGTTCCAGACGAAAAGTCTTTGGTGGCGGTGTTGGTGTTGGTGCTCTGCGGAGCCGCATTGTGAGCCATACCGCTCTGCCAACTACTCGCTTGCGGACTCGCGTTGGAGGCGTCCATGCTGGCGCTGTGACCGTCCCGGATCGCAGAACTGGCTACCGGCAGAATCATCTTCGGCAAAGCACTGGCCGCCGATTCCGTACCCGGCCCTGGACCGGAAAAGAAAACCGAAAACGGCGTCTGGCTTGCCACGGGTAATCCTTTGCCTGAATCCTCCGTCGACAACACCGATGCCAGCATCGGCGCCGGTGCCCCCGCGCCCTGGCCTGCTCCACGAACATTCGGCGTGGTAGCCGCGTCCGTCGCTCTTGGTGCAAACAGGGGTAAAGCCGACCGCGGCACTGAACTTCCCAGCACCGGCTGGGCTGGCGCATTCAAATTGGACAAAGCCGCGATCTGGGCATCGATGATTCCAGAAACGGGGTTTGTTCCCATCTGCGCTGAGACATCCCCCTGAACCACACTCTCCGGCGCCACGGCATTCGACGAGTCTGCTTCCCCGACCTGGACCTTCTCGGCAGAGAGAAACTGCACACTTGCCGGTGTCACCGCCTCGATGTTGGCATTCGCCAGCAGCGTTTGACTAGCGGTGGACTCCACTGGCTGATTTGCCTGAACCGTTAGTTCCGCTGTATCACAAAAAACAGGTGGCAGGATGTTCTCCGCCAACAGCGGTTCCGCGGCTCCCTTTCCATACTCCCCATCCCACTGACTGACCGGTGTGGCGTCCGGCAAAACCTTGTCTGACACAGTCTGTTCGCTTGTGGTTGAGAGAACCGGCAGCGGCGTGATCTCAGTCAAAATCGGTCCCGCGGAACCCCGCCCATCCAGCGAAATATTTTCCTGAGTGCGCGGCTCAGGGCTCGGCACAACGGCGGGCAATGCCGATGCACCCGCTGCCGTAGAGAGAGGCACCGGAGCCAGGTCGGCCGCCGCAGTCTGCTGACCGTTTGTCTGGTCGCTGAGGTTTGGTATCAAAACAACGGGCGCTGCTGGATTTGTCGCCGTGCCCGCAGTACTGGCGGGACTTGTCAATAAACCAAAGCTCCCGGTCGCCGGACTCGGTGCGGAGTCACTCACCAGAGCTTCGCTCGTTGTAGAGTCGTCAGCACCTGTCTGCAATCCGGTGTGAATAGTTCCAGCCGCAACTTCTTGAACCTGGGTTGGAACAATTGCCGGCGTTGGCGGAAGGCTCGGCTGCATCGGGTTCGGTTGCGTGACGCTCACCTGCGGCGGTGACAATGGAATCTGGCCCGCCGCGGCAGGCGTGAATCCCGCAACAACCATATTCACCGCGGCAGGTGAGCTCAACGTAACCGGAAAATTGCTCAGCCACTTCTTGAGTTGAAAATTCCCAGAAGCCGGCATTCGCACATTCAGGTTAGCCGCAACTCCTGCGCCCTCTGCTGCCGGCCCGGCCGAGGCTTCCACTTCGCCCACCCCTGTCTGCGAAGTACTGGTCTGCGCCGGAATAGACAAACCTTGCGCCGCAGCCAGCGCTAACCCAAATCCCCCCGGTACATGCTGGCCTGAAACTGCCTGGCCACCGGACGCTGCGGTCGGCAGCGCGGAAACACTTGTCGAAATGGCTGCGAGGATTAGGTTCACGGCAACCGCCTCCAACTCATATCGGGAGGCTCGCCGACACTCCTGCATTCGGGTCGCCAGCGGCAAGGTCCGGGTCTCGCAACGCAGAAAGACACCAACACCCCTGAATTCAAGTAAATCCAGATTTTGCCGAAGAAGCAGTTGGGATTCCGGGGGACGGCAACTGGGCAAGGTGTGACTACACACCCGGCAAACTTTAGCCACGGCGCAAGTATTCCCGCCGCAGAAGAAACAGATCGTCCAGACTGCGCTGCTCGCGCCGCGTGGCTTCTTTCTTGTACAGGCGGAGTTGCTGATCGCGGACTGCTTCCAGCGTCTCCCGCGCCCGCCGGGCCTGTTGAAAGATTTCACGCTGCTGCTCGCGCACTTGTTGCAGGCGCACCAGTTGCTGCTCCAGTTCCCGCCGGTGCCGGAGCAGTTCCGTCTCGCACAGCAACTCAAACTGCAACTCGACCGCAGTCATCCCCGCGCCCAGCCTCTTGGTCTGCGTGTTCAGCAGGTCTTGCCGGCGCGAGTCGATTTGTTCCAGCAGATGCCGCACTCGCGCCACCTGCTGGTTGGCGGCCCGCAGCCGCAATTCCTGCTGGTGCTCCATGCTTTCGCGAAAATGCAGTACGGCCTGAAGCGGAAAATGGAATGCCATTTTTGTCAGAGCATGTTTTTTCAGAGCATTTTTGTCAAAGCATGTTTGTCAGCGCATGTTAGCCCGGTAAAGCCAGCAACCGTTGGATGGTTTCCCCCAGCGGTGCAGCTTCGCCCGGTTTCTGCATCAGGAACTGATCGAGTTCGGGGATCAGGGTGAGCGCTTTGTCCAGCGTGGAGTCACTGCCCTTCTGATAAGCCCCAATCCTGACCAGGTCTTCGGAAGCGGAGTAAGCGGCCAGCAACCGGCGCAGCGTCTGCGCTTTTTGCAGGTGTGGCGCGGAAGATACGACCGGCATCAACCGGCTTACGCTGTCGAGCACCGCAATCGGCGGATAGTGACTGCGCACCGCCAGCCGCCGGTCGAGCATCACGTGGCCGTCCAGCAAAGCGCGCGCTCCATCCACCAGCGGGTCCTGTTCGTCGTCGCCTTCCATCAGCACGGTGTAGAACGCGGTGATACTGCCCTTGCCAAAGCGTCCCGCACGTTCGATCAAACGCGCCAGCATGGTAAAGCAGGAGGGAGTGTAACCCTTCGCCGTCGGCGGTTCCCCGGCGGCCAATCCGATTTCCCGCTGCGCCATGGCCAGACGCGTCAGAGAATCCACCACCAGAAGAACCTGCTTGCCCTGCCCACAGAAATATTCCGCCACAGCGGTCGCTGCCAGCGCGGCCCGGATCCGCAACAGCGGCGATTGATCCGAGGTCGACACCACCACGCAGGCGCGCTTACATCCTTCTTCACCCAAAGCGTTCTCCAGAAAATCGCGCACCTCGCGGCCACGCTCCCCCACCAGGCCCAGCACCGTCAGGTCGGCGCTGGTGTTGCGCGCCATCATGCCAATCAGCGTGCTCTTGCCCACGCCGCTGCCCCCGAAAATGCCCACGCGCTGCCCCCGCCCGCACGTCAGAAAGGCATCGATGGCCCGAATGCCGCAACCCAACGGCTCACGAATCGGGATGCGTTCGAGCGGCCGCGGGGCTGCCGCATCGAGCATGCGGTATTCGCAGCCACCATACGCTGCCAACGAATCCAGCGCCTGTCCGCTGCCGTCAATCACCCTCCCCAGCAGACCGTCGCCCACGCGCATCGTGGGACGCTCTCCCCAGGTCGACACCCGGTCGCCGTAGCGGATTCCGCGCGGCGATTCCAGCGGCATCGACAGCACGGTCGTGCCCCGGAATCCAACAATCTCTCCCGCCCGCGCCCGCCCCGCAGAGTCCGCAATCCGGCACACTTCTCCCACCGAACAAAATGGTCCCTCCGACTCCACCAGCGGCCCCACCACCTGCGTCACCCGGCCCTGCCAGCACAAGGCCGGACAGGACTCGACGCAGGCAAAGTAAGGCGCCAGCACCGCGTCTGTACTCACGGCTTCTCTTTCTCGGACAGCTTCTCGTGCAGCTTCTTCTCGTGCAGCTTCTCGCGCGGCTTCTCTTGCGGCCGCGCCGCCAGCAAGTCCATCAAGCCCTGCTCGATCTCCTTGAGTTGCACCTCCAGACCGAGCGCCGCCGTTCCCATGGACGTTCGCAACTCGCATTGCTCCACCGCCATGACGGGATCTCCTACAATCTCCGGCAGGTCTCCCGCAGCCATGCACGCCGCCAGGTAGTTCCGCCACGCCGCGGCCTGCTGTGGATGCACAGCCAGCACCACCCCGGTCGCGCCTTCGATTCGTTCCAGCGCCACCCGCACGATGCCCATCAAAAGCAGCGGATCGACCTGCGCTTCGCGGTGCAACACCTTGCGGGCAATGCTCAGCGCCAGTTGCACCGCTTCCTCTTCGATCTTCTGGTAGTAGGCCGCCCGTTCCCGGGCAAAGTCCGTCAGCGCTCTGGCCACCGCCAAACGTTCTCCAGCCAGTTCTTCCTCAAACTTCGTACCCGCTTCGCGTTCGCCCTGCTGCCGCCCCGATTCTTTCGCCTGCAGCACTGCCGATAGGTCGGAGTCGGGGTCCCCTCGGCCCGGCAATGCCGAATCCGCCCGCGAGAGGTTGTGCCGGCCCGTCGAACTCCCGACTTCGCTGTAGGGAAAGGGCAGCACTTCCGGTGGTTTTCCCTCGGCTGGCGTCATGGACGCCGGGGGAACCGGCGCCCGGCTAGGTGACGAACTCATCGTCTCCCTCCGGCGTCAATGTCAGCTTGCCTTCCGCTTCCAGTTTGCGCGCGACCGCCACCGCTTCCAGTTGCGCCTTGTTGATTTCTCTCGACTTCACCGGCCCCAGCACTTCCATGTCTTCTTTCAACATTTCCACAGCACGCGAAGACATCGACTTGAAAATATAGTTCTTCAGTTCTTCCGAGGCGCCGCGCAGCGCGGTGGCCAGCGTCTTTTTGTCCATCTGCCCCAGCACTTCGCGGATGCCGGCTTCGGGCACGGTCAACAAATCTTCAAAGGTAAACATCAGGTTGCGGATGGAAAGCGCCAGCTTGGGATCCTCGCCTTCAATCGACTCCAGGATGGTTTTTCCCACCGTCACGTCGAGCCGGTTCATCAAGTCGGCTACGCCGCGCAATCCCGCATACGCCCGCCGGCTCTGCTCGCCCAGGGCTTCCAGACGCTTGTGCAGAACCACCGCCACCCGCTGCGCCATCTCGGGGGAGAATTGCCGCAACTGGGCCAGCCGCTTGATGGGCTCCGCACGCAACTCCGCCGGCAACTGCATCAGCACCGTGGACGCCTGCTTGGACTCGAGATGGGCCAGAATCAGTGCGATGGTCTGGGGATGCTCGCCTGCAATGAATTTCGCCAGCTGTTGCGGATCGGCTTTGCGCAGGGAGTCGAGCTTGGTTCCACTGACTTCGGCCGCCTGCGAGACCTGGTGCAGCAACTCTTTCGCGCCTTCCTTTCCAAAGGCCTTCACCAACAGCTTGTTGGCGTACTCCGTCCCGCCCTGGCTGATGTAGTCGCCGGCCAGCGCCAGCCGGTGAAATTCCTCAAGCACCAGCAGCGCCATCTCAGGACGGACATAATCGAGTCCTGCGATCTCCTCGGTAATCTGTTCCACTTCCGCGGGCGGCAGATGGCGGTAGATCTCGCTGGCCGCGTCCTCCCCCAGCAGCACCATCAGGACGGCAGCCTTGGTCAGACCAGTAACGTTCAGACCAGTAACGTTGAACCCGGTGGCGGGAGCGGAAGCGGTCACGCCTCTTTGTCCTCCCGCACCCAGGACTCGACCAGGCGGCTGGCCGCCGCGGGTTCAGCTTTCACTTTGTCGGTAAGCATCCGTTTGAGCTGGCTGGCCCGCTGCCCCTCACCCTGCGGCCCCGCTTCCAGCGGGCTCAAGACCCCGGAAGCGGGCAGCGGCTGCGACGATTTCCCCTGCGCGACTTTTCCCGGCAGCTCCCGGAACGCGGTCATGGCCTGCTTCTTCACCGGCCGCAGGGCCAAGGCATAGACCACCACAAACAGCGCGGCCAGCCCCACATAACGCAAGATCCACAACCACGGCTCGATCAGCTTTCGCCAGTGCTCGGATTTTCCCGGCGGGAGAGGCACCTCGAGCGGCAACTCCTGGAACGAAAGGTTCTCCACCGCCAGCACGTCGCCGCGATCCGCCTCCACGCCAATGGCCGCCCGGGCCAGCTGCTCAATCTCTTTCATCTCTTCGACCGTGCGTTTGCGCCGCGTGCTGGTGCGCTTGCCCGCCTGTTCCGTAACCTCGACTGCGTCATCCACCAGCACGGCAGCCGCGATCCGCCGCACCCGCCCCGCCGGCTCAACGCTGCGGTGCAGGCTCTTGCTGATGGCGTAGGTGGTGGAATCCGACTTCGAGCTGGAATGTTCGGCGTTGGAATGTTCGGCGCTGGCCGCCGCCGCTGGGCCGTGCCGGCCGGCGGCACGGGCGACGCCGTGGTCGGGGTGGGCGCTGGTGGCGCGGTGGCTGCGGGAACGTTGCTGGCCGTGCCCGGAACTCCCGCCGGAGCCTCACCCGTCGAACTCTCCTCGGAGTGTTCCTGGGTCAGAGCCGTGGGAGTCTTGGGATCGTAGGTTTCCTGCGTGTCCTCGCTGGTCCCGATGTCATATTCCACATGCACGCTGGCCCGCACGTGATCAACTCCCACCACCGGCTCGAGCGTATGCACAAGAGTCTTGGCCAACTCTTCATCGGCCGCAAAGGCCCGTCCACCGCCGTCCCGCCCGTGCACCAGAGGCATGTTGCTGTCGGCGTCAACCACCGTCACGTTTTCCGGACGCAGCCGGTCGACCGCACTCGCCACCAGTTGCGGAATAGCCTGCTGCGCTTGTTCCGACAGCCTTCCGCTGCGCGTCTTAAGAATCACCGCCGCCTTGGCTTCATGCTCCTGCTCGGTGAACAGCGATTCCTGGGGCATCACCAGATGCACCCGCACCGCCTCGACTTCGCTCAAGGTGGCCAGCGTGCGCTCCAGTTCGCCTTCGAGCGCGCGCTGGTAGTTCACCTTCTCGGTAAAATCCGATCCCGCCCAGTTGGGCGTATCGAACAGTTCAAATCCCATGCGCGCGCTGCGCGGCAGCCCCGCCGCCGCCGTCTCCAGCCGGCTGGCATCGAGCTTGTCCTCGGGCACCAGCAGGCTCGCTCCGTCCGGCGAAATCTGGTGTGGAATGTTTTTCGCCGCCAGGCGCCCGCCCAGCGCCTGCGCTTCTTCCGGCCTCAGCCCGGAGTACAGGGTCACGTACTTCGGCTGGCCCAGCAGAACCACGAACACCCACAAAGTTCCTCCCACCAGAGCCACGCCTGCCACCAGCAGAAAACGCTGCTGGAAGCTCAGCCCCTTGAAGAACTCGCCCAGGCGGTGCAGCACGTCGTCGAAGGATTGCGGTTTGTTTTCGGCCATCGCTTTGCCTGCAGTGCGGAAAAGACTATGTCATCGCTTCAGAACTGCATGCGCGAAATCTCCTGGTAGGCGGAAACGATCTTGTTGCGCACCTGCATCATCAGCTGGAACGAAAGGTCGGCCTTCTCCACCGCGATCAGCGCGCTGTGCACATCCGTGCCGTTGCCTGCGAGCACGCCCGCCACTTTGCTCTCCGCCGCGGAACTCAGCTCCCCCATCTCATCCATCGCACCCCGCAGAGTGTCGGCAAACCCGCCGCCAGGTGGGTTCGCGGACTCGCCCGCCGCGTTCTGAATTTCGGCGGGAAGGATGCGCAAGGAGGAAATCGGGCTGCTCATATTTGTGCACCTAGCCTGTGCTTCCTGAAAGCATGGATGACTTGTTTGCCGATTGTTGATTGACGAACCGCAACCTGTGGTCGCGGTTTGCAATCAGAGTTCAGCAATCAACAGCCCGCAATGCCCCAGCGTCAGCTCAAAATCTGCAACGACTGCTGAATCATGCTTTTCGCCGCCTGCACCGCCGCCGCATTCAGCTGATACGCCCGCACCGCGCTTAACAGGTCGGCCATCTCCATCACCGGATTCACATTCGGATACGTCACATACCCCGCACCATCGGCATCGGGATGCCCCGGCTCATACCGGCTCGGCAGCGGCGACGAGTCCGCCGCCACGCGTTCCACCCGCACCCCGCCCTCCGGAGTCGCTTTCCCCAGCCGCGCCAGCAGCAGCGGAAACCGCGGCATGGGCTGGGCACGGAACACCAGCATTTGCCGCCTATACGCCCCGCCATGCGCCGTGCGCGTGGTTTCGGCATTGGCCATATTTGCCGCCACCACCTCGGCCCGCCAGCGCTCCGCTCCCAGCGCCGACCCGCTCACTTCCAGCATGCCAAACAGGTTCATGACGATGTGCCTCCTGAATTAATCGCCTGCGAAATGGTATGGAACTCATCTTTCAACAGCTGCACCCCCAGGCTGAACTTCATCTGGGTCTCGGCCAGCAGCAGGCTTTCGCGCTCCACGCTCACGTTATTACCGTCGGGACGCTCGAGCAGTCCGCGCACTGGACGCATTACGGGACTATAGGAAGCGTAGGCAAAATTCCCTCCTTCATTTCCCGCCGCCGGCATGCTCGCCCGCTTCAGTTCCGCGCGGAAGTCGAGATCGCGCGTGCGGAAGCCCGGGGTATCGATGTTGGCCAGGTTCGAGGTGATGAGCTTCACCCGGGCCACATCCACGTCGAGAAACCGGCTCAGCGCCTCCGTCATGGCGGTATCAATCATGGACATAACTGCTCCAGCTCGGCAGCCCGTAGCTGCGGACCTTGTTGCGTACCGTGCGCAGGCTTACGCCCAGCAGATCCGCGGCTCGCGAGCGGTTTCCGCCGGTGGCCTCGAGGGTCATCTCCACCAGCCTGCGCTCCATGTCTTCGAGCGAAACCCCGGCCCGCAGACAATCGTCGCGCTTGCCCTCGCAATCGCCCGGTTCCGGAATTCCAGCCTGATCTTTTTTCTCTTTTTCTTGATCCCATGCCGAGCCTTCAAGGCTCTCCCGCCCAATCTCCGGCCCCGTGGCCAGGGCCACCGCCCGGCGCAGGCAGTTGGCCAGTTCGCGCACGTTGCCCGGCCAGGTGTGGGCTTCGAGCCGCTCCACAAATTCCGCAGTCAGGCGCAGATTTCTGCCCTGCGGCCCGTACAGCCGCAGAAAATGTTCTGCCAGTTCCCTTATGTCTTCCCGCCGCTCGCGCAGCGGCGGCAACGACAGCGGTATCACGTTCAGCCGGTAAAACAGGTCGGCGCGAAACGTTCCTTCGCGCACCATCTGGGACAACGTGCGATTCGTGGTCGAGACGATGCGCACGTCCACATGCACGCTGCGGGTTTCGCCCAGACGGTCGAACTCCCGCTCCTGCAGCACCCGCAGCAGCTTCGGCTGCAGCCCCAGTGGCATCTCGCCGACTTCGTCGAGCAACAGCGTGCCTCGGTGCGCCAGTTCGAATCGGCCCGGCTTCGCCACCGTCGCTCCCGTGAACGCTCCCCGGGCATAGCCGAACAGCTCGCTCTCCAGCAGGGTCTCGGGAAAGGCGGAACAGTTGATGGCGACAAAGGCGCGATCGCGTCTTGGACTCAGCCGATGGATCAGCCGCGCCACCAGTTCCTTTCCCGTGCCGCTCTCGGCTTCGATCAGCACATCGGCGCCGCTGGCCGCCGCCTGGCGGGCCCGGTCGAGCGCCCGCAACCATCCCGGAGCATGCCCTACCAGCCCTTCCGTGGCTTTCGCTTGTGTCCTCGCCTGGGCCAGGATTCGTTCTGCCGCCTGCTCCAGTTGTTCGAACGCGACCGGCTTCACCAGATAGTCGCAGGCTCCGCCCTTCATGGCGGTCACGGCATCCGGAACGTTGGCGAACGCCGTTAATAAGATCACCGCCGTGTGCGGCGCCAGGGCCCGCGCCTCGCGCATCACGCTGAAGCCATCCGCTCCGGGCATGCGAATGTCGGTCACCACCAGTGGATGCAGCACACGGCGGAACTTATCCAGAGCCTCGCCCGCGTTGGCCGCCGTGTCCACGCTCCAGTCGCGCCGCAGAAAATGCGCTTCCAGCGCCGCCCGCATGCCGGCTTCGTCGTCCACCACCAGGACTCGATTCATTCCATCCCATCCTTTGTCATTCCGAACCGGGCCCCAAGCCCGGTGAGGAACCTGCTTTCGCTTCTTGGGACAGCGGAAACGTCAATGTGAAACTTGCTCCGGCGCCCGCGCGGTTCGCCGCTTCAAGCGTTCCGCCGTGCTGCTCGACAATTTTGCGGCACACCGCGAGCCCCAGCCCCGGACTGCCCGGACGCGTGCTGAATCCCGGCTCAAATATCTTTGCCCCGTTCCCCCCCAGCACTCCTGGCCCCGTATCGCTTACCGAAATCGCCGCGGCTGCGGCGTCCCCGCAGTGAATCCCATCTCTTGAAATCCGATGTCCGGAAATCTCCACCCAGCCTCCGCCCGGCATGGCCCGCAACGCATTCAACACCAGATTCAGCAGCACCTGTTCCAGGCGGTGGCGGTCGGCAGCAAACCATACTCCATGCAGATGGTTGCGCAGGCATAACTCAACCCGCGCCTGCCGCGCCATCGGCATCAGAAATCCGCCTGCCCAGTCGAGCAACTGGCCGAGGTCGGTGGGCGCGCGCTCGGGTGCGGGCAGGCTGTGAAAATGCAAAACATTATTGACGGTCGCGGCCAGCGTGCGCAGCCCGGCCTGCACATGCTCGACCCACTGCCGGCATTCCGTGGAAAGCCCGGCTCCGGCCAGCAATCCGGCAAACAGTTCCAGACTGCCCAGCGGATTGCGGATCTCGTGCGCCAGGATGGCCGACATCTCGGCCAGCGCCTGCTCCCGGCGCAACTTGTCTTTTTCCTGCACCAGCCGCTTGGCATCGCTTACATCGCGCAGGATGAAGATCGAGACACAATCGGCGCCTCTAGATCCGGCATCTTCTTTATCCGCATCTTTTTTATCCGTATCTGTGACCGCCGCGTGCCGCACCGCCAGCCAGCGCCCGCCTGCGCCTCCATCGGGGAAGCACTGCTCTTGCTCGCCCGCTTCCCACCGGGCCCGCTCGAAAACATCGCGCAACTCGCGCGGCAGGGACGACAACGACTTGAGTTCGGCAAGGTTCTCTGCCGCCGCGCTCGAAGTAAGCAGCCGCCTCCCCTCGGGATTTATCAGCGAGACCGCACCATCGGATCTCGCCACCAGCACACCGCAGGGCAGCCCCTCGAGGATGCGGTCCAGATGCGCACGCATCCGGCGGTTCTCTCCGAGACTCTTCGCCAGCCCCGCGTTGCTCTGTTGCAACTCGCCGCGCAACCGCGCCACTTCCAAACGCAGCATGCCATAGGAGCGCTCCAGCGAGTCCGCGGCTTCGGCAAACGAGCGAAACGCTTGCAACAGAAACTGTTCCCCGTTGCCCCGCAAAGTTTCCTGGCCCGTTGGCGCCGGAATCGCGGCGGCGGTTGGCAGGCATGCCGGCATGGGCAAGGAAGTCATGGACACAGGCAACATTTGCACGGTGATGGCCAAGAGATGAGGAAGCGGGTAAGAATCTTCTCAACTTGCCCGGCTGGCGCACGAAAGGGGCCGGGCTGCGCTTGGCGAGAGCGCTTGCTCGAAGGGGAAATAAAGATGCTCGTTCAAAACCGTGTCCCCGTTCTCCACCAGAATGGAAGCCCGCTCCATCACGTGCTGCAATTCGCGCACGTTGCCCCTCCACGGATGAGCTTCGAGAATCCGCACCACTTCTCCGCTCAGACGCGGACACCGTCCGCTCATCGCAGCTGCCATGCAGGCCAGAAAGTGTTCCGCCAGGGGAACAATATCGGCGCGGCGCTCGGTGAGCGGAGGCAACTCCAGAGGGAACGCCGCGAGACGATAGAAAAGATCCTCGCGAAACTCCCCCCGGCCCGCACGGCCCGCCAGATCCACGTTGCTGGCGGCAATCACTCTCACATCCACGCGTGTCAGCTCGGCCGTGCCCAGCCGCTGCACCTCCTTTTGTTCCAGAAAGCGCAACAGCTTGGCCTGCATGCCAAAGGGCAGTTCACTCACCTCGTCGAGAAAGAGCGTTCCCCCGTGCGCTGCGGGAATGCGTCCCAGCTGCGCCTGCACCGCTCCCGTAAATGCCCCACGGGCATGGCCGAACAGTTCCGACTCCAGCAACGCCTCCGGAATCGCGGCGCAGTTCACAGCTACGAATGCTTTGGCGGATCGCGGACTTAGTGCGTGCAGCGCCCGCGCCACCAGTTCCTTGCCGCTGCCCGTCGGCCCTACCACCAGCACGGTCGTCGAGCGCGGAGCCACCAGTTGCGCCAGCCGGTAGACGCGCTGCATCGCTGCGCTGCGCCCAATCATGCCGGGCAGCGGCTCATATTGATTTTCCCGGGCTGCCGCCCTCCCCGGCCCATCTTCGTTTCCTGCGGATTCGGACTCTCCGGGTCCTGCGCCTGTCTCGGGCGCGCGCACATCTGCATCTCCCCCCGCCTTCTCCACCTCGTCCGCGGCGAATGCCGCGTCGGAGTCCAGCCACACCACCTGAATGCCGGGAAACCTCCGTTGCACGATCGTCATCAACTCTCCACTGTCCAGGTCCGGCAGACGGCGGTCGAGAAACAGCACCTGCCAGCCTCCTTTTTCCAGTTTCACCAGAGCCTCGGCGCCACCTTGAGCGTGCTGCACGGGCCGCCACCGGCCATTCAGACGGTGCACGACCTGCTCGCGCAGAGCCCGGCTCGGACTCGCAATCAGCGCTCCGCCCGCGGGCCCGGCGACGATCGGGAAAGCTGTCATGGCACTCATTTCGAGCTCCTGTTTTCGAGTCTTCCGTTTTCGGATCTTTCGTTTTCGAGTCTTTCGTGAAGATGAGGACTAAGCGTTCCCGCTGCCGGCCGAAGCGCCAGCCGAAATCCTCGGCAGCCGGACCGTCACCGTTTCCCGGTTTTCCGTCCGCTCCCGCTCCCATTTCGCGCCCATGCGCTCCCAGCCCGCTTGCGCCACTAACAACCCCAATTCCGGCCGGGAGAATTCAGCCGCTCGTGGCCCCGCATGCCAGCCAATGCGGACCCACGCATCTTCCGCCCCACCTCCGGCCCCAACTCCGCCCGCAACATCGGCCGAAACGCCGGCGCTGCCTGTCTCAATCCGCAATGCGCTTCCCCGGTCGGCCAGACTCAAAACCGAATCCAGGACCCGAAATACTAAAGCGGACAACTTTCGCCGTCCGGCCTTTACCGGCAACAAAGCGGCTGCGGGACCATCGAGCATGATGCGAATGTTCCTCACTTCGGCCACGGGTCTCAGGTCGTCCAACCCTTCCCGCAGCAGAGTCTGCAACTCAATGATCTCCGGCGGCTCAGTTTTTTCTGTCTCCCCATCAGTCACTTCCCGCATTGCCTCCACCAGCGCGCGCATGCGCTCCGTCAGTTTCAGCCCTTCGCGCAGCCGCTCGACGTAGTACGCAACCGTCCGCGAACCGGCCAGCGCCACCTCCATCGAGCATTGCAGCCCGGTCAGCGGCTGGTTCAAGGCATGCAGCAACTGCGCCAGCGGACTGTGCGCCCCGCTCGCCGCAGAGCCATCGTTCCCCGAAGAACGTGTCGCGCTCGAACTCAGCCCCCCGCGCGCGCCCGAACTCACGGCGTCACACCCGCCTCCCCGCTTAACTCATACCCCACCCCCCGCACCGTATGAATCAGCTTCCGCGGATGCCCGTCATCCACTTTCCTGCGCAGATAATTGATATAAACGTCCACCACGTTGGTAGTCGTATCAAAAGTCAAGTTCCAAACGTGTTCGATGATCATGGCGCGGGAGACTTGGCGGCCGGCGTTGCGCATCAAGTATTCCAGAAGCGAAAATTCCTTTGAGGTCAGCTCGATGCGGCGGCCGGCGCGTTCGGCGCGATGCTCTACGCGATCGAGATGGAGGTCTTCCACCACCAGCACGGATTCTGACGGGAGGTGGCTGCGGCGCAGCAGGGCACGGATGCGCGCCGATAATTCGCTGAAGGAGAACGGCTTCGGAAGGTAGTCGTCGGCGCCCGTGTCCAGGCACTGCACGCGGTCTTCCACCCGGCTTCTCTGCGTCAGCACCAGCACCGGCAGGCTCGGCCTTTTCAGACGCAGATGGCGCAACACGCTCACCCCATCGAGCTTCGGCAGGTTCAAGTCCAGGATGACCAGGTCATAGTCGAACTCGCTGCCCATGGCGCGGGCCTGCTCGCCATCTTCCACGACATCCACCGCGTAGTGCTCCCCTTGCAGCCCCTGCTTTACAAACCCGGCCAGAGCCGCATCGTCTTCCGCAATCAGAATCCTCATAAGTGGGCCTTAATCACAAAGCGATTCTAGTTAGAAAAAGCTCAGTTGAAACGGAAAGCCGTTCGCACGAAGGTGAGTGTTTGCAGAAACGGAGCGGGGTTTCAAAGCGGGACTGAAAGTACTTGCACTATACGTGCTTCTTGCCGCTTCGCAGCAGCTTCCAGGCTTCCCGGTAGGCCTCGTACTGGTAGCAGTCCCTTCGCATCGGCTGCATCGGACATAGCATCAGCTCCGTGCCCTTATTTTTCAGGACAGCGGCCGCCGGGATGATGTACCACACATCTTCCGGGATTACATAGGCCGCGAAATAGTCGACCTGCCGCCTCGTATATCGCTTGCTCCTTTGGTTGGAACTGAATCCGCAGAGATAGCCGGTACCCCTCCTGAAGCTCGTCGACTTCACCTGCACCCTTAGAAAACGCCGCCCGTGTTCCACTCCTACGTCGTAAGGGCCCGAATCTCCCCAGGGCTTCGACACCCTGAATCCCTTGCGCAGGGCCCAAGCCATAAACAGCAACTCCACCCACTCGCCGCGCTCCTTGAAAGTCCTGAATCCCTTGCACTTAGCCATATCGGCACGCCTCATGTCGCCCAAAAGAAAAGGCGCAGCCCGTGGGCCGCGCCTTTTTTTCTTATTTTTACTCTCTATTTATAGTATATCAATTTGAATAGGGTAAACCCGCCACATTTCCCAGAATTATATTTCCATTGTTGTGAGTGACTTAGGCTCAATCGTGTAGTTTTTGCCTATTGGCAAGTTTTCGCAGGCCAAACACCTGGAAGGGTACTCCGACCGGCCGCTTAGTAAATTGCGGGCAGCATACTGCGCTCACGAAGAGCGAAGTAGCAGTTTGCAGCTCCTTCTGGTTTCGTGTTGCTCGGAGCGTGCCTCCTCCGAAGGTCTGGCAGATCGTCAGGGAAGCCCATGTATTCCTGATACAGGTCCGCGTGCGTCGTCCTGAGCGCCTCAAGCGTTCGAATCCAACGCGAGCGGTTGCGTACGTTGCTTGTACTGTCCAGTCTCAGCAAGAGCCTGAGCTTCTTGCCCTCGTCATTCAGGGCCTCTACGTGCCCGTCAGGAAGTATGCGAAGACAGTCGGCCAGTGCCACCTCACACGGGTTCGGAACGCCAAGGGCAACTTTCTTCGCTTCATTGCAAGTTGCACAGGCATAGAGCAAGTTGGTGTATTCGCATGTCGCGCCCTCATTGGCAACTGGGGTGAAATGGTCGATGTGAAAGGTCGCGCCGCGGCCGTACCACTGTTCACGGTGAAGACAGTACACGCATCTGAAGAAAAACTCATCGCGGAGCCAATCGCGATAGCTTTCGTAATCTTTGTAGCCGACTGGGCCATGCCGTCTCACGTGCGGGTCGGTTGGATACTCAAATCCCGTCATCGGTCAACATCGCCGCCTTTCATCGGTACATCGGGAAACAGCTTGGCCTCGAGTTCGTCAAGCATATCCTCTGGGCGTGGGGACACCTTGTCTATGTGATAGTCGGCGTATGCCTGCAAGGAGTCGAGACGAGCCCGCTGTTCCGTGCGCAGGTTGCCCGCGATGTCCCTGTCGATCAGCGCGCCGCGCTCACGATTTGTGGCTGACCAATCCTCTTCGAACTGGAGGAAGTCGGAAAACCGTACCCGACCCGCGAGATCTCTTGGCAGGTAGGCGACCTGTTTAAATGACACGCCGACCCGTTGACAATCCGTGAATAGCTCAAGCAGGGATTTTTCTAACTCGGAAGGCAGTGAATACAGTTTCAGAACCTCGTCGTCGACGCGGAGCAGGAGTTTGCGCAAGATCCCTGAGTCTGTTGCGGACGAAGCGGCTCTAAGGTAAGCGCTCGCCGCTCCTTCAACACCCCTAAACGAGATCACCTTGGGTATTGGAATGTTCCGAATATCGCCGGAGATGTTGTGGCGTCTTCCCAAATGCGAAAACGCGTAGGCGTTCGCAATCGGGGAATTAAGGAGAGCCCAAAGCGTCTCAAGCGAACAGAATGATGTTGTCGGACGCACCGCGATGAAATTACTCGTGACCGCGTGCCCCTGCCTGTCGATGAGTGCCTTCAGTCGCCAGGGGCCTCGACTTGCCGGAGCGTAATTGAGGAGCACTTGAGGCGTGCCGACCGTAGTTCCACTCAGTGGCCGGCGAATGACTCCTGTATCCAGATTCATCCAATAGCGGCTGGGCAACTCGTGCAACTCTAGCCCGGAGTCGAACAGCACGAAGCCAGCCTCGGCACCTTCAAACCGTTCCGTAGACCACGTGGTGCTTTTCTGCGGAAGATCCTCCCCACGATATTCAAGCCCCTTCCCCAGCGTTGCGACGGAGGCGAGTGTCGGATTATCCGCCAAAACATTCCAGACGTCCTCTAGGTCGGGAACGCGAAGGGAAAACGAATCGTCATCTGAGAACCGCGATTGCGCAATGCTTCGCGTGCTGCTGGCAAGGTAGTCCGTCCGGAAAGATGGGACTTCCCGTTCACGAATGCGGCGATAGCGAACTTCCGGTGGACGTGTAATTCTTTTTCGACGCCCAATGAGGACCGCTGATTCTGCATCCGAAAATGAGAAGACCTGGTCGGGGAAAAGACAGATTTCCTTGAGTTCGCACTCGCGGACGAGGAACTCGCGAATTTCTCGACCGTTATCACTGTGCAGAAAGTTTTGCGGGAGGATAACCCCGAAGACGCTCCCTTCGCGCAGTTGCGGTAGCGTCCGCCATAGCATCTCGGCCGACTTGTTAAGAAAGCGCACTTCGGATTTCTTTTCGCGGTAAAACTGCTTTTCCTCGGGCGTGAAATCGCCAAAGGGTGGGTTGGCCAGCAGTATCGTGTTCGCCCGGGCCTGCTCGGCAAGTCGCCCATCGAGAAACATGTTCTGCGGTTCCAAATCCCATCCGTCCGGATTCGGAATGTCCGTGAGCGTTAGCGACAAGCGAGCCAACTCAAGGGCAAAGGAATCAATATCGGTGCCGTGCAACCGCCCTCGAAGATACGGCCCACGCCTACTCGGCACCGCCTTCTCGGAAGGTAGAAGCTCCGTCAGCAGCCGCATCGCGGACACGAGGAAAGCTGCATGGCCGCAGGCTGGCTCATATACATTTCTCTCATTAACTGGAATCTCATTTATCCAGTCAGCGAGGTTACCCACTACGTAGTCAACAAGGAATGACGGGGTACTGTGTGTCCCGAGGGCCGACCGTGTTTCCTTTGAGATAAGTGTATTTTCGTAGACATATGCAAGAGCTTCCGTAGTGGTTAACACTAGGCTGCTGAATTGGCTGATAATGCTGGCTGATTCGGTCAGAGCTTCGAGCTTCCTCTTTGATCCGGCAACAAGTGGCTTCGCGCCATAGTGACGTCCCACCCGCTGGAAGACTTTTTCAACGTCGCTTAGGTCAAGGTCCCTCAAATCTTTCGACCTCCTTGTCACGCAGAATCTTTGCTGAGACAAGCCAAAAAACCGTTTGCAGCAGCCAATGCCCCTGTTCATCTGTAACCGATTCCCAGCCAAGCCGTCTCTTCAACTCCGAGACGTTGCGTTCAATCAGCCCGCCTAAGGATTTTCCCACTTGTTCCTCGACAAGAGGCATCAGTCCTAAGTCTACGAAGCTTAGCTGGTACGCCGTCTGGAAACGCCCCCAGGTCTTCGCGCGATAAACCGCTTCGGGTGAGAATTCATCCTGATGGTGCCTGAAGAACTGCTTGATGTTGCCGGCCGGGATGCTCTCGAGGTATTCCGCCGATGTGGCGCCCTGCTTCCACCACTGGAGCGTATCCTGAAGGCAGACGAAGACTATGGGTGCTCCGAGCGGTCGACAGGCTTCCACCGCTTGGCGGGAATTCGTCGTTGACGAAAGCACGCCGACGCACGCCGAACGTGCGTCGGCGAGAGGCTGGGAGAATCCAACAAGTGGTACCGTCTGACCTTCTCCAAAGGTAAAATCCATTCGGAGCAGATCGGAGCGGTATCCGCACGCGCGTAGGGGATCCTTGAGGAGACCCGGTTCTAGAGCGACGGCAGCGATTGTGGTTCCTCCTTGCCTCTCAATTCCGACCGATCTACCCTGGGAACAATAGATTCAGTTTGGGCGAACTCGAATCGCTTAGGCGTGATTATCGCATGCTTGGCAGTGAACGCTGCTGGCGTTCCTGTTGTAAGCCGAGATGCTCGTTCCGTTTAGATACTGACGTCCCGCCGCAGTAGACAGTGCCATCGCTCCCAGGGCCTTATACGTTAGGCGAATGTATGGCGAAAGTCAAATCCGAGGTCGAACGACGCGGATCACGCCCATGAAAGTCACAGCCCCCATTGTTGCAAGCTGAGCTATTCCAGCAAGAATCCACACGCTGCTCCGAACCCAATCGGTCAATTCCTATCCCCCGCACCACCGGAGATAATAGGAGGACGGCAATCCGCAGAACACTCTGCGAGCCTGAGGACGTTCCCATTCACGCCGGGACCAAACTTCGATGAAGTCCCTGCTTACGCCCGGTCTTTGTCTGGCGGCGGTTGCGGCGCTGCTGCATACGGGAGTGGTCACGCCCAGCCCCGTGCTCATCGCATACGCTTTTTATGGAGTGCTGATCGCGGGCCTGCTGCTGGCCTGGCGATTTCATTCCAGCCGCATCTTCTTCGCCTTGTTGGTGGTGTTCCTGGCGGAACAAGCGATCGGATACTTCACTTCCTCATTCACTCCGGGACGCGTCGCAGCCAGCGAACCGGGGGCATCGCGCTGGCGGCAGCCGGAGTGCTGCTGCCGCTTAACTTTGTTCTGCTCTCGTTTCAGCAAGAGAGGGGATTCACCTTCTCCAGCATTGCGCCTGCAGGCTTGTTGTTGTTCGTTGAATCTGTGATTGTGGGCGTGCTCTGCCGTCCTGAACCGGCAGCCGCCGCGCAACGGGTTTTGCATCATGCGCTGGCGCCGGCGCCGCTGCCTTTTGCCACGCTGCTGGCATTCGCCGCAGCCGCAATCATCTTGCTGACACGCTTTCTGCTATTCCACAAGCCCGCGGAGAGCGGACTCCTATGGGCGTTGGCAGCTACCATGCTGGCGCTCCGTTTCGGAGGAGTGGGACGAATTCCCACCGCTTACTTCGCCGCTGGCGCGTTCATTTTGGCAGGCGCCATCGTCGAGACCTCTTATCTGCTGGCCTATCACGATGAACTGACCACGCTGCCCTCGCGGCGCGCCTTCCACGACGCGCTGTTGCGGCTGGAAGCGCCGTATTCCATTGCGATGCTCGATATCGACCACTTCAAGCGCTGCAATGACACCTACGGTCACGACACCGGAGATCAAGTATTGCGCATGATTGCGTCGCGGCTGGCGGAAGTCAGCGGAGGAGGACAAGCCTACCGTTGCGGCGGAGAAGAGTTCGCCATTCTATTTCCCGGAAAGACGACTGGCGATGTAGTGGAGCATCTGGAAAAGCTGCGCGCCGAAATCGAAGGTAGCACGCTTCGCCTGCGTGGCCCTGATCGCCGCCAGGAAGCGCGCGGCCCCGACCGCCGAAATCAACGTCCCCGCGGCCGCGCCCAAACCGGACATGCAATTCGGCAGCTTTCGCGCGCGGCGCCGTCAGATCAACTTTCAGTCACTGCCAGCATTGGAGTGGCCACATCAAGGCGGGAAAATCCATCCGCGGAACAAGTCATCCAGGCAGCGGACAAAGCCCTCTACCGTGCCAAGGCCGCGGGGCGTAACCGGATCGAAACCGCTTCGGCTCCCAAGCGACGGGTTCGCAGCAAAGCGGCGGGCATCGCCTGAAGGAAAAATTCCTGACCAGAAACGTCGGGCCCGGGATCGTCATTTTACGGCGGGAGCATGACGCCCGGGCTCGTACGTTTTCGCAAGCACCACAGGCCGTGCGGTCAGCCCGCGGTAGAAGGGGGGATGGAATTTCTCCGTCCGCTGCCGGCGCAGGCCGGGCACTTCAAGCGGATGAATGCCACGCCATCAGACTTACCTCTGATGTCCACTGGCCGGGCAATGTATCCGGTACCGCCGCAGCGCGGGCAGCTGTTCGGATCCACTCTTCCCCCTCAGTTGCTAAGAAGTTTTTCATTAATTCGCGTTCGCGGAGATACAAACTGAATCCTGTTACGAAACGCGAACAGAATCGGGATTCCGGGGGGTGCTGGAGGTTGTCACTTGCCGGTGCGCGGGTCCCAGACCGGATTGCCTTTGTCGTCCCGGAACATTAACGTGTCGTTGTTCCTCACGAGTTGCCGGGCCAGGATCACGTCCGACGTTCCGTCTTTGACCTTTGAACCAGTGACGGTAATCTCATCTCCCTTGCTGAAAGTGATGTCCATCTCCTCCAGGAATGGTTTGGGGCACAGATAGATGTGGACCTTCTCCTCTCCACTTTTGGTGACCAGTTCAGTGAAGTCTTTCCGGGTTCCCCAGGAGACGACATTGATCTCGTCCACTGCTCCTTTAGTCTTGGTCTCGGTTTGAACGTCGTACTTCGGAACGCTACGGTCAGCCGGTTGCGCCTTTTGCGAGATTCCCGGGGTCGCACACAGGAGCAGAAACAAGGGAATGAGGGAAAATGCCTTAGTGGCTTTGGTTGGCTGGATGGATATTTTCCGACCGAGTGGCACGGCTCCTCCTCATGGCTCACGGAAGACCCAATGCGGGGGCGGGGGCTTCTCTGTCTGCGCCACGCCCGGGAAAGACATGCATCGGTTCCCGGCTTGCCTGATGGCTTTTGCTAACGATAAGGCCTTTTGCTCAGTCGCCCGTAGAAAGACAGGAGAATCGTACACCCTTGGGGCCTATGTTCTTCGATGTATTTCCTTGACACGTCCTAATTACGAATGCTAACTTCCCCCCACCGAAGGAGTTGCATAATCGCGACCGCGCCACGAGTCTTCGGTTCGTCTGCCAGATTTCCCCGGGTCGATTTCTCCGCTAATGGCGGGGCGGCGAGGGTTTTTGTTCATTTCCTTCCTGCTCCGATTCAGGTGACCTTCGGTGAGAGTTGGGGTCGAAAGTTGTATTGCTTCGGCATCGTTATTTCACTGATGTTGTTTTCTGCCGCGCTCTTCGCGCAGACCGGCGCCGGAGTTTTCCTGGGGACGGCCACCGACCAGCAAGGCGCCCTGCTGTCGGGTGTGCGGATAACGGCTACGAATGCGGATACCGGGATCAGTGTTCGAGTTGTTACCGATGCCGGTGGTTTCTATCGCATTCCTGGTCTGTTTCCCGGCGAGTACGATCTTCGGGCCGAGCGCGCTTCGTTTGCGGTCGAAGTGCGGCGAATGGTCGTTCTTACGGTCTCGCAGGAAGCAGTGATCAATTTCACGCTGAAGGTTGGCCAGGTCGCGGAGAAGATTGAGGTCAGCGGACAGGCTCCGCTGGTGGAGAGCACGGATTCAGCGGTGAGCGGGCTGGTGGATCCCACGCAAATGCGGGAACTGCCGCTGAATGGGCGCGATATTTTCCAGTTAGTGCTGTTGCAGCCGGGAGTGGAGCCCACCGCGAACGCCGGTCCTAGCCCGTGGCAAAAGGGCGGCCTGGCGAAAGTGGCGGTCAACGGACAGCGGCCTACGGCGAACAATTTCACCATCGATGGCATGGATGCGAACGATCCCGCCTTCAATGTGTCGCCGGGAGGAGCGTCGGGCGAGCTGCTGGGAGTAGATGCTCTGGAAGAATTCCGCGTTTTCACCAACACTTACGCGGCGGAGTACGGACGCAACGCGGGCTCGATTATTCAGACGGTCACCAAGTCGGGAACGAATCGTCTGCATGGGTCGCTGTTTGAGTTCCTCCGCAACTCGGCGCTGGACGCGAAGAATTATTTCGATCTTGCGGACCAGCCGATTCCTCCCTTCCAGCGCAATCAGTTCGGAGGCAGCCTGGGTGGGGCCATCAAGCGCGATCAGACGTTTTTCTTTACAAGTTATGAGGGATTTCGCGAGCGGCTGGGGATCACAGCGGTCGCTACTGTGCCGGACGCGCTGGCGCATCAGGGCCTCTTGCCACCCGCACCTCCCGCCGATCCAACGACCTGCACGGTGCAGAATACCAGCGGCTGCGTGAGCGTAGTAATCAGTCCCGCGATCATGCCTTTTCTTGCGCTTTATCCGTCGCCGAATGGGCCTGATTTGGGCGGCGGTGTGGGCACGTACACCAGCAGCGCCAAGCGTGACACGCGCGAGGACTACGGCCTGGTGCGCATCGACCACGCGTTTTCGCCCACGCACTCGCTGTTCGGCCGCTACATCATGGACGACAGCGACTCGCAGAATCCTTATCTGAGCACGCTGGTGCCCGGATTTCCCGGTGAGTCTTCCAGCCGCGATCAGTTTTTCACCGTGCAAGACCAGAGAGTCTTTCACACTGACTGGCTCAATCTTCTGGCTTTCGGATTCAACCGCACAACCTATCTGGCGGAAGTGCATGACACGCATCCGGGACTGACGATCGCGCTTGCGCCCGACCGCCCGGTGGGAGTGCTGGCAATTACGGGACTGACCTCGCTGGGCAATAACTTCATTTATCCGTTCGGTAGTTTCTCCAATACTTTTCAAATCCAGGACAACGCCGCCTGGCAGCACGGCCACCATTCGATCAAGTTCGGGGGAGAATACCGGCGGCTGGAGATGAACGGCCCGTTCGATCTGTTCGTGAACGGGGAGTACAACTTTCAGGACCTGACAACCGACTTCGGAATTCCGTACTTTCCCAATAGTAGCAACCATGCCCTGCAATCTTTTCTAACCGCCGGTTCCCCGCCTTCAGGCACGGCGTATTCGTATTTAGGCACCAATCCGCAGCTCTCAGACTCGGATCGGGGATTCCGGCAAAACTGGCTAACAGCTTACGCGCAGGATGACTGGCGCGCGACTCCGCGGCTCACCTTCAACCTTGGGTTGCGTTACGAGTTCTATTCCAACCCCACGGAGGCCGAAAATAAGGAAGTCAATATCATCAACGTGGCCACGGATACGGCCCCTACGGTGGGCAAGTTTTTCGCGGACACGCCGAAGGACCTATTTTCGCCGCGATTCGGTCTGGCGTGGCAGGTGACGCCCGACCAGAAGACCGTTCTGCGCATGGGCGCGGGCATTTTCCGCGATCAGATTTGGGCCAATCTTTACGGCAACGCGCGTACGCTTCCACCTTTCTTCCAGGCCTATTTCGTAGTGCTGCCGCCGTTTCTCAGCCCGCTGAGTGGCATGATTCCACCGTCCACCACCGCCAACGCGACCATGACGTATTATCCGAAGTTCCCGTCGACGATGCAGTACAACTTGAACCTGGAGCGCGAGGTCACGCGGGACTCAGTTTTCAAATTGATGTATGTGGGCGCGCGCGGCAACCACCTAGTGCGCATGGGAGAAGCCAACCCGTTCAACCCGTTTACGGGGCAATATCCCAATCCCGCCTTCGGGTCGATTATCCGGATCGTGACGGATGCCCAGTCGTTTTACAACTCCCTGCAGTCGAGCTTTGAGCACCGCACCAGTCATGGCCTGACTTTCGCGGCCCACTACACCTGGGCGCACTCGGTGGATGACGCGTCCGGCGCTTTCCCCAGCGACGCGGTCAACGAATCCGGGAAATCTCAGAATCTGTTCGACCGCAAAGGCGATCGCGGGCGTTCGAGCTTCGACGTCCGCAACAATCTGACGTTGAATTTTATTGAGGAGCTTCCGTTTGGGCCGGGAAAGAAATTTGGCCACGACGCCGGGGGTTGGACGGCGAAAGTAATCGAAGGATGGTCAGTCTCGGGCATTGGCAGTTTTCATAGCAACGTGCCCTTCACGCCGGTGCTTGGGTTCGACAACGCGGGCACGCGATCGGCAGTGAACTCGGACCGCCCGAACCTGGTAGGCAATCCGTATCAAGGCACGTGCCCCAACGGCGCTTCGGTTGGAACGGTGACTTGCTGGTTTAATCCCGCGGCGTATGCTCTGCCTAACTTCGGCTCATTCGGCGACGCGGGGCGCAACAGCCTGGCGGGGCCAGACTTTGCCGATTTTGATTTTGCGATACTCAAGAACATTCCTTTTGGCGAAGATCGCATGGTGCAGTTCCGGGCAGAGATATTCAATATCGCGAACCGGCCCAACTTTGCGGTGCCTACGAATACGGAGGGGCCGAACGGAACCGGTGGCAATGGCGATGAGGTTTTTGCGCAGGGTGCGGGGCAGATTTTCAGTACGGTGAGTCCGTCGCGGCAAATCCAGTTCGGGTTGAAGATTTTCTTCTAAGGGTCTGCGGTAGATTTTTCCGGTCACGATTTCACCAGGAACCAGGGAGGCGCTTGTGAGAAGCCCAATCCGAAGGTTGAGTATTCTTACCGCGATGGCCTGCCTTGTGGCCATCGCGGCCGTTATTTCAATTGGTCAGCAATCACAGGCCCCCGCGAAAACGACTCCGGCACACAAAGCGGCCACGAATAAGGTGCCTGACCTTCAGCAGATCGAAGCCATCCTGAAGTCTCCCGAAAGCGCAAGAGCGAAAGCGACCGAGGATCCACTTCTCTTCGCGTGGACACTGTTCATCAACTTCAACTGGCCGGCGCGGCTTGATGTCCGCGGGAAGCCCGACCCCAACAAACCGTTTGGCGGGCCGGGCCCGGTGGTTTGGCAAACCTGGAAGACCAGCCAGAACCTTTATGTGAAGGCGGGACAGACGCCGCTGCCCTGGAACCAGGGACCGATCTACCAGCCGCCGGCGCTGCAATCGGGCATGATCGACGGCAAAGTGCTCACCGACAATAACGGCAATCCGGTGATGTATGAAGTGCGCGAGAACGAGGACACGCTCAACTACATCGTCCAGCGCAACCTGTACACGCAAGCTGGCCAGCTCAAGCTGCTGCAAGGCGGCTTGCCGGTATCGTTTCCATACACTGCGATGGAGATCAAGGCCTCCTGGCGTTTTCTGGGCAAGGGCGACGATCCGTCGCACTACCTTACCGCGACTGTGCAATACCAGGGCGTGGAGCGCGTGGTGGGGTTGAATGGGCTGCACATCACCAGCAAGATTCTGCCGCAATGGTTCTGGTGCACGTTCGAGCAGATCGAAAACCCGACAACCACTCCCGCCAAGCTGATTCTGCCCATCGCTGAGGATGTGCAGTTGCTTAATAAGGACATGCAGAGGGCGATGGCCGGCTTGAAATGGGCCTATTACCGGCTCGATGGAGTGCAGACCGCGGATGCTAACGATCGGAATGCGGCGAACTGCATCGCGAATGCGAAATACAGTTGCCTGGCCAACTCGCAAATCGAAACTTATTTCCAGGGCAGTTCTTCCTGCCTGACGTGCCACTCGACGGCTTCGATTGGGCCGGACGGGAAGCGGTATAGCCTATGGACCTTTCGCGGAGGCAATCAACAAGGCCACATGGGCAGCCCGCCGCCTATGAAATCGTATGTGCCGCTGGATTTTGTGTGGTCGATGCGCGAAGCGCAATAAAACCTTCCAAGGAAAAACAGGTATGAGCTATCTATCACTGCCGCGCGTTCACTTCATGGGCATCAGTGCATGCCAGCCCCCCACCACCAACAACAATAATTACAACCGGGTGCTGGATCCGGAGACGGTGAGTTTCTTCCCGCCCTACGACCCGGCGAACATGACTGATGCGGCCTTCCGGGCGAACATGTGCACGCTGGTCTGGAAGAGCTTCATGCCGTTTATGCCCACTCAACAGCAGGTGCTAAACGGCAACTGGAATTATTTTGGCGACAACGCGTATTACGTGCAGAATGCGGCGATTTATGCGATCGAAAAAACCGGAAATACCGGAGGGAACCGGATTACTTCTCCGGCGCAGGATGGGCTGATCGGCACGCCGATTCAGATGGTCGGTAACCAGGCGGGCGACGTGACCATGCCCTCCCTGATGGTGGATAGCGACCCCACCAGCGATTTTTCCACGCAATTGTTCAGCGGGAAGTTTTCGTTTGGGGCCACGGGACGCAGTTGCGCCGCACAAAGCACCGACGCGGCGGCATTGCCGCGCGCCTACACGCGATGGGTTGACCTGGCCCGGAATTTAGCGGCTTTGCCTGACGCCTGTTTCGCGACCATCTGGGTGCAGCCGCTGCCCAACGGGAATTTGCAGTTCGATACTTCGGGCAACCAGTCGCCGACGCTTGCACTCTTGCAGCAACTATCGAATGCGGGCGCGGGGCTGATCGTGCGCTTGACCAATTATTATTTCCAGAGGAAGTACACGGATCCGCAACTTTACGCGCTTTTCCAGCAGGGCAATTTCGCGATGAACGAGAGTGTCGGCATACTGCTGGGAACGATCGGCGTGTGGAATCCGAACGAGCCGTCGACCTACGCGCCGGGCCGGATGCTTCTGCCCAACACGACCAAGCTCTCATATACGCCGCCGGGCCAGCAGAATCCGATTCCGTTCAGCCTGGCGCCTGCGTCCGCTGTGGTGGACACGACGCGGCAGGTGATCACGATGGATTTGGCCACGACTTTCCCGGAGATTAATACGCCGCCGCAGCCGAATGGGCCGCTGCCGCCTCCTCCGCCGACGTCGCTGACGAAAATGAATCTTGGTACGGCCACGCTGCAGGTGCTGAATGCTGACGGCAGCACCACTAACATTGGTTCGTTTGCGTACGATACGCCCACTTACCTGGCGACGGCGGGAGTGGTGGAGGTTCCTTTCACGGCGCAGCAGCAGCCGGCCATCCTTGCCGGTAGTCTGCAGATTAACTGTTCGACGGCGACAGTCAATCCGGTGCTTACGGAGAAAGTGAACGTGGCCGACGCCGATGACCACTGCATCTACATCACGGAAGGTGAATCTGTGACCCTCACGTTTCGAGTCGCCGTGCGGGGAAACCCTCCGACGCAGCCGGTGCTGGTGAGCCTCGATCAGTATCGATGTATCGAAACCAATCAGGCGGACCCGGCTAAAACTATTCCCATAAAGTCGATGTACCTGATCCGCCAGGGACAGCCGTGGGTGCCGGCCGCTTATCTGCAAGTAACGCCGGATAGCTTAAGCGTGGGCAGCGACGGCATGGGTACGGTGACGATCAAGGGGCTGGCTCCCGGCCTCGGTTTCCTGCGCTTCATGGCGGGACCGAGTTCGGATAATCCGGTGCCAATCATTGGTCCCTCCATGATGAGTTGGATGGGGCAGATGGCTTGGGCCTTTTTTGTGAATGTGCGGGTGCTGCCTTCGGACAGCGATCTGGCGACGGTGCCGGACTCGCAGATCACCTGGAACTTCATCTACAGCAACGTGCTCCAGTACTATTACCGGCTCTATCCGGCGATGGACGCGTATCTGATGCTGAATGATCCCAGCGTGGTGGGGAGTGCGAATGGGAAGGCCATCATCAAGGCGCGCACCGCCAAGAGCTTGTGGAACTCGACGCTGTACATGCCGCACACGCGCGAAATGTCCGACGGAAAACGGACATTGTTGCAGCGCTGGTGCGACATGCCTCCGGGCACATAATGCCCGGAGGCAATCGCAAATATTAGGCAGCGATGCGCCCTTCGT
Source organism: uncultured Acidobacteriaceae bacterium (assembly GCA_963842095.1). GTDB lineage: Bacteria > Acidobacteriota > Terriglobia > Terriglobales > Acidobacteriaceae > Sulfotelmatobacter. Next base: position 805,372 of record CAWJEY010000004.1, read on the forward strand.
TCAGCTGTTCGATGGGCACGTAGGTGCCCGCGTATCCGATTCCGGCCAGCGCGATGCGGAACTGGTTCAGGATGAAAGCACTGCGCATCACGGCCGGCGCTGCAACGCCGATCACGGCGATCTTCGCGCCCGGCGGAAGGGTATCGAGGTCGGCGTTCGAGAACGGCTGGCCTTTGGTGGTGAGATAGCAGATGGAGTCGGGGCCCATGGCGAGCGGCACGTCGGAGTTGCTGCTGAAGGCAATGAGGTTCTCGTTCTGGTTGTAGATGGTGACGTCGGACCCATCGTCGGCCTTGATCACCACGGTACCGAAATCAAATCCGCCGCTGGTAGCTTCCGAGGAGTTCTTGATGACGCCGGTGCAGAGCAGATAGTTGGGCTGCGGCAGATACTGTCGCACGGCTTTGACCGGGTCGGTGCCGGAGCTGATGGCGTTGGCCAGCGCCGTGCCAATTATTAGCGCCAGGCTGGTGGTGCCCGTTACCGCGACGCCCGGAGTATTCAAGGTCTTCCCATTCATGGTCCAGAATGCGATGCCCGCATCCTCGGGGAATACGTTGCCGCTGATCACGCCGCGCGTGGCGGGATCGGCGATGGCATTGGCGCAACTGAGGGTCACCTGATTGTTCTTGTCGGCCAGAATCATGGGCGAGGCCGGAATACCTGCCGCCGCGTACGTAACCATAAGAAAGCCAGGGATGGCGCGGGGAGCGCCCGCGGCATCGATGACCGCAATGTTGTTGTCCGCGGCCACGGCCATGGGGATCAGGCTGTTGCCGGCGCCGACTTCGCCGGGCAACACACACGGGAAGTAAGCGTTTACCGTCTTGGACAGCGCGTTGAAAGCGGTAGCGGCCACGCTGAAGTCCAGCACCTGATTGGCGGCGGCGTCAGGCGAGCCGACAAAGGCGCTCACCGCCGTGAAATAATTGTCCGGCACCGCGGATGCGGGGACAAGGTTTACCGGCCGGGTGCCGATGTATTTGAGGACTTGCTGGCCGACGGTGTAGGGTCCGCCGCCGCCGCTGCCCAGAATGCATGCGCCGTTGAGGATGTAGCCCAGTTGCTGGGTGGTTAGAACGGTTGCACCGGAAATTTGTGGTTGAGTGCTCATGTTGTCGCCTCCAGAAGTTGTCGTGCTGTTTTCAAGTCGTCAGTCTCAAAACCCTCGGTAAACCAGTTGTACGCTGCGGCCAGCTGGGCGCGGGTTTCAGCATCGAGCCGGTGGCGGCAGAGGCTGTTCAGAGCGCGCAGTTCGTAGCGACCGAGCCTGCTGGCGGCGCGCAATGTTCGCGGCCTCGATAAAATCCGCCTCCGCCTTTTTCAGATCGCCGGAGAGTTTAAAAACCAGCTCCCCACGTAAACGCTGGACCTCAGCTTCGTGCGACCGTTCCGAGCGCCTTCGGGCCTCGTCTAATGCGGCCGTCGCCAGGCTGATCCCTTCCTCCAGATCACCCGATTGAAGAGCGGCTTCGAGAAGGAACGTGGTGTAAAGAGAATGCGCCAGCCCGGCGCCCGCCTGCCCCCAGTGTTTCCAGGCGTCACGGATGATTTCCATCCCCTCCTGGGTACGCCCCAGGCGAGTGAGCGACCAGCCTAGCAGAAAACGCCCGGCAATCCAATATGGAGGGTACTGGCCGGCCTGTTCGATCAGGATCTCGGCGTAGCGCTTGGTTTCGGCTACATCGCGGCGCTGGTGGTGGAGAAAAGCCAGAATCTGCACCGCGATGGCGCGGCTGAAACCGTGGTTGCGCTCCTCCGCCAGAGACATGGCTTCCTGCGCCAGGTTTAAGGCGCGCTGGGGATAGCCCAGTGCACAGGTGGCCCAGGCGCCGTAGGTGAGACAAGTGATGCGGGGATTGTGGCCGAAATGCGTGGTGTGAACTTCATGTTGGTGCGGCTGGTATTGGGCGATGACCTGTTGCATCTCCGCGGCGGCGGGCGCGAATTCTCCCTGCCAGTAGAGGACGTTGCCCAGAGAGAAGTGGGCCTCGAGAAGCATGTCGGGATCGCCGCTTTGACGGGCATGACTCAAGCAGCGCTCCGCGAGTTCGCGGCCGGCCTCAAGTTGGCCGCTGAAGAGGTAGAACGCGGCCTGGCCAAAGAGGACACGGAACAGCTGCGTAGGATCGCCGAGCTTGATGCACAGTTCGCCCGCGCGGTCGAAAGCGCGCTTCATCTCAGACGAAGTGAAACCTTTCGCGATCAGGTACGCGGTGCCAAGACTAAGCTGGAGTCCGAGTTCCTGAGGTTCTTGTCCTCCGGTGGCGGCGGGAAGAAGCGCGACTGCGCGCTCCAGATACTCAATCGCGCTGGCGTAGGCAGCGCTCTTGAGCATTTCCGAACCGGCCAGTGCCGCGTAGTGCTGCTCCCGCTCGTGATTGCCGGCATGGGCCCAGTGGTAAGCGAGGCGGGGCGCTGGCCGCGCAGATTCGGCGTAGACTTGTTCGATCGCCAGCGCCACGCGCTGGTGGAGCTGCCCTCCTTTGTTTCCATCCAAGCTGGCCAGGAGCGCCTCGCGAAGTTTGTCATGGGCAAAGCGCCAGCGCCCATCGTCCAAGTCGAGAACCATTCCATCCGACGCCACGCTCAACCAATCAGCCAGATCGATTCCCGGCAGCGCGGCTTCGAGGACGTTCATATCCAGCTGCCGTCCTTGAATGGCGGCCAGTTCCATCACCGGCCACCACTTGGCTGGAATGCGGCTCAGACGGCGGCGTACGATTTCAGAGATGCCGCGTGTGGTGAGGCGCTCGGGGGCATGATCGGAACCGATGAAATCGAGTCCACCGACGCTTTCGGCGAGCGAACGGACCACCTCAACCAGAAAGAAAACGTTCCCCTCCGTCTGCTTTTTCAAATACTCAATTACCGCAGGCCGGGTGCCGCTGGCGCCCAGCATCGACTTGCTCAGCTTTGCGATGGCCTCATCTTGCAGCCGCGAAAGCTTCATGTACCGGGCTTTGGGCAGCAGGGAGGGCAGTTCCGGCTTTTCGTCATTGCGGAACGTGCCCACAATCAGCAGCGGGTGGGTTGAGGCCAACTGGTTCAACTCGCGCAACAGCGACAGGCTCTCGTCGCTGGTCCAATGCAAGTCTTCGAGGATCAGCAACACCGGCGTGGTTTGCTGTTGGAACAAAGCGGCTGCCGTCGCCTGCAGAATTCTCTGCATTCTTCCGGGTTCCGGCCGCTCCAGCGGTGGAACCTTGCGGTCCAACAGCTCGCCGACATCGGGCACGAAGATTTGCATGTAAGTTAAATCTTCGTCGCGCAGCTCACTGCTCAGAGACAGCCGGCGCAACGGTTCCCGCCACTCCTGATAAGGAAGCCCGGCCTCGGCGACCGCCTGCCCGCGCACCACGAGTACACCGCGCACCAGAGCTTCGGTGCGGATTTCCTCAATCAGCCGCGATTTGCCGACGCCACTCTCGCCCCCGATCAAGACCGTGCCGCCGCGGCCAGCATCGAGCCTGTGCAAAAGTTTCCGGAACTCCCCCATTTCGCTTTCCCGGCCCACAAACTCCGCAGCCTGCAGAAAACTTTCTCGAATGGCGGTGGTTTCTCCGGGAGGCGGCTCACCGATCGCGGCGCTCAGGTCTTCGATCACCGCCACGGCGGTGGTGTACCGGTCCTCGGGCTTCCGCGCCAGCAACCGTCCCAGAATCCCGTCCAGTCCCGGCTTGGCATCAGGGTTCAGTTCCTGCTGTATCTTCTGGATCGCCGCGAAATCCGGTGCGGGTGCGTGGATCAGATCCTGAACCGTCTTAAAAACGGGGAAAGGATGTTCGCCAGTGAGCGCTTCGTAGGCCATCACCCCGAAAGCGAACAGATCGGATGCAACCGTGGCGGAGCGCCCCAGGAAAATCTCGGGCGCCATATAACGCAGCGTTCCCACCAGTTCCGCTTCGGCGTCCTGATTCCTTGCCAGGCCGAAGTCCAGCACTTTGACAACCCCACCTTGCACCAACACATTCGGAGGTTTTAGATCACGGTGCAGAATCTCGCGGCGGTGCAGATAGACGAGCGCCTGAAGAATCTGAATCAGCAATGAAACTTGCTGGGCCGGCTTCAGGTCGCGAGTCGCAGCCAGCAGGTCGAGCGGTTCTTCCAGCAACTCCATGGTGAAATAAGGCTGCTTCTGTTCGTCGAAACCGTAGTCGAGAACGCTAATAATGCCAGGGTGGCGCAACGATGCCAGCACACGAAATTCCTGGGTCAGAGCGAGGCGCAAGGACTGGCTGGAATCCGTGATGCGCGGGCTTGGGGTAGCGTCGACGAAAGATGCAGTAGCACCCAGGGTCTTAGTCTCCAACCCGGTTGCGGAGTCGGGGCCTGGGATCGTTTCCACGGCGATCGCAGGCGCCGGGCCGGTTCCCGGCACCGGGGATTTGAAGCCCGAAAGGGCAAGCTGCTTCAGCGCCAGCTTCTTCCTGGTAAGCAGGTCGAGGGCGCTCCACACCTCACCCATGCCGCCCTTTCCCAGGCGGTCCTGAATGCGGTAGCGCTTGGCGATAAGTGAACCGTTGCCGGGTTGCATTAGGCGCGCACGAAAAAAACGGGTTTCCTTAAGGCCGGCTAAGTTTAGCACCGGCAGTCCATCAGCCGCCAGCGTGTAAAACGGGCTAGACCAAGCCCCCTTGGGATTGCTTCGCTCCGCATGGGGCACAAGTGTGGTGGAACAGATATTGAACGAACGGGATCGAAATGTACGGGACCGAAGCGCTAAGACCTTGGAAGCCCGATTAGGTCCGGCCAGAGCACGGCTGTGCTCGTTGTCCTGTTAGCCCTCGTTTGGATTGTCATGCGGCTTTCAGGCTGTCTCCGGGAGTTGGCGAAAAATCGCCTCTCTGACAATGTCGGCGGTGTCAAGCAGTTTTCGAGCACACTTTAGCGTGCACTCGTAGAAGAGCGCCATTTCGCTCTCGTGGAAGCTGTTGCTTTTGCTCTACCAACCCAAGCTCGCTCGTAATCAATATTCAGGTCAGGAACTCGGTCCGACCCATGCATCTCTTCGGTCTCTAACTGCGATCATGATTACTACTTCGAACTCCTCGGTGAAGAGGAGCAGGACGCCCAATCAATTTCTCGGTGTTCTACTGCACACCATCGCGATTTCCGGGCTGTCCCGCGTGCAAACCGAACTTTTTCACCTGCTCATAATCCCACCCCTGGCGCATCATCCAGTACAAACGAACCGCCAGCCTGCGGGCCATCGCTACCTTGGCAGTTTTTCGTCCTCGTCGCATCATCAGGTGGAGATACTTGCTGCGCCACTCTGGCAGGATACGCACCGTTACCTGTGCCGCTTCCACCAGCAAGAAGCGCAGCATCGAACTCCCCTGTTTGGTGATGTGCCCCAGCCGTCGCCGATTGCCGCTGGATTCTTCTAGCGGTACCAGTCCCAGATAGCTCGCCACCTGCTTGCCCGAGCCAAAGCGGGTGGCTTTGCCGATGATCAGCACGAAGGCCAGTGCGGTCAAGGCACCGACTCCGGGATGCGTCCTCAGCCGCTGCGCCTCCGGACACTTCTCGACTTCCTGCTCGATCGCCTGGGTCAGTTCCGCGATGGTCGGGTTCAGTCGATCCATCAACTCCAACAGATCGCGTCGCCGCCGGCTGGCCCACGGAGCCAGGAGAAACGATTCCAGTTGCTGTCGTCCGTGTTCTCGCCACAACCGCTTCTTGCAGCGCAGTCCTTCGTTGAGCGCCACGGCTTGCAGTTGGTTCATGATCCGGGTGCGCGCCTGCACCATCGCTTCTTGCAGCGCAGTCCTTCGTTGAGCGCCACGGCTTGCAGTTGGTTCATGATCCGGGTGCGCGCCTGCACCATGCGGTGCCGGTGCCACAGCAGTTGCCGCAGATCCCGGTTCTCCCAGCTCGGCACCCAGATCTGGGGGAAGCGGTCTTCCAGCAGCAAACGCAGAATTAGTTGCGCATCCTGGCGATCCGTCTTCTGTTTGCGCACTCGCTTGGTTCGGATCTCGGCTGCATCTCCAATCCACAACTCAAACTGCAACTCGGCCACGAGTCGTTCGAACCAGCGTGCCTGCCCGCTGGCCTCCATCCCAACCCGCACCTTCTGGCCCGCCAGTGCACGGTAGAACCCTTCCGCGTCTTCACGATGCGCCAGCCGCTTTTCTTGGAACTCTCCGCTGTCGGTATCCACCGAAGCAATTTGCTGAAACTCGGGGTGGAAATCTACTCCTATAATGATCATCGTTCGGCTCCTTTCTCCCGAGCCTGTTGGTTGGCTTTAAGCACCACCAACTTTACTCGGGCGTCGGAGCCGACATTGTCATGGAATCAATTACACTCCATTGCCCCTTCATTATGTTGTGGTTCATTTCGCGCCCAGCCTGAGTTCTCTCGTCCCCTAAAATGTATGTAATTTCCTTCGATCTGCAGCGTACTGCTTTATGGACGCCAAAAAGAACATGGCGGAAGAACCGCAGTCCCGCGAGGGCGAAACCAGGCAGATGGAGGGGCTCGGTTTGGAGAACCTGATCGAGCGAGCACGCGGTCGCGACGGCGAAGCTCTGGAAGAGATCTATCGCCGCTACGTTCGGCGCGTATTCGGATTATGCCGTTACATGCTGGATTCACGGGAGAGCGCAGAAGATGCTACCAGCGAAGTCTTCCTCAAGCTGCAGCACACCATCGAGAGCTACGACGGTTCGATACCGCTTCCCAGATGGCTGCTGCGGGTGGCCGGCAACCAATGCATTGACGCTTTGCGGCGCCGGCAGCGTGGACTGAAGGTGTTTGTGGAAGTTGAAGACGGAGCCGCGGCCATCGAGGCAACCAGTTCGGAGCCGTCGCCGCTGGGTGCTGTCATCAGCAAGGAAGAGAGGGTGCACGTGCGGGATGCGGTCGCACGCCTGCCGGAGAACTATCGCCTGCCTCTGGTGCTGCGTTATTACAGCGAACTGAGTTACAACGAAATTGCCCAGCAATTGGGCCTGGAGAGGAACTACGTGGCGGCGCTGATATTTCGCGCCAAGCAGGAGCTGCGCCGGAGACTGGCGCCAAGGAGCAAGTGATTATGGAATGTTATTCGGAACAAGCCTGCGCCCTTTTTGTGGACGGCGAACTGGCTGCAGACGAGGCGCGGCGTATGCGAGACCACATGGCCACGTGCCGGGTCTGCCGGCATCTGCTGGACGCGTTGCGCGCTGAGAACCGCGTGCTGAGCGAAAGCCTGAATGAACTTTCAGAAGAAGCAGCCAGCCCCGTGGCCTTCTCCCGGTTGCGCTTGTCCGGGGTGTGGCGTGACCTGGCGGTGATGGCCGTGGTGCTGGGGTTAGGTTCGATCGTTTCCGGTTGGTTCGATCAGATGGAAATTCCCGGAGCGCTGGAGTGGGTCAATCCCTTCAGCCTTAGCCGCCTGACGAACCTGATGTTTAACGTTTCTGACTACTTTGCGCACGGAGGTGCTGCCATGTTGACTGAATATGCTGTGGTCGTTGGGGGTTTCTTTTTTCTGTTGCTGCTGGGCGGCAGCGCATTGTTGCTGGGGCGACGATGGCAGCTGCCCAAGGCTGCGTTCGGCCTGCTGATTGTCCTGCTTGCGTTGTCGTTGCCCAGCTTTGCTTTGGATCGGCGTCACGGGGAATTCGTCACCGTACCGGCGAGCGAGACTGTGGACGACACCCTTATGGTTATGGCTGCCAGCAACACTGTGCGCATTGATGGTGTGATCAATGGGGACCTGCTGGCTTTTGCCCAGACCGTGGAAGTTCATGGCACCGTCAAGGGCGACCTGGTGAGTTTTGCCAAGAGAACTGTGGTCAGCGGAACCGTGGAAGGCCGCATCTACACCTTTTCCGGGTCGCTCGACTTGGACGGGCAATTAGGTCACAGCCTCTACGGCTTTGCGCAATCCTTGCGTGTAAGTGACCGTGCCCACGTGGGTGAAGCTATCCTGGCTGCCGCCGGCGACGTCAGCATCGAGGGCGAGGTCAAGCGCAGTGTGGACCTCCTGACCAGTGGCAATGCCGATGTGAGCGGCAGTATCGGCCGCGATCTGACCATGACCGGAGTCAGCCTTACGCTGACGAATACTGCCCGGGTCGGCGGCAACCTGAGCGCTCGCGTGCACCAGTTGAAAGCGGTGCACATCGCCGACGGCGCGACCATCGCGGGCAAACGTGACATCCAGGTGCAGGTGCGGGAGAGCCGCTTCAAGCGCCCCAGATTCTACTTCCACCAAGCTATCTGGTTCGCTGCCGCCATGCTGGTGGGATGGCTGGGCCTGCTTCTGTTTCCCGGTTTTTTCCGGGCCACGACTCAGGCGGTGGGCTCAGGCTGGCTCAGCCTTGGGCTGGGGGTTGGGGTTCTGGCGGGAGTGCCGGTGGCAATGGTGGTGGTAGCCCTCACGCTGGTTGGCATCCCGATCTCGCTAATGGTGTTCGCATTGTATCTAGTTGCGATATACCTGGCGAAGGTTTGGGTTGGAGCCTTCCTGGGGCGGATGCTTCTGAAACCCTCGGCAGCCACGAAGGGCAATTGGTTGCTGGGACTGCTGGTGGGTCTGTCGGTCCTCACTATTGTTGGGTTCATCCCATATCTTGGCGGCTTGGTCCGCTTGGGTGTGGTGTGCCTGGGCTTGGGAGCTTTTGCCGGGCAGCTGTATCGGGCTTCACGACCGGCAATAACGGTTTGAAGGGGCCTGGTGAGGAACTGGGTTGAGGCCAAGCGAAGTTCGGCAAAGGCATGGGGGGGCGAGTTCCGGGAGCGCAACAACGCCCGAACCAGCATGCCTCCCATGCTGCCAATGCCAACGAAACCAACATTCATAGTTAACCGGAATTTCCTTTTAAGTTCGAATAAGACGTTTTCACAGTCTGCAATATTGTCGCGGTGATCCTCGACGCCATCACTGGCGTAAAATCTCCATTTCACCAACGACCGTCAGGACTAGGGAAGCCCTGATACGCAGTCCTGGCACGCCGCCCGGATAATGTGACGCAGATCACTGTGAATTTGCTGCATGAGTTCCATTATGTAATACGAAAGAACTTGTCCCAATCATCCCAGATGTTCCGATAAGCCAAAAGCGATCAGCCTGAAAGCCGGCGCGTAGGAGGTTCAAGATGGACAGGCGCACAGAGTGGCCATGGAGCTCGGAAGAAGAAGCAGAGTGGAAGGCGGAACTAGAAGAAAGAGATTATGACTTTCTCGAGGAGTTGATCGATAGTGCCGTCGAGGATGGCGGCACTGGTTCGAGCTTTGTTCTCGGTCCTCCGCAGGAGGAGGAACCGGGGGAGGATGGTACTCAGGAGAAGTATTCGGTCACGGCGTAAGCCGTGTTGCCTTAAAAAGACTTCCCAATGCCTGCCACTGCCGTCGATGTATCCTGGTTTGGGATTTGCCGGACAGGTAAACGTTTGCCCGGCCAGTTTCAGAACGTCTGCGGTCGGGTTCGATAATGTCTAGGAGACGACGCCCAGTGACTCTGCTGTGCGTGCGCCGGGACGAGTAACGACATCGCCGCGGTTGCCATCGGCTTTCATCGCTCTCGCTCGCCTCGATCCTGCTGCTTACGCCAGTTCTCGGCCTCGCGCTGCCGGTCGGCGTCCGCTCGCTGCTGATTGGCCACGTCGATGAAGCTCAGGAGAGCCTGTTGATGCGCCCTAGCGAGGATTGCTTCCCCGTCGGCTCCGGCACTTTAACGGGATCCCAGCCCGTGGCTGCTAGGTTGGGATCCTAAACTGTGGGGTTATCGCGTTACAGTGCGATATTTTCCACTTACTTGGATCGTGACGGGAAGCGGCAGATCGTTTCAGCGTTGAGTGCTCTTTTTTCGGCCATCGAGCCCTACATTCGCGACCCACCCGACCATCTGGGTGAAAGATCTAATACGCCTGTCTGCGCCACGCTCTCGCCACACTGGCGCCCCCGCATGTCGCAACGTGGCTTATCTTCGGCGCAAGAGATTAATAGCCGACAGCGTAAAGTTAACTGTAACTGCCACTGGTGCAATCGACTGGTTTTGGTTTCCGATGTTCGCTTTCGGCTCACCGGATGCAACAACTTCAAATCCATAGGTATAGTCACCCTTGGATGTCTGAAAGCCCGCTCCGCCCTTCCACAAAAACGAGGTTGGAACCGAGGGATCTCCGGTCTGAGGCTTGTCAGTCGCGCCACCCAATCCGATATTGGGACCCGCTTGGCCCTCGAAGTTGAGCGATGTTGTGTCAGAAAGAGGTACCTGTACGTTAGCACCCAGGCTCGGATTCACCAATCCTGCCACACTTCGGTTATAGACGGTGCCTGTCTGCGAGAAGTTCAAGTTTCCGTTTACGTCGAGTTCCCAATTGTTCTTTTGGTAGGTAAAGGCCCCGAGAGCACCTAGTTGCACTCCCTGGGTACTGGACTGCCCCGCGCTGAACCAGAACCCTCCCTGCTTTTGTGTGTCGTCGTTATTCGGGTCGAACTTGCCCCCGATATGCAGCCGGTAGGCCCCGGTGACGTTTGAGGTGTTTGCGTTTGGGTCTGAGTTGTTAAACGGCGAGCTGCCGCTATAGGTGAGGATCACGCCCTGCTCAACATTCTCGCCCGTGCGCCAGCGCACATCCAGCGTAATGCCGGGCTGGAACGTGGCACCGACCTTCTTGTCGGCCGCGGACGCACCCCCCACCGTACCCGTTATCTCGGTGGTCGGTGTGCCGACAGGTTGGTCGCTCGGCAAACCTGCGGGCTGGTTTGGCCCCCTGTCGTATTGAGTCGCCTGCGGATGTTTTTTTTCTTTTTCTTTTTCCTTCTCCTTGCCGGCGGTCTTTTTCGAATCCACTGCGGCCTGCTTGTTTTCCCCGGGCGCGTCCTTTTTCGTGTTGCCAACGTCGGCGTCTTTCTTTTTGTTCGTGGTTTCGTCCGGGTCGGTCCCAGTTTGGTCTGCAAATCTGATGGGGTTGTCGCGCCCGTAACGGTAAACATTAGGTCCATCCACGAGGCCTTTGGGGTCACAACTCGTCCACCTGCCCAGCCAGGGGGCATAGTAGCGGGCTCCGTGGTAGTAGAACCCGGTTTCGTCGTCCCGCTCCTTGCCTGTATATCGGTACCGTTTCTTGCTCACCTCTGAAGCAGCTTCGGCAGCCTCAAAGGATGTGCTGCCATAGGGGTAGTACTCCTCGTAAGTAATGATGGAGGCATGATGGTCGAGCTCCAAGGCGGCCGAACCAAGGTGGTTGTCGAGCTGCAGGCGAATTCGTGGAGTTGGCTGCTCGAGGGCCGACGCGTTATGGATTGTTTTGGTTTCGACCAACGCGATACGCCGCTTGTCATCCATCACGTGCAGCGTCTCGCGCTCCAGCGTGGTTGCGCTGACGCTGTCGTACGTGCGGTACATTTCGAAACTGCCCAGATAGATGCGTTCGTGCTGTCTTGACCCAGACGCGCGCTCGGTCACTTTGCGCACACGCTGTCCCGCCGAGTCGTAGACGTAGTAAGTTGTTTCGCCTCGTCCCGTGTTCACTGCCTGCCGGCGGGTGGCATGTAGCTGGTCCTTGAAATCCCAGTCCATGTCCGGCAGGTGCGGTATGCGCGTCATGTTGCCGTCGGCGTCGTAGGTATATCGCTCTACGTCCTGGCCCACGCGGCTGCTGGCGAGGCGGTTGTTCTTTGGTCCGTGATGAGAATGAGATTCGTCGTACGAGTAGTGCCGCGACCAGTTCCCTTCCAGAGTCGAGTGCAGCAGCCGGAGAATGTTGCCGACGGGGTCGTACTCATATTGCTCGTGATAGCGGTGCAGCGCGTGGCCGTCGGAGGGAAGCGGGTAGTTCATCCGCGGTACATCGTCGTCGGTGGTCTGTGGCTGGCCGGGCTTGCCGGCGTGTTCGCGTCCGTCGGCGGAAATCAGGCGATAGATCGCGTCATAGACGTACTCGTTGCTGGGAGAAACGACCTGGTTGTTGAAGTAAACAGTCTCCTGCGCGTCGTCGCGAATGGAGGTGATGTTGCCGACGGGATCAAAGGTATAGTGCAGATCCTGGAGCTGGGCGTGATCCTGTTTCCGGCGAGTCAACAGATGGATCAAGCGGAAGGTTAAGGGATCGTAGCTGTAGTGAGTGTGGGCGCCGTTGCCGTAGTCGATGATTGTGCGCTGGCCCTTGGCGTTGTAATTGATGAACGTGACAAAGGCCGTGGGCTCCGCCGCTCCGCGGAGGTTGACGGCGAGCGATTCGAGCAGATTTGCTTCGTTGTATCGTGGCCGGGCCACGCTGTTATCTGGGGTGGTCAGAGTGGTGCGTCGGTTGAACGCATCGTAAGTGGTTGCTGTGGTGAAGATTCGCGGTTCGAGTTCGGGCGACTGCGCCCAATTCACTTCATCCTTGTAGTCTTCCAGCAACCGGCGCGTGCTTTCGAGCAAATTCCCTTTGAAATCGTAGTGCTCGTTGGTGACGATTCCGGCCTCATCAAACTGGCGAAAGGGTTTGCCTCGAAGATTGAGCGCCAGATCATTGGGCTGGCCCTCGCCGTAGACGATGCGCTCGGCGACGATCTCGGGTTGTCCGCCAGTGCGGACGTGAAGGTTCGTCGGCCGGTGCAGAGCGTCGTATTCGTGCCGGAAGCGATGAGAACGGCTGTCCCATGCGAGCAGCAACTTGCCGACGGCGTTGTTGAGCGTCCAGCGTGTCCCGGCATCCATGTTGATCTGGCGAAGACGAGTGCTCAGCATGTCGTATTCGTAGCGCATGACCACGCGGCCGAGAGCGTCTATGATCGCCCGCTGATTGCTTTCGATATCCAGTTCGGTGCGCGTGGCAAAGTACTGGTCAAGCGGTACGCCTTCTTGTTCCCGTCGGTTGTGGGCGATGCTGAGGAATGTCCGGCCCAGACTGTCGGCATAAGTAACGCTCGGCGTGTTGGCATGCACGGCGGTCTTGAGGGCTGCCTGCTGCTCCTCCCGGCGGAGTTGATCCTGAATGCGCTGGTCGTACCAGGTCGGGAGGTAGTCGGCATCAGGCAGTTTGCCGAAAAAATCGCCGACGTCGGGATCGAGAGCAGGATTGCTTTGAAGGACCATGTCATTGACGTCCCAACTCGCTTGACTCCAGGGATCGAAGACCACCTTCTCGTAAGTATGATTGGCGTGCAGCGTGGCGACCACTCGTTCTACCGGATCGTAGAAAAGGATGGAACTGACGCCGACGATGCTGGCGAATTCGAACGTGTGCAATGCAGTGAAGAACGGCTCGTATTGGCGGACAGGCTTTCCTTTGTTGTTGAAGATGGTCCAGCCGCTGCCCACCCAACGCGGGTTGACGTCTGGGCCGCCGTCGGTGAGCGGACCGGGCTCGGCCTGAATCTTCTTCTGAATCTCACGTCCGAAACCGTCGGAATAAGAAAACGAATGTTGAATTTTCGTATGTTCGCCAGGCCGGAGGTCGGCGGCATGGGTCTCGCGGGCGAGAGTGTAGACGGCTGCCGGCTCGGGCTGGGCGCGGTCGCGCGTGCGGGCATACGCAAACAGGTCGTAGACCAACCGCGTAGTGGCCATTTTCAGAATGGAGTGCGGATGGCGCAGCGGATCAGCCAGGTGTTCGAGGATCGTGGCCTCATTCAGGTCTGGGTCGAAGCCGTCGAGAGAATCGCCGGCGCGCTGGCTCTGCTTGCCCATGACGGCAGTGCCGACCACCATGCCCAAGGCATCGAACGCGACCTCGGAGCGGTTGCGGTTCGGATCGGCCATACGATAGGGCGAGAGCACTCGATAGTCGATCTCCGACGTGACGATATTGCCAACGGCGTCGCGCACTTCAACCGGCAGCAGGTCGTGGCAGTCATAGGCGACAACGGTCGCGTTATCGAAGGGGTCGACAAACCGCCGCGGCAGGAAGAAATGCCGGCGCGCTTGTTCCAGTTCCTCACCCGCATCGCATTCATGAGGGGAGTAGAAGATTCTGCCCGAGGGGATCCACCACCTCCCGCCGCCAATGAGTTCCACGTACTTTCCCTCATGGTGAAGGACGTGACTTACATCAGGAATGAGATTTTCAAGCGGCTCGCCGCGGCGGTAGATTTGGGCGAGCAGCCCGGGCGTGAAGGCAAGCTTGTAAGCTTGTCCGGGTAGCGCGAGCGCTTCGGCAACACCGAGGGGCAGTATTCGGTCTAGCCGGTCCGCGCGGTAGTAGCTCCGGCTCTCTTCGATCAGACGTCGATAAGGCGCGTCCTCCGTGGCTCCCGCAGCGTCAATGTCCTCGTACGGTAGATCATGCCGGCCGTCGCTGGCGCGGGCGACCTGAGCTTTCAACTCTGCAAAGCGAAATAGGTTGGTAATTCCCGGCTGTGCGGCTTCCGGCCGGAGGTGGATCAGCTCATACTTTCTGGTCTCGGCGGGAAGAGGGGTGCGATAGGAATCAGGTTCCCGCACCGGATTCGTAAACTTGTTTTCGGTAAACGTCAGAAGCATTTTCCGCTGCTTGTCACGATCGGCGTCGGTGAGCCGCGGCGAGGGGTCCGCGAAGCGCCGTCCGTAACCGATTGCGACGGACTTGAGTACGTTGCCAAAGTCATCCACTTCGAGCGTCACGCTGTGTTCAGCGCGCGGGTCGGGCTGCCGGACGCCGTCGATTTCGTAAAGCTTGCGCTCATAGTGAAAGGTCACGGCCTCGCGCGGGTGGGTGAAGAAAACGGCGTGCAAGTTCTGCTGCTGGGGCTGAAGAGGGGTGATGGTGAAGTTGCTTTCCGCGACGGTGTAAGGCCGCGCTGATTCCTCTTTGCCATCGAGCGCATAGATTTCCTGGCGAAGCATCGACCCCTTGAGCGCACGGCAAGCCTCGCGAGCTTCTTCAGCGGTGAGATGCTCGGGGAGGATCGTGTCGTCGAGCAACATGGCCGCGAGCGGGTCGGCCCCACGGGGTGCGTCGATGGGCTCAGGCTCGCGGTAGTATTCATACGCGAGATGACGCGAAACCCAACTATTCCCCAGGAACACCCCGGTGTGAAACCACGTCTTGGTCAGTACCGGAGGCACATTGGATGCGCGGCCCACGTTCTCCCCAACGGGGAATGCGGCGCTCTTGCTCAGCGTCGCAAATTCCTCCGTGTCGAGTTGCTCCACCATGCCAAAGCCACGAAACTCGCGCTCCACGCCATCGAAAAAACCGTGATGATATGCGTATGAGTTGACGAAGCGATTCCGGCTGATGAAATCGTACGTTTCCACCCGCTTTACCACTTGAACCGGAAAGGGCAAGTGAGTAAGCCAGGGTTTTCCCGCGGCTTTGTCTGCCAAGTAAAATTCCGTCGAGGAAGCGTATTCGATCCGCGTTTCCGCCCCGAGGTTGTTCTGGACCTTGACCAGAAGGTGAGGTTTCTGGCCATTCATGAGATCCACATAGCGCAACGACTGCCGGGAATCGCCCGGCAGCGTGGATGACCAGAGCAGGCACGCCGTGCCGCGCCCCAGGAAATCCACCACGGAAACTGAAGTCTGACGATTGGCTGGGGCAAACTGAGGCAGAACGCGCGCGTCGGACCATCCGTTGCCGGCCTCATTCAAATAGATTTGAATCCCGTTCCTGCCCAGGTACACGATGTCTGTACAGCCGGACCCATCTGTGTCCGACAGTTTGACCCGCGATTGCTCGAACAGATCGTCTTCGTCAAACCACGGTGCATTGTCCATGACGACCATGGGGCCATACACGCAGTACCCCAAATTCGGCCAGTAACAAACTTCTCCATTGCGGATGCGCACCAGATCGGAAAGCCCGTCACCAGACATGTCTGCCAGATAGATCGACTGCACCCCGTCGGCGAAGATTACGTGCGGGCCTTTGCACTCATCGGTGGGGACGGCAACCCGTATGGCGGGTCCGAAGCCGTCATCCAGAAGTGATTCATGCCAGAGAAAAGCGTCGTCCTCTGTGATCAGAATGTCGGCGATTCCATCTCCCGTGACATCGACAAACTTGAGATTTGGATCCTTCCAATTGAGCACCGGCAGGCTCCGGAAGGTACGAAAATCTCCCCAGCCTTCAGACAGCGTCCGCTCATAGAAGCCTGGCGCTGCATTGTCGAACTGGACCAGGTTCAGGGAGCCGTCTCCGGCGACATCGAGAAGTTGTTGCTGTCCCCGGCTCAGCGCGGCCAGCGAAGGTTTGCTGGCCACGAGTTCCGTTGCACCAAAACGCCCGTGACCCGCGTTGGGCTTGTAGAACCATCCCGTCCCCTGTTCGGTGAGCACACCAGAGATGCCTTCGCCATCCAGGTCAACCCACCGGTAAGTGTCGCCATCAATGCCGGCGGGCAAATTTTGCAGGCTTAGAGGATCGACTTCCTTCACCTGGTAGTCTCGATAACCCTCGCTCTCTAGCGGGCTCGACGTGTAATCCAGGTCCAGCGCCGGCATTGATTTCTTTAGATAGAGGCCGTCGGCGTGTCGCACATAACCGGACTGCGTTACCTGCGTGAGGAAAGAACCGATAGCCTTCTGCCGGTATTCGAATTCAGTCGAACGTACCAGGCAATCGCGTGTCCCTCGCTCTTCGGGAAAATGGTGGAACATCAGCACGCGATGGCAAAGACGGTAGGTGCGAATCTCGAAGCAAGAGCGGTACTTGGAAAAAGGATCCTTGCGGACCGGCCAATTGCACCCGGATGGCAGCTCGGGCGTACACCGGACCCACTCCCGGCCATCAGCATCTTTTGGTTCGAGGTGGTAATGCCCTTCGCCGTAGTCGAACACGACTTCGAACATCCACTCGGACCGCTCGAAGCAAGGGCGCTCCAGGTGGGAAGCGCGAAAGCCCGGGCTGTTCTCGTCCCGCAGCAGCGGCCGCTGGTTGCCATATAGGATGCGCTTGGGATAGCGGTTGGCAGTGCGGTTCCGCCGGGCCTCGCTGGAGCGTTCGAGATCAACCCCGATCTCGTTTTCCGCCACGTATTCGTAGGCAATGGCATTGCCCTTGTCATCGTAGCTCTCGCAAATGAGCCAGCTGAAGACATGGTGACGATTCTGCGGGTCGAAAATTCTGGAATCCTCATCGCGTCCATAGACCGTGAGCGTGTTGTCCTTCGAAATGGACCGCCAATGCTCGTCACCGTCCTCGAGCCTCGTCCAGCGTTCAATGCGGGCAAACAATCCCTCAATGCGCGGGCGGTAGCGCTTCACGCGGTAGCCGCCGAATTCAAATTCGTCGTCGATCCAGCGCCCCTGGTCGTCCTTGATCAGAAACGGAACCAGGTCTTCCGCGCCCGACAAGATAAAGACGTCGCATTCCTGCTCTTCGAGCCAACGGTACTTGGGAATGCCCTTGTCCGTCTTGCGTGTGATCGACCGCGACGCCACCGACCAGCCGTGCCCGAAGACACCATTCTCCGATCCGGAGTCGTAGGACAAAGAAGAGTCGGGAGTGAATCCCGATCGCCCCGGGCTGAACGCGAGCGGAATGGTCAATTTGCCGGTGCCGGTAGCCGCGTTCGCTTGAAACTTTTCCCCGATCCCGCGGATTGCGCCGCCGCCTTTGGGCAGTGAAATCTGCGGCGCCGTAAATGGGGACGGTTCAGACTGGGAAGCGCTCGTATCTTTGGATGCGCTCGCGTCTGGCGCCATCGAGGATGGTTCTGTTGGCATAAATCACCTGCCGCCCGAAGGTTGAGGTCGGAGATCATGCTCGCCGGCTAGGAATCGACCAACTCTGGGATCTGGCGGTTCACAAGAGTGTCGGCGTCGTTCGTACCGGCATAACAGGTAAACCCGTTCCAGTTCGCCGATTTCTGGCGGGAACCAGAACTGCAGCTCCGCCCGCTGGTTGTCTCCGCCCAAAGTGCCGACTTTCGTGTCGAAGACCCCGTAGTAAAGACCCGGCGCATCCTCACTTGCCAGGCACGAGACGTGCAACTCGTCATCGTGGTCCCGGCAGCCGTGCTTAAACCCAACCATGCGTCGTGCCGGCTCGCCTCCCTGCGGGCAGGGACATTCTTCCGTGGTCCCACAGCCGCATCCATCGTCGGCGTACGAGTGGAACAGGATGGCCATTCCCGTTATCGATATTTCACCCGCCCCGGGAATGTAGGGAAACATCTTCCGCTCCAGGCACAGGGTGAGCTTGGCGCGCGCGTCTTTGTCGCCGCGGCAGGAGTTCTGCAGAAGCTGCCAGGCGTCCGGAAATTCGTGGCGCACGTCGAAGTAGCACCAGCCCGAACCAGGCAGATGCTTCTGCGCTGACCGGTTGGCGACACGGCGCAGCATCTCACCCCCCTCTCGCGAAGTGAGGCCCATTTGCACGAGGACATCGGTCACAGGCTCCATGGGCATCCAGTTGTTCTCGAACGGCAGGTCGAACCGCAGACGGCACGCCGCACCGTGGTACTCGAAGGGCAAACGGCGCTCGTCATGAAGGTTCAGTTCGAAGAGGCCCGAATCATTTTGTCCGCTCGACGTGGCGATGGCCTCTTGGGCTCCATACATGTGCACCACGCGGGGATCGTGCTCGCAGGCCTCATATCCCTCGCCCGATTTGCATTCGCAACAGCAGCCGGTTGAAGGAGCTTCGAGTCTGGGATCGATGCGCGTTTTGCTGCTCAGCAGAGTCACCCGGCAGTGCACCCCGGTGTAGGGCCCGGTCACGCAGGGAATGGTCAAGCTCAAGCTCTTGATGCGGCGCATGTAGTGGCCCGGATAGTCCAGGTCGAACATCCATTCGGGAATCTCGATCTCGCAATGGCCGGTCGTCTTCAGGCGCAAGAATTCCATCGGGAAGTGAAGCCGCAGCGAGAAATGCTTGGTCAGCTCATACTCTCGAACGTTCTCGTCGAGATAAGCTTTCTCCATGTGGTGCAGGGCGGATTCCAGGCGGTCCCCTGCCATCAAGCCCTGATGAAGATCGTCCCAGATGTCCTCTGGGATGAAGTGGCGCGTAGTGTGGCCGCGTTCGAGGTTGAACTCGCGCTGGGCTTCCATGGCGGCATGGTGCGCCAGCTTGAACATCTGTCTGTGCAGCTCGGCAGTCTCACGCTGCAGGTATAGGAATAGGTCCGTTGCGGTGAACTTGTCGCGGAGAAAATCCAGAACCTCGGCGGAGTGTTCGAGCAGACGCTGCTGGTTGTTGAGTTCCAGCATGTTCTGATCGCGCAGCCTCTGCATTCCCAGGATATCCAGTTCGGCCTTTTGAATCTCGATTGGCAATACCTGCATCTGGTGGAACCATTCGTCCGACCGGCGTTGCCAGTTCGCTTCCGTCATATCAATCGCAGCGGTTGCGGTCTGGATTTCGGCGACCGTCAGCATCACCTTGGCAATCGTCTCGAACAAGCCCGCCAGCTTGGTGCCGATTGGAACCTGGCTGAACGTAGACATGGCGCCGACAAAGAAATCGGGAATCACCTTGAGCGCTTCCCCGATCGCTTCGGTGATGTTGGCGCTGGTGCGCGTCTGCATTGCGTTGGTGGAGAGACTCAGATTCTGAATCTCGTCGTTGATCAAACCGTTTTGATAAAGATTGGTGTAGTACAGAAGGTTGGTTTGATCGAGCTCTTTGGTTTGCTGCAGCGCCTGTACCTGCCAGTCCGCGTTACGCCATTGGTCCTGCCGGACCGCGATATTCAGCGCCATCATCTCCCGCTCTTGCTCCGCATGAATCGAAGCCAGGCGCTCCGCATCGCCGTCTTTATACGCAGCCAGCAGCTCGCTACGGTAATCGCGAACCTTCGCCGCGAGTTCGATTGCCTTTGGAATCTGAGCCAGGAAGCGGTAGGGGCTGTGCCGCCAACACCATTCGCCTTCCTCGGCACAGGTTTCCGGAACCGTCCGCCAACCATCACGCAACGGGTTATCCCCGAAGTAACACATGTCCTCGTTGAGCCGGCCGTTCTTCAGCCGGCGCGCATTGAGACAGTGATGGATCAACTCCAGCCGGTCCGCCACCAGATCGTACAGATCCATCAGTCTGGGATTGAGCGGCGGATATGCGGCAAGGAAACCGGATACCGTCTGCGTGGTCGATGGATCCGGCATTCGAACCACTCGCGGACGCGGGCCCGTGACCCGTGCAACCGCATCGCAAAGAGTTCTGGCTTGCTCAAATGCCTCCGGCGAGCGTCCGCGGCGCATAACGGCATCAGCCCAATCCATTGCCGTTTGGCACCAGTGCAGCGTGATGGCCCGGTTGCGAACGGCATCCTCTGACACTTTTGCGCTGTTGCAGCACGCACCCTGCTCTGCGTCTTGATCGGCCCCAGCTGCAATCGACTGAGTTGGGTTTGTGGTCCCATCCGTGTTGGTATTTTGGGAGCAATGCATCCACGCGCAGTCCTGCTCCAGTGGATTGAACGCTCGCTGGTACCACTTCAGCGCCAGCTCAAAGTGACAATTGGTTCGCAGCGTGTTCCCCACCAGAAGCGAGGGAGCAAACCACGACGCCGGGAACAGACGCGCGCCTGGGTCGTGGTAGGCGAAAAACGGATACGAAAGAAGTGGAGCTGGATCCGGCGAAGGACTCGCCGGAGCCGGCGGCTTCAAAGCCTGGGGCAGCGCCACCGCTTCATCGCTGGGCAAGTCATAGCGAAAGCCCGGCGGCGAGGTATCCCCGTCACTTCCGCCGTAGCCTGGAGGCAAGTCCGCGCTGTTGCTCACTTGGAAGTAGAGCGAGTCTCCAGCTCGTCCCAGGAAAACGAGATCGGCGGGCGTGGTGGCGGACTCATCGATCGCGACATAGTCCTCAGACTTTCTCGGTTGTCCAAACTCGCCATTATGAACGCGGCACCAGGCCAGGCGCACTGCCGGGTTCGGCTGCCACTTGGCAAGCAGCGAGGGCACCTGGTCTTCGTCGTCCCACTCGGCCGATTGCTGTTGGTACGGGTCGTAGTAAGAATCCTGGAAACCAAGCTGGTAGCTGCCCGTGAAACTTGGCTCGCCCGGGTTATCCTGGGCGTCGGTGTCATCTGTATAGGTGTAAAACTGGCAGGGCATGAGCCAGAAATAGTATTCATCCACAAGAACCGGATGCTCGCAGCCGCATTCCCGGCAGCATGCGTTCTTCGGTTCGTCGCCGTGAGGAACAAATCCCAGCGCAGCTTCGGGCACTCCCGCTGCCGCGACGCGCAAGAATTTTGTTCCCAGATTCATGGCCGATTCCATCCAGAATGGGAGCGCTTGCGGTTGAGTGCCGCCCACCGCGGCGGCCCGGACCAGCGACTGCGCGGTCGCGGCTACCGCCGGAGTGATTGCACCTGCCGTGGAACTCGAAGAGCTGCTTCCAGTTTGATTGCCGGTGCTCGCACTCGTCTGGGGCACAGCGGCCAGCCAAGTCGGCTGAGGCGTAAATTCAGGACTGCCGAGAGTACCCAACCCCTCTCGCGTTGCCGAACCCGGAGGCGCAGTAAGGGCCTGTAGCTCCGACGGAATGGTGCATTGCAGCAACTTGGGCTCGTGTTCCAAAGACTTGAAGTCGTCGGCCCAATAGTCCAATCCACCCGGCGCAGCCAACGTAAGCGTTGAATCCTTGAGCTGAGATTCGAGAAACCGAAAAGCCTCGATGCGTCGGGCCTTGCCAAATTCGGCCCACTCGATAAAGTTCTCCTGGTAAAACTCCCTGCGCTTGCATCGCTGCCATTTGTGGAACGTCTCGAAGCGGCTGTCCCACAGCTTCGTGAATGCGCGCCCGACCTTCCAGTTTGGTTCCAGCCCTATCCGGCTGCGTCGAACTAAGGTTTGAACGGCAGAGATAGCCTCCTCAATGCGGCTCGCCTTCTCGCAGATTCCAGTTTCAACATCGAGCAACAGCAGATCGCTCAGGTCGCGGCCTGTGGTTGCGAACGTAGAGGAAGCCCACGGAAGGGCAACCCGGTTCGAGTGGCACAAATACGCAATCAATGCATTGCGGCCGCGCTCCCGCAATCCGTCATTCAGCCGTTTCAGTTCCAGATAGTGGCGTGGCTCCCCATGGTCAATGCATCCATCCGCAAGAAATGCGAGCAGATTGGCGTTGCCGGTTTGCGTAACGCCGGAGAGAGGTACCGTCTCACTGGGATCCGTCGATGCCCACAGGTCTGGCCGGGCCTTCGACATGTCTTTCGCATGGAAGCGATTCTGCAGACCGCGCAGCCAGCGATCCGCATGCCATACGCGGATCAACCAGCGCTCGTCTTCCAGATTGGTGCTGGTGACGGGGAAAATCGAAGTCGTCTGATCCTGGAAGAAGCGCAATTCTAGGCTTCTTACCTGCGGGGCCGCACCGATGTATTGAAGCAGATCGGTAGGATCTGTAGGATGGTCTTCCTGCGCTTCCTCGAATAGCTGCCACACATGCCCTTTATGCACGCGGTGCACTTCCTTGCGCATGCGGTCGTAATCGAAAATTCGCTCCCACCAGTCGAACATCGCCTGGGTCCGCTGCAAAGACGGATCGGAGCGATCGCCAGGCGTTGAGGTTGGCGGATGGTAGTTATCCTGCAAGGGCAGGAAGTTGAAATCGAAGTCAGTTAGGTGCTGGGCAAACGTGGTGCTGCTGGTGCGGTAGTAGGCATGACCCGCGAAGAGGTCAGGATTCGCCAGCATGTAGCCCAACTCAGATTGATCGCCTTCCTCACCCCGCCGCGCGGAGAGGCCGAACCTTCCCGTGAACAGGACTGCCTTGAACGCACGTTGATAGGTACGCCGCATATCGCGCAATGTGCCGGTGTAGAACGCCTTCAGAAACGCCTGCGCATTCTTGCTCCCGGGCAGGAAAGTGATCCCCTGATCGAGCGTCTGATCCTGATAGTCGCGATACAAGTGCTTCACCGGGAGAGTAATGAGGCACTCCTGCGTGTCCGGCCCGGCATACTTGACCTGGAAGCCGGTACGCTGCGGATGGAGACTGGGCCCGGTGTAGTCGGGCGCGGGTTGGTTGTACTCGATCACGATCGAATAGGCTCCGGGCCGCAAGCGAGGAGCGCTCTTTTCGGATCCGGTCTCGCCCGGCCACTGGTGGTTGAGCACCCGCCACGTCTTCGAGCCACGCGCTAGTGTGATCCTCCACTGCGAAGCCCGGGCTCGTTCGACGCTGGGCTCTTCCTCATCCGGAGCGGGCGCTCCGGCGCGGAACCTGTATTCACCCTCATGCTCGACCAGAAGTACTCCGGACCAGCGCACGCGGATGGCCTCTGCGCCGCCCAATTTTTCTCCGTCGCTGTTCTTGATCGCGTAGCCGTTATTGAAGGTCACCAGCGGGGCAGGGGCCGGCGACAGTCCCAGAGCCGGCAAGATTGTCGGGACGGGGCTGTTGGTGTGGTCGCGTTCGTGACCGAAGGCCTCCATCGGCCCGCGCACCTCGCGCCACACATCCTGGTAAGTGGCGACTACAGCGCTGGAACCTGCAGCCGTGTTCCCGGTGTTCTGGATCTGGGCGCCCTGGTATTCGCCGAGCAGTCCGGTTCCAGTCAATCCCAGCAGCGCCGCGATTGCGCCGCCAGAGGGTGGCGGCGTCCACATCACCGTTGGCGGAACGCCGGAATCCGACTCCCACGGTGTCCCGGTATTCTCATCGGAGAACAACTGGCTCAGCACCAACCCGACAGCGGGCTCCAGTTCCTCGAAATGGCAGCTGGAATGATGGGCAACGTGTTTTGCCAGATGCTTGACGATCACTTTGCGCCGCGCATCCGCCAGCGCAAAATGGCGGCGGAAGTAGGCCCAGCGCTCATGCTCGCTGTGCTCTTGAATAAGATGTCTCTCCGCGCTCTGCCAGTCGGGAAACAGAAACGTTAGAAGCGCCAGATCGACTCGAGGTGCGAAATAAAGATCCTGCACGGCTGCCTGCTCCGCGCTGTTGAGCGCGGGCACTTGGCTGAGTTGAGACGCCACCGCCTCGTCGCGCAGAGGCAGTTGTATCCACAACTGGCTCGAGCCGGAGTCGTACTGGAACGGGCCGCCCGGCGGCGAGTTCCATGCTGTCGTCGAAGTGAGCGGGGTTCTATACTGCCTCTGTTGGTCCTTGACCGAATATCCCGCACTTTCGAGGATCTCAGGAAAGAAATGTTGTCCGATCGAGAGCAGCGGGTCTTGCCCGCTGGGTGGCACGTATCCAAACTTGTCCCGGAGTTCGGCCACGATCCGCGGCCACGTCCAGTGATGAATTTCTTCTTCTCCGACTTCTACGGCCAGGAGTTGCTCGCGCAGCTTCCACAAAGAGTGCTCGTTCCCCTCCTCGGGCAGATCCAGCGGATAATTCAGCGCGTCCTCGGCATCCTGGGCGAATGGGTCCTGGTGCTCATGGGGTGGCACCGCGTTGAATAGATAAAGGAGTTCTCCGATACGGAACTTCGAAGCGGCGATCTTGGCCAGCACTTCGGCGAAGCGCAGCGTACACGATGGGTTGAAGTTCCAGGTGTCGGTGGAGGGGTTGGTCGACGTGGGCGGATTAAAACCGGCGAAGCGCGACAGCGCGTCCAGGTTGTCCGCCATATGCGCAAGTTCTTCGCTGCGCGGACGGCTGCAGCCGAACCTGGATTTGGCGTACTTCTCGACCCCTTCTAACAGTTGGTGGACGGCCCAACTCCACTGCTTGGCGCCGCTTCCCACCCACAGCGCAAGAAGGTGGGTCCGATCCGCGCCCGTCGTTCCCATCGACCGGTCGTCCTGATCGACCAGAGGCAGCTTGAAATAATCGCGCAGCATCTGGAACGCCGCCAGCTGCCGGATGAAGTCCGGGTTAATCGTCGTTCCGTTGAAAAACTGCAGGACGCTGCAAATGTCATAGAGCTGCTGGAAGGTGTATCTGGCTCCGCAAACTTCCTTCAACTTCCGCCAGAGTCGAATGAAAACAGCCAACTCCAGAAGTTCTGTTTGCAGGGAGTCCTGAGAGATCGGAAGCCGGTAGTTTTGAAGGCAGCACGGTTCGCACTCAGGGAAAGAGGGCTGGTCGATTGGGCTGTCATTGCCCGCTGGGAACATCACCTTCGACAACTCCAGAAATTCGCAGTAGGTAAGACAGGTGCACTTCAAAAACTCTGAAAGCACGACCACCTGCTCCATCCAGTTCGGGTTCTGGTCGTTGGCGAATCCGTACAGTTGCGCAACCGGAATGCCTGACGCCGGTGCGGCGGTGGTTGTTCCCGCATCCTGATTGTCCTTAATCCCGCAGTATCCACTTGGTGTTCCCAGGAAAAGCAACGCGTACTCATCCGGAGTAATGCCCAGATACTCAATGGCCGTATCGATCCGAACCGGATAACGCCACAGAAAGGACTGAAAGCCGGCGGGCGGGGTGGCAGGATCCAGGGCAAATTCGGTGATGCACGTGCGGAAGGTTCGCAGTTCTTCAAAACGGCAGCTTCCCAGATGGTGCAAGTAGGTCCGCGACACATCGAGTGCCTGGGAATAAGGCAGGCAGCACGACGAGAAATCGGTTTGCAGACGGTCGTAAGCCAGCGGCTCGAACGAATCGTTTTCTCCCTTGACCGGTGTCGCCGGTGTTGAGTATTCCGGCAAGGCCGCAAAGATCGCGGCCGGCTCGTGACAGCCGCAATCTTTTTCCTTGCAACAATCGCCCTCTTCGCACAATTTGTAGCCCGCTAGCTGATCGGCCGACGTGTCGTAGATCGTCCCGCTCGGTGTTTGAGTTGAACTCGGCTGGGTAGCGCCCAGGTATTCCAGACACTCATTCACCATGTCGATCACCGGCAGCGGCGTTTCCAGGTTTGCGCAGTCTGCGGTTAAGGTGCCTACTGGTCCGCGCCTCGCGGCCACGGCATCGCCCAGCATTGTCTGTCCCTCGGACGCCGGCGGGGCCCACGGATTGTCGCAGGTCGAGGCCTGCGAAAGTTTCAGCATCTCCTGCAAGTAAACAATGGGCCCAAGAGGTGAGAGGCAGGGCGGCGGAACGCAATCCACCAGCGAACCGTCATTGATCGGCTGGAACGGGCCGCCGCCGGTTTGGCCAGGAGTAGTGGTTGGCGGGGAAACCGTCTGTGCTTGCTGGTACAGAGACGGGTTGCTGCCGGTGTTGGTGAGGGCAAAATCGTATGCCACCGTGCCAATTAAGGCTTGTTGAAAGTCAGCGCCAGAAATATTTGAGATATCGCTCGCTCTCCGGAAACCGCGGGCATACAGGGCCTCAGCCACGGAAAAGGCAAAGCTCACGGGGTTCGGCAGCGTGTAGTCACCGCTGATGACTGGATTCTGCACCACGCTTGCGACCTGCCAAAGATCATTGATGGCGTTCATGGCTTCGGTGAGCCAGGCCTGCGCCTCCAGGTTTGGTGTCGGAAAAACGGTGCTCACTGCAGTTGGCAGTTGTATGCCCGTGAAAGGGGTTCCGAACTTGAAGCCGGGAATGGCGGCCACCGCCAGGCTGATCGGGTCGAATGCCGGAAGATCGAAAGTCGGCGGCGCGCCTGGGGCCGGCAGTTGCGCGGATGTGGGCACAGAGGAAACGGTAAAGAACAGTTGCACAGCCCGAACAAAGGCGCGGATGCGAAGCGCGACATAACCGGCCTTCTGCGGTGCCGGACTCTGGGAGACGCCGGGAGCGACCGGCTGCGTGAACGGCGGCAGCCATGTCGGATTTCCCACGGCCGTGAAGAAACTTGTCCATTGCGTTGCCGTGACCTGCTTCAGGGTTGCGACCGTGGGGCTTGGCGTGGGCGGAGACGTGGTCGAAGGCAACCACAATGCGATCTGGTCCGCCAGCAGGCTGGGAGGCGGGTAAGTTGCGAACACTATGACAGTACCCGGCGGAACATCGGCTGAAACGTTTACGCTCAGTGTGACCGTGGGTGCACTCACCGTGTTCACAGTGGTGTTCGCGGGAATATTCGGCCCGAAGGCCGTCATGCCTTGCTGGATGCCGTTGGTCGTGCCAGGCCCGGCAAAAGTCAGCGTCGCCGTTCCTGATGGACAATCCGCGGTGGTAGTTGCCGTCACCGTTGCCACGGCAGCATTGAACGTGATCGAGTCGGTGCTGGTCACGGCGCCCGAGGGAGCCGGCTGCAGCGTCACCGTCGTATTTCCGCCGGTCGTTGAAACCACCGTCACGATTGTGCCGGGAGCAATATTCGTCCCGCTTACCGGCATGCCCACGCCGACCCCAAGCAGCGTCCCATCCGGGTTGGTAGACGGGAACGTCAAGGTCGCTCCTGCCGCACTGCTGGGGAAGGCGCTGAACGAGGGGATGACGTATCCCTGTGTCAAAGCGTCGAGATCAAGCGCGAGATAACCCTGCTCGTCCGTCGGCGCCAGGCTCCGTGTCCAGATATTAAAGTCGGTGTTCAGGTATGTCAGGGGTGGATTCGGCGCAGGATTCGGTGTGGGGTCCGTGGCCGTGAGCCAATCTCCCACCAACTTTGCCAGCGGGGTGACGGCAAACAATGGGGTGCTGGCAAACAAAGTGACCGAGGGGCTGGTCGACGCGGCCGAAACTCGAAGGGCAACCAGGCGCCGCGCCGCCTGAAAAGAAGTGATGCTGGCCGGGGTTATGCCCGGAGTCACGAAGCTCTGGGAATCCGGGTCCGCCCCCCCGAGGATGCCGGCGTTCTCGGCCACCTCAAACTGCTGCAACAGCCTTTCGATGTCATCACCGGTCGCCTGTTGAAAGCGGCGCTGGGCAGACGTCGATTTATCCAGATTCGATGTCAGTGCATAGAAAAATGCCGCTGGAACTCCGAAAGTTACGCCTCCGCTCCCGTTCGCTTCGACCCCCTGGAGCAGCAGTTCGCTTTCCACCTCCGTCGCGAAAGGGGAGGTCGGATCGACTGGAAATTCCAGCAACGCCGCAGCGGAATTCAGGCTGGCCTGCTCGCACAAGACTGCCGCTGACACCGCGGCGACAAATTTTGTAAGTCTTTCGGCGGTCGCATTGCGCGTCGAATAAAAACTATTCAGCGTCCCTTCGAATTTCTGCCGGTCCTGTTCCAGGTTGTTGGTGCCGCTGTCGCTGTTGTCGGCGCTGCCTCCGGGATTTGGAGGATTGGTATAGAGCGACTCCAGCGCGTCCGGCGGCGCCGGCAGCGCGTTCTGATAGCTCCACACGACGTCGTAGGCGACCCGCGTGCACAGACTCGGAGACCCAATTAACGATCCAACTGCAGTAAACGTGAGGATTGTGCTTCCCGACACGGATCCTAAAAGCGCCTGGGAAAGCGAGATTGTCGTCGAAGTCACGCCCGTAACCGTCGTATTTGGCAAAACGAGGCCGGGTATTGGGCTGAGCCCCATGCCGACAACAATTCCGCTCGTTTGACCCGCTGTGAAGTTCAATGTTGTGGGATTGGCTGCCGGACTGCCTGACAATGGGGTCAGCGGGAAACTCACGTTTTGGATTGGGTCGTTCTGCAGCGCATTCTGCATCGCCGTCAAGAGCGTGTTGAACTCCGGCGCCGAGCCGTCGCTTGGGATCACCAAAGAAATCGAGTTCGCGGCCACCGGTGGCGGCGGCAGAGCGATATAAAGGCTGGTCTCGTCGTCGGGAATTTCCTGGAACTGGTCCGGCGTTGGCAAAGCAGAATTCTGTACCAGGACGTTGTAAAACGTGGTGTTAACCGGGATCACCTCCGAATCGCGGGTCGCCTGAATCGTGATGTCCAGGTAACCGTTCGTCGGTGGCGGCGCGAACAGGGGAATGACTGCCGTGGCGACCGAAGCCGAACCGAGCACCGCCTGCAGAGAGAGGAAGCCCGTAGTTCCGATCACTTCCGTATGCTGCACGATGCCTGAACTCACCGGAAAGATGAAGGTGAGAGACTTGCCGGCCACGTTCGCCAGCAGCGCCTTCGATACCGTGACGATGGTGTTGGTCACGTTGGTTACGACCGTGCCGGGGTCAACCAGCCCAGTTACCGGCTCAACCGTCATTCCGACCGCGATTCCGTTCGTGCTGGGGAACTTTATTTTGGTGGGGGCTGCGGCCGGAGTTCCGGATGTAGCCGTCACCGCGAAATTCGCAAACGGGGAAACCGGCGAACCTAAGGTAAAGGTAACCGTAATCGGCCCAGTAGGCGCCGCCGTAAAACCCTTCGACAAAGTCACGATTTTCGCCGACGTATCCACTTCAGCGACGTATGTGCCAGTGGCGATTGAGGGGTCACCCCCAACCTGCATACCAACCGTAACGCCGCTTGCGTCGTTGAAGGTCAAGACAGCGAGGTTATTCGCTGTTTGCGTGCTGGAGGTGGTTAGATTAAAGGAAAACGGTATTGCCGAATTCGGATCGCCGCTCAAGGCTTGCTGGATAAACGTCACCACCGTCCCCGCCGGAACATAGGTGGTCAGCGTGTTCTGCAACTGGACCGTGGTCCCCGTCACCTGAGTGACTTGGTTCGAGCCGGGCGCGATCGTGGTCTGGTCCTCGCTGAATACATACGAACCTTCCGGGATTCCCTTCGTGGATTCGAACGTCAGGCTCTGGCCATAGTTGTTCGAGGAAACGTACGGTGTCGGCGCCGACGTTGTAACCGAGACCACGGATATCCAGTTGCCGCCGAACAACCCACCCGCCTGAGTCAGCACATAGGGGGACGAGTAGACAAAATCGCTGAGCGGATTTGTCGTGTAGGCGTCAAATACCTGCAGCCGCAGATCATCCAGATAAGTAGAAAAGGTGCCACCGTCGACCGGTGAATCCGGAACCAGGCGAACCACAATGAAGCTGGACATGTTGGCAAACCTTCTTTCGTTGAAGGTGAGAACTCGCGTGGCCCACTTGCCCCGTGTGCCGAATCAACCGGCACGTGCACAAGCGTTCCGCGCGGTGTGGGCGCTGCGTTCCCGAATCAGCATTCGTGTGCGCCCGTTGTTCCTATAGTGCGAACTCCGGCGCAGACGTTTCATTGTCCAAGGCCGAAATCGACCCGCGCAAAGCCAAAACGTCCAGCGAGCGATCAGAGCCGCTCTGTGCGAACGCGAATCTCGTCCTGACAGCGATTTCCAGACGACCACTGCCACGACAAAAAGGATGATTTCCTGGCAGACGCTGCCCAGAACACCGATATAGACCCAAGCACGGTATCCGTGGAAATGCGGCGCGGTGCAGAAGCGGGGCAAAGGAAACAGCACAAAGATGCGGTAGGACGGCCAGCGACGCGGCGGCGACGTGCCTGCTCCCACGTCATAGCAGGGGCTGCGCCCGCGACTACGAGCCAAATTGCCGCAATGTGCGCAAATTGTCGCCGGGAAGGTGGTCGCCCCAAGGGCCCGCAGCGTGCGTAGCACGTTACGTCTCCGTACCAGTGTCCCGTTGACATTCGCCTCACTCCCAGTTGAGGCAAGTTACTGGCAGCGAGACAGTTAGAATCCTCATTTTTCCTTCGAACGCGTGACGCGCGTGGCAATGGCTGCGATTTTCAGAGATTCCTGCCCTGCTTTGTGACACGACTTCCGCCACTTGATCGGGAAAATATGAGATTCCCATCCGTCGAATTGTTTCCGAGTCGCTCATCATCCGCTCTAAATTATCGACAAGAGCCACTCCCAAAAAGCCGACTTCCCATGACCAATCCGGCCAACTTCCTCGAAACCCTCTTGTGGATAGTTTCCGGATGGATGACAGCACGCCAGGAGTTCGTGTTTTTCCTCCTCCGACTGCGCTTCTGAGCCATCAACGACTCCGCTCGGGGAATCCTGCCATTGGGCCAATCTTTGTCAACAGTGCAGGAAAAGCGCTTGCGCTTGGCAGTTTGGTCAATCGCGTCGTTCTTCCCGCGCCGAATCGATGTGAGTGCGGAAAACCAGAATCAAACCACCAGAAGGCCGATCACCCCTACAGCAGAGACGCCCGTATTCCAGAGTGGCAGGGTTGGCACGCAGCGCGGCGCGGGTTGGGAAGCAATCTGTACCGCCTCGGAGTACCTGACATGGTGATTCAGCGAATCCTGAGACACGCAAACGTGAGCACCACAGCGACGTACTACATCAAGACTGCCGCCGACGATGTTCGCAAAGCGATGACGAAGCTAGAAAACCACATCGTAGACGGTGGACAGATTCAATCGGACACTGCTGGGACACTAGAAAGCAATTTGCCCGTGGAACCTTCCACGGTTCAGTAGACGCTAAGTGGTTGGGATTGTAGGAACTGGCGGAGAGGGAGGGATTCGAACCCTCGGTACAGGTGTTAGCCCGTACAACGGTTTAGCAAATTCAGCTCGTCCCCTTCCTGTTGCGCGGAAACAATCACATACAGCGTTCTTAGCCCTCGCTGTTCGAGTGAAATGCGGTAGTTCGGTGCGTAATATGCACCTTAATATGCACCTGCAGCAGCCGGATGCCGAAAATCCGGCATTACCTTCTTCGAACTACGTCCCCTACCTGACCGGAAGCCATGAAAACAGACGCCGAAGGACCCAACGTTCTCCAGCTTGTCGATTAGGCTCACCACCTTATCTTGCAATTCCGATCTGCGAGTCCAAGCGTACATATTGAGGAGAGTGAACTGTGAAGAAATGTGAGTCAATGCCAGGCTCGGCTGCGCTTTCTCATCCTGGACGAGAGAAGTATGCCCATTTGCGATCGAGAGGACTTAAGGGAGCGAAAGCAGCAAAGCTCTGCCATGTCTCTAAAAACACCGCGTCCCGATGGGCAGCTGATTGCGAGGTTAAAGCGCGAATTGCTTTCCTGACTGAGCAATCGCCGCAGGACGGGCGCGATGAAAAAGAAAGGGTTATCCGCCCGATCACCTTCGGCAGCAACGACATTGTCATGAGCTTGTGGGAAATAGGAAGCGAAGGCGAGTCGGAGCGTGCGCGCGTTTCGGCTCTGCTGGGCTTGGCCGATATCTTCCTACTGCGGGCGAAGTGTGTTCAGGACTTGAGAATGGGGGTGGGCTGAACCGAGGGCGAGGCCCTAGAATTCTTCAAGACCGGGGTTGTCCCGGAGCGTATCGCCCAGATCACAGGGGATCGTACCGCTGATGATCTCGCGAGAGCTACAAACCCTCCAAGAAAAAAGAAGAACGGCACCTGAGAACGCATCCCCTTTCGTACCATCAGTCAGATCACACTGGTGACAAATGATGCGAAAAAGATCTCGGCGTTGACACGACGTGTGTTCATGCCCCTTTGCTCACCACGGATGGTGACAAATGGTGATATTTGTCGCGAAAGTTAACGACTCCCCAAATATCACCTGATTCCATGCTGAATAAATCGACTCCTTGTCAGATGACCGAGAATCCTCCGAATCTCCGCATTCAGCACCAATCCGACGGCTTTCGCGTAGAAACGGAAAGTTTCGCATCCAACTGTTACTTGGTTTTTCATAGCTTGCAACTCCGATGGGCGAGACAATCGTGAAACTTTTAGTCGCATAAAAACCTCGCACGGCAACGTTACCTTGGGGACTCATCCTCGAAGTTTAAGTAAAACCCAGACAATACAGATGACGACACGGACGGCCAATACCGTGGCGATCGTGGTAATGTCACGTTCCTTGTCCTCCTCCTCTTTGTTCGGATCAAGGTACCGAATAGCTGCCAGATTTCTTGCTCTTGAACTGTCTTCCCGTTTCCCATTGGCGGTCTATCGTAAAGCTTTCGAATTGCTAAACCTGACATTCGCACGTCTCGGAGGAAGGAACAGCTCTGACGATTTGCGCGCCTTAGACGCCCTGTGACTACCGGAACCCTTCATCGGCCGACCGGCCATTCGAATACGCCGGAGCGGAGATGCCCGTTGTGGCCGTTTCAGGTCCGGCTTGTGGGGCCACATGATGACCAAGAGGAACAGCGGGGTTGGCCGGAGAGGAACAGTAGCGTCGGACCATCGGGATCCCAACGCCATTGAACAGCGACTCGCCCGTAGTTACCAACTGCCTGATTGACAATCGTTCAAAGTCTTCCGAGAGGTGCAAACCGGTCTTCTCGACAATCTCTTCCGCCAGTTCGCAAAAATACGTACGCTCAAATATGGCGAGCTGGATCCACACATCTGCGCGTTCCACCGACTGCACCAACAGGAACTGACTGCAGCCCGCCCTTGTATATGCGTCGCATGCCATGGCCTGAAGCTTTAGATACCACTCGGTCGATGCTGGCGGGACGTGGTGTTCAGAGACTTTGACGTACATACGCGGCTCCGTTCATGAGCGATGCTCATACCTGTTCTTATATGTCAATTGATCGCACAGGAAGATCCTTCTGCCTTCTCCTGAATTGCTAAAGCGTTGGCGAGTGTTCACAACGCAAACACGCTGGCAGGCAGAAGAAGCGGGGGAGAAGTATCGCGACTTTTGGAGAAAAACAGCGACGTGAAGCAGCGGGCGGATATTCTTACACGTTATTTTGCGGACGTCTGCTCCGCGCCGGCCGGCTTGTTGCCGAGAATCCGATTCAGCATGGCCTGAGCGTCTTGCAGGCCCTGGCTCGTATCCGGTTGGGATGGATGCAGGTTTTGCTCTGTAAACGACCTTGCTAACAGCAGGCGAACCCGGTTCATCCGCCAGGGGGTCCAGGAAGCGCGATTGAGGTCCTCTCGTATCAACCCTAGATAGCGTTCAACATACGCGAGCCAACCCAGGCGTTCGGCAGCGTCCTGCTCAACAAGGGCGCGCTCCCAGGTTACAAAGGCCCATTTGTTCCAATAATCGGCAATCATGTCGAGCTTTGCATTTTCCGGAATGTCGGCCGCCTTAATCGATTCGAGTATGGCGATAAGCCGGCCGGTTACCGTGTCGGCGGGCCCCGATGGCGTTTGAGGCAGCGATTCATTTTCCGGCCAGAGGGGCTTAAGCAGTCTTCCGGCGCGTGCGTCCTGGCGTAAGTCGATGAATTCTCGCGCCATCTGAACATGGAGTGCGAACGCAAGATCCTCGCCTTCTACCGGCGAAGTCACAGGCGTGGATTGCACAAACCCGATAAGTCTGTTTCGAACTCGAAATAAAAAATCACCCAACACCGACTTACTCTGGAGGTTGATGCTTGCCAACAACTCATGCGCCAGAGTCCAGCTTGACTTGATCTCAACCATTAGATGTCATCCAATTTCGCCAGTGCCTGGGCCTGATTGTAGAGAGCGTAGGAGCGCAAGTCTTTGTCTGATCCCTGGGCAGCACGGCCGAATTCTTCCGCCGCCCGCTTAAGATACGACTTAACCTGGGGGCATAACAGGAGCAAAGTGCTTGGCGTCAAAGGACCGTCCGATATCAAACTCTGGAGATAGAGCGCCTGCTCAACCTGTGCATGATACGTAAACACCATTCCCATGTAGTAGTGAGGCAGAAGATCGTGAGGGTAGGTGGTTACGCAATTGCGAAGCGCATCTTCGGCCTGCAGGAGCCTGTCCTTCAAAACAGGCTGACTGGGCGCGTCTTTATTGGCCTCGTCGTCATAGAGTTGCAGGTAGCGAACGCCTTCCACAAACCAGTGAAAGCTTTCCGCGGCGCTGAATCTTCGGTTTCGACGGGTCAGAAAAGCCTCGCCTGCGACGAGCTCGGTAAGGTGGCGAGCCAGATCGCGGAGCGTGGAACGATCGACAACAGAGGCTCTGCGCAGCCAGCTTTTCTTGACAAACCATCCGCACTGAAGGACTGCGGAGCCGGTGATTTGCGCGCCAAGCGGAATCTCTGCCGGAGCAGGAGGTGGCGCGGATGCGTGGTCAGGCGGGCTTATCGCAAGACCGGTGTTAACGTTCCATTGAAAAGCTTGCGCTAATTTCACCATGAATTGCAGCCACGCCGCCACATCCACCTGCTGAATTCTGGGAACGGAACAAGCCAGAGTTCCGAAGTCAGAGAACGACGGAGTGAGAAAAGCGATGTGCTTTGCCGCCCAGGTTTGCTTTTCCCCGAGCAATCGGCACCGGATTTCTTCACTGGCGGCCAACATCTCAGCGGCGAACTCCGCGCCCGGAGCATCCTGCGTGAGCGCTTTTGTCGGATTGATCCGGGCTTGTCCCCTATACTCACGAACCAAAAGCAATTGCAGCCCGAACAAGAACAACGACGTAACGCCTACGAGGCGGAGAATCGAGAAGACCGCAAGAATACAAATTGCAATCCCGCAGCTGTATAAGAAAGCGCCGCCATAAAGATACAGCCAGCGAGAGAGCGGACTCCGCCACCACCAATTGTCCATCATTGCGCGGCAGTGGATGTATCCGGCAAGGGCAGCGGCGCGGAGCGAGGGATCAAGCGTACCGGCTCCGAGCAACGCCTCGTACTTGGCCGCGGCGTCGCTCCATTTCCCGTCCGCCTCATCGGCACGGGCAGGAGCCAAGATGCCCTCCGGCGGCGACGGGCGCTGTTGGGCTACAGCCAACGTGGATATCCGAGCAGCGCAACCGAGGGCGATCGCTAACAGAACGATCGGTGCGCAGAACCTGATCGATCGGTCATGAAACTGGCGGCGGGACATAAGTGCTACTTAGCTGGATCGGGGAAATAACTCGATCTTCAGTGAGCGCTGCGGAGTTGTGTTGTCAATTTCGTATCTTGTCAATCGGGCCTATCGGGTTCAGGCGAACCGCCAGTGAGATTAGGCCAAGTCCACATTAACCGCAGTGCCGGCTCCGACGTTGTAGGTGACGCTTACGGGAGCATCCGGAGGGATCGCGCAGTTGCTCAGAACTGCCTGTAGTTTGCTGGAGCAGTCATTGAGGCCCACCATGAATATTCCTTTGCCGCCGGAGACTCGTCCCCGTCCGTTAAGAGCGTTCCATTCTGTGATTGATCCATTCATTCCGGGGGTTCCCTCCTGAGTTTCGACGTTTATTGTGGAGGCATGGCCGATCTATCACTGGGAGTGATTGCAGCTTGAGGCTGCTTGCCCGAGTCTTGGGAGGAAGAAGCTGCGGCCAGCAAGAACGCCAATTGATAAATGCGGTTCAACTCGCAAGCCTTCGTGAACAAGCCAGGTTTGCAATGAGAGCCGCAGCCGGTGAACTCACCGAGACGGAAGAAAGCAATGACTCCAAAAAGATTCGCATCCGTCCGGCGCTTTGGCCGTCGCCGGACTTCCGCGATGTCGGTTTGCGCTGCGATCTCAGCGAACTGAAAACAGCCCGGACCGCGGAGCTCCGCACGTTTGCAGGAAGACTGGAAGAGCGAAAGTTCATCGACGTCGTAGCCGATGTGATGGCACATCGCATGGAAGCCGACTCTGGAATTGTGGTTCTGGGAGAAGATATCCACAAACTGAATGGAGGCACCAATGGAGCCACCCGCGGTTTGAAAGCCCGCTTTCCCGACCGCGTGCTTGGGACACCCATTTGCGAAAACACATTTGCCGGCCTGGCAGGTGGAATTGCACTGGACGGCCGATTCCGGCCGGTGGTCGAATTCATGTTTCCGGATTTTATCTGGATTGCCGCCGACCAGCTTTTCAATCAGATCGCCAAATCGCGTCATATGTTCGGTGGCGAGAGCGACATTCCTCTCGTCCTTCGTACCAAGGTCTCCATGGGGATGGGGTATGGATCACAGCACTCGCTGGATCCTGCTGGAATCTTCGTCACTGCTCCGGGCTGGCGAATTGTGGCGCCTTCAACCCCATTCGACTATGTGGGACTGATGAATTTTGCTCTGGCCTGCAACGATCCGGTCCTCTTGATTGAGCATGTCGATCTCTACGCTTCGTCGGGCGACGCTCCGGTCGATGATTGGGACTACCATCTACCGTTTGGCAAAGCCTGCGTCCGTCGCACTGGTTCGCAACTGACGACTCTGACCTATCTCTCCATGGTGGCTCATTGTTTGGAAGCGAGCGAGCGGACTGGGATCGACGCCGAGGTGATTGATTTGCGTTGGCTCGACAAAGCGAGCCTGGATTGGGCGACCATCGAAGCGAGTATCCGCAAGACCCATAACGTGTTGATCGTGGAACAAGGCGCTCGCGGCACGTCTTACGGAGGCTGGCTCGCAGATGAGCTACAGAGACGATTCTTCGAGGAGCTCGACCACCCCATTCAACGGGTCACTGGAGGAGAGGCCTCAGCTTCCATTTCAAGAGTACTTGAGCGTGCGGCGATCACGGGAGTGCAAGAGGTGGTCGATGGCATGCTCCAAGCGACCACATAAAAACATGCCAAGTCTGTAACGGCGTGAAAGCTTCCTCCGACGCTTCTACTAAATCGCTCTATTAATGATGGCCTTGGTCCACCCGCGGCAAAATCCTGTTCTGGCACTGCTTCGCCGCCAACAGCAGCTCGTTGAATTCGGGCGACCCCCGGAGCTTCACCAGCATTGGGTCGGATTGCAAAGGCTGGTAGGCACAATAGTTCCGTTCAATGGCTCTTTTCAGTAAGCGAAGAGCCGCATCTTTTGGTCCGCAGTACCCAATCAGCGCCCCCGCGTGGTACGAAGCCTCGGGATCGGGACTCATCATCGCCGCTGATTCCGTCTCCCGTACGATCCTGTCCATGTCGGCGGGTTTTTGTGCTTGCGTACATGCGACCAGCAAGTCGCGAGCGAAGTACTTATTATTGGATATGTTC
Source organism: uncultured Acidobacteriaceae bacterium (assembly GCA_963842095.1). Taxonomy (GTDB): domain Bacteria; phylum Acidobacteriota; class Terriglobia; order Terriglobales; family Acidobacteriaceae; genus Sulfotelmatobacter. The sequence continues at coordinate 842,713 of CAWJEY010000004.1, forward strand.
GCCAAGCCGTTCGCGCTCTCCCGCGCCTGCGCCATATTCCCCGAGGCCAGGTACACATAGGGCGTCGCCTCCAACGCCCATTCCGAGCCCGAATCCAGATGTACAAAATCCATCGCGTGGCCGGCCTTGCCCAGTTCCACAAACACCCACGTACACGAACGGAACTTGAAATTGCCTGGATCGAGAGCTCGGGCGGTGTCGCACTGCTGCGCCGCCTCTTCCTGCATGCCCGCATAGCGCAGCACGTAGCTCAGCGCGAAATGGGCATCGGCGCTTTGCGGACGCCGCTGCACCAGATCCGTCGCTGCTTCATAGGCCTGACGCAGTTCTCCCCGGCTCACGCGGTTGGTGATCAGGCTGCTCGCCGCTGACACGAGGTTCGGATCCAGAGAAATCGCTCGCTCGTAGGCCGCGTTCGAGCGCCGGAACATCTCTTCGCCCCCGCCAGAATAAGAACCGAAATAGTACCGTCGCCCGAGCGCTTCCCAGGCCGGTGCATATCCCGAATCAATCCCGACCGTCCTCTCCAGCATCGCAATCGCGTCCTGGTTGGAATTGGAGTCATGGGGCAGGGCGAGGCTTCGCAAGTAGAGATCGTAAGCTTCCTCGCTCCTGGGCCGAGTTCCTGCGTCCGGGGCCGAAGATCCTCCAAGCACGGGAACAAGGCCCTGCCGAACTTTCGATGCAACTTGTTCACGCATGGCAATCTTGTCCGCCGCCGCGACCCTGATGGTGTTTCGCCAGATGCTGCGGTTATTCGCAACATCCACCGCTTCCACCGTGACCTCCAGTTGGTTTCCATCCGTGAGATAGTGCCCGGTTACGATAGAAGTCACCCTCATCTCGCGGCCGGCTTGTTGCAAGTCGAGGGCTGGTCCCTTGTACTTGCTAGTTGTGGCGAATGGCCGGATCGAGAACGACTGCACATAGCTCAGGGTGTTCGCAATTTCATCGGGCAAGGCGAACTGGAGAAAATCAGTGTCTTTGTCGGATCCCGCATTCTGGAACGGCAAGACCGCGATCGATCTGGGGCTTGCGGAATCAACCGGGGAAGCTGCCGGATGCCGAGATTGCCAAAGCCAGAGGAAGAGAACGGTCACGATTACGGCGATAAGGCCAATACCGACCGCGGCAACCCACGGGAGGCGTCTCTTGCGAGAAATGCGCGCGGGGTCAATCACAGCGCCTGATTTGCGGGAGTCCGTGTCCCGCTTCAGCCGTTGCAGGTCCGCTCGCATTTCGGCCGCACTCTGATAGCGCAGATTGAGATCTTTCTCCAAGGCTTTGTTGATGATGGTTTCCAGTTCGGCAGGCACTTCAGGGTTCAGCCGCAACGCCGACGTGGGCGTGCTATCCAGAATGGCTTTGAACACTACCCCTGAACTTTCCCCCCGAAAGGGCAATGTCCCCGTTGCCATCTCGTACAGTACGGCGCCGAAGGAGAACAAATCCGTCCGGGCGTCCGTTTCCCTGGCACGGACCTGCTCCGGAGACATGTAGGGTACTGTTCCCAGCGTTGTCCCCGGGCTGGTCAAGTCATCCATGGCAAGAGTCGACTGGGTTGGCAACTCATCGGGCCGCACCTTGCCGGGCGCCGATGTCAGCTTAGCCAACCCGAAGTCGAGAATCTTGGCGTGCCCGCGCTCGGTCACAAAAATATTCGCGGGTTTGATGTCGCGATGGACGATTCCCTTGGCGTGCGCCGCGTCGAGCGCGTCGGCAATCTCAATACCAAGCGAGATAACCATTTCCGTCTCCAGCGGGTGCCCTGAAATCCTGTGTTTCAGTGTCTCGCCCTCCAGAAATTCCATGGCGATGTAGGACTGCTCGCCTTCCTTGCCGATTTCATAAATCGTACAGATGTTGGGATGGTTGAGGGAGGAGGCGGCACGGGCTTCCCGCCGGAAGCGTTCCAGGGTGCGCGGATCTTGGGCTATTTCATCGGGCAAGAATTTCAGGGCGACGAAGCGTCCCAGAGAAGTATCTTCGGCCTTGTAGACGACACCCATCCCACCACCGCCCACTTTCTCCACGATGCAGTAGTGCGAGATAGTTTGGCCGATCATATCAAGTCCAATACATTCCACTCGCAGGAATTCGGAATATCGCTGTAGCCCAGACCATTGACGGCGAATGCAGCTTCAATAACTCGTTCAGCGGCAAACAACTTTGCCGTCGTCGCAGATTCCTGGTCGATCGTAGCCCGTAATCGCCGGGAAAGCGAAGACGGACCGCCCGAGATATATGCAATATCGCGCCTGACAATCCACAAGCATACTCTGATGCGCACTTTCCCTCCTTCGTGACACTTGCTATTGTTATCCCAGAGTGCGAAAGGATAAGTCATGCGTCCTTGGCAGTACGCCTTTATTCTGGCGACTATCTTAGCAGCCGCGTGTGGCTCCCGCCGCCCCGTGCCAAGCGAATCTCCATCGCTGACGGCGGCGCAGACCGCCACGGTGCAGGCGAATGTGCGAACATTCGCTCAGGCCGTTGCTCACGACGTTACTCAAGATGGCCCGGGAGCCTGGCGTAAGCACTTCTCTCAGAGTCCTTCCTTTCTTCATGGTGGTGGAAGGTCACATGGCGTTTCCGAATCAAGAATCCGCAACCGCGGGAATACGCGATTTTGCGCGCACTGTCCAGCGAATCGAGCTGATGTGGGGCGATGATTTGCGAGTCGATCCGCTTGCCTCAGATCTCGCCGTACTCGCGTCGTCTTATCACGAAGTCCGGATAACAACCGCCTGAAGCCGCGTCGATGAGGACGGGTTCTTTACCGGGATCGCAGAATATCGAGAAGGACATAGGCAGTTTCGGAATGCGCACTGGTCGTGGCCTGTCTCCACCCCGCGCGTCCAGTAATGATCTGCCGCCTCCGGCGAACGAGCACATGGCATTAAGACCTGCGAGAGACCCTCTACTCGCGCGCCTGCCTCGAGTTATAGTTACGCGAGTGAGCAGAACACGACAAAGATACTCCGGTTACAAACATGAAACCATTTTATTGAATGTTCTAGGTGAAAGCGCGCAAGCGGGTGTGCAAATCCAACTATAATGGGACGTTGCGAATCGTGCTGCCGCACTCGGAGAGGCATATGGCAAATACATTTGGCACCGATATCTTGATTCAAGCGGAAGATCCCATGAAGGCCGCCAACTTCTACGTCACGGAACTAGGCTTTAAAGTAACGGACAAGAAACCAAATATGATCAGCCTGCACGGGGACAATATTAATTTCTTCATTGAGCGTGGCCCTGCTCTCGGACCCGTTTTGGAAGTCACTGTCAAAAGTGTGAAGGAAGCCAAAGCAAGGCTCAAAAAAAAGGGTTGTCAGATTGTGAAAGATGAGCCTGACTTTCCGAGATGCTACATCAAAGATCCCAATGGCCTGATCTACAATCTGACGGAGTAGCGAAAGTTTTCTGCGACAAAGCGGTTTCCGGATCCGACAACATCCGTAAGCGCCATCCTTTTGGGACGACTTCGGGATAGTAAAGCGACACAAAGCAACCAATACGTCAGCCCATGAAACAGCCGTAGACATGCTGGGCTCTGCTTACGATCCATTGCTGCCCCGCGATTCTCGCGCAGGCGCACCGTCTGCGGGGGTTCAGAAGATGCCGCGCATCACGCGCACCAGCAACATGGAGTGCCTTAGCCAGTCGGTCTTAGAACGAAAGCCTTGCGCTGACCTGCAGTTCGCGTGCCGGAGACATCGCCATCGTGATTGTTCCGAACTGCGGAGTGTTCACAAAACGGTTCGGTGTACCCAGGTTCGTCTTGTTCAGCGCGTTGAAGGCTTCCGCACGGAATTGGAACGCGGCCCTTTCCGTGAGGTTGAAAGAACGCACCAGAGCAACGTCGAGGGACTGCAGAGGCGAGCCGTAGACGGAATTCCGACCGGCGTCGCCAAACGTGTAGGCTGGGGGCGCAACGAAAGCGGCGGGATTGAACCACTCCGCGGCGGTGTCCGTACCCGGGCCGAATGCGGGTCGACCTGTGACATTGGCCCGTATGGGGTTTTCCCCCAGAACGGTTCCGGCATTGGCGGTGTCGCCAAAAACGGAGATCGTGAAGGGCATTCCCGATTCAACCTGATAGATGGCGGATAGACGCCAGTTTTGCGTGACCAAGTCCACCCATTCCGCCCGGCGAAACGCAGGAATATCGTACACGCTGCTTAGCGAGAATCGGTGGCGCACGTCACAGCCAGTTCCTTTTTCCGCATTGAGGTCAGCGTTGTTTTGGGGGATTGCCGCTTCCCCATCGGAGAACGAAAATCCGGCGCGTTGGTCAGGTTCTTGGAATTAGGTATAGTTCGCCAAGAGACTTAGCCCGTGCGAGTAGCGGCGGCGCACGTTGACGTAACCCGCGTCGTACCAGCTTTGTGCGGTATTTTCCAGGAGGTTGATGGTGCTGACCGGGCGTGCGGATCGAACGCCGTAAAGCTCACCGTCGTCGCCAGCAGCGTGCCCGTACCCAGCACCGGAGTGCCGAAATTCAATCCGTTCGCACAGAGCGAGGCCGGAGGCGTGAAGTTGTCACCTTGCTGTGTTTCGGGGAACACATTGGGCACATTGTGGCGCTGGTTGCACCATGTGTTCTGATCCACCGGCGTAAAGAAGATTCCATAGGACGCATGCAGCACCAGGCCGTCGTCAGGAAGGCTCTTGGCTATTCCGATGCGAGGCGCAAAGTTGTGCTCATTTGCATACATCAGACCCTGCAATCCCGTTGAGGCTCGAAGGCGATGGGAACAGGTTTTGTCCATTTATGCGAATTTGGACGATCCGGCGAACATCACGCCGGTTACCGGGAACATCCACAGGCTTCGTCCCGAAGGCGCAGAACGGGAGAAAAGCCAGTAGTGCGAGGACGACATAGCCGTTCAAGGTCAGTTTCGAGGAAGCGAGGGAACGCATACAGTTTGGCTCGTATTCTATTTGGACATTGGCCCCGGGCGAGATCTACGCGCAAGAAATGGGCTTCTGGGAAGCGACGATCAGGGTTCGAGGGGGATGGTCGGCAAACAGGAGACTGGGCAAATTACTTCAGTATGACCACCGAAGCCGCTTGAAAACGGCATAACACAGTCGATTACGAGATGCCTCTCAATAACTCGGCAGGCTTGACTTCAAGAACGTTGGCAAAAGCTACGATGGCGTCGAGACTCGCAGCATAGTGTCCGTTTTCGACAAGGGAGACGTAGCTTCGTGAATACCCGGCCCTGGCCGCAAACTCTTCCTGCGACAACCCACGCTTGAGCCGTAGGGACATGATTCGTTGACCAAACAGCCCGCGGGGCGTCTGTCGCAAGATGCCGTAAATTCTTCAGGATGGACATCGCACTGTCTGTTTAGTATACTAAACAAGTTCTGCCCCCTAACCACAGTAGGCAACATGCCAGGGCAGATCGGAGGCTGTATCCGCCCGGAGGGATTTGGTTGGATGGCCTGTTAAAAGCGGGGTTCGCGGCTGGTAGCGCACCGCAAACAACAATGCTGCTGGACTTGAAGAACCTGAAGTGTTCGGTTTGCGATGCGATCTTCATCTATGCGCCCGTGGCTCCGCGCCGATCAGGATTGCCGCTCTACTGTCCTGAGTGCGGAGCGTGCGCGGGGAATACGACCTGAGATTGCCCCTTAGCCCATCGCACTAACCCAAGAAAGGGGCTAAGCCGCTGTCCCTGACCTCAAAGGGATGGCGGCCTTTTTGTCCCGTCTGACGTAGGTCTCAGCCAAGAAAGACAAGGCTGACGGAGGAGGATCACCTGCGTTCAACTGCAAAGGCCGAGCCTTCTGATCTCGTTACTCTAGCCGGTTCTGTCTGTGGTGAGGAAGGTTCCGACCCTAGCCGAACTCTGCGTTAGCCAGTCGCCATTGTTTCCCAAAAACACGGTTCAACCTGGACTAATAAACCCTCTGGGAATGTGGTTGTTCCGCTTTCGTAAATGTACGTGCTGGGAAAGTGCCATCTCTTCAGCAGTCCTTAGTATGAGATCCGGAGGACGGCACGCTTTGAATTCGAGCGGAGGGTCCGCGCCGGAGAGGCACAAGAATGAGGCCAGACGTAGTACACGTCTGTCGCTGCAGATTCCGGTTGTGATCGCCAGCCTCGATCCTGCGCGCAACTTTTCTGGGAAATACGAGACGGTAGTCGTCAACGCACATGGATGCGGGGTCATCGTAAGCGAGCGTCTGGAAAAGGAAACACGGGTGACGGTGGAACTGATCGCCAGTGGGCGGAGTAAGCAGGCCAGAATTGTGCTCGCGATTTCGCTGTTCGAGAGCGGCTCGTGGTTGCTGGGACTTGAGTTCGACAGCCCGGCGCGCGACTTCTGGGAGATCGAAAATCCGCCGGCAGACTGGGCGGTCTAATGAGGTCGTGGCACGCCCACCGCTACCAAATCACGGACTCAGCGGCGTGTTCCAAATTCGTTAATATAAACACAATGGCATCTGGCCATGCGACGACGGGCCTCTTTCCGCCCTCCTAGTCGAGTGGTCATGCATGACCTCTGTTCCGAAATGAACCTCTGTTGGGATTTCGTAACGAACCGCCCACCCCCTCGGAAAACGCTTTATCATCCACGCCCCGAAACTTGCCCCGCCGCCCTCTTGCACTTTCAATTACTTAGCCGATTCCTAAGTGCCGAAATTTCGGCACGTGCCGACATATCGGCACAAACTCCGGTTTTCGTAACACCCCGAAGAAGGCTGCGGCCGGATCGGTACCTTGTGCTACAAACCTCCGCTAACGTTGCTCATCATTCCACCTTCATTCACTACAACCCAGCTCAAATTACGTCTTGTCCAAGGAAAGAGTTTCTATGCGTAAAAGCATACTGGTAATCTGGTGTCTCGCAGTTGCACTGGTTCTAGCCAGCCGGGCCCCAGCCCAGACCATCGTCTCCACCTTCGCCGGCAATGCCCAGCATACGGCCAACTACAGTACCGCCGCCCAACAAATGGACGCAATCCACTGGCTCACTAGCATCGATCTGAACAACTCGGGAGCCTACGCCCACTACGGCGCCCCGTTGCTCACGCCCGCCAACACCATCTTTGTTCCAGTGAAGACGGCCAGCAACGGCTTCCGGGTCAACGTCTTCAACGCCGCCAACGGCACGGCGCTCTACACCCTCACCACCGATTACATCCTGCCCTCGTACGACTGGATTCCCGTCTACCAGCCCGCGCTGGCCGTTAACTTAGTGGACACGCGTCTCTACTATCCGGGTGCTGGCGGCACGATCTACTACATCGATAATCCCGACTCCATCAGCCACGGTGCGCCCGTGCAGCAGGTGTTTTACACCACGCTGGCCAATTACCAGGCCAACGCTGCGGCCTTCAACTCCACGGTGTTCATCAACACTCCCATCACTTCCGACAGCAGCGGCGACGTTTTTTTTGGGTTCCGGGTGCAGGGAACCGCTCCGGCGCCGTTGAACACCACGCAGAGCGGCTTTGCCCGCATCGATCCCAATGGCAACACCACCTACGTGCTGGCCGGAACCGCAGCCAACGACTCCAACATCGGCGAGGACAGTCACAACTCCGGGCCCGCGCTCAGCAACGACCAGACCACGCTTTACGTAGTTGTGAAAGGCGCTACCACGGACACTTACGGGTACCTGCTGGGATTGAACAGCACCACTCTGGCCACCAAGTACAGTGTGTTCTTGAAAGATCCGCGCACCACTGCCGACAATGCCCAAATCCTTGACGACAGCACGGCGTCGCCTATGGTGGGTCCCGACAACGACGTCTACTTTGGCATCATGGGCAACCCCTTCAACGGCTCGCGGGGCTTCATGCTCCATTTCAGTTCCGATCTCACCGTGGAAAAACCTCCCGGAGGATTCGGCTGGGACAACACCGCTGCCGTCGTCCCCGCCAGCATGGTGCCTTCCTATACTGGCACTTCGACCTACCTGCTGTTCACCAAGTACAACAATTACGCTGACGGCGGCAGCGACAACGGCGACGGCGTGAACCGGATCGCCGTGCTCGATCCCACCGCTACCGAGGTTGACGCCCACGCTTCGTCCGATGGCATGCTGATCATGCGCGAAGTGCTCACCGTAATCGGCCCCACTGTCGACGCGGCACTTCGCAGCACCACTTACCCTTACGCGGTACGCGAATGGTGCATCGACACCGCCGCGGTTAATCCCGCCACCGATACCGTCTACATGCCCAGCGAAGATGGCCGCATGTATAGCTGGAACCTCACGAGCAATTCCTTGACGCAATGGGTTCAACTCGGAGCCGGCATCGGCGAGCCTTACGTTCCCACCGTGATCGGTCCGGATGGAACCGTGTTCACGCTCAACGGCGGCTCCCTGTGGGCCATGGGCAGTCTCACCGGCGTCGGAGTAGCCGTAACCTCCTCCACGCCCGATGTGCGCACGGTGGTCGTCGGGCAATCGCTCACCTTCACCGCCGCCGTCACCGATACGGGCACTTCCGGCATCATTCCGACCGGGACCGTCACCTTTACCGACACGACGTACGCAGTGGTGAACGGCAGCTTGCAAACCACCACGACTACGCTCGCATCCGGTGTGCCCCTGAACGGCAGCGGCAATGCCTCTTACACCAGTTCGACGCTCACCGCCGACCATCACTTCATCACCGTGCAGTACAGCGGCGACTCCAACTTCAGCGCCGGGAGTTCGTCGCTGGTTCAAAGCATCCACACCAGCGCATCCTCTACTGTGCTCGCTTCCACACCGAATCCCTCGAATATTGGGCAGTCCGTCACCTTCACGGCGACGCTCACCGCGGTTCCGCCGGGAACGGGAACCCCCACCGGCCAGGTAACCTTCCAGGAGGGCAACACCGTGCTGGCCCAGGTTCCTTTGAACTCGAGTGGCGCTGCTGCCTTCGGCACCACAGCCCTGGCGGCGGGCAACGACACCATCACCGCCACTTATGCTTCAGATTCGGTTTTTGCCGCCAGCAACGGCAGCACCGTCCAGGTGGTGCAGAACTTCGCCACCACCACCACGTTGAGTTCAACGCCCAACCCGTCCTCGTTCGGTCAGTCTGTCACCTTCACCGCCACCGTCACCTCCAGCGGCGGTGTGCCGGTGGGTACGGTCACCTTCACACAAGGCAGCAACGTCCTGGCCTCGAATGTGGCCGTGAACGGCTCAGGCCAGGCGGCCTTCAGCACCTCGGCGCTAGCAGTGGGCAGCAACACCATCACCGCCACCTTCACCGGCGGCACCGGTTGGGGGAACAGCAGCGGCAGCGATTCCGCTTCACCCCAGGTAGTGAACAAAGACGGAACCACCACTACGGTGACCTCCTCGGCTAATCCTTCGGTGTTCAGCCAGTCGGTCACGTTCACCGCGGCCGTGACCGCCAATGCTCCCGGCAGCGGCGTGCCCACGGGCACGGTGACCTTCAAGAATGGTTCCGCGACTCTGGGAACCCCGACTCTGGATGGAACCGGCCACGCAACTTTCACCACCACGACGCTGACCGTGGCTTCGCATTCCATCACCGCCACCTACAACGGCAGCTCCAGCTTCAACACCAGCACCTCATCCACCCTGACCCAGACGGTGAACAAGGACTCGACCACCAGTTCGGTCACTTCCTCGCTCAACCCCTCGAACCACGGCCAGACCGTCACCTTCACGGCCACAGTCGTGGCCAACGCACCGGGCACAGCCGTTCCCACCGGCACCGTTACCTTCAAGGACGGAACCAAGACCCTGTCCTCGAAATCCCTGTCCTCGGGCAAGGCCACCTACGCGACCTCAAGCCTGAGCAGGGGAAGCCACTCCATCACCGCTGTCTATGGAGGCAGTTCCAGTTCTCTGGGCAGCACTTCACCGGTCCTGATCCAGACGGTGAACTAACGAAGAAGCCGTCCCGCGCAGTCATGCCTGCGCGGGGCGGCTCACAATGCTCTGTTATTTATTCAGCGAACAAAAACTTCGCCTTAGAGGACAAATCCAATGAATCGCAATCTCCCAGGTTCTCGCAACCCGCTGTTTCTATTTGCTTGCCTGACCGCGCTGAGCCTTGGCATCACGTCGGCGATTGCCGGGCATGCCCAGGTCAGCCTGACTCAGATCAGTTCCGATCCATTTACCGTCGGCCCTGGCCAGCACGCCACCGAAGTTGAGCCGCATGTGTTGGCAAACGGCACCACCCTGGTATCGGCGTTTCAAACGGGACGCATTTCTCCCGGTGGCGCGACCGCCATTGGCTGGGCAACCTCGACGAACGGCGGCAGCACCTGGACAAACGGATTTCTTCCGGGTCTGACCACGGGATATGACAGCGGCCCTTACAACGCAGCCAGCGATGCGGCCGTAGCTTATGACGCCAAGCACGGCGTTTGGATGATCGCCACCTTGCCCATCTCGAACACCTCCGAGATACCGGCGATGGCGGTGAGCCGGTTCACCGACGGCGGACTGACTTGGGGTAATCCGGTGCTCATCGGTCCCCCCGGTACAGGCCTCCGACAAGGAATGGATCGTGTGCGATAACACGTCCACCAGCCCGTATTACGGCAATTGCTATGTGGAATGGGACCTTTACGAAAACGGAGACGAGCTTCAACTAAGCACATCAATCGACGGAGGCATGACGTGGTCGGCCGCGGTACCCTCCGGCAGCGGGTCCGACGGGACTGGCGGGCAGCCGCTGGCGCAGCCCAACGGCACCGTCGTGGTGCCCATTTTAACCTCGGGGTTGTCTGCCTTCACCTCTACCAACGGAGGCGCATCCTGGTCGGCGCCAGTTACCATCTCCAACCTGCAATGGCATAAAGATGATGGTGGCATTCGCAGCCTTCCGCTGCCCTCCGCCGCACAGGACGGCGCAGGTAAAGTGTACGTCGTATGGGAGGATTGCCGGTTCCGCTCCAGATGCTCCACCAACGATTTGGTCTACAGCACCTCTACGAATGGCACAACCTGGTCGGCGGTAACGCGCATTCCAATCGACGCCACCACCAGCACGGTGAACCACTTCATTCCGGGAATTGGCATCGATCCCACGACGTCGGGCGCCACTGCGCACGTCGCAGTTACCTACTATTACTATCCGAAGAGCAGCTGTACGAAGTCGACCTGCCAGCTCTACGTGGGCTACATTTCGTCGGCCAATGGCGGATCTACGTGGAATACTCCGGTGAGTCTGGCCGGACCGATGCAGCTCGGGTGGCTGCCCAACTCCGATAACGGCTTGATGGTGGCGGACTACATTGCCACCGCCTTCACCAACGGCGTGCCGTACGGAGTGTTCGCAGTAGCCGCAGCCAACTCTGGAACAACCTTCAACGAGGCGATTTACACGGCGCAGGGCTTGCCCGCGCCGGTCAAAGCCGGCCCGCAGCTATCTTCGGCGGGCGACAAACCGCTGCACCATCTCTCTGACAAGGTTGAGAGGGAAAAACCGGAGAGAGGCATCCCGCCTTCACGCCGAACCCGCAACTCGAAGTAGAGCTTTGGAATGACTGAGCACCTGGCCGCCGATCCGATCGGCGGCCTTTTTATCGGAAAGTGGCCGACAAAAGTCAGCCCGCTTTTGGGGAATCTGCGGTGTGTGATCGCATTGCATTCGCCCGATGGCGTCTTCAAAACCGGACTGCCAATGTACCCTCCAGAGAAAAGCGCGACAAAACTTGTCTGCGGGGTAGAGTGAGACACTTTCTCCGGTCCGGTTTGTAAGCAAGATTCCCGAAATTGCGGCCACTTCGAGCGATTTCGCGGGAACTAGGGCTTGGTTTCTCTGCAGTGCAGACTGCGTGGCGGAGGGAAGTGGATTCGAACCCTCGGTACGGTTTTGCCCCGCTAAGCCTCGACATATCCGTAACTTGCAGATAGTAAAACCTCACCAGAGAATTTCACACCAAAACCCGACATCAGAGGTTGCAACTGGTCCGGTTTCGATTCGCCATCCATTCGAAGCTGAAAAGCGAACGCAAGGCGATTCCTGGCAAAAAAGTGGTCACTTTGCGAGCCCCAGAAAGCCTGATTGGGTTCGCATGCGACTGCGTGCCTAGCGGGCAGTCACAAAACCGAAAGTTTCTCTCGTCACGGGGAACCATATAGAAGCGGATTTGTGCAATTGTGGGATTTTGTGCCTGTGATTTCTGATAGTGTCCTAACACTGTGTTGATGACTTGCTGGCGGACGCAGATAACACACCCGCTACGGTGTCACGACTGCGCTCCATTCCCGCACTGCGAGCGATTCTTTTTGAAACCAACTGCAGTTGCGAACGGCTCAGAAATGTCCGTTGCCCGAGCGCACTTATGTTTCACCGCCTTGCCGCGAATCACTCACCAAGTCTCGCCGCGGGATCGTCTTGCTTTGCGAGCCAAATGTGGAGTTAAATTCTGATGCCATGAAAAAACCTATCGCCGGCTTTCTGTTAGTTATCAGTTCTGTAATTGTGTCGGGATCAGTCCAAAGCTCATCAGCCCAACAAGCCATCAACGCAGCAAGCACGCAGGCGCTGGAGAAGCTTTCTGTCGACACACCCAAAACCACGGTTCTCGGTAATGCCTTCATCGCGCCGAAGGATTGGTCCGTTCGTGTTAAAGGACCGGCAACCATCCTCGAAGCCCCCGAGGGAGACTCCTGGATCGCACTCGTCGATGTGCAAGCCAAAGGCTCGGATGAAGCCCTAGCCGCCGCCTGGCAGGCATACAAGCCGGACGCGAAGTGGCCAGTCAAAGTCAGCAACGATCTCCCCGACCGCGATGGCTGGAGCAAGCGCCGCGCCTACGAATACATAACCTCACCCAACGAGAAGCGGGGAGTGGCCGCGGTCCTTCTTTACTCCGGATCAAGTTGGACCGTTGTCATCGAAGACCTGGCGGACGCAGTCGCCGGAAAGCGCGGCTCGCAAATTGCCCTCATCTTTAGTCGTCTACTGCCCAAAGGCTACAGCCGCGAGTCGTTCGCCGGGAAGAAAGCGAATACGCTGGATCGGGGGCGCATTGCGGAGTTCGGTCGCTTCGTCGAGCAGGGACAAAAAGTGCTCGGTGTGCCGGGCGTCGGTCTTGGCCTGGTACAGGACGGCAAGGTCGTCTTTGCTGAGGGTTTCGGAGTGAAAGAGCTTGGCGGCGCCACAAAGCCGGATGGCGACACGCTGTTCATGATTGCATCGAACACCAAGGCGATGACCACACTTCTGCTCGCGAAACTTGTTGATGAACACCGAATCACTTGGGACACGCCGGTCACCAAATTGCTTCCCAGTTTCAAACTCGTCGACGCCGAAACCACGCGCAGCGTTCTGGTGAAACACCTGATCTGCGCCTGCACCGGCATGCCGCGCCAGGATCTGGAATGGATCTTTAATTACGGCGGTATGACTCCCAAAAGCACGCTGGCTCTACTCGGGTCCATGCAACCGACTTCAAGATTCGGCGAACTGTTTCAGTATTCCAACCTCATGGCCGCAGCCGCGGGATATACGGCAGCTTATGTAATCCATCCGGATATGGAATTGGGAGCGGCCTACAACAGCTCGATGCAATCGTATGTGTTCGATCCGCTACAGATGAAAGAGACGACGTTCGATTTCAAGCGAGCATTCTCCAGCAACCATGCGGGTTCGCATTCGCCCGATGTCGATGGCAAACCCGCCAAGGCGATGACTGCCATTAACGACGCTGTCATCCCCGCGCGCCCTGCCGGCGGTGCGTGGAGCAGTGTGCGCGACATGCTGAAATATGTTTCCATGGAACTCGCCGACGGCAAGCTGCCTGATGGAACGACGTACATCTCCCCGGGCCCACTGCTGGAGCGGCGCGCGCCGCAGGTCAGCATCGGCAAAGACACAACTTACGGTATGGGCCTGATGGTCGATACCACGTATGGAATCCCCGTCGTTCATCACGGTGGTGATCTGGTCGGATATCACAGCGACATGATTTGGCTGCCGGAGCAAAACGTCGGGGCCGTCGTCCTGACCAACGGCGACCCCGGATGGATTCTACGCGACCGCATTCGCCGCAAATTGCTCGAAGTTCTGTTCGACGGACACCCAGAAGCCGAGGCGCAGCTCAACTCTGATGCGAAGAGCTTCTACTCCAGTCTCCAGGCTGAGCGCAAATTGATGACGATCCCGGCCGACGCGAGCGAAAGTGCCAAGCTAGCCAAGCACTACACCAATGCATCGCTGGGAGAGATCAACGTGAGCACGTCGGGCACCGCAACGGTCTTCGATTTTGGCGAGTGGAAGAGCGAAGTTGCCAGCCGCAAAAATCCGGATGGCACGATTTCATTCATCACCACGGTACCCGGTGAAATGGGATTCGAGTTCGTAGTCGGTTCGGGAGCGAAGCGAACGCTGACCATACGGGACGCGCAACACGAGTACGTGTACGAAGAGCACTAAGATAAGGAAGGCTTCGCCACATTCTCCCACGAGGTCCGTCTTCCGTGTGGACGCCCTAAGATGTCGTTTGTTTGCCGAGCTCGATTTCTAGGTGTTGGCAAATGTCAACTCGATATCGTCGAATTCGCAGCTTATGATCGCATTGCATTCGCCTATGGCCCTACTGGAAACCGGACTGCGCATATGTCCTCCAGAGAAAAGCCGTGACAGTGGCCCTCATCGCTGACGAGCAGTCCGTTCTCTGCAGTCCGGTTTGTCAGGGATAATCGCAAAATACGGGCATTATTCGCGCATTTCGGCGTGAGGCGAGCGGACTTTCTCTGCAATACAGACTGCGTGGCGGAGGGAGAGGGATTCGAACCCTAGGTACCCTTTCAGCAACTTGTAAGAGCCCGCGGCCAGTTCCTTTTCTTCGAACTGACGGTGCCGTTTTCAGGCCTGAGGGCACATCTTCGAGGGAGAGAGATACGAGTGCGGTAGTAGCAACCCCGATACTCGAGCGCGTGAGACTAAGATTGCATCTTGACAATCGAGAAATTTGGGGCGAGAATCTTGCCACTAACAGGGCAGCTTATGCGGGCTGCGTCGGTTTTCGACCGTCCTATGAGGGACGCCAGTAGGTAGTTTAACTACGGTCGCCGTGCGGTGGCCCCGAACCTACTGGTTTGCGGAGAAAACCGACATGATGGCCGAATCTTCTCGCATCCTCGCTCCTTCAGAGAAATTCCCAAACGATCAGAAAGAAACACCGCGAATCTCCGAAGTTTCGCAGGACACTGACCACCACAAGTTCATCGACTGCCGTGAGTTTGCCTCACGCATGGGCCTTCCTGAGTCGTGGGTCCGCGAACATGTGAGGGAACGCTCAGAGGATCCGATCCCACACGGGCAATTCGGGAAGTACGTTCGGTTCCGATGGGGTAGCGCTGAACTGGAAGCTTGGATCGAACGGCGTATAGTATCTGGCAGCAATGGGAAAGCGGGACGGGCTCTCGGAAAGGAGAGCAGATGAAGAGAACCCGTCACCAGAAGGGTTATCTATACCGCAAAGGGAATCTCTGGATGCTTCGATACTATGACTTCGAGCTCGGTGCCGATGGAGCGATTATCCGTATCCAAAAAGCACGGCGACTGGTCGAGGCATTCGGTGAGTATCGCGAAAGAAGGGCAGCGCGCATACTCGCTAACGAATTTCTTGCCCCTATCAACGACGTTCGTGCGACACCCCAAAGTACGATGACGATTACGCGATTTGTCGAGGACCACTGCTTGCCTTCGGTCCAGGTTCATAAGCGGGTGAGTACGTACCACGGTTATCGCAATTTGTGGAAACGCTATCTGTCACCGCACGGACAAATAACACTTAGGAATTTCAGGACCGCTGATGCGGAGCACGTTTTGGAGGAAATCGCCGGCGAGAATGCGTTGAGTTGTACGACTCTGGCACACATCAAGGCGTTCCTATCTGGCGTCTTCCGATATGCAAAGCGGCGAGGTGTTCTCAATTCTGAGAATCCGATTCCGGACGTTGTCCTTCCGAGAGGAAAAGTGTCGGAAGACACTTATGCCTACACTCTTGAGGAGATCCAGCAAATGCTCAACGTGCTGTTTGAGCCGGCCGCAACTATAGTTGCCGCGGCCGCATTCACGGGCGCACGTAAAGGCGAAATTAGAGGATTCCTTTGGGAGAACTACGATGGCAAGGAGCTTTACATTTCGCAAGCGTTCTGGAGGGGTTATGCAGTCGAGCCCAAAACGCGAAGCAGTAAAGCGCCGGTTCCGGTGATTTCGCTGCTCGCTGAAACGCTGAATTTGCATCGTGCCACATCCGGAGATCCGGTAAATGGCCTTATGTTTATCAGCCCGAAGGGAAAGCCTATCAACCTCGATGCGCTCGCGCGTGACGTCATCGCACCTGCTCTCACGGAGGTGGGATTGCGTTGGCACGGCTGGCATGCGTTTCGGCGCGGTCTAGCCACGAACTTGTACAGGCTCGGTGTGCCTGACAAGACGATTCAGCGAATACTGCGGCACTCGAACGATGCTGTAACGCGGCGTTGCTACATCAAGACTGCAGATGCGGATGCCACTGCCGCAATGCAGTCGCTGGAACTTTCTCTGAAGAATGCACCTAACATGCACCTTTGGGAGATCCAGAGACCAAACTGAAGCAGAAGAGTAGTGACCTGAAATGTTGCAACTACTTACATCGGCGGGACTTAGAACATCTGGCGGAGAGGGAGGGATTCGAACCCTCGGTACAGGTGTTAGCCCGTACAACGGTTTAGCAAACCGCCGCATTCGGCCACTCTGCCACCTCTCCGGCGTGCGCAGTTTCATTTTACCATGTTCGAGGTGAGGGCTCTTACCGCTCCAGTCACATACATTTACGTGCCTCTTGCCTTACTGTACCCATTCGACCGATGTTTTCTTTTGGGCTGTGCTCGGACTTTCTGGGGAGCACGTGGGGAGCAATCTCGGCTGCTCAATTGCCGAAAAAGACTCAGATAGTCGCCTCATAGCAGCGACCGCCCCAATCAAAGCTGCCCGGCTTGCACCTGATGCCCACCGCGAGACGCTTGCGCGGGTGTCGCCCTCTCCGTTGCGTTGGATTTCTGCATCGAGGTTGATTACGATGACGCTGTGCTTATCGGCAGCGGTTGCTACCAGCAGCGTTTCTGGATGAGAATTTAAAGCCACACAAGAACAAGCCTGTGAAGACACTGAACGAACTATATTCGTCACTCTCTGCGCGGCGGCGTTATGAAGTCTGGTTTGTTCGTCTGGGGCTGGCGGATGGCGCCGGGGCGTGGTGGTTCCGATATTTGCTGATGAATCCTGGCCGATGCGGTTGCGCTGGCGAGCCGCAGGGGATGCCCGTCCAGGTGTGGGCCACATGGTTTCCGCGAGATGGAACGCCGGAAAGCTTCATTCAAGGATTCCCCATGGAGGGTCTGAGTCTCAGCGACAGAAGGCGAAGTCCATTCCACTTCCGAATCAGTAGCAATGAAATCGGCGAGGGCTCCTGCCGGGGAACATTGGAGGTTAAGGGGCACGCGATCGCGTGGGATCTGCACTATCGTTCCGCGTTTCGCGTCACGCTGAGCAACAAGGGCTGGATTGGATTCTCGCGGACACCGCATTCGGACGCGTTTTTTTCCGGCCAAATCACGCTGGATGGCCAGACCTTTGAAGGGAACCCTTTGGGGTTCGGAGTTCAAGGACACAACTGCGGATATAGGCATCGCAATTTTTGGACGTGGACCCATGCGCATTTTCTACGCGCCAACACAGATCCGAGCACATTCGAAGCCCTGGTATACGAAATGCCCTTCGGGATGGTCTTTCGCAAAGCAGTGCTCTGGCACGAGGGGCAGGAACATGTCTTCCGGAATTTACGAGAGGCCAGACGGGATACAGCTGAATTTGGATGGGATTTTCGCTGTTCGACAAAGGACGGATTGCAATTGGAAGGAGCTATCGACGGCGCTGGGCCGAGCCTCCATCGCCTTCCTTATTTGAAGACCGATTGCACAGGAAGCTTTGCCGTCGCGAACAACAGCCTGGCGAGAGCGGTGCTCCGCCTGGAGCGGCGAGGCAGGCCTGTCGAAGCTTTAGAGACGAGTACTGGGGCCGTATTGGAGATGGTTGGCTGAACCTCATTTGGAGGATTGTGCCAACGCCAGGCGCTCAGCGACAATGGTGTAGGCCGACGGATTAAATGCCATTCCAATGTGAGTGCCGGGAACTTCGAAATCGGCTTCAGGATTCCTGGTCATACAATAGCGCCAGTCGACGATGCCGTCATCGCGTGTGTAAATCGCGGTCTCGGTCATCGAGTCCGGAACGTCGCGCCTCAACGAATCAACAAAATTGCAGGTGCAGCGCCCGGTATAGCAGTCGGGCAGGACTCCACGGCCATGCTCCTGCAGGATTCGCTCGCGAATAGCATCGGCGGCATGCAGAATCGTTCGACTGGCAGCCGTGCCGCGAATCGGCGAAGCCAGCGTGATAACGGAAGCTACATCCCGTGGCCTCTGTCCAGCCACGGAGCGTGCGATCACTCCTCCGAGGCTGTGACCAATCAAGTGAATTCTCCGTCCCGTCTCGGCCAGCGCTTTTTCTATGGTCTCGTTCAAGTGGCGCTGGACCAAAAGATTTGGGCATTCGGCGTTGATACCGATACCGGAAAAATAGGCTTGATATCCGATGCGCCCCAGCCAGGCGTGCAGTTCCGCCAAATACAGATCAGTACCAAGAAAACCGGGAATAATGACCACTGCGGAGCCGTCACCGCGCGGTACGCCAAAGCCGTAATAGACCGGAGTCGCGTGCAGCAACAGAATCTCGGCCGCAAACAGCGCTTCTGTCCACGGTGAGATGTCGGCCTGCAAATCAGCCCGGTGAGCGTGCATCTGCGCCTTCGACGAACCTGTTGTCTTTTTATGTTTCCGTGTGGGTCGCAATTTCGTCCTAGGTCTGGCGAGCATGTACACAAATTACGCTGGCGCGCGTAGCCGGGGGCAGCTTACGCCTGAATTATACCCTTCCCTTTGGGTTTCGAGTTAGGCCTCTTTTTACTCGCGCGGGTTTTTCGACCCGCGCCTCCAGTTCGGCTACTCGTTTGCGCAACGCATCGAGTTCCGGCTCGGTTTCGGCAAGGGGCTGAGATGGTACGGGCACGCCAATCAGTTGCTTCACCATGTCCACGGGCGACAGAATGGCGGACTGCACCTCGCCCAACCGATTCTGCACCGCATCCTGCACCTTCTGATAAGTATCCATTGCGGATTTCAAATACCACATCACGACCTCATGCCGCACCTCGTCAGACGCGACGATTAGTTGGCGCAGCAGTTCGAGGGGCAGGCCGGTTGGCTTTTCCTTCGCATCCTCGGTCAGGATTTGTGTAAGGGTGACGCGGGTCAGATCTTTACCCGTCTTCGCGTCGACGACCTGAACATCCTTGCCTTCCCGAATGAGACGCGCGATATCGTCGAGATTTACGTATTGACTGCTGGAGGAATCATACAATCTGCGATTCCCATATTTCTTGATAACGACAGGGGTCGGTTTCATTCTCTAGTTCCCTCATGCTGCCTTGCACATACTACAAATATATCTTGACATAACCGTCGTCAAATCTTATATTTAATTCGATGCTGCAACGCAGCAACAAGGAGGTGTCAAATGTTAACAACCGGAAAGCATGAATCCTCTCGAACTCATCCCAGCGAGTCGTCCTTTGTTTCTCTACTGTCAGGTTGGGCGCAGCAGGGAGTCCAAAGCTTTTTTGCCACGCAACGGATCCTCATGGACCTTGCGATGCGGCAGAATACAAGCTTAATGCACTCTCTACGCCAGCAATTGTCCGATCCTCAGCATTCCCCAACCGCAATTCTGGGCGAAGTGACTGCCGAGGGAATATCGAACTTCATTGAAGGGCAAAAGGTCCTGCTTGATATGGGACAAAAACAGAACGAAATCCTGATGACTGGCGTGAAGGAACGTGTCGGAGAATGGCCACCGGCGCAAGCGATTACCGACCTGTTACAGCGCAGCGTGGAGACTTTCATCCACATGCAGCAGGAGTTCCTGAAAATTGCCGGCAAGCAAACTCATAGCTGGGTGGAAGCCGCCAAGGCAGGGAAGCCGGTCCAGAGCGAGCAACTGGTCGAACTGGCCCGCGAGGCGATGGACAACTTCGTTAAAGCCCAGAAACATTTCATGGACGTGATTGCCGAGGAGACAGCCAAGGCCACCGGCAGCAAACACACCAACGGCGTCAAGAAAACTAAGAAGACGGAGCTGTCGCAATTGGCACGCGAGGCCACGGAGTCGTTCATCGATGCGCAGCGGAAGCTGGTTGATGTAGCGGGGCGACAGATGAACGCCAGCGTCAAGACCACCGGCAAAACTCTGGATCTCTTACGCCCATTTCCCTTCCTCCCGTTGGCAGAGCTGACGCGGGAAGGCGTGAAGAGCTATGTCGACGCCCAAAAGGAATTGATGGACGTCGTGGCAAAGCCGAATGGGGCGCACAAAGCGCACAAGACCGCACATCACGCCAAGCGGTCGCCGAAAAAACATGCGGCAGCAGCGGCCGCCTAGCGGCCGGACCGCATGAAGTTTCATTCTGAGCGGAGTAGGGCCCACAAAAAGTGCGGCCCTACGAAGCCGAAGGACCCCGCACGGCCGGTTGCCTTACACCATGCTATTAGAGCCAGGTGGCTTCGCACATGTGAAACAGCACGGGGGAATCCCGCGAAGCAGGCAGGAGTAGGCACACGGGGGTCCTTTCGGCGCCGCTCAGGATGATCAATCAACTCAATTCAGGCGAGTGTCGTTCTGGCGGGCTCCCGCCAGCGGATGCTTGTCATCCATCGGGGGGCGCAGATGAAAATTCCACTAACTCCCATCCGTTTCCTTCGCTATGCGCGTGAACAATTCCCAGATAAGGTTGGAGTGGTGTGCGGCGACGAGCGCTTTACCTATGTGCAATTCGCGGAGCGCACCGCCCGCCTCGCCGGCGCCCTGGTCGCGGCCGGGGCAAAGCCAGGCGATCGCATTGCCTTTCTCAGCACTAACTGTCATCGGTTGCTGGAGGCGTATTACGGGGTGTTGGAAGCCGGCTGCGTGCTGGTGCCCTTAAATATCCGTCTGGGCGCACAGGAACTTGCTTTCGTTTTGAATGATGCGCAGGCCAGATTCTTGTTTGTCGAACAGTCATTCGTTCCGCTCGTAGAATCGTTCCGAGCCACCGTCCGTTCGATCGAAACCTGTTTCCTGCTAGATGGTCAACCGCAAGCCAAGTGGCTGGCGTCCAATAATTTCGATGATCTCCTGTCAGCTTCCCCTCCGTTTCAGTGCGACTTCATGCAAATTGACGAGGATTCAATTGCGGAACTCTTCTACACCAGCGGCAGCAGCGACCGCCCCAAAGGGGTGATGCTCACCCATCGCAACGTCTATCTGCATGCCATGTCAGTGATCGCCGCCGGGCAGACTTCCGCTAGCACGCTCGGAGAAATGTCATGCAAAGCTGTTTTGCTTCACACCATTCCGCTCTTTCACGCAAATGGCTGGGGCATCGCCCACATCATCACCGTCGTTGGCGGCACGCACGTGATGATTCACCACTTCAATCCGGCGGAGGTGTTTCGCCTGATCGAGCGGGAGCGCGTAAGCAGCTGCGCCCTGGTGCCAACGATGGCGACGGCCCTGGTGAATTCTCCCGCGAGAACACAGTTTGATTTACGCAGCCTTCAGATTATTAACATTGGCGGAGCGGCCTCGTCTCCAACGCTGGTACAAGAAGTTGAGGAGAAGCTGGGATGCACCTGCATCTCCGGATATGGCTTGACCGAGACTTGTCCCACACTTGCCAAATCGGCAATGAAGTCAGATCTCCCATTCACAGGAAAGCAAAGCTATGCCCGCCAAGCAATGACCGGGTTTGCAATCCCGGGCGTCGAGCTTCGAGTGGTCGGGCCCAATGGGGAGGATGTCCCACACGATGGAGCCACCATGGGAGAAATCGTGGCCCGAGGCGACGTCGTCATGGAGGGCTACTGGGGCGAGCCGGAGACTACTGCGGCCGCGATGCTGGGCGGCTGGTTTCACACCGGCGATGTAGCCACTGTGGACAGGTACAACTACCTTCAAATTGTTGACCGCAAGAAAGAGATTATCGTGAGCGGAGGCGAGAACATATCCTCGCTGGAAGTGGAAAAAGCGCTGCTCGCTCATCCGGATGTTTACGAAGCGGTCGTAATTCCTTTTCCCGACGAAAAGTGGGGCGAGATACCGAAAGCGCTCGTAGTTTTGAAGCCAGGATCACAAGCTGGGGAACATGACATTCTAGAGTTCTGCCGCTCCCGGCTGTCACATTACAAATGTCCGCGTTCCATCGAATTTCTCGAAAGCTTGCCCAAGACTGGATCTGGGAAAGTTTTGAAACGAGAGTTGCGACAAAAGTATGGGAACGCTCAGAAAGCTGAAGTTAGCTAAAGTTCACGACATTCGATTGAGGTGAAATATGGCCACATTTACCGCACCAAGCGCCACCACAATTTCCGGCGGCAGTTTTCTGATCGAGGATCGCACGCCCGATGAAATATTCACTCCAGAAGATTTCACCGAGCAGCACCTGCTGATTGCCCAAACTGCGGAAGAATTTGCGAACAAAGAAATCGTACCCAATGTTGAAAAGATGGAACACAAAGATTTCGCGGTTAGCCGCGAGCTAGTAAGAAAGGCCGGCGAACTCGGACTGAGCGGCGTCGACGTTCCGGAACAGTACGGCGGTATGGAGCTGGATAAAGTCACGTCCGCCATCGTTGCCGACCGCATGGCAAAATACGCTGGCTTTAGCACGACCTGGGGGGCTCACGCCTGCATAGGAACACTCCCCATCGTTTATTTCGGCAACGAAGAGCAAAAGAAGAGATATCTGCCCGGGCTGGCCAATGGTACAACGGTCGGCGCCTATGCGCTTTCAGAATCGTCTTCCGGATCCGACGCCCTTAATTGCCGCACCCGGGCCACGCTCTCGCCAGACGGAAAGCACTACCTGCTGAACGGGGAGAAGATGTGGATCACCAATGCCGGCTTCGCCGACCTGTTTATCGTGTTCGCCAAGCTGGACGGAGAAAAATTCACCGCCTTCATCGTTGAGCGTAACTTTCCTGGCTTCGCAGTAGGAGCGGAAGAACACAAGATGGGCATCCGCGGTTCCTCCACTTGTCCGCTCATTCTGAATGACTGCAAGGTGCCGGCAGGGAACGTCCTCGGAGAAATCGGCAAAGGGCATCACATCGCCTTTAATGTGCTGAACGTGGGCCGGTTCAAGCTGGGTGCAGGCGCCATCGGCGCAGCTCGCAATTCCCTGGAGAGCGCAATCGCCTACGCCAAGCAACGCAAGGCATTCGGCAAGGTCATTGCCGATTTCGGGCTGGTGCGCGAGAAGCTTGCCAACATGGCTGCCGGCATTTTCACCGGCGAAGCCATGGCCTATCGCACGGTCGGCATGATCGACGCAGCCACCGAGCAACTGGGCGATGCCCACAACGACATGGCCCAGGCGCGCAAGATATTTGATGAGTACGCCGTCGAGTGCTCGATTCTGAAAGTATGGGGGTCGGAGTTTGTCGATTACGTAGTCGATGAGACGGTACAAATCTATGGCGGATATGGGTTCGTCGAAGAATACCCGGCTGAGCGCGGTTACCGCGATGCTCGCATCAATCGGATTTTCGAAGGCACGAACGAAATCAACCGGCTGGTCATTACCGGGTTTCTGCTGAAACGGGCGATGTCCGGGCAGCTTCCGTTGATGGCCGCGATCAAGAAGTTGATGGATGAAGTGTTGTCCGGCACCAGAGATGACGGCGGGGAAGGTCCGCTGGCGGAAGAGTGGAAGTTGATGAAGGCAGCCAAGAAGATCGGGCTGTTCGCTGCCGGGGTTGCCACCCAGAAGTACATGCAGGCGATTCAGGACCAGCAAGAGATCATGGGCGCAATCGCCAACATGACGATTGAAACCTATGCCATGGAATCAGCCGTGTTGCGCGCCCAGAAACTGGCCGCACGCAACGGTGAGGCTGGCGCGGCCAATGCGATTGCGATGACGCGTGTCTATATGGCAGGAGCACTCGATAGAATCGAAAGCGCCGCGAAAATGGTCATTGCCGCTTCGAGCGAAGGCGATATGCTCCGTTCGCAGATGGCCATCCTGCGCCGGCTCTGCAAGTATGAACCGTTCAATACTGTGGCCCTCCGGCAGACGATCGCACAGAGAGTCATTGAAAATGGAAAATACATGCTGATGTAACTTGAAGGAGTTGAGGAGGTTATCTTTATAAATGCGCGGCAACGCAGGTCATCTTGCCTGCTTCCACGCGACTGAGCCTGGGCAGCCGTCGGCGAATCTGCTGCGACTGTCGATGAGCTAATCGCACGGCCGCAGTCCCCTGTTGTCCAATTCAGCGTAAATCCCGCCCAAATAGCACTCACCGTTGTCACAAATCTCACAAGCATAGGTGACGCAGACCACGGACTCATCGCTCAATGGGTGATGTAGTGGACACACTGAAGATCGAGCGGTGGTGAGGAATTGCTATGGATTTATGCGAATGGTCGAAATCGAATGCTCATTATAGTCGCGAGCTTTTGCATTCTGGAATTGAGGGAGCGCGTTCTGGTGGAGAAGCATTTTTACAAGGAGAGTCTTTTACTCCGTTTCTCAGCAGTTCGTTACGAAGCGCGCTAAAGCCGGCTGTCGTTGGTGCATGTATTGCGATGTTGGGCAGCCTTCCGGCAAACCGCGACAAATCGGTAAGACGAACCTTGGCGTTCGGTTTGCTGGGTGGAGTGCTCGGCATGGGTGCAGGCATCGCATGGGAAAGCCGCCGTTTATCTGCGAGCGTTGCTGGTGCCGTGTCGAAAAATATTAGCAAAACACGCGATGAGCATTGGCTGGCCACTCATCCCATCGACTACGCATAGAACTGGCCGCGTTCAGGGGCGCCCGGGCTCCGGAAAAGCGGGTCGCGAGCGCTCCGAAAAAAGTCGGCATGCTCCTATCGGATGTGACTTCGGCAGGTAGGGATAGGGGGCAGCAATGATTACGCATGAAGTAGTGCAGGAACGAGTTCAGATTTCGCTAACCACGGAAAGCCTCAGTGAAGAACGGATTGCTTACCTCGAGCACATAGTCAGTCAAGCCAGAACCGCCGCCGCCGTCTTCACCCAATTTTCTCAAGAGGATGTAGATCGCATCGTGAAGCCAATGGTCCTGGCTGGCCTTGGCCAAGCTCAACATCTTGCTCGTCTGGCGGTTGAAGAAACCAAGCTCGGAGTCATGGAAGACAAAGTCCTCAAGAACATGTGCGCGACGGAGTTTACCTACAACTACATCAAGGATAAACGTACCGTTGGCATCATTCGCGAGTTTCCCGAGCGCAATCTGGTGGAGATGGCTGAACCGATCGGTGTCATCCTCTCGCTCACGCCGATTACGAACCCCACCTCCACGGTGCTCTTCAAATGCATCATGGCCATAAAGACGCGTAACGCGGTCATTTTCAGTCCTCATCCCAATGCGTGGCGTTGCTGCTCAGCCGCGGTGAAGATCATGTACGAAACCGCGCTGAAGCATGGCGCGCCCGAAGGAGTTTTTACCTGCCTGGAATCACACACGCTACAGGACAACGCCTACCTGATGCGGCACAAAAGCGTAGGCCTGATTGATGCTACGGGTGGGCCCGGTGCGGTCAAAGCCGCCTATAGCTCCGGCAAACCAGCCCTCGGTGTAGGGCCGGGCAACACGCCAGTCTATCTGGAAAAAACAGCGGACGTGAGTGTTGCCGTGGTGGACATTATCGTTTCCAAAACCTTCGATAACGGAACTATTTGTGCCTCTGAGCAAACGGTGGTGATCGACGATGAGATTTATGACTCAGTGCTCAAGAAATTTGCTGAACTGGGCGCGCACATCTGCAATGACGAAGAGACAAAACTGCTGCAGCGCACAGTAATCGATCCCGAGACGGGTTTCATGCAACCCATGGCGGTCGGGCAGAAGGCTACCGACATCGCTCGTATGATCGGCCTTGCCGTGAAGCCCGACACCAAGCTGCTGATCGCGCCGATTCAAGGGGTAGGACGCGACCATCCTCTGTCGGTGGAGAAGCTGTTCCCAGTACTCGCGGTTTATCGAGCGAAATCCGTCGATCAGGCGCTCAAGGTGTGCATCGACGTGAATCATGCCGGCGGCTTGGGACATACGGCGGTCATTTTCTCGCGCAACGATGAGATTATCCGCAAGTTCGGGGAGATGATGAACGCGGGGCGCATCATTGTGAACTCGCCGGGCTCAATCGGGGCGCTGGGCGCCGTTTACAACGATCTGGTGCCGACCTTCTCCTTCGGTTGCGGCACCGGCGGCGGCAACAGCACTACCGACAACATAAATATCTATCACTACCTCAACATAAAGCGCGTGGCTCGGAGGACACAAGCTCATATGTGGTTCCGAGTTCCAAAAGAGATTTATTTCAACCTGAACGCGGTGGAAAATGTGCGCCAGTTCCCATCGCGCTCGACGATTATCGTTACCAATCCGGCCCTGGAGCAAATCGGTCACGTTGACCTGGTGCGCCGCTACCTTCCCGAGGGAACCCGCGTCCACGTCTCGGTCATCCCCGATGCGGAACCCGAGGTCAAAGTGATTACGCGGGGAGTGGAAGAGCTCAATTTCTACAAGGCGGACCAGATCATCGCGCTGGGCGGCGGGTCGGTGATCGATGCGGCCAAGATCATGAAACTCAAATACGAGTCGCCGGAGGCTGACCTCGATGAGCTATCCGCGCCTTTTCTGGATCTGCGCAAGCGCGTAATCCAGTACCCGACGGAGAAGGTTAACCGGGCCCGGCTGATTGCCATTTCCACCACCAGCGGAACGGGAAGTGAAGTCACTCCCTTTGCCGTGCTGACTGACAAAGAGCGCGGGCGCAAGGTGACCCTGGCCGATTACTCGCTTACTCCTGATGTGGCCATCGTTGATCCGCAATTTGTTATGTCCATGCCGAGGGGCCTTACGGCTGACACCGGCATCGATTGCCTGACCCATGGGCTGGAAGCCATAGTTTCCAGCTACGCCTCGGCCTATACAGACTGCAACGCCATGCAGGCGATCCTGATGGCGTTCAAAAACCTGCCCATCGCTTTTGAGCATCCCGGCGATGAAGAGGCGCGCTGCATGATGCACAACGCCGCGTGCATTGCGGCGATGGCGTTTTCCAACGCCTCGGTGGGCGTGAATCACGCGCTAGCGCATTCCTTCGGAGCTCACTTCCACGTGGCGCACGGCCGGGCCAATGCGCTCATGTTGCCGCACGTGATTGCGTACAACGCGTCCGTGCCTACTAAGTTTGTGCCGTCCCCCTATCAGAAGGGGTATCTCGCGCACAAGAAATACGCGACGGTTGCGGATTTGCTAGGTCTGGGCGGGCACACGGTTGAAGAAAAGGTGAAGAACCTGATAGTGGCAATAGAACAGTTACTCGACCAATTGGGATTCCCGAGTTCCATCGCCGAACTGGGAATCTCGAAGGAAGAATTTGAGCAGGCAATGCCCGAGCTGACCAAGCTTGCCTTTGACGATCCGTCCTGGCGGTCAAATCCGCGTATGCCGCTGATGAGCGAATTGGCCGAGCTGTTTTGGAAGGCTTATCAGGGGAGAGGCTTGGCGAAAGTGGCCCGTGTATCTCAGCAAACCTCGTAACGGACAGGAGTACGTATGGCAATGATGGCCGTGTGGCTGAAGATTGACGAAGAGCGTGTCGTCGAATCGTTGCAAGAGGCCGGACAGAAACTGGACAGCGCTGAGGCAGAAGTGTCCCTGGATTTCTCCTCTGTCCTCCGGATCGAAGCAAGTGGGCTCATAGCGTTGGAGGAGTTCGCCAGCCGAGCCGATCACAAAGGCGTTAAGGTCGCATTGCGTGGCGTTATCGTCAGCGTCTACAAAGTGCTAAAGCTGGTGAAATTGACATCACGATTTTCTTTCGTGAACTGAGATGCGCGACGGTTCCAACCATGGTCTCGCAGCTAGGTACGGCAAACGAGAGCGGTGACTGAACAAGGAGAGCTACGATGCAGAGTCAACAACAAGGCGACCGCCTTTCCTGGGGAGACACGGTCTTCCTCCATCTAGAGCGCGAGGGCATGCCTCTCAACGTGGCTTCTGTCTGCGTGTTTGAAGGTAAGATCCCGTTCGAAGCTTGCGTTCAGTTTGTCGAGTCGAAGTTGCCCCTGATTCCTCGCTACCTCAAGCGGGTGGTTCCTCCACTCCTTAATATTGGCCTTCCCAGCTGGGAATATGACCCAACCTTCGACATCCGCAGGCACGTCCGCGAGGCAACTCTCAAACACGGTTCGGATGAAGAGTTGAAGACATTTGCAGGAAAGGTTTTGAGCACCGTCATGGATCGCCAGCACCCTCTCTGGGACATGACCC
This sequence comes from uncultured Acidobacteriaceae bacterium, assembly GCA_963842095.1. Classification (GTDB taxonomy): domain Bacteria; phylum Acidobacteriota; class Terriglobia; order Terriglobales; family Acidobacteriaceae; genus Sulfotelmatobacter. Next base: position 871,118 of record CAWJEY010000004.1, read on the forward strand.
TGGTGCATGGGCTGAAAGGTGATCGCAGCGCTTTCATCTTCCGCCTGCACCACTGCCTCGCCGATGGGATCGCCGGCGTGGGGATCATGAATGTGGTCATGGACACGAGCGCAGTGGCGCCCCGGGTGCCCAAACGAAAGCTTCGGCTCCGCGTTCCACCGCCTCCTGATGTCTTGGCGTCGATAACGAACGGCTGCGTCGACTCCTATTCTGAATTGGTCAAACGAGTTCTCGACGCCCTCGCGGATGTGTCGAGCATGGCGGAGCGCGCCGCTGCAAACGGGGGCAATCTAAGCAAAGACGAGTTCTCCCTACTTCCGGAACTCAACCTGTCCACACAGCGGCTGCGGTTTAACGTTCTTTACCGCGGACCCCAGAAATTCGCCTGGGCCGAAGTCCCGCTGGCAGAGGTCAAAGACATACGGCACAGCTGCGGGACTAGTGTGAACGACGTTATCCTCGCGCTGGTGACGGCAACTATCCGACGGTACCTCGAATTGCATGGTGATCGGGTCAAAGGGCGAATGCTCCGCATGATGGTTCCCGTCAACCTTCGCGGCAGCGACGGTCCGGGCGATTTGGGGAACCGCATCTCTCTGGTCCCGGTTACGATTCCGCTGGACATTCGCAACCCCCGGAAACTGCTGGCTGTCGTGCATACGAGAACTGAGCTTCTCAAACGCGCGCATACCGCCGAATTGGTGAGCCTGGCCGGTGGTTTGCTCGGCATGTTCCCGAACTCCGCGCAGGCGCTTGCCGGCCACATCATAAGCAGGCTGCCGTTCACCCCTTTCAACATGGTCTGCACCAATGTGCCGGGACCGCAAGCCCCGCTTTATCTGCTCGGCCACAAGATGCTGCACTGCTATCCCTACGTCCCGGTGGGAGGCGAGATGGCGCTCAACTGCGCCATCCTGACCTACAACGGTACGGCGTATTTCGGGTTCAGCGGATGTTCGCATGCAGTTCCGGATATTCGACGTTTGGAAACATTTCTGAAATTGAGTTTCACGGAACTGCGGGAGGCCGCCGGGAACAAACCTTCAAAAGAAAACAAAGGGAAGAAGGTGCGCGAAAAGGACAAAGCGAAGATTACATCGACACCGGCTGCGGCCCCGCCGGCGGCGTCCGTGCATGCATCGATTCCGTTGCGACCGCTCGTTTCAGTCAAATCAGCCATGGCAGCAGGACCCCCAGTTAAGGAGGAGAAAGCGTTAACGCAAGTCGCATAAGAATTGCCAAACGGAGAAGAAAACGTGGTAGGCACCCAGTCAGCTGCTGATGTGACATCGTGGTTGGTCACCGGGCGCGAGCTGTTTCTAATCATTCATGTGCTGGGCGTCCTGGGTTTCGCCTACATTGTGGCCAAGCGCCTGGCGCCGCTGCTTCGCGGACAACGTGATTTGCGCTTCGACCAGCCATGGGCGCGGCTGGGAAGAGTCTCGAAATTTTGGCTGGGGCAGTGGAAGCATCCGCGTTATAAAACCGCTGGAACGATTCACATTCTCATTTTTGCGGGCTTCATCCTCCTGGCCATGCGCGCCTTCACGGTACTGATTGTCGGCGTCTCTCCGGATTTTGTGATGCCCGGCCTCTCCGGGAGGGCCGGTCGTCATTTACAACACAATCACGGATTACGCCGCGACCATTGTTTTTCTCTGCATGGTGATTGCGGTGATTCGCCGCCTGGTTTTCAAACCCGTACGGTACGCGGTGCCGGCAAAATTCGGCAAAGCTCACACGGCCGATGCCATCTTCCTTTTGTCCCTGATCGCAATCCTGATGGTAGCCGACAGCCTCTTTGCCGCTGCCAAGGCCGCAGCCCAGTCGCAGCAAGGTCAGCCCTTCGAAGTTTTGGCGGCATTTTCGCTCCCGTGGGTGCTGCAGCGTGTTCTTGCTTCCACTGCCTTGGCTGATCTTGGCAGGATCTACTTCGACGCTTATCTCCTCCACGCGGTGACGTTTTATTTCTTGCTCTGCTATCGGCCCTTTGGCATCCAGTTCCATGTGGAAACCTCCCTGTTCAACGTTTACTTCGCGAAGTTGGACCGGGAAATTCTAAAACCGGTGCGATGGGGCGTCAGCGATGAGCATCTCGATCAGGTGAAATCTTTCGGAGTAAAGACTTTCGAAGACTTCACCTGGAAGCACATGCTCGATTTCTATTCCTGCGCTGACTGTGGGCGATGTTCCGACAATTGCCCGGCTAATGCGGTGGGAAGGCCGTTGTCGCCACGCTTCATCAGCATTAAGGCCAGGGACTACGCCTTCCAGCACTATCCCGTTTTTGGACGCGCGGACAAAGGCACGCCGCTGATCGGCAGCAAAGAGTCGGGCAGCATTTATTCCGAGGATGAAATCTGGTCCTGCACGACCTGCGGCGCTTGTGAAGAGGAATGCCCTCTACTGGTTGAGTACATCGACAAAATCGTAGATTTGCGGCGGGGCCTGATCGATGACGGAAATGTGCCACAGTCCTTGCAAAAACCGCTGAAGGCGCTGGAGAGCCGTGGCAACCCCTACGGCAAGATGGAGAAGAAGAAAGCCGATTGGACGAAGGCCAAAGAGTTCCAGCAAACCTGCGACGTCAAAGTTGTGGACGGAAAAAATGGTGCGGGCACTTTGTATTTTGTCGACAGCATCACCTCCTACGATGATCGGATGCAATCGATCGGACGGGCGACTGCGAGAATCCTCAACCACGTCGGCGCGAATTTCGGAATCCTCGGCGCGGCCGAAAAAGACAGTGGCCATGAAGTGCGGCGCTTCGGCGAAGAGACGTTGTTCATGGCCTTGCGCGACCACAACGTGGATGCCATTAAAGCATCCGGAGCAAAGCGGATTGTCACGGCTGATCCACACGCTTATAACGCTTTGAAGCACGACTACAAAGACGTACCGCCAGTCGAACACATCAGCCAGGTGATCGCCGCAGAAGTGAAAGCGGGCAAGATCAAATTCAATCCCGTAGAAAACGAAAACAGCGTCTACACCTATCACGATCCCTGCTATCTGGGGCGGCACAATCAGATTTACGACGACCCTCGAGATGTGCTGGATGCAATCCCCGGTTTGAAGCGAGTCGAAATGAAGCGCTCCCGCGACCGCTCGTTCTGCTGCGGCGGGGGTGGGCTGATGCTGTTCTACGAGCCGAAAGAAGATCAGCGAATGGGCGTGAAGCGAGTCCAAATGGCCGCCGAAGCTGGGGCCAATGTGATCGTGACGGCGTGTCCGTTCTGCATGGTGAATATAGAAGATGCCATCAAAGTCGCTGGCATGGAAGGAAAGATGATCGCCATCGATCTGGCGGAACTGGTGGATCAGCAAATTGCACACGACAGTCAGGAAGTGGCGTGAAAGCTCTGGAGGACAAGTATGGAAATTCTAGTTTGCGTGCGAAGAGTGCCGGACACTTCGGAAAATGAAATCGAGCTAAACAGTGCGGGAAATGACATCGAGCGGGACGATCTGGTCTATTCGATCAACGAACCAGACAATTATGCGGTCGAAGAAGCACTGCAAATCGTCGCTCGAGCCGGTGGCAGCGTCACGGTCGCCACGGTCGGTGGTGAAGATGACGAAGAGATCCTGCGCCGGGAAATGGCCATGGGCGCGAACCATGGTGTGCTGATCACAGACGAAGCCTTTAGCGGATCCGACGGCCAGGGCATCGCCACCATCTTAAAAGCCTTCGTCCAGAAAGGAAGCTACGACCTGATCCTTTCCGGGGTTCAGGCCGAGGACGGCGGGGCGCAAGTTGGCGGAATGCTGGCGGCGCTTCTCGACTATCCGTTTGCCTCTCTGGTCAATTCCATTGAAGTTCTGGACGGCAAGAAGCTGAGAGTCAGCCGGGAAATCGAAGGCGGCAACAAAGAGATCAGCGAGATCGACCTTCCCTGTGTGCTCTCGATTCAAACCGGAATCAATGAGCCTCGCTATGTCGGCATGAAAGGCATCCGGCAAGTAGCCTCTATTCCAATCCCAACATTCGGCGTCTCCGATCTGGGGTTGGACCCTGGCGCGGTAGGCGATGCCGCGGCGAAAGTGAAAAGGGTGGACTACTTCGTCCCCGTGCTCGGTAAGGGAGCCGAAATTCTGCACGGCAGCCGGGAAGAGAACATTGACAAAGTTCTAGAGTTAGTGGCAGCCAAAGGAGGGCTGAAATAATGGCGCGCATCTTTGCTTACATCGCACATAAAGCTGGGGTGGTCGACGACTCCGCCTTCGAGCTGGCGGCCGCCGCGCGAAAGATCGATCCCGCTGCCGCGCCCACAGCCATTCTCGCCGGTTGGGGCGCAGGACTCGATGCCGCGTGCAACGCACTTCGAGGCTCCTACGCTGAGACATGGAAAATCGCCAACGATGCACTCGCCTATCCCAATGCTGAACTAATAAGGAGGGCTCTGATCAAGGTGCTACCGAGCAACAGCATTGTCTTAGTTGCTCATGAGCACTTCGGGATGGATCTGGCGCCCGGCCTTTCCATCAAGCTGAATTCAGCATTTGTGTCCGACACGCTAGACATCACTGGAGTTGAAGGAACCAGCCTTAAAGCTGTCCGCCAGGAATTCGGCGGACAGGTAAGCGCCCACGTTCGGTGCGACATTTCATCGGGCGCCGTGATCACAATCCGTCCTGGCGCATTCAAACCGTTGCCCAACGCCCCGGTGAATGGGACCGTCGTCGACAAGTCTGCTGATGTCGGCACGCTTACTGCGGGGCGCCGCTATCTGGAAACGGTCGTCGCCGAGGCAGGTGATGTCGATATCACCAAGCACAACATTTTAGTTTCTATCGGACGTGGCATTCAGGAAAAAGACAATGTGGCCATCGCCGAGGAACTGGCTGACGCCTTGGGCGCGGCGGTGAGTTGCTCAAGACCTGTGGTCGACGCCAAGTGGATGGAAAAATCACGTCAGGTGGGTTCATCCGGAAAAACCGTCAAGCCCAAAGTCTATATTGCATGCGGTATTAGTGGTGCCTGCCAGCATTTGGCCGGCATTAAAGGTAGCCCGTTCCTGATCGCCATTAACAAGAATCCCAAAGCACCGATTTTTCAGGTTGCGGACGTCGGAATTGTCGATGACCTCCTGGAGTTCTTGCCGGAACTAACCGCCAAAGTTCATGAATTGCGAAGCGTCACAGCAAAGTGAGGACTGCCATGATTACCAGCAAAACGTTGAAGCTAAGTTTGAAATCGCTCAAGGACTTCGCCAAGAAACGCCTGCCCGACGAGGTGCTCCGGGAGCTTGACGACAAGGACGAGTGTCCGCTGGAAATCGTCCGCCACATGTGCAGCCCCGACAAGCTGGGCATTCAACTCCTGTTCATTCCCGAAGAGTTCGGTGGAATGGGCGGAGGGACCTTCGATGTCTACTGCGTGTGCGAAGAGATGGCGCGCATCGATCTCGGCGTTGCCACGGCCGTACTGGCCACGTTCCTCGGCAGCGATCCGATTACCGTCGGCGCCACTCCGGAGCAAAAGAAAATCTGGCTGACGCGCATCGCCGAAGAGGGACTGTTATTCGCCTATGGCGCAACTGAGCCGGAAGCCGGCAGCGATCTGGGAGCGCTTCGCACCACCGCGGAGCCGGTCATCGAAAACGGCCGCACCGTCGGTTACAAAATCACCGGGAACAAGCAGTGGATCAGCAATGGCGGAATCGCCGATGCCTACACCATTCTAGCCAGCACTCCCGCCGGCCCGAGCTGGTTCGTAGTAGAAAAAGGGGCGAAGGGTTTTACTCATGACGAACCTGAAGATAAACACGGCATTCGCCTCAGCAACACCGCAGCTCTCGCGTTAGACAACGTTTACGTCGACGCCGACCGGCTGCTTGGGGGCGTCGAAGGCCAGGGACTCAATCAGGCGCAGGCCGTGTTCGGTTACACGCGCCTCATGGTCGCAGCGTTTGGCCTTGGGGGCGGCTGGGCCGCGCTCGATCGAGCCATCCCGTACTCCACCAAGCGCATTCAGGCCGGAGCGCCGCTCTCAGAAAAGCAGGGATACACCCACAAGCTGATCGTGCCCAACGTGGCGCGACTGGAAGCAGCCCGATCCTACATTGAGGAAACGGCGGAGCGCATCGACGCCGGAGTCGAAGGCAGCTTGAACACGGAGGGCGCAATCGCGAAGTATATGGCGACGGAGGCCGGCAATCTCGCGGCTGACGCCAGTATCCAGGCCCTCGGTGGCTACGGTTACACGCATGAATACATGGTGGAGAAGATCAAGCGCGACGTTCGGATCACCACCATTTACGAAGGCACCTCCGAAATCATGGAGATGACCATAAGCCGCGACCGTTGGCAGTCCCACCTCAAGACGCGCGGACAACACTATCACGAACGAGCGCGAGAGTTCGAAGCGTTGCACGCTCGCCATGCCAACGTGGGCGCCGACACTGCGGCGCTGGCTTTGCACGCACTGGCCGAGGTTATGGAAAAAGCGCGTGTGGCACGCCTGACCCGCTATCAACACATTCTCCTGCGCCTGGGCGAGCTGATCGCCTATGGCGAGTGCGCCGGAAGTTTGTCCCGTCGCGCTGCACTTTTTGCTGACGGCAAGCTGAACGAAAAAGCTAACCGGCGCTTCGACGCGACCGCGCTAGCTGCGATCAGCCGAGTCTTTGCCCGCGAGGCCGCGCTCAAGGTGGGCGAGGAGGGTTTGAAATGGGTCATCGGAGCCGGAGGCATCGGCGATGCCGAAATCCCAGGATTTGAAACCAGTTTGGGATTACCCGCTATTCATCATGCGCAGTCCGGTCTGATTTCTGATTTGGATTACATAGCAGATGTACTGTATGGCCGCGCGGCTAAGCGCTTGGAAGCGGCCGCATAGCTTGAACGATCGATGTTATAGAGGAGTACCGTCATGGAAGACACTTCATATCGTGCGATAGCAATCGTGGGGGTCGGAGCTGTTTTACCAGATGCTCCGAATGTACCGGCGTTCTGGCAAAACGTGAAGGACGGCCGCTACAGCATCAGCGAGGTAACGCCTGATCGCTGGGATCCGGCGCTTTATTACGATCCCGATCACAAAGCCCCGGACAAGACTTACTCGAAGATCGGCGGTTGGGTGCGTGAGCATGTGTGGGATCCCATGAAGTGGCGCCTGCCTATTCCGCCGCGCGTCGTCGATGCCATGGACGTATCGCAAAAATGGGCGATCGCCTGCACCCGCGAGGCCTTGGAAGACTATGGCTATCCCCAGCGGCTGCTGAATACCGACCGCACAGCTGTGATCCTGGGCAACGCCATAGGAGGCGAAAAACACTATTTCACCGTGGCCCGCGTGCTCTTTCCGGAATTCGCGCGCGAACTGGCCGAGTCTGCCAGTTTCGCCGCGTTGCCGGAAACGGTGCGCCGTGACATTACGAGCCAATTCCACGACCGGATGGCGAAGCTCCTTCCTGAAATTACGGAAGACAGCATGCCCGGTGAATTATCCAACTGCATTCCTGGTCGCATCGCGAACGTTTTTAACTTCCACGGCCCCAACTACGTTTGTGACGCCGCCTGCGCATCGGCAATGGCAGCGATCAGTTCCGCGACGGAAGGGCTGGTACAACACCATTTCGACGTGGCCGTCGCCGGTGGTGTTGACCGCAATATGGGTGTCTCGAGCTTCGTCAAGTTCTGCAAGATCGGTGCGCTCTCGGCCACCGGCACTCGTCCTTATGCCGAAGGCGCCGACGGCTTCGTCATGGGTGAAGGCGCCGCGATCTTTCTGCTCAAGCGTCTGGCCGATGCCGAGCGGGATCAGGACAAAATCTACGCCGTGCTGCGTGGCATGGGCGCATCCAGCGATGGTAAGGGAAAGGGCATCACCGCGCCCAACCCAGCCGGCCAAAAATTGGCCATCGAACGCGCCTGGGAGAATGCCGGATTATCGCCAGCTACCGTCACGTTGATCGAGGGTCACGGAACTTCCACCGCTGTGGGCGACGTCGTCGAAGCGCAAAGCATAATCGACGTGCTCAGCGAGTCTCATCTCCCCTCGCACTCCGTTGCACTGGGTTCGGTCAAGTCGAACTTCGGGCACCTTAAAGGAGCGGCGGGCGCTGCCGGATTGCTGAAAACCACGCTGTCGCTTCGAGACAAAGTCCTGCCACCGAGTGTGCATTGCGAGCATCTCAATCCAAACATCGACTTTGCCCATTCGCCTCTCTACGTCAATACGGAACTGAAACCATGGACCATGCCGGCAGATGGCGTGCGCCGCGCCGGTTTGAGCGCTTTCGGTTTCGGCGGCACCAATTTCCACGCCGTAATCGAAGAGTACATTCCTCACCGGCTGAACGGAAACGGCAAGCGCTCGGTTGCTGTTACCGAGATACCGACGACCGCGAAAGAGTCGATTATGAATGCCCAAGATGTTTCCCGCACTTCTTCTTATAAGGTTCCGCTACGTGGAGCACTGGTAATCGGCGCTGCCTCGGAAGCTGCGCTCATCGAGCGTTTACAGGCGGTGGAGAAAGACGCCAGAGCAGGCAAGGCGCCTGCGCTAGCTGCTCCTGCTGAATCCGACCTGCGCGCGTCTGAGCGCGTGGCCATCGATTACGCCGACGCCACCGAACTGGCAAACAAAGCAAGCAGCGCACTCAAAGCGCTTGCGGCCAATCAGCCAGCAATATGGAAAGCTCTGCGGGCACAAGGCATCTTCCGCGGTCACGGCCCCGCTCCCAAGGTGGCGTTCCTGTATACCGGTCAAGGTTCGCAGTACGCGAACATGCTCAAGTTGCTTCGAGACACAGAGCCAATTGTGGCCGAAACCTTTGCCGAAGCCGATCGAACCATGACACCGTTGCTGCGCAAGCCGCTCAGCGAATTCATCTTCGTGAACGGCGACAATGCCGACGCTGTCGCCCAGGCCGAAGAGGATCTGCGCCAAACCGAAATTACTCAGCCCGCCGTTCTCGCCATCGACCTCGCGCTGACTCGGCTACTGGCCGCGTATGGCATCGAACCTGACTTCACCATGGGACACAGCCTGGGCGAATACGCCGCGTTGGTCGCGGCGGGTGGCCTACCCTTTACGGACTCGCTCGAAGCAGTCAGCGCTCGCGGCCGCGGAATGACCCAAGTGGCTATGGACGACAACGGGCGCATGGCCGCTGTGTTTGCTCCGCTCGAAGAAATCAAACGCATCCTGAAGACAATCGACGGCTACGTCGTGATCGCCAACGTCAACAGCAACCGCCAAGGGGTGATCGGCGGCGCCAGCAAGGCAGTTGAGCAGGCAATGGAAGCTTTCCAGAAAGCTGGCTACGACGTCGCGGCATTACCCGTCAGCCACGCCTTCCACACCAAGATTGTAGCCGGAGCCAGCGAGCCATTGCGGCGGGTTCTCGAGCGCCTGCATCTGCAGTCGCCACGCCTGCCCATCGTTGCGAACACCAACGGCGAGTTTTATCCCACTGGGCCTGACGTCGTGCCGAAGATGCTGGACATTCTCACCCAGCAGGTCGCTTCTCCCGTGCAATTTATCAAGGGCCTGCGCACGCTGTACGATGCCGGTGCTCGTATGTTTGTTGAAGTCGGACCGAAGAAGGCGTTGCAAGGATTTGCCGAGGATGTTCTTGGTAGCAACAGCGACGTAGTTTCGTTGTTTACCAATCATCCGAAGGTCGGCGATATCGTCGCGTTCAACCAGGCGCTGTGCGGCCTTTACGGCGCGGGCTTGGGCCGCGGAGTCGCCACGGAAGCTTTAAGTGAGCAGCCGGCGACCGCTGTGGCCGCCCTGTCATCTGCGACGGCGGTCTCCTTATCAGCAGAATCGTCTCAACCGATTGCTGTGGCGACCCCTGCAGGTAGGGCGTCTGCCCCAACAAAGTTTTGCATTCCAGTCGTCCCCGCAAACGGCGATCGCTACAGCGAACTCGGCCACCTCTTCGCCGACGTTCTCGACCGCGGCTACGAAATCTATCGCGGCAAAAACGGGCATTCTACCTCCGATCCAGTTGTCATCACTGGCGCCGCATTAGGCCTGCCCGGTACCGAGCACGTCTTCGACGATGCCAACATCGGCCGCATCCTGCAGGGTGAGCAGTTCATCAGCTTGATCCCCGCGCCCTTCCGTCAAGCCATGCTCGACAAACATATTACCCGCCTGGTGAAGAGCGAGAGCGGAGAAGCCAGGTTTGAGACCCTGACCGATGTCGCGGACGTCATCAAGTTGGCGGGCCGCGGAGGCGCTTTTGATCTGGAAAAGGAGTTCGGGATTTCCTCCGAACGCGTGGGTGCACTCGACGTTGTCACCCAGCTAGCCATGGCTGCAGGCATCGACGCCTTGCGCGACGCCGGTATACCGCTGGTCATGCGCTATAAAACCACCACCAAAGGCACGCAATTACCGGAGCGTTGGGGATTGCCAGACGCCTTACGTGACGATACCGGCGTCATCTTTGCTTCTGCTTTTCCCGGGTACGATGCGTTCGCAGATGAACTGGAGCGCTACTACGCGGACCACGAACGCCGCGAGCAGTTAGCCACGTTCGAAAGCCTGCTCGCTCGTGGGCTTGAAGGGAACGGTCATTCCACTCTGGTGCAAGAACTCAATCGGCGCATCGACGAGATTCGCGCTGCCATAGACAAAGAACCGTACGTGTTCAACCGGCGCTTCCTGCTCCGAGTTTTGTCGATGGGACATTCGCAATTCGCTGAATTCATCGGCGCACGCGGTTCCAACACTCAGGTCAACGCTGCTTGCGCAAGCACCGCGCAGGCGGTGTCACTGGCGCAGGACTGGATCCATGCCGGGAGATGCAACCGCGTGATCGTCATCTCAGCCGACGACGTCACCTCCGACCATCTGATCGAGTGGTTTGGCCCTGGCTTCCTGGCCACTGGGGCCGCCGCCACCGACGAAGTGGTCGCAGACGCCGCCATTCCCTTCGACCGCCGGCGCCACGGCATGCTCATAGGCATGGGCGCCGCGGCTCTGGTAGTAGAAAGCGCCGCCGCCGCACGGGAACGGGGAATACAACCGATTTGCGAAGTGTTATCCACTACCACCAACAACAGCGCGTTCCACGGCACCCGTCTCGATGTCCAACACATCGGTCAAGTGATGGAGACCCTGGTGGCCAATGCCGAAGCGCAGAACGGAATTTCGCGTCGTCAGATAGCGCCACTGACGGTTTTCGTTTCCCATGAAACCTACACCCCGGCGCGTGGCGGCAGCGCCTCCGCCGAGATTCACGCGCTCCGCCGCGTCTTCGGCGACGTCGCGGATCGCATCGTGATCGCCAACACCAAAGGCTTCACCGGTCACGCCATGGGCACGGGCATCGAAGATGTCGTCGCCGTCAAAGCGCTCGAAACCGGCTGCGTGCCACCGGTCGCCAATTTCAAAGAAGTTGATCCCGAGCTCGGACCGTTGAACTTGTCGAAAGGCGGTTCCTATCCTGTCGAATATGCCATCCACCTGGGAGCAGGATTCGGCTCGCAGATCAGCATGATGCTGCTGCGCTGGGTGAAGACGAAAGATGGGATTCGTCGCAAGCCGAACGAGCTGGGCTATGCCTACCGCATCGCCGATGAGACGGCCTGGAGTGCATGGCTGAGTGCGATTGCCGGCTGTCCCACTGCTAATCTGGAAGTGGTGCACCGTACGCTGCGGGTGCGCGATCAAGCGTCAGCTGCGCGGCTTGCAGAGGTTGCTCAGGCGTCCCACTCAGCGGCGGTTCCAATTCCCGCCATCAAACCTTTGCCCCCAGCTACAGCGTCATTGGATGTGAAGCCTGAGCCCAAGCCCGTGCTGCACAAGGTGGCCGAACCGAAGGTGGAAGCTCCAGTTGCCGCAGTCGCATTCGCGGCACCGTCAAAACCGGCGGCGAAAGGCGATCCTGTAAACGAAAAAGTGCTGGCATTGGTAGCCGAGAAAACCGGCTATCCGGTTGACATGCTCGATCTGGACCTCGATCTCGAAGCAGATCTGGGAGTCGACACAGTCAAGCAGGCAGAGGTTTTTGCCTCCATCCGCGAAGCTTACAACATCCCGCGCGACGAGAACCGCAAACTGCGCGATTACCCCACACTGGCGCACGTGATCCGCTTTGTGTATGAGAAGCGGCCCGACCTGGTCGCAGGCCCGACGGCAACCAAAGAAGAAGTTAAACCCGCAACGACGAAAACCACCGTAGTGGCCGAGAAACCGGCACCCCCTGCGACATCTCCACAAGTCGCCACTGGCGATGCCGTCAAGGAACGCATTCTCGCGCTAGTAGTAGAGAAGACCGGCTATCCCAAAGACATGCTGGACCTGGATCTCGACCTCGAAGCCGATCTCGGCGTGGACACCGTCAAGCAAGCAGAAATGTTCGCCGCCATCCGTGAGATCTACAACATCCCGCGCGACGAAAACCGCAAGCTGCGCGACTATCCCACACTAGCGCACGTCATCCGGTTCGTCTTTGAGAAGCGTCCTGATCTGGCGATTGCGGCTCCGCCCGCAGCGCCGCCGGCGGTCAAGGAGGAAATCAAGGCGGCGACAGCGCCGCCCGTGGTAATTCCGGCGAAACAGGATCACGGCGATGCCGTTAAGGAACGCATTCTCGCGCTGGTGATCGAGAAGACCGGTTATCCGAAGGAGATGCTGGATGTGGATCTGGATCTCGAAGCGGATTTAGGCGTCGACACCGTCAAACAGGCCGAAATGTTTGCGGCAATTCGAGCCGCATATAACATTCCACGCGATGAGAACCGCAAGCTGCGCGATTATCCCACACTAGCGCACGTAATCCGCTTCGTGTTCGAGAACCGCCCCGACTTGGCTGGGTTGTCCGTGCCGCCATCAGCACCGACTATTGCCGAGCCAGCAGTGCCCGCGACGCCGCCAGTCGTGGCACAAGCGGCAGTGGACGATGCGATAAAAGAGAAAGTGCTGGAGATCGTGGCCGAGAAGTCGGGCTATCCCAAGGACATGTTGGACTTGGATCTCGATCTCGAAGCAGACCTCGGCATCGACACCGTCAAACAAGCGGAGATGTTCGCTGCCGTGCGAGCTGCGTACAACATTCCGCGCGATGAGAATCTCAAGCTGCGTGACTTCCCGACTTTGGCCCACGTAATCAAGTTCGCTCGCGACCGGCAGCCAGGCGTGCCCAAAGCGCCGCAAGAACCCGCGCAGAAAAAACCGGCAGCCTCTGCCGCTGAGAAATCGACGCCGATTGCGGCGCCGCGTCCGATGCCTGCCAGTCTCGACGCGGCCAATCGTATTCCTCGCCGGGTGCCTGTTCCCAACTTGCGCCCGCCTCTTGCTCGTTACAAACCGACCGGCGTCACGCTATGTCATGGACGCCGTGTAGTCCTCATGCCCGACAAGTCCGGTGTGGCTGACGCACTGACGCAGCGGCTTCAGAACTTGGGTGTCGAAATTCTGCGGATTGAACCCATGCCGGATGTGGAGCAGCTAGCGAGCCGACTCAAGACTTGTCTGGCCGCCGGTCCGATACACGGAGTGTACTGGCTGCCCGCGCTGGATAATGAGGGTAGCCTCACAGCCATGGACTTCGCCAGTTGGCGCGAAGCACTTCGAGTGCGCGTCAAATCACTTTATGCCACCATGCGTATTCTCTACGATCAGGTCGCGGCGCCGGGCACCTTCCTCGTTTCTGCGACGCGACTGGGCGGACAGCACGGCTACGACGAGGCCGGCGCGTTAGCGCCATTAGGCGGCGCGGTCGCGGGCTTCACGAAAACCTACAAGCGAGAGCGGTTGGACGCTCTGGTAAAGACGGTCGACTTTGAAGCGGAACGAAAACCATCCGAGGTTGCCGATCTACTGATTGAGGAAACCCTGCGCGATCCTGGCGTGATCGAAATCGGCTACAAGGACGGGCTGCGCTGGACCGTGGGGCTGCAAGAACAGCCTGCAGCCGATGGCAAGCCCGGTCTAACTCTCGACAGCAACACTGTGTTTCTCGTTACCGGAGCAGCCGGAAGCATCGTGTCGGCAATCACCGCCGATTTGGCAACAGCCTCTGGAGGTACGTTCTACCTGCTCGATCTGGTGCCCGAACCCGATCCGGCAAATCCAGACCTCAAGGGCTTCGTGACCGACAAGGACGGCCTCAAACGTGATCTGTTCGCACGCATCCAGGCACGCGGCGAGCGCGCCACGCCGGCCCTGGTTGAAAAGGAGTTGGCAGCCCTGGAGCGCGCCCAAGCAGCCTGCAACGCTATCGAGGCCGTGCGAGCCGCCGGTGGCACGGCGCATTACTTCAGTGTCAACCTCACCGATGCAGACGCTGTGACCAAGATCATCAAACAAGTGCGTGAGCGCAGCGGTCGCGTCGATGTGCTCTTGCACGCCGCCGGCACCGAGCGCAGCCACTTCCTGCCAGACAAAGATGCGCGTGAATTCGATCTGGTCTTCGACGTAAAGAGCGATGGCTGGTTCAATCTTCTGCATGCCATCGGAGACATGCCTCTCGGGGCGACGGTGGCGTTCAGCTCAATCGCTGGCCGCTTCGGCAACGCTGGACAAACTGACTACAGCTCGGCCAACGATCTGTTGTGCAAGATCACGTCGAGCTTCCGTGCCACCCGGCCGAGTACGCGCGGCATCGTCGTCGACTGGACGGCGTGGGGCGGCATTGGTATGGCCACGCGTGGTTCCATCCCGAGGATGATGGAACTGGCCGGCATCGACATGCTGCCACCCGAGGCGGGCATTCCTTTGATTCGCCGCGAACTGACCGCTGGAGGGACACGCGGCGAAATTGTTGTCGCCCTACGTCTCGGTGTTCTGCTGAACGAGTGGGGTGCCACAGGCGGGCTGGATACATCAGCAGCAGAAACCCTGACGCTATCCGATCACGGACCAATCATCGGCAAGCTCGCAGTTGCGGGCTTGCAGAGTGGCCTCAAGATCGAAACCACGCTCGACCCGGCGATTCAGCCGTTCTTGCATGACCACCAAATTGATGGCACCCCGGTGTTGCCCGGGGTCATGGGCATCGAGGCATTTGCCGAAGCTGCGCTAAGCCTGCTTCCCGGCTGGCGGGTCGAGTCCCTCGAAGACGTAAACTTCCTGGAGCCGTTCAAGTTCTATCGGATGAAGCCACGCACGGTTACGGTTGAGGCAGCTATCCATCCGGGGCGCGACACCTTGCTGGCAGACTGCCGCTTGACCGGCCAACGGTTGCTCCCGGGCCAGGCTGAGCCACGAGTCACGACGCACTTCACAGCGCGAGTACGGCTGGCAAAACAGGCACCCAACGCGATGACCGTGCAGCCCCTGGGCAATCCGATTGGGCACGTCATCGAAGCCGCCGAGATCTATCCCCTCTACTTCCACGGACCCGCATACCAGGTTCTGGAGCGTGCGTGGTGGGATGGACAGCGGATTGTCGGGCTGATGGCGAAAAGCTTGCCGCCAAACCATCTGCCATCCGAACTGCCGACGGTTATGGCGCCGCGTCTGATTGAGCTGTGTTTCCAGACTGCCGGGCTCTGGGAAATGGGCACACAGGGCCGGATGGGCCTACCGCTCCACATTGATCGCGTCTCATCATTGCTAACACCGGAGTTGGCTGACACCCGTTTGTACGCGGTGGTCACACCTGAGCAAGCTCGCGGCAGTTTCGCTGCGAAGGTTATGGACACGAAAGGAAACCTGTACATGCAGCTTAGCGGATACCGGACGATAGCGGTTCCCAACGCGGTTGATGCCGAGCGGTTACAGGCACTACAGGCTGCGATGTCTCTGGACGCCGTCGCTGCTTGAGAAACATGAAAGGGTTGCCCGACAGTTCATTGTCCTGACGATCGGCTGATCGGAGGACTTATGAAATTCGAATTTCAACGCGTAGCCATCGTCAATCGCGGCGAAGCCGCCATGCGTTTCATCCACGCAGTCCGCGATTTCAACCAGGAAAACGGCACATCGTTGCGCACGATCGCGCTTTTCACCGAGCCCGACCGCCACAGTATGTTTGTGCGTGAGGCCGACGAGGCCGTGTGTCTCGGTCCCGCTCAGATCCTCGATCCCAACACCCATCAGCCCAAGAGCAGTTACGTCGATTATGAGCGGGTCACACACGCGCTCGCCGTGGCGCACGCGGACGCGGTATGGGTGGGATGGGGCTTCGTGGCCGAGCACGCTGCATTCGCCGACCTTTGCCGCCAGTTGGGCATCGTGTTCATCGGCCCGGATGGCGATGTGATGCGCCGTGTGGGCGACAAGATTGCCTCAAAAAGATTGGCCGAGCAGGTCCAGGTACCGGTAACGCCCTGGAGCCACGGACCGGTGGAAACCATCGATGAGGCGCGTGAACACGCCGAGCGACTGGGCTATCCGCTCCTTATTAAGGCGACGGCCGGAGGCGGCGGCCACGGGATTCGCCTGGTCCGTTCGGCAGATCAGCTCCCGCAAGCTTTTTCCAGCGCCCGGGCAGAGGCCTTCAAGGCCTTCGGAGATCCAACCGTCTTCCTGGAGCAACAGGTTAAATGCCCGCGCCACGTCGAAGTCCAGATTATTGCCGACCACTACGGAACGACCTGGGCTGCCGGTGTGCGCGACTGTACCATCCAGCGACGCCATCAGAAAATTCTCGAAGAAGCCCCCTCGCCGGCGCTTTCACCGGAGCAAGATCGAGCGCTGCGCGAAGCGGCGGTGCGCTTGAGTCAAGCCGTGGGCTACTACAATGCGGGCACTGTCGAATTCCTCTACGAACCGGAAATCAATCGCTTCTCCTTCATGGAGATGAACACCCGGTTGCAAGTCGAACATCCGGTCACCGAATGCACCACGGGCCTAGATCTCGTCAAACTTCAGATCTACGTCGCGCGCGGCGGCCGACTGGAAGGCGAACCGCCGCGCACTACCGGTCATGCCATTGAAGTGCGGCTGAATGCAGAAGACCCGGACAACGGCTTCGCTCCGGCGCCAGGCGCGATTGAGCGCTTCAGAATTCTGCCCGGGCCAGGGGTGCGCATCGACACGGGAGTGGCGGAAGGCGATGTCATACCTTCGGAGTTCGACTCCATGATCGCCAAGATCGTCGCCTACGGTCAGACCCGGAAAGAAGCGCTCTCCCGCCTGCAGGGGGCATTGCGGGAGAGCGTTGTAGTCATCAAGGGTGGAACCAGCAACAAAGCGTTCTTGCTGGAATTGCTGAGCCGTCCCGAAGTGCAGTGTGGCGAATTTCATAACGGGTGGCTGGACACGCTGGCGGCAACCGGAAAACATCTCTCCAGGCATTACGCCGATGTGGCTCTGGTTCAAGCCGCGATCGAAGCCTACGATGCCCAGTTGGCATTGGAGCAGGCGCAGTTTTACGCCTCGGCGGTGCGCGGGCGGCCGCAGGTCCGCAGCGAAGCCGGACGGACCGCGGAACTTCGCTATCGAGGCCATTCCTACTCACCTAAAACCTATCGCCTTGGTCCGCAGCTATACCGCGTGGAAGTGAACGGTTCACGGATCGATGCTCAGATCGATCGTCTAGGCCAGTTCGAAAGCTGGCTCACCGTTTTCGGTCGCCGTTTTCGGATCGTCTCGGTGGTCCACGGATTAAGTTATCGGATCGAGGTCGACGGTGTTTCTCACCGCATTGATCGAGACGACGGGGGCGTAGTGCACGCGCCAGCACCGGCGGTAGTAGTTTCCATTTCCGTTAAGCCGGGTGACACGGTTGCGGTTGGCGACCGCCTGGCCGTGCTCGAAGCGATGAAGATGGAGATGCAGGTCGTAGCGCCATTCGCCGGAAAAGTCCGGCAGGTGATGACCATAGCCAACGTGCAGGTGGACACCGGGGCCCCGCTCCTGCAGATCGACCCGGCCGCCGATGGCGATACTGTTGCGGACGCGGAGACAGTGATCTTTGGCGCTTCGCTCATTCCGGAGGGAAGCGGACAAGCCATCCAATCCTCTTGCCGTCGCAGCCTGGATGAACTCCGTCAGCTTATGCTGGGCTTTGATGTGGATCCGAAACACACCGCGCGTCTGCTCGCCGAATGGAGTGAGCATTGCCCCGTGGACAGCGACGAAATAAGACATTGCGAAGACGAAATCCTCAACATCTTTGTAGACATATGTTCGCTGTTCCAACGCGAGCCGGAGGTGAACCATCGCGCCAGCGGTGAAGAGCCCAGCGCAGAAGCTTATCTTTTTTCCTACTTGCGCATGCTGGAGACGCGGGGTCAAGGACTTCCCGCAGGCTTTGTCAGCGCGCTTCAACGCGCCCTGGCACACTACGGTGTGCCGACCCTGGATCGGTCGCCCGAACTGGAAGAGAGTTTGCTCTGGATTTACAAATCACATCAACGCATGGAGCAGCAGATCGCGCCCGTCGTGGGCGTCCTCGAATGGCGTCTGCGCCACGTCCAAAAGCTATCCCCGCAAGCGGAGGAGTCTCTGCGGACGCTTCTCGACCGGATGGCCAGCCTCAGCAACGGGCTCTTTCCCACAGTAACTGACCTGGCTCGGGAGGTGCGCTATCGCTACTTCGATCAACCTCAGTTTGAGCAGGCGCGCAAGCAAGTGTACGCGCAGGTGGAAGACCACCTCGCCTACGTGGCCGCCAACCCCGATGCCGCCGATCGCCGCGAGAGAGTCCGTGCCTTAATCGAATGTCCGCAACCGTTAGCCAGCCTGCTCTCCGGCCGGTTGGCGTCCGCCGGCCCCGCCATGCGCAAGTTGATTCTGGAAGCGCTCACCTGGCGCTATTACCGAATTCGAAAGCTCACCAACTTTCAAGCCCAGGCCGTGGACGGGCAGTGCTATGCATCCGCAGAATACGATCATGAGGGAAGGCGCATCCATGTCTTCACCACCCACGCCCATTATTCCCAACTCTCCGAGGCGGCGCGCTCCCTGTTTCCCATGATCGCTGACGTTCCGGCCGACCATGACATCGTCATCGACTTTTACGCCTTCCACTCCGGCTGGCTGGGAGACGCGGAGCTTATGCAGCGGGAGGTGTGCTCGGTGCTTAACCATACCGACTTCCCGCACGCCATCCGGCGTATCTTGGTCACCGTCGCCGTTCCTGGGCCACACCACGGTCTGGCCGACAGGCAGCAATTCACCTATCGCCCCAGCGGGAAGGTGTATGAAGAAGATAAGTTCTATCGCGGAATTCATCCCATGATGGCCAAACGCCTGCATCTCTGGCGGCTCAGCGATTTCAACATTGAGCGGTTGCCGTCGGTTGAAGACGTGTACCTCCTTCACGGCGTTGCCCGCGCCAATCCGAAAGATGAGCGCTTGTTTGCCTGCGCGGAAGTGCGCGATGTAACTCCGGTCCGGGATGAAACCGGCCGCATCGTACAGATGCCCCATCTGGAGCGCATGCTAAGCGAAGCGATGGCTGGCATTCGCCTGTTTCAGTCGCGGCGCCCGCCCCATCAACGCCTCTATTGGAATCGCATTCTGCTGAATGTGTGGCCCCCTCTTAATCTTAAGCGGGAGGAACTACGCGATCTGGTACACCGGCTTTCGCCCGCAACTGAAGGTTTGGGTTTGGAACAAGTGATCGTGCGCGCGGGCATTCCCAGTCCGGCGACCGGCGAGTTGCGGGATATGGTGGTGCGCATCTCCGGCTCCGGAGGCAGCAATATGCTGATCACCTTCCGGCCCGCGGACCAGATGCAACCTATCCTGCCGCTATCCGAATACGATCAGAAAGTCGTGCGCATGCGCCAGCGCGGCCTCATCTACCCCTACGAAATCATAAAAATGCTCACCCCCGCCCCAGAGCACACCCGGGCGGAGTTTCCGACGGGCGATTTCATCGAGCATGATCTGGACTCTGCGGGCCGTCTAGTCCCGGTCGATCGTCCCTACGGTCAAAACAAAGGCAACATCATCCTAGGCATCATTCGCAACTTTACAACCAGGTATCCCGAGGGCATGACCCGCGTTCTGGTGCTGGGAGATCCAAGCAAGGATCTGGGAGCCATAGCCGAACCAGAATGCCGGCGCATCCTGGCAGCATTGGATCTGGCCCAGACGATGGGCGTTCCCCTGGAATGGTTCCCCATTTCTGCCGGCGCCAAAATCTCGATGGACAGCGGAGTGGAAAACATGGATTGGATTGCCCGCGTCCTGCGGCGACTGATTGAGTTCACACAAGCGGGCGGCGAAGTAAATCTAGTGGTGAACGGGATCAACGTCGGCGCGCAGCCGTACTGGAACGCCGAGGCCACCATGCTCATGCACACCCGCGGCATTCTGATCATGACCCCGAAAGCGGCCATGGTGCTCACCGGCAAGCGTGCATTGGACTACTCAGGCAGCGTCTCGGCCGAGGACAATCAGGGGATCGGCGGCTACGATCGCATCATGGGTATCAACGGCCAGGCGCAGTACTGGGCACGCGATATCGATGAAGCCTGCCACATCCTGTTGCGCCATTACGACCACACCTATGTGGCTCCGGGTGAGCGCTTCCCCCGGCGGGACGTGACTACCGATCCCACCGATCGAGATGTGCGAGGCTATGCTCACGGCAGAAATGGTGAAGAAGGCTTCGAACTGGTTGGCGATATCTTGTCGGACGAGACCAACCCTGGGCGCAAGAAATCCTTTGACATTCGCAAAGTGATAACCGCGGCCATCGACCAAGACCATGCGCCGCTGGAGCGCTGGGCGGGCATGCGTGCGGCGGAAACAGCAGTCGTGTGGGATGCGCATCTCGGGGGCAATCCCGTTTGTCTCATTGGTATCGAATCCCGGCCCGTGCCTCGGCTAGGATTTGTTCCGGCCGACGGGCCCGATCAGTGGACCTCGGGAACGCTTTTCCCGCAATCCTCCAAGAAAATCGCCCGCGCGATCAATGCGGCCAGCAACAATCGACCGGTTGTGGTTCTCGCCAACCTATCTGGATTTGATGGCTCGCCGGAGTCGATGCGCCGGTTGCAGCTTGAATACGGCGCCGAGATTGGGCGGGCAGTAGTGAATTTCAAAGGCCCCATCGTCTTTTGCGTGATCTCGCGTTATCACGGAGGCGCTTACGTGGTTTTCTCGCGCGGGCTGAATGAAAACGTCGAAGTGGCGGCCTTGGAGGGAACGTATGCCTCCGTGATCGGCGGCGCACCAGCGGCAGCCGTGGTTTTCGCCGGTGAGGTCGAAGCCAAAGCCCGCAAAGATGCGCGGCTGCAGCCGCTGAGCGATGCAATGGCCAAGGCTGAAGGCGCGGAGAAAGGCCGGTTGCGTGCCCAGTGGGACGAGCTTTTCAAGATTATCCACTCCGAGAAGTTGGGCGAGATGGCCGCAGAGTTCGACCGCGTGCACAGCGTGCAGCGGGCGCTCGACGTGGGTGCTCTTGATTACATTATTCCGCCCGCTAACCTGCGCCCTTATCTCATCCATGCGGTCGAACGCGGCATTGCAAGGGTCGAGCAATCGGAACTGGCAAAGCTGGAGGCGCGCACTTCAGAAACGGCAATATCTGCAATCACAACCGCAGCGGCCTAGTCTCGGTCGGGTGAATCAGATGAACGTGTATTGGCTGGAACAAACCGAAGCAGATGTACCGGCCGACAATAATTGGCTGAGCGCAAACGAAGCAGCCTGTCTGAAAGGCATGCGCTTTGCCAAGCGCCGCGCCGACTGGCGACTGGGACGCTGGACGGCGAAACGCGCCCTGTCTGTTTGCTTGGATGTGCCAGCTAATCCCGAGGTCTTTAGGAAAATGGACATACGCCCGGCGCAGTCCGGTGCACCCGAAGTCTTTTTCGCCGAGCAACCAGCGGCGGTCACGATTTCACTCAGCCACCGTGCCGGTATCGCGGCTTGCGCCGTGGCGATGTCCGGCGTAGAGATGGGGTGTGATCTGGAAATGGTCGAGCCGCGCAGCGATGCTTTTGTCGCTGACTATTTTACCCTCGAAGAGCAAGCGCTCGTGGCGCGCACGTCTTTGACGGACCGACCTCGGCTCCTGGCCCTGCTGTGGAGCGCGAAAGAAAGCGCGCTCAAAGCACTGCATGAAGGGCTTCGACTCGATACCCGATGTGTGATGGTCAATCCGTTCGCCGGGTCATTCGACCTTAATGGCTGGAGTCCCCTACAAGTTTGTTATACCGGCGGTCAGGTCTTCCACGGCTGGTGGCAACTCACAGACAACATTTTGCGAACCGTGGTCGCCTCGCCGTCGCCGCATTCGCCGATTCCCTTAATCATCCCGGCCCACTTTTTGGACAGCGTTTCCTGGTGTGCCTAGCGGGGGTGAGTGCATATAGGGACTTCTATGGACCGCAACCGCCAATTCGATTTCGACTTCATCGTCATCGGTTCGGGCTTCGGCGGCAGCGTTTCCGCCCATCGGCTAGTAGAGAAGGGCTATCGCGTTGCGGTGATGGAAATGGGAAGGCGCTGGACGCCCGACAATCTGCCACGCAGCAGTTGGTCCCTCCATCGATGGCTCTGGCGTCCGAATCTCGGCTTGCGCGGCTTCTTCAACATCCAATTCTTCAAACACGCAACCATCTTCCATGGCTGCGCAGTCGGTGGCGGATCAATCACGTACGCCTGCACGCTGCTTCAGCCCCCCGAAAAAGTTTGGGAAGCGGGATCGTGGACGGGACTGGCCGATTGGAAAACGGAAATGCGCCAGCATTACGAAACCGCCGAGCGCATGCTGGGAGTGACGGAGAACAGAATTCTCGGACCCGCCGACCTTCTCCTGAAAAAAGCTGCGGAAGCCTCAGGCTCTGGGCATACTTTCTACTGCACGAAGGTGAGCATCTTCCAGCCTGCGGAGGGAGAACTGGGCGGCAAAACCGTCCCAGACCCATACTTCGGAGGAGAAGGTCCGGCACGAACTACCTGCATCGGCTGCGGTGGCTGCATGATGGGCTGCCGCTACGGTGCGAAAAATACGCTCGACGTGGGCTATCTATATCTAGCTGAGAAGCACGGTGCGCAGGTGTTTCCCGAAACCAGGGTAGTGAACGTCAAACCGCTCGATGGCCGCGCCGATGGCAGCGCGGGATATGAAGTGGGTACGGTTAAGTCCACAGCCTGGATCCGCCTCCAGCCCCGGCGCTTCACCTGCCGCGGTGTAGTTTTCTCCGGGTCCGCGCTGGGCACCATGGAACTTCTTTTTCATCTCAAAGAAAAAGGCTCGTTGCCAGCCGTAAGCGGCCAGTTGGGCCAGCACGTGCGCACCAATTCCGAATCGCTCATCGGAGCACGCACACCCGGCTATTCCCAGGACGTGTCGCAGGGCATCGCAATCGGTTCCGGCATCTACATCGACGAGCACACCCACATTGAAGCAGTCCGCTACCCTCGTGGTTCCGACGCCATGGGCTTTCTGACTACCATCCTCACCGATGGCCGCCCCGGCCCGAGTCGAATTGCACTCTGGGCGAGGAACGTCATAAAGTCAATGCTCCGCCACCCGTTCAAGACGCTTCGCGTATTGCAACCGGTAGGGTGGGCCCGCGAGTTTGTGATTCTGCTTTGCATGCAAGCGCTCGACGGAGAAATAGAGATGCGCTGGCAACGCCCCTGGTTCTGGCCGTTCCGAAAGTTTTTAGTCAGCCAGGGCGAGAAGGTTCCCACCTATATTCCGAAGGCTAACGAGTTTGCCAAGACCCTGGCGAAACTCACCGGCGGTTTCCCCATGAGCATGCTGCCAGAGATCCTGTTCAACGTTCCCGGCACGGCCCATTGCATCGGAGGCTGCGTGATCGCCGATAACTCCACGCACGGCGTCATCGATTCACACCATCGCGTCTTCAATTACAAAAACATGTACGTCTGTGACGGATCCGTAGTGGCAGCCAACCTCGGTGTCAATCCCAGCCTCACCATAACCGCCCTGACCGAACGGGCGATAAGCTTCATTCCCGCAGCGGCGGAAACCGGTTGGAACGATGCTGCTGATGGCGCCGGAGACCCGCGTCAGATGGTGGGTCTGATAGGCCGACAGGACGGGGGATAGAAAGAACAATGCGTTCAGTTTCAGCCCGAGGAGGGCATGGGGCAACTCAACGGGCATCACACGCCGCTGCCGTCGTCGAACCTGCAGGCAGCAAGCGGTCCAATATCGCCTGCTCGCACTGAAGCCACAGGCGCCCCGTATAAAGCAAAGCGCTGCACTGTAGCGTGATCCAGTCCCCAGTCTTCAGAGGCGAGCGGAAGTCTTTGCGATTCGTTATCCAGTGCTGGGCCACATGACGCGCGATGGCGAAACCTAAGCCGCGGTCGGGCCCTCCAATGTCGCCCAGAATTCCATCCAACGTAAACATCACCTTGGACAACATAATCAACGGTCCAGGGAACTTGACGCCCTTCATGGCAAGGCGTTCCAAAAGAAGCATCGCATCCACGCCGCTTTGCAATCGTACCGCCGGCAATTCGTTGAGAAAATTCGTGACAAATTCCCCGACCATTCGCCCCCTCGGTGATGTGCTTCGGATGTGCTGCTGGCTCAGCGCCAAGACCTCGTTGCCGGTGCCGACCGGGTCGCGCAAGGTCACCATCAGAAATAAGAGCGCGAGATGCCGCCGCTGATCGCGGCTCAAACGTTCCCGTAGCGCCCAGTCGATGATCGTCAGCTCGCCGGTGCGATTCTCATAGAGCAGATTGCCGGCATGAGGGTCGCCGTGAAAAATGGCATTTTCCTGCGCCGACAAAAGCGGCACCGCGATCAGCGCCTCAATCAGTTGCTCCGCAACTTTTCTGCGCTTCGCAACCGGCAGACGCGCCGCCGCATTCGTTACCTTGATCCCACGTTCCTCGGTAAGCGCCGTAATTCCGGGTGTACAAAGCGGCCGAATCAACCGGGGAACACGAACGCCCTTCATCGACCGGTACAGGCTCCACGCTTCGAGCAGCGTCTTCTGCTCTCGCGCAAAATTGACCTCGTGACCGAGCAACCGCCGGACTTTCTTGAACGTATCGGGCAGCAGCTTCGCCGGAAATCCATAACTGTGTTCGCGGTCGCTGAAGTATTGCGCCAGCCCCTGCAAGTACTCCATGTCCTCCGCAAAATACTCAGGGATGTGCGGCTTCAAAACTTTAAAAACTCCCCGCTCGCGCTTACCACTCTCCGGGTTGCGCCAGGTAAAACGCACCACCGCGCTGACACTGGCCTCCGAAAGAATTGTCGGTGCGATCTTCATCGAGTATTTCTCGACCCGCGGCCCCAACTCTCGCCGGATAATCGCGAGCACATCCTCCGGCCGCACATCGCGAATCCCATTCTCCAGCCGTTCCAGTGCATTCCGCAGCGCCGGACGAAGATGCTGGTTGCGCGCAATGACTTGCCCCAGTTTCTGCAACCCAGGCACTTTTGCAATCAACCGCAGCAACCGCACTTCCGCCGAAGTGTCCAACGGAAGCTCAAGCTGCTCCAGCAATTTGGGAGCAAGCCGCGCTGGCGACAGCCGCGCCACCACAAACATCATCGCGTCCCGAACCGGAGGACGCCATGCCAGGTACGCCTGCGGAACTAATCTCTCCACCGGAACGATCTCATCGACAATCCATCGTGCCATCGTGTCCCGCATAGCCTGCCCAGCCGGGCTTCGCAACCCAGCTTCGATAGCGCGGACCTGCTCGGCGCCCGTCGCCCCTTTCGGCAAGAAGTTTGCCAGGGCAGCGCGCAACTGCTCCGGAGCGATCTGGCGCAAACCATCTTGGGTTGACGAACTGATGAGGGACGAAGACATAGCGGTAGCTTTCTATACGATAGACCCAATGGAAGTACCCCACCACGTGTCGCGATCCCGCATGCGGCACAGGGGCAAGCGAGCGAATGGCAGCACCCACCCGCACTTTGAGGGGTGGGAGGGGTACTGCATCCCTTCCTAGCCCTGTGTATAGTTTACGCTCTTCAATTCATTGCAAGGAGGCAGTCCGGTTTCGAAGAGGGCATTAGGCGATCGACGTTGGTTGCTTATTAGAGGGTAAGATTATATCCTTCGATAGCGAGCAGTTTGTCGAGGCCCACGGTTCTCGTCAGTTCGACTTTCCTCTCCTCAGAACCAAACCGCCACGGGATCAGGCGGTTAATTTTGATTCTCAGGCTCTGTGCCAGTAAACGCAACGACGTTCGCAAAGACGACGCCCATTGAGGCTCAGTGTGAGTTGACTCCACGCGAGTCTCGCTGTTTTCGTGGGGAAGTCCAGACAAGAAACTCTGCAACGAGGCCTTGCCTGGAAACCAACCATCGGCCCGTCTCCGGAAGTCTTATCCCGGCGCACTCTTAACCGCCACCGCCGTATCTTAACGCTGGGTACGGCCAATCGGAGAACTCACCTGGACATGCGCATTCGACTTGCCATCAGAATCATTGAAGAACAACTCGGAGACTTTGGGTCTACATTGAAGACAACAACCGAATTGCTGGGGCTATCCCAGACGCGCTTCCGCCATCTTTTCAAACTAGAGATCGGAAAGGCATGGAGCCAATACTTGCGCGAAGCAAAAATGGCTGGGGCTGCCCAGTCAATGACGCGGTACGCTGTGCCCATAAAGGAAATAGCCCAGCAATGCGGTTACGATGATTTGAGCAACTTTTATCGAGACTTCAGAAGAGTGCATGGGATGACTCCCCTGCAGTTGCGGGCACACCACTTAGACCTGCTCTGTCAATCCAAGGCATTGCCTGACGGCGCTATGGCAGGTCGATGACCCAAGCCGTATTCGCCTGGTTCTGTGTCGAAATCCCTACCTCCGCGCGGCATCAGCCAGCTTCCATGACAAAGCAGCCTTGATCAGCGAGCGTTTTGAGGACGCAAAAGCTCGGATGACGTTCGAAATACGCCTACCGTAGGACCCTGATTTCCACCGTAAGTTACGTTCTGACAATAGACAACACATTTCGACAATTGTTTTCTACCGCACAAAAGTGCAACTCTGCCCTGCAGCGGTGAGCTTCAATCTGGTGCGCCGAGTTGTCAATGACGTGTTCTGAACCGTATTAGTTCCGAACGTCACGAAAAATAGAAAACATAAGGAGAAATACAGTGAAACACTCCCTGCGGTGCCTGCTTACATTCTGCCTGACATTCCTCTGTGTCGTGGCCTCGTCATCGAACCTTGCTTACGCGCAGGCAGAGCCGACTCCGTACCTTATCCCTATTTTCCCCAAGTACAAGGTGCTGGGCGTGGTCTATGCTCCTCCGGGATCGGCGAGCTTCGTCAATTACGGGGGCAGCACTCTGGTCGGAACCAGCCACTCCATGACGGCAATGAACTCTTCGACGAATATTGTTTCTACGTCGAGTACGACGGGGTTCTCCCTTTTTGGGTTTGGCTCCACGACCACCGACACCAACAGTGACGGGTGGACTAGCACCCAAGAGTACACATCGTCGGTGGCGGTTCAGACGGCGAACGCGAATTCCATATCCACGATGGGACCAATTAGTTCCGCGTTGGGGGTCAACCACGACAACGATGTTATCTATATTTGGCTGAACCCGGTTGTGGTGACGCAGGTTAGCAGCTACACGGCAGGGACCCCACCAACCATAGGTCTCAATTGGATCGGGTTGTCATCGAATCAGTGCGATCTCACGGATTCTGCCAGCACGAGTACGTTGACGTTTTATCAACTCGCGAGCGGATGCGATCTCAATCAGTACCCATATCCGGATATCGTCGGAATTCCGGTGTGGTGCTTGAAGAACCCCTACTGGCCAGGGCAGGGCTGTGCGCAATGGCTTCAGTACACCTCAAGGTCCTGGGATAATTCGCTTTGGCTCGATGCCAGCTCAAATCCAGCCCCCGCCGGGCTGACTCTGCAAGACTATGCGGACATTCTCCAGTCCGACCCGTTCGTGACTCTGAACGGCAACTCGATTAATGTCTGTCATCCAACCTACGGGCCGGACTTGGATCCAAACGATCCGGAGACTATTGCAGCTGCCGCTCCTCTGCCTGTTCCGCCTGGCTATGTCAATCCCACCGGAAACCTTCCCCACTCCTGCGGTCAGACAATCGGGACGGCCCTCCCGATGACCCGGTTCCAGCCTTATGGGACTGTCGAATATCCCGAGCCTGGCCCCAATGGCCTGCCCACGACATATAGCGGAAGCTTTACTTTGTCTACAACAAATCTAACTGGGTGGACCGCGATCGACTCGCACACAACGAGTTACAGCCAGAACACAACGGAGTCGTGACCTGCCCCCAGAATCCGTTCACGGGATAATACGACAAGTTAGTTGAACTTCGTTACTTCCAGCAGCCGCAGCCGGAGCTGTGGGAAAGTGGGAAACGCGTTCTTCAGCGTTTTCCAAGCTTGCCTTCTTTTGGCAAGCGTCTTTTCCATAGCTCGCTCGTTCTCGCTCTGCATACTCCTTCGGCGTGAGATAGCCTAAGCTGCTGTGCGGACGCTCTTCGTTATACTCTGTCCTCCACGCCGCGATCTTGCGTCTGGCATCGAACAGATTCTGAAACCAGCTCACGTTCAAGCACTCTTCTCGCAGCCGCCCGTGGAAACTTTCCACCCGCGCATTCTGGGTGGGCTTCCCCGGCTGAATATGCACGACCTCGATCTTTCGCTCCATGCCCCAGGCCAGAAAATGCCGGCTGGTGAACTCAGGTCCGTTGTCGCAGCGGATCGAGCCCGGCTGGCCCCGCTCCGCCATGATCGCCTCCAGCACACGGGTCACTCTGCGGCTGGCAAAACTCGTATCCACTTCGAGCGCGAGGCATTCCCGCGTATACGCATCGACCAGGCTCAGCACCCGGATCGCCCGTCCGCACTCCACCGCATCATGCACAAAGTCCAGCGCCCACTCCTGGTTCGCCGCCGTCCGCGCCAGCAGCGGCTGTCCCGCGCGTACGCAGTGTTTCCTCTTCTTTCGTCGAAGGCTCAGGCCGGCCTCGCGATACACCCGATGCACCCGCTTGTGGTTCACTGCTTCTCCCGCCCGGAACAGCAGCACATGTAAACGCCGATATCCGAACCTCGGCTTCTGCCTCGCTAACTCCACCAACCGCGTGCGCAACTCGTCATCGCATCGTGTTGTCTGATAGCGGTAACTCGATACCGCCATCCCCATCAGCCCGCAAACCCGGTGCTCGCTCGCTGCATACTCCGCACGCAGCCAGTCCGCATCCGCCCGCCGGTTTACGAGCTCCACCCGTTTTTTGCGATGACTGCCTTCAGCATCTCTTTGTCCAGACTCAGATCCACCACCAGCTTTTTCAACTTCGTGTTCTCGTCCCGTAACTGCTTCGCTTCCTGCGCCTCACTCACATCCATCCCACCGTACTTTGCTTTCCAGGCGTAGATAGTGTGTTTGGAAACCCCCACTTCTCGCGCCACATCTTCCACCTTGCGCCCCGCCTCTAACTGCTTCAGCGCCCCGATCATCTGCGCCTCCGTGTGCCTGCTCTTCGACATACTCTCTTCCCCTTTCCTTCGACGAAATCATATTCAATTTCGTGCGGATTTAGGGGAGCAGGTCAGTCGTACACTCAAACATTCTATGTCCCGGTCGGAGACTCAGCCGTTCCCATCGGTAGCTTCAATATCGCGATGTCTAACGGTACGGGCAATTCCCAGACGTGGCAGCAGCAGAACAGCGTCACAAACTCGGACACGGGTACCACGACAGCCGCGTATTCCATCACGGGGCCACAGTCGAGCGACAACTACACCGGACCGGCGACGTATAACGTTTACTGGGACAACGTGTACGGAACCTATGCTTTTTATTCCGACCTCGAAACGAAGCCTGCTCTGGGCAATATAGGAATCTCGGCGAGTTCGACGGGTTCCGTGGCGTTTCCGAGTTTTGGGACGGTAACGGCGTCGCCGATTCCCACATCCGGTTATGGGCAAAACGCTTACCTGACGAACAATTCCCCGTATCCACTCACCATGGTTTGGCCGGCGGTTACCTTCAACAATCCAGGATTCCAAATTCAAAATACTATTTTCAACGACGGCAGCGACCACTGCTCCAATCAACTGCTTCAGCCCTACGGCACAGCCGGCCTTAATGGCCAAGGCCTTCCCGTGTACCAGTGTGAGATCGCGATCATATTTGCTCCCCTTCTCTCCGATGCTCCGAATAACCTGAACGGAACGACCTATCCAATCAATGCAACCGTGATCGCCGCGGGAACGGAGAATGCCTCTTCCTACCAGAACATTCTGGTGACCAATCAGGCGGCCGTTTCGGGCACCGCAGCGGTGGGTGCCACTACCCAGGGAGCGACCCTGTATCCCACAACCATCCAGTCTCTCGTAGAACCGAATGTCTATGATTTCGCAACGTCAACCGGGCCCCCGGAAACGGAGACGTTCACACTCACAAACCGCTACAGTTCAACTGTGACCCTTGCCGCCTTCCCCAATGACATTACCCTGACGGATGGCGCCGATTTCAGCGTTCTTAATGTTGGAAGTACGTTGGATGGTTGCTCTGCGGCTACCCTCACGGCAGGAAAAACCTGCACCTTCACTCTGCAATATCAGCCCACAACCGCCCCGCCGCCGTCGGGAGTGTTCGGCACCAGGATAACCGCCTTGGGCATAGTGGTAACCCCTCCACCGGGCACGCTCCCGGGCACCAACCCGCTGGCATTTGCGGGAGCTGCAGGAACGGCCGTAAACCCTATCTCCTTGTCCCCGACGTACCTGTTTTCCGAGAATGGATCGCTCGCCACTTTAACCATCACCAACAATTTGTCCGTCACGCTTAGCAGTATCACTGCGTCGCTAAGCAACCCTTCCGGTTTTTCCTGGGGTGAGGGCACTTGTTCGGCAGGGATTGCGGCGGGAAAATCCTGTGCGGGAACGCTTCAATATGAAGGTAGCACTGACGCTTCCGGCATCATGACAATCACCGGAACGAACGGATCCTCAAAATACGCGGCAACAGTCAGCTATTCGGGACTGTACTTCTGCCCTCCAAAGATTTGCGACTTAATCGCCCTCACTGGAGCGGAACAAAGCAAAACGACGACGGTCCCGGCCACCTATGCCAAAGGGAGCGTTACGATTGATCCCTTGATAAAACCGGCTGGCAGTAAGGGGACTCTTTCTGTGACAGTCGGCAGTTTCACCGCGACTGCATCCTACGCTTCTGGCGCGACTGGCAATACAGCAGTGCAAGCCATGGTTGCGGCCCTCAGCGTAAAGGGCTCTCCGGTGAAGGCCAAGGCAAGTGGTTCTCTCATTACTCTTACGAGTGTTGCTGCGGGAATCGCAGGAAATCTCGCTCTCGAAACCACGGGCGATTCCAACTTCCAGATTGTCGCATCCGGCCCAACGTTGACGGGCGGCAAGAATGCCACCACCACCAAAAAATACGACGGTGGAACCGTCAATATGACGACTGCTGGTGTAACTGCCTCGGCCACCTGGGGGAAAGAGAGCACTCCGCAGTCGATTGCCTCGGCGCTTGCAACTTCGATCAACAATGTAGCCGGAGCGTATTGGAAAGCCAGTGCGACCGGAAACGTCGTCTCGCTCACAGGCGTTTCCCCGACACCCCCTTCCGTCGGGGCAACCGTAACCGACTCGGAAGGTTTCACACCCGCATCCTTCGGAGCCAGCGTAACTAACTGACGAACCTAGGAATGGTGGATGCACGGGCAGCCGACGAACCTGCCTGTGCATCCGCCAGGCAGTAGGCGACGGCTCGTCCGAAATCAGTCATTGTCATCCGCCGGTCGCTAAGAAGGAAAGGGAATTATGAATTCGAAGATCCGGAACTCGAAAACAACGATGCGGGCGTTGAAACTACGGCCATTTCCAATCGCTCGCATGATCATTACTTTTTCATCTCGAATGAGGGTTTCCTGTCGCAACAGAGGATGGATGCGCAGAAGCTGTGGCGATTCCAGAATCGTGGTTCGCTCAGGTTTGCGCACCATCTCTGCAATCGCGCTCATGATGCTGGCTTCCAGTGTTGTTTGGGCACAGGCGGATTTCGAGAAAGGATTTCAAGCCTATCAATCGTTTCACGGCTCCGACTTCGATACGGTGAATCTGGCGAACGGAAATCTGGTTCTGAAGATACCGCTGTTGTCGTATGAACAGCGCGGCGGTCTTCCACCCGTGGTCATTTCCATTCGCAGCAACGGGACCACGTTTCAATCGGCGCCGCCGTTCGAGAACGGACCACCAGACACCAAGCAGCATGAAGTCGCGTCCGGCATAATCGGAGCGCCCTGGGGTCAGCCTCACGTTGTGATCAGCCCCGGAGGCCTATATTGGAAAGAGGATCGAATCACGGTTGAAAAGGCGCAGTTGTCGCGCTTTGTGGCGACCGACGAAAGCGGCGCGACACACTCGCTGGGCGGAAAGATTGCGAACTCGACGGCCGGACTGGTGCCCGGGATCATGTACAGCGTGGACGGCAGTGGGCTGATGCTGCAGCCGGCAAGCGGCAGCAAAGGGCCACTGCTGCTGGATCGCAAGGGGAACGTTGGCGGCCTGATCGATCCGAACGGGAATGCGGTTCCTTTGCAGGGACCTTGCGCCAAGCCCGCTGGCGGCGGAGACTTCTTTAATGCCAGCTTGGCGGCATGGGAGGGTAATGCTTATGGAACGGCCTCGGCGACGTTGATCATAGATACGGTGGGAAGAGTCATTCCCAATCCAAGCTATCTGCCTCCTACCGCGGCGTATAGCTGCCTGGTCGATCTCGACGCGTCATATCATCCGGCAGCGCCCGACGTCAATGGCTGCGAAACCTGGGATTTTCCTGGCGAGGGCCAGACCGTAGGGACCGTTCCAGGAAATGTTCACCTGCTCTTCTGCTATGCCGACATTACGGTCAGCGCCAGCATTCCCACGCCGGGCGGGGGCGAAGGCAGTCCCGGCATCGAGACCATCAATGAAACCTGGTGGGTGCTGACCAGTGTCACACTTCCGAATCAAACCCAATGGAAATTCACCTACGATAACTATGGCCAGGTAAACAGTGTCACAATGCCGACCGGGGCGACCGCATCCTATACTTACAACTACGGTAACAACAATAACCTGAACGCCACGCGTCTGGCTTGCGGCAATCCGCCGGGCCAGATCCCGGTTACGGGGACTCCGGTTTGGCCTTACTCAAACTTGATGTCAAGCCGGATGGTCACGAGCCGGACTCTGAACCTCAACGATGGTTCGCCAAAACAGGTATGGAACTACGCCAGCACCATCGGCTCCGGATGGGCAGGTAGCCCAAACTCGGGAACGGTTACAGTCACAGACCCTTACGGCAATGCCACGCTGCATACGTTCTCACTCATCGGGGGAGCGGTCTGCGGGCCCTATGAGACAGCAACGCAGTACTATCAGGGTTCGCCAACGGGAACGTCGCTTAAGACAGTCGCTACACAATACTCTTTCTCGGGTACGGACTATGCCAACCCGACAAACTTTTCCAACTACACTGCGGTCGGCGTATTTCCTAGCCAGGTTAACACCACTCTTGGAACTGGCGCCAATGCGGTTGTCAGTCAGGACAAGTACATCTACGACTCCTTCGGGACCTATCAAGATTACCTGGGAAAGACTCATCCTTTCAGTTTTGGAGAGTTGCTCTCTCTCACTGAATCGGACTGGGGAAGTCAAGGAAGCGGGAGCCCGGGGTCGGTTCTCCGCACCACGCTGCATACAAAACTCTGGCAGTCGACTTGGAGCTACTACGCGGCGAACCTGATCGATCTGCCCTGCCTGGACACGGTGTTCTCCGGAAGCTACACGGGTTCACAGCCAAGTTGTACGGCGCCCGCCCCGCCCGCCGCTCAGGTATCGCAAACCGCTTATGCCTACGACCAGAGCCCCAGTCCGTCGGGTGCGCGGGGCAACCTGACTGCGGTGACGCGCTGGCTCAAGGGCGGAACGTCGCCAATCACAAAGACCGTTTACAACTCGAACGGTATGCCGATCCAAAAGATCGACCCGCTCAGTAACACCACAACGATCGGGTATGACGGCACCGGGCTGTACGCCAATGAGATTCAATATCCGGTTACGGGATCGACCTCGCATATCGAGTATCCGTCCTATGATGCGAATGCGGGTGAGCTGTTGTCGAACAAGGATGAGAACGGAAATACGACTACGTTCACCTATGACAACATGCGACGGGAGATCGAGGTCGTACCTCCATCCAGCGCCACGGTCTCTTACTGCTACACGGATGAGGGCTATCAAAACCAGGGAGGTACCCAGTGCTCAGTCACCGGGCCGCCCTACCAAGTGGTTGTCACAGAACAAATCACTTCCAGCATGAACAAGGTGACGACCGATGTGGTGGATGGTTTGGGCCGCCTGACCCAGACCCAGTTGAATTCCGACCCCTCCGGCACAACCTATTCCGTTGTCACCTACGATGAGATCGGACGAAAAGCCTCCGAGTACAACCCAACCCGCTGCAGCCCGCCCACCACGACTTGCGGCGAGTTGACCTGGGGCGTAACCAGCTATGCCTATGATGCTCTCAACCGCATCCTGAGCGTTACCCAGCCGGATACTTCGATTGCTTCCACGAGCTATTCCGGTAACACCACCACCGTGACCGATGAGGTTGCCAACTCGCGGCAATCCTTTGTCGATGGCCTGGGCAGGCTGACTGAGGTGATGGAAGATCCGAACGTCAAGAAATACGAGACCGATTACGGATATGACGTGCTGGGCAATCTTCTCAGCGTCAACCAGAGGGGCGGCAGCACCAATCAGAGCAACTGGCGCCCTCGCGCTTTCGTTTATGATTCCCTGTCGCGTTTGACCAGCGCCACCAATCCGGAATCAGGGAATATCACTTACTCTTACGTCAATTCCAGCGGAGGGCTGTGCGCCGGCAACATCGCTGCTGTTTGCACGAAAACGGCTCCTTCGCCGAACCAGATCTCAAGCGGCACCAAGACCGTCGCCACAACCTTTACGTATGATGCCCTAAATCGTTTCACCGGGAAGAGCTATAACGACAGTTACACTTCAAATCCTGCGACCGCGAGCGCGTCCTACGGCTACGATGGCGTAGCGCTAACGGGTTGCAAGCAGAGTCCTCCGGGAGACACTGACACCTATCCCATCGGACGACGTACAGCCATGTGCGACGGATCGGGCGCGACCTCGTGGACGCACGATCCCATGGGCAGAGTGTTGCAAGAGCGGCGGGACATTGGCCCGGTAACCTCGGGCAAGTACTTGAGCGAGGTTTACAATCTCGATGGCTCTGCGGCAACCGTTACCAGTCTCGGCTACAGCGTCGCGTACACGTATAGCGCCGCCGGCCGGCCGCTGACCGCTACAAACTATTCCCCCACGACGAAATTCGTTTCGGCGGCCACTTATGCTCCTCCCGGTGAACTCACCGGCATGACCATGGGTTCGGCTACGGGCTTTGCTGGCTTCACCACCACCAACGCTTATAACGACCGCTTACAGCCAATCCTGCTTTCTGCCGCGAGTCTGACGGCAACGGTGTTCAGCCTTTGCTTCGACTTCCACCTCCATGTTGCCGTGAACACTACGCCCTGCAGTTTTTCCGCCAGCACGCTGGGCGATAATGGAAACGTCTATCAGGTCGTGAACAACCGGACCGGTGACAGCAATCGGACGGCACAATACACCTATGACAAGCTGAACCGCATTGCCACTGGACAATCCACCGGGACACAGTGGGGCGAGTCCTACACGATCGATGCGTGGGGTAACATGACGGCGATCGGTTCCTACAACAGCAAACCCCACGAAAGCCTCAGCACCACCGCCACCACGAACAACCGACTTGCTGCGTTCGTCTACGATGCGGCGGGAAATCTGATTCAGAACGGATCGACCACCTACACCTATGATGCCGAAAACCGTTTGATCTCGACCAACGCCAACGGCAGCTACAGCTACCTCTACGACGGCGAGGGCAAGCGGGTGGAGAAATGTACTCCGGAAGGGACGGCGGCGGGTACCTGCGCCAGCGGGGCAACGGGGACGCTTTACTGGAGAGCCATTGGAGGCAGCGATACCCTGACGGAAACCAATTTGACCGGTGTCGTGCAGAATGACTACATCTTTTTTGACGGCAAGCGGGTGGCGCGATGGGACAGCTCATCGGTCCCCCACTACTATTTCTCCGATCACTTGGGATCGCACGCCCTGATCGAAAATGCCACGGGAACGGCCTGCGAGCAGGATGTGGACTACTATCCCTACGGCGGGCAGCAGAACGACTACTGCACTACGCCGGTTCCGCAGAACTACAAGTTCACCGGCAAGGAGCGGGATGGCGAGAGCGGGCTGGATAATTTTGGTGCTCGCTACTACGGCTCATCGTCCGGCAGGTTCGTCTCAGTTGATCCTAAGATGATCAGTAAACAGCGCATGGGCGACCCACAGCAGTGGAACATGTACCAGTATGCGCGCGACAACCCGCTACTGAACGTAGATACTGATGGCCGGGAAACGACGATATTTTACCGCCCACCAGGAGCGGGCGGCTCTTCTGGCTCGCCAAAAGACTTTGGACATATCTTCGTCCACGTGCGGAACACAAAAACAGGTAGGTCGGCCTATTTCGATTTCTATCCCAATGGCAAAGTTTCTGTCATCGGGAAAGTGGATCAACAGCGACTAGACAACCACTCGAGGCTGACTATACAAACGACGCCTGAGCAAGATGACAAAATGCTGGATCTACTAAGCGCGAAACAGAAGAACCCTCCAAAATACGAAATCGATTTGGGTAAAGCGATCTCTGGCACGGAGTCCACCTGTGTCACACAATGTAGGAGCATACTAAAGGAGGGAGATCTGACTATTTCCGGCCAGACTCCGACTGATTTCTGGCAAAACGCTTACATTCAGTTTAGCAAGGAGCGACCTTGCCTGGAAGGCTCAGACGACATCTGCATTTCGAGACAATCCTTTCTACTACCCGGGCCCGCCTCCACTGGGGCCTGGTTACGAAACCCCACAGCCAGGGCAAGAGTACGGGACCGATCCTTCGGGCAACGCTGGAAAACTTGATCCCAGCGCCATGAAGAACGAAAACATAGAACGCCCAGAGGATAAATAGCAGTGCGATCAAGGGTCCTATTCGTGGTGCTTGTCGCGGGTGGGATTGTCGCGACTGCTTCTATTGCTGCTCGGATGCTCATCCGCCGCAGCGAGGAAGACTTAATGGAACACAAAACCGCGCACACTACCGTTGGTATTGTTGTTGACAAAAAGCATGTGCAATTTAGAAGTGATCAGACAACATATCAAAACGACGAAGGTCGGACCGTGCATCTGGAGGATTGGCGGAAAGACACTGGAGAGTTTCGCGTTTTTTACAACATAGAGAACTTCGATCAGCTGCCGGCGGCGAATCGACCAGTTCTCGTTGCTGCTGAACGCGAGAGAACCAAGAGGTTGGGTTCGCGATATCGAGTTGTCGACCAACACACTTTTGAGGAAGCGAAGATTGGGCAGACGGTGAATATTACCTATCGCTTGGCAGACGATTCGCACATCGAGGTCATATCCTTTGAGCCGCGGCCGTGAAGAACCCATGAAAAGCCGAAGGGTCAGGGCTAGTGCGACCGTCTGCGCTCGGTAGCGCTGAGCGAAAAAGATTTCAACCAGGCCCTTTTACACAGTGGACGAAAAGAAAAATGACAACAACACCGCTTCTGGACAGGAAAGAAGCGACCCCCAACGACCAGCACGGCGATCTGGGGCGTCCAGAAACTCCGATTCCACCACAGGACCCGAAATGATGCGACAGGAGGCTGCATTCCTGTGTGCAGGTCTCATAGCGGGACTAGTTACTGTCGTTGGAGCAAGAGCTTGGCCCACGCTCTTACCCATGCTCTTCATATGTGGCGTGGGGCCGCTGTTTTTTGCTGCCGTGTTCACGGCGATTGTCTTGACTGGATCCGGGCCCCATCTCAGTCCCGGTTGGTGGCGCGTTGTTGCCGGAGTCTGTGTGTGCACGGGGGCTTACCTGCTTGCGTTCTTTACATTCATTTTCGTGGCCGGATATTCGGGCGTTCCAGCATCTACCGACCCAAACCGCTTCGGCGCCGATGTGTGGATCGGTTTGCTTGCGGCCGCTCTAGTCGCGGCAGCATGCATCGAATTCCTTGCTTATGTCCTCGTCGGAAAATGGAGTAACCCTTTCCTCTTTCGCCTCGCGGCTGCTGGGGTCGTCTCTGTTCTCGTGACCTTCGTAGTTGATCGAGCAGGTCAGTACTATTGGACTTTCTACGGCATTTTGCTGCCAGTTGGGGAGTCACTTTTCTGCTGGCTCATCGGAGCGCAAATCTGGCGGTCTTCGCCGCAGGCGTAGGAAGAACGAAGAAGTTGTCAGGACCGATGCCACGCCCCTGACCGATGGAGACTTCGAACTGGGTTTCCGTGTGCTTGGCAAAAGTCAACTCACCTTTGACGAATCATAGTTTTGTAATCGCACTGCGTTCGTCCTGGCGTCGTTGAAATCGGACCGCCAACGGGCCCTTCAGAGAAAAGGTGACAAAGCTTGCCTATCCCAGGTTGCTCTTCACCAATTCCGTGAGCTGTTCGTAATTGCCCGTGAATGTTTCGTCGAGAATGCCCGGCAAGCCAGGGGTGGCGTTCACTCTGTGCAACCCGCAATAAACTGCATTTACCACTTCAGAGCCGCCGGAGCTTGCGAGGCCGCTCAACGTCCCATCTCAGCGGTAGCGTACTGAGTGCAAGAGTATGCACATTGACAAGCAAGCCCGAACTCGCCCAAACTAGCTGGCGGTTCGCGGGAGCCCTCGCACCCGCTGTGTGCGATCGACTCACCGGCCACTTTAGTGACTGTACAAGCGACAGGCAAAGCAAAAGTTTCTACCCCACCGGGAGGTCACTCATGCGAAAGACATTGGGCATCAGCGTGTTTGCAATTCTTATCGTGATCGGTTTGCAGACGTTCGGAACCTCAGACGCGCAGGCGCAATCTGCCGGGAGCTGGCTGCAATGGGGCCGCGATGCGCAGCACAACGCTGATTCTCCGGCGGTGGGCCAGAGTCCGCAGGCGCAGCTCGCGGATGTCAATTTCGATCCCTTTGTCGCGCAGGAGCAAGCCGAGTCCAGAGAAGGGGCATTGACTGCGCATTACCAGGTGCCTCTCGTCGACGGCGATACCGCGTTCATGGAATATAAGACGGGATACTGGGTCCCGTGCAATCCTCCGGGCTCGCACGTGCCCTATCCCTGCGGCCCGGACGCATGGAACTGGGAAATCTGGAATGAACGCGCCTTTACCTGGCAGAACGGTGTGTTCGTGGAGAAGTGGAATTTTCAAAGCGACTGGAAGCCGGAACCCAACAGCAATGTGAACGACGTCGGCGCCAAGAATGGCTTTGGCCTGTCAGGCTGGGAGCCGGTGTTTCACGCGGCGATCAGCGCCGGCCACGTATTCGTGCCCGGCGCCTCCGGGTCAATCTATGAGTTGAACGAAGGGGATGGCTCAGTAGTCTCGCACTTCACGCCGTTTGGTTCCGATCCGAATACCTACGTCTCTGGCCCGTTGACGGCCGACGCGAGCGGCAATATCTATTACAACGCGATGGCGCTTGATCCCATTCTTCCCTGGACGACCGATGTGACCGGCGCGTGGCTGGTGAAGATCGCACCGGATGGCACCAGCCACCTGGCCGACTACAAGAAGCTTGTCCCCGCAGCGCCGAGAGTTGTTTTTGGCTTCATACCCTGCGGTTCGCAGCGCGGCTCGATCAACGTGGCCCCAGCGATTTCTCCCGACGGGAAGACGCTCTACACGGTCAGCCGGTCGCACATCTTCTTCTATTTCTCCTATATGGTTGCGGTCAACACCAGCGATCTAAGTCCCAAGTGGCATGTGTCGTTGACGCGTCTGCAGAATCCGAACAGCGAAGATTTTGCGGATGACCTGTCTTCCTCCACCCCCGCGGTGGCACCCGATGGCGACATCTTCTACGGCGCGCTGAGCGAGGAGGGCAGTTACGGCGACGGCGATTTGCTGAAATTCAGCCCCGACGGTGCGTATCTGGGCGCGTTTCATTTTGGCTGGGACATCACACCGGCCATTTATCCGCACGACGGGACTTACTCGCTGATCATCAAGAACAATTACTACAGGACCCTGGGGCCTTATTTCATCACGCAACTCAATTCGGCCCTCAAGCCGGAATGGAGTTTCAAGAACACGACCTTTAACTCGACCCATCCCAACGGCTACGAGTGGTGCGTGAATGCGCCCGCTGTAGACGCAAATGGCGCTGTCTACGCGAATAGCGAAGACGGCAACATTTATGTGATCAACCAGGGCGGAACGCTGAATAGTGAAATCTTCCTGAAGGTCGCGATCGAAGCCGCCTATACCCCGATCGCGATTGGTCCAGACGGGCTGATCTATGCCGAGAACGATGGTGACCTGTTCGTGATCGGGAGCCAGTAAATGCCCCAAGATTTTGATGAAGTTTGATTATTGTAGGCGGATATAGAACCGCGTAGCATTGTGCCGTGTCGGCAAGCGAGTCCGGCCACACCGAGGTTAAATGCACTCCGGAGATCGGCGCACCTTCATCACTCAAACCTGCAAGTATTTTGTCGTCGCTGGTTCGGCATCCGTGGCCGGAATGTTGGTGGGAGCGCAGGTTGGAACAAGT
This sequence comes from uncultured Acidobacteriaceae bacterium, assembly GCA_963842095.1. Lineage (GTDB taxonomy): Bacteria > Acidobacteriota > Terriglobia > Terriglobales > Acidobacteriaceae > Sulfotelmatobacter. Next base: position 911,650 of record CAWJEY010000004.1, read on the forward strand.
CCTCCCGGCAAGAGCCCGGAGAAAGCTGCGCCCGCTGATCCAGTTGAGTCCAAGGTCAGGAAGTTGATAGTGCAACAACTGGGTGTGGATCCCAAGAAGGTGACCGGGAGGGCGCGCTTCGCCGAAGATCTGGGAGCCGATTCCCTGGACAAGGTCGAACTGACGATGGCGCTTGAAGAGGCGTTTGGCATTGAAATACCGGACGCCGACAGCTGCAAGATATTGACGGTGAAGGATGCCGTGCAGTATGTGAAGTCGCACCCAGGATCGCCCGCACGGACACCGCAATCTCATAAGGACTGATTGCGCAGTTCCGCTCAGGGCTCGCAAACAACATCCAATCCCCGGAGGCTCCAGTGATCCCTCGCATTCTCGCTGTCTTGCTGCTGATGGGTTCAGCGCTCGCGCAAAACGTGGTTCACTACACTGCCACCAACGCCAACGTGAAGTATCTGTTCGCGACGGCGGAGCCGGTCGCGCATTTGAAAGCCGGCGACATTCTTGACACCAACACGCTCGACTGCTTTGGCAACGTCCTAAGGAATCCGGGAGACACGCTTAGCATGGTGAAGGGTGACAATCCCTTGACCGGGCCGTTCTTCGTTGAGGGGGCGGAGCCGGGGGACACGCTGGCCGTCAAGATTCTCGATCTCGAAGTGGATGGCGACACTGGTGTGGGCGCGTTCGCTCCGGGATTTGGCGCGCTCAATGAGACCAACTACACTCCCATGCTGCATCCGCCGCTGCCGGAGAGAATTTGGTACTACCACATCGATCACGCGGCGAACACAGCCACGTTCAAGGCGCTCGATACCGATTTCTCGGTGAAGATTCCGCTGCATCCTTTCTTCGGCTGCATCGGTGTGGCGCCGGCGGAGGGTGAAGCGCGCAGTTCGGTGGTCCCGGCCGAGTTCGGCGGCAACATGGATTCTCCCGAAGCCAGCGTTGGCAACACGGTTTATTTTCCCGTGAACGTGAAGGGAGGCTTGTTCTACATCGGCGATGGGCACGCCGCCATGGGTGACGGAGAAATCGCCGGGACAGCCATCGAAGTGCCACTGAAGGCGCGGGTGCAGTTGAGCGTAATCAAAGGCCGTACCATCGCCTGGCCGCAGTTTGAGAACGACGACGCCATCATGACCGTCGGCGCCTATCGTCCGCTCGATGACGCGCTGCGCATCGCGTTTACTGAACTTGTTCACTGGATTCATAAGGACTACGGACTGTCGGAGTTGGATGCCTACGAGCTGTTGTCGAAGGTCGCGAAGATTCATTTGAACGAAATGGTCGATCCGAATTATGTGGTCGTGGCCTCGATTGAGAAGAAGTATTTGCCGGCGAAGAAGAAGTGATGATGGTAGCGCCGGCGTCTCGCCGGCTTTCGGCGGTGGAGGCGGGACAACCCCTCTGCCTGCCCTGAGCTTGCCGAAGGGACAGCCGCCGGGACCGCGACGCCACGCTTCGACTCAGCTGATGCCCACCTTATACCGCGGCCACAGCGCGCGGATGGCATTGTGGTCGATCACCGGATCGCCTTCGCACTCCACTTCGAACACAGTCGTAGGATGATCTGGCGCTTGCGCTGGCAGCGTAGTCAGGCGCAGGCAGAATTCGTCCTGCGTAAACGGCACTCTCTGGCCGGTCTTGAGGAGGCGCACGGATTTCACCTTCGTCTTGATACCTCCGATGGCAACCACGGTTGCGGGCTGAAAAAATGGCAGCCACTCGGCTGCGGGAGTGTCTCCGGGCCAGTATTGCTGGTGGATGTAGAGTACGTTTCCGCGGCGGGTATAGTTGGCGTTAGAGTTCCAGGAAAAAGCTCCGCGCTCGGCGCCGTAGATGGACTTACCGTTCGTGTCGAGCCATTTGCCAACGGTTTCAAGAATCTCGACGGACTCGGCGGGGACTGATCCATCGGGCTTGGGACCAATGTTCAGCAGATAATTTCCACCGCTCTGGGCGCAGGTGGCCAGATTGCTGACGATGGTCTTCGCGGTTTTCCAGCTGTCATCGCCACGATTGAAACCCCAGCTATCGTTCATGGTCATGCAGGTTTCCCAGGCGCGGCCTTCCTTCGCTGCCTCGATTTCCTGCTCGGGCGTAGAGAAATCGCCGTCGAGTCCGTTACGGTTGTTCACAATGATCTCGGGCTGAAGCTCGAAGACCATTTGATTCATGCGCTCCGATTCCCACTGCTCGGCGGTTAGCGGCCAGTCAACGTCATACCAGAGCACATCGATCTTGCCGTAATTCGTCATCAGCTCGCGGACCAGGCCATGCGTGTAGGTGACAAAGCGCTTGCGCGCTGCTTCGTCATTCTTGCAGCGGGCGCCGTCGGGATGGTGCCAGTCCATCAGCGAGTAGTAGAAGCCCACGCGCAGGCCTTCGGCGTGCGCGGCGTCGACGAATTCGCGAACCAGGTCGCGCCCCGGTCCCTGCCGCGGGGCGCAGTAGTCGGTGAGTTTGGAGTCGAAATGGCAGAAACCTTCGTGGTGCTTGGTAGTCATCACCATATATTTCTGGCCGGCGCGGCGAGCGAGCTTGGCCCACTCCCGCGCGATGTTGGGCTTGGGCTGAAAATGCTTTGCCAGGTACTCGTACTGCAGAATTGGAATGCCTTCTACTTCCAACGCCCATTCATGTTGACCGACAAGGCTGTACAGTCCCCAGTGGATGAACATACCGAACTTCGCTTCATGCCACCACGCCATTCGTTGCGCTCGCGTCGCCGCTTCTTTCCCTTGTACGCTAGCAGCCGGCGCAGCTGCGGCCTGCGGTTTCGCGATACTCATCGCGTGCGCACTGTGAGCCGAATACGCCGCCGCGCTGGCTACGCCGAGGTGTTTCAGAAACCGCCGCCGGGAAACCGCATCCGTATTCATGAGCTTTCGTCTCTCCTGACTGCTGGATGGAAGCTCTCAGAGTATCGCGCTCAATGGGGAGGGGCAACTTGGGCTGCAGGAGTGTTACCATTTCCGGGTCTGAAGCCGAGGTTTCTCCGATGGCCGCGCAGCCTTACAGCTTGAACCAGAACCCTTGGCCTGAACTGCCGCTGGAAGCATGGCAGGACACCTACGCCACGCTCCACATGTGGACGCAGATTGTGGGCAAGGTGCGGCTGGCGCTCAGCCCGCGCATCAATCACTGGTGGGAGGTTCCGCTGTATGTCAGCCCGCGGGGACTGACCACTTCGGCGATTCCTTATGAGCGTGGAATCTTCGACGTGCAGTTCGATTTTATCGAGCATCGACTGATCATCCAGACTAGCTGGGGCTCGTCGAAGACTCTGGCGCTGAGGGCGCAATCGGTCGCCGGCTTCTATGCAGAATTCATGTCGGCCTTGCGGTCGCTGGGCATTATCGTGAAAATCTGGTCCATGCCGTGTGAGGTGCCGAACCCAGTGCGTTTCGAGAGCGATACCCAGCACGCATCTTATGATCCCGAATATGCTCACCGCTTCTGGCGCATACTGGTCTTGTGCGAGAAGGTCTTTCAGGAATTTCGCGCCGGCTTCATAGGCAAGAACAGTCCGGTACATTTCTTCTGGGGAAGCTTCGATTTCTGTGTGACGCGCTTCTCCGGGCGGCGCGCTCCGGAACGACCGGGAGCCGATTCCATGACGCGCGAGGCGTATTCGCATGAAGTGATCAGCGCGGGATTCTGGCCGGGCGGCGGCGACATTAAAGGTGCGGCATTCTACGCCTATGCTGCGCCGGAGCCCGCCGGTTTTGCAGGGCAACCGGTACAACCGGCGGCGGCTTTCTATCATCCGCAACTGCACGAGTTCCTGCTGATGTATGACGATGTGCGCCTCGCGCCTTCACCCCGGCAGGCACTGCTCAGCTTCCTGCAGAGTAGTTACGAGGCGGGGGCGAATCTCGCGCGGTGGGACCGGAAGGAACTCGAGAGAGTTTGAAATTATTCTGGAGAGTTGAAAATGGCAAAGAAATGCAAGCATCTGGACCAGATCAAGATCACGACCACCGACAAGCACGTCTGCGAAGACTGCGTGAAAATCGGCGACACCTGGGTTCATCTGCGCATGTGCATGTTATGCGGGAAGGTGGGCTGCTGCGATTCGTCGAAGAACAAACACGCCACCAAACATTTTCACCAGAGCAGCCATCCCGTAATCCGCTCGGTCGAGCCCGGAGAAGACTGGATTTGGTGCTACGTCGACGAAATGATTGCCGGCGCAGTCGCCGCGTGATACTGCGCCTGTGACGCCGTAGGAGAACTTTATGCCTTGGGGCCGCATTGCGTTGGCGGTATTGGCCAGCGGCATCGTGTCATCGATGACGGACTGGCTGTTCATGGGCGACTGGCTTTACAAGCGCTATGACCGGAATCCGGAGATCTGGCGATACCGCGGTGGCCAGGGAGAAAACAAAGCCATTCTCTGGTCAAGCGTGTTGCCCTTTCTCACCTGCGGGGCATTTGTTCTGGTCTGTGGCGGCCTGCATCTCTACTCCTACCGCGGAACTTTCAAGCTGGCTCTGGCAGTCTGGCTCATCGGGCCGCTGCCGCTGACCATCACCAATGCCCTTTGGTTGAAACTGGCCCCCGCGATTGCGACCTCCTACGCGTTTGGTTGGTTGGTGAAACTCGCCGTCGCGGCATTGGCGGTGACCCTAATTCTCAGTTGAGGCCTGCGTCGTAGGTGGTCCGCCGGCGGCGTCGTGTTCTTCTCGAATGATCTGGCAGACCCTGGTTTGATTCATGGCGTGCATTAACTCTGCAATCTCTTCGGGCCGCATGGGCGCGCCGGCCAAAGAAGCCATGCCGAGGATCAATCCCAGAAACAGTGCGCGCAGCTTTCGCTTGATGGCCAATGTATCCCCCTTTTTGCCGGGACGCCGGGTGCGACTCCTTCATACCCTGCGAAGCCAGTCGCACTGGGCTGCTAGTGTGAGTTGCGGCGAGTGACAATTCGCCGCACACACGTTCACTCCTTCACATCATGAATTCAGCGGAAGCTATGCAACTGGAGGCGCTCGGGAAGGAAACAGGGAAAGGCAGGGAAACGGCTGCACCGTGCAGCTATCCGCATCGGGGCGCATTGGGGCGGCCACCAGAGCGACGCAGAAAAGGAAGACTGGAACGAGAAGAAGGCAAAACACGCCGCAGACAGGGATCAGCGCTGTGAACAGCGCGATGGTTAGGCAGAACCACGCCAACGATCTGCGCGAGGAGAACATTACTCGATCCTTACTTCTAAGAGAATACAGTGAGTGAGGTGCCCGAGTACAGAAAAGGAGGGAAAAAATTGAAAGGGCCGTGACATTGGTTATGCTCTAGCCGCCGCCTCCTGCGAGGGAGCCAACAGCGTGGACGCATGTACCGTCACAGCCCCTTGATGCGATCACTGCTTTCGCAGTCCCAAACCCCAACTGCACCTCGCAGCGCCGTCGGTTTTTTCAGGTTCGGCTGTCCTGCAGGTTGCCCCGCCTGACTGATCACCCAGTCTACTTCGGGTCAGCAAGGTTTATTTCGCTGTCCCTTTCAACCGTCGACGGATGCAACCTTAACAGAGCGTTCATAAATGTCAACGCAAACTATTGGTGCAATCCGCCAGCCAGGCCCTGTGGATAACACAAACCGCAACCCATTGCAGCGGTGGATGTTACCAATATGTGTTCCTGATTTGGGACCATTTTTTCACACAAACTTCACAGCCTCCGGAAAGCGAAGAAATCCTCAGCTTGAACCAAATATTCATCTTGACGCAGAAACGTTCTGGGCGCATCTTGCTAACAGTAGAAAAGAATCACTGATGTCAGAACTCGTGGCCTATGTGGACGGTGGTTCCCTGGGCAATCCAGGGCCATCGGGTATTGGGGTGGTGATCGATGGCTGCGCGAGCGGCCCCATCCGCATCGCCAAATGGATTGGCCACCAGGATAACAACGTCGCTGAATATGTAGCGCTGATGGAGGCCCTGCAGTGCGCGGTCTCACTGAAGGCCAAGGCGTTGCACGTTTATTCGGATTCCGAGGTAGTCGTCCGCCAGATGCGAGGCGAGTACATCTGCCGCAGCTCGCGTCTTTATTCTCTGCACTGGACGTGCCGCAAGCTGGCCCGCGCCCTCAGCTTTTCCATCTCTCATGTGCCGCGCGCGAACAATGCAGAAGCGAACCAACTGGCGAACACGGCCGTGCGGGAACGGGCCGCATTGGGCAATTAGCAGTTAGCACTTGGCGGTCAAGATTTCGAATCGTTCCCGGCAAGATTCCCGGCCCCCCATTGCTAATTGGCAACTGCTCCTCCCTTGACACCACTCCCTCTCCGAGCGAGACTCGAATTACTGATGCGCGCCACGGATCGTTAAGTAATGGATCGTCAGTAATGGATCATCACTCAATTCTCGACCAAAGTTCCGCATCGCGTGCGGTGAAGGGAGACATGCCGGGCAGCAGTGCGAGCCGATCCGCGACCTCGAGCGTGTCAGCTGGAATCGCCGCTGCCAACGCGCATCCCTCCCACCCTGCGGAACTGGGGCCGCGCTTTCCTGGAGAAGATGGCGGCCGTTCGCTGGCCGAAATGGCCCACATCGATCTTGATGCCGCCCTGCAACTGCTCGCCGAGCGTGCTCAGTACATTACGGGAGCCAGCGGCGCCGCGATTGCCCTGCGCCGCGGCGAGCATAACGACATGCTTTGCCGGGCCAGCGCAGGCTCCAATGCGCCCGAGCTGGGCGCATTGCTCTCCATGGAGTATGGGCTTTCGGGGGAGAGCGTACGCACTCGCCAGACCCTGCGCTGCGACGATGCTGAACGCGATCCTCGGGTGAACCGCGAAGGCTGCCGCCAGTTGGGCATTGCGTCAGTAGTGGTGATGCCCATCGTCAGTGAACAGCAGGTGCTTGGCGTCTTCGAACTTTTTTCCGGCAAGCCTCGTGCTTTTGATGAGCGCGATCTCTCCGCCCTGCAGCGCCTGAGCGAAATGGTGGAGACCGCCGTGAAGCATGCTGTGGCGGCGCAGAGCATACCTGCGGTCGAGGAGCCGGCCGCTGCAGAATCTCAGCCGCTCGCGGATCCGATCATGGCCGAACTGGCGCGAGTTGAATCACCTGGGAGCGTGCCTGGTGCGGACCTCGCGTCCACGCCACCAGTGAGTGAACTTCCTCAGAAAGATTTTTCGCCGCCAGAGCCAGAAACGGATAAGGCCCTGCTGCAAGCGGCGGACGCGGAAAAGACGAAGCCCGAGCCTGCCCAGAAGAAGCCGCTTTTCTGGTCGGCCGCCATGCCAGGCCCATCTGCCCCCGCGCCTATTGATGAGGCTGCTAGGCCGATCACTGTGCCTCCTGTATTGCGAAACCTGCAGAAGTGCCAGGCGTGTGGTTTTCCCGTTTCGCAGGGACGTACCTACTGCGTGGAGTGCGAAGAGAAGCAGTGGCGCGCCCAGCGCCTTGCGCCCCCGAGCAGAGAACCCGCCAGTAACGCGGTCGCAATTCCCGCTCTCACTGTTGCCGGGACGCCGGAGAATGCCGCATCTGCTCCGGTCGAATCCGCTGCCGTCGCCCCAAAGACATCAACCGTTCTTTCCCCGCCTCCGAATGTGCCAGCGGACGTGCGCGCCTCCGACAACTCCACTCTGTTCCTAAGCTCGGCTTCGCCCTCCGAATCGTGGTTCGCCGCCAACAAGTACATCCTCGGTGCGTTGCTGGTTGTGGCCATCGTCATCGGCGTGATCACCTGGCTGCGCTGACTTTCCACCCGCTACAGATTACAATTCCTTTCCTGACTTCGAAGTTGATTCAGGAAGATTAATCCCGGAGGTTGATCGTGCCACCAACCACGCGTACGCTACTTCGCTGCCTACTGGTCCTGCTGCTTACCGCGTTGGCCGCTGCCCAGAGTTCGGAGCAGCGCACTGCGCGCTACCTCGACTCTGTGCGCAAGCAGCCTCCGTTGCTGCTGGCTTTTGTGCGCGACCTGCCCAAGGGCGGGGACCTGCATAATCATCTGGACGGCGCAATTTACGCTGAAGATCTGATAGACTTCGCAGCTTCCGGCGAGCTGTGCGTGGATCGCACATCTTCGCGGCTGCTGCCCGGACCTTGCGACTCCTGCGAGAATTACACTGCCAAACCCGCGGCCCGCTGCGCGTACAGCGATCACGTGCTCTACAACCAGATGGTGGACGCCTGGTCGATGCGCAACTGGAGGCCGGGAGACGAATCGGGCCACGATCATTTCTTCGCGACGTTCGAGAAATTCGGTCTGGCCTCGCACACTCATGTGGCCGAGGCAATTGCCGCGACGACAAACCGCGCCGGCATGGATCATCTCCAATATGTCGAGTTCATGCACACCGCCGACGGTGGCGCAGCCGCGCAACTGGCAGGAAAAGTCGACTGGAATCCGGACTACGCCAAGATGCGCGACGCGCTGTTGAGCGCCGGCTTGAAAGACGTGGCCGCGGAGACCGGCAAGAGACTCGCCGCCGACGATGCCAAGGCCAAAGAAATTCTGAAGTGCGGAACCGCCGATGCTGCTCCCGGGTGCGATGTGACGGTGCGTTATCTGTATCAGGTGCTGCGCGGCTTGCCGCATGAAGTCGTGTTCGCGCAGATTCTTCTGGGTTTCGAGCTGGCGTCGTCCGACCCGCGATTTGTCGGGCTGAATCTGGTGATGCCCGAAGATTGGTATGTTCCTCTCCACGACTTCAACGAGCACATGGCCATGCTCGATTATCTGCACAGCGTTTATCCCAAGGTGCACATCACGTTGCATGCGGGCGAACTTGCGATGGGGCTCGTTCCCCCGGAAGACCTCGCGTTTCATATTCGCGCTTCGGTCGAGCGCGGCCATGCGGAGCGCATCGGCCACGGGGTTTCCGTGATGAACGAAAAAGACCCCATCGGCCTCCTGCACGAAATGGCAGAGCGCAACGTGTTGGTCGAAATCGCGCTGACTTCGAATGACATGATCCTCAACGTGAGCGGCGATGACCATCCCCTGCCGATTTACATGAAGTACGGCGTCCCGGTAACGCTCGCAACCGACGATGAGGGCGTCTCGCGATCGGACCTGACGCACGAGTATTTGCGCGCGGTGGAGAGTTACCACTTGTCCTACGCAGACTTGAAACGCATGGCGCGCCAAAGCCTGGAGCACAGCTTCCTGCCCGGCCAGAGCCTGTGGACGGATACGAAACTCGTGTTTCGCATGGCGCCGGCTTGTGCGGGCGATGCGGCAGGCGCAGATAAACCCTCGGCGGGATGCGAGCAGTTCCTCGGGGCCAACGAACGCGCTCGCATGCAGTGGAAGCTGGAAGGCGAGTTCACGAAGTTCGAAAAGAAGTTCTAGAACTGCAAGTAGCGAACGTAGCTCCGCCGTCCCGGCGGCTGTCGTGGAGGCGTCCCCGCCTCCACTGCGGAAGCCGGCAGGATACCGGAACCTCTGGAGAATAATGCCTCGCAAGCCCCGAACCTTGATTGCCTCGCCCCTGGAATGGCAGATGAGCGCTTCGCCCGTTTCTCATCCCATCGTGCCCGTGCTGGCTGAGCGCGGCGGCACGCAATTGCGTACGCCGCTGCCAGTCGTCGTAGTCGACACGCGAGAGCAGGTTCCGCTTTCTTTTCGGCGGTTCAAAGGCTGGTTTGCCGGGGTCGAAATGCGCGCGCTGGCCCTCGGTGACTACAGCGTGGCCGGCATGGAAGATTCCTGCGTGGTTGAGCGCAAAGATCTTGCCGACCTGGTCAGCTCTTTCACCCAAAATCGCACAGTGTTTGTAAAGCGCCTGCGGCGCATGAGCGAACTCCCTTACAGCCTGCTGGTGATTACCGCCCCTCTGAGCCAGATCAAGAGCGCCTATCCCTACGGCCGCGGCAGCCCGAACCAGGTCACGCAGTCTCTGATAGCCGTCTTGGCCGGCTTGCGCCTGCCCTTTATTTGCACGGAGACACACGAACTGGGAGAGGAAATCGTCGCCTCTTACCTTTATCAAACCTTCTTATATGATTGGCTGGAACGCAACGGCCACGGGCGATTTCTGATGGATGACGACTTGTAATCCCTATGGACGATCAATTCACGCTCGCGGAAACGGCTGCGCAGTCCGTCTTGCAACGGACTTCTCTGCGCCCGCAAATCGGTTTGGTGCTCGGTTCCGGTCTCGGCGGCTTCGCCGATTCTCTCACCGACGCGGTGCGAATCCCTTACGCCGAAATCCCCGCCTTCCCACGATCGACGGCAATCGGCCATGCCGGACAAATGGTGATCGGCAAGTCAGGCGCTGTTCCGGTGGCCGTGATGCAGGGCCGCGTGCATCTTTATGAAGGATATTCCGCGCAGCAGGTCGCGTTCCCCATGCGCGTGTTCGGTCGCATGGGAATTCGCGCCGTCATCCTCACCAACGCGGCGGGCGGCATCAATCTGAATTATCAGCAGGGCGCTCTGGTGCTGATTCGCGACCACATCAATCTGCAGGGAGCGAATCCATTGACCGGCCCCAACGACGATCGCTTCGGCGTGCGCTTTCCAGATATGACGCAGGCCTATGCGAAATCGTATCGCGCGGTGGCGCGCGAAGAAGCCGCTAACCTGGGCATGACCCTGCACGAAGGCGTTTACGCGGCCCTGCTCGGCCCCAGTTACGAAACGCCCGCCGAGATTCAGTATCTAAGAACCATCGGCGCCGACCTGGTCGGCATGTCGACAGCCTTCGAAGTGGTCGCCGCGCGTCACATGGGAATCAAAGTGCTTGCCATCTCCTGCGTCACCAACATGGCGGCCGGGATTCTCGATCAACCGCTCTCGCACCAGGAAGTCATGGAAACCGGCGAGCGCGTCAAGACCAGCTTCGAGGCGCTGCTGCAAGCCGTGCTGCCGCGCATTGCGAGCGACGCTTCGCAAGAATAACGCGAAGCCCCCACATTTTGTCATCCCGAGCGAAGCGAGGGATCTTGGTGTTTGCTCGCAGCGCCAATACTGGTGGCGCAGGCAAGAACCAGGGTCCCTCGCTTCGCTCTGGATGACAATGTCTACTTCCCGGCCCGCGGAATGACCAACTCCACCGGCGGCTTCACCCCATATGCCGCGGCAAAACTTCCCTGATTCACCGCTAAACCAAGATGTCCGCGCGAATCGATATATAACAGCGGTTGCCCCCGCGCCACATCGCTGAAGGTCCGCACGAACTTCATCTTCATCTCTTTGCCGCCGATCTTCATCGGCACTTCCTGCCCGCGCTGGTAGCCGAGCTCCAGAAAATCGTCGGCGTCCAGGTTCGTCACCAGATTGCCAAACGGCCCGTCGGTCGCAATCACCTCCGCCGTTAAACCATGTTCGTCAAGCCGCGCCGCCTTTAGCTTCAGCCGCACCAGCGACGCAGCCGGCATCTCTGGACCAACCTTGGTCCAATCGTCGCCGCGCGCCACATGGGCTCCCACCGGAGAAAAAATGTCGCGCCCGTGGAACGTCGACGATAACTTTGTCCCGATCATCCAGTCCGTATTTGTGATCTCGCGCACGCCCTCGATGCCGTCACGCTGCTCCACTAGCGTGAGCAGGCCGTTATCCGGCAGCACAAAGTATTGCCCGCGCTTCGACCTGGCCACAATTGCTTTGCGCGTGCTGCCCACGCCCGGATCAACGACCACCACAAACACCGTTTCCGCAGGATAGTAAGGCGTGGCGCCATAAAGAAAGCGCGCGCCATCGAGGATGGAAAACGGCGTCACCTGATGCGTAAGGTCGACGATGCGCACCTCGGGCATGATCGAATACATCACGCCCCGGCAGATGGCGACCGAATCATCCACCACGCCGAAGTCAGTCATGAAGACGATGGTCTGCGGATACTTGCTGGTCTGCGCGCCAGCCAGCAGGGGAAAAACCAGCAGAAGGGCAACCACTACTCCTAACGTCTTACGTTTACGATCATTCGCGCAGTGAGATGCGGCATTCATGCGGGTCCATCTCCTGTTTCGCTTGTAATTTAGGTCTGCAAGAATACTCGGCGCTGCCACCAAACGGCAAATGTGGCCACTCGGCGTCTATAATGTCCTGTCCATTTCACCGCACCACCGCAAGGAGGTCTTATGCCGGAAGTCATTCCCGAGAAGTACCGCGATCTGTTTCAGAAGCGCGCTTTCGCTACCCTGGGCACGCTCATGCCCGACGGCCGCCCGCAAGTCACGCCCGTGTGGTGCGACTATGACGGCGAACACATCATTTTCAACTCCGCCAAGGGACGCCAGAAGGATCGCAACGTCCGCCGCGATCCGCGCGTGGCCATGACTTTAATGGATCCCGAGAATCCCTACCGCTATCTCGAAATCCGCGGCCGCGTCGTCGAGATCACCGAAGAAGGCGCCAGCGCCCACATCGACAAGATGGCCAAGAAATATCTCGGCGTCGACAAATATCCCTACGGCCAGCCCGGCGAAGTGCGCGTCCTGTACAAGGTAACGCCCGAGCACACCACGGTGATGGGCTAGGCGAGGGAAGCCAATTCACACCTACAACCTCTGCTTCCTCGGCTTCGGCAACGTCAACCGCACCCTCGCGAAATTACTGCTTGACCGCGAGCAGGAGCTGCGTGATCGCCACGGAATTTCATTCCGCATCACCGGGATCGCAACCCGCCGCGCAGGATGGATCGCCGATCCAGACGGTTTGGATCTGGATCGTGTGGGTCGGACACTCCTGTCCGACAAAAGCCGGGAATCAGATGAAAAGCTCACGAACGTCCGAGACTGGCTTTCCTCAGCCCAAGCCGACGTTCTCTTCGAGGCCACTTTTCTCAACGTGGAAACCGGCCAGCCCGCCGCCGATCACATCCGCGCCGCGCTCGAGCATGGAGCCCACGCCATCACCGCCAACAAAGGACCAATCGTCCACGCCTACCGCGAGCTCCGCGACCTGGCCGCCGCGCACGGCAAGCGCTTCCTCTTCGAATCCACCGTGATGGATGGTGTCCCCATCTTCTCGTTGTTCCATCAAATGCCTGCGATCCACCTGCAAGGATTCCACGGCATCCTCAATTCCACGACCAACGTGATCCTGAGCGAAATGGAAAATGGCCTGAGCTTTGAAGAATCCTTGAAGAAAGCGCAAGTGCTAGGAATAGCCGAAACCGACGCCACGCACGACATCGACGGCTGGGACGCCGCCGTAAAAACCGCCGCGCTGATCACGGTGCTAATGGATATTCCAGTGCGCCTGGAAGATATCCATCGCGAGGGCATTCGCGAACTGACCACAAATGCCGTTCGCAACGGCCGGCGCGATGGTTGGCCGTTCAAGCTCGTATGCCGGGCGCAGCGCGTAGGCAACGGCGTAAAGGCGAGCGTCATGCCTGAAAAAGTGGTAAGCAGCAGCCCGATGGGAAAACTTTCGGGCACGTCCTCTTACATCTATTTCGAGACCGACATCTTCCCCGGCCTCGCCATCATCGAAGAAAATCCCGGCCTGTACGCGACCGCGTATGGGATGCTGGCCGATTTTGTGCGGGCAGCCACCCACTCGTGATGTAATATCACGAAATTCCAACCGGGAGTCACGACGTCATGTCGTCCCATCTTGTTCACCCGGGCCCTGAAACTCGCTCCGACTCACGCCAGTGGCCTGCTCCCTGGATCTTCGGCGTGCTGATCCTTCCCCTGGGTATGTATATGGGCTTCATCTGGACTGCGCTTCCGTTCTTGCTTAGCAAAGCCGGTGTCGCAGTAGAAGATATTTCCCGCATCTCCGCCCTGCTCCAGATTCCTCCCATGCTGATGTTCCTCTGGACCCCTGTAGTTGACGTCAAACTTCGCCGCCGCACTTGGCTCGTACTCGGGGCCGCCGGCGCCGCCGTCTGCCTGTGGTTCGCCTGTCCGTTGACGAACGCTTCGCACATCAACCTGCTGGCAGCCATTCTGTCCTTTGCCGGTATGGTGCTGGCTCTCGTGGCCTCCGCAGGCGGCGGATTGATGGCGACCCGGCTTTCCGTGAAGGGACAATCCAATGCATCCGCCTGGAACATGGCGGGTAATTTTGGCGGCGGAGTTCTCGGCGCAGCCGTGGTTTTGTGGCTGGCTCAGCGGATCCCCTTGCCGCTCGTGGGTCTGGCTCTTGCCGCGATGATCGCCCTTCCCTCGTTGGCCGCATTTTCCATCACCGAAGCTCCGCCGGTCGCGACCCATTGGTTTCAGGGAAGGTTTCGTGAATTCGGGAAGGAATGCCTCGCCGTGATGCGCTCTCCTCGGCGGCGATGGGGAGTCGTCCTCCTGGTTGCTCCCGGATGCACCTGCGCGGCGCAGCCCTTGCTCCCGGCGCTGGCGTCGCACTACGGCGTAGACGCAAACGGCGTCATGTGGACCAATGGGGTCGCAGGGGGCGCGGTGCTTGCGACGGGATCGCTGCTCGGTCTGCTCATTCCTGCCGCTTGGGACCGCCGTCTGACCTACGCAGGCGCGGGCCTCACGAATGCGTTCGGCGCGATTTTGCTGCTCGCAGCGAATGTGCCGTCCATTTATTACTGGGGCACGCTCGCCTACCTGCTCACCTCTGGCCTGTGCAATGCGCGCTACGTTGCCCTTGCCCTCGACGTGATTGGATCCGACATTCGCGACGCCAGCACCTGGTATAGCGCCCTGCTCGGCGCCGGCAATATCCCGATCGTTGTAATGATCTGGCTTGAGGGCCGCATGTTCCACCGCTTTGGCACACACGGCCTCCTCTGGACGGACGCCGCCGCCAACCTGCTCGTGTTTGCCGTCGTAGCTGCGGTATTTCTCAATCGCGGCTTGGGAATGCGGTCTGCACCGACGACTGCGAATGAAACCGGAGAATCGTGAGGACCATCCGAGAGCCTGCGTTCATCTCGGTCCTTCCGGAAGCGTGATTAAATAGGATTTATGCCTTCGACTGCGTCCGCCGCACCCGCCCTCGACATCCCCTACATCCGCGCCCAATTCCCCTCTCTCTCCCAAACCGTCAACGGACATCCCGCCGCGTTCCTCGACGGCCCCGGCGGAACGCAAGTCCCGCAGCGTGTCATCGACGGCATCTCCGGCTATCTGCGCCGCGACAACGCCAACACCGGCGGCGCCTACGCGACCAGCCGCAACACCGACGTCATGCTCGCCGATGCGCGCACCGCCATGGCCGACTTCCTCCACTGCGGCGCCGACGAAATCGTCTTCGGCCCCAACATGACCACGCTCACCTACGCGATGTCGCGCGCGATAGCCCGCGACCTCGGCCCCGGCGACGAAATCCTGGTCACGCGCCTCGATCACGACGCCAACGTCACCCCCTGGCTCGCGCTTGAAGAGAAAGGCGTCACCGTACGCTGGGCCGAATTTCACGAAGAAGACTGCACGTTCGACATCGAAGACCTAGCTTCGAAGATCAACAAAAAAACGAAGCTAGTTGCGGTCGGCTACGCCTCGAACGCCGTCGGCACAATTAATCCGGTGAAAGAGATCGTCCGCCTGGCCCACGCCGCCGGCGCTCTCGCCTACATCGACGCCGTACATTACGGCCCGCACGGCCTCATCGATGTCGCCGCGCTCGATTGCGACTTTCTCGTCTGTTCCACCTACAAATTCTTCGGCCCGCACATGGGAGTCCTCTTCGGCAAACGCGAGCACCTGCAGCGCCTGCGCCCCTACAAAGTCCGTCCGCTAACCGACGCCATCCCCAACCGCTGGGAGTGGGGCACGCTCAACCACGAGTGCATCGCCGGAATCACCGCCTGCGTGGACTACATCGCCGATCTAGGCCGCCGCGCGAGCCCCCATGCCGCCACGCGCCGAGCCGCGATAGTAGCCGCGTTCGAAGCCATCCACCACTACGAACACGGACTAATGCAGGGTCTGATATCCGGCCTGAAGAAGATTCCAAACGTAAAGCTCTACGGCATCACCGATCCTTCACGCTTCGCCGAGCGCTGTCCCACGCTAGCCTTGCGAGTCGTGAACCAAACAACAAACCAAACTCCCCTGGCCCTCTCCACCAAACTAGGCGACCGCGGCTTCTTTACCTGGGACGGAAACTACTACGCTCTGAGCCTGACCGAACGCCTCGACGTGGAAAAATCCGGCGGCTTCCTCCGCATCGGTCTCGTCCACTACAACACTGCCGAAGAGGTGGATCGCCTGCTGGGGGCCTTGCGGGAGATTGTTGCAGCGTAAGCCGGCTAGGGAAAAATTGTTTGTGACCAAAACATTCCAGGCGGCGAAAGCCACACCCTTTCACACATCGCTCAAAGGGCGAACGGACGCAGCTTCGCCAACTGCTCTGCGCTGGGAAATTCCCGGACCCGGTAACGAACCGGCACCAAATCCGGTTCCAGTTCCAGCAGATCCCCCACCACGGACGCGGCCGCATCCCACGGAACCACAAAATATTCCGGATCCTCAAGGTCTGCCATCAACGCAATGTTTTCCGCACGGGGTAACAGGCTGTCCACGCCATTCGACCAGATGCAGGCGCTGTAGGCGATTCCACCTTTCTGTTCGTAGATCTTGTAGCTGGCCACGAAAATGTCGACATCCTCCAGCTTGTGAATCTCATTCAGCAGCGCTTGCTGCTGAGAATAGTCGATAGCCTCTCTTCGCCTTTTGATGGGCAGCCACAGGTCTCGCAGCGACTGAACTTCAGGCACATACAACTTCCAGGTCCCATCCAGCAGCACGTAAAGGTCGGGCGATAGAGGGTGACCCTGTTTGAAGTGGCTTTCCGCTCCAGCCTTCAACAGGGCCGCCAAGCCTGCCACGTTGTTCGTCCCGGTCACCCAGAGTTGGTCGCGGTTGGGCACAAACGCGACTGGATCACCGTCTACCGAGAGGCGATAAATCACCTCCGTCAGCAGGATGCGCGAACTGTCGTAGGAATCGTGCCACTCGCCCCAGTACACACCGCCTTCTCCGGCAAAGCGGCTAGGATCGGTTCTCTCCCAAAGATTTTCCTTCGCTGTCTTGAAAGCCTCTTCAAGACTGACACCCCACTTCTCAAAATAATCGCGATTGATCGAGGTGATGTTGCGCTCCGTGTCATAGGCCAGTCCCACCAGCAATCCGCCGGCAAGTTCTTTCAACACTACATCCGTCCCGGGATCATTCTTGCCGCCCTTGCGGATCATGAGTTGACCCATGCTGAAATAGGCGGCATCGCGAATGACGGGCATGAGGCTCGGTTTCGCCGAAGCAAAATCGGATGGGAGTGAAGGTAGCTCCGGAATGGAAGCCGCCGCGGCCACGAATTCCGCGATCACCGTTTTCCGAACGCTGCGGCGGGCCGTGCAGTAATTTGAGTAGACATTGCCGAGAAAAACCGTGGCCCCGTCGCCCACCTTGAGAGCGAAATCGCTTTCCGACGGTTCGACCTTCTCGATTCCGGCCTCGCGGAAGGCCCGGATTACCATCTGGACAAAGTCGGCGCGGTCGGCCTTACCAGAGAAAACTTTGTCCAGAAAGCTCATGACATTCTCAGGCTGCTCGACCAGGTGGACTCGATCAAGGCGGAGGGGAAAAGCAAACCCTTCCGCGCAGCTCAGTGAAAGCGACTGCGCGGTTGGAATAAAAGGGCAGCGCGAGCGGCGGAGGCCAAATGCGAAAATCTACGGCCAGCGCTTGGCGGTATCATCCCATCCGGCAGCGCGCACCGGTTGCGCCGCTGCCACCACCGGGGGCGCCGGGATGCGGATCGGCTGCTGCGGCCCGGCGTTTACCGCCGTGGCCAGCGCCGGCTTCACCATGTCGGAGTTCAGTTCCTTCTCTTCCGACAGCAGGGGAGCCACCAGCCGCAGCGCTTCCACTTCCTTCTCCAGCCGGGTCAGCTCCATCTCTTTCTGTCGCAGCACCTCATAAACATTCTTCATAGACAGGGCACCTGTTAAGTCAGTTGTAGGGTAGAGCAGCTTTTCTCGCACTTTAGCAGACTTACCCGTGTTGTCAAGGAATTACGCCTTATCGACTCATGTTCGGAGCAGCGCACTGGTTTCGCGCCCCGTGCCCGCCCAACACCCAATCCTGCCGAACTGCCCAAATCCCTTGTCCAGCGCGCCTTGCACCAGATTTTCACAGCCGCGAGACCCCTGCCAACACCCGTAATCCCGGCCCCATCGCTGCCTGCTATCGCGAAAACCCGCGCCCCGCCTGCCTTCTGCGCGAAACTGCCCGCCCTAACTGCACAAAATCCGGTCACCCGCCTGTGGACGCCCTGCACTCCATTGAAAATACGCATCTTACAAATGCAGGTTTTTCATTGACGAAAATTTTAGAAAGAGTACAACAGGATCGTTCTTTGACAGTCTCTTAAGTTTTTCCGGTTGGTGCGGCGTCCGGGGCTCAAGCTGAGTCACTCTCAACATTGCAAAATGCGGAGAGAAGGCCAGTAAGGGTCTATAGCAAAGCGCTGGTCGAGAAGAACGGGAAACCCAGTCGAAGGCAAGATAGAGTTCCGAGGCGTTGGGTAGGTTTGTCCGGTTGGCGGTAAGCCCGGAGCCCGAGCAAAGATCGCGCGCAGCGGCCCCGCAAGGGAAGCAGCGAGTGCAGGTCAAGCAAGGGTCTAACGCGAGCTACTGGCTGAGACGAATGGACACAACACCACCTCGGAACTCTTAATTTTTTTGCCGTTCTCAGTTCTCAGTTTCCAGCTTCCAGGCTCCGACCTTCGAACGTTCACTTCCGGCCTTTCACGCCACACCTGTCAGCGAATCGAATCCGGCTACGAAAATTTCTTACATTCTCTTCCACTTAGGCAACCCACAGCCGTCAACGGCCTATCGCTTTTTCTGAGAACTGAGAACTGAGAACTGAGAACTGAGAACTGAGAACTGAGAACTGAGAACTGAGAACTGAGACCTGAGAACTGAGACCTGAGACCTGAGAACTGAGACCTGAGACCTGAGAACTGAGAACTGAGAACTGAGAACTGAGAACTGAGAACTGAGAACTGAGAACTGAGAACTGCTTCAATCCACATGCTCCCCCTCCGCCATAAAGCTCTGCTCCGACGGAGGCAGCCTATCCCCCGGCCGCGCCCAGAACACATACAACGTCGGCCACAGGATCACGCTCACCAGCAATTCCACGATCAGCCCGCCCACAATCACAATCGCGAAAGGCCGCTGCGAGTCTGACCCGATATCATGCGACATCGCCGCCGGCAGCAACCCCAGTGTCGCCACGATCATCGTCATCATAATGGGACGCAGTCGCAGCGCCGCGCCTTCCTTCGCCGCCTCGCGCACCGGCAACCCGCGCGTGCGCAGCTGATTGATGTACTCCACCATGATCACGCCAATTTCCACCGACACTCCAATCAGCGCCAGAAATCCCAGCCCGGACGACACGCTGAAATGCGTCCCCGTCAGCAGCAGGCTCAAGAATCCGCCCAGCGGCGATAGCGCCACCACCGCCAGAATCAAAAACACCCACTTCCACGAGCCAAACGCCGAATACAGAATGAACGCCATCAGCAGCAGCGTGATCGGCACAATAAACGCCAGCCGCCGGTTGGCCCGCTGCTGGCTTTCATATTCGCCAGTCCAATCGAGGTGATAGCCCTCGGGAAACTGCACCTTCTTCCCAACTTCCTCAATCGCCTGCCGCACCGTGCTGCCCAGGTCGCGTCCGCGCACGCTGTACTTGATGGCGATGTAACGTGAATTGCCCTCGCGGTAAATCGTCGACGCCCCGTCATCCAGTGTGATGTGGCTCACCTGGCTCAGCGCCACGCGCTCGCCCGACGGCGCCAGAATCCGAATGTTGCCGATGTCCTCCACCGTCCTGCGGAACTGCGGCTGATAGCGCACCACCAAGTCGTAGCGCTGCTCGCCAATCAGAATCTGGCTGACGGCCTTGCCGCCCACAGCACCTTCGACCGCATCTTGCACATCGCTCACGTTGATGCCGAAACGATCCGCTGCCGCACGATCCACCACCAGGTTCACATTCGGCTGTCCCCGCACCTGGAACGTTCCCAGGTTCGCCACCCCCGGAATCTGGCTCATCACGCCCTGCATCTCTTCGGCTTTCTGCTCCAGGGTCTTCAGGTCGCGGCCGAAAAGCTTCACCGCCAACTCGCCCTTCACTCCACTGACGGCTTCTTCCACGTTGTCGGAAATCGGCTGCGAAAAATTCCAATCCACGCCCGGCAGCTTGCTCAACGCGTCGTCCATCGCTTGGATCAGCTGATCTTTCGTCTTGAACTCCTTACGCCACTGCGACCGCGGCCTCAGGTTCACGAAAAATTCCGTGTTATAAAAACCGCTGGCGTCGCTGCCGTCATCGGGGCGCCCCACCTGGCTCACCACCTGCGTAGCTTCAGGAAAGCCGGCCATGATTAGCCGCGCTTTGTCCGCTAGTTCGATTCCTGCCGTGGGCCCCGTGCTCGGCGCGAGCGTTCCACGCACCCAGATCGCTCCTTCATCCAAGTGAGGCAAAAACTCTGAGCCGATGATTCCGCTCAACGCCAGAAACAACATCACCACGGCCGCCAGCAGCCCTCCCGCCAACGTCAGCTTCAAATGGTCGAAGCACCAGTCCAGGGAGCGGCCGTACCGGTGATTGAGAAATTCGAGGACCGGGTTTCGCCATTCCTTAATTCCGTGCTCGAACAGAATGCTGCACAGCACGGGCGCAATGAAGAGGGAGAACACCATCGCACCCAGCAGCGCAAAGGCCACGGTCCACGCCATCGGACTGAACAGCCGTCCCTCCACGCGCTGCAGCGTGAAGATTGGCAGATAGGCAACGATGATGATCGTGAGCGAAAAGAACACCGGCTTCTGCACTTCGTGCGCCGCCGTGGCGACGACCTCCATGAACGACTTCTTCGTGTCGCCGAACGAAGTGTGGCGCAGGATGTTTTCCACCATCACCACCGATCCGTCCACTACCATGCCGAAGTCGAGCGCCCCCAACGACAGCAGGTTCGCGGGGATGTGCCGCAGATCGAGCAGGATGGAAGCAAACAGCAGCGAGAAAGGAATGGTAAAAGTCACCACCAGCGCACTGCGCACATTCCCAAGAAAAAGAAACAAAATGATCGTGACCAGCAGCACGCCGTTCGTTAGATTGCGGAGCACCGTGTGCGTGGTGTAATGCACCAGGTCGCTGCGATCCAAATGAGGTACAAACTTCACCCCCGGCGGCAGCAGGCCGCGGTGGCCATTCGTTCCGTTCAGTTCATCAATCTTCTTATGCAGCGCATCGAGCGTGGCATCGGCCTCCGCACCCTTGCGCAGCAGCACAATGCCTTCTACCACGTCATTCGAGTCGATGATCGTTCCATCTTCTTTGTGGATGGCTTTGCCCAGTTGTCCCAGCCGCACTTTCGGCGCCTGTACCACCTTCCCCAGATCGCGCACGCGCACCGGCGTCCCGCCCTGCACCTTAACGACGGTCGCGGCGATGTCGTCGGTGGTCTGCATCAATCCCACGGCGCGCACATTCAGCGCCTGTTCGCCGCGCTCAATAAATCCGCCGCCGGCATTGATGTTATTGGCCGCCAGCGCGTTCTCCACCTGCGCCAGCGACAGCCCGTACGAGACCAGCTTCCCCGCATCCACCTGCACCTGATACTCGCGCGTCGGGCCGCCAAATGGATTCACGTCCACAATGTTCGGCACCGACTTCAACTGGTTCACCACAAACCAGTCATTCAGCGTCTTCAATTCCATCACGTCGTATTTCGGATTCGTGCTGGTCAGCGTGTAGAACATGATCTGACCGGTGGGACTGTAATCCGACCAATCCCCGGATTCACCCCTGGCGGCAGCGTCACCAGCTGCAGCCGGTCGAGCACTTCCTGCCGCGCATTGAAGGTAGTGATGTCATCGTCGTAGATGATCGTGATCATCGAGAGCCCTGACAATGACACCGACCGCAGATGCGTCAGATGCGCCACGCCGTTCAGTTCCACTTCCAGCGGGACAGTAATCTGTTGTTCCACTTCTTCGGCCGCATGCCCCGGCCACTGCGTGATGATCTGCGCATAAGTGTCGGCCACGTCGGGATAAGCTTCAATCGGAAGATTGTGAAACGAGATGATTCCCCACACGAACAGCACCACAGCTCCGCCCAGAACCATCAGGCGGTTGCGCAGCGCGAAATCGATCATGACGCGGATCATCTATATTCTTCCGTTACTTTTTCTCTGCCGCTTCACTCGAGAACTCCAGCGCCTTCGCCACCACCACATCGCCCGGCTTCAGGCCGTCGCGAATCTCCTGCATGCCATCCGTCGTCAGACCGTCCCCCTGCACCACCACGCGCCGGAAGCTGTTGCCGCCCTCCTTGCGGAAGACCCAGTCTCGATCGTGCAAACGCATGATCGCGGTTGCCGGAACCACCACCCGCTCCGTCGTTTTCCGCGAACGGAACTTCGCTACCGCAAACATTCCCGGCCGCAGCGCTCCCTCGCTGTTGGGCAGCACGATGCGCACTTTCGCCGATCGCGTATTCGGATCGAGCACGCGAGCAATGTCCACCACCGTTCCGCGAAACCCACGGTCTCCAAAAGCATTGAGCTTGATTTCCGCCGCATCGCCCACATGCACATCGCCCAGATCGTTTTCGAATACGTCGCACACCACCCACACCTCGCTCAGATCGGCGATGGTAAAAAGATTCGGCGTATTATCCAGGCTCTTCACGCCCTCAAACCCGGCGACGTTCTGCTCCACAATCGTTCCCGCCACCGGCGCCCGCAAATCGATCAGCGCACTCGGATGCGCCGGATCGGCCCCCAGTACCCGCACATGCTGTTCCGCAGTCGACACATCCACCTTGGCCTTGTCTTCCAAATCCTGCGCCGTTTCCAGGTCCTTCGCCGCAACTGCGCCCTTGTCGTAGAGCATCTGCGTGCGCTCCAGCGCCTTGCGCGAAAGCACTTCGTCCGCCACCGCCTTCTGATAATCCGACATCGCCGCCGCCAGATCCGGACTCGAAATCACCAGCAGCGTCTGCCCTTTCTTTACCGAATCGCCCAGCTTCACCTTCAACTCGATCACCCGCCCTCCACCCAGCGAAGTCACGTGGATCGTCCGGTTCACATCCGGAGTCACCGTCCCGTTCGCCGTAAGCTCGGTCGGCAGCGATCGCGTTTCCGCCTTCGCCGTCTTAAACAATTGCGGATCCTCCACCGAAAACACATCGGGATCAACCGTCACCGGCGCCTTGCTGGCCGCCGCCGGAGTCTCCTTCGAACAGCCTGCTCCGCACATCAAGGCGGCAAACAGCATGAACAGCGGAGCCGGTCGCAAGGCCGCTCCTCTCCAACTCCATTTCATCTTCATTGCACAACCTCGCGTCCCACCGCCAGATTCAACTGCGCCGCCGCCGTCAAATACGATCCCACCAGATTCACGTAACTTAACTCTACCGTGCGGTACTCGCTCTCCGCGTTGATGAAATCCAGCAGCGACGCTCCCCCATGCTGGTAGGAAAAGAAAATCGTGTCCCGCACCCGCACCGCCTGCGCCAGATACTTCTGCTTGTAAGGCCGCAGCAGAATCACATTGCTGTTCAACGTGGCATAGGCCGAATCCACGTCGCTGAATACTTGCGCCTGCGCCGCATCCCGCAACCTCTCATTGCGCGTGATGTCGATCTTCGTCCGCAGCTTCTCGCCTTGATTACGGTCAAAAATCCGCAGCGGGATACTCACGTCGAAGCCAATGTAGGCGTCAATCGGAGGGTTCCTTCCCACATCGAAGCTGAACGTCGGGTCCGTCGATCCATTCGCCTGCGCCAGTTTGTAGTTGGTCTGCGCCATCTCCACCGACTGCACCGCCGCCTTCAAGTCCGGACGCGTATCCAGCGCCATCTGCCGGTAAGCATCCAAAGCCTCAATCTGATCGCTGAAGTCAAACACCCCCGCAACATCGAACTTTTCTACGGGAGTGCGATCGTTCAACAGCGTGAGCAGTTGAATCTTCGACGTCCGCAGATTCACATCCGCCGATTGCAGGTCTGACTCATACTGCACCCGCTGCAACTCCAGCCGGTCCAAATCGATCTGCGCAATGTCTCCCGCTTCATACCGGTCGCGGCTGATCTTCAACACGTGGTCGTAATATTCCAGGTTGTCCTTCGCCACCCGCAGCACTTCCTTGGCCTGCAGCGTCCCCACGAACGCTCCCCGCAAACTGAACAGAAGATTTCTCTCCAGGTCCTGCTGCTGCGACACGCCAATCGCCGTCGCTTGCTTCGCGCTCTGGGTGCGCAGTTCCCGCTTGTGCGCCCGCTCATGCAGATAACTCACGGTTGCCGAAGGCAGCCAGTAGGCAAACGGCCCGTGCGCGGGCCCGCCCGGAAACGGATCGATCTGGTCCGCCAGCACCGCCAACTGCGGATTCGGCCGCAAATGCGCCGTAATTTCCTCCGCCTGCAACTCGCCGATATTCAATTTCCCCGCCAGCAGCGTCGGATTGCTCAGCTCCAGCCGGTCTTTCACCTGCTCCCAGGTCCAAGCCTGAGGTGGTGACGGAGCAGGCATTTGTGCCGTCTGCGCCGCGGCTAACCCCGCGCCCAGCAAAACCAGCGCGCCGCAACCCCGCCAGGATTTATGTCGCATCAATAACTCCACTCGAAACTCTCCCCAACTGTCGTAGAGACGTAGCTTGCTAGGTCTTGCAGCCACCATTTCTGCTGCAAGTAACCGTCCCTGAAAGTATCCAGTCTCCCCCGTAAGGATTCTCTAAACGAGGGACACTCGCCGCGGATTTATTGCTGCAACCCATCAGCGATACGCCATCAATGATTGATCAGGATGATCCCGCGAACTACCCGAGGAGGGAAACAGGGGGTGCTCGGCCCCCGAGAAAAACGCAAGGCCTGGCCACCGGCGATACACATGGAACGGAAACTTCCAGCCGCCCAACTTCCGGAACCATCAGCCGCACCGCACTCGCCACCGCCGCCGGAGGCCCTTGCAACCGGTTGACCCAAGCCGAATTCTTATCGCTTCCTGCCGCGCGCACCGTGCGCTTGCTGATGGACGAGTCTTCCATCTCGGCCCGCATCGCGTGCAGATCGTCGGAAGCCGAGATCACCGGAAACAGCAGGACCAGCACGCATCCCAGCGCCAGCAAACCCTGCAGCGCACTAACCCGGTGCGCCGAGCGCATTCCCGAGTCCCGCCGCCACAGCCAATAAGCGGGCAGCGCCAGCACCACCCACAGAAGATTGAGCAGCAGTTCCATAACGTCGCGCTTGAAATGCTCGCAAGAATCCGCCCACACACCAACTCGCCGACCTAGTTTTTCAGAAACCCCAAACCCAAGTCAACGTGACCACAGTACCGGCAATCAAAACCACAGCCGTAAACCAGGAAACTGACCACTGACCACTGATCACTGACCACTGCTAAGGCCCCACCACCACCTGCAGCGCCGCCGGTGTCTGTATCTGTTGCTTATAGATGGCATTCCGCTTCGCCACCTCGCCGTTCACGTTGACATACACCATATAAGCCCCATGCGGCAGCGTCTCGCCAAACGGCAACGCCATTCCAATCGTCCCTCTCTTCAAACGAAAATGCTGATACCCAATCTCCGTCGCCCGTCCATCCTCCGCCACCGCCTTCACGTCGAACGTCAAATCCATGGCGTCCGCAGTCGAGTTTGTCACCACCACGCTGCCATCGATGCGGTTTCCCGTAACGTGCGCCGGGACTTTCCACGCCACCGTGATCCCTTCCACAACTTTGATCGTGAATCCCTTCACCACTCCCTGCTGCGGTTTGCCGCCGTCCCGCACCTCCACTTCAAACTGAAACACCCCCGCGCGTTCCGCCTGCCCCTGCAGCACTCCGCCGTCGTCCAGCGTGATCCCCGGCGGCAACGTGCCCCGCACCACCCGCCAGTGCAGCGTCGGCACATAATCGCCCCGTACATGCAGATTCACCAGATAAGTCCCATGCGGATAAGTCCCCGGCAACTCCAAAGGCTCAATCACCAGCCCAGCGTCCTTCTCCTGCGCCGCCTGCCCCTGCACACTCCGTTCCACCCCAGTCGCCGGAGGATTCTTCTGCCCCGCGCCCGCCTGACCGGCGACCAGAGCCCCCGTCGCCACAACCAGCGCGCATACCAAAAAGCAATGCCCAATCCGTCTCATCCGAAATCCCCTACTCACTGTAATCCTCACCGAAGTGAAGGACCCTCCGCAACCCGCCCGCGCCACCGCAGTCCCAAAAGCCGCCTCCACCACACTACCACCGGAAATCCCCACATAGCTGAAACAAAGACACTGACCACTGACCACTGGCCACTGACCACTGGCCACTGACCACTGTTCCCCCCCACTCCAGAATGTAAAGATATGCAACAACCTGCACCGTCCCGCATCTTTTTCTAAGCCCCGCGCTACTTATTCCCTTGGTTCGGGTTACAGGCAAAAGATTTCACCTGTGCTAACCTCAGACCAAAGGTGGCCAGCTCCACGACTCGCACTCCCAGGAGGAAGTATATGTCCGTCCGCAATGCACTCGTCCTGTTCCTAGCACTCTCCACACTCTCGCTTCTAGTAGGCTGCGGCAGCAGTTCGCCGACGGTCAAAGCGTCCGCCGGCGGCAGTTTCAGCGTCAGCAATCTCAAAGGCACCTATGTCATCTCCATCTCTGGCGAAGACATCAATGTCGCCGCGAGCGCGGAGTCCTATTTCGCAATCGTGGGAACCATAACCGCCGATGGCGCCGGCAACATCACCGGAGGCACGGTTGACATCAACGATCCAGACCTCGCAGCCGTCCCCCAGCTCGGCCAAGCCCTCACCGCCAGCAAATACACCCTTGGCACCGACGGCCGCGGCACTGGCACGCTCAACACTCCACTGGGAATTTTTGGTCTTGATTTCGTTTTGACCTCGAACGGCCACGGTCTGATCACGCGTTTCGATAACAGCGGCAGCGGCAGCGGCACCATTGACATCCAGGGCAGCGCCTCCCAAAGCGGGCTCACCACTGTCGCCTTCTCTCTTTCCGGAACCGACTCAACCAGCAGCTTTCTCATTGGCTCGGTAGGAGCTGCTTCCCTCGATTCCTCGGGGAACATACAAGCTGGCAGTACTCAGGATTTCAACGAAGCCACAAGCGTCTTTGCCGATCTCCCTCTCAGCGGCTCCGTGGTTCTGACCTCAAGTACCTCAGGGACGGCAACGCTCACAACCAGCGCCTTCAGCACGCTTAGCTTTGACGTCTGGGTGGTCGACTCCACTCACTTGAAGCTCATCGAGACCGACACTGGAGCGGTTCTCGCCGGCGACGCCTACACCCAAACCGCGACCTCCACTCCAAACGCCACTCTGGTCTTCACCGTTGGCGGCTTCGACTCCGCCGCCGCTCCCTTCGTTGCTGGTGGTATCGTGGCCACGGACGTCAACGGCAACATCTCCAGCGGTATCGAAGATTATAACGACGCGGGCACCATCAACACCGTGCCAAACTTTGCCGGGACTTGCACCTCCGTAAATACTGTGGGACGCTGCCAACTGGCTCTGACCAGCTTCAGTAACGGCCTCTCGCTAGCGTTCCAGTTTGCCGCCTATCCTTCCAGCGGCGGTACTCTGTTGCTCGAAGTCGACAGTTTCGGACTAACTCAGGGTGCCGCCTACGTCCAGTCGGCCACGTCATTCGCACCGGATGGCTACGGATTGAACCTTTCCGGCAACAATGGCGCGGAAGTCGACGACATTGCCCAGTTCAATGCCACCAGCGCCACCACCAACAACATGACGGGCATCCTGGACGAGAACGGCCTTACCAGCGGTCCGCTTAATCCCGCTGGCTTGACCGGCACCTACACTCCGGACTCGCCGGCAACCGGTCGCGGCTCGATCGCCGTTCCCGGCATCAACAACGCTATTGGAACACTTAACTTGGAGTACTACGTCGTTGACAGCTCAACCATCGTTTTCATCGACATTGACGCCACCCAGGTTGGGGTGGGGACATTCGAGGTCCAGAGCGCTTCCTCGTCTCCCGCAGCTGCAGCGCGGCCGGCCATCTCCATGATGCGGCCCGTATTCCGACCCCACGCGGCATCAAAACGGAAGTAGGCAAGCGAATCACCTGAATAACCACGGGCGCGGCTCCAGTCGCGCCCCTTTTCTTTTCCATCCTGTGCCCAAACCCAGCATTTGGAAACCGGTCGTTAGGGTCTTCAAATTACCCAATTACAAAATTGCCCAATTACAGATCCCCCTCGTGACCTTAGTTACCTTTAATCCATGACCCCTCTTCCCGCACAATCATTCTGAGATTCTGCATTCTTGCGGGGGAGACCAAGCGTGTTCGACCAACGATTTCTGCGTCTATCCATATTCATACTCATCAGCGCCTCGCTGGCGTCGGCGCGCGACCTCGCCCTGGTCTCCAACAAATCCAATGCCGTGGGCGCAATCACCGTCCCCGACCTGGTCAAGGTTTGCAAAGCCCAAACCAATCGCTGGCCTGATGGCAAGCCCGTCACCTTCGTCATGCGTCAGCCCACCACGCCTGAAATGAAGATGGTCCGTCGAGAAGGTCTATGGCATGTCCCAAAGCGAGGTCACCAGTCTCATCGTCACCGCCAATCACGGACGCCCCAACCATCCCGCCATCCTGGTAGTCGCGTCCGACGAAGAACTAGTCAATCAGGTAGCGTCGCTCCCCGGAGCCGTAGGCGTCGTGGATGTGTATTCCATCAACAGCAGCGTAGCGGTAGTCAAGGTAGCAGGCAAACTCCCGCTGGAACCTGGCTACCTGCTACACGGAAACTAAAAAAGTGGCCAGTGATCAGTGGTCAGTGGCCAGTTAAAATCTTGGTTCTTACTGACCACTGGCCACTGACCTTTATGATGCAACAAACGCAACAAGGCAATATGCGGCGATCTTTAACTATCAGTGATCACTGAAACCGGGTTAACTGACCACTGGCCACTGATCACTGGCCACTGATTTTATGTCCGCTCCAGGCAAAAAACTCGCGTCGAAACAACCAGCAACGCCGACCGGCGCCCACGCGCGCCGCTACCCGCGCTTCGCCCTCGACGTCCGCATGCAGGTCCGTATGTTTCAGGGCGGCGAGTTCTGCACCTGCTGGGGACGCTCCACCGAACTCGGCCAGGATGGCATCGGCGCCACCCTCACCGGCGAACTCGAAAGCGGCGAAATCGTTTCCCTCGAAATTCCTCTGCCCCTAAGTCCCTACCCACTAAAAGTCCGCGCCATAGTCCGCTACCGCCAGGGCCTGCGCTACGGCTTCGAATTCCTAACCCTCAGCGAAACCCAGCGCGACACCGTCCGCCGCACCTGCGAAATGCTAGCCACCAGATCCTGATTTTATGTGGGGACGGCCGCCTCGGCCGTCCAGCCGAGCGCAGCGAGGCGTCTTGCTCGCACCACCGCGACCGCCGCGATGAGTTTCCGGGATTAGCCGCGAAGCGGCGGCAGAATGCAGCCCACGGCGCAAGCCGTGGGTAGGAAGTACAGGATGGAACAAGCCCCGAAGGGGCGAAAGACAAGTTCTCCCACAGACTCTTCACCCCCTGAGGTACGTTTCGGGAGCTACGCAAGGACTACCATTTCCGGTTCCGGGACGCGATTCTTAAAACTCATTCATTCTGACAATTTGGAATACAAAGAATTGACCAAGGTTGCCTGACGTGGCACAATCGTCAGTCCGCTTACTTCCCCCATGAAGGAGGCGGTTGCCAGAACAACACAAATACACTGCTGAAATGGTAGGCGATGCTCTTAGGGAAGCCGGAACCCTAGTGCTCGTCTTTGCTCCCCTATACGTAATCTTCGAGAAAAGCAATGCGAGTTGGCTTACGCTCTGCCTAGTTCTTTTTGTGGCAGTCGTTTTGCTTCTGCTCGGCATCCAAGTGGAGAGGAAGCGCAAATGACACAAGTATTGCAGTTGCTCACCGTGCTTGCGGTTGGCGCAGGATTGGCCTGCTACGCCTTTTTTCAAGATCGAAGGGAGCATGCGGATTCTCGCCAAGCCTCTATCTCTTTTCCGCCAGTGAATGAGACCCAGCATGATCAGGAACTCGTCCCACACTGACAGCCTCAAATACAAGGAACTCACGCAGCTTAGAACGGTGTGTCCTTGTACCCTATCACCAACAACGTCCCCCTAAAGTCCGACTGGAGGAGTTCTCTGTAATCAGGCCGTTCCTGCGACTCCAATCCTGCCTGTTGCAACTCGCTCCACATGCGAAGCTGCACAAATGAGTTTTTGGTAATAATCCATATACCAATCGGCACTTCGTGACCGCCCCCTGTTCCCTTTAAAAACGAGGGAACGGGCCAGCCCTGATACGGTGTTATCTTCCAACGGGCATCACTTAGAACCTTATTCAGTCGGGTGAACTGACCTGCCCCCCATTTTTAGTCCAGGGATAATGAGACTTTCTCCGGTTTTTGTTCGCCCCGCAGCGTAGCGGGGATGGGGGTCTGGGGCAAGGGGCCGGCGTTTGAGGCCCCTTGCCCCAGTCCAGCAATGTAGAAGCCTGCCTTCCACGAAGCGGCAAACTCCATCGGTGTTTTGTATCCCAACGCCGAATGCGGTCGCACGTGGTTGTAGTCCGCCTTCCACTCGGCGATCTTACGACGGGCGTCCGCCAGATCGAAGAACCAGTTTTCGTTCAGGCACTCATCGCGGAACTTGCCGTTGAAGCTCTCGATGTAGCCATTCTCCATCGGTCGCCCCGGCGTGATGAAGTGCAACTGGACTCCGTTTTCGTAGGCCCACTGGTTCACCACCTGGCTGACGAACTCCGGCCCGTTGTCGATCACGATCACCTCCGGTTTGCGTCCCTGCTGCTTCAGTCCTTCTAGTACACGCACCACACGCGCTCCCGGCAGCGAGGTGTCGGGCTCGATCTCCAGCGCCTCGCGGGTGAAGCCGTCCATGAGATTCAACGTCCGGAACTTGCGCCCGTTGGTGAACGCATCGCTGGCGAAGTCCATCGTCCACAGATGATCGGGCTGCGTCGGGCGCGGCGCTAGCACCAGGCGCGATCCCGCGCGTCGGCGTCGGCCCCGCTTCCGACGAAGGCTCAGCTTTTCTTCGACGTACAGCCGGTATACGCGCTTATGATTCGCTTTCCATCCCTCACGCACCAGCATTCGCGTCAATCGGCGATATCCGAACCTTCGCCGCTCTGCCGCCAGCTCGCGCAACCGCACGCGCAGTCGCGGGTCCTCGGGCCGTGGCACGTAGCGATACGTCCGGCGATAGATCTCGATCAGCCCGCAGGCGCGTCGCTCTGAAACCGCTACTTCCGAGCGCATCACGACCACCGCCTGCCGTCGCAACTGCGGGCTCACCATTTTTTTGTAACCACCGCCTGCAATGCGCGCTTGTCCAGAAGCAGTTCGGCCACCGCGTGCTTCAACTGCCGGTTCTCCTCTTCCAGCGCCCGCAACCGCTTCGCCTCGCTCACTTCCATCCCGCCGTACTTCCCCTTCCACCGGTAGAGCGTCTGCGACGCGATCCCGTGCTTGCGGCACAGCTCCGGCGTGGCTACTCCAGCCTCGGACTCCTTCAGGATGCCAATGATCTGCTCTTCCTTGAATCGACTCTTGCGCACGACTCCTCCTCCTGGCCCTGGGCGGGCCATTCTAAATGAGAGAAGTCACATTTCGACTGGACTAATTTCTGGGGGGCAGGTCAGAACAAATGCCGCGACTCCCTATCTTGAGGGTAGGCAAGCACCATAGTGATGTTGGCAAATTCCGGGGGCACATTTGGGGTCTCGGCAAGCTGTTTCAGTTGTTTGTATAGATGATCGCTCTGCTGGTCGTTAAGGTCCCGATCTAGTCGGCCAGATCCAGTTGTCTTGACGATGATTTTCTTGATGGTCACATTTGGGCTTGCAGGTGGCTTAAATACGATCGGTGGCATTGCGGCCACCTCTGGCATCTCCTTGGTAAGCAATTCATAGCCGACACCAATAAGTAAGACCACGCAAATCAAGAGCAAAGCCACAAACGCATCTCTCCGCTCAAGGAGTTTCGGTATCCAAGGTGCTCGCGTTTCGATGGATTCGACCTTATCCATCGCGTCGATCACCAAGAACGCAGCAGCGCCAATTACAACGACCGCTGCGAATATCCAGATCACAACGCTGAGAAACAATCCGATCACGCAGACACCTCCACTGAGTCAAGGGCCGAGCATCCTTGACTTGGGAAGCCTACTGCGGGTCAGCTTCCCGCGGCAAATGCACAATGCGACCCAATTACTTGAGTAACTTTCGAGTCACTCCCCCGCGTTCTACCATGCCCATGGCTGGCTCCAGAGGAGGGAGCTTCCCAATGGGTGGTCGTGTCACCCGTACACCGCAGTCCAAGGAACTCGTACGCGCCAAAAGCCTGCGCCAGGCGCTCGAGAGCGGAGCCCCACCTGCGTTCATTCCACCCACCCCAAACCCAGTCACCCCGCCTTCTTCTCTTTCCTGGTATACGGAACAAACGCATACGGAACAAACGCATTTCGAAAAAACGATTTCCGCACCAACGCGCTCCGCAAAGACAAATTCTGAACCGGCGAACCCCGAACAAACCCTCAGCATCCGCCGCCAGTATCTCGAACAGCTCTTTCAAAATTCACCCGACCCTCTCCTCATCGTCGACACTTCGTTCCGCACCCAGTGCGTCAACCGCGAATTTCAGTCCTTGTTCGGTTACTCCGCCGCCGAGGTCCTGGGCCAGCCCATCGACGCGCTTATCTTCCCCCCCGACCGCGCCCCCGAAGCCCAGTGGATTGCCCAATGCCTCCAGCGCGGCGAACCCCTCACCCTCGAAACCCAACGCCGCTGCAAAGACGGCACCCTGCTCGATGTTTGCGTCTCCTCTGCTCCCTTAATCATCGACGGTCAGAACGTCGCCTTCTACGCCATCTATAGCGACATCTCCGAGCGCAAGCGCGCCGAAGCCCTCGCCTCCGCTCTCTATCGCATCGCCGAAAAGGCCAGCGCCGCACAGGATCTCCAGCAGTTCTTCGCCTCCATCCACGGCATCGTCGATGAACTCATGTGCGCCCGCAATTTCTCCATCGCCATTCACGACCCCGAATCCCAATTGCTCAGCTTCCCCTACTTCGTCGACGAGCAGGCCTCCGCTCCCGCTCCCGCAAAGCCGGGCAACGGCCTCATCGAATACGTGCTGCGCACCGGTGAACCCCTGCTCTGCACTCCCGAAGCCATGAAACAATTGCGCCAGCGCGGCGAAGTCGAACTCGCCACCCCCCTTCCGCTGCAATGGCTGGGCGTCCCCCTCAAGGTCAACCAGCACGTCCTGGGCGCGCTCGTCCTGAAGAGTTATTCCAAAAACACCCGCTTCCGCGAACGCGACAAGGATGTCCTCGCCCTCATCTCGCAGCAATTGGCCGCCGCCATCGACCGCAAACGCAACGAGCAGGCCCTGCGCCGCTCCGAAGTCCGCTACCGCTCCCTGGTGCAGACCGCCGTCTACGGAATCTACCGTTCCAGCCTCGAAGGCACTTTCCTCGACGTCAATCCCGCCCTCATCGGAATGCTCGGCTACAACGACGCCCTCGAAGTCCTCGCCCTCGATCCGAAAAAAGACGTCTTCGTCGATCCTGCCGAATACGCCCGCCTGGTCGACGAATTCCGCCGCACCGGACGCATGGACGGCTTCGAAGTCCGCTGGAAGCGCAAAGACGGCGCAACCATCACCGTCCGCATCAGCGGACGCGCCGTAGCCGGCGGCGACGAACCCTCCGACGTCCTCGAAGCCATCGCCGAAGACATCACCGAGCGCCGCGTCCTCGAAGACCAGTTCCGCCAGTCCCAAAAAATGGAAGCCGTCGGCCGCCTCGCCGGCGGCATCGCTCACGACTTCAACAATCTCCTCATGGTCATCAGCGGATACACCGAGGTCCTCCTCTACCACCTCAGCCCCGGCCACCCGCTGCACGCCAAAGCCGAAGCCATTCAACAAGCCTCTGACCGCGCCACCACGCTAACGCGCCAGCTTCTAGCCTTCAGCCGCAAACAGCTTCTCGAACTCAAGGTCATCGACGTCAACGCCATCGTCGCCGACATGGAGCGTCTCCTCCGCCCGCTCATCGGCGAAGATATCGAACTCACCACCAGCCTCACTCCCAACATCGGCTGCACCCGCGCCGACGCCGGCCAGCTCGAGCAAGTCATCATGAACCTCGTGGTCAACGCCAAAGATGCCATGCCCAGCGGCGGCAAAATCTGCATCCGCACCGCCAGCGTCACGCTCGACGAGTCCTACCGCCCCGAAAACACTTTCATCAAACACGGCCCCTACGTCATGATCTCCGTCAGCGACTCCGGCCAGGGCATGGACCGCGAAACTCAGGCCCGCATCTTCGAGCCCTTCTTCACCACCAAAGAAAAAAACAAAGGCACCGGCCTCGGCCTCTCCACCGTCTACGGCATCATCAAGCAGAGCGGAGGCTACGTCTTCGTCCAGAGCGAAATCGGCCGCGGCACCGTCTTCACCATTTATTTCCCCCGCACCGACGAACCCTCCCAGGCCCACGGCGCCACTCCCATTTCCCCCTCCACCGCCGGCGGATCCGAAACCATCCTCTTAGTCGAGGACGAAGACTCCGTCCGCCAGCTCGTCCGCGAAACCCTCGAGTCCCGCGGCTACCGCGTCCTCGAAGCCCCCAACGGTCAGGACGCTCTCACCCTCGCCGCCACCCATTCCGATCCCATCCACCTCATCATCACCGACGTTGTCATGCCCGGCCTCAGCGGCCACGAACTCGTCCAGCAACTCCTCCCCGCCCGCCCCACCCTCAAAGTCCTCTACCTCTCCGGCTACGCGCAGGACGCCTTCTCCACCACCGCCGCCGCCGAAGCCCAAAAAACTTTCCTGCAAAAACCCTTCACCCTGCAAAGCCTCTCCCGAAAAGTCCGCGAAATCCTCGGCTCCCCAACCAACTGAACGATTCGCCTCTCCCCCGGGTGTACAATCTCCTCGCAGCCGCTTCGTCTGCTGAATCCGCATCCCCGCTCTCGTCATCAGTACAATAAGAACTCTGGAGGAAAAATCATGGCTCACTCGCTACCCCCCCTGCCGTATGACTACGCGGCGCTCGAACCCGTCATCGACAAGCAGACGATGACCCTGCACCACGACATGCACCACGGCGCCTACGTAAAAAACCTCAACGCCGCTCTCGAAAAGCATCCCGACCTGTTCAGCAAGACTCCCGAAGACTTACTCCGCGACATCAACTCCATCCCTGACGACATTCGCGCCGCCGTCCGCAACAACGGCGGCGGGCACGTCAACCACACCATGTTCTGGAAGATCATGAAGCCCAAAGGCGGAGGCGATCCCACCGGCCCCATCGCCCAGGCCATCACCAAAACTTTCGGCAACTTCAAAGATTTCCAAACCAAATTCAACGACGCTGGCGTAAAACAATTCGGCAGCGGATGGGTCTGGCTGGCCGGTAACAAGAGTGGCGACGTCCAGGTCACCTCCACCCCCAATCAAGACAGCCCCATCTCGCAAGGCCTCTACCCCATCTTCGGCAACGACGTCTGGGAGCACGCCTACTACCTGAAATACAACAACCGCCGTCCCGAATATCTGGCCGCCTGGTGGAACGTAATCAACTGGGACGAAGTAAACGCCCGCTACGAAGCCTTCAAGACGGGCAAGTCAGTTCACGAGCCAGCCATGGCGCATTGATTGCGATGGTCTGAAGCTCGAGTGCTTGAAACTCGATTGCCTGAAACTGAAGGAGGCTCCGGCTGCCGGCCGGAGCCTTCCGATTGTTCGACCGTCTTCTTGATTGGTCCGGACGTGGCGAAAGCGTGTGGTAACATCTGTGCTCGCACAGCGAAGGTCAATGCCGGGTAGGTCTTCTTGACCTCGATTTCTCCGTTTCAGCGGCCATCGAGATGATGCCCATCGCTTTCCCCATTCTGCTTTGTCTGCTCTATGCAGGCATCTCTTGCATAGTCCGCCGAGCAAAACTTGGCGGGCTGGTGCCCAAGGACTTCCCCGAGGTTGATCAGGCGATCTTTGCACAGTGGAAACAGGCCGAACGGAAGCGCTTAGCCATTTTGCTGTGCACAACCTGGGGCGCATTGGTCCTGCAGATTGCACTTCAGTTGCTCCTCCGCATGCTCCTTCCGCACATGAGTCGCGGAGATAAGGCGCAACTCCTTGACATCGTCATTTTCGTTGAGTTGGGCTACGTGGTCGGCAGCTTCTGCCTGATGATTGTCTGCGGCTTCGGAGAGGGGAACGAGCAAAAGAAGCTGCGGGTCGAGGCTCGCGTCAAATCTTTCTATCACCCCAGCCGCCGAATTGAAGGCGGTGGGAAGGCGATCTCCGCGGAGCCCTTCACCGCGCGGGTGAATATCACTCATGTGCTCGGCACCAAAAGAGAGAGCGGCGGGTTCATGAGTAATCGAGCGGTTTACACGAAGAGTTATCAAGTTTCGGAGCGCTTATCCCTTGACCCGCCCGCCGCGCTCTCGGCGGCGCTTGACCTGGACAACAACAGCGTTTACCTCACTTGCCCGCACTGCGATGAGCAATTGGCGTCCTACGTCAGCTATGCTGCCTACGCCAAAATTCCTTCCGCAGCAATCCGCGGCGACAGCGCCCTGAAAAAGAAGGTCGAGCGATACATTTTGACGCACGGCCTTGCGCCCTACTGGATTTTTTTCTTATCGGCGTTTTTTGTGGCCGGTTTTTCCGCCGGCGCATTTCTTCACGGTGTGTCCCCGTTCCCCATGTTCGCCGCATTGTTCGCGCTGCTGGATATCGCGTTGTTTGGAATGTTTGTCGGCGCGATGGTGCTGTACGTAAATAGCAGCATACGGCGGCGGGACACGCTTCTGAGGTTTCCCGCGCTGAGCAGAGAGGCGCTCGATATCCTGCAGCATGTCGATATCCGTCCGGCGATTTCTGTTTGCGGCGTGGAGATAGAGTCCGCCCGAGGCGATTCCCACCAGTTAGAGATGCTAAACAGCACCCAAAAGAGGAGTTCGTGGGGGAGCACATCGATAAGAATAACTGCGGCCGACTATGGCAACTTTGGACTCCACAATCCCTACATTCCCGAAGTCTGAATGACCCTTCCCCTGTGCTCAGTGGGAGCCATAGGCGCAGCCCCGGAAGAATTCAACTAGCGTCTACTCGAATGGTTCTCCGCGAACCCAGAAACAAGAACTGCCCACTGACCACTGCCCACTGACCACTGCCTTTCTGCATTTCCTGTGCACCCCCTGTGCACAATCCGCCGCCCCACTCTCCGGAATTTTCCCCTTCACTCATTCTCCCCACCAGAACCCAAGCCCTCCGTGCGGCTTAGCCTCACATCCTCGACAAGGTTGACAACCCGCGTTGATCCGTGAAAATCCGTGGCAAACATTTTCCTCAACTGCACCAAAAATACTGAATTGACCCCGCGCCCTTTCGCGCCTACATTCACTCTCGCCCTCTCAACAAAAATGAACCGAACGCTGACGGAATCGGTCGTCAGGCAACCATTTACCATTTACCTAATCCGCCTACTGAGAACTGAGAACTGAGAACTGAGAACTGAGAACCGGAAACTAGAAACTAGAAACGAGAAACTGAAACCTGAACCAAGGCACTCATGAAAGCACCCAATCCATGGATCACCTATCGCACCCGCTTTCTGGTCAAAGCCAAGCAACTCACCACCAGCCTCGCCTTCACCGACGTTCTCGGCCGTCAGCACTCCGGACGCAAAGGCGACTACCTGGTCGAATCCAGCGACGGTGTTCTTCGCATAGCCCCTCGCCAGATCTTCGAAGACATTTATGTCCCCCTGCAAGCCGGCCAGGACGAAATCTCAGAGCACCCCAGGACTCCCCAGCAATACGAAATTCTGCACCCGGACGAAACCTCGCCCCAGTGCGAACTCTTGCCCCATTGCGAATCTCTACCGCGCGAATCTCTCCGGAAGCGCGAGATTCCCGCCCCACTCTCGCTCCCGCCCCACCTAACCCGCAAATCTCCCCAACCCTACCGCGACCGCCGCAACCCAGCCCCCGGCCTTCGCTCCATATAAACCGTCGCAAGCCAGAGCGGCGCAAGGGATTTTACTGGCCACTGACCACTGGCCACTGCTCTTTTGTGAACGCACGATGAATTCCACTTGTGGAAAACGAATCCACACCCCCGCACCAAGCCCGTCATTGCTGAGGATACAACCTATGGTGTTTCCCTCTTGACAGGCACAATAAGCGGGAGTAACTTTGCATTCCCGTAGCACTTTTGAAGCCCCGCCTCGTGGGAACGGGGCGGTCTTCTTGGACGAGAGTAGTTAAGCACAACATACGGAAGGGTGCCAGGCCAGAGGTGACCCGGGGCCCACCCGTAAACAGTAGAAAACAATGGGGTAAGTGCGGTGGCCGTTCCCCCGATCCTCCCCCGGGGTGGACGACTAACAGGAACGACTGAGACGAACGACCAGTTACCGAGGTCTGCTTTAGCCAGTAGAAGAGGAGTCCTTGTTGAAAGGCCCGGCCTTAATCCGTGTGCCGGTAGCACCGTGGAAGAGCGGCGCTTCGCAGGCTGTTACGAAACTATATGCGCGGACGTGGAAGGATGAGAAGATGCGGGAAGTAGGGGAGCCGAGGGAATGGGATTCATTCGAGGAGAAGATCGAGGGCAGGGGACGCTGTTTCCGGTGAGGCTGGAGGAGTTGATCCCGGAGGATCACATGTGCCGAGTGATCGAGGCGTTTGTGGGGCGGCTGGATATGGAGGGGCTGGGATTTGTGCGAGCGGAAGCGGCGGAGACGGGGCGACCGGGCTACGATCCGCGGGATCTGCTGAAACTGTACCTGTATGGATATCTGCAGCAGATTCGTTCGTCGCGGCGGTTGGAGGCGGAGTGCCAGCGCAATATCGAGTTGTTGTGGTTGCTGCAGCGGTTGGCGCCGGATCACAAGTCGATTGCGGAGTTTCGGAGGATGCATCGGGAAGCGGTGACCAAGACGGGCGCGGAGTTGATTCAGTTGGCGCGCTCGGTGGGGTTGGTGCGAGGGGAATGGGTGGCGATTGACGGATCGAAGTTTCGGGCGGTGAGCAGCGAGCGTGGGGTGCGGGAACGCGAGGCGCTGAAACGATATCTGGAGCGGATGGAAGAAGCCGACGCGGAGGACGAGTTGGAGATCGATGCCACGGCGGTGGCGGCAGCGCTGGAAAAACTGCGGCAACATGCGGAACCGGAAGCGCGCCTGATGCGCACCACGACGGGCACCGTGCCGGCGTACAACGTGCAAACCGCAGTGGATTCCGAACATGCGCTGATCGTGGCTCAGCAGGTGAGCGACGAGACCAACGATCAGCGCAGCCTGCTGCCCATGGCGGAAGCGGCGCAGGCCGCGGTGGGCGCGCCCGGAGAAAGCCTGCATATCGTGGCCGACGGCGGCTACTCCAACGGAGAACAGGCCGCCGCCTGCGAAGCGCAAGGGATGATTCCGCACGTGCCCGCCAAGCGCAGCGTGAACAATCGCGGCGACGGCACGTTGTTGGACCGCCGCGAGTTTCACTACGACGAGGCCAGCGACAGTTTTCGTTGCCCGGCGGGCGAAGGTTTAGCGCGACAACAGGAGAGGAAGCGGTCCATCGTGTACGCGGGCCGTCCCGAAATCTGCGGAGCTTGTGCGCTGAAGTCCCGCTGTACGGTGGGCTCCCGCCGCTTTGTGCACCGGCATCGCTACGAGGGCGCGCTGCAGCGCATGCAGCAGAGGGCGACGGCGGAGGCCATGCGGCTGCGAAAATCCATCGCCGAACATCCCTTCGCCACGTTGAAGTACCGCATCTTCGGTCATCCGCGATTTCTGTTGCGTGGACTGCAAGGAGCGCAAACCGAAATCAGTCTGGGGGTCATGGCCTACAACTTGAAACGCATGATCAACGTCCTGGGAGCGGGGTCGCTTCGTACGCGGTTGGTGGCGGCATGAAAGGACGCTAAGTCATGATTTTCAGCGCCTGATCCCCGACCCTACGAACCTCGACAAATGCGAGCGAGTTTCGTAACAGCCTGTTCGGCGCCGCGTTAGATTGCGAAAATGACTGGGGCTTTAGCCCCTGCTTTTGAGGAGCCCAACTTTGGAAGCCATAACTCGACTAGTCGCCGATTCCCTGGCACGGCACGGCTTTGACCGCCCCGTCGATCCCCGCCGCCTGCAATGGTCGCGCTGGTTCCGCTGCGATTCCCCCCCCACCCTCTTGGTGGGCCCCAGCAAGCCCGGCATCTTCGCTCTAGCCGAAGAAATCATGAGCCTGGGCGCCACCACCGCTCGTGTGGGGACGGACGCATTCGGGAGCCTGCCCCGAGCGGAGTCGAGGGTCCAGCCGAGCAAAGCTCGGCAGAGGTTGTGTGGGATCGGGTCTCAGCCCCGGTCAGGCCGAGCAAAGCTCGGCTCGATCTCGCCGCCAGCACCACAGCCCCGGATCAACGCCGCATGCTCGCCGTCCTCCAGTTCGCCGAAGATGACGACATGGCCTTCACTCTCGACCGCATGTTTACCCGCATCAATCCCATGCGCGACCGTCTATCCTCCGGCCTCTGCTTCCTCCGCTTCGTAGTAATCGAAGACCAGGCCCAGCGCCGCAGCATCTGCGCCGCCCTAAACCAATGGATGATCTCCACTGCGGAAAAGGCCACCAGCATGACCGCGGATTTCCAGTCGTCTTTGGAGTTGACCGATTTGGGTACGGACCGTGTGGGTCGGACACTCCTGTCCGACTCTGCCGACATCATCCCAAACCCAGCCCAGGCTCCGCATCCGATCCTGAAATCTGATTTAGCAACCCCGAACCCGGATTCCGGGGCCAACAAAAACCTTCACTGTCCTCACCCCCTACCCTCCGGTTTCTAAGCCGGAGGGCAGTCGGAAGGCCGGGAGCCTGGCAAAGCCCGGGAAGGGCACGACTTCAGGCGTGCCGTTAGTCGCCGTTATGAAGGTGGGCTTTAGCCCTGAGGTTTTGACGTACAAAGCGCCACTGACGCCAGCAGCACCGTGGAAGAGCGGCGCTTTCGCGCGCCGCGTTGAGAAGCACAAAATGAGGGGCTTTAGCCCCCGCAGCACCAGCCCCCAAAGGGGCGAAAGAAACGCTCTTTACAAGACCCGCCGTACCCCGAACAATTTCCCGTTCGGGCACGGCCCATTTCCCGCGCCCACCCCCATGGACCCCGGAATCGGGCCGCAATAGATAGAATCTAACTATTAATGGAGAGATCAATGCCCGAGGTCAAAACCACTTCCCCTGACGCCACTCAGGTAGCTACCGTTTCCGCGCCCACGTCTGTCCCTGTCGCACCTAATAAGATGAAGAAGGCCCCCGGCCTCTCTTTCCGCCGCTTCTTCACCAAGCCCGGCGCCTCCCCCTACGACGAACTCGAGTGGGATCTCCGCCTAGCCCAGATCACCGACGCTCAAGGCAACGTGATCTTCGAACAAAAAGACGTCGAAGTCCCCAAAGACTGGTCCATGACCGCCACCAACATCGTGGCCAGCAAATACCTCCACGGCAAAGTCGGCACCCCCGAGCGCGAAACCGGAGTCCGCCAGTTGGTAACCCGCGTAGCCGAAACCATCCGTAACTGGGGACTCGCTCAGGGCTACTTCAAAACTCCCGAAGACGGCGCAACCTTCCACGACGAACTGGTCCACATCCTCGTCCGCCAATACGCCGCCTTCAATTCCCCCGTCTGGTTCAACGTTGGCTGCGACCGCATCGAGCCCAATTCCGACGCCCGCAACTGGCACTGGAATCCCCAAACCCAGCAGGTCGAGTTCGGCATCACCGGCTACACCAAGCCGCAATGCTCCGCCTGCTTCATCAACTCGGTAAAGGATTCTCTCGACTCCATCCTCACTCTGGCCAAGACCGAAGGCATGCTCTTCAAGTGGGGTAGCGGCACCGGCACCAATCTCTCCCCGTTGCGCTCCTCCACCGAGAGTTTGAGCGGCGGAGGCACCGCCAGCGGTCCCCTCAGCTTCATGAAAGGTTTCGACGCCTTCGCCGGCGTAATCAAGTCCGGAGGCAAAACCCGCCGCGCCGCCAAGATGGTCATCCTCAACGTCGACCATCCTGACATCGTCGAGTTCATCGAGTGCAAACAGAAAGAAGAAGCCAAGGCCCACGCCCTGGTAGCCATGGGATACGACGGCTCCCATCCCGATTCCGACGCCTACTCTTCCATCTTCTTCCAGAACGCGAATAACTCCGTCCGCGTGACCGACGACTTCATGTACGCCGTAGTCCGCGACACCGATTTCTCCACCAAAGCCATCGGCGACGGCACGGTCATGAAGACCTACAAAGCCAAAGAATTAATGCGCAAAATCGCCGAGGCCACCTGGCACTGCGGCGATCCCGGCATGCAATACGACACCACCACAAACCGCTGGCACACCTCGAAGAACACGGCCAGAATCAATGCCTCGAACCCGTGCAGCGAATACATGTTCCTCGACGACTCAGCCTGCAACCTCGCCAGCCTGAACCTGCTGAAGTTCGCCCCCAACGGCACCTTTGACGTCGAAGCCTACCGTCACGCCGTAGAGGTCTTAATTACGGCGCAAGAAATTCTCGTAGACAACGCGGGATACCCAACGGAAGCGATCATGCGCAACTCCCACGACTACCGCCCGCTAGGCTTGGGCTACGCCAATCTAGGCGCACTGTTAATGGCCGCAGGCCTGCCCTACGACTCCGACGCCGGCCGCGACTACGCCGCCTGCGTAACCGCCATCATGTGCGGCGAAGCCTACCTCCAGTCCTCCAAAATCGCCGAACAATGCGAACCCCTAACCCCCGCCACAGAAACAGTAGCAACTCGCCTCGGCATCACCGAAGCCGCCAACATGCCCGGCGGAGCCTGCCCCGGCTGGTACATAAACCGCGAACCCTTCCTGGACGTAATCCGCATGCACCGAGCGTCAGTGAACAACATAAACAAAACCAACGTCCCCACCCCGCTCTACGAATCCAGCAAGCAATGCTGGGACGAAGCCCTAGCCCAAGGCGAAAAGTACGGCTACAGAAATTCTCAAGTAACAGTACTGGCCCCCACGGGAACCATAGGCTTCATGATGGATTGCGACACAACCGGTGTGGAGCCGGATTTGGCGCTGGTTAAGTATAAGAAGCTGGTTGGCGGGGGGATGATTAAGATCGTCAATCAGACTGTGCCTACTGCTTTGTTCAAGCTGGGTTACGATCACGATCAGACTAACGCTATTGTCAGCTACATCGACGCTACCGGCACCATTGAAGGTGCGCCGCATATTAAGGACGAGCATCTTGCCGTCTTCGACTGCTCGTTTAAGCCGGCCAAAGGCACTCGGTCGATTGCTTACATGGGCCACTTGCGGATGATGGCTGCTGCGCAGCCTTTTATCTCGGGGGCTATATCGAAGACGGTGAATCTTCCGGAGAATGCATCGGTCGAAGACATCATGGAGGCTTACCTGCAGGCCTGGAAGCTTGGGCTGAAGGCGGTCGCGGTTTATCGCGACGGCTGCAAGAAGTCGCAGCCGCTTTCGGCGGCTGGGACTAAGACTGCCAACTCCAGTAAAGAAGACTCGCGGACCGCGCCCGCGCCACGCGAAGACGAGAACCTGGACGCACCTCCGCGCGCCGTTCGCCACCGGTTGCAGGAAGAGCGCCACTCGCTCACGCACAAGTTCAAGATCGGAGATCACGAGGGCTACATCACCGTCGGCCTGTATCCGGACGGCAGCCCCGGCGAACTGTTCATCACCATGGCCAAGGAAGGATCGACGGTCAGCGGGCTGATGGATAGCTTTGCGCTGGCCACGTCCATCGCGCTGCAGCATGGCGTACCACTGAAACTGCTTTGCGAAAAGTTCGCGCACACGCGCTTTGAGCCCAGCGGCTGGAGCGGCAATCCTGACATCGGTTTTGCCAAGTCGATCATGGACTACATCTTCCGCTGGCTCCAGTTGCGCTTCCTGACTGGGCAGCAGCAAATGCTGTTCGAGAGCTTCCGGCCCAAGCTGCCAGCTGTCAGCTCTCAGCCGTCAGAAAACGGAGAGATGAATGGAATGGAGCCGAAGCCCGAAAGCCGAAGCCCGAAGCCCGGCTCTCTCCACGCCGCCGACGCGCTGGCTGGCATCATCGACTTGGGCGACGCTCCCACGTGCAGCTTCTGCGGCAGCATCATGACGCGGAATGGGAGCTGCTATCGGTGCGGGAGTTGCGGGAGCACGAGCGGGTGCTCGTAGGATTGATCTTGATGGTGGTGTCGAAGCATGGCGTTCAGGATCGTCGGTCGTATCGTCGAGGTGGAAGTTATTGCGACCGGCGCCGCCATCCGAAAGCGAAAGCGGCTGTGGAGGTTGTACGGCAAGGGGCGCTGGAGGAAACTCAAGGGAATTGCAACCGTTGAATTTCCTGATGGTACGATAGCGCATGCGGAAGTCCATTGGTACGAAGCCCACGGGATCGGGGCGAAAGACTACAAAATCAAACGGGTCATTGACTGACATGAAGGGCGATGTCC
This sequence comes from uncultured Acidobacteriaceae bacterium, assembly GCA_963842095.1. Taxonomy (GTDB): domain Bacteria; phylum Acidobacteriota; class Terriglobia; order Terriglobales; family Acidobacteriaceae; genus Sulfotelmatobacter. The sequence continues at coordinate 956,124 of CAWJEY010000004.1, forward strand.
AGTTCGCTGTATGCATCTCGAATAAGGGATACGCGGCCTCCTTGGAGGTGCGCAAGATTTATCGTCTTATTCCGGATAAGGCGGGGGCGAAGCACGGTCTGGTTCGAGTGGTTGATGAGATGGGTGAGGATTATTTGTTTCCCGAGGAGTACTTCGTTTCTTTGAGGCTGCCCCAGGCTGCGGAACGGGCGGTATTGAGGGCGTCGCCCTAGGGCGCTCCCAGTTGCAGCTTCTGCGGCAGCATCATGACGCGGAATGGGAGCTGCTATCGGTGCGGGAGCACGAGTGGGTGCTCATAGGGGCACGAAAGTGGTCTTGTAACGGGTAACGCGAAGTAATAGAAAGTATCTCGACTGTGAGGGGGCCACGGCGATGCCGTGGCCTTTTTTATTGCAGCAAGCGGGTCGGGATAAGGACACTGCAACATGGCCAAGGAACCTATTTTCGCGCAGATCGGCGAGCCGAAGGAAACAATCGCCGTACGGCTGAGCTACAAGATCATAGAGATCTTCTCCGAAAGCCTCTACGCCAGCCCGAACAAGGCCATTGAGGAGCTCGTCGCGAATGCGTTCGACGCTGGTGCCCTTCGAGTCGTAGTGTTGCTGTCGCCGAATCTTCATGACCAGGACTCGACGGTCGTTGTTCTTGATGATGGCGAAGGCATGGATGTCTCCGGCCTGAAGCAGCATTGGTTGATAGGAGTCAGCAATAAGCGGCGTTTGGCAGTCCTGCCCAGGGGGCGTCAGCAGATCGGCCAGTTCGGCATCGGAAAGCTCGCGACATACGTTTTGGCTGAACGCCTTACGCACATCAGCAAACGACAGGGAAAGTACTATTCAACATCGATGGACTTTGGCGCCATAGACAAACGCGTTGAGCGGGAAGTCGAGCCCACCACGCCGATCAAAATTCCTCTGCGTGAGCTGAGCGAGGAACAGGCGAAGCAGGCTCTCAAGCAATGGACGGAAACTCCTGATTTTAAGTCAACTGGGACGACCTTGTTCGGCAAGGCAGCGCCGCCATCTTGGACCATTGCGGTGATGTCTTCCCTAAAACCGAAGGTTCTCGAGGTGAAGCCGGGCTTTCTGGAATGGGTACTCCGCACGGCGTTGCCGCTGCGACCCGATTTCGGAATTTGGCTGAACAGCACCAAGCTCGTTCCGAGCAAGCAAGGCAAAGGGCTCCTCAAGAAATGGGTTCTTGGGAGAGACATGGTCGCATTACCGAGACCCGGCCCCAAGGATGTTTCGACTTACGAGGATACGAACGCTGAAAAGGATAGTGAACGGAGATTTGGGCTGGAAGTGCCGGGGCTTGGCCGCGTTAGCGGTTACGCAGAGGCGTACAAGGACCTCCTGACGGGAAAATCTGATGAGATAGGACGCAGCTATGGTTTCTTCGTCTATGTTTTCGGGCGGCTCGTAAACGTGCTTGACGGGCATTTCGGCATTTCGCCTGATGAACTCCGGCACGGGACGTTCGGGCGTTTTCGGCTGGTTGTAAACATGGATGGCTTGGACCGAGACCTCCGGTCAAACCGCGAGGCGGTCAGGGAGGGACCCCTTCTCACTTCAGCACAAAACGTTCTCAGAGCCATTTTCAACTATGTGCGGCCCACCATCGAGAAGCACGATGCAGGTGAGGAACCAGGTGCGAAGCTAGCGCGAAAGCTGGCGGCCAGCCCCACAAGCCTAACGCGCGCGCCGATCACGGAGCTGGCACGAGCTGTTCTCGAAGGTCGGGAACAGTCTCGATACTTGGTTGTACCGCAGCAGAAGTCTGCCGCCGAGCGGGCGGTGTTCCTAACGTCGCTTGAGAAACGGGCGGCCGATGCAGACGACTTCGTTAGCGGTCTAACTGTGGACTACGGCGGTTCACAGGAGGGTGGTATCGCCAGGTACGACACCAGCACTGGGCAGTTGCATATAAACGCCTGGCACCCTTTTGTGGCGACTTTTCACGATGAATTTGTAAGTAAGGGAGAGGGGCAACCCCTCCAGCTACTTGCCATGGCCGAAGTTCTCGCGGAAGCTCATCTTTATGCGATTGGGGTTAAACGCGAATACATTGAAGCCTTCCTCACGCTGCGTGACCAGCTGTTGCGAAACCTTGCTAACGAGTCAGGCCGGCAGAGTGCGTTTGCGGTTGCGATGGCTCTCAGGAACGCCCGGAATGATTCCGATGCATTGGAGGAAAAGCTTTGCACGGCGTTCACGAGTCTTGGATTCGAGGTCACGCCGCTTGGCGGCCCGAAAAAGCCGGACGGCGTCGCTAACGCGGCTCTTGCCGGCGCGAAGGACGGCAAACCCCGTCGTTATGCCGTGAGCCTAGACGCGAAGAGTAAGGTGCAGGATAAGGGCAAAGTTTCAGCCGGTACCGTGAAGATCGCAACGATCATTCAGCATCGCGACGACTACGATTGCCAGCACGCTCTCGTGGTTGGTCGTGACTTCCCAACCTTGAAGGGCAACGAGTCATCGTTGGCAAAACAGATCGATGACGACCGCAAGAAGACGCAGGCGTTGGAGGATCTCGGAAAAGGAGAACGTAAGACCATCACGCTGATGACGATCGACGACCTGGCCGAGCTTGTTGTCTTGCGCCCCGTGAAACAGATCGGCCTGCAGAAGTTGCGGGAGCTGTTCGAGCAGCGATTGCCTGAGGAGAGCCGTAAGTGGCTTGCGTCCATCCGCTCGACAAAGGTCGAGAAACCCCCTTACAGAGCCATCGTTGAGACGATTCAGGCGTTGCAGCGACAGTACAACAAAATGTTTGTCAAATATGGAGAGCTAAGAGTAGAGCTGTCACACCGCACTCCGCCAATTCGTTACGAGACTGACGAGCAGCTTATCGAACTTTGCAAAGGTATGGCGCAGATGGCCCCACGGGCCATGTATGCTAGCCCTGAAGCCGTTGAACTCGACCAAAGCGTTGACAATGTAATGGCCGCAATTGACGCCGCCTCGAAAGAATACTTACCGGGCGGACAGAGCTGACCGATGATCGGACTCCATCACAAAACGATCCACGAAGCGCTTGGACGTGAGCCCGTTCACCCGTTCCCCGCACGAATGGCGCCTGGAATCGCCCTCGCGGCAATTGAAAAAGCGAGAAAGCCGCTTCGGGTACTTGACCCGATGGTTGGTTCGGGCACCGTGATAGCGCTAGCGCGTTTGAAAAAACACAAAGCAATTGGCGTCGACATCGACCCCCTTGCAGTGCTCATCTCGAAAGTTTGGACGACGGCGGTCGAAGCCGAGGATGCCAAGAGCAAGGCGCGCGAGGTCCTTATGCGCGCTAAGGCGATCTTTGAGGAGATGCCACAGAGCGGGGCTTACCCTTCTGGCGCGGATCAAGAGACACGCCGATTTGTGGCCTATTGGTTTGACGGATACGCTCGACGACAGCTTGCTTCGCTATCGATCGCGATAGGGAGGGTTCGGGACGAAGTGACGCGTAATATCCTTCTGTGTGCGCTGTCGCGACTGATCATCACGAAAAGCTCCGGCGCCTCGCTGGCGATGGACTTGTCCCACAGTCGTCCGCACAAGAAGTTTCGGCGTGCGCCGGTAAAGCCGTTCCGCAAGTTTCTGGGAGCAGTCGACTACGTGGTGGAGAACTGTGTTAAGAAAACCGCTGGTCGTGGCCCGGCGTCGCGAGTGCATCTGGGAGATGCTCGCAGTCTGCCCGTTCGTGATGCCTCAATCGATTTGGTTGTAACGTCACCGCCATATCTGAACGCGATCGATTACATTCGCTGCAGCAAGTTTTCCCTGGTTTGGATGGGCTACCGTATCCCGGACCTGAGGGATGTGCGCGCCGAGAGTGTGGGGGCCGAGTCAGTGGGTGCAGGCTCGGAGGGAGACGCTGAAATCCAGTCCGTTATCAACCGCCTGAGACTGAAGCCGGGATTGCGCAAGCACGATGAGGCCCTGCTGGCCCGTTACATTCATGACATGCGTCGCGCTATACAGGAAGTTGCGCGAGTGCTCGTTCCCGGTGGTAAGGCTGTGTATGTTGTCGGAGAAAATACGATCCGCGGAACATACGTCCGCAATTCCCGGATTATCACTGAGATCGCCAAGCTGTGCGGATTGAGGCTTAAGGAGCGACGCGTGCGGAACTTGCCCGCGAATCGTCGGTACTTGCCGCCTCCGTCGGCGGTGCGCAATTCGGCTCCGATGGATGCACGTATGCGCAGAGAAGTGGTGTTGGCCTTCGCAAGGCCGTGGACTCGGCGGTCGCGCGGATCACATTCGGGCTTGCGGCACGACTGAAGTCGTGCCCTTCCCGGTCGTGGCGCTTCCGAAATCCTAGAGGGGTGGGGCCGTGGAATCCCGTCGCTTGCGAGGTTGGGGTGCTGGCTGAGCGGACGGGGCGTCCGCTCCTCCACTTGCGGGGGTGGCGGCTTAACAGCAGATTCCTCACCGGGCTTTCAGCCCGGTTCGGAATGACAAGGGTTGTGGTGAGCAGGAAAGTATCGCAGCGCTGGAAGCGCTGCGCCACCCAAAATCTACGCTTGCGGTGCGGCGTATAATAGCCACATGCGGCAACCGATCAGAGTCGACAACAGCCGGCCGGCAACGCCTTTCGACACGGCTCGGATTTTGGGTGTCTCGAAGAAGCGGACCGAGGCGATCATCCGGGAAGTGCGGCAGATGATTCACAGAGATGCCAAGACTGGGGAAATCGTGATCCGGACCAATGGACGGGGAAAGACGGCTGGAAGTCATAGCTCCCGGAATGGCACGAAAACTAATAAAAGAGTCTCGGCGCGCCGCAAAACCTCGCGTTAGGGAATCTGTCTTTCTCAACGTTCCCTACGATGCGGAATTTGAAAACCTTCTCCTCGCCTACATTGTCGGCATTAGCGCCTTCGGCTTCACCCCGCGCGCAACCCTGGAAATTCCCTTCGGGCAGCGCCGCCTTGACCGCATTCTCTCGCTGATTCGCCAATCCCGATATTCCATCCACGATCTTTCGCGCGTACAACTCGATCGAAAAGCTCCAAGGACCCCACGCTTCAACATGCCATTCGAGCTTGGACTCACGGTTGCGCTGGAGAGGTCGGCCCATCGTGATCATTCCTGGATTGTGTGTGAGACAGTGCCGCATCGAATCAAGAAATCATTGAGCGACCTTGACGGTACCGATGCCTACATTCACGGTGGAACTGTTGCCGGAGTTTTCCGCGAGATGGGGAACGCGTTCGTGGGAAGCCGTCGCCAGCCGACGGTTACGGAGATGTCACAAATCTACCGGTTGCTCAGGGCGCAGTTCCGCATGATTTTGAAAGAGGCGGGCGCCCGTGATGCGTTTAATGCCAGAGTTTTTAAAGAACTGTGCGTGCTGGCGAGCACGGCTGCGGACGAGTTGACAGCGTAGGGTCACCCAGGCCTTCGCGGTCGTGGCACTGCGAAATCCTCAGAGGGATGGGTCGGGGAATCTCATCGCTTGGCGGCGTTCGGGGTGCTGGCTGAGCGGACGAGGGCGTCCGCTCCTCCACGGGCCGGGGTGGTGGCGGCTTACAGCAGATTCCCTTCGACAAGCTCAGGGCAGGCTCTCACCGGGCTTTCTGCCCGGTTCGGAATGACAAAGGCTTGTGGAGCTTGCGGCGCCCGGAATGACAGGACTATTCTTGCGGCGATATGGACATCATCGGGGGCAACATCTTCAGGGACAACATTGGGGCGTGGCTGGCGGCGACTATCGTGGCATTGATGACGGCGTTCTCGGACAAACTGCTGGAGCGCATCCGCTTTCGGCTGAAGCGCGCCGATCTTCGAGCCAAATATTTTGAAGAGTTGGCGGTGGATTTGAGCACCTATATTTTCTTCGCAGAGATATTTTGCGAACGCTACCAGAAAGGGTGGGCCAACGATCCGGAAGACCTGGCCTCGATTGGCGGGGAGGTGAATGGGGCGGTGACGACCTTGCGGAAAAAGGAGTTCGTCTATCGTTCGTGGGTGCACAGATATTGGGGCGAGGCCATGTTGGCACAGTTTGCCGAGGTGATGGCGGCGGTGAAGGCGGTGGACGATGCACTGCATGCCTTTAATGACGCGGGAGAGGAAGACACGAAAACTGTTGCGCTGGCGAAGGAATTAGACAAGCTGCGGGCGACGGCAGCGCGGTGGATGGTGCAGACCAGCTAGCGACTCGGCTGGCGGCACGGGCTTGGTTCCATTTCCTGGCGCTTGCGGCGCGACTGAAGTCGTGCCCTTCCCGGTCGTGGCGCTGCCAAATCGTCAGAGGGGTGGGGCCGTGGAATCCCACCCTTCGCAAAGTGCGCGAAGGATGGGGCACCCTCTGGTCCGTTTGTCCGGCGTGGCGATCTAGTCGCTGGCGATGGCGAGGTGAGATGCTGGACTCAGTGCTTCGAGCGCGGTCTTGATCTCATCGTTGATTTCTGATTCTTCGACTCTGCTCTCCAGGATGATTGGGGCGTCAGCTGGCAGAAGGTAGAAAACTTTCTGGAAGGCGAGAATCGATTCCAAGCTCAGGGGATCGTGCTTGCTTTGGGTGTTTACCTCGCTGACGTGAAGTTGCTTGATCCGGTTGCGAAAGGGCTGCAAAATTGCCCATGCTTCGCTCATCGTGGGATCAACCTGGCGGGCGTGGCCGATGTCGAAGCATAGGGACGCGTTCGGCAGTATGTCGAAGAGTTTGGCAAGGTCTGTTGCGGTTTGTCCGATGGGCTTGCGCTTGTCCATGTTTTCGATACAGAGGCAATCTCCCAGGCAGGCCCAGGCTGACGGAGTGTGCATGGCGTCGGGATGCACGATGATTGGCCAATTGCGGGCGGCGACTTGCTTGAGAAGCTCCAGAGCCGTCGGCTCGTAGGATTGCTCCATTGCGCTTGGGGCGTGAAACGAGATGTACTGGAAGCGGCTTAGGTCCAGTTGGTTTAGCTCTCGCACCAGCGGGGCCAGTTCGTCTTGGCGTAAAGCGGACAGCTCGACGGCGTTGACGTTCTTGCCGGATAACATTTGGAGCGCGTGGCGGAAGTCGCCTCTCGCTAGTGCGCCGGTCGAGAATCCGATACATCTCATTTCTAGAAAACTCCGTACTCTCTTGTTAGTCGTGCAATCTGCCGATTCTCGAAGAAGATGTGCTCAAGTGCGTCTTTAAAGGCTTCGCTGATTTCTCTTATCTGCTGGAATGTCGGGTCTGTCTCTGAGTTTTCCGATCGAAGCTCATCAAGAGCCTTGCGAGATGTTTCGTCATTCAGAAGTCTCAGGAAATTCGCGTATGCAGCGAACAACTCTTTGGCAACCGAATCCGGAATATTGTAGCGTCTGATGAACCTTTCCAACACTTCTAGAGGTGTCAGTCGCACATACTCCCGGATGTGATTTCCAAGCTGGAACCTTACATCATTCGTGTCGGTGGAAATCTTATTTTGTAGATCTGAGTCCAGACTTGAGCTGAAGCAAATCAAAAGCCCGGAAGCGAAGATTAATTTCCGCGACATCCGGAGCTTGGCATTGCGTAATCCCCATCCCTTGCCGGCTCGATCTCGCTGTTTGTTGGCAAAGTCAACCGCCATGGTTCTCCAGAATCGAACAATGTCGTTCAAAAGGAATCGGGGTACCCGGTAGTTCTTCAAGTCACGGGTTAGCAGATGAGTGTCTTCCTCCAGGTAGCGATCGATCACTGCGCGAATTACGCGGTCGTATGCTTCTCGTCGTTCCCCAATAGGTGTTGATTCGAGGAGAAGCAAGATTCGCTGGGTGGTGTTCTTGTTTGTGTCGTCCTGTCCGCCGATTTGATGAACGATGTTGTGGCTGAACGCCATGTTCCCGAAGGTTCCGGTTGGCCCCGGTTCCGCCAAGCCTTTCTCCTTGAATACTCTCTGGATGTCCTGGGTGATCTGGAGGTGAGCCGACTTGGCCCCGCCGTCGATGAGGTAGGTCCAATCGAGGTCGCTACCCGATGTCCACTCGCCTCGGGCGAGTGAGCCGAATACGACTAGGCTTGTGTCCGGGGATGCGTACCTTCCGATCTCGGTTGAGAGAAGCTCGTCTAACTCTTTACGCTTCTTCAGCGACGCTTCGCGGGCGGTTCGTAGTACATCCGAGTCAAGGAATCCGGTTGAGACGGCTGGGATGGGCTTGGCATCCGGCATTTGAGGATATTCTAGCGCCGTTTGGTGGGTTCTCAGCGCTATGGGCACCAGTTCCGATACTCCGGATTCCCGTGGCGGGCGCTAGCTGCAATCCCAGCCGATTTGGGCTTGCGGCATGCCGAAATCCAGAGTTTTCCACAGGGTAAAGCGAAATCGGTGTGACGGATGACCGTGGCTCCGATTTTGGAACTTGAAACACTGGGAGGAGTTTGCGGAAAGCCCGCCTCAGGATGACAAAGCGCGGGCAAAGCGCGTCCGCCGCATGATGACAAACTTATTTTTTGGTGGAGATGGAGAGGAGCGGGTGATGTGGAGGAAGAAGGATCGGTTGGCGGGTGGGCGGTTGCCGGGGTGCGTGGAGCGCGGGGAGTGGGCGGAGCTTTATTTCATGATGCAGGCGGCGGGGTTTGCGATGAAAGTGTCGCGGCCGTTTGGGGCGGTGGGGAGATATGACGTGGGAGTGGAGAATCCCACGGAGGGGTGGCAGGCGCGGGTGTTGCGGGTGCAGGTGAAGTCCACGACCTACAAGCGGCGCAACGGGGAGTACAGCTTGAACGTGTTGGGGCCGGGGCGGAGGAAGTACGATCCGGGGACGGTGGATTTTTTTGCGATTCTGCTGATTCCGGTGGATGAGTGGTACATCATCCCGTTTGAGGTGATGGGGAGGACGAATACGTCGATCCACATCACGCCGGAGGGGATGCGGCAGAAGTATGGGAAGTATCGGGAGGCCTGGCATTTGTTGAAGGATACGGGGCTGACGATTCAGGCTTGCGTGGATCCGGATTGGCCGGAGGTGGAGGAGGATGGGCCGGGGGTGGTGCAGGCTGACAGCAGGTTCCTCGCTTCGCTCGGAATGACAAGGCTAGAAAGCGGGAATGACGATGCTGTTGCGCGGAATGACAATCGTGAAGAGGGGGATGAGGCGAAGATTGATGGAGGCGCGGGTCGGAATCGAACCGACGCATAAAGGTTTTGCAGACCTCTCCCTTACCACTTGGGTACCGCGCCCCTAGGAATTAAGTTAGCGTTTCGGGGCGGAAAAGTCCAACCTGACGCTCACCGGCGTCATCCTGAGCGTAGCCGTTCTACAGGCGGAGCGAAGGATCTCCCTAGCACACGCACCAAGCGGGAGATCCCTCACCCGGCTGAAGTACGCCGGGTTTCGGGATGACGCCTTCTGAAATGCCCAGACTTGGGAACGACTCCAGGTCAACTCCCTTTCGGACTGTGCAAAATCCTTCATCTTGCATGGGGCGGAAAAGCTGGAGTAACCTGAGCGGCCGGGGCGTTTCCTCCGGCCTGGCGGCCGGCCGGGGAACGGTTCCAAGTCCGAATCGGATTGCGAAATCTGATTCCGAAAAGCCTATTCCAAATTCCAGGGGGATCGTCATGCGACGATATGCTGTCTGCGTTAAGCAAGTCATTCTTTCCGCGGTATTGCTGCTGTGTGCGGGCGCTCTGGCGGGCGCGCAAACCGTGGCTACGGTTTACAATTTTGCCGGCGGCACGAAGAGCGGAGCGAATCCTTGGTACGTCACGCTGGTGCAGGGCACCGACGGGCAGCTCTACGGCACTACATACAACGGCGGCAGCAAGGGGATGGGGACGGCGTTTAAGGTGAGTACGTCCGGGACGTTCACGCTGCTGCACAGCTTTGTGGGCGGGAAGTCGGACGGGGCGAATCCCACGGGCGGGCTCACGCTTGGCACCGACGGCAATTTCTACGGCACAACAAACCTGGGGGGCAGCGGAGCCGAGGGCGTGGTTTTCCAGATGACGCCCGCGGGCGCGATCACTTTGCTCCATACGTTTAATGCGAACGTGGATGGAGCGTTCCCGTGGAGCCCTCCGGTGCTGGCTTCGGATGGGAATTTTTATGGGACGGCCAGCGGGGGGAAGGACAATACTGGGCTGGTTTACAAGATCACGACCTCGGGGACTTACACTACGATTTATTCGTTTGATATTACGCATGGATATCATCCCATCGCGTCGCCGACGCAGGGGGTGGACGGATTTTTGTATGTGCCGGTGGCGGAGGGTGGGACTTCATTTTGCGGGACGATTGTTCAGCTGACTACGGCTGGAGTGCTGAACAATACTTATGATTTCCCGTGTGGGCCTGGGGGATCGTTTCCGGTTGGGCCGTTGGTGCAGAACTCCAGTGGGACGTTTTACAGCACTACGCAGAATGGTGGAACCAACGGTGAGGGAACGATTTACGAGATCAATACGTCGCTCTCTGCGAGTGTGATGCACAGCTTTGGCGCGTTCTTTGGAGATGGAGAGTATCCCAGCGCGGGGCTGGCGTTGGGGACTGACGGCAAGTATTACGGGTCGACCGCGGAAGGCGGAACTTACGACGACGGAACGCTGTTCAATACTTCAACCAGCGGAACTTACACCGAGCTTTACAGCTTCAATAACAGCGCGAACCTGATGCAGGAGTCTCCGCTGTCGCCGCCGGTGGAGTACACCACGGGCACGCTGTACGGGCTGACGGAGTTTGGCGGAACGTCGAATGATGGGACGGTTTACAGCTTGAATAATGGGCTGACGGCGTTTGTAGATTCTCCGCTGTTCAGCGGGAAAGAGGGGAGCAGCGTGTTGATTTTGGGCAATCACCTGAGCGGGGCGAGCGAGGTTACATTTAACGGAGTGCCAGCTCGCTTTGTGGTGCATTCGGATACTCATATGAGTGCTACCGTACCTAGCGGGGCTACTTCGGGGTGGATCCGAGTGACGACCGCCGACGGAACTGTGAAGAGCCGGAAGGTGTTTGTGGTGGAGCCGTAGGGCTTTTCGAATTGGCGGGGATCTTGATGGCAGCTTGCCAGTGCGGCGGGCTGCCTTTTTAGTATGTTGGCGGGATTTTGGGTGCGATCTTGGTAATTTCTTAGAGTGGCGATCACGGTGCCGAGGAATTATGAATTACTGGAAAACAGTTTGCTTCGCGTGTGGGCTCGTCCTCGTGACGGCAGTTTCTTCAGCCGCGCAGACCTTTACTACGCTGGCAAGTTTCGGGGACGAGTTCACTATCTTTTCGGCATTCGTTCAGGGGCGGGACGGCAACTTATATGGGACGGCGATCGACTTCAACGTCGACGATGGGAGCGTGTTGAAGGTGACGCCGTCTGGCGCTTTGACCGTTCTCTATAGGTTCTGCGCTCAACCGAATTGCACGGACGGCTCCTCTCCATTCAGCGCGCTCGCGCTGGGCACGGACGGAAACTTTTACGGCACAACTCAAAACGGCGGTGCTTCAGGCTTGGGCGTGGTATTCAAAATCACCCCCGAGGGCGCGCTTACCGTCATCCACAGCTTCGATGGCACTGTTGGCGATGGTTCCTCCCCCGACGCCGGACTGGTGCTGGGCACAGACGGGAACCTCTATGGGACGACCTTTTCTGGCGGGGCCAACTCTGAAGGCACGGTCTTCAAAATCACTCCAACCGGCACCCTGACCTTGTTGCACAGCTTCGACGGGGCCGACGGCCTCTTCCCGGATGCTCCGCTGGTACAGGGCACCGATGGCAACTTCTACGGAACAACTTATGAAGGCGGGAACCAGATCAACTCATGCTATTCGGGGGGCTGCGGCACGGTCTTCAAAATAACCCCGGGAGGTAGATTCGCCATGCTGCACGCCTTCGATTTCACGGATGGAGCAACGCTATACACACCGCTGGTTCAGGCCAGCGACGGAAGTTTCTACGGCACAACTTTCCTTGGCGAAGACAGCCGCGGCACGATATTCAGAATCAACTCACAAGGTACGGTGAAAACGATCCATAGATTCGAGGGTCTCAGCGAGAATCCGATTGTCGGGTTGGCGACGGCGACCGACGGGAATCTGTACGGGACGACGCTGGGGGGCGGCGGTTGCGACAGCGACGCCGGTTCGATCTATAAGGTCAGCCAGACCGGGATATTTTCGACCGTGTTCGGATGCCAGAACGGCGGCTACGAAGACGCGGTCGTGCAGAACACGAATGGGACGTTCTACGGAGCGTACACCTACGAAGGTGGCGAGATCTACAGCCTGGGGACGGGGCTTGGGCCTTTTGTCGGGTTCGTCGTTCCAGCGGGCAAACCCGGGCACACGGCGCAGATTCTCGGTCAAGGATTGACCGGCACGACCAGCGTCATATTCAACGGTGTTCCGGCCTCAAGTTTCAGCGTGCTGTCCGATACGTTCATGACGGCAGTTGTTCCGAGTGGTGCGACCACGGGCAAGGTGGTGGTGACGACTCCGGGCGGGGTGCTTAGCAGCAACGTGAATTTCAGGATCAGTGAATAGAATTAATGGATTCCTGACAGTGCTGATCAGATGGAGATCCCTCGCCCCGCTGGAGAAAACGCGGGGCTTCGGGATGACGCCTTCGTTGCGAAGGTGAGGCTCGGTTAGGGAGGTTTTGATGAAACGTACTTTCAGATACTGCGCGGCTCTCGGCCTTGGACTAGTCGCAACCCTGGCCGGCGGGCAAATTATTTATCCCACGCCGATCAATCATGTGATCGTGGTTTACCAGGAAAACCGGAGTGTCGACAATTTGTTCGGGAGCAATTCTCCGAGCAACCAGTATTACTTGCCGGGGCTGGTTTTCTCTACTACGGGTCAGGCCTACACGATCGTGAATGGGAAGAAGACTGTGTTTACGGTGCCGGCTGTTCCACTGCCGCTGGCGTCTACGCCGGGCAGTGCGGGGAGCATACCGGCCGATGATTACGATCCCGGGCACTCGCACAAGAATTTCTTGTCGTCCTGTGACGCGCCGCTTATTACGGATCCAAGTACGGCTTGTGCGATGGATGGATTTAACCAGGTCCCGGTTACCTGCGATGCGGGAGTTACGGGGTGCCCGGGACCTACGTATCCGACGTACGCTTATGTGCAGTACTCGGACGTCGCGCCTTATTTTCAAATCGCATCGCAGTACGGCTATGCCAACTACATGTTCCAGACCAATCAGGGGCCTAGCTTTCCGGCGCATCAATTTATTTTCGGCGGGACTTCGCAGCCGGGGAATGGGGTAGAGCCGGACTGGTTCGTTTCCGAAAATGCCGCCCATACGGTCGACACGGTTAACGGATGCATCGCGGCTACCGGCACAACCGTGGCACTGGTTAATCCGTCGACGCAGGACGAGAAGACGAACATGTTCCCCTGCTTTAATCACGAAACCATGGCGGACGTGTTCGCTGCCGCCACGCCGAAAATTTCGTGGACGTATTACACGGTGAACCAGGGCTACTTGTGGACTGCGCCGAACTCGATTCAGGCAATCTGTACGGTGAAAAATGGGCAATGCACCGGGCCCTACTGGACCAAGGGCGCATCGAACGGTTTGGTCATCCCTAACCCATCGCAGGTTTTGAACGACGTTAAAACCTGTTCGCTCAAACAGGTGAGCTGGGTGATTCCGAGCATTCTCGAGTCCGACCACAGCAGTGCTACCGATGGTTCCGGACCTTCGTGGGTGGCTTCCATCGTGAATGCGATCGGGACCAAGTCAAAGTGTCCCGATGGAGAGGTTTATTGGGACAATACGGTGATCCTTATTACATGGGACGATTGGGGAGGATGGTACGAGCACGTAGTGCCGCCGGCGGTGCCGTCGAAAGCGCCCGCGGGCACGTCTGCTTATGTGTACGGGTTCCGGGTGCCGTTGATGGTTGTATCTGCCTATACTCCGGCGGGGACGGTGAGCAACACGATGGGGCTGGACTTCGGAGCGATGCTGAAGTTCATCGAAGAAATTTTCAACGTGGGGAACATTCCGCCGGGCAATAACGCGGATTACTACGCAAGTGACGATCTGGGAGAGTTTTTCCAGTTCAGCAAGCCGCCGCGCAAGTTCCAGAGGATTACGGCGCCGCTGGGAGAAGAAGTGTTCCTTGATCCCAAGCGGGTGCTGGGTCCGCCCGATAATGACTGATTAGGGCGAAGAGCTTGCGCTGCGGCAGGTATGCAAATTCTTTCATCTTGACATAGTGTCGGCGAGCGAACAGACTTAGGTGCTTTTCGGGCCCCGCAGCAACGCAGCGCGCCGCCGCCGAGACAGGTGCGCTTAAGGAGTGACGCATGCGAAAGGTAGAAAAAAGAAGTCCCGACGCAACACTGATTTGTAAACACCTTTTTCCCCTGACACTCATGGTTCTGGCGTTTCTTTGTGCGACGCCGGTGGCGGGCGCGCAGGCTAGTCAGGCTAGCAGTGTCGGTCAGTGGGGAGCGCCCATCCAGATCGGAGTTACCGGCATTCACGCTGCAATGTTGAATAACGGAAATGTGCTGCTTTGGACTTACTCGTTGCACCGTGAAACGGGTCCCACCATCGCCAAGATCTATAACCCCACCACGCAAACTGTGGTGGATGCCTCGCCTTCGTTCGACGTGGACTTCTACTGCGGCGGCATGACTTTCTTGTCGGACGGCACGCTGTTCGATACAGGTGGGCAGGATGAAAACGGCGTCGCCCGCGGTGGAGTGCAAAATACGGAGTTCTTTGACCCCGTGACCTCAACCTGGACGCAGGGTCCGGATATGACTTACGGCCGCTGGTACCCGACGAATGTGTTGATGCCGGACGGCACCGTTCTCATTCTTTCTGGTTTCGATAGCGAGGGCGCGACCAACATCCATCCCATGGAACAGTATGACCCCACTACCGACACGATCAGCGTTCTGCCGGTATCGGCCAATACGCCACAGAACACGGACACCTATCCGCGCATGCATATACTGCCCAGCGGTCTGATCTTCAATTCAGCGCAGCGCTCGGACAGCCAGATGTACGATCCGGTCACGCAAACGTGGTCGTTTGTCTCCAACTCGATCTTCGGGAAGCGGCAGGAAGGCACTTCGGTGCTGCTGCCCGGCCTAGAACGAGTCTTAGCTGCCGGTGGCACGCATACCCAGAATGCGGGCGGAGCTACGAATACGGCGGAGATAATTGACTTTACCCAGGCGAAACCGGAGTGGGCTTCTACGGGTTCCATGACCTATGCCAGGTACAACCACAATCTAGTGCTTCTGCCCGATGGTACCGTTCTGGCGGTTGGGGGGAACACCGCGGGAATCTATACCGACCCCGTAGAACAGGCCGAGCTTTACAACCCCAGCACCGGCAAATGGACGGTGATGGCTTCGCAGCAGGCCAATCGCGCCCACCACTCAGTTGCGGTGCTGCTGCCTGACGGCACGGTGCTCTCCGCAGGGTCGGACAGCGGGACTTCGCTCGACGAGACGGTCGAGATCTTCAGTCCGACTTATCTGTTTAAAGGGGCGCGCCCCGTGATCACCTCGGCCCCCACGTCGCTTACCTACGGGCAAGTTTTTACGATCAGTTCCCCCGCGGCGGTCAGCATCACCCGTGTGGCGCTGATCAAACCCGGCGTGGACACCCACGACAACAATTTTGACCAACGCTATGTGGACCTGACGTTCACCACGAGCGGGGGGATAATCACGGCCACCGCTCCAGCCTCGGGCAACTATGCTCCTCCGGGCTACTACATGCTGGTGATCGTGAACAAGAGCGGGGTGCCTTCGGTGATGCCTTTCCTGACGCTCAATACGGCGCAGGGCCGGAACGTGACGTACAAGCTGCACGCGCGAAGGCCGCAGTTGCACGCCATTCCGGCCGTTCCCGCAGTTCCTGCCGTTCCCAAGGATGCGACTCCGAAGCTGCCGGGCAACGATATGAAAGAAGTGATGATGCCACACATGATCATGTGAACGACGGTCTGAGGCGTGGGTTGTAGTGGTAGGAGAGGCGCAGCCTGGAGCTGCGCCTCTTCAATTTTGGGGAGCGCAATTTTGGGGAGCGCAAAGGAGCGGTCCTCGATCCCAAGCGTCCGGAGGAAGTGGCCGAAAACGGCTGAAATAGAGACAAAAGGCTTGCTGGGGGCGTGAATCAGGGTTGTCTGGGTACGCAAAATCCTTCATCTTGCGGAGGGGGGAAAGGTGGGATAACCTGAGCGACTAAGCCGTTTCCCGGCATCCCTCAGGGGCTAAAGTCCGCGTCTTTGTGACTCTGGACGGCACCCTTCGGCTGGGCTCAGGGCGGCCGGCTAAAAGCCGTGCGCTTCCAAGAATTTTACAGGAGTGTGATGACTCAGTCTTGCAAGTATGCGTTGCCGCTGTTCCTTCTTCTGATGGCCTTTGCCGTGGTTCCGGCGCTGGGCAATGATGTGCTTACTTACCACAATGACCTTTCCCGCACGGGGCAGAACCTGAATGAAACGATTCTTACTACGAGCAACGTGAATTCGGCGAGCTTTGGGCTGCTGTTTAGCTTCAAGGTGGATAGCAACGTGGATGCGCAACCGTTGTACGTTTCGGGGCTGACCATGGGCGGGGTGTCACACAACGTTGTGTACACGGTCACCGAGAACGACAGCGTGTATGCGTTTGATGCCGACACTGGCACGAAGTTGTGGAAGGCTTCTGCGCTGCTGCCGGGGGAGGCTGCGCCTTCGGGCAAGACGATTGGGTGCAACCAGATTGGGCCGACGCTGGGGATCACGGCGACTCCGGTGATTGACCGCAGCAGTGGTCCGAATGGCACGATCTATGTGGTGGCGATGAGCGAGGATACGTCGGGGAATTTTTATCAACGGCTGCACGCGCTCGATCTCACTACGGGGGCGGAGGAGTTTGCCGGGCCGACCACCATTCAGGCGCAGTATCCGGGCAATGGAGAGGGTAGCCAGGGCGGAACTGTGATTTTCGATCCCGAGCAGTATGCGGAGCGGGCCGGGTTGCTGCTGCTGAATGGGGTGATCTATATGGGATGGACGTCGCACTGCGACATTCAACCGTATACCGGCTGGCTGATGGGATACAGCGAGAGCACGCTGGAGCAGACTTCGGTTATCAATTTGACGCCGAACGGGAGTGAGGGATCGATCTGGCAGAGCGGGGCGGGGTTGGCATCGGATGGGAGCAACATTTTTTTTCTGGATGCGAACGGCACCTTCGACTCAACTTTGAACGCGCAGGGCTTTCCCTCGTTGGGAGACTTTGGGAATGCGTTTCTGAAAGTTTCGACTACGGGCGGACTGGCGGTGGCGGATTATTTTGCCATGTTTAACACGGCGCTGCAGTCGGAGAAGGACCGGGATTTCGGTTCCGGGGGAGTGCTGCTGCTGCCTCCGCAGGCCGACTCCGGCGGGACCACGCGCAATCTGGCGGTGGGCGCGGGGAAGGACGGGAACATTTACGTGGTCGACCAGACCAACATGGGGAAGTTCAATTCGAAGAGCAACAAGGTCTATCAGGAAGTGAAGGCGGTGCTGGGGAGCGGGATGTGGGCGATGCCGGCTTACTTTGACGGGAACGTTTATTTCGGGCCGCAGTTGGGGAGCCTGAAGCAGTTCACGTTCTCGAAAGCGAAACTTTCGACTGCGGCGGCGTCGGTGACAGCGATTGCTTACGAATATCCGGGGACGATTCCGAGTGTTTCGGCGGATGGCACGGCGAATGGGATCGTGTGGGCAGTGGAACATGCGAAGCCTTCCGTTCTTCACGCGTATGACGCGAGCAATTTGGCGACCGAGCTTTATAACTCGAATCAGGCGGCGAACAATCGCGACCGTTTTGGAAACGCTTCGCATTTTGGGGTGCCTACGATCAACAACGGCAAGGTTTATGTGGGGACGACCAACAGCGTGGCGGTGTTTGGGGTGCTGGGGGCGAAGTAAGAAGTCAGTGGTCAGTTAACGGTGGTGACTTTACTGGCCACTGGTGATGTTCAACAGCGGGTTGGACGGCGGCGCTACTTTGCTGGCGGCGCTAGCTCGCGGGGGCGTTGCTTTGGGGCATTGGTTTGGGGCGTTACTTTGGGGCGTTACTTTGGATCCTGGGGAGGGGTTCGATGAAAAATACTTTGAGATTCTTGTCGGGGCTTGTGGTCGGGATGGCGGCTACTGTGGCTGGCGCGCAGATTACTTATCCTAACCCGATCAATCACGTGATCGTGATTGACCAGGAAAACCGCAGTACGGACAACTTGTTGGGGAGCAATGCGCCCAGCAACAAGTACTATCTGCCGGGGCTGGATGTGGCGACTACGGGTCAGGCGTACACGATTGTAAACGGGAAGAAAAATGTATTCAGCGTGAAATCGGTTGCCATCCCGCTGTCGACGGTAGTGGGCAGCGGTGACAGCCAGCCGGGCTTTGACTATGATCCTGGGCACTCCCATAGCCTGTGGGTGGACGCCTGCGACGCTCCGGTGAAGACCGACCCCAGCAACAAGTGCGCGATGGACGGATTCAACCACGTCACGATCACCTGCGACGCAGGAGTTACGGGGTGCCCCGGACCGAAATTTCCGACGTACGCCTATGTCCGATACCCCGACGTTGCCCCGTATTTCCAGATTGCCTCGCAGTACGGCTACGCGAACTACATGTTTCAGACCAATCAGGGACCGAGCTTTCCGTCGCATCAGTTTACGTTCGGGGGAACTTCGCAGCCCGGAACGGGCGTGGAGCCGGATTGGTTCGAGGCTGAGAATGCCGTGGACTACACCAATGGCTATGGCTGCACGGCGAGCGTTGGCACAACCGTGCAATTAGTCAACCCGGCCACGCAGGACGAGAAGACTACGATGTATCCCTGCTTCAATCACTCGACCATGGCCGATGTGTTTGCCGCAGTGACGCCGCAGATTACCTGGACGTATTACACCTCTGGACCGAAGTCCCTACTGACGGCGCCCAACGCGTTGGAGGCTCTGTGCACACCGAATAGTCAGGGAGTATGTACCGGCACTTACTGGAGCAAAGGAAAGGCCAACGGGTTTGTCGATGCGGTGAATCCCGCCGACATTCTCACCGACATCAGCAAGTGCAACCTGAAGCAGGTGAACTGGGTCAATCCACTGGGGCTGCAGTCGGACCACGCTGGAGCGACGGACGGTTCCGGGCCTTCGTGGGTGGCATCGATTATTAATGCGATCGGGACGCAGCCCAAGTGCTCCGATGGCGAGGTGTACTGGAACAATACCGTGATCCTGGTGACCTGGGACGATTGGGGAGGCTGGTACGATCACGTTGTACCGCCGCCTGTGCCGGCCAACACGCTGCCCAATGCGTCTTCCTATATTTATGGATTCCGCGTACCTTTACTGGTTGTTTCCGCCTACACGCCGCCGGGGACGGTGAGCAACACGATGGGGCTGGATTTCGGGGCCATGTTGAAGTTCATCGAAGAAATCTACAATGTGGGCACGATTCCACCGGGCAATTTGGTCGATTCCTTCGCCGTCGACGATCTGGGAGAGTTCTTCCAGTTCAGCGCAGCGCCGCGGAGTTTCAAGAGCATCACGGCTCCGTATGGAAAAGAGGTTTTTCTCGATCCCAATCGCCCAATCACTGACGCCGACAACGACTGAAGCGAGAGGGGATTCATGTCGGCGGGGCAATCTACTCTCCGACAGCCGTTGAGGTGCAGGAGATCCCTCGCCCCGCTGGAGAAAACGCGGGGCTTCGGGATGACGCCATTCTCGCAATAATGACGACTGGCACCATGAACTCTATGAAAAATGCCCTCAGATTCCTGTCGATTCTTTTAGTCGGGCTGGTAGCTGCCGTGGCGGGCGCCCAGATCATTTATCCCAACCCGATCAATCACGTGATCATCATCGATCAGGAAAACCGCACGACGGACAACCTGTTCGGCAGCAATTCGCCCAGCAACCAGTACTACCTTCCGGGATTGGTCACCGCAACTTCGGGTCAAGCATGGACGATCGTGAACGGAAAGAAGACAATCATCACGGTGCCGTCGGTTTCGCTGCCGCTGCCGTCTACCGTCGGCAGTAAGGGCAGCATAGCTGCGGATGACTACGATCCGGTGCATGGGCACAGTCAATGGGTAACCGCGTGTGATGCCGCGGTGAAAACCGATCCGAGTAACTTGTGCGCGATGGATGGCTTCAACCATGTCACCGTCACCTGCGACATGGGGGTGAAAGGGTGTCCGGGACCGAAATATCCGACCTACGCCTATGTCCGATACCCCGACGTTGCCCCGTATTTCCAGATTGCCTCGCAGTACGGCTACGCCAATTACATGTTCCAAACCAACCAGGGGCCCAGCTACCCTTCGCATCTATTCACTTTCGGGGCCACCTCGCAGCCGGGAGTGGGTCCGGAGCCGGATTGGTTCGTGGCTGAAAATGCGGGAACTACGAACAGCTATTATGGCTGTGCGGCCGCGGCGGGGACGACGGTGCAACTGGTGAATCCCTCGACGCAGGACGAGAAGACCAAGATATTCCCGTGCTTCAATCAATCGACGCTGGCCGACGTGTTTGCTGCGGCCAAGCCTCAGATCACCTGGACCTATTACACAGCGGGCCCACGTTCGCTGCAGACTTCGCCGAACTCGTACGAGTCATCCTGCACTGTCGTGAACGGAGTCTGCACTGGGTCTTACTGGACGAAAGGGAAGGCCAACGGTTATGTCAATCTCTCGCCGTCCGCCATTCTTACCGACATCAGCAAATGCAACCTGCAGCAAGTGAACTGGGTCATTCCTGTAGGGCTTGAGTCTGATCATGCGGGATTAACCGACGGCTCCGGGCCTTCCTGGGTGGCTTCGATCATCAATGCGATCGGGACGCAGCCCAAGTGCTCGGATGGGGAAGTGTACTGGAACAACACCGCCATTCTGATCACCTGGGACGATTGGGGAGGCTGGTACGATCACGTGGTGCCGCCGCCTGTACCTGCCAAGGCCCCGCCGGGCACGTCTTCCTACGTCTACGGCTTCCGCGTGCCTCTGATGGTGGTCTCCGCCTACACTCCTGCCGGAACGGTGAGTAATGTGATGGGCCTCGATTTCGGGGCCATGCTGAAGTTCATCGAGGAGATTTTCAACCTGGGGACGATCCCACCGGGCGACTTCGCCGATTCCTACGCCAACGACGATCTGGGGGCGTTTTTCCAGTTCAGCAAGCCGCCGCGGAGTTTCCAGAGCATTACAGCGCCGCTGGGGAAAGAAGTGTTTCTGGATCCGAAGCGGCCTGTAACCGACCCCGACAACGACTGAAGGGAATTACGGGCAGGTGAGTTGAGCTGCGCCGAAGGGCTGCAGTTGAGCTGCCTGATTCACGCCCGGAGTGGGGCCGGCTTGTCCAGCCAGGACGGTAACGGTTCCTGAAAAGCCAGATTCGCACTCAGCCAATCCTGCGGTCACCTCTGCGAATTCGGCTACGTCGGCTGTGCACAGGCCGCTGGCCGAGCCGATGCACCAGGTCGTGGTGGCGGTGATGTCGACGCTGGTGGGCATGGTGTTGTAAATGCCGGTGGCGGTGAACTGGGCCTGCGAATTCGCGGCGACGGATGGGCTCACGCTGACGGATTGGAGAGAGCGATTGCTGGCGGTGCCGCAGGCAAGCATGGCAACTGAGATTGCGAGGAGAACAGCGAGAAGGGGAGCCGACTGAGGTCTCATAGAGCCTCCTTGGATAGGCCTAGAGAGAAACTGGAGCGGGAGACGGGGGTCGAACCCGCGACATCGACCTTGGCAAGGTCGCGCTCTACCACTGAGCTACTCCCGCTCGATGGCTTATTTTACACGAGATGGGTTTCAGGGGGCCAGTGGGGATGGGATTGCCGTGAACCCTGGGGCTAAAGCCCAGGTGTTTCCTTATCGTCCTTACGCGGCGCTGAACAGGCTGTTACGAAACTCGCTCGCATTTGTCGAGGTTCGTAGGGTCGGGGATCAGGCGCTGAAAATCATGACTTAGCGTCCTTTCATGCCGCCACCAACCGCGTACGAAGCGACCCCGCTCCCAGGACGTTGATCATGCGTTTCAAGTTGTAGGCCATGACCCCCAGACTGATTTCGGTTTGCGCTCCTTGCAGTCCACGCAACAGAAATCGCGGATGACCGAAGATGCGGTACTTCAACGTGGCGAAGGGATGTTCGGCGATGGATTTTCGCAGCCGCATGGCCTCCGCCGTCGCCCTCTGCTGCATGCGCTGCAGCGCGCCCTCGTAGCGATGCCGGTGCACAAAGCGGCGGGAGCCCACCGTACAGCGGGACTTCAGCGCACAAGCTCCGCAGATTTCGGGACGGCCCGCGTACACGATGGACCGCTTCCTCTCCTGTTGTCGCGCTAAACCTTCGCCCGCCGGGCAACGAAAACTGTCGCTGGCCTCGTCGTAGTGAAACTCGCGGCGGTCCAACAACGTGCCGTCGCCGCGATTGTTCACGCTGCGCTTGGCGGGCACGTGCGGAATCATCCCTTGCGCTTCGCAGGCGGCGGCCTGTTCTCCGTTGGAGTAGCCGCCGTCGGCCACGATATGCAGGCTTTCTCCGGGCGCGCCCACCGCGGCCTGCGCCGCTTCCGCCATGGGCAGCAGGCTGCGCTGATCGTTGGTCTCGTCGCTCACCTGCTGAGCCACGATCAGCGCATGTTCGGAATCCACTGCGGTTTGCACGTTGTACGCCGGCACGGTGCCCGTCGTGGTGCGCATCAGGCGCGCTTCCGGTTCCGCATGTTGCCGCAGTTTTTCCAGCGCTGCCGCCACCGCCGTGGCATCGATCTCCAACTCGTCCTCCGCGTCGGCTTCTTCCATCCGCTCCAGATATCGTTTCAGCGCCTCGCGTTCCCGCACCCCACGCTCGCTGCTCACCGCCCGAAACTTCGATCCGTCAATCGCCACCCATTCCCCTCGCACCAACCCCACCGAGCGCGCCAACTGAATCAACTCCGCGCCCGTCTTGGTCACCGCTTCCCGATGCATCCTCCGAAACTCCGCAATCGACTTGTGATCCGGCGCCAACCGCTGCAGCAACCACAACAACTCGATATTGCGCTGGCACTCCGCCTCCAACCGCCGCGACGAACGAATCTGCTGCAGATATCCATACAGGTACAGTTTCAGCAGATCCCGCGGATCGTAGCCCGGTCGCCCCGTCTCCGCCGCTTCCGCTCGCACAAATCCCAGCCCCTCCATATCCAGCCGCCCCACAAACGCCTCGATCACTCGGCACATGTGATCCTCCGGGATCAACTCCTCCAGCCTCACCGGAAACAGCGTCCCCTGCCCTCGATCTTCTCCTCGAATGAATCCCATTCCCTCGGCTCCCCTACTTCCCGCATCTTCTCATCCTTCCACGTCCGCGCATATAGTTTCGTAACAGCCTGTGAAGCGCCGCTCTTCCACGGTGCTGCGCGGTCAGCCGGCGGTCATTTCGCGGGCCCATTGCATGGCTTTCCAGTGGCACTCTGTCGCGTGGGTTTCGGGGAGCTTCAATTGGGTGCAGAGTTCAGTCAGGCTGGCCCAGTCGGCTTTCTCCTGGGCTAGCATTAGGCGGTACAGGGGGTCGAGTTGGCTTTGCTGGCCGAGGAGCACGGCCCGGGTTTCCTTATCGAGGCTGATGCCTTCGAGGACGACGCCCATCGGCATTTCGAGAATTGCATCCATCAGGGAAAACAGGCCGACGAGAAAAAGGTCGGAGCCTCCATGGGGAACCCGGGGCGCGAGCAATTCGCAATAGCGGGCGCGGACCAGGGCGGAAAGCACCAGATCGGAGGATTTACCCTGGCCGGCGCCGAGGGTGGCCACCAGACGGACCCAGCGGCGGACTTCGCGCTCGCCCAGGATGGAGAGGCCATGCCGAACGGAATGAATTTCGTTGGCAAAGCAAAAAGCGGCGGAATTCAGGTAGCGCAGGAGCCGGTAGCACAGGGAGGCCTCGTGCTTGATGATCTCTTCAATTTCCTTGACCTCAAGCTCATCGTGGGAGATGGCCTGCAAGAGGCGCAGGTAGTTGACCTGGTTCTTGGGAATCTCGCGGGCGTGCAGAAGCTCGGGGCGGCGGAAGAAATAGCCTTGAAAAAAGGAAAAGCCCGCCTTTTTGCAGGCGCCGAATTCGTCGCGGGTTTCGACTTTTTCCGCCAGCATGCGGCAATGGAGGTTGCTGAAGCGTTGGACCAAGGCGGCTTGCTCGGCGGGCGAGGTGGCCTTTAGGTCGACTTTGATGAAGTCGGCGTACGCGATGAGGCCTGCCCGCGGGTCGTCGGCGACGAAGTCGTCGAGGGCAATCATGTAGCCAGCTTCCTTGAGGCGGACGCAGGCCGCTTTGACGAGATCGTCAACGGGAACGGACTCCAGAATTTCGACCACAACCTGGGCCGGGGGCAGGAGCGTGACGTAGTCCTTGAGAAGCGTTTCGCGGGTGCAGTTGATGAAGGCGCGGCGGCCATCACAGAGGACATCGAGTCCCATCAGGATTGAGGTATCGAGGGTGCTGCGGGAGGCGACGTCGGCATCGGTGTGGCGGAAATAGTCCTCGATGCCGTCGCGAAAGAGCAACTCGTAGCCGAACACCTGCTCGTTGCTGGAGAGAATGGGCTGGCGGGCCACATAGAGCTGGGCGCCGGGGTTTGCCCGGGCTGCGGGCGTGCTTGTAGCGTTCACAGATGGATTCATCGGCAGGGAGGGAGAGGAACTTTAGGGGGGCAAGGTTTCAAGGGAGCAAGGTTTCAAGGTTTCAGAGTTTCAAGGTTTCAAAGGGAAAATCATTCGCCGGGCGATCCTTGAAACCTTAGAAACCTTGAGACCTTGAAACTTTAGTGCGCAGTCCACTGCGGATCTTCTTCGGGCTTGACGACGTGGCCGTCGCGCATGTGGATGATGCGGTCTCCGTATTTGGCGGCTTCGGGATTGTGGGTGATCATGAGCACGGTCTGACCCAGTTCCTGGTTGGACTGGCGCAACATCTTCAGAACGATGTTGGAGTTTTCGGTGTCCAGATTGCCTGTGGGCTCGTCGGCCAGGACTACCGCTGGCTTGTTGACGAGGGCGCGGGCCAGGGCTACGCGCTGCTGTTCGCCGCCGGAAAGTTCGGAGGGGCGATGGTTGAGGCGCTTGCTCAGTCCCAGTAGATCGCAAATGCGGAGAAAGAATGCGGGATCGCGGTCGCCGTTGCCGGAGATTTCCTGCGCGATGGCGATATTGGAGCGGGCATCGAGGGTGGGCAACAGGTTGAACTTCTGAAATACGAAGCCGATTTTGCGCTTGCGCATGCGTGTGCGCTCGGCATCGGAGAGGGTGGCGAAGTCGTCGCCGTCGAGGATTACTTTGCCGGAATCGGCGCGGGTCAGTCCGCCGAGCAGGTAGAAGAGGGTGGACTTGCCGCTGCCGGAAGGGCCGACTACGGTGACAAATTCTCCTTTTTGCACGCTGAAGGAGATGCCGCGGAGCGCGGGCACGTCGATCTTTCCCACGCGATAGGTCTTGTGTAAATCAATGGCTTCAATGAATGCGCCCATGCCTGAGTCGATCTTACACGAGGGAAAGGGCAATCAACCGCCGAGGGCGCAGAGGTCGCCGAGAAACCTTTAGGAGAAGAAAATGAAGGGGTCCAGAAGTTTCTCCGCGTTCTCTGGGTACTCGGCGGTGAAATGCTTCAGGCGGCGCCCTGGCGCTGCGGGAGTTGCGGAGGCCGCTCCTGCATTCGCTTGGGGCCACGCTTGCGGACCAGGAGCAGACGGATTCGCTCCAGCAGGTCGGCGGGTGCGTACATTCCCCGCGCGAGAAAAACGTCCGCCTGTGATTCGTGATCGTAAACGCGGACCTTGCTTGAGATGAGAATGGCCGGAGTGTGAGGCGAGAGACTTTTGATGGCGGCGATCAACTGCGGGCCGTCGAGGCCGGGCATGGCCATGTCGGTGACCACGAGATCGATGCCGCCCTGCTTGAAGCGGTCGAGGGCTTCTTCGCCGCGGGAGTAGCTGGCGACGCGGTAGCCGCGGGTCTCGAGCATGATCTTGCGATAAGAAAGAGACTGTTCGTTGTCGTCAACACAAAGGATGGTGCGTTTGGGTTTCATCCACCGCCTGTATCCGCCTGTGCCGGCCGTGACCGGAAGTCATAGCAGTGAGCACCGGCGGAAATTTTCTCTGTCGTGAAGAATAGAAGAGCGAAATGAATCCTATCGGTAACGGTAAGGCCTGTAAAGTAGCGCCGAAGCAAATGGCAGGTTTTGGCTATTGACTTTTTTGCGCGTTGAGAAAGGCGCGATTCTGCGCTGCTTGGGGATGGCACTTTAGAGGAATACTTCGCCGCGCATAATTTCAACCGAGTTGCCGCCGACGCGCACGTTAACTACACGGTTATCGCTCTTGTTGTCGAAAGACGCGCGGACGAAAATTCGGCTGGGGCGATTCATCTCTACGCCTTGCTCAATGAGGACGCGCTCGTCGGGCTTGGCCACGCCGTGGGCCACCATCCAGGCCGCGGTGCAACCCGCGGCGGAGCCGGTGGCGGGGTCTTCGCCGTTGTAGAAGATCATGCGGGCGTGCAAGCGGGCCTGGGGATCGACGGTGTCGCGAGTGACGAAATAAAAGAACTTGCCGGCGGTGCGGGCGAGATAGGCGGAGGCGCGGTTGAGAGCGATGTGCAGTTTCCGCATGGCAGGCAGCGATTTCAGCGGCGTCACGGTGAAGGGAACTCCCGTGGACACGGTTTGAATGGGAAGCGAGTCATCAAAGTCGTGGACAAGCAATCCAGTGGCCTGGGCGACCGCTTCGCGCTCGTGCTGCATTCCAAAAGTGGGATCGATCTGCGTCATCTCGCCGAAGGCAGGCTGGGCTGCGCTGTCTTCGAAAACGACTGGCACCTTGCCCACGTTCAACTCAAGCACGACTTTTCCCGCGCCGCTCTTTTCTCCGTCGCTCCGGCCGCGCAGGGCAAATGCGGTTCCCAGGGTGGGATGACCAGCGAAGGGCAGCTCGTCCTGCACGGTGAAGATGCGGACGCGAATGCCTTGCTCGCGTTCGATGACAGGGTCGCGGGGCAGGACGAACGTGGTCTCGGAGAGGTTCATTTCTTTGGCGATTGACTGCATCTCGGTGTCGGTGAGTCCACGGCCGTCGAGAAATACTGCCACCGAATTACCTTCGAGCGGACGTGAGGAGAAGACGTCCCACTGCGTCATCGCCAGGCGCTTTGGTGATTGGCTCATGAATCGCCTCCCAGGAAGAGTTGACCTCAGGGGCTAAGCCCAGTCTTGATTGGGCCTGGGCGGCACCCTTCGGCGCGCTTCGCTTGCTCAGGGCAGGCTAAGAACTAAAGCCGTGCCCTTCCCAAACTCATTTATGAGATACGTTCGAGTTAAAGATGGTCTTTACGCCGCTGTTTTCTTCTGGCGCGCCGAGGGTGCAGGCATGGCGGCGTCCTTGCCCAGGAAGTTCAGCAGTTCACTGTTCACTTCGTCCGCATGCGTCCAGGTTATGCAGTGTGGGCCGTCTTTCACCACCACGAAACGAGCCCCCTTGATCAGCTTGGCGGTCCGCTCTCCCGAGGCCGTGATCGGCAGGATGCGATCTGCGTTGCCGTGCAGGACCAGCGTAGGCACATCGATTTTGCTCAGGTCGTTGCGGAAATCTTCATGCCAGGTTGGCACGCAGGCGAGGCTGGCCGTGGCCGAGGCTCCGGCGGCCAGGTTCCAGCTGGCCTGGACAGCTTGTTCGCTGACGCGCTTGCCTAGGAAAAGGTCTGTGTTGTAGAAGTTCTTGAAGAACTCGGTGAAGAATGCGTAGCGATCTGCTGCGACGGCCTTCTTGATACCCTCGAAGACGCTGCTGTCCACGCCTTCCGGGTTGTCCGGGGTCTTCAGCAGGAACGGCGGGACACCGGAAATGATTACGGCCTTGCTCACTCCCTTCGATCCATATTTCCCGATGTAGCGCGCTACCTCGCCGCCACCCATCGAGAAACCGGCGAGCGTGAAGTCGCGCAGCTTGAGCTTGGTCACGAGCTTGCGCAGATCGTCGGCGAAGGTGTTGTAGTTGTAGCCCGTGGTGGGCTGGCTGGACTTGCCAAAGCCTCGGCGGTCGTAGGTGATGACGCGGTGGCCTGCGTCCAGGAGAACTGGCAACTGCTTCTCCCAGGAAGCGCCGCTCAGGGGATATCCATGGATTAGGACAACAGGCTTGCCGGAGCCGTGGTCCTCATAATAGAGATCGATGTTGGCGGAGTTTTCTTTCCCGACGTTCACGTATGGCATTGGCTTTTCCTTTCTTCGTTCGGTTCAGGTTGGAGTTGAGTGGCAGGTTCGCTACAACGTCCCGCAAAAGCTTAAGGATGCAGATCGCCTCTTTTACGATGCAGGAAAACTGGCTGGTCCGTGCCGCTGGTGGTTGACGACTCAGCGATCAGGGAGATCCCGCGGAACGGAGAGGCTGTGAGCTATTTGCCTACCGGCTGTCCAAAGGTTATCCAGAACCGGTTGGGGTCGCGAATAATGAACTCGCGCATGCCGTAAAAGGTTTCGTTAAGGTGCTCGACGATTTCAGCCCGATCTTTGATGCGGCGGTATAGATCATCGACGTTGTCGACATAGACATACAGGTCCACCTCGCGGCGGTGCGCGCGGCGCTCGGGCCTCCGCCCTTGTCGAGCATCACAAAGCTGTCACCATACGACAGCATGGCCCAAACTACCTCGCCGTCAAGGTCGCCCTGGTCGACTACCTTGAAACCGGGGACGGAGACATACCAGTCGACTGCGGTGGGGACGTCGGGGACTTGAATCATTGGGATGGCTTTGTTCGGCATAGGAATCACCCAGGTGCACAATGTGCTTGAGAGTAGGGTGATGCTAGCACGCAGCCACCCGCGGTTGACAGCATCCGGGGCAGACTTCTATCCTGAGCATATGTTTTGCTTCTTCCGCCGCGGCGTTGCGTGTTGTTGCATGGGTTCGCCGCCGTGCGGGTAGGGAGTAAGAGATTTCCTCCAAACCCACCCGGCGAGACGGGTGGGTTTCGTTTTCATCTTCATCTTGATCTTGATCTTGACCCAAGGGTTTATCCGAAGGCGCGGCTGGGCTAACTTACACAGTTTTGAACGAGTTGAACTTACAGGAGAGGAATATGAGCACCGCGATTGCAAGCGAGACCACCGGCAGAATCCCCCGCATCAACGACACTGCCCCGAATTTCACGGCCGAAACCACGCAGGGGACCATCAACTTTCACGAATGGATCGGCGATGGCTGGGCGATTTTGTTTTCCCATCCCAAGGACTTTACTCCGGTGTGCACTACGGAACTCGGCTATATGGCGGGCCTACAGCCGGAATTCGCCAAGCGCAACACCAAGATCATCGGGCTGAGCGTGGACCCGGTCAGCAGCCACGGCAAGTGGGCTGCCGATATTGAAGAGACGCAAGGGCACAAGGTGAACTATCCAATGATCGGCGACCCGGAGTTGAAGATTGCCAAGCTGTATGGCATGTTGCCGGCCGAGAGCGGGAACACCTCCGAGGGCCGCACGGCGGCGGACAATGCCACGGTACGCACGGTGTTCGTGGTGGGGCCGGACAAGAAGATCAAGCTACAGCTTGCCTATCCCATGAGCACGGGGCGGAACTTCGACGAAATACTGCGGGTCATCGATTCGATTCAGCTTACCGCCAAGCACAAAGTTGCCACGCCGGTGAACTGGAAGCAGGGCGACGAGGTGATCATCCTGCCGTCAGTGTCGAACGAGGAAGCGCAACAGAAGTATCCGGGAGGCTGGAAGTCACCGAAGCCGTATTTGAGGATCGTGCCGCAGCCGAAGTAGCGGCGGCGGTTGCGGAAGCGCATGCGGTCCGGTGATCGTCCCGGTCTTCAAAACCGGCGGGCGGCGGGTCACCCCGTCGCCGGTGGGTTCGACCCCCACTCGCTTCCGCCATTTCAAACCCGCATGGTTACTGAAGATTTGCACTTCGGTGCCATCGGGTGTGCTAGATACTGTGCTTGGCTGGGGCATGATTGAGAGACGCCCAGTCGTTGCCGTCGATGTTCGAGGCCACCAAAGCGCCTGCAGGTACTCCCTTACTTCGCACCTGTCTGACAATCCTGAACTGAAGCAACGGTTCGAGCGCGAGGCGAAGGCGATCTCGTCGCTGAGCCATTTGAATATCTGCACGCTGCACGACGTCGGATCGCAGGATGGCGTCGACTTCCTGGTGATGGAGCATCTGGAGGGCGAGACGTTCTACCTAAGGCAAAGATCCAAGAGCAACCCCGCCATTGAATGTGCGGCAATTGAAAGGAGCGTTACATGGCTGCCCCTTTTCGAGGCCACATCGTTGTGAATTTGCAGGCGGGTGAGTTGGTTATCCGGCACGAGGGTCTCGGCCACGCAAGCGGGCGTTAGAGAGGCCTGCACCGACCGCATGCACATCATGAGGGCGTTGTCCGAGATGGTGGGGCTGTCGGCGGGAGGTCAATTAGCGCTATCGCGTCTTTGCGTCATGCCGCTGCGGTTCAACTGGGTTTCCTGCTTTCAACAGTGTTGAAGCGACAGCTGTGACCTCCAGCGCGACGAAGATGCTCGCCTCCTTATCGCCAAAGTTGATTTCGGTTGTTCCGCTTCCGTAATCGCTAACGTGGTTAACGCGGTCCGGATTGACGAACGTTTCCCTGCCGTTGATGTCCTCAAACCTAACCAGCTTCATGTGAACCTCCTCAGTTGAGGCGGGGGAGCAAGATGAAGTTCTTCAATCTCTCCGCCGATCGTTTTCTAAGCGCGTGCTCAACGGTCGCGAGCGTTGCTAACCGACTCCAGGAACCTACGCGCGAGTTCGGCAATTCGATCCGGTTGCCGCCTCCGGATCGCCTCCCTCGGGATCAACTCTCCGCCAACCCCTAGCGCGACCGCCCCGGCGGCAATGAAACTGAATGCGGTGCGCTGATTTACCCCGCCAGCCGCAATCATAGGAACGTAGGGAAACATCGCCTTCAGGTCCTTGATGTAGCTGTCGCCTCCGATGTGCCCGCAAGGCACAATTTTGACGAAATCCGGACCCAGCTTCCACGCCCCGATGACGCCGGTCGGAGTGAGTGTGCCGGGGATCACCACGACGTTCTGTTGCACGGCGAACTTCACGGTGTCGCGATCCAGGCCGTCGCTGGAAAGGAACTTAGCCCCCGCTTCCAGGCAGCGGCGCGCGGTCTCGATATCGTGGACGCTTCCGGCGCCGACAATCACTTCGGGCGTGTGCTGTACCACTTGCGCAATGACTTTGATCGCTTCGGGGACGGTCAACGTGACTTCGAGAATGGGAATCCCGCCGCGGGCGATCGCCTCGGCAGCAAAAAGCGCATCCTCCGTCGTCGACACCCGAATGGAGGGAATAATGCCGAGTTCTTCGATCCGGCTCCTTACGTCTTGCTTATTCAACGAACTGACTCCTTGGGCGAACGTGCACTCTTCGACGTATGGACTTTAAGTGCAACCTGCCACAAACCTCACGTTAAATCAGGGCAGAGCCCTCGTACCCACTGCCTGCCGCAACTGCTCCAGAGCGAGCAAGTATGACGCCAGGGCTTGCCGGTAGGCAAGTTGAGTAGCCCGGTAGCTGCGCTCGGCGTCCAGAAAGTCGAGCAGGCTCACCGCGCCGCGCTGATAAGCGTACTCGGCGATGTCGCGGTCTCTTTGCGCCACATCGAGATAGCCCGATCGGTAGAGTTGCACGATACGGTCGCTCACGCGCAATCCTTCATAGGCGTCACGCACATCGGTGAGTGCCTGGCCATTGGTGGCTTTCTCCTGCTCTTGCGCTTGCGTGATGGCGAAACGTGTTCGCGCGATTTCGCCCTGGTTGCGATTGAAGATGGCGAGCGGGATGCTTCCGGCGAAACTGGCGGCGTTGATCCCGTTGACATGGGAATAGTTGCCGGAGACGGTGACATCTTGCTTGCCAATCGCTCTCTGCAGTTCGTACTGACTGGTGGCTGCAGTTATGCCTTGCTGTGCCGCACGAAGATCGGGACGGTTCTGCAGAGCTTTCAATTGAAAGTCCTCGAGATTGCCCTTCAGCGGCTGGTAGTCGAACGGGCCTGCCACGTCGTAATCTGCAGAAACGGATTCGTAGCCAAGCAACTGCCTCAGGTCGGAGAGTGCCTGGACCCTTGCCAGTTCCGCCTGCTGATAATCGGTCTCGAACTGCAGTAGCTGCAGTTCGATCTTGAGATAGTCGTCCTCGCTGATAGCGCCTTTCTCGTAACGCAGGTGGCTGAGGTCAACCGTTTTCTGAAAGCTGTTCAAATCCTTGTCGGCGAGTTCGAGCGTCGACTCAGCGAGTTGCACGTTCACAAACAAGGAGGCGGTATTAAACGTGAGACCGCGCTCGTTGTCGGTCACGAGTGAACGCGTCTGCGCACTGATGTCGCGGGCCGCTGCCAGACGGTGTTGCCGCTTCTTCCCGCGCTCCAGCAAGTAGCTGAGACCGAGGTCGCCCTCGGTTGAGTCGTGCAGATATTGGGCGTTCTGGGCAGAATGGTTGAGTGGGAGGTACTCCCAATCAGTAAACAGAGTCGGGTTGGGCCGCAAGTTTGCCGTCGTCTCTTCGGCTTCACTCTGCTGAATCGTGGTCCGCGCCGCCAGCAAGTTGTGGTTGTGCTGTAGAGCCATTTGGATGGCTTCGTCGAGCGTGAGCCTTGCCGGTCCTGTGCTTTGGCCGAATGCCGGACTGGCCAGCGCACAGGCTAACATTGCAGTCATGATCACTGCGGCGATCTTCTTCAAGCCGATCTTGCGGAGCAGTACAACACTATTCAAGGGCCACCTCCGGCTCCGGAAGCTGATCGCCGTCTCTCGCGATCCAGACATAGAACGTGGGTAACAGGACAATGCTCAGGAGCAGATCGGAAATCAGTCCGCCCACGATGACGATCGCGAAAGGTCGCTGAGAATCCGATCCAATCTCGTGCGACAGCGCCGCCGGCAGAAGCCCCAGAGTTGCCACCAGCATGGTCATCATGATGGGGCGGAGCCTAAGGACTGCGCCTTCGACGGCAGCGTCTTGGATCGAATAGCCGCGTGCGCGAAGCTGGTTGATGTATTCGAGCATGATCACACCGGTTTGCACCGACACGCCGAACAGCGCCAGCATGCCTACGCCTGAGGAAACGCTGAGATACGTACCGGTAACCACCAGGGCCAGGAAGCCTCCAACGCGGGCCAGGCCTACGTTCAGCAGGATGAGCAGCGCCCATTTGTAGGAGCGGAACATGATGTAGAGAATGATGAATATGACCAGCACCGTCAGTGGAACGATGAGTGCCAGGCGCGCTTCCGCGCGTTTTTCGCTTTCATACTCACCCGACCAGCCGATGCGATAGCCCGGCGGCATCTTCACCTTCGCATTGATTTCCTTGACGGCCTCCCCGACCGTCGTCCCGAGGTCCCGGCCTCTCACGTTGAAAGTCACTGCTACGTAGCGGGTATTACCTTCGCGGTAAATATCGTAGGCGCCGTCCTTGACCTCCACGCTGGTTAATTGCGCCAGTGACACGCGTTCTCCTGTGGGAGAGAGCAGCCGAACTTTTTCGATGGCCTGCTGGGTGTTGCGGTAGGGAGCCTGGTAGCGAACCACGACGTCATAGCGCTGCTCCCCGATTAAAACCTGGCTCACCGCGTTACCTCCCACGGCGGTCTGGACAGCGTCCTGAATATCCGTCACGTTGATTCCAAAACGAGCGGCTTGGCGGCGGTCGATGGTCAAGTCGAGATTCGGCTGGCCAAAATCGCGCAGGAGCTTAACGT
This sequence comes from uncultured Acidobacteriaceae bacterium, assembly GCA_963842095.1. Taxonomy (GTDB): domain Bacteria; phylum Acidobacteriota; class Terriglobia; order Terriglobales; family Acidobacteriaceae; genus Sulfotelmatobacter. The sequence continues at coordinate 989,825 of CAWJEY010000004.1, forward strand.
CATGCATACCCGGAATTGCGGACATGATGGCTGTGACTTCCTCGCCCTTCCCCTCGAGAGTCTTCAGGTCGTCGCCAAAAATCTTGAGCGCCAGCGAACCCTTGGTGCCCGTCATGGTCTCGCCGACGTTATCTTCGATGGGCTGGGAAAAGTTCCAGATCGCTCCTGGATACCGTTGGACTGCACGATTCATGGCCTCGATCAGTTCTTCTTTGTCCCGGTGAAATACCGGGCGCCATTGGTCTTTAGGCTTCAGATCGACGAAATATTCGGTGTTACCGAATCCGCCGGTGTCGGTTCCGTCATCTGGCCGGCCGACTTCCGACACCACGGTTTTCACCTCCGGAAAAGACGCAAACACATAACGCTCATTCGTGGTAAATTTCTCCCCCTCCGAAAGACTTGTGCTATTAGCCAGAGTGCCCCGGGCCCAGATGGCGCCCTCATCGAGGTGAGGCAGGAACTCCGCACCGATGACCCCGCCAAATCCCAGGTAAATCGTTCCGGCCAGAGCCGCGATGCCTACGCCAGCCACGACTCGGCGATGCTGCACCGCCCAGCGCAGACGTTCGCGGTAGCGCTCCGTGAGATAGTCCATGACCCGGTTGCGCCGTTCATGGACGCCTTTGCGAAAAAATATGCCGGCCAGCACCGGCGCGACCAGAACGGAAAACGTCATGGCGCCCAGCAGAGCCAGGGCGACGGTCCAGGCCATAGGCCGGAAAAGCCTGCCCTCCACGCGTTGCAGCGTGAAGATCGGCAGATAGGCAGTGATGATGATGGCGATCGCATAGAAGACAGGACGCTGCACTTCGTGCGCGGCCTCGCGGATCGCTTCCGCGGGAGTCTTTTTGTTCGCCGATCCGCTGCCATTTCCCAAGCGGCTGATATGCCGAACGATGTTTTCGACCATGACCACCGCCCCGTCGACCACCATGCCGAAATCTAGCGCACCCAGTGAGAGAAGATTCGCTGGTATGTGGCTCAAGTCCAGCCAGATCGACGCGAAGAGCAGCGAGAACGGAATGGTCAGGGCGACAATCAGAGCAGCGCGAACGTTCAGCAGAAATAGGAAAAGAATGATGCTGACCAGAATCATGCCCTCGGCGAGGTTGTGCATGACAGTATGCAACGTGAAATGGAGGAGGTCGCTGCGATCCAGCATGGGAACGACCTTCACGCCGGGGGGCAGGAGGCCGTTGTTGAGTTCGTCCACTTTCTTGTGGATGGCGTCGAGAGTGGGTTGCTCCTCGGCGCCTTTGCGCATCAGCACCATACCCTGAATCACGTCGGGCTCGTCGATGATGCGCCCATCTTTCATGTGATTCGCTCTCGCCATGTGGCCCAACCGGATCTTGGGGCCCTGTGTAACTTCAGCGATGTCTTTGACCCGCAGGGCGGTGCCAGTTTGAGTCTTCAGAACGGTCTGCTCGATATCATGCACATCGGTGAAGAGGCCAAGGGTGCGAACGTTCATCTGCTGCATCCCGACCTCGACGAAGCTGCCGCCGGCGTTGATGTTGTTATTAGCGAGCTGCTGCTCCACCTGGGCGATGCTCAAGCCGTGCGAAACGAGCTTATTGGGATCGACACGCACCTGGTACTCACGTTCCGTGCCCCCGAAGTCAGACACGTCCACCACGTTGGGAACGGATTTGAACTGCTTGAGCAGCGTGAAGTCTTCGATGGACCTCAATTCCATCAGGTCATAGCGGGGATTGGTGCTGCGCAGCGTGTACCAATAGATCTGGCCAGTCAAGCTCCAGTCCGTGCCGATTTGAGGTTGGAGGCCCGGCGGCAGTGTGACCTGCGTGAGCCGCTCCAGGACTTTCTGGCGATTCCAGTCGTTGACTGAGCTGTCATCGAAGATCATGATCACGAATGACAGCCCGAAAATCGATTCGGAACGCAGAAAGGTCATGTGCGGCATGCCGGACATTTGAATCTCGACGGGGATCGTGACCTGCTGTTCCACCTCCTCCGCGGAGCGCCCCGGCCATTGCGTAATGACCGTCACATAGTTGTCGGCGATATCGGGATAGGCTTCGACCGGCAGGTTGTGGAACGAAATCGCTCCCCAGCCAGCTAGCAAGAGGGCAACGGCGAGCACTACAAATTTGTTGTTCAGTGCAAAGTCGACGAGTGCCCGAATCATTGTCTGTCCTGTCTTATTTGCCGATGCCCCGGCTTAGCCGCTCCCGACGGCCGCTGTTCCAAAATGTGCGCCATGGGCTGCACTCGCGAGGCCGGATGTGGTTCACCATCCGTTATTGAGCGAGCACATGGTCCAAAACCAGCGCGTTTGTAACCACTTGTTGCCCTGGTTTGAGACCCGACTTGATTTCCTGCAAACTCGCGTTCTCGGTCAGGACGTCTCCACTCACCACTTCCAGGCGGCGAAACTTTTTGTCGGGCGCGGGAACGAAGACAAAATCGCGGTCGTGCATGTGCATTACCGCAGAGGCCGGAACAATAGTGTGCATTTCTGCAGTTTGACCGCGGAAGGTCGCCCTTGCGAACATACCGAGTCGCATGATTCCCGGATTCTCGACTTCGATCCGAACCTTCGCCGTGCGAATACTGGGATCGAGAACGGCGCCAATGTTGCTGACTTTCCCCTTGAACGGTCGGCCGGGATACGCGTTCAGGGTGATCTCCGCCGTATCCCCGAGCCGGACAGTAGGTAAGTCATTCTCATACACGTCGCAGACAATCCAGACCGACGAGATATCGGAAATCGTAAACGGACTCGGCGATGAGTAGGCCTGCACGGTTGCCGCGTTGGTCACTTCCTGATCGGTGATCACGCCGGTGGTAGGCGCAACGATATCCACTATGCCCATGGGTTTGTCCGGATCGTTGCCCAGAAGCCGAAGATGCTCGGTCGCAGTCCCGAGGGTGACTTTGGCGTCGTCTGCGGCGTCTTGCGCGACTTCGAGGTCCTGCTGTGCGATGGCGCCGTGGGCATACAGATCGACGGCGCGATTTAACTGTTTTCGCGCGAGCAACTCGTCGGCCACAGCTTTGCGATAGGCATCGAAGCCGCCAGCCACATCGTCACTTCGAATGGTCAACAACAACTGCCCTTTCTGCACGGTGTCGCCGAGTCGCGCGTGAATGGCCACGACCCGTCCAGAAGCCAGCGAGACCACCGGGATGTTGCGCGCGACATCGGGCAGGACTGTCCCCGTGACCACCAACTCGGAGGTCGAAGGACGCTCCACGGCGGCCGCGAGCGGGAACTGCTCGGGATGATCCACCGTGAACAGGCTGGGGTCCGCTCCAGGCACGATGTTTGCGGGCGGCGGCGCCTCCGCCGCCGCGTCGACACGCCCGTTACAGCCGCCGAGCATCAGCGGTAGAAGCATGGAGATGAGAAGAAGACCGATTTCCGGATTTCTACGTTTCATTGGTGTGTCGTGAGTGCGTGTCTACGCTCCGCTTACCAAACAAGTCGACGCCGTCTCCCAAGTCATTTGCCGACAAATGGACGCACCCGCACCCGTGACTGCGTTAATTCTTTAACGTCCAGCTGTCCTTTGTGGTCGGTGTCCAGTCTGTCGAACTCTGCCTCCATAAACTTCATCCATTCTTCCTTGGAGACCTTGCCGCTTTTGTTCGTGTCCATCACGAGCAGCAGTTGCTTAGCCGCGTCGGTTGCCGCGGCGAGCTTCCCTTCTTTTTCGGTTTCTTCAGCCGCCCGCGTCGGAGTAACTACTGTCGATTTCCCGCCTTGGGCTGCTGCGGCATTTACTGCGAGAGTTCCGGCTAAGAACGCCGCCACGATGGTCACCGGAACAATTGGCCGGAGCCTAAGCATGACTTCACCTCCATTTGAAATCTCTTGCCCACGTGGAACCGGCTTCCCGCTAAGGAAGCCGGAACTTGACGCTAGAACTTAACCATGATGGCGAACCTCAGACTCGGTTCGTCTTTCCGCAGATCGGGGCACCAGCCCGCGATTCCCGCCACGCAAGTGAAGCCCGGCGTGGAGGACAAGAACGGGCCTGGAACGAAAGTGGTGCCTGGTACCACCGACCCGGCATTTGGGTTCGGAATTGTGCTGGGGGTGATGTTGTCTCCGGGGGTGATCCCGCCGCGACCGGACCAGTAGGGAACATTTGCATGGCGGTAGCCATACTCTGCTAGGAAGGTGATGTATTGTTTCGGCATGTAGTCAAAAGTAAGCGAAGTATCCCAGGCTCTGAACGGATCACCGGGGTTCTGCGTAAAGTAGGGAGAGCCGGTGATGGCATCAGCTCCATTGATAGGTGGAAGCAGCGTGAGATAGCGCCCGGGATTGGACATCGCGCCTCCGCCAAAGGTGATGGCATACAGGTCTTTCTTGAACCACCACCGGTTGTAGGCCATCCAGCCGGCGAAGCTCTGCTTACGGCTGGTGGCGGTGTTGTGATGGCAATTTACTGTGTTGATGACTGTCTGCCCTTGTGCGCCGACGCTCGGCGTTGGGCTGCCGCCATATTCGCATCCCAAGTCCCCGGTAACGGAGAACGCGATCTTGTCCAGGAACTTCTGGGGCCTATCGTAGTATTTGACCTCGATGCTGTCGTCGGTGTGAATGCGGGAGCGGCCAAATTGGCCATTACCATTGCCCAGCGTATCTTCGCCCATCCCGTAGTTATTGAAGACCAGCGAGAGCCAGGGCTTCGGGCGATACAAGATTTGCCCACCCAGGCCCGGCTTGCTACCAATTCTGCCGTACGACTGCCATCCATTGATGATCCAAGGTTCAATCTTCAGCTTGTCCGTTGGGAACCACTGAATGCGGATACCGTTGAAGAACCAGGGCGTGTTCGACGAGACATATGACGGTTGATAGGCCCAGTTATCGAAATTGTAGTAGCTGAAGAGACCAATGTAGGAAACAAAGATTCCTGCATCGAGATTGAGCCCGTGGTTTACGTTCCAGTGGTACCCGCCGTAGGCCTCTGATACGTACTTGTATGCGCCACGAAGGGCCCACTGCCCGCGTCCAGGGCTGGAGTCATTGCGGGGCGTGGTGACGCCAAACATTCCATTCATGGTCAATACTCGACCGCGAACATCCTGCCAGTGGAAGTCGCCGCCAAAGCTGATCTGCTCAACCTGGATTTCGTTGGACCGGAAGATTTCGCTCGATCCACCCATCGAGTCATCCCTCGGGTGGTTGAAACTCTCAACAAAGTCCGTGTCGAACCTGATTTCAGGCGTAAAAAACTTCGAGTCCCAAACCGCGTCTTTGTTGCGAGCAGTGCCGTTCAGCCAGGTCCAGTCGGCATAGGCAAAAGGTTCCGTAGGCGCTGGTTTTGCGGGTAACGCCGTGCGTGCTTCTTGAGCTGGCGCCTCGCCCGTCACCATCGACGGTGCGGCCGCTGCTTTGGTCGCTGATGCCGGTGCCGATGTCGATCCGGATGCTCCTGCAGATGGCGATGCGAGTTCAGTTGCGCCACGGCCTTTCAATTCGGCTCTAAGCAGTTCGATTTCTGCCCGCATGGCCGCAAGTTCTTTCGCGACCGCTGGTGATATTTCCGGGTCCGGCGTCGCTGCTGGCGCGCCGGGTACGGAATTGCTGGCCGCGCCTCCATCGCGAACTACCCCACCGGTCGACGGTTCACGCAGGGCCGCCACTTTCGTCTGAGTATCTGGTTCTACTTGAGTCTGCGCGTAACTGCGCGGAGGGTGACCAACAGCGAGACTCAAAACAAACATGGGAAGGCAGGGGGAAACCGCAAGAGCCTTACGTAATAGAGTTCTCATGATTTTCACGTTAGAGTCCTTTCCGGTCTGAAATCCGGTTCCTTTCAGTGAATGACAGTCGTCCAGTCTGGCTAGGGACCAAAGGCGATTGCCCGCCGCTTTTCTTGGGACGCAACCCTTGATTACATTCAAAAACTCATAAAGAGCGGGTAAGAAAGTCATAAAGAGCACATAAAGCGTTTTTCAAGATGGAACGGCCGGGCAACGGGCGCTAAGCAGTTGATCTGGATGTGGAGGCAAAGCCTAAGGGGAAAAGAAGTAGCAGTCCAATAGATAATTTTTCTACCGACGATCACGACGTAATGGACGACCGCAAGGAATGTGCGCAAGAAACTCAACTCCGCTCGCTGCCACGATAGAAAACCGCGCATAAAGAATCCGTAAAGAACACATGAACGATTTGTTTGGGTTGCATAAATTTCTTTGATTGGCACGGTCGGATTCTATCTTCTCGGCGGGATAGAAGCCCGGCGACCAGTTCTTGCGCAATTTTGCAACAAATAGTCTCCCGGTTTTTCGCAAAGAAGTGGGGTTGGCCACATAAAGCTATCCACACATCAGGTTCTGAATTCTTCAGCGCAGGGAGAGCAGTGCCGAAGCTCGATCGGAGAATGTTGGTTCCGGCCCTTCGCATAAAGACGGCTTCCGGAAAGTGCCTGGAGTTTTCGGCGAGGCCGCGCCGTTGCCGACGTGCTATACTCCGCCCCCGTGGGCTTCCCCGAACCCGCGTCCGGAAGCGATTTTCCAGAGGACTGCGACTACCTTGATCAAATTGCCCGAAATCTTCAACGTCGCCAGCATCATGGTCGACCGTCATGTGGCCGAAGGCCGGGGCGCGAAGGTTGCGATCGAATGCGGCGACGAAGAGGTAACCTATCGCGATCTGCTGGAGAACACGAATCGCGTCGGCAACCTGCTGCGGCAACTTGGTGTCGATCTTGAGCAACGCGTCTTGCTGGCGCTCCTGGACAGCCCTGAATTTCTCTATTGCTTTTTTGGTGCGATCAAGATCGGCGCTGTGGCTGTTCCGGTTAACCCCTGGCTGCGGGCGCACGATTACGAATATCTGCTGAATGACACGCGCGCGAGGGTTGCGGTGGTCAGCGAGTCTGTCCTGCCGGAAATCCAGAAGCTTGCTCGCGATCGTGTGCGCTGCTTGAAAGAAATCGTTGTAGTCGGAAAGAACGTCGCGCTCGCCAATTTAATCGACTTGATGAAAGCTGCGTCGCCCGATCTCCGAGCGGAGCCCACCAGCAAAGACGACATGGCATTTTGGCTTTACTCCTCAGGAAGCACGGGAGCTCCCAAAGGGTGTGTTCACCTTCACCACGACATGGTGGTCAGTTCTGAGGCATACGCGAAAGGCATTCTGCGGATGAATGAATCCGACCGCTGCTATAGCGTCGCGCGTTTGTTCTTCGCATACGGACTCGGCAATGCCGGATATTTTCCGCTGTACTGCGGTGCGACAACGATTCTTTCACCTGCACGCCCGACCCCCTCGGGCATTTTCGCGGATGTTGAGCGTTATCGTCCGACTTTGTTTTTCTCAGTGCCAACGAACTACGCCGCTTTGTTAGCCCATCCCCGCGGGGATAGAAAAGAGTTTGATCTTTCCAGCATTCGACATGCGGTTTCAGCCGGAGAATCATTGCCAGGTGCGCTGTTTGAGCGATTCAAACAGCGCTTTGGCGTTGAAATTCTCGATGCCTGGGGATCGACTGAGACTCTGCAAATGGTGCTGGCAAATTCTCCGGGCGAGGCTCGCGCGGGATCGAGTGGAAAGCTCATTCCCTACTTTGAGGCGAAGATTGTGGATGAGAACGGGGTTGCGGTCCCGCAAGGCGAAATTGGGCAGTTGTTCGTTAAGGCGGATTCGACCTGTTCCGGCTATTGGAATCAACACGAGAAAAACAAAACAACGTTTGAAGGCGCCTGGTTTCGTACGGGGGACAAGTATTACCAGGATGAGGATGGATATTTTTGGTATGCGGGCCGGGCCGACGACTTGTTCAAAGTGAATGGCCGCTGGCTGAGCCCTGCAGAGGTCGAAAGAGCTTTAGTTGCTCATCCGGCAGTGCGGGAAGCTGGCGTGATCGCGCGCGAAGACGGAGCTGGCCTCCTCAAGCCGGCAGCCTACGTAGTTCTGAACGAGAGTTTGGTTGAAAGCGATGAACTGAGGCGGGAATTGCAGGATTGGGTCGGCCACGAGCTTGGCAGTTATAAGAAACCACAGTGGGTCGAGTACCTGCCAGAGCTCCCCAGGACCGCAACCGGAAAGTTGCAGCGGTTCAAGTTACGCGAGTTACAAAGCACGGCAAATGCGCGGCTTGCTCCTGGTGAAAATGTACGCTGAGTCTCCGCTTACTCTCCGGCGTCCGGTTGTTCCGGTACGCTTGCTGCAATCGATGACTTGATCGCCAGCTTCGTAGCGGGTCTGGTTTCTCGAAGAAAAAGTGCGCTTACAAATAACAACCCGCTGCTGGCTACAGCCAACCACATGGTTTCTGCCAGACCATGTTTCTGGGCCAATGTGCCCGCCAGAATCGGCGCGGCAGTCCCGCCGATGACCTCTCCGACAAGCGTTGAAAGGCCGATGGACGTGGCGCGGAATTGAGCCGGCACACTTTCGGTGGGCACGAGCACCAGGACAACGCTGGCAATAGCCTGCCCGGAATTGGCTACAAAAACGATCAACGCCAGGACTAGGGGGTACACATACAGGGCAGGCACGAGGAAAGCGAGCGGCACCACCGCAGACATGGCCGCCATTACCAGCAAGAGCGGTTTGCGGCCCCATCGGTCGGAGATGGACGGAAGCAGAAAGCCCAGAAAGAAGCTGCCTAGTCCGCTTGCGCCGAGGAGGAACCCGGCTGTGGTTGCGGACTCGTGAACAACCTCCGTAATGTACAGCGGGGCGAACACATTCACCGCGAACAACCACGACATGAATCCCGCAGCTCCTAAACAACACAACCAGATGTTGCGATAGCGGAGAATTGAGAAGTACTCAGACAACGATGGCTTCTCATGGCTGCCGCTCCCCGTGGCGGGCTCTTTTACGATCTTCCAAACCAGAACACTCATCAACAGTCCCGGTGCGCCGGCCACGAAGAAAGCGGGCCGCCAACCCCAACGCGCCGCCACCTGGGTTGTCAGCACCGGGGCGGCAGCCAGGCCGACAAGCGCCGCCGCGCTGACCACCAGACCTATGTTTCGTCCACGGCGATCTTGCGGCGAAGACTCTTCGATGAGCGCGGTCATCGTGAACCAGGCCGGCCCCCCTGCCGCCCCCATCAGCGCGCGCACCAGCAGCAGTTGAGCAAAACTATGAACCAGTCCGGATGCCCAGGACAGGATGAAAAAGGCAAATACGGCGGGAACCAGCACGGGCTTGCGGCCAACCCGATCCGACAGGGCGCCGAAAACAAAAGTCGCTACTGCCCAGGTGATGGCCAGCACTGATGCCACAGTGCCCACTTGTCCGTGGCTGAGATGAAATTCCGGCGCGAAGTAAGGCGCAAGATACAACGCCGACATCCGGCCCAGGAACACCGTGCCCCAGGTGAAAAACAAAATGGCGACCAGGCTGGTTTCGTAGCGGCGGGATCTGTCCATGCCGCCGCATCATAGCAAAGGTGTCAAGGTGTAGGCCACGCATGACGCCAGGCTCGAATCTGGCCACTCACACAAACAGTTTTTTGTTGATCGGGATACCGTTTTCGCGGCAATAGCTGAGATAGTGATCCATAAACCAGAAGACATCGAGGGTCTCGAGTAAGCCATCGTTTTCGTCAAAGAATTCCAGCGATCCGTTGAGCCAGAAAACCGTCTTCATGCCCTGGTCGGAAACCAGGGTATGAATGGCGCCGGGACTTTCCTGCACGTAGCTGCCCGCGCGAGCCACCCAGTCGTATTCGAGATAACGCCAACTGCCTTCCAGGGTATAACCAAAAACTCGCCCACGATGGCGATGCCGGCCCAACATGCCTCCCGACTTCACCCATAGAACATTCGCGTACATGTTTGTTCGTACATCGAATGCGAGATGACGAATAAAAACATTCGGCCGGAAAGGAACCCAGGGAGATTCATCCTCTCCAGCGCCGATATGGATATCAGGGAAAGCATATTCGCGCACGACTGCATCAATACTGCTCTTTGTGTTTGCATCGAGAATGGGCATAGGTCTCCTCACTGCGACCGCCATAATTTAGTCCGAATCGGTTCATCTGGCAATGCCAGCTCATCTTTGGCGGAGGTTGGCTCACCTCGCCTTGCGCCCGCAAGTTTCCAAAGTTGACGTTCTTCGAGGAGCCGGCGCACGTATAATGCCGCACTGAGGGAGCAGAATTGGCAGCGCGTCTTATTGAGAGTTTAGCCACGACCGAACCACTGGCTGAAGTGTTCTCGGACAGCTCGGTCCTGCAAGCCATGTTGGATTTCGAAATCGCGCTCGCCTGCGCTGAGGCACGTGTCGGCATCGTGCCGAAGTCCGCGGCCGATCGCATCGCCGCTGCGGCGCATGCCAGTGAATTCGATACGGACGCTCTGTCTCGGGGCATGTTTCGCGCAGGCACTCCCGGAATTCCTTTGGTCAAGGCTTTGACTGAAAAAGTGAAGGCCAGGGACCCGGAAGCAGCCGGATGGGTGCACTGGGGCGCTACCAGCCAGGACGTCGCTGACACGGCGCTGGTTCTTTTACTCAAGCGCGCACAAGCCATCCTTATCGGCGATCTGCGCCGGCTGGAAAAAGCTCTGATTATGCTCTCAGAGCAGCACAAAGCCACGGTCATGCTGGGCCGAACCCTGATGCAGGCCGCTCCGCCGGTGACCTTCGGTTTGAAAGTCGCGGGCTGGCTGGGGGCGATGGGTCGAAGCAGGAAGCGTCTTAATTTCGCGTTCGATGATGCCCTGGTTCTCCAATTCGGCGGCGCTTCGGGAACGTTGGCATCATTGGGAGATAAGGGAACGGTTGTCGCTCGCGCGCTCGCCGAAGAACTTGGATTGCGCTGCCCCGAAGCGCCCTGGCATACGCATCGCGACCGCCTGGCCAATCTCGGCTGTTGCTGCGGAGTACTGACCGGTTCTCTGGGCAAGATGGCGCGTGACATCAGCTTGCTGATGCAGAGCGAAGTGGCCGAAGTGGCCGAACCGGGTGGCGAGGGCAGAGGCGGGTCCTCCACCATGCCGCACAAACGAAATCCGATTGCTTGCGCGCTGACTCTTGCCGCTGCCGGGCGAGTTCCAGGGTTGGCCGCGAGTTTTCTTTCAGCCATGGTGCAGGAGCACGAACGCGCCGTCGGTGGCTGGCACTTGGAGTGGCCGACAATGGCGTCAATCGTTCAATTGACCGGGGCGGCAGCATCATCGATGGCAGAGGTTGCCGAGGGCCTTTCGGTGGATCCGGCGCGCATGCGGCAAAACATTGCCAACACGAGGGGCCTGATCTTCGCCGAGCGGGCGATGATGCTCCTGGCCGCTGAGTTGGGGCGAGAGGTTGCTCACAAGCTCCTGGAGGACGCAATACAAAAGAGCATTGCACAGAAGAAAGATCTCGTTGCACTGTTGGCAGAGTTGCCCGAAGTCAGCTCACGCCTGAATCGCTCTGTGCTGGACCAACTCGCAGCCCCAGAGCAGTACCTCGGATCGGCGGAGGCGTTACGCGAGGCACTGCTGAACAGCACTACCTCGAACAAGAAGGAGCAATAAAGCTTGCCATTCGCCAATTGCAACCGTGCCCGGTTGTTCTACCGGATCGAGGGAATGCCTGAAAACCCAGTGCTGGTCCTTTCCCATTCGATCGGCACGGACCATGCGATGTGGGCGCCGCAAGTTCCCGATCTGCTTTCTCATTTTCAGGTATTGCGATACGACACGCGCGGCCATGGCTCTTCAGAAGTAACCAAAGGCGAATACTCGATTGAAATGCTCGGACGAGATGTGCTCAGCCTCGCTGATTCGCTGGGCGTCCGCATGTTTGCCTTTTGCGGCCTCTCGTTAGGAGGCGCAATTGGCCAGTGGCTTGGTGTGAACGCCGCAGATCGCCTCACTAGCCTGGTTCTCGCCAACACCTCGCCAACATTTGGAGAGCGCAGCAACTGGGAAACGCGAATCAGAATGGTAAGGGAGGGAGGAATGGCTGCCATCATGGATATCGCGATGCAGCGATTTTTCTCGCCACAAACTTTGGCCAATGCCAACGTCTACGCGAACACAGTGAAATCGTTGTTGTTGGGAACTGATCCAGCCGGATACGCCGGATGTTGTGCCGCGTTGCGCGACTTCGATGCACGGGAGACCGTGCGGAATATTCGTGTTCCGACGCTGGTGATTTCAGGGGATCGCGATGTTTCAACTCCCTGGGCAGGTAACGGCGAAGTCCTGGCGGAACAAATTCCGCACGCGCGTTCTCTGCAATTGCCGGCAGCTCATCTTTCAAACCTGGAGCGGCCCAGGTCATTTCTTGCAGCGTTGCTCGAATTTCTGCTGCCCGAACCGGATGACGCTCAGCGCTCGAGCGCAGGATTCGCCATGCGCCGTGCGACGCTGGGCGATGATTACGTTGATCGAGCCATGGCCGCGACCAACGATTTCAATCGCGAATTTCAAGATTTGATCACGCGCTACGCGTGGGGAACCATCTGGACACGTCCGGAATTGGATGTACGGACGCGGCGGTTGCTGGTGCTTGGAACCATGGCGGCACTGGGGCGATGGGAAGAGTTTGCTATGCACCTGCGCTCCGGATTGCGGCACGAATTGGAGCCTTGCGATCTGAAAGAGCTGCTGCTTCAAACCGCGATTTATGCCGGTGTGCCCGCGGCCAACACCGCGTTTCACATCGCCCAGAAAGAGCTTGAAGAAGCGGGATTGCAGCCGGCATTACGGCTACCCCACGAGGCGAAGAAATGAACGCTCGCGACCTGGTCGCCATTGACGTGCATGTTCACCTTGAAAATGATGAAGGCAAGAACGCGGCCAATGAAGCGGTAAAGAAATACTTCGGCAATTCCGGCGTGAACCGCGACCGCTATGCTCTGGCTGAGTATTATCGCTCGCGCAAGATCGGCTGCGTGATTTTCAGCGTGGACGAGCGGCTTACCGGACGCACACCCATACCAAACGACGAGGTCGCGGCCTTCGCCGCCGAAAACTCCGATATTATGTTTGCCTTCGCCAGCGTAGACCCCATGCGCGGCAAAGTGGCGGTGGAAGAAGCGAAACGGCTAATCGCCGCGGGCGGCATTCGTGGTTTCAAACTTCATCCTCCCGTGCAGCAGTTCCATGCCAATGACAAATTGGCCTACCCTTTTTACGAAGTCCTCAACCAGGCCAAATTGCCGGTGATCTTTCATACTGGCCACAGCGGCATCGGCGCAGGGTTGCCCGGGGGCGGCGGGGTTCACTTGAAATACGGCAACCCGATGGATATTGACGACGTGGCCGTCGACTTCCCAGATATGCCAATCATCATGGCGCACCCCTCATTTCCCTGGCAGGATGAGGCCATCTCCGTGTGTCTGCACAAGCCGCAGGTATACATTGATCTCTCGGGCTGGTCGCCGAAATATTTCCCGCCGATCCTTGTGCAATATGCGAACACCCTTTTGAAACACAAGGTGCTGTTCGGCTCCGACTATCCACTGATTTCGCCCGACCGATGGCTGGCCGATTTCCAGAAGCTGTCGATTCGCGATGAAGTGCGTACGCTCATCCTGAAGGGAAATGCCATGCGCTTGTTTGGGCTGGAGGCGTAAGCACGGCTATTCATGGAAGCTTCTTGAATGCTATGTATACAGTCAAGCTGGGCGGTTGCGGCCCTGGCAATCACAGAATTCCAAGGGCAAAGGGCCTCCGCCATTGATCTTGAGCGACCTGTCAGTTCTTATGTCGCCTTGCCGAACGCTTGATCTTCAGTGGGGATTCGCGGGGATTTGCATAATATTGTATGCATTATTTAGAAGGTTCCTTCCTGGAAACCTGCAACTCGCGTAGTAGAATGTGCACGGATTTCGGCGCGAACTGCGGGCGTGTCCGATTTGCATACAAATGGCGGGCAAAAATTCAAGGGTAATCGTCAGAATACGCGAAATGATTCTGCACGGGGAACTACCTCCGGGCGAGCGCGTGCGAGAGGTCGAACTTGCGGTCAAGCTCGGAGTTTCCCGGACCCCGGTGCGTGAGGCTCTACCCATCCTCGCGCAGGAAGGGGTACTGACTCAGCTCGATACTCGCGGGTTTGTCGTAAGGGCGTTTACGCCGCAGGAAATCATGGATGCCATCGACGTCCGCGGCGCGCTCGAAGCCCTGGCGGCTCGTATGTTGGCGGAACAAGGGCCGTCCCGGCGCCTCATCCGCTCTCTACACGAATGTCTGCGTGAGGGAGACGAAATCTTTGCCAAAGGACAGCTGGTTCTGGCAGACGAAGCACGGTACGGCGACATGAATCGACAATTCCATTCGCTGATTGTCGAGGGATCTGGGAGCAAAGTGGTCACCGAGGCGATCGAGCGCAACGGACGAATCCCATTTGCGGCGGCGCATGCCATTGCTTTTGACAAAATTGACCTTCCACGGATGTACGACCACCTGCTCTACTCGCACCGCCAGCATCACGCAATCGTTCAGGCGCTGGAAAACGGTGAGAGTTCTCGCGTGGCCGCCCTGATGGCCGAGCACGCCCAAGGGGCAAAGATAAGCATGAATCTTTCGCGTGGTGGTTTGCGATCGGTGGGGGCAGCTTCAGAAGTCTCAGCTCTCAACCGTTAATTACGAAACTCCCGGGCGTGAGCCGCAAATAAGTCGAACGACGAACGCTGGCCTACTGACTCGTCATTCGTAGTTGCAGGGTCCGCCACGATCGATGGATTTCGTGCTCCGCATGTTACGTGGTTCGCGAAACAGCGGCGGAGGTGCCGATATTCTTTCCCTCCCACACATTTGCTGGCACTAGCAGTTCGCCCCGAAAAAGCGCACGAGCCGTTCGAATCAGGCTCGAGCGCATCACCTTCAGACCGCCGCCACCGTGTTCCACCTGAAACTCAACCGAAAATTCGCCGCTGGGATGCTCAATCGAAAACCGTTGCACTGGCCCGTCTTGCGGGCGCACGATGCCACGGGCGACGGACCGGGGAAGAATGCACGCCGTGCCCACTGTCACCGCCATCAAGACTCCGATGGCCGAGTGACATTTGTGCGGAATGAAAGTGCGCGTCATTACGTGCCCGCCGGCTTGCGGCGGCGCGATCAGGGTCATCTTCGGGACCACCTTCGAACGCGCGTCGCCCAATCCCATGCGCTCCCCCGCCAGGATACGAATCGCCTCCAGACGTGTTTTGAGTTCCTGATCGGCGTTAAGTTCGGCCGGGGTCTCGTGCCCGGATTTCCCAAGATCTGAAGCGCGCAGCACAACCATCGGCATGCCGTTGTCGATCAGGGTCGCTTCGATTCCGTCGATCTGGTCGATCATGTTGCCGGTCGGCAACAGAGCGCCGCAAACGGAACCACCGGTATCGCGGAAATCGATGCGAATCGAGGCCGCCGTGCCCGGGACACCTGCAATCGACGCTTCCCCGGCGTAGGTGACTTCGCCACCCGGCGTGGGCACGTGAGCGACGGCCACAGTCCTCGTGTTCACCATATAAATCGTCACCGGCGTGATGGGGTGTTTGGCTGCAACCAGGCCGCGCTCGATCGCAAAGGGGCCAACGCCCGCCAGCATGTTTCCGCAGGTTGGAGTCACATCGACCAGCGGCCGATCCACAGAAACCTGAGCAAAGAGATAATCGACATCAGTTCCGGGCCGCGACGAACGGGATATGATGGCGACTTTGCTGGTCAGAGGATCTGCACCGCCGATGCCGTCGATCTGTCTGGCATCGGGCGAGCCCATGGCGGCCAGCAACACCCGGTCCCGTGTGTGCGCATCGCTGGGCAGGTCGCTAGCCAGAAAGAAAGGGCCTTTTGACGTGCCGCCGCGCATCAGGGTACAAGGGATGGCGGTTTGCGAGGTTTGCAACATTGCGGCAAGACCTTTCAGATATATTTCAGTCCCAGGTCCGCGACTTTCTTCCGCAAGCCGTAGATGTCAAGTCCGAGTTCACCACGGGCCAGCCGCTCCCGATTTGCGTCTTCCTTGCGAGCCCGTTGTTCCGCCGCGGCAGCGACTTCGCGTACCGTGGTCCGCCTCACTACGACGACTCCATCATCATCTGCGACGATCACATCACCGGCTTCCACCAGGGCTCCCGCACATACCACCGGAATGTTCACCGATCCCAGTGTGCTCTTGACGGTTCCCTGGGAATGAATGGCACGGCTCCAGACGGGAAACTTCATTTCCGTTAAAGGGCGAATATCACGACAACCCGCGTCAATCACAAGTCCCTTTACGCCATGCGCACGCAGCGATGTCGCGAGCAACTCGCCAAAATAACCGTCAGTACAGGGTGAAGTCGGAGCCACGACGAGAATATTCCCCTCCTGGCATACTTCAACGGCCACGTGGATCATCAGGTTGTCGCCGGGAGGGAGCGAGACGGTCACCGCAGGGCCGGCTATGGTGGTGCCGGGGAAAATCGGACGCATGTAGGAGGCGAGTAGGCCGCAACGTCCTTGCGCTTCGTGCACCGTGGTCACCCCGAATTTTTCCAGGGCGGCCACCACTTCGGCAGGCGGCTGCTCCACGTTGCGAACCACAACAGGTTCGTTCATGCCAGCTCCTCCGTCACCTGCGGAAATACGCGCTGATAAGCTTCTCCATATTTGATGGTCTTATTGGAATTGCGCGAGGCCTGTACACCGCGCTGCAGCGCAACCCGCTCGTAGTAATGCCAGAGATGCTCCTGGGCGTTCATGGCTTTGAAGGCCTCATATTTCTTGGGCCAAACGGGAGTGATATCGAGCAGCACTTGGGGCATAAATTCACACTGTTCTGGCTGGTGTGGCTCGAACAGGAAAACCGGCGGCGCGCCGATTACCGGCGTGCCCGGTTCGTGTCCATGCGCCTGCGCCACGATGCGTGCCTCCTGCGCGGCGTGAGAAACCAGAGGATGATCGAAATTGTAAGGATCTTTGAGCGAGTGCGTGAGGACAAACTCCGGGCGAGTCTTTCTGTAAAGCGCAGCTAGTTCGTAAAGGATACTGTCGGGAATTCTCATGGGATAGTCGCCAACATCAAAGAAAATCACCTTGGCCCCGAGAATCCCCGCCGCGTGCGTCGCCTCATCTTTCCTGTTGCTTTTGACTTTCTCCATCGTCATGCCCGGCTCGCGCCAGAGTTTCGCCGATTCGCCGCGCTCCCCGAATGACAGACAAACAACGGTAACCTCCCAGCCGCGCTCGGTATACAAGGCGATCGCCCCGCCGGCCCGCCACACAAAATCCGCCGAATGGGCGCTCACGACGAGGGCTGTGCGTTTGCGGTTCATTGTCTTATGTGTTTGAACGCTTGCGCGTGTGGCTTTGCTTGCGTCCCCACCGGTGGCGTTCCGTAAGTATGGAACGATTCGATCGTCTTCAGCCCCCACGCTTGTCCTTTCTTCCGTTCGGCTTCACTCCATCGGATCGGCTTCCAGTCCGGAGCCAGGATCAGACGCGCCCCGGCATTGGCAATCTCAACGCGGTTGCCGCCGGGCTCGTACACATATAAGAAGAAGGTTTGCTGAATTGCGTGTTTATGAGGACCAGTTTCGATGTAAACGCCATTTTCCAGACAGATATCCGCCGCAAGCAAAACTTCTTCCCGGCTGTTGACTGCATAGGTGATGTGGTGAAAGCGTCCGTTGGCACCGGTGTGGTCGCGCGTATAGGCAAAATCGTAGCTTTTGTTCGTGCACGTCATCCACATGCCGGCTTCCGAGCCGTCGTCCATCACAATTTGCTCGGTCAAGCGAAAGCCGAGATATTTTTCGAAGAACTCGCGGTTGGCTTTGACATCGGCCGCGAGCCCGTTCCAGTGGTCGAGGCGGCGCACGTTCATGCCACGTGCGGGAAATTTCTGCGCCTGATTCTTGAGTGCGGGCCGCAGCTCAGGCGGCGCCTGATACCACTGGGTCTCGTAGTAAAGCTCGATCTTATGTCCGTCCGGGTCTTGGCAGAGAAACGCCGGTCCATGTGCCAGATCGCCTTCCGCCCAGCCGATGTCGAAGCCAGATCCTTTGAGGGCCGCCACTCGGCGCTCGAGAGCTTGCGGACTTCGGGCGCGATAAGCTACATGGCCCAAGCCCGGGAGTTTAGATGCCGTGAGTTTCAGCGAATGCCGTTCATAATCATCATAGGCATGCAAGTAGACCGAGTCGCCTTGCCGCCCGCTCTCGGTCATTCCCATAACCTGCACGAAAAACTGCAGGCTCTCTTCCGGCTTGGGAGTGAGCAATTCCAGGTGGCCGAGATGAGCGAGATCCATTATCGGCTCGTTTTCCATGATTCACCTTTGTGGGCGCGGCTTCTCAAGTTGACTCGTCTCCTTACTCGCATGCCGGGGTATCCGCCACAGTTACGTCGCAGACGGCGCAAAGCACACTCACTATAACTCTCATTGCGAACAGCTTGTCAAACAGGGTGTCAAATGTTCCTTTTGCAGGTCCGATGCAGGAGAAGAGCACATATGTGTATACATCGCTTGACAATTCGTCGATCGCCATGAGTAAAATGTACCGCCATTCAGTATACTGAATATCGCGATGCCTGCCATGGATTATGCAACCGCTTCGCCCGGCGTCATTGAACTTCTGCGTGGCCACTCGATTGAGCTGAATCCGGGCGACGCTAAAACCTTACAGGCAGCGGCCGAACGTCTGGATCCCGGCACGGAAGTCTCCCTGGCCTGGATTCCCGGCTCAAATCCGATGGATATGATTGCTCCGGCCGCAAGTTTGAAGCGTGCGGGTCACATCCCCATGCCGCACGTGGGCGCGCGTCATCTGGAGAGCGCGGCGCAGCTCGAGCGGCTGGCGGAACAGTTGAAAGATGCAGGCGTGGGTCGCATTCTGATCATAGGGGGCGACCGGGCTGCAGCCGCCGGCCCATATGACAGCAGCCTGGCAGTCATGCAGACCGGCGCGTTTCAGAGAGTCGGTATAACTCGCATAGCTGTCGGAGGGTTTCCCGAAGGCAACCCTCACATTCCCGAGAAGATTTTGACCGACGCGCTCGACGCAAAAATAGGCTTTGCGCGCAAGGAGGGGCTGCAACTTTCGATCATTACGCAATTCTGTTTCAAGGCTGAACCTGCGATCGCATGGGTGCGGGCAGTTCGGGCACGCGGCATCGATGTTCCGATACGAGTGGGGTTGGCCGGCCCCGCCAGTTTGTTAACCCTCATGCGATATGCCGTGCGCTGCGGAGTCGGCAACTCGCTGCACGTTCTGACGGAGAATCCATCCTTCGCCAGAATTCTGACGGAACGAGGGCCCGAGCCGATCATCCGAGAACTTGCGGCTTCCATGGCGGATGGCGATGGCCGACAACTCGGCATTGCTGGCCTGCACTTCTACGTTTTTGGCGGCTTCAAGAAGACAATGGATTGGATTGATGCCGAGCGATCGTTGACGCGCTCTCGTCACACCGGAACGCTACGCCATCCCTTGGCATAAGTCTCGCGTACGACTTTGGAATAAGGCACTGGGCTGACGATGGCGCGAATCTCTGTCTGTTTGTGTCTTTCGACCGTGGTCTTCTTCGTACCGCCTCCCGCTTCGCCCCACACAAGTCTGACTTCTGTGCCGGTTTCAATGTCCGGATCAACGACCCCCAGAGAGAGCATCAAGCGCTCGTTATAGCTATACCCCGCGAACATGGAGAACCCGACGGTCTTGCCTCCGAACAGTACCTTGTCGTACGAAGCGGACGTGTAATTCGACAGCGGCAGGTCGATATATTTGTAAATCTGACCGCCTTCAAACATCGACGCGAACACCCCCAGGACATCCTCGGCATTCCATGCGAAGGTTACTTTTTTTCTCTGCGGCCGTCCGGACATTTTCTCGAGCGCTTCTCGCCCGACGAAGTCGTGGTCGAATTTGACGAACGGCCCGTAGCCCAGAGCATACGGCGACATGTAATAGTCCTCGATGTCGTCGGATTCGAAACTGCCGCCGATTGAACCCGTTCCTTCATAGCTGGTGGCCGGCAGCCACTGTCTGTAGGCCTTCATCTTTTCTCCGGTATAGACAGCAGGAAGAGGAGACGGAATCCATCCCGATTCAAGTGTATTACTCGCGTAAGCTCTGGCCCCGACTTCGCGAAGGTCAAAATCCCTGCCCGCATCAACGATCGCCGCACGAATCTCCTCGCGCTCCTCGTACGGCCCCCAGACCTCGAGCCCCGGTGCGCCAGCCATGCCGTGGCGCAGTGCGCGAACTTTGCGTCCAGCAATGTTGATCGCACCCATATGGAAGAACTTGATCTCCGGAACCGGCCCGCCGTTCAGCCTTTCTAGAATTTGCGGAGCGTTGGGGCCTTGTATCTGGTAGCGGTAACAGGTGCGCAGAACCGCTTTGCCTTTCGGATTGGAAGGGGACCGGTCGTCCTTCTCGACTTTCACGTCATAGCCGCCAGTTTCGGCATGAAACTCAATCCAGTTCGCGGCTGGTGCGCGCCCCACGAAAACGAGCCGGTTTTCTTCGAGATGAAAGAGAATGCCGTCGCCGATGACAAAGCCGTCGTAGCTGCAGGGCGCGAATTGTTTGGCGCGATTGACGGGGAAGTTCGCAAAACTATTGGTTGCGAGATGAGAGAACATTTTCAGCACATCGCGGCCTTCGACGTAGATGTTCACCATATGGTGCGATTGGTCGAAGAGAACCGCAGTCTCGCGCCAGGCGCGTTGCTCGTCGCGCCAGTTGGAGTACTCGTAGGGGACAACCGGATAGACGTAAGCTCCAATCTGTGAATTGCGCAACATCTTGACCGGGTTCCCGAGGGTCTGAAGCAACTCTTCCAAACTTTTCGCTTTCATCTCAGCACTCCCATCTCTCGGCACCGTATGCGAGAATCTAGGCAAGGCGACGTTCAGTATACGGAACATGAAACCATTTTGTCATATGCTAAAGATAGAGACATGAACGGACACACACCCGCGTCAAGAATCGTGACATTCGGTGTGCTCGGGCCTGTCGGGCTGATTGGGATCGACAATCCGCCCGTGAATGCGATCAGCCACTCTGTGAGACAGGGACTCGTGGATGCCGTTGCCCGCGCCGAACAGAACTCCGGCGTCAACGTGTTGTTAATCATGTCCAGCGGTGAGATGTTCAGCGCGGGCGCCGATATCACTGAGTTCGATCGTCCGCAAGGTGAGCCCTCTTTTGAGCAAGTTCAGGGCAAAATTGAAACCTCTCCAATCCCTGTGGTCGCCGCGATCCACGGACTCGCTGTAGGCGGTGGACTGGAACTCGCCATGGCCTGCCATTATCGCCTCGCGCACAAAAACGCAAAACTCGGAATGCCGGAGATCACGCTGGGAATCATTCCAGGCGCTGGCGGGACACAACGCCTCCCAAGGTTGATCGGCGCCCGCGCGGCGTTAGATATGATTCTGTCTGGCGCACCGATTTCCGGGCCTGATGCCAAGGCCAAGGGGCTGGTGGATGAGGTTGCGGAAGGCGATCTGCGCGAGGCCGCGCTCAGTTTCTGCAAACGCGTTGTGGACGCGCAACTCGGCCCGCGCCCGACCTGTAATCGCACCGTTGTCGACGCCCTCGATGAAGCCGTGATTGCCGCTGGACTGCTTCGTCATGCCCGCGCGCTGAAGGGACGCACAACGCAGGGTCTAGTAATCGAAGCAATCAAAGCTTCCAGGCTGCCGTTGTCGCAAGGTATTGCCATAGAGGCCGCTCTTGCACAAAAATCATTGGCTTCGCGCGAGAGTCTGGCGCTGCGGCACGTATTCTTCGCCGAGCGCGAGTCCGGAAAATTACCCGGAGCGTCTTCTGTCAATGTCAGACAAGCTCAGCCGCCAGCGATCCGGCGCGTGGCGATCGTTGGCGCCGGGATGATGGGCAGCGGCATCGCTATGGCTTTTGCAGACGCTGGGCTCGAAGTGCTGGTCAATGATAACGATCCTGCCGCCCTTAATCGCAACCGTGAGTCTGTTCAATCAAGCTACGCGTCCAGCGTTAAGCGTGGCCGCATTACCCAGAGCGTCGCCGATGAGCGTATTCAGCGCATCAGAAGCAGCCCGGCTTTGGCCGAGGTGGCTGATGCCGATCTTGTAATCGAAGCTGTATTCGAAGACATGGACTTGAAAAAGGATGTCTTGTCGAAGCTCGACTCTCTTGTTCCTTCTCAACGCCTCATCGCCACCAATACGTCTACTCTTTCTGTGACCGAACTGGCCCGTGCCACGGCGCATCCAGAACGCGTATTGGGCTTGCATTTTTTTGTTCCGGCACACGCGTCGAAGCTTCTGGAGATTGTGCGCACTTCCGATACCTCGCCCGACAGCCTGTCAGCAGCCCTTCGCGTCGCAAAGTTGCTCAAAAAGATTGCGGTTATCTCGCGTGACGCTTTCGGTTTCATCGGGAACCGGATGATGCTCGATGGCTACTGGCGTGAAGCCGAGCAGTTGCTGCTGGAGGGGGCGACACCGGCACAGGTTGACAACGCGCTCGAGAACTTCGGCTTTGCCATGGGGCCGCAGCGGGTAAGCGACCTTGGCGGCAACGATGTCGGTACCAAGGCGCGCCTTCAGCTTTTCAAACGAGAAAGCCGCCCTGACCCGTACTTCGTCATCGCCGACCGCCTCACGGAGATGGGCCGCCTTGGACAGAAGACCAGCCGCGGTTTCTATCGCTATGAAAGCGGAAACCGGGAAGCTGTGCCTGACCCCGAAGTGATCAGGCTCATTGAGAAGCTTGCGTCCGAGAGAGGTATAAAGCGGCGTGAGATCGGCGATCAAGAGATCGTTGAGCGATGCTTGTTGTCGCTGATCAATGTCGGGGCCATGGTGCTCGAAGGAGGGATCGCAGCACGCGCCGCCGATATCGATGTGGTCTGGACCAGCGGCTACGGTTTTCCACGCCACCTGGGAGGGCCGCTGTTTTATGCCGATACGCTGGGACTTCCTTTCGTGTTAGGGCGCATTCGCCACTATCATGAAACGCTCGGTCATTATTGGCGCCCGACCGCATTGATTGAGCGCCTTGCGGCCGCGGGAGCGGGCTTCGAACAGTGGGACAAGACGTCAGCATCGCAGTAGGCAATCGTGTTCTCGATCCAGACGATGCTGATTGAGATCTAAGGGGGTTCCACACGCAGCACTCGTTCATCTCGATCCCCGAACAAAGCGTCGAGAAGCTCAGGCCGGTTGCGCTGCAAGGCGCGGCTGTTGACCGTGCCTTTCTCCGTTAGCTCGGCGGCCGCGCTGGATGGCGGGTTTTCGACCAGCAACCCAGCCACGATGCGGTTGGAGCTGCCGGTTCCGGCGGAGTAGAGTTTGGCGAGGCGTTCGTGGAACATCGTCCGGACGGTTCGGTTCGCGGCGATTTGTGCGGGCTTGGCGGCGTCATCTAAGCCTGCAGCGGCCGCGCATACTTCCCAGTCGGGAAAGATAAGAATGCGCACGTCTTTGCGGTCAGCTCCGGCGACCACAACTTCCTGGGCCAGGGGGCGCAGCATGTCCAGCGCATCCAGGCGCAACTTGCCGGCACTGACCTTGGTGCCCGAGTCCAGCTTGAAAACTTCATTCATCCTTCCATCGAAACGTAATCCTGCTTCCGGGCGTTTCGGATCAATAAAACTCAGCAGATCGCCGGAGCGCAGGAATCCCTCCTCATCGAAAGCAGCCTCGGTGGCCGCAGCATCGCGCCAATAGCCCGGGGTGACATTCGGGCCCCGATAACGCACTTCGAAGCTGTTGTCGTCCGGGATGAGCTTGAGCTCGACGCCCGCGACCGGTATGCCAACCACGCCGGGGCCGCTTGCCCTGGCGTTGCCGAAGAGCGCAATGGGCGCGGTCTCGGTCATCCCGAGTCCGCTTACGGTTAAAATCCTGTGCCCAACCGTTTCCACGGCAAGCCGTTCGAGATCGAACCAGGTCGTGGGCTGCATCGACGCCGCCGCGTACCAGAGAAACTTCAGACGTTGAAAAAAATGCTCGCGAAATTTGCGGTCGGCCTCCAAGTGCGGAAGCAACAGTTCGTAGCCGCGAGGCACATTGAAGTAAATGGTCGGCGAAACCCGCCGCAGCAGTTCCAGGCTAGCGCCAAACTTTGCGGGAGTCGGCTTTCCCGGATCGATATAGAGAGTTCCGCCATTGTGAAGAATGATGCTGAAATTGCTGTTGCTGCCCGCGGTGTGATTCCAGGGAGCCCAATCGACCATCACCGGCGGTTCTTCCTCCAGGCACGGCGCCACCTGGCGCTTCATCTGGGAGTTGCTGCAAATCATGCCATGCGTGTTGATGACGACCTTCGGCATGCCAGTCGAGCCGGAGGTAAACAGAAACTTGGCAATAGTCTCCCGGCCGACCCGCGCCGCCGCCGCGTGCACATCATTGCGACGGTTTCCATCGCCCTGCAGCGCTGCAAGATCGCGCCATTTCGCGGAGACTGACGCGTTGCGAACAGCGATAAGCGGAATATCGGTCTTAAGGGCATGTTCAATTGCTTGGCGATAAAGCAGGGCATCGTCGACCACGACCATTCCGGGGGTCAGCAACTTAAAAGCATAGGACAGCTTTACGTAATCGATCGACTGCAGGGCGTAAGCAGGAGCAATGGGAGCAACCGGAATGCCCACGTAAACTGCCGCCAACATGATGAGTGCGTGATCGATCCCATTTTCGGCGAGAATTGCGAGCGGCCGCTCCGGACCCAGCCCGTAGCTGAGCAATCCCTCAGCCAGCAGCAGCACCGACTTTCGAGCTTCTCCGTAAGAGGTACATCGCTCCCCCGTTGGAGTCTGCTCTACAATGAAAGTGCGGTCTGGCGCCTCCTGCGCCCACCGGTCTAGCCACTCCCCCACGCGAGAGTTGTAATCCCCCAAGGGCTCCACGGAGCGCATCAGCAAACTGCCGTCCGCACGGGGGGTCAGTTCGACATCCGGGGAGAAGAAGCGCACTGGCCGTAGCGGTAAAGGGTGAGAATCCGTACTATGGTTCAGTGTACTCAACGGGACGAGCTTACTGGATGTAGTCCCGCGACCGCAAGCGGTGGGAAGCGCCCACATCTTCTCTTACAATAGGGCCAGCATGAGACTTACTCTCAGACGATCCACGGCCAAGAGTCGCCGTAACAACGGGTCTATCGGCGAAGTGTACGACGAACCGGGCCACTTAATTCGGCGCGCTCAACAGATAGCGGTTTCGTTGTTTCACTCGACCATGGGCAATGGTGTAACCCCTATCCAATATTGCGTGCTGCGTGTTCTTCAGGAGCATCCGGGGATTGATCAAGTCACGCTGGCGAAATTTTGTGCCCTCGATACTTCCACCGCCGCAGATCTTGCCGTGCGATTGGAGGAGCGGGGACTGGTCCGCCGGATGATGCCGATGAAGAGCAAACGCTTTCGCCTGCTTCATCTGACTCCGGAAGGGGCTGCCCTCCTGAAAAAACTCATTCCCCGCAGCGCCGTTCTCGCCAGCCGCCTGCTTCAGGCGCTGAACCGGGAAGAGCAAAAGATTTTTATACAGCTCCTGAAGAAATTCGTTCACTTGAACAACGACGAAAGCCGCGCACCTCTTGATCGAGGGTCCGCCGGGTCGCGAAACGGAAGTCGATAATCTGGGATAGGCTTGTGCAACTTGCTGAACATTCATCGTTGCGAAACCCTCTGCAAAGGGCATTGCGAGTAGGGGTATAATCTCCGCCATCACTGGGGGATTCCTACTGCGAGTATTCGGTTCTCAACCACTGTGCGGCTGGCCCTCGACAGCGTCTTCTCCGGCCGCGAAACATGCGCTCCAAAGCAGGGAGAAGGAATCGACGTCTCCGCCCAATCTAAGTAGGCTGCGGTGCGAAACGAAGCCGTCGATCGGAAGGTACGCATGAGCACAACCGTCAATACGAGATGCTTTCCGCTACCGAGTTCCTTGAAGGTCATCCCGGGCACGGAAACGGCGCAAGCTGCCTATCCCTATTACATGCAGTTCGCCAAGGAAGATGACGGCCGCTTCTGGTTTTACAACTCCATGCATTTCCCCGAGCCCATGAGCGCGTTCGACGTCACCACGGCAGAAGCCGCTTATTGCGCCCTGGGCGCGGCCAACACGAGGGTGCACAGCCTGCCCACGACGCTCGGAATTGATTACCGCATCATCAACGGGCGAATCTACATCGGCGGCAACGCGGTGACCGATCCTGTCGAGATTGCCCGGCGCACAAAGGAATTCCAGCAACGAGCCTTCTATTACTACGAGCACTGGGAAGAATTATTCGCGCACTGGAAAAACAAGATGCTGGCACTGATCCGGGCTGCCGAGGCGCTACCGAAGCTTTCGCTGCCCGAGTTCGAGCCCCTGGAGCACGTCCGCGCTGGGCGCGGCATCGCGTCCAACCACTACCTCCTCGACATCTACCAGAAAACGCTCGAAGGCTACTTCCGCATGTGGCACCATCACTTCGAGTTTCTCCTGCTCGGCTATGGCGCGTATCTTACTTTCTTTGATTTTTGTAAAAAGGCCTTCCCGGAAATCAGCGACCAGACGGTGGCCCGCATGGTCGCCGGCATGGAAGCGGAAATCTTTCGCCCGGACGACGAGCTGCGCCGCCTCGCCAAATGCGCCATCGAACTGGGAGTTGATGACGCGTTCCGCGAGGGCGCCGCTGCCGACGATGTCATCCAATCGCTCCAGCAGTCGGAATCCGGCAGGAAGTGGCTTGCAGAGCTGGCCGTCTCCCGCGACCCTTGGTTCAACATCAACGTGGGTGACGGTTTCTACCACTACCATCGTTCCTGGAACGACGATCTCTCGATGCCCTTTGCCTCGCTGCCCGGCTACATCGCCAACCTGAAAGCCGGCGAGCGCATCGAGCGACCGATCGACAAGCTGATGGCCGAGCGCCAGCAGCTCATCCATGATTACCGCGAGCTGCTGAACAGCGACGAAGAGCGCGCCGCCTATGACCAGATGATTCAGCTTACCCATCGCGTGTTCCCTTACGTCGAAGGACACAAATTCTATTGTGAGCATTGGTACACCAATCTGTTCTTTAACAAGATTCGGGAATTTGGGGCGCTATTGGCCGAGCGTGGTTTCTTCCCAAACGCCGAGGACATATTTCACCTGACTCACTATGAAGTTGAGGCGGCGATTGTCGATCTCATGATTTCGTGGTCGAACGGCTCCCCGCCGCGTGGCCCCGCGCGCTGGACGCCGATTGTGCATGAGCGCAAAGCGGCGATTGCCGAATGGGCCAGGCACGAAACTCCGCCCGCCCTGGGCCCCGTGCCCGACGTCATTGATGATCCTGCCATTGTCATGCTGTGGGGCATTACGCGTGAAAATCTGGATTCATGGCTGGCCGCTGGCGAGAAGCCGGATTCCAATGAGATCAAGGGATTCGCCGCTTCCAACGGCGTAGTCGAGGGCATCGCCCGGGTGGTGATGTCGGTGGACGAAATTGACCGCCTGCGACGCGGCGACATTCTGGTCTGCCACGTTACGAACCCGAGTTGGGCGCCGGTCTTTCAGAAGATTGCGGCAGCCGTCTCCGATATCGGCGGCTCCATGAGCCACGCGGCGATCGTTGCGCGAGAGTACGGCTTACCGGCAGTAGTGGGTACAGGCACAGCCACACAGAAAATTAAAGACGGCCAGCGCATTCGCGTGGATGGCGGCAGGGGCGTGGTGACGATTTTGCAGTAGCGTTTCTTTTTATTTGTCGGCATTCGGTGAGAGCTTGAACCACTGCGGATGCAGAGTTAACAGCGCGGCCAAGCCGCGCCAGGAGGGATCATGACAACATCGAGCGTTTCGAGAATGACGGCTCCGCCGTCCACGGCTTACAAAATCGTGGACGTACCTGAAGCTTATACGGACGTGATCAAGCGGCACGGCATCCCAGGCACGTTCGTCGGCTCTTCGGAGCAAGAGAGTCCCTGGGTGCCGTTCGGCCCCAATGCCGCAATTCGCCATCTTCTTTTCGATACTCGCCATAACATTTTCAGCAACATTCTGTGGATAAAGTCCGCCGGCGTGATTGGCACACACAAGCATCGCGGAACCGTCGTAATGATCTGCCTCGAGGGCAGCGCCCGCTATCTCGAATACGATTGGGTTGCCGAACCGGGCAACTTCATCTATGAGACGCCGGGACTGGTCCATACCCTCGTGAGCGACCATCCCAGCGGCGTCAAATTGTTCGGTTGGCTCCAGGGGCCACTCGAGTTTTACGATGACAACGGCAATTTCGTCGAAACGGTCGATGTCTGGGTTCATCAATCATTACGAGAGCTATTGCCGCGAGCACGGCATTCCGATTAACAAACAGCTTTATATCTGAACAGCTGGATTGAACCGTCGGGATTGAACAGCCGGAATTGAAAAGTTACGATGCGTTCTACCGCAAACATCAGTTGGTTCGCCGATATTACACTCGCCGATCGCGCCATGGTTGGGGGCAAGGGCGGCTCCTTGGGGGAATTGACGCGCGCCAATGTCGCCGTGCCACCTGGTTTCGTTGTAACCACTCAGGGGTTTGAACGCGTCTTGGCCGAACTGGAAAAGGAAAGCCGTGTCCGCCCGCGGGTGGAGGCGCTGTCGCTACAGGACCTGCGAGGAATCCGCCTGCTGTCCGAAGAACTTCGTACCCGCGTCAAGAGGGCGCCGTTGCCGGAAGACGTTCGCGCCGACATCGTGGCGGCGCATGAGGTGCTGTGCGGACCGGATCTCAGTTCGCCATTGGCGGTGCGCTCCTCGGCTACTTCGGAGGATTCAGAGGAAGCCAGTTTCGCCGGACTGCAGGATACTTATCTCTGGGTGAAGGGCGCCGAGCCTGTTTTGGAGTACGTGCGATCGTGTTGGGCCAGCCTCTACTCCGTGCCATCGATCTCCTACCGCCTCAAAGACGGCACTCCGGAAAACGGGGTGGCGATTGCGGTCGTCGTCCAAAAGATGGTAGACGCGCGCTCGGCGGGAGTGATGTTCACGCGCAGCCCCCTGACCGGCGATCGCTCCGTGATCACCATCGAATCGGCCTGGGGACTGGGCTCCGCTGTGGTGAGCGGTGAAGTCACACCGGATCGCTTTGTCATCGGCAAAATAACAGGCCAAATTTCGGTGCGTGAAATTTCCGACAAGCGCATACAAGACGTGCCCGCGGAGAGCGGGGGGATCAAGCCTATCGAAACTCCGGCAGAGCTTCGGCGTGCGCCTTCGATTAGCGACGAGGAACTGAAAACGCTGGCGGAAATTGGCCGCAAAGTCGAGCGTCATTACGGCCGGCCCCAGGATATCGAATGGGCGATTGATCACCGGGGCGAGATCATTTTGTTGCAGAGCCGTCCTGAGACGGTCTGGTCTGGCAAAGACAAAGCCCCGGTGGCGAGGCCGGCGGAGAATCCGCTTTTGCACGTGATGAACATCTTTGGAGGCCGCCGTTGACGCTCACGGCCAAAGATGTGGCCGAGATCATGCGCATCCTCGAGGAATCGAGCTTCGATCAATTAACGCTCGAGATGGATGGCGTGAAATTAAGCCTGCAGCGCGGGTCTGCGCTGCCCCAGGTTCCCGCTCCCGCGCCGGCAGGCTCGCCGCCGCCAAATTCGCCGCTACAGCCGACACCAAAGCCGCCAACCGAACCGGGCCTGCTGGAAATCACTGCTCCTCTACTGGGAATCTTCTACGTTGCGCCCAAGCCGGGTGAGCCTCCGTTCGTGGAAGTGGGATCGAAGGTCGGGGAGGAGACGATGGTCGGCATCATCGAAGTCATGAAACTCATGCACACGGTCCGTGCGGGCGTAAAAGGCGAGGTAGTTGAGATATTGGTGAAGAACGGCGGAGCGGTCGAGTACGGCGAAGTTCTGCTGCGTGTGCGTCCAGAGGCATGAACTGTGGCGAATATTCAGATCGTTGAGACTTCACTCCGCGACGGCAACCAGAGTCTTTGGGCGGCGCTTGGCATCGACACGGCAAAAACTCTGACCATTGCGCCCGTCATGGACCGCGTCGGTTTCAAGGCCATCGACTTCACTACCTCGACCCACATGGGCGTTGCGGTCCGCTACAAAAAAGAAGACCCCTGGGAGCGGATTCGACTGATGGCGAAAGCCGCTCCCAATACGCCCCTCCAATTTCTCTCGACGGGCTTCCGTTTTATTTCCTGGGAAACCGCCAGCCCTGAATTCATGAGGCTGGCGTTCGCGACTCTGGTGAAAAACGGGATTCGCCGCTTTGCGCTGGCTGATCCGATGAACAATGCCGACTCCAATATCGCCTGCGCGCGCACCATCAAGCAGGTTGGCGGCGAGTATGTCATCGCCGCTTTAGTGTTCACGGTAAGCCCCATTGACGATGACGAGCACTACGTGGAACGTGCCCGGAAACTTGCCACGAGTCCGGATATTGATGCCCTTTATATCAAGGACCCCGGCGGCCTTCTGAGCCCGCTGCGCGCGCGCACCATGATTCCGGCCGTCAAGGCGGTGATTGGTGACAAACCTTTGGAACTCCACTCGCATTGCACTATCGGGCTTGGCGAGTTGGTCTACATGGACGCACCGAACTGGGGGGTAGACACGGTGCAGTGCGCCTCGGGCGCGGCGAGCGACGGGATTTCCAATCCGCCCGCCGAGCGGGTTGTGGCCAATCTGCGCGAACTCGGGCACCAGATCGATGTTGACGACCAGGCCTTGGCTGAAGTTGGCCGCTATTTCACCCGCCTGGCGGAAGCGGAGGAACTTCCTGCCGGCCGCCCGCAGCCTTTTGACGCGGCATACTTCCATCACCAGTTGCCCGGAGGCATGACGGGCACCATGCGGCGGCACTTGGCGGAAAGCGGGCTTGCACACCTGGAAGGCGCAGTCATCGAAGAATTAGGCAGGGTGCGTCAGGAATTGGGCTGGCCGATTGTGATGACCCCCTTCTCGCAGATGCTGCTGACCCAAGCGGTGATGAACATAACTCGCAAGGACAAGGAACGCTACGCCCTTGTGCCGGACGAAGTGATTCGCTACGTCCTGGGCCGGTTCGGAAAACCCAATCTGCCGATTGCGCCGGATGTAATGGATCGTATCCATTCCTTGCCCCGAACCCGCGAGCTTCGCCAGGAACCAGACATGCTGCCCCTTGCCGAGTTGCGAAGACGAATTGGGTTCGAACTGAGCGATGAGGAATTTCTCCTTCGCGCGACAATGCCCGCCGAGCAGGTCGACGCCATGAAAGCCGCCGGGCCTGCTCAG
The DNA here is from genome assembly GCA_963842095.1 of uncultured Acidobacteriaceae bacterium. GTDB lineage: Bacteria > Acidobacteriota > Terriglobia > Terriglobales > Acidobacteriaceae > Sulfotelmatobacter. Next base: position 1,020,926 of record CAWJEY010000004.1, read on the forward strand.
CAAACCTACAATCCGGACGTCGCCCCCGTGATTCATTTGCTTCGCCAGCTTGCAGCCCGTAGCGACATCGCACGCCTCTCGGTTGAGAAGCCTGGCTTCAGGCTGGAGTTGAACGGCACGCCGGCGCGGCGCAAGACAAGAGCATGAAACACAGATCGAGCCTTCGCGAGGATGGACGGCTCAGACCCGTAGAGGGTTTTGTGTTCGACCTCGACGGGACCTTGGTCTTGAGTGATCGCTCCCTGAGCGGCTATCAAGTACTGCCCGGCGCCGTTGAGATACTTAGCGAATTGAAGGCACGCGGCATTCCTTTTGTTGTCCTCACCAATGGAACGAACTATCCGCCGGAAGAACAGGCGCCCAAGCTGCGCGCTGTCGGCCTGCCGATCTCCGATGAGGCTCTGCTTAACCCTTCCAGCGTGGCTGCCGACATCATGCCCCGCCGGGGCGTTAAGCGAGTTCTAGTGTTAGGAACCCCCGGCGTTGGACAGCCGCTGGCACAGGCAGGAATGCAGGCGGTTTTCCCCAACGACGAAGGTACTGACCGTGTCGATGCCGTCTACATCGGATGGCATCCCGACTGCCGCATGAAAGACATCGAGGCCGCCGTGAAGGCGATCTGGAACGGGGCGGAGCTGTATGTAGCTTCGGACGTGCCATTTTTCGCTACCGCTGGCGGCAAGACCATGGGTTATTCCTACGCGATCTCGGCAGCGGTGCGCAGGATTACACGTGCGCCCATGATCCTCACCGGGAAACCCTCCCTCCACGCATTGAGGTTAGTGGCGAAAAGGCTGGGCATCCCCAAGAGCAAGGTGGGGGTTGTCGGAGACGATCCTCTGGTCGAAATGATTATGGCAAGGCGAGGGGGCGCCGTGGGGTTCGGGGTGACGACCGGCATCTCAAAAGCGTCCGACTGGGCCAGGCAGCCTCCGGGCAGAAGGCCACACCGTGTCCTACGCAGCCTTGGGGAGTTGCTGGCCGTGCCGGGAATCCGTTAATCGCTGATTGCATACAGTAAATTTGTGCGCTTCGCCTAAGTTCAACGAAAACCGACAACGATTCAGGCCTACATCGATTCCTGTATACATTTTTGTGTTGACAGTATGCATTGGAACATAGTAATCATGTGTCGTTTTTCTGGGGAATCTGTGGAGTGCGATTCTCCCACCAGATCTCATACTGATGGACTGTTAGCCGGGCTTTCTGATCGGCTGTTTGAGCCGTGTCTCTGCTTTTGCATTGGAAACGATTCGCTCGGGAAGGGGATCTTATGAGAACACGCTTGTCGGGTGTTGTTCTTTGCTTCCTCGTTGTACTCTTCGCGGCTACCCCATTCGCGGTGGCCCAAGGTGCCCTTAGCTTCGCTCAGCTGAACGGCACAGTCTTGGACGCTGGAGGGCGTGTGGTCGTTGGCGCGCAGGTGGTGGTGCGTGAGCCCGACACCAACCAAACTTTTCAAGCCACGACCAATACCACAGGCTTTTTCGTAGTACCCAACCTCTCTCCCGGAAAATACGAGTTAGCCATCACCGCGAGCGGCTTCGGCAAGTATCAGCAGACGGGCATCGTCTTGACCGTCGGCCAGGTCTTCACCATCAGCCCGGTTTTGAAGGTGGCGACCGCATCTCAAGTGGTTACCGTGACCACCGAAGCCCCGCTCATCGAACCCACCAAAACCGAGATCAGCCAGGTTGTAGAGACCGAGCAGATTGAGTCGTTGCCCATTAGCAATCGCGTGTTTACAGACTTCGCTCTCCTCACCCCCGGCGTGGCCTCGAGCCGCACCAGCTTGGGCACAACCTTCACCGAGTTTGAAGTGACGCAAATCTCCTTTGGCGGCATGCGTTCTTTCAGCAACGAGATCACCGTGGATGGAGCCGACTTCGTGAACGCCGCCAGCGGCATTCAGCGCTCCACGCCGCCCCAGGAAGCGGTGCAGGAGTTTCGCGTCGTGAACAACAGCTTTGGCGCCGAGTATGGCCGCGCCATGGGCGGAATCGTCAATATTGTGACCAAGTCCGGCACCAACAATTTGCACGGTTCGGTCTACGAGTTTTTTCAAAACAGCGCCTTCGACGCGCGCTCACCGCTGCAGCCTTCCCCGCTGCCCCACGCTCTTCGCCAGAACTCGTTCGGAGCCGCGGTGGGTGGTCCCGTTGTCAAGGACAAGACTTTCTTCTTTCTGAACTATGAAGGCAAGCGCAGCGCCCAGTCCCCAGTCTATCCGCCGGATCTGGTCAACAACATTTTGCTCATCGACCAAGCCAAGGCGCTGATGGGGCTGGCTCCCGAAGGCTGCATCGGCGCGGTCAACACATGTCTGCCCAATTTTGCCGGCAATCCGGCCAATATCACACAGGGGCAAGCCTTCGGGTTCCTGCAAGGCTTCCTCAAAACGGGGAACGATGATTTCGGGTTTGCGCGGCTCGATCATCAACTGACCGCCAACAATCGCCTGGCTTTTCGCTACAACGTGGAAGACATCCGCTCGCTTGGCGAACTGGTGGGGAACACGCTCGATGGCGGCGGAATCGGCGTGCCCAGCGGAGGCCGCAATCTCTATGTTCGCGACCAGTCCGTGGTTGCCACCGTGAACTCGTTGCTGAAGCCCAATCTGGTCAACACCGTGCTCGTGCAATACGCGCGGCGGCACTACAATTTTCTAGGGGCGACAGGCCAGCCCGATTTCAGCATCCTGAATGATCTCGAACTGGGCCATAATTTCGGAACCAACGACCGGCTCTACGAGACCCGAGTCCAGCTCTCGGAGTCCATGTCCTGGGTCAAGGGCAATCACCTCGCGAAGTTTGGCGTTGATGGCAACTGGCTGACAAGCCTCGAGAATTTCCCCGGGTTCATGCCCGTTCGGTCGCTCATACCGGGCATAAGCTGCTTCACTAATTTTGCCGAGTACTTCAACACGAACTTCGGAGGTGTGTATCCCACGGGAGGAACGGGGCTGGACGGCTCGGCAGCCACCTGCGCCGTTCCGCAAGACAATGGCGTCGTCTTCGTGTACGCGGGCACACCGCTGCCAACCAATCCCACTGCCTGCGGCGGCGACTCCTCTGGCCCCACTCCGTGCGCTCCGACCGTTACCACGGCGAATCCACTTAATGGTGCCGGGTTCCCCAATTCAACATGGGCCAATGCTTACCCGCCCTCGCTCTTTAACGGCTTCAGCCGGAATATTAACCACGGATACTGGGGAGTGTTTGCCCAGGATCAATGGAAACTCAGTCCCAAGCTGACCGTGAATTATGGCCTGCGATGGGATTATGAAACCGGGTTATCGGCGTTGGTGAACAATGACTACAACGAGTTTCAGCCTCGGATTGGGCTAGCCTATGCTCCCAACAACAGCACGGTAATTCGCGCGGGATTCGGAATTTTCTTTGACCGGCAGAATCTGACCTTCTTCTTCGTGCCCAACACGCAGAAGATCGTGGCGGGCTACCAGTGCGGCAATCACGCGCCGTCGGGCATCGCCAACATTTGCAGCGCCGCCGGAATCCAGCCTCAGCAGTTCCCCAACATCATGTCTAATCTTGGGCAGGCCGGGCAGGGTTACCAGCTCCTGGCAGACCCGCCATCGCCTGGCCCTCCCGGCTCACCGTGCGCGGGTGTTCCGCAGGCCCCCTGTCTTGCAGCCAAGATCATACAAACGGGAGCCTATAATACGGCCTTTCCCTCGGTAGAGATGGCCGGCACCTGCTTTACCACCGGAGCTTGCGGAATTGGCGAGGGTGGCATGGACCACAACAGCCGGGCGCCTTACGCGGAGCAAGGTAGTTTTGAAATTGACCATCAGATCGGCCGGGGTTTCTCAGTCCAACTGAGCTATCTGTTCGTGGAGGCCCACAAGCTGGTTCGCGGAAACAACATCAACATTCCCTGTCCGGCCGGCACAACCAAGTCGGCTATCACCGACCCGCTCCCGGAATGGATGCCCGGACTGGTGAACGCCGACGGGTCGCTCTCGCCCTGTAACGGAACGCCAACCCTTGGGACCGGCGCGATTGCCGGCCTGGGTCCTTTTTTTGGAGGCGCCCTCGGCTCGGGCCTGCAGACTATTAGCGCGGGGCTCGAAGATTACAACAACGACGTCGCCAACGCCATTTATCACGGCGGAACGCTGACCGTGCTGAAGCGCGGGACGTACTTCAACTTGACCGCCAACTACACCTATTCCCACATCATCGACAATGGCAACTTCACCACCTTCATCAACCTGCCGGTCAACCAGTTTGACTATGCAGCGGAACGCGCCAACTCCAACCAGGATGCCCGGCATCGGTTGGTGGCAAACTTCACGGCGATTGCGCCCAAGAGCGGGCCGTGGAGGAATTTTGAGTTGAGCAATATCGTCACCCTGCAATCAGGCCGGCCTTTCACGATTTTTTACGGCAACAACAGCCTGAACGATGTCGCCGGCGGCGCCACCGACCGCGTTGGCGGCGCCCCCCTCCAGGGTTCCTGCCCCACGGTCCAAAACTGCAAGACCATGATCGATAGGAATACGTATATCGGCGATCAGGAATACAATTGGAACCTGCGCGTAACGCGGAATATCCACCTCAACGACCGCTTGACCATGGTTGCCGCGTTCGATGCTTTCAACCTGCTCAACCGGGCAAATTTTGATGAGGTTACCAGCGTCTACGGTTCACCAGTGTTTTGCGGAGCCATCCCACAGCATTACAACGATGCCACAACCCGCGCCATTCAGCAGGGAGCAGGATCGGTGAGCTGCCCGAACGGGGGAATCGCGGTTCCCGGAGGGTCGGTGGCCCTCACCCCAATCGGAACGGGTCTGTTCATCCCAAACACGCCAAACGCGAACTTTGGAGTGCCGCGCACAGCGTTCAATCCGCGTCAGTTGCAGTTCTCAGTGCGATTCACGTTCTGAGCAAAAAATTTAACTCCCCAGGCGCATATTCCTTCGCGCCTGGGCGGCTTGCTCAAGGGTTTCGGATGAGGAGGGTTTCATGAAATTTCGATGTCTCAATTTCCTGATCGCACTCACGCTCACCGGTGCGCTTACTTCAGCAGGGCAGGACGCAAAGCCCACGGTAAAACACACAACGGCAACCGCGACCTCGCCGGTTTCGGGGAAGGAAATGTTCATGAGTTACTGCACCTCCTGCCACGGCAAAGACGCTAAGGGGGACGGCCCCGCTGCCAGCGCCCTAAAGCAGGCTCCGGCCGATCTGACCATGTTGGCCAAGCGAAGTGGCGGGAAGTACCCTGCCGATAAGGTGACCAGCATTCTTCGCGGGCAGACGCAACTCATGGCGCACGGCGATCAGGAGATGCCGGTCTGGGGTCCGGTATTCTGGAAAATGAGCCAGGGCCACGAAGAGCAGCTTCAGATGCGCATTGCCAATCTGAACAAATACCTTGAATCCATACAGGAGAAGTGAACCGGGCGAAACGTGGTAGGGGTTTGGCCACAAGCGCAATTCGAGAGTTTGCTGAAGGACAGAGTGCACCTTTGATCGAAGGCGCGCTGCGAATCCCTCGTTGCCTGTGCACTCAGCGGGGACGCGGGCCTGCCTTCCGCAGATTCAGGGAGATCAGAGCATGAGCAACTCCAAGACCACTCCCCCGGCCCGCAAGCCTGAGAATCACGGTGGTTGGGTGCGCAAACACGAACTCGACGATTATCTTGACCGACACCTTCCGATCCCCACGCAAGCCGTCTCCAACGAGGAATTCATTCCCCTTCCACAAACGGCAAAGCAGCGCGCGGTGGAGAACACGTTGTTCGAGATGGGCAGTAGAATCTCGAAGGAACTGGGCATCGACCGCCGGGATTTCTTTCGCATGACATGCGGCATGGCCGCGGGCTTTGCTGCCTTGAACAGCGTGTTCGGCCACTTCTTCAAAGTGGACGCAGCGGAGTTGCACGACGTTGCCGCTGCCAGCGCAATGAAGACCGACTATTTCATCTTCGATGTGCAAACCCATCATGTGGCCGCAGGGCGGCATTTTATAGGACCGGCCAATGTTTTCGACACTCGCCGCGCGGGCGGACAATTTAATCCCGTCCTGAAGGGGAAAGAGCCGAAGCAATCCGATTTCGAGCTGGAAAACTACATCAAAGAAGTTTTTCTCGACAGCGATACGGCCGTGGCCTGCCTGAGTGGCATTCCCGACATCACCGACGCCAAGATGGTCATCCCGCCCGATGAAATGGTGCGAACGCGCAATATTGTTAATGAACTGACGCGCTCGCAACGAATGATGAGCCACGGCCTCTTTTCTCCCGACTTAGGGACGAAGAATCTGGAAAACATGCATCGTCAGGCCGAAACCCTGAAGATTGACGCCTGGAAGGGCTACACCGGGCAGGGATTGGGTGCGGATAAAGACGGATGGTGGATGGACGACGAGAAGATCACGTATCCGGCGCTGGAGTATACCCGCGATAAGCTGAAGATCCGGAACATTTGCCTGCACAAGGGATTAGCCATTGGCGTTTTTAATGAGGCGCATTGCCATCCCAAAGACATGGTCAAGGCGTCAAAAGATTTTCCTGATATGAACTTTCTTCTTTACCACTCCGGCCTCAAGACTGTCGAAGACGCATTGCCCGCCGCGGAAGACGGCTTCCGCAAGAATCCGTATGTCCCGTGGGTTTCCGACTTGTGCGAGTACCGCAGGAAGAACTCGTACATGACCAACGTCTACATGGAATTAGGAACCAGCTTCGGTACCATGGTAGTGACGCATCCGATGTTGGCCGCCCATGTTCTGGGGATGATCATTCAGGCGTACGGCGACGACCATGTGCTCTGGGGGACGGATTCGATTTGGTGGGGATCGCCGCAGTGGCAGATCGAAGCCCTGCGCCGCCTGGAGATGCCAGAATTGCTGATGAAGCAATTCGGATACGCACCGCTTACTCCAGAAGTGAAAGCCAAAATCTTTGGACTCAATGCCGCTCGCTTGTATGGGATTAATCCCCAGGCGAAGCGCAACCCGGTGCCGGCAGATTACGTAGACCGGCTGCGGAAACAATACAAGGAAGCGGGAAATCCAACGCCGAGCAACACGCAGTACGGCTGGGTTCGCGCCTAAGGCATCCGATAAAGTGCACGAGAAATTACGATTCAGATTGAGTTGGTATATGCAGGAGGAAACATGGCCACCACGGTAGCCCAGCAAATACAGACCAGTGTGAGCGCATTCGTTGCCAAACCCCGAAAAATGTTGATCGGGGGCAAATGGGTTGATGCGGTTTCCGGCAAAACCTTTGAGACCTACAATCCCGCCACGGGCGAGGTGTTGGCCCGCGTGGCGGAAGGGGATAAAGCCGACATAGACCTGGCTGTCAAAGCTGCCCGCAAGGCTTTCGAATCCGGCCCATGGCCCGAGATGTCACCGTCGGAACGAGGCAGGTTGCTGTGGAAACTCGCCGAGTTAGTTGACGAGCATAACGAAGAACTGGCCGAACTGGAAACGCTCGACAACGGCAAACCAGTGTTCTTCTCTCGCATTGTGGACGTCCCAACCGTGTCCGACGCGTTTCGGTACTATGCGGGCTGGGCGACAAAGGTGGAAGGCGCCACCATCCCGATTTCTGCTCAGGGAGCACAATACCTCGCTTATACCCTTCGCGAGCCAGTGGGTGTCGTGGGTCAGATTATTCCGTGGAATTTTCCGCTGATTATGGCCTCGATGAAGCTGGGCCCGGCTTTGGCGGTGGGCTGCACTGTAGTTTTGAAGCCGGCTGAACAGACTCCCTTGACCGCGCTGCGCCTGGGAGAGTTGGTCATGGAGGCAGGCTTCCCGGAAGGCGTGGTCAACATTGTGCCGGGTTTCGGGGAAACGGCGGGCGCCGCTCTCGCAGCCCATCCGGATGTGGACAAGCTTGCCTTCACTGGATCGACCGAAGTTGGCAAGCTCATTTTGAACGCGGCCAGCGGAAATCTGAAAAAGGTCTCGTTGGAGTTGGGTGGCAAGTCCCCCAACGTTGTCCTTCAGGACGCCGACCTGGAACAGGCTATCCCGGGCAGTGCGATGGCTATTTTCTTTAACCAGGGCGAAATCTGCGCCGCCGGTTCGCGGCTGTTTGCCCATAAGAGTGTTTTCGACAAAGTGGTGGAAGGGGTTGCTGACTTCACCAAGAGCTTCCATATCGGCCCAGGAATTGATCCCGCCAACAACATGGGGCCACTGGTTTCAAAAGAACAGCAAGATCGAGTTTGCGGCTATCTCGACTCCGGCCATAAGGACGGCGCTAAGGCGGTGGTCGGTGGCAAAAAGATCGATGGCCCGGGGTACTTTGTTGAACCGACGGTGCTGGTCGACGTGAAGCCGGGCATGAAAGTAGTCCGCGAAGAAATTTTCGGTCCAGTGGTAACGGCGATTCCGTTCGGCGACCTGGGTGAAGTGGCAGCCTTCGCCAACGACAGCATTTACGGTCTGGCCTCAGCGGTATGGACACGCGACATCAGCAAGGCACACCTTCTAGCGAAGAAGTTGAAAGCGGGGACGGTTTGGATCAACTGCTACAACGTCTTCGATTCCGCGCTGCCTTTCGGAGGGTACAAACAGTCGGGTTGGGGACGCGAATGGGGCAAACCGGCGTTGGAGTTGTATACCGAAGCCAAATCGGTGTGCGCGCGACTGTGAGCAGGGGTTTTCAACGGCAGATTGAGATGCGCAGGAGATTACCTTGCCCGCAAAGTAGCGTGCCGGAAACAGGAGTGGCATGGATTCTGAGGTGAGCACACGAGTTTCTGTCAAAGCCTATGCCCGTGTACCCGAGGGCAGCCAGCCGCCGTCATTGTATGAGCCTTACCACGCCACTGTCAAGCGCGCGCCCTTAAAGCCCCTTATCCTGCTGCCGCATACGCTTTCGGAAATTACCGGGCCGGTTTTTGGGCATGAAAAGGCCGGGGAAAAGGATAACGATCTGACTTGCCAGCACCCGGGTGAACCCATCGGTGAGCGTATCATCGTGAGCGGTCGTGTGCTCGACAGCAACGGGCGGCCCCTCCCCAACTCGCTGCTCGAGATTTGGCAGGCGAACTCCGCCGGAAGGTATAGGCACATTAACGACCAGCATCCCGCTTCGCTCGATCCCAACTTCAGTGGCGCGGGTCGAACCATGACCGATGAACACGGAGCGTACCGTTTCATCACCATCAAGCCCGGGTCATACCCGTGGTTCAATCACTACAATGCGTGGCGGCCCGCGCATATTCACTTTTCAGTCTTTGGGGCTGCTTTTATCTCCCGTCTGGTGACGCAGATGTATTTTCCAGGTGATCCATTGTTTGAATACGATCCCATCTTTCAGTCCATACCGGATGAGCGGGCGAGACAGCGGCTGATTTCGAAATTCGATCTGGAGACGACGCAGCCGCAATGGGCGAAGGGTTTCAAATTCGACATTGTGTTGCGCGGGCCGGAGGCCACACCTTTTGAACCCTGACACGAATCTGGTCCCGACCCCCTCGCAGACGGTCGGCCCATTTTTCCGGATTGAGCTGACCACCGACGAGCACTGCGTGAGGTGTGTGGCAGGTCCGCACGCCAAGGGGGAACGGGGATGGATCACGTTTCGCGTGCTGGACGGCGACGGTGCCCCGGTTAGTGATTCGATGCTGGAAATTTGGCAGGCCGACTCCAATGGCAAATACAACCATCCGGACGATTCGCAACCCAAACTGCTCGATCCGGGATGGATCGGTTTTGGTCGTCTCGCCACTGGAGAAGATGGCAGTTGCGTGCTTGAGACCATAAAACCCGGACGCGTTCCCGACGGCACCTTGCAGGCGCCGCATCTCACCCTTGCGGTGTTCGCTCGAGGAATGCTGAAGCAGCTCTACACGCGGGTTTATTTCGCTGGAGATGCCGCCAATGACAGGGATCCCGTGCTCCGGCTGATTCCGCCCGAGCGGCGGGACACGCTCTTGGCGCGCCCGGATCCAGCCCGTCCCGGATATTGGCTGTTCGATGTGATTCTTCAGGGAGATCGCGAAACAGTCTTCTTTGACGTGTGATTTGCACGCCTCAGCATGCAACTTAAAAATCCGAA
>CAWJEY010000005.1:0-149603 GCA_963842095.1 uncultured Acidobacteriaceae bacterium
TGCCCGTGGAAAGGACAAGGGTGATCTCGGCGATGATCGAGCTGCTGAGCTGCATGGTCCGTGTCAATTCATGGTTCCCGCCTCAGAACTATGCGTTGTCAGCCCCACCACGGCGTAGATTTCGGTGGCCTTTGCGTCCGCCACGCCGCGGATCTCCTCAACCTGACGGTAGGCTTCAGACTGGATCTTGTTCAGGTCACGCACACGATTGCCGCGGATTCTGGCGGCCTCGCCGTTACCTTCCGACAGGAAACGTTCCGCGATCTGCCGCCGTTCGCTGATCATTCGATCGTAGTCTTTCGGGCGCACACTCTCATTGTAGTTGATCCGCTTGAACCGAATATCGAGCAATTCGATACCAAATACTCGAACCTTCTGGGCGGCCTCGGCAAAGATCTTCCTGCTCGACCAGTTTGCGTCCCTTTTGATCAGCACTAGCGTTTCATATCCTTCTCCGGTCCCGCGCCGGTCAGGAGGGTGTCGCGCAGCGGCACGCAATTCTCTGGGTGTCGTAGGATCTCGATCTGCGCTTGCTTGGCCACAGCGTTTCGGTTCTCGCTGCCTCGATCTCGTCCAGGCGGGACTGAGCACTGCGTTCATCGTGCAGGCGCAGAAAGTATTGGAGAGGATCTGCAATCCGCCAGCGCGCGGAAGAGGTCGAGCCCGAGATGTAGAGCTTGTCCTTGGTTGGCATATCGGTCGGATTCCATCCCACTCGAGAACTCGCTTGTCCATAAGGTTGACATCTTGGATGAAGGGGACCTTGACCTTCAGACCGGCCGTAGTCACCGGAGCACCGACGGCTTGCCGAATTGGGTGATAATCGCTTGCTCGACTCGCTCACCGTATAGATCGAACTCATCGCAACGAACGTCACGATGCCCCAAAACCGCTGAGATCGCTACTAACTTGATTCTATTCATGGCCGTTCTCCCTTCTGGAAGTCGAGATTCAGCAATGGCAGAATGCTGCGTGTCCGTTCGTCGACAATGATCTTTGAGCGTATGCCCGGCATGACGTCCTGCAGGGTCTCGATATAGATGCGGCGGCGGGTAACCTCGGGGGCCTTGATGTATTCCGCCAATAGGGCGCTGAACCGAGCAGCATCGCCTTCCGCTTCATTGATCCTCTTGAGCCGGTAGCCGTCGGCCTCGCGGATCCGCTGATCCTTCTCGCCCTCGGCCAGTGGGATCACCTTGTTATAATCGCGCCGGGCTTCATTGATCAGCTTCTCTTTCTCCTGCTGGGCCTGGTTGACCTCGTTGAACGACGCCTGCACCGGTTGGGGCGGATTGATGTTCTTCAATTGCACCTGATCGATGCTGATCCCCATTGCGTATTTAGTTGCGAGCGCCTGCATCTTGGTCAGCGCTTCCGTTTCGATTTCCTGTCGGCCGATGGTAATCACCTCGTCCACGGTGCGATCGCCGACGACCTCCCGCATTACGGATTCCGAAACATCGCGGAGGGTTCCCCTCGGCTCCCGAACGTCGAAAAGGAATTTAACGGGATCCGAGATGCGGTATTGAACCACCCACTCCACCAATGCGGCGTTCAGGTCACCCGTCACCATCTGCGTTTCCTGCTTCGCGTCGCGAGGAATTTGATACGGGTCGGTGCCGCCTGCGGTCGCAAACCCGAATTCCTGCTTCAACTGCCGTTTGACAGGAACGATTGTTGCCACATCTATGCCCAGCGGCAGCTTAAAATGCAGTCCCGGCGGAACATCCTTGAGATACTTTCCGAAACGTTGCACGACTGCAACAAAGTCGCTCGGCACAGTGTAAAAGGCCGTCCATGCGCCTAGGCCGACCAGAGCGAGGACGGCAAGGACGATTGCTGGGCGCAGGCCACCACTCGGCATGATCTGGTTGAGTCGATCCTGTCCCTGCCGGACTAGATCCTCAAGATCGGAATCGGATTTTGCCCCGCTACCCCAGGGGCCGCGCCGGCCGCCGTTGCCGTTCTGCGATGGCATTTGAATGTCCTCTCTTGTGCACGCTTGAGGTCACGCTCAGTGTACACGATATTGTTCTTACAAGATCACCACAGATACATGGGAGCAAGCAACGGAAAGCCCACATTTCGGAAATGGTTGACCGAGCGAGGCTGCCGCTTTGACCGACAACGGGCATGAAAAGCGGGGCGAAGGTCAGGTCATCGTCACGGTGCATCGACCCAAAGGTCGAGAGGAGATGGTGCGTGCGGTGGTGGATTGTGGGCTGAGTAAGGCCGAGGTGGCGCGCCGCTACCACACCACGCCGAAGACGGTCCGTCACGCCGTTCGATTATTTCCCCGTCCGGCGTGACCCGCGGCGGCGGCCGGCCACGCAACCAGCCGATAGCGTGATGCGCGCTGCCGGCTAGGGCGCGACGAGGCCGAGGGAGCTGAGATAGCTTCGGTTGACGCGGCCGTTGCTGAACTTGAGGGCTTCCAGATAGGCGTTGAGGATTGCTTGTGCCTGCTCGCGGGGCGGCAAGGTGCCCGGCTCGAACTCTCGCGTGTCCGCGCTTCCGGCGCGCGCGATCAAGTCCCATTTCGCCGGCTTTGCAATCGAGACGACCGCGAGATCCAAATCAAGGTTCTTGTAGGGCCAGAAACACCAGCCGATGCCGAACTGCTCGTGCAGCAGCCGGAATTTCTCGTTCCAGGCGTTGGTCAGCTCGCCGGTCTCGCCGATGAGCAGCGGCACGTTCCAGCGGTTGCTGAAATCGAGATAGCTCTGCAGCGAGTCGCGCGTCGGGTTGGCCCAGAACTTGTGATAGGTGTAGACGCTGTTGGCATCGAACGGTCGGCCGAACACCTCGAAGCTCGTGCTCCATTGCGCGCCAGCGAGGAAGACCAGATGATTCGGATCGACGCTGCGGATGGCTGCTACGACGTCGCGGTAGAACGGCTCCAGCCGCGGATTGAGGTATGATCCGCGCATTCTCGTGCTCAATGAGTACGCACTATGGCGTTGGTTCCGGCGGGAACGAACCTCGATCTTGCCGCGCGCGCCAACGTCAGCTTAATCGTCCCGGTTCTGGCTTCCACATTGATCCCCATCAGAATTTAGGGTGCTCCGACGGTAATCAAACACGATGGAGTGAATTCAACTCCTGGTCCTGCCAAGACAAACTCCGCGACGCATTCGGCGTCTTCAATCATGCGATTTCGCAGCGGCAGAAACTTGGTCTTGTTCAAGTCGAGCCAGGAAGCGTGCGGACGATCTTCTTAAATCGAGCCCACTCCGTTGCCGTCCAGTGCGTGGCCGAACGTTCGAATGAGCGTTGAGACCCAAGTCGCTGTCTCGATATCGTTCGCAGTAAAGCCATCAAGATGATCGCACGGCCCCAGCACGGTATAGTTGCTTAGCCATTCCACGTCAGGACATTGGTCCCGCACCCGTTTCACAGCATCGCGTTCGAGTCGTTCAAGTCCCCTCGGCGAGCGAACCGCGTCAGGGTTCATCCCCCAATAACAGAAATGCGTTGGCTGGGTTGCCACGTTCGAGATCTGCCAGAACCGGACCTCGACCGCTATTCGCTTGGACGGCCGAACATAGTCGTCAGTTTACCGGCGATGAACGAACGGCTGGGAGATCGACCGCGCCCAAGGATAACACCGTCTCCTTTATTTAGGCATCGACGCAACCAGCTCGTTTAAGAGCCGTGCAGCCGGAGTGGGTTTCTTGCAAAACCAGGCGGAGGGATAGCGCTCTCGGAGTGCGACCGGTAGATCCAAGCCGGAGTAAAAGATCGCCGGGACGCCGCCTCCGATGAGAAGCTCAGCGATGGGGGTTACGTCTCGGTCGCTCAGGTTTACGTCAAGGATAGCTGCTTGCACTAGAGTCCTTGATCGAGAGCTTTATTGAGCTGATGAGTCAAGTTTTCATGCTGCCAATTTTTCATCGTCGTACCAGTTGTTGACGGCCACTTCCGCCGCGCGGATGGATTTGGCAATCGGCAACTCATAATCGATCGCAGGCTGCGAGATGATCGCCAATCCGGTCCGGAGCGCGCGGTTATAAAGGCGAGTATAGAAGATGGCGGTGCGCAGCCCGTTGGCGGTGATGCGGTAGCGGTAAGACTTCGGGATGCGCTCGATGAGCCCGTGCAGGCGCAGGCGTCGCAGGTCGTATGTGATCCGTCCCGGGGTGAGTTGGCTCGGCTTTTGCCCGAGCAGTGGAGCCAGATGCTCGCGGAGATCGCTGTGAGCGAATGTGCCCTGGACGAGAACAAACAGAAGCAAGACGTGCAATAATCCTTGGACCCGCGGATCAGCGAAGCGCAACGCTGCCGCGCGTTGACCATCCACGGTGGCAGGTCTTTGCATGTCCTGGAACGATGCTTCGCCGATGAAGCAGTCATGGCCGATGCGTTGGACGTCGAGCAGACGTCGGTTGGCCGCAAAGCCGATCTTGCGCAGTTCCTGAAGATTTTCGATGCGTCGGCCGATCGCGAAATCGCGGGTGTCGTTGATGGTCGTTTCAGTTCGAAGCGCTTGTCCCTCCTTGTGGTATTGCTTGATGCGGGATTTTTTGTAATCGACGTGCAGCGAGGGCACGACGCCGTCGGTGATGACGCGGGTGCGGAACCGACCCGGTGTGCGCCGGATGACCTTACGGTCGAACACCAAGCTCACCTGACTGGGCCGGCCGAGATCGAGGTTCTCCCTGATCACCTCCTCGAAGAAGATGCGTCCCATCACCGGCTGATCGAGCACCTGGGTGAGCGAAAACTCGGCTTGCAGGATGGAGAGCGCATAGCGATAGCCGGCGGCGCGATCACGCGGCGGAAACGGATGCGGCAGGCGGCGCAGCCACTTGCGCAGCAGTCGATCGATCCGGTCCGCAGAAAGCCCATCGCACAGCTGCTGCATCAGCTTGGGGTCGGCGCAAGATTTGACGCCGTTGTCGAGCGCCTCGAATTTAACTCCGCGCTTGGTCAGCTGGCGCTTGAGGTATTCGTGGCCGTTGATGCAGAGCTTGGCGTTGTAGGGAAAGTAGGAGCAGAACTTCAGGAAGAAGGGTCCGAAGTCCTCGTCAACGCAATAGAAATAGTAGTGGTTGACCATCGCGGTGGATTCCACGATCCACGGATATGTTGCGCCAGTGCCCCGGCTGCGACGGCGTTCCGTCCGCATGACCCGCGCCTTTTCCTGGGCCTTGCCGACATAGAGAACGCCCTCTCGCTTGCGAAAGCTCCGCAAGTATCTCTGCGTGACATCATCTTTGCGCTCTCGCTTCTCGAAAGAAACGAGATCAATGGCTTCGTCGTCGACGAATTGCTCGATGTTGCGAACGAACGCCTCGCTCATCGGCACGACGGCGGTCGTGGACGCAAAGCGAGGTCATAGTGTCCGATCCGCTTTATCTCAGTCTCTGGTTCCCCGACTTCTCCGGCCCTGAAATGTTGCCCCACACGTTTGCCGTGTTGCAGCAGTTCCCTTTTTCGACGCAGCGCCCGGGGGTCACCTACTTCGCCGTGCATCCTATTTCCTGGGACGAAGCCACCGTCCTGGAGCGCCGCTTTCCAGGCGGAATCGATCCCGGGCAGGCCACGCTGATCGCCGCCGAACTGGTCCACGACGACTACGCCTATATCTTCGAAGCGCACTGGGATCTCTGGACTCCCGATGATTCGAACGCGAACTGGGTGCTCGAGCCCGCCACCGTGAAATTCGTCGTCCAGGGAGAGGAATTCGACGCGGGATCTTATCAGCAGTCGGGGCACATCGAAGTGGACTTCGGCTTGGATTCGTACTTTCTGCAGCCCGAAACTTCCCTCAACGAACAGACTCGCGCCAAGATTCGCGATAACGTCGCCAAGCTGGTCGAATTCTCCGTGAACGTGGAGAAAAATAGCGGCGCCAACGCGCGCCTGCTGTGGTCGGAATCAGAAGAAAGCCTGGCGCAGAAACTGATTGCCAGGCTGCAAAAAGTGCAATAAACGACAAAGGTCAACCCACAACCGCAGAGGACGCTAAGGACGCGGAGGAGGGAAGATTGTTTACCAGCCTCCGAATGCCGTCTCGCAAATGCACGATATTGAAGTTGATGAGCAGACCCACGCGTTTGTCTGCGAGCTTCAGGTAAGAGAGCAATTGAGCTTTGTGAATATCCAGTATTTGCTCAACCACCTTCAACTCGACGACGACTTGACCTTCAACCAGCAGATCAATCTTGTAGCCGCCCTCAATCTCGACGCCATCGTAGACGACCGGCAGCCACACCTGCGTTTCCACTCGGAGTCCACGCTTCGTCAGTTCATGCTTCAAGCACTTTTTGGTAGACACTCTCCAGCAATCCCGGACCCAGAGCCGTGTGCACCTTTATAGCCGCATCGACGACGGCTCCGGAAATCTCATTGATGTCCATAACAGCCCCTAAAGTCTCTCAGCGTCCTCAGCGTCCTCAGCGTCCTCTGCGGTTTTCATTTTGTTCGTCCGCCCTCGACTTGCAGCGCATCCGACGCCCCGGCTTGCGCCGCCGCCAGCCGCGCGGTCAGCACCCGGAACGGGGAGCAAGACACATAATCCATCCCCACCTGATGGCAGAACTTGACTGATTCTGGCTCGCCGCCGTGCTCTCCGCAGATCCCTACCTCCAGGTTCGGACGCATCTTCCGCCCTCGTTCGATCCCGATCTTCACCAACTCACCCACACCTACCTGATCAATCGCGGCAAACGGGTCCTGTTTCAGAATCCCTTCCGCCAGATACGTTGGTAGAACCTTGTTGACGTCATCGCGCGAAAAACCGAATGTGGTTTGCGTCAGGTCGTTCGTTCCAAACGAGAAGAACTCCGCTTCCTTCGCAATCTCGTCCGCAACCAGGCAGGCACGCGGCAGTTCGATCATGGTGCCCACCAGATAATGCACGTGTTTTCCTTTTTCCTTGAACACTTCTTCCGCCACGCGCCGGACAATCGCTCCCTGGTTGGCCATCTCCTTCACGGTCGCAATCAGCGGGATCATCACCTCGGCGTGGGTCTTGATGCCTTCCTTTTCCACGGCTACGGCCGCTTCAATAATGGCCCGCGCCTGCATCTCGGTAATCTCCGGATAGGTGATCCCCAGCCGACATCCGCGGTGCCCAAGCATGGGATTGAATTCGTGCAAGTCCTCCACCCGTGCCAGCAGTCCGGAAAGAATTTTCTTCAGATCTCCGGCGTCTTTCGCGCCGTACTCACGGTATTCCTCGACGAGAGCTTTCTTCTGTTTCGCCTTGGCACTGGGCAGCGTGGCGATATCGACCATCAACTTCTCGCGCTTGGGCAAAAACTCATGCAAGGGCGGATCGAGCAGACGGATCGTCACCGGCAGCCCATCCATCGCCTTAAGCAGCCCAATAAAATCGGCTCGCTGCATGGGCAGCAGCTTCTTCAGCGCGACACGGCGGTCTTTCTCATTATCCGCAAGGATCATGGCGCGCATGTGCGGGATGCGGTCCGCGGCAAAGAACATGTGCTCGGTGCGGCACAGGCCGATGCCCTCAGCCCCAAAGGCTTTCGCTTGAATAGCGTCGCGCGGAATATCTGCGTTGGCGCGCACGCCAATCTTCTTGAACGGCTCCGCCCAACCCAACAACGTCTGCAGGTCGGCATCGTCGGTCGACGGATCGAGTGTATTCAGCTTCCCTTTGATCACGCGCCCGCTTGTCCCGTCGAGTGAGATCCAGTCTCCCTCCTTGAACACCTGACCCTTGACGCGCATTTCTCCGGCTCGTTCATCGACTTGAATGTCGCCCGCACCCGCCACGCAGCATTTCCCCATGCCGCGCGTTACCACGGCCGCGTGACTGGTCATGCCGCCGCGCGACGTCAAAATGCCGGCGGCAACTTCCATACCCTGAATATCTTCCGGAGTAGTTTCCGCGCGCACCAGGATCACCGGATTCTTCTTCGCCCCGTGTCCCGCCTTCTTCACCGCTTCTTCGGCGGTGAACACAATCTGCCCCACCGCCGCTCCCGGTGAAGCCGGCAATCCGGTCGCCAGCACTTCCACCTTCGTGCTCTTCTCATCCAGGCGCGGTACCAGGAAGTCATAAAGCTGGTTCGGTTCGACGCGGAAGATCGCATCTTCCTTGGTGATCAGTCCTTCTTCCACCATCTGAATCGCCACCCGCACCGCGGCCCACCCGGTACGCTTGCCGTTGCGCGTCTGCAGCATGTAGAGCTTGCCATCCTGGATGGTGAACTCGAAATCCTGCATGTCTTTGTAGTGCTTCTCCAGCCGCGTCGTGATGTCGCGCAACTGGTCGTAAACCTCGGGCATGATCTTGTGCAGTTCCAAAATATGCACCGGAGTCCGAACGCCCGAAACCACATCCTCGCCCTGCGCATTCATCAGAAATTCGCCGTAGAACTCCTTCGCTCCGGTGGCAGGGTTACGTGTGAAACCCACGCCCGTGCCGCTGGTGTCGCCCAAGTTGCCGTATACCATGGCCTGCACGTTCACCGCGGTTCCCAGCATGTCATCGATGTTGTTGATGCGGCGGTAATGCTTGGCACGCTCGTTTTGCCATGAGCGGAACACCGCATCCCGCGCCATTACGAGCTGCTCGTGCGGGTCCTGCGGGAACTCGCGCTTGGCGTGCTTCTTGACCACCTTCTTGTATTCTTCAATCACTTCTTTCAGAGCCGTGGCATCCAGCTCGGTGTCGAGCTTGGCCTTTTTCTTCTTCTTCTTCGCGTCGAACACTTCGTCAAACGCAGACTTCGGAATCTCCAGCACAACGTTGCCAAACATCTGGATCAGCCGCCGGTACGAATCTGCCGCGAACCGGGGATTGTTGCTGCGTTTGGCCAGTGACTCCACGCTCTTGTCGTTTAATCCAAGATTGAGGATCGTGTCCATCATTCCGGGCATGGAGAATTTCGCGCCCGAGCGCACGCTCACCAGAAGCGGGTTCTCGCCCGTTCCCAGTTTCTGTCCTTGCAGCGCTTCCAGCTTGGCCAGCGCCTCCTCCATCTGCCGGTCGACTTCTTTCGACACGCCGCCAGTTCGCATGTATTCGCGGCAAGCCTCGGTCTGGATGGTGAATCCCGGTGGCACAGGCAGCCCGGCATTGGTCATCTCGGCCAGTCCGGCGCCTTTGCCGCCCAGGTCATCTTTCATCTTGCCGTGGCCGTCTGCCTTGCCACCGCCGAAAAAGTAAACGTACTTGGTCGTGGTTTTCTTGCTTTCCTGAACACCAGCTTCGGGGAGAGTAACTGTCGCCATGATGAGTCCTTTGTCTTAGGATTTTGGGTGGCGCAGCGCTTCCAGCGCTGCGATTAGAACTTGTTGATTTGTTAACAAGGGCTTTAGCCCCTGTGGATTCACAGCTATGCTTTCCCTTCGGTCACGATCTCTGAAAAATCGGCGATCGTGGAGAATTCCTTTAACAAAGTCCGGAGCAGCGCCAGCCGGTTCGCTCGTATCTTCTGGTCGTCCACCATCACCATCACCTTATCGAAGAACTTATCTACAGGTTCTCTCGCAGTCGATAGCAGAAGCAGAGCTTCCAAATATTCCTTCTTGCTCCGGTGGGCTTCCACTTTCGCGTCCGTGCGCTCCATATAGGCCATGAGGGTCTTCTCTTCTTCCGCAGCTTCCGGTAGATATTCAAACTTCGGGGCGGGCGCGATGCCTTTCTCTTCAGCCTGCTTCAGTATGTTCCTCATGCGCTTGCAGGCCGCGCCAATCGCCAGGAACTCGGGCATGTGCATCACCTGCTTCACCGCCTCGGCCCGGGCCAGCACATCGACCACGTCTTCCGCGTCAGCCGCCAGTACAGCCTTCACCACGTCGTACGCATAGCCCCGCACATCCTTCAAATAAAATTCCAGGCGCTCGCCAAAGAATGTGCGCACGGCCTCGGAGAACTTCGCATCGTCGACAAACTTCCTCTCCGCGTCCGATCTCTCGTAGCCGGCACGTGCGTCTCGCAGGATGTCGCTCAACCGGAACGGAAGCTTCTTTTCCGCGATCACCTTCACAATCGCATTCGCCTGCCTCCGCAGCGCAAAAGGATCTTTCGACCCGCTCGGAACCAGCCCCAGCGAGAACATCCCGGCAATCGTGTCCGCCTTGTCGCCGATGGAAAGCACGGCGCCCTCGATCGAACGTGGAACATCGTCTTCAGCCGATTCCGGCTTGTAGTGATCGTAAATCGCG
Organism: uncultured Acidobacteriaceae bacterium; assembly: GCA_963842095.1. Lineage (GTDB taxonomy): Bacteria > Acidobacteriota > Terriglobia > Terriglobales > Acidobacteriaceae > Sulfotelmatobacter. The sequence goes on from CAWJEY010000005.1 coordinate 10,144, forward strand.
TCTGCAATCGCGAGTCGCGTCGCCTCGGGCAAGCTCGAATCAAGTTCCTGCGCCCGCGCATACAAACCGCCTACAATGCCCTGCAATTCGGTAAATTCCTTCACCAGTTCGGTGGTCAGATCGGTCTTGGCCAGGGCCGCGGCTTTGTGGATCACGCCCGGACGCACTGCCATGCCGCTCTGCCTGACGATCTCACTCAGCCAACTGCACAAACGCTGCACGCGCTGTGTTTTCTCGTAATAACTGCCCAGATCCTTCTGGAAGGTAACGTGCCGCAGCAGTTCCAGCCGCTCCAGAAGCGACCGCTTTTGATCTGTCTCCCAGAAAAACCGTGCATCGCTGAACCGCGCCCGCAGCACCCGCTCGTTGCCGTGCCGGATCAATCCTTCACGATCGCCATCAGTATTCAGCACCGCAAGAAAATGGGGCAGCAGTTTGTGGTCCGCATCTTCCACCGCAAAATACTTCTGATGGTCGCGCATCACCGTGACCAGCACCTCTTCCGGCAGCGCCAGAAACTGCGGATCGAACCCGCCCAGAATCACCGATGGAAACTCCGTCAGGTTCACCACCGTATCGAGCAGCGATTTATCTTCCCGCCATCGGGCCCCGGCAATCGTGCGCGTAGCCGTGTCCAGCGCCTTGCGAATCTGCTGCTCACGCTCCGCCCGCCCCAGGCCTTAGCCGCGCGCAAAGAGTCAACGTAGGCAGAACCAGCCCGCGAAATCGTCACTGCGCCCTGCGACAACATTCTGTGCCCGCGCGAGACATTCCCCGCCCAGACTCCATCGAACTCCAGCGGAATCGTCTCCCCATCGAGCATCGCCACCAGCCACCGCACCGGACGCACAAAGCGCTCGCCAGCCTTGCGCCAGTACATATTCTTCGGCCAGTAGATTGAAGAAATTTCTTTGGGCAGATTCTCCGTCAGAATTTCGGCTGCGCTACGACCCTTCTTCGTGACTTTCGCGGCCAGGTACTCGCCTTTCGCCGTCGTGATCTTTTCCAGTTGCGAAATGTCGACCCCAGCCTTCTTCGCAAACGCATGCGCCGCAGGGGTCGGTTGCCCATCTTTATATGCAACGTTTACGGAAGGCCCATTGACCTGCTCCGTCACATCGGCTTGTGTGACGGGAATTCCGGAAGCCATCACCGCCAAGCGTCGCGGCGTATCGAAGCCAGTAATCTCCCCCGCCGCCACCCGTTCGCGGCTTAGCAGCGCGGCAACGCGCTCGCGCAACTCCTGCGACGCCGCGTCAATCATCCGCGCGGGAATCTCTTCGCACCCGATCTCCAACAGGAAGTCTGGCATGCTTCAAACCGTAGCGCCGGGGTCCTCGCCGGCTGTCCCGGGGGCGTTCCGCCCCCGGGCGTGTCAATCACCACAGCTGCAATTAAAATCACACCGGTGTCAGCTTCTCGTTTACCTTCTTCTCTCTCTTGACAGGCTCAGGCTCGTCGGACTTCTCAACACTCTCGCCTTTCTGCTGATCCACCCAAGCCTTAGCAATCCCCACCGCCAGCGCACGCACGCGAGCAATTACTCCCACGCGCTCCGTCACCGAAATCGCTCCCCGCGCATCGAGGATGTTGAACAGGTGCGAACACTTCAAACAAAGATCGTACGCCGCTAAAAGAGGAAACCTTGATTTCTCCTGGAGCGGGTGCCCCGTCCTTGTGTCTCCGTTCTTTGGAGACACAGAGCCTGCCTCGAGCTTGTCGAGGGGGCGGGGCTTTTGATCCGCATACTTCTCCAGAAGACCCTTGCACTCCGCCTCACAAAGCTCGAAGTGCTTCCAAGTCTTCTCCACATCCGCCAACTCGAAGTTGTAAACCGAAAACTGCAACTCATCCGCCAGCCGCACATCACCATACTTCACTTCCCGCGCCGTCTCCGGATCCCGCGCCCACACAATGTCGTAAATCGAATCCACATCCTGCAGAAACGCCCCAATACGCTCCAGCCCATAAGTCAGCTCAACAGAAATTGGAAACAGATCCACTCCACCGCACTGCTGAAAATAAGTAAACTGCGTGATCTCGAGTCCATCGAGCATCACCTGCCAGCCCACACCCCACGCGCTCAGCGTCGGAGCTTCCCAGTTATCTTCCTCAAACTTAATGTCGTGCTGCCGCAGGTCAATCCCAATCGCCGCCAGCGATTCCAAATACAACTCCTGCACATTCTCCGGTGGAGACTTCAAGATCACCTGCAACTGCATGTGCTTGAACAGCCGATTCGGATTCTCCCCATAGCGCCCATCCGCCGGCCGCCGCGAAGGCTGCACATACGCCACCTTGTAAGGCTTCGGCCCCAGCACCCGCAGAAACGTCTCCGGCGCCATCGTGCCCGCGCCCACTTCCACGTCATATGGCTGCTGCAGCACGCACCCGCGCTCCGCCCAAAACGCCTGCAAGCGCAGGATGAGTTCCTGAAACGTCGGCGAATTGGGTTTAGAAGGATTCACACACTTATTCGGGAACTTGAAGAGCAACCATTGATTGTAACGGATGCGGCGGGAACCGTCAGCTAGCCGACGCCGGCACGGGCAGGGTACGTTCGCTTTTACCTGGCGCTTCCGCGCGTGCCCTTCGTAGCCTGAATGATCTGGTCCACCTTCAACTCCTTTCTAGCTTCGCCCCCATACAAAGTCTGTGTGAATCCCCCCGGCGCAATGTCGCCAAACACTTCCTTGAAGATAACCTTCTTTCCATTGACCTCGTAATCTTCCACCAGCACCAACTGCGGCCCTTCCCAGCGCGCAACATTCTTGAAGCTAATGCAGCCCCCCGGATTCGTGCTCTCACACCAAATCGTGCGGTAGCCCTGCGCCACCTCATCCCACCAGAACACTGCGAGTCCTGTTACCTCGGTGCTGCTCCGCTTTGACCGATATTCTTCGATGACCGAAAACCTTCCCGGCCCCGCGCGCCAGACAATCTGTCCCTCACCTGTAGCGCCGTTCGGCGAACCCGCATCCGGCGCAAACTTCTCCTTGATCGACCACGTCCCCTCAAAGGCCCGCAACATCTTTTCAATCTGTGGACTGCCTTTCGGTACAGCCGGAACCTGTGCCACGGACACTTGTCCTCGGCCAGTCCGGATCACGACCACTCCAACCACGGCAAACGCAAGCAATTCAATCGCAACCGCTCGAAGATGCATCATCGAAGTACTCCCCGTCGCAATTTCCCCATCCATCAGCTAGCCGACGCCGGCAACTTCATCCAGGCGAGCGCAAAGATCACCAGCGCCGATGCAAGAAACGAAGTGGGCGCGGCAAAGAAATAACGCAGAGAAACCCCGGTCATCATAGCCAGCCAGATAATGTTGATCAGCGCCACTCGCCTCAGCAGTCCAGCGCGTTCGCGGGCCAGAACCAGATCGAGCACTCCCAGCCCGAGCATTCCTACTATGAACGATATGCTGAACCCGCGATCCAAGTCGTCCGCGCTGCGCATCGATCCCATAAGATTAAATCTGTAACTCGACATCAGGTCCAACAACTGCCGCTCGGTCTCATTCACTGGCACAGGCGTCTGGAACAGCGACAGCGAGTGCGCCAACCCCAGTAGTATCAGCACCACCGCACCCGCCGTGAACAACCGCCTTCCCCATTTGTCCGTCATCCTTTGATCCTCACTGTGCGATTTAGAACCCGCCCTTCTCCAGCATTCCCGCCGTGACCAGCTTCTTCTCAATATGCCGCTGCAATGCCTGGATCACAAACTTCCGCAGATCGGCTCCCTGCGCCTTGGGCCAGGGCGTCCCCGCAAAGCTGTCCACCGGCGCGCGAAACATCAACGCCGCCAACTCCCGCGACTCTTTCGAAATCTCCGATGACGCCAGCCGTTTATCCTCCGGACACATCAACCCATCCGCCAGCGCATGAAAATAAGCCCGGCTGCCGTTCAAGCTTCGCCCGCACACAATGCACTCCGTCAATTCAGGCAGAAAGCCAACCAGCCGCGTCAACCACAAATCAAAATAAGTGACCGGCATCCAAATTTCCGAGCCAGTCAAAACATGCAACACCGAAAGCGTCAGCCGGAAGATGGCGTCATTCGCCTCGCGATCAGGCAGCAGCTCGTCCAGCAACTCCGCCAAATGCGCCAGCGCCACTGCCCGCGCATAACTGACTTCCGTGGCCAGCGGCGACTCCAACACCTCGCAGGCATCCAACCGCGCCAGTTCCTGCCGCTCGCGCACATCATAAAACGAGCGCACATACGTCATCGGCTCCAGCGCTCCGCCAAAGCGCCGCTTCGAATTCTTCGCCGACCGCGCCACCCCGCGTACCTTCCCCTCCGCGCGCGTAAACAGCGTGACCAGCAAATCCGCCTCACGCAGCGGATAAGTGCGCAGAATGATCGCTTCCGATTCCATCAGTGCCATGAAATGTCCAACTGAATCCCCGATTGTAGTGGACACCTATGAGGATGAAAAGCCACAGACTGACCTCACTCTGGAGTCGCCAGGTCGCAGCATCTCAGATCCTGGCGTTTCTATTTTTCTCTTTGATCCGGGCAACTCGAAGCAGCTTCGTGGGTTCACTCTTACCTGGATTTCTCCGGTTCAGGAGGGAATATGCACAAACCGATTGGGATCATCGTTCTCATGGCCCTAAGCGTGGCCATGGCTGGCTGTGGCAGCAGCGGCGGCCCGGGTTCCGGCAACATCAACGGAACCTGGTCTGCCACTCTGACCAATACAGATCAAACCCCGGCCTTCACTTTCTCGACGACTTTTACCCAGGGCAGCGGCAGCACGCTCAGTATTACCAATTTCACTTTTACGTCGTCGAGCCCGTGCTTCGCCTCGGGTCAGACATCAGAAACGGGCACCTTCGGTCTAAGCGGTAATTTCAACGGAACGGTTATGGGCACATTCGCAATGACCATCACGACCCTCTTCCCCGGCGCCACCAACAACGTGCTCACCCTCACTGGGACGGTGAATGGCAACACGATTTCCGGCACATGGACCCTGACCGGCCTAACCGGATGCAGCGGGAACGGGACGTTCACAATCCAGCCGCAGCCGATGGGCGGATAGTTTCTGGAAGCCCGGAGTGTGCTGCCGAAACCGTCTTCACGCGAAAAGCAAAGGCGCGCGCCCTATACGGACGCACGCCTCGAACGCTTCAAGCGCAGTAGCTAAAGGCTAAGAACCGATACCGCACTACCGCCCGAAGTACGCCGCATTCTTCGCCGTGAACTCGTTCCACTTCTCCGGCAGATCGTCAAGCGCGAAGATCGCCGATACCGGGCACACGGGCACACAAGCGCCGCAGTCAATGCACTCCACCGGATCGATATAGAGCAACGGCTCGGTCGCGTACTTGGGATCATCCTTCTTGGGATGAATGCAATCCACCGGACACGCATCCACGCACGCGGTGTCTTTGGTGTTGATGCAAGGCTCGGCAATCACGTAAGCCATAAGGGTGTCTGTCTCCTGAGATCTATGCAGATATTTTACTACTACAGCGGCGTCTCCGCGAACCGCACATTCTAGCAAGAAACGTGGCTTGCGGTATAGAGAATATCAGCGGCTTGAAGGATAGCCAACAAACAAAACGGCTGGCAGCGTCACGCTGCCAGCCGTCCTCTTTGCCTACCGGATTAACTCCGGATCAGTCCACGATTACCGGTGTCCACCACCCCCGTGTCCGCCACCTCCGCCATGTCCGCCGCCACCGCCGTGGAAGCCGCCGCCTCCACCGTGGAACCCACCACCACCATGAAACCCGCTGCCACCGTGGAAGCCGCCAGCCGAACGGCGTCCACCGTTAAAGCCTCGTCCACCGGCAAACCCGCGTCCACCGTTAAAGCCTCGTCCACCAGCAAACCTGCGGCCGCCGTTAAAGCCCCGCCCGCCGGCGAACCCGCGTCCACCGCCCCAGCCGCCGCGCCCGCCCCAGCCACGACCCCAACCACCGCGACCCCAACCACCGCCCCAGCCATACCAAGGCCCAGCGCCGATAAACACTCCGCCCGCAAACCAGTCAGGCCCGTAGTAGCCGTAGGGCGCGCATGCGTAAGGGTAATATCCGTAGTAGCCGTAGTCACATACCGGCGGTTCACCAATTCCCACGCCGATGCCCACCTGCGCTTGCGAGTAGGTCAGCGGCAGCATCAGAACACCCACCAAAGCCAAATATCTTAGGTATCTCATGGTGATCCCCCTTGTGTCAGATCGGCCGCTCCAACCGCATCCCGACCGGATCTTCAGGCTGCCCAGATTTTACTCCATTCTGAACTGCCTATCTATTTGAACTCGGATGCCGAAAAAAAGTTGCAGGTTCCGCAGTGGCTGATTTCAGCCACCCTGCCTGAATTCAACCACTTACAAGGAGCCTGCCCGCGCCAGGCGGAAATCCGCCTGGTTCCAGGAACACTTCCAGCACTATGGCCGGTAAATCCAGGCCTGCGCCGTCGCCTGGTCGCTGTTCGGATACCCGCCCGCCAGCAACACGCTGCCATCCCTGAGCTTGGTCTCGCTCAAGTAATGCCATTTGTCATTCATCTGGCCCGGCACCACCAGGAACTTTCCGCTGGCCGGGTCGAAAACTTCCACTTCCTTGCTCCCCCCCGCAATCAGCAATTTCCCAGACGCCAACTGCACCGCTTCGTCCGGCAGCTTGAAACGGCTGTCATTCATCCCCGATGCAGCCGTGAACTTCCCTGTCTGAGGATCGTACATCTCCGCGCTGCTCAAGTTCCCACTCCAGCCGCGCGAATCGGATCCACCGGCAATCAGCACTCTGCCATCCGGCAACAGCCCCGCCGTATGTTTACAGCGAGCGGTGCCCAGAGTACCAGTCTCCGTGAAAGTGCCCTTCTTCGGATCGTACAGTTCCGCGCCCGAGACCACACTGCCGGCGTAGCCACCCGCAATCAAAACGCGCCCATCCTTGAGCAACGTTGCCGTGTGGGCGATGCGCGCTTGGTGCATGGAACCCGTCGTCTGGAAAGCAAGCGTCTTGGCGTGGAAAATCTCCGCCGAAGCCAGCGATTCGTTGTCACGTTCTTCCCCGCCCGCGATTAGGACATCTCCGTCCGCCAGCAGCGTCGCGCTGGGCCTCCCGCGTGGAATTGTCATTCTGCCGACAGGCGAGAACTTCCCGCTGGCCGGATCGTACAACTCCGCCGAATCCGTACCTCCCTGACCCACCCAACCTCCGGCGACCAGGACCTTCCCCGACCCCAGCAGCACCGCAATGTGCCCCACGCGCCGCTGGCTCATTTCCCCCGTAGTCTGAAACTTCCCCGTCGCCGGATCATAAAGCTCGGCGGACTTGTAGAAATCCTGGTTACGGCGCATTCCTCCAGCAATGAGAACCTTCCCATTGGGAAGAAGAGTCGCGCTCTGCCCCGAACGCGGTTCCAGCATCGGCGACGTAGGCGCGAGCGATCCGACGCGCGAGGCCGGCGAACCGGCATCACGAAACGCCGTGGCGGCAAGGGTAAATGTGATGGTCAAGAAGACAACGAGAAGCAGGCGGGAACGGTTCATGGCATCCTCATGAGAGGTGAGACGCTTCCCATCAGTGCAGGTTAGCAGGTATTAAGAGCGGCGTCTCGATCCTGTTTGGTGAGGCAGACCCGACGGCGTAGAATAACCATTCCAGGGGGACTCTATGGCGACTTCACCCGTCGAGCGGTCCGAGCACGCGACATCTCAAAGCAAAGAACTCATCAGCTTCGACGATGCTATGGAGAAACTCTCACGCGAGCAACGCTTTCGTGCCACGGTCTATTCCATGAATACCCTGCTGGTGCAGAAGGGAATCTACTCGCCCGAAGAATTCGAGTCCCAGTTCCGCCAGTTTGCACAGAAATCACCCCAGTAGACACTCAGCCGGAGAATTGAGGAGTCCATGCCAAGAGCTAAATTGAAGCAAAAGACTTCACGCACTGCCCCTAAACGCGCCACGCGAAAGAAGTCGCCACCTCCCGTCTCGGAACCCACCCTCCTGGGCAAGGATCTGGAGCGCGCGGTAGAGCGGTTCCAATCCGAACCGGACGAAGAGAAAGCTCACCAGCAGTGGAAGAAAATTGAGTCCTCAGTTTTTGGTGTGCAGTTTGAGGACTGATGCCGAGGCTGAACTGGCGTAACCTTCCGGCCTGGAAGCGCAGCAAACTCGAAGACCGGGTGCGTACCAGGGAAATCAGCGCGGCTGACCTTCGCCGTCTACAAGAGTGGATCGCGAGCGACCCCGAAGTTCCCGACGAAGATTGGTGCAAAGACTTCGGATCATTCAAGGTCGCAGGCACAGGATCTGAACCCTCTACCTTTCTGACCAAGGACCAGCCGTGTTGGGGAACGCAACTCTAATATCTCGCGCCTACGCTCCCACCAACTCCTTCTTCTCACTCGGCTCATACTCCACGATGTACCCCGCCACCGCGCTCGCCGCTACCGTGTAAGGCGACGCCAGATACATCTGTCCCGGCCCGCTGCGCCCGGGGAAATTCCGATTCTGCGCGCTGATCACCACCTGCTCCGGACGCGTCGAAACTCCCGGCCCCGCGTTGATGCAAGCGCCGCAACTCGGCTCGATCACAATCGCTCCCGCTCTCTGAAACACATCCAGATAGCCCTTGCGAATGCAGTATTCGCGCGTCTCCTGCGATCCGAACTGAATGTAGAACTTCACCGACTCGGCCACGCGCTTGCCCTGCTTCAGCGCATCGGCAAGCACGGCGGCGTACATGTCCATGTCCTCGTTCTTCCCCGCCGTGCACGTGCCGCCATAAGCGATCTCGACCGGCACCGGCGTGTTCAGCTCGCGCACATATTTCCCATTGCCCGGATCGCCCGGTGTCGCCACCATCGGCGTAATCTCCGCGGCGTCGAGTTCGATGACGTGCGCGTACCGCGCCTCCGGATCGCTGTACAAGCCCTCGATCATTGACTGGGCTTTTGCCCGATCCATCCCGCGCCGCTCCACCAGAAAGTCGACCGCCTTCTTGTCCGGAGCAACAATGCCGGTGAATCCGCCGATCTCAGCCGCCATGTTGGTCATAGTGGCGCGCTCGTCCACGCTGAGTTCTTCGATGGCCTCGCCCGCATACTCCATCACTTTCGCCAGCGCCTTGCCGCTGCGTACGTAGTCCAGGCTCAGAATCTTCAGGATGAAATCTTTCGCCGTGGCGTTCGCATGCCGCTTGCCGCGAATCACGATCCTCACCGACTCCGGCACCTTCACCCGCACATCCTTCGTGATCCAGCTATTGAATACGTCGGTGGTGCCAATGCCGAAAGCCACGCAGCCAATCGCGCCCACGTGCGGTGTGTGCGAGTCCGAACCAATATTCAACTGCCCCGGCAGCGCGTAGCTTTCCAGCACAATCGAGTGGCAAATCCCCTCCGACCCCTTCCGGTCCTTCAACTCTCCATGCAGCCTGATTCCCTGCTTGGCCGCGAAATCCTGCTGCTTGAGCTTGAGTTGCGTAGCCAGATCAAGCAGCCCCAGCTTCTTCTTCTCCTCCGAGATCACTTCATCCAGAAAAGTAAGGTGATCGCGGAAAAACAGAATGCTCGAAGCATCGTTGACCTTCGCATCCTTGCCCACATAGCGTTCAAAAAAGATGGCCGCCATGGGCGTGACGTACTCATGGCTAAAGCGCAGATCGGCTTGAGCGAAACCAGTGTCCCCAGGCTTCACCGCCGTAACTCCCACGCCGCCACCCTCGTTCTTCATGTGCCGCGCAAAGATCTTCTCAGCCAAAGTCATCGCCCGAGCACGTGTGGAGGCGGGCGACTCGCCCGCTCTCTCGATCGGCGGCAAAAACACCTTCCCCTGCATCCGCGCCACATTGAACGGAAACAGCCCACCGTACTCAATTACCTGCCGCGTGATCTCATCTTCCCCGGCAGTAAACTCCGCCAGCGCAATCTCTTCCCCGGCGCGAATCCGGTCGATCAGCGAAAAGTCCGTCGCAGTCAGCACGCCCAGGTTCTGGCAATTCTGCTTGTAAATGCGCTCAATGTTTTCCGCAATCACCACACGAATCCCGGCACACATCTCAGCGTAAGGCGATTGCTCGCGGCTCGATCCCTTCCCGCGCCGCTTCCCGCTCACCGCGCAAACAAACCCGCCACGCTTCACATCGCCCCGGCCAATCGGCGTCACGCTTCCGCACTTCAATCCCAGGTAAGGAATCTCGCCCAGCGTCTCGTCAAAGTAAAAACAGTAGTGCGCCGGAGTAATCTCGTCGGTCGAAATGTCATCGCGCAGCTTGGGATTGTTCGCCGGATTCTTAGTATCCCAAGGCAGATCTTCGCCGGCCAGTTGCCGCTTAATCAGTTCCGGATCTTCGGTAAGAAAAAGAATGCGCCCTTGCAGCCGCACCCGGTCAGGCCGCTTTTCGATCGTGCGTTCCAGTAGAGAATTGATCACATTGAACCTGTAGAAAGTACTAATTAAGGGACGGTCGGAAGCGAGCGCGACCACTCCCCGATTATTGTAACGCGGCAGTGAAATCGTAATCCCTCGAGATTCCTCCGCGTCCTCTGTGTCCTCTGCGGTTTTGGTTTATCTCTCATACACCCGCGGATCAGGCAACCCCTCCAGCCCCCTCCCCGCAAAGATGTCCCCAAACTCCCGCAGCAACGCATCGTGAATCAGCCCATTCGAAGCCAAAGTCTCGCTGCTGTTGATTTCAAATGGCGCCCCATCAAAGCGCGTCACCCTCCCGCCCGCTTCCTCCACAATCAGCACCCCAGCCGCCGTATCCCACGGATTCAGATTGAATTCCCAAAAGCCATCGAATCGTCCCGAAGCCACGTTGCACAAATCGAGCGCGGCCGATCCCGCCCGGCGCACTCCATGCGAGTGCAGAGTGATCTGGTGATAAAAATAAATGTTCGGATTCTTATGCCGCTTGTGGCTGGGGAACCCCGTAGCCAGCAGGCACTCTTTCAGCGCAGCCGTCTTCGAAGCGTGGATCGCCTCTCCGTTGAGTTGCGCGCCTCTTCCCTGCTCCGCGGAAAACAGTTCATCGCGCGTCGGATCGTATACGGCAGCCGCAATCACCCGGCCTTTATATTCCAGCCCCAGAGAAACACAGAACACCGGATACCCATGCGCAAAGTTCGTCGTCCCATCCAGCGGATCGACGTACCAGCGATACTCGCTGCCCTGATCGCTGAGCCCTTGCTCTTCTCCCAGAACATCGTGCGTAGGCCACTGCTCCCGAATGCGTTCGCGGATCAGCACCTCGGCAGCCCGGTCCGCCGCCGTCACCAGATCGGCATCGCCCTTGTATTCGATTTTCAAGTGCTGGTGGAAGTAATGAACCAGCAAAGCCCCAGCCTCGCGCGCAATCGCTGACATGGCCGGAAGAAAGCTCTCGGAATTACCAGACTCGATTAGATTTGTCATCCTGAGCGGAGCAAGCGCTTGCGCGCTTCGCGCAACCACTTGTGTAGTCGAAGGATCCCATGCCCGCTTGCGCCGTCATCGGCTCCACAGGCATTTCTATCACTGCCCTTGCTAGCGGCCTGCCACAACTGCCGCTCAAACACCCCTACTTCTTCTTCCCGCCATCTTCCGCAATGTACATAATCTCGTGCTTAAAAATAAACAAATTGGGAACGCCCTCGCGCGTAAGCCGCACCATATGCTTGTCGTAATACTCGATCCACCCCGTCACCGTCTGACCATCCATTAGCTTCACGCTGACCGGCTTCTGCTTTTCACCCAGAGCTTTGAGAAAGCTGGCTTCTTCGAAGGTCTCTTCAGGAGGCGGGGTCCGGCCGCGCTTGGCGGCGTTGGGGTTTCCCTGCGCGCGGAATGGCATGCCCACATTGTACACGGGCGGCACGTGGAACAAGCGTGCTTCAGCGCCGCGTAAGGCATAAACATTGATGCGGGCTTCCGTGGTGCTCCCCCGAGTCGTTTCCACAAACCTCTAGAAGCTGATCTTCAACCCAAACTCGAACTGCCGCGGAGCCCCCAGCGCGTACGTTCCCGACTGGAAACTCGCCCGAAACGGCGTCAGGCTCGATCCCGGCGCGACCCCGCCCACCACATTCGGCGCCAGGTACGATCCCGACCCAGGCACCAGAGATGCGCCCGGTAAGTTTCCCGGCAGGAATGCGTTGGCCAAGTTGAAGACGTTAAAAACGCTGGCACTCGGCTCGAGGGTCACGCCTTCTTTGATTTTGAGCGGCCACGATGCCTTCAAATCCATCGACTTCAGCCATGGAATTCCCACAGCATTCGGCGCAACCGAACCAATCGTCGGCATCACCCATCCGAGATCCACCATGTCCTGAGGCGTCATCACCCCCGGCCCCGATATTAGCCCGGGGCACGTGAAGTGGTTGGTACCACCTACGTTGTTTGCCACAAGGCAGGCGCCGGCCGGTGTGAAGTTGTTGGCGTAAGTCTTGTTGTAGGTGTTAATCACACTCTGCAGAGTGTTGATGTTCGTGCCCCGCTGGAACTGCCCGATTTGAGTTCCCGGCACCGGCTCAGGAGGGGCAGAAGCACCCAGCCCAGCGCCCAGCCAGTCAGTCGCAAAAATCTCGCCTCCGCTGGTCAGTTCCGGCAGTTGCAGGTTCTGCGGCAGCGGGCTGTAGAAATGCCCAATCACGCTGAACTTCGTATACCAGGGCAGATCGAACGTTCCCCCAAACGAAATCTGATGTTTCCGGTCCAAAGCATTCGGTCCTGTAAACCGGGTGGGATTGTCGTTGTCCGTCGCCAGGTTGATGAAGTCCTGGTCCTGCACCTGGCTGATGAATTTGGAGATCGAGTAGGAAGCCTGGAAGCTCGCAGCCTTCACATGCCTTATCGGCTTATCGATGCGCTCCACCAGTTTGATCTGCACGCCGCTGTACACCGAGCGCCCCTTGGGAAACAGCATGTCGACGCCGCCCAACGCTCCCGTGTTGCCCGTTATCGCGTTCGTTCCCGGAAACGCGCAGTAGGAGCAAGGCCCGCCGCCCAACGCTTGCAGATTGGAATCCAGCCCCGCCGCCGAGTAGGCCGCCTGCGCTCCTGCCACTCCCAAAGGCGAAACGCCACCACTAGCAACGGTCGAGTTGATCATGCACGTTACCTGACCCGAACCGGTCGGGCAGCCATTGGCCTCCTGAGCCTTGTCGCGGGCTATCTGTGCATTCGCTTGACTGAAGCTGCGCGCCGCCCCGCTGTGGTTGATGTCCTGGCCAATCAGAAAATGCTCGCCGATGTTCCGGACGTAATCCACGCTCAACACGGTTCGCGGCGTAATCTCCTTCTGGAAGCCAAGATTCATTTGCCAGGCACGCGGCGTGCGGTAGCCGGGATACAAGAGGTCGTAGTTAGGATTCAACGCCGAGAGCGACGTGCCCAGGTAAGCGCCATTCGACTGAGTGCGTGCCACGCTCGCGCTCGCCGCCTGGTAAGCGCTGCTCAGCGCCAGAATCTGCGGCGCGACCACCGAGATAGTGCCGCCGCAAAAATTCGGCGACACCTGCAGCGCCCCCGTGCTAACGTTGGTCACCACTGTAGCGGCCCCGCCCCCAATCGACGTCCCCGCCGCTCCGGGATTAACCGGCCAGTTGAATGCGTTCGCCACACTTCCCTGGCAAACCTCCGGAGCGTCGGCGAAAATTCCCTTCGCCAGTCGGGCCGGGCTGTCCAGAAGCGTCTGGCTCCACAACGAGTTCTCATAGAACAAGCCTGCGCCCCCGCGGATTACCGTCCTGCCGTTGCCCCCCGCATCCCAGGTAAAACCTGCTTGCGGAGCCAGGTTAAGATTCGGATTCCGAATCTGACTCCCGTATCCCGGTCCCCATCCGTTCAGCACTGGCAACGCTCCCAGGCTGCTGTCCGTACGGGCCGTGTCATGCACATAGTGCAGGCCATACGTCAAAGTCAGCTTTGGCCTTATCTTCCATGAATCTCCCACGTACACTTCCAGGCGGTTGTCGGCGCCCAGCCCGCCTCCCGGCAAGCCAAACGACGATTGCGCGGTGGTGAATCCAATTCCATTACCCAGGCTCACCCAATCCGCCGGGTAGGAGGTTGGATCGGCCGACGCCAATCCCACCAGCGAGGTCGTGCCCACCTGCGGAAACGCCGAGTAACCCGCCATGCGCGCGCCTTCGATGCGGTTGAACGTCATCCCGTAGCGAATAATGTGCTTCCCCATTACCCGGCTGCCGTCGTACTTGGCTTCTTCATTGGATTGAATTGTCTGTTCCGGCCCCAGCCAGCTCGGCCCGCCGCAATAACCGCCGCCGTTACTGAGAATGCAGTTTCCCGAGGTGCCGGCGCCAATGTTAATGCCCAACCCGGGCACGGGATTGGCGGCGCTGCTGAGGCCGCTGGTCGCATCTTCGACGGCATTGCGCATCTTGAGATACTCAAAGCGCAAGCTGTGCGCGTACACTCCCGTATTAAAGTCGACGCCCAGGGTATGAGACTCGGTGTTATCGTCACTGCGCATCAGCTGGGTGGAACTGCCCGAGCCATCCGGACGAAGATCGCTGTTCTGGGTAAAGTTGAAGCGATAGAAGGCTCGTGTGCTGCCCCTCATGTTCCCGTCCACACGTTCGTCCGTATCGAACCCGCGGTAGGCCTGCGACAGCGCGGCATTCAAACTGTTAAAGGGATACGTGAAGGGTTCAGCGACTGTGAAATCCTGCTTGGCGCGCTCGGCAGCGGCGAACCAGAAGACCTTATCCTTGATGATGGCTCCTCCCGCATTGCCGCCGAACTGTTCCCGCTGGAACGACGGCGGTGTCAACCCCGGCAGCGCCGCCGAGGCTTGATCGCCGCGGAACACTCCGAACGCCGCTCCGTGCGTGTGGTTGCTGCCCGAGCGCGTTGTCACGTTCACCGCGCCGGAGGAGGTCAGTCCAGTCGAGAGGTCGAGCAAGGACTGCGAGAGTTGAAACTCCAGAATCGCGCTCGCGGAAATGTTCTCCGTCGCAGCTCCCGTCGTTTCGTCGCTGATGTCGACTCCGTCTACATTAATCCTCTCCGCGCGTCCAAAACGCCCCAAAAATGATATCGACGAGAATCCATTCTTGCCCGGATCGAAAACACCGGCGTCCTGAACCTGCACCTCCGGCTTCAACTGGGCCAGATCCATAAAGTTGCGCCCGCCTATCGGCAAGCTCTCAACCTGGTCTCCGTAGAGCACACTCTGCACTGCGGCCTGTTCGATATTGACTGCCGTGCCTCCCGGAACCTCACCCTTCCCTACCCCTGTGCCCGGTTGCATCTTCACACTGCCGGTACTCGTAGCGCCGGTCTGTACCACCAAGTCCACCGGTGTCGCGGTGAAGCCTTTGCTTTCCACGCGTACCAAATACTCCCCGGGCTGAATGGGGCCCGACGAGTACCATCCCGCGGAGGAAGTCGTCACATGGATTACCGCAGCCGTGGCCTTGTTCGTGATCCCCACCTTGGCGTCGACAATTACTTTCCCCTGCGGATCAGTGACCGTCCCCACGATGCTCCCCGTGCCAACGGTCTGAGCGGGCAGCAACGGCGAGGCCAGCAAAAGGGCAAAGGTCGCGGACATCACTAGTCGCGCAGTCAAACGGCCGGAGAACATGAAATTCAAGATCGCGAACCTCGAAGCAGGAATATTCACAAAACCTTTCTCAATACTTATTCGATCGGCTAACCCGCAGCTAAATCGCCAATCAGTATTTCGACGGAATTCACGAGGATACCAAACTCGCCCTAAATCGTCCCGCCCATCGGCAAGCACCTCAAGGTTTTACTGGTCACTGACCACTGACCACTGACCACTGCCACTAAAACTCCGACTTCGAGGTATAGTACCCAGCCCGATTTCGCACCCGGTAAGACGACGCGTCCTCTGATCCGGCAATTCCAACCTGAATACGCCGAAACTGCGAATTCGATGTGCGTTGCGACGGATAGTAAGCCAGCAGGTATTGTGTCCGCAGTTCGTCGCTGATCTGCCGGAACGCGTCATCCAGCTGCGGCATCGAAGTCGCGTAGTAGTACTTGCCTCCCGTGTCTTCCGAGAGCTGGATCAGCGCATGCTCGCCGCCGGTCTCGCGCCCCGCGCTGTTCTCGATGGGCACGACAATGATGCTGTAGACCAAAGCTTCCGCCTCTTCCGCGGCCCGCGCCGCTTGTTTGTAGTCCATTTTGCTGATCGTGTCTCCGCCGTCGGTGATCAGCACCATCACTTTCCGTCCCTGGCGGCGGTCGAGCGAACGCGACGCCAGATAAACGGCGTCAAACAGCGCCGTCGCCGCGCCCATGCGGATGTGGTCAATGCCCTCGTCGATCCGCTTCAGGTCCGCAGTGTAGGGAGTGGACTGCAACACCGTCTCACTGAAGCCAAACACCGCCAACGCATCCACTGGCCGCAGAATGGTATGGGCAAAGCGCTTGGCCGAAGCCTGCTCCAGCGGTAGGTCGTGACGCGTGCTCAGGCTGGTGTCGATCGCCAGCGCAATGGAAAGCGGCACCGCCGATTCTTTGTCGAACACCGAGATCTTCTGCTCGCGGCCATCTTCCTGCACCAGGAAATTCTCTTTCTTAAGCCCGGCCACGGGCGCTCCATGAGCGTCTGTCACGGTGACGTAAACATTCACCAGCTTGACGTCAACCTTAAGCGTTTCCTCCGGCTGCGTTGTCGATTGGGTCTGCGCAGAAGTCCGCTGCGCATAGGCAGCGCAAGCGACCAGCAACAAAATCAGAGTGGCGAGTTTCCTCATTCAGTAAAAGCAGTATACGTTGCCCGTGTAGGACCGGGTCTCGTGTAGGACCGGGTCTCTGACCCGGTCGCCGAGCGAAGCTCGGCGCTCAGGCCCCTCAGCCCGCTCACTTAGATGCACCCTCCGCTCCGGGGCTGCCTAGCCGGGGAATTTCCTCAGGAAACGCCTCTCCGTCCGCCCACACCGCGCCATCCTCGAAATACTCCTTCTTCCAGATCGGCACCGTACGCTTCAGTGTATCGATCAGCCAGCGGCAAGCCTCGAAAGCCGCGGCACGGTGCGCCGAAGCCACCACAATCAGCACGCTGGTTTCGCCAATCTCCAACCGCCCCAACCGGTGGACCAGCTTGACCTCCCGCACTTGAAACTGTTTCAGCGCCTGCTCGGCCAGCCCTTCCATCTGCCGCAGCGCCATTTCCTCGTACGCCTCGTAGTCCAGATAAATCGTCCGGCGCCCCCGCGTCTGGTTGCGCACCACGCCCTCGAACACCACCACCGCCCCGTCCTCGCCCCGCTTGATGCGCTTCAGCACGCCCTGCGTGTCAATCGCATCGCGCACAATCGAAGCGTAGCGCAACTCGTAGCGCCGGCGCTTGCCCTGAGCGGAGTCGAAGGGTCCCGCCGGCTGTCCCGAGAGCCCGCCCTGAGCTTGCCGAAGGGGCGTCCCGCCCTCGGCGTCTCCTGTTCCACCACTGACCGGCGGCAATAACGCCACCTCATCATCAGCCTTCAGCGCAGTCTCCGGCCCAGCGTATTCCTGGTTCACCGCCACCGCCAGCGAAGTCATCGTTCCCCTCATCTGCGGAATCTCAGACGAGTAGTGTGCCAGCACATCGCGCACCACGGCACCCTCGGACAGATCCAGCACATCGCCGGATTTCCCCGCAAACTCTTTCAACATCCCGAAAAAAAGAACGCGCACTTTCATCGGAACAGTTGCGGCCTCCAGCTACCAGTTGCCAGTTTAACGCCTCCACGTTGTCATTCCGAGCGAAGCTTCGTCTTTGCACAAAACTTTGTCATTCCGAGTGAAACGAGGAATCCGTTCGCCTTTCCGGATAAGCGCGCCTTTCCGATTGACAGGCCACGTTCCTGGACTATAATTCGCGCGATTGCCGAACTGAACTTCCTCACGCATACGCCCGCTTTCCTCGGATCCGTGCGGCGTCGCGATTTATAGTATTTTTGAGCAGACGTAAGGATAAGGAGAAGACAATGGAGATTTTCGTCGACTTCGGCCTTTTCGAACTCCTGGCAGCCTTGGGCGTGGCTGCGCTGTCGCGCGTCATCTACTCCAGAAAAATGTTGGGGATCCTGTTTCTCGTGGTCAGCGCACTGGCCCCTGTCGCTCTGCTCGCTCTTTCGTCGGGCCCAACGCTCCGCTGGATCGCCGCGCTCTGTCTCGCTACTGCCCTGGTCAACGTCGCGGTGGTGGCCGCCGTCATGCAAAACGGCGAAGTCCCAAAGCTGAGAATCCCGCGGCGTGGAGTGCGCCGCCAGTCAACCCGTTCGCCCGTTGTTCCAGACTCGGTAAAGTAGCGGGAACCCACGCTGTCCGCTGCAAGACCCTTGGGCTGTCTAATGTAGCTGTCTAATATAAGGAGGTTCTGAATGGCCAAGGCACGCAAGAAATCAATCACCCAGAGACTGCTGCTGACCGGAAAGAAAGCGAGCGCACCGCTCGATCTGTTGCGGCCCGGAATGCCCGCGCTCGATTCCATTCTCGACGACAAAACTACTTTTACCCCCACCAAGGGCGGCCCCACCTACCGCATCCTCAAGACCACAGAAACCGACGAGTACGAAAAATCTGCCTCCGCCGTCGCACTCCGTAAGGCCGTACACGGAGTCCTCACGCCCGATCCCGCCGCCCTTGCCGCCGCCGACAAACTGCCGCTGGTCAAGCAGCCCGGCTTAACCGCGGCCGCGGCTGCCCTCAGCGACAATTTCGTCGGCACCGACCGCAAGGCCGCCAAGCTTTCCACCGCCACCGCCCCCATCCAGACCTACAAAAACGTCGCCCTGTTAATCGACACCCTCCCGTCCATCGCCGACATGGTGAAACTCAACATCTCGCAAAAGCCCAACTCCAACCGCGTGCCTCTAGAGGAGCGCAACGTCCACGTCTCCGGCTATCTGTTCGCCTGCAGCCGCGAAGCCGACAATGATTTTCACCTCGTCGTCGGCCTTCCTCCCACCCCCGGCCAGGAGACCTACCTCACCATGGAAGTCTCCGGCCTGCCTCCCACGAAATATCCTGCGTACCCCGCTCTGAACGCGGCCCGCACCGCCTTCAAGACGTTCTTCAAGAACAAGAATCTACCGGGAGCCGGCTATCACTTCTACGATCCACCCATCCCCGTGACCGCCGAGGGCTCGCTATTTTTCGACGTCAAGCACAGCACCGGAACCGCGCCCGGACCAAAGAGCCTGAAGAGCCGCATGATCACCATCTGGGAAGTTCACCCCGTCACCAAAATCGTCCTCGGCCCATAGCCGCGCGAACAAGCCGGGATAGTCGCTGGGTCTCAGCCACTCGGTTTGTCCCCTCCGACGCGAAATCTGCAACCGAATGGATGGCGACGAATCGAACCTAGGGGCTGACATCGAAAAGGCTGACATCGAAAAGCTCACTTCAACATGCCCGGAGGATTACCGCTCCATGAACTCTCCCCTGACCATTCTCGGTATAGCCGGAAGCCTGCGGCAAGGTTCCTACAACCGCCTGGCCCTGCGCGCCGCGCAGCAACTAACTCCCGCCGATACAAAGCTCGAAACCTTCGATCTGCACGCGATCCCAGTCTTCAACCAGGACGACGAAAAAACTCCGCCCGCCGCCGTCGTCGACTTCAAAAAGCGCATTCGCGCCGCCGACGCCATCCTGTTCGCGACCCCGGAGTACAACTACGGCATCCCCGGCGTCCTGAAAAACGCCATCGACTGGGCCTCGCGCCCCTACGGTGACAGCGCCTGGAACGAGAAGCCGGTAGCCATCATGAGCGCATCCGCCGGAATCCTCGGCGGAGCCCGTGCTCAATACCAACTGCGCCAGTGCTTCGTCTTTCTCAACATGTATCCCGTGAATCAGCCCGAAGTAATGATCGCCAAAGCCCACGAAAAGTTCGACGCCAGCGGCAACTACACCGACGAAGCCGGCAAGAAGCTAATCCAGCAACTACTGCAAAGTCTCGCGGACTGGACCCGCCGCCTGGCGAAGTGAGCAGGGGTTAGCCGGTTCCAACATTCTGGGAAGCGAGGCAAGGCCAGCCACGACCACGCTCGGGAAGGGCACGACTTCAGTCGTGCCGCAAAGGCGTCCGACGTCACGCGGTGACCAAGACTCTGGAAATCTCACGCTGAATCACTCTGCGGGGAAAGTCGTTCCACCACCATCGCTTCGCCCCTGCCTGTCGGCCATGATTCTTCGATGCGAAACATCCCCTCTCCACGGGATGCGACAGCGCCCAATCAATCCTGCGGTCTAGCCTGTGCCCACCAGGGCAGTGTTCGCTTTTCAGAATGACAAACATCCGGACGTGACGAAGATCACGCACTCTAACCTCATGATCGTGCGTGCTCTGTTCGGATTTCCTAACAGAGAGATTCGGCTCACGAAATTCACAGCCTGTGAGCGTAGAGTCCACTGCAATCAGCGAGCGGATTCGCTGGCGGTCGACGGATTCTCCAGCTCCGTCAGTCGACCCTGACCGCTGCTTCCTTGCAGGTGTGAACGGATTTCCCTAGGCATTGGCGCCTGTCGCATGGTTAACCAGGCGCAAGCCGGTGAGTTCACTTCGACAGGAAAAAGGTTATGCCTCGTTTCGGTGTTGTTAATTTCCGTATCCGCCTCTTAACCATCACCATCCTTTTAATTCAAAACTCAAACCGCGAAACATGCTGGAGCCCTTGCCTGGGGCGGCCGAACCTCCGGGGCAATAGCTCTGTAGCACACGGACACAATTCTTGCCGAAAGGAATAATTCGATGAAAAAGACGATTTCCCACGCATCTCTTATCCTTTTCTTTGTAGCCATTCTAACCGCCGTCTCACCAGCCCAATTGACTTACACGACAACGACCAGCTACGGAGGTGGTTGCAGTGCCAGTGACCCTGTCCCGAAAAATCAGTACACCTACAGTAATTGGGTGTACAAAGATTCCTCGGGCGTGAACCACGAGTTTAGCGGAAGCGATTACGTTGAATACAGAGAAGGATGGTTTCAGGTGCAGCCCGGCGGCGAAGAAATAAAGGTCTATTGCGGGATAAACCAGACCACCTCTCTCGATGCCCTCTCGACCGACAACTCTTACTACCTGCAGGCCACCGGAGCCTCTGGTACCGTTGGAGGGGCTGGGATCCTCTACCCCAAATTCAAGGTTCTGTCGATCGTCTATGCCGCACCCGGGAACAAGAGCAGCGACGGATACACCGATACCCTCACCGACGGCACGACCACGTCGGTTGGCAGCAGCTTTTCCGCCGGCGACACAGTTACCTTCAGCGAAAGCTTCGGTTTCCTCGGCCTTGGCTCGACCATGAGTTGGAGCTTTGGCACTGCGGTTACAACCGGGAATAGCACTGCGGTAACCGACACTATTTCCGAAGCTATCGGTGTGTCCAATAACTCCAATTCCGGCGCTTCCAACGCCATCAACCACCAGAACGACCTGTTGATTATCTGGGTCAATCCCGCGGTCAGGGTGATCCAGACGGGAACCACCACGGCAACTTACTCGCAGGGCACGCAACTCCAAACCACCGGCGACCCGGACCCCGGTCAACCCGAAGCGGTGGACTCGCTCGAGGTCTATGCCGGCACAATGATGGCGAACTCGAGTGGTGTTACCACTGTTCCGGCCGCGATTCTGAACGCTCAAACCGTCAGCGTCGCCGGCCAGAGTGGGCCACAGACCCTTCCTGGCTTGGGCAGTATCTGCGCGAATCATCCCTACTACCCCAATTCATGCACCCTGGCGAATCAATGCGGCTGCGTTCCCAGCGACTTTGCCGGCATCTTGGCCACCGATCCGCTGCTGACCTTCACCAACACCGAAAGCCCGTTGAATGCCAATACGTCCGGCAATCCCGACCGCTTTATCGAGATAACCGGCGCTGAACTGCTGGCAGGCCCCGAACAACAAGGCGGAAACAACCCAGTCAACAGCTTTACCGAGTCGGACTCGACACAAACGGCGGAAACCTGGACCTACTCCATCGCGTACACCGTAGGCTACAGTTGGGAGGTGTCATGGGTAGTGCTGGGCAACGGCCCGAGCTTAAAGAGCGCAACTCAGTTCACCTGGACAAACACCGACAGCGTGGGTGAGAGCAACGGCAGCGCGCACACTGAAGCCGTCAGCCTGTCCTCCGCCACCGTCGGCTGCTACGAGGACGTCTCCATCTTCGAAGACACCGTGTTCCACACCTTTGCTTTCCAACAGCCCACCGGCAACACCAGTTGCCCGTAGGGAACAAAACCAGGGACTCATGGGCGCATGAGATAACCGCGGCTGGCCCGCCCTTTGCGTTCTTTGCAAAGGGCGGGTCTTTCCGATGCTAAACCGTTTCAGGTTTTGACTTGGACTTAGTCTCTCTGCCGGTAGTGGTGCAGTTTGCTGGAAGACGCGAATGCGGTGCAGATGGCGCTCATGCAGATCATGCAACTGCTGGCGGACGGTCAGATGGACCACAAGACTGCCGGGTTGATGCTCTATGCGCTGCAAACAGCAAGCACGAATCTGCGCCTTACCAGGTTCGAGGCGTCCGATGTTACGGATGTGGTGATCGACCGCGACGACGTACACAGAACCAGCATCGGCGGGCCGCAGTGGTTCGAAGAAGATTTTGAGGAGGAGGAAGAAGAAGAAGAGGACGGCGCGGAAGATGACGCGGCAGAGCCGGCAGCCGCAGCAGCAGAAGACGAGGCCGGCGAAGTTGCCGCGGCCGCGCCCGACCAGGGCGGGAAAGTCCAGACCAAAATCCAGACGAAGATGACGATGGAGGAGGCCCGCGAAAAGGTGCGCGGCGTGATCCATAACTGGATATTGGATTCGGTTGAGGCCAAGGCTAGGCGGGAGCTGACCTAGGCAGTACGCGAGAGCGAGCCGGTATCTGCGGGCCAAAAAAGCATTGTCAGCCTGAGCGCCAAAAAAGGATTTGTCATCCTGAGCGCGCTCTTTGCGCGAAGGATCTCAATCTAATCGGCACTCTGGGCAGACTCAGGCTTCCGCGGTGACCACTCGATCGTGAATCACCGCAGGCTCCTGCGTGGGACGAATCGGCGGAGCCACCGGCTTCGATCCTTTCGTCTCGGTCTCCATGAAGACTTTCGCGGCCAGCGCGTCCGCCACTATCGGCAGCGAGACGCGCAACGCTTCTTCAATTGTTTTTACATAGTGAATGCTGAGGTTCGCAACCTGCTCGGGCGTAAGGTCCTCTTCAACATTCATCTTGTTTTCCGCGGGCAGAATGATCGTTGTGACTCCAGCGCGCTTGGCGGCCAGCACTTTCTCTTTAATGCCGCCGACCGGAAGCACGTTGCCGCTCAGCGTGATCTCACCCGTCATCGCCGTCAGCGGAAGGATGTGGTGTCCTGAGAGCAGCGACACCAGCGTGGTCGCCATGGTCACGCCCGCCGATGGACCATCTTTCGGGATCGCTCCCGCCGGCACGTGCATGTGAATGTCATGGTCGGCAAAAAAGTTTTCTGCGATGCCCAACTGCTCTGCGTTAGAGCGCACCCAGGTCAGCGCGGCCTGCATGGACTCCTGCATCACCTGGCCGATCTGCCCGGTCATGGTAAATCCGCCTTTGCCCTTCATGGCATTGGCTTCGACAAAGAGCACGTCGCCGCCCGAAGGAGTCCACGCCAGGCCAACAGCGACGCCGGGACGTGCAGTGCGCTCCTCGATCTCACCTTCAGTGCGGATCTTGATTCCGCCCAGGAATTCCTGAATGATGTCTTGGGTAACAACAAGTTTCTCGGTTTTGCCTTCGGCCAGCCGCCGCGCCTGCTTGCGGCAGATGGTGCCGATGGTGCGCTCCAAGCTGCGCACGCCGGCTTCGCGCGTGTAGTGACGAATGATGTAGCGCAAAGCTTCGTCTGGAAATTCAATCTGCTCCGCGGTAATGCCGTTCTCTTCCACCTGACGTGGAACCAGATAGCGTCGCGCGATGTGCAGCTTCTCTTCTTCACTGTAACCCTGCAACTCGATGATCTCCATGCGATCGCGCAGCGGTTCAGCGATCGGGTCGAGCATGTTCGCGGTCGTGATGAAAAGAACTTTCGACAAATCGAACGTGACGTCGAGATAGTTGTCGCGGAAGCTCGAGTTCTGTTCGGGATCGAGCGCTTCGAGCAGGGCCGAAGCGGGATCGCCACGGAAGTCGCGGCCGACCTTGTCGATTTCGTCGAGCATGAAAACCGGATCTTTGGTTTCGGCGCGGCGAATGCCCTGGATGATTTGTCCTGGCAACGCTCCGATGTAAGTGCGGCGATGGCCGCGGATTTCGGCTTCATCGTGCACGCCGCCGAGCGAGAGCCGCACAAACTTGCGGCCGAGAGCGCGCGCGATCGATTTGCCGAGCGACGTCTTGCCCACGCCCGGAGGTCCAACGAAGCACAGGATCGGACCTTTCATATTCGGCTTCAGGCGCCTGACAGAAAGATAATCGAGGATGCGGTCTTTTACTTTCTCGAGGTCGTAGTGATCGGTGTCCAGAATTTCTTTGGCTTTGATAATCTCGATTTCCTGGCCTGAGGTCTTGTTCCACGGAAGAACCGCAAGCCACTCGACGTAGTTGCGCGTGAGTGAGTAGTCAGCGGCCATCGGTGACATGCGCGAGAGGCGTCCCAATTCCTTGAGCGCTTCTTTTTTTACTTCGTCGGGCATTCCCGCGTCGTCGATTTTCTTTTTCAGGTCTTCGACGTCGCGCTGGCCTTCATCCTGCTCGCCGAGTTCTTTCTGGATGGCCTTCATTTGCTCGCGCAGGTAATACTCGCGCTGAGTCTGCTGCACTCGATCCTGCACTTCGCTTTGGATCTTGTTGCGCAGTTGCTGCACTTCGAGTTCTTTGGCGAGATGCTGGTTGATTTTTTCGAGGCGCACGCGGATGTCGAGGGTCTCGAGCGTGTCCTGCTTGTCGGGCGTGGAGAGCGAGGGCAAAGATGAGGCGATGAAATCCACCAAACGGCCCGGTTCATCGATGTTTAAGGCCACAGTGGAGAGTTCGTCGGAAAGCGTGGGTGAACCGGCGACGATCTGCTGGAACAGAGTGAGCACGTTGCGCTGCAGGGCCTCGATTTCGGAGCTGTCCGGAGGTATAGCTTCAGGAATAGGAGAGACCTTGGCGCGCATGAAAGGAGCTAATTGGGTAAACTCGCCGAGACGCACGCGCTCCAGGCCTTCGGCAAACACGAAGAGGCTCTGGTTGGGCATCTTGACGACTTTGTGGACGATGGCGGAAGTGCCGACGGTATAAAGGTCGCTGGCCTGAGGGCTATCGACGCGGGCTTCGCGCTGCGCGACGACGACGATGGTCTTGTCTTCGCCGAGCGAATTGATCAGCTGGACGGAACTCTCCCGGCCTACGGTAAGAGGCAGGACGGCGTGCGGAAAGAGGACGGTATCGCGCACTGGAAGCACGGGCAAAGCCCGTACGTCGTTTGTTTCCCGATGCTTAGGTGCTGGATCGGAAAGCGGCTGTTGGCTCATTGGCTCACCCTGAGTGTAACTCACTCAACTTTAGATGATACTCCTCGGGAAAGGTTTCAAGGCTCCCCGGCAATACACGGCAGAGTGAATTCTATTCCTGTGGGGGACGGTTCGCACTGTATCAAAGGTGCAGCAGCTAACGCGGGGGGATGCCCGTCCCATTTGCGGAAAAGAGTTCTCCCAATCAACGGCGGGTGCGGTTTGCTCCAAGTTTCGCGGCGGGGTTCAGGGGAGGTCGGCGTCGAGGGCGTAGATGTCGGAGGTTCCCAGGTCGCGAAGCACCAACAGCGAACCGTCCGGCGTCAAACCACTCCAGAATCCCCAGTTCCCGTTCACGGGGAAAGGCGGCGGCGGAACCAGGCGCTCGATGCTCGCGTCAGCGATCTTCACCCGTAAAAACCCGGTTTTCTCAGCCATCACAGTGAGCCACGGCGAGAGAGTCCCGTAGTAGACGTACTTGCCATCGGGCGACCAGATCGGGTATTCGGCGTAATCCACCAATTTGCGGGTCTTACCCGCGACCATGTCGTACAAGAGCAGACTCTGACTCGGAACGGATATACCTGCGAGGTAGCGGCCATCGGGAGAGACTATAGCCATGCCCATGCCCAGCGTGCCCGGCAGGACAGTTTCTTCGCCGGTCTTCAGGTTCAGCTTGTACAAGGCGTGTTCCGTGCCCGATAAGACTGAACTCCCGAACAGGAGAGTCTGTCCGTCGGAAAGCCACTCGGGCGAAACTTGCTCAGCGCTCGAATTGGGCACGGCCAATCGAGAAGAGCCGCCATTTGCCGACACCACGAAAATCTGGTGGGTTGACCCAACGTTGGCGGTGCCCTCGAAGGCGATCTGTGATCCGTCCGGCGACCACTGGGGATTATAGACGCGCGTGGGAGCGAAGGTAAGTGCAGCCGTTCGGAACCGTCCACGCGACTCCTGACGAGTGCACCTTCGGGATAGGTCATGTAAGCCATCCACTTGCCATCGCGTGAAAAAGCCACATGCTCGGCGGAGAGGCCGTCGAGGTACGGTTCAAATTGGCGCGCGTTCGCGTTATAGCGCATCAACTGGCCGTGCGACTGCGTTCCCACGGCATAAATCGTCTTGCCATCGTTGCTGGGCGTGGGCATGTAAAAGTCAACAGGGCCATTCGTCAGTTGTACGGGCTCCATGCCGTCTTTTCGAAAAATGTCTGGCTTATCTCGCAGCGCCCAAATGTTTCTTTTGCCGCCTTGAAATCCGGTGAAGAAGAAGTAGCGCCCGTCGCCGGTCCATCGGCCCGCCCAGGCGCTGACCGAATTGCCCCAGGAGGGAAACATGCGGATAAGATTGTGCCCGGACGCATCTAATTGCCACAGCGAAACTCCGGATCCTTTTTGCTCATACACCGAGATCCGGATGAGCTTGCCATCAGGGGACCAGCGGGGTTTGAAGGGCGATCCCGGGAAGCTCGCGAGCTTCCTTCCATTGCCGCCATCGCCATCGACCAGGTTGAGACTCTGGTCCGCCTCGTTGGTATAAGCGATGGTGCGGCCATCGGGAGACCAGGCGGCATCATCGCCAAACAGGTTGCCGACACGCTGCGGAGCCCCGGTGGGGACAGGCAATCTCCAGATGGCGCGACTGGAGGCGGTAAGCGCGAACCCGTGGACGAATTCTCCAACCAGAAGTTCGTTGCCGGAGGGGGAGACATCAAAAAACTCGGTCCTCGGGAAAGGCTTTTCGACGGGGGAAACGGTTTCTCCGTCGAGGGAAACATATCGCAACTGACCCTCGCCCTTTTCAATGTCGACGAAGTAAAGTCGTGAGCCGGTTACCACAAGGCTCTGGTTCTTAATCACCGTGCCAACGTGGGTGATTTGACGAACTCGTTTCAGTTGAGGAGGGCGGGCGACGGGACGGAACCGGGCCGCAAGCAACGTGACCACAACACATAAAGCCAGAGCGAGCAGCAGGCGCACACTGAGGCTGCGTTTGACGCGTGGAACTTGCGCCGGCTCCAGCACGGCAGAGCGCGTTGTTCCATTATCCCGGACGGGGATCGCGATGGCGGCTTGCGGCTGGCGACCGTTCCCGTTCCCTCGCGACGTACTTTCGAGGACTGGTTCGTCGATCCCTTCGGCAACCGTGCCGACATGCGCGATGAAACGATATCCCTTTCCTGTGATCGTTTGTACGAAGGTTGGATCTTCGGGGTCATCTTTCAAAACCTGGCGAATTTTTCGGATGGCAGCGTTGATGCTGTTGTCGGTATCCAAGTGGACATCCTTGCCCCAGACCTTTCCGATGATGTCCTCGCGCGAAACCAGTTGTCCGCGGCGTTCGACCAGCAGAAGCAAAATCTCCATGGGGATTCGCTCCAGTTTGAGAGCATGGCCGGAGCGGCGCAGTTCGTAGGCGCCCGGGTCCAGCTCCACACCATCTCCGAATCTCACCACCGCCGCGAGCATAGCGCGACACCCCAGAGGAAGAGGACGACATTGTACCTCTGATTCGATCTACAAGCCACAAGCAACCATATTTTCAGCGGCTTACGAGTTCATGAAAAATTAAGCAAATCTTCAGGCGGCCAACATTGCCAACACCTTCCGGATTGCGGCAACCTGCCAACGCCCGCGCGCACCGAGGCGAGCATGAAATCCAGCGCGCTGGCGGAGCCTTGCCGCAATCGTGGGGTACGGCGGGCGGAGGGAACTATGAACCGCAAAGTTTACTCCAGCATTCTCGTTTTAGTTTGCCTGGCCTTGGGTTTCCTGATGAGTTGCAACTCGATTTCGAGCCCGAGCTCAATGCCCCTTTCTCACGCCACGCGTTATCTCGTGGTGTCTGATTACTACAACTACCGAGTGCTCATCTATGACTCCCCGTTCAGCACAGGCGAGAGCGCCAGCGTGGTGTTGGGACAGGGCAATTTCACCACGATTGCGGGTTTTGGGCTGACAGCGAACGGAATGGCTTATCCCAACAGCGTCGCAGAGGACAATGACGGCAATCTCTATGTCAGCGACTCGTTAAATAACCGCGTGCTGCAATTCAAACCCCCCTTCACCAACGGGATGGCAGCCAGCGAGGTAATCGGCCAGCCTGACTTCACCACGAACACTCAAAACACATCCCAGAACGGTCTCAATATTCCCTGGTGCGTGGCCTTCGACAGCAGCGGCAATCTCTGGGTGGGCGACAGTGCCAACTATCGCATACTCGAATTCAAGCCGCCGTTTGCCAACGGCATGAACGCCAGCCTGGTCATCGGACAGCCGAATTTCACTTCGAATCTGCCCAGCGGGCCACTTGACGGCGGCCTTCCGACCTCCAACTCCGGACTTGCCGGTGACAACCAGATCGCCTTTGATGCCAGTGGCAATCTCTGGGTCACGGACTTGGAGAACAACCGGGTGCTGGAATTTGAGCCTCCTTTTGCTAACGGGATGGCGGCCAGCCTGGTGATTGGCCAGACCGACTTCGTCTCGTATGGAGGCGGCACCACAGCCAGCGCTTTTGCAGGCCCGTTTGGTGTCGCGTTCGACAGCGCGGGCAATCTGTGGGTAGCAGACGAGGGCAACAGTCGGGTTTTGCAGTTTACCCCGCCTTACTCCACCGGTATGAGCGCTAGTTTGGTGCTCGGACAGCCCAACTTCACGGCTGGCAGTTTTGGGCTGGCTCAGAACGAGGTGCGGGCTCCTTTTGAGATCGGATTTGACAGCAGCGGCAACCTCTATGTCGCGGACTACGCTAACGACCGCACGCTGCAGTTTACGCCTCCGTTCAGCAACGGCCAGAACGCCAGCCTGGTGCTGGGAAAGCCGGATTTCACAACTGGTGGGGAGCAAACGTCGGCGACGGGTCAGTCTCAGCCGACTAGCGCGGTTGCGGCATTCTAGACAATTGGGGCCACGAAGTAAGGAGGGAAACCATGAATTCCAAGACGCTACGTATCATCGCCCTGGTACTTCTCGGAGGCTTCGCACTCAGCAGTTGCGGAGGCGGCAGCAGCGGATCGCCGAGCGTGTCTTTCTCAGCGAGTAGCCTGACCTTTGGCGACGAGGAGGAAGGCTCGGCCAGCGAACCCCTGCTCATCACGCTTACCAATACCGGCACGGCTGCGCTGACGATTACGAGCATTGCGGCCAGCGCCAACTTTACCGAGACCAATACTTGTGGCACAACGCTCGCTGCCGGAGCGAATTGCGCCATCAATGTGACGCTTGCGCCGAACACTACGGGCAGCGTGAAGGGCACCGTGACGATTACCGATAACGCGGCCGGCAGCCCGCAGACGGTCTCCCTCAGCGGCACGGCCGTGACGCCCAGCACACTGACCGGGTATTGCGTTGGCGCCTACTCCACTGAAGGCGGCCAAGGCGGGTTTACTTGTCATATCTCGCTTGCTGGCCCCGGCGGCGCGTGCCCGGTTGGGCAGCCAGCCGTAACCCCGGCCCCTGCCGAGGTGTGCTCTGATGAGAACAACTATATCCTCGATTCCGCAACGGACTGCTATGTCCCGTACCTGCCCAGAAATTCCCACGGTAACTGCCAGGCGACGAGTTCCGCCGTGAGCTGCTCGGTCCAAGGGCAGCAGTGTGGCGCCGCAGGCTCTTCGCCCTGCTGCTCTGGATTCACGTGCACGGCCGGAGCAGACGGATCGTTCTGCCAAACAGCGCCAGGGGCAAGCGCCAGGAGCACACGCTCATCATGGGATCGAGGGCTGGCGGACAGGCTCCGCTAGCGCGCCCGAGTGTTTCGGATAGGACGCGCACGTTCTAATCGGGGCGCTGGAAGCGCTGCGCACCCAAAAACACAGACGGACAGAAGGCCCGGGCCGAAGAACGCCTCGCTGCGCTTGGCTGGACCCCTCGGCTTCGCTCGTGGCCGGCTCTCGAGGCGGCCGTCCCCACATTCACCTTCCTACACGGCCCGTTCACGCTGCGCGGTAGATTCCTAAGACCTTCACGAACTCGGCGACTTCCCCTAGGTGGCGCAACGCGTTTCTTGCGGGTTCGTCGTTGCCGCGGAGGAAGTCCACGTAGAAGACGTATTCCCAGGGGCGTCCGCGCAGGGGGCGGGACTCGATTTTGCTGAGGCTGATGTCGCGGAGGGCGAAGACGCTGAGGGATTTGAAGAGCGCTCCGGGGACGTTTTTCACTTTGAAGGCGATGGAAGTTTTGTTGTCGCCGTGCGGGATTAGGCGCTGGTAGCCGGGCGCGGAGGTCGCGCTTCCCTTTTTCCGGGTGTTTTCCCGAACGGCGGTTCCCGGCTTTGCTTTGGAATCTGGCGGCGATTTGCGAATCAGGAAGAAGCGGGTGAAGTTGCGTTTGTCGTCCTCTATGCCGGCTTGAAGAATTTTGCCGCCGTATTCGCGGGCGGCGTGGCGGCTGGCGATGGCGGCGGAGTCGGTGAGGCGATTTGCGACTACGTGCTTTACGCTGCCGGCGGTGTCGTAGAACGGGACCGGCTCGATCTTCGGATGGTGACGGAAGAAGTCGCGGCACTGGTCTAGCGCTACAGGGTGCGAGAGCACTTTGCGGACGGCGCTTACCTCTACGCCGGGAGCGGCAATCAGGTT
Organism: uncultured Acidobacteriaceae bacterium; assembly: GCA_963842095.1. Classification (GTDB taxonomy): domain Bacteria; phylum Acidobacteriota; class Terriglobia; order Terriglobales; family Acidobacteriaceae; genus Sulfotelmatobacter. The sequence goes on from CAWJEY010000005.1 coordinate 41,129, forward strand.
GTGCACTATGCGGAGCAGGAACTCGGCTTGGATGAACACATCCTGCGTTACCAGGAGATCGGCGTGCTCGGCTACTGTGCCGGCCAGCGAGTTCTCGATGGGGATTACGGCGGCGGAGACCGATCCGCGCTCTACTTGGTCGAACACTTCGGCGGAGCGGGCGCAGGGGACAACCTTGCAACGCTTCAGCATTTGCTCCGCGGCTTCGTGGCTGAAGGAACCGAACTCGCCCTGGATGGCAACTTTCATCACAGGCAAGGTAGCTGGAGTGGGTGGGAAAGTGCAAATCAAATAAGGAGGCGAGCCAAACGCGCGAGTATTGCGTCGCAAAGAACGCGACGCTTCGCGCGGCTCGCCCAGATCTTTCGCTGCGCAAAGAGCGCTTGCTCAAGATGACAAGTCTTCTGCGGCTACTTCTGAGCGAGGTCCTTCTGCAGGACCAGGGCGTCTACGCCGTTGGAATAGTAGCGTGGGGAGGTTTTGATTACGCTGTAGCCGTGGCGTTTGTAGAAGGACAGGGCGGAGACGTTGTCGACCGCGGTTTCCAGCTCAACCGAACTGCAGTGGGCAGCGCGGAGGCGGTCTTCGGCGGCGCGCAGCAGCAGCGATCCTACGCCGGAGCGGCGAGCGGCGGCGACTACGTCAATCGTAATAATGTGGCCGGAGCCGCGGGCGGATTCGGACACAATAAAGCCGGCGACGGTGTTGGCCGGGGGAACGGGCGAAGGATTTTTCTGGGCCTTTCCCGAATTGGGAGCGGCGGTCGCTGCTGACTGCGCGGACCCTACGGCCACCAGCGTGAACGCTCCGCGGCGCTGGATGTAGAACTTGAGTTCGGTGCGCGAGTAGGAAATGCCGGGAGCAAAGCAGTCCTGGTCGATGCGCCAGAGCGTGTCGAAGTCGGAGGGCTGGAAGTCCCGAAGGGTGAAGGGCACCGGGCCATTGTAGCGGGGAGTGGGGCGGCCGCGCGATGGAAGGACAGGCGCATCGCCGACAAAGCGAGTTAGATTCCGGTGTGGTTGGAAGGATAGAGCGGGAGGATGCGGCAATGATCCTGGATTTTGCTGGATTGCTCCGGTGTCAATTGCAGGAACTCGAATCCGTAGACTCTGCCAACCTGGCGGCGCACTTGCGCGGAAACGGCGCCGGCAACGATTCCCTCCAGTTGCATGGTGTCGCCCACTTTGACGGGCACAGCCAAGACGGCGGACAGGCCAGCTGCACTGATTTCGAGAGTAATGGCTGGGATCGCCGGACCCTCGGGGGCATGAACAGAAATAGGAACCGACAAGCGGTAGCGCGGATGACGTCTTCTGTCGAGGGCAGCGCTGGGAGAATTGATGGGCAGAGCAGGCGTGGGATTCATAATGGCTTCTTAGAAACGCACACATGCGCTATCGGCAGATTTTCAATTTACTTCAGCGCGCTCGACTTCCTTTTTAGTGTCCACCGCCCAGCCGGCCGAATTTGTCCAGTTTTCCACAGATAATCTAGCGGAGACGCTCGGAGGGATGAATTGGGGGCCTTTGTCCCCTTGCTTCGAGGCAGCCTCGGACGTACCATGAGCACTAAGGTCTGCTGTGGGACGCCTTCTGCTGATTGACGTGGCCAGTTCGGTCGCCGTTCTGGGGCTGTGGTACGTGGTGTTTTCCACCTACAATCGAAAAAAAGGAGCGGCTGCGTTGCGCTGGGTGCAGACGGCTTGCGCGGGCAAGGGACGCATTCTGGAGACTCACTGGGTGGGGAGTTCCCATCTGCAGGCGCGGCTGCATTTTCCTTCGCGCTGGTTCGAGAATGCGCGGGTGACGGTGAAGTTCCGCCCGCGGGCTCTGCCGGTGCAGTGGCTGGTGAGCTGCTGGCATCGTCAAAAGGAAACTCTGACGTTTGAGGCCGACCTGGGCGGCTCTCCGACTTTTCATCTGGAGGTGGTGCGGCATCGCTGGTCGGCGCACAACCGGGGAACGTTATCCCGCAAGCACGATGAGCGGGAGTGGGATCTCTACCAGCCCGGGCCCATCATCCTGACCACGCGTACGCACTGGAAGCAGGATCCGAGCGCGGAGTTGAATGCGCTGATGTCGGCGCGGCGTCAGGACATTCTGCAGGTGCACTTCCGTCCCGAGTCGCCGCAGTTTTCTGCAACGGTGCACCTGGAAGCGCTGGCCGACCCGAACGCCGCGGCGGGATTCGTCAGCGCGTTGCGCGAGATCGCGGCGGGAGCCTCAGCCCACCGGCAGTAGCGGCTGCTTCTCTTCATTAAGTATTAATTATTATTCACCGCAGTATCGCTTCCCTGGAACTCCGGTAAATTCTGAATCGAGGATTTCTGAAATCGGGAGAGGTTCGTTCAATCTCGTGTGTACTGAGTCGACGACGGACGGCGGAACGGGATGCAGAAAATTGCACAGGTGAAAACTAATTACTCTCTAACATTCTTTTTTCTGGATTTCGCAGCCTCGCGAGCGCACAATGACGGGGACAACATGAAGTGACAGAGCATCCCCCGCTCTCGTTTGGCCAGGCACTACCCCCATATGCCCACACCTTTCCGATGTGTTTGCGTTTGCGCTGTATTGGCGTTCTCGACGTTTCTGTCAGCCCAACCGGTTGTGAGTCTGTCTCCCACTAGTTTGAGTTTCGGTAACCAGATGGTGGGCATCGGCAGCACGCCACAGGTGATCGTGCTGACGAATACCGGGAATGCGTCTCTGTCTTTGACGAGCATCAAGATCGCGACCAGCAACACGTCAGACTTCTCGCAAAGCAATACTTGCCCTGCCTCGCTGGCGGCAAATGCGAACTGTACGATCAGCGTTACCTTCATACCCACCAAGACGGGCAATCGATCGTCGGAAGTGAAGATCACTGACAATGCTTCGGGCAGCCCGCAAATTGTGCCCATCAGCGGCGTGGGAGTGGCGCCCATCGCAACTCTGTCGCCGCTCAGTTTGAGTTTTACGGGAATCCTGGTGGGAACGAGCAGTTCACCGGTGGCGATCACGGTAAGCAACACGGGAACGGCGGATTTGACGATCAGCAGCCTTATGGCTACCGGAGACTTTTCGCAAACCAATAACTGCAGTGTGGTCTCCGCGGGAACGTCGTGCGTGATCAACGTGACCTTCAGCCCGACGGCGGTCTGGTCGCGTGGCGGAAGTATCGTGATTACGGACAATGCCTATAACAATCCGCAGCAGGTGGCGTTCTTGGTCGGGATGGGGAACAGCGGAGCGGCCGCCAGTCTCTCCACAAAGTCGCTAGGCTTTGGGAGTGTGAAGCTCGGAACCAGCAGCACGGTGAAGACGATCACCTTGACGAACACCGGTACAGCGACCCTGAACATCAACAGCATTCTGGCCAGTGGGGACTTTTCGCAAACGAACAACTGTCCCGGCGCGCTCAACACGGCCGCAAACTGCACGATTAACGTAACGTTCACTCCGGGCTTCACCGGCGCGCGCACTGGATACATCACGGTGAACGACACAGATCCATCATTCCTGCATTCGGTGACCTTGAATGGCACCGGAACGCTGGCGAATGCGTTGATTAATATCGACCCCGAACAGGCATCGCTTACGCCGTCCCAAACGGTGCAATTCACGGCCACGGTGAGCGGGGTGCCGTCTCCGACTATCTCGTGGGCGGTGGATGGCGTCGCGGGCGGCAGCAGCACAGTCGGCACGATTTCTATTTCCGGTGTTTACACCCCGCCCAGCACGGCTGGGACGCACACGATTCAGGCCACCAACGTCAACAACCTGCAGCAGACGGCGGTTGCTTTCGTTGGGGTCGACAATTATCCGGGAACATTCACGGGCCGGAACGACACGATGCGCACCGGACAGAACCTGAATGAGGTTGTGCTGACCACCGGCAATGTGAACCGGACGCAGTTCGGAAAGCTCTTCTATTGCACCGTGGATGGCTATACCTTTGCGCAGCCACTTTATGTCGAAGGCGTGAATATTGGGGGAGTGGTTCACAACGTGGTTTATGTGGCGACGGAAGGCGACACCGTGTTTGCGTTCGACGCCGATAACCCGTGCGCGAATAATACGCAATCATTGTGGCAGACATCGTTCACCAACCCGGCCAATGGGGTCACCACGATTCCCCAAGGAGACGTGGAGAACGGAAACGACGTTCCCATTCAGATCGGGATTACGGGCACTCCCGTCATTGATCCCGCGGCTGGCCCGTATGGCACGCTTTTCGTGGTGGTGAGGACGAAGGAAGTTAGCAACGGCGTGACCAGTTATGTGCAACGTCTGCACGCGCTGGATATCACCACCGGACTGGAGCAAGGCGGCAGTCCGGTCGTGATTGCGGCGACGGTGAGCGGAACAGGTACGGGCAGCAGTGGCGGGCACGTGGCTTTCAATAATCTGCGGCAGAATTCTCGTCCGGCCCTGCTGCTGGTGAATGGAACGATCTACGTTTGCTGGGCGTCGCTGGAAGACATTCTACCCTTCAACGGATGGGTGATGGGATTCAACGAGAGCAACTTGCAGCAGCCGCCTACAGTCTTCAATTCAACTCCCAATGGCCAGGAAGGCGGCATTTGGATGGGTGGTGACGGAGCCGCGGCGGACGCTGAGGGAAACGTCTTTGTAGTGACCGGGAACGGCGTCTTCGATGCCAGCACGGGCGGGATCGATTATGCCGACAGCGTACTGAAATTCACTCCGAACGGTGTGACACTGACCGTGGCGGACTATTTTACCCCCTTCAATCAGGCAGCCCTGTCGAGCTTGAATTGGGATCTGGCGGCGGGAGGAGAGACGCTACTACCGGACCAACCTGGCCCCTATCCTCACGTGATGCTGGCGGCAGGGAAAGGCAGCACGCTTTACGAACTGAATCGCGACTTTCTGGGCGGATTCAGTGCGACGGCGAATCAGAATTTGCTCACCATTCCAGCTGTCTTTGGGTCGGTGGCAGAAGGCTATGGGAACCGTGACGGCGCAGCCTACTGGCAAGAACAGGTTTACTACTCACCTTCGCAAGGCTACCCGATGCAATTTAGCTTGCAGAACGGGTTGATTTCCACAGCTCCAATCGCGAAGTGGACCGCCGTGATTGGGTACCCCGGGGGCGCGCCGGTAATATCGGCGAACGGGAACAGTAACGGAATCGTATGGCTGCTGCAGGTAGACAGGTTTAACAATAATCAGCCGGCGATCCTGCGGGCATTTGACGCAGCCAATGTTTCCCGCCAGCTCTACAACAGCAGCGACGATGCCACGCGAGATACGGCGGGGCCGGCGGTGAAGTTCACCGTCCCGACGGTGGCCAATGGAAAAGTGTACGTGCCCACGCAGAACCAGATCGACGTTTATGGTTTGCTGCCCTGAGCGTGGTGCGTCCCGGATGCCCTTGCTGACAGTCGCTGCCGATAAGTCCGTGCGCGCGATCCTGCCACGGGAGTGCCAAAAATTCCCGTCTGTATTCCGCTTCCTTGGCGGCGGACGCTGTGCTATTGTTCCGGGCCATGAGTGACAGTTTCAGCAATCCCACGCCGCAGTTCGGCACAGCGGAGTATGCCGCGAAACCGGGAAGCAACCTCTGCCAGTTCTGCCAGCAACCCATGGGCGGAACTTACTATCGAGTGAATGAGGCGCTGGCGTGCCCCGGCTGCGCGGAAAGAATGCGCACCGAAATTGCCCTGGACAAGCACGCGGCCTATGTGCGCGCGCTGACCTACGGCATTGGCGCGGCTGTGGTGGGGCTGATGGGGTACGCCCTGATCGCCATCCTGCTGCAGGGATGGGTGATCAGTTATATGTCGATCGGAGTGGGATGGCTGGTGGGCACGGCCATGATGAAGGGATCGAACGGCGTGGGCGGCAGACGGTACCAGATTGCCGCGGTTTTGCTGACCTATGCGGCAGTGTCGATGGCGGCGATTCCCATCTGGATTCATTTCGCCCCCGAGCGAAGCCAGCAAACTCAGCAACAAAAGATTGCAGAGGAGCAGCGCGAGTTGGAGCGGGAAACCGGACAGCAGCCGACGGAGCCGCAGCCCGCGCCCAGAGCGGAGAAGCCACAGATGAGCCTGGCGAATGTGGGAGCGTGGCTGGGACGGCTGGCCATGCTCGGGCTGGCATCGCCATTCATTCAGCTTTCGGGCAATCCCTTCTGGGGAGCGATGGGCCTGTTGATTCTCTTCTTTGGAATGAGAATCGCGTGGAGGATCGCCCAGGGGCGGCCATTTGGAATCTACGGACCGTTCGTCGATTCTCCACCTGCGTCCACCTAAGACGCTACACTGGTTTGAAGAGTCGTTTCCCTTAGCCGTGTCGACAACCACTCCAGAACTGATGCGAAGCTGCAAACGCTGCTCGCACGAACTCGCGCCCCGAGCATTGGTGTGCGACCTGTGCCACACGCTCGTACACTCCGAGGAACTGGAGCGCCTTTCGGCAGAAGCGAAGGCTTTTGAGAGAAGCGGCGAAACCCAGCAGGCGAGGGAAAGATGGCTCACCGCATTGCATCTGCTGCCGCCCATCTCGAGGCAGGCTGATTGGATCAAGCAGCATATCCAGGCGCTCGATGGCGGCACGGATGTGGCGCGGCAGCCACGGCCCGTCGACCAGCAATGGGCTCAATTGCCGGCAGGCGCTGGTCAGATCGCCGTGCCCGGCGCCAAGAGTACGGCGTCGCGGACGGTGCGGCTCCAGTTGACTTCAATCCTCAGTTTTGCAGCCTTCGTTGCCATCTATTGGGCCGCGTCTGGCATGACGTTCGGGATCGGCTTCGCGGTGTTGATTCTGATTCACGAGATGGGCCACTTCCTTGATATCAAACGCCGCGGTTTGCCGGCGGATATGCCGGTGTTTCTGCCGGGCCTGGGAGCCTATGTGCGCTGGCAGGCGCTGGGCGTACCGCTAGAGACGCGCGCTGCGGTGAGCCTGGCCGGACCGCTGGCGGGATTTTTCGCGTCGTTGGCGTGTGCGGTGCTGTGGTGGCAGACGGGCAATCCGCTGTGGGCCGCACTGGCCCGCTCGGGTGCGATTCTGAACCTGCTGAATCTTATTCCCGTCTGGGTGCTGGATGGCGGGCAGGCCGCGCTGGCCTTGGCCAAAACGGAACGCATCGCACTGCTCGTCGCCTGTGTTGCTCTGGGGCTGGCGCTGGGACAGAATATTTTCTTTCTTGTGGCGCTTGGATTTGGATATCAAGTGTTGTTTGCCGGGAATCTTCCGGCGCGTCCCAGCCGCGCCACCGCCGTTTACTTTGGCGCCGTGCTGGCGGCGCTGGGAGTGATGATCCGGCTGATGCCGGGCCATGGATTGGGCATCAACTGACCTGGTAACTGGGTGTAGGATGGCCACGACGGAGTGCTTCGCGCCATCGCGGCAGATCCAACGTTAACTACTTGATGACGGGGTACCCCCCACCCCCACCCCCCTCGAATCTCTGGAATCATGGACTTAGGCATGTTTTGGCCCGTAAAATCTAGATGTCAAAGAACTTAGATACTAAAATCTTTGAAACAAAGGACTTAGGGTGCCCGACTGGGCGGGTTCTAGGTCGTTTTGACGCTACGATCAGTGTTTCAAAAAAAGTGGTATGACCGCAAGGTCAGATGTGTCACAAGGGGGCTGTGGAAAACTTTTGGGGAAGGAGAGCCTCGGACCTCCCTCCGAACAGCTCCTCGCTACGGCGCGATTGTGAAAACCGTGCCAGCGGCGAAGGTGCCGCCTCTGACGGTCGCTCCATACACGTTCCGGGATCCACCGCCATAACACCGTTTGGGTATAGCCCGTCGCTCGCCGCGCCAAAGCTGTGCAGCACCGTTTCTTTTCCGTTGGCGTCATGTTTGAATACCGTTCCGTCTCCGTCGTCTTCGCCCATCACGGTGTTCCCGTAGAGGTTGCCCGCGGAGTCGCGAATGCGAGTTCCCGCAGTCGCCCGGGAGCGGAGCGTTATGCGCAACTTCATCAAGGTCAAAATTTCTCGCGCTGGCTGTTACCGCGTCCCCACTCAAGCCAAAGGACGGCTTGAATGGGCCACGCCCGCATTTCGTCCCCCGCATTTCCCGTATGCAAAATCATTCATCTTGACAGTCTATTCGCGTAAGGGTCAAATCATCGCTGTCTCGAAGAGTTTCGGCGTACGGACGTTGGCGTACGAAGGTCTTTTCAGCCGTCCACATTTCACAGTCGAAGGGAATCATCCATGCGATCGACGAACTCGCCAAGCTGTCTCCAGCGGGTCCCTCAGGCAAAAATGTCCGCAATCCGAATCACCGCTGTCGCCGTCGTTCTGCTCGTGTCGTGCGCTTCGGCCTTTGCCGCCGGTCCTCACATCACCTCGGTCTCGCAAGTCTGGGCACGGGGGTATCAGACCATTCAGATTTCCGGCACTGGCTTCGGCACGAACCGCGATCTCGGCGATTCGCAGTTCATCCAGATCGAAGATGTCACCGGTGGCTGGAGCGCCGGTCACACCGGCGATGCGGTAACACTCTACGTCGCCTCCTGGACCAACACGCTCATCGAGATCACTTCCTTTGGCGGCTCTTACGGAACTGGCAACCTGTCGCTGAATGGTGGCGACGTGCTCTCCATCAAGCTGTGGGACCCGCAAACCGGCGCTGAACCGGCGACGGCGCAGGTCACCGTGCTCGCTAACGCGACCTCCATCTTCTATTTCGTATCAACAACAAGTTTCATCACCAACCCTGGCGCGCCAATCATGGATGAGCAGGGCAACTTCTACGGCATTCAAGATTCGAACGCCATAAATTGCCCGGAGTTCTCCTGCGGCTCCATTTATGAACTCAGCCCCAGCTCTTCCGGGACCTACAGCGAGACGATCCTCTATACGTTTCCGGGAGGCAGCCAAGGTTTCGGTCCTGTCGCCCCTCTCGCTCGTGACTCTGCAGGCAATATCTATGGCGTAACGGTCAATGGTGGCACCAGTAGTTGCCCCTTTCTGGACATCAACTGCGGCGTCGTCTTCGAAATCAGCAATGGGGTGGAAACCGTGCTCCATACTTTCACCGGAACTCCTGATGGCATTTTTCCTGAGTCCGGCCTAGTCATGGACGCGGCTGGCAATCTGTACGGCACCACCGTCAGCGGCGGCGCATATGGGTACGGCACGGCTTACGAACTAAGTCCGAACGGTAACGGCGGCTTCAACTACTCAGTCATTCATTCCTTTCAAGGCGGCGCGGCCGGCGACGGCCAATCGCCCTCCGCGCCGCTCACGGTCGACGCAAAGGGCAATCTTTTCGGAACCACAAGGTATGGCGGCTCTGACAATTTTTGTCTGGAAGCTTACGGCTGCGGCACCGTCTTCGAACTCTCACTTTCCCGTTCGGGTACGTTCGCCGAAAAAATTCTCTATGAGTTCCATGGCACTGCCAACGGAGTGCTCCCTACCACAGGTGTTAGCTTCGATCCGGCAGGTAACTTGTACGGAACCACCTTCAACGGCGGCCCATCCTGCAAGTATCGCAATTCCGGGGGATGTGGCGTGGTCTACATGCTCACTCCCGCGACAAACGGCATCTGGCCGGAAACTACGCTGTACACTTTTTATACGGACTCGACCAACATTGACGGCAGCCAATTCCCCAGCAGCTCTCTTACCTACTACAACGGACTGTTGTACGGATTCGCCGGTGGCGGAGCGTCCGATACGGGAACGCTCTACAGCCTTACTCCCGGAGTCGTGAATTCCGTGCAAACCATTTATTCCTACGGGGGAGGCTATGACGGCACTTTCCCCGTCGGCCAGCCCTTCGTCGGAACGGACGGCATCTTGTATGGAGCCGCGTATTACGGCATCGATATCCTGCCGACTACCCCGCCGCCAACAAAAAGCGCCCCGAATAAGCTCAACAGCCACTGAGCCGGTTCTATAGAAGGGCATGTCAAGAAAAAACACTTTTCCTCCATACTTAGAGGAGGTTTTTTTCTGACATCCAGCCCCTCTGGGGGCTGGCCCACGTTTGCCGGAGCAATCGTAAATGAGGATACTCCGGCAAGAGTGGGCTGGCCCCCCCATCTCATGAATCCTCGACGGTCGGAGGCGAGCGTACCTCAGGGGCTAAAGCCCGCGTCTTTCCTGGCTCTGGCGGCACGGCTGAACAGCTTGCGGAAAAAGTCGTTGGGGGCATCTCGTTTCGAACGAGGATGCACAGGGAAAGCTGATAAGAAGTAGGGATGCGAGGAAACGACGAGCAGCAGGGAGCGGTGTTCAGCTATGTGAGTGCGGAGCAGCGGATTGCATCGGATCATCCGCTGCGTCAGATTCGGGCGATGACGGATGCAGGGTTGCGCGAGTTGTCCGGCGAGTTCGACGCGCTGTATGCGGCGGGCGGACGGCCATCGATTGCTCCGGAGCGGCTGCTGCGAGCGCTGTTGTTGCAGGTGTTGTACTCGCGGCGGAGCGAGCGGCTGTTGATGGAGGAGATGAACTACAACCTGCTGTTCCGGTGGTTCGTGGGGCTGGAGATGGACGATGAGGTGTGGGACGTGACCGTGTTCACCAAGAACCGGGAGCGGCTGATCGCGGGCGAAGTGGCGCAGAAGTTTTTTGCGGCGGTGCTGAAGCAGGCGCGGGGTGCGGCCTTGCTGAGTGACGAGCATTTCACGGTGGATGGGACGCTGCTCGAGGCCTGGGCCAGTCGGCGTAGTTTTGAGAAGAAGCCCGATCCGCCACAGCGGGGGGACGGGAGCGCGGGGACGAAAGTTGCTGCGCGACACGCACGAGTCGAAAACCGACCCGGAGGCGCGGCTGTTCCGGCGGAGCCAGGCGGCGGAATCGCGGCCGAGTTATCTGGGGCACGTGATCACCGAGAACCGGAATGGGCTGGTGGTGGCGGCCTGCGTGACGCAGTCGAGCACCAAGGCGGAGCGGGAGGCGGGATTGGCGATGCTGGAGCAGGTCAGCGACGGGAAGCGGAAGATCACGCTGGGAGCGGACAAGGGATATCAGGAAGAGCGCTTCATCGCCGGGTTGCGGGTGCGACAAGTGGTGCCGCACGTGGCTGAGTATGCGGTCGAGTCGCCCCACTGGCCGAACTGGCTGCGGGCGGAGGAGCGGGAAGATCCAGGGTTTGAGCAAAGTCAGAAGAAACGAAAACGAGTGGAGCAAGTCTTCGGCTGGATCAAACACGTGGCGGGAATGCGGCAGACGAAGTTTCGAGGGCGCCGACGGGTGGAGTGGATGTTCCAGTTGGCAGCGGCGGCCTTGAACCTGCGACGGATGCAGCGTCTGCTGCTGCAACCGGCGTAGTGCCCAGGGAGAAGTGGGTTCACCGGTCGAAGAAATGGCCGGAGAACACGAAATCGGGGCGTGATAACGCACGGAAAAACAACCCACGGATAAGATGGAACGAGAAAAACATCCCATTTTTCCGCAAGCTGTGAAGCCGTGCCTACCGGGACGATGTACCAGATGTTGAGAGGCGGGATTATCTTCCAAAACGAGCAATTGTGACCATCGCGGCGGCGGCGGAAGGCGCATCATGGCCTTAGATCTCAGATCTTTGATCTATGGAGCCATTCGATGTTGGATCCAGCTATGGACGCAAAAGAAGCCGCGGGAGAAAGAGAAGCTGAGGAGCCGCCGGTGGCTTATCCGGGGGCGCCGCTGGAGTCGGAGCGAGCCCGGCAGCCGCCATTGCCAGAGGTTCCCTACAAACCGTACGCCAAGAAGCCTGAGGCCGGTGCGCCTTATAAGCCGTACGAACAGGTAGCGCCGGCGGCTCCCTACAAGCCTTATGCGAAGAAGCCGGGGGCGGCGGAGGCTCCTTACGAGCCTTATAAGGGAATTTAGGCGGGCCCGCGGAAGGTTGGGGATGCGAAAGAGGCAAGGGCGAAAGAGGAATGATTGATGAGCTTGATCGGGATTAGCGTCCTGGTGCTGGCGGTGGTGTGCGCGCTCCTGTTGGGTTACAGGATGCGGCGGCTGAAACCGGCGATGGCGGGATACGCCTCGCAGAGGATGTGTCCGGCGTGCGGGTTGATCACGCCGCGGTCCAAGGCAGCGTGCGTGGAGTGTGGAAGGATGTTTGTGAGCGCTCCCGTGCGGAAGCCAAGGGAATAAAGTTCGGGGAATAAGCTGGGGACCAGGCGCGGGCTGGGGTCGCTGGGGCGGCCATTCGCGAACAGGGCGGGTTCATGTCCCGTTTTGGGCGTACCAAAACAGGAAGCCTCGAACCGCAGCCAGATTCACCCCTCAAGTCAATAACAGCCATGAATACAATCACTTAGTGAGGATTGACTCAAGGGATGCCGCGCAAATTTTCGTTGACTTGCGGAAGAGATTGCCCTAACATACGGAGTCTCCGATTAGGTTCTGGGCTGCATGGAAAGGATACGTGGAAGGATGCGTGGAAGGCTTGCGATGAGCTTTCCAAGGCCAGTTGCGCTTTCCGTGAATCCCGGTACGGTTCGGAGAATCATATAGATAGAGCGTTCTCTTAAGTTCATTCCCTCTTTGTAGGAAAGGCATTTTTCATGGCCAAGCGTCGCGGAAATCCGAACTGGGGCAAGCCCGAGCCGATCGGGCCGATTGTCCCCACCATCACCGAATTCGAGCAGGTCGTGCGCGAATATAAGCTCTCGCCCGACCAGTACCTGCGATCGACCCGCCTGCGGGAGTGGGCGCGCCGCAACAAGAACTCGAAATACATCCCTGAGCCTCTGCTGGAAGCTTGGGGATTCGAAATCGAATCCACGCTGTAACCGTAGTCATACCAGGAACTTCAAGGGTCGCCGCAAGGCGACCCTTTATTCTTGCTGACTCTAGCGGAGGGGCTGGCGCCCCACACAAGAGGGCTGACAGGTGCCGCACCTTTCGAAAACCGCGAACCGTGCGGCAGCCTCAGTTGTGGTGGTGTCAGGTTTGGAAAAACAAAGGGGCGCCAGCCCCCATTTACTTCGCTCGGGATGACAAATCGAATGACGCGCTACGGCTTGACCTCGAATACGGTGCCGGCATTATATGCGCCGCCGTACTGTGTAACGCCGTAGAGATTGCCCAGCGAGTCCCGGATCAGGCCGCCGAATGGATCTGCTCCATCCGTGCCCAAGTCGTTGAAGTTGTAGAGAATGGTCTCGTCCCAAGTTCCGTCCTGCCCTGGCGTCAGCTCAAACACCGTGCCGTTGAGACCGCTTCCGCCCTGGGAAAGGCCATAGATGTTGCCGGAGGCGTCGAAGACGAGATTGCCGTTGGGCATATCGGGATTATTGCCGGCGTTGCCGCGGAAGAAGCTGACCAGGATGGTCTCGTTCCACCCTCCTCCGGCAGTGGGCGATAGCTCGAATACATTTCCGTCGCCCGAGCCGCCGTTCGCGGTTGCGCCGTAAATGTTGCCGTTGTAAAGCGTTAAACCTTCGGGGTAACCCGTGTCATTGCCGCTGCCGAAGCTATGAATTACGCTCTCGGTTCAAGTTCCGCCCCCGGCTGGGGTTAGCTCGAATGCGGTTCCGCCAGCGTCAACGCCACCGTACTCCGTGGTTCCGTAGAGGTTGCCCGCGGTATCGAAGATCAGGCCAAAATAAGGATTCGCCCCGTCCGCGCCATTGGTGAAGTTGTAGAGGATCTTTTCCGACCAAACGCCGTTTGGCTTCGGCGTAAGCTCATATACGGTTCCGCAGGCGTTGAACGCGCAGCCTCCAGTGCCACCGTAGACCGTCGTCCCGTAAAGATTGCCGGAAGAGTCCAGGATCACGCCTCCGAGGGGAGTGTATCCGTCCGTACCGTTATTCTCGAAGTTATGCACAACTTTCTCAGTAAAGCTTCCGTCTGCCTGCCGGACCAACTCGAATACCCGGCCAAGGTTCTTGCTGCCGCCCAAGGATGTTGTGCCGTAAAGATTGCCGGCCTTATCGACGACCACTCCCGAAACCTGATTGAGCGTGTACTTGGGCTTGGGTGAGAAGCTGTAGAGCACTGCTTCGTTCCAGCCACCACCGGCCCTTGGGGACAACTCAAACACCGTTCCCCCGCCGCCGCTGCCTCCTTGAGAGGTGGTGCCGTAGAGATTGCCGGCGTTATCGAAGATCAAGCCGGCTCGCGGATAATTCCCGGAGTCAGTGCGGCTTTTAAAGCTGTGCAGCACCGACTCTTCTTGCGCGGACGCGCGTTCGCAGTTCACCAATAGGGTTGCGGCCATTACTGTCATGACCAGCATCATTGTGTTGGAGGGTTTCTTGATTCGCATGGAATTCTCCTTAGTCTCGATTGGGGAATGGCGTTACCTGCTGCAACCTTGCCTGCGGGCAGTTGACAGAAGCGGCTTTACGCCAACTTCAATACGTCGCCGAAGTGAGAGACGGTCTCACCGGGGGGAGAGGCGAGCAATATAGTCCAGCGCTTTATTGAATGTCAAGACGTGGGCTGGCGGTGGTGGGCTGATGGCCCAGGCTTTGATCCCGCCTGGCCAGCCGGCGGGTTCTTTGTCAGCGGGAGGGGCCATCGGTTGCTGAAGGAAGCGGTTGTCACGACTTGGGATGAAAAAAGAGAGATTCAGGAGCCTGCTGGGCCGTCTACGTCCCACAGAGACAGTACACTGATTCTTTCCCACCCATAAACTCTCTCCACGGAGTGCCAGTGCGAAGGCTTGGACTGAAAGGCGACAAATCTGTTCTTGATGGGATCTAGCGAAGCCGACGGTGCGCTATCTGTACCCGATTCATATAGGTGCAGCCGTCCACCGCACTTACTTGACCATCCACTGCTTAAGTATAGGAATGCCGCGATGGCATCGTGATTGGTTGTGAAATCATGGTGCAGGGGGAACGCCGGAGTATCGTCATTCATTCGACGCAGTTGGAGCATGTTATGTTTGTTTAATTTCACCTTGACTGCAAACGCCGAAGCCAATATAGAAACCATTCGCCTGGAGTAAATCGCCCGCCACATGGCCTCGCTCTTCAGGAGCGAGTATTCAATTCGCCCCGTCCCACGCTGCTCTATTTCAAAGTTGTAGGTGTCGGCGCTGATCTCGGCAAGAGCCTGCGCTAGTACGGCGCTGGGCAGGAAGTCATCGATGATGAGGTGCGGCCAAGGATAGGCGACCAGTTCGCCTACGTGCTGGTCGTCTACGCGCTGGTTCCGCTCCAGTGGCAGAGAGGCAATCAAGACACAGACCTCCCTCTAAGGATTGGTCATCTATCCGCGCAATTACGGGCACAATCGAGGAAACAATCTAGCGCGTCCCTCTTTCACGGGTCATCCCGAAGGCCCGCGTTTTCACCAGCGGGCCGAGGGATCTCGCGTGCCCACGCTGCCGTCCGGGTCAACCTGCACCACTCCCAACACGAACCTAACCCTTGATAATCTTCTGTATCTTAGTGTCGATTTGTTTCAACTCATTCACTTTGACTTTGACTTCTCCCTCGACCTCGTTGTCGAGTTCTCTCACAAGCCTTGCGATGTCCTCCGAGATGCTTTCCAAGTCAATGCGCCGCGCGACGCCAACATTCCCGGTGCACATAGGAGCCTCCTTCTTTACTTGTGCGATACCGATATCACAAACCTTGGACTCAAGGCAAGCGTGAAGCGATAAGGTGGGATGATCGGATAGAAGAGAAAGTAAATGGGACGGATGGCTCACTCGAGGGACGCCGCTGACAACGCAGAAGGTTACGAAGTAACTTTGCCCGTTGTGGTGAAGACACCTCAATCCCCAAGGCATGCGCCTCGCCTAGGCCCACTCAAGCCAAAAGCGGGCTTGGGTGGGTGGGCCGCCCGCCCTTCCATCTGCGCCTTGGACGTGCAATGTTATGGACCCGGCTGTGCTTTCATGCGGGCACGAATAATCCGGCGCGCAATCGTCGCAATAATGAGAAACACCGTGACACAGGCATAATCAAAAAGAACGTCCAGGAATTTTCCGGAAAAAATCAAGGTCTGCAACGGATTGGACTGCTCTGGCTGAAACACGGGACCCTCCTTCCTTAGAAAGAGCCGTGAATGTGTGTGAATGATGATCCCACCGGAGACTCGACGGTAAACGACCTGTCCGGAAAGTGCGACAAAGAGGCCTCAACTTGGCGTTGGCTTCGCGAAGGCAATGCAGAATATACGTTCCCCAGGTACTGCTGGTATTGCTGCTTCGATTTGCCAACCTCTTCCACCGTGACGGTCACAGGCCTTGCGGCTACCGTAGCTACGGGTGGCGGCAGCAGCGCAATTGCTTCCGGCCTGAGCGCGACCGCCGGCCTTGCAACTTCGTCAATCAGGTGTTGGTACTGGGCGTAATCGTCCATAGCGAGCCTGGTCGACATTCGGCGTGATTCTTCCAAGTCCCGCTCAAACTGATCAACCTGCACTCCGTGATTCCACTGGGCCTCGATGCTGCCACCCCACTGCTTGGCGCCGCTGCCTTGGTCGTTCCCCGCCACAATCGCCACAACCAGCATTCCGATGGCAGCGGCTGCCAGTCCGGCCTTCGCCCAGATCGTTTTGAACCATGGGACCGCCACCGATTGCCGAATGCTTTCCGCCCTGTTGACGATGCTGCTAATCTTCGGCACTACCTGCCGCTCAAAATCGACCCCCGCACGGCCAGCTTGCAGCCATTGCGCTTTCAAGCGCTCTTTAATTTCTCCTTCGAGTGCCCGGAGAGAATCGGTCCCAACCTTTTGTTGGATGTCCGCCAACCCCTCCTCCACCTCCTGCCTGGACCACTCCGGCGTATTTGGGTCCGCCAGCACCTCGACAGCGCGGTTGATAGCCTGTTCGACTTGGGGTAGGTACTGTCGCGGGATATTCGACATGAAATAGGCAAAGCTTTCCATGGAGTTCCCCCTGTCTCTATCTCTGGATATGGCGCCAAATGACACGGTAGGCCCAGTAAATGAACCCCGCCGACACCGCAACGTTGAAAGCCACCAGCGGCCATCCCCGGCTCATACCAAGCATCCCGGCGGCGAACGATGCGCTGGCGATTGCGTGCCCGCAGAAAACTACCACAAACGTCATGCCTAACACTTTTAAGATCGTGAACGCTTCCTTCATGTCAGATCCGCCGGGTAGTGGGTGCAGCTTCGCTTCTTGTCGCGGGCCGGGTCCAGACGCCACTACCCCTGCCAACACTGCCAGGGCGAGACATAAAGGTGAGTAGAGGTATGTGTCCTCATAGGCGAATCGTGCATAGTGGATCGTCTTGAACAACCCGAACGTTTTGAAATTGCCCAGAGCCCGCAACAAAAATGCAGCGCAGAGGCACCAACTTCCGAAGCCGAAATATGCCGACCATGTGCCGGTTGCAAACAGGCCAGCTTGCCCGCAAATTGTAAGAGCACCGATAACAAGCAGGAACGCCGCTCCAGAATAGGCCAGCGGCGTTATCAGCCTGACGGTGTGGCCAAAAATAGCCCATCTGCCATAAATTCCGCCCTGAACGCCACCCAGCGCCCAGTACACATGGAGGCCCGCGATGAACAGCAGCATTAAAGCGAACACCGATGCACAAATCAGCCGAATGTAGCGCACGATCCTAACCGGAATTTCCTTTGATTCCAAAAACGGCAACAATTGTACGCCTACTTCGCCTGTTAGCAACGTGGGGGCTGGCCGACCTTTGATTTTTTATGCTGGCGGGCCGGTGGGCCCACTCAAGCCCGGTTTTGGCTTGAGTGGGGATGTTCACAGGTCACAGACTTAGTCCGGTTTGGGCGCATCAGCTCTTTTTCGATCCAAAAAGATAGCCGAGCAGAAGCGTTATCAAAGGCAAGATGGTCTTTGTGACCATGAGATCGAAAGCAAAATTCAAGGCATCGCGGAACTGATCGGTCGCCGTTTTGTAAAGTTCCAGGATTGCTTTGTAATCCTTGGGGTCGGCTGTGGATGTCAATGTCGGCGGCAATGAAAGGTGAGCCAAGTAATACCAGAGCATCACAACGCAAACGCCGAGCATCCAGAGACCGCCGACTGACACAAAAACAATCCCCCACTTCTCAAGGAATGTGGGGGGCGTGATGGTGAGGTTGCCAACACCTGTCGGTTCACTGACCGGGATCGGTACCTGCTGAGGATTGGGAACTGCCGAACCACTGACCGGAATCGTTACCTGTGGAGGATTAGGAACTGCAGGTGGTGATCCAGCCATGAATAACCTCCCGGGCGGTCAGGGAAGGATAACATCCTTCAGAACAACATTGTCCTTGTTGGTGATCGAGACCTTATTTTGAGGCTCCTTGTCTTCGGTTTTCAAGTACTTATACGTAGCCAGGGCCTTGCGGAGCACATCTGCTTTTGTTCCGCCAGTCATGGCAACAAGTTCGTCCAGGTTCTGATCGAATTGCTGATCGGTATCAATGGTGAAACGGGCCATAGGGCGCCTCCTCGTATGCTGCATTTATACTGCAAACGTACTGCAAATGCAAGCGGGAACCTTCCGATATCCCGGAATGTGCCGTTGACTGCGGCTGAAAGCGACCCCCAGGCGCTGAAGCGCGGCTGATATTAAAGGACTTAACGGCACGAGTGAGCGTTTTTCAGCAGCCTGCTACGGAATAATCTGATAGTCCACGCCGCAATCGCCGTCGCAGCCGCTGGCGCCGCCGTTGTAGGTTGTGCCGTAGAGATAGCCGGTGGTGGCGTCGCGCAGCACGCGGCCCGAAGGCAGGCCGCCGTTGTTGGCAAAGGTAAACTGCTGCAGCAAGGTTTCCGTCCACGGTTGGCCTCCGGAAACGGGCGGGGTCAACTGGAACACGCAGCCATGGGTGTGAGACCCGCCCGCCGAGGTTGTCCCGTAAAGAGAACCGCTAGTGGGATTCCATGTCATGCCGGCCAGCGGTGATGCACCCGCTGTTTCGGAGAAGTTGAACAATATCTTTTGCGTCCAAGAGCCGGAGGCCGGCGTCAGCTCGTACGCCACACCGACTTGCGACGCGCCGCCGGATTCGGTGACGCCGTACAGATTTCCCAGGTTGTCGAAAAGCAGATTGCCCACGGGAGTGATCCCGGAAGACTGCGAACCTCCTCCGAAAGAGAACAGAATGGTTTCAGTCCAGGGGCCAGTGCTCTGCGGGGGCGAAAGCTTGTACACTGCGCCGGCGTTGAAGGCTCCACCTAAAGAGGTGACGCCGTACAGGCTGCCGGCTGAATCCAGCAGCAAGGGGCCATTGGGCCAACTGGCATCGCTGTTGGCGCCAAAGGAATAGAGGACTGAATACGTGCCGCCACTCTTGCCGGGGACGAACTGGTAGATGATGCCGCTGTCATGCAAGCCGCCCTGCTGAGTGACTCCGTAGATCGTATTGGAGGAAAGCACCGGCGGCGCATTGGGCAGGCGTCCGTCATTGTTGGTGTTGGTAAAGGCATGCAGGACAAAATGGGTCCACGGGCCTCCAGCTTTCACAGGAGGAACCAGCTCGTAGAGCACGCCACAGTGGCAGCGGCCATCTCCTCCCGCCCAGGTAACGCCGTAGAGGTCACCCTTACTGTCGATGGCGAGTTCGCTGCTGGGCGTGTATCCCGTGATGGCCCAGGGTTGAAAGTTCCACAGAACGGTCTTTTTCCAGGTGGTGCTGCCCTTGACTGGGGGCGAGAGTTGATACACGGTACCCGTGCCGTACGTGCCGCCGCCGACGGTGGTGCCATAGAGATTGCCGTTGGCATCTTCCACCAGTCCACCTTCGGGCCAAAAACTTTCATGCTGAGTAAAGCTATAAATCGTGCTCTCGGTCTGCGCCCTGGCCGGTACGCTTAACGCGAAAGCGCCTAGGAGGAAGACCAGCATCAGGCGGCCAAAAGTGGGGCTGAGATTGGGCACCCATCGCAGCATAGATTTACTCCTTAAAGGGTTCCTCTTAAAAAGATCATGGGGTGTTCCATTTATTGCGGACAGGGACACAGCCCGTATACATCCAATTCCGTCTGCGTACTCACATAAACCTTGCCGTTGACCACGGTCGGAACCTGGAACTTGACCGAAGGCCCCGCGATGTCGCGGCCGGAGGCCGCCTGGGTGGAGTTGTACAACTCAGTTAAGTTCGTGCCGTTGTAGGCGTGTAAAACGATGGGCGCGACCCCGGGGAGAATGTCGGCGTTGTCGGTGCGGTCAAGAGCCCAAACGATTCCGTTAGTGGTTCCGTTGGCAGAAACGGCCGGCGAAGTGCCGTTCAAAAAAGTGTTGCTGGTCTGCAGCACGCTGGCGGTACTCACGCCCGAGGAGGATACGATGTAGGCGCGAATCGAGTCGCTGTCAGCGCCGTTGTAAATATAGTTGGCCGTGGCGCTCGCCCAATAGGCAGGAGAGCTTTCCGTACCGGCGCTCGCTGTTTGGCTGAGCGAAACCTGTCCACCCACGTGGCCCATGTTGTCGCGATTCACAATGTAAATACTGGGTGTGGGATCACAGATGGTGACTGCCTTGCCACCCTGAACAATCAAGTCGGGGGTGGTGCCGCCTTGAGCGGGAAGAATGAGCGGCCCCGCCGATCCGAGATCAAGCCCGTTGGTAAAGCGGCAGGCTTCATCACTGGGAGTGAAATAGTCGGCTGGAACCAGCGAATAGGTGCCGGTCGCCTGGTTCAACGTCAATACCAATTTGATCAGACTATCGCCCCAGTTGATGAGGCCGTCGTAATAGCCGTCGCCGGTGACGACATACACGTTGCCGGTGGAATCAGCCGTGACCGCACCGCCTGCACCCCATATACCGCCGAAGCCATGACCCGAGCGCGTGATGCCGTCGGAGGCGTAGAAGGTTGCGACCAGTTGCAGAGTGGCGGCGTCATAGGCCAGCAGCCAGCCCGTGGCTCCCGCGAACCCCATGAACAGCACGCCCTGGGAGAATCCGGGCTCGTTCACCAGCAGCAGTCCCGGGCGTCCCTGCTTCACTTTAGGAACGAACATCACGGGCCCGCCGAAGGAGCAACCGCCATCGCTGACCGCGGAGCAGATTACCACCGGACTGCCGGGCTGTTCCGCGCCGCTGGTGATGTCGAGGGCGTGCAGGCGCTCGACATAGCTGACCACAGTGCCAGCCGTCTCCTGCGTACGCACGACAACATACATCGTATTGTTGGCCAGGTTGATGACCGGGGTTTGAGTGATGCCGACCAGAGGAAACAACTGGCACAACCCAGCGCCAATATCACACGGCACAGCCAGCACGTTGGGAGGATTCAGAAAATCGGTAAACCACAGCGGGTTGGGATTTTTTATTGCGCTGTCCGCGTCAAAAGCATAGACTTTGGCGTTTTCCGTCGCCACATAAACCACATTGTGCGTCCCCTTAGTACCGACATTCACGTTCGGCACATAAAGCGGCTGCGTCCAAATCTGGCCATCCACCGGATAGCTGAACACTTTTCCGAACGAACCGGAATTGACGTTGGTTGGGGTCAGGATGGTTTCCTGCAGGTTTTGACCGGTATGTTGGTTGTCGTACTGGCGGGTCAGCACGCTCGGCGTCTGTGCCGGCAGAAGCGAAACGACGCCAAAACTACTAAAAATAAAGAAGAGCAGAGCCATGCAGAGAATCTGCGGGGGACGCATACTCGACTCCTGTTCTGAAGGGACATTTCCAGTGAGCCGCTGCAAACCACTTATGAGTGCAAGCTCCTCGCCGGTAGTCGGTCGCTCACAGCAGCGACGCGGGAAGACAGGAACGGCCAGGTCAGACTCTCTGGAAGACGTGGGGAATTATGCTGCAGCGGAAGCGACGGGTCAAGATGCAGGATTTTGCATATCTGCTGGTAGAACGTATCCTTGATCCTTGCGCGATCAAGTGCATGTCGTTTGGTGGCACGAGCAGGCGCAACTCCGCCTGCTCGTGCCCCAAAAAATCCAGCGTGTCCTTAGACTGCTGCGAGTTCGTGCTGCTGCAGGGTCGAGGTCACCACGTCAAAGGTATGAACCTGCGGCGTTCCCTCGATAAATCTTGCCAGCATCTTCAACACTTGCGGATAGGCAATGGCGTTGTAGTTGTCGGCGTCTTTCTTGTTTTCCCACAGACTGATCGCGATCACATCAACTCTGCCCTGGGCGCAGAAAGTGATCTCGTCCTTGAAGCCATTCTGCTTGCGCAGCAAAGGCAGGACGTCTTTTTCAAAGCTGTCCTCGTGTAATCGGACAGAGTATTCGGTTTCAGCTGGAAAGAGACATTACGTGCATACATAGGCAACCTCCTTAGGGTTGGGGTTGCTAAGAAAGACAGCTTCAGATGGGCTGACTTAGTTCAGGGAACCTGAAATGAGGAGAAGGTGGTAACCACCTCATCTCCGACCCTAGTCTTATGCAACCGGACTGTCAACCACCCAAACCCACTAGCCCAATTCCAAATTCTTGTCATTCCGAACCGGGCGCCAAGCCCGGTGAGGAACCTGCTTTGTGCCTCGCTCTCACTATGATATAGTGATATCACTATACGTAGTGCCCAATGGCCAACGAACCGTCCGTCAAGCCGGTGATCTGGCTCGGATCGAGCCGTAAAGACCTGCGCGCGTTTCCCGCGCCGGTGCAGGATCACATGGGCTATGCCCTGTACGTCGCGCAACTCGGCGGCAAGCATCGCGATGCCAAGGCATTGACGGGATTCGGCAGTGCTGGAGTATTGGAAGTCGTGAGGGACCATCGCGGCGACACCTTCCGCGCCGTGTACACGCTGCGTTTCGCCGGAGGTATATGTGCTTCACGCCTTTCAGAAGAAATCGAAGACCGGACGGGAGACGCCGCGCCGCGACATCGACTTGATCCGGCAACGCCTGCGCCAGGCCGAACAGATTGCAAGGGGGACGATATGAGCAAGAAGGGATACGAAATCGGAAGCCGCAACGTGTTCAAAGATCTAGGCCTGCCCAACGCCGAAGAACACCTCGTCAAGGCACAACTGGTTTTCAAGATCGATACGATCCTGAAAAAGCGTCGCCTAAAACAAGTCGAGGCCGCTGCCCTGTTCGGCATCCGCCAGCCCGATGTCTCCAAGCTACTGCGCGGCGACTTCCGCCAGTTCTCCGTCGAGCGCCTTCTGCGCTTCCTCGTCGCCCTCGATCACGACGTCCAGATTGTCGTAAAGCCCCACCACAACAGAAAAAACGCCCCCGCTCTGCAAGTCTTTTGAAGCTGCGCTGCGGAAAGCGCTCGCAAGTCAACCCTCGGGATTTTGACTCGCTGAAGATCGTATGTACATCCTGTGCATACCCTGATATCCTCAAGAAAGACCCGGAGCCGTATCCATGCTTTTCGAATGGGACGAGAGCAAGCGCCAGTCCAACCTCGCCAAGCATCACATCGACTTCCAGGATGCAAAACGGATTTTCGAACGACCAACATTCGAGAAAGCAACTCGCAGTCGCGGAGAAGACCGCGTATTAGCCATCGGTCTTCTGGAAGACGTTGAGATCGTTGTGGTCTACGTAATCCGCGGCAAACGCCGTCGAATCATCTCAGCCAGGAGGGCTCATCGCGATGAAAGAAAAGATTACTCAAACCACCTCTCGCTCCCGCGCCAAAGGCGCAGCTGACTTCAAACGCCTGCGCGCCCTGCGCGATTCCGAAATCGACTTCTCCGACATCCCCAAGCTCGGCAAATCCTTCTGGGCCACCGCCAAGCTCACGCTCCCTGAACCAAAAGACCGCCTCACCATCCGCGTCGACCACGACGTTGTGCAATGGCTCAAAAAGCATGGCAAAGGCTACCAAACCCGCATCAACGCCATCCTCCGCTCTTACATGGAAGCCCAATCCAATAACGCCCGTTAGCCCCATCCCAAATCCTTGTCATTCCGAACCGGGCCGAAGGCCCGGTGAGGAACCTGCTTTTTGCTCGCGTGCGAAAAATGCTCGTGGGGAGCGGACACTACTGTCCGCTGCCTTTGACTTTGCTTTTGTTGACCTTGATTTTGGCTGCGGTGGCCCATCTATCGCTTCCTCTAGGAAAGGTGGGATTCCACTTCACTAAACTTTGGGATTTTGATCCCCTGAGAGTGTCCAATCGGAGCGTTCGGACGGGTTGCTGAAATATTCGAGAAAAAGGCCCGAAGCAAAATCTTGAGCCATCCACATTGGGGATACCCACCCTTTGCAGAGGACGCAAAGGAGCGCCACCAACCAGGCCTACTTAAGACGGCCCCTGCGGCTTGAAACGGTCGAGAAGGGCTAGGTACATAGCTCCCGATGCCCCGACAGTAAAAAGAACCTTCAGAATATCAAGAAAGCTAACTCTTAAACGTTCATTGCTGTCGCCAAGCAAGATGCCAACGGCCTCGAGGATGTGGCCGAGACTAAGCGCGAGTATCAGCGCAACGACCCCAAAAACTTCCATGACGACGATTGGCTCGGTGCCGGGACGTAGCGGAATACTCTTCATGAAACGCTCATGCAGCACCAACACGATGAAAGCGGTTACCACAAGGCTGACCAGCAAGGTTAGAAGTCTTTTCATCTTTGGGTCCGCAGATAGTAGTCTGCATAAATCAAGTATCCGGCCTCGGCGAGCATGATGAATCCAGCTACAAAGAAGCAGCCGCTTGCGACCTCTCCCCGTCTTGTAAACCACCCTTTAATAATCAAAAATGTGCCCATGATCATGCCGGAGTCCACTCCTACATCGAGCATGTTTCTAGGAAATAGGTGAACCCCAGACTCCGGAAGGAAAAAGGCAGCGCCCACCACTAGAACTAAGACGTTAGCAACATAGACGAACAATATACGCGACGCCGTTGCGTCCCATGCGTCCCAAAACGACTTGGGAACCACGAGACCGTCATCGTCTTTGGGCTTCTGGGTTGTGACGGCCATACGGTCCGACCTTTTGCCGAGCATTGTGCATCGGGATCATTCCCCTGTCAGCCATTGTGTCGGGCGGGGTGGCCCATCTTTCGCGTTTGCGAAAGGTGGACGACAATCCGGGGACGACGACAATCCGCACGACAATCCCGGACGACGACAATCCCGGGACGGACAATCCCGGGACAGACGGGACGTTCCCCATTTTTCTCAAGCGTCTTGCCCCCCAAGTTTTCCACAACCGACCCTTGTGACATCTGACCTTGCGCCGCACCTCAAACTCGTTCAAAATTGCCCCAGCAATGGCGGTAACAAACAGTTCCTTGACAACTGAATATCGCGTGGCTAAGTCCTTCCCGCACAAGATTTTGCCAGCCGAATCCGGCTGTTTTCAGTCCCGACAGAAATAGCCTGACTGATTCTAAAGAACTTACGGAAGGCCCATGCCCCTAACTCCCATGTCCGCAATATTTTACGGACAAGTTCCCTGGAATCAATATTTTAGCCAGATCAACCGGGTATCGAACCGACGTAAGTCATTGATTCTAAATATTTAATCGGGTTCGATCCGCCAATTTTTTCACCCAGATCCGCGCCGCATCCTCCAGGCAATCGGTCGGTGGACTCCGGTCTGCGGCTTGGCACTAGATACTCAGTGCGTATTAACTAGATGGTAGTTGCACTCCTACAACGTCGCAGCCTCCGACCCAATTCCAGTCGACGGACTCTCCCTGATGTGGTATAACAGTTATACTCATGCGATTTGATTTTGACGAGCGCAAGAGTGAGCGATTAAGAGCCAACCCAAAACGAGGCATCGGATTCGAGGAGGCGCAGGGAGTCTTTGACCATCCCCACTATCTCGACCAACGCTCGGATTGTCCCGTACAGTATCGCGCCATCGGATGGGTTGGAGACATCCTGTACTCCATCATCTTCGAGGTGCGCGAAGACGAGCAAGGAGAGTACTACCACCTTGTGACCCTCTGGAAAGCCACAAGGCAGGAGCGGCAACTTTATGAAGAGCACTCATAAGACGCGAAAGGCAGCATCGGCGGAAACCATTGCCCGGCTTGCTGACCGGGGCGGGGACGTGTCCCGGTTCTTCACCAACAAGGGTCAGATGATGAATCCGATCCAAAGGGTGAACGTGGATCTCGCGCCCGGCATGCTGGCAGAACTGGACAACGCTGCCAAGGAGATGAACATCAGCCGACAGGCCGTGATCAAGACTCTCATTCGCCAGGCGCTCGATCAGCAGTATCTGTCGCGGGCTCACGGTCCGCAGCGGGCCAGGAAGGAGTAAGTCATCATGACCACGCAGGCCTTTGCCGACGTCCCCACCGCCATCGAGGAGATCCGCGCCGGCCGCATGATTGTCGTCGTCGACGACGAAGACCGCGAGAACGAAGGCGACATCACCCTCGCCGCCGAGAAGGTCACTCCCGAAGCCATCAACTTTATGGCCAAGTATGGACGCGGCCTGGTCTGCCTCACCATGACCGAGGAGCGGCTCGAACACCTGCGCCTCGGTCCCATGAGCGCCGAGAACACTTCGCAATACGGCACTGCATTTTGTGAAGCCATAGACGCGCGAGTAGGAGTGACCACGGGCATCTCCGCGTACGATCGCGCGCGCACCATTCAGGTGGCCATCGATCCCGCGACGCAAGCTTCAGACCTGGCGCGGCCCGGCCACGTCTTCCCTCTTCGCGCCCGCAAAGGTGGAGTGCTGGTGCGCGCCGGACAGACCGAAGCCTCCGTCGATCTGGCGCGGCTTGCGGGACTGATTCCCGCCGGCATCATCTGCGAGATCATGAAGGACGATGGCACCATGGCCCGCGTCCCAGACCTGATCGAGTTCTGCCAACAGCATGACATGAAGATGCTGACGGTCGCGGAACTGATCCGCTACCGCATGGCGCATGAGCGCTATGTGCATCGCGTAGGCGAAGCGCTGGTCGACACCCGCTTCGGCGAGTTTCGCCTGATCGCTTATGAGAGCGAAGTGGATGGCGGAGAGTCGCACGTGGCCCTCATCCGCGGCGATATCGAGAACAGTGACGAGCCAGTGCTGGTGCGCATGCACGCCCACTGCCTGATGGGAGACGTCTTCGGCGCAACCGGCTGCGAGTGCCATGCCACACTCGAAGGCGCGCTCCGCCGCATAGCACAGGAAGGCCGCGGGGCGCTCATTTACCTGCATCAGACTTCGCAAGGCTTTGCTGTGGAGAAGGTCGGGGAGCGAACCGGGCTGGTCTTCCACCGCGGCCGCAAGCTGCCCGCGCTGTTAGACAACGAAAAGCAAACGCAGCGCGAGATCGGAATCGGAGCCCAGATCCTTTCCGACCTGAACCTGCGGCGCATCCGCTTACTTACGAACAGGCCCAAACGTGTGGCCGCGCTCGAAGGGTTCGGGATTGAGATCGTCGACCAGGTTCCAGTGGAATTGAGTGGAGTACAGGCGGGCAAAAGCTAGGGCCGCAAGGCGCGGCCCGTCTCTAGAAGGGTTTGCGTACGACGACTTCGGCTTCGCGAATGAAGAACTGCGCGGAGCAGTGTTCCGAGCCGCAGATGACCGGGACCAGGCCGTTGATTTGGCGGCGCGTGATCAGGCCCAGCATGCCGCAGGACGGGCAGGCCAGCACGGCCCAGTAGGGATCTTCCTTCTCGCCGACCTGGCCGGCGTTTTCCAATACGAAGACGGTTCCGGGCTGCATCTGTTCGGGAATCCACTCACTCAAGATGTCCAGTTCTCCGACCATGCAATCCTCCTGGTTACGTGCCTGTGTGCCTACGAAGCCTTTCTAGCACGCCGGCGCTCCGCCGACGCTATTACGGAAGTACTGGCCTTCCTTGCCACGACCTCAGCTCGCACTTGCCGCACCGCGTCGCTGAGGCAGACCCCCAGAATGGGCTGACTCGAATTCTTCAGGATGTCGACGATCTGGCGCGCCGAGGTTTCGAGGTAAAGGTGCGTGCCATCGGTGAGCAGGTGAACATCGGAGTTGCGGCCGACGATTTCCGCCAGGCCCTTGCCGAACTCGCGATCGAGAAACCGCATCACCTTGCGGACTCCCTGGAGCGAGAAGCCTTTGCGGCGCAGTTCGCAGATCACCGCCATGGCCATGACGTTTTGCATCGAGTAGAGGCGGCGATGGCCTTGGCGTTCGGGCCGGACGACGCCGCGCTCGTCCCACCACTGGAGCTGGCGGGCGGTCACTCCGGTAAGGGCGATCACCTCGTGCGATGAAAAGCGGTCTGGCATTAGTCCCCGTTTATGTTTCAAACAACCTGCTAGTCGAATGTTTGAAACATTTTAGGCGGGAGTTGGCGGGTGTCAACAGAGAATCGTGCGGGGAGGGGTTAACTAGAAGAGTGCGGGGAGGATTTGGTAATTGGGTAATTTTGTAATTGGGTAATTGAAAAACCTGTCCTGTGGCGAGGGTCCAAGGCCTTTACAACGGGGACCACAGGGTTACACGGGGTAAATCAGGGACAGCCGCCGCCGACGAAGTGGACGATTTCCAGGCAGTCGCCGTCCTTTAGCGGCGTTTGCGGCCAGCGGTCGCGGGGGACGATGTCGCGGTTGAGTTCAACGGCTACGCGGTCGGGCTTCATGTTGAGGGATGCGATGAGGGCCGCAAGCGAGAATTGAGGCGCAACGTCCGCGAAGGTGCGGGGTTCTCCGTTGATCTGAAGATTCATTTCGATCTACTCGGCTTTGCGCAGGGCGAACTTGCGGGTTACGGTGCGGCCTTCGTGGTTGGCTTGCACCATTACGGACGAGTCGGGCAGAGCGGATTCCTCGATTTCAACAGAGATCGCGGCCGTGCCTGCGGCGTCGGTGACGGCCTGGGTGTAGAAAGGTGTGGCGTCGGGGCGGGCGAAGCGGAAGGTGAGGCGGGCACCGGTGACCGCCGCGCCATCTTCCGTGACGCGCAATTGCATGGTCAGGTTGCGATTGGCGTGCACCGAGGCGGCGTTTTCCCATTGCACGTCGAGTTGCTTGATGGCGGCGAGGGTTTCGGTTTCTGACTTGTCGAGAACACTCTCCAGTTTCCCTTCCTTGATTGATTCGAGCACCAGGCGATGCTGGTCGCGGAGTTGCTGCTCTTTTTGGGGATCGCCGAAACCGGCCTGGGAGGCCGAGCTGGCATAGGAGATCGCCCTTTTGCCCACGCACCTGCCGCGCACGAAGACCTGGGTCTGAAGCAGTTTTTCGCTCTCGCGCGCCTCGCTCTGCACGTGGTAGATAGTGTCGCCGTGTTTGACGTCGGTGTTGAATCCGAAGATCATAAGAGATTCGTAATTTGGCAATCGGGTGATCGAGCGATTGAAATCCCAAGGCACCTTGAGCTTACATCTTTTCCGTGGAAATCAGAGTTTGAATTTCAATTTCCCGATTACGAAACTGCAAAATCGCAAAATCGTTATTCCTTCGCTTGACACTCCCGCTTACCAGCACCTAATCTAGAACGTTTAAGCAATGCTGGCGCGAATTATATATAGCCTCTCCTATGCCCGACAATTATTTCGCTGGCTACCTGCCGTTTCTGATCCATATTCTGCTGGCGGGCGGAATTGCGACTGCCATTATCTCCCTTTCCTGGTGGATCGGGGAACGTAAGCCGACTCGAGCCAAGATGTCCCCGTATGAATCGGGCATGGCGCCGATTGGCGATGCTCGCGGGCGCTTCTCGGTGAAATTCTACCTAGTGGCCATGCTGTTCATTCTGTTCGACGTAGAGGCTGTGTTTCTTTATCCGTGGGCGGTAATTCTGCACGATCTCAAGCATTTCGGCCTGTGGGAGATGTTCGTCTACATCGGCATTGTTCTGGTTGGCTTCTTCTATGTCTGGAAGAAGGGCGTGCTGGATTGGGGGCCGTCGGCGGTGCGATCCGGTGTGCCATCCGGTGTGTCATCTAATGTGCGGCGAGGAGAGGGCTAGTGGCTTTGGTGCCGGCGATCACCGATGTTGAGCAACTGAAGGGTCATCCGGCGGTGGCGCGGCTGCTGGCTTGGAATCCGGCGGCAGTTACAGGCGTAAAGTTCGACCGCGAGGAGATGACGATTTATGTGGACCGCGCGAGCCTCCGCGAAGCTTGCGCGATTCTGCGCGATGATGCGGAGTGCGCGTTCAACTTCCTTTCCGACGTTACGTGCGTCGATTGGTATCCGGCCGAGCCGCGGTTTGAAGTGGTTTACCATCTGCTTTCGATTCCCAAGAAAGAACGGGTACGGCTGAAGGTACGGCTGGACAGCGCGAGCCCGGCGGTGGAGTCGCTTACGTCGTTGTGGCCGGGCGCGAATTATTTTGAGCGCGAAGTGTTTGACCTGTTTGGCATTCGCTTTACCGGGCATCCTTATATGCGGCGCCTTCTGATGCCCGAGGACTGGCAAGGGCATCCTCTGCGCAAAGATTATCCGGTGGAGGGATACCGTTAGGCTTCTCTATGGCCCACCTCGCGCCCACTCCCGTGCTGGAACCCGGCCAGGACCGGACCATGATCCTGAATATGGGGCCGCAGCATCCGTCGACCCACGGAGTGCTGCGCGTGCTGCTGGAGATCGACGGCGAGACCGTGGTGCGGATCATGCCGGACATTGGATTCCTGCACACGGGGATCGAAAAGACCTGTGAGGCCAAGTTTTATCAGCAGGTGGTGCCGCTGACCGACCGCATCGACTATCTGTGTCCCATGACCAACAACCTGT
Organism: uncultured Acidobacteriaceae bacterium; assembly: GCA_963842095.1. Classification (GTDB taxonomy): domain Bacteria; phylum Acidobacteriota; class Terriglobia; order Terriglobales; family Acidobacteriaceae; genus Sulfotelmatobacter. Next base: position 71,562 of record CAWJEY010000005.1, read on the forward strand.
GCTATGTGCTGGCGGTGGAGAAGCTGCTGGGGCTGGAGATCCCGCCCAAGGCGCAGTGGATGCGGGTGCTGATGAACGAGTTGACCCGCATTAACTCGCATCTGGTGTGGCTGGGCACGCACGCCATGGACATTGGCGCGCTCACGGTGTTCCTGTATTGCTTCCGCGAGCGCGAAGAAGTTCTGAAGATGTTCGAGATGATCAGCGGACAGCGCATGATGACCTCGTATTTTCGCATCGGGGGATTGGCGCTGGAACCGCCTTTGGGATTCTTCGATCGGGTGCGCGAATTCGCCGGGCGTTTTCCCGAGAAGGTGGATGAATACGAGAACCTGCTGACGGGAAATCCGATTTGGATGATGCGGACCAAGGGCGTGGCGCGGATGACGGCGGAGGATGCGATTGCTTTGGGCGCGAGTGGGCCGACGTTGCGCGGCAGCGGTGTGGATATCGATTTGCGCCGCGACATGCCTTACTCGGGATATGAGAATTTCAAGTTCAAGGTTCCGGTGGCGCAGGAAGGCGACGTTTTTGCGCGGTACATGTGCCGAGTGCGCGAACTACGGGAATCGAACGAGATCGTGAAACAGGCCCTGGATGGAATGCCTGAGGGGCCGATCAAAGCGGATGCTCCTGGCATTGTGCTGCCCGACCGGGAAAAGATGAAGACGCAGATGGAAGCGCTCATCTACCACTTCAAGATTATTACTGAGGGCTTCGCGGTGCCGGCGGGTGAGGTGTATCAGGCGGTCGAGTCACCGCGGGGCGAAATGGGCTACTACATCGTTAGCGATGGTACGGCGAAACCCTATCGCGTACATATGCGGGCGGCTTGTTTGGCTAACCTGCAGACATTGCCCACGATGTGCGAAGGCGGGCTGATTGCGGATGTTGTGGCCGCGATTGGCAGCATCGATATCGTGCTAGGAGAGATTGACCGGTGAGGAATTGAGCGATCGGGTGATTGGGCGATTGAAAATCGATTGAAGGAATGGTTGTGAGCAGTCAGCCGGAGCAGCTTCGTGATCGGACTAAAGCATTCGCGTTGCGCGTGATTCGGCTTTACCGCTCGCTGCCTTACAAGACGGACACTCAGGTTTTAGGTAAGCAGTTATTGCGTTCTGGAACGTCGGTGGCCGCCAATTATCGCGCGGTCTGCCGGGCGAGATCGAAGGCGGAGTTTGTTGCTCGAATGGGTATTGTGGTTGAAGAAGCGGACGAGGCGATTCTATGGCTGGAGCTAATGACGGAATCGGGAATTGTCTCATCGACAAAGACTGAGGCGCTGTTGAAAGAAGCGAACGAGCTTACGGCGATTTTCGCTGCGTCGCAAAGAACAGCGAGGAACGCAGCGTGAGCTTTTCAATCGCACAACCACCCGATCGCTCAATTGCTCAATTTTTATGAAGTTTTCTGACGAGTTCGAGGCGCGGTTTGCGGAGATGGTGCCGCACTATCCGACGAAGAGGTCGGCGCTGGTTCCTACGCTTCTCTACGCGCAGGATGAGATTGGATTCTTGTCTGACGATGTGATTGTGGAGTTGGCTGCGCGGCTAGATCTTACTGAACTCGAAGTGCGCAACGTAATCAGCTATTACTCGATGCTGACCACGAAGCCGCGGGGAAAGTTTAACGTGCAGGTCTGCACGAACATCAGTTGTTTGGTTCGTGGAGGCGAAGAAATCCTTCATCACTGCGCGAAGAAGCTAGGAGTCGGGCATAAGGAAACCACGGCCGACGGATTGTTTTCGCTGGAAGAGGTTGAATGCATTGGGGCTTGCAGCTGGGCTCCGGCGGCGCAGGTGAACTACGATTTTCATGAGAACCTGACGGCGGAGAAGATGGATAAAGTTCTGGATGAGTACAAGAAATTGAATCATTGAGTGATTGACTCATTGAGTCATTGCTTTTCTTTCTTCAATGACGCAATGATTCAATCAATCAATGAGTAAACCCCCATGGCTTCTCTGGTTTCCCATCCCGACGAAGTAAAGATCGTCACCAAGCGTTTTGGTCTTGGTGCGACCAACATCGATCGCTACCTCGAACTGGACGGCTACAAGGCCGTGCAGAAGGCGCTGGGGATGGAGGCGGACGCCATTATTAATGAGGTGAAGAACTCGGGGCTGCGCGGGCGCGGCGGGGCTGGGTTTTCGACTGGGATGAAGTGGTCGTTTGTTCCGAAGCAATCGGCGAAGCCAAAATATGTTCTGTGTAACGGTGATGAGAGCGAACCTGGCACATGCAAAGACCGGCTGATCTTTGAACATGATCCGCACGCAGTGATTGAAGGGGTGATGATCGGCGGCCTAGCGGTGGGCGCGCGCAGCGGATACATCTACATTCGTGGCGAATATCGCTATCTGTCGAACATCATGCAGAAGGCGATCCGCGATGCGTACGCCAAAGGATTTTTGGGCAAGAACATTTTCGGCAGTGGCCGCGATTTTGACATCTACTGGCATGGCGGTGCGGGCGCTTATGAAGTGGGCGAGGAATCGGCACTGATGGAATCGCTTGAAGGCAAGCGCGGGATTCCACGCATTCGGCCTCCGTTCCCTGCTGTCGTCGGCCTGTGGGGCGGGCCTACCGTCATTAATAATGCGGAGACTTTGGCCAGCGTCCCGCACATCATGCTGGGCGGCGCGGAGTGGTATGCGAAGATTGGCACGCCAAAGAATGGCGGGACGCGGCTGTTCTGCCTTAGCGGAAACGTGGCGAAGCCGGGGGTCTATGAACTGCCCATGGGCTACGGTCTGAAAAAGATGATTTACGAAGTCGGCGGCGGCATCCCGAATGGGCGCAGGTTGAAGGCCGTCGTCCCGGGCGGGTCTTCTACTCCTTGCCTCACTGAGGACGAGATCGACATCAACATGGATTTCGATTCGGTCGGGAAAGCTGGGTCGATGCTGGGCTCGGGCGGCGTGGTCGTGATCGACGACCAACAATGCATCGTAAAGTTCGCGCTCCGGACCATGAAGTTTTATCAGCACGAGAGTTGCGGGTGGTGCATTCCATGCCGCGAGGGAACCGACTGGTTGAAGAAGACCTTGGTGCGCTTTCATTCCGGCGGCGGCGTTAAGAAGGACATCGACAACATGCAGTATCTGGCGGAGAACATGCTGGGACGGACGTTCTGTCCGCTGGGCGATGCGGCGGCGATGCCGACGATTGCGTTCGTGAAGAAGTTTCGCAGGGAATTTGAAGATCATCTGGAAGGCAGGCCTTGTCCGTATGAGAAGCAGGGCGTAGCGGAAGCGGTGATGGCGTAGCGCCGGCGTAGCGCCGGCCCGAAGTGCGGGCGCACAGCCCGCGGGATTTGAGTTGCTGATGGCAGCGAGGGCGAGACGCCCTCGCGACAGCCGGCGGGACGCCGGCGCTACTTATGGCTGATGTAAATCTTACGGTTGACGGCAAGAAGGTCACGGCTCCTGCGGGGACGCTGTTGATTGAGGCCTGCAAGACCGTGGGCATCGAAGTGCCTTCGTTTTGCTATTACCCCAACCTCTCGCTGCAGGGCGCTTGCCGCATGTGTTTGGTGAAGATCGAGAAGATGCCCAAGCTGCAGACCGCGTGTACGACCGTGATCAGCGAAGGCATGGTCGTTACCTCCAACAGTGAGGAGATCAAGCAGGCGCGGAAGTCAATGCTGGAGTTGCTGCTGGGAAACCATCCGCTGGATTGTCCGGTGTGCGACGCGGGCGGCGAGTGCGAACTGCAGGATATGACGTTCTCCTACGGGGCCGCCGAGTCGAAGTTCATGGAGGCGAAAAACCATAAAGAGGAGCAGCAGTGGTCTCCGGTGGTGTTCTTTGACCGGCCGCGCTGCATTCTGTGCTACCGCTGCGTGCGGGTTTGCGGCGAGGGCATGGATGTGTGGGCGTTGGGCGTGCAGAACCGCGGCGTGAGTTCGATTATCGCTCCTAATAAAGAAGACCATCTGGAGTGCGAAGAGTGCGGCATGTGCATCGACATCTGCCCCGTGGGCGCGCTCACCTCGGGCGCGTATCGCTACAAGACGCGCCCGTGGGAGATGAAGCATGTGGGCACGATCTGCACTCATTGCGGCGATGGCTGCAAGACCACGCTGGGCGTGCGCCGCGCCGATACAGGCATGGAGATAGTGCGCGGCGACAACCGGGACAAGAGCGGGACTAACGGAGACTTTCTCTGCATCAAGGGACGTTATGCGTTCGACTTTGCGAATCATGAAGAGCGGCTGACGCGTCCGCTGATTCGCAAAGAGGGCAAACTGACCCCCGCGACGTGGGAAGAGGCGTTTGCCCTGATCGGAAAGAGATTTGCGGAGATTCGCGACAAGGATGGAGGGGCGGCGATCGGAGTGATGGGCTCGACTCGCACTACGAACGAAGAATCCTATCTGCTTTCGAAGTTTGCCCGCGTCGTCCTGAAGACAAACAACGTGGACCACCACCGCACAGCGGACTTCCCTGCACTGGCGGCTGCGCTTCGCGGCAAGACCGATGCCACGGCGAGCATGGCCGACGTCTTCACTGCTCCGGCCATTCTGTTGATTGGAAATGATCCCAGCGAGCAGCATCCTTTGCTGGCCTGGCAGATTCGGAACAACGTGCGACTGCATCGGGCGCGGCTTTACGTGATTAATTCCACGCCGATCAAATTGCGGCGGCAGGCTACCAGCTTCACACAGATTCCCTTTGGAACAGAAGCGCAAGTTGCGGCATTTCTCGCGGGCGATGACGCGGCTGCCGATTCGCTGATCAGTTCATCCACCAACAAAGACGCTTGGGGCTCTCTTCGCGACAAACTTCGCAGCGAACAGAATCTGATTGTCATTTTTGGATCCGAACTGCGAGGAGATGACCTTGCGAAGCTGGTGAAGTTCGGCTCTGGAATCTCCGGAGCCAAGTTTATCTGTCTGGCAGATTATGCGAATTCTCGCGGCGCAGCAGACATGGGCTTGTATCCCGATCTGCTGCCGGGATATCACCCGACTGCCGGTAACAGCCAGTTCCATGATGAATGGGGAGATATGCCACCGGCTACCGGGCTTGATCTGGCTGACATGGTTGAAGCCGGGAAAAATGGCAAACTGAAAGCACTCTATGTTGTGGGTTCGAATCCCGTGGGCCGGTTGAACATCGATCCATTCGCGTTTTCGAGGAGTTTCGTCGTGGTGCAGGACATGTTTTTAACCGAGACTGCGGTGATGGCCGACGTTGTGCTGCCGGCTGCGAATGCATACGAAAAGTCCGGGACGTTTACCAATACTTGCGGCGACTTGCAGTTGGTAAAGAAGGCAGGCGAAGTGACGGGTACGAAGGCTGATTTCGAGATGATCGTGCGCATCGCTGACGCCATGGGTTTTGACGTGCGCAAACTGGTGCCCTTCGGCGGCGGCACTCATGCCGACATGGGACAATCCCGCGGAGTGCAATCGGGCGAGGCCGACCGTCACGCGGTATGGCTCGAAGCTCATGGACTGGAACCGAAACTGAGCCCCTTCGATCCGACGGCAATTCTGGATGAAATTCAGCGGCTGGTTCCCGGCTATGACGTCTCTCGCATGAATCTGCTGGCGGGCAACAGTCAGCACACGTCGCTCGCGAAGGTGGGGCCTGGAGTTGCGCATCGGCAGGAATCCATTGCTCCGGCAAACGACGGTCTGTTTAGTTCCGGGACGCTGGGACATTATTCACGCACATTGAAATCGGTCATGGAGAGTCACGAGGTCAAACCCGCTGCGGTTGCGGCGGACTAGTCGTTTCTTGCAGAACGTTTCTGGAGCGGATCATTTCTGGAGAGGAAGCAAGGCATTGTCAGTTGGCGTTTTCATACTCGTGTCGGTGATCAAGTCGGTAGTCGTGCTGGTCGCGCTGCTCACCGGGGTCGCGTACACGGTTTGGCTGGAGCGCAAAGTAGTGGGCCATATACAGAATCGCTGGGGGCCTACGCGGGTCGGGCCGTTTGGGCTGCTGCAGCCTATAGCCGACGGGTTGAAGTTGCTGTTCAAGGAAGATCTGATGCCGCCACACGTCTACAAGCCGCTGTTCCTAGCGGCGCCGATGATGTCCTTGATCTTCGCCCTGACTTCGATTTCGGTAATTCCATTCGGCAACTCAATCACAATTGGCGGTGCCATCATTCCGATGCAAGTCACAGACTTGAACATCGGGTTGCTGATGATTCTGGGCATCACCTCACTCGGGGTGTACGGAGTGGCACTCGCGGGCTGGTCGTCGAACAATAAATACTCCTTGCTGGGCGGACTTCGTGCCAGCGCCCAGATGGTCAGCTACGAAATTGCCCTAGGACTTTCGCTGGTCGGAATCCTGATCCAGTCAGGAAGTTTCAGTCTGCGCACCATCGTCGACGCCCAGGGTGGACATTTTCTGGGCTGCATCCCACGATGGAACATTTTCCACGGGCAGTTCATCGGCTTCTTTATTTATCTGATGGCCGCGTACGCGGAGACAAATCGCATTCCGTTTGATCTGCCCGAAGCCGAAACCGAGCTGGTCGCGGGATACCACACCGAATACAGTTCCATGAAGTTTGCCATGTATTTTATGTCCGAATACGCCAACATGATCACGGTGGCGTGCCTGGCCACTCTTTTGTTTTTCGGAGGATGGCATGGGCCGTTGGTCGGGCCTCCGCTGGTGCGGTCGTTGCTGCCCTTGTTCTGGTTTGGCGCGAAGGTTTTCTGTTTTCTCTTTCTTTATATCTGGGTGCGCGGGACGTTGCCGCGCTTCCGCTACGACCAACTGATGTCCTTTGGCTGGAAGTTTCTATTGCCCCTGGCGATTGCGAATCTGATGGCGACGGCGGTTGCAGTGGCCTGGTGACGAAAGCGAGTTCTCAGTTCTCGGTTCTCAGTTCTCAGTAACGGCCCAAGAGTGCCGGCTGAGATTTGGCCTCTAAAGGCTTTTTCTGAGAACTGAGAACTGAGAACTGAGAACTGTTTCATGAGTTTCCATCTCATTTTATTTCTGGCTTTCGGAGCGGTCTGCGTGGGCGGTGCGGTCAACCTGCTGGCGCAGCGGCATCCCATCAACAGCGCGCTGTCGCTGATTGCAGTGATGGCTGCGCTTGCCGGCGAGTATCTGTTGCTGGGGGCGGAGTTCGTGGCCGCCGTGCAGGTCATCGTCTATGCCGGCGCGATCATGGTTCTGTTCGTCTTCGTCATCATGCTGCTGAATGCGGGCGAGGAGGAACACACGAGTGGAAGCCGCATCGCCGTTTTACTGGGCGTGCCGGGCATGCTGACCGGCAGCGTGCTTATGGCATGGGTGGTGTTGCGACACTCGGGGACTGAAGCGGTGGCGATCGGCGCGTTGCCTGGGCCTCCGACTGAGATCGCTCAACTCCTGTTTCACGATTTCCTGTTGCCTTTTGAGGTCACTTCGATTTTGATCCTGATCGCCATCATGGGCGCCGTGGTTCTGGCCAGCAAGCCGGAAGATACGGCGGGGAAGGCGGACTGATGGTGCCTCTTTCCTACTATTTGCTGCTGAGCGGATTCCTGTTTGCTTGTGGCGTGGTCGGATTTCTCATCAAGCGCAATATCATCAGCATTTTCATGTCGATTGAGCTGATGCTGAATGGCGTGAATCTGTCGTTCGTGGCGTTCGCCGCGCACTGGCACGCGCTGGCCGGTCAGGTGTTCGTTTTCTTTGTGATGGTGGTGGCGGCGGCGGAAGCGGCTGTGGGACTGGCGATCATCATCGCGGTATATCGCACGCGCGAGACCTTGAACGTAGATCAGGTGAACCTGCTCAAGTTATGACAGCGACCCTCAATTTGTGGCTGATCCCGGTCCTGCCGCTGGCGGGGGCTGCCATCAACGGCTTCCTCGGGAAGAAATCGTCTCGGCGGGCCGTGACCACGGTCGCGCTCTTCTTTAGCGGAGCTGCGTTCGCGATGGCATTGTGGGTCGCAATGCGGTTTTCATCGTTGACGCTTCCCTATCACGAGTTTTTCGCGCACTGGATCCGCATCACCGGTTTCAGCGCGGACTTTGCCTTCTATCTCGATCAGCTTTCGCTCGTCATGTTGCTCGTGGTCACTGGAGTTGGATTCCTGATCCACATCTACTCTGTGGGCTACATGTGGGACGATCCAAGCTACTACCGCTTCTTCAGTTATCTGAACCTGTTCATGTTTTTCATGCTGACGCTGGTGCTGGCAAACAACTACCTGCTGATGTTCATTGGCTGGGAGGGCGTGGGGTTGGCGTCGTATCTGCTGATCGGGTTCTGGTTCACGAAAGATTCGGCGGCGTCGGCGGGCAAGAAAGCTTTTATTGTGAACCGCATCGGCGACTTCGGCTTCATGATCGCGCTGTTCTTGCTAATCAAGCACTTTGGCTCGCTAAATTTCGAACAGGTATTCCAGGGCGTCGCTCCCATGAGTTCAGAGACCGCCGGGGCAGGACTGCTCACGGCGATTGGCATTCTGCTGATGGTGGGCGCTTGCGGGAAGTCGGCGCAGATTCCGCTGTATATCTGGCTTCCCGATGCGATGGAAGGTCCTACGCCAGTTTCCGCGTTGATCCACGCCGCGACCATGGTGACGGCGGGCGTTTACATGGTCGCGCGCTCGCATGTGATCTTTGAACGCGCGCCGATGGCGCTGATGGTGGTGGCGATCATCGGCACGCTGACTGCCTTTTTCGCCGCGACCATCGGAATCGCTCAGACCGATATCAAGAAAGTTCTCGCTTACTCAACCGTTTCGCAGCTGGGCTACATGTTCATGGCATGCGGCGTGGGCGCGTTTTCGGCTGGCATTTTCCATCTGATGACGCACGCCTTCTTCAAGGGCCTGCTGTTCCTGGGTGCGGGCTCGGTGATTCATGCCGTTGGCGGCGAACAAGATATGCGCAAGATGGGCGGCCTCAAGTCATACATCCCGTGGACGTTCCTTACGATGAGCATTGCGACCCTGGCCATCACCGGAATCCCGCCACTGGCCGGCTTCTGGAGCAAGGATGAAATCCTCTGGAAGGCTTATCAGGTCAGCAAGGTCTATTGGGGGATTGGCTTGGTTACGGCGTTCATTACATCCTTCTACATGTTCCGCTTGTGGTATATGACGTTCTTCGGCGACTACCGCGGGGCACAAACTGGCGCGCCCGGGTACGGCTCTCACGGGCACGACGCGCATGGACACGAGGAACCACACGAGAGTCCGATGGTGATGCTGGCGCCGTTGATGATCCTGGCGGTGCTTTCGCTTGTAGGCGGACTGGTGGGATGGGGCAACCATTTCGAGCATTTCCTTGCGCCTGTCTTCGGAATGGGAGAACCGCTGGCCGAGACGGCAAGCAACGTTACCGAATACCTGCTGATGGGTGTGTCAGTGGCGGTGGCTCTGTTGGGATGGTGGTTGGCCTACCTGCTCTACTGCAAACGCGAAGACCTTCCGCACAAGATCGCTGATGCGCTGGGTGGCTTTTATCAGGCGGTGGCGCACAAATACTACATCGACGAACTTTACGCTGTGCTTTTTGTGAAGCCGCTGGTCGACGGTTCGACTCGCATTCTGTGGCAGGGAGTGGACAGGAAGATTATTGACGCGTCGGTGAACGACTCCGCCGATGGGGCGCGCCACGTTTCCGACGAAGTGCGCCACATGCAATCAGGGAACATTCGCTCGTATGCGGGTTGGATCGCAGCCGGCTCGGCGGTGGTGATTGCTTTCATGATCTGGATGTGGACGGAAGCCCGATGAAGACCGACGATCTCAGTTCCGTCATTCTGACGCTGGTGACGTTCGCGCCGCTGGCGGGGGCGCTGCTGTTGATGCTGCTGCCTCGCCGCGACCGTGACATTCGCATTTTCGCGCTGGTCATCACGCTGCTGACGTTCGTTCTGTCTTTGCATCTGCCGGTTTATTTTCATCGGGCGCACACTGATTTTCAGTACCAGGTCGACAAGCAGTGGGTTTCCACTCCCAATATCCACTACCACATGGGGGTTGACGGCATCTCGATGTGGCTGGTGGTGCTTACCACGTTTCTCACGCCGCTGTGCGTGCTGATTTCCTGGAAGTCGATTCACGAGCGGGTGAAGGAATTCTTCATCCTGCTGCTGATCATGGAGACGGCGCTGATCGGCGTGTTCACGTCTCTTGATCTGTTCCTCTTCTACTTCTTCTGGGAAGCCACGCTGATTCCGATGGCGTTGCTGATCGGCATTTTCGGACACGAGCGCAAAGTGTATGCCGCGGTGAAGTTTTTCATGTACACCATGATCGGGTCGGTGTTCATGCTGGCGGCGATTCTGTGGCTCTACGCACATACTGGCAGTTTTGATTTTGTGGTGATTCGCGAGCGGATCGCCAGCGGCACAGTGCCGAATTTCCCGGCGGCCGCGCAGTGGCTCTTTCTTGGATTTTTCCTGGCATTTGCGGTCAAGGTTCCACTGTTTCCATTCCACACATGGCTGCCCGATGCTCACGTGGAAGCGCCGACGGCAGGGTCTGTGCTGCTGGCCGGGGTGTTGCTGAAGATGGGCACCTACGGAATGCTGCGCTTTAACCTCGGCCTGTTTCCCGAGCAAGCGCGGCAGAACGCCTGGTGGGTGATGACGCTCGCTTTGATCGGCATCATCTACGGGGCGCTGGTAGCAATGGTGCAGCCCAACATGAAGAAGCTAATCGCTTATTCCTCGGTCAGCCACCTTGGATTTGTTGTGCTGGGAATCTTCAGCTTCACGCAGGCCGGATTGAACGGCGCGATGTTCGTCATGCTGGCGCATGGAATTTCGACGGGCGGACTCTTCATGCTGGCGGGCATTCTGCATGAACGCCGCCACACTTACGAGATCAGCGAATTTGGCGGACTGGCCGCGCCCATGCCGGTGTATGCCGCGTCTTATCTGGTGATTGTGCTGGCCTCGGCGGGTTTGCCTCTGCTAAACGGATTCATTGGCGAATTTCTGGTGTTGAGCGGCGCATTCCAGGACAAGGCAGTTTACGGAATACTCGGCGCCACCGGCATCATCTGGAGCGCGGTGTATCTGCTCTGGATGTATCAGCGGGTCTTCTACGGCAAGGTCACACATCCGGTGAACAATTCGTTGCGCGATCTTTCTGGATTCGAAAAGACGGCGATTTGGCCATGCGCCGCGGCAGCGCTGGTAATGGGCGTAGCTCCCATCATGTGGCTGGGGGCGATTGATCCGGCGGTTCATGCTGCGCTTAGGCCGTTTGCGCAGGTGGTGAGCAGGGTGGTGGGGCAATGATCGCGGGGACAATGATCTTGACTTTCGTCCCGGCCTACTCGCAGGCGCTGCCGCAGAGCGCCGATTACGTCCGCATCCTGCCAGAGATTGTTCTCTCGGTCTTTGGCATGATCGTGATGGCGCTCGAACCGCTGATCGACGAGGAGAAGAGTCAAAAGGTTCTGGGGCTGATTGCACTGGCGGGCACGCTGGCGGGACTCGGGGCAACCTGGTTTATGGCACAGTCTCCGGGACTGGCCTTCTGGAACATGGTGCAGGTGGATGGATTCAGCGTTTTCTTTCATGTTCTGGTGATTGCGATTGCTGCTGTCGTCATCCTGAGTTCGTACGAATACATGTCGGTGCAGCGGATCAGGGCTGGGGAGTATTACGCTCTGATTCTTTTTGGCGTGGTCGGCATGGCGCTGATGTCGTCGGCGATCGAACTGGTTCTGATTTTCATCGCGCTGGAGATTTCTTCCATCTCTACCTATGTGCTGGCGGGATTCCGGCGGCATGAGGCTTCCAGCGCCGAATCTTCTCTGAAGTATTTCCTGCTGGGGTCATTCGCCACGGCATTTTTTCTCTATGGAGTGGCGCTGATGTTTGGCGCGACCGGCTCGACGAACATTGATCAGATTAGCAGGACGTTGCGGGCGGGTCCGGCCCCATTGCTCGCGTTCGTGGCAGTCGCGTTCATGTTCGTGGGCCTGGGCTTCAAGGTCGCAGCCGCGCCTTTTCATGTCTGGACTCCCGACGTGTATGAAGGAGCACCGGCTCCCATTGTCGGATTCATGTCGACCGCGCCCAAAGCGGCGTCGTTTGCTGTCTTGTTGCGCGTTGTCTTCGTATTCCACGTGCCGGGGATGCTCTGGCTGATTTGGGTTTCGGCAGCGCTCTCCATGACGTTGGGCAACGTGGGCGCATTGGTGCAGAACAATGTGAAACGGTTGCTGGCGTATTCCTCAATCGCCCACGCAGGCTATCTGTTGGTGGCATTTGCGGCAGCGCCTCAGTTGGGAACTTCGGCGGCCATGTTCTACACAGCAGCCTATGCCACCATGAACCTGGGCGCGTTCGCAGTGGTGAGCCACTTTGCCAATGCGGGCGAGCGCTACGTGACACTTGAGGACTACGAAGGCCTTGGCCGCAGTTCCCCGCTGCTGGCGGCGACGTTGACTGTGTTCCTGCTCTCGCTGATCGGAATCCCAATGACGGGCGGGTTTTTTGCCAAGTTCTATGTGTTCAGCGCAGCCGTGAAAGCCGACTTGATCTGGCTCACTATCATCGGCGTGCTCAACAGCGGCATCGGCGCGTACTACTACCTCCGCATCATTGTGATGATGTACATGCGCGAATCGCGGAAGGAAGTTCCGGTGACTCCGGTCCCGTTTGCTCTGAGTCTGGCCATTGCAGCATGCATCGCGGCCACGCTCTATCTCGGAATGTTTCCGGGATCTGTGCTGCAGTACGCTCAAGACTCGGCGCAGCAGTCCGTCCCGACGATACTCCGCGAGGCTTCTTCCTCCCCGCCCGCTGCAACCGTTCCCGGAACGCGGTAGTTTTTTCAAATTCTCCACAAAGAATATGAAGTCACGCAACGCCTGAATCTCCCAAGGTGTTCTTGCTGAGGATTTACTCGCGGTTAGGGATGAGAGGAACGAAACGGACGAGTTCTCGAGGCGAAATCACGGGCTGCCCATGCACCATGCGGATGAATTGGAGCTGCTGCGAGTCAGCGGAGCCGACGGGAATAATCATACGGCCGGCCTCGCGGAGTTGCGTGAGGAGCGCGGAGGGCAGATCGGGAGCGGCGGCGGAGACGAGGATAGCGTCGAAGGGAGCGGCGGCGGGAAGTCCGAGTGTACCGTCTCCTGTGATTACGTGAACGTTGGAGTATCCGAGCGCGGCGAGAATGCTGCGAGCACCGGCAGCGAGCGCTGGGTGGCGTTCGATGGAGAAAACTGGTGCGGCAAGCTCGGCCAGCAGCGCGGTCACGTAGCCAGAACCCGTGCCAACTTCGAGAACCTTGTCGTGGGGCGTGAGTTGGAGGGATTCGAGCATGAGGGCAACGACGTAGGGCTGGGAGATGGTTTGGCCGTCGCCGATGGGGAGAGGATGGTCTTCGTAAGCCTCGCTGCGAGAAGTTGGAGCGACGAATTCGTGGCGGGGGACGCGAAGCATCGCGTCAAGGACACGCAGGTCGGAGATGCCGCGAGCCCGGAGTTGGGACTCGACCATGAGTTCGCGGGCAGCAGATGGATCGGGCATGAGCAGTGGCCAGTGTTCAGTGGGCAGTGGTCAGTAAAAAAGCGATCGGTTGCTAATCGCTGGCCACTGATCGCTGGCCACTGCTTTCATTTCTTGCGACGGCGGATGCGCAGATCGAAGCTGACGACGCCGTTCTGGTCGCGGGTGCCGACGACGGAAACGTTGCCATTGAAATAGTACTCCCCCTGGATGATCTGCTGCGAACTCTGCGAGACATTTGTGGAGTAAGTAAGGGAGACGTTGTTGGCAAATTGCTGCTCGATGGTGATCTGGGGACCAGTGCTGATGGGATTGGTTTCGGTGGAGAGCCCCTGCGGATCGATTTTGATGTTGCTGGCGCCGAATAACCGCTGGAAGCGGCTGCTGGCGGTGTCATTGAGGGCCTGGTTGAGGATGAGGGTGCTGGCCTGGTCGGAGAAAACGCTCTGGCCAGACTGCTCCTGGAGTTGCGTCGATTCTCCGTTGGTGCGGCCGAGAGCGAGCAGGGCAATGATGTCAGATTTAGGCAGGGGAGGTTCAGAACGGTAGTTGAGGATGAGGCCGCGGTTGGGTGTGCCGGTAAGAGTAATGTTCAGGTCGAAGTTACGGACGTGGGTGGTGGCCTGAAGATTGAGTTGCGGCTCGATGGCAACGGGATTGGCGAAAGTGATATCGCCGCGCTCGAGCGTGAAGCGGGTGCCATGGAAGGTGGCTTGACCTTCCAGGATATCGACGCGGCCAAGGACGGCGGGACGGGCCACGGAGCCGCGAATGCGAAGGTCGGCATCGCCCGAGAGGCGGGCGATGGCCGTGCGCATCTGCAGTTCAGGCGCGGTCACCACGTGGATGTCGAGTTTGACATTATTGAGGGGAGAGTTGGCCGCCGTAATGGTGGAGAACTGGCCGCTGCGCTGGAGATAGGCGCTGAAGTCAAAGCCGGGGGTTACAGCCATCTTGTTGATGCTGATGTCGCCGGACACGGTGGAAGAGGAGCGAGTACCGATCCAATGCAATTCGGCGTCGGCGGTCGAACTGACGCCGGGAGGATAACGCAGGCGAACATCTTTGCCGGTGGCGGTGAGATTGAAGTTGAGTTGCTGGTTAAAGTAGGTAGCGTCGCCTTTGAGGTCGAGCGTTCCGCCACCGGTGCGCGCGGTGAGCGTCTCGATGTGAATGCGATCGCGAGTAAACACGAGGGAGCCGGTGAGTTCGCTCAGGCCGCTGGGCAATCCGGCATAAGAGACCGAACCGTTGGTCAACTGAAAATGGCCCTGGGGCAGAGGTTCCGCAAGCGTGCCGCCCACGGTGACGTTCATTGTGACGAGGCCGGAGGAAGTAAAGTCAGGATCGAAGCTGGAGAGCAGCTTGAGGTCGAGGTGGCCATCCGCTGTGAGAGCGAGGGCACGGTCGCCGGAGAGTTGTATGGAGCCATGCGCGGTAAAGTCGGTTCCCTCCCCCACAACGTGGAGTTGGCGGATGTCGACCGTCCGATTGGCGAGGGAGAAACGAATGGGATCCTGGTTGTGGACTTTAACGTTTTCGACGTCGAGGGAGAGCGCAGTCAGAGTGCCGTCGAGGGGCCACTGATCGAGGCGGCGGAATGGGCCGCGCAGGCTCACGGTACCGGCGACGGCAGAATGTCCCGTGAGTTGACCGTGAAGATAGGAGCGCCAGAGGGCGTCGAGATCGAGTTGGTCCATCTGAAAGGAAAGGTTGGCGGGATAGTCGTCGCGCAGCCCCACAGTACCTTTGATGACTAACGAGCCACGCTGAAAATGGGAATTGCCCGCGATGTGAAGTTCGTTGCCTTCTGTGAAAGCTTGCAGATCGAGTTCACCGGCAAGTTCGCCATCGAATGTAAGGTCCCGCAGGTGAACACCCGCACTAAGGACGGGCGCGTCAGGAGTGCCGGAGCCTTTGAGGACGAAGTCGGATCGTCCTTCCACGGAGAGTCGGCTGGAATGGATCTGCCGGACCTGTGCGAGATCGAAATTGTTGCCTACGAGGTCGAGACGGAACGCGCGCGTGGAGGGCTTGTAGGCGGCGCTTCCCGTGACGACGGAATCGTCGTGGACAAGATGCATGTTGTCGAAAGCAAATTCACCCTGAGCAAGGTGGAAGTTGGAATCGAATTGTTGAATGGCTTCACCGTAAGCGGAAGCCTTGGTCAGGTGGATCTGTCCATCGCCGTGAGGATCGGAGAGAGTGCCGGAGGCCTGCACGAAAAGATCTGCCTTGCCGGAGATGGGATAGTTGTACCCGGCGAGAGCCTGGACGGCGGCAAGGTCTGCGTTGTAAAGGTTGGCACGGAGGGTGAAGATGCTGTCGCCCGTCAAATGGCCGTGCTGCAGAGTGGCGGTAGTCTCGAATTCAGCGGAGGTGTCGTCCCGGCGCAGAGTGGCGCTGTGAAGAGCGATGCCGTGGAAGGAAAGCAGGATCGAGGTGGAAAGTGAATCCCAGTGAGTTTGGAATTCATGCGTCTTCGCGGTGGCGGGCAGGTTCACATCGAAATCGTCGACTTGCAGCGTGCCGGCAAGTTGAGGGGAAGAGAATGAACCGTTCATGCTGCCATTAAAGGTAGCGCTGCCGTTCAGAGTCACGGGAAACAACGCAGGGCCGCGAACCACAGCGATGAAGGGCAGCCAGTCAGCGAGACTTGAAGTACCAACGGAGAGACGGAGCGCGGACGTGGCCGACAGTGTGCCGGAAGCCCGGATGTGGGACGTGGGCGTGGTCAGGGTGAACTGCGGAAGATCCAGAGAGTCACTGGCAAGGTGATAAACGCCGTTGGTATGGGCGCTGATTCGCAGGTGCGCGGGGACGGGGTGCTCGGGAGGAGTGAGATCGAGAGCGAATTGGATTTCAGCGTCGTGAGGCGTTCCCTTCCAGCGAGTCTCGATCGTGCCGGAAGCCGATGCGGCGGGATGGAGGCTCAGGATGGGGTGAGCAGGGGCGCTAAGAGCGACGGCGATATCTTCCGCCGAAAGGTCGCGCAAATGAAGAAGGATGAACGCACTTTGAATCGCAGGTGGCTTTAGCTTTGCAGTCTGCTCCCGGGCTTTGTTCAAGGGTGGGGTAGCGGAAATGATTGCTGTCTCAAGATTTTTCCGGGCGCCGGGCGAGAGATGCTGCGCGGGCGCAAGCCATTGATCAAATTCAGCGTCGCCGGTAAAGCTCCCGCCGAAAATTTTGCCCTGCAGTCTGGAAAGCTTAAGTTGCTGATAGGTAACCGAGTAGCCGGTACTGAGCGAGGCTCGGGAGAACGAGATCTGATCGTCCTGCCAGGCAAAATCGCGCAGCGTAAGCAGACCGTCGCTGGCAAACTGGTCGAGCGACCAGTCGCCGCGTCCCCTGAATTCGAGCACCCCGCCACGAAGATCGTGGCGGCGCGTGATGGACGCGGCTTCGGTGAGGTCGAGTTGGGCATCGTACTGGCCCTGGAGATGCGGGCGGCGGAAGTCTGTGATCTGACCGCTGGCCGAGAAATGGGAATGGCCGGAGTTCCACTTGATGGAGGGCACGACGGCTGAGTTGGATTCAAGGCTGAATTCGATAGCAGTCATCCAGGCGAAGGGGCGGCAGTCGAGGAGTTTAGTATCCACCAAGCCGAGCAGAAGGCGTCCATCGTAGCGGCCGTGCAGGAAGGAATAATCCATTTGGAGCGAAGTGTCGCGAGCGGTGAAATCAACAGGGATGGTCTGGTCGTCCCACAGTATTTGTCCGTGGCGGAGTTCGAAATGGTTAATGGACAGGGCAAAGAGCTGCTCGACCGGAGTCTTGCCGGCAGCGGCGCCATCGACTTTTCGCGGCGGGAAGTTGGTGGTGCCGTCGGGATAGAAAGCGACGTGGACTACCGGCTGTTCGAGGATAATTTCTCGGAAAGCCAGTTCGGAACGGAGAAGAAAGTTGAACTTCAGGCGAGCGACGATGCGATCTACGTGGGCGAGGGGAACGTCAGTAGCGGCCTCGCGGCCGTGGACCGTGATGCCGCGCACATCGACCTGCAGGCGAAAGGGAGTGGTGTGAATGCTGCCGATTTCGACGCGGCCGCCGGTGACGCGCTCCACTTCCGCGATGAGCCGGCGGCGCACCAGCGCCTGGAATGAGTCAGTGTTGACGTAGATGAGCAGGCCAAGAGCGGTGATGAACATCGCCGCGACAAGGATCAGCAGATATTTCCACCAGCGGCGGCGTGTGGGCTTGGTGGAAGGTTCCGTCACTGCAATTGAACTCCCGGGTCGTTGGCCGCGGGCGTGACGCCGGGGATATGCACCTGCCCTTCGGAGCGCAACGTCTGCAACCAGGAGACGAGCAACTCGCTGACTTTCTGCTCGGTAAGCAGCTCGCGAATTTTTGCGGAGACTTCAGCGAGAGGAGCTGCGGACGCTCCGGACTGCTTCAGCTTGGGGACAAACTGGTCGCGGTAGTAGGCCTCGACGGACTTGGAATCGATTTCGACGGTGGGGCGAAGGCGGGCGTCGATAAGGCGCAGCACGTCGATCTGCTGCCGGAGATGAGCGAGAAGATCCTTTTCCGTGAGGTGATACTGGGCAAGAAGAGACTGCCAGGCCTCGGGGGATGCGGCCTGCGGATACAGTTTGCGGGCATCGGCCACGCGGGCGGAGACCTCGGCTTCGGTAGCGTGGGCGAAATCGGCAGACTTCATCTGCTCGCGCAGAAGTTCCTGGTCGATGAGACGGTCGAGAACGGCGCGGCGATCGTCGTCCGTGATCTGGGCCAGGGTGCGGTTGGTCAGGAGAGCTTCGTAGCACAGGGCTTCGTCCCAGTCAGACTGCAAAATAATATGGCCGTTGACGGTAGCGATGATGCGGTCGATCACCTCGGACGGGACTTCGGCGGTGGCGGGCGCCGTGAATAGCGCCGCGAAGACAAGCGCAAGCGCTGCGAGAATGACCGTGGTGCGATTTAGAAGTCTGGTTATCAAAATGGCTGCCCTATGCTGAAAAACAAATTGAAATGGCGCATTCGCTGGGTCTCGAACGTAAGCGCCGCGCCCGTAGTCGGGGAAAACGTAACCCCTTGAAAATAACTGGTTGGATTCAGATTGTACCCGAAGTCGAAGCGTAAGGGACCGATGGGTGTCTTGTACCGCAATCCGAGCCCCACCGCGTGAGAAGTGTAGTCGTAGCCGCTGTTGTTGAAGTATGTCTCGCACCCGGGGTTGATCACGCCTGGGTTGGTTGGCAAACATTGCGCGGGATCGGGCTGGTGCCACCGCATAAGCCCCTTCAGCATGTCGTGACCGGCGGTAAAGACATTGCCCATATCGTGAAAGATGGCGAACCCGAAGCCTTCTCCAAGATAGGGCAGGCTGACCGGGGGAAGGCGCAGTTCCTCACTGTTGACGAACAGAGCTGTGCCTCCTACGGGAAAACCGGAATCGGGATCGCGGGGTCCTGCCTGATTTAACCCGAAACCGCGGTGGGAGTTGCCGCCGCCGGCAAAGAAAACCTCGGGCAACGGAATCACGGTTTCATTGGGGCAAGTTGTGACCAGGTTGATGATCTGACAAGCTCCCGGCGGCAGGACCTGCGTACCGTGATAAACCTGCTCCAGACCAATGGTCGTGGAGCGGGCGAAGACAAACTTGTGCTTGCGGCCGAAGGCATAATAAGTGGAATCCTGGGTCAGGACGCGGCCGTAATCAGCCTGAGAACCGACGTAACTGGAAGCCCCGAAGCCGTCGAGCGTGAAGTACTGGCCTTTTGTGCTTTCGAGGGGATTGTCGCGTTGGTCGTGAATAAAGGTAAAGCCAGGACCGCCCACATGTGCCGGCAGAGAAAACAAACTAAATTCGGCGGGCGAAAAGGTGCTCACTAAGTTGCTGGCTTCAACGCGGCGGTAATCGAAACGGTAAGTAATGGAAGTGGAGCGATTGGGCTGAAGCTTGCCGATCTGCTGGCGGAGATCGATTTTGCCTTCCAGTCGCTGCGAAGTGAAGGTGGCGACATCGAGACTCTTGTCGTAGAAGATGGTGTAGAAAAGTTTGAAGCGGTCGTTGTTAAAGAGCTTGGGGATTTCATAACTGATAAGGCCGCGCTGTTGCAGCCGGCCAACGTGGGATTGGAAGGTCAAAGTCTGGTTACGGCCGCCCACGTTAAGGCGCGTGATGTCGAAACCGACGCGGGGACTTACTCCAGTAGAGCCGGTGGGAGAACTGGCCCCTGCAGGCAGGCCGGTCTCGAATTCCAGCCCCAGGCCGTAGGTGAAGGTGTAGCGCTTGGCCTCCTGCACCTGAACCAGCACGTTTTTCTGAGGGTCGGAGCCTTCGGGATTCTGCACGGCAGTATCGACCTGGCTGAAGATGCCGAGGTCATAAAGCTTGCTCTGCGTATCCAGCAGGTCCTGCTGGCTGAGCGGCTCGCCGGCAACTACCTGAATCTCGCGCTGCACCACGTAGTCGCGGGTGTGATCGAGCCCGCCTACCATCACCTGGTTGACGAAGAATTGATCTCCCTCCTGGATGGTGTATATGACGTCTTCGCGGTCAGGCTGGTCCGAGGAAGGCTTCGTGGTAATTTCCAGAGTCGCGTTGGAAAACCCGTGATTGAAGTAATAACTGAGGATGGACTCGCGGTCGTTGGCGAGATTCTGCTCGGAGTAAGGCTGGCCTTCGGTGGTCTTGAGTTCAGAGAATGCTTTGGCTTCAATCTTCTGGTTGCCTAGTATGTGTACCGTGCCGTTAAGGGTCTGCGGGCCTTCGTCGATCTGGATGTGAACCGCAAGGTGGTTCTCGGCGTGATGATAGTTGTCGTCAACCTTGGTCTGAATCTTGGCTTGCCGGAATCCATTGGAGACGTACAGGGCCTGAAGTCCGGCGACGTCGCTTTTGAGCAGAACTCCACTGTAACGTCCGTGGGAAAACTGGCTGGCGGGTTGAATCTGCAGGACCGCGCGCAGCATTGGCCTGGGAAAATATTTGTTCCCGGTGATCTCGATGAGCTCCAGTTTGTGTACGGGGCCGGGGTCGATGCGGTAGACGACGCGGAGAATGTCGGGACCGGTTTCCTTGTTGACTTCGACGGTTGCGTCGAAGTGGCCGCGGCCCTGAAGATAGTCGAGGAGGTTGCGTTTACCCTCGTTCAGGAGATCGTCGTCGACAGCGTTTTCCTCATAGATCGGGACTTCTCTCTTCAAAACGCCGCGGCTGATGTGAAACCCCTGGGCGTATACGATGACGACGGGCCCGGGCTCGATCAGATAGGTATAGTCGACAGCATTGGACTCGGGGTGGTACTTCTGCCCGGCAATGGAAACCTGCGCGAGAACGCGCTGCTGCTTCTGAAACTTCTTGCGCAGGCGCTGCAAAGAGCTGGTAACCCGGGCCGCCGTGACGCGATCGCCCGGGTGCATCCTGGCGATGTCCTGAACCTGGCCCTGGGAGAAGGCCGAGTGGCCGGTGCCCTTCACTTCGCCAACGTGAGCAGGCTCTCCGGGCGTGATGTGGAACAGAATGCTGACTTGCTGTGTGGCAGCATTGGAAGTGCTTTCGGCGGTGACCCGCGCGCGGTAGTAACCGTTCTCCTGCATCAGTTGATGGATGTTTTGCAGGGCCCGGTCCAGTTTATTAAGACTATGAAGTTCGCCCAGTTGGAACTTTGAGGCGTTGATGATCTGGTTGTAGGTGGGGTGGCTGGGAGCACCTTCCACATCGACAGCTCCAACAAAGAAGTTTAGCGAAGTAGTGAAGGTAAGCAGCACACCCGGGCCGGAGGGAGTAACTTCGGCCTGAATGTCGGCAAAGCGTCCGGTCGAAAACAGGACGCGAATGCTTTCGCGAACCTGGTCGCGGTCGAGCGGCTGTCCGGGCTTCTGCGGGAGCATTGGGAGCAAGTGGTCACGATCCGGCGCGCCGGGCAGTTCGATGGATTGGACGGTACGTCCCGCATAGGCCGCCATGGCCGCGAGACTTGAGGAGGGTTGAGCAGTTTGAGGTTCCTGCGATGAGAGCAAAGAAAGCAAAGACGCGGATGCGGACGATCCGGCACGGGCCGCCGGGCCGAGCGAAGCCATAATTAAGATGATGAATGACGCGTACCGTCTCAGCAAATAAAGTCCTTGGGCCCGTTGCCTAGGTTCGATGAAGCGGGGCAAGCCCGTGTTGTCCGCATACTGGCGGCTGAAGCAATCAGTCCAGACACTTATAATAAAGGTTTTGCGGGTGAAAACTGGTGACCTCCTTGAGGCAGGGCTTCGAGAAATAGAAATAAAGAGGCAGGGCGTGGAGAAAGAAAAATTCGAGGAACGGTACTCGCGCCAGATTCTGTTCCGCGGCATCGGGGCAGAGGGCCAGCGGCGGCTGGCAGCGGGACGAGTCGCGATTGTAGGATGCGGGGCGACTGGATCGGCGCTGGCGTCTCTGCTGGGGCGCGCCGGCGTGGGCACGCTCCGGATCATCGACCGCGATTACGTAGAGGCCAGTAACCTGCAGCGGCAGTCGCTGTTTGAAGAAAGCGATGCTGCGGAGTCCTTGCCCAAGGCCGTGGCCGCGGCGCGCAAGATTGCAGACTTCAATTCCCAGATTGCCGTCGAAGCGCGGGTCGAAGATCTGGTTCCCGGCAATATTAATGTACTACTTGAAGGGGCGCATGTAATCCTGGACGGGACAGACAATTTCGAGACTAGATATTTGGTGAACGACTATGCCGTAAAGAATTCCGTGCCATGGATCTATGCCGCGGCAGTAGGCAGTTACGGGGTGACGCTGAACGTGGTACCGGGAAAAACTGCATGCCTGGCGTGCATTTTTCCGGACTCGCCGCGAGGCATGGTGGAGACCTGTGAAACCTCGGGGATATTGAATTCGGCCGTGAGCCTGGTGGCATCGATTGCAGCGACGGAGGCGGTGAAGTTGCTGGTAGGCGGTGCGGCAGCGGGGCAATTGCGCAAGACCTTGTGGTCCTACGATGTGTGGACGAACGATCAGGCGGAGATTGCCGCGGCGAATCCGCGAGCGGGCTGCCGGGCCTGTGGAGAGCGGGATTTCGTCCATCTGGCGGGCGAGGGCCGTCCTCATATCACGATGTGCGGACGAAACTCGGTGCAGATTCACGAGCGCGCCCGTCCCATCGACTTTGCCGAGATGCAGCAGCGCCTGGCAGCGCATGGCATCGTCCGGCACAACGAATTCGTGCTGAAGTTCTGGCGCGAGCCCTATGAAATGACGCTGTTTCCCGACGGCCGCGCCATCATCAAGGGGACAACGGACACCGGGGTGGCGCGCAGCCTGTATGCGCGGTTCGTGGGCAGCTAAGTGGCTGCCTGACAGGGGCTTTCCTCCATTGTTTAAATCTGAAAAATTAATTCAATTATCGGGTCTTTTCCACCGCGCCCACCTTGAACGGGACCAACCACTTTTGCTATAAGGGCGGGTTCCTTCAAAGGAGGGTCCGTCCCGTGGCCACTCGTCGTCGGTCGTCCGCCCTATCCGTCACGACGTTTTCTCTTTGCGCTCTGTTCCTCGTGGTCCTGACACTTGCCGGTTTGTCGCCGCTAGCGCTCGCCCAGCAAACGCTGGGCTCCATGAACGGGACGGTGTCGGACACCAGCGGCGCGGTCGTCCAGAGCGTGAGCGTAAAAGTTCGCTCTGCGGGCACCAACCTCGAAGTGTCAGCTACAACCCAGGCGGACGGCTCTTTCAGCATCGTGGACTTGCCCATCGGCACCTACGCGGTCACGTTCACGAAGAATGGATTCCAGACCGCGGTCTATCCCGAGATCATCGTTCAGGGCAGTCGCACCTCAACGGTCAACGCGAAGCTGAAACCGGGCGCGGTGTCGCAAACGGTGACGGTGGAGTCGACGCCATTGCTGAATGAGACGGACACGACCACAGGCTACACGCTCAGTGACGCGCAGATCGCCGAACTGCCGCTAGGGACCGGGAGCTTTACGCAATTGGCCATTTTGAGTCCGGGCGTGAGTGCAGATCTGCTGAATACAGCTGGCACAAACGCAGGCCTTGGAAATCAGGCCATCTGGGCTAACGGTCAGCGCGACACCAGCAACAACGTCACCGTGAATGGCGTCGATGCTACGAATATTTTTAATGGAAAAACCACCAGCCAGGTAACGTCAAGCCGCGTGGCGGTGAACATCGGCGAAAACGGCAACGGAAATAATCCGAGCGGCGAAATTGTCACCAGCACATCCGTTTACGGTGCGATCGGCGAGGCTTTACCTTCGCCTCCGCCGGAAACGATCGAGGAAATGCACGTCAACACCGCCATGTACGACGCCTCGCAAGGGGCTAACAGTGGCGCACAGATTGGGCTGACAACGAAGTCGGGCACTAACCTCCTTCACGGAGGGGCCTACGAGTACCACCAGCAGACAGGATGGAACGCCAATGAGTGGTTCTTTAATTTCAACACTCTCCCCCGGCCTCAGATGCACCGCGATGTGTTTGGCGGCTACATAGGTGGGCCTCTAATAAAAGACAAGCTGTTTTTCTTCGCTTCCTATCAGGGCCAGCGCGTCAGCGACCAACTGCTGGCAACCTCTTATGTGGCTGTGCCGCCGCACCTCACGGACGCTCGCGACGCTGACAGTATTGCCGCTGCCGTCAATGCAGACTTCGGAACCAGCATTACGGGACCCCAGATTACTCCTCAGGCCCTCGCACTCTTGCAGGCCAAGGCACCCGGTGGGAGTTATTTCATCCCCAGTCCGGCGTCAGTGGCCAGCGCCCTGGGTTTACAGTCCCAGTTTGCGGACACGATCCTTCAAGGCCCAAACTCCCGCTTTACCGCGGATCAAGTCAACGGCAATCTCGACTACAACTTCAGCGCCAAGGACCGGTTGGCGACCAAATACTATTTCCAGCGCGACCCCAATACCACTCCCTTTGCGGAGAGCCAATTGCTGGGATTCCCGCAAACCATGAAAGCGGGGAGCCAACTTCTCTCCCTCGACAACACGACCGTGATCACACCGAATCTGACGTTAGAGCAGCGCTTGGGATTTATCCGGGAAAATGCCTTTTCCAATACGAGCCAGTCTCTAACGCCGTCGGCGGCGCAGATAAGTATTCCCGGCCTTAGTCTTTTTCCGGGCATCAACATCAAAGACGCAGATAATGCATTCGACAGCCTGTCCATCGGCCCCACCAACAATTTCGCCAATGCCGGCATCTTCCAGAACAAGTTCGAGGCTGCCAGCAACCTCAAATGGGTTCGAGGCCGGCATTCCATCGCGACGGGTTTCATCTACGACTACACCCAGCTGAATGTGATCAACAAGAACAACGACGTGGCGCGCCTCACGTTCGAGGATTTTCCCGGGTTCCTGCTGGGCGAGATCTGTAGTCCGAACAGCGGGGACGCATCGTGCGGGAACCAGGACGCATCCGAGATTCTGAATGGTGCCAGCAACCGCCACTACCGGGCCAAGCAGGCTGGGATCTACGTGCAAGACGCCATTCGCGTCAAGCCGAACCTTACGGTCAACGTGGGTTTGCGCTGGGACTGGGACGGCCCTCTGTATGAAGAGAACGGGCTGCTCACCAACTTCTACCCGCAAAACTATTCGTACGACGCTGCCTCCGACACCATTAACAACATTGGATTAGTAGTAGCCGGCAATAACAAAGCTTTTGGGACCAAGGGAGTGAGCAACTCGACGATCACCGGGCGCCAGTGGGGTTTTGCTCCGCGCCTCGGCATCGCTTACAGTCCCGCGTACTTTAAGAACAAAGTGGTTGTGCGTGCCGGATTCGGCATGTACTACGATCGCGGCGAATATTTCACCGAACTCTCCCCTCCAGCGGGAGGCGGCATCAGCGGTCCATTCGGTGTCACGGTCGAAGAGCCTTTTGTGGTTCCCTTTTATGCCGTGCCTAACGCAACCTTTGCCCAGCCATTCGGAACCTCCGCGCCCCCGCCGCCTCCGGCAAGCCTGGCCTCTGTCCAGGCTCTGGTTCCGAACGCCAGCCAGCTGCTCAACGAGCAGACACCTTATTGCAATTCCCTGGGCGAGTTCTTCTGCAGTCCGCTGTTTTTCGGCGGCTACGACCCCAAGAACACCCTCCCGTACTCCGAGAACTGGACCCTCGACTTCCAATGGCAACCCAGAAACGACTTAGTCTTGACGTTGGGCTATGTGGGAAATCATGGTGTGCATGAAACGATCCCTGTCCCATTTAATCAAGCTAGCATAGCGACGCCGCAGAATCCGGCCCTGGCTGGAGGTCCAAACGCGCAGATCTATTCCTATGGAACACAGATTCCCGGAGTAGCTGCCGAAAGCGCATGCACCCTGGCCGTAGGCTTCTGCGCCGGAAACGTAGATTTACGGAGTCCCTACATTGGCTACGATCCAAACTCCGACTTTAACCGGGCCATTGGTGAATCGAACTACGACGCCTTGCAGTTCCATGTGACCAAGCGCATGACCCACGGGCTCACCGTGACTGGCTCGTACACCTATTCCCATGCCCTTGACGAACAAAGCGGCTTGGGTCTTTTCTACAACGGAAACGATCCGAACAATACGCGCTCGTCATACGGCAGTTCTGATTTCGACCGTACCCATCAATGGACGGTCAGCTACGTGTACCAACTGCCCTCGCTGGCCAACGCCCACGGGTTCGTGAAACAGGTGGCCAATGGATGGGGCATTAGCGGTGTAACGGTTTTGCAAAGCGGGCAGCCCTACAGCGTCATTGATTTCAGCGGCGGCGCTGCCAGCATCTACTGGGGCGACGGCCAGGATTACATCACAAACCCGATCGTGCCCGTTGGCGGCTTCGGGGCCACGGCCAGTAATCCCATTCTGCAGGGCACGACGGGAGTAAACGGCCAAAAACCAGTGCTGAATGCGGCCGCCTTCGGGATTCCGGCTCCGTACACTCCGGGAACAAACGGCGTTCCACCGTGTGACTCGAGTTCCGGCACTCTAGTATGCGACAACTTTGAGAACGGTTATGCCAGCGGAGGCCGCAATATCTTCCGGGCGCCATTTCAGGAGCGCTGGGATTTCGATGTCTTCAAAAACTTCACAGTCACTGAACGGTTCCGGCTGAAGTACGATTTCAAAGCCTTTAACCTCTTCAACCATCCCAGCTTCGATATTCCGAGCAACGACGTGTCATTCAACCCAGGGTTCTGCTATCCGCCATCGGCCAGCTTTTCCTGCACTCCGCCGATTGGCTACGCATTCCCCCCTGCAGGGCATTTGGGTACGCTTGAGCACACCATCGGCAGCCCGCGATTCATCCAGATGGCGTTGCATTTGGAGTTCTGAGAAGGCGCAAGAGGACGGACGCGGCCCGGGCACATGCTTCCGGGCGCTCCGATTCGTCGACGGAATTTTGTTCGGTTGTCGTAACAGTGTGTAGATCCTCCGCATTGATGTGGGCTATCTCTCGAATACAAACCACTGCCTTTCTATCACTCCGATAGGTGAGGTTAGTCACTGACGCCGGGTGGTAATTGAATCAAAGTGGCAGACGTTAACCCACTTCAAGGAGGTATCTATGTACCCTCGACAACTCAGGTGGCTGATTCTGTTACTACTCGGCGCGGCGTGTATAGCTGCACCCGCATCGGCACAGACTAAGGAATCGATTAACTACGGCGCGAACCTGGGGTCACTTAGTTACGAGGTGAGCACCCAAGCTGCGCAGTGCACAAGCGAAGGCTATGGCGTTATCCACTACACGATCTACACGTTTGACGACTTTAGCTTTGTCTCAGCCGGCAGCGGAACGCAGCCGATCAGCGGATCAACTTACTGGGACGTCGGTATCGGCGGCCGCCTGATCGGATCGGGGAGCTGCCCGCTGTACCCCAGCGGGGGCAACATCACATACGTTGGACCTGGAAACTATACAATTAACATCATTCCGCACAGCAACGGTGCCCTCAGCTCGACGATCGGCGCGCCGGGCTACATCAACCCGAAGTACGTGGTCGTGGGCGTTATTTATGCCCCGCCTGGAGGCGTGGTACAAAGCGGGGTGGCGAAGGGCAACGTTGACTACGGCGATAGCGATCTCGTGAGTAGCACCGTTACGACGAAGCAGTCGTTCGGGAGTTCCTATACAGAAAGCAACGTTGTGACGCTTCCCGGAGTCGGCTTCAACATCATGGGGTGGGCCAGCGGGAGCATCACCGACCAGGCAACGAGTTCTTATACGACGTCAACCACCACTACCGACTCCACGGCCGTAACGGTTCAAAAGACGTCAGGCACGGTACTCGGCATCAACGGGCCCGAGTGTCCATACGTCGGCGTTGACCACGACTACGACATCATCGAGGTATGGCTTAACCCTGTACAGCTTTTTACGCTAACCGGCGGCGGCTTGGTACAGCCGAACGGATACGGCTATAGTACTCTCGACCAGCCAGGCACGGACGTCTACGACGTCTATGCTGGCGAACTGAACGGTGATATCCCGGTGCGCACGTCAACGACGACCGCGTTCGCGCGTACCTGGGCCGCCGGCGAGGTCTGGCCTTCCGGGCAGGGCCCAGGGCTCACCTCGCAAGACGAGCAGAATATCCTTAAGGCGGATCCATACTGGGATTGCACCTACAAGTCGCCGGTAGGCGATGGGTTCAATTGCCCAGAGCCAGGCGATGCGAGCTTTTCGGGTGTGGTCGACACCAGCGGAACAGCAGTCACCCTGGTTTCGGGAAGCACCTTTAACAACCTTTTGGACCAAGGATCGATCACGATCAACAGTCTCTCCTACCCCATAGCACAGGTAAACTCCGCCACGACTCTTACCTTGGGATCCTCGGCCGGGACGCAAACCGGTGTTAGCTATTCGGCACCCTCCCGCTTCACGCAGTCCGGTGGCGGCCAAAATTTCCCATACACTCAGCCCGGCGTGGGGGGCTCACCGAACTACAAGCAGTACACCTTGTCGTACACTAATACTGATACGCAAGGAACCGACGTCTTGTATAAGACTTCCCAAACGGCGGGCTACGAGCTCGTATTCAAGGGCTCAATCTTCGGCATCGGCATTGGAGACACCTTTAGCCAATCCTGGACCACAACCCAAAGCTATGAGACCAGCAGTCAGTTCACGAGCTCCAATACGACAACCGCTATGGCAACTATATGGCAGCCCCCCTGCACCGTGGTAGGTGGCGTTTGCAGCCCTGTCTATCCTCCGTCGAATGCGTTCACACCCGTCACCGCCAGCCCCTGCACAGCGATCGCCGGCGTGTCGACGGCGTTCGGGCAAGGGACTAGTATGTACCTCTATCAGGACAACCTGTTCGGTACGTTCTTGATAGAACCCTATGCACAATAATCTGCGCGATCGCTGCATGGCCTATCGAGGGCTGATCAGCTATCTGCTGATCGCCCTCGTTCTTTTTCAGACCCAGGCTGCATCCGCCTGGGGCAACGAGGGCCACACTTACATCAACCGCGTCGCCGCCCAGAAGATCCCCGCTGACATGCCGAAATTCTTCCGGCGTGCGGTCGTGGAGATCGCTTATCTCGGGCCGGAGCCGGATCGCTGGCGCAACCCCGCGGAGTTTGCGCTCAAGAATGCGCAGGAGCCGGATCATTACATCGATCTCGAACGCGTCTCCTGGCTCGATCCGCTGCCGCGCGGGCGCTACGAGTTTTACCGGAAGCTTTACGAAAAGCGCGCCGCCACCACCGACCATCCCGACGACTACTTGCCCGAACACGTGGGACTGCAGCCCTACATCACGATGGAAGTCTATGGGCGGCTGAAGGCGGCGTTCCGCGAATATCGGCAATTGAAGGCTTCGCACCAGCCGACCGCCGCAGTTGAGCAGGCAATCATCTTTTATGCGGGCTGGATGGGCCACTACGTCGCCGACGGATCGCAGCCGCTGCATACGACCATCCAGTACAACGGCTGGGTGGGACCGAACCCGAACGGCTACACCACGCAGCACGACATCCATGCCCAGTTCGAGACCGCTTACGTCGCGGCCAACATTACCGCAAAAGATTTTGCCGGATTCGTGCACGCACCCGAGCGCGTCGAGGATCCGTTTGCGGGCTACGTCGCGTATCTGAAGCAATCCAATGCGCTCGTGGAAAAAGTCTACGCGCTTGAAAAGGCTGGAGGCTTTCGCGAGAAGGGCTCTCCTGAGGCGTTCGAGTTCACCACGCACCGCCTCGCGGCCGGAGCGCAGATGCTCTTGAATCTCTGGTACACGGCGTGGCTGGAGAGCGCTGTAACTCCACCTTTACCAGAGCGACCAGCGCCGGCTGCCAGCAAGAAGTAACTGCAGAAGAGTGGCTGCCCCCCAGGGATTCGAACCCCGATAGCCTGCTCCAGAGGCAGGTGTCCTAGCCGTTGAACGAGGGGGCAACGTCTCCATTATCCAACGAGACACAGCGTCGGTCAATCCTTGTAAAGGCGAAACCTTGGCGGACAGAAAGCGTGGTCCGTGCCTCGGCCTGCCGGTTCGCGCTAAACTCTGTTAAGCCGTTGTTGCCGCAAGGAGTTGTTTATGGTCACTACTTTTGAGAATGTTTCTGCAGTCTCCACCGAATACACGGAAATTGCGCGCCGACCGCTCGAATCCGACCAGTGCGCCCTGATCGTGGTAGACATCCAGGCAAAACTTCTGCCGCCAATCTTCCAGAAGGAGCAACTGGTACGAAACGCGCAGCTCCTAATCCGCGCTGCTGGTGTGCTCACGATTCCTGCGCTCGTGAGCACGCAATATGCAAAGGGGCTGGGCGCGACTGTGCCGGACATCGCTTCCCTGCTGCCGGAAACCGAAGCCATCGATAAAGACCGGTTCTCCTGTTTCGGCAGCGACGCTTTTTGTAGTCTGCTCAAGCGCTTGCCCGGCAACCGCAACACGCTGCTGCTATGCGGCATGGAGAGCCATATCTGCGTGGCGCAGACGGCGCTGGCAGCACTGCGCGAAGGCTATCTGGTCCATGTTGCCTCGGATGCAGTCAGCTCGCGAACGGAATGGAATTGGAAGATCGGACTCGAGAGAATGCGCGCGGCGGGTGCCGTGATCTCATCGACCGAGATGATGATCTACGAACTGATGCGCTCCTCGTCGTCACCGGCGTTCAAGGAGATGCTGCCGCATTTGAAGGGGTGAGAGGCGGGCTCCAGCGGATCAGCCGCCCGAACATCGGGCGAGGCACAAATGCCGCCTCGCCCAATTTGACCCAAGCAGACAGTTAGTCCACACAACGCGTGCATCTGGGAGGATTGGTGCAGAAGCCGGGACAAGTGATCGATATACACATGTTCCCCGAACTCATGCACGGTCCAACCAGCTGTGCGGGTGGCGAAGCGGCCTGCAATCCGCTGACTAGCACGGTTAAGCAAAGCCCTGCCGCAAACACGAGTTTTATTATTGTCTTTGACATTTTTACTTTCTCCTTTCCTCCGTTAACGATTTACATCTCCTGCCTGAAAGGCTTGAGCCCGCGAGCCGTCCGCTGGAACCTTGGACGGGACTGCTCTGGAGCCGACGCGGTTCGAATGCTCGGTCAGAAACCGGTACACCGCCGTCGTCGTTTCCTGGGTTAGGCGCCCGGTCCACACCGCCTCTACATTGCCCTTTTCCCCGATTGCGACGAGCTGGGGAACCGCTTGCATTCCCAACCTCAGGTATGTCGAATAGGGAGGGTCAACCAGTGTTTCCTGCACCGGGATGTGATTGACTTCGCAGTACGCCCGTGTGTCTTCGATTCCACCGCTGCTGATCCATACTGTGCGCCAGCCCAGTTTCTTGGCCTGGCTGCTGAGCGACGCTACGAACGGCTCCTGCAATTGGCACTCGTGACAGGTTGGAGCAAAGGTGAAAAGAAGCACATGATCGGCCGGCGAGGCGGGCAAGGAAACAAAATGGAACTGGCCATCCAGCCCAACTCCGCCGATGTCTCGCAGCGGACGGTCACGGCGAACGGCAAACGCGGCGGGCAGTGGAGGGCTGGTCTTGAGCTGATGGTTCTGGCGCAGCAGGACTACGTTCTCGAGCAGTAACGCCACCGCGAGAGTCCAAATTGCGGCGTTGAGAATTTTTCCACCCACAGAAGGGTTCATTTGCAGGGAGTGTAATACGGATCACTCTGTTCGCAAGGAATTTTGCTTGGCGTTCGGTTTTCCGAACAAATTCAGACGTGACAGAACAGAATCAGCGAGATATGAAGTCGCCTGCAAGTGACCCTTTAAGCTTGCCGATCGTGTGACCTTACAGCTCTGGTTCCGCAGGTTCCTTCTTCTTCACCCGCACCACCGTGATCTTGGCGAAGCCCTCTTCAAACGCGGGCGGCTTGAGCTTGGCGGCCATGCGGCGCATTACATCTTCGGGAACGACACGGTCGCGGCGCTGGTGGCGTTCGAGACAGACATCGAGCGGCACATCGAAGAAGACTGCGTGCACTTCGTACTGGTAATCCTTGGCCAGTTTGATCCAGTGCTGGCGCTCCTGCGGGGTAAGGTTCGTGGCGTCCACATAATTCATCGGACGCTTGGCGATAAGCCGCGCTTTCAGCATGGAGCGCAAGTTGGAAAACACAAGGTCCTGAAAACGTTGCTCGCGGACATCGTCAAAGAGCAACGAGCGCACCATATCGCTCGAAAGCGGGACCACGTTGTGGCGCTTGAACCACGAACTCTTACCGGATCCCGGCAGACCGATCGCCAGCACCACTACGCCTTTCGGCGCACGCTGCGGCGCCGCGGGAACTGCTGGAACCTTGGGCGCGACCGCGGCAGGTGGCTGGGCCGGTGCCTGCGCCTCGGCCTCACCGGTGTCCGCAAATTCTTCTTCTGCCGGCTCTACGGGCAGTACGGGGATGGATCCTTTCACGGCAGCAGGAGTAAAGGCTTGAGCAACTGCCTGCTCGCGCCCGCGGCCACCTCGTCCGCGTCCACCGCGGCGACGGCGGCCGCGGCCGGAGTTGCTCGTTGCGGGCAGCGGGGGCGCGGGGGGGGGGCACTTGGGAGGGCGGTTCCTGGGGCGGTTGTTCCTGGTGTGCCGAACGCGCCCTGCGAACCGGTCGGGGTTCCGGCACCGGCGGGGGTGGAGCTGAAGCTTCCGATTCGATGTTCCCGGCCTCAGGGGCTGGGCTGGGCTGCTGCTCGGCATCGAAATAGGCCGGCTGCAAGGGCGGTGGGGCGGGCTGAGCGGAGGGCTCTACAGGCGTCTTTTTGCGGCGCGTTAAGCGCTCGCGCATCCATTTACGCATGTACGGCTTTTAACACATAAGAGAGGGCCGGATCAATTGCCGTGAGGCTGGACGAACCATGTGCGCCAGCCAAATCGGGACACAGCCGCTTACAATCTCAAGATGCCAGCGACAATCCCAACCGACATCCGCGGCCAGAAGTATATCTCTCTCGCCACCTTCCGCAAGAACGGCGCAAAGATCGCCACGCCAGTTTGGTTTGGTGAGGATGGCAACAAGCTATACGTGATGACGCGCAGCGACATGGGGAAGATCAAGCGCATTCGCAACAATGCGCAGGTGACGGTGGCTCCCTGCACCGTCAGTGGCAAGGTTACGGCGCCTGAGGTTCCAGCGCGGGCACGCATCCTGCCGGCGGAAGAACATGCTCACGCTCGCCAGACCATCAACCGGAAATATTGGCTGGCCCGGCTGTCATCGCCCTTCAGCCGAGCCGACGTGTTCCTGGAGATAAGCTTTCTTTAACCCGGCTGTCAAGGCTCGGGAACACAGCGTTCCGTGACGGGAACCGGAGTTCTCAGAATGAAGCCTGCCCTCATTTACGTCCGTTCCCCGTCCTGCTAACATCATCTGTCTGTCTACCGGCTCAGTACAATTTCTGATGTCGCATTCATAAGAACGAAGAACGGAGAAGCGAACATGGCTATTAAAGTTGGAATTAACGGCTTCGGACGCATCGGCCGCAATGTTTTGCGGACCTCGCTTAACGACCCCAACCTGGAATTCGTCGCGGTCAACGATCTCACCGATCCCAAGACGCTGGCGCACCTGCTGAAATACGATTCCATTCTCGGCAACCTGCCCAACAAGATCAGTGCCGGGGCCGACAGCATCACCATCGATAACAAAACCATCAAGGTGTACAAGGAGAGAGATCCGGGCGCTCTGCCCTGGGATTCGGTGGGCGCTCAGGTAGTGATCGAGTCGACCGGACACTTCACCGACGCGAACGACGCCAAGAAGCACATGCGCGGATCGGTGAAGAAGGTCATCATCTCGGCTCCGGCGAAAAATGAGGACATCACTCTGGTGCTGGGCGTGAACCATGAGAAGTACGATGGGGCCAAGCATCACATTATTTCCAATGCCTCCTGCACCACGAATTGTCTGGCCCCGATCGCCAAGGTGATCCATGACGCGTTCAAGATCGTCAGCGGCACCATGACCACGATTCACTCCTACACCAACGATCAGGTGATTCTCGACTTCCCGCACAAAGACCTGCGGCGCGCGCGGGCGGCGGCGATTAACATGATTCCGACCTCCACCGGTGCGGCCAAGGCGCTTAAGTTGGTGATTCCCGATCTGGCGGGGAAACTCGACGGATTCGCCATGCGCGTACCGACTCCGAACGTTTCTGTCGTCGATTTGGTCGCGTGGGTGGAAAAGAAGACGACCAAAGAAGAAGTGAATGCGGCGCTGAAGAAAGCGTCTGAGAGCGGGCCGCTGAAGGGCTACTTGGGCTTTGAGGAAGGTGAACTGGTTTCGTCGGACTTCAAGGGCGATTCGCGCTCTTCGATTGTCGATGCGCCCATGACCCTGGTGGTAGGCGGCAATTGCGTCAAGGTGATCTCCTGGTATGACAATGAGTGGGGATACTCCTGCCGCGTGCGGGACCTGATTCATTACATTGCGGGTAAGGGATTGTAGTTCGGTAGCGCCGCTGAGGCGGCGCTGCTTTCATATTGCCTCTGTCAAGGACGAACCAGCCAATGTCCAAGTTGTCTATTCGTGACCTCCCTCTCAACGGCAACCGTATCTTCATGCGCGTCGACTTCAACGTTCCTTTGGAGGACGGACGCGTTATGGACGACACGCGCATCCGCGAAACCCTGCCCTCCATCGAGTATGCGTTGCGGCACGGGGCGCGGCTGATTCTGGCTTCGCACCTGGGCCGGCCCAAGGGCAAGCCCAATCTGAAGATGAGCCTGAAGCCGGTGGCCGAGCGGCTGCGCATGGTGCTCGACAAAGAGCTGGCGCGCGGCGAGAACGTGGGCTTCTGCCCGGACTGCGTCGGGCCCGAGGCGGAGGAAGTGGCCACGCAACTGGAAAAAGGTCAGACTCTCCTTCTGGAGAATCTGCGCTTTCACGCCGAGGAGGAAGCCAACGACGAGAAGTTCGCCAAGCAACTGGGAAGCTTGGCGGATTTCTACGTCAACGATGCGTTCGGGACGGCGCATCGGGCGCACGCATCTACCGTGGGCATCACGAAGTTCGTGTCCCAGTCGGCTGCCGGATTGCTCATGCAGAAGGAACTCCAGTATCTGGGAAAAGCGCTGGAGCATCCGGAGCCGCCGTTTGTAGCAATCCTGGGCGGCGCCAAAGTCAGCGACAAGATCGGCGTGATTCGCAATCTGATGACGAAAGTCGATTCACTCATTATCGGCGGTGGCATGGCCTACACTTTCCTGAAAGCTCAGGGACAGGAAATTGGCAAGTCCCTGCTTGAAGCCGACAAAGTGGACTTGGCGCGGCAACTGCTGGAAGAGGCAAAGAAGCGGAATGTGAAGTTCCTGCTGCCCATCGATCACGTGGTGGCGATCAAGCCTGAGACCAATGCGGTGGTGCAGCAGATTGGCGAAGGCCAGCCGATTCCGGCCGACCGCATGGCGCTCGACATTGGGCCCAAGACCATTGAATTGTTCTCGGAAGAGATCTCGCGGGCTCGCACGATTGTCTGGAATGGGCCGATGGGAGTATTTGAGGTTCCTGGCTTCTCGCGCGGGACATTTAAGGTTGCCCATGCCGTGGCAGAAAACGTGGGTGCGATCTCGATTGTAGGCGGCGGTGACACGGTCGCCGCCGTGCATGGTGCCGAAGTCGCGGATAAGATCACACACATTTCCACCGGTGGCGGGGCTTCGCTGGAATTTTTGGAAGGGAAGAAACTGCCCGGGGTCGAAGCACTCACGGACAAAAAGTGAACGGTCTGGATACGGGCGTGCGAGACTTCACAGTTCGACTCGTACTGGAGCGAGGTAAGACCATCGAGTTCCACGGTCCAGCCGACATCACGCAGGAAACGACCGACGCGGTGGTGAATGCCGCGAACTCATCTCTTTTGGGGGGAGGTGGAGTCGATGGCGCCATCCACCGAGCCGGCGGGCCTGCCATACTCGCCGAGTGCAGGCAGATTGTGAGCAAGATTGGAAGCCTCCTGGCGGGCAAGGCGGTCATCACTAGCGGCGGGCGCCTGAGCGCAAAACATGTGATCCACACGGTTGGCCCGGTCTATCGTGGCGGAGAATATGGGGAAGCGGAAAAGCTGGCGAGCTGTCATCGCGAGTCGATTCTCTTGGCCGACGAGCATGGTCTTACGTCTTTATCCTTTCCCGCCATCTCGACTGGGGCTTTTGGATACCCGGTCTCCGAAGCTGCTTCCGTCGCGATTGCTTCTACGGTTGAGGCTCTGGCCTCGGCTCGCCATGTCTGCAGGGTTCGATTCGTCCTTTTTGACGTCGCCACTTTGAGGGCGTACACGCGCGCCGTTGAAAAGATAAGCCGTTTCAACACCGCTTCTCCACTTCAAATCGAAAAGGCTTCCTCATGAGAACCAAGCTAATGGCCGCCAACTGGAAGATGAACAAAACTCCCGACGAAACTCGCACCTTCTTCCGCGATTTTCTGCCGCTGGTCGCGGGGCACACACGCGACGAGATTGTGGTGTGTCCGCCCTACACTAGCGCGGCTGCGGCGATTGAAGTCGCGCAAGGTTCGAACGTCGCAATCGGCGTGCAGAACGTGCACTGGAAGGCAAACGGCGCCTTTACCGGCGAAATCTCGGCTGCCATGTTGCTGAGCCTGGGTGTGACCCATGTGATCGTTGGGCACTCGGAGCGGCGGCAGTATTTTGGGGAGACCGACGATACGGTCAACCTAAGGCTGAAGACTGCGCTGGAAGGGGGTCTTACGCCGATCTGCTGTGTGGGGGAAGTTCTGGAAGAACGCGAAGCCGGACTTTGCGACGATGTTCTACGCCGCCAGTGTGTGCGGGCGTTTCATGCGATCTCCGCGCGGAAGGCCGCGAAGCTGGTGGTGGCTTACGAGCCGGTGTGGGCCATTGGCACGGGCAAGAACGCCACGCCGGAGATTGCCAGCCAGGCCCACGCTGTGATCCGGCGGGAAGCTGCCGAGGTGTTTGGGGAGGAGTTCGCGGCCCAGCTACGCATACTCTACGGGGGATCGGTGAAACCGGAGAACGCCGCGGAGTTGATGGCGCAAGAGGAAATCGACGGCGCGCTGGTGGGTGGCGCGTCGCTTGATCCGAAATCGTTTGCGGGGATCGTGAAGTACTAGACGGCCGCGGCATGCACTTGTCGATCGCCGGTGCTCTTGCGATCTGCTAATCTTCTCTGCTTGTAATCCTGGGGTTCAATCTGCTCGAAGATAGAGAGCGCGGATGACCGACACTGTGCGTCCTGAACCGAGCCGGATGTACCGGTGGCTGGTTTTGATCTTTGTCAGCCTGGCGATGTTTGGCAGCTACTACGTGTACGACGCGCTTAGCCCGCTGGCCGACGTGCTGAAGCAACAGCTTGGGTTCACGGACCTGGATATCGGGTTCCTGCAGGCGATTTACAGCTTTCCTAACATTTTCACGGTGGTAATCGGCGGGTTCGTCATTGACCGGATCGGGTTGCGGAAATCGCTGATGATCTTTGGGGTGCTCTGTTTTATTGGTCCGGCGATTACCGCGATGTCCGGCCACCTCTCGATCATGGCCACGGGGAGGCTGATTTTCGGGATGGGAGCGGAATCGCTGAATGTTGCTGTCATTACTGCGCTGGCGCGCTGGTTCAAGGGTAAGGAACTAAGCTTCGCCTTTGGTTTGAACCTGACGACCGCGCGCCTTGGTACTTTCGCCGCGCTCAACTCTCCGACCTGGGCGCGGGCGGCCTATGCGAGTTGGCGAACCCCCTTCCTGATCGCAGTCGGGTTCGCGGCACTGTGCGTGGTGGGCGCAGCGGTTTACTGGATCATGGAAGCCTGGGCCGAGCGGAACTATAGCCTGGGAGCGGTTTCCACCGACAAGGTGGTCTTCGCCGACCTGTGGAAGTTTGGCGTGAGTTATTGGCTGATTGTCGCGCTGTGCATCGTTTTCTACTCCGCCATCTTCCCTTTCCAGACTTTTGCGGTGAAGTTTTTCATGGAGGCGCATGGCACGTCGCGTGAGTTCGGCGGGTTCTTATCGAGCATGCTGACCCTATTCGCAATGATTGCGACGCCGCTGTTTGGGCTGTGGGTGGATCGCGTGGGTAAACGGGCGCTGCTGATGATGTTTGGGTCGTTGCTGCTCATCCCGGTGTATTTAATGATGGCCTACACCCACATCAATCTTTACGTACCGATGGCGATGATGGGGGTGGCATTTTCGCTGATTCCGGCGGTGATGTGGCCTTCGGTGGCCTATATCGTCGATCAGTCGAAGCTGGGGACGGCGTATGGGTTGATGACGATGATCCAGAATATTGGGCTGTTCGGCCTTAACCTGCTGGTGGGCTGGGCCAATAACTTTGGCCACGCCGATGCAAGCAACCCGGCGGGATACCGCCTGGGGATGTGGATTTTCTCGATCCTGGGGCTGCTTGGGGTGCTGTTTTCGTTCCTGCTGCGGCAGCGGGAAATGGGGCCGCAGGGGCATGGGCTGGAGACGATTACTACGGCCAAGAGTGCGGCTTGAGAAGAAAGAACCTACCACGGGGGGACACGGAGGAACACGGGGTAACCTGCTCAAACTACCAATTTCCGGAGGTCGCTACTGTTTGGTTGGCCTGAGGTTTGAAGACTTGGGCGAGTGGAATCATCCAAGCCTGCGAAGGCAAAGGCTTTCCGGCGGGGTCTGGAGCGGAATTGGGGCCGGGAGGCACTCCTCCGAAGATCGGTAGAAACCCTCTGATATTCGGGAACTACAGAGGGTACTTCAGTCATGGCGGAGCCGTGCAAACGATACAACACAAACTACTTAAGCCGCATCCCAGAGAGTGCGGCCGGAAAAAGGCGACTTGACCGAGCCACGACAGCAGAAGGACACCGAACTTAGCGAAGCCGAGGCTATCGAAAGAGCGAAATTAGGGGACGCGGAAGCGTTCCAAGCGCTCTACGACAAGCACAAGCGGCGGGTGTATTCGCTGTGTCTGCGGATGACGGCGAACACGGCGGAAGCTGAGGATCTGGCGCAGGAAGCGTTCTTGCAGCTTTACCGCAAGATTGCGACGTTTCGCGGGGAGTCGGCGTTTTCGACGTGGTTGCACCGGCTTTCGGTGAACGTGGTGCTGATGCACTTACGGAAGAAAAGTCTTCCGGTGGTTTCTTTGGAAGAGACTACGCAGGGGACGGACGAAGATTCTCCGAAGCGGGATTTCGGGGCGGACGATGTGGCGCTGGCCGGATTGATTGACCGAATGCAGTTGCAGAAGGCAGTGGACAATCTGCCTCCCGGCTACCGGACAATTTTTGTGCTGCACGACATTGAAGGATACGAGCATAATGAGATCGCGAAAATCGCGGGATGCTCGATCGGCAACAGCAAGTCGCAGTTACACAAGGCGCGCATGAAATTGCGCGACCTGCTCAAGATGAATAGAGCCGAAAAGGCCGGGAAATCCCGAGCGGGTTAGGCAGCTTCGACCGTGGTAGTGCAGTTTGATAAGGAAGCGAGCTGAACGCGCGATTATTGCGTCGCAAAAAACGCGCCGCTTCGCGCAGCTCGCTCAGATCCCTCGCTGCGAAAAGCGCTTGCTCGGGATGACAAGTCAAACTGAGCAACATCAACTTGGCAGGGGCGAAAGACCTGCGGCGAAATTGGACCGAGGAAGACTTGGGGAGAGGTTATGAATTGCGTTGAGCTGCAGCAGAGCTTGGCGGAAGCGGAAGACGGCAGCAGTGTGGAACAGCGTGCCCATCTGAGGGCGTGTCCAGCGTGCTCGGCGCTGGTGGAAGAACTGAATCTGATCGCCGCGACCGCGAGGCAACTACAAGCGGCGGACGAACCTAGTCCGCGAGTGTGGAATTCCATTGAAATCGCATTTCGGCAAGAGGGGCTGATCCATTCTCACGCAGAGCGTCCTCGGGCAGAGCGCCCTCAGGCGAAGCGGCCGCTGGTGTCTTCGTTCGCGGCACGTTGGGGAGCGGCACGATGGCTGGTGCCGGCGGCAGCGATGTTGTTGCTGGCGCTGGGAATCTATATGCGGCGACAGTCGCTGCCCGATCAACTGGCGCAGCACGCTTCCGTAGCCGCGCCGGTGGCCAACTCCGCGGACTTGAATGACGACGACTTGATCCAGGAAGTTGCCGACAACTCTCCGGAGATGATGACGCAATACCGGGAGAACCTGCGGCAGGTGAATGAATCGATCCGCGATGCGCAGGGCGTGGTGGATGAGAGTCCGAATGACGAGGATGCGCGGCGGTCGCTGATGGATGCGTACCAGCAGAAATCCATGCTGTTTGAGATGGCGATGGACCGTTCTTTGCCATAGTTTTGGGCCATAATAGTGAAACTTTTTAGCAGTGCTTGGGGGAGTCGCATATGGTAGGCAAGCGCGCGGCAAAACTCGCGGTAATTGGCGTAATCGTGGCCGGAACGCTGGTGGCTGAAAGCAGGAAAGAGTACCACTTCACGGTGGGGCCCAGAGCGGGCGTGTCGGTGATGAATCCGTACGGCTCGATTTCGGTGAAACCGTCTTTGAACAACACGGTAGTGGTGAACGCGGTTTTGCATTCGGACAAAGTCGAGGTGGATAACAACCAGAATGGAAACCGGGTGGATATTCAATCGCACCTGCTGGCCGGCGCCGACTCTGAGTCGGGACGGGTGGATTATGAAGTTCTGGTTCCGGCAGACGCCAGCATCACTTTGCATTCCAGCACCGGTTCGTTGCGCGCCGAGAAACTGCACGGCGACGTGAGCCTGGAAGGCGCGGGAGCAGCGGTCGATGTTCGCGACGTCTCGAACGCCCACGTCCATGTGAAGACCATGAACGGCAACGTGAATCTGGACAACATCCAGAACGGGCACGTGGAAGTGGACTCGTTGAGCGGCGACGTCACGATGAGAAGCGTGAATGGCCCGCTGGTGCAGGTGGTTTCGACCAGCGGCAGAATTAATTATATCGGCGACTTCGGGAACAGCGGCGAATACCGGCTGACCAGCCATAGCGGCGACATCGAAGCCACCATCCCGGAATGGACCTCCGCTGACGTGAGCGCCCGCTCCGTCCGCGGAGAAGTACACGACGACATTCCGTTGCAACCGAAGAATCACACCTGGTTTCCGGTCGACAAGGGACGTGCCTTCGCAGGTACCATGGGCAGGGTGGCAGTATCCTCCACAGTAGTGCTGCGGACGTTCAGTGGTAAGATTCACCTCAGGAAACGCTCCGAAAAACAATAAAGAAAACGAAGCGAAAACCGGATCGGCGCAAGCGTGCTGCACCAGGCCCAGCCAGAAAGACTACGGCCGGTGTGCTTGGCCGTGGGCTTGCGGCAAGCCGACGGCAGACCGGACCACGGGCCGTGGTTTTGATTGGCTTCATGGGTGCTGGCAAGAGCAGCGTGGGCCGCGCCCTGGGCGAACAACTGGGCTGGACGTTTGAGGACCTCGACGACCGGATTGAACGGCGGGAGGAGCGGAAGGTAGAGGAAATCTTCCGCGAGTCTGGGGAATCAGGGTTCCGGGAGGCGGAACACGCCGCTTTAAGGGAATTGTTGGGCGAATTGCGCGCTGGGGAGGCGAGAATAGTAGCCCTGGGGGGCGGCGCGTTTGTGCAGAAGCAAAATGCGCGGCTGATCGAAGCCGGGCGCATTCCCACCGTGTTCCTGGACGCGACGGTAGAAGAGTTGTGGCGGCGTTGCCGGAATCAGGCCGAGCGGCAGGGGATGGAGCGTCCTTTGTTGGGCAGCCTGGAAAGTTTTCGCGAGCTTTACGAGGCACGGCAGCCGCATTATTTGAAGGCATCTTTCAGGCAGGAAACTGGCGGGAAGACAGTCGAGCGGATTGCGGCAGAGGTGGTCGAAGCTTTGGGACTGGACCGGAGCCGTGGGCTGGGAGAGAAGCGAGGAGAAAAGCAGTGACTGTGATGGCGCGGATGCGATTTGTAGCGGTGGCGGTT
This sequence comes from uncultured Acidobacteriaceae bacterium, assembly GCA_963842095.1. GTDB lineage: Bacteria > Acidobacteriota > Terriglobia > Terriglobales > Acidobacteriaceae > Sulfotelmatobacter. Next base: position 113,320 of record CAWJEY010000005.1, read on the forward strand.
CTGGTGTGCGCGGCGGTGTTGTATGCCGGCGACAAGAAAGACGCGACTAAGCCGGTGCCGGGCCAGTTGGTCGATTCCGGTTCGTTCGGGGTGTTCGTCAAAGGCCAGCGCGTTGTGACCGAGACTTTCAGCGTGCAGATGAACGACGGCATCAGCACGGTGAAGTCGCAACTGCAGGAAGTCGGCAATGCGGCCTCGGCAGGCCAAAAGTCTGAGTTGAAGATGACAGGCAGCGGGGAGTTGGTTTCCTACACGTGGAGCGACGGCAACGGGTCTCTGACAGTAGCGCCGAATAACGAATTCCTGCTGGAAAAGATTACGACTTCGGCGTCGGCCAAGCCGGCGGAGCAGCCCTACCTGATGCCAAACACCTCGGCAATTCTGGACAACAACTTTTTCATCTACCGCGAGGTGCTGGCGTGGCGTTACCTGGCAGCGGACTGTCACGCCGACGGCGGCAGTTTGAAATGCCAGCGGGGACCGGTGGAATTCGGCGTGCTGGTGCCGCAAGACCGGACCTCGATGCGCGTGCGCATGGAACTGGTGGGACGCGAGAAGGTCACGATCCGGGGAACGGAGCGGGAATTGTGGCGGCTGAACCTGAAGGGCGAAGAGTTCTCCTGGGCTCTGTGGATCGACGATAAGGACAAGTTCAAACTGGTGCGGGTGGTGATTGCGGACGATAATACGGAAGTAGTGCGGGACTAATGCGACGCGATAGCTGGGCGGGACTTGATTCGAACTTGACGGAGTACTGATTTGCCGGTGGCGGATGCACGGACGGCGCGGGTCCTGATCACAGTGCTGCTGTTTGCGCTGGGGCTGGGATTTCTCTACGTCGCGCGGCAGACGCTGATGGCCTTCCTGTTTGCGATTTTCTTTGCTTACCTGGTGAGCCCGCTGGTGTCACAACTGGAAAAACTCCTGCATGGGCGCGGCCGGGCCATCGCGGTCATTTACCTATTATTGCTCGGCGTCGTAGTGCTGTTTTTCGTCTCCATGGGGCCCCGGATCGGCCGCGAAGGGGCACGGCTGGTGAAGTCGCTGCCAGCCCTGGCCCAGCTGAGTTCGGGTCAGATCGCGGAACAACTGGGACAACAGCATGGCTGGAATGCCAAAGCGGTCGACATGCTGCGCGATTACCTCGCCAGCCATGGTGACGAAATCGCGAAACTGGCGCAGAGTGTGGGACTCCATGTGGCGCAGGTGGCGAAACAGGCGTGGTTGCTGGTGATCGTCCCGCTGTTGTCGATTTTCTTTCTCAAGGATGGCCGCGCCTTCAGCGAAATCCTGCTGGACTCAGTGCATTCGCGGCCCCAGCGCGAACTGTTGCAAGGAGTGCTCAGCGACCTGAACCAGATGCTGGCCCACTTCATCCGGGCGCAACTCAGCCTGGCGGGGCTGACGTTCGTGGCGTACTCGGGGGTACTCGCCCTGATGCAGGTGCAGTATGCGCTGGTGCTGGGGACGGTGGGCGGCCTGCTGGAATTTATTCCCGTAGTTGGCCCGCTGGTTGCCGGAGTCATTATCGTAGGCGTGGCATTGTTGATGGGCTTCCAGCACTGGCTGTGGCTGATCGTCTTTCTGGGGGTCTGGCGGCTGATTCAGGATTACGTTTCATCGCCGCGCATCATGGGACAAAGCATGGAACTGCATCCCCTGGCAGCGATTTTCGGCGTGATGGCGGGCGGCGAAGTGGCCGGAATTCTGGGTATCTTCCTCTCGATTCCGGTGATGGCGAGTCTGCGAATTGTCTTCCGGCGCTGGCGGCTGTACGCCGAGAAGAGAAAATTCGGGCCGCTGAATGAGTATGTGCTGGGCAGCCAGGTGGGTCAGTCGAAGTAGGGCAGTTCTCAGCTTCCTCTTTCGGCTGCCTGGCACTTCCCTTTCCACATCTTGGGCTGCGTTTACGGAATCTCGGCTTAGCCTGTGGCGCCTGCTCCCACCGCTTTTTCCGCGTTGACATTGCGCAGAAATTCCGCGGCGGCCTCGGGCAGCACGGTGTTGATGAACATTCCCGAACCGAGTTCAAAACCGGCGACGCGCGTCAGGCGCGGGATCACGCTGACATACCAATGGAAGTGGCGGGCTCCGACATAGTCGGAAGGGCCGCTGCGCACGGTGAAATTGAGATCGGGATTTTCCAGCCCGACATAAATCTTGGCCAGCAACGTACGCAAGACGCGAGCCAAGTCGGAAATTTCCGCCGCTGTAATCTCGCCGAAGCTGGCCATGTGTCGGAGGGGAAAGATGTGGGTAGCGAACGGGGTTGCCGAGGCGAAGACCTCCAGGGCCACAAAGTGCTCACTCTTGGTGACGATGCGAGTCTGGTCCTCAATCTCCCGTTCCACCATATGGCAAAACATGCATTCGCCGGCGTCGTCAAAATGACGCAAAGCCTCGTGCAGCCGGTGGCGCACCTGGCTCGGGATCACCGGGATTGCGATGAGCTGGGAATGCGGATGCTGCAAACTGGCACCTGCATCCGCACCGTGGTTCTTGAAGATGGTGACGTGGTTGATGCGCTGGTCCATACTCAGCGCGTTGTAGCGTTGCTTGTAAACCCCGAGGATGCTCGCCACATGCGCATCAGGCAGCAGTGCCATGCACCCGGAGTGATCCGGCCCATCGATGATGACTTCATGAAAACCAAAGCCATCGATGCGGCGCCGCAAATGCTGCATGTTGCGCGTAGGCTGCGCCTTGCTGTCGAGCGCGGCGAACTTGTTAGGGATGACCCGTACCGCCCAGGGCTTGCTGGCATCGGCCGGAAACCGCATCACTTCTGGCGGAGTCTTGCTCTCGTTCCCCGGACAGAACGGGCAAGTCTCCACGAATGATGGCACGATCTGCGCGGGCCGGTGCGTGGCCAGCTCCTCGGGGCGCTTAGCGCGTTCGGTAGCGATGATGACCCATTCCTTGGTAAAGAAATTCTGGCGTAGCTCCGGCATGGTGATCCTCCAGCTTCGTCTATCGGCAGGAAGGCTGCGGCACTGGAGTGACGAGTGGTAGAGCCGCCAGCGCCGAGACTTCTACGGAAGTGACCGTGGTTTCCGGGCTTTGCGGGTTTCGCAGGCGTACGGGCGCTCGATCCGGTACCATTTTGTAAACAGGGCTGTTGTAGAATCGAAAGACCTTCTTATGAGCAATAAACTTCCTATCGGGATACTGGGCGCTACGGGCGTGGTTGGGCAGAGGTTTATCCAGATGCTGGAACGCCATCCGTGGTTTGAAGTGGCGTGGCTGGCCGCTTCCGACCGTTCTGAGGGCAAGATTTACTCCGAGGCGGTGCGCTGGCGCCTGAAGACGCCGATTCCGGCTGGAGTAGCGGCGATGAAGGTGTCTCCGGCAACACCCGAAGGCGCGCCGAAGATTATTTTTGCCGCGCTCGACGCTTCGCTTGCCGCCGAGATGGAGCCCCGGTTTGCCGAGGCGGGCTGCGCCGTGGTTTCCAATTCCAGTGCGCTGCGCATGCAGTCCGATGTACCGCTGGTCATCCCTGAAGTGAATGCGGGACACATCAAGCTGATTGACGGGCAGGGGTGGCGGAAGAGATCTGGCGGCTATGTGGTGACCAATCCCAACTGCTCAGCCATTGGGCTGGTGCTGGCGTTGGTGCCGCTGCACCGGCGGTTCGGGCTGGAAACCGTGATGGCGGTGACGATGCAGGCGGTGAGCGGGGCGGGTTACCCGGGAGTGGCTTCGCTCGACATTCTGGGCAATGTGATTCCTTACATCCGCAATGAAGAAGAAAAGATGGAGGAGGAAACGCACAAGCTGCTCGGGCAAGTCAATGGAGTTGGGATTATTCCCGCGGTGTTCGCCATGAGCGCGCAATGCAACCGGGTTGCGGTGGAGGACGGGCACACGGAATCGGTTTCGGTGCGGCTGAAGACGAAGGCCAAGCGGGAGGAGATCATCGCCGCATGGAACGAATACCGCGCCGAGCCGCAAGAGTTGAAGCTGCCGAGCGCGCCGGAGCGGCCGGTGGTGTATTTGGAGGCGAATGACCGTCCGCAACCGCGGTTTGACATTGATATGGGAGCGGGCATGACCACGGCGGTAGGACGACTGCGGCCGTGCGGGGTGCTGGATTGGAAGTTCACCGTGCTTTCGCACAACACCATCCGGGGAGCTGCCGGCGCGGCCGTGCTGAATGCGGAACTGCTCAAGGCCAAGGGCTACCTCACGACTTCGTAGAATGAAAACCGAGCCGGGATTCTATAATCCGCATCCGCATAATCCGCACCTGCGTAGTCCGCGCCTGGGGAATCCCGTAAGCGAGTCACGCCGATGATCGTGATGAAATTCGGCGGCACTTCCGTGGAAGATGCGCGGGCCATCGAGCGCGTGGCCGCGATCGTGAAAGACCGGCTGGCGCAGAGGCCGGTGGTAGTGGTCAGCGCCATGGCCAAGGTTACTGATACTCTGCTGACCATGGCGCGGGCGGCGGGAGCCGGGGAACGCAAGACGGCGCTCAAACTTTGCCGCTCACTTCAGGAGCGGCACTACAACACGGCCAGCGAATTGATGGGTACGGCTCTGTTCACCGACTTCCATTCGGAACTAGGCAGCGACTTCGAGGGGCTGGATGAGCTGCTGCGCGGCATTTCCGCAGTCGGCGAGGTGACTCCGCGCACTACCGATCACGTTGCCGCCTTCGGTGAAATGCTTTCCAGCAAGATTGTGGCGGCGGCGTTTTCGGCGCACGGACTGAAGGGCGCGCATGTGGACTCGCGCGAAGTTCTGGTCACCGACAGCAACTACATGTCGGCCGCGCCGCTGCAGGAAGAAACCAACGAGCGGCTGCAAAGTAAAGTTAAGCCGCTGCTCGATGCCGGGCGGGTTCCCGTGATGGGCGGGTTCATTGGGGCAAACCGGGCGGGCATAACGACCACCATCGGACGCGGCGGGTCCGATTTTTCCGCGGCGATTGTGGGCGCGGGCCTCGCCGCTGAGCGCATTGAAATCTGGACCGACGTGGACGGAATTCTCACCACCGATCCGCGCATTTGTCCGGACGCGCGGCGGATCAAGGTAATCAGCTTCGACGAAGCGGCGGAACTGGCGTACTTCGGAGCCAAGGTATTGCATCCGGCGACGGTGCTGCCCGCCATCCAGAAAAACATTCCGGTGTACGTGCTGAATTCGCGAAATCCTTCGTGTGAAGGAACGAAGATCACAACCCGCGCGCCGCAGGGAAAGAACATTTTCAAGGCGATTGCGGTGAAGAAACGGATTACGATCGTGGACGTGGCCGCTCCGCGCATGCTGCTGGCGCACGGCTTCTTGCGCGCGATTTTCGAGGCCTTTGACCGGCACAAAGTCGCGGTCGATGTGGTTTCGACTTCCGAAGTAAGCGTTTCGCTCACGGTGGATTCGAACCAGGCCATTCCGGCGCTAGCGGCCGATCTGGCCAAGCTGGCCGATGTGAAGTATGAGGGCCGCAAGGCGATTGTGTGTCTGGTGGGCGAGAGCCTGCGGGACAAACCGGGCGTGGCGGCGCTGGTGTTTGGCGAGTTGAAAGACAAGAAGATTCGCATGATTTCGCAGGGCGCGTCGGAGATCAATTTGACGTTTGTGATTGAGGAAGAAGAAGTGCCTGAGGTGGTCCGGCGGCTGCATAGTACGTTTTTTGCGGAGCTGGATCCGGAAGTGTACGCTTAAGAGCTTGGATCGCAGAGGTCGCTGAGAAGAGCCGCGACGCGGAGAAGACCAGCCCGTCTCCGATTTCTCCGCGCACTCCGCGGCATCCTCCGCGATCTCCGCGTTAAAGATTTTCCATGCAAACCCTTCTTCTCGGCCGTGGCAAGACCGGATCGCTGGTGGCGGAAGCAGCCCGCCAGCGTGGACATGACGTTCGTGCCGTGGGCGCCGCCGAAAATGCCGGCTGCGCGGCTCTTGCTCCAGAGAAATTACGCGACATTGATGTAGTGATTGATTTCACCACGCCCGCTTGTGTCGTCCGCCATATCGAGGCCTGTGTCAGTGCGGGCAGGAATATGGTCGTCGGCACGACCGGCTGGTACGGGGAACTGGATCGCATCCGGGAGTTGGTCGAGAGCAGCGGCACGGGATTCGTTTACGCAGCCAACTTTTCCGTCGGTGTGAACCTGTTTCTCGAGGTTGCACGCGCCGCCTCTGCGGCCTTAAAGCACGATTATTCCGGACAAATTTTCGAGCGGCACCACGTTCACAAGAAGGATGCGCCGTCGGGGACGGCGATCGCCATTCAGCGCGTCATCCGCGAGGGCGGGGGTAAGAATAATGACCTCGAAATCACTTCTTTTCGCGAAGGCGAAGTCGTGGGCATGCACGAGGTGGTGCTGGAATCCCCCGCCGACAGGATTTATCTCTGTCACGACGCCAAGTCGCGCCAGGGCTTTGCCGATGGCGCGGTGCGCGCGGCGGAGTGGCTTGAGGGCAGGAAGGGCTTTTACGACTTTAAGGACGTGTGGCGGGAGCTGTAGTTTGCCACCCGTTTCCACGCAAAGCCCATTCGCGTTATCTTATTACCATGCAACTTCGTGGCTGTGGTACCGCACTCGTCACACCTTTTCATCAGGATGGCTCCATCGATGACGCTGCCCTGCGCAATCTGGTGGCGTGGCAGGTGGAATCCGGCATAGATTTTCTTGTTCCCTGCGGAACTACCGGCGAGACGCCTACGCTCAACCACGACGAATGGCTGCGCGTGATCGATACGACCATCGAAGTTGTGGCGGGACGCGTGCCCATCATGGCTGGCGCCACGTCGAACTCCACGCACGACGCGGTGGAAAAGGTCAAAGAAGTTGCGGCGCGGGCGGGCGTCGATGCCATTCTCACCGCCTCTCCTTATTACAACAAGCCCACGCAAGAGGGCCAGTACCGGCACTTCAAAGCGATTGCCGAGGCCGTGGCCGACAAGCCCATCATTCTTTACAACGTGCCCGGACGCACCGCAGCCAACCTTGAACCAGCCACGCTGGCGAGGCTGGCGGAGATTCCGAACATTGTGGGCGTGAAGGAAGCCAGCGGGAATATGACGCAGATCGCCGAGGCCATCAACCTGGTGCCTGAAACGTTTCTGGTTTTCTCCGGAGACGATTCGGTCACTCTGCCCGTGATCGCGCTCGGTGGCGTAGGCGTTGTTTCGGTGGCGTCGAATGAAATTCCGCACGAGATGACAGCCATGACGCGGGCTGCGCTTGAGAATGACTGGACCACGGCGCGCACCATCCATCGCAAATATTTGCCGTTGATGCTGGCGAACTTCATCGAATCGAGCCCGCTTCCGGTGAAGGCCGTGCTGGCGATGATGGGCAGGATCGAAGAGAACTACCGTCTGCCGCTGTTGCCCATGCGGCGCGACACGCGCTCGAAGCTGCAGAAAATTGTGACCGAGGTTGGACTGATCGCAAAGCCGGCAGCGCCCGCGCCGGACGCGGCGGAGTTCTACATCTATGAGAACTGGGCCGCTGGGCCGCATAAGATCGTGCTACACCGCGGGTCTTGTGGACAGTGCAATCAGGGCAAGGGACGTCCCGCGGGGCACGACGCCAACCACGCGCGCTGGCACGGGCCGTATGCCACGCTGGTATTAGGCCGCGAGGCAGCGCATGGCATGACCGGGGTGCTGATTCGGAGTGAGTGCAAGTGCGTTTGAGGACGGATCGTGACTACAACATGAAATGCTTCGTGTTATTTGTCCTCTCAGTGGCAATTTTCTCCAGCGCGTTCGCCGGAGTCGAGACAGTCGAAATCGGCAAGATTCAGATTGGGAAGACGTTAACTGGGACGGTCGTTGATCCAGCCGACTCCGCGATGCGAGGAGTCCAGGTTATCGAAGTGTCCTCTGACTGGAAAACCGTGCTTCGCACGACGACGACCGATACCAATGGGAAGTGGTTTCTAGCACCGACGCCGGGCAACAAATTTATTACCTTCGCTTCATCGCTGATGGCTTCAACCCATTGCAGGTTAGGGTCAAGTTGAACCGCAGGAAGGGAAGGGATCTCAGATTTAAGTTGCCATTCTCAACATAGGCACCGAGCCACCATCTCTTGAAAAACGCCTACCCTGGGATACTGATCTTCACCCAATCACAACGTAGATTCCCGTATACTTTCTCCGCATGTCTTCCCTAAAAACTTCGATCGAACGCCTCGCCGCGCTGGGCGAGGTCGAGCACAATCCCGAGGCGCGACCGGCATTTCTCGAATTCCGTGAAGCACTCACGCTGGGCAAGATTCGCGCCGCCGAGAAGATCGATGGCCGGTGGGTGGTGAACACTTGGGTGAAACACGGCATCCTGCTGGGCTTCCGGCTGGGCGAACTGGTTGAGTCCGGCGGCGGAGCGCTCACTTTTGTCGATAAGGGCACATTTCCCGCCCGGAAGTTTTCGGTAGCCGACCGGGTGCGCATCGTCCCCGGCGGATCTTCAGTGCGCGTGGGAGCGTATGTTGCGCCGTCAGTGATCTGCATGCCGCCGATGTTCATCAACGTGGGCGCTTATGTGGACGAAGGCACCATGGTGGATTCCCACGCGCTGGTGGGATCGTGCGCGCAGATTGGAAAGCGTGTGCACCTGAGCGCAGCGGCGCAGATCGGCGGGGTGCTGGAACCAGTGAATGCGGCGCCCGTGATCATTGAGGACGATGTGCTGGTCGGCGGCAATTGCGGAGTGTACGAAGGCACGCTCGTCCGCACGCGGGCGGTGTTGGGCGCGGGAACGATTTTGACACGATCGACTCCGCTCTACGACCTAGTGCGCAACGACGTTTACCGGGCGACTGCCGACGCGGTACTCGAAGTTCCCGAAGGCGCTGTTGTTGTTCCGGGCTCGCGTGCAGTGACGAAGGGTGCAGCGGCGGAGATGGGAATTTCGCTTTATACGCCGGTGATCGTGAAATACCGTGACGAGAAGACGGACCGTGGGATTGAGTTGGAAGACTGGCTGCGCTGACTTTCGACAGGCCTCCAACAGCAGCTTCCTCTCTTGCTTTGCCGCGCTTGGCGCGGCTCCATCCGCGTTCGGAATGACAAGGATTTCGGGTCGCATCTAACTGACGTTGACTGTCAGCATCCGCGCACCGTTTAGGGCAACCTGAATGCGATCGAGCTTGGGTATCACGACATCCGCTTCGCTCAGCGCCGACGCGGGATAAGTGCTGGTCAACGCAATCACCTTCATCCCACCGGCGTGCGCGGACTCAATTCCAGCGGGTGCGTCTTCGATCACTAAACACTCGGCCGGATTCGCGCCTAACAACTCCGCACCTCTTAAATAGGGCCCCGGATGCGGTTTTCCATTGGCGACATCGTCTGCCGTGATCAGAACGTCCGGAACCGGTACTCCGGCGAGCCGCAGGCGCGTGCTTGCCAGATGCCGCGTTCCCGACGTGACCACGCCCCAGCGCCCCTCAGGAATCGCGCGTACAAGATCCACAGCCCCCGGCATCACCGCGACGCCGTCACGATCGTCCGCCTCGCGGCTTTCCAGCTTCCGCACTTCAGCTTCCGCGTCGAGATGAGGAGCAACGGCGCGGATCACTTCAATCGTGCGGACACCGTGAGCGACTGCCATCACTTTATCACCGTCAATTCCCTGCTCCCGCGCCCATGCGCGCCATGTCCGTTCCACGGAGCGGGTGGAATCGACGAGGACCCCATCGAGATCGAACAGAATGGCGGATCAGCGGAAAGTGGTCATTCTTTTTTCTAACACAGAGAAGGCTAGGTTAGAGAGTAGAGGCCGGCAGAATGTGCGGCGCTGGGGTGGCCACAGCGGCCTGCTGGGCTTGCTGGCGGAGCTGCAAATGGCGCTGGCGGAAGTGGGTCTTGGCGCGCTCGCCCCAGGCGCGCACGAACCAGTAATTCAGCGCGGCTCCGATGGCCGAGCTGATCAGAGGGATCATGCGGCCAGCCCACTTCTCTACGACCTCCGCGCTGGCTCGGGCGGCGATGCGCTGGATTACCCGCGGGACGAACTTGTTGACCACTTCCTTCTCCAGCAGTTCGCGGCTGATGTCGACTCCGGCCGCGCTGGCGGCGGCGACCCACAATTCAGCGATTTCACTGTCGGTGTTGAATTGAAAACCGTAGACCAGGCTCAGTTTCTGGATGGTGCGCATGGTAATGGCCGAGAGGATGCCGAGATCGGGCAAGATGGTAATCAGCCCGCCCAGTCCCAAGCCGGCACCCTCGAGGGCAGCGAGTTTCTTGCCGCTGCGAATGAGGTCGTCGGCCACGGCGTCGAGTTCACCCATCTCCAGCGAATAGAGCCCGTGATAGCCGCTGATGGGCAGCCTGTAGGCCGTTCGGAGCTGCAGTAGAAACTTCCCGGGATCGACCCGGACCGTAGAGTAGGCGCGCGTCAGCCCCTTGATCAGCGTCTTCTCGACGCGGCCGCGAAACCAGGAGTTAGATGTAGCATCGGCCATCCTCTCCACGTTAACGCTTCCTAATCCGAAAGGCCAGCGGGAAGAGAGCAGTTCTCTGTTCTCAGTTCTCTGTTCTCAGTTCTCTGTTCTCAGTTCTCTGTTCTCAGTTCTCTGTTCTCAGTTCTCTGTTCTCAGTTCTCTGTTCTCAGCTCTCAGCTCTCAGTTCTCTGTTCTCAGGCGATGGCTACTGCCCGCTGTGCTAGCATCATTACTATCTAATGCCAACTGGAAAACTGCAGATTATCCCTCTCGGGGGCCTCGGCGAGTTCGGTATGAACTGCATGGCGGTCCGCTGGGGCGACGACATTATCGTGATTGATGCGGGGTTGATGTTCCCCGAGGCTGAATTGCTCGGCGTCGACATTGTGGTCCCGGATATTTCCTACCTCATCGAAAACCGGCAGCGGGTTCGCGGCATCATTCTTACGCACGGCCACGAGGACCACATCGGCGCCCTGCCCTGGATCCTCTCCGAACTCAACGTGCCCGTCTGGGGCACGGAGTTCACGCTGGCATATGTGGAAGACAAACTCGACGAGCACGGCCTGCTCGACGACTCTGACCTGCGCGAGATGCAGGCTGGCGAGCGCTTTAAAGTGGGAGCGTTCACGATTCATCCCATTCGAGTGACGCACAGTTTGGTGGATTGCGTTGCACTGGCGATTCACACTCCGCTGGGCGTCATCATCCATACCGGCGACTTCAAGGTCGATCCCACGCCCACGGATAACCATCTCTTTGATCTGCACGCCTTCGCGGAATACGGCAAACAGGGCGTGCTGGCGCTGTTTCAGGATTCGACCAACGTTGAGCGCAAGGGCTACACGCCCAGCGAGCGGGCGGTGCGGCGGAAGTTTGATGAGGTTTTCGCGCACACGCAGCGGCGGCTGTTTATTTCGTGTTTTTCTTCTTCCATTCATCGCATCCGTCTGGCTGTGGAACTGGCTCATCAGCACGGACGCAAGGTAGCCTTCATTGGGCGGTCGATGAACAACTCTGCGGAAATCGCGGAAGACCTGGGCTATTTGGAAATTCCCGATGGCCTTGTGATCAATCCCGGGGAGATGAAGAATTTCCCTCCGGAAAAAGTTTGCGTGATGATCAGCGGAACGCAGGGCGAGCCCATGTCCGCGCTGTCGCGCGCGGCGGTGGATAATCACAAGCACGCCAAAATCGAGAAGGGCGACACGGTCGTGCTTTCGTCGCGCATCATCCCCGGCAACGAGAAAACCATCTATCGCATGATCGATCACCTGTTCCGCCGTGAGGCGTATGTGATTTACGAAGACGGGACGACGCCTCCCATTCACGTCAGCGGACATGCCAGCCAGGAAGAGTTGAAGTTGATCATCAACCTGGTGAGGCCGAAGTATTTCACTCCCATCCACGGGGAGTACCGCCAGCTGAAGCTGCACGCCGAAATGGCAGGGGCCATGCATGGTTCTGTGGGCAAGGTGTTGCTGCTCGAGAGCGGCGATGTTCTTGAGTTCGACGAACACAACGCCCGCAAGGCAGGACGCGTCAACGTGGGCCGCGTCTGCATCGATTCCGGATCGCGCACGGACGTGGTTGAGGATTTGATTATTAAAGACCGGCGGCATTTGAGCGAAGACGGCATCGTGCTGCCCATTATCGCCATCAACAAGCTTTCGGGACGAGTGGAGACTGCGCCGGAGATCGTGACGCGGGGGTTCAATCCTGGGGACGATGGGCTGATGGATGGGGCGCGGCGCATCGTCGAAGATACCCTGGCGCACTCCAGCGAAGAGGAGAAGGCCGACTACGGAGTGATTAAGGAAAAGATCCGCGCCGATTTGAAACGGTATATTTCCAAGCAGACGCAGAAGCGGCCGCTGATTATGCCGGTGATACTGGAGATTTGAGCAAAGTAGATGAAGCTTGAATTCCTCGCCGAAGGCTCCCGGGATTGTCCTCTAATTCGACTCTATGCGTTTGATCATACTGCGGTTCTGAAGCTGAATGATCTGGTTCACGCTTTTCGCGACCGGCACTCCAGCGGGTTTTTCCACCGCAAACCTGGAAACCTTGAAAAATCTCGATCCGCCGAATAAAGCACGCCTCCGTACTCGATAGTCAGAGCTGCGATTTCAGCATCACTCACCAGAGTACCTGATGCCTGCCCATCAACCACCATCCGGCGCAACACTGGCCAGTGGTCATCGCCGGGCACGAGAACCCGAACACTGGGCTGCCCAAGCCATCCCTCGACTTCTTGCGCCGCCTGAGCGATCGGACGCGCTCCAGGTAGCCTGGGGTTGGTGCTGATGCGAAGAAATGCCGCGATCGTCTGCCACGGTAGGCCGACCAGCTCAGACCCCGAGAACAGTTCCTCGACGCAGGCTCGGGCCTTCGCATGCTGAGGCGAGGCCGTCCCGTAGGCGTAAAGCAGAATGTTTGCGTCTAGAACAATCACCGATGGTAAGGCCCTTCTAGAGCCTCGATCAGCTCCTCGACGCTATCGAAGTCAAGCCCGGGAGGAGGACGTAGATTCCAAGGTTTCACCACGAACGGTTTTCTGACCGGCTGCTTCGCAGCCGTTAATCCCAGACGCAGGAAGCGGTTAACGACCTGCTTAAACGGTTCTCCAGACTTGCGGGCTTCCTTGTCCAGCAGGTTGGCCACGTCGTCATCGAGAGTAAGAGTTGTTCTCACATCGTGATGCTATCATTGTAGGCATCATGATGTCAAGTTGCTCTCCTCGCCCACAGTCGGTAGATTGGTGCCCGATGGTCACCCTCAACGACATCCGCGCTGCCCAAGGCCGCATTCGCGACATTGCCGTCCACCCGCGCCTCATCGAATTCCATCATCCCGAATCCGCCTTCCGCCGCCTCTTCCTCAAACCCGAAAATCAACAACCCATCGGCGCCTTCAAACTTCGCGGAGCCTACAACAAGATTGCCTCCCTCTCCGAAGACGACCGAAAGCGCGGGGTCATCACCTACTCCAGCGGCAACCACGCGCAGGGCGTGGCCTATGCGGCGCGGGCGCTGGGCGTGAAGGCCGTTATCGTCATGCCAGAGAACGCTCCAGCGATTAAACGCGAGGCTACGGCGGCGCTGGGAGCGGAGATCGTCCTCGTGGGCCCGAGCGGCGTGGAGCGCCAGATCAAAGCCGAGGAGCTGGCGGCTCAGCGTGGATACGTGATCGTTCCTCCCTTTAACGATGAGCAGATCATTGCCGGTCAGGGCACGATTGGGCTGGAGATTCTCGAAGACCTGCCAGAGGTGGAGGCGGTTTTTGCTCCAGTGGGCGGCGGGGGGATGATCAGCGGCGTGGCTACGGCGATCAAGTTAAGCAAGCCTTCGATCAAGGTAATTGGCGTGGAGCCGGAGCTGGCGGGCGATGCGCGGGCCAGCCTGCGCGCGGGAAAGATCGTTCAGTTCCCTGCCGATGAGGTTTTACGCACCATCGCCGACGGGCTGCGCTCGCAAAGCATTGGACCAATCAACTTTGAGCACATCCGCCGCTACGTCGATGACATCGTAACCGTCACCGAAGATGAGATACGCGAGGCGGTGCGGCTGCTGGCGGCAAATCCCAAGACTGTGGCCGAACCCAGCGGAGCGGTGGCCGTGGCCGGCTTCCTGTTCCGGCGCGATCAGCTTCCGAAGACGAACCTGAACGCTGCCATCATCAGCGGCGGCAACATCGATCCCGCGATGCTGGCAGAAGTCTGCCGTGGCTAGGCGCGCTGGAAACCAGTGCCGGATTACTTGGCGCGTGCCGCTAACGCCCAGCGCCGTATCGCCACCGCAGACCAAACCGCTTCGACCAATCCGAACGGCCAGGCTCCCTGGAGAAAGCCGTAGACGGAGCCGAGCGCGCAGGCTCCGGCGAAAGCCAGGATGAACCACCGGCTCCGCGCTTCCAGCGCGTAGCATACGAGCATCGCCGTTACCGCGAACAGGCCGAATATCGATAAGGGTGTCATGGAAGCGCCCGATCCCCCGGCTAGCAATCCTATCAAGTTCCCGCGCATCCTACCCCGGCCTCGTGCCCAGACCCTGGTTCTGGGCTAACATACTCTGTAGGGTTCGGAACAATATGAAATTGCGATTCAGCGCCATTGTCCTGCTTACAGTTGCAGCAAGCATTCCGCTTCTCGCCTCGTTCGCCTTCGCTGACACGCTGCGCGGAACGCTGGTACACGAAGAAACCATCCGGGTCTCTCCCAACGCGGACGCGGCCCGCCTGGGCGACGCTGGACGCGGGCACGAGTTGATCATCATCGAAACCAGTCGCGACTGGGTGCACGTGGAAGCGATTCTGCGCGTGCCGAGCCGTGAAGAAGGTGCGACCGACGAAGAAGCCGAGGGCAAAGCCATCACCGGCTGGGTTCCGGCCAAAGCTCTGGTAACCAGCACGACGCAAGATGGCGACCGGATCATCTTCGGCGAAGCGGCCGATTCGGAAGACCAGGCCAGCCGCCGCCGCGGGCGGCGCGATGCGGCGCAGGACGCGATGCGGCTTTACTACCGAGTATACGACCTGATGCCCACTTCGCCGCTGGCTGCGGAAGCGCTTTATCGTGCGGCCGATATCCGCTGGCAACTGGAGAGGTCTGACGTGATGTCGCGCCCTTCGGCGCACGCGCGCGAAGCCTACATGCGCGGCCAAATGCAGGAAGAGTGGATGAAGCTGGTGATCAAGAAGTATCCCGGAACGAAATGGGCCGACCTGGCCGGCTTTCGTTTGCTCGAGAATAAGCTGTGCGGCGAATGGGAAGGTTTGTCGAAGTGTCCGGACAAAGAAGCCGACCTCTACGAGAATTACGCCAAAGAGCATCCGCAGTCTCCCGCCGCTCCGGAAGCGTTGTATAACGCGGCCTGGCGGAGGGCGGCGCTGATCGAGATTTACCGGACGGAGCCGAATCAGAAGAAATCCGCGGAATCCAAAGATCGCGCTCTAGAGCTGGCGCAGAAAGTTGTCAGCCAGTACGGACAAAGCGATTGGGCCTTGCGCACCCAGCGCCTGATCTTTTACATTCAACAGGGTATTCCAACCTACGGAAATACGACGGACTAACCTTGCCCATCTATCAAGCTGTAGTGCTTGCCATCATTCAGGGGCTGGCGGAATTCATCCCGGTCTCGAGTTCAGGACACCTAATTATTGTGCGGCGGCTGCTGGGCTGGAACGAGCTTTCTCCGGCACATGAACTCACCTTTGACGTCGCGTTGCACTTCGGCACTTTGCTTTCGGTGCTCTTCTACTTTCGCCGCACCTGGTTTCAGATTATTCGCGCGGCACTGGGAGGGAAAATAGTCCGCTTCTCCGAAGCCGGGGGCTCGGACGAAAACCTGACATTGCAGGAGCGTAAGGATGAACGCATGCTTCTGTGGTTTCTGGCCCTGGCGACGATTCCGGGAGCCATTGCGGGGAAGCTGCTGGAGCACTCCGCAGAGGATTATTTCCGCGAGCACATCGTGCTGATTGCGGCGGCGTTGATCGTAGTTGCGCTTCTCATGTGGCTGGGAGAAAAAGTCGGCAAACGGGAGAAGCCGCTGACACGCGCCTCTTTCGCCGATGCACTGATCATCGGTATAGCGCAGGCATTTGCCCTGATGCCGGGTGTTTCACGCTCTGGCTCAACCATCACTGCGGGTTTGTTCCGCAATATGACCCGCGAAGCCGCGGTTCGGTTCAGCTTTCTGCTCTCCACTCCGATCATCGCCGGCGCCGCCCTGTTGAAAGCCCACGAACTTCGCAAAGAAGGCCTGCCCGCCGGCATGCACGCGCCGTTCCTGGTCGGGATTGTCGTATCCGCGATTGTCGGTTACGCCACCATCGCCTGGCTGATTCGCTACCTGCAGTCGAATAGTCTGCGGGTGTTCATCGTCTACCGCATCGTGTTTGGTGTCATTGTGATCGCCCTGGCGTATACGTGGCATCTGCAGTAGGCGACGGCATTTCAGCAGGAAACCAACTGTACACTCCCGGCAAATTCCGGCATTGCCGCCGCGTCCCGTTCTTGGCATAATGATGAGGCTCTGGCCGATTTGCGCCACGGGATGTCTCGTCCGTGTGAAACGGCCCACATGCGTTTTCTGGCAAGCATCTTTACTCCCACGGGCAACCGGCGGCTCAATGAGCTGATCGGGTTCCTGTTGTGCGTCTCTGCGCTGCTCCTCTTTCTCTCGCTGGCTTCGTATTCCCCGCTCGATCCCTCGCTGAATAGCGCTTCGGTGCTCACCGGAACCCACACCGCCCGCAACTGGATTGGCGTGGTCGGAGCCATTATTTCCGACCTCACACTGCAATTTTTCGGGATCGGAGCGTTTCTCCTGCCTATCTTTCCCGCGATGCTGGGGATTCGCTGGTTTGCTTCGCGGAAGATTCAATCTCCTGTGGCCAAGAGCCTGGGAGGAATCTGGCTGGTGGTGTTCGTCCCCGCGCTGCTGGCGCTGTTGCCGGGGCATCTGCGCTGGATGCATGTCGTACCGATCGAAGGCCTGCTGGGACGGGTTGTGGGCGATGTGCTCATCCACTACTTGAACCTGGCGGGCGCCTACATTGTGTGTGCCAGCGTGTTGGCGGTTGCGCTCTACCTTTCGACGGCCTTTTCGTTTTCGGCGATCCAACTGTGGGCGCCAACGCGCTTTGCGTTTGTGACCGCGCTGTGGAACCGCTACCAGGATTGGCAGGAGGAGCGGGCCAAGCGGCGGCAGCAAAAGGAACTGGACAAGCGGCGGATAGCGAAGCCGGTGGTCAAGACGCAGTTGATCCCGTCGCGGCAATTTGAGGCCGAATCGGCACTGCAGGCACGGGCAGCCTCAGAACCGCGACGCACGGGCATTGAGCGCATGCTCGAACCGGAGGTCGCGGAAGACGCGCCCGCGGCGACGGGCGGCATTCTGCCTGACTCTCTCGCCGCAGATGAAGCCGCTTCCGACCCGGAAGTGACCCAGCGTGCCGACGTCGATCACAAGCCGAAAACGACGATGCCGCGGATCGCGGGCGGTTTCAAACTGCCGTCGAGCAGCTTGCTGCAGCGCCCCGACGAGCAGCAGTCGGTGGATGCCGACGAACTGAAACTCCTGGCGCAAGTGCTCACCGAGAAATATGCCGAGTTCGACGTGCACGGGCAGATCACGCAAATCAATCCTGGCCCTGTAGTCACCACGTTCGAGTTCAAGCCCGACGCCGGAATTAAATACAGCCGCATCACCAACCTCACCGATGATCTTTGTTTAGCGTTGAAGGCCGAGAGCATTCTGATCGAGCGCATGGCCGGCAAATCGACCGTGGGCATCCAGGTGCCGAACCGCGAGCGCGAGATTATCTGGCTGCGGGAAAACATCGAGTCGCAGGAGTTCATGGGCTCGAAATCGAAGCTGACGATGGCCATGGGCAAGGACATCAACGGGCGCATCGTCACCGCCGATCTGAATGGCATGCCACACCTGCTGATTGCCGGGTCTACGGGTTCGGGCAAGAGCGTAGCCATCAACGCCTTCATTATGTCGATTCTGTACAAAGCGACGCCGGAACAGGTGCGGCTGATTCTGGTGGATCCAAAGCGGCTGGAACTGGGCAATTACGAGGGTGTGCCGCACCTGTATACGCCGATCATCACCGAACCGAAGCTGGCGGCGAACGCGCTGCGCAACGCCGTGCGCGAAATGGAACGGCGGCTGAAGCTGCTGGCTGCCAAAGGCGTGCGCAACATCGACCAGTACAACCGGCTGTTTGACAACGGCGGCACGCCGAGCTTGTTTGAAGAAGATTCCGACGATAAGCCGATTCCCTACATCGTGATCATTATCGACGAATTGGCCGACCTGATGATGCTCGATTCCTCGAACGTGGAAGAGTCGATCACGCGACTGGCGCAGATGGCGCGCGCCGTGGGCATTCACTTGGTGCTGGCGACACAGCGTCCGTCGGTGGACGTGATTACGGGATTGATCAAGGCGAACTTCCCGGCACGAATTTCTTTTCGGGTGGCGACCAAGGTGGATTCGCGAACCATTCTTGATGCAAATGGTGCGGAGGCGCTGCTGGGCAAGGGCGACATGCTCTACCTGCCTTCAGGATCGGCGCGGGTGCATCGTCTGCATGCGCCGCTGGTTACGGAGAAAGAAATCGCTGCCGTGGTTGAATTCTGGAAGGCACAGGGCACGGCGGAATACCAGCAGCAGTTCCTCGAAGTTCCGCGAGATGAGCGCGAGGCCGGAACCAGCGGCGGCGGTAGCGTTGAGGGCTCAGAAGACAGCGGCAGCGAGGACGATCCTCTGTATCAGGATGCGGTGAAACTGGTAGTCGAATTCGGCAAAGCCTCCACTTCGCTGCTGCAGCGGCGGCTGCGCATCGGTTACGGCCGCGCGGCGCATCTGATCGATCTGATGGAGCAGGACGGGATTGTGGGCGCCGCCGATGGCCCCAAGCCGCGCGAGGTTCTGAAGCGTCCCGACTGGATTTCTGAGATTGAAGAGACTATGCGGTAGGCCGCAGAGTGCGCCATGCCTAAACGCAATCTGCGCGTCCTGAAGTGGCAGGGAACTACGCCGGCCATCGCGGTTTGCAGCTTGTGTGATCGTGAATTTAAGGTTCCTCTCGAAGTGTTGAAACGCGTGGGCGGAGCTGCGGAACATCTCAAACTGCAGTTCGCGCAGCACCAATGCAAACCGGACGAAACCGTCACGGAAGCTAAGGTTTAGCCTCCGAGCGAAGTCCCCGCACCGCCAACGCGGTAAGCGCCAGCACTGCCAGGATCATCACCGCCCACAGAATCCCCATATGCCGATCCGAAAACGGGCGATCGTCCGGACGTCCGGTATATTCTGGGTTATGAGAACCTGCGCCCAGCTGGGCTTGCGCAGGCGAGGCGTCCAAATGAAAGAAGCGGGCGTAGTCATAGATTGGAGCGGATAGCTTTTCGTCGCCGTAATAGAGCCTGAAAGTCGTCTTTGCCTGCGGATCAAAATACACGCGGCGTTCGAGCGAGAGCGGCTGAACGGCTTCAATGGCCAGCGGCGGATTATCTTCGTTGTCTACCGAGACGGTGATCTTGCCGGAAGTGCCGGCCAAAGTGATTGCCATCTCCTCCGAAGTGACGAGCGTGCCGGCGCGATTGATGCGCACGCGGCTGAGTTCACCGCTCGCTTCCTGTATGCCGGTTGCGTTTTCCACGGTCACCATGCGGCGGAAGTTCACCTGACTGGGCGCGATTTGAAACAGGATGCGGTTCAGCGGAACTTTTGGGGGCAAATCGCAAACGATCACAGTCGTGCGTGGCTTCTGCTGCGGCGCCGAGCAGGAACCGATCTTCGTCCAGGAAGCTTGTTGCTCGCGCAGGTTGAAAATTGCCGCGCCTTTGACCTGCTGCGGCAGAATCCCCTTCGATAGTTTGACGTGCAGGTAGCGAAAACTGGACGGCGGCAACTTCAGCACGGAACTGGAGCCTAGTTGTTCAGTGCTGAAGTCGTAAAGCGTTGAAGGTGGGAGGCCGGTGGAGGGTCCCTGGCCAAGCGCGTTGGAGCCCGCTACCGACGCGGTCACGACAAAGTCTTTGGCGTCGAGCCGGAGACGAATGTGGTCATAAGCGGCAATACCCTGCGCATCCAGATCAAATTCGGTATGACCTGAGACGGTGCCGAGATTAAGAATTTTGGCTTCCGCTTCTTCGGAAGAGATTCCGGCGCGCTGCTCGGAGAGCGAGTACTGGACGGGAGAATCCCCGTCGTAGAGGCGCAGGTCACCGAGATCAGGACGGGAATGATTCCAGAGGTCCTCGTCAACGATGAAGAAGTTCTGATGGTCCGGCTGTGCGACGTGGACCTCGCGCAGGTTCGTGAAATAGGCGATCGCAGGTCCAGGCGGATTGGGACCTGCGAAGGCCAGAAACAGAAAGAGTAAGGCTGGTTTCATGGGCGGTCGAGTTCCCTTCGGTGTTCCCTATCCTTTTTTCCCGGTTGACAGCTTTAGCCAATCTCTCTGGTACACGAACGAAATCGCCAACAGCAACACGCCCAGGACGATGAAGCTGACGATGCGGTATCCGCGATCGAGCTGAGAAACGTCGTACACAAAGACTTTGACAATGGTCACGGCAATCAGCAGCAAAGCCTGCCAGCGCACGAAGGCCGAGCGACGCAAGAAGCCCACCACCATCAACATGGCACCATAAGCCATCCACAACGCCGAGTAGGTGAAGTCGCGCGCAATCTGAATCCGCTGCCACTCGCTGCCATAAGCAGGAGTCCGGCGGTAGCGAACCGGCTGGATCGCGGTCATCTCCCGGGCATAGTAATCCGCCACTTCGTGGCTGAGCGCGATCAGGGCAAGGGCATTCAGGGCAACGACCGCGACTGCGGCGACCATGCGCGCGGCATCGTCGGCCCGGCGCGAGGCGTACCATGCGACTGCACCCAGCACCACGACCGCCACCGTGTACGTGGCCATGCGCAGGTTGAAAATGAGTTGCGTAGTGTAGAAATTGTCGAGCAACAACAGCCGCACCACTCCCAGAGCGAGAGCAGCCAGTGCAAACACGTTTAGCAGGTCAGACTCGATGCGATCCGCCACCCAGAGGAGTACGCCGGCTTCCACGAACCAGCCGATCGTGATCCAGTGCGCGTCGAGGCGTATAGGAATCGCTACCGTGATGAAGCCGAGCGCAACCGCAAGATGGAGAAAGTGCAGGCGCTCGGTGGCGGCGGGAGTGATCTTCCTGCTTTGAACCTGGCGGCTGAGAAAGATGTAAACCGCAGCCAGGGCCAAGGCGAACCAGGCCATGTCTGTCTTATCGACTTCCTCAAACATGGCGTAGGCCTGAAGGAAGTAAACGACCGCATTCACAAAGGCCAGCACTGCCGGAATTGAAGCGAAGAGCGGAGCCTCGCCTTCCGGTTGCAGTGTCACAAGGGGAGCGACGGCAAAAATGGCAAAGAACAACGTCGCAAAACTCAGGGTGAGACTAAGCTGGCTGCGGCTATAAAAGCTGGAATACCAGCCCACATAGAGCAGCAGCGTGCCTACGTAGCTCATGACGAGGAGACGCCGCCAGGGCTTGAGCACCACCAGCAACAACGCGCCCAGATCGAGCAATGCCACGTAGGAAAACAGCGCCACTTCGCGGTTCTGTCCCGTCGACAAAAGAAGCGGCGTGGTGAAGCCTCCAGTGAGGGCGAATGCGGCCAGCAACGGAGCATCCTGCGTCCAGGCCATCACAGCCGTGGCCGCCGTCACGGCCAGCATCATGACGAAAGCAACGCCGCTCGGGATCAGGCTGTAGACCTGAAACGCCGCCCACAAGGAAAGATATAGCGCTCCAATTCCGACCGCTTTGAGCGAATAAGAGAAAGCTTTGTAGTTCTTGGCGCGAAAGCGCTCGCTCCACACAATCACTGCGATTCCTGCGAGCAAGCCAATGGTGACGCGCCCGGCAGGGCCGATCCAGTTGTTATCGAAAGCAAACTTCAGGAAGTAAGAGACCCCGATTAGCAGGGCGGCGATGCCGATGCGGTTGAGCCAGTGCGAGCCAATGCGTGACTCGAGATCGGCCTGGGGCTCAGCCGGGGAGACAGGCTGAGCGCGCGTTGGGATGTGGGGAGGAAGGACGGTTGACGCAGGCTTCTCCGACGGCGCGTCTGTCGCCGAAGGCTTCGGCGTTGGAGGCTGAGCGGGTGTGGCTGCGTGCGCTTGGACCGCGGGCTCGGGCTCCATCCGGAGCTTCTGCTCGATCCGATAGACGCGGGTGGTGAGGTCGGCGATAATCCGCCGGATGGCTTCGAGATCGTTATGCGATGGGTCCATGGCCGGAGGATGGAATTATGCGCGAAAAAGTGCCGGCGCGCACGTCATTTTTCGACGAGCGCGGCGCGGCGATCCGGGCTTCGATATCGGCTTCGGGATTAGCGACGGATTCGCTGCGCCGTTGCGTTGACCGCACTCTGGTTTGAGACCGCTAGGTTTTCCGCCAGGAGCGAAGGTTCATCGCGTAGAGGGCAATGCAGAACACGTTTGCCGGAATAAAACCGAACTGAGACGTACGGAAACCGATCACGCAGACGACCGCGCTGTTGATGGCCGCTAGAATCCAGCCTTTCCAACAGCGCCTCCCCACCAAAATGGTAGAAGCGATCGTAAGCGCACAAGACAAATAATCAAGCCTGAACAGCACTGAAACCTCCTCGACAAATCGAGTATGCAGCACCGTCGCCCGCGTTTCTGTGATCTCAGGTGGAAATTGTGGTAACGGAAGTAGGCGTCCAAAAGTTCGCGTCTGCTCGGGTAAAATCTCCCTCACCGGGAATGACGAATGAAAACTCTTACGGAATACCTAACGTTCCATACGAAAACCCATCGGGCCTATGTGCACCTGACCCCTCAAGTAGAGGAGATCGTACGCAAGAGCGGAGTGAAAGAGGGGATAGTGCTGGTTTCGGCCATGCACATTACGGCGGGCGTGTATATGAACGACAACGAGAGCGGTTTAATCGAGGACATCGATCAGTGGCTGGAACATTTGGCTCCGTTTCGTAAGAACTACAAGCACCACGAAACCGGCGAGGACAATGGCGACTCGCACCTGAAGGCATTGCTGATTCACCATGAGGTGATCGTGCCGATTACCGCCGGAAAGCTTGACTTGGGGACGTGGCAGCGAATTTTCTATGCCGAATTTGACGGGCAGCGCGACAAGCGGGTGATCGTGAAAGTTATGGGGGAGTGAAAGCAGTGGCTAGTGATCAGTGGCCAGTGGCCAGTGGTCAGATCGGACTCGCGATCTTAGCGCCGCAACTCGACCTTTAATGAGAAACTAAGTGCCGACACCTAAGTACTGGCAACTGACCACTGGCCACTGACCACTGGCCACTGCTTCGGGAGGATCGATGAGTGCCGATGAAGCTCAGGAGTTACGGGAACGGGCGGAGAAAGCTAGAGAGGACCGCTCGCTGATGGCGGTATCGCAGACCATGGCAATGGTGGCAGTATTCGTGGCAGTGGTGTCGTTGCTCGGGCACCGGGCGCACACTGAGGAAGTGGTGCTGCAGGCGAAGGCCTCCGATCAGTGGGC
The DNA here is from genome assembly GCA_963842095.1 of uncultured Acidobacteriaceae bacterium. GTDB lineage: Bacteria > Acidobacteriota > Terriglobia > Terriglobales > Acidobacteriaceae > Sulfotelmatobacter. The sequence continues at coordinate 136,789 of CAWJEY010000005.1, forward strand.
GTTCTACCAGGCTAAGAACATTCGGCAGCACGAGGACGAGTTGTTCTCTGACCTCGGCGCGGTGGTGGCTAGCAAGGACGCGGACGGGATGGGCAAGTTCCGCGAAAAGGCCGGGCAGGAGGCGGAGCGCTACAAGCATGAGAAGGCAGAGATCAAAGATGAAGCGGACAAGTTGGTTGCCGAAGTTGCCCGGGAAACGCGGCGCGCCGACCGGTATGACCTGGCCGAGGTGTTCCTGGAGATTGGGCTGGTGATTACTTCAATCACGCTGCTTTCCGGGCGGAGAATCTTCTGGTACCTGGGGATTGTGCTGAGCGTGGTGGGAGTTGTGGTAGCGGTTACGGGGGCGCTGGTGCACTGAGGGATCTCGCGGCACTGATCGCCGCTGCTTGAGCGTCGCCACGTTCCTTTGCGAGGGTTCTCCCGCAAAGGCTAGGGCAGAAACGTCTTCATGCAGAACAAACTGCCGCCGGATTTCTCGAACTCCGAGGTATCGACGATCACGGGCGCAAGGCCTTCCTCGTGAAGGATGGCTTCGAGGTGCGGCGTGACGTAGGGAGTGAGGTAGCGTCCGTTTGCGACGATGCCGTTGCCCATGAATTTGTGGGCTTCGCCGGCGGTGAGTTCGTGGACCCGCTTCCAGAATCCGCGTAGCGTGGCCAGCGATTCGGCAGCAAATGCGCCGGGGTATATCAGCACGGCATCGTTGTTCAGCGGGCACAGGCAAGTGTCGAGATGGTAGCAATAAGGATCGATTAGACGGAGTGGGACTACCGGGATTCCCAATTTGGACATGGCATCACGAAATTTCTCCACGCCGGCCTGGGTCGAACGAAAGCCGTGACCGGCGTAGATGCGGGACCATTCCGGGTGCCAGAGCAGGTCGCCCTGGCCTTCCAGGTGATCGTCGCCCAGATCGACTTCGATGATTTTGTAGCCGCGTTGCCGAAACCAGTCTACATAGAACGGCACCTCACGCTGTCGTGACGCGTGCACCATGCGGCTGGGCACGATGAACTTGCCCACTCCGTGGTGAAAACCCACAAAGACCTGATTGGCGGCGAAAACCATGTCTTCGAGGCTCGGGGCCGGGGCGATGGTTTCGACCTCGCATCCGGCTTGCTCGAGGGCGGAACACAGAGCCTGCCATTGGCGCTGCGCCTTCTCGCGATCCACGCGTGCGTTCGTCGACATATACGGGTTTTTCTGATCGACGACATCAAAATACGCCGGGGGACACAACAGGACGTGCTTTGCCATTTGCTGAGATGGTAACGAGGTATGAGAACTGGGGCAAGGCACGGAAGACGAAAGTTCGGCAAAGTGCCGATGGGTCGGCAGGCGGAACGAGACGTTGTGTCAGATGCGGCCTCGAATTCAGGGAATTGGCGCTGGGAGTTTTCCGCACGGCATGGCATCTCACATGCACAGGCTTTGAAATCTGGCCGCTTTTGCGAGTCTCAGGACCGAGTCTGACCGTTGAAGGTCTGACTGTGGAGATGTCCGAGGGTAAAAAAGAGCAGGCCGGCGGAGGGGGCGATGCTCAGCCACTGTGCGAATTCGCGATGCGGGAGGCCGTTTCTTCGACTGGGCCAGGGCAAGCTGTTCCTGGTGGAGACGGCGTTTGCCGCCAAACAGGGAGAGTTGACATCCCCGCTGTCTGCCCACACGCGGCAACAACCCCGCCGAGTGGAGCGCTACTGGCTGTGTGACCAGTGCGCGGGGGTTTGGACGCTGGTGCATGATCGGAACCAGGGGATTGTTTTGGTGCCAATGCCGCAGCCGCCGGCTGGTGCGAGAGTAGCGATCAACGAGGTGTACAGGGAAACGGCCTAGACGCCGGTCAACCCTTCCGCCCGATAGCCAGAAGGTGAGAACTAGCCCCGATCAAGGTGGGCTCGTGTTCGACTAGGCGCAGCGAGGCCAGCAGGCGTTCGCGCTGCTGCGGATCGTTCCAGAGACGGTCGAAGTCGCGCGCCAGCCAGCACGGCCCCTCAACGGGTACCAACTCGACGAGATCAAAGCCGGCTTCGGTGAGTTCGGCGGCCAGTTCGTCCGGGAGGTGAAAAAACGAATCCGTAAAATACATCAGGTTGCCGGTAGGATTGCGATGCTGGCCTTCGGATAGATCACCGTCCAGGATAGATGCGAATTCTGGCCGATCGAAAAATCCGTGGGAAAGAGAATCCAGCAGCGAAGCAAACCGGCTGATGGCGGCTACCCATACCAAGCCTCCAGAGCGCAGTACGCGCAGCGCCTCGCGCAGGGCGGTCAGGCGCTCCGCTCGTTCCGTCAGGTGATAAATCGGTCCAAGCAACAAAACCGCATCGGCGGTCTGGTCGGCCTGGTCGAGCTGGCGCGCGTCTCCAACTGCCGCCGAAGCCAGAGGATGGTGCGGTTGCTTCACCGACGCGGCGAGTGCCTGCTCAACATGGCGAGGTACAGGGTCGATTAGATGCACCTGGTATCCGCGGGAGGCTAGCCAGCAGGCATAGGCGCCGGCCCCGCCCCCAACATCGAGCACCCTGGCGGGCGCGGCGGAATATAGCGGAGGATTAGTTCCTGGGTGCGCGCTTGCTCGAGTTGGAACCAGCCCGTACGAAGCCGCGAGGCTTCATCGGCCTCGTTGTAATGACTTACGATTTCATCGGCGGATTTGTCGGCCATGGCGTAGCTCTCGGGATACGGCGTTTCAGGATCCGCGGCGGTGCGGGGCACGGTATCCCATGCCCATGGAGATGTGCCGGGCCGCGTCCTTGAGCGCTTCGAGGATGCGCGGCAGGGTGTGCGGACTGACTTGTTGCGTGGTGCCGCTCAAGCCGAGGCTGGCTTCGATGGCGCCACGCTCATCGAAAATCGGGGCCCCGACGCAACGCGCGCCCAAGTTGTTCTCTTCATCGTCGACGGCATAACCCTGCGTGCGCACCTTTTCCAATTCCCTGAGCAGACGCGGCAGGGTGGTGATGGTCTTGGGCGTGCGCTTCTCCATGCCGCTCTTGTGCAGAATCTCCTCCAGTTGCTCTTGAGGAATGTAGGCGACAATCGCCTTGCCCACGCTGGTGGCGTGCACGCGCATGCGGCGTCCGACCCAGGTGTCCATGCGGATAAAACCCTCCGGCTCAACCTTCTCGACATAGACGGCGTCGGGCCCATCCAGAACAGCCAGGTGGCAGGTAAGGCCGGTCTGGTGCGTCAGGTGGCGCATGATGGGCAGCGCCACTCCACGAACGTCCAGTCCGCCCAGCGCCCCCCGGCTCAGGCTCAAGATCTTCAGGCCCACGCGGTACTTTCCGGACTCCGCATCGCGAGTCAAATAGCCTTGAGCTTCCAAGGTGCGCAGGATGTAGCTGGCGGAACTCTTTGGAATGTTGAGCTTACGGCTGATTTCGGCGTTGCTTAAGCCATCTGAAACCTGGGCAACGGCTTCCAGCATGGCCAGAGCGCGCTCGACGGCTGCGGACGGAGAATCGGACGAAGCCGGCATATTCATCTGCTATGGTATCAAAAGAGACCAATAAATTGAATGTATGTTCGTAATACTGAACAATGGCCTTGACCGGGCATGGAAGCTGACATACTCTTCGCCAGTATAGTGAATGTATGTTCACTATACTGAACATACATTTTGGAGCCCAGGAGAAGACATCGATGTCCGCCAAGCCTAACGGAACGAAACCAACCCAACCGCACTTCCCCTCCCCGGCAATGACTTCCGAAGAAAAAAACGCGCAGTACGCCCTCGCGCAGGATTGCCTGAACCACGAGTGGGCGAACAACCCGCGGTGGAGAGGAATTGAGCGCCCGTACACGACGGAAGATGTGCTGCGGCTGCGCGGCTCGCTTGCCATTGAGCACACACTGGCACGCCTGGGGGCGGAGCGGCTGTGGGAACTGCTGCAGACCGAGCCTTACGTCAACGCGCTGGGCGCGGTAACGGGAAATCAGGCGGTGCAGCAAGTGCAGGCGGGGCTGAAGGCGATTTATGTGAGTGGATGGCAGGTGGCCGCGGATGCCAATAACGCGGGGCAGATGTATCCCGACCAGAGTCTGTATCCGGCAGACAGCGTTCCGAACCTTTGCCGCCGCATCAACAGCGCGCTGCAGCGGGCGGATCAAGTGCATCATGCCGAGGGAAAAGTTGCTCCGTCGCAGACCTGGTTTGCGCCGCTCGTAGCCGATGCCGAGGCCGGCTTTGGCGGCACACTGAATGCGTTCGAGCTGATGAAAGGGATGATCGAGGCGGGCGCGGCCTGCGTGCACTTCGAAGATCAGCTTTCGTCGGCAAAAAAATGTGGACACCTCGGCGGCAAAGTGCTCGTCCCCACCACCGAAGCCGTGCAGAAACTCATTGCCGCACGGCTGGCGGCCGACGTGATGGGCGTACCCACGCTGGTGATGGCACGAACCGACGCGGACAGCGCGCACTTGCTGACCAGTGACATCGATATGCGAGACCGCAAGTTTTGCACCGGCGAACGCACCGCGGAAGGTTTCTTCCGTATCCGTGGCGGGATAGAGTCGGCGATATCGCGCGGCCTGGCGTATGGGCCGTATTCCGATTTGATCTGGTGCGAGACTTCGCATCCCGATCTCGAAGAAGCCCGCCAGTTTGCCGAGGCCATTCACGCCAAGTATCCGGAAAAGATGCTGGCCTACAACTGCTCGCCCAGTTTCAATTGGCGACAGAAGCTCGATGAGGCGGCCATCGCCCGCTTCCAGCCGGAACTGGCCCGCATGGGATACAAGTTCCAGTTCGTGACGCTCGCCGGCTTCCACGCGCTCAATCTCAGCATGTTCGAACTGGCGCGCGGCTACAAGCAGACCGGCATGACCGCCTATTCGCGGCTCCAGGAAAAGGAATTCAGCCGGGAAACCCAGTTCGGGTATGAAGCGGTCAAGCACCAGAAATTTGTTGGCACCGGCTACTTCGATCAGGTGCAGCAGGTCATCAGCGGCGGGTTGGCGTCAACGATGGCGCTGACGGGATCAACCGAAGCCGAACAGTTTAGCGGAATGAAACCGCTAATCCATCCGGAGCACGGTCCTGACGCTGCTTGCCAGCCGATTCTCGGCGACTGCCCGCACACGCCGGTTCACATCGAAGTTGGTCCGGAGGAGATGCTGCTGCCGTCTGGGGATTAAACAGCCGTCCGCAAACCTGCCGTAGTTGAACGGGGTCGGCCTGCAGCAAGCAGCGCCGACCCTGATTTTCTAGGGCGACCAATTGTCTATTTTCTGGCCGGCGTCGCCAGATGGGCGTGCTGCCCTACCTTTTGGCCGTTCACAAATCCGGACCGGAGTCATCGCTGTTGTCGTCCTGCGCATGCGCGCCTCTGCTATAATCAAAACCGCCCCTGTGGTGTCGTTTCCCATCTGTGCGGAAGTGGTGGAACTGGCAGACACACCATCTAACCGTGTCGCTTTAGAAATCCTCTACAAACTTCTGATAATTAACCTTCTACCTTTCGCCTCTATCACTTCCGGCAAGGTCCCTCGGCATGGCCAGTAGGCGCCAGTAAGCGCCGGATGCAGGCAGTCGGTGCAAAATCCGGTGCAGTTTCTTTGGAGTAATGGAAGAGGCGCTCTGCGTCGATTACGTTGAAAGACTAAGGCCACACGGACTGGATCGCCCGGAACTAGAACGTAGTTTTTTCAGTGCTACATTATACTGTAGTTTCAACAACTTAAGTGACTCCAGGTGGCCGCCTAAGTCCTTGAAAAGTCGTTAGAGACGTGAAGATCGTGGGTTGAAATCGTGGGTTCAGAAACAAGCGGAGAAGCTCACATTCTCGCCAGAATTCAGCAGCCTCACTTTTCGATACGCAATGACATTCATTGACAGTCCCTCCGCCTCAAGTTCATTTCGGATTGAGGTTGCATGATCTGGAAGAGAAGCGGCCATTGTTCTGATACGCTCCGTGAGCCAGCGCTCGTCCAATCGCAGATCAGTTGCGAATCTTTTCCAATGCCGCAGTCTGATATTGCTCAGCCGATATTCTCCGCCGATCTTCATGGCCAGTTTCGCTTTCTGCAGGTTGATGGTCTGGTACGGCAGGATGCTTGCGAGATCGTAGAATGGCGCGAGTCGTACCGCGCCGCTTCCGCCCAACAGCAGTGCGTAGTTCTTCGCGTGGGCATCTGTTCCTGCAATAAGCCAATTGAAAGCGATAGCGTCCACAAACGACTCCACGTCCTCCTCGGGGTTGCTCGATTGTTCACGCAACAATTCTGCGATCGTGCGTACTCCGGGTCCGCCATCACTTTCATACTTTCTCGTTGGATGAAGGCCCAGCGCCTGACACATGTCCTCTTGATGGATGCGTGACCAGCGTCCTCGGCTCCGCATGCGGTCATAACGCTCCACCACAATTGCGATCTCGTCACCGAAGTGCTGAACGGTGGAGTTGGGAACGATCAGTCCAGCAGCTCTGGCCAAACGCAACGAAAAATGCTCGTTCTCCGCGTGGCCATCCCATTGGCCCGTTGGTGGTTTGAGAATGTGCGTGGTCGGCACTCGGCCAGATGGCACACCCCATCGCTGGCACTCGAACAGAAGAGCCGTTTTTGGTTGTGCCCCGGCCAGGCTGAACTGTCCCGTGTCTTGAGCACTACGCCATTGAGAATGGTCCGCGCGTAACGCTCTCAACCGCTCGGCAACCTCGTCCTCGGTAAGCCATTTAACCTCTCTGGAAGCCGGTTCCTTTTGCAATATTTCAAGACGTTCGGGGCGGACAAACTGAACCGCACCTGCGCAGTCTTCACCCAGATGTGTAATCAGCCGAAAAACATTTCTGGGAGAAACTTGAAAGCGTCTGCCCCAATTCTCAAGAACGCGGTCATTATCGGGTAGCAGTCCCCACAGAAACGCTTCGATCCGCGCATGACCGTGCTCTGCCGACGCCAGCGGCATCGATAGCGATAGCGGGTAAGCATTGGGATCGACTCTCCACTTATCGACATAGACGAATGAGAGTCTAGCGTTCTTGTAGTGAACCGTTCCGACCTCGTGGCCATCTAAGAGGGCAATGAGTTGATTCGTCATGACCGTTTCTTCAAGGCGTCAAGAACGCTGTTGATATCGGGCGTTCTTGTTTTGTTGGTCGAAGAAGTTTCATGGGAAGAGTCAGCCTTCAGATCGACGGACACTCCGAGGCTCTTCAGCGTGCGCAAGATGAGACCGATTTCAGCACGCGGTTTCCCTTGTTCCACCTCGACAACCCATTTCCGGCTCGTCCCAGCTTTCTTAGCCAGGGCAATTTGATCCATTCCGAGTTTGGTACGACGCTCGCGGATGCAGGCCCCCAAATCGGTAGCAGTTCGAATACGCATCATGCACACCTCGACTCAAAACACAGAGTAACCGAACGGTGACAATCTGTAAAGAGAGCGTACGGTGACATTATGACATGAGAGCGAACGGTGACGCGGGCAGTTCAAGCACATCGCTTGGGAAGGCGCCACAAGCCGCCCAACATGCGGCCCTACCGACGAACCAACGCTAGGTACCTACGTTTGAAGAGTAAGTTGCGAGGATTTTCCCATTGACAACGATTCCCGTCGAGCACATACTTACGCGCGTCAGTCTGAGGAGCCAGTGCAGTGCGGCCTTCGTGCCTCTCACGCTGATCCCTCCCCTCATCTGGTCTTCGCTTCGGCGAGGCGGGCCTTTTTGTCGAGTCGATTTCCCCGAGGAACCAACATGCAGAGGTTCGTCGCAGTCCGCCGAGCAGGCGGGTTGTTCACTCTCGCTTGTACCTTTCTAACCGTAGGAGCAGTCGCCCAGGTGACCATCACCGGTACCGGTGCCGGAGCATTCAAATGTACCGAAGGTGCAGACCCCGCCATCGGGGCGACAGGCACGGATTACCTCTGGTGCGACTCGTCTCACTGGCTGACGATGAATAACAACAACTCCAGCGCCGTCCCAAACAACATCCAACCCGGAACCAGTACGACATCAGTCGCAGGAATAGTGGATACGAAGGACGACAACACCATCTACTCCAGTCCAGTCGACGCGACAAACGGCTACCCTTCGTTCCTTACCGTTCCCTCAGCAGGAAAAATAACGCTCACCGCAGGCGATGGCAACAGCGGGGATCCTGCGCCGCTTATACTTTACATCGCCGGACGAAAAGAAATTGTCACCAGCGTCCTAAACAACACGATACTGAGCGCAAGCACAACCTATTACATCTACTTGAACTTCAATACCATTCCCGCGAACACCGATATAGCCGCCACCACGTTAGCGCCGGTGTATAGCAGAGCAAAACCGAGCTGCTCAAGCACCACGACGCCCCAGTTTTGGTTCGACGCCACCACGCGCCTCATGAGATCGTGCGTAAGCAGCCTGAACAATTGGGTCGCGATGCCGGTGCTCTTTCTCGGCGTTATCGTAACGAATAGTAGCAATTTGGCCGCAGGGATCGGCCACGAACCATGGGGGCTCGACCCATTTACCCGCATGCGTGAGTTCGGCAACGGCGGCGCCGGAGCAACGAGCCCAGCCACCTCAAATACCTGCGACGGATGGCTACAATACTCAGCCGTAGAACTGACAAACAGCGGCAGCCTCACCCATACTCAAATTTCTCCCAACAGCAGCAAGGTCGGCTGCTACGCCTATTCACAGAATCCAGTGGTCATTACAGGGACATCCACCGTCGACCTGAAAGGGCTCGGGCGCGCAGGGGGCGGCGCAGTCTCAGGAGCCGGCTCCGGGAACGGCGGCAACGCAGGAGGATTCGGCGGTTCGGCTGGTGGGGGCGGGGGCAGTTCATCGAATGCCGGGGGTGCCGGCGGTGGGCATAGCATCCCCCAGGCATACACAACCTCTGGCGGAGGAGGCGCTGGCACCAGTGGTTCGGGCAACGGCAGCAACGCCACCGCGCAAAATACCTCCAACTTTGTGAAATTCAACTGCGACCAGTTTCCGCCGCTAGGGGGCTCCGGGGGCGGTTCCGGGGGCGGCGTCACGGGCGGCGGAGGCGGCAAAGGAGGAGACGCTGGTGGCGGCCTGTGCCTCAAAGCACCATCGATCACGATCAACACGAGCGGAACCTTTGACGCAGATGGCGGTGGCACCAGCGGGACCGGAGCCTGTACGAGTCCAACCGGGAACAACGGCCAACCCGGTGCCGCAGGAGGAGGCACAATTTTCTTCGACGCTTACGTTACCAATATCACTTCGACAATAACGGAGGCGGCGGGAGGCAATTGTACCGGAGGCACTGGTGGCACCGGCGGCACTGGACAGCCCGGAATTCAAGTGACCCTCCAGAGGCAGTGATGATAGCGGCAAAGATTCGCGGACGGAGCATTGCTCTTGCGTTCGTAGCTTCATGCCTCTCGGCGAACTTGAGCTCCCAAGCGGTTCAAAACTCGGCGATAGTCGATGGGCCTGCCGCACTAATTGGCCCCGCACAGGTCGTAACTGCGATCCCGACCCAGTACACACACATCTACGTGTTCTCGCCGCCTATGTCGGGATCGGCCGGTAACAACAACGCGAATCTAATGACAAGCAACGTGATGGGGCAAGCTGCGATCGACGGCGTGACCGTGAATATCAACTGGAACGCGGTGGAAACCACTTCGGACCCATCCAGTTCGTGCACCGGGCCATTCAATGACACACTCCAGATGGACTCTGCGGGCTACTGTCACACTTACAATTGGATGAGCGTCGATGGGACGGCCTGCGCCGGCGCGGGCGGGGGCACAGCTTTGGGGCAATTCTTTTGCAGCATGAACAGCTGGGGCGCGAAGAAAGTCAACCCCCTCATCATTGGCATCACTCAGAACAACAACGCCGCAACTCCCGACTACCTATGGCACTCCACGTCATGGAACACTGCCGTCGGTAGCCAAGATGTCGTGAACAACATTGCGAACTCGTCATGCGCAGCATACTTTGGCTATACTTCCCCGGCAATCACTTCGGTCACTATCAACAATGTTACCCATGCTGCAACTGTAAACATAAACTCAAACTCCTTTTCGACATCCGACACGCTTTGGACAACCGGATTTATCCCGACAAACCTGAATTTCGTCAGCGGCACGTCGATTTCCGCTGCCAGTAGCACACAATTCACATACGGTTGCGGCATGACCTGCACCGGGACCGTCACCCAGATCGGGCACGTCATAAGCTCGCAAAGTTCCTTTCCTCTACCGACCGAAACCTCCTATAAGACAGCCTTTCGGGCGTTCCTCGCGGCAGCTGTATACCATTTTGCTAATGGAAATTCGATAATAAAACCTAATCAGGTTGCATACATGCGCATTGGCCACGCCTACGGCGCCGAAGCCTACCCCGTCTGTCAGGCAGAATGGCCCCAAGACACTACAGAAGAGGCCTGGCTCAACTTTTACTACGACATGAATACCTACCTAATGGGAATAACCAACGCTACGGAGCAACAGGTTGGGGCGCCGATTTTTCATATGCAAACGTCAATCAATTCCGGAGGAACACCTGGGAGCCCCGTCCTTAGCTACGCGGACGCCGAGGCACAATCAACAGTGCAGTATCCAGGAGGGGATCGACGGCGCTTCGGCTTCGGAACGCAGGGGCTACAGGCCTCGGATTATTTCATGGCCGGCTGTACTACAGGCACCGCCGATTGGTGCATGTGGTTCAATCAACTTTGGCTGGGCGGGCCGGGCTATATAAATACGGAGTTTGAACTGCAACAAATCGACTGTTCCAACCCCACCGGCACCAACGACATGGGAGCCAGTTCCTGCTTTCTGGGTGGCGGAACGGGTAAGACTGGCGATTTACGCACACTGCTCCCTTGGATCGCTTCAACACAGCACGCGACAATTCTCGAACTGTACGCACAGGATGCACTCTTGGCCTACGATCCCAACTTTTGCGATCCTGTCGGCACCAGCTGTGTCACAACCGGGATGGGCGACGGCTTCAGCGGCCTCGACCCAGGAACCCAATACACCTTTTACACCAACGTTGGCCAAGGCAGCGGCTGCGGCTCGGGAGTGGGAAACGGCGATTGCTCATACGCCACGGCCATCAATGCGACCCACGGCATACACTGATACGAAAAACACTTGGAGGATTCATATGCAAATCCGGAAAGCACAGAACGGTAGGACGAACTCGGTCTTCGCCCAGTTTTTCTTGACCACGATAACGCTTGCTTTGAACCTAATGATTGGACTGCCCACAGCGTGTCCGGCACAAACGGTAACGACCGTATATAACTTTACCGGGAAAAATTCCGTAGCATTTCCCTACTGGGTCGCACCAGCACAAGGCCGCGACGGAAAGCTATATATTACGAGTCAAGGTGAACCCGGAACCTATGGCTCAATTCTCGCCGTAGGCACCGACGGAAAAGCAAGAATAATCCATACTTTTGATAATGTCCATGGTGCAACCCCGCTGGGCGGCGTAGTTCTCTCCACTGATGGTAGTTTTTACGGCACGACCTCAGCAGGGGGAGGTGGCAACAATGGTGTATTATTTCGGGTGACCGAGGGAGGCGCTTACACGGTGCTTCATGAGTTCACAGGAGGTACAGATGGACTCACTCCATCTTCCCCTCCTACCGAGGCATCCGACGGTAATCTCTACGGCGTGTCAGCTGGGAGCGCAACGGTGGGGCCCACGCTGTATAAGTATAACCGCTCGACGGGGTACACCATTGTTCGCCAGTTCGATTTCAGCCAAGCCCAATACCTATTGTCGTCCCCCATCCAGGCGATAGATGGTAGCCTCTATATGACCTCGGACTCGGGCGGAGCCAACAACTGCGGAGCAATCCTGAAATTGGCGCTCTCAGGCACTACGCTGTGGTCGTATAGCCTTACCTGTGGGAACGGCGGTGCAACGGCCGACGGGCGATTGTTGCAAACCAGCGATGAAAACTTCTACGGCAGCGCCGACAGTGGCGGAAGCGTAGGAGCTGGAACAATCTACAAAGTGGGTCAGAGCGGAACTTTTTCCATCTTATACAACTTCCTCGGGTTCCCTTCGGATGGTGCATCTCCTGACAGCGGTCTTTTACAAGCAAACGATGGAAACATTTACGGTGCAACCCTGTCAGGAGGCAGGGCTGGCCAAGGTATCCTTTTTCAGATTACGACCGGGGGGTCGTATAAAGAATTATTTGAGTTCAGAAACAAGTCCGGGGAGGCACCGTTCGGCACTCCGATCCAGCACACGAACGGCCAGATTTACGGGACAGTGCTGCAAGGGGGGCTCGGCGGTTTCGGCGCCGTCTATAGCCTCAACATGGGTTTGGGGCCGTTCATCAACTTCGTGCGTCCCAACGCCAAAGTCGGCCAGGCGGCGCAGATTCTCGGCCAGGGCCTAACCGGCACGACAGCCGTCATGTTCGGCAGCGTAGCGGCAACAAGCTTCTCCGTCGTCAGTGACACCTACATGACCGCCGTCGTCCCCAGCGGCGCGACCAGCGGTCCTGTCACGGTGACTGCCCCAGCGGGCAACCTCGTCAGTCACGTAAAGTTCACGGTCCTGCAGTAGAGAAGACCCCAGACCCATCCTTGCGTCTTATGACGCAAGGATGGGATTCCCACAACCGAACAAATTGGACGTCTGACCTTGCGTCCGTTTTAGATTCATCCCATAACTGTCCGAGCGAAGGCAGATGTAGAAAACTCGTAAGAGAACGCTTCTTTGAAGACTGTCTTTCTCAAGTGCCTGATATCCTCCGACAGGACAGCGGTTTTTGCACTGTCTCGATGTGTAAGAGGACAATTGCCATCAACAGCGGTTTGCCTCGAAACGGAGCCCGGTTCGTAGAACTATAAATCTGACATCC
>CAWJEY010000006.1:0-78854 GCA_963842095.1 uncultured Acidobacteriaceae bacterium
AGATACGCAGCAAAGATTTTGTCTGAACCGTCCCGTGTGCGTCTGCTACAATTTACGTTCGTAGGCTCGAGGAGATACATATGTCGACCACAACGACTACCCCGACGACCCCGACTCCGCCGGAAGCAAAAGCGGCACCTATTAGCCTGAGCCCAAATGCCATTGCCAAGGTAAAGGGAATCATGGCGCAACAGAATCCCGCGCCGGCTGGCCTGCGCGTGGGGGTGGTGGGAGGCGGGTGCTCGGGCTTCTCCTACTCCCTGCAGTTCGACACCAGCGCGGGAATGATGGACAAAGTGTTCGATATGGACGGCCTTAAAGTGTTCGTGGACGCCACCTCGATCATGTACCTGAACGGCTGCCGCGTGGATTACGTCGAGACCCTGGAGGGCGCCGGTTTCAAATTCGAGAACCCGAACGTGAAGAGCACTTGCGGCTGCGGGTCGTCGTTCAACGTCTAATCAGATTAGCGCGAAAACTACGGAAGCCTCGTCGCAGGGCGAGGCCTTTTCTTTTGCTCACGCTTTTTTCATTGACCGCTGGATCTTCGACGGAAGGGGAGACTCGATTGTCAGGCACCATAAAACCGGGCACCATCATGATGAAGGCGGGCACCATCATTCCCCAATCCTTGCGAGTAGAAACGGAACCATATTCACATGGCTGGGAAATCATCAAGAATTCCGACGCCGACGCCGTTGATCGAGACATCCGACGAGCTGACTGGAACTTCTTTTTTCTGGCTGGCAACATGCAGGCGACCGCCTTGGGTTGTTGGGGAGAGAGAACCATACGGAGAGCAATCGAGCGAGTGCTGGCGAAAGCGAAACCGTCGAAACTTAATTGCTTGGAAATAACGCAAGTCTCCGCTAAACAATTCCTGGGCTTTCCCTACGTGCATGTCTCGGCGCACTCACGGCATATCCAGAAGAGCCCATTTCTACAAGAGCTTGCCGGACGGGCCGAGCCCTAGTGGATGCCGAATGGGATGCTGGACGTGAATTACGCTCGCCCTAGACCAGAACGCCCAGCAGCTTAGGTGAGCGCGGACCGCGACGCCGCGGGCGTCGTGGGCGTGTGGGCGAATGTCTCTCGCCCTGCGCCGGAATCCAGAGCCTTCTCGGCCAATTGTGGACGATCACTATCTTCGAATCGGTGGCAAGGTTTGTGTCGCGCCGTAATCCAGGTCGAAGCCAAGCTGGAGTTTGGCCGCATCCGACATGAGGCCGGGATGCCATGGCGGATCGAACACAACTTCAACATGAACTTCCTTGACACCGGGCAACCGCGAGAGCCTGCTCTCCACGTCGGCCTTGAGCACGTTGCCCATACCGCAACCGGGAGCAGTCATGGACATTTTGATTTGAATCCTGTTCCCCCCTTGCTCCAGGGGCGCAATCACGCACGAGTAAACCAGACCCAGATCCACGATATTGACCGGAATCTCCGGGTCGTACACGGTCTTCAACTGATCCCAGACCATCTGCTCGCTGAAAGGCCCTTCCCGGACTGCAAGTTCTTGTGCCGTCGCCGCGTTGGAGAGCCCCAGGGCATCCGTATCCTTGGCATCGACACGGTACATGTAGCCGCGATCGGTAGCCACCGTGAAGCCGCTGCCTAGGGACTGCATGATCCTTACGACGGCACCGGCCGGGAGGGTAGCGCGAATCCCACTGGGGATCTCGATGACTTCACAAGCTCGACTCACCGTGATCGGTTCACTCGCACCCATATAGAACTCCCCTCGTAGCTGTTCTTTCTCCTCACGCTGTATGGGCGGGCTACTCCGTCGACACAGTGCCCTGTTTCTCTTCCAGCGAAGCGTGCAACGTGTGCCAGGCAAGGGTGGCGCACTTGACCCGCACAGGAAATTCCGAGACGCCGGAAAAAACAGCCAGCTTGCCCAGTTCAGCCCGGTTCCCGTTCGCCGGCGACTGGCCCGTCACCAGCTTGTGGAACTGGTCGAAGAGTCTTGCCGCTTCCGCCCTAGTCTTACCCTTCACGCTTTGCGTCATCAGGGATGCTGACGCCTTAGAAATCGCGCATCCTGAGCCTTGAAAGCTGATGTCGCGAATCGAGTCGTCCTCCAAGTCCAGGTAGACGGTGAAGTGGTCACCACAGAGCGGGTTATATCCTTCCGCCCTGTGGTTCGCCGTCGCCAGCTCGCGATAGTTGCGAGGCGCCTTGCTGTGCTCCAGGATAACTTCCTGGTAAAGCTCGCGTAGATCAGGCATCAGGCGAACACCTCCCGTACCTTCTGGATGCCCTCGACCAGAGCGTCTACTTCTTCTCTGGTGTTGTAGAGAGCGAACGAAGCACGCGCCGTGCCCGCGATGCCGAAACGCTGCATTACGGGCTGGGCGCAGTGATGTCCTGTTCGGATAGCAATTCCCTCCTGGTCGAGGATGGTCCCGATGTCGTGCGGGTGGATACTGTCCAGCAGGAACGAGAGCACGCCAGCCTTTTCTTTCGCAGTGCCGATCAGACGAATGCCGGGGATTACTGAAACGGTTTCAGTGGCATAGGCCAGCAACTCGTGCTCATGCGCCGCTATGTTGTCCATCCCGAGGCCATTCACATACTCGATGGCTGCGCCCAGGCCGATGGCGCCCGCCACATGGGGCGTGCCGGCTTCAAATTTGTAGGGCAGCTTGTTGTAAATCGTCTTCTCGAAGGTTACGGAACTGATCATGTCGCCGCCGCCCTGGTACGGAGGCATGGCATCCAACAGAGCAGATTTGCCATACAGGACGCCGATGCCAGTTGGACCGTACACCTTGTGACCGGAGAAAACGTAGAAGTCACAATCCAGAGCCTGCACGTCCACTTTGAGATGAGGCACGGCCTGGGCCCCATCGACCAGCACCGGGATGTTCCCGCGATGTGCCATTTCGATAATGCGCTGGACAGGAGTGATCGTGCCCAGCGCGTTGGAGACGTGCGTTACGGCGACGATTTTGGTTCGCGGTCCCAGCAGGTTCTCAAAGTCCGCGAGCAGCAACTCGCCGCTGTCGCTGATTGGCGCAACTCGCAGCCTTGCGCCCTTCTCTTCGCACAGGATCTGCCAGGGCACGATGTTGGAGTGATGCTCCATGGCGGTGATGAGCACTTCGTCGCCGGCGTGAACGTTAGTGCGGCCGTAGGTCTGCGCCACGAGGTTGATGGCTTCCGTGGCGCCGCGAACAAAGATGATCTCGCTCGCATCGGCAGCGTTGAGGAACGATTGCACCTTCCTGCGCGCCCCTTCGTACTCTTCCGTCGCATGTTCGGAAAGGAAATGCACGCCACGATGGATGTTGGCGTTGTCCCGCTCGTAGTAGCGACGGATCGCATCAATGACCACCTGCGGCTTCTGGGACGTGGCTGCATTGTCCAGGTAAACCAGCGTCCTGCCGCGAACCCTCTGTCGGAGGATAGGAAAGTCACTGCGGGCCTTCTGCACATCGAGCTCCGCACTGGCGTCGCCCACCTGAGGTGGATGGGACTCTCTGGGCAATCTCTTGGCCGCGGTGGTCATCCGATTTCCTCCCAGTTTCTTCCGGTGTTCTCGCGGCGGTTCTCTGCCGACGCACCAGGCGCAGAGTTGGCCATCTGGAACAGACAGCGGTTGATCAGCCCTTCCACGTGCTCCCGGACGGGTCCCTGCTTCATGCGGTCAAGACATTCGCTGGCGAAGGCGAAGAGCAAGAGCTTGCGCGCGGACACCTCGTCGATTCCGCGAGAGCGCAGGTAGAACAGGGCGTCTCCCTCGATCTGGCCGATGGTGGCCCCGTGGGTGCACTTCACGTCGTCGGCGTAGATCTCCAGTTGCGGCTTGGTGTCGATTTGCGCGTCGTCGGAAAGCAGCAGGTTGCGGTTGGTCTGCTTGGCGTCGGTTTTCTGGGCATCTTTGTGCACGATGATCCGACCGTGAAAAACGCCGTGTGCGTGGCCATCGAGGATCCCGTTGTAGAACTGCCGGCTGCCGCAGCGCGGGCTGGCATGTTCCACCAGCATGTAGTTGTCCAGGTGCTGGTGGCCATTGCCGATGAAGAGACCATTAATCAGACACTCGCCCCCTTCGCCTGCCAGCACCGGGTGCACGTTGTTGCGCACCAGTGCCCCGCCCAGCAGCACTGAGTGCGACACGACGTTGGTGCTTCTCCCCTGCTGGATACGCAGCGTGGAGATGTTGAAAGCCTCCTTGTGCTCGCGCTCGATCATGTAGTGCGAAAGCACAGTGTGGTCGCCGGCGACCAGTTCCGTGACCGTGTTGCAGAACACCGCGCCGC
This sequence comes from uncultured Acidobacteriaceae bacterium, assembly GCA_963842095.1. Taxonomy (GTDB): domain Bacteria; phylum Acidobacteriota; class Terriglobia; order Terriglobales; family Acidobacteriaceae; genus Sulfotelmatobacter. Next base: position 4,272 of record CAWJEY010000006.1, read on the forward strand.
CGTCGAGCGACACATAGTCCTCGACGAACGTGGCCTGGCTGTCTTCCTCCGCCACAATGAGGTTGCGCGGATGGCTCATGGACGGGGCGTCGTCCCCGGTCGAGACGAACAACAGGTAGATGGGCTCCTCCACTAGCGTGCCCCTGGGAATGTGTACATACGCTCCGTCTTCCACGAAAGCCGTGTTCAGTGCACAGAAGGCATCACGTCGGGTATCAAGGTAGCGGCCGAGGTGCGGTTCAATCGCTCCGGGATTGCTGGAAATCTCCCCAGCAAGACTGCCGACCTTCACCCCATTGGGCAGTTTGCCCAGCAACGATAGCTCGCGCGCAAAGTGCCCGTTCACAAACACGAGTTGACAGGCAACGCCGGCAACCCGGTACGGCTCCAGTTCCTGTTGGGACAGCCGGACGCTGCGGTTGCGGGTGAGCCGGAAAGCAGTCTGCGCGATAGCAGAGACGTTAGTGAACCGCCAGTCTTCGTCGTGAGTGGTTGGGAACCCGACTTCGCAAAAGCGGGCAAACGCGTCCTGGCGCAGCTTCCGCAACCATGGCAGGGCATGGCCGGCGGCAAGCTTCTCGAACTCGCTGAAGCTTTCCAGGTAACTTTCTAACTGCTGAGTTGCCGTGATCACGTTGTTCTTCCCTCGTTCTCATTAGGCGGGTGTAGCATGCCGTGCCTCGGCTTCCATCGCGCCATAGCCCTTCTCTTCCAGTTCCAGCGCCAGTTCCGGGCCGCCCGAACGCACGATGCGTCCATCCACTAGCACGTGGACAAAGTCAGGAACGATATAGTTCAGCAGGCGCTGGTAGTGAGTTACCACGAGGATGGCACGCTCCGGGTTACGCATGGCATCGACGCCCTGGGCCACGATCCTCAGCGCGTCAATGTCCAGACCGGAATCGGTCTCGTCCAGGATGGCGAGCTTTGGCTCCAGCACCGCCATCTGCAGAATCTCGTTGCGCTTCTTCTCGCCACCGGAGAAGCCTTCGTTCACGGAGCGATTCATCAGCTTCTCGTCCATGTCCAGCAGCTTCAGCTTCTCCCGGAACATGGGCAGGAAGTCCATGGCATCTACCTCATCCAGCCCGCGGTGCTTGCGGATGGCATTGAGCGCAGACCGGAGGAAGTAAGCGTTGCTGATACCGGGAATCTCCACCGGATACTGGAAGGCCATGAATATCCCTTCACAGGCGGCTTCCTCCGGTTTCATGGCCAGAAGGTTCTTGCCGTTGTAGGACACCTCGCCCGAGGTGACGTTGTAGGTCTCTCGGCGGGCCAACGCCTGCGCCAGCGTGCTCTTGCCCGAGCCGTTCGGGCCCATGATGGAGTGCACCTCACCGGCATTCACTCTCAGGTTAATGCCCTTGAGGATTTCGTGCTTGTCCACGCTGACGTGCAGATTCTTGATTTCCAGCAAGCTCATTCCCGTTCCTCTCATTCGCTGCGTCGTTGCTACTTCCTTGCAGGAGATCTGCCTTACCCGACGCTGCCTTCCAGACTGACGCCCAGGAGCTTCTGCGCCTCCACTGCAAACTCCATGGGCAGCTCGCGGAACACACGCTTGCAGAAGCCGTTCACGATCATGGAAACGGCATCTTCCGCCTTCAGCCCCCGCTGACGCAGGTAGAAGAGTTGGTCTTCCCCGATCTTCGAGGTGGAAGCCTCATGCTCCATGCGGGCGGTGGAGTTCCTCACCTCGATGTAAGGGAAGGTGTGGGCACCGCACTTGTCGCCGATCAGAAGCGAGTCGCACTGCGTGTAGTTGCGTGCCCCGGTGGCACCCTTCATGATCTTCACTTGGCCTCGATAGGTGTTCTGGCCGTGGCCGGCAGAGATGCCCTTGGCGACGATGGTGCTGCGCGTGTTCTTGCCGATGTGGATCATCTTGGTCCCGGTGTCGGCCTGCTGGTAGTTATTGGTGAGGGCAACCGAGTAGAACTCACCCACCGAGTTCTCACCCTGCAGGATGCAGCTCGGATACTTCCAGGTAATGGCTGAGCCGGTCTCCACTTGTGTCCAGGAGATCTTCGAGTTCACGCCCAGGCACTTGCCCCGCTTGGTCACGAAGTTGTAGATCCCGCCTTTGCCTTCTTTGTCGCCTGGGTACCAGTTCTGCACCGTGGAGTACTTGATCTGCGCGTTGTCGAGCGCGATCAACTCGACCACGGCGGCGTGCAACTGGTTTTCGTCGCGGATGGGTGCAGTGCAGCCTTCGAGGTAACTGACGTAGGAGCCCTCGTCGGCGACGATCAACGTGCGTTCGAACTGGCCCGTGTTCGCCGCGTTAATACGGAAGTAGGTGGAAAGTTCCATCGGGCAGCGAACCCCCTTTGGAACATAGACGAAAGACCCGTCAGTGAACACGGCCGCGTTCAGGGCCGCGAAGAAGTTGTCGCTGTAGGGCACAACGGAGCCCAGGTACATCTGGACCAAGTCAGGATGTTTCTGCACCGCTTCCGAGAAAGAACAGAAGACAATTCCCAGCTCGGCCAGCTTCTCTTTGAAGGTCGTAGCCACGGAGACGCTGTCGAACACCGCATCCACAGCCACACCAGCCAGGTGCTTCTGCTCCTCAAGCGGAATACCCAGTTTTTCGTAGGTGCGCAGGATCTCCGGATCCAGTTCCTCCAGGCTCGTCAGACCGGGTTTCTGTTTGGGAGCCGAGTAATAAACGATTTGCTGGTAGTCGATTGGCCCGTACTTGACATTGGCCCAGTTGGGTTCGGCCTGCGCCTTCTCCAGCGACACCCAGTGGCGATAAGCCCTGAGCCTCCACTGGAGCATGAACTCCGGCTCATTTTTCTTGGCCGAGATCACACGAATGATGTCTTCGTTCAACCCCTTGGGGACCCTTTCTTCCTCCACTTCGGTAACGAAGCCCCACTTGTACTCCCGGTCGGCAAGATCCTGGATGGTGTTCACGTTGGTGCTCATTGCATTCTCCCGGACACAAATCCAATGGTGGGCACTAAGTTTCCGCGCGGATTCCTGATGGTGGTCAGGTGTAAGGGTTGACTGAGATCGGAAAGCATCACCTTCTCCAAAGCCCCGCGCACCGCCTGGCTGATGATCTGCTGATTGTTCTTGATGGGACAACAGGGCTCCAAGTCGCACAGCCCGGGGATGTCAGTGCTGCATTCGGTGAGCGCGATAGGACCCTCGAGTACAACAATGATTTCAGCCACTGAGATCTCTCGCGGCTTCCTGGCCAGACTGTACCCACCCTTGATGCCACGGTGCGAAACCAGTAACCCACCCTGCAGAAGCTCCTTCAGCAGCTTGCTCACTGTTGGCAGGGGCAGTCGTGACTCGACGGCCAAGTCACGCGCTGTGTGCAGCAACCGATCGTGGTTCTGCGCCATGTGAGTCATCAGGACCAACCCGTAGTCCGTCAATTTACCTAGTCGGATCATCAGTCAATGCCCCCGTCTCAGAGGTTTCCGAACCGCCGTACCTGAGCAGATTTGAAATAGTACTAATCTGGTACAATTTAATTGTACTGCGCCGATGGCCCGGCTGACAAGGCCCGGCAACCGTCCCCCAAGCCCAAGCGGGTGGCTTCTAACCGGCCTCATGGATATGTTCTCGGGCAGCATAGGAAGCAGCGGTGGACGCGGCTGGAGTATCGGTCCGTGTAGTGGCAGTCGGCGGGCGTATCTTGGCCTAAAGTTCTTCGTCAAAGGGAAACCTCACTTCGGCTGGGCACGACTGACTGTTCACGGGACACACGTGTCTGAGAAAGCCACTCTGACCGGTTACGCTTACGAAACCATTCCTAACAAACCTATTATCACTGGCCAGACCAAAGGCCCAGATGTCATCACGCTGGACCCCGGCAGCCTCGGTCGGCTTGCCCAAGGATCGGCTGGGCGCTTAGCAAAGTAGCGTCGGGGCGTTTGAAAGCTGCCCCTGCCTACTCCCGACCATGCTTCAGGCCGCAAGCGAAAACGCTATGGCCGCCCGATCCGTAATAAACTACTCCATTCACGACCGTGGGCGAGGAAAATACCGGACCGCCGCCCGGGCAGGTCCCTAGGGGGACCCCGCTACGGGCGTTCAGCGCGTACACGGTGTCGATGGGTGCCCATGAACCGACATATACAACGCCGTTGGCCACTGCGGGCGAGGAGGGGCCGCCACCGGTAGCGTAGCTCCACAGCAGGGTGCCCGTGCTGGCCTTCAGCGCATAGACGTTGCCGTCGAAAGAACTGATATACACCACGCCATCCGCAACTGCGGGCGACGACCGCACCTCGTTGTCGGTGAGGTAGCTCCACAATTTAGCACCGGTGCTCGCGTTCAAAGCGTATACGTTGCTGTTCTCGGAGGCAACGTACACCACACCGTTCGCCACCGCAGGCGAGGAGAACACATTACTGTTCCCGGTAGCGTAGCTCCACAGCTTGGCCCCGGTGCTGGCGTTCAAGGCGTATAGATTATGATCGTCCGAACCGATATAAAGTGCGCCGTTCACAACCGTGGGCGATGACTCCACATACCCGCCCGTGGCATAGCTCCAAATCTTGGCTCCCGTACTGGCGTTTAACGCGTACACATTGCCGTCCTCGGAGCCAACATACACCACACCATCCGCGACTGCGGGCGAGGACCGAACTCCGTAGCCGGTGGTGTAATTCCAAACCTTGGCCCCGGTGCTGGCGTTCAGCGCGTACACGTTGTTGTCAAAGGAACCAATGTACACAACCCCGTTCACCACTGCGGGCGAGGACGGAACAATGTTGCCCGTGGAATAGCTCCACAGCTCGGCACCAGTGCTGGCATCCAGCGCGTATACGTTATGATCATCCGAGCCGACATAAACAACCCCGTTCACCACTGCGGGCGAGGAATGCACGTCTCCGCGGGTGACGTGGTGCCACGTCTGGTGGAGGTGTCCGACATCCTTAACGTTTAGCACGTGCTCATACGGGTTGAGGCGCGTGCCTCCGGCCGTGAAGTGAAATTGGCTCCAGTTGGTTGTGGCCTTAGTAATGGGACGCTTGCCCGAGGATGAATACGAACCCGCAGCTTGGCCAACGCAGAATCCTGCCAGCACGAGAATAGCGAAACTCACCAGACCCAACCACTTCCCGGCCTTCGTTGAATCCATCCTTGTTATGCGTGCCATGTTGTCTCCTCCCGATTGTGTGGGATCGTTCTCGGGACGCCGGAACCTCGAAGACCAAATACCCTTTGAGACGGTGGGAGAGGGAGCGGTACTCAGCCTGCCGACCATTCTTGTCCTCGACCCTTGGATTGTCAAGGTGCAAAGACTTGCAGGTGACGTCAAGCTGCTTGTGTAAATAGCTTGAGGGTGCGATTTTTCCATTCCAGGTTGAATCTCTGGAAGATGGAGTAAATGATTCGGTCCACGCTTTCCACGTTGACAAAGCAGACCATCGGTCGAGTGCGGCGGCGCACCTCGACGAAACAACGCTCGATGATGTTGGTGGTGCGCAGCTTCTTCCACAGGTGTCGGGGGAAGCGGTAGAACGAGAGCAACTCCGGCAGATCGCGCTCCAGGCGCCGCACCATAGGACCGTAGGGGCGCTGCCAATGCCGCCGAAAAGCACGAAAGGCGGCTTCGGCCTGGCGCCGGCTCTGGGCCCCATAAATCGCCTGCGCGTCCTGCTTCACTTCGTCGTAGTCGCGCTTGCGCACGTGCTCCAGAATGTTGCGCATCTTGTGCACCCAGCAGCGTTGATGCAGTGCCCGCGGGTAGACCGTAGGGATCGCCGCCGCCAGTCCGGCGCAGCCGTCGGTGACGATCAGCAGCAGGTTCTCGCCCCGTAGTCCGCGCCGATAGAGATCTCCGAGCAATCCCTCCCAAGCGCTCTGGCTCTCCCCGTTACTACGCAGGAAGGCCAGCAACTGCCGCGTGCCGCCGCGCCGCACCCCGTAGGCCACCAGCATTTGCACCCGCTGCCGGCCGCTCGGTCGCCGCACCCGCAGACTCACTCCGTCCAGAAACAAGTACGCCCACTCGTCTTCCAGCGGCGCCTGATGGAACTGGCGTACCGCTTCGTCCAGGTCGCGCGTCAGCTGCGACACAGTTTGCGCGCTCACCACTTCCCCGGTCAGCACGCCCACCACCCGCCCCACCTGGCGCGTCGAGATCCCGCGCAGAAAGGCTTCCCGAATCAGCAGGCAAACCTCCTCCGCCCGCCGCTGAAACTTGGCAATGACTGCGGGCAGGAACCCACGCTTGCGGCTGCGCGCGATCCGCAATCGCAGCGTCCCGAAGCGGGTGACAAAATCCCGCAGGTAGTACCCGTTGCGGTGATCCTTCCGCCTCGCCGACCGGCTGTAGCGCGGATCGACCATGTAGCGATCGCGTTGCTGCTCGCTCAGCCGCTCGAAAAACCTCTTCGCCGCTCGCTGCGCCTCGCCTTGCAGGTCGCCCCAAAAACTTTCCTTCAGCTCCTCCACAAAATGTTGGAAATGCTCGGTGATCGGTATAACCTTGGCCATGGGTGTAGGTCTCCTTTCGGAACGGCTTTAGCTCGTCAGGCCAAAGCCAACTTACACCCTCTCGCCTTTTACACAATCAACCTTACGTCACCGACTTGCAGCCCAACTTCGCGGCGAACTGCGAGGACGGAGCACAGAGCTGTGCTGATAATCTGCTAACCCCGTTTTTTGCGAGGAAGGAGAGAAATCCTTCAGGGTCGATTCTTGGCGCTGCCCCAATTTGAAGTACAATTTCGATGCCAGCAAACCGGTCAGAATCCAGCGCGTTGTACTCATGGCTCAAAGCTCCTGGCTGGCAAACCGACAGCGACAACGCGTGTTCGGGCGGATTGAGATACAGACCGACGATGTCTTCCAGTTTCTCCGCGAACTGGGGATCGTTACTGATCTTGAACGTTTCCACGCGATGCGGTTTCAATCTCGCTGCCGGCCTATGGCGACGGCCTTCCTCGTCACTAGTGTAGTGCGTCACAATTAACAACCTTTATATATCTCCGCGCGTCTTATCCTTATAGGAGACGGTCGCGGATGCGTATAGCCCCAGCCATTACGTTGAGTCCGGAGCAACGGACGGTGTTGGAATCCCAGGCCCGGAGTCGCTCGGTCTCGGTGCGAGTGGCGGAGCGCGCTCGCATCGTTTTGTTCGCGGCCTGCGGTCAGCAGGATCTGGAAATCGCCGCCCGCATGACCATTACGCCGAAGAAAGTTTGGCGCTGGCGCAAGCGTTTCCTGGCGCTGGGCGTGGCGGGGTTGCAGAAAGACGCGCCCCGTCCCGGACGTAAACCCACGATCAGCACCCGCCTGACCCAACGCGTGGTGACCCTGACCACGCGCCAGCAACCGACCAACGCCACGCACTGGAGCACGCGCACCATGGCGGCAGCGGTGGGCATCAGCGAAGCCAGTGTGCGGCGCATCTGGCGCGCCCACGGGCTGAAGCCGCATCGCGTGGAAACCTTCAAGGTCAGCAACGATCCTGCGTTTGCGGAGAAACTGGAAGACATCGTCGGCCTGTACCTCAATCCGCCCGAACACGCGCTGGTGTTGTGCGCCGACGAGAAGAGCCAAATTCAAGCCTTGGATCGTACCCAACCCGGCCTGCCGCTGAAGCGCGGACGCGGCGCCACCATGACCCATGATTACAAACGCAACGGCACGGCCACTTTGTTTGCCGCCTTGAATGCGGCCAACGGCGAGGTCTTTGGCCTGTGCCAGGAGCGGCATCGCCACCAAGAGTGGCTCAAGTTTCTCCGCCTGATCGATCAGACCATCCCGCCCGACCGGCAGCTGCACTTGATCTGCGATAACTATGCCACCCATAAGCACCCCAAAGTGCAGCGCTGGCTGGCGCGGCACCCGCGCTTTCATCTGCACTTCACTCCCACCAGCGCCTCGTGGCTCAACATGGTGGAACGCTTCTTTCGCGATCTCACTCAGAATCGGCTCCGCCGTGGGGTTTTCCGCGACCTCGAAGAACTCATCATGGCCATCGGCACCTACATCGACCGCCACAACGAATGTCCGAAACCGTTCATCTGGACCGCCCGGGCTGGCGATATCCTCGAAAAAGTGAAGCGCGCCCGCCGCTCCCTGAATAAACGTCACTCTGCTTGACGCACTACACTAGGGAGTCAGGTTCCAGACGGTTCCGCAGCCAAATTCACATGCCGATTCGCTGCCGCCATAGAAGGTTGTGCCATAGACGTTGCCGGAAGAATCTACAATCACATTTGAATAGGGATGTGCCCCGGCGGAATTGCCGGCGAAGCTGTGCAACACGGTTTCCTTGCCTTTGCTGCTCACTTCGAACACCGTTCCATAGCCGGAAGCGCCGCAATCGAAAGTAGTGCCATAGAGGTTTCCAGACGCATCTAGAACCACCCCACCGAAGGGAGCGCAGCCATCTGTTCTTCCTCCGCCAAAACGATGCATCACGGTTTCCTTGCCTTTCTGGCCTACCTTCCACACAATCCCTCCACTCGATGAGCTGCCACACGATACGGTGGTGCCGTAGAGATTCGTTTGTTTGTCCATAACAGGAGTTCCGAACGGGTAGCAGCCATCCTTCATCCCGCCGGCAAAGCTATACAGGATGCTTTCTGTACCTTGACTTAGCTTGTAAAGCACTCCGTGGGAAGAAGCGCCACCGTTCTGCGTAGTGCCATAGAGATTGCCATTGGGATCCATTACCAAGCCTGCGACGGACGGATTCGCCCCGTCCGAGGGCCCACCGGCGAAGCTGTGCAGAATCGTCTCGGCGCCGCTGGAATTTATCTCGAACACGGTTCCAAGGTTGTTAGAACCACACCCTTCCGTCGCGCCATAGAGATTACCCGAAGAGCCCAGAAGCAAGCTTCCAGCGGGGTGGCATCCGTCTCCGCTTCCACCGGCGAAACTGTAGACCACCGTTTCATTACCGCTGGTGTCTAACTTGAAGACCGATCCGAATCCGGAAGCGCCCCCGGAATAGGTGGCGCCATAAGCATTACCAGCGCCATCGAACAGCAAGGGGCTGAAAGGCTCACTGCCATCGCTTCCGCCGGTGAAACTGTAGAGCAGCGTCTCAACTCCGCCGGCCACTTTGAAGACCGTTCCATAGCCGTAAACTCCGCCATAGGCCGTGGTTCCGTAGAGGTTTCCTTGAGTGTCTTCAACCAAGCCAGCATAGGGATTGATGCCGTCGGGCGATCCCGCGAAGTTGTACAGGTCGGTGAAAGTCTGGGCTTGCGCCGATGGGATTGTAAGTCCTACCACAAACGCCACCGCTAGCGTCAGCATGCCGCTTGCCGCTCGCAGATGTGTCTTCGATCTCCAGTGTGAATGTTGCGCTGAATCCGCCATGGTTGCCCTTCGTGTGAAACGCCAATCATCCTACCCTACCGGCGCAAGATGGAAAAGAGACTTTCGGCCTACGGCAGATACCGGGGATTGCAACCGGAAGCTTGGTGGCGCTAGCTGCGGGAGCGAGCCTTCGCAGGTAATACTGCAGGTCTTGGAACCAGTTCATTACAAGGACCAGCTCGGTCACAGGCATGGGCTTCGCTTCGTCAACCTTCACCATCAGAAACCGCTGACTTCTTAGCCGTGATTTCTGATGGCTTCTGATGGCTTCTGATTTTTCACCGCTTAAGCTGTCTCAAGCGGTCATTTATTGGGGTTGAAGCCATGCCCAAGGCATCATGGCTTGATGGGTTCGTCGGCTTCGTCCGAATCCGACCCACGGTATGGAGCGTGCTCTTGAAAACCCCCTATCCACCTTGGTTAGATGCCCATCGAGGGCGGAAGCACCGAGGAATTCCACAGGGCGGGGGTTACTTTCGGGTTGAGCCCCTATAGCCACGCCGACTTGCTTTGCTCTCCGCTTGCCGTTGAAGAGTCTTCCCCGATGAGGAGGGGACTGAAAGCCCGCCATCTCCGCATTTAAGGCCAAGTGCCTTGTCCTGCCCGGCTAATTAACCGCTCCATCATTCACTGACGCCGTGCCATCTTTGCGGATCGCGCTGTTTTCCCGCTTCGCCTCTTTGCTTTGGTCTTCGCGCGCTTTGCCTTGGCGGGCGCAGACGTAGAAGGCCCAGTTCTGGCGGTGGCGCTCGCGGCCATATCCAATCCAAACAGTGCGGAAAGATCCTCGCCGTCGAGCACCTTGGCCGCCGCCGGTCCCTGCTTGGCCAAGGGAAGCCCGGCGTCGGCGTGGACGATCAGCTCTTTTTCGTCGACTCCATGAAGCCGGAAGAGAAGGTCCGGTTGTTTGTCTAAACGCGCGCCGATGCCGTAAAGAACTGCCGCCACGTGCTTGCACATCCCGGCCCAATCCGGGCAACTGCACGAGAGCTGAATTTCTCTCGGCGAGGGGAATAGGCCCGTATTCTGCCGACAGATACGTTCCATGACGCCCTTCGACAAACGTCCTTGCAGCAGCTCGATCAGCGAATCGATCGCCCCCGCGCAGTCCCTGCACACAGACCGCCAGCGCGCTTTCGACACCGGCGCGACTTTCACCGCCACTTCATAAATCTCCGAACCGCTCACCAGCGCCCTGATCTCACCGGAAGAGATGTGAAGATCGATGACCGAACCATTGCGGACGTAAGTCCGTCCGCGCGGCAAGCGGTTGGCAAAATCACTATAGCGTTCGAGGTTGTTGCACCACGCTTTGCCCCAGAAAGTCCTGACGATTGTTCGCCCTTCAATCGTCACCGGCGAAACCGGGTGCCCTTTCTTCCTGCGCTTCTCCATCTCGCGCGCGGCTTTCATCCGCCGCTCCGCCACCGACACATAAGGCCGCCATCCCCAGCCGCCGTACATCGATCACGCCTCCTGGAGCGCCGCATTGAGGTCCAGCGCCACTAACTTTAGCAGTTCTTCGTCTTTCAGCTCCGTCAGCAGCAGGTCCGCCCCGCCCTCGATCAAGTCCTTCGAAAGCTGGCGCTTCGATTCGATCATCTGGTCGATCTTCTCCTCGACCGTTCCCCGGCACACGAACTTGTGCACCAGCACGTTCTTGTTTTGTCCAATGCGGAAAGCGCGATCCGTAGCCTGATTCTCAACCGCAGGGTTCCACCAGCGGTCGAAGTGAACCACGTGCAATGCGGCCGTGAGGTTGAGGCCCGCCCCGCCCGCTTTGAGTGAAAGCACAAAGAACGGCGCCGCTTCGTCTTCCTGAAACCGGCGCACCAGATCCTTGCGCTTCTTCACTTCGGTTTCCCCGTGAAGCGCCAGCCCGGCGCGCCCGAAAATCGATCCCAGAAACGCCGCCAGCGGAGCCGTCATCTCCCGAAACTGGGTGAACACGAGAACCTTCTCTTGTTTGGCGGCGATTACTTCGGCGATATCGCGCAAGCGCGCCCACTTCCCGCTGTCTTCTTCGCTCCAGGCGCCGTCGCCCAGCCACTGCGACGGATGGTTGCAAATCTGCTTGAACCGCATCAGGAACGACAGCACCAAACCTTTGCGCCGGATGCCCTCGGCTTCATCGAGCGACGCGGCGAGTTCTTCCACCGCTTGCTTGTAGAGCGCGGCCTGCTTACGGCTGAGTTGGCAGAACGCCTTGACCTCGGTCTTGTCGGGCAAGTCCGCGATCACCGTCTTGTCGGTTTTCAGCCGCCGCAAGATGTAGGGACGCACCAACTCGCGCAGCGGAGCGTAGGGATTGTGCGGCCGGCCCTCCAGTCGCTTCACGAATTTTGAAAATTCCTGCGCCGACCCGAGCAGCCCTGGATTGATGAAATCGAAAATGGACCAGAGGTCTCCAATCCGGTTCTCCACCGGCGTGCCCGTAAGCGCAAACTTCGCTTGTGCCTTCAGCTTCTTGGCGATCCGGGTCTGCTTGGCGCCGGGATTCTTGATGGCTTGCGCTTCATCGGCCACCACCAGCCGCCACGCGGTTTCCGCGATCCATGGAATGCGCAGCAGGGAGCCGTAACTGGTGATCACCAGATCCACCTCCCGCAAGCGTTCCGGCGCCAGCGTACTAAGATCGGACGAGGGCAACGCCGACGGATGAGCAATCAGCGATTTCAAACTCGGCGCAAACCGCTCCAGTTCCGACGCCCAATTGGCCAGCAGCGAAGCCGGCGCAACCAGAAGACTCGGTTGCCGTGAACTGGGTTCCCGGTCGTTGGAATTGGAGCTGCCGTCCTGCTTTCTCAGTACCAGCAAGAGCGAAAGCACTTGAATGGTCTTGCCCAGACCCATATCGTCGGCAAGGCAAGCTCCCAAGCCGAGTTTGGCGAGCAGAAAAAGCCAGCGCACGCCCACTTGCTGATAGGGCCGCAGCGTGCCGTTCAGCGCCGCGCCCGGATCGATGCCCGCCGATCCCTCCGGACTGCGCAGTCCTTTCAGCGTCTCCGCCAGCCACGGACCCGCGACCACCTTCGCCCACTCCGCTTCGCGGGCGGAAGATTCGCCGTCCTCGCCCATATCGGCCCCAGCGATCATGCGCATGGCTTCGCGAAGACTGAGGCCACTTTCGCGGGCCACCCTTTCGACTTGGCCGAAATATTCCATCATCCGGCCCAACCGCTCCCGGTCGACTTCTACCCAGCGCCCTCGCACCAGCGCCAGCCCGTCCGACTTCGCCAACAACTCCTGGATCTCCGCATCGGTGAGCGGTTCGCCGTCGAGCGTAATCTCCATGCGGAAATCCAGCAGCGCGTCCTGCCCCACTCCCGACAGCACCTTGCCCCCGACTTTGGCCGTTACCTGCGGCCGCGGAGGCCGGTTCGCTTGCCATGTTGCCGGCATTCGCACCACCACGCCCGCGCTCTCCAGTTGCGGCACGTCCCGCAAAAGCTGCATGGCCTCGCTCGGCCTCCAGCGCAGGGGGTGGAAGATCTCGCCCGCATCGACCATGTCTTTCAGCCACGGGCAGCTCTCCGAGGCTCGCTGCACGGGGAGCAGCAGCGACAGCAGGCGATCCTTGTTGGCCGCGCCCGCGTACTCGCGCAGAGCCTGCCCCAGTGGCAGATGTTGCGCCTTGGCGTGGGCCGACAGTCGAGTGGTATACGTCGCGAGAAATGCGAATGGGGCCGCCTCGTCCTTGCGGTTCTCGGCGAGGTTGAAGTGGACGCGGCCAACCAGGTTCCAGGCCGCGTTGCGGCGCTTCAAAAAATCCTGAACGCCGCACTGCGATTCCAATAATTCCAGCCGGAAAGCGCTGTCCAGTTCCTGCCAGAGAGACTGAAGAACGGTTGCCGTCAGGTACTCCGCCCCAGTCATCGGAGGCGCGGCGAGCGCCATCCAAGCCAGTTCCGCTTCCGGCGGAGATGGAATCCGCGTTTTTGTTACCCCGGCTCCGTCCTCCGGCAGAGTGCACAGCGCCGTCACATAGCGTGCGCCAAATTCTCTCCAATACGAGAAGACAGCGGGCAGCGCGACTCCGGCTTCATTGGCTCCGAGTTGCAGAAGACCGTGCCCCGCCCCCCGCGCGAAGGCATTGTGCAGACGTTGCGCAAGCTCCGAATCCAGGGCCGATGCGTCGCGATCCTCAATCAACGCGATATGGCCGTGTGGAGTTAACGCGGGAACCAGGAAAAGCGAGCCCATGCAGAGAACCTACCAGCCCGCACACAAAAGCCGCAACACGTTGTGGCGAAGCCGAAAACAGTTCGGGCTGCCACCTACTGTTTGAACGGCTCGAACGGTCAAATACGCCCCTTCGAACGGTGAACTTTACGGTCCGAGCGGTACCGCTAATCTGATCGCTTCGCGGTGTCGCTTACGCCACGCCAAGTGTCGCTTCGTACCGCTAAGCGGTTATTTTTTGTGGACGGAAGCACGAGCGGTCATAATTCGGCGAAGCTGCAGTGAGGGCACTCAAGCTGCCAAGGTGCTGCAGGACGATGGGCAAGGAATGGCATTCGGTGGAAGGCGGTTCAGTGGGCTCAGCCGCTAACTGGGGAACCTTGGTGGTATCGACGTTCACCGTGACAGTGCCGCTATTGCCGCCGGTCAGATCAGTCCGGCTGTGACTCCGGTGATCGAGGTTACCGGACCAGCCGGAAGACCACATTGCTCACGAGCGTCCCGCTGGGTGTTTTCACCTTGACCTTGCCGGAGGACGCGCCGGTTGGAACCTTGGAGGTGATTTCGGAGCCTGATACGACTTTGAATTTCGCTGCAGTGCCGTTGAAGGTGACGCTGGTCGCGCCCGTCAAATTGTTTCCGAGGATCATGACGACAGCTCCCACCTTGCCGGAAGTGGGCTGCGTTTTCACGAACGGGCCCAGCCCCACAGACAAGCTGAACACAGTGCCATCGCGGTAGGCACCTCCATCGTTCGTGGTACCGTAGAAAGTTCCGTTGGTGGCTTGAAGCAGCCCACCCAAGGGTGCGTCGCCGTCCGTTCCGATGAAGGCGTACAACGTGGTCAGTTTGCCTCCTGTGGTGATTTTGAAGACTGAGCCATGGCCTCTGGCCGCGCCTCCTGTTGTTCCGTAGAGATCCCCGTCGGTGGCTTGCACCAGTCCGTCATAAGGGAATTCGCCGTCACCAGCCCCGTCGAACGTGTACAGTGTGGTCAGCGTGCCCTCGAGGGTCATTTTGAAAACCGTGCCAACGTAGTGGGCTCCGCCGCTCTTCGTTGTTCCGTAGAAATCCCCGTCGGTAGCTTGCACCAACGCCTCAACAGGTTCCTCGCCATCGGTGCCGTCGAAGCTGTGCAGCGTGGTCAGCTTGCCCCCAGCAGCGACTGTGAAAACCGTGCCATCGTCGTTGACACCGCCCTGGAAGGTTGTTCCGTAGAGACTTCCGTCGCTGGCTTGCACCAGTTCGGCGTATGGATAGGAGCCGTCAGTGCCGTCGAAGCTGTGCAGCGTGGTCAGCTTGCCCCCCGGAGGTGATTTTGAAAATCGTGCCAACATTGTTGGTCCCGCCCTCAGCAGTTGTTCCGTAGAAGCTCCCATCGGCGGCTTGAACCAACCCTGCGAAAGGCGTGGCGCCGTCAGCGCAGTTCGTTTTGGAGCAAAAGTTGTAAAGCGTGGTCAGTTTGCCTGCCAGGGTGATTTTGAAGACCGTGCCATGGCCGGTAGCCCCGCCCAAGTCCGTGGTTCCGTATAGGTTCCCGTCGATGGCCTGCAGCAGCGAGGCGATGGGGTATTCGCCATCGCTTCCGGCGAAGCTGTACAGAGTGGGCTGCAAGGCTCGCTTTAAAAAATCGTCTGATTTTTCACCGCTTAAGCTATCTCAAGCGGTCATTTATTGGGGTTGAAGCCATGCCCAAGGCATCATGGCTTGATGGGTTCGTCAGCTTCGTCCGAATCCGACCCACTCACCGTCTGGCTGCGTGAGGACTTAGGTGCATGGCGTGCGACCTGATACCAGTGATACTAGACTGTAGGGGCCTAGAGAGACGCTAGCCTAAGAAACCCGAACCTGAATTGCCTTGTAAACCTCTCCAAACAGGGATAATATGCGGTAAGTGCTTGTATCTCCATAAGCTGCGAGTAACGGCGGTAATTGAATCCCTCCCTCTCCGCCAGATGTCTTAAGTCCCGCAGTGATATGCATTTGCGAAGTTCTCTTTCTCGCCCGATTACATCACCTGCAGCTTCCGCTTGCCCTCAAGGTGCATATTAGGTGCATATTCGAGAGAAAGCATCGCAGCGGCGACATCGTCGGACACAGTCTTGATGTAGCACGCCTGCGTCACCCCTACATTTGAGTGGCGCAGAATGGCTTGGATCGTCTTGTCCGGCACCCCAAGCCGATGCAGGGTCGTTGCCAACCCGCGTCGGAAGGCATGCCAGCCGTGCCACGATAGCCCCGCATTTCTTAGGGCGGGCCGAATCACATCTACTGCCAAGGCATCCAGATTAACCGGCGTTCCCCGTGGGCCAGGAAACATTAGCCCACACTTAGGATTTCCAGAGAGCATTCGGTGCCGATCAAGGCGGGCCGCGAGCTGCGCAATCACAGGTACGGGCGCCCTACTCTGTTTGGTCTTAGGTGGCTGCACGTGACCGAGCCAAAACGACTGCGAGACAAAAATTTGCTCGCTGTCATAGTTCTCCCAGAGGAAGCCCCGCAGCTCACCCTTCCGCGCGCCGGTGAATGCCGCCGAGGCTACAATCGTCGCGGCCGGCTCCGTCAGCACATTCAGCATCTGGGTGATCTCCTCGAGCGAGTACGCATACGTGTCGCCGCCAGGCTTGGCCTTTGGCAGCACCACATCGCGCATCGGGTTTTCGGAATTCAGCACACCCTGCCGCTTGGCGTGGCGAAACGCACCCGATAAGAACGCCTTGATGTGAGCCAATGTCGTGGAGGTTAGCGTGTTCTCTCGAGCTATTTCCAACAACATGCGCTCGCCATCCACGGTCCGAAAGTCACGAAGCGGCTTTTCAGCCAAGGTCTTCAGATAGCACTTCCACAGGTTGCGGTAACCGCGGAAGGTGCTGATCCGCTTGTGGGTCTCCACGAACGGTAGGTAAATGTTCTCGACAAATTGCGTCATCGTCATTGCGCTTTGCGGTGTTGTTCTTCCGTCATTCAGCGGTGCCAGGAACTCATCTGCGAGTACGCGGGCTGCTTTCTTTGACCGGTAGTCGCCTTCGGCTTCGATCAATTTGTGAGCCTTCTGTATATTCTGAACGGTCCCGTCTGGTAGCACCTGCGTGTCGTAGTACCGGAGCATCCAGAGATTGCCTTTCCGATACAAATACCCAGTTTGGTGGCGGGTTCTCTTCATTTCCTCTCCTTTCCGAGAGCCCGTCCCGCTTCCCTATTGCTACCCGATACTATACGCCGCGCCGCCCACTCTTCCAGCTCTGGGCTGCCCCACCGAAACCGGACGTACTTTCCGAAGCGAATGTGAGGAATTGGGTCTGCTGAGCGGTTGCGCACCTGCTCGCGGATCCATGACTTCGGCAGACGCCACCGCAACGCAAGCTCACCGCAGTCGATAAACTCGTAGGTGCGAACTCCGGAGAAGTCGGCTTCTTGCACCGCCGTCACAGTTGCCATGTTGAGAACCTCCCCCTTTCCAGAATCCGTGCCGCTTGTGCCGCTTCCCCCTATATCGGACGTCCACGCGCTCGTGGGACGCTGTATACGGGAGAACCCGGCACATCCGGCACGGTTTTTCCTCGTAGCGTAATTTCTTGAAATCCCTTGGCCTGGCTCGTCCGGGCTCGCTTGAAACCGCGGGTCTCAAGCTGTTGTGTAAAACGCTTCATTGAGCCTTCGCGCTCGCCGGTTTGCTTACACCAACCCTGATAGTTGGCAAACAGCGTTGCGGCTGCTGTCCAGCCTCCCTGGTCGGTGACGCAGCGCTCCTCCAACCAACGACCGATGGTGTCCTCAGCAGCCAAATAGTCGGCAGTGGCATTTCGCACCGCGAGCGGTGGGTTCAGGCCGTCCTGCTGCCACGCAAGGCAGCCCTGGATGGACCAGGCCAAGATTCCTGGGTACTCTGCGCGCATTTTCTCCCCCAAACTCCGGTCGCGTTCGTGCTCGGGAATGGTTACGGTGAACGGCACGAGATGCAGGCGCCGGCGAATGGCTTCATCAACCGAGCGAAGGCCAGGTTTGTGATTGCCGGCGATGAACAGCTTGAACTCCGGCTGGAATTCGAAGAAGTTGCATCGCATGAATCGTACCGCAATCTTGTCCCCGCCAGTCACAGACTTGAGCTTCGACTCGGCCCATCCGGCTCCATCCTCTGTTTCGATGGCAGGCACAAAACGAGCGCCGCGCAACCCCGCCAAGTCGGTGGGGTGTTGCTCTGTCGTGCTGGCAGTGAATGAAGATACAGGTGCAGTCTTTGCATAATCAGCCAGCAATGAGGAGATGGTGGACAGGAATACGCTTTTCCCGTTGGATCCTGGGCCATACAGGAAAAACAGCGCATGTTCTCGAGTCGATCCCGTCAGCGCGTAGCCAATCATGCGCTGGAGGAATGACTGCAGATCCCGGTCGCCGCCAGTAATGCGATCGAGAAACTTCGACCACTGCGGGCAATCGCCGCCCGGTCCCACTACGGTAATCTTGGTGATGTAGTCCTCGTGACGGTGCTGATGAATTTCTCCAGTGCGAAGATCAACGGTGCCGGCGGGCGTGTTAAGGAGCCAGGGATCGGTATCCCACTGTGAGGTTGTCGCGGCATGTCGGCGATCGGCCTCCGACAGCCGCTCGACCGCTGCCGATGTCACCTTTGACGCAAGCCGTGTAGCGGCTGCTCTCTCAGTGTCACCGCATTCGGAACTGGCGGCGCGACATATTCCGCGGGCAAGGTCGAAAACATGAAGCGTGTCATCCTCGACCCAGCGCGTTCCATCCCAGCGCATCCAGTGCCCCCACCGGGAGACATAGCGCAAGTCCCCCGCATACCGCCGCGAGAACCGTAGTGCAAGTGCTTCCTCCGAGAACCGCGGTGGAAGTGACACAACGCCCGAGGTAAGGCTCGTTAAGTCGTTGCCGATTTCCGCGAGGGCAGCCGTCGGAACGCTCGGATCCTCCGCCAGTCGCTGCGCGCTGTCTAGGAGTTTCGCCGCACGTCTTCGCTCAGCGCCATCCCGGACTATCTTGACGTAGTGCTCTATGGAGGCGAGCGGCCGGTCTGGGAGACCGTCCACTAGGCTAGAAATGTACCCCACGTTGCCAATCGCCCGGAGCTCCTTGCGGCGGTCCAACTCGTTGCACAGCGTGACTATGTCGATGGGGCGGGAAGATTTCGCCAGATCACTCATGCAAGCGAAGATCTTGCGGTGCGCATCAAGCGAGAAGTCATCTGGACGAAGCCCGGCAATCTGAGGCCAGTGGGCCGGGTTCAGAAGGACTGCGCCAAGAACAGCGCGCTCGAGATTATCGGCCCCCATGTTATTTCCGACCCTCCTCGATTAACCTGCGAATCTCCGATGGCTCGATCATGATTCGCCTTGGGCTGACCTGATCGCGCAGAAGCTCTTTCACGTAGGCCGAGGCTTGACGGCTCATGGGCGCACCTCGGCTAGCCGTTTGTGCTGGCTGTGGAGCGGGTTCGCTGGAGCAATCGAGGTAGAAGGGGTGCCAACCCCCTTTCGGCGACGTTTCTCGGTAAGGACCAAGTCGCTGGAGTCGCAGAGTTCAGAAAAGTTTGTGCGATCAACGCACCACAGAAACTCCCAAAGGGCCGGACTTATATTTCGCTTGCGCTCTAAGATCCCATTCCAAACCGGTATGGTGTAGGGGCGCCCGCCGTTATGATCGCGATTGTTCAATTCTTGTATCCTCTCAGGGAGCCGAGCAAGTCTCGGATCTGTCCTCGCAAGGACGTTAGTTTCTCTGGTGTTTGTTCATAGCGTTCGTTCACGCCCGCAAACCCTCTGTGCTGCTAGCTGGCTCATGATGTCGAGATTGCATCAATTCGGTAGGAGGCGAAAAGTGTATAAGTGATTGTGTGATTTAGGTACCCTAGGGTACAAGTGAATGGCGGGATTTGCGTACCCTAGGGTACAAGTGAATGGCGAGATTTGCGTACCGAGCTAGGCACCCAAATATACGGCACTTGCCTACCTAGCTCGGCCGAGAAAGTTTTTGTTGGGCAGCTGCGAATCTGGCCATCCGCTCCACTTTCGGAAGGACTCCAAGGCGGAGTTGTTCTTGGGTGATATTGTCGCGTTGCCGCCTGAAGAATGTTTTAGCGGCGTTCCATGCCCCAGGCTTGGTGCTGTGTAACGGGTACAACTGCGCGGCCATTTGGTAATCCGATGTACCGTATAGTCTCAGGTACGCCGCGACTGTAATCCTAGCAGGGGTGTCTCCCAGTAGTTCTCCTCTGCGGCCTCTTTTTTTTCGGTGCCCACGTTTTTCGGCAGCATCCTCGGCTGCCCTCCCGAACTCCCCCCGAATCCTTTGGCCCAAAGTCCGAGGATCGAGCGGCGTAAACTTCTTGTGGGCGGCGCAATGTATTTGAAATGGCGCCGCACCGTAGGCCCTGGCCAGCAGTTCGTCGGCGCCCTCGCCGATGAATCGTCTACCCGCCAGCAGGCCCGGTCGTTTCTCATTGACATCCTTTAGCTCTGGCCAGAGGAACATCAGCGCACGAAAGCCTAGGCCTGCTTTCCTTGTGGCGACTTCCTCGCGCGATTGGTCGCAAATCCAATTCAGGATCTCGGATGGCTTCACGCTGCCGTTCCTAGCCCGCAACCACGTGCGGAGCGAGCGCATTGCTTCCAAGAGTTGCGCCTGCTGTATCGGAAGATCGCGGAGTTCGCTAGCAAGAAAGTTACGAACCCGTTTTCCAGCAACGGATTCAACGCAAAATGCTTCAGTCCAGCGCCTCCGCACATCCAGGACCAGATCGGCAAACCGCACCGGAAGAACATCCTCAGGCTTGTGGCGCGAAAGACAGTTGCTTAAGGAGTTGTAGTACGTGCGCGGCACTTTCCCAGACGGGTAGTGGATCTTGCCGCCAAAGTATGTGCCGCCTTTCCGCTTAACTTCATAGTCTGCATTTTCTGCGACTGATCGAGCAATTAATAGCATTGTTGTACCGAAATCGCTGCGGAGATCCGCAAAGTGCTTCCTTGCCAGCGGCTCTCCGTGGAGAAATCGACATGGATTGCCAGACGGGAACCCGAGGTACCCAAGCCGCTGCCAGACGGCTCTGCCTTTTAAGCCAACTGCCTCGCCAATCTCGCGATACGTCATCCCTGCCAACCGAAGCTCAACTAGGGTTGCGTCATCAACTAAATGCTGCTTGCTGCGGGTCGAGAGTCGCGCTTTACCAGCATACTTTTCGCTCAGCCTCATCCAACGCCGTCGCATCTCGGGCGTTGGAGGCTTGTCCCTGCGGCGGCGCTCACTTCGCTTAAGCACATGGCGCTTACCACCGAAGTAATTTCCTCCGTGTTGGGCACCCCATTTTTCCTTACGTTTCCGGGCTTCGTCGGCGACACTTTGTGCACAAAGCGGCGCGTAATGCCACTTTTCGAGGTATTCCTCAAGCGTCATCTTGTGCAGATAGAGAACGTGACGGTCGAGGCGCGCTCTTCTCTTCCCGCATTCGCGGCACGTAACCAGAGTTGTTTGGTGTAGATGCTCCTCCCGCAATGAGTCCGCTTGATACAGCTTTGACTCATCAGCACTGGCAGGGAACTGGTCTAGGAATCGGTAGAAGTGCCGCTTACCCCGCTTCTTTTCCTCGCGTAACAGATCGAATTGGAACAGGTCGGAGGTGCTGTCCAGCAAAGGGTAATCTCCCGACTCAGGTTGGCGAACTTCGCGAGGAATGGGCGGGACCGAGTGGTTCATTCACCAAGATTACGCCACGGCTAATCTTGTCTCAAGGTGGGAACCTGGCTGATTACAGGGGACGGGAAGGCGTCCGCCTTGTCGCCCTTCTGCCGTCGCCGGTGATGACACGGTTCGGTCGCTGGCAAAAGCCATTCCGAAAAAACCGAACCCGGCGCGGCAGGTTAAGAAGCCAGAATGGGAAAAGCTGAAAGGTCAGATCCAGGAGGTGGAGACGCTCCTGGGAAGCGGAGGGCCGCGGCCGTCGCGTTGGTCCGATTTGCGCCATCCGTGATGAGGTGTTTGGCGATCGAGTGTTTCAGGGCGTGAGGTTTACACTTCGTGCGGTACTTGAGTCCGGCAGGAATTCCAGCGGCCTTGGCGTAGCGTTTCACCAGGCGCCAGAAGTGCCCGCGGGAAACCGCGAAAAGCCGGTCGTTTGCACAAAAGGAGACAGTCTTGCCAGAATGTCTCCTATTTAGCCGCGCCCGCCGGCTGCCGACAGTGCGCCCGCCTTTGGGTCCCAGAGCCTGCCGTTCGGCGAACCACTCCTCAACAGCCGCCTTCTCGTTTAATAGCGGATTCTCGTGCTCCTGGAGGGGCTGCAGCGTGGCTTCGCTGCCCTTGCCGCGGGCAACCGCCAGATAGCCGGAGTTGGAATCGTTGTCTCCGGCGCAGAGGGCGAAGCGGCTGGCACAAATCCATGCCTTCGGGCCGGCTGATGTTCCAGATCATCGGCGCGATGGCCGAGTTCGAGCGAGCGCTGATCCAGGAGCGGGTCCGTGCCGGGCTACGGAACGCACGCGCCAAAGGGATCATCTCGCAGCCATTCAGCGTGATGCAAAAGAAAAGCCGCCCCGTCAGGCGGCTTGGTGTTTGTTGCGACAGTCGTGCGGGAGAGCAGCCAGCTACTTTCCGCTGCTCAGCTTTGACAGTTCCTTGATGGTTGCCTTGTCGTCGTAGATCCCGGCGTTGACCACGTACGGGGTCCCTTTGGCACTCAAGTGATAGGTGAGCTTGCGCGAGGCCTCCTTCTCGCCGGGCTTCGGCCACCAATACTCGTTCCAGAAGCCGGAAGGCGAGTCCTTCACTTTCTTGCAGTAGGCTTCAGGGTCGGGGAAGATGCTTTTTCCCGATTTCGCGTCCTTAACCGCCGTGATGTCCTGGCCTATCAGCTCCGGCTTGATGGGGTGAGCCGCCATGATCTTCTTGTCGCAGTCGTGGATGAAGACGTAAGTGTCTTTCCACACCCACGGACCACTCTTCTGGTTAAACTGTGCCAAGTCACCTGTCTTCGATAGGGTGCTGGCCGCTTCCCTTACCTTGGCGACGACCTCCTGAGCGGTTGCGTGGTCCTGCCCAACGGCAACAGTGCACAGGGCGGCGCTGAGGACAGCCACCGCAGCAGCGGCGAAACTCTTGCTGCTCTTCATATGGGACCTCCTTTTTTTGACTTAAACAGCGGCCCAAGTCTACACCCATCTCGGCCGTTTGCAACATTGCGAAGAGAATGCAGCGCGAGCTCCCGAACAGTCCGGCGTGCGTTCGCTTCGACTGCCCCCGCCGCTCAGTGGAAGGAGCAGGTGCTCTACAGTTTCCAGGGCGGCAGCGACGGGCAAACGCCGGTGGGGGGCGTGGTGTTCGATAAAGCCGGCAACTTGTACGGAGCCGTAACCTACGGTGGGCAGTATGGCGAGGGAGACGTGTTTGAGCTTTCGCCACCAGCCAAGAAGGGCGATCCCTGGACCGAGTCGCTAATTTACTCGTTTCTCGGCAAAGGACAAAGCGACGGGATGAACCCTTGGGGAAGCGTAGTGATCGACGCTGCCGGGAAGCTGTATGGCACAACCGCATACGGCGGCACCGGAGGATGCATTCTCTTGGGAATGCTGTACGGCTGCGGCAGGAACCGGGCAGGACCTGTCAGGGTGGCTGCGGCACCGTCTTTGGGGCGAGTTCGTCGGGAAGGAACTTCAGGGCGACGAGGCGGTCGAGGCGGGTGTCCTCAGCTTTGTGGTTCTTATGCTGATCCAGAGTCCTTTCCCCGGATGCCGGGCCCTCGGTCGTGCATACCTCAGCCCATCTGGTAACTTGGCCCTGGGGCCGGGCACTTCAGTCATTGAATCCGCCCGGAATTCCGCGACCGCCATGGTGTACAATCTTTGCAGCATCTCGGTTGCGGTTTGGATCTGCCCGGCGATGGTGCCTCAAGTGCAAGCGCTGCGCGAAGGTCCGAATCCACGTTTTCGAGAGGGTGATCCGCTGAAATTCCCGAAATTGCTTGGTAGACTGGCGGTAGACTGGCGGTTGACCGTAGGCCCCGGTAGCCAGTCTGTCACAATATGGCTCCTGACCGCATGTTTACTGGCTGAACCCGCATTTCCAGGCACCATCACCGGGCAGATTCAGACTGCAACCTAGCCGCTACCCGAGCGTCGAAGCGTTCTTGGGCGAACGCAACCACGACGGAATCAACGATTTTTCCTTTTATAATTTTTACAGTGAGACAAGCTCGACAAGTGAGACAAGCTCGACGATTGCCCTATGGGTCTCGCCTGCTAATCCGGGCAATGGGGCGTTTTCGCATCTGAGTTATGCTGCTGACTTGCCTGCTGGTGTGAAGATCGGACCCAAAGGACATTTTCGGCTGCGCTCTATTGACCCCATGATTTCTAACGAGTGCCAGAACGGTCCATGGAAGGACGCTCACGACCGATACCTCGGGTTCACATTCGAAATCAAAGGGAAAACCCACTTCGGCTGGGCGCGCATGAATGTTAAGTGCGTTCCTCCGAAAACCCTAAACGCCACCCTGACCGGCTACGCCTACGAAACCGTCCCGAACAAGCCGATCGTCACTGGCAAGATTAAAGGGCCGGAACGTCATCACACTGGAGCCGGACAGCCTCGGAGCCTTGGCAGCGGGAGCGTCGAGACTCCACGGCGCGGGAAGCAAGTAGGAGAAATCGAGGAATTTATGAAGCGAACTTCGAGGAAGCCATCCACGCTTTCGGACTCACTGCAACGTCACCTGAACGCCTATGCGTTGGCGGCGAGCGCTGCTGGCGTGGGAATACTGGCGCTGGCACAGCCGATGGAAGGCAAAATTATTTACACCAAGGCCAACAAGTCCATCACTCCCCATACCACGCTCCACCTAGATCTCAACCACGACGGCATCAAAGATTTCGATCTCAAGGACACCCTCACCACCAGCACCGCAAGCGGAAAGTTTGCGGCACTTTCTGCCCTGCCCGATCGGAAACAAAATGCCGTGTGGGGACACACGGTTCCGACCCGCGGATATGCTTCTGCCTTGTCGGCCAACGTGCAGATTGGACCTAAGGGGCAATTTCTGCCGGCCGCTGGATTCATGGCAGCCTATTCGGTTAGTGGAGCGCGCCCAGGCAACTTTTCCTGCACCGGCCCTTGGGCCAATGTGACCAAGCGCTACCTGGGCCTGAAGTTCATGATCAAAGGAACAGAGCACTTCGGGTGGGCCCGCCTCAACGTGAGTTGCAATGGCCCGGCGGTGAATGCCACATTGACTGGCTACGCCTACGAAACGGTGGCCAATCGGCCAATCCTTACGGGCAAGGAAAAGGGATCCGACGAAGCGGACGACTCAATTCCCGTCGAGACTCCGTCCGGCACGCTCACCTAGCGGAGCCGGGCTCAATTCAGCGGGGTATTCAGTTTTGGTTCCTCCTTGTCCAAAACCTTACTCCTTTGGCTGATCTTTGCAATAGCTGTTATCACAGTTCGATGTGATGGATTGGCAAAAGAAACCCGGCTCTTGTGGCCATAACCGGCGGGAGCCTGTCCGGGATTGCGCGTGGGAGCGCCAACTCTATCCAGGAATGGACTGGCTTAGGTCAACTGGCGATATATCTCGATTACACTCAGAATCCCCAAGAAAGGGCGAACAAACGGCGCAAAGTTGTGTAAACGCCTGGTTACGTAAGTTGACCGGCTAACATATCGTCCCGACAATGTGTTAGCTCATCATCACAGAAAACCCTTGGCTAGCGGGGATATAATGGCCGCGTTCGAGACCAGAGACGTCCGTCTGCAGAGGCCAAACATGCGCCCGAACACTTTTCTTGCAGGATTGCGGCCCGCGATCTGGACCAATTTGTTCATGACACTCACGGTTTGCTCAGCGCTACTCGCCACTCCTTGCGGGCTAGCGCAGACTTTCGATGTTCTCCATGCGTTTACCAGCGCGCCCGGTGGGGAAGATCCCGCCGCAGGTGTGACCCTGGACCCATCGGGCAACATCTACGGCACTACATTCGACGGCGGCAGGCATTTCGAAGGAACCATGTTTCGGCTTAGCCCCGATGGCCATGAAACCGTTCTGTACAGCTTTCTGGGCATATACGGCGAAGGTCCCGCGTCTGCGTTGTTCCGCGATGCAAGGGGAGCACTCTACGGCACAACCCAGGGAGGCGGCAGAAACAACCGGGGCGCCGTGTACAGGCTGGACGCGAAGGGCAACGAAAAGGTTTTGTATAGCTTTCCGGAGGACGGGGGCGCGCCGTACAGTGCGGTGATTCGGGACGCGGACGGCAATTTGTACGGGAATGCTTCTGGGGATGGCACCGGATCGTGCGGGTCGGTATTCAAGGTCAGCCCTGCCGGCAAAGAAACCACACTCTATACGTTCACCGGAGGAACGGACGGATGCGTCCCCACGGGGAGCCTGGTTCGCGATTCAGCGGGAGATCTTTATGGGTCCGCTTGGGCAGGCGGCGATCTTAATTGTTTGGCCCCGTACGGCTGCGGAGTCGTGTTCAAGCTGGACACGGCCGGCAATGAGACAGTCCTTTACACTTTCACCGGCGCAAACGACGGCGCCCGGCCCGTGGGAGTTGTCCGCGACGACGAAGGCAATTTCTATGGCGCGACCACCTACGGCGGAGGCATCTGCGGGGAACAACTTGGCTGTGGAACCGTGTTCAAGGTGGATTCAGCTGGCCACGAGACGGTGCTCTACAGATTCACTGGCGTGGCCGGAGATGGGACTCAGCCGTACGGAGTCGTTTTGGACGCAGCGGGAAATATCTACGGCAGCGCCGGCGGAGGGGACAACTACGACGGCGTTGTATTCAAGTTGGACACGCGCGGCAAGGAGACCATTCTGCATAGCTTCACGGGAGGCGCGGACGGCGCCGGACCCTCAGAAGTGGTTTTGGATTCGGCCGGAAACATCTATGGGACTACGCCCACGGGGGGCGATTTGAGCTGCGTATTCCGGAATCCGCCCGGTTGCGGGACGGTCTTCAAGATAAGCCCGTGAGAGCTTGGGTGACGGGCGATGTTTTGGTTTTGCATTGCGGCCAGTGATCGAGGGCGCGAAGCGGTGGCGCGCACAGTATTTCTAGTCTCGGAAAGGAGTCGATATGAAGAAGCTCATCCAGAAATCTCGAAAGGTTGAGAACCTGCCCACGCGATGTCGCGGGCAACTGAACGGCTACGCGCTCGCGGCGGCGGCAGCGGGAGTCGGCATGGCGGCGCTGGCGCTTCCATCGGAGGCCAAGATTATTTACACGCCAACCCACCGGGTCATCGGCGACGGCGACAGCTACAAACTGGATTTCAACGGCCAGGGGACGACCAACCTCACCCTGCAGAACGAATATCGCCATTGGACTACGAGTTGTGGGGGAACTTTTGCTTCCCAGGCGCTTGCCGCAGTCATGCCGGGAAAAAACGAAGTAGTGTACAACGTCTTTGGCGCCGCGGCCATGAAGGAAGGCGCGGAGATCGGTCATCATTGCGAGTTCCACGGAAGTAAAGAAGGAATGGCTGTGTTGGACGGCGGTTCCAGCGGGTTTGGCAGCTGGATCAATGTCAAGAACCGCTACCTGGGAGTGAAATTCAAAATCAAGGGCGCAACCCACTACGGGTGGGCTCGGCTTAGTGTCCAGATTCAGTTCCCCTTGACCATTACCGGGACGCTAACCGGATACGCTTACGAGTCGGCTGCGAACAAGCCAATCGTCGCCGGCAAGACCACGGGGCCGGATGTCGTTACCGTGGAACCCGGCACGCTGGGAACGCTGGCTTTGGGAAGAAAGTAGCAGGACATCGCTGGGCAGAAGCTGTGAGGAGGACGTTCTTATGATCAACCGAATGCGCGTGACGGCGCTCCTGTTCGTGATTCTGTTGGCAGCCCACACACAGGCTCAGACTTTCACCACACTGTACAACTTCACCGGCGGCGCGGACGGGAACCTTCCCGAAGCGGGTGTAATTCAGGACTCGGCTGGCAACCTGTATGGCACCACCTGGCTGGGCGGCGAGGTACAGGACGACTGCAACTGTGGCGTGGTTTATGAGCTAAACAGCTCGGGCACTGAAACCGTACTGCATACCTTCTCGGGGTCGTCGGACGGAAGTTTGCCAGTCACACCGATGATTCAAGACCAGGCTGGCAACCTCTATGGGACCACCTTTGAGGATGGCTCTGCCTACGGCAACGTGTTCAAGATCGACACGGCGGGGAACGAGTCGGTACTGTACAGTTTTCGCTACGGCCCCAACGGCTGCCACCCCGCCCAGGGCCTGATCGTGGATAATTCCGGCAACCTGTACGGCACAACGTCCGGATGCGGCTCTCCGGGGAATGGGACGATTTTTAAGATCGACAGTGCAGGGAGCTTCAGCGTGGTTTACAGCTTCACCGGGTCGGACGGTGCGTTCCCGTACTTCGGACATCTGACCATGGGCAACAACGGCGATCTCTATGGCGTCACGGCGGTTGGAGGCGCACATAATGCCGGGGCGCTCTACCAGCTGACGACCGACGGCCAATTTTCCGTGCTCCATAGCTTCGGAGGCGCTTCGGACGGCTGTTATCCATGGGGAACCGTGACCACAGACAAGTCTGGAAACCTCTATGGAACTACAGGATCGTGCGGCTCCCATGGCTACGGAACAATATGGAAGGTGAACAAGAAAGGTAGGGAGACGATCCTGCACAGCTTTGCCGGATCGCCTTCCGATGGGTGCTATCCGTTTGCCGGTGTGGCTCGGGACTCGAAGGGCAACGTCTACGGGGTCACCAGCGGGTGCGGCGCTAACGACTGGGGCGGGTTGTATGAATTGAAGGCGAGCGGGAAGCTCACGCTGCTGCACAGCTTCTCGGGAACCGACGGTGAAACTCCCTACGGCGAAGTGCTGCTGGGCGCAAGCGGTGAGGTATTTGGCACCACCACCACCGGCGGCAAAGACGGTTACGGAACGGTCTGGTCGTATACGCCCTAGGTACTGCTGTAAGCGCAGCCTTTTACAACAACACGCGGCAAGCACGGACAAGTGGCGAGGAGGACGTACCCATGATCAACAGACTGCGGGTAGTGTCGCTTTTGATGGTAATCACGTTAGCGCCTTTGGCACAGGCGCAGACTTTCAGCACCGTTTATAACTTCACCGGCGGTTCGGACGGGGGTACTCCCTACGCAGGCGTAATTCAGGATGAAGCCGGTAACCTCTACGGGACCACCGCGTACGGCGGCTTGTACGGCTACGGCGTCGTGTACGAACTCAGCAGCAGCGACGCGGAGACCGTGCTGTACCACTTTACGGACAACACCAACGGGGGGATTCCCTGGGCGTCCGTGATCCGCGACAGTAAAGGAAACCTCTATGGGACCACCTCCTACGGTTACGGTAATTGCGGCGTAGTGTTCCAAGTGGATACTGCGGGGACGGAGACCGTTCTGCACACCTTCTATGGCGGGGCCTCGGACGGATGCTATCCCCTGCAAGGCGTCATCATGGACAAAAAGGGCAACCTCTATGGGACCACTTACCATGGCGGCGCTTCGAACCAAGGCACGGTGTTCCGGCTGAGTCCGAACGGGACGGAAACTTTGCTGCACAGCTTCGCCGGGGGACGATCAGATGGCGCCTTGCCAACTTTCGGGCACCTGCTGATGGACAAGGCAGGCAACCTCTATGGTGTAACTGAAGAGGGTGGCGCTTCCCGTCTAGGGGTGCTGTACAAGCTGACGATGAAGAAACAAGAGACCCTCCTGCACAGCTTCGCTGGACACTCGTCAGACGGCTGTTACCCCTTGGGCAGTGTAAGCATGGACAAAGCCGGAAACCTCTATGGGACTACTTACGCCTGCGGCTCCTCCAACAACGGGACCGTATGGAGGGTGAGCAAGAACGGTACCGAGACCATTCTGCACAACTTTGTCGGGGGCTCGTCGGACGGCTGCCATACCTACGCCGGGGTGGTTCTGGACTCCACGGGTAACCTCTATGGCGACACCTATGGGTGCGGCGCTAACACATACGGAACGATATGGCAATTGAGCGCAAACGGCACGCTCACTCTGCTGCACAGTTTTGATCGTACCGATGGGGATGCTCCCATCGGTGAACTGCTGCGCACTACCGAAGGTGAGCTGTTCGGCACCACCTACGGGGGAGGCAGCTACGACTACGGCACGGTATGGGCGTACGTGCCCTGAGCCACGGCGGTTAAGCAAGCGCGGCCGGTTTCGAGTCGCAACACACGGCGAAGAGACAGACTGACGGAAGGGGGACGTAATCGTGATTAACAGACGACACCTGATGGCATTCATGCTCGTGTTCATGTCGATGGGCTTGGCACAGGGCCAGACTTTCACCACCATGTTCAACTTCACGGGTGGGCCGGACGGCGGCAGCCCCAATGCGGGCCTAATTCAGGATCCGAGCGGCAACCTTTATGGGACCACTGTGAACGGCGGCTCGGGACATTACTACAACTACGGCGTGGTTTACGAGATAGACCCCGTCGGCACCGAGACGGTGCTGTACAACTTCGGTGCTCAATACCCCGAGTGGGGGCCGCTCGCGCCAGTGATTCGAGACAAAGCAGGTAACCTCTATGGCACTACTGTCGGTGGTGGCTCGGACAATTCTGGCACCGTATTTATGATCGACACCTCGGGAGAAGAGAGTGTGCTGTATAGCTTTTCCGGTCCAGACGACGACGGTCCAGAACAAGGCCTCGTAATGGACAGTGCGGGAAACTTATATGGCACTACTGCTTCCTGCGACAACAATTGTTCCGGCTACGGAACGATATTCAAGGTTGATAAGAAGGGAAACTTTACCCTCCTCCACAGCTTCACCGGGGGATCATCCGATGGCGCGTACCCGTATTATGGACATCTGGCGATGGACAAAGCTGGCAACCTCTATGGCGTAACGTGGGGAGGTGGCGTGTACGGTTACGGGGTGCTATACGAGTTAACTGGAAGCGGGACATTTACCGTGCTGCACTCCTTTAACAATAGCTCGTCGGACGGCTGCTATCCCTACGGAAGCGTGCTGCTGGACAAGGCCGGAAACCTCTACGGCACCACCAGCGGCTGCGGCTCATATTATTACGGGACCGTATGGAAGTTCAGCAAGACCGGCAAGGAGACCATTCTGCACAGCTTTGCCGGGTCACCGTCAGATGGTTGCACTCCCTATGCCGGCGTGGCTAAGGACTCGAAGGGCAATCTGTACGGCGTCACTACCGGGTGCGGCGCGAACTACTACTACGGAACGGTGTACGAGTTGAGCAAGAAAGGCAAGCTCACTCTGCTGCACAGCTTTGACGGGACCGACGGGGAAGATCCTATTGGCGAAGTGCTGTGGACTTCCACGGGCACGCTGTTCGGCACCACTTACTACGGCGGCACCAGCAATTGTCGTATTTACTACAGCACCTGTGGGACGGTCTGGTCGTACGTGCCGTGAGCCACTGTCGTATAGGTCTTGGCCAGCAGTCCGCCGGACTGAGCGGCCAACTAATGAAAAATCTCCATTTCACTCATCGACCTTCGAAAAGGCGAAACAAAAGCGCACGCTTGTGTAAACGCCTGGTTTCGTAAACCATCCAGACTATTTCACGCAGCCTAGTTTTTCGTTTAAGGAAAGATCTTCTACTCGTTGCAGGAGGCCCAGGTGGTGATCGAGCAATGGAGAGTGCAGGTTATGAGGTACTCCTTCAGACGAAGCAGAAAATTATCGCTGGTTCATAGTCAACGGAGTCCAACAGCATTCGATGACCGCTCCTCAAATTCAGCAACCTCCAAGGGAATGTATAAATCAACACGTTGGTTCACGGGACCGTTGCTACTCAGAGTCAGCTGCCATTCCCGTGTCAGTCATGGGCGCCGTTGATCACGGTGACATTGCTACTGCCGGAATTCGCTACGTAAATCGTGTTCGTTACGGAGTTCGCTGCGACCGCGACAGGGTTCTTTGCATTCGGATCCGACAACGTGGTCGTCGCGTTCGTCGTGCCGTTGATTACCGTAATGTTGCCGGGATTACTGCTTGCGACGTAGATAAAGTTCGTCTGCGACTCCACTGCTACGCCAGAAGGCGAGGTGCCAACCGGGACCGTCGCCGTAACTGTGTTGGTCGCGCCGTCAATTACACTCAGGTTGTTGCTTTGCGAGTTCGCCACGTAGATCGTGTTCGTCGTGGGATTCACCGCGACAGCAACGGGTGACACCGCATTAGGGTCTGTAATTGTGGCGACCACCGAGTTGCTGGTGCCGTCGATGACGCTGATATTGTTGCTACCGCTGTTGGCGACATAGATCTTGCTTGAGGTTGCGTTCACTGCCACACCAACCGGAGCTGACCCAACCGGGATCGTGGCTACGGGGTTCCAGTTGCTGTCCCAGACGTCGACGGCGCCGCCACGCGTGACATAGATGGCGCCGGTTGTTGGATTGACATCTATCCCCGATCCAGCCCCGGCGAGGACGAAGCCCGCGGGTGGTTGGAGCGATGTAGTATCAAACACCTCGAGGGTTCTCTCAAAAGGGCCACACTGGTCATTTGTCTTAACACCGTTCCAGTACAATTGTGCCTGCACGTAAAGGGTGTGGTTGGCCGGGTTCAGGGCGGCCGCAGTTGGATTCGCCTGCTCGCCAGACGCAAAGCCCACCGAAGTCGTGGATTGCGTGGCTCCGTCTATGGCTTCGACGTCCGCCCCCGAGGGCGAGCAAGGGACGCCAGTCGGTATCGCGCCGAAATCCGTCACATAGATTTTGTTGGCTGTGGAGTCGACTGCGATTGCGATGGGCGCGGTTCCAACTTCAATTGTGCCGCTTACGGAAGCGGCCACTGATCCGTTTCCCCCGCCGTTTGCGCTCGCACTCCCGCCGCCGCACCCGGTTGCGACAAGGAGCGCGAGCAATCCCGAAACAAGGCCCACCCCGGCCATGCCCGCGTCGTCAAGCTTTCCATTTCTTGGCATGCGATGATATCCAACCCTCCGTTCCCGTTGCCCTCTGCCAGACATCGGCAAGCAAGAATGACCCAAGCCGCCCGCTCCATAAGCGACGGACTCTCGAACCGCAGGAAAGCCGCCCTACTGCTTCTTAGTTAAGTCGTTTTTCCGCCAAACCGGAACACAGAATCAATAAGTTGCGGCCAGTTTTTCAGAGATTCTTGACTTAGTTCCACAGCAGAAAAAGTTTTTGGGAAAATAGCAAAACCAACGAACACGTGTCAACGGAAAAATGGGATGGGACTCCGATTAAAGTCATTGGACGCCCGTCGAACAGCCATCCCCATCCGTTCAAGAATCATCAACCGGATTTCCTTCTTGACCCCAATAAAGGCGGCTGCTATTGCCCCCCATCCTCACGTGTCGTGTCAATGTGCAAGGCTTTTTACGCCGCAATGAAAGCCGGCGGAGTTGACAGTGGCTCAAGGCGATGGTTGTTGAAAAATCTCCATTACGCTCATTGTCACGTCTTTTGGCGAACAAAAGGCGCAAAGTTGTGAAATCGGACTCCTGACGACAAGACCTCCTATTGCTAAAAAACGGCTAACCTGTATGCTTATGCGGTTCGCGCAAAATTGAAACCAAAACTTCCGAAGGGAGATTCTCCGATGGCTTCGTTGTCGGATGCAAGAGTCAAGCAGTTGCTGGAAAGCCGATATATCGCGTCCTTTGCTACACACAACCCAAATGGTTCGATCCATATCGTTGCTGTGTGGTTCTGGTTCGACGGCACCGACATTTATGTTGCTACGGCTTCTCGGAGCCGCAAAGCCCGAAACCTTCAGGCAAATCGGGAAGTGTCTCTGATGGTTGACTCTCGTGACCCCGCCGCGTCCTATGGAGTTACCGTCACGGGCAGCGCGCAAGTACTTAGCGGTGAGTCATCTCACAGATGCAACACGGAGATTCATCGCAAGTATCTAAGCGAAGCTGCGTTAGCGGACCCGAAGGTGGGTCCAGTGTTTGCAGGATGGGATGACGTTACAGTCCGACTCGTACCGACTTCTGTAATCGTGTGGGATATGCGCGAGGCAGATCAGCACGTCTTTGGCGGCTCATTTAAGAAGAATCCCACATATCTGTTGCCGCTAGAGCGGTAAATTGGCGATACATCTCCATTACACTCAAAATCCCCGATAAAGGGCGAACAGACGGCCCAAGCTTGTGTAAACGCCTGTTAACAGAAGTTACCCGTTGGAGATTCCGGCGACGGCGGTCCGCGACACCTGGAAGGGCCAACAAAAACCCGCTCAAGCCTGTCTAGGCTCAAGCGGGTCATTCGGTCGTTACTTCTGGCCCTTCTTGAGGCCGAAGGCGTAAACGTTGCCGTTGTACGAGCCAAAATAAACTACGCCATTCACGACTACGGGCGAGCACTCCCCAGAGGAGCCGATGGGGTAGCTCCACAGCAGGGCCCCAGTGCTGGCGTTCAGCGCGTACAGGTTGCCGTCGTCCGAGCCGACATAAACCACCCCATTGGCCACTGCTGGTGAGGACTCCACCCAGCTGCCAGTGGTGTAGCTCCACAGCAGGGCGCCGGTGATGGTGTTCAGCGCGTACACATTGCCGTCAGTCGAGCCAACATAGACCACCCCATTCGCCACGGCGGGCGAGGAATCAATCCAGTTGCCCGTGGTGTAGCTCCACAGCTTAGCGCCTGTCTTGGCGTTGAGCGCGTACACGTTAGGGTCGTACCAACCCCCGCCAACGTAAACCACCCCTCTGGCCACGGCGGGCGAGGAAGTCGCCTCGCCGTCGGTGGTGTAGCTCCACAGCAGGGCGCCGGTTTTGGCATTCAGCGCGTATATGTTGTAGTCGTCCGAGCCGACGTACACGACCCCATTGACCACGGCGGGCGAGGATGCCACCCCTCCGCCGAAAGCGTAGCTCCACAGCAGGGCGCCGGTCTTGGCCTTCAGCGCGTCTTGGCCGCCCTGGGGCGCGTAGTCGTAGCCGACATAAACAACCCCATTCACGACTGCAGGCGGAGACCCCACCCCGTTGCCAACGCCGTAGCTCCACAGTAGGGTGCCGGTGCTGGCGTTGAGCGCGTCCACGTACCCCGTGTTGCCCGTAGTAAAACCCACATAAACCACCCCATTGGCCACCGCGGGCGAGGGAAACACATAGTAGCCGCCGGAGTAGCTCCACAGCAGGGCACCGGTGCTGGCCTTCAGCGCGTACACGTTCCCGCCCCCAGGGTTGCCGTTCGCATTGCCGATATAAACCACGCCATTCGCCACCGCGGGCGAGGAATATATAGCCTCGCCGATGTTGTAGCTCCACTTCAAGCTGAGCTTCCCAACATTCTTGACGTTAAGCACCTTCTCACACGGGTTCCAGCGCTTCATGTTGGTGCGGTGGAACTCGCTCCAGTTGTTGATGCACTTGCCCGCTGACTGCTGGCCCCATGCCACGGACACGAAGCACGCACAGAGAATGAAAACCAAGATTCTGATTCTTTTCATAACGACCCTCCTGAAGATGAACTTGTCTGACGAGACTGTATTTCCCGGGAATTCGGGTCATTCGCCTCAGGGGGTGTTGCGTCCCGTTGGGGACTCTCTTCGGGGAGGCGGGACGTAATAATAGTCCACCTACGCGGGCATCATGTCAGTGAAGTGGGTCACATCTTGCTGTGCGGTCGGCAGTTCCAGCACAAAGCCAGTCGTAGTTGGCGAAAAATCTCCATAGCACTCATCGACCCTGCGACCGAGGTTTTGAGTTTGCCATGGGCCTTCGGCCCACCCATCCGGGGACTACTGACTGAGCGGGCCTAAATGCAAACTGTTTCACACTATCTCGATCACCGAACCGGATGTATACTGCGTCAAGTTTGTAGTAAGAAGGAGATTCAAAGTGAAACCCCCTTCCCGTCAGACCAAGGAGTTCTTCCGCCTCTCCGATTTTGAACATCGCCTAAACATGTATGCGTTGGCGGCGAGCGCTGCCGGCGTGGGAATGCTGGCGCTCGCACAGCCGATGGAAGGCAAAATTATTTACACCAAGGCCAACAAGTCCATCACTCCCCATACCACGCTCCACCTGGATCTCAACCACGACGGCATCCAAGATTTCGATCTCAAGGACACCCTCACCACCAGCACCGCAAGCGGAAAGTTTGCGGCACTTTCTGCCCTGCCCGATCGGAAACAAAATGCCGTGTGGGGACACACGGTTCCGACCCGCGGATATGCTTCTGCCTTGTCGGCCAACGTGCAGATTGGACCTAAGGGGCAATTTCTGCCGGCCGCTGGATTCATGGCAGCCTATTCGGTTAGTGGAGCGCGCCCAGGCAACTTTTCCTGCACCGGCCCTTGGGCCAATGTGACCAAGCGCTACCTGGGCCTGAAGTTCATGATCAAAGGAACAGAGCACTTCGGGTGGGCCCGCCTCAACGTGAGTTGCAATGGCCCGGCGGTGAATGCCACATTGACTGGCTACGCCTACGAAACCGAGGCCGATCGGCCAATCCTCACGGGCAAGGAAAAAGGATCCGACGAAGCGGACGACTCAATTCCCGTCGAGACTCCGTCCGGCACGCTGGGGCGGTTGGCCCTGGGAGCCACAGGCCGCCCAGGCGAGTGAGGTGGGAACTAGCGCTAAAGAGGAAGGAATTTTCGATGCGAACTTCTCGGCTTTCTGCTCTGTCCACGTTTTCTATTCTTCTCGGCCTCGCTGGGGCCGCGCTGCTCGTACCCGCCGTGCATGCTGTCGCTCACGAAAAAGTGTTGTACCAGTTTTCGGGCGGAAGCGACGGCGGAGTTCCTTCGTCCGGCCTGGTTCTGGATGCCACAGGTCATCTTTATGGCACCGCCTCGTTCGGTGGCGACACCAAGAATTGCACCGAGGGTTGCGGCGTGGTTTTCGAGCTGACCTCCACGAACGGCAAGTGGCAAGAGGCTGTGCTGTACACCTTCCAGGGCGGGACGGATGGCGTCGGGCCTAGCGGCAACCTTGTCATTGATGCCGCCGGAAACCTTTATGGCACAACTTTCCGAGGAGGGAGTGCCAATTGTGATGGCGGCTGCGGAACGGTTTTCGAGTTGTCTCCCAAGGATGACGAAAGCTGGACGGAAACCGTGTTGTACCGCTTTCAAGATGGTGGCGATGGGGCGTTGCCGGTTGGCTTGACCATCGATGCCTCAGGTAATCTCTACGGCGCAAACATCTCCGGCGGCACGGAGTTTGGAACGGTTTTCGAATTGTCGCCGCCAGCGGGCGACAACGATGTCGCTTGGAAAGAAACGACTCTGTACTCATTCCAGGCTTTCGAGATCCAGGCGAATCCGGGCCTTGTGTTTGACCCCAAGGGCAACCTGTACGGCAGTTGGTACCAGCTGTATCAGTGCTCCCCACCCGACAATTGTGGCACTGTATTCCAACTCAAGCGGGCGGACGATCGCTGGGAGGAGATGGATCTTTACGACTTCCACGGCGGTGGGTACGGGGGTCAGCCCATGGCTGGAGTCATTCTCGACAAGCAAGGGCACCTGTATGGAACCGGCGAGGATGGCGGAAATAACTGGGGCATCACATTTGAACTGAAGCTCTCTGGAGGGAACTGGACGCAAGTGACGCTGCATAACTTCTGCAGCCTCAACAACTGCGCGGACGGCTCTCAACCCGAAGCCCCGCTGATATTTGACCAAGCGGGCAACTTATACGGCACCACACAAGGAGGTGGAAAAGGATGTAAATATCCAGGATGTGGCGTGGTGTTCAAGCTTTCACCCACCAAGAGCGGATGGACCGAGACTGTGCTTTATAGCTTCAAAGGCAAACCCGACGGCAGTAGTCCCCTCCAAGGTCTCACCTTGGATGGGAAGGGTAGCCTCTTCGGCACGACTCCTTCGGGTGGCAAGGGAGGTACGGGCGGATATGGAACGGTGTTTGAGGTAACTCCGTAGGCGTTTTCAGATCTTTGGATAAGTGTCGATAAATCTCCATTTCGCTTATTGACTCGATTTTTGGCGAACAAAGAGCGCAAGCTTGCGCAAACGCTTGGTTGCGACAGTTGACTGCGAAGCCGAACGGTTAATCTTGAGTACCAGCGCCGCACCCGCCTTAGTTGCAGGTCGCAAGCCTGAAGTTACCGATCCGGGTGTTCCAGTCCACCGTGTTTCCCGTCTGATCCGAGGCTAGGTACTCGTTGACATACCAGAAGGTGCAGCCGTCCACCGGATCCACCGTCATGCTGGTGTAGGAACCCCAGGCGCTGGAATTATCCAAACCTCCGCTCCCACCCCAAACCAGGAACTCACTGGGCTTCGTTTTCCCGGTCAAACTCCATGAGGACGCATAAATGCTCGGATGAACCGTGTTGCTCACCAAGCTGTAACCCATGGCGGCATTCCCGGTCTGGTCCTCGTCGACGCTGGGTACCCAGCGCCAACTGGTCTTGTCGTAGGTCACAGTGCCACTGTTGTAAAGCGTCGGGTTTCCCGAGCCGTTGTCTCGAAGTTCATACCACCGCAGCCCGGTCTGCCTGGTCTTGGCAGGCTGGACCGTATGACTGATCAGGAATGACTCGTAGGAGCCAAAGTTCCGGTAGGCCAGACGCGGCATGAGGCGGTCGCCGACACTATCTAGGCGCGGGCCAGAGGGTCCCTGCGCAACACAGTCCGTATACAAAGGATGCACCATGCTGTAGCAGCCCGGAGTATACGCGGGGACAGTCAGTGATGTTCTGGTCAGGCTCGAGTTCTGGGAGTTGGACCAGTCCAGATGGAATGTCCACAGGTTGATCGTCTTGGACGTGGTGGTGTGCCGATTGTTGGGCGGGTTCTGGATACTCAGCAGGAATTCGTCCCGATTGGCGGGAGGGGCAGTACTGCCATCGATGTCTGTCGGGATCAGGCTGTGCCTCAAGTACAGGTTGGCGGCCGTTGGGTTGGGAGGAATCGGATTCGGGTTGGTAAAGCACTGGTACGTCGCTGCATTATCGAGCAGCATGTCGGTGCGATCCAGGGCGCAGACAATAACACCTAGGGGCATGTAGGACCCCACGTTGCTCCCGAGATAGTCCGGATCCAAAACGTCGATGGTCACGAAGTAAGCGTTCCACCAGGTGGCGATCTTTGGCCAATCCGGGAAATTCGGGTTCCCGGTTTTGGGGCTCGTGCCGAGGTACGAGTCCAAAGGAAACTCGTAAGTGAACCAGGCCAATTGCGGGTTGGTCAGGTCGTCGGTGTTGGAGATGGCGACACAATAATAGTACGGGCCTTTCGCGCCTGGTGAGTTATGGGCACCGATGACCCAGGCCCCGGTAGTCCCGAGCGCATTCTGGGCCTGACTATCAAAGATGATCTGACCGTCTCCCCCGACCGTCTCGCAGTCCTTCACACCGTTGCCCACCCAGGGGGAATTAATATACAGGTATTGTGGCCACACCGGGGCGCCGGTCACTTTGTCGAATGCTTGCAGGCCGCCCTGAGTGATGTTCGCGTTCGTCCACTCGAAGTACTGCTTGGTGCCGACAGCGCCGTTGGGATCGACGTCCGCCGATGTCGGCTGATCGGTAGCATCCACGCCGTCAAACGACGTGACGCTCGGGAAGACATATGCAGCGCCCTGGTCCACTCCAGCTATCCACTTGGTAAGGCCCTGGGTCGTGGGCCGACCGCCCGAGGGCCAGTGGGAACTCCCAGCTTGGCCAAAGCAGAATCCTGCCAGCAGGAAGATTGCGATACACGCCAGACCCAACCGCCCCCCGATCTTCGTTGAATCCATCCTTGTTATGCACGCCATGTTGTCTCCTCCCGACGGTGTGGGATCGTTCTCGGGACGCCGGAACCTCGAAGACCGAATACCGTTGAGACGGTGGGAGAGGGAGCGGTACTCAGCCTGCCGACCATTCTTGCCCTCGTCCCATGGCTTGTCAACTCGAACTATCGCTGTAGTACCCGTGTTCTCGCAGAACCGCCCAAGAACCGCATGTTCGCAGGAGGAGGGAACCAACAGGAGCGTCGGTTAGGACTGTCCAGTCGCCATCGCGGTCACTCTGTCCGGATACATGGGCTGCCGCTATATTGTGGGACAACCTAAACAATCTTGCGTCGATGCTCAGTACACTTTGATAGCGAACGCCACTCCCTGGTCGCCCGTCCCACCCCGGCTGGTTGTTCCATCGAGGTTTCCGTAAAGGTCTGGCAGGAGCCCGCCATAGGGCTGGCCCCCATCCACTCCCCCGGTAAATCGGTGCAGAACATGTTCCTTCCACCCTTTGTGCGCCGATGAACTCAATTCAAAAGCAACCCCGCACCCCAAGCCGTTACACGACCCTCCGTTGATACCACCCACCGAGGTCGTGCCAAGGAGGTTTCCCCCGTTGTCGAGTATTACACCGGATTGCGGATAGGCTCCGTCGCCATTCACCCCGGTGAAGTTGTGCAATACCGTCTCGTCCCACCCTTGGCTCTGGTTTAGTTCGAATACCGTACCACCGTCGTATTCTCCCCCGAGGGAGGTTGTTCCATACAAATTTCCCGATCCATCCATGACGAGACCCGAGTTGCGATTGGAAGCTCCCAGATCGCTGAAGGTGTGCAGCACGGTCTCCTTCCAGGTGTCCTCGCTCACAGCTAACTCGAATACCGTGGAGGACGTTGTGCCATATAGGTTCCCATGATCATCGCTGATCAAAGGGGCCTGCGGCTGCATGCCGTCGTTCTGACCAAAGCTATGGATCACGGACTCAATCCCCTCAGCGATCGCGAACACAGTCCCCTCATCGTATAAACCGCCGTACTGCGTGGTTCCGAACAAAGCATATTGTGTCGCCAGCAAGCCCGCAACGGGATTAGCTCCATCGGCGCCTCCAAAATCGTGGACTACGTTCTCAACCCAGCTTCCGTTTGTAAACGTCAGTTCAAATACCGTGCCGCAGGTTGTGTTGTATTGGCATATGTTTACTCCTCCGTGCAGCGTGGTTCCATAGAGATTGCCTGAGGAGTCGAATACAACCCCACCGACCGGGTTCGAACCATCGCCATCGATTCCGGTAAAGTTGTAAATAATGGTCTTGTTCCACGTCCCGTCTTCGGAAAGACTCAACTCAAACACGACGCCGCAACCCAGCGGCGGATATTCACTGCACTGTCCGCTCCCCCCGTATTCGGTAGTGCCGTACAGGTTACCGGACCTGTCTGACACCAGAGTGCTGAATGCCTCGCTTCCATCATCGCTGATCGCAAAGTCATACAGCACCACTGGCTTCCAGAACCCTTTGGATAATTGCAGAATCGATCCGCACCCGCTTACGGTGTTATTACATCCTTGCCCGCCGCCGGCTGTGGCCGTGATGTCGAGATTGCCGCTGCCATCGAGCAGAACCATGCCATACGGCAGCGCGCCATCTTGCCCCGCGGTGAAACTGTAAAGCACGTTCTCGGTCCAGCCGCCCGAACCCGGTGACAGCTCGAACACCGTGCCACAACCGAACGAGCATGCGGACGAGCTGCCGCCATATTGCGTTGTGCCGTATAAGTTTCCGGATAAATCAAAGATGACGCCTGCCGCAGGGTTGCTGCCATCGCTGCCCCCGTTGAATGAGTACAGCACGGCCTCCGTCCAGCCGTTTTCTCCGTGGACGAGTTCAAACACCGTTCCGGCGCCGCCGCCATATTTGTCGCTGCTTCCTCCCCCGCTCGTAGTCCCGTAAAGGTTGCTGCTGGAATCGAAAATGAGCCCTCCGGTCGGCTGGCCACCATCATTTTCGCCTGTGAATGTGTACAGCGTACTCAGACTCCAACCGGTAGAACCGGGAGAAAGCTCGAAGACGGTTCCACCGTAATCGTAGTAACAGTTGCTGTATTCGGCTGTGCCATATAAATTCCCCGCGCTGTCCAAGGTCAAAGGCGATGCGGGAACACATCCGTCACTGCTGGCTTGAAACGAATAGAGTACACCTTCCGTCCAACTGCCGTTCTGTCCGCCCGAAAGCTCGAAAATCGTACCACAGCCGTATGAGCTGTAATAGCCGCATTCTCCATTTCCCCCCTGGCTAGTGGTTCCGTAGAGGTTCCCGGCAGCATCAACCGTTACACTAGCGTACGGGTTTGCTCCATCGTTTGGATAACAGGCAAAACTATGCAGAATTTGTTCGCTCCATCCGTTAACTGAAAGCCTTATGAGCCGGAACACCGTGCCGCACCCGTATGTTCCTCCTTCCCCTGTCGTACCATAGAGCGCGCCATCGGGGCCAAAAACCACCCCAGCGAGAGGGTATGCGCCATCGGGGCCAGACGCGCTTTGGCCGAGAAAACTGTGGATCACTTGCTCCTTCCATGTGCCTCCGGTTTGGGGGCTGAGCATAAATACGGTCCCATAAGCTCCACCGTTCGTGGTTGTACCGTAAAGGTTCCCCTCGGCATCGGAGACAAGAGTGGAATAAGGATTTGCCCCGTTCGCTAGGGGGCTGAAATCAGCAAGAATTGTCTGCTTGGCGCCCCAGCACAGAGTCCCATAGAGAAGGACAAGCGCCGCCACAACGGAAGCGAGGGCGCTAAAGCGGCTCTCCAGGCATCTTAGTCTCATTACCTGCCTCCCCTATCAATCTGTCGTAAAAGGTACGATGGTCCTCGGAAATGGCTGTCGGATCGTCTTGCGCTCTGTGCGTTTGTAGCCGCGATACCGCTTCGGCTCGCCGCAAACGGGCTACCCTCGAAGCCCCCCGGAGAAAGCTCGAAAATGACGCCCGTACTGTCGTTGCCGCCTTCCAAGGTTGTGCCATAAATATCCCCTAAACCGTCGAGGAAGACGGTTCCGCTAGGGTAGTTCCCGTCCGGCGCACCCGTGAACGTGTGCAGGACCTGCTCAGTCCAGCCATTGGATCCCGGGGAAAGCTCCGTGACAACGCCGCAACAATTGTAAGATTCACCTCCCAACGCGACAGCCGCGTACAGGTTGCCAGCTCCGTCCATAGTCAGCCCGCTTCTGGGATAGGCGCCGTCCGTAATCTGGAAAGCCAAAAGCACCGTCTCTGTCCAAGAAGTGCGGCCCGATGGCGAGAGTTCGAAGACCACGCCATAGCCACTGCCTCCATCGTCGGTCGTACCGTACAGGTTACCGGCATTATCCATGATGACTCCTCCCAACGGACAGGACCTATCGCCAGCGCCCTGAAAACTGTACAATATGTCCTCCTGCCATGCCCCTGCCGCCTGGGGGATCAGCTTGAAGACGGTGCCGTTGCCGTAGCCTCCGCCTCCGCACGTTGCTCCATAGACTGCGCCATTCTCATCCAACGCTAACGACCCTTGAGGATTCGCGCCGTTGATCCGTCCTGTGAATACGTGTAACACCTCTTCTGTCCAGTGTCCGTCCTTAGCGGGAGATAGCTTGAAAACCGTGCCGCAGCCCCATGTGCAGCCGAAACCTCGAGGTCCGCCATACGGGGTAGTTCCGTAGAGATTACCAGCAGAATCCATGGTCAGGCCGGATTGGGGAGAACTTCCGCCAGAGCCGTCCGGCTTAAAGTCGTGCAAAACAGTTTCCCTCCAACCATGGGAGGTTGGACTGAGTTCGAAGACGGTCCCACCGCACGGACTAGCGCCGGCCATACAATTAGCGCTGCCTCCGTACGAGGTTGTGCCATACAGATTGCCGGACGCATCCGCAAGCAAGCTGCCTTCCGGCCCGGCTCCGTCTTCGAGTCCATTGAACTGGTGCAAGGTCACACCCTTCCAGACACCCTCCGCTTGCATTTGCAGTTCGTACACCGTCCCACAGCCCACAACCCCTGTCGTATCCCCATCGCAGTAAGCAGTGCCGCCTGCGTACGTGGTGGTGTAAAGGTTTCCGGAGCCGTCCGAGATGACGCCGCCCATGGGCGCGAAACCGTATTTCCCGAGTGCAAAACTCGTGATTGTGTCCAGCACCCACCGTCCGCCAGAAGCCGGCGTCAGCCGAAATACGGTGCCGCAACCCTCTGTGTATCCTGGCTGGTAGCAGTAAGCTACCGAAATGCCGCCGCCTGCTGTTGTGCCATAGAGGTTACCCGCACGATCCATCAGAAGGCCAGCAACAGGATCGGCGCCGGAATTTGCGGATTCGGCGGCAAAACGGAAAATGACCTTTTCGCGCCAAGCCCCGCCCTTATTCTGGCTCAACTCAAAGACCGTTCCGCACGCTTCTCCACCGCCGCAGTAGGGTGAGCCGCCGCCCAACATCGTTGTTCCGTAAATCCTCCCCTCATTTCCGAAAATCAACCCCGCGACCGGAGTCCTGCCGTCAGGCCCGCCCTCGAAGTTGTAGAGCATGGTGTGCGTCCAGCTACCGTCGGAATTGGGCGACAGGCGAAATACGGTGCCGCAACCACAAAGTCCGGGGCCACTCGCGGTTGTCCCATAGAGTGAACCGGCCGAGTCAAAAATCACATTGGCCACCGGAAACCCACCATCCGTAATAAGAAAACTGTGCAAAACGGTTTCCGACCAGCTATTGTCGGAATTCTTTATCAACCGAAAAACTGTCCCGCACCCGTATATGTCTCGCTTGGGGGCGTAGGAGTCGCAATTGACG
The DNA here is from genome assembly GCA_963842095.1 of uncultured Acidobacteriaceae bacterium. Taxonomy (GTDB): domain Bacteria; phylum Acidobacteriota; class Terriglobia; order Terriglobales; family Acidobacteriaceae; genus Sulfotelmatobacter. The sequence continues at coordinate 48,280 of CAWJEY010000006.1, forward strand.
TCGCCGCCATATTGAGTTGTCCCATAAATTGCACCGGAGGAATCAAAAGTGAGACTTGCGGCTGGGCCGCCGCCGTCGGTCCCATCAGTGAAGGTGTAGAGAATGCTCTCCGTCCAGGTACCGTCGCCGTTTGGGGTGAGCTTAAACACATCGCCCCAATAGTCAGATCCGCCATAATAAGTGGTACCGAACAGATTGCCAGAGTGATCAATCGCCAGGCCAGCCAAAGGCTGGTTTCCATCGTTTCCCCCGGCAAAGGACCACAACACGCTCTCGGCCCAGTCGCCGTTCCCGACCGGGCTAAGTTCGAAAACCACGCCGCAACCATAGTAGTAGCATCCGTTTTGCCCGACTGCACCTCCGTTTGAGGTCGTGCCGTACAAGTTTCCTGCCCCGTCGAATATCAACCCGGCTGCGGGATTCCCACCATCGCTCCCGCCACTGAAGGTGTATAACACCCTCTCTCTCCACTTTCCCCCAGAGTCAGCCGTCACTTCGAACACCGTGCCCTGGCCGTAGTTGCCACCACCATAGGTGGTTCCGTAGAGGTTCCCTGTCGAGTCCGCAACTAGGTTCGACTGCGGATTCGCGCCCTGTGGCAGCGAAACGAAGCTATGTAGGATCGTCTCTGTCATCGCCGGGCATGAACGTACAGTCGTGAAAAGCAGGGCGATCCAGAGGAAAGTTCTCACGAAAATGGTCCGAAAAGAACTACCCGGCAAATGGGGCCACGGTTGTTTTTCTTGCATGGTTTTGCCTCGACGACGGGACTCGGCAAAGAAGGGAGAGGTTGAACAGCGTCGTACTAAGCTGGAGTCCGCTTTTCCGAAAAACAGCACCCATTGTACACCCATTTCGCTCAGTCGTAAGATGTGAAACGATTTTCATCTGCCCCGCCCGCTTGGATCCCAGATCGAAGTGAAGTCGAGGGGTGAGTGACATACGTGTCGCCGGAGCAGGTGCGGGCGAAGGAATTGGATGCCCGCACGGACCTGTTTTCGTTTGGAGTTGTGCTCTATGAGATGGCCACGGGCCAGTTGCCATTTCGTGGGGACAGTACAGCGACGATCTTCGATGCGATCAGTGATAATGCGTTTTGTACGCCCCGGCTAGCGGTCCTGCGTTTTGCATAGTTTCACAGCCGGACCCGACGGGGCTTATCCGTGGCTGGATACGATGGATGCAATTGGAAATCTCTACGGCGCTGCCGGGCACGGCGGCGATCTCAACTGCGCCCCCAACAAGGGCTACGGCTGCGGGACATTGTTCAAAATCACCCCGTGATGATCGGGTCTTTGAAAAGAGCCACTATCACCGCAGCGATCGTCCCAACACGTCCTACCCACTGCGCAAGAGTCGATGGCGCCATGTCCCAACATCCTGTGGTCATGCGCGGGATTGTAGCACCGCGACAGACGGGTTGCTCGTATACCGAACCGAGCCAATCGGAGGCTGGTGGGGACCGGAATATTGCCCTATGTCCTAAACACGGAGCCTTACGAATGCTGTCGGCGAGACAAGGCCTGCGGCACACCTAGTAAACAGGGTTGGTTTTGATCCGCTCGGCCATTACTCTAGAACTGAGCCGGAGCATGAGGAAACGTAAAATGCGCCACCGTGGGAAAGCAAAACAATGCTCGCGGTATATATTTGCAAGGCTTGCTGATCATGGGGTGAACTATGGGATCATCAAGAAAATTGCAGCCTTTGATTTACCGCAATGGAGGCTCTTTTGTTCACGGCAATTTAAGCGCCGAACAATCGAGCAGGTACTCGAACAAATAGAGCAGTGGAAGGCTTTCCTCGGCGAAGATTTTCTTCTGTTACCCAACCAGAAAGCCGAACTTGAGAAGTGGATTCTGGGAGCTGAATCCCTGGCCTGGCAGGCACTCATAGAGGCTAATTTTCCTCAGGTCGGGCCGTGGAAACTCTGTTTGAGCGATGTCCCAACCGGACAAGATGACAGTGGTCCTGTATACACCTTTTCCGGCCAACGCATCACGGCGTTCAATCAGGAAACCAAAGATACACGAGAGGTACTGATTCCAGGTGAAGAGCGTAACGATCCTGCCCGATGTGGCGATGCCTACCGAAAAGCATTTGAGAATCTTGGGATCTGGGATCTTGTCTGGAAGGGCCCGGCTGGTGACGGCCTGATGTCGGCGCGGAACCCACAAGGATGGCCCATATTCACTCAAACAGTGATTCCGCGCCTTTATGAGTACATGATCCCTCATTACCCACAGCCAGGTCACCATTCGAACAGAATTGACTCTGCCGAAGTTCGCAGGCTCGCACGCTTTCCTGGGGAACTACTTCAGGACATGCTCGACGTTCTGCGCATGGAACATCCACATTTCTTTGGCAAGACTACCGTCCCACAGCTCAAGGCTGTGATCCAGAACCATCTCGCCCGAAAGGCTGCCGGTATTAAATCGACGCTTTAGGCCCGAAACCTCGATTTAATACTTCCGTGACAGGCCTGACCGTGACGCGGATACTCAGTGCTTGGCGACGCGGATTTTGTACGAAAACCTACTTTTTCCTAGGAACCCAGAAATGGCGGGAAAACAATATTTCAGCCTTCCAGCGGCTGCTCGGGAACTCGGAGTTTCCGCTGATTTGTTACGGGTTCAGTATCGAACTGGCCGTATACCAGCAATCACGACCCCTGGGGGACAAGCAAGGTTCAGTGGTGAAACCATCGAGACAATCAAACAAAATGGCTGGCCGCAAGCAACCCCACCCGGACGACAAGATCCCCGGCCCCCTGAACCCAGGACCCCAGTTCCCTCAAGAACTGGTCGGGTGGGACCAATTTCCCGATTCTCGGCCAGCCGAAAGCAACCGAAAGCGCTCAATTTCCGAGGAATGCGGACTGAGGGGATACATCTCTCTCGGGAATCAGAACAGCGGCCAAATCAGCCAGAGCAATTCCGCGGGAAATGGAACGATCACGCACGCCAACTACTTCCCTACTGGCTAACCCCGGAGGAGAGAGACCAGGTCTCGCGGCAGATCGAAAGTGAGATCAATCGGCGGACTTCTGAAGACGAACTCCGGATGGGATCGCTGTGCGATGACATCGTTCGCTCGGCATTGCAGGCCGTGACTCGACAACGCAAGCTGTCTCAGTCTCGCGATTTGGCTCGAAACCGAGTCCTTGCCAAAGTGCCCTCCGACGCCACCTACGACGAGAGAATGCAAGTGGCAGCGCTTGCTCGGAAAGCGATTCAACAAGCGGGCGATGAGGGCAGTCACGATGCATTCTTTACCGCAGCATGGAATGCGGCTGCTCCGATCTTCGCAGGGGTTGAACTTCGTCGACAGCGCGAGAAGTTACGTACCTGGGGGTTGCAGAAGATACCTCGTCAGGCGACTGAAAAGGAACAACGGGACGGCAGGGCGGCCATAAACAAAGTAATCGAGCAGATGAGTGGCCAACAGGACGAAACAACAATGCACGACAAGCTTGAGGAAGCGCTCGAACCTGTCTTGGCTGCCATCCAAAGCCGCATCGAGGAAGAACGTCGCCGTGGGCTGATCCCTGGTTTACTCAGTACAGCGAGACTTCAAGTCGGAACCTATCTACAGACTCTTTTCAACAAAGGAGAAATTGACTACGAAGCCATCTGTGATCGGGAATGGCGTCAAGAACTGGAGAAGATTGTGGCCGCTGACCTCCAGGGAAAACTACGAGGCGACGAGAGCAGTAAGGAACTTACGCAATTGGTCGAAGAGATTCTTGACGATCAAATAGAGGAGGAGTCGGACAACGACGAATAGGGAAAGAAGTTAAGAGTTTTCCCTGCAGGTGCTATTTCAGGAGTTGGGTGGCGAGTAATCAAGCACTGGACGCTGCTTGACATTCCGCATCAAGCAACGCGGGGGCCAGAGGGATTTCCGATGAGCAATTCTCGACAATTCGAATGGCTCACAACCGAGGAAGCAGCCGCATACTTGAAGGTGAAGCCGCGATCCTTGCTGCTGTGGGTGCGGCAAGGCAAGGTCCTGGCCTATGCGCTCTCCGGCACGAAGCGGAGGATCTGGAGGTTCCGGCGCGAGGACTTGGACTCTAACCTCCTGTCGAAATCTATGATAAGCTGCCTTTCGCCAGCCGTGCTCACAGAGAATAGGAGGCTCAAGTGAGAGCACGGAAACCAAAAGCTATTCGCAACAAATCCCGAGGTACCTGGGTGTTCTTCCCGGTAATCAACGGAAAGCGAACCACAAGGAAGTTGGGAGTCCTTAAGGAACTCACCCAAGAGCAAGCGAACCGAAGGGCTGAAGAGATCCTCCGTAGCCTGACGCTCCAGGCCGAGCGGATATCTCCTACGGTTCTGAACATTGCAGAGCAATACCGAATAGAGAAACTGTCGAAGTTGAGATACAGTACGCAAATGGCCAATTCTTCATGGTTGGATCGTCATATCCTCCCGCGGTGGGGTGAACTGCCAATCACGGATTTGCAACCTCGCCCTGTGGAGTTGTGGCTCGAATCCCTGCCACTAGCTCCGAAGACAAGAGGACACCTTCGCGAGGTGTTACACCGATTAGTAGACTTCGCTATGTGGTGCGGAGCCGTTCCGGTTGGTGTTAACCCCATCTCCCTCGTCACCGTTCGAGGCGCGTCCAAGCGCAAGAAACAGCCTCGAAGCCTCACAGTGGAGGAGTTCCACGCACTCTCGAAGCACCTCAGCGAGCCATTCAAGACAATGGTGCTGTTGCAACTGTGTCTGGGGTTGCGCGTTTCGGAACTGCTCGCTTTGCGATGGAGGGATGTGGACTGGGATGGACTCGAAGCTCAACGTTGAACACGGGATCGTGAATCAGCACCTCGATTCCGTGAAGACGGAAGGCTCCCGTAGGACAATGAGCCTTGATCGTCAACTGCTCTCGGTTCTCTCAGCCTGGCAACAGGTCACGGAGTTCCGCGAGGCCGAGGATTGGATCTTCGCAAGCCCTGTAGGAATCGGGCGGTTGCCATATTCCTACACAGGTTATCGTCAGATCTTGCAGCACGCAGCCTTGAACGCGGGGATCGGCCGGATCGGGACGCATAGCTTCAGGCACACGTTCCGGTCATGGCTGGATGCCGTGGGCACCCCAATCACTGTGCAACAGAAGCTCATGCGGCACTCGGACATTCAAACCACGCTCAACGTATATGGGGACGTGGTCACGGACGAGATGCAGCGGGCCGGATCGAAGGTTGCGGGCCTCGCCTTGAGTGATTCCAAGGTGATTCCTTTAACCGTAAGCAATTGAAACGATGGTGGGCGCTATAGGATTCGAACCTATGACTTCCACCGTGTGAAGATGGCACTCTACCGCTGAGTTAAGCGCCCTGCGTTTCAATTCAACAACTTACATTCTGCCTGAAAGCTCGCGGGTCCACAAGGGTCCAATAGGCCCACGATGTTGTGTTGCGCCGTCCGTTTTGCCTCACCGATGGCCTGGACGTAGCGATCCATCGTGATGCTGACGTTGGCGTGGCGCATGAGCGCCTGGGTGGTTGCTATATCCGCGCCTTGGCTCTTTACCAGTGTCCCGAAGGTGTGACGCAGCATATGCCAGCCGATCCGCTTGGTGATTTTCGCCCGCTGTGCAGCCGGACGGATGTGATCTTCCATCGCAGCGTTGGGCCAGTACGGTTGCTTTCCGCCCTTGGCAAGTGAGAGCGCCGCTGCAATACTAGGCCACATCACGCCGCGGAAGCGTGATGCGGCGGAGGGAAACTAGGCCAACCGCCGGATTTCAGTTTTACGAGCTGCTGTTGTGGGAACGACAGGAGTCGTGAAACACCGGAGGGATGTACCCAGTGGAACTCTATGGACGTGTACGGCGAGCAGTCTTTGTCGAGGGGAAGAGCCAACGAGCAGTAGCGCGGGAGTATGGCATCGCCCGCGAAAGCGTGCGCAAGATGCTGCGTTACGCAGTGCCGCCGGGCTACCGGCGGGAACAACCGGTGAAACGGCCCAGGCTGGGGCCGTGGTTAGGCGTGATCGACGCCATTCTGGAAGAGGATAAGACTCAGCCTCCGAAACAACGACACACGGCGAAGCGGATCTTCGATCGTTTGCGGGAAGAACATGGGTATCCGGGGGGCTACACCGTGGTGAAGGACTACGTGCACCGACAGAAGGTGCGGAAGCAAGAGATGTTTGTGCCGCTGCGGCATGCTCCCGGAGAAGCCCAAGCGGACTTTGGGGAAGCCTGGGTGGTGATCGCCGGGGCGAAGCAGAAAGCACACTACTTCGCGATGGATTTGCCGCACTCGGATGATTGCTTCGTGGTGGCGTATCCCGCCGAGAGCACGGAGGCGTTTCTGGACGCGCATGTGCGGGCCTTCGACTACTTCGGCGGAGTGCCTGGTTGGATTTTGTACGACAACACGAAACTGGCGGTGGCCAAGATCCTGGGCGACGGTCAGCGGAAGAAGACGCAGGCGTTTTGTGAGTTGCAAAGCTACTATTTGTTCGCGGAGAAGTTCGGGCGTCCGGGCAAGGGCAACGACAAGGGAGCGGTGGAAGGACTGGTGGGCTATGCCCGGCGGAACTTTCTGGTACCAGTGCCGCATAGGAGTAGCTGGGAAGAACTGAACGCCTACCTTCTGGAACAATGCGGGAAACGGCGAGAGCGGCGGATGAGGGGACACCAGGAGACCATCGCGGAGCGGTTCGAGCGCGATCGTGCGGCGCTGTTGCCTTTGGCGACCGTGCCCTATGAAGCCTGTGAAAAGCGCACGGCGAAAGTCAGCTCGTTATCTCTGGTGCGCTACCGAGCCAACGATTACTCGGTGCCCACCGCCTATGGGCATCGCGAAGTGCTGGTGAAAGGCTATGTCCATGAAGTGGTGATTGCCTGCGGCAGCGAAGTGATTGCCCGGCATCCCCGCAGCTATGAACGGGAAGACATGATCTTCGATCCGCTGCACTATCTGGCACTGCTGGAGGAGAAGACCGGGGCCTTGGACCAAGCCGCTCCGCTGGCCGGCTGGGAGTTGCCGGAGTGCTTTGCCCAACTGCGGCGGCTGCTGGAAGCGCGGCTGGGCAAGCCGGGCAAGCGAGAGTACGTGCAGGTATTGCGGTTGCTGGAGACGTTCCGCCGGGAGGAAGTCCGGCAGGCGATCCAGGACGCTTTGCATCTGGGAACCGTTTCCTTCGATGCGGTGAAACATCTGCTGCTGTGCCGGATCGAGCGACGTCCGCCGCGACTGGATCTCCTGCAGTACCCCTACCTGCCGCTGCCCCAGGTGCATACCACCCAGGCCGTCGATTACATGACGTTGCTGAATGAGGTGGGCTCATGAGCAACCCAACCATTCCGGTCACGAACGACACTCCGCAGCTTCTTTTGGAACATCACCTGAAGCTGTTGCGCCTGCCGACTTTCCTGCGCGAGTACGACAAGGTGGCACGGCAGTGCGCCGACGAGAGCGTGGACTATCCGCGTTATCTGCTGCGCATGACGGAGTTGGAACTGGTGGACCGCGAGCGCCGAGCCACCGAACGGCGCATTCACCAAGCACGTTTCCCCGTGGTCAAGAGCCTGGACAGCTTTCAGTTTCTGGCCATTCCCTCGCTGAATAAAACCCTGGTGCTGGAGTTGGCGCGCTGCGAGTTCTTGCAGCGCCGCGAGAACGTCTTGCTTTTAGGAAACTCGGGCACGGGAAAAACTCACCTGGCACTGGCTTTGGGGTTAGTGGCTTGCCAGCGTGGCCATCGCGTTCGCTTCACCACCGCCGCGGCCTTGGTGCATGAGCTGATGGAAGCACGGGACGAGAAACGTCTGTTGCGCTTTCAGAAACAGTTGGTCAGTTACGAACTGCTGATCGTCGATGAACTGGGCTTCGTGCCGCTTTCCAAGACCGGGGCCGAAGTGCTGTTTGAAGTCTTCAGCCAGCGCTATGAGCGCAACTCGACTTTGGTGACCAGCAATCTTCCTTTCCAGGAGTGGACGGAGGTCTTGGGATCGGAGCGACTGACCGGCGCTCTCCTGGACCGGCTCACCCACCACGTGCATATCCTGGAGATGAACGGCGAGAGCTATCGCCTCAAACAGAGCAAGCGCAAGCACGGCTCGCCCTCGAACTCCTGACCCGGCTCGGTCCCTTTGAGGTTGGGAAAGCCCCTGCTGCGCGACTCCTTTCCCTCCCGCCGCATTCTTTCAGAGCGGTCCTCGCCGTCAAGGGTTCGCTACGCCGCGAAAGGCACGCGCCCTTGACTGCTCCGGGTCGCTCTGAACACCTCCCCGCTATGAGGGAATGGATCTTTCAGGAAAGGCGTAGTGGCCTACTCTCCTTCCGCTCCTGCGGCCTACTTTTAGTCCGCCCTTGACAGCGAACTGTGACTCAGCGTCGTCTAAAGCCTCTTTGAGCGTCGCGTGTATGTGCACTTCCGCGTTTGATCTTTCCGCAATGAACTTGGGATTCGTCTGCACCACCCGTCCCTCGAAAGTACGCACTTGGAACTGTTCCTGCTCGACCACTGCGATCTGGCGATAGAGGGCTTTCACTGCGAACGGCAGCATCTTGCAAAGCACGCGGTTGAGATGTACTTCTCCTCGCATGGTCCAATGCTACGCTGGCAGCCGACCCAACCACAAGATAGCTTCGGAGGGTGAACGCGTCTCTGCAGCCGAGAGTAGAATCGCAGAACGACCCGGAGATGGGATGAGCCAGAACCGAAGGATTATTCCGCTATCGCCTGAAGCACGAGCGGCCATCGAGCACCAGCTAGCGGCGTTTCGGAAGAAGTTTGGCCGCGAACCCGGCCCAACCGATCCGATCTTCTTCGATCCCGATTCTGATGAGCCGAGACCGATCAGCCAACAGACGCAGGATGACGACGAGCGCAAGATAGCCTCGCCCGCCTCATGGTCCGCCCCATGATCGACCCTGCCCTATATAACCTTAGGACCTAATATATACGGGGCAGCTTGCCGACGAAACGCTACCTCCGCGCCCCCGGTGACAGGGGTGGGGCTGGACCAAGGGCAGATCAACGCAGCGGCTGCATCCGACCCGGAGGGGCCCCCGGATCAAGGGGGTGGGGTTTCTCCAACCGTACCCCTGCGCAGCGGCTGGACCTTCGGGAAAATATTTTTTGGGAATTTTTTTCAATTTTCGATTTTTCAATTGAGTTTTGAAATTGTGAGTCTGTGATTTCCTTCTACGGTCCGTGGGGGGGCGGTCGACAACCTGGTGAAGACCGTCTGAACGCGGCGGTTCGGGGCGATGCCACGTCGGATCGCGCTACCGCCGGTACCGATGGGATAGATAATGGTGGTCAGGTTGGCAACGAAGTCTGTCTACGGCGGGTTCGAGTCAGCAGGGGTGTCGCAAGAGTGGGCCCCAAAGGGCGCAATTTCGGCTGTGCTGGTGCTGACCAGTCGTCCTCCGGTCGTCACCAATTTTCGACGGTGCTGCCACGGGGTTCTCAAACTGATGGGGGCAGTCCGTATGAAAATTGTTTCACACTGGCAGCGAAGAGCGGGTCGGGTGTATGATTGGCGCGGTTTTTGAAGCAAAAAGCAGATTCCGGATTATGAGATCCGCCCATTTCGTCGCTCTGCCCGCCATCCTTATCGGCACCATGGTCATGGCGCAGTCTGATCCGATCCCGCTGGGCAATCGAGGGCGCGGCCTGCATGTTGGTCGAACGCCACAGCAGAGAATATCTCCGGGACCTTCCTCGCCACCTCAACTTTCCGCATCGCCGCAAGCTGTTTCCGCGAGGTACAGGGTCCTCTACCGCTTCACGGGCAGCGACGATGGTTACTACCCGGGGGCTCCGCTCGTGCGCGACAAGGCCGGGAACCTCTATGGGACCACCTCGTCGGGTGGTTCGAAAAGGAACGGTACTATTTTTCAGCTCGGGCCGCCCGTAAGGAAAGGCGGGCGCCGTACCTTCAAGGTGCTTCATGCCTTTACCTCCTTCGACGACGGTTGGAACCCCGACGGCTTGGTCTTGGACGATAGTGGATGCCTGTACGGTGCGAAGCCTGGCTATCCTGACGGATACGGCGGGATTTATCGACTATGCCGGCCCGCAAGATCGCGGGAGCGTTGGACCTATAAAGAGATCTATAGGTTCAAGGGCGGAGCCCAGCATGACGGTAGCGAGCCTGACGGACAGCTGGCCTTTGATCATGAAGGTAACCTCTATGGTACGACCTACATTGGTGGACAAGGGTATGGTTGTAACGCCGACGGGTGCGGTACGGTCTTTCGTCTGAAGAGGCCGGCAAAGAAGAATGCAGCTTGGACGGAGTCGGTGCTGCACAGGTTTACCGGTGGCACGGATGGAGGCCTGCCGTCAGTAGGGCTGACCCTCGACAAGCAGGGCAATCTGTACGGCACCACAGGAATCGGCGGAAATGACGGCTATGGAGTTGCGTTCCAAATAGAGCGGCCCAGCCATGGAACCCATTGGGTTGAGAAAATCCTACACTCCTTCGATTTGAACATGGGCGGTGGCGGACCCGGTGGGCCAGTACTCTTTGATAAAGAAGGCAACTTGTACGGCACAACCGCCATCTCCAGTCCGGGAGAGGGTGAAGTCTTCAAACTATCACGACCTTCCGCTGGAAATGGATGGACGGAACACACACTGTACGCCTTTACAGGCGGCGACGACGGTGGCTATCCCATGGGCCGTCTGGTCTTCGGTGAGGGCGGCAGTTTATATGGCGTTACCAGCGTCGGCGGCCCGCATGGAGGGGCCATCTTTCGACTGACGCCACCCTCTGAACCCGATGGCCAGTGGACGGAAACCACGCTTCACGACTTCGATGTGGCGAGCGGTTACTCTCCCCAGGCCGGCCTGATCTGGGGGAAATCTCTGGTAAGCGGTTTGTACGGCACTACGAGGCTGGGAGGCAATACGAATTGCACGGAAGGCTGCGGCGTCGTCTTCGAGCTTCTCCTGAAGTACTAGCTGGCTTGGTCGCATTGACACTGCCGCTGCGCCTTGCGCCAGATGGAATGGACGATGAGACTGCAAGTCTTTGCACCTTGACAAGCCATGGGACGCGGACCAGAATGGTCGGCAGGCTGAGTACCGCTCCCTCTCCCACCGTCTCAACGGCACTTGGTCTTCGAGGTTCCGGCGTCCCGAGAACGATCCCCACACCGCCGGGAGGAGACACCATGGCACGCATAACAAGGATGGAGTCAAGGAAGACCGGGAGGCGGTTGGGCCTGGCATGTTTCACAATTTTCTTGCTGGCGGGATTCTGCTATGGCCAAGCTGCCTCATCCTCGGGCAGTTGGCCCACGGCCCATGTGCTCACCAAGTGGAGCGAGTTTCACTTCAGGCACTACGGCACGCGCTTCAATCCGTTTGAGAAGTTTCTTACTGTTTACAATGTCGGGCACCTGGGCGTCAAGTGGAGCTACCCTACGGGCGACGTATCTTCGGGCCCTGTAGTCGTAGACGGAGTAGTTTACGTGGCCGACAACGACGACATTGTGTCTGCAGTGGATGCCCATACTGGCGCCAAGCTGTGGAGCTTCACGGGCGGCTATCATTTTTATTCAGGACCCGCGGTGGCGAATGGGATCGTGTATGCTGGCTGCCAGGACGGCAAACTATATGCACTGAATGCCAAGACTGGCACCAAGTTGTGGAGCTACGCCACCAGCAGTTGGATATCTTCCTCGCCTGCCGTGGCGAACGGGGTGGTCTATGTCGGCTCGAACGACAGTAACGTCTACGCGCTGGACGCCCGCACCGGCGCGCTGCTCTGGAGCTACGCCACCGGCTTCGAAGTGGATTCGTCCCCCGCAATAGTGGATGGGGTAGTCTATGTCGGCTCAACCGACTACAACGTGTACGCGCTGGACGCAAGAACGGGCGCCAAGATCTGGAGCTACACCACCGCGGGCAATGTGGAATCTTCGCCCTCCGTGGCGAATGGTGTGGTCTATATCGGCTCGGAGGACGGTAACCTGTACGCCCTAGACGCTAGCACAGGCGCGAAGCTGTGGAGCTACGCTACGGGCGGTTATGTGGATTCCTCGCCCGCCCTGGCGAATGGAGTAGTTTACTTCGGCTCTACGGACAACAAGATGTATGCGCTGGACGCCACTACTGGTTCCAAGTTGTGGAGTCGTCCAATCGCTTTCCACGGCTTCGCGTTGTTTTCCTCGCCTGCGGTTGCAAATGGCGTGGTTTATGTCGGCTCTTACGACGACAACTTATATGCGCTGGACGCCAGAACTGGTGCCAAGTTGTGGCGCTACGGGCTCACCCGCGCTTATGTGGAGTCCTCGCCCGCCGTCGTGAATGGGGTGGTTTACGTCGGATCATACGGCACCCTTTACGCCTTCAGCCTGAAGCATGGTCGGGAGTAGGCCCAACTTCCAAACGCCCGACGCTACTTCCCTAAGCGCCCAGCCGATCCTTGGGCGAGCCGACCGAGGCTGGAGGGTTTCAGCGCAATCGAGCGCCTCCGTCTTGCCCGCGAGGACAGGCCTTGTTAGGGATCGGCGGCCTGCGCATGAGCAAGCGTATGTATCTGATCACGGAGTCAGCTTAAACACCACGCCGCAACCCTTGCCGCCATCGCAAGAAGGATCACCGCCAAACGAAGTGGTGCCGTAGAAGTCCCCCGCCCGATCCCGGATTACGCCGACTGGACCTAGCGAATCTGTCCCCCCGAGAAAGCTATACAACACCGTCTCCGTGCCGGTCTTATCTATCTTGTACACGGTTCCACATCCCAGGTTGCCATTGCCCTCGCACTTTGCGTCGCCGCCTCCCCCGGTGGCGCCATAGAAGTTGCCTTCCGCGTCGCGGACCACCGAGTCGGGAAAAGCCCCGTCGGTTGGGTACCCAGTAAAGGCATGCAGCACCGTCTCGTTGCCGGCATGGTTCAATTGGAACACCACTCCACAATTGTAAGAAGAATCACCGCCGATCCCAGTAGGGCCATAGAGGTTGCCCTCCCTGTCGCGAACCAAGCCTCCCGGAGATCCACCATCGCTCTCTCCAAGGAAGCTATAAAGCACGGTCTCCTTACCGGTTGTGTCGAGCTTGAAGATCAAACCGCAGCCCGCGCCGTAGCCGCAGGTTTGACTGCCCCCCGCGGCAGGGCCATAGAGGTTGCCGACCGGATCTCGGATCACGCCGCCGGGCCAATACCCGTTTGCGTCGTAGGCGAAAGTGTGGAGGACGGTTTCCTTGCCCATTTTATCCAGTTTGAACACCACCCCACAGCCCTGCCCATAATTGCACGATGGATCGCCACCCACTAGGGTCGTACCATAGAGGTTCCCGGTAGAATCTCGGATTACTCCCGCGAGCGGATATCCACCATCGGTCCCCCCGGTGAAGGCCCAAAGGACGGTCACTTTACCTTTCTTATCCAACTTGAACACCTCTCCGCAGCCGTAATGGCATTGCCCTCCTTCAGGAGTACCGCCGTTGTAGGTGGTGCCATAGAGGTTGCCGGCCTTGTCCCGAATCAGATCGCCATTGGGCCATAACCCATCCCCGCCCGTGAAGCTGTGCAAGATGGTCTCTTTACCGGTTTTGTCCAACTTGAACACCATTCCCATGTTGAAAGCGCCGCCGCGAAAGGTTGCCCCATAGAGTTTGCCCTTGGCATCCCGGATTACTCCTGTAGAATCCCAACCGTCGCCGCGGCCGGTAAATGTATGAAGCACGGTGAAGGTTTGCGCCCTCGCAGTCCCTATTTCGATGAGTGCCATCACAAACAGGATCGCTAGCAACGGAATCCCGGCTGGTATCCGGCGACGTGTGGTCGAAACTACACCATGCAGTGACACTTTAGTCGTCATATTTACTACCTCCACCGCAATACTTGGACGGCGCCCCGAGCGAGCATGCCGAGCGATGCCGGTTGTGGGGCACTCGAACTAGGGTCGGCGACAGCGGTCCTGGATTGGGAGGCCTGCTGCTGAGCAGAGTTTGGGGTCGCAGGGTCGTCGCACTTACCTTGGGTCTGGCCCGCCAGGATCGACTTGTTGGGGGTGGATTCGTACGCATAACCCGTCAGCGTGGCAGTTATGTTAAGACCCTTGACCTTGACGCTCAGCCGGGCCCACCCGTAGTGAGTTTTTCCATCAATCTTGAACTTCAGTCCGAGGTACCGGTTATTGACGTTCACCCAGGGTCCGGCGGCCCACGTTGTTCCGTTTGTATTCCCGGCATAGGCCATTCCTTCACCGTAATAACCAGACTTTACAAAACCGACGGTACCAGGGCCGATCTGTGCGTCCCGCTTGAGGGCTGAGGCGAGAACCTGAGAAGAGCGTTCGGCATAGCCCCGCACCGCGTTGCCGTAAGCTTCCTTGGCAAAAAGCGCAGTGCCCCATTCACGGATGATAAAGTCGACCGTCCCGTCATGGTTCACATCGAGGTTGTAGGTTCCGTTGCTCCCGATTACCTTGTGAGTTTTCGTGTAGATGATCTTTGCTTCTGCGGGCTGGGCCAATGCCAACATCCCCACACCCGCCGCACTGGCCGCTATCGCATAGGCGTTCAGGTGTCGTTGCGTTGATTCTGACAGTTTGGAAGGCTTTCTCGAAGTTCGCTTCATAGGTTCCCCTCTAGTTACTTCCCGCTGTGAAATCTCGCCGCTCCCGCTGCTAAGGCTCCGAGACTGCCGGGTTCGAGGGTGATGACATCTGGCCCTTTGGTCTTGCCCGTGATAATCGGCTTGTTCGCAATCGTCTCATAGGCGTACCCGGTGAGCCTTGGGTTCGATGTAGTACTCAGTCGTGCCCACCCGTAGTGGACTTTCCCTTTGATGTGAAACATCAGACCGAGATACTTGTTCTTGACATTTTCCCACTGACCCCCGGCAAAACAGTAAGCATTTCGTACATATCCCCACATACGTGTGTTTCCAGGTTGAAACTTCACCGAATTCGGACCGACCGAGACATGGGAGCTCAAGGCAGACGCGACGCGAGATGTGCACGTATAAGTGCGGCCCCCGCCTGTGCTGCCGCGGGCGGTGGAGATTGTTCCCCAAACCTGATTTTTTGTCTTGCGGGCCGGGCGCACCGCGAGGGTCTCACCCGCCTCGTAGGAAAGAAAAAAATTGAAATCGGTAATCTTGTCGTGGTTCAGGTCGAGCTTGAAGCACAGTCTAGTGCTGGAACACCTAGGGATAACCTTGTTTGCGTGTGTGTAAACGATTTTTGCTTGTGCTGCCTCCGGCGCAGCGAGCAAGCCTGCGAGCGCAACACCCGCTGGGAGCAGATATTCAGTCGGCGGCACTAACGCCAGCATGCCCACTCCCGCTGCGCTCGCGGCGAGAGCGTACATGTTGAGTTGGTGGTGAACTGAATCGGAAAGCTTAGAAGGCGTTCCAGGCGGTCGCGAATGATGTTTCATGTGATCCTTTGGCTCTCAGGGCTCGATTGGCTGGGACACCTTGAGGCTGAAGTCGGGGCGAAGCGTCCTCGGATCGGGGCGGCTGGAACCGCCCTCTCGTTTCCCCTCATCACCGTTGTGCAGTCCGAACGCGTAAGCATTGTCGTTATCCGAGCCGATATAAAGCACGCCATTCACGACTGCGGGTGAAGACCATACAAACTCACCGATGGGATAGCTCCACAGCAGAGCTCCTGTGCGTGCATTCAGGGCGTAAGCGTTGCCGTCGAGCGAGCCAAGGTACACAACGCCGTTTCCCACGGCAGGCGCGGAATTAACAGAATCGCCGGTCGTAAAACTCCACAGCTTTGTGCCGGTGAGTGCGTCCAAGGCGTAGAGGTTGTGGTCTACAGAGCCGACATAAACAACTCCACTCGCCACGGCTGGTGAAGACCATATCCAATCGCCGGTCGCGAAGCTCCAGAGCTTGGCTCCGGTAGTGGCATTAAGCGCATATACATCTTGTCGAACGATCCAACATAAACCATGCCATTTGCGACCGCTGGCGTGGAACGCACAACTCCGGCGGTCGTGTAGCTCCAGAGCTTGGTGCCGGTGTAGGCATCGAGCGCGTAGACATTCTCGTCGTCCGCCCCGACATAAACCGCGCCATCCGCCACTGCAGCGGAGCAGAAGGAAGAGTATGTCGGAGAAAACCACAGCAGTTTACCGGTCTTGGCGTTCAAGGCGTAGACACCGCCATCTTGATTGTTTTCTCCGTCATCGAAATAGACGATCCCGTTCGCGACGGCTGGCGATGAAAACACTTTGCCTGCAGAGCCATAGTTCCACATTGCGGTGCCAGTTTTCGCGTCAAACGTCTGCAGGCCATCGCCGAACAAGCCAACGTAGACAATCCCATTCGCAACCGCCAAGTCTGAACTGAAGAGATTGTAGATAGGCGGGGGCGCCTTCCAGCGGAAGGCTCCAGACTTGGAGTCCAGTGCATATAGCAAGGACGAAGTAGCAAAATACATCATTCCGTCAACTACCGCAGGTGAGCCCCACACATTGTTCGTCGTGAGGTAGCTCCATTTCAGGTCGAGGCTCCTGACCGTGCGCGAATTGAGCACGTTCTCGTACGGATTCGAGCCGTCACGGTCGGGAGCGAATTGGAATTGACTCCAATTCGTTTGCACCAAGAATGGCTGTTGAGCACCCTTATCGTTATTTCGCTCCAACGCAGTCACCCAATGCTTGCCGGGAGGCGCACTGCGTGGTGCGCGAATTCCAGCATTCTTGAACTCCCCTTGTCCGTTGGTGACGATGAGCGCTTCGTCCTTCGTGCCGAAATAGATATCCACTCCAACGTTCGGCTCGAAGCCGCGCCCGGACACGAGAATCCTGCTCGTGGGCGGTCCGCTCTTCTTGGAAAGCGTGATGGAAGGCGCGGCGCTGGATATACCAGAGAGGAACAAACATGTAACGAACAAGAAGACACAGGAATTGAAGATCCTAGAAGGCGTCCTGGGCGACTGCGAGGACGGTTTCATAAACTCCTCCCGCCGAACGCCACCATTGTAACCCCAGTGGCAAGTACGGCTTGTGACGAGGCTCACACGCCGTTGGTAACGCTCCCAACTCCGGCTGCGCTGCTACTGCGTTCTTGCCTTTGTGACCTACGGGGTCAGCTTCCACACTGTCCCATCGCGGCCGCTGCCACCCTCCAGCGTGGTGCCGTAAACGTTGCCCTTTGCGTCCCGGATTAGACCTCCGTACGGGGTTGCCCCGTCCGATCCAGCAAAGCTGTGCAGCAGGGTTAGCACGCCTTTCTTATTCAGTTCATACACCGTTCCGTCATCGGAAACGCCGCCCGCTTGGGTGTTGCCATAAAGGTTATTTTGCGCGTCCAGAATCACCCCTGATATAGGGTTCTCCCCGTCCGAAGAACCCCCAGCGAAGTTGTGCAGCACGATTTCGGTCCCCTTCTTGCTCACTTTCCACACGATTCCATGGCTGCCGAAACCGCACCTACTGGTGGTACCGTAAAGGTTACCCTCCTTGTCCATAGTCGGAGTTCCGTGGGCAGAGCACCCGTCCGTGGTTCCCCCAGTGAAGCTGTGTAGCAGGGTCAATGTGCCGCTTTTACTCAGCTTGTACACCACTCCGCTGTTCTGAGAACCGCCCTGCGAGGTGACGCCGTACAGGTTACCCTTCGGGTCCATCAGCAAGCCGGTATAGAGCGGATTTGCCCCGTCTGCTGTCCCCCCAGCGAAGCTGTGCAGGAGCTTCTCGGCGCCGCTTTTCGTCACCTTGAACACGGTTCCATTGCCGGAGGCGCCGCATCCCATGGTAGTACCGTACAGACTCCCTGCTTTGTCCCGGACCAAACCTCCATAAGGACTGCACCCGTCCGTGGTTCCCCCAGCGAAACTGTAAAGGACGGTCTCGGTGCCGCTGTTATCCACCTTGAACACGACTCCGTTACCCGACGAGCCGCCATACTGGGTGGTGCCATAAAGACTGCCTGCCGTGTCGCGGACCAACCCGCCGACGGGAGACCCCCCGTCGGTTCCCCCGCTAAACGAGTACAGCACGGTCTCGGTGCCGCTGGTATCCACCTTGAACACCACACCGTAGCCGGAAGAGGCACCGGTGTAGGTGGTGCCGTATAGATTGCCGGCGGCGTCCCGGACCAGACCTGCGAAGGGATCCGCCCCGTCCGGCGACCCTGTGAAGTTGTAAAGATCAGTAAAAGTCTGTGCTTGGGCAGATTGGCTTGTAACTACGCCTAGACCAAGCACGACTACAAACGTCAGCGCGGCACTGGCCGCCCCCAGGCCTCTCCTCGAAATCCAACCCCGATGTTGTCCTAGCGTTGTCATGATCTCCTCCCCCCGCTTGTGCCGCCCATTTTACTGCTCGGAAGCAGGATGTCAACGGAGAATTCCGGCCCTCTTCCATGGACAGGAGTGTTCATGGATCGTACATCCTCGCGGGCAACGTCTGCGGGCCTTACGAGAAGTTAAACGAGACCCCTGGTGGAGTATGCGGGCAGGCAAATCGGACAGTTGAGCTGTCGGCTTTTATACTTAATAGATGGATGCCGAAACAAAACACCGCCAATGTATTCGAGGCTGCACCATAAGTGCCCGAGTTTACGAGGAAAACTGCGGAAACGACGCCTTCCTGAGTTTTTTGACACGAAATCTACCCGCGATGTGAAATCGCTCCGCCACTCAGAGTTTTGACGCTGTTCAGACCGTGGCAAAAGAGGGGATGAAAGGGTTTGCCCGTTGGCTCGACTCATTTTGAAATCCAGGTGGGTGAAGAATGGTGGCAGCGGTGTTAGAAAACCTGCCCAGAATCGCTCCTCTGGAAACCCGTAGAGATTGGATTTCTTGATTTCCGCTCAGGGCGTTAGGAATGGGTAGTTTTCTAACCCAGGGGCGCGCCGAGACCAAAATCGCTGACTACGTCTTTAGCATCTTACCCATCAACTGCTCAAACGCGGGATACCCATGCAGCGGCAGCAAATCCGGGTGCATCTTCAGCCAGATGTAATTGGTGAACCCGTTCTGGATCGCTAGTTCCAGTTGGTCAACCGCCTCCTTCTTCCGATCCAACAGGCTGAGCACAAAGGCCGCGTCCAGGTGAAGCTGGGGATCTTTCGTCATGGCCGTGCGCAGCATTTGCCGGGCGCGGTCGGTTTCCCCAAGGCGCACGCAGTTTGCGGCCAGCTCCAGTTGTGTGCCCGGCTCATGCAACGTCTTTTTTTCGTGCGTTTTCACCTCGTGGCGAAAGCGGGTGAAAAGCTCGCGCGCTTTCTGGCGATCTCCCATCTGCTCATATACAACTCCCATGTCATAAAACACGGAGGTTTCGCCCGGATCAACCTTCTGGATCTGCTGTAGCGTTTCGATTGCCTGCTGATAGTGGCCTTGCGCCCGGTGGGTGTGCGCCAAACGGTAGCGCGATAACGTCGCCTGCGGATTGGCAGCTACCGCTTTCTCGAATGCAGCTTGCGCCTTTGGAAGATCGTTCTTCCCAAAGTACGACCAGCCAATGCAGTCTTGCGCCCAGGCGCTTCCCGGATCAAGTTGCAGGATTTTCTCACACACCGGCAGAGCCGAGGCAACGTCACCCATCTGGTACAGGTAGGTGGCCCCCCCATTCGCGTATGCGAGGACGAATCTCGGATCGATCCGGATCGCCTCTTTGTACTCCGCGATCGCCTCCGGCAGGCGCCCCATCTGAAGGTATGTACGCCCCAGGCTCACGTGAGTGACGGAGTCGTCTGGGTAGAGCGCTATTAGGGTTTTCAGGTATCCGACTGCCTTTCCCGGATTTTTTTCCACCGCCCGGGCATAAAACGCCAGGATCCCGTATTTCTCTCGGTCGGTGAGTCCGTCCACGTCCTTTACTGCCTCGCTCAACAACCGTCTGCCCTCTTCGGCATCGAAATGAGGCAGGCCGCTTGCGGCTTGTTCCACGTTCATCATGCCCAAGGAAGCGCGCGCGGCAGTGAAGCTGGGATCGATGCGCAGTGCGTTTTCGAGATATACCTTAGCCTCGTCCCATTGCAGCGCCAAGGCCTTCTCCGTCGCGATCGAGTACTGCCGCAGGGCTTCCAGCGACTGCGTGGTCACCGAGCTGAGTCGTTTGCTTTGCGAAACGGTCTGCAGGCTCTCGCCCAGGTCCTCGCGAATCGCTGCGGAGAGTGTGTCTACCGCATCCAGTACTTTGTTCTTGGCGTCAGCCTTCACGAACTCGGTCTTTACGTTTTTGCCCGAAGCTACGTCGCGGATACTGGCCGCGATGCGGTAGTTTTCTCCGACGCCGCTGATGCTCGGCAGCACGATCACCTTCAGCCCTTCCCGCACGGCGATCTCTTGCGCCAGCGGTTCGTCAATCCGCTCGACTGTGGACTTTTTCATTCGCTTCAACGAATCCGCTATGCGCAGCCGCGAGTAGATATTGGCGTAGCTCGACTGTCCCAGGCTGGTGGTGAACGCCGTCGTCAACGACTTGTCGAATACCGGGTCGCCCGTCTGATTCTCAAAATCGCTGACCAGTATGAAATCTCGCGCCGCAAAAGCCAGCGCCGGGGTACGGCCCGACAGCCAGACCATGCCCACCAGCGCCACCAGAAGGAATGCAGCCGCGACCAGCAACGCCCGGTACGACCGTCGTATGCGCCACTTCATCCATCCGAACCATTGCATTGCCGCTGCCGGAGCTAACGCGTCGCTGGAAGACGCCAGTGCCTGCAGATCGGCCAGCAACCCGCGCGCGCTCTGCTGCCGGCGCGCCGGATTCTTGTCCAGCGCCTTGCCGATCACTGCCTCCAGCGCCAGCGACACCTTCGAGTTCACCTTCCCCACCGGCCTTGGTTCGCGGTGTAGGATGGCGTCCACTAACTCCCCGCTCTGGGCCTCGGGGAATACTCGCTGCCCCGTTACCATCTCGTAGAGCACGGCTCCGGCGCTGTAGATGTCCGTCCGCACGTCGCAGGCCTGCCCCCGCAACTGTTCCGGCGCCATGTACGGCAGCGTGCCCGCGACCCCCTGACTTTCACCCAGGGACTGCGTCGTTTCCGTCCCGCTGAATGGCCCCACTAACTTCGCCAGCCCGAAGTCCAGAATCTTCACCCGCCCGTCAGCCGTCACCCGCACGTTGCCAGGCTTCAGATCGCGGTGAATCACCCCCTGCTCATGCGCCGCCGCCAGCCCTTCGGCCAGTTGCACTCCCCGTCGGATAACTTCCTTCTCCGCTAGCGGTCCGGCAGCCACCTTCTCGCTCAGTGTGATTCCGGAGATGTATTCCATCACTAGGAAGTCCACTCCCTGCTGCGTATCGAAGTCGTAGATCGTGGCGACATTGGGATGGTTTAGCTGCGACAGAATCAGAGCTTCTTTATGGAAATGCTTGCGTGCAGATTCGTCGGTGAGAGTGCCGGGCGGAAGGACTTTGATGGCGACGTCGCGGGCGAGGTGCTCGTCGCGGGCGCGATAGACTTCTCCCATGCCGCCAGCGCCGATCTTCTCGGTGATGCGGTAGTGGCCCAACTCACTGCCGACAAGGAAATCCTGGTCTGGCGCTCGGCTGGCCATGGGGAGAAATGTTCCTTCCTCCTCACCTCAACCAATCATTCTAGGCTGTTGGCGTAAAGGAATCGACAAGAAACCGGAAGTTAATGTCAACTGACGCTATCAGGCGATAGCACTCCGTCGAAAATCCTGTCCTAGGACCTAGACAACAGGATTGGCCGCAAGTTGGTTTATGGGGGTGATGGTTACCTCATAGCCGAGTTTGCGGAGGGCTCGCGCCAGCATCTGAGCACGTTTCTTCTTTTCTCGGGGAGCCACTTCATGGCCTCGCTCGACAAATCGCACTCCTTCATGCAAGATCTTCCAAACTAGACGGCAGAGCCGATGAGCAACCGCCCAGATGGCGGACTGATAGCCTAGACGGGGCAGCAGACGCCGGAACACGACTTGAAAATGACTGCCTTTCTTCGCCACCGCAGCGTGTGCTGCTTGGTTCAGCACGCGGCGCAGATATTTATTGCCTTTCGCGGAGCGACTGCTATGGTTCTGCTCCGCGCTTTCCTCCTTGCCGGGACAGGTTCCCACCCACGACGTCAACTCCGCTGCCGATGGGAACGTACTGGCCTGAGCACCCACCTCGGCGATGATTTGTTGCGCTGAATCCACTCCCAAACCGGGCACCTCCGCCAGTCGCATCACCGCGTCTTGATGTGGTTTCATGGCGGCCGCGATCATGCTATTGAGCCGAGCCATTTGTTGATCGATCAACTGCAGCCGCTGCAACTGCAAGGCCAACATCTCCCCATGCACGGGCTGTGCCCTTCCCGTCAAAGCATCGGCCAGTTGCTCCTCGCTGCACTGCAAGCGCTCACCACCCAGTTGCGCCAACTTCTTGGGGTCGGTCTCGCCGTTTGCCAAAGCATGCAAAATGCGCAACCCGCTGGCACCCAGTAGATTGCTGACGACAATCGAGAGCTTGATCCGCATCTCTTCCAGCAAACACTCGATCTGGTTCTGCAGCCGCACTCGATCGCGCGTCAGTTGCAGCTTCATGCGGGTCATGCTCCGCCAGATTCGCTGTTCACCGCTGGGCACAAAACTTAAAATCAGCTCGTTGGCAATCAATCGCCGTACCAACCGCTCGGCATCCTTGAAATCATGCTTCCGCCCACGTGGAGCACGGTTGGAAAACGCCTGCGCCAAGTGCAAACGCATGTGGGGCTCCAGTTCCAGCCACACCGACCGCCAGTACTGGGCAGTCGACTCCATCACCGCTTCTTCTACTCCCTGCTCCCGCAACCATGTCAAAAGGCGGTGCAGCTCGCTCGGCATCGTGACAAATCGCCGCCGCGCTGGTTTCTCTTCCGGCGCACTCGCATCCACGACCACTACCATCAACACTTTCTTGTGTACGTCAATCCCCGCGACCTTCATCGCTTCCTCCTAGCGTGGAAGCGGCAGAACGCGCGCGAAAAAGGTTACACACCGTCACGTGCTACCAGCCCTGCTCTAGCAGGGTCGGCGCGACATAGATTGGTTCAAAACGTGCGTTCCTGATCAAACTCAAAAACGGCCTCACTTCATCCAGAGTGCAAACGATCTTCGCCGTCCACGCTCCATCAGCGTACACCCACCACTCAACCCATTTTCATGTCAATGGGTGGGCCGCAGGCCCATGGGAACTCAAAACCCTCTAACCGTTACCTAGCGCCAAAGCTTGCATTGCCCAGACGGTCTGCCGTACATAATGTCAGTTCGATACCTCGATGCGGGAGCATGAACTGCATATTGCGACCCAGCGCGGCGATGTGCAGGAGCCAGCCAAATATCCAAAGGAGCACCCACGCAACGATCCAGAACCCAGCGGCAATTCCAATATCCCGCAGCACCTGTCGGACGGAATGCCAATGATCTCCGAGAACGATGAGGACAGACGCGCCACTACGCCGCACGCCCGCCACTACCAGAACGAACAAGAGCCATTCAAAGAAAAGGGTGACCACATAAAAGCGCACGCGGTTCGGATCAGCCGCCGCGCTCAATTGATCTGTAGAAATCTTATGCCAGAACGCCCAACAGCCCAACGCGGCGAGCACCAAAATCGTGTGGATTGGGCTAGCGATTTGGGGATAGCGGTCTGATGCGGACTGAGCCAGAGCAGAAGTCTCCATGATTGCCTCATCTAGCGAGAATGGCATCTTCGAGTGCTGTATCAATCCCTGGATGCCGAGATCTCCGACAGGATCCCGTTGATGGTAGCACTAGCGTCCGCTGGTCGCCTGAGCAAGAGTGCTGACGTTCAAAGACTATGTGCCAACAAGTCCACGTTTTGGCCGTGTCGTCCGAATAGCTGTCGTAAAATCTCCATTTCACTCATCGACCTTCGAAAAGGCGAAACAAAAGCGCACGCTTGTGTAAACGCCTGGTTGCGTCAATTGACCCTAACCACCCGCTGGGGGAAGTGTCCCAAGAGTGTGTTGACGGGTTGCTCGTTGAATCCCGCCGGAGAAATTCAGGATTGCTTGTTCGACAGGAGGACAACCCTCTCCGGCGGAATTGTTAGGTTTTCGCCAGAAAGTATACCTCTGGGTTTGTGGCCGATACAACCAAAAGGTACTCCCCACTCCCCTTTGAGGGGTTCTGAGCGCTATCGCCTGCTTACAGAAATTGACTCTTGCTCATCTGGGGGGGATACTTGGCGAGACGATCCCGAACAAGCCTATCATCGCGGGGCAAGACAAAGGGGCCAGACGTGATTACGGTGCAACCGGGTAGTCTCGGTATTTGGCGGCGGGAAAAAAATAGCAATCTGCTCAGTGGCTTAAGGGTCAGAAGTGCCCAGCCGAGCCTGTCTAAGGGAGACTTACACAATATGCCTCGTCCAGAGCAGTCCTGCGCTTGGGTACGGAACGCCTTGCTGACGTTTCTCGCTATGAACCTGCTAATAGCCTCGGCCTGGGCCCGGAAGGAGATCGTGCTCCACAGCTTCGGCGCAGCGGGCGATGGAGCCGAGCCTTACGCGGGCTTGGTCATCGATAAGGAAGGGAACCTGTTCGGGACGAACATTACGGGCGGCGCTTATAACTGGGGCACGGTTTTTAAGGTAACGCCCTCGGGCGAGGAGAGCGTGCTCTACAGCTTCTGTGCGGAAAGTAACTGCACCGATGGCCAGTATCCTCAGGCTGGCGTGGTTCTCGATAAGGACGGAAACTTATTCGGGACAACCGCCGACGGCGGTGCCTACGACGGCGGCACGGTCTTTGAGGTGACGCCCTCGGGCCAGGAGAGCGTGCTCTACAGCTTCTGCCCCGGCGGGAACCCTTGCACGGATGGGGCGGGGCCTGTCGCGGCCCTGGTCTTCGATAAGAAGGGAAACCTCTATGGGACAACCCAATACGGCGGTGCTGGGTCGGGCTGTCGGGGCAAGTACGGATGCGGCACGGTCTTCAAGCTGACGCCCTCGGGCCATGAGAGCGTGCTCTACAGCTTTTGCAAGAAGAGCAAATGCGCAGATGGGGCGTATCCGCTCGCAGCCTTGATCCTCGATAAGAAGGGCAATCTGTACGGAACGACCTATGGGGGCGGCGTTCACTGCGCTGACGGTTGTGGTACCGTGTTCAAAGTAACCCGCGCGGGCAAGGAAAGCGTCCTTCACACCTTTTGTCGGCAGGGCGGCAAACATTGCGCCGACGGATTCAACCCTTACGCGGCCTTGGTGTTCGACAGGCAGGGTAACTTGTACGGAACGACGGGATCGGGAGGGGGCACCGTGTTCAGGGTGACGCCCTCGGGCAAGGAGAGCATCCTTTACCGCTTCGGTGGGCGCGACGACGGATCCAGCCCTTACGCGGGCCTGGTTTTCGGTGAGAAAGGAAATCTGTACGGAACAACCTACGCGGGCGGCGGTTACCACCGCGATTCCGGCGTAGTCTTCAAGCTCACACCCTCGGGCGAAGAGGTTGTCCTTCACACGTTCGGCGGGGGCGTTGATGGGGCGTACCCTTACGCAGGCGTAGTGCTCGATAAGAAAGAAAATCTGTTCGGGACAACCACTAAGGGCGGTACCTACGGCCTCGGCACGGTGTTCGAGGTGGTCCCGTAGCCTTCCAAACGTGCTTCGTCAAAGCGGAGAGCGGCTTTCGAAGTCGTCGTTGGCGAAAAATCTCGATTTCACTCATCGACCTTCGAAAAGGCGAAACAAAAGCGCACGCTTGTGTAAACGCCTGATAACGGAAGTTACCCGCGCAACTACCTTCGGCGTGATGCAAAAAGAAAAACCGCCCAGACATCGGGCGGCCTCTAGTCTTTGATTCCGAACGGGTCAGAGCATCAGTTCGCGCTCGCCACTCGCCCGTACTTCACAGTTTCCACTTCTTCCGTCCGGTGCCACAGCGGAACGCCCTGAGCACCGAGAGCCAGCATTCCAAGCGATACGGGTTGCTTGCCGGGAAAGGGTGCGCTCATGGAGGCACCGGGGCCGGGATCATCGGGGTTCATCATGTCCGGGCTGTTGGTCGGATCGTCCGCCTCTTTCTTCTGGCCGGCTTTGATCGCCTTGCCGGGGATGGTTTCGTAGGCGTAGCCAGTCAGAAGGGCTTCGACACCGCTGCCCCTTTCGCCGTCCTGATTGCAGGATTCGTTGAGCCTAGCCCAGCCGTAGTGGACCTGTCCCTTGATCTCAAACTTCAAGCCCAAGTAGCGGTTCTTGGCGTTATTCCAGAGTCCAGTACACCGCCAGCTGCCAGCATCGGCCCGCGACCTTTTAGCCATGCCGCCGCCGCTAACGAACTGAACGCCGGAACTGATCTGTTGTCCTGCATCAAGTGCGGATACCACATTGAATGAATGGACGAGGGGGCCGGGTTCGTGTAACCCAACAACCCCATTGCCCGAAACGCCTGCGGCTCCGAGGGATGTAAAGTAAACAACACAGCAGTTGCTTTTCTCGTAAGAACCCGAATTCCTGGCTATGTAGAAGTTAGCTACGTGGTCTCGGGTGAGGTCAATGCCAAGATGGCCGTTGAGCGGAACATGGCGATGAGCAGGTGTGTAAATGATCTTCGCCTCGGCTGGCTGAGCCAAGGCCAGCATTCCCACTCCTGCCGCACTCGCAGCAAGGGCGTACATGTTGAGTTCCTGATGGACTGACCCGGAAAGCTTGGCCGCCCCACGCAGCCGGGAAGAACGTTTCATATCATTACCCTCACAATTTGTTGATTTTCGTCGGAAACTCCTTACTGAAAACGGCTTCAGAAGCCAGGGCCTAGGAACTACCTCTGCCCGCTTACGGCGTCCACAGGAAGCCGTGAACCGCACCGCTCGAATCAAGGTAGTATCCCGTGATAGCATCCGCTGTATTGTTGCATTCAGGTACAGTGCCTTGGCCGCGGTCAGTTCCCGCGCCCGGAACGTTAAACGTAGTGATGTGGCCGTTGGAGAGGCGCAGGAAGCCGTGATTCACATAGCTGCTGTCAATATACTGCCCTGTCGTGTCTCCCCCTGTGTTGATGTTCTCGGCAAAAGTGCCTTGGCCGCTGCCAGTGCCCGCGCCCTTAACGTTAAACGTAGTGATGTGGCCTGTTTTGGGCGCGCGCAGGAAGCCGTGATAGACATTGCTCGCGTCAAGGTAGCTTCCCGCGATCGCGCCCGACGGGTTGATGCCATCGCTATATGTGCCTTGGCCGCTGGCGCCCGGAACTTTGAACGGGGTGATCTTGCCCGTGGGGGCGCGCAGGAAGGCGTGATACATATTCTTGGCGTCTACGTACCATCCCGCGATCGCGCCCGACGGGTTGATGCCATCGGCGCCCGCCGTGAAGGTGCCTTGGCCTATATGAGTGCCCGCGCCCGTAGCGCTGAACTCAGTGATGGTGCCTGTTTTGGGCGCACGCACGAAGCCGTGAACCACACTGCTCGAATCAATGTAGTACCCCGCGATGGTCGTCCCCGATGGGTCGATGTTCACGGCCTCGGTGCCTTGGCCTATATGAGTGCCCGCATTTGGGGCGTCGAACGTGGTGAAAGTGCCGCCGGGAGACCGCAAGAAGCCGTGGTACACACCGCTCGAATCAATGTAATATCCCGCGATGTCCCGCGCAGTGTTCAGGGAATAGGCGAAAGTGCCTTGGTGTTTGTCTGTGCCCGCGCCCGGAGCCTCGAATGTTTTGAAAGTGCCACCGGGAGACCGCAAGAAGCCGTGATACACATTGCTCGAATCAATGTAGTATCCCGCGATCCACCCCTTCGCGTTGATCGGTAAGGGGAAGGTGCCCTCGGCGCCCGGAACGTTGAACTTGATGATTTTGCTCTTTGTAGCAGCGTCGAAGCTGCTGGTTTGGTTTTGTGCATCGGCTGCGCTTGCCGCAGCGACGGTGAACAGCAGCATAAACCCCAATACACACAGCGTCAGTTTGTTGCTTTTCATCGGAATCTCCTTCATCGGTGAATTTTCTTTTGTTGTGCTTAGTTCTAAGCCGCCGTAGAATGTGCTCCGGACGGCTTCCCAGGCCGCATCAGCTCCCACTGGTCACGCATCGTAAGTCCGTTGCGGTTTAGAAGTCCTTCCAAAATTCCGGCAAATTTCCGGCGAGCCGTATGAGCTTGCAGACAAAGCAGTTCTATGCGTTTGGCCCTTTTCGCCTGGACTCTGAAAAGGGTGTTTTGGTGCGCGACGACAGGCCAGTCCCCCTGGCTCCAATAGTTGCTGAAATACTGCTTGTGCTGGTCGAGAACGCCGGGCGTCTGGTTGACAAAGACGACCTAATCAAGCGGGTCTGGCCCGATGCCATCGTAGAGGAGGGAAACCTCAACAAGAATGTCTCGATTCTCCGCAAGGTGCTGGGAGAGTGGGACGGTCGGGAATACATAGAAACCGTACCCAAGCGCGGCTACCGATTTGTGGCGCCGGTCAGCGAGGTCACTCACGCAGAGGTTGGCTATCAGCCCCGAACCTCTGCCGTGGCAATCCTGACCGGGAAGAAAGTCTCCCACTACCGTGTGCTGGAGGTGCTGGGCGGCGGCGGCATGGGAGTGGTGTACAAGGCGGAAGACCTAAAGCTCGGCCGCCGGGTGGCCTTGAAGTTCCTGCCGGAGGAGGTTGTCAGCGATGCGAAGGCTCTGGAGCGCTTCGAGCGCGAAGCCCGCGCCGCTTCCACGCTTGACCATCCCAACATCTGCACCATTTACGAATTCGGTGAGCACGAAGGTCAGCCCTTCATCGCCATGTCATTGCTGGAAGGGCAAACTCTGCGCGACCAGATCGCCGCGCGGGTAGCCCCGTTTACGACCGACGAATTGTTGAACCTAGCCAGTCAGATCGGGGACGGTCTGGCCGCAGCGCACGACAAAGGCATCATTCATCGTGACATCAAGCCGGCGAATATCTTCATTACGAATCGGAACGAAGCCAAGATTCTGGACTTCGGTTTGGCCAAGCTGACGGATGCAGGCGACCGCGGAGGGATCCCCCAAGAGGAAACGCGGACCGCAGCGGCCCATGACCTCAGCCTTTCGTTGACTGGTGTGGCCATGGGCACGGCGCCCTACATGTCGCCGGAGCAGGTTCGCGGCGAGAAACTGGATGCCCGCACCGACCTGTTTTCTTTTGGCCTGGTGATTTATGAGATGGCAACGGGGAAGCAGGCGTTCAGCGGGGACACGGCGCCTGCGCTGCACGAGGCGATTCTGAATCGCACGCCTGTTGAAGCGCGGGAGTTCAACCATGAACTTCCACCGAGGCTGGAAGAGATCATCGACCGGGCGTTGGAAAAAGACCGCAATTTTCGCTACCAGAGTGCGGCGGAGATGCGCACCGACCTTTGGTGCGCATACGCCCCGATGACGAAAACGTGTACCGCCTCCTGCGGGGACATTACTCCCCGGTCCTAGCTCCTACAGACTCATGCGACGGTCCCACTCGCTCTCCTCTCCTTCGGCCTCACGTGTCCTCGAAAGATTCAGCATTTAACCGGGCCTATGAAGCCGACGGGCTTCTGCGGGCACTGGGAGAGCCACTCCTTGGGACGCCACGGTTCTACGAGGAGAAAAAGCAGGGCCAATACGAACAAGAGATCAGCAGCTTTGCAGAGTGGCTGAAGAAAAACGAAACCAGACTCAATGAGAGAGCCAATGCAGAAAAACCGTTGATTGAGAGTGCTCGCAAGAAAATGTCGGGTGCAAACGCATGCCGGCGTTAGTCCGCCCCTGCTGCAGATTGCACGCCTTCCTTCCAGCCGACCTCAAGCCAGATGGCGGGATCCCGTCCTAGCTAGCCCGGAAACTCTCCACAAACGGGCTTGCAGGAGATCAATGGCGATGTCCTCGAAGCGGACTTCGGGACAACGTCGTCGGAGTCCGACTGAAACGTGAAGACGTAACTTCCGGTTAGCCCGTCATCCACCCAGAGTCTTTGGCTAGCATTCATGGAACAGCCTGTTTGTGCCAATAATCAGTCAACAGTGAGCGATGTGGAATGACTGTTTGGTGCCACCGGCAACCACTGCACCTTCGCGCGGCTTCTTGCGGCGCCGCCCTGAAGGGCGTAGGAGCGGACAAGGCCAAGAGAAGATGGACGAATCCGCAAAAAGTCACGAGGCAGCGCGAATTCTTGCAGTCTGACGACCACCAACTGGAGGACATTCGAACGGCGCGATTGGAGCAGGGATACTGTAACTTTTCATGGTTCTTCACATCCCATATGTGCGCCCAGGTTCCTCGGCGCCAATTCGAACGTCAATAGGAGAAGAGTTCATGAACAAGATAATTCGCAGGTTGATGGCGATGTGTCTTCTGGCTGTTTCCTTTGCGGCTTTTGCGCAGTCCAGCGACACCATGAAGCAGGACAGTATGAAGCACGACGACATGAAACAGGACCAGATGAAGAACGATCAGATGAAGAAGGATGACACGAAGAAGAACACGAAGTCCAAGAAAACCAAGCAGGACAAGACGAAGAAAGACGACATGAAGAAAGACGACAACATGAAACACGACGACAGCATGAAGCAGAACTAGCCCGCGGCTGCGTTCCTCAAGTTCGAGTTCAGGGTAGCCGGTGCAGGCAATATCACGGGCTACCTTGACACTCCCGCCTCAGCCCCAGTCCAGAAAATCTGCCCCACCTTTATGCACTGGTCTTCCCGAGTGAAGGCTTGACGATTGGTATCGGCACAAGCCA
>CAWJEY010000007.1:0-430220 GCA_963842095.1 uncultured Acidobacteriaceae bacterium
TGCTGATACCCAGCAGACGGGTTTTACCTCCGGTGGTGGCTTGCGCCGGAACGATACCCAGCCATGCAGAGAAGTCCCTTCCCCTGCGAAACGCCGATCCGTTCCCCACCGCCGCGATCATCAGCGTCGAGGCCAATGGCCCGATTCCCGGAATTTCCATCAAGCGCTGACAGGCTTCGTCCTGTTCGGCAATGGTCTCGATCTGCTGTTGCAGTTCCGCAATCTGTACATCAAGATGTTTCCATTCCTGCCAGAGTATATCGAGCAGCCTGCGGACCAGCCCGGATAATCTTTGCTCTCCATCTTCCAAAATCGAAGCCATTTGACTTTGCAAATACAGTCTTCCTGTCCGCAGCACGATTCCACGTTCCAGCAAATAGGCTCGAATTTGATTGATCACGCGCGTACGCTGAGTGACGAACCTCTCGCGTGTTCGGTGGATTGCCTGGAGATCGAGTTGGTCCTCAGTCTTGATCGGAACAAAACGCATGTTGGGTTTCTGGACCGCTTCGGCGATGGCCTCCGCATCGTTGTAATCATTCTTGTTCGACTTAACAAAAGGACGGACGAACTGCGCCGGGATCAGTCGCACGGTGTGGCCTTGGGCTCTCAGGGTTCGTCCCAGAATGTTGGAACCGCTGCAAGCTTCCATGCCAATCAGGCAGGTATCCAGTTTGGAGATGTAGGTAATGAGCTGCGTCCGGGAAAACCTGCGCCTCAGAAGCACGTTGCCATGCTCATCCATCCCGATCAGATGGAAACTCGTCTTGCCAAGGTCGATGCCAATTGTGCGAAGCTTCATGGGAATCCTCCGTCGATGCCAAGATGGCAGCGTGTTCAGAATCTATCCTGCTTCTTGAGGAAGCAAGCGGCGGATCATCCCATTAGCTGAAGAATAAGCCGAGGCGCAAAGGCCAGTGTCAAGGCTCTTGGACCGCGAACGCGGCGCGCGAAGCGCGGCCTTGACACTGGCCGGGCCTCGGCTACACTCTGGCTATCCGGGGCATGTCATTCGGGAATACGGATCAAAGGCCTAAACCGAAACCCTGACTGATCTGATTCGTGTGCGTGGTTTGTGGTTCGATCTTGTGTGCTCCTGGCTCTTGCTGAATCGCGTGCGAATGGGACACATCGCGACTGAGTTCTTGCCCGAGCGTCTGTGCATTATTCGTATAAATCTGCGCGTCAGAGCGTCCACGTGAGACCGAGACATAGGCCATGCGGCTGTTGAGCAGGTCCTTCGCACCCAACTCGGTGTCCACGTGAATGAGAACACGGTCGGCAGTCTGTCCCTGGCTGGAGTGGCTGGTCATGGCATAGCCATAGTCGAGATGCGGACGCTTGTGCGTATCAAGCTCTACCGCACGACCACCGTCCATCTTCAAGCGCAGCCTCCCGTCTTCCTCGATGCTCTCGATGGTTCCCAATTCGCGGTTTGCAACTCTGAGGTCGTTGGCCGGTGCAGTGAACTGAATGCGGTCGCCCACTGAAAAACTCCGCATCTCCTCGCGGAAGACGGAAACGCCCCGCTGTCGGCGTGGATCGTAAGTTCGTTCCGTGCCGTCCTGCAGTTCAACTGTCAGCCGGTTTTTCGGCGCGTCGATGCTCTTCACCTGTGCGTACTCGCCTTTCCCGATGCCAGTCTCCTTCGATGAGCGGGAGTAGCGCAGCACATCGCCCACCTTGTAGCGCTCGGCCCATGTGCGGTCCGCGCCAGTGAGGTCTTGGCGCGGCACCAGCGTCCGGATGCGGTGCTCCTCGTTGCTGACGAGGCCACTCCGCTGCAATTCCGCATGGATGCGCTCGTTGAGCTCCATGCGGGAGCGATTATCGGGAGAAATCACCAGCGTGTTCTCCGGCGATTTTGCGTACTCCTTCGCGATAGCGGCAATACGTTCGTCGTGGCTTTGAATCTCATGGACTCGGCCCTGCCGGTCAAGATTCTGTATTGCTTCATGTACTTCGCCCCGCGCAAGCTGCTCAACAACTTGCTTCAGTTCCGGGTCCTTCTGTCGGACAATCTCTTCGAGCTTCACCGTCTTCATACCGGCGTCCTGGAGCTGCGCGAAAGGCCGTCCAGCCTCGACTGCCTCATGTTGCCGCCGGTCGCCGACAAGCAACACACGGTCATTCGGATGGAGCCGGTTCACAAAATCATGCACCTGCTTGGTCGATGCCAGCGAGGATTCGTCGAGCACATAGAGCCGTTTCTCCCCGCTATCCGGCTGCTGTCCACGTACCAAATGCTTCTGTAGTGTGGATGTTTCCATGCCTGCTTCCGCGAGCTTCTGTGCCGCGCGGGACGTTGGCGCGAAACCTTCCACCCTGTAACCCTCGGCCTCCGCGCCTTCGCGGATCACGGATAGAGTTGTTGTCTTGCCCGCGCCTGCGATGCCATCTAACCCGACAACTTTCTCACGCGAGCGAAAGATTTCGTCTACCGCCTGGCGCTGCGAAGCGTTAAGTTCCGGGTGGCGGTCTTCGATGGCAATGCGCACGTGCGGCGAGACCAGCATGGGATCGCTGTAGTCGCGCCGATTGCCTTCCTGCATCCGGCCAACGATCTCACGCTCCATGCGAACCATCGTCGCGGTCGTGAATTGTTGGCCAGCGCCAACGTGCGAGACTTCCCGGAACTCCCCGGCCTCAATCCGACGCTCGAACTCCTGCCGGACCTGGGCATAGGTGGTTTCCCCCATGCCGCGCACCAGCGCTGTTTCAAGGATGGCGCGGCGGTCCTGCACAGCCGACCTCTCGAAGACATGATCGCGCGCCCATGTCACGGCCTGCTTCGCCTGACGCTCCGGCTCCGGCATCTGGCATTGCCCATGTTGGCGCGCCTGTGCGACGACGCAGTCCGCCTGATGCCCGTACTGTGCAGCCAACTCGCGGTGCCGCTGTAAGAGTTCTTCAGGCGACAGCAGTTCCTTGCGGTCGCGCGTATGGTGGGCCGCGATCTGTGCCGCCGCCGCTCCATCGATTCCTTGTTCCCGGAGATGGTCTTTGATCTGTCCACGTCGCGGACTGGAAGCCTCCAGATATTCGTTCGTGTAGCCTTTTACTTCCGGCTGTCCATGCTTGCCGCGCTCCAGTTCGTAGCCCAGCTTTTCCAGACGCAGCGCCAATTCTGATCGGTAGACGGCCGTGGCGTAGCGCTGTGACACGAACATCTCGTGTGGCTGCAAAGCTCGCATCTGTTTCCCATTTTCGAGACTCTTCTCGCACTCGGTCATGTTGAAGATCACGGCATGAGTATGAAGCTGGGGCGCAGCATAGCCATCGACAGGCCGCGCGGTGTCGTGCTCGAAAGTGGCGGCAATGAATTTTCCGGTCGTCTCCGGGGCATGGACATTGCCGATCCGCGCCTGTGTGTATCGTTCAAGCTCTTGAAGTGCCGCGCGTACACTCTCCCGATGAGCTTCCCGCACCTGATCATCGCCGCCCACGAGCGCGGTGAGCGATACCGACTTTGGCGCAGAGAATGTGGCGTCCCACCCGGCGCGATGCTCGGCGCTGGTCACCTCTCTGCCAAATTTGCCTTCATACGTTCTCGAAACTTGATGCCGCACGAGCTGCTCTTCGGTGTGCGGATGTTGGCCTTCACTCAGTCGCGCAAAGTGTTCGGAATCAACGCCACCTTGTAACCCCCATTGCTCGGCAAGTCTGCCCTGCCACTCACTGTGGCCTTGCTGATCGCGGCTCCAATAGTTCTGTTCCTGCGAGGCAAACTCCCGCACATGGTAGGTCTGCGCCTGGCGGGCTGACAGCGGTTTCGAGATCGTGAGCATTCGGAGCGTTCCTCAAGCGTGAAGTGGCGTTCTTGAAAATTTGTCTCTCATTCGATTCCCTTCGTTTTCTCCCAGGCGAACGCTTTTTTGGGTTTGGTCTCGGGCGCACCGATTGTCGAACCATTGACGGTCGAACCAAAGAGCGTGAGCATCGGCTGGGTAGGCTTCTTCAGCGGATCGGCTGGAGCATTCGTGGGCACTGATGGCGCTGGTTTCGGCGCGATCTCTCGCGTCTGCCGCTGAGAAGATCCCGGCAGTCTGAATCGGATTCTGCCCATCTTCATCCTCCACCTCTGGATCAAACTTGGTCGAGGTGGGCCCCATTCGATCGGCTCTCCATCCCGCCCTTTACGTGGGGACCGGTTCTGCAACACACTCCGCACAGCCAACAGCAAAAAGAACATCGCGGCTACCCAAAGCAACGGCGTCAAGAGCGAGAAGCTTCTGGGGAAAGGCATGGCACTCATGGCACACGAGCCCTTTCCTTACCACCGCTGGCGAAGAAGTCATCAAGCAGTTTGCGCGCCTGCTGAAGCTTTCGTGCGTCTGCCTGGTCGCGAATTTTGAGGACGGAATCGGGCGACAATTGTCTGCCTTCCGATGCCGCTTGAGAGGCTGCATGGAAGAGATTCAGCAGGGTGTAACGCACTGCCCAGACTTCGGCCAACACCAGTTCGGCGGGATCAGCAGGCCGCCGTCGCGCAGCGCACAGAGCGGTCCCGCGCAGCCACTCGGAGAGTGCCTGTCCCGCGCCTTCGGCGGCAGCTTCTATCTCTCCTAGTTCTTCGGGAGTCAGTCTCGTGGCCGCGGTCTTGGTACGGAAGCCGGGCTTCGCCTCTTCTCCGAACGGCAAACTGGACTGGGGATTAGCTTGAACGCGGGGACTACTCATTGGACGAACCGCCTTGTTGCACTACTGAACTTGATTCCGCTGCGATTAAGCTGCGTAATTGTTAGTTCACAAGAAGTTCTTGCCCTTCAACACGTTTACGTGATCGACGCTCAGGAGCGTGTTGTCGCTAGCAAACGTTATTGTTCGCTATCGCTCGCATTCAGCGAATGAACAAATATGTTGATGCAGCGAAAGTTAACTTGCGTAAACATCGAAAACGTCGTCTGGCGCTTCGCAGTTCCCAGCTTGGGGGTGACGTGTCCACACTTCTTCCGGTGCGAAGCACCGCGTTTTTACAACTCGCCATATTCCAGCATCTGAGCCTCCCACGTATGGATCACCTCGGGGGCTTGCCAGGCGCGGCGAAACAGATTCCGAATCGACTGCCAGTGCTCCATCGGGAATCGGAAAGCGATTCCGTTCTCCCGCGCAAAGAAAAATACGCCCCTCTGCTCGTTTTCCACGATCGCCGTGTGCGCGTAGAAGTAATAGCCTTGCCATTGGCAAAGGTCGCCGCTCCAAATCGAGTTCCTCCAGCAGCCTTCGGAACTCCGCAATCCTGGGGTATCCAACCACCGGATACCGCGGGGTAAGGGTTCCGGGAAACTCCAAACGCGGGGAGAATTCATTCCCCTCTTCCCGCACCAGATCGAGGCGGTATCCGCCTTCTTCCAAGGAGGGCAATGCCGGCTGAACCGCAAGCTCAAAATCCTCGTCGTCTGTCTCCGCAGGCGCCTTCTCTCGCAGGGGCTTTCGGTGAGCAGAATAGTGGCCACGCGCGCACACCTTCCACAGGGCCGTCCAATGCTTCCAAAGTGCATCGTTCAGCTTCTCGATATTCGGGAATTGTTCCTCATCAAGAAGTCGATAGAGATTCCGCACGGCAAGGATCGGTTTGCGCCGCTTTTGAGCCGGGTTCCTCAGCATCTGAATGGTGCGTGTCACCACCCGGCGAACGTCTTCGTTTCCAACATCATTAGCTTCCTTTGCTTCCACCTGTTTGTCCCCTGGAAGAGTCATCAGGTATACAAAGTCCAGTCGGGAATTCTTCGATTTGCGCACGATGATGTAAGCCGCAAGGAATGCCTCCAGGATCTCGGCCAGTGACTCGTAGGAAATCTGGCCTTGTGCGGTATTCATAAAGGACTCTGCTCCCACCGCACAGTAGTGGGCCACTACGGTCCATTCCGCCTGCGAAAGCGGCAGCCCTGAGTCTGCCTTCCCACGAATTCTCAGCAGGGAATCTGTTGGCTCACTGAGCAGGTTTACCAACTCAAGACGGTCGTCTCGGGCAGACTCAAGCAGCTGCTTTGCCGCCTCCGATGTGGAAACATTCTGGCCGCTCTTGAGGGAGATGATTTTCCTCAGAGTTTCAAGCCTTAAGCGCAGAGCATCGGAGATGCGAATGGAGATCACTGGCTGCTGCTGTGACGCGGCGCTCTCTACCATGCAGTCCCTTTCTTGATGGCTACAAGCGATAAAAATGTAACGTTACGTATTGACTGTACGTCTATAAATACGCTACTGTCAAGTATGAGGTCATAGTCGAGGTGCACAGTGCACGAAGCGATGCCCCCAGCATCTGCATCCGATCCCATCGAACCCCTGCTCGACGTGAGCAGAGCTGCGTATTTGCTAGGCATTTCGGTCAAGACCTTGCGTGACTGGATTCAGGGTCGTAGGATCGACTATGTGAAAGTCGGAACAAGAGTCATGATTCGGCCGGAAACCATCCGTCAGTTCGTGACAAGCAACACCCGACGTGCGGCAAGCTGATGAAAGTATTCAAACGCTCCGGAAGCTCGTACTACGCCTACAAATTCCAGTACCGCGGCAAGGAATACTACCGCTCGACTGGGACCGAAAACCGGCGTGACGCAGAAGCTATCGCGGGTGCGGCGCGGGCTCGCATTGTTCGGCAGGGCGCCGGCCTCGAAGAGCCCGAGCCGCAGCAGAAATCTTCCGGGAGTAGTGAAAAGCCCAAGGGTATTCCTACGCTGAGACAGTTCCAAACAACTTTCGACGAGTGGGTTGCCACAGCCAAGGCCGAACAAAACGGCACAGTTAAGTTTTATCAGGAGAGCTATCGGAAGCTGCTCAGTTACGGTCCTTGGGCTGATCTACCCCTCGACCAGATCGACGAAGCTCACATCGAAGCGTTCAAAACTTGGGCTTTGAAGCATGCTGGGCGACGGCGTGACGGGAAACCTACGCCCGTGGGCAAAACCACGGTTAATCGCTATTTGGCGACCTTCCGCAAGGCCCTGCGTTATGCGCATCTGAAGCTTAAGTTGATTGCCAAAGTGCCGACGGTCGAACAGTACACGAAGGACGAAGGAGCCGAGCGTGAAACGGACTACATCTTCAGCGAGGCGGAGTATACTCAATGGACTTCGCGTTCTGCCGAACCTTTGCGGTCAGCTTCCATTCTGGCGCGGCACTCCGGTATCTGTCGTAACGAAATGCTAAAGCTGATGAAGGATTGCGTCCGCCTCCAGGCGGAGCACCGTGCAGATGGGAAAATCTGTGGAGAGATAATAATCAAGCGTGGTCTGAAACGTCGAGCGCGAAAGCGCAAGCTGGTGATTGATCACGAAATGAAGGAAGTACTCGAACGGCTTCTGAAAGGCTCCAAGTGCGACTATGTCTTCACGAGCCCGCAAGATCCGACAAAGCCTCTGGGACCTTGGGTGCTGGAGGAGCAGATAGGCCAGATCCGGAAAAAGATCAAGACCCATCCCGATGCCGGCCTGCACGCTCTGCGTCATACTTTTCTGACTGAGGCCGGAGAGTACACCGACCCCTTTACGTTGCAGTATGTCGCCGGACACGATAACATTAAGACCACGATGCGGTATGTACACCCGCGGGAGGCTGCGGTCCACAAGCTGTTTGCGCGGCTGGCGGACTTGCAGAGGCCTGGGGAGCGCATCGCGTGCAAGCAGTCGGTGCAAAATCCGGTGCAGTTGGAAATGCCCTCACAGGACGATCTTGCTAAGCTAGTGATTGCAGGTAATTTACAAAACGCGGAAGTGGTGGAACTGGCAGACACACCATCTTGAGGGGGTGGCGCCGAAAGGCGTGGGGGTTCAAATCCCCCCTTCCGCACCAAATGCACTCATTCTGAAGAATTTAGGCCAGTTCGAATCCATGATTATCCTGGTCACCATCATCCACGTCATTGTTTGTCTGTTTCTGATCATCGTTGTTCTGCTGCAAAGCGGCAAGGCCGGGGACATTTCGGCGGCCTTCGGCGGACAGGGCAGCCAGGCCGCGTTCGGCCCGCGGGGTGCCGCCACGACGCTCTCCAGGGCGACCACGATTTCGGCCGTTCTCTTCATGTTGACGTCGGTCACGCTCTCCATTAACGCCATCAAGCATGGTGCGGCAGGCTCTAGTTCGGTGCTGCAGGGAGTGAAATCAGCGCCCGTCAAGACGCAGCCGGCAGCTCCGGCGCCTGCCCCGGCAAATCCACCTACGCAGAAGTAACCGGCGCGGGCCCCCTCGGTGGCAACGCAAACAAGAGTTTGGCTAGCTGTGTTCCGCGTGGGCGGCTTACGGGGTTTCCTGTAATTGTAATTCCCTCACACGGGTGCTACCATCCGATTATCGGCACTTATAGCCGGGAGGTATCTGTTATGTCAGATCGTGAAAGCAACAGTTTTGTGTGGTTCCTGGCCGGGTTGGGTCTGGGAGCGGTGGTGGGAGTGCTGTATGCGCCGCGTTCAGGTAGTGAGACCCGGGATGCCCTCCGTGCACGAGCGGAAGAAGGACGCGATTACGTGCGCAGCCGCGCACGCGAGGCCCGCGACCAGGCTTCGGGCTGGGTGGACCGCGGCCGTGACGTCGTGAATCAGCAGAAAGATCAGTTCCGCGCCGCCTACGAGGCGGGACGGCAGGCCTATCAAGAGGCTACGACGGAGACCGGAGCACCCAAGAACCTGTAGCACGTCTTTTTTTTGAGTGACGGTTCGCCTCAGGAGAGCGCTTCTATGGAAAACCTCACACCGCTGTTCATCGCACTGACCGGAGCAGCCGTGGTATTGCAGGCGGGCCTGCTTGCGGCCATGTACTTGTCCATGCGCAAGAGCAGCATCCGGCTGGAAGCGCTGGCCAATGAGGTTAAGACCAAGGCCCTGCCCACTCTGGAAACTGCGCAGGCCATGCTCACCGAACTGCGCCCCAAGTTGACGGTGATTGCCGACAATCTGGAGCAGACAACACACTCGGTGCGTGCGCAGGTGGAACGCATGGATGCCACGGTGAATGATGCGGTGGATCGCGCGCGCCTGCAAATCATCCGCGGCGATGAATTGCTCAGCCGCACCCTCGACCGGGTAGAACAGACTTCCGACATGGTGCACAACACCGTGGTTTCGCCGGTGCGCCAGTTCGCCGGCCTGATTCAGGGCGTAACGGCCGGCATCGAGTTCCTGCTCGGCAACCGCAGCCGCAGAAACGGCGGCAGCCGCGAGGGACGACGGCCGGTGCCGCAGGATGAGATGTTCATCTGATTCATTGTTGATTTTTGATTGCTGATTGCTGATTGTTGATTGTTGATTTAAAAACCAAACATTTGCTGACCGGTTGTGCCTTTCAATCAACAATCAAAATCATCAATCAACAATTCCCTCCCTATGCGCTACCTAGTCCGAGCCCGAGTCAAACCCCGCCGCGAGGCTGACCTCCTCCACGCCATCGAGAACGAAACACTAGGCCAAGGCTCCGTCGCCGAAGGCGAATACCTGCGCAACATGACCGAAGCACGGGTCTGTGCCGACCAGACTGTGCGCTGGGTGGAAGTCTGCTACTGCCCGACACCGCTTCTGGAAGAACGCCCTTACTGGGAAAAATACTTCGATCTCACCAGAGTGCAGGACGCCCACGACCGCCGCAAATGCCGCGACGAGAACGGAAGCGAGCCGTGGGCGTGTGGAGATTGCGATTGCACCGCGCGGCTGGAGCAGAAGTTGAACGCGCGTGGCGCAGAGTTCGTCCAATCGCTCCGCGAGAGGCAATGAGTTTCTCTCGCGTTCCGTCAGAGTGAAAATCGTTGACGGGCCCCGCCGACTGTGCGACGCTCTCACGGAGTCAAGAGAGTGTCCCCTATGTCTAGACAAACACTGACCCTCTGCCTGCTCTTCTTAGGCATCCCCGCTGTCGCTCAGCAGCAAAAAACCAAAGATGAACCTGAATTCCCAAAGACAGAGGAAATTCAGATGGTAGTCACGCAGTCGGAGCGTGTCCTTGAGCAATACAGGCAATCCGTCACCATGGAGGCAGAATTGCCGTCGGCGAAACGAGACCCATCGGTGGTCGAGAAAGACCGGGAGGTTCTCGATGAGACCGCGAAGCTGATTGCAGCTCTGAAGGCGCATCCGGAGGGATTCCACGGTCTCGGAGGCCTACTCCCTCTATCCTCACTGGATGACGCATCCAGAAACGCCACCCTGTGCTCGGGCACTGCGTACAACGACAGTATGCAAGCAGTCATGACGAACTCTGACGTCCATTCAGCTAGAGATTGG
Source organism: uncultured Acidobacteriaceae bacterium (assembly GCA_963842095.1). Taxonomy (GTDB): domain Bacteria; phylum Acidobacteriota; class Terriglobia; order Terriglobales; family Acidobacteriaceae; genus Sulfotelmatobacter. Next base: position 10,209 of record CAWJEY010000007.1, read on the forward strand.
CTCCACGTAGGCCTGAGTTGCGTGGACGTGTCCGGCTACTTGTACACGGTCAGCGAATCCGTGCAGGCACTGCTCGTCCGCGAAATGAAAGCGCAGCAAATCCTGAACCAGCAGGCGATGGAGTTAGTCAATAGATGCAACGCTCTCATGAAAAGTAAGCCGCCAACGAAGTAGCAGATCGGCTTGGAGAGTGCTTCACCAAGGGATGACTGATGGGGAAATTCAGGGGACCAGAACTTGAGAAGCTCTTAGCGTCCTGCCATCGCTGCTGCTGTGTCTGCCACAGGTTTTGCGGTTCCAAGATCGAGATCGACCACATAGTCCAGCAGGCCGACGAGGGCCCCGACACATACGAGAACGCAATCCCCGTCTGTTTCGAATGCCATGCTGATATACACAGTTACAATCTGAACCACCCGAGGGGCAGGAAGTTTCAACCTGATGAGTTGCGCGCACACCGGGATCAATGGCTATCGATCTGCAAAGAGCACCCCGAAATATTTCGCAGCGGTTCTGTTGCCCGCGCCGAGGTCGGGCCGCTGCAATCACTGATCGACGAAACTTGAGTTCAACGAGGCTGTTCCCGCCGTCCCACCCGGCCAAGATCAGTTCTGCCTGTTCAAGGAGCGACAATTCTTAGAGGCAATCCGAACCGGAAGCATTGCCACGCTTCACGACGAACTGAAACAGTCAATCAACGAGGCGTACGTCCACATCGGCCAAGTAAATCAGTTAGTAAATAGCCTAGTGAATGCACACAACCCAAACATGCTCGGCGAGTTGTACCAGCGGGCGTTCGTGAAAATCAAAGAAGCGAGACAACCAGTTCAGAGGGCCAAACAGGAACTCCTCAAATTTCTGGGCAGCGAAAACTAAGGCACCGCGCTTTGGCAGCCAACTTACCCGGCAGGCGCGAATTGCCTACGTAACGCAAGCAAGCCCATTTTTCTCCACCAGCGTTAGCAGCTTGAGCGAGGGACCGGAAGGCCGCTTTTCGCCGCGCTCCCATTTGCTGACCAGGCTGCTGGTCACGTTCAGGTAGTTGGCAAAAACTGTTTGGCTCACGTGTTCCCTCTCCCGGATCGCCTTGATTTGTTTCGGCTTCAGTGGCCGGATGGGCGTAAGGCAGGCCTCATCGAAGCGCCGCATCGTCTTTTTGTCGATGGCTCCTACGTCGCGCAAGGCCTCCATGGTTTCATGGATCGCAGCCATCGCGTCACTTCGATATTTCCGGTTTATTTTCATTGACTCTTCACCTCTGTGAAATCCCCCTCTTTTCAGCAACTCGTCGAGATACTTATCCGCCAACCCCAGCACATGCTTCGCGGCTTCCTTGAACTCTTGCTCCTTATTTCGATGAACGTTCGCCATCTGGCTTTTGGCGAAGCCGTACATGAAGAATGCCCTGTCCCCACGCCGGAAAAAGATAATCGTCCTGTAGCCCCTCGACCTTCCTTGCCCCGGCCTCGCGATCCGCTGTTTGATAACCCCGCCGCCAAGATCGGCGTCGATCTGGCCCTTTTCAGCCCGGGCCACAGCCTCGTACAAGGCGGCACCGGAAATCCCTTCCTTCCGGGCAAAGCGTCCAAACCATCTGGACTTGAAGATTCGCACAACCGGCCTCAATCCATACTATAGCACTAAGTGCCATGGTTTCAAGAACTGCTTCAGGTCACTTGATCTTCGCGAAGCTCACCACGCCCAGGCCCTTGTCCACTGACCGGTCGAACACCGTGAAGTAGTTGTTCATCAGGGGCAAGCCCAGAATCGATTGACCACCGCCGTCTCCACCATCCCCATACATGACCGCCGACGCGTGTCCCTGCTTGGGGGCATCGGTCTGCCAATAATTCTCAGGCGTTACGTCAAGACTTACGTCTTGTCCCAGCGCGCCCTCGAGCACAAACGTGATCGTGGGCCAGGCGGAAAGATTTAGTTTGCTCATCGGCACGTAGCCGGCGCGAAGTTGATCTCTAAGGGCCACCGAAGAAAGGTCCTTGAGCATGGCGTCAAAAAGTCTCTGATCGATCGAAAGGCCGTTGGTGCCGCTGTCAATGATGGAACTCGACACATTCCCGCTGGCCCGGGTCGGCGGCGATACAGGGATGGGAGCGCTATTGCCGACCTTCACCGATTTCAGATTCGTGTTGTAGTACGTATCGTGAAGAACGCGGGCGACCTGGAAAGGTCCCGAGTATAAGTCGGTGCTCTCCTCGCCTCCCCCAAGAATCAGAAGGCCATGATTCAGAGGATCGGTCGCGGGATTCGCGGTGGCCATGTTGACCATGGAACGCTTCGTATAAAACGCAAACTTGTTGGCCACCAACCCTGCGGATTCCAGTTGGGTGAAATAAGGTTCAACATATGTCACCTTCCCAGACTGGATCTGGTTAAACGTATAGTGCGGCGGGATCGTCGGCCCCGGCATCACGAAGGCATTGTTGAGCTTGCTGTAAGCCAGCCCTAGAATGCCCTGCGATCTCCCGAACATGTCGGAGGATGCGTGATACGCAACTGCTACCTTCACCTGCGGCAGGGCCACAGGCTTTCCTGTCCCCACGGTCACGTCGACCAGAACTATTCCTCCGACCCAACTGCTGTTGTCTTCATACGCGACTTCCTGTGCGATATCGGTGATCCTGGCCGTCTTGTCCTTGGTAACATCGTATGCTGTCCCGTCAATGGCCAGCGTGCTGCTGCCGGTATCCAGAAGGACGTTAAGAACCTTCTTGTCGGTTCCAACACAAATGGTTCCCGTGTAATCGTCGCCCAGAACCGTGTTCGTGATGGGCATTCGCACGGTAGTCGCTGACATCTTGCCGCCCAGCGCGGCAGCGGCGCTCAGGACTCGGCCGGCCTGGTTCGATAAGTTCTTTGTGGATCGGTTCTTTGCTGCCTTTGCCATGCTTCACCCCTTTTGGCGCATGCGCGGAGACAAGCTCCTTGTCTGAATTAGGCAAGTTAACACACTACTGCAACATGTTCGCACTGTATTCTAGTCAGCGGTGGCACCGATTTTTCGTCCATTCCAGACTCGGGGGATTACCCCATCGATTTGACCATGGCAAACAACTACAAGCTGACGTTAGACAATGTTCTGGATGCGGCACGAACCACGGTAGCCGCGGTAGTTTCTCTGCTCCTGGCCCGCCTGCTGAAGCTTCCCGAGTCGTACTGGGCGCCGATCTCGGCCATCGTGATTATTCAGTCCACCATCGATCCGAGGAACCTTGGCATGGCAGCGCTTTGCGGGAACGGCTTTGGGCGCGGTGATGGGAGCGCTGATCGCCACATTTTTTTCCTCCAGCGCACTGGTGTACGCGGTGGCAGTTTTCTTGTCCGGAGTTTTTTGCGCTCTTCTCCGGTTTCGCGGCGCTTACCGCTTTGCGGCGATTACGCTGAGCATCATTCTTTTGATCGCACACCAGAGCGCAGCGTGGATCGTGGCCGCGCATCGCTTCGTGGAAGTTTCGGTGGGAATCGCGGTGGCGCTGGTCTTGGCCGAACTGTGGCCCAGTCGCGTCAGCCAGGCTCGATCCTAACTGTCTCTATCTATATCTATGATCTATGCGATCCAAGCGCCACCCACGACAACGTCGTCGTCGAAGAACACAGCGGCCTGTCCGGGAGTGATGGCGCGCTGCGGCTGATCGAAGGTGACCAAAACTTCGTCGTCGCCGGCCTTCTCCAGCAACGCTGGAGCAGGTTCGTGGCGGTGACGAATCTTCACCGCGACGCGCATGGGCTCGCGCAGGTCATCCACCGAGATAAGGTTCACGCGGCGGGCTCGCAGCGTCCGCGAGTAGAGGTGCTCATCGCCGCCGACGATCACTTGCTTGTCGGCTCCGTTAATCTGGATCACGTAGAGCGGCGATCCAGTCGCAACGCCCAGGCCCTTGCGCTGGCCGACGGTGAAGTTGTGAATGCCGCCGTGCTCGCCGATCACTTCCCCGCTCGCAGTTACGAGTTCGCCTGCAGTTTCCGGCAGAGCCTCGCCACTCTCGGCGAGATAAGCGTCAATAAAACGCTTATAGTCGCCGCCGGGGACAAAGCATATCTCCTGCGAGTCCGGCTTCTCGGCCAGCGCCAGTCCCTGCTTGCGGGCCAACTCGCGGACTTCGGGCTTGGTCATCCCTCCCAGTGGAAAGAGCGTGCGGCTGAGCTGCTCCTGCGTAAGGCCGAACAGAAAATAAGTCTGGTCCTTGCTGCGGTCCGCTGGACGCTTGAGCAGCCAGCGCCCACGAATGTCGTCATACTCCTTGCGGGCATAGTGGCCGGTGGCAACACAATCCGCGCCAATCTGCTGGGCGACAACCAGCAACTGATCAAACTTCAGATGATTGTTGCACAGGCTGCACGGGATCGGCGTGCGTCCTGAGAGATATTCGGCGACGAACGGGCGCACTACGTCACGCTCGAAGCGCTCTTCATGATTGACAACGTAATACGGAATGCCGATGTGCTCGGCCACGCGACGGGCGTCGTAGACGTCGTCGAGCGAGCAGCAGCGTCCGGTTACCTGCTCGGGCATGCCCTCGTGTCCGGCCAAGCGGCGCTGGTTCCAGAGCTGCATCGTCAGCCCAATGACGTTGTGTCCCTCGGCGCGCAGCATGGCCGCAACGGTGGAGGAATCGACTCCACCCGACATGGCTACCACGATGGTCCTGGGATTTGGCATGCTAAGAGTTCACCGCTTGCTTTCGAGACACCGGCGACAACTCCCGCAGCCGCGCCACGGTTTCCGGCACCAGCGCCAGCGCCAGGTCGATCTCTTCCGCAGTATTCTGCTTCCCCAAGCTGAACCGGATGCTGGCATGAGCCCGATCCCTTCGCTGCCCCATCGCCGTAAGCACGTGCGACGGCTCAATCGCCCCCGATGAACACGCGGCGCCCGTGGAAACCGCCAGCCCCTTGAGGTCGAGCGCAATCACCATCGACTCACCTTCGAGATGCTCGAAATAAATGTTCGACGTGTTCGGGACGCGCGGAGCCCCGTCGCCGTTCACGCCGGCTTCCTCCACCTGGGCAAGAATTCCCTGCTGCAGGCGGTCGCGGAGTGCGGACAGTTTCTTGTCGTCGCCACGCTCGAAGCCTTGCATCGCCAACTCTGCGGCCTTGCCGAGAGCGACAATTCCCGGAACGTTCTCCGTTCCGGCGCGGTGCGAACGCTCGTGCTGCCCGCCATAAAACAGCGGCTGAAGCCGCGTCCCGCCGCGCAGGTAGAGCGCACCCACACCCTGCGGCGCATGAATCTTGTGGCCGGAAATCGTAAGCGCGGTACAGCCAATCCGCTTCACATCAATCGGAACCTTCGCCGCAGCCTGCACCGCGTCGGTATGAAAATAGACGTCAGCCTCCGCGGCGATCTGTCCAATTTCTTCGACCGGTTGCAGCACTCCGGTTTCGTTGTTCGCCATCATGATCGAGATCAACTTGGTGTTGGGACGCACTGCCCCCCGCACATCGTCGGGATTCACCAAACTACGGCCGTCCACGGGTAAATACGTTACATCGCAACCTGCTTCCTCCAGATGCTTGCAGGTAAGCAGCACGGCATGGTGCTCAATGGTCGAAGTAATAATGTGATCGCCCGCACTGGTGAGCCCCGTAACCGCCAGATTGTCGCTCTCGGTTCCACCGCTGGTGAAAACAACTTCCGCGGCCCGGCATCCCAGCAACAATGCCACCGAGTCCCGCGCCCGTTCCACCGCAGCACGGGTCTCCTGCCCATGATGATGGATCGACGAAGCGTTGCCAAAGTGCTCGCCAAAATAAGGCCACATGGCTTCCAGCACTTCCGGCAGAACTGGCGTGGTGGCGTTATTGTCGAGGTAAATGCGGCGCATAGCTTTACTATTCTACCGCTTTGGCCGGGATGACCGCCGGAATCAGCCGCCGACAAAGAAATGGCACCCCTTAGGGCGCCAGAACTTGCCTCTTATTGTCGATGCCGCTTGCTAGCGTTTTTCCATCGCCACGTAGCGATTAGGATACTCCGGGCCCAGATACTCAGCCCGCGGACGAATCAGGCGGTTGTCATCGAGTTGCTCGATGACATGCGCCGCCCAGCCGCTGATGCGAGAAACCGCGAAGACTGGCGTAAATAGATCTTCATCGATGCCCAGCACGTGGTAAGTGGAGGCAGAGTAGAAATCCACGTTGGCGTTCAGCTTCTTTTCCGCCTTCACGAACTTCTCGATCGCTTCCGACATCCCATACCACTGCGGCTGGCCGCTGGAACGGCCCAGGTCCCGCGACATCACCCGCAAGTGCGTGGCTCGTGGATCCTCGGTGTGATAGACGCGATGGCCGAAACCGGGAACCTTCTTCTTCTGCGCCAGCATGTCGCGAACGTAAGCGACAGGGTCAGATTTCTTGCTGTCAATCGATTGCAGGATGCGGAACACGGCCTCATTCGCTCCCCCATGCAGCGGCCCCTTCAGCGCTCCGATCGCCGAGGTGACAGCCGAGTGCATATCCGCCAACGTGGCGGCCGTCACGCGCGCCGCGAACGTGGACGCATTCAGCTCGTGGTCGGCATGCAGGATCAGCGCGATGTCGAGCGCGCGTTCCGCCGTAGACGAAGGTTTCGTCCCATTCAACTGCAGCAGGAAATTGGCGGCGTGCGAGAGCGAGTGGTCGGCCTCGACCACCGGCTTGCCCTTGCGAATCCGGTCATAGGCGGCGACAATCATTGCGATCTGCGATGTCAGCCGGATTGCCTTGCGAACGTTGGCCTCGTGATCGTTGCTCTTCTCATCCGCATCGTAAAAAGCCAAAGCCGAAACCGCGGTGCGCAGAACATCCATGGGCAGCGCGCTTTTCGGTGCGCTGCGCAGAAGCGCAATGATGGCCGGATCCAGGTTACGCTCCTGCGCCAGACGCGCCTTCAGATCCTTCAACTCGCCCGGCTTCGGCAAAGGCCCAAACCAAAGCAGGTAGCAGGTTTCTTCAAAGGTGGAGTTATCGGCCAGTTCGCGAATGTCAATGCCGCGATAGGCAAGCACGCCGCGGTCGCCATCGATGTAGCAAATGCTGGAATTGGTGGCAACAATGCCTTCCAGTCCTTTAGGGGCAGGAGCGCCGGTCACGCTGGACATAGTCTCTCGCTTAACTAGATTGATTACCGTTGCCGGAGCCGCGCAAGGGGGGCGCGGGGAATGCAACTTTCTTTTATACCCCAAAAAACGGCTACATTCCAGACGCGCCTGGTGACTTCAGTGCATGACCGCCGATGACTGGCAAGATCGTGGGCGATGACCAGCTCGCCCGGGATTCGCGATCAACTCCCTTTTGCCACAATCTTCTCGCGCAGCGTATAGTGAAAGGTTCGTTCATGGCTTGCCGAGGAACACGGAGTAGCTCCTTACATCCCTTCCTGGAGGAATCCTAATGAAACGCTTTTTTTCCATGTGCCTTGCTGTGTGCTTTCTCTTTTCTACGGTGGCTTCGGCCGATGAAGGCATGTGGCTTTATAACGAGGCCCCGAAGGACAAGATCAAGGCTAAGTATGGTTTCAAACTGAAGCAGCAGTGGCTCGATCACGTGAGGCTGTCTTCGGTGCGGTTTAACAATGGCGGGTCGGGTTCGTTCGTTTCCGCCGACGGTTTGACCTTCACCAACCACCACGTCGGCGCCGCCTGCGTGCAGCAGCTTTCCAGCGAGGGCCACGACTACCTCAAGACCGGATTCTACGCAAAAACCCAGGCCGAAGAGGCCAAGTGCCCGAATCTCGAACTGAACCAGCTGGTCGGGATCGAAAACGTTACCGACAAGGTGAACGCCGAGGTGAAGCCGGAAATGTCGGCCGCCGATATCGGCCAGGCCCAGCGCGCCTCCATGTCGCAGATCGAAAAAGATTGTTCAACTTCGACCGGTCTGCGTTGCGACGTGGTCACCTTTTACTCCGGTCAGGTTTACGACCTTTACAAGTACAAGAAATACACCGACGTGCGCCTCGTGTTCGCGCCCGAGTTTGACGCTGCATTCTTCGGTGGCGATCCCGACAACTTTACCTATCCCCGCTACGATCTCGACATCACGTTCTTCCGGGTCTACGAAGACGGCCACCCCGCGCACCTTGACAACTATCTGCGCTGGTCGCGCACTGGCGTGAAAGATGGAGATCTGATCTTCGTTTCCGGTCACCCCGGCAATACCAGCCGCCTGCAGACGCTGGCGCAGATGGCATTTACCCGCGACGTTGCCTATCCCATGACTCTGGCTCTGCTGAAACGCCGCATCGCCTTGCTGCAGGACTTCAGCAAGCAGTCGGAAGAAAATGCCCGCATCGCCAAGGAAGATATCTTCGGTCTGCAGAATTCGCAGAAGGCGATCACCGGATACGAGTCCGGACTGACGGATAAGTCGATTATGGACGCCAAGGCCGCCGATGAGGCGAAGCTGCGGGCGTTCTACAAGGCGGACGCCAAGAATGCTGGCTCGCGCGATCCCTGGGATGAGATTGCCCAGGCCCTAAAGCTGCAACGCGACGTTTTCAACCAGCTCAGCTACCTGGAACGGCTGCGCGGATTTGGATCACGGTTGCCGCAGACCGCACGTACTCTGGTGCGCGCAGCGATGGAAAAACCGAAACCAAACGGCGAGCGGCTGCGTGAGTTTCGCGATTCCGCGCTGCCGTCGCTGGAGCAGCAGTTGTTCTCGACGGCGCCGGTATACAAAAGTCTCGACACCGTTCTTTTAGCCGATTCACTTGCCGACCTGCAAGACGCGCTCGGCAAAGACAACCCGGACGTGCAAAAGGTGCTGAACGGCAAGACCCCGGCCGACGCAGCGAAAGAGATCATCGCGGGCACCAAGCTGGACGATGTTGCGGTTCGCAAACAACTCTATGAAGGTGGACAGGCCGCCATCGACGCCAGCACCGACCCGCTCATCGCGGTCATGAAGGCGATCGATCCCGATGCCCGCGCCGCACGTAAAGTGTTCGACGACAAGATTGACTCGGTAGTGCGCCGCGACGGCACTCTCATCGCGAAAGCCCGCTTTGCCCAGAGCGGCTTCACCCAGCCGCCGGATGCCACTTTCACTCTCCGCCTGAGCTATGGCGAGGTTAAAGGTTATAAGGAGAATGGGAAGGACATCCCTTACTTCACAACCATGGCAGGCGCCTACGAGCATGCGGCCGAGCACAACAACCAGGCTCCCTACAACCTGGCGGAAAGCTGGATGACCTCGAAGTCGAAGCTGGATCTGAAGACCCCGCTGAACTTCGTTTCCACTCCCGACATAATCGGCGGGAACTCGGGTTCGCCTACGGTTAACAAGAAGGGCGAAGTCGTAGGCATCATTTTCGATGGCAACATCGAATCGCTCCCCTGGCAGTTCGCCTACAGTGACGTGCAGGGCCGCGCCGTGTCAGTAGACTCACGCGGAATTCAGGAAGCGCTGCGCAAGATCTACGGCGCGACCGCATTGGCCGACGAACTCACCGGAACAAAAGCAGAAGGCGCGAAAGCAGGCAAATAGCGGCCGACTCGATCAAAAACCCGCGCTTCGGTGCGGGCTTTTGTTTTACGCCGCTATAGCCAGCCCTCATGATTCAATGCCTCGTAACACTTCCTCTCTTTTGTCGTGCTATCATTTCGCGGTTTCGTGAAAGGACATTGCGATGCCTCAACCCGTAGTTCACTTCGAAATTGGCGGCCGTGACAGCGCCAAGACAGCGCACTTCTTCTCCGGCCTCTTCGGCTGGAACATGCAAGCTATGGGTCCGGCCACCATGATCAATACTGGCGCTGACAGCGGCATCCATGGCCACATCACTGCCCTTGGCCATGAACCGTACCACTACACAATTTTCTACGTTCAAGTGGATGACGTGCCGGCTTATCTTGATAAAGCAGGCGCCCTCGGGGGCAAGACGCTTGTGCCGCCGGTTGAGATTCCGACGGGAACCTTTGCCTGGTTTGCCGACCCGGATGGCAACACGATCGGTTTGTGGAAACCGAAATAATCCGGCGTCAGGCGGGCCAGATGCTGAGAGCGGTCCTGCTCAGAATCTGTTGTTGCAGCCTTTTTTCCAGCGGAAGCGCGAGGAATTCATCGAGATTTTGTTTGATATCCGGCACGCCCGGACCGGGCCAATCTGTGCCGAAAAGAGCCTTGTGCGCAATCTCCTCGAGCCGCGGAAAATACTTCAGCAAAGTCTTGGGCGGGATGCCGCTGATGTCGAGGTAGACATTGGGATGCCGACGGATCAGAAAAAACGCCGTCTGCATCCACAGTGGACGGCCACCGTGCGCCAGCAGAATCTTTAGCTTGGGGAAATCGATCGCGACATCATCCACATACATAGGATCGCCGTATTTGTTGCGCGCCCCGGGAAAGATCGATGTTCCCGTGTGAAACATCACCGGCACGCCGTTGGCCTCGGCTGCTCGGTAAATGATTTCCAGTTCCTTGACGCCATTCAGGTAGTCGTTGGGAAATAACAACTGGTGCGGAGGATGGATCTTGATCATGCGGATGCCCAGCCGCAGAATCTGCTCCATGTCGGCCAGAACGTTGGTGGTATGCCGCGGATGCAAGCTGCCGCAGGAGAGCAGCCGCTTAGGATTCTCTTTGACGTAGTCCGCGATGAATTGATTTACGCCGTTAGTAAAACCGATCACCTCGGGCGCTACGTAGTTGATGAGCACCGCCCGGTCGACGCCGCAGGCGTCGAGATACTGAAGAAACGCTTTGGGCGAACGGCACAATTCGGCGATCTGGTCGAAGTTCGACCGCTTCTTCTTCATCAGCTCCAGCGCGTGGGGCTTGAACATTTCCAGCGGCGAGATGTGGACGTGACAATCTGTGATCATTCGACGGATCTCATAGGCTCTGGCTCAATTACTGGCCGCAGCCAGTACCGCTCGTTTGGTGAAAACCCGAATCATCTCCCGCCGGTACTCTGGTGTAAGCGCCGATGTGGTCAAAGGCTTGGCGGTTCGGGCCGCTACATCACCGACTGCTTCGGCTAAGGCATCGTCGACGGTCTTCCCGATCAGCATCTCTCCGGCACGCTGCACCAGCAATGGCGCAGGATTCACCGCCGTCATCGCGATGCGCGCATCCAACACATGTCCATTCGACCGCGTCATCACAACCGCAACGCCTGCCAGCGGATAGTCGATCGATCCGCGAACCCGCAGCTTGCGATAGATGCCGCGATAGTCGGCCGATTCCGCGGGCAGGAATACACGCGTCACCAACTCGTTCGGCAGCAGCTTGCGGTAGTTCTCGCCGTCTCCCGTGTAGAAGTCCCGCAAGGCAACTCGTCGCACACCATTTGGGCCTGCGATTTCAATTTCCGCATTCAGACAGAGCAACGCCGGCGGCGTGTCTCCGGAAAATGCTGCCCAGCATTTCGTTCCACCCGGAGCCACGTGGCAGAGATTGCCATCCTTTTTAATACAGAAGCCGCAACCCTTGCGCCAGGTCAACGACTGGTTGTACCAGAGGCAGCGCGTGTCGAGACAGATGTTGCCTCCGATCGTGCCCATATTGCGCAGCACGGGCGACGCGACGGTCGCAGCGGCTTCTGTGAGTACGGGGAAGTGCTGGCGCAGGTGTGGCGACTTTTCAATCCCGCTAAGCGTGGTCAGCGCGCCGATTTCGACTGCCCCGCTGGCTTGTGGCCGGACTCCCCGTAACTCAGCCACGCCACGCAGATCGAGCACATGCTCAGGCTCAAACAGCTTTTGCCGCATCGAGGGAATCAGGTCAGTACCGCCCGCCAGGACGCGAATATTGCCCGCGTGTTCGGTGAGTGCACCAATGGCCTCATCGACCGCGCGCGGCCGAAGCAGCATGAATTGCGGGAGGCTCAATCCGCACCCCCGGCCGGCGCTGGCGCCTCACGGCGCGCGGGATCGAGCGCATGCCGCTCCGGTCCCTTGCCTTTGAAGCAAAGCGATCCACCATGTTCACGGAAACGCACGGGCGCTGTCGGATCTACGCCCTCGGTCAGATTCAAAACCTTATCTTTTCTTTTCGCCCTCAGCGCCGCCAGCACTCGCTCCGGCGTGAACGGAGACTCGTGTAAGCGCACGCCGACCGCGTCGTAAATCGCGTTAGAAATTGCCGGGATGGTCGCAGCCAGCGATCCCTCGCTGCATTCCTTGGCGCCAAACGGTCCCTCGGGATCGATACTCTCCACGATGATGGGCTCTACTTCCGGCGACTCCACCGACGATGGGCTGCGGTATTCCAGCATTCCGGCATTCATCAGCATGCCGTCCTTCCAAACCATTTCCTCCGTCAGCGCCTGACCCATGCCCATCCAGACGGAGCCGATAATCTGACCTTCCACGGAGACCGGATTCAGCGCGCGTCCGCAGTCGTGCGCGGCCCACACCTTATGCACTGTCACTTCGCCGGTGTCTTCGTCCACGCTGACTTCTGCCACCTGCGCCGAGTATGAATACGCCGGCGATGGACCCACGCCCCCACCTTTGTGTTTGCCTCCGCGAGCCCCGAGCGGCGGAGCGTAGGAACCGGTGCCCGTGAGTGCGCCGTGGAAATCAATCGCCGCAACCACGGCTTCTTCGAATGTCATCCACTCTTTCGGCCCTTCTTCTTTTCGCTTCTGCTGCAGCGAGCCGCGCAGAATCTGGCCTTCGACACGTCCGCTGACCGAGGCCCCCGCCTCCGTCACTTCTACTTCTTCAGCTTGATCCTTCTTCACGGAGGGCGGGGCGCTTCCCTTCTTGAACACGATATCGTCGCGGAATGTCAGGTCTTCCCCTGCACAGTTCATCTTCTTCGCCGCCGCGGCTGCGATTCTCTTCTTCACGTCTTCCGCCGCACGCAGCGTCGCATTGCCCGCCATGAATGTAACGCGGCTGGAGTAAGAGCCGATGTCGATTGGCGTGAGGTCGGTATCTGCCGCGATTACTCTGACGCGGCCCAGCGAGCATCCCAGCACTTCGGCGGCAACCTGCGCCGTCATCGTGTCCGACCCCTGTCCGATTTCGGATGCGCCGGTGTAAACGACGACACCGCCGTCGCGATCGATCTTGATGTTTACCGTCGAGTGCGGCATGTCGGAACGGATAATCGAATTCGCCGCGCCGCTCACATAATGGCTGCAGGCAATGCCCAGGCCGCGCCCCTTGGGCATTCTGCCCTTGCGTTGTTTCCAGCCCGAACGCTCAACCGTCTTCTCAATACACTCGGGCAGTCCATAGCTCTGCACGCGCAGGCCGTTCACGGTGATGCAGGGCGGCTTGAGCAGATTGCGCTGCCGAATTTCGGCTGGATCCATTCCAATCTTGGCTGCGAGTTCATCGAGTTGCGATTCGAACGCAAAACGTACATTTACAGTTCCGTGCCCGCGCATCGCCCCACATGCGGGCTTGTTGGTGAGCACCCGATAGCCGTCATATTGAATGTTCGGAATGTCGTACAGAGCGCCCAGCAGGGCTCCGGAATAGAGAATCGTGACTACACCGTAGGAGCAGTACGCACCGCCATCCTGCACCACTCGCGCCTTCACGCAAGTGATGCACCCGTCATTCTTAATGGCGGTTTTCAGGTCGATGATGGTGCGCGGCCGTCCGCGATGCGCCCAGAAGACCTCCTCCCGGGTATAAGTGATTTTCACCGGAGCCTGCGCCTTGCGCGCCGCCACCGCGGCGATGATTTCCAGCGGTATGACTTCGCTCTTCCCCCCAAACCCGCCGCCCACCAGCGGCTTGATCACGCGAATCTGCGCCATCGGCATTTCCAGCACCAGAGAAAGCTTGTGCTGCAGGTAGTACGGAACCTGGGTAGAAGACCACACTGTCAGCCGGCCCAGCTTGCCGGTATGCGGATCGAGTTCGAATGAAGCCAGCGTGGAATGCGGCTCCATGGCCGCGTGTGTCACTTCGTTCGCGATGAAACGCGCTTCGGCCACGTGGTCCGCCTCGGCGAAACCCTTATCTGGGTCGCCGAATGCGTGGTGGTAGTCTTTCTCCAGATTGCCCGGCTTGTTGTCGTGGATGAGATCGGTCTGCGCCTTCATCGACTCTTCCGGATCGAAGTAGGCAGGAAGCACTTCGTATTGCACGTCGATGAGTTCCAACGCTTTCTCGGCAATGGCCTCGGAAACCGCGACCACGCACGCCACGTTATCGCCGACGTAGCGCACTTTGTCGAGGGCGAGGGCGTGTTCATCGTGACCAACCGGCAGAATTCCGTAGGGGTTCGGCGCATCCTTGCCGATAACCACGGCGACAACGCCGTGGAGTACCTCGGCTCGGCTGGCATCGATACGCTTGATGCGGGCATGAGGAAAGGGCGAATGCAAAATCTTTCCGATCAGCATGCCGGGCACGCTGAGGTCGTCAGTGTACTTGCCGCCGCCCGTGGTCTTTTCCGCCGCGTCGATCGTGGCGGTAGGCTTTCCGATGATGGAGAAATCACTCATTCAAGTTTGCCATTGCGATTACTCTTGTCATTCCGGCTGCTTTGTCATTCGAGCGAAGCGAGGAATCTGCTTTTCTGCCGCGAGCGGTTCGTCACTTTGCGGTCATCCCCTGTTGTTCCGCCGCAATCGCCGACCGAATCGCCTCATACATCTGGCTGTAGCCCGTGCAGCGGCAAAGATTGCTGCTCAGAGCGGCGCGAACCTCAGCTTCCGACGGATCAGGATTCTCAGCCAGCAGCGACTTCACTGTCATCATGAATCCCGGAGTGCAAAAGCCGCATTGTGCGCCGCCCCAGTCGCCATAAGCTTTTTGAATTGCAGCCAGGCTGCCGTGCTCGCTCACACCTTCGACGGTCGTGATCTCCTGCTCCTGGCAACTGGCTGCCAGCAGCGTACAGGACATCATGGCAACGCCATCCACCAGCACGGTGCACGCTCCGCAGGAAGATTCATCGCAGCCGCGCTTCGACCCTGTTAGACCCAGATCCTGACGCAACACGTCCAGCAGCAGCGCGCTGGGCTCAATCGCCAGTTCGTGAGTGCGGCCGTTGATTTTGAGTTCGACGAGTTCTTTTTTCATTTTCAGCTGCATCAGTACATCGGCACCTTCGCATCCACTCGCCGCGACCAGGCGTCGATGCCGCCGCGCATGGACTGCGCCTTCTCGAATCCCTGCTGCCGCAGCCACGCGGTCACATTCATCGAGCGCACGCCGTGATGGCAAACCCCCACGATGTGATCCTCCGGATCCAGTTCCTGATGCGCGCGGGAGGGAACGTCTCCCATGGGCAGCAGCTTGGCGCCGTCCACATGCGCCGTTTCAGACTCCCACGGCTCGCGGACATCGAGCAGCGTGAACTCCTCGCCCTGATCGAGCTTCATCTTCACTTCTTCGGGCGTAATCTCGTAGTCCATGGTTCCGTCGTCGCCGTTACTTCCCCGTCCATTTCGGTTCACGCTTTTCCATAAACGCACGGATGCCCTCATGCGCGTCCGCCGTCTTCATCAGCTCTTCCAAATAAATCTTTTCCGCCCGGGCCAGACCCTTGTCGAAGTGCATCGCATCCCATGCGTAGACGGCGTTCTTCGTTACCGCCAGCGCCGCGGGACTGAGTTTGAGCAGTTCCCGCACAGTTTCATCGACCACTGCGGCGAGCTTCTCTTCCGGCACAGCGCGATTCGCCAATCCCATCTCCTCTGCCTCAGCGCCGCTGATCGTCCGTCCAGTGAGGATCAATTCCGCGGCCCGCTTCTGCCCCACCAACCCAGCCAGTGCCGTGCACGCCACCGGAGGATAACAACCCAGTTTGATCTCGGGAAATCCCCACTGCGCCGAAGCTGACGTGTAAACGATGTCGCAAACCATGGCCAACTCTGCTCCCCCACCGAGGCAGGGCCCATGCACAGCGGCGACCGTCACCTTCTTGCTGGCGACCAAAGCCCGCACCACAGTGTGGAACTTGAGCAGCATCTCCTCGACTTTGTCGGGGGTGTGCGCTGTCACATCGACGCCTGCGGAAAAGGCGCGACCCTGGCCGCTCAGCACTACTACGGAGACATCCGAGCGCGCTTCGATTTCTCGCAGCGTGTGCGCCAGCTCCTCCATCATCGGAATGTCGATGACGTTCAACGGCGGATGACTGAGCACAATTCTCGCAACCGCACCATCGATAGACAGGCCGAGCCGGGAAAGTTTGGATTCCGCCGCCGTCGAAACCATAATTCTCTCTGTGTCTCTGTGCCTCTGTGGTGAAAGGAGGTAACCTACAGATTGATCGCCGACTTCCGGACCTCGCCGATGCTCGCCAGCGGGTCGCGCGCTCCGACTTTCTCAGCGATCCATTTCTTCTCCGTGCCGATGATGTCGAGCAACAGCTTCTTGTCCGCCGCCGACGGCATGTAGTCCTTCAAGTGCTGCTCATAAGCACGGTCGTCGAGCGGCTCGCCCGTTTGCGCGTGGAACTTCTGCCCCGCCCAGCGCCCAATCTCGCGATTGAACTTAATGTGCGGCGCATACAGCTTCGGTTGGCCCGCTTTCAATGCCCCGTTGAAGCGCTCAATCAGGCCCGCCACTTCATCGCGATAGAGATTGCGATTGTAGTCGTTCAAATCGTCCAGGTCCGGGGTGCGCTCGTTCTTGGGCTCGTCGTAGCGTCCCTTAACGCCCCACACGTAGGCCCAGTGCGCCGAAGAAGAATGATCGGTGCCGAATAGATCGTAAGAACTGGAAATCCACTTGTTGAGATATTTCTGAATCAGCCAGCCCGGAATCACGCCCGCTTCCACGATGCGCCGCAGACCGTCGTTACCCGTGCCCATGTGGAAAGCCTCTTCCCGCAGCATGTAGGACATCGAGCGCCCCAGCGGGGCGAAGGCGGAGTACTTCAGCATCTGCAATTGGAATTTTCCGTCGCGATCAACGAAGTCGGTGTAGGTAAAGAAGTCCATCCAGTTGTCGACGTCAACATTGAACGCGCCCAGCAACCGCTTATTCTCGAAGGCGCGACGCTCTAGCATTTTCTGCGCTTCGACCTTGCCCGAGTAGCCGAAGTGGTCCACCAGGAGCGCGCACATCTGCCAGCCATGGCGCATTTCTTCAATCATGACGCGCGTGATGGCGCGGCGATCCCAGTCGGTGGGCGCGTTTTCGAGCAGATTGCGCTGCTGCTCAACGCTAGCGAACTCGGTGTCGCCCTGATACACGATCATGTTCATAAGCGCGTCGCGCATCTGCTGCGTGGGAATCTGGCGCAAGTTTTCCCACTTGCGCCGTCCTTTGTAAGAACCGAATTCAATTTCCTGGGTATCGATCGCGCCATAGAGCGTATCGAAATGAAAAGCCTCAATGTCCGCCGTATTGACGCCAATATCTTTGCGCCAGTCGTTGAACATGCCTTCCCAGTCACTGAACGTTCCTATTTTTGCCACTTTGCCCGGCATAATTCCGCTCCTAAGCCATATTCAGCCAAACTGTTTTCAGTTCCGTGTAATGCTCGATCGCGTGCATGCCCAACTCGCGGCCAAAACCAGAACTCTTGTAACCACCGAAAGGCAGCGACGCGTCCATCAATCCGTATGTATTGATCCACACGGTGCCAGCTTTCAGGCGCCGCGAAACGCTGTGAGCTTTCTTTACGTCGCGCGTCCACACCGCCGCCGCCAGGCCGTATGGATTGTTGTTCGCCTGCTCGATGACTTCGTCGATGTCATCGAAGGTCAACACGGAGAGTACTGGGCCGAAGATCTCTTCCCGCGCGATGGTCATCTCGTTCTTCACATCGCCGAAGATGGTTGGTTCGATGAAGAATCCCCTGCCACCGTCTACCGTAACTCGATTCCCGCCAGCCACCAGCTTTGCGCCATCCTTCTTGCCAGATTCGATGTAGCCCAGAACCGTCTGCATCTGCTCCTGGCTAACGATCGCTCCCAGCCGCGTCTTCGGGTCGAGTGGGTCTGCTGGACGCATCTTGGTCGCGCGCGCCACCAGCTTTTCGGTGAACTCGTCCTTCACTTTGCTTTCCAGAAACAGCCGTGAGCCAGCGTTGCAGACTTCGCCCTTCCCGTAGAAAATGCCGGTGATCGCGCCTTTCACCGCGTTGTCGATGTCGGAATCTGCAAAAACGATGTTCGGAGATTTCCCGCCCAACTCCAGCGTGATGCGCTTCACGGTGTCGGCCGCGCTGCGCATGATCTCTTGTCCCACCGCGGTCGAGCCGGTGAATGCGATCTTGTCGATGCCCGGATGCTTGACCATCGCTCTTCCGACCGCCCCAGGGCCGGTGACAATATTGATGACGCCAGCGGGGATTCCCGCTTCGATCGCCAACTTCCCGAATCGCAAGGTGGTCAACGGGGTGAGGCTCGCCGGCTTCCACACAATCGTGTTGCCGCACGCCAGCGCCGAACCAACCTTCCACGAAGCCAGCAACAAGGGAAAGTTCCACGGAACAATCAACCCCACAACGCCCACTGGTTCGCGCAGTGTGTAGGTAAACGCAGTTTCGAGGGTGTTGACCGTCTCGCCGTGGATCTTGGTCGCCAAACCCGCGTAGTAGCGCAGCACATCGACCACCATCGGCATGTCGACATAGCGCGATTCGAATATCGGCTTGCCGTTGTCGAGAGTTTCCAGCTCGGCGAACTCATCGATGTTCTTTTCGAGCAGATCGGCAAGCTTCCAAATCAAGCGCCCGCGTTCACTGGCCGACATCTTTCGCCACGGGCCGTTGCGATCTTCCAAGGCGCGGCGCGCCGCCTCGACTGCGTGATCAACATCCGCCGATGAGCCTTCAGCAATCTGTGTTAACACTTCGCCAGTAGCCGGATTGATGGTGTCGAATTTCTTCGCACCCTCGACCCATTGGCCGTCGATCAGCAATTGCCCGGGTTCAACTTTCACTCTTGCAGCCAGCATTCTTTCTTCCTGTAGCGCGTCTTGTAGCGCCGGCAGCCTGCCCTGAGCGAGGTCGAAGGGCCCCGCCGGCTGTCGGGCGGGCGTCCTCGCCTGCCCACTCGATACCGGTCACACGGCCGGTACTATTTCGCCTTGAAAACCGCGGGCCGCTTCTCCACGTACGCAGCCAGGCCTTCCTTAGCGTCCTCGCTCTGGAAGAGTATTTGCTGGTTCTCGCGCTCCACCGCCAGCGCCGACTCCATGGGAATCTCCCACCCGGTCTGCACCGCGCGCTTGATACGTCCCACGGCCTTGGCGGCCTTGTTCGGAGGACAGAACTGTTTGGCGTACTCCATCATGTTTTCCATGAAGCCGTCGCGCTCGTAGATGTCGTTGATGATGCCGAGTTCCTGCGCTTCTTCAAAAGAGAAGGTGTTGCCCGTAACCATCAACTCGATAGCTTTGCTCTTCCCCACCAGCCGCGAGAGCCGCTGCGTGCCCCCAGTGCCGGGAAGCACGCCCAAATTCACTTCCGGCAGACCGATCTTGCCCGCATCTTTGCGTGCGATGCGAATGTCTGCGGCCATCGCGATCTCGAGGCCTCCACCCACGCAGTGGCCATTGATCGCAGCAATTACCAGCTTGGGTGTGTGCTCCAGCCGCAGCAGCATTTCGTTGGCGTGCAGGCAGAAGTAGTACTTGAAGGTCGGATCGACGCTCGAAAGCATCTTGATGTTGGCGCCGGCGGAGAAAAACTTGTCGCCCGCCCCGGTTAGCAGAATTACATACGCATCATTATCCATGCGCGCGCGCAGGATGGCTTCGTCCATCTGCCGGTTCATTTCGTAGGTGTAGGTATTGGCCGGCGGATCGCACATCTCGATCACCGCTACGCCGCCGTCCCTGCGGTAGTTGACAAGCTGCTTGGTGGTTTCGCCGGTCGCCGGCTGCATTGTGGTCGCCATGTCTGTAGCTCCTTATGTCTTTATCGAAATCTGCATTCTTGCGAACTCAATACTTGTCTTGTCATTCCGATCGAAGCGAGGAACCTGCTTTCACCGGAAGCGTCCCGACTCGTTCTCATCGCCCGTCTCTGCGCACTTTCGAGCCGTTCATCACGCCCCGCAGAAAAATGTCGCCCATCTCGCGTGCGAGTTGCTCCGCATCGGCATCGACTCGCGAGTTATGCCAGGTGTAAATCCAATTCATCATGCCGAACAGGCTGAGGACCGCGATGCGCGTAGAGCACTGCAATCCACGCTCGCTCTTCAATTCATCCAGCAAACCCACGCAGATCCTGTAGTACTCGCGCTTGATAGCCGCCACTTCCAAGGCATAACCATTTTTCAGCGCCTCCGCTTCGTGCGACAGCACCTTCATGGCGGCCTGATTGGCCAGAAAATATTCCAGGTGATTCAGAATGAAAATGCGAACCCGCTGCTCTGGATCGGTCATGCCGTCCAGCCGCGCTTTCAGCCGTTCCACGATGGTTGTAAAGGTGTGCTTCTGGATCAGGAAGAGCAGCCGCTCCTTGGATTCGAAATAGTAATAGAGCCCGGCCAGCGACATCCCGCTGGCACGAGAGAGATCGCGCATCGAGGCGCCCTCGTATCCTTTCTTGCAGAAGACTTCCGTAGCGTGGGTGAGAATTTCCGCCAGCCGCCGGTCAAAACGCGTGGCCGAAGCAGGCGCGGCGCGATGCGGCCGCGCGGAAACTCTTGCTGCTGTTGACGGACTCCCCATAGGTACAAAGGCAGGCACTAATTCGAACGTTCGTTCGAACACAGTATACGGCAATTGTGATCCCGATCACAACCCCTGGATTCCTGCCGGCAATCAACCTTGCTGCTTGCGCTTTCCGGCTGCGTCATAAGCCTGGCCGAGCCAGTCCAGTGCGCCCCGCAAATCGGCCGCAGTGGTCAGTTCAAAAGTGAACCAGCGCGCCTTCCGCATTTCAGTGGCGCCAGCTCGGGGGTCCCGCCGCAACCGTGTAAGAATCTGCACTCGCGGACATTCCAGCTTGAAAGCCAGCGAATTCGGAGTGTCCATCGCGCGAGTGCGCGGCAGAAGGGCGAAGATTCGGTCCCGCCGGTAGAGGGCAGTAAAACCAAAGAATGCGCGCGCGGTAACCTGCGGCCAGCCTTCAGCGTCTGTGGCCAGAGCTGCCGACCAGGCCTTCATCTCTTCGGAAGCCTTGGGAAGCTTGGGGCGAGCGTTTTTCAAATCAGTCCGACCCGACAATCTCACGTCCCGGCTACGCTCAGTTCCTTACATCCGCCAGCAGTCGCTCCAACTCGCCCTTCGTCTCACCCGTAAGTGGAAGCAGTGGGAGGCGCGCGGGACCGCCGAAGTAGCCGTTGAAGTCCATGCCGTACTTCACGCCGGGAATTCCCAACTCGCCCACCACGCGCTGGGCGGCTGCGGCAATGCGCTCCTGCTTCAGCCGCGCCAACTCGACGTCCCCTTCTTTCCACGCCGCGTAAATCTCGTAGCACGAGGTCGGCGCAAGGCAAGCGAAAGCAAGAATCGCTCCCACCGCTCCAACATCGAGCGATGCATGCAGTTTCTGCGCCGCCCCTACCAGCACCTGGAAGCCTGCTTCCTTCTGCCGCGTTTTCATGTTGCCGACAATCGTGACCGCAGCCGAAGACGGCTTCCCCAACGGCGAACCCGCCATTCCACCCACCTGCACCAATTCCCCGCCCTCACCGTTCGAGCCCCCCGTTGCGGCCGCGAGCATGCGTGGCGTCACCGCTTCAAACGTCTCCGTCACCGCGACGCTGCGCCGGATGTGGCGCGTGCGGCTCACCATCTCGCTGACCTTCTCAACCGAGCCGCTCGATTCCTTGATTCCAATCAGGTTGGGATGTTCCGCCAATTCAATCACCACCTCGGCGGGAATGTCGTAGCCCGTCGCTTGTGGAAAGTTGTAAATGATCACCTGCAGCGGCGAACGATCAGCCACGGTCCGGTAAAACGCCAGAATGTTCGCCGCCTGCATCTGCTTCTTGTAGTAATGCGGTGTGCGCACCATGGCAATGTCGTAGCCGAGTTCGGCGGCGTACTCGGTAAGCCTCAGCGTTTCGATGGCCGACTCGATCCCCGTGCCAGCGATCAGCACTTTGTTCGGCGCAGCCGCCTCGCGTGCGGATTTCAGCACGTCGCGCCGCTCCTGGTCGGAAAGCAGAATAGCTTCGCCGGTCGAGCCCAGCACAACAATGCCAGCGCAAGGCGTGCGCGAGTAGCGCTCAACATTGCTCTCGAGCTTTTTGAAGTAGACATTGCCGTCAGGATAAAACGGCGTAGTGATGGGTGGGAAGATACCGTGCAGGAGCATAGCAGTTCCAGCGTATCACTTCTTAGGCGGGCTTAGCAGCGCGATGACTTCTCGCTTGGCCATGTTGTGCGAATCGCAGGCGCTGGCCGGGTCAATAAGACAGCTCACCGCACCTCGCCTGCACGGCTTCTTGTCCTTCGGCATTTGCTCTTGCACTCTCTAGGTTATAGTGCTTTGGAGATGTGCGCTCGTTCCGCGTGCAACTGCTGCAGCGCCCTAATATTCACCTCGCCGCGCTGCAGTGCCGCAATCCCCTCCGCCGCCGCGCGCGCTGCCGACAGCGTAGTGATCGTAGGAATGCGCGCCGTCACCGCCGCCCGCCGGATAGCCCTTTCATCGAACCACGGCTCAAGCCCGGTGGGCGTGTTTACGATGAGATGAACGCGTTGCCCCTTGATGAAATCCACCACGTTCGGACGACCCTCCTTCACCTTGTAAACGCGATCTACTTTCATTCCTGCTGCCTCGATCGCGTCCGCGGTGCCCGAAGTGGCGACCAGCTTGAAGCCCATATCGACAAACTTGCGCGCCACTTCCGCAACGTGGCGCTTGTCATGGTCCGTAACGCTGATGAATACCGTCCCCTGCGTCGGCAGTTTCTGGCCCGCTGCCAACTGCGCCTTGGCAAAAGCTTCGCCAAAACTGTCGCCCACGCCCATCACTTCGCCCGTGGACTTCATTTCCGGCCCCAGCACGGTGTCGACGCCGGGAAACTTGTTCCACGGAAATACCGGCGACTTCACGTAGTAATGACTTCCAGTGTCGAGATCGGCGAGCCGGTCGATGTTCTCCGGCAGGAATTCGCGCAGCTTGCGCCCGGTCATCAGCCGTGCCGCAATCTTCGCCAGCGGCACTCCGGTGGCCTTCGAAACATACGGCACGGTGCGCGAAGCCCGCGGGTTCACTTCCAGCACGTAGACCTTGCCGCCCTCCGCGCCATTCCCCGACCCGCCGGTACCGCGCGGGATGGCGAACTGAATGTTCATCAGCCCTACTACCTTCAACGCCCGCGCCAGCTTAAAGGTGTAGTCGCGCATGCACTCCATCAAGGGCTGAGGAATATCCACCGCCGGCAGCACGCATGACGAATCGCCGGAGTGAATGCCGGCTTCCTCAATGTGCTGCATGATTCCGCCGATGACCACGTCTTCACCGTCGGAGAGCGCATCCACGTCGATTTCAATCGCATCCTCGAGAAAGTGATCGATCAGCACGGGCCGATCGTGCGAGTACTCAACCGCTTCCTTCATGTACCGGACCACAGACTCTTCGTCATACGCGATCACCATGGCGCGACCGCCCAGCACATACGAAGGCCGCACCACCACCGGATATCCCACGCGCTTGGCACCCTCGATGGCTTCTTCCAACGATGTCGCCATCACTCCGGCAGCCTGCGGAATGTTCAATTCCTCCAGCAGCTTATTGAAATGCTTGCGATCCTCAGCCAGATCAATCGACTCCGGAGACGTTCCGATAATATTCACGCCCGCCCTCTTGAGCGGCAAAGCCAGGTTCAACGGCGTCTGCCCGCCAAACTGAACGATCACGCCGCACGGCGCGCCCTTCGACGTCTCGTGCTGATAAATCGCCCACACGTCTTCAAAGGTCAGCGGCTCGAAGTAGAGCCGGTCGCTGGTGTCGTAATCAGTCGAGACTGTCTCCGGATTGCAGTTGATCATGATCGTCTCGTAGCCGTCCTCGTGGAGCGCGAACGAGGCGTGGCAGCAGCAGTAATCGAACTCAATTCCCTGCCCGATTCGGTTGGGCCCGCTGCCCAGAATGATCACTTTCTTTTTGTCGGTAGGCGCGGCCTCATCTTCGTCCTCGTATGTCGAGTAAAGATAGGGTGTGAAGCTTTCGAACTCTGCCGCGCACGTGTCAACGCGTTTGTAGACCGGGAGCACGCCATGCTTCTTGCGCAGGTGGCGAACTTTTTCTTGCCCCTCCAGCCGCCACACGCCCGCCAGCCGCCCATCGGAGAAGCCCATGCGCTTGGCATCGCGCAGCACTTCGGTGGGGATCGACTCCATCGGATGCTTTTCCAGTTCAAGCTGCATGTCGTTAATTTCTTTGAGCTGGTAGAGAAACCATGGGTCCATCGAGGTCATCTTCGCGATCTGCTTCACCGTGTGTCCCTGCCGCAGCGCGTATTGCACATAGGCCAGCCGCTCGGGATGCGGCGTCACCAGCCGTTGGGTCAGAATCTTCGGCTCAATCTTGTCGCCGCCCACGCGCTTGCCAGTATCGAGCGACCGGATGCCCTTCATCAGTGCTTCTTTGAACGTACGCCCGATGGCCATCACTTCGCCCACCGATTTCATCTGCGGACCCAGCGTGTCGTCGGCGCCAGGAAATTTCTCGAACTGCCACTTCGGAATCTTCACGACGACATAATCGAGCGTCGGCTCGAAACATGCCGGGGTCTTGCGCGTGATGTCGTTGGGAATCTCGTCCAGCGTGTAGCCCACGGCGAGCTTTGCGGCAATTTTCGCGATCGGGAAGCCCGTAGCCTTCGACGCCAGCGCCGATGACCGCGAGACGCGCGGGTTCATTTCGATCACCACCATGCGCCCGGTCTCCGGATTCACACCGAACTGAATGTTCGAACCGCCCGTATCCACGCCAATCTCGCGGATCACCGCAATCGACGCATCGCGCATGGCCTGGTACTCGCGGTCGGTGAGGGTCTGCGCGGGCGCGACCGTGATTGAGTCTCCGGTGTGCACGCCCATGGGATCGAAGTTCTCGATCGAGCAGATGATGATGACGTTGTCTTTGGTATCGCGCATTACCTCGAGTTCGAATTCTTTCCATCCCAGCACCGACTCTTCAATCAGCGCCTCGTGCACCGGAGAAAAGTCGAGACCACGCCCAAGCACTTCGACCATCTCCTCGCGGTTGTAAGCGATGCCGCCGCCGGTGCCGCCGAGTGTGAATGACGGACGCACAATCACCGGGAAGCCGATCTTGCCGGCAAATTCCACCCCATCTTTTGTGTTATTCACCAGCGCTGACTTGGGCACGTCGAGCCCAATCCGCTGCATCGCATCTTTGAAGACGAGCCGGTCTTCCGCCTTCTTGATGGCGCCCACGTTCGCGCCGATCAGGATGACGTTATATTTTTCCAGAACGCCGCCGTCGGAAAGCTCAATCGCCAGGTTGAGCGCGGTCTGTCCGCCCACCGTAGGCAACACAGCAAAACCCGCGCCCGGCGAGAGTTCCCGCTCGATGCGGATAATCTCTTCCAGATACTCGAGCGTGAGCGGCTCAATGTAGGTGCGGTCGGCGATCTCCGGGTCGGTCATGATGGTCGCCGGATTGGAGTTGGCCAGCACCACTTCAAAGCCCTCAGACTTGAGCGCCTTGCAGGCCTGCGTGCCAGAGTAATCAAACTCCGCTGATTGCCCGATGACGATGGGGCCGGAGCCGAGGATCAGGATTTTCGAGATGTCAGTGCGTTTGGGCATTTATTTTCGGTTTAATTCTGCGCTCACATGTCATTCGGTTCATGAAATCGGGCTCTCATCGCCCAAGCTCAGGCGCGGCTCCCAGGAGAAACCAGTTGCAGCATCCACTTTGTCAGCCAACGCTCCACTTGGGACAGCCCAC
The DNA here is from genome assembly GCA_963842095.1 of uncultured Acidobacteriaceae bacterium. GTDB lineage: Bacteria > Acidobacteriota > Terriglobia > Terriglobales > Acidobacteriaceae > Sulfotelmatobacter. The sequence goes on from CAWJEY010000007.1 coordinate 35,967, forward strand.
ATTTTTCGATGATTGCGCCCATTGGCATCCGGGTACGCGTAACGAAGATCGTAAATATCGTAGAGCTTCTGGAAGAATCGCGAGCAGTGAATCGGGCTTTCTGGTGGGGGATAGTTCGGCCATACCTCGGCCTTGCCATCCAGACAGCGGTATACAAGCAGGCCGACCGATTCATAACGCATCGGCGCGTCGGTAATTGTGGTTCGGCCAGTTAGCGCGCTCAATGCATTGTGATATCGAACAATACTGTCTAGCGGCTTGCCCTGAGCGTCGAAAGACGCGTCATTCGGGGTCTTTACTTCCGTCACCTTCGCAAACTTGATCAGATGAAGAAACCCGAAAACGAAACCGGGGTACATCATATGAATATTGGCGCAATCACCCGGCGCTTCCTCCATTCGGTTTGTAAGGTTACGAAAAGCATTACCCGTGCTTTTCGCCGAGATCCCGAGCGCCGGTCCGATTCCAGGAATAACCACAGTCACGTCGATGCTCTTGTATTTCATCCCCCCGAGCACAGATTGCTCCGAAGGGTTCTCACTGGCTTTCGAATACGTCAAGGAGTAGCGGTTGTTAGCTCCTTGCTTGCTCGCCAGTGGCGGGCAAGGACGCACCCATTCTGGCGGGAACCCTCCCTCAATGACAAGACGATTCGAACAATGTGCATGGAATGGCTTGATGTGCTGGCCGGACTGCGTCTTGGCAGTGCCGCAGAATGCCAGTACCGCCTGTTCCAGGGTTCGGATTGGAATCTGGCTCACCGGTGTTTTCGCCATGACTCGATCTTTCCTGCGGCTTCTCGCAGCAGAACGCACTCTCCGGGACTGAGGCCCAGATAACTTCTCAGAAGGTACCGATCCGCCACGTCGGAGAACCCCTCGGGTGAGTCGAGCCCGCCACGCCTTACCCTTGACATTAGGCTTCTGAGGGGCGCAGCTCTCGGGCGGACAACGAGAACGTTTCCTGCCTCCGAAGGTTCTAGCTTAAACAGGCCGCCACCTAGGGCATGGCCCTCTAGCTCACAGCTTAATCTCGTCAGAGAACTCTTCCAGGAAGCGGCATAGTACAACGGCTTGCAGCTTTGGTTAAAACGCAGCACGTGAACCGTGTTGGGGGCAACGAGGTCAGCGGCGTTGGTTACGAGTAGAGGCTGGGTGCCCGACATGTAGGAAAGAAATGCATCTGCGATCCGAATATGAGGTACGGAGTGCCAAAATTGACGAATCCGACACTTGTATCGTTTTCGCAGGCCGGTAGACTCACCGTGCCGCAAATAGGCTTGGACGCTTGTCGGGAGCGCTTCGCTAGGGCGCGATGGCAGCGCCAACAAATAAACCTTCTCGCCTTTGCTACGCTGATCCTTCCAATGCTGCTGATCGTATTCAAGCCCTTTGAATCCGCGAAGGTTAAGCACACAGGGCCGCAGGAATCGCTTGGGTATTTCCCAGCGGCGGCATTCTTCGGCGGATAGATGAAAGAAATCGTTAGCTCCCGTGACATAGCCGATTCCTATATCAGCCGCATTGCCCAGCCTTTGGACTCTCTTGTCCGCAGCAAGACCTTCGTATAAGGAGCGCGCTTCTTGGGGCACCAGATAATGAGTAAACCTGAATCGTCCGCTGACGATGAGCGCCGGGTCTACCCTAGCGACCTGACGATCGTTCCCCTTCAAATCGTCGGAAGAAGTGACAATGAATGCGCGGTTAGCCTCGCCATATCCTTCGCAAAATAGCAGTACCGTACTCTGGCTCAACTCCTCGAAGAGCTTATCCCTAAACATCTCGACGGCGACATGCCGGAAGTTCCCAACCAGAAATCGCAGGACTTCACGTGCGTACATTGCGTGCCCGAGCTCGGCGGGCATCACCATCCCCAACCGCCCACCGCGACGCAAGAAACGAGATGCGTGGACGAGAAATGGCGCCCAAGACGAGGCCAAGCGGGGAAGGTTCACTCCCGCTTCTTTGGCGCGCTTGTGCCCTAGAGAATCCTTATCGCCGTTAAATGTCTGATACCGAATGAATGGTGGATTTCCCACGACGCAGTCAAAACTGCCCAGCGAGGACGGAGTGAGATTGAAAAAATCTTCCTGCACAAGCCGAGCGGATTCAACCCGTTCATGAGCCAATCTGAGGGCGTCTTCTGACACGTCAACTCCGCAAATGTCAGGGGAATCACAACCAAGTTCCCGAAGTCGCGAATACGCCGCGCCGACGAAGATACCATCACCACAGCTCGGATCCAAGACCGATTCCGACGCGTTGCAAACAGCCCATTCGACAAGCCGGTCAGCCGCCGGTTGCCCCGTATAGAAAGCTCCGAGAGCCTTCCGTAGCGTTGCGGTTGCCATTTGCGCTGTGGCGAGCCCGAGCGAATCCGTAACTGAGTTTGCCGAAGACTCGACTCTCACCCTTTCCACTCCTCCATCATCTTCGTAAATTCCTTGAACAAATAATGCGAATCATGCGGCCCCGGCGCGGCCTCCGGGTGATACTGCACGCTGAACAGCGGCAGGTTCCGGTGACGCAAGCCTTCCAAAGTCGAGTCGTTCAGATCCATGTGCGTCAGTTCAACTTCACTCTCCGGCAACGAATCCGGATCCACCGCGAAGTTGTGGTTATGCGCGGTGATCTCGATCTTCCCCGTGGTCAACTGCTTCACTGGATGATTCCCGCCATGGTGGCCAAACTTCAGCTTGAAAGTTTTCCCACCAAGCGCGATGCCCGTAAGTTGATGTCCCAGGCAAATACCAAAGATCGGTTGCCGCCCCATCAGCCGGCGAATCGAATCCACAGCGTATGTACACGCCTCAGGATCGCCCGGCCCATTCGACAGAAACACTCCATCCGGCTTCAGCGCCAGCACATCTTCCGCCAGAGTCTGCGCCGGGACCACCGTCACCCGGCAGCCCTCACCGCGTAACTTCCTTAGAATGTTCTGCTTAATACCAAAATCGTAAGCCACCACATGAAAGCGCGCCGGCTCGTCCTTCACTCCCACCTGCGCTACCGGTTCGTGCGAGCGTTCGCCCACTTCCCACACATAAGGGTTCTTGGTGCTCACCACTTTCGCCAGGTCGGTCCCGTCCATCTTTGGAATCGAATTCGCCTTGGCCACCAGCTTTTCCGCGTCGCTCTCCATGGTCGAGACTACGCCGCGCATCACGCCGTGGTCGCGCAAATGCCGCACCAGAGCGCGCGTGTCGATATCCGACAGCACCGGCACCTTGAACTGTTCCAGATATTCATCGGTCACCTGCTGCGAGCGCCAGTTCGAACTCACCTTCGAAAACTCGCGCACGATCAGCCCTTCAATCCACGGACGGGTGGCTTCGTTGTCTTCCTGATTCGTTCCGTAGTTGCCGATCTGAGGATTGGTCAGGACAACAATCTGTCCTGAATACGATGGATCGGTGAAAATTTCCTGGTAGCCGGTGATGGAGGTATTAAAAACGACTTCGCCGTAGCACTCGCCTTTGGCGCCGTAGCCTTTGCCTCGAAAGACTCGACCGTCTTCGAGCGCAAGCGTAGCCTGCATTCTCGCTCCAGTGTGTGGATTTGAAGGATTTTATCAGGGAACAGCGCTGGCACCAAGCTCGGATCGCGGATCGGATGTGGAAATCTTTTCTAACTCTGATCAAAATCTCACCGCACTCGTCCCAGCTTATCCATGGGCCAATACCCAAACACAGCCTTGCCATAGATATAGCTCTGGTTCACCGGACCAAAATCCCGGCTGTCGTTCGACATCGACCGGTGATCGCCCAGCACAAAGTAGCAATGCGGCGGCACCACCATTTCCTGATACGACCGGTTATCGGCGTACGCGGGCGGAACGTAATCCTCATCCAGCGCCTCGTTGTTCACGTACACCTGCCCGCCATCGATGCGGATGCGGTCGCCCTCCGCGCCGATCACGCGCTTGATATAGCTCTTCGAGGGATCGCGCGGGTAGCGGAACACCACAATGTCCCCACGCGAAATCGGCTCCAGGCGGTACACAAACTTGTTGACGAAGATCCGCTCCTGGTCTTCGAGCGAAGGCATCATGCTCGTGCCTTCCACCTTCACCGGCTGATAGATAAACACAATGATGAAAGCGGAGATCGCCAGCGAAAGAATCAGATCGCGCAGCCATACCCCTAGCGCGGGCCGCAGCCGCGCCGGCTCTACGGGTCTAGGTGGCGAAAGCGCTGGTTGATTGTTCCCCAGTTCTGTGCTTGGCGTATCGGGCATGCGACCTTATCTATTGTATACAGATCACGCCCACCCGGCAGCAGGTTGTTCAAGACCAACGTTCCCCGTACCTTCGGCGTACCCACCTCCTTACCGGCCAGGTCGAAACCGGGTTAAAATAGCTCCAGTCAGGAGACCTCATGACGCCGAGCCGCCTGCTTCATAACGAGACCGCCTACCGCGCCCTCACGCTAGTTTTTCTTTTGACGGTAACGCTGACCATGTCCGCGCAATGGACCGCCCAGGAAGAAGAAGGCGGCATCCCGGCCTACAACGCCGGTCCGCCGCCGAAAGGAACGAAGCTCCCCGCCATAATGTCGAAGGCAGATCTCTGGGGAGCAGACGCGCAGTATCCCTATCAGACCCATGCCTATGAGCTGGCGTCGAGGATTCCCACCGTGCTCCACCAGCAGCCCTGCTATTGCTATTGCGACCGCATGGGCCACAACAGCCTGCATAGCTGCTTCGAAAACACCCACGGCGCCCGCTGCTCCACCTGCCTGAAGGAGCTTTACTACTCCTATCAGCAGCACCAGAAGGGCAAAACTGCGGCCCAGATTCGCGCCGGCATCATCAAGGGTGATTGGAAGCAGATCGACCTGGACGCGGCCGCAGCCATCAACTAGTACCGAGTCCCGAGTACCTAGTACCTGGAAGAACGCTCCGCACTCGTAGCCCACCGCGTTTTGCTCGGTACCAGGCACTCGGTACTGCTTCCAGCAATTGCCCTTAACCCACTCTTTGAGTGATACTTAAATATCGGCTCTTCGTTTTTCAGGAGCTAAGGAGTCCCCATTACGACGAGCACAGGAAAAATTCTTCACATGGCTCAAAAGGCTAACCCTAAGAAATCATCCGTCGCCGACGATCCCCGCGTTACCCAGGCCTTGCAGAATTACGAAGCCGGGCTGCGCGCCTTGCAGGAGCACAAGTTCGAGAAAGCAAAACCGCTGTTCGAGAAGGTCCTCGCCGGCCCCAGCAAGGAACTCACCGATCGCGCTTCCGTCCATCTCAGCATCTGTAACCAGCACCTCGAACGCACGACTACGCAGCAATTCAAGACCGTCGAAGAGCACTACGACTACGCCGTCTCTTTAATGAACGTGGGAGACTACGTCACGGCCCGCGAGCACATCGAGAAGCTGCTCAAGCAGGCGCCGAAGACGGATTTCGTCATCTACGGCCTCGCCGCGCTCGACTGTCTTACCGGTCACGTCGAGGATTCTCTTAAGCATCTGGACGAGGCCCTTCGCCTGAATTCTAGCCTGCGTTTCCAGGCGCGCAATGACTCCGATTTCCACAACCTGGCTGAAGACCCGCGCTTTACCGAACTGTTATACCCGGATCCCGCTGCCGACCTGGCTTCGCCGGAAAGCTCTTTCCGGGAAGACGAATCTTTTTAGTCCGGCATACGAGATTCCCGGATGGAAACCAGAATCGCTGATCTCTTGTCGATGGAGAAGGCCACGCGCGAGCGGGGCCTCCGCGTAGTCGCCATCGGCGGCGGCACCGGCCTCTCCACTCTGCTCAAAGGACTCAAGCGCTTCGCCCTCACTCCGGCAGAAATGGCCGCGGCTCAGCCCGGCTCGCCGGTCATTCGCGACCTCTGCGCCGTAGTCACAGTCAGCGACGACGGCGGCTCCAGCGGACGTCTGCGCAAAGAACTCAACATGCTTCCTCCCGGCGACATCCGCAACTGTATCGTCGCCCTCAGCGAGGATGAAGCCCTGCTCTCCCAGCTCTTTCGTCATCGCTTTGCAAAAGGCTCGGGCCTCGAGGGCCACAGCTTCGGCAATTTGTTCCTGGCAGCGCTGACCTCCATCACTCATGACTTCTCCGAAGCGGTGCGGCTTTCTTCGGAAATTCTAGTCACGCGCGGCCACATTCATCCCGCCACCACTTCCAACATCGAACTCGAAGCCCTGATGGAAGACGGCACACGCGTCCGCGGCGAAACCAAGATCACGGCCAGCAAAGTCCGCATCCGGGAACTCTTCCTGGTTCCCCCCAACGTCGATCCGCTGCCGCAAACCCTCGACGCCATCGCCCGCGCCGATATCATCAGCATCGGTCCCGGCTCTCTTTTCACCAGTCTGATTCCCAACCTGCTGGTGCACGGCATCGCCGATGCCATCGTCAACTCGCCCGCCACCAAGGTTTACATCTGCAACCTGATGACGCAGGCCAATGAAAGTCTGGGCCTCACTGCCGCCGATCACATCCGCGCCCTCAATCGCCACGCACGCCAGCAGATTTTTGACTACGCCCTGATCAATCGCACGCTCGTCTCCGACGACCTCAAGGCCAAGTACGCGCTCGAAGGCGCGTGCCAGATCGTGGCCGATCTCGATGCCATCGAAGCCCTGGGTGTGATCCCGGTTCTGGGAGATTATCTGGATGAGGGCGACGTCGCCCGCCACAACACTGCTCGCGTGGCCAGTGACCTGGTGGAACTTACGGCCCAAGTCGGGGGTACGGAGAACAAAGGCAGATCCGTGGGGAAGCCTTAGGCACGCAGAAATTCACTTCTTCCTTTCGTGCGCGCCTCCTACTCGCTAGAATGTCCAAATATGAAATTGACAAGGATATCGGCAAAGCGCAAGGCTCAGGGGATTGCATCCCTGCTGTTGCTTTTCGCGCTACTCGGCGTTGCCTCCGCACAGAAAGATAAAGACGACGAACCGACCGCCGTGCTGAGTTTTCTAATCCTGAAAGAAGACAACGGCAAACCTGTCCGCAACGCCGCCGTGATCATGCACCCGGTAAACCCGCACGGCAAGCAGGGTAGGGGCGGACTCGAACTCAAGACCGACGCCGAAGGCAAGACCAGCTTTGACGGCATTCCCTACGGCAAACTGCGGGTGCAGGTGCTCGCTCCAGGATTTCAGACTTTCGGCGAGGACTACGAAGTGAATAAGGGCAAGATGGATTTCACCGTCAAGCTCAAACGCCCGCAAGGCCAGTACTCGATCTACGACGACCACCCCGCTGACAAAAAGGACGATAAAAAGGACGATAAGAAGGACGACAAAACGCCGCCCCCTGATCCCAACGCCAAGCCGCAATAGCAGACTGGCGGTTTCCAGTTTCTGGTTTCTAGCTTCCAACCACGCCTGGTCGGGTTCCGACTCTTTCGTTCTCCACAGGAAACTTAGAAACCGGAAACCGGAAACTGGTCTTCGATTAGAATCTTGCCCATGAACTATCTTCTCAAGACCGAACCAACTGTCTACTCCTTTGCCGACCTCCAGCGCGACCGCGCGACGATCTGGGACGGCATCACCAATCCCGTTGCGCTCAAGAACCTTCGCGGCATGAAGCCGGGCGAGCCGTTGATCATCTACCACACCGGAGGTGAGAAAAGCGCAGTCGGAACTGCAACGGTGGTGTCCGTAGACGCCAGCGATCCCAGGAACCCACAAGTAAAAATCAACGCCGGCAAGCCGATCACCAAGCCGGTGACGCTAGCCGAGGTCAAGGCCAATAAATTGTTCGCCGACTCCCCTCTGGTGCGGCAGGGACGCCTGAGCGTCGTCCCGCTGACCGATAAACAGTACAAGTATCTAACCAGAGAATGACTGCTTCTCCTTTCTGCCCCGCCGGCTCTGACATTTCCCGGCAGCGTCCCTACTGCGGGCGGTCGTTCGGTGGCGGCAGTGGTTTGGCCACGTTATTGTCCTGGTAGCTCTTCTCAGCCAGAGGCTTATCGCCAGAGTCCGTGCGCGGCACATCATACTTTGAATTCTCCGCCGCCGGTGTTTCGGAGTGGTCAATCGGTTTCATCGCAACCACCTGATAACGCCGCATCTTGCGGTCGCCCTCCGGGATACGCATGTCGAGTTTATCTTTGGAAATCTTGAATTCTCCTTCCTTTCCGACCGGAAGAATCACGGGGTGCTTGTGATCAAGCGGGCGAACGTGATACTCCATATCGTCGCTTCGCAAAAGGTATTGCGGGCATAGCTTTTCGTCGGAATTCACAGACGTGATACCGACAGACGCCCAGACGCTGCCCAGGCCGGTCACGCCGTGCTCCTTGGCCCCGCACGGGACAGCTTCCATCTTCTCGATCATGGCGCGATTGTCCTGTTTCTTTTTGTCGTGCGCCGACGCTGGAATTGCAAGCAGCAGTCCAAGGATAGTAATGAAAAGCTTCTTGCCGTTCATACGAGTCTCCATTGCAGCCTCCTTAACCCTTTGTGCCGCACAGTGCGCGGTGAAACGTGAAGGAGCCGCGATGTGCGGCCCCTCTCACAATCGTTTGTCCCTTACTTGATGGGCTTGGTTTCGCCGGCCATCTTCGGCGTGCCATGCGGGTCGAACTGCTGCGCCGACTTGATGAAAGTCTGAGGGTTCTCGCTCAGTTCTTCGTTCACCTGAGGATGCGCCTGCAGATAGTCCTTCAGCGCAGGATGGTTTTCCAGATATTCCTGGTTGTTAGCCAGCGAAGGATTCTTGGACAGTTCATCGGCAATCTTGTCGTGGCTGCCCAGAAACTGGTTGAAGCTGGCGAGTTCGCCACGCGTTACGTCGTTGTCGCGGCCCCGGTCTTCACGCCGGTCGAAGCGTTCCTCGTCACGCATAAATGCGTACGGATGTTCCTTGAACTCTTCGCGCACTCCCGGATGAGCGCCCAGGAATTGCTGCAACGCCGGATGGTTCGCCACAAATTCCTTGTTGTCCACCAGCGACGGATCCTTACGCAATTGTTCCGCGATCTCTGGATGGCTGTCCAGGAAGCGGTCCATGTTCGCCACCTCGGCCCTCGTTATGCCGTTATCGCGGCCCCGGTCTTCACGCCGGTCATAGCGCTCCTCGTCCCGCATGAAGGCGTATGGGTGTTCTTTGAATTGCTCCCGAACTCCCGGATGATCGGCCAGGAATTGCCGCAGATCGGCATGATTGTCGACAAACTCCCTGTTGTCGATCAGCTTCGGATCTTTGCGCAACTGTTCCGCGATCTCCGGATGCCGGTCGAGGAACTGATCCATGGCCGCCACTTCACGGCGAGTTATGTCCTGGTCCCGATCCTCGCGGCGATCGAAGCGTTCCTCCTGATGCATGAACGCGTTTGGATTCTGGCTGATCTCCTCGCGGATTTCCGGATGTTGCGTTAAATACTCCTGCAACGCGGGATGCCCCGCCACAAACTGCTGGTTGTTCACCAGAGACGGGTCCTTCCGCAGTTGCTCGGCAACCTCGGGATGGCCGTCCAGGAAATTGTCGAAGCTGGCAAGCTGTTGCCGGGTCACGTTGTCATCCCGGTCCCGTGGCATAGCCTGCGACTGCGTATTCGCAGGAGCCACCAAAATCATGCCGGCAACCATCAGCAATATGAGGCAATAATGGATCAAAGGATTTCTTTGTTTCATAGAGTTAGGTATCCTCCTGTGGCTTCAATCAGGCCACGCGGGATGAGATGCAACGTTGGGGCCAAGACACGCCACTCGTTCTATCTGCTTGGCACGAAGTGATTTGCAGGGTAGCCTCGGAGAAAGACCTGAGATCTTGGCAGGTGTGAAATTTCGACACGAACCGGGAAAAACGCTATACAAACCGAACCTTAAACATTCAGGCAGGCAAAACGAATCCACCCCGCGCGAACATGAGGCGAAGGGCGGATGGTGGAGCGTGTCGGAGGTTCGTGCGTCCGTCAGCAGGAAATTTTACTTAGTGCACTTTCGCATCCCGCCGGATCAGCGCGTGATCCACGAAGAAGCCAAGCCCGATCGCCGGAGGAAGCACGCCAAACGTCGCCGCAGTCATCGCGTCGGGTTCCTGGCGTCCGATCAGCACAAACGTCACGATATAGCCGATCGCGCCCGCCACCAGCAGAATTCCCGAGCGCCGCGACCGCGCTGCCTCCGAGAGTTCCGGTTGCATCGGTACATCCACGCCCCGCGCAATCGCAGCCAACCGCTCCTCGCTGCGCAGTCTGCGCACGCGGAAAAAGGTGTACATAGCCGCCATCGGGATCCCTAGAGCCATGACCACCGCTGCCAGCCCAACAATGTTGCCGTCCATAATGCCTCCTGATTTGCGCTGCCTTCATCCGTAAAGCATCGACCGCAGCGCTATATGTGGTTACGTACCACCGCGAAAAAAGTTCACTGCCACGCGAACTGGATGAGACAAAATCGAAGCGGCGCGCTCCGGTGCGTTGCCCTACTCCGCCCCAGGCGTCGCCGAAGCCACTGCGATGAACCATGTGCCCTTCAGTTTCTTGAATGCCAGCACATACTTCCCCACCTCCCCGTCAGAGGCAGAGCCAGCCTTATAGGTTCCGTAGTCGTACCCCATGTCTGCCGAGTGCTCACTCTTGACACTGTGAATGCTCAACTCCATGTCTGAGGCATTCAAAAACTGCTCAGCCAGCGAGTCCCGTATCGCTTTGCGTCCTTCGACCCTGCCCGTAGCACCCACGTACAATGCGTCCTCCGCGTACAGGTTCGCGACTTGGTTGGCGTTCTTACTGCCATAACCAGCAGAATAGGCGTCGAGAATCCGCTTCAGGCTGGCATCGAAATCGTCAGCCCCTGGTTCGGGTTGCGCGCTCTCCGGGGCCTTCGGCCCGCGCAATGTGACATCACCGGCTAAGGTGTGGGCATGGATATGAAACGAACCCGCACCCTGGTAGTTCAGCGAGTTCCCGATCCAACCATGTGGCTTTCCAAACGGCGCGACTACGTCCCCGGCATGGGTGGAAGCATCGACCGCGCCATAGCTCGCCGGGTCGACCAGATCAACCTCGATGTCGCCAGCGTGGGTTTCCAGATCCTTGTTTCCCTCGATCGGCCCGAGGTGGATATCGCCAGCTGTCAAACGAAGATAAATGTCGGTTCGAACGGGCACCTTAAGATCAACCTCGATGCTGCCATTATGCGGTGCCTTCAGGGTGAGGACCGCTTTCGCGCCCTGTACTTCGAACTGCGGCTCGACCTTACCGATGTAATCGGCATGGTTGGAGTGCATTGTGTAACTGATCGCCAAATGGGAATCATCCGCCGGAACAATGTGTACATCGCCATAGCGAACGTGAAGCTCGACTTGACCGGCCGGGGCGAATTCCCAGCTCTGCGTGTTGGTCTTGGAATATTGGTCGTCCCCATGGCAGAACGGGACGAAAGCCAGAACAACAAATGCTATTCTTTGGAGCATACCTCACCCCCGGCTTGGAGATGATACGCAAGATCGCACCCCGAGGTTCACAGAAAATATCAGTTCCATGCCACCCGCACGAACAAAAAGCAATCCTCCGGTTCTGCCAGGTCGGCATTACCTTACAAAACTTTGTAAAACTCCCGTCTTTCGTTTAGCAACCCCGGCTTACACTAGTGATTCCTAACCAATGGCGGGGTCAACCGCTCCGAACTAGAAAGGATCCCAGTAAATGACGTTTAAGGCGGCGGGAATGAAACTGCGCCCGGAGTGGGTCTTCACAGTCTGCATCTGCGGATTGCTGCTCGTGGCTCATTTGCGGGCACAGGACTCCCAGGAAAAGGTCGACGTAGACGACGTTTCCCGCAACTTAGTAGTACATGTGCCCAAGGGCTACGATCCACAACAACACTATCCGGTGGTTATTCTTCTCCACGGCCAGAACCAGAATGCCGATGACATGGCGCGGCTCACGCACTTCAACCAACTCGCTGACAAGAACGGAATCATTGCCGTCTACCCCAACGCCACGCACGGGCAGTGGAACATCGGAGTACGGCCGGAGCAGCCCGCGGAAATGGGACCACGTCGAGGCTATGGACGTCGAGGAGGATATGGCGGCGGAGGGTATCCCGGCGGTGGCGGATATCCTGGCGGCGGTGGTGGGTACCCTGGCGGCGGAGGCTCCCGAGGGGGCGGTCAGAACGGGGGTCAGAATCCCGACGAAAGCAGGAAGCGGCCTGAGCCTGCAGATGACGTTGCCTTTCTTAACCAGATGCTGGACCAGCTCGCCCTCAAGTACTCGATAGACACTCGCCGCATCTACGCCACCGGCTTGGGAGATGGCGGTTTCATGGCGCTGCGCGCAGGCTGCTCCCTCGCCGATCGCATCGCCGCGATTGCCCCCGTGGCCGCCGACCTTCCCAAGACGATGATCTGCCTGCCCTCGCGTCCCGTGCCCGCACTCTTTCTGGATGGCACCGACGACCCGATCGCCCCCTACGGAGGCGGCACCTACAAGCCGGGCCGATTCCATTTGCTTTCCGCCGAGGACAGTGCAAAGACCTGGGCCAAGTTCGACCGCTGCGCAGAAAAGCCCGCCCAGGACAAACTGCCAGCTTTAGACAAAGGCGGCAAGGAAACTAAGACGTTCACCTTCAGCGGCTGCCACGATAATGCTCAAGTGTCTCTCTACGCCGTCAAGGACGGCGGCCATACCTGGCCCGGTGGTGAGCAGTACATGAGTGAAAAGGAGGTTGGCAAAGTCAGCAACGCCCTCAACGCCAACGAAACCATCTGGAGCTTCCTGGTCACGAAGAAAATCGCAGGCGAGAGCGGTGTGGAAAAATAATTCGTATCCCCAATTCACAAGTTAGACAGACGCAATGGCTCGGCCGCTAGTTGGCGGCAGCGCCTTCAAGGGACGCGCCGTCTGCCAGAGTTCGTATAGGTAGCCGTCGGGGCCGCGAAAATAAGCCCAAGCCTCTGATTCGTTGCCCTCGACATCTGTGACGAACTCGACACCCCGTGACTCCAACTCCTTCCGGGCTGCCCGCACATCCTCCACTTGGAAGGCCAGAACTGGGCACGCGTGAAGATTGTAGTAACGACTCTCCGGACCGAAGACCTCGAACATCTGCCCCGAAGGCACTTCAAACTGGATCATCCCCGTACTCTCGTGTATGAGCGACAGCCCCAGGACGTCGGCAAAGAAGCGCGCGGACGACTTCAGGTCGGCCGTTCGCACGCCTGCCCATGTATACCCAAGCACACGCATTGCACATCTCCTTCCCGCAGTCAGCGTCGCCTCTACACCGGATTCGGGTGCGCATCGGGATAGAACTTGGCGATCATCCTTCCCGTCATCAGTCCGCCTTCGTATTCTGGAATGATCACCTCGTCCGCACCCGAATTGCGCATCGCCTGCGCATACCGGGACTGCCCAGCCCGCGTAATGATCCGCGCCTTCGGGTTGAGTGCCTTCGCCGTCACCGTGATGTAGAGATTGTCGGCGTCGTTGTCAATCACAATGCACACTCCGCGCGCCCGCTCAATCCCGGCGGACTGCAGCACGTCGTGCCGTTTGGCATCGCCCTGGATGACCAGCACCTTTTCTTTCAACAGTTCGCGGCACATTCCCTCGTTGGTCTCGATCAGCACAAACGGAATCTTCAGGCGGTTGAGCTGGTCTACAACCGTCCGCCCCACCTGCCCGTAGCCGCAGATGATGAAGTGATCGTGCATTTTTTCGATGCTGACATCGTTCACCATGGTTCTCCAGGCCTCCACCCCTTGCCGTTTGAAGATAGTCACTGCCACCCGTTCGGCCACCCAGATCTGAAATCCAAAGACGCCCGCATACACAAAAATCGAAAACAGCTTGGTCGCATTGCGTACATGCTTGGGATCGATGGCGTGCGGCTGGACCATCCAGAAGAGCGCGTCCTGCCAGTTCAGCCCCTCCAGACGACGGTACACCAGCACACACATCAAGCTGAACCCGGCGAACACCACCAGCGGCAGCCATAATCGGCGCAGGAACAGGAGCAGGATTCGGATCATGGGGCAAAGATACTAACGCAAGTCTACGCGCAGGGCAAACATAACCCCGGAAATGCGGGTCCCAAAAAACCGCTAGCCTAAATCGTTTTCCTGATTTCCGGCGCAAATAAAAACCCACCCTCCGCGAGGATCATGCGGAAGGTGGGTGGTTGTCGAACATTCAATCAAGCCATGCGACTTCGCGGGAACACCCGCACATCGAACCTCAATTGAAAAGGTTCAACGTATTGGTGACATCGTCCACGTAGTAGAGCTGCCCGGCCACAGGAACCAATCCGAACAGGGCGCCGGCTCCCGGTGGGTTGCCGCTGTTATCCAGGTACGGCATAAATATCTGCTCCCCGGCAGGTGTGATTTCGACCAGTAAACCGTTGTTCCCGTTTACGCTGAAGATGTCCCCAGTCGCGGCAACGACTAGGCCGAGAGGGTCGTTGAGCACGCCACCTGTCGAAACCGTGGTTCCCATCCCGGCAGTGGTAGCGCGAGTTACCGGATTCGCAATGGCCTGCACGCCGTTGTTGAGACTATCCGCCACGTAAAGCGTCTGCCTGTCAGGGCTGAGCCCCACTCCGGTCGGCCCGATTACCAGCGCCGCGGGATCAGTTCTCTCAGAAAATCCCGATCCGATTACCGTGATTGACTCCAACGTCGGCATCGATCCGTCGAGCCCGGTCAGATTCAAGCGCACGACCGTGCCTTGCTGCACAATGTTCCCGCCGCCAGCTACTGTTCCGTTCAACACATTGGTGACAAACAAATCTGCCGTGCTTCCCAAGTCGTACGCCGTCATGTCCCACGGTCCATTAATCAGCGAACCGTAGATCGTCTCCACGACATTGCCGTTGTGGTCGAGCACCAGCAGGCACCCGGCCTGCGCCGTCGCGGCCGTGCCGTCCGTGGTCGGCAAGCTGCCCACGATGACCCATCCGCTGCGCAGGACGGCCAAGGCTGTGGTCAAGCCAATCCCTCCCGGGCACGGGCCGGGCAAATTATTAGCATTGATTTGGGCAAACAAAGTATTGGTGCCACTTGGCGAAATCTGCACAATCGTCGTGCCGGTTCCCTGCAGGTTCGCGCTGCTGTTGAAATTGCTGATCAGCAGATTTCCGGCAACCAGCGAGCCACTGCTCACCGGCACAACTACCAAGCCATAAGGATTCACATCACCGTTCGCTGGGATGGTAGACGCGACGGTTGTGATGCTGCGCGGCGTGTGCAGCCGTTTTGCCTCAGCGCTGGCGCTGAGGCCGCAGACCGCGATCAGAGAGACTACAGTGGCCCAAGTTTTGACTTTGTCAAATAGTTTCATAAGGATGATCCTCCAGTAGGTGCAAGCTCTGAGTTTGCAGCAGATCCGCCGAGGGAGAGGACAGCATCTGCTAGAGCAGCAGTGTGGGGTAGATGGGGAATGCGGTTGTCAGACGTTTGTCAGTGAATTGTCAATTCCGCGTCACTTCTGGCGCTGAGCGCGGGTTTACGCTTGCCGCTTCCGACTCAGCGAATCAACTGCCGCAGCTCGCGCCGCAGAATCTTTCCCGAGGCCGTTTTAGGGACGACCTCCACGAAATGCATTTCGCGGGGCTGCTTATAGCGGGTCAGCCGCTCGGCCACGAACCCGCACAACTCCTCTTCCATCTTCTTGCCTGGGACGAATCCCTCGCGTAGCGCAATGAATGCCACGGGAATCTCGCCCGCCTCGGCATCAGGACGCCCCACCACTCCGCACTCCCGCACCGCCGGATGTTCCAGCAGCACCGCTTCCACCTCCGCCGGCGCCACCGGGAATCCTTTGTACTTGATCATTTCCTTGCGCCGGTCCACCACTCTGTAAAAACCCTCGGCGTCACGCGTCACAATGTCGCCGGACCAATACCATCCGTCGCGCAGCACGGCTGCGGTTGCATCCGGCTCCCTCCAATATCCCCTCATGAATTGCGGCCCGCGCATGACCAATTCTCCCGGCTCGCCTTCAGCGACCTCTGCTGTATTCCCTGCGGAAATCTCCACATCCGCCTGCCCGATCACGCGGCACTCCGTCTGCGCCAGCGGGTGCCCGATCGAATCCGGCCGATATAACTCCGGTTCCAGATAACCCACGTGCGTCACCGGCGAAGCTTCCGTCATGCCATAACCCTGGCACACCAGAATCCCGGTCAGCGCAGTGAATCTTCGGGGCAGATCCGGCGCCAGCGGCGCCGCCCCGGATTTTACCCAGTGCACCTTATGATTTTTGGGAAACTGCCCCGCTTCCGCCGCCACGCACAGTGCGTTCATCGCTGGAGGCACCAGCGGCATCATGGTGATTGCCTCGTCCGTAAGCAATTGAGTAAGTTGAGGAACGCCGAAACGCGGCATCAGCACCAGCGTCGCCCCCAGAATCAAAGCCGGATTCAGCATCACATTCAAGCCGTAAATGTGATACAGCGGCAAAAAGCAAAGAATATTGTCATTCGAGTTGAGCGGAGTCGCGCGCGGCCCCAGAAACTGATACACGTTGGCGATCAGATTGCGATGCGAAAGCATCACCCCTTTCGGCAGCCCCGTCGTGCCGCTGGAATAAGGCAGCGCTGCCAAAGTCTTCTCCGACGGCTGATCGGGCCGCGGCAGCGTCGCGCTCACCGGCTTCAGCAGCCCGGAAAACGGCTCCGTTCCGCTTCCCTGCTCCCGCGTGCAAAACACACGCCGCAAATTCGGAAGCCCGGCAAGATCGATCCCGGCCTTGTTCGTCCCATCGGTGATCAGCAGCACTGCCTCGGAATTCCCCAACTGATGCCGCACTTCGCGCTCGCGATAAGTCGGATTCAGCAACGTCGGAATTCCCCCAGCCAACGTTGCCGCGTGATAAGCCGCACAGAACTCCCAGGAATTGGCCAGAAAAATAGCCACTACTTCCCCCGGCTTCAACCCTGCCGCAACCAGGCCGCGGGCCAGTGCTTCCACCGTCTCTCCGTATTCCCCATAGCTGAGCCGCCGCCCGCAGGAAGTGTCAATCAGCGCCGTCTTCGCCGCATGCCGCCGGCAGGACGCCAGAACCGCATCGTGGACAAAGACATTGTCAGGATCAGCGTAGAGCTGGGTGCGCAACATGGCGGGGATGATTGTAGCGGAAAGCCGCTTGCCTGGCGCACGAAGAAGGGCGGCCCGCATCCGCCCCTCGCCTTGCGTCACCCCGCGGTCGGCAGGGGCACCCGTGCCCGCGCCGCAAATCGCTCGGACCACCGAATCCTTCCGGTCGCCTGCATCACAACGAACAGAGTAATGATGGCGATCGCCGTAATAGCCAGGCCCGTAAACCCCTTCCAGAAGAACGCGTAAGAGAACAGCACCAGGTAAATCAATTGCGCCGTGCCTGCCTCCAGCGCCGCGAACCGCAGTCCCACCACAAGCCGCAGATAACTTACCACCAGGCCCACTGAAACCACCGACGACAGAACCATAGCCGCGTGAATCGAAATGTGGTCGACGGAATAAGCCAGCAGCAGATGAAAGGCGAAAAAAGCCGTCGCCAGGAAGAAGTAGTTCATGGGATGCAGGTCGATGTTGCGCAGCGTAGTGATGATGAACATCAGAAAGAAGAAGAAAAATAACGATACCGGCGCCGCGTAGCTGATTTCTCCCGCCAGCGGCCCGGGCTGCAACTTCTGTGGCATGGTCATGCCGATCTGGAACCCAGACACAAGGTTTGAGTATTGCCAGGTCAATTGCCAGCCGCCGGGGATAAGCTCTTTCGATGTAGGCGAAAGTGTATCGTCTGCGAAGTCGATGTCCCGGAAATTAGTCTGCATCGTGAGCGTGAAATCGCGCGCCTGTGCGATGCCATCGCCCAACTGGTAGCGCCAGCAATCCAGCCCTTGCGAGCGATACGCAACGTGCAACCTGCCGGTTTCTCCCGGACCCACCGTCGCCCGCCCCACCGTCCCTTGATCATCGGTGGCGAGTGCAACCGCCTGTTCATTTACCTTCATCTGCAGGCCGTCGTAGATCGCTTTCTGCGCCGGAAACTTCAATCGGAAATCCACCGTCTGCGCCTGCGTTGTATTGTTGCGGAAGGTATAGTCTCCAGCGAAGTCCACCGCGTAGGTGCTGTACCACAGCAACCCCTTCTGCCGCGGATTGAGATGTAGGTTAACGTGAATCCGGCTGGCCTCCACTGGCAGTGGAACCTGCCGCTGCACGGTCCCGCTGTGAATCACGACCTTGCCATTTTCGACTGTGGTCGAGCTCACTACGTTGTCGACAGTGTAAGTCGCCACGGGCGGAGACTGCTGTTGCGATGTTCCCCAGGTGGAGGCTACGCGGCCCTGCAATTGCTCGTTGCTGCCGTAGGTGCGGGAGGAGATGGTCGATCCCAGAATCACCCACGCAACGGAAGTGCATACAAAGATAAACGCCAGTGCCAGAATTTGTCGCAGCAAGATATTTCCTCCTCGAGTGATAGCTAGCACGGATTGGGTTGCAAGGAGGTTGCCGACGCGGATGCGCTGAGAGCACGCAAGTTAGAGCAATTCGGCCAGCACAACCGTGTCAGCAGGAACACGTGTGTGTCAGGGAGTAGACACTTTAGAGAGGTAACGAATGGCGCTAGCTCGCCAGCCTCCGCAGAAATTCCCGTTCGTCCATGCGGTACTTGAAGGCCTTGCGCCCGTCGATGAACACCACCGGCACCTCGTCATTGAACTGCCGCCGCAGTTCGCTGTCGCTATCCACATCCACTTCGTGCCACGTAAAGCCGCCGCGGCGCGAGAGCTTGGCCAGACTCTCCTTCACTAACTCGCAAAGATGACAACCCTTGCGCGAGTAAACCACGACCTGGCGAAACTCCGGCACGCCGCGATTTTACCGTTACCGCCGCACCTTCTGGCAAGAAAAAAGATGCCCGAAGGCGCACGGATGTCCCATCCTGGTCGCACAATAGAAGCTCAGGAGTAAAATCCCACAATGCCCGCTCCCCATCCCCAACCTCTGCACGGCAAGGCCTGCCTCATCACCGGCGGCGCCAAGCGTCTGGGACGCGCTTCTGCGCTCACTCTCGCCCAAGCCGGCGCCGACGTCGCCATCACCTTCCGCAACTCAGCCCGTGAAGCGCAGCAAACCGTCGTCGACCTCTCCAGCCTCGGCGTCCGCGCCTTCGCCCTGCACTGCGACATCACGGACGAAGCCAGCGTCAAGTCCATGATGAAAGAGGCCGGACGCGAACTGGGCCGCATCGACATCCTGGTCAACAACGCCGCGATCTATGCCGACGTCGACTTCGAGCGCATAACCCTGCGCCAGTGGGATGCCATGTTTGCCTCAAATACGCGTGAACCATTCCTGGTCTCTCGCGAAGCCCTGAAATGGATGCGGAGAAAACGGCCGCGATCGAAACCTGCGGAAAAACCTCTGAGTAAGATTATTAACATGGGATCTCTCGGGGGCCTGCGCCCCTGGCCCACGCACGCGCACTACTGTTCCTCGAAGGCCGCCCTGCACATGCTGACCAAGGCGATGGCCATCGCTCTGGCCCCTGAAATTGCCGTCAACGCGGTCGCGCCGGGAGTAATCGATCTCGGGGACAAGCCCTCATTCATGAAGCGCCTCGCCCAGCGCACCCCGATGCGGCGCAATGGCAGCGGGGATGAAGTCGCCGCGGCCGTTCTGTTCTTCGCCACCGCCCCGCAATTTATTACCGGACAGATTCTTGCCGTGGATGGAGGCCTGGGGCTCTAACTCACGCCTCCGCTGAAGTCGGATCGATAATCCGCTTCACTTCCGAAACCCGGTTCGCCGGAAACCCGCCCTGCTTGGCATGTTCCCGCACCATCGCTTCATTGGGAGCGATGTAGACGCAGTAAATCTTGTCCTGGGTGACATAGCTCTCGAGCCATTGAATCTGCGGCCCCAGGTTCTTCAGAACGCTGCACGACTTCTGCGAAATCCCCAGGACCTGTTCCGGTGTCAAACTCCCCGCGTTCGGAATCTCGCGCTCGATGACATATTTCGGCATTAATTCCCTCCTCTAAATTAACTCCAAACTGGACAACCTTTCGCCGGGGGATTCTATTCTCCGCCGAGGGAAATAGCTACTCCTGGCGGAACCTGCGAGGTCTCTTTTGAACGGTTCCGGCTCAAGGTATAGTGGGGCGAATGAGGAAATCCAGGAACACACCATCTTCGAAAGCTGCCTCAGCCTCCGCCCCGCGCATCGCCATCGCCATCATGGCTGCAGGCAAAGGCACGCGGCTCAAGTCGCAACTTCCCAAAGTGTTGCATGAAGTCGGCGGCAAGCCCCTGCTGGCGCACGTCATCGCGGCAGCCAAGCGCGTAGTTCCGGCAGACGACGTCTTCGCCATCATTGGACACGAAGCCGGCCGCGTCCGCTCCGCAGTCGCCCCCACCGGCGTAAATTTCGTCCTGCAGCCGGAGCAGCGCGGCACCGGCCACGCTCTCATGGTCGCCCGCGAGGCGCTTACCGCCTACGACCACGTCATCGTTCTCTCCGGCGACGCCCCGCAGATCACGCCTCAAACCATCGCCCGTCTGCTCAACTTCCACCTGGACGAGCAGGCCGCCATGACCTTGCTCAGCGCCGACCTCGACCACCCTACCGGGTACGGCCGCGTCATCCGTAAGTCTCCCACCAGTGCAGAAGTACAGGCGATTGTCGAAGAGAAATCCGCCACCCCCGTGCAGAAAAAGATTCGCGAGATTAACGCCGGCTTCTACGTCTTCGCCGTACCGCAACTCGTCTCGCATATCGAGAAACTCTCCACCGCCAACCCCCACAGCGAGTATTACCTCACGGACATGGCCGAGGTTCTGCGCAAGAACAAACAGCGAGTCGTGGTCTACAAGACAGAAAACTCCGCTGAAGTTCTCGGCGCCAACACCCGCACCGAACTCTCGTTCCTTGACTATCAAATCCGCATGCGCAAGTGCCACCAACTCATGGATGAAGGCGTCACCATCTTCTATCCCGCCACTTGTGTAATTGACAACGATGTCGAAATCGCCCCCGACACCGTAATCGAGCCCTTCGTCCAGATTCTCGGCAAATCCCGCATCGGCACTGCCTGCCGGATTAGGTCCTACTCCGTAATTCGCGATTCCGAAATCGGCGACGGCGTCCTTATCCGCCCGGGCTGCATTCTGGAAGAAGCCCGCATCGGCCCCAGCGCCGTCCTTGGCCCGTATTCCCATCTGCGACCCGGCAGCGACATCGGCGAAGGCGCCCACGTCGGCAACTTTGTCGAGACCAAGAAAATCAAGCTTGGCAAAGGATCCAAAGCCAACCATCTTACTTATCTGGGCGACGCCGAAATCGGCGCGGGCGTAAACATCGGCGCCGGAACCATCACCTGCAACTACGACGGGACCAACAAGAACACGACCGTGATTGAAGACGAAGTCTTCATTGGCAGCGACAGCACCCTGGTCGCGCCAGTTCGCATAGGGAAAGGCGCCTACGTAGGCGCAGCGTCGTGCATCACCGAGAACGTCCCGGAAGACTCGCTGGCGGTCGGCCGCGCACGCCAAATCGTGAAGGAAGGCTGGGCAGCCAAGAAACGCAGCGCGGATTTACCACGGAGACACGGAGACACGGAGAAGAAAAAGCCTTAGAAACAGAACCAACCCAAAAGAAACAGAACCAAGACCCGGGTTTCCTCCGTGTCTCAGTGCCTCCGTGGTTAATTCATGTCTTAGTGCGAAACCGCAGCAAACAACTCCGAGTGCATCAGCGACTGAAATTGCTGGTCGCTGGACTTGAAGTGGAACTGCACATTCGAGCCGTCGGACTCCACGGTGCTGTTCTCCATGGCAACTTTTTCCGAACCACTGGCGCTCATTTTCTTGAACATCAAACCCGCCTTGGCGACGGATGACAGCGTAGCCGCGCTGATGGCATCTGCAGCAACCACGGTAAGGTCGAAGTTCACGCCGCTGGTAAAGTTCATGGTGTAGCGCGAACCGAGCAGGCGCTTCTTGACGGTGTCATAGTCGCCGATCTTGGAGGCGTCGCCCAGCGCCGAGCGCATTACGTTCTGCGTCCCCTGCTGGTCCAGGATGCTCCACACCGGCGCCGAATCCACGTCCGACATCATGTCGCTCATGGTCGAGTTCGTATCCACGCTCAGGATCTCTCCATCGCGCGTATCCAGCGCCATCTTCACCGCCGAAAGCTCCCCGAACAGCAGCGTGCTGTCATCCAGAAAGCTCATCACCATCCCGCCATCCATGGGATAAATATTCGAGTTGTGGTACTTCGTCGGCTTAATTTTCCGCAGCGTCATCTTCTTCACCACGGTCTTCATGGCAAACGGCCCTGCCGCCACGCCAATCATCTTGGTTCCCTGCTTCGCCGTACGGAACGCGGCGAACGCCAGCGAGTCCACGTCCTTGTCGGGATTGATTCCAACACCCTTCAGCGCTTCCTCGAACTGCTTGATGTTATCGGGCACCAATTGGGCCTTCAGTTGCATCGCCGTAGGCGAGTCTTTTATCGCCCGGTAATCGATTGAAAACAGTTGCTGTAGATCCGCGGGAATCACTGCCCGCGCCGACGAATTCAGCGGCATCGCATTCGCCATGCCCACGCAAAGCGCAGCCACCATTACAGACGTTAGACAAGATTTCACGGTTTTCATCACAGCCTCGGTCCTCACAATAAGGGATTCCTGAACCCACATGGAACGGGACTCCGCCTTTACCTTGCGGCTTAGATGCGAATCGCGATCTTCCCGTTACCCGGATGGGCCTATTCTAAGCCAGCGAACCAGTTCCTTGCTGGTCCAAAGGTGCTAGCCCCGTGACCAATTTGGAACGGGCATCACTGTCCTGTAACACATTTGCACTAGCCAGCGGACGAAAAAGGTGTAATATGCTCCCTGTCTGCCACCGTCACCGCTCCCACGCAGCTCGTTTCTGGGCGCCGAGAAATCAGGGAAATATTGAAAATCCTCCTGTACAACCCCGACAACGGGGTCACGCGCAACTTTATGCCTCACCTTTGGATGTTCCTGCTACAGTCTCTAACCCCGCCCGGCCACGAAGTTGTACTCATCGACGGAAACGCTCAGCCGATGGACGAGGCCGGAATCGCCCGCTATGTTCTCGAACAAAAAATTGATCTGGTCGGCATCGGCGCCATGACCCGCATGATCGCGAAAGCCTACCGCATGGCCGATGCCGTCCGCGCAGTCGGCGTGCCCGTGGTCATGGGCGGCCCTCACGTCACGGAAATGGCGGACGAGGCTCTGGGCCGCGATGGCGGTCCCCGCCACGCCGACGCCGTCGCCCTCGGCGAGGCCGACAACACCTGGCCGCGCATTGTTGAAGACGCTGCCCGCGGCCAACTAAAAGACATTTACGCGCCCGTCGATGCCGCAGGCAAAGAACTGAAACCATCGCTCAAACCCTATCCTGTAATCCCCTGGGATACCATCGATCTCCACCAGTTCAATCTCGTGCCCAAGTCGGCCAAGCATTGGCTGCAGAAGATCGGCGAAGGCTGGGGAACGTTCCGCATTGTTCCCGTCGAGTCCGGACGCGGCTGTCCCTACGGCTGCGAGTTCTGCACCGTCACCGGATTCTTCGGCGATTCCATCCGCTTCCGCACCAACGAAAGCGTGGTCAACGAACTCCTGCTGCTGAAAGCGCGCGCCCGTAAGGAGCGCGGCCAGATTGCCGTCTTCTTCATTGACGACAATTTCGCCATCAACCTCAAACGCACAAAGTCTCTGCTCCGCGACATCATCTCCGCCGGCGCACAAGTAAACTGGGTCGCCCAGATCAGCGCCAACCTCCTGCGCGATCAGGAACTCGTTGACCTCATCGCCGCCTCCGGCGGCAAGTGGGTCTTCATCGGCATGGAGTCGATTGATCCCGTGAATTTGAAGGACGTCAACAAGGGATTCAACAAGCCTGAAGAGTATGCCGCCGTGCTGCAGCGCCTGGCGCAGCGCAACGTCTATGCCATCACCTCGTTCATCTTCGGCATGGATAACGATACCGTGGGCGCAGCCGAGCGCACCCTCGCTCAAGTTCGCACCTGGCCACCCGGCCTGCCTATTTTCGGCCTGCTCACTCCCTTGCCCGGCACTCCGCTGCTCAAGCGCCTGGAAGCCGCCGGGCGGCTAACCCGTCCCAAGCACTGGCAGGAGTTCATCCCCTTCGCCATGGCCCACACGCCACTCAAGATGTCCATCGACGAGGCCCACGCCGAGGTGAAATACGGCTGGTCCCATGCCTACGGCCCCGAAGCCATCGCCCAAGCCGTGGACTCACTCGACGATCAACCGCTAGGCTATCGCGTCAACATTCTGATCGCGCGCCTCTGCTTCCGCGGCATCTATTTCCCCATGCTAGGCCGCTTCGCCTGGTGGAAGGTAATCTCGGAAAATCGCCGGACGATCTTCAAGCTAGCCAAACAAGGCGTCGAAGCGTGGTGGGAATCACGAAGCAGACCGGAGCCAGCCCCAGCCACCAGCGCCGGAGACTAAGCAGCATCACGACCGCGTCGTAGAGACGCAGCTTGCTACGTCTCTCTTTGCCGCCGGAAGGATGCCTGTTACCGCACACTTCAGTCATTATCAGGATCGGTGCGAGGCCGCGTGTCGTTCAGGAAGTAGTCTGCCTTAAGCGGCGCGGCAATGGTCTGAAATGGTATCGGTGTCTGGCTGAAATTGAAGCAGTCGGAAAGATCGTCGGCGGGAACGTCGGCGTAGCCCAGCGACGGCAGGCTATAAGTCTCCTCAATAAACTTCAGGATGCTTCCAAAATCATGCGTGACGTGTGAGGTGTATGCCGGCTTCGAATAAGGCGAGACGACGATCATCGGCACGCGGAACCCATATTCATAGGAGTTGAGAATCGTCGGCGGAACGTGATCGTACCATCCTCCCCAATCGTCCCAGACAACTAGGATCGCGGTGTTGGACCAGTAGGCGCTGCCCCCGATGGCATTCACCACTGAAGCCACCCACGATGGCCCCGAACCGTCGTTGCTAAGGGCGTGATCGGACTCCTTACCGTCGGGAATCACCCAGCTTACTTGCGGGAGTACGTTGTTGCCGATATCCGTGAGCACCTGAGTCTGATTCAGCACCACCTTCGGACTCGTGCCCGTCCAGTCTGGCCCCGTGCATGTGGGCACGCCATTGATGGTCTGGGGCAGGCAAATGTGCTGGATGGCATTGGGCCCGGTCCAAAGCGAACCGGCCGAGGGCGTGTAATACCGCCACGAGATATTCGCCGTGTCCAAATTATCAAGCAGCGTGTTGTGGTCCGGACACGGGAACATGGTCTGAGTTTCGTTGCCCGATGGATCGATCAGATAAACGTATTCCGCCGGCGGCGCAGTGCAGCCTGTGTCGCCGCCTGGAAGTTTGATGCCTTGGGCATTCTCCGCCACGAACAGGTCGCTGCCCGTCGACGGCGCGGACGTCCCTGAAATAATGAATTGATGCGCGGGAAAACTCGGCCCCTGATTAGTCTGGAACATGCGATCGGCGAACGTGTACTGCTCGGCCATAGTGAAGTAAGGCTGAACGTCCGCCGGATTCACGTACATAAATTGCGGGTTCGCGGGCGCGCAGTTGGTGACTCCCGGGTTACATGCCACGCTGATCAGGTCCGCTCCATCCATCGCACATATCCCAGTAGTTGTATTCAGGTCGCACATCTGCGTGAAAGCAAGGTGTGCGTGGCTGAGGTCGTAGTTATCGGGGTTACTGCCGTTCGTGCCCAAATCAATCTGGCCTAACGTGATTTTCTGGCCCGTCGAGTTCACTCCAAAGCTTTGGATATCGGCGTTGCGCGGGGGTGCGATCAGCACCGGATCCTGAAACAGATTGTCCGGCGAACGGTTTTCCTGGAAGATGATAACGACATGCTGAATCGGTGTGGCGACAAGGATACTCAAGTTGGCCTTGGCATTCTTCGGCGCTGCTTCCGAGTCAGTCACCGTCACCATAAAGCTGATTGGACCGTTCACCAAGCCACCAAACGTGCCGGAAATCAATCCCGTGGAACTATCAAGCGTCAGGCCGGCGGGCAGGCTGCCTGCGGTGATGGACCAGCTATACGGCGGAATGCCGCCGGTCGCCGCCAAGGGCTGGCTGTAGACGGTTCCCAGAGTGCCCCCCGGCAGAAAGGTTGTAACCACACTAAGGGGCGGCTGTGGAACAGTGGATCCGCCTCCGCCACAAGCACTCAGATCCAGAAGAATCGCCGCAGAGCCAAGCAACAAGATTAACCGGGACCAGAATGCTGATCGACTCATGGTGAGCTGTCCTTAGACGGCGCGTCTCTTTCTCATCCGTCATGCCCTAACCCAGCCCGCAAAATTTCCACTCGGTAACGTGGAATTATTTCCTGCGGCCTCACTCCGTCAACCCTTGAGGGCCTCCACTCTCTTCCGCACCCCCGCCGCAAATCCCTGGTCCTTGAGCGACGCCAGATTAATCTCCACATTAGCCAACGCCCCAGTAATCGCCGCCCCAGCCAGCGCCTGCGCGGTAGTCAGATCCGACTTCATGTTGGGATTGCTGATGCCAAACAGGCTCGCAGTAATCTCCGCCACTTCGCGAGCCTTCTCCGCCACTCCAAGCGGAACCCCGGTCGCCAGCTTCAAACTGGTATCAATCCGCGCATCCCCATTACCAGGATCCGCCTTAGCCGACTTGTAGGCCTTCATCACCGCATCGTACGACTCCGCGTCCGCATCGATCGCGGCCTTTAACTCCTCCCGCAACGTCCCCAGCCTCGCAATCGCCGCGCTAAGTTGTGTTTCGTATTGCAGATACGCCTTCTTCCCTCGCGACATCGACGCCACCATCACCGCCAACCCAGCCGCCATCGCTCCCGCCGCGGCAGCAGCGCTTCCGCCGCCCGGAGTAGCCGCAGGCGCAGCCAACTGTTCGATAAACGGCTCGACTCCCGCCCGCAATCCTCCAACGGCCATCTTCCCACTCATCACCGACGCCAGCCGGTTCTCCAAAATCAAAGACGAGTCAAAATTTTCCACCTGCAGAAACCACTCCGCCGCCTGCTCCAGCGCCTTCTTCGGAATTAGTCCCACAATCTCGCTCGACACCGGAGTCACGCCATACCGCGCCGCCTCGCGCTTCACCATTTCAAACACGCGATGCACCGGCGTCTGCTCAAAATCCGTCAGATTCATCGAAACCTGCGCCAGCCCCCGCACCAGAAATCCCGCCCCCTTCACGAACCGCATCCCGCCACTAGAAAACCGCACTGCCTTCGCAATCTTCTTCGCGATCTCCACATCCGGCGTGTTTAAAAACACGTTGTAAGCAATCAGAAACTTCCGCGCTCCCACCACCGTTGCGCCCGCCGTCGGATGCACACGCGCCTCGCCAAAATCCGGCTTCCGCGCCGCGTTCGTAGCAATCTCCGCCCGTATCCCCTCAAACTGCCCGCGCCGGATGTTCTCCAGATTCTGCCGCTCCGGCGTAGCCGCCGCCGCCTCATACAAATAAACTGGAATCTTAAACCGCTTCCAGATCTCTCCCCCCACATGCCGCGCCATAGCCACGCAATCTTCAATCGTCACACCATCAATCGGAATGAACGGCACCACATCGGCCGCCCCCATCCGCGGATGCGCTCCCTTATGCACATTCAGATCAATCAACTCCGCGGCCTTCCCCACTCCCCGAATCGCCGCCTCCTGAATCGCCTCCCGCTCCCCCACCAAAGTGATCACGCACCGGTTGTGGTCCGCGTCCATCTCGCGGTCCAGCAGATACACTCCATCCACCTTCATGGCATCAACAATGGCGTCAACTTTCGCCCTGTCGCGCCCCTCCGAAAAGTTCGGCACACACTCCACCAGCGTAGACATAGGTGAGAAGCATAGCTGGCCTGCATTAAGAAGGGCAAGCTTCCAGCCGAGGCACTAGAAAGGATTTACCCCGTGTAATCCGTGTCCCCTGTGGTTAAAGATTTGTGACGCGAGTCCCCACTGGCCCGAAGTCCCATCGTGGCTCCCACCGTGCCGATTCCCCACTTTCGCTTTGGCTTTCACCCCTCACTAAGATTAGAATTGCCGCATTCGGCGCGCACTTAGTCAATGGCAGATCTGATCAAGACGCCCCCCGCGGCTGCTCCTGCGGACCCAGCTGCGGATGCCCTAGTCGGCACCAAGGTCGGCCGCTTCGCCATCACCAAGCGCCTCGGCGCCGGCGGCATGGGACAGGTCTACTTCGCTGAAGACACCACTCTGAAACGCTCTGTCGCCATCAAGCGCATGGCGCCCCAAGCCAACTCCACCGATGCCGACCGCAAACGCCTGCTCAAGGAAGCGCAGCGCGCTTCCGCTCTCAATCACACAAATCTTGGAGCCGTCCATGATGTGGTCGAGCATGCCGACGAACTCTGGCTGGTCATGGAGTACGTTGAAGGCGAGACCCTGCGCCGCCGCCTCAAACAACCCATTTCGCGGGACGACTTCTTCACCATCGCCACTCAATGCTGTGAAGGCCTGCAGGCTGCCCACGAAAAAGGCATCATCCACGGCGACATCAAGCCGGAAAACATCATGCTCACTGCCGGCAACCGGGTGAAGATCCTCGACTTCGGCGTCGCCCGCCGCGTCTGGAAGGCCTCCAATCCCGATGAAGCCACCAAGAGCATGCAAACCATGACCGCCTCAGGCGGCACTCCCGCCTACATGGCCCCCGAAGTCCTGCTCCAGCAGCCCGACGACGGCCGCTCCGATATCTTCTCCATCGGCTTGGTCTTCTATGAAATGTTAGGCGGCGATCAGCCTTTTCAAAGCGAGAGTCTGGCCACCACGGTAGCCCGTATCGTCCACGTAGAGCCTCCGCCGCTGAAGAATGTCGCCGCCCCGCTTGCCGGAGTGATCTCGCGCGCCATTGCCAAGAATCCCGACAAGCGTTATCCAACCGCCGCCGCGCTCTTGGACGATCTGCATCGCGTTCAACAAGGCGGAAGGCCTAAGAGAAAGTCCCTCGCATCCTCAGCCGCAGCTTTTCACCAGTATCGCGCCCTCGCCGCGCTTGCCATTGTCCTCGCCATCGTGGCCGTGCTCGCTGCCTTTTCTCCCGTGCGTCACCTGTTCCGCTCTTCCACCGCAGCAAACAGTCCCGCTTCCCCATCCCCCGCTGCACTGCCCCAAACCAAAATCGTCGCCGTCCTTCCGTTCGCCCCCGCCGCCAACACAGACCCCAAACTCGCCGCTCTCGGCGAGGGCTTGGTGGAAAGTATCGCCGCCAAACTCGGCAAGCTCACCGAGGACCGCGCCCTTGAAATCGTTGCACCCCGTAGCCTGCAGGATCGCAAGATCACCACCCTCGCAGATGCCTCCCGCTTTTTCGGCGCCAATCTTGGCCTCGTCGTCACCATGGAACCGGCCGGCGACCTGATCAAACTGACTTACTCGCTGCTCAACGCCCAAACCGGCGCTGTCATCGGCGGCGATTCCATGTCCGTCCCCGCTTCCGACGTCTTCGCCGTAGAAGGCAACGTCGCCGATGGCGCCATCAAGGCCCTCCGCCTCCAGCTTCGCCCCGAGGAACAAGCTGCACTCAACGTTCACGGAACCGACCAGCCTGAGGCCTATCGTTTCTACTTGCAAGCCCGCGGCTATCTGCTCGACTACGCCAAAGCCGAGAACGTCGAGCACGCCATCCTGATGGCCCGCGAAGCCCTGAAACTCGATCCCAACTTCGGCATGGCCAAAGCCGTCCTCGGCGAAACCTACTGGCTCAAGTATTCCAACACCAAACAAAAGCAGTGGACGGCCCCGGCGCAAACCGAATGTGAGGACGCCGTTAAGCTCGGCAACGCCGGCGCTGCCGGCCACGTCTGCCTCGGCCTCATCGATGACGGCACCGGACATTCCCCCGAAGCTTCCTCCGAATTCCAACTCGCCCTCGGCCTCGAGCCCACCAACGAAGACGCCGCCGTCGGCCTCGCCCTCGCCTACGAACACGAAGGCAAAATTACCGAAGCCGAAAGGGCCTACCAGCAAGCCATTCAGGCCCACCCCAACAGCCGCTTCAGCTACAACTCCTTCGGCACCTTCTACCGCCGCCGCAATGAATACGAAAAAGCCCTGCAGATGTTTGGGAAAGTCATCCAGATCGCTCCCGAATGGTACGGAACCTACGTCAATGTCGGGTCCATTTACGGCGACATGGGCCAGTATGAAAAAGCGATCGATCCCTTGAACAAATCCATTGCCATCCGGCCCAGCTATGCCGGGTACGTCAATCTCGGGACTTCGTACTTTGGTTTGAACAAGTATGCCGAAGCCGCCAGCGCCTACGAAGAGGCCACCAAACTCGACCCGCAGCAGTACGTGACCTGGGGCAATCTGGGCGAGGCTCTCTACTACGCCGGCAAGAAGGATCAATCCCAGGCGCCTTACCGCAAAGCCGTTGAACTCGCCTCCGGGGATTTGAAGGTCAATCCTCACGATCCCGATGTGCTCAGCAGCCTGGCCAGCTATTACTCTATGCTGGGCGACCGCAAGCACGCCCTTCTCTACCTGGGACAAGCCCTGCAATTCGGGCACAATGACAAAGCCATTCTCATGGACGCCGCTTCGGTGTATAACCATTTGGGCGAAACTGGACTAGCGGTAGAATGGCTGGCCAAGGCCATGCAGGCAGGCTACACCACGGACAAGATTCGCAGCCTGCATGAGTTCGACAACCTCGCCAGCGCGCCCGGTTACCAGCAGTTGATGAAATCGTCGCATCCGTAAACTCCCGTTCATCCGTCTTCGGGGAGGGCTCCAAAGAAAGCCCGGTCACAGAGTGTCAACTGGAGCGTTAAAGACCGTGACCGTCACCGTGCCCTAGGCAGAGGATTTCTTAGGCACGAACCGTAAGACCGCGTCGAACGAAGCTAGCAGATTCCAGATCCGCAGTTCGCACTCTCTACAAATCCCGAAAGGAGCACCAGCATGGCGAAAAAAAAGGCAAAGAAGAAAGCAAAAGTAAAGGCGAAGGCCAAGGCAAAACCGAAAGTTAAAGCAAAGGCGAAAGCAAAACCGAAACCAAAAGCCAAGGCGAAACCAAAACCAAAAGCCAAACCAAGAGCCAAGGCAAAAGAAAAACAGCATGGTCCTCCGCCCACGGTCACGCCGGGGATGTGTGATGACTTTACTGCTCAGACGGGCGCCGGAGTGGCTTGGCTAAGCGTCCCTACCGGCGGCTGCTGGGTCTACCAGATTCCAGGCACCACGTGGCCGTTCACTCCGCCATCTCCAATTTTTGTCCCTTCACCGAACCCCGGCCTAACCCCGAACGCCATCGTCAACGTAGGCCAAGGGAAATACCAGATCGACGTGAAATGCTGCCAGAACCAGGTGCCCAAGAATGTAACCGTCCCCTAACCCGACGAATCCGAGACGAATCCGCGAATGGCCCACCCTTTGCGTTCTTTGCAAAGGGTGGGATTCCCAATTTGCTAAGTCCGAGATTTTTTTCCCTTTCCCCTGTCCCCTTTCCCCTGTTCTCCCTACTTCTTCCAGAACCTCCCCACCCCCACTCTCACCTGCACCGTATTCAGCCCCGGATTCGGCACCGCCAGCCCCGCATTCGAGATATGCAGATAGCGCAACTCCACGCTCCAGTTATATTTTGCCCCCAGAACATGCGTCCCCAACGCCGCCGCCGACGTAAAGTTCACCGTGTTCGTATTCGTCGGGACATTGTGATCGCTAAACAGCGTCCCTCCACTCAACTCAAAAAACGGAGACAGCCGTCCCCGCCGCTCAAAATCCCACTTCAGCCCCAGCGGATTGAATCCCACCCCATAAGCCGTATTCGCCGGCTGAAAAATTAAATAAGCCGGCTCCGCATCCACCGCATACTCAAATCGCCCCCGCAAAAATCCCGGCAGATGCTCCCCTGTAATCACCCACCCATAGCGCAGCCCCACATCAAAAATCCCCGTCCGCGCAGTCCCCCCCGGCACCGAATGCCCGCCCCCACCCCAAACCTGCACCTCATGCCCGCCTTCTTCCGGCCCATCCTGCGCCCAGCCCGCGCCGGCGGTGATGATCACAAAAGTGAAGATCAAAAAAGAAAGAAGACGCAACCTGTTCATTTGTTCCATAGCCTTCGAGGTTGCCCCATGCTCCCAGATTTTGCAAGCATTCACTCGGTACCATGTACCAGGTGCTCGGTACTACAACAGTGCTACAATTTATCTGAAGATAAATAGTTGTGGTTACATCGGAGGCTCCGATGTCCAGACTCGCACTCTTTCTTTCCGCCGCACTCGTTTTCCCGGCCGCACTTTCCGCCCAACAAACGCAGACCCCGCCGAAAGCAGCCGTGTCGCCCTACGCCGCCATCCCTGTGGAAGCCGCCCGGCAGCCCAATCCCGTCAAGTCTTCTCCCGAATCTCTGGCCCGCGCAAAAAAGTGGTGGACCATCGACTGCGCCATGTGCCACGGCAAAGACGGCGACGGCAAAGGCGACCTCGCCGCCGACATCAAACTCAAGATCGCCGACTTCACCGATCCCGCCACCCTCAAAGACCGCACCGACGGCGAAATCTTCTACATCATCAAAAACGGCCACCAGGACATGCCCCCCGAAGGCCAGCGCATCAAGCCCGAAGAAAACTGGGACCTGGTCAACTACGTCCGCTCCTTGTCCAAACCAAAGGCCGAGCAAAAGCCGTAGCCCGGGTCCTCCGGAAACTACCCGCCGCCCTGTACATTATATGGTACACTGGCAGGAGAGTGCCGGAAGATGTCCGAGAGCAAGGCGGCGCAGAAAATCCCACTCGTTTTCTTTCGCACAAACGCTGGCAGTGAGCCGGTCCGCGATTGGCTGAGAGGACTCGACGACGCCGAACGTCATGCCATCGGCAAAGACCTGCTGCGGGCACAGTGGCGTTGGCCCGTAGGTATGCCGCTGTGCCGCCCCATGGGAAACGGTTTGTGGGAAGTGCGAACGGACCTACCCGGCAACCGCACAGCGCGCGTCTTGATTTCTCCTTACCAGGGCCACCTCGTGGCGCTGCACGGGTTTATCAAGAAAACGCGAGCTACCCCGCAGGACGACTTAACCCTAGCCCGCAAGCGCCAGAAGGAGTTGCAACGGTGAGCAAAAAGAATCTCGGATCAAGCATCGACGACTTCCTGAAGAACGAAAACATCTTCGAGGAATCACAAGCCCAAGCCATCAAAGAGGTCGTCGCCTGGCAACTAGCCAAGGCTATGAAGAAGAGAAAGATCTCCAAGGCCCGTATGGCCGCCTTGCTTAAGACCAGCCGCTCCCAGGTTGATCGCATCCTCGACCCCAAACACGACATCACCCTCTCCAGCCTGCAACGCGCCGCAGCCCTGGTCGGCCACCGCGTCGTAATCGAACTGGTTTGATGTGCGCCCGGGAAGGGCACGACTTCAGTCGCGCCGCTAGACGCCAAAAAGAACTCGGGCTAAAGAGACCGCGTGAGAACGCCTCCACGCGGCGATCGATTAGCCGATTGCTGTTACGGTTGCTGGCCCGAGCTGGCGGTTGGCCAGGAGTCGGGTCAGGTTGAACGAAGATGGCGGCCAGGGTGAACTCGATGCCTACTTTCTCCAGGCCGCGTAATCGAAACCGCCTCATCCCTCGTTGTTCTTTTAGGGTTCCCCAAACCGGTTCTACCAGGGCCTTGCGTCGCCGATAGACCGCTCGTCCGGTCGGCCCTCGCAACTTCTGTCGCATGTGCCGCTGCGTTTTGCTGATCCGGATTCGCGGACAACGCTGCCCCGTATTCAACTCCCGCGCCAGATTCGAATCTGGCAAGTACACATCCAACCCACGGCCTTCCAACTCTTCAATGTTTTGCAGCGAGAAAAATCCAGCGTCGGCCAAAATCTTTTCTGCCTGGCTCCCGCTCTGTCGTTCCGCCTCTTCCACCAGCGCGATCAAGCTGTTGTTGTCCGCCGCGTTCTGCGTCACCCGCTGCCCCACGATCAGATGATCTTCATTCACCGCCGCTTCGGCCGTGTAACCCAAGGCAAACCCGCTCCGCTCCCGCAGAAAGCGCGCATCCGCGTCGGTGCGCGACAGCTTCTTCATCCCGCTCTTGCGCAGCTTCTCCAGGCGCCGCGGCATGGCCTGCAACTGCTCCTGCAATTTTTCCAGATGCACTCGTGTGCCCGCTCCTTCGTTGGGATCGTCCTCGTCGCACAGCTTCTGCCACTGGCGAATGCTGCGCCGCAGCCGGCTCCGCTCCTGCCGCAGCCGTTCTTCCGTCTCCAGCCGGTTGCGCGAGGCCGCCGCATGAATCCGCGTCGAGTCAATCGCCACCTGCCCCAGCCGCCCCAGCTTCATCTGCCGTGCCATCTCCAGCACCTGCGTGAACACATCGTTCAGTCCCCGCACGTGCCGCCGCCGAAACGCAC
This sequence comes from uncultured Acidobacteriaceae bacterium, assembly GCA_963842095.1. Taxonomy (GTDB): domain Bacteria; phylum Acidobacteriota; class Terriglobia; order Terriglobales; family Acidobacteriaceae; genus Sulfotelmatobacter. Next base: position 70,302 of record CAWJEY010000007.1, read on the forward strand.
TCAGCGCCCAGTTGTCGGGCCGCGCTCCCCCCGCCAGATAACGCAGCCCCAGATCCTCGCGGATGCGCTGCTCCAACCGCCGCGCCGATGTGATCCCCAGCGCGTAGGCGTAAAGCCATACCTTCAACATCAGCGCCGGACAGTACAGCGCTCCACCCTCTTCCCCATAGGCCTGTTCGAAACTCTTCAGGTCCATATGCTCCACCGCTTCATGGATGAAGAAGCACAGATGATCTGCGCCCAACTCATCCTTCACGCTCGGCGGCACCAAATACGCCTGATCCGGTTGATACGGCAGAAATCGTCCCATACCTCTCTTTCTGCCTCATCTTGCGTACAATTACAAGCTAGTTCTCACGCACCCTCTTCAGCCCCTGAGTCAGCCCGTGTGGGGCGGACACTCCTGTCCGTCGCCTTCGACCTTGCCTTTGCACCTAAGAAGCCGGAAACACCGGATAAGCAAGCATCCTCACCTTGACTGGCCTAACCGCCGGAGGAGCGCGGCAAAACGGGGATCGTCGCGCAGAGGATCCGCCAACGGCTCACTGCCCAAGTAAACCAGGTACTCGCAGCGCTCTTCGTACGCTTTCTCCATCCACCTGAAAGCATCCTCTTTCTCGTTGAGTCCCGTATAGACCAATGCGAAATAGACGCTGGGGACGTATTTCTTCGTCGCTATTTTTGCTAATTTCGTAATAACCTTCTTCCCGTTGGCTTTATCGCCTGAAACGGCATACTCGTGGCCCATAAGCGCCAGAATTGCCGGGTTCGTCCGGTGCGCCCGCGAGGATTTTCTGAAAAGCCTCGCGCGCCTCCCGGTGCATCCCCTTTTGCTCATATGCGCGGCCGATGTTCACCCACGCGATGGCAAAACCAGGATCGAGGTCGAGCGACTTGTTGTTTTGTTCAATTGCGAGATCAAACTGCTTCGTCTGGTAATACGCTTCTCCCAATGCTGAAGTCAGGAGAGGATTGAGCGGCTCCAATTCAACCGCCTTTTTTCTCTCTGCTACGGCCGCGTCCAGCTTGCCAGTCGCGGTCAAATAATATGCGTAAAACTGGTGCGCCGTAGCGTAATCGGGCCTTAGTTCCAACGCCCGCTCGAATTCTTTCTGCGCTTCCGCGAAATTCCAGTCGTACACCAGGTCGGAGTAGCCCAAAGAAACGTGGGCCTCAGCGAGTTTATCGTCCAGTTGCAGGGCCTTTCGAGCTGCTTCTTCAGCTTTGGGAAATGCCTCGCGTGGGCGGAGCGCGGTGTAGGGCGCCGATCCTAAGAGTTCATAACAGTCCGCCAATCCCGCGTATGGCGGCGCGTAGGTTGGATCCACTTGGATGGATTGCTGAAACAGTGTGATCGCTCTGGCAAGACTCTCCGCTGTGCGCTTGTTCCAAAAATACCGCCCTCTTAAGTAGTAGTCATAGGCGTCACGATTCACCTGACGAGCAGGTAAGGTTTCGTGAGGCAGTTGCTTCAAGACCTCTCCCGCGATGGCGCCCGCAACCTCACTCTGGATGCGCAGCAGATCCTTAACGTCGCCGTTGTAGCCGTCGTTGCCCCACACCACCGCCTGGTTACTCACCTGAGTTAGCTGGACCGCAATCGCTATCTGGTCATTGAATCGCCGCGCACTACCTTCTAAGGATGTAATCAGCCCGGAAGCTCTTCCCCAAGCGTTCGGGACTGGCGGCGGCATAGGCAGGTGTCAGACGGATCACAGCCATTCTGTCCGGATGGAGTTGGCCCATCCAACTCACCATTTCTTCAGTGAATCCCTCCGCAATGTAGTCTTGCGACGGGTCGCCGCTCAGGTTTCTGAAAGGTCTGACCACCAATACAATCTTCGCTGGGGGCGGCCACAATTTGAGGCTGATCTGTGGCCAAAACCCATAGACCATGCTTGCTGCCGCTAATACTCCCAGCAGGAAAGTGACGCCCAGAACGATCAATCGCTTGAAACGCGGGAGGCGGTCAGGAGGTTCGTCCTCGCCTCGGTCGGGATGAGTCCCGGCCGGACCCGAAATCGGCACCACCGGGTCTGTTGTGGGTTCGTCTTCTAACTCGGTCTGGCGGTTCCACCAGGCATCGAGTTCCGACTTAAGAGCATAGACTCGCGGCAGTTCCTCGGCTGAGTCGCCCCTAAGCCGTCGAACCGGAAGCCCCTTGCTCTTCTCCTAGCGTTGAACAGTACGCTCGGTCTTGCCCAGGTGATCCGCAATCGCCTTCCAGCCCTCAAGCAGATCGCGCCGGTCATCCGGTTCCGGTCTCGGTCGCAGGCTTTCTGACGCCATTCAACAACTCCCTGTCGGAGTTTCCCCAGGGGCAAGAACGCGTAACACTCTATCCCGCTTTCCCCAGTTATTCAACGAACATCGCGGCGCGGCCTCAACCTAAATAACCGCACCTCTCACCCAAACTACGAAATTGCTAACACCCCCACGTCGGACTCTGTCGCTTGCGGAGCGAAGTGCGTATCCGCTCAACACAAAGCGGGGGCTCAGCAGCTCCTTCGAGCGACATGATGCGACAACCGTCATGTGGCGTGCCATGTCGCTTGCATCCCGGAGCCAACTCATACACTCTGCACCTCAGCAGCGGCCCAGGAAGAAAAACTCGTCGCACCAGCGCTTTCTGATTCAACCGTTGCCCATTAGAGCGGCACTTTGCAGGAGGACTACTATGCCAACTCCATCGGAGTGGGGACAAACGATCGGGTCGGCGACAGGCCAGCTTCTTGGGGAAGCTGCGGAGAGCCTTGCAGATGCACCGCCGGGCACGGATGCGGTTTTGGGTGAAGAACTGGGAGCCGTTGGTGAGGACATCGGCGGGGCCTCGGGCGACATCCTCAACGCCGCAGGCGACCTCGTCGACGGCGCAGGCGACGTTCTCAGTACCGCAGCTGATCTGGCTGGCTCGCTATTCGGCATTGGCTCCGACGATAGCGTCGGTAACGAGGGCGGGGACGACAGCGCCGACGGAGACAGCGGTGATGGCGGCGCCAGCAGCAGCGGGGGGGACGAGGGCGGCGATAGCGGGGCCAGCAGCGGCGGAGGAGGGGAGAGTGGAGATGGCGGAACCGGCGACGGAGGAGGGGACGCGAGTGGCGATGGCGGGACCAGCGGCGGAGGAGGAGACGAGAGCGGCGGCGACGACGGCGGTGGCGGAGGAGATGATCCCCAAGGCCCCCCTCCAGGCGGGAGTGCGCCGCCTTCCGTCGAAGACTGAGGCTTTACGATTGTCCCTCGTTTGGGAACCGCAATATCCGGCTGGTCGCGTCCCGGAAGTTCCACGGACCGTCGCGCAGACTTTAGTACGAGAACTGCCATGTCACCTGGGGGGAGTAACTGTATTACGACTAAGGTTTCAAATCGGTAGACGCTTAGGAAATTAATTAATATCGAGAAAGAGGTTACAAATGCCAGTGAACCCACAATTTGCTGAATCCTTTGCTCATCCAAGAGTGCTGAAGGGTGCGGCGCTATGCCTACGGGCTGCGGCTGCGAGAGAAATTGCCAAAACCCTACCTGAGCCGCTGCGGGCCCAGCTACTGGGAAGCTCTGCGAAAACAATAGATGCAATTATTGACGACTATTGCGGAACCCCATCCCCACCAAGGATCCGTAACCCATGGTCGCTGCCGTCTCCTATGGCGTTGGATCTAGCCACCTTGCTCGCCGTCTACGCGAACACTCGAGTGCAGCCGGGAGAACTGCGAACCGAACTCCTTAAGATCGCCGGTAGACTAGTAGCGGAAGCATTCGCATTAAAACCCTGACTTGCGGATCACTGTGTGCCCATCCTTCGCTCTCTAGCGAAGGGTGGGACCACTCTATCCTGCGAAGAAACTGCGTAAGCCAAAGGCCGTTGCTCGTACGCGGCTGCGATCGTAAGCTGCAAAACCACCGGCCTGGTTACGGAGCAAGGGTCGAGAGTCGGGCGCTTCCAAGCATCGAACAAGGTGCGATATCAGCTCTCGGGCCAACGCCTGCTTCTGACCACTCTCCACCGGCCACTGTTATTAGCCCCTTGACAACCCCTCCCTCCCCTCCTTATAATTAGCACTCGATAGGCGAGACTGCTAACAGTACTCCCTAACCCTTAACAATTCATAGGCTTACGAACGTCAACCTTAACCATCCAACTTTGAAAGGAGTCACACCCATGGCAAAATTCAGCCCACTCCACGACCGCATTCTGGTCCGTCGCGTGGAAGAAGCTTCCACCACCCGAGGCGGCATCATCATCCCCGACAGCGCCAAAGACAAGCCGCAAGAGGGCGAAGTCATTTCCACCGGCAAAGGCCGCGTCAACGAAGACGGCAAAACCTTCGCTCTCGCTGTAAAAGAGGGCGACCGCATCCTGTTCGGCAAGTACTCCGGCACCGAGATCAAGATCGACGGCGAAGACTTCATCATCATGAAAGAAGAAGAAGTCCTGGGCGTCCTAACCGGCGCAGCCAGCACAGCCAAGAAGGAACTAGCCGGCGCAAGGAAATAGTTAACAGGGATTTGTCATCCTGAGCGCGCCGTACGCCTTGTCATCCTGAGCGCGCACTTTGCGCGAAGGATCTCAATCTAATCCGCACCCTCAGTTCTGAGGCTTTTACTGAGAACTGAGAACCGAGAACTGAGAACTAGCTTCTCAAAGAATTTATTTTAGGAGAAAAAGCAAATGGCAAAACAAATCGTACACGGAGAAGAGTCCCGCCAGGCAATCCTGCGCGGCGTCAACCTTCTAGCCGACGCAGTAAAGGTCACTCTCGGCCCCAAAGGCCGCAACGTAGTCATCGAAAAGAAGTTCGGATCGCCCACCATCACCAAAGACGGCGTAACCGTAGCCAAAGAAATCGAACTCAAGGACGGCCTCGAAAACATGGGCGCCCAAATGGTTCGCGAAGTAGCCAGCAAGACTTCCGACGTAGCCGGCGACGGCACCACAACGGCAACAGTCCTGGCCCAGGCAATCTACCGCGAAGGCGTAAAGACCGTAGCTGCCGGCGCCAACCCCATGGCCATGAAGCGCGGCATCGAGAAAGCCGTAGCCCTGGTCTGCGGCGCCTTCGACAAAAAGACCGGCGAACGCGCCAAAGGCGAACTCGACAAGTTCTCCAAGCCCGTCTCCGGCGAAATGATAGCCCAAGTCGGCACAATTTCGGCGAACAATGACGAAACTATTGGGCACATCATTGCCGAGGCTATGAAGAAGGTTGGCAAGGATGGCGTCATCACCGTTGAAGAGTCGAAGACGCTCGAGACCCAGCTCGAAGTGGTCGAAGGTATGCAGTTCGACCGCGGGTATCTGTCTCCTTACTTTGTTACCGATCCGGAGCGGATGGAAGTTGCTATTGAGAATGCTTACATTCTGATCAACGAGAAGAAGATCAGCTCCATGAAGGATCTTCTGCCCTTGCTTGAGCAGATTGCTAAGAGCGGCAAGCCGTTGCTGATTATCGCGGAGGACGTTGAGGGTGAGGCGCTCGCAACGCTCGTCGTGAACAAGCTGCGTGGCACGCTGCAGGTCGCGGCCGTTAAGGCTCCGGGCTTTGGCGATCGGCGCAAGGCTATGTTGCAGGATATCGCGATCCTCACGGGTGGCAAGGCCATCACGGAAGATCTCGGGATCAAGCTCGAGAACGTGCAGATCAGCGATCTGGGCCAGGTCAAGAAGATCACCATCGACAAAGACAACACCACCCTGGTCGAAGGCAAGGGCAAGCACTCGGAGATTGAAGGCCGCGTGCGCGAGATTCGCAGCCAGATCGACAAGACCACCAGCGACTACGACCGCGAGAAGTTGCAGGAGCGGTTGGCCAAGCTGGTCGGTGGCGTAGCCGTAATCAAAGTCGGCGCCGCAACCGAAACCGAAATGAAGGAAAAGAAAGCCCGCGTCGAAGACGCCATGCATGCCACTCGCGCAGCCGTGGAAGAAGGAATTGTCCCGGGTGGCGGAGTGGCACTGGCGCGTTGCGTCGCGGCGCTCGACAAGCTGAAGCTCGAAGGGGATGAGCAGATCGGTGTCAACATCGTGAAGCGCGCCCTGCAAGAGCCGATGCGTCAGATCGTCGAGAACGCCGGCGAAGAAGGCGCAGTCGTCCTCGGCAAGGTGCTCGAATCCAAGGACATCAACTACGGCTTCAACGCCCTGACCAACGAGTATGAGGATCTGGTCAAGGCAGGCGTGCTCGATCCCACGAAGGTAGTGCGCACCGCACTCACCAACGCCGGCTCGATTGCGTCCCTGATGCTCACCACCGAAGCCCTGGTCGCGGAGATTCCCGAAAAGAAGGAAGCTCCCATGGGCGGCGGCGGCCACGGCGGCGGCGGCATGGACGGCATGTACTAAGAAACAATGGAGCCGCGGACGCCTCGTCCGCGGACTGCCATACGCGTTGTCATCCTGAGCGCAGCCGTTCTTCAGGCGGAGCCAAGGATCTCAGTCTTATCAGCTGTCGGGCGTTAGCCACCAGTAAACTCAAAGGCCCTGCTCGCGAGAGTGGGGCCCTTTTTCTTGTCCGGCCTTGAAAGGGCGCGACTTCCAGTCGCGCCGTAAAAGCCTCATAATACCAATAGCGGTCTCAGCCGCGGAGGCATGGAATGAGTTTTTCGGCATCGGCGGCAGATGAGCGTGTGCTGGACGTGCAATCCACGGACGACTCGTTCAGCGTCAGCCTGCAGGATGGCCGCGTCATCACGGTGCCCTTGGTATGGTATCCGCGGCTGCTTAATGCGACGCCTGCCCAACGGCGGAATTGGAAGATTGCCGGGGGCGGGTCTGGGATTCATTGGCCCGACCTGGATGAGGACCTGAGCACGGAAGGACTGCTGCGCGGCGCGCCTGCGCCCAGGGCGTCGGTTCACGCGAAGTAGGCTGTCGGCTATCAGCTTTCAGCCGCCAGTAAAGTCAAAGGCCCTGCTCGGGAGAGTGGGGCCTTTTTGATCTGTCGCTACAACAGCAGCTTCCGACGTTAACGGCCCACGTACGGGGAGCGCCCACCAAAACCCGCCCGAATCTGTTACCCTGTCCAACGAACCGGACTATGCCTACCAGCATCGACCAACTCCAGATTAAGACGGAGGGCCTTGGCTTGGCCCTGCGAAACGGTCCGTGGTTCGTGCCGAGATACCAGCGCGAGTACAAGTGGGAGGAGAAAAACGTAAAAGAGTTCTTCGGCGACATCGAGAATGCCATCAGGGAAGAGCGGACAGAATACTTTATGGGCTCGATCGTCATTGCTAAGGCAGGGTCTGAGCGTCCTGAGATCGTAGATGGCCAACAGCGGCTCGCCACAACGGCCATATTTTGTGCGGCTGCCAGGGATGTGCTGCTGGAACTCAAGGCAGATGAGGACGCCGGAGACGTCCACCGCGAATATCTCATGACCAAGCACCACGAGTCCCGGGAACCAGTGCCGCGACTCCGCCTCAGCGACACCGATCATGAGTTTTTTCAGGCGAGAATTCTTCAAATGCCGGTGAGCGGCAAGGCTAGAGAAGCCGTCGCGTCCAGCGCCCCCAATTCCCACCGTCGGATCGAGGCCGCATACAGCCTGCTTCGCGCATATGTGGATAAAGCGCGTGAAGACGCGCGTGATCCAGTGAAGGAAATTTTCAAACGCATTACGTATGTTGCAAGCAAAGTCAAGGTCATTTGGGTCCAGGTGCCAGACGAAGCGAATGCCTACGTAATCTTCGAAACACTGAATGACCGCGGGCTCGATCTCGCCGTTACCGATCTTATTAAGAACTTCCTTTTCGGTCGCGCTGGAACTGCAAACTTGGGCGCTGTCCAACACCGCTGGATCAGCATGTACTCAATTGTCGAGAGCGCGGTCCAGGAAAGGAACGTTAAACACTTCCTTCGGCATCAGTGGGCTTCCGAGCATGGGCTGACGAGAGAAAAAGATCTTTTTGATGAGATCAAGAAGGACATTACCACGCCCCAGAATGCTCTCGCGTATGCAAGTCACCTCCTGGATGACGGGAGGGTTTACGCCGCATTAACCGGAAGCACGCAGCCATTCTGGGCAGATTGGGGCGGCACAGCTAAGAGAGACATCGATATTATAAATCGGCTAGAAATGGAGAGAATCTCTCCCCTGCTTCTCGCCGTTGTGTCAACCTTTTCGCGTCCGGAGGCGATGAAGGCCCTTCATTTGTTTGTTTCCTGGGGCGTTAGGTTCCTTGTGGCACCCAGCCCCGCGGGGACTCTGGAGAAATTCTTTTCCAACTCGGCGCGGGATGTGCGCGAGAAGAGGATTAAGAAGGCTAGTGCGTTGCACACGGCCGCCAAGGGTATTGTTCCGACCGATTCTGATTTCGAGACGTACTTCGGCTCGGCAAACGTTACAAGCAGCGCAACCGCTAGGTACCTGCTTCGCGAGCTTGAGGTGCGCTCTAACCCTTCCCTTGGTCCTGCCCTAGTACCGGACGAGAACACCGACAACGTCAATCTCGAACACATCCTCCCTAGGAGCCCCAAGCCCGGAACGTGGGTCGACTTCGAACCCGACGAGGTAGACCAATACGCGACCAAACTGGGTAACCTTTGCCTTTTGCTGACGAAGGATAACAGCGCGGGCAAGAATGAGGAGTTCAGCGCCAAGAAGCCTTTGTTTGCAAGGTCTTCTCTAAAGTTGACCAGGGACGTTGCCCTATTTGCCACATGGACATCATTCAGCATCGTGGATCGCCAAAAGCAACTAGCAAAGCTCGCGCCCTCTACGTGGCCCAATAAGGCGTAGGCGAATGGCACCCGTTCACGCTAAACTCAGGAAGGCCGCAGCAGAGGGTAACTCCTTGACAAGCTCGGAGGCAGCGAAGCTGACGGGCTACTCCCGGGACCACTTGGGGCTGCTCCTCAGGCGCCGTGTCGTGAGCGGCAAGAAGTTCGGCAGGGATTGGGTCGTGGATTCGAAAAGCCTATTGGCATATGTGGAAAGCTCGCCGAAGCCGGGACGAAAATCAACTTGACTAATATATCGTCTAGCCGATATATTTCACATGTGCACCTCAACGGTAATGGGTCCACCATTGTCTCGCCGCTTTATCGCGGAAGGCATGGCGTGCTTTTTCGTGCCGACTGTCTGGATCTCTTGGCCAACATGCGTCAGGGCACAGTGGATCTAGTATTTGCAGATGCTCCCTTTAACCTTGGCAAGCGCTACGAAGATCCGGGGGTTAGCGACCAGATTCAAACAGAGTTCTACCGAGGCTGGTGCCGGACTTGGATGCTTGAGGCCATACGAGTACTGCGTCCGGGCGGGGCGCTTTTCATCTACCACTGGCCGAAGTGGCTAATGGATTTCGGGGCATGGCTGAACGGAGTAGCCGACGTCGAATTCCGCAGCTGGATCGCCCTGAAGATGAAGAACGGCTTTCCCATCCGAAAGAGACTCCACCCCGCTCACTACGGACTCCTGTATTTCACGAAGCGCGGGGGTGAACCCACATTTAACGTGGTACGCGCGAAGTCTCCAGCTTGTCGGAAGTGTGGGGAACTCCTTCGTGACTATGGGGGGTATCGCGAAAAGTATCGCAAGTATGAGGACGAGGAAGGAATTCCTTGGATCCAGATCAGCGACTTCTGGGAAGACACTCGCCCAGCAACCCACGACAAGGCCCGTGGGCACAAGATAAACGAATTAGCCGTTCAGATTCCTGAGCGGGCGATTCTAATTGCCACGAACCCTGGCGACATCGTTCTAGATTGCTTCGCCGGGGCCGGGAGTGCGATCCACGCGGCCCAGCGGACCGGTCGATACTGGATCGCAGGCGATATTGGAAGCTCCGAAGCCGCACTGAGGAGAATTTCTACATTCTGGGGAACCGAGGAAGTGCCTTCCATCCCCAGAGCTCTCGATAAATGCTTCCTGAAGAAATTCCGCGAGTCACTCCCCGCCCTTCAACCTAACGGCGACCGTCCTATTGACCGGGCTGGAATCCTCAACGACGTTGACCAAAACGCACCCAGATACGCCGCCCGGAGCAAGGTCTGGGCTCCGGCGCTGGTGCCTAAGCCGGAACGGAGCACCAACAAGCCGCGGCTCCGACCCTCCGCCTAAGAGATTTGGATTAAGGAAAGAAGAATGCCAAACAGGCGCTCCGTAGAAGGTGAATACAGAGTTGAGGGGAGCGTGTTGGATGAACTCGGGCTGGATCGGCAGGCGGCTCTGGAACTTAAGCTGAAGGCGGCGCTGCATCAGAAGATTCTGCAGTTGGTGAAGCGGCGCGGGTATCGAGCCCGCGACTTGGAACGTATCCTGCGGATTCAGCAGCCGCGGGTTAGTGAAATGATGCGCGGGAAGCTTTCTACGTTGAGCGTTGCCCGGCTGCTGCTTTATGCCGATTTGTTGGGGGCTGAGGCGGAAGTTGAGCTTAAGAAGGCTCGGGCCCACGCGGCGGCTTAAACACCGCAGCGGCTAAAGCCGACTTTCTCTCTTGTACGTCTTTACGCGGCGCTGAACAGGCTGTTACGAAACTATATGCGCGGACGTGGAAGGATGAGAAGATGCGGGAAGTAGGGGAGCCGAGGGAATGGGATTCATTCGAGGAGAAGATCGAGGGCAGGGGACGCTGTTTCCGGTGAGGCTGGAGGAGTTGATCCCGGAGGATCACATGTGCCGAGTGATCGAGGCGTTTGTGGGGCGGCTGGATATGGAGGGGCTGGGATTTGTGCGAGCGGAAGCGGCGGAGACGGGGCGACCGGGCTACGATCCGCGGGATCTGCTGAAACTGTACCTGTATGGATATCTGCAGCAGATTCGTTCGTCGCGGCGGTTGGAGGCGGAGTGCCAGCGCAATATCGAGTTGTTGTGGTTGCTGCAGCGGTTGGCGCCGGATCACAAGTCGATTGCGGAGTTTCGGAGGATGCATCGGGAAGCGGTGACCAAGACGGGCGCGGAGTTGATTCAGTTGGCGCGCTCGGTGGGGTTGGTGCGAGGGGAATGGGTGGCGATTGACGGATCGAAGTTTCGGGCGGTGAGCAGCGAGCGTGGGGTGCGGGAACGCGAGGCGCTGAAACGATATCTGGAGCGGATGGAAGAAGCCGACGCGGAGGACGAGTTGGAGATCGATGCCACGGCGGTGGCGGCAGCGCTGGAAAAACTGCGGCAACATGCGGAACCGGAAGCGCGCCTGATGCGCACCACGACGGGCACCGTGCCGGCGTACAACGTGCAAACCGCAGTGGATTCCGAACATGCGCTGATCGTGGCTCAGCAGGTGAGCGACGAGACCAACGATCAGCGCAGCCTGCTGCCCATGGCGGAAGCGGCGCAGGCCGCGGTGGGCGCGCCCGGAGAAAGCCTGCATATCGTGGCCGACGGCGGCTACTCCAACGGAGAACAGGCCGCCGCCTGCGAAGCGCAAGGGATGATTCCGCACGTGCCCGCCAAGCGCAGCGTGAACAATCGCGGCGACGGCACGTTGTTGGACCGCCGCGAGTTTCACTACGACGAGGCCAGCGACAGTTTTCGTTGCCCGGCGGGCGAAGGTTTAGCGCGACAACAGGAGAGGAAGCGGTCCATCGTGTACGCGGGCCGTCCCGAAATCTGCGGAGCTTGTGCGCTGAAGTCCCGCTGTACGGTGGGCTCCCGCCGCTTTGTGCACCGGCATCGCTACGAGGGCGCGCTGCAGCGCATGCAGCAGAGGGCGACGGCGGAGGCCATGCGGCTGCGAAAATCCATCGCCGAACATCCCTTCGCCACGTTGAAGTACCGCATCTTCGGTCATCCGCGATTTCTGTTGCGTGGACTGCAAGGAGCGCAAACCGAAATCAGTCTGGGGGTCATGGCCTACAACTTGAAACGCATGATCAACGTCCTGGGAGCGGGGTCGCTTCGTACGCGGTTGGTGGCGGCATGAAAGGACGCTAGGTCATGATTTTCAGCGCCTGATCCCCGACCCTACGAACCTCGACAAATGCGAGCGAGTTTCGTAACAGCCTGTGAAGCGCCGCTCTTCCACGGTACTCCACACGCCATTCGCAGCGCTCGAAGCGCTGCGCCACCCCAAATCCAGCGTGGCGGCGCGGCTGAAAGCCGCGCCCTTTCAAATCAAGATCAAAGTCAGAGGCGTCGGACCCTTCGGCAGCGCTCAGGGCAGGCAGGAGTGTCCGACCCACACGAGCAATCCAGGGTCCTAAGAGATTTCCACAGATTTATTTTTTTTGATGTTCAGATAACCTTGCTTCCGATTTTGGGACGGAGAGACTGGAGATAGGCGCAAATTTTGCGACCTGTGGAACTCTGAGGGCATTGGCGGTGGCGGCGAACAGCAGGTTCCTCACCGGGCTTACGCCCGGTTCGGAATGACAAGCAGTCGTGGTCGCTGAGATCCTTCACTTCGTTCAGGATGACAAAAAGAGAGGACATGGGTGATTTGTGATGAGTGTGTTGATTGGGGATTTGATGGCGGTGGCGGATGAGCGGTATGGGTCTGGTGGGGGGAGGAAGAGGCGGCGGAAGCGGGGCGGGGGGCGTGGTAAGTCTGCTCGGGCCGGTGGAGATGGAGTGCCCTTCAGCCCGCAAAGTGCGCGGGCTTCAGGATGACAGGGCAGGGGAGGTGGGGAGTCGAGGATCGATAGAGAATCCGCCTCTAAAATCGCTTCGGACTGAGGGGAGGCTTCCGCCTAAGCGGATGGGGGAGCTTTCGGAGCTGGATTTTTTGCGGAAGTCTATGGGGATGGGGATGATTGTGTCGAAGCCCTGGGGAGACAGCTACAAGTATGACTTTGTTTGCGATACGGGTGGGAGGTTGTGGAGGGTGCAGGTGCGGTCGACGGAGGAGCGGTTTGGGCATCGGGGATATGCGGTGCATGCGTCGGTGTATGTGGGGCGGAAGATTGTTGGGCTTACGGACAAAGATATCGACGTGCTGGTTGGTTACATTGTTTCGCGGGACATTTGGTATGTGGTGCCGGTTAAGGCGTTTATGCCGAGAAAGAATTTGTGGTTCTATCCGGATGGGAGATTGGAATGACACGATTATTTTTTCTGAATGAATCTGCGGCGGACCAGGTGATTGTTGGCGTCGGGCCTTATTTCATCGTATTTCAGGCAACTGATGGAGCCGTCGACTTCTAGAACTGCGAGGGCTACGTCGCTGCACTGGGCGATGCCGTGCTCACGCAGGGCACGGTGGAGTTCGTCGAGGCTGACGTGCTCTTTGGTCATGTGGGAGTCGATGATCTTGCCATCGTGAACCAGGAGGCTGGGTTGGCCTTCGACTACGCGGCGAAAGCCGCGACTGGAGCCGGAGAGCGTGCCTACGAGATAGTTCAGCAGCAGGAGAGTGGACGCGGCGACCACGCCGCCGATCAGCGACGTGTCGGGGCCGGTCATCGCATTTTGCACGGAATTGGAAATAAGAAGAAGGAGCGTGAGGTCGAACGGGGTCATCTGGCCGACCTCGCGCTTGCCGCTGAGCCGGACGCCGATGAGAACTACGAGGTAGATCACGGCCGTGCGCAGAGCGATCTGCAGCACGATCTGCCCGCCGGCCGGGAATAGGACTCCGTTCAATTAGCGGTCACCGGAGTGGGCGCGCCTTTGGGCGTGCTCAGGTAGCCTGTGGCTTTGTTTTTGTCGACGGTCCAGACGACGAGTTCGAAGAGCAGGTGGTCGCGTCCGGAATAGAACTGGATGGGCTCGGCGATGTTGCGATCGCGCTTCTCGATGGTCTTGTCGTCGGCGGTGACTTCCATGGTGAACTTGCCGTGCTTGGGGTCGACCTTTTTGAGTTGGAGGCCGACCGTGGCCACGGGCTGGGGTTTCGCCCCGCGGAGCAAGGTGAATTCGTAGTAGTTGCGGTCGCCTTTGTGCTTGAGCACTTCGAGATCGCCGCGGGTGTTGGCGATGAGGCCGCTCTGGACTCCGAGGTCGCCTACGGCGCTTTGCAGCTGCTTTTTGGTGGCTTCGAGATCGGCTTTGGTTGAGGCTACGTCGGTCTTGACGCCGCCTACGTCGGTCTTGACGCCGGCCACTTCGCCGCTCACCTGGCCGATCTGCTGTTTCTGTTCTTGCGCTTCTTTTTCGAGGCGCGATTCGGCGGTCTTTTGTTGGGCTTGCAGCTCGGCGGCGCGCTGGGCCAGTTCTTTCTTGGTCATGCCGACCTTCTCACCCAAGGTCTCTTCCTGGGCTTCGGCGGATTGCATGCGCTTTTGCAACTCGGCGACTTCTGCTTGGCTGGCGGTGAGGTCCTTGGTCAGTTTGTCGACGTGCTGTTCCGTGGTCACGTATCCATAAACGGCCGCGGCGACGAAAACGATCGCCAGAACAACCAGAATCCACTTCCCTGCGCTCGACTGCGGTTCCACGTGCTCGTGCATCTGTTCGCCTTCGTCCGGCATAGTTCCTCCCATGATTGAGCAACCTTAGCTGATGATCTTTCAATTGTTTAGCATAAAGCCAGTAGTGTCAATTAGCTCTGGGGAACCTCGAGCACGTTCTTCTACAATGCGGAGATGAAGAGTTGGGACGTGATCGTCATCGGCGCGGGCATTATCGGGCTATCGGTGTCGATTGAACTGCGCAAGAAAGGCGCGCGGGTTCTGGTGGTCGAACGCGGAGAGCCGGGGCGGGAAGCCTCTTATGCGGCGGGCGGAATGCTTGTGGATTGCGTTTTTGAAACGCCCGCAGCTTTACAGGCGCTGGCAACGGCTAGCGCGCGCATGTATCCGGAGTTTGTGCATGAGTTGCAAGTCGAGTCGGGGATGAAAGTTGATCTGCGTGATCAGGGGACGATTCTCTTTCCGCCGGCGGAGCATAGTGCTCATTCCGCTCTGCGAGACGCGGCGCTTCCGGCTCCTCTGGCGGAATTTGAACCGGCGCTGGCAGAGACTACTCAGGCTGCATTTTATTTGCGGGAGCGGAGCGTCGATCCGCGCGGATTGGTGGCCGCCGCGCTGCAAACGGCAAAGCGCCGCGCGGTGGACATTTCGTCGGGGGATGAAGTTACGGCGGCGAATGTGTCCGATGGTCGAGTTAGCGGCGTCACCACGGCCAAGACGTCATTTCACGCTGAAAAAGTGGTGAACTGCGCGGGCGCGTGGTCGGGGCAGATCGCGCCTTACACATTTCCTACGCGCCCGGTCAAAGGACAAATGTTGTACCTGGTCTCGCCTTCGCGCAATCTGCTGACGCATGTGATCCGTTCGCCGGAGGTTTATTTGATCCCGCGCAGCGATGGACGAATCCTGGCCGGAACTACGGTGGAAGAAGCGGGATTCGACAAGCGCACCGACATTGCCACGATTCAGCGTCTGCACCGCGCCGCGATCGCCATGGTTCCAGAACTGCGCAATGCCAGGATTCTTGAGGACTGGGCTGGACTGCGCCCTGGAACGCCGGATGCGTTGCCGATTCTGGGCGCAACCACCACGGCTGGATACTATGTTGCGACCGGACATTTTCGTGACGGCATTCTGCTTGCGCCGATCACGGCACAGGTCATGGCGGACGTCATCACTGGTACGAACTGTGTTTACGACCTCAAAGCTCTTTCACCGGCGAGGTTTTCTCCTTAGTCCCTCGGGAGAGACGGTTGGAACTTTCGCCGTGTAGAATGCGTTCCCTGCTTACGGCAACTTTTGTCCGGAGGAACTTTGAAACTGCTCATCGAGGGCGTCAGCAAGCAGTATGGCCGCCGCGGAACGCTCGCGCTGCGTGACTTCACCCTGGAACTGGGCACGGGAGTGCTGGGCTTGCTGGGCCCGAACGGCGCGGGCAAGACCACGCTGATGAGCATTCTGGCGACCATCACGCGAGCCAGCCGGGGGCGCGTGGTCTGGAATGGGACCGACATAGCCGCGGACCCCGATGCGCTGCGCGCTGTGCTCGGCTACTTGCCCCAGGATTTTGGAGTTTACCCCAACCTCAACGCAGGGGAATTTCTCGAATATCTGGCCGCTGTCAAGGGTTTGGACGCCGCTGCTTCGCGCCGGCGCATCGACGAACTTCTCAATCTCGTGAACCTTACCGATGTCCGCAAGCGGCCGCTGGGCGGCTACTCCGGCGGCATGAAACAGCGCGTCGGGATCGCCCAGGCGCTGCTCAACGATCCGCAATTGCTCATCGTCGACGAACCCACCGCCGGCCTCGACCCGGAAGAGCGCGTGCGGTTCCGCAACTTGCTCTCGGAACTTTCGGGTGAACGCATCGTGATTCTTTCCACGCACATTGTTTCCGACGTGGAGGCCACAGCCACGGACATCGCATTGATTTCGCAAGGTGCACTTGTCGAACACGCCTCACCGGAGGACCTGCTGCAGAAGGTGGAAGGGAAAGTGTGGGAGTGGGTGCTGCCGAGCGCGGAACTGACCGCAGCCCGGCAACGCTACTTGATCAGCAATACGACGCGGCGCAGCGACGGAGTCCACGCCCGGGTTCTGGGCGAGGCGCCGCCGGCCGGGGCGCAGCCGATCGCTCCGAATCTGGAAGACGCCTACCTCTACTGCTTATCGCAACACCGCGCCGGAGCCTCGGCGTGAGCGTACCTCGCGTGCTTTATCACATGGCCCGCGCCGACTTTCTCGAACGCGTCAGGCGCTATAGCTTCCTGCTGACCTTGGCCGGAGCTTTGTATCTGGCGTATGGAGTCGCCACTGAGAAAGTGCGGATCATCGTGGGCAACGGATACCGCGGGGTCTACAACTCAGCCTGGATTGGCATGCTGATGACGGTCTCCTGCGCTACGTTCCTCTCGTTGGTGGGCTTCTATATCGTGAAGAATTCTCTGCAACGAGATACCGACACACGCGTGGGCCGCATTCTCGCGGCCACGCCCATGCGCAAAGCCATTTACACCCTCGCGAAAGCCCTGAGCAATTTTGCCGTGCTGGCATGTATGGTTCTGGTTCTCATGCTGGCCGCGCTCGCCATGCAATTCATGCTGCCTGAGGCGCGCCCCATTTCTCTGTGGCAACTGTGGGCGCCTTTCCTGTTCGTCGCACTGCCCGCGATGTTCGTTACCGCCAGCCTGGCGATTCTTTTTGAAACTCTCCCCATTCTCCGGGGCGGCGTTGGAAATGTTCTGTATTTTTTCTTGTGGACGGCCGGACTCGCCCTCGGCGCTGAGGCGGGAGTGGATGACCCGAATGGGCTTCAACTCCTTTATCGCAGCACTCGCGCTGCCCTGACTGCCGCGAACCCTACCACTCCCGATCACTTCGACTTTCAGCTCACCATTGGAGGAGCGCACGCGGTTCGAACCTTCATTTGGAATGGAATTGACTGGACTGCCCACGTGATCGCGGTTCGTTTGCTATGGGTGGCCATCGCTGCCGGTCTTGCGCTTTGTGCCTCGGTCTTCTTTCACCGCTTCGATCCGGCTAGAGAATGGTTCAAGAAACGCGCGAAAAACCCGGCTGCCGCTGTTGCACCGGCGTCAGAACAGCAACCAACTGCTGCTCCGGTGGTCTCCATATCGGCCAGCCATCTCACTCCGCTGGTGCGGACTTCGGCGCGTCTGCGATTCCCGCGACTTGTCGCCTCCGAGCTTCGGCTCATGCTCAAGGGGCAGGCGTGGTGGTGGTACACGGTGGCTGCCGGATTGTTGATTGGGGAATTGGCGTCTCCGCTCGCAGCCGCACGCCAGGGCGCGTTGCTTGCGGCGTGGATCTGGCCGCTGCTGGTGTGGTCGCAAATGGGCTGTCGTGAGGCTCGTCACGCCACCGGGCCGCTGTTGTTTTCTTCGGAGCGCGCCCTCACTCGCCAGCTTCCCGCGCTGTGGACTGCGGGCGTGGCAGTCGCCGCCCTGACCGGTGGCGGCATCGGCGTTCGGCTTCTGCTGACCGGCGATTGGCAGGGCCTAGCTGCCTGGATTGGCGCGGCGCTGTTCATCCCGAGCCTTGCGTTGGCGCTGGGTGTCTGGAGCGGCAGCAGCATTCCGTTCGAGGCCCTTTACACCGTGTGGTGGTACGTGGGGCCTGGACATCAGTTGCCGGGCCTTGATTTCATCGGGACAACTCTTGCTTCGAGCCGTCCGCAGGCATACGCATTAGGCGCCGTAATCCTGCTTGCAGTCACTTACGTGGGACGGCGCACTCGCCTCGGGTATGCGTGAGCGTTGATTCGGAAGACCTGCGCCGCGCTCGCCGGTCCTATTCCTTCGGGTATACTGGAGCGTTTCCGCAACCTCATCGTTTCGCGCGGTTGTGCTCCTGCACCGGAAAGGATCAATCCATGGCTTCCCCGGCAGTCGATTTTGCCCGCAATAATCAGCAACGTTTTCTTGGCGAACTGAAAGATCTGCTTCGCATCCCCAGCGTCAGCACGCTGGACGAGCACAAGCCCGATGTGCAGAAGGCCGCCGACTTCGTGGCCAACGAACTGCGCCGCATTGGGATGGAGAATGTTGAGGTGATTGCGACGAAAGGACATCCTCTGCTCTATGCCGACTGGCTGCATGCGCCGGGGAAGCCTACCGTGCTCTGTTACGCGCATTATGACGTGCAGCCGCCTGATCCGCTCGATGAATGGCACACGCCGCCGTTCGAGCCGACAGAGCGTAACAACAACATCTATGCGCGCGGCGCGGTCGACGACAAAGGCCAGCTTTGGATGGAAGTGAAGGCGCTGGAATCGCTGATGAAATCAGGGAACGGCAAGCTGCCCATCAACGTGAAGGTCCTGTTTGAAGGCGAAGAAGAAGTGGGCGGCGAGTCGATCGCTGAGTACGTGGGCAAGCAGAAAGCCAAGCTGAAGGCGGATTTCGCGCTGGTCTGCGACACCGAACTTTTCGCGCCCAATCTTCCGACGCTGTGTGTCGGCCTGCGCGGTCTGGTCTATACCGAAATCGAAGCTGTCGGCGCCATGACTGACCTGCATTCCGGCGTGTACGGCGGGGCAGCGCCCAATCCTTTCTTCGCGTTGATCGAAATCATCAGCAAGCTGAAGGATGCGAAAGGCAAAATTCTGATTCCCGGGTTCTACAAGAACGTGAAGGCTCCCAGCAAAGACGAACTGAAAGCCTGGAAGCGCCTGCCTTTCAACGAGGAGCACTACCGTAAAACCGAAGTGGGATCGAAAACGCTGACCGGCGAACCGGGCTACTCAGTTCTATACCGCACCTGGGCGCGGCCCACGCTGGAAGTCCACGGCATGCCTGGAGGATTCATCGCGGCCGGCGCCAAGACCGTGATTCCCGCGAAAGCTGCGGCCAAAGTTTCGATGCGTCTCGTACCCAACCAGGATCCCGACGACATTCTGAAGCGCTATACGGCCTTCGTAAAGAAGCTCACGCCCAAGGGCATCGAGACGAAAATCAAAGTGCTCAGCAAAGGCCCGGCTTGCGTGGTCGGCACCGACAATCCTTACATCAAGGCTGCGACTGAGGCGCTGCACGATACGTTCAAGAAAGAAACAGTCTTCATCCGCAGTGGCGGATCGATTCCCATCGTCAACGATATCTATCAAGCTTTGAAAATCCCCAGCGTGATGATGGGCTTCGGTTTGCCCGACGACAACCTGCACGCTCCTAACGAGAAGTTTCACATCCCAAATTTCCACCACGGGATTGAGACTATCTGTTTGTTCTTCGAGAAGCTGGGAGCGAAGTAGGGAAATCGGAAGAACCCACGGATCGGCGCGCTCGCTTCGCTCGCGGGGCGGACGAATGCGTCCGCCCCTACACGATTCGTGTGTGGCGGCAATTCCCTTCTCGTTCTTCTAAACCCACGTTAGGAACAAATCGAAAGCATGTCCGGTCATAATCGCAATTAAACATAACCATTGACAATCAATCGTAACAGGCCTAAGCTTTGCCCATTCGGACCCTGAAGACCTCGGCCACAGCCCTGTTCGCCGCGATCCTTCAAACATGTGGGTTTTAGAGAATCAAGGAGGTCAGAAAATGAAATCCCTTTGGAAGCTTTCTCTCGCATTGGCCGTGTTCACGTCGGCCTCACTTGTTGCGCAATCCGGGGCAACCTTCTATGTGTCGAAGAGCGGGAAGGACACCAACTCCGGCAGTTACACCGCGCCCTGGCTTACGATTCAACACGCCGCCAATTCGGTCTCGGCAGGCGCGACCGTCTACGTGGAAGCGGGTGTGTACAACGAATCGGTGACGTTTCCCGCGTCGGGGACGGCGACGAATCCCATCACCTTCGCCAACTACTCCGGGCAGACCGCGGTGATCGACGGGACCGGACTCGGTGTGACCGGGATCCAGGGGCTCATCAACATTGTGAACCAGAGCTACATCACGGTGAACGGCTTTGAAATCCGCAACTACACGACCAAGAGCGCGAGCGTGACTCCGGCGGGCATCTGGGTCACGGGTTCGGGCAGCGGTGTGCAGTTGCTGAACAATGTCGTACACAACATCACGACCCAGTCGGAGAAAAATGGCAACGCATTCGGCATAGCCGTGTATGGCACGTCGAGCACACCTATTACCAACCTGACAATCAGCGGCAACCAGGTTTATAGCCTGAAGACCGGCAACAGCGAATCGGTGAACGTGGATGGGAACGTGACTTACTTCTCCATCACCAACAACATCGTGCACGATAACGACAACATCGGCATCGATGCGATTGGATTCGAGGGCGTGGGGCCGACCGGCTCCGACCAGGCCAGGTATGGCGAAGTCAGCGGCAATACGGTTTACAACATCAGTGGAATTAACAACGCCGGCGAGGGCAATCAGTACGATGCCGATGGACTCTATTGCGATGGCTGTGCCTACGTCATCTTCGAACGCAACACTATTTACAAATGCGATTTGAATATGGAAGCGGCGAGCGAACACAAAGGACACAACAGCAGCTACGTGACCATCCGCAACAATGTGTTCTATGACGGCAACACCGTCGGCGTGTCTATTGGAGGCTATGCCGCAAAGGTGGGCGGCAGCGACCATGTCGTGGTTGTCAACAATACTCTGTACAACAACAACACAAAAAATGGAGGCGCGGAGTTTCAGATTCAGCACAACGACCCGCCCAGCAACGGAAACATTTTTGAAAACAACATCGCGTATGCGGGGACGCAGAATGTGTGGATCTACAGCTACGTCAGCGGGTCGACGGCGACAGCGAACTGGAACCTGTACTACTCCACCGCCGGCTATGTGCAGGGGACTTCGATCGACTGGGGTGGCAAATACAATTACAAGACTTATGCGGCATATCAGTCAGGCAGCGGTGAAGACAAGAATTCCCCGAATGTCGATCCCCTGTTTATCAATATCAACTCCACGCCTCCGAATCTGGACGTGGCTTCGAATTCTCCGGCCGTCAATGCTGGGAGTACCAGCTTGACCTGTAGTGTGGGTTATTGCGGCAGTGGCAGTTCGATTTATGGCAGCACAGACTATGCCGGGAATCCCCGCATCAACGGCAGCGGGCAGATCAACATTGGGGCTTACGAGCAGTAATTGCGTCCTACCAGGGCATCGTGACCAGCTCTGCGTTCTTCGCGAAGCTGGGAGGAAAACAGGAAGGTGGAAGAACCATGGGCAGACAGCCGCTTCAGTCTGTCCCTCGAGTCAACGTCTCACTCCTCAAGCACCCCGCCTCCGAATGCCGGCCGGCCACCCAGAGAAGTGTAGAAGCCGTAGAACGTCTCCGCGGCGATCAGCAGAATTCCTGTCAGGCTGATGCCTGCATACCACACCGACCCGTGGAGGGTCAGGGGATAGTTTGTCAGGATGCTGAAGACAAGGAAATTAGCCACCAACGCCAGCAAGCCGAAGCGGATCATCACAAACACAGCCAGACTGCCGAATATCAGACCGCCCACCAAAGCAGCGGGATCGAACGGGCGGCCTGCTGCCACCAGAACCGTAAACAAGAGGACCCATACCGCCGCCGCCGCCCACGCCTTGCGCAAAAAGATACGAAGGAGGAGAAGGACAAACAGAGCCGCCAGCCAAAAGGAAGGCCCACCAATCAAGGTACCGGCTATATCGGCAGTGATGGTGCGCGCGCCGAGGAACTGCCACTGCGGACCTGAAGACGGTTGCGGGGGAGGATAGCCGAGCCAGGAGAAGGCAAACCACGCCAGTCTCTGAACGGCGACAGAGAACGGGGCCAGGAAACAACCGGCGAGCACGTCGCGTCCCACCAGAGGATCGCGAAAGCTCCCTGCCAGCAAGCGGTTCCAGGAGACCAGGGTGGCGGGCCAGCGCCGGCGCACATAGGGCTCGAGGGCAATGTAGAGAACCCACAAGAAACCGGAAGAGAAAAGCGCGCGGGGCAGAAACTCGAAGAAAAGTCCGAGTTCGCCGAAACTCGCGACATGGTGCGCACCAAAGAGCCACGCCACTGCCCACGCCACAAAAACAAAGGCGGCGAGACGAGAAGCCCCACGTTGATCTCCCCGGCCGAGGCGCAGGTTCCGCCGTGCGAGCACCGCGCCGACTACGAGCACGGAAAGCAAAAGGACCATGGAAGTCACCAGACCGACCCATTCGCCCACGCTCGCCTGATAAGGCTGCATGCGTTGGGGGCGGGTCCAGGGGCCAATCAATTCAAAATAGACCGGCTTGCCGCGGTATGCCGCGGCCTCGATGCGCATGGGAATGTTGGGGCGCTCGGCCAGCGATCCCGTCCAGGCAGCGCGGGCGTCGCTGTAAACAGGAGACGTCCACCTGGGCTGCGCCGGCGCCCACTGGGAGAGATCGAGCCCCGCGGCAGTGAACATCGGCGTCCAGTCCGGTGCGGGCGCTGCCGCTGCGGGGATCTCAACCTGCGGAGGAATTGCGATGAAGTGAGTCAGGCGCCCAAGCGGATTAAGCTCGACCAGCGTCATCCCGGACACATCAAGCGGAGGGTCGTTCATCCAGACGGACCCCAAGATGGGCGCATCGGTGTAGAAGACCGTAGCTGCGAGCGGCCGCGGGCTGCCGCGATACCAAAACACAAACGCCCCGGTCTGGAGGTTGTCCCAGCGTGTCTTCGATTTGTCATGTTCCGCGATATAGCGGAGAAAGTCGTTGCCCTCGTAGAACCCCATCGCCGTGTCCGCAGGTGGTTGGGAATGGCCGACGCTCTGCAGAATATCCCGCGCGCGCTGGGCCAGCGCTTCCGGCGGCATTTCGAGCGGCACGCGCCGGTAGAGCACGGTTTGTGCGCTTAGCAGAATCACCGCAATGACGGACACAATCACTCCTGCCAGCACGATCCAAGCGATCCCCGGTCGCAGGCCTTCGGTTTGGCCGGAAGCGGCGACCATCTCCGGGGACGGCGTCTCCCCGGCCGCCAGCGCCGCGGCCAGCGGATCGCCTCCGGGAAATGCGCCCGCCACCTGCCGCACCGAAGACGGCCGGAGTGCGGGGTCCTTTTGCAGACAGCGCAGGATCGCCTTTTCAACAACGGGATCGATGTCCTTGACCACCGACGACAGCAACTTGGGAGAAGACTCCTGATGCGCCCGCAGCCACTCGGTCGGTGAGTTTGCCTGGTAGGGGAGGCGTCCGGTGAAGAGTTCATACAGGACGAGCCCCAGCGAGTAGATGTCGCTGCGAACGCTGGCTTCCCCCTTGGCAATTTGCTCCGGAGCCATGTAGGCGGGCGTTCCCGCAGTCTCGCTTCGACCGAGGGCATCGTCGCTGCTGAGGGCCAGCCCGAAGTCAGTGATACGCACCCGGCCTCGGCCGTCCAGCATGATGTTGGCGGGCTTCAGATCGCGATGCAGCAGTCCGCAATCGTGAGCCGCGGCGAGGCCAGCGCAGATTTGGTGCGCGGTCTCCAGAGCCTTGTCTCCCGGCAAGCGGCCGATGCGGCGCAGCAGGGACGCAAGGTCCTCGCCGTCAATGTACTCCATGGTGAGAAAGTGCCTGCCATCGACCTCGCCGATGTCGTAGACACGGCAGACATTCGGATGCGACACCTGGCGGGCGTTACGCACTTCAGCACGAAGTCCGGCCAGAGCTGCGGCATCGTTCTGCACCGAGGCGGGAAGAAACTTGAGGGCTACAACG
Source organism: uncultured Acidobacteriaceae bacterium (assembly GCA_963842095.1). GTDB lineage: Bacteria > Acidobacteriota > Terriglobia > Terriglobales > Acidobacteriaceae > Sulfotelmatobacter. Next base: position 94,224 of record CAWJEY010000007.1, read on the forward strand.
TTGCCGAGCTTGAGGTCCTCTGCGCGATAGACTTCACCCATGCCACCGCGTCCGAGTAGAGCCACGACGCGGTAGCGTTCGGCAAGAACTGTGCCGGGCGAGAATCCTACAGGTCGAGGCGGACGCGAACTTAGGGGAAGCCGCGGGAGAACGACAGGGATCCCAACCGGCTCGAGGGTCGGCGTGTCGAGAATGGCAACAGAACGCCCGCACGAAGGGCAGAAACGGACGTTGTCAGAGGATACGGCCCCGCATCCTGAGCAGGTGACCATCGGACGGATTGTATCGCACCGCGTGGAAAGGCAGCGGGGCCACTCCGCTGCGTGAACTCCGGTTGTTTCCTCCTCTCAGTTGCGCTAGGATGATCTTGCTCTCGCGGTTCTCCCACCTCGTCCTGCCCTCACCCGTAAACCATGGATCTGCTGCAATGTGTGTGCAACCCAGCGCGCTTGGGCCGAAGGCCATACAATATATAGTGTTATATTGCTTGACCCCGCCCCGATTTCACCGTTACAGTAGCTCTAATTTGTGTCCGCCCTATCCAGCCGGGGGGGAATTGGTGTGAGTAACACCGTTTCGGCGCTGGGGGTATCAGTTTGGTAAATAGACCGGCAAGCAGCATAACGGACAACTGGCCACCGACAACTGGCCGGTGGCCACTGCTTTTCCAAGGAGTTCACGTTGCTTAAACTGAAGCGGCTACAGATTCTCGGGTTCAAATCGTTTTGCGACCGCACCGACCTGAAGTTTCACGGAGACGGCATCGCGGCCATCATCGGGCCCAACGGCTGCGGCAAGTCGAACATTGCCGACGCCATCTCCTGGGTGCTGGGCGAGCAGTCGGCCAAGACGCTGCGCGGATCGCGCATGGAAGACGTGATCTTTGCCGGCACGCGCGACCGCAAACCCACCGGCATGGCTGAGGTCTCGCTCACGCTGATCGATCCAGAAGAGTATCCCGGCCCTGACGCCGACGCGCCTACCGAGATCGACATTCAGGATGAACTTCCCGCCGAGGCTGCAAGAAACGAAGCTGAAGCCTTGCGACGGCCTGCTGATGACTGGGACGAAGCTGCCATCCGCGCCCGCGCCGCCGAGGAAACCGAACGCGCCGTGGAAGACGCACAGCCGGGCAAGACCGAGGAAGTGGAGATTCCACGCTCGAAGGTAACGTGCATAGCAGCTGCCTTCCCCGATGACGAACCGGCGTTTGCCTTGCCCATCCACGCGATCGTTCCCATCGCGACTTCAGCGGCCGTCAGCGGCGCACCGCAGGTCGTGCTCAAGATCCGGCGCAGAAAATTCAACCAGCAGCAATTCCGCGCAGGAGAAATCGTGGTCACGCGGCGACTGTTCCGCTCCGGCGACAGCGAATATTTGCTGAATGGAAAACTCTGCCGGCTGCGCGACATTCAGGAACTCTTCATGGGCACCGGCCTTGGACCGGAAACCTACGCGCTGATCGAGCAGGGACGCATCGGGCAGATTCTCAGCAGCCGTCCCACGGACCGCCGGGCGATTCTCGAAGAGGCGGCCGGAATCACGAAGTTCAAAACCAAGAAGCGGCTCGCGGAGGCGCGCCTTGAAGATGCCAAGCTGAATCTGGCACGCATCAACGATATTTTCGATGAAGTCACGCGGCAGATGAATTCGTTGAAACGGCAGGCTTCAAAAGCTGAGCGCTACGCCAAGCTGCGCGAGGAGATGCGCGCGCAGCTGCGCGTGGTGCTGGCCAGCAAGTTTGCTGCGATCGAGCGGGAAGGCACCGAACTCGACGCTCAACTCAACGCGCTGGCCGAGGACATGCAACACCGCACTGAAGCTGTGCAGCAACTTGAAGCCGAGCACAGCGAAGGCACGGAACGCGGCTACGCCATCGAAACCGAATTGCGCGAGAATCGCGATCGCCTGAGCCAGATCGATTTGGAAATCGATCGCACGCGCGCCCGCCGCCACCACAACGAAGAACGCTGTGCCGAACTCGTAGTTCGCTCGGCCTCCGCCGAGGCGGATTTGGCCCAGGCCCGGCACCGCCTCACCGCGCTTGAGGCCGAGCGCGATTCCAATCGGCAGGTGCTCGAATCCGCGACGGCCGATCTGGCCGCGGCCCAGCACGAACTGGCGTTGTCGCAGCAGGAAGCCGCGGCCGCAACCGCGGCGCTGGCGGAACTCGAACGCCAGCAGGAAGAATCGCGCGTCGCCATCTTTGACACAGTGTCGTCGGCTTCGCGGCTTCGCAACCAACTCGCTCAAGCCGAAGAGCGCCTGGCGGGCGCGGACCGCGAAGCCCGCCGTTTGCACGCTGAAATCAGCAACGCAAATCTTCAGGTGGAAGCCTTCGGCGGACAGCGCGGACAATTGGCCCTCGAATTCGAAACGGTGACGCAGCGCGTCTCCGGGATTACTGAAGAGATCAGCCAGCTTCGCCGCTTGCTGGACTCCAAGCGCCTGGAAGAAACCAGAGCCAAGACTCATCTTGATCTGCTTCGCGCCGAGTTTGCGACGGCTCTCGGCAAGAGAGGATCGTTAGAGGCGGTTATCGCTGAACATGGCTATTCGACCGAATCGGTGCGCCGCCTTTTTCAGTCGGGAGTGATGCAGAGCGGTCTGGCGCCGGTTGGAGTGCTCGCGGATTTCCTCGAAGTCGAGCCGCGCTTTGAGCGCGTGGTGGAAGACTTTCTGCGCGACGAGTTGAACTACATCGTGGTCAAGAGCTGGGACGCTGCCGACGAAGGCCTGCGCCTGTTGCGCAGCGACGTCGACGGCCGCGCCACCTTTCTGGTTCATCCCGAAGATTCGCAGGCCAAGTTTTCCTTCATCCTCGATGAAGCGGCGCATTGCGCGCCGCCGACAGCTTCCATCGTTCCTCTGAAGCACACCATCCGCGTTCTCGATGGCTTTGGCAAGTCACTCGAGGTGATTCTGCCCAAGCTGCGCGACGGCTACATCGTTCCGGGATCCGATACCGCGCGCGGACTTGCGCTGGAAAATCCTGACGCTTTTTTTCTGTCGCAAGCCGGAGAATGCTTTCATAATGTCACGGTTACCGGCGGCAAACAGCGCTCGGAAGGCCCGCTTTCGATGAAGCGCGAGCTTCGCGAAGTTCTCCGGCAACTTGAGGACTTGGAACGCGCCCTGCGTGACGAAGAAATGCGGGTGATCACGCTCGGCAGAGAGATTAAGGACTTCACTTCCCTTCTCGACCGCCTCGAAGGCGAGAAGCGCGAAGCGGAGCATCAGTCGATGACCTCCGGCCACATGTTGCAGCAACTTGATTCGGAGATAGCAAGGGTCAGCGAGCGCATGAGCATTGTGCAATCCGAACTGCAACGCCTGAGCGTCGAGCGAACCGAGCAGGGTTCGATCATCGCGGCGCGGCAGGCGGAGATCGCTGCACTCGAACAGACTCGCGCCGAACTTGAGCAGCAGATCGCAGCGGCGCAGGAATCTCTTGGCGCGGTGCGGCAGCGTCGGGAAGACGCGGCGCAAGCCAGTTCGCAGCGCGTGGCCCGGGTGGCGGCTCTGGAAGAGCGGCATCGGTCGGCAACGGCAGTGCTTGGACGCATCGAATCTCTCTTCGCCGAAATGAGCGAGCGGTTGCATGCGCTCGCCACGCAGATCGAATCCGCGGCCGCTGAAAAGCTGCAGCGCGAAGCGGAGAACATCCAACTCGAGCAGCAGGCCGCCGATTTCATGGCCGAGCGCAACGCTGGCCAGGCTCGCGAGGGGCTCCTGCAATTTGAAAAAGATCAGATCCGCGCGCGGCTTGCCGAAATTGACGAGCTTCTACGCAATGCCCGCCAACTCCTCGACCAGGCTCGCGACCGCCGCGGCGAGCTGCAGGCTGCCGCAGCCAAGCTGCAAGCCGATGCCATGTACATGGCGGAAACTTGCCTGAACGAACTTGGAATCGAGCGTCCTGCATTGCTGGCCGACACTACACTCGTTCTCGTCAGCGGCGACGAACTTGCCGCCTGCGACCAGTCTTATCGCGAAATGCGCGCCAAACTTGAAGCGATGGGACCGGTGAACATGATGGCGCTCGAAGAGTATCGCGAGACTGCGGAGCGGCACACGTTCCTCGACGGGCAACGCAAAGATCTGATCTCATCGATCGAGAACACGACCGCGACCATCCGCGAGATTGATGAAGTCTCGCGCCAGAAATTCAAGGAAGCTTTCACCAAGATCAACGAGAACTTCGGAGAGACCTTTAAAAAGCTCTTCGGCGGCGGGCACGCATTTATGAAGCTCACCGACGAGGAAAACTCCGCCGAGAGCGGCATCGATGTAGTCGCATCGCCTCCGGGCAAGCGCCTGCAAAGCGTGCTGCTGCTCTCTGGTGGCGAGAAGGCGCTCACCGCGCTCGCCCTGCTGGTTGGCATCTTCCAGTACACGCCGAGCCCGTTCTGCATCCTCGACGAAGTGGACGCGCCGCTTGACGAAGCCAACATCGGCCGCTTCACCGATCTCGTGAAAGAGATGAGCATCAAGACCCAGTTCGTCTTGATCACGCACAGCAAGAAGACGATGAGCATTGCGCCGGTGCTTTACGGCGTGACCATGCAGGAGCCGGGAGTATCGAAGCTGGTATCGGTGAGGTTCGGGGCGGCGTAGCGATCACAGTGCGGGACGGTTGGGCGTGGGGAGAGGCGGCATGGCAATTAGCTGTCCCGCCCACTTATCCACTCTGATCCTCAGCTTTTCCACAATGCTCCCCTGGAAACAGTCTGCCAGGCCTGATTCCCGCGATACCCTCGTCGGCCAATGCATTCCTTCTCAACAGGATACGGCCCGGCCTTCCCTCACCAATCTCTCCCGTTGACAAAAATTTCTGAGGGGCTAAAATACGCCTCGCTCCTTAGCCTGTAAAATTTCAACATGACTCCTAAACTTCTTGATCCGGTACTCTTACAAACTGATTTCCCCGATCTCCAACTTCATGCCAGCGGCAAGGTGCGCGACGTTTACCAGTTGGATAGCGAGCGCCTGCTGTTCGTCGCCACCGACCGTATTTCCGCATTTGATTATGTGCTGGCGACCGGCATCCCCCACAAAGGACGCGTCCTGACCCAGATTTCTCTGTTCTGGTTCGATTTTCTTTCTGATGTTGTTCCCAACCACGTCATTACTGCCGACGTGGAGCAATATCCGCAGGCCTTGCAGAAGTATGCCGACCAGTTGCGTGGACGGTCGATGGTGGTGCAGCGCGCCGAGATGTTTCCCGTGGAATGCGTGGTTCGCGGGTACATTTCAGGGTCGGCCTGGAGGGAGTACAAGGCGACTGGCAAAGTATGCGGGATCGCGCTGCCGGCGGGTCTGCGTGAATCCGAGGCCTTCCCGGAGCCGATCTTCACTCCGGCCACCAAGGCCGTGAGCGGCCACGATGAAAACATTTCGTTTGCCCGGATGTGCGAGATTCTGGGCACGGAGACCTCCAGCCACCTGCGCGACATCACGCTGCGTATCTACAAGAAAGCTGCCGCATACGCCCGGCAGCGCGGTATCATCATCGCCGACACCAAGTTCGAGTTTGGACGCACCGCCAAGGGAATCACGCTGGCAGATGAAGTGCTCACGCCGGACTCCTCCCGCTTCTGGCCCGCCGACAAGTACGCGCCCGGACGCTCGCAGGAGTCCTACGACAAGCAATACGTGCGAGATTACCTGGAAGAGATTCGCTGGAACAAGCAGCCGCCCGCGCCCGCTCTGCCGGCCGAGGTGGCGACCGGGACCAGCGAAAAGTATCTCGACGCTTATTTCCAGATCACGGGACGCAAGCTGGATGTGTAGGAGCCGAGAGCTCTTGGGCTGAGCGTTTTTGGGCCGAATCCTTTGTGGGAAAGCACGGGAAAAACTGGTCCGCGGGAAAGCGGGCAGGAGAGTATCATGGCCGCGGCGGATTGGTTGATTGTCGTAGTTGTTCTGTTGATTGCGATTGCGGCGGCCTTCCAGGGCTTCTTCGCAGAAGTTCTGAGCATGGCTGGACTGGTGATCGGTTACATCGTCGCCGCCTGGCAGTATCAGCGCCTGGCGGATTGGTTGGGTACGTTTTTGAAGAACCAGCTGGTGGCCGATGTTTTCGGCTTTCTCGTCATCTTTTTTGCGATTTTGATCGTGATCGGCATTGCCGGCAGGATCGCTCGCAGGTTGATGAAGGCGGCTGGCCTGAGCGGGTTTGACCGGTTTCTGGGAGCGTTGTTGGGCCTGGTAAAGGGCGGGCTGGTGGTGGCCGTGGTGCTGATGGGAATGACCGCGTTCACGCCAGCCTCAAAAATGCTGCAGGATTCGCAACTGGCGCCGTATTTCCTGGTCGTGGGCCGGGCCGCGATCTGGGTGGCTCCGTCGGCGTTGCGGGCGCGGTTCTACGAGGGACTGGACTTCCTGCATCGGGCCCCGAAGGATTTGACCAACACTCCCGCGCCCAAGTCGAAGTAGATGCTGTCCAGGCAGTCAGTTAAAACAACGACATCAGGAAGAGAGAGGCAACGTGAAAGATCAACTAGAAGCACTCATTCTGCAGATGTACAAGAGCAACATCCTCTACTCCGAGGGTGTGCGTGAATTCAAGAAACGCTTTATCCTCACCGTTCTCCAGGAGAACAAGGGCAACCAGTGCCGCGCCGCGCGCGAGCTGGGCATGCACCGCAACACGCTCAGCCGGACCATCGATGAACTGAAGATCGACGTCCGCCAGCTTCGGGACGGAGCGAAACGCCCACCCCGCAGCGCACGACCGGTATCGCTGGAGAGGGACAAGAAGGCGGTGCGCTAGACCGCCTGCACATGCGCTGTTCCTATTTGCCTTGACTCCCAAAAGCTAAGGCAGCCCTCGCGGGCTGCCTTCTGTTCGAATCCTGGATTGTGTTAGTTGGCCGCTGGTTTGTGGTGAACCGGAGGCTTGGGAGCAACCTTGGGCTTCGGCAGCATCCCCTTTTCCATGGTCATCATGAATGGGTTCGGAGTGTAGGAAGCAGGTTCGCCCTGAAAGTCCTGGCTGGCGCCTTCTTTCGGAACTCGCACCGCCGGAATCTTTTCTTCGAAGGTAAGAGTGATGTCGGCCTTTTTGGCGTCGATGTCGTCGAGGCTTGCGGCAATCTGAAACTCAGTTGCGGAAGCCTTGATGACCGTCCCGTTCAACTGCACCGCCTTGCCTTTGATGGCGTTCCAGACCAGGTCCTGGTCAGCCTGGGAACCGTTGGAGAGAATGAATTCCCATTGAGCGAAATCCATCTTGGTGGGGTCCGTCGCCAGCGCCATGGTGTGGGCCTGCTCCGCCGGAGTTGGAGGGAGCTTGATGGTGAAGCCCGCCGGTGGCAGAGGCGTGGTTGCAGTCAGGGTGAGCAGATCGGTCCATCCATCTTCGCCGCCGTGGTAGTGCATGTATTTGCTGCGGCCGAATTTCTTCACTTGATCCTTGGCGGCAGGGTCGGTCACCAGATTTGCGGCGCGGGCAATAAAAAATAGTCCGTTGACGTCATCCGAAGGAGTGGAAGGGGGCAGAGAGGCGATGGCAAGAGGATATATATTCTCGACGTTGTTGGGGTCGGCCTCGACTGCGGCGCGCAGGTGCTTCTGGGCCGATGCAAAGTCCTTCAGTTGCAGTGCAGAAAAGCCGGCGACACTCTCGAAGATGGCGCCAAACTGGGTTTTCTGTTTGGCATAATCGGCGTCCGACACACCGTCCGGCTTGGTTCACTTGGGCAGCACCTCCAGTCCATGCTCGGCGTGCTGCTTGGCGTCGGCCCACTTCTGTGCGGCGCGCTCGCTGAAAGCCAGCACTACCAGCGCCTTCACATTATCCGGGTTCACGGCGAGCACGCGCTTGGCGGCATCCATCACTTTGGGGTTGTTCGTCTGCTGATAGGCGCCCATCAGGATTTCCAGCGCCTGGGCTTTCATGATGCTGTTGGGATACTGCGTCAGAAACGCTTCGAGGCCGCTAATGAGCGCCGCGGGATCCTTCTGCTGGATGGCGGCCACGTAAGCGTTGTACTCGGCAGGGTCCTTAATGACGGGCTGGGCCTGCGTGGTTGACGCCGCCGGTTGTGACTGCGCCGGCTTAGCAGCGTCCTGGGCGGCTGCCAGCGCAGCAACCCCAAGCACAACCGTGACCAGAATCTTTTTCATCAGTGTGGCTCCTTGGGCGTTTGGAAAATCGATAATTTGCGTGAAACGGCAGAGCGACTCACCCTGCATATCGGGTTTGCCGGATTATAAGTACCTCTGGTTCCGAAGGCAAGCAACTTCCCAGTTGCCCCCCGCGCTATTGTATAAGATGCACATGCCGCGCGCCGAGGTGATCCTTGACCCAAGCATGGCGAGGACGCCTGGCTTGGGGCATGATGACGTTTATTCGGGACGGAAACTCACTTTTGCGGGACAGGATGGCATTTCTCATGGATAAGACTCGAGTGGATACGGTTGGTCCCCTAGCGGGGCAGGTCGCGGTGGTTACCGGCGCAGGGCGCGGCATTGGCGCTGCCATAGCGCATGCGTTGTCGAATCTGGGCGCCACGGCCGTGCTTTGCGGGCGCACTCGTGGCGCTCTCGAATCGACCGCGCAAGCTATTGCTGAGTCTGGCGGGAAGGCCGAGGTCGTCCCTTGCGATGTGACCAGCCTTGAGGCGGTGGAGGCGGCGGCCAAACGCGTTGAGGGGTCGTTCGGACGCGTGGACATTCTGGTTAACAACGCTGGTATCGGGGGATTCGGCGGCCCACTGCATCAGCTCGCGCCCGACGCCTGGGACGAGATCCTCAACACGAACTTGCGCGGCGTGTACTACGCGACTCGCGCTTTCGCGCCGATGATGATTCGCGCGCGTTCCGGCCACATCATCAACATTTCGTCGCTCGCGGGGAAGAACGCGCTGCCCAACGGCGCGGCCTACGCCGCCTCAAAATGGGGATTGAATGGACTGAGCTACTCCATGGCCGAGGAACTGCGCGGCCATAACATCCGCGTAGCCGTGATCTGCCCCGGCTCGACTAACACGGACCTGAGTCCGCATGCCGGGAAGGACCATTCGAAGATGCTGCAACCGGAAGACGTGGCGCATGCGGTGGCGATGCTGGTGACGCAGAGTCCGCAGTCGTTTGTGAGCGAGATACTGATGCGGCCCACGCAGAAACCGTAGGCAACAGCGTTTCACTTCTTGAACAGGTTCTCAAACGCCTGCCGCGCGTCGCTGGGCCGCAGGCTGGCGGGCGTGGACGTTTCCTTTTCGCGGGTCACGCGAATCTCGTAGAACGTGCAATCGTTGCGCGCATCTTTCCTGGCCACGCGTTCCTTCACCGGCTGCATGCACTCGAAACGGCTTCCGGGATCGAAATACATGCACTGCTTGCAGGAGTGCAATTCGAAGCCGCACTTGGGACATAGACCTGTCGGCGGAATATCCTGCAGCACCGTGCCACATTGCGCGCAGCGTGAGACGGCGCGGGTACCAGGCATATTCACTGGTTTTGGCCCCATACTGTAGTCGCGCCTGGCCAGAGGCACTGGGGCGGGCTTTTGCTTTTCCACGGACTCTTTGCGCGGCGTCTTCTCGCGGTCCCGGTCCTGATATCCATGCTGACGGTATTTGGCTGCCACGGAACCTCCCCGGCTGGCTGGCGTATTGTCTCGCCAGCAGCGGCTTAAGGCAAGTCGGAACCTGTTTATTCGTCTCACTCGGTACTCGGTACCAGGGACTAGGTACTCGCCACTCGCTACAATGGAAGCATGATCCACGAAATCTTTCCCGTCGGGCCGCTGCAGTGCAACTGCTCGATTATCGGCGACGAGACCACGCGCGAAGCGATGGTCATCGACCCCGGCGATGACATTGAGGACGTGCTCGCGCTCCTCCGCAAGCATAACCTGCAAGTCAAGCAAATCGTGATCACGCACGCCCACATCGACCATGTGGGAGGCGCGATGAAGCTGCGGGCGGCCACGGGAGCGCCCATCCTGCTCAACCAGAACGACTATGCCCTGCTGAAAATGCTCGACGTGCAGGCGGCATGGGTTGGAGTGCCACCGCCCGGCGAGGTGAAGATCGACCAGAGCCTGAGCACTGGCGACACCGTGAAAGCGGGGGCGCACGCGGCCAGCATTCTGCACACGCCGGGGCACACCGAAGGCAGCATCTGCCTTTACTTCCCTGCCGAGAAAACTCTGATCGCGGGAGACACTCTGTTTGCCGGCTCCATCGGCCGCACCGACCTGCCCGGGGGATCGATGCAGAAGATCATGCAGTCGCTGCACGGGACCGTGCTGGCCTTGCCCGACGATACTGTGGTGGTTCCCGGCCACGGCCCGCTGACGACCATCGGAGAAGAGCGGGAGAGCAATCCGTACCTGTGGAAGCGGTAGTACGGGCCACACACAGCCAGGGCTGGCACAATTCAGGGAATCAAAGCTGCCCACAAACACACTCAGCCTGCAATGCAGCCTATTTCCCGCGTTGATAGCCGGCGGCCTGCATGATCACCTCACCGTCGCAGACGATTTTGACCAGGCCACCCACGGGCACAATTTCCGGAGCGAGATAGATCTTGCATTGCTTCCCCTCTTGGGTGACAAGGGCGGTTGAACAGGCCACCTCCTGTTCCTTGATCTTCGCTTTCTCCGCCTTCAAACTACTTTCCGCGATACCATACGAACTTTCGACACCGCCTGACAGATCTGCAAGCTCCTCATCTGCTGTCTGCCACTCCTTCTTTCCTCTATCCCAAGTGGAGCGGGCAACAACCACCACCAGCGAAGTTTTTTTGACCACCTCCGTTTTGCTGACCGGCATGCCTTGCGGCCCCTCATATTCCACCCAATCGCCAACCCGGGTGCCGGCATAGAGCCTGATGCCGCTCGCAGGCGGCAGTGAGGCTTCGATGGCCTTCGGCTTCGCAGATCCGGCCGGGTGCGAGACGCCTGAGGTCTTCTCGTAGATTTCGTCGGCGCGCTTCTGAAAAGCCGCCGCCTGCTCCGTCTTCCCAGTCGCCTGGGAAAGCGCTACCAAGTTGACCAGCACCTCCTGGAGCTGGGGGTGGTCCTTGCCCAGCTTGGTTTCATAAGCCTTCAGAGCATCGTGCAGGAGCGGGTCGGCTTTGTCGTAGAGACCGACAATCGTGTACAGCCGGCCAAGCTCATTGCGCACGGGGGCCATATAGAGCAGCACGTCGGCTTCCGTGGTCGCACCCGCCATGACTGGAGCCTCCAAACCCTCCGAGCGCACGGTGAGCGCATACACAAATAGTTGTTCGGCTTTGGCGAAGCGCCCGGTCCTTAAGTACAGCTCGCCCATAACTCCTTGAACGTCGGTGACCGGCTGCGCGGCGGCTCCGTAAACCTTTAGGGCCGTCGCCATCGCCTTATCCAATGCACCCTCTGCTTCGCTGGTATTGCCGAGAGCGAGGCAGGCGATGGCAAAATTCGTGGCTATAGTCGCGTAGGCGGGATGGTCCGTACCCAGCTTTTTCTCTACGATGGCGAGAACCTGCCGGTAAGTGTCGACAGCGGATTTGCTGTCTCCCTGCAGATGGTACAAGGTTCCCACGTAGTCCAATTGCCCTGCTATTTCAATATTGTCCTGATCCTGACTGTGAGCCTTCCTGGCGAGATCCAGCGCGCGCTGGGCAAACGGCAACGCCGGGACATAGGCTCCCTGTTCCCGGTATGACTTGCTGATCTCCGTAAGGATCGGAATCAGATCGGCATGGTCTTTGCCCTTGCTGGCTTCCGTGTCGGCCAACTGTTTCTTGAGCGTAGCCATGTCCGGCGGCGGACCTTCCTCCTGACCAATCAACGGAGTGAACAGAGACAATTGGGTTAGTAATAGGAGTCCGGGGAGAACAGAAAAAACTCGTCTGCGCGCGTGCAAACTGACTGCCATAGAAACCTCCATAGCGGAACCATGCCGGAGAAAACTAGCGCCAAAGGAACTAAAGAAAGTGAAAGAGTGAGGAACGTATAGCTGCGCACATCAGATTCGTAAACGCCAGCAAGTGTACGCCGATTCCGTGGAAATGCCGAGATTTGTTCATCCACGATTGGCGAGCTCGATCACTCCTGCCAAACCCTCGGCGAACTCAGTTTTCGGCGTGATCAAGCTCAGGACTAGAAACCCGTCGCCGGGAAAATCGTAGAAGTGTCCGGGATGCACCAGCACGGATTTGCGGCGTAACAGATCGACCGCCAACTCTTCGTCCGTCTGCGTCACCGGGACACGTAACACTGCGTACCAACCGCCTTCCACGCTCAAACGCTCGCAAGTCGTTTGCGCCGCGAGCCGGCTGTCGAGTTCGGCCAGGTTAGCGAGCACACGATCCAGCAATTGCTGTTGAACGCTTTCGCGCTGTTGCAGCAGAGCCGGGACTGCCCACTGGATGGGCGCGTTCATCGAAAGATAGGTGTCGGCGATCACTTCAAGCCGCGCCTGCGCTGCCTCGGCCTCCGCCGCGGGGCCGCTGGTGACGATCCACGCCACTTTCATTTGGGGCAGCGCCGAGATCTTGGAAACTCCGCTCAGCGTGAAGGTCAGCACATTCTGATTCGCCACAAAACTCTGCCGTACTGCCCGGTCATGGGCGTAGTCGAGAAACACTTCGTCCGCAATCAAGGCCAGCTCGTGTTCCTGGCAAAAATGATTGAGCAATTCTCGCTCCTGGGAATGCACATAGGAGCCCGTGGGATTGTTGGGATGAACTACGACCACGCCGCGCGTGCGCGCCGTCACCACTTTCTGCAGCGAGGGAAGATCCGTCTGCCAGCCGTGATCGTAAATCAGTGGATAAGGAACGAGCTTGACGTCCTGCAAGTCGGCGAGGAACTCAAATAAGGGATAGCTTGGCTTCGGAACGAGCAACTCGTCTCCCGGATTGCACAGCAACCGGAACACGAAGGAATAACCTTCGCTGGTGCTGGTGGTAAGAATCAGATGCTCGGGGTCGAGGTGAATCCCGCGCGCGGCCTGGTAATACGCCGCAACCGCAGCGCGGGCGCTGGGCAAGCCTTTCGGCTGGGGATCGTAATCCATGGCCTGCGGCGAGGCCAGCGATTCAAGGATCAGCGGTGCATCGTAGCGTAGGCCGGCTCGCGTTGGGTTGGAAATTGTGAGGTCGAGCACGCGCGCGCCGCTCGACCTTACTTCCTCGAGGGTATCGGTGAGGCGATTGCGCGTCAGCTTCCAGTTAGTGCGATTGGAAAACATGTAATTCAGTGGTCAGTGGCTAGTGGTCAGTCAAGCAAATCCATTCGCGAATTGCGACTGGCCACTGATCACTGGCCACCGATGTTGTGCACTCTAACAGCCAAATGGTCAGCCGCTCAATGCTTGGGATGAATTGGACTGGGATGCGTTGGCTGGTAGATGCCTATTTTGCCGCCTCCCGGAAGAGTGAAGGTGGCAAGTTTTCCCCAACGCCGTTCATTTACATCCGAGACCTTCACCTTTTTCGATTGGAGATCTTTCAAAGTCGCCACGATGTCATCGCACATCAGGTAAAGCTCGTGCTTGTCGTTACTGTCGGAATCGTGAAACGCGGCTTCGGCTGGAGGCATGGCGAAAATCAACCAGCCATGACCAGCATCCACAGACGGAAACTTGGGGACATCGCGAAACAAGGTCCGGTCGGCCTCTGGATCCTTTGTCTGGATGACAACATGTGCGCCGTTGATCATGGGGGACCTCAATTTCAGTGGTCAGTGCTTAGTGATCAGGGGTCAGTAAGAGCGGTCGAACACCGTCGTCATCTTACTGGCCACTGACCACTGGCCACTGACCACTGCTTCTAAGGCTGCAAGTAAAACCCCAACTCCTGCGGCGGAGTCAGAGTCTTGGTGGCATCGTATTGCCGGTGTGCCTGGCGCACGGCGCCGATTTTCTTTTGGAACTCGCCGGCCAGGTTGTCATAGCGCACCAGAACATTGCCCAGCCAGTACGGGCCGAATTCCCGCAGATACGCATCCCGGAACATCTGGCTAACGCGCGTGGTCGAGTCGCGCAGGTCTTCAAGGCGCGCGTTGATGGCAGTGATTTCTTCCAAGTCATTGCCTACGCGGTCGGCGTCGGCCTGGTTCTGGAATGCGTCCCAATAGAATTTGTTGATCTCCAGCGTGAACTGGGCCTTCATACCGAGAGCGTCCCAGCGCCATGCACCCAGCGTCATGTCGGCCAGCGTGTCCTGATTGGCGTGGGCTTTGGCGCCACTGCGGTAGAGCGATTCCAGCGCGTGCTCGGCGCCCAGCCGCATCTCGGGTGCGGCCACCGCTATCTTCTGCATCGTCTTCGCTCCCCCTGGCGTGAAGGGATCGATCCAGAACAGATCGTCGGTTTCGGTATCGACGTTGATCTTGGCCAGCGCCTGATGCCCGCGGTCCAGGTTCTCCAGCGCATCGCGGAAGGTGTTGTCGTCATTGCGGTAGAAAGCCCAGTCATAGGCGTTCTTGAACTGGTCGATGTTCGACTCGCCCGCCTGCCATCCCGCAGCCGCGCCGAAAACCAGCGCCGGCCAAGCCATTCCGTAGATTGACTCACCGTCGTCGTCCCAGGTGGTGTTGAGCATGCCCATCGCACCCAGTGCCTGGCCGTCGCGCACAAAGTTGCGGATGTTCATATAGCCGGCGTCCAGATCGGGCCACAGTTCCTTCCAGGTGTGCGTGCCGGGGGCCACAACCACGCGCAGGCCGGCATCGCGATACGGTTTGATGATGCTTGCGAAGCTCGGTTTGGGATCATATTCCCAAGGGACGGCGATCATATCCTTGGGCAGGATGCCGAGCAGTTGCGGATATTTCACCGCGATGTCGCCCCAGAACATGAGTTGCTTGTGATAAGGCTGAAGAATGTCGAAGACCTTCTGCATGTGCTCGAGATAAACCCGGCCGAGTCCGACTTCCGCGATGCGCGCCGCGGTCTGTCCCTGCCCCAGCTCGAAAGTCTCATCGCCTCCAACGTGCAGGAACGGCCCGGGAAAAAGCGGCACCATGTCCGCATACATCGCTTTAATAATGTCGTAGGACTGATCCTTGGTCGGCGTGAGCACATGGCCATGCGGCCGCTCCGCCACATCGGAATAGATTTCGTACTTCAGCATGTGATGGAGATGCCCGAAGGTCTGCTGCTCGGGAAGAATGGTGACGTAGAGACCCCTGGCGTAGTCGACCAGCGCATTGATTTCCCGCGGTGTCAGAGCGGCTTCTTTCGGAGCGAGTAAAGGCTGGCTGGCGAAGTCGAATACGTGCTCCATGTACAGGCCGTAGAGATTCACCTTGTAGGCTGCCAGGGTACGAATCTGGCGCTTCATGTAATCTTCCGTGGGAATGGGGCCGCGGCTGATGTCGGCTTGCACGCCGCGCCATTCCATGCTTGGCCAGTCGCGAATCGAAACTGCCGGACAGACCAGACTCTTGCCCTCGGCCCGCAGCAATTGCCGCAACGTCTGCACTCCGTAGAACAGGCCCTGGCCGGTGTTGGCGGCGACGATTAGGTGCGAGTCGTCGGAGAACAGCAGGTAGCCCTGGTCGCCGATGGAATCAGCCTTCAGGCCCTTGGATTCCAGGAACTCGCGCACGTTCTTGTCTTGTAAGCGCGCCAGAACGATCGCGCCTTCCTCTTCCCGGGATTCCTGTTTCGATTCCGGTTTGGCGCCGGTGATGCTCAGCTCCATTCCAGACTGGTCGTGGATCTCTTCCGCCAGCGTTTCTGCTGCAATGCGGTCTTCATTCTGATGTCCGAACTCCACCAGAATTCGCGTGGTGGGGCGAACATGAAAGCTTCCCTGGTGAACACGCACTTCCTTGGGCTCAGGAATCAGCTTGAGTTCGGTCCCCGGGCCGGGCCCAGCGGCGAACATCATGGATGTCAGGAGCAGCAGGACAAAAGGAGGAAGGACGACGTTTTGCGTTTTCATTCGCATCCTTGTGGCGAAGTGAACAGCACCTCTATTTTAGCGGGACAATCGGCCCGAAAACCGGTAGCGCCTAAATTTATCAACGCCGGCGGCGACCGAGGTTGACCAGACTGGTTACAGCAAACCGTCGCCCGCTTACCTTGGTACTTTGCAGGCGCTCCCTAGCCCTGTAACAATCAGGGCAGCCGTTGATCGGAATCTGAGGTTTTGATGAGAATCTTTCGACTTGCTGTGTTAGTCCTTCTCGGGCCGGCGCTGCTTCTGGCGCAAGCGTCCTCGCCCAAGCCCTCGGCTGAAGAAGTAAAGGCGGTTAACGCGAAGGTCGTGGCGATTAACGACCTACTGGCCCAGATCAACGGCGCTAACGAGGCCAAGGACTGGCAGAAAGTAAAAGAGCTTGTCGGTAAAGCTCTTGCCCTCGACGCCGAAATCTCCGCCCAACATCCCGGCGTTAAGTTCCAAAGCGATCGTCACCTACTCTACAAGGCGCTGGGAGACGCCAACCTGTACCTCGGCCAATACCAGGATGCCGTCAATGCCTACGAGACCTCGGCGGGCTTGTTGCAGGACTTGATCGCGGCAAACAGCGGCGATGCAGCGGACGCGAAATCCGCAGCCACTGCGCTGCGGCGCACCCTGGGACAAGTTCTCACCAATGAAGGCAACGGCTACCTCAAACTGAGGAAGAACAAAGAGGCAATCGGGTGCTACACGCGTGCGGCGGAGATTGCTTCGGAAATCGACACGAAACTCGCCGCGACGGCGTGGTTCAACCTATGCGCGACACTCTATAACATGGGAGATACCGACGGAACGCCGGCAGCCTGCGACAAGGCTATCGCGGCCGACCCCACCCGAGTCAATGCGTATTTCGTAAAGGGCTCCACTCTATTTGCTCAAGGCAAAGACGTCAACGGCAAATACGTTGTGCCGGCGGAAAGCATCGATGCTTTGAAGAAGTATCTGGAACTCGCCCCCGACGGACCGCATGCGGTGGACGTCAAAGCCATGCTGTCGATGGCCGTCGCCGGGAAATAGGCACCCTGGCGGCTACTTTGCAAACGCCTCTTTGTTTACCACATAAGGCATCTTCGTAATGTCGCCGCCGTAGTTGGCTTCGAGCACATCGATCAATCCCTGAACGCAGCGCCCCGCCATGCCTTTGTTGGGATCGGTGGAGAGCCGCGTGATGCGCCCCGCGCTGGCAAAGTGCGGCATAAGCCGCAAGCGGTCTGCGATGGCTGGGTCGCGAAGTGGCGAGTCGGCGGGTAGCGGCTCTTTTTCGTATACATCGAGGGCGGCGCCGGCGATCCAATTCTCGCGCAGCGCTTTGACCAGCGCGGCTTCGTCTACCACAGGACCGCGCGAGTCGTTGATGAGGTAAGCAGTCGGCTTCATCAGCTTCAGCGTCTGTTCGTTGAAGAGATGAAAAGTGGGGGTCGCACTTTCGCCCGGACGCAGCAGCGGTACGTGCACGCTGACAAAATCTGCTTCGCGCAAGGCTTGCTCGAAACCTACATATTTGATCCAGGTCTTTTCCCGGGAGATGCCGCGGGCGTGGCGCAGGTCCATGTTCTCTTGAATGGCCTTGATGTAGGCATGGTTTTCATAGGCCGGGTCGTAGCACAGCATGTTCATGTCGAAGCCGGCGCATTTCTTGATCATGGCCAGACCGATGCGCCCGGTGCCGATGATGGCGATGGTCTTGCCGGTAACTTCGTCGCCCAAAAACGGAAGGTAGGGATGCCAGTATCCCCACTGATTGTCGCGGGTGAGATGCTCGGCCGGCCACATTTTGCGTGCCAGCATGCCCATCATGAAGAAAGCGAACTCGGCGGTGGCCTCGGTCAAGACGTCCGCCGTGTGTGTGAAAGGAATCTTGTAGCGGTTGGCGTCGGCGCGGTTGATGTTGTCGAATCCAACGGCAATCTGCGCCACGACTTTCAGCGTGTTCTTGCCGGCTTCGAAAACCTCGGCGTCGATGGGGTCGCGCAACGTGGTGATCAAGCCATCGATTCCGGACTTCACCTTGTCAATAATCAGGCTCTTCGGCGGCGCTTCCGGCTGGGGATGGACTTCGACTTCGTACCCACGGTGGCGCAACAGATCGATGGCTTCTCCAATGTCGCAGGTGGCAAAGACGCGGGATTTATTGGTCATCGGTATCCTTCAGAATGACTGCGGTTGAACTCGAAGTCCTCCGCACCCCACAGTGCAGAAGATCGAAAATATCATACGCGATAGGTGTCGTGCGGAACGGGAGGCGAGTCTATCCCTCCCTAGCTTCGATGAAGCTGTGCATACGCCTGACGTGCGTACCAGAGGGCGGATAACACGAACGCAACCGTGATTGCGACCTTGATCACCCAGGGGATGCAGGTTCTACTCGTGCAATATGCGAGTGGGTGGCGCACAATCGCCGGTAGCTCGGAAAGCATTCCCGGAACCAGTGTAAGGGTCCATATGACGGAGTAGATCAGCAGCAAGCGGGTGCCAATGGCGCGCCGCATCGTCAGCAGAATAAGACCCGTGATTCCCAGCACGATACTTGGCACCGTGACCCAGAGGCCAGCCAACCCGTGAGTCCGAATCAAGCCCAGGCCCAGCGAGAAGCCTGGCTCCTTTAGGATCAGCGTAGTAATCACCACAAGGGCTACGACGGTAAAAGTCGCCCAAAGCGCAGCGAAGGCAAGAAAAAAACGGTCTTTGATCGACATGGCAAGCCTCCATCTTTGCTCTTATTGCCTCTAGCGCATGCCCTAGTAGAAGAGGTGTTCGCGCTCTTCCTTCTCAGCCGACTGTTTCTTGAAGGCCAGCAACTCCAGGGCCCTGTGGGCGATGTGCTCGGCGCTTACCTCGAATTCCTTGATCAGCTCCCAGGGCGCGCCGGAGTCGCCAAAGCGGTCTTTCACTCCGATGGCGCCGGTGATTACCGGCCGGCCGTAGAGTTCCGGACTTTCCGTGAGAATCCCGCTGACCCGCCACGCCAAAGCTCCAATCTGGTGCTCTTCGGCGGTAACCACGACGCCCGTATCCATCGCGGCGCGAATGAGTGCTTGGGAATCGACCGGCTTGAGCGTGTGCAGATTGAGAACGCGAGTTTCGTAGCCGTAGTCCCGCTTCAGGATGTAGGCTGCGCGCATCGCCTCGGGGACCATGGGGCCACAGGCAACGATGCTCAGGTCTTCTGACTCGTTCTTGTAATCCAACTCCAATTGGGTCTCGAACGCGTCGGCGAAGTTAGTGGCCTCGTTGCGCAGGCGAATCACGTTTGCGCGCCCGAACACAAAGGGCGTTTTCTCGTTCGTGACGACCGGTGTGGCCTCGCGGGCAAAGCGGATGTACTTCGGACCCACATGCTGCAGCAGCAGGTAATTCGTGGCCTTGCGGGTTTCGACAACATCGCAGGGCACGACTACTGACATATTAGGCAGGCCTTGCATGGCAAAAAGATCTTCGAGCGCCTGATGGGTAGCGCCATCGGGGCCGACGGAAACCCCGCCGTGCGCACCAGCAATCAGGACGTTGAAATTTCCGTAGCACACCGAGGTGCGGATCTGGTCCAGGTTGCGGGCAGCGGCGAATGTGGCGTAGGTTCCCAGCACGGGCAGCTTCCCTTCCTTGGCCAGCCCCGCGGCCGCCGATGTGGCCGATTGCTCGGCGATGCCCATGCTGATCCAGCGCGGCTTGCGCTCGGGCTTGCCCGCATAGAAATCGCTGATGGTGATCGATCCGGAGATATCCAGGCCAAGGCAAACTACACGCTCGTCGTCGCCGTTCTCCGCCAGGGACTGGCCGAAGCCTTTGCGCGTGGGCTCCATCTTGACCTTCATGGTGTCCGCGGCGTTCCACCAGTAGTCGCGGGAAAACTTGGGCATTTTGGAATCCAGCTTGCGCTCGACTTTCGTCTGATAGCGCTTGGCGTGATCGAGAAACTGCTGCACCGGGATGCGTTCGCTGAGGCCGAGTTCCTCCAGGGCCTTAGTCAGTTCCGCGTAGTTTGGCGCTTTGCCATGCCAGCCGGCTTGATCCTGCATGAAGCTGACGCCCTTGCCCTTGACCGTATCGGCGAGGATAACGACCGGCTTCCCCACTACCTCTTTGGCCAGCTCGAGTGCGTCCACTACCTGGTTCATGTCGTGGCCATCGATTCGCATCACGTTCCAGCCGAAGCTGGCGTACTTCGCCGCCAGCGGCTCGACTTCCATGACGTCTTTCACCCAGCCATCAATCTGCAGACGATTGCAGTCGATGATGCCGATCAGGTTGTCGAGGTGAAAGTTTCCGGCTTCCATGGCCGCTTCCCAGATCTGTCCCTCTTGCTGTTCGCCGTCACCCATGAGGCAGAAGATCTTGTGCTTCTGGTCGTCGAGCCTGGCGGCCAGCGCCATGCCCACCGCTATGCTCAAACCCTGGCCCAGAGAACCAGTCGAGACTTCCACGCCGGGCAGCTTGAGCCAATGGGGATGGCCCTGATAAGCCGATCCCAGCTTGCGCAGCGTCATCACGCCATCAATCGGACAAAAGCCGGCGAAGGCGAGTCCCAGATAGAGGCTGGGAGCCTTGTGCCCGGTGGACCAAATAATGCGGTCGCGGCCTGACCAGAGAGGGTGATTGGGATCGTGCTGCGCGACTTTGAGGTACAGGGCGGCGGTAATGTCCATGATGGAGAGCGTGCCGCCGGCATGTCCAGAGCCTGCGGCGTGGAGGGCGATCAGGTCATAGCCCCGCATCAGGTTGGCTGCATCTTTCAGTTGTTCGATGGAATAATCGCGGATGATCTTGCCGGTAGTGGAATCGGTGAGGGCCATGGCTTCCTCGGCGCGCCGGAAGAAAAGTACACACACGACGCTACGCAGAGGTTAAGCGGAAAGGGCGAGCAGGGCTGTAACAAGGATCACAACACGGAGTGACATAAAGCCAGCCAGGACAGGCTATTCGAACTTCCAGCGGGTGGACTTTCCGATGAATTCCTTTTCCCACAGGCCAAACACCACGCGGGGACGCACGGCGAAGACTGGTTCCTTCATCGAGAGGATGTCCTGCTTCATTCCCGACATATCGAACTTGTACTTGCGCTGATACACGGGAAGGAACTTGTGGCGCGCTGGTACATCGGCAATCTCGGCGATACCCTCGACGATGACGGCTTCGTGTGCATGTTCGGTGCAGACCGCGCAGTTGACATTCTGTGCCAGGTTGCGCGCTTTGCGCGACTTGCTGCCAGTGCTGAACAGGAACCGGCCATCCTGCCACAGCCCCCAGACGACCATGACGTGCGGAGAAACGCTGTGGGGCGAGCCATCGGGCTTGACCGTGGTGATCCAGTAGTTGTGCGATTTCCTCAGGCGCTGCTCGGCCCAGCTCCACGGCAGCAGGCCTATGTTGCCTTCGGGCAGGCCGTAGCCGGGCATGTGCGGACGGCTCGGCTGAGGAGCGCGGGTAACCTTCGATTTTTTATTTGCGGATTTCAATTGGGCCCATGGTCACTGAAATCTGCCCTCGAGTTTAGATGAAAAAAGCAACCCCGCCCAGGGAAGCCTGAACGGGGCGCTGAATCGGAGGAGGCACAAGGCTGCCCCTTACTACATTATTCCGAATCCCAAACCACATCGAAGCTGGTTCCGTCGGACGAGAGCGATGACGGCACCGCCTCATCCGCCCCAGTGGTCCCGTTCACCATAATCGACTCGGAAATGCTGGAGCCGAAACTACCGATTGCTCCGGATACGGAGGAATCGGTGGCGTCATTGGTGCCGCTCACGCCGGTGTGGTCGTCGCCAAGATTAACCGTACCGAAATCCGAGAGCGGCAAAATGCCGCCGCCGTTGGTGCAGCACGGCGCCTCAGCAATCCATTCGGCTGACGAGCGCTTCGCACTACGCACTGTGGCGCTCTTGCTGAAGGACTGTCCCGTGGTTTCGTTTTTGATTGTGATCGTGAATTTCTTGGTGCTTGTGCTGTAGGTCACCGATGCCGACATCTGGTCGCCAGGGGCGACCGAGACGCTGGAGACAAGGAAGGAGGGATTGGGGTAAAACTCATACCACGCGTAATAGGAGGGACTGGAGCCGTTACAGTCGGAATCCGTTCCCGTCTGTTCTACGGTGCTGGAGGTCCGATCCGTCAATTCCCACCCAGAACGAGGAATAGGTGTTGGGGGTCTTTGAGCAGTTGACCGAGGGGACGGTCGAGGACCCTTCGGCCTTGGTAAACGAAGTACCTTCCACGGCGTAGCCGCTCCAGTTGGTGCTTTCCTCAACCGTGACGTTGTCAATGACGCGCGGGGGAACATTTGGATAGACTTTTCTGGGTGCGTGCTGACGAGGCGAGATTTGTTCGTTGCTGGGGGCAGGAGCAGTCGAGACCTGCGCGAAGGCAGGTGAAATGGCAAGGACTAACGAAATTCCTGAGATACGTACGGCTTTCGATAGCATAGTCACTCCCGGGGGGGAAACCTCCGGAACTTTGATCAGGCCGTCCCGGAATCGCGTTATTTTAAACGCAGGAAGTGTACGGTCAAGCTCCTTGTTTGATATTTCACAAAAAACGAACAAGTGTGAAGGCTGTGGAAAAAGCTGCCGTCGGAGCGAGAGATCGCCATTTTATGCAAAACAAATTGGTATCAAGATGCACGATTCTGCAGATTGGCGCGCATTACGTCACAGCCCATGCACCGTCCGGCCTGAGCGGTCATTATCGACTGGTTTCCACGAACCAATCCATCACCCGCCCGAAGGCAGCCGTAAGTCCGTCTTCAGGCTTTTCCTTGGGCCGAGTAAGCGAATGATCTGCGCCTTCGATTCGCTCAAAGACCGCTTTTCGTTGCTTGGCTGCCAGTTCGACGCGCATCACGTCAAAGGCCGCTATGGAACTCCACTCATCCGCAGTGCCGTGAATCAGATATAAAGCTGCGCGGGATTCAAGGCACTCCCGGGTCAGCGATGTTTTGAGCAGGCTCGACCACAGCCGATAAGGCTGCCCCCAACAGAATTCCGTCGTGCTCTCTGGATCGCTGAGAATCTTCGCCCAACAGCTATAGACCTCGACCTCTGGATCAAGGTCATTGCGCCGCATATAATCCGCCAGAACGAACAGATGGTTCGGGCCTCCACCTGCAATTGATGCCGCATGCGTGACTGAGGGCATCACATTCGTCACGTGTACGGCGACCACACCACCTTCCGAACCGCCGATCACCAGAGTCCTCGATTTATCGATACCGGGCAATTGATGTGCTGCCTTGATGGAAGCAATGATCGCCGCCGTCCATCGGTCGAGAGTATGCTCAGCAAGAAACTCCGGGCGACAGGTTTTCGCATCCGCAGGATCGGTCTGCTTATCCAGGAATTGAACGCCGGGCTTCTCCACCACGAGAACTCTCGAACGGCCTCTCGTCGCGTCGAGCAGCAACCCGAAAGCACCCTGCATTATCCGTTCACCCTCGCGGTGGAAGAGCGATGAACAGCCTGAACCCTGTACAAACACGGCCAGCGGCATTGGGCGATCCGTCGAGCTATCTGACAAATAGAAGGTGATGGTCCGGCCGAACTGATCCTGCGTGGAGTATCGATGAAAGGGAGTGCCAGCCACCGCACCGCCGTCGGCAGCTACCGCCGTCAGCGAAGTTGCCGAAACGAGAAGGATCAGAATCCAACATCGGTTCAGTGAGCAGCTCACAAATTCTTCTTCGTCCAATGGTCGATGCGTTCCAGCGCCTGCTGCAGGTTCTCCAGCGAGTTCGCCACGCTGAAGCGCAGGTAGCCTTCGCCAAAATCGCCGAATGCGGTGCCGGAGAGAGCGGCCACGCCGGCCTGCTCGAGCAATGCGTCGGCGAGTGGCTTCGACTTCCACCCTGTCTTCGTGATGTTGGGGAAGACGTAGAACGCGCCCTTGGGCATGCGGCAGGAGAAGCCCTTGATCTTATTCAGACCGGCTACGACCACATCGCGCCGGCGCTTAAATTCGGCGCACATTTGGTCGACCGAACTCTGATCTCCGCGCAGCGCCTCGATGCCCGCGATTTGCGTAAAGCTGGCGGTGCAGGAACTGGAATTCGTCATCAGGCGCGTAATGTGCGCTGCCAGATCCGGGCGCATTACGCCGTAGCCCATGCGCCATCCGGTCATGGCATAGGTTTTTGAGAATCCGTCCAGCAGGATGGTGCGCTCCTGCATTCCGGGGACGGACATGATGGAGAAATGCTCGCCCTCAAACAGCAGGCGGCTGTAGATTTCATCTGACAACACCAGGATGTTGCGGTCGCCGATGACCTTCGCAACCTGTTCAACCTCTTTTCGCTCCATCACGCCGCCGGTGGGGTTCTGCGGCGAATTGAGAATGATCAGCTTAGTGCGATCGGTGATAAGCGGCGCGAGTTCGTTGACGTCGAGGGAGAAATCGCGATCTTCGCGCAGGTGGATAGGTACGGCTTCGCCGCCGACGTAGTGGATCATCGACTCATAAATCGGAAAGCCTGGGTTGGGGTAGATGACCTCATCTCCTTCATCAATCAAGGCGAGGATCGTGAAGAAAATGATGGGCTTACCTCCCGGAACGACAACTACTTCTTCCGGGGTAACTTTCACCCCGCGGGTGCGGCTGACGTAGTCGGCAATGGTTTGGCGCAGTTCGGGCAGGCCGGCGGAGGGACCGTAGCTGGCCCACCCCTTGTGCAGCGCATCGACGGCGGCCTCGATAACGTTTGAGGGCGTGTCGAAATCCGGCTCGCCGATTTCGAGGTGGATGATGCTCCTGCCCTGACGCTCGAGCGCGCGGGCCTTGTTCAGAACCTCGAAAGCAGTCTCGGTACCCAGGCGCGACATGCGGCGGGCGAGTTGTAATTCGTACTGTGTAGTGGGTGCCATGATGACCAACGCTCCTAATAAGCCAAACTGCACATTATACGCCGGGGAGCGGGCAGCGAAGCCGCCGCCCTGCCTATAATGTCGGTGCGGCCCCCGAGTCCGGTGCCGGGAGGAACCATGCCTTCATACCTCGACGAACTCTACGCACATCAAGAATGGGCCGACGCTGAACACTGGCGGGCGTTCGAGGCCTACCCTGCCGCGCTGGCAGATCGTGCGATCCGCGAGCGGCTGCATCACATTCATCTGGTACAGTCGGCATTTCTGTGGGTGGTGGGGCCGCGGACGGCGCAGTTTGTGATCACCAAGGCCGACGACTACGCGGAGGTGGCCGATCTGAAGGCCCTTGCGCGCAAGGGCCACTCGGCGATGGCAGCGATGCTGGGCGCGATCGATGAAGCGCGTCTGGCAGAGACGATCGAAGTACCGTGGTTCCAGCCGGCACTAAAGATCAGCATACGGCACGCTTTGACGCAGGCCGCCATGCACAGCCACTACCACCGCGGACAGAATGCCACCCGGCTGCGCGAGTTGGGAGGCGTGCCTCCGGGGACAGATTTTATTGTGTGGTTGCGGGACGGGCAGCCGGCGGCGCGGTGGGAGTGATCCAGCTCTTCAGGGACGTCGTCCGCGAATTGCCCAGGCGCGTGCGGGCAGTTCGATCGCTCCCTGGGCGTTTGCCGGGAGCGTTGCTCTCAGATGCTCGCGAATCGCCGACTGGGTCCGCTTATCGCGCGTCGCCAGATAATTCGGTGCAGATCCTTGCCCGGTCAGGAGCGGTTCCCAGTAATCGTCGAAGCTGGTGAAGCGAGTCACAATGTCGAGCGCAGTCAGGCTTAATTGTTTTAGCCTCGCCTGTTCGAAGATGTTGCGCAGTCCTTTTTCCGTGCAGATTGGAAAACGGAGGGCCTGGTCGAAGGCCGCAGCTTCAGGATCGATGGCGGTGGCGGCGTCCCAAAATTCACGCAGGAATCGGGCCCCTCGCACATAGTCCCAGAGGTAGACCGCGACGGTGCCGCCGGGGCGGACCACGCGGCGAAATTCCTCCAGCCCGCGGCCCGGATTCGGAACGTAGTTTAACCCCAGACCACAGACAGCAACATCGAAACTAGCGTCGGGGAATGGAAGTGCCATCGCATCGGCGGCCTCGAATGTGACGTTCGGGCGCGCACGATGCTGACGGGCGTAGTTAATCTGCTCGTGGGAAACATCGACACCCACAATGCTGGCAGGCGCGTTGCGTTCAATGATCTCTTCAGTGATCACACCGCTGCCGCAGCACACATCAAGCCAGCACAGGCCCGCAGGGAGGTTCAGCCACTTCAGGAATTCGCGGGCGAGCAACCGGCTCCAGCGGCCCATCCATTGATCGTAGTGAGAGCCGGAGGTCCAGCGGTCTGTGGTGCTGCGCACTGACGGCGCGCTGGTTGCCGTTATTTTTCTTCTTCCGTGCATTTGGCGCTAACGCTAATTCGCTCGAATGTTCCGTTGGCGCTCACGTTGTGGCCGAAACCGCAGTCAACGTCGCTCCCACTCTGCTCGACGTCCAACTTATCGCGAGAGAAGTGCATCGAGATGAGACATTTGTTTTGGGTGAACTCACGCGAGCTGTACTCGGCTCGACTATCGTGGAGAGGAACAGTAGCTGTTAACTCTCCAATACCGGACGGTCCCTCTCCCAGTCCAAACCACAGCCCGTCGAAGCAGAAATGAACGGTGCCCTGTGGGGATGGTTTCACGATGATGCTTTCCCATGTTCCGCGACCAGCGCACTGGACGTATTCGCCCACTGGCGTTTCTGGCCACTGCCATCCCGCAAGGGCTCGGTCGACGTTGCGCAGGTTGAACTGCGCAGCCTGGTTTGTCTTGTCGCAGCTCAAAGCAACCAGCGCCCACGAACGAGCCCGGAGGTAGTCGCGCTTTTTCGAATATGCGAGCGAGAGGTTGTTGTATGCGGTCAATGCGAGTTTGCATGGCGAAAGCAGCACTGCGTCGCCCGACTTCGTTTGCCGTTCGATATCTGCAAGTTCAGCCAAACCCGCTTGTTGCTCGAACAGCCGGATGGCCTTGTCTGTGCTTCCCTGCCGTAATGCTGAAGAACCAAGATCGTTGCAGCTAGCATACGTACTGCACGACGGGCCATCATCAAGTTGGGTCTGGCCGCTCGCCGCCAAAGCAAAACACGCCGCCGTCACCATCAAAAAGACGAAGGCACACAGACGAACTCGCATCATATGACTAGAGGATACAAGACTCTGCGACCCTTCGTGCGAGTTGAAGTAAAAAGGGTGGGAACTATTCCGAGACGCTGTGTTCTTCGTTCTGCGAACGAAGAACGCGGTCAACCGAGTACGGGGCGCGGTGGCGGGGTTCATGGTAGTGGCGGACTTGCATCTCGCCCAGCAGGCCGATCGCGAGCAGGTTCAATCCGCCGAGCAGAAGGCCCAGGGCCAGCATCATCAGCGGGCCGTGCGAGGCCATTACCGGAACGTGGCGCAGGAATTTTTCTACCCCCAGCCAGGCTACTACGGCGCTGCCGCCGAACAGGCTGAGCAGGCCGAAGGTGCCCGAAGAAGTGCAGCGGACGGGAAAGATACCGCAGAAGGAAGCGGATGGTGATGAGATCGAAGAAGACGCGGAAAGTGCGGGTGATGCCGTAGTGCGAAGCGCCGCGTTCGCGGTTCACATTGCGGATGGGCACTTCGCAAATCGACGCGCCATACCACGACGCCAGCGCCGGGATGAACCGGTGCAGTTCACCGTAGAGCGGCACCTGCTCGAGGATCTCGCGGCGATAGGCTTTGAAGGTGGTGCCGAAATCGTGAATATCGACGCCGCTCAGCTTGGCCATCATCCAGTTGGCTACGCGGGAGGGGACGCGGCGCATCCAGAAGTTGTCGATGCGAACCTTGCGCCAGCCGCTGACGATGTCATAACCAGCCGCAATCTTTTCCAGGAACACCGGAATGTCGGCGGGATCATGTTGCAGATCGCCATCCATGGCGATGATGTACTCGCCGCGGGCATGATCGAAGCCGGCGGCCAGGCCGGCAGTCTGCCCGAAGTTGCGGCGGAGTTTGACCACGGTGACGCGGCTGTCGACGGCCGCAATCTCGCGCAGCATGGGGAACGTGTGGTCGTTCGAACCGTCATCAACCAGCACGATTTCGAAGGTTTCGCCTGCGGCCTCCATCACCGCTTTCAGGCGGTCGTAGAGATCGGTGACGTTCTCCTGCTCGTTGTGCAGAGGCACGACAATGGAGTACTTGGGCACAGGCCTTTTATTATATCCCGAAACCAGTTCTCAGTTCCCAGTTCCCGGTTCTCAGTCGGTTACCCTTGGGGTTTTGCTGAGAACTGGGAACTGGGAACTGAGAACTTGCTTATCAGCCCTGCTCTTTGAGCTTCAATCGGGATTTATTTTCTTCCAGGAACTTCTTAATATCCTCAGCCGCGCCGAGCAGGCGGTTCCATTGCTCGTAGTAGAGCGTGACTGGGAAACGGCCCAGTCCGTAGACGCTGACGCCGCCTTTTTCGCCGACCTTGAAGATCAGGTCACCGCTGCGCTTCTTGACTTCGACTTCTTTTTCCAACTGGGATAGACGGGCTTTAAGCTCTTCGTAGGTTGGTTCTGCCATGACGCTCCTTAATCTCTGGTGGATAACACATCATAAGGAGAACGGTATCCCCCATACAAGCGGCTGCCTGTACCGATTCGGGAACGAGGAATTGATTGTCGCACGGCAGCGTGGCTTGGTGGGGCAGAGATTGATTTATGAAAGATCCTTTAATACCCTACGGGGTATGGTATAGTGTCCCTGTTTCTTAACTAGGAGACATTGAGTGAGCCATACCGTCAAGAACAAGAACGAACTCGTTCTTCGAGCCAAACGCATTCAGGGCCAGGTCGAAGCGCTGGTGCGCGGCCTCAGCGAAGAGAGGGATTGTTCCGAGGTCCTTCAGCTCATGAGCGCGGCCCGGGGAGCAATGAACAGCCTGATGGCGGAGCTGTTAGAAGGTCACATCCGCAGCCACGTGATGGATCCAAAACGGAAGCCCAGTGCGGCACAAGCGGAGGCCGCCGATGAAGTCATCGACATGGTCAAGGCCTACTTGAAGTGAATCAGACCGCTATGTCCGTGGGAGGAATCAATGAGTACGCCAAATTTGATCGACGATCGCATGACGAGAGGCTCTCAACCAACTAGGGACCGGGAACCCCTAAAGACTGAGGGCCGCAAGCATGCTTCCCACGCGGAACCATCCGAAGCGAATGGAGTCGAATGGCTTGAACTGGCGCGGATCGCGTTTGTGGCTTTGGCGGCGGCTGCCGTCTGGTTTCGGGTTTGGGAGCCGTTTCCTCACGTCAGTGTGGTTGGTATTCTGGCGGCCCTGGTTGGAGGCTATCCGATCTTCACGGAAGCCTTTGAGAACATCGTCGAGCGAAAAATGACGATGGAACTTTCGATGACCATCGCTTTGGTTGCGGCGTTGGTGATCGGCGAATTCTTCACCGCTCTGGTCATTACAGCTTTCGTTCTGGCCGCCGAAGTTCTCGAGGGTCTCACAGTTGGGCGGGGACGACGCGCCATACAGGATCTGCTTGATTTTCTACCGCGAACTGTTTCCGTCCGTCGAGATGGTGATGTGATCGAAGTGTCCGCCGACGACGTTCGGGTGGGCGATACAGTCATCGTGAAGCCAGGCGGACGAATTCCCGTCGATGGCGCGGTTTCAGGAGGCCGTTCTTTTGTTGATCAGTCGGCGATCACGGGCGAGGCGATGCCGGTTGAAAAGCTGTCCGGAAACACGGTCTATGCAGGAACTGTCAATCAATCCGGAGCCTTGGAGGTCCGAGCGGACAAACTAGGCCGCGACACGACCTTCGGAAAGATCGTAGAGGCAGTCGAACACGCAGAGAAATCGCGGGCACCTATTCAGAAGACCGCCGATCGGCTGGCTGGCTATCTCGTGTACTTCGCGCTAGGCGCCGCAATTCTGACTTTCCTCATCACTCACAACGTCAGGTCTACGATTTCCGTCATCATCGTAGCCGGGGCGTGCGGCATCGCGGCCGGAACGCCACTTGCAGTGCTGGGTGCGATTGGGCGGGCCGCTCACCAGGGAGCGATCATCAAAGGCGGCTTGTATCTGGAGACGCTTGCGGCCGTGGACACGGTTCTGCTCGACAAAACAGGTACGCTCACTTTCGGAACGCCTCAGATCCGTGATGTCGTTCCCCTCGATGGGTTCACGGAACGGCAGATTATCGCGGCCGCCAGCATCGCTGAGTGCAAGTCGGAACATCCGCTGGCCAAAGCGATCATGACGCGCGCTGACGAGTTGGGAATTGAGCTGGTGGAACCGGAACAGTTTTCCTACACGCCGGGAAAAGGTGTGATTGCGCGGTATGACGGAGAGGACATTGCCGTTGGAAGCGGAGTGCTGCTGTCGGAGCGCGGTTTGCGCGTCCCCTCGACGAATGGAAGCAGCAACGATGGCGTTTCGGCGATCTACGTCGCGCGAGGGAAGGCCGTTCTCGGGAGCGTGCTCATCGCGGATGTTCTTCGTCCTGAAGCAAAGAACGCGGTGGCGGCCATGCAGCGGATGGGTTTGAAGACTGTCCTGCTCAGCGGGGACTTGCAGAGCGTTGCCACGGTAATTGGCCGGGAACTTGGAGTGGACGAAACCGTTGGAGAGCTCTTGCCTGAGCAGAAAGCGGCGTGGGTGACCAAGCTACGGAAGAACAATCGCAAGGTGGCGATGGTCGGGGATGGCATTAACGATGCTCCCGCCCTCGTAGCGGCCAACGTGGGAATTGCAATGGGCTCGGGAACAGATGTTGCCCGGGAGAGTTCTGACGTGATTCTGATTGGAAGCGACCTGAATAAATTTGTCGAGACTCTGCGGGTAGCGCGCCGCTGCCGCGGGATCATCATGCAGAACTTCGTGGGGACCCTGGTGGTGGACAGCATCGGAGTGGGACTGGCGGCCTTTGGATTCCTTAATCCTTTGTTGGCTGCATTCATTCACGTTAGTTCGGAGTTGACGTTCATTCTCAATTCAACGAGATTGTTGCCCCGAAGCTCTAGTTGAGATCATTCTGAGGTCGAGCATCGTGAACGCGCAGGACGATTGTCCCATTAAAACAAAGCGCATGGTGGTTGGACAAATTACGATCTGCCGGGGCTGCTGCTGCGGCAATACGGAGCGTGGGTTGCCTGAAGTGCCCGTAGAGTGGCTCAAGGGTGAGTGGCGAAGGCGAGGGCTGTTGAAGCGAGTGCAGTTGACGATCAGCGGATGCGTTGGACCATGCGACGTACCCAATGTGGTTGTGATTACGACTGCATCCGGCACGGAGTGGCTGGGGAATATCGACAAGCGTGAGCAATACCGCAGCCTGCTGGACTGGGCCGTGCGCTGCAGGGACGCGGGCGAGATGTTAGCCCTGCCGCGCGAGTTTGATGGATATCGAGTGAGCCCATTTGTGCGCTGAGACGTTTGTTTTGTGTGTCGAATGGCCGATGTTAGACGAAGCACCCCACCTTAGAATTGCCTTGAGGCAGACAACCGATATAAGGTAAAAGGAATCTAGCTCATGCAGGAGCGTATGCGGTTTAGTTTGCGATGGTTGGCGTGGCTCTGTCTGTCCCTGATGTTGTGGACGGCGGTGGTGGAGTCTACGCACAACCATCCCAACAAGACCGAAAGCGCCTCCTGCTCGATTTGCGTGGTGGCGCACAGCACCACGCCTACTGCCAGTGCCAATCGGGCGCGGCCAGTGTTTGCCACGATCGGCTTGCTGCAAGAAGAAGAAGTTATCGCGCAAGCCCGGCTCAGTCTGTTTGAGTTGGGTAGTCGTGGTCCTCCTGCCGTCTAGGGATTCCACACTGAAGCTCCGGCGTACGCGCCGGCCGATCCCTATTTCGTGAGTCATCCCAGGAGGACTGATGTCTACTTCATGCCAGCGGCTGTTCATTGCTGTTCTTGCCATCGCGATTCTAACCACTGGAGCCGATGCCCAATCTGTTGGAAACTCCGGTTCAATCAATGGCAGTGTGGTCGATCCGACGGGCGCAGTCGTGCCCAAGGCGACGGTGGAAATCCGCAATCCCGTCAGCGGATTTGATCGTTCTACGACCACCGACAGCACCGGAAAATTTGCCTTCACCAATGTTCCTTTCAATCCATACCACCTGACAGTGATTGCGACTGGCTTCTCGTCCTATGTTCAGGACGTAGAGCCTCGCTCGGCTGTGCCGGTGAACGTTGCCATCAAACTGAAAGTGTCGGGGTCAACCACACAGGTAACGGTCGAGGCGGAAGGTGGAGATCTGATCGAGAACGACCCGACCTTCCACACCGACGTGGACAGGAGCTTGTTCGACAAGCTCCCACTGGAGAGTCAATCGTCGTCAATCAGTTCGCTGGTGACGCTGGCCACCCCCGGTATCTCGGCGGATTCCGACGGCTTGTTCCACGGGCTGGGCGAACACGCGGAAGCCTCGTTTTCGGTTGACGGTCAACCCATCACCGACCAGCAGAGCAAGATTTTTTCCAATCAAATTCCGCTGGACTCGATCCAATCGATGGAGGTGATCGCGGGGGCACCACCTGCGGAATTTGGAGACAAAACCAGTGTTGTTATCAACGTGACCACGCGCTCAGGGCAGGGCGTGACCACGCCGCATGGCAGCTTCAGCGTTTCCTACGGTTCTTTCGGTACTTCCACTGGAGCGTTCGATCTCTCTTATGGCGGACAGAACTGGGGAAACTTCATCTCGGTGGGCGGTTTGAACAGCGGGCGGTTCCTGGATCCACCGGAGTTTGCCGTGCTGCACGACAAGGGCAACGAAGAGAACCTGTTCGACCGCGTGGATTATCAGATCACTCCGGGGGATTCCATCCATTTGAACTTCGGCTACACGCGCTCCTGGTTCCAGACGCCGAATACCTTCGATTCCCAGAACGCCACGCCGTGGAATTGTGTCGTAGTCTGCAACGGGGGCCTGGACCCGAATGGCAATGTCGTGGGGCCGGCGGATCAGCGTTCGCAAATCAAAACCTTCAACATCGCGCCATCCTGGACGCGGCTACTTAGTTCGACCTCCGTGTTTACTCTTGGCGCCTTTGTTCGCCGCGACCAATTCAACTACTACCCCAGCGGTAATCCTTTTGCCGACCTCGGCCCCATCAACCTTCAGCGGGAGAGTATCGGCCAGAATCGGAAGCTGACTAACGCCGGCTTGCGGTCGGATCTCTCGTATGTGAAAGGGATTCACAACATAAAGATCGGCGCGGTCTATGAGCAGACGTTCCTGGATGAGCAAGACCGTCTCGGCATCGTCGATCCGACGTTCCTTCCCTCCCTCACAGATGCAAATGGAGCCCCTTGCTACAACACCACGACGCACCAGGCCATCGATTCACCGTGTACCGATTTGTTCCCGTACGATCTCACGCAGCCGGGCGGAGGCAGTCTCTACACCTTCGATGGTCACACCGACGTGAAGGAGTTGTCTTTGTACGTGCGCGACAACATCACCAAAGGAAACTGGTCTTTGAATCTGGGACTGCGCGGCGATTTCTACAATGGACTCGTGACCCACAAGGAAGGCGAGCCTCGCCTTGGAGTCGCCTACAACGTCAAGAAAACGAATACTGTAATTCGCATCTCTTACGCACGACTGCTGGAAACTCCGTTTAACGAAAATCTGGTGCTCTCCAGTACTGGGTGCGCCAATGCCGTATTGAATCCGCTCCTTGGCTGTACGGTGCCAGGTGTAACGCCGTTCAATCCGGGCTTTCGGAATGAGTTCCACGCCGGAATTCAACAGGCTTTCGGGCGTTATCTCGTCTTCTCGGGCGAGTACATCTGGAAGTACACGCACAACGGCTATGACTTCAGCATCCTGGGCAACACCCCGATCACGTTTCCCGTGGAATGGGAGCGGGCGAAGATTCCCGGATACGCCGCGCGTGTGAGCGTGCCGAACTACCATGGATTCTCGGCTCTGGCGGTCTTCTCCAGCGTGGCGGCACGATTCTTTACGCCCCAGATTGGCGGAGCCGGGGCAGTTCCTTCCGTAGCACTGGCGGGCGGATCGACTCCGTTTCGGATTGATCACGACGAGAAATTCAATCTGACTACCCACTTGCAATATCAGCCCTGGAAAACCGGGCCATGGTTCGGCTTTAACTGGCGCTATGACAGCGGCCTGGTTGCCGGGCAGACCCCTTGCTTCGGCGGCAACTGCGCCCAAGGGATAACGGTAGGAGGAACGGACTATATCAGCCTGACAGACTCGTTCGGAGCCCCTCTCACCGCCGATCAGGAGTTCGAGTCTGGACTGTTTTGCGGAACGCAACGCGCCACCCCGAACACACTGATCGGGATGAGTGTTGTTCCAGGCCAGCCCCTTGCCTGCCCAGTAAGCCAGTTCGGATCTACTCTCTTGCAGGTGCCGAAGCCCGGAACAGAAAATGACGACAAGAATCCCCCGCGGATTGCCCCTCGTCATCTTTTTGATATCGCCATCGGACATGACAACTTGTTCCACGGCGATAAGTACAAAATGAGCCTGCAATTCACCGCCATCAACCTGACGAACAAGTACGCCCTTTACAACTTCCTTTCCACCTTCAGCGGCACGCACTACGTCACGCCGCGTACGCTCGCGGCGGAGATCGGTTTCCACTTTTAGCGGAAACTGTCTAGCTGGAAGGCGGCCGTCATCCCGGCCGCCTTTTTTGTTGGCTCTAGAGACTCCGCGTAGGGAGGGGTGTTTGTAAATCAATGTAAAGGTGCGGCAATCGCCGGGACGAAGAGAGTCCGACTGGTAGAATAGGCAATCACCCTGCCGTCGTCGCGAGTTCCGATTGCCAACGACCTGGCAATGTCTGGATTGAATTTCGAAGCCGGAGGGGTAGCCGGCGTTAAGACCGGGATGAAAACGGAGATCCCGGACGGAAGGGTCGGCATCTCACTGACGAGAGGGGTACACTGCTTGCGTTTTTTTCTGCCGTTAGTACTTATGCTGTTGGTCCAGAGTCTATGGGCGCAGGAGCCCAATTCACCTTCAGCCCCAATCGCAGTCCCGGAGTCCGCTCAAAGTTCATCGTCCGGCAGCGCTCAGAGTGCGCAGCAGAACCCGCCACCAGAAAAATCCGGGACGTCGGGCAATAACGGAGCTGCCAAGCCATCCGCGGCAAAACATGCGGGCCAGAACCCGCCGCCGGGGGACCAGGGAGTTCAGCCTGGGGAGGAGCAACCTAAGCGAATTCTGGGCGTGATGCCGAATTTCCGCGCGGTCAGCGCCGGCGCGCTGCCCCCGCCGCCCACCCCGAAGCAGGCTTTCATCATCGCGAGCCAGAACAGCTTCGACTACTCGTCATTTATTTTCGTAGGCATAACCTCAGCCCTGGCGGAGTGGACCGTTGCTCACCCACAACTCGGACAGGGACTTCCGGGGTTCGGCAGATATTACTGGCGGGGCTTTCTCGACAAAACGGATGGCAATTATTGGGTGATTTTCGCGCTGCCCTCGGTGTTCCATCAGGACGAGCGCTATTACGCGAAGGGTCACGGCAACATCGTGAAGCGCGGTCTGTATGCGGGAACGCGCATTTTCATCACGCCCGACTACCATGGGCACGACAGCTTTAATGCCTCCGAACTACTGGGCCGGGGAATCGCGCAGGGAATTTCTGTGAGCTACTACCCCAGCGGGAGCCGTACTTTGGGGGCGCTCGCCGCCAAGTATGGGTGGGCTCTGGGGCGGGACGCACTGACTAACACCTTTCGGGAATTCTGGCCGGACATCGCCACCCACGTGCTGCACCGGCATCCGTGAAGGGCGAATGGCAGCAAAACATTATTGCCGCGCAGGGAGAAGCTTTTGTCGATAAAAATCGGTGCCCATCTGTTTTCCCTTGTACTGGCGATCTTCCTCTCCAATCCGGCTGCGGCGCAGCAGACTCCGCCGGCGGCGAATCCCGCGCCACCTCCGGCGGGGTCGCAAACTCCATCGGACAAAGACAAAGACGCGCAAAGCACCAGCGGCCAAGGAAAGGTCGAGGGTACCTCGAACGATCGCCTGTTCTATACGTTGCCGAATTTCCTCACGCTTCAAAGCAAGGGCCAACTTCCACCGATGAGCGTTAAGGACAAGTACAAGGTTGTGGCCCTGGGAACGTTCGATTATGTGGAGTATCCCTGGTGGGGGGTGTTAGCCGCTATATCCCAGTCGCAGAATAGTGCGCCCGCCTTAGGGCAGGGATGGGCAGCTTATGCCAAGCGTTACGGGATCACGGCCGGCGACAGCATGATTGAGAACTTCATGGTGGGCGCGGTTTTTCCCTCTGCCCTTCACCAGGACCCGCGCTTCTATCAATCGGGGCAGGGCGGATTTTTCCGGCGCACGGGGTATGCGGTCGGCCGCATTTTTGTGACCCGGAGCGATTCCGGCCACAAGCAATTTAATTATTCCGAGATTTTCGGCGCCGCCACCGCCGCAGCGATCTCGACCTACAGCTACCATCCCTCGAGCACCTACATCAGCACACCCAACAACCCGCACCTGTTCGTTGCGTCCGATAAGACCTTGTCCAACACGGTCGATACTTATGGAACCCAACTGGCGCTCGATACGATAACCCTGGTCGTAAAAGAGTTCTGGCCCGACATCCATCGCAAGATGGTGAAACACAAGAATAAGGCTGATGCGGCGGCAGCGGGCAAGACGAATCCGTAAGCGGGCTGTGCCGCGCCTGAAAGCGCAAGTCACTTTCGAGCGTTCGCGGCATGCCTGAAATGCGCTGATACGAATCCCGCCGTTATGTCGCCGGCGCCGCTTCCGGCTTGAAGATTATCCCCTGACTGTGTCTGCTGTTCATGACCACTCGCATTGGGGCATCAAAACGCACGTGGCGGACGCATCCATCTTCGTCCACCGAAGGCTGCTGGTTCAGCCACTCCCAATCCACCGAGCCTTCGCCGGCATCCGGGTTCACCGTGAAGTAGCCGACCTGAAATGCGGTTAGATTCTGGAAGAAATGGCTGCCCTGCGAAGGCATGACGCGGAAGTCGTGGAAGCCGGCTTCGACAATGACGCGCGCGCCAGAGATCTCGTCCCACTCGACCGGAATGCCGAGCCACGGATCGTTCGATCCCCAGCGGCCCACACCGATCAGGAGATACGGCCGGTTCTCAGCCGTAAGCAGGCCATTGAAGTGGGCGACCGCCTTCGCGACTTCCTGACTGCGGCTGCGCTCGAAGCGCTGCGAATCGACGACCACCACGTCATACAGATTCTCGATGCGTCCGTTGCCCAGAACCTTGCTGCTTTGGCAAAGCAGTTGGCCCGGCGCCACGTTGTCCATGGACAAGTCCTGGTGATCGCGGGAAAGGGTCAGTGGGCGAATCTGCAGGAAGCCAAACTCCGCCGCTTCGCCCGGCTGCCGCGGCAGGCGAACCGCAAACTCGATTTCGACGGGAATGCCCAGGGCGTCTTCGCCGGCCTTGACCAGAGTCTCGAGGATGGTTGGCAGGGGAAACAATCCATGCTTGAGCATGGGCGCAAAGCTCACGATGCGGACTCCGGGCCGGCTCACCCCGTCATACACCGCTTGATTGTCGACCGAGTAGGTGGAACCAACGGCGGCCAGCGTGTTGTCATCCTCGGCCGCGTCTAGTCCAAAGCGCATCTCATGTAAATGTCCCGGACGCCCCTGGGGAATGCCGTCCAAGGCCAGCGCCCAAAACTCCGTTTGCGAATTCGCCAGAATGTCATCCACCGACGAGAACTGCAGCAGGCTCTGCGGATAGCGCGGGCAAAAAGTCAAACACTTCCCCCCGTCGACCACGGCCCGGCCCAACCCTAATGCCACGGCGGCGATCCCATCGGCGAATGTCATCGGGGGCACGGGATAGAAATTGTGCGAGCGCACTACGCCGGAAAAATCGGGATAGAAGCGCTGCCCATGTGCTGTGCCCACAAGCTGCTGTACGATCACGGCCATCTTCTCTTCTTCCAGACGGTACGGTGTGGCGCGCACGTAGGCCTTGGCATGGCGGCTGAAGGTGGAAGCGTAGACGCGCTTGATGGCGTCGATCAACTCCGCCAGGCGCATGCCGGGATCGAGCGATTGATTGCCCAGCATGAAAGTTTCATACACGCCCGTGAACGGCTGGTATTGCGAATCCTCGAGCAGGCTGGAAGAACGCACGGCGAGCGGATACGTGACCTCGGTGAGGAACACCTTCAAGTCTTCCTGCAATTTCGCGGAGAGCGGGGCGGACAGAAACTTCTGCAGAATCTCGGCGTCGTCGTCGCATTGCAGGGCGAAATCGAGCAGGTTGTTCTCCGTCATGAATTGATCGAAAGCATCGGTCGCCAACACCAGAGCAGGAGGAACGGTGATGCGAATGCCGGGAAAACGCCGCGCGATGCGGTTCTTGCGCACCAGATGGCGAACAAAGGCAAGGCCGCGCGCCTTGCCCCCCAGCGATCCCGCACCGATCCGCAGAAAACCTGTCTCCGAAGGCTTGAACGTCTCCGGATTGAAGTCGCCAATGACCAGCTCGCTTTGCTCGCGGCGGTAGTCATTGATGGATTCGATCAAGTCGCGGCGCAAGTGTTCAGGACTGGCAAAGTCGGAGACCTTGCGCGGCCGCAGCTTGGCAGCCAGCGCAAATTCGGTGCGCGCCATCAACCAATGCGAGAAATGATTGCTTTGCGCGTGATAAGTGAGGCTCTCGGCGGGAACCGTCTGCAACTGCTCTTCGAGCTCGTTCAGATCCGTGGCGCGCCCCACTTCCTTCAGATCGGCCAGCCGAAATACGAAATCGCCGAATCCGATGTGCTCGGTGAGAATGCGGCGCAAATCTTTCAGCAAAGTAGGCGACCGTTTCCGCAGAAACGAATACCCCTCAGCCAGCGCCCGCGGACGAAACTCAGTGCGGCTGGTCTGCAGCACCACTGGCACATCCGGCACCAGCGCCTTGATCAGGCGCGCCAGCTCGAAGCCAGCCTCGGGGCTGAGTTTGCCTTCCCAGGGAAATTCCACGTCCGACACCAGGCCGATCAGGTAATCGCGATATTCCTGCACCAACTGGGCTGCATCTTCAAAGTTCGAAGCCAGCAGAATTTTGGGGCGGGCCTGCATCCGCACCAGCTTGTGCGCGACGTTGATGCCTTCCTGAATGACGCGCCGCGACTGCTTGATCAGCTCGGTATAAATCACGGGCAGAAAGGACGAGTAGTAACGGATGTTGTCTTCCACCACCAGTAGCACGGGCACACCCATGGCCCGCGTGTCGTGCAGGACATTGCGCTTGTCCTCGATGTACTTCACGATGGCGATGAGGATGCGCGCATTGCCCTGCCAGAGGAAAACCCGCTCGATGTCGGTGATGGGATTCCGGCTGATGAAATTCTTCACTTCGCGGTAGTCGTAGGCCAGCACAACCACGGGGACATCGAGGCCAG
The DNA here is from genome assembly GCA_963842095.1 of uncultured Acidobacteriaceae bacterium. GTDB lineage: Bacteria > Acidobacteriota > Terriglobia > Terriglobales > Acidobacteriaceae > Sulfotelmatobacter. The sequence continues at coordinate 133,471 of CAWJEY010000007.1, forward strand.
CGCGCTTGACCTCGCGCGCCAACTGCGCGGCGGTCATATCGCCTACGGCGAGGTTGGTGACAATCAGGTTAAAGCGCGGCTGCGAACGCGCCAACTCCAGCGCTTCGGCGCAGCTTGAAACATGGGTGATGCCGGGGATCTGCTGCAGGTTGAGTTCGAGCGATTCGTCGATGAGAAGTTCGTTTAGCCGGCCGTCTTCGCGGAGAATGAAAGAGTCGTAGAGGCTGGAGACCAAAAGAATGTTTTGGACCTTGAAGGGCATCAGGTTGTCGAAGCCTTCGAGGCGAGCTTCGGCATCGAGGAGGGGCTCGGCGATGGGGTGGGTGGTCATGCAGTTGGCTTCTTCTTGCCTCGTGTGGGGACAGCCGCCCCCGGCTGTCCAGTCGAGCGAAGCTCGACTGCCCGCTGCCAGGCGAGCACACGCTTAGCGGCGACCGTCTCGACTTCTTCTCGGATTCCTTCTTCAGCGAGAAAACTGTCGAACGTGGAGCCGCTATGATTTCGTTTGGGAATCCTCATTCTTCCCATTGTAGTCAATTGAGCCCGCGCACATTAGTCATTCCAACGGTCACAAGCAGTCGATAACTGAAACGGTGCCGGAGGCACCTCTGAAAATAGTCCGCCAGTTCACTGGCGGGAAAGCTCAGATCAATGGAAACTCGTGCCGGAGGCACGACTGAAATCTTGAGGGTAAACGGACGCGGGGTGGAGAATTCTCCACCCCGCACCATACTTCTAACCCAGACGCGTTTATACCAGCCCCTGATCCAGCATCGCATCAGCCACTTTCATGAAGCCGGCGATGTTGGCGCCGTTGACGAGGTTGCCGGGCGTGCCGTACTTCTCGGCCGTCTCATAGCAATTGCGGTGGATGGAGACCATGATCTTGTGCAGCTTGTCATCCACTTCCTCGCGGGTTCAGGAAATGCGCGCGCTGTTCTGCGACATTTCGAGACCTGACGTGGCCACGCCGCCCGCATTTGCCGCCTTCGCCGGACCATACAGAATCTTGGCATCCAGGAACAGCTTGGTTGCCTCCAGCGTGCTCGGCATGTTGGCGCCTTCGGCCACCAGTTTGATGCCATTCTTGATAAGATTCGCCGCGTCCTTCGCGGTGATCTCATTCTGCGTGGCGCTCGGAAACGCGCAATCCGCTTTAATGTTCCACAGCGGGCTGTGCTCCAGCTTGATGTCCGTCGGCATGAAGATCGCCTTCTTGTAGCGGTCCGCATAGTCGCGGATGCGCCCGCGCTTCACGTTCTTCAGCTCCAGTACATAGGCCAGCTTCTCGCGGTCGATGCCGTCCGGATCGTAGATCACGCCGTTCGAATCGGACACGGTCACCGGCTTCGCACCCAGGTCGAGCAGCTTCTCGATCGTGTACTGAGAGACATTGCCGCTGCCAGAAACCAGGCAGAGCTTGCCTTCCAGCTTGTCCTTGCGGCTCTTCAGCATTTCCTCGGCAAAATACACGCAGCCGTAGCCGGTCGCTTCTGGACGAATTAACGACCCGCCCCAGTTCAGCCCCTTGCCCGTGAGCACGCCGGTGAACTCATTCCGCAGGCGCTTGTACTGGCCAAATAGATAGCCGATTTCGCGTCCACCCACGCCGATGTCGCCGGCAGGGACGTCTGTATCCGGTCCAATGTGGCGCTGCAGTTCGGTCATAAAGCTCTGGCAGAACCGCATCACTTCGTTATCGCTCTTGCCCTTGGGATCGAAATCAGAACCGCCTTTGCCGCCGCCCATGGGCAGCGTGGTGAGCGAGTTCTTGAACACCTGCTCGAATGCCAGGAATTTTAGGATGCCGAGGTTCACTGAGGGATGGAAGCGCAGTCCACCCTTGTAAGGGCCGATGGCGCTGTTCATCTCAATACGGAAACCGCGGTTGACTTGAACATTTCCCTGATCATCGGTTCACGGAACGCGGAACATCAGAACGCGCTCGGGCTCGACGATCCGGTCGAGAATGCGGTTCGACTGATACTCCGGATGCTTGGCCAACACTAACCGCAGAGAATCAAATACCTCCCGTACCGCCTGATGGAATTCAGGCTCGGCGGGGTTTTTCGCCCTCACACTGATCATCACGTCTTCAATGTAGTCGCCAGGAGCTTTGATTCCGGGCGAGGTCAGAATGCCAGATGTCATAGTCCTACCTCCGTAGGTGTGTCAGTTATTCACGGCTTCGATTGTGCTCTTCCGCTTGCCATCCTTAAAGGACTTTCAGCACTGGGGGGAGTGATACTTGTCACGCTGGGACGCGGTTTTGAATCATAGAGTTACGACGTCTTCACGAACACTTCCCGCCCATAAGAGGATACGCCTCTTGCGTCCGCAAGCAACCAATTTGATTGGCCAGAAGCCTGGCCGTCAACCCGCAGTCAACCCGAAGATCAATTCCCGAATGGGGCGGCTACTTCCACATTCTCGGTATGCGAAACCGTGTTATAGTGTCCCACTCGCAAGCCGGGAGAGTTGCCATGACAGAACCCCTGCGCCCGATGTCCACAGGCCAACTGCTGGACCATACCTTCGCTCTGTACCGCAGGAACTTTTTGCTGTTTGTGGGCATCGCCACGGTAGGCCCGGCAGCGAGCGTGATTTTCCAATTGCTCACGGTGGGGGCCAATGTAGGGTCGCCGTTTGGCAACAGCAGCCGCGTGGCGGCCAGCGCAGCCTTGGCCAGGCTGGGCCTGGGCATGGTTTTCGGCTATCTCGTTTTGTTGGCGGGAATGGCGATCTCGCACGCGGCCACGGTCAAGGCGGTCGCCGCAGTGCATCTTGGCCGCGAGACCACCGTCCTGGGGGCCTACAAAGCCCTGCACGGCCGCATTTGGAGCCTCTTCGGCACCTGCCTGCTCATTCTGTTGTGGATGGTGTTGTGGATGATCGTAGTTGCCTTCGCGGCAGGCGTTGTAATGGTGCCGCTCTTCATGGGTATCGCCGCGCTGGGGAGGGGAGGCGCGCCGGGCGCCGCGGGTGCGATCATTGGCGGGCTGGTCGCGCTTGTCATGGTAGTTTTGGTCTTTGCGGGATTCGTCGCGATCTACGTCCGCTACGCATTGGCCATTCAGGCGTGTGTGGTCGAGGATCTGGGGCCGCGGGCCTCGCTGAAGCGGAGCATTCAACTTTCGAAAGGCAGCCGCGTGCGGGTGGTGGCAATCTATTTCGTGTTCCTGTTACTGAGCATGATCCTGGGATTTGGACTAGGCGCGCTGGCGGGTGGCGCCGGAGGGTTGCTGCATAACCGGATCGCCGCTGCCGTTCTGATCTACATGGCGGGGTTTATTGCCGGGTCGATCACCGGCCCACTGGCGACCATCGGACTGTCACTGCTCTACTACGACGAGCGAGTCCGCAAGGAAGCCTTCGATCTACAACTGATGCTTTCCAGTCTCGATCCTCCCCAAGTACCGGACGCAACTCCGGCACAAGCCCCGGCCCAAATATGATGCTGGTTGGAAACCGATATGGCTTGGCCGTCCTGTTCCTGCTGGCGGCCCTGGGGCAGGCGTCCGGTCTGCCTGCCCTTACCCGCGCTCAGTACATTGACCAGATTCAGAATTACGAGAACCGGATCGCGGAGCTGGCCTCTGCTCCGCAGAACGCCGTCGCCCTTCGCGATTCCCTTCCCGAAACCCTCACGGTTCAGACGGCCCGTGGCGACATGGCGGTTGACCTGAACTTTCTTCGTGATGCCCTGAATCGATATCTGACCTCCACAGCGCAGGTGAAGCCTAACATTCTTGCGAACGCAGGCAGCCGCCTCAAGGCGATGCGCGCAGAGGCCGAACTCTACGAACAACCGGGCCGCGCCGACAATGCCACCCGCAAGCGGCTTGACCAAATCCTTAGCGCCCGCGAGTTCGATCGGTCCGCGGGCCGACTGCGCTCGACCTGCTGAAGCAGCGGATTCAAGCGTGGATCGGGAAAATGCTGAGGAAGATCAATCCCAAGATTCCTGATCTGCAGGATCTGGGACAGTGGTTCGTTTGGGGCATGATCGCCCTGGCCGCCGCCATTGCCGGAGTCTGGCTGTACCGCGTTTCGCAGGAGAACATGGGAGCCGGGAGGCGCGAAATTATTCCCTTCATGCCATCCTCCAGAAACTGGAGGGAGTGGCTTGCGGACGCGCGAGCGCGGGCCGCCCAGGGAGAATGGAGGGACGCAGTCCACTTCGGCTATTGGGCAGCGGTCTCGCGCCTGGAGTCAGAGGGTGTGTGGAAGCCCGACAAGACGCGCACTCCGCGGGAGTATCTCAACGCAATTCCGGGCTCCAGCTTGTCGAAGGAACCGTTTGCGGCGATGACGGGGAAGTTTGAGGCGAGCTGGTACGGAAGCCGTCCCGCAACGGAAGCGGACTTTGCGCAATTCGCCGCTCACCTGGAAAGACTGGGATGCCGGTAACCGCAGGCGAGCAGCGCGGCTTTATCGGGTTCGGCATCGGGCTGGTGCTGGTGATGACGTTGGTGGCCTGGCTGAGTTCGAACCAAAAAGACCAAGGGGTAGGCTCGCCCTCAAGCTACAACGTGCAGCGTAACGGGGCGAAGGCCGCCTATCTTCTTCTGCAACAGAGTGGATATGCGGTGGAACGCTGGAAGCAGCCGCCGTCGCAGCTTCCGGCGGACGCGGCTGGCGTGATGCTGGTGCTGGCGGGTCCGGAGTCCTATCCGCAGGCGGAAGAAATGAGCGGCATCATTCGCTTCTTGCTCCATGGGGGCAGCGTGCTGATTGCGGGTGTGCGGCCTGACTCGTTTGTTCCTCAGGCTTCTGCCGAGGATGGAGATTTTCGCGTCGGTTTTGCAGAATGCAAGCCGGTTGCACCTACACAGCTCACGCGTGGCGGAGCGATCTCCCAGGATGGCGATCTCGCCTGGGAGTCCAGCAAAGACGCGGCAGTCGTTCACTTTAAAGACAAGAACGGGAAGCCCGTAGTCGTCTCCTACACTTTGGGCCAGGGGCGGGTGATCTGGTGGGCCAGCGCGTTGCCGCTGACCAACGCCGGGATTCGTAACCGGGGCAATCTCGATCTGCTGCTAAATTCAGTGGGCGACCGCCAGCGCATCCTTTGGGACGAGTACTACCATGAAGAGCATGCCACGGCTTCGGCGCATCCGTCGAACCCCGCGCAGATGTGGGCGCTGGCGCAGGCCGGATTTCTCGGGCTGCTGGTAATCCTAACGTTCTCCCGGCGCAGCGGGCCGGTGGTACCGTTGGTACGCGAGTCGCGCTTGTCTCCTTTGGAATTCGTGGAGACGCTGGGTAGCGTTTTCCATCGGGCACGCGGCACGCAGGTTGCGGTGGAAATTGCCTTCAGCCGCTTTCAGCAGATTGCCGCGCGGCGCCTTGGAATTCGCGGAACCGCCGGTGCAAACGATATTCTCGTAGCCATGGCGCAACGCGGGCTCAAGATTCCACCGGATGTGGCTGCTCTGGTGGGCCGCAGCGAAGAGGCCGCGGGAGATACGGAGTTGTCGGAAAAGCGGGCGCTCGAACACGTTCAGGCCCTTAGCCGGGCAACCCGGCTGCTCGACCCGACCGTATCCACGGCGCGCGGAACAAAGACAGAGAAAGAGAAGGAATAGACGCTCCATGCAGGCAATCACGAAACTGGTAACCCACGGCCGCGCCGAACTGGCGAAAGTAATCGTCGGTCAAAATGAACTCATTGACGGCACGCTGACTGCCCTGCTTTGCGGCGGCCACGCGTTGATCGAAGGCGTCCCGGGCTTGGGCAAGACGCTCAGCGTGAAGGTGCTCGCCCGCGCCCTGAACGTGACGTTTCAGCGCGTGCAGTGTACCTCAGACCTGATGCCCGCCGATCTGCTGGGCAGCAACATTCTCAACCTGCAGAACGGAACGTTTTCCCTGCACCAGGGCCCGATGTTCACCGATCTGCTGCTGGTCGACGAAGTCAACCGTATGCCGCCACGCACGCAAGCGTCACTGCTGGAATCGATGGAAGAACGCCAGGTCACCATCGACGGCGTGCGCCATTCCCTCTCGCAATTGTTCACCGTGTTGGCTACCCAGAATCCAGTGGAGTTCGAGGGCACCTACCCGCTGCCCGAAGCGCAACTGGATCGTTTTCTGTTGAAGATCAAGATCGGATATCCATCGGCGCAGGAAGAGCTGGAGATTCTGGCGAGGCACAACAACCAGACTCCGGCCCCAGGCGAACAGGCGGAGATCGCACCCATCGAACCGGAGGTGCTGTTGCAGGCGCGCACCGAGCTTCGTCAACTTACAGTGGAGCAGTCGCTGCTGGGCTATATCTCTGAAATCGCGCGGCGGACGCGCAGTTGGCCGTCGGTATCTCTCGGCGCCAGCCCGCGAGCCGGGATCAGTCTGATGCTTGTAGCGAAGGCACTTGCAGCGCTCGCCGACCGTGACTACGTGATTCCCGATGACGTGAAGGCTGCAGTGCTTCCCGCGCTTCGCCACCGCATTGTGTTGCGTCCGGAGGCGGAACTCGAAGGTCTGGATGCGGACCGCGTGTTGACTGACGTGCTGGCCGCGGTCGAGGTTCCGAAGTGAGTATTCCCCGCCCACTCGAGCCGCCGCCGGTGGAGATGCCGGCGCAGCCTCACGGCCGGTTCGGCGGGGGCGCGGGGCCCCGGCTGTTGCTGCTGGCCGGCGTCGGCCTGGCGTGGATTATTCCCTCGTTGTGGAATCGGACATTTCTGTGGGCGATGCTGCTCTGGGATTTGCTTTTGTTGCTGGCTTTCCTGGGGGATTGGCTGCAGCTTCCGCACCCTAAGCAAATTAGCGTGCGCCGGGAATGGCGCAGTCCACTTTCGATTGGAGTGGCTGCATCGGTGAACCTCTCGGTGGCGAATCAATCTTCAGTTGATGTGTGGGTGAGCACCTACGACGAGCTGCCGCCGTCGAGCTGGCACACGGGTAAAGCTATCGTGCTGAAGGTGCTCGCGCGCGCCAGTCGGTCCGTCAATTACGAATACACGCCGGGCATGAGGGGCGACTTGCGCACCGGAAAGGTCTTTCTGCGCTACTGGTCTCGATTCCTGATGGCGGAGCGCTGGGCGATTGCCGATCTCGGGCAAACAGTTCGCGTCTATCCTAATTTTGAACACGCACGCAAGCATTCCGTCTATCTCGCACGCAGCCGCCAGATCGAGTTGCAGATGCGAATGATGCGCCTGCGCGGGATGGGTTCCGACTTCGAGAGTCTGCGGGAACATCGGGAAGGGGATGAACTGCGCAACGTGTGCTGGACGGCGACGGCGCGCCGCGGGAAACTAGTTTCGAAGACTTTTCGCGTGGAACGCAGCCAGGCAGTTTGGATCGTTCTCGATTGCGGCCGCCTGATGCGCGCCCGCACCGACGGCTACAGCAAACTCGATCGCGCAGTGGATGCGGCTCTCTGCCTGGCGCAACTCGCCATCTATTCGGGAGACCGCGTTGGCTTGCTAGCATACGGTCGGACGGTGAAACAAAGAGTGCTCCCCGGTCGCGGCGCGGCTCAGATGCGACACATCGTGGAGCAACTTGCTGTAGTCCGCGAGGAAGTACCGGAAGCTGACCATGTGCGCGCTGCCGCCAGCCTGCTCACTTTGCAGAAACAACGCGGGCTGATCATCTGGATTTCCGATCTGGCCGAGAGCGCGATGACTCCCGAGGTAATTGAAGCTGCCGGGCAAATGCTTTCGCGGCATCTGCTGCTGTTCATTGCGATTGCCCAACCAGAACTGAAGCTGCGGGCCCGGCAAAGCCCCGCATCTGCGTCAGCCATGTATGAAGTGGTCGCGGCGCAGGAGATGGTTTACCGCCGCGAATTGCTTCTGGGACGTTTGCGCGAGCGCGGGGCGCTCTGCATGGAAGTGGAACCGTCTCGCATCTCGGCGGCGGTGCTCAACCAGTACCTTACGGTGAAAGAACGGAATCTGGTGTAGAGCCGGCGGTCTGCGGCGTTGGTCTTTGCTTCTTTCTATCAGTTCGTCTACATCACGGCGCTTGTGGGGCTTTCGCTCGCGCACCGCTCCACAGATAAAAGATCAGCAGCATGAAGAGCGCCGCTGCGGCCGCGAATTTCAGAGGTGCAGGCACCGACGACGGCGAGAAGAAAGCCTCGATTGTGCCCGCCACGATCAGCATAGGAATCACGCCCACCAGCAGACGAACCGCCTCGGTGCCGCCTACGGCCAGCGAATCCCGCCGCGATAGCATTCCCGGAAAGAGCAGGGCGCGGGCGAGACGCAGGCCGGCGCCTCCAGCGATGAAGATGGCGGGAAGCTCCAGAACTCCGTGTGGCGATACGAAGCTCCACAGGGGAACGCTCATGCCGTAATTGGCGCAGGCCGTGCCAATTACTCCGATCATGATTCCGTTGAAGAAGAGCAGGTACAGCGTTCCGATCCCTCCTGTTATGCCCGAGGCAAAAGCCATGAAAGACACCGACAAATTGTTGGTCATGATGGCGCTGGATGCCTGGGGTTTTATGGAGACGATGGAATGCGTCCACATCTCATGGCGTTCGATGCTCTCCACCAGTTGCGGCGGGAGAAATTCGCGCATGTAATCCGGGTGGGCGAGCACGAAAAACATCCCCGCCAGCGCGCCTACCCAGAAGATTGCCGTGGCGACTGCAGTGTAAGGCAGGAATTGGCGGAAGATTCGCGGATAATCACGGCGGTAAAACTGCCAAATGCCGCCCACCGTTTTCTTTTGGCCCGAGTAGATTGCGTTGTGTGCCCGGCCCAGCAGTTGATTCAAATAGCGGGATTGCTGCACACTGCTGGGGTCGCCCCGCACTGCGGAGAGGTCGGTGGCGGTTTGGCGGTAGAGCAATCCCAGTTCGCGCAGCTCGCTGCGGCTCAATCCATGCAGGCCTTGCTCTTTCACCCGCGTGAGCAGAGACTCTAACCGCGACCAGTAAATCTGGCGCTTGTTGAGCCAGGAAACGGAGATCATAATTTGGACCCCAGTCTGGACCCCAGTTTGAGTCCCAGTTCGGACCCGACGGAAAAGCTTACCATCGAAACCCCGGAACAGATCTCCCTGGAGTTTCCTTTGGCCGGAGTGGGGAGCCGCGGCTACGCCCTTTGCATCGACACATTGATCCAGGTCATCGCTGCGGTGGTAGTCGTGCTGGTGGTCGCGTTCACGACTCCGGATCTGGGACGCTCCTGGGTGCAGGCTCGAAACTGGGAGGTCGCCATCGCAATCTTCGTGCTCTTCTGCCTCTACTGGGGTTACTTTGCCATCTTCGAGATCCTGTGGAGCGGCCAGACGCCGGGCAAGCGGCAGGCAAGAATCAGGGTGATCAGCGCCAGCGGCCGACCCATCACCGTGTTTGAAGGTATCGGGCGAAATTTCATGCGGGCAATCGATTCCATTGGTTTCTACCTTGTGGGCAGCGTTGCCTGCGCAATCGACAAACAGAATCGCAGGCTGGGGGACATGGTTGCCGGGACGGTGGTTGTTCACGAGGTCGAGGAACAGGGCCTCTTCTATTGGTATGGACAGGGGAAATCGGCTTCGGCTCCATCGGTGAGCCAGGAGGTGGCAGCAATGACCAACCAGGAGTTCCAACTGGTCGAGGCATTTCTGGCGCGACGGCTGGATATTCCCAACCTGCAGCGACTAGAGTCAGGGCGAGCCATCGCGGACCGAATGGGAGAGAAGCTGCATATCCCGAAAGAGCAGCGGCCTTCCGACGAAGAGTTTCTCGAAGAAATTTCGCGGCGCTATCGCGACGTTGTGCGGCGGAGTTAGGGACTGGGGCCGAAACGGCTCGCTGCGCTCGCTGGACAGCCGAGGCGGCTGTCCCTACGCGATCTTTCCGTCTACAGGATTCTTTCGTGCGTGTAGCCGTTAGCGCCGAGGGCTGAAATCATCTCAGCAATGTGGTCGGGACCGCGCGTTTCCATGGTGATGTCGATGGCCGTGTCTCCTAGATTTACGTTGTGGTAAGCGCGATCGTACGACGTCTCGACGATGTTGGCGCGGTGCTGGGCGAGAATGCCTGTGAGGCGGTGCAGCGCTCCGGGGTAATCGGGAAGGTGCACGCGCAGGCGAACCAGGCGTCCATCTTTGACCAGGCCGCGTTCGATGATGCGCGCCAAAAGAGTCACATCGATATTTCCGCCACTCACGATGGCGATGACCTTCTTGCCCGTTTTGTCCCGCGCCGTTGAATCGCGGATCGCTGAAGCGGGAATCGTTGAATCGGGAATCATTGGAACGCGGCGATTGACCAGCGCTGCCACCGCAGCCGCACCTGCTCCTTCTGCCAGCATCTTCTCTCTTTCCAATAGCAGCAGAACGGCGTTCGCGATCTCCTCTTCCTCAACCGTGACGATGTCGTCCACATATTTCTGGATGAGCGGCAGCGTGCGCTCGCCCACGCGCCGCACTGCGATCCCATCTGCAATAGTTACCGCGGAAGGCAGGGTCACGGGTTTCCCTTCTGACAGGGCGACCTTTACCGATGGGATTCGCGCCGGTTGAACTCCAATGACCTGAATGCGGGGATTGGTTTCTTTCAAGGCGCAAGCGATGCCGGCGATCAGGCCACCTCCGCCGATGGGCACCACGACCGCCTCCAGATCGGGATGCTGCTCGAGCAATTCCAGCCCCAGAGTTCCCTGCCCGGCGATGACTGCGTCATCGTCGAAAGCATGGACGAAGGTCAGGTGATCCTGCGCGCCGAGGCGCAACGCTTCGGCGTAGGCCTCGTCGTAATTCGCCCCGTGCAGCACGACGTCGCCACCGTAGCCGCGCGTGGCTGACACTTTGATTAACGGAGTCGCCAGAGGCATGACGATTCTTGCCCGGATGCCCAGGTTGGAAGCATGGTAGGCAACGGCTTGCGCATGGTTCCCCGCCGAGGCTGCGATCACACCCTGGGAGCGTTCCTCCGCAGTCAGGGACAGCAGCTTGTTCAGCGCGCCCCGTTCTTTATAGGCGCCAGTTCTCTGTCGGTTCTCCAGTTTCAAGTAGATGGAGTTGCCGGTGAGTTCGGAGAACGTTTCTGACCGCGTGCAGGGGGACACGTAGATCGACTTTCGAACCCGGCCGAGGGCAGATTGAATGTGGGCGAGATTGACCATTCGAGCGCTAATAGCGGCAGGATCGCCATTTAAACTGTCGAGAATCTACACCCTTCACGATACAGGAGGCTCAACCGACCCCTCTGGAAATAGCCTTCTTGAGCGATGCAGAAAATCCATGCGCCGCATCGAAATTCACGATTGTACTTTAACGAATTTTCCGGTTAGACAAGTAGTATGGGGGAGAGTCGCCTCACATTCTCGGCGGATCATGATGCGTGCGGCGTGGGGTTCATCGCACAACTGGGCGGACCCGCGTCGCATGGGTTGGTCGAACGAGGGCTCGGTGCACTGAAGCGCCTGGCCCACCGCGGGGGTGTGGATGCCGACGGCCGCAGCGGAGACGGCGCCGGGCTGCTGGTTGGCCTTCCGAAGGCTTTCTTCCGCAAGGCCGCAGGTGCTGATGGAATCGACCTGCCTCACCAGTTTGGCGTCGCCATGGTGTTTCTTCAGCCGGGCCAGGAAGCTGTGGCGGAGGATGCGATTCGGGACGCGGTTGCGAAATTCGATTTGTCGTTTGCCGGCTGGCGCAAAGTGCCTACGGATCCTTCCATCCTCGGACCGCGCTCGAGAGATTCTCTGCCCACGGTACGGCAATGCTTTCTTGCGCCGCGAAGCAGTCCTTTCGGTCTAAGATCGTCCTCTCGGAGTTCGTCCACTCGAAGCTCGTCGGGGCTCGAATCCTCCGACTTCGAGTTGCAGCTCTACCGGCTGCGCCAGGAACTTGAAGTCAATTCCGACTCCGGCTATTACTGCTCATTATCGTCAAGAACCATCGTTTACAAAGGACTGCTCACTCCGGAGCAGTTGGCGCCCTTTTATCTCGACCTGAACGACCCTGAGTTCGCCAGCGCGTTTGTGGTTTTCCACCAACGATACTCGACCAACACGCAGCCTAGCTGGTCACTGGCCCAACCCTTTCGCTTCGTGGCGCACAACGGTGAGATCAACACCATCAGCAGCAACCGGCGCTGGTTCCAGGCGCGCGGAGCTACATTGCGGAATCAGCTCAGACTGCCGGTCAGGGCAAAACTGTTGCAGCCCGGGATGAGCGATTCTGCGAGTTTTGATAATGCGCTCGAAGCGTTGGTGCGGCGTGGTTCCAGCATTGCCGAATCGGCTTTGCGGCTGGTGCCACCGGCTTGGGAACACGATGAGCATCTCGACCCTGGGTTGCGTCAATTCCTCGCCGGCAGCGCTCCTGAACAGGAACCCTGGGACGGCCCGGCTGCCTTGATCTTCACCGATGGACTTTTTATAGGCGCGAAACTTGACCGCAACGGCCTGCGGCCGTTGCGTTATACGCTGACTTCGGATGGGCTGTTGATCGTCGGTTCGGAAGTCGGCATCACGGATCTTTCCGGTAAGCAGGTGGTGGAGCGGCAGCGGCTGGGCCCGGGAGAGATGCTGATTGCCGATCCGGCCAGCGGAACATTTTTCCGGCCGAGCGAAGTAGCGCGGCTCGTGCCCACAGAGGATGGCCGGTCGAGCCTGACGGTGATCACACCGAAACATCAAGCCGAGCCGACCATCCTCGACGCCAACCGTTTGCTGGCGGCCTTTGGGTGGACTGAAGACCAGTTCCGCTTGCTCTTCCATCCTCTGGCGGAACAGGGGCAGGAAGCACTTTGGAGCATGGGTGATGACACCCCACCGGCTTTCCTCTCCACGCTTCCGCGCCCACTCTGGGATTACTGCAAGCAGCGCTTTGCTCAGGTGACCAACCCTCCCATCGATCCGCTGCGCGAGAATCACGTGATGTCGCTGGACGCGTATCTCGGCAAGAACGCGAAGCTGAGTTCCCCGGTACTCGATGTCGGACAAATGGATGTGATTGCAGATGCGCTGTCACCCATGCCTTGCATCGACTTCACTTTCGAGGCTGCGGGAGGGGTTGAGGCAGCTCTTGAAGTATTGGCCAGAATCCGTGACGAGGCCAGAACGATGGCGATCCACGCCGGCGCGATCCTGCTGACCGACCGTGGACTCAGTGACCGGCGGGCCGCCCTGCCGGCGCTGTTGGCTGCTTCGACAGTGTGGCGAGCCATGACGGAAACCGGAGCCTGGAAGGTTCCGCTGATTGTGGAAACCGGCCAGGTTGTCGATACCCATCACGTTGCCCTGCTGATCGCAGTGGGCGCGAGCGCGGTACATCCCCATCTGGCCATGAGCATGGCTGCCCGTGCCGACGTCAACGGTCCCGCTCGATATCGAACCGGCGTTGAGAAGGGCTTGCGCAAGGTGCTGGCGCGCATGGGCATCTCCACGATCAGCAGTTACCGCAACGGCCAGTTGTTCGAAACCATCGGCCTGGATGCGGAAGTCTGCGAGGAATTCTTTGCCGATGCCGGGCGAACCTTGGGCGGCAAACAACTGCGCGATCTTTTGCAAGACTGCATCACCTGCCACGCGTCGGGTTTTGGGTCCGCTGCGGCAGAGTTCCGCGATTCCGGTCTATATCGCTTCCGCCACAACGGCGAGCAACACGCGAGTTCGCCGGAACTGGTGAGGCGAATGCACCGCTACATTAAGTCCCCAACCCCGCAGAATCACGCGGCGTTGTCTGTGCTATCGGAGGAAAGGAAGAACGTTGCGGTGCGGGACTTGCTCGATGTCCGTCCCGCGCAGCCTTTGTCTCTGGAGGAAGTCGAGAGTGAAGTTTCGCTGCTCAGCCGCTTCAGTACGCAGGCCATGTCGTTGGGTGCAATCTCGCCGGAAGCCCACCAGACTCTGGCCATAGCCATGAACCGCCTGGGAGGACGCAGCAATACCGGCGAGGGCGGTGAAGATCCGAGCATTTATTACGACCGCCCGGAAGCGAACAACCGGGTCAAGCAGGTGGCGTCGGCGCGATTTGGCGTGACGGCGGAATATCTGGTGCATGCCGATGAAATCGAGATCAAGATGGCGCAAGGCTCCAAGCCCGGCGAAGGCGGCCAGTTGCCGTCCTCCAAAGTCACGCCCTACATCGCGCGCCTACGGCACGCAGTACCCGGAACCTCACTGATTTCGCCGCCGCCGCACCATGACATCTACAGCATTGAAGACCTGGCGCAGTTGATCTACGACCTGCGCGCCGTCAATCCCAACGCGCGCATCGGGGTCAAGCTGGTTTCGAGTTCCGGAGTCGGCGTGATCGCGACCGGCGTAGCCAAGGCCGGCGCGGACGTGATTACGATCAGCGGTCACGATGGCGGCACGGGAGCATCGCCGCTCACTTCCATCAAAAACACTGGCCTGCCCTGGGAAATTGGTTTGCGGGATGCACACACTGCGCTGGTGCGCGCCGGCTTGCGCGCCCGCGTCAGATTGCGTGTGGATGGCGGCCTCAAGTTTGCCCGAGACGTGGTTGTCGCCGCTGTGCTGGGCGCTGAAGAATTCGGCTTTGGAACCGCCGCGCTGCTGGCCATCGGCTGCGTCATGGCCCGGCAGTGCCACCTCAACACTTGTCCCGTCGGCATCGCGACCCAGGATGAAACCTTGCGCGCGCGCTTTGCCGGCAATCCGGAGATGGTGGAAACATTTTTTCGCGCGCTGGCAGCCGACGTCCGCCAACTGCTGGCGGAAATGGGTGCAGGATCGATCGACGAAGTCCTGGGCGCGATTGACCGGCTGCGTCCGCGCTCGCCGGAAGCGGAACAAAGCGTAGCTTCGCTCTTGCAACCCATATCTAATCCGCCCGCGCAATTTCCCTGTCCTCATGAGGACAGCAGCGCACTTCACGTCGAACTGAATCGCGTGGTGGACGATCTGGAGTCGCTCTCCATCCGTCCCTATCGCTTTGAAATCACCAATGAGGATCGAGCCGTGGGCGCGCACTTCAGCGGCGAAGTGCTGCGCCGGATCAGGCCTTCGTTCGGACTTTCGAATCTGGAGATGAGTGGCGTTGATTGCGAGTTTGTGGGCACCGCGGGCCAGAGCTTCGGCGCTTTCTTGATTTCCGGCGCGAACTTCCGTCTGACGGGGGAGGCAAACGACTACGTCGGCAAAGGCCTGTGCGGGGGCAGCATTGCCATTACCGCGCAAGCGGAAGCATCGCAACGCGGCGACGTTCTGGTGGGAAATACCGTGCTCTACGGCGCAACCTCCGGCGAGTTATTTGTCGCGGGGCGTGCGGGAGAACGGTTTGCGGTCCGCAACAGCGGCGCTCTCGCAGTGGTCGAGGGCGTGGGCCGCCACGGATGCGAATACATGACCGCCGGCGTTGTCGTCATTCTCGGTTCGGCGGGCGAGAATCTGGGAGCGGGGATGACCGGCGGCCTGACGTATTTGTCGCGCGCCGACGTCAATGACTACTTTAACGACGACCATCTAAACCGCGACTCTGTGCGCTTTGCGACGCTCGAACCGCAGGAAGAGCAATGGCTGCGCCGCATTCTTCGCCGGCACATGCAGCTCACGGGCAGCCCCCGCGCCGCCGAACTGCTCGCCTGCTCCGCTCTGCCGCTGAATCGGGTTGAGCCTCTTGCTCCTCCCTGTCCGATCGAAGATACGTGGGCGTCGATTCTGGCGCGCCTCGCCGCCGAGGAAGCGCGCAGTTACGGACGCGACAAACTTCTCACTTCCGAAAGACCCGTCGTGCAATGAGCCGGCTCGCCGGCCGGGCCAGGGCCCGCCGAAACCACATCGAAGCGAAGTTCGCTATAATCTGCTAACCAACTGCATGGATTTCGATCAGCTCATCACATTTCTTGAAGTCGCCCGGCAAGGCAGTTTTTCGCGTGCCGGCGAGAAAGTCTTCCGCTCGCAATCGGCGGTCAGCGCACAGATTCGCCAACTAGAGCAGGAATACGGCGATCGCCTCCTGGACCGCTCGGGTAAAACTGTTAAGTTGACCCCCGCCGGACAGGTCTTCCACGAATACGCGTTGCGCATGAAGAAGCTGCGCGACGAATCGCTGGTGGCCGTGGCCGACCACGGCCATACCCCGCGCGGCACACTCCTCGTCGGAGCCAACGAAGCCACGTGCCTGTATGTTCTGCCAGAAGTCTTCGGAGAATATTGCCGCAAGTATCCCGATGTTCAGATCAGCATCTATCGCAATTTCACCTACAAGATTGTCGAAAAACTGGAGAATGGATCTCTCGATGTGGGCGTGCTCAGCCTGCCGGTTCAGTCTGCGAGCTTGAAGGTTCAGGCTATTTACCGCGACCGGTTGATGCTGATGGTGAGCCCCAAGAATCCTTTGGCCAAGCTGAAATCGGCGCACATCAGCGACGTGGTGAAACACCCTCTGCTGCTCCCCAAGACCGGTCACACGCGCAGGTTGCTGGATAAGCTGTTCCGCGAATACAACACCGAGCTGAAGGTCAGAATGGAGCTGCCCAGCATCGGAATGATCAAGAGCTTCGTGGCCGCCGATCTTGGCATTTCGCTCATCAGCGCGGCCTTCGCGCGCGACGAAGTCGCGGCCGGCCGGGTGAAGCTGGTTGAACTGGAAGGCCCTGAACTGTGGCGCGAACTCGGCCTTGCCTATCGACGCGACCGCACGCTCTCAGTCGCCACGAAGACATTCGTCAGCGTGGTGCGGCAGCTCTCCGACTATCTTAAGAAAACGGATCCTCCATCGCACTGAGTGTTTTCATGCGTCCGCTTCCGGGGGATTAGTCAGCGACTGGGGCTGCGGCTGAATAATGTGCAGTCCGCACTCCGTCTTCGCCGATCCTGCCCAGCGCCCTGCCCGTGGGTCTTCTCCCGGCCGCACCGCCCGCGTGCAGTGCGTGCACCCGATGCTGGGGTAATTGCGTTCATGCAGCGCGTTGCAGGGCACATCATTCTCGCGGATGTATTGCCACACCTGCTTTGAACTCCAGTCGGCGAGCGGATTAATCTTCACCAGGGCGAATTTCTTGTCCCACTCGACTTTACCTGCGGACGCGCGGGCCACGGTCTGATCGCGGCGAATGCTGGTGATCCACGCTCGCAGTTCGCCCAGCTTGCGCCGCAGCGGCTCGACCTTTCGCAGATAGCAGCATTGATCCGGGTTACGCTGCCAGAGCGCCGGGCCATGGACCCGCTCTTGTTCCTCGGGCGAGTTCAGCGGAAACACTTTTTCGATCGTGATGCTGTATTTCTGCTCGACCTGGTCCATCAGGTTGTAGGTTTCGGGAAACAAGAATTCCGTATCCAGCGTGAAGAGGCGGAAATTCTGG
This sequence comes from uncultured Acidobacteriaceae bacterium, assembly GCA_963842095.1. GTDB lineage: Bacteria > Acidobacteriota > Terriglobia > Terriglobales > Acidobacteriaceae > Sulfotelmatobacter. Next base: position 150,698 of record CAWJEY010000007.1, read on the forward strand.
CGCACGCGGGAAGCGATGTCGATCAGCACCATGCCCTCTGCGCCGAAAGCGGAGGAGATCGCCACCGCTTCCCCGAAAGTATCGAACGCCCATTCGAGGACCCGCTCGGGTTTCCAGGCCTCCGCGGCGATCTGCAAATTGCCAACTTCTTCTTTCATGCTAACGGCTCCTCTTGTCTCAAACTAAAATCATCAACCACCCTTCGACTTCGCTCAGGGCAGGCAGAGGACACAGAGTCACATAGGGGATAGCCCGTTGCTTCCTCGACCAAACTACGTTCGGCGAACCTCACTACCTCGCCAACCACCAGCAGTGTTGGAGATGCGAGCGTCGGCGACCGGTGAAGATCCGAAACCGTGGTGCGGTGGATGCACTGCTCGGGTGTTGTGGCCCGCGAAATAATTGCGCAGGGGGTTTCCGCTGCGAATCCGGCGGCCTTGAGCCTGCTGGAAAGCTCGACATAGTTGTGCCCGGGCATGTAGATGACAAGCGTCGACTGGGATGCGGCAAATTCACTCCAACCCGCATCGTCGTTGCCGGAAGCGCGATGGCCAGCCGTCAGCACCAGAGTTGAAGATACTTTCCGATGTGTCAGCGGAATACCGGCCGCGGCGGCGGCTCCCAGGGCTGAGGTCACGCCGGGAACAATCTCATACTCGATGTCCGCCCGTCGCAGAGCCTCGACCTCTTCTCCGGCCCGGCCAAAGATCAGCGGGTCTCCGCTCTTCAGCCGGATCACTTGCAATCCTGACGCAGCCCGCGTCACCATCAGAAAATTAATCTCTTCCCGCCGGATGGTCTTGCCCCCGCAGCGCTTGCCCACGTTCTGAACTTCGGCAGATGGAGAAATCAGTTTCAGAATTTCCGGCGTGACCAGATCGTCATGAAGCACAACGTCGGCCGCCCGCAGCAGTCGCAGAGCCTTCACTGTCAGCAACTCCGGGTCGCCCGGTCGTGCGCCCACCAGATACACTTTGCCGTTCATGCCGTAACCCTCCTGTCGTCCTCGTTCTTCGCCAACTCTTCCTTCGCGGATTCTTCCCCCGTCGCCTGCTTCTTCGTTAAATCTTCCGCCAACGCCACCTTCAGGGCCTCGCGGCTCGCCAGCGAGTGCAGCAGATCGCTCTTCCGTTGCGGGTCAAGATCGCTGGCCAGCACAAGCTTTCGTGTCTCTCCCAGTTCTGCGACCCATCGGGCATATCCCGGACCAAATTGCCGCTCAAGCTGTTGCCGAAGCTTTTGCGCCAGCGAAGGACTCTGCCCATTGGTTGAAATTGCAATCTGGAGATCGCCCCGGCGCACCACCGCGGGATAGTAAAAGTCGCAATACTCGGGAACGTCCACTATGTTGCACAAGATTCCACGCCGCCGCGCTTCGCCGTATATCGAAGCATTGAGGCCGCGCGACGCCGTGGCTACCACGGCCAGAAACGTTCCATCGAGATCGCTGGCGACGAACGCGCGAAGTTCGAGCGTGATCTTCCCGGCGTTCGCCCATGCATGCACTGCCTCGGTTGCTTCCAGGGCCACCACGTGCACTCGCGCACCGGTGTCGATGAGGCCGCCAATTTTAGGTTCGCCGACCTTGCCGGCGCCAACCACCAGGCAGCGTTTGCCTTCGAGCTTCACGAACATTGGAAATAAGCTGCTCATAGTTTTCTCCAACTGCTCAACCTTCGACGCCGCTCGGCACACGTCCCTCAGGCAGATCGCGGGCAACCGCCTCGACGAATTCCCCGGCCAGGAATCCGCGCAAGTCGGTATCGCTGTGACGAGCAAAAAAACGGCGCAGATTCTCGCCCGGCTGCCCATCGGCGAGGTAGCGGCGCAACAGGCGCTCGATGGCTTCCGGAACCTCGGTCGCTGGGCAGCGATACCCCACCGGCCTCGCGATGGCCTGATTCAGGCCGAGCGCTCCGCCCAGGCAGAAGTAGTAGGCATCCACCATTTGCCCGTTCACCTTGATCTTCTTGCCCTCGATTCCGATGTCGGCGATCCAGTGTTGTCCGCAACTGTTCGGGCAACCGGTAACGTGGAGCTTCAGGTGCTGATCGAAGCCGGGCAAGCGCTCTTCGAGTTCCTCCACCAGCCAGCGGGAGAAGCTTTTCGTCTCGGTGATGGCAAGCTTGCAAAACTCCGTGCCGCTGCAGGCAACGGCCCCGCGCCAGAACGGCGACCCACTGACCGGCAGCCCGATCGCGCCCAGCTCTCTCGCCAACTCGTCCGCCTGAAGACGCGGAACGTTGACGATCAGCAGGTTCTGCATGTTGGTAGTGCGCAATTCACCGCTGGCGAATCGCTCCGCCAGATCGGCGGCCGCATGCATTTGTTCGGGGGTAATCCTCCCGCGCAGAACCGTGGCCCCCACATAGCAGTAGCCGGGCTGCTTCTGCGCATGGATTCCGATGTGGTCGCGATAGACGTCTGCCGGTGGTTGCTCCGGCTCGGCAGGATCGAGTTGAAATCCGATCCGCCTCTCTAGCTCTCGTTGGAAGTCCTGCGGCGTCCAACCATGCCGCAGGAAGAGAAACTTCAGCCGCGCCCGTTCGCGGTGTTCGCGCAATTGGTCGGAGTCGCGAAACAACTCGGCGACTCCCTTGATCACCGGCAGAACCTGGTTCCAGCGCACGAAGGCGTTCAGCGGAGCACCCAGGTAAGGCTCAGTGGAAAGTCCACCGCCCACGCGCAACGCGAAACCAATCTCAGGTTTTCCCTGAACCACCCGCTCGTTTGCCGTCAGGCCAACGTCGTTAATCTCTGGATAAGGGCACCAGACGCGGCATCCGGTGATGGAGATCTTGAACTTGCGCGGCAAGTTATAGAACTCCGCGTTTCCCGCCAGCATCCTGTCTGCTTCCAGCGCGAGCGGCGAAGCGTCGCATATCTCGTCCGCATCCACGCCGGCAACAGGGCAGCCCGTAATGTTCCGAGTTACATCGCCGCAGGAACCAGTCGTGTTCAGGCCGACGCGCCAGAGTTCCTCCAGCACTTCGGGCAGCGTCTCGATCGTGACCCAGTGCAACTGAATATTCTGCCGCACGGTGAGATCGGCGATGCCGCGGGCGTATCGACTGGTCAGGCCGGCGATGGCTCGTAGTTGGTTCGATCGCAATAAGCCGTTCGGAATTCGAATCCGCACCATGAAGAACGGCAGCGCCAGCCCTTGGCCGTCTTTCCCGCCAACAACGCCTGCTCCGTCGCCCTGCGTGTAAACTCCCCACCAGCGGAAATACGTGCCAATCCACTCTGGCGGAATCGAATGAAAGCCTTCTCGCGCGAAGCGGCGAATCTCGGAGAGACCGTCCCACGGATTCATCGCGCGCTTCAGGCGTTCCGACTTTTGCGCTTTGGTTTCTTTGCCCGAACTGGCCATAAACGGACTTGCCATAAAATTGATTTCCCCAAACTTGTTTACCCGGCTGATTTGCCCACAAAAAAACCCACCGCCAGATGCTCTCTGGCGGTGGGTGATAAGTGCTGATGATGCTACGAAACTCTTAAGTCAGCAGCCTCCCTGCGCCAGAACACACGTATGCACAACAACAACATGCACACATACTGGTCTGGCGAAGATTGCTGAAACTGGTCATGCTTTTTGGATACTAGGCTGAGCCTGGCGAACGGGTCAAGTTACTGCCGGCTTTATTGGATGAATAATTTCGATCCGGCGCATCAGAAATTTTGGTCGGCGGGCAAGGCCTCGCCGGAGGGCCCTCCATCGGACGATGATGTCAGGCCGCGCTTCTGCCTCGCCCTCTCACACTCTGCAGAACCGTTGCAGGAAGCTGCAGCACCCGGACTCGCGAATCTTTTTTCGTTGTGACGTGTACTGCGATGCCATCGGCTTCCGGGAACGGGTCCGAAACAACATCAAACTCCTCACCGTAAAGGCGAACCCGCCCAGAGGTGGCATATCCAAGATGTCGAACGCGGGCACAGACTTCTGATAGTGAGGGAGGTTCAATATGATGACTGGTCATGATAAGACCATTATAACCTTCCCACTGAGAGCGTGCCGACATCAGTTTAACAGCCTCTGAGGCGGCTGACCGGGGTCTCGCTACCGCGTAAGCTGTTGAAAAGATGGAGCGGGAGACGGGGATCGAACCCGTGACATCCAGCTTGGGAAGCTGGCGTTCTACCGCTGAACTACTCCCGCTCACTGGCCCTGCGCACTGGCCTGCTCACTGGCCTGCTCACTGGCTAAGATGGGCAGGTATCCGCCCGAGCCAACCAAAGTCTAGCACTCCCCGCCGCGGGAAACAATCTGCTGGCGATCGCGCGCGCCGCAGTCGTCGTGCACCGGTAGCCTGTTAGACTCCATGAAGAGAACAATTGTGTCTTCCACGTCCAGCAGAAAACACGCAGGAGGTGCGGCCAGCGATCAGGTCGTAGTGCCCGAGCCTTCATTCTCGGAGCGGGCGCGGACCTTAGTGTACCTGGGCCGCATTGGCAGCCTCTCGACTCTTTCCCGCAAGCAGCCGGGCTTCCCCTTCGGATCCGTGATGCCCTACGCGCTGGACGGACGCGGGCGTCCCATCTTCCTCATCAGCACCATGGCGATGCACACCCAGAACCTGCAAGCGGATCAGCGCGCCAGCCTGCTCGTGACCCAGCCGGACGCCAGCGGCGATCCGCTGGGCGCCTCCAGAGTCACAGTGATGGGAAATGTTCTGACCATCCCGGATCCCGAGATCGCCGACGCGCGCCAGCTTTACCTGGAGCGTTACGCCAACAGCAAGTACTGGGTGGACTTTGAAGACTTTTCTTTTTATCGAATGGATGTGCTGGATGTTTACTACGTGGGAGGCTTCGGGGTCATGGGCTGGGTGACGGCGCCGTACTACGGCCTGGCGCAACCCGATCCCCTGGCCGATGCCGCGGCCGGGATTATTGAACACATGAATGCCGACCACAAGGATGCGGTCATCCTGCTGGCGCGCGTGTTTGCCGGCATCGAGTGTCAGGAGGCGGCGATGACGGCCGTGGACCGGCTCGGTTTTCAGGTGCGCCTGAAAACCTCAGACGGGATAAAGGGTGCTCGCATCGCGTTCCTGCAGGAAGTGAGCAATCCAGTGGAAACCAGAAAAATCCTAGTGGAGATGGTGCAGCAGGCGCGGCAACGGCCTTGATATTCAAACCACGGTGCAGAGCCACACCCGCCGGGGGCTGGCTCGCAAACGCAAAGATGCCCGCAATTCTTGTGAATTGCGGGCATCTTGTTGTTACTTCAGAAGCGGTCGCCTAGACAGCCTGGACGTTCTCCGCTTGCCAGCCCTTGGGGCCCTTGGTCACGTCGAACTGCACGGTTTGGCCTTCTTGCAGGCTGCGGAAGCCGCCGGCCTGAATCGCGGAGAAATGCACGAAAACGTCTTCGCCATTCTGACGGCTGATAAAGCCATAGCCCTTAGCGTCGTTAAACCACTTCACTGTTCCTTGTTCTGCCATTGTTGGTAGTCCTATTCTTGTTTCTTTGGATTGTGCTGAGAAGATTCGCTGCTAGTGAGGGGGTGACGCTGGTTGGCGATACCGACCTTCAATTGCTCGTGAGTCAAACTTAGCTGGGTTTAATTATACACAACAGGTCAAGAAATTGCTCGAAATGTTCGACCTACCCCATTTTATCGGGGAAAGAGCCCCTCCAAGATCCGACGACACGTTCACTCCGAATATCCGTCGGAGTTTCCCTCACTGTCGTCAGCGTCTTCTTCTTCTTCGTCGTCTTCATCATCCTCTTCTTCTTCATCCTCTTCGCCTGGCTCTTGTCGAGCCCTGGCGTCCCCTTCCCTGGAGCGATAGGCAGGGCTGGAACCGACGAATTCTAGAAGTGTTCGGCTCATCCGCTAATCGTACGCCTCGCCCGCCACGGGAGCGCGGGCGTGTAGGAATTGGGGGAGGGACGCGCCGGGAGTTCGTAGGACCGAACGCGGGATTCATCCGGCGCGCCACCTTGAGCCGCTGCCTCTCAACTGCGACTCGGTACAAATCTGCCAGCCATGCTAGCGCCCTGCGGATCCGGCGTCTGTTCAACTTTATACACTTTCGCCGCATGATCGCATGCTCGCCCATTTGCGGCCATCTGCAAACGACACCGCCCAATTCCCATTTTGGAAAACAATGCCGGTTTTGACAACTCCTCTCCAAGTTTCTACCTCATGTCGACCTGTTTCGTGATTAGCTTAAGCCATTTACAGACAGCTCGCGTTACGTCAACACACTCGGAGGTATTTTTGTGGGGAACTTCTACACCAACGTGATCTCCAAGGACCCGCGCTTTGCCTCAACAACCCGCATCGGCGACCCCTCCCTGCTCGAACCGCTGACTCGGCAACTCGTGGAAGGGCTGGTCGCGTCCGCCCACCAAATGGGAATTGAGGTGATGATCTACGAGACCTATCGCAGCCAGGACCGCCAGCAGGCCCTGTTCAACAACGGCGCCACCAAGCTTCGGACCGTGGGCGTGCATCACTACGGCCTGGCCTGTGACATCGTTCGGGTTGTGGGCGGCGAACCTTCGTGGAAAGGTGATTTCTCGTTCCTTGGACAACTAGCGCACAGCAGCGGGCTTATCTGGGGCGGCGACTGGGGCGACCCCAATCTCAAGCACAGCTTCGTCGACAGCGTGCATGTGCAACGCTGCACCGTCGCCAGGCAAGGGAACCTCTTTGCCGGCGCTTGGTATCCCGAGGACACTTACAATCCTTACGACGACGGGCAACTTCTGTTTGCCGCCGCGCTTACGGCCGGTGCTCTCAAGCAACCGGCGCAGACTGAAGCCGGAACGCGTAGATCACGCACCGGCAAGAAACAGGCATAGCCAGGCCTTACGCGGCCAGCCTTGGTCCGGTCGCGTTTCCGGACGCTGATTCTGCACCGTTCCACCGCATGGATTAGTATGTTCGGTTGCGATTTGCCAAATTCTCACTCGCCACCAAGTGACCTGCCAACCATGCCGCGACCGATCATGCCGCAAGAAGATGCGAAGCTTGCCCCCAACCGCCGCTCATTTCTCAAGGCCACACTGATTGGCAGTGCGGCCGCGACCCTGACTCCGCTCTACCCCGCGCTGGGCGCGGCGCGCGAGCTTGCCCCGGCCAGCCCCGTCCCCGACATCAAGCCTTTCGAGCTCGATGAAATCACCGTCTCCGGCTTGCAGGATGGCATGAAGTCCGGCAAGTTTACTGCCCGTTCCCTGGTGGAAAAATATTCCGCCCGCATCCAGGAGATTGATAAAGACAAGAGCGGTCCGGCGATCAACAGCGTCCTCGAACTCAATCCCGACGCTCTCTCCATCGCCGATGCCCTCGATCAGGAGCGGAAGGCCAAAGGCGCGCGCGGCCCCATGCACGGCGTACCCGTGCTGATCAAAGACAACATCGATACCGCGGACAAAATGATGACCACTGCCGGTTCACTGGCTCTGGTCGGTTCCAAGCCAGCACAAGACTCTTATGTGGCGCAAAAGCTGCGCAGCGCCGGCGCCGTCATCCTGGGCAAGACCAATCTCAGCGAGTGGGCCAATATTCGCTCCAGCCACTCCACCAGCGGATGGAGCGGCCGCGGCGGTCTCACCAAGAACCCCTACGCGCTCGACCGCAATCCCTGCGGATCCAGTTCCGGCACCGGTGCAGGCATATCCGCAAACCTGTGCGCAGTGGGGATCGGCACCGAAACCGATGGTTCCATCGTCTGCCCTTCCTCTTCGAACGGACTGGCGGGAATCAAACCCACCGTGGGTCTCGTGAGCCGGAGCGGCATCATTCCCATTTCTCACACTCAAGACGGCGCTGGCCCCATGTGCCGATCGGTGCGCGACGCTGCTACCCTGCTTGGCATTCTGACCGGTGTCGACCCCGCCGATGCGGCGACCGCCGCGAGTGCAGGCAAGTCCTACTCCGACTACACCCAGTTCTGCGATCCCAACGGCCTGAAAGGCGCCCGCATCGGCGTGGCCAGGAAGTACTTCGGCTTTAGCGATGCAGTCGATGCTCTGATGGAACAGTCCCTCGATGCCATGAAGAAGCAGGGAGCCACGCTGGTTGATCCCGCGGACATTGAAACTCTGGGTAAGTTCGACGATACCGAACTGCTGGTTTTCATGTATGAACTCAAGGCCGATCTCAATGCCTATCTCGCGCGTCTCGGCCCTGACGCTCCCGTCCGCACGTTGAAAGACATCATCGAATTCAACGACCGCAACCGCCAGAAAGAAATGCCCTACTTCGGCCAGGACCTATTTCTGAAAGCCGAAGCCAAAGGTCCACTAACGGAGAAGGCCTACCTCGACGCGCTCGACAAGAACCACCAGTTCGCGCGCACCGAGGGCATTGACGCCACCATGGATAAGTACCACCTTGACGCCATCGTCGCGCCCACCGGCGGTCCGGCGTGGCTCACTGACTTGGTCAACGGCGACCACGTGGCGGGCGGAAGCTCGAATGCCGCCGCCGTCGCGGGCTATCCGAATATCAACGTAACTGCCGGATTTATCTCGGGCTTGCCGGTCGGGATTTCTTTCTTCGGGCGGGCCTGGAGCGAACCAGCTTTGATCCGGCTGGCATTCGCTTTTGAACAGGCGACCAAGGCTCGTCAGGCTCCACGATTCCTATCCACTATCGGCGCTGGGTAAGTGGCGCCGCCGAACTATCTGTCCCAAATAGCTGGACCGTCCCGGATAGGATCGGGATCGAGTGGGCTGACTTACTTTTTAGCTCTAAGAAATCCCACTCCAACGTCTTCCCGTGTTAGCCTTACCTGCAAGGGGGTATTAATGATGATGAACAAAGTGGTTACTTCCCTGCAAAAGGAGTACTCTCGTCTCGAAACAGAGATGGGGAGGGTGGGGAAAGCGCTGGACGCTCTCGGCCATGCCGGCGGGAAGAGGCTCAAGAAGACAGGCCGTACCTTGAGCAAGGATGCCCGCAGGCGAATCGCCGAGGCGCAAAGACTACGCTGGGCGAAAGTCCGAAAGGCCGCCGCCAAGCTAGTTAAGTCGTAAGTAAGTAGTGCTTTCGCAAGCACCGCAGCCGGCCTCGTTCGTAACTTCTGCCAAGAAAAATTGCGGACGAGGCCCAAGCTTCGGAAACCACTTTGATAGAACGCCACCTACGTGGCTTAGTTCTTCGACTTCAGAGCGTAGTATCCGCGGCGAGCCTGTACGCTCAGTTTTTCGGACCCTGCAAAGTGACCTGCAGCTTGTGAAGTTTGCCATCGAGTTTCTGCGGCGAGAACCCAAGAATGTAGAAAATCTCAGGCAGCGCCGTGTTCTGAAATCCTTCGTCCATATCGTTGCGATTATGAAAGAAAGTACCGCCCGTGCCGCTGGTAAGGTCGACCAGCACGTCCCACGATCCTGAAGCAGTTCCGTACTGAACCCGATCGCTCATTGACAGCCCGCTCGGGTCCACAATGTTGATGATCACGTCCCCTCTCAGAGCGTCGTCGATGATCCCCTCCAACTCCTGCTGCATTTCCGCGGTAGGAAACCCAGGCGAGACGAGAACGATGCTTCGCTGACCCGGCAATCGGGAGATTCCACGAACCACTTCCCTTAAAACCTTGACAGAGATCTGGCTCTCCGATCGCCCCGCGATCAGTACCTGAGCCGCGGTAGCTTCGGCCATCCGTCGCGCTGGCCCACCAGCTTTGGAGTCGTCGGCAAAGGCGCAGTGCAAGGCGTCCGCGGTCGCCTCCGCCAGAGCAATGGCATCGTTCTTGTTCTGGATCAGGTCCGCCTGCTCGTAACTGACATCCGGGCAGGGATGTGGCCCGGTCGCGGTTAGCGGATGTGGCCGAATGTGGTCCAAGGCCGCGTTCAGTCTGGCCCCGTCATTGGTGAAATCCAGCATTACGCTGCCGGACAAAGAGAAGATTGCAGCGCGATCCGCGGGCAGCAGCGCTCGAAGATGGCGCTTAGCCGCCTCAGTGGCGTTCATCAGATCATTGAAGGTGGCATGAATATCGTCGAACACATAGGCCGCATGGCGCACCGCTGCTGGGCTCGTGGGCTGCACGGGCCCCACTACGCCAGATCCCGTTGGCGCCTCTGGCACGCTGCCCGGGCGCTCCAGCGAGAACTGCGTGATCAGTTGCGGTTTACGCTCGTCGAGCAGCCGGAAGTCAGTTCTTTGAAGATTGTCCACCGTGCGCCCCTGCGCATCGCGCACCACCGTGGGCACCAGCACCAGCCTGACGCTGGTCTTAAAGACCGGCACTTGCTCACCCGGCAATTCCGTTGGCCCGCTTGCGGCGGCGGGCAGTGGAGCCCGCACCGCCGGTTCACTTGCCGGAACCTTGCCGGCCCCGACGCGCGCAGCCGCAGCAGCTTCCGCTTCTTTTTGCCGGCGCTCGATTTCGGCAATCTGGGCGTTCAGAATCTCCGCCGTAATACTGACGCCCCGGCGCAGGTCCATCGGCACAGGCTCACCTACCTCGAGCGGAACGGTCTTGGCCGACACGGATGACGCTCCAGCCGGCTGCTCCGTAGGCGGCTCTTCTTCGCCGGTCAACACACGGGCCCGGGCCGCGAACTTGTGCCAGTGTTTGAAGGTCAATTGATTGTGCCAGCAATGGATAGGATTAACCGTTGGGCAGCTCAAGTTGACGGCTTCCGCGGGCAGCACAAACTCAGTTCCATCCGCTAAATCCACGTCGCGATAGTCGATTACCAAGTCCGCCCGCTGAATTGGAAAGTCTACGTTGACGTCGTCCACTGTCCGTTCCAACCGTATTAAATGCGAATTTGATTTGTCGATCCATAGTCGGCCGTGATAGCCGGGGAACGACCTCTCCCCCGACGGCGACTGGAGATACCGCAAGCGATTATTCTTTCTTTTCACCTTGAACTCGAAAATCAGGACCTGGGTCGAATTCAATACATCTTTCTTGGTGAACTTGAACTCAGCAGAACTTTGCGGCTGGAAGACAGCCAGCAAATCCTGCGCGAACTCCCCTTCCGACCAACTTACCGAAGAACCCAGCATCGCGGGTTGAGCCGGTTTTCCATTGATTGTGACTTGGGTGTATTGTTCCTGCCCGTCTTCATATCGGACCTTCGCCGTGATACTAGCCTTTTGCACTTCATCGCCAAGTTCGTCCTCCTGGTACCGGGTTCTCTCTTCGTCACAAATAACATTGGGAAGTTTGCGCGGCAGAAACAGAGCAAACTCACACACCGCTTCCAATGCGGCAGCTTCTCCCTTCCCCCGCGACAGATTTTCACAATATGCGGGGACAGTGGACGGGTTGTTGCTCGAGTTGCCACCAGCGTCTGTTTGTGCATCGTGTTGAACCGCGACGGATGGGCTGGTTTGCGAGCTTGCCAATCCACCAGCCGCAAGAATCGTGACGAGTGCGAAGCAGAACAAACTTCGTGCCGGAAACTTGCGCCATGCTCTCATGGGAACCTGCACTGTTCTCAACTCAAGTTCGTCGGGGCACCCTCACGTCTCACACCCCTAAGTCCACCGGAACCACCTTAGCGCCAGCGCGAACGAAACTCCTCCCCACGCGCCCATCACCAACAGCCGCGGCCACTGCTGGATCAGCGGCGTGCCTTCCAGAATGCTTGCCCGCAGCGCATCGTTCAAGGCCGTGAGCGGCAGGGCCTTGATTAACGGCTGAATCACCGCAGGGAAGCGTTCATAGGAAAAGAAGACACCGGAAAAAATCCACATGGGCATCATCACAAGATTCATAAGCCCGCTCACGCTCTCGATCTTCTGCGCCCGGCTCGCCGTCAGCAATCCCACGCCGCCGAAGCACATGGCACCCACGGCGCCCAGCAGCACAATGGCGAACACCGATCCCAGCACCTTCATGTGGAACACGATGACCCCAAGCGTCAGCAAGAGTCCGATTTCGATGATCATGAGCACCAGGCGGCTCGAGAGCAGGGCCAGCAGAAAATCGCCGCGCCGCATGGGCGTACCCACGAAGCGCTTGAGCAGCTTGCGTTGCCGCATGTCAACCAGCGCAAACCCAATGCCCCACATGCCCGAGTTCATCAGGTTCATGCCCAGCAATCCCGGAATCAGGTAGTCGATGTAGCGCGAACCCGGCTCAGAAGAAGTGGTCACGCTGGTCGCGACCACATCTTTGCGCCCGGCCGCCGTCTGCAGCGCATCGTTTACCTCGGACCGGGCCAGCACGCTTTCCGGCCGCGCCGGGTCGTAGCGATACTGCAGCCCTCCGGCGCCGTCCGGCTCGATCACCAGATCGTATTTCCCCAGACGAAAGCCCTTCCGCGCCGCTTCACCATCCAGCAGATCAACTTTGAAGGAATCATGCTGAGGAGAACCCTGCAGCCGCCCCTCGGCCTGCTGCGCTCCGGCTCCGGACACAATTGCAACCGAGGATGCATCGGCCGGCTTGTTGCGGAAAGCGATCCCGAGCCCCGTCGCCAGCAACAGGGGAAATACGAATACCCAGAACACAACCTCCGGCTCACGCTTCAACTCCAGCATCCGCGCCATCAGGAGATGAAGGTATCCGGCCCAGCGCCCGTTGCGTCGGGGCGGATATTTCCCCGCGACATTTCGTTCAACGACGGGCGTTTCCTCGGCAACACTCATAGAACGACCAATCTACCTCGCCTGCGGCTTCCACTTATTCAGAAATTCGAGTAGAGCCTCCGGAGTCAGCGCGCGCGCGTCTTCGAATTCGCCGTTCTTCTGGCCGACGACCACCTTGCCATCGCTCTCCACCACACCCAGTGCCGGGATCCCTCTATCCAGCGACACATCGAACTGCTTTGCCACGTCGGCATTCTTCTTTCCATCGTCTCCAATATCGACATGCACCACTTCATAGCCTGCCATTACCGCCGCGAAATCGGGCCGGTGAAACGCCAGGTCCAGCACGTGGCAGTCGTAGCACCAGTTGGCGCCAAACACCAGCAACACGCGCTTGTGCCCGGTTGCCGCCTTCTCTTCGGCTTCTTTGATCTCTGCCTGCGCATCCGCATTCGCCGGATAAAGATCCTTCTTCATGTCCGACGGCTGCGCCAGATGCGGCGCATCGGTGCGCTCCGCGCCGACAATGCGCCACTGGTCGCTCTGCTGCCGCCAGCCCTGAGCGTCAGTAACGTTCATTGTTTCCCCACTCGCCATCCGCACTTCGGCCTTGAAAATCACGCTGGCCGCCCCAGGCCTTTGTTTCAACCGCACGATTTCCAGATTCATGCCCCGTGCCTTCAGCCCAAGCCAGAAACTTATGTCGGCATCGGCAGCGCGCGTAACACCGTTGACGTCCAACTGAGCTGGCGGGTCGCTGCTATAAAAGTTCTTCAGGACCTCAGCATCTCCGGCAACAATGGCACCTACCCATCGATCCAGCGGATCAAATCCTGTCGTTTTGCTCGCCGACTGCGTCCCGCCGCTTTGCGCGATCGACGCCAAGAGCAGCGCACCTGTAAGAAACAAATATCGAAATCCCTTTCTCATGCTGCGATCCCTCACTCTTCCCTCAAATGCCTTCCTGTCAGCCTAACAAACACATCTTCTAAACTTGCTTGTCTCGTGGTCAGATGCTGCAACTCGCTTCCCCGCTTCCCCACCGCATCAAGCAGCGCCGGAATCGTCAGGTGTGGCTCCTTCACACTCAGCGCTACCATGCCGTCATCATCGCGCACCGACTCGACGCTGGGCAAGGCGCGCCAGGCCGCAAGCGCCGCGCCGTCCGAATTCCCGCTAACCGCAAATTCCACCACGTGATGCCCGCCCAGGCGCTCGATCAAATCTGGCGGCGAGCCCTCCGCAATGATCTGCCCGTGATCGACTATTGCCAGCCGGTCGCACAGCCGCTCGGCCTCATCCATGTAATGCGTGGTCAGCAGCACGGTGCCGCCGGCGCGTTGAAATTCGCGGATAATCTCCCACAACTGCCGCCGGCTCTGCGGATCGAGCCCCGTCGTCGGCTCATCCAGAAACAGAATCTTCGGATTGCAAACCAGCGCCGTCGCCACTGCCAGCCGCTGCCGCTGCCCGCCAGATAGCTTCCCCACCCACGCGTCGGCCTTCTCCGTAAGCTGCAACTGCTCCAGCACTTCATCGGACGAGCGCGGTTCCCGATAGAAGCTGGCAAACAGTTCGACGGTTTCGCGCACAGAAAGCTTCTCGGAAAGCCGCGTCTCCTGCAAAGAAATCCCCAGCCACTCCCGCATCTCGCGCGCATTCTCGCGCCAGGAGTGCCCCAGAATCGACACCTCGCCCGAAGTCGGCTCCAGCAACCCCTCGAGGATTTCAATGGTAGTGGTCTTCCCCGCCCCGTTTGGCCCCAGCAGTCCAAAGCATTCGCCAGTCTGAATCTCAAGATTCAGCCCGCACACGGCCTCGACCTTGCCGTCGTAGGTCTTGCGCAAATCCCGGCATTGGATAGCTACAGCCACGCAGAGATTCTACCGAAAACTCTTCCCCGTAGTGTGAGGGAGTTAGTTGTGGTCGGCGCGTTCCTCAAGCTCAGACGGCAAGAACAGGCGTTCAACATCTGAGCCACCTTTGTAGAGCCACCGAGACAGAAAGGAGAAACCGACGATCCTGGTAACAAGGAAGCAGAGCGAGACGAGATGTAAGTGCCGCCAATACTGAGCCGCGGCCGACGACCAGGGCTCTTCGCTGCTGTAGTGGAGAAACGAAAGCGCACTTCCCGGCAAGGAAGAGGCGTCCGACAGCGCCCACACAGCCATAAGCAAGGCCAGCGCCCGGCTTGCCAACACCGCTGCATCTTTTCTTGACATAACGTTCCCTCCCCGGCCAAAGCCGTTTTGCTACAATACCGCATCCCCGGATTCATTTCCGGCATCTCCACTCCCATGCGCACACCCAAGCGCGGCTTTACTTGACGGCGTTCCCTCTAAGACGCCCGTGTGTCGTTTCCAACCAGTTCTCAGTTCCCCGTTCTCAGTCTCAGTTGAGAACCTGAAAGGAAGCCGCCTATGCTGCGCAAGCTTTGCGTGTTGTCGTGCCTGTTTCTCGCCTTCGCTCTGTCCGCCTTCGCCCAGGATTCGCGCCACTTCACGTTTCATTACGCCTTCACGGTAAGAAATCTCTCCGCCGGAAAGAAGGTCCGCATTTGGATTCCCGCGGCCCAGTCCGACGCCTATCAAGAAGTAAAGATCATCTCAGCTAAAGGCGATCTGCCGCTGACGAAGACCAGCGACTCGAGATACGGCAATCAGATTTACTATGCCGAGACCACTTCCGCACAGCCCGAACTGCACTTCGCGGTGGAGTATGACGTAATCCGCCACGAGCGTGTAGCCCTCGGCGAAACCGCCCGTGTGGTCGCCGTCTCACTTTCATCCCAAGAAAAGCAGCAAGACCTCCAGCCCGACGTCCTTGTTCCCGTCACCGGCCTGCCTGCCGAACTCGCCGCCAAAGTCACGCAAGGCAAGACCCAGTCGCTCGACAAAGCCCGCGCCATCTACGACTACGTTTTCACCACCATGCGCTACGACAAGACCGGAACCGGCTGGGGACACGGCGACGTTCTCTACGCCTGCGACGCCAAAAAGGGCAACTGCACCGACTTCCATTCGCTGTTTATTGCCATGGCGCGGTCCCAAGGCATCCCAGCCCGCTTCGAGATCGGATTCCCCCTGCCGCCTGACAAGCACTCTGCCGAGATTGCCGGCTACCACTGCTGGTCCGATTTCTGGATTGATTCCAAAGGCTGGATTCCCGTGGACATTTCCGAAGCTTGGAAGCATCAGGAAAAACGAGACTATTTTTTCGGATCGCACGACGTGAACCGCATGCAGTTCAGCATGGGCCGCGATCTGCGCTTGAGTCCTCCGCAAGAAGGCAAGCCGCTCAACTATTTCGTCTATCCTTATGTGGAGGTCGATGGCCAGGACTTTTCGAACGTGGCGCTGGCCTTCTCATTTGCCGACGCAAGCTCCGCAATCGCCTCGCGATAGACGTCATTCGGTCGTGGTCATGAAGCTAATGGCGCGTCGCCACTATCTCCCCCGGCCCCGGATTTCCCGGAGGCTGAGGAATATCCGGCGGCGGCACGGGCTGCACCGGCGAGGCTCCATTCGCCGGCTTCGGCACCTCTTCGGCATCCTCCCCGGGACGCCGCAGGCTCGGAGCATTCGCCGGACGCTCTCCCGGCTCTTTCTTCGCTTCCTTATCTCTTTCCCGCTGCGGCAATACGACTTCCTTCTCGGTGCGCACGATTTTTTCGCCGCCTACCTTCATGGTTTCGACCCGGACAACTTCATCGCCCACAATGCGCACAAAATCGACGTCCGCGGGAGGCTCGCCGTAAATCCATTCTTCATATTCCGTGTCGCCATCGCGCTCCCGCACCTTCTTTGGCGGCTTGCCTTTGGCATGCAGCACCATCTCCTGATTCATTCCCACCAGCACATGATGCGCCTGAATCGCCTCTTTCACCTTGGGAGGCACGGTGTCCAGATAAGCTTGCTCTCTACTCCGCGCATTGAAGTCGAGCACTGGATACAGCAGCTCCCGCAACTGCTGCGCCGTCATCTCGGGAACATACTTGCTGAAATAAAGGTTCACATACGAACCGTGCGGGTTCGTTTGAGAGTTGTCTGGCGAACTGGTTTGCACCGGCGTCCCCCCAGTGCCGGAAACCTCAATGTGCTGATACCATTTCTTGCGATGCACCGGGCCGCCGTTGATCTCGAAATGAATATGGTCGTCCTTGATCTGAACGAATGAGATATGCGCCGGATCGCCGGGCTTGATCGCCGGCCCCCAAAGGCTGAGTTCCTGCCGCATTTCCTCGCCGTTCGGCGCGATAACGCCCTCCTTCAACCGCAGTCCTTTCCTGCCCATGGGAAAAACCGTCCGCGCATACACCAGCTGGGTTTCAAAGTCACGGATGATTTCATAACGCGTCTGTTTGGAGATACGCTGCGCATCAGAGGGTATCGGGGCGCTCGGTCGTGAGGTCTGATCAGTTTGTGCGGACTGCGACGGTTGAGATGAAGTACTCTGCCTGAGGCCGGAATCGTTCGTCTGGGCGTAAACGAGAAAAGGGGTCAACCAGAGAAGCAGTGCAGAAAGAGTGGTACTCCGCAAGCGCAACATGCAACACCCCAGGGCGCGAGATTCATTATATGCGATGGAGTAAAGACGCGGCGGGTTGCCGCGGCCCGCGGAACCTTGAAACCCTGAAACTTTGGAACCTGGCTCCTAAACGCTCTCCGGCCCGCGCTTCTTATGCTGCTGGCACTTGGTCATGATGGCCGAACGCAGGCGCGAACGCAGGTCTTCGGGCAGTTCGTAAAGCTGGGAGTCGCGATAGATCTCGATGGTCTTCTTCGTGGTGTCGCACACCACGTAGCAGTTGTGGCACCAGGAAAGATGGTTCTCCAACTCGACTTTTGTAGGTTCGTCGAGGACGCCGTCCAAATAACTCGTCAGCTCGGTCAAAAACTCAGAGCATTTCACTGTTCGCCATCTCCACTCTTGCCATCTCCGTTTCCATTCCCGCGTTTCTGGAAGAACCTTCCCAACCGCTCGCGCAGTTGCAGGCGTGCCCGCAACAACCGCGACTTCACCGCGGGCACGCTCAATTCCAGCGCCGCCGCGGTCTCCTCGGTCGAAAGCCCTTCCACGTCTCTCAGCACAAACACGGTCCGGAAGCCCGGGGGAAGGCCCTGGATCGTCTTGCTCAAAATCTCACGCAGCTCAGCTTGCGTGTACTGCTGTTCGGGATTGGGGCTCCAATCCGCAATCTCACGCGGAAGAGAATCATCTTCTGTCTTGATATCTTCGTCGAGTGAGACCGTTCGTTCCGGCTTCTTGCGGCGCAACTTCATCAACGCTTCGTTGACGGCGATGCGCACCAGCCAGGTATAAAACTTCGACTGCTCCTGAAACTTCGCCAGGTTGCTGTACGCCTTCAGGAACGCTTCCTGCACCACATCTTCCGCATCCTCGCGGTTCTGGGTGATGTGTTGCGCGATCCGAAAAACGTTGCGGTCATACCGGCGTACCAACTCTTCAAACGCCGAGTCGTCGCCCTTCTTGGCCGCCTGTACCAGGGTCAGCTCATCAGTAACAGGCCCTTCTAGTTTGTTTTGGATTGCTCCCATTGTCTCGACGATGCAGTATTTTGCCTACGATTCACAAATCGCAGCACACGATGGTAACGACCATTCTACTTGCAAGCCAGGGATTTAGGCGAATCGGCAAGGCTCATGTGGGGACGGACGCATTCGTCCGTCCAGGCGGCCCAGGTGTATCGGGCCGCAGTGCAGCGCCCAAATGCGGATCTTCATGGATTTTGATTTTGACCGGGAAGGGCACGGCTTCAGCCGCAGTGAACGGCCGACGAGAAATAGTGCCAGCCCCGTCTGTCCCTTCATTTCCAAGTCGTCGGATCGCAAAATTCACACTTGACATTGACAGATAATCCACTACCATATGGTTGTGGATAAATTGGATACAACGTTTGCCGCTCTGTCTGATCCAACCCGGCGGGCAATGATCGAACGCCTCTCACATGGGCCTGCCTCTGTGCATGGATTGACGGAACCGTTTGCAATTTCGCAGCAGATGATTTCAAAACATATTGCCTACCTCGTGCGGGCGCGGATTGTGATCAAGACAAAGCGTGGACGAGAGAGTGTGTGCACGCTTAGGCCCGAGGCGATTAAGACAGTCAGGGACTGGGCGATCAGCTATCGCCGCTTCTGGGAAGAGAGTTTCGACAAACTGGATGTAGTTGTAAATCAAATGAAGAAAGAGGAGGTCAGAGATGACAAAAAGCACGGTTAGCGAAATTGAGCGGATGGTTGTCACAAGAGTTTTTGATGCCCCACGCCAGTTGGTTTGGAAGGCGTGGACAGACCCGAAGTACGTGATGCAGTGGTGGGGACCGAAGGGCTTTACTGCGCCGGTTTGCCGGATGGATTTTCGCGTTGGCGGAAAATCTCTCCTCTGCATGAGAACGCCGGATGGGCAGGAGTGCTGGAATGCGGTTGAATACCACGAGATTGTTCTGCACGAAAAGATCGTTTCCTCCATGTACTTTTCGGACTCGAAGGGAAACAAGGTTGAGCCTGCGGAATTAGGAATAGAACATGAGGCCATCGACGGTGCGTACGACGTGACCATCTTTGAGGATCTCGGAAACGGCCAGACGAAACTCACCCACATTGGAAATGAACCCATGGAGAGCGCGAAAAATAGCGGTCAATTGGAGGGCTGGAACCAGATACTCGATAAAGTTGCCGCAGTTGTTGCGAAGCTGGCGCAGGCGAAATAAGAAGTTGGAGTTTTGATGATTGTCATGCGCGTGATCTGAACGTAAAGCAACGCGGTAGGTTCCGGAAACCTAAGGGTGGGCGGGGCTGATGAGATAACCGTGTCGGCTGCTAACGAGCGAGTAGACTTGGAAGCGCTCAAGCGACCAAGGCTCGGAGGCAAGGAGCCGACACGGTTATCTCATCAGCCCCGAGGTCAGACGTCGATGACAAATGATATGGACGAACTCGAATCTGAGGATAAGCGCCTATGTTCTGACTGTGTCGGTGAGGTCTTCCTTAAGGCAGACATTCAGAAGAACGGGCGCGACGATGCGTGTTCCTATTGTGAAAGTAAAGGCAAGACGTTTTCGATAGCCGAAATGGCAGACCGAATCGATCATGCTATTGGTCAGCACTTTTATCTCACTTCAACCGAACCTTCTGGTCTGGAATACGCCATGATCAAAGAAGGAGACCTTGACTGGGAGCGTAAGGGAGAACCCATAGCAGACATCATTCAAGAGTACGCCCACGTGGAGCCCGGGCCAGCAGATGATATTCGCGGTGTGTTGGAGGACCGCCACTCCGACAGAGACAGTGAGCTCATGGGATATGAGAACCCCTTTGACGAGGAGGCGCACTACGCCGAATCTGAAGTCGATGATAGGGAGTCGCAAGCCGGTTGGCGGCACTTCGAGGACAGTTTGAAGACCGAGGCTAGGTATTTCAGTCGGACGGCAGAATGGACATTGAAGGATATTTTCGAAGGAATTGCTGAGCACCGCACGCGCGATGGCCGCCCGATCGTAGTCGAAGCGGGACCAGGCACAAGGATAGACGCGATATATCGTGCGAGGATTTTTCAATCAGCCGACAAGCTCGAAAAAGCACTGGAAAGACCCGACAAAGAAATTGGCCCACCGCCTTCTAAGACTGCCTTAGGTGGCCGTATGAATGCTTATGGCATCTCAGTGTTCTACGGCGCAACTGATCAAGCCGTTGCCTTGGCGGAAGTGCGGCCTCCGGTGGGGAGCAGGGTGGTAGTTGGACGCTTTGAACTCATCAGGCCAATACGCTTGCTTGATGTCGAAGCTCTGCGATTACTTAATGTGACCGGGAGTATCTTTGACCCGAGCTATCTTTCTCGTCTCCAAAAAGCAAAGTTTCTCGAATGGCTTAGTCGGCGCATCGCTCTTCCGGTAATGCCCGACGATGAGTCGTATGACTATATTCCGACTCAAGCGATAGCCGACTTCCTTGCATCGAACGCAAATCCGCTTCTGCACGGAATTCTTTATCCTTCGGTGCAAGGAGGAGAAGGCAGGTCAAACATTGTGCTGTTCCACAAAGCCGCACGTGTGCAGCCATTGGATGTGCCGGATGGCACCGAGATTTCTGTTTCAACTTATGATGAGACCGACGACGGACGAGAAACTAACTACTGGGTATCCGAGGAAGTTCCACCTTCCAAAACAACGCCGTCTACGACGGGACTCAACAATTTCCCATTTCGTTCCGAGCGACTCAACGAGCCTTGGGACACCGACACCCGAGAATTTGTGCTGAAACTGAACGTGTCGAGCGTCGTTGTCCACCATGTAAGGGGACTCATATACAACACCGAGCCGTATAACGTATCTCGACATCGATTTGAAAAGCGCGAAGCGAAATTCTGAAGGCGGATATACGAGAGCAGCGCTGAAGCGGCGGGTGGCCCATCCTTACATTTTCCTGGCACCCATCACGAATGAGGGTGCCCCATCCTTGCGTTCTTTGCAAGGGTGGGAATTCCAAATGCGAACCCCCTTGGGAGTTTGACTTTCCCCCACTCTAAACCTGACCGGAAAATTTCCACAGCCTACTTGTGACATCTGACCTTGCGCTCGTTTCCAATTCCTCCCATAATTGTCCAAGCAGTAGCAGCGCCATCTAGATAGAAAAACTCGGAGGAGTCTGGCGAGAGATCGCCCGTAACCCCCTTGCTTTCTAGATTTTGACCTGTAAGTTCTTTGACATCTAGATTTTACAAGCCAAACCATGCCTAAGCCCATGATTCTAGAGATTGAGGGGGGTGGGGGAGTGGGGGGGTACCCTGTAATCAAGTAGTAAACCCTACGCACCCAAGCCAAACCCCTGCTGCAAGTTTATTTTCAGGCGGCCCGACAATCTGGGTCGCCTGCACAGCCGCCAACAACCAGAGAACCCGCGCGACAGAAGCATCCGTCCGTGCAGCCGCACATTCTTCTCCGCGCATCCGCAGAGGAACAATCCTGGGCACCTCAATCGAGCTTTGATCCCTCCCCAATTTGCGTTACAGTCGAAGCCAACGCCACGACGCGGTTGAACAGGTACCGAAGTACTCTGGGGCATTCCTACAAGTGCCGTATAATCAGCACTTAGGGCTCGGCTCCGGCCTCGATGTTACCCGATGGGCTACGATTCAGGGGTTACGATTCAAGGATACGGTTCTCTAAGCATGGTGATGCAGAACGAAAAGCAGAATGAGGTGCAGCACCTTGTGGAGCAGGCCGTGGCGGAGGCTCTTCAGGCGCAGTTGCCGCAACTGCAATCGAAGATTGTGCAGCAGGTGCTGGGAGCATTGCCCGCGCCATCGAGTGAGCCTGCCGCTCTAGCACAGCCTGATTCCGCCGCTCTGGTGCAAGCCGTCGCCAGCATCCATGCGGGTTCCACGCAAAAAGAAATCCTGCGTGCTCTGCTCGATGCCGGCAGCGGATACTGCGCCCGCATCGCACTCTTCGTAGTAAAAGCGGGAGCTGCGTCTGGATGGCAATCGCGCGGTTTCGGCGATGACGACCCGGTCAAAGATTTTGCCCTCGACTTAACTGCCGGTCCGGTGGCGCACTCGTATCAGAATAGAATTGCAACCCCTGGCAACATCACAGAAATGGGTGGTCCATTCGCCGAGCAATTCGGCCGCCCCGCCAACGAGCAGGTGCTGGTGTTGCCGCTCGCTCTCAAAGACAAAGTCGCGGCCTTGGTTTACGCCGACGGCGGCGACACCGGCAAGCTCGATCCCGGCGCCCTGGAATTGCTGGTAATCGCAACCAGCGCGTGGCTGGAAGTAACTTCGCTGCGCAAGCAGGCGGCAGCAAAAGAAGACGGCGCCCCGATGGCCCGGATCGAGCCGGCGGCTGCGGCCGTGCAAACTGTTTCTTCGTTTTCCGATCCCTTCGCCGCCCACGCTCCCAAGCACGTCCCCGCCAGTATTCCCGAGCCCGAGCCTGCCGCTGAAGTTGTGGAAGTGGCAGCGGCCCATGCCAGCGCGGCAGCAGCCCCGGCCACGGCCACCGATCCCCTGGCCGGACTCTCGCCGGAAGATGCTGACGTCCATCGCAAGGCACAACGCTTCGCACGCCTGCTGGTGGATGAAATCAAACTCTACAATCAGGCGAAAGTTGCCGAGGGCCGGCGCCACAAAGATTTGTACGACCGTCTCAAGGAAGATATCGACAAGAGCCGCGGAACATTTCAGAAACGTTACGGCAATACGGCAGCTGCCAGCGGCGACTACTTTCACAACGAATTGCTGCGCAGCCTGGCGGAAGATGACATCTCCATTATGGGTTCGAATTTTCGCCGCTAATTTTGCGGCAGGGTCTCTGGCAGTACAGTGTCTCCGCGAAAAAGAAAAGTAGTGCGATCAGGTTCAATGAAGTGGTGGGTGCTCGCAGCCGTAGCTCTCTGCGGCTTCTTTGGCGTTCTGCTTCCTGCAGCAGAGGCGTTGCCGCAATCTGCGTCTAGCTCCGCTCAGAACGCTCCCGCTCAAAGTCAGACCGACACCACTCCGCCCAAGCCCGAGACTCAAACCAAACCGGCCAGCGACAAGCCAGGCACTCCAAACAAGGCTCCAGCCAACAAGGCAACTGCTCCCAAGAAGCCTGCAACCAGCGCCGCCCAACACCACACCGCGAGCGCCCACAAGTCCCGCGTCGTCTCTCCCCGCGTTCGCCGCATGCGGCAGGCCTTTGTGGCTTCGGCCAGTTTGCGTCCCATGGCGCAACAGCTTCTGCAGGATCGCTCGCTGGCCGCCTACGCCGGAGTTGATGCATATGCGCGCGCACATTCCAAAGACGACGCCGGAGCCCTCGCCTGGCTGGTGATCGGCTACGCGCGCGTTCTGGATAAAGACTATGCCCGCGCCATCGATCCGCTGAACCGCGCCAAAGTAAATGCGGGAGACCTGGGCGACTACGTCGCATACTATCTGGGAACTTCATACGTGGAGACGAGCCGCACAGCCGAGGCTCTGGCAACCCTGACCGACTTTGCCAAAGCGCATCCGGATTCGCTGCTGGTGCGGGATGCCCAGATCCGCTATGCCGAGGCGCTCCTGCTTGAAGGTCAGGCGGCGGAAGCGGCAAGTTTGCTCGAGCAAATCCGCGTCCCGGTGCGCCCCGACGTTGAACTGGCTTTGGGACGGGCATACGCAGCGTCAGGCCAGACCGCGAAGGCCGCCGACACTTTTGACAACATCTATTACACGATGCCCGCCAGCGTTGAGGCCGATGCCGCATACGCCGAGTTGAAGAAATTACCGTCCGTGCCGCCGCCGACTGTTACGCAGCGCAAAACTCGGGCCGACGCATTGATGAGCAAGCATCGCTATGCCGAAGCGGCGGATGAATATCGCAGCCTGGTCAACCAGGTCAGTCCCATTGATCGAGACTTGCCACAGCTTGCCCTGGCGGATGCGCTTCATCGCGGCGGCAAGAACCGGGAGGCCAAACAGGTCCTGGCCTTGCTGGGTGGCGAGGGCGGCGAAATAAACGCGCATCGCTTGTATTTATTGGGTCAAGTTGCCTGGTCTGCCAACGACAACGACACTTTTTATCGCACCGTCGATGAGCTGCGGCGGGCAAACCCGGCAAGTCCATGGCTGGAGCAGGCGCTGCTCTCCGCAGCGAATTTGCATTTGGTCCATCATGAATATGACCAGGCCCTCGACGCATTCCGCGAGGCGCAGCAGCGCTTTCCCAATGGCGCGCGCGCTTCGTATGCGCATTGGAAGGCAGCCTGGCTCACCTTGCGGCAGGGACGCAACGAGGAGGCCAAGAAGGCCTTCGAGGAACAGATCGCGCTCTATCCTTCCGGTGCGGAAACTCCTTCAGCCCTGTATTGGCGCGCCCGCCTGGCTGAGGAGGACAACCAGCCCCTCATGGCTCGCGCGTTTTATCAGAAACTTTCGGACCGCTATCGCAACTTCTATTACGCAGAGCTGGGCCGGCAGCGAATGAAGCGTCTTCCAGCAGCCGCTGCCGATGCGACGACCCAGTACGCCTTGCTCGACCATATTCCGCCCCTCGACCGCAGTGGCAAGGTGAAGGATTCCGAACCACCGTCCGATGAACTCCACGTCCAGAAAGCGCAGCTCCTTGGAAATGGCGGGCTCGTCGATTTCGCCGTGCGCGAACTGCAAGCCGCTGCCGCAGCCGATGGCGGCAGTTGGGGCCCGGCGGAAACCGCTCAACTCTACGATGAGACCGGACACTACGATCAGGCCATCGAACTCATGAAGCATTCCGCGCCAAATTATTTCGCCCTCGACATTCCCGACCTGCCGCGCAAGTATTGGGAAGCGCTCTTCCCCAAAGCCTATTGGAGCGACCTGAAGCGCTCTTCCGCAGCCAATGGACTGGATCCTTACCTGGTTGCGTCGCTCATTCGGCAGGAGTCTGAGTTCAATCCCAACGCGGTTTCGCGGGCCAACGCGGTTGGCCTGATGCAGTTGTTGCCGAAGACCGGCAAAGCCGTGGCCCGGCAGGTAAAGCTGCAGCGCTACGCCGACAGCCAGTTGTACACGCCTGCGGTAAACCTGCAATTGGGCACGCGCTATTTCCGCGGCATGGTCGACAAGTTCGGGGGATCGTTTGAATACGCCCTCGCCGCCTACAACGCCGGATCGGACCGTGTCGAAGACTGGCTAAGCCAGGGCAAGTATCGCGACCAGCAGGAGTTCGTGGAATCGATTCCCTTCACCGAGACCCGCGAGTACGTGCAAGCGATCTTGCGAAATGCCAGCGTGTATAAGCAGCTGTATGGAACACCGTAGATTCAACGCGGCGAGAGACAGCTTTCGCCTCTTCAAGCAGGCCGTTCAGGTTGTAGGTTAAATCGTCATCCGGATAGTAGGCGACGGCATCGCAGAGCTTCACCAGACCCGCGCTCGCCGCCAGGACGCAAGCGCACTCATTCATGTCACCGCCCCACCGGAACGAGATGCACCAATCGCGGTCGCCGACGGTCTTGGCCAGATCGGGCTGGTTTTCTAAAAGGCTCTTTGCGGAGTCGGAATAAATCTCGAAACCTGAATCTAGACCCTTTATTTTCGTGGGGGAGAATCCACTGTCGTGAACTCCAGGACCGGGTTGAGTTCGAACGGCAGGCCCAAAGACTCGACCGCAGCCTGCCACGAAGACCTGTCGGGAATCCTGCCTTTACTCAGGAATACGTGCATTTCAAGCGACATAATCTGCCCTTCAGTTAGGCTGAGGCTCTTCCCGCTTGCCCGATTTGTGAAACAGAATCTCCAGCACCAACAACCCCGCCCCCACCACGATCGCGCTATCCGCCAGATTAAAGACCGGCCACTGATACCGCTTGAAGTAGAACAGCAGAAAGTCGACTACGCGCCCGCGGGCCAGGCGATCCCAGAGATTCCCCAAAGCGCCTCCCATAATCAGCGACAGGCCAATGCCGGTGGCCACGTGAGCATGGTGGTTTTTCCAAAGCAAGACCGAGACCACCACCAGCGCGATCCCGGAAAACGCGATCAGCAAGCCCGTTTTCCAGGGCGCAGTCGAGTCGGCGAACAGGCTGAAAGCCGCGCCAGTGTTCTCAGTATGAGTGAGTTGGAAGAAACCGGGGATAATCTGAATATGAGAATAAAGGCGGATGCGCTGCGCCACGATGTGCTTCGTCCAGCGATCAAGCAGGACAACGACGAGAGCGATCAGCAGATAAACGGCGCGCGCGGAGTTCTTGGTCATTCGTAGATTTGTTCCAGCAACATCTTAACCGAAAGCGACTCTCGGAATACCGCACCGGCCTCATTGACACGACTCAAGCCAACCCCTACGATTCATCGTCCGGAAAATCCGCACATGACTCTCACAAAGCAATTTACATCGCGCCTGCTCCGGGTCGTTGTCGCGTTCATCGCTGTAGCGCTCCTGACCGCCGCGGCGACCGCACCTATCACCCATGCCGATCCCGCACGCGTCCTCAACGACATCAAGGCGCTCTCCGCACCCGAGATGGAAGGACGCGGCGCCGGCACAAAAGGGCTCGCACTCGCCGCGGATCTGATTGTGAAACGCTACAAAGAACTCAAAGTCCAACCCGCCGGAAGCCACGGTTATTTGCAAGCCTTCACGCTGATCACCGGAGCGCGGCTGAAGTCGGACAACCGGCTCCTGGTTACAAACGGCGAGACCAAGAAGGAACTGAAGACGAACCAGGATTTTGTCCCCTTCAGCTTTTCCTCATCGGCGCGGGCCGCGGGGCCAGTGGTCTTCGCCGGCTATGGAATCACTGCCGACGAATATCAATACGACGATTACGCCAACCTCGACGTAAAAGACAAGATCGTTGTCGTCCTCCGATACGAGCCCACCTCCTTCGCCACGAAGAGCGGGAACCAGGGGCTGACTCATCACTCGCAGATGATCACGAAGGCGATCAACGCCCGCAATCACGGCGCTCTCGCGGTCGTGATGGTCAACGGGAAACTGGGTGATGGCGAGGAAGATCTGCTCACCCGCATCGGCAGTGTCAGCGGGCCGGAGAACGTCGGCATCGTTTTCGTGCAGGTTAAGAACGACGTGGCAGAAAACTGGTTGCAAGCCGCGGGAAAATCGTTGAAAGATGTGCAGGAGCAGATCAACGCCGCCACCAAGCCCGCGTCGTTCGCGCTCCCCGACAGTCTGCATCTCTCATTGAACGTGGATATCGAAACCACGCGGGCCACGGCGAACAACATTCTGGCCTACCTGCCGGGGCAGACGGACGAATACGTCATCGTAGGCGCGCACTACGATCACCTGGGCCGCGGCAACGTCGACTCCCTCGCTCCCTCGCAGATTGGACAGATTCATCCCGGCGCCGATGACAACGCGTCCGGGACCGCGGGCGTGTTGGAACTGGCCCGGCTCCTGGCTCCCGAGCATGGGCAATTGAAGCGCGGAATTCTATTCATGAACTTCGCGGGCGAAGAACTCGGCCTGATGGGGTCGGCTGCGTGGGTCAAGAATCCAACGCGTCCTCTGGAGAAAGCGGTCGCCATGATCAATATGGACATGATCGGTCGCATCAAGGACGACAAAGTCTACATCGGCGGCGTGGGAACGGGATCAACCTTCAAGCCGATCCTGGAACAAGCTCAGAAAGAACAATCGCAGGAAGGTTCCGCGTTCAAGATCGAATATTGCGCCGGTGGCTACTCCTCCAGCGATCACACCTCGTTTGTGTCGAAGAAGATTCCGGTGCTGTTCTTTTTCTCCGGTCTGCACTCGGACTATCACAAGCCCTCCGATACCTGGGAAAAGATCAACGCCCCCTCCGCGGCCAGGCTGCTGGATATGATCCGAAACGTAACCGTGCAACTGGCCAGTGCCGCCGGCGCACCGGCCTTCCAGACGGTTGTCGAAGAGAAACCGCCGAGCGGCGAACGCGGCGCCGGATATGGGCCCTACTTTGGATCGATCCCCGACTTCGGAGAGACCGCCAACGGCATGAAGTTTGCCGATGTAAAGCCCGGCTCCCCCGCGGCAAAGGCGGGTCTGAAGGCGGGGGACGTGCTGATCCAATTCGGCGACAAGCCCATCAAGAACCTCTACGATTTCACCGACGCCCTGCGCCGCAGCAAGATCGGAGATGTCGTGGAAGTGAAGGTCTTGCGAGACGGGCAGCCGGTGACCGCATCGGTCAAGCTGGAGCAGCGCAAGTAGCCGCTTTTTTCTGCGCAATCTGTCATTTTCATCTATCCCCCGCACGGGCAGTCCATGTATTCTGATGCGGCCTTGAGCCGGACTGCGAGCGCCAACCGCAGAGTGGAGCCGGTTCCGGGTTGCTTTAATCCCTATGTCGGCGACATGTGCGCATGAGACTTCTGAAGAGATGGAAAGGCAGGACCCTGCTGTTCCTCGCGGTTGTGGAACCGGGGATCATCACCGCCAACGTCGACAACGATGCTGGCGGCATTCTGACCTATTCGCAGGCTGGCGCGCAGTACGGGTATCTCCTGCTATGGACCATGATCCCGATCACGCTAGCGCTGATCGTGGTGCAGGAGATGAGCGCCCGCATGGGCGCGGTGACCGGCAAAGGACTGAGCGACCTGATCCGCGAAGAGTTCGGATTGCGCATCACTTTCTTGATGATGCTGGGCATTCTGATCACCAACTTCGGCAACGTGGTTACAGAATTTATTGGTATCGCCACCAGCCTGGAATTGTTCGGGCTGCCACGCTACGTGACCGTCCCGGTTTGCGGCGTCATCGTTTGGCTGATCGTGGTGAAGGGCCAATACAAGAGTGTGGAGAAGGTGTTCCTGGCAGCATCGTTCTTCTATATCACCTACATCTTTGCCGGAGCGCTCGCCCATCCACCGTGGAAGGAAGCGGCGATCGCAACGATTAAGCCGCCCGCGCTGCACGCCTTTCGTGAACAGGCCTATCTATTCATGGTGATCGGCGTCGTGGGGACGACGATCGCGCCCTGGATGCAGTTCTATCTTCAGTCCTCGATTGTGGAGAAAGGTGTAACTGCGCGTGGACTCAAAGCTTCGCGTTGGGACGTGATCACCGGCTGCATTTTCACCGACGTAGTGGCCTGGTTCATAATCGTAGCCTGCGCCGCGACCCTGTTCGTACACGGCTACCGTGACATCAAATACGCGGCAGATGCGGCTCAGGCCTTGAAGCCGCTGGCCGGGCAATACGCTTACATTCTGTTTGCTGTAGGACTGTTCAACGCCTCACTGTTTGCCGCGTCGATTCTGCCGCTTTCCACCGCCTATACGGTGTGCGAAGGATTGGGTTTTGAATCCGGCGTAGATAAGAAGTTCAGCGAGGCCCCGTTTTTTTACTGGCTGTACACGCTGCTCATCGTGGCCGGCGGGGCTGTACTTCTTATCCCCGGCCTGCCGCTGGTGAAGATCGCAGTCCTGTCGCAGGTGGTCAACGGCATCGTGCTGCCCTTCGTGCTGATTTTCATGTTGTTGCTGATCAACAAGAAAGAATTGATGGGAAAGTACGTGAACACACGCTTGTTCAATGCCGTGGCTTGGCTGACGACGGTGGTAATGATCGGTCTGACCATCGCCTGGTTCTGGACGTTGAAAGGCGGCGGCTAGGGCGAACCGGGGCTCAAAGCAGCCTTCCCGCCGACAAGTCTTTCACGAGAGACGCGTCCGCTTCGAGAAAATCATACGACCCCAAGTCTTTCGGTGCCGACCACTGCAGATCGCGGAAGATGCGGTTCTCAATTTCACCGCGGTATTGGCGGACGATGAAGAACCGCAGTTCAACCATGGCGCCACTCGGATACCTGTGCTGCAGGCGGGCGATCTCGTCGCCAATCGTGGCATCGATTCCTAATTCTTCTTCCAGTTCCCGGCGCAGGGCGTCGCGCGGCTGTTCCCCTTCTTCAATCTTGCCTCCGGGGAACTCCCATTTGAGCGGCATGGTCTGATGCCGGGTGCGCTGGCAGACCAGCAGCTTGCCATTCTGTTCGATCACCGCAGCGACGACCCGTTTCATAAATTGACAGCGCTGGTGGCATGCAGGGCGCTGGCGACCGGATCCACACAGCCCGTAAAAGTGAAGGCGAAAGCCGCGATTCCCGGAGAACAGAGAAGTTCAAGTTCGTGCTCGCCGAATTCGTGGTTGTCCACCAGAGCATACATGCGGGCCGAATCCACCACGACATAGCTTTCACCGTCGCGGAAGCGCATATCTCTCGTGGCCTGACTGCGGGCGACAGGCTTGCCATCCTGCACCAGTTGAACTTCCGCCGAGAGCCCGCGCGGCGAAGCCATTACCAAATTCACGGCCGAGGCTTCGTATCTTAATTTCAAAGAGTGCGGCCCCTCTCCGGCGGCTTCGAAGTATTCGGCAGTCGAGGCCCACCGGCCGTTGGCATAGAAGAAATTCTCGTCCGTCTTGCCGGCAAACTCATAATCGGCAACCTGATCTTCTTTGAAGCCACCTTCGTTGCCGATACGCCCACGCCCATGCCCAAGGTAAAGTTCGCCCGAAGGCCGGTAGCAGACCGCTCCCGGGTGATCCTCTTCGCGCAACGGCTCCATAATTTCGGGAAGCGTCAGGCCCGGATCGATTTCATGAATCAGTTCCTGAACGGCCTGCTCGCACTCGGCGTAGGCGCCTTCCCCGAAGTGCCCATAACGCAGATAACCGTCTTTATCGAGTATGTACTTTGTGGGCCAGTAGCGGTTGGCGAATGCCTTCCAGATTTCGCGATTGCTGTCCACCACGATGGGATAAGTCAGGCCAAACTCGGGAATGCCCCGCTCCACATTGGACTCGTACCGCGCAAATGTGAACTCCGGCGTGTGCACCCCAATCACAGTCAGACCCTTGTCCCGGTAGCGCTCGTGCCAGGCCTGCACATAAGGCAGGGTGCGAATGCAGTTGACGCAGGTATAGTCCCAGAAGTCGACAAGGACGACTCGTCCTCGCAACTGGCGGAAGCTGAGGGGCGTGGAATTCAGCCACACTCGCCCGATCTCGGGCGCCCTCACCTTGCCCTTTTCTACCCTCACTGCGACTTCTCCAGCTTTTTCCCCACGGCTTCCGCACAGTACTGGACCAGCGCCTGGTCTTCGGCGCCAAACGCGGCGGGAAAATGGCTGTCGATGTCGAGTTCGCCGGCGACCTGCTTCTTCACGAAAATCGGCACCACGATTTCCGACTTGGTCTCCAGGGAACAGGCAAGGTAGCGGGGATCTTTGCTCACATCGTCGACCACGATCGTCTTTCCGCTGGACGCGGCAGCTCCGCAAATGCCCTGATTGAGCGGAATGCGCGTGTGCGGCGTCATCGCCCCCAGGAAAGCTTCCAGCACCAAGGCTGGCGGCTTGGCGCCGGGCTCAAGCATGTAAAAACCAACCCAGTTGTACTTCAGCATGCGCTCGTGCAAAAGCTTGCACACACCTTGCATCAGATCCTTCGCGGTTGGCGCCGCTTGCGCGAGCGCCGTGATTTCGTTGCGAACCTCTTCGATTCTGGTAGTGACGGGCATGAGCAGAATCTTAACTCAGAGGAGCCGATTCACGCTGTGGAAGACGGAACAGAGGTAATCTGGCGGATTCCTTCCGTGCCACCAAACAGTTCGGGATGAATCGCATACGCCAGAGCGTCGAGACCGCGGAGAAGCGTGGGAGCGGGCGTGTTGAGGTGCTCGTCTCGGATGCAATAGACCCGGGATGTTCGAGCCGCGCGAGTTCCCTCCCAGTTGCGGTCCACAACAATTTTCTCCAAAGGCACGCGGTCGCCCGCTCCGCACCAGGCGGCAATCAAGATATCGGGATCCATGCCGGCCACTTCTTCAGGGGAAATCTGCCGCCCCGGTGTACCCAGGAACTCGCCTCCGGCAGCCTCCACCAGTTCCGCGACCCAGGCCTGTGACGCAATCAGCGGCTTGCCCCATTCTTCGCAGAAAACTCTAGGGCGAAGCGCTCCCGCGACATGGGCCCGCACTTCTTCGATTCGTTGCTGCATGATGGCGATCACGTTGTCGCCGCGATCACTCGCACCGACCGTCCCGGCGATGAGGGCGATGTCGGCGTAGATATCAGTCAGAGTCTTCGGGGCCAAGCCGAGAAAACGCACGCCCACCTTGAGTATTTCGATGACCGCCTTCTCCTGGTAGGGCACTGAGGCGATGACGAGGTCGGGGCGCACAGCAATAATCTGCTCGGCGTTGGCAGTCCAGGAGTCGGCAAGGATAATGCGCGGTTGCGCTGTGATTTCGGGAACGACGTCCGCGCAATACTTTGTGCACGCGACCACGCGGTCAAGTTCGCCCACGGCGGCGAGAATCACCGTCGCGCTGGGTTGCAGGCTGGCAATGCGCCGCGGCGTGTGCGAGGAGGGCATTATTCTCACGCTAAGGCCTGATCAAGCTCAGCGCGGCTGAAAGTGCGTCCAGGGCCAACTGAGCGGCGTGGGCTGAAGCTTGCGGCAGGCCGCCGACCGCGACACTCACGTCCTCGCGCCGCAGTTTCCGGGCTTCGCTTGGCATCTTTCCAACCACCAGTTCCGTCAATGCCGAGGCGCAGGCAATCGCCGCCACGCATCCTCTGGCCTTGAATTGTGCCTGGGTAATTCTTCCAGCGCTGATTTTCAGGGTTAGCCGCAAAACGTCTCCGCAAGCGGGATTCTCAATTTCTGCCGAGGCATCTGCGCCGGCAATTTCTCCAGCGTTGCGCGGATTCTGAAAATGATCGAGTAACTGCGCAGAATACATTTGCAGCCCAATTGTAAACGGCGTGCTCCCACCGGCAAACTCAAGTGCGTGGGCCCGTGCCTTCCGGAAAATAAACCCGCCAGCCCCGCTCCCGCGCCGCGGACTCGAGGTCCGGATTCGGATTGACCGCGAAAGCATGTTTTGCCATGGCCAGCATTTCCGCATCCCAGCGCGAATTGCCAAACGCAGCCTCGATCTCCTTCTTGACGACTTCGCGCAGAGCCTGTGGCTTGCCGGAGCCGGAAGGCACGCGGATCAGACGATCGGTGACGATGCCGTCGTGGCCTTCCACCTTGGCGGCAAGAATGCGGCTTTCGGGTATCCCGAAATGCTTCATCCCGGCGCGGATCACCCATTCGTTGGAGGAAGAGACTGCCCAAACCTCGCATCCGTTTTCCTGCAGGCGGCGGACGAGTTCCCGCATCTCGGGAAATATCTGCGCGCCGAAGAACTGATCGAAGAAGCGGCCAGCGGCGTCCATCATCTTCGCTTCCGAAATACCCCTGTGCATGGTCACCATTTCCCCGCACATCGTGGTTTCATCGACCTCGCCGCGCTTGTAGGCAGCATAACGCTCTCGCATCGGACCGACGGGCACGTCAGGAACAATATCGCCCTCTCTCAGTTCCCAATCGAAGAAGCGCTCCCCGGCATCGCCTGCCCACAGCGTTCCGTCGCAGTCGAACGCGGCGACCCGCAACTTAAGGCGAAGGATCGATTCGAGAAATTCTTTGGTGACGGGAAGAAATCCTTCTGCCTCGGCGGCATTCATCTTCATCTATCGACGATAACGTGCTTCCGGGGAAACACGCAATGGTTTCGCTGGGTCATGAGGAGCGCAGGAGTCCCGCATACTCCTCCGGAGTGTTGATGTTCAACGCAACCAGCGGATCGTCCACTCGAAAGTATTGCATGTGCTCGTGATGCTGATGTTCGATGTCGCGAGCGGTCGAAGTGACGGGGACGCGCAGAA
Organism: uncultured Acidobacteriaceae bacterium; assembly: GCA_963842095.1. Classification (GTDB taxonomy): domain Bacteria; phylum Acidobacteriota; class Terriglobia; order Terriglobales; family Acidobacteriaceae; genus Sulfotelmatobacter. The sequence goes on from CAWJEY010000007.1 coordinate 184,402, forward strand.
ACGCCTCGATCATCTCGCGGCCCACAAGGTAGGGATGGCCGTGCTTCCCCGAGAACTCCGGTACGATTGCCCAAACATTCTGCCCGGCAGCTTCGAAAGCATCGCGCAGGGTTTGGATGGTTGCGGTTCTCACTGGAGGGCGGTCGACCAGCGTAACCATGGCCGCGTCACGGCCGTGGTTCAGCACTTCATGCAAACCGATTTGCAGAGAACTGAACTGTCCACGGCTCGGATCCGGATTAACCACGAGGGACGCGCCGTGAGCAAAGATAATCGGCGCCAGCGCTGCTTCATTATTCCCCACCACGACCAGGACGAACTCCGTAGCCAGCGAAAGCGATCGAATTGCCGCCGAGAGAAAAGTCTCCGTGGAAGGCGCTTGCCCGCTTACCGGCGGCGGCCACGGTAGTAAGGCTTTATCCCGGCCCATGCGCGCGGATTCTCCGGCGGCGAGAATCAGGCCGGCAAAGTTGGAGGAGCGGGTCATGCTGCGAAGATAGCAGGGAACGGCGGGAAATTGTCGATTTTTGATTGTTGATTGGAGAGCGGTTCCCAATCAACAATCAGAAATCAACAATTCACTCGCGTTCCTCGATCGTCACGTCTGTGACACCACTGCCGTCGGCCTCTGATTTCTGGGATCGGAACCAACTCATGTGGGGCAGTCCGGCCCCGGCGTGCCGCCGAATCGCGATCAACTCGGCCGTAATCGCAACCGCAATCTCTTCGGGCGTGATGGCTCCAATGTCGAGTCCGATCGGAGCGTGAACGCGGTCAAACAGATGCGCGGGCACTCCTTCCTTCTGCAGCGTCCTGAAGATTTCGATCACCTTGCGCTTGGAACCGATCATGCCCACGTAGCGGGCGCGAGTCTGCACCGCCCAGCGCAGGATGCGCATATCGTCACGATGACCGCGGGTGACGATGACGATGTAAGAAGCCTCGTTTGGGTCAAGCTTCTTGGTGGCCTCTTCGAAGTCGAGCGCATGCACTTCCCGAGCCGCTGGGAAACGTTCTTTGGTGGCGTAAGAGGTGCGGTCGTCGGTGACGATCAGGTCAAAACCCGCATTTGCAGCAACCTGGCAAAGGTTTATGGCAACATGACCTGCACCGAACACATAAAGTAACGCTGGAGGTAAGATCGGCTCCACGAAAACTTCCAGCGTGCCGCCGCAGACCAGGCCAGTATCGTACTTCGGATCCTGATTCAGATCGAAGCTAAGCGTACGAGGCTTCTCCGATTCCATGACCTCGCGCGCCGCCTGCCACACGTCGGCCTCGACACATCCACCACCGATGGTGCCGACGATCGAGCCATCGTCGCGTACCAGCATCTTCGCGGTCTTAAAAGAAGGAATCGAACCGCGCACGTTGACGATGGTTGCGACAGCGCCGCGGCGTCCATCGCGGCGGAGTTGCACGATTTGCTCGTAGATGTCCATGCGGCGGCAGACTTGCAGGTTCGATTATCAATCGGTTAGCAGTGGGAGTCAAACCGAACAAGCAAAAGCCCCAGTTCATTACTCTGGGGCTCTTGCTGTGTTTCTGTGGACCGGATACGGCTTGCCAAACCACTTCCATGGTTACGCGATTCGATGTCGGTGTCAATGCCAAGTCTCCTGATAATTAAGTTTGTGTTAGAACTGGTCTCGTAACGGATTCGGGAAGGGCACGGCTTCCAAGAGCCTGCCCTGAGCGAAGCCGAAGGGTGCCGCTAGCAGGGTGTAAGACCGCGGGCTTCAGCCCGGGGACTTGGAGAAACGCTATGAAAGCTGTCCGCATTCATCAATTCGGTGGCCCGGAAGTTTTAACGTACGAAGATGTCCCCGATCCACAACCGCGCAAAGATCAGGTGCTGGTGCGCGTGCGGGCGTGTTCGCTCAACCATCTCGATGTGTGGGTGCGCAAGGGATTGCCGGGCGGAAAGCTGCCGCACATTCTCGGCAGCGACGTCGCGGGCGAAGTGGCCGAGGTAGGCGAGTACGTCACCGGATTCAAGGCCGGCCAGCGCGTGCTGCTGGCGCCCATGCACTATTGCGGGCATTGCGAAAAGTGTGTTGCCGGTCTCCAGAATCAATGCCGCGCATTCACCGTGCTCGGCAATGGTGTAGACGGAGGAAACTGCGAACTGATCGCGGCCCCAGCGGCCAACGTGATTCCGATCCCCGACTCGCTCGATTTCAATCAGGCGGCCAGCGTGCCGCTGGTGTTTGTGACGGCGTGGCATATGCTGGTCGGACGAGCCGGCATCCGTCCGGGTCAGACCGTACTCGTGCTGGGCGCAAGTTCCGGCGTGGGCATCGCTGCAATTCAGATTGCCAAACTCTTTCACTGCCGGGTGATCACCACTGCCGGTGACGAAGCGAAGCTGGCCAAGGGCCACGAACGGGGCGCAGACCACGGCATCAACCATTATCAGCAGAAGATTTCCGAGGAGGTGCGCAAGATCACCAACAAAGAAGGCGTCGACATCGTGGTCGAGCACGTGGGCGCGGCCACCTGGGACGAAAGCGTGAAGTCTCTCAAGACCGGCGGCACGCTGGTCACTTGCGGCGCAACCACAGGTCCGAACGTAGGCATCGATCTCCGCCATCTTTTCGCGCGCCAGTTGACCCTGCTGGGCTCCTATATGGGAACCATGGGCGAACTCCATGAAGTGCTCAAGCACGTGTTCGCGGGACGCCTGAAGCCGGTGGTCGACCGTACGTTCCCGCTCAGCGAATTACGGGCAGCGCATGAGTATTTGGAGAAGAGCCAGATGTTTGGGAAGATCGTGGTGAATCCGTAAGGATTTGCTCAATGACGCCCGCTTCAATTCGATACAGGCAGGCCGAAAGAACTGACATTCCGCGCATGGCCGCCATTTGGAACCTCGAAAGAAGCGAGGGCGGCACGTCGGAAGAGCGCATGGCCGCCTATTTCGACTGCCAGCACCATCCCCAGCATGCCCTGCTGCCTCGCGTCATTTACGTGGCTTACGAAGGCGAAGCCCTGATCGGCTATATCGCCGGACATCTTACGCGTCGCTTCGCTTGCGACGGAGAACTGCAATGGCTCTATGTGATTCCGGAGCGTCGGCGATGCGGAGTTGCGTCGGCCTTGATGCCGTACCTGGCTGCGTGGTTCAGGCAACACAATGCCTCGCGCGTGTGCGTGAACGTGGCACGCCGGAATACGGTCGCAGTTCATTTTTATGCCAAACATGGCGCCGAACCAATGAAACTGGGCTGGCTGGTGTGGACTGACTTCCCCAAGGCGGTGGAGAAACCGGCAGCTTCTTCAGCGGAACAGCCGCGAGTGTTCTAAAATAGAGCTATGTCCCCCGAACTAAATTTCGGTCCCTACATCGACACCGAGAACGGCAAGAAGGTGGTCAAGGACCTGACCTTCGGCAACCCCACTCCGGAGGGCGTTGTGCTTTCCACGCTGGATTCGGCCGTCAACTGGATGCGCAAGGGCTCCATCTGGCCCATGACATTCGGCCTGGCCTGCTGCGCGATCGAAATGATGTCGATGGGCGCGGCGCGGTTCGACATTGCGCGCTTTGGGGCTGAAGTGTTTCGACCGTCGCCCCGGCAGAGCGATCTCATGATTATTGCCGGCCGCGTTTCGAACAAAATGGCCCCGGTAATTCGCCAGTTGTGGGAGCAGATGCCGGAACCCAAGTGGGTGATTTCCATGGGCGCCTGTGCCACTTCCGGCGGCGTCTTCAACAACTATGCCCTAGTGCAGAGCGTCAACCAGGTAATTCCGGTCGACATTTATGTTCCGGGATGCCCGCCGCGCCCGGAGCAACTCATCTACGCCATCACGCTGTTGCAGGAAAAGATTCAGAACGAGCGCGGGACCATTAAGAAGGCCCTGAATCTGGCCTAGCCTTTGGAGTTTCCGCGGTGCATTTCCCCGTTTTTCCTCAAGCAGAGGTGACGCCGGTCGCCTCCGCAAGTGACGATTGTCACAGCTTTTGGGCTTCGCATCCCGGAAAATATCGTCTAAGGCAAGAACAATGCGTTTACCGCCTGCCTGTAACTAGCTTCCAGAGAATCGCTTGGGAGTAGGGTGCCGAAGATCCCAGCTTACGGCGAGGAATACGAAACCATTCCCCGCCAGGATGAATCTAATCTTTCGAGTGGTTGCGTATTGAAAGTGGCAGTCGCAGGGGGCCGCACACTCAGAATATCCCAGGGAGAAACGACCCAGGGTGTGGAAGGTGCTCCATGGTAGCAAAATTGATTGACGTGTTTTTCGGTTGCCGGCACCCCCGGTACAGCTTTCCGGTAACCATTCGCGGAACGGCACGCCGTCCGCAGGCCGGCGCATTGACCGGCACCTACGTAGCTTGCCTCGATTGCGGAAGAGAATTTCCCTACGACTGGCAGGAGATGAAGGTCATCACTTCGCAGGCGGAGAGGCGCGAGTACGTAGCTTCGCTGGCACACAAGCAAGCCGCGTAAGCTTATCCACGTTTGTCATCCTGCGAATCGAGGGATGACAAGTGTATTAAAACGGCGCTAGCGCGCGGGAACGGCAGTTGCAATCCGCTTCCCGATTGGCACAAATTCCCGCTCTTCGTGCCCCGTGTAAATCTGCCGCGGTCGCGCAATCTTCTGCTCCGGATCGTTCACCAACTCCTGCCACTGCGCCAGCCAGCCTGCCGTGCGCGCAATCGCGAACAGCACGGTGAACATCGCTGGCGGGAAGCCCATCGCCTGGTACATGATGCCGGAATAGAAGTCGACATTGGGATACAGCTTGCGCTTCACGAAATAGTCGTCTTCCAGAGCGATGCGCTCCAACTCCAGCGCAATGTCCAGCTTCGGGTTGCGTCCCGTAACCTCAAAAACCTGCTCCGAAGACCATTTGATGATCTTCGCCCGCGGATCGTAATTCTTGTATATGCGATGTCCGAATCCCATCAGCTTGCCGTGCCCCTCCTTCACCTTCTTGATGTAGGCGGGCACGTTGTCCTTCGAACCAATTTCATCCAGCATCTTCAGGACTTCTTCATTGGCTCCGCCATGCAACGGTCCCGCCAGGGCAGACGCCGCCGACGCCAGCGATAAATACGGATCGGTCTGGGCGCTGCCCACAGAGCGCATGGCATTGGTGCCGCAGTTCTGTTCGTGATCGGCATGCAGAATAAACAGGATGTCGAGGGCGCGCGAGAGGACGGGATTCGCCACATATTTCGGCTCCACCATCCTCCACAACATGTTCATGAAATTCTCGGTGTAGCTCAAATCGTTGTCCGGATACACATACGGGAAACCCACGTTGTGCCGGTACGACAGGGCGGCAATCGAAGGGACCTTCCCAATCAGACGAACAATCTGGTGCATGCGGTTCTTGGGGTCGTGGATCTCGCGGGCTTCCGGATAAACACTCGACAACGCCGCCACCGTGCTCACGAACATGCCCATGGGATGGGAATCGTAGCGGAATCCCTCCATGAACTTCTTGATGCTCTCGTGCAACATGGTGTGGTGGGTGATGTCGTGCACCCAGGTCTTGAGTTCGGACTCGGTGGGCAAATCACCAAAAAGCAGCAGGTAGGCGACTTCCAGAAAAGTGCAGCGCTCGGCCAGCACTTCGATGGGGTATCCGCGGTAGCGCAGGATTCCCCGGTCACCATCAATAAAGGTGATGCTGCTGCGGCACGATGCCGTGTTCATGAACGCCGGATCGTAGGTCATCAGCCCAAAATCTTCAGGACCCGTCTTGATCTGCCGCAGGTCCATCGCCCGGATCGTGCCATCCGCGATGGGAACGGTATAGGTTTGACGAGTGCGATTGTCCGTGATGGTGAGTGTGTTCTCTGGCATATAAGACCTGTTCCTCTCGCTTGCGGTATAAGCCTAGCGTAGCCTAGGCTAGTTCGTTTCGACAATCTTCCGCTGTGACGGCAGTCACCCAGTTGTGTGCTTCACGGCCTTTACGGTCCAAGCAGTGACGGCTTCAACGTCGCCTGGCGCACACACAAAACCGGCGGCCGCGGCCGCCGGTTCGTTGCTGCCTCAATCGCTCCATCGCTAGTTCGACGAATCATCGCGCCGCTTCAAGGTTGGCCGATCATCATCGCTCTTACTGTCCCCGGCGTTGGGGTCGCTGCTGGTGGAAGTGCGCCGCAAGCTGGGCTTGTTGGCGTCCTTCTGGTCAAGCACCTTGTGGCGGTTCTCGATCGACGCCAACCGCGCCTTGACTTCGTCGAATTCCGAGGTGGTCACAATGTATTGCGGCTTCGAAGGCAGGATCTTTCGAATTTCCTCCTGCGACTTTTCGATGCGGTCCGCACTCTGCGGGTGTGTGTCAAAGGCCTTGGAGATCGTCCCCGGCTTCTTCTTCTCCATCGCCTGAATCTTTTCGAAGAAGGATACAAACGCCGAGGGGTCATATCCGGCGCGGTACATATACTGCACACCGAGGTAGTCGGCCTGCGCCTCGAACTCGCGAGAGAACTTCAGGAAAGTCATAGGGATCGCCAGCCCCGACGCTTCGTACCCCGCGTAGCCAATCGCGCCGCCCATAAAGATGAACGGGATCGAAGCCATTTGCAACCACTGCGCGCGCGTCATTTCGCGTCCGTAGTGGCAAGCCGCCACGTGGGCAATCTCGTGGGCCATTACGCCCGCCATTTCGGCTTCTTCATCGGCCGCCAGGATCAACCCAGAATTCACATAGAAGAATCCGCCGGGCAGAGCCATCGCATTCACCACGTCGGAATCAATCACTTTGATTGTAAAGGGCACCTGCGCATCCGAATTCCGCACCAGGTTCTGGCCGATCCGGTTGACGTACTCCGTGATCACCGGATCGTTCACCAGCTTGATCTGCGACTCGATCTGCTGCGCATATACCCGGCCCCGCGCCACCTGGCCTTCTACCGTGTACCAGTTGCCCATGCCACGAGCGCAACCGACGTTGCGGTTACCCACTGCGTCCACGTCGGTTATGGTGCCGTCGTGCTTCATCTGGCTGTCATCCTGCGTCGGTAGAGCGGCCGGCGCCTGCTTCGGCGCGTTTTGGATGTCAGCGGCTTTCGGCCGGCCTTGGTCTGGATCTTGAGTAGGAGTTTGAGTTTGCGGCTGGGTTTGAGTTTGGGTCTGAGTTGGAGCTTGGGTCTGACCGGGATCCTGCGTCTGCGCCTGCGTCCAGGGCCCTGCGCTGAACGCCGCCATTGCCACCGTGATTGCCAACCAACGGAATTTCATGGGAACTCCTTTGCGGCCAGACCTGCTCTGCCTGACATTATACGCCCGGCTGGAAGCACACCAACCCCAAACTTCTTCACCCAATTAGACGCTCCCCTCCCCGCCGGGGTTATCCAGGGGTGCATGGCCGGGCGTGGATTTTGTCTGCCCCAGCCGGTAAACTTTGCTTGGCGGACTCGCCAGAGTGATAGGAAACTAACCACTTTGCCGGATGGCCGTCTTTTCCGAGACAGGAGGCCTTATGTCTACGATTCAGCGGCGTGCCCGCAACTGCGGCGCTTTCTGGTGCGTGCTTCCTTTGCTGGCGGTCTCCACTTTCGCGATGGAACTGCGTCCCCCGGACAAAGCACCCGGCCTTTCGCACGATGCCATCGTCGGTCTCGTGGCTCAGATTCAACGAGTCGACTACGAGGGCGATCGCCCAGCTCTGAAGCGTCTCCACGATGACCTCACGCCCATCCCAGAAGACAACAAGCTGGCAGCGCGCGTGCTCTACTGGCGCGGATTTGCCTTGTGGCGCAGAGCGATTAACGGCTTCAACGAATCCCCCACTCCAACTGATCTCGAAGAGGATCTCACACAGGCGGTCACCGATTTCAAAGACGCCATTGCCCGAGACCCTGCGTTCGTGGAACCTAAGATTGGAGGCGGCTCTAGTCTGGGCTACCTGATGTACTTGCACAGGAAGGATGCAACCCGCGTTCAGGAATTGCTCCAACAGTCGAGTCCGCTTTTGAAGGAAGCCATGGCGGCAGCCCCAGACAATCCTCGACTGCTCTGGGTGCTCGGCCCCATTCGTTGGTCGTCGCCTCCAGAGCGCGGAGGAGGGCAGGACAAGGCGTTTGAGGGTTACAACAAAGGTTTGGAAGCGATTCGCAACCGGAAGCACGACGTGAGTGATCCGCTGGAGCCGACATGGGGAGAACCGGAGCTGCTGATGAGTCTCGCCTGGTCGAATTTGAGCCGAACCACGCCTGATCTAGCCGCCGCCGAGCAGGACGCGCAAGCCGCACTTAAACTCGTCCCCGACTGGCACTATGTTCGCGACATTCTGATGCCGCAGATTCGCGCCGCTCAAGCCAAAGCGCACTGATGTGATTGGATGCCGCCGCGTGAGGGGATGCCAAGCATTCCGCTTGAGGATTCCTGCGCCCGGACGTAACATAGCGCCTTCCTTCATTCGTTCGTGCAGACCGGAGGCCTAATGCTCGACCGCCGTCGCTTCCTCACCACCGCCACTACTGGACTAGCCGCTTCCCTAGCCTTCCGCGGGAATCTCTTCGCGCAGCTGGAAAAAATTCCCCCACTCCCCGACCACTCCCTGCTCGACAAGAACGAAGACGCCTACTGGGCCGAGATGCGCAAGCAGTTCCTCATCCCCGAGGACGAGATCTACCTCAACAACGGCACCGTCGGCTCCAGCCCCGCGCCCGTGCTGCGCGCCATCTTCGACGGCTACAACACCACTGAGAAAATGGACCAGCAGGATCCCGAAGACTACCCCATCTGGGGATACGCCTCGTGGAACGAGTTTCGCGATCCTTTGGCGGATTTCGTCGGCTGCCATCGCGACGAGATCGCCCTGCTTCGTAACGCGACCGAGGCGAACAGCTACATCGCCAACGGCCTCGACATGAAGCCAGGTGACGAAGTCCTCATGACCGACCAGGAGCATCCCGGCGGCATTCATCCCTGGAACCTCAAGGCCAAGCGCTATGGCGTGGTAGTAAAGACCGTCACGCTGCCCCGCCCCGTGAAAGATGCGGCCCAGGTTCTCAATCTCTTCAACGACGCCATCACGCCCCGCACGCGCGTCATCTTCTTCAGCCACATCACCACGTTTTCCGGAGTTGTGCTGCCCGCGAAAGAACTCAGCTCGCTCGCCCGGTCGAAAGGCATCCTCTCCGCCGTCGATGGCGCTCACGTGACCGGCATGATGCGCTTGAACATTCGCGACATCGGCTGCGACATGTATTCCTCCAGCCCGCATAAGTGGCTGCAGGCCCCGAAGGGTTCTGGCTTTTTGTATGTGCGTGACGAAATCATCGACCGCCTGTGGAACACCATCGTTACCGAAGGCTGGGACGACACCAAGCTTCGCGCCGAACGCTTCCAGCGCATCGGCAGCTCGAACGTGCCTGCTCTCTGGGGACTGCGCGCCTCGATTAAACTTGCCAACGACATAGGCCTCGACCGCATCGAGCGCCGCCATCGCAAGCTCGCCGACTACATTCTCGATGAAATGAAAAAGCGGGGCGCCGAATCCTGGACCTCGCCCGATCCCGCCCTGCGCTGCGCCATCGTCAGCGTGAACGTCCCGCCCGTGCCGCGCATGGACCTGGAAAACTGGCTGTGGAAGACCCACAAGATCCGCATCCGGGGCGGCGACCCGAACAAGCTGCGGTTATCGACGCCGTACTACCTGCAGAAGAAGGATATTGACCGGTTCTTGGAGAAGTTTGACGAGTACAAACGGGAGAAGAAGCTGGCATAGCCTACGTGGTCATCTTGATATGACCATGTATGTTACAATGTGTCCATGAAGACGATCGCGGCTGCGGAGTTCAAGGCGCGCTGTCTTACCCTTATGGAAGACGTGCGCTCCACCAGAGAACCGATAGTGATCACGAAGCGTGGCAAGCCCGTTGCAAAACTGGTGCCCGCAGAACCTCCGAAACGGGAGTTCATCGGCAGTTTGAAGGGCGTCTTTCGGATCGTCGGTGACATCGAGTCCCCAGCTGTGCCGACAGAAGATTGGGAATCTTCGCTGTGATTTTGCTCGACACTCACGTGCTGATTTGGGCGCGAGACGATTCCAAACGGCTCTCGCGGGCAGCAGCGTCCGCCATTCGACGCGCCCGTCACAATGGCGGCCTCGCCATCTCGGCAATCAGCCTGTGGGAACTCGCATCGCTCTTTGCCAGCGGGAAGATACAGGGGTATGGCACGGTCGAGGCCTCGATTGGTTTATTAATAGAAGATGTCACCGTACGGCCTATCACGCCTGAGATCGCGGCTCTCGCCGCGCAATTTCCGGATGACTATTCGCGCGATCCCTCCGATCGTCTCATCGGAGGGACCGCCCGCGCAGAGGGCCTGACCCTGATTACCCACGACGAGAAAATCCGAAGAAGCCCGCTGCTCAGGACGGTTTGGTAGGCTCTGGACCGCCTTTCCCTCCCTCAGTCGTAATACTCCAGCCCCTAATGCGTGATCAGTTCCTCGCCCTTCAAATGCTGCAGCGTGTTCATCACCTTCATCAACTGAATAAACAGATCATGCTGCCTGAGGGATAATCTTGCTGGGTCACTAATGAAAGGGAAACAACACCCCCGCCGAGAATCCGACAGAATCAACCAGTTGCGGGGGCAGAGCGCTCGACCCCACGAAGGCCTTGCCATAGTCGATGGAACCGCGAAAGCTGATCTGACGCGCGACGCGAAACTCCAGCCCTGCCGCAAAATTCACGGCAAATCCGTTTTCCGCTTCGATACGCGAGAGGTTCAACGCAGGCCCAGCAGTGCTGAACGTCGCATGCGAATGAGCAACCCCGAAAAGGACGTCGGCGAAGGGAGTCACCCGCGTCCGGTTGCGAAAAGCGACCTCGGGCCCCGCGGTGAACCGGAACAGGCTGGGATCAAGTGCAAAACCCTGCGCCGTACAAGGCGGCTGACTGCAATTGGGAACCAACGTAAACTGGTTGCTGCCGAGAGGAACAACGCCAAGCGTAAAGCTATTGCTGCTGAAGTGGGCGTCAAACAGACCCACGATTCCAAAATACCGGTTCAGGTTGCGCACCCCTCCAATTTCGAATCCATGCCCGTTCTCGTCGTAGTCGAATGCGGGCAAGTTGATGTTTGGGTTGAAGTGAAAGTTGTGATTGTTCGTCTCGACGGAAGAATAGCCGGCAAAAATCCCCCACTTGGGCGCATCGAATGTTCCGTGTCTGGCCGCACTCGCAGGACCGGCCGACGCCTGATCCGCGGCGGTTTGCGCCCGCACTCCAACCGCGAGGCCGGCGATCAATACCATAGTCACGACGCGCAGGTTTCGCATCCGACAATCTCCTTCGGATCGGCTGCCGGTCGCAGCAGAGCCTTTCTAAGTGGTCTTGGACGCGCGAGGCGACAATCGGGATGCCATCAGTTCGAAGTAAATTATGAGGAGGAGCGAAGAATCTTAGTCGTAATACTCCAACCCCAAGTGCGTAATCAACTCCTCGCCCTTCAAATGCCGCAGCGTGTTCTTCAGCTTCATCAACTGAATAAACAGATCATGCTCGGGATAGAGCCCCGGCACCGTCATGGGAGACTTGAAGTAGAAGCTCAACCATTCCTGAATCCCCAGCCCGCGCAACTCTGAACACCGCTTCGCCAGATCGACCAGCAGCACCAGGTCCAGCACAATCGGCGCCGCCAGAATCGAGTCGCGGCACAGGAAATCGACCTTGATCTGCATGGGATATCCCAGCCATCCGAAGATGTCGATGTTGTCCCATCCCTCTTTGTTATCCCCGCGAGGCGGGTAATAGTTGATGCGAACTTTGTGGCACATCTTGCCATACAGGTCCGGGTAGAGCTCGGGCTGCAGAATGTGCTCCAGCACTGAAAGCTTCGACTCTTCCTTGGTCTTGAACGACCCCGGATCGTCCAGCACTTCGCCGTCGCGGTTGCCCAGGATGTTGGTGGAGAACCATCCGTTCAGGCCCAGCATGCGCGCCTTGAAACCTGGAGCAAGGATCGTCTTCATCAGCGTCTGTCCGGTTTTGAAATCCTTCCCGCAGATCGGCGCTTCGTTCTGCCGTGAGAGTTCGAGCATCACCGGCAAATCCACAGTCAGGTTCGGCGCGCCGTTGGCGAAGGGCACGCCCTCCATCAGCGACGCGTAGGCATAGATCATCGAAGGCGCGATCATCTCGTCGTTCTCGCGCAGCGCTTTCTCAAACGACTTTAGCGACTGGTGCGCCTCGGTCGCCTCGATGTAGGACTCCGTCGAGCCACACCACATCGTGATCAGCCGGCTCGCGCCGCTGGTCTTCTTAAAGTCGCGGATGTCGTCGCGCAACTGCTCGGCAAGATCCATCTTCGTCTTGCCCTTCTTCACGTTCGGCCCGTCGATCTTTTTCACGTAATTGTGATCGAACACCGCGGCCCGCGGCGTCACCGACGCAAGAAACGGCTTCAACTGATCGAGCAGCCTCTGATCGAGCACTCCTGCATTCGATGCCGCTTCGTACATGTTGTCCTCGAAAATATCCCAGCCGGTAAAGACCAAGTCGTCGAGCGTGGCCAGCGGTACGAACTCCTTGATCTTCGGCGAGCGCCCGTCGGTGCGCTTGCCCAGCCGCACGGTGCCCATCTGCGTAAGCGACCCGATCGGTTTCGCCAGCCCTTTGCGAATCGCCTCCACGCCTGCGACAAACGTGGTCGCCACCGCGCCCATGCCCGGGATCATCACCCCCAGCTTCCCTTTCGCCGGCTGGATCGTGCCGTTCGGCTGCGGGTTATTCCGCGCCTTGACGTAGTTTTTCACTTCGATGCGGAGGGCTTTCGATGCTGTCTTCAACTTTGCGGATTTATTCCGTGTCGCCATATTTTTGGCCGCTTCCTCAGTAAGAATCTGTAGGGATGTGCAAACCTTGTATGTTCTCGTATCCGGTGGGAGTTTTGCAAACGCGAGCGGCCAAACGCGCAGAAAATCGGTTCAACGGGCGAGGGAGAACATCGGTTGGAGCGCGCCTACCCTCGCATACCGAAAAGTATGGTTGCTAACATCAGAAAAACATAGGCGGGCATCAGGTTAGCCCATTCGAATTGCCTGCGTCCCTTTCGTCCCCAACTAGCAAGTACAGGTACTAGAACCAAGTACGCAAGCAGGAAACACGCCATGCTCTTCCCCGCCCAATCCCAGACCTTCCAACGGTGGAGGATCGCAATCAGGACATCTGTTGTAGCTATGGCCGCGAAGATTTTGATTGTCAAGAGGGGTGTCCCAGGAGTATCCGGCGCGGCTATTGGCTCCATTGCGGTTAACCTCGTAAACGATTATAGTCCCGTCGCCAAGGCTGCCGTGATTACCTCGAATGACTCCCATAAATATTTTGCGTTGGACTCTAGCGCCCGCATCCTTCATAGTGGAATCACTTCGTAAACCAGCTCTGTAGCCGGTCCCGCGAAGCTGATGTTTGCAGGCCAGCCCTGATGTTGGCAGTGCAATTCTCCTGACCCTGTTGTTCTCCACTTCAATCTGAGCCCACGCCATTCGGCCTCGCGCCGGTAGTGTGCTCTTCAGACTAAGAAAAAAAGAACAGGAGATCCCATGAAATCAATTCGCAGATTCGTCTACGCCGCGGTTTTGACCGTGAGCGCTCTGAACTTCGCGCCCAACCTGGCCTCTGCCCAGGATGCTCGCGGAACCTTCACGCTGACCCACGAAGTCCACTGGCAGAACGCCATCGTGCCCGCGGGCAAATACCGCTTCACCATGGCGGCCGACGGCCCCTCGGAGCTGCTCACGCTCAGCAAGATTAGCGGCAGCGGCGCAGGCTTCATGATTCTGGTCACCGATACCGAGGCCTCCCAACCCTCTGACCAGAGCCGGCTGGTGGTGGTCTCCAGGCCAGGGGGAAGCTTTGTCAGCACGATGCAGCTTCCCGAGTTCGGAGTAACACTGCACTTCGCAGTGCCAGCCGAGCCGCGCGAACTGGCGCAATCGGCCGCGACCGCGACTGCGTCCGCAACTCGCTAGCCCATCGGCTGCCAAGCCCGAGAGCAGATAACCCAGATCTGCTCTCGGGCTTCTTTGTGTTTGTTTGATCCCAGCGGGAAAAGCGTCCTTTGAACTAACCTTATGCTGGTTTCGGCGAAGGCGAATTCCCTCTCACCTCGTCGCTCAGCACAATCGCTTCGGCAATCTCCTTCATCGCCTTGCGCTTCTGCCGGCTCTGCCGCTGCAGCGTCAGGTAGGCCTGCTCTTCGCTCAGTCCCAGATCGCGCTGCAGGATTCCTTTAGCGCGTTCGACAACTTTGCGAGTCTGTAGTTGTTCCGACAGGTTGGAGTTAGCATCCTCCAGCCGCGCCATCTCGATCTCGGCACCCACCAGAAATCCGATCGTGGAAATCAACCGAATTTCCCGCCTCCGGTAAACATGCGCCTGGCGATGCTGCAGATTGATCACTCCCATCACGCGCCCGCGGCACATCAAAGGCACCGACAGAAACGCTTCGTAGGAATCTTCCGGAAGCTCGTGGAAAAACTGGAAGCGCGGATCCTGTGCCGCTTTTTCGGCAACCGCGACCGGCTCCTGGTGTTCCGCCACCCATCCCGTAATGCCCTGCCCCACGCGCAGTTTCAGGCGGTCCACCACTTCGGGATGGGGATTCTTGGATGCTCGCAGCACGAGATCATCGCCCTCGAGCACGTAAATCAAGCAGGAGTCGCACTTCACCAGCGCGGCGGCAAACTCGACCACACGAGTCAGCACTTCGTGGAAGCCGTCCGCCGTCGCCAGCCGGACGCCAATCTCGTGCAGCAAATCAACATGTGAGTCCTCAACTGATAGTAAGGGGTCCATGGTCAAGAGTAAGGCGGTATCATGGCCCTGTCTAATTCCAAATTTCAATGACTACCATAAAGGATTTCCCGCACGATTGTTACCGCTCATTAACATCTTTTGCGGAAGAAGTGCATCGGGCAGGGACATCCCTTTGATCGATGTCCTCTACCAGACATCCCGAGGTGCTTTCATCTCGCGGGAACAGCCAGCAACCAGACCATCAAGCCAAACAGGATCACGGCCGCAACCAGGGAAAACAGGGTGTGCAGCGGATGAAAATGGAAATAGGGATTCCGGGTCAGCCGATTCTTCATCGCCAGCATAGAACCTCCTTCGCCCGCGATGCGCGTGCCAACAGAGCCGCTTGCCTATTCCTATTTTCCCACCGTTAGGCTCGCATGGCGACTGTTTTTTGCACAACCTGGGATTCTAGGCAGTTCCGCCAAGGCCGCAGGCTCACCCTCGCTTCACGCCCGGCCCCTGTGTTACAACCCTAACGGACTCACTCCCATGCCCGAAAAAATCGCTCTCATTACCGGTTCCTCCAGCGGCTTCGGATTGCTCACCTCCATCGAACTGGCCAAGGCGGGATTCCGCGTCGTCGCCACCATGCGCGACCTCGGCCGCCGTGAGCGCCTCGATCAGGCGGCAACCGCCGCGGGTATCGCCGCTCAACTCGATATCCGCGCCCTCGACGTCGCCAACTTCAACTCGCTCCCTGGGTTCGTCGATGCCGTAGTTCGCGATCATGGCCGCCTCGACGTCCTCGTCAACAACGCTGGGTTCGCCGTCGCCGGATTCGCCGAAGATATCAAGCTGGAAGAACTCCGCTACCAGTTCGAAACCAATTTCTTCGGCGCCGTCGCCATGACCAAGGCCGTTCTGCCCACCATGCGCCGCCAGCGTTCCGGACACATCATCATGGTCTCTTCCATCGCCGGCCTGCATGGTTCCGTTACGGTCAGCAGCTATTCCGCGTCCAAACACGCGCTCGAAGGCTGGAGCGAATCCCTGCGCCTCGAGATCAACTCGCTCGGTATCACAGTAGTGCTGGTCGAGCCTGGAGCTTTCCAAACCGGCATCTGGACCCGCGGCGCAGTCATGGGCGAACAAGCCACCAAGGAGACTTCTCCAAACATTCAGCGCAGCCTGCGCATGCGCGATCGCGTGCAGGCCCTGCCCAAACGCGACCCCATTGAGGTGGCGCGATTGATCGCGGCGATCGCGCAAGACCCCAACCCGAAGCTGCGCTACCTGGTCGGCGGTGACGCGAAGATGCAGCTCGCCATGAAGCGCATCCTGCCCTGGAAGTGGCACGAAAAGCTGGTGGCAAATTTCCTGAAGCTCGACTGAACACATTGAGTCATTGAGTGATTGAGTCATTGAGTCAATTTGTTTTAGCGCGCTGCCGCAGGAAAGGTTTTCAATCACTCAATGACTCAATCTCTCAATGGCTCAATCCAAATCCACCGTCTTCACCGGCAAATCCCAATGCCCGTCGAGAATTTCAAAGCGCCGCTGCTCTTCGCGCTGGAACGTCTCCTGATCGGGATACATCTGCTTCTGCAGCGCCGCTTCATCGAAGGCTTCGTTGGCCACGGTCGCATTCTTGAAGACAATGGTCACGCGGAAATCCCAACGCCCGTCTTCGGTGGTGTGATAGCGAGGCTGATCCATCCAAACCTTCGCGATCCTCCCCATCTCCATTTCCTTCTTGAGCACGGGATAGTGATTCTTCTTGAACAGCTTAAGAAATTCGTCCGCGTGCCCCCACTTCGCTTTGTAGTAGTACTCGACGACGAAGGGCTTATCAGAGGCCGCGGGCATAGCCTGAGCGTGTGAAAAAGTTGGCAGGGCAATGGCGAAGAACAAGAGCGGCGCATAGAGGCGGAACATTCGAATCACAAGGACCTCCTCGGTAAATGCCACCTAGTACACTACCAAAAAAGCGTCGTAGAGACGTTGCAAGCAACGTCTCTACGGATCTCTAGTTGAAGGAGGCAGATGCATTTGCTAAGCGACGAGCAACAAATCCTGAAACTCTTCGAAGACGGCGACCGCGCTCTGATGGCCGCCGACCTCGCCGAACTCTCGCGTATCTTTGCCGATGACTACATCCAATACGACGAGTCCGGCGACTCCTTCACCAAGCACGAGGTGATCGAGAATCTCAAGACTTGCGCGATCCGCTACCTCTCGATGATTTCGACCGGTCGCCGGATTCGTCTGCTGAGCGGCGAACTAGCCATCGTCCACGGATCGGAAGAAGATGACGTCGAGCAAGGTGGACGGCGCTTCCCCGTTCGCTACGTGTACATGGATGTCGTTGTGAAGCGCAATGGCAGATGGCAGATCGTTGGATCACAACTAGCGAAACCGGAAGTGTAGCGCCGGCCTCCCGCCGGCTGTCGAGTGGGCGTCCCGCCCACTCTCCTGCCCCTATAGCGACTCCGTCCGCATTCTATTCTGCCAGTGCGTCCAAACAAACCACGCCACGCCTGCCAGCAGCATCAGACCAATCACAGCGTCGAACTTGTGGAAATATTTCCCCAGCTCGCGCCAGTTCTCGCCCAGCTTCATCCCGAGATACGCCAACCCAAAGCACCACGGCCACGATCCTAGAAATGTGTAGATGTGAAACCGTCCGCGCGGCATGCGCGCCACTCCCGCCGGCAGCGCAATGAAGGTTCGAATTACGGGCAGTAACCGCCCGATGAACACTGCCAGGTATCCCCAGCGCGCGAAGAAGCTGTCGGCCCAGTCGAGTTCGCGGCGGCCCATCAGAATCCAACGCCCGTAGCGTTCCACCAGCGGACGCCCGCCATAACATCCAATCTCATAGGCCACCAGCGACCCCAGATTGCAGCCGAGCGCCCCGGCCGTCGCCACCCACAGCAGTTTGAACGTGCCCGTAAAGACCAAATAGCCGGCAAACGGCATGATCAGTTCCGAAGGCAACGGGATGCACGCCGATTCAATTGCCATCAGCAGCACGACGCCGCCGTAGCCGGTCGCGCTGATCACGGAGTTAATGAAAACGAAGATGATGGCAAGAAATTTTTCAGTCATTTGGAGGCAGTTCTCAGTTCTCAGTTCTCAGTTCTCGGTTCTCAGTTCTCAGTTCTCAGTAAAACCCTTGGGCTTGAAACTGAGAACTGAGAACTGGGAACTGAGAACTGGTACTTAAGTGTATCGGAAATTGGCGGTGGAAATGCCGCGCCTAGAACGAGCCTTCCTGGGTAAAAGTATAGCCGGGCAGCGCTGCGCCCTCGGGGCTTTTGGTCACTTTAACACGCACGGTAGGGGCATCGGGAGCGGTGATGCCCGCCGGACGCAGCATGGCGTACTGGCTAAACACTTCGTTGTACACCTTGGTGACCAGATAATCCTGGCCATCGGCGTCGCTGCGCCATACTTGCCCGAGTTGAATGGAGTTTACGGCCAAGTACGCTCGTTCCCCCTTAACATCCAAAGCTTAGCAGCAGGCGGCACTCCCGGGCAGGTTACCCTCGGACAGTGACTCAAAGGCTGCCGCAGCTGCCCAGGGCAGGCGACCTACGCTGCAGAATTGCTTCTCAGCGAGACCCGGAGTCTTGCGGGGAGTTCGGTTTTGGGCAGGCCGCAGGTTGTTTTTGAAGCACGGAGAAGTTGTCGAGCGTGAACTCTTTCGGGTCGGGTTCGGCCAAGGTGATGTCGTAGAGCTCTTCGATCTGGTGCGTCGCCGGGCCACCGGGAGGCCGCAAGGTCACCTCGTTCTTGACTCCAAGGCTGTACTCGCGCGAGACCCATGCCCGCCCGATTTGGACCTTCCGGTCGCCAATTCGCTGGAACGCGGGGCCAATCACGCAATCAAGTCCGGCGACCGTTTCCTCCCCGAGGCTACTGTTGGCATTCTTCATGAAGTCCGGCGCGGGCTTGTTCGGCAGGTCGTAGCGGGCAACGGCCTCATGTCTGGCGTAGTCGAGGTCATATCCCCTGTGGCGGTCATAGTCGAACAGTTGCCCGGAATGGAGCACGGACTTGCCGTTAATCGTTGAATAGATCTGCACGAGCGTGGCCCCGCTCGAGGTCCGCAGGTATCGACCGCGGGTCTCGGAACGGCTCAGAACGTTGCCCTTTTCGTCCAGTTGCTCCTCAATGACGCGACGCTTGGCGATCACAGGTGTAAATTGCCCAAAACAAATTGGGGCGGCGAACCCGATCAACAATGCCCACGCGAAATAAGCCTTCATGGCAACCTCCGCCAGTTACACGTTTGCCTAGGTGCATACACAGCATGCGCCAAGGATGTACATGTACTCGCCAGTGTCCACGCAGTACCATACTTGCTCCGCTTGGGTATGGCAGGTCGGACAATATGTGGCATTTATACACTCCGTCCGCAGGTAGACACAGTCGAGATGGGTGCTGCTAACGCCCGGCGTTAGCAGCGATGCAGCGAGAACGGCAACCACGATCAAGAATTTCCGCATGGCGAGGCTCCGATAACGCGCATGGTAACCCCCCCCCCGGGAAGGATGTCAAGTATTTCTGTGCGAGACTCTTTGGGGTCGTGGAGGGCGGGTTCACGTCTGCTAAGATGTTGCCCTCATGCCCCGCGGACGCACGCCCCGCCAACCCGCCCGCACCGGCCGCCAAGATCGTGTGGCGCGGGCGCCCCTTCGGCAAGCTCAGGGCAGGCTCTCGCCCGCGAAGCCCGCCCTCAAGCCATCGCACGGAAGCAAAGACGCTGGTGTAAGCCAAAACGTTCGTGTGGGGACGGGCGCCCCCGCCCGCCCCCGGGGCGAAGCGCCGGCAGCAGCGCCCAAAGGCCGAAGGAAGGGAGCCGGAACGGCACTCGCCTACAATCCCCTCGCTCCCGAGCGCATCGCTGAAATCTTGAACCGCCTCGACCAACTCTATCCCAGCGTCACGTGCGCGCTCACCCACTCGAGCGCCTGGGAACTCCTGGTAGCGACTATCCTCTCCGCTCAATCCACCGACGTGAACGTGAACCGGGTCACCCCCGAACTCTTCCGTAAGTATCCCACGGTGCAAGCTTTCGCCGCGCTCACCCCCGAACAACTTGAGCCGGATGTCCGCTCCACCGGATTCTTCCGCAACAAGTCCAAGTCTGTCGTCGGTGCTGCCAAGAAAATCGTCGCCGACTTTGGCGGCCAGGTTCCAGACGATATGGAAAAGTTGCTCACCCTCCCCGGCGTCGCTCGCAAGACTGCGAACGTGGTGCTGGGCTCCTGGTTCAAAAAGGCGGAAGGCGTAGTCGTCGACACCCACGTGCACCGCATCTCGCGCCGCCTCGAACTGACAACCAACGACGACCCGCAGAAGATCGAGCAGGACCTGATGCGGATCATCCCGCGCGAAAAGTGGATTCTCTTCTCCCACCAGATCATCTGGCACGGGCGCAAACTCTGCATCGCCCGCAAGCCAAAATGCGTCGACTGCCCGCTGGAAAACCTGTGCCATGCTGCCGACAAAAGCTGGAGCACGGTGGAAATGCACGCAGGAGCGGAGGCGTGAGCGCCCCTACCTTCGCTTAGCGAGCCTTGGAATTTAGCTTGCTACAATCATCGTAGGGGTGATGGCCATGCCAATTCGCATCGTCGGATCAGCGGATTTTAAGCGCGCACTGTTTGCAGCGCTGAGTGCTGAAATCGCCCGCCAGTTCACAGCGAAACGCATAACGGAGAAAGTGGTCCTTCAGGACTTCCAGCGCTGGCGCAAAGCGCGTCGCAAGTCTCGCATTGCCGCCGACACACGGCCATGAATGTTACGCTCTGCTAGAATTTGACCTTTACATCGCCAACGGATCCAACTTTCATGCGCACCCTCGCAGTCTTTGCTATCGTCATACTCATGAGTACAGTTCTTGCCGAAACTCTCCCTGCCCAAACCCTGCCCGCGCCCCAGGCCATCACCGACCCGAAACAAATCGCCTCCAAGCCGAACGCGCAGGTCGAGCCGCGCAGCCTGACCATCGAAAAGCTCTACATGACGCGCCAGGTCGGCCGGCCCACGTGGTCGCCCGACGGCAAGAGTATCGCTTTCATCTCGAATATGAGCGGACGCAACAACCTTTGGCTCGTCCCCGCCGAAGGCGGATGGCCCGTACAACTTACGGTCAGCGACCAGCGCCAGTCCTCGCCCGCGTGGTCGCCCGACGGGAAGTGGATCGCCTACCAGTCTGATTATGACGGCGACGAACTCTGGGACATTTTTCTGGTCTCGCCCAAGACCGGCAAAGTCGTCAACCTCACCAGCACGCGTGAAATCGCGGAAATGGATCCGACATGGTCGCCCGACGGCCGCTACCTCGCCTATCTCGTCAAACCAAAAACGTCAGCGGCCCACGAGATCGATGTTTACGACACACTGATGCGCGAGGTAAAGCACCTCACGACCGGAACGCCGCAGGATAAAGGCAACTCCAATCCCATCTGGTCAAAAGACGGCAAGTACATCGTCTATTCGCAGGAGCAGGCGAAGGGCACCGATTCAAACATTTTCATCGCCGAAGTCGCGACCGGAAAGAGCACGCCGCTGACGCCGCATGATGGCGAACAGCGCTTCTCGAACAACGACATTTCGCCCGACGGCAAACATGTCTTGTTCACCTCGAACGCCGCCAACGGCTACGAGAATGTTGGCCTACTGGAAATCTCGACCAAGAAAGTTGCCTGGCTAACCAAAGATAAGTGGGAGATTCGCGGCGGCGAGTTTTCCCCCGATGGCAGGCACGTCACTTTCAGCGCCAATGTCGATGCCAACGAAGACATTTACCTGCATGATCTGGCCACTGGCAAGTCAACCATGTTGGCCGCCCCCAAAGGCCTGAACGAACCGGCCGGCGGACATTCCGCCTTCACCCAAGACGGCTCTCGCCTGCTCTATTACCATAACGGCCCCACTGCTCCCGGAGATCTGTGGGTGTATACATTGGCGACCGGCAAGTCACAGCAAGTCACTCATTCGCTCGTCGCCGGAGTTCAGTCGGAAGACATGGTCGAGCCTTATCTTGTGCACTATCCCAGCCGCGACGGCAAGTGGACTATCTCCGCGTTCCTATATGTGCCCTTCAACATGGCGCGCAACGGGCAGAACGCGGCCATCGTTTACATCCACGGCGGGCCGACTTCGCAGACCATGAATTCGTTCAACCGCTTCGTGCAGTACGCAGCCAATCAGGGTTACATGGTGCTCGCGCCCAACTACCGCGGCTCGACCGGCTACGGCAAGGAATTCCAGCAGGCAAATCTCTTCGATATGGGCGGCGGCGATCTGCAGGACGTGCTTGCCGGCGTCGACTGGATCAAGCAGACCGGGCACCTCGATCCCAAAAAGATTGCCGTGATGGGTGGAAGCTATGGCGGATATCTCAGCATGATGTCGGTGACGAAGGCGCCCGACGTTTGGGCCGCGGGGGTGCCCATCGTCCCCTTCGTGAACTGGTTTACTGAGATCGAGAATGAAGACCCGGTGCTGCAGCAGTCCGATCTGGCGACCATGGGCGATGTGGTGAAGAATAAAGCGCGCTACGAAGACCGCTCACCCATCAACTTCATCGACCAGATCAAAGCGCCGCTGCTGTTGCTGGCTGGCGGACACGATCCGCGCTGCCCGAAGTCAGAAACCCAACAGGTGGTCGATGCCATCAAGAAGCGCGGCGGGACGGTCGATTACAAGATCTACGAAAACGAAGGGCACGGCTTCGCGCGCGTAGAGAATCAGATCGACGCCTACCGGCGCGTCGCCGATTTCCTGCTGGCGCACGTGCCTCCGGCTGACTGCAGTTGCTCGCTGACCGAGTAAGTCCGCTCCAGGATTATCAATAACTTACGGCTAAGTCATTGATTCCACACAAACCCACGCGCCCAGGAACCGATTCTGGCGGCGCCGGATCGCAGGATGGCCCTCAAGTCCACCCAAGTCGAGATCGTCGATGCCAGGCCCATCAGAGGCTCCGCAAATGGCATTCTGGTGCAGGATGGCCGCATAGATTTGCCGTCCAGCCCGCGAAGGCCGCGCTGTATTTTCAATAACTTGCGGCTAACTCGATGATTCCATTGAAGCTATAGATAATTCTTTACAGTATAGCCAGTCAGGAAACGGTTCGTGGCTCTGTTTTCAATCACATACCCTTTTTCCGGGTGGCCATGGCATGGACTATGGACTCAACCAGACCCGGAATGGTGAACTCCTTCGCCGCAATATCTACCCGCAGGCCCAGCTCGCGCAAGGTCGAGGAAGTAACCGGCCCAATAGAGGCGAGCCGGATAACGTCCAGGCTCGGGTGGGCTTTGCCCAGCAACTCGACGAAATTGCGCACGGTCGAGGAACTGGTAAACGTAATCACGTGCGGACGTTGTTTAGGGCTCTTCAGCGCAGTCCGCAACCGCTTGCGCGACGATTGCGGAATTACGGTCTCATAGGCTTCCACCACATGCACCTGCGCCCCGGCCTGGCGCAGTTCGCTCGGGATCACGTCACGAGCAACTTTGGCCCGCACCAGCAACACCCGCTTGCCTTTGACGCGCCGCCGCAGGCTGCGCACCACAGACTCCGCAACATACTCTTTGGGAACGACATCGACTTTAATTCCGCGTTGCTCGATTGCCTTCTTCGTTGCCGGGCCGATGGCCGCAACGCGCAAGTGCTTGAGATTTCTTTTCGTCCGGCGCAGCTTCCGCAGCCGCTCCCACATGGCCTCGACTCCGTTCACACTGGTCAGGATGAGCCAGTCGTAGCTATCAAGAGCCTGAAGCGCCGAATCCAGAGGCTTGAAACTACGCGGCTGGCGAATTTCGATGAACGGAATTTCCAGCACGGTCGCACCCAGGTCGCGCAGTGCGCTGGAGAGTACGCCTGCTTGATGGCGCGCGCGGCCCACCAGAATGCGAACTCCAGAAAGAGGCCGGGAGTTGCTGGCGCTCCTCATTCGCCGTCCTTTTTCGCCGGGCGCACACCGAGTCCCTGCTCGCGCATCAGCCGTGACATGCCCGACACCGCCGTATCCTCAGCTTTCTCCAAAGATGCGATCACGTTCGCCTGGTCCTCGCGCGTACGGTTCTGGCTGAGCTTGAACTTGCCTTCGAGCTTGGTGACCTCAATCTCAAAACCTACGATGTGACTCAGCATGCGCTCGCGGTAGGCTTCGTCCAGACTTGCCCATTGCTCGGCATAAGCGGGCTCAAAGGTCCCCATGAGTTCGTGAAGCATGCCCAGCAAATCCTCCTGGGACGAAAAGACGCGCGCATTTCCATAGAGATGTACGGCGGCGTAATTCCACGTCGGAACGCTTTCGCGGGCCGTGTAGTTGGTGGGCGAGATGTAGGAATGCGCTCCGTGAAAAATGGTCAGGCACTCGGGCTGCTGCTCCAGATAACGCCAATGCGGATTGGCTTTGGCCACATGGCCACGGAGCAGGACCTTCTCTTCTTCCGTTCTAACGAAGAGTGGAAGGTGCGTGGCGAAAGGCCCAGCCGCAGTCGTTGAGATCAAAATGGCGAAGGGATTCGCGCGCATAAATGCGATGGCATCTTCATTACGGTGCACACGAAAATGTTCGGGAACATACACGGCTGCTCTCTCTACTTTCCCAACGAATCGTGCGCTTGTTTTTTTCGCACATGCAGCACTTTCTCGACCTCGGCAATCACCAATCCGGCTTCGTCTTTCACTTCCACCGAAAAGACGGGCTCATATTTCGGCAGCGTCTTCAGTTTCTCGCGAATGTCGTCGATCTGGCTCTCGGACAGACGAAATTCCGCGCGCACCGTGCCCTTCCCCGGCTTTCTGTAGCGGATGGTCGCTGCTTTGTCCCAGACGATGTAGTCGCGGCCCAGGTTGGCCATCAGCATCAGCATATAGAAGGGATCGGTCATGGCAAAGAGCGATCCGCCGAACTGGGTGCCCACGTAGTTGGCATTCCAGAAACGCAGCTTCATCTCGACGTCAACCGCCTTCATGTCGGGCCCGATGTGCTGGATGCGAATCCCCATGCCCAGAAAGGGCGGCCAGAAGTTGATCCAGCGCCGAAGAGCATGAGAACTCTTTGTGCCGCCAAGAAGTTGCAGAAGGACGCTGCCGCTCTTCATGCTGGAATGTTAACCCGTCCTCATGGTTGCGGCGGGAGGGCAAGGCCGCGACCGTAGACGGCTTCGAGGATTTCGTCGCCGCCGCGGTTAAGCAAAGTTTCGCCGACGGCGTTGCCCAGTTGTTCGGGATCGTTGAGATTGCCGTCGCGCGATTCACGCAAGAGTTTCGAGCCATCAGGATCGGCGACGATAGCGTCGAGATGCAACTTGCCGTTCCGCATTTCTGCGTAGGCGCCGATGGGGACCTGGCAGCCTCCTCCGAGGCGGTTGAGCAGCGCTCGCTCACAAGTGGTGGCGGCGCGGGCGGCGGGGTCGTTCAGGAATTCGAGGTGCTGGCGCGTGGCTGAGTCGCCTAATCGGATTTCGATGCCGAGCGCTCCCTGTCCGGCGGCCGGGCACATGATTTCGGCGGGGATGATCTGCTTGATCAGTTCCGTTTTGCCCAGGCGCTTCAGCCCAGCCGAGGCCAGAATGATGGCGTCGTATTCTCCTTGTTCGAGCTTGCGCAGGCGCGTGTCGACGTTGCCGCGCAGGGGATGAATATCGAGATCGGGGCGGATGGCTTTGAGTTGCGCCTGGCGACGCAGGCTGGACGTGCCTGCCCGCGCGCCTTGCGGCAGGTCTTCCACTTTCGAATAAAGTCGCGAGCAGAATGCATCTCGCGGATCTTGACGTTCCGTGATTGCGGCGATTTCAAATCCCGGGGGAAGTTCGGTGGGCAGGTCTTTCAACGAATGCACGGCGAGATCGACGCGGCCAGCAGCGAGCGCTTCCTCGATTTCCTTTGTGAACATGCCCTTGGTGCCCACCATGGCGAGAGCCACGTCGGTGATCTTGTCGCCGGTGGTGTGAATGATTTCGATTTCAACTTCGTGGCCGCGCGCGCGGAGGAGCGCGGAAATGTGGTTGGCCTGCCAAAGAGCAAGCTGAGAACCTCGGGAGCCGATGCGGAGTTTAGGCATGGTGGACGATCCGAGGCAGGATATAGAGCAGAAGCGAAAGGCGGCTGGTTAGGCCGCCTAAGAATGGTGCTGTACCGCGCTTGAGAACCAACTTCAGGATACCGCCCAACGAACGGTTCGTCAAGAAACATTCGCTAGTTAAAGTGATTCTAAGGTCCCGTGGATCGCGTAATGCGGCGGAGAGTAAGGGATTCGAACCCCTCGCGGCTGCGGACAGCCGCGACCCACGGTTCTCAAGCGCGGCCCAGTACCCACACTGGTAGTACTCCCCGAAGCGCCACTTGAGCAAGACCAGCGTACTACGGTCACCGTTGCAAGTTTCTCGGATTCGTGCGAAGCGTGAAAAAATTCGTTCCATTATGGTCTTAGTGGCCCGACCCCACTTCCTTGCTTGTTCGGCGCTTCGCTGTTCTCTTGCGAGGCCGCTCCTTTTTCTTTGTCGTGCAGGTTAAACAGCCTCCGCACCACATCAATCACGGTCGTGGCTTCCGCTTCGCGGGCGGCGGTTTTCAGCGTGGTGATTGGCGTGTGCATGACTTTGTTGATGATGCCGCGGGTCAGGGCTTCGACGGCCATTTCCTGTTCGGGAGTCAATGCGCCCATGCGTCCGCGCACGCGATCGATTTCTGCCTGGCGGATGGTTTCCAGATGATCCTGCAACGAAACAATCGTCGGCACCACATCGAGCGTGTTCAGACGAGCTTCGAAGCGTTCCACTTCACTGGAGATGATGGCTTCGGCGAGTTCGGCTTCGTGACGGCGGTCTGCTACGTGGCTGCTCACGGCCTGCTGCAGATCGTCGATGTCGTAGGCGAAGATGCCATCGAGCTTGGCCATTTCCGGCGAAACGTCGCGGGGCACGGCGATGTCGATGAAGAACATCGGCTTGTTCTTGCGGCGCGCGAGGAACTGTTCGCCGTGTTCCTTGCGGAAAATGGCGTGCGGTGCGCCGGTCGAGGTGATGACGATGTCGGCCTTGTCGCAGGAGTTATAGAGATCTTCAAATTTGATGGCCTGGCCGTTGAACTTCTGTGCCAATCCGATGGCGCGGTCATAGGTTCGGTTGGCGACGAAGATCGAAGCGCAGCCATGGGCCATCAGGTGACGGGCGGCCAGTTCGCTCATCTTCCCTGCACCGACGATGAAGACGTTCTTGCCTTGCAGGGTGCCGAAAATCTTTTTTGCCAGTTCGACCGCAACCGAGGCGATGGAAACCGAAGACGAACCCACGGCGGTCTCAGTACGCACGCGCTTGGCGACAGCAAAGGCACGGGTGAAGAGCTGATCGAGTTGCCCGCGCACCGAGCCCACGGCGCGGGCTGTCGCGTACGCCTCTTTCACCTGCCCCAGAATCTGAGCTTCGCCGACCACCATCGAATCCAGACTGGAAGCTACGCGGAACAGGTGCCGCACCGCGTCCTTCTCGCGGAACTCGTACAAATGCGCATCCAGTTCTGCCGCTGTCAGGTGAAAGTGATCGTGCAGAAATCCGCGCAGGTCTGCCGAGCCGTTGGTGGTGTGGGTAACCAGTTCCACGCGGTTGCAAGTGGAAATGATCATGCCCTCTTCGATTCCGGGATGCGCGGTAAGATCGCGGCAGCAATCGGGGAGTTTCGACTCCGGTATCGCCAACCGCTCCCGCACCTCGAGCGGCGCGCTTTTGTGATTCACGCCGATGAGCTGGTATCTCATGAGGCCACAAACCTGTGTATGGTAGAGAAGTAATTGGCGGCCCAGGCCACGATAGCGGCCACGAATGCAAACGTGGCCAAGACAGCAGCACGGCGGCCACGCCATCCTGAATTCCAGCGGGTGAATACCATGACCATGTAGACCGCCCACATCAGGATCGACAACAGAATCTTTGGATCTCCGAAGTCGATGTGACCGTAGGCTGACATGGCCACGATCGAGCCCGTGATCAGGCCCAGTGTCATGAAAGGAAAGCCGAGCAGCAGCGAACGGTAGCCGATCTGATCAATCACCTCAAGGGCGGGCAGGAAAGAAATCAGGCTGCTGGGCTTCTTGGCCTTCAGGCGGCGCTCCTGCAGCAGGTAGAGCAGGCTGGCGCCGAAGCTGAGCACAAGAGCGGCGTAGCCGGTGAAGATTAGGATAATGTGCGCGATCAGCCATCCTTTATGCTGGACGAAGGAGGTCAGAAGAACCGGCTGCTGGTCCACGGCCGCGACAAAGGTCAGGAAAAAGACGATCGGGAACACGACCACGCCGGGAGAGGTCGTCTGATAAATGGCATAGATGATCATGAAAAACGTCATCGAAAAGAAAGCTAGCAGCGACTCCCCGTTATGCACCGACGCCCAGACCACGTGGCCGGACAGAAAGAGTTCGACCAGCGAGACGAAGTGGAAGACCATGCCCAGGCTGGCGGCATGCAGCGCGATGCGGCTGAAAAGATCGCTGGTGCGGCTGAGCGCAAAGAAGGCGTAGATCAGCCCGATGAAGTAACAAGCCAGCGCGAAGCGCAACCAAAGCAATGCCATAGGCTAGGTAAGTATCAGAGTCCGCTGAGTTTAATGCAAGTCGGTGCGAAACGTCTCACCCCAGGAACCCCATCCCTTTCCACGCATTATATTCTGCACAGAGAACGGGCAGCGGGAAAACGGCAAGGGTCACGCGAGGTTGTGATGTGGGTCACAATCGGCTGAACTGGCAGTTGCGCTTGGACTTAAAGGGCAGTGAATCTCTCCCCCGCGGTCGCGGCGCACTGCAATTTCACAAAGGATTCCCGAAATCGCCGAAGTCATGGTAGGTTCATGGCGCGGAAGTTTGGTAGTGGGAGGTTTGGGATGCGATATGCCGGAATCGCTTTGGTTTTGGCCTGCATGGTGGCGCCTGTGCTGGCCCAGGAGAAGACGGCAGAGGGTCCAACCGATGAGAAGGCGAAGAAGACCTACCAGGAAGCCATGGATTGTCTGCACCGGCGAATGACAGGTGCGGCGCTTGACGCCTTCAAGAAGGCCGACAAGCAGGATGGTGGGCATTGCCTGGCCTGCCAGAAAAAGATGATTAAGTACGGGATCGAATTGCAGGAGTGGAAGGTCGCCGAAGCTGCGGCCGAGGAAATGGTGGAGCAGGCTCAAGGCGGCAAGAATGTCGCGGTCGCGCACTTTGAGATGGGCCTCGTGCTGTTTGACCAGGGGGTGGAGAAGCACAAGGACGAGCTATTCGCCCGTGCGCACGACGAGATGACCAAAGCGCTGGCAGCGGCTGCGAATTTTCCCAGTGCCGTCTTTGCCGATGGCCGGGCCCTGGCTTACCTGAAGCAGGATGAAGCCGCGAAGGCGCGATTCGAGGAGTTCGTGAAAATGCGGCCGGAAGACGATCCGGACCGGCAACGCGCGCTGCGCTACGTCAGCCAGCCGGAGCTGGCGCGGGCCAGGATGGCGCCGCCATTTACCGTCACCACCACCGACGGACAGCGGGTTTCCATGGACGATCTGGCGGGCAAGGTCGTGCTGATTGACTTTTGGGCAACCTGGTGCGCGCCCTGCCGTGAGGCCCTGCCCCATATGCGGGAGATCGCGAAAAAATTTCAGGGAGAACCCCTGGTAGTTCTAAGCGTCAGTCTCGACAAGGATGAGCGGCAGTGGAAAGACTTCATCGTGAAGAACGAAATGACCTGGCCGCAATACCGCGACGGCGGCTTTACTGGCCCCATTGCGAAGATGTTTGGAGTGGACAGGATTCCGCATACCTTCACCGTTGATGCCGATGGCGTGCTGCAGGATGAACACATCGGCGACGCTTCGATCGAAGGAAAGCTGAAAAAACTGGTGGCGCGCGCGCGCGAGTTGCCCGCGCCAGCGAAAGCGGCGCAACAAATCCCGAGTCCTACTCTACCCCCAAACTAGCCAGCGCTTCCTCGAGCAGGGCCGCGTCGATCATGAGGCGGCGACCCTTCGCCTTTACGTCTTCAACTTCGTCGAACGCACGAAAGAGGCGGAGTTTCGCGGCGGCGTATTGTTCGGTCTCGGTAAGGGTGCGGCCATGAGCTTCCGCCCACGTCGTGACCGCTTTTTCCGGCAGAAACACGCTGACCGCGTAGGTCAGCTTGCGGTCGGAAGTGACGTCAAACACAAATTCCGTAGCGGGCGCTTCAGGATCGTTGGCGAGCGCCGCGCGCCGGCCCACGAAGTAGTACTGGTAAACGTATCCTTGAGTACCGGCGTAGGTCTTCAGGCGGCGGACGGCTTTATCGGGCGACATGCGGACATTATGAACTGTCGTTGGTCGTTTGTGCAGGTCGTCCTTCGTTAGTCGTTGGTCGATAGTCGTTGGTCGTTGGCAATCTAGTGACAGGACAGGTTGCACGAAGGTTCGGTCGCCACACAGGTCGAGGGCTAAATATTCCGCCCGAAATTGCCGATATCTTCCCTGAAGATGAGCTTTTGCACCCAATGATGCCCCAATGGAACTGGATCGCTCTCGGCGCGCTGGGCCTGCTGGCGGTGTACCAGCAGTTTCGCGCGTACCGGACTGGGCAAGAGTCGAAGAAACGCGAAGAGTTGTTCCAGATCGTCACGGAAAACGCCGCCGACATGATTGCGCTGGTGGACGTGAAAGGCCATCGGCTTTACAACAGTCCTGCGTACAAAAGAATCCTGGGTTATTCCGCCGCCGAACTGGGGGAAACGTCCTCGTTCGAGCAGATCCACCCCGACGATCGTTTCAAGGTGCTGGAGGCGGCCCGCGAGGCGCGCAGCACCGGAGTGGGGAAGAAGTTGGAGTACCGCATCCGCCACAAAGACGGCAGCTGGCGGGTTTTGGAGTCCATCGCCGGCACTATACGCGATCAGAAGGGCGAGGTCGCCAAACTGGTCATCGTGAATCGCGACGTGACCGAACGCAAGCAGGCGGAACAGCAAGCCGAACACAATTCCTTTCATGACGGCCTGACCGGGCTGCCCAACCGCCGCCTCTTCCTGGATCGTTTGCAGCACTTGTTTGAGCGTGCGCGACGCAACCCCGATCAAGAGTACGCCGTGTTGTTCGTGGATCTGGATGGTTTCAAGGTGTTCAACGACACCATGGGTCCGGCCGTGGGCGATCAAGTCATCGTCGAGGTGGGGCGCCGCCTCGGAGCCTGCCTTCGGGATGAGGATACGGTTTCCCGCCCGCAGGACGAGTTGGCGATGAGGAACGCGGTGCTATCCAGAATGGGCGGAGACGAATTCACCATCCTGCTGGAGGGAGTAACCGATCCGAGCGACGCAATGCGGGTCGCAAAGCGAATCCTCTCCTCGGTGTCTGCCCTTTTCCTGGTGGAAGGGCGCGAAGTGCGGACCTCGGCCAGCGTGGGAATTGCACTGAGTACGCCCGCGCACACCCGCGCCGAGGAACTGCTGCAGGATGCTGACGTGGCCATGCGCCGCGCCAAAGCCCTGGGCGGCGCCCGATGTGAGTTGTTTGACGAGGCGATGCACACCCGCGCCGTCAACGGGCTGAGGCTGGAGGCCGAATTACGCGAAGCCGTGGCGAAGCGCCAGTTCCGCGTCTACTACCAGCCGATCGTGCACCTGGAAACCAAACAGATCACAGGGTTTGAAGCGCTGCTGCGCTGGCAGCATCCCGAGCAAGGCTTAATTTCTCCAGACAAGTTCATGGCGGCGGCGGAAGACCGGGGGCTGCTGGTCTCCATTGGCCAATGGGTCATTCTGCAGGCGTGTCAGCAATTGCGGGCCTGGGACGCCGAGATTCCAGCAATCGAGGGTGTGAGCATCAGCGTGAACGTCTCCGCCGGGCAGTTGGCCGATGCCGGGTTCGTCAGCGGCCTGGAAGCGGCGCTGCTCTCTACTGGCGTCGACCCAACCCGCCTGCACCTCGAGATGACTGAGAGCGTCGCCGCCGCCGACGCAAAGTTGACCTCCAGTGTTCTCACAAATCTCAGGCGCCTGGGAGTAGGCGTGGTCCTCGACGATTTTGGAACCGGGAATTCTTCTTTGAACGGGCTGCGGCAGCTTCCGGTTGCGGCCTTGAAGGTCGACCGCTCGCTGATTGGCGGAATGCTGCTCGACCGAGGCACCAGCGACACCGTGGATCTGATTCTTCTGCTGGCGCACAAGCTGAAATTAAAGGTGATTGCGGAAGGTATTGAATCCGCCAAGCAACTCGATCACCTCCACCAGTCTGGTTGTGAACTGGGGCAAGGCTACTTCTTCTCTCCGCCGGTGGAAGCCAAGGCCGCGGAAGATCTCTTGCGCCAGCGGACGCTGGTGCTGCACGCCAAGGTTGCGGGCGCGCCCTAGGTGATGTCTCTGTTCACGCCGTTCCAGTTCCCTTCTTGCCTCGCGCACATAATGTCGATACTCTTCTTGCCGGAAGATGTCGATGCTCGATCCAATCGTTAGCCACAAACGCCGCACCCGATGGGTAATGTCCAGTCTGGAAGCCGGGGCGTTGCTGTTTCTCGCTGGCCTGGCCGCGCTCTACTTCAACCCGTTTTGGCATTTTGATGAGGGCGGGTTTCTGGATTACCGCGTGCACTGGTGGAACGCCGCCGGTGAAATCCTTACGGCCACAGGCCTGCTCACTGAGGCATTGGCGCTGGTTGCCAGCGTGGCGCTGATTGTGTCTCGTTTCTCCGGCCGGCAGTCCTGGCCCTACCTGGTGGCCGCGTTGCTCGTGTTCTGCGCGGTCGTGTGGGTCAGTCCCGCCGGATTCACCCGTGCCCTGGATGCGCACTTTGAATGGGACGCCGCCGACGGCTTCAGCGTGTTCCGCTTGCAGGCCTCGGACGAAGGCGGAGGAACCCGCCCCGTGGCCGACGGTGCGGTATGGCAATCGATCGTTGAGACCCAGATACAGCCGTTACTGAAAAACTATTTCAAGATGAACGACTGGCAGAAGATGAATGGGAACATCGGCATCAAGGTGCTCAGAATCATTCCCATCGCCTGGCCACTCGAGTTGGGTAGCGGCGGCGAATCCCTGGAGGATCCGGATGAGACCGATTTGATGCGGGCTGCGTCGCAGGAAGACTTAAAGGCAGTGCAGCAGTTACTGTCAGTGGCAAAGGGCACGAACGTAAATGCGTTGGACCAAACCGGCCAAACCGCCTTGATCCTGGCCTGCCGAAACCCCAAGGCAAATCCGGAGGTAGTCAAGGCACTGCTCGCGGGCGGAGCGGATGTGAACCTGCGCAGCCGCACCGGCTACACTCCCTTGACCTGGGCCCAGGTTCGAAACAATACCGAGGTGATGCGTTTGTTGCGCCGGGCCGGAGGCAGACCCTAGCGGAGTTTGCTGGGCGGAAACCTCGTCGTAACATTTCCACCACAGATCTGCATCCGATAGAGCGCAGTGAAATCCAATGCGTTTAACAAGTGGACCGCAGGCGGGGCGAAGGACTTCTCAGAACTCATGCCTCAACAATGTCGAGGGGGGCCGCACGGTTGACTTTCAGGAGATCCATTCAAGGAGCACTGGCCGTGCTGGCGCTGACGGCCGGGCTTGCGTGTGCGCAGGAGGCTTCGCTGCCATCTTCCGTGGCTCGCCAGTCGATGGACGATGCCTGGTGGACCGGCCCCATGCTGGCGCCGAACGCCACGACGCTGCCGCGCGGACATCTTTTGATCGAGCCTTATCTCTATGATGTGATCTCCGCGCATTCGAACGGCTTGGGCTCGCTCACCTACATAAACTACGGACTCAGAGACCGAGTGACGGTCGGGTTGATTCCCACGGCGGGCTTCAACGTGGCGAACAGCGGCCCAAGTAGTTCCAGTATCGAATTGGGCGATCTCACCGTGCAAGGGCAGTACCGGCTCGCGAAGTTTCACGAAGGCAGTTGGGTTCCGACGACCTCGGTCGTGCTGCAGGAGACGCTACCAACCGGGAAGTATGATCAACTGGGCGACCAGCCGAATGGCCTGGGAAGCGGGGCCTATACTACGACGTTGGCTCTCTACACCCAGACGTATTTCTGGCTGCCGAATGGCCGCATTCTGCGCATGCGCTTCGATGCGTCGCAAGCCTACTCCAGCAACGTGAACGTGCAAGATGTGAGTGTCTACGGCACGGCGGCCGGATTCCGGGGGAATGCCCGGCCCGGCAGTTCTTTCCTCGCCGACTCTTCCTGGGAATACAGCGCGACGCGGAAATGGGTGCTGGCGATCGACATCACCTACCGGCACAACTGGAACACGCACGTGAGCGGATATAACGTGGATTCCGGCAGCGGGCAGAGTCCCAGCGTTTTACTGAACTCCGGCTCGGCCGAGGTGTTCGCCTTCGCGCCGGCGGTCGAATACAGTTGGAAGTCAAGTCTGGGCGTCCTGCTTGGCACCCGCGTGATTCCTCCCAGCCACAATACGCATGCCACGGTCACACCGGCGGTGGCGATCAACTACGTACACTGATCAGCGCCCACTTATCTTCAATCCCAGGCTCAGCGTCCGCGTTTTCTCAGCCATCAATCTTGGCCTCTCGCAGCTGCTTCACCGCAGTCTCGGAGCTGACCGGCGAATAGTAAACCTCCTTGAACGTGTAGGAGCGCGCCTTGGCGGCGATGACCGGCATGATTTCGATGTGCCAGTGATAGTCCTCGTCAATGGTCTTCCAATAGCCGAGCGTCTTCGAGGGATGCAGGCTGTTGGGCGAGGTGTGCAGCACCAGGTGGAAACCTTCCGTAACCGTGCGAATCCGCTGCAGGGTGCGGCGTAGAAGCGCGGCAAGGTTGGTCCGCAGTCCCGGCTTCGACAAACCTGTACGCTCGAAAGAGGCGTCGTGGTTGCGAGGGATGATCCAGGTTTCGTAGGGGACACGCGGGGCGTAGGGCCCAAGGGCGACATAATCGCCGCGGGCCTCGATGACGCGCGACGCCTGACGCTCCTCCTGGGCGAGAATGTCGCAGAAGACACACCGCTCCTTCTGCAGGAAATACTCGCGTCCTGCCCGCAGTTCGTAAAGCACGCGCCGCGGTACGAACAGCGTTGCCGTAAGCTGCGAGGTGGGGTGGCTGAATTCCTGACCGGCGCTGGGGCCGTAGTCCTTGTAAAGACTGACGTACTTGATGCGCGGATCGCGCTTGAGGTCGAGGATGCGCTCGGCGGCCAGGCGCAGGAACATTCCGATCTCATCGTCGCTGGCCTGCCAGAGCTGGCGGTCGTGCCGGGGATTCTCGACCAAGACTTCATGAGCGCCCACCGAACTCATGCGGTCGTAAATGCCGTCGCCGCGGCGGCCGGGCTCGCCTTCAATGTGGTAAAGCGGCGTGGGATGCACCATGGAGCGCGCCGACCACCCCGAGCCGCTGGGCAGGGCGGCGACTATCTGCGTGGGATCGCGGGAATCAGGGCAGAAACGGCAGGCGCCTTCCGGGCGCGGCGTGCTTTCGGCGGGATCGTCTCCCGTCATAACCCAGGAGCGAGTGATGGGATCTTTGCGCAGTTCCATGTATTAGGTAAACACTGTACAAGAACTCGCGTCAAGCATGCAGGAGACCAGGTTTCAAAGTTTCAGGGTTGCAAGGTTGCAAGGTTTCAAGGTTGCAAGGTTTCAAGGTTACGAGGTTTCAAGGTTTCAAAGACGAACTGGGCACGAGGAACTTTGAAACATTGAAACCTTTGAAACTTTGAAACCTTGCTATACTCCGCTTTTGATGACTGAGCCGTCCACTCCGCTGATGCGGCAGTATGCCGCCGTCAAGAAAGAACATCCCACCGCGCTGCTGTTCTTCCGCCTGGGAGACTTCTACGAGCTTTTCTTTGACGATGCTATCGTGGCGTCGAAAGAGCTACAGATCACGCTGACTTCACGTAACAAAGAGAAAGGCGTCGCGGTGCCCATGTGCGGAGTTCCGCACCACGCGGCGGAAGGCTACATCGGCAAGCTCATCCGCAAAGGCTTCAAGGTGGCCATTTGCGAGCAGATGGAAGATGTGCGGCTGGCGAAAAAACAGATCGGTACGAAACTGGTGCGGCGCGAAGTGACGCGCGTGGTCACGCCCGGGACGGCGGCGGATTCGCTGCTGGGATCGGAAGAGAACAATTTTCTGGCGGCACTGGCGCAGGTGGGAGAGCGGGTTGGGTTCGCTGCGCTCGATCTCTCCACCGGAGAATTTCGCGCCACCGAATTTTCGGGCGAGGGCGCCCTGCGGCGGGTGCAGGAGGAATTGGAGCAACTGCGGCCGAAGGAGTTGTTGTATGGGTCGGCAGCGCCGCTGTTCGAGGTGAAGACCAGCCGAACTTCCCTCGCCCCCACACCCAACGTGCCGTCTCAAGCGCCCCGGCCTCGCGCACCGGGAGCCACGTGTGCGGAGACTCCGCTCGACGACTGGATCTTCGCCCCCGACCATGCCATCCCCCTGCTGGAAAATCATTTCGGGGTTCTTTCGCTGGAGGGCTTCGGCCTGGCCGGGCGCACCGCCGCAACTGCGGCAGCTGGAGCGATTCTCTACTATGTGCGCTCAACCCA
Organism: uncultured Acidobacteriaceae bacterium; assembly: GCA_963842095.1. Lineage (GTDB taxonomy): Bacteria > Acidobacteriota > Terriglobia > Terriglobales > Acidobacteriaceae > Sulfotelmatobacter. The sequence continues at coordinate 220,655 of CAWJEY010000007.1, forward strand.
GCGCGGATCGCTCGATCACGTCGACCGCATCGGATGGTACGAACGGCAGAACTGTCTGGTGCTGGATGCGGTCACGGTCCGCAATCTCGAATTGATTGAACCGCTGTTTGCCGGGACGGATGCGGGCGTGACATTGTTTCGCTCCATCGACGCCGCGGTCACGCCCATGGGCAAGCGTCTGCTGCGGGCGTGGTTGCTGCGGCCGGCGCTCGATCTTGAAGAGATCAATGCGCGTCTCCATGCGGTGGAAGCTGGTGTGCAAAACACCATCGCGCGCGAGGAGCTGCGCCGCGCGCTCGACGGCGTGCTCGACCTGGAGCGGCTCTTGAGCCGCGTCACGCTGGAGACGGCGAATCCGCGGGATGTGCTCGCTCTGGCGGCCTCACTGGCGAAGATTCCCGCAATCAAAGCTGCAGTGGGACGGTTAACTGCGGAGCGCCTGAAAACTTTGCACGGCTCGCTCGACGAACTGAGTGATCTCCGAGACCGCATCGAAAAGACGATCGTGCCGGAGCCGCCGCTCAGCTTTGCCGATGGCGGAGTAATTGCCGCGGGCATAGATCATGATCTCGACGACCTTCGCGAGCTTTCACGCAACAGCAAGCAGGTGCTGGCGCAGATCGAGCAGCGCGAACGCGGGCGCACCGGCATTGGTTCGCTCAAGGTTAAGTTCAACTCCATCTTTGGGTATTACATAGAAGTCTCGAAACCGAACTTGCATCTGGTGCCGCAAGACTACGAGCGCAAACAAACTCTGGTGGGAGCCGAACGCTTCACCACGCCGGAGCTGAAAGAGTACGAGGCCAAGATTCTCGATGCCCAGGAAAAGATTGTCGAGATCGAGCGGCGGCTGTTCACCGAGTTGCGTACCGCAATCGCGTCCGAGGCAAAGCGAATCCGGCAGACCGCGCTGGCGCTGGCTGAGGTTGATGTGCTCGCCTCACTGGCCCACATCGCTGCGCTGCGCAATTACTGCAGGCCACAGTTCATTGCCGCGCAAGATCAGATTCCGCAGCAGAACGCTGGCGAGTTGGAGATCGTCGAAGGCCGTCATCCCGTGATCGAGCAGCAGGAGATGGCTGGAGGCAGCGAGCGCTTCGTCCCCAACGATCTTTACCTGAATGCGACCACGCACACGATTCTGCTGCTGACCGGGCCGAACATGGGCGGCAAGTCCACGTACTTGCGGCAGACGGCGCTGATCGTAATTCTGGCGCAGATGGGCTCGTTCGTTCCGGCGCGCTCGGCGCGGCTCAGCGTGGTGGACCGCGTCTTCACCCGTATCGGCGCCAGCGACAACCTGGCGCGCGGGCGCTCGACGTTCATGGTCGAGATGACGGAAACGGCGGCGATCCTGCACACGGCGACGGCACGGTCGCTCATCTTGCTGGATGAAGTAGGCCGCGGCACTTCCACTTACGACGGCCTCGCGATTGCTTGGGCCGCAATCGAATATTTGCACGCGCGCGTGCGGGCCAAAACTTTGTTCGCGACCCATTATTTCGAGCTGACGGAACTAGCCGAGCAGCTTGCAGGAGTGAAGAACTATCACGTCTCGGTAAAGGAAACCGGCGGCGGCATCGTCTTCTTGCGCAAGGTCGAGCCGGGCGCAGCCGACCGCAGCTACGGTATCGAAGTCGCCAAGCTGGCCGGGCTGCCGAATGAAGTAATCAAGCGCGCGCGCGAGGTGCTGACTGAACATGAATCCGTCGAGCGGCTGGCGACGGATCATCTCTCGCCCGGAGCCACGCCTCCGCCCACGCAGCTGACCATCTTCACGCCGATCTCACAGCCTGTGCTGGAGAGGCTGCGCGAAGTAGACTTGAACCGGCTTACGCCGTTGGAGGCGCTGAATCTGTTGGCTGAGTTGAAGAGGCAAATTGAATAGCACCGCGACAAACTAGGCGGCGGTATCAGGAAGAGTCCATGTTCGAGTCCACAACTAACCGCGATCGAATGATGAACGCAAAGGTCGGCTTCGTGCTTGCAGCCGTCATTTGCATCGCAATCTTGTCGATCTGGAATCTCATTTTGATGCTCGCACAACCCGGCCGGCTTCCAGGTCGGTCGCTCGCTCTGGTCGTGGCCGCAATCTTCTGCGCCGCTGGCATCTTCCAGTTTAGAGCAATGCCGTTAAGACTTGCCTTCGCCATGGCTGGTACTCAAGCTGCAGTTCGCGCCGCCCTTTGGCTCGCTGGCGCGTCCCGCGGCTTGCAGCGTGTCGCTGCACTCGGCGGAGAAATGCTCACGGCGTTGGCTGCGATCATAGTGATCTTTGTTATTGTGAAATGGCTTGACTCTGCTATTCATAAGCGTCCTCCATCTGATCGAGAGAACCCCGCTTCGTGAAGGCCCAGAATCAAATCGGCCAGCTCCTGATCGTCGGCTTCGACGGCACGGAGATGACGCCGTGGCTCGGCTCCCTGCTCACGCGGCTGCAGCCGGCGGGAGTAATCCTGTTCGCGCGCAATATCAAGACTCCAGAGCAGACCTGGCGACTGCTGCGCGATTGTCAGAAGTGCGTTGCGACGCCACTGTTTACCTGCGTCGATCTCGAAGGCGGAAAAGTAGATCGTTTCCGCGACGCGCTCGGGCCGACACCCTCTGCCGCAGATGTCTTCGCCACCGGCGATGGCAAACTCTTCCGCAAGCATGGGCAGATCATTGGAGAGAACTGCCGCGCCCTGGGATTCAACCTCAACTTCGCTCCCGTGCTCGATCTCGCTCTGGAACCTTCGCGCAAAGTTATGAGTTCGCGAACCGTATCGGCCAGCCCACGCGAAACAGTCACCTACGCGCGCGCGTTTCTTGCCGGGCTTCGGACGGCGGGCGTGCTGGGATGCGGCAAGCACTTTCCTGGCCTTGGCGAAGGCACACTCGACAGCCATCACGAACTGCCCGTGATCGAGAAGCCGCTGAAAAAGCTTTGGGCCGAGGACCTGCTCCCTTATCGCAGGCTCCGCGCGCAGTTGCCGCTGGTCATGATTTCGCACGCGGCTTATCCGCTGGTCACAAAGCGTCCGACCCCGGCATCGCTCTCGAAGGTTTGGATCACAGACATCCTGCTCAAGCGTATCGGCTACCGCAATCTGATCGTATCGGACGACCTGGAGATGAGTGGAGTTTTGTCCGCGGCTCCCGTGGGACAGGCCGCAGTCGAGTTCATTCGCGCGGGTGGAGATTTGTGCTTGGTCTGCCATCGCGAAGACCACATCGAACAAGCCTATGAAGAATTAATAAAGGCGGCAGAGCGCGACCCGAAGTTCAACAAACGCGTCGCCGAATCAGTACGACGCGTGCTGGCGTTCAAAAAGAAGTCAGCGAAACTCTTGCGCCGGAAAGCGGCGCCCTCCTCCGCAACGGTTGAGAAACTTTCGCGGAAGCTGTGGGAATTCGGCGAGCAAGCGCGGCTGGAGGCTCTGAACCGGCTCGAAAACGAGCGTAGCAAGAATGCGCGGCGGCCGCGGGCATGACCGAGGCGATGACGAAGAAAGGCATGATCGTGGCCGGCGTGATGAGCGGAACTTCCGCCGACGGCATCAACGTGGCGTTGGTACGCATGAGCAGACGCGCGGGCACAGCCTTCGAGCTCCTCGGGCACGCTGAATATTCTTATCCAAAGCGGGTGCGAGTTGCTGTACTGGCTGCGATGAATGCGGCGCGGGCCAGCGTGGCCGATCTCGCCCGCCTGAATTTCCTGCTGGGCGAACTTTATGCAGATGCCGTGCTGGCCACGCAGAGGCAGTTCCGAGAGAATGCTGATCTGGTCGGCTGCCACGGACAGACGCTCTATCACCAGGGAGAGGCCGCGCGCTTTCTCGGGCGCAAAGTGGTGGCCACATGGCAAACGGGCGAGGCCGCAATCATTGCGGCGAGAGTGGGCGTGCCCGTGGTTTCAGATTTCCGTCCCGCAGACATGGCGGCTGGCGGCAAGGGCGCGCCGCTGGTTCCCTTTCTCGACTACATGCTGTTCCGCGATGCGCGCGTCGGCAGAATTGTGCAAAACGTCGGCGGCATTGCGAACCTTACGGCAATCCCCGCGGGCGCGGGGGCGAGCGATATAGTCGCGTTCGATACTGGCCCGGGCAACATGGTGATCGACTCCGTCACGGCAAAATTGTTCGGCAAGCCGTTCGATCGCGGCGGGCGGATCGCAGCCTCCGGGGAGGTGTTGGATAAAGTCGTCGACGGAATATTGCGCCGCGACTTTTTCCGCAAAGTTCCCCCCAAGACCGCGGGACGCGAGGAGTTCGGCCGCGAGTTCGCGCAAGAATTTCTGCGTCGCTGCGGACGTTGCCGAAAACAAGATGTTGTCGCAACCGCAACGGCCCTGACCGTGAGGTCGATCGCGGACGCAGTGCGGAGGTATCTGGTAAAGCACTCGAACGCCGCGCGCAAGCAGGCGTTTCATGAAATGATTCTCTCGGGCGGAGGCGCGAAAAACTCCACCCTCGTGGCCATGTTAACCAGGGAGATCGCGCCACTCGGCTTGCGGCTGCGATTTTCCGACGAATTTGGCTTGCCTTCGGCGGCGAAGGAGGCTGTAGCGTTCGCAGTCCTGGCCCATGAAACCTGGCATCGACGGGCGTCGAACGTCCCTTCGGCGACCGGGGCCAAATGCGCGGCGGTGCTGGGTAAGATTTCCTATCCATGCTCATAAACGATGGAGACGAGTAAGCGAGACTTGTTGACCTATGCCTATTTACATTGCAATGCTCCGCGGAATCAACGTTGGCGGGAACAAGCGAATCAAGATGGACGACCTGCGAAAGTCGTTCGCAGGCTTGGGCTTCGAGCAGGTGAAGACCTATATCCAGAGCGGAAACGTAGTGTTCAAGGCGGGCAAGGCTTCCTCCGTTGCGATGGGCAGGAAGATCGAAGCTAGCATTGTCAACGACTTTGGCTTTTCAGCTTCGGTGATTGTGAGAACCGGCGCTGAGTTGGGCCAGACCATCACTGCCAACCCCTTCCTGACACAACGCGGCATTGACCACGAGAAACTTCATGTCACCTTTCTTTCGGACATTCCCACAACTCCCGCCCTGAAGAAACTAGCTGAGTTTACCGTCGCTCCCGACCAGTCGCAGTGTGTAGGCAAGGAAATCTTCCTCTACTTGCCAAACGGATTCTCCGCCAGCAGCCTGTGGAAGGTTCCCTGGGAGAAAGCGCTCGGCGTGGTCACCACAACCCGCAACTGGAAAACCGTGAACGCCATACATCAGATGTGCCGGGACTGCGAGTAATGGCGGACCGGGCGAGTTCCGGCGCGGTGCTCGTCTTCCTCGCGCTCTGTCCCCTGCTTTCGTGCTCCAACCAGCCTGATCCCAACACGCTGGTGATGGTGATCGAATCGAGTCCCACGAATCTGGATCCGCGGGTGGGTCAGGATGCGCCGTCGGAGCGCATCGACAGCTTGATTTTCGACTATCTGCTCACACGCGGCGAAAATCTGAATGTCGCGCCAGGATTGGCCGAGCGCTGGGAGGTTCCCGATCCACTGACCTACATCTTCTATCTGCGCCACAGCGTCCAGTTCCACGACGGGCGCCCGCTTACCGCACGCGATGTGAAGTGGACCTTCGATTCCCTGCTCACCGGGAAGATCCGCAGCACCAGGGGGGCGGCATATCGCTTTGTCGATCACATCGATACCCCGGACGATTTCACGGTCATATTTCACATGAAGGAACCGGACGCCGCGTTGTTATGGAATCTGACCAATGGAGCGGTGGGCATTGTGCCCTATGGAAGCGGAGATGAAATCTCGCGCCACCCAATGGGCTCCGGCCCCTTCAAGTTTGTCAGCGCCGAAACCGACAAGGAAGTGATCATCGAGCGCAACGACGAATACTGGGGCGAGAAAGTGAAGCTGGCCCGCGTGCGTTTCGCGGTGGTGCCCGACGCAACCACCGAAGCGCTTGAACTTCGTAAAGGAACCGGCGACATAGCCAGCAACTCACTCACGCCCGACACTGTGCTTACGCTCGAGCGCGAACCCTTCCTGGCCGTCGAACATGCCCCAGGCACTGAAGTTCAGTATCTGGGATTCAATCTGCGCGATCCCATTCTCAAGAATGTGCGAGTGCGCCAGGCCATCGCCTACGCACTCGACCGCCGTCCCATGATCGATTACCTGTGGCGCGGCCAGGCGCAACCGGCGCGCAGCGTTCTTCCCCCGCAAAGTTGGGCATATAACGGCAACGTGCCCGCCTACGACCACGATCCCGCGAAGGCCCGCGCGCTGCTTGATGCGGCCGGCTATCCTGCGTCGAACGGCGTGCGTTTCCACATCACCATGAAGACTTCGACCACCGAGAGCACGCGCCTGATGGCCGCCGTCATGCAGCAGCAATTGCGCGAGGTGGGGATCGTGCTCGACATTCGCAGCTTCGAATCCGCTACCTTCTTTGCCGACGTGACTCACGGGGCCTTTCAGCTCTACGGGTTGCGCTGGGTCGGAGGCAATCAAGATCCAGACATTTTCTACGTCTTCCACTCCTCGAGGTTTCCGCCGAACGGCGCCAACCGCGGCTTCTACTCGAATCCGAAAGTGGATGCGCTGATCGACCAGGCCCGCCGCGAAGTCGATCCTAAAGTGCGCAAGCCGATCTATGACGAACTACAACGCATCCTCGCCGACGAACTGCCGTACATCGATCTGTGGTATCTGGACAACGTCCTCGTTCACAACAAGCGTGTCGTCAATCTGAAGCTGAATCCAGCGGGAAACTACGACTTTCTGCGCACCGCGGAACTGAAGCCGCAATGAAAAGTAAAGCGTAGTGCCTAAATTACGATGCCAACTCTGCGTGTTAACATCGAACTCGGCCCTTCCCCATGCGGATTCTCTTCATCGGCGACATTTTCGGGCGGCCAGGACGCACCATCGTCAAAGACCGCCTGCCGGGAATCGTTCGCGATCACGGCATCGACGTCATCATCGCCAACGGTGAGAACTCGGCGGCCGGTTTCGGCATCACTCCAGCGCTCGCCGAAGAATTGTTTGAGCTGAACATCGACGTCATCACCACCGGCAACCACGTCTGGGACAAACGCGAGATCATTGACTTCTTTCAGATGGCCGAAGGCAACGGCCACGGCCCGCAACGCCGCGTGCTTCGTCCCGCAAACTATCCCGCGGACATGCCCGGCTGGGGCGTGTATCAGGGGCACAAGCATAAAGTCCCTTACGCCGTAATCAACCTGCAAGGGCGCGTGTTCATGGCTTCGAACGACGATCCCTTCCGCATCGCCGACCAGCTCTTGCAAAAGATCGACGCCAAAGTAATCTTCGTGGACTTCCACGCCGAGGCAACCTCCGAAAAGATTTCGCTGGGGTGGTATCTCGATGGACGCGTGACAGCCGTAGTCGGCACCCACACGCACGTGCCCACGGCGGACGAACGCGTCCTGCCCAAGGGAACGGCTTACGTCACCGACGTGGGTATGACCGGCCCTTACGACGGCGTGATCGGCGTGAAGAAAGAACTCGTAGTCAACAAGTTCCTCAACGGCATGCCGGTGCGCTTTGAACCAGCCGCGGGCGACGTGCGGCTGTGCGCCGTGGTAATTGACTGCGACGAGAAGACCGGCAAGGCTCGGGATATTGAGCGGCTGATGCTGAGTTGAGTTGGAGAGCGGGATCCTTGCCCGGTGTTGCGCTTGGGTCAATGACTGCACTTTGAACGGTTTTACCTCCTATCCTCTTGCATTTATTGACTGGCCTGTTTCTCCGACGTAAAATTCCCCGCTAATGCAATCAACTGTCTTGAATTTACCGATTGCAAATCGCTGTGTAGGAGTTTGCGTTTCGCTGCTGACGGTAGCGATTACCGCTCTGTGGCCCCTTTCCGCACGGGCGCAGTATTCGGAAAACGTGCTCTACGATTTCAATTTCACGTATTCGCCGGGCGTCATCTCGGACTCGCAGGGCAACTTGTACGGCGCTGTGGTCGGCGGCGGAGCAAATGATACGGGTGCGATATTCGAGATGAGCCCGCCCGGCAATGGCAATTTATGGTGGGCGCAAAAGATCCTTTACTCGTTCCCAATCACGAACGTGGCAGAGCCGGCGACGGCCCTGATTTTCGACCCCCAAGGCAATCTTTATGGATCGACCGCAGGACAGGGGAATGTGGGCAACTGTGGTGGGGTTTTCAAATTAAGTCCTCCTGACGGCGGGAGCAGCGCATGGAGCGAGTCCGTCCTGCACCTTTTCGTGGGAGGAAAGGACGTGTGTGGATCCTCAAGCTTGACGCTCGATTCTCAAGGTAACCTCTATGGCGCTAGCGAAATCGGTGGCCCCAGTAGCGATGGTGTGATTTATGAACTAAGCCCGCCGAACAGCGGCAGCGGAGCGTGGAACGAAACCATTCTCTACACTTTTACCGGCGGCAGCGAGGGCTTCTATCCGATGGCGAACCTGACCATAGACTCTCATGGGAACCTTTACGGTACAACCACGTGGGGCGGCTCCCTCTCTGGTTGCGCCGGACTCGGCTGTGGGACCGTGTTTGAGATCAGCCCGCCCAGCGGCTCGGGCGCGTGAACCGAGACCACTCTGTACACTTTTACCGGCGGTAGCGACGGAGGGGAACCCTTTGGCCTGACACTTGATTCCAAAGGCAATCTTTATGGCAGCACCGCCGCAGGCGGCAATACCTCCGCCTGTTCTACCAACGACGGAACGGTTCCGGGCTGCGGCGGCATTTTCGAGTTGAGCCCGCCCCCCGGTGACAGCGGTGCCTGGACGCTGGCCGTACTACACAACTTCAGTGGCAGCGATGGACAGGGCCCCTCAACAGGCCTGACCTTCGATTCAGCGGGTGCACTTTTTGGCGCCGCCCAGGGAGGCGGAACCGGACTTTGCGACTTTGGGTGCGGGTTGCTTTTTTCATTGACTCCTCCATCCGGCGGGAGCGGCCCATGGACGGAGACGGTGCTGCACGATTTTTCTGGGAAGAACGATGGCGCACTTCCGTTTCCGTTTTCGGCTGTGGTGTTGGATTCTGAAAGGAACCTCTACGGCACTCTCAACCTCTCGGGAACGACCAATTGCTCGCAATGCGGCTCCATTTACCAACTGTCCCCGACCCAGTTCGTTCCGAGTGCTACCGCGCTCGTTCCCAGCGTGAATCCGGCCAACCTGGGGGAATCTGTCACCTTCACCGCCACAGTTACTCCCTCGGGACCGCCGTCGCCGACAGGCACGGTTGCGTTTGCCTCAAATGGCGTTGCGATAGCGGGCTGCTCGTCAGTGCTGCTGTCAGATGGACAGGCGCTATGCAGCACCACTGCTCTAACACCCGGGGCGGATTCTGTTGTGGCGGTCTATTCGGGTGATGCGACGTACTCGGAAAGCGCCGGCGCACAGCCGGAAAATGTAACTCAGCCTCAGCTCGGATTGACCGTGAGCCCGCCTGATGTTTCCGTAAACGCAGGCAGGAGCGTCGGCGCGTCGCTCAACTTAACCGTTATCCAGGGGACACCTTCGGGCGCCACCACTTTTGCCTGTACCGGCCTGCCAGATGGCGCTGCCTGCTCGTTTTCCCCGTCCCAAGTGACCTCGTTTCCGGCCTCGGTCATGCTAACCATCAGCACCGCCGCGAGTAACGCCCGTCTCCGGTCAAGGCCGCTTGGGCTCAGCTTCGCCTTTGCTCTGGCCCTGCCAGGACTGCTGCTATTGCCGATGGAGAGAGCATCCAGCAAGCGAAGGTTTGGCTGGCCCATTGTGGTATTGCTGTTTCTCGTCTCGTTCCCGGCGGGCTGCGGGGGTTCCGGCGGTTCTGGAGGCGTCAGCGCGACGGGCGGCAGCACAAACTACACCGTCGTGGTCACGGCATCGGCAACCGGTGCAGCCAGCGCGTCCGCGACGATTGATCTAACCGTTCTCAATTAGGGCTCTTGGAAGCCAACCGGGTGTTCACCCCAACCTATCGAGAATTAACAGGCGATCACGTGAACTGAGAATCGGGCCAGCCCGCGCAGGCATGAACTAACATCGCTAAGGCCTTCAATTCCCCGGCGCAGCAGCCACCACCATCTCCACCATCCGCGCCAGCTGCCGCTTGTGAACCGTGCGTTTCGTGATCTCCCCATCCACGCGGTTGACGACGATCAGATTGAGCGACGGCACCACCACCGCATACTGCCCCAGATGCCCCTCAGCCCAGAAGCTCCCTTTCGGAGACGATATTTCCTGCGATCGGCCGCTGGCCGAATCGCCCGTCCACCACAGATAACCGTAGCCGCCTGACTCGGCGTCGGAATACGGCCGCGTGCTCGCCTTCACCCACCTCCGGCGTAGTTAGTTGCTTCCACTCTGCGCCCGGCACACCCTGGGCCTGAGAGGCAGCTTCAGCCACCAACCCAAGCAACAACAACACCGTCAAGCCAAAGCGTTTTCTCATGCGTATGAGTTTAACCGGACGAGACAGTAGCGTGTTTCATAAATTGACATTGCTGCAAGAAAACGCCCCTCCCCCGTTCTCACTTGCTGCTTGCTCATCCTTAAGCCCATTGCGCCCGAAGGTACGGGGACTATTAGCTCTTCGGTGGGAGCACTTGGCAGGTTAGAATCAAAGCGCATGCGGCGTGTGTGGTCCATTCTCGCGATTTGCCTTCTGGCGGCGGTGACGGTCGTTCCCTCGTTTGCCGGAGACGAGCCCACCGTCAACACCGCGGCGATCTCTTGCCGTGACGGCGTGCCGGGCGGCGTGAATTGCGCTCCCTCCAAGAAGGATGTCAAGGATGCCCTCAACGCTTATAACCAGGGCCGGAAGTTGCAGGATCGCCAACTCCTGGAAGAAGCCTTCACCCAGTTCGATCAGGCGTCGCGGCTGGTGCCGCAGAATGTAACGTTCCTCTCCGCGCGGGAAATGACGAAAGCGCAGTTGGTGTTTCAGCACACCGAGCGCGGCGACGCATTGCTGGCCAACGCATTACTGGGAAAAGCCCACCGGGAGCAGGCCGTGGCCGAGTATCGCGCTGCGCTGAAACTCGATCCCGAGAACGCCTACACTGAAGAACGGCTCGCGGACGCGATGCGTGACCCGACCGCCCTTGCGTTGACGGGGATGTCGGCAATGGTGGCCGATTCCACTGAGATCCATCTTCAGCCCAAAGCCGAGCGGGCAACCTTCCACTACCGTGGCGATGTGCGTGGCCTGTTCGCTGAGCTGGCCTCAGCCTTTGGCGTGACCGCTGAATTTGACGAATCCGTGCAAAGCAAGACGGTGCGTTTCTATGTGGACGATGTTGACTTCTTCACCGCCCTCAGCCTGGCATGCCGGGTCAGCAAGACCATGTGGACGGCGCTGGACGCGCACCAGTTGCTGGTTGCGGCCGATACCACGGAAAATCACAAGCAGTATGACCGCATGTCGCTCGCGACCTTTACCGTACCCGGCGCCACCACTCCGCAACAAGCCACCGAAATGGTCACGTCCCTGCGCAATATCTGCGACTTCCAGAAGATAAGCTCCGGACAACTTGGCACCGTGGAAGTGCGCGCTCCGCAGGCCACTCTGGCGGCATGTACGAAGCTTTTGCGTCAGTTGACCAGCGAGCGCCCGCAGGTTTCGCTCGACCTTCAAATCTTTAACATCAGCCACAACTTCACGCGCGAAATCGGCATGCACGTTCCGAATACGTTCAACGTGTACAACATTCCGGTGGCGGCGGTGTTGGCGGCGGTGGCGGCGCTGGGCGGGCAAAGCGCCTCGTCCCTCGCCAATCAGCTGATTTCTTCTGGTGGCGTCAACGCCGCCGGCAGTACTGCGCTGTCCGGGCTTCTGGCGCAATTGCAGAGCCAGACCAGCGGCATCTTCAGTCAGCCGCTGGCAACCTTCGGCAACGGTCTCTCGTTTTCCGGGGTAAGCCTCGACCACATTACAACCGCTCTTTCCCTCAACGAGTCGTGGGCGCGCAGCCTGAGCCACGTCACCTTGCGCGCAGGCCAGGGCAACGAAGCCACCTTCCACCTGGGCGAGCGCTACCCAATCCTGAATGCGTCCTACGCGCCCGTCTTTAACTCGTCCGCGATCTCCGCGGTGTTGGGGAATCAGACCTATGTCCCGCCCTTTCCGTCGGTCACCTATGAGGATCTGGGACTGAGCCTAAAGGCCAAGCCCGTGATCCAAGGCGACGGAGAGGTGAGCATGACGCTCGAACTGCAGGTGCGCTCACTGACCGGGCAAAGCGCGAATGGCGTGCCCGTGATTGCCAACCAGGAATACAAGGGCAGCATCAGGCTGCGCGACGGCGAACCGGCCGTGGTGGCGGGTGAAATCACCACCAACGATCAGCGCTCGATGAGCGGAATCCCTGGAGTGGCCGCCATCCCCGGCCTCAACTGGGCCGCAAGCGACAACACTCGCATAAAATTGGACGACGAATTGCTCATCGTCATCACGCCGCACGTAGTGTCGAACCGTGAGCGCGCCACGGATGAGATCTGGGTGACCGAGAAGTAGCCCTAACCCAAGAAGCATAAAATAGGTTGGGATGCGATCCCTCGGCAAGATCGAGCCGTCGGACTCGCGATGATCTGGCTGGAGCCTGCTTTGCCGGCCAATTCGCTGTGTCGACGGGGAAGGTCGCTCCGCACAGCGAGAGATCGGAGAATCCCAGCCCACATGGCCATTGACTCTAAGTCGTTGACCGTTTTCTTCCGCAATCAGGGCATTTATCTGTTCATTGCTCTGATTGTCGGCGCGGTCTTTTGGGCAATTGGCCAGCCCATAAATCCTCTCACTGTTATCTTGTACTCGCTGTGCATCGGTAATTTCGTTTCTCCCCCGGTGCAATGGCTGCACGTTCTGTACGAAAAACCGTCTCGCTATGACTGGCTGATCTTCCTGGCCGTGCTCTGCGTCGTGATGTTTCCCGTTTACCTGCTGAGCACCATAATTGTCTGGTTGATCGCGCCGCCGAGTCCGCAATCGCTTCGGCACTTGCTTACGACCGGCTGGAAGATGCCGTTCCTGATCACCTTCGTCTACGGCGTGACGAATTTTCTCTACAACAAGACCAAGGCGCGGCTCGAGCGCCGCAACGTTGAACTGCAGCGTATGGTCCAGTCGGGTGAGGCGCGCCTGGAAGTCCACGAGCAGGAACTGCAACGCGCCCGCGAAATTCAGCAATCGTTATTGCCCAAGGAAATTCCGCAGCTTCCGGGAATCGCCGTAGCCACCGCTTGGCGGCCGGCGCGCGCGGTCGGCGGAGATTACTTCGATGTGCTGCGGCTTGAGGGCAACAGGCTCGCCATCTGCATAGCGGATGTCTCGGGCAAGGGGGTTCCCGCCGCTCTGCTTATGGCGAATGTTCAGGCCAGCCTGCGCGCTTCCGTGCGCGACCTGGATAGTCCCGCGCGCGTCTGCGGGATCGTGAACGGCATGCTGCGCGAAAGCATCGCTGCCAACAAGTTCGTGACGTTCTTCTGCGGCGTTCTCGACGCCGATACCCGCACATTTCGCTACTGCAATGCCGGCCATCCCTATCCGATTCTGGTTTCAGCCGGCGCCGCGCACACTCTCGATCATGGCGGCGCCGTGCTCGGCGTTTTCCCCGCGTGGAATTACCAGGACTCCACCGTCAACCTGAAATCCGGAGACCGGCTGCTCTTGTTTACCGACGGCATCACTGAAGCGGAGAACGCGCAAGGCGAAGAGTTCGGCGGAGAGCGGGTTGCCGCATTCGGCAAGGCCCACGCGGCCAGTTCCGCTGCCCAATTGAACCAGCAACTGCTGGCGCAGGTGTCGGATTTCTGCGCCGAGCAATTCCAGGACGACGCCACCTTGGTGGTTCTAGCCGTAAATTAGCGGGTAGGACAGTCTAGGCTGACAAGCCAAAGCCCGATAGCGGAAGCCCGCTTACTTCCCTTGCTTCGCGGCAAACTCCACCAGCCCCTTCAGGCTGGCGGCGGGAACCTGGCTGACATTCCCGATGCTACGGCCATTGATAAAGAGCGTCGGCGTGCCCGTGACATTCACTGACTTCCCCAGCGCGATGGAAGCATCCACATGCGCCTTGGCTACGGGAGTCGAGGCGCAAGCGGCAATGTCCGCGCCTTTTACGCCCGCACCATCGGCGAGCGCAGTCAGCTTTTCGTCGGCGTTCTCGGCGGTGATGTCGGATTGCGTCTCATAAGTTTTGGCCACGAACTTCCAGAAGGCGTCGTTCGAGGCCTGCCCAACGCAGTCGGCATAAGCCGCACCCTTTGCCGCCCAGTTGTGCATCTCGAGAGGAAAGTTCTGAAAGACAAAGCGCGCGTTGGGTTCGGCCGCGACGAGTCCCTCGATTGCGGGTTGCGCTGCCTTGCATGCGGGACACTGCAAATCGCCGAACTCGACAATCGTGACCGGCGCGTCCTTCGGTCCGCGCGCGGGACCGGTGATGCCCTTCTCCAGCGCCTTCTTCGCCGGATCGAAGGGCTTGGCGCCGAACGGAATGATCTCGCCAATCACGGCATGTTCGCCATCCGCGGTAACAAAGAACCGGCTGGCCTGCTGGCCCTGCGGGCTGGCAAGGATAACGTCAACCTGGGCGAGTCCGGGCGCGGGCGCGGGCTTGATGCTGGAAATCTTCCAACTCATCTGCGACTCATAGCCGAAGGTCTGCTGCATGAAGGAGTCCACGGTGGCTTCCGAAGGAAGAACAGTGGCCGATCCGGAGACGGGCTGCTGCGCGGGGGTCGAGGTTTGAGCGGTAGCGAGACTGCACACTAACAGGAGAAGGAGAATCAGATTAATAGACCTGCGCATGGTTTCCTTTCAAATCAGCAATGGTTGTGGAGCAGGAGACGCCGGGATCCTCTGACTCATTTCGACGAATCCCTTCAAACCTCGCTCTTCGCAGCGATGGGAAAACGGCGGCCATAGCCGAAGGCCTTGGGAGAAATCTTAATGCCCGGGGCCGCCTGCTGGCGCTTGTACTCGGCGCGGTCCACCATTCGGACGACGCGCCTCACTACTTCGATGTCGAAACCGTGCTCGACGGCTATCTGCTCAGCGGAGTGTGCGGCTTCCACGTAATCTTCGAGCACTGCGTCGAGAATCTCGTAGGGCGGCAGCGAGTCGCTGTCCTTCTGGTTGGGCCGCAACTCCGCGGAGGGCGGCTTCTCCAGCGTGGGCAGCGGGATTACTGGGCGCTGCGAATTCACGTAATGGCTGAGCCGGTACACCAGAGTCTTCGGCACGTCGGAGATGACTGCGAGTCCGCCCACCATGTCCCCGTAGAGTGTACAGTAGCCCACGCCTAGTTCGCTCTTGTTGCCGGTGGAAAGCACGATAGCGCCCAGCTTATTCGACAGCGCCATCAACAGCGTGCCGCGGGCGCGCGATTGGATGTTCTCCTCAGTAGCGTCTTCCTTCCGTCCCGCAAACACTTGCTGCAAGGTCTGGCGATAGGCGTCTACGGCGGAGTTGATGGAGAGCAACTCGAAGCGGATGCCGAGATTGCTGGCGAGAGCGCGGGCGTCGTCGATCGATCCCGGCGAAGAGTATGGACCGGGCATGCCGACGCCGATCACGTTCTCTGGGCCGACCGCGTCGGCGGCGATGACGGCAGTGAGCGCCGAATCGATGCCGCCGCTGAGCCCGATGATGGCTTTCTGAAATCCGCACTTGCGCATGTAGTCGCGCGTGCCCAGCACCAGCGCGGCGTAGACGCTAGCTCCCTCGCCTTCGATCTGATCGTGCATCTCGCCGGTAAGGGCTTTGGAATCGAAGTAGATAAGGTCTTCTTCGAATGATCGTCCTTGCGCGATCACGTTCCCTTCCGCGTTAAGAACGATGCTGGAGCCGTCGAAGACCAGGCTGTCGTTGCCTCCGACTTGATTGACCAGTGCGACCGGAACCTTGTGGTGGCGGGCGATCGCGGTCAGCATGTCGCGGCGCAGTTCGCGCTTGCCGATCCAGAAGGGCGACGACGAAATGTTGAGCACGAAGTTTCCGCCGGCGCGGATCAGAGTCTCGATGGGATCGACCGTGTACAGGCGTTTGGGCCAGAACAGCTTGTCGTTCCAAGCGTCTTCACAGATGGTAAGCGCCATCTGGTTGCCGCAGAAGGAGAACAGGTCCTGACTCTTGGCTGGGGCGAAGTTGCGCATTTCGTCGAAGACGTCGTAGGTGGGCAGGAGCATCTTCGACTGCACGAAGGCAACTCGTCCGTCCTGGAGCAGCGCGGCGGAGTTCATGGCCGATTTGCCGGTCTCGGAATGCGCAGGAGTCACTAAGCCGCAGATGACGGCGATGCCTCGGGTCTCGAGGGCAATCTTCTCGGCGGTCTCGCGATTACGGGCGACGAAAGAGGGGCGCTCCACCAGATCGCGGGGCGGATAGCCGCACACTGACAACTCTGGAAACAGGATGAGTCCGGCGCCGGCCGCTTGCGCGCGGCGGGAATAGTCGATGATCTTGGCGGCGTTGCCGTGGAAATCTCCGACCGTGGGGTTGATTTGGCCGAGCGCGATCTTCACATCTTTAGTGTAAAGCAGGAGAGTGGGGTTCGGCTTTCGGGCTTCGGGCGTCGGCTCTGGTCGGGCGGATATCCGGATCGGAAAAAACGCGGATCGATCTTGCTAAAATATCTGGAATCAACGAGTTACGAGTCTCAGATATGGGCCGAGTCTGGCTAAAATATTGGAAACAAAGAACTTACTCGTAAAATATTCCATTCAAAGGACTTAGGCGATTTCCCTTCGACTAAGTCCCTTGGAATCAACGGGCCGCCGGCAAAATATTGCATTTGCGGGAGTTATCTCATTGCTATTCTTATGTCAAAGAGCCAATGCGTATAGAGATAGGGTCTCAGGTTCGAGGATTGAAGTCAAGGGAATTGTGCGGGATCGGGTCGCGGGTTCCATCGTCGGCCGCGGGTGCCGTCGGTGACGCGACTCGGTTCCTCTCTTGGCTGCTTTCCCCGCACTTACGTGCGGGGCTAATGAATGGCGTCGCTGCGCGACTCTTTGAGCCTCTCGCTCCCTTACTTTGCCGGTCTCGCTGGCGATGATCTTCCGGTCGGGCTGTTCCCGTTTACGGATTCCCGCGAGCTATTTTCGGACTTGCACACTTCAACCCTTCTGCGACCGTCCTAAAATTGCGGGAAGAACGGAAACTCGCGAAGCTGATGCGAGGGAGTCCCCGAAGGGGACGGAATTCATTAGCCCCGCACGTAAGTGCGGGGTGGGGCCGCGCATCTAGGAACAGAGTCCCCTTCAGGGGACGGCACCTCTGTATGTCGCACACCCATGCTGCCAATTTCGTGCATTGCGTGTTCAGCACCAAGGAACGTCGCGATCTGATTCCTCCTGAATTGCAGGAGCGGCTTTACGCTCACTTGATTGGCATTGCGGATAACCTTGGGTTCAAGATTCTGGCTGCTGGCGGGACTGCGAACCATGTTCATTTGCTCATCGGGCTGCCGACTTCGTCGACTCTGGCTGAGGTGGTGCAGAAGTTGAAGGCCAATTCATCGCGGTGGATTGGGGAGAATGGCGTGCGATTTGAGTGGCAGAAAGGGTATGGAGCGTTCAGCGTGAGTCCGTCGTTGTTGACGACGGTGCAAGCTTACATTCGCAATCAGGCGGATCATCATCGCAAGCGGAGTTTCGAGGAGGAATTTCGGGCGTTGTTGGACAAGTCCGGGGTTGCGTATGATGCGGAGCGGTTGTTTGCAGCGTAGGTGCCGTCACTTCGCGACTCGGTCCTCCCGTCAGTCCACCCCGCACTTACGTGCGGGGCTAATGAAATACCGTCGCTTCACGACTTCGCCGTCTCTAGTCGCTGGGTCTAATCTCCTACGGGGAAGACCACGTGCTTCGGCGCGGGCGCTGGCGCGTCACCTTTCTGATCTTGCCAGAGGACTTTATTCAGGTTGGCGGCTCCGGCGGCGTCGGGGCGGGAGAAATCCATCTTGGCCGAATCGCTTGCGCCTTTGGCGTCGCGCTTGTTGGTTTCTAGTATCAGACCATTCTTTAGATTGCGGTAGTCTGCTTTGAAGGCGGGCTGCGCGCCTGCGCCGGAGAGCATTGGGCCCATGGGTGGGGCATAGGCGTCGTTCTGGTTCATGGGCGGCAGGCCCAGCAGCATCTCCAGGGTGTGGATCATGTTCACCGTGGTGTAGAAGCGGTGGTCGACATATGGCTCGGCCGCCGTTCCGGGCGAATACTTGCTTACTACGAAGGCGATGGAGCGGTGGGCATCGACGTGGTCGCCGCCGTCCTGGGCGTCGTCTTCGAGGATGAAGATGGCGGTGTCATCCCAGTAGGGACTGTGCGAAACGGCGTCGACTACGCGGCCCAGGGCCAGATCGTTGTCGGCCACTGAGGCTGCCGGGCGTGGGCGCTCAGGCCGCGTGCCGCCGGTGTGATCGTCGGGGAGATAAAGCAGGACGAAAGTGGGGAGTTGGAACTCGGGGGTTTCGTTTTCTTCGCGGGCTCGGGTGTAGGCCGCGAATTCATTGAGGAATTCGTCGGCGCGGAGTTGGTCAGGATAGTCGGTGTTGAAATCGGGATAGAGCGGATCGAAGTGATCGCGCAGCACGGCTTTCGTGGGCTTCACGCCGTTGAACAAAGGCACATTCCACGGGAACGGGCTTGGGCCGGCGTGCGGATCGCCGACATTCGGAGCCAGCATTTCCCCCTGGTGCACTTCGGTGCGCGGGCATTCTACCTCTTGCGCCGAAGGGGTTCCCTGTTTTGGCGTGGCTGCCTTGCGGGTTTTGTTGCACCACTGGGCATTCACGAATTCGCCGTAATCGCGATAGCTCAGGCCATGTTTCGCAACGTTATCCCACAGGTAGCCGGTTGCGGGATCGTCGATATCCGGCTGGTTGTGATCCAGGGGAAATTCGTCGGCGACCGTGCCCTGGAAGTCGTAGGTGCGTTCCTTGCCGCGGTAGGCGATCTGCCAGGTTTTTTCGTTGTAATCGGTGGTGATGGCCGCGGTTGACCAGAGGTGGCCGTCGCCGGAGACTTCTCCGCTGTCGTAGAAATTGTCGAGCACGCCGAACTGCAAGGCCAGCTTGTGCTGGTTGGGCGTGATGTCGGCGCCGTAGAGCGTGATGGACGGGTCGCCGTCGCCCACCTTCAGATCGCCTAGAACCTGGTCATAGGTGCGGTTTTCCTTGATGACATAAATCACGTGCTTGATGGGATTCTTGCCGCTGGCGAACTGGATCGTCCCCGGATCGTTGTGCAGCAGGTTGTCGTGCTCGACGACGCGAGTGAATTCTTCGAGCTTGCCGAGAGTGGAGGGGATGTTTAGACGCGCGATCGATCCCCGCATTAGCGTGGGGATGTAGGGATGCTCGTGGTGGCGGATCTCCCACGGGGTCTTGCCCATTTCTTTGTTGGGGCGCGTGCCCTGGCCTTTGGCGGTGGCGATGAGGAGGTCGTCGCCATGGACAGCGAGGGCGCTGGGGTACCAGTCGGTGGGGATGAAACCGAGCACTGAAGGCCAACCCCCGCGGGAGATGTCCTTCCACCCGTCGGGCGGCGAAGAGGTGTCAAGCACGGCAATCGCATTCAGTGAGGAATCTGCCACAAACAATCGTCTGCCGTCCTTGGAAACAGCAAGTGCGGTGGGATAAGCCCCGCTCCATTCTTGTCCTGGAAGACCAGTTGCGAAGCTCACCTCGGGCGGAATGCCGTCGGTCGGGAACGCATCTACCGAGTCGGCATTGGACAACGCCACGTATAACGTTTTTTCATCGGGACTCAGCAGCAAGGCCGTGGGATGCGAGCCCGGCGCAAGCGGGTCTGGCGGTTCCTGAAACCTTATCCGGCGCACAATTTTGCCGCTGGTGAGGTCCAGTTCCGCGACTTGCGATGCGTTCCACAGGCTGCACCAGGCGCGGCGGGCATCGCGCGTGGCGACGCAGGTGTAGGGGAACGAGGACGGCACGAGATCGTTTGTGCTGAGGTCGAAGCGCTGCAGAACCTTGCCGGTTGTTGCGTCGAGCAACAGTGCGTTATCGGAGAGATTATTGGCGACCAGGAGGCGATCGCGGCTTGCTCCAGCGGGAACCAGCGCCAGTCCTGCGGGATAAGGAATCGCCGTGCCCGGCGGCGTCGTGCGCAGAGCGATTGCGACCTTTTTCCCGGCGGCGAGCGCTTGCGGAGCGATTGGGATGAATCTTTCGGGAGCGACCTTGCCATTGGTGAAGCTGTAGACCGCGATTCCGTTGCCGGTGTTACCCGGCTTCTGCCCGGTGGGATCAGTGATGGAACCAACCGACGCGTAGAGATGCTTGCCGTCGGAACTGAAGACGAGGCCGAGGAAGTAGCTCTGGTGCACACGCTCTTCCTCGCTGAAGCGCTTGTCGGGATAGTCGGAGAGTTGATTTGTTTTCAGATCGAGAATTGCGATCGATTGCATGGCCATGGCTTCTTGCGTGCCGTAGCCATCGTTCAACAGAGCAGCGTAGCGGCCATCGGGGCTTATTGCGATGGTGGCGGGGAAGCTGTTGGTGGCGCCGATTCGGCCAGCCGTGGGAATCGTTAAGGTCTTGCTGGTGGGAAGCGAGATTGAGGAGGCGTCGGGCTTGGCTTCCTGCGCTGGAAGGGTGATTTGAAGTGCGAGAAATGTGGTCAGGAGAATCATGCGGGACGATCGAGTCACGGGGCCTCCGCGGGAGTTGGTCCGCAAGGTAAAGAGAGATGAGCGTAATTCAGCTGGGGAGCCACGGTCAAAGGAGTGGCAAGAAAGTAGTGCGGTCCGGTGGTGGAAACGCCTTGCAGAGCCGGAGGCAGCATAGAGGTGCAAGGGATCCTTCGACTCCGCGAACTGACTCGCTTCGCGAATCAGTTCGCTCCGCTCAGGATGACAGTCGCTAGAGATTTTCCTAAACCCCGGAAGCGCGCGAAGAGCCTTCGTGACTGGAGTGCTCGGGATGCTCTTCCGTGCCCACATTGTGGCGGACATCGGCGCCTTGCACCCAGAAGATTACATCTTCGGCGATGTTGGTGGCGTGGTCGGCGACGCGTTCCAGATTGCGGGCTATGAGCAGGGCATCGAGCGCTTGCCGCACAACTTCGGGACGCTGGTTCATCGTCTTGACCAGTTGGATGAAGGCATCGTCCTTCATGCGATCGACCACGTTGTCCATTTCGAGCACGGCCTGGGCGAGTTCTGCCTTGCCCTCAATGAAGGACTCCAGGGCGCGGCGAACCATGGCGCTGACGGCCGCGCCCATACGGCCGATGTCCACCGGCAAATCCGCGGCGGGGAGTTCCACCATATCCATCACGCGCTCGGCGATGTTGACGGCCTGGTCGCCGACGCGCTCGAGATCGGAATTAATTTTGGTGACGGCTAGGATGAAGCGCAGATCGACCGCCATGGGCTGTTGCATGGCGAGCAGGTCGAAGGCGGCCTCGTCAATCTCCCGCTCCGCTGTGTTGATCAGACTCTCGCCTTCGAGAACCATCTGGCAACGGGCGAGATCGCGATCGATGTAGGCTTGTCGGGCGCGATCCACCGCCTGTTCCGCCAGTCCGCCCATGCGGAGCAACCTCTGGCGCAGATCGTCGAGCCCCTGCTGAAAGCGCGTGCGCATTTATCCGAACCTTCCTGACTAAATCTGTTTTATCCGAATCTGCCGGTGATGTAGTCTTCCGTCTTCTTGTCCGACGGTTTGGTGAAGATTTTTTCCGTTTTATCGAACTCAATCATCTTGCCCAGCAGGAAGAATCCGGTAAACTCAGCGACGCGCGCCGCCTGCTGCATGTTGTGAGTGACGATTACGATGGTATACCGCTCTTTGAGCTGAAAGATCAACTCCTCAATTTTGCCGGTGGAGATGGGATCGAGCGCGGAGCAGGGCTCGTCCATGAGCAAGACCTCGGGCTCGACGGCCAGAGCGCGGGCGATGCAGAGGCGCTGCTGCTGACCGCCGGAGAGGCTGGCGCCGGACTTTTTATGGACGTGGTCCTTTACCTCGCCCCAGAGGGCGGAGGCTTCGAGCGAGCGTTCCACGATTTCGTCGAGCTTGCGGCGGTCGCGAAAACCGTTCAGCTTCAGGCCGGAAGCGACATTGTCGTAGATCGACATGGTGGGGAATGGATTCGCTTTCTGAAACACCATGCCGACGCGGCGGCGAAGTTGCGTGGCCGACGTGCCGTTGTAGGCGTTGATGTCGCCGATGCGGACGCTGCCGGTCACGCGCGCCTCGGGGATGGTCTCGTGCATGCGGTTCAGGCAGCGGATAAAGGTGGACTTGCCACAGCCCGAGGGCCCAATCAGCGCAGTGGCATGGTTGGCCGCGACCGTTATTTGGATGTCGTATAACGCCTGGGTTTTGCCGTACCAGGCATTCAGGTTTTCGACCTGGATTCCAACGCCCATAGACTATGCCGCTCCGAAGGTACCACGGCGCACGGCGAAACGCACGGCCGCGACCGACGTAACGATGAGAATGATAAGCACGAGCGCTCCCGCCCACGCCTGCCGGTGCCAATCGTCGTAAGGAGAGAGGGCGTAGGTATATATCTGCAGCGGCAGAGCGGCAGTGGGCTCGTTGACCCGCAGATTCCAGAACTGGTTGCCTAACGCGGTGAACAGCAGCGGGGCGGTCTCGCCCGCGACCCGGGCAAAGGCCAGCATGATTCCGGTGATCACGCCCGAGGTTGCGGTGCGCAAGGTGATGGAAAGTGTCGTCCGCCAGCGGGGAATGCCCAATCCATAAGCGGCCTCGCGCAAGGCCTGGGGCACCAGCAGCAGCATTTCTTCGGTGGTGCGGGCGATGGTGGGAATCATCATGATGGCCAGCGCCACCCCACCAGCCAGCGCTGAAAAGTGCCCCTGGGAGAGAACCACGATGGCGTAGGCCACGATGCCGATCACGATGGAAGGCACGCCGTTCAGCACGTCGGCGACGAAGCGAATGGCATCCCCGAAGCGGTTGCGTCCGTATTCCGCGAGGTAGATGCCCGCGCCAACGCCCAGGGGAACTCCGATAACGCTGGCCAAGGCGAGCATAAATACCGAGCCCACGATGGCATTCGCCATGCCGCCGCCGGACTCGCCCACGGGTTTTGGAGTTTGCGTGAGAAAGGCCCAATTGATGGAGCCCACGCCACGGTACAGAAGATAGGCGAATATCGCGAACAGCGGCACGAGCACGAGAATAACGGTAAGCACGGCCACGCCAGTCATGACGTGGTCGGTAATGCGGCGCCGCAAGGCAATGGGCGGGACGGCGTGCAGCGCGGCCGTGTTGGAGATCTCAGGCATGGGCCCTCGAGGGCTGGCCGCGGGTGACGGTCCAGACCAGCAATCGTGCGAGAGCGTTGACGACGATCGTAACCAGGAACAGCGCCAAGCCAATCTCGATCAGGGCCGAGAGGTAGACATCGCCGGTGGCCTCGCTGAACTCGTTGGCCAGCACGCTGGCCATGGTGTATCCGGGAGCAAACAACGACTTCGCAATCTCGGGGCGGTTTCCGATCACCATGGTTACGGCCATGGTTTCTCCCAGCGCACGGCCGAGGCCAAGAATGATGGCGCCCATGATGCCGGCGCGCGCGTTGCGCAGCACGCCGACGCGAATCATTTCCCAGCGCGTGGCGCCCAAGGCAAGGGCAGCTTCCCGCTGGTGCTGGGGGACGACCGCCAACACTTCACGGGTGATGGAACAAATGATGGGGATGATCATGATGGCCAGGATGATACCGGCAGCCAGCATGCTGACGCCAAAGAACGGCCCCTCAAACAAACCGGTCCAGCCCAAGGTTCGAGCGAGGAAGGGTCCGGCGTAGTTGGTAAGGATGGGGATAAGTATAAAAATCGCCCACAGCCCGTAGACCACGCTTGGAATTGCGGCCAGCAATTCGACGAAGAACGAAAGCGGTCCACGCAACCGCACGGGACACATTTCGGTGGTGAACACGGCGACTCCGATCGAAAGCGGCACCGCGATGAGCAAAGCGAGAAGCGAAGAGACCAAGGTTCCGTAAATGAACGGCAGGGCGCCGAATTGTTCATTCACCGGATCCCAATCATGCCCGGCGAAGAACTTGAACCCAAAAGCGTGCCAGGAAGGTCCGGAGCGCAGCACCAATTCGTAGACAATCAGAACCAGCGTCGCGAGCACGGCCAAGCCGCATAGCAACATAGCGAATTTGAAGATTTGGTCGCCGATTTCGCCGCTGATCCCGCTGAGAAAAGGCGCGGCTTGCTTTCCCGCTGGAGGGAGGCTGCTAACCTTCGTCACTTCAACAGGTTGCGGAGCAGGCATATCGGGCCGAGGTAGAGCGGAAAAGGCCATTCGTGCTTCACCGTAGCAGAATCCTGTTAACAGGATGTTAAAATGACAAAGCTTTTCAGGGGTTGCCTTTTCCCCGGCAAGGCTGTATTTTCATCTCCCGGTTCGATTCTCTTTAGGTTCGTAAGTCTGCAGACTGCAGTCTTTTTTATGTCGATCACGCCAAAGCGCAGCCGTGTGGTTTTTCAGAAGCTTGAGCAGGACTTGGTCAAGCTTTCCTCGAAACCTCGGGCGGAGAACGTGCACCGCTTCCGCACGGGTACTCGCCGCCTCCAGATACTGCTGGGCGAGCTTTCTGCCGGGCTGGACCGCAGTCAGAAAAAACTGCTCAAGATGCTGGGGCGAATCCGCAAACGTGCCGGCAAGGTGCGCGATCTGGACGTGCAACTGACGGCGTTGCGCAGCTTGAAGATTCCGCGGGAGCCACGGCGCAAGACGCAGATGGTGAACCATCTGATCGAACTCCGGGGCCAGCAGGAAAAGAGGCTGCGGAAAGCAGTGGACGAAGACACGGTCCGCGAAATTCGCAAGCGGCTAAAGCGGGCCAGCAAGGACTTCGATCCCGAAAAGAGCCGTGATCCCCTGGCTGTGGCTCGAGGGATGCTGGATGGGATTCGTGCGGACGCTCCGGTCACCGAGGCATTGCTGCACCAATACCGCATCCTGAGCAAGCGGGCGCGCTATGCCGCCGAGTTCGCCGAGCCGTCCGCGGAAGCAGTGGAGTTTATCGCCGCAATCAAGCGCATCCAGGATGCGCTGGGCGATTGGCATGATTGGCTCACGCTAACGCAAACCGCTCGCGAGCATCTGGGCGAGGTGCGCGAGTCATCGCTGGTGGCGGAACTGCACAACGTAACCGGAGCGAAATTCCGGCATGGGGTTACGGTGCTCTCGCAAGTGCGCGGCGCACGCGGCTCTGCCAAGCCGACTGCCGCCGTCCAGGTTCCCGCTGCTACTTCGGCACCGAAGAATCGCCCTTCGACCTCTGCGGCGTGAGGACCGACCTTTCTGGTGCAACACCTATGCGCCCGTGTTCTTACCACCGCTTCATTGTGATCTCCGTTACACATATCTGTGCAGTTTGTCACAGCGCCGGTCTCCTAGTTTCTGGTAATTAGTAAACAGGGGGCGTTGTGCCTGACTCGATGACTTTTCGAGCGCGGGACGGACACGTTCCGTGTGAGCTGTGCTCGGCCAACCCGGCTGTGCTTGAGTTTGACATTCAATGTGATCGGGAAAACTCGCGGCAGCACGGACTATGTTGTCCAAGTTGCGCTCGCCACCTTCTGGATGCCCTCGCCCAGATCACGCCGCAACGCCCTAAACAAGGTTCCCCGCAGAACGAGGGACCATCACGGCCTTCTACCACCTGATGACCAAGCGGCACTTGGCATGTAAACTGTTGGCCTTGTCTCATGCCGACCTTTGCCGCGGTTGATATCGGCTCCAATTCCGTGCGGCTGAAGATTGCACGCCTCACGCGTGGCCGCCTGCGCGCTGTCCACGAAGACCGCGAGGTCACGCGCCTCGGGGAAGGCGTGTTTCGCTCCGGCTTTCTCACTCCCGAGTCGATGGCGGAGACGGTCAAGGTGCTGCGCCGCTTTCATCGCGCTACGCAGCAGGTGGTGACCGACCCGGTCCGCGTGGTCGCCACCAGCGCTCTGCGGGATGCCCGCAATTCGCAGGCTTTTCTGGAGTGGGTGCGTTCCGCCACGGGATGGAAGGTCGAGATTATTTCGGGACTGGAGGAGGCACGTCTGATTCATCTGGGACTTGTCTCCAATCTCCGCGTCGACAGTTCGCCGGCGCTGATGATGGATCTGGGAGGAGGGAGTTGTGAACTGACCGTCTCCGGGCGGGGCCACATTCGCGACATGGTGAGTTTGCCTTTGGGCGCGGTGCGCCTCACCGATGAATTTCTTAGTCACGATCCACCGCGCAAGGGCGAACTCAAACGGATGCAAGGGTTCGTGGCGCGGGAAGTGAACCGCATCGCGTCGCGCGTGGTAGCGGCAAAAGTCAAGAATGTGATTGCCACGTCGGGAACGGCCGCCGCGCTGGCAGCAGCGGCGAGCCATCTCCGGAAAAACGGGAGCCAGCAACGCACGCTGGTTTCCCGCACCGAGATGACGCGAATCGCAAAGCAACTGGCGCGTCTGCCGGTGGACGAACGGCGCCAGATTGAGGGCATCGGCCCGCGACGGGCGGAAATCATCGTCGCGGGGGCGATTGTGTATCACGAATTGCTCGATCGCTGCCATCTCAAGGGGTTCCGCTACTCCGCACTGGGCCTGCGGGACGGACTGCTGGCACAGATGGCGGCGGAACACGACCATAGCACGCGCTCGGGAAAACAGATCGAATCGGAGCGCTGGGAATCGATCACGCGGGCGGTCGAGCATTATCACGTGGACATGAAGCATGCGCTCGATGTACGCGAGTCTGCGATGTTCCTGTTCTCGGCTCTGCGTTCGGTGCACGGGCTGGCACCGGAATTCCGCGAGTGGCTCTCGGCTGCGGCCATGCTCTACGAGGTGGGAGACTACGTCAACCGCAACGCCCATCACCGGCACACTTATTACATCATTTCGAATTCAGAGATTCTGGGCTACACGCCACAGCAGCGCCGCATGATTGCGGCCATTGCGCGCTATCTGGGAAAGTCGCGCCCCACGATGGAAGACACGCCGATGAAGGCGATTGATCCCGCGGACCGCGCCGGAGTGCAGAAAGCGATTCTGCTACTGCGGCTGGCGCGCGCCCTGAACCTGGGCCGGAGCCGCGCCGTGCAGAGAGTACGGGTCAGCCAGCGCGCTGCGGAGATACGCCTTACGCTGGTGCCCCGCCGGCGTATGGGAGTAGACCTGGAACTGTGGGCGATCGAGAAGGACTGCGCTTACTTCCGTGAAGTTTTCGGACGGGAACTTTCCACCGCGGCGGTGTAGAGAGTGCGCAGCGCTTTCGGGGTCAAACACCACTGCATTGTGCCCGAGGTGCGGCGCATATCGACCCGGGCCACGGCTCCCTTCTTTAAGTCCACCGAAGCTTCGCAGCCGGATTCGCTGATCACGGTACCGAGGAACTGACTGAGGTTGGGATTGTGTCCCACGATCATGATCGATTCCTGGCTGGCGTATTTTTCCAGCAGGCGGCGGAAGTCAGCGAAGGTTGCCTCTGGACGCAGCGCAGCCTCGATCTGCAGCTTGCCTTCGTAACCCATTTCGTTTCCTACCAAAGAAGCGGTTTGGGTGGCGCGTTTGAGCGGACTGGAAAGAATGCAATCCACTTGCGCGTCGATGGCGGCGAGAGCGCGGCCCACGTAACCGCATTGCTCGATGCCTTCCTTGTCGAGGGCACGCTTCTCGTCTTTCTTCGGGTTGGCGAAGGGTTCGCCGGCGCTGGCGTGACGCAGGAAATAAATAATCATCGGGACTTATCGTACTCTTCCGGCGGGAGCTTTGCGCTTCCTGGCCGGGATCTGCGGGAGGGCGAAGCCCGCCGCTTGCCTGCCTTCGGCTACGCTGATCAGATAATCCTGTGCACTGAAGGCGGCTGCGCCGATGGGCGTTCTGCGATTGCGTTTGCCGTGTAAGGGCTGCCAGGCGCGGATGTAGGTGGCATCGCGCAGCAGGATGCGGGCCTTGCGATTGTCGGCGAGGTAGGCGTCGAGAATCTCGCGGCGCACGCGTTCGCGCTGGAACTCATCGCGCAGGGGCACCAGCACTTCGACGCGCTCGTATAGGTTGCGCGGCATCCAGTCGGCGCTGCCGATGAATATCTCTTCGTCGCCGCCGTTGCCGAAGTAATAGATCCGGCTGTGCTCCAAAAAGCGTCCAACGATGCTGCGCACGCGGATGCGGTCGCTCAGGCCGCGCACGCCCGGACGCAGGGCGCAAATGCCGCGCACGATGAGATCAATCTCAACTCCTGCCTGGGAAGCGCGATACAAGGCCTGCACCATGTTCTTGTCGAGCAGGGCGTTCATTTTCGCGATGATGCGGCCGGGGCGGCCCTGGCGCGCGTGGTCGGCCTCGCGGTCGATCAGGGCAATGACTTTCTCCGCGAGGTCCAGCGGAGCCACCAGCAACGGGTCGTAGCTGGGGTTCTCGGCATACGCGGTGAGGAAACTGAAGACGTCGTGCACGGCGCGAGTGACCTCCGGATTCGCGGTGAACAGGCTGAGGTCGGTGTAGATGCGCGCCGTGGTGGCGTTGTAGTTGCCGGTTCCGATGTGGGCATAGCTGCGCACGCCGTCGGGGTCGCGGCGCACCAGCAGCGAAAGTTTGCAATGCGTCTTCAGGCCAACGAGTCCGTGAAACACCTGCACGCCGGCATCTTCCAGATCGCGGGCCCAGCGGATGTTGTGGGCTTCGTCGAACCGCGCCTTCAGTTCGACCACCGCGGTCACTTCCTTGCGCGAAGCCGCGTCCATCAGCGAAGGAACGATGGCCGAGTGTTCGCTGGTACGGTAAAGGGTCTGCTTGATCGAAAGGACGTGTTCATCTTCGGCCGCCGACTCGATGAACGACACCACCGCGTCGTAGGAATCGTAGGGATGGTGCAGCAGAACATCGTGCCGCCGCAGTTCCTCGAAAAGATTTTGGGACTTGGTGGTGAGGCGCAGTTCGCGCGGGGCGAAGGGGCGGTATTTTAGATCGGGACGCGGGGTCTGCTCGTAGACGTTAAACAGCCGCGAAAGGTTGACCGGGCCGTTCACGGGAAAAACCTGCCAGGGATCGAGTTCGAACACGGTGCGCAGGCGGTCGATGATTTCGGGATCGGCATCGGCCTCGATTTCCATTCGGACGGCATCGCCTTTGCGCCGGTTATGCAGCTCTGCACGCACGCTTTCGAGAAGATTGCGCGCTTCTTCTTCCTGCAGATACAGATTGCTGTTGCGGGTGACGCGGAAAGGCGCCGAGGAAACGATGTCGTAGCCGTGATACATGTTCTGGGCGTGGTGCGCGACCAGATCGGCGAGGAAAATGAAATCCGTCGTGGTGTCCGAGGGCAGCCGCACCAAGCGAGGCAGCGCGCGGGGCACGGAGACTACTCCTGTGTAGGTGAGCGCGGAGCGCCGCCGCCGGCGCAAGAGAAACCCCAGGCACAGTGCCTTGTTGATTACGCGGGGAAAGGGATGGGACGGATCTACGGTCACCGGAGTGAGCAGAGGATCCAGCTCTTTCTCGCAGTACTCGTCGACGAAACGCCGGGCTTCCGCGTCCAGTTCGTGCAGGGAGAGCACGCGAATTCCGTGTTCGGCCAGCGCCGGGCGCAACTCGTTCCAGCAGTCGTACTGTTCATCTACGAATTTGTGAGTGAGACGCGCCAGGGTCTCGCGTTTTTCAGCGAGTGTCAATCCATCGGGGCCGGCTTCGTTGTAGCCGTCTTCGATCTGCTGCATCATGGCGGCCACGCGAATCTCGAAGAACTCATCCAGATTGCTGGCGGAGATGGCCAGGAACTTCAGCCGCTCCAGAAGCGGGTTGCCTTCATCCCCGGCTTCCTCGAGCACACGTCCGTTGAACGCGAGCCAGGAGGTATCACGGTTGAGATAATACTCAGGATTTTCCAGCGAAATGCGAGCCATCTGCGAGGGTCTTACGCCTTCATTCCTGCAATTTTGCCTTTTAATCTTTGCGGACGGGAAATCTGCAAAATCCTAGTATAAAACATCCCCAAAGACGGCGCAGGATGGGCGAATCAAGGCAGACACGTGCCCGGAAACGGGAGCGGCTCTGGCAAAAGAATCCGGCGCAACGGAAAACGGCGGTTTTCGCCATCCGATGCGCCGGCAGGAATTGCCATGCGTCTGGTTGGTGTTACCGGACCAGCTTGATGGCCTCTTTCTCTTTCTGGACTACGCCATCGGGCAGCGGAGCGTAGGAGAGCGCAGCCGTCATCTTCTGTCCATCGGTAACCATCCAGTTCAGGAAGTCAGTCAGAACTTTGCCTCTCGCAGCATCCTTCGACTGCGCGGGAACCAACAACCAAGTGAAGCTGGAGATCGGAAATGCGTCCTTGCCCGGCGCGTTGGTGATGGAGACGCGGAAATCCGCCGGCATTTTCGGAGCCGAGGCTGCGGCAGCGGTAACGCTCTCTAGGGAAGCCTTCACAAAATTTCCTGCGACATTCTTCACGCTGCCGTAGGTAATGTTGTTTTGGACCGCATAAATCAACTCGACATAGCCGAGCGAACCCGGTAACTGGCGGATCATTCCGGCCACACCTTCGTTCCCTTTTCCGCCCAGTCCGACCGGCCACTGGACGGAAGTGTTCCTGCCCACCTTGCTCTGCCACTCGGAGCTGATCTTCGAAAGATAGTCGGTCCAGATGTAGGTGGTCCCACTGCCGTCGGAGCGATGAACCACAACGATATCGCGGTCGGGAAGATTGACGCCGGGATTGGCGCTGGTGATGGCTTTATCGTTCCACTTGGCAATCTTGCCCAGGAAAATTCCGGCTAACGCCTCGGGGGTGAACTTCAATTCCGCGGTAACGCCGGGAATGTTGTAGGCCGGGACGTCGGCCCCCAGCACCGTGGGGAAATGAAGAATTTTGGTTTTTGCTTCTTTCAGCTGATCGTCCGTCATGGGACCATCGCTGGCGCCGAAGTCAACCGTACCGGCAATCACCTGGCGGATGCCGCCGCCGCTGCCGATGGATTGGTAGTTCATCTCAATATCGGGATGCAGCTTGTGGTATTCGCTGAACCACTTCGAATACATGGGATAGGGGAAGGTGGCGCCGGCTCCGTTCAGCTTGGTCTGCGCCATTAGCGGCAGGGCTACAAGAGCACACAACAACAGCAGGGTGAGTCTGCGCATCGCTCGATGATTCCTCCTAAGATATAGATATCCGTAAGTCTCTAGGCGCTGTGTTACAAGACGGTTACAAACGCGTGAATTTCTCGTGAATGGGCGGGCGATCGTTGGGCGACGGGGCGGTCGAGACCGGGAACCCGGCTCGAATTCCCCTACTTACTAGTTAGCACGGGCTGCAAGCGCGCGATCTCCCGCGGGAAAAGAGTATTGCCGGGAAATTGGGTACGCAGCGCGACCAGCAGTTCGAGAGCGTGGATCTTGTCTTTGTCGCGCACATAAGCGATGGCCAGCAGGATGCGCGCAAAGGGCGCCAGATAATGACCGTGCTGAGCGGTCATCTTGAGGTCAGCCATACCACCCTGTTTGTCGCCAGGCAGTCCACCCATGCGCAGAAGCCAGCGCACGGGCGCGGTCATGCTGCCGACGATGTACTTGCTGAATCCCGTGGCTACCAGCGCGTCGGAACAATCATTGCCCGAGCAAATCGCGAGCAACTGCTGCGCCCACACGGACGCCTCTTTGGCGTAGTGCAGCGAAGCCAGGTTTTTTTTCTCGATCAGGGCCGCGTAGTCTGCCTGCAATCCCGAGGCAAGGGTGAGGGCAAACAACGCATCGCGGTCCCGGGCATCCTTGGTCAGGCGGTTGTGGGCGAGCGCCTGCGCACGGTCGAGCGCAGCCTGAAAATGGTCGTGTACCACCGGATCCGGGCTGAGCTTGGAGCGTGCCAGAAATGATTCGTCATTCTCATAGAACTGGCCCTTGAGCACGCCGAGGCGGTTGAACTCTGAGAAGAGAAGTCCGGCGGCCTCGCTCACCGGCCCCACCGGATCCTCAGGATGCTGGAGTTCCCATGAGGAAAAATCCTTCTGCGCGCCTGCGAAATCCAGGTTGTAGAGGCCTGTGAAACCATGGTCCAGAGCTGTAATCGCGCTGGTATCAGGTGCGGTAGCCGTGCCCGCGACAGCAGGTAAGTCCATGCCGAGCCATAAGGCTGCTACCATACCGAAGGTTAAGGCCTTGCGAAATTGGACTGGGCTTAGCATCGCATGAGTTCGGGTTGCTATATTATCGACGGTTTCCCCAGGAACGCAACATTACTTTCCGCACACCCTGTTTTGATGCGACCATTCCGGGCTCCGTTTGTCACATTCTTGTCATTTGGCTTCGCCGAGGCTTTCTGTCCGGCCATGGATCTTAGTCTGGTTGTACACCTGCGAACGAAAACTTCATGAGCGATTCTATACACTACGCCCCCGGCTGGCCCGGGATTCCGCCGCGCTGGACCTCGAGCGCCAAGACCGGCGTAGGCACGGCATTGAACCAGCACAGCCGGGTCTGGTTCACGCTGAGTCACGGCATTCTGAATGAAGTGTATTTTCCGCGTGTGGACCAGGCCTGCACGCGCGATCTGGGCTTCATCGTCACCGATGGCAAGGCTTTCTTTTCCGAGGAGAAACGGCACTGCACATTCAAGAACAAGCCGTTTGAACCGGGCACGCCCGCGTATGAGCTGACCAACACCGACCGCAGCGGCCGCTACCGCATCCTCAAGGAAGTATTCACCGATCCCTATCGCAACGTGGTGCTGCAGAAGGTCCGTTTCGAACCGCTGCAGGGAGGGCTTTCTGATTATCACCTCTACGCGCTGCTCTCGCCGCACCTGGCCAACTGCGGCTCCGGTAACACCGGCTGGGTTGGAGATTACAAGGGCGTGCCCATGTTCTTCGCCGAGCATGGTGGTGCGGCCCTGGCATTGGGCTGTTCGACGGCGTGGAAAAAAATGTCCGTCGGATTCGTTGGCGCCTCCGACGGATGGCAGGGACCTTTCCGCTCACTTTCAGATGGAGTGGGAATACCAGAGCGCGGAGAACGGGAACCTGGCCTGCACGGGAGAAATCGATCTTGCGGCCTGCAACGGAGAGTTCTTGCTGGCCCTCGGCTTCGGAGCGATGTGGAGCGAAGCCGGGCAGCAAATCCGCTCCAGCCTGCTCGAAGATTACAGCGAACTTCGCCAGCAATACGTCTTCCACTGGAAGAATTGGCAGGATACGCTGATCAAACTCGACGAACCGCAGCGCGAGTACGATCTTTATCGCTCCTCCACGGCAGTGTTGCGCACGCATGAGTCCAAGGATTTTCTGGGCGGCATCATCGCCAGCCTCTCGATTCCCTGGGGCTTCAGCAAAGGCGACGAAGACCTTGGCGGTTATCACCTAGTCTGGCCGCGCGATCTGGTGGAGACCGCGGGAGCATTGCTGGCGGCAGGCGCCGCTAGCGACGCGGTTAGAGTCTTGGGTTATTTGGAGTCGACGCAGGAGGCTGCGGGCAACTGGGCGCAGAATCTCTGGCTCGATGGACGCCCGTACTGGAGTGGCGTCCAGATGGACGAAACCGCTTTCCCCATCCTGCTGCTCGATCTGCTTCGGCGCGAAGCTGCGCCCGGCATGGGCAAGCTGGAACGCTGGTGGCCCATGGTGCGGAGCGCCGCGAGTTTCATTTTGCGCAACGGCCCCGTCACGCAGCAGGACCGCTGGGAAGAAGAGGCGGGCTATTCTCCCTTCACGCTGGCGGCGGAAGTCTCGGCCCTGCTGGCTGCGGCCGAGATTGCCGAATTAACCGGACACCGCGATGCCGCCTCCACTCTGCGCGACACGGCCGACGCCTGGAACGACAATATCGAACGCTGGGTCTATGCCACCAGCGGCGATCTCGCCCAGCAAGTCGGCGTGGACGGCTACTACGTGCGCATCGCGCCGCCGGACAGCGATGGAGCGGCGTCGCCGACGCAAGGCTTCGTTCCGATCAAGAACCGTCCGCCCGGCGCAAGTCCGGAACAGGCGCTTCATATCATCAGTCCAGACGCGCTGGCGCTGGTGCGATTCGGATTGCGCGCCCCCGATGATCCGCGCATTCTGAATACGGTTCGAGTCATCGACGCCCTGTTGCGTGTGCAACTGCCGCAGGGCCCGTGCTGGTATCGCTACAACGGCGACGGCTACGGTGAGCACAAAGATGGCTCCGCTTTCGACGGCACCGGGATCGGCCGCCCCTGGCCGCTGCTGGCCGGAGAACGCGCTCACTACGAACTGGCCGCTGGCCGCCCAAAAGAAGCAGACGCACTGCTGACCATGATGGAGAACTGCACCACCGGCCACAGCCGCGCGCTCTCCGAGCAAGTCTGGGACGCAGATGATATCCCTGCCCTAGAACTCTTTCGGGGCAAGCCCTCGGGTTCCGCCTGCCCGCTAGTGTGGGCCCATTCTGAGTACATAAAGTTGCGCCGGTCGCTGCGCGACGGAAAAATTTTCGACCAGCCTCCGCAGACGGTGCAGCGCTATCTGGTGGAGAAGCCGACGCTGCAAATCTTCGGGTGGCGGTTCAACAACAAGTGCCGTTCGCTGCCGCGCCACAAAAAGCTGCGCCTTGTGCTGCTCAATCCGGCGCTGGTGCATTGGAGTATCGACGGCTGGAAGACATCCGTGGACACGAACACCCGCGACACCGGCCTGGGCATCTACACCCTCGACCTGCCGACGGCTTCGCTGCCGGTGGGAAGCCAGATAGTGTTCACTTTCCTTTGGACGCAGGAGAATCGCTGGGAGGGCACGGACTATAGCGTAGTGGTGGCGTAGGAGATGGCGCTCGCCTATTGCGGCGCAGCCTTCAGCAGCAACAGGCCTTGCACCTTCCCCCAATCATCGGTGTCGCGATTGAAGGTAACTTCTCTGCGCTCATCGGAGAAGCGCACGTCCAGCAGGAAGAGCTTGTGGATCGCATCGATGGTCGCGCCACTGTCGGGGTCAACCGTCTCGTCAAATATCACGCCGTAGACCACGTACAGGTGAGAATTCCACAGCATGAGCGGCGCGCGCTTCTGTGCGAGCGCGCCTACGATCTGGCCCGGATTGACTTCAGCCGCCGGCACATATTCCGCCGTGATCATGATCGGGCGGCCATCGCTCAGTAGATGCCTGCCCTGCAGCTTGGCGCTGACATTTTTCAGAGACTTGGGGTCTGCCCTTTGAACGTCGTCCTCCAGAGCGGAGTTCCTGCCGCAGCAGATCTCCTTGTCGTGGAAACTGATCTCGACCGATGCCGCCAGCACATCGGAGAGGTCCCTCGACTTGGCCGTGAGGGCAGGCAGATCGCCGATGCGGATCTCTTTGTTGGGGAAATAATATTGCCCGTAGGCTAGGCAACCCACCGCGAGGCACCAGGCCGCGACGACTCTGACCGCGACTAGAAGCGCAGACCCGGAAGAATGAAACTTGGTCACGCAACCACCTCTTTAACACCTTGCCCGCTCGCACAACCTGCCGCTACAACTACGCCTCTGCGTCGGGGTTCGAGTAAAGCAGCTCCACCACCGTGCAGTCGTCGCTGAGGGGATTTCCGGCGCAGAAATCCGAGACCGCATTGAAAATGCCTTCCAGGGTGGGAGTCTTGGCAGCGGCCGCTTCCAGCCGCGAATCTTCGAAGAAATCTCCCATGGCATTTTCGGCCTCGGTCACACCGTCAGTCACCAGAATGAAGCGGTCGCCGGAATTGAGCTGGCAGCGGGCGCTTTCGAACGTGGCATCGGCGAGCAACCCTACCGGCACATTGCCGTGCGGCGGGCGCATCACTTCCCCACCACAGATGAGCAGCGGCTGCACGTGGCCGCAATTGACGTACTCCAGATCTCCGTCGCGGCGCAGGCGCGCCAGCAGGACGGTAGCATACTTTTCTCCCACAAGTTTTTCGGTGAAGAAGTGGTTTACGGCGGTCACCACGTCCAACAGCGGCATGCCGGAACTCAAATGGGAATAAATCATTCCCTGTAGCGAAGTAGCCAACAGCGCCGCCGAGACTCCCTTGCCGCTGACGTCGGCGAGCACCACCGCGAGGCCTTCTTTGGTATTCACTGCATCGAAGAAGTCTCCCCCGATTTCCTTGCAAGAAAGATTCTTGCCGCGTAGTTTGGCAAACGGGACTTCGGGAATTCTGACCTGCATCAGCCGCTGCTGGATGCTGGCGGCAATGGTGAGTTCCTGCTGGTAGCGGCGGGATTCTTCCTCGGCCTGCACCAGTCGGGCGTTCTCGATGAGCGATCCTGCTTCTGTCGCGATGGCCCGCAGAATATCGTGGCCGACGCCGGAAAATTCGCGCGAGGCAAAGCGCGAGTCGACGTACAGAACCCCCGCCACTTCAGAGGCCGCGTCAGCTGCGGGCGTGTTCTGGTCGCGCGTGGCTTGCACTTGCCGCTTGCGCAGTGGGATGCAAATTACCGTTCGCAGGTCGTAGGCCACAATGCTCTGGCGGGCGGCGAGGTCCATCGAACTGCCGGTATCGGTAAGCAGGAACTCCGAATTCGAGCGCAGCGATTCATCCAGCGCGGAATGCGAAATGGTTTTGTCATCGAGCAGCGGCTCGCCTTTGCTGTTGCGGCCCGCGGCCAGCCGCAGTTTGCCCTCGTCGTCTTTGAGGAAAACGTAGCCGCGTTCGGCGCGCGTCAGGCGCAGCGTCACCTCGAGCATGGTCATCAGGATTTCGTCGAGCACGCCGGCGGTATTCAACTTGCGCGCCGCTTCTAGAAAGAGAGTTAACTTTTCGAGGTCGGTAGTTTCCTGCGAGATTTGGATCCCGGAAATCTGGCTGAGGAAGTCGCGCGCGGTGTTCGAGGTGCCATGCGCGGGGTTGAAAATCGCGTAGGCCGAATCGCGAGCCCCAAATTCCAGGCGATCGTTGCGCTCCAGCTTCTGCCGCTGAATGCGCTCTCCGTTGACGAATGTGCCATGCTTGCTGCCCTGATCGACGAGGAAAAATCCCTCGGCTTCGAGGATGATTTGCGCGTGATCGCGCGAGACCCGTGGGTCGGCAATTACCAGATCCTTGTCGACCTTACGGCCTACGCTGAAGGGAGTCCGATTGAGGACGATGTTTTTCTGTTCGTTGCCCGTGACCAGCACCAGCGCGGGGAATACTCCCGAGCCGGAGCTTTGCGGCGTTCTGATGGAATTCAGGACCATGGCATGTGGCGCGACCCCATGCTAAGCCGGTCTGGAAACCGCGTCATAAGAATAATGACAGGAATCATGCCTCGGCGGGAAGAGCCTTGGTGGAGACAGCCGGTGGCGCTGGGGCCGCGCGTTCGATAGACTGCGGCGGCGTGCCCTCCTCAGACCCAACTCGCAAGCTGGCACCGCCCTCCCGGGCGAAGATGGTTATTCTTCTGGTTTTTGTGTTCTCGCTGGCCGCTTTCTTCGGCACGCGCTTCTCGGGTTCGCTG
Organism: uncultured Acidobacteriaceae bacterium; assembly: GCA_963842095.1. Lineage (GTDB taxonomy): Bacteria > Acidobacteriota > Terriglobia > Terriglobales > Acidobacteriaceae > Sulfotelmatobacter. The sequence continues at coordinate 258,011 of CAWJEY010000007.1, forward strand.
CAGGGCAGCGATTTCCCTGATTTTTATTGTGCCGCGCGCATGGTGGCCGAGGGCCACGGTCACCACCTCTATGATGCCGGGCTCCAGCGCCAATATCAGGCTCGCTATGCCGCCAGAGTCGGCACGCTGTACATTCACCCGCCTTTTGAAACCGCGCTCTATCTGGCCGTGGCTTGGCTGCCGCTGAAACGTGCCTACCTGCTGTGGTCTTTATTGAATCTGGCTTTTCTCGCCGTGGCTGCGCGCCGCGTGGCAAAGGAGGCGCTACTGCCGTGGGACTGGGGCGTCTTGCTCGCGGCCTCGCTCACTTTTGTTCCCGTGCTGCTGTGCCTGCAACAGGGTCAGGATTCGGTGCTCCTGTTGTTGCTGGTCGTTCTCGCTTTCACAGCCCTGCGGCGCGAGCGCGCGTTTGGCGCAGGCTGCTGGCTCGGCCTCGGACTCTTCAAGTTTCAAATCGTGCTGCCGCTAGTGTTAGTGCTGGTTTTAACGCAAAACAGAACTGCCAGGAACGGGCTTGCGAAGGGCTTTGGCATGATTGCACTGACGCTGGCGGGATTGTCGGCAGCCATCTCGGGATGGTCCGTGTTTACCGCCTATCCGGAATTTCTGCTACACCTGCAGGAGCAGCCGTTCGCCGGGGTTATTCCCCAGGCCATGGCGAACTTCCGGGGATTGACTCACTTCTTCTTTCGGAGTGAGCAATCAACCGCGGGCATCGCCGTGGCGATCGTGTCCGCGGGCGCCCTGATCACGACACTGAGCGCCTGGGGGCACGCGCGCGTTGCATCCCGTTCGGAACCTTCAGGCGAGATTCACCGCGAGTTCGATCTGGCCTTCGCCAACACCGTATTGTTTGCGCTGGTGGTCAGTTATCACTTGAACCCGCACGACCTCAGCCTTCTGCTGCTGCCGATTTCTTTGCTGCTGCACGGTGCGCTGGCCACAACACCGCGCCGGCCGCTTTCCGCGAACTGGATTTCCATGAGCCTGCTCGGGATCTTGTTTCTGCCTCCGCTGCATCTGTGGGCGCTGAAGGCGGGCGTTTATGCGCTCGTCAGTCTTCCCTTGCTGGCGTTGTTCCTAACCGGTGCGTTCATCCCGCGGCAGGGGCGAATCCCCTAGCTGAGAGCCCTGCACATCCAGAAACATCAGCGCGAAGACGAGCACGGGCAGGGTGAACGTCGCAAAAAACGGCCACTTCCACCCGCTGAGCGCTAACGCCGGCGAGGCGAACAAGTAGACGCCGCTCAAGCCCACACTCGCGATCCACTGCCACGCCAGCGCGAAAGCACCCGCCAGATAAGCGAAGCGAAGCGCGCGCGACCGCGAGTTAAGAAATGTTCGATCCCGCACCAGCACCAGAACTGCAGGCAGCAGCAGTACCTGGTTATAGGGTGCGTACATGGGTACCACGAGCACAGTCAACGCCATCACCAGCGCCGTCGCCCGGCCGAAAGCCTCCGCCTCCGCGGATTCGCCGCGCAGCTTCCAAAGAAAAAGGACGCAACCGAGCACTGCCACCGTTGCCAGTATCTTTCCCGAATACCCCCACGGAATAAGTTGATCCAGCACTGATTGATTCTGTGTATACCGGTGGTATTGCCGGAGGCCCTCGACAAACATCCGCAACCAGCCGGGTAGGATGATCTCTGCGGCAACCAGGAGCAGAGTCATCACCAAGACAAATCCAAACACAAGCCAACGCCGAACGCGCCAGTTGCTTACGGCCCACACCAGCAGCCAAGCCACCAAGGGCCATGCCAGTTGCGGCTTAATGGTGGCCAGCGCCAGCAGGGCTCCGCCGAAAAACAAGAACCGGCCAGCCACGCAGGCCGCAGCCCCCGCCAGTAAAGCTGCCACTAAAAGACTGAGTTGCTGCAGCTTGATTCCTTGCACAGCGGGGACGCTTCCTAAAGTCAGCGCGATGCAAATCGCAATCGCCAGACATGGCACCCGCCAGCGTAGGGCGCACAGCCACAACCAAACACTTGCTGCCGTCAGGGCAATCAGCAACCAGTGGAAAAATACCTGTACATCATGAAATGGAAGATCGATCAGAGGCGCCAGCAGGAACACGACATACACGGGATAAGCAAAGCCCTGCTGATCTTTGGGATCGTTGGGCCGGGCGGGATCGAGCACGCGCCCGTAGTATCCCTTCTGGATTTCTATCGCGAGGTCGTCGCCGTAGGGATTGCGGTGGTGCCTTAGCAGTTCGCGCGCGCCCAGCCAGCGCGGATAAAGATCGGACAGATTGCCGCGCGGACGATCGTGTGCCGCCGCGTCGGCAACCTGATAGCCCACCAGGATGCGGTCGACGTAGAACCACATGCTGGCCGCCGCCAGGGCGGCGACAAGAAACAAAACACCGAGTTGCGGGCGTGAGCGCACGTGATATTAAGGAAGCGAGCCAAACGCGCGATCACGGCGTCGCAAAGAACCCTTCGGTTGCTTTCGCTCTCTCAGGGCAGGCTGCGACGCTTCGCGCGGCTCGCCCGGATTCCTCACTGCGCAAAGAACGCTTGTTCGGAATGACATACCGGGCCGCCCCCATGTTACAACTGGTGGGCAAAATGCTCGCGATGCGAAAGCGAATTACAGTGGCGGCGGTGGTGGGCCTGGCCAGCGGCACGTTCTGCTGGTTCCTGCTCACGCGTCTCCACCAGAACGCCGGCGACTTCCGCTGGGCGATCCATTTGGCCGAGCGGCTCGTCGCCCGCCAGAATCCCTACGATACTCCGCTCGAGCAGTATCCTCTGCCCGCGGTGTTCCCCGCCCTGCTCTTCTTGCGCCTGCCGCCGGAAATTGCGGCCGGAATGTTCTATGGAATCAGTTCAGCATTGCTGGCGTTCGGGCTCACACGCGAAGGCTATGGCAGGCTGCTTGTTTTTCTGGCTTTTCCTTACTGGGCCGGAGTGCTCACGGCGCAATGGACGGCGATCATTGCCGCCAGCGCGTTCTTTCCGATGCTGCTGCCCGCAACCATGATGAAGCCGCAGATCGGGCTGCCGGTATTTTTGACTCGCCTCTCGCGCCACGGATTGCTGGCTTGCGTTTTTGTTGCCGCACTAAGCTTCGCCGTTTTGCCGCAATGGCCGGTGTTGTGGCTGCGGCAAACACATTATTACGATCACTTCATTCCTTTGCTGGTTTTTCCTGGACCGCTACTTGTGCTGGCATTGCTGCGGTACCGCGACCGCGACGCCTGGCTGTTGCTGCTCGCCTCGCTCATGCCGCAGCGCTGGTTCTTCGACTGCTTCACGCTCTGGCTCATCCCCAAATCGCGGCGGGAGATTGTGCTCACCGCAGGCTTGAGTTGGGGCACGGGCATCTGGCGCTGGTACCACCAACCCGCCAACTTCACTGAAGTCGGAAGGGCCGCCGTGCTCTTTGTGTATCTGCCCATGCTGATCGTCGTGTTATTGCGGAGCAGATCAGCGCCGGCGCCCGTGGCGGATTCCCCATGAGCGCGACTCCATTCAAGCAGAGGCTCAGTACCTCGCGCGTCTTCCTAGCGGTGCTGTTCCTCGGCCTGTTCGGCATGGCCGCGCGCAATGTCACCGATCCTGACGTATGGTGGCATCTCAAGAGCGGTGAGTATATTGCCGAGCACAAAAGCGTTCCGCACGCGGACTCCTTTTCTTACACTCGCGCCGGCGAGCCCTGGGTAGCGCACGAATGGCTCACCGAACTTCTGCTCTACGAGCTGGAACGGGCTACAGGATGGGGAGGATTGATCGTCGTGTTTGCCGCGGTCACGTCCGCGGCGTTCTTCTTGCTCTATCTGCGCTGCGGCCCTGATCCCTACGTTGCGGGAGTGGTCACACTGTATGCAGCCTGGGCCGCCATGCCGGTCTGGGGCGTGCGTCCGCAGGTTCTTTCGCTGCTGTTGACCAGTTTGTGGCTATTGATTCTCGATCGCTCCGAGCGCAATCCGAAACTGCTTTGGTGGACTCTGCCCCTCACGCTCCTCTGGGTGAACCTGCACGCGGGGTTCGCGTTGGGGTTAGCTCTGTCGGCACTCTTCGTCGCGGGGGAATGGATTGAACGGGTGCTGGGACGCTCCTCACAGAGCACGCCGCGTCTTCGGACCGCAGTGCTCATATTATTGCTCGATCTCTTGATCGTGCCCTTTAACCCCAACGGCCTGCGGATGTTCTCTTACCCGATTGAAACTCTGCGGTCGGCCGCCATGCAGAGCTACATCGCCGAATGGGCCTCGCCCAATTTCCACCAGGCAGAGTACTGGCCATTCCTGTTGGTCGTGCTGAGTACGTTCGCGGCGCTCAGTTGGTCTCGCCTTCAGGTTCGACCGCGGGACACGCTTTTGCTGGTCGTCAGTCTGTATGCCGGCCTGTGCTCGATCCGCATGATGCCGCTGTTCGTCTTGATCGCGGTCCCGCTCGTTTCCCAGAGACTGGGAAAATGGCCCACTAGCGGTTCCCGGCGGGTGCGTCCGTTCCCCTCTCGCACCTTGGTGAACGGCATGATCCTGGTCTACATGACGGTCTTTGCCGGCGTCCACATCGTGCAGGTGATCCAACGCCAGCCGCAGGCTGAGATGCAGCGATTCCCGGCCCGCGCGGTCGCGTTTCTTCAGATGCACCCCTCCAGCAGGATCTTCAACCACTACGATTGGGGAGGTTATCTGATCTGGCGGCTTTCCCCTTCAACGCCTGTCTTCATCGACGGCCGGGCTGATCTTTATGGAAAAGAACTGCTCGATGAGTTCGCCGGCACTTATCAGTTCAAAGGCGACTGGCAGCAGACCCTGCAGCGCTGGAGGATCGACACAGTAATTGTCCCCGTTGATTCTGCCCTTGCGACGGGTCTGCGAAGTGCTCCAGGTTGGACGGTCTCCTACGAAGACGCTCAGGCCATAGTGCTGACTGCGGCTCCCGCCGCCATTCGAACCGAGGCAGTCCGGCTGTTACCATTGGTATGCAAGAAAGTACACCTGCCGGAGCAATTTGCAGGTTATTATGAGTGAGATTAAATCTCCCGCAGCGCAGTGCGAGTAAGAGGGGACGTAATTCCCCAAAGGGCCATGGGCCTTTAATCTGCTTTGGAGAGCGGTTTTCAAAAGTTCGATGTTTCTCTAGGAGGCCTGAAACTATGCATCACCTTTGGAGATTGTGGCACGAGGACGAGGGACAGGATATTGCGGAATATGCCGTGATGCTGGCCGTGATCCTTGTAATTGTCGTAGGCACGATTCGGCTGATCGGCTCGAACGCAAACAATGTTTTCTCCAACGTCGCCAGCTCGATCTCGCAGTAAAAGAACCTGAACGGCGCATCGCCTAGAGGCAAATTCTCGCCGGATAATGGCGGGGACAAGAGTGTTTGCTCGTCCTGACGGAGCACCATGAACCGCACTCGTTTGTTGATGATCGGAGTTCTGGCTTTGGCCCTGGGAGCCTTTGTCAGCCTCCTGGTCTATAAGAACCTGCAAGGCAAGGGTCCGTCGATCAACGAAGCCGGCGCAGACGTGATCGTGGCCGCGGGCGACATTCAGGTAGGGGCCAGAATCGAAGAGCACGACGTGCGCACCGCCAGGTTCCCCAACTCAGGTCTGCCGGCCGGATTCTATGGCAAGAAGTCCCAAGTGCTGGGGCGGGGCGTGATCATCCCCATCGCCAAGGGTGAATTCATTTTGCCCAGCAAGCTGGCTCCCGAGAATGCCGGATCGGGCTTGCCTTCGCTGATTCCACCGGGGATGCGCGCCGTATCGGTGCGCGTGAATGAAGTGGTCTCGGTCGCCGGCTTCGTCGGTCCGGGAACCCGCGTCGACGTCCTCCTTACCGGAACCCCCAACGGCAGCTCAGAGCCTCAAACCACCACCGTCTTGCAGAATGTGGCCGTAATTGCCTCCGGACACACCCTGGAGCGCAATGCCTCCGGGGAAGCCCAGAACACTCCTGTGATCACGTTCCTGGCTTCGCCCGAGGACGCCGAACGTCTCACCCTGGCCAGTTCCGAAGGCAAGATTCAACTCGTGTTGCGCAACCCGCTCGACACGCATTCGGAGCCTGTGGACGCAGCCAACGCCAAGGGTCTGTACAAGGGCGGCACCGTGCCCGTGGCTCCGCCCCGGGCGCCGGTACGACCCGTAAAGCAGCAGAAGACTGAGAAGCCGCCTCCCCCTCCTTCGGTCCTCAGTGTCGAGGTCTATAAAGGTGACAAGAAGACTGTCGTCCCGCTGCAGGAACAAAGCGGTGAAGACCCCAAGTAGCCGGAGGGCAGTTTCGGCCTGCGCGTTCGATGCACAGGGCAGGTTTCCTCATGTGGAGAGGAATCACACAATGAAGGTTCGCAAGTTATTCGCAGCGGTCGCACTGTCGTTTCTACTCGCAGCGTTCGTTCTGCCAGGGTATGCGCTGGCCGAGGCGTGGCCTCAACAGCCCGCCACGCAAGCGCCCCAGGAACCAACTCCGCCGGCCAGCTCCCAGACCACTCTGCCGCCGCAATCGCAGGGTTCGGCTCCGCTGCGCGTCATGGTCGGCAAGTCTCTTCTTATCAATACCACCGAGCAGATCAAGCGCATCTCGGTGACCGACCCCACTATCGCGGACCCCACCGTACTCACGTCCACGCAAATCCTGGTTCATGGGCGCGCTGCCGGCGAAGTCTCGCTCATCATCTGGGACGAGAACGAACGCTCGCGCAGCTTCGATCTCCGCGTCGACGTCGATGTCAGCGCCTGCGCCGAAGAAGAACATCGCGTCTTCCCCGAGGAACAGATTTCCGTCACACCCTCGCGCGCCGCCATTGTTCTCTCCGGCCACGTTACTACCGAGGACGTCGCCAAGCGCGCCGGAGAACTGGCTTCCGCGTATTCCAAGAATGTTATCAACGTGCTCACCTTCGGTCCGGTGGGCGCGCAGGAAGTCCTGTTGGAAGTGAAGTTCGCCGAGGTCGACCGCACCGCCATGACCCAACTTGGGGCGAACTTCTTCACCACCGGCGCGGGCAACACGGTCGGAACCGTAACCACCGGCCAATACGGCGGCTTCGCCTCGCCATCGATCACCCAGACGCAAGGACAAAGCCCGCCCTACACTGCCACGCAGACGGTCAGCAATGTCCTGAACATGTTTCTGTTCCGCCCAGACATTCATTTTGGCGCCGTCATCGAAGCGCTGCAGACCAAGAACCTTCTCCAGATTCTGGCCGAGCCTAATCTCATTGCAGTCAATGGTAAGAAAGCGAGCTTCCTAGCCGGAGGCCAGTTCCCTTTCCCGATCGTGCAGCCGGGACAAGGATTCACCGCCGTCACCATCTCCTTCAAGGAATTCGGCGTGAAGCTCGAGTTCACCCCCGTGATCATGCCCAACGGCAACATTCACCTCACGGTCGCCCCGGAGGTGAGCACGCTGGATTTCGCCGACGCGCTTACCATTTCCGGTTTCACCATCCCCGCCTTGAGCACGCGCAAGGCGGAGACCGAATTCGAGTTGAAGGATGGGCAAAGTTTCGTAATTGCTGGTCTGATCGACAATCGCGTCACCGATATTTGGAACAAGGTTCCCGGCCTGGGCGACATTCCGATCCTGGGCGCTTTTTTCAAAAGCAAGAGCATTCAGAAGAGCAATTCGGAGTTGATGGTGTTGTGCACCGTGCATCGGGTATCGCCCAATAACGAAGCCCCGCCGGGGCCCAAGAATCCGGAGCCCTACATCAACAACGACAAGTTCGACGGAAAAAAGCCATCGGGGAAGTAGACCGTTCGAGCCACGATGCGGATAGAGTTCACGCAGAAAGGATGACGCAGGCGGTAGATTGCCAGTTGCCGGTTAGCAAGAACTCACTGGCAACTGACAGCTGGATACTGGCAACTGCATTTTAAGGTTATGCCCGAGCTTTCAGTCGTTATCGTGGCCACGGACAATGAGCAGCGCACCGTGCTGCAGGTGTTGGTGGATGGAACCAGCGTAGCCCGCACCGTCCATACCTGTGCCAGTTTCCCGGTTGCGGCATCGGATCCGGTCACTCGGCGCGTGCAAGCCGCCAATCCTGACGTCCTGCTGGTGGATATTCCCGCCGATAATCCCTCCGTGGCCATGCGCGCGGTTGAACTTCTGCATCAGGAGCTGCCCGACTCGGCCGTCTTCGCCATCGGAAATCTCAACCAGCCGCAAGTTATCGTGAGCGCCATGCGCGCCGGGGCTCGCGAGTTCATCGAGCGCCCCACTACCACCACCGACCTTCTGGAGGCTTTTGTCCGCCTCACCACGGCCCAGCGCCGGGTACAGAAGGAGGGTCCGCGGGGCAAGGTGTTTTCCGTGGTCAATGCCAAGGGTGGCAGCGGAGCAACCACGGTGGCCGTCAACCTCGCACTCGCACTGCAGTCGGCCCACGGCCAGACGGCCCTGGTGGATCTGGCTCCGCTCGGGCACACGGCGTTACATCTGAACCTCAAACCTTTGTTCACTCTGGCCGACGCCACGCGCAATCTCCACCGCATGGATAGTTCTCTGCTGGAAAGCTTCATGACCCGGCATGGCGGCGGCCTGCAGTTGCTGGCGGGAACCAATGCTCCCGCCGCCATCGAACCCTCGACCGCGGAATTTGTCCGGCTGTTCGACATGCTGGTTACGCACTACCGCTATGTGGTCGTGGACAATTCCTCACGCCTCGACGCCGCCAGCCGTCTGGTCGCCAATTTGTCGGAGTTCGTACTGCTGGTCGCCTGCGCCGACGTGGCCTCGCTGTGGAGCGCGGCTCGCGTGCAGCAGTACTTGGGAGAGACCGGTAACCGCGAACGCCTGCGGCTGGTCTTGAACCGCTTCCGCAAAGTGCCAGGGTTCAGCGAAGCCGACGCGGAAAACGCTGCCGGCGTAAAATTGTTGTGGCGCGTCCCCAACCAGTATTTCGCGGTCTCCTCGGCCATCGACCGGGGCACGCCGGTCATGGAGCAGAGCCACACCGAGATTGCCCGTTGTTTCTCCGGGCTGGCCAATGAACTGACTCGCAATGACGTCGACGTGAAACGCGCTGCCTGGTCGCTGTTTAAAACGGTATAGCGGGGATTTTAGCTCTTAAGGCTTTAGTTAGAAGGCGGGAAATCCGCTATCCATGAAAAGAGATCGTCAAGATCGTCGAGTTGCAAGGGTGGGAATCCGGAACGAGCTATGAGACCTTGCACAAGAACGGCTCTCGCACTCGTCACGCTGTTTCTTCCTGTTGCGCCGCTGTGGGCAAGGCCCAACATAGCTAACCTGGCACACGAGTGCAAGGTGAAAGGCAAGCAAAACGCGTGCAGCGAGCTGGCGAAGATTGCAGTGGAGAACAAGGATCCCTCCGTCCGCCAAGACGCCGTAGCCGAACTGACCGACCAGTCGCTGCTGGCCAAGATCGCCGTGGACGACAAGAGTGATGGCGTCCGCCAGCAAGCCGTTTCCAAGTTGAGCGACCAGCCGCTGCTAGCAAGGATCGCGGTCGAAGACACGGCAGCTCGCGTCCGCGAGGCCGCCGTCGAGAAACTGACGGATCAGGCCTTGCTCGCGAAGGTGGCGCTGGAGGGCAAGCCCCCCGGGAGCGAGTTAGCGGTCCAGAACCTAACTGACCAATCCTGGCTGGGCAGGATTGCGCTGCAAGGTGCGGATGCGAGCGCGCGCAAAGATGCCCTGGAGAAGCTGACCGATCCATCGTTGCTGGCCAAGGTCGCGATGGAAGACCAGGACGCCAGTGCCCGTAAAGATGCCGTGGCAAGGCTGGCTGACCAGCCGTTGTTGGCAAAGATCGTACTCGAAAGCACTGACCCCGGCGCCAGTGTCGCTGCCGTTTGGAAGCTGACCGATCAGACCTTGCTGGCGAAGATAGCCCTCGACAGCAAAATCGAGCAATCCCGCAATGCGGCGAAAGCGGCATTGGCAGAATGGAAGACCGTTACCAGCACAAGTGAAGTCTATATCTACAAAGCTCCCTCCCAGGACAGCAGCGTAGCGCCGAAACCTCAGTGGAAGATCAGCGGCGTCCTGGGCGCTGCCGATCTGAACCCACTCGCCCCGGGTCAATCCAGCGCAGACACCATGACCGCGATGGTGGCCGGACAGGCCGCGTTTATGGAGTTAGTGGGCTCCTCCTCCGGCCCCACACCATCTCGTTGGCAATTCGCACCCGAGGACGAGAATGATACTTGCATTCTAGAGTCTGGCAGCGTGATCGTTAGCTTTGGCAGAGGCGAAAAGGAGATTCCTGGGCCGGTCTCTTTCACGGGGCGCAGGACGAATGGCAAGCGCATGTGGGGAATCTCTGCAGCCTCCTCCGACGCGGCAGTCACGGTGTTCTTTCAGCCTAAGCTCTATCTCACGTCGGATGGTACTTTGGTTCTGGGTGGCTTATGGGCGTCCTACGGCTTGCGGACACCCTCCGGCAACAGCACCGCAGCGCCGGGCTTTTTCGCCACGAGCGTTTCCACGGTGCGCGAGACGCCCGTAAGCGTTACCGGAACGATTCGTTTCCCGAAAGATCGATGGACACCAGCGGGGGCGGGTTTCAACGTCAAGGGCGGTGGGCTCCAGTTCGATGAGACGGGAGCGTTTCTTATCCCGGGTACTGAATACCGGAAAGCTGCACAGTAATCGGGGGAAGAATCGGACAAGCTAGCGGGCGGGGGTTCTACAATAGGGACATAGCTGGAACGTAACAAAGCAACTTAGGAAATATGGCGAATCTGCAGACCTTCGAGCACAGCGAGTACCAGCAGGTAAAGGCAGACCTGCACCGCAAGATCCTCGATCGCCTCGATCTGGAAAAGCTGGGCCGCTCCACCGGAGATTCCGCCCGCGAAGAAGTTCTCGTCCTCATCCGCAACTCGGTCAACAGTGAAGTCGTTCCCCTCAGCTTTGCCGAGCGCGAACGGCTGTCGCGTGAAATTCTCGACGAGATCTTCGGCCTCGGCCCGCTCGAACCATTGCTCAAGGACCACACCATTTCCGACATTCTGGTTAACCGCTACGACAGGGTTTACATCGAGCGTGCCGGCAAGCTGGAATTAACCGGCCTGTCTTTCAAAGACAACCAGCACCTCATGCAGATCATCGAGCGCATCGTCTCGCGCGTGGGCCGCCGCGTGGATGAATCTTCTCCCATGGTCGACGCACGCTTGCCCGACGGTTCCCGCGTAAACGCGATTATTCCTCCGCTTGCACTGGATGGCGCTTGCCTTTCCATCCGCCGTTTCGGGCGCGACCCGGTCACGGCCCGCAACATGATCGAGAACCATACCCTGACCGAAGCCATGCTGGAGCTTCTCTCCATCATGGTAAAAGGGAAATTAAATCTGCTGATTTCGGGCGGCACCGGCGCCGGCAAAACAACTTTGCTCAACGTGCTCTCTGGTTACATTCCCAACGTGGAGCGCATCGTCACCATCGAAGACGCCGCGGAATTGCAGCTGAAGCAGGAGCATGTGGTGCGCCTGGAGACGCGCGCCCCCAACATTGAAGGCAAAGGCGCGGTCCGCCAGCGCCAGTTAGTCATCAACAGCCTGCGTATGCGCCCCGACCGCATCGTGGTGGGCGAGGTCCGCGGCGAAGAAGCCTTCGATATGTTGCAGGCCATGAATACCGGCCACGAGGGCTCGCTGACCACGGTCCACGCCAATTCAGTGCGTGACGCGTTGGCGCGCGTGGAGAACATGGTTTCGATGGCCAATCTCAACATTCCCGAACGTGCCGTGCGCCACCAGATTGCTTCCGCCATTCACGCCGTGGTGCAGGTTGCCCGCTTGTCCGACGGCACGCGCAAGGTGATCTCGATTTCCGAGGTCACCGGCATGGACACCGAATCCATCTCGATGCAGGACATTTTCGTGTTTGATCGGCGCGGCCTCGACGAAAACGGGAAAGTGCGCGGAGTGTTCCGCGCCACCGGCGTCCGCCCCTTGTTTGCCGAGCGGCTGGCCAATGCCGGCGCGCGATTGCGCCCGGCGCTGTTTGAATCGAAGACGGAAATTTGAGAACGCAACAGAGAATTTGGCATTAGAGATCGATCGCTATGTCGGCACTGTTGATTGCTCTTCTCGTGTTCGCCGTGGTTGCCCTGGCAACCTTCGCGGTCGCATCTCTATTCGACCAGCGCCGCGCCCAGGCTCGCCTTATCAAAGATCGTCTGGCCACCGTGCAGAAAGCGGCGGAACGGGAGCCGGACCCGGAACTCGCCCTGCTGCGCGACGAGCAACTCAGCAAGATCCCCGCCTTCGACACTTTGCTGCGCCGCTCCGCTCGCGTCTCGGCCATGCAGGAATCGTTGTTGCAGGCGGGCATGAAATATCGCGCCGGCAACTTTCTTGTGTTGTGCCTCATCACCGGTGTCGTGGCAGGATCTGCGGCTTTAATCTGGAGCCGGAATCCTGCCATTTCCTGGGCCGCCCTGATCACCGGCGGTTTCCTTCCCTATGCTTTTGTGTCGTACAAACGTCAGAAGCGTTTCGAAAAGATCGAGGAACTTTTCCCCGAGGCCATCGATACGCTGGCCCGGGCCGTCCGCGCCGGACATGCCTTCACCACCGCCCTGGAAATGATTTCCAACGAAATCTCCGAGCCTTTGGCCGGAGAGTTCCGCCAACTCTATGAAGAGCAGAAGTTCGGCATGCCGGTGCGCGACGCCCTCATGAATCTCACCGAGCGCGTGCCGCTGGTGGACGTAAAGTTCTTCGTGACCGCCGTCATGTTGCAGCGCGAAACCGGCGGCAACCTCGCCGAAATCCTGGATAACTTGTCCTACGTGATTCGCGAGCGCTTTAAGATCCAGCGCCAGGTGCGGGTCCACACCGCGCAGGGCCGCCTCACCATGGCTCTGCTCATGGGGATGCCCCCAACCGTGGTCGCCATTCTGGCGGTGTTCAGCCCGGACTTTGTTGCTCCGCTTTTCCATGATCCCATCGGGCACGCTCTGCTGGTGGTCAGCATTTCCCTGCAGACGATTGGCTATTTCGTGATCCGGAAGATTATTAAGATCCAGGTTTAACGACGACAAGGTTTAGGAAGATCTGGTTTAGGAAGATCAGGTATAGCGATGCCGTTGATGATTCTCACTATCGTGGTGTTCGTGACCGTCGTGCTGGTGGTGTTCGCCTTCGGCGCGGCCGTGGTCACGCCCACGTCGGTGCTGGGAGCCCGCCTGCGCGCTCTGGGCGGCCAGGCAACTCAGGCTCCCGAGAAGCCGACGATGAAGATGAAAGAGCGCCTGGAGCAGGCCCTCGATCCCATCAGCAAAGCCATTCCGCTATCGCCTTCCGACGTTTCCCGCACCCGCGCCTGGCTCATCCAGGCCGGACTGCGCGAGCCGCGCCATGCCAGCTACTATTTCGGGTCCCGTCTTCTGCTGGCATTTCTAGGTCTGGCCGGCGTCGTGGCGTTTTCCGGTTTCGACAGTCTTCCCCTGCTGGTCTGCGTGCCCGCGCTCGGGTTCTTCATCCCACGCTTCATTCTGAAGCGCATGATCAAAGATCGCCAGCGGCGCATCACAATTGCTTTGCCCGACGCTCTCGACCTCACCGTGATTTGCGTGGAAGCTGGATTGGCGCTCGATCAAGCGTTAATGCGCGTCGGCAAGGACTTGCACCACGCCCATCCCGACCTCAGCGACGAGTTTCATCTCGTGAACCTTGAGATGCGCGCCGGCAAGCCCCGCGCCGAGGCCCTGCGCAATCTGGTCGACCGCACGGGTGTGGACGACATTCGCTCGCTGGTAGGCACTCTGATCCAGACTGATCGCTTTGGCACCAGCGTGGCTCAAGCCTTGCGGGTCCACTCCGACTCTTTGCGTACTGCACGCCGTCAGCGCGCCGAAGAGCAGGCCGCCAAGACCACCATTAAGATGGTTCCTCCCCTCGTTTTGTTCATTCTGGTGCCGTTCCTCGCCGTCACGGTGGGTCCGGCACTCATTCAGGCCTACCACTCCCTCGTTGGAAAATAAGGTTTGAAGTCGAGAACCGCCTGAGGCATATTCAATCGAGCCTATTCAGTCGAGGATCAGGAGCCGTCATGCCGGGATTGGTTCCGCGGGGCCAGGCGTTCAACCAAACCCGCCAGCTCTGTCTCGCCACCAATCTCGCCGTGGCGCAGACGCACTGGTTCCGGCTGCGTGGCCTGCTGGGAACTTCCGAAAGTGACTTCCGTAATGGCTGCGGCCTATGGATTCGCCCCTGCCATGGCGTTCATACTCTAGCTATGCGATTCCCTATCGACGTGGTCTACCTCGACCGCTCCGGCACCGTGGTGCATCTCGAGCGCAACCTCCGGCCCTGGCGATTCGCGCCGGTCCGGATGCAGGCCGCTTCGGTCCTGGAGTTGCCGATTAACACGGTGGACTCAACAGGAACCGCGGTAGGCGATAGAATAGGAATAACGCTAAAGGAGGACGGCTAGCGCGTTCAGCCCCCACTACGCCACCGGCCTCAGAAACAAGTTCTGCAAACTCCCGAGTGACCGAGACCCTCCAACTCGAAGAAGTCACGATCATGCAGCGTCATGACGCGCCGAAGCTACTGGTCGAGTGGTCGCCACGCTGGGATGAGTTCGTCACTTCGATCGGTCCCGCCTTTGCCCGCTCCGGCGGACGCCTGGCCGGGGAAGCTCCTCACGGCATTTTCCCCTACCGGGGCATGTTGGCTTCGTGGTTGCTGCAACTGTTTTTGCTGTTCGTTGTTATCGTTATCCCGCGGGAGATCAACAAGCTTCGCCCCTACGCTGTGCCCAAGCTGCAGCCCTATGAAGTGATTTACTACTCCGGCGACGAACTGCCGCGCACCGAAGATCTGGGCGGCGCACAGGCCGGCGCCACTGGCCGCGCCGGCGGCCGCGAAGCGCACCACCGCACCCAAACCATTCACGTGGCTCGCGGTCGCTCGCTCGCGCCGCAGGTCGTCGACGCTCCCGACCTTAAACTTCCCTCCTCCGCGGATGCAGTAGCCAACTTGCTCGCGTTCAAATCGAACCCCGGCCCACCTCCATTGGAAGGCCTGCGCTCGAATCTCAAGGCTCCCAGTCTTCCGCCCAACGTGATCGCTCCCGCGCCCGTTGGTGTCACGCGGGACGTCGCTCGCGATCAGCCCCGCAGCGGGCTCAGGCTTGATGCCGTCGTGCCGCCGGCTCCCAGTGTCTCTTCTGACGGATCTCGAACTGCGCCTGCTCTGAATGCCGGGGTCGTTCCGCCCGCGCCCAGCGTTCACTCCGAGCACACGCTGTACGCGCCGCGTCTGGATCCCACCATCATCGCGCCGGCTCCCAATGTTGCTCAGCAACGCACGCAGGCTGCACCATCGTTGAGCCCCAACGTGATTGGTCCAGCATCCACACAAGTCTCGCGCGACCAGGCCCGGTTCACGCCCGCTCTCAGCGCCAGCGTGATTCCGCCCGCTCCCGCCACCCCCAACCGCGAAGTCTCGCCTTCGCGCGTGCAGATGAATAACCCCGCAGTTGTGCCTCCGCCAGTTTCCGCACCCGAGCGCGAATCTTCCCGCACTGCGAAACTCAGCCTGCCCGCGCCTTCCGTCATCGCACCGCCTCCCTCGCCTGATTCCGCTCGTGAACTGCGCCGGTTGGAAAGCGGCAGTGTCGAGCCTTCAAGAGCTGTGATTCCTCCGCCTCCTACACCTGCGGCGAGCGGGTCGATGTTCAGCAGCATCATCGGAAAACTTTTCGGTACACAAGATGTTGTACCGCCTCCGCCCACCGTCTCTTCAGGAACCGCCTCGGGAAACAGCCGCAATCCCGCGGGTGGATCGGGCGCATTGGCCAGCAACGTCGTTCCACCTCCGCCAACAGTCTCCGGAACAGCATCGGGAACCGCGCGCAACGGCGGGGCGCCGGGCGGCTCGCTCAGTGCCAGAGTGGTTCCACCTCCACCGTCTATCGGAGGCTCCGGCCCGGCAGCAGGAAGCTCGGCCACTGGAAGATCTCAAAAACTATCTCTGGGCACCTCGAATGTAATTCCTCCGCCGCCCTCGGTGACCGGCTCAGGCGCTGGCCCCGGTTCGCCGGCGGGCGCGGGAAATCCCGGCGGCTCGGGCAATGGCTCACTCCTTGCCAGCAACGTCGTTCCACCACCTCCCTCAGTGGGCTCAGGCCCCGGACTCTCCGGCTCCGGTAGAAAGGGTATCGGCCTCGGCGGCCCCGGAGATGTAGGCTCAGTTCTAGCTCCGCCCAAAGGCGAAGGTGGAAGCAATACCGGCTCTGGAATCGTGCTCTCGTCCCAACCCGGCTCGAAAACAGGAATACCCGCAAGTGGTGGCAAAGGCTCGCTAGCCATGTCGCCCTCCGGTGGAGACAAGCCCGGTCTCGGCGGTTCCGGCGGAGGCACAGGCATTGGTCACGGCGACGGGCCCGGCAGCGGTCTGAACCGAGGAACGCCCGGAGAAAAGCCTGGAGCGGGCCCAGGAGCTGGCAAAACCGGAACCGGCGTCGGCTCTGACCCGAATGCTCATGGCGGGATCTCTCCCACGCCCGGCCCCGGCGGCGCTGGCAGCGCTCCCACAGGCTCTCCCGTCGTGCCCGGGGTGGATGTTCGCGGCGGCACCACAAGCGTGGTCACGTTGCCCAGCTTCGGATCCGAAGGCAGCAGCGATCCCAATCTTCCCGGGCGCACCTCGGTGAAGCAGCCGCAAGGTCCCGCCATCACCATCGTAGCGACCTCGCGGTCCGGCGGAGCCTTTGATTTCTACGGCAAGCTCCCCGGCGACAACTACACCGTCTACGTGGATACGCCCATCGGCACCGCAGTGATGCAATTCGCCGAAGCCGATCCCGCGGCTCATCCCCACGCCGGAGCGCTCACTGGCCCGCAAGGCCTGCGCACGGAATTGCCCGCCGATCTTCCCCGCGCCCGCGTGGTGATCAAATGCAAACTCGACGCTTCCGGGAACCTGAAAAATCTCCAAGTCCTCGAACCCGGCCCCGCCGCCATGACTGCAAAGATCATGGCCGCGTTGCCTAGCTGGAAGTTCCGTCCCGCCATGCGCGGCCAGCAGCCGGTCGAAGTAAACGCCATCCTCGGGTTTAACATCGACACCAACGACCGCAATTAACTGAGTTGAAGGCAACTGGCTTTCGAACCGCGCTGGGCGGGGTTCTCGTTTCTTCCGTCGCGGACTTCAGGCTGCGACGGGGCAGTGCCTCCACATGCAAATTCTTGCATATTGACACTCGTTGTCGCCTTGGGAATAATCAACACGCTTAGGCGCGGGTTGTTCGGTCCCAATCAGCCAGCGGCCTGACATTACCCGTATTTCTCCTGAAGTCGTTCGCAATTCTGGTTCCCGTGTCACGCTCGGAGGACTTCCAATGACGCACCCAGCAGCCCACAGGGAATCTACTCTCGCTCCCACTAGCAGCCGGAAAGGACACATCATGGAAAAACTGAGCCTCGCCAAAATGGCCAGCATTGCATTTGCGTTTTGCATCGCAACCGCAATCCTCTCGCCGGCCCAAACCCTCACTACGATTGTCGCCTTTGATGGAGCCAACGGCGAGGAACCGTATTTCGGCTCTCTCAGTCAGGACACCAACGGCAACATCTACGGCACGACCTTGACCGGCGGCACTGACACTAGCAGCTGTTCCAACGGCCAAGGCTTCGGCTGCGGCATCATTTTCCAGATCACTACGGAAGGTGTATTCAGCACGCTTTACAACTTCTGCTCGCAGCCCGGCTGCTCTGACGGAATAGACTCGTTTGGTACGCTGGCTCACGACAGCAGCGGAAACTTGTACGGGACAACCGACACCGGCGGAGCAACCTTCGCGGGAACGGTCTTCAAGGTCACGCCGGAGGGTGTGTTGACCACCATCTACAACTTTTGCGCGCAGAGCAACTGTGCCGACGGTTCTTCCCCGACCTCGGGACTGGTTTCTCTGGGCGGGGATTTCTATGGAACCACTTCGTCGGGGGGCGCCAACAATGCCGGCACGATCTTCAAGATTTCGCCCAGCGGCGCGCTGACCACACTCTACAACTTTTGCTCGCAACCTAACTGCGCGGACGGCGAAACCGTCTACGACACCATGATCGAAGCAAGCGGCAAGCTTTGGGGCACGACTCAAGGAGGCGGCGCCAATAATTTTGGGACAGTCTTTTCCATCACGCTAGCGGGAAAGTTCACTACGGTGCACAGCTTCAACTCAATCGACGGATCGACCCCGATTGGCGGGTTGCTGCATACCGCCAACGGCAATTTCTACGGTACGACCTCAGCCGGAGGAACCCGCGACGACGGTACGGTCTTCAAAATGACGGCCACCGGCAAGTTGACCACGATTTACAACTTCTGCGCCAAGACCGACTGCCCTGACGGAGTAGCTCCGCTCGGCGGCCTCGTCCAGGGCACAAACGGAAGCTTCTTCGGCACAACGGTAGACGGTGGAAGTAATTTCCGCGGGACGGTTTTCGAGATAACCCCGGCAGGAAAGCTGACCACGATCTATAATTTTTGTTCCCAAACCAACTGCGCGGACGGAGAATTCCCCTATGCGGGACTGATTCAAGCCAGCGACGGAAAATTGCACGGAACCACGCTCCAGGGCGGCGATCTCTCCTGCAACAGCCTCAACGGCTGCGGGACGGTATTCAATCTGACAGAGTGAGTTTCGGCATCAGCGCCACAGATACAACCTTCTTTTCGTTTGCTCTATCTGCGTCTTTTTGGTGAAGCTCTTTACCGTGGTTCACAACCGCGACCGCGCCAGCAACGCGTACGCTCTGCGAAACCATACCCGCTCCCGCCGACGCTGGTAGCCCGGCATCGTCTGGCGCTGATCCAGAATTTTCTGCGCCCACTGGCGCGCTTCTTCCACGCGTCCTTGCGCCTGCAGGAAAACTGCGTAGTTGTAATAAGTCTCCGAACTGGTGGAGATCTTTACTGCCTGCTGAAACAGCGCCTCGGCTTTGTCGGCCTGCCCGGTTTGCGCGTAGGCGTGGGCCAGCAGGCCTTTGGCGCGATGGAAATCGTAGTTAGCGTCGGCGGTCACGGCGCGCTCGAGATCGGGCACCGCCGCGGCGAAGTCTCCCAACTCCACCTCGGCGACGCCACGGCGGTAGAACGCGTCGACGGAATCGGTTCGCGACGCAATCGCCTTGTCGTAGCTGGCGCGGGCGCGCGCATAGTCGCCGTTGTCGAGATAGAGCAGTCCCAGCTCTTCGTAGTTCCCCGCCGAAGGATTGTCCAGGATCGCCCGCTCCAACTCATGAATGCGACGCCGCCGCGGAAACATCTGAAACGACGTGCGCAGCAACCCCGCGTCAGGAATCACTTCTGCGACAATGTAGATCAGCGCCCCAACCCATCCCAGAAACAGGATGACAAAAATCCAGTAGGTATCCGGCCGGCGGCGAATGAAGTGCACAATCGCAACCGCCTGCAAGATAAATCCCCACCCGTGCAAGAAAAAGAAAAGCGATCCCATGGAATGCGAAATATAACACGCCAACAAGTTTGGGATGATCTGCCTCGTGAACCCTGTGCCCCCTTTGCTGAAGACTCTGAGCCGTAAGCACCCTGCACGCGGCCGCCATGCGAATCCCTATGTAACAATAGAGAGTGCAACCCGCGACTCTGCCGCCGAAGCCCGAAAGCCGACGCCCGAAGCCCAATTCCATCCGCCTTATCGCCTCCGATATCGACGGCACGCTGCTTAATCCGCAGTTCCAGATTTCATCCGACGATCTGGCAGCCCTGCGCCGCGCTCATGATTCTGGCATCGAGATCGTCCTGGTCACCGGACGCCGTCACACGTTCGCCCTGCCCATCGCCAGGCAGTTGGGATTCGATCTCTGGCTGATCAGCTCGAACGGCGCGGTAACGCGCTCACTCGCCGGAGAGACCTTCCATCGCGAAATGATGCCGCGCGAAATCTGCCGCGAACTGGTCGGGGCGATGCAAGAGTTCCGTGGCCACACCGTTCTACAGTTTGACAAAGATTCCAAAGGCGCAATCGTGCTGGAGCACATGGACGACTTGAACACTAGCATCCGGCGTTGGTTGGAAAAGAATATGGCCTACATCGAGTTTGTCGTGCCCATCGAAGATGCCCTGGTAAACGATCCTGTCCAGGCCATGTTCTGCGGCTCGATGCAGCGGATGAGCGAGGCCTTGCGCGTGCTTGAAGGCGCCGGCCTGGGCAACCGCGTGACCGTCCTTCGCACCGAATACCCTAACCGGGACTTGTCCATGATCGACGTGCTGAACACGGGCTGCTCCAAGGGCCACGCCCTGGAGCGCTGGGCGGCGCATCGCGGCTTTGGGCGCGAACAGGTCATGGCCATCGGTGACAACCACAACGATGTGGAAATGCTTGAGTTTGCCGGGCATCCGGTTATCATGGGGAATGCCTGCGAGGAGCTGCGCGGGCGCGGCTGGAGCGTAACCCTCGGCAATGACCAGTGCGGTGTGGCCGCAGCCGTGGCGGAAGTGGTTAGCGGCTAGAATGTTTCGAATGAAGAACGCCATCCAGATTGCGGGTTGGTCAGCGATCATCACGCTGCTGGCGCTGACGGCGCTTCCCTGCCCGGCCGCCGACTCGGCCGTGCTGCGCAATGGATTCTCCATCCGGCATGAGCGCCGGCAGGTGATTGGGACGATCACCCGCCTGTATCTCGATGGGGATAATTCGAGTTTTGTAGACATTCCGACCGCTGAAATTGATCACTTTGAAGCCTTGCCGGCTGAAACAGCACCGGTTGAGCCAGCGCCGGTCGGATCAGCGCCGGCCGCATCAGCGAAAGATGCTTCTGCTTCGCAATCCAAATTGCAGGCTCCGACGGAACACGTCCAGCATCCGGTGGATCTAAATGAGGTCGTAAACACGGCCAGCGGAACCTACAACCTGGACCCGGACCTGGTAAATAGCGTGATCCGCGCCGAGAGTGGATTCAATGTGCGGGCAGTTTCGCCGAAAGGCGCGCGGGGGCTGATGCAGTTGATGCCCCAGACCGCGTCGCAACTGGGCGTGCAGAATGTTTTCGATCCGCGGGCCAACGTGGAAGGCGGCACGCGCTATCTGCGCGAACTATTGGAGCGCTACAACTTCGATCTGATCAAGGCGCTGGCCGCCTACAACGCCGGCCCGCAGCGCGTTGAACAATACGGCGGCGTACCTCCCTACTACGAGACCAAAGCCTATGTAGCTCGCATCGTGCGCGACTACAACAAGAAACTCGCCGCAAAGAACGCCGCCCAGCCCGGGACGCAGAAGAGTTCCGCAGGCAAGTCAGCCGGCACACCGGTTCCTGTGGCCAAGCCGCCCAGATCCCTCACGCAAGCCCAGGCGAAAGCGAGTTCCAGGCAGGCCAGCGAGTAACAGCCGCTATCCCGGACGCGAAAACCTTTCGCCTCCCGGTTTGACCCTCCACTCTCACTCATTTACCTTTGGAATGCCGTTTCCGCTTCGAGTTGCGAGGGTCGCGGCGCGAGGCTTCTCCCCTTCATGGACAAAAAGCGCATCGTGGCCAGCGCGGTCGTTTTCCTCATCCTGGCCGTTCTGCTTTACCTGCAATATCGTCACTGGCAGAGCTTTGACTGGGGCACGTTCTGGGCCCAGACTCACCGCATCAAGAAAGTGCACGTGCTGCATGCCATCGCACTGATCTACATCGGATACGTCATGCGTGCGATCCGCTGGAAAATCTTCCTGAGGCCAGTGCGTCCCAAGGCAACAGTGATGGATATGTTGTCTCCGACGCTGATTGGTTTTACCGGGCTCGCACTGCTGGGGCGCGCGGGAGAATTCATTCGTCCATATCTGATTGCGCGGCGCACGGATCTTCCTTTCTCTTCGCAGTTGGCGGCGTGGGCGGTGGAGCGCATCTTTGACGTGGGCGCGTTCACAGTGCTAATCGTGCTGGCGATTTTTCTGCCCAGCGCTCTGCCCGCGATTCCACATCCGGAGTACTACCGGCGCTTTCAGGAAGGCGGGTTTTTTCTGATCGCAGTAGTCCTGATAACAACCTTGGCCGCAATCGTAATCCGGCGCAGCGGGGATGCGGTGGCGCGCTGGGTGGAGGAACGATTCGGGCATCTCTCCGCCAACTTCGGGCACAAGCTGGCCCAAAAGGTGCGCGAGTTCGGCGCCGGACTGGACACCATTCACGGGCCCCTCTCCATGCTGTGGCTGACCCTGGTTTCTGTGGGCATGTGGTACATCATCGCGCTGGCGTATCAGGAAGTCACGCATTCGTACGGCGTAGTCTCGCTGGAGATTCCGGTTTCCCAGATTCTGATTCTGATGGGAGCGAGCATGGTGGGCTCGATGCTGCAACTGCCGGCCGTAGGCGGCGGCTCGCAAATGGCAACCATTGCGGCGCTTTCGAGCGTGTTTGACGTTCCTCCGGAACTGGCCGCGAGTTGCGGGATTCTGCTATGGCTGGTCACGTTTGCGGCTGTCGTGCCGCTGGGGCTGGCGTTAGCGCACCACGAGAGATTATCGCTTCGGAAATTGTCGAAGGAAAGCCATCAGGCCGAAGAAGCGGAGATCGGCAGGCCGCCGGCGTGAGTTGCAAGTCCCTGTCTATCACAAAGGTGCGGACTGCAGAGCGCGGCCTTACTCCCCTGTTACAATTTCTGTATTAACTCCAAACATGTGATTTAACTGGGCAGATTTGTTTCGAACGACTTCAGCGCCATGAAATGTCCTTTTTGCGGATTTGCCAACGACAAGGTAGTTGACTCGCGCGAGAGCAAAGAGGCGGAGTCGATCCGCCGCCGGCGCGAGTGCCTGAAGTGCAACAAGCGCTTCACCACCTACGAGCGCATCGACGAAATCCCCTACATGGTCGTCAAGAAGGACGGACGGCGGGAAAAGTTCGACCGCCAGAAAGTTCTGAATGGCCTGCTGCGTGCCTGTGAAAAACGGCCGGTCCCCATCAGCAAGCTGGAACAAATTGTGAACGAGGCCGAGTCTTTCGTAATCGAATCGCAGGAGCGCGAGCGCAAGACCAGCGAACTCGGCGAACTCATCATGAACCGCTTGCGGCGCTACGACAAAGTGGCGTACGTCCGGTTTGCGTCCGTGTATCTGGATTTCAAGGACGTAAACGAGTTCATGAATGAGTTGCGGGATTTGGTGAAAGCGAAAGAAACAGTCGAGGTTAAAGCGAAAAAAAGTGGTCAGTGATCAGTGGTCAGTGGCTTGTGAAGACGAGGTCGGTTTTTACTTTCAGTCGCCCTGTAAACGTAGCGGACAATCACGGAGGTGAATCTGATGGACGCCCATGAGAAACTGCTGACCGATTGGTCACAGCAGACGCATCACCAAGGAAAAGGAAAATACTTCATTAAGGACGGAATCGTAGACCCCAGACGTTGGGCTTCCCCCACGAGACCGAAGGTGCTTTTGCTTTTGAAAGAGGCATACCATGAGGAAAGTGAGCACTGGGATTTACGAGAGTACGTAAGAAAACTGGAACATCCGGACGGAACCCTGTTGAACTCAGCGTACTGGTGCTATGCGATTCAATGCGTAGCGCGCGGAATCCTGCAACCCGTGCCTTTCCGCGATACGCGAAAGTCTGAATACGAAAAAGCAGTGGAAGCTCTAAAATCTAGTGCGATTGTAAATGTCAAGAAGAGCGAGGGCCGAAGTAGGTCCTCAGATGAAGAGATTGTAGATTACGCGAAGAAAGACGGACCATTTATTCGGCGACAAATAGAGTTGATTAAGCCCGATGTTGTCGTCTGTGGGAACACGTGGGAGCCCGTAAAGCACCTGTGGCCGGAGAAAGATAAAGTTCATGACGGGGTCTATCGTGTTGGACAGACGGCGACGTTCATAAACTTTTGGCCCTTCGCGACGCAACCTCATTCACGACGAGCTCAAATACTACGCCCTGGTTGGCTTACTTCTGAGCTCAAAGGCGTTATCGAACTTAGCCGTCGCAGCGTAGGATGGTCCGCAGCCCGAATCTCTTGGGATCGTCTTGATCCGTGTGATCCGTGGCGAAGTGCATTTGCGCCCAAAAATAAATGCGGCTTTACTGGCCACTGAACACTGGCCACTGAGTTTAATCATGGCACACAAAGTAACCCTGATCCCCGGCGATGGCATCGGCCCTGAAGTCACCCAGGCCACGGGCCGCATTTTGGAAGCCACAGGAGTGAAGTTTGAGTGGGAGTCGTTTGCCGTGGGCGCCGATGCTTTTGAGAGGCACGGCGAATACATTCCGAAAGAAGTGATTGAATCGATCGAGCGCACGCATGTCGCGCTGAAGGGGCCGGTAACCACGCCCGTCGGCGGCGGATTCTCCAGCATCAACGTCGCGCTGCGCCGGAAGTTCGAGCTGTATGCCAACTTCCGCCCCATTCGCAATCTGCCGCATATCCCCACGCGTTATCCCGACGTGAACCTCATCATCGTGCGCGAGAACACCGAGAGCCTGTACTCCGGACTGGAACACGAAGTGGTCCCCGGCGTCGTCGAAAGCCTCAAGATCATCACCGAGAAGGCCTCGACGCGCATTGCGAAATTTGCCTTCGAGTACGCCCGCAAGAATCAGCGCAAGAAGATTCACGCCATCCACAAAGCCAACATCATGAAGCTGTCGGATGGATTGTTCCTGCGCTGCTGCCGCGGCGTTGCCAAAGTGTATCCCGAGATCACTTACGGCGAGCACATCGTGGATAACACTTGCATGCAGCTGGTGATGAACCCCTATCAGTACGACATGCTGGTGATGGAGAACCTGTACGGCGACATCATTTCCGATTTGTGCGCGGCGTTTGTCGGCGGCCTGGGATTTGTCCCCAGCGCCAACCTAGGCGACGACTGCGCGATCTTTGAAGCGGTGCACGGCTCCGCGCCAGACATCGCAGGCAAGAATCTGGCTAACCCCACGGCGCTGCTGCGCTCTTCACTGCTGATGCTGCGCCATCTGGGCGAGTTCGACGCCTCCACGCAGATTCGCAATGCTTTGGAGAAAGTCTACCGCCATCCCGAAAAGTTGACCAAGGATGTTGGCGGAAAAGCGGGCACATCGCAGTTCGCGGATGCCGTGATCGGAGAGATGGAAAAGGCCGAGGCGGCACCAGCGGCCAAATCGTAGCGCGCAAGGATTTGACGCTCGGTTCGCACACTGTTCGCTCAGGAGGTTGTTTTGAGAAGGACGGTTCTGGCTATCGCAATCGGTTGCTTCGGAATATTTTTCTGCGTAGGCCTGGCAATTGCCGCTGGCCGGCCACGCATCACCAAGGCAGTGCTCGGCACGGGGGTAACCGACAATTACGAAATTGTGAATGGCGCAAACGAGTTCCCGCCCGATGAGCCTAAGATTTTTTGCGCGTGGAAGGCTGAAGGCGTGACGGACGAGAAGTTGCGCGGAGTCTGGATCGCTGAGGATGTGGGCAAGGTCGCGCCCCCGGACTACAAAATCGACGAAGCCACGTTGAATATGGCCCGCGCCACGGCGGGATCCTTTAGCTTGTCCAAACCCGACAACAATTTTCCCGTCGGCAAATACCGCCTCGAGATCTATATTGGCGAGGAACTTGCAAAGACGGTCAGGTTCACTATAAAAGCAAAATAGACGGGCGATCTCAAGCTTGGGGCCTCACCGGTCCGTGAGGCAGAAAGTGGATCTTATGAAGAACAGGTTACTCGCAGTTGTGGTCAGTGGTCTGGCATTCATTTTTCTGGCCGCAGGCTCGGCTGCGGCGCAGGGCGGAGAGTTGGTCGCCGCGGAGTATGGCGCCGGTGGCCGCCGCGTGGATGTAACTCAACAGGTTCGATCCTATATGCACGATGGAGTCTTGGAGTTCGACGTGAAGGACCAGGTCTTCGGCGTGGATCCAGCCCGCAATCACGTCAAAGAACTCTTCATCCGCATACGGCACTGGGACGGCAACGTCGAGGAATTTCGTTTCCCCGAATACTCCCATGTGCGGCTGGTGCTCGATCCCGAGCGAGGATATGAGTGGCATGATCGCGAATTCCACCTCATGCGCGCGTTCTATGGCGGTGCCGGGCATTTCGTCGATGTTACGGAACAGTTGCGTAGCATGATGCGCGACGGAAGATTATTCGTTGTCGTCGACAATCGCAGCATGGGCGTGGACCCAGACCCCGCGGTGCGCAAGGTTCTGCGCGTGCTTTACTGGCAAGACGGCCAGCGCCGGCAAGTGGTGGTTCCGGAACACGCCGAATTGCGGTTGCCTTAGCTGGAGCGGTGGGCGCTGCAAGGCGTCCGCCCAATTTCCGCCATTGACTCTCGCCACGGATGAGAGTAAATTCGCGGGTTCTGGGGAATCCGAAGGGATGGCGAAGACAACGCGCCGTGTGGGGGTAGTTCTGTTTCAGCTGGGCGGGCCTGACACGCTGGCTGCGATAGAGCCTTTCCTTTATAACCTCTTCTGCGACCCCGATATCATTGACTTTCCCTTCGCCCGCATCGGGCGCAAGCCTCTCGCCAAACTTATTTCGGCCACGCGCGCCCGCAAAGTGCAGCATCACTACGCAACCATTGGCGGAGGTTCGCCCATCCGGCGCTTTACGGAGCGCCAGGCACGGGCGCTCGAAGCGCAGTTGATCAATCAGAGTCTGGATGCGCGCTGCTTTGTAGCCATGCGCTACTGGCATCCCTTTACCCATGAAGCTATCGCACAACTCCAGACGGCGCAATGTGACGAGGTGGTCCTGTTGCCTTTGTATCCGCAGTATTCCTCAACCACGACGGGATCGAGCCTGAACGAATGGCAGCGGCTTTTCCGCAGCGATCTTCCCATGCACAACGTGGGATCGTTTTACCGGCATGCAATGTATTTGGATGCAGTCATCGAAAAAATTGAACAGGCCCTGGCCCGGTTTCCGGTTCCGGAGCGTGCCGAGATTGTCTTCAGCGCGCACAGCGTGCCCATGTCTGTAATCGCAAAGGGTGACCCTTACCAGCGCCAGATTGAGGAAACGGTGAAGCTTCTGATGGAACGCGGCGGATGGCTCAATCCCCACCGGCTCTGCTACCAGAGCAAGGTTGGAGCGAGCAAATGGTTGCAACCCTCGTTGCACCGCACGCTGCATGATCTGGCATCCGAAAAAGTGCGGGACGTCTGCATCGTGCCGGTGGCCTTTGTTTCCGATCACGTGGAAACGCTGGGTGAGATCGATCACGAAGCGCGCGAAGAGGCGCGGCGGCTGGGCATTACGCAATTCGAGATGAGCGCGGGCCTGAATGATTCTCCAAAGTTTATTTCGGCGCTGGGGCAGTTGGTGCTGGAAGCTCTGGGCGAAAGAGTTGAATCCTGCGCTCCGGTTCGCGAAACCGGAAGGCGAATTGCTGCCGCGGCATTGATGGCAGCCGACTAGCTGTAGAAAGCAAGAACAGGAGGAAGACGTATGGCGGAGCCGGAGGGCGGTAAGCCCAGCCCGAATCCAGAGGCGGCAAAACCCGCAGCCACAGGCGCGATGGATGCCACCAAGATCGACGCAACAAAGTACGTAGGCACGCCGGCGGTGGGAACCTCGAAGGCGGCGGCGGCTGGCGGACTTTCCTCGTCCGGCCCCTCCAACACTGAGATCGACCAACGACGCCGGCGATTGGTTTGGGTCGCGGTGACGGCGTTTCTGACCGCGTGGTTCCTCGCCTTCTTCCGCTTCTTTCTTCCCCGCACGCTGTTTGAACCGAACTCTGTTTTCAAGATTGGCTATCCCTCGGAGTTTGCGCTCGGGGTCGACACCAAGTTTCAGCAGAAATATCGCATCTGGGTCGACCGAACACCCGACCGCGTGTTTGTGATCTATGCGCGCTGCACGCATCTCGGTTGCACACCGGACTGGAAGCCGAGCGAGAACAAGTTCAAGTGTCCCTGCCACGGCAGCGGCTATGACAGCGAGGGCATTAACTTCGAAGGACCGGCGCCGCGTCCCATGGACCGCGCCCACGTGGAACTGGCGCCAGACGGGCAGATCATCGTCGACACCTCGCGCCTCTACCAGTGGCCCAAGGGACAGCCCAGCAAGTTTAACGATCCAGGAGCATTCTTAACCGGGGTGTAGTGGCAATTTGATTTTCAAAGTGGGTATCAGGTCTTAGGTGTTATGTCTTAGGCAAGAGCCTAATACCTAACACCTAGGACCTAAGACCTGAATCTGGAATACAGGAATCATATGGCTGACGAAACTAACGGCAAGAACGGCAAAGTGGGACTGGTCGACCGCGTCAAGGACGACATTCAAGCGATGAAGGTCGACATCCCCGCCAAGGCCAAAGAACAGATCGAGGGCCTGAAAGATCCGACCAAGACCCAGGTCTACACTTCTATCTTCCGCCACAAGCACGACGACACCCCGCGCAACCGCGCGCTGGGCGTGCTTTCCAACGTGTTCCTGCACTTGCATCCGGCCAAGATCAATCGCGATGCGGTGCGTTACAGCTACACCTGGGGCATGGGTGGGATCACGTTTTTTCTGTTCATCATCCTGACCTACACCGGCGTGCTGCTGATGTTTTACTACCATCCCAGCAAAGTGCAAGCGTTTCGCGACGTGCTCTACCTTGAGCACGACGTTCCTTTCGGAAAGATTCTGCGCAACATGCACCGCTGGGCGGCTCACCTGATGGTAATCGGCGTGTGGCTGCACATGTTCCGCGTTTTTCTCACCGGCTCGTACAAGAAGCCGCGCGAATTCAACTGGAACATTGGCGTGCTGCTTCTGGTGTTTACATTGCTGCTCTCGTTCACCGGTTACTTGCTGCCCGACGATCAACTCGGATTCTGGGCCGTGACCGTAGGCACGAACATGGCGCGAGCCACGCCGCTGCTGGGGCACGAAGGTCCGTTCGGATCGATGCTGGGCATGACTCCCTACAACGACGTGCGCTTCGGACTGCTGGGCGGGTCGATCGTGGATGCAAACGCACTGCTCCGCTCCTATATCTGGCACTGCATCGGAATTCCGATTGTCGCTTCCATCCTGATGATCGTGCATTTCTGGCGCGTGCGGAAGGACGGTGGAATTTCGGGGCCGGCTCCGGTGATGCTGGAAGCGGAAGCGGACAAACCACGCAGGGGACCGAAGGCGGCGGGAGAGTAGCGACGCCGCAAGAAAAAGCAGGTTCCTCACCGGGCTTTCCGCCCGGCTCGGAATGACAAGAGTTTTTTGAGCAATCGATAACGAGAACACTTATGGACTGGCGACAACTTTGGGAGATTTGCTCGGCTCCAGACAATGTGCCGATCGTGGGTTTGATCCCGCTGCTGGCTTTCTATATCTATCTGGCCTGGAAGCAGGCGCATGCCAACGATGTGCTGATCGAGCAACTGGAAGGCGATGCCGCGCTCGCCAAGACGCATCACCGCAAGACCTGGCCGTTCAAGCCCGGCTGGCAAAAAGAAGTTCACGTCTGGCCGTTTCTGCTACGCATCGAGTTTCTCGCCGCCATCATCGTCACCATCATTCTGATGGTCTGGTCGATCACGCTGAACGCTCCTCTGGAAGAGCCCGCCAATCCCAACCTCACCATGAACCCGGCGAAAGCCCCGTGGTATTTCCTCGGACTGCAGGAGATGCTCGTCTATTTCGACCCGTGGATCGCTGGCGTAGTCATGCCTACGATGATCATCATCGGCCTCATGGTCATTCCTTACATCGATACCAACCCGCTGGGAAGCGGCTATTACACGTGGAAGCAGCGCAAGTTTTCCATCGGCACATTTCTGTTCGGCTTCATCATTCTGTGGGTCGCGATGATCATCATCGGAACATTTATAAGAGGGCCCGGCTGGCAGTGGTTCTGGCCGGGGCAAACCTGGGACCACAACCGGCTGATCTATGAAGTGAACCGCGACCTGCCCGACATTTTCGGGATTACTTCGAACATGGCGAAGGCCGTGTTCGGCGCCATCGTGGTGGGCGGCTATTACCTGCTGGGAGGATTTCTTGTCTATTCGCTGTTCCGGCGATACATGGGGAAAGACTTCAAGCGGATGAGCCTGCTGCAATTTTCGCTCACCCAGTTCCTTTTGCTGACCATGGTGGCGTTGCCCTTAAAGATGGGGCTGCGGCTCTTGTGGCACATCAAGTATGTGTGGATTACGCCCTGGTTCAATATTTAAAAGCGTCGTTGGTCATTGGTCGTTAGTCGTTGGCCAAAACCACGAACTCCAGACTTCACATACGAATTGCGAACGACTAACGACTGCTTTTAGCTTGCCCTGAGCGGAAGCGCGAAGGGACTAACGACCGATTTCGGAGGAAGCGGTGCCTGAACAACCCAACCCCGAGCAAGACCCGATTACAACTAAGTCGTATGCCGCGTATTACCTGATCGCAATGGTGATCCTCATGGCGACGTTGTTCTGGGCCTTGTGGGACGAGGCATGGACACAGCGGCCGTGGAAAGCCTTCCAGGAGCACTGGAAGGACCGCTACAGCACATTTCTGAACACGGCACGGTCGAAGTCGGTCACGTCGGAAACCGACGTCGAGAAAAATCCCGATTACGCCGTGCTCAAGCAGGCTTACGACAAGGCTTATCAGGATTCCAAAGCGCAGGTCCTGGAAGCGCGCAAAAAACTCGATGACGCCAGCGCCCGCTTGCTCGCCGTGCAGAGCGTCTTCACCGACCGCCGCGCCTACGTCAACGCGCTCACCTACGAACTCGAAACCAGCACCAGTGCATCCGCGAAAGCCAGCAAACAAAAAGAAATCGACAGCTACAAGAGCGAACAGGCCACGGTCGAGTATCCCGACGGCACCAAACAGAAATACACTTTTCCCCAACTCGAGGAAAAATACAACGAGATTCGTGACGAGCGCACCCGGCTAAGCCTCGAACTCGGCGACGTCCTCAAGCCCGTAACCGCCGCCAAGACCAGGATGGATGAATTCATCTCCGACCACATGGTCGACCTCACGCCGCAGCAGATCGACGGCCTCAAGCGCAAGGTCGCGGATTGGGACCCCAAGATTGTCCAAATCAACGTGGCCGACGCCAACATCGTCGATCGCTGCGAATCCTGCCACCTGAACACGCGCGAGCTGCTGAAAATCACTCCCGCATCGATGACCGCGAAAGGCGAGAAGAAGACCGACGAATACGCGGATGCGTTTGCCAGCCATCCCCAGCCCGAGCTGTTGGGGATTCACGACCCCGAAAAGTTCGGCTGCTCGCCCTGCCATCAGGGCAACGGCCGCGCCACCACCAGCGTCGAGAAAGCGCACGGAAACTACGAGCACTGGCTGTGGCCGCTGTTTCCCAAAGAGAACGCGCAGGCCGGCTGCCAGAATTGCCACGCCGCCGACATGGTTCTCGCCAGCGGCGACACGCAGTGGCAGACCATCAACAACGGCAAAGACCTCTTCCGCCAGCGCGGCTGCATGGGCTGCCATCGCTACGAAGGCTACGACAAAGAGCCCGAAGACCTGAACGCCATCGGCCAGCAGATCAAGCAGATCGAGACCCAGAAAACGGACAACGTAAAACAGACCGCCTACCTCATGAAGCAGGCCGACGCGGCCGAGTCAAACGAAGAAGCGAACAAGCTGAATACACAGGCGGTCGACTTGAGAGTCGCGAACAGCAAGCTGGACGGCCGTTTGCAGCAGCTCGATTACCAGTCCCACAGCCTGATGCAAGACCAAAAGAAAGTCGGTCCGAACCTGAAAGATGTGCGCCTCAAGCTGAACAAGAACTGGATTCCCGTCTGGCTGAAGAAGCCGAGCGATTTTCGTCCCACGACCAAGATGCCGAACTTCCGCCTTAACGATCATCAGATCCAGGCGATCTCAGCCTACATCTGGCAGTCGGGATTCACCGACGCCGTTCCCAAGCACAAGCCCGGCAACGCCGCGCACGGAAAAGAATTATTCGAGACGCGCGGATGTATGGCCTGCCACTCGATTGGCGAAGGCGACCAGGTACAGGGTGGCACGTTCGCCGCGAACCTGACCCGCGTCGGCGAAAAAGCGAACTACGATTACCTGGTACGCTGGATTCACAACGCTCGCGAGCGCACGCGCCCCTACTGCCCGTACGAAAAGAAAGACATTGGGCCTGAGGATTACGCCAAGAAGGGTCTTCCCTACAAGTTCGATCTTGACCACAGCCAGTGCCCCAACGACGGCCACGAACTGCAAGTGCAGAACATGACGGTGATGCCCAGCCTTCGCCTCGCTCCCGAGGACGCGGAAGATATCGCAACCTATTTGATGGCGCAGAAAAGGCAGGAGCCGTCGTCGTACGCCGATGCCTCGTTCATGGACGATCCCAAGCTGAAAGACGAAGGCAAGAAGTGGGTCCGTCACTTCGGCTGCTCCGGCTGCCACGAAATCGCGGGCTTCGAAGACGAGGGCCGCATCGGCACCGAACTCACCTTCGAAGGCAGCAAGCCGATCGAGCGTCTCGACTTCGCTCTCTTTACGACGGTGGCGCAGCGCGGCGGCAAGGATGCCGAGCCGATTACGGATAAGGACGACCTGGCACGTCTGCCGGACGGTCCAGCGAAAGATCCGTGGTACGACCAGAAGGGATTCTTTGAACACAAACTGGCCGAGCCTAACGTTTACGACAAAGGCAAAGTCAAGGGCGACCTGGAAGCTTCCCGCATGCCCAACCTGCATCTCACGAAGGAGCAGGTGCTCGATCTCACGACCTTCCTGATGGGGAGCGAAGAGACTTCCCTTCCCGCCAGTTATCAGTACAAACCGGGCGACGCGCGGCACGATATTCAGGAGGGCTGGTGGATCATCAAGAAATACAACTGCATGGGCTGCCACCAGTTCATACCCGGCCAGCAAACTATTCTGATGGGATTGAAGCAGTATCAGGACATTCAGGAGCAGTTGCCCCCGAAGCTCTTGACCGAAGGTGCGCGCGTCGATCCCGAGTGGCTGCGCAAGTTCTTGTCGAATCCGGCGCTCAGCACTACGGACACCAACCGCAACGGCGTGCGACCTTACTTGAAAGTGCGCATGCCCACGTTCTCGTTCTCCGACAACGAACTGCGCAAGCTGGTGCGCTTCTTCCAGGCGCTGTCGCAACAGCCGCTGCCCTATATTCCGGAGCAGGTACCGGTGCTCACGACCAAGGAAACGGACATGGCGCGCAGCCTGTTCTCAAGCAGCGCAGCTCCTTGCCTGAAGTGCCACGCTACTGGCGATCCCGCGCACGACAAAATCGCCACCGCGCCGAACTTCCTGCTGGCAAAGGAACGCCTGAAGCCGGACTGGGTCGAGCGCTGGATTACCGACCCGCAGGCGGTGAGCCCCGGCACATCGATGCCCTCAGGCCTGTTCAAGCAGCAGAATAATCAGTGGGTGTTCGCCGGGCCCACGCCGCCGTCGTTCCAGGGCTATGAAGGAGACCATCGCAAGCTGCTGACTGATTACATTTTCCAGTTGACGCCGGAAGAGCAGCGCAGGGTAGCGTCGTCCATGCCGCATGCGAAGGCCGCGGTACAGCCAACGAGAAAGACCAATCGCAGGCAGACTGCCGTGGAATCGCATCAAGCAGCCAGCGGCGGTTCGCGGTAAAATGGCCGGTTCGGCGGAAACGGAATTCAAGCGCGTCTCAACTACTAAAGAAAGAAGGACATCATGAATAAGAAAACCAGTTGGAGGATAATATCGGTCGGCGTGCTGGCGTTGTGCGCTTTGCTGCTGACAGCGGCTTGCAACAAGAAAGAGGAGCAGCCGACGAACACCATGGCTCCGGCAGCGGCGCCCGCTCCGGCGGCCACGCCGATTGATCCCGCAACCGCAGCCACCGTGAGCGGCACGGTGAAGTTCGACGGCGCGCCGCCGAAGGCGGCAAAGATCGACATGAGCCAGGACCCAGCCTGCAAAGGTATGAACGAAGCGGAGGCTGTAGTAGTCTCGGGCGGCGATCTAGCCAACGTTTTCGTTTACGTTAAGGACGGGCTCGGCAGCCGCACCTTCGACGTTCCCCAGACCCCGGTCGTGCTTGACCAGCAGGGCTGCAAGTATCATCCCCACGTGCTGGGCGTAATGGCCGGTCAGACCGTGCAGATCAAGAACGACGATCAGACCACGCACAACATCCATCCCACACCCAAAGACAACCGCGAGTGGAACGAGTCGCAGCCGCCATCCTCGCCTGCGATCGAGAAAAACTTCGCCCGCGAAGAGATCATGCTGCCGGTGAAGTGCAACCAGCATCCCTGGATGAAGATGTACATCAACGTGGTCAAGAGCCCGTTCTACGCCGTCACCGACAAGAGCGGAAAGTACACCATCGCAGGCCTGCCCCCCGGCGACTACACGATTGCCTTCGTCCACGAGAAACTGGGCGAGCAGGACCAGAAGGTGACGGTCGCTGCGAAAGACATGAAGACCGTTGACCAGAGCTTCAAGGCCGCGGCCGACTAGGCTCGCCGTCGGCGTTATATCGTTAGATCGTTTTGATAAGATACTCTGTTCGGCGTAGCGGGCTGGGCTTGTAAGCACGGCCCGCCGCGTTCTACAGCAGGGGATCTCATTCCTGCTCACCCAATGGGTAACACTCTGAAGGCTATCCCGGCAACCTACAATCGCGCCCATCACGCCTTCGCGGTGTTTACTGCGTGCGCGACGCTCGTCGTCATCACGGCTGGCGCATTGGTCACCAGCAACGACGCCGGCCTGTCCGTTCCCGACTGGCCAACCTCGTTCGGCTATCTGGTGAAGGTGCCGCACTTCGTGGGCGGCGTGCGCTATGAATGGAGCCACCGCATGCTGGCGGGCACGCTGGTGTCGCTGACCCTGGCCATCGCAATTTGGACCTTGCTGGTGGAGAAGCGGCGATGGTTGCGTTGGCTCGCCGTGGGCGCCTTCTGCACGGTGATCGCCCAAGCTATTCTCGGCGGGCTGACAGTTTTGCTCTTCCAGCCTCCGTGGCTTTCCACCGCGCACGCCACGGTAGCGCAAACATTTTTCTGCATTGCCGTAGCCATCGCCCTGTTCACCAAACGCAGGTTTGTCGAAGAGCAGCCCCGCGTTGAGTTCGACTCGCGCCGCCCCAGCCTGTTCACGCTCACCTTGCTCTCCATCTTCGTGCTCTACGTACAACTCATCTTGGGCGGGATGTTCCGCCACCACGGCATGAGTTGGTGGCCGCACGTGCTAAATGCGGTCATTGTGTCATTCGTGCTGTCCTGGACCGCCATACGGGCAATCTCGGTGTACTCAAATATCGAAGCCGTGCGCCAGCCGGCGATCACCATGCTGTCACTTCTGATCGCTCAGCTCTGCCTGGGCTTTACCGCGTTCTTGACGCGTGTGGCCTGGGGTCGAAGCGCGGTGCAACCCGAGCTGCCCATGGTAGTGGCCACGGTAACGCACGTGGCCGTGGGAGCGCTACTGCTGGCGGCTACGGTGGTTCTGGCGATTCAGGTGTGGCGCCATGTTCCTGTCGCCTTTGAAGAGCGCTTACCTGAGGCGCAACGGGATGCTTCCGTCGCATGAGCGCCCCCAGCCAACCTCCTGTTTGCCTCTTTATGTTCATTCTCGTGATGTCGGGCCCGGTCTCGTCGTAAACTGGTATTGGATTTCATTGTTATTAGATTTGCCCCAGGAACCCTTTGGCATTGAAAGTATCCGCCATCGCTGACGCCGCTCCGGAAGTAACGCTCCCTTCCGCCCGCCCCGTCATTTCCGTTGAGAACCTGGTACATCGCTACGGAGACCGAACGGCCCTCAACGGCGTTTCGTTCGACGTGCGCCCGGCGGAGTTGTTCGGTTTGCTGGGTCCGAACGGCAGCGGCAAGACTACCCTCTTCCGTATTCTTTCCACATTGATGCTTCCCACCGCGGGCCGCGCCACCATCATGGGCTGCGATGCGGCGCAGGAACCGGCGCGATTGCGGCGGCAAATCGGCGTGGTTTTTCAAGCGCAGAGCGTCGACCTGAAGCTCACCGCCTACGAGAATCTCTGGCATCAAGGGCATCTTTACGGTTTGCGCGGCGCGGCGCTGAAGCAACGCATTCACGAGATCCTTTCCCGTGTAGGCCTGGCCGATCGCGCCAAAGAACTCGTCGAAACTTTCTCCGGCGGAATGCAGCGGCGCATCGAGCTGGCCAAAGGATTGTTGCATCATCCCGGAGTGTTGCTACTCGACGAACCCACCACTGGCCTCGATCCCGGCGCCCGGCGCGATCTCTGGCAATACCTGGCAACGCTACGCGATGAAGAACACGTTTCCGTGCTCGTCACCACGCACCTCATGGAAGAAGCCGAGCGCTGTGACCGCCTGGCCATCATGCATGAAGGCAACCTGGTGGCTTTGGGAACGCCTGCGGAGTTGAAGAGTGAAATCGGCGGCGATGTGGTCCTGCTCGATGCGGCCCATGATGCGGGACTGCTGGCCGAGCGCATCCGGGCGCGGTTCCACGTGGAAACCACGGTCCTCGAAAATCAAGTGCGCATGGAGCGCGAAGGCGCGCACCGCTTTGTCACGGAAGTGGTCGAAGCTTTCCCCGGAGAGATCGAGGCGATTTCGGTAAGTAAGCCGGCGCTCGAAGACGTTTTCATCCGCCGCACCGGGCACAAGTTCTGGAGTGAAGAAGCAAACGAAGAAGCGCAGTCAGGTTCAGAAAAACACAGGAGGTAACTTGCGTTCTATGATGCTCGCCCTTTCTCTCGTGCTTGGCATCCTCCCCTTGCTGGGAGTGGTGTGGACGCTCGCCAATGGCATGATTACCACCGTTGACGGCCTGTTCATGAGCCTGATCCTGCTCACGCTGTCGGGAGTGTTCATGCTGAATGCCTACTGGGAGATGCGTGACCTGGGTATGATCGGCAAGAAGAAAGCCGCGGCCCCGGCAGTGAAATCTCCAGCGGCGAAAGCGAGTTAACGTCATGGCCACTCAAAGCGCTGCCCTGTCCAGACCTGTTGCTCCAGCCTCGGCGGGCGTCTTGCTGCCTGCGTTCACGCTGTGGTGGCGTGAAATTGTGCGCTTCTACCGGCAGAAGTCGCGTGTGGTCGGCGTGCTCGCTTCCCCGCTCGTGTTCTGGATCGTGCTGGGCTCGGGATTTGGCAATTCCTTCCGCTCTGCCGATGGTCCGGCGCAGCAGCACTATTTGGATTACTTCTATCCCGGCACGCTGATCCTGATCGTCCTCTTCACCTCGATTTTCGCCATGATGTCGCTCATCGAAGATCGCAAAGAAGGATTCCTGCTTTCGGTGATGGTCGCCCCGGTGCCGCGCTCGGCGATCGTGCTGGGAAAAGTTCTGGGTGGAACCACGCTCGCGGCTGCGCAGGGGATGATCTTCCTCGTCTTCGCACCTTTCGCCGGCGTGCATCTCAATCTGCTGCAAGTTTTGTTGGTGGCAGTGGTCGTCTTCCTGGTTTCCTTCGCACTGACCGCGCTGGGCTTCGCCATCGCGTGGCCGATGGATTCCACTTCGGCCTTCCACGGCATCATTAATCTGTTTCTCATTCCGCTCTGGCTCCTGTCGGGCGCGCTGTTTCCCCTGTCGGGCGCGTCGGGATGGATTCGTGTCCTCATGTACATGAATCCCCTGACCTACGGAGTCGAAGCCCTGCGTGACCTGCTCTATCCCGGGCTGGAAACCGAATCCCCGCTGTCGCACTCGATCGCAACCTTAATCTTGTTTTCGCTGGTAATGTTTGCGCTCGCATTCCTGATGGCAAACCGCCGCACCACGAGGCCCGCCGCCTGAACTGCCAAAATATGATGGCCCAAACCTGATCGCTAAAATATGATCGCTGAACAATACGCCTACTTCCCTGCCCTGATCGCCAGTCTGAACGGAGCCAGCGCAGTGCTGCTGCTTACCGGACGATACATGATCGCCCGTGGCCGCATGGCCGCCCATCGCGCCTGCATGATCGCCGCCGTTGTTTCCTCGGCGCTGTTTCTGGCGTGCTACTTGTATTTTCATTATCACGTTGGGGACATCCGTTTTCTCGGCGACCACTTTTGGCATGTGATTTATCTGATCGTGCTCATCCCCCATGTGACATTAGCTATCGTGATCGTGCCCATGGTGATCATCACGTTGAGCCGCGGGCTGCGGGCCCGTTATGATCGTCATCGAGCGATTGCGCGCTGGACGTTCCCGCTATGGATGTACGTCAGCGTGACCGGAGTGCTCGTATACTTCATGCTTTATCAGTGGTTCCCGCACAGCTAGAATCCACCACGGAGGCACGGAGCCACAGAGAAAAACAGCTAAGTGTTTTGTATTCTCCGTGACTCCGTGCCTCCGTGGTAGATTTTGATTTTATGTCGATTGTGAGACTGAAAATTGACGTAGCGGGCACCGTAGCCGACGACGCCTGGCGCCAGATCCAGCAGTTTGATCAGATTCAAAGCGCCGACTTCGGCCCCCAGTTCGGCAGCGGCGGCCGCTGCAACCACGCACCCGACGCCCCGCACGCCAAAGGCGAATGGATCGGCGCCGAAATCAAGCTCCTGACCCCGCTCCTGGCCCAGTACGCCGTCTCGCACTATCTCGAACAAGAGCGCGTTCTAGACGCAGATGTCGTAGAGTAGTTGCTGGTGGTAGATTTTCTCCGTGTCTCAGTGACTCCGTGGTGAATGTTTTCTTATGTCTGCAAACCCAATTCCGGCCGAGCCCACCGACGAAGCCCGACCTCCCAGGCCCGGCATGTCCCGCACCCAAAAACTCCTCTTCTTCCTCACCGCCTGGCTCATCTGCCTCATGCCGTTCCTCTTCTGGTGGAACACCTGGTTCGGCCGCAAGCTTTCAGACCAGCAGTTGACGGAATACCTGCACGACACCAAGAAGCCGCGCCACATTCAGCAGGCGCTGGTGCAGGTGGGCGAGCGCATCACGCGCCAGGATGCCACCGCGAAACAATGGTATCCAGACCTGGTGCACCTCGCCGCCGATCCCGTGGAAGAAGTGCGCAACACCGATGCCTGGGTCATGGGCCAGGACACCGCCGCCGCCGGCTTTCATGAAACGCTGCTGAAGATGCTCGCCGACCCCTCTCAGATGGTCCGTGGCAATGCTGCGCTTTCGCTGGTTCGCTTCGGCGATGCGACAGGCCGTCCGCAGATTCTCGCCTTGCTGCAGCCGGCGGAACTAACTTCTCCAGAAACCGGCCGCATCATCGATGCAGACCGCCCCGGCACCGCCATCCGCCAAGGGGGCTTGATCGCGAAGCTGCAATACGGGCACGAGCAGATCGCGGAAATCCGCTCGCCGATTCCCGGACGCATTCGCTCTGTGGCGGGCACCGGAACGAACGTCGCCCCGGGTGCGGAGATCGCTGTGGTTGATCCCGCGAACGAACAGGTGTGGGAAGCCTTGCGCGCCCTCTATTTAATCGGACAGCCAGACGACCTCCCGGCCATTCGTCCCTACGAACGTGACGTACCCGATGTGTCCAACGACGTTCGCCGGCAAGCCCTCGAAACCGAACACGCGATCAAGAAAAGATCCGGCTCCTGATCGACTGTCCTCTGCGGTTCTTTCTTTCTCGTTACTAGGCACTCGGTACTGGCAACTGCCTTACCCCACCGCCTCCATCACCACTCGATCCACTTCTTTCCAAGCCCGCGACCGCGGATCGACCACTTCAAAATGCCCCGCTCCCGCAATCTCCAGCAACCGCACATCTTCCTTAGTCTTCAGCTTCGCGCCAACGTATTCGCGGCTGAACGCCGGAGGCACAACATCATCCACAGCCCCATGCACCAGCCACTGCCGCGCACCAATCCCAAGCTTCATCGGATCCGCTTCCCGGTAATGATCCGCAACCTCCGCCGGAGTCCCGCCCAGAAACTCCACCACCGCATCGTTGCTCAAATGCAGTGCATACGCCCGCTGCAGATCCAACACGCCCGCCAGCGATATCACGGCCTTAACGCCCGACTCATGCGCCGCCAGACAAAGCCCCAGCTGGCTTCCGGCAGAATGTCCAATCACCACCACTCGACGCGCATCGAACTCATACTTCTGCGCACCCTGCAACAGAAACTGATACGCCGCCCGAACATCCGCAAACGTCCCCGGCCATCCCCCGCCCGCATTCCCCACGCGCCGATATTCCAGATTCGCGGTGGCAATCCCCTTCGCCGTCAACGCCGCGCACAGATGCCCCGCATATCCCAGATCGTACTTCGCCCGCCAATACCCGCCATGGATAACCATCGCCAGCGCATGCGGCCCTTTGCCCTTCCGCAGCCGCAAATCGACAAACTGATTCGGATCGCCGCCATAAACCACACGAGCATCCGCCAAAGGCGGAGCCAAACTCAAAATGTCATCGGAAGATGTCATTCCTCGGTCTACCCTGTGTAACACCGTGACCCCTGTGGTGAAAGGTTCTTGTTGTGAGACTGGCAACTGGCCACTGCTCTTACTCGTACCGCAATGCCTCAATCGGATCCAGCCCCGCCGCCCGCATCGCGGGCACCATCCCGCTCACCACGCCCACCACCGCCAATATTCCCGTCGACACCAGCAGGATCATCGGTGACACTATCAGCCGGATGTCCGCCGCCTCCGCATGTTTCGCCATCGCGCTGTAAAACGTCAGCCGC
Source organism: uncultured Acidobacteriaceae bacterium (assembly GCA_963842095.1). Lineage (GTDB taxonomy): Bacteria > Acidobacteriota > Terriglobia > Terriglobales > Acidobacteriaceae > Sulfotelmatobacter. The sequence continues at coordinate 298,473 of CAWJEY010000007.1, forward strand.
CCCACCGAGACCGACACCACGTACGACAACAAAATCCCCAGCACCCCTCCCACGGCCGTGATCACCATGGCCTCCGCGAGAAACTGAAACAGGATGTCCCGCCGCCGCGCACCCAGCGCCTTCTCCACGCCAATCTCGCGCGTGCGCTGCGTCACTGAAACCAGCATGATGTTCATCAGCCCCACTCCCCCAATCCCCAGCGTCACGGTCCCGATGAACGCCAGCAGCAACTTCAGGGCCAGCGAAATAATGTCAAACTGCTTCAGTTGTTTCTGCGCATCGAACACAAACACCGCCCGCTGGTCCGTGCTCTTGAAGCCATGCGCCGCGGCCAGCGTTTCCCGAATCGTCCGGTCCAGCTTCTCGTGATCCAGGCCCTGCGAATCCATCCAGATTCCATCCACATAGTGGTTGTCCTTGATCACATCCATCGAGTTGTACGGAATGTAGATCGTCCGGTTATCGTCGTCGCCCGATTCCTGCATGCGCGGCTTCACCACTCCCACCACCTGAAACTCCACTCCATTCACCCGGATGTCCTCGCCCACCGCCGGCATCCCCGAAAACAATTTATCTCTCGCCTCCGATCCAATCGCCGCCACCAGCGCGTGCCGCTCATTATCCGCATCGTCAATGAATCGTCCCTGGTTCACCCCCAGTGCCCAGATGTCTTCCACCGCAGGATCCAAACCATTCACCGGCATGGTGAACGAGCGATTACCGTTCTGCACCGTGACGTCCTTCCAACCCATGCGCGCCACCCGCCTGCACAAGGGCACATTGTTGCGCAGCAGTTCCAGATCGTCATTGGTGAACCGCACCTGCACGCCAGCCTTATTTCCGCCCGCCTGCTGCGACGTCCGTCCCGGAAATATCCCGACTGCCGTGGCCCCAAAGCTCTCAAAAATATTCTCGATGGCCCGCGCGAATCCGTTCCCGTACGCCAGCAGCAACACCACGGTCGCAATCCCCCACGCCATCCCCGCCATCGTTAGCAAGGTTTTGCGCGAATCATGCCGCATAGCCGAAAACGCCTGTTGCAACAAATCTCGATGCATAGACTTTGTTCTACCCCGTGAGACCCCGTGCCCTCTGTGGTTAAGATTCTGCTTTTGCTTCCGCGTGAATCCGCATAACGTGGCGAAAAGGTTTTAGCTGGCCACTGATCACTGACCACTGGCCACTGCTCCTACTCTTTTCTCAGTGCCTCCACCGGCTGCAGCATCGCCGCCCGCCGCGCCGGATACAGTCCCGCCGCTACTCCCGCCACTGCCAGCGACCCCACCGCCAGCACGGCCGTCCGCGCCACCAGCTTTGGCGCATCAAATCCCTCGCCAAAGGAAATCCCCGACATCGCCGCCATCACCCCCGCCGCTCCCAAAATTCCAATCCCTCCGCTCATCAGCGTGAGGAACGCTCCCTCCACGAAAAACTGGAACATGATACTCGCGTTCGTCGCTCCCAAAGCCTTCCGCAATCCAATCTCCGGCGTCCGGTCCGCCACCGCCACCAGCATAATGTTGATGATCCCAATCGCGCCCAAGGCCAGCGTCACCAGTCCCACGCTCCCCAGAAACGTGTTCATCGCATCGAAAATCTTTCCCACCTGGTCGACCGTGTTGATCGTGTCCCACTCATCGAACGAATCCGGATTGTCCGGATCGAATCCATGGTTCCGGGCAATCACCTTGTGCACTTCCTGCTGCGCCTTCTCGTGCAACGCCCGGGTCTTCGGCTGGTAGTTGATCACCGAGATCACATCCGTCGCCTCGCCCACGTTCGTCGGCCGAAAATACTCCCGCATCGTGCTGAACGGGATAAAGCACTGCAGATTTTGGTTGCTGTTATCGCCATGCCCAATCCGTTGCAGCGTCCCGATCACTTCGAACTCCACTCCATTTAGCAGGATCGTGCTCCCCACCGACGGCCGCCCCGGAAACAGCGTCCGCCGCGCCTCATCGCCCAGCACAATCACCGCCCGCTTCTGCGCGTCGTCCATGTCATTCAGCCAGCGCCCTTCCTTGATCGGAAGGTAACGTATCTGATTGAACATTGCCGGCACTCCAAACATCTGCCCGCTGGCCTGGAAGAAATCGCTCACCGCCCGAATGTCGTTCCGCCGGATCACCGGCGCAGCCTTCCCCACGCTTCTGCACTCGCGCAAAATATCCTGATAGTCGCGATAGGTCAGGTAGTACTGCCGCAGCGCCGTAAAACTCCCCTGCATCGCTGGAGCCCGCCCCGACCAGATGAACATCACGTTCTCGCCCAGTTCGTCGAATTCTTTCTTATTCCCCGACCGAAACCCCTCCCCCAGGCCCACCAACAGCAGCAGCGAAAACACTCCCCAGGCAATGCCAAACATGGTCAAAAACGACCGCAGCTTGTGCCCCCACAGCGTCCGCAAAGTCTGCCCAAAGATGTCGAGAATCAGCCGCATCGGAATTCATTATACGGGGAGCGCATGCGCGCCCTTCGCCAGCATCTTGTTCCGGTGCCTTCTGGGGCGTATACTCCCTCCTCTGCTGGAAACCGAGTCCGAACCAAGGGAAAAGGGGGCACACGATGAACTGGAAAAGCAAACTGATCTTAGGGGTTCTAACCGCTCTGGCGATGATGGTGTGTACGTATGCGCTGCCCCGGGGAGGCGTCATGCGCGATGCCGCCGTGGTGCAGTTTCCCCTCACGGTTGGCGTATGGGCGATCTTCGTTTTGCTTTTTGTGAAGCTGAAATAGCTCCCTCCGGGACGCAAACCTTCCCCTCCGGTGGCCGCCGCACCTGCTTTTGCAGGGACTTTTTCAATCAACTGACCGTAGCTTGCCCTCCCCTCGCTCCCTCCCCACCCTGAGCGCTCCGAAGGAGCATCCCCTGGCGCAGTCGAGCGGCGCCCCTTGTGGTTCAGTTCTTGGGTTCCATCCTGGTTGATCCGCGCAAATCCGGGGCGAAAGGGGTTCTTCCCGTAGGAATCTTCCCTTCCCCCCACAATTTCGTTTCTCTCCCCCGCAAAATTCCGCTATCCTCTACCCCGGATGACAACGCTGTCACTTTCCGAGCTTCTCGGCGCCACGGTCTACGACCCGTCCGGCGCCGCCACGGGCCGCGTGCGCGAAGTCACCCTCGCCCCCCAGGAAGACCGCAACCGCATCGCCTCGTTCATCGTCAAAACCAGATCCGGCAACCGGGTTCTTCCCTTCTCCGCCGTCACCACCATCGACGCCAACATCCACACCTCCACCAATCCCGCGGATTGGCCCGCCGCCAACGGCGCCGAGGGCCTCTTCCTGCTCGAACGAGATCTTCTCGATCAGCAGGTCATCGACATTAATGGCCGCAAGGTCGTCCGCGTCAATGACGTCGAACTCCAAATCGACGCCATGATCGAAGCTGGACGCTCGCATGCCGTCCTGCGCATTCAATCAGTTGATATCGGCACCCGCGGCGCTATCCGCCGCCTCCTCCGCGGTCTGGCTCCGCGCGCCGCTCTCCACATCCTGCTGCAGAGAATTCCTCCGCGCACCATCCCCTGGAGTTTTGTCGATCTCATCGAAACCGATCCCGCGCGCCGCATCAAACTCAAAATCTCTCACGAAGGCCTGGCCACACTCCATCCCGCCGACATCGCCGATATCGTCGAAGACCTTGCTCCCAACGAGCGTGAAGCCGTCTTCCGCACGCTCGACGAAGATGTCGCCGCCGAGACTCTCGAAGAAGTTGAGCCCAGCGTTCAGAAATCGATCGTCGAATCCCTCGACTCCGGACGCGCCGCCGACATCGTCGAGGAAATGGATCCCGACGCCGCCGCCGACCTCCTCGGCGATCTCTCCCAGGATCAAACCGAACAAATCCTCGTCGAGATGGAACCCGAGGCCAGCCAGGAAGTCGTCGAACTGCTCGAGCACCGCGAAGAAACCGCCGCCGGACGCATGACTACCGAGTTCCTCGCCCTCCCGGTCACCGCCACCGTCGAGAACGCCATTGGCGTAATGCGCGAATTCGAGGGCGGCATCGAAACCGTCAGCACCATCTATCTGGTCGATTCCCACGGCACGCTAGTCGGCGCTGTCCCTCTCGTGAAGCTAGTCCTGGCTCAGCCCGATACCCCACTACTTTCCTTGACTCAGGAACCTCTGGTCCTCACCCACGAAGCCACCAGCGACAACGAAGTGGCCGAACTCTTCGACAAATACAACCTGGTCACGCTCCCAGTAATCGACGAGCACCGCAAGTTGGTAGGCGTAGTCACCTCCGACGACGTAATCACCATGCTCCGCGGCAAACTCTAGAGGTTTACCCCGCGATCCCCGTGGTTAACGATTTTGATTTTGATCTTGGTTTGCTGACCACTGACCACTGGCCACTGGCCACTGAGTATAATCATCAGTTCTCAGGAGAGCCACCTTTGCCCTTCGACGACCTCCGCCAATGGATCGCCGCCCTAGACCGCGCCGGCGAACTCAAACGCATCCAAACCGAAGCAGATCCCATCCTGGAAATCGCCGAGATCACCGACCGCGTCAGCAAGTCGAAATCCGGTAAGCCAGGCGGTCCGGCCCTTCTATTCCAAAATATTAAGGGATACCCCAACTCCCAGCTCCTGATCAACCAGTTCGGCTCGGAAGCCCGCATGAAACTAGCCCTCGGCGTAGACTCCTTCGACGAATTCGCCGACCGCATCCGCGTCTTCATGGACCTCAAATCCCCGCAAGGCTTCCTCGATAAACTAAAAATGCTCCCGCTCCTAACCGAAGCCGGAAAGTTTTTCCCCAAGACCGTCCCGACCGGCCCCTGCAAAGAAGTAATCAAGCGCGACAACTTCTCCCTCCTCGACTTCCCCATCCTGCAATGCTGGCCCCAGGACGCCGGCCGCTTCATCACCCTCCCCTGCGTAACCACCCGCGACCCAAAATCCGGCAAGCGCAATCTAGGCATGTACCGCCTCCAGGTCTACGACCCAAAAACCACTGGAGCGCACTGGCAGCGGCAGAAGATTGCGGCCGAACATTACCGCCAAGCGCTGAGAAATGCCGGGAGCGGACCTGCGGACACCACCACGAAAGAGGGTGCCCCACTTCTCGCCTCTTTTGCGAGAAGTGGGAACTCCGCCGCCGTGGATCTAATGGCCCGCACCTCCGGCGGCCAAGTCCTCTCAGCCAACCCCTCCGGCAAACTGGAAGTCGCAGTCGCCATCGGCACCGACCCCGCCGTAACCTTCTCCGCCATAGTCCCCGCCCCGCCGGACGTCGAAGAGTATCTAATCGCCGGCTTCCTCCGCGCCGCCCCCGTCGAACTGGTCAAGTGCGAAACCGTAGACCTAGAGGTTCCCGCCACCAGCGAAATCGTCCTCGAAGGCTACGTCAACCTCGACGAACTCCGCACCGAAGGCCCCTTCGGCGACCACACCGGCTTCTACTCCCTAGAAGACCTCTACCCTGTCTTCCACGTGCAATGCATCACGCATCGCAAAGATCCCATCTACGCCACCACCATAGTCGGCAAGCCGCCCATGGAGGACGCCTACATGGGCAAAGCGGTCGAGCGCGTCTTCCTCCCGCTGATGCGCCTTACCATCCCTGAATTGATCGACATCAATCTACCCATCGAAGGCGTCTTCCACAACCTGATGATCGTCTCCATCCGCAAGTCCTATCCCGGCCAGGCCCGCAAAGTGATGAACGCCATCTGGTCGCTAGGGCAGGCCATGTTCACGAAAGTCATAATCGTCGTCGACGAAGACGTAGACGTCCAGGACCTCGCGGACGTGACCCTGAAAGTGCTCAACCACATCGACCCCGAACGCGACATTCAATTCACGCTAGGCCCCGTCGATTCGCTAGACCACGCCAGCCGCCTCGCCAACTACGGCTCCAAGATGGGCATCGACGCCACCCGCAAATGGCCGACCGAAGGCTTCACCCGCCCCTGGCCCGACGAAATTGTCATGGATGCGAAGACGAAGGTGTTGGTCGACACTAAGTGGAAAGCCCTCTCCAAAGAATTGGGGATCGAATAGCTCGTGTGGGACGGACACTCTTGTCCCTCGCTCTTGAGTTTGACCCTGCCCAGCCTGAGCCCCAGGGGAGAGTATCGGCGCGGGTCGGAAAAGGCCAAAACCGTCGGGCGGCCAGCTCCAAGTCCAGCTGCTCGTCAATCTCAGGATCGAGCAAGCTGGGCCGTATAAAAGATCGGGCGAGTGGGATCGCGATAAACGTTCTTGAATCCTTCGTGCGGGGGTTTCCACGCGATGTTTTTCAGACCATAGCTGCGGAATTCCACCAGGTGAAGGCCAGCAGCGCCGATACTGGCTTTGAGTTCCTCAATCGAGTACTTGCGGATCTCGATCGATATCCTCCGCCTGTTCGCTTTGATCGACATTTTGGAATAAGGGTGCTCCGGATGGAGATCAGCCAGAAGCAACTGCCCGCCCGGTCTCACGGTTCGCGCAAATTCCCTGAAGACCAAGGGCAGCGCGGGGACGTGAGTCAAAACTCTTGTAGAGAGAATGTAGTCGAAGGAGGAGTCGCGGAATGGAAGCGCATCCAAGCTTCCCTGCACCTGGATGGCTTCGGGGTGAGTTCGTCGCTGGACCAGAAGCATCTCTTTTGAAATGTCCAGGCCGATCCCGCGGTGTCCCGAACTCTCGATGACAGCGCGGTACAGTCCCGTCCCCGCGCCCGCGTCTAGAACGTCCCCAGCGTCCAGCGATACCAGCCAGTCCCGCACGATGGGCAGCTCGTTGCGTCGCCAAAACTCCTGCCAATGCCACTGATCGTAGATCTCGGACGCCAGCCTGTAGCCGGTCCTGAGATCAAGGATCGCTGAATCAGGATCGCCCGGCTGATTGTTCATTTGCTCTTCGATTGCTTGATTTCGTTCTCAAGTTCGGTAATCCTGGTTTGCAGTTCCTGATTCGATTTTCGGTAGTCTAGCTGGATTTGCTGGAGGGTCAGATCGGTCTGCCTTCGCTGATAGATCCGGTTCGAGATAATTCCATCGAGCGTGAACCAAAACAGAAGAAAGGCGACTATTATTCCTCCGAATGTTATTACTTTTGCGAATTGCCGCGCTTGCCTTTTCTGTTGCACGATCCTCTACTTCAGAAATGTCAAGCAGCGACTTGGGCAGGGCCGTAGCGTTCTTGGAAGCGGCGTCCTCATACTTGCCCTTGAACTTGTGTTGAAGGACCGTGGGCTTTCCCTGAACCTCGTGGAAATTAAGCTTGGCGATAGGGTCGTTGGGCGAGAGCGTCTGCTGCTGCGACGAAAAGTTCACCAGCACGCAGCTGAGCTGCCCGTCGTATCCCGGTTCTACGATGCTCGTGTTTAGGATCATCAATCCCTGGTTCGCCAGTCGATTCAGCTGCCCGTAAGTTGCGCAAAGGTCTTCAGGAAGATTGACGGCTTCCTTAGTAACGACGAGCACCGTTTCGGATGGGTTGAGGACGAGGCATCTCTTCGCAGAGACAGGCGCTGGCTGGTCTTCGAATGACAGGACGTCGCCTGTCTTTGGAGACACGACCTTTCCCAATCTCAGCTCGTATCCACAATGCTTGATGTTCTTTTCGTCGTAGTCTCGTAACAACTTTTTTTCCGCGGCGGATTCGCCCGCGATGCGGCTTTTGATGACCGTGTCACTAAGGACTATCGATGCACCTCTCGCTCTGAGATTATTGGGCCGGCGCTGGTTCCCGGGCTACACACCGCTCCGTCCAGCAAATCACTGTAACCGAAGGGGCCCTTAAATGGAAACCACTCGCCCAGCCGGGTGCTCCAGGTCTCGCCACATCTGCGAGACCTGGGTTCCGCGGCCGCCATGCTATCCTAACTTGGTTATGTCCTCCGCCAAACAACAAGTCGAATCCCTCCTGCACAAACTCCCCGAGAACTGCTCGCTTGAGGACATCCAGTACCACCTCTACGTCCTCGACAAAGTGCGCCACGGCCTGGAAGACGCCAAGCAGCAAGGCACAATCTCGCAGGACGATGTAGAGAAGCGGCTGAGCCAGTGGCTTACCGAGTAGTCTGGTCGCCACGGGCCCTCGCCGATGTCGAAGCGATTGCCGCTTACATCGCCATGGACTCAAAGACCTATGCAAAGGCCGTTGTCAGGACAATTGTGAAGTCGACCAGAACTCTGGCGCGATTCCCCAGGTCCGGTCGCAAGGTGCCGGAATTCGATGACGAAAACACGCGCGAATTAATCGCCTATAGCTACCGCATTATCTACACTCTTGAACCCAAGCAAGTGACTATTGCCGCAGTGATTCATGGCAAGCGAATGCTTTGATTTCCCCTCACCGACTGAAACTATGGACTACATTGCCTATCTCCACAAAAACCGCAACTCCGACTTCGGCATAAGTTTCCCGGATTTTCCCGGCTGCAACACGGCTGGCAAGACTCTGGACGAGGCGCCCCGCATGGCTGCGGAGGCGCTCGCGTTCCACATCGCAGGCATGGTCGAGGACGGCGACGCCATCCCCGCCCGTCACCGCTCGACGCGCTTGCGGATGACCCAGCCAGGAAAAATGCGGTGGCGTTTTTGGTCCACGTGGACCCGCACACCGATCGAACCGTCCGCATCAACATCACGGCGCGTGAGAAGCAACTCGAAAGAATCAATCAGCTGGCAAGCCAGTCGGGAATGACCCGCTCGGCCTACATGGTGCACTCCGCCCTCAGCCGCTCTGGACCAGGAAGAAAGCGCACCAGCGCCACCAAACGCGAGCCCAAGCATAGAGCACGGCGGGCAAGCTTGTAGCGCTCCTCCACAGCGTCAGCCATTCGCCTCGTCAGAACTTTTTCCACAGCCCACTGTGACATCTGACCTTGCGCTCTACAGCCAATTCGTTCCATCATTGCTCCAGCACAAGGAGCAGAGCGCGGCCGACGCCAACCCATGTAACCGAAAACCGACCCGCGTAAGCACATGATTCAAAAGAACTAAGGATCTAAGTTCTTTGGCACCTGTACTTTGCCGCCAAAAAACCGCTAAGCAGATGATTCTAGAGATTTTGCAAAATGGGGGGGAGGGGGGCACACCCCGTCAGTTGAAAGTAAACAGCTCCGGCCCGGAGAACAGAAATATGGCGACAACGACCGGCCCGCTGTGCCAGCACCAAATGGACAACGCCACCCGCTGCCGGTGTCCTGCGATGAGGGGGAAGCGGTACTGCTATTCTCATCGGCGCCAGCACAAGCAAGGCGCGAGAAAAAACGCAGAGCGCGGGCGCCAGAGATGGTTTGAATCGGTGCCGCTCGACAACGCCACGTCAGTGCAGCGCGCTCTCGGGCAAGTCATGCAGCGGTTGCTGTCGGGCCAGGTCGATCACAAGAAGGCGGGGCAAATACTCTACAAGCTGCAAACGGCGAGCGTGAATTTGAGGCCCAGCAACAAGAATTCAGTGAGCGCGGCATTCGGGGCCGCCGGAGAACCTCACCCCGGCCCGGACATCTGTCCAGAAATTGATCTACACTCTTGATCGACAAGTATTTACAAGTCAAAAGCAGATTCCTCGCCGAAGAACGGCTCGGAATGACAAGAGGTAGAGAAGATTTCATCAGTGCCGGAAATCCGCGCCATCTTTTGGGACGTGGGAGGAGTGCTGCTCAGCAACGCCTGGGACCGCAGCGAACGCATGGCTGCGCTCGAACACTTTCGCCTCGACGAAGAAGAGTTTCACTCGCGGCACGAAATGGTGGTTTCGTCGTTTGAGCGCGGCAAGATCACGCTCGACGAGTATCTGGATCGCACCGTGTTTTACCGCAACCGTCCCTTCACCCGCGCCGAGTTTCGGGACTACATGTTCTCGCTGTCGCAGCCAATGCCGGAAGTTCTCGCCTTTGCGCGCGCGCTTGCCGGTTCCGGAAAATACTTTATGAGCACGATCAACAACGAGTCCCGCGAGTTGAACCTGCACCGCATCGAGAAATACGGCCTGCGCGAAATTTTCCGCTTGTTCATTAGTTCCTGCTTCGTAGGACTGCGCAAGCCGGAGAGCGGCATTTATCGCCTGGCGATCGAGACCACGCAGATCAATCCGGAAGAGTGCTGCTTCATCGACGACCGCGCCCTGAATCTGGAATGCGCCGCCAAGCTCGGCATGCGCACGATCCAGATGCAAACCTTGGAACAGTTGCGGGAAGAGTTGGGGAAGCTGGGAGTGAAGGTGTGAGAGAAGCAGTGGTTAGTGGTTAGTGGTCAGTGTCCAGTGATCAGTTCCAGGTCTTACTGGCCACTGATCACTGACCACTGACCACTTGCTAAACTAGCTTCTCCGCGGCGGCGTCTTCACACTCGGAACCACCTGCTTGGGAATATCAGACTCCGCACCCGAGAGCGTTAGATCGCTCGACCAGCACTCTGAGACCAGTTTCCAATCTCCGCTGGCCTGCTTGGCGAAGACCCAGAGATATTTGCCGCGCTCCTCGCGCCGTTTGCCGGCCGTTCCGGGAACCAGCGCACTGTAGCGTCCGACTTCGTGAGCCATGTCCCCAATAACTTCCACGCGCATAGGATCGACGGCCACTTCGCCAAGGCCTGCTTCAAGCGAGGCATGGAAGAACTCGCGCACCGCCATCACACCGCGAATGGTCGGAAGATTCGAGCGCAGCACCAGAGCATCGGGAGCATAGAGTTCGATCAACTCATCCAGTTGCCGCGTGTTGCAGGCCAAGACCCATTCCTGGGTCAGGCGGCGCACCGCAGCCTCGCCGCGGCTCATGGGTTCGCCCTTGGCGGCGGCGGCAACCCGCATCCGGTCCGCTTCCCGCGCGCTCTCCGGGGCGTTGGGCCGCGGCGCGGCGGCGGCTTCATCGGCACGTCCACCCTGGAAATAGTGGTGATGGTAGTGATGGTGGTAGTGATGCGTCCCCGCGGGAGCGCCCGCAGGCGGATGAACTTCATCCGCTGCTTGCGGCGCTGGTGGCGGAGTTTGGAAGAGAGGCTCTTCGTCGTTCTCAACGGTCGGTAATACCTGAGCGGGTGATGCGTGAGTCACTGACGACGGCGGCTCGGTCCCGAGCGCGATCCCGCACGCGCCGCAGAACTTGTTGCCTTCACGATTGTGATGCCCGCAGACGCGGCAGGCTGTGTGCACATTGACGCTGGCTTCGAGCGTCGCCTCCTCCGCGGCTGGTTCTGAATCCGCTTCCATGGTGAGCCGCTGCATGGCTTGCAGAGCCGCGGCAATGGCTTCCTGATTCGGCTTGGGCCGCCGCATCTCCGGATAGAGACGCTGATAGATTTCTCCCAGTGCGGGATTATGCGGGCCAATACTGGGCACGCTTTCGGAATCCTGCGAGAAAGCGGAGCCGGGAGGCTTGCCGAGTTTCTTGTCTTTATCCTTGTCCACGATTCAGACCGCCCGTACTGGCGTAATTCTAGCGCAAGCAGGTTCGGCAAAGCAGGTTACCAGAAGGCGGACTTTAACGGCGGGAGAACTCGATCTTCCCTTCCGCTTCGGTCGGGACGCCGTTGCAGGTCGCGGGACGATACCGCCAGGTCCGCACGGTTCGCAGTACGTTGCGATCGCCCACAGGCCCGGCGCTCTGCAGAATTAGAGGACTATGCACGCGCCCATCCGATCCGATGATGAAGCTGACTTTAACTTTCCCCGCTCCACTCGGCACCAGGAGAGGATCAGGGGTGGTCAAAGCCTGCGGCGGTTGCGTATCTTCGCAGCGTGACCGCGCGCTCACGTGCGGGATGTCGCTGAACTCGGCGGCGCGCTTGGGAGTCTTCCAAACCTGGCGCTCGCGCTCAACCAAAACCGCCTGGCGCGAGCGCGGAGATGGAATCGGCACAGAAGCGGTGCTGGCGGCGGGAATTGCGAGGATCAAGAGACAGGGCCAGAGGCGAAGCATGCGTGAAACCTTCCAGGTCGAGCGGAAGCTGTTCCTTGGTAGAACCTGAGTCCATTGGCAACTGTGGGGCCAGCTTGACGCGGGCATAAGTATATTGTTATCAGTCGATTTAGGGAAGTCCACAGCGCCCCGACGTCCCCGATGTGAAGGCGATTGCATCTTTCATGCTGTATGGCGTCGATCAAGCTGACCGCAACCTGCTGCTTGAAGTTATTGCTTTGGTGAGGGTCGCAGGGTCAACAGCGTGATTTCGGGTGGGCAATTCAGGCGCATCGGAACGCCAATCGTTCCCAAGCCGGCGGTAGTGTAAAGCGCGAGCGGACCAACGTTGTACCTCCCCCAGACATATTTTTTCGCCATGGTAGGCAGGTAAAGCGGAGGCAAGAACGGGATTCTGATCTGGCCTCCGTGAGAGTGTCCCGAGAGTTGCAGGTCGATGGGGAATTTTGCGGCTTCGTCGGCGAAATCCGGTTCATGCGCCAGCAAAATAACGGATTCATCGGCGGGAACACTCCGCAGGGTTTTTGACAAGTCGGCGGTCCGGCTGAGCACGTCATTCACGCCCGCCAGCCAGATGCGTGCGCCATCGCGCTCGATCGCCTGCGACTGGTTCGCCAGGACTTGAATGTTTTCGGCCTGGAGAGCGCGGGTTACGTGTTTATGATCCGTGCCTTCATCGTGATTGCCCAAAACGGCCCAGAGGCCGTGAGGCGCGGCCATCTGGCGCAAGAGGCGAGCACAGGGTTCGGCGGCGAACGCAGCTTTCCGGTCGTTTCCGACCCAGGGCATGGAAACAAAGTCTCCGGCGAGCACGATCAGGTCGGGATTAAGACCGTTGACTATGGGGATCGCAGCATGCAGCGGATGAACTGAAAAATATGGGTCGTAATGGAAATCGCTGAGCAGGGCAACCGTGAAGCCGCTCAGCCGTTCCGGCCAGCGCGGCAGAAAAAAATCCTGGCGCACGATGCGGGGACGGTTCGGCTCCAAAAGGATGGAATCTCCGGCAAGCGCGACAGTACCGGCGGCGGCAGCCCCGAGAAGAAACCGGCGTCTTGTGGTCGAAAGAGGGGACAAAAGGACTTACTCTGCGATCAGCGACATTCTGTACAGCCCACATCCAGCATAACGCGAACGGAAGGCCGCAGAGTATGACGGGAGAGATTCTCGCGCAGGCTCGCCGGATAAACCAACAGCATCAGAAGCTGAAGGACGCCTGCAGGTCAATGCGACGAACGGCCACGCCGGTGGAGAACGGCCCGCCAAAGAGATTATTGTACTTGTCGAAGAATGGCGACCCCAAGACTCCGCCCGGATTGGCCAGGTTCACTTTGTTGAACACGTTGCGGGCTGATGCACTCAGTGTGAGATTGTAACGGCGATCCGAACCGCTGCCCAGTGTCATGGGGCCGCCTCCAGTGCCGAACAGCGGACCGCCGCGCCTGCCGCCGTCTCGCGGACCACCCTGGTTGCCGGCGCCAGCTTTCACCTTTGGCCCGAATCCGAAGCTCTTGCTAAATCGCAGGTTAAGGCTGACGTGGGCCGGGCCAGTGCCGTAGTTAATAGGGATAATCTTTTCACCGGGCGTCGGCAACGCGTCGAAGTTTCCCAGGGGCGTGCAATAAATAGTGCCGCCGCAGGTGGCTCCTGGAGAAGCGAACGCCGGCCGGTCGTTGAACTGCGAGTCGCCATTCAAATCGGTGCCGGTGTAGATGTTGAAGGGCGATCCGGAACTCGCCACCATGAACGGGCTTAGACGAAAGGCGTAGGGCATGGAGATGGAGCCGCCCAGAAACAGGCGCTGGCGGGTATCGAACGACGCCCGGCCGTAATCCTGGCTGATGTCGTAGGAGTTCGACGGAAAACTTGAGACCCCGGCAGCATCGCTCTTGGCATAGTTGAGCGTGTAGTAGCCAAATAGCTGCAGCTTTGTGCCGGCACGAATGTTCGTGTTCACGATGAGCTGGTTTTGACGGAAGACGCCTTCGGAGACGTACTGGTAGAGGTTGCTGCCCGGCAGCACACAGTTCGGATAGCAGGGTGTGCCCGGATAGGGTGCGTTCGCATTGATGGTGAGCAACTGATCGAAGCCGCGAGAATTCAGATAGGTGACCGACAGAGTCGCAGACTTTGTGAGCTGCCGCTCCACGCTGATCGCCGACTGCAAAGTGTAGGGCGCATAGAGTGAAGGGCTGATCTGGTAGGTAGCCGAACTGCTGGCAACGCCAGTCAAATCGCAATTGCCCGAGAGAACCAGCGGTTGCTCGATGCCGGGGAAGCACGTGGGATTATTAATGACGTACTCCTGCTGGGTGATGCCGTTCAGACGCTCCGCCTGCAGGATCTGCGCTGCTTGAAAGCGGTCATAGAAGATGCCCATTCCGCCGCGAATCACCACCTTCGGAGGGCCAGTCCTGCCGCCGACACCCCAGGCCAGGCCCAGCCGCGGCGCCAAGTCCACATGATCGTGGATGTCGTTCTGGGTTTCGTAGCGCAAACCATAGCTGAAAGTGATATTCGACCGCACCCGCCAATCGTCCTGCACGTAGAGCCCGGCATCGTAGGTGGTCAGGCCGGCGGCGAGGGCGCCCTGGGTGACGGAAAGTTGCTGCGGCAATGCGCTGGGCAAGCCCGCGCATGCCGTGGGAAGCGGGGTGGTCACGGCGCACTGCGCTTCCTGAAAATCGGCGAGAGAAGAAAATGTAAATGCGCCGTTGAAACCGGAGTTTGAACTGTTGGCCTCGCGCAAGGCGCGCAGGCGTCCACCAAACTTGATGGTGTGGTTGCCGTGAATCACGGAGGTGTAGTTCTGCAGTTCGTAGTGATCCTGGTGGTCGGAGCTGACGGTGCCGTTGCCGCCGCCGCTAAATGCTCCCAATACGTTCACAGAGGCATTTTTCTTGTCCACTGCCGTCTGGCCGCCGTTGTCCCGCAAATACTGAAAGCGCGTCTCATTAACCACCTTCGCGCCGTAGATCTGGGTGTCGCCGATCTGCAGCGTGTGCTCGGTGGAGATGGAGTCGTAGGCCTGCGAAGGCAGTGTGTTTTGGCCTATGCCGTTGTCGGTCTGGGTGTCGCGGTAATACTGATAGCGTGCGGTCAGAGTGTTGTTCTTGGTGAGCGCGTAATCCAAACGCATGCTGAAGTTGGTGCGTTGGCGCGGAGTGTTTAAGGACTCTATGCTCGGAATCTGACTGAGATATTCAGGAGAGGTGCTCACAAAGTTGAGAGTCTGGGCATCGATGGCGGAAAGGTCGTTAATATTTCTCCTCTGGGCGTTGATGAAAAACGATGCGTTCTTCTTGATGGGACCTCCGACATTTCCCTCGTACTGCACGGTGTCATAGCCGGGCTCGGCGCCAGCGAACGGATCGGAAGAATTGAATGCCGAATCGTTCCCCTGGACCTGGAACTGGCCATGGTATTTGTCCGTTCCGGGCTTGGTGAAGATTTCGATACGGCCGTAGCCCAGCTTGTCGTATTCCGCCGAGAACGGATTCTGATTAATGCGAATCTCGCGAATCGATGACTTGGGTGGAAGTTGCCCGGCGGTGAAGCCATCGATGTAGAGCTGGCCGCCGTTGGGCCCGGCGGAAGGCCCGGCCAGCGCCTGCAAGTCGGTGAGCAACTCGTCGGGATCGTCGGGCAACGCGTCGAGTTCTTTCCCCGAAATGATGATGGCCCCGGCGTTGTTGGCGGGATTCACATCGACAGTGGGCACAGTATCGGACACCTGAATCTTCTGCTCCTCAACCTGGATGTTCATGGCGACGTTGAGGCGTAGGGGCTGACCGACGGTGACCACGACGTTATCGTTTTCGTAGACGGCGAATCCCTGGGCCACGACGGTCAGGGAGTACTGGCCGGCCGCCAGCCCTTTGAACTCGTACGCGCCCTGGCCATCGGTTTGGGTTTTGATAAGCGCGGCCGATGCGGCTGCCGGCGTCACGACGACATCGGCCTGGGCGATGGCAGCGCCGGAGGGGTCGGTGACCTGCCCGCGCAGAATGCCTGAACTGGCCTGGGATGCGGCGGTCTGCGATACCGCGAGCGGCGCGCACAACTGCAGCGACACAACCATGAGTGCAAGATCGAGTGCAAAAGAAAGATACTTACGAACCTTCATTCCGTTATTCCGTTCCGCGACATAAGTCTTCGGTATAAATCTTTTTCCGATAGATATTTGGATGCTGTCGTGAGATTGATGGGGAAAAACTAAGGGCCTCCAGCGTCGCCGGTGGGTCCGCCAAGGCTCCACGGCGCAAGCATCATGGCCTGACCGGCATTGGGCGCGGCTTGCAGAATCGGCTCTACGCCGCTGAGCAAAGTGATTGCCGTACCTGCGCCCGCCGTGCCCTCGGTCGAGACCAGCATCACGGCGTCGCCTTTGTGCAGATCGGCGAGCGACGACGCGGGCATGCGGCTGAGCATCTGCTGAAAATCCGGAGCGCCGCCGGAACGTCCGTTCATGCCGCTTCCTCTCGGGCCCATTCCGCCTTCAGCCACTACACCGGGAGGTGCTGGACTCGCTGTTTGGCCGGGCGCCGCCTTTTGGCCGGAACCCTGGCCCGTCGCGGCCCCTGAAACGCCCGCCGGTCCGGCGGTTGCTCCCTTTAAGCGCATGGCAATTCGCTGTGCCATCTCAGGCGGCAAGTGGCGAAGTTGTGAGTCTGCAGTCACTTTGACCAACACGTTTTTTTTCGACAACAAATCCTGAACGCTCAAAGTCGACGCACTTGCATCCACCGAGTTAACCGTGCCGGCAACATTGCGGAATGATCCGGAAACAATTTCGTCGGCGGCCACTTCGGTGCCATCGGGATTGCGGTCGCCGCGCGCACGCACCTGATCGCCGGGGTGAATCTCCTGCAGCGTACTTGCCTTGGCGTCGTCAAACTTCACGGAAGCCGGGGCGTAACGCCGAATCACCGTGGTCTCGGATCTGCGAATGACGAGGTACCTCGATTTTCCAGCAAAGCTTCCCACAGAGATAGTGACGGTCCCGACCGCTGGGTCGACTGCAGTGACCACACCACCCACACCGCGCTTCTGCCAGTCCTGCAGATCCTGCTGATGCCGGGCTTCGAGGTCGGAGTGCGTCATCACTACGATTTTCAAAACAGCAAGAGGAAGATTATCGTCAGCAGCCCAGCCAGTCGCTCGGATGCGGTCGCCCACTTGCAGGTCTTGCAACTGGATGGGCGTGGCATTGTTCACATTTGTCTCGCCCGGAGCGAAGCGAACGATTTGCGTGGCGGGCTGCACCGTAATCTTCACGTCGGGGCCGGAATCCGGGGTCAGCGTGATCTCGGTTCCGTTGATTGCCTTAATGGCACCGATGCGTTTGGCAACGGTGCGGGGGGCAGCGGCTTCCTGGTTTTGCTGGCCCAAAGGCATGGCATCGCAGCGCGGCACCAGAGGGAGGCTGGCTACACTTGCGGCGCAGAGGATGATCGCCAGAAGCCGGCTAGGGCCAACGTTCAAACGCCTGCTATTTTTCTGCTCATTCATCTACTTATTAATTTACATCGCAGATCAGGCAAAACGGTGGGATTTACAAAGTTTTACTTTTGCTGAACAGATTCAAGGCATTCTCGCCTGGGAGGGAAAGAACACGCGGGAAATAGCACACGAAAAATCGGCGATCGAGCGCGACGTGGTTATTCCGCGATCAGCAGGTTCTCCGCGAACGGCCATTGTTCATCGATCCATTGTGCCTCGCAGCGGAAACCTGCGGTGCGCGCCATGGGTATCACTTCATGCGAAGAATATTTGTGGCTGCTCTCGGTCCAAATGGATTCGTCTTCGAAAAACTCGACGGAAAGCTCCGCCGCGGGAATATTCACGCGCTGGCGGCACCGGGACCGCAGATGCATCTCCACGCTGCGGGCCTGGTGATTGATTCTTGCCACGTGCTCAAACTGTGCGAGATCGAAATCGGCATCTAGTTCGCGATTGATGCGAGCCAGCAGATTCAAGTTGAAGGCAGCAGTCACCCCCAGTTCGTCGTCGTAGGCGTGCAGCAGTTGAGCGCCGGACTTCTCCAGATCAGTTCCGAGAAGCAACGAATCTCCGGGCTGAAGTATCCGTCGGACCTCGGTTAGAAAGTTAATGCCGGCGGGACGATCGAAGTTTCCGATCGTGCTGCCGAGGAACAGAACAAGAAGATGCTGGCCGGCCGAGCGGTGGGCCGCCACTTCGAGCAGGCCGTCGAGATACTCGCGCTCGAAGCCCAGGATGCTGATGGACTCGATGTCGCGGAGTTCGCGTTCGCACATGGCAAGAGCGGACGGGGAAATTTCGATGGGATAATAAGCGGTGCGCTGACGGCGGCAAAGAGCTTCGAGAATATGGCGCGTCTTGCGGCCGCTGCCGCTGCCCAGTTCGGCCACGGAAACCGGAGTGGCCAATCGCTCTACGATGTCGTGGCCGTGCCGCCGCAACAGCCGCTCATCGGCGCGCGTGAGCCCGTACTCCGGCAGATGGCTGATCACTTCGAACAACGCGGAACCTACGTCGTCGTACAAATATTTCGACAGCAGCTCTTTCTGGCCCGGCTTGCTGAGCCCGATGCGCACGTCGGCGGCGAATTCATACGTCGTGTTCGGAGTAATGGTTTGAACCAGCATATGGGCAGCTCCTTATTGACGGCCGCTATGAATGATTAGCGGCTTACGCAGCGAAATCCGGTGTAGGCAAATTGATAGTGCGCCTGGAACCAGTTGCGGAACGTGCGCCGCAACATGCATGCCGCGGTGCGAGCCGATCCGCCCTTCAGGACGAAATGTTTGCCGTCGAAGAAATCGGCAGAGTAGCCGCGGTAGAACGGGAACGGCTCGAATCCGGGGAAGGGAGCGAATTCGGTGGAAGTCCACTCCCAGCCATTGCCGAGCATGCCGTGCACGCCGAAAGCGCTCTGGCCTTGCGGAAATGCGTTCACCGGCGAGGGGCTCCAGCGGGAGAAATCGAAGTTGCCGAATGTTGCGTTGGGAGCTTGTTCTCCCCAGGGGTAGGCTCGCCGGTCGCCGTATGCTGTACCGTATGCTGCGCGCTGCCACTCGGCTTCGGTGGGCAATGACTTCCCTGCCCAGCGCGCATAAGCCTTCGCCTCCGCCTGACTTACATAGACCGGCCAATCCAGCGGCAGCGGGATCTCGTTGAACATCGTGCGATACAGCCAATCGTTGCCCTCGCGTTTCCAGAACGCCGGATGTGAAATCGCCGGCCCAGATTTCCAGTCCCAGTCTTCGCTACAGTCGTCGTCACTCCAGAACGCGGGCTTCTCGTAGCCACCTGCCTCGATGAACTTGAGATACTGCTGGTTCGTCACCGGGTACTGATCAATGGCAAATGCGGGGACAACGACGGTGTGAGCTTCGTACTCGTTGTCCCAACCGAAAAGGTCACTGCCGCGCGGGAGTCCGAGTGTAATCGAACCGGCGGGAATGTCGATGCTGCGGTGAGAAACGGGCGTAGTAACAATTTCGGGAGGTTCACGTTGTGGAACTTTCCGGTAAAGAGGCAATTGATGCAACATGTAGGCCAGCGTTTCGGCGTGCATAAGGCGGTGCTCAATGGCCACGCTGACCAGAGTGCTGAGGGGAAATCCATCGCTCGTGGGACGGTCGGGCTCGGCAAATGCATCCGCGAGTTTCTCATCCAGAATGGTCCGGATTTTTCTGACGTAGGATTGCACTGCCGCGATTGAAGGCCAGTCCGAAGGCTGATCGGTGGGCAGTCCACCGCCGACCGGATCGATGCCGAAGGCAAACAGCCGGTCAAACTCGGGATGAAAGCTCGTCAGTCCAAGAGCGCGTTCGTGGAAAAGATTCCAATCGAAGGCCTCGAGATGCCCGATATAGAAAATGATTCGATGACGCTCGGCGATGGGGCGCTCATACAGGGAATCGAGTTTGACCACGGCAAACAGGTCGTCAGTGCGTTGACGCGCGTCCGCAAGCTGCTCCAACAGATTGTGGCGGATCAGGTCATGACCTGCAAAAGCATCGCTCTGCGTGGCTGGCATTCAGATCTCCTAATCTCGCGGTGAGCGAACCAGCAAACTTAGCGGCGACTGGCGCAAGCGAATCGGTGCGGAGGATTCTATGACAACCGCAGCCCGAGTACCATAGGGGAATGTCCCTACCGGTATTTCACGTTGACGCCTTTACCAGCAAGCCTTTCGCCGGCAACCCGGCCGCAGTGTGCCCTCTGGCAGCGTGGTTAGATGACGGCCTGCTGCAGGCGGTCGTAGCGGAAAACAATCTTTCGGAGACTGCGTATTTCGTCCCTCGCGGCGATCACTACGAACTGCGCTGGTTCACGCCGCGTTGCGAAGTGAAGCTGTGCGGGCATGCGACGCTGGCGTCCGCGTTCGTTGTGCTGCAAATTCTCGAACCTGAGCGCGATTCGGTGCGCTTCGAAACGCGTTCCAGCGGGGCCCTTACCGTGTCGCGCGACGGCGATTTGCTCGCTATGGATTTCCCCACGCTCGCGCCCTGGCCTTGCGCCGTTCCCCCGGCCGTGTTGATCGAAGGCCTGGGAAAACTCCCCGCTGCGGTTGTGCAAGTCGAAGACAATTATTTCGCAGTGTATGAGAGTGAGGATGATGTAAGAAGCATTCGTCCCGGCTTTCAGGTGCTGGAGAAGCTTCACCCCTCGGGAGTTGCGATCACGGCTCCGGGCGCAAATTCCGATTTTGTATCGCGCTATTTCGCGCCTAGCTACGGCATCCCGGAAGATCCTGTGACTGGGTCGACTCACTGCTCTCTGGCGCCCTATTGGGCGCAGCGGTTAGCCAAAAAGAGCCTGCACGCGCGTCAGGTCTCGCAGTGCGGCGGCGAACTGTGGTGCGAGGTAGGAGAAAAACGAGTGGTTCTCAAGGGGAATGCTGTGCTTACGTTGCGGGGAGAGTTGCTGATCTGACTTGATGTTCCTGGAAAACGCCGCCAGAACGCCTCGCTGCGCTCGGCGGGACGGCCGAGGCGGCTGTCCCCACATCGGGCTAGTGAATCAGTCCCTTGCTCCGCAGAAACTCGTGCGCGACATCCTTCACGTCGCGGTGCTGGCCGTCCAGAGAGTAATTCAATCGCTGCATCTCCTGATCCGAAATCTTGCCACCTAATTCGGCGATCGCCTGCGCAACTTCGGGATGCTGCTGCAAGGTTTTCTCGCGAACCACCGCGACCGCTTCGTAGGGAGGAAAATAGCGGCGGTCGTCTTCGAG
The DNA here is from genome assembly GCA_963842095.1 of uncultured Acidobacteriaceae bacterium. Classification (GTDB taxonomy): domain Bacteria; phylum Acidobacteriota; class Terriglobia; order Terriglobales; family Acidobacteriaceae; genus Sulfotelmatobacter. The sequence continues at coordinate 319,561 of CAWJEY010000007.1, forward strand.
TACGAATAAATCCAGCGCTGGAATCAGTCCGTCGGTAGCATTGCCCGCAGCTATATCAATTTGATGGCCTTTCAATGCCGGGGCGAGCAGGCCCAGATCCATAATACGGGGCGGCGCGGCAAAGCGCAGGCCATAGGCGGCAGCCAGTCCGGCATAGCCATCGGGCCGCTCCATGAACTCGTAGCCGAATCCCGCCCGCCATTGCGGCGTGTATGCAGCGGCCTGCGACAGGGTTTTGAGACTGAGCCGGCGCGCATCATCCCCGCGAATTTCCATCGCAAAGGTATCGTTGAAACCAAACGGCGGACCGAGGGTGAGGCCGAGACGCGCTTCATATTCGCTCTTAATGCGCTGGTAGACCTCCGCCCTATCGCTCCCAACCTTCTGCTTGAGGATCGCGGTCAGCGCGGTGCCCGTGTATTCGGGATAGATGTCGATGCGCCCGGCCAGCAGCGCCTGCTGGCAAATGTAAGTCCCCGCGAGGTAGAAGCGGCGCTCCACTTTCAAGTGCGTGTGCGCCTCAATCTGCTGCGCCAGAATTTCGCCGAGGATGAGCGACTCGGTAAAGTTCTTGGAGCCAATCACAATGCGGTCGGAGTGCGGGGACGCACACGAAGCCAACAGCAGGGCTGCGAGAATCAAGCCGACGGAACTCCAGCACAGTTTCATCGTGGGCGCAATCGTTTCTCCAGCCATCCCAGGCCGAAATCCGCCGACAAGGCCAGAACCGCGGCGGGAATCGCCCCGGCAAGAATGAGCTGGTTGTTTACCATGGCGAGACCACGAAAAATGAACTCGCCCAGACCTCCGGCGCCAATCGCGGCGGCGACGGTGGCCAGTCCCACGGAGACGACAACCGCCACGCGCACGCCGGAGAGAATCACGCTCAACGCCAGCGGCAGCTCTACTTGAAATAAAAGCTGGCGCGGAGTGAGTCCCATACCCCGCCCGGCCTCAACCACGGCAGGATCGACGCCGCGGATCCCCGTGTAAGTGTTGCGAATCACGGGCAGCAAGGCGTAGAGAGTCAGCGCCAGAATCGCCAGACGGTCGGCACGATCTCCAAGCCAGGGCACTGGCAGCAGGAAACCAAAAAGTGCGAGACTCGGAATCGTCTGAATAATGTTCGCGGTTCCCAGCACGGGCTTGTTCCATACCGGCCAGTGCGCGCTCACTATGCCCAAAGGTATACCCACCAGCACTGCGAGCAGCGTTGAGATTCCCACCAGCCAGAGATGTTCCAGCGTGAGTTCCAGAACCTGTTCATGGTTTTGCAGGAGGAAGTGAAAGAGGTTCATGACGCGCCTCGATTTGCCACCGAGTCCAGTCCATCTCCGAAAGCCCGCACATAAGCGGCGGCTAGCGGATCATTCGATCGCAGGAAATCCTGGGGGGAAAGCACCGTGACCAGCCGTCCGGCCTCCAGGAGCACGATGCGCGACCCCAGCCGCAACGCTTCGCGCAGATCGTGCGTGACGAAGACCACCGTTTTGCCCAGCCGCTGCTGAAGCGAAAGAAATTCGCGTTGCAGTTGGTCGCGCGTGAGCGCGTCGAGCGCTCCGAAGGGTTCATCCATTAAGAGAATCGCAGGATCGGCCGCCAGTGCCCGAGCTACCCCCACGCGCTGCCGCTGCCCGCCCGAGAGTTGATGCGGATAACGCGAAGCCAAATGCGCCTCCAGCCCTACCAACTGCAACAATTCCTCAACCCGAAGATGAATTCGTTCCGCCGTCCAGCCCTCAATTCGCGGAACCAATCCGATGTTGCGCTCCACCGTGAAATGCGGGAACAGGCCCACGTCCTGGATGACGTACCCGATGCTGCGCCGTAAACGAATCACGTCACTTGCGGCAGTGGGCGCGCCATTCACGCGCACTTCCCCGCTGGTCGGAGTCAACAGCCGGTTGACCAGCTTCAGCGTGGTGGTTTTCCCGGAACCGCTGCGTCCCAACAAGACCAGCGTCTCGCCGCCTTGCACTTGCAGATTCAATCCCGAGAGCAGCGGCTGGCCGTTGGGCAGCGCGTAGGCAACGTCGCGGAATTCAATCACCGGGCCATCAACGTGGGCTTGTTCCATGTGCTAGACCGAGTTCTGTCAAACCATGTTCTGTCAAAGCATGTTCTGCCAACCAGTTTCGGCACAGCATGTCCGCCCAGCATACCGGAGTTCGCAAGCTGAGGGGGAGCAAAGCCGCGCGATGATGTCCCACGTTACTCTGGTTCGAGCCGCATCCAGAGAGCTAATAGACGACCTGACTCCCTCCCGCTACGATCCTCATAGATCGCTTGTGGAAATCTTGTTTGGGTATGAGTGTGTTCGCATTACGCAATTTTGTCTGCTGGATGATGATCATCCTGTGCCCGCTATCGCTCACCGCGGCGGACACGGGCTCCGCCGTGCTGCATAGCGAAGGCGGCGTCTGGGTCAACGGCCTTGAGGTCGCGGGGTCCACCGCCGTCTTTCCTGGAGACTTGCTGGAAACCAAACCCGGATTCGTAGCCAACCTCGACGCCGAAGGATCGTCGGTGCTGATTCAGCCAGAATCAGTCGTGAAGTTCCAGGGCACTTTCCTGGTCCTGGAACATGGCAGCGTGTCGGTGGGAACCTCCACGTCAATGAGCGTGCACGTGAACTGCATCAAAGTCGAGCCAGTCTCGAACGATCGGACGCAGTACGATGTGGCCGACGTCAGCGGCACGGTGCAGGTTGCCGCGCGCAAGAACGACGTGAACATCACGCAAGGGGGCATTCTGCGAAAAGCAGCGCCGGACAATAACTCCTCTCAATCCGCTACGGTGCATGAGGGACAGCAGGCTACACGCGATGAATCGGCCGTCTGCGGAGCAGCCCCGCGGCCGGGCGGAGCGGGCAGTGGCGTAAATACCAAGTGGATCGAGATCGGGGCCGGCGCGGGTGGAGGAGTTCTGCTGCTCTGCCTGCTTCTCTGCAAGAGTCCGAGCCCGATCAGCCCTTCCAAGCCATAGAGCGCCAGCCGCGCATCATGGCTTCACCATTTCATTTTGAGGCAAGCGGACACTCTCCGGAGCCTTCGGTGCCTTCCCCGACCCGCAAAACCTCAGCAGAATCTGTGAATGCAGCGTATACTGAAGATCTTGACCTCGAAGACACCCTGACAGCACGTTGCGCCTTCGCGATTGAGAAATTCCCTGAGAGGCGAGTAACGTGTCGAATCTGAGAATCTCTGAAAGTCAGTTTCTTCAATCCCAGAACATCGGTTTCCAGCAACGGCCATGCGGTGTGGCCGATTCGACGATCTGCTCGTAGCAAGCTTCCCCGGAACGCCTGCGATTTCGACAAGGCTGCGGGAGCGGGAATCTCGCAGTGAGGTCTTAACATCAGCCAGCCCAGAAGGCAGGAGACGAACATGTCCGGAGTGAATGGCGACAAAGCCAGATTTAACCGCCGGCGCAGGCAGAAGATCAGCCGCCGCCAGAGCAACGAAAAGATGTTGAAGGCCCTGGCCGAGCAACACTTGGTAGCCCCGGCGAAGGCAGCGAATCTCAAGGAGAAAACAGCGTGACCACACCCGTCCTAGCACTGCCGCTTCCGGCGCCGGATGGCATTCCAGCGAAGAAGAAGCGTGTACTTCTGCTGGACTCATCGCAGACCAAACGTGACTTGCGGGCCGACGTAATGAGAAAGCTTGGCATTGAGGTGGATTGCGCGGCGGATGTGCTCGAGGCGCGCTGCTGGTGGCGGGCCGACCTGTACAATCTGGTGCTCATCAACGTGTCCGGAGAAACCGGCAGTCGGGACCAGTTCTGCACCGATCTGCGCGGCGCCACTCCTCCGCAGAGGATTGCCTTCTTCGTGGGCGGGCCCGAGTATCTTGCGGCCGCGCCGCATTGCGACGAAGCGCCCGCCGAGCCGGACGCAGACGCCCTGCACAAGGAACTGGTCGCAGCGCTGCTGGCTCAGGCTTCGGGAAGCTCGTCGCAGCGCTGGGGAATCCTCGAAGCCTGCAAAAAAATTTCCAGCGTCCGCTCCGTCAGTGAGGCTCGCTCGCGAGCGATTCGCGAAATCCCCAGACCCTCCCGCTGGGCCGAAGCCATCGAACAGCACTCCGCACCCGAACCCATCATCCATCAACCGTTATTTCCCACAGAAACACCTGCAACAGAAACCGAGAGAGAAGAACTCCTATGAAGAATCTTTACGTCGGCAACTTACCCCACAGCACCACCGAGCCAGAGCTTCGCGGCTTGTTTGAAGCACATGGAGCAGTCGAGAAGGTCAGCATTGTGACCGACCGCGAAACCGGCCGCGCCCGCGGCTTCGCCTTTGTCGAGATGACCAACCCAGCGGAAGCCGACAAAGCGGTCGCGGCATTGAACGGAACCGAACTGGCCGGGCGCGCGCTGAAGATCAACGAGGCGAAACCCAAAACTGATTCGCCCCGCGGTGGAGGCGGCGGCGGCGGAAAACGTTTTGGCGGTGGAGGCGGCGGCAGTCGCGACGACTATCAGGGCCACGCACGCCAGCCCCGCGAGCCTCGCTGGTAACAGCGAGCCACCACGCGGAAGGTTGCCGATAAGGCCAAGAGCGGGACTGGCAATACGCCGGAGCGATTCAGTCCGCCGTTGCTTCCCTTGCGAACTTGACCGAAGAGCAATGCGCCAGCCGCTATTGCCAAAATTGACGATTGGAGACTGGAATGCCAGGACGAGGACGATCAAGTTTTACCAAACGCCAGAAAGAACACACGCGCCAGCAGAAACAGCGCGACAAGGCCGAACGCCGCATCCAGCGCAAAGACGAACCGTCAGGGACGCCGGGGGATTCCAACGAGCTGGACTTGGACGAATTGCAGAGGCACGCCGCCGAGCAAGCCGCCCTGTTTCAGCTCGGAGACGACGCCGACATTTCCAGCATGCCCCGTGAACGGGTTCCGGAAAAAACCGAACCATAGAAGCTCGGTTCTTAAATAGATTTGCCGAGTATAGGTTGATTTAAGAAGTTGGGGCGCGTCTCCAGGACGCGCCCCTTCTGCGTGCCGTCGGTAGGGTTCACAGTTAGGCGAATACTTCGCCCGGCAATTTGGTAAGCGTCCGGCTGGCCAGCGTGTTCTGGACAATGTGCTCGGAGCGCTCCGCATTCGCCCAATCCACTTGCTTGCGTTCGATTTTCAATTTCAACGCGCGCTCGATGTGCCGCAGTTCGATGACCTCGCCGCCTGCCACTAAACTGGTAGCCAGGCCTTCCGATCCCGCCCGCCCCGTCCGTCCTACGCGATGGATGAAGTCCTCCGCCATCTTCGGCAGGTCGTAGTTGATCACATGGGCCACGTCATCGATGTGCAAGCCGCGTGCGGCTACATCAGTGGCGACCAGCACCTGGAAGCGTCCCTGCTGAAACCCGCTGAGCGCCCCATTGCGCTGCGATTGCGAGCGGTCGCCGTGAATCATGGCTGCGGAAAAACCTTCGCGCACCAGTTCCTTGGCCAGCCGTTCCGTGCCGCGCTTGGTGCGGGCAAAAATCAACGTCTGACCCTTTTCGGCGTAAAGCAACTGCCGCAGCACATCGGGTTTCTCGGCGGGACGTACTTCGTAAGCCTGCAGCCGCACGCTCTCCACCGGCTTCAGCACTGAGCCGACCGCCACGCGTACGGGATCGCGCATGGAGTCGTTCACCAGCCCTGCGACGGATTGCTCGAGCGTAGCCGAGAAGCACATGGTCTGCCGGCGTTGCGGAAGAATCGCGAGAATGCGCCGGATGGCGGGTAGAAAGCCCATGTCCAGCATGCGGTCGGCTTCGTCCAGTACCAGGATTTCGACGTCGCGCAAGTCAATCAATTTGCGGTTAATGAAATCCTGCAAGCGCCCGGGGGTTGCGACCACCAGGCTCGACCCGGCGCGCACCGCCTGAATCTGCGTCTTCTCGGAAACGCCGCCGATCACCAGCGCCGCCTTGGATAATCCTTTGCCGCGCAGTTTTTCGTATTCTTCGTTGACCTGAATCGCCAGCTCCCGCGTAGGCAGTAAAACCAGCACGCGGACTTTCTGCGAAGGTTCGCGCTGCAGCATCTCGATGATCGGGATCAGAAACGCCAAAGTCTTGCCGGTTCCGGTCTGCGCCGTCGCCAGCACGTCTTTGCCCTCAAGGGCGCAAGGAATAGCCTGCGCCTGAATCGGCGTAGGGATGATGAATTGATTGGTCGCCAGCCTCTGCTGCAAAGCAGAAGATAGCGGTAGTTCCGTAAAGCTTGTCATTCGTAATTTTCTTTCTGGAGGGGCCTGATGTCGCACACGTGTCGTGAGTTCCCATGCCGCTCGGATGTTTTGATTTACGCTGAATAAACGGCGGGCAGGAAAAGCGGAGATGAATCTGATCCGACAGGATCACCGCGTCACGAGCAAACCGTGGCAGTAGCGTTGAGATTCATTGTAGCACAGCATTCGGTGCAACCCACTGGGCGCAAACAAAGCCTGAGTAATCGATGGTAACCGCGCAGGTAATTGGGACCATGGGGGCCCCGGGCGGAGTCGAACCGCCGACCAACGGTTTAGGAAACCGCTGCTCTATCCAACTGAGCTACGGGGCCGCGAGGACCTGGCCCCATTATCTCACGTCAATTTCCCGAGACCGGCAGCGCACGAGGACATCGAGTTTAGCACCGGGCTAATCCGGTCCCATAAACAGATTATTGCATTCGTAATGGTTGGTGAGTACAAGAGGGAACCTGAGCCCTTCCATTGGCTGGCTTTGAAAGTACCGATGAAAGTATCTATCACCAAGAACGGCTCGGGACGGGCTTCAACTTTTCGGCATACAACCCGGAAGCCGCTTGATCTGAAATTGCTTCTGCCGACAAGGTTTATCGGGAAGGAGGCGGCGTCTACAAACCCGGACGCTAGCTGTTTTATAGATAGTGCTTGACAGTTCTTTTCATACTGTGGTAAACCCTGCGGGCTAGAGTGGTCCGCTTATCAGACGTGTCGTACTAAACATGTCTTGCTAAACATGTCTTGCTAAACATGTCTTGCTAAACATGTCTTGGTTTTTGGCAACGTTTTTGGTAACCAGGCTTTTTTGTGTTGGCTGACGCGGGTTGAAGTCTATTCGCAGTGCACTCGCTGCCAGCTCGACCCCGTTCTTTACATGTCATTCCGAGAGGGGAAAAGCATGCGCTCGCTAACCGTTTCCTTCGCGCTGGTCGTTCTCATGGTGTCAGGTTCACTCGCCTATGGCCAAGGCTCGCAGCCTGCCGACAAGACTGCCGCATCCGTCTCCAATGTGGCAAGCAAAGAGGAAGTCAACCAACTGCGCAGCGAAGTTGCGGCCCAGCGGCAGACCATCGAGGAACTGAAGGCGATGGTCCAGAAACTGGTGGAGGGGCAACCCCGGGCGGCCGTCGATGGCACTGCCAAGGTTCGGCCCGTGGCAGATGCGGTTTCGGCAGACATGAATGCCCAGCCGGTTGACGCTCCGGGCACCGTTCGCCTGCGGAACGCCCTGCTTGTGGAAGCCGAACCGAGCCCAGCGGCTGCGGTGGTGGATCAGGCCCAAGCCGCTCCTGCTCCGAAGAAAGATGCTCCGCTGGCAGCGGGATGGAACGGCGAACACTTTTTCATCCGAAGCGCGGATGGACAGTTCAGCATCAGCCCTTACGGCTATGTGGATAACGACTACCGCGCTTACAAAGGCGATGGCGCGCCTGCTGACACGTTCATCTTGCGCCGCGCTCGCTTCGGCTTCCAGGGCAATTACGGTTCGCACTTCGATTTCGCCCTACTCACGGATGCTGCGTCGACGTCGGGCTCGGTGGTGCGCGACGTCTACCTCAACGTGAGAATCCGGCGTGAATTCCAGTTCCAGGCAGGCCAGTTCAAAACGCCCTTCGCTCAGGAGGCCGGAACCGGCGCCACCAACCTGGACTTTGTCGAGCGCGGCTTTACGTCGTTGTTGTACCCGTCGGCAGCATCTGCGTTCCGCAGCCCGGGCATCGCGTTGCATGGAGATATTGACGGTGGCGCGATTCAGTATTGGCTCGGAGCGTTTAACGGCAAGGGTTATGCCATCGCCAACACCACCAATCAACCGGAAGTGATTGGGCGCCTTCGCCTCTATCCGTGGCGCAAGTCCAAGAGCGACTGGCTCAAGGGCTTAGCCATTGGCGGATCCGCTGACCGCGGCCGCTCCCGCGGTCTTTCCGGGGATCGGAGCTTCAGCGGCAACCTGCCGGGCGGAGTTTACAACTTCTTTCCGCAGTTCGCCATTAACGGACCGATCCAGCGCTACAACGGTGAGTTTACCTACGTCAAGTCGGGGCTCTCTCTACGCGGCGAGTTCGACCAACTCAATATGTCCCGTAACAATGTCGGCTCCGAGCAGGTCGGAGGGCTCGGCTTCCTGAGTCTTCCGTCAATCATAGCCAAGGCTTGGAACATCAGCACGACTTATATGCTCACGGGTGAGAAGCAGCCGGAAAACGGCACGCCTCGGGTGAAGAACCCGCTGTTTGGACCCGACACACCGGGCGGCAAAGGACGCGGGTGGGGAGCGTGGGGCATCGGCCTGCGATACATGGGCATCCAAGCCAACGAACCGGGCGCGAACTTCGAGAACTACCTCACGGGGGGTTTTGTGCCTACGTTTAATTACCACACTGACGAATTCACCTTCGGCGTCACCTGGTATCCCAACTACTGGGTCAAGTATCAGGTCAATCTGGGTATCGATCAGCTAAAGGATCCCAGCACGATCGGGGCGGTGCCGCAGAATTATTACTTGGTTTTGCAGCAATTACAGTTCAGGTTCTAGTCCGCGCGGATAATCGATTTGCGGATGGACTGTTGACGAGTTCGGTAAATGCCGGGACTGGCCGCAGGCTGGTCCTGAAGGGAAAACGCAGGAGGAAATTCGAAATGAGACCGAGGATTCTTCTTACCATTCTTCTCACCGCGCTGTTCGTGATCTTGGCCGGCTGCGGCACAACGCCGAATTGTCCCACTTGCGGCACCACAATCAACGGGGCCTACGCCATCATCAACGTGATTCCCGTGCCCGAGCACAACGCCAGCGGCGAGCCGGGCGGTCCGTTCAACTCCTTCGACATTAGCTGGGTGGCGGCTCCTCCCGCCGGAGGCTTGTCGGGCACAGACAATCTCTTCTACGTTTCCGACCGCATTGGCATCGCCGTGCAAGTGATCGACACGAGCACTGACATCGCGATGATTTCGATTCAAGGTTCCAATGCGGTTTCGGACGCGGGCAACGGCGCCAGCCCCTGCGCAAAAGATCCTGCGACCGGCCTCGACATCATTCCGCCGATCATAGACGTATTTGGCAATTTCACACGTTACGGATGCAGAACGGACATGTCCACAGCTACGCCTCCGGGGCCCACGTTCCACCTCATCACCGGCTTCGGTGCAAATCACAATTTCGGAGGCTTCCCCGGCGCGCAGTGCTGCGCTTCCCGCGCCAACGGCGTGAATCCCATGTCTGGGCCGGACGGCCTCGAGGTAAGTGCGGATGGCAGTACTCTGTTTGTCGGCAATGGCAGTTCCAATGTCGTTGTGTTCGATCTGACGACGATGAACCTCAACACAAACCCTCCCACACCCCCGACCATTCTTGCCACGATACCCACAGGGGTTTCGGCCGACTACGATGGTCCGCAGGGCATCTCGGGCTGCGTGGCTTCCTGGAACGGCGAAGCTGGGTCGGCCACCGACTGTGGAGACGATCGCGCTGACGAAATGTCGTACGACAACGTACATCAGGTTCTCGCCATCATCAACGGCGACCCGGGATTGCCATTTGTCACGTTCATCGACATGTCCCACGTTGTGGGCAAGACCGGAACGGTGGCTCAACAGCACTGCCTGCCAATTGACTCTACGCTGGCTTATGGCCCGTATCCGCCGGGCTACAGCGCCGCAACTTATCCCTTGCAAGGCTCAGGCACCGGTGTGCCGCCATCGATACAGTTGGACCCGGGTAACGGGGGCTCGTTCAATCCCCCCAGCTGCATTCTGGGACAGGTCTATTACGACGGCGCCGGAGGCTCAGCCTCGGGAGGAGTGGGACTCACTAACACCGTTCCAGTCGACACAGTCGCGGGGACCTTCCCCTGTCCAGACCCCTCGAATCCGCACGTATTTAGCGGCGTTTCCGGATCGTCGGCAGCAGACGGACCGTTGGGCCTGCTGGGCATCGGGACAACCCCTAGCGGTGTCTCCTACACGATCCCCTGCCATCATGGTCCAATTCTTGACTACAATACCGGAAACTTCTGCAGCCAAACTCTGCCTACGGGCGCTTGTGCCGGCGCCATTGCTCCGGCCGGTTTGGGCGGGATGGTTTGGGACCCGAACAGCGGCTTCCTGCTGCAGACCAACGAAAATTCGATCGCCACCACCAACATCGGCAGCGTCGATATCATCGACCCAAAGCTGACCGATACCAGTTGCGGAGGCGTTTCCTGCGGCCCGGTGGTTGTCGACAGCATCGTGATGCCGGATTGCATGCCGACCGGCGTCAGCCATGGTCCGGGAAACAACTTCCTCGTAGGCTGTGCGGACCACGACGGCCAGGCTTTCCCTCCCAACGAGTACATAATTACCTTCACGCCGGGTGCTAACATCGTTTGCGCGATGCCGAACTCGGTGCCGCCAGTTACCCCCGTCAACTGCGTGCCCATCACCACCGTTGGTGGCGTAGACGAGACGTGGTATAACCCCACAGATGGCAAGTACTATCTGGCAGCGCGCGACATGCTTCCCACTGCGCAGATGGGCGTCATCGATGCGAAAACGAACCAGTGGCTGGCAAACATGCCGACGGGATCCAATGCACACAGCATCTCGGTAGACCCTAAGACCAACCATGTCTTTGTGCCGCTTCAATCTGGCGCGGTCTGTACGACGCTGAATTCCTACGGTTGCGTGGGGGTCGCTGCGGAACAGTAAGAGAGCACCGGCTCGGTGGTATAGTTGCCTGAGACGTGGAAGGCAGGTTGTGTTCCGCGCCGGAAATTGGGAGTTGATTTATGGAGCATTGTTCTGGAAGCCGGCTGCGACTCTGTGCGCTCGCGTTATCCCTGCTTTTGCCCGCGACGCTTTTCAGTGCAAGTGAGCCCAAACCCACGGACGTCCCGGCAACCGTAATTGCCCACTTGCCTTTGCCGCAGGCCACCGGAAACCAAATGTTGCTGCAGAAGGAAAATGGCAAGCAGTACCTCTACGTGCAACAGGCCGGGAAACAAGGCTTTATGGTCGTGGACGTGAGCCATCCGGAGAAGCCGAGCCTCGTGAAACGGACGGCGGAGTCCAATCAGTCGACTTCGGGAAACCTGCAAATGGTCAGTCCCGATGTAGCCATCGCAGAGGCTCCAGAAAAGAGCCCCACCACTCTTACGAGCAGCAGCCATCCCACCGAAACTGTGCGCGTGCTCGACTTGAGCGACCCACGCAATCCCAAGACCCTGGAAACGTTCAACAAAGTCACCAGCATGCTTCCCGACGGCGGCCATGGTTTGATCTATCTCACAAACAACGACGGATTGTGGATTCTGCGCTACAATCGCCCGTCGCTGATCGAGCCGGCCAAGAAGAAGCCGCCCTGCGACTCCAACTCGGAAATCATGGCCATGCCGCCCGACTGCGACTGAGGCCCGAGCCTGAAGGAAAGTGAATCCCGCGTCTCCGGGGACCTAGCGTACGCTGCATTCCTTCGCAATGGTTCTGATCGAGCTGATCGTCAAAGTCACCGGAGCTGCAGAACCGACTTTGTTCATGGAGTCCGAGCTTGTGCTCATGGTCGGGGATTCGGTCCCGGTCGCTTCCACGCGTTGTCCCAGATAGTTCTTTAGTCTCATCTTGCCCGTAGCCTGCAGCTGATAACTCACGGCTGGATTCTGCTTCATGAGGATGTAATCGCCGTTGGATCGGCTCACGCAGCCCTGCAGGGTTACCTGCCCTTTGGAATCTTTCGAGCTGTGGCTTGGGTTGCTGGCAGTGCTGTCCTGTGCCAGGAGAAAGCTGCCCGAAAGCAGCAGAGCGAACAATAACGTTTTCATAGGGATCTCCCCCCTCTCACTAATATGGGATGATATCGCTATTGCGCCGGTCGCAATCAATCTGAGCGACGACCGAAGGCTATCTGACGTGCGTTTCCTGGTAGTGCACTTCCTTCCATTGGCCGCCGCGCTTCACCCAGAGTTCACTGATGTATAGCCGCGAGATCCGTACGACCGACTTGGGTGGGAACTGCATCGTGACTTCGTATATGACCAGGGCCGCATCGTCTCCGACAGGAATCACCTTGAGCCCCCACAACGTATAGTTGGTGACGTTAGTCTCCACCAGTTCGTTCAACGCTTGAATCTTATTGCGCTCGCCCTTGCCGTCGACTTCTACACCCTGATAGTCGTCTGCCAGCAATTCGCCGTATGCTTTCTTGTCCTTATTCTTCAGCGCTTCCCACTCCGCTTTGATCTTCGCTTCCCACATGTCCTTCAGTTTTGCCTCGGCGGAGACGTCGCCGGATTTCCGGCTTTCCCCGAACTTGGTGGGCATGGTGGGTTGTTGCGCCAAAGCCAGCGATGCCAACCCCGCAAAACAAGCAAAGACGAACCTTCGCATAAGTCCTCCAAATCAAAACGCAGCGAATCTTAGCAGGTGGGCAGCGGGTTCCTCAAGACGCTGGCCCGGGTTTGCTCCCGGTGCCGCAAATGATTTACCCTCGCCGCAGCCAACCATGAATCCAACCAACCCCAGATCCAACCTCTCACCCGATGGTTTTCCTCACGCCATGCGCCGGGAGATCTACGAACAGCCCAGCGCCATCGCCAAAACCATCGAGCAGCACCTCAAGGACGACATCCTCTTCCCCGGCGAACTGCACGCCATCGAGAGCGCCCTGCTGACCTTCGAAAAACTGATCATCGCTGCCAGCGGATCGAGCCGCCACGCTGGCCTAGCTGGCGAAATCATGATCGAAGACCTTTCCGGCGTGGCCGTCGACGTGGAATACGCCAGCGAGTACTGCTACCGCTCCACCCACGCCGCCGTCGACCCCATCGTAATGGTGGTCACGCAATCGGGCGAAACCGCGGATACCATTGCCGCACAACGTGAGGCGCTCACCCGTGGCGTAAAGACCATCGCCGTTTCCAACGTCGCCGAAGCGACAATCCCCCGCGAAGCCAGCGCCGCCTTGATCACTGGCGCTGGCCCCGAACTCGCCGTGCCCGCAACCAAGAGCTTCACCACGCAGGTCACGGTGCTGTATTTGATGGCTCTATTCCTGGCGCGGAAACGCGGTCGTATGACCTCCGAGGTCACGCGCTCCTATCTGCAGCGCCTGCAGCGGCTCCCGGATGCGATCGAGAGCAATCTCCGGGCCTGGGACGAACTGGCGGACCAATTCGGACAGAATCATTTTCACGCGGAAAAATTTCTGTACCTGGGCCGAGGCGTCCATTACGCCATCGCGCGCGAGGGCGCCCTCAAGCTCAAAGAAATTTCCTACGCACATGCCGAAGGCTATCCCGCGGGAGAATTGAAGCATGGCCCGAATGCGCTGGTCGACGAGCACCTTCCGGTCGTAGTGCTGGCCACGTGCGACCAGCATGATCCGGATTCGGTTTTGCGCTACCGCCGTACCCTCGAAGTGATGAAGGAGGTCAAGTCACGGCGAGGGCGGCTGGTAACCGTAGCAACCGAGGGTGATCAAGAAGTGACCAGCGTTGCCGACGATGTCTTTTTTGTTCCGGCCGCGCCCGAACTGCTGCTGCCCATCGTCGAAGTGATCCCCCTGCAGCTGTTCGCCTATCACGTGGCAACGAAAAAGGGATACAACGTGGACCGCCCGCGCAATCTGGTAAAGGCGGTGGTCACCGAGTGACCCCGAACCCCTCGCACGTTGACTTGCAAGCCATCGCCAAAGACGTCGTGCGCCAGCACGGCTTTGACCCGGACTTTTCACCCGCCGTCCAGCAGCAACTTACGCAATTGCGGGCCAATCCTCCAGCAGTCGCCGCCTCAACAACCGTGCGCGATCTGCGCGCGATGCTGTGGTCGTCCATCGACAACGACACCTCGCGCGACCTGGATCAGATCGAGGTCGCCGAGCAATTGCCGAACGGTGACATCAAGGTTCTGGTCGGCATTGCCGACCTCGACGCCTTCGTGCCCAAGCAGAGCGCCATCGATCAACATGCCGCCCGCGAAACCACCACGGTCTACGCCGGAATCCGAAACTTCCCCATGCTCCCGGAGGAACTTTCAACGGGCAAGACTTCCCTGCTGGAAAATCAAGACCGGCTGAGCGTGGTCATCGAATTTGTGGTCGACGCCGACGGCCATGTAACCACCAGCAACGTTTACCGCGCGTTGGTTCGCAACCAAGCGCAACTGCAATACAACTCCGTGGGAGCGTGGCTCGAAGGCACGGCTGCGCCCCCGCCGAAAGTGGGGGCCTCTGCCGATCTGCAGGCCCAACTTCGCCTGCAGGATGAAGTCGCGCAGAGGCTGAGGGCTCGCCGCTTTGAAAACGGGGCCCTTAACCTGCAGACCGACGAACTCCACCCCCTGCTGTTGAACGAACAGGTGGTCGACGTGGTAAAGCAGCAGAAAAGCCGTGCCACCGAGTTGATCGAAGACTTCATGATCGCCGCCAACGGCGTAGTTGCGCGTCTCCTCGAAAAAGTTTCGTCGCTGCGCCGCATCGTGAAACAACCGGAGCGCTGGGACCGCATCGTTCAACTGGCCGCAAGCTACAGCGAGAAGCTTCCACCCAACCCTGACTCAAAGGCGCTCAACGATTTCCTCATCAAGCGCAAGGCCGCCAATCCCGATCATTTCGCCGACCTCTCGCTGTCGGTGATCAAGTTGATCGGCCCCGGCGAATATGTCCTCGAGCGCCCCGGCGAGCCCGCAGCCGGACATTTCGGCCTCGCGGTTCAGGATTACACTCACTCCACAGCTCCCAACCGCCGCTTCGCCGACGTCGTAACGCAAAGGCTGGTCAAGGCGATGCTCGCCGGACAGTCCAATCCTTACTCGGATGATGAACTCTCCGCCGTCGCCGCCAACTGCACCGAGAAGGAAGACGCTGCGCGAAAGGTCGAACGTGAGATGTCCAAGCGCCTGGCTGCCGTCGCCATGCAGTCCCGCATCGGCGCCATCTTCGACGCCATCGTTACCGGCGCCACCCCCAAGGGAACCTTCGTTCGCGTCCTGCAACCGCACGTCGAAGGACTGCTGGCCCAAGGCCAGCAAGGCGCCGATGTCGGAGACAAACTGAGCGTCAAACTGATTCGTGTCGACGTGCAGCGCGGCTTCATCGACTTTGCCCGCGTGTAGCCCCGCCCCTCGCGAACTCTTCCCCTCGCGGTCATCAGGCAAGCCAATAGCCGCCGGGAATGCCCCAAGTTAAGCTTGCGTAAGCAGTTTGTGCGGAGGGGCGGAGCCTGTTTGGTCGAATGGCGCAATCTCGTTTGCGGTGTGATGATCGTCGTCGTGCCGGCATCGCTGATGGCCCAAGCCTCCGGCGGGGCGATGCTCCACAGCGACGGAGGAGTCTGGCTCAATGGGAATCCCGCGCCCAATTCCTCCGCGATCTTTCCCCACGACCTGGTGCAGACCCAGAAGGAAAATAAAGCGAAGATCGACGCCGACGGGTCCGCGGCCACGGTTCAAGCTGACACCATTGTGCAGTTTGACGGAGACGAACTCGTCCTCGATCATGGCGGCCTGGAAGTGAACACCTCGCGCGGAATGAGAGTGCGCGTGAACTGCATGACCGTAATTCCCCTGACCCAGGAGTGGACCCGTTACGACGTGATCGATGTCGACGGAAAAATGCGGGTGGCGGCGTACCAGAACGAGGTCAAGATCCACTATCGAGGTGTGGTGGCGAGCCGCTCGAAGCAGACCGGATCGTCTGACGTGATCGTACATCAAGGCGAGCAAGTGACTCGGGAAGAACGATGCGGTGTCGCAGCCAGGCCTGCGGAGGTGATCAACGCCAAAGCGGCCATTTTGAACACCACTTGGGCCAAGGGAGTCGGGCTCGCGGCGATCGGCATACTCACATGCTGGGCGCTATGCCGCGGGGACGATCCCATCAGCCCTGACAAGCCGTAGCGCGGCCATACCACGTACGCGGACGAGCGGCGCTTCGCTTAGCTGCCACCATGCAGCCGGTCGACATCGGCGTTCGTGTAAACGTGGGTCGCGTGCCGGTTTCGGGCCTTCCCCTGAGCCGCCGCTTCTGCCAGAGTTGCTCCGTATCCACGCTCGCGCAGCGCCTGCGCGCTGGTGATCTGCCAGACTCCGGCGTCGAGGATGCTGGCGGGAAGCCGACTAGAGGACGGCTCCGGGAGCCGACTGGGAGATGGTTGAGGAGGCAGAATGATGGACGGCTGTGGAAGACCCGGGAATGGTTCAGCGAGGAAACTGAGCTTGAGGTCGCTGGGGAAAACTTCCGTGTAATAGATGGGAGATAGATTCACATCCGGATGGGGCTGAGGCACAACCGTCTGATTGTCCGCTCCTGCGATAAGGCCCTCGGTGGCGTTGCTGGCGCCTATATCGAGGGACGGACCCGACAGCGACTGAGTTGGCGTGGAAATGGGATGGGCGAATAGGGGCGAACCTTGCATCAGATACTGCGGGCCGGTAGCGAAGTTCGTGTCCTGCGCAAAAGAGGCAGGGCCAAGGGAAGACATCGCGAACAACATGCAACAAAAAGCGCAAAATAAAGGGACGCGCATAGGACCTCCGCGGTACGTTATGAATTATGAAGCACCGGTCACCATCGTGGCCAGAGTCGTTGGACCCTACTTGCCGCTCTGGTCAAGGCTTTCGGGCTCAATCGACTGGCGCTCCCGCCGGCTCTTGCGCCCTTCCCGCAACAAGAAAAACATGTAAAGAACAATTGCAAGATTAACCACCAACACAGCAGAGCGGAAAAACGTGATGCCGCGCAGGAGCCCACGTATCTCAAATGGGAGGAACAGAGTCCCCGATACGAAGCTGAGCCATTCCGCCCAGGTACGTGCCTTCCACAAGCCGTAGGCCTCGGCAAAGCGCAAGGCGGAATAGGCGAATGCGAGTTGCGCAGCCATCCACAGGCGGGCGTCCGTAAGGTTGTCGGCAAAATCAAGAAACAGCTGCGCCGAGTGGCGGTCGGTGTTGATGCGCAACAGAGCCAGCAGGCTTTCGGCAATCACCCAGGCGTCCTTGTGGACCAGCAGGATGGCGCCGACGCCAATCAGCAGGACGAAGAAACCCTTGATAAATTCGAAGGAAGCGACCGCGCGGAGCAGACTTCTCTCGGCGCGGTGCAGGTCGATTTTCGTTGCGGGCAAGAGCATGCGGCGCGCAAGCCACCCTCAGGGTATCACGGCCATTAGCATCGTTATTTGCTTTCCCTAGGTAACGGGAACGATCCCACCGCGATGGTTCTCAGCTTTTCCTGGCGCGCACCGCGGCGCGAAGTTCGTTTACGATCTCGCGGGAAGCCCGGATGGCCGCGGCGTGCTGGTTCACGTTGAAAGAGATCGCGCCCACGCGAGCGTGTCCGCCACCCCCGTAACGCTCACAAATCCTGGCCAGGTTGACGACCGGCTCCTCCGGAGCCCAGGGGTTTGAGCCGACCGAAACCTTCACCCGGAAGCTGCTCTTGCTGAGTCCCACGCTATAGATGGATTCGGGATGGAGATAGTAAGGAACGAATTTGTTGTATCCCTCAAGATCGTGATCGGTGACGTCGAAGAAAATTGTTCCGTCTACGCACTCGGTACGCTGCTTGAGGATTTCGATGGAGAGTTCGTGACGGCGGAGCAGCGGCGGCAGGAGCGGAGCTACGAAGGGCTCTTCCAGAATGGCGGCCAGGGATTTGGTGGCGAGAAGTGGAATCAGGTTGGGGACGAAACCATCAGGCGCGGACTCGATGACCATGGTCAGCTTCATGGCGGGCGCCTGCATCTCGACGGCCGTCTTGGCGTCAGGATAAAGAGCGCCGTCGATGATGTCAGTCCAACGTACAAGGTCGGCCACTGGAGCAGGATCGAAGCCAAAACGCTGCTGCGCAATCATGGCGATAAAACTGGTGCAGGATTTGAAATCCGGATCGTAGAACTTGCGATTGCTCTCGTCGCGCTCGAAGTGGGCGGCGTCGGCGGGCGAGAGAAACGCGCTCTCGTGATGGTCGAACCACCAGGTGATTTTGGGCGAACTGGAATACTTGAAGTCGACGATGGCGTTTTCGTCGCCATCGAAATGGGATTCGTCGAAGAGCGCTCCGGCGCGGTGCAGGAGGCCGGAAAAAACGAAGTCGGCGTCATCGCGAATCCGCTCCCGATAAAAACGGGAGAAGAGCGCAGCGGAGGAAGCTCCGTCGAAACACTTGTCGTGATAGAAGACTCTGACTTTCAATCCATGCCCCAGTTGTACAAGAATTCCCGCCGTCCACGAGCCGCATCCGGCGCATTTCGGGAGGCAGGGGAAAGCTAATAGGAATGACAGCTTGGAGGAAGAAAGTCAAGCGGATCACTGAGGTAGTGTCCGAATTTCAGATACTGCCCTCGGTGTGACTCAGTTTGGCGATGCAACCGAGAAAGTCCTATGGAACCACGAAGGACACGAAATATCACGAAAGGCAGTAGTTTCGGGAGTTCCCTCTTCTCCTGATGTGTGTCCTTTTGTGGTTAGATTCGTCAAATCCACCCACTACCAACTGATCCGCTCGATTCCGCGAACAAGATCGAAATGGCGGTCCCGGCTTATGAGGGAGAAGGAATGCTGACGGCAGAGCGCGGCAATCCAAACGTCGTTCGACGGAATTGGAGTTCCGGCTTTCTTGAGTTCGGTCCGGATGGTAGCGTAGAAAATGGCCGTATCTTCATCTATATCGAGTACCCGGTAGTTGCAAATCGTTTCCGTCAGCCATTGTTGGTAGCGCTGCCGGTGGCGTGATTGCTGAATTCCATAGCGGTATTCGCCCAACACAACTACCGGAACAGCGACCTCGGCTGCTTTGCGAAGAATCGGCTCCAACACCGGATCACCGTCTGCGACGGCTGACAGGCCATTCGTGTCCAGAATCACTGACGATCCTCAGTCTCGATCCGGTCGAACTCTTCCTCCATAATCAGGTTAATTCTGGCCGTTTCCTTGCGCAGGTGACGAAGGTTACCGAAGGTCTTCATCCAGGGTTTGCCGTCTCTCCCGCCCTGGGTGCGCAACTTGTCCGCCAGCGCTTCCGAGACGAGGGATCGAAAAGGAATCCCGCGCGCGGCCGCCACCGTCTTGGCACGGCGAAAGATGGCATCGGGAATTTCCAACGTGGTCTTCATAAACTGATATTCCCATATTTATGGGAGTGAGTCAACGGTGAGCAATCCTGTGCTGCGGCTCGGTTTGAAATCCTGGCATGACGGCAGTCTGCCCCTACCCAGCCTGTTGCTGGGCCAGGTCGCCGATCACGGGCAGCTTGAACATTTGGCCCTGGTTGGCCTTCAGCAGCAGGATGATCCAGACGATGAAGCCGCCCAGACCGACCAGCGGCCAAACCAGCAGCGTGAGAAAGCCCAGAAAGGGGATATGCGCGACGATACGCAGCCCGATCCATAGAATCCACCAGGCGATGTTAAAAAAGATGCACTGCCAGGCGTGGAAGCGGACGAACCGGCTCTTGTTGTAGGGCTCCAAGACGAGAAAGATGATGGCGGGGATGATGGTGATATAGGCCAGCATGCCGGCCACGTTGTCAGCCAATCCCGAGGCAGGGACGGCGGGCGCGGCGGCGGCCCGGCCACTGCAGGCCGCGCACGTGGTCGTGCCATCGGCAATCTGTGCACCACACATATTGCAAAACGCCATTGGAGTCCCCCTTCGCTCTTTCCTTGACAACCCAGCGTCGAAAACCCAGGCTTCAGTTAGGCCGCGCGGGTTCGGTCGCGAGCGACGTTGCGGCAAAATACCAGAAAAGGGGAGCGGAAGCAATGAACAACTTGCCGGAGGGGTCGGGAGCTTAGCTGGCGGAAGTGTGGCGTGCCGCAAAATGGCCTACCAGGGGCAGCTTGAACATCTCACCCTGCAAAGCTTTTACGATGAGCACAACCCAAACCACGAGAAACGCGAGGCCGACCATCATGGAGACCAACAGGAGAAGCAGTGGGGCAAGCCTGGGAATGAAAAACACCGCGACACCCACAACCCTGAGCATCGCCCCAACAACCAGGCCAGCCAGACACAAGCCGAGGCACTGAAAGGAATGAAAGCGCACGAAACGGTTCTTGTTATAGGGTTCGACCAGAAGAAACACAATCGCAGGCAGAAGGAAGTACGCCAGGGCGCCAGCCAGCTTCTCAGGCAGCGCACCCACGGTGCCGCGGGCGCGGGCATCCTCCATAGGGCGCATGGCGCGTCCGCAGCCCGGGCAAAAGGAGGCAGTATCGGGCATGGATGCGGCGCAGTCCGGGCAGGAGATCGGCATACTGTCGAACAACCCTTCGCCGCGCACCTTATCAGAACGATGTGTGGCGAGGCAAACGCAGCGGGGCCAACCGGGTGAGAACCCATCTAATAGATTGACGTAGCGCAACCCGTGGAGTACTGTTCTCTGCAAATTTCGACAGGGTATTTGCTGCGCACCGAGACCCATGGAGGTTAACGTTCGTGTTCTGTTCCGGTTGCGGAAATAACGTAGCTGTGGGCGAAAGGTTCTGCAGAGTCTGCGGGAAAGAGGTTCCCGCATCGGAGGCAATCGCCGCGCCCGCGGTGGAAATGCCTCAGGCGGGAGGGCCGGCGGAAACGAGCGGAAAGGCCATCGTCAGCCTGGTCTGTGGACTTTTTCTGTTCGCGTTCCCGTTGTCGATCCTGGCAATCATATTTGGGCACATTTCTCTTTCGGAGATCCGCAAGAGCGCCGGGCGGCTGAAAGGGGAAGGGCTGGCCATGACAGGACTGGTGCTGGGCTATGTGGGAGTGGCGGCGATTCCCGTCATCCTGATCATTGCCGCGATTGCGATTCCCAATCTGCTGCGGGCACGCATGGCGGCCAACGAAGCGTCTGCGGTGTCGGTGGTGCGGACGTTGGTGGTTGCGGAAGTGGGGTATTCTTCAATTCATCCCGAGGCTGGGTACACTTGCACGCTTTCCGACTTGTCTGGCGCGGGCTTGATCGACGCTAGCTATGCGAGCGGACAAAGAAACGGATATGCCTTCGAATTGTCAGGGTGCGAGGCGTCGGCGGAGAGTGTGGCGAACGGGAAGTTTCGGGTCGTGGCCTATCCCCTGACGCGGAACCAAACGGGGAGGCGCGCCTTTTGCTCCGACGAATCTGGCGTGGTCAAGACGGATAGAAACGGTTCACCGCAGGATTGCCTGGAGAATGGTTCCACGTTGTAGGGAAGCGAATGACAGTTCATTAGCGGAGGAGACGAATGTTCTGTTCTCAATGCGGGGCTAATAACGCAGACAACGCGCTGGTTTGCAACCAATGCGGCAGGAGTTTGCAGGCGGGCGCTCCACCAGTTCCTATGCAACGGGCTCCCATGGCCCCGGTGCCTGGCGTAGACGTGCCGAACTATCTGGTCTTTGCAATTCTGGTCACGATCCTTTGTTGTATACCGGCGGGGATTCCCGCGATCGTGTATGCCGCTCAAGTCAACGGCAAGCTGCAGGCCGGAGACATCGCGGGAGCACAGGTGGCTTCCAAGAATGCGAAGATGTGGTGCTGGATTGCGGCCGGCGCGGGACTTGCGGTCGGAGTGATATGGGGAATCCTGGTGGCAGTCGGCGCGCTGAGTAGCATGAACCATTAGAACCGGTGGCCTGGCCGATGGCGAATCCTAGAAAAAATCTGCTGCTGCCCGGGATGCTGGTGGTGGCGGTGACAGCGCTGGTGCTGCTGGACTTTTTTGACCCGGCCACGTCCGGCATCTTTCCGCCTTGTCCCCTGCGGTATTTGACGGGATGGTATTGTCCGGGCTGCGGGTCGTTGCGGGCCATGCATCAGCTTCTGCAGGGACATCTGCGGGCCGCGTGGGCGCTGAATCCGCTGACCGTTTTGCTGTTGCCGTTCCTGGCCTATGGAACGGCTTCCTATGCGCTCTTCGAACTGCGCGGGCAACATTTGCCGCGGTTTTTCTTGCCCGCGGTTTGGATCCGCGTGCTATGTGCCGCAATCATTCTGTTTGGCATTGCGCGGAACATTCCGTTCCATCCCTTTGAATTGCTGGCGCCGGGAGGGGTGCTGAATCCGTAGCTTGGCCTTACGGGACGACTGACTCGTGCCCATCCCGAACGATGCGCCTTCAATTTCCGTAGGCGGTTCAGGCGGGCCGCGCCTTGCGGCAATCCTCACAAACGCCATAAATCTGGAAGGTGTGGCGGGTGGTGGTGTAGTGGTATCTGCGTCCGATTTCCTGCTCCAACTGGTCCACTTCATGGGAAAAGAATTCCACCGAACTGCCGCATTCGGTGCAGACCATATGGTGATGGCTGCGCCGGTTGTATTGGTGCTCGTAGCGGGCAATGCCATCGTGGAAAGCGACTTCGCTGGCCAATCCGCACTCGGCGAGCAGTTTGAGAGTGCGGTAGACGGTGGTATAGCCGATGCCGGCGTCCTTTTTTTGGACGAGGCGGTGCAGTTCGTCGGTGGAAAGATGGTCGCGGGTTTCGAGGAAGGAGCGCAGGATGGTATCGCGCTGGGCGGTTTGCTTCAGGCCGACACGCTTGAGGTGGCGGTGGAGGATGTCTTGTGCTTCGCGCACCATCTCGCGAGAGATGGAGGGCTGGTCATCGATACGTTTCTGGAGCATGCGCTTCTGCAGCATGAAGGGTCAGGATAGCATCGGGCATCTTGAAAATGAAATTCATTTTCAGGTGGAGGGCGCGGGCCGATGCATTGGATTTGCCGGCTTAAGTTCTTAACCACAGGGGACACGGGGTTACACAGGGTAAATCAAGACCTTCACGGCGAGGCTGAAGCGCACGCCTCCAACCCCGCTGCTAGAATCGAATTGTTCATGAGCACTCTTGCCGCAACCAGCGTTCCTGTCTCCCGGCGTTCGACCGGGCTACGCATTGTCTTATGGCTGCTGTTGATCCTGGGACTGCTGGTGGCGGGGGTGGTGGGTTACGCCTACTTTATCGCGCGCTCTGCGCTGCCGCAGCTTGACGGTAGCCTTCGGGTGAAAGGGCTTTCCGAGGCAGTGAAGGTAACGCGGGATGGCCACGGCGTGCCCGCGATCGAGGCCTCGACCCTGGAAGATTTGTTTCTCGCTCAAGGCTACGTCACGGCGCAGGACCGGCTCTGGCAGATGGACATTATGCGGCGCTTCGCATCGGGCGAACTTTCCGAGATCCTGGGCGAAGACACGCTGAAGATCGACCGCGAGCAGCGCATTCTGGGACTGCGGGCAGCGGCCAGGAAATCTTTGCAGATGACGACGCCGCGCGACCGCTCTTACTTTGATGCGTACGCGCGCGGCGTGAATGCATTCATCGAGAACCATGGAGACAGCCTGCCGATTGAGTTCCGCATTTTGAAGTACCGGCCCAAACCATGGCAGGCGGAGGATTCCATCGTCATCGCAAACCAAATGGTGAAAGACCTCAACTACTACACCTTTGGGGACACGCTCGCACGGGAGAAGATTCTGGCCAAGCTGGGGCCGGAGTTGACCGCCGATCTGTACGTCAACCGCTCGTGGCACGATCGGCCGCCCACCGTGATGCGGGAAGACCTGAACGATCAGGAGAATCAGGGCGACTCCAACGACGAAGATGAGGACGACGCAGATGATGGGCCCGACAACTCAGTAACTCAAGAGAGAGGCGCGGGGAAAGAGATCTGGGCGCAGCACACGCCGGAAGCGGTGAACGGATCAAACGACTGGGTGGTCTCAGGAGCGCATACGGTCACGGGCAAGCCGCTGCTGTCGAATGATATGCACCTCGGGCACCAGATGCCGAACCTGTGGTACGAAGCGCATCTTAAATCGGTCAACCCGTCGGACAATCTGGATGTGGCGGGAGTGACGCTGCCGGGACTGCCTTATGTAATCGTCGGGCACAACCAGAGAATTGCGTGGGGCTTCACCAATGTCGGACCGACCGTAACGGACGCGTTTGTCGAGAACTTCAACGCGCAGGGAGCCTACCAGACGCCGCAGGGCTGGAAGCAGCCGGAGCACCGGGCGGAGGTGATCCACGTCAAGGGCAAGCCGGACGTGACGGTGGATGTGAAGATCACGCGGCATGGGCCTATCGTTACCGACATTTTGCCCGGAGAGACGCGGCAGGTGGCGCTCCGGTGGACGCTGTACGAAGGCCTGCACATGGTGTTTTTCGATGTCGACAGGGCGCAGAACTGGGAAGAATTCCGCAAGGCGTTTTCGCAGCTCGATGCGCCGGGGCAGAACGTGGTTTATGCGGACGTTGACGGCAATATCGGATACCAGGCGACAGGGCGAGTTCCGCTTCGCGCCGCTGGCGACGGCAGCTTGCCGGTCAGCGGTGCGGACGATGCTCACGAGTGGATCGGCTACGTTCCTTTCGAGAAGCTGCCGAGTATCTACAATCCACCATCGGGAGTGATCGCGACGGCGAATGGCCGCATTACGCCGGACGGGTATCCCTACTCGATCAGCGCGCATTGGGAGGCGCCGTGGCGTGTGGAGCGTATTTATCACGTGCTGGAGTCAGGGCGGAAGTTTGGGGCCACGGACATGCTCGCGCTCGAGGACGACATTCACTCGGAAAATGACCTCTTCGCAGCCGAGCGTTTTGTCTACGCCATCGATCATGCTTCGAAACCCTCGGCCCGGGCACGACAGGCTGCCGAACTACTGCGCAATTGGGATGGGCGAATGCTTGGCTCGTCAGCAGCCCCCACGATTGCCGTGCGCTCGGCCCAGGAACTGACGCGGTTGTTACTCGAGCCGCGGCTGGGAACTGCTTCAGAAGATCCGAAGCAGCAGGAAACGGCATTGAGTTGGAAGACCTACCATTGGCAGATGCGAACCGTGTGGCTGCAGAATATTCTGCTGCACCAGCCTAAACGCTGGCTGCCGGAGAAGTATCCGAACTACGACGAACTGCTGTCCGCTGCCGTGGAAGCCGCGGTGAATGGATCGGCAGCACCCAAGGATCTGGCTTCCTGGCACTGGGGTAGCGTTAACGCGGTGGAAATTGAGCACCCGGTGCTGGGCAAGATTCCTTTGCTCGGGCGCTGGGCCGCGCCGGGAGTGAAGGAGCAGTCCGGAAGCGGGTACACGGTGAAAGCTGTCACGCGCCATCACGGGCCCTCGGAGCGCTTCACCGCGAATCTTGCGAAGCTCGATCAATCCACGTTGAATACCGTCACCGGCCAGGGCGGAAACTTTCTGAGTCCGTACTACATGGATCAATGGCAGGCCTGGTACGAAGGTTCGACTTTCACCCTGCCTTTCACGTCGCAAGCGGTCCATGCGACCGGCGTGCATCGGCTGGTGCTGGAACCTGGACGATAGGGGAAGCGAGCCGAACGCACGATTATCGTGTCGCAAAGAACGCGACTCGTCGCACGGCTCGCCCAGATTCCTCGCTACGCAAAGAACGCTTGCTCGGAATGACAATCAACCTCAGAAAAAGTCGATGGCCTTCACGTCGACGATCTGGCCGGGGAGGACGATGGTTCCGGTGGGAATAATGTCATTCAGCAGCAACTCATCGATGATCGTGTCGTAGATCCGCAGGTTCCCGCCTTCGGCGACATACTCCACATCGCGGGTGGTGAAGCTCTGCAGACCGGTAACGTCGCCGTTGTCCGGCGGAATGACGACCGCTCCGTTGCTGGTGTTGAAGATGGAGAGGCAGCCGCGCACCTCGCCCTGCGGGTTGTTGACATTGCCGATGGTTGTGCATTGATACGAGCCGATAAAAAGCTGCCGGTTGCTGCTCATATCGATGCGGTCGTGGTAGCCGTCGGTGATGACAGCGGTGCTGGTCACAGTCATCGAACCGACGTCGATGATGTCGAGGCGTCCGCAAGTAGTGGCGTTGGTGGTTTCGCCCGTGCAGGCGAAATTTGTCCCAGAGTTGCCGGCCACGTAGAGAGTAGATCCGTTCAGCCAGCCGATGGTTGCGCCATCCACGGCCAGCGGAGTTCCAACGGTCAAGGTTGCCATATTCAGAGTTTGCACGCTGGCACTGGCGGTTCCGCTGGCGCACTCCGGACCGCAATTCAAGATGTAGGCCGTGCTGCCATCGCTGCTGAAAACGGCATAAACGGGGCGGTCGAAGCCAGATACGCTGACCGTCACCGGATTGCCAGTGTTGACCAGAAGCGGGGACATGACGGTCACGACGTCTGAATCGCCGCTGAAAACCAGAAGTTGGGTTCCATCCGGACTTGCCACCAAGGTTTGCGCATTGGGGACGCTAACCGTCGTCGTGAGGCCGCCGACCGTGAGATTCATCACAACGACTCCTCCGGTAGCGGATCCGTTCACAATGGCATCAGGAACTGCCGCGTAACCGAAGCCGGTTGAGAGGGCAACCATGCTGCTGGTCGGCCCGGACAGCGGAATGCTTCCAATCGAAGTTTCGGTCTGCGTATTGACGACCCCTACCCCAGGACTGGCGACGTTTGCATCAAACGCCAGCAAAATCGTTCGGTCGGGCGATACCGCCATCAAGCTCGGAGAGTTGCCAGCGCCGATCTCCGAGGCCCGCACCGGTGCGTCGATGTCACCGTTAATGATGATCAGGCCGGGGAATGCTGCGGGGCTCGACACGCTCTGGGAGGCAAGAACGCGGGTCGCCACTCCGCTGGGAGGACCGGCTGGTTTCGCATAACCACCACAAGCGACGAAACTGAAACTGGCGGCCACGAGCGAGGCAGTCAAAAGCGTGAATCTCTTCAAACGGCAGGCTCCTAACGACATGAAAAATGGAGATTTAGGTGCGAAATAGCGGATTATAGCAGACTGGGAAGTTCTCATCGTTGGCACTTCAGCATTCCGTCACATCCGGCAGCCTCTGCCGCGGCGGCCACTCTAGATGCATGACCAGCAGCGATCCTGTATTCTGACCAGGTATATGGCGGCTGACCTTCTTACCCGGATCAAGCAGTCCCCCGTTCTGTGCGACGGAGCCATGGGAACGCTACTCTACGCCAAGGGCGTGTTCATCAACCGCTGCTACGACGAGTTGAACCTCTCCCAGCCCGACCTGATTCGTGCCATTCACCACGACTACCTCCAGGCTGGAGCGGAGATAATTGAAACCAATACTTTCGGGGCCAATGCCTTCCGCCTGGCGCGGCACAGTATCGCCGACAAAATGCGTGACATTAACCGCGCGGGTGCTCGGCTGGCGCGAGAAGCCGCCAAGAGCTTCGATGTGTGGGTGGCGGGATCGGTTGGCCCGTTGGGGACCAGAATCGAGCCGCTGGGCAAAACTTCTTTCGAAGAAGCGCGGCAGGCATTCCGCGAGCAGATTGCGGCGTTGGCGGAGGGCGGCGTCGATCTGCTGATGCTGGAAACCTTTGGATACCTCGAGGAACTGCATCAGGCCATGCTGGCGGCCGAGGACGTGGGAGCAAAATTGCCGTTGGTAGTGCACGTTACGATTGATGAAGAAGGCAACTGCCTGGATGGTTCCGATCCGGAGACATTTGCTCCCCGGCTCGAAGACTGGGGCGCGGATGTCATCGGTTGCAACTGCAGCGTGGGGCCGGTCGCCATGCTGGATGCCATTGAGCGAGTGCACGCCGTGAGTTCCCTGCCGCTGGCCGCACAGCCGAACGCAGGCATTCCGCGGTCGGTCGAGGGCAGGAACATCTACTTGTGCTCACCGGAGTATATGGCGAGTTACGCGCGCAAGTTTATTGCGGCGGGAGCGCGGATCGTTGGGGGATGCTGTGGGACCACGCCGGACCATATCCGGGTGATGAAATCCGCTCTGCGCGCTGGGGAAGCGCGAGGAAAGACGGTTTCAGCACAGGTTGTGGGAAGCGCGGCTACACCAATGGCCGCGCCCGCGCAGCCGTTGGAGGAACGATCGCTTCTGGGAGCCAAGCTGGCGCGTGGAGAATTCGTCACCATGGTGGAGGTGGTTCCTCCCAAGGGAACTGACATACGCAAAGAGCTGGATGGCTCGCGATTCCTAAAATCTGTGGGCGTGGATGCGGTTAACATCCCCGACAGCCCGCGGGCTTCGGCCCGTATGAGCAACCAGGCGCTCTCGTTGCTGGTGCAGCGGGAGGCGGGAATCGAGGCGATTCTGCACTACACCTGCCGCGACCGGAACGTGCTGTGCATCCAGAGCGATCTGCTGGGGGCGGCTGCGGTGGGAATCAAGAACCTGATCTGCATTACCGGCGATCCTCCGAAGATGGGCAACTATCCGGACGCAACGGCCGTGTTCGATGTAGATGCCATTGGGCTGGTGAATATTGTTCACAACCTGAACCTGGGTCTGGACCTGGGCGGAAACCCGATTGGGGCGGGCACGGGCTTCGTGATCGGCGTGGGGGCGAATCCGGGATTGACCGATTTGGACGAGGAGGTCCGGCGGTTTGAGTTCAAAGTGCAGGCCGGAGCCGAGTACGCGGTAACGCAACCGGTTTTCGACATTCGTCTGCTGGAGAATTTCCTGCGAAGAATCGAACAGTTCCGCATCCCAGTGGTGGCAGGGATCTGGCCGCTGGTGAGCGTGCGCAATGCCGAGTTCATGAAGAACGAACTGCGGGTCTCGGTGCCCGACTCGATACTGGAACGCATGCAGCGCGCTCAGACTCCGCAAGCCGCAAGGGATGAGGGCGTGGCGATTGCGCGGGAGATGCTGGTGGCGGTGCGACACACCGTGCAGGGAGCGCAAATCAGCGCGCCGCAGGGCAGGTACAGCTCGGCGGTGGATGTGCTGGAGGCGCTGGGGACGAAGAGTCCCGCTACCGCCTAGAATTCCCTTTTTCGGAGAGATGGAAGCCTGTTCACCAAATATTTACAAGAAAAGACTGGACACCCCACGCAAATAGTTGCATACAATACAGACAAGGAGCGAAACCCCGTTGGCCAAATTTGAAGAGTGTCTTCAGCGCCTGGAAAAAATTGTCCAGGAACTGGAAAAGGGAGACGTGCCTCTGGAAAAGTCTCTCACGCTTTTCGAAGAAGGCATGCATCTGTCCTCCACCTGCCGGAAGGAACTGGAACAGGCTGAAGGCAAAGTGGAGATTTTGCTGAAGAAAAATGGGAAGCTCCAGGCCGAGCCGTTTGAGCCCGTGGCGGAAAAGGCGCCTGCCCACAGGTAGGCGCAGCGCAGGTGACGACCGCCGTCGTGCTCGTGGGTAGTAATGTCTGTGGAGTGGCGGTTTCGAACCCTTCCCCGCAGCCCTAGTCCGCCGTAACTGACGGTTGTAGGTCAGGAGGATCTATGGGCTTTAGTGCAGTCGTTCTTGAAAGCGATCCCAAGCTCGCTCAATCTCTGGCCGGTGGGCTATCTTCTCACTTTAATTCTGTACATTTGACGCGCTCAAGGGACGAACTCCGAGAGCGAGTCGCCAAGAATCGGCCAGAGGTCGTGATTCTCGATATGGAATACTCTCGTCTGACCGATGTGCGGAACTTGCACAATGATTTTCCCTCGCTGCCGATTGTCTGCACTCACCGGGTACCGGACGAGGAGTTGTGGATTGCCGCTCTTGAAGCTGGCGCCAGCGACGTGTGTCCGGCTGATGACGTGCAGAACGTTCTAAGTTCTGCCCTGCGTAGCGTTGCAGTTGCGAAGAGCGCCGCCGCGTAAGCTCATTCGAAGTACCCAACCACTTGTTGAATCACCGAGGACGCCTGCCGGCGTCCTCGCTTTTTCGGGTTCAGCGTCCGCCTTGTTATACTCACTGCTCAATGCTGCAGCAAACTCTTGAGCAAGGGCGCACATTGACGGATGCGGCCCTGGATCGTCTGATTCCGCTGGAAACCCAGCATCCGGTGTCCATTCACAAGGCCATGCGCCACAGCGTGTTCGCCGGCGGCAAGCGCCTGCGACCAGTGCTGTGCATGGAAGCCGGGCGCATGGTCGCGGGTACGTTTCCCAGGAAAATCGAGGAACTGGGTGCGGCGTTGGAGATGCTGCATACTTATTCGCTGATCCATGACGACCTCCCGGCGCTGGATAACGACGATCTGCGGCGCGGGCGTCCCACATGCCACAAAGTTTTCGGGGAAGCGCTCGCGATTCTGGCGGGCGATGCGCTGCAGACCCAGGCTTATGAGGTGCTGGCGCGGCTGGAGTGTCCGCCGGAAGCGCGGGTGCGGATCATCGAAGAGATCGCGCACGGCACGGGCACGCTGGATGGCATGATTGGCGGACAGGTTGTGGATTTGGAAGCCGAGCATACTCAGGCCACCGCGGAAATGCTGGAGTATATCCATCGCGCGAAGACAGCGGCCCTGATCACGGCAAGCCTGGTGAGTGGCGGGCTTTATGCCGGAGCGAAGGAGAGCGAAGTTAGAAAGCTGCGCGCGTTCGGGCAGTCGATCGGACTGGCATTTCAGATTGTGGATGACGTGCTCGATGTGACACAGACCTCCGAGCAGCTGGGCAAGACTGCTGGCAAAGATACCGCCGCGCAAAAAGCCACTTACCCGGCACTGTTCGGGATCGACGAGTCCGTACGCAAGGCGGATTCGCTGGTGAGTGCTGCTTTTTCGGAGTTGGAGAGTTTTGGCGAGCGGGCGGAGATTTTGAAAGAGTTGGCGCGGTACTTGGTGGAGCGGAAGAAGTAGGGAGCAATCGTTTCAAGAGTTACCTGCGTACCAGCTCGTCCCCCGATTGCCGTGTCCCCTTTCCGGCGTTCTGTGTTAGAAATTAACTACGGCGATGGAGTTCGCCATAACCGCCTGCAGCGGCTGTTAGGCTTGAGGCTGATGACTCCTGCAAAATCCAAGAACTGATTTGTGGGGAGAGAATTCCATCGTGAAAGACTTTCTTGCTATCTCTGTCGCCGCCGTCGTCGGTGCCAATCTGCGCTACCTCCTGAGCCGCCTCGCCGCCCTGGAACTGGGCTCCGTCTTTCCTTACGGCACGCTCTTTATCAATATCGTGGGCAGCTTCATCGTGGGCTTCTTCGTCATCTGGACCACCGAGCGCGCGCTCGTAGACCCGCGCTGGCGGCTGCTGGTGGTGGTTGGTTTTTGCGGGTCGTTCACAACTTTCTCCAGCTACGCGTTCGAAACCATGTCCTACTTCGAAAACGGGCAGTGGGGACTGATGCTGGCCAACATCCTCAGCAACAACATTCTTTGCCTCGGCGGCGCTTTAGCCGGCATGGCCGTGGCTCGGGTGCTGTAGAATGGCGGACGCGATGGCAGTGCAGGTCACCATCTATCTGAATGAAGCCGACCAGTGGCGCCACCGACCGCTGCATCTGGAGATTCTCAACTATCTGCGCAAGGAGAATGTCTATGCGGCCACCGCCATTCATGCCGTGGCGGGATTTCTAGGACGCCACCGCGTGGAAACCGCGCACCTGATCGAGGCCGGCGGCAAGCTGCCCGTGATCATTATTTTCGTGGACACCGACGAACATGTAAATCGCGTGCTGCCCACGCTGAAGGAAATGGCGGCGCAGCGGCTGATCGTGCGCGAGAATGTGGTGCTCGAACAGGGGAATCTGGACTGACATGTCGTCAACTCCCCTCGACATCCTTGCTATAGCGGCGCACCGCGACGATGTGGAGCAGACTTGCGGCGGCACGCTGCTGAAGGCAGCCCAACGCGGCCAGCGGACGGGCATTCTCGATTTGACGCAGGGCGAGATGGGCACGCGCGGCACAGCCGAAGACCGCGCGCGCGAGGCAGCGGACGCAGCAAGCATTCTCAGCGTGGGCTGGCGGCGGGCGCTCGATATCCCCGATGGCCGGGTTGAAAACACCTTTGAAAATCGGCTGAAAGTGGCGATCGTGATCCGTGAGACACGGCCACAGGTGGTGATTCTGCCTTACTGGAAGGGACGGCATCCGGATCACTACACGTGTTCTGTGCTGGGGTATGAGGCTTGCTTTCTGGCGGGGCTGGCGAAGCTGGATCCGAAACTCGCTCCGCATCGTCCATTCAAGATCATCTACGCCACGCTTTATTACGATGTGCGTCCGACTTTCGTAGTTGATATCAGCCCGCAGTTCGAGCAGAAATTCGCCTCCATTCTGGCTTACAAATCGCAGTTCAGCGATCAGCCAGTCGGGAAAGATATCTTCCCTGCCCACGACGAGATTCGCGCCCGGGTGGACGCGATGGCGCGTTATTACGGCATGCTGGGCGGCGTAACCTACGCGGAACCGTTCCTGCAGAAAGAAGTCGGGCTGGTGGAAGATTTGCTGACGATTCCCGTGAAGTCGATTTAATCGTTACATCACTTCTTCAACGCCACCGCCAAGCCATCGCGAATCGGCAGAATCGTCGTATAAAAATCCCCAGATCCGTAGAGCAGCCGGTTGAACTCGAGAATGGCCTTCGTTCGCGGTTCTTTGGGATTCTTATCAGCGACCCGCCCGCTCCACAAAACATTGTCAGTGATGAACAGGCCACCCCTACGCAGGCGTGGCCCCACCAGGCGCAGCACGCGCGGATAATCTTCCTTATCGACGTCGTTGAAGATGATGTCGTATTGCTCCTTCTGCTCGGAGAGGACTTCGAGCGCGTCGCCGGTATGGAGCGTGATGCGGTTGGAGACGCCGGCGCGGGCGAAATAACCGCGGGCGCGCTCGGTGTTCTTGCGGTCGCCGTCGGTGTAGATCACCCGGCCTTTTTCCCCGACCGCCTGCGCCCACCAGATGGTCGAGTAGCCAATGGCTGAGCCCAATTCGAACACCGTCTTCGCGCTGATCATCAGGGCAAGCTGCTGCAGCACGCGCGCCACCGCCGGGCCAACGATAGGGACGTTGTGCTCGCTGGCGTAGCCTTCCATCTCGGCCAACACTTCGTCCCGCTGGGGCAGCATGGAATAGAGATAATCATCGACCGGCCCGGCGGTGGTGAAGTTGTAATGCCGCCAGTTGGGTTTGGTTTCTTTTCTCGGCTTGCTTGCAGTCACGTATCTCCCTCGATTATTCAGTTGGTGGTTCTTACTTGGCAGTCTCTATTTGCCGACGGTCAGACCCGGCTTCATAGAGACGACTTCGACCCCCGGTGTCAGCTTCTGCAATTCGCCCGGAGTTCCAGTCAGCACCGGGAAGGTGCCGAAGTGCATGGGAATGACCGTTTTCGCTTTGAGCAGGTTGCAGGCGTAAGCGGCCTCGCGCGGACCCATGGTGAAGTGGTCGCCGATGGGCAGCATGGCAATTTCTGGCGCGTAAAGCTCGCGGATGATTGCCATGTCGCCGAAGACGTTCGTGTCGCCCGCGTGGTAGATTTTGACTCCGTTATCAAATTCGACCACGTACCCGCAGGCTTCGCCGCCGTAGATAAGCTGATCTCCATCCTGGATACCGCAGGAGTGGTCAGCGTGCACCATGGTGACTTTGATGTCACCGATCTTCTGCGTGCCGCCCTTGTTCATCATGGCGATCTTCTTCGCGCCTTTCTTCTCCAGCCATCCGCATAGCTCGGGGATGCCCACCACTTGAGGGTTGTGCTGCTTGATGATCTCGACGGCATCGCCGATGTGGTCGCCGTGACCGTGGGTGCAGAGCAGAACATCGACACCCTTTACTTTCTTTTCGGAGGCCGGGCACATCGGGTTGTTCATGATCCAGGGATCGATAATCACTGTGCGTCCGCCGGGGGTGACGATACGAAATGTCGCGTGACCCAGCCACGTAAGTTGAATGCCTTTCAGATTCATGAATGATCGCTCCTGCCGCTTGGCCCATGTTGCAGAATTCGTAGTGCTGGGATCCGATGTGGGCAGCGACTGGACTTTAGTTTAATATGAAACGCCATGACAGGACTCAAGGTGCTGATTTCGCGGGACGAGATTGCCAAACGAGTCGCCGAAATTGGAGCGGAGATCACTCGCGACTTCGCGGGACAGCCGGTAATCTTTGTCGGCGTATTGAAAGGCTCCGCGATTTTTCTGGCTGATCTGGCTCGCCAGGTAAAGCTGGATGCGACCTTTGACTTCATTGGAGTATCGAGTTACGGGAACCGTCCCAGCCCCACGCAGGAGCTTAAGAGCGGGTGGGATTCCACTGGCGAGGTGAAGCTGACCAAGGACGTTGACCAGTCCATGAAGGATAAAAACGTAATTGTCGTGGAAGATATTCTGGACACGGGATTGACGCTCACGGTTCTGAAGAAACTACTGCTGGCGCATCAGCCGCGAGCGCTGAAGATCGCGGCCCTGCTCGACAAGCCGTCGCGGCGAAAGTTGCCCCTGCAAGGTGATTACGTCGGCTTCACCATTCCCGACGAGTTCGTCGTTGGCTACGGACTCGACTACGCCGAACGCTACCGCAATCTGGCCGATGTCTGCATTGTGCCGCGGGAGTGAGACTTCAGTTCTCAGTTCTCAGTTCTCAGTTCTCAGTACTTGGTACTGGGTACTCTGCACGGCTGCTATCATAGACAAACCAATGGGGTCTGTTCTGAATAAGCACGAAAAGCATGTGCAGGTTGATCCTCTGTTGCTGGAGGTCGCCGACGTCATGTCGACGTCGCTCGACCTGGATACGACTCTACGCCGGGTCGCGGAGGTCGTGCGCAAGGTCATCGATTACGAAATCTTCGCCATCCTTCTTCTGAACGAAAAGACCCAGGAATTGCGCTTCCGCTTCCAGGTGGGATATCCCCCAGAGTTCGCCGAGCGCGCCCGGATCAAAGTCGGCGAAGGAGTGACCGGACAGGCCGCCCAACTGCGGCAGGCGATCCTGATCGATGACGTAACGCAGGATCCCAGATACATTGCGGGCGTCCCCAATGTGCACTCGGAGTTGGCCGTACCGCTTACCACCAAGAACCGTGTAATTGGGGTGATCGACCTGGAAGCGCGAGACCCCGGCTATTTCAACGAAGAGCACAAGCGCCTGTTGACGCTGATTGCGTCGCGCATGGCGGCGGGCATTGAGAACGCCCAACTCTACACGCGCACCACGAAGCAGGCGAGAATTCTGCTGCTGCTGAACGAGATCGCGCGCGAACTGACTTCGATCCTGAACCTGGACGAACTATTGGGCCGGATAGCAGAGCTTCTGAGACGTTTGATTGATTTTCAGATGTTCAGCATCCTGCTGTTGGATTCCTCCGGCGAGAAGCTGCAGCATCGTTTCTCGCTGCGCTTCAACGAGAATGTCCACGTGAAGCAGGAAATCCCTCTGGGGCGGGGATTGGTTGGGCATGCGGCCGAGACGAGGCAGGCGATCCTGGTGCCGGACGTAAGCAAGGATCCGCGCTACATCCAGGGCAATCCGGAAACGCGATCGGAGTTAGTCGTGCCTCTGGTCTATAAAGACAAGGTAATCGGAGTGCTCGATCTGGAACATACGCGGCGGGGATTTTTTACCGACGATCACCGGCGCACCATGATGACGCTGGCCGCGCAGGTCGCAATTGCCATCGAAAATGCGCGCTTGTATGAGGAGATCGCGCGCCAGGAGCGGCGACTGGAGCGGGATTTGTCGCTGGCGCGGGAATTGCAGATGCGCCTGCTTCCGCAGACGCTGCCGAAGCTGGCACACCTTGAGCTGGCGGCGAAGTTCACTCCGGCGCGCGCCATTGGCGGAGACCTTTACGACTTCATCCCCTATTCGCTTTCGCGCCTGGGAATTGTGATTGGCGACGTCAGCGGAAAAGGCGCTCCGGCCGCCATCTATGCCGCTCTGGTCAGTGGCATTCTGCGCTCGCACGCGCCGATTGAGCCGGGGCCCGCAGAGATGCTTTCAGCGGTAAATTTGTCGCTGGCGGAGCGGCGCATTGAGGCGCAATTTGTCTCGCTCATCTATGCGGTCTGGGACGACGAGCACCGCACACTTCTGGTGGCCAACTCCGGCTTGCCGCGCCCCGTTTACGTCCATGAGGGAAAGAACACGGTGATCGAGGCCACAGGTTTGCCGCTGGGGCTTTTCGACGACGCGGACTATGACGAATTCCGGTTCAAAATGAAGCCTGGCGACCTGTTTGTGTTCTTCAGTGACGGCATTCTGGACGCGCGCAACCGGAGGGGAGAATTGTTTGGTCGGGGACGGGCCGAGAAAATCATCGCGGAATGCGGCGGCCGGTCGGCGGACTGCGTGGTGGACTCTCTCTTCAAAGCCGCCGCCGAGCATTCCGCCGGGGTCGAGACGTTCGATGACCAGACAGTGGTGGCGATCAAAGTGAAAGACAGCGCGGCACACAGTTCTTCCAAGCGCAAATGACCCGGCGCAGCGAAGTTACGGGGCCTTCCCAGGTTAATCCCGAGCGGCCGCCGGGATTCGTTTTCCACGAGCGCCGCAAAGGGATTTTGCGCCGCCTTGCGGATTCGGTGCTTTACTGCGAAGACCTTCCGCTGCCAAAACTGGCGGAGCGTTACGGAACCCCTCTCTACGTTTATTCGGCGACCGCGATCCGCGAGCGCTTGGCGGCGTTTGAGAGCGCGTTTCGCGATGTTCCTCACACCATCTGCTACTCCGTGAAAGCGAATTCCAACTTGAGCATTCTGCGCCTGCTGGCGCGGCAGGGGTCCGGTTTTGACGTGGTTTCCGGCGGAGAATTGGAGCGGGTGCTGGCTGCCGACCGGCGCGCCGCGAAGAAGATCGTCTTCTCCGGAGTGGGCAAGTCTCGCGACGAAATGACTGCGGCGTTGAAGGCCGGGATTCTGCTGTTCAATGTGGAAAGCGAGTCGGAACTCTGGGCTCTCGCTGAGTGCGCGGCGCGATGGCGCAAGATTGCCCGCGTGGCGCTGCGCGTGAATCCTGACGTGGCGGCCGACACGCATCCTTACATCTCTACGGGTTTGCACAAACACAAGTTCGGAGTCCCCATCGGCGGTGCGCGCACTCTGTACGCCAAGGCCTCAGGAGTTCGGTATCTGAAGGTCGCGGGAGTGAGCGTTCACATCGGCTCGCAAATCACCGAGGTCGCGCCCTTCGCAGAAGCGGTGGCTCGAGTCGCCGATTTTGTTCGCGAGTTGCGCGCCGATGGACACAGAGTGGACTACGTCGATACCGGCGGTGGGCTTGGGATTGCCTATCAGGAACCGGGAAGGGACTTTGATGAGTATGTTGCCGGATATGCGCGCGCCGTCACCAATCCCTTGCGCGGTTTGAATGTGCATTTGCTGCTCGAGCCGGGACGGGCGATTGTAGGCCCTGCGGGAGCGTTGATCACCTCTGTTCTTTACAGAAAACAAAACGACGGCAAGCGATTTCTCGTGGTGGATGCGGCGATGAACGATCTGATCCGCCCTGCGCTCTATGGCGCCTTTCACGAGATTGTTCCGGTGGTGCAATCCAAGGACTTGTCAGCCAGGAGAGAGACGGTCGATGTGGTAGGGCCGGTATGTGAGTCCGGCGACTTCTTCGCACGCGATCGGGAGATGCCTCGCGTGGAAGAAGGCGATCTGCTTGCCATTCTTGACACCGGCGCTTACGGGATGGTGCTGGCCTCGAACTACAACACACGTCCGCGGCCGGCGGAGGTGTTGGTAAGTGGGAAGTCGGTGAAGATCATCCGGAGCCGGGAAAGGGTGCAGGAACTGTATTCCGCGGAGTTGTGAATTGATGATTGTTGATTGCTGATTGATGATTGAAACCCTGACCGTGGGTTTTTCAATCAACAATCAACAATCACAAAATCAACAATCCCCTATCTCTCTCCCCACTTCAGCTTGGTGCGCAGCACGTGGAAAAAGTCAGCCTCGGTGCGGAACAGGCTTACTTTGTGCTCGGAGCGGCGGCAGCGGACGCGGTCTCCATCCATCAGATCGAGTCCGGGCTGGCCATCCAGGCTGAGATACGCGACTTCCTCATCACTGCGCAACAGAATTTCAATTACCGCGGAATCGGGCACCACCAGCGGGCGGTGCGTGAGCGAGTGCGGTGCCACCGGAGTGATCACGAAAGCCTTGACCGTCGGCATCACCACCGAACCGCCCGCCGAAAGAGAGTAAGCAGTCGAACCTGTGGGCGTGGCCACGATCATTCCATCGGCCCGGTAACTGGAGACGAACGCTTTGTCCACGAAGAGATCGTAGTTATTCAAGCGGGCCAGCGCGGTCTTGTTGACCACGACGTCGTTAAAAGCCTTGTAGCTTCCCAGGACCGCTTCGCCGCGCAGCAAATCACACTGCATGAGAGAACGCTGTTCCACGGCCGCGCCGCCCTGTGCGATCTGGTCGAGCATGGAGAACAGCGACGAAAGTGGAACGTCGGTGAGGAAGCCCAGCGAACCCAGGTTCACCCCGAGCAGCGGAGCATCGGTTGCAGCCGTGTCTCGGACCGCCGACAGCAGCGTCCCGTCGCCGCCCAGCACGACAACCAGATCCAAATGCCGCGAGGACATTTGCGAGCGCAGCACTTCCTCCTGGCCACTGGAATACTTCGCCGTCTCCGGATCGACGATGACCTGATAGCCGTGACCATTCAACCATGCCAACAGTTCGGGAAAGATGCGCGCAACCTCCGGCCGCGCCGGACGGGAGATGATAGCCGCGACTTTGGATCGGGGAGATGAGGGCGAGCTTGCCATGGCGATAGAGAGCGATTGTACAGAATTCGAAGCAAAACCTTAACCACCGAGGACTAGAACTCGGCCCGGAGCAGGAACTCGCGGTTCCCCTCCGCGCCCAGAATCGGCGATTCGATTACATCGGTGCGGGCGACCTTAAGGTTCAGCAAAGTTCTCTTCACCTTTTCGACCGACCCCAACTGGGCAGCCTCGTCGCGCACAATGCCTCCCTTGCCCACGAATTCCCTTCCCGCCTCGAATTGAGGTTTCACGAGGACGATCACCTGCCGGCCCCGGCGATCCTCTTCGGGCTGCGGAAAACTAGCGTTTACTACCGCAGGAATAACCAGGGTTGCTGAGATAAATGCTACGTCGATCACGATGAGGTCTACTTTTTCAGCGATCATCTCGCGGGTCACGTAGCGAGCGTTGGTTTTTTCCAGGAGTCGCACGCGGGAATCCTGGCGGAGTTTGAAATCCATCTGCCCATATCCTGTATCCACTGCGACTACCCGGGCCGCACCATACTGCAGCAGGCAATCGGTGAAGCCGCCAGTGGAAGCGCCGACATCGAGACACACCTTGCCCGTCACATCGATGTGCCAGTGTTCGAGAGCGCGCTCAAGTTTGAGTCCGCCACGGCTAACGTACTTCAGATCTTCACCGATCAGGCGGACCGCGGCGTCATCTTCAACCTGCGCGCCAGCTTTGTCGAGCTTTTGATCGTTGACCAACACTTTCCCGGCGAGGATGAGCGCCTGGGCGCGTTCGCGCGAAGCAGCCAGTCCGCGATCAACCAATAGTTTGTCGAGTCTGAGTTTCAAGGTTGGCTCGGGATGAGAAGCTGTCGATGGCAAGCAGCGCTCGCCGCAGGTTGCAGCACAAAAGTGCCAGCACTCGCTCCGGTGCAAAGTGCTGAACCGTTTCTCGCTGAATCACTTACAAAGATACTGTCGTGTTTTTCCACAGAATTTTCCACGGTTGTGTTGAAAACTTATTTGGCACACCGTTTGCCTCAAGAAGAAAAGCCGCCCGCAAAGGGCGGCTCTAGGCGAATCTCTCCGCACGCAGTTACCCTGCCACTTCTTCCAGCAACTTCTGGTCAATATCGAAGTTGGAGTGAACGTTCTGCACATCGTCCTGATCTTCGAGCGCCTCCATGAGCCGGATCATGGTGTTGGCAGCCTGGCCCTCCAGCTTGATGTAATTCTGCGGAATCATGGCCACGCTGGAGGACGCCGGCTCGATGCCAGCTTTCTTCACCGCTTCAAGCACGGTCTCGAACGCGGAGGGCTCGGTCAGGATTTCCCAGTTCTCGCCATCGTCGTTCAGGTCCTCGCCCCCGGCTTCGAGAACGATGTTCATCAGGTCATCCTCTTTCGCGGCGGTCTTGGGGATGATGATGTCGCCCTTCTTGTGGAACATCCAGGAGACCGCGCCGGCTTCAGCCATGTTGCCGCCGTTCTTGCCGAAGCAGTGGCGGATTTCGCTGACAGTGCGGTTGCGGTTGTCGGTGTTGATATCGAGCAGAATGGCCACGCCGCCCGGGCCGTAGCCCTCGAGAGAAAACTCCTCGTAGGTAGCGCCAGGCAGTTCTCCCGTGCCGCGCTGAATAGCCCGCTTAATGTTATCGGCGGGCATGTTCTCGGCCTTGGCGGCGAGG
Source organism: uncultured Acidobacteriaceae bacterium (assembly GCA_963842095.1). GTDB lineage: Bacteria > Acidobacteriota > Terriglobia > Terriglobales > Acidobacteriaceae > Sulfotelmatobacter. The sequence continues at coordinate 359,831 of CAWJEY010000007.1, forward strand.
ATGGCGCCGCGCAGACGCGGGTTGGTGTCAGGATCGCCGCCGCCATTCTTCGCGGCAATGCTGATTTCCTTGATCAGACGGGTGAATATCTTGCCGCGCTTGGCGTCCAGCGCGCCCTTCTTGTGCTTGATTGTCGCCCATTTTGAATGGCCGGACATGGTTAGACCTCGTATTCAATAATCTTGTTTAAATCGCGGGATTCGCCCGTAGAAATGTCACAGGCTGCCTCGAAAATGTGCAGGCGAACAGAGATTATAGCATGAGACGATACAGGTGGTTGCGGCAATGGGCGGGGTGGCAGCGGGCTACCTTGAACCTACTCGCAAGAACTCCCAAAAGAAACCGACCAGAAAAATCCCTAGGACGACGCCAAGCCACGTTAACGGCCTAGCAAGGGAAATCGGATCCCATCCCACCGCCCCAGTCCCCAGCGACCGAGACAAAATCGAAAGATAGACCGTCACAATGATGACGGTCAGGATACCGGCGGCAAGCACAGCCAACAGCCCTGCAAGAGTGCTCTTGAGGTAAATCACGGCTCCCTCCGTCTTCCGTTGGAAGTATGCCACGTTTGCCGACCGTCGCAAAATCAACGTAGGCCGCAAACGGTAGGATCATGGACCGGATTAGGTTATTGACGGCGACCGAGTTACCCCCCTAACATGCCAGCGGGGCTTTTCAATCATATGGCGGAGCAAGTCATCGGCCACTACCGGGTCCTCGAAAAAATTGGCTCCGGAGCCATGGGCGAGGTTTTCCGGGCGCGCGACGAAAGGCTGGGGCGCGATGTCGCGCTGAAGCTGATCCGTCCCGCTTCCAGCGCCAACCCCGATCACCTCCGCCGTTTCGAACTGGAGGCCCGGGCCGCAGCGGCGCTCAATCATCCCAACATCGTCGCCATTTATGACGTCGGCGTCCACGAAGGGTCGCCTTACATCGTCTGTGAATTGCTGGAAGGCAAGACCCTCCGCAATCGGCTGGCCGAGGGCGCGTTGCCGGTTCGCCTGGCCGTCGACTACGCGCTGCAAATGGTGCAGGGGCTGATCGCGGCCCACGATCACCGCATCGTTCATCGTGACCTGAAGCCGGAAAACCTGTTTGTGACCAGCGATGGCCGGGTGAAGATTCTCGATTTCGGAGTCGCAAAACTGCAATCTTCCCCGGAAGACGACGCGCGCTCCGTGGAAGAGTTAACCACCGTAACCAAGAGCGGTTCTGTGGTCGGTACCGTTGCCTATATGTCGCCCGAGCAATTGCGCGGCAAGGCCGTCGACCACCGCAGCGATATCTTCAGCGTAGGTGCGATTCTTTACGAAATGTTGACCGGGCGGCGGGCCTTTCGCGGCGAAACCGAAGTCGACACCATGACCGCCGTGCTCCTGGAAAATCCTCCCGAAATCAATCTGGAGCAGGCCAGCGTTCCCGTTTCTTTCCGGCAAATCGTCTGCCACTGTCTGGAGAAGGAGCCGGAGAATCGCTTCCAATCGGCCCGCGATCTGGCGTTTGCGCTGGACACTCTGGCCGACTCCTCCGGCGCGCGAGCAACGCGGCTCAAGCCTCCACGGTCGCAGGCAAGGATCGTGCCCTGGTCGGTGGCGGGAGCGCTGCTGGTGGCGATCCTCGCACTTGTAGGGAATCAGTGGCGCCAGAAACCCCTCTCTCCAGCTTACCGGCGTCTGACTTTCGAAGAGGGCACAGTCTACTCAGCGCGTTTCGCCCCCGACTTTCAGGCGATTGTGTATAGCGCGGCATGGAACGGCAAACCGTTGCAGCTTTTCTCCACGGTCGGCAATTCTCTCCTGGCCCAGCCGCTCAACATCGCGGACGCAAAGCTCCTCGCGATCTCCCGCACCGGCGAACTGGCGGTGGCGCTCGATGGGTTCCACATGGCACACCTGGAAACGGAAGGGGGCGTGCTTGCCCGCACACCGCTGGCTGGCGGTTCTCCCCGAGAGGTGCTCGAGGACGTTCCCTGGGCGGACTGGGATGCAAACGGGGAACTGGCGGTGGTTCACCACGCCGAGGGCCGTGATCGAATTGAGTACCCAATCGGTCACGTGATCCACCAAAGCAGCGGCTGGATCAGCCACCTTCGCTTTTCTCCGCAGGGCGACAAAATCGCTTTCTTGGACCACCCTGCCTTGACGGATGACCGCGGGTCCGTCGACTTTGTTGACCTGAACGGCCATCTGAGAGTGCTTTCATCAGGGTGGGAGTCGGCGGATGGCTTGGCTTGGGGTCCCGATGGGAAAGAGGTCTGGTTTACCGCTGTCGAAAAGGGCTATAGCCGCGGCCTGCTCGGCGTGAACCTGTCGGGACGCATTCGCACCATCTTGAATCTGCCGATGGGAATGACCCTGGAGGACGTGGCCCCCGATGGCCGAGCGCTGGTGAGCTTGGATGCCGAACGCGTGGCTATGGCGACCACGGCACGCGACGGCAAGCCAGTGGATCTTTCCTGGCACGATTGGACTATCGCCAAAGACATTTCACGCGATGGCCAGTCGGTCCTGTTCGAAGATTCCAGTGAAACCGCCGGGGCCCACTATGCGCTTGCCATTCGCAAAATAGACGGTACCCCGCCGGTGCAATTGGGCGAAGGCAGCGCGGGCAGACTCTCTCCGGATGGCAAATGGGCGATTTCCATTCTTCCCGGCACTCCCGGAACCGTCAAGCTGGTTCCGATCGGCCCGGGTCAACCGCGCACCATTGCCGTACCCGGTCTGGACGTTCAAAACGGCCCTGCTCATTTCCTGGCCGACGGAAAACGCATCACCCTCAACGCCAGCGAGCCCGGCCACGGCACGCGCGCCTACCTTGTAGATTTAGAGGGCGGAAAGCCAATGCCGATCACGCCCGAAGGAATTACGGGCGGGTTAATTTCGCCCGACGGTCAATACATTCTTCGCGCCAACGATCGCGGAGAATCCGCGCTCTATCCGACCGCGGGGGGGACGCCGCATCCCATACCCGATCTCGAACGCCGATTCGTTCCAGTACAATGGTCCGAGGACAACTCTTCAGTCTATGGGTATGTTCCCGGCAAAGTTCCGGCTGAGGTCTACAAGGTCAACCTGGTTACCGGCAAGAAGACTTTCACTCAGGAATTGCAGCTTCCGGCCACCACAAGCGTGGTGAACATAGTGCCCGTGGTTGCAACCCGCGATGGCTCACGCTTCGCCTACAGTTACTACCAGGTCTCCTCCGTGCTTTACGTAATTTCTGGCTTGCGTTGACTCAGCAGGCCTGCCTATTCAAGCGGTCCGGAGAAATCCACCGGCACGTAGTGGAAGAAAATCGACGTCGACGTGCACCCTTCGGCCAGGACGTCGCGGTAATGCGGCAGTTTCGTTCCCCGGTAGACCAAGCCGTCACCCAGCGCCTGATAAACCGTGACCGTGCCCTTACCGGTATCGAGGCGTATAGGCCATGGAGTCGCCCGCTTCGGCTCGGGAGAAAAATCCAGACACAAGGTAACGCTAAACTCGCATTGCTGCCGGTCAGTATGCTTCTTCAACTCAGCGCCGCTCACGTAAGACGCCAGATAGACATACGACGGCTTGATTGCTTCTCCCACGACAGCGGCGACCGCATTCGCAATCTGGTGATGGAAGAAGCATGCCACGCTCTCATTGTGGGCGACGTAGCGTCGCGGACTCTGCTGGTCGCCGAGTTGAATGGTCCCCCGCCGGATGGCGTGCCGATAATAGCGGCGCAAGGCTGCAAGGTTGAACGGGTGAATCAGGTTGCCGAGGGGGACGTATCCCTTTTCTCGAAACTGGGGCGCGCTTTTGCGGACGATTTCAGCCCACTCCGCACGACGGCGTTCGGCATGCTCCTCCGTCGTCAGAATGCCGGCGCTCGCCAATAAGACGCGCACGTCTGCAGGAAGGGACGCGGGCACCGGTTCGCTGGCGCGAAGACGCGAAACCGCCGCTTCCAGCCGGGCCCCCAGCCAGTACGGATGCAGAGCGCCGGTGGCCGGGTCCCCCACCCAGGCCACCGTTCCCTGCAGGCTGAAGTTCTCGAGCAATTGCCGATGCGGTTCCAGTTCTGCCGGAACCTGCCCGTCAGTCAGCACCGAGCATTGCGGGTTAAGAAATAGCTGCTGGTGAGTAAACTTCCGCCACCCCGCTTGTGATCCGAACTGGCGCTGCGGAATCAAGTGCAGGGGTAACTCGTCGAGCAGGCAATGGAATTGGCCGGGGGGCAGCGTCGCGGTAAACGTCTGCCGCGATCCTACCCCCATCAGGCCTGCAATCCATTCAAGCCATGCCGTGTCTTTTACTGGTGAAGCCATCCATTTAAGGTGAAGCGGCTGTCAGCAAAGGCCCGCGACGGGCACTCTACCGGGGTTATCTCGTGCAACACCGAGCACGGGAAAAATACGATTTGGTTCTGCTGCGGCACGACAGTCTGGTAGCTTCCCGCGCTGACGTAAGGCGCGCCCTCACGCACATCGTGAAGCCGCAGATCCCCGCCGGCAAACTGGCGGGGCTCACGCTGGAAGAAGTAAACGAACGTGATGCGCCGGGACGCGATGGTTTCCTGGGCGTCGTCGCTGTGTGCCCGGAAAAAATCGCCGTCATTGCTGGCCGTGATCTGGGCTTCCACATGCGTTACCGGAAACTCTTCGATCCCGAACTGATCCAGCACTCGTGGCAGCACGCCCCGAATGCGTTCCAGGATGACTTCCTGGTGTTTTCCCAAGTCCATGAGCACCCGCGAGCGGCGATGGCTGTAATCGGTCACTCCCGGATCTCCGTTGGGCGAAATCAACTCGCTGGTCTGGAACTCTGCTTCATGCTCCAGCGCATAGGAAACCAGTTCGTCGAGTTCTTGTGGCGCCAGGAACTCGTCCAAAACGACGCATTGTGCCCGAACGATGGCAGGCGCGTCCAGAACACCAACGGGCTTGCCTGAGTCGAACCGGCTTACTCCCTGTTGCACGGTAAATGGGCGGAGGCCGTGACCGGGTGGTAGAGGTGCGTTCGGCGGTTGCGGTCCGGGCGGCAAATCCTTGTCGGGTGGACGCCGGACTCCCGGCGGTTGAGGCACGTTCGGGGGTTGCGGCCCGGGCAGCGGCTCCTTTACAGGACGCTTTACCCCAGGAGGTCCCGGCGCGTTCGGGGGCTGAGGCCCGGGCGCCGGACTGAACTGGATCCTGTCGGCAAGCGTGGTCTCCTCCGTCGCCGCAGGGATTCCCGCACCCGCCAGTATCTGCTCCACAATGCTGCCGCCCAACAGCGCAAAAGCGCGTTGCGCCACCGTTTCACCCACCGAGCGCGCGATGGCTGCGGTTACCGCCGATTGAGTTTCTGCATAGCTGCCGGGGACTGCTCTGGAGTTTTGCAGGATACTCATCAGCAACTCGCGCTCGCGCGGGCTCAGAATTCGCTCATCCTGCATCAACGTTTCAGAAAAGGCATCGAGAATCTGCTTCGCGGTCATCGGGCACACTCCTCCCTGTTCTTGCTAGAACGGTTTAGACTCCGTTGGGGCGAAGTGGGGAAGCACTTCTGGCGGTGACAGTAGCACCAAGCCGGAAGATTATCAAACACAATCTTCGTGAGCACTTTTTGCGGACAGAACGGCAGGCATCACAACTCAAGCGCAGACCTTACCGGCTGGCCATCGCGCCTACCATGGAGTGGAAAATCTTCATCCCGTCGATGCCGCCGAGCGCGGGTTCTGAAGACCTCTCAGGATGGGGCATCATGCCCACGACGTTGCCGCCCGCGCTGCAGATGCCGGCGATATTGTCCAGCGAACCGTTTGGATTGGCGGTGACCGAAATCTCACCGGCCGGCGTCGCATAGCGAAACACTACGCGGTGGTCACGATGCAATTCATCCAAGGTTGCCTGGTCACAGAAATAGTTCCCTTCCATGTGGCCGATGGGGATGGTCAACACTTCGCCTTGCGAGCAGGCATTGGTGAATGGAGTCGCAGCATTTTCCACCCGCACCTGCACCGGCTTGCAGACGTACTTCAGCCCGGTGTTGCGCATCAGCGCTCCGGGCAAAAGCCCCGACTCGCACAGAATCTGAAAACCGTTGCAGATGCCCAGCACCAGGCCTCCGCCATCGGCAAAGCGGCGCACCGATTCCATCACGGGAGAAAACTTGGCAATCGCGCCAGTGCGCAGGTAGTCGCCAAAGGCAAACCCTCCGGGGACGATGATGGCATCGCAGTTCTCCAGATCGTGCGATTCATGCCACAGAAAAGTTACCGGCTGTTTGGCAACCTGTTGGATGGTTCAGTAGGCATCGTGATCGCAGTTGGAACCGGGAAAGATGATGACGCCGAATTTCATCGGGTGTCGTTATCCTGATCCTGGGAGTGGGATTCGAGGTCAGTGTAGCATGTCCGGTTTTGGGTGGCGCAGCGCCCTTCGACTGCGCTCAGGGCAGGCTTTAAGCGCTGCGATCAAGCCCCGCAAAATAAATCCAAACCGGCGGCTTCAGCCGGGGAGGCCAGTTTACCTTTTCATAACGGGGTACCCCCCCCTCCCCCACCCCCCTCGATCTTTGGAATCATCGACTTAAGCAAGTTTTGGCCCGCAAAATCCTTCAAACAAAGGACTTAGAGGTCAAAATCTAGAGAACAAAGCAGTTACGTGCCGATTTTTGACCGGGGCGCGCCGGCTTCCTCTACTTCCTCTGCTGGGCAATCATGCAATAAATCGTGGGCTGTGCACAAGGTCAGATGTCACAGGGTTGGGCTGTGGAAATCTTCTGGCGACCGAATCTCGCTGGCCGAGAGGATTACTTTACCCGGCGGCCGGAACCCTTCCACTGGCTTATGTCGACGGTTACGGTTTTGTAGGCGCCTACCTTGAGAGGGTCTTCCACGACCCAGAGTTGAGGTTGTTCTGGAATTCCCGTTACTACGCACAACCAGAAGAGGTTCCCCTTGGCCTCAGCTTGCTGTGCGGCGATTGGCTCGTTGCCGACAAGTTCCACGGGCGCGTCCTTTTTCAGCCCCTTGACTTCTAGCGCCGTCGCCAAACCATCGCTTATGCGTTCGGCGTCCAGGTCATACCCATGCTGTTGATGATCTTTGGAGATGAAGTTTCTGAGCTCGTGTGCCAGCTTGTGCTGTACGTATTGCATCGCAAAATCCCTGACGTAGGGGTTGTCCGCCCTTTCGCGAGCGCCAGCGTTGGTCAGGAACTCTTTCCATGCCGGGATTTCGCTCTTCGGAACGCCATCTAGGTAGTCACCGCTGATGAAATCAATTTGGGGCGCATACGCAGAACCAGCGTGCCAATCCTCCGATGGTGAGTATTCCGTCGGCAAAAAAACTTGATTCGAGGGTTTGAGAGTGCCCTTCTTGGTCAGCACCCATATCGGAACGTGAACCGCGGGGCCCTTCTGTACAAGGCGCGTATACGCAATCAGTTCCTCGCGTGGTGGGGGAGTCGTCTGGACATCGAGTCTGGGAAGGAATACATCGCGGCAGATCCTACCGAAGTCGATCGATTGAACGTGTGTCTGTTCCTGGAAGAACTTCGTGATCTCGGGTTCGTCCAGTGACGGATGCACGAGTTGGTATCCGCCTAGAACCTTATCAACTGCAGGAAAGTTCTTCCGGAGCGCCGCTACATTTGCTGGGATCTTGCGAAGGTAAACGACGTTAGCTAGAGCGACCGTATCGTTCTCAGTAAGTACGTATATCGGACTGTCATAGTAAACGATGCGTCCCCTGTTCCGACCTTGGACAAGTTTGAATGCTTGGCCCGACTCCGCAAGCGCGTGAAACAGCGCCTTGAACCAGGGTAGATGATTTCGCGACTTCACTCTCGCTTCGAGCAACCCACGATTCCGGGCGACTTGCGAAAGAGTTAACAGTGCTCGCCGCCACACTTGTTACAGACGGCAGGGAGCTGAGCTCGCTGCTCGCACCCGCGATCTTCAAGCCGGTGCCAGCCCCGAACAGGAATGGTAAATCCGTGTCGTTCAGGATCTCCACTAGGGGAGCGTCTAGGTAAGCTGCGTCGGTTGTCTTGACGTACGTGCCGTCTTTGGCGCGGTGAACTTCAGCGTTTCCTAGGTACTCGCTGATCTTGTCGTGTAGCCGTGGCTTGAAAAGCCTGTCGAATGCCGCCTGACCTGAGTAATCGACGGACACAAACAGGGGAAGGAACTGACCACCCCATTTCGGCCGCGCCTTGAATTCCTCAATCGCTGACTTCGCAAGTTCCGCCGCCTCGGAGAGCAACCAATGGTTCCAAGATAGCTCGTACTGAATGGCTTCCCTTCCAGGCTGAACTAGGAAATCTCCCTGGATGAGATATCTAGCTCCGCTACGCTCCTCCACGAGCGGCAAAAACGAGCTAACTGAACCAAGAGTACTTGCGTCCGAGAGGGATTCTAGGTCGCCGTTGGAATCGACCCCGAACGCGAGGACGATCTCCCTCCTCTTAAGGTGCTGACGTTTGTAGAATTCCAGTGCTTGGTCGCTGGCCACGTCAGAAGGCACAACACAGGTCCGACGAAACGTGACGAAGCGGCTCGGTTCGCCGTTCTTGGTTAAGGTAAGGATTCGGTCTTTCTCCCCGCGGTTCTTGATGATGCCTCTTTTGCGCTCCGCTTCGAAAATAATGACGATCGTTTGCAGATGCTTCAGGAAAAGAAAGACGTGCACATCCAGCCGCCTGAGTTCCTCTAGAGTTTGCGAATAGTGTTCGGGTTTGCGAAATGGGAGGATGAAAACTGTTTCGGAGCTTGCGGGTGGCCTCTTCTCCTGATCCTGCCATATCGGGAGAATCTGCCACGGCACAGTCGCTGGATCGCCGTGTGCGCTCCGGTCGAACCTAAAATGAAATCCCCCCGAGTGTATTTGCGGCCGATCCGTAATCTTGAATACGGATTTGAAGCCAATGCCAAGAAATCCGAGCGTGTCCTGCTCTGGCCGCTTCGTCGACCTGACGCCACAGATAGCGCTAGCGTCCTCTTCCGTAAACGGAGCGCCATTATGGGCAATTCTGATTTGCTCTGGGCTGATGCGAAATGTGATTCTTCCCGTGCGATTTGCTCGTGCGCAGGCGTCTTCCGCATTTTGCAGCAGCTCTAGAATAAAGTGCGCGGCCCTGGAAAACACGCTCTCGCTGACCGTATTGAGCATGTTGATGGAATCTCTCCACAACCGGCTCTTGCTCGCGGCGGAAATCTCCTCGCTGACGCGCGAGATGAACGCCTGAGGATCCTCTTTGGGTGAGACATGTTGTTGCGCCGTCATAATTTCGCAGAACTCGTGCGGCTGGGGTGAAAAGGCCTCTGCCTCGCGGCTGAGTATACAGTGGAGGGTAGCCCCATGCTAGCGACGCTTAATGACGGCGAAGGCCTCCCACGGTTATTGCTAGTTGTTCAATGGAATCGGGATCGGCGAGGGGGTTGGCGGAGGAAGCTTCGTGCCGGCGTCGGGTAGTGCGGGAGCAAGCCGGCTGGCGGCTTCGCCCTGCATCATCGTCATCGCCTCAGGCGGAGTTTGAGGCGGAATCCCTTTGGCCCTCACGATCGCCCAGTGCCATTCCTGGTCGGGGAAAAGAGCAAAGTTCAAGGATGTGCGGAAGGTGGCCGTCGTGGATGGCGCTGCTGATCCTTTCGCGTGCAGCAACAGCGTCACGTCCGGCTGCTTCGGGAATGAGTCTTGTGTCTGCTGCAGGGAACCGCCTGCGACTGCTGGAATAATTCGCGCCTGGCCAAAGCTCGATGCGGTGTCTCCCGGGTCGGGACGTTTCACGATGGTGAGGCCGATGACCACCTCGCGCAGTTCCCACGCGGTTCCGTTATGCATCGAGACTTGCAGTGAATCGCCGTCGATGGTCGCCGGGCCGTCGAGCTTGGCTAGTTCGGTGCGCGGCAAATCGTCCAACAGCAAGGAATCGGAGAGCGAACTGGTCTTTGTCTTTGCCGTGAACGACAGGCTACAGGTCACGTCGGGCGAGGAGACGTGAAAGCTCTTTCCTCCGGGATCGTTTCCCCGAACATCGAGCGAGAAGACCTGCGATGCGCCGGCGGCGTGCCGGGCCTCGGCGTCGTCCATTACTTTCGACAGATTGTCGTTGTCAACATTAATGACCGCCTCGGGCGCAGCCGGTTTCTTACGAAAACTGCGCGCCACATCTCCAAGAGGAGTATCTGAATCGTCCTGGGCACGAACATGCGGGGGCAAAGCCAGCAGGATTAATCCAGAGACCAGGAGGGTCAACGTCGGACGGATTCGTGTACGCACTCGCACTACTGTGATTGTAGTGAGAGCGAGTAACGATGCGCAGGTTACCCTGGCAAACTTTAGTCACGGGGCTTACAAGCAGGCGAATAGGCGAGACAAAGCGGAGAAGATGCCAAGAAAAAAGACCGGGCGCGCGCTGACGAAATGGAAGCGCAACGGGCGCGCGCGCCCAAACCTTAGCCCCAAGCTTTCTAAAGAAGACCCGAAGACCGTAACCGCGAGACGGGATCCGCTACCGGCTGACGCCGGAATACCCAGCGGGCCACCGCAAAGCCCAGAGCCGCGTAACACAGATGCATGAACCTCATAAGCACCCCCAAACATCCAACTCGACCATCACCTCAGGGGAGGATCAGCATCACTATCGGCAAAATAGCAGTGGAATGGAGGGCGCACAAGGCCCAACCGTGCCATTGCAGTAGCACGGAAGTAATAGGGCGAAGCTCCGCCAGCAACGTTACCCGAGAGGCGACGGCGGCTGTTTTCTCAGTGAAGACGTGGGTCAATGAGCATCGGTGTTTTCCGCATCTCCGGTTTGACCCGCGGGTGGAACCACGACGGTAGAAAGATTATTTTCCGACGTCAGCTTGCGAAAGGCCGCCAGATCGCGGCGCTGCAGATCGTCCCAGCGGCTGAGCAGTTCTCCGCTTTGCCGCTTCAGCTTCTCGAACTGAAGCTGCTCGGCTTCGGTTGGCGCCGCGTCGGCGGTGCCCACGTCCATCGCGAGGTACGCCAGTTTGGCATCAATCTGCGGAGGATAGGCCAGTGAGTCTTCGTTGGCGCTGATGGTCAGGTTGATGAACTGGTTGCGCACGGCTACGAGTTTTTTCTCGAGATCATCGGCCGAGACCGCTATTGGCTTGGTGCTGGCATTCTCCGGCAACCGCCGCTTAAGGCCGGCCACTTGCGAACGCACATCCTGAATCTGATTGACCGCGTCGTAGACGTTGTTCAGTTGCTCATGAATTTGCATCAGCATGTTGAATTGCTGCGCCAGGTCCGCTGCGCTGACGTTCACCCGGGGATCCAGTTTCAGCTCGATAGGGGCAACCTGGCTCTCGCTGCCCACCGTCAACCGCACCTGATACTGGCCGGGCGCAGCCACGGGCCCGTGCGCGCCGCCGCCATACTCCCAGAGGTAGTAGCCGGGGACGCGATGGGCTTCTTCATAGCGCAAATCCCACACGAAGCGATTCAATCCAGCTTCCGGCTTGATTTCTTTTTCGGGCTTCTTGTCGTCGGGATCTGGCGGTTCGTCGAGGCGCTTGGTTTCGGCGCTGGAATACTTGCGGATGGTCTTTCCCGAGGCATCCAGGATTTCCAGCTTGGTTTCCGTCCCCGCTTTCGGCGCATCTTTCAGGTAGAAATAAATCATCGCGCCCGCGGGCGGGTTCTGCCCCGTCCGCTTGGAAGGATGGTGTTCGCCGCCTTCGCCCGCCTGAATGCGGTACGCCGGCCCCGGAGTGTAGAGATGAACGTCCTTTTTAGCCACGTCGTCGCTGAACTGACGCAAGGGACTGACGTCATCCAGAATCCAGAAGGCACGCCCGTGGGTCGCGACTACGAGATCGTTGTCCTTGATCACGAGGTCGTGCACCGGCGTGGTGGGCAGATTCAGTTTGAGCGGCCGCCAATCGGCGCCATCATTGAACGAAACGTAGACGCCGTTTTCCGTTCCCGCATAGAGCAGTCCGCGCTTCTTCGGATCTTCGCGGACCGCTCGCACGAAACTGCCTTCGGGAATCCCGTTGGTTAGTTTCGTCCAGGTCTGGCCGTAGTCGCTGGTCTTGTAGATGTAGGGCTTGAGGTCGTCGTTCTGATGCCGGTCCACGGCAACATAGGCCGTGCCCGCATCCAGTGGTGAAGCGTCGATCAGGCTGACGCGGCTCCATTCCGGCATGTCTTTGGGCGTGACGTTGGTCCAGGTCTTGCCTTCGTCGCGCGTAATTTGGATCAATCCATCGTCGGTGCCAACCCAGATCAAGCCCTTCGTGAGGGGCGACTCCGCGACCGCGAAGATGGTGTCGTAATACTCGGTGCCGGTGTCGTCCAGAGTGATGTCGCCGCCGGAAGGCTGCTGCTTCGTCTTGTCGTTGCGCGTGAGGTCAGGGCTGATCGCCTGCCAATGCACTCCGCCGTCGGTAGTTTTGAACAGACGTTCTGCGGCGTGATAGAGCGTATTGGGATCGTGCGGGGAAAGCAGCACGGGAGCGGTCCACTGGAAGCGGTGCTCCATGCTGATCGCGCCGTGCGCGTCGGAGAGTTCAGGCTGCTCAGTGATGGATTTCACCTGCCCAATGTGCCGGTCGTAGCGCGTGATGTTGCCCTGGTAATCTGCGGCGTAAACGACATTCGGGTCAGGCAGATACGGTGCGATATAGCCCGCCTCGCCGCCGCCCACGTCATACCAGTCGGAGCGGTCGATGGCGCCGTCATCGCTGCGGCTGGCGATGGCAACAGTGCCGGCGTCCTGCTGCGAGCCGTACACTCGGTACGGCACCGCGTTGTCGGTGATGACGTGGTAGAACTGCGCCGTGGGTTGATTTTCCTCGCGCGTCCAGTTCTTGCCGCCATCGAGCGTTACTGTTACCCCGCCATCGTTCGAGGCGATCATGCGGCGCGTATCCCGGGGATCGATCCACAACCCGTGGTTGTCGCCGTGCGGAATCTTTACCTTGTTGAACAGGTGGCCGCCGTCGGTGGACTTGAACGATTCGACATCCAGGATGTAGACGACGTTTTCATCTTTCGGGTCGGCGAAGATGTGCATGTAATACCAGGGCCGCTGCCAGAGACTATGGCTGGGATTGACGAAGTCCCAGCTCTCGCCGCCGTCGTCGGAGCGATAGAGTCCGCCATCGGGATTGCGCGCCTCAATCAGGGCGTAGATGCGATCGGCGTTGGCGGCGACGGCGATGCCGATACGACCGTAGGGGCCTTTGGGCAGGCCATGCTCTTCGAGACGCTTCCAGGTTGTGCCGCCGTCGGCGGAGCGATAGAGCCCGCTGCCGGGGCCGCCGTCGGTCATGCTCCACGAAGTGCGGCGGGCCTGCCACAACGCGGCAAACAGAATGTTGGGATTGTGGGGATCGAAGGCCACGTCGATGCCGCCGGTGTTCTCATCTTTGTAGAGGACTTTCTCCCAAGTCTTTCCGCCATCGAGGGTGCGGAAAATGCCGCGCTCGGTGTTCGGTCCGTAGGGATGGCCGAGAGCGGCCACGAAAACGATGTCCGGGTTGTTGGGATTGATGATGACTTTGCCGATGGCGCGAGTGTCGTGCAGGCCGACGTTCTTCCAGGTCTTGCCGCCATCGAGGGATTTGTAGACTCCATCGCCATGAGAAATGTTGCCGCGGATGCAGGCTTCGCCAGTACCGACATAGATAGTGTTGCGATCGGAGTTGGCGACTGCCAGGCTGCCAATGTCTCCGCTTCCCTCTTTATCGAAAACCGGGGACCAGGTCATGGCGCCGTCGGTGGATTTCCAGACGCCGCCGCCGGTCGCTCCGAAATAATACGTCGTAGGATCGCCCGGGATTCCGGCTGCGGTCAGCGAGCGTCCGCCGCGGAAGGGGCCGATCAAACGATACTTCATGCCTTTGAAGAGTTTGTCTTCCGGCTTGCCGGAGTCTTCTTCTTTTGGAGACTTCGGGTCCGAGGGCGCCGCAGTTGGCGGCGCGGTCGAACCGGGCTTGGCAGCCTTCGATTGCCGCTCCGGCTTGGTCTGGGCGAAAGCGGCGCCATGCGCGGCAAGAACAAGCGCAGCGATAATCAGCGACAGACGCCACAGTACCCGAGTGCTTCCAGATTTATTCCTGCGAAACGAGTTTCGACCGCCCATGTTCGGCCCCCAATGGAGAGAAGTGGAAAGATTAAAGACTAACAAATGATCGTTGCTATCTTAATGCAAAAGCGAGTGGTCAGTGGCCAGTGGTCAGTGTTCAGAAAGACAAACCGATTTGTGACCATGGGACACTGTTTGCTCAGACTTCTATCTCTTCTATAGCACCCGGCGGGCCGCCTGCAGCTCCCTGCGTTTCGCAGCGTCAACCTTCGGGTAGGCAAGGTTGAGTTCTTCCAATGTTTCCACAATTGCCGCAGAGACTGCCAGGTGCGTGAACCACTTGTTGTCCGCGGGAATCACGTACCACGGAGCATGTTTGGTTGCCGTATTCCGGATCATGTCCTCATAGGCGTTCTGATAGTCATCCCAATACTCGCGCTCGTGAATGTCGGCGGCGGAGAACTTCCAGTTTTTCTCCGGTTCCTCGAGCCGCGCCAGAAAACGACGCTTCTGTTCCTTCTTCGAAAGATGCAGGAAGAACTTCCGGATCACGGTGCCATTGCGCGCCATGTGCCGCTCAAAGCTGCGAATGTCTTCAAAGCGTTCGTTCCAGATGTTCTTCGTCAACAGGCTAGGTGGAAGTTTTTCGCCTTCGAGCACCTTGGGATGGACGCGCACCACCAGCACCTCTTCATAATAAGAACGGTTGAAAATGCCGATGTGCCCGCGCTCCGGCAGATGCTGCGTCGTACGCCACAAGAAGTCGTGCTGCAGTTCCGTGGCCGACGGTGTTTTGAACGACACTACCTGAACTCCTTCGGGGTTCACACCTGACATGACGTGTTTGATGGTGCCGTCTTTGCCGGCGGCGTCCATGGCCTGAATGATGAGCAGCAACGACCAGCAGCTCTGGGCGTAGAGTTTGTCCTGCAACTCGGCCATGCGCAAAATGCCTTCCTGCAAAGCTTCGCGGGCATTCTCCACCGAGTGCCAGTGCCCGGTGTCGGCGGGGTTGATGTCTTTCATACGGAAATGCTTGCCGTCGTCAATGCGGTAGGATCGGGCTAGTTTGGAAGTTTTCATTGTGGGGTCGATTCCAAGGCTTCGTTAGTAAGTCTACCGCGTTCGGGACGGAAGATTGGTTACTCGGCGCGTTCGATTGAACCCGCAACCCGGTGAATGAGCGAAATGGCAGATATCTTGCGGGCCGAAGGGTGGGGCTTGGACGACCGGTCGGATTTTACAGGGGATCCCAAGTCTCACTGTTCGGAGGTTTTCTGTTTGCCCGCCCATTTCTCATATGAAAGTTTTGTCCACTCTCCCGGTTGCCCTGCTGGACGACTGTAGCTGTGGTTAATGCTAATCCACCTGGTGCCGTCATCGAAGAATACTGTTACAATTCCGCCGTCCATGGCTGTCACATTGGATATCGGCCGCTCCTTCTCGATGCGCGCCTTCAGTTCCGGGTAATCCTTCGGGTTTTCAATCAGCATCGTGGACTCCTCGCCGGGAACTAGTTCGAACGGTGGGTCGGTATCGGGAGGGAAGGCGCGGCCACTGGCGTACCGCGCGTGTTCAGGTCTTTGGCCCACGCGATTTTGGGTAGAGCCTAGCACCAGAGATTTGGGCTGGCTTTCGTCTTGCCAGAATGGAGCTTCGGCCAGAGCGGAGAAGATAATGATGCAGGTTATTTTCTTCGCCGAGACATTCTTGATGACGAACGAGAGATCAGCGATCCAATCGTCCCCGGCATTAAAAGCGGTCTCCCAAGCGTAAGGGTTTGTATGCGGGCGACCATCGCTGCTCAGTTCCGTCGTTCCGTCCATGACCTTGATTCTTACAGGATCGTTGGCAAGCGGGAAACTTTGGATGAACAGTGTTTTAGTACTAGTTGCCGCAGCGCTTTGAGCGAAGGCGGGAGCCCGACAGCTCGCGAGTAAAGCCAGGATCAGCAGGACGAACCGGATGCGCATTGTGTGAACCCTCATTTCAAGGCGTGTTAGAACGTCGCGACCAACTCAGGCTTCGACCGGCTTCTCGGTGTTTACAGGCAGTTTCGCTTGCTGCCAGGCGTCGAACCCTCCCACAACGTTGACCACGTTCTGGAAACCGGCGCGCTGCAGCAAACTGCACGCAATCATGCTGCGATAGCCGCCCTTGCAGTGAACCGCAACGGGAATGTTGCGATCAATCTCAGGGGGCGCAACTTTGAAGTTGTCCAAGGGCCACCACGATGCGCCCGCAATGTGCCCGGCTTCCCATTCGGGCTCGCGGCGCACATCCAGCACCTGCACGCCGGAGCTTGGCAATTGGTCGCTGAGAGCTTCCACACTGATCTGTGAGAGCGAGGCCACGGGCAATCCGGCCTGCCGCCACGCCTCGACGCCCCCCTGAAGATATCCGCGCGAATCCTCGAGGCCAACGCGCGCCAGTCGCATGCGCGCTTCCGACACCGCCTCCGGCGATTCCGCGATTAGTACGGGACGCGCCCCTAATCCCAGCAGCGCTCCCGCCCACGAAGCAAACTGTCCCGACAACGCAATGTTTACCGAGCCTGGCACATGCCCCGCCGCGAATTGCTCTCCGGGACGAACGTCGAGGGCGATTCCGCCGTCCGCCAAAATGCTTTTCAGTTCCGCGGGTTCAACTGGGCGCAAGGCCGGAAGATCCGAAAGGGCCGGCGCGCCGGTGCGATTGATTTCCGCATCCTGCAAGAAATATGCCGGACGAGCCGGCAGGTTGCTGGTCAGTTGCTTGACGAACTCTTCCCTGCTCTTGATCTGCAATGCGTAATTCGTAAGCCGCTCCGTCCCGATGGTGGAAACCCGCTCTGCCCGCATGTTGCGCCCACAAAGCGAACCGGCCCCATGGGCCGGGTAAACCAGAACATCATCGGCGAGCTGGAGAATCTTGCGGTGCAGGCTGTCATAAAGCATCCCCGCAAGTTGTGCCGGAGTGTAGCGCTTGGAAAGATCGGGACGGCCCACGTCTCCCAGAAACAGCGTATCGCCGGTCAGCACCGCCCAAGGCGCGGGAGACTTCTCTTCATCGGTAACCACAAAGCACATACTCTCTGGCGTATGCCCCGGGGTTTCGAGAGCTGTAATCCGCATCTTCCCCACTCGCAGCTCGAAACCATCCCGCACCGCCACGTGGGGAAATGTTGCGTGTGCTTGCTCGCCGATGTAGATTTGCGCGCCGGTTCGCGACGCCAGCTCTTGATGCCCGGAAACGAAGTCGGCATGCAGGTGGGTCTCGAAGATGTGGCGAATAGCAACCTGATTCGCCTCTGCGGCCTTCAGGTAAATCTCCACGTCGCGCTGCGGATCCACCACTACTGCCTCGCCCCCGGAGGCCAGCATGTAGGACGCGTGCGCCAGACATCCCAGATAAAACTGTTCAAAGTACATCGCTCTCCCCCGGTGCCCAATCGATTCTATCCCGCGAGCCAGAGTTCCGCACGGCCGCCAAAAACCTCGTTCACAGTGCGCTAGCGGCGTTCCCTGGAAACCAAACAACAGAAACGGGTTTAGGGTAGTGGGCTACTTTGAAATGAAAGTAGCCCACTACCGGGGTTCGCACCGAGTTGACAGCTCCCTGTTCCGCCGAACTTAGGCAAGGTCGTAGCGATCAAGGTTCATTACCTTGTTCCACGCCGCCGCGAAGTCCTTCACAAACGCATCCCTCGAGTCGTCACAGGCATAGACTTCTGCGATTGCCCGGAGCTGGGAGTTCGAACCGAAGAGGAGATCGACGCGCGTGCCGGTCCACTTGAGTTTGTCCGTCGCGCGATCGTGCCCCTCATACACGCCCTCGGATGTAGAGGAGGCCTGCCACTTCGTATTCATGTCGAGCAGGTTGACGAAGAAATCATTCGTCAACGTCTCGGGCCGGTTGGTGAAGACGCCGTGTTTGGCCTGGCCGAAGTTCGCATCCAGAGCGCGCATGCCGCCGATGAGTACCGTCATCTCGGGGGCAGTCAGTGTCAGCAAGTTCGCCCGGTTCACCAGGAACTCCTCAGCCGACAGAATCTGTCCGCTTCGGAGATAGTTGCGGAACCCGTCCGCGACCGGCTCCATTACGGCGAAGGAGTGCACGTCGGTCTGCTTCTGCGAAGCATCCGTGCGCCCCGGCGACAAAGCAATCTTCACTTTGTGCCCGGCCTTTTTCGCAGCTTCCTCGACGGCTGCGCAGCCGCCCAAGACGATCAGGTCAGCGAGCGAGACTTTCTTTCCTTTGTTCCGGCCTTTGTTTCCGCCTTTGTTCCCGTTGGACTTGTTTCCATGGGACTTCGAGCCATTGAAGTCTTTTTGGATCGCCTCCAGCTTCTTGAGAACCTTCGCCAATTCGGCTGGCTGGTTCACTTCCCAATCCTTTTGCGGCGCGAGACGAATGCGCGCCCCGTTCGCCCCACCGCGTTTGTCGGAGCCGCGGAACGACGCCGCCGATGCCCAGGCAGTCGTGACCAGTTGGGAAATCGACAGTCCGGACGCGAGGATCTTCGCCTTCAGCGCAGCAATGTCCTTCTCCCCGATCAATTTATGATCCACGGCGGGAACAGGGTCTTGCCACAGCTGGGGCTGCTTGGGAACGAGTGGGCCAAGATAGCGCGAGATCGGCCCCATGTCGCGGTGCGTCAGCTTGAACCACGCCCGCGCAAACGCGTCTGCGAACTGATCGGGATGCTCATAGAAGCGCCGTGAAATCTCTTCGTAAGCTGGGTCGAGCCGCAAGGAGAGATCAGTGGTCAGCATGGAAGGTGCGTTATGCTTTGACGGATCGTGCGCATCCGGCACCGTACCGTTGCCTGCGCCATTTTTCGGTGTCCACTGGTTCGCACCGGCCGGACTCTTCGTCAGCTCCCATTCATACGTGAACAGGTTCTCGAAGAAGTCGTTGCTCCACTTCGTAGGCGTCGTGGTCCAAATGACTTCCAGGCCGCTGCCGATCGCGTCGTCTCCTTTGCCCGTGCCAAATTTGTTCTTCCAGCCGAGGCCCTGTTCCTCGATGCCAGCGGCTTCGGGTTCGGGGCCGACATACTTGTTCGGATCAGCAGCGCCGTGGGTCTTGCCGAAAGAGTGACCGCCGGCGATGAGCGCAACGGTTTCCTCGTCGTTCATGGCCATGCGGGCGAAAGTCTCCCGGATATCCCGTGCCGCGGCAATCGGGTCCGGCTTTCCATTCGGCCCTTCCGGATTCACATAGATCAGGCCCATTTGCACGGCAGCGAGCGGATTCGCGAGATCACGGTCGCCGCTGTAGCGCTCGTCCGCCAGCCACTTGCCTTCAGGCCCCCAGAAGATGTCCTCTTCGGGCTCCCAGACGTCCGCGCGCCCGCCGCCAAAACCGAACGTCTTAAATCCCATCGATTCCAGGGCGACGTTGCCTGCGAGAATCATGAGGTCGGCCCAAGAGATTTTCCGCCCATACTTCTGCTTGACCGGCCACAGCAGCCGGCGCGCCTTGTCGAGGTTCACGTTGTCGGGCCAGCTATTGAGCGGCGCGAAGCGTTGCTGACCGGCTCCAGCCCCGCCGCGGCCGTCGCCGATGCGGTACGTACCCGCGCTGTGCCACGCCATACGAATGAACAGCGGCCCATAGTGGCCAAAGTCGGCCGGCCACCAATCCTGCGAGTCAGTCATCAAGGCATTCAGGTCCTTGATCACTGCCTTCAGGTCGAGGCTCTTGAATTCTTCCGCGTAGTTGAATTTCTTGTCCATGGGATCGGACAGGGGAGAGTGCTGGTGAAGGATCTTCAGGTTCAGCTGATTCGGCCACCAGTCGGCATTCGCCGTGGTGCCAGCTGCGGTGTGTACGAACGGGCACTTTGCTTCGGTTGACATGATTGCTCCTTCTTAAGAAATTTGACGAACTGGGAACTCATCCCGAGGTTTCATTCGTGCACTCGGGCTTATCAAGACTTTTTGCTGTCGGAAATGTGGGAAAGAAATCCATTGGGTACAGGATGCTCTGCTTAGTTTTTTGCACGGCAGCGGCGACAGAGGCCAAACACCTCGATCAGCGGCTGCGTCAGATCAAAGCCGTCCGGCAGTTGCCGGGACAACCGTTTGAAATTGATGAACTCTCCTTCGATGTCCTGCACCGATTTGCAGCGCGAGCACACCAGGTGGTGATGAGGTTTGAGATTACCGTCCACGCGCAACGTGGACGCATGAGGAGTGACCTCTCGCAGCAACCCGCACGCGATGAAAAGCCGCAGATTGTTGTAGACCGTGGCCAGAGAAATGGACGGAATGCGGCGCCGGACCGTGGCATAGACGTCTTCCGGGGAATAGTGTCCGTGGGAAGCGACGACGGCCTCATAGACCACCTGCCGCTGATGCGTGACCGCAATACCATGCTTCGCGGCCAGTTCACGGAACTCTTCATGAGTGAGGCGCATGGGTGAGGAACATAATTATCGGACGAGAATTATTATAAAACTACCGGGAGCGGTGTCAACCGAAATCTTCCTTTGACCTCGAAGAGGGCGAGCGGCCGCGAGACCAGACTGTGGCTCAGCTACCCGATGGGCTTCGCTCATCAACTGAATGGAAATTTCGGTAGCCTCCACGAGCGTGGTTCGTGCATTGTTTTGCGGTCCCCTCGATTCACTTTTTACTTTTGTGTACTTTCGCTCGAGTACCGGCAGGCGCTTTCCTCTTCAATTTGATCTGATTGTAAACAGCGGCAGCACGGACGAGAGTTTTTAGAGCACGCTCATTAATCTTATCGCCCTCGAAAAGGTCGATCGCGCGCCACTGGTTGCCTCCAAGACCCGCGTTGAAGAGCTTGTCAGGATCTGGGAGGCTTGCCCCGTGGGCAAAAGTAAGCTTCACCTTATCCTTGTGGGCGTTGCCGACCGCGATGATTCCGTCGTGGGACCACACTGGGCTCCCCATCCATTTCCATTCCTCGATTATTTCCCGGTCGGCCTCAAGGATGCTCTTGCGTATGCTGGCGAGCGTTTTGCCACGCCAGTCTGCGAGTTTTGCGATCAGTTGATCAATACGTTCCGATGGATTCATTGGGTCTTTATGCCTCCAATTGTTGTCCGCTTTTATGCGGGTAGTTTCACTGCAGCGTCTTGTTTGGCCGATCTCTTCGAAATAAGCCGCCGAAGCACATGGCCTTTCCACATCCAAAGCCCCGAAAGGAGCAATACAGGAAGAAAGACATACCGAACACTGAAGGCGTAGTTGTGAGTGTCCGAAGGCGAATCATAAATGTAACCGAGTATCGGAATGCCACAGATGATGTGAGCCCAGCGAAAAATTGAACGTTTGGTGGCTTCTGTCATAATTAATTTATCCTCCTTTTGTCGGTGATACCGGGTCATTTACTCTGGCCTGGCCTTAGGCGGCCAGTTGGGCGTTTCAATACCAAACTGCTTGGCATACTCCGCGTGCAGCCGCTGCCAGCCGAACTTCAAGGCCTCGGAGCCGACGATGCGGCCGATGGGAGTTCCGCCGAGAAGGTGATCCAGAACATCGAAACAAATGTGCCAACCGGCAGCGCCCATAGCGATGAAGCGGTGACCGATGTTGGTCCACAGTGTCAGGCGCGTGCCCCCACCAAAGGCTTCGAGTTCCCACCGCATATCAAAATCACCCCACTTGTACTCAAGCGCATTGGGTGCGTCGGCCCGCGTTACAGTGGTTTCGGTAACGTGCAGCCTGGGCGCTGCCACGGTGGTAAGCTTCACCGTGGTTCCAACCGTACCCAGGCTCCCATCGGCCTCAAAGGGAGCCCACTCGCGCAGCTGCGCCGGGTCGGTAAGCGCCTGCCAGACTTTTTCCGGCGAGTGACGCAGTTCGCGGACGAGGACGAGCGTCCACTTCTCTTCTCCGTTTTGTCCCTGGTCTTTCTGCACCCGCGCCAAGTTCGCGGGACCCGGTGTGTAGAACTCGCGTTCGATCATCCTCTGCTCCTTCATCGTCCTCGTGCTGAATGGCGGTCCTACCAGCGCATCAGCTGTGTGAGCTGAATGAGGTTGCCGCAGGTGTCGTTCAGCGTGGCAATGGTCGCGCCGGTCACGTCGGTGGGCGGCATGGTGAACTGGGCGCCGCGGGCCTTGATCCGCTCGTAGTCGCCCTTGACGTCGTCGGTTAAGAAATTGGCCGCGGGCTGCCGCTGTTGAAAGATCGCCTGCTGATACGCTTTGGCTGCGGGGTTGTTGTTCAGCGCCAGCTGCAGTTCAGTGCCGTCCGGTTCCTCGGGCGAGGCCACGGTCAGCCAGCGATATGGGCCCTGACTGAAATCGGCCTTCTTGGCAAAGCCCAGCACCTCCGTATAGAAGCGCAGGGCGTTGTCCTGGTTGTCCACGTATACGCTAGTCAATTTGATTTTCATTTCGTTTCTCCTTTGTTACGTTCGCGGTTTGGGCCGCGTCGTCGTCTCCTTAGTCTTCTTTTTCGCTCTTGATTGATTCATTCGATCGAGGTGGCGCTCGAGTGCATCTATGTGGACGGACCAGAACCGGCGGAATTGAGCCAGCCAGGCATCCACCTCCTCGAATGGTTCAGGTTTCAGCTGGTAGAGACGGCGCTGTTTGTCCACCGTCGACTCCACGAAACCCGCCTCGCGCAGCACGCGCAGGTGCTTGGACACGGTTGGCTGCGACATGCGAAGCTGGCGCTCGATCTCTCCCACCGACTGTTGTGACGAGACCAGCAGGCTCAATATCGCGCGGCGGTTCGGCTCCGCAATGATTTCGAACGCAGATTCCATTTCCTTTATATACTCTAGTGAGTATATACGTGTCAAGGTATATTTCAAGAAACAAGCAAGTTCGGACAACGATTTCAGTCGGCGTGCGGGGATGACCGTGGTAGCGGCGGGTATGCAGAACCAGCTGGCACAAAGCAGATTTGTTCGAGAGGATGCTCAAACAGAGGAAAGCGCTGGCCTAACTCGCAAATTGCCAATTCCTTGCACGTGCTTGAAGGAATTGGCGGGGACGACGGGACTCGAACCCGCGGCCTCTGCCGTGACAGGGCAGCGTTCTAACCAACTGAACTACGTCCCCACTCGCCAAATCAACAAGATGCGAAATCGGCAGTGTTTATGCGGCTTTGCACGATTTGCATATGTTGCACAGATTGCCCAAGATGACCCGAAATGATCCTAATCCGGCCTGAACCGCCCATAAACCGCCAGTAAGAAATCACGGGAAACCTCGCAACAGGTTTATCGTAACAGCTTCACAGAAAACGCGAAAGGGCTGTCGCTCTAAGAAAACTCGGAGAGCACGCGAAGGCGAGTAGATAACCTCTGGCTCATGTGCTCGGGTGAGGACGCAAAATCAAACCAGCGTGGTGCCGGTTCCTGAACAATGCGTCGCAGCCGATTTCAACGGTGACGGGCTCACCGATGTAGCTTGCTACTCGGGCGCAGGCGGAGTTTGGAGCGTCGCCCTTTCTTCTGGGCAGCGGTTGGTAGGTAGATTTGAAGAAATGGGGTCATCCGGCATTCTCCGTTCCTTCGACGCTGTGCAGTTCAAGGGCGCGACGGCGGGATTGGCTTCTTCCAGCCCAAGACTCGGGCCGGCGGCGTGTACCCGGAAGAGGGCGCAGTGAAAGGAAGACGCGCAGCCACCTAGGAGTAAAGAAATGAGAGCCGTCGGGATGCTGGAAAGAGGCGGTGGTCTCACGAAAAGAATTCATGTGTTGTACCTGACTATGCGTTCTGGGGTAATGCTAAATGGCGTAATACCAAACAGCGTAATACAAGCCTTGAGAATAGCTTGTACGGGAATCAGATGTTCAGGGCCGATGGGCGAGGCGCTGCTCTAAGTCTTTCAGACCGGCCCGGATCTGTGTTCGACTGGGTTCGCCGAGGTCGTCGCTGTGGTACTCGTGCAGGAACCTGAGAAAGGTTGCCACGGCGCGCAGTTCGGCGGGTGTTAGTGGGGAGAGTCGCGCGTCATGCCACTCGTGACCGGTGGGCGAAGGACTGAGATGCATGATGAGAGATTGTGGCAGAAGGTCGGTCTCTTCATAGAGGTCGACTATGGCCAACATGGCCAAGGGTAGGTAGTAGCGGAACGCCCGCGGTGTGAAGAAGGCGAATGCTTCTTGATGGTCAACACCGAGAAGGGCTAGGGGATGATCCTTGTAGTTTGTCCACCGCTTGCCTTTGAACGCCTCGGTGAGTGCTTTGCATTCTGGACAATGCGGCTCGACGAGATCGTCATCGCCCGGATACGGAACTACTGCAAACGCCCCCTCGATGAGCTTGCGCAGTCGTGCCCGGTGTTGCGCAGAGATCATTGAGATTTCCTCTCGCACTCATTCCAGCACCGCAGTTCTTCGTGATGAAATCGAGGCAGTTGTTGATGGCATTTTGCGCTTCTGCAAGCGCTTGCTTGTGCCCTTCGTCGCCGCCCCGGTAGCAGGTATCGTTGATTGCTTTGCGCGCATTGTAGCATTCCTGATTCTTTCGCAGGTTGTCGCGTAGTTCAGGACATTCCATGCTGCCGATGCAGGCGCGCGGTCTCTTGCAGGCTTGCTCTACCTCATCTTGAAGCGTGCGGTGCTGCTCCTCCGTGCAGTCGCCTGTGTCTGTTTTGTTGAATTCTTTGACGATGCGGTCGATGAGTGCCTGGATTTCAGTGCCCCAGGCATCAACCGATTGGAGCAGGCCGGCCCACGCTTGTTTGAGGCGATTCAGGCGCGTCTGATAGTTGCCCAAACGCCCGTTGTAGTCGGCAATTTTGTTGTTATATTGGTCGCGCCACGAGTTTAGTCGAGACGCGTTTGCGACACACTGCTGATAGCTTGCGTCGTCGGGAGCGGGATTGCAACGCGCATTGTGATCATTTATCTGCCGGCTGAGGTCAGCCAACTCGGAGTCCAGACTGCGCTTCTCCTCCGCCAAGCGGCTGTTCTCGGTGATCAGTGCGTCGTCGTCCGAATCCAGACCGGCTGCTTCCGGGACAAGCTGACTTCTCTTATCGCGGACTCGACCGAAGTCGAGCTCGATCGCTTGTCGAACGGTCGGCTCGACGTGACTCATCCGGTTGTCATTCATGAGAGTTTGCAGGTTCACCCAGAGAGGGTAGCGTTCGACGAAGCCCGTAAGCTGACCCGCCGCCATGGGAAGCGCAACTTGGGGCGCCCCCTTGAGCGTGGTCTTGGCCTCTGCATCAAATGGTTGGGCATGACCCGGACCCACGGGTTTGACGAATGTAGGGGGGTTGGTGCCGTGCTGGGCTGGGGTGTCCTGATTCTTTTTCTGGTCCTGTCCCTGAGAATTCCAGCCTCCCAAGATCAGGACCGCCAGTGATATGCTCAGTGTTACGGTGATCAAAGCACGATTAGTTCTCATTCGTTGTGCTCCTGAACGGCCAGCTAGCGACAGTTTGGAAAGTGAAAACGCGTGATCTGAGTGCGCCAATTGTAAGAGCCGCCTTCCTTCAAGTACTCAGTTGTAAGCCAGAAGGTGCAATCGTCTTCTGGATCGACGGTCATGCTGCTATAGTCGCCCCACCGATCAGCACGCTGTGAGCCGCTGCCGTCGATTACCCTAATTTCGTCAGATAGGGTGTTCAGGTCGTCATCCGCGAGGCGACCGGTATATCGCACGGACGGAAATAGATCCTTACCAGCAGTGCTGTAACCAATGGCCAGATTCCCGAGCTTATCCATTGCAGCGCTTCCCATCCAACGGAAGACGCTGTCGTCAGGGCCATATGTGCTTGCCTGGTAGATCGTGGGATGGGAACTGCCTACGTTCCGAATCTCATACCAACGGATACCGGTCCGACCCTGCCCGATCTTGCCCACTAGGTGCACAGAATGGATCGCAATCAGCGAGTCGTGGTCTGTAAAGCGACGATACGTGAGTCTGTAGGAGAGGCGGTCGCCCAATGACTCAAGTTTCTGGTCGGAATCCTTTTGTGGTATGCAGGATCCAGCGTCACCGCAGGCGACGGTGAACGGTGGCACAGCGATATGAAGTGGACCGCTGAAGCTGGCAGTTGGGGGCTTTGAAGTCCAATCCGGTGTTAGTGTCCACAAGTTCAGGAACTCATTTGAGCTAAAGCCGGCAAAGAAAGCTCCCCCGTCGGGGAGTCGATCGATAGGTCCGTCGAAGTCAGCGGGAAGCAGACCGCCGGATGGTGTGTCGAAACAGATCATTTCCGCTGTCGGGTCACCGGCGAGCATCTTTGATGCATTGAATACGCAAGCCTTTCCTCCGATCGGCTTATCGCCTGGATCGAACATGTTGAAAGTTGCATAGTATCCATTTGGCCAGATGCTGAATTTGGGATAGTCGTTGAACTTATCGAATTTGTAGGCATAGCGGTAATAGCTGCCAAGGGCATCTCCTGAGGTGGAGACCGCGATGCACTCAAAGAATGGTGGGCCGTTGGTAATCGCGAATTGTGACAAGAGCCAGCGATCGTGAATCTTGTCATACTCGACGATCGGATCGCCGTTGTTGTATTTTTCGCATGAGTGCAAGGACTCATCAGGCTGGCGCACAAAATCCTTCCACAGCACACTTCCTTCATAAGGTCCGTGCATCTGGCCGGTGGTTTTATCGAAGACTGCAAGAGCCTCATTCACCCATTGAACGTATTGGGTTTGGCCTGCGGCGCCGGTCGTGTCAGATGGTACAACTGGAACGGAATAGTTGGAGGCTCCGATGCCTTCGAAGGAGGGAGGACCTTTGCTGGTTGGTTCGGTACTGGATGCCGGTACGTGACTTGCCCCCTGGTCCTTATTGGCGGGTTTGGCTGTAGATCCAGCCCCGAATGGGCGAGAAACGCTTACCTGCACAACCGGATCGGGGAGGGCCACTGCACGTTGCGTGAGCTTAAGCGGTTTCACCCTGTGCTCCTCCAGCGTCGGCGCCCGAAGTCTTCTGGCAACGGCGGCGGAACCCAGAGGAGTCTTGGAGTGATCTGTCGCGTCGGGACGGTTGATCTGCGTCACTGTCTGCGCGGCCAAGTGATTGGCACAGACGACAAGGAAGACGGATAAAGTAAAACCCGGCGATATCTTCACAACTCCTCCATCGTGAACTCTGTGCGTCGAGGGACTCGCAATCTGCTTTCTGAACTTAAGACCGGAACTACTGGCAGGGTGCGGAGCGCACTTCCGAAGACCGCAAAGGCCATCTTTCACCAGTTCCTATTGTGGTTCTCCAATCAGCACGAATGCGGCCCAGTCGTACGGGTCATGGGAGCGCTCCCGTACTGATTGCATGGCATCACGGAGTGCGCCTGCTTTGTTCTTTTTCTCCGTGAGACGAGTGTAGAACTCTTGCATCAACGATGCGGTAGCATCATCATCCACCTTCCACAAGCTGACCACCACTGAGTCTGCGCCGGCAAGGATAAAGGAACGCGAAAGACCAACGATGCCGTCGCCGGTAACGCGTCCCAAGCCACTCTCGCACGCGGAAAGGACCACCAGATCCGCTGTGAGATCTAAATTGGCTACTTCGCCGGCGGTCAAGAGGCCGTCCTCTCCGGCACTGGGGGCCAGAGCTATGAAACTGTCCATAGGATTGGCGTCGTTCGCCAGACCATGAGTCGCGAGGTGGATAATGCGTTTCTTGGGCGCCTCTCGTTTAAACGAAGCCTCAGTCGCGTTGTCTTGCATAAGGGCATGCGCGCCAAACTTCTCTGCGATGGCAGTCACTTCAGTTTTCGTGCCGTCCAGCGGATTCAGTTGCACACCGTTGAAGAATGGCATCTGAGGATTACCCATGATTAGAACTTCCGCAGGCGCAATGGCGCCCCGACAATTCCGCGCACGGTGGCGCTTGTCGGTGTCACCCAATACGGTGATGGAAGGCGATACTGAAAGCCTAAAGCGATCGATTAACATCCGGCCATGTTCATCTTCCAACATGGCAAAAGGTAGCAGAAAGAGCTCCTCGTGGGGCACGATGATCAGACTTGCGCCAGGCTGTTCTGGTAGATGCGTCTCAATTTCCGGGGGAATGAGAACGTGGTAGAGGTGGAGGGAAGTCTCGGTTAGTGCGCTCGTAGGTTGTGAGCTATCCGGTGTCGCTAACGCAGCGTCGCGCTCTCTGGGTTGTGAGGCTTTCCGAACGCGAGAAACCTGCCACTCTGTCACCCCGAGAGTTTCTCGAAGGTTCGTGATCAGCGTCGCCAGTTTACTCTCCGCTGTTCCGGGTTGACTGTCGAAGATCGAAAGCTTCGAGAATATCCGGCCGTCGGGCATCACCAGCCAAATGGCCAAGCCTCTACCCGTTGAAAAATATTCGAGGATGCAGGAATTCAGAGTTGCAGCAACTTGTTTCATGTCAGCCGCGTTTGCTGTAGATCGTTCGAGGCGCGCGCTGATTTCCTTTGATCGCAAGAGATCGGCAAATGCTCGTGACCGGCCTGCCTCCGCTATTTCGAGTGCTTCGACTTCCTTGTGATCGTCGAAAAGCAATTCGATATATTGACCGTAGACAATCTCTTTAGTGTCGAAATAAGAAATTCTGGCGCGATCCGACCCTGCCGTCGAGCGCATCTTCTCGATTATTGTTACTGCTAGACGATATTCTTGCTCAGCTTTGTCTTGCTGATGCAGCTTCCAAAAGCATGCACCAATGCCCCGGTGGATTCGCCACAAGTGCTCTGGTTCGTCCGCTTGGCCGAAAAGCGTCAAGGCCGATTGGAAATAATCTAAGGCTTGACGATAGCTTCCAATCATCTCGGCCAGTATGCCGAGGTTCGCTAGAGCGCCTGCTTCACCCACCTGGTCGTGCATTGCTTTGAAGCGTTCCGCAGCACCTTCGAGATCGGACCATGCACCCTGAGCGTCTCCAAGATTGCGACGTATCGCCGCGCGTTTGAGAAGGTCGAGTGCTTCTCCACGAGCATTGTCGAGTTTTAGGGCCTGCTCGACATATTGGAGGGCGGTGTGGTACTCGTGAGTCATCATTAAAGTATCGGCAAGCTCGTCAAGAACAGCGGATTGACCAGCTTTGTCGTCCTGCTGGCGATCGAGGTCCAACGCCTGCTGTAGCGCTTGCTTGGCCCTGGGAAAATCTCCGAGAATGTTCTCCAGCGAGCCAAGGTTCAGTAAATCGAGGGCCGTGCCCCGCAAATCGTTCGGTAACTTTCGACGAATTTCCAGTGAGCGCTCTAAGGCCTGCGCTGCCTCTCCGTAGTTGCCGATCTTCATGAGGACTACTGATAGGTTGGTGAGATTTCTCGCCTGCTCAGGCAGATCCTGTAGCCCTGAGGCGACGGCAAAGCCCTGCCGAAAATAGAGTTGTGCCTGGTCGTATTCGCCGAGATCGTGCGAGATGAGGCCGAGAAAGGTAAGACTCAGCTCCCCGCAGTGGTGATCCCCTGCAGCCGAGCAAAGCTGCCGTGCTCTTTCGAAGTCAGTGAATGCCTCACGCAAATCCTCGGCGGTATGGCTTTGGTAAAGACGGTATCCCTCCGCATATAGACGATTCCCCTCGTCCGAAGTTCCCGTGCTGAGATGTTGCGATGCGTTTTCCCCTACCTGAAGTGAAATGAACTCATCTGCGGCGGACAAGCAAGGGCGAAATAGCAGAGTCATTGCAACTGTAATTGTCAAGCAAAGGAATAGGTTGCGGGCGCTGGAATGTCGAGCTACCATGGCGGTGACTCCAGTTGTGCCTTTTGGACAGTCAGAGCATTGTACAACGCTCACGACACGGACGATTGAAAACATGGTCCGCGAACCGAAGCGTAAAGATGAAAACACCGACTGGGGGCCGGGACCGCGACGTAACTCTCGGCGGAGTAATTTCCAGGTGGGGAACTTTCAGTTGCCGTGAGGAAAGGCAATGCGGTATCCAGTGTTTGGTCCACGCCTCGCTGCCACGCTCGCAATTTGCGCCCTTGCAACGGGGCTGAAGGCCACAGCAGCAGACACTCCGACAGACTGCGCAGACGGTAACGTTTTCGTGCTGCGGCACCAGTACCAGTCGGCACTCGAAAGCTTAGACCGGTGTCTTCAGAAGAGTCCCACGAATTCCGAGGCCTGGAACAGTCGAGGATCAGCGCTTATGGGACTGGGCAAAGTTGATGAAGCGCTGACTAGCTTTGATCGCGCCGTCTCGGCCAATCCGCAAAATGCGACTGCGTGGTACAACCGCGGCGTTATTCTGTCAAAGACGCATCGACTTGAGGAAGCACTTGCAAGTTATGACAAAGCCGTACAGCTGAAGGCGACTTATGCCTCCGCGTGGTTCAATCGCGGAAATGCTCTGATACTTTTGCGCCGGTTTCCCGAGGCACTGGACAGCTATGACGCCGAGCTTAAGATCGAGAATTCGGCGGAGGCATGGTCGAATAAAGCATATACGCTTCTTCTTATGAAGAACTACGAGGAGTCCGTCAAGAGCTTCGATCGAGCGTTGCAACTCGATCCCAACTCGGCGGAGGCATGGAGCTGGAGAGGTCTTGCCCTCGGTAACCTTGGAAAAGACGATGAAGCAATTCCCAGCTTTGATCACGCGATTGCTCTAAATGACAAGATTCCCGATGTGTGGTTCAACCGCGGCGTGTCTTTCATGAACGAGGGCGATAATGCGAATGCACTCCGCAGTTTTGACCAAGAGTTGAAAAACAATCCGACCCACGTGAAATCGTGGGTCAACAAGGGAGTTATTCTAGTTCGTCAGCAGCGTCTCGAAGAGAGCCTCCAGAGCTTTGAAAGGGCGCTTAGTATTGATGCAAGCAACGCTCCCGCTATCGAAGGCAAGTGCAAAGTGCTGAAAGCTCTGGGCAGACCACTGCCGAGCACTTGCGATGGCGTCCACTAACGGTGAAGTTGTACGCATTGTTAGTTTTGAGCCGCAAAGCGGAGCGGTCGGAGCGACGGGTGGTCATCACTGGGAATGAATTGACTGGCACGAACAGCATTTTTGTTTGGCGGAATCGCACTCACTAGCGTTTTATGGTTAACTCCGACAAGCAAATAAGCGCCACCGTTCCAACGGGGGCCACCACTGACAAGATACCGACAAGATACTGACAAGATCCAAGTCACCACTCCGAGTGGAACGAGTTTGAGCGCCGCTAGTTTCACGGTGACACACTAGTAAGTCCGGGAAGATGAGTTTGATCGGCAATGAGGTCGTGCTTTGTCGTGTCGGAAGCTTTGTTAACACGGGGGCTGCTAGATTATGAGAAAGGGGGAAGCTTGTATGAGATACGTTGTGCTTGGCTTGATTCTCCTTGTCAGCTGGATGTCCGCATTGTGTATTCCGCAAGAACAACTGATTCAGGATGCAAAGACTGCTTACGAGAATGATGATTATAGTACCGCCTTCACCAGATTCAAGACTCTAGCGGATCAAAAGAATCCCATGGCTCAATACGTAGTTTGTGTCATGTACGACAACGGTTATGGAGTGACTGAGAACGCTACCGAAGCCATACGCTGGTGCAGATTGTCAGCTGGTCAGGGCTATGCCAGCGCTCTGGATAAGATGGGTGTGCTGTATCAAGGCGGGGAGGACGGATTGACCAAGGATTATACTGAAGCCATTCGCTGGTTTCAGCTGGCTGTCGCACAAGGGTTAGCTTCCGCGCAGAGGAATCTCGCTAGCATGTATGTTCTAGGACATGGAGTACCCCAAGACTACAAGGAAGCGCTACGGTTATTTCAACTGGCGGCGTCTCAAGGAGACGCCACAGCGCAATTTGATATCGGCACTCTGTATTCTTCAGGCAAAGGAGTACCCCTTGACATGACCGCAGCGTTAAAGTGGTATCGTAGCGCCGCCGAATTGGGGAAAGCGGAAGCTCAATATAACGTCGGAGTCATCTATGCAAAGGGAAAGGGAATACCGCAGGACTACGACAAAGCCTATGAGTGGTTCAGCAAAGGAGCCGAACAAGGTGATGTTGGTTCACTCTATTTTGTTGGCTCCATGCAAGTCGTAGGCAATGGGACCCCGCAGAATCACATCGCCGCCTACGAGTATTTAAGTCTTGCAGCCAAGCGAGGCCACGAGAGAGCTGTCGACGAGCTGGTTTTTCTAAAGGCCAAGATGTCGGCGAGCGAGGTAGTAAAGGCGGAAGCGTTGGCGGCCAGCTGGTCCCCAATGAGGCGAAAAGATCTTCCGTGGTAGAGATCAAGCCCCGTGACATTGCGGGATTCCGCGATGTGGGCATCAACGAAATCCTTCAGGTAGCCTTCAATGAGCTTATCTTTCATATCGTCCTCGGAGACAGATGCTATAAGAACCAGTCAACAAGGCTTGCTTCAATTGAAAATCAGGTTGTTCAATTAAACAAGCAACGTTCCGACCGTTTATGCAACATCAGTTTGTCAAACCTCTGTCCAAGCTGGTCGGCTTGCGCGTCACCTGCCCACGGACAAATTGATTTCAGGCGAGTGCCCAAGGGCCTTTACCACACCTGTCACCTGCGACAATTCGACGCGGGAGGTACGGCATAATCCGCACCAACGATGTTCGTGCTGTCAAGGGCGCGACGGCGGGATTGGCTTCTTCCAGCCCAAGACTCGGGCCGGCGGCGATAACTTCACTTGCTCTGGAGGCAGGCGCGGCGGCGCATATTTGCGGAGGAACATTCGAACGTATTCCTCTACGAGCCGGGAGGTGTTGTCGGCTCTCAGGATCACGCATGTTTTGAAGCACAACGATGTATCGGAAAGCAGCTTTACGACCACACCGTCAGGATGAAAACCTGGCGCAGTGGGCTGCGTGAGGATGGCGACGCCTACGTGCTCCAATACTAGGTCCACTGCCTGCTGTGGCGCGATGGCATCGTGAGCGTGCTTGGGAGCGATGGACCCACGTTGTGCTGCATCCATGATTGCCTCAAAGACTATCGGATCAAAACGTTTCGGAAACAGAATCCACTCATCCTTGGCCAGATCCTGGAGAACCAGGCGTTCTTTGTGAGCAGCGGGGTGGTTCTCTGGAAGTACAGCATAGAGCGGAGCCGGAGCAAACGGCACAGCCGTGATCTGAGCATCCTGCGGTGGCGCCGTCACCAAGGCGAGGTTAACTTCTCCAACAAGGACGCTATGGACCGACTCCATTACAAACTGAGTCTTTAGTCGAATTTCGAGTCTCGGATACAAAGGAAGCCGGATCGCAAACATCGCGGAGACCCAGTCGTGATCGGCATAAGGTGAGCGCCCAATCGTCAAGATCGTATCGGACCCGTTGTGGGCAGCACGAGCGAGATGCACGGCCCGCTCCGTGTGCGAGAGCGCAGAGCGGGCCTCTTGAACGAAGAGACGCCCTGCATCCGTGAGTTCCACAATCCGTCGCTTGTCGCGAGTGAACAGGTGAAACTGATGCTCTGCTTCGAGGTCGGTAATCTGTTTACTGAGCGCAGGCTGGGTTATATGCAATCTGTCCGCGGCCCGCCTGAAGTTCAGCTCTTCGGCCAAGGCAATGACTGCAAGCAGGTGACGTATTTCAACGCTGGGAAACACTGCTCCAAGCCCCGTTCACGAGTTGGGTGACACCACGTGTTTCGTCCTGCCATTTGCATGTGAAGCGACGAGTGGTTATGGACTTTGAACCCGGCCAGTTCTGAAAGGTTTCGCAAAGGACAAAATAAACTAGAAATCGGTCGGCTCGAAAGCCGCTCCAGACGGAGGTTTCGGGGGTATTGCCTCGGCAGATTGGCTCGGGACGGGAGGGTAATGGGCCTTCTGACATGAGCACAATCGTTCCCGTTGTGGGGTCCCAAAAGAAAGCTTCAACGGGCGGGGTTGTGGACCGTTGACACCGCTGCGCCGGACTCCAATTCAATAGAAAAATGGCGGAGCGCAAACTCGCACTCCGCCAGAAACCTAAGAAAGCCATGAAAGCCTTACAATATGGGGGCAAGCTGAGGGGGTAGTGAGCCGCCCGTCGTAGCGCAACAGAGCTCAGGGCGGCTCTCTCGTTTTTGTCCTCAGAACGATCGAAGCGTGCCGCAGGTCGTTCCCGACGCCTCCCTGGGCGGCACTTTCTACAGAATTAAATCGCAGGGCTTCAGTTCTTTGGACTTGGCTGGTTGGCGGGGGGCTCGTGAGTTTTCAGAATTTTCTTGATGATTTTGGTCTCGTGCTCGCTACCATCCTCGCTCTTTATGTAGATGCGATCCTTCTCGATTGCAAATTGTGCTGGCCCGTTCACCGTAAGAACAGCCGGCTTGGACCATCTCCACTTGATGTGTTCTTGGCACACGTAAACGTAATCTCCGCCTTCGATGGTGTAGGTTTCATAAACCCGATACACAGCCGTCGAACTGCCACTTGCGTTCCCGTATGTTGTGTCGCCTGAAGTCGTGGCGGTTCCCGATGCATTGCCCACACTCCCCGCATACGTCCTATCACGGTTTGTGTCCACGACCTTACCTGTCTGCCACTCGCGTTTTTTTTCTTTGGCAAACGAAGTATTGGCGAGAAGCGTCAGCGAAACGCAAATCACGGCGAAGGCTAGAAACGACTTCATGCTAGTCAGTTAATACCTTCACGTAATGGTAGTCAAGGAAGCGGTGCAAGCGGGGTTCAACAGGACACTCAGGTACGGCTTTTGAAGTCTCAATCTAGCAGGGTAAGATGGTCGTTATCCCGTCTCAGAAGGGCGGTCACTTTGCAGGAGGCTTTCAAGGAATATGTCGAGTCGATGCACGGGTCGTTTGAACGTCTGATCGGGATGGTGCCAGTCACGATAGCCACGGTGCCGAAGGATGCGCCGTCTGAGTGCATCTACCTGTTTTTGCGGCTGAGGAACCCGAATCGTGACGTTCCTCGTCAAAGCCGTTTCCCCGCCTGAACTTGAGCGATAAGGAGTCTTATGCTGAAGTATTACGACGACATCAAGGAAATGCGAGACGTTGGCCCCAGGCGCAGAGATGAATTCAATTATTGGCAAGGCTTACTGCAAGAATCGAGCCCCGGTGCGGAGGAGCGGATTCGCGAGGCAATCAACGCGTTTGTGGACATGAAGCTGAACGAAAAGGGGTGGACGAATGAATGCTGGTTCTGTTCCAGCTTCATTCCCGGTGCCGATTGGACGAACACACCTTATCAGCCGATATATGACGCGATGTGCGAACGTTACGGCGAAGAGCCCGCGTGGAATCAATCGCGCCTATTCTTTGGGTTGCTGGTGAAGGATGTGATGATTCGCCGTCCGGAACATTGGTTGTGTTACAAGGTGCCTGAGCAAGAAGAGATCGAAAAAGGAACGAACTACTTCCCCGATTTGTCAGTGCGAGCGATGGCTGTCTAACGGGACTGGGTGCAATCTTCGATGCAAATGATTTCCAGCCCGAACTGGCGATCACCTGCAGCAGCCGCTGCGTTTATTGTTATTTTGGTGACCCTTCTCGGATCAGGTTACTGGTTCAGGCACGAGGCTGCAGTGGGAACAAACAAATTCTTCTTTGCTTTCGAGGGTCGCGAATCGCTTCGTGAATCCGAGAGCCGCGCAGCCGCCATCGGATTCACGAAAGTTGGGGATTGTAAATATCGGCAGTACGCTGGACGCCCTCCAATCACAGACTATACCGATTGCAAGTTCTTAAAGAATGACGGGGACTCAATGGCGATGTCGTTCTACCGTGGTCAACTACAACGCATTGAGTACAGTTTCGACGCTGCTCATTACCCCGAAACATTAGAAACGATAACAAAAGCCAATGGAAATTCGAACAGTCCAGCAGGGGCGACTTTTCTGGTCTGGAACAGACCCAAACAAGGAAGAATTTCGCTTGGAAAGACCACCGATGGAACCAGGGGACACGCATCCGTCGAGTTCGACCTTCCAGAACTTGACCAACAAATGAAGGACCTTGCTGCGCAAGCCGAGCGGGATATGGTTCTCAATCCCTTGCCTATCTCAACCGTGGATTTGCTCAACAGTTACAAGCTAAGACCAAAGTTGACTCATTGCTGGGGCAAGAACCCTGATGGCACCACTCAATGCGATTATCGTGCGCAGAATCATGACTTGACACTTGTGGACGCCAACGGTCGTCTGATGAGGGCTTCCATCAGGTTTGATGATCGAGAAAAACCGCAGAGACAAGGAAACGAAGAAGCCATTCTAAGTCAGATAGCCGATTTCGTTAGGAACGTTACCGGGAATCCCGCTCCCGCGCCATTTTCAATGGCATTGCGAGACTTGGACATAGGTGATGCTTGGTCAATAAGGGACAGCGAGACCATCCTCAACGGCGTCAAACTCATGCGGGGGATGTTTGGGCATGATGTTAAGCTGACAATTTATGCACAAGCTGCGAATGAAGCCGAACTCGCGGAACAGCGACAAAGAGACTTCGCCCAGCAGAAATCGCAACAGAACCTTGAAGAGCTGAAAACTGAAACCGACCAATATTGCATGGAATCCTACATGAGGTACGGATCGGAGATCGGAAAGGGTTTGTGTGATGCTGCGATTGACTCAATGGTGAGCAAAGTCTCGGGAAAGCCGTCAGCCTACGATTTGTGCATGATGGGAGCAGACGCCGCTTGTGAGATCGCCAACGAGCACATGAGTCGTTCCGATCCTAGGTGGGATTCTCTTCAGTCCCACCTGCACCATTTCTAGTGAGAAAGGTGCCAATAGTGGGTGAGTTCTTCCGTTCTTCCTACAAGCCGAAAAGACTTAGAACGTCTTTCAACTGTTTGAGTCCGCAGTCTTTGCAAAAACAACAAAAGGCGGGGTGCAAATTCGCACCCCGCCACAAATCAAGAATGGAGCGACTTAGGCTGTCGCCTTGCGACCCTTCGTCTTGATTGTTTTCTTGTCTCGTTTCGCAGCGAATTCTTTGGCCACGGCTTTCTGGAGCTTTTCAGCATCCACTCGATAGCGTTTGGCGGCGTCCATGAGAACGTCGTCGCGGCTGGCGGCGGATCGCTGATACGCCGAATCCAGAAGGCTGATTTCGAGAAGGAGTTTGCAGAGTTCGGGCTCGTCATACGTGCCTACCTGTTTGGCCAAAAGCTCCTGCGCGGACGCAGAGTCCTTCTTCGTCTCTACCTTGTGCCGCTTCGCCATAGCCGGGACCTGGCTGTAGGAGAGATGGCCGAGCAGGTAGTGGGCGACCGCCAGCAAGTCGGCCTTCTTCAACGGAGCCGAGACGCGTTGGAGGATCGTAGCCAAAATACGATGGCGAGTCGTAATGGCGAGTTTCTCCTTTTCGATGCGCTTCCGTTCCTCTGCCCGCTCCCGCTCAACTTGCTGCGGAGAAGGCGTGTTGGGGTGGTGGACACGACAAGCGGGATCGGCACAAACCTTGACGACCTGTCCGCGCTTGCCGCCGTCCATGACGATGGCCTCAGCCATCTTCTCGCATGGCTTCTGGTTTGCGGAGAGCTTAGTGCTTGCGCCGTTCGGCTTGGGTTTCCTGATCTCCAACTCCACATACTGATTCCGTCCCAAGGGAGCGCCCTCGCGAGAATTCCACGCCGCCGAAATCTGTATTAGCTGCGGCTTGGTTTCCAGAGTCTTTTTCACGGAAGCGTCAATCTTGGCCCGGAAACAGTCGGGCGAAGTGCAGGAATCTTTTCGCACGTCCGGGAAGAGTAGTTTGTTGAATCCGGTTCGCTTCGGGCAGTTGGCGCACGAACCTGCTTCGGGAACGAGTGTCTCATCCTGCTTGTCAAATGGCGCAGACGCCAGTTGTAGCAAGATGTTCGACTCGATCCACGCTGCCAGTAATGCGGCGTCCGTCTTTATGCAGAGTGCCGCAGCGTAGCAGGGGGATGAACTTCTTTAGGGCCAGCATGATGGGCTGATCGTTAGAGAGTGACAGCTTCGCATAATCTGCAATAGTCTGGGCTAGCAGAAACCCAACTTCAGCATTGCCGACAAACCGGCCTGAACTGCGGTCGCTGACTTCCCCGAAGCCCGTTTGTTGGGACTAACCCGAAGATGTCGTCTTAATGAGGCGAAACGACCGGACCGGAATTATCAGAATGCCCATACGGCGTCGCGTAGTCCTCGCGCCAGGCGATGGGCGCGCTCTTGTCGTCACCGGCTTCGCGCACGGCAGGCAGGATGTACCGCGGGACGTAGTTCATCGACACATCCTTCCAGGCTTTGCTGCTGTAGTTGCCGGCGAAGATGCCGATGACGAGATCGAGAGCGGGTATCGAAATCACCGTCTGTCCGCCGGCGCCGCCGGCATAGAAACCGTGCACCATTCGGTTTTTGTAGGGATAGTCGATGCTCCACCAGAAGTACCCGTAGGTGACGTTTCGCATATTGTATAAAGGCGACACCGCCGCCGCGGCAAAATCGCGGTCGAGTATCCGGCGGCGATGCCAGGCCCCACCATCCATCATGAGCTGCGCGAGTTTCAGGAAGTCGCGGGGCAGGACCTTCATGCTGCCGCCGCCGAACGGATTTCCCGCAGGATCGAGAAGCCAATCGTAGCGGTCGATATTCAAAGGAGCCGCGACGATACGATCAAAGATGTCCAGTTGATATTCGCCAGTGGCGCGGCCCAGCATTCCGAGCGCGAGGTTCGGATTCTGGGTGCAATAGACGGCCTTCTCGCCAGGATCGAACGCCATCGGAAGAGCGAGCGCATAGCGATAGTAGTCCTTGGCGTCGGAATCGTACATCGCATCTTCGAACCCTGGCGTATCAGGATTGGCATCGTCGCAGTCGAAGCCGGACGACATGGTCATCAGGTTCTTCAGAGTCATGACGCGCTTGCGTGACTCCAGGCCATCCGGGAACCGTCCCCCGTTCATGACTTCGTAGACGCGGCTGGACAGCGAAAGCGGTGCCCCGCCTTGTATTGCTGCGCCTATCAGTGTCGCGGTAATGCTCTTGCCGGCCGAACGGGTTTCGCGCAGCGTGTCGCGGCTAAAGCCGTGGAAGTACTCATCTAGCACGAGCTTGCCGTGGCGCGCGATCAGGATTGCCTGGACCTGTGGCACATCCGGCCTGTCCATCGGAGTATCGATAACTTTCTGGATGAACCGTTCGATGCCCGGCCGGTCGATGTTGACCTCGTCCAGACTGGCGGTCGCCCAACCGTCGTCGCGCGCTAGCGGCGGTGAATACCTGTAGTCGACTGCCTTCTTACCTCGCGGAAAGAAGCCGCTGCTGTCACCTTCACGCTGGAAGTCATACGTGCCGCCGCGATCCGGAAAGTAAAGTGAGATTACCTTGTTGTCGGCATCGTAGGATCCGTTGGCAACGACGCGTTCCTCCTTCCAGTTTGGCCGCTTGCCCATCAATTTGAGAGCCGGGCCCTCACGCACCAGGCGGTCTGCGCCGATAAAGGCGCCGTAGTCGCGCTCCGGGTTCTGGAGGATGACCGTCATCGAACCGTCCGGCGCATCCTTCAGCAGGAGATAAAGCGTAAAGGTGTCGTTCAGTGGGACAACCTGCCCACTCCACCGGTTTATGCGGTCCAACTTGAGGTGGACAGGCGATGCGTACTGGAATCCGTACCCGATATATGGCGGCGAAATCCAATGTCCGGTAATGCTCCCATCGCTTTCGACGCGTCCCCGGAACGAACCTTGGCCGTCCGGCATTTCGAAAAACAATTCATCCTTCACGTGGTGCACTGCGACGGACAGGCCGGCGATATCGGCAGCGTATGCCTCGCCGCGCTTCTGGATAGTCAAGGTTCCGCGCACATAGGGCCCGAACCATCGCTGTGCTTTCCAGAGGCCCGCGAGGTCATCGACTGAGGTTTGCGCCGCTTCAGAATCGGCGCGCCCCAAGGCCGCTGGCAAGATCATCAGCGCGGTAAACGCGGTCGCCAAAATCAAACGCAGACGCAGATTCCACGATCTCTCATTCTTCCAGGTCATAGTACGTGTGCTCCCGATTTTCAGATTCCAAGAAAGGACAAATTGATTTCGTCAGTTCTGTAGCGAGGTCGGCACTACCACCGGCGGATGCGCGTAGGGCGTCTGGAAATCGCGCTCGATCACAGGCGCATTCGCATCGTCGCCGGGCTCGCGCACGGCCGGCAGTATGTAATTCGGCACCAAGTCTTCCTGCACATGCAGCCCGACGTGGTCGCCGTAGTTGCCCGCAAAGATGCCGATGACAAGATCCAACTCCGGCACCACCATGATCGCCTGGCCGCCGTTACCGCCGGCGAAGTAAGCGCGGATTTGCCGGTTCTTGTATGGGTAACTGATGCTCCACCATAAATAGCCGTACTGGATCATGTTGAGGTCGTGCAGCGGCGCGGATGCCTGGGCAACGAAGTCGCGACTGAGAATCCTGCGGCCCTGCCAGGTTCCGCCGTCGAGCATGACTTGGCCAACCTTCAGATAATCACGCGGCAGAATGCGCACACCACCGCCCCCATAAGGATGGCCCACGCCATCCAGCGGCCATGCATAGCGGTCGATCTTCAGCGGCCCGCCGATCAGACGATCGAACGTGTCCAACTGTGACTCGCCCGTCGCTCGGCCCACCATGCCCAGCGCGAGATTGGGGTTTGTGCTGCAATAGACCGATACCGTATCGGGCGCATAGGCCATCGGCACCTTCAGGACGTAACGGTAGTAGTCGGGCTCTGCAGTCTGATCGAGCATTGTGTCTTCGTTGCCTGGCGAGGCGGGATCGGAATCGTTGCAGTAATAGCCGGAGCGCATGGTCAAAAGGTCCTGCAGCGTCATGTCGCGTTTCCATGGACCCAAATTCCCGGGCAGTGTTCCGCCGTTCATGAGCTTGTAGACAGGGGTCGAGAGCGACAGCGGCGCACCAGCCTCGATCGCGGCGCCGACCACGGTCACCGTCAAGCTCTTCCCCGCTGACCGTGTGTCGTGGAATGTCTCGCGATTGAAGCCGTGAAAGTACTCCTCCAAGACCAGCTTTCCGTGGCGGGCAACGAGAATAGCCTCGACTTCCGGCGTGTGGACCGACTCGATCGGCATGTCGACGATCGTCTGGATGAATTTCTCGATGCCGGTGCGATCAATCTTCGCATCCTCGAGCGTCCCCGTGGGCCAGCCATCGTCACGCGCCAGCGGCGCTCGATAGATGTAATGCTCCGGCTCCCTGCCGCGCGGATAAAAACCGGTCGCTCGACTGTCGTCGCGTGCGAAATCGTAGGTGCCACCCCGATCAGGGAAAACGATCGACAAAACCATCGTGCTCGGATCAAATGTGCCGTGGAGCAGCGCGGTCTCTGGTCCTTTTCCCATATCCGGCCCCTCAGCGTCACGGCATTGCCGTCGCGAACGATGCGATCGATCCCGTACTGCAGGCCGAGATTGCGGTCAGGGTTGCGTAAGAAGGCGCCGAGGCCGCCGTCGGGCAGTTTTCGCACCATCAGATAGAACGTGCAGTCGTCGTGACGCGGCTCGACCAATCCCTGCCAGCGGCCTGGCCCGTCTGCCATGAGCCTCACGGGGACAGCGAATTTGAATCCGTGAATGACTGACTTCGGAGGCGTCCAGTGCCCGGTGATGGCGCGGCCGTCAGTCTGTAAGCGCCCGATGAACGAGCCTTCGCCATCGGGCAATGCAAATGTCAGCTCCGATCTGTCCGAACGGACAGAAAAGATGCGACCGATAAAGTCCGCGCTCCACCCCGACGCCGTCTTCTGAATGACTAACGGGCCACGCGTATCCGGGCCAAACCGTCTTTCCGCCTTCCACAGCCCGACCAGTTCGTCCGCCGAGGACACTTGGGCAGCTAACGCGGTAGTTGCGCATAGCGTGCCGGCCAGCAGCAGACAGGCGCGCAACGTTACGGTCGTGGCAGTTTGTCTCATGATGCGGTCCCCACACCATTGGCAGGAATGCCGGTTGGCCTTCCGATGGCTCAAAGGCGCGAGTCATACATGAAGACCTTCCGATCGGATCAAACTCGAGGTATTCTACCCGCGTATAGGAGCAATTGAGCCGCATTTGCAAGACTGAAGTTGCGGCTTAACCGCAAATCGAGCGCTAAACACACCAATATGGACCACATCGACCGCAAGATACTCGCTTTGTTTCAGCATGACACGCGACGCACCGCAAACTCCATAGGCACGGAGGTTGGCCTTTCGGCTGCCGCCGTGCAGCGGCGCATCAAGCGAATGCGCGAGAACGGCGCGATCCAGAGCGAGATTGCGCTGCTCGACCCCCGCGCCGTCGGTGTCCTCATCACTTGCATCGCGTTGCTGACAATGGTTGCCCGGCCCAGACCTTCCGTCTACCTCGACCGCTTCAAGCGACGAATGCGGGAAATGCCGGAAGTCCAGCAATGCTACCAGGTCACGGGATCGAGCGATCTGGTAATCGCGGTGTCCGCCAACAGCATGGAACACTATGCGAAATTTTCGCGGCGATGGTTCGAAAGCAGTGAAGACATCGCGCGCTATGAAACCTTGGTGGTCTTGGATCGCGTGAAGGTCGGCCTTTCGCTTCCTGTGCTGACCGAGGAGACAGCCGTGAGGCCGCCCCGAAAACCGAAGGGCGCATAAGAGCTATGGATATCAGGATCAGCGTCGAAGACCCTCGTGCGAGCCAGCCTACCAAATTGTTGGCCAGAAGTCTTCATCTGGGAAGTCTGCCGCTGACGGTCAGTGAGATTCCTCCCGAGAGTCGGGCAAACCGGAAATTGAG
Organism: uncultured Acidobacteriaceae bacterium; assembly: GCA_963842095.1. Taxonomy (GTDB): domain Bacteria; phylum Acidobacteriota; class Terriglobia; order Terriglobales; family Acidobacteriaceae; genus Sulfotelmatobacter. The sequence goes on from CAWJEY010000007.1 coordinate 402,383, forward strand.
GTTCAGCCGAGTCCGACGGTTCCGCTTCGTCCTCACAACAGCGCGTGTAACGTCAAGTCTCGACTATCACACATAATCATGATGCTCCCAAGGAGGGGAACATCATGCTGGTTCGCTATTTCAGACGGCCATCACGTATCGAGCAACTGCGTAGTTGCAGCGGTGGTCATCTGCTTGAAGGATTCGCCAAGGAACTGTCCCAAGGCCGTTATCAGTGGGTTGCAGCGCGCAAGCACATTCGGGCAGCGGAACACTTTCTCCATTGGATCGCCCATCGAAACCTGTCGATCACGAGCGTTGAAGAACGATATGCACAGCAGTTCCTCGACCACTTGAAACGATGCCGTTGTCGCGGACATCATCCACCACTGAAACCTCACCGGCAGAAGTACAGTGTCGATCTTTGGTTCGACTATTTGCGGCGCGTTGGCATTGTCCCGACTCCAACCTTTGTTGAACCAGCGGTCGAGGCAGCGATGTTAACGGCCTTCTGCGATTGGATGCGTCGACAGCGCGGGGTTTCCGATGCCACTCTTTCCATCTACCGCTTCGAACTGCGTGCATTCATCAAGGATCTCGGCGAAGATCCGCACATGTATGACGCACGGAACTTGCGGCAGTTCGTGTTGGATAAGAGTCAGCACTCCGGATGGGCATCTGCGAGAAAGTGTATCTGCGCAGTCCGCATGTTCCTTCGCTTCCTGATCTCGCAGGGAAGGTGCCCCGACTATCTCTATGCGTCAATCCCTACTTTCGCCCATTGGCGGCTCTCTGCTTTGCCATTCTATTTACAAGCCGATCAGGTCGAACAGGTCATAGCGTCGCCCGATCTGGCGACTTCGCTCGGAAGGCGAAACCGAGCGATTCTTCTCTTGCTCGCACGCCTGGGGCTTCGGGCGAGCGACATTGTTCAGCTTCGGCTCGACGATCTCGATTGGAAAGAAGGCATGATCCGGGTTTCAGGAAAGGGACGCCGCCAAACCGTGTTGCCACTGACCCAAGAGGTTGGAGATGCGCTGGCGGCTTACATCAAAGATCATCGCCCTCAAGCTGACACCGATGCAGTGTTTGTTCGATCATCGGCTCCGTATCGGGCCTTCGCTGACTCCAATGCGATTTCGATACTCGTTGCTCGTGCGATGCGCCGGACCGGCATCAACTGCCCGAAGCGAGGGGCAGCTCACATTCTCCGCCACTCGGTTGCCAGCGCGATGCTACGGCAAGGAGTGTCCCTGCAGGAGATCGCTGGTGTGCTCCGCCACCGTTCCATCGCGACCACGGAGATTTACGCCAAAGTGGATGTCCTCACGCTGGGGCAGATAGCGCAGCCATGGCCGGAGGTGAAGGCATGTTGAGTCAGGACGTGCAAGCGTATCTGGCTGTGCGCCGGGCCATGGGATTCGGGATGAAGTGGTCAGGCAACCTGTTGCGAGGGTTCGCGGCGTTTTCCGACGCAGCGGGCCAACACCATGTCCGCTCTGAAACAGCAATAGAGTGGGCGGGATCGACGCCCTCCGTTCGCACGCGAGCCAGACGGCTTGGATTGGTGATTCGATTGGCACGGTACCTGCGTGCGGAGGACCAGCGTCATGAAGTGCCGCCTCCTGTCTTCGGCAGCGAGGACCGACCGCGGCGCACTCCTTACATTTATTCGAAAGAAGACGTTCAGCGGCTCGTCCAAGCCGCATCGGGTGTGGGGCGATACCCTAATCCGGAGTATCGCGGTCTCACCTACAGCACATTCTTCGGGCTATTGGCATGTACCGGCATGCGACTGTCGGAAGCGATCAATCTCCGGATGCAAGACATCACTGCGGATGGTCTTGTCATTCGACATACTAAATTCCGCAAAAGCCGACTGCTGCCGCTCCATTCGACCACACAAGCTGCGTTGGAGCGTTATCTGCCGAAGCGACGCGTCTTTGCCCCCTTCGACGATCACGTGTTCGTTGGCTTGCGAAAACACAAGCTGTTTCGGCACGACGCCTACGTTGCATTTCGCAGAACTATCGAGACGATCAGCCTTCCGCGTCATTCCGGCCTCCCCCGGCCCACGATCCATGCGTTGCGACACACATTTGCCGTGAGAGCCCTTGAAACCTGCCCCGATGACCGAGATCGAATCACACGGCACATGGTGGCGCTCTCAACCTACCTCGGCCACAGCGACATCGCGGACACGTATTGGTATCTGGAAGCGACACCCGAACTGATGAGGAACATTGCTGAATCCTCCCAACGCTACTTCATGGGAGACCGCTCATGACTCTGATCGCGCCGCATATCGCAGCTTTCCTCCAACAACGGTTGCCGGTCGAGCGTCAGGCCAGCCCGAACACCTGTGACTCCTACGCGCACGCTTTCCGGCTTCTCTTTGAATACGCGAGCAACTGCCTAAAGATCACGCCGTCGCAGTTGCAGGTGGAACACATAGATGCCCAGCTCATCGTGAACTTCCTGAATCATCTGGAAGCAACGCGCGGAAACGGCGCTGGCTCCAGAAACATCCGGCTCGCAGCGATCAAGTCGTTCATGCGGTACATCGAGTATCGGCTGCCGTCCGCCCTCGAACAGATTCGCTGCATTCTGTCGATTCCCACCAAGAAGACAGATGTGCGTCTCGTCCGGCACCTCACGGCACAGGAGATGCAATCGATTTTGGATGCTCCTGATCCAAAACGCCGGGTCGGTATTCGTGATCGCGCCATGTTGCACCTCTGTTTCGCCGGTGGATTGCGAGTGTCAGAACTGGTGGGCGTTCGCGTCATTGACGTTAGACTCCAACCCGAGCCTAACGTGTTGATTCACGGCAAGGGCCGGAGAGAGCGTTGTATTCCGCTGTGGAAAGAGACCGCGTCGGCGATGCGCGCTTGGCTATCTGTTAGAGGGGAGGTTCTGGTTCCAGAACTATTTCTCAATGCCCGCGACGGCTGTATGACTCGTGCCGGGTTTGAATACATCCTCAGGAAGCACGTCCGTACGGCCGAAAGGCGTTGCGCTTCGCTCTCATCGAAGCGAGTGTCGCCACACGTCCTGCGGCATACCTGCGCGATGACAATCCTCCAAGCCACCAAAGACCTGCGGAAGGTCTCCCTTTGGCTTGGCCATTCCAGCGTGCAAACGACGGAGATCTACACCCGCGCTGACCCGACCGTGAAGCTGGAAACTCTCGAAGCTGCGATTGCCCCAAAGCTGCGCACCGGTCGCTTCAAGGCTACGGACAAGCTCATCGCTTTGCTAAAGGCTCCCACGATTATGCGGAGTAAGGGAGCCATCCCATGACGCCAACCCAGCATTCCATGGTGCGGAGTCCGCATAACAGCGGACTCCGCATTATTAGCATTATGCGGTGCACCGCATAAAGCCAATTCACGAACGGGAATCAAGACTTGGCTGTTGCCCTCGCTTGTCCACAAGCCACGAAAAGCAGCCGAGAATGCTTCTTGCTGTTGCGAAGCGGGGAGCTTGGCGATCAGCAAAGCGTGGCCGATGGTGATCTGGTCTTTCAGGAACGCCTCGGCCACGGGCGGTATGAGGTCAGCGAGCCGAATACGACCGTAGATATACGCCTCGCTTTTTCCAGCGCGGGACGCAATGGTGGCGATAGTGTAGACAGGCTCTCCGAATTCCAAAAGTGACTTGAAACCCAGAGCTTCCTCAAGCGGGTGCATATCCTCACGTTGGAGATTCTCAACGCACTGGCACTCGATTGCCTCGGCGTCGGTCAGTTTGACTACGCGGACAGGAAGTTTTTCGAGTTCCGCCAGTTTCGCAGCTCTTAGGCGTCGTGCCCCAGCGACAACCTCATACTTGCTTTCCTCCAGTTCGCGCACCAGAAGAGGGGCGAGAATCCCTTGCGCTCTCATGCTGGCGGCAAGTTCTTCGAGGTTCTTTTCATCGAATCGCTTGCGCGGGTTGGTAGCGGACTCCACCAAGATGCTGATGGGAACGCTGCGATATTCGTTGCTGATTGCAGTGTTTTGCGCGTCTTGCATGACTATTCTCCTTTTCATCGTTTTTGTTCCTTGGAAGTGGTTTGGGGTGTGGCCGTCACAGCTTGGGCATGACGACCTGCACCGTTGTTCTTGGGTTGGGGTTTTGCGTTGGTTAAGCGGGAACCACCGCTGGCTCGGGGGCAATGCCCCCGAGAATCACAGCAGCGGTCTGTTGAACGGCTTCCAGACTCTCGCGTAGGAGATTGGCGTCTCCATGCCAAAGCTGGATGTAGTCGGCGGATGCGGTTCCGGTCTCAAGCCCGACCGCTTGGCAGACCACGAAAGCCACGGCTTCGGCCTCGGTTTCGCGGACTTGCTTGGTGGTCAGGGTGCGACGGTCGCCCCGGTGCAACATCTCATGGGCGATCTCATGGGTTAGCGTGGAGAATTCCTCGGCGGACTGCATCCCGGAAAGCAGCGTGATCTTCCCGCCATACGACAGGCCCTTGGCAGGTGCGATGTGTTCGGAGTAGTTGAGAGTGACGCCTTGGCCTTCGACGAACTTTACGAGGCGTTCGCGGTAGCCGCTCACGTCGCCCTGCACTTCGGTGAGCGCGGGAAGTTCTTTGCCTTCGGTCTGGGTGATGTCGAACACATACACGCCCCGGAAACCGTACAGTGTAGGCTGAGTCTCCTTGGCGTCGGTATTCTGCTCCGCATTGTCCGTCTCATTCTTCTTGCGTTTGTTACCAACCATCGGCGCGAGAATGAAAATGCCTTTTTCGCCACGCCGGACGAAGCGGCCAAGCGTAGTCCAAGTGCGGTATCCGGCAACGTGGGTGGCGTCTGGCTTCTGCCTCGCGATGAGCATGATGTTGCCAAAGCTGTAGTTGCGAAACTTGGCCATCGCTCCGAGATACTGCGTGAGGACTGCACTCTGCCCGGACTCCAGCGATTGCACCAGATAATCCACGGCTTCTTTGGTTTTGAGGTTGACTTCTTCTAATTTCATGTTTTTTCCCTTCTGCCGGTGTCGGCTTGTTTTTTCTTTCACCAGAGCGGCAGCGAGGAAAAACAAGGCGACACGGGCGAAGGGACAGAACGGAGGCCGGAAGGAGGGTGGCAGGGCGTGAGGGAAAGCGCGGCGAGTGCCAAACGCGGTTGGGTTTAGTTTGGCGCGAAACCGGCGCAGTCCGAAACGCCCGCCCGAGCCGCGGCCAAGCGGCGTCCGCCCGGAAGAGGGCGAAGTGGAAAAAGATGGCGTAGCCTTCCGTCTGAGATTACTAGAGGGCTAGATTATGGACGGTCTTTCAGGAGAAGAGGGATGTTGGTGACCTGCCCCCCATTTTTAGTCCAGGGATAATGAGACTTTCTCCGGTTTTTGTTCGCCCCGCAGCGTAGCGGGGATGGGGGTCTGGGGCAAGGGGCCGGCGTTTGAGGCCCCTTGCCCCAGTCCAGCAATGTAGAAGCCTGCCTTCCACGAAGCGGCAAACTCCATCGGTGTTTTGTATCCCAACGCCGAATGCGGTCGCACGTGGTTGTAGTCCGCCTTCCACTCGGCGATCTTACGACGGGCGTCCGCCAGATCGAAGAACCAGTTTTCGTTCAGGCACTCATCGCGGAACTTGCCGTTGAAGCTCTCGATGTAGCCATTCTCCATCGGTCGCCCCGGCGTGATGAAGTGCAACTGGACTCCGTTTTCGTAGGCCCACTGGTTCACCACCTGGCTGACGAACTCCGGCCCGTTGTCGATCACGATCACCTCCGGTTTGCGTCCCTGCTGCTTCAGTCCTTCTAGTACACGCACCACACGCGCTCCCGGCAGCGAGGTGTCGGGCTCGATCTCCAGCGCCTCGCGGGTGAAGCCGTCCATGAGATTCAACGTCCGGAACTTGCGCCCGTTGGTGAACGCATCGCTGGCGAAGTCCATCGTCCACAGATGATCGGGCTGCGTCGGGCGCGGCGCTAGCACCAGGCGCGATCCCGCGCGTCGGCGTCGGCCCCGCTTCCGACGAAGGCTCAGCTTTTCTTCGACGTACAGCCGGTATACGCGCTTATGATTCGCTTTCCATCCCTCACGCACCAGCATTCGCGTCAATCGGCGATATCCGAACCTTCGCCGCTCTGCCGCCAGCTCGCGCAACCGCACGCGCAGTCGCGGGTCCGTCGGGCCGTGGCACGTAGCGATACGTCCGGCGATAGATCTCGATCAGCCCGCAGGCGCGTCGCTCTGAAACCGCTACTTCCGAGCGCATCACGACCACCGCCTGCCGTCGCAACTGCGGGCTCACCATTTTTTTGTAACCACCGCCTGCAATGCGCGCTTGTCCAGAAGCAGTTCGGCCACCGCGTGCTTCAACTGCCGGTTCTCCTCTTCCAGCGCCCGCAACCGCTTCGCCTCGCTCACTTCCATCCCGCCGTACTTCCCCTTCCACCGGTAGAGCGTCTGCGACGCGATCCCGTGCTTGCGGCACAGCTCCGGCGTGGCTACTCCAGCCTCGGACTCCTTCAGGATGCCAATGATCTGCTCTTCCTTGAATCGACTCTTGCGCACGACTCCTCCTCCTGGCCCTGGGCGGGCCATTCTAAATGAGAGAAGTCACATTTCGACTGGACTAATTTCTGGGGGGCAGGTCACTAGAGATCGCTGTTTCATGATTGCATCGGAGCCCCATTCGTTCATAATTCGAGCACCATCCATTTCCAGTTCTCCTGTTTCCAACAAGGTGGCAAGTTCTCGAAGCCCGTATTCTTGAAGAATTGGCAATAGTCCATTCAGTCTTGAGAATTTAGCTCTGTTTACTATTTCCAAAGCGCGCGCTGACGGCATCGAGTCAGCCTGAGGAGGATGGTTGGAGAGGCACGTGAGGACAGTTGCGGGATCAATTTGTGCAGGAAGAATCTGCTCTTCGATGGAATCGAATACAACGTCGCCAATCAGCTCGAACAGGAGGTCTGCTCGGTTCAATTGTCGCAGCGCAGGCGGATCGTGTATGACGACTTCTCCTAAAGACGCGATTTGGACTTGCGAAGCTGTGCCGTGAATGAGACACCACAACCAATCTTCGTTATATCCTGGGGGAAACGCGAACAGAGCTGCGTCTGGAAACCAAAAAGCAAGATAGCCGGCACTTACGTATCTGCGGGGACTCCCAAACGGAAGAGGGGTCCCCTTGTGCGCGTGAAAGAGTTCTCGATGCGACGAAATCTTTACGTCTGCGACCGCTGTGGCTTTGTCGATGGCGTCACCAAGCCTCGTGATTACGTCTAGTTCGCTAATGCCGTCAATTTCAGCACCAGCAATAAAACCAAGGCATCTATCATCCAATGCGTTCGTTCGCTGGTGAGTGGTCGCGAGATCAAACCCATGAATGTCGTCGTCAATTAGTATTGTGGTTTGTGCTGGAAGAGCTTCAGACAACAGAAGTGAAGTGTTGCGATGTGGTGCTATATCCCTAGGTGCAGTCTTGTCGAGCCAAGTAAGAGATGGCGAGGACGCCAGGCGGCTCAGCGTGTCCCGACAGTTGGACGTGGGAAGGTGAATTCGCCGCGGTGGTGTTGAACTCGGCGTAGTTGCCAGCAATTGGGCGTTTATGGAACGGAGTTCAGGGGTGGAATCATCGAGAATCGTCAAAATGTCCATTTCCCCTAGTGAAGACAGGGCCGTAGCGACACAGCGCTGCAATGTGTCTGGCCGATCTCGCGTCAAAATGATCGCATGGATCCTATTATTGACATGGCTCCGACAACCGTTGGCCCCCACTTTCTCACCTCGTTACGGACTGTTGTTTGTATAGTTCTTGTATCGTTCTCATGCTTCTGTATTTTTGCACTCCATCGTCATCGATCCGAATACCGTATGCTTTCTCCAGAGCGAGGATCACGTTGAGGTGCCCAAAGCTATCCCAGCCGTGGTCTCTATACATGGCCGAATCGATGGACAGTGACGTTGGCGAGCAGCCGAGAGCCTTCGCCACAAGATCGAAAGGTTGCGGTAGTGCCGTGTGAGAGTTCATGAAGTCACCTGCCGTTTGAGAGCTTCAGCGTCGATCTTGCCGTTGGCGTTGCGGGGCAGGCTCGCCACCGCAATTATCTTTTTCGGTAGCGAATGGAACGGAAGGCGTTTTGCAAGGTGCGTTCGAATACGTTCTCCGTCTACGTTGTCAGGGGATACGACGAACGAATACAGGTCGTCGCCTATCATGACGGTATATGCCGCCGGATATCCGCTTTCCCGGAGGAGATGATCCACTTCATCTAGCTCGACGCGTTCGCCCCGTATCTTCACTTGCCGATCCATTCGACAAGAACAGTAGAGGCGCGAGTTCTTGAGCACGCCCCAATCACCTGTAAAGTACGAGCGCTTTCCGTCCGTTTCGAGTGGCCCACGTAATTGACGAAAGGCGAAACGGGTCCGGTCCTCATCGCGCCAGTAGCCGAGACTGAGACAACTGCTGGAAACAATGATTTCGCCTTCGGTGGCGGCATCACCGCCGCGAAGACTGAGCACCCAACCTGGGACATCCTGGCCGAGAGCGACGGTGGCGGTTTCACAGGAAGCTCGGTAATTATCGGAGGTTAACCGATTGATGGTATTGAATCCTGTCGTTTCAGTTGTGCCATAGGTGTTGAAAACCTGTAGGTCTGGCCGGGCGGAGAATAGAGCATCGAGGTGCCGCGGAAGAAGGGGTTCGCCACAGAAGCTCATTACCCGCAAGGTTGCCAGGTGCTCTGGGGAGATTTGATGAGCTCGGCTCATTAGCTCCACAACGCTCGGAACCGACTGCCAAATCGCAATCCTCTTGGTCTTAATTGCAGTCGCGGGCATGAGTCGTTCTGCAGGGCTAGCAAGCGGAACCAATGTTCCCCCTTGGGTGAGCGCCAAGAAGACGTCCATAATTGCGAGGTCATAGCCGAGATTGGAGAACTGACCCCAGCGTTCCCCTGGAGTCAGATTGAAGTACGGGCGCGCATTTGTGACGAACTGTGAAAAACCTGTCCGTCCGATCTTGACTCCTTTGGGATGTCCCGAAGAGCCTGATGTAAATACGACGTAAGCGATCTCGCTGTGCTCGACGACCGGAGATTCGAGGCACTGGGTTCCAGGGCGTGCAACATCAATTCGAGGTGTCGTAGCTGGCGAGTCGTCCCAAAAAGAGGGCGGAGTGCGATCAAAGAGAATGACATCAGGAGAGAAGTCCCGGGCGATCGCAGCATTCCGGTGCGGATGACTATCAACGATGTTTAGCGGGCAGAACGTCCCGCCGGCCTTGAGGGTGCCAATCATTGCGGCATATGCAGCGGGGGACGGTGGCAGTGCTAGGAGCACACGAGGACCTGGGGCTGAGGTGACAGACAGGATTGAAGCCGCTATGCGTCCGATAAGCGCATTTAGTTCTTCGTAAGAGGTAGGCACGCCCTTGTGCTCAACTGCAGTTAGGTGTGGGTGCAAGAGCACCTGCGAGAGCACGGTATCGATAACATCGGCCATTGAAATAGACGATTCGCGAAATAGAATATGACGACTACGTTGAGCTAGACCGTTTCAATTTGTTCTTTAGAGTGCAACCTCCCGACTAGGGACTAGGCCGCGGTGCGACGCCAACCGGGTTTGTCGAATGAGTAATTGCTTCCCAAAGAATTTGGCCCAAGTGCGACGACGGGGAGGAAAGTTTAGGTGCGGGAGTCGAAGTACCGGCAGAAAATGCTCTCTGTACGGCGCTACGGCAGGAGCAGGCCTAAAAGTCGAAACCGTCCCAGCATTTAGTACAGCAGAGTCATTGGTCGGTTGTCAATATATGGGGGAGGTAAGCCAGCGTACACTAGTAATGGGCCATACCCGCGCTTCGTTCCGTCTTGTCGGTACCAGTGAGGATGAAAGCTGGTTGGTTGTCCAGGCTGCCTTCTACACCCGTCGGAATGCCATGTTTTTCCCTTCGCAATCGTCGGCTGTCTGACGATGAAGCTGCCATGAGTGCGGCGTCAGTTACCCTCGCTGTCGGGCTAGATCCAAACGGAGAAATTCCTCTCGAAAGTCGTACAGAATGTCCTAAGAGGATCAACGCTAGGATTCGTTGCTGCAGTTAGTTGATCAAGATATTCAGTCGCGACCTCTCTGAACCGTCGATAAAACCAATCGACATTGAGAACAACCAAGTGTTGATACGGGCTGTATCGGAATGTCGTGGTCTTCTTCTCGTCGTCTGTGATGAATACCCATTTACCATAAAAACCATGTGCCAATGAGTTCCTGAATCCCTTGTACAGAAAGACAGAGAGTTCCGTTTGCTTGCCATCCGGCGTCGACTTCATCGTCGCAAAGCGCGAGCTCATGTCCTTCACAAGTCTCTTGAAATGCTGGTTTTGATCGCCGGCAGCGTCTCCATATTTATAGGAACCGATCATTTCGATACCAACGCACGTCATAACTGCAAGGGGGAATGGTGCCCGAACCCTCCGGTCTGCCAATGCATCCACTTGCCGTAGGAAATAAGCCTCGGTTCGCGCCCTGAATGCTGTAGCCCGTGTCTTCACATCGAGTGACTTAAGCTCGCGCATTTGAACAATGGCAGGATGTCCGTTGAATCCCGGTCCAAATATCCAAGGCATAAGTACTCCGGAATAGAGCTGATCTACTCGCTGAAGATACCTCTGGTCACTTGTTGTGCCTCTCCAGAATTTCCAGCACGTCTTTTGGATGGCGTGAAACGTCAGCCGTCCAGACACCGAAGCCGCCGTGCCCATTCACCGCCCTGACCCACTCCGACAGGAATTCTCGCTTGGTTTGCTGTTGCTGGTCATCCTGACCCTTTACTTCCAAAAGCAGCGTTTTGCCGTTTGTCAGCCTCACTAGATAATCTGGCCGGAACTTGTGAATGATCCCTTTAAACGAGTACGTAATCTCAAAACCGATGTGGTCGTTCTTTACCCAAGCGCGCACGTTCTGATTGCGATCAAGCTCAAGAGACTCATTGGCCTCCCACCGGCTGTCGTAAACGCACATATTTATGTGTGAGCGTTTGGTGTGCTCGCATGCCTTGCCGCTGTACCAGGGCAGCATGTCGCCGGTTGAGCGGATGGGTCGCTCTGTGTCGAACACCGGTTCCAGGGTCAGAGCGTTCTCAAATCGAATCGCTTCCCATAAATGCTGAACAACTTTGGTCATGTTCAGCGTGATGACGATCCTTCGCCGTTTGTCATCCTCATTAAACAGCGGTGGATCGACCACTACCCTTCCGCTCTCAATGTAACGCTCCACCAAACGAACTAACTGGGCGAGAAGGTATTCCCGGCTGCCTTTCCACGTGGGAGCCATCAGGTCGTAAACTTCGCTCGCAGTTTCAAAGACGATCTTCTGCATTCTGAACCGTCGTGCTAGTTCCTCCAGATGAATTTCCTTCAACTTGGTGAAATCTGGCTTCCCGTCGATCATCGGAGCCAACTCGGCGATCATGGGGGTTTGGTAGGCGTCCAGAACCAGTCGGTTCACTTTGGTCGGGTCCAGAGTTAGTTGGGGTCGATATTCGTGGTCGATCCGAATGACGTTGGGCCACGTCATCTCATACTGAGCGCGTCGCTCCGCAAGAGGCTCAATTCTGGTCTTGCCTGTCGCTGGAGGTGGCGGCGGAGCGTCCGCGCTGCCCTCGTGCGGAAGAAACGTGAACGGAACGCCAAATATGTTGACATACTCCGGCTGAAACAACCCGGTCTCGGGATTAACTTCATACGAAGTTCTGCGCAGTCCGCGGCCCACAACTTGTTCGCACAAGAGTTGGGACGTGAATGCTCGCAGTCCCATGATGTGCGTGACGGTCTTGGCATCCCAGCCTTCCGAAAGCATTCCCACGGAGATCACGTTCTGAATCTGCTCACCGGGCTGACCTTCGCGTCCAATCGTATCAACTGTTTTGCGCAGCAACTCGGCACGGTCCTTCTTCGTGAGCTTCTTTTTCGCCCCGGTGCCGTTTTCTTCCGCGCTCTCTTCGCCAATTTCCTCGTCCGCTTCGTCAACAGCCCTGGCCTGAACTAAGATCTCGGCGGGCTCCTCCTGTGCTTCGGCTTCGTCCAGCACCCTGGAGTCGATATGCAGGATTTTCTCCGGATCGCACAGCTCCTCAATGCGAATCCTCTTGTGCTCGAACGCATATTGGACGCGCGCCGCCGTGTGGGTCAGGTTGGCCACGGTAATCATCACCGGCGGCGTCTTGATGTTTCCTTCCTTCCATGCCTTCGCCGTTTCCAGCCAGTCCTTTCCCAGGAAGTAGTAGCCCTTGCCGACGAGATCAGGGAGCGGAGTATGTGGCTCCACTTTGCGATTCAGGTCCGGCTTTACTTCCAAGTCAGTGTAGATGTGGTAGAACTTCGACTTGTACTTGCTGTTCAGTTCGCCGTCGTCCCGCACCACCACGCGCGGCGTTTTCACCAATCCTGATTCAATTGCGTCATTGAGCCCGAAGTCGCTCACGATCCACCCAAAGAGCGTCTCTTCGCCGCTTTTGCGTCCCGTTGGTGCGAAGGGTGTCGCCGTGAGGTCGTAACACGTCAAAATTCCGCGGGCGCGGTGAATGCGGTCCAGCCCGCCTACCCATTTTGTGGCTTCTTTCAATTCGTCTTTGGAAAGTCCCGCAATCTTTACCTTCGGTGGTACGCGCCAGGCGTGGTGGGCCTCGTCATTGATCACCAGCAAGTTCTCCGCGGAATGCATCTCCCCCAACACTTCGCGCACGTAGGCCTCGTCGCTGAGCGCTCCGCGTTTATCCACGCTACGCCTTTTGCTGATCTGCTCGTCGCTATCCCAATCGAGCTTGTGCCAGTTGCGCACCTGCACCCGGCACGTTTGCCCTTGGCGCAGCTTGTCTTCCAAGCCCGGTGGAATAATCTGGAACTCTTGGTAGTAGTTTCCCGTGCTTCCGGGAACCAGCACCTCCAGCCGATTCCTCACCGTCAGGCCGGGCGCGATCAGCAGAATGTTTTTGGAAAAGCGTTTGTCTTGTGGATGAGTGACTTTGTTCAGCACCTGCCAGGCGATAAGCATGGACATCAGGATGGTCTTACCCGAGCCCGTGGCCATTTTCGAGCATAGGCGCGTGAACTCACCGCCATCACCGGGGATCTTCATCCCGACCCGATCTGACTCTGGGGCCTCGGCAAGCCACATGAGCGTTTCGATCGCTTCAAGCTGGCAGAAAAAGAAGCGGCGGCTGCCATCTCGCTGTTCGATGTCTCGCCAGTGTTTGAGCAGGCGCCGCGTGATGCCGTTTGCTCCGGGATAATCGGCGCTTCGCCAAGCATCCACCCGTGGACGAATCTTGTTCACCAGCGGCAACTGGACAAACTCGCCTGGATCATCAAAGGACTTGGACAAGTCGGAAGCACGGATGTATCCTGCCGGACGGCGTCCGGGTTCGCGGGTAAATCGGCGCGTTTCACGGTCGTATTTCCAATGCTCACTAGGCTCGTTGTAGGGCGAGGTTATGATGAGCTGGTCGATGGTCGCGGAAGCAGCCTGTGTCGCCATTTACTTCACCTCGACGATCTTGAGGCTTTCGATTCCCCGGTCGTCGATGACTTTGACTGCGATGCGTTTGTAATCGCCCGGTTCAAATGGCAGGGAAACCGTCTTGCGATAAGCCTTGATCAAATCGGGATCGATTTCCGCTTTCAGGTTGCGCGCTAGCCGCGCCCATCCTCCGTCTTCGTCCGCTATGGGGAAAAACACTTGGCGGGGGTACAGGCTGCGGCCGTCGTAGTCTGTATCGAGCAGCCACATGGCGATCTTCGATGTGTCGCCTGATTCTATGGTTCCGGTTCGCGTGTTGTAGTAGTCGAAGCCCTGAACCTCGAGCTCCCACTTGCCTTTGTGATCGCCCTTTGCAATTTGTCGCAAATCGACATCGGGACGTCCTACAAGCCAGAAAGTTTGGTTCGAGGCTCGTTTCTTTTTCAGGTCTTCCGTTAGCATGTCGGCGTTCATTTGCGCTGTCAGAAAAGTCATGCCTGTTTTTTCTTTGGTCATTCCGTCAATGTCTTTGGCAGCTTCGGGATCGAACTCAAAAGCGGCGAACACAAGGATGGCGGGTCTCGGACTCAGGGTTCGAGCTTCTTCCCAGGCTAGTTCGACTTGACGCTGTTCGAGAAGGCTGTGCTCGGGACCAAAGGAGATGACTACGCGTTCGGGTTTGACTCCTTTCGTTTCGGCATCGGCGTGCAGCCAGCGGGTGCCCGCTAGCGGCTCGACACGGGAGAAATGAATCATCTGGCCGCCCTTGCCCCTGATGCCGGTTTTCAGGAGTTCCTCTCGCCACTCCGCGTGGCGTAGTGTCGCGCCCTTGCGCGCGATGGATGTATCGGCGGGGATCTGCTCGGTTGAATCCTTCTCGATTTCGTCCACGGAGTATACCGTGGGCGCGGGGACAGCCTCGACGGTGAAGGGGCCGGACACGCGGGTCTTGCGGGTGTCCTTCAACGGGTCGTCGTACAACGGTTCGGTGATTGGCGGCTCGTTGTTCGCGATCGTGCTCGACGTCACGTGTGGAGCGGTCTTATACGAAAATCCGCTATCCACGCCTTCATCGGCATGCGCAAGGCGGTAGTAATCGAACACCGATGTCATGAGCCGTTGTTTGGCGAGCGTCAATGCAACTCTGGAGCTGTCACATGTGATCCAGCGGCGTCCCCATTCCTCCGCAACGACGGCCGTCGTTCCGCTTCCGCACGTAATGTCGAGGACAAGGTCTCCTGGATCTGTCGTCATCAAAATGCAGCGCCTGATGATCTCGGGGTTTGTCTGAACCACATAGATTTGGTCCGGCGCGCCGCCGAACTCGTCCCACCAATTCGTCACGACCTCGTAGGGAAAATCAGTCGCGTAGCGTTTGAAGCGGATTTGGTCCTGACCGACGACCAGGCGTCGCGCTGTTGCCAAACGCTCCATACCCGACGGCGAGCCGTCATCGGTCAGAGCGCTGTGTTTCCAGCAATTGCCTTCGCCCGGGTCGTATCGGACGCCTTCGTATTCGAACGGTACGCTTTGAGTCCGCCGGTATCCGCCGGCGGTCAGGTCCTTTGATTCGAACAGGCGCGCCTTCGGGAAATCCTCCTCGAAGAGCTTTGGGAACCGCCGGTAGTCGTTGCCGGTTCTCTTGGACAACTCGTTTATGGAAGCGATCTCGTCATTTTCAAGTTCAACGAGATTGAACTTCGTGATCAGGTCGGCGGCCTGAACCTGCTTGTACAGTTTTCGGAATTTCTTACGGGCCGCTTCCTCATTCTTGGCTGACCACAGAATGAAATCGTTTACGGGGGCCAGCATTCCGGCTTTCTGGCCGCCCTTTTTCTTGAGCGGAATGGTCACGACGAAGTTTTTCGTCCCGAAGACTTCCGCCAGCACTTCACGAACATGCGCGACGTTTTCATCGGATATCTGAACGAAGACGGATCCCTCTTCGGCGAGAAGCTCGCGGACGAGAAGGAGGCGGTCGCGCATGTAGGAAAGATAGGAATGAATGCCGAGTTCCCATGTGTCCCGAAAGGCCTTCAGCGTTTCGGGTTCTGAAGTCAGATCTTCATCGGCATCGTTCTCACTCACTCTCCTCTTGTTGATGAACGGCTGAAAATTTGACCCGTACCTGATGCCATACGGAGGATCGATGTATGCCATCTGAACCTGCCCGGCCATGCCCTCCTTTTCTAGCAGCGAGTTCATCACCAGCAGGGAATCTCCAGCGACTAGGCGATTCGACCAGCCGTGGGCGTGGCGGTAGAAGTCAATGGCCTCGCGCAGCGGTGGATTCTCTTCCTGGCGCTCGAAGAGCGATGGCTGTACCGGCAAACCAGTACCGTTCCGCTTACGCACGGCGTCGATGATTGTGTGGGGATCTATGCGCTCATGGACGTGCAGTGAAAGTGTCGGCACCTCGAACGAACTGTGTTCCTTCTTGCCCGCCCACACTAACTGCGGATCAAGATGCGGATCGTAGTCCAATTGCTGACGAGGTTTCACCGAAGGCACGGGAGGGATGTAGTCGTAAATCTTGTGCGTGGGCGCAACGGGATCGGTCTCGGGCGTCACTAACCCAACGGGCGGGTTGTTAATACGCTTTTTGGCGCGGTGTTCATAGCGCTCTATCGGGCGCTTTGGCGGCTTGCCGCCGCTCGTCTTCCCTCGCGGCATGTACTTGTTACCTTTCGCGCGAACAGTGTTTGGGGGAACGCTGAATTCTAAGCTGCGAGAGTTTCAAAAGCCAGTGGCGGGCGTTATGCGGAGATGCGTTGCGAAGCGACCAGGACATCGTCCTTCTACAAGTCGATTATGCTGTGCAAGAACAAGTCTATTATGTCGTGGCGTAAGCATCGTGAGATGGTCGCCCGAAGCAAGAGGCGGAAGGTCAGGACGCGTAATACCAAGAAGAGAAAAGAGTGTGTTGAGAGTCTGGCTCTGCGCTATCGAGACAATGGGTTTGTCGGTTCTGCAGACGGTGTCTGCAAATTTCGCCCCAGTGCTGCGCATCAAAACAGACGCACTGCTGGTCATCTTCAATTTTCACAGACGCTGCTTGCGTTGATAGACTATAGCCTATTGACATCAACATTAACGATAGGTTATGATCTATTGTAATAAAACTAACAATAGGCTGTGACCTATGAATAAGGCCAGGCTTGCTGCCCAGTCCCGCTCGCAACTCGATGAACGCTTCAGGGAATTAGGGCCGGCGAAGCGCTATACTCCGCCCGTCCGCGGCTGGATCAAGGCTCTGCGGGAGGCGCTCGGCATGTCAACAGCGCAGCTCGCGAAGCGGCTGGGGATCAGGCAGCCTTCACTGGTGTCGCTCGAACAGTCGGAAGCAAAGGGCACCATCGAGCTGGCGACATTACGACGCGTGGCCGAGGCGCTCGACTGCACGCTTGTCTATGCGCTCGTGCCGAACAAACCGCTCGAAACGACGATCCGCGATCGCGCGCGCGCGTTCGCGCGGCGGCGGCGGGCGCCGGTCGAGCACTCGATGTTGCTGGAGGACCAGAAGGTGACGGCCAAGGACGCCGAAGCGCGCCTCGATGAAATCGTGCGCGAGACGAATCCACGGCTGTTCTGGGATTAACGCGTGAACGACCTTTACGAGCAGCCGGACGATGCCACACCGCTGACGCCGGAGGAAAGGCGCGAGCTGATCCCCGCGCATATCGCCTATCGGCGCGAGCTGAACGAAGCCGAGCAGGAGAACATCGCTCGCGCGCAGGACTGGGCGCTCAACCGCCGTCGTGATCCGCTGAGCGAGAAATTCGTTAAGGATCTGCACCGGCGGATGTTCGGCGACGTTTGGCGGTGGGCGGGCAGGTTCAGGATGAGCGAACGCAATCTCGGGATTGTGTTCCATGAGATTCCCGTGGCACTGCGCCAATTGCTTGACGACACCAGGGCGTGGATCGAGTACAGGACATATCCGCCCGACGAGATCGCGGTGCGCTTCCATCACCGGCTGGTGCTGATTCATTCCTTCCCGAACGGCAACGGCCGCCACGCCCGCCTCATGGCGGATCTTCTGGTGATGAGGCTCGGGGGTGAGCGGTTTTCGTGGGGAAGCGCCAACCTGCAGGATGCCGGGACCGTGCGCCAGCGCTATATCGCCGCGCTGCAGGCCGCCGACGATCACGACATCGGCCCGCTCCTGGCATTCGCGCGCTCATAGATTCCGACGGCGATGCGGACCGCCATCTTCATCAACAGGGGGCTCCACTACCAGTAACACCACGGGGACCGGCGCGGGTGACCAAAGACCGCCTATATGGTGGCGCTGGCGCTTTCACCGGCGTTATCATACCGTTTCCGGTAATGGCCCCTATTCTCATCTCCGTGGTTTCGCTGCTCATGTCCGCAACTGTGGCGTGGCTGACACTCTTTCGCCGTGGCACGGTGAAAATGACGCAGCCGACCGTCATTTTCTTTGGGCCGGACACGCCGCGCGAGCGGAAAGAAAAGCCGCTACCGAAAATCTTCCTGCGCACGCTACTGGTCGCGACGGCGAAGCGAGGCCGGGTCATCGAAAGCATGCACGTCGCGCTGTCGCGTAACGAGACGCACCAGAATTTCAATATCTGGGTCTATGGCGATGACAAGCTGGTCCGGGGAAGCGGGCTGTTCGTCGGCGAAACGGGTGTGGCGGCTAATCATCATTTTCTCGCACCGAATGACGGAAGCTCCTTTGCCTTTACGGAAGGTTGTTACAACCTAGAAGTTTTCGTCAGGCTGCTCGGGGACAAAAATCAGAAACTGCTCTACGCCCAGCCCTTGGAAATCTCCCGCGATGTTGCCGCGTCGCTCGCCGAGCCGGGAACCGGAGTGTATTTCGATTGGGGACCGGATTCAGGGCGCTACCTGTCGCACGTTGAAAAGCGGCCCCTGTCGCCTGATCCAGGGAAGTTTCTTGAGCTGTTGGGCCTCGCGAAAGAGGGCGTGCCGCACGAAGAATGAGCTAAGGCGGGGGAATTTTACTCATGGAATGGGCGAAGCTAGCAATCGAGGCAATCAAAGCTCTAGCATGGCCGCTCACGCTAATCGTTGTTCTTGTCATATTCAGGCGACCACTCCTAGCGAGGCTGCCCCATATCACAAAGGCTAAGTTCCCCGGAGGTTTTGAGTTTGAGCTTAGCGAACTAGGGAGCAAGGCTGAAAAGGTATTTATCGACGCCAATAAGCATAGCCTTGGCTCCGGACCCTCGATGCTTGCGGTAGCTAATACCAGATTGGCAATCGAAAGCGAGATACTCAAGTTGGCACAACTGTCTTTTGACCCCAAAGAAGCTACATATCAACAGATTCCACAATTGATAACGCTCCTAGAAGACGCAAATGTGCTTTCCAAGGCGATTGCCGACGGTTTGAGGCAGTATATTGAGCTCACGAATCGGTCCGTCCATGCAAGTTCAACGAGTGGCGAGGACATGATCAAGATCCTGACTATTGGCACCTCGCTTTTAGCCCCTCTCAGATATTTGTCGCGTGTCCAGTATCTTCTCAGGGAGTTTGATGCGCACCTCCTTTGGCATATTCACGGCCAAGCGGACCACAATAAATTCTATTTCTGGTCTGCCATCGCGGCGAGCCTTCCGACTTTCGACTACAGCTACGAAGCATTTCGTGAGGCAGCTACCAAGTTCAATGCCCGAGAAGAAGAGCGCGCCCGAGAAGCGGACAGAGGACCAAGGGCAATTGACATTCCTAACACCAGTGAATTCCTAAGGATTCTACAATTTCGGAGGAGCGAGTTGCTCCGAGTTATACAGAGCGAGCCATTCAGCGACCCAACGTGGCGAGAGGTGGAGGAATGGCGTTGGCCAGGGGAGTGGGGGCACATCGGTTGGAATCATCCCATCGTGAAAAGTTTCAATGAAGCGCAAGAGGAGTTGTTGAGGACCAACTCTGCGATCGAACGTTATGCACGCAAGGGAATTATGGCTAGCTGACCTTCCGTCCAGCCATAGGACTGCCCCCACTTAAGCCTAAAACCAGGCTTGGGTCGGGCATTCGCAGTGACCATGTGATGATGCTGATGAAAAGACAGCGACACGAGCGCTATGGTGAAAAGGTGTTCAAGGAATCACTGCGGAAATACATCAAGGCGGGCGCGCCCTCGATGCGTGGAATCTCGGAAGAAGAGTACACCGGCGCCTGCTGGTCGCTTTGGAACAGGTGCAAAACCGACAACGTATACGCGGTAAGAATTTTCGTCGATCCGTTGATTGACACTCAATTCGCTGAGCAATCTAAGGATTTATTTTGTGTTCTCGTCGCGCGTTGTAATCCGGATGGCGAACTGATTGATGCTCCGCCCGGCTACACGCGGGTCGAGGAGGACGGCATCTTCCTTTCGAAGGTCGTTGCCGGTTCTCCGCTTCAGGCGAGGAAGGCCGCGGTGGGCACGGATATCGCCGTGTACCTGTTTGCTTATTTCGACATTCTCGGATTCAAACAGAAGCTGAAGACCGAAGGATTAGAGCGGGTACGCAAGAGCTATCTTGAATTGATTGAGCGGGCCATCACGCCGCAAAAAGCGAGGTGGAGTAAGAACAGCACAATCTCTTCCAGCGGGGAAATGGTCCCAGCACTGATGTGGGCGCCGATAGAAGCGGCCTTTGCAAGCGACTCAATCATTCTATACGTTCCATATGACCCTCAGCTTGTAGAAGAATTCTTTCGCCGTTGCGCGCTCTTATTCTGTAGTGCCCTACGAATCCTCGTTCCCCTGCGTGGTGTGATAACGATAGGCGAGGGCGTTTTTGACGAGAAGAGACATGTGTTCATTGGCTCCCCGCTCGTCGAGGCATCAAGTTTAGAGCAGGAGTTGGATTGGATCGGGGTGGTGCTAGGGCGCTCAATGCAGGCTGGAATCCGCATTCCGCCCCATCTAGTTCAGATATTTGAGCCACCCATGACTCCAGAAGGCGAAAAGCTGTTCGGTGGGCTTGCACTGGATTGGCCGCGCATTTGGAGAAAGCGTTTTACGGAGTCGGCGCTGACATATCTGGCCGAAATGTCATCCGGAGATCTTCCTCCCGAAATAAAGGCGAGGTATGAGCATGCGGCACAGTTTTTTGGATTTTCCGCTTCGCATCAGGATTGGTGCATTCCTGAAGGGATGGAAATGATCACTCCCGACGATCTATAGGCGTAAGGAAACACCGTCGTACTTATGCGCCATATGCGAACGTTCCCCTCACGCCGCTATAAGGGCAGGTGGCCCTGGACACGGTGGCCCGCTCACGCCCGGTTGTCGCTTGAATGGGGATGCTCACAGGTCACAGACTTAGTCCGGCGAAAAGATTAGATGGTCCGTCGTGCCATGGAGACTCAGGCGCTTTCAGCACCGAGCGCGCAGAGTCCTTGCGTCATTTTCTGCTGCTACCATCGCCATCGTTCGGATGTCCTTACACCAAGAGCAATCAGTCATAACGTGGGCTCATTGCGGTGTCTGGCCTATCCGTGGACCGAGTATCCGCCCCAGAGCCATCCCATCGACCACCGTTGCAGCGGAATCTTCGAGGTAATAACGCAGTAGTGACACGGTGTCTCCGTCGGCCGCTTCAATCCTGTCCAAGTGACATGACAGACATTGCATCGATGTCTGCGCCGACAACAGCAGATTGCGAACCAGCAAATGTGGCGAAACTACGTCGCCGAGTTGTTCATCGGACAGAACTCCATTGTGAGAGCTTTTGGCCGGCCACAACCAAATCGAGAGTTCGCCGAGGTAGACCGTCCCCCGCACCCCCTCGATCTCTACCTCCCCTGCAGATTGCGGCCCGCAGAAACGGACGAGCGAATGAAAGCGCTCTCGTATCAGTTGCACAATATGCTTGTTCATCAGTTTTCCTCCCGATTTACTTGATCGGTCCGATTCTTGCTATTAATAGTGAGCGGCTTTCCCATGTCTGCTCTCGGCGAGGTTTAGAGACTAATTCCGTGGCCGTTGAGGTTGAGTCCGCTGCCGGTAGGAGACTGTGCGTTTTCCCCGACGGACTGCGTGAGCGAGTGGCCCGCTTGTTCAAGCGCATTTTCGCGTGTGATGGGCTGCGCGTGCCGGTCAAAGAACTGGCCTTGGCTGTCGATGTGTAACCAGCGGTGGGTTTCAGGATGTTGGTAGCTGTGGATGCCGGCGGTTTCGCGTTGCCACTTGTAGCCCTGGGCTTCTGTCGGAAGAAGAGCTGTTTCGATGGGGCCGTACTGGCGGTTGCGCTCGGCTTGTTCGGGCGTGAGCGGCGGAGATTGTTCTTCCGGTTTCAATTCATTGAGGTGTTGCATAGCGTGCTCCTTCGGAGTTTGGGATTGTGAATGCGCAGCGGGTGCCTCGTGAAAATCGAGGGCGGAGGTTTTGGTCACATCGGTGCTGAGGCGCTGGGCAAGCGTGGCGGCATCATTGGTGTAAATGTGGGCGTCTTGGGAGGCGCGGGAGATGGAGACGTAGGCAAAGCGGGGGTTGAGGAGTTCGGAGAACGTATTGGTGTCCATATTGACGAGGACGCGGTCTTCGGTCAAACCCTGGGAACTGTGGCTGGTGACGGCATAGCCGTGATCGAAGTGCCGCATCCGAGAGGGGTCAAAATTGATAGTTCTTCCGTCATCCATTTTCACGGTCAAGTGATTGTCATTGCCGATGGCTTCGATCCGTCCGCGATCACGGTTGTGCACGTCGAGGTCCTTATTATTGTGTGTGAACTGGATGCGATCACCGGTCGAGAACTCACGCGGAAGGCTGGTGTAAACATTGACTCCTCGCAAACGCTGCGGATCGTAGGCCACCTGCTGGCCATCTGCTCTGGCAACGGTCACTCGATTGTTGGCGGGATCGGTCGTGACGACCGTGGCGTAGCTGTTTCTTTCCAGGCCAAGCTGTTGGCTGCCACGAATGTACTGCACGGTGTCGCCGGGGTTGTACTTGGCGGCCCATGCTCGATCTGCGCCGGTCATGTCGTTTCGAGCCACGAGCACCGGAAAAGAAACATTCTCTTTTCCAAGTGCTCCAGAGGCTTGTAACTCGGTCCGCACGGCCTGATTGATGTCTCGCCGGGAAGCGTTGTCGGGAGAGACGATCAAAGTTTTTTCGGGGTTCGAGGCGTAGTCTCTGGCGATGGCGGCGATGCGCTCCTGAGGGTTGGAAAGTTCTGTAATGCGGCCCTGAACTTGCAGCAGGGAGATGCCGGTGTGGGTCTCATTCCTGGCGAGATGTTCGACGGCTTTGAGCAGTTCGGGGTGTTTCTGCCGCACGATCTGGTCGAGTTGGGCGGTTCGCATTCCGGCGTCCTGCAACTGCTCGAAGGGTTTCCCCGCGTCTACAGCCTGATGCTGGCGTGTGTCGCCGATAAGCAGAACGCGATCATGAGGGCCTAGCCGGTCGAGGAATTCCTTCATCTGCTGGGTGCTGGTCAGACTGGACTCATCAATCAGGAAAAGGCGGCGGTTTGCCGGGTCGTCGCGGTTGGTCTGGGCCTGCTCACGGGTTCCCATCGCCAAATAGGCTTGCAAGGTGTCGGCGGAGATGTCGGCGGCCTCGCGGAGCTGGTGAGCGGCGCGCGCGGTCGGGGCGAAGCCCGCGACGGCGTAGCCGTTGTGCTGAGCAGCGTCGCGGACGGCTGCGAGAGCGGTGGTCTTTCCAGCCCCCGCCAGTCCCTGCAAACCGTGGATTCGATCTCTTGAGGTCAGTATCTCCTCGATGACACGGCGCTGGGCCGGGTTCAAAAACTCAATCGCAGCGGCGTGAGACGCAGCGCGTTGTTCGCTCATGATGGGCGGAACGGTGTTCTGTCCGCGCTGCATGTGCTCAACTGTCGCTCGTTCGGCGGCGATGGTTTCGGGAGTCGTCAATCGTGGCCCGGTGTCGTGCTTCTGAGGCTCTACTGTTTGGAATTCGCCGATAGCGTGGCGGTGCTCGAAGTTGTCGCGTACCTGGCTGAAGGTGAGGTCTCCCATACCGCGGCGCAGCGCGTCGCGCATGATGTCGCGCTGGTCGATGACCGCCTCGCGCTCGAAGTTGCGTTCCTTGGCATAGGAGACGGCTTGCTGCGCGCGCTGGGGCGCGTCGGGCACTCGATTCTGTCCCTGCGCATGAACTCGTTCGTGGGCCTCTCGAACAACCCGGTCCGCCTGATTGCCGAACTTCGCGGCAAGCTGGCGGTGAGCTTCCATAACCTCGGCTGGGGTACGAATTTCTTTTTTGTCGCGGGTGTTGTGGGCGGCGATCTGCGCGGCCTCCGGCCCGCTGAAGCCGCTTTTAGCTATTGCCTGCTCGATCTGCTGGCGGCGGGGACTGGAAGCGTCCAGATACTCCAGCGAATACCCTTTAATCTCAGGTGCGCCTTTTTTCCCCGCCTCGATTTCATAGCCGAGATTGCGAAGCCAAAAGGTCAGTTCCGCCTGATAAACAGCGGTCGCAAACTGCTGGCTGTCGAAAAGACTTTTCGGCTGGATGGCGCGTGTGGAGCCATCGTCGCGCTCCGTCATATTGAAGACGACGGCGTGGGTGTGAAGCTGGGGAGCGGCGTAGCCATTGACCGGGCGGGCGGTGTCATGCTCGAACTTTGCCGCGATGAATTTGCTGGTGGTCTCGGCGGCGTGGTTGCCGCCGATCCGCGCCTGGGTGTACCGCTCCAACTGGGTGAGAGCGGCGGTCACTGCTTGCCGATGGGCTTCTCTCACCCGCTCATCGCCGCCAACTAATGCCGTCAAGGAAACGGATTTCGCGGCGGAGAACGTCGCATCCCAACCGGCCCGGTGCTCGACCGGCTTGACGGTGGTTCCGTCTGCGGTGGTATAGGATTGCCCGCTGCGATGACGCACCAGTTGCCCGCCAGTGATGGGGTTTTGGCCTTCGCTCAACCGGGCAAAGTGCTGCGCGTCGACCGCTCCGGCAAGCCCGAATCGCTCGGCCAACTTGCCCTGCCACTCGCCGACGACGGCGGCGTTGCCGTTTTGCTTCCAATAATTTTGCTCGGCAGACGTGAACTCTTTGGCGTGGTAGGTCTGCGCCTGGGCGGAGCTGAGGGGTTTTGAGATCGTGAGCAATGCGCCTCTTAATTCGCAATAAAGTCCAAGGTCGTTTGTGTCGGCTGCTCGGGGTTCACGATGTTGTCGCAGGCCTCCGCGCCGGTGTTCTTTCCGGCGTCGGGCGCAGCCCCAACGGTGGCAAACTCGCTATTCGACGAAGTCGCCGCGGCGTTTGTTTCTTCGACGGGCTTTGCCTCAAGATCAACTGCTGCGCGCGGCGCTGATGGCAGGGCGGGTGGGGGCGCGGCTGCGCCGTCGCGGGCTTTGGCCTTTATGTTCTTAGGGTCGAAGGTGAGCTTCTCGTCCGGCAAATGTCTGCGCTCGAATGGAATCTGATGCCCCTCGATATCGAGGTAAGGAAAGGAGAAACCCGTGACGTAGTTCTCGTATTTGATGAAGGCGTGCAGGTCGGGCAATCCCGAGATTTCTGATTCCATCACTGCGGGCTCGACCTGGATGTCCAGCGCGAAATTTCTGCCCGAGCGGGTTCCGTCGAAGTGGCTTTCTTTCATGCGCTCGATTTCGACTTTGCCGATTGCCTTGCTGACCCACTCGCCTGCATTCGGCTCCTTGGTTTTGAGGAAGATACTGGTTGTCGGCATGGATAGCATTACTTCTGCCAGGTGGCCGTAAATCACCTCCAACTGAGCCTTCCCTTGAAAGCCCATGATGATGGGATTGTTGCTCTTGCGGTTCTCGGTGAGGGCGGTGTGAAACTGGGGAAGACGCTGCAAGCTGGCCAGCTCGTCGAGCACAAACCAGACCCGTTTCTGGTGGACTTTCGGTTCGTTCAGGAGGCGCAGCACGAGCATGTCGATCCATACGCTTTGCAGCGGACGAAGCGCCTCGCGCTCAGCCGGAAGTGAGGTGATGAAGATCCACCCCTGGCGTGTTTCCGACCACTCGGTTGCGGTCCACTCGCCGTTGCCAGCACCCTTGTGCGGCAACAGCCGAAGGCTCTTTGCCACCTTGCTCAGAGAGGCCAACACGCCAACTCTTTGGGGGGGCGCTGAGGCGTCGATGAAGTTGGCAACTTCTGTGCGAGCGACTCGATTGTCGATCTCTTTTGGGTTACTCATCCATTCGATAAGCTCCTCCGGGGTCGGTCCATAGCGCAGCAGATAAGCGAAAATCTGCTGCGGAATCTCGAAAAAAAACTCGCCTTTTTTGTCTTGCGGAGGCTGGAACAGCGACACCGCGATTGCGTCCGCTTCTGAACTTGTCCGCAATTCTTCGGCTGGTCCCCAGTAGGGGCATCGCCTGTCGAGCGGATTGAGAATGATGTCGTGCTTCGGGTCATAAAAGCGGCGCGTGTACTCCAGCGCCGGGTCGTAGACGATGGCGGAATCGCCACGGCTTCGAATCTGCCGGAGCATCTGCATAATAACGGTCGTCTTGCCTCCACCGGTGTCCGCGATGATCTGAACGTGTTGCGCCTCGGCCTTGGCCGGGATGCGAAGCATCTCCTTCAGACCGTCGATTTTGATGCCAAGTCCCTCCCCCTGGACCTTGCGGTTGAATTCTTTCGGCGTGAGCCGCTCCGTCCCTTTCAGCCGCCGCCCGTACCTCATTTGCTTGCGGCGTTTGATGTCCTTTCGGATGGAAAACGGGAGCTGGAGGAGCAACGATAGGAAACCGAAAAACAGTGGCAGCTGGTAAATCTCGGATAGGCTGTCGCCACTGTAAATCGCACTCTTGAGGTAGGCACTCAAGCGCGCATCGATGTAAGAGCGTTCCGGGTCCTGGTAGAGCAGATCATAGCCCGCCTGCAAGGCGGACTTGGAGAGCGCAAGCGGGAGCGCTTTCGTTCCCGGTTCCGGCGTGTTCCCGTCTGCCACGTCCGCGTCCGTGGCCGGTCGCGGTCGGCTTCCGCGAGCTCCGACCATCACCAGGCGGTACTGGTCTTTGCGGCTGGCGGAGACGCTGCCCGCAACGCTCGACCGGATGTAGATCGGCGTGTAGAAGCGCTGCAGCGGAGTGTTGCCAAAGGTGAAGCGCAGGTAGACGAAAAGTCCGGTGAGGATCACAGCAAAGAGCACCGCGCCATAGGTGTAGATAGCGCTGTGCGGCGGGAAAATGATCGTTTCTTTTCGTCCCCAGTGAATGCTTGCCATTAGTCTTTCTCCAAGTCTGTCCGCGTCTTGATCGCCAAGCCGCGTTTGTGCTTTTTGACCTCGGCTATGATCCCGTCGAAGACATCCGGTGTTATCTTCTGCCCTGTCGTGAGTGGTTTCAGAAGGTTCGTGAGCATGAGCCGAAGGCCGATAATTTCGACCAACTCCGGGCTCACGGGTGGATCGCCGGAGTCGCACGCCAACTCGTCAAGAATAAGCTGCCGGATGAATTCGCCACGCTGTAGCCCGTGCTTTCTTGCCAGCCGCTCGATGTCCTCAACCTCCCGCGGACTGAGCTTCGTGGTGACGCCGATGAGTCGGAATGACGCTTTCGCTTTGGCCTCGGCGGCAAGCTGTTCGTCATTGGAAAAAGACATAATTACCTGGCTTTCGGGCTGGTGTCCCTAAGTATCCTTGGGTGTCCCTGGGGACACGTGGCAGCTGTAAGTTGCTGCATTCATTCGGTTGTGTCTAGGTGTCCGTAGGTGTCCCTAGCACGACCCTTTGAGGGGTGGAGTGTCAAAATTCTTCCGGTGCGAAGCACCGTTCCCGCACCACCACGAAATTGAATGCAGGATCACGCCCTCACAGCTCGCACAGAAGGCGTGGACTCCAGCCCGGCTACCAGCTTCTTTGCAGGCTCCTCCGCTGACCCATTGCTCGGACCTTTACGAACACGCAAAGTAGAAGCAACCTGCTTGGCTTGTGGCGTCTTCAGGAAGTCCTGGAAGTCACGGTCTTTTGAGAAGACATAATTGAGGGCCTTATCCACAACATCGTCGGCGGATGCGTGGATGAAGGCGGCGTACTGATCGACCTGCGCGGCGGTCGTCTCATCAAGCCGAACAGAAGCACAGATGTGACGGCTCTGGTTGATCTCAAGTAGTGGCATATTCGTTCTCCTTATATATGTAGTGAAATCAAGCAATCGTTCTGCCCACAACTGGTGAGAAAGTGGGCAGCAATAGTCATCGCATTTCGTGGTCTAAGCAGGCGCATGTTGCACCTCGAATACCGACTCAATTAGGAAGCGCTTCGCGTCGCGGTCGTATCCCCGAAGCGCCAGGACTTCGCGGACAATGCGGCGGCCCTCTTGCCGCCCGACATGGACGACGAAATCAACGGCTTCCCCGATCTCCGCTTCGGTATCAGAGAAGGTGGTCTGCGCGTGGCTACGCATGACCAGATTGGCGAAGCGTCGGAGGGCTTTCTCTGCCGAGTTAGCATGAATTGTCGCGAGCGATCCTGCATGGCCA
>CAWJEY010000008.1:0-15455 GCA_963842095.1 uncultured Acidobacteriaceae bacterium
CGCGGTTAACGATTTCCGCAACCCGATTCTGGGATTGGATAGCAGAGACTGCGGCTTTGGCTGTCTCCCTGGCCTGCCCTACTGGAACGTTGACTTGAGCGTCAGGAAGAATATCAAAGTGGCGGAGAGCGTTAGCCTGGAACTTCAAGGCGTCTTTGCGAACATTTTCAACCATAATCAGTTTCTGGACCCGGATGGCTTTTTCGGAATCGGGCTACGACCCGGCTTCTCCGCTGGTGGTTTCGGTGAGCTGAGTGGGGGCTCCGCGCAGGAGGAACCAGGAGGCAACCGGCAGATCGAGGTGGGTCTCCGCGTTCGCTTCTAGTCCATCATCCTGAAAGGCACCGGGATGGCGCCTTCCCCAAATAAAAGGCCGCGCCCCAGGGCGCGGCCTGAACTTTCTTGGATCGGACCCACGCTCAAGAACTCTTTTCAACAATCCCTTGCAGGGCCGCCCGGTAACCACGGCTGCAGGAGAGTTCTCTCCCGCTTTTCAGAACCACCACGTACTCCCCGCTGTTGACCGGAATCAGTTCCTTGATCTTGCGAACGTTCACGATCGTCGAACGATGGATGCGGACAAAGTGATTCGCGTCCAGGCGTTCGGAAACCCGGCTGATGGTCTCGCGGAAAAGATAGGATTCCTTACCCACGTTCAAGCGCACATAGTTGGCCGCGGCTTCCACCCACTCGATGCTGTCCAGGTCCAGGAACACGACTCGTCCATTGGCCTTGATCACCAGGCGGCTGTCCCGTTCCGGTGTGGGCAACGCCACCGACCTGACCTGCGACAGCAGGCTCAGAATCCGGTTGGTGATCTCGCGGTCGCGCGTCTTGCGCAATTCCGACCGCGCCCTCTCCAACGCGTGGTGCAGTCGCTCCTGGTCGAACGGCTTCAACAGATAGTCAAGAGCATTGGCCTCAAAGGCGCGAATCGCGTATTGATCGTAGGCTGAGGTAAAAATAACCACCGGCATTTCATCTGGACGGATTTCGCTCAACACCTGGAAGCCATCCAGGTCCGGCATCTGGATGTCGAGCAGCAGCATGTCTGGTTGCAGGCTGCGGATCGCAGACACAGTTTGCCTGCCATCCTGGCATTCCGCTACCACCTTGACCTGCGGTTCCGAGGCCAGCAGGATGAGCAGTTTCTGGCGGGCCAGACGCTCGTCGTCGGCGATGACGGTACGCATCACCGTGTCGAACGGCCGATCTTGCGGCGACAAAACAACTGAATCTGGGATCATTGGTCACTCGCATTGGTCCAACTGTTGAATAGACGTGACTGAGTGAGAATGGTTGTCAACCATAGGTGCGATGATCGACAACTTTATCCCGCAGAGATACCTTGCGGTCCCCTCGCAAACTTCTTTTATCCCGCCGCGGCGCGTCCCCGTCCCTTGAGGTCTGGAAAGGTTGGATTTAGGACGCGACCCGACCCGACCAAGGTTCGCGTTCCCGACGACTTGCTTCCCTTTGCCGTACCTAACAAGACGCCTCAACAAAATTTGTATGACCGCCTTCGGATATTTGTGGCGCGTCAAAGCAGCCGGAGAACGCTCTTGTATCTCAGGAGTTCCCGGCAAGCTCAGCTAAGTCCAACGGCCGCGGCGCGCGATGTACCCAGCCGCGAATCACGCAAGCACGTCCCTGAATTCTCGGAATCCGTCCCCGCCGGATAACCTTGCGCTGTGTTGCCGCGTCAATAAATGCAACACACACTATGCCCGCCATCCAGTTTCAGACATCGTCCGCCGTGAGTCAGAGTGCAGTCTCCGAGACTGTGAAGCGAGTCAACGCAAAGGCTCTTGACCTTTTGACCCGGCGCACTGAAATCAATCGACGAATCCGCTGTCTTCACCAGGTGATGAGGGGACTGCGGGATCTGGCGACCAACGCGACGTTCAATGGTTGCGATGCGACACCGCCCGCGTGCGCGACGGAGCGGACTGGGCCCGGCAATAACAGCACGCCGCGCGAGCACACAGTTGGCCAGATGTGGTCTCCCCTGCCAGGCCAGTCACAACACCTGCCGGCCGGACTGACGCGTGCTTGCCGCGTTGCGCTCATGGAGGCAGGAGGCACTGCGTCCCCCGATGAAATTCGCACACGCATTGTTCGCAGAGGATCTTTTTCATTCGCCGATTCCGGATCTGCCGAAGCAGAGATTATCCAAACTCTGGAAGCGATGACCGACGATGGCGAGGTTCGGCGTCTAGACGACAGCCCTCAATCGTTGTGGCAGCGAATCGCGCCGCTGCGAGAAAGCGATACCTCACCGTAGATCGTAGATCGTGCGATTCGCGCCCGCCATCCTTCACTCTTCTCCGTCCGACTCCGGCCAGATCTCTCCGGCCAAGCGTTTCCCGTCTGGGACTAACTAACGGTTGATGCCGAGGGACGAATGCAGCGGGCTTCGGGACGAAAAAATCCCGCCGTCAGCTGCATCGATCTTGATTGCTCTCTGGGGTGAGTTGGTCCATTATGTAAGCCGCGCTCGCCAGGATGCGGAATGGATGAAAGCATGAACGAACCCTGCCCGGCCGATGTGCCGATATCGCGAAAGCCTTCGCTGAGGGAACTCCCGGCATGAAGACCAATTGCGAGGCTTGCGGACTCGCACTGCCAGGTAATGGCACGGCATACGTGTGCTCTTACGAATGTACGTTCTGTCCGGTCTGCACCGCGAACATGCACGGCATTTGTTTGCATTGCGGAGGTGAGCTAATCCGCCGCCCACGGCGGACGGTGCCGATGAAGCGCGAGGAGACGACCAATGGCAGCGCCCTTGGTGGGGTTCGTCCCTGGATCATCTGGGCCCTGAGTTTTTTCGTTTGGACGTTTGTTGCCTTGGCCTACGCCATAACAGTTTATGAGTTGTATCGTTCGACCGGCACGCCCATGAGCTTTCTCAGCGTTCTGGGCATGCAATCGAGCCAGGTCCTAACCTACATTCCGCTGACTCCCTTCGTTTTCGCGTTAGCCAACCGCTACCCGGTGCAACGCAGCGACTGGGGAAGAAATTCATTGGTCCTGCTGGCGGGAGGGTTGGTGTTTACCGCGGCGCAGGTGGCTCTCCGCGGCATGACTCCATACGCGTTTTGGGATCCTCAACTCCGGCACTGGGTTTCCGCCGTTTGGGACGCGCAAGCCCACGCATTCCGAATCCAGTGGTTTATGTTTTCCAGGATGTTCCTTTCCAGCGTGGTCGACGACGTGGTCACCACCTACCTGCCGATCGTACTGATTGCACACGTAGCGTCTTACTACCAGAGGTTCCGCGAGCGCGAGTTGCGCAGCTCTCAACTGCAGGCACAACTTGAGAAAGCGCGGCTGCAATCGCTAAAGAGTCAACTGCAGCCGCATTTTCTCTTCAATACGCTGAACTCCATTTCCGCGTTGATGTTAACCAACGTGGAAGCCGCCGATCGAATGATCACCAGGCTGGGCGACCTTCTCCGGATCAGCCTCGAAACCGCCGGAACCCAGATGACCACCCTGAGCCGCGAATTGGAATTCGTGAGCTGTTATATCGAGATCGAAAAGGTGCGATTCGAAGAAAGGCTCAAGGTGAGTATCGACGTAGCTCCCGAGACTCTCGATGCCAGCGTCCCTCACTTGTTGTTGCAGCCTTTGGTGGACAATGCCATCAAGCACGGAATTTCCCGGTTGGTGTCGGGAGGCGAGATTCGAATCTCCGCGACTCACGATGATGCCGATCTTCATCTGGAGGTGAGAGACAACGGACCCGGATTCAAGGAGCCAAGCCACTCCCCGTCCAGCGGTGTGGGACTGAGAATCACGCGCGAGCGGCTGGAGACCATCTACGGCCAGGATCAGAGCGTGGAGTTGTTTAGCCTGCCGGGCGGCGGCGTGGCTGCTCGGGTGTGTATTCCTCTCCGCCTGGCAGTCGCCGGCATCGAACAGCTCCCGGTTGCAGCCGCATCAATCGCTCCAGCCTAGCAGCTGCCGCTCAAAGTCGAAGCTGATGCGTTTTGGCCGGAGACACGAAACGCTCATCAGTCCATCCAGGTCTTTTTCGATCGCTCGCTGACTTGCCACAACCGACGCCAGCTGAGGTCCTACCTCAAAAGTTCCAATCTTGGCCCGCGGGAGAACGACAGCCTTGAACGGAACGTTCCCGGTCGGATTCTTTCCGCCCCCAACGGCACCGGTCCACACATAGTCCATCCCGCGCAAGCGGCTCTCAAATAGTACTAACTGCGGCGTTCCGGTATCCAGAAGGAGATGCAACTCTCGACCGCCACTTTTCAGGTTCACCGTAATGAATTGTGGACCTGCGGTGAAGGGCATACTGTGACGCTCCACCGAAGCTCCAAAACAGAAGCGCCGTTTTGCGTAATCGACTGTGAAGTTCGTTGCGCCTAGTACATCGAGTCCGATAACAGCGTCAATGCGGGTTCCCAGTCCGCTTCCGATTGCCGAAAAGTCCGCCACCATGACCTGTAGATTCTGCCGCCGGAGTGGACCGAACTGAAGGTCGGGAATCACCACGCTTTCTGATGCAATACTCTTGTTGAAGAAAGACAAGTCTCGCGACGTGCCCTGCAGTCCCAACTTCGCGGCCACGCTCCAGTCGATCATGCTCGGGTTGGAGCCGGTATCCAGCAGCAGGTTTTGGTGTTCAAGGTTGCCAATTCGCCCCTCCACCACAATCAGGTATCCCTGATAAGCCTTGAAGGGAATCTCCGCGACGTTGCCGGTGGAGCTTGGTCCGCGGTCGATATCACCACCGAAGCTGAGGACGGAAATAGCAAAGTTCGTTACAGCCAGCAGCGTGAAGCGCGCAATCTTGCGACGTGGGCGCGCCAGCTCTTCTTCCCAACGTATTCTCTGGATGTCGGCGGACCGAACGGGTGACGATTCAGCTCTCTCCACTCCGATGTTGCCGAAGCTGCGCATGTAACTTGCCATGCGCAAGAGACGTCTAGACGAGAATCACCGCTGCACGTTTTGGGACGTGTGGCCGATTTGACGGGATAAGAACCCTAGAACGCCAAAGCGGTCGCTGAGCGAGGGTCGAGGAGCGCGAGGTGTGTCACGTAGCGTGAGGAGTGCAACTTTGGGACCCGCAAGAAGCGCAAAGCATCCGCTAGGCAGCTGGGCCTGAGCCCTCGCCATCGGGCGTGCCAGATCTGCCGTCGTGCTCTGCCGCCCAGAGCCAGCCGCGTTGGCCGCGATCTCCAGGCATCACTATCGCCTCGCCATACGCCACCAGCCGACCCAAAATCGTGTTGATCGTCGCCATCGGATCTTTGTGGCTGGCCAGCAAGGCCGGCACGGTCCGTTGAATCTCATCGCAAACATCGCGTGCGCTCATCGGCCGCTGAGCTTCCATGAGTACTCTGCGGCATGCCCGGGTGACACCGGGCTGTCGGGCCCCTAGCTTGCGATCAAACAGGTCTAATAGATCAGCATCCAAAATGCCGTCGCCGAAGAGCTTCGCTAAACCCACGATGGTCCGCTTCACCGTGCCAATGCGCTTGGTGACTTCCGCTCGTTCTTCGATCAATTGGCGCAACTCCTGCTCGGCCCGCCGCATCACTTCCTGCACGTAGCGGTTTGTGTCGCCTGGTGTGCCCGATACCGCCTGGTCCGGGGTTTGCCCTTGATCCATTGGACTTACATAACACCCTTGTTGCCTCCCGAGAGAGGTGCCGGGATTGACTCCGCTTGGCGCGGGACCAGCAAACAATAAAGCGCCACGAAACTCGCGCCAATTTTTTCGGCTTGGTCGTGGCTCCAGCAGGACGGGGCGCTTCAGCGGAACCTCGCTGGGATTCCGGGAAATTGCGGGGATGAAAACCGTGTGTCCCACACTGGGGCAATAACCACTGATTCCATGTCTCGTCGCTCTTCGCCCATGCGCCACTAGTTCTGAGAATGTGTATGAGGACTATCGCCTTCTCCCGTTTTTCGGATGATTGCTCTGCCAACACTTACAGCTAATATCCGCGTTTCACGCCGGCTTCCTACAGCGAGAAATCCAGAGGGTGTGTTGACCCCGTTTCTCTGTCTATTCGGCCCACATCCCCCCCGCCTGCTTCGTCTGGAACGAGACATGCTGTGAAAGCGTCGCTTCCGGAAGGCGTTCGCAAGTACAGTGCGTGCGGTGTGGGGACGTTTCGACAAGCTAACGGTCTCTGCTTCCCATCCGGCTTGGGTAGGTAAACCCGCCGCACAGGCTGCGGTTGATAGGTTCGACTTTTCAGCTCTTGCGTCAGTTCCTCCAGCCACCGTTCCCTGTCGTACGCTTCGATGTTCTCGAATGTCTGGTTATCCACTCCCGCAGCTCCGCCGTTGGCTTGGCAGCGTTCGTAGGCATAGGCCAGAACGTCTTTCCGATACACCTTGTCGTACAGCGCATGGAAACGACAGTTGGGCGATTCCTTCGCTTTTGCGTGCAACGCCGTCTGCAACTTCTGAACACTGAATGGAGTTGTTAGGCTCATCGCCAATCCCTCAGTCCTTTGTCGCTTCCTGCGTTCGTCTTTAACTAAGGCCCCTTCCCTACACCGGCATTACCCGGCTTCAGCGGTGTCGGGTCGGAGGAGGCGCGCTTATGACGCTAGCCTCCGTCCGCCGCTCAAACTGCACGTACGGTTTTCCCGTATGCAGCTTTCACGAAGATTCAGTTCGGCTGCGATGCCAAAGATGAAATTAACCCAACCAGGTTGACAAGCCCGCACTCGCCGTACAGCTTTGTCTCGGGCAACTGTTTCCAGCCACAGGTCCGCCATCGCTTGTGGCGATGCGACCAGAGCCGGTGCACGATCCAAGCGTCGAGTCGGTGGAACAGCCTTCGAACGTGGGCACGTTTGTAATATTCGCCCCAACCCCGCAGTAGTGGGTTCAGTTCCGCGATCAGTTCCTGGGTTGTCAGAGGTACTTTGCGCTTGGTTCGTTGCCGGACCTGGTCCATGAAACGACGGATCGACTTCTCCTTGGGATATGCATATAGCGCACCCCCTCGGATGTGGCTACGAATCTTGCTTTCGGGAAGATAAAGTTGCCTCTCCCCGCGCTTGATCTTGTAGCCGAGAAATTCGAAACCGTACCGGACATGAACGATCCGCGTTTTCTGCGGATGCAGCTCCACGCCCAGTTGTTTCAAGATTCGGCTGGCCGCTTCCATTGCCGCTCGTGCCTCCGCTGCCGATTTGCAGGTGATCACCCAGTCATCGGCAAACCTGGTTAGCTGATATCCTCTCCGTCGCATCTCCCGATCAAACGGCGTCAGGAGTATGTTACTGAGCAGGGGCGAAACCACCGAACCCTGTGGAGTCCCGCGCTCCGTGGGATAGAACCGCCCTCGACCATAGCTTCCTGCCTTGAGCATCGCCCGGATCAGGCGTAGCACGCGGCTGTCAGCTACTCGTTGGGCTACTAACGTGACGAGTTTCTCGTGGTCCGCGGATCCGAAAAAGTCTCGCAGATCCGCATCGACGATCCACTCCGACCCGCTCTCTATCTCTTGCCACACTTTACGCAAGGCATCCTTCGGAGATCGCCCTCGCCGATATCCAAAGCTGGCATCATCGAATATCGGATCGAAGATGGGCTCCAACCGATTAAGCAGCGCCTGTTGACACACACGGTCATAAATCGCCGGGATGCCTAACATACGATACTCGCCCGGTTTGTCCCTCTTCGGGATCGGGTGTTGTCGCACCGGCAAAGGTCGATAGGTGTCCTCTTTCAGCTCTCGCTGCAGCCGATCCAGTTGCTGGTGTAGCTGCACTTCGAAGGCTTCCAGAGTCTGCCCATCGATCCCTCCACTGCCCCGGTTCTCCTTCACCTTCTCCCAGGCCACCTCCAGGTTCTTCCGCTTGTACACTTTGTCGATTAATGAATGGACCTTCTTCGCACCTGTCAGGTTGATCCAGTCCGCCAGTCTCCTCGGACGAGAGCGTACGGGTTTTTCGCTTAAGGAACTGTTCCAGCCTCCCTCGTCCTTACTCATCTGGTTTCCTTTCTCTTCCTGACCATCTTCGCCGGCTGCCTTCCCCGACCCACTTCCGATCGCCGGTTGCCCGGTCACGCGACTTTCGCCACGCTTCAGGTACTGTTCAGCCGTCCGACTACTGACAGAGCTTTGCTCACCGTTTCGCTTACGCTTATCGATTCGCTTACCCCGATGCCACTCGGAGACTCTGCCAGTCCTCCTGAGGTCACGCGCTGTTCTTCCATACCGTGCCGTCCGCAAACACCTTGGTGCGGTGGGTGAATGAGAACGCCTTCGCCTCCATAGTGCAGGCTCGACCTTACCCCACCTTTGGCCGACCGGTTCATCTTCGGGGTGGCCCCCATCGATTACGGCCCGGTACTTCTCCGCATGCCCTTCGGATTCCATCTCACGATGGACACCCTGCCCTCCGGAGAATTACTCCTCCGGCCGACGACGTGTTACCGCCGTCTTTGGATATAGCGCCCCTCATTTGAGCACCAGAGGGACTTCAACCCTCCAGAACAACGCGCTGCTCAGCGCACACTACGAGCCTTTCCGCCACCCCATACGGCCCGGCCTGTCTCTCGCGAGTTGCCAGTTGATCCTTACCGCGATCACCGCTGGGGCTTCCCGTGTTGCCTCTGGTCTCCTATGCGTACATGCCGTCGCCATTACCCCGGCAGGTTCAATGGAGCTTGTTCGCTCATCTATCTCCATTGCCAGCGGCCTTCCCCGCGAAACAGTAAGGTCGGCTCCTGCAATTACTTTTTCGGGGCCTGCTCAGCGTTCACTCACGTTACGGCCTGCACGCTCGCGGAGTCGCCAAGCGACCCTTTACATCGAAAGCTCCGACAGCTTCGTTGCCTCCGCTGCCGCCTCGATTGCTTCTATGAGAAGGTCATAAAAGTCAAGGCCGACGTGGCGGCCCTCCTTATTAGTTCCTTTCCGAGCCGCATAGACCTCCGGTGGTGAGTTGCGGGGCTGTCAAGGGCGCCCGAATGGGGCGTTCATCTTGACCCTTGACAGCCCCGCAACTCACTTCATCATCGAGTTCGGAACGAAGCGAAACGCAGTTCAGTTGAGCTTCGTTCCTTAGTGGAGTGGGTTCCGCTTTTTCTCCAGCGCGCTCGTCGGCAGCCATACTCCGCCTCACCGCCTCTGGCATTCTCCATCAGCATCTTGTTCGTTTCGGTCACACAACATCATGGATCCACTTTCTAACCAAGTCTTACCAGAAACTCTGGTCACGCCACCCACCGTTGCCGTGCTTCTATCCGCACTCTGAATGGGCCCTGCTGGGCCCGGTGCAAGTTGGGGTTCGATCGTAAGCCCAGGTCCGCCACCACCGTGACGAACCTGGGATTGTTGGGTGCTGCCATCTACCGGGCGATCTTCAATAGACCAGCAATCGAAACGCAGTCACCCGAACAAGGCGGTGGATGTCGTCGTCTGCCAAACTTTCCAGATAACCCTTGGCTTTGGCGCCATTAACTCATGTCTGTTCCCTTGGTCTTGTCTTCTATAGCCATCGCTCCGACTCGGCCTCTCGGATTCGATCGTGTTTCCTGGTTGGGCTCCCCTTGGCCGTTAGGCAGCCGCCGCTGGTGTCATCATTGCGGACATGCCCTGACGTAGCGGTTCATACACTTCTCTACTCACCCAGAGGCTGTGGAGCAACACCGCCAGCTTCCGCGCCACCGCAACTGCCGCTCTCTTCTTCGCATTCTTCCCGCCGCGCTCGCAGAGCCGCAGCCCATACCGTCGTAAGTCCGTGTCCGGTCCGAACGGCCCCAAGATATAGTGCGCGCTCCCCACCAGCAACCTGCGCAGCATCGTGTCGCCGGTTTTGCTGATTCCTAATTGCGGCTGGCTTTCCCCGGAGTCTTCCTGCTTCGGCACTAATCCCAGATACGGCCCCACATCCCGACTCTTCACGAATCGGTCCGGATCCTCCAAGGTCAATACGTAGGCCAGCGCCGTGATCGGCCCCACCCCTTTCACCTGCTGCAATAACGCCGTATGCCCATACTTCTCGCGGCCCAACTTCTCAATCTTCTCGTCATACCCCTGAATGCAATCACTCAGCGTCGCCACCATGCGCACCAGCGGCAATAGCGCGTCGCGAAGCTCGACGGGAACGGTCTCCTCTACCTTTTGCGCGAAGCTCGGGCTCGAACATTTGGGAAGCCGTGAGCCCATACTCTTCACCAGTCCTCGCGTGGCGTTGATCAGTTCCGTCCGCGCCGCCACCAACGCATCTCGGGCTCGTAATACCACCAGGTCCTGCCGCACTTCTCGACTGCGGTGCTGCATCGGGTGCAACGATTGCGGATCGACGCGTCCCAATCGCGCCAACTTGTGGGCATCGATCCGATCATTCTTCCGTTTGCGCCGTTTCGACCCTTCCATTAATCGCGGGTTGGCCACCAGCACTTCGTGTCTGCAACTGCAGATGACTTCCTGCACCCATGGAGAGTGTGTCCCCACCTCGAAAACCACTCGAGCCGCATTCAATGCCTGAAAGAATTCGGCAATGTCCTCCTGCGTCGTCCGCAACTGTCCTTCCACCAGCGTTTCTCCCTCCAGACCCAAAATGCAGTAATGGCTCCATTGGTCGCCCAGATCCACACCCACCGTCAAACGATCGAGATTGGGGCGAAGCTCACCGCGCTGATCCCTTTCTCCGGCACTCGTTGCT
This sequence comes from uncultured Acidobacteriaceae bacterium, assembly GCA_963842095.1. GTDB lineage: Bacteria > Acidobacteriota > Terriglobia > Terriglobales > Acidobacteriaceae > Sulfotelmatobacter. Next base: position 10,668 of record CAWJEY010000008.1, read on the forward strand.
GCTACCTTTTTCGGATCCAGCTTTTCCTTCAGCTTTCCCACCAGTTCCGCTAGCACTTCCTTCGTATCCCGCCGCATCGGGCCCTGCGGCTTCGCCCGCTTCGATGTCGGTTCACTCTTCTTTCCAGAATTGTTATGCTTCTTCAAGGTCGATCTCCTTATCCACTGTGATTGCACCGTAGAGTGCGTTGATCACCGGTAGCTTAACGCCATCCGTGATCGGGGATCGACCTTCTCATCCTATCTACCGGGTGGAACGAACCAGTTCCCGGGCGGGAGTTTCACCCGCTGAAGTCCAGCGCCTTTTCACGGCGCACCGAAAAATCCCCATTACGCTCGTTGACCCGTCTTTCCCTTCAATGAACCGCAGACAGCATCGATACACATAAACAGGGTCATTTCCCCGTTTTGGGGCTTATCCTGACCTGCCCCCCGGAAAGTAGTCCAGTGGAAATGTGACTTCTCCCATTTAGAATGGCCCGCCCAGGGCGAGGAGGAGGAGTCGTGCGCAAGAGTCGATTCAACGAACAGCAGATCATTGGCATCCTGAAGGAGTCCGAAGCCGGAATGCCGACGGCGGAACTGTGCCGCAAGCACGGGATTGCGTCGCAGACGCTATACCGGTGGAAGGGGAAGTACGGCGGGATGGAAGTGAGCGAGGCGAAGCGATTGCGGGCGCTGGAAGAGGAGAACCGGCAGTTGAAGCACACGGTGGCCGAACTGCTTCTGGACAAGCGCGCGTTGCAGGCGGTGGTTACAAAAAAATGGTGAGCCCGCAGTTGCGACGGCAGGCGGTGGTCGTGATGCGCTCGGAAGTAGCGGTCTCAGAGCGACGCGCCTGCGGGCTGATGCAGATCTATCGCCGGACCTATCGCTACGCGCCACGGCCCGAGGATCCGCGACTGCGCGTGCGGTTGCGCGAGCTGGCGGCAGAGCGGCGAAGGTTCGGATATCGCCGATTAACGCGAATGCTGGTGCGTGAAGGATGGAAAGCGAATCACAAGCGCGTGTACCGGCTGTACGTCGAAGAAAAGCTGAGCCTTCGTCGGAAGCGGGGCCGACGCCGACGCGCGGGATCGCGCCTGGTGCTACCGCCGCGCCCGACGCAGCCCGATCATCTGTGGACGATGGACTTCGCCAGCGATGCGTTCACCAGCGGGCGCAAGTTCCGGACGTTGAATCTCATGGACGGCTTCACCCGCGAGGCACTGGAGATCGAGCCCGACACTTCGCTGCCGGGAGCGCGTGTGGTGCGTGTACTGGAAGGACTGAAGCAGCAGGGACGCAAACCGGAGGTGATCGTGATCGACAACGGGCCGGAGTTCGTCAGCCAAGTGGTGGACCAGTGGGCCTACGAGAACGCAGTCCAGTTGCACTTCATCACGCCGGGGCGACCAATGGAGAACGGCTACATCGAAAGTTTCAACGGCAAGTTCCGCGATGAGTGCCTGAACGAAAACTGGTTCTTCGATCTGGCGGACGCACGTCGTAAGATCGCCGAGTGGAAGGCAGACTACAACCACGTGCGACCGCACTCGGCGTTGGGATACAAAACACCGATGGAGTTTGTCGCTTCGTGGAAGGCAGGCTTCTACATTGCTGGACTGGGGCAAGGGGCCTCAAACGCCGGCCCCTTGCCCCAGACCCCCATCCCCGCTACGCTGCGGGGAGAACAAAAACCGGAGAAAGTCTCATTATCCCTGGACTAAAAATGGGGGGCAGGTCAATCCCGAAGGTAACTGTACCGGGCTTGTCCCGAAGGTAACTGTACAGTTGTTACATTCGTGTGTATTCCAGACATGTAATGTACTTTCGTTCCCCAAGGAGGAACCATGTCAGCGATCATCTGCGGTCTGTACCTTCTTCTGCCCGCTATCATCTGCGCGGCGATCACTGTGCGTAACGTGATCTTTGGCGATGTCGTCTAGGCTTTCACAGCCCAGCAGATGCTGGCCAGTTTGGTGGCGGTGGCCACGATCACGACATTGCGAACTGCTCTCATTTCCAGAACCGCTCATCCACTGTCCCGACACGATCCTTAGCTTTTGACGCGCAGCACTGCGGGCCGAGCGCCGTGGATGGCAGAACTCTGGTGCAGTTTGCCAGCGCCAGCCTTTGTCCCGTGCTATCCAAGCCGCGTTTTCGAAAACTGGCGAAACATCTCCATTGCACTCATCGACGACATAGATAAAGTTTCTTAGCAAACAAGCAGGAGTTGGAGCATAATGGCGTCCGACCTGTCTCTCCGACCTCTTCCCTTGAGGTGAATTGTGACCGATTCACAGCGTTTTCCATTTGCTAAGCCCTATCGGTGTCGGGATTGCGGTGGAGAAGTGGTGTCCGCTCGCGGCGGCGCACATGCACGGAGCGGTACATTCTTCCGCTATTGCTCATGCAACCGGTGCGCTGCGCTGCGTGTTTCCGACGAGACTACTGGCCGACTTTCACGCCAGTGCGCGAGCGCTCACATCCTGGCCATGACATTTGTGCCCACTCCCACAGCAACGCTGCGTAGGCTCCTGCGACATCTCGGAGAGTCTCCAATCATTCGTTGTCAGTGAAAGGTCCTTATGAAGGACGAAGTCTTTTTCGAGCGCGCCTTGGCCGAGTATCGGGAATTGACCGGGGATGTCCAGGACTTTGCCGACCTTCCAATTGAGGTGCAAAGCGAAATTCTTCGCCGTGCACATCACATCAAGGCTGATCTAGAATGTGAAAAAAGGGGTTGAACGAGTTTGACGAATCCCCTCACGCATTGACGGCTGAGTGGAGGTTTTGAGCGTAATGCCTGTGCTCGACAATTAGTACGCCATTGTAAATTGTTTTCCACACAGTTCTAAGCCGTTCTCTTGCCGCACGGTCAGAATCTATGTCAGACTCTCACTCGGTGAAACAAACCCAAGGGCAAAACCTCGCAGACTGCCACAATCCCCAGAACCCGACCGACCGCAGGATCGTTTTAACCTGCGTCGCATGTTGCGGAGTAGACCATGAAAGATCCCCATAGCGTTCTGCGTGAGAAAGAGCAGGATGTCGAGCGGGTCCGCAAAGAAATTCAAGCGCTGCTCACGGTGATTCCGCTGCTTGCTGATGACCAATCCTCCGCCGATAATGTTATGCAGGAACTGCTCTTGGCTGTTTCCCGAAAATCAGTGGATCCTCCCGACAAAGGTGTGGCTGAGCTGGAACCCTTCGTCAGGCACTTGCGAAATTCGAGCTCGCAAAAGCGGTGACCGTCATCTGCGACGTGTCTGAAACGCCTCAATCGTCAGTACCGAAAACTAATCCCAGCGGCTAGGTGCATCTCCTCTGAAAATTGAATGACCTGCCAACTGTCGAGAAATCCCCATTACCCTCAAAATCCGTCAAGTTCTGGCCGGTCATCAACCGGAACCGGTCAACTTTTCACTAAGGAGTCGGATGCTTACCAACTAGCTGCAATCCGAAACGCCCATCATTTAACAGGCCAATTTTTCTGCATGGCTCCATAGGCCCTTCCGTGCCTAGGACTGGGCACGGATGGGCCATTCACGCACCAGTGCGACGGCTCTAGTCTAGTAGGGGATGTAAAGCCCATGACGTACATACCAAAAAACAATGGAATGCTCAGCGTCGAGGATTCGCGCCGTATTTTGTCCGTGATCTTTCCGAACTATCCCGAACTAAAGCCGTGTAATAACGCGCCGCCCCTTCGAACCGATTGCACCACCGCCCCTGAAGATGGCACTTTTTGAAGGCGCAGTGGCATGCTGAGGGTCGCTACCTGCCCGATTTAAACCGCACGCCACAGGCAGGACATTCCATCTCTTCAGTGCTGCTAATCGCGACACTACCATTGAATCGCTAACTCAGTTGGCGAAAAATCCCCATTACACTCATCTTCCCGTGGGCGGGGAATTTGAGTGTAAGGGCCTGTTCTCAACACTTGGGCTTTGGTGCATAATGCCGTTGGCAGTTTTCAATGAGCGGCGTCGAACACACAAGCGGCGTTATACGAAACAAACGCCATGCGATTATCGCAGTGATTTTGACGGGTATCATTGCTGCATCGGCGCTCCGCACCACATTGCAGCCCATGCGGGTCACTAGTTCCGTGGCTCTTTGAGCCAATCTCCGGGCTGCCTCGCCTGAGGCTGCTATTTATCGGGCTGAGCGTGTTCTTCTGGGGCTTCGTTTTTTGGATACTGTTCTGGTTTTACAGGGCTGCGCGAGGGAAATACGAGCGGTTTCTGTTGGCATCATTTGCCACAGGATTCGTTTTGAGCACTATCGGGCGTTTCGTGCCCTTCCTGATAGCGGCCCACATGCAATACCTCTGCACCGCAGCAGCGTTGGTGTCCCTTGTGTCTGCAATGACAATTCTGTTTACCTGGCCAACCAAGACCACCATTCCGGAGTAGTCCAATGCCAATTGGCGAAAATCCCCCATTCCACTCAAAATCCCCGGACGCGGGGTCAAAACGTGTAAACGCCTTAGCCGACGAAGGGAGACGAGGTACGTAACCGATGAAGCTTCTGTCAATTTTGTTCTTCGCGGGAGGCGTTGTCTTCCTAATATTGACGGTCACGCAGGTGCTTGTACGGGGTTGGGGTCCGCTGGATGTGACCGTCTTCGATGTCTACGTTGTTGTTGTGCCGCGTTACTTGCTGTTGATCTCGCTATGCTTGCTGGTCGCGGGGTTCGTCTCAGCTATTGCAACGCATCCCTGATATGCAGCCAAGAACAATCGCGGGTCCTCGGTTGAGATGGGGGCTGAACGACTTCTTTGTCAGTTGGCGAAATATCCCG
>CAWJEY010000009.1:0-31545 GCA_963842095.1 uncultured Acidobacteriaceae bacterium
TTTGTGGTTTCAGGTTCAGGATCGAATCATGGTGAGAATCATCTTGAACCGCTTGAGCGCCTTGAGCGCATGCGGCAGACCGGCGGGCATGAGGATCATCTCGCCGCCCTGCAACTGGTGCGGCTGGCCAGAAATCATAATTTCGGCATCGCCTTCCACCATTTGCACCAGTGCGTCGAATGGTGCCGTGTGCTCGCTCAAACCCTGGCCTTCGTCGAAAGCGAAGATTGTCACGCTGCCAGTAGGCTTCTTGACGATCTCGCGGCTGACGACCGCGCCGTCCTGGTAGTTCACCAACTCGGCAGCCTTCGCGACTTTGGCGCCGGAGAGTCCTTTGAGTTTAGACGCGGTTTCCGGTTGCATAGCGTTTCTGCCTTTCTGTTTCAGTTTATGATGCGACCGCCAATTCAAGTTGTTCGATAGCTTCCCGCAAGATGGTAGCGGATTTCACGAGGGCGCTCTGCTCGTCGGGTGGCAAAGTAATCTGCAAAACCCGCTCAACGCCATTCCGAGAGAGGATGCAAGGAACCCCCAAACTCACACCGTTAAGGCCGAATTCCCCTTCCAGCACCGATGAAACCGTGAACACTCCATGTTGGTTGCGCAAGATGGCCGCAGCGATTTGTGTGAGGGCCAGGCCGACGGCGAACCAGGTGGCCCCTTTGTAATCAATGATGTGATAGGCGGAATGCTTCACTTCGTCTGCGACTTTGCGGCGGGCTGCCTGCCAGTCGTCACATTTCAAACACAGGCGGCAAAACTGTTCGATGGGCATGCCGGCCATGTTCGTCATGGACCAGGCGGCAAATTCACTGTCCCCATGTTCACCTAGGATGTAAGCATGGACATTATGCACATCCACTCCGCAGTGCTGGCTCAATAAATGACGGAAGCGCGCGCTATCCAGCACGGTGCCGGACCCGATGATGCGTCCGCGCGGCCAGCCGGACCGTTTGTGGGCGACATACGTCAGGATGTCCACCGGATTGCTCACAATCAAAACGACGGCTGGTGACTTCTGGAGCACGATTTCATCAACGATATCGTGGATGATTTTGACGTTTCGTTGCAGCAGATCAAGACGAGACTCGCCAGGCCGCTGCTTGGCCCCGGCGGTAATCACAATCATGCGCGCATCGGCATAATCCGCCACCTGAGCTTCACGGATCTGAACGGACGGGAAGAAGGCCTGGCCATGAGCCAGATCGAGGACCTGTCCCATGGCCAGTTCATGATTGGCATCGCGCAAGGTGATCTCATCGGCCAAACCACTCTGGGCCAGCGCGTAGGCAAAAGTGGAACCCACAGCGCCGGCGCCAACAATCACGACCTTTCTTGGCCTCCAAGGGTCATCATTCATTTATGTTCCTCAGTTGTGGCGTAGGCTTTCTCTGGTAAGCTTCACGAGACTCATCCACAGACCTCATTATTTACCGGACCGAATCCTCCGCCAGACTTCTCGGCTCCAACTTGAAGGGGTCTTTCACCCCTCCTTGGGAGATGAAACGATTCCGGATACCTTCCGTTCGAGTTCCGTTGCCAACTTATCGAATCCCTCGTGCACATCGAGACCAAGCTCGCGCTCGACCGTCTCAAACTTTTCCATCAGCTGTTGTTGGTCTTCTGGAGTGAGAACCTTGCCGGCCAGCGGGAATAGCAGGTAATCCTCTTTCCAAATATGACTAGGATAGAAGGCCACCAGCACCCGCAGGCTTTTCACGAGGTTCTCTCGCGCGGGAGGTTCTCCCGCGGCGTAACCGCGGATGGCATCGGCCAACTCTCCCACCATCACCCGCCCTTTTTGATGCTCCATGGTCAAGCCGCCTATTGGACAGCCTTGCGACGGCACTCCACGGCGTATCAGGGCCGGGAACAGGAAACTCTCTTCCTTCCCGTGGTGGAGGCGATCCGCAAACGTGCGCAGGAACACCACGATACTCTCCAGAAGCGAGACATCCACTGGTTCTCCACCCTCAATCTGCTCTGCCAGGACCGACATGCCGGCCACCATCTTCTGGATAACTCGATGTTCCGCCTCCAGCATTTCAACCGCCGTTGCCTCGCTCATTTGATCTCCCTCTCGATCGTGAGGAGGAGCTCACTGTCCTCCAGTGCCTGGATTTCATGCGGGATGGCTTTATCCAACCCGAGTCTCAAATCGCTTGCAGACATGACGCTTCGGCGAATGCACTTCCCCTCCTCGTTACACGCCATTGTCGGGGTTTCATTTTGGGTGAAAGGCCAACACTAAACCCAGGGTTTTCACTTTGAAGTCCCCACACAGCAATTAAGACATTCTCGGCGGGGTCGTGTCTGCTCAAGATTGCTCACGTTGGCGGGTTTTAGCCCCAACAATCCGGCAGAAGGACTAATTAGACAGGAATGATTGAATCTATTTCCAGCGACTTACACGGGGGGGCGCAGGTTCTTATTCCGATTCCAAAGAATTTGGTGCCAACTGGTCCTAACGTCCTTCCTAAGTGGCCGCCTCTGTTCCATGTATAACCCGGCGTACCAATTATCGGCGAAATATAGCGGGCATCGTCTTTCGCCGTCCAGATGCGGTCGCGAGGAACCTTGAGCGGCGTAAACCGGATCCATTCGCTCTCCGGCGTGCAGTCGTCATTGAAATACAGACGAGGATGATCCACCAGGATGGACAGACCGCTACGAATCAGCATCATGACAAAAAGGAAATTGAAGAAGTGGCAGTAACGGACCCAGAGCGGAAACCCCTGCGGCCCGGCAAAGTTGTTGGGATATATCTGGGGAACGGGTGGAACGTGAGGCAGACCTGCCACAGCAAACTCAATGCAGGACGCGAGAACCGCGGCGAGAATCGCCACAGCGATTCCGATCAGAATGGAAGGGCGAATCCAGATGCGGAAACGGCGGTCCTTGCCCGATGTGCGGCATCGAAAGAAATCATACCTCCCCCTTAAGAGCGCGACGGTGAATCCCCTTGAAAGGTCCTCGCCCATCCTTGGGTACTGACCTACGGAGCGTTTTCATCGCGTTCAGAGCTGTATGAATGCTGATGACGGCGACGGTCCGAAGATTCACACTTCGCGTTCGAATCTTAAGTTTGCCCCACTACTGTTTGGGTTGCCGTGACAAAAGTCATCGGCACGCCTCCATAGGTTCTGTAACACTGACCTATCAAAGGTGGCCGGGACGAGTGAATTCGGCCCCCAAGGAGGAAATGATGAGCGCAATCGCAGAAAGGACGGTCCGGGAATTAGTGGTGGAAAATCCCGGGGCTACACGGGTCTTTGAGCGGCTTGGTATTGATTACTGTTGCGGCGGCAACCAAACGCTCGAACAAGCTTGCCGAGGAAGCAATCTTTCAGTTGACGAGGTACGGGACTCGCTCCAAGCGGCGCAACATTCCGCGGAGACGGGCCGGGAGGACCGAGCCTGGCAAACAGAGCCGCTAGGAGCGTGTCCGAGAATTGGCTTAAACGGCCACAAGGCTTGGGTAGAAATATGATTGGTGGCTAAGAGCTGGGGAAAAGTAGGCGGCGTGCACGGGAAGCAGCCGGTTGCACCGCGGGATGCGGCCCTTTTTCGCGATTTGGCCCATCCTTTTGCCCTTCCACTCATGCATAGCAGGCTCGATACATTTTCAAAATGTTGTGCGTCGCGCACACCAAGGCCCACTCCGCCTTCACTTTCTCGAACCCTCGCAAGGAAAACCGCCGGAATCCTCGCGCTTCCTTGATCTGCCCGAATACCGGTTCCACGATGCTTTTGCGCGCCGCGTAGATGGCCGCTCCCGCCTTGGTCAGCAACTTCCGCTTCATCCGCTCGACCCGCGTGGCGCCTTTCGGTAACGGCCCGCGCGCCGCCACTCTTCGCTCCCCATGCTTCTGCCGTTCCGTGGCGATAAAGGCTTCGATGCGTCGCTCCGGTTCCTTCTCCGCTTCCAAAGTCTCCAGGTTCTTCTCCGAGCAGTACCCAGTATCCGCGATCACCGCTTCCGGCCGCTGTCCGGACTGCGCTTCCACCACGGCCATCATCGGCCCCACTTGCTCTTTATCGTTGGTCGCTTGCGTCACCGCCTGCCCCACGATCAACTGTAGCTCCGGCTCCACCACGATCTGCGGGTTGTAAGCTTGCACAAATCCTTCGCTGCTGCTCGGCATGATCCGTGACTCGGGATCGGTAAAGTTGTACTGGTCTTTGGCTTTCGGCCGCGCTTCCTCCACCGCCTGGCCTTCCTTGCCCTCTTTCTTCGCCTTCTCGCGGGCCCGCTCTTCCAGCGCCCGCTTCGCCTCCCGTATCCGCTTCAGCCGCGTCTCGCGCCGCTGCAACTCCTCCGGCAGTTCGTCCCCGGCGCGCTCCTTCCCGTAGCGCGCATCCTCTTCCGCGTCCGCCGCCTCCGCCCGCGCCAACAGCTCTTTTACCTGCTCCTTAATCGCTTTCTCCTGTTCCTGCATCCGCTCATAGCTCATCGCCTTGTGCTTGGAGGCGTTCGCCTTCACCTTGCTCCCGTCCAGCGCCACCCGCCCCAGCTTCATCGCCCCCAACTCCAAGGCCATCTTCAGCACTTGCTCGAACAGCCCTTTCAGCACCTCCAGGTGCTGCTTCCGAAAGTCCGCGATGGTCCGGAAGTCCGGCGCATTGCCCGCCGCCAACACCCGGAACGCCACGTCCTCACTCAATCGCTGCTGGATCTTCCGGGCGCTGTACACCCCCACGCAGTACCCGTAGACCAACACCTTGGTCATCATGCGCGGATCGTAGGGCGGCTGACCCCGCTCGTCCTTCTCATACACGGCGTAGATTCCGGAAAGATCCAGTTCGTCCACCACCTCGCTGACGAAGTACGCCAAGTGCTTCTCCGGCAGCCAATCCTTCAGACTGGGCGGCAATAAGAGGTCTTGCTCTGGCTGGTAAGGCTTGTAAGTCTTAGACATGCCTCCTTATGCCATACCAGCAATGTGAATTCAAGAAAAATCCGTAATTCTCGGACACGCTCCTAGGGAATGAATTCGGGCCTCCACTTGTAAAAACTGTAAAGGCTTTGTGCACCGCGGCTTTCTGGGCGCGGTGGCAGCGGAAACGGTGGCGGACGGCGGATATTCAACGTCCAGCAATTGGCCGAGGCGGAAGCGCGCGGTTACGAAGTGCTGGTGGCGCGGGGTCGGAAAGCGGAGGAGTGCAGCGGGGCGAGTACGATGCGGCGAACTTCTCCCACGATCCCGAAGGGGATGAAGCGACCTGTCCCCAAGGGGGACGGCTGAAGGTTACGGGGTTCGGGAAGAAGGGCGGAAAGCGGGTGGCGGGTGCGCACGTATCAGTGCACGGCCTTCAACTTGAAGAAGCTTTACCAACACTGGACTGCCGGCGCCCTGGCCCCGGCTTAAGGGGGCCTGGCAGGGGAAGCGGTCCTCTGCTCAACGGGTGGAAGAAATCGTCGATCGGGGCCGCAAGCGACGGTCCAATACGGTGCGCGTTTCTCCACCCGGAGACCGGAAGGGACCGTCAAAACGCCCCACTGCGGCCCCTCCAAAACTGCGACCGCGGTTTTGAAACGGCCTCAGATGACGGGGGGCCGCAACTTGGGTCACGGGGTGGTGCTGAGCAGGAAATGTAAAAACTCTAGGGCCCGGCTTTGCCGGAGTATGAATGCGGTGGTGACAGAATTCAAAAAGGAGCGATTCCTGAAAAAACTAGACCGGATTATTCATGAAAACGATAAGTGAGGGGCAGACTTAAGTGCATTTCACACAGAGTTCACGGAGTGTTTTATCAGTTGGCATTATCGAACCAGTTCAGCGTCGAGTAGAGAGGAAGCGCACCACATGCTGACCACGCCAGTCCAGCGGATCACCGGGACGTGCACGCGGGGCACGCGTGTTTCTTCCTCCCCCTCTAAAATTCCGTACGGTGGGTTTTCCCCAGTACGGCTTCAAACGGGAATTCTGCCGCGACCTTCGCCCGCCCGGAGTGGTTCGAACCAGCACCCCGCGCCAGCTTATACGCGGCGTAAGTTCCTATCTCGGAAGAGAGCTACAAGCCGTAGAGGGACTTTCGTCCAAGCGGCACTCCCCTCTTCTGACAGAACGCTCCCGTCCAGAGGTCCTTGGCTCGCCAGCGGGTTATATTGTCCCACCGGGTCAACGCTTACTATGACCTCATCCGAGACTCTCGGCTCCTCCGGACCGGCTTATGACTTCACCGTCCGGTGCTACCTGCGCCGAGAGGTTCCCCAATTTACTCTGCCTGTCTGTTCTCTCCGTGCCGTCTTCCGTACCCCGGCAGACCGAACGATTGCACTTGGCTGTTTCTTCATCGTCCGCTTTGGCCTTCCCCATCTCTGTAGAGGGTCGGCATCTACAAACCCACGCGTTCCGGTTCCAGCGTGGCTGTGTAACGAGGCTGCAAAGTTCACTTTATGGTACGGCCCGGAAGAGTTGCTAGCCCCGCACCGGCCAGGGCGTTTACCTTCGAGCTTGCACCTCCTGAGTCGCCTCAAGCAGGCGTCGAATATAACTACGCGGGTAAATCAGCCAATTCCCGCGGCCGGACTTGCACCGGCAAGACAGGCAGCCTTATGGGCTGCAAACAGAGGGGCACAGAGAAAACTCTCGGGGACCTCTCCGTGGTCTCTGTGCTTTAGCTCCGTGCCCTCTGTGTGAAATTCTTTGCCTTCCACGGTCTCTCCACGAAATTCATGAATGATCCGGGCTAGGGCCAATACTGTTCACTTAACGATTCGGATGCATTTTGCACTGTTCACTTAACGATTCTGATGCATTTTGAGAACTCAATTCGCACGCTACAACAGGCCCCGCGTGGGCGCAGGGGGAAATTGCTCATTTTGCGCTTCACCCCGCGCGGACGTCGTTGGCCGCGACTGGAAACGACTCGCTCTTGCAGGATTTCATTCAACACCGCCTCATGGAACGCCTTCCTCTCCCGAGGGGGGAATAGCACCGTAGAGGGGCAGCTTGCGACGGACGACCCGCACGGCGTGCAGAAAAGAGAGCCGGTCGGGATCTTCTCCCGCCTTCAAGGCCGCCTCGTGCATCAAGCCGCGGATGGCGAAATGCGCCATCAGCAGACCATAAAATTCCTGCCGCACCAAGTCGGGGGTTTTGCTGCGCAGGATGATCTGGGCTCCCCGCAGATGCGTTTTCAGTTCGTCCAGGGCTCCTTCGATCTCCCAACGTTCCTGGTAGAGTGCCGCCAATTCCCCGGCGGGCGCGTCGGTGGGATCGAGGATCGTCGTCACCAAGCGATAGAGCGGCTCGGCATCGGCCACCCCTTCCAGCCGGTAATCGATCACCCGCACCACGACGCCGTCCGTTCCGTGCCGCCGGTCTTTCTCCGACGCATAGATGCGACTCAGGTAGGAACCATCCGGCAGGGGCTTCTCCACCGGCAAGCGCAGATTCTTTTTCACCCGCCAGAGCAGATCGGCTCCCCGGGCGCGGGCTTGGTTCCACAGGGCGAAGCCGAAGAAGTTGCGGTCGGCCAAGCACAGCATGCCCTTCTGGAGAGAGACGATCACTTCCTGGGCGAGGGTGATTTCTCCCGTGGCATAGTCGCCCAGGCGCGTGCCCCACAACACGTGGGTGCCATTCTCCACCAGCGAGACAAAGCGCATCTGCGGGTAGGCACTGCTCCCCCGACTCGCCGAGGGGCGACCGAAGGCTTGCACGTTTTCTTTCTCGTCGGCCACCTCCAGCGTACTGCCGTCCAGACTCACCAGACGCCAGCGCCGGTACCAAGCCCCCGGGGTGTTTTTGCCGGCCACGGGCTTCACCACTTCGTCATGCAACTGCTGCAGGACCGCCCAGCCCAGCCGGGTGCGCGCTTGCGAAATTCCCGATTTGCCGGTGATCTTCACGCCCGCGCGCGGCCCCCGCAGCCACGCCAGGCCTTCCAGCAAACAGCGCAACACCTCACGATAGGACACTTGCATGAACAACGCCAAAGCGATGACATAGTAAACGACCACGTGCGCAGGCAGATCGCGTTGCCGCCGGCTCGTCTTCTTTTGGCTCGCCAGCACCGCTTCCACCTGCGCCAAGGGAAACGTCGTGGCCAACACCCCGAGACTGATGTAATCGGTAATTCGCGTCCCCTTGGGAAGTTCAGCGATAGTCCGGGCCATCGGAATCCTCCTCTCAAATTTAATGAGAAGAGGATATCACAAATTTCGTTAAGTGAACAGTATTGGGGTTAGGACCGGTGCGACAGTCCCTCGTCGCGGGCGGCAGCCGGGCTCGCCAGGCAAGAAGTCAGTTCGTTCCTTCGCGGGGGCGCCTGTCGCTGGCAAATTGATAGCGGAAGCGGTTTTATAGCCGATGGCGGCGTCTATCGCCTTTATTTGTGCGGTTGAAATGCTAAGTTGAAGATTTGGTAGCGCTACCGGGAATCGAACCCGGGTTTTCAGATTGAGAATCTGACGTTCTATGTATGTGGTTTGGGATTGTTATACTTGGCAGGATGGTGTACTAAAATTGTACAAGGATAATTTGGATACTTGGGCTACTTGCGCCGCTCACTCCGCCGGATCGACGACGTTGGATAGCCTTCGCACCAGACGTTGCACCCGTTCCCGCAGTTCCGGACAGAACTTCGCGTAGTGCCGCTCGCAGACCGCCACCGAGATCCCCAGTGCCCGCGCCACGTCGTGAATCTCGGAACCGTTGCGCAACATCCGCACCGCAAACGTATGCCGGAACCGGTGGACGTGGGCGCCCTCGATGCCCGCCTGCACCCACATCCGACGCAGGTAAGCATCCAGGTTCCGGATTTGCTTTCCCGTGCACGTCGAGAACACCCACGGGCTGCGGAGCTGCTCTTCGTTACAGCTCTCTCTCCACTGCTGCAGCGCCTCCTTGGTATTGGGCAACAAGGGCAGCCGAACCTGCTTCTTGCGCTTCGTGGTTTCCACGTTGATCCAGTCACCCTGGATGGCGCTCTTGGGGAAGGTGATCACATCCGACACCCGGAATCCTGTGTTGATGAACACCCAGCTACCGCCCGTAGATCCATCGGGTCACGGCTTCCCCCGGTTCGCGAACTCCAGCATCCGCTCCACTTCTTCGTCGGTGAAGGGCTCGCTTTCCCCGGCCGTGAGTTGAGGTTCCTGTCTTTTTAGCGGATTCTCGTCGATAAGTTTCTTCTTCACCGCCAAATTGAACAGCAGACGGAGTATCCGCTGGTCACTCTTGAGGCCCTCCGCGCCCTGGGGGTACCTCGGGTGGGGTGCATGTCCTTGGTCCGCTCGACGAGGTAGGCGTCAACAACGTCATCCGGCGACGGCGCACCTTCCCGTAACCCTGGAATTGCACATAAGCCGTGAACCGGTCAACCACGAACAAGTACTTCTTGCGGGTGTTGTCCGCCACGTCCCGCGTGGCAACCAGGGTCTTGAAGGCCTCGACGAACTCCTCCCAGGTTACCTGGGTGTGGCCCAGCCGGAGTTCTTTCTCTAATTTGTCCGTTCGACACTGGGCCAAAACCTTATTCCGGGTTTGCAAGGTCCGCGAGATGTTTCCGTCAACCCGCCGCACGTGCCATATCCCATTCCTCCTGTGCAAGTGCAGCATTAGGTTTCTCCATCGTCCTGGGCGCCGGGGTGGTCGGCTGCCCCATGTCGCTCCCCGTGGCAATAGAGTGCATGCTCCGCACAACATGCCCCGACCCCTATATTACTACGCGTTGTTACTCTGTCAAGATATTATTCATTCTCGTGCAATATCATTAGTAGCACTATATCGTTGACTATGCGGCTGGTTTAGTAAGTAACTTGAAACATGACTATACGTCCACTGAAGCATTCACCGCAATTGTTCCCTGCCTGTTCTGCGGAACAGGTCCTGCCCACAGCGAGAGCAACTGCAGTACTTTTCTCTTGACTATATTAACTGTGTGGAATTATATCTCATATATATCGATATTATAATTGATATGTAACAGAAGAAAGCAATTGCATGCTGCACATATGTAAGCGGGGCACTGTCTTTCACGCTCGGGGCCATGTGCGCGGGAAACTCATCCAGCAAAGCTTGGGCACCCACTCCCGCGCCGTTGCCGAAACCCGGATAGGCTCTTCGAAACCGCGCCTGGCGAGGGGAAGAGGCCAACCTGGATAGGGTCGGCCGGAGTTCGCCGCCGGATGTTGCGGTGGCCTCCAGCCCCCGGCCGTTCGTACCTCGACGGAACGCGATACCGTTTCGTCATCGACCGCTTTTCGCGCTTTCTTATCGAGCGGGGCATCACCGAAATGAGTCGCATCACTTCGGGTGTCATCGACCAGTACGTGCGCGAGCGGTCGCGCGATGTCCATCCCCACCGAAGAACCAAGATCGGGCCGGAAGGCGTCGAGAGCGATATGCGCGCTTTGCGCCGGGCCTTTTACTGCGCAATCGAGCGGGGCTATCTCGACAAGAATCCGGTCAAAGGCAATTTTGACTCCAAATCGGGAGAAGCCATGCCCTTCACTGACGAGGAGATTGAGGCTATGCTGCGTTGCTCTCAGACCCGGGTGCAGAATGGTCATCCCATCGACCTGAGTGCTATCATCAAGTTATTTCTCAACACCGGGCTGCGGATTTCTGACGTCATCTATTTCCCGAAGTCTGCCATACGGGGAGACTGGATCCACTTGGTCACACGCAAGCGCGGCAGGACCGTGCGGATTCCGCTGGACCCCGCCACGCGCGAGGCCCTAGCGCGGTGGGCCCAGTCCGGGAATGAACTCCAGCGCCGCAGCCCGTTAATGTTCTCGACCGATACCGGGAAGCCGATCAAGAATCTAGACGGCTATCTGCGCCGGCTCTGGGTGCAGGCGGGGATCACGGGCGCGCACGCGCACCGTTTCCGCCATACGTTCGCGGTACAATTGCTCGAAGAGGGGGCCAGCCTCTACGACGTCGCCAATCTCCTGGGCATTTCCATGGCTGTCTGCGAGCGCCACTATGCACCCTACGTCAAGGAGCTTCAGGAAAGGGCGCAACGCTTGGTTGCCTCGCTGCACAAGCGCATCAAGAAAGACAAAAGCTGAGTGCACACCTGTTGGCCGTACCCTCGTCCGGGAGAAATCCATGAGCCGCGTGGCGATTTTGAGAAGCAGACAAAGGCTATTAATATATCGGCCCACAATAGTGTCCTAACGTAAGTCGAAAAGGTTCAATTGGACACACCTCCCCTCGTCGGAGGAGGCAGCGCTGAAGTTGGAAAACGCCTCTAAAATCGGGGTTTTTTCGAAAATCGTGGCATCGAGAATTTGGAGAATTTGGTGGAGACTCTGGTCCAGCCCCAGTTGCTTTTTGACGATGGCCACCAGCACGTAAACCGAGAGTGCCACCCACACTTGCGTCTTCACGGCGTTTTCGGAGGTGCCGTAGAAAGCTCGGATGTGCAGGTGCTGTTTGATCCAGCGGAACAACTCATCTACATACTGCCCATCAACATCGCCCCGCGGAAGTAACGATCTACTACCGATTCCATCCCTTGCGTACACATAGCCTACCGGTCGTCAGGCTCTATGAGCTACAGGACGAATCCTACTATGTCGTGCGCCGCGCGGATGGCAGACCGTTGGCAGTGCCGGTCTGGATGACACATCCCGAGGCTGCGCACGCCACGATCGTCTCCCGGACCGCGCACCTGCCGCTGCGTGTGCTGCTCGAGTTACGCCGCATCAGCGTGACTGGTCTATCCTCCTCTGTGCACAATGTGCGCGAGGAGGATCACGATGCCGCAGTTCCGAGGGCCAAACCCCAACGACAACTTTTCGAAGAAGAAGTTCCCGCCGTTCCGGTGCGGTACAACTTCCCTCGAGCGTGCAGGAGCAACTACGCCAGGCGCTGGGGCAGTGGATGCAGGCGCTGGCCAAGAGAATCCGCGAAGAGGAGGACGGCAATGAATGATACGAACCCTAAGATCACCGCTGATCATCTCGCGCGGCGGGCCTGTGTGTACATCCGTCAGTCCACGCCGGATCAAGTGCGATACAATCTGGAAAGTAAACGACGCCAATATGGTCTGGCCGATCGGGCACGCGCGCTGGGTTGGCAAGACGTCGACGTTATCGATGACGATCTCGGAGATCTCGGGATCAGGAATTCCTCGTTCCGGTTTTGAACGCCTGTTGCGCGCGGTGTGCGATGGGCAAGTGGGCGCCGTCTTCAGCATTGAGGCGTCGCGATTGGCGCGCAATGGCCGGGAGTGGCATACGCTGCTGGAATTTTGCGGCATCGTCGGTGTCCTGCTGATCGATGCCGAAGCGGTCTATGATCCCAGGCTTACGAATGATCGATTGTTGTTGGGGATGAAGGGCACGATCAGCGAGATGGAAGTGGCGACGTTCCGCGAGCGCGCACAGGCGGCGCTCCTGCAGATGGCGCAGCGCGGTGCCTTGGTTCGACGGGTCGCCATCGGGTACGTCAAAGGAGCAGAGGATCGCATCGAGAAAGATCCCGATGCCCGGGTACGGGCCGCCATCGATCTGATCTTTCGCAAGTTTGCGGAGTTGGGCAGCGTGCGACAGGTTTACTTCTGGCTGAATCAGCAACAGATATCATTGCCCATCCTGCGTGGACCGGACGATGCGCAGGAAATCGTCTGGCAACCGGCGCGGTACCACGCCGTGCACAGCGTGTTGAAGAACCCCATCTATGCCGGAGCCTATGCCTATGGGCGCAGCAAGACGGTGAGGCGGCTGGAAGCGGGACAGAAGCGGGTCCTACGTCAGGTGCGGCGCCGTCGCGAGGAATGGTCGGTATTGATCTTGAATCACCATGAAGGCTACATTGACTGGGACGTTTATGAGAGTAATCAGAAGGTGATTACGGACAACGACAATGCGCGGGGTGGTGGGGTGCGTGGAGCGATCAAAAAAGGCGATGCCCTGCTGGCCGGACTGCTGCGGTGTGGTCATTGTGGGGCCAAGTTACTGGCGCAATATCCGCGGCCACACGTGATTAGGTATCAGTGCTCAGGGTACATCCTCAATCGCGATCAGGGGTGCTGTGTAATGTTCGGCGGGCTCCGCGCCGATCGCTTAGTATCGGAGCAACTGCTGCAATGTTTGGCGCCCTTGGGCGTTGGGAGCAGCCATGGAGGCGATCGAAGCGCTGCAGGGCGCCAGCGACGATAGGGTTCAGCAGAAGCGGTTGGCGTTAGAGCGCGCCCGTTATGAAGTGAGCCACGCGCGACGCCAATATGATGCCGTAGATCCGGCGAATCGACTTGTCGCGGCAGAGTTGGAACGCCGATGGAACCAAGCGCTGACCACAGAGGCGCAACTCGAAGCCGAGCTCATGAGCTTGCAACAAGGTCGCGAGCGCCCACTCTGCGACGCACAGAAACGGGAGCTATTGGAGTTCGCACGGGATCTCCCCAGACTTTGGGACGATCCGCGCAGTTCGCCGGAGTACAAGAAGCGACTCCTTCGCATCGCCTTGAAGGAAATCATTGCCACGTGTGAAGGCGAAACCATACGGCTGGTACTGCATTGGCAGGGAGGGGATCATACTCAGGTAGAGTTCCAAAAGATTCGTACCGGCGAACATCGCTATGTTACGGACAAGGATCTGGTGGAGATCATTCGCGGGCTGGCGCGGATTGAACCGGACGAGCGAATCGCCTCTATTCTGAATCGCAACCAACGCCGCACGGCACATGGCGAAGTATGGACGGCGATGCGTGATCTGCTCGCGTGCGCAACCATCATGAGATTCCGGTCTACCGTGAGGGAGAACGGCAAGCTCGCAACGAAATGTTCGTCGGTGAAGCGTGCAAGGTTCTCGGGGTCACACCGACCACGGTCTTGCGGTTGATTCGGTTGAAACAGTTGCCGGCGACACAAGCCTGTGCGGGCGCACCTTGGGTCATGCGCAGAGCAGACATTGAGCGATGTATGGCCGAACGGAAACGTACAGCGACCCCACCAACGGCGGATTCAAAACAGCTGGCTCTTGAAATTCCATAACATACGAAGGAGTGCACCATGTCGAGCTCTCGAAGAACAATTCTATCTGCCAACGTGCCCGGTACAGTTGGGCGATGGCGGCGGTTTGCTAATTCGTGGCCTACCTGGCACCATCCCATAAACTGTTGATTCTACTAGCGCCTCTCTCCTCTGACTTATCCCATTTTATCCGTTTTAGTCCCGAAACTGTCGTCGTTGTCGTCGTAAGTGTCGTCGCAATTTCGCCGGGCGTTCGCTAGGAGCCAGTCGGAGATAGAATTCGTTCAATGTAGAATCAACGGATTACAAGCTTTGCACCATTCGTAAGTTATTGATTCTTCGTTCGGTATTGCTTATCTCCGACAGGCTCCTAGTGGATAAGTCTTGGGGGGGGGCACGTCACCTTGCAGGGCTTACCGATGAACACTTAGTTGGAAAACACCCGCACCGCTACCAGCAAGGCTTTGCCGGGGACGTAATTCTCGACCGTAGTTTCGAGAAGAGCCTGAAAATAAGGGGGAGGAGACGACCGGTTGGGCGAGGCAGCCATCAGAGCCTTGCGGAGCTCAGGCAACCGTTGCGCACTGGTGATGTATTCGATGGCTGCTTGTGAACCCTGCGTATAGATTCCGTAGACGCTACCCCCGCGGAACGACAGCGAATCGCTCACGTCGAAGGTACCGCGCTCCTTCACAACCGGAAAGGACATGTGTCACCGCTTGCCGTGATCCCCGGACCCGGGAGCGCGGGGGAGTGGATCTGAGAAGCTATCTCATAAATCGTTATGGGTAGGGCACGGCTTCAGCTGCGCCGACCAGAACCAATAGCGACGAGGGCTTTAGCCCCTGAGGGATACGCGGTTTCCTCCTTCGGTCCGTTATGAGATGGCTTCGAGTTATGCCGGTCCGCAGCTCAGAGCAAAGGTCAGGGCATCACTAGTTCTGCCTCCTCGTGTTGCGTCTCCGGTTCTTGTATCTCGAACGCTAGTTCTGGACCGCCCGCTCCGTCTGTGGAAGGGGAGCCTTGGCGCGAGCTTGTTCGGGGGGGCGCCGCAGGAGCAGCAGAAACGGCAGCATTGCCAGAAAGATGATCCCCATGACCCAAAACGCCTCGACGAAAGAAAGCATGGCCGCATGTGCCTGCACCATTCCGTAAGCCGCCGCCAGTGCCTTCCGCTGAGCGGAGACGGCGTCGATCCCACGGGAGTGAAACCACCCCTGCATCCCCGCAATCATCGCTTGCGCTTTCAGATTCCCCGGTGTCATGTTTGCCACCAGGCGGGATTGATGGAACTGGGTGCGACGAGCGAGAAATGTGGTCATGAGGGCAATGCCGAAGCTGCCCCCGATATTGCGCATCAGATTGAAAATGCTGGTGGCATTCCCCATCTTCTCTTTGGGGACGCTGGACATGCTCAGCGCCATGAGCGGGATAAACAAGAAAGCCAGCGCGACACCCTGCCATACTTGCGGCCAGAAAATATCCCAGTAACCCGCATTCAGGTTCAGGTGGGATAAATCGAACATGGTGATGGCCCCCAGGATGAGACCGACCACGATGATCCGGCGCGGATCGATCTTCCCGGTCAGGTATCCAGTCAAAGGCATGGTGAGCCAGGGAGCCGATCCCGCGCGGAGACAGGGCGAGTCCCGCATTGTAGGCGGGATATCCCAGCAGCGTCTCAAGATAAATGGGGAGCAGGACCAGGCTGGCGTAGAGCACAAACCCGAGTTGCGTGATCAGAAAAACTCCAGCGCTGAAAGTACGATTGGCGAGGGCCCGAAGATCGACAATGGGTTCTTTGACCATCAACTCGCGAATCACCAGCGACACCAGGCCAACCACGCTGAGGAGCGGCAAAGAAGCGGATGTAATCGGAAGAGAACCAGTCCTTCCTCTGGCCGGTGTCGAGAACCACCTGGAGCGTGCCGAGGCCGAGCGCCAGCAGCCCGATTCCCCACAGATCGATGCGCCCAGCGCTGCGCCGGATGTAGGGCGGATCGAAGACGAACCGGCCGATCATCGCGACCGAGAAGACTCCCACCGGAAGATTCAGATAGAAGATCCAGCGCCAGGAGTAGTTGTCGGTGATCCACCCGCCCAGGGTCGGGCCAAGAATGGGTGCGAGCAGGATGCCAATGCCGTAGGCCGCCATGGCGTGTCCGTGCTTTTCTCGCGGGAACGTCTCCAGAAGAATGGCTTGCGCGAGCGGTTGGAGCCCTCCGCCGGTCAGCCCTTGCAGCACGCGGAAGAAGATGAGGCTGGAGAGAGTGGTCGCGAAACCGCACAACAGGGAAGTAACGGTGAAGCCGCTCACGCAGATCAGCAGCAGCTTCTTGCGCCCCAGGTAACGGGCCAGCCAGCCCGACATGGGGAGAATGATGGCGTTCGCGACCAGGTAGGACGTGACAACCCAGGTGCCTTCTTCAACCGTCGCAGCCAGATTGCCGGCAATATGCGGAATCGAGACGTTGACGACGGTTGTGTCGAGTAATTCCATGAACGTCGCCATCATCACGGAGATGGTGACGATCCACGGATTCACGTGCCGATGCACTGAACCGTCCACGGTTGCCATCGGGTCCGACCAGGCGGACCACTCTGCAATCTAGCGCGGTGGGCTCCACCATGCTGTGACCGGAATCACTCCAGACCTGGACGCTCTAACCTCTACCCTCACTTCTCAACCAGGCAGTACGCGCCAATCATCGCGGCTGCTTCTGGTTTGTCCTGATCCCCTCGATAAATCTCAACGTTCTTGCAATCGTACATGCCGTTGTTCTTGGGAAGTTCAACCATCAGGTACTCACCGCTCGGCAGAGCCTTGCAGCTACTCATTCCCTCGTTGCACTGCAGATCAAGAGATTTCGCGCCCTTCTGGACGTGAACAATGACAACCCCCGTTACAACCTCCGAGCTCTTCACCTTGACCGGCATTTTATCCTGCGTGAACGCTTGTTCCGTAGCCAGGATGACGAAAGCAACGGTCAACACGGCAAACAGAGAAACCGTCCTTTTCATAGGTGCCTCCCATCATGCAAAGGCTCTTCAAACTCCATCTCTATTCTCCGCCCTGGGGCGGCTCTCTGTCTGTGATCTCTGATCACGTGTCTGTGGATCACCGATCACGGGCAGAGAATATGGGGAAGCCGGCCCTGCCAACCCCTAAGGTTCGGCGAACAATGGCAGACAGCTGGTGCCCGTCCACCGTGTGTGTGCGTTTTCATGCCGGCTCTCGATAGGCACAGCGGTCGCACCGACAACCTCGTCCACAACGAACAAGCCGACAAGCCCATATACTCGCGAACGAGAATTGCTTTCAACTTGGCCCTCATCGCGTATCAATCCCAAACCCGATAATCGCGGTTACTTCAACCGGCTCATTCCCGCGAAATGCGGGACGGAATTTCCAGTTGTGCAACGCAGCCAGGATTTTCGAGGTGGACTCGGCCGCACCCGGTTCCAGCACTCTCAGGTCCTTCAGAACTCCCGTTCGATCAAGGATGCAAGTGAACAAGACGCGTGTGGGGCGAAGGCCATCGGGAAGGTCTTTGCGGAGAGGCTCGGGCTCGCTCAACGCTTCGCGGGAAGGATGCGTGGCGGAAGACGGATCGGAGTATTGCATCACCGCCGTTCCCAGCGAAGTTTCGAGGTAGATGGAATAGTTGTCGCCCTTCAACAGACCGTAGTAGGGCAACACGCCACCCGAGCGCGACGTCGCGACCACCGTAACTCCGGATCTTTTGTGGTCATTCACCGAGGAACGTCCGGGACCCGTTGATGGTGCGTCGCCGCCAGGAGATCCGAAACTGGGAAGCGTAATGGTGGTGGTGCCGCCCTGCACGGATACGCCGGGTATGGCGGGCGCGCCGCTGGTGCCGGTTCCCGAGCCGCCGGGCCCTGGATACGGCGAAATCCCACCGTGTGCGTTGGGATCGGAGCCGCGTCCTGTGCCTTCTCTACCCGCGCCTGAACCTTCTCCTTGCAACCCGCTGCCGGAGCCGTTGCCTTTGCCGATGCCCGATCCGCCGCCGCTGCCGCCGAGGCCACTTTTTGCCGTGCCGCTGGGCGCCATGGCGAGAGCGCCACCGCCGGTGGAGTTCGGCAGTCCAACTTTTGATCCCGGTTGGTTGGACATGACGACCCCGGTGCCGGCAGCGTTCCCTCCGGCGTTGCTCGGTGGAGCTACAGAGGAACCCAGGTCGAGCGGACCGCCGGCACCAGTTCCCTTGTTGCCTCGTCCGCTGCCAGAGAGGGCTTTGCCGCCGCCCAGGCCGGGCGGAGGTGGTATGACGTCAGCGGAGCCCAGGAGCGAACCTGCGGCTTGAGCTGCGGATCGACCTGTTGACTGCCCGGACCGGCCGCCGCCGCTTCCTTGGGAACCGTGCCCGTCGATGCTGGCCGGAGGCGGCACAACCTCCTGGGTAAGCGTAGCCGCGCCAGACCTTGCGAGTGATCCTCCGCCGGACGCCGTGGGTGGCGGGGGCACGGGCTTGGTGCGCATATCGCCAGTGGCGGAGCTTCCCCAGCTGTTGAGATCGCGGCTGACCTGAGACGGCGGCGGCGCCACGACGGCGGGGGCGGGCAGCGACAGCTTAGGCGTGGACGACTCGTCGCGCTGGGGCGCGGAAACCGGTGGCGCAACTACATCGACGGTTTGCGCGAGCGGGACGCGGGAACTGGCCATGTCGCGCTGCGTGTCCCGTGGAGCCGGTGCGATGACGGTAGGCGCGAGCGGGTTTGCGGTCCGCATTTTGTCCCGCGCGACATTCGGAGCGGGCGGCACGATTGTCGAGGTCAACGTTGGCGAAGTGCGCGTGCTGGCATGAGAGACTTCGGGCGCAGGAGGAATGACGTTGGTCGTCAGGGTGCTGGAAGTCCGGCTGGCCGAGGAATTCAATTCCGGCGAAGGCGGCACCACGCTCATCGCCGGCAGCGTTGGCGCGGTAAGAGAAGAGCGCAGCCCTTCGGCGGGCGGCGGTCCGGGATTCGGTTTGAACGCGAGCAGATTGGCGACGGCGGAATCGGAATGCGGCAGATTGACCTTGGGAGCGTCCACAACTTTTTCGCTGGGTTTGTCGCCGCGCGCCACGCGGATGGTCTGCGTGCGGTGGTGGGCTTGCTGACCGCCAGCGCGTCCGGACTTGCCGGCCTCGGCGCCGCCGCGGTCCTGGGTTTGCGGCAGTTCGTCGGCGGAGTAATAAATGACGTCGTATTGCGGGCGAGCTGGAGGGTTTGGAATCTGAAGGCTCGCAAAGCGTTCGGGGAGCACGATGACCGCGATCAGCAGCAGGCACTCCAGCAGCCAGCAAGCGATCATGCCGCGATACGGGAATATGCCAATGGGCGCTTCTCCGGCCAAGGCTTTCGGAGAGCGGGTCAGCGCCGGGCGCAAAGCAGACTTGAACTCTTCCCATGGCGACGACCATTCCACCAGCAGGCGCGGCGGCTCGGGCCACTGCGTGTCGACTTCGGGAATGGTGGCAACTTCGGGCATTATTTCGGACTGCGTTATTTCTGGGGGATTCCTACTAGTGTAGTGTGCCAGAAGGATGCTCTGATTATCGCGGTGACTTCAGTGTTTTTTGTGTCTTTATTTTCTCTCGGACACCGAAACGGAGTTTCTCGGACGTTTCGAACGTCGAGCGTCGAGGCGAGGTGTTTACCAGATGGTACCCCCTACCCCCCCCTCCCCCGGTCTTTTGGAATCATTGACTTAGAGAGAAATTCCCGCAAAATCTTTGAGGAATAAGGACTTATAGCTAAAATATTCCGGAATAAGGAGTTAGCTTGGCTTCCGAACAATTCGACGCGTCCTCACTGGCGCCCGCCACGGGAAATCAATCACTTAGCAGGGGTCTTCTCGTGCGAGTTACCAGCACGCTTTCAAAGTATTCAAAGAAATGGAGTTACTCGCGCGGTGCCCGATAAACAGGTCTAAGAGGTGGGCCACTGAAACAATGAACGATTCCAGCCCGGCATAGTTGTCAAGGAGCAGGTGGTGCTGAGGCAAATGCTTGTTTGCTATGAATCTATTTTAACAGCTGAGTCAAGTTCGTTTTTGTTTCAGGTGATGGGTCAGTATGAAGTCGTCCCCGGAGTACAATGCCTGCATCATGGGTGATGTACCAGAAAACGAGCAGGCGTGGGAACGGTACGCCAGAGCCAATAATTGCAGGTGCGGAGCGTGCGGGCAGCTTATCCCGTTCGGGGAGCGGCAGGTTTATTTTGATCGCAAGCTGTGCGGCGCGTGCGCTCACAAACTGGACAAGAGCGACTAGGCGACCGGTCGCGTCTTCATTAGTCTCTAGCGCGGCATCCCACGTCTCGAAAACCGCGAGACGTGGCGCCCGGCTGATCTAGTGAAGTAAATATAGCGAGAACTGAGAACGAAACATGGACGAATATAAGACAGAGAAGGCTGTGTACACTCCCGAAGATTTTATCCTCTGGCAACAGAACGGGATGTTTGAAATCAGTCCTAAGTTTCAAAGGCGATCAGTGTGGCGAACGCCAGCACGCTCGTATTTTATCGACACGCTCTTGCGCGGCATGACGGTGCCACCGCTCTATTTCAGGATGACACAGAACCAAGCTAAGACAAAAGCGGTCCGCGAGGTGGTCGATGGGCAGCAAAGAGTTAGGAGTGTTCTGGAGTTCATCGCAGATGTTTACCGGCTATCCAAGACACTGAAGGGTCCATGGGCCGGGAAAAGATTCTCGCAATTGCTGGAAGATCAGCAACGGCAAATAAAGTCGTTTAGCTTCCCTACAGAAATCTTCAAGGGTATCTCCGACAAACAGGTCTTGGAAGTGTTCTGCAGACTGAATATGAACGGTCACTGCTGTCCGGTTAAAAGTCGAAGAGAATCAGTTGGTTGGCATTTTCGGCGAGATTGGCGTCCTGGTCGATGGCCTGAAGGGCGCATAAAATGGGCGTTTTCTCGAAAAGCGTGAGGCTGAGAATCTGTAGAATCTGGTACAGGCTGGCCTCGAGCCCCAGCCGCTTGCGCACGATCGCCACCAGCACGTACATCGACACCGCGATCCAGATCTGAGTCTTCACCGCGTTCTCGCTGGTGCCGTAGAAGGCCTTGATCCGCAGGTGCTGCTTGATCCATTTGAAGAACAGCTCGACCTGCCAGCGCTGCTTGTAAATGCGAGCGATGGTCAGCGCCGGGAGCGTGAAGTTGTTGGTGAGGAACTTCAGTCGCTTGCCGGTGTCGGCGTCGAAGTAGCTCACGCGCCGCAGCGGGTCCGGGTACGCCGAGGCTGACTCGAAGGACGACAGAATGACGGTCTGGTCCGAACGCACGCCCGTGCTCTTGTCCACCGCATGCGAGTAGCGCCGCTGGAGCAACACGTTCGACTTGGTGCGCACCACGAAGAAGGCCGAGCTGAGCGTCAGCACGAACAACCGCTCGAAATCAATGTAGCCGCGATCCATGACATAGAAGGCTCCGGCTTCCGGCATGATCTCGTCCAGCATGTTGACGTCATGCACCTTGCCATCGGTAACGCGAATAAACGTCGGAATGTTGCCGCGCAGGTCCAGCAGCGTGTGCATCTTGACTGCTGCCTTGCGACGCTGGAACCGGGCCCACGGAAACAGCGCCAGACACAGATCGATGGTGGTCGAATCCAGAGCATACAGGCTCTCGTCCAGATCGACGCCCATGGGCTCTCGGACATACAATCCGCGTGCGGTCGCAATCGCCGGTGGGCGAAGTCAGCGAAGATGCGCCAGTCGCGCGATTCGTTCGCGTCCGCCAGCGTCGAGCGCGCCACCTGGCCCCGGAATCCCAAGTGATAGAGCTTGCCCTGCAACGCACGTAAACAGGCTTCGATGTCGCGCAGACTCTCCCGATAGGTCAACTGGGCGAAGGCCATCGCCAGATACTGATCCCAGCAGGTGAGGCCTCGCAGTCGCAGGTCGCCCTGATAACGCTCGACGCAACGACGGAACTCTCGGTCGGGAAGAAAGCTGATCAATTGCGAGAAGACAGTGCGCCCCTGATTCATGAGCCATTGTCTGCTCTCCTCGCATTCAAATCGCGGCAAGCCAGAAATGACTTCAACTTGTTGCGCACCTAATACTTGCAGCCAGCACCTTGTAACTTAACCGGACAGCAGTGCTTGGAACTTAAGAATGCGCGGAACCTGATGAAGCACTTGCATGAGAGAGGCGAAGTCTCTGACGCTGAGTACAGGACCTGGCGTAAAAAGCAGGAGAGGATTGAATAGCGAAGCCAACACGATGCGGAAGGTCGCGCTCACAATTCACTCTTTCTCCGGGCCGACAGGCAGCCGCGTGAGGTAACCCGATGCCGGATAGAGATCTCCGAATGCAGATTCTCTCGAACTACCAGCGCCGTGCTCTCCGCCAGTACGAGCGACTCTTGGAAGCTGCTGCCTTAAACCCGGACCGTGTTCTGGGCTTCGCAGAGGATGACCCCGCGGCAGTTGTTCCAATCCTCCGCTCCATGACCGATCAGGTTGTTCGCAGTGAGGTAGTGTTTGAATACACGATGATCGACATGAAACTTGACTCGATTGTCTTCCAGCACTTTTTTGGTACAGGTAAAAGGCTCATCGCTGCAAGACGCACGCGTCGGTTCAGGACGCTCCGGTTGATGCTGCAAAACCTCTACATATTGCAGAAGCTTTCAATCGTTCGAAGCTTCAAAGCAGTGCCGAGACCAGTCGTATCGAAGATTGCTGCAATCAACGATCTCCGCAACGGACTTGCACATACGTTCTTTGTCGAAGACCTTAGCCCGTCGAAGAGAACATACAAGGGAGTCACAATTTTTTCACGCAAGGGCCTCGAAGCCTTTCGCAAGGACACATGGGAGGTCCGCTGCTTTTTCATGCCAGAACTCAAAGAATACTTCCCCGAGGAGGATGAGGCATGAAGCTAACGCTCATGCGGTTTGATGAGAATGTAGACGCGAAGCCGCAAACTTCAGGCAAAAGGTCAGCATTGTAGTAACTGGGCCAGACACACCAGTGCCAGCCACTTTTGGGTCTTGACGGATTCTTGAAATGATGTAAGAGTGAAAACTGAGATATACGCAATGATCCGCAAGCCCCATACCGATTGCTTCCCGACACCAGCCACGGCGACGTGGCAAGGTGCGGGGAAAGGTACGTTCATGTAACGGGGGCTGATCAATAGCGCGTGGTTTTTCTGAGCCTCCGATACAAATCGGGGGCTTTTGGTTTTTAGGGCACATTTCGCCAATGCGCAGATAAGAGGCGGCGTCGTCTAACGGCCAGGATGCGGCCCTTTCAAGGCTGAGATGGGAGTTCGATTCTCCTCGCTGCTACCAAGTTATGAGCACACAAGTGATTGAACTCGAAGGATTTGAGATCGAACTTGCATCGGACCTTTACTGCGATCGCGGCGGGGATCACCGCGAATTGGTGGATCGTGCGCGTACGGATCGAAGGAGGCTCGGCCACAACATCGATGAATCGGCAGTGTTGTGCGTACGGTGCATGAAAGCAATACCGCTGAAAGCGTGATGCCGGGTCGTCTAGTGGCAGGACCCTGGACTTTGAATCCGGGTACGGGCGTTCGAATCGCTCCCCGGCAGCCAGTTTGGAAACGCGAGCAAAGGAGGAAGTTCACTGAAGAGAGTTTCGAGGAGTGGCGAAGGCTACGGTTACTTCTCTTGGAAAGAAACATACCGTATCCGCAAGTTCCCTCCTCAGAGTTGCGAGGTCATCCAATTGGCCAGGATAACCGGCTCTGACCCGGTTCATGCACGTTCGAATCGTGCCCTCGCAGCCAAGATCGACAAAGTGGTCGCAGAGTCTAGCGGCAGGATACCTGACTGTCTATCAGGAGGGACGGGTTCAACTCCCGTTGCGACCGCCACAGGGGTGATGACCCGACGGGAAGGGCGCTCGTCTCCAAAACGAGTTCAAGCAGGTTCGAATCCTGTCACCCCTGCCAGTTTGAAGAGCGAGCATGGTATAGCGGCTGGTGCCTCGGGCCTCCAACCCGATGACGCGAGTTCAACTCTCGCTGCTCGCTCCAGGCGGAAGTCGTCTAGTGGCCAAGACGCGACGTTGCCAACATCGAGACCGCGGGTTCGAGTCCCGCCTTCCGCTCCAGGTTAGTAAGTCAGTTACGAGGCGGTGTAGCCAAGACAGCAAGGCATCTGCCTGCAAAGCAAACAAGCGGGAGTGCAATTCTCCCCACCGCCTCCAGAGTTATTGAAGACGTTGTGCTGGTGTAGCTCAGTGGGAAGAGCGCGGGCCTCGTAAGTCCGTGATCGGCGTTCGAATCGCCGCGCCAGCTCCGCTGGTATAGCTCAACGGGAAGAGCAGGCGCACGGTAAGCGCCAGACC
The DNA here is from genome assembly GCA_963842095.1 of uncultured Acidobacteriaceae bacterium. GTDB lineage: Bacteria > Acidobacteriota > Terriglobia > Terriglobales > Acidobacteriaceae > Sulfotelmatobacter. The sequence goes on from CAWJEY010000009.1 coordinate 24,296, forward strand.
GCAGTTCGAGGCTGCGTGCCAGCTCCATAAGTTCGCTGGTCTAGCACAGTGGCAGTGCAGAGAGCTTGTACCTCTCCGACGAGTGTTCGATCCACTCGACCAGCTCCAGATGTGGCCGGACCCAAACGGTGCGGGGCGTGTCTGTGGAACACGTTTTAGTCGGTTCGACTCCGACCGGTCACCCCAAGTGGGCGGTTCGTATAAGGGGATTACCCACGGCCTGCAACCGTGGAATGCGAGTTCGAGTCTCGCACCGTCCACCAGATTTGGCTCGGGAACTCGACGGGAGAGTGCTGGTCTGAAAAGCCAGTGGACACGGTTCGACTCCGTGCCGAGCCACCAAGTCGGGGAGTGGCCTAGCTGGTTCAAGGCGCGTGCCTTGGGAGCACGAGATCGGGAGTTCGAATCTCCCCTCCCCGACCAGGGTTCTGCGCGAGTGCTGACTGAGTGTAGCGAGGAAATACGATGACAGATACTCGATGAAAACGAGAACGTCTGGTTCCTGCTGCACTCGGGATCGCGTGGCGTGGGCAATCGCTTCGGCACGTTTTTCATCGAGCTCGCAAAGAACGACATGCGCCAGTGGATGATCAACCTGCCGGACAAGGATCTCGCGTACCTGCCGCAGGGAACAGAGCATTTCGAGGATTACGTCCGCGCCGTGCATTGGGCGCAGGACTATGCGCTGGCAAACCGCGAGCTGATGATGCGCAACATGATCGCGGCGATCCAGGGCTCGGAAGAAGTCCCGGCGTTCGAAGCCAATGTGGAAGTGGTGAGTTGTCACCACAACTACGTGACCTGGGAACACCACTACGGCGAGAACGTGTTGATCACTCGTAAGGGAGCGGTACGTGCGCGCGAGGGTGACATGGGGATTATTCCCGGCAGCATGGGAGCCCGCTCGTACATCGTGCGCGGCAAGGGCAATCCGGAAAGCTTCATGAGCTGCAGCCATGGAGCCGGACGCGCCATGTCGCGTACAGAAGCAAAGCGCCGCTTCACGCTGGACGACCACGCCAGGGCAACCGCAGGCATCGAGTGCCGCAAGGACGCGGACGTCATCGACGAAACACCGATGGCATACAAGTCCATCGACGCGGTGATGGAAGCGCAGCGCGATCTAGTAGACGTGGTACACACGTTGCGCCAGGTCGTCTGCGTGAAGGGATAAACGAGGAGAGGGCTGAAGGGGCCCTCTCCCAGAAATCCGGGTGTAGGGTAGCGGCCACCCACATGTCTTGGGCACATGTCCACGCAGGTTCAACTCCTGCCACCCGGACCATTTTTTCGCGTTGAGTCTTGAGGCGCGGTAGTAGCGTAGGACAATACGAGAGGCTCATAACCTCTAAACGCAGGTGCAAATCCTGCCCGCGCAACCAAAAGTTGAGAATTCCGTGAGCTTGAAAGATGAAGGTCTTGTCAGTGCGAAAGATCTGATGAAGGTTCGGGGATCAACCAGTCCAATTCACATCTGATTTCCGTGTGCGCCTTTCAGATGTCGGCGCTTCCCCGCTTGAAGTTGACTCGGACCTGTGTCACTATCTGTTCGCTTCCCCTCCCGTGAGCAGCGATTGGGCAACGAAGCCCTGACTCCTGGCAATCGTTTCCATGTCACGGGCGTCGTTTTCGCAGGCGACAAGTTCTCCTTTCCAGCCTACATAATGGACAGGGTCAACTCGATTCAGTCCGATATGGAGAGAAATTCCTTTTGGCTTGGCTCCTCCTAGCATGGTTCCTCCTTTTACAGATCGAAGTTACCGAAGCGCCGGCAAACTGATATTTCCGTCGCGCTATTGCCAGCTCTTCTAGTTCTTGTGTGGTGAGCAACTGCTGTTGCCCCAGCAGCTTGGTGACGAGTGCGATCCTGGCAAAATGTTCCACCAATTCCATTCTCATGTACGCGTGGAGCAGATCTTCGCCGTACGTCACCACGCCGTGGTTAGCCATTAAGATGGCTTCATGCTGCGGAATAAGGGGACCGAGTGCTTCGGCTAGTTCCGGAGTACCAGGCGTGGCGTATTCGGCCAAGGGAACTCCTCCTAGGCCGATGACCGCTTCGCAGACGAGTGCAGGATTAAGGGAAATTCCTGCTGCAGCATACCCAGTGGCGACCGGCGGGTGGGCATGGACTACGGCATTAACCTCCGTGCGCATTTTGTAGATCAGCAAGTGCATGGCGATCTCGCTCGACACACTTCGTCGTCCGGCGAGCTTGTGGCCCTGCATATCGACCACTACCAAGTCCTGCGGCCGCATCATACCCTTGCTGATACATGTTGGGGTGATGAGGATCGACTGGCAATCGAGTCGCACCGACAAGTTGCCATCTGTGGCAGCGACGTAGCCACGTTCGTGCAAGAGCTTTCCGAAGCGGACGATGTCCTGTCTATATTTGACTTCCTCTTTCACGACGCACCTCGAGCCGCTCCCTAAATTGCTTCGAGTCCTGCCATTACGCCCACCTCTTCCTGGGGGTGGTTGTTATAGCTCAACGCCTCCAAAGCAGTTGAACGAACTCGTCCGGACTGCGCTGCACCTTACGAAGAGAGTCGTACAGGGTCGCTTTGTGCAGTGTATCGCCCGAGTGAGGCCCGTGAAAGGAGGCCAGGTTTGGGCTACGCGTGGGGTTAAAGAACTGCCTCACTGACCCCCGATGCGATTTCAGCGGACGATAGCCGAGGTCACGAAGAAGGCCGACAAAACGCCTCCACGGAAGCTGCATGGGAAATCCCGACATTCTTACAACTCCGTTGAGACATACATGAACCTGCGAGCGAGCTCTGTCCTTTACCTCGCCGACCGGACGAGCATCAACACGATCAGCACCGCTAACACGAAGCTCGCTATAAGCGAGAACACCGCGTGCAACGGATGCAGGTGGAAATAGCTGTCGCCGTGCCTCTTAAGCTGTATTGGGGTCTTCATGAAAGCCCCTCGCCGACAGCGGCGGATCCTTTCAAGCCCCCACCGCCGTGCAGAATCTCCTCTTTCATTAGGCTCCTTTTCTCCATGAAATTGCAATGATGGCTGCAGGTCACTGATTTTCTTGCGTGAACTACTACACTTAAGAGTGTGAAGACGGGCCCAACAAGATTTTCTTCAGCCGATCAAAGCGCAGCTCATCACCAACGCGATATAACATTTCGTGATGGGCGGTCAGCCTCGTCCTGAGGTTCTGTGGCAAGCTAACCTTTGCTCCAGACGGACTCGTCCGAGTTCTTCGATCACGCGAGTTGGTCGTATGCGCCCCGAGTGGGCAACGCGAATCTCCCTTCAGGACCTCCGCCCTCTAGCCAGTTTGTTTTCCGAGGACTTGGCTATTGACTTGGGAACGGTCAATACGCGTGTCTATGCCCGAGGTCGGGGCATCGTTGTCAACGAGCCCTCAGCCGTTGCTCTTGACGACAGCACTGGGGAAGTGCAGGCGGTGGGCAGAGAGGCCAAAGAAATGCTGGGACGTACGCCAGGCAAGATCAGAGTGATAAAGCCATTGAAAGACGGGGTGATCGCCGACTTCAAAGTAACCGAGAAGATGCTTAGCTATTTCATCCAAAAGGCGCATCAGCGCAGGACACTGGTTCATCCGCGCGTCATCATCAGCGTCCCTTGCGAGATTACCCAGGTGGAACGGCGCGCGGTGACAGATTCAGCCTATCGAGCCAAGGCAGCGGAGGTTCACCTCGTTGAGCAGGCGATGATGGCGGCCATTGGCGCCGGGCTTCCCGTTACCAAGCCTGGCGGTAATTTGGTTGTGGACATCGGCGGTGGTACCACTGACGTCGCCGTCATTTCAATGTCCGGCATCGTCTATTCGCGCTCACTGCGCACCGCTGGTAATCACATGGACGAGTCCATCATGAACTACGTGAAACGAAAATATAACCTGCTGATCGGTGAGCGCATGGCGGAACAGATCAAAATCGAGATTGGGTCGGCATCCGCTCTCGAGAAAGCGTTGACAATGGAGGTCAAAGGGAGAAGTCTCATAGAGGGCATTCCCAAGACGATTACCGTGGACGATAGCGAGATCCGCGAGGCGTTGAACGAATGCGTGGCCACAATTGTGAGCGCAATCCGTGCGGCCCTGGAGCGCACTCCACCAGAACTCTCCGCCGATATCAGCGACCGTGGCATTGTCCTTGCCGGTGGCGGTGCGCTCCTGAGAAATCTGGACAAGAAGATCAGGGATGAAACCGGCTTGCCCGTATGCGTCGCTGACGATCCCCTATGCAGTGTCGTACTAGGCACCGCTAAGCTTCTCGACGACTTCAAACTATTGCGTCGCGTTGCCGTCGACTAGATCTGCTTCTGTGGTCTCCGCATCCCGGCAACGAGCAACCGTTAGGACCTGCGCTGGTTACGTGGAGAGACGTCGAGCAGCAGTTTCCATGGGCACCGGGTTGTAGAAGAACCAGGAGGCCCGTTCGAATCGGTCAGTGGAATGAGTTGCAGCAGGATTCCCAGTGCCAGTGAAAGTCCTCTTCGATCGTCTTCACAGTAGCCATCGTCATCTCAGTCCGCAAACCGAGTGGTTGATGGGTTTTCTCTGTTTCCTTCGTCGTTCATCGAGCCATGCTGTACTACTCCTTACGCGGCTTTTTCGTGCCCCGAAGCCATTTCAGATTGAGTTGGTTGTTCGAGTCGCTTTATGGTCGTCAGCAACCACTGTCGTAGTGCACGCTCGATCTCTTCGTTTGTACCGGTTCTGTACAGACTGTCCACCGTCTCACCCGCTTCATTCAGAGGAATGTGTCGGCACGGAACGGCTTCGTAACGGCATTCTTTCGGCATAAAATCCATCAAAACGCAGTCCGCCTCTGGACAGGCAGACCGTCGATGATTAGAGCATGTTGGCGAGTCTTCAAAGGCCAGAGGCCACCGCCACGCAATCGGCGAGCGGTAGCCGCCCTTCTCCAAAAACTCCAGTTCTTGTTTCAAGACCTGGAGGGTATTCTTCGCGCTGTTCATACACACCTCCGATAATCTTCAGACGCCCTGTCGAGAACGGAGTCGTTCATGGAGCCATCTGCGCGCAACAGTGCAGCTTGCCCCCGCACGATACTGACTCCTCCCTTTCCGTCGGGCTCAATTGTCATGACACGAGAACACGGGGAGCATAGCCAAAAACACCGGGAATGAAGCGGTGTGCCCCTGAACGGGATCAGCACCTGGTTCGACTGTCGCTGAGTCGCTCCTCAATTCAACCGGAAATAGCTTTCCTTCGTGGAAATAATGGAAGGTGGCGGAACAGGCTGGATTAGCGCACTTGGCCAGCATGGAACCTCCGCAGATTTTCGGTTGAAGTGGTGGAATGCGCCCGTGGAGTCACGCGGGCGTCCAGCATTTGTTAGTCGTATTCCGAAAGGTCACTGGCTGGAGGTGACTTCGAAACGCATCTTCTGAACGTGTGCGGCCATTTTACACCCATTCCGACAGAATGGTGCGATTACCATTCGGCTTTGGTGCCAGTCGCGGACTTGGGTGGCTAGAGTTGTGCATTCCTCGTGAAGGTTAGGAAGTCGTCGGGCGTCGGCAGGCCAAACGGCGGTACCAAACGCCTTCTTGCCGTTGCACGTCGAACCACAACATCCAAACGCGCCACTTTCGAAAGACTCTAACCATACGGTCGCCAGTCGCAGCACATCTATGCCAGCTGACACTCAGTCCGCTTGTCGATCTGTTTATCGTACGAAGGTGTTCCGTCCACAACAGAATCTAGCTCTTCTTCGACGTCACCGCGAAGAAAGCCGCTGCTTCCTGCTCTACATTCTTGCTACCACAGTGGGGGCAAGCGATCGGCTTTTTGTCGTGCTCCACAAGCGTCAGTACTTTTTCGAAGGATTTATGACAGTCTTTGCAGACGTAATCGTAGACAGGCATAGCTACCTCCCGCACAAGCCTTCTCACCACAAATTCTAGCGCGTTTCGACGGGCCCGGATGTGAATACAAAACGGATCTTCCGCCCCAATTGCAGAAAGGCCGGCCAACCACCGCTGGGGCGATCGTCGTGACCTCCGTCACTGCGGAGGGAAGGTACCGGGGTCTATCAATGTGGGTGGACTGTGGCCGAACCGGGGGAGCCCCATGGTGATTGCATCTGAGTTGAAACCGGGAATGTTCCTGCGCATCGAGGGGGGAATCTACAAAGTTCTCGAGGCCGAATCGAAAGCTGGGTCTGCCAAGTTGGGCGGAGTGGTGAAGACCAAGTTGTGCAATGTCACCGGTGGCCGGATGTGGGAGCCGCACTTTCGGCCACAGGAGCGGCTTGAAGACCTGGAAGTTGAGCGGCGCGTGATGGAGTTTCTGTTTGGCGACGGGGAAACCTGCACTTTCATGGATCCCCACACCTTCGAGCAGATGGCCGTTCAACGCGCCATCTTAGGGCCGGCATACGCATTCCTCCAGTCTGGAATGGAACTGCCAGTGGAGTTTTTTGAAGGCCGGGCCCTCAGTGTCGTATTCCCGGACATAGTGGACGCCCGAGTGGCCAACACAGCGCCACCGGCGCACTCACAACAGGATAGCGCCTGGAAAGACGCAACCCTTGACAATGGCCTTCGTATTCGGGTGCCTTTGTTTATCGCTCCGGGGGAAATCGTGCGTGTGGATGTCAGGGACGGTCGCTACGTAGAACGCGCTCGGGTCGAGCACAAACGGACTGCGTAGTAGCCTACCAGCGCCACGCCTGCCTGAAGTCAGCCAAATAGCGGCGTCCGGGATTCTTTCCGGGGGACACGACTGCCACGCGAGAAAGCGCTCGGTCGAAGAGCTGCTCCAAGATTCGGAAACCAGCGCCATGGGAAGACAAATGCTGGAGCGTCCCACTGCCGTCAATCGAAGGAACTTTCAGGCCGCATATCTCGAGCTGTGGCAATCCGGGGAATTGGCGCGTCGCGTCAAGCTTGGCTTGGAGAAGCTGGCCGACTGCGTCCTTTGCCCACGCAACTGCCACGTGAACCGCATCGAGAACAAGACGAAAGTCTGCAGGACCGGACGTTACGCGATCGTCAGCAGCCATTTTGCCCACTTCGGTGAGGAGCAATGCCTGCGCGGCAACCGTGGTTCGGGGACGATCTTCTTCAGCTGGTGCAACCTGCGCTGCGTCTTCTGCCAGAATTACGAAATCAGCTGGCTGGGAGGAGGCCGCCCCGCCGAACCGGAAGAATTGGCCGGGATGATGTTGCGCTTGCAGGAACAGGGCTGCCACAACATCAACCTGGTGACTCCGGAACACGTGGTACCGCGC
>CAWJEY010000010.1:0-81384 GCA_963842095.1 uncultured Acidobacteriaceae bacterium
TCATCCTCACAAGCAATCGGAGTACGTAGCAAACAGAGGCGGCGTTCGGATGGCGCTTCATCAACCACACACGACATGTAACTCCAGTTCTGCCAGCGACAGGGTTTACGATGCCGCTCACGGGGCGCTCTATGCCCTGCAATTTCCGCGATGAGACGCGAATTCAATGCCAGCCAATACCAATCTGCAATCCTCAGACCGGCCAGACCAAAAGAAGCCCCCACAACGAGCGCGGTCCGAAACCGATTTTGAGCCGCTGCTGAATGATGCGCAGGCAGCCCACCTCCTAGGGAACATGCACCCCAGAACTTTGCAAAGGCTTGCACGCACCCATGTGGTGCCTGCTATCAAGATTGGCCGCTTCTGGTTCTTTCGTGCCAGCGCACTGAATGAATGGATTGGTGTACAGTCTGAATACCGTCCGTGCTTCTCGAAGGAGAAAAAATGAGAAGCCGGTATCAAAGAGGAAATGTCACGCTGAAGAAGCGGAAAGGGCCGGACGTTTGGGAGTTTCGTTGGTACGAACCAAACGGAAGACTGCGAAGCAAACTGCTGGGCACCCTGGAGCAATACCCAACAAAACAGGATGCACAGCGTGCCGCAGATCCTTTTCGCTTAGAGATTAACAGCGAACTGCCGAAGGCAGTTCCCACAACCGTTGCGGCACTGATTGGCCGGTATTTGAACGATGAAGTTGAAATGGGCCGGTTGGCTTACGCAACGCGCAAGAGTTACGTGACCTGTTTGCAGAAATGGGTGAAACCCAAGTGGGGCGCGAGTTTTTTGGAGCAGGTACGCACGATGGGAGTAGAACAATGGTTGCGAGTTTTACCTCTGGCACCCAAAAGCAAGGTGAACGTGCGTAACGTACTCCACGTGCTCTTCGAGTGCGCCATCCGGTGGGAATTTGTTCGAGACAATCCCATCAGTCGCGTGCGTCAGGGCGGGGCAAGACGTGCAGAGCCAGAAATTCTGTCAGTGTCAGAGTTTCACGCGGTGCTGGCAGAACTTCAACAGGAGCCGTACAGAGTGATGGTCATTCTGGCAGGCTGTCTGGGCCTGAGCCGTAGTGAACTGACTGGCTTGCAGTGGTCGGATTTTGATTGGGAAGGGGCAACCTTGACCATCCGTCGTGGCATGGTGAACAACCATGTGGGCAATCCGAAAACCCAAGCACGGCGCAAGCCAGTGCCGCTCGCTCCGGAACTCATCAGGATTCTCAAGGAGTGGCGGCTGCTGTCTCCCTACGCATCTGATTCGGATTGGGTGTTCGCGTCTTCCTACAACGGCGGGCGGGTTCCTTACTGGCCTGATTCGGCGTTGAAGCGCATCATCCAACCGGCGGCGAAGCGGGCTGGTCTGTTCAAGACTGTGGGCTGGCACACGTTCCGGCACTCGTATTCTTGCCTGCTACGTGCGAACCACACCGATGTGAAGGTGCAGCAGGAACTCTTGCGGCATTCCAACATCGCCACGACAATGAACATATACACCCAAGCCGTGAGTGACCAAAAACGGGCCGCGCACGGGCAGGTTGTCGGGCAATTGCTGGCAGTATGAGCGAAAAATGAGCGGAACGCTCGGGACCGAAAGGCTGTAACTGATTGAAAAAATTGGTTGCGGGGGGTGGATTTGAACCACCGACCTTTGGGTTATGAGGGCAATGACATCCACAAGCCCGATACAACCGTGCAACTAAGTGCAACGAAACATTGAAAAACCTCTCGCACCGTTAGCCCCGTTTTGCTTCCTCTTGCTTCGCCTTCACGGACAATACGCGGACAATTTTTTATTCAGCGAGCCTCTCGAATTCCGCTAAAGCGGAACGCTTGCCCGCAGAGAGGCGTTCTGGCAATGGCGCGTGGGTAACGGGGCCAGCCGCCGAAACCCTCAAGGGCGGGGCTGTGTGCCTCGGCAATGGCGGGATTATTCATCGGTCTGGTTCCACCAGCCCTGTGCGAGGCGCTTCGTCATCTCCTGCTCCACCGTCGAGAAAAGACTATCTGCCGCTTCCTCAAGCGTGCTGGTAAAGAAGAAGCCGGGAGCATGTGTAAGTAACCAGTCGGCCTGATTGCCCGCTTCGTGAAAGCTGAGGGCCGCCGAGACGATATGGTAGTCTTCAACGCTGAGAAATCCCAAGTAGAGCGCGAAGTGATCGCGTGCCGTGTCCTCCGCCTCCATGATCGTGTAGGCGGGCACGTCGGCGATTCGGCTCTCCATGGCTTTCACAAAATCAATGCAGGCCAAATCTTCGGCGGGCAGCCGCGTGTAATCTGCGATCACTATGAAGCTGATTTTCTCTTCTGCCACTGAGGTATCCCCAAGAGAGATTATCTCAAGAGATCGGCGGCACGATGCGCCCGAGAATCTCTTGAAGCTCGGCGCTGGGCAGGGAAGTGGAGGCCAAAATCTCGAAGCTACAACGGCCAGAATGGGCAGCGTCGAAATCGCGGAGATGCTGGAGGAACTTTTCGAGCAAGTCCTCCGGCACCTCCGCTTTGAGAAAAACCGTTGCCATTTGGCGAGGCTTACCGGATGGCCTTGGATAAGGCCACGACCGTGAACACGGCGGCGACTCCTGCTGTGAGCAGGCAAAACAGGTTCCATCGAATTGCCTGCCAATCGTGTCTGTGGATTTTTCTGTGGATCATGCTGATGCCCTTTCTGATGGAGTGAGACTTTGGAGAACGTTGAGCCACCACTTCAATTCCCGCCTCGTGCTGGCACAGTCCACGGAGAGATCGGCCAGTGCGCGGGCTTGTGCGAGATCGCCGCCACACTCGTCAATGAGCGCAGCGGCTTGCTCGACGGCGTTGGGGAAAAATGGAGTGTTCATCGGCATAGCTGCAAGCTGAGTTTGTGCGCGCGGTCCAAGACATCGCGGATCGCACGCGGGGGAAGGCTTCCGATGCGGACTGTCTCCGGGATACCCCGCTCGGTCAAGTAGGAAGTGAGCGCGGCTTGCGCGAATACATCGCCAACCGCAAAGAAATCTTTGGCGCTGATGTTGGGTGAGATCGTCATGGCGTGATCTCACTGGATCGAGCTTCCAACGTTGGAAAAAACGTTGTTTGCATTCGAGCCGATGAGCCGGATCGTGCCCACGACGATGACAAGGATCACCGCCAGCAAAACAGCGTATTCGGCCACGTCCTGAGCTTCGTCGCCACTGGCCCAAGCGAGCACCGCCGCAATTCGCGGTTCGATGCCCTCAAGATAGAGCGAGTGCCAGAAGGCCGCTGTGCGAGCTTCCAAAGCAAAAGCCATGCCCGCTTTGATTGCGCTGGCCCGGAGGTTCCAAAGCCAGACGGGGAATGGGGGTGTTTCCTCATGCGGTTGGAACGGAGGGCGGAGTTCAGCGTCTCCGAGATCAGCGCCGAGATGGGAAAAGCGGAGAGCTTGAAGCTTGCTCAGAACATCGAGCCGGAGGCCGGAGCCGCGCTGCCAGTCGGCGGCTTCGACCGGGAGAACTACCACTTCTGCCTCGTGATTCCAGTCCTGAGGCTGCGGACAAACGTTGGTACGTTCAAGTTCTGGAGGTTTCAGGGTTTCAGTGTGTGGCATTGTGGCACCTCGTTTTTCGGGGTTTTCCGAACGGCGGAATCCTACCATGCACACAATCAGTGTGCAACAAGATAGTTTTGTGTTACACACTGACGGTGTATGGACTATAGTAGTGTGCATCGCGAGAATGGCTTCCGATGCCATCCCGCAACGTCAACGCCATGCTGGGCAACCGAATCCGCGAATTGCGGCTCAAGCGAAAGATGAGCCAAGAGCAGCTTGCTGAGGCCGCCGACCTGCATCGCAACATGATCGGCCTTCTGGAGCGTGGCCGCCGCTCGCCCAGCCTCGAAACGGTCGTAAAGATCGCTGAGGCGTTGAAAGTCCATCCGAAGCGGCTGTTTTGGAAGTTCTGAGAGCCGCATGAAGCGCCGGTGACTGGTATGGGACGCGGACTATCGCCACAGCAAATGGACGTTCTCGAATGGATCGAATCCGAGTCGTCTGAGCCCGGAAGGCTTTGGGGAGAGGGATCGGAGAAAGTCGCTGGTTGCAACTTAAGATTGGATAAGCCTTTCGAGCCTGATTTCAAAGGCCGCGAGAAGCAGTTCCGCAAGGCGCTTCAGGAGCACTACGTTTTTGCGGCGTCCCGTTCTCGCACCCTGCGAAGACTCCAGCAACGCGGCCTGATTAAAGTGTTTCGCGTCTACCACTACTTTACAGGCTCAAGGACTAGGGGCAGCGTTCGCCTTGCTCAACTCACCGAAGCGGGTCAGAAGCTAATGGTTAACTCTCGGAGCCGGGACGTTAACCATTAGAACCTTAAGGCTCAGGGTTTCTTTCGTCGATATGCTTCCCACTCGTATGTAACGGAAAGCGGCTTCTTTTCGAGGTATCCCAACTCGATTGCGTTCTTAAAATCGGCTTCGCTGAACGGCATCAACGTCTCGATAAGCGGGGGTTGATTCGGGGAGAGCATCACAACCTTTCCTTCGATACTGACGAGTCCGCAATTGTAACCAGCATCCTTCAACTGATCCGCCAAGCGAGCGGCGCGTTCTTTTTCCGAGTCGTCCATCGTGGTTTTCTCCGGTAACAGCGGGCCGAGGTGAGGATTCTTCCGCTAAGCGGAATTTCCTATTGGAAGAAGAAGCGGGGAGGCGGTTACAAAACGCTCCCCGCCTTTTAATCCCGGCGTTCAGGGAGCATTCTATCCCCAGCGCCTCCATGATGCAGTTGACGGAGCCGCACTCGTGCTTTTTGATCGAGCCTTTCTTCGATACCTGTCCAGCGCTGGACAGGTATTCGCACTCAAACTTCCCGCTCCTGAGATTGTCCCGGAAGAGGCAGACTAGCGAAAAATGACAGCGCCCTCCGGTGTGATCTCGGAAAGCCGAGTCATCGCTGTGGCGCGAACAATTTCCATGAGTTCGAAACGCCTCTTCAAGGCTAAGGATTTCTTCAAGATGGCGTTGCGCTGCTCTGCGGTCTCCTCTGGCGGCGCTGGCCGGATTTGCTGATCGTGGACGCGCTTCTCGATCTCTCCGTTCCAAACTACGGTGTATCGTTCCATGCTGAAGCCCCGAGGCGGAGCATAACTCAAGAATCCTATCAACCGCCAAAAAAATTCCGCTTAAGCGGAAAAAGTGGGGTGGGGCCAGCCCCGGCCCCACCCCCTCGCAGAGCCGCTTCGCGACGGCTCCCTTTGTCGCGCAGGCCGGACGGCCACGCGACAAACCTAAAAAGCGTGGGCTAGGCTTACCGTGGGAGCCGCTGAGCTTCCCCTCGGGCCATAGCCCACGTTGCGAAACTGCCCGCCCCGCTAGAAGCGCGGGCAGCCGCTAAGGGCGCGCCAACAAGGAGGTATTGTGTCGGCGCACCCAAAACCTTCAAAAGATCAGGCGCTCGCAAGCGCCTGCTCGTAATGCTTCAGCACCTCGGGCGGCATGAGCGCGACGATCCGCTTGCGGTAGTCTTCAAGCCCATCGCCGCCCGTTTCCTTGACCGCCTTGCTCAGAGCTTTCGCCGCTGCGTTGCGCTGGATTGCCACGGCCAAGGCTTTCGCAGGCTCCGGGTAGCCGCCCCTGCCCGTGTCCATGTAGTCGAGCGGCCTTGAGGCCATGTTGCCCACGGTTGGACGCGGCGTGTTCCATAATTCGGGAAATCCCGGATAAAGCGCCTTCAGTCCCTCGCGGAAAGCTAAGTTGCGACGGCCATCGCCTTCGCCTGCGAGGGATTGGACGAGTTCCTCCGTGCTCAAATGCTGCACGCTAATTTCGGGCTGAGCGAAAAATTGCGATGCGATTGCGCCCGCCTTTTCCAGACCGTCCCCGCCCGAATTTTGAAAGCGCTCCGTTGGCTTGATCGTTTTCGCCACATCGCGCATCTTCTCTGCGTTCTCGTCGCGAATCTCTTTGTACATTTCGTTTTCTCCTTGTCACAATTTGAGTGCGCGTGCGCTGTCTCTTCAAATATCAGGGCCTCATGCCGTTGCTGATGCGCTCAAAGCGCTGGGCGGAATCGACTCCAAGTCTGCGATGGGATTCGGCCAAATACTTCCAAGCGCGCAACGAAGCGATGCCTTCGAGGACAGTCTTGGCCGCCCGGTCGCGTGTTTCGATGGCGTCGCCCACTTGCGAGATGAGCCGCTTCAGGTCTTCGTCTTCCTTCTGGAGCAATCTCTCCTGCTCAACTTGGCCCTGCGCCGCGCTGAGGTTATAGAAATTGGCCCTCGCGTCTGAGACATCGCGCTCGCAGCCGCGCTTCACGGCTTCCAGGCCGCACAGTCGATCACGCGCCGCTTGGATTTTCGCGTCGAATCTTTCAGGCGCGGCCTTGGGATTCCCACGAACGCGCGCCTCGCACTCCGTCGCACGCGCCGCTTGAAGCGCAGCGAGTTGATCGTTCACTTCTGTGATCTGGTCCGCAGTAGCTTTCAGCGTGCGCTCTGCGTCCGCCAATTGCTTGCGGGCCTCCTGAAGCCTTGCCGCTTCACCTTCCGTCATGGTTAAGGTTGCTGTCGCCATGTTTTGTTTTCCTCCCTTTTTAGAAACCTAGTCTCGGTGCTGCTTTGATTTCCGCCCTTGAATCCCATCCGCAGGCGCAACGCTGCCAGCCGTTGTAACGCGCAAGACCCTTGTTTCCGCACTGCGGGCAACAATCCGGGCCTTGGGAAGTTCGCGGCTCAGACACGCGCGAGGTCGGCATGGACAAACTTTTCAGCGCGCCAAAGGTTCCGCGATCCTTCTTGAACACAGGCTCCCCGGCTCGCTTCGACTGCTCCGCCATCTGTGCGTCGGCGAGCGAGTAAGGCGGCGCGCCCGGCACAAGCCCGCATCGCAGCGCAACCTCCTCCGGAGCCATCCCCGGATGCTCTGCCTTCGCCGCCTTGAAAGCCTCAATCGCTTGCCCTACCCAGCCGCTCATAAAACTCCCTCCCTGCTCGCTCAAATCAGTGAGCGCCCAAACCAAGCCGTCCATCCGGTCTGGAGAGGCACTCGCGCCCGGAACAAAATCCGTCATCTGATCTTCAAGCTCTCCGAAAATCCCGACGTGATGGACACGCCCCTGCTGATACAAACTGCTGATCGGTTCCGCGCGAATCGCTTTCCCCCGACTGGCGCGCACACCGCGATAGGACACGTCCGCGTCAACTGTGCGGATCACGGACTCGACCAAATCGCCGCCCATATTCGTTTCAGCGACCACGCGATCCGCCTGATGCCGACGATAGGCAGCCACAGCGCGCCTTGCCCACTGCTCCGGCTTCACAGTGCAAGAGAGATCATCCAGAACGTAGAAGTGCGCGGGCTTCCGATTGTCCCGCCCGGCGACGATGATCCCCGTCTCGTCGGACTGAGCGTGGCTCGTCGTCGCTGGGTCTACGCTAACGACAACGCGCACCAAATCGGGAGCACTCTCCACGCGCGAGGCGTCGATGTCCGCTTGCCGGAACAGCGCGCCTTCACGATCCGACAGGATTTCCGCCAGCAACTCTTGCCGCCCCAGCCGCGTGCCTTCGTACCGCGTGATGATCTTGTCCAAGAATGCGGGTGCAAGATTGACGCGGTTTTCGTAGCTCGTCCCGTGCGTCACTATCGTGTGCGGGTCTTTCACGAGCGCCTTGATGATTGCGGAAGGTCTCGGCGTCGTCGTCACCACGGCTTGCGGATTCGCTCCGAGCCGGAGGCCGAACATCGCCTGATCCCATGCCTCCGGATTGCGCCACGCGGCCAACTCTTCGCACCAAAGCTTCTCGTGCTGCTTTCCACGAAGGCGATCCGGCTCGTCGGCGGAGAAGAGCAGGGAAGTGGCTCCGTTGGGCCACTGGAGCAGATGCCGCGAGGGAATGAAGTTCGGGCGCTCGCTCCTCGGAGTGATCGCAAGGATTCCGCTCTCGCCCTCAATGCAAATATCCCGGCAGTCATCGAACGTCGGGGCGATGATGTTCACGCGCGAGTAGGAACGCACCCACACGCGCACGGCCTCTGCTCCCGTGCGAGTCTTTCCGAATCCGCGCCCGGCCTTCACAAGCCACACGCGCCAGTCGCCAGGCGGAAGCGTCTGCGAAGGCCGCGCCCACTTCGACCAGTCGTACTTCAGCGACTCCATCGACTCCATCGAATTGAGAAAGTTGCGATTCATCAAACCGCGTCCTCTAAGCCGCCTTCATTCGCGGACTTGTCTGGACAGTGCGCCGAAACCCCTTGAGCAGCAAGGCTTTTCAACGGCACGTTGGCATTGTGATCCAAAGTGCTTCCACGGCGGGCCAGCCACTTCTTTGCGATCTCATCCGCTTCGGCTTCAGTGATCTCGGCGGCATCGTCCTCTGTCGGCTCTGGTGAAAAGTTCGGGCGCTGCGTTGTGCTTACTCGTGGCCCGGAGAGGCGCGATCTCAGCAATAAGATTTCCCGAGTCTCTCGCGAAAGCTGGAGCAATAGTTTGCCCGCTTCGACTGTGTTCCGCTTGCCGCTATGTCGCACCTTGCGGGAGAGCAGCGCCACATCCGCGAGAAGCTTATTGCACGCCCGCACGAGTTCATTTTCCTCCTTGGTTTTTGCGGCCCTCGCGCTTCCAAGCAAAGACTCGGGGATATGATGACGATGTCTTGAAACCGTCGAAGCGCTGAGATCGAACTGTCCCCCGATCTTCCTGCAAGAGGTATTGCCCACCATCAATCGCTCGATGGTTTCGCGTTGCGGGTGCGCGCAAATGCCACAGGTTTGCGACATCGAACTTGTCCTTAGAGATTTTCGTGCGGGTTCTTCGTGCTTCGGCGTGGGAAAGCTTGCCGACGTGCAGGTGCGGAACTTTCCTACTCTACCTCAATGCGGCACAGTTGCACAGCAGAATCGGGAGTCTGAATAGTCTGAATGGTTCCGAAGGGTTTTTCTAGAAAGCTTTTCTACCCGCGTATATGAGAGGTTTTAGAGAATACTATTCGGAACTCTTCAGACTCTTCAGACTTGGCGTCTGGCGGGGGTTTCGGGGCGAGGCTGTCGCTGAAGGGTCTGAAGGGTTTGGCGCGTCCTGAGACGGATGTGACGCAGAGACGCAGCCTTCTATTTTTAGCGTCTACGCGCGCGCGTGTATACGTGGATATGGGGAGCCAGCGTCACATGCGTCACAGCGTCACGGGAGTTGTGCAGGGGAGTTCTGAATGCTCGTACCACCAGACTTTCAAGGCGTCGGGGCTGAAGGGGCCTTCGCCCTTTGCTCCATGGGGGAAGAGATTCGCGAGATCGTCGTAGTGCGCCCGCCCGGTTTTTTCCCGGACGTAGTGAAGGAGATTCTTTTGAATGAGGTCACTGATCCCGGAGAGTCGGTAGCTGGCCGCTTCTTGAAGAAGTAAAGCGAGCGAGGCCATCTGCTTTGAGAGGCTCAAAAGATTGACTGAGCCTCGGCGTCGGTCGCGCGCCCGATTCGCATTTCCATGGCGATAGAAGTACCTGCCGCTCTGCTCCAGTTTGTTCGCCTTCTTCAGTTTGGAGAGATGGCGAAGCTCTTTCAAGTCGGCTTCAGCGGCGGCCAGGTCGATAAAGAATTGTGCGCCGCTCTGGTGAAGTTGGGAGAGCATGGCCGCATCCTTCGCCAACCTCCGGGCCGCCAAGTTGAGTTCCACATCGGCGGCCTTCCTCTTGTTCGACGGCTTCGAGATTCGATACTTCGCGCTCGTGGCCGATTCGCCTTGCTTGAAGCGCCGAAGCCAGCCGACAAACCCCAAAACCGTGCTCTCGTCGCACCCATCTTTGCAAAGGTTATCGAGCGCCGCCCGAGCAGACGGGACGTGGTGGAAATAATTTTCTCGTGCCCTCGCCTCTTCCTCGTCCATCGGAATCGCCCTTCCTGCTTGGCTTTCAATCTTATAGGTAAGTGGTTTGTGCAAAAAAGAAATTTTCTCCTTACTGCAACGGCTTTGACGTTGTGGCACAAAAGAGTTGCCGGAGGTATTTCAGATGAGTGCAGCCACACAAGCATTGCCGAACGCGTCGGTCACAGCGGTAACCGATCCCGCTGCGAATTTCATCACTGCTCATTACTGGGACCGAACTGGGGCGGCGCACGTTTTGGGCCTGAAGAACAAGCGGACGCTTTCGCGGTGGGAAGCGGAAGGTTTTGGCCCGCCGATCACACGGATCGGCACGAGGGTCTTATATCGAAAAACCGCCCTGCTGGAATGGTTGGCGTCGCAAGAAAAAAACCCGAGATCAGCACGCCCGTCGCGCCGCCGTTCCGCTAAGCGAAAAAAATAAAAAGCCCGCGCTGGAACGCGGGCCGAAAGCTTCCGATGACTTCTAAAACTATCTCAACTCATAGCACTCGCCACAGCGCGCCGTCAACCTCACTCTGCAATGAGGAACTGGAACGAACCGCTCTTGGAGCGGCCTTGTGGTCGAAGTCACAAGCCGAAGAACTGATCCGCGACGCCTCCGTCGAACTTTTCACCACCAACTATTACCGCGACGTGTTCTTAGCAATCTGCGCGCTGGGGCCGGATGCTTTGGATGTCGGTATGTTGACGGACGAACTGGATCGTTCGGGTAAGCATGTCAGTCCGGCTGTGCTGGGGTCTTTTTACGATGGATACCCCGTCGCGGATTCCATGACGAAGAGGATCATGCGACTAAAGCGGTTGCATCGACTACGCGAGCTTGCCCGGCTCGGAGAACGGCTGGCAAGCGCTCCTTGTGAAGTCGGAGCGGAAGATGATGTTCTTATCGCGGATGCAGCGGCCCAACTGGAGGCCATCGCGAGATGAGCCAAGCCCCCGGCAAAACAAAGAGCGTGAACCTGCTGGAGCAGCCGTTGAATGACTACGGCAACGCCCAGCGGCTGATTCAGATGCACGGTCGCGATCTTCGCTTTTGCCCGTCCATGAAGAGGTGGCTGATCTGGGACGGCGTCCGGTTCAAACTGGACGAGAAAGAGCAAATCCGCAAGGTAACACAGCAGGTGATGCTGGAATTCTGCCAGCAGGCTATACAGAGCGACGTTGCGTCCCGCTTCGCTGGCTCAAGCCTTAACTCGCAGCGGATCAGCGCCGCCATCCGGGAAGCACAGCCGCTCCTGGCGGTGACTCCCGCCGAACTGGATTCCGATCCAAACCTTCTCAATTTTCTGAACGGGACGCTCGACCTTCAGACCTTCAAACTTGCCAGACACCAGCGCGAGAATCTCATCACCAAGGTTGTCGGCTACAGCTACAACGAAAAAACGCGCGCTCCTGAGTTTGAAAAGTTCGTGGATCGCATCCTCGGGCCTCTGGTGCCCTTCGTAAGAAAGGCTTTGGGATACAGCGTCACCGGACTGACCACCGAGAAGGTCGTGTTTCTTTGCTACGGGCCGACCAATTCAGGCAAGACCACATTACTGGAAGTCGTGCGCCATCTCTTCGAGGAGTACGCCACGCTCATTCTGGTCGATAGCCTGATGACTCAGAACGAGGACAACAATTCCCGCGCCGACCTTGCCGACCTTCGGGGCTGTCGGTTTGCGATGACCTCCGAGACGGAGGAAGGCCAACGGCTTCGAGAAGGGAAATTGAAACGGCTGACTCAGGGGCAGGGCCTCGTCAAGGCCGTCCGCAAATACGAGCATCCTATTCAGTTTGCTGAATCCCACAAACTGTGGATGGATACAAACCACAAGCCCATGATCCGGGGAACGGATGACTCCATCTGGGGGCGGCTGGTCATTCTTCCCTTCGAGCGCCCGCTCGCCGATTCAGAGATCGACCGTAACTTGCCTCAAAAGCTCCGGGCGCAAGCGGAAGGAATCATTGCGTGGATCGTGGAAGGCGCACATCTCTGGCGTAACGAGGGACTGGGCAAGATCGCTGTAGTCGAAGAGATTCGCGATCAGTGGCGCACCGAAATGGACCGCCTGGCTGAGTTTCTGGAAAGCAGGTGCGTCGAGGGTCCGATGATGTCGTCCGCATCCGAGTCCCTCTATCGCGAATATCGAGCTTGGTGCGAACAGGTGGGCGAGCGCCCCATGACCCAGACTGCCTTCGGATTGCGCCTCGTCGAACGCGGGTTTAAGAAGCGGCGCGACAGCCGGGGGCGGTTTGTCTATCAGGGAATCGGCCTTAAAGCAGACGCCGAAAATTTGCAGTTGAATGGAACCTCCGTGGAACGCATTCATAGGAAGTAAATGCTATGAGGATAGAACTCGAAAACGCGCTGATCGCCGCTCGCAACTTGCCTCCGGAAGAACTGCCGTGCTTCCTCGGAGCCGTCGAAGAGGTGCGATGTACTGCAATGGCGCGGTTGACGGCTCCCTCATCGCCAGCCGTGGACGATGCTCTCCTCAATGTCAATGAGGCCGCTGAGCGGCTGTCTTTGTCTCCGGGATATTTGTATCGTCATCATCGCACCTTCCCCTTCAGTCGCCGGATCGGGCGACGGTTGCTCTTCTCCAGTCGCGGTATCGACGATTATCTACGGAAGCGGCGTTGACAGCAAGAAGCATATTGACAGCAAGACCGTAATCACGGATAATTGGCCCGGTCGCATCCGGCGACGGGAGACACGGCATGAAGAAGAAAGCTGCAAGTGAACGGATCGTCAAAACTACACTCCGGGTTCCGCATCCTCTGTGGACAAGCGCCAGGATTCGCGCTCTCGAAGAAGGTATCCCAGTACAGGACTTGGTTGTCCGAGCGATCTCGGATTACGTCAAGAAAGGCGGCAGAGCATGAGAGGCAACGGTCGCATTTTCGCCCGCAAAGGCTCCAGCAGTCTGTGGATTGCGTACTACCTCCGGGGAAAAGAGTACCGGGAATCCACGGGCAATGCCGATCCCAAAGAAGCCGCGAAGTTTTTGAGGCGAAGGCTTCGAGAAGTCGGAGCCGACCAGATCGGCGCGCGCACGTTCGGCGGTCCTCAGCAAGAACGGGTCACAGTGACCGAGATTCTCGAAAGGCTGACTGTGACGTACAAACGCGGACGCCGTGGTCTCCCCCGCGAAGTTTCTCCACAGATGCGCTCCCATCTCAACCGGGTGGAGGAATATTTCGGAGCGATGCGGGCGATGCAAGTCCACGATGAGCACGTCCACGGGTTCATCGCGACGCTGAAAGCCGAAGGGAAGCAAAACGCGACGATCAATCGCTCTCTGCAACTTTTGGGGCAGGCTTACAAACTGGCGGTCACCTCCGATCCTCCCATGCTCCCCCGGACGCTGAGGGTGCCGAAGCTGGAGGAGAACAATATCCGCAAAGGGAAGTTCAGCAACGATGAGGCGGAAGCGATCTTCGCCGGGTTGCCGGATTACATGAGTGGCGTTGCGCGCTTCGCTTATGAGACGGGAGCGCGCGCTGGTGAAATCCTCAAAATGGAGTGGAGCTATCTAAGTCGGGATGCGATCGCTGTCCCCGCCACAAATACCAAGAGCCGCAAGCCCCGAAGCATCGCGCTGACTCCCCGGCTGGAGGAGATCATCCGCCTCCGGCGAGCGGCGAGGATTCCAGGCTGTGAGTTCATCTTCCACAATCAAGGGCACGCGATCCGGGACTACCGGAAATGCTGGCATACGGTTTGCGTGATGATCGGACTCGGGAAATTCTACTGCCGGAACTGCCGGGACAAGGAGCACGCCTTCATCTCCGCGCTGGATGCTGAGAAGAAATGCCCCAAGTGCGAAAAGAAGTGGGAGGTTCCAAAATATATCGGCACTCTCTTCCATGACTTCCGCCGAACGGCTGCCCACGAGCTTTGGAAAGCCGGCAACACCGCCGAGGATTGCATGGAGGTGACCGGGCACGCGACTCCGGCCATGTTCAAGCGCTACGCCGATCTCTTCACCGAAGAAGAGAAGCAGGCGCGTCAACGTGCAGTGCAGAAGCGAAGGCTGGCGTGGCGAGAAGCGCAACTGGAAAACCTGCGCGTGATGCCGACCGCATTGCGCCAGTAGAGGCGTTTTTCGGAAACACGGACAGTACACGGACAATTTGAGCAAAAACGAAGGGAGCCGATTTTCAGGCTCCCTTTAACTTGCTTGTTATCTATGAGTTCTTGGTTGCGGGGGGTGGATTTGAACCACCGACCTTTGGGTTATGAGCCCAACGAGCTACCAGACTGCTCCACCCCGCACTTCGATCATAAACAATGCTCTCGACCTCGTCAAACTTTGGCATCGCCCGCGTGCGCTTCCAACCTTCCGCAGCCGGTGCCACCGGCTCCAACTCCGCATCCGCCGGCTGGTTTATAGCATCGAAGGAGCTGAGGTCGTGCAAGTAAGAATTAATTAGAGACAGCGAAGCAGTCGAGGAGAAGATTATCCATGGCCAAGAAAGATCCGAACGCGAAAGCACCCGCCGGGCGAGGGAACGTAACTTCGCAGCCTCGTCTTCACCAGGGTGCCCCTGAAATTCAATCCTATGGCACGGTTTCACACATGTTGCCCCTCGAACTTGAGGAGCCGGTTCGGCTGGAAATGACCGAACAACTCAACCTGTTGCTGGCCGACACCATGACCCTGCGCGATCTCTATAAGAAATCGCACTGGCAAGTCGCGGGACCAACTTTTTATCAGCTCCATCTTTTGTTCGACAAACACTACGCAGAACAATCAGAGATCGTCGACACCATCGCTGAGCGGATACAACTTCTCGGAGGCGTCTCGATTGCCATGGCCGCCGACGTGGCCGAAACCACGCGAATTGAGCGTCCGCCACGAGGCAGGGAAGAAGTTCCGGTGCAGATTTCCCGCCTGTTGGATGCGCACCAGGTCATCATCGGCCATTGCCGCACGCTGGCGCGACGCGCCTCCGATCTGGGCGACGACGGCACCAACGATCTGGTCGTCAGCGACGTGCTGCGCGCCAATGAGTTGCAGGGCTGGTTCCTCAGCGAACACCTGGTGGATGCGCCGCTCGTGCACGCGGAGCCACGCTTACGCAGCGCAAGCTAATCGCGTCGCAAACAAATCGAGCAGGCTCTCGCCGCAGAGCCTGCTCGTTAATTGTTCGTGAGTTTCCGCCCTTCGCGTGGCTACCTGCGGCTGCCCGCCTTCAGATTGTCGTGGTCGTAGTATTCGTAGGCTGACATCGGCTTCTCGCCGCCCTTCTTCCAGGTACGCGAGTCCTCGGGCAACTTGCCCAACACCCGCGCCATTTCCCGGATGTGCATCGCCACCGTGCCGCAGCACGCACCGATGAAGTTGATGCCGATGTCGCGTGCCTGCGCCGCGTAGTTTCCCATCTCGTTGCGCGTAAGTTGCAGCGGATCCAGCGCGTAAGGAAACTCCGGCAGGCTGGTGAAGTCAGGCTTTTCCTTCGGAGTGCGGTAGGCGACCGGCTGACATGCCAGATAACCAGACACCGCCCGGCGCATCTCTTCCATCGGACCCAGAATATGCTCCGGCGGACGCAAGCAGTTCATGCCAACAATGTCGGCGCCGGCATCGAACAGCGCTTTCGCGGCGTCGGCTGCACTCTTGCCCTCGGTGGTCTCATCCTTGTTCTCGAAACAAATCGTGACCATCGTAGGCAGGCCGGTTTTCTTCGCGCGCGCCACCGCAATCAGCGCTTCTCCAAGAAAAGAAAAAGTTTCGCCGATGATGAAGTCCACACCTTCTTCAACCTGCACAGCCAGTTGCTCATCGAACGTCTTCCGCACCCGGTCGGCGGCGGAGGCGCTGCCCGGTTCGTACATCCACGTCAGACTCAGGTTTCCTGCGACCAGGCAGCGATCGCCCGCAACCTCGCGCGCAATGCGCACGGCCGCTCGATTCAAATCCTGCAACCGATCCTCGAGTCCCACGGTTGCCAGCTTGTCGCGGCTGGCATAGAACGTCAACGCTTGCAGAACTTCCGATCCCGCTTCGCGAAACTCCACGTGCAGTTCGCGCAATGCCTCCGGATGCGTCAGCACTACTTCAGGAGTAAATCGAACCTGCGCGCACCCATCCGCGCTTCTCCAGTTCGAGCAGGTATCCGCCGTCGCCCAACACGGGGCCGTCCTTCAGCCTTTCCAGAATGCCCTTCTTTTTCATGCGCGCTCCTTAAGTCGGTGCCTCTCGTTGTGTCCTTCGCGACTCCTTACCGTCCTTCGCGGTTAAGCGCTTACGCTGCGGCTTCCTTGAATTGCCCCTTCTTCCAGTCCCGCAGAGCCTGATGCGCTGCATTCCGCCCCGGCGCGCCGGTAACGCCGCCGCCGGGATGCGCTCCCGCTCCGCACAGATATAGCCCGCGAACCGGTGTGCGATACTGCGCCCAGCCCGGCACTGGCCGCATGAAGAAGAGTTGCTCCAACCGCAAGTCGCCGTGAAAAATATTTCCCTCGGTCAATCCATAAGTCCGCTCCAGGTCGAGCGGTGTAAGCACCTGCCGCGCCACAATCGCGCCCGGCACGTTGGGCGCATACTCGGCAATCTTTTTCACCACACGATCGCCCAGCAGTTCCCGCTTTTCATCCCAGTTTCCTTCGCGCAGTTTGTATGGCACATACTGCACGAAGCAGGTCAGGATGTGCATGCCCGGCGGCGCCAGCGATGGATCCGCATTCGATGAAACCACGCAATCTACCCAAAGCTCTTCCGGAATCTCGCCGAACTTCGCGATGTCATAGCAACGCTCCGCGAACTCGAGCGATGGAACCAGCGTGTAGAATGTGCGTTCCAGCGGCGATGCCTGCGGCGACGTTCCGGTGAACCGCGGCTCTTCCGACAAAACGAAGTTGACCTTCGCGCAGGGTCCATCCATCTTGATGCCGCGCACGGCAAACAGAAAATCTTCCGGCAGCTCGCGCGCCGCAACCATCTTCAAGAAAGTCCGCTTAGGATCCGCGTTCGAAAGAATCATCCGCCCGCGAATCTCGCTTCCATCCTCCAGCACAACGCTGCAGGCTCGCCCGTTGCGCACCTCGATGTGCGCCACCGGAGCGGAGGTTCGAATCTCCACTCCCAGCTTCTTCCCCGCCGCGGCCAGCGCCTGCGTGATCGCTCCCATCCCGCCCATCACGTGCCCGTAAAAGCCCTGCAGTTCGTGCTCCCCGCCGCTCAGCAGGTGAAACAGCAGTCCAATCGCCGTTCCCGGCTGATACGGCCCGCCATGCTTGCCGTAGACGTTGTTCGCCAGGAACATCGTCTTCATCTTTTCTAATTCATAGTTGTGATCGAGAAACTCTCCCAGGCTTCCAGTAAGAAACGAAATCAGCTGCGCGATCTCCGAGCTGGAAATCCCGCGAAATCGTTTGCCCACTCGAAGCAAGTCGCTCCAGCCGCGCAGCGTCGAGGTATCGATCTCCGGAGGTGGCTCCATAAAAAACGGCTGCAAATAGCGCGCCAGCTTCTTCAGTTGATCGTCGACCTCAACAAACCGCGCCGCATCCTTCGCGGAAATCTTTCCAAATTCCGCCTTGGCCCGTTCCCGATCCACCCACCACGGCACCACATGCCCGTCGGGGAAGGGAACTTGAATCGCCGGGTCGCACGGAATCATGCGCAAACCGTGATCGGCCAGCCTCAACTCCGCAACGACTTCCGGGCGCAGCATGCTGGCAATGTAAGAAGTCGTCGAAACCCGGCAGCCCGGAGCGATCTTCTCGGTAACGCAACATCCGCCGACGATGCCGCGGCGCTCCAGCACCAGCGTGGAAAGCCCGGCCCGCGCCAGATACGCGGCCGCAGTCAACCCGTTATGGCCGCCGCCGACTATAATCGCGTCGTAGATGAAGTTAGAAGCTGCTCTCATCGATGCTGACTCAAAGTCACGCCGGCATGGCCTGTGGAACCATACATTACTGTACTAGTCCCTAAAAACGAAGTTGAAAAGTAGGACCGCCTCTTATATGCTTTCGTGACTTGGAGTCATTCATGAGCGGAATCGCCAGCAATCCCGTCGCCCCTCCCCATTACATGCGCCACCACGCGCCCCGGCCCCGGTCTGAGGCCAAGCGCTCCCGCATCATCGACGCCGCTATGCAGCACTTCGCCGAGCACGGATACCACGCCGCCCGCGTCGGAGACATCGCAGCCACCCTCGGCATCGCCAAAGGCTCCATCTTTCAGCACTTCGGCAGCAAGGACGGCCTGTTCTTCGAAGTCTACAAACGCGCCGTTCGGTCCTTCTCGAAATATCTGGACGCGCCCGCCGACGTCCGCGCCGCCGGCTTTTTCGATGTGTTGTATTATTGGCTGGTGCGCACCGAACATCTGCTGCGCGAAGATTGGATCCCCTATCGCATCTCACTGCTCGGCAACTACGGCACCGATCTGGTGCTGAAGCGCGAAATCAATCGCTTTCTCACCGCCGAAGACCCCTATGGCACCGTCGCTTTTGTGCGTTTTGGCATCGAGCGCGGCGAACTGCGCAAGGACATGGATGTTGAAATGATTGTCTCCATTCTGGATTGGACCTTTGAGCGCTTTCAGGACGCTCTGCTCACTGCGGAACTCGATCCCGGCCTCTTCCGCCGGCAGGGAGAGATGCCGGAGAGAAAGGAAGCCCGCATCCGGCAATTCCTGGCGCTCTTGCAGGGTGCGGTGGGCGCGGCTTCGTCCTCACCGGTCCGCGGTCGCCAGGAACTGCGAAAGTTCGCGTCCGCACAGGCCGCCAAGCCCAAAGCGGTGTAGCCCGCTGCGCCAAGTCACACGCGAATTACAATTGAGCTTCAAGTAAGAACAGTGCAGACTATGCCAACCTCCATCGAGCAGATTTTGTCCACTTACGATGATCGCGCCCCGCTGTCGCAAGCTTCAACCATTCCCGCCGCCTGGTACGTCGATCCTCGCATCGCCGAACTCGAGCGCCTCAGCGTGTTCAGTAAAACGTGGCAACTGGTCGCACGCACCGAACAGGTGAAAACCGCGGGACAGTTCGTGGCCACCACCGTTGCTGGTGAGCCGGTTGTCGTGGTCCGCGGTAACGACGGCGTTCTGCGCGCCTTCTTCAATGTTTGCCGCCACCACGCCGCTGCCGTCGTCACCCAGCCCTGCGGCCAGGCCTCGCTCTTGCATTGCCCCTATCACGGCTGGAACTACGGGCTCGATGGCTCCTTGAAAGGGATGCCCGAGTTCGAAGGCGTCGAGAATTTCGACCGCACGCAGAACGGCCTCGTTCCCATCCGGGTCGAAACCTGGGAATGCTTTGTATTTGTCAACCTCGACAACCACGCGGCGCCACTCAGCGAATTTCTCGGCGGCCTCGTCGAGCGCGTCGCCCCTCTCGGCATCGGCAAGTTGCACTACTTCGACCGACGCACCTACAACATCGCTTGCAACTGGAAAGTCTTCGTCGATAACTACCTCGACGGGGGCTACCACGTCCCTCATCTGCACAAGGGACTGAATTCTGTCCTCGATTACAAGCAGTACACCATCGAGAACGAAGATCGTTACTGCCTGCAATCGAGCCCGATGGTCACGTCCGAAGAGGACGCTGCGACAGGCGAAACCCGCAAGGGCGACCGCGCCTGGTATTTCTGGCAGCATCCCAACCTGATGATCAACTGCTATGCGGGATACATGGACACAAATCTCGTGATCCCCGTCGACGTGGATCACTGCCACGTGATTTTCGATTTCTACTTCGGAGACACCAGCGACGCTGCCCGCGAATATAACGAGCAGTCAGTAAATGTGGGTAATCGCGTGCAGGAGGAAGATCTTGGCATTTGCGAAGATGTACAGCGGGGCCTGAAATCGCGCGCCTACCGCGCCGGACGCCTCTCCGTCCGCCGCGAAGCCGGAGAACAATTATTTCACCGTCTGCTAGCCGCCGATCTCAAACGCGGCCTGGCTCATTCATCCGCAGCCGCTGATTAGGTCATCAATCTACTGATGGTCTCTGGCGATCGTCTCCTGCCAGGTCTTCGATTTGATAATCGCCCCATCCTTCTGCAACTCTCGCGTGTACTTGTAGTAAAAGTTTTTCTGATCGGTCGTTACGAGCAAATGACCGCGCCAGGTCAGAGTGCGCCCTTTCAGCGCAAACACACTCTCCGCCTCGCCCCGCACCGAGCAAGTCTCGGGATGCACGTCGTCGGCATCGTAGGTCAGATTTTCATAGTCATCTTCTTTGCCCCATGGATACTGCGCGTTGTCGTGTCCCTTCCAGTGGACGGTTGTCTTATGGCGAGCTTCGTCACGCTCCACCGTCCACTCGCCCGGCCAGGGAAACCCTTCACTTTTGATGTCGGTACGCTCTTCCGAAGGTTCAGGCGGAGAAAATGCGGGCGGAGCGGTTCCATGTTCAGGGACAACCGGCAACACGATTCGCGACCCCTCGCTCCCGCCTAGTTCCAATGAGGTGGTCATAGAGTACGGCGTCGGCAACATCATCGGCCACAGCGCATTCGAAATCGCCACGCGAATGCGATGGCCTTTGGGAAATACCCACGACGTCAAATGCATCTCGACATCGAGTGAATAGACCTTACCCGGCTCCAAGTCGTGAGGTTCGCTCATCGAGTCCCGCTGCGCGCCGTTAATCCCCGCTCCCGTGATTTGTGTGACGGTTCCGTCCGGCGCAACATCCGAGAGCCGCGCAAACCAATCCGCCAGCGGCGCCGTAGCCGAGGCTCGCAGCAACGCATGGGGACGCCCGAGGATGGCCACGTCCGCCGGCAACGGCGCAGAATCGTACACCAGACTGAACGCGTCCACCGGGCGCGGATCACTCAACAATTCTCCCCACCAGAAGCCCGCTTCCACGCCCACTGACGGCACGTATTTCAGTTGATGCCTAGCAGGCTGCGCTGCAGTATCCGCCAGCGCGTGATTGGATTGCAGAAACAAAGTTGTCGGGCGCGTATCCTTCGGCGGCCACACATCCTCTCGTCTCCACTCGCCCGGCACGTTTTCCAGATTTGGATCCGGGGGATGCCAGTGCTGCAGATAAATGACCAGCCGCGGATCGTGCTCCACACCTGTGTCGCGTCCCTTAAGCCAGTGATCGAACCAGCGCACGGCTTCGTTTCGCCATTCGATCTGCGGGCCCGGCACCGCATCATTTGGAAATGTATGGTTCCACGGTCCCACAATGGCCTTCACCGGCCCACTCGCCTGCATCAGCATGTCCGGCACATTGTCGCGGTATCCATCGAGCAATCCGCCAATCAGAAAGCTCGGAATTGTAATTTCGTTTAGCGGACGCACTCGCTCTCGCCAGAACGGCCCATCATGCTGGTGCTTCAGATAAAGCAGGGACCACGGCGCCGTCTCAAATCGCGGTGCTAGGACTTTTTCGTCGAGCGTATAGTCCGGCGCTCCGGTCCATCCTTCCGCCATATCCATATTTAGCTCGAACTCATCGATGTGCGCGATGCCATCCACATAGTGCACATCGTCGTGAAACAGTTCCGCGGTAGCGTCCGTCGCCAGAATCGCCTTCAACCCCGGAGCATGCCGTATCGCCATCTGCAGCGCCGTGAACCCTCCCCACGAAATGCCGAACATTCCCACATTCCCGTTCGACCACGATTGGCGGGCTAGCCACGCAATTACCTGTTCTCCGTCTATCTGCTCCTGTTCGGAATATTCCCGCTCCGGCGGGATGCCCTCGCTCGTGCCAAATCCCCGAATATCCACGCGCACGCTCACATATCCACGCCGCGCAAAATAAGCGTGCTTGGGATAATCACCCGCCGCGGTGCCATCGTCTTTGCGATATGGCAAATACTCCAGCAGGGCAGGGAACTTCTCCCCCGGCTTCGCGCCATCCGGCATGTAAAGCGTTGCCGCCAACCGCACTCCATCTTTCATCGGAATCCAAGCCTGCTCCATGCGAACTCCATACGCAGGCGGAGAAGGCGGTTCCGTCGCATAGGTGTTTTTGGAGAGGAAGAAAAAAAGAAGAGCAAGTGAGGTGAGGAAAAAATGGATCATCCAACGACCAGTCGTCGTGATCAACGCAAGCTCCTGAACGCTTTTGTG
Organism: uncultured Acidobacteriaceae bacterium; assembly: GCA_963842095.1. Taxonomy (GTDB): domain Bacteria; phylum Acidobacteriota; class Terriglobia; order Terriglobales; family Acidobacteriaceae; genus Sulfotelmatobacter. The sequence goes on from CAWJEY010000010.1 coordinate 21,880, forward strand.
GTAACCAGAACCTGGAAACCAGAAACTAGAAACTATTCCTGCCCTTGTTCCCGCCGCATCGCCCGCAGATCGATCCCCAACTGCTCCGCCTTTTTATAAAGATGACTCCGCTCCAGCCCCAGCGACTTCGCCGCCAGACTGACGTTCGAATTGCTGCGCTTCAGCTCCGCCAGGATCACCTCTCGCTCAAAAGCGTCCACGCGACCGGCCAGCGGCCCCGACGAGAACGTAGAAGAAATCGCAACTCCCGCGCTCCCGCCCTTCGGCAACGCCATCTGCACCGTCGCAAGATCTACCTGACCGTCAGTGGCCAGCAGCATCAGCCGCTCCACCATATTGCGCAACTCGCGGACATTTCCCGGCCAGGCGTGTAACTGCATACCCTCCATTGCCTCGGGCGTGAACGGAACCGGCTTCCATCCATTCTGTGCACTCACCTGCGCCGCAAAATGCTCCACCAGCAGCGGGATGTCTTCCCGCCGCTCCCGCAACGGCGGCAGCACCAGCGGGAAAACATAAATCCGGTGAAACAGATCCTGACGGAACTTCTCCTCGCGCACGCGTGCTTCCAGATCGCGATGCGTCGCCACCACCACGCGCACATCCACGCTCACCGGTTTGTCGCCGCCAATGCGCTCCACTTCTTCTTCTTCCAGCACCCGCAGCAGCTTGGCCTGCATGGCCAGCGGCATGTCGCCGATCTCATCCAGAAAGATCGTGCCGTGGTCCGCTTGTTCGAATTTGCCGATGTGCCGGCCAGCCGCGCCTGTGAATGATCCTTTCTCATGCCCAAAAAGTTCCGACTCGATCAACTCCGCCGGAACCGCCGCGCAGTTCAACGTTACAAACGCTCCACTAGCGCGCGTGCTGCGTTCATGAATCGTCCGCGCCACCAGCTCTTTTCCCGTGCCGGTTTCTCCCAGAATGCAAATCCGCGTTTCACTCGCCGCCACGCGCTCAAGTTGTGCCATCACGCGTTGCATGGCCGCGCCCTGCCAGACAATTTCATGCTTCCCCAGCCGCTGTTTGAGTTGCCGGTTCTCGCTTTCCAGGCGCTGCAACTTCAACGCATTCTCCACCGTCAGCAAGAGTTTTTCCGTGGAAATCGGTTTTTCCAGAAAATCCAGCGCGCCCAGCCGGGTGGCCCGTACCGCCATTTCAATGTCCGCCTGCCCTGACATCATCACCACAGGCGCGGTCACTCCCTGCGCCTTCAATTCTTCCAGCAGCGCCAGTCCGCCCTTGCCGGGCATCACCACATCGGAAAGAATCACATCGAAGTTCTGTGTCTTGGCCAACTCCAGAGCCTTGCCTGCGTTATCACATACTGTTGCTTCGTGCCCCGCCAGCCGAAACGCCCGCGACAACGACGCCAGCGTGTTCGCTTCATCGTCCACAATCAGCAAGTGTGCTTTCGTTGGCAACCGCCCTCCATGATCTATGACGAACCTAGACGACGCCGTGCGCTGGATCTGGTCCCTTCCGCAACTCAATCACAAATGTCGTTCCCCGCTCCGGCTCGCTCTGCACTCGGATTCTCCCTCCATGATCGCTCACCACCGACTGCACAATGGCCAGCCCCAGGCCGGTGCCGTGCTGCTTGCTCGTATAATAAGGAGTAAAGATTCGCTCACACTCCTCTGGAGTCAACCCCGAACCCGTATCCGCAACCTCAATCAGCGCCTTCCCGTCTTCATCTCGCGTCCGCAGCGTCAGGGTCCCACCTTGCGGCATCGCGTCCATCGCATTGAGCACGAGATTTGAAATTGCCCGATGCAACAACTCGGCGTCCGCCATCACCGGCTCCAGATGCGGATCCAGTTGCAGCTCACAGCTGATCTTCGCACGCCCCGGCGCCTCCAGTTGCGCCTGAAAAAGCTGCACCACACCCCGAATCACCTCATTCACCTGCACCCGCTGCAACTGTGGCGGTGGCATCTTCGAAAACTCGTTGAATTTCCCGATGATTCCTTTCAGGTTCGCGATCTCCGCCAACAGCGTTCGAGAACTCTCCCGGAAGACTTCCTCAAACTGCTCTGGAGTCTGCTGCCGCGCCCGGACCAGATTCTCCACCGTAAGCTGCAGCGGAAACAGCGGATTCTTCAGTTCATGCGCCAGCCGACGCGCCAGTTCCCGCCACGCGGCCACGCGTTCCGCCTGCACCAGCCGCTCTTGTTGCCCCAGTAACTCCGCAGTCATTCGATTGAAGGAATCAGCCAGTTGCCCCAATTCATCTTCGCCGGTCACCTCGACCCGCGCGTTCCAATTTCCCGCCGCGACTTCCTGTGCCGCATGCGCAAGCTGTTCAACCGGGCGCGTGACCCGCACCGCTGCCCAACTGCTCAGCAGGATCGCCAGCAGAATGCCCCCGCCCCCAACCAGCAATGCCGCCGAGCGGATATGCCTCATCAACTCTACATACGTCCGACGCGAGTTCCCGATCAGCAGGATCGCCAGCAGCGGACGATCTTTACTTGTGCCCGCCCCCGCCCCTTGCAGCGGGATTGCGTGAAATACTTCATCCTCGGCTTGATCCCCCGACCATTGCACCGGGGCGGACATTTCCTCTTTGGACTGCCGCACCGCATCGACCAAAGGCTCCAGCTTATCTGCAGGGCGCACGTTGTCAGTAGAAGACGCAGAAGGGTCTACGAGCAAGTCCGGTGAAAAGTGCTCGCCGCGATTCTGATAGAGCAAAGCGCGCATCCCCATAGGCACGTCGATTCCGGCAAGAAAAGTCTTATCCAGGCGCCGCCCGCCGATCACATAAACCGGATGCTCGCCCACCCGCGTCGCACGCACCGCAAACAAGCCCAGTACCGTTCCATCCTGCAGTTCTTCCTGCTTAAGAAATGCTCCCTGGTCCGCCGATGCCGGAAAACTCCCAATAGCGCCGTCCGGATAGCCAAACTTCGCCGGCCACTGCGCGGAAGAAATGATAGTTCCATCGCTTTCTACAAACTCCAGATAGTCGAGTTGATTATTCTCCGCGGTCGTCTTTGCCAACTCAAAATACGGACCAGAATCCGCCTGCGGACGATTCAACTTCGCCGCCATGCGGCTCACTTCTTCCGATGCAGAAAGCGCCTCCACTCGCCGCACTACGTCCTCGCCCTGCCGGGCGAACTCGCGGCGAAACTGCGTCACCAGCGCCGTCGTTCTTTCGTCCTCACTATGATCGAAGGCCCGCCGCGCCACGGCCGACACCAGCAATGCCACTGCCGCCACTGACAGAAACACGGTCAGCGCGAACACAGCCAGCAGTTTGCGGCGAAACGTCATTGCTTTTCTTTTCCCACCCCGACCAGCTCCATCCGAACCAGGTTCTGTAGGATGCCACGGAATCGTCTGCATCATATCTCACCCTTCAGTGTCGCCGGTGTGAAAACCCGTTTGTGAATTGGTCAGGTTGGTACGAGAGCCCGCACGATTATGCGACCCTCCTGTGGGGACCGCCGCCCAAGGCTGGCAAACTGAGGGTAGTGCGCTACTTCGAAGTCAATTCAAAGTAGCGCACTACCACCTGAGACACCGTTACAAGTCGCGGCCTGGCTGCACTCGGCCCGCAAATTATCTGGTTTGTCGCCCCGCCTGCCCGCTCTGGCTCGCCACATCCATGCCGCGCAAAACATCGTTGGCGAAAAAGAACTTCCCATCCGCCGGCACCATCATGATCTGCAGCTTGTCGGAGAGCCGCTCCGCCACGATCTTATTAATCAGCAGCGGATTATCCTTCAAAATCGCCGCCTCGCTCTGCAACCGTTCCGCGTCCGCCACTGCCGTCACCCGGATGCGTTCCGCATCCGCGTCCGCCAGCAACCTTCGCCGCTCACCCTCAGCTTTGCTGTCAACCACCTTGGCCTGCGCCTCCGCGTCCGCCAGCAATTTTCTGCGTTCTCCCTCAGCCTTGCTGTCGATCTCTTTGGCCTGCGCCTCCGCCTCCGCATTCTGGATGGTCGCTTCCTTCCGCGCCTGCGCTTCCAAACGGCTCTGCTCGATTTGCTTTTGCTTGAGTGGCAGCGTGTATTGCATCGCATCCGCTTCACCCTTGGCTTGCAGCACATGCACCTGCGCTTCGCCTTCCGCCTGCTTCACCTGCTGCACCTTCGCCGCCTCGGCTTCCAGTTCGGCAATCCGGACTTGTTTTCCTTTCAACTCCGTCTCCACGCCCATGCGGTCGTTCTCCTGCTCCTTAAGAAGCAGCGCTTCCAGCCCCTTCGCATATTCCGGCGGCAGTTGGATATCCCGCAGCATCACTTCTTTCACCACAATCCCATCCGCCGCCAGCTTCTGCGTGATCAGCGCGGAAGCTCGTTGCCGCACTTCCTCACGCTTCGCCGAAAAAACATCCCGCACGGTATAGTTCGGTACCACCTCCCGCCAAACACTGGCCACCGTAGGCGGCACAATTTCCCTCTCCACCGGACGCGGCAAGTTCCCCTGGATGTAATCCAGCTTCTTGGCATCCAGTCGGTACCGCACCGTGATCGCCAGGCCCAGCGTCAGTCCTTCCTTGGCCTGCACATCCAACATTTGCGGCCTCGTGGGAAGGCCACCTGCCGACGGCTTTGCAACTTCCAAGTCTCCAGTAGTAAAAATCTGGTCCCGCGTATCGAACAGCGCCACATCCTCCATCAGCGGCATCACCATGTGCGCCCCGGGATACAGCGTCCCCGGCACCGTCCCGCTCATCTCGCTCACCCGCACGCCCGCCATTCCGCTCGGCACCACCACAATGCTGAAAGCCACCAGCAGCGGGCCCCAGGCCAACATCCCCAGCGCCAGCGACGTCCGCCACCGAACTACAACTGGCGCCGCGCCCACTGCCCCACCCGGCGTCTCCAGCGCCCGCCGGTACAACATTTCGCGATACAGATCGTAGGTGAGAATGCACACGGCCGCGATCATCATCGCCACGCCGCCCGTAATCAGCAAATACCTCAACGCCAGCATTGTCGATCTCCTGTGCGCCTCAGCGCTTCTGCCCGGATTTCACCGGTACCGTCTGCGGGACCATCGGTCGAGCCGTCCCCCGGATAAAGAACAGCCGGAAAACCTGCCCGAAAATGAATTCCTCCGCCAGCAACGCCACCGCCACCGAAAAAATCAGGCCCGCCACCACCGCCATGAATGTGATCACCATCTGCATAATGCCCTCCCAAACGAATGTCGAATTCAAAAGCCCTGTCATCCCGAGCCGAGCGAGGGACCCCTTGACCGCTCGCAGTAGCATTGGCCTCTAAAAGCACCTCTACCACTGCTTCGCGCCTCTACTGCCCACCCATCTGAGGCGTGTCCGTACTCGCCACATCCCCCGTCCCGCCAAACACCGCTGCAACTTCCTCATCCCGCTCCCCGCGAATCCGCACCACATCACCCACGCGCAACATCGCGTACAACCGCTCCACATCCCGATTCCTCAAGCGGATGCACCCATGCGACGCCGCCCGCCCAATCGACCGCGGCGCATTCGTCCCATGAATGCCGTAGCCCTTCAAGTTCAGCCCAATCCAGCGCGTGCCCACCGGACTATTTTCGCTCGCCGCCATCACCACGCCATCGTGGTAATAAGCCGGATTCGCCACCCGGTTCACGATCTCAAATTCTCCCGTGGGACTAGGACTTACCGCCGCACCCACCGCCACCGGAAAGTAAGCCAGCACATTTCCGTCTTCGATCACCGCCAGCCGGCGGTCCGCAATACTGACCAGCACCACCAGCCTCACGCGCTGCCTCGCAGAAACCTTCGAAGCGTTTTGAGACGAGGAACTCTGGGCTAGGCAGGGAATCGTCATCGCCAGAACAAGAACCGCAACCACCCATTCGGGCCACCGCTTCGTTGTTTCGTTCGCTGGCTTCACTGGCCCGCCCCCGCACGCGTACCTATAGGGCAGGATGAGCGCCAAACTTCATGTCATTGAAGACAAATGAGTTAGTTGGAGTTTCTCAGGAGAAAGAGTGGCCGGCAGAGGACACCGTGTCAGCAGAGACACACTGAGCTTAAACAAGTCAGGCCAGAATTTGCGGGTAGATAGAGGTTGCAACGACGCACAAAAAACGAAAAGCTCAAGGGAGGGGAAGCCTGGGGGAGGGCCACCTCTACCAAAGCTTTTAGGCGCCCGGCCCCGCCGTCTGGGGAAACGGCTCTGTGGGGTTCTGTGGGTTGGAGCCGGGCGATCTTCAACTAGTAAGGACTAGTTCAATGGACAACATTTTGCCACGAGGTACTTTTCATTTCCGTGACCGCCGCCGCCCTTCTGCGTGATATTCATCACAAATCTGCCTTCCTCACATCAACCGGTGATCTCCATCACCGCCTCAGCGTCGCCCCATCTCTACACTGAACTCCGAGTGGAACAGAACGCTTAACTAATCGAGGAGATCTTCATCATGGCCTATGTAATCACCGATTCCTGCATCAAGGATTCCCTCTGCGTCGATGTGTGCCCCACCGACTGCATCCATCCCAAGCAGGACGAACCCGGCTTCGAAGCGGCGACGCAACTCTTTGTCGACCCGGTCGAGTGCATCGACTGCGGCGCCTGCGTTCCGATCTGCACCTCGGATTCGATCCACGCCGTTGATGAAGTCCCCGAGGACAAGAAGCAGTTCATCGAGAAAAACGCCGCCTTCTTCAAGAACTAACCTCGCGCCTCCTCTGGGCGCAAACCGGCGCAAGGCGTGAGCCGACGGGTTCGGCACCTTGCGCCGGTTTCTTGTTTCACCACGGAGGCACGGAGCCACGGAGCGACGGAGCCGCGGAGCAATCCTGATTATTGTTTTTCCTGTTGCCCTTCTCCGTGTCTCCGTGCCTCCGTGGTCAAGAGCTTTTCTGCGTTTGACTTCCAACGCCCCCGCCGCTATCGTTGCCCGCATGAACGTTGTCAAAGCCACCCGCCAATTCGAAACCTGGCTGGCCCAACGCACGAGCATTGACCAGAAGGGACCTCCGCCTAAAACACACCAACATGAAAGCGGACGTCTTCATGTTCCTTCGTGCCACCTACTACCGCTGGGCGCAAGTCTGGCCCCAGGTTTGTCCCAACCTCGCCCACGCCCCGCAAGTCCTTGCCGTCGGCGATCTCCACGTCGAAAACTTCGGCACCTGGCGCGACATCGAAGGCCGCCTCATCTGGGGTGTCAACGATTTCGACGAAGCCTGGCCCATGGCCTACACCATCGATTTAGTGCGCCTCGCCGTCAGCGCCCATCTGGCCGCCGAGCTCGGACATCTCCCCCTCAAGCGCGAGGACATTTGCGCAGCCCTCCTCGAAGGTTATAGCGAAGCCCTGCAGGAAAAAGGCTGCGCCTTCGTGCTTAGTGAAAAGCATGAGTGGCTCCGCCGCATTGCCGAAGGCGAGCTCCGCGATCCCGTTCATTTCTGTCAGAAAATGGACGCACTCCCGACCCTCAAGACCGACGTCCCGGTCAGCGCCATCGATGCCCTTGAGCATCTAATGCCCGCGCCCGGTATCGCTTATCGTCTGGCCCATCGCACCGCCGGACTCGGCAGTCTCGGCCACGCCCGCTACGTCGCCATCGCCGACTGGCACGGCGGCCGCATCGCCCGCGAAGCCAAAGCGCTGGTTCCGTCTTCCTCGCACTGGGCCCAGACCGTAGGGTCTGAGAAGAATGAAGGTCACAAGAAAGCCGGTCCGGCCGAAATCCTCTATCAGACCATCATCAATCGCGCCGTCCGCTGTCCCGATCCCTTCGTCCAGTTGCGCGGACGCTGGATCGTCCGCCGCCTCGCCCCCGACTGCTCCCGCATCGAGCTAGCCTCCCTGCGCGCCCCCGGCACCGAACTCCGCCTGCTCCACGCCATGGGATGGGAAACCGCCAACATCCATCTCGGCACCCCCTCCGCCCGCAAACTAATCCTCCGCCATATCGCCAAACAAAAAGGGAAGTGGCTGCACCACGCCGCCGAAGCCATGCTGCAAGCCACCCGCGATGACTGGGACGCCTGGAAGAAAAAAGGCTATGTCTGATTCGAGACGTTACGTAGCGCCGGCGTCCCGCCGGCTGTCGCGAGGGCATCCTGCCCTCGCACCCAACCTCTCCTGAGATTTAAGGCTTTCCCAAGCCGCCCTTTTAAGTCTTGACAACAAGATACCGTGTAATACATTATATACGGCAATGAAAGGCCGCGACCCTTCCGATCAAGACAGCATAGACAAGTGGGAAGTCCAACTCCGTAAGGGCTGCTTGGAGTTGGCCATCCTGGCTGCCCTGTGGGAGGGAAAACTCTACGGGCTTGAGATTCTGCGGCGGCTCGAGAGCGATTCCGACCTCATCGTGTCAGAGGGAACCGTCTATCCGCTGCTCAGCCGGCTCAAGGTGCTCGGGCTCGTGCGCAGTGAGTGGGTGGAATCCGATGCCGGACATCCGCGGAAGTACTACGCGCTCACGGCCGCCGGAAAACATCGCAGCCGCGAGATGGCTGGGATGTGGTCGCGCTTCTCGTCCAGCATGAGCCGGTTGCTGGCTCCACTCACAAAGGAGAAATGACTATGCCCGGAGATGCCCAGCAGAAAATCGAAGCTTATCTTGGCCGGTTGCGCCAGCTCTTGCGCGGCATGAACTCCGAGGACGCAAGCGAAATCGTCGAAGAACTGCGCAGCCACATCGCGGACAAGGCCGCCGCCAGCGGTCAAGTCACCGCCGCTGGAGTCGACGCCGCACTTACCCTGCTCGGCACGCCGGAAGAACTCGCCACCCAGTACACCACCGACGCCCTTCTGGCACGCGCCGAGGTCAGCCGCTCCCCCCTGCGCATCCTCGAAAGTTTGTTCCGCTGGGCAAGTTTGAGCGTTGCTGGTTTTCTTGTCCTGCTCGCTACTATCGTGGGCTATTTCTTCGGCGGTGTTTTCATGTGGTGCGGGGTGCTGAAAATAATTCATCCCCAGAGCGGCGGATTGTGGGCTTTTCCCAATGGCACCGACACCGAAATCTCTCTTCGCCTTGGGTTCGGTACTCCACCGCCCGGCGGCAGAGACCTCCTGGGTTGGTGGATTGTCCCGGTCGGGCTCATCGTAGGTTGCGGTCTGGTCATTTTGACCACACGCTTCGCCCTCTGGTGCGCCCGCCAATACCGGCAATCACTCGTCCTGCCACGGGGTTAGGCAAATCGACAAGCAGATTGAAAGGAGGCGCTTATGAATGACTCTATGCACATCAACAGCCTGGGAGAAGCGGCCCAAGGACATGCTCAAGCCCAGCCGGGAAAAGCGGCCGCGAACTGGCGCCAGAGCAAATGGCTGGCAGCCGGTGAGTTGGTTATCGTTGCTCTGGTGTTTTGGGCGGATTTCCGCCATCTCGTCTTCTTCAGTAAGACTCCGTACCTGCTGCTGTTTGGATGGCTCTCGCTTCGGCTGCGGAAATTGCGCTGGCGCGACGTCGGGCTAAGTCGGTTTCGCAACTGGAAGACTACGCTCGGATTGGGCATTGCGGCTGGGCTTTTGCTGGAAGGATTTGAGCTATTCGTCAGCCAACCCATATTAGTGAGATTGCTGCGAAAGCAGCCGGACCTCGAGGATTTTCGTCCGTTGATCGGCAACCTCAAGCTAACCCTGATCTTCCTTGCGTTGGCCTGGGCTCTTGCGGCCTTCGGCGAAGAGATGGTCTACCGCGGTTACTTGATGAACCGGGTTGCCGACCTGTTTAACCGCATGCGCCGCGCCTGGATCGTCAGCCTGATCGTTGTTCACGTGGCATTCGGGCTGGCTCACGCATATCAAGGCTGGACTGGCGCAATCGACGAAGGCCTGTCGGGACTTTTGCTGGGAGTAATCTATCTGCGCACAGGCCGCAACTTGGCCGTGCCCATCATCGCGCACGGAATTGGGGATTCGATCGACTTCGTCCTGATCTTCCTCGGCAAATATCCCGGCATGTAGCGTTTGGGCACTTTTCGATAACAGCGGGCGGGGATTTTGACTTCCCCTTTCTGCGTTACACTATCTCGCCGCCCATGCCGACCACTTCCCACGATCCTAACCACCTCCTAACCCAACTCGAAGCCGCCAAAAGCCGCTTCGATCGAGGCCACGCGGCCACCATCGCCAAACTCCTGACCCAACTCTCTAAAATCCAAATCACCGACCCTCACCACATAATCCGCTTCCACGAATCCCTGCTCTTCCTCCGCGCCTTCCCGCACGCACCGTCTCAAATCCCGCGCGTCGAAAATTTACTCAACACTTTCCACCAGAGTGTCGAGAAACTCCGCGCCGCCAACGCCGACATGTCTCTCTTCGACGACTTCGACACGTCCGGAATCGCCAGCACCACCATGCAAGACACCCTCTCCTTCGACGTAGCCCAATGGCTCACGCGCCGCATCCCCAGAAATGTCGAAATCGGCTGGAACGACTACTGGGACGACTACCAAGCCGAGCGCGCCCGCGGCACCACCTGGCCACGCTTCATTCCGCTCTTAGAAGAAGATGCCGACGTAGAAGCCAACATTCCGTGGTCAAGATGGCTCGACGCCGCCCGAGGCCGCCAAAACCCTCTCCCCTGGCTCCTGAACCGATTCGCAAACCTCCCGCTCCCCCCGCGCCAGCAAGCCGAACTCTACGACTCGCTCCGTCTCCCACTGCGCTGGAAACTCGAAAACTCAAAACCCTCCCGCACCCTCAACTGGAGCCGCCCCCGCCGCTTCTTCTTTCACACCGGCCCGCTCATCCAGCGCAGCGAAGTCTCTCTAGCACAAGAACTATCCCAGCCCGTGCCCAAATTAGAAAAGCTCTCCGTCGCCGCCGGAGAATCCGTGATGCACGCTATCCGCGAAATCATGGTCGTCCGCTACCGTGAACTCTACGGCACAACACTAGGCGACCCCAGCACCGTAGTCCGCGCCGACCTCGGCCGCGGCGTAGTCATGCACTTCTGGGGACTCCCGCCCACTCGCCGTCTCCCCCTCCGCGCCTACATCGCCGGCTACACCCTCAAGAACGGAGTCCCCATCAACTACATCGAAGCCATCGGCCTCTGCGAATGGATCGAGGTCGGATTCAACACCTTCTACACTTATCGCCAGGGAGAAACCGCCTGGATCTACGCCCAGGCCCTGCGCTGTCTCCGCGCCCTCACCGCCGCAAAATGTATTTCGATTTATCCCTACCAGATCGGCCAGAACAACGACGAAGCCATCGACTCCGGCGCCTTCTGGTTCTATCGCAAGCTCGGCTTCCGCTCCGGGCGCCCCGACCTCCAGAAGTTGTGTGAAAGGGAAGAGAAGAAAATCGCCGCCAACCCCAAATATCGCACGCCTCCCCGCACCCTGAAGCGCCTAGCTGATGCCCACATGTTTTATGAATTCCGACCATCCTCCGAGAACCAGTTTTCAATCAACAATCAGAAATCACCAATCAACAATTCTCGCGACAACTCCGGCCCCTGGGACACTTTCTCCACCCGCAACGTCGGCCTCCGCATCAACCGCCGCATGGCCCGCGAGTTCGATAGCGACAGCAAGAAAATCCGCCACTCCTACACCGCCGCCGTAACCCGGGCCCTAGACCTCAACCCCACTCGCTGGACCCCAGCCCAAAAGCAAGCCCTGGAAAACTGGTCCCTAGTCCTGGCTCTGATCCCCGACCTGCCTCGCTGGACGCCCGCCGAAAAGCATCAACTAATTAAAATCATCCGCACCAAATCCGCCCCCAACGAACTGCTCTATCTCCGCCAAACCCAGCGCCACCCGCGTCTGCGCCAAGCCGTACTGCGCCTCGGCTCGGAGCTGTAGAAATAATCCACGAACCTCCGCTATACTTCCTGAGAAGGCCGCCTGTGTTTACTGAAGCCATCCAAGCACGCCTCAAGGTTCTGGAAGACGAGATCCTCCGCCTGACCAAACTAGCCTCCGAGGAATCCGACAACGTCCAGCAGGATAACTACTGGCATCTCGCGCAAGATCTGCAGCGCGAAGCCCGGGATCTGCGCTCAGAACTGGCAAAGCGTCCGGATCCCCAGCCAGCAGCGCCCATGGCGTGACTTTGTAGTACCACTCCACCGCCCAAACAACTGGGGCGATCCATCTTCTCCGCCTGAGCCGGCAAACTACCGTAATCTACCTATTCCGCAATGAGTCTTTATCCTCTGAATTGTCTTCCGGGGACTCTCAATCCACAACGTGGTGCCGGAACACAGAACGGCTTCAGTTGGAGTCAGTAAATTTTTACATGGGATGCTGGTGCTCCTTATCCCGCAAAGTTCTCGAGCGGAGGAAATGATATGACCTGCACACACAAATCGCTGCTTCTGGCCGCCGGGGTTCTACTGCTCGCCGCCTTTGCCGCGGCTCAGAGCACACCCTACCAAACCGACGTGTTTGCCGCCACATTCAACGGTCCCGTCAAAGTTCCCGCTCCCGACCGCAATGTGCAAAATACCAGCACCAGCCAGTATTACAGCTCCATCCACAACGGCGTCGAGCAGACGGTGTCGGACCGTCACGTTGATCATGACATCGACGTCGACCGCGCGTCCCTTGACTTCTACGCCGGACAAGCGCTCAAGGTCGCCGATGACGGCACGGTCAAGGTGCAAGACGACCGTCAATTCAGCACCTATCAGGGACACATCTCCGTCTACGTGAACCTGCACTACACCGATAACGGAGTCGTCCAGCGCCGTCGCGTCTGGTACATCCTTCTAGGCCCGCGTCATGTGCTCACCTTGTTCCAGGAAGGCGCAGCCTCACAGGATGACGGCGGTCTGGCGGATTGGCACACATTCAGCGACCTGCAGATTAAGTAATCTCCGCGGTCCTGCGACACCTTCTCCACCGCAATCACACTATTTCCCCCCTGCTTTCTTTTCGGCAGCCTTCTTCGCCTCTACCGTCCACGGTGGGACGATCCCGTTTTCGCGCGCGTAGGCCACAGATTGCCCGAGATGCTCGTGTGCATCGGCAACCAGGATATAGACCACGTCGCCGGCATTTGCCTGGGGGCCGAGCTTCGGCAACAGTTTCGCGAAATCGGCGTTGCTCATGCCGTTGATCGTCTTCTGCGTGAACTCCCACGACTTGTTCAATTCCTCCACGATCCGCGCTCGATCCGTCGTGGATTTCTCGAAGGTCTTGCCCTCGAATCCAGCTGGAGGCGTGGTCCCCATCAGCCCCAGAATCCCATAGCGCTCGCCCGCCACGTGCAGAAACACTTCCGCGAAAGAGCGCGAGTCCGGCGAAGGACGCCAGGTCAATTTATCGGCAGGAACAGCGTTGGCCAGGTCCACAAACTTCTTCTGCACAGCCTGCAGATCAACCAAAGCCTGCCCCTTCATGTCGTAGCTGGGAGCCGTGTGATCGGCGCTAGCCGCGGCGTCCGAACTCTGCGCCGACGCACCGGTCGTGCCAACGCTAAGAGCCACCAACAGCAGAAACGCAGACATAAACACTCGCCGCATGTTTGATCGTTTCATGTTCGATCGTTGCATGTTTGATCCTCCTCAGATAACCGCTCCCTGCTTAGACGGGCGAATTGGGAAATGGCTCTCACCGTCCTGCAAGTTCTCCTGAGAATGCGGTTGCGGCGTCGCCGGCAGTCTCCGAAGAAGTGGTCTACGTGGGCTCGGCCGACAAGAACCTGTACGCCATCAATGCCAAGACCGGGGTTGAGGTATGGAAGTACACGGCGGCGGGCACGGTGGGATCGCCGGCGGTTTTCAACGACACTGTGTATGTGGGATCAGCCGACGGTTCTTATAACTGGATCGGCGCCTACACGGGAGCCCTGATCACCAACGAGAGCAGCAGCGCCGCGGTCGTGATTAACGCGCCAGCCGTAGCCAACGGTGTGGTTTATTACGGAAATGCCAACGGGACCGTGTTTGGCTTCTACCTGATCGTTACCGCCGTGGAGGGTTGGAGGGCGGTGACAGGCGGAGCCGTAACCGGCGCGCTTACGGTTGCCAATGGACAGGTTTCCGTGGGTTCCGGAGACGATTCCCTGTACGCTTACGATTTGAGCGGGGGCGGGCAGACGAAGATCAGTCCACCGGAGCGTCCCGATCCGAAGAGCTTGCAGCCGAATCTGGAGCGCACGCCGACCGTCTCGCAGCAAAGACAGATCGGGTTCGCCCCGCTAGGGCGACCTTGATCTCTGGTCTTTACTGCTTTGGCCTTACTCCATCGAACGCCGGGCTGCTCTTCAAGCGCTCGGGGAATTCTTTCTCGTAGTCGGCGAGGCCGGGGCAGAGGAAGTGATGGGCGCGGGAGAATCCGAAGGACTTCATCTCGCTCATGGCTTCGTCGGCGCTCCAGCCCTCTTCGGCCATGCGGTAGGCCGCGACCATCATCCCGGTACGGTCATCGCCCAGGCGGCAATGCACAAAAATCTTCTTGCCTTGGTTCTCGTGCAGCAGTTTGAGAAACGTGGCGAACACTTCGTCATGCGGCCGGGGACAGTGCCAGGGAATGGCCACGTATTGCATGCCCAGGCGCTGGGTTTCCTTCTCTTCGGCCAGGTCGTGGGCGTGAGTATCCACGATGATCTTCACCCCCATCCTTGCCAGCGCCTTGAGGCCGGTGTCGTTGAGCAGGCCTCCGCGGTATAGATTGGACGTGACCTCGCCGAAGTTGGGCACACCCTTCTCCTGCAGTCTCTTGCCGATGGCGCGCACTGCCGGCGATTGGGTTTCCTCTTTGGTCGTGCCAGGGTTGGCCTGCGGCGCGGCGTGTGCCTGCAGAGTGACGGCGAACAGCAAGGTGATGGAAAGAGTACGGCTGGTGCGGAATAAGGAAGCCATGAGCGTTAACCAGATTATAAATGGTGCCGCGTGATTAAGGATGGTCAGCGAGCGGTGCGCCGCCGTGGCGCCCGGCCCGGTTTCCTCTTCTTCTTTTCAACTGCCGCCAATCGCCACGCCATGTGCAGCAGATCGCGCAGGGCATCGGGATGGACTCGCGCCAGGTTCACCAGCACCCACTCGTAATTAAGGTAGTGATCGGTGATGTAGTAGGTTTCGGGATCGGCCGCCATCAGTTCGGCGCGCTGCTCAAAATCCGTGCGAACGACTAGCGCGTCCAGATCCTGATGCAGGCGGGCGATGAGCGCGCCGCGCACCTTAAATGCCGGCGTGCCGTAGGACGTTCCTTCTTCCACGTGATCCAGCGCCAGCGCCATCTGGCGCACGACTTCGAAGGTGACAGGCATATGCCGCACCGCTGCAGCCCTGCCGGAAAGTATATCCCTACAGGCTTCCGGCGGTATTCAACTCCACGCGTTTGCGCAGGAGATTCCGCAGCAGCATTCCGGCGGCAACCGGAATCACCAGGCAAAAACAGAAGAGAAAAGCTTCCATCCAGTTGGCGGTCAACGCGGGGACTTGCTCCTTGAGAAAAGGTTCGATCTTCCAAAAGTAGAGAATGCCCATCCCCGCTGCCGCCGCTCCCCACAAATAGATGGAGAGCACTTGCAGTGGGTGGGGCCAGCGCTTCTCCAGGATCGCGTAGTAGTTCTTGGAGAACGGCAGCACGCTGTTTTTAGGATCGGGGATGACGCGCACGGAATGGAGGGGAATGATGGGAAAAAACGCAAGACAGAAGAACTTCGTGGTCAGGTAAGAGCCGTCAGGGCGGAAGTCGCGCTGACCGTAATACTTGGTTCCAAATCCATTCACGCTGCTCGGCATGTTAAAACCTCTCTCTTCGTGCTGTACAAACGATCAGATTTTCGGTGTTCCTACACTGCACTGGTAGACACGGGTCTCAGAACCACGGTTCCGCCATGTCTGCGTCCACGTTAACTTCAGGGTTTCGCGGTTCAACGTGTAATAGGAATCGCTGTAATTGTCGTCGCGCAGGTTGTTAAAGTGGCGTTTCCAAGTCATCTCGCTGGCAGTCACCGTTGCGGATGAGTCGGTGTAACACCGTGGACAGCCATTTTGAGACTTAAGGTCGTCGGAAATGTAGTCCACAATGCCTGCCGCGGTGTCAACCACAAGACGCTCGTCTGGAAGGTTGCGGTGTTCATCTTTCCCGTAGCTGCTGGAGGCAAACGAACAGTTGAGTGCCTTCTTTTCAGCCTGTGCCAGCCCAACACACAAAGCAAGCGCAATAAATACTCTGTAAATTTTCATGGATCCTCCTAAGTTTTGTCTATCCTTGCCATTCGCCGATGCTTTCAGTCACGCATGTTGGGTCATGGCCTGATGTTTCATGTTGGGATAATTCGCCTGCACGCAAGCCCGATAGAAGGCATACGACTTCACCTTCAGTACCGGCGCCTGCCCTTTGCCCTTGCCTGCGGCGGGTTCGGAATCCAGGTCGGCGCCGCCCGTGTGCTGTCCGCAATGTGGCGCATCAAGGTCGAAGGCGAACTCTACCCGGATAATCCGCAGCTTCTCGGTGCGCGCGGCCGGAGCGCCACAGGCACAGCACAGCGGCGGCATCTGTTTGCGATCTCCCAAAGGCAACGCCAGCAGCGGCACTTTGTTCACAAAATCCGGCTGCAACTCGTAATACGAGCCGTCAGATATCTGCCCGTAAGTGAGGCACTGTGGACAGCGCTTCAGTCCAATCAACCCGCGCAACGCGGTGCCGCACACCGGGCACTCCGTCGTATAAGAACCGGAGCCCATTCCTACCATTGCGCCCAGCCCAAACAGTGCGAATACTCCCGCAATCAGATGCTCGCCGGAGTAGCCCATGAAGGCAGCGGCGCCCAGCAGGCCAAGTGTGACCAGGGTCCACACCAGCGTCCTTAACCAGGAACGCCGGATCGGCATGGGCCGCATCGCGATCACTCGCAGTTCCTTTTATTCGCGGGTCCGAAAATGAAGAGGCGGAAAATGAATCCGGCGACAAGGCGCATAGTGCTATCATGACCGTCTTTAGCGCCCAGTCAACCTTTTTAGAGGGCCAACGCGGGCCAGAACCATTACGAAAGTTTGCGAAAGGATCGCTGAATGAACCTCACACGCATCGCTCTGGCGGCCATGGGCGCCTTCGTGGTGTATTTCATCCTCGGCGGGCTCATGTTTGCCGTGATGCCGTTTCTGCGCGAGGAACTCAGCAGGTACCCCGCCGTCTACCGCAACCAGGATGTCCAGATGAGCCATATGGCGGTGGGAATGCCCGCCACGTTCGTGGTCATGGTGGTGCTCGCTGTGATTTACGCCATGCTATACCGGGGCGGTATAAGCCTAGCCGACAGTGCGCTCTCCGGCGCCGCTTTCGGATCGCTAATCGGAATCTTCTCCGTTTGCGGGTTTGTGATCCACAATTATGTCAACCTCAACATCGGGCTGACACTGACCCTTCAACAAGCCGCGGTCTACTTCGTAGAGTGGACCGTCGCCGGCGTTGTGATCGGCCTCGTCTACCGGCCACTTCCGATGTGCTGAGCGCCGGCGGTAAGTTTGCGCGAGCGCGGACATCTGCGCCAACCCTCAGTAGGGGCCGTGCCAGTGTATAATCGGGGCGCCTTCGCACCGCGGACACGGCAGAACCCGCGTCCAGCGCGGCAAGTACCCCCAAACCAGGAGATAATGTGGAGCACTCAATAAAACTTTCCTCCCAGCAGACGGCTGTCTTCCACGGCGCCGCAATTCTTATCTTCCTGCTCCTGACATCGGCACTCTTAGTACAATCGGCGTCTGCTCAGACCGGGTACACCGGAATCTTCGGCGGCGGCCCGTTTTATAAGAACGCGTCCGCCAACATCACCGAAATCGAGAATTCCGGTTTCACCGAAGCCATTGTCTGGAGCGTCGAGGTCAGCAGCACCGGCGACTTGAATTTCAACGGCGAGTTTCCCTTAACCTCCGGCGGCGTCTATGTCGGGAACAATTACTATCCCGATTTTCCCGGGGACATGGCGACCCTGAAGCAAGGAACGGTGAAGCGGGTCACGTTCAGCATCGGCTCCTCCAACTACGGAGACTGGGAGGACATCACCAACCTGGTCAACGCGCAGGGCACCGGCCCGACCAGCATCCTCTATCAGGACTTTGCCGCCCTGAAAGCCGCCATCCCAGCTCTGGATGCCATCGACTTCGACGATGAGAACAGCTTCAATTCTCCGACCACAATTGAGTTTGGCGTGATGCTCGGCGGATTGGGTTATCACGTGATGCCTGACGCGTTCGACCAGAGCAGCTATTGGACGAACGTTGTTTCGCAAATCAACAGCCAACTTCCCGGCACAGCGGACGGAGTTCACCTGCAGGCCTACGCTGGCGGCAGCGGAAATAATCCGTGCGTGGGATGGAATTTCGGTACTGTTCCAGTTTTCCCTGGTCTGTGGGATGCAAACGACACTCCCAGCCAGGTTCAGACCACCATGACCGGCTGGCACAACCAGTGCGGCATTATCGGCGGGTTCATGTGGATCTACGACGACTTCGTCGGCACCGGCCTTGCGGCACAATACGCCAACGCGATCAACACAGCGGTTGGCGGCAGCGGCTTTACGCTTTCGGGACCAACGAACGTGTTCCTGAACCAAAGTTCGTCGGCCAATGCTTCGATCACGATCAAAGACTTAAACGGTTTCAACGGCAAGGTGACTCTAAGCCTGTCGGGTCTGCCCAAGGGCGTCAAAGGGTCGTTCCAGGGCACGGGCAATACACGGAAATTGGTGTTCACAGCGAATTCTTCCGCTCCTACGGGATTTACTACCGTGACCGTTACCGGGGTTTCCGGCAGCATCACAGAAACCGTTACTTTCACCCTGGCCGTAAGCGCAGCCTTGGGCACGACGGGAACGGGCACGCAGGTGAATTTGTCTTCCGAATTCAATGTGAACGGAATCTACACCGACGGTACAACGTATTCCACCGGAGGCCTCGATGGCACCGGCTACTCGTACTCCGCGAACCTGCTCACCACGTCACGGGTTTATAACGGCACGCTGTTCGACTTCGGCCCCGCCAATGAACTCGACGCAGTCGGTTGCAGTGGCCAATCCGTTTCTCTGACGCAAGGCAAGTTTTCCAGTTTTATGCTGCTGGCGACGGGCGTGGAGGGAAATCAAACATCCCAGACCTTCACCATCAAATACAGCGACGGAACGACTTCGAAAATCGTGCAAAGCTTCAGCGACTGGTTCACTCCGCAAAAATACACCGGAGAGAGCGAAGGCGTAGCCATGGCGTACCGGAACTTCGACAACGGCACCAAGGACCGACGCACGTTCAGTCTGTATGAGTACCGGTTCGCGTTGAATCCGAACAAGGTCGTGCAGAGCATTAGCTTGCCGAACAATTCGCACGTTCTCGTGCTCGCGGCTACTTTGTTTCCGTGAACTCGGGGTCATCACTCGCAGAAGGGCGGGGCACTCGCCCTATACCGTCACTTCCAGATGGCGCCGGTATCGACGCTCATGGTGCGGTGTTCTCCAGCGCGGAAGGTGCCCGACGTCTTTATGGTGTAGATGCGATCCGGAGGATCGTCGTTATCGTGAAAAACAATCACAAAATCATGAGCGCCGGGCGGCACGGATGCAGTGCAGGTCTTGTGATTGGGAAGCGAGCACCAGTGCCCGCCGTCCATCTTGACGACGCCCTCGGCCTCGGTGTGGCTCTCCACGGTGAGCGTAGCCGGTTTGGCCGATTGGGCGCAGACCGAGAGTGCCGTTGCGACCAACAGAATCAGAGCGAGAATCAAGTTCTTCCACTTCATTTGTTCCTCTTGAATAGGAATTCGATTTGGACCTCTGGCTCGGAGCATACGCTTGCGCCTCACCTCGACACAACGAATGTGTCTTTACCGCAGGCTGTGAATTCCCCCGTCAGGCGCGCAGTAACTTCCATGCGCGGTGAGCTAAGGGTCTATTTCAAGAACTGAGCAATTTTGAACAGTCACGAATATGCCACGGTTGTAAATTTTTGGCTTCAACAAGAGATGTGAAGGAACTATGCGGCCCGATTAGTCGTTTGTTCCTCTAGGAAGGACTATGCGGCCCATGTGGCCGTTTGTTCCTCTGATGGCGCAGCCGGATCCCTGATACCGGCGAACTATCGATCCCTCAGCTGCGCCATCTCTCCTTAGTTATTGCGGTGCCACGCTGGCCGCTATCTCCTCCTTTCCTCTGCGCTTCCCACTCCGCGCATCTTTTGCATGAACCCTTAGATCGAGCCCGGCGGTCATCCGCTCTTCGACCAAGCTCAGGGCAGGCTCCGCGGAAAACCACGGCGCACAGGGCACCCTCAAGTTAAGATAGTGCCGGCAATTCAACTCGGGAAAGGTACATCAACCGCCGATGAACGCCTTAATCGAAGTCCTGGGTATTTTAGGCGCTGTTCTCCTTTTAGTTGCCTATTGGCTGGTGTCATCCGGCAAGATACCCAGCAGTGCTCAGGAAAGCCATCTCCTGAACCTCGCCGGAGCCAGCTTGATCGCCCTGAATTCCGGGCGCCACGGCGCGTGGATACCCGCGGCGCTGAACGTGGTCTGGGCTTTTCGGGCGTTGTACGGGATGATCACCATCAAACAAGGCTAAAACAATCGAGGCTGTCGACGAGACGGCACAAGCTCCTAGGCCTCAGGAAAATACAGTCTCCGGCTCACCCAATAATCGAGAGTGCTGCGCACGACCGCGACCGCACAGAGGCACCCCGCTGGTATCAGAGTATGGCCGGGCCAATAACAGAGACCGGACAGGATGACGGCAACGACAAAGTTAAGGATGCCCCATTTGAAAACATTCTTCGCTGGTGTCAACAGGCCCGTCACAACCGCCCACAGGACATCGACAGCGAGCAGAAGGATGAAGCCCTTGGTAAAGACCGCCGGACTCGAGATACTCGTCGCCAGCCAAACCAGCAGCCCCGCTTCCAACATTAAGAGCATGTAGTCGACCAACAAGACTCCCGGCTTCGGCCTTTTTTTCGGGGCCTCCGGAAATATGTAAATGTCATCCATATGCCGGAAGGCCCCGTGATAGAAAGGGATCAGCGTTGCAGCCATCACCAGGAACAAAAAGAAACTGTCCGAGCCGAACACTGGGGCGCTGGCATCCTTATCCGCCAGTTTCCCCACCGCCATCACCAACGCCACGCCAACCGCGACGGTGTAGAGTTCCTTCAGAGTGTCCACCGAGCGGGTCATCTTGTCGTTACGCACAGGCTCTCCAGCTTTTGCGTCCATGGTTGCTCCTTATTAGTAGGTATCAATAGCCGGGCGGAGGCGAATGGTAGCAGAGGAAGGAACCTGAAACAAGCAGGAGGTGCTTGTTACGAAAAACGAACACGGGGTCGCGTTTCAAAGATGTCATTGCGAATCGGGCTGGAAACCGGGGAGAGCCTGCCTCTTCGACAAGCCCTGAGCTAGCCGAAGGAAACCGACTTCTCGCCGGCTCGCACCTCGAACCTGTCGGAGTCGGCGAATGAACCTCAACGATCTAGCCCAGCGCCGCGCGCCCGCCGAAAACCACGACGAAAGGGGCAGGCTCACGTTAAGATAGTGCCGGCAATCGAGCCACGAAGTAGGCCAACCGGCCTGGGCCATGATCGTCGAATGAAGAGCACTCAACCAAGCGAACAAATCGTGACAGAAAAAAGCAACGACGAGCTTCTGGCGATGCTCGCGCAGCCAAACGATTGGCGACCTGACGTGCTTGAATCGGCGAAGGCCCAGCTCGAGCGGCGAGGTTTCGAGTTCACCGCTACTCCACCGGCAGCGCTCAGCGATCCTGAGTTTGACGAGTTACAGCGCGTGGCAAGCCGTAGAATCCTTTTGAAGAACCTGCGAGGCCGCGGAATCGGAAGCATCATTTGGGGCCTCATTGCGATCGGGTTGGGCATCGCCGGGATGGAGGTTGACCGGCTCAACGCTATTCTCGCCGCGATCGGAGTATTTCTGACCATCGAAGGCATCTGGGTAGTCGCGGCCCCAGCACCCGTAGGACTGATCGTCGACGGATTCGCGCTGCTCATCCTGGGTATTTGGAATCTCGCAATCACAGTCATCAGTGTGTCTTCGGGAGTCCCGCCGATTTTTGCCATCATTGGCGTCCTGCAGATCGCCTGGGGATGCCAGAGCTTCTTCAAGTATGCGCAGTTCTCCAAAACCTCGCCTGCCGAGCCGTCAGCGACGGCACTGCAACGCTTCGATCAACTTGTGAACTACATCCGAGAGGCAAATGTAACGGATGACGCAAGCCTGGTCGCATTCATCACCAGCGGTCAGATCGAGTGGAAAGGTCAATTCCGCGCCACCGGCGCCGTGTTCGTTGCCCAGCGCGGCGGCAAGCGTAGCCGTGACCGCAAGCCTGCGGATGGCGATATTATTTTCGCCGCCAAGCCCGATGTCTCATTCCGGAAAAACGCGGACGGCCTGGTGGCGAACACCTTGAAGATGACGTTCTCCATCAAGGCCCGCAAGTTTTCCGGTGTGATGCCGCAAGAGGCATTCGACCGTTACGAAACGTGGATGGTAGGAATCAAGACTCGACCGGCCGCCAGCTCCGCAGATGAACCCTAAGGATCGACCTCAGCCGCTGCCCGCCCCCCGCCAAAGCTCGTGCAGGAAGACTCGAACTCCTGTGTCGCAGCGGCGACCAGTGGAGGTTTTGCGACCATCCTCGTGCCCGACATCCAGCTCCCGGCCGACGAAAGTGTCCGGCGTGCGCTGAAGGTTTGTTCCTCGTTGCATGAGGTGCGCGCGTGGCTGGCCCATACAGCTTTATCAGAGCCGCGACACATTGCTCCACACCGGAACGGCACTGGCCCTGGCATCAGCATTGCCGCGCGATCCTGATCTTCTGAGATGAACTGTGTGGGACGGACACTCTGTCCGTCGCTTTTGATGTTGATCTAGGTTTTGACCTGATGTTGACGTTGACCGGGAAGGGCACGGCTTAAGCCTAAGCCGCGCCGCAAAGCTTCCCGATCGGCAGCAACGCGCCCCACTCTCGCAAAAGGACGCGAGCATGGGCCCATCACACGGAACGGTGACGCTCGCCCTTGGACGTCGTCCATCACATTGCTATGCTCACGCTGAGGTTCCCGAGCCCTGTTCTTGTTGTGAACTGATCCCTCCTACACAAATTAAGGCAACTCGGGAAATCGGGTTACTCCGCCCGGCTTACCCGCCTCACTGGTATGACGCTCATTCAGCGCTAGGAGAAAGTCATGCGGACTCATCAGGTTTCTCGCACACAGAAAATTCTTCACCCTCTTATCGTGAGTCTTACGCTCGCGGCCATCACGTTCGGTGTCTCGGGAAACGCCCAGGCCCAAACCGAAACCGTACTCTACACTTTCACTGACGCGCAGCCTTACTCTCCTTACGGCGGTGGACTCGTCTTCGACACTGCCGGTAATCTTTACGGTGCAGCTCCAGCGGCCTCCGGCACGGGACGGGGCGCAATCTTCAAACTTGAGCGTTCATCCGGCGGGTGGCAGGAATCTGCAATCTACACCTTCACCGGCGGAGCCGACGGCGCACAGCCCTATGCCACTCCCACCTTTGACGCTGCCGGCAACCTTTACGGCACGGCATCGTATGGCGGCGATCTCAGCGCTTCCAATTGCATGGGTGACGGATGCGGCGTGGTTTTTAAGTTGACGCCTGCCTCCAGCGGGGAATGGCAGCAAACCGTGCTCTACACCTTCAGCGGTGGGAGGGACGGAGCAACTCCTCTCTACAACAGTTTGGTTTTCGACGCTGCCGGCAACCTTTATGGCTCTACCTATGCTGGCGGAAACCTTAGCGCCGCCAACTGTCAGATTGCCGAACTCGGCTGCGGCGTAATCTTTAGGCTGTCGCCCACTTCCAGCGGCGAGTGGAAAGAAACCGTGCTCCATACCTTCACTGGGGAAGAAGATGGAGTCGGTCCAGCAGTCTTGACCGCGGATGGAGGGGGCAATTTCTATGGCACCGTGAGTTCGCTTGGCGGAGGAAACGTTTTTAAGCTGAGCCGCGTGGCCGGAGTTTGGCAGGATCAGATACTTCACACTTTCCACAGCCCCCAGGATGGATCGGGCCCCAACAATGTCATCTTCGACTCGGCCGGCAATCTTTATGGCATGACCGAAACCGGCGGCAATAACCATTCGCGATTTTGCGGAGGTGGCTGCGGAGGGATTTTTGAGCTGTCCCCCACCTCCAGTGGCGGGTGGAACGAAACCGTTCTCTACGCCTTCAGGGGCGGCACCGATGGCGAGACTCCCATGGGCGGACTGGTCTTCGATGGTACCGGCAATCTCTACGGTACCACCTCCATGGGCGGCTCTGTCCCCTCGTGCGATGGTTGCGGCACAGCATTCAAACTGTCGCCTTCGGTCAGCGGAGGGTGGAGCGAAACTTTGCTCCATACCTTCACCGGCAGAAGCGACGGAGCCCAGCCCGTCTGCACATTCATTCGCGATGCCGCTGGTAATCTGTATGGAACCATCCCAGGTGGCCCGGAAGGCGGCGGCGTGGTGTTTGAAATTACCCCGTAACTCAGCTCTTCGGACGCACCGATCCATCCTGAGGCTGGACCGCGTAACGTTCCACCATTCAAGCGGGCTTGAGTCCCGAACCAGACGGCCTGGAGTTCGCCTAAAGCTAGGGACTTTGACCGTGTTGGGATTTTGCCTGTGTGGAAGCGGGCGCCTCGCCCGCTGCTCTTGATCTTGACGTTGCCCGTGTACGGCGTCAGCCTTAGTTGGGGTGACGCAAAGCTGGGCCCGCCTCCGCCTCCAGCCAGCGCCGCCATTCCATCACAGCGCAGCGTGACTCCGGTCCTAGTCGACCGCGGCCAAAGTGCATAACTTTATCCTGAGGTTCCGAGTCCTTCCATGTTCGTCAGCCGGCCTCGCGTAAGCCGGCCGCGCAAGTCTCAAATCAAGGCAACTCGGAGATATCGGGTTTCCCCGACCTGAGTCCTGCGCTCGTCTTTTGCTGCTCAAGCCGGAAAAACTCGACCTTGAACTCGCGCCGATGGAAAGGAGAAATCCTATGGCAGCCAGTCCAGTCACCACTCCCGAAGAAGAGGAAGTTGCCCTGAAGAACAAAACCCAGAAAGTTCGTGATCCCAAGCCGGAGCCCGTCGGCCCGAAGCCACCGGCCCCAGATCTGGTGCACCGCATCTTTGAGGGGCACGAGGACTTTCTCGGCTGGACCCCCGATTAGTTCCCCTGGGAAACACAGGGGAAAAGCTCCGCGGACGAGCCTGAACGATCCAGCTCAGCGCCAGCCTCAGTCGAGGTAGCGCAAAGGCGGGCCAGCCCCCTTCTTGACCTTGACTTTGATTCTGATCCTGACCGGCCTCGGGAAGGGCACGCCTTGGGCCGTGCCGTAAAGCCCTCCACTAAATCAACACGGTTTCAGCCGCCGAGCGACGCTGCCCCCGAATAATCGCCCACCGCCACCCACCCGCCAAAATCTTGTCAAGACCCCAAACTCGACGTTTTCCCCCTAACCCCATGATTCCATTCCAGAAATAAACCGCTGAAAAGTGGCGGGTTTACCCCCTTCAACATGCTATTCTGAATATATAGAGTGAAATTAGGCGCGAGCCCCCGGGCTGGCGCCTTTTGCTTTTAACTGAGAACTGAGAACCGAGAACTGAGAACTGCATTTTGTCCAGACGCAAGGGCCCGTCCCCCGGACGCAACCAGCGTCCGGCCCAAGCCCTGCCCACCCGCGCCAACTACCCCTCCAAAACTCCTTTCGAGCGCGAAGACGCCACCAAGCGTTGCGGAGAGATCACCGAACTAGCCTTCGCCCTTCAGAGCCGCCCGCCTCCGCTTCGGCGTCTCCCGCCCCTACGGCGACAGCGAACGTTACGACGTAATCCTCGACTGCCACCGTTGCCACCCTCCCGACCTCGCCCCTCCCATCACCTACCTCGACGCCCGCTCCCGCCCGCGCCTAATCCGCGTCCAAGTCAAAGCCACCTCCCAACTCGTCGACGGCCTCTACCGCGTCAACGCCCACCGCCGCATCCACGGACGCGCCGTCCCCTACAAACTCTCCGAAATCGACTTCATCGCCGCCTACGTAATCCCCGAAGACTCCTGGTTCATCTTCCCCCTCCCTCACATCCTCGGCCTGACCAGCCTCCTCCTAAGCCCCAAAAAACGCCGCCGCCCCGGCCTCTACGACAACTACCGCGAAGCCTGGCACCTGCTCCGCGAACCAGACGGCCTGGAGTTCGCCTAAACAAATTCCTCGCCCGTTGTCATCCTGAGCGGAGCAACCACTTCGCGAAGCGGAGTGGTTGCGGAGTCGAAGGATCCCTTGCGCCGCGTTCTCAGCCATGCCCCGTCAGGGCGTTCTCATCGCAAACTCGCGGGCTTTTGATTTTGACGTTGATTTTGCCCGTGTGGGTCGGACACTCCTGTCCGACGCCCTTGACGTTGATCTTGATTTTGACTTTGCTTTTGACTCTGCGCTGTCATCCTGAGGAAGCGGAGTCGCACGCGAAGCGGGCGACTCCCGACGAAGGACCTATGCAACTCGCTTGCGCCGCCCGATTGCCGCACCCCGGTTCTGCCGACTTAATGCCCGCCCCCAGCCCCACCGCCCGCCGAAAACCGCGACGGACGGGGCAGCCTCAAGTTAAGATGGTGCCGACAACAGAGTCAGAAAGGGCATGGCCCGTGGGAATTCTGACGGATGACATGAAACGCGTTGTCCGCGAGCAGCGGCTCGGCTTCGTCGCGACCGTGTGCCCTGACGGCACTCCGAACCTCTCGCCCAAGGGAACGACCGCCGCGTGGGGTGACGACCACCTCATCTTCGCCGACATTCGATCGCCCGGCACCATTAGCCAACCTGCGCCGTAACCCGGCAGTCGAAGTAAATGTCGTCGATCCCATCCTGCGCAAAGGATATCGCTTCAAAGGCACCGCCGAGATTCTCAGCGAAGGAGCACTGTTCCAGGAACTCTTCGACTTCTACCGCCGGGATCCGCGCATACACCGCATCGTCCTGATCAAGGTGAAGGAAGCCTTGCCACTCATCTCGCCCGCATATGATCAAGGAATGACCGAGGATCAGGTCAGGGCGCGATTCGAAAGTTGGCAGGCATCGCTGCGAGCAGGGAAGTCTGGCCAGACGCCCGATGACTGACCGACTCAACGAGACGTCATTCCTCACCGGGCTGAAAGCCAAAGGGATGTCATTCCGAATCGGGCTGAAGGCCCGGTGAGAGCCTGCTGTTCTCCGCGGACGAGCCTGGAAGATCGAGCCCAACGGCACCCGCCCGCCGAAAAGCGCGACGGACGTGGCTGCCTCAAGTTAAGATAGTGCCGGCAATCAAACGGGGGAACGGGGCCAACCCCAGAGGAAGGTGTACTGGCCCCATCCGTCCCGCAGACTCGTTCAACACAACAAGAAAACCGTCACACGGAGGTACTTGTCTCCATACTTTCGAATCATGTGCGAGAATGCTGCTTCTGCCGAAAGCGGTGTCGGTATGTGCCCCAAGTCTGATAGCTTAAGGCTCGCCCTTACAAGGGCCTTGGTCTGGGCTCCTACACATGCAATGCCGCGGTTCGCCATGATGTAGGTGGTCAGCTTCTCGCGCAGGTCCGCCACCGAGTCACCCTCCCAGTGATACACCTTGGACTCCTCGGTACTCACCCGATCGAAATAGGCGAGCTCAGCGGAGCCCTCGGTTTCGACAAGAAGCAAATAACCTCGCCGGTCGGGCAGTCCCATCGTGTCATTTTCCAGTTTGCTAAGGACGACGGCGGCATCGCCGAAGAGCGAGTGCACCTCGGGTTGAAACGACATCCTGGCGCATTCGGCAAGGAACTCTTTGGGCAGCGCGTCCCCGCGCAGGCCGGAAGTTACGGTCCACTGATGAGCGACGACCTGCCAATCGGCCCCATGCTTAACCCAGACGTCCATTCCGCGAGCTTCGACAGTCACATCCTTGTCTTCTGATCGTCCTTTAAAGACGGCGTTGTGTGTTACGACGGCCGTTTCACCATAAATCTGCACATCGTAGTCACTTCGCCCTTTAGGCTCAGCCGTCGCCGACTTCGCGGACTTCTGAAGATTCTCGAGATATTCTTTTTTCGTACCCACCTTGCCGTTGAGATCCGTGAATTTGTAGCCATCCGCAAGGATACGATCCAAAACGGCCTTGTCCCCGTCCCGCTCGGCCTCGGCCCATTGGCTGGATAAATCTAGAATGTGCTCCTTAACGCTGGCACCTTTGTGTTCTGGTTTTGGTTTGGTTTCGGCTTGCGCCGCGGCCACGCCGCAGGCAAGACCGACAAGCAATAACGCAAACAACATGCGTTTCATGGGAGGTCTCCTTTTGCATAGAACGAAATATGCCGAGAGAAGAAATGCCCTTGAAAGACGTTAGGGCCGGACAACCGGAGGGAAGGCGCACATATTAATGGGAGTAGTTGGCATCTCCAGACATTTGTTGTGAGTCGTTACGAAAACGGAACAAGACGGAGCCCGCCGTTGCTGCCAAATCGTCGGAGAGCGATGATTCAAAACCAGAAGAGTCCTAGAACGAACCACTATCCTTTTTGAGACGATTTCGCCTGCGGACTGCTCGGCGCGTTCTATTTTCGTAAATAGAAGTGGGGCCGCCCGCCAAAAACCGCGACGGACGGGGCGGGCTCAAGTAAGACCGCGTTGACAACGCGTACCTGCGGCCCTGCTACAGCGCATTTTGTTTGGGACTTGTTTGGTAGTCTGGCTGCTGGCTCCTTGCCAGATCACTGACGTCTCGAATTACGCTAGCGAGTTTTCCTGCAAAGTCATCTCTCCACTGCTGACTGAATGCTGCCTCTGGCGTAGATTCTGCTTGAGACCTTAGCGACGATAGTAGCTTTCCCGAGAAACTGTCCGCTAGCCCAAGCTGAGAGAGTTGGTGATACGACTGAGTTAACCCGTGGATTATTCTTTCTTTGGGTGCAGCGCTCCGCACAGTCTGCACTGTCCAGCTCAGGTCATGGCCAAGCCAAAACAAGCTCGCGGCGTTCTCCCACCTTACGCCTAACGGCCCACTGATCTGCTTGGATACGGCACTTGGCAGTTTCTCGACTGCCGCATCCAGCGTTCGCGGCTCGCTGAACAGGCCCAGGAGGCGCGCTCTGAGGCGTGAGAATGCCGAGTTGCTGCTTGTTCGCTTCAGATGGGACTGGTAAATGAAAGCACCCGCTACCGAACCCGCCCCCATCGCGCAGAGCACCAGGAGGAAGAAAAGAAACCAACCACGATGTCCTAGCTTCCAGGCCGTATCCCAATCGGTAGTGGCCAGAACTCCGACTAGACCGACGAGGGCGCCAAAGCCAGCCCCGATAAACAGGTCACGGCTCGCCTTTTCCTCGCTCACCCCGCCCTCACACAGGGTGTCGAATTCTTCGCGGCGCAGGGGAACGACAACCTCGTCGGGGCGCGGGTAAGCCACCAAGCTACCACCGGCGCTGTACCCGCCCCTTGTTACCGGCTGGTCACCCGCGCCTTTAGCTGACATGTTGCACCACCCTCACGATCACGCGGCCATCTCCAGTCTGTTCCTTTTGAATGTCATACCCCGTGACGTGCCCACCAGTTAGGTATTTCTGAGCGCGTGACTCGAAGGCGAGAATATAGTTGTCAACTTCGTCTGGGAAAAACAAGGTAGCGAACTTTCTGTCGGGGAACAAGGTCAGGGTCTGCTCAGTCATGCCGTATCCCAAGTAAGGAGTGACGCTCACGTGGATCAATGGCAACACAGCGAGGAAGAGTTCGTTGCTCAGAGCATCGGCGTCATTTATCTGGATTGATGTTCTGTCCTTACCAGAATCAAAATCAGACTTGACCCGCTTGATGGCCTCAGGAAAAGCGCCAAGCCGTAACAGACGCTGCTCCAGCGCTTCCCAACTCCCATACGACGGCGCAGCCGCCGCGTGTGCCCCACTCCCCTTTGGTATCTCCGTTTCGACGTACTCTGTGCCAGCTCTATGCAAGACGAATTCCCTGCTCAAGGTTATTCTCCTTCGGAGGCTTGCGACCAGCTATTGTAATCCTGTGTCTGTCCTTGCGGCCCCTCGGTGGCGCGTAACGCGCCACCACGTCTGCTCGCCGCCCCGTATCGCCCCGCGCCTTTACACCCCCACCCCCCGCCTGTTATCCTCACTACTGTCACCAAGATAAATCGAAACCAGAACAGGAGTGCACCAGGTTAGTGTTAGCCAGAGAGCAAAAGAAATCTGTCATTGACCAGTATCAGACGCACGCGACTGACACGGGGAGTCCCGAGGTTCAGATCGCCATCATCAGTGAACGCATTGGCCAGTTGACGGACCACTTCAAGACGCACCAGAAGGACCACGGCTCGCGCCGCGGCCTGCTCATGCTAGTCAGTAAACGGCGTCGTTTACTGGACTACCTCAAACGATACGATTCCGAGCGCTATAAGACGGTCATTGGAAAGCTCGGCATCCGCAAGTAGGCTTGCGAAATAAACCCGGGAAACTGTTCCCACAACGTATCTGAGAGAACGCCGCCTTCCTCTCGAAGCCGGCCGAGCATTGAGGACCTCCTGCAACGTGCATCTTTTAAGCGCATCCCACCCCACCAATCCCGATTCGATTGGAAAGCACAGACGCGCCCCTTCTCTCGCAATCTACCTGGAGCCGGAAGCTGACAGCTGATAGCTGAAAGCTGATAGCTGTTCTAAAGGATGAAACATGAAACCAGAAGTTAGCACCGTTACAATCGACCTTGCCGGCGGCAAACAACTCTCATTCGAAACCGGGAAATTGGCCAAGCAGGCCCACGGCGCGGCCGTAGTCCGCATGGGCGATAACGTAGTGCTCTCCACCGCGACTGCCAACGCCGACCCCCGCGAAGGCATCGATTTCTTTCCCCTCACCGTCGATTACCGCGAATACACCTACGCCGGCGGACGCTTCCCCGGCGGCTTCATCAAGCGCGAAGGCCGCATGAGCGAACGCGAAGTGCTCACCAGCCGCCAGATCGACCGTCCCGTGCGTCCCATGTTTGCCGAAGGCTTCAAGTGCGAGACCCAGGTGATCACATTTGTGCTGTCGGCGGATTCCAGCAATGATCCGGACGTGCTCGGCATCAACGGCGCATCCGCCGCGCTCACGCTTTCCGACATTCCGTTCCTCGGCCCGTTAGGCGCAGTCCGCGTAGGCCAGATCAACGGCCAGTTCATCATCAATCCCACCTACGACGAAATGCGCGAAAGCCTGCTGAACATCATGGTCGTAGGAACGTCGGACGGCATAGTGATGATCGAGAGCGGCGCGAAAGAAGTCAGCGAAGAAATCGTCGTCGAAGCCATCGAATTCGGCCACACCGAAGTAAAAAAGATCTGCGCCGCCCTAAACGACCTGCGCTCGAAAGCCGGCAAAAAGAAGAGGGAAGTCACTCCCCCGGAATTCGACCAGAAATACTACGACGCACTGAAAAAGAAAGTAGGCGCCGACCTATCCGACCGCCTCGACACCAAGAAGCATCCCAAAGCGGAAAGCTACCTGCTGGTAAGAGAGCTAAAGAAAAAGCTGCAAGCCGAAATCCCCGAAGACGATGAGGAAGCGCAAGCCAAGCTAAAACATTACTTCGAGACCCTCCGCGAACGCATCTTCCGCGAGGAAGTGCTGGAGAAAAAGCGCCGCCCCGATGCCCGCGCCTTCGACGAAGTCCGCGACATCTGGATCGAAGCCGGCATCCTGCCCCGCACCCACGGCAGCGCCATCTTCACCCGCGGCGAAACTCAAGCCCTGGTAACCACCACGCTCGGCACCAGCGACGACATGCAGCGCCTAGAGGGCTTCGAAGGCGAAGCCAAGAAACGCTTCATGCTCCACTATAATTTCCCTCCGTTTAGTGTTGGGGAGGTTGGGTTTATGCGGGGGGCCGGCAGACGCGAAATTGGGCATGGGGCTTTGGCTGAGCGCGCGATTTCGGGCGTGCTGCCAACCGAGGAGTCGTGGCCTTACGCGATGCGCGTGGTGTCGGACATTCTGGAGTCGAATGGATCGTCGTCGATGGCTACCGTCTGCGGGGCTTCGCTTTCGCTGATGGATGCGGGCGTTCCGTTGAAGGCTCCGGTGGCCGGCGTGGCGATGGGATTGGTGAAGGAAGGCGAGCAGTATGCCATTCTTACCGACATTGCGGGCGCCGAAGATCATTACGGCGACATGGACTTTAAAGTCGCGGGCACCAAGGACGGAATAACCGCGCTGCAGATGGATATTAAGGTTGCCGGAATTACTTCGCAGATTATGCGGGAAGCGCTGGCGCAGGCGAAGCGGGGGCGGCTGCACATTCTGGGGAAGATGGAAGAAATTATTTCCACGGGGCGGGAGAAGATTTCTGACTTTGCTCCGCGGTTCTATACGGTGCAGATTCCGGTCGACAAGATTCGCGATCTGATTGGGCCGGGCGGCAAGATGATTCGCTCGATCGTCGAGCAGACCGGAGTGAAGATCGATGTGGAAGATTCCGGGCTGGTGAAGGTGGCGTCGAGCGATCAGGCGTCGGCGGCGAAGGCGCTGCAGATCATTGGCGACCTGACGGCGACTGCGGAAGTAGGGAAGACTTATCTCGGCAAAGTTACTCGTCTCGCTGATTTCGGGGCGTTTGTCGAAATTATTCCCGGGACGGACGGGTTGCTGCACATCAGCGAAGTGGCGGAGCATCGCATTGGCGACATCCGCGACGAGTTGAAAGAGGGCGATCAGGTGCTGGTGAAGGTGCTGGCGGTCGAGGGCAACCGCATCCGGCTGTCGCGCAAGGCGATTCTGAAAGAGCAGCGCGCGAAGATGGGTGGCGCGGCGCCTGAGGGCGCTGCTTCTCCGGAAGGCGGCGGACAGGCTGAGTATGTTCCCGCGGCGGTTCCGGCGGGCACGATGGTGATTGAAGGCGGAGGCGACTTCCCCGATGAAGCGGAAGGCGAACCGAACTTCAATCGCGACGGCGCGCCGCATGTGGCAAGCGACCGGCCTCAGGGCGATCGTCCGCATGGCGGAGATCGTGGCGGGCGCGGTGGGCGTCCCGGCGGCGGTGGACGGGATCGCGGACGCGGCGGGCGCGGTGGACGGTCCGGTGGTGGCGGGCGCGATCGTGGACGCGGTGGGCCGGGCGGGGGAAGACACTAGAAACTTTTTGCCACGGATTTTGCGCGGATTCACACGGATATAACAAAAGGCCACGGCGCGAGTCGTGGCGTTTTTAGCTTCGCAAAATTGGTACCGGGCTAGCTAGAAGAACACTGCTGGCGAAACGTGAAATTTTTTGCTCAGCCGGCGAATATGTTGCTTGGTCAGTTCACGCTTGCCGCGCAGCACCTCTGACACGATACTTTCGGTGCCGAAGACATCGAGCAGGTCCTTCTGGCGGAGGTTGTGGGCTTCCATCAAATGGCGAATGATGGCAGCAGGTTCGGCATCCGGGACAGGATCGTGCTTCGCTTCATATTCCTCGATCAATACGGTGAGCAAAGCCACGAGCTTCCTTTCGGCGGAGGTGACCGATTTTTTCGCAGTGAGCCCTTCCAGTCGCTCGATGTAGAGGCGGTTCTGCTGCTCTCCGCTGATCACCTCCGGTTTTTCGCGAGAGAGAAGCGCCCCATAAGCGCTGGCGGCGGATGTCATTTCGTCCACTCCTTCCTGTCATATTCCGCATGAGTCAGCAGATGTTTGACGAAGATCATCTGCCAGCGGTATTCGATTTTCACGATCAACCGGTAGGCGTTGCCTTTAATGTTGAATACGGTATATGGACCCACCAGGTCGGCGCTTGGGTAGACCTTCCTTACGTCTATCAGATTGCGCCAGGATGCGGCAGAGGCAATTTTGTGCCATTCTGCAATCGCCGATCCCAGCGAGCGATCCGCCGCGACAGCCTTCCGCCATGCGCTCTTGCTGATGACATGCAATCGAGCCTCTTCGCGTCCTGCGAAGTTGATTTCAGTGTACTTCGCACACCGCGAAGTGTCAAGCTTCGCATGGCGGAGATCGTGGCGGGCGCGGCGGACGGTCCGGTGGTGGTGGCGGGCGGGATCGCGGTCGCGGCGGGCCTGGCGGGGGCAGACCCTAAGAACTCCTTGCCACGGATTCGCACGGATCAACACGGATAGCATCAACGAGGTAACATCGGTCCACGGCGAGAGCCGTGGCTTTTTATTTCTTCAACTTGCCGGGGATCAGTTAGTGCTTACGGTAGACTTGGCCCTGCCAGCCGAGGATGACCTGGCCATGGAGGAACTCTTTCGCCGTCGTGGCGTTTTCGACCACCATCACTTCGGTTGGCGTTTGCACCATGCAGGCGCGGTTGGCGAGTGCGGCGACGACTGAAATTTCAGGGGTATTGGAATCCCAGCGCCAGAGCTCTTTTCCCGTGCTCTGATTGAAGGCGATCAGCAGGCCACCGCGGGTGGCGAAAGCCAACTCGTCGCTGCCGAGCACCATTTCATCATTTAGCTTGCCGCTGTATTTGGGCAATAGAAACTTGTAAAGGACTGCGCCTTCAGGATCAACGCGATAGACGTACTCGTCTGTTGTTCCCGCGATATTTTCCGGAAGTAAGGTGTGAGAAAAGCGGACAGAGATGAGCGTACCGTTCATATTGTCCGGAATGATGGCACCGGTGGGGGAGGCGTTGGTCACGGGAGTGGATAAAGCTTCACTGGCTTTGTCGGCTTCTACAACGCTGCTGCGATAAGTTCCATCGGGATGAATTTGCCAGAGAAGAAGTTTTTCGTCGCGGGCGAAGGTGAGGCCGTGCGGATCGAGAACCGTGCCGGGTATGCAGTTCTTGGCCTCGAGTTGCCATTCATTTTGAGTGAAGGCGATATAAGCATAGCCATCCATATTGACGAAGATTCGGCTCACTGCCGTGAGCAGCGGGTTGGTGGCGGAGGTTGAGGCGCAGATGACCTTGCTTCCCTGGGTGCCGACGTTGATGAGCTTCTCGTGCGAGGGTGGAACGACGAGTTCGAACTTCTGTGCGCCTGTTTCTTCGTCGAGACCTGTGACTTTGGTGACAGTGCCGTCGGAAGACTGGCTGAGAATGTGGACCAGGTGCTTCAGAGTGTAGGCGTGTCCTTTGCGCACACCGGAGAAGGTGTGCTGCCAGCGCAGTTGGCCGTCTTCGCCGACGGTGTAGAGAGTGAAGGAGTCGGGGTGGTTGGCACTGATGAGTGCGCCTCCCATCCAATCTCCACAGACCAGTTCTACGTTGCTGTTTTTTTCCGGCATGAGCCAGGTCCAGAGCTGGACGCCGTCGTTTCCGCCGCCGCGCAAGTAGGTGCTGCCGCTGGCGGTTTGTTCCAGGGAGAACATCTCGACGCCGTCGGCGTTTGGGACCGCGGGTATGTCTCCGATTTCGCGGCCGATGGGATGTACTGACCACTTGGTTGTTCCCGGTGGCAGCGGCTGTTGTGGGGGCCAAATCGTGATTTCGCGGAACCTGGTTTCGCCATCGAGTACGGCGCTTACCCGTACCGAGCCCACCGCTTTTGCATGCAACACTGCGCGGCCATCTTCTTCGCGGATATCGGCGAGATCGGGCTCGTCGACAGACCAGACCGCACCATGGAGTTCCTGTGCGGAGTCGTCGAGCAATTGGAGGACGCGATCATTTTCTACCTGAATATTGATTTTCTCCGGCGAAATGCGCCAGCCGGAATCTTCCTGTCCGGCAAGATGAAGGGAAGAAAGCGCAATGAAACTGGAGAGGAGAATGAGAATTCGCAGGCGGCGGGACATGATAAAGCTCCTGCGTGACTCTAGCCAGCGAAGAAACACGGCGCAAGTTACATGTGTAACCGGAGCGGGGACTCCTGGCAGGCGAGGCCGCTTTGTAGTTCCTCCGATTTTCCGCCTTGAGTCAACAACAAAAGCAAAGTCAAAAGCAGCGGGCAGGGGTGTCCGCTCCACACGAGCGATACAAAAACGATACAAAGCGTGCCCTCAGCTCGCCCCACCGATCTCCTCATGAAACGAAAACGCGCCGGCTTTCACCATATAACCGTGGGGCCGGGTGAAGTGCGCGACAGCCCTCGGCCACGAAGAACTCTTCGCACTCATAACCCATAAGCACCGGAATATTTTCAGACACTGGAGGAACGAACATGAAGACTCTAAACCTGGTTGTGGTTGTGGCGCTATTGGCGGCTTCGATGGTTTTCTGTCCCGTCCAGGCGCACGCCTACTCTTTTTACTGGAGCAAGGTTGAGGTGCAAACCAAGTCGTGGCAGACCTGCATGAACCTGGCTTACGGAGTGGCGCAGCGCTACAATCTCGCCCAACTCAAGCGCACCGATCTGGCCATCACCGGTAGCAGGAACGGGGCCGACGCCACCATCACGTGCATCGGCACCGGAGGAAACCTGAAAGCTATGGCCGTGGTCATGGTGGTCGGTGAGGCGGACGGTCCCGTGAAGCAGCTTCGTGACGATCTGGCGGGCGCCGTCAGCAAAGAGATTATGATCGACTGAAAGTCGGCAGGCTCCGAAGCCGTGCCCTTCCCGGGCGCGGTGGATCGTTCAGTATCAGGCGATGTTGGCAGAGAGGTTGCTGGGGCTGAAGCCCGCTTGTATTGTGCGGACCTGGAAGCGCCGCTCTTCCACGGCAGTGCAAGCGTTCGTGATGTCCCTCGGCGGCTGAAGCCGCGGCTGAAAATTGGGACAACTATCGCAGCGGTAAACCGCTGCGCCACCCGAAATCAAAGTCAAAGGCAGCGGACAGGAGTGTCCGCTCCACACGAGCAAAATCCAAACCAACCTCTACGCCAGGAATTTCTTTAGCGGGGTCCAGTAGTGAGATTCCCAGCCGGAGCTGAGGCTGTCGTATTCGCCTTCGGGGAAGCCGGTGTGATCGAGAATGACTGTGGTTTCGGAAGCGTGCGGTTTCATTTCAAACTTGACTAGCGAGTAGACGCCCGGGTCCCAGTGGGTGGGACGCCAGGCCTGCACGATGCGCTGGTTGGGGATGAGTTCGATGTTTCGTCCGACGACTAGTCCTCCGAACATGGAAAATGCGCCGCCGGCTTTGGGGTCGATCTCGGCTGCCATACCGGTGCAGGCGGCGAATTGCTTTGAATCCAGTAGCACTTCGTAGATGCGTTGAGGGGTTGCCTTAAGATCGACTTCCTGGTGAAGGGAGGTGCGCTTCTGGTTGGCGGGTGTGCTCGGCGCTTCCTTCATGGCGGGCTGCTGTGTCTTTCCCCAGGCCGTGAGACCCGCAGCCAGGCTGGCAAACGTGATGGCAGCGCCGGCGATCGCCTGACGGCGTGTTGTTGTATTGATGAGCCGGGCTGGATTGTTTTTCTCGTTCATGACTGCCTTCCGTTCTGGACTCTCGGCTTTGAGCCTCATAAGAACACGGGTTATGACTGTGAGCAAGATATACTTCTGTTGGCATGGAGTCGAGCCGGGATGGCGAAATTGGCAGACGCAGCGGACTTAAAATCCGCAGGTCCGAAAGGACTGTGGGGGTTCGATTCCCCCTCCCGGCACCAGTAAAATAGCTATGTCGATAGTTGGCATCGTCCACCAAACCACCTGACTATGCCCAAACTATGCCCAAATCTACGTCCGATTCGTGACGGCATCACCAATTCCCGGACATGTCTTGGTACTCGACCGAGCACGCAAGCAGATTGCCGGCTGCCAAAGCCTCCGGGAATTCTGGGTAGATTATCTTCGCCAGAGTGTTTCTGCGTGCGCTCCTATGGCGAAACTCCCAGCAAAGCTGTTCTTGACACTGAGTGTCAGTCAATGTATTGTCTCGATGATTCATCGTGAAGACAATCCCTAGATGGCTCAGGGATTTTGCGCTTCACACCCTCCTGTCTTCATATTTCCCTGGGAACTGCATATTTGTGTTCAATGGCGGAAGTCTCTGTATTCCGCTCTGGGTCGTGCGCGCAACAAGACGCGCGCGTCAACGACGCGAATTGCTGTTTAACAGGCCTAAGTCGAGGAAACGTTCGAAGCGAGATCATCGCCAAAGAACTGGGAGGGTTTTCTTCAATGAACAACGTTAATACCTGTCGCGGAAGCGTCATGTTGATGATTCAGTTCTCACACACACTCTTAATGTGTCCCGTTGCCCTTCTAGTTCTCCTTTTGTGCGCCCAGCCTGCGCTGGCACAAGGGAGCGGCCTTAACTCGACGGAGGGATTGTCGATAGCGGCATGCGATGGCAGCAGCGGCTGCGGCAGCATACACAGCGATACGCTGTGGGCTGACTCCACCATTCATCGCTGGAAAATGATGAACGATACGAACAACAGCAGTCCCCTCGTGGTCGGACAGTGGGCATGCACGACCCCTGGTTGTCTTTTGTATTCTGCATCTTCACTAAGTTCTGGCATCTATCCGGAGACGGAACTTACCATCGGCAGCCAAGGCTCTTTTCTCCAAGTGAATTCCTCATTGCTTCCTAACTGGTCAACATCTCCAACTCTGGGGAAAAACGGTACCGGAGGCACCACGGGTCAGCTTAACCTTGCCAACGGCAACAGCAGTGGGGCTTCCATCGGACTAGAAAATACTTCCGCCACTGCGGCCTACAATTTTATCTTTCCAGCATCAGCCGGAACCGCGGGTGATATTTTTCTTAGCGGTGGTGGCAGTAGCGCCAATACATGGACTGGCTACACGATTCCCACGGGCACTGCCACTTCTGGGGGGCTGCTTTACGCAACCAGCACCAGCGCCACCGCGTTTTCAGGCGCATTAACTCAGTACGGCGTTTTATACGGGGGTGGCGCGGGCGCATCTCCGATAGCGCTCACACCATTAACTGCCGATCAATTTCTACAGGGGACTTCCACGTCTCCACACGCAGGCTCCTTACCCAGCTGCAGTACGGGTGGGGACTTCCTGCAATACACCCAAGGCAGCACTCATGCGCTTAGCTGCAACGCCCTCTTGGGCGGAATAA
Source organism: uncultured Acidobacteriaceae bacterium (assembly GCA_963842095.1). GTDB lineage: Bacteria > Acidobacteriota > Terriglobia > Terriglobales > Acidobacteriaceae > Sulfotelmatobacter. The sequence continues at coordinate 60,700 of CAWJEY010000010.1, forward strand.
CGGGCAGCCTGACGGGAACTGAAGTGAATGTGGCCTCCAGCGCCGGCACCTATACCACTAACGATCTTGTGTGCGGTAGCAGTAATGGCGGAATTCACGACTGCACTAGCGCTCTCACGGTCGCCAGCACGGCGAACCAAGACTATTTGATTTTGCCCTATATTAGTTTCCCATCGTCGAATCCCCCGTCAACGGTACTTGAAACTACTGCTAATACCGTTGTCTTCATTGAATTTGTCCTGCCCTTCAAAACGGTCGCGAACCATGCAACCGTAAACGTCACGGTGGCTTCAACCAGCACGAATACCTGCAACACCAGCATCAGCGGCTGCGTGCTCGCGGGAATCTATTCTTTTGACGGGACGAACTGGAATCTCGTGTCCGGCAGCGGCGTATTGTTTTCCTGCGCTAGTACTGGGAATATAACAGCTGCTACCGGCTCAACCATAACTCTTCAGCCCGGACACTATATGTATGCCTACGGTGCCACGGATAACACTTGCAAGGTCAGCGCGCAGGCGGCAGCAGGATGGATGGGTATACTCAATCAGAACAGCAGCAAGCGCGTCGGAACGGCAGGGAACGCAATACAGAACCCTACAACGAGTGCTGCAATGCCATCAACGCTGGGAACACTAACCTCACAGAACGGTGGTGAAAACGTTCTACTCTCGGCGTGGGAGCCATAGGAATGAGAGGCACATTTTTACTACTTTTTGCACTATCGGCCCCATCCTTAGCGCAACAATCGATTGTCCAGGGGAACACGAGCGCTAACGGGAGCACTGTGGTCAATTCGCTCACGTCGCAATATCTTTCGATTTATGTTGTATTCCCTCCGACGAACACCGACAACAGTAGCTTCGTGATGAACGTCATGCCGCAAAGCGCAATCGATGGTGTAACCGTCCAGCTAAGCTGGGCAAATATCGAGATGTCCGAGCCGGACACAACCCCCTGCTCACCAGCACCGTCGGATACGTGCCAACCAGATCCCGTGGTGCCGATGTATCATCACTACGTCTGGAATCCCCTGACTGACGGCGGCCTTTACGACTCCCGGAACTTCCCAGGCATTTGGACCTGGTTTGATCAATACTCCGGCGTACCCAAGAAAGTTAACTTGCTTCTAAACGGTGAGGCTGCGGGCAACCCCAACGCAGCGACTCCGCACTATGTGACGGAGTCAAGTTGGATCAGTCTTTTCACCACGCCGTATGCTCCGTCGTCCTCATACGCACGTCAGGATGTGATCAATGTAATGGAGTGCAGCGGAGTTCCTTGGACTGGGACAGTGCCAAGCGGGTCGGTAACCAGCGGTTCAACGGTGACGGTCAATGACACTTCTTGTTGCAGCATGACATCGACCCAGAGTAACGTTATTCAGACTGGTGACTTGGTATGGGTAAATGTCGTCGGTTCCTCAGCCTGCAGCACGACCAGTGCGGGGACTATGGCGACGGTCAACAACAGCGGGCAATTCTATTACACGCCCCAGGGCAGCTGCAGCGGTAGCATCTCAAATTCCAATGTAACCTATATCAGCGCAATACAATCTTGGCCGGTTCCTTACGAATGGCCGTACAAGGCTGCTCTACAAGCCCTCTGGGCGGCAACATTCGCGCATTTCAATAGCAACTACACGGCAAAAAACGCCGGTGGCACGTCAGTGAACGTCGGCAAACAACTCGGGTACATACGCCCCGGAGAGTCGGCTGGCGGCGAGGCCTTTCCTTACTGCACGGCCAACCTCAAGGCTCTAGCCGCACCCTATACATACGCCAAGCAAAACGACGGGCCCCACCCTGTAGGAACCTATGTCGGCTGGCTTGACTACTACAAGGAGATGCTTCAGTGGGGAAAGTCGCAAACCCCATATATGAACTTCTTTGCGCCGCTCAACGCCGCCGACGGCAACGATCTCGATTATGGCTATCAGGAGGCCAATGCGGCCGCGATCAGCTCGAACGGTCACGGATTTATTGACGGTTTCGGTAGTCAGGGACTTTCGCTTCGGGATTCCCTTAATGGCTGTACCCTCTCAGCTTCAAACTGGTGCCCAAGTTTTGGCAACTGGTACACAAGCGCGATGCCGCTCGAGCTTCAACAGCTTTCCTTGTCTGACGAGAGGGACTCAACATGTAGTTCCTGTGGAGTTCCCCCCGGGGACTCGGGTGATCTGCGGCTGTGGCTGCCTTTCGCGGTGAACAACCACATAACCATACTGGAGCTTTACTACCTCGATGCTGGCCTGGCATACGACCAAAACTACTGTACCGCCATAAGCGGTCTGGGAGTCTGCACAGGGTACAACCCTGGTAGTAACACCTTTCTCAACACGACGATCCAGGCCACGTTCATGAATCATGTAGGCCAAGGCAAAAACTGCCCAGGCGGTGGTCCGACGTACAGCAACGGCAACTGTTCCTATGCCCAATGTCTCAACGATGCACACGGACCTCATCCTAGAACGCAGTTATCCACCAGTTGCATGACCCAATGAGCCACGGAAGTCCTCCCTGCATGGTCTGCGTCTGCGTCGGTAGTGTCTTAAACACCGCTATTTAAGACACCACCTCTGCGTCGAGCGACTTGCAGGAGAGGGCATTTATGGTATACAATCTGTCGGTTCTACTTTCTCTGAACAAGTGCTCTCCCCCAGGGCCAGTGGGTAGTCTCCCCCTCACGAGGTAGGTCATGAAGAAAACAAGTCTGATCATGCAAAAGACCCATGCGTCTGCATTTCATCTCACGTCGAAGGCTGCCACGCGTGCGGCGCTTGCGATAATGGTCACGTTGCTCATCGTGACTAGCACAAGTTCAGCGCAAGTTACCAACTTGGTCTACAGTTTCAAGGGCGGAAACTCGGCGTATCCGGGAGATGTCACACCGACTCAAGGGCGCGACGCAAGACTCTATGGCACGACCAGTGGCGTGCCCGGCATGAACGGCTCCGTATTCCGAGTTGCCACCAGCGGCAGCCCCAGTCCCCCAATCGTGCTAAATGGCGGTAACGGCTCTGCACCGCAGAGCGGCCTAACACTTGCTACAGACGGCTACTATTACGGAACGGCCTCGGCTGGCGGAAATTCAGGATTGGGGGTGTTGTTCAGAGTTTCTCCAGGCGGCCTCGTCACCGTGCTTCACAACTTCGCGGGGAGCACCGATGGGGCACTCCCCTTTGCGTCTGTCATTCAGGGCTCGGATGGCAGTCTTTACGGGACAACCCTCGGGAATAGCACGACTGCGTCAACAGTTTACAGGTACACTGCTTCAGGTACCTTCAGTACGATTTTTCAGCCCGATAGTTCTCAGGGTCAATCTGTGACCGCGCCGCTCATTCAAGCCACAGATGCAAGTCTTTACGGGACTGCCTCCGTCGGTGGTGCCAACAACTGCGGAAGCATTTTCAAGTTAACGACCGCAGGTGTACTCCTCTGGAACTATAGTTTTCCCTGCGGCTCAGGGGGCGCCGACCCGATCGGGCCGCTGGTACAAGCCGCTGACGGGAATTTCTACGGAACGACCCAACAGGGCGGGGACCGAAGGGGTTGGGACTGTTTTCAAACTGGACCAAAGCGGCACGGTTTCTATTCTATACAGCTTCCAGGGATTCTTCGGAGGCGGCGCGGATGGCTCAACGCCCGATGCGGGACTCCTGCAAGCAACCGACGGTAATTTGTATGGTGTGACGACAGCTGGAGGAACCTTTAATGACGGCACTTTCTTCCGGATAACGACCGGAGGAAGTTACAAGCTTCTCCACAGCTTCAATTCTACAATTGGGAATATCCCCGTAGCCGCACCCACACAACATACGAACGGCCTGATATACGGGACAAGTTTGGGTGGCGGCAAGTTTGGCTTTGGATCCGTCTACAGCCTAAACTTAGGTTTGGGAGCATTTGTGGGCTTGGTCCGCTACACCGGCAAGGTGGGCAGCGCGGTACAGATTCTGGGGCAAGGCTTCACGGGAACCACGAGTGTCACTTTCAACGGCGTCGCAGCCAGCAACTTCAATGTGATTTCCGATACTTACATGACAGCAGTTGTCCCAAGTGGCGCAACGACAGGCGCAGTCGTGGTTACCACCCCTAGCGGGAAATTAACGAGCAACAAGAACTTCAGAGTCATCGGCGGCACAGCCAGCGCGGCAAGAGCGAAAGCTGGACAACCGGTCTCTCACGCTACAAAGAGGACGAATTGAAAATGGCGGGTGGGGCTGCCCAAGTCCTCTCCCTGTTTCGGTTTGATGACGCCAACTTGGTCGGAACAATACTGGAGAGGAGCAGTCCCTAGTTTGAACCGATTTTCGAGGATGTCCCTCGTGTTGGCTGATTCCTCGCGCATACCATTTGCGATCAATGAAAGTGGCTCTTCGCAGCCTAGCCTGCTTCGAGCTTCTTCAATGCATCGGAAATGTCTGCTTGCGAGACGATTGCATAACGCTCAAAGACGCTCCGAGTTCGCCAGCCGCCAATTTTCATGATAACCCCTTCCCCGATTCCGGCCCGGCGCAGGTTGCGGGCAGCGGTGCGGCGCAGATCATGAAACAACAGACTGGGTACACCAGCAGCTTTCGTGGCCTTCGCCCAGGTATCCCGAAAATCCCGCACGGGTGTGCCATCTGAACGGGTAAAGACGGCAGCTTCTGAGGATTTCCCAGCCACGCATTGCGCCAATAGATTGTGAACGGCGGTGGTCATGGTGACTTCTCGCCCATCTTTGTTTTTTGTGGTACCGGGCTCAAGGCGGATCGTACGCTTATCCACGTCCACCTGTTTCACTTGGAGATTTATCAACTCGCTGATGCGCCATCCATAGGTGCGCCCCATCTCGACCAGAGCGCGAAACCACAGGTCTGGGCAATTTGCAATCAGCTTCTTGTATTGCGCGTCCTCCAGAAATCCTTTTCGGATGTTGTCCTCTGCAAGCTTTGGGAATTTCGGCAGACGGAGTACTTTCGGCGGCGTGGCGTACATGCCAATGCGAAACATCCTCTTCAGCGCGGACATCTCGCGGTTGATAGTGGCATTTCGAGCGTTTTCACGCTGCCTCTCGTCTACATACTTCGCAATCAGATCGCTGGTGACCTCTAACACCCGACGCGACTCGAAGACAGGCTTAAGGTGCAATCGCCATCGTGTCTGTACGTCGTCGGTTGTCTTGCGGCCATTGATCCGGTAGTCGCGGAAAAGATCCTTCGCAAGCTCTCCAACCGTGATCCGTTCGTGGGCGGGTCCGACAAATGATCCTGTATTGATTTCCGCCAGACGTTTGGCGAGGAGCCGGTTCGCCTGCCGTTTGTCCGTCGTTCGCGTGGATTCACGGAAGGATCTTCCGTTGCGGTGGTATTTGATCCACCATGCTGCGCTGCCTTTCTGCTGATACAGACTTCCGGTTCCGCGTGGGCGTGGCATGGATTACTCCTTTCGAACTCGAAGAAAGCGTGCTGGCAGGAATGGGCGCCGGGCCCAAACTTAAGTTATCCGTGCCGTGGCGTTTATTTCGCTCGACGTATTCGTCGAGGTCCCGAATATCCAGCAGAAACGGTGAGCCTTCGCCGTCGTGCAAGTAGGGTACGTGTCCGTCCTGAATCAATCGCCGAAGTTTCCATTCGCTCATGCAAAGGTATTCTGCAGCTTGTTTGGTGCGGAGGAGGCGATGCTGGGGTGGAGGAGAAAGACGCATGTGCAACCTCGACTAGAACGTCGCACTTGACAATAGCGCAGGCATAAACATAAAGTCAATACGTAACGTTACATATTTATTTACTGTAACCATCCAGAAAGGGGCTTCATGGTAGACAACGCCGCCGCGACACCCCAGCAGCCAGTGATCTCCATCCGCATTTCGGAGGCGCTGCGCTTAAGGCTTGAAACCCTGAAGAAAATCATGTACCTGAAGAGCGGCCAAAATGTCTCGACATCGGAAGCTGCGAAGCAGCTTCTTGAGTCTGCCCGAGACGACCGCCTTGAGCTGGTAGACCTGCTCAGTCAGCCGACCGATTCCCTGCTGAGCATTCGGCGGAAGGCAGACTCAGGACTCCCGCTTTCGTTGGCGGAATGGACCCTGGTGGCCCATTACTGTGCGCTCGGAGCAGAGTCATTTATGAATACCGCACAAGGCCAGATTTCATACGAGTCCCTGGCCGAAATACTGGAGGCATTTCTTGCCGCTTATACCATCGCACGCAGACCGAAGAAGTCGATGCGGGATTTTGTGTATCTGCGGACGCTTCCCTGGGACAAACAGGTCGAAGCCAAGGAAGTTGAGGACATTGGAAGCGACGACTTGCGCCGGGTGGTGACGCGCACCATTCAGATGCTGAGGAACCCAGCTCAAAAGCGACGAAAACCGCTACTTGCGGTTCGCAATCTCTACACACTTCTCGATGAGGAACAATTCTCAAATATTGAGAAGCTAAACGAGGTCGCTTTGGCCGCACTGGCCAGCGCTGTGGCGGGTGTGCGCGCGCGGCCACTATTCCCTTCACCGAAAGCCCCTGCGAGAGAAGGCGCCTGCAGAGACAAACGACGAGGATTTTGAGCTTGCGGTTCAGCCGGCATTGCCGTCCTTGGAAGAAGGCGGATACCGCCTCGATCTGGTGCGGGAAGAGGGGAATGAATTCTCCCCTCGCGTGCAGTTCCCCGGAACCCTTACCCCGCGGTATCCGGTGGTTGGATACCCGAGGATTGCAGAGTTCCGCAGGCTGCTTGAAGAGCTAGATTTGGAGCGGGATCTTTGCCAATGGCACGGATACTACTTCTACGCGCACACGGCGATCGTGGAAAACGAGCAAAGGGGCGTGTTTTTCTTTGCCCGGGAGAACGGAATCGCCTTTAGGTTCCCGATGGAGCACTGGCAGTCGATCCGGAATCTGTTTCGACGCGCATGGCAGGCCCCCGAAGTGATCCATACGTGGGAGGCTCAGGGGCTGGAATATGGCGAGCTGTAAAAACGCGGTGCTTCGCACCGGAAGAAAGGTGGGACACGTCACCCCCAAATTGGGAACTGCGAAGCGCCAGACGACGTTTCGATGTTTACGCAAGTTAACTTTCGCTGCATCAACATATTTGTTCATTCGCTGAATGCGAGCGATAGCGAACGATAACGTTTGCTAGCGACAACCCGCTCCTGAGCGTCGATCACGTAAACGTGTTGAAGGGCAAGAACTTCTTGTGAACTAACAATTACGCAGCTTAATCGCAGCGGAATCAAGTTCAGTAGTGCAACAAGGCGGTTCGTCCAATGAGTAGTCCCCGCGCTCAAGCTAATCCCCAGTCCAGTTTGCCGTTCGGAGAAGAAGCGAAGCCCGGCTTCCGCACCAAGACCGCGGCCACGCGACTGACTCCCCAGGAACTGGGAGAAATAGAAGCTGCCGCCGAAAGCGCGGGACAGGCTCTCTCCGAGTGGCTGCGCGGGACCGCTTTGCGCGCCGCGCGACAGCGGCCTGCTGATCCCAGCGAACTGGTATTGGCAGAACTCTGGGCGGTGCGTTATGCGCTGCTGAATCTCTTCCATGCAGCCGCCGAGGCCGCAGCGGAAAATAGACAATTGTTGCCCGATTCCGTCCTCAAAATCCGCGACCAAGCCGACGCACGAAAGCTCCAGCAGGCTCGCAAACTGCTCGAAGGACTTCTTTGCCCGCGAGGGCAAGGAAAGAGCTCGTATGCCATGAGTGCCATGCTTCTTCCCGGAATCTTTTCGCTCTTGACGCCGTTGCTTTGGGTAGCCGCGATGTTCCTTTTGCTACTGGCTGTGCGGAGTGTGTTGCAGAACCGGTCCTCACGTAAAGGGCGGGATAGGGAAACGATCGAATGGGGCCCACCTCGGCCAAGTTTGATCCAGAGATGGAGGATAAAGATGGGCAGAATCCGATTCAGACTGCCGAGATTTTCGCAGCGGCAGATGCCAGAGATCGCGCCGAAACCAGCGCCATCAGTGCCCGCGAATGCTCCCGCCGATCCGCTGAAGAAGCCTACCCAGCCGATGCTCGCGCTCTTTGGTTCGACCGTCAATGGTTCGACCATCGGTGCGCCCGAGACCAAACCCAAAGAGGCGTTCGCCTGGGAGAAAACGAAGGGAATCGAATGAGAGACAAATTGCCAAGAACACCACTTCACGCTTGAGGAACGCTCGGTATGCTCACGATCTCGAAACCGCTGTCAGCCAGCCAGGCGCAGACCTACCATGTGCGGGAGTTTGCCTCGCAGGAACAGAACTACTGGAGCCGCGATCAGCAGGGTCACAGTGAGTGGCAGGGCAGACTCGCCGAGCAGTGGGGGTTGCAAGGTGGCGTTGGTTCCGAACACTTTGCGCGACTGAGTGAAGGCCAACATCCGCACACCGAAGAGCAGCTCGTCCGGCATCAAGTTTCGAGAACCTATGAAGGCAAATTTGGCAGAGAGGTGACCAGCGCCGAGCATCGCGCCGGGTGGGACGCCACATTCTCTGCGCCGAAGTCGGTATCGCTTACCGCTCTCGTGGGCGGCGATGATCGGGTGCGGGAGGCCCATCGGGAGAGTGTACGCGCGGCACTTCAGGAACTTGAGCGATACACGCAGGCGCGGATCGGCAATGTCCATGCCCCGGAGACGACCGGAAAATTCATCGCCGCCACTTTCGAGCACGACACCGCGCGGCCCGTCGATGGCTATGCTGCGCCCCAGCTTCATACCCATGCCGTGATCTTCAACATGACCGAGCGCGAGAACGGTCTCGAAAACGGGAAACAGATGCGAGCTTTGCAGCCACACGAGATGTTCGTGTCACAACGCTACGCCACGGCGGTCTACCGATCCGAGTTGGCTCTGCGTCTGGAAAAGCTGGGCTACGAACTGGAGCGCGGCAAGCATGGACAGCCGGAAGTAAAAGGCTACACGAAGGAATATCTGGAGGCTTCCAGTCCGCGACGTGAACAGATCAAAGACCATCTCCGGGAACAAGGAATCGACGGAGCCGCGGCGGCACAGATCGCGGCCCACCATACGCGCGACCGCAAGGAACTGCTGTCGCCTGGAGAAGTCTTACAGCGGCACCGCGAGTTGGCCGCACAGTACGGGCATCAGGCGGACCGCGTCGTCGCACAGGCGCGCCAACATGGGCAATACCAGATGCCGGAGCCAGAGGTTCAGGCGAAGCAGGCCGTGACCTGGGCGCGCGATCATGTCTTCGAGAGATCGGCTGTGCAGGACCGCCGCGCGATCCTTGAAACAGCGCTGGTGCGCGGCATGGGAGAAACCACCTATGCCCAGGTCCGGCAGGAGTTCGAGCGCCGGATCGAGGCCGGGGAGTTCCGCGAAGTCTCGCACGTTGGTGCTGGCAGACAGTACACAACCGCCGTGATGGTACGCATGGAGCGTGAGATCGTTGGCCGGATGCAGGAAGGCAATCGGCGCGACTACAGCGATCCCATGCTGGTCTCGCCGCAAGTGCGCATCGCCACGGAAGACCGCCACCCGGAGTTGAATGCGTCGCAGCGCCAGGCAGTAGACGAAATCTTTCTTTCGCGGGAGAAGGTTGTCGGTTTAGATGGCATCGCAGGCGCGGGCAAGACAACAACTCTGTCCGTGATCCGCGAAGGCGCGGAGGCCGAGGGCTACAGGGTGGAAGGTTTCGCGCCAACGTCCCGCGCGGCGCAGAAGCTCGGGGAAGCAGGCATGGAGACATCCACACTACAGAAGCATCTGGTACGTGGACAGCAGCCGGATACCGGCGAGAAACGGCTCTATGTGCTCGACGAATCCTCTCTGGCATCGACCAGGCAGGTGCATGAGTTTGTGAACCGGCTCCATCCGAATGACCGTGTGTTGCTCGTCGGCGACCGGCGGCAACATGAGGCGGTTGAGGCCGGGCGGCCCTTCGCGCAGCTCCAGGACGCCGGTATGAAAACGGTGAAGCTCGAAGAGATCGTGCGCCAGAAAGACCCGGAACTGAAACAGGTAGTCGAGCAGCTTGCGCGGGGCGAAGTACGCGAAGCAATACAGAATCTTGACCGGCAGGGCCGAGTCCATGAGATTCAAGGCCACGACGAGCGCATCGCCGCTATTGCGAAGGAGTACGCAAAATCGCCGGAGAACACGCTGGTGATTTCTCCCGATAATCGCTCTCGCATGGAGATCAACGAGCGCGTCCATGCGGAATTGCAGCGGAGTGGCCTCGTCAGCAACGAGGAGCACCGCATCAGGACGCTAGTGCCGCGCCAAGACCTCACCGGCGCGGACCGCACATGGGCCGAGCGCTATGAGGTGGGCGATGTGCTGCGCTATTCGCGCGCATCGAAGGAGACCGGCATCGGGAAAGGCGAGTACGCACAGGTGAAGAGCATCGACGCTCCGAAAAACCGGCTGACAGTCGAGCTGCAGGACGGCACGCAGCGCACTTACGATCCACGCCGACAGCAGGGCGTCTCCGTCTTTCGCGAGGAGATGCGGAGTTTTTCAGTAGGCGACCGCATCCAGTTCACTGCGCCGGCCAACGACCTCAGAGTTGCGAACCGCGAGTTGGGGACCATCGAGAGCATCGACGGAGACGGGCGGCTGCGCTTGAAGATGGACGGTGGTCGCGCGGTCGAACTCGATCCGCGCAAGCATCCGCATCTCGATCACGGTTATGCCATGACCAGCCACTCCAGCCAGGGACAGACTGCCGACCGTGTCCTGATTCACGTGGACACCGAGTTGGGCGCTAAGGATCTGCTCAACAGCCGCATGGCCTACGTTTCTGTCTCGCGTGGACGCTATGACGCGCAGATTTATACGAATAATGCAGCAGACGCTCGGGCAGGAACTCAGCCGCGACGTGTCCCATTCCCCCGCGATTCAGCAAGAGCCAGGAGCGCACAAGATAGAACCACAAACCACGCACACGAATCAGATCAGTCAGGGTTTCGGTCTAGGTCTGTGATGCGGCATTCCCGAATGACATGCCCCGGATAGCCAGAGCATAGCCGAGGCCCGGCCAGTGTCAAGGCCGCGCTTCGCGCGCCGCGTTCGCGGTCGAAGAGCCTTGACACTGGCCTTTGCGCCTCGGCTTATTATTCAGCTATCCGGGGGATGTCAGATTCTTACTTCCACGAACCGGGCTCCGCGCCGAGTCGAACCGCTGTCGGAGGAGATCTGGGACTTGAGAAAGACGAGTTCAAACAAGCATTCTCCTACGAGCATGAGAATCATTACTTATAGCGACCTGCATCTTGAGTTTGGCTCGGGCTGGATGTTGCCCCCGGCAGTGAACGGAGATGTCATGATCCTGGGAGGCGATATCGTCACGCTCAGGGATTATGAGCCGCTCGACAAGATTCTGCGGAAGTGGAAGAAACCAGTCCTCTATGTGACGGGAAACCACGAATATTACACGCGGCGGCCAATGAACGAAGAGGACAATAGATTCAAGGCGTGGCTCGAAGACAGACATCCGCATGTGAAACTGCTGCTTGATGAAGAGGTCAGCATCGGGGGTGTCAATTTCTTCGGCGGCACGATGTGGACGGATTTCAATGGCGGCGATTTGCGCGCCATGGAGACCGCCCGCTCTCAAATGAATGATTACCGCCTCATCTATAACCCCGACGAAACGCCTTTCACGCCAGCAGATTCGATTGCGCTACATAAAAACTTCGCGTCGAAATTGCTGAACTGGTTTGGCAAGAATCTAAGTGGTCCGCGCGTGGTTATCAGCCATAATGCACCGGTCATCAATCCCAACTCCAAATACAAGGGCGGCCCTCTCACGCCGGCGTTCAATTCCCTGGACATGGTGGAGATCATTGGGACCCACCAGCCGGCCCTCTGGGTGTATGGCCATACGCATGAATGCGACGATCAGACGATCGGCCGGACCCGGATCATTTCAAATCAACTCGGATATCCCGGCAACCTTGGCGGTTTTGAATGCAAGGATTTTGATGAAGCGGGTCTGCCAGTCGAGGTAGGCGTTTACAAGCCATCTCATAAATAATTGTGGTGCACCTCTTTCTCGCGACAGTTCAGCGCTGAGGCAATCCCTAGCAGGCTGCGGAAAAACAACTCTGCGAGTTTACTTTCTTCAGGCCCTCTGATTGGGGATTTAGGGAAGAGTCTTTACTGCATCTGCTAATGGCTAGAAGATCCTGTTGCTTGCGTTCGTCTATCTAGCCCGTAATTTCCTTTTTGGCGCCACCAGGGAATCGTCGTTTGGTTTACTGGTTAGCGTTTCGGTTTCGCTTGGCTCTTGACTAGCGGTCCTCTCTTCACGTGCATTGCCTTCAGCGAGCTGGCATTCTCCTCCTGGAAGGTGCCCAGCCACCCGCTGTGTTCGTCCTCGTCTATCGAGAACACCAGCCCCGGCCCAGCTTCGTACATAACCACGGTGAAGTCGTCGGTTGGACCGTCAGCGCCCCCGACGGGACCGACAGCAAATGGAGTGGCCGACCGGAAGGCGTATCGCCCTGCCGCGTCAGGTACGGCCGCAGTCCCCGCGATCGGAACGGCAGTATACTCATCCGCCGTGCCCGGTACGAACGACGCGAACGGATCGCTGATATCTACCGGAGTGGGGGGGCCGCCGGTCCCGGTCGTGAAAACACGCGACGCAAACGTTCCTTGCCCGACGAAGTCAAACTCCCAGCCCGGGTTCCCGGTGGGCCAGCTGCCTTTGTCGGTGTAGGTCTGCGCCCCGAAGCCGTAGGTGTGGTTGAGGTCAGATCCGTCAGACGTTATGGTCCCTTGCGGAACCACGATTCCCGTGCCTTGGGCGAAATCATCATCCAGATCGAGGAGAAGGGCGGCTCCCAGGTTGGCCGCCGTGGTGTTGTTGGGATCCAGAAGGTTGAGCGTTGGATCCGTCGCATACAGCCCGAGCTTGTGAATGGACCCCAAGCCCGTGATATCGGTCATGCTGCCATAACCGAGCACGGTGCTCGAAAAGGAGTAGTTGCCTGCGACTCCGCCCGGGGTACCCGTGGCCATGACGGTGCCGCCTTCCTCATCATCGCCTTCACCCGTGAATGTGGCGTTAAACGTTCCAACGGCGGTATGGGCGGCAACGAGTTGCCCCGCTGCGGCAAAGTAAGCGTCCTCTGTGTTGTCCAGGATGCCGAACACGTCCGTTGACAGCACCGTGCTGTCGAGGGAGGTGGCGCTACCTTGGCCGTAGGCTGAACCCGCCAGTGCATCGTCGAAGTCAACATCGATGATGCGTAATACTTCTGGACCGACGATGTAGTAGACGAGCGAGATGGGCGCGTTGCCGTTGTTGGGATCCGTGAAGCCGCTGATGCTGCCCCGCCCATACACGTCCGCTCCGACGCCGTTGTCCGTCGCTGTGAGAGTATTCCCCAGGAGCACCTTCCCGGCATCATTTTCGTCGTACGTGCCGTGGATGGTGCCGCTGGTGTTCGAGAACACACCTCCATACGCAACCGCGAGGATGGGGTTGGTGTCCAGCCCGGAGAGGGTGAAGGCGAAATTGCCGCCGGCGCCACTCGTTGCCGTCTGCAGGTCGAAGCTTCCGCTGGAAGTTGCCGATCCGTCAAACTGCGTGATCAGCGCATGACTTGCGTTGACAAACTGGACGGCGAATTTTTCGATACCCTTCACGCCCACATTAGGGTCGCTTGCCGAAACATTAAGGACTAGCGTCCCGGTGCCAGTGGTTGGATTCACCGTCATCGAGCTGCCGGTTGCCGTGATTACGTCGGGGATCGATGGTTCGCCCGGTGACGTCAGACCACTCGCGTCGTTATAGTCCTGTTCGCCCCCGAGGACGTTGCCGCTTAAGTCAAATCCCACCGCGCCTACGACGGTGTAATAAACCGGTCCGGGTCCATAGGCGGCGCTGTTTTCCAGCCCGATCACATAGAACACGAACACGCGGGGAGCGGTGTTGCCTTCGGTGAAACTGGCCGTTACTGTGGCTCCCGTCGCCGCGGCTGTTACTGAGTAGGCGCCGGGCGTCGAGTTTGCAGTGCATGTGATCGATGCGGTGCCATCGGAGGCGGTGGTAGCAGTGGTGGCGGAGGGGGTGCAGCTCTGACCGGCTGATCCCGCGACAGCCGTGAACGTAACCGCTACCCCGCTGGCCGCCGTTCCGTTGGATGTCACGGTGGCTACCAGCATGTTGGTAAAGGCGTCACCGACGTCTGCGGTTTGTCCCGATCCGCTCGTCGCCGTGATCGCGAGGGTGGGAGGCGGGGGCGGCGTACTCGAACTGCTGCTGCCGCAACCCGTTAGGAACCCGAAAACCAGGCAAACCAAAATCAATGCGAGAATGCTGGTGAAGTGGCGGTTCATAGCGCCACCCCTTTCTTGGCGGCGCGTTCACGGGTTAATGGCGATACTTCGATCCCATGCTCATTGCGCATGGTATAGGTTATGCCGTTGGCTTTTACGCTGCGGACCACGAAGACTTCCTTATCGCGAACCGTCTTCATGACGCCGGTGAGTTCAATCTGCTGGCTGGGGGTGACGGACAGCGCGCCTTTGCCTTCCAAACCGAACCGGCCCAGACTCGCGTCTAATCTGCCGGAGACAGTCTCGACCATGAGATGGGAGCCCCAAATCATTCCCGGGGCGAGTTTGTAGAGCACGCTCGATACGGTGCCGCTGAGCGTGACTTCCTTGCTGACGTCATACCGCGAATCAGAGTCGTCTGCGTTAAGTGGAACAACCAGGATCGCGAACAGGAGGCCGGTCAGCAGCCCCGCGATCAGTGGGATCGAACTGATGAAATGACTATGCCTCATGGATTCGCTCCTCTGAGTGATGAAAGTTGTAGAGTGAGTGCTTTGCACAGATGCCGTCCTTCGTTACTTAATTGCGCTTCACCAGCGTGCCGTTGACAACCGTGTCCGCGTCCGTCTCAACGGCCAGCATTTCCTTCCCGCAGTCGACAATCACGAAGCTGAAATTCAATACGGACTCGCCTTTCGGCGTTATTGTAAGTGTGCCCTTGCAGTTCGCATCGACCGAGTAAGACCCTGTGACTGGTTCCTCAGCGAACGTGAGAATCATGCCGTTCTCGCTACCCGCTATGTGTCCGTTTATCACTCCATCTCCAGAAGCGTTGACACTTAACGCCAACTCGCCGATGAGGATCACCGGACCCGTGAACGGCGCTCCTGCGAGGAAGCTCCCCCTCACTGCCAACCCAAACCTACCCCTAACTCCGGCATTGGTGCAGGTCGGGGAGCCCTGCGCCACCCAAAAACCTCCATTGGTAGCACCTGGGTTTCCGCTAACTGATTGCAACCCGGCGGAAGTGACCACAGCAGAGAAAGGGTGAGTGTTTCCGCCTTTCGTGGTCGTACCCGTGACCGTGCAGTTTGAAGCGACTTCATATGTTCCACCAACAGAAGCCCCGGTTTCATCCGTTCCCGTAAACTTGCCTGTGGATGGGTCAAATTTGAACTGGAAGAGGTTGGCCTCAGGCTGACCCTCGGGGTTCGTGCCCTCGCCCAAAGACCCGTAGGTGCCACTCAGGGAGGCGTTTGAACAAGTCGCCGCCCAGGCAGCGGAACTGAGCGAAAAGCTGGCAAGAACAAACATTCGAGCGATGCGAAGTGTTTTGGAAATCATGGTGCTCTCTCTTCCTTGCGTTTGTTGCTTGCGTTCGTCTATCTAGCCCGGACTTTCCTTCTTAGCCCCAGAGACGGCTGTCATTGTCCGCTCAATCCCTGTTCGCGAACGTGCCTGCGAACGAGTCAAACGCGCTCTTCCCGAGGCTGGCGGTAGGGGCACCGTTGCTGTGGAGAAGTGTGCGTCCAACTTAGTCAGCGCACCGTTAGTCCTTCTCCCCCTCCAGCCTCGTCTCCTCTCCCGTGACAACCTTGCCCGTCTGATTTAGCCCGCTGAGCACGGAGAATCTCTTGCCTCCGTCAAGGACGATGATGTTGGCTTTTGTACCATCCGCAGCTAAGAGCGAGCCGGTACAATCCGGATAGACCGTGTAGCTTCCGTTCGGCCACGAGTAATCGGTTCAGTCGTAGGATCCATCAAGGCTGCTTCCGGTCGCGCGAATGATGCCGCGCGTCCCGTCTCCGTTAAAGACGTCGAGTCCCATCTCGGCGACAGGGCCACCCAAGGCACTGTTCACGCCCGTCCTGAGGTAGGCATAGGTCCCTTTGAGGTTGGCAACGCTACAGGCCTGATCCTTGGCATGAACCTTGGTGATGGCACCTGGAATGTGGGCAAAAGCAGCAAGGAACGCGAAACCTGCCACGAGAAGAAAATACTTTCCAAATCTGCTCATTTTTGATTCTCCTTATCTTTTTCCGGCTCAAATACGCTCCCACTAGCGTCGCGAGAGGACGTGCGCTCACGGTGGAGTACATGGGTGGGTGCCGTCAAACGGCAAGGTGCAGAATTGGAGCCTTGCCGTCGAATGCCGTGCTTTGCCGCTACCCCTTTCGGGGGTAAAATCAGGTTCCGGGTTCGCGACCACCGCGGACCCATCAGAAGTGCGCGATGAGTGAAGCACCCCTTGGTACAGCATCTGTGAAACCGGCCCTAGACCGGCTGGATTCGTGGAAGGAAATCGCGGCCTACCTCAAGCGCGACGTCACCACCGTTCAGCGCTGGGAGAAGCGGGAGGGGATGCCTGTCCACCGGCACCTCCATGACCGAATGGGATCGGTTTATGCGTTCAGTTCGGAACTCGATGCCTGGGTGCAAAGCCGCAATTTACCTTTGGAAGAGGAACAGAAGGGGCTTGGGGCGGAACGGCCGGCGGATGAAGAAGTCGACGTCCGACCAAACGGGACTCCGCGGGCGCGTCTCTGGCTGGTTCTAGGCAGTGTGGCTGGACTCGCGCTGATTGCCGTCACCTATGTTATGTTCCGGGGCCACACTGGGCCTACGACCCAGACCAAAATCAGGTCGCTGGCAGTCCTGCCCTTGAACAACCTGTCGGGCGATTCAAGTCAGGAATACCTGGCTGACGAGATGACCGAAGAGCTGTGCGGACGCCTGGCCAGAATCCATGATCTGCGCGTCATTTCCCGTACCTCGGTCATGCGCTTCAAGGGTACGAAGCTCTCGGTGCCAGAGATTGCCCGGACGCTTGGAGTGGACGCCCTCGTCGAAGGTTCGGTGATTCGGCAGGGCAACCGAATTCGTGTGCACGCCCAGTTGATTCGTGCATCAACCGACGAGCACCTTTGGGCGGACGAATACGACGGCGAGCTGGGGGACGTACTTACTCTCGAGAGCGAGGTCGCGCAATCCATCGCGCGCACAGTGGAGGTCAAAGTCACCGGAGAAGAGCGTGCCAGGCTGATCGCGGCGCATCATGTCTCGCCTGAAGTTTACGAGAGCTATCTTAAAGCCGAAAATGAATTCAGCAAGAGTAGCAGCAAGGCTGAGCTTGAACAGAGTATTGCCTATTTTGAGGAAACGATCGGCAAGGACGCTAACTTTGCGCCGGCTTACGTCGGCCTCGCGAACGTATACGAGAGGCTCGGATCAGTTCGTGGCGGTGCCCCCCCCGAAGGAAACGCATCCAAAAATGATGAGTGCAGCCCGAAAAGCAATTGAACTGGATCCGGACCTTGCGGAACCGCACGTCTTGCTCGCAGAGGTATATCAGAAACAATGGCAGTGGAGCGACGCCGAAGCGGAATTTAAGCGGGCTCTGGAGTTGAACTCGAACGATGCTGGTGCTCACGTTGGATACGCGAAGTGGTTGTTGTGCCAGGGGCGGACGGACGAGGCCCTGGCCTGGGTCCAGCGTGCCCGCGAACTTGATCCGCTTGGAGGCGCTGGGATCACTCCGGTTGGCGCCGTGGCCATCACGAATGGCTTCATTTTGTTTTATGCGAGACGTTACGACGAGGCCATCCGGGAACTGCGAAACGACGACCCGGACCATTGGTATCTGGGGCTAGCTCTGATTGCCAACGGCCAGCCCGACGAAGCGATTACGGTGCTGGAGAAGGAGCTCGGTTCCGACCGGAATCCGGCGGTAATGGGCGTGCTGGTTCGGGCCTATGCGCACGCTGGGCGTCGTAGGGAAGCCCTACGCCTGGTTGATGAGCTGAAACGCCGGCAGCAGACAAGCTATGTTGCCGCCGCCCCCTTTGTGAACGCTTATTTGGGGCTCGGCGACAACGAGCAGGCACTTGCCTGGCTGGAACGAGCCTACGAGGAACAATCAAACATGCTGCAGTTGATCAAGGTCCATCCATACTTCGATCCCTTGCGCGGCGACCCGCGCTTTGTGGATCTGGTCCACCGCGTCGGGCTTGACCAGCCTCGATAGCCACCTTTCTGAAGACGGCGAAAATCCGCCTAACATTCCTAAACTCTAAAGCAGCACAAAATTGAAGATCATCCGCTCGCTGTCTAAAACCGGATCTGCGCTTTCAGTTGGATCATCCGGGGGAAACATCGCCTCCCAGACCAGACCCCAAAATGCTGGTCGGTGGCATCTCCATCGTCGATATCTCTCCGAACGATGGGTCCGAGCTGTAGTTGTCGGGCGCGCCGAAATTTGGGTGATTGAAGAAATTAAAGAATTGGACACCTATACCCAGCACCACTTTGTCTTGACCGACAAGGCTCGTTTTCTTCATGACACTGAAGTCAGTATTGAAATAGCTCGAATAGCGGAAACGGTTCCGGCCTTGAGCGAAGGAAACGGCACCGCCTGAACAAGGTCCCTGTGAAGTTGGCAAGTTCCCGGTATTGAATCCTGTTTCGCAACCCGTTTGCACGAAATCTGCATTTGTATTGGGTGTCGTTGTGCCGTCCGGCTGCGTCACCACTTGCGGCGGCCAACAAGGATGCGGGAAGGGAGGGATTACGGCTCCCGCTCCGCAGGAATGGGACCCGCCGAGTGGAGCAACTGGCACAGAGTAGATTGTTCCATAAAAATTTCCCGGGGTTGCCAGGTTATCGGATTCTGAGAGATCGATCACCGTGTAGGGAAATCCGGTTCGGGCGAAAATCGTTCCCGAAACCTGCCATCCCCTCACCAGGTAATCGGGGCCCCGGCCGTGGAGCATGGTCTTTACCGGGAGTTGCCACACATAGTTCGCATTCAAGGAGTGACGAACATCGTAATCTGCCGCTCCGTAGCTGCCACGCAGGTTAAAGGGGTCCTGAGGGTAGACCGAACTGCCTGCGGTGAATTCGGCTAGACCACCGTTGGAAACTTCATCCAGAGCATGGCCGTAGGTGTAGTTCACCTGGAACAAACCATTACCGAAACCAGCAAATCGTCGTCGAAAGGAAACAACCATGCCGTTGTCGTTCGAGATTCCGGATGTCGTGTATTCATCGACGCCAGCGAATCGAGGATCGGCGCGGGGGGCACGGGTGGCTCGCACAACTCTGGCTGGAAATGGGCGAATACAAAAGCATTGGCTGACGGATTTTGCACGAACTCATGAATTCCGTGATTTCGTAGTATCCAAACGTCATGGATGTCTTGGTTCCAACCGTCTGCTGCGCTTCTAGCTCCACTTCTGATACTGGGGTGAAGGGGGATCATTACTCGGAACGGTAATGCTGGAGGAGGAAGAACTCAGGATCCGACGCTTTGATCTGAGCGAGGTTTTCGACCGGGCTGCCGAACCCCTTGACAAAGGCGGCATTCGAGGCTGCGGCCACTTACGAGGCTGTCGGCTTCTTCTGGAGCGAGATTGTAACTGCCAGAATACTCTCACACGGTTGACGAGATGGTGGATTGTCTAGAGAAAGGGGTTCCGGACCGGGCGATTCACTCATAAATCAACCCGAAACCGCCACGTACCACGGCATTATGCGAAACTCCCAGCGGTTTCCAGGGCGAAACTGAATAGCAGCACCCAGCCAACAGCATCCTTGTGAAAAAGAGAGCTTGCGTACGTTTCAGAGATCACTTGATTGTAGGCTGTACAAGGTGCATGACTGATGGATTCAATTCCATCCAGATGATTCGGCAAAGCGCTCGTGGCGCAGACCGGATTTGATTGATGTTCCACCCGCGAGGCGGATGAGGGTCAGGTTAGATTTTGCATTGCCACTCATCCTGCCATCGCCCGCAGAGTGTCAGGAAGCGAAGCGCTGCCGCCAGGTACATCCGAAAGGATTGACTCGAGCGTGTCGAAGTCACTCTGTGGAATGCTTCGGTCCACGCCTCCGGAATGAATGCATCGATGGTTTGCTGAACAACATCTCCAACAGCGTTCTGCGCGTTGAGCTCAGTTGCTCCAATATGTCTCGCAGCAATGCCCACCGAATCCGATCTTCTGCTTGCCCACGTCTTCGGAGATCATCGGCGATCTCGTACTGCGTGAGCCCTCGGCCGATGGGATCGCCGTCGAGATGGTCGGATCACCCCGGCCGACGCGGACAGCCACCGCGATGGACCAATCCAGGGTTGGTCGGAGAGCGGCCAGCGTTTGCGCCACGTTGACGAGCTCGACAGCCCATCTCGGTAAATACCGCCAATCGGAGCTGGTTCGCGGCAGTTCTTGCGGATGTGCGTTTCGTTCAACTGGGCTTGCCCGCCCGTCGCCATGTAAATGAGCGTTGAAAAGTGAGCTTATGGGGTCGAGGACAAGGGGTTGACGACCATTATTGCGTATGGAGGAGGAAGCCAGCACGATCGTTGGTCCGGACGTTCCAGATCCATACGACCAGACACCATGGATTCAGCTCGTCGGCTGCCAAGTGTTGTCTGAAATCGAATTCACACGGAAGATTCACACCGAGTTGCCCTTGG
>CAWJEY010000011.1:0-500902 GCA_963842095.1 uncultured Acidobacteriaceae bacterium
GAAAGACTTTGACCGGATTTGGCAGGATGCCCTACTGGGGCATCATTACGAATAGAGTTTGCGCCGATAACTCAATTGGCAGAGCAACTGGCTCTTAACCAGTAGGTTGCAGGTTCGATTCCTGCTCGGCGCACCAAGTTTTGGAGGTCGATATGTTCGGTCCACCGGAAGACGTAGCGGGCGAATGCAACGTCCGGTTGGAAATCGGAGACGACTACGGCGACAACTCCGCCACGATGCGCTGCCAACGAGAGTCCGGCCACGAAGGGCGGCACCGGGAAGAATATGAGCACGACGGCGCTGGGAAAAAAGTAATCGTGGAATGGGATTAGGTCGGCCAAGTTTCTGTTTTTGCAGTACTTTAGATAGAAGGAGGGGCTATGGCACACGACACTCTGGTTCTTGACATGAACTGGCAGCCGACTGGTTTCTGCTCGTGGCAGAACGCCGTCAAGCTGCTCTGGGAAGGTCGCGCCGAAAAGGTCAAGGAAGACTCGGAGCGCATCCTGCACTCCCCGTCCTTCTCGATGGGCATGCCCCGCGTCATCGTCGTGCGCAATGCTTGGACGCGTCGGAAGCGGCAGGCCGTACCGTTCAAGCCGCCGCAACGTGGCGGTTCGCGATGACAGCCATTGTCGGTATTGCGGCAAGGTGCTACACACGAAGCAGTACACGAT
This sequence comes from uncultured Acidobacteriaceae bacterium, assembly GCA_963842095.1. GTDB lineage: Bacteria > Acidobacteriota > Terriglobia > Terriglobales > Acidobacteriaceae > Sulfotelmatobacter. The sequence continues at coordinate 678 of CAWJEY010000011.1, forward strand.
GGACCACGTCATCCCGCGGTCCCAAGGCGGCGTGTCCTCGTGGACGAACCTCGTGCTGGCGTGCATCCGGTGTAATAAGTACAAGTCCGGCAGCACGCCGGAGCAGGCTGGCATGCGGCTGTTGCGCCAGCCGGTGGAGCCGAAGTCGAAACGACCCGAAGTACAACTTCAAGCTCCATATCAAGACGATACGTCCGGAATGGACCGCTTGGTCAAGTTGGCTATATTGGAATATTTGTCTTGACGAATAAAGGACTTCCAGTATTCTATAGTCGAGGATACTGGAAGTGCTTCACACGGTTTACAGGACGACGAACTCGCTAAATGGTGGCTTCTACATTGGCTACCATAAGACGGTAAACCCAGACGATTCCTATTTGGGATCGGGCTTGTTCCTGAGACGTGCAATAGCCAAGTACGGGCAGGAAAACTTCCATAAGGAAGTGATTGCGGTCTTTGACAACGCGAGAGATGCCTCGGCTACCGGGAACGCAGGAAACTACTGGCGAATTGCTGGGGACAGGCGGGATGCTACAATATCCATGAAGGCGGATACGGCGGTTTTGAGTACATTAACGAGAACGGATTCGGGCATACGCCGGAAGTCGTTGAACGGATACGACGTAAAAATACAGGGCAGAAACGTTCCGAAGCCGTCTGTGCAGCGTTTTCGCAGGCTCGGCATGGTAGAAAATTAAGCGACTCTTGGAAAGAAAGTTTACGACGTGCTAACCTCGGCAAGAAAAAGAGCCTGACCGAGGCGGGTCGGCATAGACTTCAGAACGCTTTTTAGGGAAGCCAGCTTGGAACAAAGGCGGCTCAATGCCCCTCGGATTTGGTGAGAGAATAGCTGCCGCCAAACGCGGTAAAGCCCGACCACCTAATGTGGGTTTGGCGGTTGCAATTGCGAACAGGGGAAGACCCCCCGTTCGCTGGATCAATCGAGATGGCGTGGCGTTGAAGATTGAAGTTTCAAAGTTGAATTGATTTCTTGCGGAAGGTTGGAAATTAGGTAGAAACGGTGGCCCCCGTAGCTCAGTTGGACCAGAGCGCTCCCCTCCTAAGGGAGAGGTCGTGGGTTCAAATCCCACCGGGGCTTCCAGAATCATGAGCGAACGGAAGCATCCGTATTTTCGGCACCGGTGCCGGGCGCGAAGGAGGGCTGCGAGCCCTTGGACGCCCTCATCGACAAGTCGAAGGGAGTGCGGACCGCCCTCAAGAAGTCGCACCAGAGTCTGGACAGGGCGTCGATTGGGCGGCTCGTCCGGCGCAACATCAATGCGGCCCGCAGGGGGAAGACGTAGCGTGGTATTGAAGCCGTACCTGATCGTCTACCTGCCGTTTGCAGATGCGGATTTGAAGTCCGAGCGGGTCGAATACGCCGTGGACGAGGGGGGCGCTCAGAAGAGGTTTGAGGCGCGGTACCGGCATTCCGGGTGAAGGAAGTAAAGGAGAAATAAATGGCGAACGTCCATGTTATCACCGAGGAGCAGTACCGGAACCGTCCGTTTATGTGCACCGGATCTTTGCTGGCCTCGAGCCAGAGGAACCCACGTTCATCCTGCCCAACCAGTTGTACGACATCCTGAACTCGGCGTCGGACGATGGCACGACCAAGGAATACGTGCTGGTGAAGACGCCGAGTACTCCATGGGAAACACAGGTCAAGTCAGATGAACACGCTTACCGCTCAATTCGACGAACTGCTGGCCCGATGCGGAGAACTCGGAAGCCCGCGCAGCCATGCGCGCATTGTTCAGCGCCACTCCCGGCAAGCAACTGCCGGTGCCGCGGTCAAGAAGCTGCCCTTCGAGACGAAAACGCTAGCCCAAATTCCTGTTTTGGGTTGGTGGCAGAAACGGAAATCGCACCCGCCTTTTAAGCGGTGACACTGTGGGATCATACCCCACCCAACCCACCAAAACGCCCCCGTCGTTCAACGGAACAAGGACACTGGCCTTTTAAGCCGAGGATGTGGGTTTCGACTTCCACCGGGGGTTCCAATTTTTCTTCTAACAGACTGTGGTCAAATTCCCAATCTTGAACGACCCGAAAAACTGTAGCAAGCTCATTGTTTCCTCCTCCATGCCGCGTAGTCCCAGTCGTCGGCGAGCCTGTGTAGATCTTGCACCCCACGGCGATCTCGACCTGTCCATCGGTGAACCCCGCCGCCCTTGAGCCGGAGAGCACCAGCCGTTGCAGGCTTGGTGCCCCGGGCTGCCGTCGTCGCCCGGCGGTGCCGGGGATCAGGTACTCACAGGCGACCCACTGGTTGTCCGGCAGCGGGAAATGGATGCCCGTGCCGGGCGTCGTCTTCCGGAAGCCCGCCGCGACCATGGCCGGGAGGAGCGTGTGCCGGTAGCCCCACCCGTTAATCTCGAACGACGGGTTGACCTCCACGATGCGATAGAACGCGTGGGGGTAGTGCTGGAACGGCTTGTTGTTGGGCGCTTCCACGTGCGCCTCCGCGCACCGCCCGCAGAACGACGCATCGATGTCGGCGAGGCTTCCCGCCGCGTGGCACTTGCATTGGCATCCACTGTTGTATGCTTGGTTCATTGTCCCCTCACCATTTGACGCCTAGCCCGTGGAGACGAATTGAATCCGCCTCGGCGTGCCTTTTGGTGCGGCTAGGCCTCGCCACCCCTGTTGGTGCAACTTGTTTTTGGTTTTGCACGGAAAATTTTGCGGTTTCCTCCCTTGGCAGGAGGGGCAATCGCATTGCGACAAGGCCAAAAGCTCGTCAATCGTGCCTCTCCAATGGTGCCCCTCGTTGTTGATGCGTGCCTCCCGAGTTTCGTACTCGTCGGCAAACACCCCGCCGCAGGTGAAGCAGTTCCATTTGAACGCCTGCTTGCTCATTTTTGTCCTTCTCCTCTTCTCCTCTTCACCGATTTCCAGCCTAGACTTGGACGCACCGTTGTCGTAGGGTTCTCGCCGCAGTCGCAGGGCACCAGCGTGGGAATCTGCCCGTTGACGTACTTGAGGTCCTCTTGCACAGCCTTAACGTCTCTTTTGGGTCCATTTTGCCCTCCTCGGGCCGCATCCGCCTGTTCAGGCGACTCCACCGTGGCGCTTTGCGCTCGGTTGGCGGAACCCACGATAAGCGGGTCCGCTCTTGATGCTTCTACAATATACCACGAAAGCCGCCTTTTTGGGTAGTCCAAGTTTTTTGTTTTACCGTTCCGCGCCCTCTGCATCAAATGGACATGCTTCCATCGATCATCGAACGGGTCACCACCTCCCTGCTTCACGGACAAAATCAGTTCCGCTTCGGGCGGGCTCCTGCTCATGGTTATCGGCGGGATCGCGGCCTACGCACGCAACATCCCGACGCGGCTCTGGGATTGGTTTCGAGTGGGCAGTTCACGCTCCATTTGACCATCACGGACGAATGCGACGCCTTCTACTGGTTTAAGTGGTGGTTCAAGAAACAAGAATACTGCGGGCGTAACCGCAACATGGACACCTTCACGTCTTACAATGCTAAACCCCCCTACGTGCTTACTCCGGCTCCGGGGCGGCACTGGTTTTTCTACAATAAACGGCCGATTTTGGTGCATTTCGACCGCACCGAGGAAAAGAAGGGCGGAGACAGTTACGCGAGGCGCACGGAGAAATATACGATCTGGACATTTGGGCGCAAGCAGGCGTTCATGCGCGGGCTGCTCGACGACATGGTCGCGGCGCACACCGCCGCTTGGGCTGACAAGCCTACGCTAATGCTTTGGGGAGGCAGCGGTTGGTTCTCCGCGCCCGCGTACACGTCCCGTACCCTAGACTCAGGTCATATTGCCGGGCAACCAGAAGGAAGCCCTGCTCCGGGATATCCTCAGGTTCAAGGTGTCCAAGGCATGGTACGAGTTGATGGGCATCCCGTTCCATCGTGGCTACTTGTTCTGAACGGCCGCCGGGGACGGGTAAGACATCGCTGGTCTGCGGGCTATCTTCCCACTTCAACTGCTGGGTCTACATGCTAAAGCTAAACAATATGACCGACAGCACGCTGGCACCCTCGCCGCTGTCGCAGATGTACGCCCCGGGGCAATGGTGGTGATCGAGGACGTAGACTGCTGCGTGTCCAAGCGCGACGGTATCACCGTAGAAACGAGAGATTCCCAAGCCAACGGACCGGCCGAGGCCTGCGGGGACAAAGAAGCAGAAGCTGTTGCACCCGTCGCGGCTCTTTTCGGCGTTACACTCTCCGGGTTATTGAACGCGCTGGACGGACTGCAAGCCCCATCGGGCGTGATGTTCTTCATGACCACTAACCGCATCGAAAAACTAGACCCCGCCCTCTTGCGCCCGGGACGGACGGATGTGAGGGAGTATTTCGGCCCGGCGACCGAGCAGCAAAAATTACAGCTTTACAGGAGATTTTTCCCGGAAAATAACGAGGAATGCGGCCGTCCATTTTGTCGCACGCTTCAGCCATTTTCATACGGAAAGCTCCATGGCCGAATTCCAAGAGGCGTTGATGCAAGAGCGAAATCGGCAGGATGAGCCGAGGGCCATGGCGGCTAGTGCGGGGGATTAGTACAACCCGCTTCGCCCATGAAGTGGATGATGACGACGCGCATGACCGTGATGGCGTCGCTGCCCTTGGCGATTTCCTTGTCCGACGCGCAGACTCGCCCTCGCCATTCCACCATTTGCCGGTGCACAAAGTTTTCAGGCTTCCGGTGGCCGGATTGATGGAGACCATCCATTGATCCACATGATCTCGAAATAGCCAGTCTTTTCCGCCATCGCTCCTCGATGAAGTACATGCCCGCCAGACGGGGTCCGGCGGTGGCCATATTGCCCTGCCAGACCATGAATTCCCGGCGATCCGGTCCACGCCGGGTTGTGCCACTGGCTCGGCTCGCGGTGGGAGAGGGCGACCATCCATTCGGGGCCGTTCTGCTCGACGGTGCCGCTCCGGACGGCGTAGTCGAACAGCTTGACGAGGTTGTCGTTGGTGATCATGTCCACCTGCTCGGAGGCGGCTCAGCGGGGACAACGAAGCGCGGGGCGACCAACTGGGAAGCGGGCCACAGCCCGGCAAGCACAACAGCGATCACGGCGACGATCAGCCAACGGTTCATTTGGCCCTTGGGCCAATCCCATGACTTCGGTGTCACGCAATTGTCGGTCGTGAAACTCTTGCGCGAAGCTGCGCACATAGCGCCACCGGCCGGTGCCGGGATAGGTGGCGTACAGCCCGTCCTTCGTGATCACGTAGTCCGGGTAGACGATCTTTGTGAGGTCTATGGTGGACGGGGAGGATATGCCGTTGATGGGGTGTACGTGCGCGATGGCGACGGTGTTCACATTGGTCGGGATCGTGACGGTCCACGGCGTATTCCAGCCGTACTCGACCGGCCCGATTTCGAGGCGGTTGCCGACGTAATCGATTCGGAAGCCGGTTTCCAGCGAGGCCGGTAACTTCGGCGGTCGCCCACGCGGTGCCCCGATCCGCGGCATCCCACGCCAGCTTTGAACTGTTTAACGGACGGCAGGGTTGCAATAAAGTATCGAGCCGTCAATCTTGCGGGAAGCGGCGGAGTTGCAGCCCTTGGACGTGGGAACAAGCGCCACCGCTAAGACCCAGCAGGAGAAGGGTGTAGCAGAAAGCCGCCAGTAAAAATCCCCTCATCGTGCCTCCCCTGTGGGGTGAAAAGGACTGAAGATAGGCAATGGCTTTTTCCAAGGCCAGAAACGCTATCCTTAAAATGTCCTAGTGCGAGATTGCACCCTCGGCACAAAAATCCTCGCACTTTGTTGGTGTTATGGTCGTGGTCTAAACACGAACAGGTGAGTTCATCTTGGTGGGTGCCGCATAAAGCACAGCGGTAATCTTGCGCGGCGAGCATTTTTTTGCATTCCTCTTCCGTTGTCCCTCGTTTAAGGCGGAGAGCGGCAACCACCTTGTCCACCCCGGCCCTGTATTTGTCCGGATGCTTTTTACGCCATGCAGCTACATATTCTCTAGATGGTTTCCCCATGCTACATAATTGCGAAGTTGTAAAATCTATGGGGAATTGCTCAAGAAGTGTAAAGCCAACAACCCAAAAGACTTGTCTACGCATCTCATTAGTCGGAAACGACTTTTCCGAGTATTAGGGTTCAATGGCACATGGAGGTGCCCCGTATGAAAAACTTCTTTTTGGCTCTGGCATTACTCGCGGCTCTGGCGTTACCTGCTTTCGCCCAGCATGGCGGACACAACGGTGGCGGGCAACGTGGCGGACATAACGCCGGTCAGCGCGGCGGGCATGAAGCTCGCGGCCCGGAGCGCCGTGGCGGAGAACGCCGCGAATGGAATCGGGGCGGGCGACGTTTTGAAGATCGCCATTTCCGCGAGCATTACGGGCGAGAGGCGCCAGCCCGCCTGGCTTTCGTACAGAAAGCCGTGATTCCGCAGGTGGTCGTCGGTGTTGGAGATCAGTATGTTGAAAACCAGCCGCCGCCACAGCGCTTCCATATCGGCTTGCGGCGCAGCACCGTGCTGGCGCAACGCGTCAACAATTTCCAGATAGCTTCGTGTTTCTCTGTCTTTCGATCCGAGCATGCTCATCGCGGAGAGGAACGGGATACGCCGTTCACCGTCGCGGTCGAAGCGTCGCAGGAGGAGCACGGGCTTGCCAGCGATGTTTTCGACACGGGATTGGGGGACGGGAATACCAGATTTCTTCGCGAGGGACAGTGCGACCGCTTCCCAGACCACCGTGTTGATTTCATCGTCCTTCCGTGGGAATTTCGCGATGGCGAGATGGCCGTCCTTTTCCCTGACGGAAGCCTTGGGCCTCGCGCCGCCAAGAGAGGAGCCGGGCGCAAACAGCATGCGCAGTTCCTCTTCGGTGTCTTTCTCTTCCATCACGTGTTCGGCCGCGGAGAGCAGTTTCGGGAGCTCGATCAGCGGGGGGATGCGCTTTACGCCTTCCTCCCGCAGGAAGGGTCCGCCTTCTTTTTCCGCAAAGCGCAGCGCGCCCTGACGGGCCTCGTCGTCCACCAGCAGCAGGAAGTCGATTTCCTGGAGCGTGCGCTGCACCCCGCCCTCGCGTTCCGCGCGCCTGCGTTCCATGCGGCGCATGAGCGCCCGCCCCCAACGGTCGGGCGCGGAGTCGCCGATGGCGCCGAACATGGGTGTGTCTGCCGGCGTGTGAAACGGACAGGACCAACCTGCAGGGCTGGCTCCAGAGAGAATCGCGCGGGATTTTCCAGCCATGTCTTGTCGTATTCGAAGGTGGCGCTTTCCTTGTTCTTGCGCGTACGGGCCCACAGACGTCCCATGAGGTGCGGAACGCCGTCGAGATCCACGTATACGAGAGCCTCTCTGTCCATCACTTGTCTTTCGTGCGTTTCGGGCTGCGCGCCACGCGAATGCGCTGCGGCAGGTTTTCTTCTTCGAGCTGCAGGCCCACGGGATCGTTCTTCGGCGCGGCGAGATCGCCCAGCCGGTCCGCCATCCCCAGCACAAAAAGGACCGTGGCGTATATTCCGATCGCGACGCCGGGATCGCCCTTTTCAAGCTTAACGAGGGTCGTGCGGCTGATCGAGGCGCGCTCCGCCGCGATGGCCGCGGGGATGCGTCGCCGCCGCCGGGCGTCACGGATGTCGCGGCCGAGCTTGCGCAGGGCATGCCTTGCCGGGAGTGGCATTACGACGGATGATCGACTGGTCCTCATATTTAGTGTCCAGAGTAATGGTCGCTAACTGGATTAATGTACATTATTATGAACGATATGTCAATCTCGTCTACTCTTGGCTGGTACCTTGGAAAACCGCCGCGCAGGTTTCCGAGACCTGCGCGGCCTAACCGTTTCTTCAATCACGTGGACGGCCAATGTAGGGGAGTCTCAGCCCATACATTTTTCAGGTGCCCTTGTAGTTGAGCACCGGTCGTAGCGTGCGGACAACCTTAACAAGTTCTCGCTGCGCCTTGAGGACCGCACGAATGTCCTTGTAAGCAGCGGGTGCCTCGTCCCTGAGTCTGCCTGTCAGCCGGTAGTCATACCAAACCCCCTCCATTTGACGCCGAAGATCGCGATCGCTGAACTTGCTCCGCGCCGCGCCCCGGCTCAGAGCTCTGCCTGCGCCGTGAGCGCTCGAACAAAGCGCTTCTTCGCACCCGCGTCCCTCCACATGGAAGCTAGGACTGCCCATCGACCCTGGCAGGACTCCGGGCTGTCCCTGTTGAGCGGACATTGCGCCCTTGCGATGCACCCACAACTCGCGCCCGCCATGATGCTCAAGCGCGACATGATTGTGATCGATGGCGATCATCGTCTCCCAACTGATGCTGCACTTCAATGTTCGCGTCAGCACCTTGCCCGTTTCCTCTGCCATAGCTTTGCGAGAAGCCGCGGCGAATTGCCGGGCCCAAAAGACATCGTGAAGGTACTCTTTGCCAGTATCCGATTCCGCATCGATCGCACGCAGTCGTCCTTCGACCGGTTGCGCGCGCGCCAGATGATGGTCGCGGATCACCTGTCCGAGCGCTCGTGATCCGCTATGCACCATCAGCCAGAGCCGGTCCTCTTCGTCCGCCTGCATCTCAAGGAAGTGGTTTCCACTGCCGAGAGTCGCGAACTCGATCTCGCCCTCCTTTTGGCGAATTGCCTCTAGGCGGGCATGACTGAGCGGATCGCTTGGTATCTCCGCAGGTTGAGGAATGACCGCGTTCCGGTTGCGCCTGCGCGAGGGTACCGCACGCCCGATCTCGTTCAGCAACTGGGCGGCAGTCTTCGGATTCTTCAGCGCGGAGGCCTCCACATCAACCGCGACTGCCAGCATGCCGCATCCGATGTCGCCTCCCACTGCCTGGGGATAAATCACGTGAGAGGTCGCGACAACTACACCGATGCACACCTCAGCGGCAAGGTGTACATCGGGCATCACCGCGATTTGTTGGACATCCGGGGCGCACCGGAGACGCTGAAGCGCCTCCGACACGTCTCGATCCAGTGGAGCAGCTAGCCAGCTTCGGAGCGGAGCCATCGACGAATCACTCATCCTCGCCTCCTTGCACCGAGACCGGCACAAACGACAGCTCTGGCGCTCGCTTTCTGGCGATCGCCATCGCTACTTCCGACCGCAAACGCGATGCATCGCGCCGAAGCGCGCTCATCGCATCCACGACGGAGTAGCCATCCTGGACAACGATATGGACCAGTAGATGGCCGCAACCAGGTGCTGGCGAAACCTCATCTACAAACAGTTCGCAGCCAATGCCAGCAACGTTTGAATCCGCGAGCGCGAGATTCAGAGCCCGCTGCACTTGACAGCAGAACTGTTGTGTCTTCCGTTGCACTTGGCGGCTGTCCGACCGACTGCCGCTACCTTCTGCATAGAGAATTTCAGCGAAGTCCGCGTCCACGAACTCCGCTCCTTTACCTCGACGTTTTCTTCGTTTCACAAAGCTCCCTTTTGCGCGCATGCGCGCAGAGCCGGCAGGCGCACTAATGCCTATGCGGCTTCAACTAATGAGTTGAAAGATGGAGCCAACCCAGCCGACCGGCTGGATTAGACGGCGGCGAGCGGGCTCAACGTCATCGGGCTATGTGCAATCGGCGACATAATCTCCTCCGCTGCTACGTTGAGTCTCGGAATTACAGGCGCTTGAACGCCTGAGTCCCTGAGAGATTATCGCTCTATCTCTGGTTCGGAGCAAGTCTGGCGCTATGTGCCTGATGCGAACCGTCGCCATCCCGGATCGCCGCTGGACTCAGGCAACAAGGGCGCTTATGCACTGCGTCGCATCGAGGGCGACACCGCACATTTTTGACGGTCACGTTCTAGGAATCCGAGGCGGCGGTCCGCGCCTTCGCAAGAGACGACATCAGCGTGGCGAGATACTACGACTTCGACAAGGACTTCCTGCCCGAACTGGAGCCGTGCTCCACACATTACAAAATGTACGACCGGTAGACCCCACGCAGAATTTCGGTTCTGAGCGGTAAGGCCTCTTACCAACAATCATGTGCTGCAAGCGACGGTTGGTTCGTGTTTTGGCTCATAATATCTGTCATGAAGTCGAGCCTTTTCGGGATTGTCCTTCTCTGCTTGTTCGGTCCGATCTGTGCGACAGCGAAACGCGTGCCGCCTAAGCCGGTACCACCGGTTGTTGCCGATGGTATTCGCTACTCAGCCGAGGGCGACGGCAAAGACGCCTACGTGGTCGCAACCGCTGAGGCAAGCGGAAAAACGTTGTGGAGGGTGAAGGTGTTTCACACCCGAATCGAGCTCTGGCGGGGAGAGGAGGACAACCAGTGGTTGTTTATTAGCGACCTGAAGCTCGCTGAGGACTCTCTGCTTGTCCGAGATGAGAAAAATCGATGCTACTCGATTCAGCCGAACGTGAGACGCGTGAGAAAGGCGCCGTGCGATAACGCTTTCTCCCCCCAAGAGCCACGCCGCTAAATGTCCTTGTTGATAAATCTCGATGTCGCTCGATCCGTCGATTTTCTTCTGCTACTAACATTGCTGCGGCCGTTTCATCGACAAGATGTCGCGGGCACCAAGGTAACGTCGACTCACCCCCAGTCGCACAATACCATTGAAGCATCATGAGGCATCACTTATTGCCACGATTCCTACTAGTCTCGCTGGCTGTGGCCATCTGGTTCGCAAATGCTTCTGCCCAGGGCGTTGATCGCGATGCGAATCGGTCCCCAACCATAACCACCGCAGAAGCGGGGGACTTGATTAATTTGCTCCCCGCCGTAAAGGAACTCCACGCCAAGGGAATGGACGTGAAGTGGGATCTAAGGGCCATCCCGGACATGAATAACACTGATTTTTACTTTTTCTGGGTTTGCAACGTAACGGCGCAGAAAAAGCGTGACATCAGTTCGATTAGCGTTGGGAACTATGCGGTAAACAAACACTCAGGTGACGTCCAAGCATGGTCGGTGTCGCAGGACGTTTTTCATGGAGACGATGGTGCTCCCGTCATCACGAACGAACTTCGGCAATTGCAAGATGAACTTCGCAAAAAGCATGGCATCGATTCGAGGTTAATCCAAGAATCACGATCCGAGCATTTGGCGGCGAGAATTATCCCTCGCGCGCTAGCGCAGTCCACAGTGCGTTTGCCGATTGCCGAGCGATCGAGCAATACGGCAGAGCTCAGCTGTTGGAAGAATAGCAACGATCCAAATTCTCGGCTGGGCCGCAGTCCGATCATTTCCTCTAGCGCCGGTGGTCGTGCATATGCGGAGGTCAGGGCAATAGCCTTTAAGCCCAAATACCAGGAGACATATACTGGCCCGCTTTGCGAGAACACCATCAAGCTGTTCCTAACGAAAGGCGGGGCATCAGACTTTCAGATTCTTTTTGACTCAAGTTTGCTAAAGAATGATTGCGTCACAGTCGAAGGCAAAGACTCATGCGAGGTTAAGGGTGTCCAGTTGGTGGATTGGTCTAGGGACGGGAGATTTCTACTCGCGGACTTGGTACTGTGGGAATACGAAAGTGATTCCGGAATGACGCGGGTACCGATTGTCTACGACGTTAGAGAGAGAGAGTTTATTCGACCGGATGTTTACCATTTCTTTGATGAGTACTATAGGACCCATGCCTCGAAAGAGAACTGTGAGTTCGACCTCTTGACGCAAGGTTTTTCTCCCGAGGGCAATCTCATTGTGGCGGCGACGCGACCGCCAATTAATTCTGCCTACGAACAGGTATTCTGCTTGAATGAAAAGCAGACGTTTCAATTTGAGTTGGGCACGAACAAGATTAGGCCCCTTCCCGCCAAGTACAAGGTAGAACATTATGGCACTTGGAACTCTGGAAATGTTCCTAAACCCTAGCGGTGATGACCCGAGGCAGTCGGTGTAATCAATGGGTAGCACCACCTGAAAACCGGACCCGGTCGTAGTTGTTGAACAATCGCGATGTCGCTCAGTGCGCCGCGCGCGACTGCGCGAGCACTAACCCGCTGCTTTCTCAGCCAAGCTTGTTTTCGGCGAAATGAATAGTCTTTGGGCTGCCCATTTCAGAATCCGCCAGCCCACGGAGGCCCCGGCGAGAATCGTGAACAGCCACAGCAGGATCGTGGGCAGATAGAAGACAAACGCCGTCATCGAGGCAGCGTATTCACCGAACCCGTCGAGACCCTCGCGGGCGGCAATCTTGAGCTGATACAGCGGACGCCAATTGAGGCCGAAAACTTGCGCATCGGCTTCAGCTCGCAGCGTGATGTTGATGGCGACGGTTTCAACTTGCTTCGACAGCGCCTCGAATTCTGCTTGCCTTTCCTCGATCGCTCCGCGGACTTCGTTCAGCTTGTCACTGACTTCGAGCGTGTCTTTCACGGTCGCGGCCTTGCGCAGGATTCCGAGATACTGTTGTTCCTGAGCCCGCAGATTGCGCAGGCGTGCTTCCTCGTCGACGTATTGTTTGGTGACGTCTTGGGCGTCGATACTTTCGTTTTCCATGCGCAAGCTGAGCTTTCGGATCTGGGCGCGGACTTCTTCGAACTTGTCTGTATGCACGCGAACACTGAGCAACGCGCTGGTCGCGTCCGCGCCACCGTTGACGGTAGAGGTTACGAGGAATCCTCCGGCACCTTGCGCGATCCGTATGATTTTCTCGGCAGTTTCAGTCGGAGTTTTGACGATGAGGCTAAGGGACTCCGTTCGGACTAGCCTACGGTTCCTCCGGGCCTTCCTTTCCGGCGGCACGTCCTCCTGAAAATGTCATGAGAGAGGCGGGCGCGACGACGGCCCGGTCCACGGGAACGCCTCCAACAATGCCTTTTTGAAGGTAGGCTTCGGATCTGAGGTGCGGAAGAATTGAGGTTTGTCGCCAGAGCGAGATTGGCTCCCAACCCACACCACCGCTGACGGCGGCAAGGCCGGAAGCCCTCTCCGAGGCAATGCCTCGCGTTTGGTCACGGGGTTGAATGGCGCCCAAGTAGAGTGCGACTACTCCGGCCGTAATGAGCCAGCCTGTTTTCAGAGCCGTTCTGCTTTTGGCGGAGAACACTCCCCAGCGGATGCCCATTAGGCCTCCTATATGTAGGAATAGACACGGGCGGCAATGCCGTTGTTCCCGGAGGGTTCTCTTGCTGCTTCCGACCGTTAGGAGCGGAACTAGTCGCATCGGACGCCAAGCGCAGCGTGCATAAGTCCTGTTCAACTGTTGAAGCCCTCACGACGAATTCTGAGCGCAATCGGTCCGTCAACGACAGCAACACGAGATATCGCAGTGGGCGTGGCGGTACAATTCTCCTGTGCTTACTCAACAGCAATGCCGGGCATCGCGCAGCATCGAAGCCGCAATCGCGCGAGGGGATTGGTTGAAAGCGCGGCATCTCATTCGTGATGGGTTGCGGCGGATGCCGGCTGACCACTGGTTTCTCACCCGCTTAGCTCTTACATATTATGAGCAGCGGCAGTATCGCAGAGCACTACATTACGACGTGAAGGCACTTAACATTGAGCCTTACTGTCCTCTTGCCGTCTGGGGTTACGCGGGAGCTCTCGACATGCTGGAGCGGCGCAAAGAAGCCTTGCAAATCTACCGTTGGCTCATCAGTTGGGGGGAAGACAGACTTGCGTACGGGCAATGTGGCGAAGGTATCCAGCGTGCCCGGTCGCTGATCGCCGATTGCTTTTACCGCGTTGCATGCATTCACGAGCGGACTGGGCAACGAAAGAGAGCCATTGCCGCTTACAAAGCTCACCTCAGCAGACGAAACACAGCCACGCGTAGTATCTATCCGCTGAAGGCGGTTCGGAATAGTCTGAAGGCACTCGAAAAACGTACGCCGCCGCCGTCCGAGGGTGGGAACGAGGAGCAAAGTCGCCATTCGCAACGCGCGTCACAACGGTATTCGAGCGTACATAAGTTGAAAGAAATCTAAACTTACGCCATGATTCGCGAAAAGATTGTGGAAACAATTGCGCCATCTCCCACGCAGGTACTCGACGTAATTGTTCGTGCTGAGAAGCACAGAAGATTTGTATGGACCGCGGGGAGAGTCCTCAAGGAAGCAGCTTTGTGGAAGCGCGTGGAAGAACTGGATTACGAAGAGCGCAAGACTGTGTTAAAGCGGATAACAAGCTTTCTGGAAGACTTGGCTACCCAAGGTGTTCTCCGGCGTCGTGCTGAAGTACAAAGCATCGGCTACGGTGATGAGGTTGGGTTTGACTATGTTTCTTCCTGCCGATAACTGTTGCCATCCGGCATGTCACTCGCAACCCGGTTTTGAGCGCTACGCCGGTTTCGTCAAAACATCAGGATTTTTCTTTTCGGTTTTTCCCCTGCCACCACCGTAGGAGTCTGGGGACGAGTACAAACCACTGGACATAACCAACCACCACAAAAAGAAACCACGTGGCCGTCATTTCAGGCCTACTGGATGCAGGCAGTGCGAGGCCAAAGAGTCCGAGACCCGCTCCCGCTAATACCAATGCGGCGACGATGAGCAGAGAAGCGGGGAACGACAGCGCCATCATTTCGAAGGCCAGGCCTTCCTCCGTTTTCCAGTCAGAGGAGCCTTGGTACCCTTTGTAGGCATAGACCAGGGCGATGAGACACGTTGCCGGCCAGATCATTCGGACGAGTATTCTGGCAATCCTTCTCACAATTGAAGAGCGTAACGGAACCGCGTTCTTGCCAACATTATCTCGCGATATACATCGACCCTGAAATATGGCTATAGCAAAACCGCCATCGACCTCATTGACCCGATTGGACACGTGCCATCGGCATGTCTTGTAGGGATCAATCAGTGGTCCAGAGCCGAACGGGTGGGTTTCAGCAGGTGTGCCGTAAGTGTGCCGTGCGCTTCGATCCCATGTGCGCTAAAGCGCTTCTTTTCAATACCAGAGCAGATTGCTTCCGTGCGGGCCTGATTGTCGGTAAGTTATTGATGTTTAATGGTGCTCAGACGCGGGAGACCCTATCAGACTTGCCTACTCTTAATCAGTAGGTTGTAGGTTCGATTCCTACCGCGCTCACCATCTCTGCAATCCCTGAGGTTTTGAAGGTTGGGTGCATAATTGGTGGCGTATGCCGAAAACTCCATCACGGATTCCGAGCGAAGCCGTCGCGAGCTTCCGGCTGCGGCGTCACCACTTGCTGGATGATCCGTCCCAAGATCAAGATGTGGTCACGATCTCCCGCGATATGTGCGGCGTGCAGGCGCAGGTCATGACGGCGGCCTATCTCCAGCTCTGGACGCGTAATCATGCCCTCACTCGCGCCGAGATTGAGAGCGCCCTGTGGAAGACGCGAACGCTGATTAAGACGTCTCTCATGCGGCAGACGCTGCATCTTATCGCGACCGACGAATTCCAACTCTACATCGCCGCCCTCAGACCAAGCCGCTTCGCGCAGGCGATGCGCGTCATGGACCGGTGTGGCATTACACGCGATGAAAGCGAAGCGCTCATCCCATGGATCATGGACATCCTCTCTGCGGGGCCACTCAGCAGGCCTGCTATCGCCGCTGCTATTCGTCCCAAAGCCAGCAAGCGAGTGCGTTTCTGGATGGAGAACTCCTGGAGTCTGGTTCGTCTGCCTGTGGCGGAAGGCTTGGTCTGTTACGGCCGGGGTGAGGGCAACGAAGTGGTTTTCATCCGCACGGACCATTGGTTGCCAAAGCTGAAGCTTGAACTGATGTCTGCGACGGAGGCGCAGGGCGCTCTCCTGCGAAAGTACCTGCACGCTTATGGCCCGGCAACGCTGACTGACTTTTCGCACTGGTCGGGCATTTCGATGCAAGAGGTCAAAGCGCTTCATCCGCTCATCGAGCGCGAGCTGGCAGAGATTCCAGGCGAAAAGAAAAGTTGTTTCCTGCTGCGCGAGGATGTCGCTGCTCTAAGCAAGAGTTCGGGGAAAGAAGAAGCTTGCATCCGCCTGCTGCCGATCTTCGATTCCTATCTGCTCGCGCATCGCGACAAAGACCACTTGCTCAGTGCGCAGCACTATAAGCGCGTCTACCGCAACCAGGGCTGGATCTCGCCGGTCGTGCTCATCGATGGCGCGGTCGCAGGTGTCTGGTCGCACAAGCTTCAGAATAAGAAGCTGCTGGTGGAAATCGAGCCCTTCGGCAAACTTTCCCGGACAGCGCGCGCGGGGATTGAGCGCGAAGCCGAGCGCCTGGCGTGGTTCTTCGAGAGCAGCCTGAACCTCGAGTTCACCTAGGAGAACTCAATTTCAAGAATGCACGGGATTTGCTTTTGCCACCCCGGCATATGAGGATAGCAGTGCATGATCGTGAACTTCGCGGAGCGGGCGCACAATCACAACTGGGAACTCGACCCGGTTACCCGGTCTTTGCTCGACACCGATTTCTACAAGCTGCTGATGCTGCAGTTTATCTGGAAGCATTACCCCAGGACGCGGGTGCAGTTCACGCTGTTCAATCGTTCCTCCACCGGCCCCGTAGACACTTTCGCGCACGAAGAACTCATCGAGCAAATGGACCACGCGCGCGCCGTCCGTTTTCGCAGGTCCGAACTCGTCTGGCTGGCAGGCAACACTTTCTACGGCCGCCGCGGAATCTTTGAGCCGGCATTCCTGGAGTGGTTGGAGCGCGACTTCCGCTTGTCCGACTACGAACTGTCGGTGAAGGACGGCCGCTTTCATCTGACTTTTGACGGCCTCTGGACCGACACTACCATGTGGGAGCTTTATTCGCTCTCCATCATCAACGAGCTGCGGACCAGAGCCAATCTGAAGAAGCTGAGCGAGTTCGGCCTCGACATTCTCTATGCCAAGGCCAAGACCAAGCTGTGGAGCAAGATCGAGCGCCTGCGCGGCGTTCCCAACCTGAACGTCGCGGATTTCGGTACCCGGCGCCGCCACAGCTTTCTCTGGCAGGAATACGTGGTCGATGCCATGGCAACGAATCTCGGCAGCGGCTTTACCGGAACTTCGAACGCTTTTCTCGCCCACAAGCACGACCTGGAGGCCATCGGAACCAATGCCCACGAGATTCCCATGGTACTGGCCGCGCTGGCGCCCCAGGATGATGACGAAGCCCTGAAGGCTTCGCAATACCATGTCCTCGAGCTATGGCAGAAAACTTACGACGGCGCGCTGCGCATCATGCTGCCCGACACTTTTGGGACTACGCAGTTCCTCGAGGGCGCGCCGGACTGGGCTGCCGACTGGACCGGCCAGCGCGTTGACAGCAAGGACCCGTACATAGCCGGGGATGAATATATCGCATGGCTGAAAGCGCGCGGACGCGATCCGCGTGACAAGCTGGTCATTGCCTCCGACGCACTCGACGTCGACGACATCCTCGGCCTGCACGCTTACTTCGGCGGAACCCTTGCGCCAGGAATCAACGCCAGGGATTTGCGCAGCGCCGCCGATTTCCACGATCGACGAAAGTGGACCGCGGGCCGCCGCATTCGCTTCAGTGCTGGTTGGGGCACGCTGCTGACCAACGATTTCCGCGGCTGCGACCCGGGCGGCAACGGCGGGTTCGATCCCATCAGCCTGATCAGCAAAGTCTCCAGCGTCGAAGGCCGCCCCGCAGTGAAGCTCTCCGACAACTATGCAAAAGCGCTCGGCGTGCCTTCAGAAATCGAGCGCTACCGGCGCGTGTTCGGCACGGCGGGTGTCAGTAACACTCCCGTAATAACGTAAGACATTGTGGCTGCATGACTTAGTAGCGCGCTCCAAGTCCGCTAGTTCATAACTTACTAATGGCACGATGGAGCCATATACGGCACTCTCGTCCTACGGTAATCTCTTACTTGAGCAGCACTTGGGGGAGGGCTGATCAACAGACGTCCTAAGACTCAAACTGAGTCTGGGACGTTTTGTTTTGTGCGCCACTTTTCCCTCGTCCTCTGAAACTCATAGGCTTGGGCAGGCGCGGGCAACGCTGACGCCACGACGTGAGCATTCTTGACCTGACGGGTCGGACCTTGGCTTGGTAAAATCAAGTTCTGTAGTTGCTCAAGGTTTGGTGGTGGCAAAATGAATACTTTTAAACTGGGCAAGGTGATGACCCCGGCAGAACTATTGCTGGCTTACAAGACGGCGCTGGAAACCATTGCCAAGGGCAGCGCCGATCCCGTAAAAATCGCTCAGGAGGCTTTAAAGCTCTGACGATACACGACGGTCCGTTCGCGCGAGCCGACGACGATCGCATCCGAGGCAGTGGAATAGTCGGACCGACTGGCGGGTCAGTGAGTGAGACGGCGATGTTACGCCAATTCATTTGGAACTCTCGTTCGTGCTGTTTGGGCATTCGCCCTTCTCCAGCAAAACACCACGTTCTTCGATGTCATTGAAGGCGCTTGATATGACGTCGGTCGTGTTTTTCCAGCTTCCCAGCTCCAGTTTGTATCCTTGCGTGGTCGAGTTGCCCGTCTTGCTATCGGTGAGATGTTGGTCAACCGTCAGCATCAGTGGATAGCGCTGTCCTGCGGGTTCCCGCAGCACTCCGGTAATGCTGCTTCTCACGTTTCCATGCGACCACGTTACGTTGAAAGGTTCACCGGGGCGTACAGTCGTACACACAGTCAAGTCTCGGTTGTAGCGGCTATCAAGTCTTACTGAAAGGGAGAATGAAGGTGCGGTGTCCGCACCAATCGTACACAAACTGATGAAAGCAATCAGGACGACAACAATCTTCTTTCGCATGGGACACCCTGCCAATAGCAGCGTTTTCCCAAACTCTACGCCGGGCTGAGGAGATGGGCAAGAAACGCCGGAAGTTGGCTGTTGCAAACACGCGATTGCACTCACTGACACGTGCCCGACCCAAACATCCAACGAGAGTCCTATTCGATCCCCAGTTGTTTCTGGATTTGCTCCAGCGGTACGCCCTTCGTCTCTGGTACCAGCGTCTTTACCCATACCAGTTGCAGAACCATCATTCCGGCAAAGAATGAGAAAACGTAACCCGGCGGGAAGGCCGTGACCATCTTGGGGAAGAAGGTTGTGAGCAGGGCGGCGAGGGTCCAGTGTGTAAAGCTGCCGAGGGTCTGGCCCCCGGCGCGATGGCGATTAGGGAATATTTCGGAGATAAAAACCCAGATGACCGCTCCCTGGCCGATCGCGTGGGCTGCGATGAAGGCGAAAATGCAAACCGGCACGATTGCGAAATGATTTGTAAAGAACGCCCAGGCAACGAGGCCAAGCGAGGTGATGTAGCCGAACGAGCCGATATAGAGCAGCGTCCGCCGGCCCAGCCGGTCAATCAGCCAGAGGCCGACAAAGGTGAAAACAAGGTTGGTGACGCCAATGCCGATCGATTGCAACAGCGCGGCTTTAGCACCGAGGCCGGTAAGTTCGAAAATGCGGGGCGCGAAATACAAAATTGCATTGATGCCCGAGAGTTGATTAAAGAAGGCAATCAGGATGGCCAGCATGATCGGTTTGCGAAGACGTCTCGTCCAGAAATGCCCGGAGGATGATTGCTCCGTGGATGCGGCGATAATCGCGTCCGCCTCGGCTGCGATTTCGGCTTTCGAAGCGTCAGGTTCGATGCGTTGCAGCACTTGCAATCCCGCCTCGCGGTCGCCCTTCCTGCTTAGCAGCCAGCGCGGGCTTTCGGGAAGGCCGAGGCAGAAGACTGCGTAGAGCAACGACGGGAACGCGGCCACACCCAGCATCCAGCGCCAGGCGTTCTGGCCGACGCCGGCTAGCAATGCATTCGAGACGAAAGCGATCAGAATGCCGAAGACAATGTTGAACTGGAACATTCCGGCAAGCCGCCCGCGAAACTTGGGCGGTGCAATCTCCGAGATATACATTGGGGCAACCACGGTTGAGATGCCAATGCCCAAGCCGCCGATCACGCGCGCCGCGATGAAAGTAGCTACGTTCGGCGCCAAAGCTGATCCCACCGCCCCAACCAGGTAAAGAATGCCGATCCACAACAGCGTGGCTTTGCGTCCAAACCTGTCGGCCGGCCAACCCCCGAGCAGCGAGCCCACGACGGTGCCGTAAAGGGCCGAGGCCATGGCAATGCCGTGCAGTCCCGGGCTCAAGCCCCAAAGCGCCTGAATTGTTTTTTCAGCGCCCGAAATAACGACGGTGTCGAAACCGAAAAGAAATCCTGCAAGGGCCGACGTAAGTGACCAGAAGAAGATGCGACGATTCATAAACGGGTAGAGGTGATGCTACGAACAGAACACGATGACGAGACCACACTCCCAGAAACTGGAAACCGGAAACGAGAAACTGAGAACTGAGAACTGGTCTCACCCCTTGCTCAGCGGATATCCCTTCTCGCGCCAATCGCGAATGCCGCCGTCCATCGAAATCACGTTGGTGTAGCCCATCTTCTGCAGATTGTCGGCGGCCAGCGCCGAGCGGAATCCGCCGCCGCAGTAGAGCACAATCTCCGCGCCAAGATCAGGCACGCGGGCCTCGATGTCGCGCTCGATGATGCCTTTGCCCAGGTGAATCGCGCCCGGCAGATGGTCCTTGGCGAATTCGCTCTCTTCCCGCACATCCACCAGGACGAACTTCGCGCCGCGTTCCATCTTCTTTTTCACTTCCTCAACGTTAGTTTCGCGCACGCGTGTCTTGGCGTCGTCCACGATCTTCAAAAAGCGGGGCGGATGTTGGTGGGCCATTTGCGTTCCTTTCCTGGTCAGTCGACGATAAACATCCTACCAACAGCGGCTGGATTGTGCATCGCTGAAGCCCGAAAGCCGGCTTCTCGGTTAGCATGAAAAGGTGAGAGAGAACAAAACAACCCGGCAGGTCGGCCTGGCGCGCGCTTTGTCGAAGCTGGGGTACTGTTCGCGGTCGCGTGCGGCGGAGTTGATTTGCGCCGGGCGTGTCAGACTGAATGGTAAAATCCGGCGCGATCCGGAGACGCCGGTTTCCGGGAAGCAGGATCTTGCGGTCGATGGCAAAGTGGTTCAGCCGCGGGACAAGATCTACCTCATGCTGAACAAGCCGCGCGGTGTGGTGACGACGGCAGCGGACGAGAAAGGCCGCGAAACGGTGTACACCTTGCTCGACGCGAGGAAGAATAAGCCGCAAGAAACCCTCCCCTGGGTGGCGCCCGTCGGCCGTCTCGACAAGGCCAGCGAGGGTTTGCTGTTGCTGACCAACGACTCCGAGTGGGCCGCGCGCATCGCCGCTCCGGAAACGCATTTGGACAAGACTTATCATGTGCAAGTGGGAACGGTTGCAGATGACCAGTTTCTCCAGGCTCTGGTTCGAGGAGTGAAAACGCAAGACGGGGAAGTGCTGCGAGCCAAGCAGGTTTGCCGCTTGCGCGCAGGCCAGAAAAACTGCTGGCTCGAGATTGTTCTCGAACAGGGTAAGAACCGCCAGATCCGGCGCATGATGGAGGCCATGGCCGTGCCAGTGTTGCGGTTAGTGCGTGTGGCGATTGGACCGCTGCAGTTAGGCGATCTCGCGAAAGGCGGCCACCGCGCCCTCACCCCGGATGAGAAGCGAATGCTCGATGGCGCAGCGCACGGGACGACCCTATGAACGACTTGACGTTCCTTCCTGCGGTTGCCATGGCCGAGCAGATCCGGCAGAAGAAAATCTCATCGGTCGAACTTGTCGAAGCGCATCTGGTGCAGATCGAGAGGCTGAATTCACGACTAAACGCATTCGTGCAAGTGGACGCTGAGGGGGCGCGCCGCGCCGCTCAGCATGCGGATGCTGCTGTCATGCAGGAGAAGGTGCTCGGCCCCCTGCACGGTGTTCCCATCAGCATTAAGAGTTCTATCAGCGTCGCGGGAATGCGTTGCGAGTCCGGAACCCGCCTGCGCGCCGGGCTTATTTCAACGCAAGATGCCCCGCTGGTGACACGGCTGAAGAATGCCGGAGCGATCGTGCTTGGTGTCACCAACACTCCCGAGTTTCTGATGGCGTGGGAAACGGATAACCTGCTTTATGGCTGCACCAACAGTCCGTGGGACCTGGAGCGCACGCCCGGCGGTTCGAGCGGCGGCGAAGCCGCAGCGATTGCGGCCGGGATGTCGGCGGGCGGCGTGGGCAGCGACGGTGGCGGCTCGATTCGCGTGCCCGCTCACTTCAGCGGCATCTGCGGCCTGAAGCCGACGCCGGGACGAATCCCCGCGACTGGACATTTCCCCGTATCCGCGGGACCGTTTGCCCTGATTGGCGTGGTGGGCCCGATGGCGCGCACCGTCGCCGACTTGAAAGTTCTATTCGAAGTGATGCAAGGGCCTGACGACGGTGATACCTGCGCCGCTCCGGTGCCGGTGCGCTGGCTGAGTGCCGACGCAGTCAAGAATCTGCGGATCGGTTATTTCGAAGATGACGGCCGCACTCAGGTCACACCGGAAACTCGCGTGGCCGTGCGAACGGCGGCAAAAGCCCTGCGCAGCGCTGGATTTCAGGTGGAACCCTTCCAGCCACCAGGACTCGAAGAAGCTCGGCAACTGTGGCACAAGTTCTTTGTGGTTGCCGGGGGAATGTTGTTGAAGCCGATGTTCAAAGAAGGTGACGCTGATCTTAGCCCAATCCTCAAGCAGTTTCTGGATTGGTCCGCGGAACAGCCCGCCCATACGGGGCGGTCGCTGCTGGACGCCTGGATCCAGCGCGATCTGCTGCGCGCGCGGTTTCTCGCACAGATGCAGCAGTATCCCATCTTGTTGTGCCCGGCGGCGGCGGTCCCCGCCTTCCGGCACGGGGAGCGCAGTTGGCAGGTTGAAGGTAAGACCGTCCATTATCTCGACGCCTGGAGCTACACGGAATTCTTCAACCTGTTAGGCAATCCTGCAGCAGTCGTGCCCGTGGGTCGCTCGCCTGAAGGTTTGCCGATTGGCGTGCAGATCGTCGGACGGCCTTGGGAGGAAGAGCAGGTGTTGGCGGTCGCCGCCGAGCTGGAGACGCAATGTGGCGCCTGGAAGATTCCGCCGATTTCTTGAAGGCGCACCTAGTCTCTAAGTTCTGTGAATCTGCTCTCACGAATAGTACTTTTGCATTATTCCCCAGACGCCTCTATCTGGGTAACTTGGTTCGCACGCGAGTTCAGTCACTGTGGAGCTGAAGTCACTGTAGTTGTCTGGCTGTTTCAGATGCGAGAAAACTCATCCTCTGAGAAGTTCGTTGGCCGGGCCTTGTCCTGGCTTCTGCCGTTTCTCGTGATCTCTGCCGCGTATCTCTATACCTTCCCGCAGCCCAACATCTTCTATGCCGTGATCGTGCTGTTGCACGCCCTGGGCGGAGTGATTGCCGCGATCCTTCTGATTCCAGCTCTCTTTCGCCGGCTGCGGCAGGGAACTTTCCTTGCCCGCGAGGGATGGTCGCTGGTGGCGGCCGGCGCCGTTCTTGGAATTATCCTGATCAAGACCGGCACGCCGCGCCCGGAGTGGAAGTGGCTGTATCTCCACATTGTGATCTCGCTCGTCGGAGTCGGACTTCTGATCGCAGAAAAGCTGGGGCAGAGCGGATGGTTGGGCTCGACCGCCGGCGCTTCCATCGTGCGCGCGGCAGTTTGCCTGGCCATACTCGCGGGAGTCGGCTACGGCGCGTGCTACATCCGCGAAAGTTGGCAGACGCGTGGCCGCATCCAGAATCCCACCATGCCGCCGGACAACATGAACGCTGAGGGCGACGGCCCCGAGGGCGCGTTCTTTCCCAGTTCTGCGCAGGTGTACGGCAAGCAGAAAATCCCCAGCAAGTTCTTCATGGAGTCAGACTCCTGCAAGCGCTGCCACGAAGATATCTATAACCAGTGGTTCAGTTCGGTGCACCATTTCTCTTCGTTCAACAATCAGTGGTACCGCAAGTCGATCGAGTACATGCAGGATACGATCGGCACCAAGCCCTCGAAATGGTGCGGCGGATGCCACGATCCGGCCGTGCTCTACAGCGGCTTGATGGATACTCCGATCAAAGAGATCGTGCACCGTCCGGAATCGCAGGCTGGCCTCGGCTGCATGATGTGCCACTCCATCGCCGAAGTCAAAAGCACGATGGGGCAGGGCGATTTTTATCTGGAGTATCCCAAGTTACACGAGTTGGCGGCCACGCAGAATCCCGTGGCGCGCGCCCTGCACGATTTCCTGATCCGGCTGAATCCCGAGCCGCACCGCCGCGTGTTCCTCAAGCCGTTCATGCGCACGCAGACGGCCGAGTTCTGCTCCACCTGCCACAAGGTGCACCTCGACGTGCCGGTAAATCACTATCGCTGGTTCCGCGGATTCAATGAATATGACAACTGGCAGGCCAGCGGAATCTCCGGGCAGGGTGCGCGCTCTTTCTACTACCCGCCCAGGCCGCAGCAGTGCGCCGACTGCCACATGCCGATGGAAAAATCGAGTGACGCGGGCAACATCAACGGGTTCGTGCACTCGCATCGCTTCCCCGGCGCCAACACCGCGGTTCCAACCGCGAATGAAGATGCTCCGCAACTCAAACTCACCGAAGGATTCCTGAAGAGCGGCGCCCTCACGGTGGACATCTTTGCTCTCTCTCCCGCGCAGGCGCCGCTGAAGACTGGGGCAGCCAGTCAATCGGAACTGGCCACCACGTTCGCCGTGGGAGAAGAAGCGGAAACAAAAATTGCACCCGGTGGGGGCGGAGAAGTTGTGCCGGTCACGGCGCCGTTGAACCGCGTACAGCCGGCGTTGCGCCGCGGCGATACCGTGCGCGTGGACGTGGTTGTCCGAACCAAGAAGGTTGGACACTTTTTCCCCGGGGGCACGGTCGATGCCTACGAAACCTGGCTGGAACTGAAAGGCACCGACGACAAAGGCCAGACTATCTTCTGGAGCGGGATGGTGGAAGACGATGGCAAGGGTCCAGTGGAAAAAGGCGCGCACTTCTATCGCTCGCTGCAGATCGACGCGCACGGCAATCCCATCAACAAGCGCAATGCCTGGTCTACGCGCGCTACCGTGTATGTACGCCTCATTCCTCCGGGCGCGGCCGACACGGTGCATTACCGCATGCTGATTCCGGAAAGCGCCGGCAACAAAATCACGCTGCACGCGCGCCTGTGCTACCGCAAATTCTCGTGGTGGGGCACGCAGTTTTCCTTCGTAGGCGAGCCCGATGAGAAGTCAGGCCGCGAGGTAACGCCTGACTACGACGATCGTCCATCCATGTTTACCAAATCCATCAAGGGAGTTTCCGCCAAGGAAGAAAAAATTCCCGACGTGCCCATCGTCACCGTAGCGGAGAACGAAGTGACGTTGCCCGTGGTCGCGCATAACGCGCAAGTTCCCGGGCCGAAGACGATTGCAATCAAAGAAGAATGGCAGCGCTGGAACGATTACGGAATCGGTTTGTTCCTGCAGGGTGATCTGAAGGGCGCAGCAGCGGCGTTTCAGAAGGTGACAGAAGCGGATCCAAACAATCCCGATGGCTGGGTGAACATCGGCCGTGCGGCGGTGCAGGAGGGTGACATGGAACGCGCCCGCACCATGCTCGAGAAGGCTTTGATCTTGTCTCCAAATCTGGCGCGGGCCAACTTTTTCTACGCTCGTGTGCTCCGCGCGGACGGAAACTACGACGGAGCCGCCGCCCGCTTGCGCGCAGTTCTGGCACAGTATCCCCGCGACCGCGTCGCGCTAAACGATCTGGGACGGATTCTTTTCTTGCAGCGAAAGTATGACGACGCGGTCAAGGTCCTGCAATCGGTGTTCGCCATCGATCCCGAAGACCTGCAGGCGCACTACAACCTGATGCTGTGCTACAGCGGTTTGGGCAATGACAAGCTAGCAAAGGAGCACCAGGCACGCTACATGCGATTCAAAGCCGACGAATCGGCGCAGGCGATCACTGGACCTTACCGGCAGTTGCATCCCGAGGACAACAACGAGAGACAGACGATTCACGAGCACGTCTCGGTGCCGCTCCCGGCGATCACGTCGAAACATGTAGGGACGGCGGCCTCGGCTCTCCAGTCGGGCAAAGGCCGGCCAGCGTCCAGCACCCCGGTAGCCGGGGGATCAAAGTGAAGTTCTGCCTAAGCTTCCTCCGTGCCTCAGTGTCTCCGTGGTGGATTGTGCTTTTGCTCGCGATGACGGCGAGCCAAGCCCAGCAAACGCATTTTCGCGACATCACCTCGCAAGCCGGCATTCACTTCACGCATAACAACGGAGCATTCGGCAAAAAGTGGCTACCGGAAACCATGGGCCCGGGCTGCGCTTTCATCGACTACGACAACGATGGCTATCCCGATATCCTCCTGGTGAATGGCGACGACTGGCCCGGGCACCCGCACGCCGGAGCGACAACTCCAAAGCTATACCACAACAATCACGACGGAACCTTCACCGACGTGACCCACAAATCTGGGCTGGACGTGCCCATGTTCGGACTCGGGGTCGCGATTGGCGACTACGACAACGACGGCTTCGACGACATCTTCATCACGGCGTTAGGACAAAGCCATCTCTTTCACAATAATGGCAACGGCACGTTTACCGACGTTACGAAATCAGCGGGCCTGATGGGGCCGAGCGAGTTCTCCACCAGCGCCGCCTGGGTGGATTACGACCGCGACGGCAAACTCGATCTGGTGGTCGCGAACTACGTGCAGTGGGGCGAGCAAGGCGATCTTTATTGCACGCTGGATGGCGCGCACAAGTCTTATTGCACGCCGGAATCGTACAAAGGCACGTCGCTGCGCTTGTGGCACAACCTTGGCGGCAAGTTCGAAGACGCCACGCAGAAGGCCGGTCTCGGCGATCCCACGTCGAAAAGCCTTGGTATTGCGATCCTCGATTACAACGCCGATGGCTGGCCCGACATTCTCGTCGCCAACGACACTCAGCCCAACAAACTCTATCTGAACAAGAAAGACGGGACCTTCGAAGAACGTGCCGTGCCCGCTGGAATCGGGTTCAGCGAAGATGGCGTCGCGCGCGCCGGCATGGGCGTTGACGCCGCCGACTACGACCGAAGCGGGCGCCCCAGCGTCGTCATCAGCAACTTCGCCAATCAGATGGTCTCGCTCTATCACAACGAAGGCAACGGCCTGTTCGTCGATGAAGCCCCGCAATCAGAAGTTGGCCGCGCTACACTGGTCACGCTCGGCTTCGGCTGCTTCTTTTTCGATTACGACAATGACGGCTGGCCCGATATTTTCGTCGCCGATGGCCACATTGAGGATGCGATCGAGCGCGTGCAGAAGCGTGTGAGCTACGCCGAGCCCGCGCACCTGTTCCGCAACCTGGGCGGAGGCAAGTTTCAGGAAACGACGGCGCAGATGGGCCCGGCTTTTGCCGCGCCAAGAGTGGCGCGGGGCGCCGCTTACGCCGATATCGACAACGACGGCTTTCTCGATATTCTCGTCACCACCAACGCTGGCCCGGCCTTCCTGTTTCACAACGAAGGCGGGACCAATCACAGCCTGCGCCTGAAGCTGGTGGGCACAAAGTCGAATCGAGACGGGATCGGTGCGGTTGTGCATATTATATCCGGGAGCGATCAACAGTCGAAGATGCTACGCTCCGGATCAAGTTATCTTTCGCAGAGCGAACTCGTGCTAACTTTTGGCCTGGGTGCGCAAACCAAAGTCGACACGGTTGAGATCCAGTGGCCCAGCGGCCAGGTGGATAAGCTCTCGAACCTCAACGCGGGACAGACTGTCACAGTCGAAGAAGGCAAGGGCGTCATCGCGAACCGCCCATACGGCAAGCCGCTCGCGGCAGCGAAAAAGTAGCTTTGTCATTCCGAGGAGCGAATGCGACGCGGAACCTGTTGCCCCTGCCACCAACGCGAAAGCATGCTTCGCTTTACCCTGTGTTCTCCCGTGTCCTCTGTGTTTAAATCTTTACTCAGATGACTCCCCGAATTTCAGCAGCTCTGGCCGGCATTCTTCTCGCGGCATTTGGCTTGTTCGCATCCGCCCCGCAGACTCAACCAAAAGCCAATCCGGCCGAAGCCGCGCGCCTGAACAATCTGGGCGCTGCCTACATGAACCAGCAGCTTTTCGAAAAGGGATTGAAATCGTTTCAGCAGGCCGCCGAACTTGATCCGCACCTAACGATTGCGCGATTGAATGAAGGCATCGCGCTCCTGAACCTGCAGAAGGTTGACGAAGCTAAAGCCGCGCTGGAAGCCGCGCTGAGGCAGGATCCCAGGAATCCAAACGCGTGGTATAACCTGGGCCTGTTCGCGAAGAATACGGGTGATGCTCAAGCTGCTATTGACGCATTCAAGCACGTAACCGACATCGACCCCAACGACGCCGACACCTGGTATTTTCTCGGCAGCGCCTACGTGCAAGCCAAACAGTTTCCGCAGGCCATCGACGCCTTCCAGCACGCTCTGCAACTCAACCCGCTGCACGCCTCGGCTGAATTCGGACTGTCGCGTGCCTACCAGCAATCGACTGACATCGACCACGCCCGCGAGCACCTGAAGAAGTTCCAGTACATCACGCAAAACAAACTCGGCGCGCCCATGAGCCTCGCCTACGGCGAGCAGGGTCAGTACTCGCGTGCAGCAGAGGCGGTAGGCGCGCCGTCAGCCGTGTTGAAAGCGCCCGCGCAGATCAAGGTGCGGTTTGTGGATGTGACAAAGGAGTCTGGAATAACATCTCAACCTTCCATTCGACCAACCAAGTACGGCGCGTCGTTCGCTGGTCCAGGTGCGTGCTTTCTCGACTATGACAATGATGGAAACATCGATCTATTTCTACCAGACAACGGAACTCAGGGCTCGATGTCGCTGTACCACAATCTCGGACACGGCAAATTTGAAGACGTAACCAAGAAGGCCGACTTGGACCGGTACGGACCGGCGATTTCCTGCACCGCGGGGGATTATGACAACGACGGCTTCACCGACCTCGCCGTGGGTTTCGGCGATCGCGTTCTCCTTCTCCACAATGAAAAGAACGGCACCTTCAAGGATGTGACGCAACAAGCCGGAATTAAGATCAACACGGACTCGATGCCGTCCAAGGAACCCGTGCGCGGCCCGGAAATCATGGGCCTCACCTTCATCGACTACGACCATGACGGCGATCTCGATCTCTACGTGGCTCGATCAACCCCAGAACCGACCGAAGGTTCGTGGCCGAAGGAACTGCCGGGCAGCAACATGATGTGGCGCAACAATGGGGACGGCACATTTACCGATGTCACCGGGGCAACAGGACTCAACGGCCTGAACTCCACGGAGGCGGCTATTGGTACGGACTTCAATAATGACCGGGCAGTGGACATCGTGACGACACAATCCGGAAATTTGGCTATGGCAACCCTCTATTCCCCAATTATTTTCGAGAACCCAAGAGAAGGGAAATTTGGTCGGCTGTTTATGCCCAAATTCGACATGAGTATTGGGGTTGCTGCGCTCGACTTCGATCATGATGGTTGGATGGACTATGCCTTCACGCATTTCGGTGCGTCCGGAATCAGTCTGTGGCGTAACAACCATGGCAAGGCCTTCGAGCAAGTTCGACTGCCAGAGTACGACTGGCAGCGCGGCTGGGGCGTGGTGGCCTTCGACTACGACAACGACGGCTGGGTCGATCTGGCTTTCGTTGGGCAGAGAGCGATACTCCAGGGCGAAGAGCCGAAGTACGAAATCCGGCTTTTCCGGAATCTCGGCCCTGACGGTTTCAAAGACGTGACCGCCGACGTTGGCCTCGACAAAATTCAGCTCAAAGAGCCGCGCGCCATCATCACCGGCGACTACGATGGCGACGGCGCGACCGACCTGCTGATCACGCAGAATCACGGGCCCGCGGTGCTGCTGCGCAATGAAAGAGACGGCGGCAATCAGAATCACTGGCTGCGCCTCTCGCTCAAGGGGCTGGCCGACAACAAGAGCGCCATCGGCACCAAGGTGGAAGTGTTCGCGGGCGGCAACCGGCAGAAGTTTGAGATCGCCGGCTCGAACGGACACCTGGGACAGAATTCGACCGACATTGTGGTCGGCCTGGGCGATGCGAAAGAGGCGGACATCGTCCGGATGTTGTGGCCGACGGGCGTGCTGCAAGATGAGATCAATGTTGCGGGTGACCGGCAGCAGAATTTTACCGAGATCGACCGCCGAGGCAGCTCCTGTCCTACGTTGTTTGTGTGGAATGGCGAGCGCTACGAACTCGTCGGCGACATGCTTGGAGCGGGCGTGGTCGGGCACTGGATTGGTCCCGGCCAACGCGACGTTCCTCGGCCGGTCGAGTACATCAAGATTGATCGCAACTCGATCCGCGAGAAAGGCGGCAAGCTCAGCTTCCGCTTCATGGAGCCGCTGGAGGAAGCTGTCTATCTCGACCAGGTGCGCGTGCTGGCGGTCGACCATCCGGCCGATATCGAGGTCTATCCCAACGAGTATTTTGCGTCGAACCCGCCGTATCCGGAATTCAAGGTGGTGGTGAGCAAGAGCAAAGATGCGCGTGCGCCCGCAGGCGCGTGGGATGAGCACGGCCACAATGTTTTGCCCGACCTGCTGGCGCATCGTTACTTTGGAGATTTTGCGCTGACGCAATTCCAGGGTTTCGCCAAGCCGCACAGCCTGACCCTTGATCTGGGCGAGGCCTACCGTGGCGGCCCGCTGTGGCTGCTGCTGCATGGCGAGGTCGAATATTTTTCCGCGAACAGCATGTATGCCGCGTCGCAAGCTGGCGTGCAGGCGATCTCTCCTTATGTGGAAGCGCTGGTTGGAAGCGGCCAGTGGACGAAGGTTGTAGACGATATGGGATTCCCCGCGGGCGGTCCGCGTACCATGACTGCCGAGCTTACTGGCAAGCTGCCGCTGGGAACGCGGAAAATCCGCATCACGACCAATCTGCAGATTTATTCGGACAAAATTTTGATTGATCGGACGAAGCAGGATGCCACGCCGCGTCTGACGCCGGTTCCGCTCGTCCGCGCCGATCTTGGCTTCCACGGTTTCCCGCTGAAGATCGAAGGCACGCCGCCCGGGAACGTGGAATACATTTACGAAAAGGTGAGCGCGACCGGGCCCTACACGCGTCCGGCGGGCACCTACACGCGCTACGGCGATGTGTTGCCGCTGCTGACAGCGCTGGACGATCAATCGGTCGTATTCGGTTCGGGCGACGAGGTTCGCCTCGACTTCGATCCATCGAAACTGCCGGCGCTGCCCGAGGGCTGGGTGCGCGATTATTTCTTCGCGGCTTACGGTTACGAGAAGGACATGGATTTCTATGCCGCCGAAGGCAACTTCGTCGCGCCGCTGCCGTTCCTCAGGATGGGGGACTATCCGTATCCGCCGAGCAAGGCATTCCCGCTCGATGATGCGCACGTGAACTATCTTCTCGAATACAACACGCGGCACATGTCAGGGAACGAGCAGCGTGGGTATTGGTTCGACTACGGGAAGTAGAGAGGCTCACGGAGTCGGGCTATAGAATCGTTTTAATATTGACATTTTGATCCCTCCATAATCCAATAGGCGGACTCATGGAAACTATTCCGGCTGTCTCTGTGTCCGCACCGCGCTTGCGCCGCACGCTTACGCTTTGGGACCTGATCCTTTACGGCATCATCGTCATCCAGCCCACGGCACCCATGCCAGCCTACGGAGTCTTCAGTAACGCCGGGCAGGGGCACGTGGTCACGTCGATTCTGATCGCAATGATTGCCATGGTTTTCACCGCCATGAGTTATGGCCGCATGGCGCGGGTGTATCCCAGCGCAGGCTCGGCTTATACGTATGTGGGGCGCGAGCTGCATCCCTCGCTCGGCTATGTCACCGGGTGGAGCATGACCATGGATTACATTCTCAATCCATTGATCTGCACCATCTGGTGTGCCAAGGCCATGGCCGACTTGCTGACTGGGACGCGGTATCAGATTCCTTATCCCAGCCTGCTGTGGCCGCTGTTTTTTGCCGCACTGTTCACCGCGCTCAACCTGCGCGGGGTTCAGACGTCGGCCCGCATCAATAAAACTCTTTGCGCTATCATGGGCGCGGTGATCCTGGCGTTTTTCTGGTACACCATCCGCTACATCTTTCATTTGCCGCAATTTCCAGAGGTGTACTTTCTGCGGCCGTTCTACGACCCGCAGACTTTCACCATCACTCGCGTGTTCCACGGGACATCGGTGGCGGTGCTCACCTATATCGGATTCGATGGCATCTCTACATTGTCGGAGGAAGTGGAGAATCCCAAGCGGAATATTTTTCTGGCTACGGTGCTGGTGTGCGTGATCACTGGATTTCTGGCTGCCGCCGAGGTCTACGGCGCGCAATTGCTGAGCCTCCAACATTTCGGCAAGGACTTCGGAGTCTTCTCGGAATTCGGAGATGAGAACGTATTCAGCCACGTCGCTGGTATTGCTGGCGGCGTCCTCATGACCAAGGCCATCAGCATCACACTGCTGATTGCGACTGTCGGATCTGGCATGGGATCGCAACTGGGCGCGGCGCGGCTGCTTTATGGCATGGGACGCAGCGGCGCGATTCCCAAGAAGTTTTTTGGGGCCATCCATCCGAGAACGCACATTCCCGCCAATAATGTGATGTTCGTGGGCGGGATTGCGCTGATTGGGGCTTTTCTTATCAGCTATGACGATGGCGCCAACCTGCTCAACTTTGGGGCGCTGATCGCATTCATGGGCGTCAATCTGGCCGCGCTCACGCACTACTACATTCGGGGCGCAGATCGTACGGTGGGGCAATTGATTCCGCCAATTCTGGGGTTCATCATTTGTTTCCTGCTTTGGATCAGCTTGAGTGGGAAGGCCAAGATACTGGGGGCGATCTGGATGGTAGTGGGAATCGCGTACGGAGCGTGGAAGACCAGAGGGTTCCAGAGCGACCTGGTGAATTTCGATGTGCCGCCGGAAGAATAAGGAGCATTTCGTAATTTGGCAATTGGGTAATTTGGTAATTTGAAAACCCGGGAGTGCCTGCACGGAGGTGCTGCCGAGGAGGACTGGATGCTTGGCTCGATCAATATTGTTGCTTTTGTTCCCACCAAAGACGCTGAGAAGGCGCGAGCTTTTTACGAGGGCGTGTTGGGATTACGCTTTGTGAAAGATGACGGCTTTGCGCTGGTGCTGGATGCGAACGGGATCATGGTGCGGGTGGCGAGGGCACAGTTCACGCCAGCGCAGTTCACCATTCTGGGGTGGCAGGTCACGGACATCGAGAAGATGGTGACGGGATTGCAGGCTAAGGGCGTGCAGTTCGAGAGGTTTGGTTTTTTTGAGCAGGACAAGCTTGGGATCTGGACTACGCCCACGGGAGAGAAAGTGGCGTGGTTCAAGGATCCCGATGGGAACATCTTGTCGGTTTCACAGCATAAGTGAAGCGATTTTGTAATTGGGCAATTGAGTAATTTGGTAATTTTAAGAACCCTTGACCTCCGAAACCTCCGAATATCGCCTTCGCGGGTGCGTTTCCAACTACCTAAGCTGCTTTTTTTAATCCTTTCCTTTCCAATACCTTAATGGCGGTGATCACCACCAACACCGGGCGCCAGCCCTGGGCTATCCAGGGTAGCCTACCTTAAGCGCCCTGATTAGATGTCCCACTGTCCCTTGCTCGCATGGGAAGGTTGCGGGGGCCCTGCGCTTAACCTAGGATCGCAGAGCTTAACATCCAGGC
Source organism: uncultured Acidobacteriaceae bacterium (assembly GCA_963842095.1). Classification (GTDB taxonomy): domain Bacteria; phylum Acidobacteriota; class Terriglobia; order Terriglobales; family Acidobacteriaceae; genus Sulfotelmatobacter. The sequence continues at coordinate 34,128 of CAWJEY010000011.1, forward strand.
CTTACATCTTCGAGTTAAGCAGAGAGTTTTGTCGGGAGCAAGGTTGGATGTCACATGGGGCGAAAAATAGCTGTGGAAAGCGTTGGGGGAGGATTTGTAATTGGGTGATTTTGTAATTTGTAATTTGAGATCGGATTCTATCGGGCGCAAATTACGAAATTACCCGATTCCCCAATTATCAAATGCCTTACTCTACATTCCAGCCGGTCACTTCTAGTGAAGCTTTTGCCGGTCCCAGTTCACTGATGCGGTAGGCGGCGGTTACTTCGCGCTTTTCGCCGGGGAGCAGAGAGAGATAGTTGTCTTCCCAGACTACCGGGAGAATCTCTTCGCCCTTAGCACCTCTCTTTATTTTCAACCTTACGAAGAAGGCCAGGCTCTGGCTGGGATTTTCCAGGGTTACGTGGGTGATGGACTCTTCGCCTTTCTTCTCAGTACGGCTAGTAACTTTAAGCTTTAGCTTGGAAAGTTGCGCGAGGGCGGTGTAGTCGGCGAAGGAATCGGTTGGGGTCATCCACCAATTGGATTTCGCCCAGTCCAAAGTCTCCGGCTTGGTGGAGAGCCAGTAGAAATTCGAGCCCAGGAGTTTGCCGGCGGCGTTTTCCAGCCGCAGGACCAGGAAGTACGTCGGGCTGAGATCCGCAATCTCAGGCAGAGTGAAGATCTTCGCCGTGCTGTCGGAGGGCGCATCGACGGAATCCTCGTGGGAGAACTTCTCGGTCATGTCGAGGTTGTAGATTTTGGTGGTGAGCTTCAGGGCTTTGGCATCTTCGTACTGGCTGCTGACCACCCAGATCGAATGATCGTCGTAGCCGTAGATTGGATGCAGCGGCTCCAGGGCGCGCTTGGCGCCGAAGTAGCCGCCGGCGGGGCGGAGGTAGTAGTCGTAAAGATGCCAGATCATCGAAGGCCAGGCGTTGTTGAGCATCCACTGAATCACGCCCGTGGATTGATATTTGTTGCGGCTGTAGGCTTCGTACATGGCGCGAACGCCTTCGTAGGTTTGCAGTTGTGACTTGGCGGCGAAGTCTTCCACGCTGTCTGATTTGCCGTAGCGGTTGGCGAGCGCGTCGCTGAAGACCTGGATGGTTTTGAATTCTCCGCCGCCGGCGTGGTAGTTCCACACATCGTCGATCGGCCAGAGATGCTCTTTGCCGACCATGGCGCGAATGCTCTCGATCGGCGGGACGGCCGGGCCCATGCTGGTTTCGGTGTTGAAGCCGTAGGCCCCGCCGCAGCCACCGGCCTTGCACTCTTTGCGGTTGGGCCGGCCTTGCGGCGTATCCTCCTCCCAATAGCTGGGAGCTACGTATTCGTAGGGACCGGTCATCTTAACGCCGCTGGCTCCGGTGACCGTGGTGGCCTCGCCGGTGGCTGAGGAAAGTACGGGGTCCGGCCACAGAAGCTGCTTTTCGATGTCGAGGTACATCTGTTCGACATCGGGTGGGGGCGGATTGTCGCTGCCATTGAGCCACATAACCATGCTGGGATGGCTGCGCAGGCGGTAGATCTGATCGCGGAGGGATTGCTGTGCGATTTCAAAATCCTGCGGCTTCCAGCGCGGCCAGCGCTCCCAAAAATCGCAACAGCACCACCCGGCCATGACCAGAATGCCTTCGTGGTCGGCGATATCGAAGAACTCCTGGGTTTCGAGTTTGCCTTCGAGGCGGACGGTGTTCAATCCCATATCGCGGACGTAGCGGAATTCATCGTGCAGGCGCTGCGAGTTCTCGCGCAGCATCATGTCAGGCGTCCAGCCGCCGCCGCGGATGAGGATGTTCTTGCCGTTGATGTGGAAGGCGCGTCCGCCGGTGGCGTTCACCTCGGAAGTGATTTCGCGAATGCCAAACTCGGTGTGGGAACGGTCGCTTAGGGCGCCACCGATTTCGAAGGTCACGTCGAGCCAATAGAGATGCGGCTCACCCATCTGTGCCGGCCACCATAATTGCGGGTTCGCAACGGTGAGTTGATCGAATTTGTCAGGAGTGATAATCACGTCCTTCGTTTCGTTAGAGCCGAGTTCCACTTTGAGCTCGAGTTGCCGGACTTCGAGCTTGCTGCGGACGAGGTTCGTGATCTGCGCTTTCAATGTGCCTTTCACCGGATGATCGGCGGCATTCTTTACTTGCGCGGTGACGGTAAGCTGCGCGGAGTCATTGGCAGGCGGGTTCAGCTTCGAGACGACGGTGGGATAGCGCAGCGCCACCGGACCGCTGGTGGTGAGGTAGACCTCGCGCCACAGCCCCATGTTCTTGTCGGGAGGAGCGGGATTCCAGTCGACGAAGGTGATGGCGAGATCGTTCTCCGTGGGAGCGAAGACCTGCACGGCCAAAACATTTTCACGGCCGGGCTTCACGGCTTCGGTGACGTTGAATTCGTAGGTGCGCCAGGCTCCGGCGACGGTATCGGAGTTGGCGATTAGCTTTCCATTGAGGAAGACGTTGGCGCTGTAGTTGATGCCTTTGAAATTCAGCCAGACGGTTTTACCGGCGTAGGAAGCGGGCGCGGCAAACTGTTTGCGATACCACCAGGAGACCGCGTAGGGACTGTCGGGCTGCATGGGGAGGTTGGAGAAATTTTTGCCAATGGGGTAGGTCATGCCTGGGAATTGGCGGAGGTTGGTGGCGAAGAACGGGTCGGGAAGGGTTTTGTCCTTGACCAGCGCTGAGACAACGGTGGTGGGGACGGTGGCGTCGTGCCATCCCTTGGGGAGGAAGGCGGGGGTGGAGATGATTTCGCCTTTGGCTTCGATTTTGGAGGAGGATTGGAGCGTCCAATGGTCGCGGAGGATCAGTTTCTCGGCCGGGCTGGCGGGAGTGGAAGCAGCGGGACCCGCGGCGAAGAGAAGATGCGAGCCGAGAAATGTAAGCATGAACAACCGTGCCAAGAAGTTTCCAGGGAAGGAAGGGCGCTTTCTTGTTGCGGAATTCATGCTGCTCCCTTTGCGTGCCGTTGTTAGAACAGTGCCGATGCATTTCCTGGACCATGGTCCGGGAATAAGAGGGATAACACGTCTATTGATACGTTTCAATAGGAGAGTTGTGCGGGAGGGAGACGGGCGGATTCGGAGTCCGGCCGGCGAGAGGTTAGAAACGCGAGGCGCGGTAGGAACGCCTTGCTGGGCTTGTGGAGATGCAGACGGGTAAGGGATCCTTCGACTCCGCTAGGATGACAGGGTTAGGGGACGGCTCATTGGTTTATAATTATTGATTCTGCTGCATCCTTTCCGGAGTGATAAGAAGATGATTCGATTTCTGCAAACTGAAGGACCGTTTAAGAAAATTGTGCTGAGCGGACTGCTGCTGCTGATCTGCGCGGCCATGGCCATCACGTTAATCCCAGGTGGTTTGGGCAGTGATCTGACGGGTGCGCCCGGCAAGGGCATTCTGGCCAAGGTGAGCGGCGAGGATATTACCGTTGAGCAAGTGCGCGAGGCGGCCCGGCAGATGGCGCAACAGCAGGCGGCGCAATACGGGCCGAGCGCGGCCCAGTTGTTGCCATTCCTGATCCAGCAGGACACGCAGCGGGCCGCGGACCAGTTGATTGACCGGCAGGCGCTGTTGACGGAAGCGCAGCACCTGGGGTTGAAGTCCACACCACAGGAAGTGAAGGATGAGCTGCAACACGGCCGCTATTCCAGCGTCTTCTTTCCCGGGGGGAACTTTATCGGCGAGGCCGAATACCAGGGGATGCTGCAGCAGCACAACCTGACGCCTGCGACCTTCGAAGATGGAGTAGGCAAGGAAATTGTGATCAACAAGCTGCAGGCGCTGATCACCGGCAGTGCGTCCGTGAGCGATGCTTCGATCCGCAAGGAGTTCGATAAGCAGAATACGAAGGTGAAGTTTGACTATGCCGTGCTGAAGGAAGACGACATCAAGAAAGGGCTTCATCCCACGGTCGAGGAACTCAAGGCTTTTTACGACAGCCACCAGAAGAGCTACGCGAACTCGGTTCCGGAGAAGCGAAAGATCAAATACGCGATGCTGGACACGGGAAAAGTTCAGGGCGGCGTGCAGGTGACGCACGACGATTTGCAGGCTTATTACAATCAGCACCGGGACCAGTATCGGGTGCCGGAGCAGATTAAGGTCAGCCACATCTGGATCAAGATGCCGCTGCCCGGGGCTGATGGAAAAATCGACGACAAAGCTGTGGCCGCGGCGCAGGCCCGCGCGGACGACCTGCTGAAGCAGTTGAAGAGCGGAGCCAAGTTCGAAGACGTGGCCAAGAAATCTTCCGAGGACACGGGAAGCGCGAACGTAGGCGGTTCGCTGGGCTGGATTGGCAAAAGCCAGATGGGCGCGGAGTTTGAAAAGGCGGCATCGGCGCTGCCCAAGGGGCAGATCAGCGGCGTGGTGAAGACTCTCGACGGTTTTCACATCATTCGTGTGGACGATAAGCAGGATGCGCACATGAAAACGCTGGATGAGGTCAAGGCCGCGATTGAGCCCGTCGTGAAGCAGCAGAAGACGCAGGAGGCGGCGCAGAAGCAGGCCGAGGATTTGCTGCAGGCGGCCAAGGCACAGGGGTTGGAAGCGGCCGCGGGCGCGAAAGGCGTGCCGGTGGTGACCTCGGACTTCTTCGGCCGGCGCGACCTGGTGCCGGGATTAGGGCCGGCGCCGCAGTTGATGGACGCGGTGTTCGGCGCGGCGGAGAAGTCGCCGTCGGAGATGGCTACGACGTCGCAGGGCTTTGCCGTGTTCGAGTTGCTGGCAGTGAAGGCGCCGTCGACGCCTGGGTTCGATGAGATCCGCACTCGCGTGGAGGAACAATTTAAGAATGAGCGGGCGAATGTTCTGCTGTCACAGAAGACGCAGGAACTTTCCGACCGCGCCAAGAGCGAACACGATCTGAAGAAAGCTGCGAAAGAGCTGGGCGCCACGGTGAAGACGAGCGACTTCGTGTTGCCCGATGGCCAGGTCCCTGATATCGGCTCCATGACCGGAGAGGCCTCGGTGGTATTCAGCATGAAGCCGGGAGACATCAGCGCGCCCATCAATAGTGGCGCCAACGGGGTGGTGATTTCGGTGCTGGAGGTGCAGGCTCCGGCGGAAGGGGACTTCGCTACCAAGCGCGACCAGATTCGGGAGGCGTTGCTGCAGGGCAAGCAACAGGAGATTTTCGGGCTGTTTATAACCAGCCTGCGCGATCAGATGGAGAAGTCGGGCAAGATCAAGATCAATCAGGACGAATTGAAGGCTCTGACCCGCGCGGGGAGCGAGCCGGGCATCTAGCGCTGCCCCATGCAAGAACCAAGATCCCTCGCTTCGCTCGGGATGACAAGCATTTTTGAATGGGATGACAACGTTTCGCAAGTATCTGAGGTAGTGACCCAGGTAGTGACCGAGTTGCATGCCGTTTCCACGCGCCGCAGGCATTTTGTTGCATCCCACGTCGTTGCCTTCGCGCGGCGGCGTGGGTGATTTTGGTCCGGCGGCTTATCAGTTTGTCGATTCTCTCGCTGCCGCCCGGCAGGGTCTTTGGCAGGTTCGTCCCGCTGGGGCCGGTGGGTTACGGCAATTCGCCTTATTCCTCGATCTCGGCGTTTGCCGGGAATCCGCTGCTGATCAGTCTGGAACGTCTGGCCGGCCATGGCTGGATCGATGCCGCAAAGCTTTCCGCGCTTACTTCGGACGCCGGCGCGGTCGAGTACGATCACGTATTTGCTACGAAGATGCCGCTACTGTTTGAGGCGGGGCGTAATTTTGTGGCCTCGGCCTCTGAGAACGCTCGGCAACGCTTTGAGAGTTTTTGTTCTGAGAACGCGTGGTGGCTCGAAGACTTTGTTTTGTTCGACGCGCTGCGTGCGCAACAGAAGCTGGCGAGCTGGAACGAATGGCCGACAGCACTGGCGCGTCGTGAGCCAGGCGCGTTGGCACGAGAGCGCCAGCAGTTGGCAGCAGACCTGAAGATCCGCAGGGCGCTACAGTTTGCCTTCCACGAACAGTGGCTGGCGCTGCGACGGTATTGTTCGGAGCGAGCGATTCGCATTGTGGGCGACGTCGCCATCTTCGTCAACTACGATAGCGCCGACGTCTGGATGCACCGCGATCTCTTCCGGCTGAATGAGAATCTCGATCCCGATGTGGTTTCCGGCGTGCCACCTGATTTCTTCAGCAAGACGGGACAACGCTGGGGAAATCCTCTGTACCGCTGGGATGTGATGAAGGCGCAGGGCTACGAGTGGTGGATCCAGCGGTTGCGCTGGGCGACGCGGAACTGCGATTACATCCGGCTCGATCATTTCCGCGGGTTCGACCAGTTCTGGGAGATACCGGCCGCCGATCCGACTGCGATCAACGGACGCTGGGTGGATGGTCCGCGAGACGACCTGTTCCACAAACTCCGCGAGGCGCTTGGGGGCTTGCCATTCTTTGCCGAAGATCTCGGCTACATTACGCCGGAGGTGCATGCTCTGCGACAGCGCTTGCAGATTCCGGGGATGGCGGTACTGCAATTCGGTTTCGGCGATGAGGGCGCGCACATGTATTTGCCGCATCGCGCCGCGGGCAAAGTCATCTACACGGGAACTCACGATAACGACACGACGGTGGGCTGGTTCCACTCCGGGGCGGCTGATCACGAGCGCCGCAACGCGGAAGCCTACCTGGGCCGCTCGGAGGACGGGATTCATTGGGCGTTCATTCGCGCGGCGCAGAGTTCGGTGGCCGATCTTTGTCTCATCCCGCTGCAGGATGTGCTGGGGCTGGGCAGTGAGGCCCGCATGAATACGCCCAGCCTGCACGGGGGGAATTGGAAGTGGCGGGTCGCTCCCGGGCAGTTTGCGCCGGAACTGGCCGCCAAGCTTGCCCACCTGGCTGAAGTTACCGACCGGCTGCCTCAGGCATTTCCAGTTCGAGCAGACGAGAACTTCGCCGCTTGAGACGGCAACCCGGGCGATTGTGAATGGAATGTTAAAGACGCGCGGAAGTTTTGCGCCTTAACCAAGATCGTGTATAGAGAGTTGGGAGAGTTTTCTTGGCAGCGGAACCCATTATCGAAGCCCGAGCGATTGAGAAATCCTACCCGCAGCCGGATGGGACGAGCATTCAGGTCGTGGGGCTCACGGATTTTTTCATCGAGCCGGGGAAAATCATTGCGTTGCTGGGCGCTTCCGGCTGCGGCAAATCGACTCTGCTGCGTATTCTGAGCGGTCTTTCGCAACCCTCATCGGGTGCGCTGTTCTGGCACGGCAAGCCATTGAGCGGTGAATCGCCTAATGTGGCAATCGTGTTTCAAAGTTTCGCGTTGTTCCCGTGGCTGACGGTATTGGAGAACGTGGAGGCTCCGCTGGAAGCGCGGGGAGTGGCCGCTGTGGAGCGCCGCAAGCGTGCGCTGCGCATGCTGGATACGGTAGGCCTTGACGGTTTCGAGACGGCGTATCCCAAGGAGCTTTCGGGCGGCATGAAGCAGCGGGTGGGGTTTGCGCGCGCTCTGGTGGTGGAACCGGAAGTGCTGTTCATGGACGAACCATTTTCGGCCCTCGATGTACTGACGGCAGAAAACCTGCGCGGCGAACTGCTGGAGCTGTGGCTCAACAAGAAGATGCCCACCAGCGCCATTTTCATCGTGACCCACAACATCGAGGAGGCGGTGATGCTGGCGGACCGCATCGTCGTGCTGGGGAGAAACCCGGCGCGCATCCGCTCGGATTTCAATGTGAAGCTTTCGCATCCCCGCGACCGCAAGTCCGGCCGCTTTACCGAACTGGTGGACTATATCTACAAAGTGATGACGGAACCAGATGTTGAACACGATCTGCCCGATCCAGAGAGCACGGGAGAAATCGTGGTGCCGCCGGGAGGGTTGAAGAGAGGGCAAGTGCTGGTGCGCACGAGCAAGTATCAGATTCTGCCGCACGCGCGCGTGGGCGGGATCGCAGGCCTGCTCGAACTTTTGCACGATCGCGGCGGACGCGAAGACCTGTTTCGCTTGAGCGAAGAACTTGTCATGGACGTGGAAGACCTGCTACCCATCCTGGAAGCCTGTCAGTTACTGGGTTTCGCCAGGTTGAAGGAAGGCGATGTGCAACTTTCCGGCCAGGGTGTGAGGTTTGCCGATGCCGATATTCAGGCGCGCAAGGTTTTATTCCGCGAGGCGGCGCTGGAGCACGTCACGCTGCTGAAGCAGATCGACAGTATTCTGAAGCGGAAGTCGGACCACTCGATCAACGAAGAATTTTTTCACGACATTCTTGACGACCACTTCTCCGAGGATGAAGTGCAGCGCCAGTTCGATACCGCCATGAACTGGGGCCGCTACGCGGAGATTTTCGACTACGACCGCGCAAGCGGCAAGCTGGTTCAAACCGAAGCGGCGCAGGCAGAACACGCCGTAGAGAACCACGACTCAACTCCCGCGCCTGAGGTTTGACCGAGAGTTCCAGCAGGACGGGCCGTGGGAAAAACTCGTTGGACGCAAAGTGCGACCACGGGGGCTGAAGCCAGCGAGAGTGTGGGCCCTACGCGGCCCATTCGGCTTCGCTCAGGGCAGGCCGCTTAAGCGCCGCTCTTCCACGGCACTGCACGCGCTTGTTAATTTGTTTTCGCAACTTGTGAGAGGAAAAGCCAGAGCATGAAAAAGAGCATCACCCTGCGAGGATTCTCGGCGTATCGCTTGTGGACACAACTGCCGCGGATCGAAACTTCGCACCTGCCGGATGTCATCATGTTCGGCGCGGGGATTGCGATCTTTTATGGTGTGGCGACGGTCGGGCGCTCCTGGTTGGGGCCGGTTACGCCTTCGGCGGAGATTTCGCGCAGCCTGTGGGCGCTGCCGGCCTATGCGGGGTATTCGCTGTTGCGCATCACCATCGCTTACGGGTTGAGCCTGGGGTTCGCGCTGGTGTACGGCTATGTGGCGGCGTCTAACGTGCGCGCCGAGCGCTTCATGATTCCGCTGCTGGATGTGCTGCAGTCGATCCCGGTGTTGAGCTTCCTGCCTCCGGTAATGCTGGCCATGGTCGCTCTGTTTCCCGGTCGGCAGCTTGGTGTGGAACTGGGCGCGATCCTCCTTATTTTCACCGGCCAGGTGTGGAACATGGCCTTCAGCTTCTACGCCTCACAGAAAAGCATTCCCAACGAGATGCGGGAGGCGGCGAGGATCTACCGCTTCAGCTGGTGGCAGCGCTTCACGCAGATGGAGCTGCCGTTTTCAGCGATTGGGCTGGTGTGGAACTCCATGATGTCGGTGGCCGGGGGATGGTTCGCGTTGATGGTGTGCGAAATGTTCGTGCTGGGGTCGCGCGATTTTCGCCTGCCGGGCCTGGGCTCGTATCTGCAGACCGCGGCCAGCGCGGGAGACACGACCTCGATCCTGTGGGGCGTGGCCACCATGGTTACTGTGATCGTCCTGCTGGACCAGTTCGTGTGGCGGCCAGTGATTGCGTGGGCGGAGAAGTTTAAAGTGGAGCAGGTGGAAAGCACCGATGCGCCGCGATCGTGGGTGCTCAACCTGGTGGAGCATTCCAGCGGGCTGGCAAAGATTCGTCAGAAGACACTGCGGCCGCTGGGGGAGCGTCTGCTGCTGTATTTTGCCCGCAAGCATAACGAAGAACGTGCCGAGGAACCTGCGGCTGCGTGGAGAGATTGGCTGCTCCGCGTGCTGGTGGTGCTGGCGCTTGGCGCCATTGGCTACGGCGTGGTCCGGGTTGCGATCATTCTCAGCGGCCTGGGGAAGGAGGAATTACATGAAACGGCTCTTGGCCTGGGTGCTACGTTCTTGCGAGTGAATCTGGCGTTGCTGCTGGGCGCGCTGTGGACGATTCCGGCGGGAGTGGCGATCGGATTCAATCCCAGGCTGTCCCGCATCGCACAGCCGCTGGCGCAGATTGCCGCTTCGGTGCCGGCAACGGCGCTGCTGCCCGTAATCTTGCTGGTGCTGATTCGCATCGGACAGGGACTTGGGCTGGCGTCGATGGTTGTGCTGCTGCTGGGCACGCAGTGGTATGTGTTGTTCAACGTAATCGCGGGGGCGATGGCGATCCCGACCGACTTGAAGGAATGCTGCTCGGTGTTCCGGTTGCGGGGCATCGGGCGCTGGAAGAAGTTAATTCTGCCGGGAATATTTCCCTACCTGGTGACTGGGCTGGTGACGGCGTCCGGCGGAGCCTGGAACGCCAGCATCGTCGCCGAGTATTTTCATTTCAAAGGGCAGATATACACCACCACGGGGTTGGGTGCGACCATCAGCCAGGCTACTGATGCCGGCGATTTTCACTTGCTGCTGGCCGCGACCCTGATGATGGCAGCGACGGTAGTGACGGTGAACCGGCTGGTCTGGCGCAGACTCTATTCGCTGGCAGAGACGCGCTTCCGGCTGGAGACTTAGAAGCAGTGGTCAGTGGCCAGTGACCAGTGCCTGCAGTGGACGAAGAATGTTTCGTTGCGTAAACCACTGGCCACTGATTACTGGCCACTGACCACTGCTCTTGGTTACTTTCGAGTTTCGCTCGATCTACATTTCATCAGCTTTTAACTTCCTCTTCATCCTGCTGCAAAGCGGCTGCGTTATTCCTCTAACATGCCATTCAACCAACTGCACGAGGATGGGGCGTGGGCGGAAGTGTTGGCGGAAGTCGAGCGATTTCCTGGCATTCCGGCGCTGGCGGGGAAGTTTCTTCCCGTGGACAGAGTGCGGGCGCTTTACCGCCGGGTGCGGCACTCTCCTGAGGGCTTCGGGCTGGACAACCTGCTGGCGCAGATGCGGGTGGAGTTGCGCGTGGATGCGGTGGACACGGCACGCATTCCCGCCACTGGTCCGGTGGTTGTGGTGGCGAACCATCCGTTTGGCATGCTGGATGGCGCTGCGCTGGCTGTGCTTCTGACCCGCGTGCGTCCGGACGTGAAGGTGATGACGAATTACCTGCTGCGCGATGTGCCGGAACTGGCGCGGCATTGCATCTTCGTGGATCCGTTTCAAAGCGACCGAGCCGTGCGGGGGAACAGTATCGATGTGAATCAGCGCGCGGTCCGGGAGGCACTGGATTGGCTGCGAGCGGGCGGAATGCTGGCTATTTTTCCCGCGGGCGAAGTGTCGCACTGGCAATTTCCCCACGCGGAAATCGCCGACCCGGCGTGGAGCGAAACGGCCGTGCGTCTGATGCGGCGGACAGGCGCCGCTGCGCTTCCGGTTTATTTTTGCGGACGAAACAGCGTGAGTTTTCATCTTTTCGGGATGATTCACCCGCGGCTCAGGACCGCATTTCTGTTGCAGGAGTTCCTGCAGCAGGAGGGACGAACCGTGGAAGTGCGCGTGGGCAGCGAGGTTCCCGGTGATGCCGTCGCGAGCCTCGCGGAGAATCGAGAAGCCATCGAGTACTTACGCTGGCGTACCTATCTACTGGCGCGACGGAGCCGGGTGGAAAAGTCCTGGCCGGCGGCGTTGCAATCGAAAATCGCGGAGAAGGTGCAGGAGCCGGTTGCGCCAGCAGAGCCGGCGGAAACGCTGGCGGCAGAATTGAGCCGCCTTGCCCCGGACCATTGCCTGGCGCAAAACGGCGATCTGGCGGTCTACCTGGCGAAGGCAAACGAAACGCCGCGGATGTTGCAGGAGTTGGGACGGTTGCGCGAAGTCACGTTCCGCCTGGCTGGCGAGGGCACGGGGAAAGGCCGTGACCTCGACCGCTTCGACCGCTACTACTGGCATGTGTTGTTGTGGAACAAGACGAAACAAGAGCTTGTGGGCGGTTACCGCGCCGGCAGCACGGCTGAAATTCTCGCGGAGCGGGGCGTGGGCGGCCTCTATACCAGCACGCTGTTTCGTTACGATGCTCGGATGTTTGAAAAGATCGGTCCGGCGCTGGAACTGGGACGTTCTTTCGTAAGGCCGGAATACCAGCGGCAGTATGCTCCACTGCTTTTGTTGTGGAAGGGAATTGCACGGTTGCTTGCAACCCATGCGGAGACTCCGGTATTGTTTGGCGCGGTCAGCATCAGCAACGATTACAGCAAAGCCTCGCGCGAGATGATTTACCGGTTCTTCGAAGAGCGCGTGCGGGATGACGAGTTGGCGGGGCTGATCGAACCGCGGCGGCCGTTTCGTCCGGCCGGGCTGCGGCCTTGGGATTGCCGCGCCATGTGCCATGCTTTGCGCGACCTGGAGGAACTCTCGCAACCGATTACAGATGTGGAAGCGGACGGCAAAGGCCTGCCCATCCTGCTGCGGCAATATGCCAAGATCGGCGGCAAGATGGTGGGCTTCAACGTGAACCGGAGGTTCTCCAACGTGCTCGACGGGCTGGTGGTGGTGGATCTGCGGAAAACCGAATCGGCCGTGCTGGAACGCTACATGGGACGCGAAGCTGCGGCGCGATTCAGGCAACGCCACGGGCTGTAGAGAGCGAGACACGGGCTATTTTATGGGCTTTAGCCTCGTTGCCTCGCTCGTGAGGATGCAAGACTGCGCGGCGTCTTTTAGTGCTTCCTCCAGTTCGATCCCGAGAGCTGAGAGTTTGTCCGGGGACAGCGACTGCTGCAGGCGCTCGAAGAGCTGGCGTTCTTCTTTGCGGATGTGGGCGGAGAGTTGTTGCCCGAAGGCCGGCAAGCTTTCGGTGGACATTGCGTGCGCCTCTGCCCGCGAAAAACATTCGCGCAGCGCGGCATGATCGGCGATTAATTCTTCCACCAATGGAATGAGTTCGGGGAACTGGCGGGCAGCCGGGAAGAGCGTGCGCTCTTCGGCAGAGAAATGAATTTTGATCTCCTGCTCGAAGTGTTGTGCGATCTCCGCCTGCCAGGCTTGCAAGTCCGCGGCGGGAATGGGATGGGCGCGATCGATGCGCACACAGAGAGCCAACGCGCGCTGATGTTGATGAGAGAGCGGAATGAGGCTTTTATCGCGCAGCATCAAGCCACCAGTTCTCGTCTAGGAACGGAGTCATCACGCCACAGTCACCGGTTCTGACGCCTCCGTAGCGGCCGGACGCACCGTGAGCCAGTCGGTGCGCACGCGCTCCCACTCCTGGATCAGCATGCCGTTGGCTTCGAAGAAGCTGCGAATGCGGGCGCGTTCCCATCCTGCGATCTCTTCGAGAATGGGCGCCAGCACCGCGAAGGCGCTGGTGCTAAGCACGGTGCGCTTGGCAATCTGGGAAACGTGGGGTGACTCCGACACCGCGATGGTGAGGCCGTCGCGCGCGTTCACTTCCAGCATCACGTGAATGTCCGAGCTGCCGTCTCCGGTGTAAATGACGTGATCAGGGCCGGTCACGTGCTCGACGAGCAACTGCTTGAGAACCGCCACCTTGCCGTAGCCCGCGGTGGCGCGAACGATGGTGTCGATCTCGCCGGAAGGCTTGTAGCGAAACTCAGTGCCGAAAATGTGGTCCTCCGGGACGATACCTTCGAGCGCAGAATGGATCACCTCAACGGGGGCGGCGGAGAGCACGTAGAAGTCGAAGGAGTAGCCATCCACGCCTGTTTCCAGAATCAGGTAGAGCGCCTTGATATCACCTTTGAGGCGAATGCGCTTGCCAACTTCGTGAAGATGCTCTTTCCGCACCTTGGCTTTGAACTCCGGGTCGTGGAGAAGAAGGTAAGCGAGTTCTGCCCCCTGCTGCACTAGGTTGATCTTCGCCATGCCTTTGGCTTTGCGTTCGAACTCTGCGGTGGGAATACCAACCAGTTCGGCCAGCACGTAGCCGGAATCGTTGAAAGTGAGCGTTTGGTCGAAGTCGCTCGCGAAAATATAGCGTTTTAAGGGCTTATCTGCCATAGGACTTAGATTCCCGGGGAACTCGGAGGGCCCATAAAAAGAATCGATAGAGATTATATGCGGTGCTGGTTAAATCCTTGTTAACAAACACACAAGAAGCGCTGGATGACTTCAGCAGAGGGCCCTGACCGGAGTCCGGCTGCCTTTACTAAATTCTCCGACACGTCCAGAATAGAAGGTCGACCGTCGGCGTTGCGCGTGACGTTGGAGCGGGCAGGCAGCCGACAGATCAGCCAAGAAAAGCTGAAACATACAGGAGCACTCATGCCAGTAACTGGGGAACTAATTCGCGCAATGAACTATGTGGAGGACATCACGGCCACGCTACGCCGCATCTGCATTTACATTCCCGCCATGAATACTGAGGAGCGTCAGCGCCTGGCGGAAAGTTTGCGGGCGACCGGGGGCGCAATCAATGCCGCGATTGCCGATCTGGAAAAGGTGGGTCCGTAGTGGCGGAGATTAAAACCGTCGCGGTGATCGGCGCCGGCATTATGGGCCGTGGTATTGCTCACGCCGCGGCGATTGGCGGCTACCGCACCATCCTGGAAGACCTGCTGCCCGCGGCGCTGCGGCGAGCCGAAAGCGAAATCCGGGCCAATCTCGACAAGGCGGTTGAATTGGGCAAGGTTGCGGCGCCCGATGCCGATGCCGCCTTTCAGCGGCTGGAATATGCGGGCTCAGTGGAAGAGGCGGCGCGCCAGGCCGATCTGGTGATTGAGGCTGTGCCGGAAGAGATGGAGTCGAAGATTGAAATCTTCACTCTGCTCGACAAGATCTGCCGTCCGACCACGATTCTGGCGTCGACCACGTCTTCACTGAGTATCACGGAGATTGCCAGCGTGACTTACCGCGCGAAAAAGTGCGTGGGCATGCACTTCTTCAATCCCGTGCACAAGATGAAGCTGCTCGAAGTGGTGCGGGCGCTGGAAACCGACGACGATACGCTCTCTGCGGCCGTTGAAGTAGGGAAGCGGATGAAGAAAGAAGCGGTAGTGATCAAAGAGTCGCCGGGCTTCATCACCAGTCGGATCAATGCGATGATCGGCAATGAGGTGTTTTATATGCTTCAGGAGGGGATCGCTTCGGCCGCGGACATCGACAAGGCGCTGAAGCTTGGGCTGAATCATCCCATGGGGCCGTTTGAACTGGTTGATCTGGTGGGACTGGATACGCGGCTGAATATTCTTGAGTATCTGCACAAATCGCTGGGAGAGAAATATCGTCCAGCGCCGCTGCTGGTGCAGTATGTGAAGGCGGGGCGGTTGGGACGGAAATCGGGGCGCGGAGTGTATGAGTATCCGGAGATTGCGGGGAAAAAGGATTAGCCCGTCACTGTGGGTCGGTAGTCCGCTTCGGACTTTGTGGCCGCCGGGCTTCGCCCAGGCGAGACAGGCGAGGCGGCTGTCGCTACATGAGTCGTGCTAGCCGGTGCGACCGAAGCTCAAACCTGATAGCGACCCGATTCTCTCCTGCTCGACTCCCTTGCCGGCAATTAGGACTTGAAAGCTTTCGCCCATGCCCGCGGGCGTGACCAGATGCTTGAGTTGCAGCGCGACTTTGGCGCGTTCCTGCGGCAGTCGGCAGTCTTCGAAGGCGTCGGCAAATTGATTGGCTTCGCCAATGCCCATCAGGAATTGGGATTGTGTAACGAGTTTGTGCGTCTGCATGCCGTGCTTTTCTGCGGCGGCGGCGAGTGCGGTGAAGTTTACGTCCGCGGTGATGTCCTGTTCTCCTGGGGCCTCGTAGGGATTGCTGCTGATCGAGTGCTGACGAATGGCCTTCAGCGTTCCGCGATGGCGCCCGGCAAGCTGCTCTTCACGCGTATAGCCGTAGTCGATGGCAATGAAGAATCCGCGCCCGATGTTGGCGGCAATGCGATCCATGAATTGTTGTGCCGCGAGCGGCGCTTCGACGCGTTCGTCCGGCTCGGGATGGATGGAGTAGCGGTCGAGGAATTCAAGTTCTTCGCGGGAAGGCTGCGCCCAGGTGTCAATGAAGCGGCCGACGCGTGCGTCGATGTGCAGGGAGCCCTTCGGGCTGAGGATTTCGACTGGGAGAGCGTCGAAGAATTCGTTGGCGAAGATGATAGTGGGAGTGCAGGGGGCGGACGTTTTGTCCTGAGGATCGGGCTTGGTGAGGTCGGCCCTTCCGGATTCTATGTGACGTCCCAGAGTCTCTTTGATTCGCTCGCGGAGTGCGGGCGAACTCTCGATTAGAACGTAATGCACGGCGTCGAAGAAACCCGGAAACTTTTTTTCTGACCAGTCGAGTACGTCTTGTGCGAACAGGCCGCGACCGGGGCCGAGTTCGATCAGATCGATGCGCTCCGGGGAGCCCAGCGCTCGCCACATTTCGTCGAACTGGCGGGCCAGCAGACGGCCAAAGACGGCGTTCACATCGCTCGACGTGTAGAAATCGCCCGCCTTGCCGAACTGCTGCGCATTTCGCGAGTAGTAACCGAGTTCGGGATCGTAGAGGCAGAGTTCCATGTAGCGCGAAAAGAGAATGGGGCCGCGCTGGCGGATTTCCTGCTCGATCTTTTGACGAAGCGGATTCACAATCCCTTCCGGCGGCGGTCGGTGCGGTCCTGCGGCGTGCGGATGAACATTTCGACGAAGTAATCGTGCAGCGCGTCATAGAGTTGACGCTGGAAACTCCATTCGAACTGCGGGTGGTCGAGGTCGCGGGGATGGAGATCGATGTAGTAGGTGTGAACAGGAACGCTCGCATCTTTGAATTGGATGATGATCTCGACGCCTTCTCCTTTTGAGCGCGCGGAGAAGTTCAGCAGTGGATGTTCGTAGAGGCGGAGTTGAGACAGGACGCGGTCGAGGCGGGTGGTGGCGGTTTCCGGCACAGTGGAATTGTAAATGCAGCCTGAGGGTGATGCTGAGTGCGAGGGCAGGATGCCCTCGCAACAGTCGGCTGGATGCCGGCGCTACTCGTAAGGCCGCTACTCGTAGCGCAGCGCTTCGATCGGATTCAGTCTCGCGGCTTTGATCGCGGGCAACATGCCGCTGATGATGCCGACGAAGCTGAGGATAGCTGTCGACCAGATCAGCGTGGCGGAGTCGATGTAAAGATGAATGTCACCTTCGCTGGCGTTTTCCTCGAAAGCGCTCCAGAGCGTGAGCGAGCCGACACTCCAGGAAACCAAATACGCCAACACAACTCCCAACAGGCCGCCCAGAGCCGTGATTACCAGCGCTTCCGTAAGGAACTGGAACAGGATGTGCCAGCGGTGCGCGCCCAGGGCCTTTTCCACGCCAATCTCGCGGGTGCGCTGGGTCACGGAGACCAGCATGATGTTCATGAGGCCCACACCGCCGATGCCGAGCGTCAGCAAACCGATGAAGCCGAGCAGGATTTTGATGCCGGTGCTGATCACCTGCAGGTCGAGCAGGTCGGCGAAGACGTCGAAGACGAAGATGGCGCGCTGATCCTTGGGATTGAAGTTGTGGTGAAAGGCCATGGAATTACGGACGGCGGTCACGACCTTGGCGTGATCGCCCTCGTATTCCATGACAACGGAATTCAGGTAGTAGGTCTTGGCCAGGTCGCTCATGGCGCTGAAGGGTACGTAGACGTGGCCGTTAATGTTGTCGTCGCCGTTCTGCACCTGGTGCCGCAGCACGCCGATGACCTGATAGGAAATGCCATCTAGGCGGATGCTTTCGCCGAGAGCGGTTTGTCCGGAGAAGAGCTTTTTTCTTACGTCCGAGCCGATGATGGCGACGCGGGTGTGAGTGAAGTCGTCGGCTTCGCTGAAGAAGCTGCCTTCCTCGGTGTCCAGGCGGCGCATGCGGCCATACGAGGCGTAGACGCCGCTGACTCCATAGGTGGCGCTGCGCGTGCCGTAGGCGACGAGACTCTGTTTGGAGACTTCTGGAGAGACGTGCTTGAGCAGGGGCACTTCGTCGCGGATGTAATCGAGATCGTCGACGGTCAACTTGACCTCGGAGCCGGCCTTGGTTCCTCCCGCCTGCAACTCGGTGCGGCCCGGGAAGATGAAAACCAGATTCGTCCCAAAAGAGCGGAAGGCAACCCAGAGGCCGCGCTCGAAGCCCGACCCGTAGGCCAGCAGGAGAACGACCGTGGCGATTCCCCAGGCCATGCCCAGCATGGTCAGCACGCTGCGGCGTCGATTGTGGTGCAGCGCGTTGTAGGCCTGACTGGCGAGATCGACGATCATTTTTAGCTCTTAGCTCTTAGCTTGTGGCTGATCAGCTCTCAGCTATCAGCTTTCAGCTTACGGATCCACTGCGCTTACTAGTTCTTACTCTTGCCTTAGGGCTTCCACCGGCTCCATCAGCGCGGCTTTGCGCGCGGGGTAGAGGCCAGCAGAGATTCCGGCGATGGCCAACGAAGCGATGGCTGCCAGCGCGGACGCGGGAATGATTCGCGGCGTATCGAAACCCTCCGGCGCCGGCAACATCGCCAGCAGCGTTACAAAGCCGGTGGCCAGAGCCAGGCCTATGCCTCCACTGAAGGCGGTGAGGAAAGCTCCCTCGACAAAAAATTGCGTAAGAATGTTTTTGTGGGTTGCGCCCAGCGCTTTACGCAGACCGATTTCCTTGGTACGTTCGCTGACCGAAACCAGCATGATGTTGACAATGCCGATGGCGCCGAGTCCCAGAGTAACGACGCCGACCACACCCAGAAACCAATCCATGGCGTCGAAGATCTTGCCTACGCGCTGCATGTTTTCGATGGTGTCCCAGTCTTCAAAAGCATCTTCCAGCTTGGGGTCGAAGCCATGGCGGCTGGCGATGATCTGATGAATCTCATTCTTCGCCTCGGTGTGGAGGTCCTTGCGGATGGGCGTGAAGTTGAGAAAGGAAATGGCGTCTTCGGAGTTCGCCTTGGTGAGGCGAAACAGATTGCGCATGGTTTCGATGGGGATGAAGATGCGCGAGTTGGTACCGTTATTGCCGTCACGCCCAACCTTCGCCACCACTCCGATTACATCGAAACTGATTCCGTTCAGAAGAATGGCGGAGCCCACGGCGGGCCGTCCGGGGAACATGTTCTTGAGCAGTTCCCAGCCCACGACGGCGACACGGCGGCGCTCGGCATTGTCCTGTTCGTTAAACCAGCGCCCGGGACTGATGGGTACGTTGCGAATCTGGTTGTAGTCGGAAGCTACGCCGAAGACCTGGCCGTTGGTGGAACCGTAATCGCTGACGGCGCGGATATCTTCACGATTCAGCACCGGAGAAAGTGCGCCGACGAACTTGGCCTGCTGGCGGATGGCGGAATAGTCCGCATACGTAAAGTAGTAGGTTTGCCCGGACTGGGTGCTGCCCTCAACGGCGGGGACGCGTCCGGGAAACATGAACATAATGTTTTGCCCGAGATTGGCAAGTTGTTTTTCCTGTCCGCTGCGGAAGCCTTCCCCCAGACCTACCAGAAGCAGTAGAGAGCCGACGCCCCAGGCGATCCCAAACATGGTTAGGAACGAGCGCAGCTTGTGCGCCCAGAGCGTGGAGAGCGACTGGCGGATGATGTCGACGAGTATTCGCATGAGATACACCCCCACGCCTCCGGGGAGGTGCGTGGGGGTCTCGGGCACGATCAGGCGAGGGGTCTCAATCCCGCCCAACCGTTTTCATTCAAGCATCTGCTTAGTAATACGCAGCCGGGTCATGCGAAGTTCCCGCTGTCGTTGGTTTCTTAGACCACGGGAGGGCAGGAAAGGTTAGCTGGAGATGAGAATTGGCGAGGGTCGGCGGGGCCTGCGTCACGAAACTCCGTCACGAAACTCCGTTACGAAACCGGGGGAGGAGCGCTTTGGCCATCAGAACTCGAAATATCCTGCGGATTGCGCTGAAGGAGGGACGCCGTCGGTACCGGTTGCCGGCAGCAAGCCCAGGACCCCGCTCAGGTTCTCCCAAGCCGCTTGGTTCAAGGCAGGGTCTGACCCCACGAGGTCGCGAATCATGTCCCAAGCCGCCAGGTTGAGGGCGCCCTCGGGAGGCGGGCCCATGGCTAGAGAAACGGAACACTGGGGGCAGAAAGAGATGCGATGAGCAGTCGATTTCTGGCGAGGTTTGATTCCTACGGTTTGCGCGAACATGTACAGGGCAACGGATTTGTGGCCGGCTCCGAGTTCGCGGTTACAGCGAAGGCAATGCATGTTCTCCAATAAAGTCACCTGGCAGCGGATTGCAGCCCTTGAAGTATGAATACTGTCTTCGGGAGTGGCGCGGCGCAAGTATGTAGAAGGATTCCGGCGGATCTTGCATCTCGGGGCGGGTCGGCAAACCCTCGAAGGTCGAGAACCAAGTTGTGCTCTAGGCAGAGGCGGATGGCGTCGTGCACTCTGGTGCGATGAGTGCTGCTGCAAGAAATGGTCCTGATTCGCGCCTGGCGATAGTCCCGTCATCGGTTCGGGCGCATCAGCCGATGGCTAAGTTCGTTCGATTGTCGCAACTTCGCAAGTTGAGCGAATGCGAACAGGTGGCAGCGGTCTGCTATCGCGTGCGCAGAGGCGAGATCGAATTCCTGCTGGTTCAGACCCGCGGCAGCGGGCGCTGGACTTTTCCCAAGGGCAGCGCGGAACCAGGGCTGACGCACGCTCAGGCCGCTGCACTCGAGGCGTTCGAGGAAGCGGGGGTTCATGGCCGGATCGAAGAAGCTTCGTTCGCACGATATGCTCGGCGCAAGCGGGACTGTGCCGGGAAATCTGCAACCTCCGCCGGAAAAGAAAATGTCGTCCACGCGTATCTCTGCGAGGTCTTGCGGCTGAGCGTTCCCAAAGAGTCGCGGCGAAATCGCACCTGGTTTTCCGTCGAGGATGCGCGGCGGAGCTTGTGGGAGGGACGCAAAAATGACGATGGGGCAGAGTTTGCCCGGGTGGTGGACCGGGCTGTTGCACGCATCCAGCGATTGCGAGGTGGGAGGGGTATCGTCGGTCGACGCCAAAATGATCGGATACCGGAGGCTCGACCGCGACCAGATACGGTTCAAAAAGACGCGCTGCAAAAAGTGCAGTTCGATTTTGCGGAGGGTTATGGGCGGGTGGATTCCTCACTCATGCAGCACATTCGTCGCCAGCCTGACGACATGCGGCCATCCTCCGTGCCTATTGTCGAGGTTCATGCCCGCGAGGTCTTGCCATGTGAGGTTTTGGAATTCGGCCCACCGCGGGAGAAAAAATCCAAAGCCTTGGGAACCGGCACAAGCCTCAGGGGCTAAAGCCCGCATCATTCTGGAATCCGTAACGGCACGGCTGAAGCCATGCCCTTCCCGAACCACTGCGGAACCATTTCCCTATTCTTTGTTCTTCGGTCGTTCGTAGGCCTTTTGCAGGTACTTGCGCGCTTCTTCCAGCGCGGCGAAGGTGTCATCATTGGTCTGGATGGCTTGCCGGTATTCGTTAATGGCGCGCTCGCGCTGGCCGGTGATGTCGAAAATCTTGCCCAGTTGAATGTGGCTCCAGACTTCGGTCCAGCGCGGCTCCCCATTGCCGTTGATGGACGAGCGATAGGAGTTGGCCGAGGCCTGGTAGTTTCTCTGCAGGAAAAAAATCTCAGCGATCCGGTAGTGGGCCAGGGAACTGTTCTTGTTCTGGTCGAGTGCCTTGTTGAACTCTGCGAGCGCGCCCGACAAGTCGCCCTGCTGCTGCAGCGCCTGGCCGCGGAGAATGGAAGAACGCAGCTTCACGTCGGAAGAGTTCGTGAGCACGTGATGGTCAGGATCGACCGAGATGCGCCGCGGGCGTCCGAAAGTTTCTACCGTGAAGGGTGAGTTGGTGCCGACCAGATCAATCTTCTTGTCTTCCGTTTTGCCGTCGGTATCGATACGCAGGTTCACCGGCATGCGGAACAGGTCGAGATCCTGCGAGATCTCTCCGGTAACGCGGAAGCCCTTGTTGTTGCCCATGCGGTAGGTGGTGTACTTCACCTTGAATTCTGGAGCGCCCGTGGAATCGAGCCACTGCGAGAAGAACCAGGTTAGCTGCTCGCCGTAATACTTCTCGGCAATGGCCTTGAAGTCATCCATGCTGGCCGATTTGCCAGCGTAATTCTCGGCGAACTCGCGCATGGTTTTGTTGTACTTGTCCTCGCCCAGCACCCAGCGCAGCATGTGCAGGATCATCGCTCCCTTGTCGGTGACCAGCGATTGAAATTCGGTGGAGAAGGGATCGAGCTTGCTGGCGCTGGAGAGCGGAACCGTGTCATAGGCCAGCGCGCCCACCGACATGTCTTTTACGGCCTCTTCAAGACCCGCCGCTCCCGCTGCATTCTCCACGTACATCGCTTCGGAGTAGCGGGAGAAGCCGTCGACCAGCCACCAATCGTCTTTCGCGGCGGGGCTCACCGAAGCTCCCCACCATTGGTGGGCGATGGCGTTGGCGAGCAGCCGGTAGTTCGTTTTTTCAGTGATGGAGGGCCCGGCGAGGCAGGCGATCTCGGGCGCCCAGGCGTAGGGAACGGTGTCGCCCGGCAGTTCCACAACGTTAAGCTTCTGCGATAGAGGCCCGTACAGGGTGATGAAGTAAGTGAACTCCTGGACCGCCGTGGTGGTGTATTCCGGAGCCAGCGCCTGGTGCGAGGGCTTGAAGTAGAGGTGCAGATCCATGCCAGCTTCATCGCTCTTGTGTTCCTGGAAGATGCCCGCGACGATGGTGCCGGGGAAGCTGGGCTTGGCATAGACGAACGTGAATGTTTTGGTAGGCAGGCCGTTGGTATTGGGCTTTTTTGATGGAGGATTATCGGCGACAGTGGCCTTTCCACTTCCGATCACCAGCATGTGGGCTGGGACCGTAACGCTGATGGTTGCTGTGAATCGGTTTAGCCCGTAGCCGCTTACCGGGAACCAGCGTCCGGAGTAGAGCAGGTAGCTGGTGTCATCGCTGATGTAGGCCAGCTTAAGGCCCGGAACCGGACTATCGTCGGCGGTTTCGAGGTTGCCTTCGTATTCAAAGGTGAGCGTGGTGGAAGCGTCCTTGGCGAGACCTGAGGGCAGGGGCACGCGGATGGTCGAATCCTGGGTGACGCGCTCGGCTGACAGGGGCTGGTTGTTCGCGTCAAGAACCCGGGTGACGCGCAAGTCGTTATGCAGTTCGAACACGGCGACGCTCAAATCCTGCAGGGCGGTGAATTTGACCTTAGCCCGCGCTGAAATCTGGTGGAGATGGGGCGTTAGCTCAGCCTCGATCTGATAGTCGTCGACGCGCAGATGGGTCTTCTCCGCGGCCCGCGAGGGGGTCGCGGCGAACGCCAATAGCAGCAGGGCGAGGGAACCCGACAGGGCGCTCTGGGCGCGCCAAGGGCGAATCTGCATTAAGGAGAGTCTCCCGGAAATGAGCCTACCACTTCCCTATGATGAAGATTCTCCACTAAAAGATGCTGGGAGCACAAGGTTTAGGGAGTAGCCTTTGGCTTTTGGCTCTCAGTTCCTAGCCGAAACCGTCTGCACCAGGGTCAGAATGATGCCTGCGGCGCGGTCTGCCGGGTGCTGGGACGGGCCGGGCGTAGCGTTTTGCGGCGGGCGGAGCAGGGCTTTCACCCGGATCAGGCCTTGCAGCATGCGGGTGCGGGCGGGGCCGTCGGGGAGGATTTCCTGCAGCCGGGCGACAACATTTTGTGCCGTGAAGTCGTGCTGCACCAATTCGGGGACGACCTCCTCTCCGGCGATCAGGTTGACCATGGCAAAGCGCGGGACCTTGACTCGGGGCTTGCCCAGCAGATAGGTGAGGGGCGTGACGCGGTAAACCATGACGAACGGTGTACACATCATGGCGGCTTCCACCGTCGCGGTGCCGCTGGC
This sequence comes from uncultured Acidobacteriaceae bacterium, assembly GCA_963842095.1. GTDB lineage: Bacteria > Acidobacteriota > Terriglobia > Terriglobales > Acidobacteriaceae > Sulfotelmatobacter. The sequence continues at coordinate 57,621 of CAWJEY010000011.1, forward strand.
AACGATTCCGGCGCGGGAGTGCCAGAGCGCGGGTAAGGATTCGGGGACGAGGGTGACGCTGTGCTCTCCAAGCAGGCTTTGCAGGAACGTCCGGTCGAGCGTGGGTGCTACGGGGAGCAGAAATTCGTAGCCGGGTTCTAGTTGAGCTGCCGCTTCCAGGATAGTGGGCAGGTTCATGCGCACTTCCTTGATGCGGCTGCCGGGCATGAGCGTGATCCACGGCTTCGCGGGATCGAGATGATGTTGGGCGGCGTAGTCACTGCGCTCGATGGCCGGGTGTGGTAAATCGGCCAGCGGATGGCCGACGAAGGTCGCGTCCACTCCGCGGTCGCGGTAGAACTTCTCTTCAAAGGGAAAAATCACGAGAGCTTTGTCGACGTAGTTGCGGATTAGCCGCACGCGGCCCTGCCGCCACGCCCAGAACTGCGGTGCGACGTAGTAGACCACGGGAATGCCGCGCTTCTTCATCTGCCGGGCCACGCGCCAGTTGAATGCGGGCGAGTCGATAACGACGGCGAGATCAGGCTTGCGCCTGTCGGCTTCGTTGATCAGACCCTGGTATAGGCCGTAAATCTTTGGCAGATGGCTGAGAATTTCGGTGATACCGACGACCGAGAGGTCTTTGGCGTCGACTACCGTGTCGCAGCCGGCGGCGCGCATGCGGTCTCCGCCGACGCCGAAGGATTCAAGCTGCAGGTCACGGTGACGCAAAGCGTCGATGAGCTGCGCGCCGTACATTTCCCCGGAAGCTTCGCCGGCTGAGATCAGGATTCGCAAGAGAGCATTGTAAGGCCGCAACAAACGAAACGAGGCGGCTGACGATTCACGTACCGTTTTTCGTGGTCTGCCCATCCCCGGCTTGTTGTGGTACCGGACAATGGCGAGAGATTCGGTATCGATTTCGGTTAAACCAGGCATAGCCCCACCAGAGGATTGAATTGAAACCCGGCAAACGAAACAGCGCATAGAGAGGCCACGCCCACCAGATTCGCCGTGCCACGTAAAGATATGCATCGGCCCCCGATGCCAATTTCCCGCTGCGGGTCAACACTCGTATATCGTCAAGCAGATTTTCTCGTGGAATTTGCAAGCTGCCGTCGGCAGAAGCGGACTGAAGGTCTTTGATTGCGAAGCCCCGCCGTTCCACTATCTTTTTCCAGAAGTGAACCCAGCGATAGCAAAATCCGCATCCGCCATCGTAAAGTATCCAGCCTTCGCGCGGGTGAGCGGTTTCCGAGTCGTAGTCTGCCAAACTCATGAGACTTTATTTCCCTTGAAAACAAGGACCGGAGACCCGTCTGCCACAAACGCGAAGTCAGGGCGCCGTTGCAGAACCGTTCCGAGGTCTCTCCCATATAGCCTGCTAGCCTCTCCTTCAAATTTCGCGGTAATGGTCGGCCACACCCGCCAAGGGACGTGCGAGACGTGATATTCGACGCACCCGCCGCGTCGTTGAGCAGAATAGCCCCAGTAGTGTTCGGTGATGAACTGTTCCCAACTCCCCTCTTGAGGATGGGTTGGAGGCCCAACAGTCTGAGCAGAGAGCCTGCACCACTCTCCGTCAACCTGCCACTCATATTCGGTCTCCTTTCCCCAATCTCTAGTTTTCATCTTGTGCCGCATGGGAAGGCATACGTAGTTCTCACCGTATGCGAGGCGGGCGATTGTTGCAATTGCCCGCTTGGGAACAATCTCGGCGATGAAAACAACTCCTCTTCGGTCCTCGCCGCCCTCTTTCCGCCGGACGTAGAAGCGCAGATTTACCTCATCGAAATCGGCATGAAACGGAACTGGGAAAAATCCAAATAGCTTGGTGCGGTAGAACCGAAAGCCCACAAGACTGACGTATGTTCTTCCCATGAACGAATCTAGTGATGTGCCGGTTGGGACGTATGGCTTTAATAGGCCAGGTTCAACCTCGTAGTTCAACATCACAAGGTCTCGCCATTCTGCGGAAAGGAAAACTCGTTTTGACTGGGACATATTCTCATCGGCCCACTGAACGGGTCAGGCTAATCGTCCGCGCTGGTAGTGACTTCCGGCTCCGTCAAGCCATTGGCATTCACGGGCGAGAGCTTGCCCTGAGCCTGTCGAAGGGGCGCCCGCTCCACATTCAGCTCCTGATCTTTGTACTGCAACTGGTAGAGCTTAAAGTAAATCCCGCGCTGGGCCAGCAGTTGCTGGTGCGTGCCCATTTCGCGCACCTGGCCTTTGTGCATGACGATAATTTTGTCGGCGCGCTGCACCGTCGAAAGCCGGTGAGCGATGATCAGCGATGTCCGTCCCTCGACCATGCGGTTGAGCGCGTCGCGTACGCGGAATTCAGTTTCGGTATCGACGCTGGAAGTAGCTTCGTCGAGGATCAGAATCTTCGGTTCATGGGCCAGGGCGCGGGCGAACGAGATTAGCTGCTTCTGGCCGGTGGAAAGCGTGGAGCCGCGCTCCCGGACTTCTTCGTCGAAGCCTTTGGGCAGGGCGCGGATGAAGTCGGCGAGGTTCACGTCTTCGGCGGCCTGCTCTACGTCTGCGTCCTGGATGCGCTTTGTGCCTAGGCGGATATTTCCGCCGATCGTGCCACTGAATAGAAACGGATCTTGCAGGACCACGCCGAAGCGGCTGCGCAGGTCGGCTAGATCCATTTCTTTCACATCGACTCCGTCGATTCTCACAGCGCCTTTCTGGACATCGTAGAAGCGCAGCAGAAGGGAGATTAGCGTGGTCTTTCCGGCGCCGGTGTGGCCGACTATGGCTAGGGTTTCGCCGGGCTCGATGGCGAAGGTTACGTCGCGGAGGACCCAGTCTGGGGATTGATTGCTGGATGCAGTGCTCATGGCAAGTGAAGAACCAGCCGAGCTTTGCTCGGCCCCGACGGGCGGGGCGGCCGGCCCCCCATGGTTCTTGCCTGGTTCGGCATCGCGGTACGCGAACCAAACGTGGTCGAATTCTATGCGGCCCGGGCCTTCGGGGCGCTTCGTCACGGCAGGCGACACGACCTGCACTGGCGTATCCAGCAGCTTGAAGATGCGTTCGCTCGCTGCCATGGCCGATTGCAGAATGTTGTATTTCTCGCTGAAGTCCATGATCGGGCGGAAGAAACGCAGAGCGTACTGGATGAAGGCGACCAGCACGCCAAGCGACGCCACTGTGGACACCAGGCGGAATGCGATCAGCGTCTTCCAGTTGAAGCTCACGGCAACACTGTTGGCGGGAGTGTTGCGCATCACGTCGCCGCCGCCGAACCAGATGACGCAGGCGATCGCGATCGCCGAGAGAATTTCGACCACAGGGTAATAGACGGAGTAGGCCATGATCGCGTCTTTGAACGCGTCCATGTGGCTGCGGTTGATTTCCGAAAAGCGGTTGTAGGCCTTGCGCTCGCGATTGAAGAGCTGCAGCACAACCATGCCGCTGATGTGTTCCTGCAGGTAGGAGTTGATGCGCGCGATAGCGACGCGGATGCGGCGGTAGGAATCGCGCACTTTGTCACGGAAAATCTTGGTTGCTACGACGATGAAGGGCAGCACGGCAAAGGTGATCAGAGCCAGCTTCCAGTTCATGCACAGCATCACGCCCAGAATGCCGAAGAGCACGAAGAGATCTTCGAAGATCGACACCACGCCGGAGGTGAACATTTCATTCAAAGCATCCACGTCAGTGGTGACGCGCGTCACCAAGCGGCCGACCGGATTCTTGTCGAAGAAAGCAACGTGCAGGCGTTGTAGGTGACGGAAGATCTGGCGGCGCAGGTCGAACATCACTTTCTGGCCGGTTCACTGCATGAAGTAGGTTTGCAGGAACTCGAGCAAGAAGCTGAACACCAGCAGTCCGACGTAGATGGCCGCGATCTGCGCGATGCCGGTGATGGCGTGCGGGCTGAGCCAGCTCCATATGCCCGAAGACGTCGCGGTGGCCGCGCCCTTGGGCGCCAGGTAACGATCGATCGCAACCTTGGTGAGATAGGGCCCGAGCACGTCGGCGAAAGACTTCAGGACAATGGAGGCCAGCGCGATCGCCACCTGCCAGCGGTAGGGACGCAGATACTTCAGCAGCCGCGCCATCAGGCGGCTGTCATAGGCTTTGCCTAATACTTCTTCTTCCTGAGACATCTTCTTGGCGTCGTGCGGTCAAGTGGCGCCGGTGGCGCTGCTAACAGGGTACCTCAATATGGATGGCCGAGACCGGCCGCAGGATGGAAAAGGTTTGCCGCCGGGCAGACGGATTGCAGATGGGATAATGGTGTGGCATGCCTCTCGGCATTTACATTTCGGTGCCCTTCTGCCGCACCAAGTGCAGCTACTGCAACTTTGCCTCCGACGTGTTTTCGCGGGCGGTTTTCGAGCGCTATGTGGATCGCGTTTGTGACGACATTGCGAACGCTCCTCAGATCGCGGCGGAAATGGGCGGGCATATCGAGCGCGCAGCGGATTCCATCTACCTGGGCGGAGGAACGCCGACGGTGCTAGAGGCCCCGCAACTGGAGCGGATCTTCGCTGCGGTGCGGGCTAATTTTGACGTAGAGCCAGAGGCGGAGATCACGGTCGAGTGTGCCCCTGGGACGCTGACGCCGGCGGCGTTGGACAGTCTGCTCCGCTGCGGCGTGAACCGCGTCAGTCTCGGAGTACAGTCATTCGTGGATCAGGAAGCAGCGGCGGTTGGCCGTCTGCACAAGCGCGCGACCGTGCTGGAGGATATCGCTCGCCTGCGGGCTGCAGGAATTACGAATATCAACATCGATCTCATCGTCGGGTTGCCGCACCAGACCGCCGGGAGTTGGGAATTCTCCCTGGCGGAAACCGCCGCGACCGGTACTCCGCATGTGAGCGTCTATATGCTCGAGGTGGACGAAGATTCGCGGCTGGGGAGCGAGCTGTTGGCGGGCGGCACTCGCTACCACGCGCACTTTGTCCCGGATGAAGAGGCCATTGTTGATTTCTACGCGACGGGCTGTGAACGGCTTCAATCGGCGGGGATCGCGCAGTATGAGATTTCCAATTTCGCGCGTGCGGGTTACGAGTCACGGCACAATTTGAAGTATTGGACGCGGCAGCCTTACTTCGGCTTTGGCGTGGACGCGCATTCGATGCTGATTTCTGCCTCACCAGACAACGACGCGCTGCAATTCGCGCCCGCGGACTCTCTCGAACAATATATGAGCGAGGCAGGTATGCAGCGAACCGCAGTCTCGCACCAGGCAGCCTTGGAGGAGAACTTTTTCCTGGGACTCCGGCTGACGCGGGGCGTAAGCCTGAAGAAACTCGCCGCGAGATTTGGCGGGGAAGCGATCGAAGGCGCCCGCGCCGCGATTGCAGAGTTTGTCCAAGGTGGGCTGATGGAGCAGCGGGGAGACTTTGTCTGCTTGACGCAGCGCGGGCGGGTGCTTTCCAACGAGGTGTTCGAGAGATTCATTGTGGTGGATGAAATCGTCCGCTGATTCTCGTGGCGACGCAAAAGTCTGGCGGGCGGGATGTTGGCAAACCATCCGGTCGGTTGGGCTCAGAGGGTTCGTGCTCACAATCCCCAGTGATTACGCGGCTCTCCCGTCTTTCCACTTTCCCTGCCCGAGGTAACTTTCCACCCCTCTCTCGCTATGTTCTAATCGAAAATCGGCCCGCAGCCGGTGGAGGAGTCTTGGATTTTCAACTGAGCGACGAGCAGCAGCAATTGAAGAAGACGGTCCGCGAATTCGCCGAGCGCGAAATCTTGCCCAACGTTATGAAATGGGACGAAGCCTGCGAGTTTCCGCTCGCTACCATCAAGGAGCTGGGCAAGCTCGGAATGTTGGGAACAGTTTTCCCCACTGATTATGCGGGCGCCGGCATGGGCTACGTGGAATATGTGATCGCCATCGAAGAATTGTCGCGGGTGGATGGCTCGGTGGGCATTATTGTCGCCGCGCACACGTCGCTTTGCTCGAATCACATCTTCCTCGCCGGTGACGAGGCACAGAAAAAGAAGTACGTCAGCAAACTGGCTACCGGCGAGTTCATCGGTGCGTGGGGATTGACGGAACCCTCGTCAGGGTCGGACGCGGGCAGCGCCCGCATGACCGCCAAGCGCCGCGGCAATAACTGGGTTCTCAATGGCACAAAGACTTTCTGCACGAATGGCCACTATGCGAATGTGATGGTGGTAATCGCGGTGACCGACCGCGCCGCCAAGACGCATGGGCTTTCCGCGTTCATTGTCGAAGAAGATACCAAGGGATTCCGTCCCGGCAAGAAAGAAAACAAGCTGGGTTTGCGTGCCAGTGACACAGCGGAGATGATCTTTGAAGATTGCGTGATTCCCGCGGAGAATCTGTTGGGCAAGGAAGGCGATGGTTTCATCGACGCGATGCGCGTGCTCGATGGCGGCCGCATTTCGATTGCTGCTCTGTCGCTGGGCATGGCACAGGGCGCCTACGAAGCCGCGCTGAATTATTCCAAGGAGCGCAAGCAATTCGGAAAGGCCATCGGCGAGTTCCAGGCCATCCAGTGGAAGCTGGCCGATATGGCCACGGAGATCGACGCTGCCCGACTGCTCACCATGCGCGCGGCGTCCATGAAAGACGCGGGCATGAAGACGACTCTCGAGTCCTCCATGGCGAAGCTCTACGCCAGCGAAGTTGCCGTCAGGTGCGCCAACGAAGGCGTGCAGATTCACGGCGGATATGGATTCATAAAAGACTATCCCGCCGAGAAGTACTACCGCGACGTGAAGCTGTGCACCATCGGCGAAGGGACCAGCGAGATTCAGCGGCTGGTGATCGCAAGGCAGTTGCTGAAAGAGTAGAAGTCGGCTAGTGCTTCAGTGGCTGACGGCGGCCGTGGCGGATATGCAGTACGTAAACCGTTTCGTCCTCAATCGTGAAGAGAATCCGATACACGTGCGGCTTTCGGCCATAAAGCAGATGGCGTACCTCAAAAGGGAATACTTCGTTTTCCGGTGCTATCGGGCAACGCGCCGGGAATTCCGCAATCGACGCGATGGAATCTTGCAAAGCGGCAAACCAGCGCATGCCAGTCTCTCCGGCACCTTCGGACAGCAACCAGTCAAGGATTGCGTCGGCGTCCTGCTCGGCTGCCGCCGTTGTTTCAACGCGGAAGGTCATGCTTGCGGCGAAGGTCGGCGAGAAATTCGGCGGCGGGCCGGGTGCGTCCGGCTCTTAGATCTTCGTAGCCGCGACCAACGCCCTCGACAGCTTGTGCGAAATCCTGGCGTTCCCACTCCAGATAGGCGGCCAGCGCTTCGTCGAGAGCCGCAGCAGGTTCCTGGCCTCGTCGTTTGGCGTATTCTTCCAGTTGCGCTTTACGCTCCGGCTTCAGCGGCATCATGTCCATGTTGGCCATGGTTTCCTCTCACTTATCGTAAGTCGTTCGGCGGCTCAGGTCAAAAGCTATCTGCTGGCAAAAAGGAGAACAATGTCAAATTTGACGGGCGAGGAGATCGTAACGCTAGCGCGGGACGCGTGCGACGCTTTCGGCAAGTGCGGTAAGTTCGCGGGCGCGGCGACGGTGGAGATCGTGAAACAGGTACTAGCGGATGAGGAACTGCCCACGTCGGTGCGCGATGTTTTCATCAAGGGGCTGCCCATCGAATGGGATCTTGTTGTTCCCCGGGTGTTGGCCCAGCCATCGCTGAACGGTCTCCTCTTCGAACCCGCGGAGGTCGCCTGCGGTTTGGAAATCAAACTATCGGGACTGCATGGAAAAGAAGATGCGCCGAGGATCGCCTACAACTTTGAGCGGGCGAAGGCTCTTGGTATCTCCTGCGCCTACGTTACTCTCGGGGAGCGCAAGAGCTACCGCCACAAAGCCTCCGAGGAGAATCTCAGCTTCCCAATCTTCACGATCACCTGGCATACCGCCAATACTTTGACCGACACCGGAGATTGGGAAAGGCTCCTAGCGTTTCTACGCGGGCGACTGTCCAACGCGTCGGTTTCTACGTAGATCTTGAACACTACCGAATCACAACCCATCATTTCTTCTTCTTCGCCCTCTGCTTTACACTGATCGTTTGAGCCAACACATTCAGACTTGGATCGACCAACTTCGCTCCGGCGACGTCCGAACCCTCGCGCGCGCCATCTCGACCGTCGAGAACCGCGCACCGGGATGGGCCGATCTGCTGAAGGCTTTGTTTCCGCACAGCGGGAAGGCGCGCGTGCTTGGTCTGACAGGGCCGCCGGGGGCGGGGAAGAGTACGCTGGTCGATCAGCTTGCGCGCTTCTATCGTAAGCGCAAGCGCACGGTGGGGATTATCGCTGTCGATCCGACCAGCCCCTACACTGGCGGAGCGATTCTGGGCGATCGCATTCGCATGCAGGAGCATTTTTCCGATCCTGGCATTTATATCCGCAGCATGGCGACGCGCGGCTCGCTGGGCGGCCTCGCGCGCACGACGGCCGACGTCACTACCGTGCTCGATGCTTCGGGGCGCGATCTGATCATGATCGAAACGGTGGGCGTGGGCCAGGATGAAGTGGATATCGTGCGGCTGGCCGAAATCACGATTTTGATTCTGGTTCCCGGCATGGGCGACGATGTGCAGACCATCAAAGCGGGCATCATGGAGATTGCCGACATTTTCGTCATCAACAAAAGTGACCGCGATGGCGCAGATCATGTGGAGCGCGAAATCCGCTCGCTGCAGTCTCTGGCCATGCGCCACGATGGCTGGACGCCGCCGATCGTCAAGACCGTCGCCAGTCAGGGAGTGGGAATCGAAGAACTCGCGGGCGCGATTTCCGACTACGAAAGCTATCTCCAGAAGGAAAACCTGGCGCTCAACAAGAGCATCGAGAACTGGCAGGAACGCCTGGTCGAGATGCTGCGCGACTCCTTGCTGGAAAAAGCCCGGACGCAACTCGCGGACGGTAACTTGGCGCGGCTGGCGGCGGAAGTGGCCGAGCACAAACGCGATCCTTACACGCTGGTTGAGGAGATCGCGACCAAGGCGGAGAAAAGCTGAATGGGTGTAAATCCAATATGGCACAAATCGATCATCTCGGCATTGCAGTGAAGTCGCTCGCGGCGGCGAAGTCGATCTACGAAAAACTTGGCCTGAGCATTTCTCCGGAGGAAACGGTGGAGCAGGAACAAGTCCGGCTGGTAATGGTTGCGGTGGGCGAGAGCCGATTGGAGTTGCTCGAAGCGACCTCGGAAAATTCAACCATCGCGAAGTTCATCGCCAAGCGTGGTGAAGGCCTTCATCATGTGTGTTTGAAGGTTCCGGACTTGCCCGCATCCGTGGCGCGACTGAAACAAGACGGCGTCCGCCTGGTTTCGGAGGAGATCAAGACTGGCGCGGGCGGGCATCGCTACGTTTTTGTGCATCCGTCGAGCACCGGCGGCGTGCTGCTGGAACTGGTCGAAGGCTAGAAGCAAAATCGGCCACGGATTCTCGCGGATTTCCACGGATAAAAACAGAACGAGGGCCTCTTCATGCTTCTTCTCGCCATCGATACTTCCGGCAAGCAGGGTAGCATTGCGCTGGCGCGGGCCGGGGAGCGGTCTGCCGACGGCGACGACGTCGAGGTAATCGAGATTGCGCCCCTTGTGGGCGGGACTTTTTCCGCACAACTTGTTCCGCAGATTTCCGATTTGCTCTCGGTAAACGGGCTCACCAAGAACGACATCGGCGCTTTTGCGGTGGGTTCCGGCCCGGGATCGTTCACCGGCCTTCGCATCGGGCTGGCGGCGGTTAAGGCACTGGCCGAAGTGTTGGGCAAGCCGATCGCGGCGGTATCGCTGCTGGAGGTGTGCGCCTTTCTCAGTGTCGCTCAAGGCAGGATCATGGCGGCGTTGGATGCGGGTCGCGGCGATGTTTATGTGGGCGAGTACGAAATCCCGGCCAAAGCTGGTCAACTTCCACGAGAGCATATCTCGACCAGAGCTGAATTTCTTGCTCAAGCAAAAGGATGGACGGTGGTGACCCCGGATTCTGCTCTTGCCGACGCGGTGGGTGCAGCCGGGGTCACGGTCTCAACCTTGGCCCCGATCTCCGCTGCCGCCGTTGCCAGCTTGGGCTGGCGCAAGATTCAGTGCAGCGAGACCGTGACGCCGGATCAGTTGGAAGCGAACTACATCCGCCGCACTGACGCCGAGATGCTTGAGAGAAGCGGGTCTTAGGTCTAGCGTGCGCATTCGACGGGCAAATCCGGGTGATGTTCCCGCCATGATGACCCTGGAGCGCCAGAGCCCGGCCGCCGCCCACTGGTCCCAAGAGCAGTATGATGCTTTGTTTGTGACCGCAAGCGGTGAGCAGCCCGGACGCTTGGCATGGGACGCCGAAGATGAGCGCAGCACGCCGGAGGTTGTTGCATTCCTGGTAGCGCACCGGGTTGATGCCGAGTGGGAACTGGAGAACATCGTCGTAGCCGAATGCGTCCGCCGCCGTGGCGTAGCTACACTCCTCCTGAACGCGTTGATCGCGCATGCCCGTGCTGCACAAAGCAACGCCATATTTCTGGAAGTCCGCGAGTCGAATCAAGGTGCCCGCGCCCTGTATCGAAAGGCGGGATTCGAAGAGGTGGGTTTACGCAAGAGTTACTACTCGAACCCCCCGGAGGATGCAATCCTCTGTCGGCTAAGGCTTTATTAAATCTATCTCATAACGAGACTGCACCAGAATTCGGCATTGAACCGATTTTGGTGCTGTGGTAGTTTTAGCCAGTGAATCCCGGTTGGAGGTCTGCTGGATGCTGACTCCGAAAGACACTCTCCTGACCAGCCACGACGAATTCCGCAAGCTGGCTCAGGAGCACATGCAATATTCCACTCGCCTCGAAAGTCTCACCCAAAAACGTTATCTCAGCGAAGACGAAAAGCTTGAGGAAGTTCGCCTCAAGAAGCTGAAGCTGCGGCTCAAAGACCAGATGCAATCCATTGAGCGGCAGTTTCGGCAGCAGTTCGGAACTCACGTAGCGTAATTTCTGGCCATTTGAAGGCGGCCGTCGCCGCTAGAGGCTTTTTCTATCTACTCACGGGCGCTTACCGGCGCCTTTCTTTATTTCGACTTACGCACTTTCCAGGTGAACCTGAGCCAGCGCCGCTCGCCTCTGCTCTATAATTAGCTTTGCTCCCATGGTTCGTGACGGCTACCTTTACGCGCTGGCGTTGATTGCGGCAGGAATTCTCGTAGGCTGGTTCGCACAGCCTGCCTGGGCTCTGGCGCCGCTATTGCTGGCGGTATTTTTCCTCTGGTTCTTTCGCGACCCGGAGCGCGTCATTCCGGATGCGGCTGGCGCTGTGGTGTCGCCGGGGGACGGCAAGGTCACGGATGTTTCATTGCTCACCGTGGAAGGCGAGAAGCAGACACGCATCAGCATCTTCCTGAGTGTTTTCGACGTGCATGTGAATCGCTCGCCAATCACGGGAGTCGTCCGCGAGGTTCGTTATCAGCGCGGGAAGTTCCTGAATGCTATGAACCAGGCCTCCGCGGAGCAGAACGAACAGAATATTGTGCGCGTGGAAGGCGACGGCCAGGTGGTGGTGTTCAAGCAGATTGCCGGATTGCTGGCGCGGAGGATCGTCTTTCATCCCAAGGTGGGTGACCGGTTGGAGCGCGGCCAGCGCGTGGGTTTGATCAAGTTCGGTTCTCGCGTGGATGTTCAGTTCGATGCTTCCGCCGCACTGCAGGTGAAAGTCGGCGACCGGGTTCGTGGCGGGGCCAGCGTGCTGGCTTACCTGCAGCCGAAAGGCGAACTGGCAGGTGCAGGGCGTTATTCCGCAACTGAAGGGACGCGCTGATGGACGTTCCAATTCCAAGACGCAGGCAGGATGAACAGCGTCCGCGGCGCATGAGCAAGGGAATGTACATTCTCCCCTCGCTGTTTACCACGGGGAATATGGCGGCGGGCTTCTACGCCATTCTCGAGGTGGTCCACGCGAGCGCCGCAAATTTCGGGCACCTGGACAATGCCGCCAAGGCGATTGGCTTTGCTGTTCTATTCGATGGCCTCGACGGACGCGTTGCGCGCATGACCGGAACCAGCAGCGATTTTGGTAAAGAGTTCGATTCGCTGGCGGACGTGATTACGTTCGGAGTGGCTCCGGCAATGCTGGCCTGGACCTGGGGATTTCACCTGATGCCGCCCGTTGCGCTCACCGAATGGATCGTCGAATGGAACATCAAGCTCACACAATTAGGGGCGATTGCCGCCTTCCTGTTTCTGATGGCCGGAGCCAGCCGTCTGGCGCGGTTTAATATCACTTCGAACCCGCAGCCTTCCAATCCCGGGCGCCCCGGGAAGAAGTATTTCGTTGGGATGCCAATTCCAGCGGGGGCCGGAGTGATTGCCGCCGTGGTGCACTTTCAATCAGGCGTTCCCCTCGATTCCTGGTACAAGGCGATCGCCTGGCTGGCCATGGTAGCCGCCGTGGGCTATCTGATGGTGAGCACCTGGCGTTTCTACAGCTTCAAGGACATTGACTTCCGTTCGCGCCATCCCTTCCGCCTGATCATTCTCTTCGGGGCGCTGTTCGCCGGCATCTGGTTCTTCTCCAAGCCGGTGCTGTTCGGGGTTGCGCTGCTCTACACATTCTCCGGAGTGTTCTGGCGATTGCAGTGGATGTTCCGCCGCCGCAACCAGCCACCGCCGCCCACTTACAAGGAGGCTTCGGAAACATCGTGAGCAGTCCTTCAAAAATCGCAGCGCCGTCCGGCTCGTCTTCTGCGCGGGGGCAGCTCTTCCGCGCGGCCATTGTGGGCGCGGCCACGCTGAAAGGGAAGGAAGTCGCAGAGATGCTCAACGAGCGAAACTTTCCTGCCGTGGACATACGCCTGCTCGACGATGACGAATCGATCGGCCAGCTGGAAGCCACGGGCGACGAGATTAACTTCATCCAAAGCGTGCGCGCGGAGCAGTTTACCCACGTAGACTTTACCTTTTTTGCCGCAGATGCGGGGTGTACGCACCAGAACTGGAAGCGGGCGCGCGACGCCGGCAGTGCGATCATCGATCTTTCTGGCGCTCTGGAAGAGGAGCCCGGCGCCACCGTGCGTTCCCTTTGGACAGAGCGCGAACGGGGCGAGATGTGGCAGCCCGATCTGCAGCCGGCCCCGTGCGTGGTGGCCCATCCTGCCGCCGTGACTCTGGCATTGCTGCTGCTGCGGGCGAGTAAGGCTGGCATGATCCGGAGCGCCGTGGCCACGGTTTTCGAGCCCGCTTCCGAACAGGGACAGAAGGGCATGGACGAACTGCACCAGCAAACCGTGAATCTGCTGTCGTTCCAGCCGCTGCCCAAGGATGTTTTCGATGAGCAGGTGGCCTTCAACATGCTTGCGCGATACGGACAGAAGTCGAAGCTGTCTCTGGATTCGCTGGAAGCCCGCGTGCGGCGCCATTACCAGAAGATTGCCGGAGCGGATGCGCCGCAGCCTGCTGTGATGGTGCTTCAACCTCCCGTATTCCACGGTCACGCGCTGGCGGTTTTCTTGGAGATGGCGCAATCCATCGAGCAGGAACGATTGTCGCAGGCCCTTGCCGGAGATCACGTGACCCTGGCGGGGGCGGAAGACGATTCGCAGCCGAGCAACGTGAATACGGCAGGTCAGGCCAACATTCTGGTTTCACTGAAGAGCGAAGCGGTCCGGCCCAATGGGATTTGGCTCTGGGCGGCCGCCGACAACCTGCGCATCGCGGCCATGACCGCCGTCGAATGTGCCGAGAGCATGATCGCAACCCGCCCGCTGGGAAAAATCCAATGAAAGCAAGTTGGGCCGCCTGGGTGGCGTTGATCCTCCTGACAGGGCTGGTCACCGGCACCGGTTGCGGATACCACACGGCTGGCCACGCGGTGCAGCTTCCCGAAAACGTCAAGACCATCGCCGTACCTGCCTTCGTAAACGAGACCAGCACCTACCGCGTCGAACAGATGCTCACCTCGTCGGTGGTGCGCGAATTCACGACACGCACGCACTATCACATTCTCAACAGTCCGGGCGAGGCTGCAGACGCCACACTGCGCGGCACCGTGGTTTCCACCTCCGCGTCGCCGCTTACTTACAACTCCACGACCGGGCAGGCTGCCAGCGTTCTGGTGGTGGTGAGCATGAGGGTGACGCTCACCGACCGGCAAGGAAAAGTGCTCTACCAGAATCCTTCATACCTGTTTCGCGAGCAGTACGAAGTCTCGCAGGGCCTGACCAGCTTTTTTGAGGAGGACTCACCAGCCTTCCGTAGGCTTTCCCAGGACTTTGCGCGTACCCTGGTCTCCAACATTTTGGAGGGCTTCTAGGTGCTAGAGTTGCAAAATGTCGTTAGTCGTTGGTCGTTAGTCGTTCGCCAATCGATCATCCGTCAATTGCTGTTCTTTGGCCAACGACGAACGACCAACGACCAACGACGCACTCCGGGGAACTTCTGATGCGAGCTTTCGCCCAGGCCGAGCGGTTTGTCAGCGAGATTGAATCGCGCAAGCTGCGGCCGGCATACGTGTTCGTTGGAGACGAAGCCTTCTTCCGCAAGCGCTTTCGGGACGCCATTCTTGAGCACTTGGTTCCGGCTGATCTGCGCGACTTCAGCCTGTTCGAGTTCGACCTGGCAGAAAACGATCTTGCCGAAGTGCTCGACCGGGCCCGCACGCCCTCTCTGATGGCACCCTTCCAGGTATTTTTCGTGCGTGGCGTGAAGAGTCTCTTTGGCCGCGGCTCCAATGAAGAGAAACTTGCCGCTATCGAAGAGTATTGCAAGAATCCGAATCCAGACGCGCTGATTGTCTTCGTGGCGGACCACATCAGCATTCCCGCCGACGTCCGCCGCATGGAGATGCAGGATAAAGAACGTTACCAGCGCATCCGCGAGACCATGGGCCGGTACTGCGGCATCGTTGAACTGGCGCGCGTCGAGGAAGGCGAAGCGGTGCGCTGGATTTCCGACTACTGCACGAGCCGTGAAGTCCCGGTCAAAATCGACCCCGATGGCGCACGCGAACTGGTCGACGCGCTCGGCGGCGACATGATGATGATCTCGAATGAACTGGAGAAACTGATGCTCTATGTTGGCGCCCGCAACCGCATCACGCTGGGCGACGTGGAAACCATGGTGCTCGCCGCCAAGCAGCGCTCACTGTATGAATTGACCGATGCCATCTCTTCAAAGGACCGTGTGCGCGCTCTGGAAGTGCTGGATGCGATCCTGTCTTCGGGCGATGGCGAGGAAGCTGCCATCGGACACATCTACATGCTGGCCAAAACGTTCCGCCAGATGCTGGTGATTCTGGAACGCAACGTGCGCGATCAGCGCATGCTCTGGGCCGCGCTGTGGCAGGGTTTCCGCGTGCCTCCATTCGCCGCCGACGACATCATCAAGCAAGCGCGCCGCTACAAATCCCGCCGCGATCTTACGCGTGCGATCCGTCTGGTGGCCAAAGCCGATCTCGCCCTGCGCTCCAATCCTGTGAGCAAGCGGATGGTGCTGGAACGTCTGGTGATGGATCTGACCACCGAGGCGAAGCTGGAAGCGCCGGGATGGATGCAGGATCAGTTGCCGGTGTGAAGGCAGCTGTCAGCTATCAGGCGTCAGTCCTTTGGCTTTGCCTCGCGGAGACAGAAGAATGACCTGGAAGTATCTCATCGACGGTCCCTGGATCATCTTCGTCGTCTATTGGACGGTGGGTGCGCTTAAGACGCGACGCACGCAACGCAGAGAATCGTTTGGCGCACGTTATGGAATTCTCTTCCTGGAGACTCTCGGCTTTGCCCTCTTCTTCATGGACGACGCCAAGATAGGTGTTTTCGGCCAAAAGGTGGTCCCTCATTCTGACGCTCTTGCCGTCACTGGCGTTGCGCTCACCTGGGCCGGGATTGCTCTGGCATTGTGGGCGCGCTGGCATTTGGGCCAGTATTGGAGTGCGCGCATCACCATCAAAGAAGATCACAAGCTGATCCGCACCGGGCCTTATGTGCGCCTTCGGCATCCCATCTATTCGGGACTCGATCTGGCTGTGATCGGCTCAGCGATGGTGATCGACCAGTGGCGATGCGTGGCCGGGGTTTGCCTGATCATGCTGGGGTTTTGGATTAAAGCGAGAAGAGAAGAAGCCATGCTGACCTCGCAGTTCGGGGCAGACTTTCAGGCACACTGCCGGCACACTGGATTTCTGTTGCCGCGTTTTTGATCTTCGCGTCATGCTGGACGTACACGCCTATCTCGATCGTATCGCCTATCAAGGTTCGACCGCACCCACGCTCGATAACCTCCGTGCGATCCATCACGCGCATCTATTGGCTGTCCCCTTCGAAAATCTCGACATCGCCCGCGGCCGGAAGATTGTGCTCGATGAAGAAGCTTTAATCCGCAAGATAGTCGATCGTCAACGCGGCGGCTTCTGTTACGAGTTGAACGGCGCCTTTGCCGCATTGCTGCGCTCGCTGGGATTTCAAGTCACCTTGCTTTCAGCACGCGTTGCACGAGATGCCGGCGGCGAGGGGCCGGAATTCGACCACCTGTGCTTACGCGTCGATCTGGCTGAACCTTGGCTGGCTGACGTTGGCTTCGGGGAATCGTTTGCGAAACCGCTGCAGCTTCAGACTGATGTCGAGCAAGCCGATTCGGTTGGCATCTTCCGAATCACACCGCGTGGTGACCGGTTGCAGCTCGAAAAGAGGGATACCGGTGACGGGTGGAAGAGGCAATACTCATTCACCCTGCAGTCCCGCCGCCTGGACGAGTTCGGGGGCATGTGTCACTACCACCAGACCTCTGCGGAATCGCATTTCACGCAAAAAAGGATTTGCACCCGAGCGACCTACGACGGACGAATCACTTTGGCTGACATGAATTTGATTGTCACGAAGAATGGCCGTCGGACCGAGACTGTGATTGCGTCTGACCAAGAGCGAAGCGACGCTCTGAGGGAACACTTCGGCATCGTCAGTGCATGAACAAAACGGCAGACCCTAGTGCAGGCCTGCCGTTCCAGTTCCAAGCCAAGAGCTAAAACCTAAAGGGCTAAGAGCCGAGAGCTACTTCATCGCGGTGACGCGGGCGCCGAGCCGCGACTTGTAGCGCGCTGCTGTATTCCCATGCAGCGTGCCCTTCTGGATCGCCTTGTCGAGCGCCGACACCGTCTCACGGTAGGTCGTCTCGGCGGCTGCTTTGTCGCCCTTCTCGATGGTCTCGCGCAGAGTGCGCAGCGCGGTGCGCAGGCGGGAGGTGTTGGCGCGATTGGTGGCCGTACGCTTCGTGGTCTGACGGGCGCGTTTCAGCGCTGAAAAATGATTTGCCATAGTGCTTCGTTGCCCTTTGTGTGTACAGCGAGATATTCCCGTGAGTGCCGAATACGTTATTCTACGGGACTAAGTCTCGCCGGGTCAAACGCTTGGCTTCATTGGGTTGAACGCCATTGACTCCCACCCCGGCGCGGGGTAGGCTTTACCTAATGGTAGTGACTTGCCTTCTGGGCATGCGCATTCCGGCTGGTCCCGTCTCCAAGCATAATCCTGTTTTGTCTGCGCAGCGGCTGAGGTGTATTCATTACCCGGTTCAATCTAAAGAGACTGAATGAAGAAAAGCATCGGGATTAGTCCCAACATCGAGACTTTGTTCGGCACGCGCGACGAGAACGTGCGCGTGCTGGAAGATGGCCTGAACGTCACCATTGACCTGCGGTCGAACGCGATCGAACTAGAGGGCGCGGCACGCGACGTGGCCCGCGCCGAGCAGGTGTTTGCCGATTACGAAAGCCTGCAGCGCTCCGGCTACACCTTCAACAACGGCGACCTGAACAGCATGCTGCGCGTGCTGACGGCGGATTCCAGCGCAACCCTGCGCGGCCTGGCCGACGCCGGCCGCCAGCGCTCGCTGGGGCGGCGCATGGTGCAACCGAAAAGCGTGAATCAGCGCCGCTATGTCGAGGCGATCGAGAGCCACGACATGGTATTCGGGGTTGGCCCAGCGGGAACGGGCAAAACATATCTGGCTGTGGCCATGGCGATTTCCGCTCTACTGGCCAAGCGCGTGAACCGCATCATCCTGGCGCGTCCAGCGGTGGAAGCGGGCGAGCGGCTGGGCTTTTTGCCGGGTACGCTGCAGGACAAAATCGATCCCTACCTCCGTCCGCTGTACGACGCGCTCTATGACATGCTCGATCCGGAAAAGGTCGACCGCTATCTGGAGAAGAACGTCATCGAGATCGCGCCCATCGCATTCATGCGCGGGCGCACCCTAAACGATTCTTTCGTGATCCTCGACGAAGCCCAGAACACAACGTCGGAACAGATGAAGATGTTTGTCACCCGCCTGGGATTCAACTCCAAGGCCGTGATTACCGGAGACATCACGCAGATCGATTTGCCCAACGCGCGCCGCAGCGGGTTGCTGGAAGCGATTGACATTCTGAAGCGCGTGGAAGGCCTGACGTTCGTTCATTTCGACGAATCCGATGTAGTGCGGCATCACCTAGTGCAACGCATTATTCGCGCCTATGACGAGCATAAAACCCAGGTTGCGGAGCAGCAGATGCTGTTGCTGGCCGGGGGGAAAAGCTCTGAAGTGAAGAGCGCGGCCGCATCCAACACGACCGAGAGATCCAGAGAAGCCTCGGGAGAATAAGCTTGCAAATGGAAAGGAGGGCCGAAACCGGGCCCTCCTGTTTATTTTGTGAGGTGTTCGTCACTAAACTTGATGGGAACAAGTTGGTTATCTTCCGGAAAAGAATCGCAGGCTTGAGCAGGTCAACGCTCGAACGTTTTGTGTTGCGGGCGAGGCGGGCGGTCCATGTGCATGACCCGGTGAATGTGCTGGTGACAAACAGCCTCGAAATGCAGTCTCTCAACTGTCGCTTCCTGGGAAGGGACAAGCCCACGGATGTGTTGTCGTTTCCCTCGCCGGGGGTCGGGAGCCCTCATGGGAAACACGTCGCGGGAGAGCTGGCGATTTCCGCCGACATCGCCCGGGAAAACGCCGCCCGCCTGGGCCACTCGGTTGCGGATGAGGTGAAGATTCTGGCGCTGCATGGCATCCTGCATCTGGCGGGCTTCGATCACGAGAGCGACAATGGCGAGATGGCTCGGAAAGAAAGCCGGTTGCGGCAGCAACTGAAGCTGGAGCCGGGTCTAATCGAGCGAACGCAGCGGCACGATCGTCCGCGAGGCGCAAGGCGGAGAACGGCATGAACTGGGGCGTCGCACTCGCGCTGATCCCGCTGCTGGGCTTGCTGGCGTTGGCTTCCTACGTAGACCGCGTCTACCAGGAGATCGGGAAGTTTCTCTCGCGCGAATTTCAGGACAACATTGACGTTTTCGAGCAGAAGGTTGAACCTAATCTGCGTGTAAGCCGCGCTCGAGCATCGCTCTCCATGTCAGTGCTTAAACAGTTGACCACGGCGACCATCGCCTTGCTGGTAGGCTTCGTGGTCTTCGGTGACCAGCGCTGGAGCATCTATGAGATTCTGCAGGCCGCGATCAGCCTGATCTTGATCGTCATCGTGTTCAACCAGTTTCTACCGTTTGTCTTCTTTTCGCGCACCAACGGTGCCTGGCTCATCCGCTGGACCTGGCTTCTGACCGTGCTGATTTACCTGGTGCTGCCCGTGACCATCGTCCTCGGCTTTCTGCAATCCGTGGCCTCGCTCACGCACCAGAACACGCGCGAGCAGCCGGAAAGCGCCTCCGAGGCCGTGGATGCGTTGATCGAGGCCGGCCAGGAAGAAGGCATTATCCAGGAGGGCGACCGCGATCTGATTCAATCCGTCGTGGAATTCAGCGGCAAGACGGTGCGCGAAGCCATGAAGCCGCGTCCAGAAATGTTCGCCGTGCCGGTGGAAACCACGGTTGAACGATTCATCCAAATGCTGGGTGAAAAACACTACTCACGCGTGCCGGTGTACCAAGAAAGCATCCACAACATCAAGGGCATTGTTTACGCGCAGGACGTATTGCAAGTGCCCGACAGCGAGGCTTCGACACGCACTCTCGAAACCCTGATGCGGCGTGATGTCTATTTCGTGCCCGAAAGCAAACTGGGCAGCGATCTGCTGCGCGAGATGCAGAAAAACAACATTCGTATGGCGATCGTGGTCGATGAGTACGGCGGCGTGGCCGGACTCGTGACCATCGAAGATCTGGTCGAAGAGATCGTCGGAGAAATCCGCGACGAACACGAGAAGCCAGAAATCGTGCGGGAGAATGATCAGTCGTACATCGTCTCTGGAGGCATGGATGTGGACCGCCTCGCCGAACTGTTCGGGTCAAAACCGGAAGGAAGGGAATCAGCCACGGTAGCGGGCCTGGTCAGCGAACTGGCGGGGCACATCCCGCAGCGCGGCGAAACCGTGGATGACGACGGCCTGCGCTTCGAAGTTCTGGAATCCACAGATCGCAAAGTGGAGCGGGTGAGAATCACGGCGACGCAGCCGAGGCAATTGAAGCTGATATGAGGCAGCTGCTAGCTGCTAGCTCCCAGCTTTTAGCCAACCCCCCTTTTTGCTCCTGCGATGAGCCGCTCTGACTTTGCATCATTCGTGAAATACTGTAAGAGACGATGAACTCTGCCTCGCTAAAAGCTAGTAGCTAGAAGCTAGCAGCTAGAAGCTCTCTTATGCCTTTCCGCTCCGGTTTTGTCTGTATCCTCGGCCGCCCTAACGCCGGCAAGTCCACGCTGCTTAACGCACTGGTGGGCGAGAAACTCGCCATCATCTCTCCCAAACCGCAAACCACACGCAATCGAATTCAGGGCATTGTCAACCTGCCCAAAGGCAAAGGCCGCGACGCCGCGCAGATCGTTTTGATCGATACTCCGGGCGTGCACAAGCCAGATAGCTCGCTGGGCCGCAAGATGATGGTCGAGGTGCGGGAGGCTCTGGAAGGCTGCGATGTAGTCCTCCTCATCATGGACGCGACCCGCAAGCTCGATCAGCGCGACGAATTCGCCATCCAAATGCTGAAGCACTCGTCCACGAAGGTTTGCCTTGTTTTGAACAAAGTTGACCTGCTGCGCGGCGGAAAGGGAAAGCTCCTTCCATTGATCGAGGAGTACAAGAAGCTGCATCCCTTCCACGACATCATCCCGATTTCCGCGTTGAAACGGGATGGACTCGACATACTCCTGAAGCAGGTCACGGCCGCGCTGCCTGCCGGCCCGCCTTATTTCCCGGAAGACCAGGTCACGGACCAACCGTCGCGCTTCATGGCTTCGGAGATAGTTCGTGAGCGAGTGCTGATGGAAACTGAGGAAGAACTTCCGTACGCGACCACCGTAATCGTTGATAACTTCGAAGAAGGCGCTAGGTTAACCCGCATCGCGGCCACTATCTACTGCGAGCGCGAAGGCCAGAAAGGCATCCTGATCGGCAAAAAGGGAGAGATGCTGAAACGAATCGGTACCTCGGCCCGCCTGCAGCTGGAGCGCATGCTGGGCACGAAAGTTTTTCTCGAGCTTTACGTCAAAGTGCACCCTAATTGGCGCGAATCGCGCGGCTTCGTGGAAGAACTCGACTGGAGGAGACAGTTACAGCATCTGACCGATCGGAGGCTTGATCTGTCGAAAGTGCCGCCCACGGCGCCAGCATCCGCAAAGATCGCCGGGAGAGCGAAACACCACCGAGAAAAGGTGCCGAATTAGCGCCAGCCGCGCCCGTTTCAAGGCATGGTTGTGACCGCCACTACGTCCTCTTGTGATTGTCGTCTCGGGGGTCTAACAGCTAAAATCAATCAACCAGTGCGGAATTAGAAACCTGAGCCAAAACATGCCACCGTCGGATTCTTCCGAGGAACCTCTTCCCGAAAAAGATTTTGATCCCGATCAGTTGCATTTGCTTTTGCGGGTAACGCTTTCCGCCGACCGCAAGACCGTCGATCCCGTGGTGCAGGAAGTGATGGCCGTGGTCCGCCAGATGAAGGGCATCGACGGAAAGGAAGATGCCATTGAGCTAGCGCTGCAGGAGGCGCTGGCCAATGCCGTGATTCACGGCGCCAAAGAAGATCCCACCAAAACGGTGGAATGCCTAGTGAGCAACGACGAGGAACGCGGCATCTTGATCGTGGTGCGCGACCCCGGTACGGGTTTTACGCCCGAGGCCATTCCCAGCTGCACGGTCGGAGAGAACGTTTATTCGAATCATGGGCGCGGGATTTTTCTCATCAACCAGCTCATGGATAAAGTGGAATTCCGGAAGAACGGCGCCGAAATCCACATGGTGAAGCGGTAGCCCTTCGATCCGCAGGTCTTACTCTTTTACCGCAATTCCCAAGGTCTTCATCTTGCGGTACAGGTGGCTGCGCTCCAGGCCCAGCACCTCGGCGGCGCGAGTGACGTTGCCGTGGTTCTCGTCGAGCTTCTTGAGAATAAAATCCCGCTCATAAGCGTCCCGAGCCTGGTGCAGCGTGGAGAACTCGCTGCGCGCGGCGCGCCGGTGGCCATCGCGGTAGACCAGCGTGGGCAGGTGCTTGCGGTCGAATCGTGTGGTCATGGGATTCATGATCACAATCCGCTCGATGACATTACGCAATTCGCGCACGTTGCCTGGCCACGAATAACGCATCAGGGCTTCGATGGCGTCGTCGGTAATTTCGCGTGGCCGTCGCCCGTACGTCGCGGCCAGATCTTTCAGAAAATGGCGCGCAAAAAGCGGGATATCTTCCTTGCGGTCGCGCAGCGGAGGTACGAAAAAAGGGATCACGTTCAGCCGGTAAAACAGGTCTTCGCGAAAATTCCCCCGGGAGATTTCTTCCTCCAGATCTTTGTTGGTGGAGGCGATAATGCGCGCGTCCACCATGATCGTTTCGTCGCCTCCGAGCGGCGCCACGCGCTGCTCCTCCAGCGTGCGCAGCACCTTCGACTGCGTTTTCAGGCTCATGTCCCCCACTTCATCCAGAAACAGCGTTCCTCCATTTGCCTTTTGAAACTTGCCTTCCTTGTCGGTGGCTGCTCCCGGAAACGATCCCTTGTAATGACCGAACAGTTCGCTCTCGATGAGGTCTTCTGGAATTGCCGCGCAGTTGACCTCAACAAACGTCTCGTCCTTGCGCAGGCTTTGCGCATGGATCGCGTGGGCCACCAGTTCCTTCCCTGTGCCCGACTCGCCGTAGATAAGAACGCGGCCGTTCGTCGGCGCCATGAGGCCAATCTGCTGGCGCAGCGCCTTCATGGGAATGCTGTCGCCGACGATCACGCTCTTGGCATGAAGCTGCTTTTTCAGATCGACATTCTCGTGCCGCAATTTCTTGGACTCGATGGCGTTCTTGACCAGGATCAGAGTCTTGTCGATGGAGAGCGGCTTTTCCAGGAAGTCATACGCGCCCAGTTTGGTGGCGCGCACGGCGGTTTCGATGGTACCGTGGCCGGAGATCATGATTACTTCGGGCGGGTTATCCATCTCGCGGAGTCTCTCCAGCGTCTCCAGGCCATCGATGCCGGGCAGCCAGACATCAAGCAGCACTACTTCGACGCTGTGGTCGCGCCGCAGCAGCTTCAGGCATTCTTCACCGCTCTCTACGGTTGCAGTTTCGTAGCCCTCATCTGCCAGCACTCCCTGCAGCGATTCGCGAATGCCGGTTTCGTCGTCAACGATAAGGATTTTATGCATGCTGAGTCGTGGTGGCGGCAAGCGCGGGCTCGGGAACGACCGGTAGTTCCACAATAAAGCGCGCTCCCACCGGCCGGTTTTCCTCTACGCGAATCGATCCATGATGCTCTTCGATGACACGGCTCACAATCGCCAGGCCGAGCCCGGTTCCACGCTTTCTAGTCGAGAAATACGGTAGAAAGAGTTTTTCTTTCAATTCGCTGGTCACGCCATGGCCGGTATCGGCAATGGTGATTTCGACCGCGTCCCGGCTGGCTACCAGCAAGGTCGAAATCTGGATCTCGCGCACCAGCGAATCCTGCATGGCCTCGGCGGCGTTGTCTACGAGGTTCGCAACCGCGCGCTTAATTGCCTCCGCGTCCGCCATGACTTTAGGCAGGTCCGGCGCCAGCGATTTGTGAAGGCGAATGCCATCCAGCCTGCCATTGAACATGGAGAGCGCGCTCTCGATCACCTGGTTGATATCGGCCGGGTGCGGATTGGATGCCGGGAAGCGTGCCAGGGTGGAGAACGCGTCCACCAGCCGGCGAACCGTTTCCACGGCACTGGCAATGGTCGCGGCACAGGAACGAACGATATCTAACGATGCCTTGTCCGGGGGTGTGGCGCGCTCCAGATGACGCTGAATGCGTTCGGCGGAAAGTGCAATGGGGGTAAGAGGATTCTTGATCTCATGCGCCACGCGGCGCGCCACTTCGCGCCATGCAGCCTGCTTCTGCGCCTTCAGAAGATCTGAAAGATCTTCGAACACCAGCACGTATCCTGAGCCCTCGTCCTGATGGCGCAGGGTCGCCACAGTCACCGCCACGTTCAAAGACGTGCGTTGCAGCGGCATTTCCATCTGGCTGGTGGTCATCCCCATGCGATCGGCGCGGCGCAGCAGCGGTTCCAGATCCTGCAACACCTCCGGCGGAAACACCTCCGCCAGGCGCGCCCCGCGCAGCATGTGCTCTCCCTCCGCAAAGCCTTCGGGGTGAAACATGCGCAGCAGAGCCTGATTCACGTGGGTCACGCAGCGAGCAGCGTCGAGAGAAAGCACTCCGGTAGGAATGCTCTCCAGAATGGTTTCCATCTGCCGCCGGCGCTGTTCGAGTTCGGCATTGGCGGCACTGGCATCGCGGCTGGAAGTTTCGATCTGCCGCCGGCTGGCTTCCAATTCCTCTGCCATGCGGTTAAAGGAGCGGACCAGGTCGCCGATCTCATCAGTGGCGCTCACGTCGATCCGGTAATCGAGGCGCCCGCGGGAAATTTCCTGCGTCGCTTCGGCCAGCGCAGCCAGCGGACGAGTCACCAGCTTGGAGAGAAAGAGCGCCAGCCACGTGGTCACGAACAGCACCATCATTGTGAGCAACAGCAGCAGGCCCATGTACGTGCGGCGCACCAGCCTGCGTTCATGTGCCAATTCGAAGTACCGCTGCTGGCTGGCTTCCACCTGCCGCACGGTTTGAGAAAACTCCCTGGGCAGCGGGATGGCCACCAGGATCAGGCCATCGCTTCCTACCCGGGCGCTGCCCAGCGTGTATTCCGTTTGTTCCCACGTGAAATGTGCGGGCTGCGCCGCAGCCGCTTCCGCCAGCGGGAGTTTCCCCTTCAAAATGGGCCAGGGCGCAGGCGCATTGAAGCTGGCTTCCGCGTTGCCATCCTGCACGGCCACCGCGAATCCGCCTTGCAGGGTTATCTCATGATTTTGGAATTCGCTCACCACCGACGAAAATCCGTGTCCGGAGAAACTTCGCTGCGTGTCGGCGGAGGAAGCAATCGCCAGTGCCTCGGCGCGCGCATTCTGCGCGGCATATCCGGCCAGCAGCGACGCCATGGCATGAGTGTCGGCGCGAACCTCCTCCACCGGAGTGGAGAACCACTTGTCAATCGAACGGTTCATCAGCCCGTACGCAAACCAGTACATCACCATGACCGGCAGGAAAGACAGCAGCAACGCGCCCACAACCATGCGCGTACGAAACTTCGACCCCAGCACTCCGAGGCGGCGTTCGGCGAACAACTTCAGCAGGTTGCGAAACAGGACGAAGGTCAGGGCTACGAACAGAAGGAAGATCAGCGCTGAAAGTGCGGCGAACACCACGATCTGCTGATTGTTTCCGGGGCGCAAAAAAGTAAGTTCAAACGCCGTCTGCGAAACCAGAATCGCGAGCAGAACAAAAACTGCCATCACGAGCAAAATGATGACACGCTTGCGCTTTGAAATCTTGGGGGGACGAGTTGGAAAAATCTGCACCACGCGAATCGGCGGTCCAGCGGCTGCAAGTCAGCCGCAGCCAGCACGCTGGCGAATGGACCGGAAGTCATTATAGATGCAGACGTGCCCCGGAGACGCCTCAATCGCTGCCGGCCACAATTGCCGCAAGAGTCAAGGCGCAGCTGGCCGCCCCGCCGAGAGTTCCTCCAACACTGCGCGGTAAGCCGGTTTCGGCTGGTAGGCTCGATCAAAAGGCAGCGCTTCGCCGCGCGCGCCGTGCGAATGCGACCCAATCCAGGAGTATTTGTCGGTGAATCCCCAGGTCTGGATCGCCGTGCAACCCGGAGAGTTCAAGCATGCCCGTACGATGCCGCGATAGAGATCGGCTTGCCGGGTCAAGTCGTCAGGCAACACCTGATCGGCGTCCAACGGGAGCGAAACGTCAAGCTCAGTGATGTGAACCTGCACACCGAGCGCCGTAAGCCGGGTGACATTCGCCGCGATCGCCGGAATGTCCGCTTCCAGCTTCGGTATGTGCATCTGCAAGCCCACGCCATCGATGGGAACGTGCCGGCGCTTGAAGTCCTTGACCATGGCGTAGATCGCGTCCGACTTGCGGTTCAGGGCTTCGCCCTCCGCCTCGTTGTAAAAAAGCAACGCATGCGGATCGGCCTTGTGCGCCCAGCGAAACACCTGCTCGATGTAAGCAGTTCCTTCCCCCGCGAATCCGATCCCCGGCTGGTTGTACCAAAGCGAATCGCGCACATGCCCGTTCTCGTCGAGAGCTTCGTTAACCACGTCCCACGCGAACACCTGACCCGAGTAGTGCTTCATCACGCGAGTGATGTGTTCACGGAGAAGTCGAGAAAGTTGCCGGGTGGTGTAGTGACCTTGCGTGAGCCAATCCGGGTTATTGCGCCCCCAGACCAGGCAATGGCCGCGAACCTTCATCTGGTGGGCCTGGGCGAAGCGAACCAGTTCGTCGCCCGTGCGGAAGTTGTAGGTGGCTCGGCTCGGCCGCAAGACCCACCACTTCATCGCATCTTCCGCCTCTACCATGCTGAACTGGCGAGCCAGCGTAGAGGCGTAGGCAGTCTCCGAAAGTTGCGACGGGCGGACCGCGGTGCCAATCAGCACTCCACCGCGGTCTCCTTCCTGACGTAACGACTGGGCGAGGCACAAGATCGACGTCAGGAGAACGAGGCCAACCACGCGACCAACAGCGGAGAGCATGTGACGTCACTTCTAACTTTGCCGGTCTGACCGGGGCTAGGCTAAGGCTGGCTGCGACTGGGCACTGCTGCGGGCCGCAATCTTGCGGAAAGTTCCGCCGTTACATCCTTGCCTCCCTGGAAGTTTACCGTGAGAGACTGCACAGTGTAGATCGGTCCCCAAGGGATGCCCCACCAGCCGGCAACCAGCGTGAGCATGGTCCAAGGCAGTCCCTTGCCCAGCGTGTTTTCTCCTGCTGGGATGAAATATACAGGCGAGGCTCGCCGGAAAGACATCACCAGCACGGAGACAGAATAATAGAAGAAGACGAACTTCGCCCCGCGCTGCACCTCAAAGAGAATCTGTTCGGGCGACATTCCCTCAATGCCCTGGATTTTCATGCTGGCGCTCCCTTGGCGGCGAGTAAGAGTGGCCATTCTAGGCGAGGTGGGGAAGGACGTAAAGCGAATAACTAACTAGACCGAGGCAAGAACTTGTGTAGAGGGCACCCGTCACACCGGGCTTGTGATTTTCTGCAGTAGTTCTTTCCCACTCCCACGATAAGGCCGTGCATCTCGTTGTAGACCTGCACCACAGGTGTACGCTTCGACGAACTCATGACCGATGGCGGATGCGCCGCGCCGGCAACGCCCGCCGCCAGATATTGGACAGGCCCGCCAGAGTTGCCAAAGGACTCCGCTACCCGCGCCAGCGATCGTTCAAACAGTTCCCGGATTTCCTCATAGGCAGCGTTTTCGGGCAGAATCTCGTGGCGCGCAAGAATCCGCCGCGTGTAGGCATCCACCACGAAGACCGGATGGTTGCCGGCATAGAGCAGAATCGAATCGGCAGTTTCAGGGCCAACACCATGCAGATTCAGAAGCTCTTCCCGAAGTTCATCCGTGGGGCGGGCGAACAATTTTGTCAGAGAGCCGCCGTACTGTTGATCTAGAAACGCCACAAAAATCTTCAGCCGCCTGGCTTTCTGCCGGAAATAGCCAGCGGGTCGAATCAGGCCCTCGAGTTCAGCCATCGACGCCCGGCGAATCCCCTTTACGCTCAGCAGGTGGGCCACGCGAAGATTCGCCAGGGCCTTTTCCACATTTGTCCAGGCGGTATTCTGCGTCAGGTACGCGCCCGCGATCACCTCAAAGCGCGACTGTGCCGGCCACCAGTGCTGCTGTCCCCACGCGTGAAATAAGGCGCGGTAGTAGGCCTGAATCTGTTGCTCTCTTGCATCAGCCCGCAAATTAATGGCCCCTCATCGTTGAGTGTACGCCGACCGCAACTAAGACCACACACGACACGACGGAGTCCGCTTCCGCTTACCGAAGTGCATGTACCTCGGCAAAGATTCGGCCTTTGCTGCCGATAAAAGCTCATCTGGCGTGGGTTCCAACGCACACCCCGAAGCGCGTTCCGCTTTGCGGTGGGGCCAAGTACTACGGTAACTGGTACGGTAATCGACTTGCGGTGACAATTTATGTCAACACAACGACACTGCTCTTCTCCCGCAGTAAAAAGCAGCGCTTTGTGTAAATGCCGGTGCTGTGTGCCGGGCATCGTTCCACTACGTGGATAGGAGATCGACGTATGTCTCAACGGCTGGGTGACCTTCTCGTCAAAGAGAAGATCATTACCCCAGAGCAGTTGGAACAAGCGACTAAGGCCCAGAAGGAGCAGAACTGCCGCCTGGGCTCTGCCTTGGTGAAGCTCGGCTTCCTCACGGATGAGGACGTCACGAACTTCCTCTCGCGGCAGTATGGCGTTCCCGCCATCAACCTCTCTTATTTCGAAATTGACCCCGCCGTCGTCAAGTTGATTCCGTTTGAAACCGCCAAGCGCTACCAGATTCTTCCGTTAAGCCGCGTGGGCGCGTCGCTTACCATCGCGATGGTTGATCCGACCAACGTCTTCGCCATGGACGACATCAAGTTCATGACCGGCTTCAATATTGAGCCCGTGGTCGCTTCGGAAAGCTCCATCCTTGCGGGAATTGATAAATCGTACGGCGGCAAGGCCGAGGAAGATCTCGAAACCGTAATGCAGTCGATGTCGGAGTTGGACGAGAGCGACATCGAAGTGCAGGCGGAAGCGGAGGAGACGGCAACCTCGCAGCTGGAGAAGGCGGCAGAGGAAGCTCCCGTCGTCAAGCTGGTGAATCTGGTGCTCACCGATGCCGTAAAGCGCGGGGCCAGCGACATTCACATCGAGCCTTACGAAAAAGAATTCCGCGTGCGCTTCCGCATTGACGGCGTGCTGCAGGCGATCATGTCGCCGCCCATGAAGCTGAAGGACGCGATTACCTCCCGCCTGAAAATCATGGCCAAGCTAGACATCAGCGAGAAGCGTCTGCCGCAGGACGGCCGCATTATGCTGAAGATGAATATCGGCGGCCGCAAAAAACAGCTCGACTTCCGTGTCAGCACCCTGCCCACTTTGTGGGGCGAGAAAATTGTGCTGCGCTTGCTCGACAAAGAAAACCTGCGGCTCGACATGACCAAGCTCGGTTTCGAGCCGGAATCGCTAGTCAAGTTCGAGAAAGCCATTCTCAAGCCCTACGGAATGGTCCTGGTCACGGGTCCTACGGGATCAGGAAAAACCAACACGCTTTATTCCTCCATCTCGCGCCTCAATCAGCCCGACACCAACATTATGACCGCCGAAGACCCGGTCGAATTTCAGTTGGGCGGCGTCAACCAGGTACAGATGAAGGAGCAGATTGGCTTGAACTTCGCCGCCGCTCTGCGTTCTTTCCTGCGTCAGGATCCCAACATCATTCTGGTCGGCGAAATCCGCGACTTCGAAACCGCGGAAATCGCCATCAAGGCCGCTCTCACCGGCCACTTGGTCCTTTCCACTCTGCACACCAACGGCGCGCCCGAAACCATTACGCGCTTGATGAACATGGGCATTGAGCCTTTCCTGGTCGCAACTTCGGTCCACTTGATCTGCGCCCAGCGCCTGATTCGAAGGATTTGCAAAGAATGCTCGGAGACGGTGGATGTTCCCGTTCAGACTTTGATCGAAGAAGGCTTCTCGCCCGAAGAAGCCAAGACCATCAAGATCCAGAAAGGCAAAGGCTGCGGTGTTTGCAACAACACAGGATACAAGGGCCGCTGCGGTCTGTACGAAGTCATGGAAGTGGACGATGAAATCAGGGAACTCGTGCTGGTGGGCGCTTCGGCCGTCGAACTGAAAAAGAAAGCCATCGAGCGCGGCATGATTACGCTCCGGCGCAGCGGACTGATCAAAGTGGCCGCGGGCATCACCACCTTGGAAGAGGTCGCGCGCGAGACGATTCACTAGGCGTTAGCAAGTTTTAGAGGTTAAGAGTTAAGAGGAAGGGATCACGATTATGGGTCTGTCGTTAAGCGATTTACTGAAAAGAATGCTGGAGATGAGTGGCAGCGATCTCCATATCACCACCAATTCGCCGCCCCAAATCCGCGTCCACGGGCACCTGGTGCCGCTGGACCTTCCGCAGATGACGCCCGCCGAGACCAAGCAACTGGCCTACAGCGTCATGACCGACTCTCAGAAACACCGCTTCGAAGAAAGCCTTGAACTTGACTTTTCTTTCGGATTGAAAGGGTTGGCTCGCTTCCGCGCCAACGTGTTCAACCAGCGCGGCGCAACGGCAGCCGTATTCCGTCTGATTCCTTTTGAAATCAAGTCCTTCAATCAGCTCGGCTTGCCGGCTGTGGTGAGCAAGCTTTGTGACAAGCCGCGCGGGCTGGTGCTGGTTACGGGGCCAACCGGCTCCGGCAAGTCCACAACCCTGGCGGCCATGATCGACAAGATCAACAGCGAGCGCCACGATCACATCCTCACCATCGAGGACCCGATCGAGTTCGTGCACATGAACAAGAACTGCGTGGTCAACCAGCGCGAGCTGCACGCTGATACCAAGAGCTTTTCCGATGCTTTGCGCGCCGCTCTTCGTGAAGACCCGGACGTCGTACTGATCGGCGAAATGCGCGACCTGGAAACCATCGAGTCGGCCCTCCGTATCGCCGAAACCGGTCACTTAACCTTCGGCACCTTGCACACCAATTCGGCGACCTCCACCATCAACCGCATCATCGATGTGTTTCCAGCGCACCAGCAACCGCAGATTCGTGCCCAGCTTTCGCTGGTGCTCGAAGGCATCATGTGCCAAAGCCTGCTGCCGACCATCAGCGGCAAAGGCCGGTCGATGATTATGGAAATCCTTATCCCCAACCCCGCGGTGCGCAATCTGATCCGCGAAGACAAGATCCACCAGGTTTACTCGGCCATGCAGTCCGGACAGGAAAAGTTCGGCATGCAAACCTTCAATCAGGCATTGGCCACGTCGTACTTCCAGAAGCAGGTTTCGCTGGAAACCGCCATGCAGCGCTCCAGCAACCAGGACGAGCTTCAGGAAATGATTAACCGCGGGGCCGGCTTGATGAACCGCGGCGGGGCACCGGGATCGACTATGGCGAAGGGGGCAGCACCCTCTAAGCACTAGAAGCAACGAAACTTGGCATTGTGAACGGCGGCTCGCGATGCTCAGGGAAGACTGAAATGTGCCGCCGGAAATTTGACGAATCAGCGACGACACTGAGGAGAGGCTAACACCATGCCAGTTTTCACATTTTCCGGCAAGGATGCTACCGGACAGAAAGTATCCGGAGAGCGCGTGGCACCAAACAAGCAGGCGCTGGGCCAGGCATTGCGGCGCGAGCGCATTACACCGGGCGCAATCCGGGAAAAAGGCAAAGAGTTTGCGATGCCCACTTTCGGAACCGGCAGAATCAAGGTCAAAGAGATCGCAATCTTCTTCCGCCAGTTCTCGGTCATGATCGATGCCGGTTTGCCGCTGGTGCAGTGTCTGGAAATCCTGGCTGCGAACCAGGAAAACGCGGCGTTTCAAAAGACGCTCACTGGAGTTCGCACCACGGTGGAGGGCGGTTCAACCCTGGCCAACGCCATGCGCGGATATCCCAAGGTGTTCGACGACCTCACCACCAACATGATTGAAGCCGGCGAAACCGGCGGTATTCTCGACATCATCCTGCAGCGCCTGGCAACCTACGTCGAGAAGGCGGTTCGCCTGAAGGCCGCCGTGAAATCGGCTTTGATTTACCCCGTCGCCGTCGTGGGCATTGCTGGACTGATTGTCGGCGCGTTGCTCAAGTGGGTGGTGCCCATTTTTGCCAACTTGTTTGCCGGTTTGGGTGTAGCTCTGCCTCTTCCCACGCGTATCGTGATCGGGCTGAGCGCGTTCATAGGAACTTTCTGGTGGGTCATCCTGGGGGCCGGGATCGGGGCGGTCTTTGGCCTTAAGCAGATCCGCAAGCACCCGCGAGGCCGCTATTACTTCGATAAAGCCTTGCTCCATCTTCCGGTCATCGGCTCCTTGTTGCGCAAGATCGCCGTGGGCCGCTTCACGCGCACTCTGGGCACTTTGATCACCTCGGGTGTGCCCATCCTCGAAGGCCTCGCCATTACCGCAAGGACCTCCGGAAACGCCGTGCTGGAAGAAGCGCTGATGAAAGTGCGGAAAGCCATCGAGGAAGGCCGCACTATCGTGGATCCGCTCCGAGAATGTGGCGTGTTTCCCAACATGGTGACCCAGATGATCGGCGTCGGCGAAGCCACCGGCGCCATGGACAGCATGCTGCAGAAGATCGCCGACTTCTACGAAGAAGAAGTGGACGCAGCCACTAGGGACATGCTGGCCATGCTGGAGCCGTGCATCATCGGCATGCTCGGCGTCACCATCGGCGGCATCGTGATTTCGCTCTACATGCCGCTATTCGCCATGATCGCCAAGTTGGCTGGCTAAGAAAAAGTAGCGCCGGCATCTTGCCGGCTGTCCCGGGGGCGTCCAGCCCTCGGCGCGGCCTGCAAGGATGCCGATTTGGAACCTCGATGCAATCGACATTTGACGAGCGGATTTGGCTGGCCTGGCTAGTCAAAGTACGGATACTGATCCTCACCTTCCTGCTCGCAATCCAGTTGGCGGTTGCGGAGCTGACCCCCACTCGTCTGCCCCTGCGCCTTTTCCTCAGTACCATGCTGCTGTGGTACACCGTCTCACTCTTCTATGTGGTTCTGATGTCGTTCTGGCGCGAGCACCGCTTGCAGGCTTCCCTGCAAGTGCTCACCGATCTGGTTCTGGTCACCCTGGTCGTTCATGAGACGGGAGGCTGGGACAGTTCGCTCAACTTCCTTTACCCTCTGGTCATCATCGTGGCGGGCATCCTGCTGCCGCGGGTGTGGGCGCATCTGCTTGCAGCGCTCGCCTTCATTCTTTATGGCACGGTCCTCGAGCTGAACTACTACGGAGTCGTGCGGTCTTACTGCACGACCCATCCTGAACTGAAGGCGCTGCAGGGAATCATTTTCGTGAACCTGTTTGCCTACTTGGCCGTCGCTTACCTCGCGGGCCAGCTCGTCGCCAAGCTGCGCCAGGCGCGCGTGCAACTGAAAGACGCCAGCGGAGCGCTGGAGGATCTTCAGATCCTGCACGAAAACATCATTCAGTCCATCAGCAGCGGATTGATCACCACCGGCCTCGATGGCCGCATCACGCTAGCCAACAACGCGGCCCAGAAACTTCTGGAGCGCACGCCGGACCAGTTGCTGGGAAAACCAGTCACGCAATTATTTCTCGACGCGTTGCCCAATGGCGAGTCCCAGGCCCACGCGGAGGTTCGTTTCGATACGAAGGGATCATTCCGCAAGACGGTTCGCGTGCGAGTGGCCGCCTTGAGTGTGCCGGAGCGTGGGGCTTTGGGCTATGTCTATGCTCTGGATGACCTCACCGAGATCCGGCGCCTGGAGCGCGAAGTCCGCATGCAGGACCGCCTGGCCGCCGTGGGCCGGCTGGCCGCGGCCATTGCCCACGAGATCCGTAATCCCCTTACCTCCATCGCCGGTTCGGTCAGCATGCTCTCCGGCATCCCTGAAATGAGCGAGGAACACCGCCGCCTGCTCGAGATCGTCACCCGCGAGTCGCAGCGCCTGAACGGAATTATCACCGACTTCCTCGCCTACTCCCGAGGCAAAAAGTATCACTTCGACAAGGCAGACTTGGTTCTTTTGCTCGAGGACACACTCACTCTCATGCGCCATCGCATGACTGCGGAAAATACCGGCATCACCATCGAGAGCTGCTTTTCTGTTTCCGAAGCGTTAGTTATCGCAGACGGGGACAGAATCAAGCAGGTTTTCTGGAACATTGCCGAAAACGCGGTCCGCGCCATGCGCGACGGCGGCACATTGAAGGTCGGCATCGAACGCCTGGGAGACGACTGGCAGGTTAGTTTTGCGGACACCGGAACGGGAATGACTCCGCAACAAACAGAAAAGATTTTCGAACCCTTCCAATCGAGCTTTGAAGGCGGCACCGGCCTCGGCCTGGCGGTCGTCTACCAGATCGTACAGGCCCATGAAGGAAAAGTGTGGGCACGCTCCAACCCCGGGCAGGGGACTACTTTTGTCCTGAGGCTGAGGCGGCTTGATGCGGAAAGGCTCGCCACCAGCTCTCGGCCAGCCCAAGCCCTCGCTACACCTGAGCTCCCAGCGGCTGCGCCCGCGCAACTTGCAGCGGCTGCGGCAGAAGGGAGGTTGCATGGCTAACATCCTGGTTTGCGACGATGAGCGCTCCATCTGCGAAAT
The DNA here is from genome assembly GCA_963842095.1 of uncultured Acidobacteriaceae bacterium. Taxonomy (GTDB): domain Bacteria; phylum Acidobacteriota; class Terriglobia; order Terriglobales; family Acidobacteriaceae; genus Sulfotelmatobacter. Next base: position 92,193 of record CAWJEY010000011.1, read on the forward strand.
GCTCGATATCGCCCTGCGCCGCGACGGACACCGCGTCGAAACCGTGAATTCCGGCCAGGCAGCCAAGAACAAGATTGACGGCAATCTTTACGATCTCATCATCACCGACATCAAGATGCCCAACATCGACGGCATCGAAGTGCTGCGTCATGCCCATCGCGTGTCTCCCGATTCCCCGGTCATCCTCATCACCGCCGTCGACGACTACGAAGCCGCGGTGGAAGCCGTAAAGGCCGGAGGCGCCTCGGATTACATTCGCAAGAGTCCCGGACTGGTGGACGAAATCAAGCTGGCCATCAACCGCGTGCTCGAAAAACTTTCGCTGAGCAAACAGAATTTTGCCCTGCGCCGCGACGCCGCTTCCCACAACTCGCTCGACAACATTATCGGCTCCAGTGCTGCGATGGAAAAGCTGAAACAGACGCTGCGCACGGTCGCAACCACCGCAAGCACCGTCCTGATTCACGGCGAGAGCGGTACGGGTAAGGAGTTGGTAGCCCGCGCCGTTCACATTTGTTCGCCCCGCGCCACCGAGCCATTCGTTTCCGTGAACTGCGGCGCCTTCCCCGAAACTCTGCTGGAGAGCGAACTCTTCGGCTATTTGAAGGGTGCTTTTACCGGGGCCAACCAGAACAAGCGCGGATTATTTGAAGTCGCCGGCGGCGGCACCATATTTCTCGACGAAATCAGCGAAATGACGCTGGCCATGCAGGTGAAACTGCTGCGGGTTCTGCAGGAGCGCAGCGTGCGCCCGGTCGGCGGCACCACCGAGATCCCCATTGATGTGCGCGTGATTGCAGCCACGAACCGCGATCTCGACAAGGCCGTTGCCGAAAACGTGTTCCGCGAGGATCTCTACTATCGCCTGAACGTGATTCCTATCCGTGTGCCCAACCTGCGCGAGCGTCGCGAAGACATCCCGCTGCTGGCCAATCACTTCCTGAAGAAGTACGCGGCCGCCGCCAATCGAAGCATTCTGCGCCTCAACAAAGAATCGCTCGACTCGCTCTGTGACTACGAGTGGCCCGGCAACGTACGGCAACTCGAGAACACCGTCGAGCGCGCGGTTGCCCTCGAGATGACGGACGAGTTGCACGTCGAACTGCCTGTGGAACGCCCCAAAGCCCGCGCAGCGGCAGCCGGGGTGGGGGTTTCAGGAAGTATGTCAGAGATAGCGCCCGGCGCGGTGCTTCCTCAAGGCGTGGGCATGGAAGGCTACGTTGCCGACATCGAGCGCACGCTGCTGCAAAGCGCCCTCGATCGCTCGAACGGCGTGCAGACCAAAGCCGCTGACCTGCTCGGTATCTCCTACCGCTCGTTCCGGCACTTGATGAAGAAATACGAGCTGTGAGATCTCAGCTTTCAGCCATCAGCTAGCTTTTCTTCAACTGCTGCTTCCACCCCAACACCCGCGCCTTCGCTCCCTCAGCCTCGGCCTCTGGGATCATCCCTTTCTTCTGATAGAGCACTGATAGGCTGGTGTGCGCAAGCACGTCATCGGGATCCAATTCCGTAATCTGCTGGGCCACGCCGATCGCTTCATCGTAACGTTGCAAGTCTTGAAGGGCGCGCGCCAGTCCGTGCATGCACTCAGTAAAAGAAGGATCGACTACGAGCGACTCCCGGTAGGCCGCGACCGCTTCTTCAAGCTTTCCATCCGCCATTAAATCGAGCGCGGAGTAGTAGTGGTCCTCGGCCTTCTGGCGGGCATCTGCATCAGGCATGAAAGAAAATTCCCCGGCGGAGACAGGATTCTAACATGGGTTATGATGCTCTCATGCGCCATTCGCTCCGCTTCCTCTGGAACGCCACCAAAGGCCATCGTCTGGCGCCGTGGCGGAGCCCCTACCTGCTGTGGCGTATCGAGACGTACTGCGGCGTCAAGATGACACAGATCGGGTTTCTTGAGTTTTGGGAATTTCTGTGGCGGGAGCGCACCAGCCTCTGGCGTTTTCTCAAGTGGACGGCCGAGATGGAGCGCTACGCCCACCCCAAGCCGAAGAGTTCATAAGGTTTCAAAGTTTCAAGGTTTCAAACCCTCGTCTGTCGAGGTGCAGGTTTTGAAACCTTGAAACCTTGAAACCTTGAAACCTTGAAACCTTGAAACCTTGAAACCTTGAAACCTTGAAACCTTGAAACCTTGAAACCTTGAAACCTTGAAACCTTGAAACCTTGAAACCTTGAAACCTTGAAACCTTGAAACCTTGAAACCTTGAAACCTTGAAACCTTGAAACCTTGAAACCTTGAAACCTTGAAACCTTGAAACCTTGAAACCTTGAAACCTTGAAACCTTGAAACCTTGAAACCTTGAAACCTTGAAACCTTGAAACCTTGAAACCTTGAAACCTTGAAACCTTGCCCCTAAGCTCCCTTGCCCGTGGCCACACCGCCGCCCAGGAGGATGCTCACTTCGCTTCCCTTGCCGGCTCCCGTCAACTGGGCCGCCGCTCCACGATTGGCCGCAATCTCCAGGAAGCCCATACTCCCGAGAATGCCGAACACTTGTCCCGGAGCGCCCTCGGCGTAGGCACTGTGGATTTCGGTGATCTCGCGGCTGCCGACGACGATCTTGAATCCCTTCGCTCCATCTCCGAAGAGCATGGGAGCGTCCTGCAGAGTGATGTTGGTGATGATATTTCCGAAGCGGTCGACTTTCAGCACAACCCCGCACAGGCGGTTTTCCTCCACTGCTTTTGGTTTCGGCGCCGAAAAGCGGGTGTACTCCTCCACTTCTTCCCCAAACTTTTGCGAATCAACCTCCTTGGCCAGCCACGCGGCCACGGGAGCGAAAATATCGCGTGCGTGGAAGGTGTTGCTCACCGGCTGCAGAAAGTAATGTTGGGAGCTGATGTGCCGCACATGCATGCGTTCTTCGCGAGCGTACACCAGCGACAGGACGCCGTTGTCGGGCGCAACGAAATGGTATTTGTCGCAAGAAGCGATGATAGGCCGCCGCGCCGTGCCTACGCCAGGATCTACCACGACCACGTGCACGGTCCGGGTAGGGAAGTAGGAATACGCCTGGGAAATGGTGAGCGCGCCATCCAGCACGTCGAAGGCCTGCACGGAGTGGCAGATATCGACAATTTGCGCCTCCGGCACGATGTCCAGGATGACGCCCTTCATGACGCCTACAAAATGGTCGTTGCTGCCGAAGTCAGTGGTCAGAGTGATGATCGGACGGGCCAAGGTTCTCCTCGCGGGGGAAGCGAAGTGCTCCCAGAATGTCGAAAGTACCTGCTGGGAACCAAGGAGTCAAGACACGGAAGTAATAAGGGAAGGGCTATAACCACCACGGAGGCACGGAGTCACGGAGAAATTCCTCGTTTATCTCCGTGACTCCGTGTCTCCGTGGTGGATTCGCGCTTTACTCGATATGAATATCGCCCGACCCGGTACGCAGACTCAGCAACGGGCCGCCGCCGCGCACTTTGCCGATGATCGACTTGCGCGTCTCCTGCACCCGCCCCTGCACCGTCATCGTGATCGGCGGACCCACGTCCAGCGTCCCCGAACTGGTGGAGATATTTGCGTCAAAAGCGGCATTCGCCGGCAGCCGGACGTGCACATTCCCTGATCCCGTCCGAATCTCCCACGCGCCAGTCTGCGTGCCCTCGGCCGTAATGTCGCCGCTACCCGCCTCGGCGCGAAATGCCCCCTGAATGCCGCGCACCGTAATATTGCCGGAGCCGGTGTGCAGATCGATGTCTCCTGATCCCGTTTCTTCCACTTCGATGTCGCCACTTCCCGCGCCGCCGCGCACCGGACCTGAAATCTCTCTCGCGCGCACATCGCCCGACCCGGTCTGCAGACGAATCTCTCCCGTGAGCCGCGAAAGCTTCATGTCTCCCGACCCGCTCTGCAGGTCGGCGTTGCCATGCGTGCCTTCGATGGTCTGGTCTCCTGAGCCGCTGTGGGTGCGGATCGTAGTGTCCTCCGGCACCGTGATTTCGTAGTCCACAGAAATGTCGCGCACGTTCACGTAATCGATGTGGATGCTGTTCCCATCCTGCCGCAGGGGAGGATGCTGTTCAATGTCGCTCACGTCGGCATGCCGGCCCCCGAACAGCCAGTGGTCTCCGACATAAATCTTGCCGCGAATGGAGACCGAGCCGGCCGGCCCGCTGCGCACAATAATGTCGCCGGAGTGGGTCTGTACTTCCAGATCCACCGGCCCGCTGACCTGAAACGTTTTCTCGAAACGTCCCTGCGGGGTGGAAGCCGCCGCAAAAGTGGACGCCAGCAGCACGACCAGCCCGATCGCCAGCAATGACGATCGTGCCGGAATAGAAGTCGCAATACGGGAAATGCGTTGTGTATTCATGTCGTGACTCCGAAAGGTTAGTGAGGGTCTTAGATCCTAGGTGTTAGGTCTTGGGCCTAACACCTAACACCTAACACCTAAGACCGATTTCCCTACTGCAGTACCACCTGATCGCCTTCCTTCAACCCACTGAGCACTTCCGTCTTGGCGCCGTTCGAGATCCCGATGTTGACCGCAAGCTTGTTCTTGCCGTCCTTGCCCTTGGGATCGGGGATCTCCACCGAGGCTTTCTTGTCCTTGTCGTAAAGGATCGCACCTTCCGGAATCTGCAGCACGTTCTTGTGTTCTTCGAGGATGATCTCGGCATTAGCGGTCATCTCAGCCTTTAGTTCGCCACCAGGATTCTGAATCGAAACCCGCACTTCAAACGTGGTGACGTTGTCCTTCTCCACGCCCATCGGCGATATCTTGGTGACCTTCCCTGTAAACGTCTTGTCCTTGAACGATTCCACCTTGATCCGCGCCGGCTGGCCCAGATAGACCTTGCCAATGTCACTCTCGTCCACTTTGCCCTTCACGTAGACTTCGCTGGTGTCGCCCAGCGTCATCACCAGCGTGGCCGAAGAGCCCAGTACCAGAATCGAGCTTACCGCGTCGCCCATTTCTACATCGCGCGAGAGCACAATCCCATCGATCGGAGAAGTAATGTCGGTATAGCTAAGCTGTTCCTCCAACTGCTTGAGGTTCGCCTGATCCTGCGCCACCTGGGCGCGCGACTGCGCAATCTTCGCCTTCAACACCACCATCTGTGCCTTGGACACGTTCTGCTTATTCAACGCCAATTCATAGTTCTTCTCGGCATCGTCGAGCGCCGAGGCGGAAACTACGCCGTCCTTCGCCATCCCCACGGCGCGGTCATAGGCGCGCTTCAAAAGAGGCACATCCGGCCCTTCCGCGTCCACCTTGGAGCGCTCGTAGTCGGCCTGCGAACTGCTCAGGTTGGCCTCGGCGGCGTCCAGGGCGGCACGCGACTGCGCCACCTGCGCCTCGATCTCTATCTTGTCGAGCTGCGCCAGCAGTTGCCCCTTCTTGACGGTGTCCCCGTACTCCACCAGCAGCTTCTTCACGATGCCGCTGGCCTTCGACTTCACCTCGACTTTGGTGATGGGTGTAACCTTGCCGGTCGCCACCACGCTCTTGGCCAGGTCGCCCTTCTCCACCTTCGCTAGCTTCGAGGGATCAATCTTGGTGCCGCCACGTGTGGCCGCGAACACGCCTCCGGCGATCAGCAGCACCACCGCCGCCACAATGCCGCCCCAAATAAACAGTTTGCGACGCTTCTTCTTATGATTTCCGTTTCCGTTCACGACCGCCTCCTGAATCCTTGCTGGAAATGCTTGCTGGCAATAGAGCCGTCCGCGCTCTCACTAGCTTGTACGCAGTCTGAACTGTATTAGTTCCAGAGATTTCGAATCGAACCAGAATGACCCAAGCGGCGTAACCGACTTGCCACCTTCCAGTTAGACCGTCCTCATGGAAAAAAGGTTAGCCTGGAAAGCCAAAAGTTTTACCCTGTGTTCCTCTGTGTCCTCAGTGTTAAAGATTTTGGTTGAACTCTCCTAAGGCCTCCGACCTCCTTTGGAATGTTAGAATTACCCATAAGAATCACTCCTAAATGATCGCCTTTGTGCTGCTCCGCGTGCTCCTGATCCTTCTCTTGGTGGCAGCGAATGCGTTTTTCGCCGCCGCGGAGTTTGCCTTGGTCAGCGTCCGCGACACCCGCATCCAGCAACTCATCGAATCCGGCCGCACCGGCGCCCGCACCGTCCAACGCCTCCACCAGCACCTCGACGAAGTCGTCAACGGCGTCCAACTCGGCATCACCATCGTAAGCCTCACGCTAGGCTGGATCGGCGAACCCATGGTCGCCCGTCTAGTCGAGTCTCTCCGTTTCGTGCAGGAAGTGCCGCACGCCGCAGTCTACGCCCACGGCATCGCCATTGTGATTGCCTTCAGCCTGATCACCTACCTGCACGTCTTGCTAGGTGAACTGGTCCCAAAGACTCTGGCCTTGCAGCGGGCCGAGCAGATAGCCCTGGCCGTAGCCGCTCCCATGGAAGCCTTCCTGACGCTTACCAGGCCCGTGCTTTTTTTTATGCGCCGCTCCGGCGGCCTGGTGCTACGCCTCTTCGGAGCTCGTGATACCCGCCGCGGCGGCGCCGTCCACTCCCCTGACGAGCTTAAGCTAATCGTCACCGCCAGCCGGCAGTTCGGCCAGATCCCCGAGTCGCAGGAAGAAATGATTCACAACGCCATCGAACTCGACAACATCACCGTCCGCGAGGTTATGATAGCCCGCCCGGATATTTTTTCCCTGCCCTCGGATCTCACCCTCGACGAGGCCCTGAACCGCGTGGTCGAAGGCCAAAAATCCCGCATCCCCGTCTACGACCCGCAACGCGGCCCGGAGCACATCGTCGGCGTCCTTTATTACAAAGAGCTAGTCCGCTGGGTGCGGTTAAGGCTGGTCAATCTAGGCCAACCCCTGGCCCAGCGCATCGCGCGCACCCAAATCGGCCAGATTATGCACGACGTTCTGGTGGTTCCGGAAACAAAAGTTCTTGCGGAACTGCTGGCCGAATTCAAACAGCGCAGACGCCACCTCGCAGTAGTGGTCGACGAGTTCGGGTCCACTGCGGGTGTGATCACAGTCGAAGATATTCTTGAGCAGCTAGTCGGCGACATCGAGGACGAATTCGACGTCTCCGCACCGGAACCCGAGCTAGCCGACGAATCCATCTTGGTCCTAGAAGGCGCAGTCAACATCCGCGACCTCGAGACCCAGCATGGCCTGCTCCTGCCCCGCGACGCCGGCTTCGAAACCCTGGCCGGATTCGTCCTGGCCCGCCTGCAGCGCATCCCGTACTTGGGCGAATCCTTCGAATACGAAGGTCACCGCTACACAGTAGAAGAAATGGAAGGTCACCGCATCGCGAAAGTAAAGATCGAAAAGCTGGGAAACATCGAGGGCAAAGCGGAACCAGCAAAGCAGGCCGGAGATTAGTTCCCTATGTTGCTCTATGCCATCGTAATCATAGTCCTTATTTTAACGATCAGCCGAGCCGCGAAGAGGACCTCCCGCGTCCTCTACGCATCGCTGGCGATGGGCGCTTGGCTCGTCGTGTCGACGATCCTTCAGCTGATGCCGCCCCAGATCACCCTAATCCTCTTTATCGTCATCTTAATCATCCTTCTGCTGGGGCGTTACATCATCTCCCGCGTCCTCTACACCATTCCAGTAATCTGGCTGGTAGTAAGCTTGGTCTTCCTCCTAATCCATCTCGTTCCCGGAGACCCCATCCAACAAATGCTGGGCGAAGGCGCCCCACCCGCCGACATCGAGGCCACCCGCCACGCCTACGGTCTCGACGCGCCGCTAGGCGAGCAATATCTCCACTACTGGAAAGGCGTCCTCCACGGCGACTTAGGCCCTTCGTTTCGCTACAACCAAAGCGTGACCCGCCTGCTAACCCAGCGCTATCCCTACACGCTGCAACTCACGCTGGCATCACTCTTCGTAGCGATCGTCTTGTCGATCCCAGCGGGTGTGCGCAGCGCCCAGCGCCGCAACCGCTGGGACGACCGCCTCCTCAGCGTGGTCAGCCTCTTCGGCCTCTCATTCCCCAACTTCGCCCTGGGCCCAATCCTGATTCTTCTCTTCGCCATCAAGCTGGGATGGCTCCCCGTCTCCGGCGCCGGCTCCTTCGCCAATCTCGTCTTGCCCGCCATCACCATGGGTAGCGCCCTAGCCGCCATCCTGACCCGCATGGTCCGTACCTCCATGCTCGAAGAGTTAAGCCAGGACTACATCCGCACCGCCCGCGCCAAAGGCCTGCCCGAGCGCACCGTCGTCTATCGCCACGCCCTGCGCAACGCTATGATCCCCATCATCACCGTCCTAGGCCTGCAGTTCGGAGCGTTACTAGCAGGCGCAATCGTGACCGAAACCATCTTCTCCTGGCCCGGCATCGGCCGCCTCACCATCCAAGCCATCTCGAACCGCGACTACTACCTAGTCCAAGGCTGCATCCTGGCGATTGGATTGACGTACGTAGCAGTGAACTTTCTGACGGATGTACTGTACTCGGTGGCGAACCCCAGGATTCGGCAATAACGCAGTAACAAAGGTGCGCCTATAATAGTCTGCGTTACAAGCCAGTTTTGAAGGTGAGACGGACCGGAGGTAAGGCATGGCTTTGCATGACGCGATACTGGTCGGTCGAATCTGCGACCTCTCGGGGTTTGACAACGCTGGTTGGAGACGCAGAGAACTTAACGTGAAAAGAGGTCCCGACGGCTATCCGGAGGTGCGCGACAGCATACATTTGATCGACTCCGACGGCATCTGTTACCCCAGTCTACCTTTCGTCAAGGGCGCGAGACATGAGGGCCATAGTTGTCTTGGGCAACCAGGAGCTTTGAAGCCATGGTTTCGGAAGCACTATGACGAGAAGAGGGTACGCCCGGAGGCTGTTTACCTGGAGCCGACCGGGCAGTCGAACGAATACAGGATCTACACCGAAGCGGAATGGGGAGCGAAGGCCGCGCGCGCCCGCCCAACTGCATAGGTCCTTCGCGCAAAAACCGCGCTCAGGATGACAAGACATAAAAGCAAGCCCAGTTCTCCACCGTAGAAAGGTCCATTCATCAGAAAGGTCCATTCATCACAGACATGGGCCCCCAAGATTTGTCATCCTGAGCCCCGGCAGCTCCAGTGCAGCCGGGAACAGCCACGCGAAGGACCTATGTATTTTGTCTATATCATGACGAATCGCTCGAAGACCCTGTACATCGGCGTCACCAACAATCTCATGCGGCGGGTGCGGGAACACAAGACCGGAACTGCGTCAGTATTCACGGCAAAATACAAACTCGACCGGCTCGTTTACTTCGAGCGCTTCGAAGACGTCGGCAATGCGATTGAACGCGAAAAGCGCATCAAGGGCTGGCTGCGAATCAAGAAAATTACCCTCATCGTGTCAATCAATCCTTCCTGGAAGGATCTGAGCGAGGAGTGGTACGAGCGTCATCAATATCAGCCGCAGAGTGCTTGACGCACTCAAATCAACTCAATCGCCACCCGCCGCCCCACCAAAGCCGCCGCCCGCTGCAAGCTCGACAGCGTGATGTCGCGTTTCGGGTCGAGAATCCGATCCACCTGTGACCGGCTCGTCTTCAGCAACGCAGCCATCCGCGCCTTGGAAATCTTTTTCTTCTTCATGGCCTCGGCCAACTGCGAAGCCGCGGTCTCCTTGACAGGCCGCGCCTCGACGCCCTGGAAGATCCTTTCCCTCCTCAAGACCTCGGCAACTCTCGATCCCACACTCTTCCTGCTCATCAACTTCAGGCACCCCGAGGCTGTACCATAAAAAGTACGTCACCGGGCTGTCAAGTCTACTTTAGTAGGCATTCAATGTCCTCGAAAGTAGACGTTTCTTCCACAGCCTAACCCCTTGCATCCATGAATGCGCCTTAACCCGCACTATATAAATCAACCCCTTACATTTTGGAAGTTTGTGATTTTGAAATGTTCCAGTCGGAACATTACAGCGGTTCGCACGGAAGCCGCCGGCGCGCCTATCCTCCGCTCTTTGCGCAGGGTAGGCCACAGCATCTAAGATTGCCGTGACGTTGTCCACCGCCGCCATCTCGTTCCGCCGCCGGGTTGCAGGAAATGCCCGCCACAACCCGCTGGCGGCGACAGGCGTTGTGTTAGTAATCGTCTTCGTGACCTTCGCCCTGTTCGCTCCCTGGATCGCGCCCCAAGATCCTGCTGCCATCAACCTTCCCGCACGCCTCGAGACTCCATCTCACGCCCACTGGTTCGGCACCGACGAACTGGGACGCGACATTCTCTCGCGCATCGTCTACGGTGCGCGCATCTCGATGCTCGTCGGAAGTTGCGTCGTCGCTACCTCGCTCGCCCTCGGCCTCATCATCGGCTCCATCGCCGGCTACTACGGAGGAGGGATCGACCGCTTCGTCAACGTAGTCCTGATGAACGCGTTCCTCTCGTTCCCCGGAATCCTGCTAGCCATCGCGTTCGTAGCCTTCCGCGGCCCCGGCATCTTCAACCTTGTCCTCGCACTCTCCCTCGGAGGGTGGGTCGGCTACGCCCGCCTGGTCCGCGGACAGGTCCTCGCCGCCCGCGAACGCGAATTCGTCGAAGCTGCACGCGCCCTCGGCGCCAGCGACCTGCGCATTATCGTTCGTCACATTCTGCCGAACATTATTCAGCCCGTGATCGTGCAGGCCGCGATCGGCATGGCCGGCGCCATCCTGGCCGAAGCTACCATGAGCTTCCTCGGACTGGGCGTGCCGCCGCCGACAGCAAGTTGGGGCGCCATGCTCAACGACGGGCGCGCCCATTTATTCGACGCGCCGCATCTTGTGCTCTTTCCCGCGCTCGCCGTCATGCTGGCGGTGCTCTCGTTCAACTTCATTGGCGACGCGCTGCGCGACTACCTGGACCCGCGCTCGCGCATCGAGGCCGGACTGTAATGGCCTCCGCATTGGAGAGTTGGTCGAGACCCGCTTCCACTCGCGCCCTGGCCGAATAGACTATTCGGTCACGCGGCAACGCGCTCAATCTGGGCGTCGGACGCGGATGGCGCGTGGCCGTCGCGATACCGCAGAAGTGGCCGCTCCACCAGGTAGTAGGAGACGCATGCCATTCCCAAGGCTCCGAATATGCCGTAGCGCAACGGTGCGTCCGGGTTCAAGAACGGCTGCTGCCACAAGTACAAGCTGTAGCTGATTTGACCTACCCACACCACGGGCGCGAGGTTCAGAATCCGATAAGGATTTTGCACGACGTGGATCAGGATTCCGCCGATGGCAACAATAAATATCGGATTAAGGACGAACAGTAAGACCAGCGTCCGCAAAGGGGTGGTGGCGGGATAGAGCGGGATCGCGATCACCGCCAGGACGAACGCGGCAAACACGGGTTTCGGAATCCTCGGCCAACGGGCGGCAAACACGGCTGCCAAACATCCGATCGCCAAGTTCTCCGCGACGGTTGGCAGGGTGCTGATGCCCACCTTAGGGATCAATTTGAAGTAATACAGGGCCGTGGTATACACGGGACTGAACGCCACCACCGCGACAAGAATGGCAACGCGATGCCGATGCCACTTCTTCAGCACGCTCGGCCACAGGAAGTAAAACTGTTCCTCCACGCTGAGCGACCACAAATGCCCGATCACCCAGGGTCGCACCGGGAAGTAGTTCACAACATAGAGCAGGGCGATGGACATTTCGTACCAGCGCAAAGTGCGCCAGTACACGACAAAGATGATCAACAGGAAGCAGAGCGCGGCGGGAAAGATGCGGTAAGCCCGCCGGAGATAGAACTTTCTGAGGCTGATGGTGGAGGTTCGATCATGCTCCTTCAGCAGGATGGCCGAGATCAGGTAGCCGGAGATGACGAAGAACATGCGCACGCCAATACTGGCATAGGGCTTCAGGAACGGAGGGGCAAAACCTGCTCCCGCAAAATGGGCTGCGACGACCATGGCAATGGAGATGGCGCGCAGGCCGTCGAGGGAAGGTATCCGTTTCACGCCAGTACACTAGCATAGTCCCCGCACCGGCCGCAGAGGGTTTGCCTGATGCGGCGCAACTCCTTCAAAACACGCCAAATCCTCTTCTTGACAGAAATCGCATATTGCAATATAAATATAGCGATCTGGAATATGAAATTGGGAGAGAAAATTCGTTACTTGCGCGAGGTCGAGGGCTCGCTGCGGGGCTTGGATCGCCCCGTCACGCAACAGGAAACGGTGAAGGCCATTCGCCGGGAACTGCGCCAGAGCATCAGTCAGTCGTACCTGTCGCAGATCGAAAACGGCGCGCGGCCGCACATGACGCAGTCGTCGCGGGCGCTGCTGGCAAAGTTCTTCAAGGTTCATCCCGGTTTTCTAGTGGATGACCCGGAGGGTTACCACACCGAGCTGACCTCGGACCTGCGCACCACTGAAGGCCAGCTTGACGTCTGGCTGCTGCAAGGATCGGAGCGCTTTGTGGGCGATCCGGAAGTGAGCGAAGTGCTGATCAAGGCCGCGCGGGAGAAGGACACGAGGCGGTGCCTGCTGCTGTTGGGCGCGATTCTCGACACGCCGGGTTTGGCCGAGCGTCTGCTGGAAGCGCTAAGGCCGGATTTGATGGCGGGCAGAAGTCATGGCCACGGAAAGCATGCTGTCCGCGCCGCGGGCGCACAGGAAAGGAGAATCCGATGAACCATTCCATGACCTGGGCGGACTTCTACTTGATCTGTTTCGCGGTGGGCTTCTGCTTCAGCTTCATTTCGTTTGTGTTGGGCAGTCCGCGTGGGCACTTTCACTTCCCGCACACTCATGGTCCCGCCAGCGGAACGCATTTGCCTGCGAGCCACGCTGCGGGCCACGGGGTTGGCTCCGCAGGAGGAAAAGCCCTGCGGGTGGGAGAAGGCGGTCATGTTTCGCCGCTCAATCCTCCCACGGTAGCGGCATTCCTGGCTTGGTTTGGTGGTACGGGCTACCTGCTCACCCGTTACTCCACGCTGCGGGTGGGACTGAGCCTCACGGCAGCCGTGGTCAGCGGGTTGGTCGGCGGAGGAATTATCTTTCTGTTTTTGACCAGGGTGCTGATGTCGGACGAGGAAAATATGGATCCCACCGACTACGAAATGGTCGGTGTACTGGGAAAAATCTCCAGTCCCATCCGCGAAGGCGGAACCGGAGAAATGGTCTATTCGCAGATGGGCACCCGCCGGGTGTGCGGCGTGCGCAGCGAAGATGGCATCGCCATCGCGAAAGGAACTGAAGTGGTGGTTACACGCTACGAAAAGGGCATTGCTTTCGCCCGGTTATGGAGTGAGATGTCAGGGGACGAGTAAACAAGCGGCGACCAAGTCTGCACATTTTGAATTCTGTGGGATTGCATTCGTAAGAGGAGGCGTTATGCCAGAGATGTCACGGATGGTGGAGATTTGGATCATTGTCGGGCTGGGACTGATGGCCGTCCTGTTCCTGATGAGCGCAATGGCCAGGCTGTATCGCAAAGCGGGGCCGCACGAGGCACTCATTGTGTATGGCCTGGGCGGGACACGGGTGGTGCAGGGACATGGCACGCTGGTGCTGCCCATGGTGCAGGTCTGCAAAGATCTGTCGCTGGAACTGATGTCGTTTGACGTGGCGCCGCAACAGGATCTGTATACCAAGCAAGGGGTCGCGGTGACGGTGGAAGCAGTGGCGCAGATCAAGGTCAAGTCGGACCGCGAATCCGTGCTCACGGCTGCCGAGCAGTTCCTGACCAAGAGCGATCAGGAACGCGAAGGGCTGATTCGCCTGGTGATGGAAGGCCATTTGCGCGGCATTATCGGGCAGCTCACGGTGGAAGAAATCGTGAAGCAACCGGAAATGGTTTCCGACCGCATGCGCGGAACCTGTGCTGAGGACATGAACAAGATGGGGCTCGAGGTGATCTCGTTCACCATCAAGGAAGTGCGCGACAAGAACGAGTACATCACCAACATGGGCAAGCCGGATGTGGCGCGGATCAAGCGCGACGCCGACGTTGCGACAGCGGAAGCCGACCGCGATACGGCGATCAAGCGGGCGCTGGCTACGCGGGAATCGGCCGTGGCCAAGGCGCAAGCCGATCAGGAGCGCGTGCTGGCCGAAACTCTGTCGCTGGCCAAGCAAGCGGAATCACAACGCGACCTCGAAGTGAAGAAGGCGCAGTTTCTTGAAGTCACAAAACGGCAACAGGCACAAGCCGACAAGGCCTATGACATCCAGACCAACATCATGCAGCAGCAGGTCATCGCTGAGCAGGTGAAGGTGCAGCAGATCGAGAAGGAGCAGCAGGTCAAGGTGCAGGAGGCGGAAATCAACCGCCGCGAAAAGGAACTGATCGCAACCGTGCTGAAGCCGGCGGAAATCGATCGGCAGCGCATTGAAACTCTGGCTGCGGCCGAGAAGCAGCGCCTGATCGCCGAAGCGGAAGGACACGCATCGTCAATACGCGCGCAGGGCGAAGCTGAATCCGAAATTATTTTCAAGAAAGGTGAGGCCGAAGCCAAAGCCATGAACGTGAAAGCCGCGGCTTATCAGGAATACAACCAGGCGGCAGTGATCGACCGCTTGTTCTCGACCATGCCGGAGATCGTGAAGGCGCTGGCCAGTCCGCTGGCCAACGTCGACAAGATCACCATCGTCTCCACCGGAAACGGCGATGCTTCGGGGATGAACAAGATCACTGCTGACATCGCCAAGATGGCGGCGCAGGTGCCGGCGCTGTTCGAGACGCTTTCGGGCATGCCGCTAGCGGAACTGCTGGGCAAAGTGCGGCAGATCGGGGACAAGCCGCCGAAGCCGCCGGTGGTGGAGGCGACCAAGTAAGGGTCTCAAGCGCTTGTGCGGGGCAGGCTCTCGCGAGCCTGCCCTGAGCGAAGCCGAAGGGTCCCCACGAGCGAAGCGAGGAGAGGTTGGCCACGGAGCGGGTTATGGCAAGCAAATCGAAGCATACGGGATTAGGCATTGCGCTGGGGGCGGCGCTTGGCGCCGTCGCGGGAGTGCTGGCAGGGCACGTTGCGATCTGGCTGGGCATTGGAATCGCGATTGGCATGGTGCTTGGCGCATCATTCCGGCGCTCAGAAAAAGAGTGTCCCGAGTGCGCCGCAATCCATCATGCGCACCAGGAAAACAGAGGCCAATTATGACAAAACAAAGAAGTCTCGGAGTAGCAATTGTGTTGATTATGGCGGGCGGAGCAGCCCTGGGCTTGGTCACGGGCCATCTCAGCATTGTGGTAGCGGTTGGAATCGCAGTCTGTGGAATTCTGATCGGTACCGCAGTGGCGCGCGGAAAGTTTTCCCCGCCTTCCGGTCCGGGAAAGAACTGACGCCAGTCGAGCAAGTTGTTTGAGCTAAGAACTAGAAGCAAGAAGCTGAAGAAAAGGAGTCCACCATGGCGTTACTAGAGCGTGTTTCCACGTTAGTCCGAGCCAACCTCAACGACCTGATCGATAAGGCCGAGGAGCCGGAAAAGATGATCAAGCAGGTGATTCTCGACATGCAGAACCAGCTTCTGCAGGTGAAGACGCAGGTGGCAATCGCCATCGCCGATCAGCACCTGCTCGAGAAAAAACAAAAAGAAAACGAAGACAAGGTTGCCGAGTGGATGCGCAAAGCCGAGCTATCGGTCGACAAGAAACAGGACGACCTGGCGCGCGCGTCGCTGCAGCGGGTGGAAAGCTATCGCGAGATGAGCGAGAGCTTCACGCAACAGGTGTCCGACCAGAAGGCGCAGGTGGAGAATTTGAAGTCGGCGTTGCGCCAACTGGAGCAGAAGTTGAGCGAAGCGCAGGCCAAGGCCGATCTGCTCATCGCACAACATCGCCGCGCTCGCGCCGTGGGCAAAGCCAGCGACGCCCGTCTGGCCATAGGCGACGGCTCGAAGGCCGCGGCGTTCGACCGCATGAAGCGCAAGGTTGCGCATTCCGAGGCGGTCGGCCAGGCCAAATCGGAGATTGCTGGAGACAATATGGAAGACCGCCTGGCCGCTCTCGAGAAGGAGGATCGCATTGAGCAGTTGCTGGCGGAGTTGAAAGGGAAGCGGGGAGCGTAGTTGCGATGCCGAATTTTTCTGTTTCGCGCATTTCCCAGCTGCGACTTTGGGTCGCCCGTCGGTCAGTCGGCACCCTGTTGCTGATTTGGTTGGCTGCCTACACGACACTCGGATTGCTCTTCGCCGTGGCCTACACAGTGCCGAACTGCGCCGTAGCGGGGCTGAGCGGAAGATGCGAACACCAATTCTCGACGTTACTGTACTTTTCATTCACTACGCAATCCACAGTGGGGTATGGGGATTACCTGCCTCAAGGGATGGGTCGCTACCTTTCCGTCTCCCAAAGCTTTCTCGGGTTGACGCTGAACGCTCTCGTGCTCGGAATAGCCGTTTTCAAGGCCCTAAAGCGCTCGACTCCAATTGTTTTCGCCGAGCATCTCGTGTATGCGCTCGCGGAAAATCACTTCTGGTTTCGATACATCAACGTTGATGCCGACCAACTGCGCGAAGTTGACGTTCGAATCCAGTTTGTCGAACCCATGGGGATGAATGACACTTACGACACGCGGACCAGTATTGTGGATCTCGCGACTACGAACCTTCCCGCCACGATCCCCCCTTTCCGGCTCTTCGCCATGAAGACGAAGTCGAATGGAGGGCACTTAGCACTCGCCCAAACCGGCGACTCCAAGCCACTGGTCATATCGCCAACAAATCTCACCGGGTCAAACGGGGAATACGTAGAAATAACAATCCGCGGTTACTTCGAAGCGACGGGCGATGTTTTCTTTAGCAGCAAGCGTTACACGGTGAAAACGATTCGCTGTGGCAGCTTCGACGTTGGGGTCGATAACAACACGATGCTTGACAAGACTGACCGTGCAAAGGCCACTTACCTGTCGAGTGTCATGGATCGTACTGTCTCCACGACGGCCGAAAAATGCAAACAGTGCCCATACCACGCCGACTGCAAGCTGGATGTCGCATTGAAGACACGCGCCAAGGAGGCCAGACAACAGTAGGGATCCTTTGACTCCGCAGCCGCTTCGCGAAGCGACCGCTCCGCTCAGAGTGACAGTGTGAGGGGTGTGTGCTAGCATGTTCATATCAAGTATGACAAAGTAACAACCATGAGAGAGAGCACCACGTTCACAGTTTCCCTCCCGCCGGCGATGGCCAAGGAAATCGACCGGGCCATGAAGGCCGAGCACCGGACACGCTCGGAACTCGTGCGGGAGGCGCTGCGAGTGTATCTATCAGCGCGGCTGATTCCTGCCGAGATGCCAACACCGGCCGAGGCTCGCGCCTATCGCTGGGGGATGGCCGCTTACAGGCGCGGTGATTCTATAACGCTGCAGGAGTACCTCGATGGAATGGACCGTCGTCCTCGCCGGTCCCGCAAAAAAGTCTCTTAAGCGGATTCCGGCGGGCGACAAGACGCGCATTCTGGCCGCGTTGGCGGAGATGCAGCAAAACCCATTTCAAGGCGATATCCGCAGACTGCAGGGCCTTCCCGGTTTTCGCCGTCGTGTCGGAAACTGGCGGATTATGTTCGAGATCGTGCTCGAACGCAGGTGCGTCGTGATTGCCGCGATTGAGCGGCGAACATCGACTACCTATTGACAAGTGGATGGTCCTTCGACTGCGCAGCGCTCCGCTAGACCGATGCCGCCCTCAGCACGGAGCTGGAAGCGACTCCAGAAATCGAGAATGGGTGTCCGTTTTCGCAGACTACGACCGGGTCGGCTCGAAGCACGAAGTCGAACAATTCGCTTTCGGACAACTGGCTGTTATCGAGCACGTGCCATCGGGTGCGGGATCCGCAACCGGGCTCGGCGCATTCCAGTTCGACGCACTGGAAATCAAGGCCGCTATGGCTCGCCAGGGGATAAGAGAACGGCGCCCATCGAATATCGTCTTTCCCATACACGTACCAATGATCGCACTCCCGGCAAATGAGCCGCAATTGCCATCCCTTTGTCGGCCAGTCTGGCGGATTCGCTCCGGTCCGCGGCGGGTTGGGGTAAGGCAGGAGAATGCGGGCGGCAGACGGCATGCGACAGTCAGGATTCTTGCATCGTACGACGGGCTGCAAATACATAGAGTCGGTCTCCGGGCGACCTTCAAGCCTACCATGGGAATCGTCAACCCGGCTTACATCCATTGACCGGCCAGCCTGCATCTCTGTAATCTTGCAGGAGAAATATTGTATCTTAGGAAGTCTTGGATCCGATTCCAAGCTCAAGGACAATTCATGAAGGAAGTTGCAATTCTGCTGCTGGTCGCGTTCATGCTGAACGGCTGCGGCAGTAATACGACACCGACGCAAACGGCGGCTGGCGGGGTCTGGCAGGCGGTAGTGCTGGGGGGCGAAGGAGCGGACTCCGGGTACAGTTTTATCACGCAGTTTACCCTCAGCGGCAATACGCTGAGCTTCTTGTACTTTCAGTTCCTTAACCAGAGCACTGTCAATCCACCTTGTTTTCCCCTTAATGGAGGGACCATAGCCGGGACCATGACCCTGACCGAAAACCAGACCAACTTCACCGTGACTGGCCCGGTTTCGCTGACTGTGCAGTCGGGAGGCAACACTCTTACCTTCACCGGCAATGTGACTGGAACGGAGAACGGGTTAAATGGCACCACGCTTTCGGGGGCCACGGCTACCGGCAATTGGACCCTGACCGGCGGCAGCGGATGCAACGATCCGACGGGTGGCAGTTTCACCATGACGCAATCCTGAAGCTGCGAATTCAGAACCAATCGCTGCGGTAGGCGACCCACCAGGCGATGAAAAGGATGGGAACGGTGGAAGCCAGGGCCCACCAAATCGGCAGCAGAAAGTCCGCCAGCAGGCCGAGCACCGTGAAGGTCATCCAGAAGATTTTCCTTTCCATAGAGTGATTGTAGGTCGCCGAGCCTGCGAAGCGCAGCGGGGCTTTGGGGCCAGCACTTCCGTCATGCCTGTGCTCTGCTATAGAGTGGGAGCCATGAAGCGCTCACTGCAACAGATTGCTGAGGCAGTTGGAGCCCGCCTGCACGGGGACGGAAGTGTCGAGGTGAGCAGAGTGGCGAGCATCGGATCGGCCTGGCGGGACGATCTGGTGTTTGTGGAAGAGGAAAAATATCTTGTGCGCGCGCTGCAGTCGGGTGCGGGCGCGGTGATCGCGGGAGAGTTCGCCGCGGCTTCATCGGGCAAACCGCTGCTCATCAGCGGTCATCCCAAACTGGCCTTTGCTCGGGCGGCGCGCTTCCTGCAGGATGGAAATCACGTGGCGGGTAACGCCGGCGTACACGCAAGCGCTGTGGTGAACCCTTCGGCCCGTCTTGCTCCAGGCGTGGTGGCTGGCGAGCATGCTGTGATTGCAGACGATGCGGAGATCGGCGAGGGCACGCGGATCGGCGCCGGTTGCGTGATTGGGCGCGGGGTGAAGATTGGGCGCGAGTGCGAATTTTACCCGAATGTCACCATTTATGCGGGGACAACCGTGGGTGATCGGGTGATCGTGCACGTAGGAGCGGTCTTGGGAAGCGATGGTTTCGGATATGTGCGCGACCCCAAGAGCGGACGCTACGAGAAATTTCCCCAGGTGGGCACGCTGGTGATCGAAGACGACGTGGAGATTGGTGCCAACACAACCATCGACCGCGGCGCGCTCGACGAAACGCGCATCGGGCGGGGAACGAAGATCGATAACCTGGTACACATCGGGCACAACTGCTGCCTCGGGCAAAATGTGGTGATCGCGGCGCAGACCGGGCTTTCGGGCAGCATTGTGATTGAGAACGACGTGGTGCTGGGTGGTCAGGTGGGGATTGGCGAACATGCCCGCATCGAAGAAGGAGTGATGCTGGGCGGGCAGGGCGGAGTGCTGCCCAATAAAGTTCTGCGCGGCAGGGGTGTTGCATTCTGGGGAACTCCGGCGCAGCCGGTGCGGCAGTATTTGAAGCAGTTGGCGGCCCTGGCGCGCTTGGGGAAAAAGAGGTAGACGTGGCGATGGTGGTGATTGGCGGGCATTCGCGAAGCGTAGGGAAGACCAGCGTGGTTGCCGGGCTGATTTCCGCGTTGCGTGAGTACGATTGGACCGCCGTGAAGATTACGCAGTATGGACACGGTGTTTGCTCCGCCAATGGAGCGCCGTGCGACTGCGCCACGGCGGATCACTCTTGGGCGATTTCAGAGGAGAAAGATCGCGGTGGGGAATCGGACACGTCCCGCTTTCTTCTGGCGGGTGCTGTGCGGGCGTTGTGGGTGCGCACGGAGCAGGGCAGGCTGGCCGAAGCGATGCCCGCGTTACGGCAGCGGCTGGAACGGTCGCCGCATGTGATGGTGGAATCGAACAGCGTGTTGAAGTTTATGCGTCCGGATTTGTATCTGACGGTGCTTGACCCGAGCACGGACGATTTTAAAACCTCGGCGCGGGAATTTCTGGATCGCGCGGCTGCGGTGATTCTGCATAATGGTTCGAAGATTGGCGGATCAGCCTGGCAGGGCGTTTCTCTGAAGCCAGTGGCCGAGCGGCCGGTGTTCCGGATCACGCCGCCTCCGTATGTGACGCCAGAGATTGTCGAGTTTGTGCGAAATCGAATTGCGGAAAGGGTTGCTGAGAACTGAGAACCGAGAACTGAGAACTTCTTTTGTTATCCTTGGCGGTGCGGCAAATTCATTCCAGCGCCTGGTTGTTGGTAGGTCTCTCATCGCTGCTGCAAGTACTGATTTTCCCTCTTCCCGGAATGTACGTTCTCTCGTGGGTCGCCTTCGCTCCGCTCATCGTGGCGCTGCTGCGTGCGCGGCCGGCGGGAGTGCTGGAGATTGACGGCTCCGTTGATCTTCAGGCTGCGAAGCCGGGGCAGGCATTTCTGCTGGCATACATTTCGGGAATTCTCTGGTATGCGGGCACGTGTTACTGGATTTATGACACGATGCATCAATATGGCGGCTTGAACAAGCCTCTGGCCTTGCTAGCCCTCTTTCTCTTTTGTCTTTATCTGGGGCTCTATCACGGCCTGTTCGGCCTGTTGCTGAGCTTGACGGCGGGACCGGGCCGTGACTATCGGCGGGCGCTGGTGGCCGCGCCATTTCTTTGGGTTGCAGTGGAGTTGGCGCGGACGCGCGTCACCGGCTTCCCGTGGAACCTGCTGGGGACGGCGCAGGTGGACAACATCTCGCTCAGCCGAATCACCACGTGAACCGGCGTTTACGGAGTCTCGTTCGAGATCATGCTGGTGAATGTCGCGGTGGCGGCGGCATTCCTCGTGCCCAGAAAAAAGCGCAACCTGCTGCTGATTGCCTCGCTGGCCGCGGCTGCGGTGCTCCAGGCGGGCCGTTTGGTCGATGCTCCAGAGTTGCATGACGATCATGCTGTTCTGCTGTTGCAGGAAAACATTCCCGTAGATGCGACTTGGACTCGCGATACCTTCGAGCGGACCCTGCGCGAACTGACGCGCCTCAGCATAGACGAGCATTTTGTCCCCGGCGAAAAGCCGGGCAAGGTGGATTTAATCGTCTGGCCGGAATCTCCGGCACCCTTTTTCACGAGCGATCCGCTGTTTCGCGAACCCGTCAGCCAGATGGCGCGCGAGGCGCACGCGTGGGTGGTGACGGGCGCCATCGGCAACTCCCCCGCCACATCGGGTGCGAAGCCATCTTCGCGATTGTTCAACTCCGCCGCGCTCATCAGTCCCAACGGAGACTGGACTGCGCGCTACGACAAAGTGCATCTCGTGCCCTTCGGAGAATATTTGCCTTTCCCCCGATTGTTTTCCTTCGTTGGTGGCTTGAGCCAGGAAGTAGGTGAATTCCAGCCGGGAACAGCGCGCGCTCCTCTGGACGCAGGCGGCACCAAGCTGGGGGTTTTCATCTGCTACGAATCGGTCTTTCCCGATGAAGTTCGCCAGTTTGCCAGTAACGGAGCCCAAGTTTTGGTGAATCTGTCGAACGACGGCTGGTACGGCGATAGCGGCGCCTACGCGCAGCATTTGAATCAGACCCGCATGCGCGCCATCGAAAATGATCGGTGGGTGTTGAGCGCAACCGATACGGGAGTCACGGCGTCGATTGATCCCTATGGACGAATTGGCGATCGCCGCCTTCCTCGCAAAGCGCGCGCGGCCTTGGTTACAAGCTATGCCCTCACCTCCGTAACCACGTTCTACACGCGGCATGGCGACTGGTTCTGCTGGCTGTGTGCGATAATTTCAGCAGGGGCGCTGGTCACGCGCTTCGTATTCTTTAGGAAAGTAAAAAGCTCCCAATGAATCAAGAGTTGGAACAGGAATACGGATCACTGAACAAGAAGGTACGCGAACTCCGGGAGTATCTTTGACGCGGCGAAGCTCCGTCCACAACTAGCCGAAATCGAAAAGCAGTCCTCCGACCCGAACCTGTGGTCCGATCCGCAACGTTCGAAGCAGGTGATGCGCGAGAAAAAGCGCCTCGAGCACCTGCTTACCACCGACGCTGACTTGGCCCGCCGCGGCGAAGATATTGCCGCCTACTTCGAACTGGCGAAAGAAGGCGAAAATGTAGACGCCGAACTGCGCCACGACATCGACTCCCTGCGCGATTTGGTCGACAAGCTTGAAACCGAAACCTTGCTCTCGGGCCCAAACGACGCGCTCAATGCGATTGTAACCATACATCCCGGAGCGGGCGGCACGGAATCGCAAGACTGGGCCGACATGCTGCTGCGCATGTATTTGCGCTGGGCCGAGCGGCAGGGATTCGAGACCGTTCTCTACGATTACCAGCCCGGCGAAGAAGCGGGTCTGAAATCGGCCACCTTCGCAGTGAACGGCGAGTATGCCTTTGGACTGCTGAGCAGCGAAATCGGCGTGCACCGCCTGGTGCGCATTTCGCCGTTCGATCAGGCCAAGCGGCGGCATACATCGTTTGCCAGCGTTTTTGTTTCTCCGGAAATCGACGACAGCATTGAAGTGATCATCAAGCCGGAAGACATTCGCACCGACACCTACCGTTCGAGCGGCAAAGGGGGACAACACGTTAATACCACGGATTCGGCGGTGCGCATTACGCACATTGCCACCGGCCTGGTCGCGAGTTGCCAGAATGAACGCTCGCAACATAAGAATCGCGAACGTGCCATGAGCATGCTGCGCTCCAAGCTTTACGAATTCGAGATGGAGAAAAAACGAGCGGCCACGAAGAAAATTGAGGATTCAAAACTCGACAATGACTTCGGTTCGCAGATTCGTTCTTACGTGCTGCAGCCTTACCGCATGATCAAGGATCACCGCACCAAGACCGAAGTTGGCGACGTGGACCGCGTGCTCGACGGTGATTTGCACCCGTTTATCCGGGCGTATTTGTCGGCGCGGCGCGGGGAGAAGCAATAATGGAAGTGAAAACGGCAAGAGCAGCGGTGAAACAGAAATCGGTGAAACTTGGCCCGCGGTTCTTGCGCGCATTTAATTTTGCTGCCGAGAAGCACTCCGGGCAGACACGCAAAGCCTCGACGATTCCTTATATTGCGCACTTGATGGGAGTTGCGTCTACGGTGCTAGAGTTCGGCGGAGACGAGGATCTGGCGATCGCCGCGCTGCTGCACGATGTGGTGGAAGACTGCGGTGGTGCGCCCATGCTGAAAGAAGTCCGTCGGCAGTTCGGGCCCCGGGTGGCGAAGGTTGTCGATGGCTGCGCGGATTCGGACACTTACCCCAAGCCGCCGTGGCGGGAACGCAAAGAAACCTACATTCAGCATTTGAAGAGCGCCGATGCGGGAACCAGATTGGTCTCCGCTGCGGACAAGCTGAACAATGTGCGCTCGATTCTTGCGGACTATCGGGAGGTCGGAGAATCAATCTGGGCGCGCTTCCACGGCGGACGCGACGGCACTCTCTGGTACTATCGGGCTTTATTGGAGGAATTTCTCCGCCGCAAGCCCAACCGGCTGATTCGAGAATTGGAACTTGCGATCCGGGAGCTTGAAGCCACAGCCAGTGCGGCCAGTCCCCGCGGCTCCTTCTCTCGCAAGTCCAGGAGGTGAACTCATGCCGCGTACGATTGATTTAATTCGCGCCTCCAAGCTGCCCTCGAACATGATGCAGTTTGCGGCCAAGGGCGCGCTGTCTGTCCCGCCCGACGAGAACATTGAGATCCTGGTGTACCTCGCCAAACACAATAAGATCTTTGGCGACCTCGCCCGCATGACTTTGGCCGGATGGGATGAGAAAGCCTCGCTGGCTGCGGCCTCCAATCCCAAGACTCCCCGCGAGGTGCTCGACTACTTGGTCGCGCCGGAGAATCTTCGTCCCAAGCTCCTGCCGGCGTTGCTGGAAAATCCCTCGGTCGCGGATGGTGAGTTAGCCAAGTTTGCCATCTCCGCATCGGGGGAATCTATCGAGGCCATGCTGCAGAGCCCGCGGATACGGGCTTCGGCGGGGATTCTGAATGTGCTTCGATCGAACCCATACTTGAAGTCCGCGCAGTCATCCGCGATTGCAACTCTGCTGGACTCGAGCCAGGCGGAGCCACCGCCTGTTACCGATGCCGGCAGCGAGCCGCGAGCTGAAGAAGCAGTTGTTGCGACGAAAGTGGAAGTTGACGAAGGTGGAGAGGTTCCCGATGAAGCTGTTTCCTCTTACCTCGCGGAGCACGCGACGGAGATTGCCGCGGAACAGGATAAGCCGTTCCAGCCGGTGGGTGGCGTCGTGGATTTGCTGGGAACCGATTATTTTCCGGTGTCGGAAAATAAGCCGATGACGGAGATAGCCGGCAGTGACGAGAAAGTTGCCGCTGCTGCCAGCCCGCCTTCTCCCGCAGCGGCGGCGACAGCGCGTCCTAAGCCCGCCGCCGGTCATCCGCCCGGCCAACGTGACAACACTGTGCAGAAGATCAACCGCCTCGACGTGAAAGGCCGCATCCAGTTGGCGATGAAAGGGAATAAGGAAGAGCGGTCGATTCTGATTCGCGACGGTACAAAAGTGGTGGCGTTGGCCGTGCTCGATGCGCCTAAACTTTCTGACGGAGAAGTCGAAAAGTTCGCGCTGCAGAAGAACGTGCTGGAAGCGGTGTTGCGGCAGATTCCACTGAAGCGCCGCTTCATGAAGAATTACATCGTGGTGCGGAATTTGGTTTCGAACCCACGCACGCCGCTCGATCTTGGGTTAGGGCTGATGAAGCATCTGCAAACGCAGGATTTGAAGAACATCTCCGCCAACAAGGAAGTCTCTGAGACCGTCCGCAAGTTGGCTCTGAAGATGTACAAGCAGAAACTAGAATCGGCGAACAAGAAATAGGAACCCATGGCTTCTTCCCCGCAAGCGGACCCCATAACCGAACTGCTGAAGCATGCAAGAACCATCGCTGTCGTCGGACTCTCCGACAATCCGCTGCGCGCCAGCCATGGCGTCTCGGCCTACATGCAGAGCCAGGGCTACCGCATCATTCCCGTGAATCCGCAGATCGAATCCTGCCTGGGCGAGAAGGCGTATGCGACTTTGCTCAATGTTCCGGAAAAGATCGATATCATCAACATTTTCCGGCGGCCGGAGTTCGTGGAAGAAGTTGTCGACCAAGCCATCCAGTTGAAAGCTCCTGCGATCTGGATGCAGGAGGAAGTGATTCACGAGAAGGCCGCCGAGAAGGCGCGAACCGCGGGCATCTTCGTGGTGATGGATCGCTGCATCCTGCAAGAACATCGGGCACGATTCAGATAGGCCCCAAGCCAGGCTCCGAAAGGATACAAAGGGCCGGAGATTTCACTTGCCGGTTTTTTCGGCGGTCTCGGGGACGAAGGTCAGACCTGTGCCGGCAGTCAAAGTCATGGAGATGTTGTAGTAGTCATGGAAATTCGGGATGCGAAAAATGAGGAGATCGCCTTTCTTGAACAACTCGTCGGACTTAGGCGGCGGCTGGTTTAGAGCCACTATCCCCGTCAGATCAACCGATCGGGAATTCGCTCCCGTGGGCGCCAAGTTCCCCTTGATGGTGAGGTTAGTATATCCGGGTGCGGCCGCCTCTGTAGTTCCCGTACTCACGGTCGAATCATTCGGCCCAACCTGTTCGTAGGTAAACCCTGTCTGTGTTACGGAGTCGATTAGAAATACGCCGTTCCAGATATCCTTGACTTTGCCCTCTCCATATAGTGAAGGGGCCTCCGGCTTACCCTCTTGCTCGTAGGTGAAGGTGGTAGCCGACGGTACAGAGGCCACCAGAAACTGGCCATTAAAGCTGGGATCGTCTGCGACGTTGGCAATCTGTACTTGCGCACCGAGCGGGAGGCCGTGTGCCACTTTGGTCGTAACCAGGGCGATCCCTTTCGGGTCGCGACAAATTTCGGAAACGCCGGCTAAGTCGGAGTTCTCAACGTCCGAAACTTTGATCTGCTCGCCAACAAAGTAGTGCGGCGACAGAGGGGACACTGTGACGTGGTTGGACTCGCGGGACAAGCGTATCTGCGGAGCCTGCGGCTCGATGAAAATCGCTATGTAGTTGTCTTGCGTTCTAGGCCGCGCAATGCCAAATATGTAGTAGAGACCCGCGACGCCGACCGTAATGCCCAGCGCGCGCTCTTTGGCGGCACTAAGACCGCCGCTGGCTATAGCTGCTATGACCCCGGCGGCGGCCGTAACGTACGCCGTTGAGACGGAAGCTAGGTCCGAAGTCGAGTATTTCCCGCGTGCGAGCGTGTTGACTTCGCCATATGGGATGGCTACGACATAGGACTGATATTGCGTCTTTCCCTTAATCGGGGTGCAGGCCCTACCCTTCTCCGAAAGCATGACATTGTTCGCGCAGCCGAGGACGTGATAGTTCGCGTTGATGTCGAATGCAGGAGCTTCTTTTTGGTTCGCGGGAAACGCAAACAGCAGGCATTCCCGAGTCAAGGCGATTTGCCCTTTCCTGCGGAACTGCCGGGGTCTGAACGCTATCCATCGCCAGATCTTCTCCAGCCCTCGCTCTTGTATATGCATATCCATTTCCGGGAGCATGCCACCTACGTAGGAAGAGTTACTCGCCGGATAAATCAAATCCCACACGCCACTCTTCGCCGTCGGACAGTCGTCCGAGGATGCTGGTAAGCTCGGCTCTTGAGCCGACGAGGTCGGTGGCTGGGCCGTGCTGATCTTCTGAGAGTCTTGTCCCGAAGCCGGAAGGTTCAAGGTGAGGAAGGAGGAGAAGAACAGAAGCGCAGGCCACAGTATCTTCAACCTTCACCCCCGCACGCCAAGGTCTGTCTCCCGGGCAAGTTACTTGGTGGTAGCTCGTAAACCGGGAGGCTCTTCTTGGCTTAAAGACGGCACTAACTATACACCTATTTAGTCCTTTCGCGTCTTAGATCCTTCTCCTTCCTCCCCTGCAGACCGCTTCCCCCGGCCTGCGACCGCAATTTCTTGATTTCTTCCATGCGCTCGCGGATGCGCTTCTCGATCCCCTCGCTCGTCGGCCGATAGTAGGCCCGGTCGCGTAGATTGTCCGGCAGGCACTGCATATTGGCCACTTTGCCCTCGACATCGTGTGCATATTGATAATCCCTGCCGTAGCCCAATCCCTTCATGAGTCCGGTGGGAGCGTTGCGCAGGTGCAGCGGCACGGGTTCGGCGGCGGTCTGTTCGATATCCTGCTGCACGTCGCCATAAGCGGTGTAGAGCGCGTTCGATTTGGGCGCCACCGAGAGATAAACGACCGCTTGCGCCAGAGCGAGATTGCCTTCGGGCATGCCGATAAAATCCACGGCATCGCGCGCGGCCATGCAGAGAGAAAGCGCATTGGGATCGGCGAGGCCGATGTCTTCCACCGACATGCGCACCACGCGGCGAGCAATGTAGAGCGGATCTTCGCCGGCTTCGATCATGCGGCCGAGCCAGTAGAGTGCCGCGTCGGGATCGCTGTTGCGTACGGACTTGTGCAGCGCCGAAATTAGGTTGTAATGTTCTTCGCCGGCCTTGTCGTAGAGCAGAGTGCGCTTCTGTAGCGCGTCGCGGACAATGTCGTCGGTAATTTCCGACGGCTGCTTTCCCGCCTGCTGCGCCAGTCCAGCAGCGACCTCCAGTACGTTGTAGGCGCTGCGTGCGTCGCCGCTGGTGTAGCTTGCAATTTTCTTGAGAACATCGTCGGACGCGCGCAACTTCATGGTGCCCAAGCCACGCTCTTCATCCGCCAGCGCACGTTTGAGCAGTTGCACGATCTGGTCTTCGGTCAGCGGCTGCAACACGTAGACGCGGCAGCGCGAAAGCAACGCGGAGTTGATCTCGAACGACGGGTTCTCCGTGGTGGCGCCGATCAGACGGATGTTGCCTTTTTCCACGTGGGGCAGAAAGGCGTCTTGTTGCGCTTTGTTGAAACGGTGAATCTCATCGATGAAGACGATGGTGCGCGTGCCGTACTGGCGGGCCCGCTCGGCGTCGGCCATGACTTGTTTGATCTCTTTGATTCCGGCAAGCACGGCGGAGAATTCGATGAACTCCGCTTTCGTCATGCGGGCGATGATCTTGGCCAGCGTAGTCTTGCCCGTGCCCGGCGGGCCCCAGAAGATGAGCGAACCGGTATCGTCGCGCTCAATCTGCGTGCGCAGCGGCTTGCCCGGACCAATCAGTTGTTCCTGCCCGGCGTACTCTTCAAGCGTGCGCGGACGCATACGGTCCGCCAGCGGCCGCGTGCGGTCGGTGACGCTCTCAGTGTTCGGGGTGGGTTGGAATAGTCCCATGCAAATTCATTTCACCACGGAGTCAAAGAGTCACGGAGGACAACAAAAACAGCAGTGGTCTTCTCCGTGCCTCCGTGGTAGATCCATTATTTCCTCTGCCTCGCCGCTTCGTACAATACGATGCTCGCCGCCACGCCGGCGTTGAGAGATTCCACCTGCGCCGTGTGCGGAATAGCGATGGATTCATCCATTTTGGCCATGACTTCACGAGGAAGACCAGCGCCTTCATTGCCGAAGAAGATAGCGGCCGCGCCCTTCAGATCCGCTTGATCCAATGGAGTTCCCTTGTGTGAAGAAGTCGCGATAAGTCGCACACCTTTTGCCCGCAACTTCTCTGACACTTCCTCCAGCTTTGCGGTTGCGGATTTCCCGCGCCCCTGACTTTGCCCATGAATTACCGGCAGGCGGAACACCGATCCGGCGGAGGCCCGAACCACTTTCGAGTTAAACGGACTGACCGTGCCTTCGCCCAGCACCACGCCTGCGCTGCCGAACGCCTCGGACGAGCGCAGAATCGTACCCAGGTTGCCGGGGTCTTGCAGTCCGGCCAACACAATGATCGGGCCTACCTGCAGCCGTTCCTTCTCAACGACATCGTCGAGCGAGAATTCCTTCAGGCGCACCAGCGCGGCCACGCCCTGCGGAGATTCGCTCGGCACCAGGCTGTCGAATAACTTGTCGGGAAGCAGCAAGGTTTCGACCTGGGCTCCAATCTGCGGCAGCAAACGCTCTGCCCTGTCTTGCGCCGACTCGCGAAAGAAAACCGCACTGAGACGAAGGCCGCTGCGGATGGCTTCTTCGAGGATGCGCAGTCCCTCTACGGCACAGTCGCCGCCGTCGGTGAGTTCCGCGCGCGAAAAGGCCTGGCGCAGTTGCTTGACCAGCGGGTTGTGGCGTCCCTCAATGCGGCGCAACCGGTGTTGCGCGCTGAGAGCGGTTTCGGAAGGTTTTTTCATCGAGATCGTGATTGAGATCGTCACTGAATGATACGCTGCTCACCCGCCTTGCAGCTCTTTGCCGTATTATGGTAGGTTCCACTCTCAAAATATTCCAAGCGGAATCATGCAGGAAGGGAGCGCCGTGCGCGCGGAAATCCTAAAAATCAGTAGTGAGATTCCTGAGGCTTCACTGGTAAAGTATGCCGCCGACCAGATCCGTGCCGGCGAGGTGCTGGGCATGCCGACCGACACGTTCTACGGCCTGGCGGCCGATCCGTTCAACCTGCGCGCCGTCGACCGCGTGTATGACATCAAGACCCGCTCGCGCCACAAACCCCTGTCGCTGCTTATCGAAAGCGTGGATCAGGCTGAGGAACTCGCCAAGGCGTTGCCCGAAGAGTTTTATGCCCTGGCGCGGAAGTACTGGCCGGGGCCTCTGACCCTCATCGTGAAAGCGGGATCGCGTCTGCCCCTGAAAGTAACGGCCAATACCGGCAACGTGGCGCTGCGCGTGCCTAACGCAAGGATTCCGCTGGCGGTTGTGGCAGCCGCGGCCATTCCCATCACGGCCACATCGGCCAACTTGAGCGGGGCCACAGAATGTACCAGCGCCGAACAAGTGCGCGACCAGCTTCAGGGCCGCATCAGCATCATCGTTGACGGCGGCACTTCGCCGCGCGACGTCGCTTCCACCATCATCGATCTGAGCGATGAGAGCGAGCGCTGGCGCATCATCCGCGAAGGCGCGATCCCGGCCGAAGAGATTTCCACCTTCTTTGCCAAAGGATGAGCGACGATTTAGTAAACCGGCATCCGCGACGCCGCTGGCTGTTGCGGCTCGAGGCGCTGGCGCTGTTGGCGTTGGCTGCGTTTCTCGTTCTGACAACGGTTCGCATCGTGCATGAGGGAGCACTGCAGGAACTGCACCCGGCGGATGCCATCGTCGTATTCGGCGCGGCGGAGTATTCCGGCCACCCCTCGCCCGTGTTGCGCGCGCGGCTCGATCACGCCTTTGATCTCTTTCGCCAGGGTATTGCTCCCGTCGTCATCGTCACTGGTGGCGCTGCGTCCGACCCTAGCTTCAGCGAGGGCGGAGTGGGCAGCGACTATCTGAAGCACCGCGGAATTCCCGAGCGCAACCTGATCGCCGAGACCCAGGGTTCCGACACGGCGCAATCGGCGGTGCGCGTGGCTGTGATCATGCGCGCCAACGGACTGCACAGTTGCGTGGCGGTCAGCGACGCCTACCACGTCTTCCGCATCAAGCGCTTGCTGGAGCACGAGGGCGTCGGTCCGGTATACGTCGCACCCCGGCCGGATTCGCGTCCGCACAGCGCCGTGCAGCGCGCCTATGCGGTCATGCGGGAAGCCAGCAGTTATTTACTGTGGAAGCTGGGCATGTCGTGAGACAGTTTCCAGTTTCTAGTTTCCGGTTTCTGGTTTCTGGTTTCCAGTGCTCGCAAAAAGACAACGGCCGTGAATTGACACAGGATTCACGGGCATCTAGTCTTGCTACACTTTCCGATGGTCCCTCCTGCCCAGAGCTTCCCGAGCAATCGTTCGCGGGTTTATTCCTACGTGCTTCTGTCGGCCGCAGCGCTCGCCAGCCTGGTGCCGTTCTCCGGTAAAGCCTTCAATGTCGACGACACTTTGTTCATCTATGTCGCGCGGCAGATCACGCAGCACCCACTGGATCCCTTTGGATTCAAAGTGAATTGGTTCATCGACGCCGTGCCGATGGCGTATGAAACCAAGAACCCTCCGCTTGCGTCTTACTACCTCGCCGCAGCTGCCAGTCTGGTCGGATGGCCGGAGCGGGCATTGCACCTGGCTTTTCTTCTGCCGGCTCTGGCCGCGGTGTTGGGTACGTATAGTCTGGCGCAGCGATTTACCAATTCACCCCTGCTGGCGGCCGCGGCCACACTGCTCGCGCCGGCGTTTCTGGTATCCGCCAGCAGCGTGATGTGCGACACCATGATGCTGGCTCTTTGGATTTGGGCCATCATTTTCTGGATCGAAGGGTTCGAGCCGCAGAAGCCAGTTTACTTACTCGTTTCTGTTCTCCTCATCACGTTGTGCACTTTGACGAAATACTATGGAGCGGCCCTGATTCTTCTGCTCCCGGCGTATTCCTTCGCCCGCCAGCGGCGTTTGGGAAGTTGGGCCTGGTACCTGCTGCTGCCGATCCTGCTGCTGACTGGATACCAACACTGGACCAAGGCAGTCTATGGCCTACGCATGATTACCAGCGCGGCTCATTTCTCTACCGGCATGCGCCAGGGGAGGAATGCCTCGGTGCTGGCCAAGGCTCTGATCGATCTCAGCTTTGTTGGAGGATGCGCGCTTCCCGCGCTGACGTTTGCTCCCGCATTGTGGATACGCAAGAAAATTCTCGCCGTCTGCGTGGTGAGCGCAGTTGCGGGGTTTCTCATCAGCACCGGCCGAATAGGTCTCGGCGAAAGCCTTGGGCCACGCGACTTTTCTCGGCACTCGGTCGCGGTCGGCATTCAGTTAACGCTCTTCATTGCCGCCGGATTCTCAGTGATGGCGCTGGCGGCCGCAGACGCGTGGAAACGCAGGGACGCCGACGCTCTATTGCTGGCGCTGTGGGTTTTCGGGACATTCATCTTTACAGGCTTCGTCAACTGGACCATCAACGCCCGTTCGGTGCTCCCCCTGATTCCAGCGGTTGGCATTCTCCTGGCGCGGGGCGTGGATGCCCTGCCGGTGAATGCCATGCGATGGCGCGCCGCAATGTTGGCGATGGCATTGGCCGCGTCGGGCGCAGTGTCGCTCTGGCTCACATGGGGTGACGCCGAGTTGGCGAACTCGGCGCGAACTGCCGCAACGCTGATTCAGCAGAAGACCCGGAACCAGTCCGGCACGGTCTGGTTCATGGGACACTGGGGATTCCAATACTACATGGAGTCATATGGAGCGCGTCCCGTGGTGATTGAGGATCCGCCGCGCCAGCCGGGAGATTACGTCGTCGAGGTGAGGAATAACCTGCGACTGCTCGAAATGCGGCCGCAGTTTGTGGCCTCGCGCGACGTGATTCAAATCCCAGTGAATCTCGGTATCACAACCATCCAAAGCGAACTCGGAGCGGGCTTCTACTCCTCCGATTCAGGGCCGCTGCCCTTCGCCATCGGGGCGGTCCCGCCTGAGCGCTATGATCTACTTCGGTTGGGGCCGGGAACTGGCCCCTAGATTTTCGCCGCGCTTCCATCCAGTCCCAACTCCGTCGCAATCCCTTGCAGAGCCACAATGCAGAATGCAATGTGCTCGTCCAGGTCCACGGCCAGGGCAGCGGCACCGTTAACGATGTCCTCCCGGTTCACTTTGCGCGCGAAGGCTTTGTCTTTCATCCTTTTTCGGACGGATTTTGCATCCACTTCGGCCAGCGACTTTCCCGGCTTGATCAGAGCCACAGCGGTGATGAATCCGGCAAGCTCGTCGCAGGCGAAGAGAGCCTTTTCCATGGGCGTATCGCGCGTGACGCCGGTGTATTCGGCGTGCGACATGATGGCCCGAAGAATCACGTCGGGCCATCCTCGTTCTTTCAGAATCTCGTTTCCTTTGTAGGGATGGTCTTCGAGGCTGGGATACTTCTCGTAGTCGAAGTCGTGAACGAGTCCGACAATGCCCCACAGGTCTTCTTCGGATAACCCAACTTCCGACAGACCCCCGTCTCCCTGACCAGCTCCGAACTTCCGGGCACAGGCGCGCATGCAGGCCTCCACCGCGAGCGCGTGCTTGCGCAAACTTTCTGACTGGGTGAACTCAGTTAGTAAACACCATGCGGACTCGCGATCAATCATGCTCTTTGCCCTGTCCTCTGCGGGGTTTCGCCGCCTCGTCTCAATTTTCGCCGCCAAGAATCGCGGCTTCCTGCATTTTAACCTTGACATCCACAGGCCTTGTACCGCAGATTAGGCCCTGCAGCCGGAACCTCTCCCCCAATAACTAGGTTCCGCTGTTAGCAGTAAGGAGAGCCGGCTCTGGCACTCCCACAACCCGATGGCTACGACTCTTGCCCCAGTAGATTCTAGGGAAGTCGTCCGTTGCGATCATTGCCTGCTGGTTCAATTCCGTACGGTCAATAACAATTGCCGGCGCTGCCATTCGTCCCTGGACGAGGAACCCGAGCCCGAGCCGGTGGTGATGGCGCCGCCGGTGATGATGCCCATGCCCGGCACGGGGCGCGGGCACCTGAACCTGGCCACGTCGATCCGCTCGCTGCGTTTGCGCAGCGGCTTAAGCCAGCGCCAACTGGCGGGACGCATGTCCGTGCCGCGGACTTACGTTTCCAAAATCGAAAACGAAAAAGCCACGCCCACGCTGTCGTCCCTGGAGCGGCTGGCGCGGGCCTTGGAGG
Organism: uncultured Acidobacteriaceae bacterium; assembly: GCA_963842095.1. Lineage (GTDB taxonomy): Bacteria > Acidobacteriota > Terriglobia > Terriglobales > Acidobacteriaceae > Sulfotelmatobacter. The sequence goes on from CAWJEY010000011.1 coordinate 126,054, forward strand.
TCACCGTGCCGGAACTGCTCAGTGGCGGAGAAAAGAACCGTCAGGACGAAATCAGCGAATTGATGAAAGACCAGTTTATCGCGGAGATCCTGCCGTTTGTTTCGCAACTGAATGGGATGCAGATGTCGAGCATCCTAACCCAGGTACGGGACCTGACGATACGGCCGAGACGGACCGCGTAGATTTAAAGACTGGCGCGGATCGTGCCGATATCAACGGCAGAGGCGCGCGCGAAAAGTTTATCCGGGCGACCAGCCAACTCAATGCCGGGACCGTTCATTGGTCCCGGCTTTTTTCTTCTCTTAATCCCGATCTCTAGGTGCCGCGATGCCTAGAAACACAAGAGCGGCGCGATTCAGCCGCACCAGGTCTTCGTCGGCGAGGCGGCCAATACGCGCCCCGATCCTTGATTTCGGAACGGTCGTGATCTTATCCACCATCAGCCGGCAAATAGCCCGCAGCCCATTGCTTGCGCTGGGCTCAACCACAAGGCGAAACAGGGGGGCGTTGGTTGCATCGGTGGTAAATGCGCAAACGGTGATCGAATCTGTCCTGTCGAAACGGTCGTCTTGAAGAATCACAACCGGACGGGGCTTTCCAACGTAGTCCTTACCGCCGGCGACTGTCCAAATTTCGCCACGCTTCATCTCGCCCCGGTTCATTTCGACGAGCTTCGTTCCGACGACTCTGACGCTTCGCCCCAATCAGCGACGGCATCGATGAAATTTTGATCTTCCCCCGCCTGAGCGCTGTTGGCAACCGCGAGGGATTGGCGATGCGCCTCGGTAACGAGCGCAGGCGAACGCATGTCCGGGACCCAGATTTGGAGAGGCCGCAGACCCTGCTGGCGCAGCCGGCTACGGTGCGCCCTTACCTTCTCTCTCGACGGCTTGGAGCGAGTTCGCGCTGGCATGTTCGTTCCTCTATTGGTTACATGTAACCTACCAAAACGTTAGGCAGAGATGCAAGTCCGGAAGAATCCCGAATAGATTGACTGACATCTATGCAGCATGGACTTGGAAGAAGTTGGGAGTGTTTTTTCCGCTTTGCCTGCCCACCCCGTTTTTGTGAATCAACCTGAAGCGAGTGGTTGGGCAGAGGAGTCGCAGCATGCGCCGTCCGCGAGTTCCGCCGCTGACGAATTCCTGCTCGATGCCTACTCCCGCGCAGTCACGGGGGCGGTGGATCGCGTCAGCCCCTCGGTGGTGAACATTGAAGTGCATCAGTCTTTTGGCCGCACCCGTTCCGGCGAGCCGCGCGAGCGGCGCGGCGGAGGCTCGGGCTTTGTGTTCACTCCCGATGGCCTGATTCTCACCAACAGCCACGTCGTGCATGACGCGCGGCGCATTGAGGTCACGCTGACCGACGGCCGCCGCATGCCCGCTAGCGCCATTGGTGACGATCCGGCCAGTGACCTTGCCGTGATTCGCATAGATCAAGCGTGTGTGGACGAACCCGGCGTGACCGCCGCTGCCCTGGGCGATTCGCAACAGCTTCGCGTAGGGCAGCTGGTGGTAGCGCTCGGCAGCCCGTACGGATTTCAGTCTACGGTGACTGCGGGCGTGGTGAGCGCGCTGGGGCGTTCGTTGCGGTCGTATTCCGGACGTCTGATCGACGACGTTATTCAAACCGACGCCGCGCTCAATCCGGGCAACTCCGGCGGGCCGCTGGTCGATTCCGCAGGACGTGTGGTCGGCGTGAACACCGCGACCATCTTGCCGGCGCAGGGAATTTGCTTCGCTATTGGCATCAACACCGCGAAGTTTGTGGCCAGCCGCCTGCTGCGCGATGGACGCATTCGCCGCAGCTTCATCGGTGTCTCGGCGCAGACGGTGCCAGTGCATCGCCGCGTGGTTCGTTTCTACGATCTGGCGAAAGAGTCGGGGGCACTGGTTCTATCGGTGGAAGAGAATAGTCCGGCGAAACGGGCTGGCCTGCGGGATGGCGACATCATCGTCGCTCTGGAAGGCAAGCCCATAGCGGGCGTGGATGATCTGCACCGCGTGCTCACCGATGTTCGCGCAGGCGCGACCTGTTCGCTCACGGTTCTGCGGCACACGGAGAAGCTGGAGTTGAAGATCGTGCCGGAGGAAGCACATTAGTTCTGGCTAGACCGCTAATTTCCGGAACCCTCCTCCTCCGATTCATGTTAGGCTTTCGGACGGAAGGTGTCGGGAGGAGCCATGAAAAGATCCCTGGGCATCCTGGCCTTTGCGGCGTCTGCCGCCATTTTTGTCCTTTCGAATCAGGTTCGCGCCCTCGCTCAAGATGGCAACGTGGTGATCTATCGCGCCCTCGACTCGGTGGGTTCGGTCTTGAAGCCGTCGGTTTACGTCGACGGGAGGCAGGGCGCACGACTGGCGAATGGGTGCTACGTGTCACTGCGGCTTGCTCCCGGAAAACACAGCTTTGAATCCAGTATGAAGAGATCGGCTGTGGAGGTTGAGGTCAAGTCGAACGAGACCGTGTACTTGCAGATGGTCATCGAGACCGGAGTGTTGCATGGTATGGGCCGGCTGATTCTGGCAACCGCGGCCGCCGCCAAGCAAGTCCTGCCCGGGTTGCGTCCTTTGGACGCCAACCAAACCCTGCCAGCAGACGCAACCACCCCATCCCCACCGCCCGAAGCTCCGGCGGCAGACAATCAGCCGGCGGATACCGGGGCGGACTCCGGGCCTCCGGCGCAGCCGGCGAGCGTGATCGTAAAATCCACTCCGCCAGGGGCTGACATCAATGTCGATGGGAAGTTTATGGGGAATACTCCGTCGACGATTCAGTTGGCGCCCGGTGAGCATCAGATCTCAATCGAGAAAGAGGGATTGAGGCCATGGCAGCGGACGATGACGGTGAGCCCCGGAGGAAGCATCACCCTCGATGCGACGCTGGAGAAACCGTAAGGCGGTCCACAGCCGGCCCGTGTCTGACGGGCTACACGACATTGCAACCCCCTTCCCCGCCGTGTTAGCCTCAATCCGAAGGGGATCACTTTGCAGCACAAAGTTCCCGCCGGGCTGGATCGCAAGGAAGCCGAAATCTACCGGCATCTTGATCCAGAACGGCTCCCAAGACACATCGCCATCATCATGGACGGCAACGGGCGCTGGGCGAAACGGCGCCACATGCCGCGCGTGGCCGGTCACCGCGCCGGGGTTGCGTCGGTGCGCTCGACGGTCGAGACGGCGGCGCGCATCGGCATTCATGCGGTGACGCTCTACGCTTTCTCGGAGGAGAACTGGAAGAAGCGGCCTGCGAGTGAAGTCGATTTTCTGATGGGGCTGCTCAGCCGCTACCTGAAGGCGGAAGTGCCTACGCTGAACGAGAACAACATTCGCCTGGAATATATTGGCCGGCAGCAGCAACTGCCCGAAGACGTGCAGGAGCGCATGGAGTGGGCGCGCACCAGTACCTCGCATAATACAGGGACGGTGCTGACGCTGGCCCTGAACTACAGCGCGCGCAGCGAACTGGTCGACGCGTTCCGCTCCATGGTCCACGCGGCGTCGCAGAACGGCGGACTCGAACATCTGCACATTGACGAAGAGGTGATCGGCGAACATCTCTACACTCGACACTTGCCGGACCCGGATCTGGTGGTGCGCACCTCGGGCGAGATGCGGCTGAGCAACTTTCTGCTTTGGCAATTGGCCTATGCGGAGATCTATGTGACGCCAACCCTGTGGCCCGATTTCCGCGGCGTACATCTTCTGGAAGCGATTGCCGAGTATCAAAAGCGGGAGCGGCGCTACGGCGGGCTGAACCACGGGGATTCGCACGCCGAGCCGGCGAAAGTTACCAAGTAGCCTCCCAGCATGCTGAAACGCATCGTGACCGCGGTCGTTCTGATTCCGATTGTCATGCTACTGGTGCTGCGCGCGCCCGTGCCGGTGCTGGCCGTGTTCGCTGCAGCGATAGCGCTGGTGACGGTGCAGGAATTTCTCAAGCTGACCGAATCCTACGGTGTGCAGCCCCAGCGCCTTCCGACTTACATCTTCGTGGGGTTGTTGTTTTTGTTGCTGGCGGTCACCGCGGCCGAAACACCGCAGGTGTCCGCGTTGAAGTTCGTCCTGGGCGTGGGGTTTGCCTCCGCCATCGCTCCGTTTCTTTTTCTGACCATCGCCATGCGCCGGGCACAGATGAGCGGCTCATATCCAGCGGCGGCGGCCTCGGCGTTCGCTTTTGCCTACATTGCTCTGCCCGTGGCGATGCTGGTACAGCTTCGCCAGCAGTGGGCGGGAGCGTTCTGGCTGCTCTACCTGCTTCTGGTGGTGTGGGCGGGAGACATTCTCGCTTATTTCGTAGGCCGCTCCGTGGGACGGCATCTGATGGCGCCGCGCATCAGTCCCAAAAAAACCTGGGAGGGCGCGGCCGCTTCGCTCGCGGCAAGCCTGTTAGTGGGAAGCCTGCTCTTCACCTACGCTCTACAGATCAGTTCGTTCCTGTTGCGCGTGGGGTTGATTCAGCGCCGCGACGGCCTGTTCGAGCTGGAGAAACCGGAACTGTGGCCGATTATTCTTCTGACAGTTGCGGTGAACATCGCGGCGCAACTCGGTGATCTGGTGGAATCTCTCATCAAGCGCGGAGCCGGAGTGAAGGACTCAGGCACCATTCTTCCCGGCCACGGCGGCATGCTGGATCGCATCGATGCCCTGCTCTTTGCGGCGCCTGTACTATGGTTCTACGCGGCCTGGCGTGTGATGCAGTAGAGGTTTCGCAATGGTAGAATTGCCCCAGCATCCTCCCCTCAAACCTCTTCACCTGGATAGCTCTCTGAACGCAGCCAAACTGGCACAGATGGAGCGGCTTTCAACGGAAACTCTACGAGTCTCGCTGTTGCCGGGATTGGAAGGTTGTCTGAAAACTCGGCCGAATGGAACTATACTGGATGGACATCACCGCATCCACATTCTGCGTCAGCGAGGCGTGGACGTTGACCATCTCCCGAGGGACATCGTAGTGAAGGATCAAGGCTAAGATGCACAAGGAAATTTACTGGCTCGATGGATCGTGGCCCGGAAAGCTGGCGGTGGGCCCTCGTCCGCGCGGAGGAGACTGGCTGAAGGATGACATTGCCGGATGGAAGCGAGCCCATGTCGATGGCGTGGTTTCTCTGTTGACGCCAGACGAGGAACAGGACTTGGGTCTTCGCGATGAAGCGGGCGAAGTTCGAGCGCACGGGATGATCTTCACTTCGTTTCCGATTCCCGATCGCGAGATTCCAAAGTCAGAAGCGAAGTTGGCCGAAGTTTTGGACAGCGTTACTCGCGATCTTTCGACCGGCAAGAATGTGCTCGTACACTGCCGACAAGGAATCGGGCGAAGCGGACTGGTGGCGGCGTGTCTGCTTGTGAAAAAAGGAATGAGCCCGGGAGCTGCAATCGATTCCGTGTCGGCGGCGCGAGGAGTATCCGTTCCAGAAACGGCTGAGCAACGAGCTTGGATTGACCATCACTCCGCTGCGCTAACGAAGTGAAGGAAGATGCAAGTTCTTTGCGAACAACCATGAAACGCATCTCCATCCTGGGCTCCACCGGCTCCATCGGCCGCAGCACGCTGAGCGTGGCCGAGTCCTATCCCGATCGCTTTCAGATCGTCGCGCTGGCCGCGGGTGCGAACCTGGAGGCGGCATTCGAGCAGGCCCGGCATTGGCACCCCAGAATGATTTCGATTGCAGCAGAACCCGATGCCGACGTGCTGCGCGCGCGTCTGAAGGAAGCAGGTCTGAGCGAGATCGAAGTCGTCTCCGGAGCAGTTGGCACGGTGAAGGTGGCAACCCATCCTGACGCTGACTTTGTGGTGAGCGCCATCGTTGGCGTAGCCGGACTCGAGGCCACCTACGAAGCGGTCAAGGCGGGAAAAACTGTCGGCGTGGCCAATAAAGAATGCCTCGTCGCCGCGGGCGAGTTGATTACAGCCGAGGCGCGCCGCCAGGGCAAGCCCTTGCTGCCCATCGACAGCGAGCACAATGCGGTTCATCAATGCCTGCGGGGCGGGCGCATGGAGGAAGTAGAACGAATCTGGCTGACTGCTTCCGGCGGGCCATTTCTCAACACGCCGCGCGCAGAGTTCAGTTCGATCACGGTGGCGCAGGCTCTCAATCATCCCACGTGGAAGATGGGCAAGCGCATCACTATCGACTCAGCGACCCTAATGAATAAGGGTTTCGAGGTGATTGAGGCGTGCAGATTGTTTCACATCGCGCCCTCGAAAGTGGAAGTGATTGTCCATCCGCAGTCGACCATTCACTCGATGATTGAGTTTATTGATGGCAGTATACTTGCTCAGTTCTCCGTGACCGACATGCGCTTGCCGATTCTGTACGCTCTAACATATCCCGAGCGGATTCAGTCGGATATGCGGTTTCCGGTGGGTAACTTGCGTCATCTGGACTTCAGCCCTCCAGACATGAAAAAATTTCCCTGTCTCCGTATCGCGTACGAGGCGGCAGGGGCCGGCGGGGCCAGGACGGTCGCGCTGAACGCCGCCGATGAAATCGCCGTCGCCGCGTTCCTTGAAGGCGGCATTGGTTTTAATGACATTCCCAGGATCATCGAAGACGCGGTTTCAGCATCTAATTCGGGGAAGCTGGAGTCTATTGCAGGAGTGCTTGAAGCCGATGCCGAAGCCCGCCGATATGCTCAAGAGCGGGTCTTGGGAATTAATAAGAAAACCGCGCACTTGCGAACGACATCTGTAGTCTAGTAAGCATGGTCTAGTAAGCTGAATCTAACAGGAGAGCTGTTTACCTACCTCTTTTATGTATGACTTCCTGATCGCCGTTGCTGCCGTCGCTGTGGTCCTGGGCTTCATGATCCTAATCCACGAGTTCGGCCACTTTGCCGTGGCCAAGCTGCTGGGCGTGCGCGTGGAGCAGTTCGCCATCGGCTTCGGCAAGCGGCTGGTCGGCTTCCGCAAGGGTGACACCGACTATCGCATCAACCTGTTGCCCCTGGGCGGTTACGTGAAGATGAGCGGCGAGAATCCCATGGACGAGCGCACCGGCGATCCCGCCGAGTTCATGTCCCACTCCCGCTGGCACCGCTTCCTGATTGCGATTGCGGGCCCGTCGATGAATATTCTGCTGGCCATCATCCTGCTTACCACGGTTTACATGGTGCATTACGAGTATCCGGTTTTTCGCGACCAGCCTGCCGTAATCGCGGGAGTGAAGCACGACTCGCCTGCCGCCCAGGCCGGATTGCGGCTGGGCGACCGGATCGTGAAGATCGATGGCATTGAGAACCCCACCTGGGAACAACTGCAGCCGCGCGTCATGCTCAGTCCCAATCAGCCTCTCACCATCACCATCCAGCGCGGAGATCAGATCTTCCAGAAAACCATCGTGCCCCAGGCCGTAACCTCGTCTGAGGTAGGTTCGGCGGGATGGTTTCCAGAGGAACCGGTAATTGTCGACCAGATTGAGCCCGACACACCCGCTGTCGCAGCGGGCATGAAAGAAGGCGACAGAATTATTGCCCTGGATGGCCAGCCGCTGCTTTCCATCGAAGCGATGATCGATCAGCTTCAGCAAAGCAAAGAGAAACCCGTCGATCTCACGGTGGTTCGTGGCACCCAGACCTTGAGTTTTCGGATGAGTCCCGTGTTCTCAAAGACCGAGGATCCGAAAGAGAAGAGATACCGGCTGGGATTCGTCAACAAGAGCGAGATGAAGGTAACCACCCTGCCCTTCGACGAGGCCCTGAGTCTTTCGCTGGAGCAGAACAAGAAATACTCGTTGCTCATTCTGGAACTGGCCAAGAAGATCGTGCAACGGAAAGTGTCGCTGCGCGCGGTCTCTGGTCCGATCGGGATCGCTCAAGACGCAGGTTGGGCAGCACGGCAAAAGGGTTGGACGCCCCTGCTGGAGCTGACGGCGGGGATCAGTCTCAACCTCGGCATCTTTAACCTGCTGCCCATCCCCATCTTGGACGGCGGCGTCATCCTGTTTCTTCTGATCGAAGGCGTCATGCGCCGCGACGTCAGCCTGCGCATCAAAGAACGCGTCTACCAGGCCGCGTTCGTTTTCCTGGTGCTGTTCGCCGTCATGGTCATCTACAACGACTTGGCGAAGACTCTGGGCTGGGGCTGATGGGTCGGCTGTAGCGTGCCGATCGGCATGAAGATGTTCAGACCACGCTACTCCTATGGCCAGGTTCATCTGGCTTGGTCAATCTGGCCAGGTTCAGCGCACTCCTTCAACCAGAAACAGGTCTGACAACTCCCGATAGAAGGAGTAACCGTAGGACTTTCCGTCCGGTGTCATGCGGACCTTAAGGACAGAGGTGACGCCGGCAGGGTCGCTGGGGGCCAGTGTCGTAATCAGCTGTCTCTTTCCAGTTGTGACATCGAGGCGGTAGACCGGCGCCACTGTTTTTTCGTTGTGATAAACATATGCCGACAGTCCATCCGCTGACCAGGTAATCCAAACATCCTCCGGCAACCAGCCAGGGAGGGGCCGGGACTCTCCTCCCCCGATTGCATAGACCCTGCCATTCCCATCCGGGTCCCGGGCAAAAATGAATTTGCCATCGGGCGAAACCAGGTGCGATTCAAATATCGACGCCTTCATGCCAATCAGCGGGGTAACGGCATGTGCTGCGCCACCCACAAGGTCCTGGACATACAATCGCCAGCCGTGACCGTCATCGCCCGCAAAATAGATGGCTTTCCCATCAGGCATCCAGCCCTCAGAACCTGCTTGTTGCATTCCATTGGGGCTCAGCGGTTGGGGTTCCCCCGCTCCCGTGGGCAGCAATGCGAAGTGTCCTCCCACGCCAACCGCGGTGCCCTCCATCGCTAACACCCGGGGCCCGTCTGGAGAGAGTACAGGCTCAAACCAGGCTCCCAGCTTTACCGCTGGCGCCCCGTCGGTCTTGCGCAAGAAGGCCAGGGACGAAGAGCCGGCCGCTGCTCCCCAGTCGTCGAACACAACCTGGGAGCCGTCGAGCGAGAGATCGCCCATGTTTGCGTAATCCAGCCAGGCGAGGTCGCGTTCCTTGGTGTCGGTCGGACCCCGGAATTGCAACCCGCTGCGCCACGATTCCCGGGAAAACAGGATGCGGCCGTCACGCGAAACATCGTGCAGTCTTAGAATCCCGGGGAGTCGCAGAACGATTCGCTCTTTGCCGTTCAACCCCAGGCCATGCACGGCGTCGGCCCACCCTGTGCCCGAGGTATTCGTGGCCGCTACCCACAATTCTTCTTCCGAGGGAGCCCACGCCAATCCCTCCAGGCTGGTAAATATAGCCGAGTGGATGATTTTCTTCCCGTTCCGCTCCACGGCGATCGCCCAGCCCCCATCGCCATCATTGCTAACAAACTCGCCGAACGCTACGGCGTTGGCGCGCGGTGAGATGCGCAAGTATCTGAGCGGGCGGTAGCTCTCGTAGATCACCTTGCCACGCGGGAATTCTACACGGTACTTTTCGCCCGCCTGGCGAATCACAGCCATCTCGGTCCCGTCGGCCGTCCAGTCGGCCGAAAGAACATCGGTCGCGACCGCGCGTGGCGACCCGCCGGCAACCGGCACGGTCGCCAAAGTACCCTGGCAGTTTCCGATATACCGGTCTTGGCAGCCGAGCGAGATCGCCAGCTCGGAAGCAGACACCGCGAATAACGTGGAGTTGGCTAGATTGAGCGAACGCGATTCCGGGCTGTCGGGAACTGTCGAGTAAAGTTGAAGCGGCTGGCCATTCCAGCTGGCGCTATAGAAAATCGAGCGGCCATCCGGCGCAAACCTGGCAGCGTAGACCAGGCCTCGCTCGAATGTGAGTTGATGGTAAGAGGGTAGAGCAACCGACCCAGTGCGCCGGCCCAGGATCCAGCTCGCGGTAGCCACGATCACAAACAGCAGTACACCTGCCGCCAGTCGCATCACCCGCTGGCGCGGATGGCGTTTCTCCGCGGTCGCCACTGCTGCGCCGGTGCTCGTCGAAGAGATTCCTGAAAGTCCTTCGAGATTAAAAGCCAGGTCCCGCGCCGATTGAAAGCGTTGCAACGGCTTTTTCTCAAGACATCGCCTGACAATGCGCTCCAGGGCCGGCGATATCGGCTTGCCCGTCAAGCTGAGGTCGGCCGGTTCCTCTTTCAGGATCGCCGTCATCGTCTCGGCCGACGTGTCCCGGCGAAACGCGCGCTGGCCGGAGAGCATCTCGTACAAAATCGTTCCCAATGCAAAAATGTCGGAGCGGGCATCGGCGGCCTCACCCTTTACCTGCTCGGGAGACATGTACCCGACCGTCCCGAGAACGACGCCAGCGGAGGTTGGCACAGCCTCGATCGTTGCGCCTTCGTCGGCGGAGCCTTCCGCTCTGGCTAGCTTCGCCAGGCCGAAATCGAGAATCTTTACCCGGCCATCGCGCGTGACAAAAATATTCTCCGGCTTCAGGTCGCGATGAATAATTCCCTTGTCGTGCGCCGCCGCCAGTCCTTGCGCGATTTCGGTGCCGTACTCCACCGCGCGCCGCAGCGTCAGAGCGCCGCTGCTAAGTTCCTGCCGCAGCGACTGGCCTTCCAGACACTCTGAGACCAAGTAAGGCACACCCTCATGCGTGCCGATGTCATGAATCGAAAGAATGTTGGGATGGTTCAGGGCGGCCACGGCGCGGGCTTCGCTTTCGAACCGGCGCAGGCGGTCGGCGTCTCGCGCCAGAGCCTCGGGCAGAACTTTGATGGCCACATCGCGCCCCAGCCGCGTGTCGCACGCCCGGTAAACTTCTCCCATGCCGCCGGCGCCAAGCGAGGAGAGAATTTCGTAAGGTCCGATTTTCGTGCCGGAAGTGAGCGCCATGGGTCGCGCCATTATAGCCCCTGGGACCCGGCGTTGACGGCTTTCTTTTGACGAGATACAATGTATCTCAAGAGGAGACTATGGCCGCTACCGAGATGGTTCATGTTCGAGTCGAAAAGCGCATCAAGACTCAGGCCGCGAAGACACTTGCCGCCATGGGATTATCGGTTTCCGATGCGGTGCGCGTGCTGCTTACACGCGTAGCCGTGGAGAAAGCGCTTCCCTTCGAAGTGAAGGTTCCCAACGCTGCAACGGCGGCGGCCATGCGGGAAGCACGCAAGGGTGGCCTACCGTCATTCAAAAGCGTCTCCGCCCTGATGGACGACCTGAATGCGGAGGATTGAGCGCACTGGCTCGTTTCGTCGCGACTACAAGCGCGAGAAGCGAGGTCAGTACCGGCGCGAGATTGATTCCCTTGTTTCTGAAGCCGTATCCCTTCTAGCGGAAGACAAAACTCTGCCCGATAAGAACCGCGACCACGGGTTGTCCGGCGAGTGGAGCGATCATCGTGAATGCCACCTCAAGCCTGATTTGCTGCTGATTTGTCGCAAGCCCGATCTGGAAATTTTGCAACTTGTTCGTCTGGGTTCACACAGCGAACTCTTTGGCTAAACATGAGCCGTGCTGTTTCGCATGTTAAAATAGAGCTTCCCATGTCCACGATTCCCCGCAGAAAAACCGTGACCGCCGTCATCGGCGGCGTGCGCGTCGGCTCCGATGCACCGATTGTGGTGCAGTCGATGACCAATACCGACACCGCCGACATTCCCTCGACCGTCCAGCAGTGCGCCGCCCTGGCCCGCGCCGGGTCAGAACTGGTGCGCGTTACGGTCAACAACGAAGAGGCCGCAGCAGCGGTTCCCCACATTGTCGAGCAACTCGACAAGCAGGGTGTGCGCGTGCCCATCATCGGCGACTTCCACTACAACGGGCACGTGCTGCTTACGAAGTATCCCGAGTGCGCACGCGACCTCGCCAAGTACCGCATCAATCCAGGCAATGCCAGCATCGGCAAAACCGGCGACTCGAATTTCCGCACCATGATCGAAGTCGCGGTGAAGTACCAGAAGCCTGTGCGCATTGGCGTGAACTGGGGCTCCCTCGATCAGGTTCTGCTGACCAAGATGATGGATGAGAACTCCGCGCTCGCCGATCCTAAAGACGCCCGCGAAGTCACCATGGAAGCGATGGTGGTAAGCGCTTTGAACTCCGCCGATCTGGCGCAGAAGTTCGGCCTGCGCCCCGACCAAATCATCCTCAGCGCAAAAGTCAGCGGCGTGCAGGATTTAATCGACGTTTACCGCGCCCTCGCCGCCCGCTGCAACTACCCGCTTCACCTCGGGCTCACCGAAGCCGGCATGGGCGCGAAAGGCGTGGTGGCATCGAGCGCCGCCATGGGCGTGGTGCTGCAGGAGGGCATCGGCGACACCATCCGCGTTTCGCTGACCCCAGCTCCGGGAGGCGACCGCACCGAAGAAGTCCGCGTAGCGCAGCAGATTCTGCAATCTATGGGGATTCGCAGCTTCACCCCGCAAGTCACAGCCTGCCCCGGCTGCGGACGCACCACCAGCACCTTCTTCCAGGAAATGGCCGAGCAGATTCAGACCTACCTGCGCGAGCAGATGCCAGCATGGAAAGTTCGCTACGTGGGCGTGGAAGAAATGAAGCTCGCCGTCATGGGCTGCGTGGTCAACGGTCCCGGCGAATCGAAGCACGCCAACATCGGCATCTCACTGCCCGGAACGTTCGAGGAGCCAAAAGCCCCGGTCTACGTGGATGGACGCCTGTTCACCACGCTCAAGGGCGATCGCATCGTCGCGGAGTTCATCGGCATTCTCGACGAGTACGTCGACTCCCACTACGCGGCCAGAGAAGTCCAAAAGGAAGCAGTGGCCGCCCGAACCTGAGCAATCGACAGGATAGACCGCGCGCCAGCGCCAACCTCTCGGAAGGTCTCAGGTCTCAGGCACAGCAGTCGGAACCCGCAAGACGAAACCTAAGACCTGACACCCGAACTCATTGCCCAGTTAACATGAAGACCGGATTCTGTGACGCTGGTTCACCCCAGGATTGCGTAGGCCCGTTGCCGAAGGCTGCCAGCAGGTCGGTGATCAGCGTATCCGCTTGAATCCCAGTGCCGCCGTTGTTCACATTGTTGTCGGTGGTGTTGATGACGGCGATGGCGCCAGCGTCACACATGCTCACATAGACGCGGCTGCTGTCCACTGAAGCCACGGTGAAAACCCGGAAACGTGTGCTGCCCGGCGAGTAAAGAGCGGTCGGGGTGGGCGGGACTGGCCCGCAGGTTGCGGCCGGCGGCAGCGCATATTGATTCGTCGCGAATGGCCACGGCGCCGGCGGTGTCATGGGCGGCGGCCAGGTCAGCAGCTCTATCGCGGGAGTTATCTTTGGAGTAAGGCTGTTGGCGTCGAACACGGTGAGGCCAGGAACAACACAGGGAGCCGTTACGGTCGAGTCTGGGCAGGTGGCAGGCGGAGCAAACACCTCGTAGCTGGCCACATAAAACCGGCTGCCATCCAGCAGCGCCGTCACCGACGTGGGCAGGCATCCCAAGAGACACTGAGGTGACCCTGCATTGAACGAGATGGCCTTCAGCAAAACCGGTGTGTCGGTGGCTCCGCCCGTAGCCGAAAAAACATAGACCATGCTGCCCAACGGGTTCGTTGCAGTTACCGCATTCGGATTCGTCACATAAAGACGGTTCAGGTGCGGGTCATAGAAAACGAAGTTGGCTCCGGCACCCACCGAGAGGCTGCTCGTAACCGTGTCGGTCGCCACATCGATCGTCACCAGTTGCCCGTCCCCTTGCGTCAGCACATAGACCTTCTGGCTATCGCTGCGGGCCACCACCCACACGGGATTTACTCCGGTGAACCCGGTTACAGCATTCGAGGTCAGGGTCGCGACGTTCAGGCTGCTGACCGAGCCGTTCGGATTGGCACTATCCCCTTGGTTGGCGACATAGATCTTGAGTGCGTTCGCCGTCTCGGCCAGACTGATCGGGTGTGCCCCCACCGTCGCCGTGTTGATGACGGAATTCGTAGTCGTATTAATCGCCGACACTGAGTTCGAGTTGTAGTTCGCCACGTACATGGCGGTATTCTGAGTGCTGTCGAGAAAGACCGGCTGCGGGGGGAATGTGGCGGCCCCGCCAGACGATAGTGCGGACAGCCCGCTCATCGAATCCGTGTACGTGATGGTCGTCCCCGCCCCGTTGATCGAGGTAATCGTATAGCCGCCGTCGTATGCATTTTGTGGCAGCGAGGTGCAGGGCGGAGGGCTGCACGGCGGAATGACCACTCCCGCAATTACGATCGCGTATCCGGCCGAAACATTGGTCAACGGCGTACTGAGCGTGACCGTGACCTGATTGCCGGCCTCGCTGATCGCGGTGATATTGGATGTCTGGTTGGGCAAAGCGATCGCAAGATCGGGACCAAATCCAGTCGCGGTAGCCGACTGAAACGCCGGACTGAAAGACGCAACGGCGTCGATCCCTCCGGAGACGCTGCCCGCGTTCGCGACGAACAGCCTGGTGTTGTTGGGAAAAATCGCCGCGTGCGTGGGATAAGTGCCAAACTTGGCATCGGAGGGCGGAGTTTCAGCGAAGATGGAGTCTCCCGAAACATCAATCTGCATCGCTCCACTGGTATAGCTGGGCAAGTTGCCGCCAACCCCGGAAGGCACGTTGTCGCTAATGCCAAAGACCGCGTGGAAATTGGCCGGACTGGGAGGCGATTCCACCGGGCAGCCAGGCACTCCAGTTCCCGCCGAGCAGGGAATGACCACAGGACGGTAGACCTGGCCGCACGACAAGCACAGCAGGGTGGGAATCACCATGGCCGCCAATCGGCCCAAGCGTCGCAAACTCATCGGCACCCCAAAAGGAAAAGTTCTGGCTGCATCTGCGAGGAATTCAACATTCTAACGGCTGGCCACGATCTACGCCAGTCCAGGTCGGCAAAAATGACATCTGTGGGATGCAGATCTTAGGATGCAAGTTGGACGGAAGGCCAGATTCTGAGCAGCCCCGGCATCGTCGTAGAGACGTTGCTTGCAGCGTCTTTGCCGCCGCCAAAACGCAGCATGCTGCGTCTCTACGGCTCCTTACCCTACCGTCCGCGCCGCGACTTGCCGCCAGCCGCCGCGGCAGGCTCGTCTGATTTTGCCGTAGCTGCGGGCTTCTTCCTGCCTTCCATCTGCGCCAGACTCTGCTTCAGCGCGGCCATCAGGTCCACCACCGGAGCCAGCTTTTTGGGCTTCTCGACCGCCGCCACTTCGCCGCCCTCGAGCTTGGTCTCGATCAGCGTCTTCAGATTCTCCTGGAAGCTGTCTTTATACTTTTCCGGGTCCCATTCGTCCGCCAGCGCTTCGATGAGCTGGTGAGCCACTTTCACTTCGGCTTCTTTCAACTCCACGTCCGGCGCGCCAAAGCCTTCCACCTTCTTCACTTCTTCGGCGTAATACATCGTATGCAGCATCATCCCGCCTGCATGCGGCCGCAGAAACACCGTGTATTCGCGGTTGTGCATCGTGATCTTGGCGATGGCAACATACGCGCTCTCTTCCAAAGCCTTGGTTAGCAGCGCATAAGGACGCCGCCCCGCCTCTTCCGGCATCATGTAGTACGAAGACTCGAAATACACCGGATCAACGTCGCCCGCCTTGACGAACTCCAGAATCTCCATGGTCTTCGCCGTCTGCGGCTCGATCTTCTTGATCTCCTCCGGCTCGATGATGATGTATTCGTCCTTGCGGAACTCGTAGCCCTTCACCATGTCAGCGCGATCGACGACCACGCCCTCCGCCTGACAAATGTACTGCTGCTTCAGGCGAGACTTGTCCGTGCGATGCAGCATGTTGAAAGAGATGCCGCTACTGCGCGCCCCCGAAAACAAGCGCACCGGCATGGAGATAAGCCCGAAAGTTAAATGTCCCGACCAGACTGAGGCTGCCATAAATCCCTCTCGTTCAACCGGGATGCTACCACTCCCGGCAAGTGGACCACAAACGGCCTAACCCACCCAGAATTGCGAGTTTAGCCCATAATCCATCCTTGGATGCACAAATCTTAGGGCAAGGGGAACCGAAATGCGAAGCCGGAGGGAATGGGGTTGGGCGCGCGGAAGCCCTAGGGGTTGTAGTTATAGAAGGGGTTCCCAGCTCACTGTGTTCTTGCGGGATTACTCCAATGGATCGAGACAGACTACGGGTCTGATTCCTCTTTCTTGAACCGTCCGAATGTTGTCAATCATCTGTGGATCCATATCTTTGACCGGAGGCACACAATGACCGACCTGCGCTATCCCATAGGAAAGTTCACATACGCTGGCCCACCCACGCCGGAACAGAGGCAAGAACTCCTGCGCCAAATTGAGCAAGCGCCTGCCAACCTGCGCGCAGCCGTGCAAGGGCTCTCAGACCAGCAACTCTACACGCCCTACCGGCCCGAAGGATCGGACCGTCCGCCAGGTCACGCACCACGTCCCTGACAGCCATCTCAATGCGTACATCCGCACCAAGCTGGCCCTCACCGAGGACGATCCCACAATCAAGCCCTACTTCGAAGACCGTTGGGCGCAACTCGCCGACACGCAGGCCACTCCCGTGGAAGTCTCACTCGCGTTGCTGGATTCGTTGCACGATCGCTGGGTTCGCCTGCTGCGCTCACTCCAGCCGGAAGACTGGAAGCGCACCTTCCGCCATCCCGAACTCGGCGCGATGAGTCTGGAGAAAAACCTTGTGCTCTACGCCTGGCACGGACAACATCACGTTGCCCACATCACGAGCCTGCGGGAGCGCAAGGGCTGGTGAATTCAGTTTCCAGTTTCTAGTTTCAGGTTTCCAGTTCAGGCTCCCAGCGTCGCTGCATGCGCCCAAGTTTCTGGAAACTAGAAACCGGAAACTAGAAACTATGCAGCGCTTCCGCCACCTTGCCGCTGGCGATCAGCTCTGCCAGCCGGGCGAAGTCTTTGTACATGACGCGGTCTTTCTCCACCGTGGCGCATACCGACCGGATCGCCGCATGTGCAGCCTGTCCGCGCTTCGAAGTCTTCAGCGGAGCAAGAAAATCGATCGCCTGCGCGACCGCCATAGCTTCAATGGCCAGCACGTTGCGCGTATTTTCGACAATGCGCCTCAGCTTGTTCGCCGCCGTCATTCCCATGGAGACGTAATCTTCCTTGTTGCCCGAGGTCGTAATCGAATCCACCGACGCGGGATGCGCCAGCACCTTATTCTCGCTGACCAGCGCCGCGGCTGTGACCTGCGGCATCATGAAACCTGAATTCAGTCCTGCACCTTCCGCCAGGAACGGCGGCAAACCCTCGCTGAGCGCGGGATTCACCAGCCGCTCGATGCGGCGCTCGCTGATTCCAGCCAGTGCACTCAGCGCGATTCCCAGAAAATCCAAAGCAAAGGCGAGCGGCTCGCCGTGAAAGTTTCCGCCAGAGATGACGTCACCCACGGAGTTCTTCGCGTCGGTGATAAATACCAGAGGATTGTCCACTGCGGAGTTCGCCTCGATCTCAAACACCTCGCGGCAGTGCGCCAGCGTATCGCGCACCGCGCCATGCACCTGCGGGATGCACCGCAGCGAGTAAGCGTCCTGCACCCGGCCGCAGGTGCGGTGTGACTCGCGAATCGCACTGCCTTCGAGCATCTTGCGCAGATTCGCCGCCGTCTTCATCTGCCCGCTGTGCGGCCGCGCTTTGTGGATGCGTTCATCGAAGGCTGCGTCCGTGCCTTTCAGCGCGTCACAGCAGAGCCCGCCCAGCACGTCGGCGGAATCCACCAGCGTCTCGGCAGCCAGCAGCGCCAGCGTACCCACCGCCAGCATGCCCTGCGTCCCGTTGATCAGGGAAATGGACTCTTTCGCTTCCAGCACCAGCGGCTTAATCTGCGCCTGCTTCAAAGCGTTGCCGCTCGGAATGCGTTTGCCCGACGTGTCGAAACATTCGCCTTCGCCGATCAAGGCCAGCGCCAGATGCGCCAGCGGAGCCAGGTCTCCGCTCGCACCGACACTGCCCTGCGAGGGCACGAAGGGTGTGACGCCGCGATTCAGCATTTCGCACAGCGTGTCGATGACGATCCCGCGTACGCCCGAGTACCCCTTGGCGAGAGAATTAGCCCGCAGCAGCATCATGGCGCGCGTTTCCGGGATGGAGAGCGGCTCGCCGACGCCCACGGAGTGTGAGCGCACCAGGTTCACTTGCAGTTCGCGAATCTGATCGCCAACAATTCGCACGTCGCTCAGTTTGCCTACGCCAGTAGTGATGGCATAGGCGAGTTTGTTGCTGGCAACGAGCTCGTCAACCACGGCGCGCCCTCGATCCACGGCCTCGCGCGCGTCGGCAGACAAGAGCACAGGACGACGGGCGTCAATTTGCGCCACCTCGCGCACCGCTTCCAGAGTGAGGTCGTTACCGTTTATGTGAAGAGCGTTCAAATGAGTTCCCGTTTCTGGTTTCCAGTTTCTAGTGGCTCGATTGCTTTTTCCCCACCGCGTCGCAGAACACTGTCATATATTTATCCGGGATCTCGGCAATCTTCATGGCCGCATCGGTGACGATATGCGTGGTCTCGCCTTCCGCTAGCAGCGCCCCGTCTTCCGCGCGCCGCAATTCATAGCCAAAATGGACCACCGACTCGCGCACATTCAACAACTGCGTGCGCACCAGCACTTCTTCGTCATAGCGCACTGGAGCGCGATAACGGCATTTGGCCTCAGCCACGGCGAAAAAGAGGTTGTCCTTGCTCTCCAGATCGCGATAGGAAAAGCCCAACTGCCGCAGCAATTCGACGCGGCCCACTTCGAACCAGATGAAGTGATTGGAATGGTAGACCACGCCCATCTGGTCGGTCTCCGCATAACGCACGCGCAGTTTAGTTTCGTTGACCGCTTGTGGATTCGAATTCACTTTCCGCTCCACACCGGCTTGCGTTTTTCAAGAAACGACGTAACGCCTTCACGGAAGTCGGCGCTGGTGCGTACCGCGGCATTCTCCCGCACGGCAGCTTCGATCTGCGTATCCAGTTCAGCGCGAGCATGATCGTTGAGCAGTTTCTTAGTCGCTCGCAACGAAGCCGGACTATTCTCCATCAGCAGCGCGGCCAGTTCCCGGGCCCGCGCCATCAAGCCTTCCGGCGCGACGATTTCGTTGACCAATCCCATGCGCGCCGCTTCCTCCGCACCAATGATTCTCCCGGTCAGCAACAGATCCCGCGCCTGCTTCTCCCCGACCTGGCGCAGCAGGAAGGTGGAGACTATGGCGGGCACGAATCCGATGCGCACTTCGGTGTAGCCGAACTTGGCTTCCGGCACCGCCAGCGTGAAGTCGCACAGCAAAGCGAGGCCCGTGCCGCCCGCGATGGCCGCCCCATTCACCGCGGCAATCGTGACCTTGGGAAATTCGTAGAGCGTACGGAACAGGCGGACCATGGTCGCCGAATCTTGCAGATTCTGCTCCGGCGACCGGCCAATCAGCGTTTTCAAATTCTCCAGGTCCATTCCGGAGGAGAAAGCTTTGCCCGCGCCCGTCAAGATCAGTACAAGCGCGTCGGATGTCTCCACCTCCTGCAGCGCGCGCAGCAAATCGTCAATCAACTCGAAGCTGATGGCGTTGCGCTTGTCGGGACGGTTCAGCGTGATCGTGGCCACGCCGGAGTCGTATGCGAGTTGGATCGTTTTGTAGGTCATATCTGGAAACGGCTAATCGTCAGTAACGGAATTCGTATACCTCACCCCCATCTCGGTGGTCGCACGCAGCAATGTGTCCAGCGGTTTCAGCGCCGGCAACTCCGCGCCGCGCTGCCTGAGTGCTTCAATCACTTTCTCGGTCGCAATATTGCCGACCAAAGCATCCTGCGCAAACGGACATCCACCCAGCCCTCCCAGCGCCGAATCAAAGCGGCGGCAACCGGCGTCGTAAGCCGCAAGAATCTTCGCTGCGGCGTGCTCGGGGCGGCTGTGCAGGTGGACTCCGATCTCAAGATAATCGTACTTCGCCATCACCGCGCCCACCAATTCGCTGACCTGCTCCGGAGTTGCCACGCCGACCGTGTCAGCCAACGAAATCATGCGCAGGTTGTCGACTTCCATGAGCGAGATGGCTTCGATCACCTCGTCCACGTTCCACAGATCGCAATAGGGATTGCCAAACGCCATCGAGATGTAGACCACAACGTCGAGCGCGGCATCGTCAGCTTTTTTCTGAATCTTCTCCAGTTCGTCGAGCGCGTCTTCCGCGGACTGATTCTGGTTCTTGCGCAAAAATGTCTCCGAAATTGAATACGGAAATCCCAGGGTATGCACCGCGTGCGTTTCGACCGCCCGCTGCGCCCCCTTTTCGTTGACCACGATCCCGATAATCTCCACGTCGTCGGGCGGATCAAGCTCTTTCAACACTTCTTCCGAATCCGCCATTTGCGGCACGACCTTGGGGGACACGAACGAGACTGCATCAATGTGCTTGAACCCAGCGCTGACGAGCGCCTGCAAATAAGCCCGCTTGATGTCAGCCGGAATGATCCCCTTCAGCCCCTGCCAGGCATCCCGCGGACACTCGATCAGCTTCACGAACTCGGACATATTGAATCAGAAGTATTGAGCCATTGAGTGATTGAGTCATTGAGCGATTGCCAAGAGCGCGAAGCTGCGAGCAGTTCAATGACTCAATCACTCAATCGCTCAATGACTCAATCGCTTATGTTTGCAGCACTCCCACCTTAAACTCCAGTACGTCGGGATTCAGCGCCGCCGCCTCCAGGGCCTGGGTAATGGCGTCGCGTGTCTCGATAGGATCGATGATCTTGTCGATCCACAGCCGCGCCGCGCCATACCTCGGATCAGTCTGCTCGTCGTAGGCGCGCTTCGTCGATTCGTACAGCTCTTTCTTTTCTTCCTCGCCCAGCTTGGTGCCGCCGCGTTCCAGTTGTTTCACCTTGATTTCAACCAGGGTTCCCGCCGCCGCCTCACCTCCCATCACGGCGTAGCGCGCCGTCGGCCAGGCAAACACGAACCGCGGATCGAACGCCTTGCCACACATCGCATAATGCCCAGCCCCGAACGATCCTCCCACAATTACGGTGATCTTCGGCACCACGGAGTTCGACACCGCATTCACCATCTTGGCGCCCGCTTTGATGATGCCGCTCCACTCCGCATCGCGGCCCACCATGAAGCCGTTCACATCGTGGAAGAAAATCAGCGGAATCAAATTCTGATTGCAGTCCATGATGAAGCGCGCCGCCTTTTCCGCCGATTCCGTGTAGATGACGCCGCCAAACTCAATCCGCTTGTGGCCTTCGTGGTCAGTCTGTTGAGCGTGCAGCTTCTGGTTGGCGACAATTCCCACGGCGAATCCACCGATACGCCCATAGCCGCAGATCAGAGTCTTGCCGTATTCCGCCTTGTACTCGTCGAAGCGGCTGCCGTCGAGAACGCGCGCCAGAATCTCTTTCATGTCATAGGGACGCGCGGGCGAGGAATCGTAGATGCCGTAAATTTCTTCGGCAGCCAGCGCCGGCTCGACCGGTTTCTTGCGGGTCCACGGAGACTGGCGCCGGTATCCCCACTTCTCGACGATGGAGCGAATGCGCGCCAGGCATGCCGGATCATCCGGCTCGCGGAAATCCACCGTGCCGCTGATGCCCGCGTGCATTGCCGCCCCGCCCAGATCCTCCGCCGAAACTTTTTGGCCGATCGCCGCCTGCACCAGCGCCGGTCCCGCCAAAAACAAGCCGCTGCCGTCGGTCATCAAAACGTGGTCGCACATCACCGGCAGGTATCCGCCACCGGCCACGCACATGCCCATGATGGCCGCGATCTGCGGAATGCCCAGGGCAGACATCACGGCATTGTTGCGAAACACGCGGCCGAAATCGTCGGTGTCGGGAAATACATCTTCCTGCAGCGGCAGAAACACGCCCGCCGAATCCACCAGATACATCGTCGGAATGCGGTTCTCGATGGCGATGTTCTGGGCGCGAATCACCTTCTTCGATGTCATGGGGAAGAACGCGCCCGCCTTCACCGTGGCGTCGTTGGCGATGATCATCACCATGCGCGTATGAATGCGCGCCAGACCCGTGATCACCCCCGCCGCTGGCGCTCCGCCCCACTCGTCGTACATGCCATGAGCCGCGTAAATTCCCAACTCGAAGAACGTTCCCGGATCAACCAGCAGCTCAATGCGCTCGCGCGCCGTCAGCCGACCCTTACTGTGCTGGTTTTCGATGCTCTTCGCGCCCCCGCCCTCGGAGATCTTCTCCGCCTCATTACGTACCTGAGACATAAGGTCGGCCAGAAAGCGCATATTGGCCTCGTATCGCGCCGAGGTGGGGTCGACCTTCGTCGTCAGGACGTTAGCCGCCTGGGTTGACGAGTCGGTGGGCGCTTCGCTGCGGTCAGCCATGGGTATGAATGAAGAGATCGGACTGTTTACCCTATACCACTCGCGCCGGAGCGCGCAACGGAGAGCGCGCTCACTCCAAGGACCGGGACGCAAGCCAAGGCGGGAAAGGCAACTGTCGAAGGGGAAATCCTCTCGGCGGGTTGTCTTACTGCAAATGGATGCTACGCAGCAGGTCCTGAAAACGCGGCTCCCGGCGGACATTCGTCCAAACCGGGTCGACCTTCAGATAAATGAGGCCGGTCTCGTTCCAGCGGCGGCATTCCTCGAGCCTGTTTAGAGCCGCAACATTTCTGCCGAGTTCGGCCTCGGCCTCAGCCGAGGCGCAAGCATCCAGCCGCACATCCTTGAAGGCCGCGAGCTTGCTCGTTCCGATGGGCTTAGCCATCTCCTCCATCACAGCCCGGAACCCGCCTTGAGCGTACACCTGCTGCAGAGATTGGGACCGGCTCGAAAGGCCCGCAAGGTTGGCATCCTCGACGCTTTCCTTCAGCCAAAGGTCATATTGGCCTGTCTGCAGATAGTATTTCGACAGATAAAAATGCACAGGCACGAAGTTGGGGTTGGCCGCCAAAACTTTCTGGTATGCTTGCAGCGCGAGATCGTAGCGGCCGGCGAGAAAATATGCGAACCCGGCGTCGGCCTTGATGATGGGCGAGAGCGGGTCCAGCTCCTGCGCCCGCTGCAGTTCCGCGATCGCCTCTTCGTGGCGCCCTTCGGGACCGAGCAGCAAGTTGCCATACCAGTGGTGGGCCTGCGCGAAATTAGGATTCAGTTCTATCGCCCGGTGGAACTCCTGCTCCGCGCCCTGCCAGTCCCAATCATGCAGAACCTTGACCGCGGCCAGGGACGTATGCGCCTCGGCAAGCGTGCCGTCCAATTGCAAGGCCTTCTCCGCAGCTGCCTTGGCGTCTGTCATGCTGGTGACGCCTTCTCCGTAGAGCGCAAGCAGCGTATGGCAATCGGCCAGGCCGGAATAAGCCAGCGCGAAGTTGGGATCTTTTTCGATTGCCTGATTGAAGTACTGGATTGCCTTGTTGAATCCTTCCACATTTCTTTGGTTCCAGGCATAACGGCCGCGCAGATAGAGATCGAAGGCCTCCGGGTTCACTGTGGGGGCGCTGCGCAGCCGTCCACTCTCCTCGGCACTTAAGTTGAGCTTTACTTGGTTGGTAATTGCCTCTGCCACGCGGGCCTGCAGCGACAGCACGTCCTTCAAGTCGCCGTCATAAGCTTCCGCCCAGATGTGCCGGTCGGTGGCCGTCCGGATCAACTGCGCGGTGATCCTTACCCGGTCCCCCGAACGCAGCACCGACCCCTCCACCACGGCGTCCACTTCCAGCTCACGCCCAATCTGAGGCAGCGGCGTGCGCGTCCCTTTGTATTGCATGATCGAAGTCTTGGAAACGACTTTAAGCTCACGAATCTGCGCCAGATCAGTGATCAGTTCGTCGGTCATCCCGTCAACAAAATATTCCTGGTTGGGATCGTTGGAGAGATTCTGCAGCGGCAGCACCGCGACCGAGCGAATAGGACTGGCGTCCGCTTCCCCGAACAGCCTGGGCTTCCAGCCTGCCGCCTGCAGCAAAGCCACCACAGTTACGAGGGCCAGCCCACCCAGCACTCCCTGCACCCAGCCGCGCTTGGCGGCGGCGGATTTTCGATTTGGAAGTTCAGAACCGTTTCCGCCATGGCTAGCGACCGGATGAAAATAGCCTTCGGACGCCGCGCTCGGCGCCTCCGCTGCCAAGGCCGGAACCGACTTATGATGGTTGGCCGATGGGGTGGAGTGAGGGTCAAAGCCTGAACTCCCCTTGCGACTCTCGCCGTTTCCTTCGGCTGGCTCGAATTCCCGAACCTCCGCCACGAACCGGTAGCCCCGCTTGGGAACGGTTTCAATGTAGCGCGCTCCATCTTCGCCATCCCGGAGCGCCTTGCGCAGCAGGTAGATGACCTGGCTGAGATTGTTTTCCTCCACCACCGTATCGCCCCACACGGTGCGCATTAGCTGGTCCTTTTCCAGCAACCGGCCGTTGTTTTCCACCAGCGCCAGCAAAGTGTCGAAGGCCCGGGGCGCCAATTCCATCCGCGCCGCTCCATAACGTAGTAAACGCTCTCCGGGGTCTAAAACGAAGGGCCCAAACTCATACAAGCACTTAACTGCTTTATTCATGACCGCCCTGAGAAAATCTTCACAAAAAAATGAGGTTCGCTAACGACTTCCAGGCGGGCCATGCGGCAGAATGCAGTTGCTTCATGTGGGACGCCTGAGAGTTCGTTCGGCGAGAAGTCTAGCCCAGCCTTGCGAGGGCTTGGTAGAGCACGAACGTGGTGGTGGGGGCCACTTTTCTCCTAGGCATCCTGAAGGCTCCAGGTGCTTCGCAAGCACCGCACTTCGTCTTTCCCCGCTCATTTTTTCGGGCCGACAACCTGCGGCCGGAGCGGGAAACAGGGTCACAGGGGGGAGGATTCACAGCTTTCCAGCTTTCATCTCAGACATTTACGGGGGAGAGGGCAAAACTGCTTCGTCAATCCTGAGAAACTTAAGTTGGCCAGTTCCGAATCCCTTCCCCGGTGTACTCCACTCACCTCACCCGCGTTGGTGTATGCCCCGATCTCCACGCCCTGACATTAGGAACGGTCCCAGGCACGCTGGTCCTCATTTCAGTAAAGGAACCAAACGCTCAATCCCCTGGATGCTTATCGTTGGCCGTTGTTGCAGAAGCTTAATTAGATCGAGAATGATTTTCTTCGATGTCTCATCCATCGCGTGGCCCGCAACGAAGTGTTGCGTGCCTGAGTAGTTCCATTGCCGTTTCAAACCGTGCTGGGTCGATTTGTAATACGCGACAAATTCTTCCAGTTTCGGTTTGGCTTCGGCCGTATTTCCTTGCAGAAGGAGAGCCGTAATCATGATGAATCTCGCAGTACATCTATCCGACACATTGAACCTATTGGTGTCGGTATTCTCGTTGTCCGCCAGTAGTTTGCCGGCGGGAGCAATCGCTTCTGGCAAACGGTCCGAAGTCAAAGCTGCCTCCGCTAGATCAGCGTCAAACGCGTGGCTATTGCTTAACTCAGAGACTTTTCTCAAATCCAGATAGGCCTGCTCATATTGAAACAGAACGTCGTGGTAAAGAGACCCACGCTCCTGATACGGCCAACTCCACTCCGGATCGAGGGCAATGGCGTGATTCAGCGCGCCTAGGGCCTCCTCGTACCGGCCCAGCTTGCGCAAGGGCAAGGCTTTTGCGTAGGCGTACTTGTACTTCGGATCCAGCTCCAGAGCTTTGTCGTAGTCCGCAAGCGCCCGGTCATACTTCTCCAAGCCGGAATAGACGGCCGCGCGTTCGTTATAAGCCCACACATATTGGGGATCCAGGTCGATCGCCTTGTCCAGCGCCGCCAAGGCTTCCGCATAGCGGCCAAGCTCGCGCAGGGCTGACCCTTTCAAGCCATAGGCAAATTTGTTCCCCGGGTCAAGCTCCAGGGCTTTGTCGTAGTTAGGGATCGCCCGGTCATACTTTTCTTCGTCGGAATAGACGGCGCCGCGTTCGTTGTACGCCAGAATATACTGGGGGTTTAATGCGATAGCCTTATCCAGCGCCGCTATCGCCTCAGCATAGCGACCCAGCATTCGTAAGGCCGACCCCTTGTTGGCATAGACGGCCTCGGAGACGGGGTTTAGCTCAATCGCCTTGTTATAGTGCTCGATGGCTTCTGCGTATTGTCCCTTATCGTAAAGCGCGTCCCCTTGGGAGGACTGATTGGGCGATCGGAAAAGCGTCCTCACCTCGAACCCCAGCGCTACTGCAACCACAACTGCAATCAACACCGCGATTCGGTGCCGGTAACGCGACGCTTTGAGCTTCTGCCCGGCCAGCGCATGCCACTGCTGAAGCAATTCCAGGGGAATTTCTGTGCGCAGGCTGAGATCGTCCAGCTTGTCGTACTTGGCAAGATCGCTGACGTTGCGAATGCCGTTGCGCTCGAACTGCTCGGCATACTTGGGACCGATATCCAGTACCTGGTCAAGCCGCTTCACTAGGCCTTACCTGCTCTATCTTGGCAGTGCGCCCCAGTCGTGAGCTAAGGTCGCTGTAACAGCTGTGCTTCATCATCTTGCGCAGTAATTCGTACTTCCTCTGCCTGTTTTCCCAAAACTCATCGGCTTCTTGATAGGAGCCCTGTTCCAGCTTCGCGCTCTCAAACTGTTCATGCGAGATCATTCCAGAATTTACCAGATCGATCAGCAGCATTCTGCCGGTCGATTTGATTACCGGCCAACTGTACTCATCCGTCCAGTCACAAAGCTTGCCGTTCACGCTGGTTTCAAGAGACTGTTGTATGGCGGCGTAAACCACGTTCATCTCGGTGACGGGCTTTTCCTGCTCTGGATTACGAGGCGGCTGCTCCGCCCGAGTCGCCTGGGCATGAGTCGGGATCGTCCTCAACAGAAAAGGGGAAACATAGACAAAAGCCGCGGAAACGCCGGTGTGTCCCAACACTAGGGAAAGATGCAGCATCGCTTGTTCATGCTCGAGCGCGTGCCGCGACGATGCCCATTGGAAAACAGCGTAGTCCACCGCGAAAATACACGCCGCCGTGAAGGCGATAAACACCCACGAATAGAAAGTCTTGAAAATAACCGGCAGCAGCCCCCGGTACCGGCGGAAATCCTTCAACAGCCCGAGCAAAGCAAAAAGAACCGCAATGAGCACGAGCAGGCTGATGTCGAGCCATGGCTTTAATTTATCGATGTGGCGTTGTTGTACTGTGCGGTTGGAGTCCTCGGAGCCTGTGAAAAGGCCCCTATCGGCGGCCGCCACTGAAGCGGGAAATGCGAAAACCAGCGTGAAGAGGAACGCGATTACCAGCAACGCCGCGATCGGACGAACAGGCACACCACTCCGCCGGTCGCAGAGAACAGAAATCCTGGAACCCGAAGTTGAAGGTCGGGGCGCTCGCACCGTCGAACTCCTCGGCAAAACCAGCCGCCCAGCAGCTTCCGCTTGGCCCCCCGCGTGTCGATAGCGGCCCGCTAGACCGTCCTAGCTTACGAATCGAAAACTCGCGGCAACAACAGTAAGTCCGCCCGCTTCCGAATGTCAAGCTGCTGTTCTAGCCGGTAGTGTCCCAACAATGCGTTGGGGCCAGGGGGCGGGCCCATCTTTAGCTTTTTTATTGTCGGCACGATCACGAACGAGGCTGCCCCACCCTTCGCGATTTTGGAAGGAGCCATGCCCTGAGCGGAGCCGAAGGAGCCTGCCCTGAGCGAAGCCGAAGGGCGGGTACCACGGACGATGGCATCAGGGCTTGGCGGAGGATACCTCAGCTTTCATGCGGACTCCAGACGGCGGTGGTGACGAAAGAACGAAACGAGAAGTCGAGGCCGGCGGTGCCCACCTTTCGAAACCCACGAAAGGTGGGGCAGCCTTGTCGCGGTGCTGCAAAGGTAGGCCAGCCCCCCGTAATCTGCTATGGTTGGAGGCAAGGTGCAAGAGTGGGACTCGACCCCAAGGACATCCGAACAGCCTCACCAACTCGGCGAGGCTGTTCTATTTTGGAAGGACTCCAGTATCCGGCAAATAGAGAAATAATAATGCGAATGCATTCAGGATGAACATGCGCAGGGCCGAGAGTTCGCCGCTCCATACGCTCGACTCCCACATCAAGAACCATTCTCCACCAATCGTGATGAACCCAAGCGCCCAGAGCAGCAATCCCAGCCAAAGACCGGCTATGGGCAGTGTTTTCGCAGCGTCAAATTCCTGTTTGGAGCGAAGCGCGGAAAACAGGCGTTTCGCGCCGAGCCCACAGATGCAGCCGGTCATGAGTTCCCATAGGATGATCGTCCAATATGCGACGTGGTGCAGTTGAGGGGTGCGTATGGCCCGCCACTGCACATGCGCATCGGCGGGGATCGTGTCCATGCTCAGGACATGTTCGACAAATTTGAAATTGGTCCCATAGTCGATCGTGTTGTTGAAAGCCACCAGCAGGAAGTACAACGCCAGGGTGCTTGTGAGCAGTGTTTTTCCGAGTCGAGAAAGCAAGGTTCGGTTCCCCTCAATGCGACGACCAGTGTGGCATGTTTTCGGTGGGATGCGGCAAATAAAAACCCCCCTGGGGGCTGGCCCATCTTTAGCTTCTTATTGCCGGCACTATCACGAACGAGGCTGCCCCACCCTTCGCGATTTTCGAAGGAGCCTGCCCTGAGCGGAGCCGAAGGAGCCTGCCCTGAGCGGAGCCGAAGGGTGGGTACCACGGACGATGCTATCAGGGCTTGGCGGAGGATACCTCAGCTCTCATGCGGACTCCAGACGGCGGTGGCGACGAAAGAACGAAACGAGAAGTCGAGGCCGGCGGTGCCCACCTTTCGAAACCCACGAAAGATGGGGCAGCCTCTGTCGCGGTGCTGCAAAGGTAGGCCAGCCCCCAATCCCGCGACAGTCGGTTTGTCCCATCCTCCGACTGCAGTTGCAACACCAGCGCGCCGTCGTGCTCGTCGAGATGAAAGAAGGCTCCAGACATCGGTGTTGGGGATTTTAAGCCTTGTCATTCCGAACCGGGCTGAAAGCGCGGTGAGGAATCTGCTGTCCGTTGGAGCGCCGCTCTCGCCTCGGGGCAGGCTCTTCCGAAAATCGCGGAAGGTGGGGGCAGCCTATGTCACCCTAGGTACCAGCGACAATAAATTAAAGGCGCGCCAGCCCCCCACAAGTCGGGCTACACTCCTTAAGGTATGAGTACGACAACGGACTGGATGCAAGTAGGTCTGCTTGCTCTGAACGCTGGGCTTATCGCCTGGTACCTACACGAGACCAGAAGGACACGCTTTGCAGCCGAACGGCAAGTTGAGGTCGGTCTCCAGCAGCTTGAAGCGCAAACGAAACCTGCCCTGATCGCTCGCCTTCCTGAGAACAGTCAACTCGTGGAACTCGTCAACATCGGAAACGGCCCAGCATTGCACTTAGAGTTCATGTCGGTACCGCGGGGATCAATAGATCGGCAGAACCTTACGGGTCTCGGGTTTGATCGAATAGCGTTTCTGGAGCCTAAGCAGACGCGAGTTCTCCACGTTCGGACGCGTGAACCAGAAGTCCCTGCCACAGCCTGGCTGGATAGCAGCAGCCGGAGCCTTCGATGCGAATATAGAAGCCTCTCTGGTCGCACCTACTTCAGCGTTTTTGATTTCGATCACGCCGGCAATTTCATTGAGAACACCCACTTCGGCGAGTGTGGCTAATACTACGAGGGCTGGCCCAGGTCAAACGGCGCCGCCACTCCCCGAGGGTGCCCGTCCTCCCGGCACCGCTTGGGCGTGGCCTTCCTGCCCCGCCCGTGCCAAAGCGTGGTCTTTCCGCGTATTCAGCCTTCACACAGGAGGAACATCGGTAACCGTGGGTAACCTCGTTTAGACTAGAAAAAGGCGGGGCTTATCATTCGGCGCAGCGGGAGTTTCCAAGCTCTGCCGGTGTGTGCATCCCGGAACCGTGCAGCAAGCGAACAAGCCATATATGCCCGTGCGTTCACTCATTGGAGCCATATGGTATCGACACCGGAGTGCCTCGGCTATTCTTGCCTTTACACGTGCGAACTCGGTCATCCCGGCTGATTCGGATTTCGAAACAGGAAGTTCTTCCACCGAGTAAGTGTAATCACAGGAACAGGACGTACGAAAACAGTCACAACCGACAAAAAGCGTGCCGTCCTTGTGCTGCCGCTTGATGAGCAAATTACCACATCTACAAGCGGGGCAATCTTCTACGAACGCTTCGCCGTATTCGGGCCTCCGTTGCTCTTTAGTTGTCACCGTTCGCACGCGACGTCGCATTCTGCCTGATTGTGTCATGGCGCAACCCTAGCACGGCCGCGGAGGGCGAAGTCAAGGGGCGAAATAATTGTAAAGTGGAGACACATACACGTCCGTGGGCTACCCGTCCGCCTACCCGACGAGCTATATTTACGGCTGAAGAAATGCCATGAACGCTGGGATTTCTTGACACGGCTTACCGATGGTCGAGAGCAATGCAGCAGCGAAGAATGCCACCCTTGCGAGGCATAGCGCCGCGTTCGGTCTTTGGCTGATCGTTCATCAAACTCTTGAGGGCGTTGTAATTCGCGACCGCAATCTGCAGAGTTCGTTCGCAAGAGCCCTCGATCATTTGTTTATTCAAGCGTTCAAGTCTCATGGTTCCCTGTATTCGCTGTGCGTCATCGGTCATTGCGAAGACGCCGCAACGATCTCCCGGCGCATTTTCGAAATTTCCCTTCAAGTAGGCTACCTGGATTCCGAAGAACCGGAGCGGGAAAACCGCGGAAGAGAGTATCTCGCCTATTTTTTCCATCTCGTTCCAAAAGGGATTCTAAGTAATCCGTCATTGCCCCCCGAAGAGCGCAAAAGGTGGCAGGATCTCTATGACCAGAACAAGCAATGGCTGAAATTCACGAATAGCGGCAATCCCAGACCGAATTGGTCCGGACTGGGCATTGCCGATCTGGCAAGCAAGCTGAAACGGCAACAGACGTATGACGAGGACTACAGATTCCTTTCGAATATGGCGCACGGTTCAGCCGCAGGGTCCCTGCTGAGGATGGTTGATGGCAAACTGCAAATCACGGACGATAGCGCCGCAACGCCAATCCTCGTCTATGGAACCCGCTATATGCTTGCCGTGACCGAAGTATGGAACGCTCATTTCAAGCTGATTGAAGAATCGAAGATGGTCGAGTTGCGTAATTCGTGCCTAAATTTCGATCTTCAGGGAGCAGCGGACAAACTAAGGAAGGCACCGTGATTTCGTTCACGGATTGGAAAACGTGGGACCGCGGCCCGCGCGGAACACACCGACCCAAGAATTTCCACAGCCCCATTGTGACATCTGACCTTGCGCACAGCCCATGACTTGCGCAATCATGGTCGAGGCCGTGACGGTTGGCAGAAGCCAATTCGCTGAGCCCGGAAGTCCTTTGTTCTCTAGATTTTAGCACCTAAGTTCTTTGACATCAAGATTTTGCGAGGAATTTCACGCTAACGTGGTGATTCCAGAGATTATGCAAAAAGGGGGGGGAGGGGGGGTACCCCCGAAAAAGGCGAAACCAAGGCGAAGTTAACGTAAAGCGGCCGGCGAGCCGACAAGCCCGCAGGAATTTATTTTCGCGAGGAATTCACAGGCAAGCCGAAAGCCGGAAGCCAGAAGCCGAGACCTAAGACCTAACACCCAGCACCTAAGACCTCCGCTCCATCCATTCCGCCAGCCGGCACCCATCTTCCTCCAGCAAGAAAGTTCCCGCGCCAAAACATTCCCCAAAGATGCGATGCGATTGCTCGTCGCGTGCGGCGCGCGAAATCCATTGCTTCCCCACCTGATATTGCGACGCCGTGAACCATTTCTGCGGCAGCACTTCCACCAGCCCCGCCTGCAAGTAGAGAACAAACAGCGCGAATGCCGGATCGTCATTCGACATCGCCTTATAGCTGGTGGGCACGATCAACTCGTCGACCATCGCTAGTTCCGGCGGCACCTCGATCTTGTGCATGCCCGGCGCCAGTGTAAGCGGCACTTCAAACTCGGCGACCGGCGCAGTTTTGGCGTAGATGCGATCGGAGGACTGCTTGAACCATCCTGCAATCTCGGCCAGGTCGAACGCCTCGAGCTGGTCCGGATCGAAACAAGCGAAACGAATGTTGCGCCCCTCTGGACACCAGACGCCAAGATGATGCGGCGGAGCGAGAAATGGCCGGCAGTAGGTATTCAAAGCCAGCCGCGGCTTGTCCGGCTCCTGATGCAGCGCAAGCGAGACCACGTATGCCAGCGGCCCCTGGTCGCCATGATGCGTCCAGAAGAAACGTTGCCCAGCCAGAGATTGAAACGCGGGAAACGTTTTCCAGTACCACGGCGCAGGCCCAACGGTACGCTCAAGTTGTTGCCGGATGCTGGCTAAATTCGGAGTGGGCACGATCAGCCTGCGGTGGGAACGCCCGCGCCCTTCACATTCGCGCGGATGAACTTCACGATGTCGTCCATGGCCGTGCCCGGCTGAAAGATCGCGGCCACGCCAAGTTTTTTGAGGGCATCGATGTCCTGATCGGGAATAATGCCGCCCACGAGCACCAGGACGTCATCCATCTTGTTCTGCTTGATCAGATCCATCACTCGCGGCACGATGGCGTTGTGCGCGCCGGAAAGAATCGACAACCCGATTACCTGCACGTCTTCCTGCAGCGCTGCGCTCACAATCATCTCCGGCGTCTGCCGCAGCCCGGTGTAAATCACTTCCATGCCCGCGTCGCGCAACGCGCGGGCAATGACTTTGGCGCCGCGGTCGTGACCGTCGAGGCCCGGCTTCGCCACCAGCACGCGAATCTTGAGATCTGCCATCACCTTCCATTTAATCACAGTGGGCACAGGCGAGCACAGAGGCTGTACTCCGCGGGTCGCCGCCGCTAGAGCGTCTTTGTGTCCAGGCTCTTCCACAAATACCAGCAGGCCACGCTGCGATAGGGTTCCCAGCTTTTTGCGATCTTCTCCATCTGCTCCGGACTGGGCAGCTTGATCTTCCGCTTGCGGCTTTTCTTTGCGGCCACAAACTTCTTCGCTGCCTTCGCCAGCTGCGCATCGATATAGTGTTTATAGATCGCCATGCGCACGCCGAAGTCGCCCGTGGGCAGCACGTTCTCGCGCTTCAGCGTGAACATCAGGAACATCTGCGCGGTCCATACGCCGATGCCCTTCACCTGGGTCAGATGCTCGATCACTGCTTCGTCGGGCAAGTTCGAGAGTCGCGCGAAATCCACCAGTCCGTTCGAAGTCTTGGCCGCGAGATCTTTCAGGTACGCCGACTTTTGCTTCGACAAACCCGCGCCGCGCATCTGTTCATCGCTCAGCTTGAGGATACCCTCCGGCGTAAGCGGCTCGCCCGCCAACGCGGCAAAGCGCTTGAAAATTGTTTCGGCCGCCTTGCCGTTCAGCTGCTGGTAGACGATCGCTTCGGCCAGGCTGTGAAACTCTGGCGGCCCAAACTGCATGCGGCAGGGCCCAATGCGCTCGATGATCGCCCGCATGACCGGGTCAGACTTCTTGAGGTGAGTGACAGCTCTTCGCATGGTTTATATCTTTACCACAGAACCGCTTGTGGGCGAATAGAAAACGAATCTCGGTGATGGGTCGAAAACCTGGTTTCCTGGTTTTCCTGGTTCCGTTGCATATCGCCCCCGCCCAAGTGTAAAGTCGCCGATGAGGTAGTGCCGCGTAGGGCGTTCTCGCGGAGGGCACCACCCTTGGAAGGGGATTAGCGATGGGGACAACGATTCCACTCCACGTCAATGGCAGGGCGACACGGGTAACGGTCGATGATCCCGACATGCCGCTGCTCTATGTTCTGCGCGACAACCTGGGACTGCACGGACCGCGCTTCGGCTGTGGCCTGGGGCAGTGCGGGGCCTGCACTGTACACCTTGACGGCCGGTCAGTACGGTCCTGCGTGACGCCGCTCTCGGCGGTTGGCAAGAAAAAGATCGTGACCCTGGAAGGCTTGGGCACGCTCGCCAAGCTGCACCCGGTTCAGAAAGCCTTCATCGCGGAGCAGGCCGCACAGTGTGGCTATTGCATCAACGGAATGATCATGGAGGCGGCCGCCTTTCTCGCCACAAACAAGAGGCCCAGCGAGACTCAGATCAAGCAGGCGCTGGCCAACAATCTGTGCCGTTGCGGCACCCATTTACGCATCGTCCGCGCTGTCAAGCGCGCCGCTGCCGGAGTGTGAAGGGAGGCCGATCATGCTGCGCACCAAACCGAACCGCCGCGAATTCCTGAAGGGCACTGGCATCCTGATCGTCAGCTTCTCCCTATGCCCCCGGTTTGAGACGGCTTCCGCCCAGAGCGGAACTCCGGCAAACACAAAGACGGTTGCGCTGGACGAAGTGGATGCCTTCCTGGCAATTGATCCGACCGGCCGCGTGACGCTTTATTCCGGCAAAGTCGATCTCGGCACAGGCGTAGGCACGGCGCTGACTCAAATCGTGGCCGAGGAGCTGGACGTGCCGCTGGCGCGCGTCCAGATCGTCGAGGGAGACACTGCCCTGACGCCCGCGCAGGGCAAAACCTGGGGCAGCCTTTCGATCCAAAATGGCGGAATACAAATTCGCCAGGCCGCCGCCACTGCCCGGCGCGCCTTGCTGCAGGAAGCGGCAGCACGGCTCGGCGAGACCGCCGAAGTTCTCACCATCGAGAACGGTACGGTGCGATCACGCAGTGGCGGTAAGCAGGTCACCTATGGTGAGCTAATCGGCGGCAAGACATTTTCACTGAAGCTGGACAAGCAGGCGCCGCTCAAGGACCCAGCGACGTACAAGATCGTGGGACAGCCAGTTCCCCGCGTCGACATCCCGGAAAAGATGACGGGCCGGTTCACCTACATGCAGGATTTCAAGCTGCCCGGCATGCTGCACGGTCGTGTGGTGCGGCCGGCGGCCATCGGGGCCACGTTGCTGAGCGTCGATGAGAGCTCAGTCAAGGACGTCCCTGGCCTGGTCAAGATTGTGCGCCAGGGCAATTTCCTGGGCGTGGTGGCCGAGAGCGAGTGGGGCGCCATCCAGGCTGCGGAGAAAATTAAGGTGAGCTGGTCCCACTGGGAAGGACTGCCCGAGCAGAGCAAACTGTGGGAGCATGTCCGCGGTACCAAGGTGACCAAGGACGATGTCACCAGCAACGTCGGCAATTCCGAGCAGGCGCTCGCGCAGGCCGCTAAACAGCTGAGTGCGACGTACAACTTCGCCATCCACACGCACGGCTCCATAGGGCCCTCCTGCGCCGTTGCGGATATCAAGGACGACAGGCTCACCTGCTGGTCCTTCGAGCCAGGCTACACATGATCTCCGCACGCAGCTCGCGGCCATGCTTTCCATGCCGGAGACTAACGTGCGCGCGATCTATGTCGAAGGCTCCGGCTGTTACGGCCGCAACGGCCATGAGGACGCGGCCGCCGACGCCGCCTTGCTCGCACGCGCCGTGGGGCGGCCAGTGCGCGTGCAGTGGATGCGCGCGGACGAGCATGGCTGGGATCCGAAAGGGCCGCCGACGCTGATGGACCTGCAGGCGGGGCTCGACGCGACCGGCAACGTCATCGCCTGGTATTCCCAACTCTATGTTCCGGAAGGCGCGACCGGCAATGTCAAGCTGGTGGCAGCCGAGTTGGCCGGCCTGCCGCATGAGACTGGGATGGTTCCCGGCAACGTCATCCAAAACACCGCGATACCTTACGCTTTCCCCAACGTTCGGACGGTAGCCCACCGGCTGGCGGAAACCCCGCTCCGTCCTTCGTGGATTCGCGCCCCGGGGCGCATGCAGAACACCTTCTGTAATGAATCATTCATGGATGAGCTTGCCGCCGCGGTGGGCGCCGATCCGCTGGAGTTCCGGCTGCGTTACCTGAATGATCCGCGCGGTGTCGAACTGTTGAAGCGGTTGGCGAGCTTGGCCAAGTGGCAGGGGCGATCATCTTCCGACCAATCATCGCAGAGGAGCACGTCGCCGCAGAGAGAGCGTGGCGACGTAAGTACGGGCCGGGGCCTTACGTACGTCAAGTATGAGCTTGTTCGAACCTATGTAGGAGCGGTCGCCGATGTGGAGGTGAACCGCAAGAGCGGCGAAATCCATGTCAAGCATTTTGCCATCGTGCAGGATTGCGGCCAGATCATCAATCCCGACGGCGTCAAGAACCAGATTGAAGGCAACGTGACGCAGACCGTCAGCCGCGTTTTGAAAGAGGAGGTCACGTTCGACCGCTCGCGGGTCACAAGCCTCGACTGGGCAGGGTACCCAATCTTGACGTTCCCGGAGATTCCGGACGTGGACATCGAACTGATCGACCGACCGACGGAGAAACCTTGGGGCGCGGGCGAGCCGTCCGCTGCTGTCGTGCCCTCTGCCATTTCGAACGCGGTGTTTGATGCCGTGGGGGTGCGGCTGCGCTCGGTGCCCTTTACGCCGGCCAAGGTCCGTGCCGCTATGCAGAGCGCCTGAGGCGAGGAAGGCCTTTCGGAGGCCGCACCGGTGAAGTGGAAGTTCGTGGCTTGTCCACTTTCTTGTGGTTAACGTAATGCTGCCGTTGCCCCAAGCGGTTCGCGTGTGGGGAGCGATGCTTGGAGATTGTCCCGCATTCCGGCATTTTCTTAACGTTCCCTTTCCCCGGTCGCCGCACTGAGGAGTATGGTCCGTCCGACCGCCAGTCGACCGATGCGAGTGACCGCGCCGTAGATTCCGCGTTGTTCTGGTTCGCACGAACGACTGCCTTCAGCACTTCTGGCGCCGGACTTGCTGAGTCGGGATCAAGGTTCACCATCGAGCAGCGGACGTCGCGCATGGTGACGGCGAGGCGGAGTCGTAGCATGGGAACGAGTCCCGTATCTGTTATTGCTCAGCGGCCCACCAACTTTTGCAGTTCTTCGGGGTACCGAGCACCTTGTAGCGCAATCTTTGAGGCTGCGATCTCCAGTTCGCGGAGGTCATCGGGCGAAAGTTGGACGTTCGCGGCTGCGATGTTTTCCTCAAGCCGATGCAGCTTGGTCGTGCCCGGGATCGGCGCGATCCACGGCTTCTGCGCAAGCAGCCAGGCGAGTGCGATCTGCGCTGGCGTCGCCTTTTTCTGTTGCGCAAATCTGCTGAGCAGATCGACCAACGCCTGGTTCGCTTTCCGGTTCTCTGGCGTAAAGCGCGGAACTATGTTGCGGAAATCGGTCCTGTCGAACTTCGTGTCTTCGCTGATTTTTCCGGTAAGGAAGCCTTTGCCAAGAGGGCTGAACGGGACGAATCCGATGCCGAGTTCCTCCAGTGCCGGGATCACTTCCGCTTCCGGTTCTCTCCACCACAGCGAGTATTCGCTCTGCAGCGCGGTGACGGGCTGAACTGCATGAGCGCGACGGATCGTCTGGACGCCTGCTTCCGAAAGTCCGAAGTGCTTCACCTTGCCTTGTTGAATCAGCTCTTTGACCGCTCCGGCAACGTCTTCGATCGGCACGCTGGGGTCAACGCGGTGCTGATAGAACAAATCGATGACATTGGTCTTGAGGCGCTTGAGCGAGGCTTCGGCGACCTCCTTGATGTGTTCTGGCCGGCTGTCCAGCCCGGCTTGTTTGCCGGTGCTCGGATCAAGTTTGAACCCGAATTTGGTGGCGATCACCACCTGGTCACGAAGTGGGGCCAGCGCTTCGCCCACGAGTTCTTCGTTGGTGAAAGGACCGTAGACTTCCGCCGTATCGAAGAATGTGACACCGCGCTCGACTGCCGCCCGAATCAGCGAGATACCTTCCTTCTTGTCCACGGCGGGCCCGAAGCCGAAGCTCATTCCCATGCAGCCGAGTCCGAGAGCCGTGACTTCCAAATTGCCTTTTCCAAGTTTGCGTTTTTGCATTGCTTCTCCTTCCAAATCGTTACTTTACAAATTGAGCCCAGTTAAGACGTTGTATCCACAACGCTATGCAGTTGATCAAGTCTCACTGCACCGCCGCCACCGCGAGTCCCGCCAGACCTCCACCCAACACCACCCATGCCGGATTGATCTTCCACTTCCACAGCACGGCCAGCGCCGTTACGGCGATGGCCCACATCGGCCATCCGCGCAAGGCATCGCCCGCGAGCCTTATGGTCACACCCGCCATCAGAGCTACCGCGCACACGTTCACGGAGTCGAGAAACGCCGCCATCCACACGGAGCGGCGAAGCTTGGGCAAGATCGGCCCCAGCGCCCCCACGTAGAAGAACGACGGCAGAAAGATAGCCACGGTGGCAATCACGGCGCCCCACGCGCCGCCGAGGAGATATCCGATGAAGGTCGCGGTCGAAAGCACGGGACCCGGCGTGAACTGGCCAATCGCGATCGCATCCAACAGCTGCTGCTGCGTCAGCCAATGATGGTCACGAACCAAGCCCTGCTCGATGAACGCGAACAGCACATATCCGCCTCCATAAAGCACTGCACCGATCTTGAGGAAGAACCAGCCGAGACGCGCCAAGGGGACTCGCTTGGTCATTGGTATGCCAACGGCCACACCTATGGCAGCGGGCAGCAGGCTGAGCGGCAGTGGCAGCAAGAGCGACTTCTTGACGAGAATCAGTGCAGTAGAGAGCTTGGTTCCACCAGAAGACGTGCGACTCTGTAGCTTGCGCACCTGCTGTGAGACCACACCGATGAGGCCGCCACCGGCCAAAATCAGCAAGGGACTGAGCTTTGCCAGAAACGCAGCCAGTGCGAATGCTCCCAGCGCGCCCAGCCACGCATCATGAACCGCGATTCTTCCCAGCCGCCATACGGCGATCGCAATTACTGCAATCACCGCGGGCTTCACCCCCGCGAGCAGTGACTCCGCCACAGGAAGTGTGCTGAAGCGGACGTAGGCCCATGCCACTGCTGCCGTGATCAGTGCGGCTGGCACAATGAAACTTGCTCCCGCTACCGTCAGCCCGGCCCATCCAGCGCGCGCAAACCCGAGGTTGATCGCCATCTGGGTGGAGTTCGGTCCCGGGATCAGGTTGGTCAGGCCCAACATGTCGAGAAACTGCTGCCGCGTCACCCATTGCCGCTTGCGCACGACTTCATCTTCCATCAGCGCGATATGCGCCGCCGGGCCGCCAAAGCTGATGGTGCCCAGCTTGAGGAACAGCATCGCCAGGTCGCGCAAGCGTTCGCGGAGCGGACTTTGGACGCCGATGGGGTCAGAAGGTTGGCGTGGCTGGGTCAAGCAGGAATTGTAACGTGGTCCTGCCGTAGGAGTCTCACTCGGAGTGTGAGGTTCCAGTGGCGCTCTGGATCAAGCCTTAGCCTTGCCTGCGGGAAGCTGGAATCCAATGCGGATACGCGACGGCGGCCTGGGGGCCATCAATTCCTTAATGGCTCCGAGGAGATCCAGAATTACGGAGTCGTGGGAGTCCAGACGATTCTCCAATTCATCGATCTTTCCAGCGAGGCGCCGATTCGTCGCCAGCATTTCGCGCAGACGTACAAAGGCGCGCACTACAAAAACGCTCATCTGGACGGCCCGCTCTGAATTGAGCACGGTGGCAGCCATGATGGCTCCGTGCTCGGTGAAGGCATAAGGCGTATAGCGGCGACCACCGCGGTTTTTGTTTGAGGTCGCAAATTGCGACCTCAAAGCGCCAAGCTCCCTTTCGCTTAGCTGAAACATGAAATCGGAAGGGAACCGTTCCTGGTTCCGTTTCACTTGCTCGTTGAGACGCTTCACGGTCACCCCATAAAGGCGAGCGATGTCGGCGTCGAGAATGACCTTATGGTGGCGAAGAATTAAAATGTGAGATTCCACGGCGAAGTGGGGTGCGCCGGGCCGTTTTGGCATCTTGAGCAGCATCGCAAGTTTTGCCTTTTTCATTTTGAGGTCGCAATCTGCGACCTCAAAATCATAGTCCCAAGGGCCTTCATACCTTCCTCAATGACGACGAAAAAGTTCGTGTCCTTCCCATTCTGGTCTGGGTAGGGGTACCGTCCTTCCCGGCCTAGGTGATGCTCACTTCCGTGTACGTTCCATACACGGCACGCAAGGCCTCGCAAACCTCTCCTACAGTTGCGTAGGCACGCACTGCATCCACGATGTAGGGCATCGTGTTCGCGAAAGAGATATTTCCGTTCGTGCCCGCCCTGGGTTCCCGGCTCGCGGCTTTCTTCAGAGCATCGAGGGCACGCCGTACTTCGTCATTCGAGCGCTGCGCCCGCAGCGCTTTCAGTTTGGCTGACTGCTGCCGCCCCACGCTTTCGTCGATGTAGAGAATATGCGGCGACTCTTCTTCGATCACGAACTCGTTTACCCCCACGACGATCTTTTCTTTCGCCTCAGCGGCGCGTTGGTACTGGTAGGAGGCCTCTGCAATCTCTTTCTGCGGATAGCCACGCTCAATGGCCTTCACCATGCCGCCCATCGCATCGAGCTTGCTGAAATAATCGAGTGCACCCTTTTCCATTTCAAGCGTCAAGTTTTCCAGGAAGTATGATCCGCCGAGAGGATCAACGGTCTGCGTCACTCCTGATTCATAAGCGATGATCTGCTGCGTGCGTAGCGCGATGCGAGCGGCCTCTTCTGTCGGCAGCGCAAGGGCCTCGTCGTAGGAGTCGCAGTGCAGCGACTGCGTGCCGCCGAGCACCGCGGCCAAAGCCTGCAGTGCAACGCGCGCAATGTTGTTCATGGGCTGCTGCGCGGGCAGAGATACTCCTGCCGTCTGCGTATGGAACCGCATCAGCCAGGTGCGCTGGTTCTTGGCGCCAAAGCGATCCTGCATGACTTTGCCCCAGATCTTGCGGGCGGCGCGGTACTTGGCGATCTCCTCGAAGAAGTCGTTGTGCGCGTTGAAAAAGAAGCTGAGCCGAGGACCGAAATCATCGACGTCGAGGCCGCGGCGGCGAGCCCACTCTACGTACTCGACACCGTCATACAACGTAAACGCTAGTTCCTGCAGCGCAGTCGAACCGGCCTCGCGAATGTGGTATCCGCTGATGGAAATGGTGTTGAAGCGTGGGGTGAACTTTGATCCGAACTCGAACGTGTCGATCACCAGCCGCATCGACGGCGCCGGGGGATAGATATATTCCTTCTGCGCGATGTATTCCTTGAGGATGTCGTTCTGGATGGTGCCGGAAATCTTTTTCCAATCCGCACCCTGCTTCTCGGCCACTACCAGATACATCGCCCACAGCACAGATGCAGGCGAGTTGATGGTCATCGAGACTGTTGTTTTTTCGAGATCGATGCCACCGAAGAGGATTTCCATGTCTTCGAGCGAATCAATCGCCACACCGCACTTCCCGACTTCACCTTCGCTGGCCGGATGATCGGAGTCGTAGCCCATCAATGTAGGCAAGTCGAATGCGACGGAGAGCCCGCCGCCGCCGTGCTCGAGTAGATACTTGTAGCGTTGGTTGGTTTCCTCGGGGGACGCGAATCCGGAAAACTGCCGCATGGTATAAAGCTTGCCGCGATATCCGGTCGCGTGAATACCGCGGGTGAAGGGGGGCGCGCCTGGGTATCCGAGATACCTTTCCTCGCTCCAGTCTTGGGGAAGGTCGGCTTGGGTGTAGAGGCGGCGCACGGGGACGCCGGAAATCGTAGTGAAGCGGGCGGGGCCGTGTTCGTCGAGATTCACGCCGGTGGGCGCGCCAATTGGGCGCTCGGGAGATTTATCGAGCGTGGGCGCCAGTGTCTCCTCCGCCCACTTCTTCTCGTCAGGGGAGGGATGGCGGCCGTCAAAAACGTCGGCGATAGGACTTTCGGCAACTTGCGGCTTGGATGGCTTCTTCTCCGGCATCAGGACCCCCGGTTCTGTTGTGATGATAGGGAAGTGTGCGCTGGCGGGCAAGAAACAAAATCTTCACCGCAGAGGACGCAGAGGACACGGAGGATTGGAAAGACAATTCAATTGGCTTCTGGCGGATGCTTCCGCGCCAGTTCCCACGCCTTGGCGTATTTCCAGGAAACGTAGCCAGCGTGATACAGGTGCAGGATTAGGCCTTCGCGGCCATCGAGGAATCCGAGGCGGATGAAGTAGTTGTAGATAAAAGTCGACAACGGGCGCAGAACGATGTTCGTGAAACTGAAGCTGCGGTGGCCTTTGGCGACGGCCAGTTGCGCTCCCAGCGACGAATAGCGATTCATGTGGCCGAGGTAAAGGGTGAGGTTGGGATAGGTGTAGTGCACCAGCGCGTTCTTGAACTGGCCGGTCGTTTGCGCGACGTCTGGCTTCAGTTCGCAGCGGTCGTGGGGATCGTGGCCGGTGACGAATCCTTGGCCGCGGCGGAAGAGGCGCAGCTTGGGGTCGGGATAGAAACCGCCGTGGCGCATCCAGCGTCCCAGGAACAGATTCTTGCGTGGAAGTCGATAGCCGCTCACAGCGCCTGGGTCGGCGATTGCGGCGCGAATTTCTTCGGCCAGTCCGAGAC
The DNA here is from genome assembly GCA_963842095.1 of uncultured Acidobacteriaceae bacterium. GTDB lineage: Bacteria > Acidobacteriota > Terriglobia > Terriglobales > Acidobacteriaceae > Sulfotelmatobacter. The sequence continues at coordinate 168,210 of CAWJEY010000011.1, forward strand.
TCACCTCTTCGTCAGCGTCCAGCAGCAGCACCCACTCTTTGGTGCAAAGATCGATGGCGTACTGCTTCTGGGCAACGTAACCGCGCCACGGTTCGACGATAACTCGCGCTCCCTGTGCGCGCGCGATCTCGCAGGTGCGATCCTTCGACCCGGAATCGACGAGCACGATTTCATCGGCCCAGCGCACGCTGGCCAGGGTGCGGCCGATGTTGGCCTCTTCATCCATCGCCACGATCGCGACTGAAATGGTCATAGTGAATTGCTGATTGTTGATTGCTGATTGACGATTGAAACCCAATACCGAATTGCTTCTCAATCCTCAATCTTCAGTCAAGAATCAGCAATCAACAATTATCTACTCCGCCACTGGTTTGCGGATCCGCACTTCGGAAAGCAAGAACACCATCAGGATAATCAGTTCCGGTTCGATGGGATGTCGGTAGCGGGCATGCGGGTACACGAAGTAATAGACCGTGGGATAGGTCGCCACGAGTCCGGCGAAAAGCCAGGCCCCAGGCCGCTTTTGCCGCAGCGCACGGCCCAGGCCCCAGATCGCGAGCACCGACGAGCCCAAGAAGAGGGAACTGCGAAAGTCCCAGGGAGCAACGCTGTCTGTGTTTCTGGGCACGCCGTTCCAGTAGTAGAAAAATCGCTTCATGGTTATGACCACGAATCGGCCCGGGTTGGCGCGGATCCAGTCGAACGCCCGCTGCCTGCAGTATGCCTCGTAGGCGATTTCTCCCATGCGCTGAAAATTTTCCAGTTCCGGTTGGTTGAGATTGGGTTGCAGGGTGGCGATCAGCATGCCGTCGGCCAGCTTGTTGTTGCCGAGGCGGAGTTGCAGTCCGAAATCGTCGCGAATAAAAACGAAGCGATGGAAGGCCTCGTAATTCCGCACCAGCCAGGGCGAGAGCACAAGAAAGAAGACGAGGGAGGAGAACGCCACGCCAGCCATCGACGGCAGACCGCGGCGGTATCTTTGCCGCCATATCCATAAGCCGCAGAACGGCAAAAACGAGAGCATCGTGGGATTGGCCAACGCTCCCACACCCCACAATGCGCCAAAGAGTGACCATCCTTGCCAACCCGGCCACTCCATTTCCAGAGAAGCTAGTTTCAACGAAACCAGAAAGATCAGCGCCAGCATGAGCGGGGTGAAGGTTGTGTCCCAGATCCAATGAATCGACCAGTACCAGACGTAGGGATTGAAGGCCCAGGCCCTCGCCGACCAAAGCGCGACCCGCGGGTTGAAAGTCCGATGGGCAATCAGAAAAACAGGAATGGTGGTGAGCGCGGCGAACAGGCTGTTGATCGAGAGTAGCGCCCACGCCGAAGCGTAGGTGTAGATGCCGAAAATCTTGAAGACTCCGCCGATCAGATAGGGATACAGCGGGGGCTCCCAAGCGCTGGGGCCGGTGTTGCCTCCGTATGGATTGCTGAAGCCTTGTCCGAGCGCGATGGAGCGGCCGACGCGGCCCATTTCAAAGCCGAAGCCGAAGTTATCTTCTCCGGGGCGAGTGTGGTATTGGCGGAAAGCTCCGATCGCCGCCACTTGCAGAAGGAACGAGAGCAGCACCATCCACATCACAGATCGCGGGATGGCAGGCTGCGGCGGTCGTTCCATCACGGGCGAGTTTATCAGGTCTCTGTTGTCGTCAGCCGCCGGGCTTCGCCCAGGCGGGACAGCCGAGCGGCTGTCCCTACATGGGCCAGTGGTGGCCTCTAAGGTTGGCCTGCCGGAGGTGCTGGCGTCTGCTGTGCGGGTTGCCCTCCCGGCACACCGTCCTGGCGCGGAGCGACATAGGGCACGCTGGGCAGATGCGTGACCTGGCCCCGCGTGGCTTCGGCGACGTCGATGCCGGAGTGATCAAGCAGCAGTCCCGTGGCTCGATCCAGTTCAATGCGCGACTTCTCATAAGCAGCTTTTGCCGAAACCAGATTCGACTCGGAGGTCGTGAGGACGGAAGCATCCTGCAGGATCGCGGTGGTGGTGGTGAGTCCAACTTTCAGTTTCTGCTGATCGGCGTCGAGCGTCTGGCGGGCAAAGTCCACCGCATATTGGGCGGCCTGCACCGCGACGCGGTTCTGTTTCACGTCGAATTGCGCGTTGCGCACCTCGATGCGCACCTGATTCTCGAGCTGATGCAGCCGCACCTGGGCCTGGCGGTACTCGAGTTCCGCGCGCACCTGGTTGGCTTGCGCTTCGCGATTGCGCAGAGGGATATTCAACGTCAGTCCAATGCCTTTATCGGGAGCGGTGGAGTTTATGAGTTGGTTCAAAGTTCCAGCGTAGCTTACCGGGCCTCCATTGACGAAGGGCGGCGGAGCCTTGGCGGGGTTGAAGCACGACGTCCCGCTAAACGAGCACGCGGCGTTCACATCTCCTCCCACGCCGGAACCGCCGTAGTAGGCGAAGGCATCCAGAGTCGGCAGCATGGCGTTACGGACCGCCTTGCTGCTGAGGTCGCGGGAATTTAAATCGATGCGCGACTCGACCAGTTCGGCGCGATGATTCAGAGCCTGACCGATCAGGTCCTGAATGGGGATAACCGTCTCCTCCTGCGGAATCTGCATGGTGGAGGTGGGAATCACATCGGCCTCCCCCAGCACTGGGTCTTCGATGCTGCGGCTGAGCGCGTTCTTCATCAGCAACTCTTCGAGCTGCAAGTTGTTCTGCGCCAGGATCAGGTTCTGCTGGTCCGTTGCCACCGTGCTCTGGGCGCTCACCACCTGAATGGGAGGCACAGTTCCCACCTGCGCCTGCTGCTTGGAATCGTCCAACGCCTTCTGCGCGTAGGCCAGGGCCTCCTGCTGCACGCGTACATTCTCATAGGCGTAAACCAGATCCCAGTAAATGTTTTCGATCTGGTCGACGGTGGTGATGATTTGCAGGCGGAAGGCAACGTCAGAAATCTCACGGTTATTCTTGGCGATATGAATGAAGCGCAGGTTGGGAAGCGAACCGAAGCCCTGCAGCAGATTCTGCGTGATTTTGAACTGGAAGCTGGAACCGAGTTGCGGCGTCAGCAGGCTGGTGGTGTTGTTGGTGGTGAGGTGGGTATTGTTAAACCCGATGGACATGGCCGTTCCCCACTGAAATCCCTGCGTGTAAGCGAAGTCGGCCGTGTAAGTGTTCTGCCCCACCACCGGCACCGGACTGAATGGACTGGTGGATTCCGTATCGTTCTTGTCGATTTGCAGGGTGCTGGTCAAAACCGGGTCGAAGCTGGTGATGGTCGAGCCAATGCCGAGCGTGGAGCTAACCAGACCGTTGGTGCCGGTTCCGGCGCCGCCGGCGGCGACGGTGGTTCCGCCGGTGCCCGAGCCTACGGTCCCGCCGAGACCGCCCACGCCGCCTCCGGGCGTGTTTTGCACGATGCCGGTGTTGATACCGAGAATGTTGGCGCCGGACTTGGCGCGCAACAGGTCAGCGGCTGCTATGTTCAGGTTGTAGCGGGCGATATCGATGTCGAGATTGTTCTCCAAGGCGAGCGCGACGGCGTCGTCGATCGAGAGATAAATCTTGCCGTCATGCAAGAGCGAGTCAATGCGCGGGGAGTTTGCCAGATTGGGCTCGGCCAACTGCTGCGGCACGTAGGGCTGCAGCACGTGAGGAAACGCCGGGCGCGGTTTGGAATAATCCTGCAAATGAACCGCTTGTGGCTGGGCGGGAGCCGGCGCGGCCTGTGGCGCTGGAGTCGCCGGGACATCCTGGGCGCGCAAGGACGGCGAAAACTGCGTGCAGGCAAGGATGGCAAAGGCGGTCAGCATCAATAGAAGAGTGAGGCGCCGGTTGGCCGCGGTAATTCGGATCGCGGTATTTCGGAACAAAGACACAGGCATGGTTCGTCTCCTTGAGTAGGAAGGGTCGCGCATCCTTTGGAAACGGCAAGTTCGAGTCCGGAGGTTGGATGCGGAAAACATAAAAGGGTCACTCCATCTTAGCGGGAGGGAGCGGGGGAGGTGGGCGCAGATTGTAAAGAATTGTTAGAAGAAGCAACACGAGGGGCCGGGGAAAAAGCTGTAGCGCCGCCATGCCAAAGGACGGCGGCGCTTAACTACAGATGCTTCGATGGCTACTGCTGCTGGGCTGCGGGCAGATCCTTCCGCGGCGCAATGTACGGCACGCCGGGCATGCGCGTGACCCGGCCCTTGGCCGCGTCGTCAATGCTGATGCCGGCGTGATCGAGCGTGACGCCGGTGGCGCGGTCGAGTTCGATGCGAGACTTCTCGTAGGCCGCCATGGCCGACATCAAAGTGGACTCCGCCGTGGCCAGCCCGCTCTGGGTCTGCAGGACCAGTGTGGTGGTCGAAGTACCGAACTGATATTTCTTCTGTTCGGCATCCAGCGACTGCTTGGCATAGTCGACGGCGGCCTGGGCGGAGGCCACGCTGGCGCGGTTCTGCTCGACTCCGAATTGGGCGTTGCGAACCTCGATGCTGATCTGGTTTTCGATCTGCTGCAGGCGCATCTGGGCCTGCTGGTATTCCAGTTCCGAGCGGATCTGCACGGCTTGGGCGGCGCGGTTGCGCAGCGGAATGTTGAGCTGCAAGCCGACGCCCTTGTCAGGTGAAGTGGAGTTGACGAGTTGATTGTAAGTGCCCCCGATGCCTACGGTCGTTGCAGGCGCGCTTTGACCCAAGTTGGGATTGGGATTAGCAATGGCGCAATCGGATTGGAGGGGCGATGTGCATAGATCAGCGGGGTTCTGCACGCCCCCCAATCCCGCGCCACCGTAATAGGCGAAAAGGTTAAGCGTAGGCAGCAGAGCGTTGCGAACGGCTCTGTTGCTGATCTCGGTGGTATTGAGCTGAATACGCGATTCGACAAGATCGGCGCGGTGGCGAAGAGCATCGGCAATCAGGTCCTGCGTGGGCTGGACTGACTCGTTCTCGGGCACTTCCATGGTCGAAGTGGGGATCACTTCCGCTCCCGCTAGAGTCTGATCGCGCAGCGTACGGCTGAGCGCGTTCTTCATCAGCAGCTGCTCCAACTGGAGGTTGGTCAAGGCGACGGTCAGAGTTTGCTGGTCCTGGGCGACGGTGCTTTGCGCGCGCACCACTTCGATAGGTGCGAGACTTCCGATTTCCACCTGTTTCTTGGTGTCCGACAGCGTCTTCTCCGCGAACGCCAGCGATTCCTTCTGCACCCGGACGTTTTCATACGCATAGACCAGATCCCAGTACATGGACTGAATCTGATTGACCGTCGTAATGATTTGCAGCCGGAAGGCCACGTCAGAAAGTTCGCGGTTGTTCTTGGCGATGCGAATGAAGCGGGTGTTCGATGCGAATCCAAGACCTTGGAGCAAGGGCTGGGTAATCGTTGCCCTGAAATTTGAGTTCAACTGCGGACTCAACCCTTGGAAAAAGCTGTTGGTGGTTCCTCGGGTGTTGTTGAAGCCCACCGTTAGGTTTGTGCCCCACTGAAAGGCTTGGTTATAAGCGAAGTTGACGGTACCGGTGTTTTGAACGAGGCCGGTTCCTGGAAGCACCCCTTGAAAGATGGTAGTGGCCAGTTGGCTGAAGTGATCTTCTTGCAACGTTCCGGTGATGACCGGGTCGAAACTGTTGATGTTCGGTCCAAGGCCCAGCGTGGAGCCGACCAAGCCGCCCGCGCCGGCGCCTGCACCGCCCGCGCCGAGGGTAGTTCCACCGGTGCCGGAGCCGACCTGGCCCCCCAGTCCTCCGACGCCGCTACCGGGCGTGTTCTGCACCACGCCGGTATTCACGCCCAGGGTCGAGGCGCCGGCTCGCGCGCGCAAAATATCGGTATCGGCGATGTTCAGGTTGTAGCGCGCGATGGCGATGTCGAGATTATTCTCGAGCGCCAGTGCGATGGCGTCATTGAGCGACAAATAGAGCTTGCCGTCGTGCATGAGGGAGTCGATGCGCGCGGTATTGGCCAGGTTCGGCGCCGCCAGATGCCGCGGCGTGTACGGGCCAATCGGGTTGGGAAAATGCGACACCGGCTGGGAATAATTCAGCACAGGAAGCGGCCGCGTTTCCGGCGTGTTCTGCGGGACGGGTGCGGCGGGCGCGTCCTGGCCCCAGCTGGCGATGGTCACTGTTCCGAACATCAGTGTTGCAAATAAAACTGCGGCCGTGGTCAGCCGGATGTTTGAGGCTAAGCGTGCGAATGGCATCTACTCATCTCCGTTTAGTTAAGACCTCGTTCACTAAGATCTTGCGATAGAAAGACTTGGTTGTAACCTGAGACAGCCGGAATTACCCAAAATGAAAGTTACCCAGTCATTGATACGCAACCAGCGGTCCCGGGGTTCCTGAAAAGCCCATGAAAAACGAGAGCGAGACGAAAATTTGGTGAAGCACACCAGTATATCCGACGCGGCCGCTTCTCTTTCGGGCGCTCGGGTAGTTGAAACTGATAAAGTGCTGCCCATGGTTCGGCTGGCCATGGTTCGGCTGGCCATGGTTCAGCTGGCCATGGTTCAGACTGGCCATGGTTCGGCTTCTCCCCCGCCAGTTGCATCACGGCGGCCAGACAGCTTTGACGCATGAAAGGACTTGGATGAACCGCTGCGGCTGTAGGACTCGCACCGCAAGAGTTAAAAGATCGCATGCGCAATCTCAAACTGATTCTCTCCTATGACGGCTCGGATTTCGCCGGCTGGCAGGTGCAGCCCGATGCTGTCACCGTGCAAGGCACACTTGCCTCAGCCATTGGACGAGTCACCGGCGAAAAGGTCTTGCCGCAGGGTTCGGGAAGTGACCGACGCGGGGGTGCATGCGCTGGCGCAGGTGGTGACATTTGTCACGGAGTCTTCGGTCCCAACGGCGAATTTCGTGAAGGCGCTGAACGACATTTTGCCGGCATCGGTGCGGGTGCTGGAGGTGGAAGAAGCTGCTGCGGATTTTCATGCGCGCAAGTCGGCGCGGGCGAAGACTTACCGCTATCGGATCTATCGGGCGGGAATCTGTCCGCCGTTTCTGGCCCGGTATGTGTGGCACTACCCGTTTCCTTTGGATGAGCAGGCGATGGTGGGCGCGGCCGGACGAGTGGTGGGCGAACACGATTTCACATCGTTCGCCGCGGTGGATCCGGAGCGAGGACGCGAAGGCGCTCCAGTATCGAATCTGCGGAGCATTTTTTCTTCGAACTGGGAACGGCAGGGAGACGAGTTTGTGTATACGGTGAAGGGATCGGGCTTTTTGCACCGCATGGTGAGAAATCTGGTGGGGACGTTTATTCTGGTGGGCAAGGGAACGCTGCGGGCCGAGGATGTGACGCGGATACTGGAGGCGCGAAACCGGTCGGCGGCGGGAGCGACGGCGCCGGCTGGCGGGTTGTATCTGGTGGGTGTGGAATACTGAGTTATGGCAACCGATCTACAGATCGCGACGCGCAAGGTTGTGTCGGTGAATCCGGCGACGGGCCAGATTCTGCGCGAGTTGGAATGCGCGGGCGACGGTGAGGTCCAGGTGGCGGTGGTGCGGGCGCGGGCGGCGCAGGAGGCGTGGGCTGAGGCCGGTGTGCGCAGGCGGATCGCGATGCTGCGGGAGTTTCAGCGCAGACTGCAGGAGAAGAAATCAGAGATTGCCGAGGCCATCACGCGAGAAGCGGGCAAGCCCGTGGCCGAAGCGCTGACCACCGAAGTGTTGGTGGTGCTGGATGCGGCGCGGTTTCTGATCGATAACGCGCATCGCCTTTTGCGCGACGAGCCGGTGCCGCATGGAAATCTTGTCGCCAAGCTTAAGAACGGGCGGTTGGTGCGTGAGCCTTATGGCGTGGTGGGAATTGTCTCGCCCTGGAATTATCCCTTCTCGATTCCAGCGACGGAGACACTCGCCGCGCTCGTGGCGGGGAACGCGGTGGTGCTGAAACCCTCGGAATTTACCTCGCTGGTTGCGCTCGAACTGCAAACTTTGCTGCACGAGGGGGGCGTACCCAAGGATGTCTTTCAGGTTGTTGTGGGCGATGGATCTACGGGTGCGGCGCTGATCCACTCGCGGGGTGCGGCTGGGATTGACAAGACTGGGATTGACAAGCTGGTGTTTACGGGCAGCGTGGCTACGGGGAAGCGCATCGCAGCCGCTGCGGCGGAACGGTTGCTGCCTGTGGTGCTGGAGTTGGGCGGAAAGGATCCCATGCTGGTGCTCGATGACGCCGATGTTGACGTTGCTTCGAGCGCGGCCGTCTGGGGAGCGTTTGTGAATGCCGGGCAAACCTGCTTGTCGGTGGAGCGTTGCTACGTGCATCGCAGTTTGTATGAAGCGTTCCTGAAAGCGTGTGTGGAGAAAACCAAGAAGCTGCGCGTCGGCCATGGACTAGACCGCGACACAGATGTGGGGCCCATGATCCACGAGCGCCAGTTGCAGATTGTGGAGTCGCACGTGGAGGACGCCGTGGCGCGCGGGGCACGGGTTCTGGCCGGGGGATCGCGTCTTGCTGAGCTGGGAAGGAATTTTTATAAGCCGACGGTGCTGGCCGATGTGACGCACGAGATGCGCATCATGCGCGAGGAAACGTTTGGCCCGGTGCTGCCGGTGATGGCATTCGATAGCGACGAAGAAGCCGTGCGGCTGGCGAATGACTCGGAATTTGGACTGGCAGCGAGCGTGTTTACTCGGAACAACTCCCGCGGCGAGCGCCTGGCGCGGAGCATTCAAGCGGGAACCGTCATGGTGAACGATATGGTTTCCTGCTTCGGCATTAGCGAGGCGCCGCACGGCGGCGTCAAGTCGAGCGGCGTAGGCCGTACACACGGACGCTTCGGATTGGAAGAAATGGTGCGGCTGAAATATCTGGACTCCGACCTCATGCCCGGAATGAAAAAGGTCTGGTGGTACGGATACGGTGCGAATTTTGCGCGGCAGATGGAAGGATTCATCGACATGCAGTTCGCCAGGGGTTTAGCAGAGCGCCTGCGCGGTGCGTTGCGGGCTGCCGGAGTGGTGCGAGGCAAGAAGCTGTGAGCATCAGAGTTGCGAGTGCCGAGTACCGAGACTGAGAACTGAGAACTGGGAGGTCGTACATGAGCAATCCTTCAAATTCCGATCCGAAACGCGAATTGTTGCGGCACGCGCTGGCCACGCTGGCTTATCGCGGAGGCAAGGTCGTCCGCAACACGCCCGAGGGTTTTGCCGTGTTTCATGTGGATGAGGGTGTGCGCGCACCAGGGCAGATTCTCGCCCACATCGGGGATTTGATGGATTGGGCGCTCTCGATGGCGAACGGGAAACGCGAATGGCACGATTCCAAACCCTTGGCGTGGGAAAAAGAAGTCGAGCGTTTCTTCGCGGCGCTGAAGAAATTCGACGATTACCTGGCTTCCGAAGAGCCTTTGCAGGCGCCTATGGAAAAGCTTTTCCAAGGGCCAATTGCCGACGCGCTGACGCACGTCGGCCAGATTGCCATACTGCGGCGACTGGGGGGAGAACCGGTGAAGGCCGAGAATTACTTTGTGGCTGAGATTGTGGTTGGCCGCGTGGGAGCGGAGCAGACGCCGCCGAAGAAAGAGTTCTAGATCGGCTGGCTGTGACCGAGAACTAGCTCGGATTCTTCAGCGGGACTTCCGCCCGGTAGATGGCCTGCCAGCGCCCGGCCTTGAAAATGTAGATCGAACTGCCGTTCATGTGGACCGGAGCTTTCTCTCCGTTACAAGTGGCGTACTGCTCGGCTTTGTAGGTGAGCAGGTAGGCTCCCGTGGTGAGCGGAAGCGCTCCGAAGTCGGAGAGGCCGTAGCCTTCCACGTTGCAGGTTTTCGCGGAGGCTTGCTGCTCGGCGAGTTGCTGGTCGCGGGAGAAGGTGCCGTTCTCACCCCAGAAGACTCCGTTCTCAGTCATGTGCTCGCGGAAATAGCCCTGGTCCTTTGTCTTCCAAGCTTCGAAAAAACCGGTCTCGGTGCGGACCAGTTCCTGTTCGACGTTTCGAACCTCGTTGCCAGCATCGTTTTTCGGATGCGGCGTCTGGGCGCTGGTTGGGCCGAGCAGAAGCGCGAGCGGAATCAGTATTGCCGCGCCAGTAAAAGTCTTTCTTGCGGGAAACGGTTCACGCTTCATAGGGCGCTCACTTCGGCGTTTGAACACACGCCAATTAGGATAGACCTGGCCGCTAGGCAGTCCAAGTGAACCCGCATTGGCGGCAAGTGGTTGGCTTGCGGCCGGCCAACAGTGCAAGCAGTCCAACCGGAAAGAAGCAAATGCTTACGATAATCGTCCACGCCGGGAAGCCAGCCTGCAGGGTTAAGGTGTTGCACTTGGGACAGGAAATCATCGCCATCCGATCCTCCCTAAAACACTCTCGAAATCCACACTAGAAGCAAACATCCCAGGGTCACGGTCGAAATGTGGCGTGACATCCGAGACACGAAATCGGCAGTGCCTGGAGCTGCGATCGCGACTGGCCGCGCCACAAGTTGAAAGCAAAAGACTGATGCAACCCCAAGGCCTGCGGGATTTGCTTCCCACGCTGCAACGGGATTCAGCCGAAGAATTGCAGTTAACGAATGAGAAATGCCACACCCCGGGCAAGCAATCCCAAGAACCTTCCGCATCAGACAGATGTGGGGAATGCGGGCCATGATTGGGATGGCCAACAGGGCGAATAGCGTTGAGACCAGGAGGGCAACGTGATGCTGACTCCGCTCCGGCACCCCAAGCCTGGCCAGAATCCAACGTGGACAAATGTCGATCTCCATCTTCGTCCTTGCCAATCGAAAGGGAGAAAAGTGGATCGTAGCAGTACAGGAGCGGATGCCGTCAAAATAACCAGTTGGTGGACAAAGGTGGTAACGGCCTTGGCAGTCTTTGGCCTCGACTTTCGCCTTCGAGTACAATGACCCTCGTAATGCAGAATCCAGCGGCGCACGGGCCGCGCGAACGAGGGTAAGTCCTTTGGCGACTGGCGAAATTGCAACTTCGAGCACGCAAACTCCTCAGCAGCTTCCCCACCACAAGGTGAAGATCAAGAAGGCGGGGCAGCGCGCCTGCAACGAGAAAAACGAGAAGGGCAAGTTCTGTGGCGGACATTTGAAGCGCTGGTCAGTACTGGACTGACGTGATCGAGCAAGCCTGCGGCGATGTGGAAAAAGCCTGGGGGCCGAATGCCGAGGTGTATCGCTGCGAGCACTGCCAGACTCTCTATTTGCCGAATCCTGCGGACGCCAAGGTAAACGTCGCCGGACGGGGAATGATTTCAGTTTTCGGGCTTACATTGCCGCCGAAGGAAAAGTAGCTAGCTCTTAGCCGTTAGCTCTTAGCTTTTAGCCAGAGCCAATCGACCGAACAGTTGTCTTCTTGGTCGCGACAAGGCTGAGACTCGTGGGTACTTGAGCTAAAAGCTAAAGGCTAAAGGCTGTTTTCCATGAACACTTCCGAACTCATCTACGACTGGAACAAGAATCATCCGCCCGGCTTGAAGCCGCCGGGGCCGGTGCTGTTGAATGATGAGAGTCTGCGCGATGGACTGCAGTCGCCTTCGGTGCGTGATCCTTCGATTCACGAAAAGATTGAGATTCTTCATCTGATGGAGGCGCTTGGGATCGATTCGCTCGATCTAGGCTTGCCGGGCGCGGGGGCGCGCGCGGTGGAGCATGTGACGGCGCTGGCGCGGGAGATTGTGGCGCACAAGATGAAGATTCGCGCCAACTGTGCGGCGCGCACGCATGAGAACGACATCCGTCCGATTGCCGAGATCGTGCAGAAAACCGGTCTGCGAATCGAGGCCGCAACGTTTATCGGATCCAGCCCGATCCGGAGATTTACGGAAGGTTGGTCCGACGATTTTCTTTTGCAGACCACCGAGAAGGCCGTGAGGTATACGGTCTCGCTGGGTCTGGATTCGATGTACGTGACCGAGGACACGTCGCGCTGCGACCCGGAGACAGTAAAGCGGCTGTATTCCACGGCGATTAGTTGCGGGGCGCGGGCTATCGTGATCTGCGACACCGCCGGGCACGCCACGCCCATGGGCGCGCTGGCGCTGGTGCGGTTTGTGATCGAGGAGGTGGTGAAGCCCTCCGGCGAAAAGATTCGGGTGGACTGGCACGGGCACAGCGACCGCGGGCTGGCGATTGCCAACTCGATGGCGGCGGTGATCGCTGGTGCGAACTGCGTTCATGGGTGTGCCATCGGCCTGGGCGAGCGCGTGGGCAATACGCAAATCGACCAGATGCTGGTGAATCTGAAGCTGATGGGCATTGCTCCGTGGGACGAGCAGGACCTTACCAAGCTCAAGCACTATTGCCAGGCGGTTTCGCGGGCCACGGGCGTCCCCATTCCGGCGAACTATCCGGTGGTGGGTGACGATGCGTTTCGCACAGCCACGGGTGTGCACGCGGCGGCGATCATCAAGGCGTATCACAAGAACGATGTGGTGCTCGCCAACACGGTCTACTCCGGCGTGCCTTCGCACGTGTTCGGACTGGAGCAGATCATCGACATCGGTCCGATGAGCGGGAAGTCGAATGTGCTGTTCTGGCTGGAGCGGCGCGGCATTCCGGCGACGGACGATCTGGTCGACCGCATCTTTCAACGGGCAAAAGCGAGCGACCATACGTTGAGCGATGCCGAGGTTGTGGAGTGCTTGCCGGCCACCGTGAAGCAAAATTGACTTCCTTCGAATCTAACGTTGGTTAAGAGCGTGATTTCATGCCCGACAATATTTCCAAACCAATGCGGCATGCGATTCTTGGGGCCGGCGGCGTCGGCGGCCTGATCGGGGCTTGTTTGGCGCACTCGGGAGCTGCGGTCACGCTGGTGGTAAGACGCGAGACGCTGGCCACGCAACCCAGACAGCTTCGTCTGGAGAGTGCCTTCGGGAGTTTCTGGACGGAAGTGGCTGTCGCCGCGGAAGTGCCTGCGGTTGACGTGCTGTGGATCACAGTGAAAGCTACGCAGTTCGAGCAAGCGCTGAACGCGCTTAACAATCCTGATGCGGTGCGCGGCATCGTGCCGCTGCTTAATGGCATTGGCCACATCGGCGTGCTGCGCACGAAGTATGGGGCAGAGCGTGTGATCCCGGCGACGATCGCGGTTGAAACTGAGCGCATGAGCCCGGGGCACATTGTTCATCGCTCCCCTTTCGCGCGGCTGAATGTGTTGTCCGCTGGACGGGGGCTGCTTGCGAGTACTCTCGATCAGCTTTCGCAGATCGGCTTTGCTTGCCGCTTCATCGACGATGAGCCGACGCTGATGTGGAGCAAGCTGGTCTTCCTTGCGCCGTTTGCGCTGACCACAACGGCAGCCGACAAAACCACAGGAGAAGTCATTGCTGATCCGGCGTGGAAGAGTCAACTGGAGGCTTGCGTTCGAGAGGCCTGCGCGGTTGCCGCAGCCGAGGGCGCCAAGGTTGATCCTGATGCGATCCTCGCTGGGATGATGGCCATGCCTGCCAACATGCGCAGCTCGATGCAGAAGGACGTTGCACAGCATAAGACTCCGGAGTTGGACGCTGTTGCGGGACCGATACTTGGTCGCGCTCGGCGGCACGGGATCGAGGTTCCAGCGACTGAGAAGCTGGTGGTGGCGGTGGAGCGGAGGGCTGGGATGGAGAGCCGGTTGGAGTGAGATCCGGATCAAAATAAAAAACACGGATCAAATCGGCTAAAATCTCTCGAATCAATCACATAGCAAAATCGATCCCGCTAAAATATCTGTTCTAAAGGACTTAGCGGTAAAATCTTTGCCATCAATGGTTTAGCGGGGTGTATTTTTCGGTAAGTCCTTTAGAATCAGTCAACGTGGGTCGGCGGATCCGTGTTGGAGCCGCCCTAAATCCTTGATTCCAAAGTACTTACTTGTAAAATATTGTGGAATAAGGAGTTAGCTGAGGGTATTCAGTTGTCAAAGAGTTTGTTTTCTTGCGAAAGAGCGGCACTCGTCCGCCTTCACCATGATCTCGCGTTTTACTGGCGGGGGCAAGGTTGGATGTCACAACGGCGGGCTGTGGAAAAACGCGGTTACGCGGTCTAAGGTCTCACGGGATTCGATTCCGTCGAGCTTCCGGCTCCCGAACTCTTCGCCGCAATTCGGCTCGGGCACCAGAAACCTTGGACTCTATCGCGGGGGGGACGCTACGCTAGAGTTCTATGCGCCTAAGAGGGCGAGACACTCCAGGATCCGAGGAGATACGAATATGAACCGCCCGTCACAACCTGAAACTCGTAAGACACGGCGGAGCGGCTACTTTGCGAGGGTCCCGCCCGCTCTGTGGGCGATCTTGCTACTCAGCGTATTCGGGCCCACATCTGCGTTGGCGGCCAGTCCTGCGACGATTACGTCATATGAAATTCCGGGGGCTGTGAGTGTGAGCATGTCTGGTATTGACGCTGCGGGCCTCATTGTCGGGAGCTATCTGGATTCCAACAGGGTTTCTCACGGATTCACAAGGGATGCTGCCGGCGTTCTTACGATCATCGACGCTCCCGGAGCGGGAACAGCGACTGGTCAGGGAACGTACACGGCTGGTGTCAGCAACGGCGGCCAGATTGCCGGCTCCTATGCTGACTCAGGTGGGCGCGAACATGGCTTCTGGTTGGGACCCTCGGGGAGGTTTGTCATTTTCGATGCGCCGGATTCCGATGAAACATTCGCCAGCGGGATTAACGATAGCGGGCAGGTCTCAGGTTTCTACTACTACGATGGGTTTCCCGCCGGCCCGTTTGGTTTCATCTGGACGGATGGATCTCCAGCCCTGACTTTCGAACCAGCCAATACCCTCTACCTTTATAGCGCGAGGATCAATTCCTACGGAGAGGTTGCTGGGTACTTCGAAAATACTCTGGGGAAAAGTCGTTTGTATTACCGTGATGCCAACGGAAATATCACCACCTTCTCACCCTCTCCCGGGCCGGTATCGGGAGACATATACGTTGCCGCGATCAACGATAGCGGCACCATTGTTGGATACTTCAACTATCAGAACGGAGCGGCGCAAGGTTTCGTTCGTGAGGGTTCCAGTATTACTCAGGTGTCCATAGCCGGGGCGGTAACGACCTGGGTCCTCGGAGTCAACGCAAGCGGTACCCTTGTGGGGTATTACACCGATACGAATGGGGCGTACCACGGCTTTATCCAGGACAGGTTGGGAAATGTGACCCTCATCGATATCAGTCACGCTGGAACTGGGGTAAACCAGGGCACCTTTGCAGCCAGCATCAATGCCAGTGGGGAAGTGGCGGGATATTTTATCGGCTCGCTGGGTAACGTGCACGGTTTCTTGTGGCGACAGTAGGCACTGCCTTTGGGAACAGTGCGGCAGTCCCGCTCGCACCGCTCTGGCATGGGCCTTTATCCCGCAGTAACGTGCTTCTGGCGCGCCCAGTTACCGCCCTCCGGTAACCCGCCCTTTCCCCATTGGTCAATCCCCAACCCTTCCCATGCGTTGTAAGATGGACGCAATAACCTTCCATGAGCACTACTCCCCCACGCGCGGATATGCCGGAGGTTGCGCCTGCGGTGCAGCAGGAGGTGGCGCGGCTGGCGGCGTCGCCGGAGGTGCGGTCGGCGTTTAACTGGCTGCGCACGCAGGAGCCGCAACTGGCGCAATGGCAGATGGAGATGGCGCGGATTGCAGCGCCTCCGTTTGGCGAGTCGGCGCGCGGGGCCTGGCTGGCGGAGCGCTTTCGCGAAGTTGGGCTGGACGATGTCCGCATTGACGATGTGGGGAATGCGTTTGGAGTGCATCCTGGATTCGGGCAGCGCCATGTAGCGTTGAGCGCGCACATTGATACTGTTTTTCCCGCAAGTACTCCTTTGAACATCAGGCAGCAGGGCAGCCGGCTGTATGGGCCGGGGGTTTCCGACAACGGCGCGGGGGTTACGGCGATGCTGGCGATTGCCGCGCTGCTGCGCGCGGTGCGGCTGCGGCATGCGCTGCCGTTTGTGTTTATTGGCAATGTGGGCGAAGAGGGCGAGGGCGACCTGCGCGGGATGCGGCACATTTTCTCCACGCCGCGCTGGAAGGATTCGATTGCCTACAGCGTGGTGCTCGACGGCGCGGGCGCGGACACGATTGTCGCCGAAGCTTTGGGTAGCAGGCGGTTTGAGGTGATTGTGCGCGGGCCGGGGGGGCACTCGTGGAGCGATTTTGGCGCGCCCAATCCGATTGTAATTTTGTCGCGCGCCGTTGATACCTTCACCTCAACGCCGGTTCCCACCACGCCGAAGACTACGTTCAACATTGGAGTGATCCGCGGCGGCACTTCGGTGAATTCGATTCCCGAGTCGGCGAGCATGAAAGTGGATATCCGCTCGACGTCGATGAACGAGATGGAGCGGCTGGAGCAGACGCTGCGGCTGGCGCTGAATCGCGCGGTGGAAGACGAAACGCTGGCGGCCGAAATGAGATCGCCTGTGCAGAAGCGGCCTTCGGGAGTGAATTGCGAAGTGGTGGCGATCGGGAACCGTCCCGCGGGAGAACTGGCGGTGGGCTCGCGGATTCTGCATGTGATTCGCGCGGTGGATGTGCAGTTGAACAATGCGGCGCAGGTGCAGCGGGCGTCGACCGACGCGAATATTCCGTTGTCGCTGGGGCAGGAGGCCATTGCTATCGGTGGTGGAGGGTCCGGCGGTGGGGCTCACACTCTGCAGGAATGGTTCGACAGCAACGGGCGGGAGTTGGGGTTGAAGAGGATTTTGCTGACGATGCTGGCGCTGGCGGGAGCGGGGGTGGGGGAATGATGAGAATCGCGACCTCGGGGGCTAAAGCCCACTACCAAGGCAAATTTCTTTTCGCAGCGCTGAAGCACTGCGCCACCCAAAAGCTCAGTCGCAACACCCCGAGGCTTCATGCGGCAGTGGAATCCCACCCTTCGCAAAGGACGCGAAGGATGGGGCACCCGGCTGTAGTCCTTGGCCTCGTCATCTTCGGCGTGTCTGTGTCGGCTCAGAACGTCCCTTCCGCGACGACGGAGTCCAAGCCGAAGGCGGATGTCATCTTCATCCACGCGAATGTTTATACGGGTGTGGCGGCGACCACGCAGTTTGGTTCAACGCTGCGCGAGGAGGCGATTGCAGTGCGCGGCGACCGCATTCAGGCGGTGGGGAAGAATATCGAGATCGAGAAGTTGAAAGGCCCGCAGACGCAGGTCGTGGATTTGGGCGGGCACTTTGTCATGCCCGGATTCAACGACGCGCACCTGCACCTCGCCGATGCCGGGTTGCAGAAGTTGAGTGTTGACCTGAAGGGTGTGAAGACGCTGGAGGAATTCCGTCAGCGTTTGCTGGCCAAGGTGCAGACGGCCAAGGCCGGCGAGTGGATTCTGGGCGGAGGCTGGGACGAGACCCTTTGGCCGGTGAAGACTCTGCCCAGCCGCTGGGACCTGGATGAGGTTTCGAGTGGGCATCCGGTGTTTCTGGATCGCGTGGATGGACACCTGGCAGTGGCCAATACGCGGGCGCTGCAGCTGGCGAGCATCACGATTGCGAGTAAAGATCCGCAGGGTGGAAAGATTGACCGGGATGAGAATGGGCAGCCTACCGGGATTCTGCGCGATACGGCGCAGCATGCGGTGCGCGTGGTGATTCCGCCGCCGACGCACGAAATGCGGCGACAGGGAATCGAGGTGGCGCTGGCGGACCTGGCCGAGCACGGTGTGACCTCGGCACAGGATTATTCGCTGGAGTGGGAGAATTTCCAGATTTACGAGGACCTAGAGAAGGAGGGCAAGCTGACGGCGCGCATTTCTGAATGGTTGCCTTTTAACGATTCCATCGAGGATTTGAAGAAGAAGCGCGATTCCCATCCGCAGACCGATCTGATGCTGCACACGGGAATGCTGAAGGGATTCATGGATGGTTCGGTGGGCGGGCACACGGCGGCCTTGATGGAGCCGTATGCGGATGATCCGAAGAACACGGGATTGCCGCGCTATGATGTGGCCGAGCTGAACAGCATGGCGAAGGAGCGCGTGCTGGCGGGCTTCCAGCTTGGGTTTCACGCGATCGGCGATGAGGGAGTGCAGATGGCGCTCGACGCCTTTGCTGAAGCCGAGAAGGCCGCGCACGAGGAGAAAGTGAAAGCTGCGAATGGGGGCGACGATTACCGCCTGCGCGTGGAACATGCGCAGCTCACCACACCCGCCCAGATCGCGCGATTCAAAGAGTTGAAGGTGATTGCCTCCATGCAGCCCAGCCATCTGCTTACCGACATGCGCTGGGCGAACGAGCGGCTGGGGGCGAAGCGGGCGGCGGAGTGTTACATGTGGGCGGCGTTCCTGAATAAGGGCGTGACACTGGCGTTCGGCACCGATTATCCGGTTGAGCCGGTGGCGCCATTTCGCGGGCTGTATGCCGCGGTCACGCGCAAGAGCGAGAACGGTAAGCAGGAATTTTATCCAGAACAGAAGCTGACCATGGATCAGGCCATCACGGCTTACACCACGGGTTCCGCCTTTGCCGAATTCGAGGAAAAAGAAAAGGGCAAGCTGGCGCCGGGAATGCTGGCGGATTTTGTAGTGCTTGACCACGATGTAACGGCAGCCTCCCCGGAAAAAGTGCTGGCCACTAAGGTGCTTCGTACCGTGGTGGGCGGGAAGACGGTGTACGAGGCGAAGTAGGTGTCCTAAAGGCTAGTAGTTTTGTATTATCAACACTTTGCGGGCAGTTATTTCCTTCCGTACCTATAAAACGAAATGCCGGGTTCGTGCGTCTAACACATCGTGATCGCGTACTGTGATCTCATACCCAGACTAGCATCGGCAGTGGGGCTGAGGCTTGGTAAACGGGTATAATAAAACGTTCAAACAGTTTTCGGAGGGATGTAGGCATATGGATTCGCAGGCAATCTGGGTGCGTTTGAAGACCCGTCGTTGGGTTTATTCGTTCAGCATTGTGGCGACGCTGGCTGTGGGTATTTTGATCGGCACCGTGGTTTCTTACGGAGTGAAGGGCAAGGAAGGGCAGAAGGCTTCCGATGCGACTCCGCTCTCGGTTCCTTCTCCAAAGCAACTTTCCAATGCGTTCTCGCAAATCGCCAAGCAGTTGGGGCCGAGCGTGGTCAACATCAACACGGAATCGACCATCAAGAATCCGCACGCGCGGCGGCGTGGCGGGCAGAGTCCCGATGACGAGGACAACGGTGGTGGGGGGATGGATGATTTCTTCAACCGCTTTTTTGGCGGACCAGGTGGTCAAGGTGGTATGGGTGGCGACGGTGCTATTCGCGAGCGTTCGCTGGGTTCGGGCGTGATCGTCGATCCGAAAGGCTATATCGTCACCAACCGGCACGTGGTGGATAAGGCAGACCGTATCCGGGTCCGCCTGCAGGACGATCCGCCGGGTGTGCAGCATGATGCCAAGGTGATCGGGGAAGACCAGGAAACCGATTTGGCAGTCATCAAGATTGAACTCGACCGCTCTGTACCTTCGGCGAAGATGGGCAACTCTGACAGCATGGAGGTAGGCGATTGGGTGCTGGCCATCGGCAGCCCGTTTGGGCAGGTGGGCACCGTGACGGCAGGCATTGTTTCGGCCAAGGGCCGGGACATCGTGCCCAACCGGCAGTTCCAGACGTTCATTCAGACCGATGCCGCGATTAACCCGGGGAATTCGGGCGGACCGCTGGTCAACATGGACGGCGAAGTGATCGGCATCAACACCGCGATTTTGAGCGAGACCAATGCCTACGCGGGCGTGGGCTTCTCGCTGCCTTCCAATACCGTGGTGCAGGTCTACAACCAGCTCATCGGACCCGACCACCGCGTGGCGCGCGGTTCGATCGGCATCATGTTCGATGCGGTGGAGAACCCCGCCATCACGCGAGTTTATGGCGCGGGTTCGGGAGTCACAGTCTCGAGCGTGGTGGCCGGCAGTCCGGCAGATCAGGCTGGGCTGAAAGTGGGCGACACCATCAACACCATCGACGGACATAAGGTCACGAAAGGTGCGGAGTTGGTGGCTGACATCGCCTCGCGCAAACCGGGAGCAAAGGTGGCAGTCGGCTTCCTGCGCAACGGCAAGCAGCAGGAGACGACGGTGACCGTCGCAGACCGTGCCAAGCTGTTTGCAGCTCGCCTGAACGAAGACGACAGCGGCGGCGACGAGAGCACGCCGAAGCAGAGCAAGTTCGGCATGACGGTGCGCAAGTTGACGCCGGAGATGGCCGACCGGCTCGACGTTCCGGCAGGGAAAGGCGTGATCGTGCAGGATGTAAAGCCGGGATCCTTTGCCGAGGACATTAACTTGGGCCGCGGCGACGTAATACTGGAGGTCAACAAGCAGCCGGTAAACAATGAAGAAGATTTCGCCAAGATCGAGTCGGGCCTGAAGAGCGGCCAGGATGTAGTGTTCCTGGTGCGCCCGCGGGGGTCGACGCGTCAGGAAGGAACCATCTTCATGGCCGGAACACTTCCGTAACCTGAACCAGCCCAACGGGAACTGGCATTGCCTTCTTGGATGAAGGATGATTACAATGCCGGTTTCAGTTGGGCTTTGCTTTTTGAAGCAGACCTTTTGCGAAGGCCAGTGGAGCGGCGTTCCGTGGTTTGAGGATTGCCTTTTGGAACAGAAGCGCGAGCATGACGCGAGAATGCGGGGATGGCTGGGTGCAGGGTGCGCTCTGGCTTTGCTGTGTGCCTGCATTTTGCCGCGGGAGGCGCGCGCACAGGGCTCTTCTGCCGGTTCGAAAGCGGATGCTCCCACGTCGAAGGCGAAGACGGCGGATCCGAAAACACATGTGAAGGCTGCGGCTAAGGAATCCAGAGCGGGTGCTTCCGCCCCGGCTGCGAAGGCCCACCCCGCATCGCATCCTGCGGCAGGGACGCATCCGAAATCCAGCACAGCCGTTTCGGCTCACAGCAGCAAATCGAAATACGCGGCCTCACGCAAGAACGGCAAACGAAAGACGACCGCGCGGGGACAGCAGAAAATTGATCCGGAGCGCGCGCAGGAGATTCAGGAAGCGTTGATCCGCGAGCACTACCTGAGCCGCGAAGCGGCCGGAAACTGGAATCAAGCCAGTGAAGATGCCATGCGGCGCTATCAGGCGGATCATGGCTGGCAATCGAAGACGGTGCCGGACTCGCGCGCGCTGATCAGCCTGGGGCTGGGGCCGAGGAACGAGCATCTGCTGAATCCGGAGAGTGCGATGGTCACCGGGCCTTTTGCGCCGCGCCCCGCGGCGTTGACTCCTGCGTCACACAACGCCGATTCGGGGGCAAGAGTGAATCCGACCCCGGCTCCGCCGGCCGATCACTCACCCGCAACCCCCCCCCACGACCCGTCAAGCCCACAGTAGCTATTCTTCAGCGAGGAGAAAATTGTCATCCCGAGCGAAGCGAGGGATCCTGGTGTCTGCATGCAGCGGTGACACTGGTGGCGTCGGCAAAAACCAAGATCCCTCGCTTCGCTCGGGATGACAATGCGTGAGTCGTACGTTCTAAGCGCCGGGCGCCTTGCGGTAGCTTCCCAGCACCGGCCGGGGAAAGTAAGGCAGCGGCTGCGACTGGATGATGGCTTGCGGGTTGCCCTCAACCAGGGCCTCCGCAACATCCTCTCCGCAAATTTCCGCGGCGGCATCGCGCGCCGTGGAAAGCACAGGAATTCGCTTCTCGGTATCGTGCGCATCAGTCGCCAGAACGTGGACGGCGTCATGTTCGAGCAACCAGTGCGCGGCGCGGCGGGCGCGATCTCCCCAGAATCCGGTGAGAGCTGAGCCAGTTACCTGGATCACGCATCCCTGCTCGGCCCACTCGACTACGCGCTGCAGGCTCTCGCGCAGAATCGGATTGCGTTCGGGATGAGTGATGACGGCGGTGATGCCACGGTCGCCAAGCTGCGTGAAGCAGTCGGTAGTCTGCTGCGGAATGCTGTAATTGCTCAGCTCGACCAGCATGTAGTGTGAGCCTTCGATGGCATAGCGCGCGGGGTTGGCGAGAACATCCTGCATGTTGTCGTAAGAGAGATGGAAGTCGCAGCCGAGACTCAGCTTGAGTGCATCGCCGACGAGGCCCTGCAGGTGCGCGACGAGCGATTGAAGATAGGTGCGGTCATAGTGGTAGCGGTCGTTGGCGTGAGGCGTGGCGACCTGGTGGGTGATGCCGTCGGCGGCGGCCATGCGGCACATGGAGACGGAGGTTTCCCAGGATTTGGATCCGTCGTCTACTTCCGGAAGAATGTGCGAATGAATGTCGACCACGATTGTAGAAACACAGGGACGCGACCGGGGTTGCGCCTTGATTTGATTTAAGCAGATTCGCGGGGAAAGAGAAAGAGAGCAGCGGTCGCTTTGCGGTACTTCAAGAGATTCCGTTACCAGATCGTCGGAACGGAACGCGAATTACGGATTCCCCGATCGGTTGTTACCAAGGAGATCCCCTCCTCCAAGGCTGTGGCTCC
The DNA here is from genome assembly GCA_963842095.1 of uncultured Acidobacteriaceae bacterium. Taxonomy (GTDB): domain Bacteria; phylum Acidobacteriota; class Terriglobia; order Terriglobales; family Acidobacteriaceae; genus Sulfotelmatobacter. The sequence goes on from CAWJEY010000011.1 coordinate 190,509, forward strand.
GATGACTTTGTCAGCCGGATCCTTTGGATACGTCGCTGGAAAGGAGACCGCACGCACACAAATCCGCCCGCTAATGGGCAAAACAGTGAATCGGTGCTCCACATCTGAAAGAAATATATCCAGGCTTGCGTTCAGGTGGATTTGTCCCTGGCTGGAGAGTCTGGCGATCTCGAGGAGTGTAATCGCAGAGATGGCCACACCAGTTCCGTCCTGACGGGCCTGATCAATCGCGACTCTTGCGCCTTTTGAAATGCGAGCGGGTTCAAGGGCGAGCCAAAGGACAACGTGTGTATCAAGCAGAATCAACCTAGATTGCCCCACTCTTCCAGAGAGAATGCGGGTGAGACGACGTCGCCGACGATCTTGCCTTTACCCGCAAAGAACCCGTATATATCGTCGGTTTGCTTTTCGACGGGGACAAGTTTCGCCACCGGCTTGCCGCGCTTGGTGATCAGTACAGACTGGCGTTTCGACTGAACTTCGTCCATGACCTTCAGGCAATGGACTTTGAACGCGCCTGCCGCCATTGTTTTCATCGGAGAATCCTTTCGATCATGGTCATTATACCATGGTCATGAGCGGATGCAGAGTCTTAAACCCTTGGCCGAGGTCAACGAGCGGCGTCGGGTTTCTGCGCCTTGAGTTCGCGATACTTCTCATTCCACCACCGGACTAGCTGGGCGTGTTGTTCATGACTAACCCAAATCAGGTTCTCGCCTGGATCAGGGCTCCCGCCGAACAGGACGGGCTTAACGTACCACTTGATCTTGCCGACGAAACGGTCGTCACCCTTCAGAACTGTGCGATCACTCGGAAGAACAAACGGCGAGAGACGTCGTAGGTCCGGTACCACCGCTGGAGTCGAGTAAGTATGACCCACCGCGTCTTGAACAATGAAATCATCCCAACCACAGAGCCCCACGATTTGATAGCCGGGCAGCAACTGTGAGATTGCGTACCGACTCGACACAACAGGAATCTCCCCCTGATCGAACAGGATCAGATAATCGTCGTTGTGCCAACCCTCTCGCATCTGTGTTTCGTTGTCCTTATTTTTCTCGGCGGACTCGGCGTGCTCGGCGGTGAATCAGGCTCCGTAGCGCTCGCGAATAAAGTCAGCAATTCCGGCGTAGGCTCTGCTCAGCGTCTTTTCATCCGGCAGGAACACGATACGAAAATGCTGGGTGCCGGGCTTTTGGCCGAAGCCGGAGCCGTGGACGACCATGACGTGCTTCTGGCGGATGAGTTCCTTGACGAAGACTTCGTCGGTTTCGGGGATGTCTATGCGGGGGAAAGCGTAGAACGCGCCGCGCGGGGCAACGCAGCTTATGCGCGGCGTGGACTCACACCACTTCTGCGTGAGATCGCGGCGGGAGCGCAGCTTGCGCCGCACTTCGACGAGGTGGTCTTGAGATCCTTCTAGCGCGGGCTTGATGGCGTATTGTTCGGGATGGTTGGCGCAGAGGCGGGCGCGTAGCAGGCGGTGAATGCCTTCGGTGTAAGGCTTGATGGCTGCGGCGTCGCCGGAGACGATGCCCCAGCCGATGCGCCATCCGGGGACGAGATAATTTTTTGACATGCCTCCGAATGTGATGCAGGGCACATCGGGAGCGACGGCGGCGAAGGCGATGTGCGGAATGACGTCTCCATTCGAATCGGGCAGAATCAGCTTGTCGTAGATTTCGTCGGAGAAGACGACCAGGTTGTGGCGGCGCGCCAGTTCCGCAACCTGTTCCAGCATTTGCCCCGAGCACAGCGAACCCGTCGGGTTATTAGGATTGATCAGCACAATCCCGCGCGTGTGCGATGTTACCTTGCGTTCGATATCGGCAAGTTCAGGCTGCCATGCATCTTCCTCGTTCAGATCGTAGGCGTTGAGCGCGATGCCCAGCTTGCACAGAACGGCCGAGTAGAGCGGGTAGTCGGGCTTCGGGGTGAGAATGTTTTCGCCGGGATTGACCAGCGCGGAGATGCAGAGGTCAACCGTTTCGCTAACGCCAGAGGTAACGAAAACATCGCGCACAGTGGTGATGCCTTTGCGCGCTGCCTCGCCGCGAATCGCTTCGAGCGCTTCAGGAATTCCGGGTGAGGGCGCATAGCCGTTCTTGCCATCGCGCATGGCTTTGTAGGCAGCTTCAATGATGTGCGGCGGAGTCTGAAAATCGAAGTTGAGCGGATCGCCGACGTTCAGCGGCAGAACCTTGTGTCCCTGCTGGATGACTTCATCGGCCACGCAAGCCAGGTCGCGAATGGCGTAGCGGACGTTATCGAGGCGCTTGGCGGCCGCGATCTCACGAGCCTGGGCTATCGGCATAGAGAAATTCTAACCGCGGAGCACGCACAGGATGCAGAGAAATCCGATCTCTGCACGATTTTATTCCGATTCCACCAATCCATCGATCAAATTAGGTCCGTTCGGGCTGCCCCACCCCGTTACCAGGTCGTAGCCAACCACGGCCGTGTAGCCGCCGTTGCTGCCGCTGGTAATGTCGTGGAAATCCGTGGCAAAGCTCGATCCTACGCCGATTCGATAAATGGAAGGGTTGAGAAACCCTAGCGTTGCCTTGCCGTTGGCGACGGCCTGTTGATTCGCCAGCGGAAGACCTGACGTTCTTGGCATGGGGCAGCGTGAAGTTGTCGAGGCCGGAGATGTGCAGCAGGGGCACGTCGAGATCGAGCGAAGGCTCGCGGTCTGGCGCGTAGAATGTGCGGTTCTCTGCGGGATGCTGATAGAGGCCAAGGGTCAGGCGGAGAGCCTTCTCGATGCTTGCTGCTGGGCCTTCGACATCCACCACCATGCGGTTGGCGGCGGTGTCGATCACGGCGAGGCCATTGGCTTCCGCGAAATGGAGGACGGCTGCATAGTCAGACTCGGCGGGGCCAAATCTGGCGGTGAACTCAGCTACGCTGAGGTATTGGCGGTAGCTGGGACTTTGCGGATCGTAGATCTGCTGGAGCAGAGCGTCGAGGTCCGCTTCATTGCGCAGCGGCAGGGAGATGGCCAGGCTTAGATGCTGTGTGCTGGGAAGATGGCCGACCAACGGGGCGCGGCCGGTGGAGACTGTTTCAGGGACGTGGCTGGTCATAGGGCGTTGCTCGGCTTGGGCGGTAGCTGTGAGCAGGAAAAGTGCGAACGGGCACAAGGCTGTGGCCATGAAGTGCAAGACTGAGGTCCGTTTCATAATTGTTGTCTCTCAAATTGCCAATCTAAGACACCACAAAAACCAAGTTCCAGCCGCAGACGACTGGAGAAGCCGATTCCAAAGTTTGCCTCTACTAGTTCGTGCCAGAGCCTGCAAGTGCGTTGATCAGATTCGGGCCCTTGGGACTGCCCCAGCCGGTCACGAGGTCGTAGCCGATCACCGCCGTATACTCGCCGTTGCTGCCGCTGGTGATGTCGTGGAAATCGCTGTCATAGCTCGATCCGATGCCGATGCGATACAGCATGGGATTGAGAAACCCGAGCGGGGGCTTGCCGTTTGCGGCAGCCTGCTCATTCGCCATCGCGATAATGCCGGCCCACTCCGGAGTGGCGACGCTGGTGCCTCCAACGCGTCCGAAGCATTGGTCCTCGAAGCAAAAATAATTATCCTCTTGGGCCTCGGCTGCCACGTCGGGATAATTGCGCCACTTCCTCGATCCTTGATTAAGCACGTCGATGACGCCCGGCAGTTGCTGGTAGGCGGGGATGGGAAGGCCGTTTTTCGCGAAGTTACCCGCGCTTCCCTCCCAGCCGGTTTCCGATAGCCAGGCGCCGCCCGGGCCAGTCGTGGTCAAGTCGGTGCCGCCGACGCCGGTCACATAAGGATCGGCTCGCCGGCCACACCAGGGGAGAGCTGGAACCGTAGTCGCCAGTAGCGACGAATACGCTTTGGCCCTGCGCCACCATTTGTTTGAGGATAGGGTCGAGGCTGCTTTCGTCATCGCTCCATCCCCAGGAGCAGCTTATTTGTTTGGCGGCATTGTCAACCGCCATCTGGTTGAAGATGGAGACATCATTGTGCCCGACGTACACAATGAGTTCGCTTAGTCCGGGGACCATGGAGATCGCCGTCTCGATATCCACGGACTGTTCGATGTCGTAACAGTTATGGGGGAATTTGCACGCTACCTTGACGCCGTTCACCGATACGCCGCGCACGGGGACGTTGAGCGGCTCCTTTACTTTGTGGAAGTAGTTCTGCACGTCGTAGGGGTCGTACCCTCCAAATTCAACCAGCGCAATCGCCTGTCCCTGGCCCGTGAGCGGGCCGGAGCCGTAGTAAGCCGCCCGCAAATCGCTGCCGATGAAGTTGCCACCCGGGCCGGAACCGGTGCCCAGGTTTTTTGGAACTGCGTTCTGTACGGGCCGAATGATTTTGGGATGGGGCAAAGTGAAATTATCCAGCCCGGTGATGTGCAACAGGGGCACGTCGAGATCAAGCGTGGGGTCGCGGTCTGGAGCGTAGAACGTGCGGCTCTCGGTGGGATGTTGATAGAGGCCGAGGGTTACGTGGAAGGCCTTCTCGATGTTTGCCGCGGGGCCTTCGACATCTAGGACCATGCGATTAGCGGCGGTCTCGATCACGGTGAAGCCATTAGCCTGCGCGAAATTCAGTACGGCTGCGTAGTCGGCTTCAGAGGGACCAAATCTGGAAGTGAACTCCGCCACGCTGAGGTATTGGTGGTAGCTGGGACTTTGCGGATCGTAGATCTGTTGCAAGAAATCGTCGAGGTCCGCTTCATTGCGCAGCGGTAAAGAGATTGCCAGGCTGAGACGCTGGGTGCTGGGAAGGTGACCGACCAACGGCGCTTGCCCCGTGGCAACTGCTTCGGGGACGTGGGTCGTCATGGTGGGACGCTGCTCGGCATGGGCTGCGCCTGCGACTAAAAGAAGCGCGGATGCGCACAGGACTGCGGGCTGAAAGGTGGCTCCTGCAGTGAGATTCATTTGGTCACCTCCCGATTGCGCTTGGTACTTTATAACGCAACGGGCCGGTAAACAAGCGGACGAATGACCCTAGCTCGAACTGCCGTGTGATCCCCTGTGCCCTCTGTGGTTAAGGTCTTACTCCGCCCGATCGATCTGCGCTTTTTGGAGCTTATCCGAGTAATCGACGTAGACCGACTTCCACTCGGTGTAGAAATCAATTGCGCCGATGCCGCCTTCGCGGTGGCCATTGCCGGTGGCCTTGGTGCCTCCGAAGGGGAGATGCACTTCGGCACCGATCGTTGGCGCATTGATGTAGGTGATGCCAGCGTAGAGGTCGCGAATGGCCGCGAACGCTTTGTTCACATCTTTGGTGTAGATCGCGGAGGAAAGTCCGTACTCGATGCCGTTGGCGATTTCGATGGCGTCTTCCATATCGTCGCAGGGAATGATCGAGACGACGGGGCCGAAGATTTCTTCCTGCGCAATGCGCATTTTGGGGTCGACGTCGGTGAAGACGGTTGGCTCCATGAACCAGCCGTATTGGTAGTCGCCCTGATCGAGACGATTGCCGCCGCACATCAGCTTCGCGCCTTCGTTCTTGCCGATCTCAACGTAGGTGAGATCAGTCTGGAGTTGCTTTTCGTTGACGGCTGGGCCCATCTCGACGGTTTCATCGAGCCCGTTGCCGACTTTCAGTTTCTTGGCGCGCGCGACGTAGCGTTCAACGAACTCGCGGTAGACGCCTTTCTGCACGATGATGCGGCTGGTGGCGGTGCAGCGCTGGCCGGTGGTGCCGAACCCGCCCCAGAGGCCGCCTTCGATGGCGAGGTCGAGGTTGGCGTCGTCGAGCACGATCATGGGATTCTTGCCGCCGAGTTCGAGCGAGCAATGTTTGAAACTCTTGGCCGCGATGCCGCCGATGATGCGGCCCACGGCCGATGATCCCGTCAGCGAGACGGCGCGCACGTCGGCGTGCTCGGCGATTGGGGTGCCGACTTCCGCCCCGAAGCCGGCGACTATGTTGATGACGCCTTTGGGCAGGCCAGCGTCGCTGAGGGCGCGAACCAGATTGAAGGTGGAGAGTGGAGTGTCCTGCGCGGGCTTGATGACGCAGGTGTTGCCGCAGACGATGGCGGGCAGCAGCTTCCAGGAAGAAATCGCCATGGGGAAATTCCACGGCGTGATCATGCCGCAGACGCCGATGGGCTGGCGCACGGCCATGGCGAACTTGTTCGGCATTTCCGACGGCACGGTGGGGCCGAAGAGGCGGCGGCCTTCGCCGGCGTTGTAGTAGGCGGCATCGATGGCTTCCTGCACGTCGCCGCGGGTTTCGGCCAGCACCTTGCCCATTTCGCGGGTCATCTCGCGGGCGTACTCTTCCTTGCGCTCGATGAGGATTTCGGCGGCGCGAAAAACCACTTCTGCGCGGCGCGGCGCGGGGACTAGACGCCACTTGGTGAAGGCTCGCTTGGCGGCTTCCACGGCGGCGTCGACATCGGCCTTGGCCGATTTCTGGAAAATGCCGACCACGTCGCGCGTGTCGGCGGGATTGCGATCTTCGAAGGTTTCTCCGGTGGAGGATTCGACCCACTCGCCGTCGATGAAGTTCTTGAGGACCCTGCCGGGAGTGTGGCTTAGATGAGCGGGGGAAGCTATGGTGTCGGTGGCCATGATTGCTCCTTGTTCCTTATGAATGCCTGAATAATGATGCTACAGGGGGTGGGGAAGGTGCGGCAAGAGACGGGGCGGGCTTCGGGCTTCGGCTTTCGGGCTTCGGCTTCACGCGGTTTCCCGCGGGATCACGGGAGTCTAAAACTCAGCCGTTCGTTGAGCAGCGTTCCATTCTTTGGTCAGTCCCAGCTCGCGGACCCATTTGTCTAGATACGAACGATCCAGGGAATCACCTCGCAGTTTCAGAATTCCCGCTGCATCATCAATCTGACGTTGGGATGCCCCGAGCTTGGCCCATTCGAGCTTGGCGAGGATTATGTCTTCGGCGCTGGCGACGAAAAGGGGGATGCCGCCCATGTGGACGTGTTGGCGGCGGCCGAATTCCTCCCGGCTGAATGCGCGGGACTTGCGAATGATCATGTCAATCTTCCATCCCGCCTTCAGGTCGATGACGTTGAACAGGGATTCACGCTTGAATGCTTCAAGAGCCGCGTCAAGATCGACGTAGTATTCGTCGTCGAGCAGATTGCCTGCGAAGGCCTGTAATCGTGCCGGAGTGGCCTCGATAACGAAGTCGATATCCTGGGTGGAACGCGGAGAACCGTAAAACACGCTAGCGAACGAGCCCGTAAGCATGTAGTTGATGCCGGCACTGTCGAGTGCCGCGGTCACCCGCCGTAAGACTTCGGTGGAGCTCATTTGAAGCCGGCAGGTAAAGGAGCAGGAAAGAAAGCGAGCCTGAGGAGTTCGCGAGCAATTTCCGTTTCCGACCACTCTGGATGCTCGTGGCGGATGCGTGCGCGATTGAGTTCGCGTCCGAACTCACACATCTCGAAAGCCAGAAGGAGCCGCTGCTCTCCCGACATCGAGCGATGAATGTTGAGTTGCAGGGCTTGCGCGGCGGGGCTTGTGTCCGTGATCGGCACCGGAAAATGGTAACACGGAGCGGAGTCTCCGGAGCCGTTCTCCGCGGGCGTCGAGTTTCATGGAAAGCCAACGCCAAAGTCAAAGGCAGCGGGCAGGGTGCCCGCTCCACACGAGCTTCGCCACGAGCGACGTCCAATGTCCTGTAAAGCATTGATTATTAACCGAATAGGGGATATGGGAGCAATAACGGAAAAGGTAAGTCAAGAAAACGCTTGACAGATATGTAGTGTTGTAGTTAACTACAACAGTAGTCACGAACGTGCACTACTCGACCTTGGGATCGAAAAAGATAATTGAGGAGAACACGAACATGAAATCACGAATCGCACTTTCCGTTGTATTCGTTCTGTTGGCCGCCATTGCCTTTGCCCAGTCTGAGGCGCAAAAGTCTTCCGTGGCCCCTGTGCTTGCCGAGGCGACGAAGTCGGCTGTGGCTCCTGCGCCGTCCGAGGCGCAGAAATCCTTCACAACCTTGAAAAGCCTGGCGGGAGAGTGGGAAGGCCCCGCCACCGTCGCGGAGATGCCGGAGATGTCGGGCGGCAAGCTCCACATCTCGATGCGCGTGACCTCACGGGGAAACGTTCTGGTGCACGAGCTTCAGGAAGCGGGAACGCCGCTGGATGCGACCAAGTACGACCATCCGGTGACGATGCTTTACCTGGACGGTGACCAGCTCACGCTGATTCACTACTGCGACGCGGGGAACCGGCCGCGCATGACCGGCAAGATGTCGCCCAGCGGCAAGGTGGTCGAGTTCGAGCTAAAGGACATCAGCGGAAGTACGGAGATGCACATGCACCATTCGGTGTTTACCCTCGTCGACGACAATCATCACACCGAGGACTGGACTTTCATGATGAACGACAAGCCGATACACGCGCACTTCGACTTGACGCGTACAAAGTGACGGGAAGTATTTCTTTGGCAAAGCATTCTGGAAACCTTTATGGACCGTGAGTGGAACGACAGTCAGCCGATTTACCGCCAGCTTCGCGACCGCGTCGTCGCCATGATACTCGACGGCGTGCTCAAAGAAGGGGATCCGCTGCCCTCCGTGCGCAATGTGGCGGCGGAGTATCGGGTCAATCCGATCACGGTCCTGAAGGGGTATCAACAACTGGTGGACGAGCAACTGGTCGAGAGCAAGCGAGGTCGCGGCATGTTTATCAATGTGGGCGCGCGCAATCTGCTGATGCAGGGCGAACGCCAGAAGTTTCTTGCGGAGGAATGGCCCAGGGTTTCTGCAACGATCCAGCGGCTTGGGCTGAAAGCGGAAGAACTGCTGAACGGCGCCTCTTCCGCAACCCCCCGGCCGCCGAATCCTGCAAAAGAGGAGCCGAAGTCATGACAGTCATCGAAGCACGCGGCCTGCGCAAGGTGTTCGGCGCAACCGTCGCGCTGGACGGCGTCGATTTGCGGGTCGACGAGGGCCGCATCCTCGGGGTCATCGGTCCCAATGGCGCTGGCAAGACGACCGCTTTGAACGCGATTCTCGGCCTCACAGCCTATCAGGGAGAACTGAGAGTGCTTGGCCGCGACCCTTGGGCCGAGCGTGATCGGCTCATGAGCGATGTCTGCTTCATCGCCGATGTCGCCGTGCTGCCCCGCTGGATACAGGTTTCGCAGGCGCTCGACTACGTTGCCGGCGTGCATCCGCGATTCGACCGGGCAAAAGCAGAAGGCCTTTTGGCAAAAACCACGATCAAACACACGAGCAAGGTCCGGCATTTATCGAAGGGGATGGTGGCGCAACTGCATCTCGCGCTGGTGATGGCGATTGATGCGAGATTGCTGGTGCTGGATGAGCCGACCCTCGGGCTCGACATCCTGTTTCGGAAGCAGTTCTACGATTCCCTGCTGAACGACTACTTCGATCGCAGCCGCACCATCGTGGTGACCACGCACCAGGTGGAAGAGTTGCAGCACATTCTTACCGACTTGATGTTCATGGACCGGGGCCGAATCGTGCTGAGTTGCACGATGGAGGAATTCGAGTCGCGCTACGTGGAAGTGACGGCTCATCCTGGCCAGGTCGACGCCGCACGAGCGCTCAAGCCGATATATGAGCGAAACGTGTTCGGGCGCAGCATTCTGCTGTTCGATCTAAAGCCGAATCGCGGGATCAATCAGAATATCGATCGTCCGAGACTCGCCGCACTGGGTGAAATGCGCACGCCCAGCATCGCCGACTTGTTCGTGGCGGTGGTGGGTAAACAATCCGGTATGGCACAAGGAGCGGCTCAATGAACACTCAATCGAATGCCATGCCCGAGTCTTCCATCCCGTCGCAGGGAGCGGCTCCGGCAGCAGTGTCAGCAGCTCGAGTGATGTATTGGTCGATCCGACGTGAAATCTGGGAGAACCGTGCGATCTACATCGCACCCCTGATTGCCGCCGGCGTTTTTTTATTCGGCTTCGCGATCAACCTGGCCACTATGCGGCGCCACATTGCCGCCTCGCTGCTTGGCCCGGCGCAACCTCACGATTTACTCGCCACGAGATATGAATTTTCGGCAGCGCTGGTCACGGGAACGGCCTTTATCGTGGGGATTTTCTACTCTCTTGACTGCCTGTACGGCGAGCGCCGCGATCGCAGCATTCTCTTCTGGAAGTCGCTGCCGGTTTCCGATCTCACCACCGTGCTCTCGAAGCTGACGATTCCTATTGTCGTTCTGCCGCTGCTCAGTTTCGCCATCACGATTGCAACGCAATTCATCATGCTGGTGATGAGCAGTGTAATCCTACTGGGCAGTGGTGTGAACATCGGGGCGCTATGGACAGAGGTGTCGTTCCTCCATTTTTCCCTTGTACTGCTGTATCACATCCTCACGGTTCACGGCCTCTACTACGCGCCCATCTACGGCTGGCTGCTGATGGTCTCGGCGTGGGCGCCACGCGCTCCATTTATATGGGCTTTCTTGCCTCCGTTCGTGATCTGCGGAGTGGAGAAGATTGCGTTCAATACTACGCATTTCTTCACACTGCTAGGGGATCGCCTGATGGGGCCGGGAGGCACAATGGCGGACAACGACCACGCGAAGAATTTCTCGACACTCATTCCCCATCATTTTTTTAGCGAGCCGGGGCTGTGGATCGGCCTGGCTATCGCCGCGATATTCCTCGCTGTAGCGGTCCGGCTGCGACGCTATCGGGGACCGATCTGAGGGAGAAAAGGACTCGTCAGGAGCTTTCGTATGCGGTCGCCATTGTTACTGTTTCACATTATCGCGGGCACTTTGGGAATGCTGTCTGGCTTTGTCGCAGTGTTTCTGCTCAAAGGTTCCCGCCGCCATGCCGTTGCCGGAAAAGTATTCGTTCTTGCGATGTTGATCCTGTCTGCCAGCGGGGTGTACATGGCGGTCATGAAATCCCAACCAGGCAATATTCTGGGAGGAACTCTAACGTTCTATCTGGTGGCGACGGCATGGATGACGGCCCGGCGCAGGGAAGGCAAACCCGGCATTTTTGATTGGTGCGCGCTGCTGGTCGTGCTGGCGGTCACTGCCTGCCAGTTGACCTTTGGATTAGAAGCGGCCTTAAGCCAGACCGGGTTGAAGTTCGGATATCCCCCTTGGCCTTACTTCTTCATGGGTTCTATGGCGCTGCTGGCCACCGTTGGGGATGTTCGCATGCTCATGCGCGGCGGCATTTCTGGGGCGCAGCGTCTCGCGCGGCATCTTTGGCGCATGTGCTTTGCGCTGTTCATCGCTGCCGCGTCCATCTTCCTGGCACGGGAAGAGATCTTCCCCGCTTTGTTACGCAAGGCAGGCGTACTTTCTTTCCTGAGTTTCCTGCCACTGCTGCTGATGATTTTCTGGCTGATCCGCGTTCGTTTCGCAAATAGGTACAAAAGCAGAACGCCGGTGGTGATCGGCCCAGAGCCGGCACTGGCTGCGCGTTGAAAGGCCTGGTAAGGAGAGACGAGTATGAGCACAGCCGTATTAACGAACCGCTTGGAACTGAGTTCCGTCGCCGAAACCGCCCTGAAAGCCGCCGCGCGGTTTTGGTTTGGCGTCACCGTCATCGGGCAGTTGATGTTCGCATTTGCGGTGGCGTCGTTTTACAGTCTTACGGCAATGCGCGGCGATTACCACGCGTGGAAATTTACCAACGGTTACGTGCCCGGCGTGACCAAGGGCAATTGGGCGGTTGTTATGCACGTCGCTTCGGCCGCAGCTCTCATGCTCGCCGGAGCAGTGCAATTGGTGCCGCAAGTCCGCAACCGCTTTCCCGTCTTCCATCGCTGGAATGGGCGCATCTACATGCTGACTGCGGTCACACTCAGCGCCGCTGGACTTTATATGACGTGGATCCGGGGCAGCGTGGGCGACGTTACTCAACACTTGGGTTCCACGCTCAACGCCATTCTGATCTGGCTCTTCGCTGGGCTCGCTCTGCGCTTCGCGATGGCTCGCGATTTCAAAACACATCGCCGCTGGGCGCTGCGCCTGTTCCTGGTGGTGAGCGCGTCCTGGTTTATACGAATCATGCTTTTCTTGTCGTTTCTGGTTTTCAAAGGCCCGATCGGTTTCGACCCGAGTACGTTTACCGGACCGTTCCTCTCGTTCTTGAGTTTCGCCCAGTACCTCATCCCACTGGGCGTTCTCGAGCTCTATTTCCGGGCGCAGGACACACCCTGGTGCATCGCGCCGCATGGCTATGGCAGGCTTGCTCTTCGGGCTCACACTCGTCATGGGAGCGGGGCTTTTTGCGGTCACCATGGCCACATGGGTACCTCAGGTCAAAGCCGCATTCGATCCCCGCCGATCGATTAGCGAAACTCTTTCCGCAACCATCGCTGCGAGCGGCGTCGACGCAGCCGTGAAGCAATACCATGACTTGAAGGCTGTCCAACCAATCACCTACAACTTCGATGAGGACGAACTCAACAGCCTCGGCTACCGGCTGCTCAACGCCAAGAAGTTCAGCGACGCAATCCGTATCTTCCAGCTCAACGTCGAGGTCTATCCGCAATCCGGCAACGTTTACGACAGCCTTGGGGAGGCTTACATGAACGCGGGCAACAAACCGCTAGCCATCGCCAACTATCAGAGGTCTCTCGAACTCAACCCGAAGAACGCTGGCGCTGTCTCGATGCTTCGGAAGCTTAACGCGCCGTGATGTGGTGCTCCGGGGGGCGTCCCACACCTCTCCCCCACACGCTGTGCCATCGTCATCACTGGCCCGCTGATTTCGGGGCTCCCGCCGCAGTGTCGAATTCTTCGGACATCCAGTGTTGCAGGGCAGTCATGTTCTGCGGGCGGCCCAGGAAATTCTTCACCAGGTCATTGGCTGACATGGAGCCGCCTGGTTCCAGCACGACGCGGCGATACTTCATGGGCGCATCCCCCGCCAGCAGGTTCTTGTGATCGAACTGGAGGAAGAAATCTTCGGCGATCACTTTGTCCCAGAGGTAGGTGTAGTAGGCGCTGGAGTAGCCACCGAGGTGTCCGAAAGAAGCCCACATGTGGGTCTCGGTGAGTTGGGTGAAGAGCGTGTACTTGCGGTTGGCGTCGAGGGTGACGGCGTCCAGATTCACGTCCTCGGGCTTGGTTTTATAAATGTCGTAGGAGATGGCGGTGAGGGCGGTCTGGCGATCGGTCCAGACGCCGCGTCCAAAGGCGGAGGCGCGGTTCATGCGGACGACGAGGTCGGCGGGGATGGGCTCGCCGGTTTTGTAGTGGCGGGCAAAGTTGGCGAGGACTTGCGGGCTGCGAATCCATTCTTCGAGCATCTGCGACGGGGCTTCGACAAAATCGGATTCCATGCTGATGCCGGTGATGCCGGCCCACTGCTGCTGGCCGCCGAGGATGTGGTGCATCAGGTGGCCGAATTCATGAAAGAAAGTTTGGACGTCGCCATAGTCCATGAGGCCGGCGTCGGTGGCGGTGGGCGCGGGGAAGTTGCAGACCAGGATCGCTTCCGGCAATTGCTTGCCACGGATGCCGTCGAGCACCGGGGCCATTTCGGCGTGGCTATACTTGCCGGGGCGGGGGTGCATGTCGAGATAGAAGCGGCCGATGGGTTTGCCACTGTCGATGACGATCCAGGTTTCGACCGCGGGATCCCACGAGGGCACGTTCATTTCCTGCTGGAAGCTGACGTGGAAAAGTTCAGCGGCGGCGTCGAGAATGCCTTGCTTGACCTGCGTGAAGGGGAAATAAGGGCGCACCGACTGGGAATCGAAATCGTATTTTGTGCGGCGAACTAATTCGGAAAGATAGGCGGCTTCATAGCTCCAGACTTCTTTTGCACCGGGCGTGGTCTTCTGCTTCTCGGCCAGCAGCATTTCGAATTCGCGCTCGGCCAGCGGGCGTGAGGCGTCGTGGACCTGCTGGATGAAGTCGCCGATGTTGTGGCCTTTGGCGATCATCTTATCAGCAGCGTTGTAGTCGGCCCAGTTGGCGTAGCCGAGCAGCGTGGCGATCTCGTAGCGCGTCCGGAGCAGGCTGGTAAGGACCTCCTGGTTCTTAGGATAGGCGCGCGTGTTGAAGGCGATGGTGACGCGGCGGCGCAGGGAATCGCTCTTGGCGAAGCTGAAAACGGGCAGGGCGTCGGGATAAGCGGTGGTGATCTGGATCTTGCCGTCGGCGCCGGGCTTGTGGCGGTCGATGTAATCCTGAGGCAGGCCGTCGAGTTCGGAGGGGTCGGCCTCGACCACGTTCTGGCCGTCGGCAATGTTGCGATCAAACATGGACTGCTCTTCGGTGGCCTGATCGTTCAATTTCTTGAGGCGGGCGCGGGTGGCGTCGTCTTTGTCGACGCCGGCGAGACGGAATTCGAGAAGCTGACGCTGAACGTAATACTTTGTGGCGGCGTCGGCTTTTGATAGATCGAGCGCGGCGAGTGCGTTGTAGACCTCGTGATTCAGTGCGATTGCGGTTTGGGCGGCGCTGGCTTTGGTGAGCATCGCGGTGGCGTGATCGCGGAAGCCGGCGTCGGGATGAACCTGCTCCATGAGGCCGGCGAAGTATCCGGCGGAGTTGTTTTGGCGGACCGCCTCGTCGAAGGGGACGAGGGTGTTTTCAATGGTTCGCGGGCCTTTGGCGGCGAGCAGCGTGTCGATGGCGCGCTGGCCGGCGGCGAGGCGGTCGGTTTCGATTTTCTCGAAGGCGGCAACGTCGGGCTTGGAGGCCCAGATGGTAGCCTGCGAAACTTTGATGTCCTGGGCCGAGAGGACTGCGGCGAATAAGAACGGGAGACAGAGGAAGAGAGCCAGGCGTGCGGCGAGCAACATGAAAAGGACCTCGTAGAGAATTTGATGACAGGCGGAACGATTTCGAGCCGATGTTTGCGGTGCTGAGGAATTGTTGATGAGGGGGTCTTACGATGTCAAGCGGGGTGGAAGAAAACTTTGGCTCTCAGTATGACCAGATGGAAATTGGAGCGCACGCGAAAATCGACGGCGCGCTGGCTACTGGGAGACTACCACGAAGCCGGTGTAGTTGACACCGCTAACCAAGTAAGAGCCCACTGCTTGCCCGAAATCGTTTGCGGCGGATAAGTTTGTATTAGTCGACCCTGGGTACTGAAACGACGTAAACAGCACGCCGTAGCTGAACTGAAAGCCGTAGGGCTGATCGTAGGGCACGGTTGAGAGGTAATAGCCGGTTTGCTGGTTGTCGTTATTAACGCCGGTGGTGTACGTCCTGTTTGCCCCGGGATAGTCGACTGCAGAACTGAAGGTTCCGGTCCAAGTTGGCGGGATGGCGTATTCAGCGAAGCCGGACTCATGACCCTCCGTGGAGTTGAAGTAGGAGCCGGCGATTGTGCCGTCGCCGTTGATCCCGTATGCGATCGTGTCGTCAACCGTGCCGGGATAGTCGATAGAGTAGAACTTACCGCCGTTGCCACGATAATACATGAAGCCGTGGCCTACCTGGTTCGCATCCTCGTAGTTTCCAACGATTTGTCCCGCGTCGTTGATCCCGTTTGGGGATGTTTGCGTACCGCCGGGGTAATCGAACGAGCAGTAGGCGGTGCAGGTGTTGCTGTCGAGTAGGAAGCCGTGGCTGTTCCCATTCGAGTCGGCCCACGACCCGACGATCTGCCCGCTGTTGTTGATGCCAGTCGCAATTGTAGACAGAGCCCCGGGGTAGTCGATGGATGAGTACACAACGAGACCCTCTATTAAGAAACCATGCGAGAAGTAACTATTGGGCAAGTAGTAATAGCCTACGACTTGGCCGACATTTCCCGACGCGTTGATGAGGGCCGCGTCCCAAATGTCGTTGATGCCGATAACTACTGTACTCGCGGCGCCGGGGTAGCTGATGCTCGTGTAGGTGTACGAAGAGGGAATTTTGGTGCCGTTGTTGGCGCTCGCGATCGTGGCGTTATCAATGTCGTAGTCCATCGGTTCGTTTAGCCCCTGCCCCCCCATGTCGCGCTTGGCTGGCCAATGAGGAACTGGTGCAACCGCTGGCCGTTCGGCCAGAGGCTGTCCATCAGCGGCGCCAAGTTCCATATCGTCACCGCAGGCGGGTTCCCGGTGGACGGGGTTTTTGTGACCCAGACGTCATCCGGAATCGCAGCCGCTTGAGAGAAGTCGCTCTGGGCCGGTTTTGGGTTGCCGTACACGCCGGCGAGGTAGTGTCCGCTTCCGTTTACGGTCAGGTGCAGTTGGCTGTCCCATCCGCTTACGAAGGCCTGCACGGCCGCGCCGGCGGCGGCCTGCTGCGTGGGGGTGCATAGGGTCGGGCCGTAATAGTTCTCGATGTCCTTGTAGATTATGGGCGTGGTAAGGCTCAAGGCGTTTGCGGCGCTGACGGCCGCCATGGCCTCGTTCTGCCCATCCTGGTCGGGATTGGAACTGAACACGGACGGGTACGCCTGTGTGCAGGCCCCGGTTTTTGGGTTTGTTTTATAGCACGCGCAGGGCGACTGCACCCCAACCCACGTGGGAATCAGGCCCCAACCCTGTGCCTCGACGGCCGAGACCCAACTCGGGCCGCTGGGCGACCCCAGAATGGGATCCTTGTGTCCGTTTTTTGCGCCTTGGAGATATATGGCGATGTCGTAAAACGGGCTAGAGGACATCCACGCGGCCATCGTTGGGGTAGCGGGAGGAACATTGTAAGCATCAAATCCGAGATGTGTGCTGACCTGGCTTCCAGAACTGGGGTTCGGCTCGCCGGGCCATGACGGCGCGTCAGCGATGTCGGTTGAGTTGCGCCGTGTTTTCAGGGGGCGGGCATTTGGCCCTTCGGCCGTATCCTCCGCAAGACCCGTAGCCCCCGGCGTAATGTCCGCCCACGTGTTCCCCGCGTCTTTGGTGGCGAGCAACTTGTCTGACATGTCGAGCCAGCCCTGGTTTTGGCTTAGGAAGCTCAGTTGTGTGGCGGCTCCGGCTGACGCAACAAGGGCAACATTTTTGGCGAGCCTTAGGTCGCGTCCTTCTGCGTAGAGTTGGATTTTCGTTTTTAGCGTTTTCAGAAGCTCACTGTTAGCCCCAATCCAGAATGAGTCTGCTATCTCGGAGATGAATACTCCCGGAAGCCGGGAAAGCATTCGGTCCTGCCTCCACGTTCTACCGCCGTCGTTAGTGGCAAACAGGACTAGTGTCGTCAAATACGGGCCGGCCACTGAACCTACTGAGTATTGAAGGGAAACACGGCCCTCCTTTTCGCTTTTAAACGCAGGGAGATTGATGGATTCCCCTAGGTTCGGCTGCGTGCCAGCCGCAGCTGGTAATGAAACTTTCTGCCAGGAGTCTCCCGCATCGTGGGTGACAAATAGTTCCTGATCCTTACCGCCCGCTATCCACCCGTCCTTCGTTGTTGTGAAGAGAAAATGATCTGAGGTCGGAGTGTCCTTGGTGGGCACCCAAGTCTTGCCGCCGTCCGCGGTTCTTAGCATTTCTCCCGCGCTGGGATTGGCGGAGCTAGTGTTTATGTCTAGGATCCTCCCAGCCATGCTGCGAGTCGACAAAGCTCAGCCAGCTTCGGCCGGAAAAGCCATACCCGTCTTCGAGTTGACCCCTGGAGAACGTGTGGCCAATCTTCTCATGCGTCACCGACCAATTCCCGCCTGCGTTGGAGGTGGAGGCCAGATCAAAACAACTGTTGTCCTCTGCTAAATCACGACCGTCGCTGCAACTCAGAAGCGCCCAGCCCGTCGAGGAGTCCAGAAAGAAAACTGACGAAACTCTCTGTTCTTTGCGATCAAGCTTGGGGGTGATGTCGCTCCAACGGGCACCGCCGTTAGTCGTCCAGAACAGCTTGTGTTTTGTGGCCGCCCAGCCCACATCCGGCGTGAGCAGTTTCATGGATTCGATTCTTCCTGCCTGCTGTGCTGAAACGGTGGCGCACAGACAGAGTGTCAGCAACAACGAAGGAACTAAGCTCGCTCGAACTGTTTGCATTGAAGTTCTCCTTTAGGGCAGCAAATCCACAAAACCCGAGATGGCAAGCCACTCCCTGAGAGCGAAAAGGCGCGTTCAGTCGTGTTGGACACCGCGAGGGAAGGATGCGGCGACTGAACAATGGAAGTATGTGCTTTCCCAGGTGGTGCGTCAACCGACGAAGGCCGCAGGCGTAAGAGTGCACAGGTACAGTCCGCGTAATGCATCCGACGAAGGGTGGAAAACGAAGGTAACGTTCCCTGTTGATTACCCATTTTTTGTGCCGATAGGCTTGTGGTAACGTTGGAATTACCGCATATTCAATAGGTTTGAATAAGGTTTTAGGGCAACGTGTCTTCGCCGACTCGCAAACCGGGTATCCACATTGCGTGGAAGACGGTCACATACCGCAGTGTGGCACTGCTGATCGTGGCAGGCGCTGCGGTGTTTCTAATCGCGATACGACTGACCTTTCCGCAATTCACCGATAGCAGCATCAAGGCGGCTGGCAACGTGGCCAACAAGGCCCTCGAGCGGGTGGCGGGCATGGCGCCGGCGGCGGGCAGCGGTGTCTCCACGGCGCAGCAGGCCCACTTTACGGCGCTCGACGGCACGGTGCGGGTGAAGAAGGGCAACGGCAACACCTGGGTCGGAGCGGACTACAACATTCCTCTGGAAAAAGGCGATGTGGTGCAGACCGGCTCGGAAGGTATGGCGAAAGTGGTGTTCAACGATGGCACCAGTTATACCGTGAAACAGGATTCGCTGATTGTGATCGAGGAGAACTCGGCCAACGATCAGCAGCAGACCAACGTGGCCGTGGCGGTGAGCACGGGAACGGTGGATCTTTCGACGGCGACGTATTCTCAGGGATCGAAATCGCAGGTGATCGTGGCGGGGGCTACGGCATCGCTGGCTCCGGAGTCGGCGGCGCAGGTACACAACGATCCCAAGGCGGACCAGCACGAGATCCTGATGAAGAAGGGCACGGGCGAGGTCACGCGCAATGGAGAGACAGTGCAGTTGGCCAACTGGGAGAAAGTAAGCTTCCAGGCGGCCGAGACGCACATGGAGAAGGCCAAAGGGACGGGCCCTCCGACGCCGATTTCTCCGGCAAACATGGCGCCGATTTTTACTTCCGGGGAACCGACCAAAGATGTGGAATTTTCCTGGACGCCGATGGCCAACGCGGTGGGGTACCGGCTGCGCATCTCGCGGAACCCCTACTTTTCCTCTACACTGGTTGATAAGAGAGTAAACACAGCGGATGTTACGGTTACAAGCCTGGGCGAGGGCGCGTACTACTGGGTGGTACAGTCGTACGAAGCGTCAGGCAAGGAATCGGTGGAGAGCGAGAAGAACCGTTTCACCATCATTTCCAAGGGCAAGCAGGCGGAAGCCATCGAACTGGATCTGGACCCTTTCATTCAACATGGGCACGTCATTGAAGTGGCGGGGAAGACCCAGATCGGGGCCCGGGTAATGGTGAATGGGCGGGAGGTGCCGATGGTATCGACTGACGGCACATTCCATTACTTCACGCCGCCGCTGGCCACCGGCGAAGCGGTGATTACGGTGACCGCCCAGACCGCCCAGGGCGGAGTGAATACGCAGCAGAAGAAGATCATTATTCAGTAGATCCTTTCGGCGGGCAAAAGACGCCCGCCGCAGGATGACAAAAGAAAAGCAGAAGTAGGGTTCCGGCCAAGAGTACGAGGAACCTTCGGTTCCGGCAGGGTTGCGGAGCATCTCTTACACTAGAGAAAGGATGCAACCGCGCCGGATGGAGCAAATCGGGTTCGCCCGGAAACAGTGCGATCAACGTAGATCGCGAGAAGAGTTCGTCAATGTCAAATAACGGATTTCATTCGTCACGTTCTCACAACCTCAGGTCATTATTCAGCTTGTTCTCGAGCGACCTGGCCATCGACCTTGGCACGGCCAACACTCTGGTCTACGCACGCGGCAAGGGCATCGTGGTCAACGAGCCCTCGATCGTCGCCATTAACAAGAACACGGGCGAAGTCGAAGCCGTAGGCAAAGAGGCGAAAGAGATGCTGGGCCGCACGCCGGGCAACATCGTGGCCATCAAACCCATGAAGGACGGCGTGATTGCCGACTTCAAGGTGACGGAGAAGATGCTGAACTACTTCATCCAGAAGGCTCACAATCGCAAGATGCTGGTGCATCCGCGGATTGTGATTGGAGTGCCGTCGGAGATTACGCAGGTGGAAAAGCGCGCGGTCATGGACTCGGCTTATCGCGCCAAAGCCAGTGAAGTGCATCTGGTGGAGCAAGCCATGGTGGCGGCGATTGGAGCGGGCCTGCCGATTACGGAACCGAGCGGCAACATGGTGGTTGACATTGGCGGAGGGACAACGGACATCGCGGTGATTTCGTTGAGCGGCATCGTTTACTCGCGTTCGGTGCGGATGGCCGGTAACCAGATGGACGAAGCCATCATGAATTATCTGAAGCGGAAATATAACCTGCTGATCGGCGAGCGCACCGCCGAGCAAATCAAGATGGAGATTGGCTCCGCGCACCAGCTCGACAAGCCGATGACCATGGAGATCAAGGGGCGCAACCTGATCGAAGGCGTGCCGAAGACCATTACAGTCGATGACGGTGAGATCCGCGAGGCGCTGAGCGAGTGCGTGTCAACGATCATGAATGCAATTCGCGTAGCCCTGGAGCGCACACCGCCCGAACTCTCAGCCGACATCAGCGACCGCGGCATTGTACTGACTGGCGGCGGAGCCCTGCTGAAGAATCTGGACAAACGTATCCGCGAAGAAACCGGGCTGCCCGTATCCATTGCCGACGACCCGCTGTGCAGCGTGGTGCTGGGCACGGGCAAGATGCTCAGCGACTTCAAGCTGCTGCGGAAGATCTCGATCGAATAGCAGTGGTCAGTGGCCAGTGATCAGTGGCCAGTTGAAACCTGCTAATCGAAAGTTTCCTTTCGTTTTCGACAAATCATTGCCCACTGGCCACTGATCACTGGCCACTGACCACTGATGTTATGGAATCCGTACTTGGCCGTTACCGTAACCTGACTATTCTGGTGGGGGTGTTGTTTCTGCAGGTGCTGGGACTTGCGGTGCAGGTCAAGCGCAGCGGCGATGCGGCGAACACGCGGCTGATCCGTATTTGGGCGGTGGACTTAATTACTCCGTTCGAGCGCGGGCTGGTCTGGGCGCAGAACGGCAGCAGCAATCTCTGGCACAACTATTTCTTCCTGCGCGGGGTGCGGGCCGAGAACCGCCAGCTCAAGGAACAGATCGAGCAGATGCGGCTGGAGCAGGTTCGGCTTAGCGAAGACGCCACCCAGGCCCACCGTTTGCAATCCTTGCTCGCCTTTAAGGAGCAGTTCATCGCGAAGACCGTGCCGGCCCAGGTGATTGGCTCCAGTGGCAGCGATCTTTCGCGGTCCATCTATATCGACAAGGGGGAAGATGCCGGCCTGAAGCCGGACATGGCCGTGATTACGGCGGGTGGTATCGTGGGCAAGGTGTGGATTGTGTATCCTTCGACTTCGCTGGTCCTGATGATCAACGACCAGAGCAGCGGTGTGGGCGTGCTTCTGGGGAATGGGAGATTACAAGGTGTACTGCGCGGCACGCCCGAGGGCGAGTTGCTTTTGGATCGGGTGATGAGTGATGAGACCGTCGCTCCGGGAGAAACGGTGCTGAGCAGCGGCGGCGACCAGATCTTTCCCAAGGGGCTGCCGGTGGGTACGGTGAGCAAGGTCAGTCCGGGAAGAGAAATGTTTCTGAGCATCAAGGTGAAGGCGTCAGCCGACCTAAGCCGGTTGGAGGAAGTGCTGGTTGTGACCGAAAAGCAAGAACGGGAACCGGTGGCGGAAGGCGGCAAGACGCGCGCGGCGGACATCCTGGCGCAGCGGCTGCCCTCGGTGCCGGACAAGCCAGCTCCGGTTGCAGGAGCGGCTCCGGCGGCAAGCGCCGCGAACGGCGCCACTGGGCAGGCTGCGAGCGGAAGCCCGAAGCCGCCGGCGAACGGCGCGGGCAAGCCCCTGACTGGCGTTGGGACAACTGGAACCCTGCCGAAGGTTGCGGGCGGCGCTGCGGCCACGGCTCCTGCGGGCAGCAATGCCGCTAGCCCGAGCGCTGCGCATGGTACGACAGTTGGCGGACAGCCACCGGCTCCTGACATTCTGAAAAAAGTTGTTCAAAAGACGCCTTCCGGCGATTCCACAAACAATGGCGTGTCAAAGAACGCCGCCATGAGCGCCACACCTCCTGGTTCTACGGCGGACTCCACCTCGAAATCTGCCAAATCCCCGGCAAAACCAGCAACCGTGCAGCCCAAACCCGCGAACCCGGCAAATCCGCAGCCTGCAACCGAAGACAATCCCCACTAGCGTGCCCATCACTTACACATCGGGGGAACAGATTGAGGTCTACCGGTTCAGTATTCCGGTGACCGTGGGTGTGCCGTTGCTGGCGCTGTTCCTGCAGGCGTTTCTGCCCAGACGCTTTCCGTTCTTTTCCATCTTTGACTTGCCGTTGCTGGTAACGATTTTCTTTGCCATGGCCCGACGCAACCCGATTTCCGGGCTGTTCACTGGAGCCGCGATTGGACTCGTGCAGGACATGCTGGGGCCCTATCCGATCGGAATCTATGGCATCGCCAAGACGGTGGTGGGTTACGGGGCGTCGTCTCTCGGAGCGAAGCTGGACGTGGAAAACGCCGGGGCGCGATTTCTGGTTACGATGGGGTTCTATCTGGTTCATGCCGCGGTCTATTTCACCGTGGCACGGGGCATGGTCAACCTAACGCTGAATTGGAGCTGGAGCCGCGGAATCCTGGCCGGGCTGGCGAATGCCGTGGTGGGCGTGGCCTTGTATTTTGTGCTGGATAAGTTTAAGCAAAGAACCTGAAAGCAGTTCTCAGTTCTCGGTTCTCAGTAAAAGCCCTAGTGACCTACGTTACTCCTCGACTACCCCCGGCAATGCCTCTAAGAGCTAGAATTAACTTACATTCCTCACATGGATAAAAACCCGCAATCCGTGTCACGGATCGCTCAACAACTGAGAACTGAGAACCGAGAACTGAGAACTAACTGATGTTCAGCCGCGACGACAAAGTATCGGCAATCCGCCTGACGGCGGCGCAGTACATGATCTTGGCCATCTTTCTTGTGCTGGCCTACGGATTGTGGCGGCTGCAGGTGATGCAGAGCGGTTACTATGCGTCGGCGGCGGAGAAGAACCGCATCCGCAATGTGCCCATCCTCGCGCCCCGCGGCAAGATTCTGGACCGCGAGGGGCGCGTCATCGTAGATAACTATCCATCGTTCTCGGCGCTGCTGCTGCGCGATTCATCCCGCGATCTGAATGCGGACGCGGACCTGATTGCGCAAGGCCTGCATCTGGATGCGACCGAAGTGCGCGCGCGCATCCGCCGCTTCGCCTCCCTGCCGCAGTATCAGCCGATCTTTTTGAAGGAAGACATCACGCCGGATGAACTGGCGTTCATCGATGCGCATCGCAACGAACTGCCGGAACTGGACACGATTGTGGCGCACCGGCGGCTATATCCGCGCAATGGGTTCATGGCGCATCTGATCGGCTACGTGGGCGAAGTGACCGAAGACATGCTCAACCAACCGCAGTTCGAACTTTATAGCCCGGGCGATGTCGTGGGCGTTTCCGGCGTAGAGCGGCAGTACAACAATGCGTTGATGGGGAAGAATGGGGCACGGCGGGCGCTGGTGAACAGCCACGGCAGAGAAGTGGGGCTACTGGGGGAAACCGACGCGGTCCCCGGCAAACAGTTGAAGCTGACAGTCGACATTGATTTGCAAATTGCCGCAGAAGAAGCGCTGGAAGGCAAGAATGGCGCCATTGTGGCGATGGACCCTCGCACCGGAGAGATTCTCGCGATGGTGAGCCGGCCTACGTTCGATCCGCAAAGTTTTTCGGTGCGCGTCTCCCGCGATCAGTGGAGCAAGCTGGTAAACGACGAAAACCATCCCTTGATGAACAAGGCGATTCAGGCCCAACTGGCGCCTGGATCCACCTTCAAAATCATCATGGCGACGGCGGGCTTGCAGGAAGGAATCGCGCAGGATCTGCACGTGAACTGCACCGGTGGCGGGACTTTCTACGGCCGCTACTTCAAGTGCTGGATCGCCGCGCGGCATCAGACGCACGGGCCGGTAGACATTGTGAAAGGCATTTATCAGTCCTGTGACGTGTTCTTTTACACCCTGGGGGAAAAGCTGGGCATCGATCGCATCGCCAAGTATGCGATGGCGCTAGGCATGGGGCAAAAAACTGGGATTGACTTGCCGCAGGAAGCGAGCGGCGTGATGCCCTCGGAAGAGTGGAAGATCAAAAACTTCAAGCAGAAATGGTTTGCGGGAGAGACTATCTCGGTGAGTATCGGGCAAGGCGCGGTGGCGGCTACGCCCATCCAGATGGCGCGGGCGTTCGCCGCGATTGCCAGCGGTGGCAAACTGGTGCGGCCGCATGTGACCACTCCCACCGATTTGCCTCCAGGCATCGTTCAGGCGCAGGGCGTCCCGGATGAAGTGACGATTCCAATCGACCCGAAGAATTGGGAAATCATTACCGACGCCATGGCGCAGGTGGTCAGCCCAGTAGGAACGGCAGGGGCATCGGCGATTAAGGGTGTGGACATGGCCGGGAAGACCGGCAGCGCCCAGACCATCAGCAACACGCTGAAAGCCAAGATGAGCGCCAGCGATAAGGCCAAATACAAAGACAATGGCTGGTTTGTGGGAGTAGAACCGCGGCGCAATCCTGAGATTGTGGTCTGCGCGCTGTTTGAAGAGGGCGAGCACGGATCGTTGGCAGCCCACGTAGTATCGGACGTCATCAAGGCCTACGTGGAGAAGCAGCGGCGCCAGCCCACGAAAATGGCGAAGCAAGCCGGAACCGCGGAAATCGGTGCGGTGTGGACGGAGCCCGACCCGGACGGCGACGAGCAAAAGCTGCTAGGCGGCCACTTCTTCTTGGACCTTGCGAAGAGACCGCTGGCGGCCGCAAGTACCCAGTACCTAGTACCTAGTACCGGGAAGCTGCGATGAGGACGAAAGATGAATCATGGCCGAGGACGCAGTTGCCAGGTACTAGGTACTTAGGTACTCGATACTCATGAGCCGCTACGTTTCATTCCGCGATTTCGACTGGCTGCTGCTGGTCTTTGTGCTGATGATCTGCGGGCTGGGGGTGATGGAGATCCGAAGCGCCACCATGCACACCAAGTTTGCCGGGTCGCACATCCGGCAGATTTATTGGGTTTTGGGCGGCGTGGGGATGATGTTCCTGATCAGCCTGGTGAACTATCAGGCGCTGCTCGACCGCATTCACTGGTTCTACATTGCGGCGATCGCTTCGCTGATGTCCGTCCTGGTATTTGGACAGAAATATCTGGGAGCGCGGCGCTGGATCAAGATGGGGAGCGCCCACTTTCAGCCCTCCGAATGGGTAAAGCTGATTCTCATCCTGGCCGTGGCCAAGTATTTTGCCGACCTGCGGCACCGCGAACTCTCCTGGCCGGATTTTCTGAAGGCCGGGGCCATTGTCGGCATTCCGATGCTCATGGTTCTGGCGCAACCTGATCTGGGCACAGCCCTGACCTATGTGCCCATCGCCGTGATGGGGATATTTCTGGGTGGGTTGCAGTGGAAACAGGGCCTAGTGGTGGTACTGCTGGCTGCAATGGGGATAGGCGCAGTCTTCTTCACACCGCGGGTGCACGTTCTAAAGTCTTACCAGAAACAACGCCTCACCAGCTTTATGGATCCGGCCAACGATCCCCAGGGGTCCGGGTACCAAGTTGAGCAATCCCTGATAGCCGTGGGGTCGGGGGGTCTGTGGGGTGGTAAAGGCTCACAAACACACGGGGCTTTCCTTCCAGTTCCACAAACGGACTTCATTTTCGCGGCTTTTGCCGAGGAGCATGGATTCGTGGGCGCGCTGGGGGTTCTGCTGTTATACTTCATAGTGCTGATGCGTTTGACCCAGAACGCGCAAACCGCGCCCGACCGCGCGGGCACGTTCGTGGTGATGGGTGTGGTAGCTGTGCTTAGCTTCCACATTTTGGTCAATGTCGGCATGGTGGTCGGTTTTATGCCGGTCACCGGAATACCTTTGCCGTTAATGAGTTACGGCGGGTCTTCCGTGTTGTTCATGTTCCTGGCGCTGGGGATGGTAATGAACGTCCGAATGCGCCGCTTTGTGAATTAGCCGGGTAAAGAAACTTAAGATAAACCAAGAAGAGTTGGCTGATTCAACAGGATTTTGCATCAGGCTTCATGATCCTTGAACTGGATTCCTGAACAGTATTCTCGAATACGGGAAGACGGCAAGGAAGCAGTTGCTGTGCCGGTAGGCGCAGCCCCAAAAATATCGATCGCCCTCGCGTAAAGGGGGCATTTCACCGGCCAGTTGAGCAGTCAGAAGGCCGGGCAGGATTGAAGCTATAACGCTGCTGGCAGGGAAACGGCCCCCCGACCGGAAACGGTCTGAGAGTGCGGTCACAAACCCGGCAGACGAAAAGCGAACAAGTGCAAAAGATACCCAAGCTTGTGCAGCGGATTCGGTTAGGGAGAAACCTCCCCGGCCCCAGCCGTCCCCTATGCGGGGCCAGCGTCGCGACGCTCGATCCTCCCGTTTCCTTCATCGCCCGGCACCGGTGAACCCCGCCCGACGTTCTTAAGTTGGCGGGACCGGAGTGTCAATGAACAAAGAACTATTTGTCTCTTCCACGCCCCACGAAACCAAGGTGGGCCTGGTGGAAGACGATCTGCTCGCGGAAATCTACCTCGAGCGCGAAAATGAATACACATTAGCTGGCTCTATCTACAAAGGCCGCGTCACCCGCGTGCTGCCCGGCATGCAGTCCGCCTTCGTTGACATCGGCCTGGAGCGCGACGCGTTCCTCTACGTTTCCGACTTTATGGAGTTGGAAGAGCACGACGAGGATCTAACCGACGTCGTCCCCGCGAATCGCGGCGTGCAGGATATGCGGTCGCAACCGCCGCGGGAGGAGTCCGCGGCTGGCGAGGCGCAATTGCCGGCTGGCGAAGATACCGCCGAACCCGAGACTTTCGGGAACAGTTCCGGTCAGGATTTTGTCGAAACGGAAGAACCGGCGGAGGGTCAACCTTCTTCCCTGGCTGCGCCCGATATTTCCGGCGGCAGTGCCTCCCAAGACCGCGACCGCGGAGGCTTCCGAGGCCGCCGCCGCCGTCGTGGCGGACGCCGCGACGGACGAGGCGACGGACAAGGCGAAGGCCGTGATCGCAGCTCGGAGCCGCGTCTGGCGCGGCCTGTGACTGAGAGTGTTCCCGCTCCAGTGGCCCCGGTTGCTCCTCGTCATCAGGAGTCAGGCCGCACCCAGCAGTTCGGACCGCCGGCGGGATACCAGCCGATTCTGCTGCCGGGTGAGTCGATTTCCAAGTACCGCGGCCTGACCCAGCCACCTGCGGTGCAGGAGCGGCGTCCGCAGGGTGTCAGGGACGAGCGGAACTTTTCTTCCGCTCCTGCGCCAACCTCTGCCGCGATGTCAGAACCCGCAGCACCTGTGGCCGCGACTTTTCCGGATGATGAACCCATCTTTGCTTCAGCTTCTGATTCTGCCAGCACGGCTCCAATGGCTGAAATGCCGCGGGAGCAGCACGACGATTCACGACATGCGCAAGAGGACCACGGCAACGCCGGCCCAGCTTCGGCGGCCGCGACTTCGGTGGATTGGAACCGCGAATTTCATCGGCGGGACTCTGCGAGTGCGGGTGTTTCTGACGTAGTCGGCGCCGCCGCTCAGACTGCCGAACAGGAATTTGTCGAGGAAGAAGAGGAGTTGGTGGCACCGCAGGCCGGGCATTCGGATCGGCCAGCGCCTCCGGTTCGCGAGCCGGAAGCCCCGGCCTTTGCCGCCCCTGGAACTCTCGAAGAAGAGACCATCGACGAAGAGGAAGCGGACACTGTCCGTTATCAGGAATCCTCCGATGAGGGCTACGACGAGTTTGAAGAAGAGACCCAGGCGGCAGGCCAGATTGCCGAAGTCCGCGCCACGGTGGATGAGATTCACATGTCGTCTTTAGCCGAGGCCGGTATGGCGCCTGCCGAAGGCAGCGCTGCCGAGGGCGAGGAAGACACCGAAGAATTGGAACTGGAAGAAGCGCAAGCCGAAGCCGAGGCACTGCTCGACGCCGAAGCGCGCGGCACCGGCGCTGTCGATGCCCGGGCCGAGGTTCGCGCTCCGGCGGGGACGGCTGGTTACACGCAGCGTGCGCCGCGTCCGCGGCCGGGCTTCGACCGGCAGCGTGGCGGCGGACGACGTGGCGGGGGACGCCGCTTCCCGCGCCGCGAGGCCCAGGAAGTTCCCAAGATCAGCGACCTGCTCAAAGAAGGCCAGGAAATTCTGGTGCAGATTGCCAAAGAGCCGATTGGCAAAAAAGGCGCGCGCATCACCAGCCACATCGCGCTCCCCGGACGCTTCCTCGTCTACATGCCGACGGTCAACCACACCGGCGTTTCCCGCAAGATCGCCTCCGACGAAGAGCGCCAGCGCCTGAAGCGCATCGTCATGAGCGAGCGCGACAACGGACACGGCGGCTTCATCGTTCGCACCGCCGCCCAAAACGCGGGCGAAGACGAACTCCGCGCCGACATCCGCTTCCTCAAAGGCCTGTGGAATGACATCAAGTCGCGTGCCGAGGCTTCGAAGCCGCCGGCGCTCATCTACCATGATCTCAACGTGGTCGAGCGTGTGCTGCGCGATCAGGTCACTTCCGATTTCTCCGTAATTTGGGTCGATACCGAACCGGAGTACGAGCGCATCCTCCGTTTCTTCAATCGCTTTCAGCCCGGCCTCGTGAAGCGTGTGAAGCTCTACACGAAAGAGACGCCGCTGTTCGAGCAATTCGGACTGGCCGAGGAGATGAACAAGGCGCTCAAGTCGAAAGTCTGGCTGAAGAGCGGCGGCTACATCGTCATCAACCAGACCGAGGCCTTGGTCGCCATCGACATCAACACCGGCAAGTATGTGGGCAAAACCTCGCGCCTCGAAGACACCATCGTCAAAACCAACGTGGACGCAGTCAAAGAAATCGTGCGCCAGATTCGCGTGCGCGATCTCGGTGGCATCATCATCATCGACTTCATCGATATGGACGAGCGCCGCAACCGCCAACGCGTGATGCAGGCCCTGGAAGAGGAACTTCGTCACGATCGTGCCCCGTCAAAAGTTCTCCAGTTCAACGATTTCGGCCTGGTCGCAATTACCCGCAAACGCGTGAAGCAATCGCTCGAACGCACCATTGGCGCGCCGTGTCCCTATTGCCAATCCACCGGCTACGTGAAGTCGCTGACCACGGTGGCAAACGAAATCTACGTGGAGATGCGCAAGATCGCGAAGCACCTGGAGCACGAAGACGTAATGCTGCGCGTGCATCCCGATGTGGCGAAAGAATTGAAAGCCAACAACGGCCGCCTGCTGAACGAGATGGAAGAACTAACCAAGCGCACCATCATCGTGAAGAGCGACCCCGCGCTGCATCAGGAGCAGTTCGACATCAACTAGCTGTTAGCGATCATTCCGGCACATGGTGGGGACAGCCGCCCTCGGCTGTCCGCCGGGCGAAGCCCGGCCAAGTAGGTTCAGGTGCGAGAGCACAGCAGCCCATGGAAAAGGTTAACAAGTATGATCACTGCGTCTATACCGCGCCTGAGGGGTTATGCCCAGGCACCTCGCCACTCCATCCGAAAGAGCACCCCCTTCCCGCCGGCTTAGGCAATTTCAAGAACGATGTACGGCTCAAGAACTTTATTTGTTATGACTGTCAGAATCGCTTTAGCAAATTTGAAGAAGTTTTCTTGAGAAACGGGACCGAAGCATTCTTCAGAAACATCTTGGGAATCCAGGGGAGAAAAGGCCACAAAGGCAAAAACATCTTTGTCGAGCCCACCCTTGGCTTGCCTCCCCTGACAGTAAAGGGTGTCCACCCGAATATGCAGCATGAATTGCTATGGCAGATGAAGTCTCAAAGTGAGGCGTTTCTCATGCATCAGCTCGTGTTCAAGAAGCCGGACGGAACGCTGGAGCACGTTCCAATTCGCGAGGGCAAATTGCTGCAGGATCTCTCACGATTTGGAGACGATTGGAAGCATTGGGAGCTACTAGTTTGTATTTCCGGCGCTTCGCAAGAGGCAGAGCTAGAGGCTGCGTTCGGCCTTGCGTTGGAACGCGGGCGCGAGGTCCCTATTGATACACCGGAGAGGACAGAGCTCGAAGCAGAGATGAAGGCACAGATATCGCTGCCTTACGTACAAGCTGTGTCCAAGATTGCCTTCCACTTTGTTCTCGCTCACTTTCACTTCACCGGATTCGAACCTGAGTTCGACGATCTCAAGCGGTTCATCTACTCCGGAACCGGCGCGAACCGAGCGCGAATCGTAGAGGAAATAGTCCTTCCACAGCTTGTTCCAGAAGAAGCTCGCCTTCGCCGGTGGTCACACATCCTTACGGCAGAATTCAATTCTGATGGATTCTTTTCTCGGATGCAGTTTTTCGCAGGACCGCGCCTCAAACCCTTCGTCTGGCGCGTCAATTTGGGGGCGAACCCTTCTCGAGTGTTGCCGGAGATGGCTCAGGGACTGTGCTTCTTCTATTACGAGCAACCCGATCCATCCGGCTATTCCGGTGGCATCGAAAAACTTGGGCTGGGCCCAAAGATGTTAGCTAAGTTGTGAGCAACTGAGCCCGCGCTATGGAGCTGCGGGAAGAACGGTAGGCCCTGGGGAGGACAAAATGGCTGATGATTGGCAAGAGCAACAACGCCAGGAGCGGGAACGGCAAGAGCAACAGCGCTATCAGGAGCAACAACGCCAGGAGCGGGAACGGCAAGAGCAACAGCGCTATCAGGAGCAACAACGCCAGGAGCGGGAACGGCAAGAGCAACAGCGCTATCAAGAGCAACAACGCCAGGAGCGGGAACGGCAAGAGCAACAGCACTATCAGGAGCAACAACGCCAGGAGCGGGAACGGCAAGAGCAACAGCGCTATCAGGAGCAACAACGCCAGGAGCGGGAACGGCAAGAGCAACAGCACTATCAGGAGCAGCAACGCCTCCGCACCCCAGACGACGTAAAGAACCAAGCGAAGTTGGACCATGCGCAATCGCCAACCGGCTGGGCGGATCAGTCGGGCTGGAGCACCGAATCAAAAAACACCTACGATGCACAACGGAGTTTTGAACAACAACGCGAACAACAGCAGAAACTCCTGGAGGAGCAGCGTTACCAGGAAGAGCAGCGCCAATTAAAAAAGCCATTCTGGAAGTTTTGGTAAGCAGACGAACTTCCCCAGGAACCCGAAGTCGGCTTCTCGAAGTTGAAAGCTAGCGCGGCCTTCGCGCGCCGCATATAGCTACTTTCGTGGTCTTGACGTAAGCATTCCCATCGGCCGATGCTATACGTTTCAGACGAGCTCTTTGACACCCCGATCCAGCCGCCTAACTCCTTACGGCTCAAGATTTTGCCCGCAAGTTGTTGAGCCCCATAGATTAAATCCGATTTTGGCGCTAAGTAGAAGATTCCAATAGACCGGGGGGAGGGGGTATATCCCATTTTCCCAAAGCGGAATGACAGTTTGTGATTCGGATGTGAGAACTGAGAACTGAGAACTGAGAACTGCTGCTAGCTCCCTGGATGAGCCAGAGCCTTCACGGCCAGATCGGAACGGTTGCGGAGTTTTTGCACGGTTTCGGAAATGGCTTTGGCCGACGCAGCATCGCTGCTTCCTGCGGTCTTGGCAACACTCTCGGCTTCCTCCGTCGTCGTGCTGGCGATCTCGAGCAGGACCACCAGCGCATCCGCGTGGAGCTTCCACAGCGAGGACATGCTTTGGCTGCGTTTGAGTTCTTCGAGTTCGGTGTTGACGCGGGCCACGCAGGAAACCAGGCGAATCAGTGAGCGGGCAACATCGGCGCGGGGAGTTTTCTCCTCGAGGAAGCTGGCGTTGTAGGCTTCGGCTTCAGGCGTGGTCAGCGTCAGATTGAAAAAGCGCATGGGCACAACCTGGCGATATTTGGGATCAGCCACACGCACAAAGACGCGAATCGATTCCTCGACGCGGCGCAGTTTGCCTTCCTCAACGGAGATTTGCTGCGCCGTGATGACCGGAGGCTGAAATGCCTGAGCCGGAACGGGCGCTTTTGCCGCAGCGGCGGCAGCGCGCGCTTTCTTGGCCGCGGCGGCCGTACCGCCGGAAGATGGGATAGCGTTGCCGGCGGCGGGCGCAAGCAACGACCTGCGAATGGGTGGACGCCGGTCCAGTTCTTTCTTCAAGCGGGAGACCCGCCGGAATTTTTCCAGCGCACTGCCATAGTCGGCCTGAAGCATTTCCTTCTGCTCGATTGCGGCCACGTGGTCGACGGTAACTTCCACGCCGTCTACCGTGCTTAGAATGCTGCCGCCCATTTCGTCGAGGGCCTGGGCGAATTGTTTGATCTCTCCCAGGGCCTTGGCAAAAAGCATGTCAAAGCGCGCGCCAAACGCGGCATTGTGCGCCGAGACCGTGGCCAGCACGCCAGGATGATAGAAGGAAGAGTCGAGCCAGCGCTTCAGTTCGCGCACGCGCGATACGATGCCGGAGTCGATGAGCGAATTGAAATCGCGATAGCGGGCAATCTCCTCGCGCAACGGATCGAAGTTTCGCAGCAGCTGTACATGCTCTTCGGGAAGCGACGGCACGTCAGTATCGGCAAGAATCTCGATGAGGGCGATCTCGAAGGGAGACAGCGGCAGCGATCCGTCGAGACCGTAACCGTGTTGCTCCCATTGACCCTGAACGCGAGGATGCCGGTAAAGAAAAGTTGCGATGAGATCGGTTTTGTCGCGGTTGACTTCGCTGGGCTCGCGGCGGCGAACAAAGTAGCGCAGCAGGGCCTCAGCAACTTCAGAATCTGTCTCGGGAGTAAGCGCGTGGCGCAGCATCGCTGGCGTGATGGCCATGTCGAGCAGATGCAGCCAGCGATACATGCGGGAAAGAGTTTCCGGAAGATCTTCGTCGGAGTGGCGAAGCGAGACTTCGTCGAGCCCGCTCGGAATGGGCACATCGCCGCCGAGCGAGTCGCGCATCAGCTTCTGATAAAAACCCTGGACTGTCGCCAGGATTGCTAGTTCAAATCTAAGATCCTCGGCCAAGAAACGCTCCCAAAGCGAGATTCTCCCCGTTGGGTGAGGGATTTCTTAACTGCTGTCTAAGTAAAGACGAAAGTCACCCGGGTCGCAAGTTACTACCGGAGCGATACCGTCATGTTCCGGCCTTGACAACCGCGGACGTACATGACCTTCCGCGCGAGGATGGAGATTCCAACCTCAAAAGACTACGGTCTTGTTGCCATAAAGAAGAACGCGGTTTTCAACGTGCCAGCGAACGGCGCGGGAGAGGACGACCTTCTCGAGGTCGCGGCCTTTGCGGATGAGGTCTTCGACGGTGTCGCGGTGAGAGACGCGGACCACGTCCTGCTCAATGATCGGGCCCGTCGTCGAGGACTTCGGTGACATAGTGACTGGTTGCGCCGATCAGCTTTACGCCGCGTTCGAAGGCTTGATGGTACGGGCGCGCTCCGATGAACGCGGGAAGGAAAGAATGGTGAATGTTGATGATGCGCTGCGGATAGCGGTTGACGAAATCGTTGGAAAGAATCTGCATGTATCGGGCGAGCACCATAAAGTCGGCTTTGTGGCCTTCGATCAGCGTATGGATTTGTTCTTCGGCCTGCTGCTTGTTGTCCTTAGTGATCGAGATCACGGTGTAGGGGACTTTGTAGAAGTCGGCGATTGGCTGGTTGTCGGGGTGGTTCGAGACAATCAGTGGAATCTCGCATGCTAGTTCGCCGCTTTGGTGACGGTAGAGGAGATCGACGAGGCAGTGGTCGTACTTTGAAACCAGAATGATCATGCGGGGGCGGTGCGAGGACTGCGCGAGACTCCACCTCATCTGAAACCTGTCGGCGATGGGAGAAAAATGTTTGGCGAAGTCGGCGAGGGTCTTGTCGGTAAGATCGATGTCGAAGTCCTTGGGATCGAACTCGACTCGCATTAAGAAGAGTCCAGACTCTTCGTCGGCGTGCTCGTCGGCGTGCAGGATGTTGCCGCCGTGGCGGTAGACGAAGTCGGCGATGGTGGCGACTTCGCCCTTGGCATCCGGGCAGCTCACCAGCAGGATGGCGGAGTTCTTCATAGTCTCGAAGTCGCGCGGTCAGCGGTTCTTCTTGCGTTCGTTCTCTGCAATCCTCGCCTTCACTAATTTTCTCAGAAGAGTAGCCGGTAGAGGCTTATTCGGTGCGAAGCGGATGGTGCCTTTTGATGTTTGGAAGTTCTTGAGTTCGCCCTTGAACTCTATGGTTGGCACCCGGGAACAGGCTGCAGTGGTCGGAGAAGGCTGCGAACCTTGCGAGCATTCCCTTGTATTTGAAGGTGGGGATGCCGTAGCTGATGCTCTCAGTCGCATCGGGCGGTGCGGCTGAACGAATGACCGCGCGCACTTTGTTGAGGGTGGTTCGGGCGGGTTCGGGGACGCGTTCCAGGTATTCGTCCACTGTTTTAGGGATCTTTGTCGCTTTGCCTGTCTTTGCTTTCTTCACACGCTGACCTCTGTTACTTCTTCAGTTCTTTCAATATCTCTCTCGCGGCGTTGGCGCCCGAGCCCCCGGTCAGGCCTGCGCCGGGATGCGTGCCGCTGCCGCAAAGATACAGGTTCTCGATCGGCGTACGGTAACGCGCCCAGTCGAGCAGCGGGCGCATGGTGAAGAACTGGTCGAGCGCGAGATCGCCGTGGAAAATTTGGCCGCCGGTTAATCCGTAGACTTCTTCGAGATCGAGCGGAGTGATGATCTGGTGAGTCAGGATCATCTCGGGAAGATTGGGCGCGTACTGTGCGAGCGTTTGAACGACTGTTTGGCCGAGCGCTTTGCGCTGGTCTTCCCAGTCGCCCTTCAGTTTGTAGGGCGCGTATTGCATGTAGATGGACATCACGTGCTTGCCATCAGGCGCGAGCGTGGGATCGGTGAGCGATGGGATGGCGGCTTCGAGATAAGGTTGGCGCGAGAAGTTGCCGTACTTGGATTCGTCGAAGGCGCGCTCGAGATAGTCGATATCGGGGCCGATGTGAATGCGGCCTTTGAGTGCGTTGGCGTCTCCGTTTTTCAGGGCGGTGAAAGTGGGCAGGCCGGAGAGTGCAAGGTTCACTTTCGCGACCGTGCCGTTGCCGCGGTAATGCTGTAGCTTTTGCACGAAGTCAGGAGAAAGATGCGTGGGGTCGGTGAGCTTGAGCAGCGTGCGTTTGGGGTCGGCGTTGGAGATGACAGCTTTGGCGTTGATTTCCTCGCCGGTACCGAGCAGTACTCCGGTGGCTGCGCCGTCTTTCACGCGAATCTCGATGACTTCGGCAGCGGTACGAATCTCGACGCCGGCTGCTTTTGCAGCGGAAGCCATGGCTTGCGTGAGCGCGCCCATTCCACCGGCAGCGAAGAAGGCCGAGCCAGCCGGATGAGAATCGCCGGCGGCTCGGATCAGTAACTGCAGACTGCTGCCTGCCGACCATGGGCCGAGGAAGGTTCCGAAGATTCCGCGAGCTGCTATGACCGCGCGCAATAATTCAGTTTCGAAATATTCCGCCACCAGATCGGCCACGGCCATCGGTCCCCAGCGCAAGACGCGGTACATATCCCGCTTGCCGAGATTGCGGAGGGCGCGGCCGGTTTTGAGCATG
The DNA here is from genome assembly GCA_963842095.1 of uncultured Acidobacteriaceae bacterium. Taxonomy (GTDB): domain Bacteria; phylum Acidobacteriota; class Terriglobia; order Terriglobales; family Acidobacteriaceae; genus Sulfotelmatobacter. The sequence continues at coordinate 226,136 of CAWJEY010000011.1, forward strand.
CTCCACATATCGCCGCCGCTGGGGTGATCGATGTCGGGCGGAGTGGTGGCCAGCGCTTCTGCGATCACTTTGCTTATCTTGCCTAGAGATTTCCCGAACTCGGGATACTTCGCCGCATCTTTTTGTGAGAAGGCAGCGATTGATTGCGCAGATTTAATCTCGTCCGTGTACAGCGAAAGGGCGCGTCCGTCGGGCGAGAGCGCGGTAACACACGTCTCCGGCGTGATGAACCTGAGGCCGTGCTTTTCCAGTTGCATGTCGCGGACGATGTCTGGACGAAGCGGTCCGGCGCTGTGCGCCAGTGTGGAGCAACGGAAGCCGGGATGAAATTCATCGGTGATGGCGGCGCCGCCGACCTGAGGGCGGTGTTCGAGGACTAGAGGCTTGAATCCGGCTTTCGCAAGGTAGAAGGCGGTGACCAGCCCGTTGTGGCCGCCGCCGATGATGACGATGTCGCGCTGGGCGGATTTTGCTTCGGGCATGTTAGGCGGCTCCCTTGATGTCTTTGAGAATTTCGAGAGCCGCCAGACGTCCGGGCGCACCCATGATGCCGCCGCCGGGATGGGTGGCCGAACCACACATGTAGAGGTTCTGAATGGGGGTGCGAAAGCGGGCGTAACCCGCCGCTGGGCGCAGGAAGAAAAGCTGCTCCAGCGAAAGCTCGCCCTGGAAGATGTTGCCTTCGCTCAGTCCCCACTCGCGCTCGAGATCGAGCGGAGTGATGACTTGCCTGTGCAGAATGATGTCTTTAATGTTGGGCGCGTACTCGGCGATGGTGTTGACGACGGTGTCTCCGAAGGCTTCTTTCTGATCATCCCAGTTGAGGCCGGGGCGGAGTTTGTAGGGCGCATACTGCACGAAGCAGGAGAGCACGTGCTTGCCCGGCGGTGCGACCGAGGGATCGGTGAGCGAAGGGATGACCATGTCGATGTAGGGACGGCGCGAGAAGTTGCCGTACTTTGCGTCGTCGTAGGCGCGCTCCATATATTCGACCGATGGCGAGATGGACATCGCGCCGCGAAGGTGGGGGCCCGGTCCAGGCATGCATTTGAAATTCGGTAGTCCGTCGAGCGCCATGTTTACCTTGCCGGAAGATCCGCGGTATTTGAAGCGGTTGATATCTTCGAGGAAGTCGGCGGGGAGTTGGTCAGCATCGATGAACTTGTTGAAAGTTAGACGCGGGTCGACGCTGGAAGAGATTGTTTCGGCGAAGATTTCGTCGCCGTTGGCGAGGACTACACCTTTGGCCTTGCCATCTTTGACGATGATTTTCGCGATGGCGGACTGGGTGCGGATCTCAACTCCGGCTTCGCGGGCGGCGTCGGCGATAGCGTTTGAGATTGCACCGGTGCCGCCACGGGCGAATCCCCAGGCGCGGAATGCGCCGTCAATTTCTCCCATGTAGTGGTGGAGGAGAACATAGGCTGTGCCGGGCGAGCGCACGCCTAGAAATGTGCCGATGATTCCGGAGGCTGACATCGTCGCTTTGAGGACGTCCGTCTCGAACCACTGATCGAGAAAATCGATGGCGCTCATGGTCATGAGCTGGACCTGGTTGTATTTGTCGTAGCTCGACATGCCCTGAAAGCGGCGTCCGATGAAAAGCAGTTTCATCAGTTCGCGCGGGTTCAAGGTGTTCGGGTCGGGCGGCACCATGCTGAGAATTGGCTTGACGAAGCGGCACATGGCTTGCATGGCTTTACCGAACTCGTCGTAGGCCTCGGCGTCGACGCGGGAGTGGCGGGCGATCTCGCGGTGAGTTTTGCCGTGGTCGTTCACGCGCCACAGATAATCGCCGCTGGGCATGGGGGTGAAAGTGCCGTCTAGCGGGAGAATTTCGAGGCCGTGACGCGGGAGATCGAGGTCGCGGATAATTTCCGGGCGCAGGAGCGACACGACGTAGGAACAGACGGAGAACTTGAAGCCGGGAAAAACTTCTTCGGTGGAGGCCGCGCCGCCGAGGATGTGGCGGCGTTCGAGCACCAGAACTTTCTTTCCGGCGCGCGCGAGGTAGGCGGCGTTGACCAGGCCGTTGTGGCCTCCGCCGATTACAATTACATCGTATGAATTAGCCATAGGTCTTAGCTTTTAGCCTTTAGCTTGTCGGTTGAGAACGAGGACGAAGAATATTAGCGCAGTTTTGGGGCGCGCGTATTAGAGGCCGCTGGGAAGGACGCTCCAGTTGCGGAGAGTGTTCGACAATGTTGGCGTGATTGGGCGCATGGATGGAAGTCGAAGGGTCATTCTATAGGGAACGCGTGATTTTGTCTGCCACGCCTCCGATGATGGCCCGGGCGTATAATCTGACTTCTTTATAAATTTGTTTCGAGGCCACTTCATTGCCCATTGGAACTGCGTTTCACGAGAGAACTTTTCCGCTTTGCCACAGCTTGAATTACCGCGAGTGGTCGGGATATTACACGGTCAGCGTGTATGAGGTGCATCACGAGCACGAGTACAACGCCATCCGCAATGCGGCGGCTCTGATCGATATTTCTCCACTCTACAAATATTTGATTACGGGCAAAGACGCAACGCGGCTGGTGAACCGCGTGATCACGCGCGACATTAATAAGGTGAAAGTGCGGCAGGTGATCTATTGCTGCTGGTGCGATGAAGAGGGGAAGGTCATCGACGACGGGACGATTTCGCGGCTGGAGGAAAATGTTTATCGCTGGACGGCTGCGGACCCGAGCTTGCGATGGTTCCGGCAGAATGGCCTAAATATGGATGTGCATGTGGAGGATATTTCAGAAAAGACCGCGGCGCTTGCGTTGCAGGGACCGACCTCGGCGAAATTGTTGAAGACCGTTGCGGAGGCCGACATTGCGAATCTGAAATATTTTCGCGTGACCCATGGCAAGATTGCGGGCGTGCCCGTGGACATTTCGCGGACCGGGTACACCGGCGATCTGGGATATGAAATCTGGGTGCCGTGGAACGAGGCGGTGAAGGTTTGGGATGCACTGGCGGAAAAAGGCAAGCAGTTTGATCTGCATGCGGCGGGTATGCTGGCGCTGGATGTGGCGCGTGTGGAAGCTGGGCTGCTGCTGATCGAAGTGGATTACTCGAGTTCGAAGAAGGCGCTGATTGCGTCGCAGAAGTTTTCTCCATACGAGTTGGGCTTTGCCAAGATGGTGCATCTGGAGAAAGAAAATTTCATCGGCAAGCGGGCGTTGGAGAGGGACGCGAAGAGCGGCGTGGCGCGGCAGTTCGTTGGGGTCGAAGTGGATTGGGCTGATGTTGAGGCGCTGTATGAGCGTTATGGGCTGACTCCGGCTGCTCCGAGCCAGGCTTCGCGGGTGGCTGTGCCTTTGTATTCCGGGGAGAAACAAATCGGGAAGGCGACGACTACTAGTTGGTCGCCGATTCTGAAGAAGATGATTGCACTGGCCAGTGTGGAGACCGAGCATTCGAAGCTGGGGACGCAGTTGCAGATGGAGATTACCATCGAAGCAGTCCGGCTGAAGACGAATGTGAAGGTGACGGGGATGCCGTTCTTTAATCCCGCGAGGAAGACGGCGACGCCGGTGTAGAGTTTTTCACCACGGAGACACGGAGTCACGGAGAAGAATCAGAGCAGACATCGATCCACAGGCCTCTCGTGCGCCTACGCGGTTCGGGCCGCTCGCCGCTTGCCCGCAGCGTAAATCCCTACCCCTAGCAGAACCAGCGCTCCCGTTCCCCCCACAATCTTGAACAGCGCCAGCGGCTTGTTGGGTTCGTCCGACTGCGGAATCAGCGACAAAACAATCGTGAGAGTTGTCGTGAGGAACCCGACTGTTGCGACCAGCTTCGCCACCGTGCTCCCCCCCGGCACGCGAATTACTTCTGGCCCGGTGGGGTCGCGTTGCAGTTTGATCATGGCGGCGAACAAGTACAGATACGGGATGAAATATGTGATCACGCCCATACTCACCAGCACATCGTAGGCGCCTTTGACGCTGGTTCCGGCTTGCCCCAAAAAAATGAAAAGCGCGCCGAGGAAGAACTGCGTGAGCAACGCTACCCACGGGGTTTTCCAGCGCGGGTGGAGCGCGCCGAATGCCGAAGGCAGGAAGCGATCGATACCGGCGACGAAAGGCAGTCGGGCGACCGCTGCGAGGTAGGCTCCGGCTGCGCCGATGTTGCTTAGCGCGATCAGGAATGCGGCTACTGGTAGCACTCCGGGAAAGCCCACGCGGGTCGCGGTTTTCGAGATGGCCTGCACCAGTCCCTGCAAGCTGCTGACTTTGCTGGAGGGCAATGCCAGCAGAATAGCGGCCGTGCCCAGGATGTAGCAAAGAGTCACGGTCATGCCGCCGAACAATAGAGCGAACGGGATCGAGCGGCGGGGATTCTTGATTTCTTCTCCCATGAAGGAAGCGGTCTCGCATCCACCGAAAGCGAAGGTCAGCACGGACCAGAAGATGAGGTCGTTGAAGTGCACGCTGGGTGTCATCGACTGCAGAGTGAATGACGTGGCCGAGCCGTAGCGATGCCAGGCGATGAGTCCGAGCACGATGACGATGCCGACCGGAATCCACATGGCGAGTGCGCCGACGTTGTGCAGCCACTTGCCGACGTCGAGGCCGACAATATTCATCAGTGTGGCCGCAGCCAGTGTTAGCAGAGAAAAAACAATGTAGAACGTGGCATTGTTCGAGAGATGCGCCCACGCGCTCTGGCGCATGAACAGGATGTTGCTGGCGGCGAAGTAGAGTACGGCGGGGAAGTAGGGGAGATTGCTGGTCCAATAAGTCCAGGCGGACATGAAGCCGGAGAAGTCTCCGAAGGCGCGCTTGCTCCAGACGTAGAGGCCGCCTTCACTGGGATAGCGGGAAGAAAGCTCGAGTACAGAGAAAGCGAGAGGGGTGTAGAAGCAGAGCCAGGCGCCGATCCAGATGACGATGGAACTGGGGCCGGCGGCCGCGGCGGTGGCGATCCAGCGCAGGCTGATGCCGGTGACCACGTAGAACAGAACCAGATCGCGGAAGCCGAGCACACGCTTGGGGCGGTTGGGACCTTCGGCTTTTGTCGAAAGAGGATCAGCGGGGGATGTAGTCATCGAGTAGCGGGACTACGGCGGAAGTAAACGGAAGAATGCGTTGCTGGGCGGCGTCCGGGGTTTCGCCAGGGAACAGCGGAGTCACAAAGCGCACCAGAGAGCCGTCGCTGCGGTTCATGCGGATCGCGTCCTTGACCAGATAAAACTTTGCCCAGTATTCGCTGGCCACACCTCGATCATGGGCCCAAAACCAATACAAGACCAGGCGGCGCTCACTGCCTTTGGAGATCACGTAGCGGTTGGCTGGGAAGGGGCCGTGGCCGGGTAGAGAGAGCATAACGCGGACGTTTTCGTCGGGATTCCAGCCCGCGCCGGGCAGGCAGTGCTGCGGAGAGTGGGGGGTTTCGCCGGTGCGCTGGCTGGGGAAATACGCCAGGAAAATGTCGACGTAAGGCAGCTTCCGGTCGGGATCCTGATACACGCGCTCCAGAAAGTCCCCAGGTCCGAGCACTTCGAGAGTTTTCTTGTCCTGGACAATCTGGGTACTGTCCCAATTCGCGAGTTGCGCGGGGAAGGACGAGAGCGGCAGGTGTTGAGGAATGATTTCCGTGCGGCCCCTGGCCTGAAGCAGGATGGCGGTGAGGGCAATCAGTGCAGCGGCAAGAACGAAGCGCAATACGCCTATTGGCTTCATGATTCCGTGCCCTCCTCGTGCCAGAAGACGCGGACGATGCGATGCAGAAGATAGAGCATGACGAGGGAAACCACGAAAATCAGCCATCCGGAGAACTCATGAAAGAAGCCTTCGGCCCGCTCCGGATCCCAATACTGTACCAGCAGGCCGGTGCCTACGATGCGCAGACTGTTGGCGGCGACGGCGATGGGTACGGAGGCCAGCGCCAACAAGACCCGCACCACTAGTCTGCGCTCCATTAGATAACCATAGATGACGGCAAGCGTGGCCAGGGACATCAGCGAACGGATGCCGCTGCAGGCTTCCGCCACCTCCAAAACCTTGCCGGGAAGGATGATCACGTTGCCTTCCCGCAATACGGGCACACCCATCCAGGGCAGGATGGTACTGGCCGCTTTCGCCGCCAATAGCTGGAGAGGGAAGGTAATCTGGCTGAAGATGATGGCTGGGATGGGAATCATCAGCAGCAGGAACGCCCAGGGAAAAAGCAGGGCGCGGAAGAAGTTCCACCCCAGAAAGAGGACGATCAAGCCACCTAGCACGATCAACATCGACAAGCGGGAAAGGAAGAGTTCAGCGCCCATCTGACCGACAATCAGGACACATAGTCCGAACCCCACGAACCCCAAGCCCCACCACGAGGGCCGTAGGCTCAGGCTGGTGAGGCGGGAGCGTTCCTGCCAGATCACGAAAGCAGAGAACAGAGGGACGAAGAAACCGTGGGAAAAATTGGGGTCGCTCCACCATTGCCCGGCAAGATGCGTGAGGATCGAGTGGTAGAGCCACAACAACAGAACGGCGAGCACAGCGATTTGCCACAATTGAGGCGGCACCGGGCCTATGGCGGGAGCGGGCGCGGTTGGTGGCTCGGAATGCAGCGGTTGGCGCACTGGAGCAGACTCTATCACCAAGGTTAGTCCAGCATATGCGAAGCGGGGGAGGGCCGCAATCAAAAGCCCTTAGCTCAATGTGAGTTGAAGGGTTCCACGAGATCTGCCCATGGGAAGAGGAGATGGGAACTTTTTCCTTATTGGAAGAGGGCCGGGGTGAACATTCGTTACCCTCGGTTAGGCAAATACTTTCCCTTTTATGCGGGAAGGTGTAGGGTAAAGGCAGTAGGTTTTTCTCCCTCCCCAGCTCGATTCCGGCTTATATACTTTTGAAAACATTGAGGTAAGCTTGTAATACGATCTTTCAGGTCCGGCAAGTGATATGGCAAGCGCCGTGCTTGTATACAGCGCTTGGGGTGCAGGTGTTTTAGGGTTTTTCTCCGCGAGAAAAGGTCGATCGATGGAATCTGATGTCCGCCAAGGCACGAAAAACATGCAGAGCGCGACGATGCATGGGCCGGTAAGAATGGACTTTGTGGAAGGTGTGAGTCCAAGCATGCGGAGCGTCGAAGCGGTGATGCGGGAGGTGGCGCAGAGCGAAGTGCCGGTTCTGCTGCTGGCCGAGCGCGGAGCGGGCAAGAAGGCGACCGCCCAGCGGGTTCACGATCTCTCCCGGCACGGCAGGCAGTCGTTCCGCGTAGTACCTTGTGCCACGGTGGAGCCGGGGAAGTTTGCCGAAGGGGAGTCCGGTTTGACCGGCGCCGGCACGGTCTTTTTGCAAGAGTTAGCGGAGTTGAGCGCGGAGGGGCAGGCCTGGTTGCTGCAGGCCTTGACGCGGGGAAGCGGGAATGGCGGGCGTCCTCCGGGGGCACAGAGTTCGGCACAGAGTTCGGCGCATAGTTCGACACATAGTTCGACACAAGGTTCGACACAAGGTTCGGCGCAAGGTCTGGCGCGGCTGATCTGCGGAAGTGCCCGCGACCTGGAAGCGGAAGTAAGGGCGGGGAATCTGCGCGAGGATTTGTATTACCGGATCAGCGGAGTGTGTTTGCGGATTCCACCTCTGCGCCAGCGGCGGGACGACATTGCGGTGCTGATGGAACATTTTCTGCGGAAGTACGGGCGGGATTTTCAGCGAACCGTGCCGGAACTCAGCGAAGAAACGCACCGGTTGTTTCAGGAGTATTCCTGGCCGGGGAATGTGCGCGAGCTGGAGAACGCAGCCAAGGCGATTGTGGCGCTCGGGGATGAAGCGGTCGCGATGGGCGGCTTGCGTGCGATGTTGCTGCGAACCGATCTGGGCAGCAACGGCAGCCGGGTCTCGCTGAAGCAGGCGTCCCGCGCCGCCTCGCGCGAAGCGGAGAAGGAAATCATTCTGCGAGCCCTAACCCGCACCCGCTGGAACCGGCGGCGGGCAGCCGAGGAGTTGCAGATCAGTTACAAGGCTTTGTTGTACAAGCTGAAACAGATGGGATGCTCCGAGTACGGGGCCTCCTAGCTCAGGAGAGCGCATGAAGAGAGTAATGAAGCTGGCGTGCCTGGTGCTGCTGGGGTTAGCAGCCATCAGCATGAGGGCCCAGGACGACACCGACACTAGCGCCGCCAAGCCGGGCAAGGATGCCACGCCGGAAACTCGCCTCGCGCCTGAGGTTCCGTCGGATTACATAATCGGGGCAGACGATACGCTGCACATCACGGTCTGGAAAGAGCCCGACATGAACGTCACTTTGCCGGTGCGGCCCGACGGCAAGATTTCGATGCCGTTGCTGGACGACGTGCAGGCCGCGGGCATGACTCCCATGCAACTGGGCGCGTCTCTGAAAGAGAAGCTGAAGAAATATATCGCGGACCCACGCGTCACGGTGGTGGTGACGGCGATGAACAGCCAAAGGATTTATGTGTTGGGGGAAGTGACGCATACCGGCGCCATGCCTTTGCTGCCCCACATGACCATGCTGCAGGCGCTCTCCAGTGCGGGCTTTACGCAGTTTGCCAATCTCAAAGCGATTTACCTGCTGCGCATGCAGGACGGCCAGCAGGTAAAAGTACATTTTAACTACAAGGACGCGATCAAGGGACGGGACCCGGGGCAGAATATCGTGCTCCACCCGGGAGACACAATTGTCGTCCCGTAGATCGTCGTTCCATAGATCGTCGTCCCGTAGATCGTGGCCCTGTTCGATCATGGTCCCGGTAGGATCGTTTCCGGCAGGGTTTGGTAAGTACTAGAGAGACAGCGGAAGAGGAATACGGATGAACAAAGGCCAAATTATTTTGACCCTAACGCTGAGCCTGCTAGCGGCCAGCGTGGCCTGGGCCCAGGGCGATGAAAACCAGACGCCCGCGCCCTCCCCAGTGCCCGCTTTTGGGCAGGAAAATCCCGCGCCACCGGTGAGTGAGAACCCGCCGATTTCCGCGATCGACCAGCCCGGGCTGGAGCCCCATGCGGCGCCCGAGAGTTTTCTGTTGCCGGGGCTGCATTTCAGCGAGTCTGTGGATTCTAACGTGGGCAACTCGCTGGGCGGATCATCGACCAGTACAGTGAGCCGGGGTCTGGGAAGCCTGACCCTGCAAAAGCTCTGGAGAAACTACGACGTGGCGATGGATTACATCGGCGGAGTGGTCTACTACGACCAAACCGGCATCGGGCTGGAGCAATTGCAGCAATTCGACATCGACAACCGGATCAACTGGAAGCGGGGGCAATTGGCGTTCCGCGATTCGTTCAGCTATCTCCCGGAAGGTACTTTCGGCTTCGGCGCCTACGGTGGCGGAGGAGCGTACAACGCGGGCCTGGGAAGCCTGGGCGCAGGGATGCTGGGCGCCAGCGCATTTGGCGGGCAGAGCAACGCCTTCAACGGCGGGGCGGGTGAGTCGCTTGCTCCCGGCGTGGTTCCGCGCGTGACGAATTTGGGATTGGCCGACATCGTCGAAAACCTGTCGCCGAAATCAGCCGTTACCATGGCAGTAGGCTACGGGTTCGTGCATTTCTATGGAAATGTTCTTTCGTCCAGCACCGGTCTGCCGGAGAACACCAATTTCATTGGCAGCCACGATTTCACTGCCCAGGCCGGTTATGACCGGGTCTTGAATGCGAAAGACCAGATCGCGCTGAGTTATGGCTATCAGGCATTTAATTTTTCGACTGTGGGCACGGCTATTCATTCCAATGTCATACAAGCGATGTACGGGCACCGCGTGTCCGGGCGCATGGATTTTCTGATTTCTGCCGGTCCGCAGTTTACGCACATCAGCGCCAACCCGACCATATGCGTCGATATCTTTGGTAACCAGGTTGTACCACCGCCGACCGGGTGTACGCTGGCGAATTTCGACACCCCGGTCACCCTGCATGAGAACGGAAACCATATCGGCGCGGCCGGTCGGATTGCGCTTCACTATAAGTTCGAGAAGAGCAGCGTTTCCCTCTCCTTCCAGCGGTGGAATACGAACGGCAACGGAGTCTTCGCGGGTTCCGTCAGCAACATTGCGCACCTTGAGGTGCAGAGACGCCTGACGCGCGTCTGGGACCTGTTTTCCGACTTCGGCTATACCAAGAGTGATCGTTTGCAGCTACCCGGGTCGACCGTCAATGCGAGCGCGCTCAGCTATGGCTTTGCCGGGGCGGGTCTGCACCGCCAGATCGGACGCAGCTTGCGCGCGTTCGTGAGCTATCAGTTCAACGAGTTGGGTTTCAATACCGATCTATGCCCGCCGGGGACCGCGCTTACGGGCAACACGTGTGAGTCGTCTTTAGGCGGAGTTTCGCCCGCACCGGTCAGCGGTCTCTCCCGCCGGCAGGTAGGTTCGATTGGACTGGATTGGACTCCCCGGCCGATCCGGCTCGACTAATTTTGCAGCCGGCGGTTCAGGGCCGGCAGAACAGGTAATGAAATGATGGAAAACCGCGAACTAACCATGGACGATTATCTGGCGATGTTGCGCCGCCGGATGAAGGTGATTCTGATTCCGGCGCTGCTGGCGCCGCTGGCAGGATTTCTGATCTCCTATGTTTTTCCCGCCAAATACACCTCGCAGTCCCTCGTGCTGGTGGAAGCGCCGAAGATTCCGGATGTAGTGGTGCAGCAGGTCTTTACCGAGGACCTGACGCAGCACATCACCACCATTCAGCAGCGGGTGTTAAGTCCGGCACGCCTGCGGCCCATGGTGGAGAGGCTGGGATTAGCCAGGGGCGGCCAGAACCTTGACGACGTGGTGAGCAACATCCAGCTCAACATGCAGATCCAGCCGGTGGTGACGGATCTTTCGACAATCAGCGCGGGGGGCAAGAAGAAGCCCGGCGGCAGCCCGGTTCCCGGCTTTTACGTGAACTACACAGCGTCGACGGCCCGCGAGGCGCAGCAGATTTGCACCGATCTCACCTCGATGCTTCTGGAAGAAGATCTGAAGTCGAGGCAGGACGCGTCCCAGGGCACCACGCTTTTCCTCACCAAGCAGGTCGAGGATGCCAAGCAGAATCTCGACGATCTGGACAAGAAGCTGGCGGCGTTTAAGAACCAGCACATGGGCCAGCTCCCCGGCGACGAGGACAACAATCTCAAGATTCTGATGGGATTGAATTCGCAGCTCGATGCCAACACCCAAAACCTGAACCGGGCGACGCAGGACAAGGCCTATACGGAATCGTTGCTGGCGCAGCAAATCGCAGCGTGGAAAACGTCACAGTCGACGAACAATCCCCAAACCCTGCAGCAGCAACTCTCGCAACTGCAGGCCCAGCTCATCGATCAGGAGGCCCGCTATACCGCCGACCACCCTGACGTCATCAAGACCAAGGCAGACATTGAGCAGGTAAAGAAGAAGCTGGCGGAGATCAACGACGCAACCTCGAAGGGAGACGACGTCGCGAACGACAAGGGTCCGGATCGGAGCCGGCGGAGATTCGCCAACTCCGGCTGCAGATTCACCAGTATCAGGACCTGATTGCGCAAGCGACGCGCGATCAGAAGAAACTTCAGCAAGAAATCAGTGTGTACCAGAGCCGGGTCGCGTCAAGTCCTGCCATCGAAGGCGAGTACAAAGAGCTGGCTCGAGACTACGACAACGCGCAAAAAGTTTACCAGGACGATTTAGCCAAGCAGAGCACCTCCAAGATGGCGACGCAGGCACAGCAACAGCAGGAAGGCGAGCAGATGGCGCTGCTGGATCCTGCCACGCTGCCCGATTCGCCAAGCTTCCCCAACCGGCCTTTGTTTGCCGGCGGAGGATTAGGCGCGGGTCTGGTGCTGGGGCTTGGTCTGGCCCTGTGGATGGAGTTGCGCGACAAATCGATCCGCACGCAGGCTGATGCCGAGGCCGCACTGGATCTGCCGATGCTGGTGGCGGTTCCCTGGGTGGTGGAGACAGTGCCGGCGAACGGCAACGGCAAGGGCCATTTCTGGAGCCGGAAGAAGCAGCCGGAGGAGAAAAAGGAAACGGCCAGGGTTTAGAGGGCGGCGATTTAGGCGAAAGCGTTTCGGCAAAGACATAAAGACTATGTACAAAGAGTTCTACGGCCTGCGGGCGAATCCGTTCAACGTCAACCCCGATCCGCGTTATCTGTTTCTGACGCGGCACACCGAGGAAGCGCTGGCCTGCCTGACCTATGGGATCCAGAGCCGCAAAGGGTTTGTGCTGCTGACTGGCGAAGTGGGCACGGGCAAGACCACGCTCATCAACAAGCTGCTGGAGTGGTTGCGCCTGCAGCAGGTGGCCACCGCGTTCATCTTCAACTCGCGCCTGAACACGCCGCAGTTTCTGGATTACATGATGGCGGACTTTGGCATTCCATGCGATTCGAAGGCCAAGAGCCAGATCCTGCTGCGGCTCTACAACTGGCTGCTGGACCGCTACCGGGCGGGCGAAACGGCTGTCCTCATCGTGGATGAGGCGCAGAACCTGACCGATGAAGTGCTGGAAGAGATCCGCATGCTGACCAATCTGGAGACCTTCACTGAGAAGCTGTTGCAGATCGTGCTGGTGGGCCAACCTGAGTTGGAGCACAAGCTGAAGCAGCCGCAACTGCGGCAGTTACGGCAAAGGCTTACGCTGCGTGCCAAGACGCATCCGCTCACGCTGGAGGAGACGAAAGCTTATGTGCAACAGCGGTTGCGCATCGCCGGCTCCAACGGCCAGCAGATCTTCGATCCGGAATCGCTGGTGTTGATCCATCGTTATGCCACGGGCATTCCGCGGGTCATCAACCTGCTGTGCGAACACTGCCTGGTGAGTGCGTTTGTGAACCAGCAGAAAATAATCGCTCCGGCAGTGGTGGATGGTGTGGCCCGGGACTTCGATCTGGGTGACGGCACGGCAGCCGGGGCGATGACGACACCACCGCCGGCCACGGGCCAGGACAAAGAGAAATTTGACTTAGTGGAAGCATTACGATCGCTGGCCACATTAGCCGATCGGTTGCGCGAAGAAGGCAAGGACCTCCCCAAGGAAAGGAAATTATGAGCAGAATTCATGAAGCGTTGAAGAAAGCGGAGCAGGAGCGGGCGGCATCGCAGGGAGGTCCAGCCCAGCCCAGCTACGCCACACCGGTGGCGGAGCCGTCCGTGGCCGCGGCGGAAGAATCGCCAGCGGCGGTGTCGGCGGGAATGCCGGCCGGCGTTCCACTCACGTCGGCGATGCCGTCATTCGCCAGTCCCTTTAGCCTTGACGCCCTGCTGGCACGCTGCCCGCAACTGCAGTGGAAGCCGGAGGAGAAGACGATGCTGTTCTTCAACGGCGACGATAACGCCCGAGGAACCGAGGAATTCCGCACGCTGCGCTCCCGGCTTTATCACACGCGCGAGAAAATGGCGCTGAAGAAGATCCTGGTGACCAGCGCGCTGCCGAAAGAAGGCAAATCCTTCACGTCGGCAAACTTGGCGCAGGTGCTGGTGAAACAGCACGGACGCCGCGTATTGCTGATCGATGCCGACCTGCGCGGCCCGAGGCTGCACATGATGCTGGGCACGACGTCGTCTCCCGGACTCTCCGACTATTTGCAGGGAGCCAATGACGAATTCTCGATCATGCAGCGCGGGCCCATGGAAAACCTGTTCTTTGTGCCCAGCGGCCAGCAGATTTCCGATCCCTCTGAACTGGTGGCCAATGGGCGGCTGAAGTTCCTTTTGCAGCGGGTGGAAGCGCTGTTCGACTGGATCATCATCGATTCGCCGCCGGCCGTACCGGTCTCCGATGCCAGCGTTTTAGCCAAGGCCTGTGACGGGGTGCTGATGGTGGTGCGCTCCAATGCGACGCCCTTCGATATGGCGCGCCGGGCGCGTCAGGAATTTCCCGACAACGCATTAGTGGGAGTTGTGCTGAACGGGACGGATGGAGAGGCTATTCCTTACTCGCGGTATTACTACGAGGCTTACGGGAAGAGTGTGACCGAGTCCAAGGGTTAGGGGAAACAGAGAAACGTGATCCGGTTGTTCAAAGTCCATTTCCCGCTCCGCCCGCTGATTCTTCTGGTGGGCGATGCCTTGATCGTTGGTCTTTCGTTGGTGCTCCGAATCCCGGCGGCTTCTTGGCTTTCGGAAGTCGGATTTCTTGAACCCACACTACTGCCGAAACACGAAGTGCTGATCAGCCCTGTGATTGTCGCGATCACCGGAGTTGTACTGCTGGTTTCCCACTGGTCTGATCGCTACGATTCTTCCAGACAGGGAGCGAAGTGGGACCGGGTGCTCTCGCTCCTAAAATGGCTGGGCTACCTAGCACTTGCGCTCGCGGCTGTTTCCCTCATCTATCGTATCCGCTCAGGTCTCGCACCCGGCATTCTGCCGAACTGGCCCAATCTTTCACAACTCATCATTTTCACTTTCATTCTGGTCCTCACGCTCGTGGGCTGGCGCGCGGCTTATTCCTGGATGGTGAAACAGCCCCTGCTGCGAGAGCGGGTTTACGTTCTAGGCACAGGCGCACGCGCACAACGGTTGGTGAGCGGTCTGCGCGGACGCCCAGCACTGGGGATTGAAGTGGTGGGATGGACCGGAGAGGTGGAAGGCGAATTGACCCGCGACAGTGTGGCTTCGCATCTGTTGGGTTTGGCGCGGGAGAAGGACGTGCATCGCGTGATCGTCGCCATGCCGGAGCGCCGCGGCACTTTGCCGGTGGAAGAATTGCTGGACCTGCGCCTAGGCGGCGTGAAGGTGGAAGAGGCGACCTCGTGGCTGGAGCGGATCAACGGCAGGATCGAAGTGGAGGAGCTAAACCCCAGCTGGCTAATTTTTGCGGAAGGCTTTCGCTTCAGCAGCTTCTTCCGGATGGTACGCCGAGTGTTGAACTTTTCAGTGGCATTGATCGCGGGAGTGCTTTCGCTCCCGCTGCTGCCCTTCATCGCTCTAGCCGTGAAGCTGGGGTCCCGGGGACACGTTCTCTATCATCAGAAGCGGGTGGGCCGCGGGGGAGCGACGTTTTATTGCCATAAGTTCCGCACCATGCGCCAGGATGCGGAAGCCGATACGGGAGCCACCTGGGCCGATGACGACGATCCGCGTATCACGCGCGTGGGCAAATTCCTCCGCGTCTCGCGTCTCGATGAAATTCCGCAGTTGTGGTGCGTATTGAGGGGCGATATGCATTTTGTGGGTCCGCGCCCGGAGCGGCCGGAATTTGTGGAGTGGCTGAGCAAAGACATTCCCTACTACGGCGTGCGCCACGCAGTGCGACCGGGAATCACGGGTTGGGCGCAGGTGAAGCACAAGTACGGAAACACGGTGGAAGACGCCCGGGAAAAGCTTCAGTACGACCTGTTCTACATCAAGAACGCCTCGCTCAGTCTGGATCTTTGGATCATGTTCGAGACGATTAAGATCGTTCTGCTGGGGCGGGGCGCGCAGTAAGAGTCAGCCTGGCTCTACGCCGGGGGATTTCCCAGCTGGTCCAGTTCGGTCCGCGAAGGCACCATCCGCCCCATCCGCAGTGCATGATAGATCCACGCAAAGAAAGCTGAGTTGATCATGCAGAAGTAGTACGGCAGGCGCAGGAACCGGGGTCTGAGCTTTACCAGCGCGCCCAGCGCGGCCAATCCATAGAACAGAACCTGCCCCCACAAGAACCACTTGTAGACCGGATCGCGCCAAAACATGAGGCTGACGATGGCGAGCAGAACCATGGCCGGTGGTACCAGCAGTCGCCCAGCCTTGTGGGAGAGCAGGCAGAATAAACTTACGAGCCGAGGCGGCCACAGCAGGCTCTTGACTTCCCGGAGTTGCCCGATGTTGCCGGCGGTGATGCGCACACGCCGCGCGAACCCTTCCATTTCGTGCGCTTCCTCATAAGCAACGGCCGCGGGCTCGTATGCGATGCGGTAGCCGCGCTCCTGGATGCGCATCGGGATGATGAAGTCATCGTTGATGGTGTCGGCGGCGGGAAATGGATACTCTGCCCGGCGGATGGCATAGAGCGAGCCGTGAGCGCCGGTGAATCCGCCCAGCTTGGCTTCCTGCACTTTCAGGAAAGTTTCGTATTTCCAGTAAAGATCTTCCTGCACGCCCAGCCGGGACTGGTCTTTCTTGAGGACGCGGTAAACCCCACTCACTCCTCCAACTCGCGGATCGGCGAAATATTGCACCAGTTGACGAAGCGAATCGGGCGCTAACATGCTGGAGGCGTCGGAAAAGGCGACAACCTCTCCGGTCAGACGTGGAACGGCATCGTTCAACGTGGCCACCTTGCCGCGGTTCTCGGGAAAGTCGAGCAGGCGAACGCGGCCGGCGGCTTTGCCCTCCGCAAAGGCGCGGACGACCTGAGCCGTTGCGTCGGTTGAGCCGTCCGAGGCCACGACGATCTCCAACTGCCCGGAAGGATAGTCGAGGGTCAGGGCGTTCTGGATTTTTGCCCCGATCACTGCGGCTTCGTTATACGCGGCGACCAACAACGAGACCGAAGGCTCGATGGATTTTGTCTGGAACGAGGTGCGAGAGAAAACCGGCAAGACCCACAGCAGCAGCGGATATCCGAAATAGACGTAGACGACCGTTCCCGCCGAAATCCAGAAGAGCAGCTTGGTCATGGCAGCTTGGTCATAGCAGCTCGATCATGCAAGATCAGACAGGCCGGGCCCGAATGCAGTAGAGCTGGCCGAGCACCTCGCAAGACTCTACCTGGAAGCCGGCCTGAGTAAGGTAATTCTCTACTTCGGCCTGCCGCCAAAAATAAACCGGGCAGCCCGCGATCTTCAGTCGCACTTTGCGGATGGCCATGCGCATCGTTCCGTAACGCGGCCAGGCTGACAGGAAGGTTCGCCCCGTGAGTTTGCGTATTACTTGCAGCCGGCCCATTGGATCTGCCACATAGTCCCAGAATCCTATCGCAATGACGAGATCAAAACTCTCCGCGGTCTTCCAGTCGAGCACGTCGCTCAGAACGAACTTGCAACGGTTCGCCACGCCTTCACGTTCCACAAGTTGGCCCGCCAACTTCAGCATCTCGGGGGCGAAGTCCAAGCCCGTCACATTGGCGCCACGCTTGGCCAGAGAGCTTACGAAGCGACCGGAACCGCAGCCAATATCACATACGGTTGCGGGCCGGAGCTGTTCCGCCTCGCGCGTGACCCAGTCGAAGCGCTGATACATGTCCTTGCGCAACCAATGGTTCAGGCGGCGCGCCATCACGCTTTTATTGCCGGCGTAGATGGAGTCGAATTCGGGAGCGACGCGGGCCCAATATTCGGCTACCTGGCGGGCTTCATCAGTCTTTGTGTTGCTGACAGGCATAAAGGTCAACGTCCTCCACCATTTCGGCCAGCCCGCTTTCGCGGAAACTCGTAAAGTTCCCTTCCCGGAGCATATCACTCAGACGCGCATAGGTTTTGGACAGGTTGGTGTAATGCCGCAGCCGGGAAGTCAATGTGCCGGGCAGCCGGGGCTGGTCCGGGTCAATCTCCCAGGGATGCACGTAGGCAATGATGGGCAGCCCTTCCCGCCGGGCGCGTCTGATTCCCAACCGGGTATAAGACTGCGGTAGAAGGCGAAGGTATCCGCCACCCGCTACAGGCAAACTATGGTTTCCGATTCGAAAGGTCGTCAGCGGATACTCCAACAATGGGCCTGCCGGGGTCTTGATGCGAAATGGGGCGCGGGGCGCGGAAGGTATGCCGTAGCGATCGTGATGAATGGGAAAGATGCTGGAATCGTAAGTGAATCCAAGCTCCACGAGAACCTCGAGCGCCCACAAAGAGCTGGCTACAATGGAATAGGTGGGAGCGCGGTATCCGAAGATGGCCACTCCGGCGATCTGCTCGATTACGTCCTTTGCCCGCTGCGTGTCCTCGCGGAAATCCTTCGGATTGAGCTTGTAAATGAGGCGGTGCCAGTAGGAGTGGCAGGCCAGTTCGTGCCCGGCGGCTGCAATCTCGCGAACCAGCGTAGGAAAGCGCTCTGCCACCCAGCCCAGCACGAAAAACGTGGCTTGGACTTGATGGGCGGCGAATAATTCCAGAAGGCGTTGGGTATTGCCTTCCACCCGGCGGGGGTACTCGTCCCACTGAGAACGCTGAACGACGGGGACCATCGCTTCGGCGTGAAAATAGTCTTCAACGTCCACGGAAACAACATCCTTGAGAAGTTCCAGAGGCATTTTGAGGCTATCGGCCCCAGTGGTGGCTGTTATCGGGACAAAGCACATCATATTTGAAGGGTGATTCAGGCGCAATCGAAAGCCGGGACGGACAGGTTACGCACGTGTGTTACGGCCTGACAAAGGTAACTTCACGCCTCTCCAAGTTAAGCGAAACAGTTCGCCTTTGGCCGTTGTTTGATGTACTCTGATAATGTGGGAGCAGTTTGTTTGTCGCGCGTTAAGTTGTTGAAAATGAAGAAGAACGAACTTCTGCCGTGAAGGCGTGAACAGGTAGCTGCGTGGCCGGGCGGGCCGGCTTTCCGACGATGATTCACTCCAGGAAATGAGCACCTAAGCAATTTTGGAAGAGAGTCGTGGCGCATGGATGAAGCTAGCACCAGTACGATGCCGCAGAGGTTTGGCGCGTCGAAACGCGAACCTCTGGCGGGCGCGTTTTTTTGGCTGAGCGCGTTTTATGTGGTTTATTGCGCCCGGCCAGAAGACTGGATCCCCGGCCTCGCCTACATCCCCATGGCAAAGATCACGGGCATTTGTGCGTTGCTGGCGCTTTTGTCGAGCGCGGGGAAATCCAAGAGGGGGTTCCGCGACCTGCCGAGGGAGGCGACTTATCTTTTCGGCATGATCGGCGTCTTGTTCGTCTCTGCGCTGGTCTCTCCGGTGTGGAAGGGCGGCGCATTCTTCAAGACGCTGGATTTTGCCAAGGTTGCGGTCGCATGGGTGTTGACTTTCCTGGTGATCACCAGCTTCGCGAGATTGCGGCGAATCATCTTCATCCAGTCGGCGTCGGTCGCGGTGATCACCGTCGTGTCCGTGCTGAAAGGACGGAACGTTCCCCGGCTGGAAGGTGTGATTGGAGGCATCTATTCCAATCCCAACGACCTCGCATTTGCGATTGTGCTCTCCCTGCCTTTCTGCTTCGCTTTTTTGTTGAGCACACGCAGCATTCCGCGCAAAGCCGCATGGGCAGGGGCCATGCTGGCCATGTGTGCCGCCCTGTTCCTGACAGCATCGCGGGCGGGATTTATCAATCTGGTAGTCACCGGCACGGTGTGCTTGTGGGTTTTCGGCATCAAGGGGAAACGGATTCACCTGGTCGTGGCCGCCGCCGTAGTGGCGCTGGTGGTGGGACTGGCCGCTGGTGGACGGCTGAAGGATCGATTCTTTGACACCACCGGCAACGATCTCAGCGCTCACGGCTCGTACGAACAACGCCGGTTCCTGATGATCGAGAGTGTCAAGGCAACGGCGCACTATCCGCTCGGCATCGGATTGGGGAACTTCCCCAGCTACTCTGGCACCTGGCGAGAAGTGCACGTTGCCTATCTCCAGATCCTTGTAGAGGGCGGGATCGTGTCTTTCGTGCTCTACTTGCTCTTCTTCGCGCGCGGCTTCGGCAATCTCAAGCGGCTGCGCCCGATACCCCGGCACGACCCTGAGATTGGTCTGTTCTTGGGGGCCTTGTACGCTTCGCTGATCGGATTCATCGTAGGGGCATGCTTCGCACCCGAGGCGTATCAGTTCTTCCCTTATTTTGCGGTGGCCTACACCTCGGTATTGTTGGTAATTGCCCAGGAGAGGGAACAGCCAGAAATTCTCCCGCCAGATTCGAACCAAAGCCAGGGACGGCGGAAAGCGCGGGTCTGGGGGGGCGAGTTAGCATCTGTACCTAGCGGCCCGGCCGAGTATTCCGGCGCATCAACCGCTCCGCCTCGAAATCGGCGATGACGAGCGACACGCAAAGATCGGGCGCGGATCCCGGAGAACAAACTCGCACGTTCTCCCGGCCCTTGGGTCCCGAAGGCAAGCTCTCCTACTTGAGCCGCTGGTTGCCCAGTTATTTTTGGCAGAGACTGGTTCGTCATCGGCCTCTGAACCGAACTCATCTGATCTTTGCCCTGGCGGACCACTTCGAACCAGCGATTGTGCCAGAGGACGGCAGGGCGCGCGCTCCTTACCTGGAGCAGGAGCGCCGCCTGACGCGCTGGTGCCAGGAATACCCGAACCGGTTCGGAAGCTACCGCGATGCGGAAGGGCGCCCGTTCGTCCACACCTACTTCTATCCGGCTGAGCAATACGACCAGCCCTTAGTCGGGCGGCTGGCCGAGCATTGCCGCGCCGGGTGGGGCGAAATCGAGATTCATCTGCACCACGGAGTGGACGCTCCAGACTCGGCGGAAAATACAAGGCGCCAGCTAGTCGAGTTCCGCGACCGGCTGGCCCAGGAACATGGTTGCCTCTCGTACCGGCGCGAGTCGCCCCAGTCTTGCTATGGCTTCGTGCATGGCAACTTTGCGCTGGCGAATTCCAACCACGGGCGTGCGTGCGGAGTCGACAACGAGATGCAGATTCTGGCGGAGACCGGTTGCTATGCCGACTTTACCTTGCCCTCCGGAGCTTTTCACCGGGCCCAGACCAGCAAGATCAATTCGATTTATGAGTGCGCCCGGCCGCTGAGGGAACGGGCTCCGCACCGCGAAGGGCGAGACCTGGCGCGGGGCAAGGCTCCGCAGGTCTTTCCGTTGATGGTGCAGGGGCCGCTCATGCTGGACTTCGGCGGCCGTGGCGGTTCCCGGCGATGGCACATCGACAATGCGGCACTGACAGGGACGAATCCGGCAAGCCTCCATCGGTTGAAGCTGTGGAAACGGGCCGCAATTTCGGTGGACGGCAGACCCGATTGGTTGTTTATCAAACTGCACACCCACGGCATGGATCCCAGGCACGACGAGGCGACGCTCGGCTCTGCCATGCAAAAATTTGTGCGCGAACTGGCCGGTGGCGCGGAAGAGCGAAACGAGATTCTGCACTTTGTTTCCGCGCGCGAGATGGTGAACATCATTCTGGCAGCCTGTGATGGCAAGGAAGGAAATCCTGGAGATTACCGGGACTATGAGTTCAAGCAAATGCGTCCACCAGAGCACGATTCCCGGCAGCACGAGAGATCTGCGGCGGTGCTGAAAGGATAGCGCATGTGCGGCATAGCGGGCATGGTGCAAACTCATCCTGATGGCGAGGTGGATCGAGCCACCATTCACCGGATGTGTGAAGCCATCGTGCACCGCGGCCCCGATGACGAGGGGATCCTGGTGAAGGCTGGCGTTGGACTGGGCATGCGCCGGCTCAGCATCATCGACTTGGCGGGCGGGCACCAGCCCGTCTTCAATGAAGACAAAAGCGTTTGGATTGTCTTCAATGGCGAGATCTATAACTTTCCCGAGCTGCGTTCCCAGTTGCAGGCTCGCGGCCATCGCTTCTCCACCCACACCGATACGGAAGTCATCGTCCATCTTTACGAAGAGGATGGGGCGGAGTGCGTTCAAAAACTGCGAGGCATGTTTGCGTTCGCACTCTACGACGAGCGGGCCGGCCGCCTTCTACTGGCGCGCGACCGGCTGGGAAAGAAGCCGCTGCACTACGCGCTGCACAACGGAACTTTGCTGTTCGCTTCCGAGATGAAGGCCATCCTAGCCGTGAAGCCGGAGTTGGCAAAGGTTAATCACGCGGCGCTTCTGCAGTACATGTATTTCGGATATATTCCCGACCCGGCGACGGCATTCGAGCCGATTCAGAAGTTGCCTCCGGGACATCTGCTGGAATTCGAGAAAGGCGAAGCGCACGTTCGTCAGTACTGGGATTTCCCCCAGTATGGGACCTATGAACCCGCGAGCGAAGAAGCACTGCTGGAAGAACTGGAATTTCGCCTGGCGGAAGCGGTTCGCATCCGCTTGATTGCCGACGTTCCGCTGGGGGCCATGCTGAGCGGCGGAACGGACTCCTCCATCGTAGTGGCGTTGATGGCGCGGGCTACATCGCAGCCGGTTAAAACATTTTCCGTCGGATTTCAGCACGCTGATTTCAACGAGGCTCCGTACGCACGCCTGGTCGCGCAAAAATTTGGTACCGACCACCATGAGTTGATTGTGGAGCCCGATCTCTTGGAGACGGTAGAGATGCTGACTCGCCATATGGAAGAGCCTTTCGGCGACTCTTCCATGCTGCCGACCTACTTCATCTCCTGCCTGGCGCGGAAGAATGTGAAGGTCGCGCTGTCCGGAGACGGCGGAGATGAAGCTTTCGCCGGCTATGATCGCTACCGCATTCATCTGGAAGACCGGTCTTACAAATGGATTCCCGAGTGGGCGGGGCATTTGTATCGCGACTACGTTCATCCTATCGTTCCGTATCGAGTGCCCGGGCGCAACCTGGCGTACAGCATTTCGCTGCCCTGGGAAGAGCGTTACATCGAGGGCGTTTCCTTCCAGCCATTTCAGAGGGAAATGAGCATTCTCTCGAACGACTTTGTCGCTTCGGATCGCGCTCCGCTGAAGAGCTTCGAGGAATTCTTGCAGAAAGCTCCGGCGCACGATCCTCTGAGCCGGGTTTTGTATCTGGACAGCAAAACCTATCTGCCCGGCGACATCCTCACCAAAGTGGATCGCATGAGCATGGCAACCTCGCTGGAAGCGCGGGTACCAATGCTTGACCACGTGTTCCTGGAGTGGGTTGCCGCATTGGGGCCGCGCTGGAAGATGCGCAACGGGGCGCAGAAATTCATTCTGAAAAAGCTGGCGGCGCGTGTGGGAGTGCCGGGCGAGGTCCTCAACCGGCCCAAGCAAGGCTTCGCATTGCCTCTGGGGCAGTGGATGCGCGGAGAGTTGAAGGACCTTGTGCTGACGACGCTGCTGGACGCGCAGACGCTGCAGCGAGGATATTTCAACCCGAATGGGCTGAGACGGATGCTCGACGAGCATTTCCAGGGCCGCAGAGATCACTCCGCACGCCTCTGGCGCCTGCTCATCTTCGAATTGTGGCACCGGAACTTCCTGGAACGAATCGGAAGGACAAATGAGCCCTTGCCGGCCGCTTCGGTCGGCCTGAGCGGAGGGGCGGGATGAGCACTCTGGCAGCTCAAAGCAACTCGGAACTGGATCGGACGAGCGGTAGGGCAGATCGACTCAGAGTGACGATCGTGGCTGCCTCGTTGCGATACGTTGGGGGCCAGTCAGTACAGGCGGACCTGCTCAGGCGTTATTGGCAGGACGACCCGGCGGTAGAAGCGCAATTCCTGCCCATCGATCCGGCCTTTCCGCCGCTGCTGCGCTGGGTGGAGCGGGTTCCGTTTCTGCGTACTTTGGTTCGCCAACCCTTCTATCTATTTGCCCTGTGGCGAGGCCTCGAAGACTCCGATATCGCACACATCTTTTCTGCTTCTTATTGGTCGTTCCTGGTGGCGCCCGCGCCGGCGTTGTGGATGGCCCGCCTGAGACGGAAGAAAACGATGATTCACTATCACAGCGGCGAGGCGCGGGATCACCTGCAGCGTTTCCGCAGTGCGCGGAAGATTCTGGCGAAGGCGGACCGGCTCGTGGTGCCCTCCGAATATCTGGTTCGAGTCTTTCGCGAATTCGGCCTGGAGGCGCAAGCCGTGCCGAATATCGTGGACATGAGCCAGTTCTCGTTTCGCCGGCGCCGGCCGCTGCGTCCCCATTTGACCTGCACGCGAGGATTCCATCCCTACTACGGCCTGGACGTGGTGGTGCGGGCGTTTGCCGAGGTGCAGAAGCAATTCCCGGAAGCGCGTCTCGACCTGGTTGGCAAAGGACCTTCCGAGGACGACATTCGCGCTCTCGTACAAGAATTGAACCTCTCGGGCGTGCACTTCACCGGGGTCGCCTCCAGAGAACAGATCGGGCGGGTTTACGATCAGGCGGATATTTTTATCAACGCATCGTGGCTGGACAATATGCCGGTTTCCATTCTGGAGGCATTTGCCTGCGGAACGCCAGTGGTCAGCACCGCGGCAGAGAGCATTCCATACCTGGTCGAGCACGAGCGCACGGGGTTGCTCTCTGCGGTGGGCGACGCTCAGGCTTTAGCCGGGAACGTGATACGGCTGCTGCGGGATCCCGAACTCGCGGAGCGTCTGGCGTTGCAGGCATACGACGAATCGCAGTCCTACCGTTGGCCCGCCGTGCGGGAGCAGTGGCTCGACACTTACCGTTCGCTGCAGGTGCCGACAGGCAAGCCGCCGGCGGGATGAATGGAGATCCGGGGAGATCGTGATGAGATCAGTCCGGGTTCGAGGCTGAGTCCTCGAGTTCCAAAGCGGAGAGATCAGCAAAACGGCCCACCGGAGTGTTCAGCTTGAGCCAATGCTTGGCGCTCAGAAAACCTGGATAGACAGACGCTAGACACTTCCACCGAAAGCCGACACGCCGCTCGGCTGGGTCCACGGTCAAGGGATAGCCGAATTCCTGGAGGCTCGGTCCGATCAGCGCTTCGAGTTCCACGACCTCTTGATGCGATAGTTTTTCTTTCCAGCGGTTGACGGGATTTTGCGTTTCCTTTTCGTCGCCGCGGAACGAGGAATTGGATTCGCGGAGCCGGCCTAACCCGGTGTTTTGGATGCGCTCGTAGTCCAGGTCATGATCAAGAAAGTCTCCCAGCCCCGCCAAGACGGCTTGCGGCTGAGTTACGAGTTCTTCGTAATGGATCTCAAAGTAGTCAGCGGGAATCTGGCTTCCGTATTGCCGGCCCTTGTGCACGGTCCAATCCCAGTAGAGCGCCGTCTCCAGCAAGCCGCGTTGTTGCCGGTTCCAGGGGAAGGGCCGGAATCCACCCATCTTCATGAGCGAAAGAGCAATGTCGCGCCCATCGCGGATGATGTGCACGAACAGCGGATTCGGCAGGTCTCTCTTGATGCGAGCCATGTTGAGGACGCTGTCAGGATCGTAAAGAGCCCAGCGTTGGACGCCCTGGCTGAGTGCAATTTCGTCCATGACGATGCGGATGAAGTCGCCCCCGCTCCGGCATTCCGCCAGCAGTTTGGAAGAGATCGGTCCAGGCTCCAGGCCAGAGCGCCGGAAGCCCTTGCTCTGCATCCAGGTATTGACGAGCTTCTCCCGGCTACGGGTGTTCTTGAGAGAGCCGAAGCGAGGTAACAGGATTTCGTAGACAGGAAGATAACCGCGATAAACGGCAAAACCGCCCGCGGACAGCAGTATGTCGTAAAGAAGGTTCGTCCCAGAGCGGTGACAGCCCATGACGAAGACTGGACGCCGTTTTCGCTCAGGGTCCGCAGGTTTCTTGCCTTGTGCGGAGGCGCTGCTCTCGGCCGTTCCAGTCATGAGTTCAATTCTTGAGGGCGATTGTAACATCCGTCTGGCTCCCTCCTTGCGGCGGCCAGAACTTCTTGGGACTTCTGAATGCGAAAGAAACAGTGAGATGGATCACGACTCGGGCTCACCCGTCTGTCCGGCAAAATAGCGGGACATCCTGGTCCTGAGTTGGATGCCGATAGGCTCCCGGGTCAGAACAAACCAAAGAAGGCCAACCCCATAGGCCGCGATGCCCGCCAGCAGATTCAGAATGAGCTGGGGATAACGGTGAGCGTAGAAAGAGTGCTGCATCAAGAGCAGGACAAGAATCATGGGGAGACAGAGGACCACGGGGTAAAAATAGGCCTCCACCAGGAACTTGCGGACTGGAATACCAAGCTGGCGGCACGTGTGGCGGGGCAGGAAGAACAGCGACGTACACAGCAGCGGGATGGCAGTGCCGATGGCATCGCCAACGATTCCCAGAGGCCGGACCAGCACGATACTGAGAGCCACGTTGGCAATGCCTTCCATGAGCACGACATAGGCTAGGGATTTGTGCAGGCTCATTCCGAATAAGATCCGGTTCGAAGTTGACTGCGCTTGGTACAACGTGGACGGGATCAAAAGAATCAGGAGAATAATGTAGCTCGATATGTAACGTTGCCCCACCCAGGCCTCAATTACCGATTTGCCCATCACCACCAGAGAGACGGTCATGGGAAACATGACCAGAGCGCACGCGCGGTTTCCGGAAATGAAGATTTTGCGGAGCTGGTTGTAGTCTCCGGTGGCATGAAAGTGGCTGGACATCGGAGTGAAAATCTGCGCCAGGCTGCTCACTACCTCGCCGGCGTAATCGACTAGGCGTGCTCCAATGGAAAAATATGTGATCGCCGCGGCGGAAAGGAAGCTTCCAATGATCACTGCGTCCGTCCTGAACCGCAAGCGGCCCGCCACGATGATCATAAAAGTGACTGAGCCGTAGTTGGCAACCTGGCGGAGTGACTCCCGGTTCACGTACTTCCATCCGTAGGGAACGGGCAGCAGCCGGTGCGCAATTACGGCGCGAACCGCGGAAGCGATCAAAGGCAGAGCCACGGTGATCAGGGCCACGCTGAGCAGTCCAAAACCGTGCCGGAGAACGTAGACGATCAAAACGGCCCTCAGCAGCGTCGCTACGATGTTGGTCCAATTCAGCAGGTAGAACCTTTGCAGCCCCTCCAGAATGCCTCCCGAGACTCCCAGGGGGAACCCAAGGGCCAGGGATAATCCCACCATAAGAAACAAAATCTGGGCGTCCTTGAGAAAGCCGGGTGGAATGTGGAAAACCCGATCCACATAGAAGCTGCCCAACACGGTCAGCGCCACTAAAATCAAGCCGAGGCAACTGTAGGTAAACAGACTGGTATTGGCGAGCCGCGCCAGTTGATCTTTATCCCCGGTAGCCTGGAATTTCGAAACAAACCGTACCAGGGAGGAACGGATTCCGAAATCGAAGATGCCATAATAGCCGGTCACGGAAAAGATCAGAATCCATAGGCCCGAGGCGTCATCTCCGAGATGATGCAGGATAAATGGATAGAGGAAAAAGCCGACGGCGACGTTTATGGCCAGGTTTCCCCAGCTCGACGCGACATTCTTCAGGGCCCGGATTTTCAGACTCATTTCACTTCGGTCCCATCTCTGGCAGGATGGCGCAAAGGTCGTTGAGCGGTTAGTTCCGTTTGCTGCAAAGCATTCATTTCAGGTTGGCATAAAGCGCAGGCGATGTCCAGATAACCACCAGGGCGCATGCTAGAATCGGGGCACTTTCGCTCAATACTCGCCGCGCCGCTCGCCCGGGCCGGACCCGTATTGCGGAACCACTCGGATGCCCTCGCCCGCCAGGCCCTGGTTGCGTGTGCTGCAGTGGCTGCTCGCCGCTGCTGCCGTCATCACCCTTGGTTTGCTGCGTTGGGGCGCGGATCTGTTGATTGCCAGCTACGCGCCGCTGCCTGAGCGCGTGGACGCGGCGATCGTTCTCCAGGGTTCGATTGTTGCAGAAAAAGCCCGCATCGCCGGAGCCATGGACTTGCTGCGGCGCGGTGTTGCTGACCGGGCATTGCTTAGCGTTCCGAAGGAATCTTATTGGGGCCAGTCGGTTCCACCCGTTGCCCGGTCTTTTCTTGAGCGGACCTACGGCAGCGACCTCGCAGCCCGTGTCGATTTCTGCGAAACCAGTGGCGAGGTCGACTCCACGGTGCAGGAAGCTCAGGCTCTTAGTCCTTGCATCCGGGAGCGCCACTGGCAGTCGATCGCGATCGTGACCTCGGACTATCACACGCGCCGGGCAGGAATGCTCTGGAGAAGAATGACTAGGCACGAGTCGAACCTTCACATCTGGGTCGTAGGCGTGGCCGACCCTGAGTTTCAGCAGCCGTGGTGGCGCCACCGACGGTCTGCGAAGGTCTGGGTCATGGAGATGTCGAAGCTGGTTTGGGCGAGCCTGGGAGGATAGCCTCTTACAGACGTTTCCTGCCCCTGACCCCCACCGCCCTTTCGCCGACACTCAGGTTTTCGAGTCCGCAACTTTCAAACCAGCGGAACACCTGCTCATAAGTGTGCTTGGACTGATACTTGGGCGAATACCAGTCCAGCGTATCCAGGACGCGCATCTCCGCATCGGGATGGCGGTTGACCGGAAAGACGTGATGAATCGCCCCCGCCACCGGTTTGCCAACGAGTGGAACCACGCGAAGGCCGCGATCCAGCCAATAGAAGAACGGCACAGCCACGCGAAAAAAAGCGTGCAACGAATGGGGCGACATGCGGGTTGTAATTTTCCGGTATTGATCGCTGAAGCGATACCAGTTGTTGTAACCGCTGTACAACCAGACCGCCAGCGTGCCGCCCGGCTTCAAATATTGCGGCAGAATCTTGACCGCTTTCTCGCAGTCGGGAGTGTGATGGAGCACCCCCATACTGTAAATGCAATCAAAGCTCTCGGGAGCGAAGGGGAGCGAGAATACGTCGGCCTGGAATGCGACGAAGTCGCGGTCGGCCAGGTTCTTGGCTGCAACCTCGGCAGCGGCGCTGAAGTCGATGCCCACCACGCGGGCGCCCCAGCGGGTCACCACCTCCGCGAACCGGCCCATGCCGCATCCCACGTCCAGCACCAGCTTTCCCTTCATGTCCGGCGGGGTCAGGCCCGTCTTTCGGACAAAATCCTGCTCTGAAAGATTCCTGTCCGCTTGATCCAATTGCGTGCGCTGAAAGCTGTTCCATTGATATCCGAAGCTATCGGCGTAGTTGCCCTCGTCGACAAAACGAATGACCCTGCGAACCTCAGGGAAGCGCCGGCCGCAGGCGGGACAACTGAGGCCACTCTCTGAGCTGACCAGCGAACTGCGACACGCCGGGCAGCGGAGCAGCTCGACCAGCTCGGGTGGGGACAGGAACTGAGTCAATTCGTATTCTCCGGCGATGTGCTGCGGGGCGAGTTGCGGGTCATGAACTTGATTCCAGTTGCTAGGTTACCGCAAAAGCGCGCCCGAGCACCGCAGGCGGGAAACACAAAAGTAATCTCACGGGCCGCGGGTCCTGCTTTGGCCGGGACGGAGTGCGGTCCTTAGCGCCGATGGTATCATCGGGGGAAATGCCTCAAGCTGCCGTGAGGATTTCCCCTAAAGCGTCCGGTTTCAGGTTCCATCCTCAATTCGCATTCGCATTCGCACCGCTCCCTGAGTCCGTGGGCGCGCTCTTTCGGGGTGGTGCATGAGTCAAGCGGCGCTGCGTGTGCTGCAAGCCTGTGGCGTGTTCTCAGTGACCCGAGCGCTCACGGCGAGGATGGCCCGCATCCTGATGTATCACAACTTCTCCGGCCCGGGCGGCACCGATCCCGACGCGCTGAACGTTGAAGGAATACGCCGTCAGTTCATCTACCTGCGCCGCCATTTTCAGGTTGTGTCCTTGCTGCATTTGGCCGAGCAACTGGCCTCCGGCCGCAAGCTGGATCGTCACATGGTGGCATTGACGATTGATGATGGCCGGCGCAGTTGTTATGAATTTCTGTTTCCGCTGCTTAAAGAATTTGAGCTGCCCGCGACATTCTTTGTGGTGAGTTCGTTCATCCGCGGGCAAGACTGGATCTGGACCGATAAAGTGATTTGGCTGAGTGAGCAGTCCGATCGCCCGGAAGATCTTGCGCCGGGCAAAATCGAAAGCACATTTCGGTCTCTGAACCAGATGAGGCCGGAAGAGCGCAATGCCCGGATCGAAGCCATGGCGAAGAGCATAGGTGTGGCCATCCCAAGGGTGGTTCCAGCGAAATATGCGCCCTGTTCCTGGAGCGAACTTCGGGAAATGGCCGATTCCGGTTTGATGGAGATAGGCTCGCACACCGTGACCCATCCGATCCTGTCGAGTGTCACTGATGAGGAGTCATGGGATGAGTTGACCCGCTCTCGCGCGGAAATCGAAGAAGGCATCGGACGAACGGTGAATTGCTTCTGTTACCCCAACGGCATGCCCGGCGATTACCGTCCCAGTCAGGTGCAACAGGTGGAGCAGGCGGGATACGCGATTTCGGTGATTGCGGAGTCCGGCATGGTCAACCGCGCCAGCGACCGTTACCGGCTGCCTCGCATCGGCATGACGCGCAAGACCAGCGCCGAGCAGATTTCCAAGTATCTGGATGGATTTGCCTATTACCAGGAACGGCTGATGCCATAGAAATCCGACCCTTGAAAGCGCGCCGTCAATCGATCACTTCAATTCGACGATGAAAGCGTCCACCCGGCACCTTCCACTGGTTGGGCACCCCGGACTGTGAGGATCACTACCGAGGGTCCAATCCCAATCGCTGCTGAACAGGAAAAACTTGCCGTCTTGCGAGACGTTGCCGATCGCGATCGCCATGAAACAGGAGCCATCCTTTGCGCTCGCGTTGCACGCTCCAGTCGCATGGTGATGAGCGAAACGCCAGACGGTTGGCGGCCCGGAAGTGGCCACGCACACGATTTCGCGGTCCCAAGCCTGCCGCACGGCCAGCACCGGGTTGGTCGCAGGGTTTCGAGTGCCGTCTCCCTGCAGTCTGGAACTGGATCGCGAGTATGCGCCGCAGACAGGAGTTGAATCGGCAGGATCGGCGTTGTTCCACGACCAGTGCACATCCATGCTCATGGGCACCGTAATCTCAGTGGGCAGAAGTTGAACGAAGTGGCTGAGATCCGACAAAGGCCGCATCAGAAGACTGGCGTTACCGCCGGGCCCACCCGGGTTAACCATGTGTGTATAACCCATGGCAATGTGTCCGTCGCAGAAACTGGCTACCTCAGGCCCGTGGCCCTCACCATGAATCGCACAGGCAGAGACATTGGCTGTCCCCGGCATCCAGAGGTATAGAGTGCGCCCGTTCTGCGGCATGACCCGCACAAACTTTCCATCACGGCTCAGTCTTACATTGTGGATGTCATAACCCGAGTTGCTGGTTTGCGGCGGACTGGGCCCTTTGGCCAAAGGTGCGGCCTGGGTGTAGGCGCTCTGCGCCTGGGGAACCGAGGCTTGCCGCTTCTCCTGACCTGGAGCGATCCCGACGTACACGGTGTAGCCCGCGATGATCGTCCCGTAAGGATTATCGATTTCGGGTGCGGAAATCGTGATCCCTCCGCTTGAATTCAGGCGTATGTGAGCTTCGGGAGAGGGCAGCGTTTCTCCCAGATCAGGGTGCAGCAGAGTATTTGCGGTCAATTGCACGTAATAATCGCCCGCGGGAAGATTTCCTGAAGTGCTGCTCAGACTGGGAGCGGGGGGCGGAGCCAGCACTCCCTGCTTTAACTGCACCGTGGCCATGCCGGAGCCGCCGAGCCTGCCGGTTGCCGTGTCGTACCAGTAACAGTGTGCGCTGGATCGGTCGTAGTACGTCACCAGGTGGCCCCAACCCTGCATCTTGCCGCCCGAGTAATTGGAAAACTTTGTGTCATCGCCGCTATTCGAGATCGCCCCGGGATATCCGGAAAGGTCGCCGGGCAGATTAGGACACTTGTTCAAGTCATAAATATCAGTCTGCTTGCCGGTGGCTACGTTGTAAGCGGCGATGGTGTTGTTTGAGCCGAAGTGACCGTAAAGAATTTTGGGATCGACATAACTGAAGCTGCCTTCCCCGGCGAATCGGCACATCTTGAGTCCGCCGCAGTGGGGAGTGACCTGCATCGTGGCGGCATCCATGGAGAACGGCACGGCGCCGCCTCCACTGGTGGTGATGTAAAAGTAGTAGCCGCCATGGGGTCCCAGCGATGGATCGAACTTTCCCCACTCGTTGGCCTCCGCCCCCGAGTTGGTGCCAAAGCTGAAGCCGGGAAGATTGCCGTCAATTCCGCCTTCATCGGTGATTCTTATCAGGCGTGATCCGAATTCAGGATCGCGAAAGACCTGGTTCGCGCGCGGAGGGGCATAGATGGTCTCTGGCCGAAATTGCCGGCCGGTTTCCGCACAGTAGGGCCCAGCACAACTTACCGAAGATCCAGAAATTGCATTCTGCTTCTCGGTTGCGGTGGATTGTGACAGAGCCGGTGTGCCACTGAAAAAGCTAAGGGCCACCAACGCCGCTAATAGCAGTCGAAACATTGTTCCCCATACGCCGACCCTGGAATTCGATCCAGCGTGCAGCGTTCTTTGGTCAGAATACACCAGGAATCGAGGATATCCCCTCGCTTAGGTCGCCTCGCAAGCAGTTGGGCTGCCCCGAATGAGGTCCTAGTCTCGATAGGAGATGGCATATACCCGCCAGTGCTCTCCCCGCCACAACAACTGGAGGTGAAGACCAAGGCTCTCAAGCTCCAACTGCAGATGATCGTCGACAGACCACATGCCTCCAATCGGGCCATACGGAGAACAGACCAGAAGTCCAGGATGCCGGCTGCGAACGAAGCTCTCCAACTCCTGTTTCAGAAGGGCACGATCAGCATAATATTGTGCCGTAACGTGGAACGTCACATCACGATCCAGGTGGGCGAATCGAGAAATACTGGAAGAGTCCCAGTTGAAGTCGTCCAGAACGACGGCGGTCGAGGCTTGGTGGTTTTGCAAGAGCCAGTCCGTCAGGCCACGCATTTCGTGCTGGAGAGGCAGGGCCGGCGACATGCCGCCCAACCGGTCTGCAACTACCGGAGGAGCGTACGCAGCGCCCAACACGATTCCCACCTGCCATAACAGGAAGAAAATCACTACCGTGGAGAATGTCGCGCGCGAGCCCAGCCAGTCCCGCCAACGCGCGAGCCAGCGCAACCCCTCGAAAGCAAATGGTATGAGAAGCCAACTGTAGAGCAGCGTATAGCGGGCCTGTGTGACCTCATACCGGACCGCGTTCCAGTAATTAAATGCGAACAAGGCCATTACGAGGATGGCGACGGCTCGGGCGGCGGGCTTACTTTCCCGCAGCACGTACAGCAGCCCCAGGCACGCCAAAACGATAACCAGCGGACTCATAGAAATCGCGAGCGATGCGGGAACAGTCAGCAATTCAAACACGAATGAGTGGTGAAGAACGGCGGGCCGGAAATGCAGATTCAGCCACATCGTTCGGTGGGGAAGTTCCAGCGGATCGCCCCATTTTATAAAGCTGAAGATCAGCCACCCCACGGCAGCCGCTGACCCCAGAAGCCCGAATCCCAGCGCCCGCCGCCAAGCGCGGCGGTCGCGCAGAGCAAGCCAGCCTTCGCCGGAGTCGAGCAACATCAGGCCCAGCACGGGAGCACAGAGCCATGCCTCGAAGCGTAACAAGCATGCAGCCCCAAACATGAGCGCGGAAACCACCATCCATGCGAGTCTTTCCGTGGCGGCATAGCGAATCCAGGCGTAGATCCCGGCGGCCATGAAGAAGATCGTGGGAACCTCGGAGCCCGTAGTCACGCTGAAGGCAACGTGGAAACCGAATAGGGCCAGCAGGAGGGACGACGCCCAAGCAATGCGACGGTCAAGAATCCGGGCGACAATGCCCCATAGGAAAACAACGGTAAGCGCCCCCAGAATCGCCGTGAAGACACGCGCGGCCATTTCTGTCTTGAACATCCACAACACTGCTCCCAGCAGCCAGAAATGTAACGGCAGCCAGGCGTCGGTCGATGTCGCTTGCGGCAAGCTTCCCGGATGCTGCAGCCAGAGCAGGGCATAGTGATACCGGGACCAGGCATCCGTGGTGTTATTCGGAGCCACCCAGAGAAAAACGAAGCGGACAACAAACGCCGAAAGGAACAACATCGACAAGCGCAGGGCGCTGGAGTGTGAAGCGATATGTTCTCTCGGAGAATCGTCCCCACTGCGATGAACTGTGGCGGCCGGGGGATCGGTGGAAGTTTTGGTCATGACCGATTGAGAATTGCCCCTGGTCAAGCGGCAAACACACCGCAAGAATGAGAACATCGCCGGATCAGAGTTCGCGAGAAGCAAACCCGAAAAACTCGAAGAACTAACTTAGCATAACCGTCCGCTAAGCTGCGATGGTTCCCCGCCATCGGGTGGAGTTTCGCCATGTCGATCCTCAGGTCGCGGGCGCGGCCTGCGTGACAACGCTAGCGCAATTCGAACAGAAGCACGTCAGTGCGGCAACCGTTTGTCCCGGTTAACCCGCTGTTCAACGTATGATCGCAAGTGTCCTGATTCAGGCCGTTGCCAAAGCCTTTGTCGAGGTTATACATCTGGTAATCCGACCCGCAGATGGCGTAGTTACCCTGCCGCGAAATGGAGCAGCGGGTGGCCCCGTTAAAGCCGCCATAGCCGCTGTCCCAGTTCTTGTTGAACCGAATCGTGCGCAGCGAACCGTTCCAGTTAATGCCTTGAATTTCATCTTCCCATATCTGGGTCACCGTGGAACCACCCTGACCCGGTTGCCAGTCCGCTAAATAGATGAGGTTTTCTCCCTGTACGGCATTGGCGTGGGAAAGATGGACGTCATTTCCGTACTGCCCCATCACGGGCGTTGGATCTACGTCTTGCGTTGGTATCACGCTCCCGATCTGCTGGTCTTGCAGGTCATAGCCGGTACCTGGTCCCATGCCCCAATAGCACACACCAAAGTCACAGGCCCAGTGGGACTGGCAGTTCACGCAGGTGTCGTCCACTTTGTTCGTTCCGATAGTCCAGAAGAATTTGTGCTTTAAAGTGGACACGCCGTGGACTGCGAGAACGCCAAAGGCCCCGCTGCGATCGATCTGTGCGTTGTGGATTCCGCCCGGTTGCGTATGCGGGTTGCCACTGGCCCAAGCGATGTTCACAGGATTGCTTAGCCCCGTGTTCCAACCCTGGCTCACCTGCCAGGTTTGCACGTTCATCCACTGGCAACCCTTGGTTGCGTTCCAGACCACATAGTATGGGTTCTTGTCCTGCTCGGGACCAACCGCCGCGATCACCGTGTTGTCATCGGAGGACATGGCCGTCGCGTCGACGTACCAGCCGTTAGCGGCGATCTGCCCATTCAAGCAAGAGGCGTTGTCGGGGTCAAAATACCCTAATCCCCCATTGAAAGTCGGGTCGGCCGCAATGGTCCAATTCGACGTATTCACCACGAAACGGTAGAGCTTCTCCTGGGAGTAACTGTAAAAGGCACCCTGATCGGCCTCCGTATAACCGAAATCGAACTCGGAGCCAACGTTATTAAAGCAGCCGTGGAAGGTTGCGCTAAAGCTGGCTGCATCGAACTGGAACAGGCAAACTCCAGTCGCCGAATGCACCAGGAAGAGACTCTCGTCGTACGAGGACACGCTCTTTTCCGCGGAGGAGTCCGTCGAAAAGCTTTCCCCCGGATGCAAAGCATCGGTGTTGCCGTCAGTGACGCGCAGGATTCGGTTGTTGTTGTACACGGGATCGGCGGCCACCATCCCCGCGCCCGTATGCCCGCCGCGGTACAGGGGATTGGTGCCGAGCTGTGGTGGCGCGGTCGGAACCAGAAGCTGCGTATCACTCCGCGAGCAAGGATACGAAGGCGGCCCGCAGGTCTGCGAAGTCGAAACGAAAAGTGAGAGGCTCTGCTGTGCACTGTGGGATGCCGAATCGGTCCCCTGCACGCTAAAGGTAAAGGTCCCGGTTTGGGTGGCTGATCCCGATAGAGTTCCAGTGCTTGCCAGCTGCAGGCCCGGCGGCAGGGAACCGGAGGCGATGCTCCAATGATAGGGAGGTTGTCCGCCATTCGCCTGCAGGGATTCCGAATAGGGCGTCTTCAGCACAGCCGGAGGCACACTCGAGGTGGTAATTGCGAAAACATTGCTGGTGATCGCGACCGCTGAGCTGGCTTGCGCAGAACTTTGAGCTGCGCTTGTCGCCGTCACCGTGATCACTCCCGTGAAGTTGGCTGGGGCCGTAAACAGGCCATTGGCGGAGATGCTCCCGGCGCTGGCCGACCAGGTAACCGCGGTATTGCCGGTATTACTCACCGTTGCGGCGAACTGCACCTTGCTGCCTGGCGTCACCGTCGGGTTCACCGGGGAAACCTGCACCGCGACACACTGGACACAATTGTCGACCGTCAGCGCGTATGCGCGCACGCCCGAAGCGCCGATCGGTCCGCCCATAACCAGAATGGTGAATGCAAAGTTACCTGCCTGGGTTGGAACTCCGGAAATGCTTCCGGTCTGAGAGCTGAGAGCCAGTCCCGGCGGTAACTTGCCCGCGCTGACGTCGAAAAGGTAAGGCGCCTGGCCTCCACTGACGGATAGTACCTCGCGATAGCTGGTCCCAACAGTGGCGATGGGAAGCACGGTTTGGATCGAGATATGTGGCGCGAATTGCGGCACCTCACGAGAAGAACTGGAGGAACTGGCGGAACCGGCGGGCATAGTGTTGCAGCCCGCCCACAGCATAGTAAAGGCAGCTATCAGAGCCAACAGGGCGACCTTGTGGATTCTCTTCGGAGCGTTGTCTTCGATGGTGATAGCCGGGCTCACACGCAACATGAGATATCCCTCGGGAATAAGTTTTGGGGGACCAAAGGGTTCAAGTCCGTAAGGAGACTTTAATGAGGGAAGGCACAGGGCAACAGATATCCGAAGGTCGTAGCCCCACACAAAGGTGCAGGGTCATATGTGCAAACGGCCAAGGCCAAGGGCGTGAGCGAGGCAGAACTGAAGTTTTCTTATGCAAGGAGAAAAAGAAGCGCTTACCCGCGCGTAACCGGCAGGGGAGGCGGGGTCATGACGTCCGCTAGAGTGCCGGCAAAGCTTTCAGCCACTTTCTGCCAGCTGTATTTTTCTTGTACCAGTGCTCGCGCCGCAGTGCCCAATCGTTGGCGCTGGTTGGGATCGCGGAGCAGGCAAACAACGGACTCGGCAAAATCGCTGGGTGCGTCCGCCAGAACGATGTTCTCGCCTGACTGCACGGGTAGGCCCTCGGCGCCCACCGAAGTGGAAATGACCGCTTTGCGCATCGCCATGGCTTCGAAGATCTTGAGCCGTGTACCACCCCCGATGCGCAGGGGCACGATGCAAACTGAGCCGCGTGCCACGAACGGCCGTATGTCTTCTACCCAGCCGGTAAGCCGAATACTCTTTTCCGTCTCGGCTAAGGCTTGCAGCTTGCGCGAGGGGCTACGGCCCACCACTTCCAGAGAAACTTCCGGGCATTGTTTCTTGATCAAGGGAAGGATGGCGTTGACAAAGTAGAAAATCGCGTCTTCGTTGGGAAGCCAATCCATCGAACCTGTGAATACGAGCGAGTTCGGGGCTTCTTCCACCGGCATGGGTTGGAAATAGTCCACGTCCACGCCCGTGGGAATCACGGTTAGCTTTCCGGGCTCCACGAAGGGCGCGAACGCGTCACGATCTGTCTCAGACACTGTGAGTACGCGGTCGGCAAGACGCAGATACCGCCGCTCCGCCGCTTCCATCCTGCGCCATTCTACCCAGGAAAGAGCTTTCCAGAGCGGGTTGGCAGCAACCTCATAGTGACGCCGCCAGATAGTGGCCTCGACGTTATGTGTGAATAGCACCTTGGGAGCGGGCCAATCCCAGGGAATGACGCCCGCGGCCACCATAAAATCACAGAGGATGACATCGTAGGTTTCCTGCTTCAGCAGCATGTGCAAGCTGCGACGCACTTCAGGACGGCAATACTTAGTGATGTTGTACGGCTGCGAAGAAAACAGACCAATGCCGTAGTCGAACATCTCGGCGAGGCTCTTAGGGGCGGGGAGCGAAAGCGGCACGCACACTACGCGCTCAAACATATTCTTCAGGTCTGGGTGCAAGTCGTTGTGGTGCGCGCCATAGAAGGAAAAGAAAGTGACAGAGTTTTGGCGGGCAAGCTCCCGAAGGATGTTGTAGCTGCGGATTTTTCCGCCGGTATCGGGCGGTACCAGGCCGCCGGCTTTTACCCACAGAATCTTCATCGTCGGAATGCGCTACCAGCAAATCCCTTCATAGTCCCCTGAGGCCGCGGGCCGCGACCCTCGTTCGAGGTTCACCAGGTCGATGACAACGTGGTCCGGCCGGAGACACCGGCGCAGTTCGTCCTGATTCACGCCGCGGGTAGCGATGACCACGACCTCCGCATCCTTAAGAACCTCTGACAGGCTGGTCGAAAGCAAAGAGCCAATGTGGGGGATCACTTCTTCAATGTACTGGCGGTTCGAGCCGATCAGCCGCCCCAGCGAGACATTATCATCCCAGATGCGAATCTGCCGGCCTTCGCCGAGCAGACGTTTCACGAGTTGTACTTGAGGGCTCTCCCGCAGATCGTCGGTGGCGGCCTTGAAGCTCAAGCCAAGCATGCCGATTTTCTTCTTGCCGGTCTTCAGTACCATTTCTACCGCACGATCGAGGTGTTCGTCGTTGCTCGGAAGTATGGACTGGAACAGAGGCAGATTGAGGTCCAGCTCTCTGGCGCGATAATTCAGCGCACGGACGTCCTTGGGCAGACACGAACCGCCAAACGCGAAGCCGGGTTTGAGATACGTGGGAGAAATGTTGAGCCGGGTGTCGGCCGTGAAGATCTCGACCAGGGCCTCGGCATCAACACCTAACTCCTTCGCCACGGTGCCCACTTCGTTGGCAAAAGAAACTTTTACGGCATGCCACGCGTTGCAAACGTACTTGACCATTTCCGCGGAGCGGAATGAAGTTTCGAACATCCGCCCCGGAGCCCACTTGTAGATCTCGCGCAACACGCCGCTGTGTTTGAAGTTGCCCGCGCCGATGACCGTTATGGCAGGCTCCAGGAAGTCGGCGACGGCCGTGCCTTCCCGCATGAACTCCGGATTAACGCATACCCCGAAGGCCTGGCCCAGCTTCTTTCCGCTGGATTTTTCCAGCGCCGGTACAACGATGGTTTCGGCAGTTCCGGGTAAGACGGTGCTGCGCAGGACCACGAGGTGAAATGCAGTCTTTTTTTTCAGGATCTGTCCGATTTCCCGGCAAACCGGCTCGATATGGCCAAGATCAAGCTTCCCGTTTCGCAAACTTGGTGTACCCACGCAGAGGAAAGAAATGCCGCTGTTGAGAACCGCGTATTCTGAGTCCGAAGTGGCATGCAGGCGATCCGCGGCGTGGCTCTCGGAGATGAGGTCGCCTACGCGCGGCTCGACCACGGGACTGCGGCCAGCTTGCATGGCTTCAACCTTTGCGGGGCTGAGGTCGACGCCGATTACGTTGTGTCCCTTGTGCGCCAGACAGGCCGCGGTCACGGTACCGACATAGCCAAGCCCGAAGACGCTAATCGATGGACTCATGCGAAGAACCACAGATAGTATTTAAACACGTAGGCGCAATTTGCATGAGGTCGATGGCAGCACGCTGGTAACTAAGTCTAAATAGTTGGATGGCATTATTCTGGGATGGCGTGACTGCGAGCCACAAAACTTCGGCCGATATTCCAGCCATGAGAAACATAGACCAGGATCATGCGCAGAGTCATGCGCCGCGCCCCCGGCGCAAAGTCTTTTACCTGTTGGATTCGCTCAACGTGGGCGGAACCGAATCCCAGGCAGTGGAACTGGCGCGGCGGATTCCGGCGGCTGGGTACGAGG
Organism: uncultured Acidobacteriaceae bacterium; assembly: GCA_963842095.1. Taxonomy (GTDB): domain Bacteria; phylum Acidobacteriota; class Terriglobia; order Terriglobales; family Acidobacteriaceae; genus Sulfotelmatobacter. Next base: position 265,314 of record CAWJEY010000011.1, read on the forward strand.
TGACGCTCGGCTGCTTGCGTGCCCAGGGCGCATTGTTGGGGCGACTTCAAGGGTCAGAAGTTGTGTTGCGGGAATTTCATCCCACGGGTGGTCTCGACACTCCGGCAGGGCTTTACCAGTTGCTGCGGCTAAGCTGGTTTTTGAGGCGAGCGAAGTTTGACATCGTGCACACCCACGATTTGTGGTCGAACCTGCTCGGGGTTCCGGCGGCGCGCCTGGCGGGAGTGCAGGCGATTGTTTCGAGCCGGCGCGATCTGGCACACCTCGACTGGTACCAGGGCAAGCGCCGGGTGTGGCTGCGACGACTTCAGAATTTGTCAGGCGCGGTGCTGGCCAATTCCACCCCCATCCGCGACGCGCTGATTGCCGAGGATGGGTTCGCGCCGGAAAAATTGCGTGTGATTCATAACGGAGTCGATGTCGAGAAATTCCACGCCAGCCGGGATGTCCGCGACCAATTGTTTCCCGGAGTTGGCGACGCCAAGCTCATCGTGCTCGTGGGCAACATGCACTCCGACGTGAAGGGGCACCCGTGGCTGATTGCGTCCGCGCCCGCAGTGGTTCGCGAATTTCCCACTACGCGATTCGTTCTGGTTGGAGACGGAGAGCAGCGGGGCAGCTTCGAGCAGCAAGTGGCTGGCTTGGGGCTGCAGCGGAGCTTTCTGTTTCTGGGCCGCCGCGCCGACATTCCGGAGATCCTCGCCTGTTGTGATATCGCTGTGCTTCCCTCCAAAGCCGAAGGCTTGCCCAACGCTGTGCTGGAATACATGGCTGCGGGCTTGCCCACCGTCGTGAGCCGGGTCGGTGGGAATGCCGAACTGGTCGAGGATGGCGTGACTGGACTGCTTGTGGCTCCGGAGGATTCGCCGGCACTCGGGGCGGCACTGCTGAAGTTCTTGCATGATCCTGGCTTGGCACGGCGCATAGGGCAAAGCGGACATGAGTTCATCATTCGCAATTTCAGTTTTGAGAGGCTGGTGCGCGAGGTGGATGCGCTCTACACCGAGCTTCTGCAGCGGGGCGGAGGAAATCACTAGGCGATGGCAAACGCTTCCACAGGAAATCGTCTCGGCCGTCTCGCCTCCATGGATCGGCACGAGCTGTTTGACCGCTTGCGGCAATACTTGACGGCTCGCGCGGACGTGATGCGCTATGGAAACAGTTACGACTTTGTGAGCGAAGTGCAAGCGGGAGCGGCTGTTCCTGAGGGACGCTTTTTCTTTACATCTGCGCACGCTCAAGAGCTCTGTGCCTCGCTGAAGCAGGTTTTTCCGGCACAGGCCGATGACATCGTTTTGCGCGCGGAAAAGATTTGCCGCCATCGTTTCGACCTGCTTGGCTATGAGGACCTCGACTATGGCGCTGAGATCGACTGGCAGTCCGACCTTGTGCACGGCAAGCGCGCATCGCGCAAACCCTGGTTCAAGGTGAAGTATCTCGACTTCGATGAGGTTGGAGACGCCAAGATTACCTGGGAACTGAATCGTCATCAGCACTTCGTCACGCTGGCTAAAGCCTACTGGCTGACGGGCGACGATAAGTTTGCGCGCGAGATTTTCGCGCAGTGGAAGCACTGGAACAAAGAGAATCCGTATCCCATCGGAATCAATTGGGCGAGCAGCCTTGAGGTGGCCTTCCGCAGCTTGTCGTGGATTTGGACCTTCTTCCTACTGCAAGAATGCCCGCTGTTCACGCCAGATTTGCGTACACAATGGAAGGGTGCCCTGAGCCTGAACGGACGCCACATCGAAACTTACCTGTCCACATATTTTTCCCCGAATACACACCTTCTGGGCGAAGCGCTGGCTTTGTTCTTTCTTGGCACTCTCTTCCCAAGTCTGCGCGGAGCCGAGCGGTGGCAGCGAAGCGGTTGGGAAATCCTGCAACGCGAGGCCGCGAAGCAGGTGAGGGAAGACGGATTCTATTTTGAGCAATCCACTTACTACCATGTTTATGCCCTGGATATTTTCTTACATGCCCGGATTCTGGCCGGGATCAATGCCATTCCGATTTCCTCCCAGTTCGACCAGACTCTGCAACGCATGTTGAATGCCTTGATGCTCTTGGGTCGAGCCGGGGTTCCACCGATGATCGGCGATGACGACGGCGGCAGGCTGTTTGATCCCCGGCGCAACCGAGCTGAGCACATGCTCGATCCTCTGGCCACGGGCGCGGTTCTCTACGGGCGCGGAGACTTTAAATCTGTCGCGGATGGTCCCCGAGAGGAAATGCTCTGGCTGTTGGGGACGCAAGGGCTTGCCGAGTTTGACGCTTTGCCCAGCGGGCAAACGTCAGCGGGTTCGACGGCTTTGCTCGGCAGCGGCCTCTACTTGATGGCTGACGAAACGTCAGGACAGCAGCTGCTGATCGATGCCGGACCGTTGGGATCTGGAAACGGAGGGCACGGGCACGCGGATGCATTGAGTGTTTGCCTGGCGCGGAAAAGACGACCCTTTCTGATCGATCCGGGAACATTCGAATATGTGGGCCCTAGCGGCGAGCGCGCCCGCTTGCGCGGCACCGGCGCTCATAACACCATGCAGGTTGATGGACGCGATCAGGCAGACGGTACCGGTCCGTTCTCGTGGAAGAATCCTCCCCGGGTTACAGTCGAGCAATGGATCACAGGCCAGCATTTCGATCTGTTTCAAGGCAGTCACGATGGATATTCGCGGCTGACATCTCCCGTCATTCACCGCAGGTGGGTGTTTCACAAAAAAGAAGAGTTGTGGCTGGTGTGCGACCTGGCCGAGGGCCGCGGACCGCATCAGCTTGATATTGCGTGGCACACTGGCCCCACGCTTGCGTCCGCCGACCCACAACAGTGTCGCTTTTCCGATGAGCGAGAGAGTCTGGCATTGTTGACCGCTGAAGGCCACGGCTGGTCGCAGAGCGTGCGCCGTGATTATTGGTCGCCAGCTTACGGGCACAGAGAGCAAGCGACCGTGGTCAACTTTGGTGGCCGAGTCGAACTCCCTGCGGGTTTTGCCACGCTACTGATCGCAAACGAAAACCTTGAGGCAGATCTCGGACGGCTGGTAAGAATCGGCGAGGCTACAGGCGGAGCGGTTTGCGGCTATCGCTATTCCAACCCGCGGCAAGAGCACAGCTTTTTCTTTGCGCATCGCCGCGAGCCGCGTCCGTGGACTCTGGGGGCGTGGGCCAGCGATGCCGATTTTCTCTATTCGTCCTTCGATCGCGAGAGAGATAAGTACACTCTAGTTCTGTGCAATGGCTCATACGCCGATGCCGGAGGCCGCCGCGTGCTCACCTGCGGCCAGCGGGTGAGCTATGCTGAAGTGTTGAGTTCCGCCATGAACGTCGAGATCTTCTCGTCCGATCCGGAGCACGTTACGCTGCAACAGCCGCTCAATCGTGCGTGGGCGGATGGAAATTTGACTGTGCCGGGCAGCGATCCCGAAGGGATGGGTGTGTAGTTATGTGCGGAATCTGTGGCGTTTTCCATTCCGACCGGACCGAGCGCGTAAATCGCGACACGCTGGTGGCGATGAACCGGCAAATCGTCCACCGCGGGCCGGACGACGACGGTTTCTTCGTCGAGGAGAACGTCGGACTGGCGATGCGCCGCCTCAGCATTATCGACATCCAGACCGGCCACCAACCCCTCAGCAACGAAGATGAGAGCGTTTGGATCGTCTTCAATGGTGAAATCTACAACCACCAGGATTTGCGGAAGGATCTCGAGTCTCGCGGCCACCGCTATCGCACCCACAGCGACACGGAAACCATCGTCCACCTCTACGAGGAATACGGGAGGGACTGCGTCAAACACCTGCGCGGAATGTTTGCCTTCGCGATCTGGGACCGCAGCAAGCGGAGCTTGTTTCTGGCGCGCGATCGTCTGGGCATCAAGCCACTCTACTATCGCTACGATGGCAAGACGCTGCTGTTTGGCTCGGAAATCAAAGCCATCCTCGCCTATCCGGGCGCGAAGCGGGAGTTCAACTGCAGCACTCTGGCCGAGTATCTTGCCTTCGGCTACATCGCGGGCGAGCAAAGCATGTATGCCGGGATCCGGAAACTGCTGCCCGGCCACACCCTTACTTTGGATGAGCGTGGGGGATTAGAAACTTCTTCGTACTGGGACCTGGACGTTAAGCCAGACGACGGAAGCCTTTCGCGCGAACACTACGTCAGCCGCTACCGGGAACAACTGGAGCAGTGCGTTTCCAGCCACCTGATGAGCGACGTTCCTCTCGGCGTGTTCTTGAGTGGCGGTTTGGATTCAAGCGCGGTAGCGACACTGACCACAAAAATCCGCAGGGAACCGATCGAGACTTTCTCGGTGGGCTACGGTGAAGAAGCCTTTAGCGAACTGCCTTACGCGCGGACGATCGCCGAGCACTTGAAGTCGAGGCACCACGAAGTCCGTCTCAGCCGCGACGAGTTTTTCCAGTCCTTGCCGCGATTGATCTGGCATGAGGACGAGCCCATCGTCTGGCCGTCGAGCGTCGCGCTATATTTCGTTGCGCGGCTGGCCCGAGAACGCGTGACCGTCGTGCTCACCGGCGAAGGCAGCGATGAGACCCTGGGCGGCTACACGCGCTATCCGTGGACTCTGCTGAACTCGCGCATGGACAACGTTTACCGTGCTCTAACGCCGGTTGCTCTGCGCCGAATGCTGCGAGAAGGAATCGGCACGCTTCCAGTCTCCGCGGCTACAAAGAGAAAACTTGAGCATACTTTTCTGGTACGCGACGGTGGGTCCTGGCCGTCCTTTTATTTTGACAATTTCTATTCCGCGTTCTCCGGAGCGGAGCAGGATGACCTGCTGACCCGCGAAGCGAAGCAAATGGCCGGCGACGCCTATGCCGGTTCGATGCAGCACTGGAATCATTCTTCAGGCGACCTGCTGCACCGGCTGCTATACACCGACATCAAGACCTACCTGGTCGAGCTGTTGATGAAGCAGGACCAGATGAGCATGGCTGCTTCCATCGAAAGCCGCGTGCCTTTTCTCGACCATAAGCTTGTCGAGTTTACGGCAACCATCCCAGCGAAATATGCGACCAAGGGAATGGCTGGGAAATGCATTCTGAAGGCGGCGGTGGAGGATTTGTTGCCTCATTCCATTGTGTACCGGCAAAAGATGGGATTTCCCACGCCCTGGGCCTATTGGCTCGGGGGGCCGGCGCTCGATAGCCTACGGAGCCTGATAATGGAACCGCGAACACTGGAGCGCGGACTGTTCCGCATTGAAGCCCTCGAGCGGTTGTTTGCCGAACACACGGCCGGGCACCGCGATCACGGCAATCGCATCTGGCGTCTGCTGAATTTGGAGCTGTGGTTCAGAGTGTGTGTGGAGGGCGAGCCGATCGCAGATATAGTGCAGCCGGGCAGCGTGGTGGCGTATCGATGATTAGCCGTGCCGATGCCACCACGGAATCCACTGTCATGGTGGCGGCCGCTCATCGCGGCGGTGTCGAAGTGGTGGAGCGTTGGGCTGACGAATGGCGCAGTCTGTGCGGCGAAGCTGTCGACGATCAGCCTTTTTATCGCCCCGAATGGATCGCCGCGCATATCCGGGCCTTCACACCGCAGGCTAAAGTCGTTCTGCTCACGGTGCACAGCGAAGGAAAGCTGCTGTTTGTGCTGCCACTGTTACAAGAGTGGGGCGCATTGAGTGGTGTTCCTGTGCGCAAGCTGCGAGGGCCGGTCAACCATCATTCCTGCCGCTTCGATGCGGTGCGGCACGCGAGTTCTCAAGGAGACGCCGCGGTGGTTGCTGCCTGGAACCATCTGCAGAATCTTCCTGGCTGGGATCTTCTCGAGCTGCACGATGTGCCTGAAGGAGGAACGATCTCGGCGCTGGCGCTTGCGGCCAGCAACAGCGGGGTTCATATCGCGCAAGTGGCGATGCGGCGCAATCCTTATGTTCCCGTTCCCCCCGATCCCGTCGGCCTCGCCAAGCTCCCAGTCAATGCGCGATTGAGAGGCAAGTTGCGCCACATCCACCGCGAACTTGAGAGCCATGGCGGGCTGAAGTTCCTGCGGGTCGATAAAGTAGACAAATCCGTGCTTGAGCGTTTCTATGAACTGGAATCTGCCGGCTGGAAGGGCGCGGAAGGAAGCGCCATCGCGTGCCATCCTCAGATTCGACAGTTCTACGACGAAATCTCCCAAGCCGCGGAACGCTTTGGATATTTATGCATGTATTCCCTGGAACTCAACGGAGAATTGCTGGCGTCGCATTTCGGGCTGTCGCTCCGGGGCCGCTACTTTTCGCCGAAGATCGCGTACAACGAGAAGTTCCCGCAATATGCTCCCGGCCATCTCATCGTGAGTGAAATCCTGCAGGATTGCGCGTCCAGAGGCATTTCCGAATACGACATTACCGGTATCGACGACGAGTGGAAGATGAAATGGACCTCCCAGACGCGGGCGAAGTTCATGTATTTTGTTTTCCGCCGCGGGCTTCCGGGCAGCCTGGCGCACGCGATCAGGTTCCGGGTGAGGCCAGCAGTTAAAAAGTTGATCCGGCGGTGAAATCGCTCCGGATACCGCCGGAGTTGACTGGTAGGATCAGAGCTAATGTCCAGAATCTTTAAGCATCTTTCGTATTCAGCACAGGTGCTGCTCGGCCGGATCAATGCGGGCCGGGGACTGACCATTTTCCCCGATGACCGGTTTCTGGTGTCTTATCCCAGATCCGGCAGTACCTGGACTCGCTTTCTCATCGGCAACCTGCTCTCTGCCGGCGAACCGATCACTTTTGCCAACATTGAATCGCGCTTGCCGTCGATCTATATTTGCACCGACCGTCAACTTCGCAGCGTCGCACGACCCCGCCTTCTAACCAGCCACGAGGCTTTCGACCCGGCGTACAAAACGATCATCTACGTTGTGCGAGACCCGAGGGACGTGGCCGTCTCGTTTTATCACTACTCCATAAAGAACCGGCACATCCCCGACGGCTATCCGATGGACAAGTTCGTGTCGCGCTACGTCGCCGTGGAAGTGGGCCCTATGTACGACCGATGGGGGTCGTGGGCTGACAATGTGATGAGCTGGGTAGCCATGCGGCAGGGCCACAGCGGATTCTTGCTGCTTCGTTATGAGGATATGGTGGAGGGGCCTGAGCGTGAACTGGCGAAGGTAGCCTCTCTGCTGAAGCTCGAGGTCACTCCGGAAAGGTTGTCCCGTGCGGTCGAACTCAGTTCGGCAGACCGGATGCGGCGCCTCGAAAAGGAACAACACGAGGCTTGGACGCAAACCAGCAACACTCGCACCGATAAGCCATTCGTACGCGCCGCCGCTTCGGGTGGCTGGCGAGCGGCGCTAAGCTCCGCTGCGGTTGCCGAAATCGAGGAAGCGTGGGGCGCTACGATGCAGACTTTCGGTTATACGCTGAGTAAAGATTTACCGGTTCAAGAGCCACGTCATTAGGTTGCAGGCTCGACCGCGCGGGGCCGATGTATTTTCGCTTTGTTTTCTACCGTTCGTCCTGTACTGTCTCTTCTTCCGCAACTTTTGGCAGGCCGGTTTGTTTCGCCGTTCTTCTGATGCCTAAATTTATCTTGTGAAGTAGTTCCCATGCCGTGGGGGGCAGATTGCCTCGCAGCCACGATTTGCCTCGTCCCGCACAGTCTCGCGCCTGGAGGTAGGCTGCACCCACGCTGGATGGCCGGGCAAAACTAAGATCCAGATAATGTCCGGCCTGGGCGCCCCATTTTGCTTTGTACCCAGGTTCTCCTCCAAGAAAATCGTAGGTTCGCACCCCCTGGGTAATCAGTTCCTGGATGACTCGTGCCCGCAGAACATAACCGACACTGTCGGTTGAATATTCGCGATCGAAACCCTCCTGCAATTGCGAGACTGTGTTGCGGAAGCGGAAGCCGAACTGCGCGGCGGCGGGCTTTCCATTCAGTTCTAGAAGCCAGAATTCCAGCAGGCCCTGAGCCAGAAGCAGGCGTCCCAGGTCGAAATAAAACTGGCGGCGCGCGGCCGAATCGAAGCTTCCCGGCTGGCCCGTGCTCTGCCAGCGTTTCTGGTGCAAGTCAAAGAGGGCGTCCAAACAGAGAGGCAGTTCGGACTCGCTGCCGCACCTATAAAAGCGCGACTGATATTTCTTTTCCAGCCGCTTGCTGTAATACGTTATCTTCCCGCGCTCTTTGGCCGAAAGCCCCGCCAGATACTCCTCCCAGGTCGCCGGCAGTGCGATGGCCGAAGCCGGGCTTTGCTTCTCGATTGCCAGCCACTTTTTCCGCTCGAACAACTGCCGTAGCGCGTGAACCCCCGGAGACTGCGGGGGCAGCGTATTGAGTTCGCCGAAGTCCCAGGAGTTCCGTTCGCTCTCCAGAAAATCCAGAAGGGATGCAGCAAACTTGTCTTCAAATCCCGGACGGACGGGCAGGTCAAGATTGTCCGAGTCTTTGCTGCCATCGCCCATCAGCCGCAACTGCCGAAGAGGAATCGTCTTTGCTGCTCGGACTAGAGTCAAGGAGAAGGGCGACAGGGCGACGAGACGCGACTCCGCGAAAAACCCAGCCACCAGCAGTTCCTGATCTTTCCCGAAACTTCGCCACCAAGCCATCAGCCATTCGGGAGTAGAGAACGTCGTCGCCAGCGGATATCTCGCCAGCAGGTCTTCCCAGCCGGCGCGAATCTTCTGCAATTCGTCGAGGCTGCGGTAGGTTCGGACCTCCAGTCTGTTATCGCTCATGACAAAACCGATCTCTCACGCCGCAGATGTGAGGCCCGTGCCAATGTTTCCAAGTCCTCGACGCGGTCACTTGCCGTCCACCGCAGGGACCGGGAGCAGGCTGAACACCACGCCGATCCCGTGCGGTTCCAGTTCAATTTCCTGCTCGCAGGTCTTGCGCTCAAGATCATAGAGCGCGATGTGGGAAGGCTTATGCCGATAGGAGTAACCATTTCTTACCCAGGCAATATTCTCGACGAACTTGGTGGGACGGACCCGCGTGAAGCCTACCCACAACCAGCGTTGATCAAGCGGAAGCACGCCCCGACACCAGCCCAGCACCTGTCCGGATTGCCCGCTCATCTGGTTCAGGTTAATGGTCTGTTCCACCTGCAGGGTTTTCCGGTTGGCGATCACAACGTGGCCATCGACCGTGGTGAAATAGATTCGGTCGCCAAAAATGTAGCCATCGTGAGGTCTTTGCACCGCGATATCGATGCGGGGGCCGGGCGTGGTGAGGCAGATGGCGTCGCGCTGATGGAAGCGCGTGACCCAGACTTCCTGGTCGAGCTCAAACACATGATTGGGGTGGGATTTGTGGGGTTTGGTGGTGGGCACTTTGCGATAGTCGGTTTGCCGCGAGAATCTTGTCCAGGGATCCTCGCCCAGCACATTCCATTCCCTGACCAGGCTTCCGGTTGTCGTGATTTCCACCACCATATCGAGCCCGGTCACCACCACCAGAAGCGTCCCCCGCTGTGATGGAGCAACGTGATGGAGGTCGTTGAAACAGGGCAGGGAAATGTAGTGCAGGAGCCGAAAGCCCGGAAGCTCGTAGACCAACACCTCGGTAGAGGTGCAGGCGTATAGCTTGTTCCCCACGAGCGTGGCTGACTTGAACAGAATGGCGGGCAAATCGTCCGAACAGACTTCAGGAGGGGAAACGTACTCTACGCAGACGCGCGAGTGATTCTTAGCCGGGTCGAGTTCGATCAGCAGAGCTTGCTCGCACGATTGCCATTCTTCGAGCTTGCGGAAAACCGTGCTCCTCAGCCGTCCTCCAGCTACGTAGAAGCTATTCATCGATAAAGTCTAATCCTTGCAGGCGCGCACCCCCACGCGGTGCGGAAACTCTTCAGCTGCGCGGCCCGGACTTCAGAATAGCCGGCTCGACATGCTGGCTCACCGCAGCCAGAAGTTGCTCTCGCAGGTAGGGTCCTGAGGCCAGCAGTCCAGAAAGCAACGGATTCCTGTTGTTGCAACGCAACGGCGTGTTCTCCAGGGTGCTGACAAAAGCACCTGCGCTCTCCACCAGGGCCGCTCCCGCCACCACGTCCCACTCGTTCTTGGGAGTCAGGGTAAAGGTTACATCCGCCAGGCCAACCGAGACCAGCGCCAGCTTGTAGGCCACCGAACCCATGGGGCGGATATTGAGGCCGGTATTCTCAAACGGTTTCCATTCCCCGCGCTTGACCTCACTGCGGCTGGCCAGAACGAGCGCGCCCTCCAGAGTCTTGCGCTGGCTGGGCTGCGAAGGCTTGCCGTTGTAAGTGACGCCGGAGTCAATCGACCCCAGAAAAGTTTCGTCGGTGGCTGGATTGTAGATTCCGCCGGCCACGGGACGGCCGTTCTCGACGAATCCGATCGAAGCGCAAAATTCGGGGATCCCCTTCACAAATTCGCGGGTCCCATCGAGCGGATCGACCACCCAAACCCGCGAGTGTTGCAGGCGGATGGGATCGTCCACGCTCTCTTCCGAGAGCCAGCCTTCGCCCTCGCGCAGCAGTTCCTTGCGCAGAACGGCATCCAGCGCGCGATCTGCCTCGGTTACAGGATCGTGTCCGACTTTGTATTCTGTTTCAATCGCCCCCGGCGTGAAGCGGGCAAACACGGCACGAGATGCTTCCAGCGCAGCGTGAATGCGTTCCAGAATTTGTGTGTAAGATTTTGAGTGCATAATCTCTCTTAACTCAGTATTCAGTTCCGGTTTCTCAGTTTCTTTCATGGGCACTTACTGAGAACTGAGAACCGAGAACTGAGAACTGAGAACTGTCTTCAAGCCATGAGCATGCGCGCGCCCGTCGCCAGCAACACCGCGCAAAGGATCCGCCGCAGCCACGGAACCGGGACCCGCGTACTCAAGTAAGAACCGAGCAATCCTCCCGGAACCGAGCCGATCAAGAGCGCCCCAACCAGGTGCACATCGATGTTGTTGTTTATCTTGAAGTGGAGAAAGCTGGTTACACCTGTAAGCAACAATGCATGGACGATGTCGGTTCCCACCATGACCTTCGGCTGAAAGCTGTAGAACAGCAACAGCATCATCATGACAATGCTGCCCGATCCGACCGAGGTGATGCCCACGAGAAAGCCCGCTACCAAGCCGATAAGCGCCATCCATGCGAACGACTTCATCGTTGGCGGCTTGGCTGCAGCCCGGTCTTCGATCTTCTTCTGGAAAAACAAGAAAGTCGGGATGCATATCAGCAAAACACCCACAGCCACGGTGATAAAGTGGTTCACTCCATCGCCATGCAATTTGCGCAAATGGTGTAGAAAGCTTACGCCAAGGAACGATCCCGGCGCGCTGCCCACGGCGAGAGCCAAGACCACTTTGCGCCGGACCGTGCCCTTGCGCAGATGGACAATACTTGCGCCGATCTTGGTCACGAAGTTGAAGAGCGCGTCCGATCCAACCGCGCGCATTGCAGGCACGTGCAAACCGAAAATGAGGATCGGAAGCAACAGAACGCCGCCTCCGACCCCTGTCATTCCGATCAGGGTTCCGACAAAAAACCCCACCAGGCTCTTAATCAGCAGATCCATGACAGTACCGGCTTCAGGCGATTAAACCGACTCCGCAGCCGTTCCAATGAAGCCTTCCCTTTCCAGGTGCAGAATGATCTCCTGCGCCGCTTCTTCGGGGGAGAGGTCGCCGGTGTTGATAGTGACTTCGGCGTCGGCCGGAACTTCATAAGGATCCGAGATGCCGGTGAATTCTTTCAGAATTCCCGCGCGCGCCTTGGCGTACAGGCCTTTGCGGTCGCGTTGCTCGCAGACCTCCACGGTAGTGGCGATGTGCACCAGAATGAACCCTCCGTAGGGCTCAATCAGTTGCCGGACATATTTACGGGTTGCGTCGTAAGGCGCGATGGGCGCGCAAATTGCGATGCCGCCGTTCTTCGTGATTTCCGACGCCACGTAGCCGATGCGCCGGATGTTAATGTCGCGGTGCTCCTTGGAGAATCCAAGTTCGGATGACAGATTCTTGCGCACCAGGTCGCCATCCAACATGGTCGCCGGACGCCCACCCATTTCCAGAAACTTCGTCATCAACACGTTGGCGATGGTCGACTTGCCGGAACCGGAAAGCCCGGTGAAGAAGATGGTCACACCTTGCTTGTGACGAGGCGGGAAACTGCGTCGCAGTTCCGCCACCACCTCGGGATAAGTGAACCACGCGGGAATCTCGCGGCCTTCGTTCAACCGCTGGCGAAGTTCGGTGCCGGAAATATTCAATACACGGTCTCCGTTCTTAACTTCATCATCGGGAACGTATCGGTCCTGGCCCTCTAAGTAAACCATCATGTTGAAGGGAACCATGGTCACGCCGATATCGGCTTCGTGTTTCTTGAAGACCTGCTGTGCCTCATAGGGGCCGTAGAAGGGCTTTTTCGTCGCAGGATCGGATCCCGGACCGGCGTGGTCGCGGCCCACGATGAAGTGAGTGACGCCGTGGTTCTTGCGGATGAGCGCGTGCCAGATGGCCTCGCGCGGTCCGCCCATGCGCATAGCGAGCGGCAACAGCGAAAGCTTGGCAGTCGACTGCGGGAACTTCGCCAGCAGCAGTTGATAGCAACGCACGCGCGTGTAGTAATCCACATCGCCGGGCTTGGTCATGCCCACAACGGGATGAATCAGCAGGTTGGCTTCGACCTGCTTGGCGGCGCGGAACGCAAGCTCGACGTGGGCGCGGTGCATAGGATTACGCGTTTGGAAGGCGACTACTTTCCGCCAGCCTACGCGAGCGAACTCAGCGCGTACTTCGGCTGGAGTCAAACGCAGGTTGCGAAAATCGTAGTGAGAGGGAATCTGGGTCCCCTCCAGCTTTCCTCCGACATACCAGGGATTCGCCTTGTTGATGGCGTAATCCGCTCCCGGATGTGCGGCACTGGTGCTGGCGAAAACTGCCTGCGCTTCGGCTTTGCGGTCAGCCTGCCAGACGTCTTCGACGTTCAACACCGCCAACATCACGCCTTCCGGATCGCGTAAAGCAACCTTGCTGGAGCCGGGCGTGAGCTTCTTGGCAAATTCTTCGGTTACGTCCAGTGTGATCGGCATGGGCCAGAGCGTTCCGTTGGCCAGGCGCATGTTGTGGCAAACGCCTTCGTACTCGGCGCGCGTCATGAAGCCACGCAGCGGAGAAAATCCGCCCGTGATCAACAACTCAAGGTCGCAAAGCTGGCGGCCGGTCAGGTCCCAGGAGGGCCACTCTTTCGAATGGGCCTTCAGTTCGGCAATTCTTTCCGGTTGAGCGATGAGTTGAACAAGTTCTCCGCCATGTGGCGGAATGAGATGGCTGGTTGCGGCTGTCAAAGTCCTACGCCTCCTGGGTTTCTTAGTATTGGTTTCTTAGAATGGATTCTTACCTTTGTCTTGTCTACTAGGTTTATTGTCTTTGCCTAGATTAATTCCCAGACTGCAACAGGATCGGGGGAAACCGGTTTGCAGATGCTTAGGGAGAGGAAAATCCCAAAACGTTACCTGACAGAGTAACACTTCTGGGCGGCAGTAAGAAAGTTTGATTTGTGCCCATGAATAACGAAACAGTGGCAGCAATCCGAAGGCCGTCGCCGCTCTTCGCTATCCGCATAAATGAATGAAAATAAACGCTTTTATTTAATTTCCAGGGCGAGCGCTGCTCCTCAACCTTGGAATGTGAAAAGATTTTGCTGTCAGGGCCAGAGCAATTCCCTCAGCTGCCGCGGTCCAGATCAACGGCTCAGGTCGCGGTGGTCTCCCGACCAGTCGACCAGCTTCCAGTCACGCCCCCGGACGCAGAGGGCGGCGACACAGCCAGATCCACCCGGCACTTCGCGAAGAAGCCAGCGCCCCGCTTCCGAGCCGTCAGGGCGAGTCGCCAGCAGCGCGTCTTTCTCCCCGGCGGCCAGCGAAACGTCGAACTGGCTCAATGGAAGCGATAAGCCGTCTCCCATTGCCTTGATGTATGCCTCTTTGCGGGTCCAGCAGCGGAAGAAAGCTTCACGCTTTACCTCTGTTGGCAAGGTGGCCAACTGGGCCTGCTCGTGCGCGGAAAAGAAGCGGCGGGCAATGGCTTCCAAGTCGGAATCGTGGCGAACTTGTTCCACATCGACGCCAATCTCGCGCCCGCGGGTAAAGGCTAACAACGCGATTCCGCCGGAATGACTAACGTTAAACATCACATTGCTGCCTGCATGCGCCGGCCCCAGAGAAGGCTTCTCTTTCTTCGAGTAGGAAAAACTCAAACCTTGAGGACTCGCCTCCAGATAGCCAGCCAGGATTCTTCTCAAAAAGGCTCGCGACGCAACAAACCGCTGACGGTCCCGCGCAAAATGAAAGCGGGCCGCGCGCGCCAATTCGTCGGCGGACAGAACTTCTTGCCAACGCAATTCGTCCCCACCGACAGCCTCCACATCGACTCGCCAGAGGTGCACTTCGTCTTCGGGAAGTGCCACACGCGCCTCGATCAGCAAGCTTGAGTCGGTAATGTTCAGGGTCTGTCTCATGCGCCTCGCTCAACCCGCCTTACGGCATCCCCAAGTGCCGGTCACCCTCTTACAAAGCGTACTAGAAAACGGGCATGAGCCAACCGACCCTTTCTTCCCAGGTCACCTTCCTGTGCACGCATCCCAGTTCGTCCCCGGCCCCGGCCGCCTGGCGCGTGCGCGGACGTAACCTGCTCCAGTTACGTTGCGTACAGCCTTTTGACGGCAAACGTGCTCTAATTGCAGTAGCCACGGGAGCCGCACTCCCGGGAGATTCCTATGATGAAGATGAAAACCAAGGTGGCGTGTTTCTTCGCTGTCGGAGTAGCTGGGATATGTCTGGCGACAGCCCAGACCTCTCAAACGCACTCGTCCTCCGCTAAGACAGGTTCGGATTCTGCTAAGGCCGCCACCAAGCCACTGACTCCAAAATCCGCAATGCCAGCCCCGCACAAGTCATCCGTTGCGGTTCCGAACGCGTCAAAAGGCGGTTCCAACGCCACCACACAACTCAACCGCCTGGAGCGCCAGCCCGCCGGTGGCGGGGCAGCCAAGGGCACCCTGCCGGCGAAGGTCACTGTGCCAAAGACCTCTGCCGCATCTGCCGGGAACGGCTCGGGAATTAACTTTAAATATCAAAAGCCGGCGGGCGGCATGAAGGCTACGACGCCGAATCCCCATAGTCCAAATTCGAGCGCACCGCGCGTCAACAAGTAGTGGTGTTCGCAGTCAGGTTTTCGGGGGTTGCCTAGTCCGCCGGGGGCAACTTCCCCGGCGCAGTGCCCGCCGTTAGCGCTGTGGTATCGGCCGAGGTGGCCGCTTTGTCACGGGTGAGGGCTGGTTCGGTGATGCAATACTTCAGCAGGCACCAGAGCGCGCGCACTCCATCCCGCCAGTTGATTTTCTTGCCCTCTTCATAGGTGCGGCCCCAATAGCTGATGCCGACTTCGTAGATTCGGAGCTTCCGCTTGGCGATCTTCACCGTTATTTCAGGCTCGAACCCGAAGCGCTTTTCCTCCAGCGGAATGGACTGGATCACCTCCCGCCGGAAAGCTTTATAACAAGTCTCCATGTCACTGAGGTTGATGTTGGTGAGCGCGTTGGAAAGCAAAGTGAGAATCCAGTTGCCCACTGAGTGCCAGAAATAAAGCACGCGATGCGGGCGGGCAGATAGAAACCGCGAGCCATAGACCACGTCGGCCCGCCCTTCGATCAGAGGCTCCAGCAGCAACGTGTATTCTGCCGGGTCGTATTCGAGATCGGCGTCTTGGATGACCACAAAGTCGCCCGTAGCTTCCCGAATGCCGCGGTGCAGGGCTGCGCCTTTTCCCATGTTTTTCGGCTGCAGCAGAACTCGAATCTGGGGCCGCTCCGCCTGCATTTGTGCCAGGATCTCGCGCGACTGGTCCGTGGATCCGTCGTCTACGCAAATCAACTCGATTCCCAGCGGAACCGCAAGCACCCTTTCAACCACCTGCCGCAGCGTGGCCTCTTCGTTGTACACCGGCATGACGACGGAAAGTCTCATTCTTTTGAAACCGTTGTGTAGAAGGAATCTGTAGAAAGAAAGTGTAATGCAAATCCACGCGCGAAGACTTGGTTTCTTCAGGCCGGCGTGAAAGTCTGGGACGCCTGCTTGCGTTTTTCTAGGCGCGCAGGAGAAAGTGTCTGTGGAAATCGGTCTCCTCAAGAAAAATTCCGAGGGGTTCCAGCCGGGCGCGCACGTGTATGATGTTTCCCAACCACCAGCCCACAGCGCAAATGCAGACCGGAAGTGGTCCTCAGCCGCCACGTTCCGTTTGGTTGTGCGCGCGCACGCATCAGGGAGAAAAATGAAAACAAACCAGGAAGGCCTGATTCGGTTGGGCATCTCAATTCTCGGAGTGCTGACCTTGTCTTCGGGATTACTGTCTCCTGCACTTTTCGCGCAGGTTCCCGTAGACTCCGAGGCAGCCCTCCCTGCAACCAGCGACTGGAGTCAGCACCACGTTATCTTTTCCAGGCCTGCGAGTGCGGAACAGGCCCAGCGCGTGCGGAACAACGTTCGCTATTGGCAGCAGCAATATCCTCAGCCCTCTGCAAGTTTACAAGCGGAGGGGGCCCTCGCTTTCGAGTTGCAGCCTGCCTCAAACGCTTCGCACCCAGGTAAAAATCCCAAGCTCAACCGCGACTGGGCGCAGGACCTGGGCAGCGGCGCGAGCGTTGGCGCGGGGAATTATCCCGCCAAGTTCTCGTTTTCATCTGCGACTGCCAACTGTGCCAGTGCGGCCCACCCCGATTTCGTGGTCTATGGCACAAACCTTACGGGGTCCACCACGCAAGCCAGCATCGCCGCTTACGACAACCTCTATTCCGCCTGCATGGGCACCGTGCCCATGGTCTACTGGGCCTACAACACCGGTGGCACGGTCACCACCTCTCCCGTGTTCTCGGGTGACGGAACGCAAATTGCATTTGTACAAACTGATGGAGCCGGGCATGGCAATCTGGTTTTGGTACGCTGGGCTCCTTCCGCCTCTGAAACCATCGGCAACCCCATGACCCTTACCCGTCTGGCTAACACTTCCTACCCAGGGTGTACTGCGCCCTGCATGACCTCAACTGTGCTCACCGATTCCTCGATGACGCCGCACGGTGACACGAACTCGTCTGTCTTCTATGACTACGGCGACGACATTGCTTTTGTCGGAGACAACGGCGGCTGGCTGCATAAGATCAGTCCGGTATTCAACGGAGTCCCTGCTGAAGTGAGAAGTGCGGGGTGGCCGGTGCAGGTGAACCCGGGCGCGCCCACCGCTCTTACCAGCCCGGTTTACGATGGAACATCGGGGCGGGCGTTTGTGGCGGATGTGGGCGGCTTCTTGTATCGTGTCGGTCCCGGTACTGCCTTTGTTGCGGTCTCCTCCGGCCCGTTGGATGTTTCCAGTGCCGAGGGTGGCGCTGGCATTGTGCAAGGCCCCATCGTCGATTCCACAGCGGAACTGGTTTACGTGTTCGCCTCGGCCGACGGAAGCGCACATTGCGTCGGCGGAGCGGATTGCGCCGCCGTTTACCAGTTGCCCGTCAATTTCCCCAGCGGCGATATTGGACAGAAAACCGTGGTCGGCGCCAGCACCATTTTTGGGAAGGCGATCCCAAGTCCCTTATACATCGGCGCCTTCGACAGTGCCTACGAGAACTCGGTGAACGCCACTGGAAACCTTTATGTTTGTGGCAACACCGGAGGTCCCCCAATCTTTTACCAGGTCCCCATTACGGCTGCCGCTTTCAGCGCGTCCAACCCGCTGACGTTTCTTTCCAACAGCACCACGCCGTGTTCTCCGGTGACCCATATCCTGAATCCCAACGCGTCCTCTGGCCCGACGGAATGGATCTTCGCCAGCGTACAGAAGAGCGCGGTGTCGAACTTGCCTGGCTGCGCGGCGTCCGCCAGCGGATGCATCTACAACACCAAGGTCACACCCTGGCAGCCTTCCACTGCCTATGCCGTGGGGCAGGAGGTCCTGGACAGCCACTTTCAGATTCAGGTCGTGGAAACGGCCGGCACGTCGAAAGCCACGGTCCCTGCTTGGAGCACAACCACGGGCGGCACGACCAGCGATAACAGCGTAACCTGGCTGAACCAAGGGCTGCTCTCGACCACGATTGTGAAGCCAGCTTTTGCGACGCATACTAATTACACCGTCGGCACCTTGGTCTTCGACACCAACGACAACATTGAACTCTGCACCACAGCCGGAAGGTCCGGAGGCCAGCCCATGTGGATGACCACACCGGGGGCTACGACGACCGAGCCGAGCGGCGTGACCTGGGAGAACTTGGGCCCGAACGGAACCGCCGCGTTGGCTGCGGCCGGAGGCACGAGCGGCATTATCATCGACAACACCGTGGGATCGGGCGGGACTTCTCAAGTTTACTTCTCCACTCTGAGCAACCAGCCTTGCGGGACATCGGGCGCCGGCGGATGTGCGATCCAGGCGTCGCAGTCGACATTACAGTAGGCAGGGCCGATCAAGCCGCACTGAAGGGTTCGACTTCCGGGTGCGGAAGTAGCCGGTTGAAGGTCGGGTGTCCAAAATGAGGGCGCTTTTGACAGCATTTATGAAAGTTCCTTAAACGCCACAGGAAACCTTTATGTTTGCTGTAAGGGATGCCTTGAATCCCAATGTTACCGGGGATACAACAAAGTGGGTGGTTGACCAACACTCCGGAACAGAGCGGCGACCTCCTTCGGAAGAGTTTCATCGAGCTTCCGGGCCAGCCATTCCTGTAATTCCGACCTTTGCGGCGAATCCATAGACTGAAACTCCAGTCCCACAAGACCTACGAGGCCCCGCCAGCGCACCCTCGTCTCGGCGAACAACTGGTCGGAGCGTTCTGGCAGGCTAAAGCGCACGGCGGCAGGAAGAGTGGTATCCGGCATGGTGCGGGTCCTGATCGCAACCCCGCCCTCGCTAATGTTTACGGTTTGGCACAAGAACTCCTCCGGTTCCCGCGCTCTAACGAAGATAGGAACCGCGACGGGACACCGGAAATAGCGCCGCCTCTCACGCACCACAAGTCCATATGCCGCCCGCAGAGTTTGACTCACCGAGGCCGCCGAGAGGGGCCTCTGCAGCACGAAGGTCGAGTCTAGTCTGACCGCCAGCGCCTGATCTCCATCACCTGTGGAGATTGCAAAGGTAACGGCGGTCCGGTTTGCGCGCGAGAAACGGAGCTGCTCTACAATCAGCACAGCCCCGTCACCCAGCAACAGGTCCACGATCACTGCTTCAAACTTCCGCCTAGACAAAAGGCCGGCTGCGGCAAAGACGTCTTGGCATATCTCCGGTTGTATGGCAAGCGGCTGCAGTGATTCAATGATCAATTGGCGAGTTGGCTCATCTTTGCACACGACCAATGCTGTCCCGGCCGCTAAGCGCTCTACGAGTTCTGTCATTTGCAACTCCCTGGTTCGGGACTGGAATCGTTCACCGGCCGGGACGACGTTCGGAGCGATTCCCTCCGAGACATGTGAAGGAGCGTCACCAGCAGCGCTCCACCAGCGGAGCTGAATATAGCAATTCCTAAGGCCAGCAAGTAGTTCACGTTCAAAACTCCCGAACTCGGGGCGCTCGATGGGCCTGCGATCGCCCGGTGAGATTGATGGTCTGCCGCGGGCGAGCGTGGTGTCAATCGAATTAGGGGGAACGGACAAAGTAAGTTACTAAGTAATATGCTGTAGTTACTAAGTAATATGCTGTAGTTACTAAGTTAGTATATTAGTAAGAGCGTAAGTTAATATTTGTTGACCGCCGCCAGTTGTCCGATCACACGCGGATTCTCTTACCCGTGAACGGGCGGGGTGCCGATATTTTGGCAAATGCCTACGTTTTGGCACTTCGAGAAACCTAAATCGTTGAAAACATTGGAGCGGTTTTTCGCCTGGTTCGCCGCAAGTCCGCGCGGGCGAGGCATTCAGAAGGGATTATGTAGCCAACGAGTAAAACCGTCGGGGCCAGTTGCGAATTGCTATTTACTCTGATGCCAAACAGAAAATTATCACCTACCCCTGGCACCGCAATCCGTGTATCCTCTGGGGCATGCGGTCAATCCCTAAAGGGAGCGTGCATGGCTGATCTAGATGCGGTTCTAGAGCAGTTGAGACAAGAACGTAAACGTGCGGAGGGCGAGCTTAAACAACTGGAGAAAGTGATCACGCAGCTGAGCAGGGTGAGGACAGGAAGATGGCAGACCTCGTCGCGCTCAGGCAAAGGCACGAAGCGCCAGCTGTCGGCTGCAGCCCGGGAGCGCATAGCGGCAGCGCAGAGAGTGCGCTGGGCAAAGGTGCGCGCGCAGTCCAAGAAATCATCATGAATGTGTGACGATGCTAAGAGGGGGCACGCTGAATGCGGCCCGGTACGGTGGGCGGCAGGAGTACTCCGCCAACTGCACCGACCGCCTCTCCGATCTTAGAATCGCTGAGGCACGGGCGGGTGCGCGGTGCAGGCCTCGCAGTCGGCTTTGAAGTAGCCTAAACACGACCCGGCTGCAGATGTTCGCGGAGGATCGCCACAATCCTGGGCGCCGCGTGCCCATCCCAAAGTGGAGGACGTTGAACCGGTCGCGCCGGGCCTTGCAGGATCGATCGAGCGGCCGCGAGAATGCGATCCGGATTCACTCCCACGACTTGATTCGAGCCGTGCTCAACCGTCGCCGGCCGCTCAGTATTTTCGCGCAGCGTAAGGCACGGCACCCCGAGGACTGTAGTTTCCTCCTGCACTCCGCCGGAGTCAGTGAGGACAAGGCGTGCCCGGTCGTTGAGCGAAAGAAAATCCAGATATCCGAGCGGATCGAGAGGAACGACTCCAACGCGGCCCGCCTCCGTCGAATCGGTCAGATACCGCTGCAGGCCGAAGCTCTCGATATTTTTCCGGGTTCGAGGATGAACCGGGAAGAAGACTGGAAACTCGGCAGCCAGAGCGCTCACCGCGCTGAGAATCCCTTGCAGCGTTCTAGCATCGTCAACGTTGGAGGGCCGGTGCAGGGTGAGAACTCCGTAGGGGCTGCAGCCAGATCCATTCTGCCGCACGCCCAGCCGGTCGAGAACCGGTGATTTCGCGGCCAACTCGCGGTGGCGCAGCAGGCAGTCGATCATGACGTTGCCCACCAGGAAGATTTTCTCAGCCGGCACACCTTCGTGTCTTAGATTCTCGACGCCACTGCGCTCTGTCACAAAAAGTAGATCAGAGACCGCGTCCGTGAGCTTCCGGTTGATCTCTTCCGGCATGGTCATGTCGAAGCTGCGCAATCCGGCTTCGATGTGGGCCACTGAGATTTTCAGTTTTACGGCAGTCAGCGCCGTGGCCAGTGTAGAATTCACGTCGCCCACAACCAGAACCATCTGCGGCTTGTAGTCGAGCAGGACTGGTTCGATGCGCTTCATGATTTCGGCGGTTTGCACCGCGTGGCTTCCGGAGCCCACTTCCAGATTCACATCCGGCTCCGGCAGTCCCAGATCGGCAAAAAAGTTGCCGGAAAGCAGTTCGTCATAGTGCTGCCCGGAGTGCACCAGGCAGTGTTCGACGTCAGAATGTTTCTTCAACTCCTCGACGATCGGAGCGATCTTCATGAAGTTGGGCCGCGCCCCAACCACGCTCAGCAAGCGCATCATCGCGAAACCTCCCGCGGTGCTTCTCCAGCGTTGATGGCTTGACGAGGAAGGTTTCATCGCTCAGGCAACAGTGTAGAGCACTTTCGCGAAAACATGTTCCCGAGGGCGCTACAGCCCTGGAACCTGGGCAATTGGTCTCCGACATGCACTTACCCGGAATACACCTGCTCTCTCAGGCAGGTCATGTAAATTGTTCAGGAGTCTCGGGCAGGCATGGCAATTTTCACCTAGGGCGTTCGCCTGAGCGCCCGGCTTCCGGATCACTTTCCCGCCCCAGTGCCTGTGGAAATGGCTGTTCTTTGGTCACAGCCATCCTCGTCTCAAAGTGGCATTGTGGATGCTATGGAATCTGGAAACATCCCAGCTGCACCGATCTCAGGGCGGGGGGCGAATCCAAACCAGGGGGTAGTGATGACGGAGCAGTCCGTTCGGCTGGGACCGCGCGAACAACAGATCGTCGAATTGCTTTTGCAAGGCTGTGACAATGCTGAGATCGCCACGCAACTCAAGATGGCGCGCAGAACCGTGAAGGCCCATTTCAACCGGCTGTTTCTTCGTTTTGGAATCGACGGCGGAATCAAGCGAGTGAAACTCGCGACCCTGTTATATCGGAGGCAATTGTGTTTGCAAACGAACGTTATGGACCCCGTACCCCCAGTGAGCGCGAAAACCGCGTCATCGAGCTTGTCGCCCAGGGCTTGAAGAACCGTGACGTGGCCCAGGAAATCGGCACCACCGAACACGTGGTGAAGAATTATCTTCGCGTGATTTATGACAAGCTTGGACTCTGGAACCGGGTGGAACTTGCCCTGTGGTATGAGTCGCGCCGGCGCCAGCCCGAACTTCCGTCGTAATTCGTGAACGGAGAACGGATTCCGTGTCGAGTTGAGGATCCGAATCGCCTCAGAATGCGCGGGGTGATTTCCGGGCGGCTAAGCTTTCACTGACAACCGAAGGCCTGCAGGTTGCGGAGCCGCTCAGCGGCCGCGTGTGCCCCTTTTCGCGCGGCTGCATCCAGCAGCAGACGCGCCTGGTCGCAGCTCTTGGACACGCCATCTCCACGCAGATACAGATCGGACAAAGCCAGCGCTGCCGTGGGGTTCCCCTTGCCCACGGCCTTCCACAACCATCGCGCCGCTTCCCGGCTGTCGCGAGTCATGCCCCGGGCGCCATTCAAGTAAGTCTCCGCTGTGGCCAGATCTTCTGCGCCACTCAGCTCAGGCGCAATCGCTGAGGTCTTTGCCGTCGCAGGCACGATTCGGGGCGCCGGTCGTGCCGGGGCAGCCTGATTCCTCGGCGGAGTAGGGTCTGGTTGCTTCGTGCTGGGCGCCGGCGAAGCGGGCGGAGTGTCTCCCGAAGAGTTGCTCGGAGTCGCGCTCGGCTGTGCCGCAGCTACTGGCGCTGTTGGTATCGCCTTTGAGGGGACGGGCTGCGAATCTGTCGCGCCTGTAATTGCTTTCGTTCCACGCCACGCCATGTAAACCAGCAGTACGAGAAGGATCGCCAACACTGCCCCTACATAAAGACGGTAACGGTCGGCAACAGGCTCGGCTTGGTCGGAGAAATACGAAGATGCTTTTTCTGGCTGTCCCCAGCTCGAGACCTGAGCGTCGTGACTTGTTTCTACGGGATAGTTCACCTCTGCATCCATCGCATACTCGCCAGAACTACCGCCAGGAACAGGTTCGGGTTCACTCCAACTCGCTCTTGAAGTCGGCGCACCCTCTGCGACTTGCGGTATGTGCGCCTCGGGCGGCGTTTCCAGGAGGGCACCGCACATCCCGCAAAATCTTTGCCCCACCGAATTCGTATGGCTGCACGCGCCGCACTCGGGGACGGGTTCGGCCGTATAAGAAGATTCCGGCACCTCCGCGGTCTTAGTGCGCTCGTTCTCTCTCTCGTTATCGAGTCCATGAACCGAAGCCTGTGCCGGAGGGGAAATACTCTCCAGTTCCCGAATCAACTCGGCGACCGCTTGTCCGCGCTTTTCCGGTGGATTGGTAAAATACACCTCCGCCCATCGTCCCATGTGCGCCGCCAGCAGCGGATTCAGCAGCGGATTCAGCTCAGGATCCGGCAAGGCATTAGCGTCGGATTCGTTCTCGGTGCGCGGCACTGGCATTCTCCGGAGAGGGGAGTAATTATGATTGCACTACCCGGAGGGAAGGTTGTCAAATCTGCCCGCGCGAGACTTGCTCAACCACGGGGCGCGTGCAATCAGTCGCACGGCTTGCGGTTGGCGGGTTCGAATTGGTCCAACTGCGCATCGCGCTGGCTGGTGAGCCTGCCTTTCGGAGTGTTGCCATAGAGGTCAGTTCCGGGGCAGTAGTAAAGAGCCGTGTGCAAGTCGATCCACACCTGGGTATCGGGATTGCCTTTGTATTCCGGCGCCTCGGGAGCTTCCGCCAGCCCGAGCCCGATGAGAAGCCTGTCCCACGTGGAGAGGTCCGCCTCCGGGGCTGGCGGTTTGTGCCGATTCGCGCTACTGGAGACTGCGGTGCCATGGCTAGTCGCGCCCACCGAGGGGTTCGACCAGATTCCCCAGCGAATCACCACCACCACCAGAATGACTGCGACCGCCAGATAAAAATCGCCACGGCGGGAATGCCAAAACCGGGCTAATGAGCTGGGCGCATTCTTCCCGGCCAATGATTCAAGGAAGTCCCGGGTTTTTGCTGCGGAACTCCAGACCAGATCGTCCTGCCGCGGCTTCGTGATCGCGCATGCCGGGATTTCAACATCGTCTTCTTCTTCGCCGGACTGGGATTCAGAGAGAGATGCGGCCATGGCATCCTCGTCTGCGCTCGCGCTGATGGATCGTGCGGAGAATGAATCGCTCTCCGCCATCTCGGGAAAAGAGAACGGTTCCAGCAGGTTATCCCCGGTCGCGTCTTCCTCAACTTCCGTCTCTTTCTCTTGCTCTTGCGGATGCGCTGCCACCGGTAGCGGCGTCCCCCGGGAAGTCGGGGTTCCGTTCGAAGGTGAGGCCGCGAAATTCTCCTGGCTCGTCTGCTGCCTGTGCCACGCCGATGCCACCTTGCTCTGCAGGCTCGCAGGTTCGCCGTCGCTGTCGCGGGGAGCGCCGCAACTGCCGCAAAACTGTTCCTCCCTCACCAGGTTATTTCCACACTTCCAGCAGGGAGATTTCACCACACTTGCCGCGCCCGCATCCATGCTCGCCTTGCCGGTCGCGGCCGCAGAAGGTTGATCCTCCGCCAAAGCCGCCAGATTCGGGTGCAGCTTTTCGATTGCGGCCAGCATCGTAGATCGTTCCGCCGCCATCGACTTCTTCAATTTCAACTCGGCATCCCGGCCAATCGCTTCGGTCACCAGGCCGGCCATCAGTTGGCAGGTGTGAATGTCCTGTTCGGCGTAGCCATGAATCTTGTCGAAATAAAGCTCCAGCGCTCCCACGATGTCGCCGTCATGAT
Source organism: uncultured Acidobacteriaceae bacterium (assembly GCA_963842095.1). Classification (GTDB taxonomy): domain Bacteria; phylum Acidobacteriota; class Terriglobia; order Terriglobales; family Acidobacteriaceae; genus Sulfotelmatobacter. The sequence goes on from CAWJEY010000011.1 coordinate 290,307, forward strand.
AAATCGGCACCGCGACCATGGACAGGATGCCCCGCTCGCGGCACGGCTCGGGGTCGAAAAGGACTTCGGTATTCACGTCTTCGCTGCGTATCACCTGTCCCGTGCGCACGCTGGCAGCGCAAACCGCCGTAGCCAGAGGCACTTCGCTTCCCAGCGGCAAAGCCGGGGTGCCGGCTCCGGCGCGATAACGCACCATCTTCTCTTCCAGGATTCCAATGGCTGCGCCGGTTGCACCCGCGATGCGCGCAACTTTCTCGGTGATTACTGCCATCGCCTTGTCTAATTCGAGATGGCGTTCCTGAATCTGGCGTTGCGCTTCGACAATCTCCGCCAGCGTGAGCGTGTAGTCGCTGTCGGAGCGTGAAGTTGCTTGCGATTCTGGTTTGCTGCTCGGCAGGGGCGCTTGATTTTCCGACTCTTGCTCGCGCAGCCGCGCGCTGTGCGATGCCATTCTTTCTTCCAGGTTCTGCATCTTGCGGCTGTGTTCCTGGATCACATAGCCCGCTTCCAGCAGCTTCTCAAAAGTCTGCTGGTCGAGCACTGGTTTGTTTTTCTGGTCGGTCACAATCTTACCTACTCGCCTGTGGCCCGCCGGCGTGGGCGGAGGAGGCCCGCCTGAAGACCAACCCTATTCTAGTGCAATTCCTCCACCAAAGAACCTGACTTATGAAGATGACCCTTCCCCGCCAGCCGGGCGCGGTCGAAGTACACCCCCTGATCGCAGCCCGGTGATGAAGCACAACCGCATGGAATTCAAGAGGTTATTGGGGATCGAATGGTCAAATCTCGCAACCGCTCGGCAAATCGCGGGAGCCTTCCGGGCGGTTACTCTCGTAAGGTGTGCACACCCCTAATCAAGGTACTCTCCCCCGTTCTTGCATCAGATCCATATCACGTCTCCCATTGACGCGATTGATCAGTTAAGGAAATCTGGGAAGAGAATCAATCGGATTTATACGATTTGGGGGGGAACAGAAATTGAATGCCGAAATACCCGAGGAAATACGACTGATTGCTGCGCGCGGGTTCAAGGCTGCGTCCCGCCATGAAGAGGAGGATCACGGGGCGATGGATCTTGTAGCGTCCGCCAAAGTCGATGGTGGGCTGGTTCTCGGAAGGATGAAAGGTGCCTTGGGAGTAGAACTCCATGTCCATTTCAAGCTTTGGCGTGAAATCATGGCCCACGACCAGACCGGTGAGCCAGCCGTTTGATCCCTTGTGGACAAACTGATAACCGATTTCGTAATCCACATCGACGGGGCCAAGTTTCTTGGAGAACTCGAAAGGCAGCAGGAAGGACTCGCTCGGGGACGTGATCCCGCGCCGGACCGCGTCGTTGGGGTTGTTCAGAAAGGCCTGGGGGAAAACCGAGATGTTCAGCCCAGACTCCCCGCTGTCATAAAACCGCCACTTAACCCCGGGATTGGATTGACCGAGGCCATACGCACTCGCGGACTTGGGATTTTGAACGCGTAACCAGGCATTTTCGTAAGTGAGCTGAATGCGATCGCCAATCCCGAAATTGATGTCGACATCAGGGACGTGGGAGACGGACTGATCGCTGTAGAGAAAAGGCATGTAGCCGAGATTGATTTCCCAGTTGAGATGGCCGGGTGTTCCCGGATCATTGGTGTAGTACGGCGGTCCGCCTTGAGCGCAGGCGGAAGGAGCCGCAAATGCAAGAGCAAAGACCAAAAGAAGGAAGAACGCGAGCACTAGGCTCCGCCTCGTGTTTGTTAAGCAAATAGTAGAGAGTCGGTCTCCGCATTCTCTCTCTCCAGCCTGTGCAAAAAATGCCGCACACGCGCCCCTGAACCCCAAAATGAACTTTGCCGCGGGATGCCGATTTCCATTTTGGAACATCTGAACTTTCTTACTTCCTAAAGAAGCCCCCTGCAGTTTTCACACCCTACCTCGCAAACTTATCCATCCCCTCGAGATCCGGCGAAAGAGTCTGGTGGGAAAGAGCTTATCTCGATGAAGCGGACGCCAGAGTCGTAACTTTAGCCTGGTGCCATTCACGCTGCGGCAGCTCCGGAAAGGCGGCTTTGAGCTTGCGGCACAGCCATTTGTTCTTCGATCCTCTGCCCAATTTGGGATGGACTAGCCTAGCACGGAGTTTCTGAACGTTTTCTGAAAGCCCTGGTTCTTGCCCCTAAGTGCAAGCACGCGCGCGTCTTACGACACAAGTGAACGCCAGCGAAGGTTTGGCGAAACAGGTGCTTAACCGACAATGCGGGCCGCAATCAGAAGAATCAGAGAATCAAAGAACAAAAAACGGAACAAGAAAAAGAAAAACAGAGGACCAACAGGAGACTGCCGTGATGGATTTAGACAGGATGAAGGTTACGCCACGCGATCAGCAAGTGCTGGATTTGCTGGTCCAGGGTTGCAGCAACAAGGAAATTGCCGGCCAGCTGAGCATCAGTCCGCGCACCGTGAAACAGCATTTGCGCACGCTCTTCTTGCGCGCCGGAATTCGGGATGGCCGTAAGCGTGTGCGGCTGGCAACTGCCGCATTCGAGAAGGCGGAGTTGAGATCATGATGCCGCGTGAACGCTTGACCCCAAAGGAAATTCAAGTGGCTACCCTGGTTTGGGAAGGCTTGACCAATCGTGAGATCGGCAAACTCATGGGCACGACCGAACAGGTCATCAAGAATCACCTGCGCAGCACTTTCGACAAACTGGGCGTCTGGAGCCGGCTCGAGTTGGCCATGTACGTGGCCAGCCACGGGGGCAAGAATTGGCTGGAAGAGTCGGACCGGCCGGGTTTCATTCTGGCGCGCGCCGCAGCAGGCTAACCGTGCCAGCGAACCCCTGCCAGCTAACATGAAACCCAGTCGGCCGCCGCAAGTTCTTGCATAGTGCGCCGGGTGTGCAGGCGACTGCTGCAAAAGGTTTGCACACCAGCCTGCGGGACCCGCTCGGAAGTGCAGTAAGGCGTTGAAAAGCAACGGCTTGTGTTTCCTTGCAGTCGGCCTGCAAATTGCATTGACACACCCGACCCATAGAGCGGGCTCGCCAGCATTTCGAGTCAACTCCGCAATCCCTGGGCGGGGCGGGAATGGACTACAAAGAGACTTTCTGGATGGCTTGCGACTCGACCGAGCAGCTGCGCGCGGAGTATGGCCCGTTTCACACCCGCGCTGAGGCCGAAGCCGAAGCCCGTAAGCTGGGATTCTGTTACCTGCTGCGTTACGAACACCTGCTCGATAAGAATGAAGAAATCCAGGAGGTCCGCTGCATCTTCATCGAGTTGCCCGGCGCGGTTCACGCAGAAGCTGTGTCTATCAGCCTGCACACTCGTTGCGCCACCTGCGGCGCATCCGCGACCCACGACAAGGCCTGGCAGGCCGAAGTGTGGGCGGACATCCATGAGTTCGAACACTCCCGCCATCGGGTGCGGCTCTTCGAACATGCACGCGGCAAGGGATTGAAGGAAATCGGCGGCTGGCGCGCATAGCTTCTGCGCGCCCGACGAAAGTACTGTTCTACCCTGTGTGACCCCGTGCCCTCCGTGTTTAAAGGTTTTGTGTTTCAGTATCCTTGCGGGAATGCACTACTCACGCCGCCGTTGAAAGTTCGCTAGCTGCCGCCCGATCCACAAACCAGATCAGCTTGCCCTCGCCCGGCCGCACCAGTTTCGAAGGATATTTCTCGGCCGGCGCGTCGCCTTCCAGAACTTCATGCAGAACGGGCGCCTTGTCCGTCCCACTCACCAGGAACACGACACAGCGCGCCGCGTTCAACACCGGCAGCGTGAAAGTTATCCGGCTGGTTTTCAGCTTCTCCACCCAGTTGGCCACAACCAGCCGCGATTTCTCCTGCAACGCCGCGCTTTCCGGAAATAACGAAGCGGTATGTCCGTCCGGCCCCATGCCCAATAGGATCAGATCAAAGCGTGGAAATTCGCCCGGCGCCAGCGCGAAAAACTTCCGCAGCGTCTGTTCGTAGGCATCCGCCGCGGCGTCGGCGTCGGGATTCTCCGCGGGAATGGGAAAGATGTTGGCTGGCGGAATGGCAACCTTCGACAGGAAAATCTCTTTGGCCATGCGGTAATTGCTGTCCGCGTCTTCCGGCGGAACATGGCGTTCATCGCCCCAGAAAAAAAACATTTGATCCCAGGGCAGGCTGGCGCTCGCGTTGGCCGCGATCAGAGTGTACAGATTCTTGGGAGTCGATCCCCCGGAGAGCGCAATCGTGAAGCACCCGCGCTGCGCCACGGCGTCGGTGGCGACGTTAATTACTTCCTCCGCCGCCGCCTGAAAAAGATCCTGCGGAGTGGTCAATCTGCGCAGCTCAACGGGCGCGCTCACAACCCTCCCGCCCGGCCATTGCTGGACTTTGCGGCGGCACATCGCGCCGCCCCCAGCAGGCCGGCCTTTTCGTCGGTGATGACATGCACCGGCATGCTCTCCAGAAGCGGGCGCAGTCTGCCTTTCTTGAGAAAAGCGCGCATAAACAGTGGGCCCGTGAGCCTGGGAAGAATCTTTGGCGAGATTCCGCCTCCCAGAAAAATCCCCCCGGTCGCCATGGTCTTGAGCGCCAGATTGCCGGCCTCCGCGCCGTACACCGAGATCCAGAGGTCCAGCGCCTGCTCGGCCCGAGGATTGGTGCCGTTCAGCGCAGACCGGGAAATCGCTGCGGCTCGGTCTCCCTGGGCAAGTTGCGCGGCAAATCCGGCAGGTTCCTCTCCGCACCCCTTGCTGCTTAGAAACTCATACACGCTGACCAACCCTGGTCCGGAGAGTATGCGTTCGTAGCTCACGTGTTCGTACCGGCTGGCCAGAAAGCGCAACAGTTCGATCTGCAAATCCCCGCGGGGTCCGAAGTCCGTGTGTCCCCCTTCACAGGCGAAAACCTGGTGCTGGCTGCCGTTCCAGAACAATCCCGCTTCTCCCAGGCCGGTTCCCGGCGCGATCACCGCCTGATTTCCCACCGACGGCTTCACCTGATTAAGAGGAGCCAGATCCCGCGGGCTGAGCGCCCCGATGCCCCACGCGCTCGCTTCCAAATCGTTGATCAACAAAGTGGCGGGCAGGTGAATCTGTTTCGCCAGCCGGGACTGCTCAATGATCCAGGGCAGGTTCGAAGTTTCAACGCGCCCATTCTGTACCGGCCCCGCAATTCCAAAGCAGGCAACTTCAGGCCGGGTGGCAGAGTCTTCCAGAAACTGGGAGACGATTTCACCCAGTTCGCTATATTCACGGCTGGGAAAAACGCGCTCGGAAACCAGCCGCAAATGGCCATTCTGCGGCTGAAAGTAGGCGAGTCGAGCGTTGGTTCCTCCAATGTCGCCGGCCAGGATCATTTCTCGAAATTCCTCCAGCGCCGGCCATCGCGCTCCAATAATTCATCGGCCTCTTTCGGTCCCCAGGTGCCGGAAGCGTAATTCGGAAACGTGCGCGGGGGCAGTGCCTTCCACAACTCGAGCACCGGATTGACCACCGTCCAGCCTGCTTCGACCATGTCTGCCCGTTGAAACAGCGTCTGATCGCCGATCATGCAATCGTGCAGCAGCCGCTCATAACCGGTGCTGGGCTGCTTTCCGAAGTATTCCTGATATTCGAAGTTCATGTCCACTGTTCCCAGGCGCATTACCGGGCCAGGGACTTTCGCCGCGAATTGCAGGGAGATGCCCTCTTCGGGTTGAATGTGCAGTACGAGTTGGTTGGGCATCAGGGTCTCCACGGAAGTATCCCGGAACAGCACAAACGGCGCCCGCCTGAACTGGATCACGATGTGCGTGTTGCGCGCCGGCATGCGCTTTCCCGTGCGCAGATAGAAGGGAACATCGGCCCAGCGCCAGTTGTCGATCAGCAGTTTCATGGCGACGAATGTTTCAGTTCGCGAGTCGGGAGCGACATCGGGTTCGCTGCGGTACGCTGTCACCTGCTGGCCACCTTCGGTACCGTCCCCGTACTGCCCGCGCACCGAGCGGTTCAGAACTTCCTGATCGCTCAGTGGCTGGATGGCGTGCAGAATTTTGGCTTGTTCGTCGCGCACCGCATTGGCGTCGAACGAAATCGGAGGCTCCATCGCGGTCAGGCTGATCAGTTGCATGATGTGGTTGGGTACCATGTCGCGAAGCGAGCCCGCGTGTTCGAAATAGCTGCCGCGACCCTCCACGCCTACGGTTTCGGCCACGGAAATCTGCACATGGTCGATGTAGCGGCGGTTCCAGATGGGCTCGAAGATTCCGTTGGCAAAACGAAACGCCATGATGTTCTGTACGGTTTCTTTTCCCAGATAATGGTCGATGCGGTAGATTTGTTTCTCTTCGGCGAGCTTCCGCAGTTGCTGGTTGAGCGCTTTGGCCGATTCCAGGTCGTGCCCGAAAGGCTTTTCGATGACCACCCGGCGCCAGTGGTCATTCCCTTGCTCCATCAATCCAGTGGCGGAGAGCTTTTCGACAATGGGCCCGAAGAAGCTCGGTGCCGTCGCCATGTAATAGAAGACGTTTTGATGGGTGGAGTGGTCCCGGTCGATCTGGGCCAGCCGGTCTTTAATCTTCGGGTAAATCTGGTCATCATCAAAATTCCCGGCGAAGTAGTAGAAGCGGCGCGAGAAGTTTTCCCACGTGTCGGCCTCGATGCAGTCGCCACAGTAATGCTTAACATCGTCCAGGATGCGCTTGCGGAAGTCCTCATCCTTCATCTGCGCTCGCGCCACTCCCAACACCGCGAACTCCTTCGAGAGCAAGTCCGCCCGGGCCAGGTTGTAGAGCGCGGGAATCAGCAGGCGCGCCGTCAGATCACCGGCCGCGCCGAAGATCACCATCACACAAGGGGCCCCTTGTTTGCCGATGCGCGGTGTGGCCGCCGTGGGCTGTTCCGCCAATTGAGCCATGATCAGGTCCTTAAAGATTCTGCGCTGAAAGATCTCTTCCTAAGCGCTCTTCTTAACCGCGCCGGTCTCGACGTGTCCGCCGAACTTCTGCCGCATGGCGGAAAGCATCTTCTCCGCAAACGTATGTTGCTGCCGCGAGCGGAAGCGCACATACAGCGCCGCCGTCAACACATCCGCGGGCACGGCTTCGTCCAGCGCGGCCTGAATCGTCCACCGCCCTTCGCCGGAGTCCTGCACATAACCCTCATATTCGGAGAGCGTCGGATTCTCCGTCAAAGCCATCGCCGTCAGATCGAGCAGCCACGAACTGACCACGCTGCCGCGCCGCCAAACCTCCGCGATATCCGGCAAGTTCAGATCGTAGCGGATATCCTCCGGCAGGTCTTTGCTGGTGGCGTTCTTAAAGATGTCAAAGCCCTCGGCGTAAGCCTGCATGATCCCGTATTCAATTCCGTTATGCACCATCTTCACAAAGTGCCCGGAACCCGAAGGCCCACAGTGGATGTAACCTTCTTCCGCACTGCCTCCGATTTTTTCGCGTCCCGGCGTGCGCGGAATCTCACCCTTCCCTGGAGCCAGCGTCTTGAAAATGGGATCGAGCCGCTGCACCGCCTCTTTGGGCCCGCCAATCATCATGCAGTAACCGCGCTCCAGTCCCCACACTCCGCCACTGGTTCCCACGTCCACGTAATGAATGCCTTTGCCTTTGAGTTCACCGGCCCGTCGGACGTCGTCTTTGAAAAAAGAGTTGCCGCCGTCGATGATGGCGTCGCCGGCCTGCATGTGCTGCGCGAGTTTCTGCACCGTCTGCTCGGTGGCATCGCCCGACGGCACCATGATCCACACGGCGCGGGGAGGCTTCAGTTTGCCGACCAGATCTTCCAGTGATGACGAACCACCAGCCCCCTCGCCCGCAAGCTGCTTCACCGCGTCCGCACTCAGATCCGTGACGACGAGTTGATGCCCGCCGCGCATCAGCCGCCGCGTCATGTTCGCGCCCATGCGGCCCAACCCCACCATTCCCAATTGCATGTGTACTCCTTCACGCGCAGTACCACGCCGCCGACCCGAAAGGGTAGCGCCGGCGTCTCGCCGGCTTTCTCGCCGCCAAACCTACGCCAAGGCTTTTTGCACGACAGCCGCAAGCGCGGAAAGCCCCGCTTCCACATCGTGCAGATGCACGCGCAGCGCACGCCGCCCGCGCTCGGCCAGCACCTGGAAATCACCTCGCGCCTGCGCCGCCTTGACCACGCCGAATGTAAATTTCTGTTGCGGCACCGGCAGATCCACGGCGTCGTCGCAAGTCACCTGCAGGAATACTCCTGAATTCGGCCCACCCTTGTAAGCCTGCCCCGTCGAATGCAGAAAACGAGGTCCAAAGCCGAGACAGGTTGCCACATGCTTCTTGTCCCGCACCGCGTGCCGTATGGCCTGCAAAGCCTTCTCGTGTGCGGCGTTCATCTGGATGTATCCCAGCACGGCAAAGTAATCGCCCGCGCCGACGCGGCCGAGATGCGCCTTCAAATATCCGGCGAAAGATTTGTCCCAGCCCGCCGTCCGCGCCAGCTCCGCCGCATTCTTCTCGTCGGTAAACAGCTTGATGCCACCCTCTTCCACCACAGGTTTTTCCGCGGGCAGGGAACCGGTCTTTTCGTACTCGGACGTCAAGTTGCGTGTCGCTATCTTGCTCGCTTCCACGTCAGGCTGGTTGAAAGCGTTGATTCCGATGATGGACCCTGCAACGGCCGTCGCAATCTCCCAACGGAAAAATTCCGCACCCAGGTCATAGATGTCTGCCATCGAGAGTCGCAGTACGGCATGCCCGGCCTTTTCGAGAACCGCCACCTTCGCATCCTGCTTCACATCGGTCGCGTGTGCGGTGTGGATATAGACAAACACGCGGTCGTTGCCGTAAACCTCCGGCGCCGCCAAGTCTTCGCCGTCAACGGGGATGATGCCCTTTCCGACCTTGCCTGTGGATTCAGCCAGCAGTTGCTCGAGCCAGGCGCAAGATCGGAGATATCCGGAGAAGTGATGATCGTAACCTTATCGCGACCGCTACGCGCTGCCGTGCCCAGTATGATTCCCAGCACCGCGCCAGGATTTTCTTCGATCGCTGCTTCGGGGCCACAAGCTCTTACCATTTCCTGCGTGCGGTCAAGAAATTTCTTCGTATCCACTCCCATTGCAGCCCCCGGCACCATGCCAAAGTTAGACAATGCCGAATAGCGGCCGCCAATTGAAGGCCGCCCCAAAAAAATGTGCCGGAAACGATCCGCCTCCGCCACCTGCTGCATCTTCGACCCCGGATCGGTGATGGCAATGAAATGGCTACCGGCTTTGTCCGCGCCCACAGCCTGCTTCGTACGCTCAAAGAAATATTGCTTGAAAATGTTGGGCTCAAGCGTGCTTCCCGATTTGCTGGAAACAATGAAGAGCGCCCGGGCGATATCGATCTTGTTTTCGAATGCCTTTACCTGCGCCGGATCGGTCGAATCCAGAACGTGCAGGTCAGGGTACCCCGCAATCTTGCCGAACGTCATGCGCAGAACTTCCGGGCAAAGGCTTGATCCTCCCATGCCCAGCAGAAGGATGTCCTTGAAACCAGCGCTCCATACTTCCTTGGCCAGGTTGCGCAACTCCACAGGGTGCGCGATTTGATATTCCGTGATGTCCAGCCATCCCAGCCAGTTGGCTTCATCGTCGCCGGTCCAAAGCGTGGCATCGCGCTGCCACAGGCGTTGCATCTTGCCTCCCGCCTTCCAATCGGCCATGGTGGCCTTTACCGACGTCGCCAGGGTTTCTGGCAGGGAAGATTTCAAGCGGCTCAAGCGGTTTTTCCTTTGGGCTGAGTGTTCTTTTCCACCGCGGCCAGCAGCTTGTGGAATGCGTCCGCAAACAGCTTCACTCCGTCATCCGTCAGCTTAGTGGTAACTTCTTTGATCGAGATCCCGGTCCGCGCCAGATTGTCCATCACGTTTTGCGCGCCAGCCACGTCCTCGGTCAGGCTGTTTCTCAACTTCCCATGATCGCGAAACGCATCAATCGTGGCTGGAGGCATGGTATTCACGGTGTCAGGCCCGATCAGATCCTCGATGTACATCACATCGCGATACGCTGGATTCTTTGTGCTCGTGCTTGCCCACAGAACGCGTTGCGTCTGTGCCCCCTGGGCCGCCAGGGTCTGCCATCGCGGCCCGCTGAAGAGGCGCTGGTAGCGCAAGTAGGTCAGCTTGCCGTTGGCAATTGCAACTTTGCCCAGCAGGCTCTTCAGTAGCGCCTGCTGTTGCGCGTCGGTGACCGTTTTCAGCTTATCGTTGATCATCGAATCCACCAGCGAGTCGATGCGGCTGATGAAGAAGCTGGCCACGCCCACAGTTGTTTTCAAATTGCCGCCCCGTTTTGCGAGGCTCCTCGAGTCCTGCAATGTGCGCTTCCGCAACCTTCTCGTACACTTCCTGCGCAAACAACAAAGTCACGTTGATGTTGATACCTTCGCCAATCAACTGCCGAATTGCAGGAAGGCCCTCCGCCGTGCCCGGAACTTTGATCATCACGTTCTGGCGATTCACCGCTTTCCACAGCCGCCGCGCTTCATCAATGGTCTCCTGAGTCTTCAGCGCAAGCAGTGGCGAAACCTCCAGGCTGACGTACCCATCACGGGACTTCGAACTCTCATACACCGGACGCAGCACATCCGCGGCATCCTGAATGTCGCGAATCGCAATCAGTTCAAACCGGCCGGTCGCGTCCAGATCACTGCGCGCAGACAGCGACTTCAACATATCGTCATAGAGCGAGCTTTCGGCGATCGCTTTCTCGAAGATCGACGGATTCGAAGTCATGCCTCGAAGCCCATCCTCTTCAATCATCATTTTCAGTTTGCCGCTCATGATCAGGTCGCGCCGGATGTAGTCCAGCCACATCGATTGCCCATAGTTGAGTAACTCTTTGACAGGATTCGTAGCTGCTTTCGAGCTTTCCAGAACTCCCGTTGGCTGCATGATGATTTCTCCTGGATAAATCGACGGCGAACGCCGCTCCTTGATCCAACGTTCGATCAAAACGTCGTCCGGTCAAATCTGCTTGCCCACTTCAGTGTGCGAGTGGGGAGTGAGTGAATCGCCGTTACTTGTCCCTAACCGCCTTGCGCGCTTCCGCAACCACCGCATCCGCGGTGAAACCAAAAAAGTTCAGCAAGTCTTTCAACGGAGCCGAAGCCCCGAAGCGGTGCATGCCGATCTTTCGTCCCTTGATCCCGACATACCGCTCCCAGCCGAAAGTGGCCGCCATCTCCACCGAAACCCGCGCCGTCACCGAGGAGGGGAGCACACTCTCTTTGTAACCGGCATCCTGCTGCTCGAAAATATCCCACGAGGGCATGCTCACCACCCGCGCCTGAATGCCCTCCGCCTTCAGCTTCTCGTACGCCTCAACGCACAGTGAAACTTCGCTGCCCGTGCCCATCAGAATCACGTCCGGCTTGCCGGAAGCCGCATCGGCGAGAACGTACGCTCCCCGTGCCGTGCCGGAAGCGGCGCCGTATCTCGTCCGGTCAAATGTTGGCAGCGCCTGCCGCGTCAGTACCAGCGCGACCGGCTGGTGTTGCAACTGCGCAATGATCTTCCACGCCTCGACCACCTCATTCGCATCGCCGGGACGCAGCACAACCAAATTCGGCATCGCCCGCAGCGACGCCAGTTGCTCAATCGGCTGATGCGTAGGCCCGTCTTCTCCCACCCCGATCGAATCGTGCGTGAAAATAAAAATGGAGGGAATTTCCATCAGCGCGGAGAGTCGAATACTGGCCCGCATGTAGTCACTGAAATTAAAGAAGGTCGCTCCGAATGCGCGGATTCCAGAAACCGTAAGCCCGTTCACGCTCGCGCCCATCACATGCTCGCGCACTCCGAAATGCAGATTCCGCCCCGCATATTCTTCGGCCTGAAAGTCGCCCGCCCCTTCAAACTTCAACGTGGTCTTGTTCGAAGTGGCCAAATCCGCCGAGCCGCCGATCAGCCACGGAACGTTCTGCGCCAGCACATTCAGCACCTTCCCTGAGCTCTCACGCGTTGCAATTCCCTTCGCGTCCGCTGGAAACGTGGGCAGGTTCTTGTCCCATCCGTCGGGAAGCTCACGGCGCTGCATGTGATGCAACCGCTCCGCCAGTTCAGGATACTTCCGCGTATACTCCGCAAACATCCCTGTCCACTGTGCGCGCGCCTCACGCCCGCGTTTCCCGATCCCATCGCGAAAATGCTCTCGCACCCCCTCCGGCACCAGAAACTTCGCATCCTCCGGCCAGCCATAAAACTTTTTCACCAGCCGCACTTCTTCTTCTCCGAGTGGCTCGCCGTGCGCCGCATTGCTGTCCTGCTTATGCGGCGATCCATAACCGATGTGGCTGTCCACAATAATCAAAGTAGGACGATCCGTCGTCTTCTGGAACGTTTCAAAAGCCCGCGCCAGCATTTCCAGATCATTGGCATCGGCGACGCGCGTCACGTTCCAGCCGTAGCCGACAAAGCGCGTGGCCACGTCTTCGCTGAACGACCAATCCGCGGGACCATCTAGCGTGATGCCGTTGTGGTCATACATCCAGCACAGGTTCGAGAGCTTCAGATGCCCCGCCAGAGACGCCGCTTCGCCCCCAATGCCTTCCATCAGGTCGCCGTCCGAACACATGGCGTACACGTTGTAATCGAAAACCTCAAACCCTGGCCGGTTGAAATTCGCGGCCAGCCACCGGCCGGCAATTGCCATTCCCAGGCTATTTCCCACACCCTGACCGAGCGGTCCGGTCGTGGTCTCAACCCCAGTCGTGATGTGCGATTCGGGATGCCCCGGAGTCCGGCTCCCCAGTTGCCGGAAGCGTTTGATCTCCTCCATGGGAACCGCCAGCTCTTTCAGTACATCCCCGTTCTTGCTGACGTCGCGCACGCCAGCAAGATGAAGCATGGCGTAGAGCAGCATTGAAGCGTGACCGTTCGACAGCACGAACCGGTCGCGGTTCAGCCACTTTGGATCTTCCGGGTCGTAGCGCAGAAATTCCTGCCACAGGCAGTAAGTCACCGGCGCCAGGCCCATGGGCGCGCCGGGGTGTCCGCTGTTCGCCTGTTGTACGGCGTCAATCGCCAGGGTGCGAATCGTGTTAACGGACAGCGTGTCCAACTGCTTGCCAGTCACCACCGCTTGTTCGCTGACGGCCATGCGATGCGCGCTCCTCCCAGAGGACAACTTTACTACTGCTTGGGTTGTCCCACTGGCCACTCGTACTTTATTAGAGTTCCCAGGACAGAAAGGGTTGCAATACGCATCGAGTGTACCAAGTTCTTACGGACCCATGTCGCTCAGTCTGTGAAAAATGAAGAGAACTTGCAGAAGGAGAAGGAACGGAAGAAGGAAGGAACTCAACAAAGGAATCTTGCTCTATTTCAGCAGCTGTAGGTAGCTGCTTTCGCTCTTGGACGCGCGCGTTGTTTCCTGAACATATTTAAGGAACTGACGCAGGTTTTCCTTTTCGGATGGATCCATTCCAGCGAAGCGAAGCCGCACTCCCCCGGCGGGCGCGCTGCGAGTGACCACTCCATTCAATGCCAGACCTTTCACCCAAATCTTGCCGCTCGCGACCCAAAGCCCAATTTCGACTTTGGCGCCTCCGCTGATGTGGTTGGCGGTCTCTACCTGGCACCCGCCCATGCTGGTGTTGGAAAGATTGCCCCAGATGGGAGCGTCCGCGTCATTCACGCGCAGCTCCACTGCCACAAAACACTTAATTCTGGGATGCCGCCGTCGATCTTGTCCCCAGTTCGGGCTGAAAATATCCGGCTCAAACGGTGGAGTGGCGGATACCGGCGTAGGCAGGGGCTGCGTCCGAGTCTTTCCCGCTACGTCGCTTGACCCTGCTGCGGCCGGGTTGCTGGACGCTCCTTGCTTGATCTCACGCATGGCCGCCAGCAAAGCTTGTTCTCGCCGCTCCGGTGGGGCATCGCGATAAGTCTGCAGCAGCTTTCCCAGGTTCCGTGCCAGGTCGGGATCTGCCAGCAGCCCGGTCCAGTCCGTTCCCACTGCTGTGTTAGGTTTGGAATTACTCATGAAATAGTGCTTCCGCCCGTTTCTCGCGAACGAGTCCCCGGTTTCAGCTTGAACCACAGGTCACCCGTCTACAAGATGACCGAAGTTACATGAGTGAATGCGAGTTCAGCACCGTCCGCTCGCATCGCGAGCGGAAAATGTTCAATCTAGATACTCTCACTTGATGAAGATGAAGATGAATGGCATGCTCGGCGCAATGGCCGTTAGTTCGGCGCGAATATCAGTTGAACTACCTCAGTGCTTTCCTCGCGCGCAGCTTCAAACTTCCATTGCCGCACTGCCTCAGTGGCCGGTCCGATCAGTACCGGATTCCCTCCTACCACCCTGGTGGACTTAACGCTGCCATTTGCCCGAATCACAACTTCCAGCTTGACCGCACCCGTGACGTGCATGCGTTTTGCGAGTGCCGGATAAGCTGGAGCAACTCTGCTGATCACCTTTCGGTCCACATGGCCCTGCTCCTGGGCCGTGCCAGCCCGCGGGAACACGCCGGCACAAACTGCCAGCACAAGGATCAAGCTGCCACCCACACGCATCGGACACACCTTCTTCTACACTCTATCGGCAGGAGACGCGGAGCGGATCGCTCCAAACTAAGGTGGTTCCAATTTATTCCACATCAGTTTGTCGCATACCAGGCCTTGCCTTTCGTCACGGTCACTGCCGTTTTTGCATCGCGAGGCGCCTCAAACGAATCAATACAAAGACGTTTATGCTATGAGTGAGAAAGGCTGTCCCAAGGACTCTTATTATGGGACTTTTTTCAGAACCGGAAATGCCTCGATCTTCAACTCATCCAAACCGCAGACTTCTTGCTTTCACGCTCGTATCGTTGTTCGCCGCCTCAGGCCTGGTGGCCCAGAATTCCACACCTACGCCTTCCATTTCTCTACCCGGATCGCAAAGTTCCTTCACTGGCAGCGAGCCCGAGGGCAAAGTCACGCCCGAAGTCCTGCGGCTCGGTTTCCAGGAGGCGATCGACCGCGCGCTGCGCACCAACCTCGGCCTATTGCTCTCTGGCGATCAGACCATCCTGGCGCGGGGTGAGAGGTGGAAAGAACTCAGCGGCCTTTTGCCCAACGTCTCGGCCCGAGTGCAGGAAAATGTCCAGACCCAGGCTCTCGCCGCCCTTGGCTTCCAAAAGCTGTTCCCGGCGCTTGGCCTGAAGGGCAGCGTTCCCCCAGTAACTCCGGCCTTCAACTACTTCGACGCGCGTGCCACAGTCAGCCAGTCTCTTTTCAACTTCAGGGATCTCGAAAAGGAACGTGCCGCCTCCGAGAGCCTGAAATCCGCCCAATACAGCTATAAGGACGCCCGGGAACTGGTAGTGCTTGCCGTCGGCAACTCTTACTTGTTGGCGATTGCCACTGCCGCCCGCATCGAAACTACCGACGCCCAGGTTACGAACGCCCAGGCCCTGTACGACAAAGCTGTCGACCAGCAGAAGGCCGGACTAAGTCCAGCCATCGACACTCTGCGTTCTCGAGTCGAGTTGCAGACCCGCCAGCAGCAACTCATCGCCGCACGCAATGATTTCGCCCGGCAGAAACTTCTATTGGCTCGCGTCATCGGTCTCGCACCGGGCCAGGAGTTTGCGCTCACCGAGAAAGCTCCCTACCAGGCGCTCACTCCCTTGCCGCTTGAAGAATACCTGCAGCACGCCTACGCCTCGCGGCAGGACTACCAGGCAGCCCAGGCTCAAGTCCGCGCCGCGGAATTTTCCCGCCGCGCCGCCACTGCTGGCCACTATCCCTTTCTGGACTTTAACGCCAACTACGGCCACATCGGAGTAACCCCCGCCCATTCCAACGGAACCTGGCAGGTCAACGGAGGCCTCAACATCCCCATCTTCGCCGGCGGGAAAACTCACAGCGATGTCCTCGAAGCCGACGCGCAGTTAAAGCAAGCGCGATCTCAACTGGGCGATCTGCGCGGCCGCATCGATTATGAAGTCCGCGCTGCATTGCTCGACCTGAGTTCCGCCGCCGAGCAGGTCGAGGTCGCCACCAGTTCCGTCGAATTAGCCGAAGAGTCCCTCGCCCAGTCACGAGACCGTTTCACCGCCGGTGTCACCGACAACCTGGAAGTGGTTCAGGCTCAGGAGTCCGTTGCCAGCGCGCACGAGAGTTATATTCAGAGCCTCTACGCGCATAATCTCGCAAAAGTGGAACTGGCCTACGCCATCGGAGACGCCGAACAGGGCGTCAAGCGCTATTTGAAAGGCGAGCACTAACCCTAACCTATGGAACCAACGACGCCGACGACGCAAACCCCGCCCGCCGCTCCGCTGACCCAACCCGAGAGCCGTACCCAGCCCTTGCCCTCCTCTGAAAGGGACTTCCATACTCGTCCCTCGCGCACCGGCAGTCCCGGTTTTCGTGTCGCCGTCATCATCGGCGTGGTAGTGCTGCTGGTCCTGGGGATTTTCGTCTTCCGCTATGTCACCAGTTACGAATCCACCGATGACGCTCAGGTGGATGGCCACATTAATTCGATAAGTACGCGCATTTCAGGCCACGTTGTGAAACTGAATGTCACCGACAACCAGTACGTGCAGGCAGGCACAGTGCTGGTGGAAATCGATCCCGCGGATTACCAGGTTGCCTATGACCGCGCCCAGGCCGACTTCGAAAGCGCGCAGGCTGCCGCCTCCGGGGCCGGCGTCAATGTTCCCATCACTTCCGTCAGCACCAGCAGCCAAGTATCTTCGACGGAAGCCGACGTAGCCAATGCGCGCGCCGGAATCACTGCCGCCAAACAGCAGTTCGATGCCGCCAAAGCCCAGCGCGATCAGGCCGAGGCCAACAATGTTAAGGCGCAGAACGATCTCCTCCGCTACAAGCAACTCGTCGATAAGCAGGAGATCTCACAGCAGCAATATGACGCGGCCGTCGCCGCCGCCAAAGCAGCCGCCGCCGCCGTCGACGCTGCTCACGCCCTAGCGGACGCCGCCCAGTCGCAGGTCACGCAGGCCCAGGACAAACTGCTGCAGGCCGAAGCCAACTGGCGCAACGCCCAAACCGCGCCTAAACAATTGCAGGTCATCCGCTCCCGGGCCGCGTCAGCCCTCGCCGACGCACAGCTCAAGAAAGCCGACCTCGATCAGGCCCAACTGAACTTGCAATACACCAAAGTCGTCGCTCCGGTTGCCGGTGTAGTAAGCGACCGAACCGTCGAGGTCGGACAAAACGTCGCCCCCGGCCAGGAACTGATGAAGATTATTCCTCTCGACGACGTCTGGATCACCGCCGACTTCAAAGAAACCCAGCTTCGCGACATGAAGGTAGGCCAGCCCGTCACCGTGGTAGTCGACGCGAACGGAAAAAGCTACAAAGGCAAAGTCGATAGCATCGCCGGAGCCAGTGGCGCCCGTTTCAGCCTGCTGCCTCCCGAAAATGCCACCGGCAATTACGTGAAGGTCGTGCAGCGTGTGCCCGTTAAGATCGTGCTTGATCCCGGAGAAAACAACGATCACTACCTGCGCCCCGGCATGTCGGTCACCCCCAAGGTCTGGATCAAGAAATGAGCGCCGGCGCCGCCACGCTGAATAACCCCAACGCCGACGTCTGGCGTCCGGCGGTAAATCCGTGGATCATCGCCGTCACGGTAACGCTCGCCACTTTCATGGAGGTGCTCGACACCTCCATCGCCAACGTCGCCCTCCCGCACATCGCAGGCAGCCTCTCCGCCGGACAGGACGAAAGCACCTGGGTCCTCACCTCCTACCTGGTCTCAAACGCGATTGTGCTCCCGCTGAGCGGCTGGCTCTCTTCCATCGTGGGCCGCAAGAATTTCTACATGGGTTGCGTGGCCCTGTTCACCGTCAGCTCTTTCCTGTGCGGACTGGCCCCAAACCTGGCCACGCTCATCGTCTGCCGCGTGCTGCAAGGCGCGGGAGGCGGCGGCCTCCAGCCCAGCGAGCAGGCCATCCTCGCCGACACGTTTGCGCCCGCCAAGCGCGGCATGGCCTTTGCGGTCTACGGCATCGCCGTGGTCAGCGCTCCCGCCATCGGCCCAACTCTCGGCGGCTGGATCACCGACAACTTCACCTGGCGCTGGATTTTTTTCATCAACATTCCAGTCGGCATCCTTTCTCTGCTGCTGACCTCCCGCCTCATCCAAGACCCGCCCTATCTCAAGCGCCGCAAGCTCAGCGAAACCAAAATCGACTACGTTGGCCTGGGTTTCGTCGCCCTCGGCCTGGGAGCCTTGCAAATCGTTCTCGACAAAGGACAGCGCGAGGATTGGTTCGAATCGCACTTCATCGTGATCCTTTCCTCGATCGCCGCCGCCTCCTTGATCTTCGTGATCATCTGGGAGTGGCAGCACAAAGATCCCATCATTGATCTGCATCTGTTCCGCGATCGCACCTTCGCAGTCTCCAATCTGCTGATGTTTATGCTGGGCTTCGCTCTGTTGGGCAGCACTCTGCTGCTGCCCCTATTCATGCAGACTCTGCTCGGCTACACCGCCGAGCAATCGGGCCTCGCGCTCATGCCCGGCGGATTCACCATCATGCTCTTATTGCCTCTCGTGGGATTCCTGCTCTCCCGCTACAGCCCGCGCTGGCTGCTGTTCTTCGGCCTGGTCGTGCTTTCCGGCTCACTGTTCCACATGGCCGGTTTTGACCTCGATATGGATTTCCGCACCGCTGCCACCGCCCGCGTCTTCCAGGCCGCAGGCATGGCGTTCCTATTCGTTCCCATCAACACCGCCGCCTACGCCTTTCTCCCGCGAGACAAAAACAACGCCGCCTCGGGATTAATGAACCTCGCCCGAAACATTGGCGGCAGTGTCGGCATTTCCCTGGTTACCACCATGCTCGATCGCCGCACCCAGGTTCACTTGAACGACCTTTCCCGCAATCTCAGCCCCGCCAACCCCGCATTCCGGACCATGCTGCAGGGCGCTACCCAGGCCATGCAGGCACACGGTTCCAGCGCCGCGCACGCCACCCAGCAGGCCTACGCTCTGATTGAAGGCACTGTGCAGCGCCAGGCCACCATGCTGGCCTATGTCGATGACTTCCGCCTGCTCGGCACCGCCATCCTCGTCATGGTCCCGCTGGTCTTCCTCATAAAAAAAGGCAAGCCCGGCGGCGGAATCGCGGTACACTAATTCGCGGTAAACCGCAACGAACGGGAAGGGCACGAGTTTACTCGTGCCGGAAAGAGTTCGGGAAGGGCACGACTTCAGTCGTGCCGCGAGTACCTTGCATTCAACCGCCGGCTTCAGCCGCTGAGGTACGCTCTCGGCTGCGCCCGCGCATTGCGGTTGTCTGCTCGAGAACTATAATTAGAGCACCATGTTCCGTCTCGTCACCATCGAGCGCGAGTACGGCTGCGGCAGCGCCGCCATCGCCGCCGAATTGGCCCGCCGTCTGGGCTGGAAGCTCTGGGACAACCTGCTCACCGAAGAAATTGCCCGCCTCGCCAACGTCGAACCTTCCGCCGTCATGCGCTGCGACGAGCGCATGGACAGCCGTTTCTACCGCCTGGCGAAAGTCTTCTGGCGCGGCAGCTACGAACGCAGCTCCCCGTTAGGCAGTCAAGTCTTCGACACCGATCGCATGGTGTCGATGATGGAGCAGATCACCGCCAGAATTGCGCAGGAAGGCAATGCAGTTGTAGTCGGCCGCGGCGCGCCATTCTTTCTACGCGAACAGCCCGACGCCTTCCACGTCTTTCTCTACGCCCCGCGCGCCGAAAAGCTGCGCCGCCTGCTGCAAGACGGATGCGCCAAACCGGATGCCGAAGATCTAGTCGACACCGTCGATCGCGAGCGCATCGCCTACGTCAAACACTACTTCGACGCCGACTGGCCCACCCGCTCCCTTTACCACGTAATGATCAACACAGCCGTGGGGAATGAAGCGGTGATCGAAACGATTCTGAACACCATGCATCTAGTCGAAGGCCGCCCGAAAGCAACAGACTACGAACGCCCCAAAGTTCCCAGTTCGGTCTAATCGCGCTGCAGCCGCGAAGCGGCGAAAGAATGCAGCCCACGGCGCAAGCCGTGGGTGCGCAGCGGAAGAGAGAAAGCCCTGGAGGGGCGAAAGATGGAGTCTTTGCCCTATAGTCGGGTGGTGCTAACCGAAGAAGACAAACAGTGGATTAGCCAACGGTTAGTGAAGGTGGAAACCACTCTGCTCACCGAGTTTCACAAATGGGCGTCCCCAGTCGAATTGCGTCAGAAGAGCCACGCCGCAGCAATTCGCGCACTGGATACCGAGGTTGAGGCTCTGTCAGACCGGCTCAAGAATCTCGAGGGCCGCTAGTCGACCTCCCTTAGAGCAGCCCGGAATCGAACGCTGGGGCAAATCCCGATTCCCGTTCAAGGAAGTGATGGCGGACGTGCTAAAGGAACCAGGAAAAGAAGACGAAACCTAAGCTCACGAGATAGAGGATCCCTATCGGAGATAGACGACTGCCTAATCTATAAACCCCGCCGTAACCTTACCAAAAATCCATCCAAGCACCCAACCCACCCCAAAACCAGGGAACAATCCAAATGTTGCGGCGACTATGAATTGGATAAGGAAAAGAACAGGCAATAAAATCGTCGCGCCGCCTTCCTTGGTCGCGTTGGTCCACTCAACAATCGCATATTCAGTGACCCAAAGATAAATGCCAAAAGCTGCCCCCAAGGTTGCAAACGCCAGTGAGCCGAATCCTGTGCACCTGTCGATCCAATCATCCTTTCCGTATATCACCTTCCACCAGCTCGCATTTCGTAAAATCGGTGAGCGACCTCAATGTACGTTCCATTCGTGGGTTTGTCAAAGGCATAATCCGGCACAATTCCCTTGACTTCCGCCCCCAGTCCTGCAATGCTAAATATTGCTCTACGCATTGGATCTTTGACATCCCAATAGCAACGAGATAACTCCAGCAAACTCAATATTTTGCGACCCGCACCCCCGATTTCAGGGCATTTTCTCGATAGCAAGCCCACTAAGTCCTTTGCCTCGAATATTTTGCGGGTAAGTCGTTTGTTTCCAATATTTTAGCCAGATTCGCCCCATATCGGAAACCCGTAACTGACTGATTCCAGATATTTTACGAGGATTGATCCGCAAATTTTTTGCGATCCAGATCTGGCCCCTGATCACCGACCACTGACCACTGCCTTCCGCCCCGGACAACAGTCCTCCGCACAGACATCAGCCCGAGGCCCGAGCGATCCCACCGCCCGCCGCTCCGATCCGGGATTCATCCGCTCCAGAATCAGTTCGCGAATCATCCCAATGAACTTCGGATGCACGCCCACCGTCTTCGCCCGCGTCATCGGTAACGCCAGCGAATCGCACACCTGCCGCGCTTCCACATCTAGGTCGTACAACACTTCCATGTGATCGGAGATGAAGCTGATCGGCGCCAGCACCACCGCTGACGCCAGATTCCCCGCCTTCACCTGCCGCAGGTACTCAAGGATGTCCGGCCCCAGCCAAGGCTGCCCCGGCGCTCCACTGCGGCTCTGGTAAACCAGCGCATCGTTTTTATGAACATCGTCGGCATGTCCGAGCGCTCCCGAAACCAGCCGCCGCACTTCTTCCAGTTGCTTGACGTAATCACTCGAATTTGCCATGGAAACCGGAATGCTGTGCGCGAGGTAGACAATCTGCACGTTCTCGCGCGCCTCCGCCGGAACGGACCCCAGCGCTTCACGCACCCGCTCCACCGTGGCCTCGATGAATGCCGGATGGTTGAAGAACGGTCGCAGCTTGTCCACTTCCGGCGCGCCCGCCCCAACTTCGCCCTGCGCCCGCGCAATGTCCTCGCGATACTGCCGGCATCCCGAGTACGAACTGTAAGCCGAAGTCACAAACGCCAAGGCTCGCCGCATTCCATCCTGCTTCATCTTCTGCAAAGTCTCGGACAGCAGCGGATGCCAGTTGCGGTTCCCCCAATAGATTGGCAGCTTCGGCCCGTTCGCCTGCAACTCCACGTCCAGCGCCGCAATCAGCGCGCGCGTTTGTTCATTGATCGGGCTCTTGCCTTCGAAGTGGTAATAGTGCTCGGCGACGGTCAGCATGCGTTCGCGGGGAATGTTCCGTCCGCGCAGCACGTTTTCGAGGAAGGGCATCACCTCCTCCTTCGATTCCGGCCCACCGAAAGAGACAATCAGAACCGCGTCGTAGTTCATAGCAAGATTGATTGCTGAGCTTGAGTCCCAGACTTGATTTGCTGAGAATGGATCACATCGATTGCAAATCAGTTGCCGAGCACCACCGCCGCTGCCGCCGCACTCTCCACATTCCTGGTAAGAGACAATGGCCGATCCAATGAAATGTCCATCTCAGTAAACCGGGGCAGCACCACGTCGCGCCCGCGACGGCTCACCATATATATGCCTGAGATACAACTCGACACGATCCTGGCCGTTCCCGCCGTGGAGGCGTCCGTCGCACTCGACACGATGGCCTCAATGATTAACTGCGTCGTGTCATCCACTTCTTTGGCGAGGCCGGCGGTCACGCCGACATTAATTGCCATCCACGCTTTGCCGGGACGTTCGCCGCGAAGCTGTCCTTCCGCATCAATCCTGGTGTGCGATCGCCGGTCTAATTCTGCTCCCGCCAGCGATGCGGCGATGGGCATGAGGTTCCCGCCCGGCAGCGTCACACCGGTGAACGTCAGATATAACGACCCCGCGCGGCTTCCCCAGCGCGGCGGAGTCTGCTTGACCACCTTGCCTTGAAACAGGCTGCCCGCGGGCAGCACGACGCGCGCATTCACCAATACGGGCTCCAGCAAGCGCGCCTGCACAACATCGCCAGGCTTGCTCCTGGATGCGCTCACGTTTCCCAGAAGAAGAATCTTGCACACTGTGCCTGCGGGAAGAGTTTCCAGCGCGGATAAATCGGGTCTGGGCTCGGGTTCAGACTGGGATCCAGAGGAAGGTGCCCTCGGGACGCTTGCGGAGGGCGGTTGCTCGAGTCCTGCGCCAGCAGCTTCCAACACCATCATCGGCGTTGCCAGCTTTCCCGATCCGTACACGCCTCCGGACTTGCTGACCTCGACCGAACCCGCGTCGCCCGTTTGCTTCCCTGATTTCTTCCTTGCCTGGGCCTGCACCTCGCGCTTGCGGCTGATCGAGATCAGCGAAACCTGCAACGCGCTCTCACCGCTCGTTCCAGAGATTGTGGCTGTCTTGAATACGGGATATAGCTCGTGACGAGGCGTGAAGACTTTCACCACCCACGGCCAGTGATCGTCCAGAGCCCTTCGCCTTCTTTCCATGTCGTCGACGGCCAGACGCACGCGACTCCCAGCCGGAAACAGTTCGCGGTCCGAAGAGTAAACATCTCGTGCCAGTTTGCCTTCGACGGCGTCTCCCGGCTTCAGCTTCGAAAGCTTCAATGGTTGGTCGAGTTGGACCTTCACGTAGAGACTCGAACTCGCGGAGATCGGGTCTGGCGCGCCGGCTGGCGCTTCTTGCGCGGAGCAGATTACCGTCCCCACCAACACCGCAGCCGCCAGCAACACTACGCTGCCAGCCCTCGACAACCCGACCCCTCCCATGGACTACTCCTCTTCGCCGCGAAGAATCCCGCCTCAGGACTAACCCTATCGTGTCATTAAGACCCGCGTCAAACCGTGCCTTCCGAGGTTCCTAATAGCACCATTGGGCCAAGTGTTCCCGGTTCGTGCCATTGTCAGAATTCACTCATGGCCTGAGGATACTCGTGCCTAAGGAATAGCACCTCAGAATGAAAGCTATTTAAAGGCGACCAGGCGGATCGAAAGAAAGAAGAGAAATGCTGGAGATGAATCAAAGAACGGAGATGGCAAAGCGGACAGAGATGGAAAGGCCGCAAGCCAGCCGCACCAGCAAACAAAACCTCCGGCTGCTGATCGCGCTATCTCTTCTTCTGGTCGCTCTCGCGGTTGTCCTCGTGCGGGATCGCGAATTTTGGTTCGGCTCGGAGCAGGCGATTGAATCCGACGCAACTTCGCAAGACGTTGCGAAAACGAACTCGGTGGCTGTGCCTGCCAAGACCGTCCAGGCGCCCGCGGCGCAGACTGCGACCGCCAAGAACCGCGTTGCTCCGAAGACTTCTACTCAGCCGGCCGTCACTGCGCCGCCGGTCAAGGACGCTGCAAGCTCATCTGCCACGAACCCAGCCTCACCGGTAGTCGCGAGCAATCGAGTTGTTCTTCCTCCGCTGGACGTGGAAGTGGTTGCCGGCGACACGCACCGCACGGTTCATCCGGGAAGCAACGTCGCAAAAGTCGAGATCAACCGTGATTCCAACCGCGCCTCAACGGTTACGGCGAGCCTGCCAGCGAATGCGGCCGAGCGTGAGCGTCTTTCTCCGGCAATCGCTCCGGAACTGCGGCAGACCATCGACCCGACCTATCCCTTGCTGGGACAGCACATGAAGGTGCAGGGTTCAGTGGTGTTGCAGGCCGTCATCGGCGCCGACGGCAGCATCGAAAATCTGCGCGTGCTCAGCGGCCCAGCCATCCTGGCCACGGCGGCGCAGCAAGCGGTCCGCCAGTGGCGCTTCAAGCCCTACCTGCAGAACGGACAGCCGGTCGAGACCAAGACCAGAATCACCGTTAACTTCTCGATTCGAGTCGCCGACAACCCAGCGTCTGCCAGCTAGTCCAACCGACACCCATACTTTCCTGAACGACAAGATTGCTTTCTGCTTTGCTGCCTAAGTTTTTCCGCGAACAACCTGTAGAGGTTCTCTCTGGGTAGAGACGCCCCAGTTGACGATCAGGGTACGGGTGCGAGGTTTGTGCTTCCGCAGCCAAACCAACTGTGGTCTCATTTGCACAACTGCTGTCATCTCAGCTTCTACCTGTGATCCGTCGGCCCATGTTCGCGTCAACCAGTGGCTCCATCAATCGTCCGTCGCTGCGCAGGCCGAGGGGATTCCTCTCTGCATTGGTCGCCCTTCTGATGGGGATGTGTGTGGCCGGAAGCGCACAGAGCCCGCCGACGATTGCGAGCCTGAGTCCATCGTCGGTTGCGGCCGGAGCACCGAGCTTTACGTTGACGGTAACGGGCAGCAACTACCTGGTTAGTTCAGTCGTTCAAGTCAATGGCAGCGCCCGGCTCACCACCTACAAGAGCGCGCTGCAGCTTACAGCGACGATTCTCGCGTCAGACATTGCCACACCCGCAACGCTGCAAATTACAGTCTTCGATCCGCCGACCGTGAGGGGCGGGTTGACCTCCAACGCAGTACCTCTCACGGTGAGTAACGCGCCTGCACCGAGCCTGGTCAGTGTTTCTCCGGAGTTCACCGGACAGGGTGCGGATCACGTGAGAATGACTCTTGTGGGCGCGAATTTCCGCCCGGGTGCGACCGTGATAATCTCGCCGCCGCTGGCTGCTGTGATTGACTCCAACGGGCATACCCGGGCCAGCGATGCGGCGGTGCTCAGCGTTTCTGTGGTGAATCCGGGTCTCATGACTGCGCTAGTCAGCGTTAGTCCTACGGCGACTTCGGGGCTGCGGGCGGTGGACGTGTTGAATCTGGACGGGACAAGCACTGCAGGGTCATTGGTTGCGGCGGGAGGAACGTCTCAGCCCGTCCAGGTGCGGCCTTCTAATTCCTTGGGAGCGCCGCTTTCGGTTTTGAATATGGCGTTGACTCATCCGCGAGATGGAACGGTCGTGATGCAAGGGCAAGAACTGAATGCCGAAGCGATTCTTGCCGGGACAGGAACTGGAACCGTGATCGGGCAGTGGGTGTGGGATGGAAATGTGGTGGAGCAGTTTTCGGCAGCGATTGTGGGCGGGCAGAGCACGGCGATCCAGACTCGCCAGTCTCTGCCGACGTGGTACCTGGGCGTGCACACACTGCAGTTGCGCATGGTGCAGCCCAATCAGATTGCAAGCCGCCCGATTGTGGTGGTGGTGAATCCCGGCGGCTGGCAACTCGAGCAATTGATTCAGCCGGAATACGGCGCTGCATTTTCATCCGACACTCCCCCCCGGCTGCTGTGGGCTCCAGTTCCAGGTGCGGCGAAGTATCAGGTGGGATTTTCCAGCCAACCGTATCTTTCGACCATTCGCACCTGGTTCGATGTTGTCGACAATCGATGGGAAATCCCAACGCGGATCTGGCGCAGCTTGCCGGAGGGCGAACTCTACTGGACGGTGCGCGCGATCGAATCGTCGGGAGAACCGCGCAAGGCGTTGCCGATGAGAAGCGCTTACCGCGCGCCAGAGGGCGGGCTGACTTCGGTGCGACCCGTGCCGGCGCGCACTGCCGCGGGCCATACGTTGTTGCAGTGGAAGCCCGCGCAGAAGGGTGGATACTATTTCATCACCATCAGCAGCGACTACGCGGCCACGAATATCATTCGCCAATACATGACTGCCGATCCGAACGTCGACATTCGAGTCGCAGACCGGAAACTGATTCCCGGAACGACTTACTACTGGCAAGTGGATGCCATCGCGTCCAACGGTCAACTTCTCATGTCAGGACCGGTGCAGAGTTTTGTGGCGGAGGCGGTGCCGCAGACCAGGCTCAACTCGGGCGACCACCTTGTTCAATTGGCGTCCCTCGGAACGCCTGCGAGCCTGCCAGCACTGCCCGATCTCGCCGCCCAGATAACCGGCCAAACGCCTGCACCAAACAGCAGCACCAATCAATTGCAGCCGACGATTTCCGTCAGCTTTCAAGCGGCGGTGAATCCAACCGATGTAAGCCTGATGGTCGACGATGTCGACATCACCACCTTGGCGCAGGTGACAGAAGTAAAAGTTGCTTTCACGCCGCCCCTGGCTCTGGCGGGAGGTGATCACAACGTGAATCTCACCGTGGGGAGCGAGGCCGCCGCATGGAAATTCACGGTTTTGTCGCCGCCTACTCCTGCTCCGCCGCCCCTAGGCGTGCCCGCCGCCACGATGCAGCCCGGGACCGATGCGGAACTTCCTCCGACGTTGCCGGGCGTGCTGCCCAGACCCACCACGGTTGCAACGGCTCACCATCCCGCGGCACAGGCCGCTGCAAAGCCGACGCGGCCTGCGGAGGAAGGCCAGATCAGTTCGAGCACGCAGTGGGCTTCAGGATCGAATCCTCCGGATTCCAATGTCTTTTCGGTTGCGGAACGCATGACCTACGCCGACGGGCCCTGGCATCTGGAAATCAACGGCAGCGGTCTGGAGAACTCGATCCTGAATCCAGAAGCGCAGCGCACCAGTCAGGGACGGGTAAATGATTACATCATTCAGCTTGGCTACAAGAAAGGGAACTGGGCGGCGAATCTGCGTTTCGGCATCGTGTCGCCCGTGTTGTACACCGACGCTCAATTTGTGACGGCCGCGACTCCCCGGCAGGGCGCGGAAATTACTCTAACCACGCGTGCGGGCACGTTCGGATATTTTGCCAATACCGCCGATGAAGCGCTGGGCGGCGGCGCGGGAATCAATTTTCACCAACAGATGATGGGAGCGAGCTGGCAAGCGCCGTTGCCAAAGTGGGCGCAATTCCGCCTGATGTGGCTCAGCGCGCAGGATACGGGCGCGCCCACCAGTGTGTCTTTCGACTCGCAGGGCAACCCGATCATCCTGCCCAACCCCGTCGCCCCGAAGTCGACGGGAGATGTGTATGGCGCGCTGCTCAACATTCACATCAAACAGAAATGGTTGTGGTCGTCGGAGTACGCTTTCAGCCGCGAGAATCCCGACACCGATGAAGATTCCAAGAGCGAATTTGGCCGGGCGTGGCGATCGGGCATCTCCGGGCAGTCTGGCAAAACCAATGTCAACGTTGCCTACCGCGATGTCAGCGAGAATTTCGGGAACCCAGCGAACCCCAGCCTGACGCTGGCCAGCCAGCCGAACCTGCGCGGCGTCGATTCGGCGGTCACCGAGACTACGAAAGCAGATGGAACATTCGGATTGACGTACTCTTTCCTCGCGAACAACGTTCATCCCACCACCAGCGACGAATTGTTCCTGCACAGCTTTGACGAATCGTGGAGCAAGCCCTTTGGAGTGAAAACCAATCTGGTGGTGGATGCGCGTCAATCGCTCACCCAGACCGGGACGGTCCCCGCATCGCTCGAGGGCATGCCTCCCGAACAGACGGGAGCGCAGGATCAGCGCGACATTTCCGGAAACATCAACCTCAGCCGGCAGCTCGGTACCGTGACCATGTCGGCGGGCGGCACGCGGGACTGGAACCACAACAATCTGTTTCCTGAAGCCAGCACGATCACTTCGTCCCTTAGTTTCGGGACGAACCTGGTGACGAAAACGTTCTTCCAGCTGAACGGGCAAGTGAATGCGAACTGGGTTGCGGCCGACGGTGTGACGACGGGGACCGCGCGCAATGTCACGGTCTACGTGCAACCGGCGTTCACGTGGAAGAAGCCGAAGCTGCAGGTTTCTCCTCTGCTGACGCTAACCAAAGGCCGGACGATTCTGGCCGACGGCACGCTCACCAGCAACACGCTCACCGGACAATACGGCGGCCGAATCACCTGGACTCCTCCTGGCGCGCTGAAGTTCAGCACGTTCTCGGCGCAGGGAAATTACAATCAGAATCACGACACGATTATGGGCGTCGATCAGAACACGACGCAGTTGCTGGTTATTTGGACGGCGACCTGGGGCCATAAACACACTTTCTAGGATGAAGCTTCTAAGATGAAGCGAAGCAACGCGATGATGAGTCTGTGGCGGCCAGGTTCGAGTCTGGCTTTGTTGCTGGTGCTGTGCCTCGCGCTGTGCGGGATGGCGGGCGCGCAGTTCGCACCGCCTTCGCTGATCAGCTTTAATCCCACGCAAGCCGCGGCCGGGTCCGCGGTCACGATTACTTTCACCGGAGTGAATTTTGTTCCGCGGGCTCTGCACTTAATGTTCTCGCCGTCGCAGGGCATAACGGTGAGCAACGTTAAGGTTGTTTCTCCGTCGCAGATTTCGGCGCAGCTGCAGATTGATCCCAGCGCTGAGCCCGGCGGGCGTCAGGTCATTCTTATCGATGCCGATCACAACCTTCGCGCCCCAACCTCATTCACGATCACGGCAGCAGCAGCGCAGAATTGCCCTCCGGGGATGCCCGCCTGTGGCTCTACGCAGCCCGGCATGCCAGCGCTCCGGGAATTTTCTCCTCTGCAAGGAACCCAGGGAACGAACGTGGCGCTCACCATCACTGGGGCAAACTTTTCCGCGCCCGCCTCGGTGCAGTTCACGCCCAACAGCGGCATCACGGTGCAGTCAACGACGGTCACGAATTCCAATCAGATTCAAGCGCAACTCAGCATTGCTCCGAACGCCTCGCTGGGAGCGCGTGGAGTGACGTTGGTCGTGGGGAAGACGCGGGTTCCGGCGTCGAACACGTTCACCGTTGTTTCCGGCGCCAGCCTGGCCCATATCGTGCCCATGCAGATTCTGCGGGTGGTTCCAAACCAAATCACCGCAGGAAGCCAGAACGTCGATCTGACTCTGCAAGGAAGCAATTTCGTTCCCGGGACGCAGGTGACGTTCACGGTGGGCGCCGGAGTGCCTGCCGCGGTTTTTGCCAATGGTCCGGCCCGCTATGTGAACAGCACAGAGATCCACGTGATCGTGAACGCACTGCCGGCCGCTCTTCCCGGTGGACGCGACATCAACTTGCAAGTAACGAGTCAACCGGCGGTCGTGGGCAAAGGCATGCTGAATGTGCTGGCAGCCAAGCAATCCGGGCCGCCCACAGTGCTGAAGATCATGCCCATCACGCTGCAGAATTTTCCCCTGGGCATCATCCATTTGGATGGGCCGCTCGGGCCCGAAACGTCCAGCGATGGATATGGAACTTATTCCGTTCCCCTGCTCAACGACGATTCGGTTTTCCAATGGCATGAGCAGAATCCCGGGCTCGCCGACTACTACGAGTTGCGAATCTATGCCCAGGATGGAAAAACTCTGGTAGCAACGCAGCAAATCACCGGCCACAGGATACCGGCGCTCGGGGGATGGATCACGGTTGTCCCAACCTACTTCCGCCCCACTCCGGCATTTCTGAAAGAGGTGTTGGATCCCGTACAACGGCGAATGTTTCCCAACCTGGCTGGTTTGTTGGGCCCCGTGCCGTCCGGCTCTAAGACGCCAGTCGTTTCGATTGCAGGTTCCTCGGGCAGCACCATGCCGAACTTTCCTCCAGATCAGTTAAGCGGGCAATTGAGTCAGGGTCAGTTGCAGTGGGAAGTGGCGGGATTTCACACTTACAACAAGAACGGAGTAACGACCCAGCCGAATCCGCCGCCCGCGAATAAAAGTAGCGCGCAGAGCACTACAACGACACAGAACCAGAATTCCACGCAAAGTGGTTCCGCACAAAATCCTGCGAGCCAGCAAACATCCGGCGGGACGGTCGATCTGGAAGTGGAAATCTCAGACCGCTGGCCACTGCTGGCTCCGAAGCCGCCCACTGGCATGGCTTGCAGCGGCACCGGGATGACAACCCTGAATCTGCAGGCAGTGAACATCTCGCAGCCCACAGGCGACCCTAACAATTACGTGGGCGATCAGTGGACGATTCAGGGCAACATCGATCTGTCCCAATCCCCTTATCAGATTAATTTCACGCCGCAAACGGCTTGCGCTGGATCCAGCCCTTGTTTGGCCAAGTACGTGACACAAGTGCAGTTCGACAACGTCTTCGTGGATTGGGGTGACGGGACGGTGGAACCGTTGACTGCGCCTCCGGTGACTCCTCCGCCTCCCAACCAGTATTCTGTCGGCGATTGGACCCCGCAAGTGCAGCTCAGCCTGCCCATGAACGCCACCAGCCCAATGCAGCACGTCTACCAGTCGCCGAACAGTTACACCGTGCGCGTGTTTCAGCTTCCCGAAGGCGACTTGCAGCACATCAATCTTGCCTCGGTCTCCGCCAGCGTGGATGGTCCGACGACGCCGTTTATGCAGACGGCACTGCTCGGGAAGATGGCAGCGCAAGGCACAGCCAAGGGCGGCAACCTGACGCTGGCCAATGTGCAATCCGGATTCCAGCAGATTCTCTTGCAGGGAAACAAAGGAGGCGGCTCGGCGTCGCCGGCCCCAGCCGCGCCTCAAGGGCTTTCGCCGTCTCAAGTGGCGAGCGACGCCTACATGCTCTATTGCCATACCGTGAACATCACTGTTCCAGAAGACCTAGCGGCGGATGGTCCACTGCACCTGATGGCAATTGCCGATCCGGATTTCGGCGCGTACGACATTGGCCAGCCGCTGAAGGAGACCGGCGTTGGGGTAAAAGGGATTTCGTTGGGAGATCAAGGCGGGAAACCGAGCCAGACTACGAAAGTCGAAAAAATGGTTCCGCAACCGGGCGCGAAGAGTACACAGGAGCCCGGCAAAGAAATCCTGTTGCCGATGAAGCCCGGGCTTGCTCCGATTGCCGTGTGCAGCACTTGCGACGACGGTATAGATGCGTCCACTTACCTGAGCTTCTACGGTCGCGGACCAGTGCGCGTGACCTGGATGGTCGACGGCACGCAGTCGCAGCAGACCTTCGCCCTCGGCCCTTCACCGAGACGTATGAATCTGACGCGGCAAGGATTCATCAGCATACAGATCAAGGGCAACGTCATACAGATTCCGGTGCCTGAACCTCCCATCATTATCGCGAAGAGCGATCCGATTGTTTCACCGGGATTGCAAGTGCAGCCGGTAGGCGATCACACCGTGATGGTCGAGGCCGACGTGATGCCGCAGCCAACCATGCCGAACCTTGGCATCGCCGTGGGCCGGGCGGTGGGTTCGCTGATGCCGATCGGCCTAGCGCCTGCCGCGGGAGCGAGCGGAGGCAGTAGCGACAAGCAGATGCAGGCTGGGCCCAACCTCGCGGAGGCGCAGTCGCTGTTGAACACTCTGTCGCCGCCGGCAGGCAGCAATTTGCCGCCGCTGAAAGTCGGCCTGCTCTCGCCGTCCAAGCAGAGTTCCTCGGGTCTGGGCGCAGTGCAATATGTGAATGGTCCGTTGCAGCAAGTCGTCTCGCAAATGACGAACACGATTCCGGACCAGCACGTGGCCTCGGGTCCGAGAGTCTATGAAGTTGTTGCATCCGATCCCAAGAAGCCATGCAAGTTTCTGTTTCCGGTCAGAAGCGGTGGAGCGTTTGAGATCAGCGGCTTGCAGAACCATGTTACGCAGCAAGGCACAACCTACAACGGCACCGGCAACTTAATCATTCACATGGCCAACGCCGGCAGCGGCGGCTACGACCAGTACCAGCCGATTCCGGTGAAGATCACCAACTGGGTCGTGCCCGACGGGCTGAATGTTCAGACGGGAAACATCAATGTTTCCCCGAACATGACGCTAGCAGCGAGCTTGCCGGCATTGACGGGGAGCATCGCGACACTCGCGGGGCAGGCGGGCGGAGAACTCGACGCAACCTTGAACGTCACTCTCAGCGATGACACGTTGCGCCTTCCGGGCGAGAAGCCGGTCTCCTGGAGCGGCGTCACGTCTGAACTGCATGCCAACGGCGACTGGATGAAAGACGGCCTAACCCTGCCCTCCACATTGATTGGCTGGAGCGCATTCACCATGCAATCCAGCAGCGTGCGGCTGGATCTAAGCCATCATGACGGCGACGCGGCGGGGACGCTCTGTGGGCCTCTCACCGGAGCAGATTGGGTGGGCGTGCGTTTCCCGAGCCTGGCCATCACGCCCTACACCATGGATCTGGTCTCGACTTCATCGCTTCAACCTGTGGTCACGAATTGGGGCGTGGTCGGCAGCGGGCTCTGCGGCAACCTTTCCACTGGTCCGTTTACCGCGAGCTTGGGCGCAGGCTCGGTAAGTTTTGCCTCGATCAATGCCACCGCCTTCAACGGAACGTTCAACGCCCAGTACAACGGCATGGATATTTACGTGCCGTGGCTCGCCGTGCATTTGAAGGGGAACGCCACTCTGCAATCCGGTGGGGGCAAGCAGGCCAGCATCAATTTTCCATTCACCGTTCCGCCTGTCACGAAGACGCAGGGAAACTTCGCGTTCACCGCGAACAATCTGACGTTCATGAAAGAGCAGGGAATTGGCTGGGTGGTCGAGGCCAACAAGCTGCACATGGTTTTCTCCGCCGAAAACAAACAGTTTGCGGCGTTCGATCAGGTTTTCTACTTCGGCATGGACGGTCGCGGCTATTTCGCGCAAGGGAGTCAAGCTGCCGACATCCCGCTCGGAGGCAGTTCGCAACTAGGACAGACGCCCGTTGATCTGGTCTCGGTTCACTTGACTGCGCCTCCCTCCGGCAGCCAGGTGCTGGCGGCGCTGTTCAGTACGAATGTTCATCTCTCCGAAGTCATGGCGGCGGCACCGGTGCAGGTGAACTACCAGGTCAACGTGGCGGGCACGAACTATTCGACCGTGGGACCCACCGATGCTCCCTTCACCATCGATGTGCCATACCCATCGGGCCAGCCGAGTTCTGAAGGTAAAGTTCATCCCGTTTATTCGGGTGCGAGTGGCAGCGAATACTCCGGCACGGTCGATCTCTCTGAGTTGGGCGGCCCGCCGATCACCGGTGAATTCCGCCTCGGTTATCAGGGCGGACACGATTACTGGCTGACTCGCGTCAGTTATGCGTTGGGACCGACGGGAGTGCCCTTGGTTCCCGTGCCGCCGGTGATGAACCTTTTCCGCGTGCAAGGCGGACTCGGCCACAATTTCCCCATCAGCGCGTTCGAAGATACCGGCTCGCTCAGCGCCGCCACTCCCGTCATGGATAACTCCTTCCTGTTCATGGCGGGATTGCGCGTAGGAATGCCCGACCAGTTCACCTACACGCTGGATGGAGACCTCGTCATCAAATCGAGCGGACAGGATGCGGGCGCGCGCATGGATTTCCACGCCTGGCTGCTCAAGCCGCCGGATAACAGCAACGGCGACTTCCAGGGATATTTTCAGTATGCCGGTAACAACTTCGATGGCCGCCTATGGGGCCACCTGAACTTCATGGGAGGTCTTGCCTCGGTGGACATGGGCAACAGCGCGAGCAACGCCGCAGTCGACATCCACTTCGGTCCGAGCGGTCCGTGGCACATCGACGCCGGCAAGCAACAAGGGCCGCGCATCGACGGCCATCTTCTGGTCTCCGATGCCAACATGTATGTCATGCTTTCCGACGCCGGCCTCGCGATTGGCGGCGGCGAGAGCATCAACCTGAATGTGGGCGACAACTCGGTGGCGTCGGCGTACATCAGCGGGAACGTGGACCTGGGCTTAACCGTCACTCCGCAGCCACATATTTCGGGCAACGTTTCGGCGAACGTTTCAGCGGGTGTTTGCGTGGATAATGTCTGCGTCTCGGCGGGGGTTTCGGCGCAGATTCAGGCCTCGGCCTTGCCGCTCGATATGGAGGGCAGCGCAAGTCTTAGCTTGCCATGGCCTCTGGGTTCAATTTCATTCTCGGTGCATTTGTAAATAATGACGGCAAACACCATGACGGCTAGAAAAATGACAGCGCGCTCCAAAATATCGGTCTTGATCGCGGTTGCTCTGCTATTTTTCCCGGCGCGGTCTGCCACCGCTCAGGACGCTCCAGGAGCGCTGTTTGCCGCCTCTTCTGGCAAGGGGCACATTTCCTTGCTGTGGTTTCCTCCACCATCGAAGTGGCCGGCGGGCGGATGGAAGCTGTCCGATTCCTCCGGACAAGTCCTCGTGCCCCAAATCAACATGGGCGATGCCACCGCTCTGCAATCTCTTTCGGTGGAAGACGCCGATGCAATCCAGAAACTACCCGCCGTTCTGGCAACTCCCGATGCCACTCCGAAGCGCAAGACATTGATCAATATCATCGGCCTCCGGGCACTCAGCGAACCGGCGTACGCGCGTGCGCTCGGGCTTTCTTGGACGCTCGACAACGTCGCCGCCGGCAGCCGCACCTACAAAGTCGAAGGCCTCGACAGCGCTGGAAAACCAACCGGCCTGCAGCTTACAGGTTCCGCGATCGATTCTTCCCAGGCGACGCCGCTCTCGCCCGCACCCACCGGGGTTCAAGTCAAGGTTGACGAACGCGGCGTCTCTCTCTTCTGGGAAGCGCCAGCGGAAAATCGTCAACTGCCGGTCATTGCATACGCCATTGAACGCGATGGCGGAGGCCAGTCTGCTGCTGCCGTAACCGCAAAGCTGGTGATTCCTGGATCACGTTGGGACTCGAAGCTTCCACTGGTCCTCGATCGGAATGCACCGCCGAATGAAATGCTGACCTATCGGGTTTTCAGCGTGGATGCTTTCGGCCGGCGCAGCGCCGGCACTTCGATTCGCATCTTCTATCCTGACTTCCACGCCCTCGAGCCGCCGCAACCGGTGACCGCGGCTGCTGGAGCTGGAAAAGTCGTTGTGAACTGGCCCGCGCAGCAGAAGCCCAATCTCGCCGGATACATCGTGGAGCGCGCGTTCTTATACGCCGGGCCTTACGAAGCTCTTGCGGCACAGGCGCTCCCGCCCGTCACCGCGCAATACGAAGATGCGACGGTCCGCGGCGGCACAACTTACTACTACCGGGTGCGCGCCGTAAATTCTCGTGGAGACCTGGGAAATCCCTCAAGCGCTGCCGTGGCGCAGCCTCGGAATCCCGCAGCGCCTCCGAAAATAGATGGCCTCGCCGCCGATGTCGGCCAGACCCGGGTGCGCCTCACATGGAAGCCAGGCGACTTGCCCGTAGCAGGATATTTCGTCGAGCGTCGCGCCGTGACGGGATCGGCTGGCGTTGAGAATTGGGTACGTCTCAATCCTCATGTCACGCCCGAGCCGCTCTATGACGACTATCTCGGCCTCAGCTCCGACGCGAAAATGGAGTACCGGGTACTGGCTGTGGGGTTCGATAATGCGGAGGGCCCGGCCAGCGCTTCGGTGCAGGTTGTGCTCGCCGATCGTTCGCTTCCCGGTGCGCCTTCGATTACTGGATCAAGCGGCGCCGACGGCAAGACTCTGCTCAACTTTGTGCCCGCGGATGAAAAGACGGCGCAGTTTCTTGTTTTGCGTTCCGGACGCGAGCCCGATCTGGGAGTGGTCATCGGCGATCCGCTGCCCGGCGACGTCCGCCAGTTCACCGATCTTTATGTAAGCCCCGGCGAAAAATATTGGTACCGCCTGGTCGCAGTCGACAAGAATGGAAATCGCAGCGATCCCACGCGTCCGATTGCCATTCGCATTGGATCTCCGCAGATCCCCGCGCCCCCGGTTCCCACGGCGCAATTCGCAGGCACTCCGTATCCTCATGTGGTCCTGCAATTCCAGCCGCCACCCTCCGGCCTAAGCGTGATCGTCGAGCGGCAGGATCAAACCAGTTGGATTCGTATCGCCGGCCCCATGACCGCTCAGACAGCCACAGACAACAATCCGGCTGCGTCAGGGAACACAAGCTACCGCATCTCTTACGTCTCAGCCGATGGTAAGGTCGGCCCTGCGAGCGCCGCAGTAACAATTTCGAATCCGGGTAAATGAACGGGCAAATGAAGGCTGCCGGAAAGTTTGCTGTGTTGCTGTAGCTAGCGGATGTTCAGGTCAACATAGTGACCGAAGCTGGAGAGCGCGACCTGGTCGCTGCCCGGAATGTAGAAGCCAAACTTGCCGAGACTTAAATTGCCTCCGGGTTGGGTCCAGCGATCCAGCACCACCCAGCTGTCTCCCTGCCTGATCTGGTGGACGATCTCATTCGCTCCCACGCGAATCTGCAGCGTGCGGAAACTCTTCTTGTCATTCTTATGCGGAATCTTGGTCTCGTCGCCCTTCTGGCCATTGCGGACGACGGTGCGGTAAAAGTTATTGTCGTCCATCTGGAAAAGAACGTAATTGTTGACGTCGATGCAGTTGAGCACCCACTGCAGGCGGTGACCCTTTGTCAGCATCGCGGAAAAAACAAATGTACCAGTCGTGGGAGAAATGCCGTACATGACGAAGTCGCCGCCCTTGTGAACGAACGGACCTTTCTCCTGCTTCCAGCCCGCCGGATCATCCCACTTGGACATGCCGCTGGGGGAGAGAGATAAATCTAAAGTTCTGGACTGACCGGCGGTAACTTCCACGGTGGACGAGCGAGTGAGGTTGTCGGCAGTCTTCGCGGTGACAGTGTAGGTCCCGGCTGCCACGCTCAGCGTCCCGCCGCTGTTCACTTTGGTCGGAGTCTCGCCGGTTTTGTTGACGGTGACCTGAGCATCCGCGGGAGTGAATGTAATCTTCAACTCGCCGGGAGCAGCCTCCAGTGCCGCGTCGCCGGCCCCGAGAGACACCGCTTGTCCAACCACGAAGTGCTTCTTGATCTGTCTGGCCTTGAAGCGGTCTTTGCGCAGCTCGACGGTGTGGTCTCCGGGATTGACGGTTGCCACCGTGAGCGTGCCATCGGGCTGTACCGTTCCCACCGGAGTCTGGTCGATCAGAACTGTGGCCCCGGGAACTCCGCCCTGGATGGTCAGCGAAGCCAAGTGCGGCACGGGCTGCAGGTTGAAAATGACTTTGGCCTGCTCGCCTTTGCGAATCCTGATCTTCTGTTCGGGAAGATCCTGGAATCCGCTCTTGGAAACTCGCACAACGTAATCCTTGAGTTCGAGATTCGGAATGCGCAACTGGCCGCCCTCAGTCGGTTGCGGCTGAAGTTTTCCGTTGAGGAAGACCTTCGCCTTGTCTTGACCGGTGACCACAACCAGTGTGCCCACGTTCTGGCCGGATTCTAGGAATGCGTTCAGCGTGGGCGCCGCTCCTGCGTCAACCTCGAGCTTGTATTCGTCCGCGCCGCGGGTTACGGCTAGTTCGTGGGGGCCCGCTGAGATGGCCGGAAGGTCGAGACCGTCCTGGGGTACATCAAGCGGAGCCTGCCCATCGAGACTGACCTTGGCTGCGGCGTCGCTGGAATACACGTGCAAGTGATCGGCCATGCCGCTCACAACTACCGCCAATACGCCTTTGGAAACAATGGGGCCCTGAACGGCCGGCGCGGCTCCTGCGTCCGCAGAGAAAGAGAAGGATGCTTCGCCGCGCGGTCCCTCGAACTTCAAAGTGTGTTTGCCCTCGGGTACCGTGTCGAGAGACCACTGGCCATCCTGAAATTCGGCGGGCGGCTGATCATCGAACGTAACTTTTCCTGTGCTCGTGTCGGAAGACAGTTTCACTATCGGCAGAGACGGCGCTGGTGGCGGCGCTACCGGGGCCGACACGACAGGCGCCGGTTCGGGTGCTTGGGCGACGGGCGGCGCGCGATGTCGTCGTACGAACAGAAAGATCGCACCGACCAAAACTATAACGGCAGCCCCGGCGAGCATGATGGTTGTGTAACGCTGCGGCGCCTTTGCCGATTGCTTAGGAGCCGAAGATGGGGCTTTGCCCTTGGGCGCGATTGTCGGAGGCTTGGCCGCGAAGGCTGCGACTGGCGTGAGCGGTGGCACCGGCGGAACAGGTCCTGCCGGAGCAGGCGCCGAGCTGGATGGAGCGGGAACAGCCTCGACGGCAGATTGAGGGGCCGAAACATTGCTGGTTCGCGTCAATGAAGGCTCGGGCCCGCTGGCTGGTGGAGTGTGATAGGTAAGAGTTGCGCTTTCGCTGTCAGGCGACCCGCTCACAACCTTTCGATCCACTTCCAGCAACCCCAGGCGGTGCAGAACGCCGTTGGCGACGCTTAAGACTTCTCCATCGGTGGAATACTTTTCCGCCAACGCTCGCAAACGTCCAACCAACGCCCCTTTCTCCGCCGCGTCCTTCGCAGCATCAAACTCGCTCTCCATTCGCCGCAGTTCTTCGAGATCGCGGCGGCGGGCTTGCCGGCGCTGCGTCTGAAGGTCGCGTTGCACGGTCTCTTGAATCTGAACTAACCGGGGCTCGCGCGGATAAACCGACAATCCCTCTTCGATTCGACCCAACGCACCCGCAAGATCTGCGGAGGTTTGCAGCTTACGCGCCTGCGAGACGCATTCTTCGACGAAGGTTTCCTTTTTCTGATCCAGAATCAGGGTTCGAATGGTCTTCGCCATGGGATGCCCCGGATTCAAGTCCAGAGCTTCACGGGCCAGCTTCTCGGCTTCGCGCCAATCGCTTTCTACAATGGAGTGGGCCTGTTCCACCAGGCTATTGGCCAGAACCGCGCGAGCTAGGGAATTGTTTTCATCCAGCTCATAGGCCTCGCGCAGCAACTTGATACCCTCGGCGGACTTTTGCTGGGCGCACAGCTCCTGGCCTTCAGTCATGAGGCGGTGGGCTTCGGTCTTGCGCTTGACGCCATCTTGGGCGAGCTTTTCAAGCTCCGTCAATTCCGCATCGTTGGGAAATTCGGCAGCCGCGCCTTGTAACAGATCCAGAGCACGAGCGTAGTCGCTGGAATGCAAACAGGTGTCGACCTGTTCGACCAGACGCGTCTTGGATTCGACCCGAGTCTGCTGCTCGCGCCGCTTCTGCAGCCGTTCAACCTCAAAGGTCAAGCCTGGATACTGGCTGTAAATGGTCCGAAGGATTTCCCAGTCGTTCAGGGCATCGCTGTACGCTCCCTGCTCTTCATGCAAGTGTGCACGGGCCACGATGGAGTTGACCAGGTCGCGCTTGTCCTGAACCAGGCGCAACGCCCGTTCGAAATGCGATTCCCCGGGATGCAGATCGAGCGCCTCCCGCAGAATGTTCACACGCTTGTCCAGGTCCGGCTCGGCTTCTACCTGACGATCCACGGACGCGATGAACGCCGAGAGTTCCTGGCGCTGCTGTTCTTCAATGTCGTACTTAAGGGCCTGGAAAATGGCGTTGCTCGGATACTTGGCCAGGTAGGTCTGGCAGGCGTCGGTGGCTTTGCGGAAGTTGTGCTCGGCGAGATTTCGACGCGCCTCGGCGTACGCGGTGTTCATCGCGTCGTG
The DNA here is from genome assembly GCA_963842095.1 of uncultured Acidobacteriaceae bacterium. GTDB lineage: Bacteria > Acidobacteriota > Terriglobia > Terriglobales > Acidobacteriaceae > Sulfotelmatobacter. The sequence goes on from CAWJEY010000011.1 coordinate 330,046, forward strand.
TTCGGAGCGGACCTCGTTATAAAAACTCTGATAGTTCGTGCCGCTCTCGCGGTTTATAGAATCCGGAGCGCGCCGGTCGAGATCAAGCACCACGCCCAACTTTGCGAGTGCATTGCTCACATCGCCTTTGTGCCAGGCGTCCATGGCGGCGCGATGGAGTTGCTCTTTTTCCTGGCGCAGCTTCTTGTATTCCTGCTCCTGACGATCGACCTCCGCCAGCAACTGGAGCGCGCGGGCTTCCTTGGGACGAAGTTGCAGAACATTCTGCAAAGCCTCGCGGGCGTGCCCGTAGGCGTGATTGTCGATGTGCTGCCGCGCCAGCCGATACCAGTTGTCGATCTGGCGTTCGCTGCGGCGGTTTTCAATTCTGCTCTTCAGACTAAGCGCGGCGGCGTTGTCCGGCTCGATTTGCAGGGCTTCCTGCAACTTCTGAAGAGCCAGCGGATCTTCTTCTTCCTCAAACCGAGCCCGGGCCGCATCGAGCAACTGGGAAAGTGTTTTCCGCCGCACTGCTCCGTCCAGTTGGCGGCGGAGAGAGCCAATGGAAGTGTCCATGTGGCCTTCGGCTTCGAGTTCGCCCAGAATCTCTCCGGCAAACTGGAAATCGCCTTCTTCCAGGGCCTTGGTTGCGCGCTGCAGCCTGGGACGAGTGCGCTCAGGATCGAAAAACTCGATGGGTTCGTTACGCAGCGCTTTGTTGAGCGTATCGCCGAAATCACGCGCGGTTGCGAAACGATGCCAGGATTGCTTCGCCATCGCCTTGTGCAGCACGCGGCTGACGGGCTGGCTAATTGTGGAATTCAGCTCCGTTGCCAGAGGCGGTATCTGCCGGAGAATTGCTTCCACCACTTCATCCGCCCGGGCGCGCTGGAAGGGATTGCGGCCCGTCATGGCTTCATAGCAGACCACGCTGAGCGAAAAAATGTCAGAGGCCGGCGACAGCGCCTTCAATTCGATCTGCTCGGGCGACATGTAGAGCAGCGTCCCTTTTTGCGCCCGCGTGGTGTGCGCATCGGCCATGTGTGCCACGCCGAAGTCGATGATCTTCACCGAGTCATCTTCCATCACAAAGATATTGCTCGGCTTCAGATCCCGGTGGATCAGCCCGCGTTCGTGCGCCGCCTGCAGCCCGCGGCAGGCTTGCGACATGATGTCAATCGTGCGTTCGACCGTCAGACGATGGCTGGCCTTGCGGATGAAATAGTCGAGCGTGGTACCGGGAAGCAGCGGCATCACGAAATAGGGCTTCTTCTTGCCTTCTTCTTCGAACTCTCCGATATCGAAGATCTCAACGATGTTGGGATGGCTCATGGAGGCGAGCACATCGCATTCTTTGTAGAACAACTGCAGCGAAGCCGGATCGGGAATGTCGAGGATGGTCTTGACCGCAACTTCGCGGCGCACCACCGTGTCGTAAGCCCGGTAGACGAGCCCCATGCCGCCCTGGCCGAGGATCTGCCTGACCTCGTAGCGGCCTGCCAGTTTTCTTGGGGAAGCGGGTATCTCCATGGCGCGCCCCGCTGCGGGGGCCTTAGCATCTTACTCGATTCGACCGAAAAATGTACCGCCGCGATCCGAGGGGTTAGAAGTCATTGCAAGGAGGAAAGGGGAAGAGCACCCAGCGCTGAGAGGATGATGAGCATCCTTGCGGCTTTTCCTGAATTCGTAAATTTGCCCCTTGATATTGGTGCGTCTGGCGGTTTGCTGGTCTTCCTACTTATTCCGTTTTGCCGAACTTTCCAGAACAAAGTTTACAGTCTAACCACTTCACTCTCAGCAAGTTGACTCTGGCTTTGCGTCGGCGGCAAGAGCGGCTGCGTTCCTCCTGAAATTACGAAACGCGGATTTTCAACAGGACTGGTACTTCCCATTATTGACCGCGATGTCGCCCGGACGTAGGTTGCTACGCTAAGTTGAGGTGACCTTATGCACCGCACGGCTGGCAGTGTCCTGGTGTTCGCCGCAATTCTCTTTCTTCTGTTCGCTACGAGCACAGCAGCATGGGCCGCCGCGCCGGTCATATCGCAGGTAAACCCGCATTCAGGGCCGATCGGAGGGGTACTCATCATCGTTGGCACAGGGTTCGGTGCTACGCAGGGCAGCAGCACAGTGACTGTAAATGGGCCCCTGGCTCCAACCATCGAATCGTGGAGTGCAACGGAAATATTTGCAGAGACGCCCGTTGGAGCAACCACCGGAAATGTGATTGTCACGGTGGGTGGAGTCAAGAGTAACGGTGTAAAGCTAACGATTGTTCCGGCTCCGTCGATCACCAGGGTGTCGCCCAGTTCGGGTCCCATCGGCACGCCGATCACGATCACAGGGACGAATCTCGATCCTTTCTGGGTCGGAGGGGGCGCGGCGGCCTCGGGGGTGTCATTTTTCCCCACAGGCGGTTGTTCTTTCTGCGGCTACATTGCGAACCCGACCAGTTCAAGCGATACATCAATCGTCGTCGATGTTCCTGCCGGTGCAACCTCGGGCGATGTTGCAGTGATGTGGGATGACATCGACGGCACGCCTGCCACATTTACAGTCACCGGCACTCTGGCTCCAGTGGCCGATGCCGGACTGAATGACGTCGTCACATTGGGAAGCACCGTCCGGCTGGACGGCACCCATTCGTATGACCTGAACGGTCTTGCGCTCACTTACCAATGGTCGTTCTCTTCCATCCCGAGTGGAAGCAAAGCTGTCCTGCTCAATCCCGCCACCCCTCTGCCTACTTTTGTCGCCGATGTTGCGGGAGAGTATGCCGTAGAACTCATCACGAGCAACGGCACTCAAACCAGTTCTCCGGGATACGTATACATTGATACGTCCACTGCAGCAGCTAACAATTATCCCCGGGCCAGCGCCGGGCCAGACCAGACGGTCAAAGTAGGTTCGACCGTGCACCTCGATGGCAGCGGCTCGACCAATCCGGCTGGAGATACGCTCAATTACACTTGGTGTTTGTGGTACCAAGCCAGCAACACCAGCCAACCTACGTACGAAGGCACGACCGGCCTTTCCAATTCAACAGCGGTAAACCCCACCTTCGTGGCAAGCAATGCAGGAAGTTACTTTGCGACGCTGTGGGTGGGCAGCAACGGCGGATGTAGCGCGGCCGTTTACCCTGGACCGAATGGAGCTTCGCCGGAGGCCGACGTAGTCAAGATAAGCACGGTCAACTCGCAGCCTTTAGCCAACGCGGGGCCGGCACAGAGCATCCAGGCCGCGCAGACCGTGCAACTCGATGGGACCGGATCTACCGACGTTGATGGAAACGCTCTCACATATTCCTGGACGATCATTTCGAAGCCGGCCGGCAGCACGGCGAGCCTCAGCAGTGCAAACTATCCGCAACCGACTTTCAATGCGGACGTGGTTGGAACTTATGTTGTGCAACTGATTGTGAATGATGGCACGGTCAACAGTTTGCCGGGTCTGTCACTGGATCCAACGAATCGCACGAGTACGGTGACGATTACCAATCTGGACGTGATGCCTGTCGCGAACGCGGGGCCGGCGCAGACGGCCCCGGTCGGCAGCACAGTAAACCTTGACGGAACTGCGTCCTTCGATGTCGATGGCCATAGTCTGAGCTATCGCTGGTCGTTGCTCTCCACTCCTGCGGGCAGCGGCGCAAGCCTGTCTGTGCCGGCTTCGGAGAATCCTTACTTCGCGGCAGATGTCGCGGGAAAATATGTCGTCCAACTCATCGTCAACGATGGAGTGGTGGACAGCATTCCGGCCACGGTGGAGATATCCACTGACAATTCCCGGCCCGTGGCGAATCCAGGCGTTCCCAGGAACGTTCTGGTGGGAAGTACGGTGCAGTTATCGGGCGCAGCATCCAACGATGCAGATGGGAACGCTCTTACCTACCAGTGGGCAATCCTGTACCAACCTTCGGGCGCGAACGCGGCACTGTCGAGTTCGACAGCGGTGGACCCCACATTTGTGGCGAGTGTGGCGGGCTTGTACGTTGTGCAACTGATTGTGAGCGATGGTCAATTGAATAGCCCGCCGGTCACTACGTGGATCAAGGCGGAAACAACGAACCAGGCGCCGGTAGTTAACGCTGAACCGAACCAGACGATTACACTGCCAGTCAACACAGTCACGCTGAATGGCACGGCAACCGATGATGGACTGCCGAACGGCACTCTGATCATCACCTGGAGCGTGGTGAGCGGCCCGGGAACGGTAACGTTTTTCAATCCTGACGAGGCGGTGTCGGGAGCAATGTTCTCGGCGGCTGGGGTATATGTGCTGAAACTGACTGCGAACGACACTCAGCTCCAGACCAGTGCGACCACAACCGTTACCGTCAACCCTCCGGTCGACCAGCCGCCTGTAGTGAACGCGGGTCCCAACCAAACCATTACGTTACCGGCGAATATTGTCACTCTGAATGGGTCAGCTACGGATGGTGGTTTGCCGCTGACGATTGCGTGGACTGTCGCCTCCGGCCCAGGGCCGGTATTGTTCGCCAACTCAAGTGTACCGGTCACGACTGCCATGTTCGTAGTTGCGGGCAGCTATACATTACAGCTAAGTGCCAGCAACGGGCAGACCTCCGCCAGTTCGAGCACCATAATCACTGTAAATCCGCAAGCCAATACGCCGCCCTCTGGCGCCATTGTGCTCTCCCCAGCCAGCGCCGGGCCCATCTACACAGGAACAGCGCAACAGCTTCAGGCGACTGTTACCAACAACAGCGGGCCCGTGGCCAATGTGTCGGTTACGTTCACCGTAACCGGGCCAAATGCGACCACGGGAAACGCAACCACAAACTCCAGCGGAGTCGCGACGTTTAGCTATACCGGAAGAAATGCAGGCGTGGACGCGATCGTGGCGACCGGTAAGCTGGGATCGCTCTCTCTGACTTCGAACAGCAGCATGATCAGTTGGGTCGTTCAATCTCCGGGCATTACCGGCTCAACGGTGACGGGCCAATTCTTTACCTCGCCAAACGGCTCCGGAACGTTTGATATCGCCAAGGGGACGACGCCACTATTCACGCAAACCTTTGCAGCCATCAATTTCAACCCTGAGACGGGCAGCATTCCAGGAATGCCCAGCACAATCGGCGTGACGACGGTTCCCTTTACGAACGTGACCACCGATGCAAATGGCAACTACACCGGGAGTGTTATCGCGCAAGGCAATGGATATCAGGCGGGGGCGGGAACCCTGGCGACATTTGAAGCGGTATTCACCGGTACTTTCACCGTGGCTGCCGCGGGAGAGGTCACTTTCAACTTTCTCAACGCGGATGGCTTTGTTTTTGGAATAGGGAATGGCGCCCAGCGCATCAGCGGCAGCTACGTCGATCCTCCGGGATCGACCGCGTTCAACGGGTATCCGGTGATGGGATCTTTCAATACGGTTACGGCGCCGGTACAGAATGTGATAACGGTGAACTTCCCGGCAGCCGGAGCTTACTCATACGAAGTGGACTACGCGGACTCGAATCAGGCGAGCTTGATCCCGCCCGGTTCCACCTGGAAATACCAGATCGCTAATCCGACTCTGGGCAACATTACCTCGATTTCGCGAAGCAATGGAGTGGTCACGATCAGCGTAAACCAGCCGCTGAGCAACTTCACTGCGGGCACAGTCGTTACGATTTCCGGCGTTACCGATGCGACGGACTTTCCGAACGCGACCGAGACCGTGACCGCCGTTCAGTCGGATGGAAACGAGAACACGACGTTTACCGTTAACTGGGCGGGCTCAAACGCGTCTTCCTCGGGCGGGACTCTGAGCGAGCAGTGGACTCTCCCATTTTACTTGATCGGCTTTGACGATTCAGGATTCTCCATGGGGCAGGCGCCTTTTACGAACGTGGTTGGCGGCCAAGGAAGCCAAGGCTGTCCGTTGATCGGCAAGACGCTGTTCCCAGTCGACGGAATCGTCGACCTGCGGAAGCTCATTACCTTGCCTCCGGGAGCCACTAACGTCCAGGCACTCGTTGCCATCGACAACGATTTCACTTTGTGGGTCAACGGTACCCAGGTCATCAATCAGATTCACGAAAATTGCGCGTTCGAATGGAACTATGCAGTTTCGATTCCAGACAATCTTTGGGTGTCGGGCACGAACCTGATTGCCGTGCAGGCGCGCGATCGGGGAGTCGATACTGGATTCGAGTTTGACCTGGTCGGCCCATCCAGTCTGGTTTCAGCAAAACCACAGACTCTGGTGATGGCCCTGAATTCGAATAACGGCCAAAGCTCGTTGACCATGAGTCCGAGCGCGAACTCTACTCAAATACTCGGTCAACCCATCACGTTTACCGCTCTTGTAACCACTACTTCAGGAGCACCCGCGCCCAACATCCCGGTTACCTTCAACGTTGCTGGAGCTAACCCACAGCAGGTAATTATCACTACCGGGGCGGGCGGAACTGCTGCGTTTACCTACGAAGGATTCTTTGTAGGAACAGACATCGTTCAAGCCTCGGCTCAGGTCGGTACCACCGCCGTGGTTTCAACTCAGACGCAAATAGCCTGGACATATCAGACCAACCTTCCCCAACTTGGCACACTGGTCCTCAGCCCAAGCAATACGCAGAACCAGACTATCGGACAGACTCAGACGTTTACCGTGGAGGCCTTGAACGGTTCGGGCCAACCTGTGCCCAACGTTACGGTGACCCTGATCGTCAGCATCGCCAACACCCAGCAAATCACCGGGGTCACAAATTCCTCGGGCATAGCAACGTTCAGTTATATAGGCAATGTGGCCGGAATGGACACCGTCGAAGCCGATGCAAACATTAACGGGACGGCTGCGTTTTCCAATTTGGTCGATGTCAATTGGGCCGGCAAATCGGGTGGTGGAACCACCTACGTGTTCACGCCGCAGGGTTGGATCGGCACGCCCGTAATCGGCGCTGTGGTTCAAGGCCAGGTACCTATCATGCTCGCCTCCGGAGTCACTTTGACCTCCGGAACCCTGCAGTATTTTCCGTCGGCGAATCCTTCCAATGTGACGGTGCTCAATTCAAGTACCACAGGCGCCGGACCAATCTCGCTTGGGACTTTCGACGCCACGTTGCTGGCGAATGGTCAGTACACGATTCAGCTCGAGGCGATTTCCTCCACTGGCACCGCACAGCTCAGCGAGACCGTGGTGAGCGTGACCGGACAATACAAACCGGGACGAGAAACCGTTACGGTCACCGATCTAAAGATCCCACTGGCCGGGATCCCGATCAACATCACACGAACCTATGACAGCCTGAATCGCAACACAGTGGAGGATTTCGGTAATGGCTGGAAGCTGGGCACCACCGTAAACCTGCAGGTGGACCTGCTGCTGAACGTCACGTTTACGCTCAATGGAAACCCGCAGACGTTCTACTTTACGCCTAAGTCCGCCGGGCAAGCGCTGTTCCCATGGATGTTGTATCCGGCATATACACCACAGCCGGGATTCCACGGGACGCTCACGTCCAACGGATGTGGGATCCTGATTTATGCTGGCGGAACCATCGTCCAGGATTCATCGGGAGTGGCCTGCTTCCCCGGCGGTACGTATTTACCCACCATCTACACCTATACAGACCCTGCCGGTCGCGTGTACACCATGGCGAGCACCGGCCAGTTGCAAACTATCAAGGATTTAAACGGAAATACTCTGACCTTCGCAGCGAACGGAATCACGAGCAGCGTGGGTGGAGTCGTCGTACCCTTTACTCGTGATAGTCAAGGCAGGATCACGCAGATCACCGATCTGAACCAGAACAATTACGTCTATGCCTATGACTCTCCCTGCGGGAGTGGAAACCTGTGCTCGGTAACGTATCCTGGCATAAGCAAACCAGCGCAATATACTTATGACACCACGCCGACCGACGCCAGCTACCACTCCCTTTTGACCCAGACCGACCCGAACAACAACACCTGGATCGATACGTATTACACCAGCGGTCCAAACAATGGACGCTTGGCAAGCGTACAAAGCCCGCCGGTTGCCGGTGCTCCCACCGGATACTTGACGCAGTATTCGTACAACGTCGCGGCCAACGCGACTACTACTACCAATCCGGACGGCGGGATCGTCGTCGAGACCGACGACAGTTTTGGCAGACCGCTCAGCATTACCGACGCATTGAATCACACCACAAGCTACGCTTACGACAGCAACGAAAACCTAGTTCGCCAAACGGACGCACTGGGCAACGTCACTTCCTACACCTACGACGCGAACGGGAATCAGACCTCGGTCACCGACCCGCTGGGCGATGTGAGCAGCCGGGTGTACAACCAGTATTCGCAAGTGACGTCCGCGACAGACGCAGTGCAGCCCGCCAACACTACGAATTTCTTCTACGATGCCAATTTCAACCCCAATAAGGCGACGGACTCGATTGGGCAGGTGTTTGCGGCTACCTATGACCAGCAGGGCAACATCGTAACCCAGACGGATGCCAACGGAAACACCTGGCAACTCACCCACGACTCCAAGGGAAATCTCACCAAGGGCGTCGATCCGTTGAATGAGGTGACGAGCTTCACATATGACAACATGGATCGAATTCTCAGCAAGGCCGATCCACGGCAGAACCAGACAGTCTATACCTACGATGCTCTGGGAAATCTAATCGATACCACCGATACGCTTGGCCATGTGGTGCGGTCCACGTATGACCTCAATGGCAACAAAACCTCTGACGTCGATCCGTTGGGGCGAATTACGTCTTATGCCTATGACGCTCTGAACCGCCTTGTAACCATCACTTATCCTGACCAGAGCACAAAGCAGTACACCTACGATTTCCGCAATAACAAGACCAGCGAGATCGATCAGTTGGAACATAAGAACCTTTACCAGTATGACCTGGCGGGCGAGTTGCAAAGCATCACGTACGCCAACGGGACAACGGACGCGGGAACTGCGAAGTACGCCTACTATCCAAATGGCCTGGTGCAGACGATAACCGACGAGGTGAATAACGTTACGACGTACTCGTATGATGCCGCCAGACGGCTGACCAGCGTCAAGGATGCTCTTAAGGACGTTACGCAGTACGGCTACGACGCCGACAGCAGGCGGACGAGCATGACGGATGCAAATCTGAACACGACGACCTATGGTTTCGATGCGCGCAGTCGGCTGCAAACCGTGACCTATATGGACAAGACGACGGATCAGTACACGTGGGACGGGGTTGGAAATCAGTTGACCACGACCGACCAGGCCACCAACACTACGAAACGCCAGTACGATCAGGTGAACCGGCTGTCGACCGTCACCGACCCACTAACCAATCTGACGCAGTATGCATACGATCCTGCGGGAAATCTGCTGAGCATCACGGACGCGAATAGTCACGTAACGTCTTTCCAATATGACGGTCTGAACCATAGGGTTCTGCGGGCTCTTCCCCTGGGCATGGTGGAGACGTTCGCCTATGATGCGATGGGGAATGTCAGCGCCAAGACAGACTTCAATAGCAAGACGACGACTTTCACCTATGACACCCTTAATCGGCTGCTGAAGAAAACGCCAGATCCGTCGTTTGGCGCGCCTGCCGTCAGCTTCACGTATTTTCCTACTGGAACACGGGAAACTATGGCGGACGCGACCGGAACCACGACGTACGGCTATGACAACCGCAACCGTCTGAAACAAGAAATCACTCCCGAGGGCACGTTGAATTATACCTACGACGCGCATAGTAATTTGTTGACCATTGCTTCGTCGAATGCCAACGGAGCGTCGGTTACATACGTTCCCGATCAGCTGAACCGGGTTGGGACGGTGACCGATAACCGTCTCGTAGCGCAAGGCGTGCCCTCTGCGACCACCACCTATGCCTACTATCCGGTGGGAACTGTTCAAAACTATACTTACTCGACCAACACGGTGCAGACCGCCTACACGTATGACACCCTGAACCGGCTCAAGAGCATGGGGTCATCGAAAGGAAGCAGCGTGCTCTCGAGCTTCGCCTACACTCCCTACCCGGCAGGGAACGTGCAAACCGTTGCCGAGTTGAGCGGGCGCACTGTCAACTACGGCTATGACACCGATTACCATCTGCAATCGGAGACGATTACGGCCGATCCTGGTGGCAACAACGGCGTCGAATCGTACAAGTACGACTTTGTCGGTAATCGCAAGACGTTGACCTCAACCATTCCGTCGTTGCCGGGCAGTATGTCGTATTCCTACGATGCCAATGATCGCCTCACCACCGATACCTACGACAACGACGGCAACACGACCTCTTCGGGCGGGACCGCCAGCACCTATGACTTCGAGAACCACATGCTTACGCACGGATCGGTGAGCATGACCTATGACGGCGATGGCAATCGCGTGAGCGAGACGGCAGGCGGTGTGACGACGAAATACCTCGTAGACGCCCTCAATCCTACCGGGTACTCGCAGGTGCTCGATGAGCTGGTTAACGGTTCAGTGGTGAAAACGTACACCTACGGCATGCAGCGGATCAGCGAAAACCAGCTTGTTAGCGGCACGTGGACGCCCACTTTCTACGGCTACGACGGCCACGGAAATGTCCGTTTCACTACCAACACTTCCGGCACAGTGGGCAACACCTACCAGTTCGATGCCTTCGGCATATCCGTCGCCAGCACGGGAACGATCGCAAATGTCTATCTGTACAGCGGAGAGCGCTTGGACAGCAATCTCGGGCTATACCATTTGCGCGCCCGATACTACAACAATCTGACCGGCCGGTTCGAGACCATGGATCCTGCACTGGGCGATCTTCTCAATCCCGGCACCTTGCACAAGTATCTTTATGGGCAGAGCAATCCGGTCAACCGGCTCGATCCGAGCGGGAGGGACGACATCGAGGAATACGCGGAAGTGCTCCATTTTGCATTCGAACAGCTCCACTCATTCCACTTTGCCCATTCCCTGGGAGAATGCGACGAGGCCGGTCTCCAACTTGCGGCCAACGCGTTGGGGAGCCTGACGGGGGTGGAGGGAGAGGCCCCATCCGAGAGTTTTCCGGATTGCATTCCGAAAGCACTCTGGACCCTCCTGAACCCGATTCCGTGGGTTCCGTTTCCTCCTTACCCGAGCCCATAGGCGAGGCAGACGCCTTCGAATGCTAGGTGCTTGAGTCTAGGCAGGCCAGAAAGGTGGTTGGGAGGGTTTCGATTACCATCGGTCATGTCCGCAATCGATCTCAGCGGCAGGCACAGGCCCAAAATCCTCAAAAAAAACCGCCGAGGTCTGAGAGCACAAAAGTGACTGAGAAAATAAGGAGAAAAATGGTGCGCCCGGAGAGATTCGAACTCCCGACCTATTGCTCCGGAGGCAATCGCTCTATCCATCTGAGCTACGGGCGCCCGACCGGTAGACCTCAGTTTACATGGGTTGGTGGAGAAGCATCAATGTGAACTCGACGAAGTGAACCGCTTGTCCTTGGAGGACAACGGTTCCAGCCCGGCGCGGCAGAACACCGCCCGCAGTCGCGAAGACTGTCGTACGCGTCCGTTCTCCCTCTAAAACTTTCTAATAGCGGCCTCGACCGCCTCCGCCACCGCCGCGGCCGCCACGGTCGCCGCCGCGATCTCCGCCACGGCCACCGCGATCGCGTCCGCCGCCTCCGGCGTGCTCGGTCTTGGGACGCGCTTCATTTACGTTAAGGGTTCGTCCGCCCACTTGCGAGCCATTCAACGCGGTGATGGCTTTTTCTCCATCCTCATTGCTGGCCATTTCCACAAAGCCGAACCCGCGCGAGCGCCCAGTATCGCGGTCCGTCATGATGCTGATCCGGTCCACTTGCCCGAACGGCTCAAACATCTGCCGCAGTTCGTCTTCGGTTGTGCTAAAGCTCAGGTTCCCGACAAAAATATTCTTCAAGCGTCAGCCTCTGCATTGAGCTGTCGAAGTGCAAGCTCGATGCGGCGGACTGGCAGGTCGGGGACACCTTACCTGGAAATCGATACCGGAGCTGGCGAACAGTCGAATGCGGCCAGAAGTATAGCAGGTTTGTCAAATCGGGCTTGTTAAATCACGAAAACAGCATTCCGCGCAGGCTCTATCAGCTCAAATCCAAAGCCGAAATGGTTTCCCTCAGAACCTGGGCGGAATGCCGCAGCTTGGCGATTTCCGTTTTATCCAGTTCGAGCCGCAAGACCTGTTGAATGCCTCCGCGGTCGACCACCGTGGGCAAGCTGAAGCACACATCGCTGATTTCGTAATAGTCCTCGATCAAGCTGGAGACCGACAACACCGTGTTCTGGTGGCGAAGAATGGATTGAGTAATCCGCAGCAGCCCCGCGGCCACAGCGTAGTAAGTCGCTCCCTTGCGTTCGATGATGTGATAAGCGGCGTCGCGGGTCGACTCGAAGATTTTCTGCATTTGCCGCAGATCATACGGTAGGCCCTGCGCCCGGCTGTATTCGGACAGATGCATCCCTGCGATGTTCGCCAGAGACCATACTGGAACCTCGCTGTCGCCATGTTCGCCGATAATGAAGGCGTGTACACTGCGCGCGTCCACGCCGAAATGCTGACTGAGCAGAAAACGGAAGCGCGCCGTGTCGAGGATCGTTCCTGAGCCCAGGACGCGGGCTGCGGGCAATCCGGAAAGCTTCCATGCCGCATAGGTGAGAACATCGACCGGGTTCGTTGCTACCAGCAGAATGCCACGCGGATTATGGCGTGCGATCTGGGGCACGATCTCACGCCAGATACGCGCATTGGCCTGAAGACACTCGAGCCGGGACTGCCCCGGCTTCTGCTTTGAGCCTGCAGTTAGCACGGTGATAGCGGCGCCCGCGCAATCCGCATAATCTCCGGCCCAGATGCGCGTTGGGTCGGTGAAGGGCACGGTGTGGTTGAGGTCCATGGCCTCACCCTCAGCCTTGGCGCGGTTGGCGTCGACGAGCACGATCTCAGCGGCCAGTCCGCTCAGAACCAGTGCGTAGGCGAACGTGGACCCAACATCTCCCACGCCGACGACGGCTACTCGAACTGGACGCGACTCTTCTTGTGAGGGTGGCTGTGGCATTCTTGATCCTTCGGCAGATTCAGCGCTGGGTTTGATGCTCGTTAAGCGCGAGGACGCCTAGCACCCATCGACCTTCCAATAACCCTCGCGGTGATATCCAAGTTGCAAGAGCCGGTTTTTGGGGTCGTGCCGCTTGCCGCATCCCGGACAGATCAAATACCGGCTCCAGGCCGTGCCCTGGCGGTCATAGTTTTCCGGAACGGCAAACGTTGTGCCGCAACTGCAGGGGACCAGGAACATCCGTAGCGGCGCCTCGTCCTTAGATTTTTCGGGTTGACCGCCGGATTTCACTTCATCCTTCTTCTACTGTCACCATCGCCTTCTTCTTGCGCTGGTTCGATTGCAGGACTTTTTTCCGCAGCCGCAGCGATTTCGGCGTGATCTCGACGAACTCGTCGTCCGCGATGAATTCGATTGCCTGCTCCAGATTCAACTGCCGGAAAGGCACCAGCCGGATGGCCTCGTCGGCCGTCGAAGCCCGCATGTTGGTGAGCTTCTTCTCCCGCACCGCGTTCACGTCGAGATCATCATCCTTCGCGTTCTCGCCGATGATCATCCCTTCATACAGTTCAACGCCCGGGCCAACGAAAAGCTCTCCACGTTCCTGCAGGCCCCACAGCGCATAAGCTGTCGAAGTGCCGTCGCGGTCCGCGATCAACGCTCCAGTCATCCGGTGCGGGATTTCCCCTTGCCACTCGGTGTATCCGTCAAACAGCGAATTCATCACGATCGTGCCGCGCGTGTCGGTGAGCAACTGGCTGCGCAGGCCAATCAGCCCGCGGCTGGGCACGCGAAACTCAATGCGAACGCGGCCGTAGCCGTGGTTGTGCATATTGGTGACTTCCGCCTTGCGTGATCCCAACTGCTCCATCACTACGCCCACGAATCCTTCCGGCACGTCCACGGTGAGATGCTCCACCGGTTCCATCAGCTTCCCATCTATGCGTTTAGTGACGATCTCCGGCTTGCCAACCATGAGTTCATAACCCTCGCGCCGCATCATTTCGATGGTGATGGAGAGCTGCAGCTCGCCGCGCCCCAGCACCTTGAAGGAGTCGGTCGTTCCCATCTCCTCCACGCGGAGAGAAACGTTGGTAAGCAGCTCCTTCGCCAGCCGTTCCCGCAGATTTCGTGACGTAACGTAGGTCCCTTCGCGTCCTGCGAATGGGGAAGTGTTCACGGTGAAGGTCATCGCAATGGTCGGTTCGTCGATCACGATGGGAGGCAGCGGCGCGGGATTCTCCGCATCTGTAATGGTCTCGCCGATGGTGATGCCCTCCACGCCGGCCACCGCGACAATATCGCCTAATACGGTTTCCGTGATGTCGGTTCGCTTCAGCCCGGAGAAGGAAAACAGTTTTGTGATCTTGGTTTTGTGCATGGTGCCGTCAAGCTTGGCGATCACCACGTCTTCACCAGTAAACATCGTTCCGTTGAACACGCGTGCGATGGCCAGCCGTCCAAGATAGTCGCTGTAATCGAGGTTCGCGACCAGAATCTGCAAGGGCCCGGATGGGTCTCCCTGAGGCAGCGGTATCGTTTCCAGAATCGCGTCAAACAGCGGCCGCAGATTCTCGCCACCTCCTGCGATGTCCGTCGACGCTGTCCCTTCCTTCGCATTCGTGTACAGAACAGGAAAATCAAGCTGATCTTCCTTCGCGTCAAGATCAATGAACAGGTCGTAGATTTCGTTCAGCACTTCCTGCGGACGCGCATCGGGCCGGTCAATCTTGTTAATCACCACGATCGGCGGCAGGTGCGCTTCCAGAGCTTTGGTGAGCACGTATCGTGTCTGCGGCAGCGGACCTTCGCTGGCGTCCACCAGCAGCATCACTCCGTCCACCATCTTCAGGGCGCGTTCAACCTCGCCGCCGAAGTCGCTGTGGCCCGGTGTATCCACAATGTTGATCTTCACGTCGTGATAAAAGATGGCCGTGTTCTTGGCCAGGATGGTGATACCGCGCTCGCGCTCCAACTCGTTCGAATCCATCACGCGCTCGACGTGATGTTCGTTGGAGCGAAATGTCCCGCTCTGTTGCAGCATGGCATCGACCAGCGTGGTTTTGCCATGGTCCACGTGCGCGATGATGGCGATGTTGCGAATGCTCAAACTCAAAAGGATTCCTTCCTCAACATTGTGTACTACCACTTTACTATGGGTGGGACGTAATTCCCTACCGGACGGCCACTCGTTTGAGGCGAAATAGCTGCGGTTTCCCCCTCCCCGGCGCATTTCGTCTTCGGGAAAGTTGATAGAATTGCAGGCAACGCGAAGCGAGGCGGAAATGAAAGCAAAACTGTTCTCTCTCTTCTTGGGCTTTCTTATATTTCAAGTTGCGGCCATCGCCCAGACCGGCAGCGGTAAAACGCCGGAAACATCCACCGATGTCGGCAAGTCCGCCAAGTGGGACACGCTCTCCCACCAGGGGCATAGCGGAGATTATCTGGTCGGCAAAGTGATGGTCACCGGAGGCGAGCTTCCCTGGGACCCCATCCCAATTACCGTGACGTGTGACGGAAAGATTCACTCCACCGCCGACGCCGATCCCAAGGGCGGCTTCGAAATCGCCGCTGCCGCGAAAACCTCCACCCTGGGCATCGAGGGTTCGAAAACGAAACCTGTAAGCGAGTTCGTAGGCTGTACGGTCGCGGCCGTCTTGCCGGGTTTTACTTCCAGCACGATCACGATCGCAAACCGCACCATCGACGACAGCACGGATATTGGAACAATCAAGCTGAGTCGCGAGGAAGGGGCGGCCGGCGCCGCGGTCAGCAGTACCACGGTTTCCGCTCCCAGGGACGCTGCCAAAGCGTTTGAGAAGGCACGCAGCGAATGGCAGGAGCAGAAACCGAACCGTGCCCAGCACGATCTTGAAAAAGCGGTTCAGATATATCCGCAGTTCGCCGAAGCCTGGTATCAGTTGGGAAAACTTCAGCAGGTATCAAGCCCAAAGGATGCTGGGAATTCTTTCGCGAAAGCCGTGGCGGCGGACCCGAAGTTCGTTGCTCCCTACGAGCACCTTGTTCCGATCGCTGCCCAGGCCGCGAAGTGGCAGGAAGTGGCGGATGACACTGCCCGCGAGTTAGAACTCAATCCCCGTGGCACCGCGCAAATCTGGTATTACCACGCGCTGGCAAACTACAAGCTGAACAAAAAGGCCGTTGCCGAGGCCAGCGCACTCAAAGCGCTTGCCATGGATCCGCTCCACACTCAAGTGAACACCGAGCAACTACTCGCCGTGATTCTCGCCGACAAACAAGATTATGCCGGCGCCCTGGCGCACCTGCGCAGTTGTTTGACCTATTTGCCCAGTGGTCCGAATGCCGATTTGGTGAGGCAGCAAGTCGCGCAGCTCGAAAAAATGGTTCCGGATTCTAAGTAGAGAGCCGGCCGCTCCGGCATCAACCCGCAACCGCCCTCGGCTTCGGCAAGGGCTTTCCCGCCAGCCGCGCTTCCACTTCCTTTACGGCGCGCTGCGCCGCCAGGATTCCCGCGTTGGTCGTGGATTCCGGCCCCTCGGAATCCGTGTTGGCGAAGAAGACACGATCCATGGGCTGCCGCACCAGAGGCTGAACCTGCGTGTACAGCCCCGGCGTCGACATATACAAAGGATGTCCTCGCCGGTAGATGTGCACCTCCACCGGATCGACATTCATCCCCGGGATCAGCTTCTGGAAGTCGGCCAGCACGTTGGCGGCAATCTTGCGCGCTCCAATCTCGTTCAACAGGTAACCACGATTTTCTTCCGTCATGGGCGTGTAGCAGCTGATGATGTTGAACTTCTGCCGGTAGCCCGCCTGCTTTTGGATGACCCAGTCGGCGACAACGTAGTCGGTAAAGGTGTTGCCGGGGCACCAGGTGTCGTAGCCCTGATTGAAGACCGGCTTGTCGAAAATTAGATTCACCACGGGATATGGAATGTAGCGAATCTGATGCATGGCCTCGCTTTGCTTGTCGGGCAGGCCGTCAACAATGCGCCGCGTGATGAACTTGGGCGTTGCCATGATCACGGCCTTGGCGGCGACCGTCTTCAATTCGCCGCCCAGCATGTACGTCACCTGCACTGTTTCTTTTTCCGGAACGACGGCCACGATTGTCGCGCCCGTGTGCATACGGTCTTTGTATTTCGGCTGCAGAATGTCTGCCAGCTTTTTCGTGATTGCGCCCAGCCCCCCGGGCCAGGTATAGCGATCGTCCGTCTGGCTCTCCCCGGCCATCTCTTGCAGGTTCTCGATAGCCAGGCCCGCAGCCGTGTCTTCGCTGGCTGCTCCCCAGTTGGATGGCCCGAAGGTGTCCCACCATTGCTTGAGTTCTGCCGGATATCCTTTTAAGAAATCCGAAAACGGTTTGTTGTAGAGTTCCTTGCCGCGCTTCTCCACATCAATCGCCAGCATTTCTTTCTTGAACTTCTTGAAGCTCTCGCGGATCGCCGGAGCATAGGGCAGCTTGTTGAGGCCTTCGCCCCAGGTATCCAGAACCAACTCACCGCGTAGGATACTGCCGTCGGGGCTGTTGACAGGGAGCAACTCCATTCCAATTTCCCTGGCGAAAGGGTAAGCAAATTCGTCCTTTACCAGGAACGCTGAACCGGTGGCGTAGGTGCTGCCTTCGTACTCCATCGCATAGGCATTGCCGCCCCAGTGCGGTTCCTTTTCCAACAGAAGGAAATCGCGGTGCTGCAAGCGGTAGGCCGCCGTCAATCCGCTCACCCCGCCGCCGACAATTACCACGTCGTGCCGCGCCGAAGCCGCAGGCCGCGTGAAAAAGCTGTTGCCCTTGTCGCGCACTTGATGGCAAATCCGGTTGTCTTCGCCATCCACGTCCGCCCCGTGACTCTTCACGTCGCCCGTCTGCGCCGCCACCAGCGAAAGATCGACTGGACATCCCGCCGTCACCGCTCCGGCGACTACAAACTTGATGAAGTCCCTGCGATTCGCACTCATATCGCATTCCCCTCCACAGCCTCCACGATTTCGGTGCCTGCGTCCGCTCCAGCTTCGCCGCGCACGCGCAAGCGGTACCAGAACACAATCGCCACCAGAGAAAATACAAAGATGATGGTCGACACTGCGTTGATCTCAGGCGTGATTCCGCGCCGCAGCCGTCCCCAGATTTCCAGAGGCAGCGTGTTGTCGCGCCCGATCAGGAAAAAGCTGACTGCGATCTCATCCATCGAAAGCGTAAAAATGAGCAGCGCCGCGCCAATAATCGGCAGCTTCAGGTTCGGAACCGTGATGCGCCAGAACGTCTGCCAGTAGTTCGCTCCTAGATCGAGAGAGGCCTCTTCCTGCGCCCGGTCCAGCTTCTGCAGTCCCGCGAATACTTCGGTCGTGGCCACGGAGATCAATGCCGTTCCGTGTCCCAGAACGATCGTCAGCAAGCTGAGTTTCGTTCCCATCACGTTAAACAGCATGAGCAGCGAAAGCCCGGTAATAATGCCCGGCAGGATCAACGGCAAGAGAACTAATCGCCGGAACAGCGCCTTGCCCGGAAACTGAGCCCGCTCGAGCGCCAGCGCGGCCGGCACTCCGAAGGTCAGCGAGATCACCATCGCCGCCAACGCCACCTGCAGGCTGTTGAGAACCGAATCCCAGATGGGTGCGTCCGCGAAGAGCGTGCGATACCAGTCGAGCGTCAGATGATGCGGCGGAAACCCGCCGACGCCTTCGCCGTTGAACGAATAAAGAATAAGCACAGCAATTGGCAGATAGAGAAATGCGAATACGGCGATGGCGTGAACAAGCAGCCAGCGTGAGCCTGAGTCGAACCCGGTGTCGCTCACGAGAAGCTCCATTTCTTTTCCAGCCGCTCCGAGAAAAATAGCAGGGCCACCACCAGCACCAGCATGCAAAACGAAATCGCCGCGCCCAGCGGCCAGTTGTAGGCCGCGCCAAACAGGCTGACCACGATGTTTGAAATCATGATGCCGCTCGGCCCGCCCAGCAGCAGCGGCGCAAGAAAATCACCCAGGCTCAGAACGAAGGCAAACGTCGCACCTGCCACCACTCCAGGAATCGAAAGTGGAAAAATTACTTTCCAGAAAGTCTGCCCGGGAGTTGCGCCCAGGTCATGCGAGGCTTCCACAAGATTGCGCGGAATGTGCTCAAGCGCCGCGTAAATCGGGAGAAACGCGAACGGAGTGTAGATGTGGGTCAGCGTCAACACCACGGCAAACGGGCTGTAGAGCAGGAACTCCAGCGGATGCTTCGTCAGGTGCACATACTGCAGCAGAGTATTGAGCACGCCATCGGAGCCCAGAATCGTCTTCCACGCGTAGGCCCGCACAAGGTAGCTGACCCACAGCGGAATAATCACCAACTGATACAGCAGATCTTTTTTCTTTCCCGCGTAAAAAGAGAGAAAATAGGCAAGAGGATACCCCAGAACCAGAGAGAAGATCGTCACCCGCGCCGCAATCCACATCGAGCGCAGCAGGGTCTGCCAATAAACGTCAACGCGCAACAACTGGCCGTAGTTGGCGAAATTCCACGAGTGCTCGATGGTCTGCGCCGCCGACACCGACCAGAAGCTGTAGCAGAACATCAGCAAATACGGCGCCAGCAGAAACACCGTCACCCATACCAGAGGAGGCAACGTCACCGCCGCTTTGTAAGCTCGGGAAAACATCAGATTCTTTCCGCAGACTCGCATACCAGAACGGCATCTGCCGGAGAGAACTCCAGTTCGACATGGTCGAGGGTTCCGCCGCTGCCCGGGGTCCGCACCACCAGTACCAACCCGCCGCACTCCACGCGAATCAACTCGGTTGCCCCATGAAATGCCTGGTGGATGACTTGTCCTCGAACGCGCACCACGCCAGCCCCTACCTGATTTCCCGTGGCCAGCCGGATCTTCTCCGGCCGCAGCGAAAATAAAGCCGGTCCGTCCGGGAGCGCTGCCGACCACACTAACGAACCGCAGCGCACCACTCCCGCACGCACATCACCCTTCAGCAGATTCGTGTGCCCAATAAATTGCGCCGCATAAGCGGTTGCCGGCCGGCCATAGATTTCCCGGGGCGTCGCGACCTGCTCCAGTTCGCCCGACCGCAGCAGCGCAATCCGGTCCGACATCACCATCGCTTCTTCCTGATCGTGCGTCACAAAAATAAAGGAGATGCCAACCTCGCGCTGCAGCGATTTCAGTTCCACCTGCATCTGCCGCCGCAAATTCGCGTCCAGCGCGGAGAGCGGCTCATCCAGCAGCAGCAGCCGCGGACGGTTCACCAGCGCCCGCGCCAGCGCGATCCGCTGCTGCTGCCCTCCGCTGATCTTCGATGGTTTCGATTTCGCATACGCCGACATCTTCACCTTTTCCAGCGCTTCCGACACCCGCGATGCAATCTCCGACTCTGGCCTCTTCGCCACGCGCAGCCCGTAAGCCACGTTTTGCTCCACGGTGAGGTGAGGAAACAACGCGTAGTGTTGGAACACGGTGTTCACGCGGCGGCGGTAGGGTGGCTGGCGGTCCAAACGCTCTTCGCCCATCCAAACCTCGCCCGCGCTCGCCGTCTCAAACCCCGCGATGATTCGCAACAGCGTCGTCTTGCCCGACCCGCTTTCTCCCAGGATGGTGAGAAATTCTCCCTCCGCCACATTCAGAGAAATATCCCGCAGCACGACGTTCTTGCCGAAGCGCTTGGCCACATTGCGAATGCTCAGCAGCGTCGCTCGACCCGCGGCGTCGGCAGCGTTCATCGTCCTTGCAATCTCAGAAGTGGTCATTCGTGCCAACGTTTCTTCGCATAGCCGAAGCCGAAGCCCGAAAGCCGACGCCCGCGTTATTGCGCCGCTTTCACTTCGTTCCAAATCTCGTTGTACTTGGCGCGCCGCGGCACGTTCTGCCAGAAATAAAGCCGCTTCTGGTAGTTGTCCACGTCGTCCAGATGCAGGTTCTTCACTTCTTCCGGTGTCATCAACTGCGCCGCCCGCGGATTCGCCGGAGTGTACCCCGTCACGTCCGTCACCTTCTTCTGGGTTTGCGCCTCGATCATGTACTCCAGAAATTCATAGGCCAGGTCCTTGTTCTCGCTGCCCGCCGTGATCATCAGGTGATCGATCCACCCCGTTGTGTTTTCCTTCGGAATCGTCTCGCCCACCGGATAATTGATCTTGCGCAGTTGATTGGTCATCAGCGGCCATCCCATCGACGCCACCACTTCGTGATTCTGAAACAGATTCGTCAACTCCCCTCCCGTCGACCACATCTTGCGGACATTCGGTTTCAATTCCAGCAACTTCTTCTTCACCGCCTCAAGCTGCTCGTCGCTCAGGTTGTAAAGCTGCGACGGATCGGGTTTGTCATAGCCCAGAACCTGCGCCGCCATGTAAACCGTCGAAAGATCGTCCCACACGGAAATCTTCCCTTTGTATTTCACATCCCAAAGCACGTTCCAGCTATCGGGAGGCTGCGGGAAAACCGCCGTATCGTAAATTAACGGTTCGGCCCCCACATGAAGGGAACGCCATACACCTGGCCCTTCACGCGCACCAGGGGCAGGGAAGTGAGCTGCGGAGAGAGTTGTCCATAGCTGGGAGTTTTCGACAAATCCAGCGGGGCCGCCAGGCCGGCCGCTGCAATCGACGCCGCCACATCGCTCGAAGGCGAGATCACGTCATAGTTTCCAGCGCTGCCCCCGCGCAGTTTGGCCATCAGTTCGTCACTCGACCCCATGTAGGACGCCGATACTTTGCAATGATGCTGTTCCTCAAAAGCCTTCACGAACGTGGGATCGGCATAGCCCTCCCACACCAGAAGATTGAGTGCGGGCGTTTTCTTCGAGCACGATCCGGTGAACGCCGTCACCATCAGCAGAAAAAGTAGAATCGATCGTCGCGCCTTCATCGTGCCTCCTCTACGCCCGCCAACTCAGAATGTCGGCGGCGTATTCACCCACAGCACCCAGGTTTCCGCCCGCCCGGGATTTTTCCAGTGATGCGGAGTCGCGCTCTCAAAATAAAAGCTGTCCCCGGCCTTGAGCCGGTATTGGTCTTTTTCCAGCGTGATCACCAGTTCCCCGCGCAGCACATAGAGGAACTCCTCGCCCTCGTGCGTGTAGGAGTCGCCGCTGCCCGCCTCGGGCGCCACCCGAAACAGATGTGGTTCCATCACCGTATTGCCCCAGGCCAGCAGTTCCATGCGCACCCCGGGCCCGGCTTCCAGAACCTTTCTTTGTTCGGGCTGCACCTGCCGGCTGCTCGCTCCGCTGGCATCAAAAAAATCTAGGATGTTGGTCTTATAGAATCGCGCCAGTTTGCGCAGAGTTCCCACCGACCCGCTCATCTGCGACCGCTCCAGCGCGCTCAAAAATCCCACCGAGATGCCGATCGCTCGCGCTACCTGCGCCAGCGATAGCCCCCGCTTCGCCCGCAATTTCCGCAGGTGCGAACCAATCGCTCCCGCACCTCCGTCCCCGGCTGGACGTACGCGTCCTTCGCGCCGCAGCACTTCGACAATCGCCGCCGCGTTCAGCCCCCGCACCTTCCGCAGAAAACGCGCCCGCTTCAGCAGCTTGACGTCGGCCGCCGTGTAGAGCCGGTACTTGCTCTCGGTGCGCCGCGGCCGTGTCAGGCCCAGGCTCTCCCACGACCGGATCACCGACGGCGACACGCCCACCCGCCGCGCCACATCTCCGATCTTCAAATAAGGTCCCGAGCTGGTTGAATGCATGGCCTGCGGGCCGGTCCCATAAGAATTTTCTATGCAAGGGGAGCGTTTTTTATCCTTGACAGTACGCCCGCCCCTTCTCTAACCTTGCGGGATTATAGCAAGGTTGTGGCTGGACACAAGCTATAGCTTTCAAAGAAAAAACAAAACTCTCCCAAGATGCCTGGAGGTTCCATGCCGTCATTGCGAGCCCGCTGGACCCTGATGTGTCTGCCAACGGTTTGCCTGGTCATCGTCATCTCTCTCCTAGTCCCGGCATTGCTCCCCGCTCAGGGTGCCAGCGGCCGCATCCTGGGCCGCGTTGCCGATCCCTCAGGCGCGGTGCTCGCGGGCGCCAAGATCACTCTGCTCAACGAAGCGACGGGCATCAGCCGCGACGCAAAAACCAACGACAGCGGCGATTACTCCTTTGTCGAAGTGGCTCCCGGCACCTACACCGTCCAATTTGAGCTGACCGGTTTTAAGAAGAACGTTCAGAAAAGCGTGATCGTTGACGTCAATCAGGTAGTCACTCTCAACTCCACGCTGCAAATCGGCGGATCTCAGGAGACTGTGGAAGTCACCTCGGAAGCTCCTCAGATTGATACCACCAGCACTCAACTGGGAGCGGTAATTAACGACCGTTCTGTAAACGAACTGCCCCTCAACACTCGCGATACCTATCAGTTCTTGCAGCTTCAGCCCGGCGTGCAGTCCCAGCTGGGATCGAGCGGTAGCCTGTTCGCCGGCTCCGACGATCCAGGATCTGTGTCCGTCAACGGTGGCCGCACCCGCGCCAACAACTTCAGCGTCAACGGTGGCGACGCCAACGATCAGTTCGTAAACACCCCCACCATCTCGCCCACTCCCGACGCCGTCGAAGAGTTTCGCGTCATCACTAATACCTTCGACGCCGAGTACGGCCGCAACTCCGGCTCCGTTGTGAATGTGATTACCAAGTCTGGCGGCAATACCTTCCATGGAAACCTGTACGAATACTTCCGGAACACAGTTCTGGATGCGCGCGGTTACCCCGACACCACCAAGCCACAGCTGAATCAGAACCAGTTCGGCGGCACCTTCGGTGGGCCTATCAAGAAAGACCGCACCTTCTTCTTCCTTTCTTTTGAAGCACGCCGAATTCGCGACGGCCAGCCCGGACAGTTGCTGAACGTTCCCTCCGGTACGCCGGGTTCGGCTCCAACTGGCGAGTTTGCCGGAGACTTTTCCGACCAAGGTGCCTTCGCGGGTGGTATCCAGCCGGCCGGTTTTATTGCCAATGTGCTGGATGGTCGCCCCGGTTGTGACAGTGCCTTGGGCTATTCTGTCGCTGGCCTGCAAGCCGACCCGAATACTGGCCTTGTAGATTGGAATTCCGGAACGCCTAGCATCCCGTCGGTCTTTCCCAACAACGTGATCCCTGCTCCCTGTCAGGATCCGGTGTCTTCCAATCTCCTTTCCAAGTTCGTACCCGCGGCCAACATCGGCACCTTTCAAAATCAAGTCGTCCCCGTAGGCACCGATAACGCCAATCAGTTCACCGTCCGCATCGATCACAAGATCAACGACCGCCAGAGTTTTACCGCCTATTACTACTTCAATGATGCTCATGCGGTCGAGGCCTACGACACCTTCGAAGCAGCCGGCGCCAACGTTCCCGGTTTCGGCAATCTCAACAATCTTCGCAACCAGCAATGGAACTTCACCCACACCTGGACCATCAGCAACTCGCTGGTGAACGAGGCCCACTTCACGTACATGCGGGAAGGCCAGCTCGGCTATATCAAGCCCCAGACTACGGGTGCGGTCACGTCCACCTGCTCGGGGGCCGCCTCGGCTTTCTGCTTTACCGGCACGTCTGACTCCAGCCTCGGGCCCAATTCCATCCAGGGCCAGTTTGGAACCAGCCCATCGCTTGGCATCACTCCGGGCTTGCCCTCGAGCCTGACCGGTGTCCCTTTCGTCAACATTTCCGGCGGCGCATCTTTCGGCAACAACTATGAAGGCTTCCTGCCTCAGGTGGGCAATAGTTTTCAGTGGTCCGATGGCCTCACCTGGGTCAAAGGCAATCACACCTACAAATTCGGCGTGGACGTGCGCCGCGCCCGCTTCGATCAGTACTACTACTTCGACGTGAACGGCGAATACGTATTTGATAACAGCGGTCCCAATGCAATTGTTCCTGGCGACGGCGATCAATATGCCGAATTTCTGTTGGGATTGGCCGATACGTACACGCAGGGTTCCGGCCAGCGTGAAGACGTGCGCAGCTTTGCTATCTATCCATTCGTCCAGGACAGTTGGAAGATCAAGCCGAACCTTACCCTCAATTACGGCCTTCGATGGGAGTTCAGCCCTCCGCTCACCGACATCAGCGGCCACGTCGAAACCTTCCGGCCCGGACAGAATTCCACGGTCTACCCCTGCGGAATTACGAACAGCAGTTCCTACTGGCAAGGCTTGGGGGTCGCGAGTCCAACCTGCTCCAACACTGGTGCTGAACCAACTGGCTTGGTGGTCCCGGGCGATAAGGGCGTCCCCGCGGGCATGACTTCAACCTATTACAAGGCTTTTGCGCCTCGCATTGGCATTGCCTACAGTCCCAACTTCACGAGTGGAACGCTGGGCAAGCTATTCGGCGGCAATGGCAAAACCAGTATTCGCGCGGGCTGGGGGCTTTTCTATAATCCGATCGAAGAACTGGTTCTAGCCCAGTTCGGCGCGGAGCCGCCGTTCGGCGGAAGTTCTTCGTTCTCCGATGTGTTCTTCAATACACCGTTTGTAAACCAGGGCGAATTCCAGAGTCCCAATCCTTTCAATGGCATCATCACTCCCACCAAGGGCCAGCCCACGGATCTGTCGCTGTTTCGCCCCATTCTGCTCTACGGCGAATTCGAGCCGCACCTGCGCTCCCAGTACACCAGTCAATACAACCTCACCATTCAGCGCGAACTGAGCAACAGCTTGATGTTCCAGATTGGCTACGTCGGATCCCAGGGCCATCGCCTGCTGGCCACTCACGACATCAATCCCTCCAACCCGCAGACCTGCCTGGATATGAGCAACATTTCTCAGTACTACTTAAACCAAAACGGCGGCGTTCCAGACGCACTCAGTAATGCCTACGGTTGCGGCCCGACCGTTGAAGACAGCGATTGGGTCCTGCCCGCCAACAGCATTCCCGCGGGCTATACGCTCCACATGCCTTACGGATCGGTTGCGCAGTACGGCCCAGGAAACCCAGCGTTGAACTTAGTTGGCCTTCGTCCCTACTCCTCGCCGAACTGTAATCCAGCCTCCACCGCGTTCACAGCAGGCACGGGTTGCCCGGTCGACGGCGTTCCCGTCTTCACCGACATCTTTGCCGAAGACACTATCGCCAACTCCAACTACAACGCTTTGGAAATGATGCTGCAGAAGCGGTTCTCTCATGGTTTGCAATTCCAGGCGGCCTACACCTTCAGCAAATCAATCGACGACGGGTCTACCTTCGAAGAAACCCTGAACCCGTTTAACTATCGTTCCAGCCGCGGTCTTTCGTTGTTCAATTCGAAGCAGCGCTTCGTCATCAGCTACGACTGGGAATTGCCCATTCGCAAGTACCAGGGCTTCGCAGGGAAGGTGCTGGATGATTGGGAGATTTCCGGCATCACCCAGTTCCAGAGCGGGTTCCCCATCCGCCTCAACACCGAGGACGACAATGAGCTCATCAACAGCCTGTTCTTCCTGGGCACCGAGGCGCCCAGCCTGAACGGCCCGCTGCAAAAGCTGAATCCCAAGACCACCGGAGGCTTCTACCTCAACTACAACCAGTTCTCCGACCCGCCGCTCGGGAGTTTCAACAATGGCACGCAGCGTACCCTTTGTTGCGGGCCGGGCCTCATCGATTGGGACTTCTCGGTTCATAAGAAGATCCCCCTGAGCGAAACGAAATATTTCCAGTTCCGCGCCGAGATTTTCAACGTTTTCAACCGGACCAATTATTCCAATCCGGACGGCGGGTATTCGGACGGCGCCAGCGCATTCGGTTTGATCACGTCGGCCGGAGATCCGCGCCTGTTGCAGTTTGCTTTAAAGTTCTTCTTCTAGCGGAAGCTCTAGCAGAAGAGCGTAAAGTAGAAACAGACCAAAACCCGGGACGGCCCGCCGTCCCGGCATTCTAACGGCTGCGGCCACCAAGAAACGCCGCCAGCCTGAGCATCCCCGGAGCAATTCGATGTACCCCGACCTGCAAAAAGAGCTCTCGACTTTCGAGCGCCGCACTCCTAAATCCGCCGAAGCCCACAAAAAGAATCTCAAACGCATTCCACTCGGCGTAGCCAGCAACTATCGCCACTACGATCCCTGGCCCATCTTCGTGAAAGAAGCCAGCGGCAGCAAGATCCGCGATCTCGATGGCAACGAGTACATCGACCACAACCTCACCTTTGGCGCGCTCATGGCCGGACACTGTCATCCCGCCGTGATGAAGGCCGTCGAGAAACGTCTCTCCACCGGCACCATGTTCGGCATGCCGCACGACATGGAATGGGAACTCGCCGAGGAAATCTGCAACCGCTTTCCGGTCGAGATGTGCCGCTTCGGCAACAGCGGCACTGAAGCCACCATGCACGCCATCCGCCTCGCCCGCGCCGCCACCGGCCGCGACAAGATCGTAAAATTCGAAGGCGCCTACCACGGTCTGCATGACTCCGCCCTGGTCAGCGTCAAGCCTCACGCCCCCGATTTTGGCGATATCGATAACCCCACATCAGTCCCCGGCGGTCTCGGAGTGCCAAAATCTGCGGTAGCAAACGTCACCATCGCCACGTTCAACAACCTCGCCACCGTCGAGCGCCGTTTCAAAGAGAATCCCGGCGAAATCGCTGCCATCATTCTCGAGCCCATTCTGATGAATGTCGGCCTCTGCATGCCGGAACCCGGCTTCCTGCAGAGTCTTCGCGACATCGCCACGAAAAACGGCGCGCTCCTGATCTTCGACGAAGTAAAAACCGGCGCTAAACTCGGCTGGGGAGGCGCCAGCGAATATTTCAACGTTCATCCCGACATGATCTGCCTTGCCAAATCGATTGGCGGAGGCCTGCCCCTCGCCGCATTCGGCGCAAGCAAGTCCGTGATGGACCTCATCTCGCAACACAAGGTCTTCCACGGCGGCACCTACAACACGAATCCCGTTTCCATGGCTGCGGGCCTCGCCACATTCCGCGAGGTCCTCACCCGCGCGAACTACGCTCTCGTCGACAAACTAGGCAAGAAGCTGGCCGACGGATATCGCAAGACCATCGCGAAAGTCGGACTGCAGGCCTACATCGCGCAAGCGGGCGCCAACGGCGCGCTCATGTTTTATCCGAAAGAAATTCGCAATTACCGCGACTGGACCACCGTCGATATCGATCTCTGGCGTCACTATTGGTTCGCCATGGTCAACCGCGGCGTGATGCCGCAGCCCTACTGGTGGGACGAGCAGTGGACGATTTCCGTCCAGCACACCGAGGCCGACATCGATAAGCATCTATCTGCGTTCGACGACATCGCCGCATCGCTAGCGAAAGCGCAGCAAGAACGAATCGGCCAACCGGCCCTGGCCGCGCACTAGATTTGCCTGTGGAGAGGCGGGCGCCTCGCCCGCCCAGCCGGTTTGAAAGGGCGCGGCTTTAAGCCACGCCGCAATACTAGAAAAACAATCAACGGCTTTAGCCGCGAGGCTCTGCATCCTTGTCCACCACCACCCAACCCGCCGCCCAGCCCCACCTGATCCGCGCCCTCGGACGCCGCGATCTAGTCCTCCTCTTCGTAGTCGCCGTCTTCAACCTCAACGTCGTTCCCTCCATCGCCGCCAACGGCGGCGTCACCATCTGGCTTTGGATCATCTCCCTCATCCTCTTCTTCTGGCCGCAAGGCATCGCTGTCATCGAACTCGCACATCGCTATCCCGGCGAAGGCGGCGTCTATCTCTGGGCCAAAGAAGTCTTCGGCGACTTCCACGGATTCCTCTCCGGCTGGTGTTATTGGACCAACAACATGCTTTACGTGCCGACGATCATGCTCTACTTCGTCGGTGTATCGGTTTTTATTCTGGTCCAAGCCACGCAGCTTTGGCCGATAGCAAGCCTTTTGCGCTCATCGTATCGCTCGTGCTGCTTGCCCTGCTTACCATTCTGAACATTCTCGGCCTCGGCATCGGCAAGTGGATCAACAACCTTGGCGCTATCGGCACTTTCATCGCCGCCGCTGTCCTGATCGGCCTCGGCGTGGTGATCTGGTCGCGCTTCGGTACCACCATCACCGCCGCCGACTTCAAAATTCCCGCCAACCCGCGCTTCGTTCTCAATTCTTTCGGCGTCATCTGCTTCGGACTGATCGGACTCGAACTCGCTTCCGTGATGGGCGACGAAATCCGCGACCCCGCCCGCACTCTTCCCGGAGCCGTCGCCTGGGGCGGCCTGCTCTCCGGCA
Organism: uncultured Acidobacteriaceae bacterium; assembly: GCA_963842095.1. GTDB lineage: Bacteria > Acidobacteriota > Terriglobia > Terriglobales > Acidobacteriaceae > Sulfotelmatobacter. The sequence continues at coordinate 359,142 of CAWJEY010000011.1, forward strand.
CGCTCTACGTCGCGGTCACGCTTACGCTGCTAATTTCTGTCGGCAAGAGCGCCAACGTGCTGCAAGGTGTGGTGCAGGCCGTGAGCGCAATGGCCGCCCGCGTCGGCGTGATGTGGATTTCCGTCCCCTTCGCCGTCATGCTCAGCCTGGCCATCGCCGGCATCGGTTCGGCTTGGATCGGCGGCTGCGCCCGCATCCCCTTCGTCGCCGGCCTCGATTCCTACATGCCCTCATGGCTCGGCAACGTTCATCCGCGCTTCGCCACCCCCTACGCGGCCCTGATCGTTCAGGGACTGGTCTCTGCCGTGCTCGTGATCTTGAATCTCGCCGGCGCCGGCGTTCAGGAAACGTTCCAAAAACTTCTGTCGCTGGCCGTCGTGCTGAATCTCGTTCCCTTCGTCTACATGTTCGGCGCGCTCGTCAAATTCGCAATAACTGAGCCGGTTCCGCGCGGCCAATACAGCCGAGCAACGCTCTTCATAGCGGGCACCAGCGGCCTGCTCACGACGATCCTCGGCATCGCGCTCGTATTTTTTCCGGCCCAGCAGATCACGTCGCTATGGTCGTACGAGTTATGGATGTTCGGCGGTACGCTGTTTTTCGTGGGCCTCGCCGCGTTTTTCTTCTTTGTGTACGGTAGCGGCAAGGTGGCCCAGCAGGGCACCATCCCGTATCTGTTGTGCTCGTTCGACGGACGCATTACGCGTTCGCAGTTCTGGGGATACTTCATTCCTTACTTTCTGCTCTACGTGGGGTGCTTCGTTCTTGCCGCAGCCGTGGAGGGCCTTAGGTTTCTGCCTCTGGCTTATTCGCTGCTCATGACCTATCCAACGCTGGCTGTAAACGCCAAGCGGTGCCATGATCGCGGCAGAAGTGCATGGTTCATGTTAGTCGGCATGGTTCCAATCGTTGGTTTCTGGTATTTGGTTGAGGTTGGTTTTCTACAAGGCGCAACCGGCGATAACAAGTACGGACCCGATCCGTATCTGGCCGTGCTCGCGTAATCGTCACGTTCGAGGAAGCAATCAGGAGGCCGAAACAAAATGCCCGGCGGAGTTACGACCGAAGTTCCCAAAGATGTTCGCACTTATCAGATGTACATCAACGGCGAGTGGGTCGCGAGCAAATCCGCGAAAACCTTTCCGGTATACGATCCCTCGACCGAAGAAGTCATCGCCCAGGTCCCCGACGCCGGCTCTGAAGACGTCAACCGCGCCGTAGCCGCCGCCAAGGCCGCATTCGAAGAGGGCCCGTGGGCCACCACCACCGCGCAGGAGCGCGGCCGCGTCCTCTTCCGTCTCTCGGAGAAAATCCGCGCCAATCTTCCCGCGCTCGCCGAACTCGAATGCCGCAACACCGGCAAACCCATCGTCGAGGCCGAATTCGACATCACCGACGCCGCCACCTGCTTTGAGTACTACGGCGGCCTCGCCACCAAAGTCGTTGGCTACGTCAACCCGGTTCCCGACAACGCGATGTCCCTCTCACTCAAAGAGCCAGTCGGCATCGCGGGACAAATCATCCCGTGGAACTATCCGCTGCTCATGGCCGCGTGGAAGCTTGCGCCCGCCATCGCCGCCGGCTGCACCTGCGTCCTTAAACCCGCGGAGCAAACTCCGCTCACCGCACTCGAGTTCACCAAGTATTTCGCTGACTGTGGCCTGCCTCCGGGCGTGGTCAACGTCATCACCGGCTTCGGAGAAAGTTGCGGCGCTCCGCTAGTCCAGCATCCCGACGTGAACAAGATTGCCTTCACCGGCAGTGCCGCCGTCGGCAAGATCATCGTGAAACAGGCCGCCGACACGGTGAAGCGCGTCACTCTCGAACTAGGTGGCAAGTCGCCCAACATATTCTTCGCCGACGCCGATTTCGAAGCCGCGATCGAAGGCGCTCTCTTCGGCGTTTTCATCAACCAAGGCGAAGTCTGTTCCGCCGGAAGCCGCATCCTGGTGCAGAAGTCGATCTACAAAAACTTCGTCGAAGCCATGACGGAAAAGGCAAAGAAGATCAAACTCGGTCCGCCACTCGATCGCGAAACCAAGATGGGTCCACTAGTGAGCAAAGAGCAATACGACCGCGTGAACTCCTATATCGAGATCGGCAAGAAAGAAGCGACACTCGCATCCGGCGGCGGACGCCCCGAGAAAATCGGCAAAGGCTACTACGTCCAGCCCACGATCTTCTCCAACGTTACCAACTCCGCCCGCATCGCCCGCGAAGAAATCTTCGGCCCCGTCGCCGCCGTGATTCCTTTTGAAGACGAGAAAGACGCCCTGAAGATCGCCAATGATTCCCCCTACGGCTTGGCCGCCGCCGTCTGGACGCGCGACATTTTCAAAGCCATGCGCTCCGTGAAAGCTCTGCGCGCAGGCGTCGTCTGGGTGAATCACATGCAACCAACTTATGTCGAGGCCCCCTGGGGCGGCTACAAACAATCCGGCTTCGGCCGTGAACTCGGCCCCTGGGGCATCGAAGAGTATCTGGAAACCAAGCAGGTCTACATCAATCTGAACGAAGCGCCGATAGGCTGGTATTGATAGATGAAGAGACGATCTCTCAAGGCTTGTCATCCTGAGCGAGGATTGATCTTCGCGCCAAGGCGCGAAGATCAACCGCAGTCGAAGGACCCCTGCACCCTGTGCAGCGCCACTGCGGCTTCAGGGAATTCTCACGAGAAACGAACATGAGCACAATTCAACTCCGCACCCAAGTTCCCGGCCCGAAATCCAAAGCGCTCTCCGAGCGCCGCACTCAAGCCGTGCCCCGCGGCCTTTCCCACGGCACGCCAATCTACGTAGCCAAAGCAGAAGACGCGTGGCTGGAAGACGTCGACGGCAACCGCTACATCGATTTCGCCGGAGGCATCGGCTGCGCCAACGCCGGCCATCGCCAGGAAGCTGTGCTCGACGCCATCCGCGGCCAGTTGGACAAATTCCTACACACCTGCGTCCAGGTCACGCCCTACGAAGGTTACATCCGCCTCGCCGAGCGCATGAACGAAGTCACGCCCGGCAAGTTTCCCAAGAAGACTCTCTTCGTCAACAGCGGCGCCGAGGCCGTTGAAAACGCCGTCAAGATCGCCCGCGCCTACACCAAACGTCCCGCCATGATTGCCTTCGAAGATGCGTTTCATGGCCGCACCATGATGACTCTTGCGCTCACCAGCAAGACGCATCCTTATAAAGCCGGCTTCGCGCCTTTCCCAGGCGAGGTTTATCGCACCCCGTTCGCCTACTGTTATCGCTGCTCCTATAACTTGAAGTACCCGTCGTGCGATCTCTACTGCGCCCGCCATCTCGAAGATACTTTCAAGCGTGTCGTCGCGAACGAAGAAGTGGCGGCAGTGATTGCCGAACCGGTCCTCGGTGAAGGCGGCTTCGTTGCTCCTCCGCCGGACTATTTCAAAGTTCTCGTCGATCTCTGCCACAAGCACGGCGTGCTCTTCATTGCGGATGAAGTGCAATCTGGCTTCGGACGCACCGGTGCACTCTTTGCCAGCGAGCGCTACGGCATCGAGCCTGACATTCTAGTCACTGCAAAATCGCTCGGCGGCGGTCTGCCGCTCGCTGCCGTGACGGGCCGAGCCGAAATCATGGACGCGCCCGGTCCTGGCGGGCTAGGTGGCACCTTCGCCGGCAATCCGCTTTCCTGCGCTGCCGCCCTTGCAGTTCTCGACTTGTTTGAAAAAGAAAACCTGTTAGCCCGCGCCAATGAACTCGGCGATCGTTTCCAGCGCCGTGCCCGTGATTGGCAGCGCCGCTGGCCCATCGTCGGAGACGTGCGCGGCCTAGGCGGTATGCAGGCCATCGAACTCGTGAAATCGCAGGAAACGAAAACGCCAGCCGCTGACGAAACCAAACAGATCACACAGCATTGCTACGAGCACGGCCTCATCACCATCACCGCCGGTTCATACTCGAACGTGATCCGCATCCTGGTTCCATTGGTTGCCACCAACGAACAAATGGACGAGGGTCTCGACGTGCTGGAAGCCGCACTCGCTGCAGTCTGCGACAAGAAAGGTGCAATGGCGCAACTAGTGTAGTTTTGTCATCCTGAGCGAGGATTGATCTTCGCGCCCAAGCGCGAAGATCAACCGCAGTCGAAGGACCCCTGCAAAGCTGTATCATTAATTGCTGTGTCAAGGCGTTCTCACGATGCATTAGAGCCTTTGAGTTGGCCATTAGCGTGAGACAGATGGATCAATGGATAAGCCGAATTCCAAGTATCTGCACTTATACGTGATCGTGAGATTCGACCCTTATCTGAGTGGCGAGGACGGAGCTACTGTCGTCAAGGTTTTCTCATCGAAAGAAATTGCTGAGCAAGAGGCTTCTAGGCTTAGAGACGTCAACAAAGGAAAGCAGAGCACATACGCTGTGCAGATTGCGAGATTTGTAAAATAGCTTTACGTCGAAATACTTCGCGATAGCAGAGGCAATCCCATGACGACAATAGCAGCTCCTCCCGTCATCAAGCTCACCCACTACATCAACGGCCGATGGACCGACTCTCGCGCCTCGGAATGGCGCGACGTAATCAATCCCGCGACTGGCGAAACCCTGGCCCAAGTCCCGCTCGCTGAGGCCGCCGAAGTCAATCAGGCTGTAGAAGCCGCAGCCGCGGCCTTCCCCGAATGGCGCCGTACTCCGCCCGAAGACCGCATCCAACCGCTCTTCAAGCTGAAGATGCTGCTCGAAGATCACATCGACGACATCGCCCGCATCATCACCCAGGAAAACGGCAAGACCTTCACCGAAGCCAAAGCAGAGATGCGCCGGGCAATTGAAAACGTTGAGGTCGCCTGCGGCATTCCGATGATGATGCAGGGCTACAACCTCGAAGACGTCGCCCGCGGCATCGACGAGATCATGATCCGCCAGCCGCTAGGCGTCACCGCCGCCATCGTCCCCTTTAACTTTCCGGGAATGATTGCATTCTGGTATTTGCCCTACGCTATAGCCACCGGCAACACGTTCATCCTCAAGCCCAGTGAGCGCGTTCCCCTCACCATGCGCTACATCTACGAACTCCTCGAGAAAACCGGATTACCCAAAGGCGTAGTTGGCCTCGTCAACGGCGGCAAAGCCGTAGTGGACGCGCTGCTCGACCATCCCAAAGTCCGCGCCATCAGCTTCGTCGGATCGACTCCAGTCGCCAAGTACGTTTACTCACGGGCCGCTGCCAACGGCAAACGCGCGCAGTGCCAGGGCGGAGCCAAGAACCACGTCATCGTTCTTCCCGACGCCGATATGCCCATGGCTACGCAGATCATCAGCGACAGCGCCTTCGGATGCGCCGGCCAGCGCTGTCTCGCCGTCTCTGTCGCGGTGACAATCGGCGAAGCGCAGAAGACGTTCCGCGATTCCATCGCCGACGCGGCCTCGAAACTCAAAGTCGGCAACGGCCTCGAAGAAGGCGTCCAGATGGGACCTGTGATCACGCCACAAAGCAAAGAGCGCGTCGAGTCCCTCATCGGACTCGGTGAAAAGCAAGGCGCGAAAATCCTGCTCGATGGCCGCAACTCGAGAATTCCGAAATACGAATCCGGCAACTTCATAAAGCCCACGATTCTTGATGATGTCCCGGCCACCAGCGATCTTGCCGACACCGAGATCTTCGGTCCCGTGCTGAGCCTCGTTCACGCCAACGACATGGACGATGCCCTCGCCTTCCTCGAACGCAGCGCTTACGGCAATCAGGCGTCGCTGTTCACCTCGAGCGGATCGGCGGCGCGCCGCTTCCGCTATGAAGCGCCCGCCGGCAACATCGGCATCAACATCGGAGTCGCCGCGCCCATGGCTTACTTCCCCTTCAGCGGATGGAAGAACAGCTTCTTCGGCGATCTCCACGGCCAGGGCCGCGACGCCATCGAGTTCTACACCGACAAGAAAGTAGTAGTCGAACGCTGGGCCAAAGAGCACAGCCGAAAGTTCTAGAGAATTGAGTCATTGAGCGATTGAGTCATCGGGCCATTGAAAAACAAAACATAGACTCGTGTTGACCTTGCAATCTCCCGATGACTCAATCTCTCAATGACTCAATGATCTTCGACGCTGCAATTTGCAAACTGAGGACGCCATGACCACAACTCTCACCACGCCAACCATGACTGACAGGAAAATGTCCGGCAAGGAGATTGTCGATCTCTCCCGCAAGCACACGCTCTATGAGTGGTCGGCACAGTCGAAGGTCGATCCCATCCCCGTAGCCAGCGCCAAGGGCATCTACTTCTACACGCCCGAAGGCAAACGCTTCATCGACTTCAACAGCCAGCTCATGTCCGTCAACATCGGACACGGTGACCCGCGCGTCATCCAGGCCATCAGCGACCAGGCGGCAACGCTCGCCTATGCAAACCCGTTCATGGCGACTGAAGCCCGCGCGCGGTTGGGCGCGAAGCTTGCCGACATCACTCCCGGCGACATCGACACCTTCTTCTTCACCAACGGCGGCGCTGACGCCAACGAGAACGCTATCAAGCTGGCGCGCTTCTTCACTGGACGCCACAAGATCATCGCCCGCTATCGTTCCTATCACGGGGCGACCGCAGGAGCGATCAGCCTCACCGGCGATCCCCGCAGATGGGCCGCGGAGCCGGGCATTCCGGGCGTGGTGCATGTGCTCGATCCTTATCACGGCATCGAGCGCGGATGGGAGTCGGCTGAGGCTTCGCTGGCCATGATTGAAGAGACCATTCAGCTTGAGGGGCCGCATACCATCGCGGCGTTCATTCTCGAGCCGATCACGGGGACCAACGGGGTTCTCGTTCCTCCTGATGGATACCTCGTCGGCGTGCGCAAGCTGTGCGACAAGTACGGCATCTTGATGATCGCCGATGAAGTGATGTCCGGCTTCGGGCGGACTGGCGAGTGGTTCGCGGTCGACCACTGGAAGGTGGTTCCCGATCTGCTGTGCATGGCCAAGGGGTTAACTTCAAGCTATCTTCCTCTCGGGGCGGTTGGGATGCGGCATCACATTGCGCAGCACTTTCAGGACAAGGTGTTCTATGGAGGACTGACTTACAACAGCCATCCCATGGGCTGCGCTGCGGCGCTGGCTACCATTCGCGTGTATGAAGAAGATGGGTTGATTGACAACGCGAAGAAGATGGGCGCGGTGCTCAAAGAACTGGGAGCGGAGTTGCAGGCGAAGCATCCGTCCGTCGGCGCGGTGCGGTCGATTGGACTGTTTGGCATCGTCGAGCTGGTGCGCAGCCGCAAGACGCGGCAGCCTCTGGCTCCGTTCAACGGTACTTCTGACGAGATGGCGGCGCTCGGCCGCTTCTTCCGTGAGCAGGGTCTGTATACGTTCGTGCGCTGGAACACCTTCTTCACCAATCCTCCACTGTGCATCAACGAGCAGCAGATGCGGGAGGCGTTTGAGATCATCGACCGCGGGTTGGAGATCACTGACAAGGCTGTCGTTGATTAGCTCTTAGCTTCTAGCTATTAGCTCTTAGCTACACCACATCGCATTTACACAATACCTTTCTGTCACCCGGCTCGGCTGCCGCTTGCGGCGCGTGCCCGGCCCGTCGTCTTGACACTGGCGGGCGGCTTGCGGCGGGCGTTCCTGTGAACATCCGCCCTATGAACATCCGCGCTATGAACATCCGCTGACACTGGCTGAAAGGCGCTGCTTAAGCGGTCTTGTTCGGACTCGTCTTCCTGCGGCGTGCTGATGCTGGTTAGGGCTGCGGCCTGGGCGGTGGCAATCGCGAATGGGCTCGCTGCCGGTGGGGCTGCGGGATATTCGGGAACTTCCTTGACCATGTCGCTTTCCCAGCAATCGAAACGAACCTTGCTCGCGTTCCTGGCCGCGATGCTGAGCGCGCGCAAGACTAGGCGGGCGCGGGCTACGTCGATCTGGTTGCGGACCAGGGCGTTGACGATCTCCATTAGCGAGGCCTGGATGGCCTGCGCGTCCTCGAAGTTGGCGATGGGATGGAGGCGGGATTTGGGCGGAGTGCGGACGCCGCGAATCATCCGTTGATGGAAATAGCAGAAGACCTCCTGGCGCAGCGAGGGCGAGCCGCAGCGGATGCCGTTGACTTTGATGTGAGTGCAGACGCGCGTGTTGGGATTGACTGCCATGGGGTTTGAACCTTTCTTTGCTATGTTGGTGGATTGATCTGGTGTGAAAAATATTCCGGATCGAGTTTCTAAATCTTTGATAAGGCTGGGGTTAGCGCCGTGGCGGCGGAAGAGGTCCGCGTAAAATCTTGCAAGCAAAGGGTTTGCGGCCAAAATATTGAAAAATAAGGTGTTACGGATGTTGAATTTTTCGCCGTCGGGGGTGGCGAGGAGTTTCTCGAGGATAATTTGGCGGAGGAGCATACTACTTATAGTTTACATAGGGGTGCAAGGTCAGATGTCACAGGGTGGGGCTGTGGAAGGCTGTGGAAAAAGGGCGGGGTCCGTTCATGCCATTCTTTCCTCCGAAAGGAGCGATGGGTGGGTCTTATAATTCGTGAGTGAATAGAACTTGAGGAAGTAAGCGAGTCTATGTCGTGCTGCTAGGAGGCGTATGCCCAGGTCGAACTACATTGCGGACCCGCACGCGCTTAGCGATGCCGCGTATCTTACTCCGGTATGGCTTGAGAATTATGCGGCTTTTAGATCGCAGCTAAATTGGCTGCTGCTGTGGAACGACGAGGTCCATGTTTTTGACTCTTTTTTCTTATTCAATCGGCAATTTGAATATTGGTTTATGAAGGCCCGCGAGGATGCCGCATCCGATGGGGCGCTGAGATCGCTATTTAGTTTAGGTGTACTTAAGCCCCGCATACGGGAGCAGTTTACCAGCCTCTGGCAGACCTTCGAAGGGCATCTCAATAAACAATCCCGACTACCGTTGGCGTCACGACGGCGTGCCGTCCAGCGAGTACGTGAAGCTTCTGGACGACTATGCAGGTTTCTCGCGTGGCTGCGCCCCAGAGCGATACCGTGGCATTCGATTCCCCGAGAGATTTAGAGATGCATTTGACGCTGCTTTCGATCGGACAGAGGGATTCGAGGATCACTATGAGCGATCGGCAGCGTTGCGCGAGCAGTCCCCTCCCGGGATGGCGGACGTTATCAGATCGTTGGTGGAAGGTCCTTGGCTGCGTTCCACGTTGTATCGGCTGCTGGGCGGAGGGGTGCGGCGGGACGGCTCCGTGGCCCCGCGCCATTCGGGGCTTTCCCACGTTTCGGATGCCACGGTTCAGGAGCTGCGCAAGCTGGTAGATCGGAGCTGGTACATTGCGATTGATGAGAGTCTCGGAGTGCCATCGAGATATCCTGGGACGCCGCCGGTTGAACTGCTCGTACCTCAGCGCAAATCTCTGAGCCTGTTGGAGGATGATTCCGCGTGGGAAAACGCAGCACTTATAGATCGCGAAGTTGGATCTTGTTTTGTAACAGGAGACCTGAAGTTTGTGTTACGTGGGGTTGGAGATCTTGATCTGACGTCCTTGCAGAACCTGCGCTCGCTCAAGAGCTTCAGTGATTTTCGGCAGCTCTACGGGGACTTTGAAACCCGATACAGACTGAACAGAGCCGCAGCTCTCAGCGATGTCGTCAGTCTTCGAGAGATATCGAAAAGTTCGGTCGCCGCTCTTAAGGAACTTGGAAGGCTTTTCAACGTAACGATCACTGAAAGTGATCATACTTCCAGTTGTCTTCGCTTCATTGCCAACTCCCCGGTGGGGCGCAGGCTTGTCGCACAGGGGTTGGTTATTGCGTTTAACTACGGCACTGGCCTAGCGGCCCCGTCTGCAACGGCTTCGCTGGCTGATGCGAGCCTTGTGTGGTTGACGATGCATTTACAGCAGGTCGGGCTAAGGAATGCCCCAATCCACCTACATGCAGAGTCGGAGTGCCTTGGGCCTGTTGAGCACTGAGCGATGGTCAGGGTCAAGTCAGCGTCAGAGGCAACGGACAGGAGTGTCCATTCTGCACGGGCAAAAGCAACCTTCGCTCAGGGTCCGGCTCCGGTCGGAATGACAAGGCCCGAGACGTAGGCAAGATTAGTGTCGACATCAAGGTCAAGGTCAAAGGCTAAGGGCAGGAGTGTCTGTTCCACACGGGCAAAGGCAAAAGCAACATCAACGTCAAGGGCGGCGCTGGGGGCGTCCGTGGTTCCCACCTTTCGCAAAGGACGCGAAAGATGGGGCACCCTCGTCTGATTAGGGTGCGGGCGAGGTCAAGGTCAAAGTCAAAGTCAAAATCAAAATCAAAATCAAGATCAAGATCAAGATCAACCGTCAAGGGCAAGGGAGACGAGTGTCCGTTTCACAGGGGCGTCGCTTTGCTCCGCTGACGGCCGAGGCGCCCGTCTCTACGTGGTCCGTGGCGGTGGCCGCCGGGCGCTTGGGTCATTTACAGGTCGAGAGGCAGTTATCGAACTCTGTCTTGGCTTGATCCAGGCAGTCCCTGTGCCACTGGGTATTGTGATAGTAGGCGCTGCCAGGGCTGTTGAACAGATCGTCGCAGATCTTGACCTTGTCCTGATGACGTCTCTGGCAGTCTTTGACGCAGTCGGAGGCGGGTAAAGCCGCCAGGCAGGACATACAGAGGGTTAACGCGATTTTAGTTATTGTCATTACAGTTTCACCTCTACTTTCCTCTTCGCGATGGGTCACCGTGGTTTCAGCGTCGAGTCCGCCGGCTTGCCTGCGGGGGAATTTCCGCGGTTCGGCGAAGCGACACGTAACGACGAAAAGGCCACGGCGTTGCCGTGGCCCCCTCACAGTTGAGGTTCCTTTTTACGCTTGTGGGGGAGGGAATGGAAAGCAACTTTCGTGGGGCGTGGGGGCACGAAGTGGCTATGGCAGAAGGCAGCGGGCGGGGGCGCCCGCTCTACATTCGTCCGGCGTTTGGGATCAAAGTCAAAATCAAAGGCAGGGTCAAAGGCAACGGACTGGAGTGTCCGTTGCACAGGGGCAAAAGCAACATCAATCTCAAGAACGGCGCTGGGGGCGTCCGTGGTTCCCACCCTTCGCAAAGAACGCGAAGGATGGGGCGCCCTCGTCGGATGAGGGTGCGGGCGGGGTCAAGATCAAGATCAAAATCAGCACCAAGATCAAGATCAACGTCGAAGGCCACGGACAAGAGCGTTTGTTGTCCACCGGGCGTCGCTTCGCTCCGCTGACGGGCGAGGCGCCCGTCTCCACATGGTTTGGGGCGCTGCAGGCTAACAGCAGATTCCTCCCTACGCCGTCCCCTTCGGCTTCGCTCAGGGTGTCCGACTCCGGTCGGGAATGACAAGACCTGAGACGTAGGCAAGATTAGTGTCGACATCAAGGTCAAGGTCAAAGGCAGCGGACAGAGTGTCCGTTCCACAAGTACAAACGCAAAAGCAACATCAACTTCAAGAACGGAGCTGGGGGCGTCCGTGGTTCCCACCCTTCGCAAAGAACGCGAAGGATGGGGCACCCTCGTCTGATTCGGGTGCGGGCTAGTTCAAAATCAACTTCAAAGTCAATCGACGGGAGTGTTCGTTCTGCGCGGGCGTCGCTTTGCTCCGCTGACGGGCGAGGCGCCCGTCTCCACATGGTCTGTGGTGCTGGCGGCTGACGGCGGGTTCCTCGCGCGCTTTCGGTGCGCTCCGGAATGACATGAGCTCAGACGAAGGAAACGTCAAAATCAAAATCAACGTCAAAGGCAACGAACAGGAGTGTCCGTTCCACACTTGCAAAAGCAAAGGCAACAGCAACGTCAAGGGCGGCGGTGGGGGCGTCCGTGGTTCCCACTTCTCGCAAAGAACGCGAAGGATGGGGCACCCTCGTCTGATTCGGGTGCGGGCGAGGTCAAGGTCAAAATCAAAATCCAAAATCAAAATCAAAATCAGAGTCAAAATCAAGTTCAACGTCAAAGGTAACGGAGAAGAGTGTTCGTTCCACAGGGGCGTCGCTTGCTCCGCTGACGGGCGAGGCGCCCGTCTCCACATGGTTTGTGGCGCTGCGGGCTAACAGCAGATTCCTCCCTACGCCGTCGCTGTCGCTCCGACTCCGGTCGGAATGACAAGGTCTCGAGAAGAATTAGCTGCGCCAGATGCGTTGTTGGGTGTCCAGGGAGGAGAACATTACGGGTTCGTGGTGGACGCTGGTGGCGTGGTTGTTGATGGCGGTGGCGGCCTGGGTGCGGAGGTTGCCGTCGCGGAGATCGAAGTCGAGGGTGCTGACGTGGTGGGGGCAGTGGGAGCAGGTGAACTTCATGCCTCCTTTGACGCGGGCGATGGTGTAGAGGCGTTTCACAATTTCAGTGTAGTCTCCTGGCCGGGAATTGATACGCACGGGGGTGGGGCGGCGAAGGTAATGCAGGGGGTGAGGATTGGGGAGTTTTAATGTGGGGATGAGTGCGGGTTCGAGTTCATCGAACTGGATAGGAAGTCAAAATCCCCACCCTCTCGCAAAGGACGCGAGAAGGGTGGGGCACCCGCTTTATCTAGGGGACCGGCGCTACTTCGAGAGGCGGTTGTACTTTTTTAAGGCTTCGCGGAGGCGGTCGTGAGGGAGCGCGATTACTTCGTGGTCGTTGATGCCTTTCATGGTTTCGGCGGCTACCATGGCGTTTACTACGGCTTCTTCGGTGGCCTGGACTGTGGCTAGGAAGATGGGGTCGAGGGAATCGTTGGGGAGCATGGTTAGCTGATGAAGGCCCTTGGGGCTTACTGCGCCGGGGTTGGCGGTGGAGAAGGCGAGGAAGATGTCTCCAGAGCCGTCGCCGGAGTAGCTGCCGTCGCGGCCCAGGCCTAGCGAAACTTTCTTGGCGATGCGCTTGAGTTGGGTGGGGATCAGAGGGGCGTCGGTGGCTACGATTACGATGATGGAGCCTACGTCGTCTTTCCAGACGGTGTGCTCGGGGATTTCGCGGCCTACGTTGATGCCGGCGATGCGGAGTTGCTCGCGGGCTCCGTAGTTGCATTGGACGAGGACGCCTACGGTATAGCCTCCGGCTTTAGGGTCGAGGACGCGGGAAGAAGTGCCGATGCCGCCCTTGAATTCATTGCAGATCATGCCGGTGCCGCCGCCTACATTTCCTTCTTCTACAGGACCTGAGTGCGCGACATCGAGGGCGTGGAAGGCGTCTTCGGGGCGGACGTGGAATCCGTTGATGTCGTTGAGATAGCCGTCCCAGGTTTCGGCGACTACGGGCAGCGACCACCAGTAGCCTTCCATGTCAGGCTCGCCATGTTTGACCTTCCAGGCGATAACGGCATCGCGGACGACGCCGACGCTGTGAGTGTTGGTGATCATTACGGGGCCGTTGAGGAAGCCAGAATCGTCGACCCAGGTGGTGCCGGTCATTTCGCCGTTGCCGTTGAGGGTGAACCAGGCGGCGAAGACGGCGTCGTTGGAAGTTTTGCCGCGGGGGTGAATGGCGGTGACGCCGGTGCGGACTGGGCCCTTGCCGACTACGAGTTTGCCAACGCCTGAGATGAGCGTGGTGTGGCCGACCTCGACGCCGGCGACGTCGGTGATGGCGTTGTTGGGGCCGGGAGTGCCGTCGAAGGGGACTCCGAGATCGCGGGCGCGGGGCTTTTGGGCGTGGGCGGCTAGGGTGCAGAGTAGGAAGAATGCGGCGAGGAACACGGGCTTCGGGCTTCGGCTAAATTCTTCAACACAGGGGACACAGAGGGACACAGGGTAACCCTGGGCGTCGTGTGAGGTTATGCGGCGTGACATGGAGCCTCCGGTGGAACGAAGAAGTATAATCGTTCGCAACAAAATGTTTTCGCGGGGGGAACATGGACGGCTGGAAGAAGGCGGTGGTGGCGGGTTCGGTGGGGGCGGCGACGGTTTTATTTTTGAAGAAGAAGTATCCGGCGGGAGTGCTGGCTACTGGAGTGGGGCTGGCGGTGCTGGCGTCGGAGTTTCCGGAGAAATTTGAGAAAGTGCGCCGGTCGCTGCCGGAATATTTTGACCGGGGCATGCAGGTGATGGAGATGGCGGCACGCGCCGGTCGGCGGATTACGGAGGCGGCGGGGCGGTCGGCTTACGACGGTTGGGATGAGATTGGCGGGTAGCACCGCCGGCGAGACGCCAGCGCTACTCGATGCCGAGTTGTTTTCTGGCGTCGGGGCTTAGGCGCTCGGGGGTCCAGGGCGGGGTCCAGACGATGTTGACGGCGGCGTTGCGGATGCCGGGGAGTTGCTCGAGGCGCGACTTTACCTGGGCGCTGATGTTGACGTGCTCGGGGCAGCCTTGGGCGGTGAGGGTCATGTCGATGGTGACGTCCTGTTTGGTTTGCTCCGGGGTGTCGGAGGGGACGGACGCAAAGTTGACCTGGTAGATGAGGCCGAGGTCGACGATGTTTACTGGGATCTCGGGGTCGTAGCAGCTTCTTAGCGCGCTTAGGACGTCTTGTTCGGTTACGGCGGGCATTGTAGGAGTTCTCCAGCTTCAGTTTACAACGATGAAAGGCCGTCCGCGCTTCGTTCAGGGCCTTGGCGAAGGCAAGGCATCTTCGAGGCGGGCGAGGAGGCGATCGTCGCCTACGATGAAGAGCAGATTGTCGCGCTTCAAGAAGTAGTTGCGACCGGCGGTCCCCATCTTGAACTTATTCCCCCCGTGAACGCGAGGCGTGCCGGAAAACCTGTAGACATAGCCTCCGCCTTCGCGGTGCTCGGTTATTTTGAAGTCGGCAAAGGTCTGCGGCTTGGGCAGGAAGACAACGTCGATGCCCCCGCGATTCGTACTGAAACAGGCCTCGCCTTCGATGGTGCTGGCGAGAACGCCGTTTTCATCGACCATGAAGACGCTGCCGAATTTTGTCGGGAAGATGCATTGGACCGTGAAATCGTCATGCTCCAGGCGCTGTGCGAGTTCCATGGCATCGGCGTAGGCGGGATCGATTGCGGAAAGCAATGCGGCGGGGGGCGGACATGGAACTGATTGGGCAGAAATCGGCAGACGAGAAGCGGCGAGGAGAAGGACAAGTCCGGCTAGGAGACGAATCGGAAGACCTTTCAACATGGTCTCCTCCTATGGGTCGGTTATGGCGGCAGTTTAGCATGGCGGGCGGGTTGGAGCGCGAGCATGGGCTGTGCTGAGTTGCGATCTGGTAAAGTTTGCGCATGATGAGTGAAGAGGCGAAGAAGAGGATTCAGATTGCTTTGGCGCTGGCCGTGGTGGTGGCGGGAGTGCGGGCGGGGTACATTCTTTACCAGCGGCATGAGGATAATCTGGCGGCGCAGAAGTTGGAGCAGGCGAAGAATGCCGGCTACTCGAATGCCGACTATTACGTGGTGCCGAAGAAACTGCATCCGTTCGATTTGAAGTCGGCGATGGAGTTGACGCAGCAGCCGGTGTGGGTGAAGGAAGGATATAAGTACACCTATTACCGGTACGTGCCCGTGGTGAAGAGCGTTGATTTTGCGCATGAGGCCGGACTGTTGGGCCCGATCGAGCGACTGGAGATTAAAGACGTGATGGCGGTTTCTGCGCCGGGCGGCCGGAAGCAGGTAGTGGCGACGTTTGAAAAAGATGGCCACAGTCTTGCGGTGCCGATCGGGTTTGAGACTGAAGGACAGTACAAAATTTATTCCGACGAGATGTTTTATGTGGAAGATCCGCATGAGTTGTACAAGCACTGGCCAGCGGATGTTTGGCAGGCGGTGACGCAGCATGAAGTGAAGCCGGGGATGAACGAACTGCAGGCGGATTTCGCGGTGGGGATGGGGACGCTGGATGCGGGGAGTACGTCTGCGGAGAGGACGCTGCGCTATGCGAATGGAGGGAAGCCGCTGGTGGTGATTTATCGGGATGGGAAGGCGGTGGAGATTAAGGTGGGAACGCCTAGACCGTGACGGTTGCTCAAGCCAAGCGGGCACAACTACCGCTTTGGGCGGGCCGGAGACGCAAGCGGAAGGGATCAGTAATACAATCGTTACGGTTTCTCGAAGTCAACAAGGAAGTTCCGGTTTACACCATTTTCTGGTCTCATATTCGCCTACAGATAATAAGGAGAATCGGACATGGAACGAATCGTCAGGTTTGTGATACGGCCCGGCCTGCTTGGGTTCGTGCTTCTACTGAGTTCCCTAAGCGGTGCGCAGAGTAACGATGCAGTGGAGGTCAAGTCCGTGGTGGGACAAACGGCACCTCTGGCGAACACCATCATCGCTGGTCAACCCTTCGAGTTCACGGTCGTCGCGGAGTACTTTCTGGCTTCAGCGGACAATGCAGTCCTGCAGGTTGGCGCTGAAGAATATCCCAAGAGCGCCGGCGGGTGCAAGGGCGCCGTACACCAGACCAACGGGGGAAATAAGTTTGGCATCAGCCGGGGTAAGGGTAGTCGACGAATGGCTGTCACCTGGCGCGGAGATCATCCGGTCTACGCCGGCGGAGGTTACATCACTTTCTCTGCTGGTTACGTAGATGCTGCGACCAACGACGTGTTGCGGCAGTTCGGACCCTTTACCCAGTATTGTTACCGATTCGTCCCCGCAGGTGGGGAACGAATCGACTAGATGGCGGAAGCGTGCCAGGCGCTTGAGGTCGGTGAGTGATCTCTTGGGACGAACTGCGATCATTTCACTCCGGCCAGGGCTTGTGAGACTTCGTTTATGTCGGGCACGACCGGGATGTCGTAATTCTTGTGCCAGGCCAGATTGCCGTTGCGGTCGATGATGGAGATGGCGCGGCCGGTGATGCCTTTGTCGGCGAGATAGACGCCGTACTGGGCGGCGACTGCGCCGCGGGGGTGGAAATCGGCGAGCAGCGGGTACTGAATATTCATTTTCTCGGCGTAGGCTTTGTGGGACCAGGCGCTGTCGACGCTGAGTCCGAGGACCTGGGCGTCGAGTTGCTCAAACTGCTTCTTGTCGTTGACGATGCAGGCGTGTTCTTTGGTGCAGGTGGGGCTCCAGTCGAGGGGATAGAAGACGAGGACTACGCGCTTCTTGCCGCGGTAGTCGCTGAGTTTTACTTCTTTTTGATCCTGATCTTTCAAGGTGAATTCGGGTGCTGGGGCGCCGATGGTTGCGGGCATGATTCCTCCGTCTAGTCCTTGGATAATTTCTTATCCATCATAAACCGAGTTGAGCAGTTGGCGTGGCGAGAGCGGGCCGGTGATGAGAATGCCTTGCCGTGTCCGTGGTGCGTTTGCGTGAAAAGGGGTCCTTCGACTGCGGTTGTGCTTCGCATTCGCGAAGCACAATCCTCGCTCAGGATGACAAATAAAGTTTACCGCACGACGGGGGAATCGGTGTCAGCGGGCTTGGTTTCGTCGGCGTGGAGTTTGCCGTCGTCTTCGGCATAGAAGGACCGGTGCTGGGCGTCGAGCTGTTTTGGCGTCATGGTGAGGATGAAGCTGTCGTTCTTGCCTTTGAATCCGGCGGTGTAGTCGCCGCGGTTGGGATCGACCATGCGCTTGGTGAAGGAGCCGGAGTGGACGAGTTCGGCGAGAGACGTGGCGTAGTGGTTGTACTGCTTGTTGAACTGGCGCTGGGCGCGGAGAACGACGCGCATGTAGGCGAGGGCGGCGAATTCGGAGTCAGAGCGGGCGGGGTCGCCGGGGAATTTTTGCTGGTAGGCGGGGGCGGAAGCCTGTGCCGCGGGCGCCGAATCCTGCGCGAACAGAGTGGAAGCGATGAGTGCGAGGCTGGCGATTACGGCGAAACGAGTGAACTTTCTGCTCATGCTGAATTCTCCGCTGGGGCGCGAAAGTTTAGCGCGGCGAGAATTATCGCGCCAATCTCCGCTTCAGAACGGCTATTTGCCCTTCTTTTTCATGTTACTCCCGTAATTTAACTTCGGTCACGTTCTCTTTGCGGGGGAGGCAAATGCCGCTATGCTCTATCTAATACACTACGCCCCATAGGGAAAACTATGAAAGCAGCAGTAGCGAGAAAACCGATCATCAAAATTGCCGTGGTGGAAAGCGATCCGCTGAGGTTCGTCGGATTCCGCGCCTTGTTCGATACTGAGCCCGAATTCGAACTGATCTCCGCCGGCCTGCCCGAAATTTCCACGTTGCAGGACGTGGACCTGATCCTGCTGGGAAACCGCAGCGGGCAAAACTTGTTTGACGTGATGGCGAGCCTGAAGGCAACACGGCCGGATCTGCGCATTATCGTGACTGGGTCGGGCGTGGATGAAGAAACTATTCTGAAAGCGATCGCTTCTGGGGCCAAGGGCTACGTGGACGAGGCGGCGTCGCCGGCGGAATTTGCGCAGGCGATTCGCATTGTGAGTCAGGGATCGGTATGGGCGCCGCGGAAAGTGTTGTCGATGTTTATCGAGCGGGTGTCGTCGGCGCCGGGACGGATTTTTCCGGCTGGCCGCGTGACATTTACGGACCGCGAAAAGGAAGTGCTGGAAATGCTGGTGGCGGGCCGCTCCAACAAAGAGATTGGCGCGCAGTTAGGAATTGAAGAGCGTACGGTAAAGGCTCACGTGGCGAAATTGATGCGCAAGGTGGGCGTGCAGAACCGGATTGCGCTGTCGGTGCATGCGATTACGCATTCGCTGGTGGCGGCGAAGTAGGGCAGTAACTAGTACCTAGTACCGAGGGGTCTGAGGAGCAGGGGATCCTTCGCTCCGCCTGAAGAACGGCTCCGCTCAGGATGACAACCTCGGGATGGTTACTTTGGGACATTGACCTCGGTAATCTTGTAGGGGAAGCGCGTGCGAAGCATACTCGCCTCACCTACCACAGAACCTGGGAGACGGGGTTGGGAGCGGCGATTAGGGTCACTGCTTTCAGCCCCGATTTTTTTGTCTTTGTGTTGTTTTGCTTCTTCCACTTCGTTCGTTCGATCCTTCCCACTTAAGCGTTCCTGATACAACACCCGCCACTTCGTTTACAATCCAAGTACCAGATCCCAGGCATTTTTGTGTGAGGAACTATGAAAAAGTTCTTGCTGTTGACCCTAGTTGTGTCTCTCTGTTCTCTCTCTTCTTTTTCTCACGCGGCGGACGAGCCGGCAAAAGAATCCAAGGCGGCGGACCGGGTGCAGGCAGCGGCGGATGTGCTGAATGAGATTCAGGGTGCGCCGGATAAGGGCATCCCGCAAGAAGTGTTGGGTTCGGCGGAGTGCGTGGCGGTGGTGCCGTCGATGCTGAAGGGCGGCTTTATTGTGGGCGCGAAGTATGGCCGAGGGCTGGCCAGTTGCCGCACTCCGAAGGGTTGGAGCGCGCCGGCATTTTTTGTGGTGACCGGTGGCAGCTTTGGTTTTCAGATCGGCGGGCAGGCGGTTGACCTGGTGATGCTGATCATGAATAAAGACGGCATGAAGCATTTGCTTTCGAGCGAGTTCGAGTTGGGGGCGGACGCTTCGGTGGCGGCGGGGCCGGTGGGGCGACATGCCGAGGGGGACACTGATTGGAAAATGCGGGCGGAGGTGCTGACGTATTCGCGGGCTCGCGGGCTATTTGCCGGCGTGACTCTGAATGGGGCTTCGATCAAACAGGATAAGGACAGCACGCGGGAGTTCTACGGGCGCATGGTGCCGTTCCGGACTTCGCTGGTGGGGGAGATTGATGCACCGGCGGGAGCGAATGCATTTTTGACTTCGCTGGCGCAGTGGGCGCAGGAAGCGGCTAAGTAAGGGCTTTCGGGGCGGCTCCCAGAATCTTCAACCACCCTTCGACTTCGCTCAGGGCAGGCTCCGTACACGGGGTTTCACGGGGTAAACCTCTGGGCTGCCCTTCCGTTTTGTTTGACAAGTAATTTTTGACAGTGGTACCGTTCCGCTTCCCTAATGCGGCAGCGACTTGAGTACGCGGCAGCGTGGCCGTTCATCAAAATCCTGGGTAGTTTGCCGCGTCCGCTGGCCCGGGCTGTTGCCACCAGCCTAGCCTGGGTGGTTTATCTTCTGCACGTGCGATTGCGGCAGGTGGGCATGCGCAATCTTGCCATGGCGTTTCCGGAAAAAAGTGAGGCGGAGCGGGCGCGGATTTTGCGCGGGGAGTTTGCCTCGCTGGGACGTCAACTGGTGGAGGTCTGCCGCTTTCCCAAGTACACGCTGGAGAATATCGACAAAATCGTGGTTTATGACGGATTCGAGAATTATCAACGCGCTCATGCTCGTGGCAAAGGCGTGCTTTTGTTTGCGGGGCATTTTGGGGGATGGGAGCTTTCTTCTTTTGTTTTGTCGATGCATGGGCACTGGATGCACGTGATTATGCGGGGCATGGACAATCGGTATTTGGGCGAGCTTATCCTGCGCTATCGCACTATGCATGGAAATAAAGCTGTCGACAAGGACGATTTCGTGCGCGGGCTACTCTCGGCGATGAAGGCTGGGGAAGTGGTGGGCATGTTGATGGATACGAACATGACTCCGCCGCAGGGAATCTTTGTGGATTTTTTTGGGATCCCGGCGTGCACGGCTAGTGGGCTGGCTCGGATTGCGCTGCGTACTGACGCTGCTGTGGTGCCGACGTTTACGATCTGGGACGCGGCGCTGGGGAAATACCGGCTGCGCTTTGATCCGGCGGTGGAGTTGGTTCGTACCGGCGACCTGGAGGCCGATATCAGAGCCAACACACAGAAATTCAATTTGATCATTGAAGATTATGTGCGGAAGTATCCGGAGCAGTGGCTGTGGGTGCACCGGAGGTGGAAGACGCGGCCGCCGGGGGAGAAGGGGCTGTATTGAAGGCGGGCTTCGGCTTTCGGGCTTCGGGTTGAACACGAGTGCTTGCGCCGTCCGGCCACCCACGCGGAGTATGCGATTTCAAAATAGGCGCCCTTACTTCACGGCGCCTCCATTGTGCATCCCCGAGCTGATGTGCAGATCGGTACCGTCCCGTCTTACCTCCAGAGCCGAGTCGTCGGAGAAGATGAGGAGCAAAGGCAGCCCGTCGTCAATCGAACCGGAGATCAGATCCCGCAAACTCGATTTTTCCTGGAGCGTAAATGCGGGGGTTTTGACTTGCAGACTTCCAACTTGAACCGCTGAAGCTTCCTTGAAAGCCTTGACGAAGATGTCGGTGAGAGCTTCCCGGGCTGCGCCACAGGCGCGGTCTTTCCACCCGTGGATGAACTCCTGACACTCGTCCGAATAGGATTCGCCTACGGTGGCTTCGGTCATCGTGCGCGCCTGCGACCCTAAGAAAGCGGTAGAACCTTCCTTTTGTAAACTGTATTCGCCAAGGTTGCCATGGCAATGTACCAAGCGACCAACCCGGTGATAAAGATCTCCCACCCCGCAACCGCTGCCGGACACTTGCCCAAAACCACGAAGTCCAGCAGAATGAAGGCCAGCAAAAGCAGCCAGAATAGCACGGCTAGAAACTTTCCGACGCCGTGAACCGCAACGCAAAAAGCCAGCGTGAATAGCGTCCACATGAGGAAGAAACCAAACTCCTCGGGATGACCCGCGGGAATGCCCGTCTTCGGCTGCACGTACAGCAGCACGAACAGCGACCACCAAAAGGCACCATAGGACATAAAGGCGGATCCGCCGAAGATGCTTCCTTTTCGAAGGTCCACGATGCCCGCGATGAATTGAGCCGTGCCCCCGAAGCAGATTGCCAATGCCAAGGTTGGCCCGGCACTCCAGTATCCTACGTTGTGCAAACCTGTCGCCATTGTCGTCAGGCCGAACCCCATCAGCCCCACTACGGCCGGGTTCGCCCACCACTCCTTGCAGATGCCACTGTCTGCTAATTCCGCCATATTATCGTTCTCCTTATCTCAACCTGAAGGGACCAGGGTCAGCCAGCTTCGGTGGAGTGACGCCATGGGTTGGCCGGACGTCACGCTCGCGTCTCTCAGCCGGGCCGGACACATTGTGTGTGAAACCTCTAACAAATATCTGTGAAACCTTTCACAAATCGCCGAGGAAGATAACTCTCCGAGCCGAGTTCCCGGGGGCAGCGCTTACACACGCCCGAGGATATATTTCCTTCAAGCTGTGAAACCTCTCACAGAACCGGCGCCAGACCTAACCTAAAGTTCTGACAGAGGGGGCTTGCAATGGGAGATCCTGCGAAAGAGCCGCTCTGTACCGTCAAGGAGTTGCTGGTATTTGGGGTGTTCTGTGTGGTTTACAGTTCGATCCTCTTCTCGTTGGACCCGGAATGGGTCGGATGGGCGGCGCCGCTAGTCTTCGGTGGTGCCCTGTACGCTGCCGATCCGCCTCCCTCTTCCGCCCACCTCGATTCACCCCAACATATTCTTCCGATGGCCTATTTGTGCGACGTCGTGAGCCTCTTCGCCATAGTGCTCCTCACCTTGGTCCGGAACAGACGACACCTCAGCTGGCTTTGGTGGGTACGAGCTGAGTCAGAGAGAGGGAGTATTGCAAAGGTACGAGGCTTCCTGAGATCCAGGTTCACTCTTTTGATGGGGCGTTGAACAGTGGAGCAGCCCGGTGCTAGCATCCTCCGTGCAAGTACCGGTCATTCCGAAGAACGTGTGGCCAAGTTTCGTTACCGCACCGGACCTGTTTCACGGCGTCGCGCAGCGGGACGTGCGAAAGATCACCAGCCTCTGCATGGAGAAGTGGTTCTCCCGTGGGGCAACGATATTCCGGGAAGGCGAATCTGCCGATTCCCTTTGCGTCCTGAAGAAAGGCATGGTGAGGCTGATTTCCCTCTCGGACCAGGGGAGGGAAACCATTCTGCACATCCTCAAGCCCGATGAGGTCTTCGGCGAACTTCTCCTCTCCGAGGAGAAAAGAGCCTTCACGGCGATTGCTGCTGAGGATTCGCTGGTGACCATTATTTCCCAAGAGTCTTTTGTGGAACTTTTGTCTGCTGTCCCTACCATCTCTCTGAACTTCATTCGGCTGCTTTCGAAGCGATTGGCCACTGTGGAAAGGGGACTGGCGGAATTCAGCCACACCTGGTCCTATCACCGACTGGCTCGGGTGCTGCTCCAGCTGAGCGAAAAATACGGACAGGAGGTACCTGGTGGTAGCTTAATCAACGTCCCCCTGACCCACGAAGATTTAGCCAACTTGATTGGGACGAGCCGGGAAACGGTCACGACACAACTCAGCAAGTTCGCACGCATGGGCCTCCTGAAACGCGAATCCAGGCGTTTCATTGTGGCCAGGCCCAAGCTTATCGACTTCATTCGCTCCGAAGAACTTCGACTGAAGAATCTCCCCCTTTCTCAGAGAGCAATCCGCTAGCAGTTTTTGAGGCGATGAAACCGGAGTGCGCGAGCCTAGCTTCTTCGCCGCCAGCGGCTCCTTGTGGATTTTTTCGGCGGATGGGTGAGCCGTCAGGTGAAGCCTTCTTATAGAATCAGATCTTCCTATGAAAACATTCGAACAGATTGCGGAGTTGGAGCGGCGGTATTTGCTGGGGACTTACAATCGGTATCCCATTGTGTTGACGCGGGGGAAGGGCGTGTTTCTTTACGACCTGGAGGACCGGCGTTATCTCGATTTTGTTTCGGGGTTGGGGGTGAATGCGTTGGGGCACGCGCATCCGCGGATTGTGAAGACGATTCGGGGGGCGGGGCGCTAGCCGGTTTATTGACCTTTGGCAGAGAGCACAAAAATAGTAACAGCCGCGCGGATGGAGACTCCGGGCGCGACAACAATATGAGCGAAGGTGCTCCAGGATTGGTTATTTTTTCTTCGCGGCCTTCTTGGGCGGTTTTTTCGCGGCTTTTTTCTTCTTGGTTTTCTTAGCCATGGGGCTCTGATTGTAGACGTTATCAAGAGTGTCCGGCGTCGAAGGGTAACTTCCTTCCGTCAATTCAGCTACGGATCCCAGATCGAGGATCTGAGGCGACTTATATCGCGTTTGCATTTGTAGTACCTCTTTAGTTCACGATTTCACTTCGAAGGTCCCAGGGAAAAGTTTCGACACATTCTAATCCTGCCCTCCCAGGACTTGCAAATCGCGCTTCGGCAGTGGAGCCTGCAGCCACCACTCCACACTTACACCCTGAAGGAAGAAGGAAAGAGCGCGAATTTGGCCGGCTTGGGCTCGCCTTACCGCATCCTTCCATTCCTTCTCATCCACCAGGCCCAAATCAGCCATCTTCGATGGTTTTGCCAGTGCGTCCCACCAGTGGCGGGCGTGGCGAAAGCCATCGATTACCGCCTGGGTTGGACCCACCTTGTCTTGGCGCAGGCGCACTTTTTCCGGCAGTACTCCGAGCAAAGCGCGGCGCTGGAGGAAGCGGTCCGAGTCCCAGGAAAGCTTCTGGGTCCAGGGGATGCCATAGAAGAATTCAACCAAGGGACGATAGACCAGAGGGTAACGAACCTCGAAGGATCGCACGACTTGATTTGTATTCATGGCGTTCATCAGAGAAAAATCCCAGATACGCTCCAGATAGTATTGATCTCCAGGTGAATTTCCCTTTGCCGGAGAATGCCGTCCCTGTTCAATCGCTGAGAGCGCGCGCGAGAGCCGTTTGTCTATCCAAGGCAGAGTTGGAAGAATGAAGCGGGGGGTTACGGGCCATCCGCGAAAGTATCTTAGAGAAGGCTGAAGCACAAAGTTCCACATCAGGTAGCGCAGCGACCGCCGGCGACGCTGGTTGTTCTGCCACTCTTTCAATCCTGACCACAAATGAGGCAATTCGAACCGGAGCATATTGTCCGCCAAATAAATCGGGTCGGCCATGTCTCCGATGAGCACGTGGTCTCCACCCCCACCTGATAGCACCACCTCTACGTCATGCTCTGCCACGTAGGCTTCATAGCTCCGGAAAAACGCCGCATAGGGTGCTACCAGGTTGGGTGAGCCGTAGAACTCGGTGGGAAGCTCGGAAAATGGCGGATATTGGTCGGAGTCGATCTGGTGGCGGGGATATCCGCATTGCTTTGCCACCGCAGCCATCCACGGGCGTTCGTCCGAGGAGTGCGATCGGGTGAAAATGAAGGAGAGCGTCTCCAGGTCAATGCCGACCTGTTTCGCCGCACACACGATCGAAGACGAATCCAGTCCGCCCGACAATGTGGCCCACACCTTGCGATTCCTGGGAGTTACCTGCCGCACCGCCGAATAGAGCAGTTCACGAAAGCGCTCCTCATAGTCACCGTCACGGGGATAGCGCACGGGCCTCGCCTTGGACAAGTTCCAGGCCGCCAGGTTTTTCAACTGACCCTGCGACCATCCGACACTGCACCCGGGAATCAGGTTTGAAATGTTGCGGAAAGGAGTTCGTTCAAACGACCAATGCACCAGCAGGAGTTGCTCCCCCAGGTAAATCTCGTCGAAGCGGCCGGGTTCGATTACACGGAGAAGTTCTTCCAGGTGAGTGCCAAAGACGATTCTCTTGCCATCGCATGAATAGAAAAGGGGATGAACGCCCAAGGCATCGCGCGTCAGCAGGAGTTCGCTCGAGGAAGGGTCGTAGATGGCCAGAGAGTACTCGCCCAGCACATATTGGCTCAGGTTGTTGCCCCAGAGTAAATGGGCCGCGGCAAAGAGGGCGGCGTCTCCGCCTCCATCCAACTCGACATTCTGGCGCTGCAGGTGATCCAGAATGATGTCGGGGTTCGCCACGTATCCGCGGTAAAGCACCTGGCGCGCGTGATGGAGTTCTGGCCTTGGAGACGCCCGCATGCCGACGGGCGAGCGATGGTTAACGCATCCTACGAAACGTCTCATGTGCCGAGCGTGGCCAACACGGTGGATCGCTCCGCTCCGGGATCGTTAAGAACGACCCCGTCACAACATTCGACCCAGGCGTGCATGGTCATGGGATAGCGTTCCACGCCAATGCGGTGCTGTGCGGCGAGCCCGAGACGGCGCAAGAAAATGAACAGGGCCATAGACCGGGGGAGGCAGTCTCTGGGCGCCTGGGGCAGGATAAAGAAATTCTCCGCAAAGAGAAAGGCGGCTTCGGCGCGTTGCAACAAATCCTTCGGAGCGGAAGGCTCAGGACGCCGCTCGGTAGCGGCCTCCACGACTGCCTTGGTGTAGAGCCTCTGGAATCCAAAAAGCTTGAGCAACGTCCAGGTTGTCAACAGCGACCACCAGGCCCGCAACCACAAGAATCCGCGGCCCGATCGAGCTCCGTGCGGCAGTTCTGGTGAAGTGGCAACTATTTCGGCTCGCCGTACCACCCAGTTCCGAGCCATACAGGAC
Organism: uncultured Acidobacteriaceae bacterium; assembly: GCA_963842095.1. Taxonomy (GTDB): domain Bacteria; phylum Acidobacteriota; class Terriglobia; order Terriglobales; family Acidobacteriaceae; genus Sulfotelmatobacter. Next base: position 385,141 of record CAWJEY010000011.1, read on the forward strand.
TGGAGGAATTGCTGAAGATCCCTCTCCACCTGCTGGTTGTCGCCGGCGAATTCGCCCACGATTTGCGCCACAAGAGACGCGCGGTTGCGGTGGCCAACTACACCTTGCCACATCGAAGTCGCCACCTCGTCCAGCAGAAAATACCTGGCCACCCTAAGGTCAAGTATCACAACCTGACCATCCACCGGAGCGTGGCGGATATGCTCCGCCACCGTCGCATCGAGCGATTCCAGGCTGCCGGTATCGATTGGGGTTGTGCAACTCATAGCACTCGACATATTCGCGGCGATTTCCATGCTTAGTGCCGCTAACGGGCGGGATCATTCTATACCTTAGTCTGGCAGGAGTCCGAGGTAGAATGCCTGTGGCCTGTCCTCTACGCCTTTTGCAAAGGATGGTCACCCTCGAGCGCTCCATCCTATAGAATCAAGACTTCCTATGAAAACATTCGAACAGATCGCGGAGCTGGAGCGGCGGTATTTGCTGGGGACTTATAACCGGTATCCCGTGGTGTTAACGCGGGGGAAGGGCGTATTTCTTTACGACCTGGAGGACCGGCGGTATCTCGACTTTGTTTCGGGGTTGGGGGTGAATGCGTTGGGGCACGCGCATCCGCGGATTGTGAAGACGATTCGGGAGCAGGCGGGGAAGCTGATTCACGTCTCCAATCTTTATTACCACGAGTATCAGGGGGAGCTGGCGGAGAAGTTGTGCACGCTCTTGGGCAGCTCGTTTGGGAATGCGCGGGCGTTTTTTTCTAACAGCGGGACGGAGGCGATTGAGGGGTCGATCAAGCTGGCGCGGCTGGCGGGGCATCGGGCCGGGGGCGAGGCGAAGTCGCGGCTGGTGGCGCTGCAGGGGTCGTATCACGGGCGGACGTTTGGGGCGCTGTCGCTGACGGGGCAGGAGAAGCATCGCAAGGGATTTGAGCCGCTGCTGGAAGAAGTGACGTTTGTTTCGCAGAACGACTTGGAAGGCTTGCGGGCGGCGGTTGACGACAACACTTGCGCGATTGTGCTGGAGCCGATTTTTGGCGAGGGCGGAATCTATGAGTGTTCGGTGGAGTTTCTGCGGGAGTGCCGGGCTTTGGCCGACCGATTCAAGGTGGCTTTGATCTTTGATGAGATTCAGTGCGGGCTGGGGCGGACCGGGACGATGTTTGCGTTTCAGAGTTTTGGAGTGACTCCGGATATTGTGGCGATTGCGAAGCCGATTGCGGCTGGGTTGCCGCTGGGGGCGTTTTTGGCTAAGGAAGAGTTTGCTAATGCGATTGCGCCGGGGCAGCATGGGACTACGTTTGGCGGCGGTCCTTTGGCTTGCCGGGTGGCGTTGGAGTTTCTGGCGATTGTGGAAGAGGAGAAGCTGCTGGAGAACGTGAATAAGGTTGGGGCGTATTTGCAGCAGGAATTGAAGATCATCGTCGAGAAGAGTGCTGCGGCTAAGGAAGTGCGGGGGCGGGGATTTATTCAAGGGATCAATTTGGAGATACCGGCGCGGCCGATTGTGGATGCGGCTTTGGCCGAGGGTGTGCTGTTTAATTCTACGCAGGATACGGTGGTGAGATTTTTGCCTCCATTTTTGCTGGAGGAGAAGCATGTGGATAAGGGGATTCGGGTGCTGAAGAAGCTGCTGAGGAAGAAGAGAAAGGCAGTGATCAGTGGTCAGTGATCAGTGGCCAGTGGCCAGTGAAACACGAGAAGCGGCCTATGACAGAAACGCCTTGTCGGGCTTGTGGAAGCGGATACTGGTAAGGGGTCCTTCGACTGCGTAACAGCTTCGCTATCGCGAAGCTGTTACTTCGCTCAGGATGACAGTGCGGAGGAGCGTCCGGGTAAAAACGGGGAGCCGAAGCTCCCCCTAGTGAAGCGAACAGAGGCGATGTTCAGTTAAATAGAATCCGGCGGCGGGAAAAGAGTTGTCCGTTGTTGTGAAGAATCGGAGTTGGAAGATTTGGCTGTGATGCGGGAAGACCGGGAAGTTTCTACCGCAATTGGCTCTGGGCTCGCTCCGGCATTGACCGCGGGCGTGGAAGAGTGCTGGATGGATCTGGACGGGGCGCGGATGCGGTATCTGCGCACGGGCTCGGGACCGGCGGTGATTCTTGTGCATGGGTTGTTGGGATATTCGTTTTCGTGGCGATATACGATGCCCGCGCTGGCGCCTTACTTCACGGTTTATGCGCCGGACATGATGGGGGCGGGGTTTTCGGACCGGCCGGTTGGGCTTGATCACTCCATGAGAGGGACGGCGCGGCGTCTGCTTCAGTTTATCGAGCGCTTGGGAGTTTCTTCGTTAGATTTGCTCGGGACATCGCGCGGCGGCGCCGTGGCGATGATGGCGGCTGCGGAATGCCTGAGCGGGAATAGCCGGCTGCATCTGCGGCGGATGGTGCTGGTGGCGCCGGTGAACCCTTATTCGTCGCACGGGCAGCGGCTGGCGCCGTTTTTTGGCAGCACTTTTGGCGGGGCCTTGTTTCGGCAGTTCATCGTGCGTACGCCTTTTTCCTATCCCTATTGGCACATGCGCTTGTATGGCGACCGGCAAAGGATTCCTCCGGAAGCTCTCGATGGATATAAGGCTCCGTTGGCGAAGCCTGGGTTGTTCGACCACGCCCTGAGCATTGCGAAAACGTGGACGCAGGATCTGCGTGAACTGGAGGCGACTCTGCCGAAGTTGGCGGGCATTCCCACGCTTTTGATATGGGGCAGCAAAGATCCCGCGGTTTATGCTTCATCGGCTGCGCCGCTGCAGAAGTACTTCCCGAATTCCAAGGTGATCATTTTTCCGGGCATTGGACATTTGCCTTACGAAGAATGTCCGGAGGAATTCAACCGGGCGTTGATTGAATTTCTGGCTGGCGAGAAGGTTCCCGCCTGATATAAGGAAGCGAGCCAAACGCGCCGGTATTGCGTCGCAAAGAACGCGACGCATGGCGCGGCTCGCCCAGGTCCTTCGTTCGCGCAAAGAACGCGCTCTCTCAGGATGACAACTCTCAAATGACCCACCACATTCTCGATCTGCTGCGCGGGGCGCTGGTGCACTACGGGTACTGGGCCGTGGCGGCGCTGTTGTTGCTGGAGAGCGCCGGGTTGCCGCTGCCGGGCGAGACCATTCTTTTGTTGGCCAGCTTTCTGGCCTATTCCGAACATGAATTGCAGCTTCCCTGGGTCATTCTTGTTGGGACCGTGGCCACGACTGCGGGGGGAGAGTTCGGTTTTGCTCTGGGGCGGCACGGCGGGCGTCCGCTAATCGAACGCTACCGGCATGTCTTCTCCATTCGCGCGGAGACGGTGGCGCGAGGGGACCGGCTGTTCGAACGCTACGGGGCAGCGACTATTTTTCTGGCACGGTTCATTTTCGGAATGCGGGTGCTGGGCTCGCTGCTGGCGGGAGCGCTGCACATGCCGCGACGGAAGTTCGCGCTGTTCAATTTTCTTGGCGCCGCGGCTTGGGTGACGACGATTTGCGGCGCCGGATACCTCTTCGGCCGACATTGGGGCCGGCTGATCCGTGATCTTAAACGCTTCGATTTGGCGGTTGCCCTAGTGGTGATTCTGGCCGGGTTGTGGCTGTGGTGGCGGAGAAGGCCAGTGGTCAGTGGCCAGTGACCAGTGAAAGCTATGCGCAACACTGGTTTTCTTGTCGCTGATCACTGATCACTGACCACTGGCCACTGACCACTGCGCAAAGAACCATCGAACCGTGCCAGGCAAGCACCTTAAGAGTCAACTTATGCACAGCGAAATTTGCTCCAGCGGCGGCTATACTGTGCGAGTGTCGCGGGGGTCCTCGTGGGAAATGGGGGTCCGTGGCGATTTTGTTTTGATTTTACCGGCGGCGTCCGCGCCGGAATTCGGACGAGGAGAAACGCATGAAGAAAATCGGGTTCTTAACTCTATTGATCACGGCAACCCTCCTGTTAACCCTAGCGCTCCCAGTGGGAGCGGCTGGTCCCAAGGCACCTGTGGCAACGGTGGCGGCGGTACCGGCCAGCCCCGCTGTTGCCCCAACCCCAGTACCTCCGCACCCGCGCGTGGAACATGCGATCGAAGCGATGCGAAGCGCCCGGGAGCATATGGAACACGCCGAGGGCGCGTTCCACGGCCATCGCGATAAAGCGATCGAGCACCTGGACGCGGCGATCCATGAAGCTGAGATTTGCTTGTCGGAACCATAAGATTCGCACCATACAGAACGACGGCAGCGTCCGCGGACGCTGCCTTTTTTGTTTCTGGTGAGGATCGGGCACCGCCGAGCTATTCGGAACCGAAGTTGTATCCGACGGAGGCGCCGAGGCGAAACACGTTGGCGGAGTTGAACTCGACATTGTTCTGAATGTGGTAGTAGTGAACTTCGGGGCGGACAAAGACGTGGTTCAAGCGGTGCCAAACGTAGTAGCGGAGGCCTCCGCCCAGGTCTTCCATGAAGTGGTTGCTGCCGGTGTAGTTGATGCATCCGCCTGAGGAGATACCGCACGATGTGGCGGAGGCCACATTGAAGCGGGTGCTGGCTACGCCGATGCCGGCAAAAAGGTCGAGGCCAACCTTCTTAGTCTTGGCGATTCTCGGCTGGAAGAGCGCATTGACGTCGGTGAAGATAGGGCGGTAGGTTTCGCCGTTGTAGGGATAGTTGGCTTGATGATATCTCCATGCGGTTTCGACGTTGAGGCCGAGGTGGTGCTTGAATCTGACGTAGTTACCGCTAATGTCGACGTAGACGCCGCCCTTTTCGATGGGTTGGTGGAAGTTCACGGAGTCGCTGTTGGGGGCAAACGACATGAGGGTGGCGCCACCGACCATGATGTCGGCTTGCTGGGCGCGGGCGAAGTTGGGAAGCAGAAGAACCGCACAGGCGGAAGCGAGCAGCGCAAATTTTCTCAATACAAGTCCCCGATCAGTTCCTGCGGGCTCCGTGGAAGGGCCCCATCAGATTCGTGGCAAGCCGGGAAAATCGACCGCGAAAAGCGGGCAAATTCCCCGGCTGCCGGAATTAGCTAACGCACGATGATACCAAAAGCCGCGCGACCAGTCGGACGGAGCAAGCCCCTAGTCTTTCCCACCGAAGGTATAGCCGATCGAGGCGCCAACTCGGACCACGTTGTTGGTGCTGAAATATCCGTTATTGTTGAGGTTGTTGTTATTTTGAATGTGGTAGTAGTGAACCTCAGGGCGGACGAAGACATGGTGCCAGGGGTAGAAGCGGATGCCGGCGCCCAGATGCTCCATGAAGTGATCGGTGCTAACGTAGTTGGGATAACCCGGAGGGGCGGCGCCCGGTGCGTAGAACCGGGTGTCGGCAGCGCCGATGCCGGCCATAAGGTCGGCGCCCACTTTCTTGCCGAGCCGAGGCTGGTAAAGCAAATTGAAGTCGGTCAGGATGGGCCGGTAGTTTTCGCCCAGGTTCAGGTAGGTGCCCTGCGTAGCCCTCCATGCGGTTTCGACGTTAACGCCGAGCTGTTTGTAAAAAACCACGTCGCCGCCGAGGTTGAGGTAGAGGCCGCCCTTTTCGGGGCACAAGCCGGTAGTGACATTACACGATCCGGAGGACACAATTGATCCGCCGCCCAAAAAGACATCAACTTGCTGGGCGGAAGCGAACTGGGCCAAAAACAAGAACGCGAAAACTGGTGCGAACAGAGCTAGCTTTCTCAAGATAGAACCTCCTGAATTAGACGTTTTAAGACACGTAAGATGCGCCTACGAAATCGTTAGGATGCCGCAAAGTTGGCTACGGCTCATCATATATTTCAGGCGCGCCGGATTCAACTGAGCCGAACCATCCTTGTAAAGAAACGTCAAGAGAAACGCTCCGTTGGTTGAACCCAAAAGGTGGCGATAAGTTGCGGCGCAGGGATCGGATTTTGTGGTCTCCGGAGCTCGAGAGGCTTGGTGATTTAGGGAGACGATCCTTACTTTGATTTTACGCTGCCGCCGGGAGCGCGGATGTGGTCGAAGGCGATGGGGCCGCCGCCAAAGAAGATGAGGGCAAAAGCTAGGGCGGCCAGGGCCAGGGAGGTTTCGTATCCGCCGATTAGACCGCGGTGAATGTCGAATTTGGCGATGGCGACGGACAGATCGATGCAGATTCCGAGGGCTGCGACGCGAGTGAAGAGGCCGAGCAGGATCAGCAGGGCGCCAAAGAATTCCGTAAAGGAGGAAACGTAGGCGGTCCAGGCGGGGAGCCCGAGGCTGGCGACAAACTGAGCGTGGTGGTGGAGTCCGCCGAAAACTTTGTGGTATCCGTGGAAGAACATGACGAGGCCCAGGGCGAGACGCATGACGAGGAGCGCGAGGGGCTGTAGTCGGTCGAGGTAGCGCAAGTATTTCCTCCTGCGGAAAGGCGGAAAGAAAGATAGATTACAGCAGCGCGGCGAAGGAGGGAAGCAAACTCTTGAGTAGTGGCCCTGTTTGACTCCGGAGCTAGGTGCGCACCGGAGATCCCTCGTCCCGCTGGAGAAAACGCGGGACTTCGGGATGACGCCGGTGGGGTGCAATCGACGAGAACATCTAAAGAGCCCCTACGAAACTCTTGCCTGGCATGGTGGGAGCGCGGGGTTCGATATTTGAAGGAGTTCTTTTTCTTGCTCTCTTTCTTGCTCGATCTGTCTCGAATTCAATTCTCTGCACTTGTAATCACGTTGGCAGGCAATCCCAAGCTCTCGAAAAAATAGTGCGTGGGACTCGTGCGATGGGTATATAGTGTGGGCCGTCGGGCGCGACGCGGAGATATCAGTTCCTAGTCGAGGGTCCGCTTGCGAGAGGAGGCTAGCAATGTCGTCGACGTTGGCAATGTGGTTGCAGAACGATGGGAGCAATGCAGTTGCGGCCGCTTTTGGTGGCATGATGGTGCTGTTCTGGCTGGCGGTGATGGTAGTCATCATCGTGGGCGGGTGGAAGATGTTTGAGAAGGCCGGTCAGCCCGGCTGGGCCATCATTATTCCGTTCTACAACGTTTACATCCTGTTGAAGATTGCGGGCAGGCCGGGATGGTGGCTGATTCTGTACTGCATCCCGCTGGTCAACATCGTGATCGCGATTCTTGTGGCCCTCGACATCGCCAAGGCATTTGGGCAGAGCGCGGTGTTCGGTTTTTTCCTGCTCTTCCTTCTGAGCGGCATTGGCTACCTCATCCTCGGGTTTGGCAACTATCGCTACCAGGGTGCGCCGGCGCATCCATGATGGGCGGATCCTCGTAAGGAGTGCTCGTAAGAAGTGGAGGAAATGCCGGGACTTGGTTCGGGCCTCTACTAGGGGTGACGAATTTGGGGCAGGCTTGGGATGCAGGGTGGAGAGGAGTGATTGCGCGACGGGCCAACTTCTGGTAACGTTTTTCCCGTCTCAGGTTGCGGTCGCCCGGTGTCCAGTAGCGACCCGGTGCGCATGTCTTGAGCCTTCCCCCCCGGCTCTTGAAATTAATTTTGATCAACGCGCGCGGAATCGGCGAGCTTCGTGTTTGCAGTAGATGAATCCAGAGCCAGCCTCTCGTTGCCAGTGAGGGGCGGTGGTCGTTTCCAGGGTTGAAATTGGCGGCGAAAAAGTTCTGATGGTCAGGAGGCGGTAATGAATCGCATTTGGAAAAGTGAACAGACGCTGCAGAAGTGGGTGGTGCTTCTGCTAATGATGGTAGTTCCAGTTTTTGCCTGGGGCCAGAAGAAGACGAGCGCACCTGCGCCGCATGCGGCGCCGGCGCAGCACTCGGCGCCCAAGGCGCCAGCACAACATTCAAGCGCGCCGGCCCATTCGTCGGCGCCGTCACACGGGGCGCAGACTCACAGTTCCGCGCCATCGCATACGACCCAGGGGCACACGGCGACAACCGGTCATACGGGCACGGCGGGCGGCACGCATGGAACGACGGCGGGCGGCACGCATGGAACGACGGCGGGCGGCACGCATGGAACGACGGCGGGCGGCACGCATGGAACGGCGGCGGGCGGCACGCATGGAACGGCGGCGGGCGGCACGCATGGAACGGCGGCGGGCGGCACGCATGGAACGGCGGCGGGCGGCACGCATGGAACGGCGGCGGGCGGCACGCATGGAACGGCGGCGGGCGGCACGCATGGAACGGCGGGCGGCACGCATGGAACGGCGGCGGGCGGGACCAAAGGCAGCGCGCATCAACCGGCGGGCGTGAAGAACGTCAGCCTGAAGGGTGGAGGACATGCGAGTGTGCGCGCGAACGGATCGGTGCGCTCCATCGACCGCGGTGGCATGCACATTGAGCATGGGGTCCACGGTGGGGGCAGGGTTGTGGGTGAACACAACGGAGCGCGCGTGGTGAACACGGGCAGGCATGGCGGTTATGTGCAGCGCGCCTACGTGACGCGGGGCGGGCACGCCTATTACTCGCGGACATTCTATGACCACGGCCACTACCGGGTTGGCGTGTATCGCGGCTACGGCTGGGGTGGACGAACCTACTACGGCTATTACCCTGGAGTTTGGTACCATCCGGGATTTTATGGATGGGGCTATCAGCCGTGGGGGGTGTCGCTGGCTTGGGGTGTGGGAGCGTGGGGTTGGGGAGGAGCGCCGTGGTATGGCTACTATGGCGGGTGGTGGAACCCTTATCCCGTGTATGCTGCGCCGTACTTCTGGCTGACGGATTACCTGATCGCGGCGAATCTGCAGGCGGCGTATGCGGCGCGGGCTGAGGCTAATGCGGACGCCGCGGCGGCGGATGCTGGGGATAGCGGCGGAGGCGGCGCTCCGGCAGCTTCGGGAGCGGTGGTGCTGACTCCCGAGGTGAAGCAGGCAATCGCCGAAGAAGTGAAAGCGCAGTTGGCGGCGCAGCAGGCGCAAGCAGGGCAGCAAGGCGGCGGTGGTGGCGGTGGTTCAGCACCGGCACCGACGAATGCCAGCGACACGCCTCCGCCGGCGCTGGATCCAGCACAGCGCACCTTTGTGGTGGACACCGACGTTACTGGGGTGGCGAACGGGCAGGAATGCGGCTTGACGGCGGGTGACGTAGTCACGCGGCTGACGGACACTCCGGATGGGGACAACAACGTGAACGCCAGCGTTTCGGCGAGCAAGAGGGGGGATTGCGCGTCGGGACAAACCGTGGCCGTCAAAGTGGACGACCTCCAGGAAATGTACAACCACTTCCAGGAGCAGCTCACGAACGGCATGGGGGAAATGGCCAAGAAGCAGGGCACGGGGGGTATGCCGAAGGCGCCGGACACGGCCACTGTAGCTTCGGATGTACCAGCTCCGCCACCGGATACGAGCGCTCAAAAGACGCTAGAAGACCAGCAGGCGGCGGCCGACCAGACCGAGCAGCAGGTGAAGCAGGAGGCTGCGGCGGGCGGCGGATCGTAGAGCAGAGGCGGTAAGAACAGCGGTTGCACTGGATCGTTGTACTGATGATCGTACCGATCATTGTATCGACCATCAAACCCAGGGAGCGTCGAATGACGACGCTCCCTGTTTCCAATATTGTAAACGCGCGAGATTCCCGGCTCACGGGCAGGTTGGGAGTGGAGCTGGGAGAGCAGAACCGGAGGGGCTTACGATGTCGCAGAAATTCCACGATCTGATTCGATGGATTGTGCTTCCAGCTGCCGCAATCTTTCCTGTGGCGCTGGCCAGTGCGCAAGCGCCAACGCTGCAAGAGCAACTGGCCGCGCAATATAGATTGGTGAAGATGGGGTCGGATACGAGCGGGTATTCCGTGGTGGAGGAGGGCACGCTGCTGGCGATCCAGAAGGGCGGGCTGATGGGCGTGCCTTATTCGGACACGAGCGTGCAATCGAATAAGTATGAGGGCGGAGTGGTGAAACCACCCAATGCGATTCTGTCGAAGGGCATCGGGTTCGGGATGAAGAAGTTCGGGAAGGAACAGACGACGAAGTTGTTCGCCAAGAACGACAAAGTCTACCCCACCAAGATCGAAGTCAACGTGGACAAGGACACGGTGACGATGGGTATTGTGGCTTGCGACACCTGCAACAAGACCGATCCTCCAACCTACAACAAGGCGAATGTGATCTTCGTATTTCCCAAGGGATCGCTGGCGAAGGCGACCGCGGGGGCGGTGGAAGATACGATCGGGCAGCTGCTCTCGATCAGCAGCGACGATAGCAAGAAAGATCAAGGTGACCAGCAGGGAGACCAGCAGCAGGGTGGAGATCAGCAGCAAGGTGGCGACCAGGGCGGGCAGCAGGGCGGCCAGCAAGCGGCCCAGCAGCAGGCTGAACCGGCGAGTATCGAGAAGGGCATGACCCCGGACCAGGTCGAGGCGGCGATGGGCAAGCCGGAGAAGAAAGTGACGCTCGGGACCAAGGTGATCTACTACTACAAAGATATGAAAGTGATTTTCTTGAGCGGGAAGGTGAGTGACGTGCAGTAGCAAGTGCGGGCAGGAGATTTCAGTGAAATCCGTGCGGAAACGCGGCGCCTTCCTGATAGTGCTCGGGCTGCTGCTCCTTCCAGGCAGCCAGTCGGCGCAGGAAGGTCCGCTCACCACCTGGGATTTGATGGAGCACAACGGCTTGGCTGGTACCCTTCCAGTGAAAAGCCTCGAGATCACAAGACAGCTGCCGGACCGTACATATGCCTATAGGGGAAAGCTCTCGATTAGCGCTTTCTGCGGTATTAACGACGGGAAGACTTCTAGCGAGCTCGCCGGGCAGTTGACGATTACATGGTCCCCAGATTCGCGCCTCAAGGTGGAGCGGTTGGCTGGCAAAGATGAGGACAGGCCAATGGAGTATCCGTGGCAACACGTATCGGGCGTTCGCATTCGGTTCGACAAAGGTGGCCCGCTAGAGAGAAACCGCGGGACCGCGATTACTCTCGAACCGAGAGAGTACTTCCCTGTTCCGGAAGGCGCAACAAAAGTGACTTCCGTGGAGATTGATTTCTACCCGAGCGAGATTAAACAAGACGAGAAGGGCAACACGGTTTGGGAAAAGCACACGGCAAAGTGGGACGAAAGGGAGACCACAGCATCTTGTTATTGGCTAACGAACAAGAACCTGACCGTTAGTCTGGCCGTCGATGACAAGCTGCGCACCGCTCGCGGCGACCAGCTTCGCGGACCTGTGCGGGAAATTGAGAAACAGATCGACGAACAGCAGCGTGAAATCGATACTCGCCGTGATCAGCTGGCGATGATCCGGGAGGAGCTTACGAACACATCCGAGGCCCTCGATGCCGCCGAGGACGCCATGGATAAAGCGCTGGGAGTTCTTTCGTCGTCCTTCCAGGACAAGCTGAACTTCGAGATCGGAGCGAAGCAGAAAGCGATTGAGAAGCTCGAACGCTGGAAACAGGCTAGCTCCAACACTGCGGGGGACGGCCCAGGGAGGAGTACCACGCCGGAAGACTGGGAGTTCGCAAGCGGAGCGCTTTCGAAGGCGAAGGAAGATCTTGCGATGCTAAAGTCGTCGTCTCCGGCACTCAATCTCGCGACGCTGGATATCCAGGATCCGCCGAGCGAATTCGATAGGGCTGCCAAGCAGCTCACTGACGCCGGAGCAAAGGTCAGGGAGTTGCTACCCAAACACGATGAAGAATACACCGCCAGCCAGTTAATCGACGACGAGATTACCGGCAAGGTAATGCGCCTGGGGGAGTTGAACGCGCAGTTAGCCCAAAAACGGTCGGAGCTTTACTCGCAGGCGTCACCCTCCATCGAACAGATCGATGTCTCGGTGGACGGCGCGCAAGTTCTCGAGGCCATTTTCGATCCGGCGGCTGCGCAGCGCGTGGAGTCTGTTCGCGACGTGAACGAGCGAGTGGCCGCAGAGCAAAAGGTTCTCGAGCAAGCGCTCGAAGACAAGCAGAATGCCAAGAAGGCCTTCTTCGCCGAGGCAGACACCGCCCTCGCAGCCGGAGGAAAGCTTGGCGGCTGGACCGGGGCGATCATGCTGAACGCGTTTAGCCACACTGCTTCTGATCTGCTGGACGTCGGCCTGGCGGCCCGCAAGGGCGGCTTGTATGGAGTGCTGGCCGAGACTCTAAACAAAGCTGGCGAATTCGCAGTTGCTTACGTGAGCAGCGGCGGAGAGGACGTTGGCTACGAAGGGGTTGACGAGGCGAAGATAGAAGAACAGGCCAGGCAGGGTGCACCCGCTTTTCTCAACAAGATTCCGCTAACCATCCAAGAGCTCAAGCAGAATGCGCCCGCCGCGATCGATTGGGGAACTCAGTGGGGCGAGGGCAAAGCGGAGGACTGGGCCAAAGGGAAGGGAATTGAGAAGTGCATGGAAGGCATTCCCAAGGCTGTTATTTCGGCGCAGTTTCCGGTCCCCAAGAAGCCGGGGTTCAACGCCTCCGTAAAAGCTGAACGCCAGCGTTTGAGCGCAATATTGGCAGATCTCGAAAAACCAGAGCCCAACCCTCGTAAGGCCTTTATCATTGAAAAGGCGATTACGATCGGCGAAGCCGTGGGGAAGTTTGCAGCGAAGAAGTACGAAGAGAGCCTATGGAGAACCTATTTCGAGCACGACATTCAGTCGCGCGTGCTCTTTAACGTGTACAGGGGATTCAACGAGATTTACTTTCAGGAACTGGATCGTTACCTCGCCCTGCAGAACGAACAGGCGGGGCTGTTGTCACAGCAACAGTGCAGCGATGTAGGGCCGTACCGTCTCGATAAGAGCGCGCTTCCTGCCTCCGACAAGGAACGCAATGTTATCGTTTCGGTGAAGACCCGCAACGTCGACACGTCGGCACTGGGTGTCGAGGTTCAGCACAAGACGGCGCGCTTTGCGAAACCCAACCGGTTCGAAGGAGCATTGGCGGCGGGATATCCCGCTGATGGCCAGCTCCATGTCTCCGTGGGCTCGAAGCAGGAATAGGCCGTGATTGTGGGATCTGACTGAGCGATCCGCGATTGCCTGCCGGAGCAGATAAAGTCCGCCAAGACAGCAACTTGAGCGGGCGACGTAGTACTTCCGTACCGTCTCTAGTACTTCAGTTACCGGTTCATGAGTGACTTGGCATGCCCCGCCTAAGTACTACTTCTAATTGCGTATTGCGGCATAGACACCACAACATATAGATTTCACCCCGAACCAGCCTTCCGGCCGATTCCAGAAAACAGGCCAAAAACCCAATAAAACGCGGAGATTCGCTTTGAGCCGAGGTTTTTCAGGGCTGATATATGCTCGGGACACCGAGAGCCCCCGGACAGGCATGCAGGGGGAGGAAAGCCCGCGGGCCGGAGACTGGCGCGGGAAGGTTTGGCAGGCAAGGAAACTGGTTCAGGAAATATGGCCGACTCGCGAGAAGTGATGAATATTCGTCAGGCTTCGCAGTACCTGGGAGTGAGTCCGGACACGCTCTACAAGTACGTGGGCGAGCAGAGAATTCCTGCCTTCAAGCTGGGCAACCGCTGGCGCTTCAAGAAATCGAGGCTGAACCAGTGGATGGAAGAGAAGTCGAGCCAGATGGAGATGGGAACGAAACATAAACCGAAGGCGGCTACGAAAGCTGCTGCTGGATCGCAGTAGTCAAGTGAGAGCCGGCGGGACGCCGGCGCTACAAATACGGTACGAAAAGGCGGGCACACATGTTTGGAATGGGATCGAAGACGATTGTAGGTCTGGATGTGGGCTCTTCCAGCATCAAGGCGGTGGAGTTGAAGAAAAAGGGTGGGCAGATTGAAGTGTCGCACCTGGGGCTGGAACCGCTGTCCTCTGACATTGTGGTCGATTCGATGATCGTGGACTCGGGAACGGTATCGAGCGCGATATCGAAGCTGTTTGCCGACTGCCTGATCAAGACCAAGGCGGTGGCGACGGCGGTAAGCGGCCACTCGGTGATCGTCAAGAAGATCTCGCTGCCCTCGATGAGCGACCAGGAACTGGCGGAGACCATCGAGAAGGAAGCGGCGCAGCACATTCCCTTCGACCTGGCGGACGTGAGTCTGGACTACCAGATTCTGTCGGAGGAGGCGGGCAGCCCGCAGATGGATGTGCTGCTGGTGGCTGTGAAGAAGGACAAGATTTTGAACTACACCAACGTACTCTCGATGTCGGGACGCACCCCGGCTATCGTGGACATCGATGCCCTGGCGCTGCAGAACTGCTACGAGTACAACTACCAGCCGGCGCCGGGCCAGGTGGTGGCGCTTTTGAATCTGGGCGCCAGCGTGATGAACATCAACATCGTGAAAGGGACGACCCCGCTGTTCCCGCGCGACGTGAGCGTGGGCGGGCACCAGTACACGGATTCTCTGCAGAAGGAACTGGATCTGAATTTCGAGGATGCAGAGAAACTGAAGCTGGGCGAGAAGGTCGGGACGGTGAGCGAGGACGCGAAAGCGCCGATCCTGCAACAGGTGACCGAGATCATCGTGCTGGAAATTCAGAAGACGTTCGACTTCTTCCGGGCGAGCGCGGCGGGCGAGCACATCGAGAAGATTTACCTGGCAGGTGGTTCGGCGAAAGTGCCGGGATTGATGGAAGCATTGCGGCAGGAATTTTCCATGCCGGTTGAGTTGTTGAATCCATTCCAGCGTGTAGTGCCACCGACGGAGGGTCCGGGGGTGGAGCTGGTGGAGCAGAATCCGGGTCAGCTCGCAGTTGCCGTGGGCCTGGCTTTGAGGAGCTTTGAATCCCTATGATCAGAATCAATCTGCTGGAAAACTCCAAGGGGAAAAGCAAGCGCGCCGGTGGCAGCAGCGGGCCAGCGATGCCGTCGATGGAATTTGGCGACATGGGTTCGCCCAAGCTGAAGGTGCTGGTGGTGGTGCTGGTGGCCGGGCTGCTGAATTTTGGCTACTGGTACCGGCTGAACCGGCAGGCGAAGACGATCGCGACGCAGATGCAAGCGGCCGAGCAGAAAAACCGCGAGCTGAGCGACGTGAAAGCGCGCTACATGGAACGGCAGACCCAGGCCAACAATTACAAGCGGCGGGTGGACGTGATCGATTCGCTGCGCGCCGGGCAGTCTGGACCGGTGAACCTGCTGGCCATGCTGGGCGAGACGGTGAACGGAACGGAAGCGGTGTGGCTGAGCAAGATGGATGACACCGGCGCCAGCGTGAGCCTGGAAGGCACAGCGCTGAGCACGGACGCGGTGGCCAACCTGATTGCGAACCTGCAGAAGACGGGGTTTTTCTCGAACGTCGAGATCAAGGAAACTTTCCAGGACGATCAGATCAAGGACATGCAGGCGTTCCAGTTCACGCTGACCTGCGAGAAGGGAAAGTCCTAAGAGGCGGAACTTTAATAGGCAGAACTTCAATAGGCAAAACTATGGCGACTAACTTTAGCGAACTGTCGGGCCTGAAACAGTGGGGAGCGGTGCTGGCCGGAGGCGCACTGGTAACCGTGGCACTGTACTTCACGGTGTTCAAGAGCCAGAGCGATAAGAATACGGCGGCGCTGCATCAGGTGCAGGTAAAAGTCCAGGAGAACAACGAACTGGAATCCTACCGCCCCAAGCTCAAGGACATTGAACGGCAACTGGCGAACTTGAAGCAGCAACTGGAGATCGAACGGCGCATCGTCCCGGATGAGAAGTCGGTGGACACCTTCATCGAGATGATGGACAGCGAGGCGCAGAAAGCTGGCGTGGAATTGCGGCGCTATAGCGCGCAGCCCACGAGCGCGAAGGAATATTACACCGAAGTGCCCTTCGCCATGGAGCTGGATGGGCCGTACTACTCGATGCTGAATTTCTTTGACCGGGTGGGCAAGCTGGAACGCATTGTGAACGTCAGCGGCCTGCTGGTGTCCACGACGAAGAAACCCACCGAAGCGAAGGTGAAGCACAGTTACCAGTACGCGCCGAACGAGAGTGTGGCCGCGACGTTTACCGCGACCACGTTCTACAGTCACGACCTGACGCCGGCCGCGGCGGCTCCCGGAGCCAAGCCCGGAACGGTTGCAGGCGTGAGCAAATAGGAATCACCTATGAAGCTGACGACAGGCATTCTGGCAGTGGTCATGATGACGGGGGCGGCTTGGGGACAAGCCCTGCACGCCAACGACACCAAAGCAGCGCTGACGGCGGCGGGAGTTCCGGCGCAATCGGCCAAACCGGCACCGGGTGCACCGACGCCTGCGGTAAAACCGGCGACGATTCCGGGGGCGAAACCGGCAGTGGCTGCTCCGGCGACGGCAAAGCCCGCCTCGGCTGCAGCGTCGAACCAGAACAACACACTGGATCGCGTGAAGGTCGTCCGCAATGCGGATGATGTGCAGATCGAGATCGGTTCCCGCGAGGCAGTGACGCCGAGGGTGAGCAAGTTAAGTTCACCGGAGCGGCTGCTGGTGGAACTGCCGGCGACGGTCATGGCGACGCCGCAAAGCAAGATTCCGGTGGGCAGCGCCGGCGTCAAAGGCGTGCGCATTGGCATGGACGGAAAAACTCCTCCCACGACGAGTGTGGTTGTGGATCTGGAGAAGGCTTGCGGCTACGATTTGACGCCTGGCCCAGGCAACAAGATCATTCTGACGCTGCATACGCAGGCAGGAGCCCCGGTAGTGGCAAAGAGCGCTCCGGCGGCGGTTCCGGCGAAGACTGCAGCGCCCGCGCCAAAGCCGCAGACGGCTTCGGCAAAGCCGGTGGCAGCGCCTCCGGCGTCTGTTCCGGTGGCGAAGAGCAATCCTGCACCGGCGACTGCGATTGCAAAACCGCACGATGCATTTGTACCCAAGAAACCGGCGGCGTCGGCTCCAGTAGTGGCGGCCAAGGTGGAGGCTCCCAAGCCAGCGGCAACACCCGCAGCCAAGATCGCGGCTCCCGCTACGACCAAGATCGCAGCGAATGAAAAGCCCGCGATCGCCGGTAAGACTGCGGAAGCACCCAAGACGGCAGAAGCACCGAAGCCGCCCAAGCCGGAAGAGAAGAAGTGGGCAATGAACGGGAAGCGCGATCCCTTCTTCAGTCCGGTGGTGCAGCAGCCGACTGGCTCCAATTGTTCGACGGGGAAGAAATGCCTGGAGATCGGGCAGATCAATCTGCGGGGCGTAGTGAAGTCGGAAAGCGGCTTCATCGCGGTGGTAACCAACAGCTTGAACAAGGCTTATTTCCTGCACGAAAACGATCCCGTGTTCAACGGCTACGTGATGAAAATCACGGGAGACTCGGTGGTATTCCAGGAGACAGTACCGGACAAGCTGGGCAAACCGCTGACGCGGGAAGTAACGAAACGGATCTTTACGCCGGCAGTTTAATGCGGGAGCGTGACCGGGGAACCGGAGTGCGGACTAAATCGAGTTCACAGAAGGACACGCGGGCCAGGCCCGCGGGTTGGGGAGAAGCGAAATGCGAAAGCAATTGCTGAGTGTGTTCCTACCGTTGCTGGTCCTGGGGCTGGCGTCTGCAGCCGCCGGGGCGCCCGCGTCACAGCCGGCGAGCCAGCGCAATGAACTGCAACGAGTGGATGTGGTTCGCGGCACGGATGAGATCCGGGTCGAGATCAGCGCTCGTGGCGCAGTCACGCCCAAGGTAAGCACGGCAGACTCGCCTGCGCGTCTGGTGGTGGACCTGCCGGGGACCATCATGGCGACGGGACAAACCCACATCGCGGTGCGGAGTGCCGGAGTGAAGGGTGTACGCATCGGCATGGACGGCCAGAACCCTCCCACGACGCGCGTGGTGGTCGATCTGGAGCACGCTTGCCGCTATGAATTGACTCCTTTGGCGGATGGAAAGCTGGTGCTGACGGTGTACACGGAGCATGTGGCCGCGAGTTCGGCTGCGCCAGCCAACAAGAATACGACTTCGTCTGCGCCACGGGCTGCCGAAGTGAAGACGGAAACGGCGCCCAAGACGGAGCTGGTTGCGGCCAGCGCTCCGGTCGCCCCGAAAACGGAGATGGAGAGTTCTGTTTCGTCACCGAAGCAGAATCCGGAGACTGCGGCTACGGCCAAGTCAACTGACTTTGTGTTCGTCGAGCCCAAGTATGAAGCCAAGAAACCGGTTGCAGACACGGCGACTGAGCCCACCGTGCGCGCGCAGGATGCAGCGGCAAAGTTTTCCGATAAGACCGCTGCGGAACTGCTGCCGGTCAGCATGAACGCGGCGCAATCCTCGTCGCAAAGCACAGGTTCCAGCACTGGCGGAACTGGCATCCAGCCCGCGGTTAATCTGGCGGCGGAGCAGAAGGCGCAGGCGGGACAGCAACCGGTTTCGGTCGGCTCCAAATACACGGGCGAGCCGATTTCAGTGAATCTGAAGGATGTGGACCTGAAAGACTTCTTCCGCCTGATTCATGAAATCAGCGGCCTGAACGTGGTGCTCGATCCCCAGGTGCACGGCACTCTGACCGTGGTGCTGGACGATGTGCCGTGGGACCAGGCCCTGGACATCGTGCTCAAGAACAACGATCTGGCGCGGGAATTGGAAGGCAACGTTCTGCGCATCGCCACGGTGGACACGCTGAAGAAAGAAGCGGATGGACGGCGCGCTCAGGTGGAAGCGGAAGCGCTGGCCGTGGAGAAAGTATCGGTCACACGTTTCCTGAGCTATGCCCACGCCAAAGATGTAATGGTGACGGTGAAGAAGTTCCTCTCGGTGCGCGGTGACGTGGTTGCGGATGAACGCACCAACGCCATTGTGGTCAACGACATTCCGAAAGTGATTCCGGTGATTGACCGCCTGCTGACGCAGCTGAACCGCAAGACGCAGGAAGTGGAGATCGAGGCGCGGGTGGTGGCGGCGACGCGGCAGTTCGCGCGCGACATCGGTACGCAGCTCGGTTTTGGCTGGGGAGATGGCCACAGCTCGATCGGCGGCTCTGCCGCAGCGGGCAGCTCTCCGACGACAGTCAATGGGTTGACTCCAGGCTACATCACGGTACCGGGCACGTCATCCTCGACGGGATCGTCGATCCCGTTGTTCTCGAACCTGGGCTCGACTAACCCCAGCAGCGGCTTGACCTTCCTGAACGCCAGCAACACGGTGCGCATCGATGCGGTGCTTACCATGGCCGAGTCGCGTGGCTTGCTGAAGGTCCTGTCGCGGCCGCGGATCGTGACCCAGAACAACATCCAGGCCAACGTAAGGCAGGGCGTGCGGGTGCCGATCGTGACTCTGGCGCAGTTGGGTGGTCCTCCGACCGTGACCTACGTGGATGCGTTCCTGCGGTTGACGGTGACTCCGCAAATCACTTCGGAGAACACCATCTTCCTGAACGTGGACGTGGAGAACACGACACCGAACTTCGGCCAGGAAGTGCAGGGCAACCCCGAGTTGATCACGCAGCAGGCGACGACGCAGGTGCTGGTGACCGACGGCGGCACGGTGGTGATCGGAGGCGTCATCCAGACGCAGAACTCGATCAACATCTCGCAAGTGCCGTTGCTGGGGAACATTCCGATCCTGGGCAACCTGTTCAAGCATGTTGTGGTGAACACGTCGAACCAGGAGTTGATTTTCTTCATCACGCCGCGAATCATTCAGACGTAGAGCATCAAACGTAACAGCGTCCGATTTAGCAGCGCAGTTGAAGATTTAGAAGCCGCCGGCACCTGAAGAACCTGTCAGGGCCGGCGGTTCTGCGTTTGGAGGGATTCCGGCTCGGGTTACGGGACGAATTTATAGACTTGCCCAAAGCCGTCGGCTCCAGACTGCTGCGTGGTTCCGTACAGATTGCCGTCCTTGGCCTGAATCAGCGCTCCGGGGTAGGCCGTTGTGCTAGCACCAAAGCTGTAAAGTGTGGTTACGACGCCTGCAGAAGTGATTTCGTAGATCGTACCCTCGGCATTTCCGCCGCCCTGGGTGGTTGTCCCGTAGAAATTCAAGTTGCTGGCCTGCACCAAGCCGGCGATCGGGCGAGCTCCGTCGTTTACATCGAAGCTGTGCAGGGTGGTGAACGTGCCGGTGGAGCTTATCCTGAACACGGTGCCATCGCCGTCAGCACCGCCTTGCGAGGTGGTTCCGTAGAAGTACCCATCCTTGGCCTGGATGACACCATTCGGGTAGGAGCCGTCATTTACGTCGAAGCTGTGCAAGAGGGTGAACGAGCCGGTGGGCGTGATTTTGTATACGGTACCGACGTCGCTGGCGCCCCCGATGTGGGTAGTCCCGTAGAAGTTGCCGTCGGTGCCTTGCGCCAGAGCGGAGGTCACCGGCTTTGCTCCATCGGTTACGTCAAAACTATGAAGCGTGGTTAGGGTGCCGGAGGTCGTCATTTTAAAGACCGTTCCATATCCACCGGCTCCGCCGCCGACCGTTGTGCCGTAGAAGTTCCCATCGGTGCCTTGCTTTAGTCTTCCCGGATTGTATCCGTCAGTTGTATTAAAGCTGTGGAGTACGGTCGCCACACCGGCGGAAGTGATCTTGAAAACGGTTCCGGCTTCGCCCGCGCCACCGTTGGCGGTTGTGCCGTAGAAATTCCCGTCGGTGCCCTGGATTACGCCTGAGGTCGGTTGTGAACCGCCGGCCCCGCCGGGGAAATTGTAGAGCGTACTTTCCGTGCCCGAGGTGGAGGTCTTGAATACGACGCCTTCGCCGTTGCCTCCGTTTTGGGTTGTGCCGTAGAGATTCAGGTCCGTGGCCTGGGTTAACGCGCTAGCGGGAAGCCGGCCATCGGTATAGTTAAAGCTGAAGATGGTGGTGAAGGCCTGACCTTGCAGCGCAGCGGCTGCAGCGATACACACGATGACGCCGTGGCAAGCGGTTCGGAACCCCCGCGCAAGGAGCCGGGCTGCTTGAGAGCGAGATGGGGAATATTTCAACGCCGTAGGACTCATAACTTCCTCCTGGCAACGCCGGTCAGGGTCGCACACGTCCCGAATCCCTCTGCCGGACGCTGTGTAGAAATGCTAACGGCAAACGGAGCGGAGGAGAGCTCTCAGTGGTTCACGTTACGAAATCAGGAACATTAGCATGATCGGGGGCGCCGGGTAAGACTGTCATTCCTGCTAAACTCGCAGGAATGAATTTTCTTGCGCGGCAGAAGAAACTTCGCGATCACCTGGCCACGACCCGCTTCGATGCTTTACTGGTCAGCCATCTTCCCAACATTCGATATCTTTGCGGCTTTACGGGGAGCGCGGGTTTACTGCTCGTTGCTGAGGCCGGGAGCGTCTTCTTTACCGACGTACGCTACGACACGCAGGGGCGCGAAGAAGTGACTGGCGCGAAAGTGGTGATTGCGCGCAAGGCTTTGTTGAGCGCGCTGGGAGAGTGGATTGGATCGCGCCGAGGGCGATCTCGATCGAAGGGATGGACTGTCGGGATTGAGGCCGAGCATCTGACAGTGGCGGAGAGGAAGCGGCTGGCGGACCTGGTACCCTCCGGTGTGCGGTTGCGGGATGCGCCGGGACTGGTGGAACGGGCGCGCATGGTGAAGGATGACGAGGAACTGGGGCTGATCCGGGCTGCGGTGCAACTGGGAGCGACTTTGTTCGACCGGGCGCTCGGAGTTTTGCGGCCGGGGGTGAAAGAGGCCGAGGTGGCGGCGGAGATGGAGTATGCGGCGCGAAGGGCGGGAGCGGAGGAGATGTCGTTTCCTACCATCATCGCTTCCGGGGCGAGGTCGGCGTTGCCTCACGGCAGAGCTACGGGGCAGGGCATCGCGCCCGGGGGATTCGTGGTCTGCGATTTCGGTGTTATACTCGCAGGTTATTGCTCAGACCAGACCCGTACTGTATGGGTGGGCGCGGCTTCGGAAGAAGCTCGCCGGGCCTACGAATCGGTTCGGGAGGCGCAGGAAGCTGCGATAGCTGCGGTGCAGCCGGGTGCCAGCGTCGGCGATGTCGATGCGGCGGCGCGTAAGGTATTGCGCAAGGCTGGCTTAGGGCGCTATTTTACCCATTCGACCGGGCATGGAGTCGGCCTGGAGATCCACGAAGCGCCCAGGGTTGCGGCCGGGCAGAAGGAAATTCTGGAGCCGGGCATGGTCATCACGATCGAGCCGGGAGTATACTTCCCCGGCAAATGGGGCGTGAGGATCGAGGACATGGTGGCGGTCACGGAAGGCGGCTGTGAAGTGTTGACGCCCACCAGCAAGGATTTCCTGGCAGTTTAGGCGAAAAGGTCTTAGGTGTTAGGTCTTGGGCTCCGGATCTTTGCCACCGGGTTAGTGGATATGTACAGGCAGCAGCTAACTGAGGTGCCTAATACCTAACACCTGAGACCCAAGACCTGAAGCTGCGGTCCCACCGTACACGAATGAATCAAAAAGAGCTGAAGGAACTCATCGAGTTCTTAATCGAAAAAGACATCGCCGAGTTCGAGTTGGAGCGCGGCGACGTCAAGGTGAAGATCAAGCGGGCGGGCGAGCACACCGTGGTGTATACGCACGGAGAGATGCCCAGGCCGGCGGCCGGGGCTGCTCCGGAACCGAGGCAGACCTCAGGCGTGGCTTCCCCTGCCGCACCGCCGCTAGCGCCGGTTGAGCCGGCCCCCGAAGAAGACCTGCACATCGTGAAGTCTCCGATCGTGGGAACGTTCTACGAAGCGCCTTCTCCTGGTGCGCCGCCTTTCGTCAAGGTCGGGGACATGGTGGAGGTTGGGCAGGTGCTGTGCATTCTGGAGGCGATGAAGCTGCTGAATGAGATTGAGTCGGACGTGGCCGGCGAAATCGTAAAGAAGCTGAGGAGCAATGGCCAGCCGATTGAATACGGGCAGGAGTTGTTCGCCATTCGGGCGAAGAAGTGAGGAAGATTGAGTAATTTGGTAATTGGGTAATTGGGTAATTTTGTAATTGAAAAAGCCTTCGGGATTTTAGATTACCAAATTACCAAATTTCACAATTACGAAATGCCCTCCTCGTCCCCATTTGATCTGAAATGTTTAAGAAAATACTGATTGCGAATCGCGGAGAGATTGCGCTGCGCGTTATCTGCGCGTGCAAGGAACTGGACATCCGCACCGTTGCCATTTACAGCGAGGCGGACCGGCACTCCCTGCCCGTGCGCTTTGCAGACGAGGCGATCTGCATTGGGCCGCCACAACTGGCATTGAGCTACTTGAATATTCCAGCGGTGATCAGCGCGGCGGAGATCGCCAATGTGGACGCGATCCATCCCGGATACGGGTTGCTTGCCGAGAATGCCAATTTCGCCGAGGTGTGTGACACCAGCGGGATCAAGTTCATAGGGCCGCGGCCGGAAGTGATGCGGCTGATGGGGGAAAAGGAAAAAGCGCGGGCGGCCATGAAACAGGCGGGCGTGCCGATTCTGCCGGGTTCGGATGGGATCATTGCTTCCGAAGGCGAAGCCGTGGAGTGGGCGCGGCAGGTGGGGTTTCCGGTGATTGTAAAGGCATCGGCGGGCGGCGGCGGACGCGGGATGCGCATTGTGCGAAGCGAGGAGGACCTGCCGGGGCTATTCAAGGCGGCGCAGTCGGAAGCGGCGGGTGCGTTCGGCAATGGCGACTTGTACATGGAGAAGTATGTCGAGAATCCGCGGCACATCGAGTTTCAGCTGCTGGCCGATGAACATGGCAATGTGGTGAGTTTGGGGGAGCGGGAATGCTCGATCCAGCGGCGGCATCAGAAGTTATTGGAAGAGTCGCCCTCGACCCAGGTCACGCCGGAGTTGCGCGATCAGATTGGCGCGGTGTTGTGCAAGTCGCTGGCGGAGATCGGATACACGAACGCGGGAACGATCGAGTTTTTGATGGACCAGGAACGCCGGCTGCACTTCATCGAGATGAACACGCGCATCCAGGTGGAGCATCCCGTGACTGAGATGGTGACGGACGTGGATCTGGTGAAGAGCCAGATTATGATTGCCGCCGGCGCGCGTATGAGTGAGGTGTTGTTGGGGCCGATTGTGCATCGCGGGCACTCCATCGAATGCCGGATTAATGCGGAACATCCGGAAAAGTTCACGCCGTCGGCGGGGAAGATTACGTCGTTTCATCCGCCGGGGGGCACGGGAGTGCGGGTGGATACGGCAGCGTACGCGGAGGGCGTGATTCCTCCTTATTACGACTCGCTGATCGCCAAGCTGGTGGTGCGCGGCAAGGACCGGAGCGAGGCGATCTCGCGTATGTCGCGGGCGCTGGAGATGTTTATCGTGGAGGGCGTATATACGACGATTCCGCTGCACCGGAGGATTCTGGCGGATCCAGACTTCCGGGCGGGGAATTTTGATACGGGGTTTATTGAGCGATTTCTGGCGGCCAACAAGAAGGATTCGGCGGCGTGATCTCTGTTCCTCGTCTTTATCCCATCGTGGATGCGACATTCTTCACGACTACGGAAGACTTGACGGTTTTCGCCGGGGAGCTTGCCGCGGGCGGATGCACTCTGCTGCAATATCGCAACAAGAGCGGGAATGCCCGCGCCAGTCTGGAGCAGGCGCGCGAACTCAAGCGGCGACTAGGCGGGACGGTCAAACTGATCATGAACGACCGCGCCGATCTTTGCCTGGTAGCGGAGTTTGCCGGTGTGCATGTTGGGCAGGAGGACCTATCGCCGGAGTCGGTTCGTGGGATCATCGGCGCTGGGCGCTGGCTCGGGGTTTCGACGCATAATCCAGAGCAGGTGCAGGAAGCCGATCGGACCTCGGCGGACTATCTGGCCATTGGGCCTGTGTTTTCGACCTCCAGCAAAGAACGGCCTGATCCGGTTGTGGGGCTTGAAGGAGTGCGCCGGGCGCGGGAGTTGACCCGAAAGCCGCTGGTGGCCATAGGGGGGATCACGCTGGGAAATGCGGCTTCTGTGATTGAGGCGGGGGCCGATTCCGTGGCGGTGATATCCGATCTGTTACGGGAGCCGCGCAAATCAGCAGAGGAATTTTTCCGCGTTCTGAGGTAAAGTCAGGGGGCTCTGGTACAGTTGCCAGCGGCGAGGGCGGGACGCCCCTTCGGCAAGCTCAGGGCAAGCTCTCACGACAGCCGGCGAGACGCCGGCGCTACGAGGCTTAGGAGGGATCCTGAGTATACCGACAACGCGGCCGGTTGCGGGCAACGACTGGGAAACGCACAGCCATCAAGACAGC
Organism: uncultured Acidobacteriaceae bacterium; assembly: GCA_963842095.1. Classification (GTDB taxonomy): domain Bacteria; phylum Acidobacteriota; class Terriglobia; order Terriglobales; family Acidobacteriaceae; genus Sulfotelmatobacter. The sequence continues at coordinate 410,003 of CAWJEY010000011.1, forward strand.
GAACTGGTCAAGGGCCTAGGATTGACCAGCGCGACCATGCTGGTCATGGGGTCGATGATCGGCTCGGGCATTTTTATTGTTTCGGCGGAGATTGCCCGCGAAGTGGATTCGCCTGCTTTGCTGATTGGGGCGTGGGCGGTGGCGGGGTTCATGACCATCGTGGCTGCGCTCAGCTACGGCGAGTTGGCGGCGATGATGCCGCGGGCTGGCGGGCAGTACGTTTATCTGCGCGAGGCACTGGGGCCGCTGTGGGGCTTTCTATATGGCTGGACGCTCTTTCTGGTCATTCAGACCGGGACGATCGCGGCCGTGGGCGTGGCCTTCGGCAAGTTTCTCGGAGTTTTCTTTCCTGCAATTTCTTCATCCCACTGGATTCTGCATCTCTGGAAGGTTCCGCCGATTCGTTTGGGGCCAATGGTTTTGGGCAACATGGATGTGGGAATCAATACCCAGAATCTGGTTGCCATCCTGCTTGTGGTCTTTCTCTCCGTGGTGAATATTTTTGGGTTGAAGACTGGGGCACTCATCCAGAATGTGTTTACGGCGGCCAAGGTTTCTGCGTTGTTGGGATTGGCGTTGTTCGGCCTGGCGCTGGGGCGGAATGCTCAGGCACTGGCCACGAATTTCAGCGGGCATTTCTGGCGGAATGCGGGACTGGGCGCGCAACACGCGGTGCAGGTAGGAGTGGGCGGGCCGGTGGTGATGGTGGGCACGCTGACGATTCTGGCGGTGGCGCAGGTGGGATCGCTGTTTTCCGCTGACGCCTGGAACAATGTGACGTTTACCGCGGGCGAAGTTAAGAATCCCAGCCGCAACCTGCCGTTGTCGCTGGCGCTGGGCACGGGCGTAGTCATTGCGCTCTACATTGCTTGCAACTTCATTTACTTGATGGCGCTGCCGCTGGATGGTGCGCCGGGCGCGGTGACGATTCTGGGGCGCGGCATTAAGTATGCCGCCGAAGAGCGCGTGGGCACGGCGGTGATGACGCAGATGTTCGGTTCCGTGGGGGGATTGCTGATGGCGGCGGCCATCCTGATTTCCAGCTTCGGCTGCAACAATGGGCTGATTCTTTCTGGGGCGCGCGTCTACTATGCCATGGCGAAAGACGGGCTATTCTTCCGCAGCGTTGCCAAGCTGCATCCTACATACAAGACGCCGGCGGTTTCGCTGATGGTGCAGATGGTGTGGGCTTGCCTGCTGTGCGTTTCGGGCAGCTACGGGCAGCTTCTCGACTACATTATTTTTGCGGTGCTGGTGTTCTACATTTTGACGATTGTGGGATTATTTGTGCTGCGGCGAACGCATCCGGAGGCCGAGCGTCCGTATAAGGCGGTGGGTTATCCTGTGTTGCCGGCGATTTATATTGTGATGGCTTTATTCATTGATGTCGTACTATTGCGCTACAAGCCGCAGTTCACGTGGCCGGGGCTGATTGTGGTGCTGCTGGGCATCCCGGTATATTACGCGTGGTCGAAGAGTGCGGGGGCACGGCGCGAATCCGCGTAGCCGCCAAGGAGAAACGAGACGAATGGCAAATCTGTTCGCAACCAAACCGCTGAACCTGCTGATGGACGAAGCCCACGATACTGGCGAACATGGCCTAAAGCGTGCCCTCGGTCCGGTGAACCTCATTACGCTTGGCATCGGAGCCATCATTGGGGCTGGTATTTTTGTTCTGACGGGATCGGCCGCGGCCAAGTATGCCGGGCCGGCGATTGTGCTTTCTTTTGTGCTGGCCGGCATCGCCTGCGTGTTCGCGGGCCTTTGCTACGCCGAATTCGCCGCCTTGATTCCTATTGCAGGCTCGGCTTACACGTACGGATACGCGACCCTCGGCGAAATCTTCGCGTGGATCATCGGTTGGGACCTGATCCTCGAATACGCTTTCGGCGCGGCCACCGTGGCTTCTGGCTGGAGCGGGTACATGCTGAGCTTCCTGCAGGACTTCGGCATACGCATCCCGCCTCGACTGACGGCAGCCCCGAGCGAGATGCTGGTTTTCTTCAATGGGCACTGGGAGCACTACGACCGCATCAAGGACTCGCTGATGGCCAGCGGAATCGACTGGCATACGCTGCCGCAGATGGGCGGTTTGTTCAACCTAGTGGCTTTCCTGGCGATCCTGGGAGTTACCACGATTCTGGTGATCGGCATCAAGGAGTCGGCGAACTTCAACTCTGGCATCGTGATTGTGAAGGTTGCGATCGTGCTGATGTTTATCGGCATCGCCGGCATTTATGCCTTCGGGCACATGGCGCAACTCAAGGCAAACTGGACGCCCTTCATCCCGCCCAATGCGGGCACTTTCGGCAAGTATGGTTGGTCGGGAATCGCGCGCGGCGCAAGTGTGATTTTCTTCGCGTACATCGGCTTTGACGCCGTTTCCACCGCCGCCCAGGAATCCAAGAATCCGCAGAAGGACATGCCGATCGGGATACTAGGCTCACTTGTGATCTGCACCGTTCTGTACATTCTTGTTTCCGGATTGCTGACCGGCGTAGTGCCATACACCTCTTTGAACGTTTCCGACCCAGTGGCCGTGGGCATCGACGCCACTGGCGTGAAGTGGGCCAGCTTCCTCGTCAAACTGGGAGCGATTTTCGGCTTGGCGACGGTCATGTTGGTGATGTTGCTGGGGCAGTCGCGGGTGTTCTTCTCGATGTCTCGCGACGGGCTCCTGCCCCAGTGGTGCGGAGCGATTCATCCTCGTTTCCGCACTCCCTGGATAGCCACGATTTTTGTCGGTATTTGCGTGGCCTTCTTCGCGGCGTTTGTTCCAATTGATATCTTAGGTGAACTGGTCAGCATCGGAACGTTGCTGGCGTTCGTCATCGTCTCGGCAGGGACTTGGGTATTGCGTCGTAAACGACCAGATTTGGCGCGACCCTTCAAGACTCCATGGGTACCATTTGTTCCGATCATGGGGGTTCTGGTTTCCGCAGGTTTGATGGCTAGCCTGCCAGCGGCAACATGGATCCGCCTAATCGTCTGGTTGATCATCGGAATGGCGGTGTACTTCGGATATGGCCGTAGCCACAGCAAGGTGCAAGCCGCACTCTCGGCACAACCACGGGTCCCAAGGTGATTGCGGACTGAGTTTTTACCGAGTGAGACATGAAAACGGGCTCTCTGCACAGCGCGGAGGGTCTTTTTGTTTTAAGATCGGTCGTTGGTCGTTGGTCGTCGGTCGTTCGTCGTTTGAAAAGTGTAGATTGCGTAAAGGTATTTCGCGAACGACCAACGACCATCGACCAACGACGCCTTTATGAAAATCGTTTCCGCCGAAGAGATGCGAGCTATTGATCGCGCTACCAGCGAGCGCTTTGGCGTGCCTTCGCTTACGCTGATGGAAAATGCGGGCGCGGCTGTTGCGGACTATGCCCTCTCGCATTATGGTGCGGCCGGGCGCATCGTTGTGTTATGCGGCAAGGGGAATAACGGCGGGGATGGGTTTGTGGCGGCGCGGCGGCTGCAGGAGCAGGGGAAGAACGCGCAGGTCATTCTGCTGGCTGACCCTGGTGATCTTAGGGGCGATGCTGCGGTTATGTTTGGCAAGTTGCAGCAGCCAGCCATCGCCGTACATTCCCGCGAAGAGTTGAAGAGTGAGCGTGTCCGGCAAGCCCTGCAGGCGGACCTGTATCTCGACGCTGTGCTGGGAACGGGTTTCAAGCCTCCGGTGAGCGGTCTCTACGCCGACGCGATTGCGATTCTCAATGCGGGCAACGTTCGCGTGATCGCTGTGGACATTCCTTCCGGCGCAGATGCGGATGTCATCGGACCTCAGGAAGGCACAATTGCGCGAGCTGATGCGGTGGTTACGTTCACTGCTCCGCGGCCAGCGCACCTGTTCAGCCCACTGACGGCTGGGCCAACGGTAGTGGCACAGATCGGCTCGCCACGGGAGGCCATCAGTTCGGCACTGCAACTGAATGTAATCACCGCAGCCGATCTTGCGGGGTTGATAGGCCCGCGCGCGGAGGATTCCAACAAGGGTAATTACGGGCATGTGCTGGTGCTTGGCGGTTCGCTCGGGAAGGCCGGGGCGGCGGCGATGGCGGGAATGGCCGTGCTGCGCGCCGGAGGTGGACTTTCCACGGTAGCCACGGCGAAGTCGGCATTGGGAGCGATTGCCAGCTTTCATCCTGAATTGATGACCGAGCTCCTGCCGGAGACGGACGCGGGGACGATCTCCAGCAGCGCGGATGGGCGAATCCGGGAACTGGCAAAAGGTAAGGACGTGATCGCCATCGGGCCAGGCATTTCGCGAGATCCCCAAACTGCGGAGTTGGTGCGGGCGTTGGTGACAAGCCTTCCATTCCCGATGGTGGTGGATGCAGACGGGCTGAATGCCTTTGAGGGGCGGGCGGCCGAATTGAATGGCAAGGACAGAACGCTGGTGATCACCCCGCATCCCGGAGAGATGGCTCGTCTAGCCGGATGCAGCGTTGCCGATGTGCAGAGGGATCGGCTAGGAACGGCGAGCAACTTCGCACGTGAACACAAACTTATCGTGGTGCTGAAGGGGTACCGCACGCTGGTGGTGCAACCCGATGGCGAAGCGTGGGTGAATACAACGGGCAATCCCGGCATGGCTACCGGAGGAACCGGGGACATTCTGACGGGAATCGTCGCGGGAATGATGGCACAGCATCGCATAGACAAAGAGGCTTTCAGGGCCGTGCTTGCGGCGGTCCATTTGCATGGACTGGCCGGCGATGTAATGAAGGCGATCGTGGGTGAGCATTCGATGGTGGCGACGGATTTGCTGCAAGGTTTGCCAGTGGCCTATCGGGTCATGCGCCAGGCAGCGCTGGACAAGCTTGTGCGGTGGTGAGAACGGTGCGGCGCCCCCCGCCTGCCCTCTCCGCCTGCCCTCAGGACATTAATGAATTGGTAACCCTTCTGTATGTGCTTGACAGCGCATTCGTTATCCCGGCAAACTCCGCGTCCGGCGCGGGAATCCGGCCACTCTGCTTCCGTAACCTATTACCTGATTCGCGCGCGTGCCATAGTGCAGATAGCTTATGACCCACTTCCCCCAACCGCATCCCTCGCGGCGCGCGGCCCGGGTCCAGCTAGGCGAGACTTGCCTGGCTGCGATTCGTTTAGAAGATGGCCGGCACGCCAAAGCTAAACTCCAAACCATTTCGGTGACTGGCGGACTGTTGCGACTGCCGCGTTCGCTGAGTAGCGGCGACTTCGTCGAAGTTGCTTTTCAAACTCAGCAAGGACCGGTGCACGGCATGGCCGAGATTCTTAGTCCCATGGGCAAGACGACGGAGGGAGTGCTTCAGCCGTTCCGCTTTGTTGCGCTCGAGGATGACGACCACCGGCGCTTGCGGACGTCGCTGGACCATGTGGTCGACCGGAGTTGGATGGGCAAGTCGAAGGCGTTCACCATTACGTAGTCGCGGGCAAGTTGCTTTTGCGGCGGCGGTAAGCGGTCCCTTGCGTGACTGCCGCTATACTTGATGGCGTGACGCGCGAGATCACGACACATTCAGCCGAGGAGACGATTGCCTTCGGCCGCACCCTGACGGAGTTGCTGGCGCCGCCTAAGATTGTTCTGCTGCGCGGTGATCTGGGCGCGGGCAAGACCACGCTGGTCAAGGGAATCGCCGCCGGGTTCGAGGCGGCGGAAGAAGAAGACGTCACCAGTCCCACCTTCACGCTGGTGCATGAGTATCGCGGGCCGCGGGCTAATCTTTATCACATTGATCTTTACCGCGTGGATACTCAGCGCGAGTTGGAGACGCTGGGGCTGGATGATCTGCGTGCTGAGGGCAGCGTTCTGCTGATTGAGTGGGGGGAGAAGTTTCCGCGTTTTCTGCGGGAGCGGGATGTGGAGATTTCGCTGGAGCGGAAAGGCGAGAATCAACGTAAGATCACGATGAGCTAGGTCATGAAAACCCTCAATACCCTGTTCCTCGCTCTTTGTCTAACCTCGTCTATTGCTGCGCAGCAGGCACAGTGGTGCAAGAATCTGCCTCGAGCCGCCTACAGCAAGTTAGAGCGGGTTCCGAATGCGGACCCGTGGTTTGAGGTGTACAAGATTCGTCCCGGCATATTTGCGATCTACGAGCCGCATCAGTTGGAAGAGGTGATTTCGTATCTGATCGTTGGTGACGAAAAAGCGGGCGGCGACAAAGCGGTGCTGTTCGACACCGGCATGGGCATCAGCAATATTCAGGCTGTGGTTGTGGGGTTGACCCGGCTTCCGGTGAGCGTGGTGAATTCGCACACGCACAATGACCACGTTGGGGACAACTGGCGGTTCAGTGATGTTTACGGCATGGATACGGATTTCACCCGTGCCAACGCTCGCGGATCGAAAGCGGACGCGCAAGCCGAACTCGCTCCAGATGAAATCTGCGGGGCCTTACCTGGCGGGTTCGATGCGAAGGCGTATGCGACCAGACCATTCCACATTACCCGCTGGTTGCACGATGGCGACAGGATCGATCTGGGTGGGCGCACGCTGAAAGTGATCGGCACGCCGGGCCACACGCCCGATGCCATCGCTCTGCTGGACGAGAAGAACGGGCTTTTATTTACGGGAGACTCGTTCTATCTGGGCCCGATTTATTTGTACCGTCCGGAAACCGATCTGGACGCCTATGTTGCCTCCATGGAGAAACTGGCGGCGCTGGCGCCTCGCCTGCAACTTCTCTTGCCGTCACACAACACGCCCGTTGCCGATCCCAGCTATCTTCCGAAGGTGGTTACCGCGATGCAGCAGGTTCGTCGTGGAGAAGTAAAACCGGTTGCGAAGGATGGGAGACACGAGTATTTGTTCGAAGGATTTTCGTTCTTGATGCGCTAACGGCGGGACGGCGTTGCAGGAGCAGAGGAAAGAAAGATCGTACGCACACAAGCGGTGGGGGCGCTCCATTCCCGCACCATCGAGAAGAGGATGGCCGCGGCGAAGAGCGCGAAGGTGAATCGGTTCCTTCCCATCACTGGAATTCTAGCATTCAGAGTCTCGGGGGGTGCAGGCTAAGCCTTTCACCACAGGGGACACGGGGTTTCACGGGGTAAGGCATATTCCTCGCCTCCTTGCTACACATAGCTTTTGCGGAGCGGGTCAAACACATGTGGATGTCGATGCTGTTGGAACAGATCCAGGATCGCGTCGAATCCTTTTTCCAGCTTCAAATTGCACTCAGCGGTCGTCAGTGGAACTACCCAGAGAAAGTGAACTGGCTCTCCGCCCAATTTCAGCTCTGATGGCAGGGTCTGGTCCGTTCTTGACGATCGGTGGCATGAATAGCAGAGTATCCAGCTCTTTGCTTCCCCAAAATGGCGCTGGAGGATTTCCGATCGGCAGCGTATGGCCGTGGCCCAGCCATGATTTGCTGTCGTGAGGGAAATGGGCCACCCAACGAAGGGTGGCAATGTACTCGTCGCGTGGTTCAGAGCAGTAGAAGATCAACTCCACACGTCGAGGCGCGTCTTTGGCCCCGCGCTGCAGGTTCATCTCGAGATCGCTCATCCCGCCGGTGACAAGCGAGTACACGATCTTGCCTCCTTGAGATCGTTGGAACGTGTAGACATCGATATGGGGAATCAGCGGCTGCAATTCATGGGAGACGGTGAGCGCTTTTCCGAACAGACGCTCGTATATACTTTCGCGCGTTTGCGCGAACCCGCTGGTTCCCTCTGTGATACCGATCCTTGTCTCCACTTTGTCGTGGCGGATAATCGATGAACCGTCGGGCGCCTTCTTCTTGCCGAACCATGAGTTCATGCGCGCCTCCTTCAAAACCCCATGATGTTGTAGCCGCAATCCACATAAATGACCTCGCCGGTGATGCCGCTGCTGGCGTCGGAGGCGAGGAAGACTCCGGTTGAGCCGACTTCTTCCACTTCCACGCGGCGGCCTAGCGGGGCGCGTTCTTCGTGGCCTTTGAGCATGTCGCTGAAACCGGCAATGCCGCGGGCGGCTAGGGTTTTGATGGGACCGGCTGAGATGGCGTTCACGCGAATTTTCTTCTTTCCCAGTTCATAGGCGAGATAGCGCACTGTGCATTCGAGACCCGCCTTGGCTACGGCCATCACGTTGTAACGCGGGACGACTTTTTCTGAGGCGTAGTAGGTCATGGTGAGGATCGAGCCGCCGTCTTCCATGAGAGGGGCGGCGGCACGGGCGACCGCGACCAGCGAGTACACGCTTACATCCATCGCGATGCGGAAGCCTTCGCGCGTGGTGTTGATGAAATCTCCTTTGAGTTCGTCGGCGGGGGCGTAGGCGACCGAATGCACCACTGTGTGCAGTTTGCCGTGACGCTCTTTGAGCGTGGCGAAGAGGCGGGCGATTTCTTCGTCTTTGCTGACGTCGCACATGTAGCCTTCGGCGCCGGGGAGCGAGAGGATGAGGTCTTTGGCTTCCTGCTCCAGGCGTTCGTTCTGGTAGGTGATCGCGAGTTTCATGCCCGCGGCGTGCAGTCCCTGGGCGATGGACCAGGCGATGGAGCGCTTGTTGGCGACTCCGAAGACGACGGCGTTACGGCCTTGCAGGTCAGCGGACATGGGTGCTCCTTGGAATGAAAAAGAATAACAGGTGGGAGGAAAAGTCAGAAGTCAGAAGGCAGAATGCAGAAGTCAGAAGGCAGAACTTAATTCAGCGAGGCTGGAGAAATCGGAGTACCGGCGCCCACCATTCGTCGGTTGGGGCGCGATAAAGGGCGTTATGCGGAAAGCCGTGCAGAACCACTAGCTGCTTCGGTTCCGGCGCAGCTTCGAAAACGCGCTGGCCCATGTCGGGAGGATTCACCGTGTCGGCGTCGCTGTAAACAACCAGTAAAGGGACGCGAACGCGTTGGGCATTCGCGACATCGTCCCATGCGTCTGGGATGGCATAGAGCAAGAAGATCGAGGTTCCGCGCTTGCGGCCCGCATCCCTCAGAGAAGAGAAAGCGTTCGCTACAACTACGCAAGACGGAGACGGGCTAAAACGGGGCAACGATTCAAGCAGCGGCGCGTTGCCCATGGAATGACCCAACACGCAGAGACGCTCGCCGGGGAATTGCGAGACGAAGGCTGCGTAGGCCGGGATTGCGTCCTCATTGAGATGGCCAATCGTTCCGGGGCGCGTACTGTCTCCGTGACCGGAGTAGTCGAATACCACCGAGGAGATGCAGTGGTCATAGAGAAACTTTTGCGCCAGAACCCATTCGGAAATGGTTTCCATGACTCCGTGAAAAATCAATACCGCGACGCGAGGCTGGCAGGTGGCAGGAGCGCGCACGAGGTACGCGTCCAGAATGCGGGGTCCGCTGGGAATCTTGAGGCGGTCGAAAGTGAGACCGACCGTGGCGGGCGTTTCAGGCCCGTTGGGGCCGGTGTTCAGAAATGACTTGGAGACGTGGTTCAGGATCACTGGCCTCAACGCCAGGGCGGCAGCCAACAGACACAGTGCTCCGATTGCGAACTTTGAGCGTCGCGTCACGCAGATCCTCTCCTTGACTTTATACCCTTAGGTCTTCTCGGACGTTTCAAGTAATCGCTAGTCCGCCGGAACAGCGTTGCGACTTACTGTCTCCACCGGCCAACTGGCGGCCACAAACGACAACCCGTAAACACAAGCCAGAATTGCGAAAGCGGCGACCAGGCTGACCTTGTGCGCAACGGCGCCGACGCTGAGTGCGAGCACGAGCTGCAGAAGAGTTCCTGCGAAATAAAAAGCGTTCTGCACGCGTCCCATCAGGTGGGGTGGGACCATCTCCATCAGGCTGGTGTTCATGGCGATGCCGCCGACGCCGCGCGCCGAGCCCATTACTGCATACAGCAGTATCGCGAGAACCAGCCAGTGCGATACCGGAGCGCAAACCACGGTCGCAGCAATGATCGCCATGGAAAACGCAACCGAACGGCGACCGCCCAGGCTGGCGATCACCGCGGGAGCATACATGGCGCTGAGGAATGCGCCGGTGCCCCATCCGGCGTTGAGCCATCCGTAGCCCACGGCGCCGGCGTGAAAAACGCGCTCACTCAGTGACGGAGTGACGACGACTCCAGTGATCATGGCGCCGAGAAACAGCGCCCAGCTGATGCCCAGCAGCACGACGGGGCGATGGTCGCGGAGAAAGTGCAGGCCTTCGCGCATCTCGCGCCAGAAACGCTCAAGCTGAGTCTCAGCCGCGAGAATATCGGCGCGCAACTCCTCCGGGCGCAACACCACGTGGCGTCCCTTGCGTACGGCGAAATAGCACAGGAACGAGACCACGTAGGTGGAAACGTCGATCAGCAGCACGCCGCCGAGGCCGATGTGGTTGTACATGAAGCCGACGAGCGAACCGGCGATGAGCCATCCTCCCTGCACCCCGGCGAGGAGAAAAGTATTCGACTGCACGAACTGGCCTTCGGGCGTGAGTTCCTGGATGAGTGCAGTGATGGTGGGCCAGAACATCCAGAAACCGGCGGAGACGAGGGTGTTCATCAAATAGAGCTGCCAGACTTGTACGCGGTGCTGAAACGCAAGGATGGCTACGGTCACGATGATCACGGCGCGCACGGCATCGAGCCACATGACAAGGCGGCGGCGATCTTCGCGGTCGATGAGGACGCCGGTGAAGGGAAGCATGAGCATGGCGGGGATGGTTTGCAGGACCGCGAAGGTACCGAGCGCCATTTCCGAGTGTGTCGCCTGCAGGATGTACCAGGCAACGGCGGCCGAGTTCATCCCGCTGCCCAACATGGAGATCACGTTGGCGGCAAACACGAAGCGCAGCGGGCGGCGGCCGAGGATGGAACGCATCTATCTAATTTAGCAGTGGTCAGTGGTCAGTGGTCAGTGGCCAGAAAACCTTCCCGGCACGAGACGTTCTTTCCTGTCACTGATCACTGATCACTGACCACTGACCACTGGCCACTGCTACTGGTTCTTCTTGCTTCCAGCCGCGTTCGGCGCTAGGATTCGCCTGCGGTTGGAAGTGGAGATGCATTCTCGCCCAGGGCGGAGGTGCCGATGAAACGCTATGCAGGGGTACTGGTTGCCGTTTCCTTCTGTTTTCTATTCCTCGTGGCGCTAGCCGGCGCACAGGGAAGCAAGATCGAGATTGCCGCAGGCACGCCGGAAGACCACGATCTGCAGTTGATCAGCAACGAGCCGGATGAGGCGAAAAAGCTCGCCATGTACCTGGACTTCGTGCAGAAGTACGCGTCGAACCCGGCAGCCGTGACTTATGGAAACTGGCAGATTTCGCAGGCCTACCAGACCACGGGCGACTTGAACAAAGCGCTCGATTTCGGAGACAAGGCGCTGACCGGGGCTCCGCGGAACCTCGATATCCTGGTCTCGCAGGCCAGCATTGCGCAGCAGGCGAAAGACAACGCGAAGTTGATGGACTACTGCGCAAAGGGTGGGGAAGTTTGCAACTCCATCGGCAAGCAAGCCAAGCCGGAAGGCATGAGCGACGAAGATTTCAGCCAGCAGGTGGCGAATGAGAAGAGCGCGGCCAAGAACAGCTGCAACTTTCTCGAGTCGGCAGGATTCAACGTGATTGCCAGCGAGAACGACGCCAAGAGCCGGATGGCCGACATCGAGAAGTACTCCGCGGCGTTCCCGGAGTCGGTGTTTCAGGATCAAGTCTCGAGCTACGCCATGTATACGCTAGGCCCGGGTCAGTTGAACGATCAAGCGCGGCTGTTTGCGTATGGAGAAAAAGCACTCGCAACGAACCCCAATTCGCTGCCCGCCTTGCTCTTGTTGGCAGGAACTTACGTTGACGATCCGAAGCCGGGTAGCCTGGGCAAGGCGGTCACCTACGGACAGAAAGCGATTGCAGTAGCCAAGGCGGACGCACCCGAGGCCGACAAGTCCCGCAAACTGGCGGCGGGAGTTGCGCATTCGATTGTGGGGTATGCCTACATCAAGCAGGACAAGACGGCAGCGGCAATTCCCGAGTTGAAGTCGGCGACGGGATTGCTCAAGGGACAAGATGATCAGCAATACTCGATCGCGCTTTATCGTCTGGGCTTTGCCTACGCCAAGCTGAGCCGGGTGAACGAGGCCCGCGACGTGTTGATGGAGGCTGTGAAAATTTCCGGGCCGGTGCAGGCCATGTCGCAGGATCTGTTGGTCAAAGTGAATGCGGCGCGGGCGAAAGGGAAGTGATGGACGGCAAGAATGCCTGATGCGAACCCTACATCCCGCCTAGCGAGCCGTCCGCTCATTGCCCCAGCGTGGCATACGATTGTATTCATCGCTATTTTCGTAGGGTTGTCCGTGGCGGGCGGTTTCTTTCAGCACGCCGTAAAACAGCACCCACAAGCAACAGCGCCGCACAGCAACGCCGTGCCCCGTTACATTTCTGTGGCCGTCTTTGAATGGCTTCTGGTGCTCTATGTCCGCATGGGCGTGCACAAGCGCGGAGTGCGTTTGCGCGATCTTGTGGGCGGCCGATGGGCCACGCCGAAAGAGGTGTTAAAAGACATCGCTCTGGGCGCAGGGCTCTGGGCGTTTTGGATCGGCTTGATGAATCCTCACCTCCTGGGCGGTGGAACCAATGCCGCCCAGGGACTTCTTCCCCAAGGTACTGTTGAGAGTCTGGCGTGGATCCCTGTCGCCCTTTCGGCAGGATTTTGTGAGGAACTGGCATTTCGCGGCTATCTTCAGAGGCAATTTCAGGCGATCACTGGCAGCGCCGGCTGGGCGGTCCTTATCCAGGCGGTTGTATTCGGCGTTGGCCATCTATACGAAGGGGTGGGTCCGGTAGGAAGAATCGTGCTGTTCGGAGTCTTGTTCGGGCTGCTGGCTGTATGGCGGAAGAGCCTGAGACCGGGCATGATAACGCACGCTTGGTCCGACATTTTTGGGGTAATTATCTTTCGCGGTATGTCGAGGTGATTGCAGCGCGCTCCGACGCTTGCAGTGTTCTGTGGGGCGGCTTCCACAAAGCTGGGTCGTTAGCGGTTGCGGCGGGCCATTCCACCTGTCGAAGAATCGTTAACGTCAGTGCCGCGGTTCACCACAGCGGAGCTACTGCCTCCTCCTTGAACACCGGTGGAGGCCCCCCCGTGTTCGAGAGGTGAAGGACGGCCAAGAATGGTTTGGCTTGCGGATCGTAGGTCACGGTGATGCTTCCGCCCCGGCCCGGCGATCCGTCCGAGCCGTTGCGTCCATCGGAGCCGCTTCTCCCGCTCGATCCGCTGGGCGATCCCATACCTCCGGAGCCGCCGCTGCCGCCGCGTCCACCCCTGCCGCCTGAACCTCCGTTGCCTCCGTCAGCTTTCACCATCAGCGAACCTCCCTGGGGATCGACCAAATAAAACTTTTCATGGCCTGCCGCGGACACACCCACCTGAAGTAGGGGCCGGTTCTCTGATTTGAGTGCCACTCGGACCTGCACTGGCGGCGCGTCCCCTCCTGGTCCTCCATCCTGGCCATTCGAGCCGTCGGTCCCGTCCGTGCCGTTTCCTCCTGGAGATGGATTATTCGGATCCATGGAGCCCGTGCTTCCGCTCGTGCCACTCATTCCGTCCATACCGCTCATACCGCTGGAACCGGAGCTGCCGGAGAAATTCGCGGTGTAGTTCTCGTCGTAGCGGAGAGGAATATCGAGTTCTGCACGCAGGTCTGGATGGCTGGGTACCGTGATGGTGACATGCGGGACCTTCCCGTCGCTGATCCGCGGATCCTTGGGAAGGGACACAATGCCTTTCGTGTTGGCCGTGACCACCGTCGCCGTGACCGTGAGGTCCCTCCACATAACCTTGCCCGAGCCTGCCCCTTCCGTCTGCAAGACTTTGCCGTCCGGCTCGGCTACAACTACCACCAGCGGCAACTTCTCTCCTGGCCCAATCCCCCCTTTCGGCAGGCTGACCTTGATCGATGCGACGGGGGTCTTGGCCAGGTAAACCTTCATTCCCAGCTTCACCTGCACCGCGGCGCATCCACTCAGCACGAGCAGGGAAGCCAGCGCTAAGCAGGCCGCGCCGCTTCTTTTCATCAACTGTGGAAGTGAGATTGTGGGAGCATTTTTGCCAGTGGGTTGTTCCGGGGCCACCGCAGGATCGGCGGTGACCGTTCCGAAGGTACGCAAGAAAGCTAGTGGCCAGATCATAATCGGACTCCGTTAGCGCGAAAGACCTAATGAATCAAACACGAAGTGAATCAGCATGTCGTGCGCTAAGTTCCATGCGCAGGTAAAGTTTTGTGTTTTGTAGTTGGACCGCTGTAATTTGGCGATTTCGATACGGAGCATTGCGGGCGGCACTTCAGGGTTTAACCAACTCATCGGAAAGCAAATGAGCTTTCAGGGCGAGATTGTGGCCGCGCTCCAGGTCTCCGGCGGCGACGGCGGTCTTTGACTGGTCCAGGAACTGATTGATCTGGTTTACCATCTCCTGCTGGCCGGGGCTGAGCTGGCGTCCTGCGATCCTCTTCAGATTTTCTTCAGTAGCGAATGTGAGTTCTTCGGTGGAGCGTTGGTGAACGGACTGTTCGGCAGGTGTGCCGCCTGTAAGTTGAACCGCGGGCTCGTCCGATCCGCCGTTGCGAACAACTTTCTTGGGCGGCGGACAGGGCGGTAACGCCGTGGCACCTGCATTCCCAGAACCGGGCTTCGCCGAACCTGATTCCGTTGGACCTGCCTCCGTTGACCCTGCACTCCCGCCATCGCCCGTTGAATTCGTGGAATCGGCGGGAGCGCCGGCCGTGGGGTTGGTTGCAGTTGGGGCGTTCGAGCAATTGGGGGGGACGGCTTTTTTATGATGCCGAGGGCGATTGGGAGACGGCTTGGTTTGAGCAGGGGAAGTGGGCGCCTGGCCAGTTGGAGCAGGCGCGGATTGCGTGGGCTCGGCATTTTGCGACGGTGGCGTTTGCGGTTGCGATGGCGTTGCGTTCTGCGGGGATCCCAGACTTAGCCAACAAACCCCGAGGATCACGGCTAGATTCATATTCAATCCCAACTGAAGCGGCGATGCTATTCGAATCTTACGCCGTAAAGCGTGCCAGGAAACTTCAACTTCATAGTCGCACGATTATTGGTTCGAATGCGCGGTGGCTTCGTGCTCCGGGTCCAGACTCGCGGTAGCCACGGGAAGGCGAAAACGGAACGTCGTCCCCGCTCCCTCCGTCGATTCAAATTCCACCGAGCCGTAGTGCCACTGCAGGATCTGGTAAGTCTGCGCCAGGCCGATGCCGTTGCCATCTTTCTTGGTGGTGAAATAAAGCTCAAAAATTTTGTCCTGCACATCCTGAGCAATGCCCATGCCCCGATCGCGGACCTCGGCAACCACCGCATTTTCGTCGCGGCGCGCCGCGATGGTGAGTTCACCCCCGTGAGGCATGGCCTGGATTCCGTTGAGCACCACGTTGAGCAGCGCTTGCTTCATGAAATCGACGTCTGCTTTGATGGGCAGCGGCTCCTCGGGCATGTCGTGCCTGATGCTGACACCATGCTGTTCGGCGTCTGGAGCGGCGAGCAGCGCGACCTCCTCGAGCAGACGGCGGAGGTCCACTTCCAGCAGGTGCAGCTCGCGGGCGCGCATGAAGTCGACGAGAGTCTGCACGACCCGGTCGAGGCGATGAATCTCGCTGCCAATGATGTCCATGTGGCGCCGGGTATCGGGATCGAGCAGCGACAGCTTGTTCTGCAAGAGCTGCAAGTGAAGCACGATGGCATTGATGGGATTCTTGACCTCATGGGCAACGCCGCCGGTAACGCGTCCACTGGCAGAGAGGCGGCGGGACATCTCAATTTCGTCCCCGATGCGCCGTACCGATTCGGTATCGCGCATGATCAGCAGCGCGCCGATCTGCGTGCCCTTCTCGTGCACAAAATCCAGCGAAACCTGAACGTGCCGGCCGGCAGCGGCGGAAAACTCGCCCGAGAGCGGGCGCCTGCGCTCGAAAGCCTCCAGCACTGCGGCTCCGAGCGCAGTGTCGCCGGAGAAAACGTCCTTTGCCGTGCGGCCCAGCAATTCTCTTCGCGGCCGGCCGAGGAAGCGCTCGACCGGGGCACTTACCAGCACCACCTGTGAGTCTCTTGTGAACAGCATCAGTCCATCCTGCAGTTTGGACATGAGCTGGTCCACATTGTCTTTCAGAGCGGAAAAAATTTCGCGGCTGTCGCGCATCTGCCGGCCTAGGTGGGCGATCTTGAGCGTGACGAGTCCGAGTTCGTCGTGCTCCGATTCATCTCCGGAGAGCGTCTCGGTTGCACCCGAACTGACGGTGTCCAAGTTGCGGCTGATCCTCTTGAGCGGTCCGAGAGCGAGATTGGAGACACCGGCGGCGAGCAGCAGCGAGGCAAAAATCGACACAATGGAAAGGTAGACGGCGCTCATCAGTGGCGACCGGATTTCGCTCTTCAGCAGGACCGTGGAAACCCCAATGCGGATCGTGCCAAAAGGCACTCCGTTCAGCAGAAGCGGGGAAGTGACGTCATAGACAACTGCGGGCCGGAACACCAGGGCAAATTGTTTGCGGAAGCGGGCAGTCTTGACCTCGTTAAAATCGGGGCGCTGCAGGGCCTGTTTGCCCACAAGCTGAGCGTTGGTGTGGAGCAGCACCTTGCCTCGCGCGTCCACGATGGAAGCGTCGTAGATGTTCGGCCAATCGAGATCCGATTGCAGACTGTTCAGGAGATTCGTGTCCATCGGCAGGTATTCGGCGAGGGCGCGCCGCACCGCCTCCGGATCGTTGGTATCGACGCGGGTGCTGCTTAAATCCGGCAGGTCGTTGGAGGCGAAGTACGCAATTTGCTTGGTCAAGCGGTCGGCGCTGTCGTAGGCGTCAGTGATGTGCTGGGCAAGGATCTCCGCGATGTAGAAGTAGGAGAAGGCAGTCGCCATTACCGTCACCAGGAAGGTGATGGCGAGCACGATGATGGCTTTGCGTCGCATGGGGAAATAGTGGCCGGTGGTCAGTGATCAGTGGCCAGAAAACAGCGGCCAGTGATCAGTGGGCCGTCTAAGCACATCGGGAACCAAGTGACGAAGTAGCGGAACGTTCTTTCACTGACCGCTGATCACTGACCACTGGCCACTGATCACTGAGCTTCTCCCTCCTTCTCAGGGGCTGCATCCGGGGCGCTTCCGCCGTACTCCTTAAGTTTATTATGCAGCGTTTTTAGACTAATACCGAGAATTTCCGCGGCTTTCGTTTTGTTGTTGCTGGTGGATTCCAGCGTTTTGAGAATAAGCATTTTCTCGGCTTCACCGACCGTTGTGCCCACGCCCAGGCGCACAGCGTCTGGATCATTGGCGGCAGTACGCAAGGGCGCATGACCGAACCCGGGAGGCAGATGTTTGGTTTCAATCATGCCGCTGTCGCACACAATCACGGCGCGTTCAATCGTGTTGCGCAATTCGCGGACGTTTCCCGGCCAGGAATAATTGTTGAACTGATTCAGCACCGCCTCGCTCACGGCAGCAACTTTGCGGGAGTGCTTCGCGCTCATCTCCGAGAGAAGCAGTTGGACGAGATCGGCAATGTCTTCTTTATGCTCCCGCAGCGGAGGCATGTGGATGTTGAAGACGTTGAGCCGGTAATAGAGATCGCTGCGCAGTTCGCCGCTGGCGACAGCATCGTCGGGAACTTTATTGGTAGCGGCCAGCACACGCACATCCACAGAGGTTTCTACTTTGCTGCCAAGGCGGCGCAGCTTGTGGTCTTCGAGCACGCGCAGCAGCTTGGCCTGGGTTCCCACCGGCATCTCTCCAATTTCGTCGAGCAGGATCGTGCCTCCTTCGGCCAGCTCGAAGCAGCCGGTGCGCCGTTCCAGCGCTCCCGTGAAGGCGCCTTTTTCATGGCCGAAGATTTCGCTTTCGATCAGGGTTTCAGGAATGGCAGCGCAGTTGATGGCAACGAACGGCCGGTCGCGGCGCGGACTCAGTTGATGAATCGTTCGAGCCACTAACTCCTTGCCCGTGCCGCTTGCTCCGGTAATCAACACGGACGCCGTGCTGGGCGCCACCAACTCGATGAGCCGGAAGATCTCCTGCATCTTTCGCGAAGCTCCCCGGAGTGTGCCCAGAGAGCCGGAATCGCGCAGCTTGCGGCGGGCACTCTCAAGTTCCGCGCGGGTTCCAATGAGCGCAGACGCGTTTTGCAGCATGGTGCGCAGACGGTTGGTGTCGATGGGCTTGGTGATGTAGTCATACGCTCCCATGCGCATGGCTTGCACCGCGCTGTCGATGGTGCCTTGTGCCGTCACCATAATCACGGCCATGGCCTGGGACTGTTCCCCCAGCCGCTCCAGCAGTTCGATGCCTCCCATGCGCGGCATCTTGAGATCAGTAACGACGATGGAGGGATTCCACTGCGCGGCCTTCTGCAGGCCTTCCGTGCCATCGCGTGCGGTCTCGGCCCGATACCCCCACGAGGAAACTAACTCGGCCAGGCCGGTGCGTTCATTCTCTTCATCCTCAACGATTAGTACCTTTTCGTGGCTCATCCCTGGGTTCGTGCCCGCCTCTTCAGCAGTCTCCTCTGCAGCAGTCTCCTCTGCGCCCGCCCGTCAACACCGAGACTACAACCATACGCGGCAGTTTCCGGTGGAGCAAGGTCTGGAAGCCTGAGCGAGGCCTTTTCGAGCCGGCCTTGCGTCGTGGACTTGTCCATTCGCTGGTGATGTCAATTTGAGACGAGGATCTTTGCGAAGCGAAATCCTCTGGCCCAGTTATCAGACCAGGCAATTCCTGAAAATCGGTCTTTCGCTTTGAGCTAGTAGTGCGCTAGAATGATTCGTTTCCCAGTTAAAGTCTAAAGTCGGCAATAAGACCCCGCAGTATTTATTCAACGCGGCCGGCGCATCGAAGCGCAGGTCAATCGCGTGCTCATTGGAGGACGGAATGTCAGTTTTCTCTAGCTTAAGTAAAGGCCGTTTAGGCATCGGCCTACTCGTGGTCCTGGCAGTATCACTCGTGTCGAGTCCGGCGTTCGCGCAGAGCGACTCGAATCCGAAATATGACATATTTTTGGGATATCAGTGGCTGCATCCCGGCGCCACGGTTCCCGCACCCGGCACCGATCCCAGCAATCCCACTCCGTTCACGGTACCGGATATGGCCAAGGGCGCAGGCGCTGCCTTCACCTACAACTTCGATCCCCATTGGGGAGCGGAAATCGATTTCGGTTCGAACTGGGGCAAGAGCAGCGCAGCCCCCTACGAAAGTGAATTCTCGGTGGGGCCGCGCTTTATGTGGCGCACGGATCAAGCGAATTACTTCTTGCATTCCCTCCTTAGTTGGAATCGCGTGAACGTCAACAGCCTTAACGTCAGCAGTGGAATTGGGGCTGTTCTTGGCGGTGGCATGGATCTTCCCTTCAGCCACGGGATCTCGTGGCGCCTGTTTGGAGTCGATTATGTCTGGGCGCGGCACAACTACGCGGATTATGCCGATCCGGAGTTTCCCTCGCTACGGCGTCCGACGTTCGAAGGCGTCCGGTTGCGCACAGGTATTGTGTTCAGTTGGGGTGGCGCGGAGCCGGTAGCGCCTGCTGCCAGTTGTTCCGTGCAGCCCACCGAAGTGATAGTGGGTGAGCCGATCACGGCCACGGTCGCCAGCAGCAACTTCAATCCCAAGCATACGGTCACGTATGCCTGGAGCGGCAACGGAGGTGTGGTCACCGGGAAAGATACGACCGCGCAGATCGACACCACCAACGCGGCCCCCGGCAGCTACACAGTCACAGCCCGTGTGACTGACGCGAAAGAGAAGAAAAACAACGAAGCAACCTGCACGGCCAGTTTCACCGTGAAGCCTTTGCCTCCGAAGAACCCGCCCACGGTTTCCATCTCCGCCAATCCGTCGAGCCTGCAGGCCGGTGGTATGGTGAACCTGTCGGCCAAATGCACCAGCCCGGATAGCGTTGGAGTCTCGGTCGCCAACTGGACCGCCAGCAGCGGCACAGTTTCCGGCACCGGCAGTTCGGCCATGCTGAACACCACCGGCACAGCGCCAGGTTCAATCACGATCGGCGCCACTTGCACCGATGTGCGCGGCCTGACCGCTAAAGCCAGCACGCAAGTGATGGTGGAGAACCCGCCGCCACCGCCGCCGAATCCAGAGATCGCGCGCCTGGAAGCCCGGCTCTCGCTGCACAGCGTTTACTTTGTGGTGAACCAGCCCCTGGCCGCGAGGCCCAAGGGCGGTCTGCTGGCCAGCCAGCAGAAGACGTTGATGACGCTGGCCGAAGACTTCAAGAAGTATCTTGAAATCAAGCCGGGTACGCACCTGATTCTTGGCGGCCACGCCGACCATCGTGGCTCCGTGGAATTCAACCAGGCGCTCTCCGAGCGTCGTGTCAACCGCGTCAAGAGCTTTCTCGTTGAGCAGGGCGTTCCCGAGGCCAACATCGACACCAAGGCGTATGGCAAGGAACACAACCTGACCACAGAGGAAGTGCAGGGCGAGGTGGCGAGTAATCCCGAGCTGACTCCAGGAGAGCGGCAGAGGGTTCTCAAGAACATCGTGACGATCAGGATGGCGAGCAATCGCCGCGTAGACGTCACTTTGAGCACGACGGGCCAAACCTCGGTTCGCCAATACCCGTTCAACGCCGCGGATGCTTTGACCCTAATCGGCGGCCGGGAAAGCGAGCAGAAAGCGACCAAGCCGATGGCGAAGAAGCCGGCTGCAAAGGCACCCGCCAAGAAGCCGTAACGGCGCAATCGTAAGGAATGGTAAAACTCTCGCGGAGGACGCTAGCGTCCTCCGCGATTTTTCTTTCTTGGGCCAGGAGGACGGTGTCTTTCACACTCGTCATCGCAGCCAACAAACCCAAAACGGCAGTTCGCAAACTACGTTGGTCACATATATTCCCCCATACCGTTGCCTGAGCACGCCCCTTGTTACGGAGTGCCGGTGGCGACCGTCAGCAGTGAAGCTGCGCTTCCTGCGGCGAAAGGCGAGCCCGCCACGGGAGAGAGCACCCCTGTAGCAGAGTTAATGGCGTATGCTCGGACGGCCTGAGCTTGGGGATCAGACTGGTACAGAAAGTAGGTTCCGGGAGGACTCGCTGCCAGGCCCCCAATGGAAGTCCCTGCAGCAAAGGGCGAGCCACTGACCGGCGTCAAAGCTCCCGTAATATTGTCCGCGAAAAATGCAGAAATCGTCCCGTCCTGAATGTTCGCGGTGTAAAGAAAGCCCACGTCAGTGGCCGTAAAGGGCACGTAGGCCATCTGCAAGGGGTCATTGCCGGTGAGGAATGGCGACTGGAGCAATGGGGTTAGGCTGCCCGTAGTTTGGTTGATGGAGAAGGCCGCGATCTGGTTATTTGCGTTGGCAGTTCCGGCCAGCGCGACATAAAGGAAATTATTATTCGAGCTAACCACCATTGCCGACGGCCCAGGGAAAGATCCGGGCGCGCCAGTGGGAAACGGAGAGCCAAAGATGGGAGACAGCGATCCATTCTGTTGGTTAATCGCAAAGGCTGAAATTCCACCCGCGGAATCATTCAGATCGCTTACATATAGGAACAGGCCGCCTGCCTGCACCGCTTGTACCGGCGTGTCGCCAGATGGAAAGGGCGATCCCGGAACAGGCGTCAGCGTTCCGTTGGAAAAGTCGTACTGAAAGCCAGCCACCGTTCCCGCGTTGAGGTCCGTGACGTAGAGATAACCGTCCTGGGGGGCGGTCAGCCCACCCGCGCCCGGAGGCGTGCTCCCTACCGCGAACGGCGAACCGGTGACGGCGGTAAGCGCACCTGAACTTGCGTTGATCGAGAAACCATCCACAGCATCGTTCAGGAAATCGGAAACGTATAACTGGCCGTTCAAAGATGCGACCATCCCAGTACTTTGGTTCGGTCCCGTCGCCGACAGTGGTGAACCCAGTGCTCCCGTGGATTGGTTGATGGTAAACGCCAGAATCTGATTTGTGGTTGCGGCGTAAAGGAACTGGGGCTGAGGCGTCGTGACGCAGTTGACGGTACAAGTAGTCGAAGGGGCCACCGCACAACTCTTTTGTGATGTCATCGACCCCCCACATGCGGCCAGGATCAACAGGTACACAAGCGTTACCAGGCTGTTCCATCGTTTTCCTCGAGGCCTTGGTTTCGCCACGAGGTTCCCGGCTGACTTCGCGAACAAGTCCGTTCCTTCGACGCGACCGGAGCCCAACCCCGCCCGTAGCGCTGAACCACCAGTTCGCAAAGACGTTGTTCGCATATATTCCTCCGTTCGCTCCTTCATCACCGCGGCCGTTGCCTCAAGCAGCCTTGATTGATGCTGGACGGCTACTACGCCAGTGCGGTTCACACTGCAGATCGTGCGGTTAGCGATGGACCCCCATTTTCGACAGTCGCGTCTACTGCAGGGTGCCCGAGATCGTACTGCTCATTCCCGCACAAATGGGCGTGCTTGTGCTGCAGGATCCATTTCCTGTCATCGTTCCATTGGTGATTGTCCCGCTGCCAGTGAACTCAACAACCGTGCCACTTGCGTCGCCTGCGACGAAGAGTACGTTGAATGCCCCACCCGAGGGAACTGGGTTGGCGGCCACGCCAATCAGAACTCCTTGCCCAGAGTTTTTCGAGGAGTTGGGTATTCCTGTTCCGGAGATTGAGCCTTGCCCAATGTTATTGTTAGCGGTAAAGCAGACGGGTCCTTGTACTGAGAACGTACCCACGGGCGTGGTTACGCTGCAGGGACTTGAAACCACGACTACTTGGTAACTAGCGTTGGGATTAAGATTCCCAGTTATAGTCCAGGTCCCCTGCATGGACGTCCCTGGTCCGCCGCCAGCGTTCTTGGTGGAGCTACAGCCAACGGCGAAGACTATCGAAATCAAGATGAAGATCAAGATGCGTTTCACAGTTCTCTCCTCCGGTGCGGGTGCGATTCTTCTTACCCCGGTGGCTCTGGCGCGGTCAATTGACGCGGCCTGAACTGTGCCTGACTTGCTAAGACGAAGTGTGCGAAGGAGTTACTGGGTTCCATGAACTCGATTCCTGGAGTAAAATCATCTCCCGTTTGAGGGAAGGTTATGGAAGCACCCACCAGTTTCGGCCGGCGTGTTCGGGCGGGACTGTTCGAAGTGGACCTGGTCTCCGGCGAAGTACACAAGAGTGGGAGGAAAGTTCCGCTGCAGGAGCAGCCTTTTCGAGTTCTGGCCATGTTGCTGGAACGTCCGGGCGAAATCATCACGCGCGAAGAGTTGCAAGCCAGCCTCTGGCCGGCTGACACTTTCGTCAGTTTCGATGAAGGCATCAACACGGCCATCCGAAAACTGCGGGTTGTCTTCGGCGACTCGGCCGATAACCCTCGGTTCATCGAGACCGTTCCGCGACGGGGATACCGTTTCGTCGCGCCCGTGGCAGAGTTGCTCGAGCCGCAGTCCGAGGCAAGCCTGCCCGCAGCAGTGGCGGTTGCATGGAAGGGATATGCTGTTTTGGCCGCTTGCGTCGTACTCCTGGCGGCGATCCCTGTGGTCTATCACTTTTGGTCTGGGGCGAACACCTCGAGCGGCCCTGCAAAGATTAGCCAAATCAGCCACTGGAACAAGCCGATGAACGACGCGTTCATTTCACCCGACGGCCGCGCAGTAGCGTTCGATTCACCCGTGGGCGGCATCGCCCAAGTGTTTCTGATCCTCACATCCGGTGGTGAGACCCTTCAACTCACAAGTGACGAAGGCGACAAGACTGTGGATGCTTTCTCGCCCGATGGAAAGGAAATCTATTACGGAAGGTCTCTCGGCCGCGACGAGGTGTGGGCGGTACCTACGCTCGGTGGAACTCCGCGGCGGGTGGTGGCGGCGGCCTGGTACGCGCTTCCCTCTGCTGATGGCGCATCCGTTTATTACGATAAGTCCGATAGGCCCGGGATTTTTCGTGCGGACAAATCCGGACTGAACGAAGAATTAATATATAGCTCCCACGATCCCGCACTGCGCTTCTTCCCGGCGCTTTTGTTTCCCGGTGGCAACGACCTGCTCGCGGTTGCTTTCCCAAGGGATTCGCCGAACGTCCGCAACTTTTTTAGAATCAACTTCACCACTCATGAGGCGGTTGATCTAGGCCAGGTAGTCAGGAATGGTGACGCGGCATGGGCCGAACCCGGAAAAACACTGCTCTTCAGTCGTACCATCAACGGGTTAACGAACATCTGGAGGTACGCCTTGCTGGACCGGAGTCTGACGCAGATTACCTTCGGAACCGGGCCGGACTTCTTCCCCATGCGAGACCCAGGTGGAGAAGGGATCTACTACGTGAACGGCAAGTCCACTGGGTACCTGACTGCTTACCACGTTCATTCGAAGGAATCGGTGGACATCGTGGCGGAGGATGCAACTCAACCCACGATCTCGCCGGATGGAAAACGCGTGATGTATGTCACGCTTCCAGCACCCTATAAGACAGATCCCTGGGTATCTGATAAGACAGAACTCTGGGTGTCTGACATCGAAGGTGGCAACAAGGTGAAAGTCGCGACCGGAGTATCGCTACAGACGGGGACCTGGGCGTCAGACAATTTCCACCTGACCTTCATTGAGGCGGGGGTTGGAGCCGCGTCCAGGGCCTATATCGTCGGGGCTGATGGTGCCGGTCTCGATCATCTACCCCCGACGGGAAGTGAAACCAACACAGCGGTATGGAGCCCTGACCACAAATCCGTCTACTTGAGTGTCGTGGAAAAGGTGGGTTCGATGGCAACCGTTTGGAAATGGAGTGTGGGCGATTCGAACCTGGAAAAAATCGTGGACGATTGTGGCCAAGTTTCCGACGTCGACCCCAGCGGACGGTACCTGCTGGGCAATGTACTGCAAGGCGAAAGAATCGGAATCTACGAGGTCTCCGTTTCTGATAGGAGGTGCTTCCCATTGCTTCCCGGCATCCCAACCTTCGCTGCGACCTTTGCCCGCGATGGCAAATCATTCATGTATGCAGTTGCGTCTGGCGGTGATGTGAAGATTTACCGTCAGCCCTGGAAAAAAGGTAAAACCGTCGGAACGCCCCAGGTCGCGTTGAAGGTGCCCTTCGTCTTTCCCCTGGCATACCAGGGCAACGGTAATGCCTACGATTTTTCCAGGGACCTTTCCACCATCGTCTATGCGCGACCCGGCGGCCATGCGGACCTTTATTTCTTAAACCAGAAATAAGGGCGAACAGATGCGTCGATCAGCGATCTCACCCGCCGCTACCGTCCGTCCAGATCCCCGATGGAAGCAGCCCTGCCGACCGCGCAACTTCTACACGGAATAGTCGCTCCGACACTCGTATCTCCTTGATTCCCTTACCGCTGAATCTGGTACTCCACTTGCCACTTACACGGAGCAGAAAAGCGGACGATAGTGCCTACCATGGCGAGACTCCGAGCGGATCGAGAGTGCCGAGAGAACCGGGCCGCCTTGGTCACGTTGTGTCTTGCCCTGAGCCTCGTTCCTACCCAGGGATGTGCCCGCTCCCAGCCCCAGCAGCCGAGCGATGCAACTTCGCCGGCCGGTGAACAGAAGCTTCCATTCCATTCAGATATCGATCAAGCCTCATCCAGCGACGGCGCGCTTGCCGCCACCGCATCCGATCCGAAGCAGGCTGCCAGCTTGCCGTTCCGGGCCGTGACCCACCCCCTCACCCTCCCCGCCGGAACGCTTCTGACCGTGCAACTGGAAGACGCTCTCTCTACTGCCAAGGTTCACGCCGGTGACGTATTCAGGGCGTCCATCGCTGATCCTCTTCCTATTGACCGCGATCTACTCCTCGAACCCGGCACGCCAGTGACTGGGCGGGTGGAGTCTGTCCGCTCACAAGCAGTGCGTCCCGGGCTCCTTCCCGGTTCAGGCTATTTCCGGCTGACTTTGAGTTCGATGACAGTTGCGGGCAGGCAACTTGCGCTTCAGACTTCCAGCCTGTTTGCCCGGGGAGCCGCCCAGGCGTCGGAAGGCGTTGGAGTACAAAAGGGCCGCCGCCTCACCTTCCGCTTGACGGCTCCGGTCACGCTTGACGCTGCGAAATCAATCGCGAGTCGCTAATCCCCGGCCCGCCCCAGCGAATAAACCAGCTAAATTTCCTCGGCTAGTTCCATTCTGGGTGTTTTCTGCCACTTATTTCTCACCCCTATATAGCAGAAAATAAAGCATATGGCGAGTTTTCCACAGGCTCGTTCCCGATTTGAGTGACATCTGCCCTTCGCAAGCTCCGATTCGTCCTCCTATAGTGGCCTCGATGCAGAAAGGAAACTGGCGCATTGACACCTTTGCTCCCATTTTGGGAACACCAAGGTATCGGATAGCCCACCGTGGGCTTTCTTCCGGGATTCGTCCCGCGCGACATTAGCAGTATGAATACGGCAACCCCATTTCCGTGGCCCGGTCTTTCCGCAGAAGGGAACAGCGGCACGATATTCCGTGCCATCTTCGAACACGCTCCCATCGCGGTTGCCCGCTGCAACCCGCAGGGAGTGATTGTCGAGATGAACCCTGCCTTCCGGCGGAGCCTGGACGATGAGGTAGCCAGCCGGCGCTCGTTGCGGCTCTGCGAACTGGTTCGTCCGCAGGACCGCGACAAAACCGAATCGCTGCTGAACGACCTGCTCGCCCGCAGACGTGAGCGCATCGCCATCGCAGCCTTAGGCGCGGATCCGGGACCAGCGAGCGTGCAGTGGACCGCATGGCGCCAGCCGGGGTGGGCGGGGGAACCCGACCATGCGTTGCTCATCGCGGAGCGCGCCAACCAAGCAGTTCCGGTGGAGGAAAGCCCGCTTCAATCTGAGCGCTGGGAAGCGGTCGGCCGTCTGGCGGGCGGAGTGGTGCATGACTTCAACAATCTGCTGACCGGCGTCATGCTGTATTGTGATCTGCTGCTCTCCAGTCTGGATGCGCGCGACCGCCGGCGCCGCTACGCCGATGAGATCCGCTCTGCCATCGTGCAAGCCACCGGACTGGTGCGGCAGTTGCTGGTTTTTGCCCGTCCCCAACCCGCGCCCACGCGTCTGCTGTGCCTCAACGAGGTTGCCGCGGCGATGCAAGATTTGCTGACCCGCCTGATTGGGGAAAACATCGTGCTTGAGCTGCGTCTCGATCCGGAATTGGGCGCGGTCAGGATCGACCAGGCGCAGGTCCAGCAAATCGTGCTGAACCTGGTCCTCAATGCCCGCGACGCCCTGCCCGACGGCGGAACGATAACCGTCGAAACCAGCAATTGCCGCTTCCAACCTGTGGCCGGGACCACGCTGCCGAACCGCCTGCCCGCTTTTCCCTGCGTGCTCCTTGTCGTGGGCGACAACGGTCATGGCATGGACGCCGAAACCCGCCAGCACCTATTCGAACCATTCTTTACCACCAAGAACGCCGGCCAAGGCACCGGCTTGGGCCTGACCACCGTCCGCAGCATCGTTACCACCAATCGCGGACTCATCCACTTCGAAAGCGAACCCGGCCGCGGCACTCGTGCCATGATCCTGCTCCCCCGGGCATTTCCGTCCGCCGATCTCAACCTTCAGGACACAGCCACAGCCAATCCAGATTCAGGGGCCCCAGCACCAAACACATCTCAAGATATCAAGAAGGAATCACTCTTATGACGTCAGCTGCCGTAACTCACTCGATCGCAACGCCGCAGATTCTGGCCGCCAATTTTCTCAATCTCCTCATCGTCGATGACGAACGCTCGATCCGCGACGCTTGCCGCGAGGTCGCACTTTCCCTGGGCTTCATGGCCCATGTTGCCGATTCCGCTGAACATGCCTATCGCTTGCTGCAAACCCAGAGCATCGACGCCGTTCTGCTCGATCTGCGCCTGCCTGGCGCTGGCGGGCTGGAAGCTCTCCGCCACATCAAGTCGCAACGCCCCGAGGCCCTGGTGATCGTGGTGACCGGCTACGGCACGGTGCAATCGGCCGTGCAGGCCATGAAGCATGGCGCGTACGAATACGTGACCAAACCCTTCAGCATTGACGAACTCAAGCTCCTGTTGGAGCGCGTGTCCAATCACCTCAAGCTGAAAAGCGAAAACCGCATGCTGCGCGAGAAGCTCAAATCGAAGCAGGGTTATGGCGGCATCGTTGGCCGCGCCCCGGAGATGGAGAAGCTCTACCGCATCATCGCCAAAGCCGCCAACAGCTCCCACCCAGTGCTGATTCTGGGCGAGAGCGGCACCGGCAAGGAGATGGTCGCGCGCTCCATTCATTACTCCGGACCTTTCCACGACAAACCGTTCATCCCCGTCGACTGCGGCTCGCTCGTGCCGACGCTGATCGAAAGCGAGCTGTTTGGCTACGTCAAAGGCGCGTTCACCGGCGCTAATCAGGCCAAGGACGGGCTGCTGGCCATCGCCGAAGGTGGAACCGTGTTTCTCGACGAAGTCGGCGAGCTTCCCGTCGACCTCCAGGCCAAGCTTCTGCGGGCTATTCAAGAGAAGGAGATTCGTCCGGTGGGCAGCACGCGCCGCATTCCCATCAACGTGCGCATTCTCGCCGCCACCAACCGCGTGCTGGAGCAGGCCGTGACCGAGGGCGCTTTCCGCCGTGATCTTTATTTTCGTCTTAACGTGCTCAGCCTGCGAATCCCTCCGCTGCGCGAGCGCCGCGAAGACGTCCCTCTGCTCGTCGCCCATTTCATGGAGCGCACAGCGCGCGCGTCGGGGCAGGAAAAAATCCTTACCGACGAGGCCATCAAGGTCATGCTGGCCTACGACTGGCCGGGCAACGTCCGCGAACTGGAAAACTGTCTGGAGCGCACGTGCGCCTTTACCAGCGGGCCCTTGATCCATGTGACCGACTTGCCTCCGGCCATTGCGGGCGCGCACGTTGCCGCTCCCGCCAATGGCAACGGGCACGGCCAACACGGCATCGTTCCCATGGCGGAACTGGAGAGGCAGACCATCCTCAACGCCATCGCGGAACTCAACGGCGACAAATTGCAGGCCGCGCGCCTGCTCGGCATCGGCAAGACGACTCTGTACCGCAAGCTGAAGGACTACGCGGCGCAGCTCTAGACGCTAGCCCGTGTAAACGGTTCCTTCTTCGACGAAACAAAGAGGATTTCCCCATGCATCCTCGGCATAAAACGAGCGCTCGCCCCAGGGACGCACCACAATGCCGCCGCCCGGCGCATCGTGAACATCCTCGCGGGACAGACAGCTCAGCGCCTTGGCTCGCTCGAATGCCGCCTCCAGATTCCTGACCGTGAAGTACAAGGCCTTTGCCGCCGGGTGCGGCTGGCCGATCGAGGAAACATCCAGCACTTGGAGGATAACCGGGCCACATTCGAAGTAGCATCGGCGTCCCGGCTGCTTCCGTCCCGGTACGCCGAGCAGCTTTGTATAGAAGGAGGCCGCGGCATCGAGGTCGCTGACCTCGACGTTGAGCCTGAAGAATTGCGGTATGTCCTCAGGCGCTTCGCGCTTTGGCGGTTTCGCCTTGACGACTGTAGGTTTTTTTGTTGCGGACATCTTGTTTTCCTCCTATCCGGCTTTTAACTGGGGATTGAAAGTGCGCCAGCCAATCGCTCACCAGCGCCAATCGCTTTCGCTCGATGCGATAAATACGCATCCTGCCCTGCCTCTCGTGGGTGAGCAGGCCGGCGGCCTCGAGAACCTGAAGGTGCCGGGTCGTGGTCTGCCACGCGTGTTCAAACATCGCCGCGACTTCACCGGCACTCATCGCGCCTCCATTGAAGTGGACCGCGAGCAGCACGCGGCGCCGTGCAGGGTGGGCCAGCGCTCCGAAGACATCCTCGTACGCGTCTCGCCGCACCCTCGAAGTAGAATTGGGCATACACAATATTCAGCCATATTGCTGAATATTAGTCAATACGTATCTTGTGCCAAAGACTTGAGCCCGGCGCCAACCTGCCTGAGTGCCACCCTGCGGCTGGGACCTGTCACTCGCTGCCGGATCGGAGTTCACTCACCTTGCTTCAGACCTAAACTGTTCGGATATGAAATGAATTGGAACCCACGAACGTGCCACAACGGGAACGCGCCAGGGACATTACTCTCTAAGCTTTGTCTTTTCAATGCACGCAACAGTGGTGCCCGGCGTGCTATGGAAAGAGCATGATTCTACTCATCACCCCTTCGGCACGCGGCCAGGAGTGCGCCGCCACTCTCAAGGAAGCTACTGGCAACGAAACCCACTGGGCTGAGAATCTGCCGCAAGCCGTGGCCCGGCTGCGCGAACAGACTTACTCGGCGGTCGTCCTCGATCAATTTCTTCTCGAGAACGAGCCTGGCGAAAGCGATCAAGTGCTCGAACATCTGGGCACTGCTTTTCCCGTCTACCTCAACTTCGCGGTCAGTGGCATGGAGCGTTTGCTGCGCGAGGTCCGCTCCGCGCTGCACCGTCGCAAGCGCGAGGAAACTCAGGCCCGGCGTTCGGTCGAGCAGCAGATTCGCAGCGAAGTGTGCGAATCGCTCACCGCCATGTTGCTCTCCTGCGAACTGGCCATGGCCGTACCCGAGGTTCCCCTTCCCGCCGCAGAAAAAATACGGCTCATCGACAATCTTGCCCGCGACATGCGCCTGAGGCTGGGTGCGAACTGATTCGCCTGCTTCCCGATCTAACCTTTTTGCATTATTGCGTCTTCCTGTCACTCCCGCTAACTTGTCGCTAACTTCGTTCTGTGGACTGGGGTTCATCAGAATAATCTCAACGAGCGTTTTGCGTGCCGGGAAAGGTGCGGTCGCAAGCAGTGTGCCCAGCGGCCAAATCGTACGCTATCGAATCGCGACGCTCCAAGGAGCAATGAATGCGGCAGCGGTTGATTGCGGCAGACGCGGTACCGGCCTGGCAGGTTCTCCTCACAATCTCCGCACTATTCCTGTGCGTGGCGGCGAGTTCCGCGCAACGGCTGGGCACCGGTGTCATTCGCGGCGAGATATCTGACCCGCAGAGCGCAGTTGTTCACGACGCACAGGTCACCGCCATCCAGAAGGCCACCGGCCTCCAGCGCAGCACCACGTCCGCCAATTCCGGACTGTTCGCCATCAACGACCTTGCCCCCGGCGACTACCAGGTCAAAGTCGTCGCCGCCGGCTTTGCCGAGTACGAGGCCGTGGTCCGCGTCGAAGTGGGTCAGCAAGCGAACCTCAAGATTCGCCTCAACGTAAAGACGCAAACCACCGTGATCGAAATTGATGACCGTGACGCCATACCGCTCGTGAACACGATTTCCTCCGTCGTCGACGGCGTGGTCGACTCCCAGCAGATCGACAACCTTCCCCTCAACGGACGCAATTTTCTCGAACTCTCACTCCTGATGCCGGGCAACACCATCGCTCCCAACTTCGATCCCACCAAGCAGGGCACGGTCGTCATCTCGTCCGCCGGTCAGTTGGGACGCGGCGGCAACGTCAGCATCGACGGTATGGACGACAACGACGACGTAGTCGGCGGCATGCTGCTCAATGTTCCGGAAGACGCAGTGGAGGAATTCCAGGTGGCCACCAACCGTTTCTCCGCCGAACTCGGGCGCTCCGGTTCCGCCGTCGTGAATGTCGTCACCAAGTCAGGCACCAACACGCTGCACGGTTCGGCCTCGATCTACGAGCGTGACAAGAGCCTGCAAGCCGCGACTCCGCTTTTAAATCCAACGTTGAGTACTCCTCCACCAGCAGGAGCGGAGCCTTCATTCCGGCGGCAACAATATTCCGCGACGCTGGGCGGACCACTGGTGAAAGATAAAGCCTTTTGGTTCGGAGCATTCGAGTATCGCGACGAACTGGGCGGCGTGCTGGTGGGAACGCGCACCCCAAACCCCACTGGCGGCGGAGGAACCATTTCGACTGCGTTCGCTCCGGAACCACTCAGCGATCCCATGGGAACGCTTCGAGGCGACTGGAAAATATCCAACAGGGATTCTCTTTCGTTGCACTACGGGATCGAGCGCCTGGGCTCGACCGGCGGCGCCAGCTTCCTTTCCGGCCAGCCCATCGGCTCGGCTTCCGAGCGCCAGAATCTGAACAATAACTTCCAGACTTTTCAAGCTTCCTGGACGCGCGTTATCAGCCCGACGTTACTCAATCGTGCCAGCTACAGCTTCAACAACTTCATCAACAACACCAATCCCATCAGCACCGGCCCCGAACTCGATTTCCCCAGCATTGCGGACGGTTCTTCCTACCGTGTCCCGCAACAGACCCGCCAGAAACGCTCACAGTTTGATGACAGCATCGACTGGGTTCACGGCAAACACAATCTGAGCTTCGGCGGCGAGTTTCAGCGCATCGGCGCGGACTTCAACCTGGGCGTCTTCCAATCCGGAGCCATCGAGTTCATCCAGGATTTTGCCAATCAGGATCGCAACGGAGACGGCGTAATCAACGATGAGGATCTCTTGTTTGCGGTCGCCATTCGCAGCACCATCCCGCAAACTCCCTTAATCATCCCCAACGCCGACAACAACCACACCGCAGCTTATGTTCAGGACGACTGGCGCGTCCACCCGCAGTTCATGCTGAACCTGGGCCTGCGCTACGAGATCGACAGCGATGTTAACGACGTTGGCCACTATAGCCAGATCAATCCCATCCTGCTACCTTTCCTTCACGGAACGCGCCACAAGGCCGCCAACAACTGGGGCCCACGCGTCGGATTTAATTGGGCCACTCCGAATTCGCTATTCAGCGTTCACGGCGGCTACGGGATCTACTACGACCGGGTCACACTGGAGATCGACTCGCTCGAGCGCGGACTCGACGGCCGCGCCTTGCCTATCAACGTGAGCCTCGGCAGCGCCAACTTCCTCGATCCTGTAACGGGAGACTTCATACCGAACATTCCAGCCACTTATCCAAACACGGCTTTCGATGGTCCAATCATCCCCGGTGCCGGTGGCGCCTCCGAAGGCATCAACGTCATCGACAACAACCTGCGCAATCCCATGGTGCAGCAGTTCAATCTGGGCGTGCAGTATGAGTTTGCAAAAAATTGGGTTCTGAAGGTCGACGGCATCCATAACCTGGGGACGCACTTCATCATCGGTGTACCCGTCGGCACGGTCAACAATCCCGCGCCCGTAACCGTCACCGATCTCCAGTCAAGCGTCAACACGCACTACGACGCCCTCTGGCTCACCGTCGACCACCGCTTCTCTCAACACTTCCAATTCCACAGCGCCTACACGTTTTCCAAGGCGCTCGATTACGCGAATTACGATCAGATTCCGTTCGGCTATCCTCCTGTTGATCCCACCAACCTGCATCGCGAGTACGGCCCCGCGCCCAACGATCAGCGCCACCGGTTCGTAGTGCAAGGCACCGCTGATCTTCCTTTCCACTTCCGCCTTTCGCCGCTGTGGACCTATGCTTCCGGCGTGCCCATGGATATCCTTCTCGGCGATGGCAGCGGCGACCGCGTCCCCGAACTCGGGCGCAATGCCGGAGGCCGCCAGTTCCATACCGGAACAGAACTTAATGCGTATCTCACGCAACTAAACGCACAAGGCGCGCTCAACGGCGGCTTGGGTACGCCGTTCCCCATGGTTTCCCCCAACGCCCGCTTCAACGACACTTTCAACTCTTTCGACCTGCGCCTCTCGCGCGAATTCAATCTCGGCGAGCGCCTCCACCTGCAAGCCATCGGCGAGGTGTTCAATCTATTCAACAAAATGAATGTCCTCGGCCAGAGCAACTCGAACTACTCAGGGTTTTTCAACGTGCTCGTTCCTGATGGCACCAATCCTGCGGTCTCGTCTGCATTCGGCAAGCCCGTCAGCACGGCCGGCGGAGTCTTCGGCTCCGGAGGCCCACGCGCCTTCCAACTTGCCGCCAAGCTCACGTTTTAGGAGGCCACGCCTACCGGAGAACGTCCGCGCTGGACTGCCAGAGCCAGCCGAAGGGGCTTAGTCCGGCTAGCTTGATGTGCGAAAGAAGCTGAGGCACGCAAGATTTTGCAGATGTCTAGTTCGCCAAATAATTCTCCTCGCCGCACCCCAATTCGCACTAGAATAATCCAGCGCACCACGCCGGACCCCGCATCCACTGCGGCATCCCGCGTACTCCAGGAGGCTCTGTGCACGTTCTGGTTACGGCCGATACCATGTCCGGCTCCTGGACCTACACTCGCGAACTGGTCACAGGCTTGGTGACGCGCGGCGTCCGGGTCACGCTGGTCAGCTTCGGCGAGATTCCCCTGCCCGACCAGACCGCTTGGATGGACCTCCTCCACGGCCTAGAGTATCGCCCCACTGCCTTCCGCCTGGAGTGGATGGACGATGCACCGAACGACCTGTCCGAATCCTCAGAATTCCTCGCCAGCCTGGTCCGAGAAGTTCGCCCCGACCTGCTTCACCTCCACCAGTTCTGCCACGGCCATCTCCCCGTCGAGATTCCCCGCGTCGTGATGGCCCACGGCGACCTCATCAGTTGGGCCGAAGCGGTGCAAGGCTGCACGCCGCGCCCCACGCGCTGGTTGAAGTGGTATCGCGACACCATAACCCGCGGCATTGCCGCTGCCGATACCGTGGTCGCGCCCTCGGCCTGCATGCTCGACACTCTTATCTCCACTTACAGCCGCCCGCGGCGCGCGGCCATAATCTATCCCGGCCGCAATCCCATCTTCTTCAATCCCTACGTCAGCAAAGACGATTCCGTGCTCTCCGTCGGCCGCCTGCTCGATGCCGGCAAGCAGGTCTTCCTCCTCACGCAACACGCGCAGCCTTTCTCGGTGTGCATCGTGGGCGCGGAGCAAACCGTGCCCCTGCCGCGCATTCCAATCCGCGCCGATGTGAAAGTCTCGACCGATCAGAGTTGCGTCGCCATCCGCGGCCCCCAGACTGAGGCCCAATTGCGCGCCCTCTACAGCCGTGCCGCCATCTACGCCGCCACCGCACGCTATGAGCCGCTCGGCATCGCGCCGCTGGAAGCCGCTTTCTCCCGCTGCGCCATCGTCGCCAACGATATCCCGAGCTTCCGCGAAGTCTGGGGCGAGGCAGCGCTCTACTTCCGCACCAACGACGCCCGCAGTCTGGCCGAGACCCTGCACCAGCTCGACGCCGACCGCGCCATGCGCCAGGCCTACGCCGATCGCGCCTATACCCGCGCCCGCGAACGCTTCACCACCAAACGCATGATCGACGATTACCTCGAACTCTACCGCAGCCTGGTCCCAGCCGACGCCCTAGCCGCCTAAGATCCGGGCGATGTTTCTTCCGCAACGGCATGCCGAGCTACTGCATCTCATGTGGAGGAGATCATCATGTCTAAGCACAACAAACGCAACCAGGATGAACTTGGACCGAGTTCCGCCGGGCAGTCTGGCGACACTCAGCAGATATCGAATATGGCCGGCGCGGATTCCGAGAGCGTCGAGGAACTAGTAGAGGAAGGGAATGCGTTTGAGGCCGATGCTGTGGCGGCCGTAGAGAACGCCAAGGATCCTGACGTGTCTGAGGTCACTACGCGCGAGGTGCCCGAGGACGACGTTCCCGAGGAGTACTTGAACAACGACGAGCATGTTGCGTAAGACTCAATCGAGTGGATAACAACGTCTAACCGGCAGGAGAACAACTATGCCATCCAGCCCGCACAACCGGGCCGCGGAGCTCCACAACCTCGCAGCCCACGCCCACATGGCTGCTGCCGTCGCCCACGGCAAGGGAGATCACCTCAGCGCTCACGAACTCAGCAAACAGGCGCAGGAACACTCTCTCAACGCTCTCAAGCTCGCCGAAGAACTCGCCAGAGAAGCCAGAAGGAACCAGCAAAACCTAAACTGCGGCAATCCGCATAATCGTCCCGGTGTTCGACGTCCGCCGCATCCTCCGCGTCGCCCCGAAAGCGTGATCTCCACGCCAGCCGCCCATGGGAACGACGCCTTTCGTTGTCCGGACGGTCCCACGCTGCTTCGAGGATCGGCTGTCTCAAATCAGCAAGTGTGCAGAATTGAACAGTCGCGAAACGTCGCCTCGTTCTACGATCCCGTCGAGGAAAGACCCATGACAACCGCCCAGCTTGAACAAATGCCCACCTCGACACTAGACACCGGCGCCACCATGAAAGCTCTGGTCTATCACGGTCCCGGCAAATGTGCGTGGGAGGACAAACCACACCCCATCATCCAGGACTCAGGGGACGCCATCGTGCGTATCACGACCTCTACGATCTGCGGAACCGATCTCCACATTCTGAAGGGAGATCTCCCCGCCGTGACCGACGGACGAATCCTCGGCCACGAGGGTATCGGTGTAATCGAGCAAGTCGGGACCGCTGTCTCGGAGTTTCACATTGGAGAGAAGGTCATCCTCTCGTGCGTGACCGCTTGCCTGAAGTGCGACTTCTGCAGGAAAGGCATGTATTCCCACTGCCGCCACGGCGGCTGGATTCTAGGCAATACCATCGACGGCACTCAGGCCGAATACGTCCGCATCCCGCAAGCCGACGGCAGCCTCTATCACTTCCCGGCCGACGCCGATGAGGAAGCCATGGTCATGCTCAGCGACATTTTACCGACAGGATTCGAGTGTGGCGTGCTGAACGGCCAGGTGAAGCCCGGAGACACCATCGCCATCGTCGGCGCGGGCCCCGTGGGGCTTGCCGTTCTGCTGACGGCGCAGTTCTATTCCCCGGCGGCGATCTTCATGATTGACCTCGATGACAAGCGGCTCGCGGTCGCCAAAAAGCTCGGCGCAACTGCCCTGATCAATAGCTCTGACGGACACGCGGCCCACCAGGTGATGGAACTGACCGAGGGAGCCGGCGTCGATGTCGCCATCGAGGCCGTCGGGATTCCAGCTACCTTCGCCATCTGCCAGGACATTGTCGCCGCCGGCGGGCGCATCGCCAACGTCGGCGTCCACGGCAAGCCCGTCGAACTGCACCTGGAAAAACTCTGGGACCGCAACATCTCGATTACTACGCGGCTGGTGGACACCGTTACCACACCGATGCTGCTGAAAGTCGTGCGCTCCGGCAAACTGCAGCCGGCCAAACTCGTAACTCACCGCTTCGCCATGAACGACATCATGAAGGCGTACGACACCTTTGCACACGCGGCAAGAGAGAGCGCACTCAAGGTGGTTCTGACCAACGACATGTCTCGTGACTGAGAACATCCTTCTGCTCGCTCGGTTCCAGATTCAAAACGGGAATCTGCATCGCAAACTTGAGGTCGTTCCTTGCAATTCTTGCTTGCGATTCCGCTCCCGCTGCCGAAAAATTAAAATTGTCCTTGTGCAGATTCATGACGAACCTTATCGAGGGAGGGCAATGCTAATGCGAATGCCAGCAAATTCCAGGGCCTCTCGAATTCTCCTGTTCGCGACCCTGTTTCTTTTCGTCGCCGCCGTTGCTCCCGGCCAGGCGCCCGCGAAGAATCCCGCTAAGAGCGCTCAATCCACCAGCGCGCCGTCGCCCGGCACACCTGTCCCCGACGCTTCCAAGTATGTGGGCGCAGATACCTGCAAAACCTGTCACGAGGAAATTTACACCTCTTGGGAGAAAACGCCGCACTGGAAGACAATGCTGAATAAAGCGGGCGGTCCCTCGAAGCAAGGTTGCGAGGGCTGCCATGGTCCCGGCGCCGACCATGTGGCGGGGGGCGGCGACAAAACCAAGATCTTCACCTTCGCCGGCGCCAAGCCCGAGGAAATCACCAAGCGCTGCCTGGCCTGCCACCAGTATGGCGAGGAGCATGCCAACTTCAGCCGTTCCGAGCACAACACCAACGGCGTGGTTTGTACCTCCTGCCACTCGCCGCACCATGCCAAAGAGCCGCAGTATCTGCTGGTCGAAAAGCAGCCCACGCTTTGCTACAGCTGCCACACCGAAGTGAAGCAGGATTTCTCCCGCCCCTTCCGCCACCGTGTCGATCAGGGGCTGATCCAGTGTACCGACTGCCACAACCAGCACGGCGGCTTCCTTACCAAGCAGCTGCGTGCCACGGCGGCCCAGGACCAGGTCTGCTTCAAATGCCACGCCGACAAGGCCGGCCCGTTTGCCTTCGAGCATGAGCCGGTGAAAACCGAGGGTTGCGTGTCTTGCCACACGCCCCATGGGTCGACCAACCCGCGCCTGCTGAAGCGTGCCCAGGTCAATCTCTTGTGCCTGGAATGCCACACTCTTACCACCGATATCGGCGCTCCGGCTCTGCCCTCGTTCCATAACCAGAGCCAGAAGTATTCCGCCTGCACGATGTGCCACACGCAAATTCACGGCTCGAACTTCGATGCCACTTTCTTCAAATAGGAGGAGACCATGCAGAATCTCACATTTGCGCCAGCGCCGAAAGCCAGCCGCACTGGTCTCCCGCCCACGAGGAGAACTTCCGGCCTTGCCCTCATGTTGATTGTTCCCCTGTTGCTGTCCGCCGCCGCGGCCCAGGACGAACCTCAGGGCGTCGACAACGGCAACTACCATTATCAGGGCTCATTTGAGTTAGGCTACCGCGCCGCCGGGATCAATGGCAGCCTGCCGGTCTACGATACCTTCGTGAACCAGCAGCAAGGGCCCCGTCTCTTCGATCAAACCCTGAACATGCGTTCCCTCGATCACGATGGCGCGCTTTTCGACAACCTGTTTCTCTCCAGCTTCGGCTGGGGCGGCGATCCCGAGAACGCCAGCCGCCTGCGCGTGTCGAAAAACAAGTGGTACAACTTCAACATGACGTTCCGGCGCGACCGGAACTTCTGGGATTACAACGACCTCGCCAATCCCCTAAACCCAATCAATCCGTATATTCAGGTCAACGACTCGCCGCATGAAATGGAAACCGTGCGCCGCATGTACAACTACAACCTGATCCTTCGTCCGCAGTCGGCGGTGCGCTTCCGCCTGGGATACTCCCGCAACGACAACGAAGGCCCGGCCTTCAGCTCTATTCACGAAGGCACCGACTCGCTGTTGTTCCAGAACACGCGCACCCTACTCGACGCTTACCAGGTGGGCGTCGACGTCAAACTCATCCCCCGAACTAATATTTCCTACGACCAGTTCCTGCAGTACTACAAGGGGGACACTTCCTGGCAAGACAACAACTTGCTCTTTCAGTTGAGCAATGGCAGTCCGGTCGATGCCGGCATCGACTACAACGCTGCCGCCGGCCAGCCCTGTTCCAATACGCCCGCGCCCATCTTCACCGCCGGCACGCCGCCGGTGCTGCGCTCCAACTGCAGCGCCCAGCAGGCCTACTCCCGCTTCGCGCCGCTGCGGGTTTCCTATCCCACCGAGCAGTTGACCATGCAATCCAGCTACTTCCGCCGCCTCGACATTTCCGCGCGCGGATCGTACAGTTCGTCCCAGGACACTGCCAACAATTACGACGAGACTCTGGTTGGCCTCGGCCGAAACAATTTACGCGGCTCCGACATTACGGGATCAGCCAGCGCCCGGCGTGTGGTGGCGAACCTCGACCTGGCCACCACCCTCCACCTGACCGACCACTTGCGCCTGGTCGATACTTTCCGCTTCTCCAACTTCCGCATTCCCGGCACTTCTGACTTGAGTGCGCTCAGCCTTTTCCCTGGTGTTAGTCCCGCTACCCTGCTTCTTCCCATCGTCCCCTACAATGCCGCAACCTGTAATCCCCTGACCGGCGCCGGTTGCCCGGCGCACTCTGCCAGTTCCGCCGCGGACATAAGCGCCACCTCCGTTGCGCCTTTCCTCGGGCAGGACTCCAAGTACAACACCTTCGAGGTCGAGTATGACTTCGACCGCCACTACGGCGCTAGCGTGGGCTACCGTTTCGGTCACCGGACAATTGGGCAAGACCTGATTAGCTCTATCGCCGAGACCTTTTACCCGTCCAACGCATTGCGCGGCGACTGCTCGGTGGCCAATGGCGGCACCGTCAACGCGAACGGCATCTGCACTCATTCCGGCCAGACCGCCGACACGGCCAACAGCCTGACGGTCAACGAAGACTCCGCGCTATTCGGCTTCTGGGCGCATCCCACCGAACATCTGCGGGCCAACTTGGATGTGGAACTGTTCTCCGCCGACAACTCGCCCACACGCATTTCCCCGCGTAAACTGCAGCACTACAAAACCCGGATCAACTACAAACCCAAGAGCTGGGCGAGCTTCTCCGGCACCATAAACATTCTGGAGAGCCGCAACAACGTCGTGATGCATCGCGAGCACAATCAGAACTACGGCTTCACCGCCGACCTGAATCCCAAGCCCCACTTCGGCTTCGAGTTCGGCTACAACTACGACAACATCTATTCCACCACCAACATCTGTTACGTGCTCACCTCCTCCCCACCGACGGACTCCACCTTGTGCACTCAGGGCACGCCCTATATCTCCGCCGATTCGCTCTACATCAACAAAGTCAACTTCGGCTATGCCAACATCATGTATAAGCCCATTCCGCGCGCCACGTGGAATCTTGGCTACAGCCTGACCAGCAGCAGCGGCCTCACGCCACTCCTGGCCAATCCCGGAACCACCACCTCGCTTGGTTTCAACTACCACAAACCGACGGCCGGACTGGACGTGAATCTGGCCAAGGGCCTGACCTGGAGAACAGCGTGGGGATACTACGATTACAACGAGAAGTACTTATCTGCGCCGCTGCCTGCCCGCGACTTCCAGGCCAATACCGCGACGCTATCGCTGCGCTATGACTTTTGAGGAAAGCTGGCTGCCGGCGATCCGAACTTCCGATCGCACGGCGCCGCGCTGCTTTTGTCGCGTGGCGCTTTCAACCATGCGGCAGATGGAACAGGCACGACTTCCAGCCGCTCTCACGCCCCCGCGACACGCTCACCGCCTTAGTGATATCTTTTAGCCTTACTAGAAACCCGTAAGGTTGGAGGAATCACAGTCATGGCTCAGGTAAAGATCACAGTCCGTCCCAATGGCCCCTACCGCGTGGAAGCGGCAGAAGGTTCGGTGGAACTCGTCGACGTTAATGGAACTCCGTATGACCTCACCGGCAAGCCAGCCTTTTCTCTCTGCCGCTGCGGCGGCTCGGTGAACAAACCGTTTTGCGACGGCACCCATAGCCGCATTGGATTCCAGGGTGCGGAACTGGCAGTGAAAAAAGCCGAAGGTTAGAAGCTGGAAACGAGCACATGAGCGATCTAAGCGACCGCGAATTGGGAATGCAGCGTAACATCACACGCCGCGACTTTCTCAACGGCGTGGCGGTGACCGCAGGCGCCGCCCTCATGCCGTGGCATCTGCTGGCTGCAAGCGGCGATCTCGATACGGCGGCCAACTACTATCCGCCCGCGCTCACCGGATTGCGCGGCAGCCACGCCGGCTCCTTCGACGCCGCACACGCCTTGCGTGACGGCACTTTCTGGGACGCAGCCGGCGCGCCGCAAGACACCGGCGAGACCTACGACCTCGTCATCGTCGGCGGCGGCATCAGCGGCCTCTCCGCCGCGCATTTCTATCGCAAGGTTGCCGGCGCAAGCGCGCGCATTCTCATCCTCGACAACCACGACGACTTCGGCGGCCACGCCAAGCGCAACGAGTTCCAGGTGGGCAAGAGAACTCTCTTAGGCTATGGCGGGACGTACTCGATCGAGAGCCCGGAGCCGTACAGCGCAGTCGCAAGGAACTTGATTGAGGAATTGGGAATCGAAGTAAGCAGCTTCCCAAAATATCTCGACCGCGATCTCTACGGCTCGGCGGGGAGAGTTCCCAAGATCTTCTTCGACAAGGAAACCTTTGGCAGCGACAAGCTGGTGGATGATCCTTGTCCTTTCCCGGGTGGTGAGACCTACGACCTCGCGGTCGCCGGGCCCGATGCCTGGGCGCACTTCCTGGCCGAGGCGCCGATTGCGGAGCAGGCGCGCAAGGATGTCTCTCGTTTGTGCCGCGAGAAGAAAGACTATCTCCCGGAACTCAATGCCGAACAGAAAAAGGCGCGCCTTGCGCGCATCAGCTACGCCCAGTTCCTGACGGAGCAGGCGGGCATGCATGCGGACGTGATTCGCCTTTACCAGACCATTTCCCAAACTTTATTTGGCGTAGGTATTGAAGCGGTTCCCGCGCTGGACGCAGCGGAGACGGGCTATCCGGGCTTTGGAGGAATGGGCCTCAGCCCGGAAGCGCTGAGTAACGAGCGGAAATATTTCTTTCACTTTCCCGACGGCAATGCCAGCATCGCGCGGTTGCTCGTGCGCAAACTGATCCCCGAGGCGATGCCGGGCAACTCCGCCACCGACGTTGTGACTGCGCGGGCGAACTACGGGAAGCTCGATGAGAAAAGCTCGGCCCTGCGCATGCGATTGAACAGCACGGCGGTGCGGGTGAAGCACGCCGGCGAGCCGGCGCGGGCAACTGAGGTTGAGGTCGCCTACGCCCGCGGTGGCAAGGTCTATACCGTCAGAGGCAAACACGCAATCCTGGCGTGCTGGAACCAGATGATTCCTTACCTCTGCGAAGAGTTGCCGGAGGCGCAGAAGGAGGCGCTGGCCTTCGCGACCAAGGTGCCGCTGCTGTACACGAATGTGCTGTTGCGCAGCTCTACTGCGTTTCAGAAGCTGGGTGCGAATTCCATTTATGCGCCGGGCGGCTACCATACCTACGTCAACCTCGATCTCCCGGTCA
This sequence comes from uncultured Acidobacteriaceae bacterium, assembly GCA_963842095.1. Taxonomy (GTDB): domain Bacteria; phylum Acidobacteriota; class Terriglobia; order Terriglobales; family Acidobacteriaceae; genus Sulfotelmatobacter. The sequence continues at coordinate 452,394 of CAWJEY010000011.1, forward strand.
GCATCGGCGAGTATCGATGCCCGCGCGCGCCCGAAGAGCCGACGGTGGTGCACATGAGCAAGTCTCCCTGCCGCGCGGGCCGGCCGTCGCGAGATCAGCACACTGCTGGCCGCATCGAACTCTACAACACGACGTTTGAAACCATGGAGCGCAAGATTCGCGAGCAACTGGCACGGACGCTGGGGCCGGGCGGCTTCAATCCCGCGCGGGACATCCTGGCGATTACGGTGAACCGCTGGCCACACGGCTATGCCTACGAGTACAGCAGCCTCTTCGACAAGTTCGTGCTGGAAGGTGGCGAGACGCCATGTGAGCGGGCGCGGAAAACTTTCGGACGGATCGCTATCGCCAACTCGGATGCCGGGGCTGCGGCTTACACAGACGAGGCGATTAATCAGGCTTGGCGGGCGGTGGGGGAGTTGAAGAGCTAGGAGCGAGTACCCAATACCTAGTACCGAGTACCGAGCAACTGCCTCCGAAATGCCATCTCTTGTATATAGATAGTCGTCGATCTAGTTTTGTCCTACGCCTGCTTTGCTGCCTGCTTCGAGCGCATTCGTCTGAGCGGGGTTGCGTTCAGGAATGTTAGCGGAGCGTTCGAAATGCACTCGTCCCAGGCGGAGGGGTACGCCGTAGTGATGCGCGGCCGCGATGGCGCCACCGGCGAGGGCGAGAATCATGACCAGGAAGACGGCGACGCGGCGCGGGGCTTGGTCTTGCTGCGGGGCGATGAGGGCGATTAGAGCGCCGACGATTAGTCCGGTGACCAGGCCGCCGATGTGGGCGGTGTTGTCGATGCCGGGGAGCGCGAATCCGAAGATGAGGTTGTAGACGACAAACGCACCCAGGCTACGCAGCGTGCCAGAGAGTGCGGAGCGCGGGACGGAGAATTCTCCGAGCTTGAAGGCGGCGATGAGCGCGCCGGCCAAGCCAAAGATGGCTCCGGAAGCGCCGACGCTGGGTACGTAGGGATGCCAGGCTGCGCTGGCCAGGCTGGCTCCGAGGCCGCAGATGAGATAGATGGCAGCGTAGGTCCAGCGGCCGTAAAGCGATTCGCAGAGTGCGCCCAGATTCCACAGACACCACATGTTGAAGGCGATGTGAATCAGGCCGCCATGAAGGAACACGTTGGTGATCAGTCGCCACCATTCGCCCTGGAAAGTGAGCGCCCCGACATTTGCGCCCCACACTACAAGCTCGCGGATGGGGAAATCCATGACCGTGGAACTTGAGAGCGCCATGCCGAGAAATACGGCTGCGTTGATTCCGAAGATTACCTGCGTGAGCCCGATGGCGGACTCACTGCGACGGACCCAGGGCGTGGGCATGACGGTTTGCGGCGCGTCGTCGGGAACTTCGCCGCGCTGGGCGGCTTCGTGCTGAACGCACCACTGGCAGATCTTCTTGCCGAAGGATAATCCGGGAAGCTGCCGGCCACATCGGATGCAGTTTGCCATGGGTTGTTAAAAGAGTATCAGCAGTTTGGGGCGTGGGGCGAGGGGTGAGAGGAAGGCGGGCCTGGCAACTCTTCTGGGGTAAGGCTGCGGTAAGGCGGAGCGCCTTCGGGGACAGTCGTTCAGAGGTTTCGCGTCAATGAATCCAGTTCATCGGGGGGCAACTGTACAAAGGCCGCGGCGGCAGCGGTTTTTAGGGCACTGTAAGTCTGAAGGCCGTCGATCTCGCCCGCGGTGCGCAGGTGCGCGAGAACCGGCATAGAGTTCCAAAAATCCGCGCGAAACAGCAACCAAAAACGAAGTTTGATTCCGGCCAGAAGGGAATAGAGGCGGACCTCAACTGCTTTCTGTTGCAGTGTGGAAGCCAGGCTGACGCGGCGAGGATCCTGGTTGTTCCTTTCCGCGTCGGCGAACTGCACCAGGACCTTGGCGTTGTGAGCCATACGACGGGTGACCTCAAGATACAAGCGCATGCGCTTGCGTTGCGCCTCGCGAAACTCCAGCGGGCCAAGCTTCCAGCGAAATTCAAACTCCGCTGCAGGATCAAGAAGCGACTCGGCAAGAGAAATATCCACCGGATAGAGGAAGGGAACGACATCGTCGACGTCGACGTCACGCTTGGGAAAGCGCGTCCAGGCGCAACGCAACATGTAAATGCAGGACAGCGCGCCCCACGCGACGATCAGCCAGGTGAGAATAATTGAGAACATGACCTAGCGCATCCTCCGCATCGCGTCCTTATATTGTTTCAGATCACCGGGGGAAGGGGCCGACAACTCGGGATTTGGATCCTCTGCCTTTTGTGGCACGCTGAAGAACCAAATCCAAATCAACACAGCGACAGAGTATGCCACAAGTGAGGTCACTCCCCACAGAAAAATGAATCTTGTTCCAAAATCCGAAAATTTGGCTGTGGTCACCAGGGCAACCGTGGCGTAAAGCCCAAACCCCGTGGCCACGCCAAAAGGATATTGCCGCCAGCGGAGCCCAAGGAGTGGGACGAGCGTCACCAATCCAGCGAAGACGAGCACTTGCACGAACCGGACAGCAATTTCGCCAACCACAATGTAGTAGAACAGGAGGCCGAGGCCGCCAACCCGTGATGGAACGGCATGAGCGCGGGCTAGGCTCAGGCCAATGCCCGCGATGAGGACAGCCGGAAAGATGAGCCGGAGCCACCAGGCACGGGCCAGGTTCCCGAGAACCGCGCGATGCACTTCGTACATCACGAGGATTCCAAGGAGATCGTAGCCGGCCTCGGTGATCCAATAGGTCGCGTAGTAAGGGTGCGGGTGGTTACGGACGACAAACCGCGCCACTCCGGCGGCCACGGCAAATGCCACATAAGCAAAAAAACACGGAACTGTCCAGTAGGCGCGCCTATGGACCAGTGTCCACAACAATAGCGCCAGCAGCAATAGCGGGATGTAGGTTAGAAAAATCAAGCCGGGAACAGCTTACCTCAACTGTTCCCGGTCTTCGAGTGTCATTTCGCTATGTGGGAAGCCGGCTGTACAGCGCTAGTGGGCGGTGGCGGCGGTGGGAGGCCCGGCCCGTCGGGTGGGGCTGCCGAAGCGAGTGACATGAGCAACAACGCAATTGCGAGGATCTGGTTCATCGTGATTCTCCTTTATGGTGGGGAGTTCCCCGGAAATAGTTTAGCCGGGGACGCAAGCGATAGGGTTCTTCGGGGAGGGGACCCGTGAAATCTGAACAAAGTGGTGGTCAAGGGCCCGCAATTCCAACCCTTGATTCTCAGTGGATCGTTTTCGTCTTCCGCGACATGTAATCCATCAGCAGGTACTGGCCCAGGGTGTAGGGAGTGGTGAAGTAGGCTTTGCCGCGGCACATTTCGGTTACTTTCTGGACGAATTGCACCAAGCCATAATCTGACGCGAGCATGAAGGTGTTGATTAGGACTCCGGCGCGTTTGCACTTTGAGACTTCTTCCAGCGTCTGGCTGACGACTAGCGGGTCCAGGCCGAAGGCGTTTTTGTAGATGCGTCCGTCTTCGAGGGTTAGGGCGGAGGGTTTGCCGTCGGTGATCATGACGATCTGCTTCATGTCTTTTCTTTGCCGCTGCAGGATTCTTTGCGCCAGACGCAGGCCTTCGCGTGTGTTGGTGTAATAGGGGCCGACCTTGACCCGGGCCAGTTGTGAGAGTGGGACTTCTTCGGCGGAGTCGTGGAAGAGGACGAGGGAGAGCGAGTCGCCGGGATATTGCGTGCGGATGAGATGGGAGAGCGCCATGGCAACTTTTTTTGCGGGCGTGAAGCGGTCCTCGCCGTAAAGAATCATCGAGTGCGAGCAGTCGAGCATTAGGACCGTGGCGCAGGAAGATTGGTATTCGCACTGGTGGACTTGCAGGTCGCGGTATTCGATGTTGAGCGGCAGGCTGAGGCCTTCGCGCTGGATCGCGCTGGAGAGCGTGGCGGTGATGTCGAGGTTGAGCGTGTCGCCGAATTCGTAGGTGCGGGAAGCGCCGCTGGCCTCGATGCCGGTCGAGAGGTCGCGGGTGTCGTGGCGCCCAAAACTGGATTTGCCGAGCGAGCCGAGCAGGTTGCGGAGAGATTTGAACCCGAGGAAGTCGAGGCTCTTGTCGGTGATTTCGAATTTGGCTTGCTGTTGATTTTCACCGACCTGGCCGCCGACGCCGGAGGGGCGCGACGGGTCGGGCGGCTGATCGATTGAGATGTAGTCTTCCTGCTGCATGCGCTCGATCAGTTTTTCAATGAGTTCGTCGAGTTCGCCATCCGCCGCCATTTGCTGGAGGCGTTCGCGCATGTCTTCGTCGAATTGATCGCCTTCCATCAGGGCTTGCTCGATGGCGCGGCGAAGGTCGTCGAGAGTCTGCTCGCCCTCGGGCATTTCATACCACATATCGCTCTGGAAGCCGCTCTGCAGCAGGTAGTCGGAGAGCGCGCTGAGCAGGTCTTCCATGCTCATTTCGCCGGCGGGGTCGGGGACGTATTTGGAGTAGCGGATGCGCTTCATAAAAGCAGTGGCCAGTGGTCAGTGATCAGTGGCCAGTGAAAATCAAGACCAACGGCTTTTCTGGCCACTGGCGGTCACTGACCACTTCTTTTCAGTTAAACTGCCTTCTCTGCCGGTACGGTGGTTCTTCTTTGTCGAAACTCTTCTCGCGCACCGGTTCCGGCTTTTTCTCTCCGGCTTTGAAAACGCGCTCTTCGTTGCGGCCGATGCGCTTGTGAGCGTGCAGGCCTTCGAGGATGAATTCGGCAGCCGAGACTTGCTGCTCGGGACTTTCTTTCCGTGAGACGCCGAGCGGACCCAGCTTGTCGATGAGGCCTTGAATCTCTTTCAGGTTCTCAAGCGCTTCTGAGGCCGAAACGGAATCTGACAGCTGAATCTCGCCGCCCAGGTCGAACCACTGCACGATCTGTTGCACGTCGGCGCCGGTGAAGTATTCGTCGTAGGTTTTGGCGATGGCGGCACGGATTAGTTCGCGGCCAACGAAGTCCGCGCCTTTCATCTCGCCTTCGTATTCGAGTTCGAGTTTACCGGTGATGGCGGGGAGCGCGGCGTAGACGTCGCTGACGCGGGGCACGACCAGCTTTTCGTCGTTGCGAAGCGCGCGCCGCTCCGCGTTAGAAATAACATTCTCCATCGCGGAGATAGGCAGGCGCTGGCTGACGCCTGAGCGTTTATCAATCTTCTTGTCCTCGCGAGCGGCGAAGGCGATGCGCTCGATTACCTCCTGAATGTAGGTGGGCAGGTGCGACTTGTGGCCGTTGCGGCTGGTCCAGGCTTCCTGCGCGGTGATGGCGATGCCTTCATCGACCGTGGCAGGATAGTGCGTGCGAATCTCAGAGCCGACGCGGTCTTTAAGGGGCGTGATGATTTTTCCGCGGGCGGTGTAGTCTTCGGGATTGGCGCTGAAGACGATAGCAACGTCGAGCGGGAGGCGAATGGGGTAGCCTTTAATCTGCACGTCACCTTCCTGCATGATGTTGAACAGGCCGACCTGAATTTTTCCGGCGAGGTCGGGAAGTTCGTTGATGGCGAAGATGCCCCGATTGGCGCGGGGCAGCAGGCCGTAGTGAACCGTGAACTCGCTCGAGAGTTCGTGGCCGCCGCGAGCGGCTTTGATGGGATCGATGTCGCCGATGAGGTCGGCGATGGTGACGTCGGGCGTAGCTAGTTTTTCCACGTAGCGGTCGTGGGGAGTTAGATAAGCAATCGGAGTGGCGTCGCCCAAGCGAGCGACTTCTTCGCGGCATCGGCGGCAGATGGGCGCGTAGGGATTGTCGCGGATTTCGCATCCGGCCAGGTAGGGCATGTGAGGATCGAGAAGCGTCGTAAGAGCGCGCAGGATGCGGCTCTTGGCCTGGCCGCGCAGGCCGAGCAAAATAAAATTGTGGCGCGAGAGCACGGCATTGACGATCTGCGGGACGACGGTGTCGTCGTAGCCGACGATGCCGGGAAAGATGCCGGCGTCGTCGTGGTGGCGGAGGCGGGTGATGAGGTTGTCGCGGAGTTCGTCTTTCACGCGGCGAGTGCGCAAGCGTTCTTCGGAAAAGGCACTGCGGCGCAATTCGCCCAGCGTGCGCGGAAGAAGCATGAGGGAACCCCCAGACAACTACTTTTCTGGATTATACGCGGGAAGGAGAACCGTCGTTCGTCGTTAGTCGTTGGTCGTTAGCCGTGTGCTTGGAAGACTAACGACCAACGATGCTTTAGTGGACATGGCCGTTGCCGCCGGCTCTCTCGCGGGCGGTGGCGGCGCGGCGAAGGTTGGGGATGATGGTTTCCAGATAGCTGATGAGCAAGGAAATGCGTTCCGGCTCGGAGCGCAGGGAAAGCAGCTTCTGTTTGAAATCCAGATCGAGGGGCAGAGAGCCGGCGAGGTAGAAAGAGAGCAACAGAGGGTCGGCGTCGGAGAGATCCTGTTTGGCGCCGGCGATGGCCAGCAGCTCGGAATGCAGTTGAACCGCGCGCGAAGTATCTTCCTTGGGCGGCGTTCCAGGTTCGTCATCGATCAGGAGAACTTCGGCCTGGAGGAAAGAACGTTCCTGATTGACACGCATGAGTTCGAAGCGTTTGCGGCCCTCGGCGACGAGGTCGAGGCGGCCGTCGGGATACTCTTTTACGACGGTGATGATTTCAGCGGTGCATCCCACTTCGGCCAGACCCTGCTCGACAACGCGCACCACACCGAAGGCGCGATGCTGGGCCAGACACTCGCCGATCATTTCCTTGTAGCGTGGTTCGAAGATGTGCAGGGGCAGCGGAGTGCCGGGGAACAGGACGACATCGAGCGGGAACAGAGGGATGAGGGCGTCCAAGGAGTCTCCGGTGGTGAGCGCGGGCTCAGCGCGAAAGGTGCGCTGTCCAGATTGTACCCCAGTGCTTGACTTCACTCGTTCCGGAGGAATAGAAGCGCGCTATGGAACTTGCGGGGAAAATTGTGGTGGTGACCGGCGCTTCCATGGGGATTGGAGAAGCGATTGCGAAGATTTTCGTCGATCATGGGGCGAGCGTGGTGATGCTGTCGCGCGATGCGGGCCGGGTTGAGACCGCGCGCGGGCGCGTGGGGCACAGCGAGCGAACGCTGGCGATGGCTTGCGACGTGCGGCACCGGGAGGATGTCGATCGGGCGATTGGACTTACTCTGCATCATTTCAAGAGGATCGATGTCTGGGTGAACAATGCGGGGCATGGGCTGCTGGATTCGGTGGCACAGATGGAGATGGCGGCGTGCCGGGAAATGTTCGACACGAATTTATTTGGAGCGGTGGGGGCAATGCAGGCCGTGATTCCGGTGATGCGGCAGCAGGGTGGGGGGTCGATCATCAATGTGTCGAGTGTGGCGGGGCATATTCCGATACCGTTTCATGCGGCTTACAGTGCGAGCAAGTTTGCGCTGAATGCGATCGGCAAGGCGGCACGGGTGGAGTTGAAGAAGGACGGGATTCACGTGTTGACGGTTTGTCCTGGGTATGTTCGGACTGCATTTAGCGAGAATGCGGTTCGGGGGAACGAGTTGAAGCAAGTGCGTCCGGGATCGGTGAAGGGGGTCACGGCGGAGCGTGTGGCTCGCGCTACGCTGCGGGGATATTTGAAGCGGAAGCGGGAAGTGGTTGTGCCCTGGACTATGTACGTGCCGCAGAAGATTTATCAGATATTTCCGGAGCTGGTGGAGTGGGCTATGGGGAGGATGGCAACATAGTGGTCAGTGGGCAGTGGCCAGTGATCAGTAAAATCGCCCACAGGTAAGTTCTTGCTGACCACTGATCACTGACCACTGGTCACTGACTCTTCAGCTCTGCGAGCATGGCTTCCATCTCGCCTTGGGCGTGGAGGTTGCCGGTGCGGCGGGCGGAGGCTATGCCATCGGCCAGCATGGTCTTGGCTTCGGCGATTCGGTCGGCGCGGGCCAGGGTTTGCGCGGCCATGAAGTAGCCCGGAGTGTAGTCGGGACTGGCTTTTAGCAAGATGGAGAATTCGGCAAGCGAGCGGTCGAGGTCGCCCTGCTTGGAGTATTCCATCGCCAGTCCGTAGCGGGCGAAGGTGTCATTCGGATTCTGGGTGAGGACGTCGTTGAGGGCGGCGATGCGGTCCATAAAGCGGTGGTCGGTGGCTAGTGATCAGCGGCCAGTTCAAGACGAGGTTACTACAAATTGCGCCTTCCGTTGGATTGCATTTGTTAAGGTGAGTAGAATGAGCAGTCCTTAACATTTCTGCATTTCATGTTCCGCGAGGGTGGCTGGTGGCATGTCCTTTTTTTTTGCCGATCGAGAAGCTGGCGGATGGGGCCTGGCTGCATGCGGGGCGGCTTCCGCTGGGATGCGGGTGGAGTGGACACTGCACTGCGCCGGGACATGAGGGTGAAGCTCCGTCGCAGGAGGACCTGCGGGAGTTCTGCAACCTTGGATACGCAGAGGGTTGCGGGCGGTTGCCGCAGGAGCGGGTGTGGGATTCGGTGCGGTTTGCGGCCCGGACCGTGAGCGACGGAAATGGGGACCGCGGCTGCATTCAAGTTCGCTATGTGTGCGAGCGTGGGCATCGCCCGGCGGAGCACGGGGTGCTGGAGTTTGAGGTTGCCGAGGCCAGGTGGAAACATTCACATCCCGACAGCCGGGTGCAGCGGATGGCGGAGTGCTTTCTGGAGTCTTATCTTGAGAAGAGGAAGCGGCAGGAAGTCACTCGGGCCGCGGCGAGTTAACGCGAAGTTGATGTGAAGCGTGGGCGTGACGCTGCAGGCAGAGCGACCAACAGAAAGAGTGAAGCCACTATGAACGAAGAGATGCTGACGCCGCGGCCGGTAAGAGATTCGCAATCGGAGATGGCGGAGATTGTTCTGCCTAACGATGCCAATCCGCTGGGCGCGCTACTGGGCGGCCGGTTGATGCACTGGATTGATCTGGCCGGAGCGATGGCCGCTCACCGCCATTCGCGGAGTTATGCGGTCACGGCCTCAGTGGATCACATCGACTTTCTGGTTCCGGTAAGGGTGGGCGATCTGGTGATTCTGCGATCGTCAGTGAATCGAGTGTTTCTGACCTCGATGGAAGTGGGAGTAAAAGTGTTTGTGGAGAATTATATCGCCGACACGTCTCAGCACGTCGCCTCCGCCCACCTGACTTTCGTTGCGGTAGACGCTAACCGGAACCGCGTGAAGGTTGCTCCGGTGATTCCAGAGACCGAAGAACAACAGTTGCGCTACGACGATGCGGGGCGAAGGCGCGAGATTCGGCGAGCGGAACTGGAGCGGCGGCGGAAGGCAAGACAATAATCCACACGCAAACGTGACCGGCATCACATCTAGCGCGGGGCGCAATCGATAGCCTATACGGTGCGCCGGGGAGGTCTCCATGGATAGTGCGCTTCTGGTTCATCGCATTCACTTCGCATTCACGGTTACCTTCCACTATCTTTTTCCGCAACTCACCATGGGGTTGGCGCCGCTGATCGTGGTGCTCAAGACACTTGCCCTGCGCCGCAATGATGAGACCTACAACCAGGCGGCACGTTTCTGGGCGCGGATTTTCGGCATCAACTTCGTGCTGGGGGTGGTGACCGGAATCCCCATGGAATTTCAGTTTGGCACAAACTGGTCGCTGTTCTCGCGCTTTGCCGGAGGCGTGATCGGGCAGACGCTGGCCATGGAAGGCATGTTCGCTTTTTTCCTGGAGTCCGCGTTTCTGGGCTTGTTTCTTTACGGAGAGAAACGGCTCAGTCCACGGCAGCACTGGTGGTCGGCGGTGGCGGTCTTCCTGGGCTCGTGGCTCTCGGGTTTCTTTATTGTGGCCACAGACGCGTGGATGCAGCATCCCGTGGGCTACGCCAAAGCTGCGGATGCATCGGTGCAGTTGTCCAGCTTTTGGGAACTGGTGCTTAATCCCTGGGCGTGGTGGCAGTATGCGCACAACATGAGCGGAGCGGTGATTACGGGCGCGATTGTGATGGCGTCGGTGGGCGCGTTTTACTTGCTATGGGGAAAGTTTGAAGCGCACGCCAGGATTTTTGTGAAAGTGGGCGTCATCGCCGGATTAATCTTCAGTGTTATGCAGTTGTTTCCAACGGGTGATGGCCAGGGGCGACTGATTGCCGAGAACCAACCGGTCACGCTTGCCGCCATGGAAGCTCTGTTTGTGAGCCAGCCGGGAGCGCCGCTGATAATCCTCGGCCAGCCGAATGTGGATGAGCGCAAGATTGACAATGCGCTTGAGGTGCCCGAGGCGCTCAGCTTTTTGACTTACCGGGCGTGGAAGGCCAACGTGCACGGGCTCGACGCGTTCCCGCAAAATCTTTGGCCGGAGAATATTGCACTGCTCTACTACAGCTACCACATCATGGTCGGGCTGGGGACGATCTTCATCGCGATCATGCTGGTGGCGGCGTTCTTGCTGTGGCGTGGGAAATTATTTTCTGCTCGCTGGATGCTCTGGGTTCTGATGCTGTCGTTGCCTTTTCCTTACATCGCCAATACTGCGGGATGGATCACGGCGGAACTGGGACGGCAGCCCTGGCTGGTCTACGGCCTGATGCGCACCGCGGACGGTTATTCGAAGATGGTGTCAGCGGGCAATGGAATGTTCACGCTGCTGGGCTTTCTTGGAATGTACACGGTGCTGGGGATTTTGTTCCTGTTTCTGGTGCGGCGTGAGATTGAGCAGGGCCCGGTCGCTGAGGTGAGTTCGCATCACTAGAACTGTGCCCCAGAGTTGCGAGGAGTGCTATGGAAACTCTATGGTTCATGATCGTGGCCGTGATGGTGGCGGCTTACGTGGTGCTGGACGGGTTCGATCTCGGCGCGGGTGCGATCTACCTGGGCGCCGGCAAGACCAGCGACGAGCGGCGAAAGATTCTGCGCGCGATAGGTCCGGTGTGGGACGGCAATGAAGTCTGGCTGCTCGCCGCCGGCGGGACGCTGTATTTTGCCTTTCCGTTGCTCTATGCCTCCAGTTTCAGCGGCTTCTACCTGCCGCTGATGATGGTGCTCTGGCTGCTGATGCTGCGCGGCATAGGCATCGAATTGCGCGCGCACATGGAGAACCCGGTTTGGGTGGGCTTCTTCGATTTAATCTTCTGCGTTTCCAGCGTGCTGCTGGCGATCTTCTTCGGCGCGGCTCTGGGGAACGTGGTGCGCGGCGTTCCTATTGGAGCAGATGGATATTTCTTCGAGCCGCTCTGGACAAATTTCAGAGCGAGCGGCAACACCGGAATCCTCGACTGGTACACCGTGCTTACTGGCGTCATCGCGCTGGTGACTTTGACCACGCACGGGTCTCTGTATATCGCGGTGAAGACTGATGGCGAGTTGAATCAGCGTACGCGCATCATTGCCTTGTGGGCGTGGCCACTGCAACTGATCCTGACCATCGTGGGCCTGGTGGCGACTTGTTACGTACAGCCGACCGTGCTCGACAACTACAAGCAACATGTCATCGGATATCTGATTCCCGTGATTGTGTTTGGAAGTCTGGGCGTCATGATCTATGCCATCCGCAAAGGGCAAGACAAAGACAAACTTGCTTTCGTTGGCTCGGCATTCTACATCGTGGGGATGCTGGTGGGGGCGGCATTTGCGCTGTATCCCGTGGTACTGCCGGCGAGCACTGATCCTGCGCACAGAAGCTTGACTATCTACAACACTGCCGCGGGGCGGCACGGGCTAACGGTCGGCTTCACGTGGTGGTGCCTGGGGATGGTTCTGGCTCTGGGATACTTCACTTTGTTGTATCGCATGTTTCGGGGGAAGGTGCGGTTGGAAGGGGAGGGTTACTGATGTTCTCCGAGTCCTCCGCGTTTCTGGCTTTCTTCTCCTCAAGCAAATATCTCATTCGCGGAGAAGCGCCGCAGAAGATCGCTGAGTTAGCTGCGCTCCCGCCATTGCCCTGTATAATTCTAAGTGTTCGAACCATCCTGATTAATCCTCGGAGTGTGATCCTTTGAACGCACATATGCCGTCTCATCCCGGGCAAGCCGCGCCGGGGCCGCAGCCGTTGCCGGGAGTGGATGCCATCATTGCCGTGGGCTCGGGCAAGGGCGGCGTGGGCAAGACTACGCTGTCGGTCAACCTGGCGGTCGCGCTGGCCAAGATGGGACACAAGGTGGGCCTGCTTGACGCCGATGTGTATGGGCCGAACGTCCCGCTGATGCTGGGCGTGAGCGGGCAACCGAAGATGGTTGGAGACAACCGCATCGAGCCGCTGGAGGCTTTTGGGCTGAAGGTAATTTCTGTGGGATTTCTCAATCCCGGCGACAAGCCGATCATTTGGCGCGGCCCCATGCTGCACCAGATCGTGAAGCAGTTTCTGGGGCTGGTGGAGTGGGGACATCTCGATTACATGGTCGTCGATCTGCCGCCGGGGACGGGCGACATCGCGTTGTCGCTGGTACAGTCGGTACCGCTGACGGGCGCGGTGGTGGTTTCAACTCCCTCCGACGTTTCCTTGCAAGATGCGCGCAAGGCCATCGAAATGTTCCGGCAGATGAAGGTCGATCTGGTGGGCGTGGTCGAGAACATGAGCTTCTTTACGTGTCCGCACTGCAACCACGAGATCGATATCTTCTCGCGCGGCGGGGCGGAGAAGATGGCAGCGCATTTCAACGTGGCATTTCTCGGAAGCATTGAGCTTGATCCTGAAGTGCGCAAGTCCGGGGACGGCGGGAAGCCGATCGTGCTGGAGGGGGAGAATTCGCCGCATGCCAAGTCGATCTTCGCATTTGCGCGGAATGTGATTGCGCGGGTGGGAGAGATCAAGGCGGGCGAGTCGGCCAGCGTGATTCAGATTCAGTGAGGAAACCGGTTCTCAGCCTCTTCGAAAGTGGATCCAGAGGTATGTCAATAAGGCGACGAACCCGAATCCCAACGTCGAAAAAACAACCGTTGGGGTCCAGAACAGAACCACTCTCAGGGCTTTGCTGCTAAGCCGACTGGCAGCGAATAACAGACCAAAAAGCAAAATAGCAAGAATCCAGAACTGAGGCGAGAGCAGACTCTCCAAGAGTCCACCCCAAACCACACCCAATCCTGTGGCTTTTTGCTGGCCGATCTCCCTGAAAGCATGCAGAAGACTCGGCCCCAGCAAAGCGACAAACAGTGCGGCGAGCCCGCTGAGCACCACCCTCAGATAGGTCACGGGAAGGCCTCCTCCGGACGCTGTCATTCTACGCTGGCCAGGGGAAAACTCACTTGCTTATTTCCGCTCTCGAAAACCGCCAAGCGGCGTCCGGTTCGGCATCTTTCAGGATCAAGTCCGCCATCATCTCCCCCAGAGCCGGCCCGTGCTTGAAGCCGTGGCCGGAGCCGCCGCCGAGCAGCCAGACGTTATCCATTCGGGGATGGCGATCCACGATGAAATTACTGTCGGGAGTCTGCTCGTATTGGCAGACGCGCGTCTCGATCAGCGGAGCGTCTTTCATCGCAGGGAACCGGAAAGCGACATATTCGCGAACGCGCTTCAGTGTTGCCTGGCTAACGACGCGGTCTCCGGAAGTGGGATCGAAGTCGCGTCCGCGAGTGTCATCAGCTACTTTGAAGCCGCGGCGGTCGCTGCCGGGGATGCCGTAGAAGAAACGCTTGCCGTGGTCGCCCCACACCGGCATGTGGGCATCAGTGAAATAACTGGCGTGGCGGGCAGGCACGCCGAAGAAAAAAATGTCCTGCTTCGTGGGACGAATCAAATCGCCGATGGTCTTGCGAAACAGTTTGCCGAGCCAGGGGCCGCAGGCGAAGACGTAAAAGTCCGCTCTGAACTTGGAGCCGTCGGACAATCTCAGATGGGGGATCGAGGATTCTAACCCTCCGCGCAGGACTTGGGCTTGCCGGTATTCGCCGCCCTCAGCGACGAACGCGTCTACCACGGCCTGGCAACTGGCGCGGGCGTCGAGGTATCCACATTCGGGTTCGAAGATTCCCCAATGCACGTCCGCGAAGTTGATCTGGGGCCAGCGGTTTTTCATCTCGGACGTGGAGAGTTCCTGAAACTTAATCTTGGCTTGACGGAGCACTGCGAGCGAGCCTCGCTCGTAGGCGTCGTCGCGACTGCTGACCATCCACAGGACGCCAGTGCGGTGCAGAAACTGCTTCTTCCAGCGTCGTTCATACTTCTGCCAGAGCTTCAGCGCGCGCGCGGCGGTTTCGGTGTAGGGCTGGTCGGGGCCGTAGGTGCCGCGCATGATGCGGGTTTCGCCGCCAGAAGACGCGCGCGAGTTGCCCGGGCCCCAGGCGTCGAGCAAGGTGACGCGGGCTCCGCGTTCCAGAAGATGAAGCGCGGTCCAGCCGCCGAAGGCGCCGGCTCCGACGACGGCGATGTGCGGTTTGGATTTCATCTACGCGTTACCTTCACGCGCGCGGGAGCTTTTCCCCCCCTGCCCGCGCTTGACAGTCCCGAACCTCATTCCTAGAATCCCCACAGAATTGCAACTTTCATCCAAAAGCTAAGCTTTTGCATCTAAAATAGTTAATGGATAAGTTGGTTTCTCCCCAACGAGTGCCGCGTCAATTCAAGATAAACTAGTCTTGTGAGCAATGCCATCTGATCCCAATATCGGCAAGCGGGAACGCGAAGTTCTGACGGCGATTGTGGAGACTTTTATTTCCACGGGAGAGCCGGTCGGCTCGCGCACGCTGGCGCGGTCGAGCCGGGAAGGTTTGAGTCCGGCAACGATTCGCAACGTGATGGCGGACCTGTCAGAGGCCGGGTTTCTCGAGCAGACGCATTCCTCCTCGGGCCGCATCCCGACCACGGATGCTTACCGGTACTACGTGGAGCAGATCAGCGGAACGGCGAAGCTGGCGCCGCAGGAAGAAAGCATGATTTCCGATTCGCTGGCGGGCATCAGCGATGTGCAGGAATTTATGGAGCGCACCTCGCATGTGCTGTCGTTGATTTCACGAAACGTCGGCGTGACCGTGGCCACCAGCGGCGCCCGGAACGCGCTGGAGCATGTGTACTTCTCGCGCCTGGGCGATCAGAAGGTGCTGGCGGTGTTGGTGACGCGGTCAGGACTGGTGCGCGACCGCGTGTTAAGGCTCGATCTGCCGCAGGCGCAACTCGATCTGGCGGCGCGCTATATCAATGAGAATTTCCGTGGCTGAACCATGGAATCCCTGCGCGCCGAACTGGAGCGGAGGATTGAGCAGGAACGCAGCGAGTACGACCGCCTGATGCACTCCATCGAGCAACTCTACAAGCAGGGTGCGCTCGCCGCTGAGGCAGGCACGCAGGTCGTTTTCGTGGAAGGCGCGGCCAATTTGGTGACGGGCCAGGAAGACCGCAAGCGTCTGCAGGAGATGCTGAAGACGCTCGAGGAGAAAGAGAAAGTCGCGAAACTCCTGGGAGCATACCTCGATGTGAAGCAGGAGGCGGTGAGGGTGGTAATCGGGCTGGATGATGCTCTGCCCTCCATGCAGAACTTCGTGCTGATCGGAGCGCCGGCGCGGTCAGGAACGGACATGTTTGGATCGCTGGCTGTGATCGGGCCCACGCGAATGGATTATCAGCACACCATGACGGCAGTTTCTTACATTGCGCGGCTCTTCGACAAAATTCTGAATGAATCGGAGTAATCACAGTTGTTTATGGGGAAAGTGAACGGTAAGTCGGAAGGAAAAAACGTAGGGCTGGATTTGGATCACGAACTGCCGGCGGGCGACGGGGACGAGACGACAGTCGCGGCGGTGGGCGCGGAATCGTCTGCTGCGGAATCGGAATTGCAGGCGTTGAAGGCTGAGCGCGACTCGCTGCTCGACCGGTTGGCGCGGGCGCAGGCCGAGTTTGAAAATGCACGCCGGCGGGCCGGTAAAGAGCAGCAGGAGTTTCGCGACTACGCAGTCGCGGACGCAATCAAATCTTTGTTGCCGTCGATGGACAGCCTGGAGCGCGCGTTGCAGGTGAAATCCGATGCGACGGAGCTGCGCAGTGGAGTCGAACTGATTTACAAGCAACTGCTCGCAGCCCTGGCCAAGCTGTCGGTGAATCCCATTGTGTCGAAGGGCGAGGCTTTTGATCCGCGGTACCACGAGGCCATCGAAATGGTGGAAACCGGCGATGTCCCCGACCATCAAGTGATTGAGGAGTTGCAGCGCGGATACAAGTTCAAGGACCGGCTGCTGCGGCCTGCGATGGTGAAGGTCGCGAAAAATCCAGGAAAGTAAGTTTCCAATAACTGTGAATTTCTCTCATCTTCTTCTAGTTAGGAAAGGCGCCTGATTCTGGCTACGAACGCAAAACGCGATTATTACGAAGTTTTGGCGGTGAGCCGTACCGCGAGCGAGGGAGAACTCAAGAGCGCCTATCGCAAGCTCGCCATGCAGTACCATCCCGACCGCAATCCGAACAATCCGGATGCGGAAGAACGTTTCAAGGAAGTTACCGAGGCCTACGCCGTGCTGGCCGACTCTGAGAAGCGGTCTCTCTACGACCGTTTTGGCCACGCGGGAGTTGGTGGCGCGGCCAGTCCGGGCGCGGGTTTCGACGGCACGCCCTTCCAGGATTTCGGCGAAATCTTTGGCGAGTTCTTCGGCTTCGGCGACGTCCTCGGGGGCAGTGGACGCCGCCGCAGCCGGGTCCAGCGCGGCGCCGATTTGCGCGAAGACTTAACCATCGAATTCGAACAGGCCGCGTTCGGCACTGAGACGCGCGTGATGGTGCGCCGCCACGAAGCTTGCGAGGATTGCCACGGTTCGGGAGCGGCACCCGGTAGAGGTCCCACGACCTGCCGTGCCTGCAACGGCCGCGGGCAAGTCAGGTATCAGCAGGGCTTTTTCAGCATTGCGCGCACTTGTCCAACTTGTCAGGGAACGGGCAGCGTGATTACTGATCCTTGCCCGAAGTGCAAAGGCGAAGGACGGATTCTGCGGCAGCGCTCGGTCGACGCCAAGATTCCGGCGGGCGTGGAAGACGGCACGCGAATCAGGTTTACGGGCGGCGGTGAGGCCGGACCGTTCGGCGGGCCGGCGGGCGATCTCTACGTTGTGCTGCATGTGAAGGAGCATCCGTTTTTTGAGCGGGAAGGAAACGATCTGCACTGCGCCGTCCCGCTGTCGGTGACGCAAGCCGCGATGGGCGCGGAGATTCGCGTGCCTACGCTGGAGGGTGAGCATACTCTCAAGATTCCCGATGGAACCCAGCCGGGCACCACATTCCGCATTCGCAACAAAGGCGTGCCCGTGCTGCATGGACACGGCAAGGGCGATCTCTACGTGGAAGTGCGGGTGCAGATTCCGAGCAAGCTGACCAAACGCCAGAAGGAACTGCTGCAGGAACTGGAGACGACGGCGAAGGTGGATAATCAGCCGATGATGCGAGCGCTGCTGGGCAAAGTGAAAGATATGTTCGGGTAGAAAAGCAGTTCTCAGTTCCCAGTTCTCAGTTTCAAGCCGCCCGCCTTTGTCATTCTTTCCGGCGTAGATGACCTTCGAACTTGACATACAGCTAAGGAGTTGTGTGAGCCTTCCTCTGAGAACTGAGAACTGACCCATGACGCGTCGCCGCTTCATTGCCGACGAAGTTTCCGGTGATCACGCTGCCCTCGTTGGAGAGAATGCGGATCATCTTGTGCGGGTGCTGCGTGCTCGCGTTGGGCAAGAGTTCGACATCGCAACCGGCGGGGCTGTACGTCAAGGACGAATTGCTTTCATAGAAGAAGGTCGCGTTGAGTTTGATTTAGGCGAGGAAGTTTCCGCTACGGCGCTGGCCGAGATCACCCTCGTTCTCGCAGTCTTCAAATTCGACCGCATGGAGTGGGCCATCGAGAAGTGCACGGAGTTGGGCGTCTCGCGGATTGTGCCCGTAATCTCGCGCCGCACGGATTCGCATCTGGTGGCTGCCTCGGCGAAACGCGTGGAACGTTGGCAGCGCATAGCCCGGCAAGCGGCGGAACAGTCGCGCCGCGCCGTTCCGCCAGAGATTGCGGCGCCGGTCAAGATTTCGGAAGCGTTGAATGTGCAAGCCGCTCTTCGCATTGTGCTGGCGGAATCGGAAGATCAAACTTTGCTGCGCGACATTGTGAAACCCGATGTGGCAGACGAAGGAGTTGTTCTCGCAATTGGTCCCGAGGGCGGCTGAACCGGCGACGAATTGCAATCATTTCAGCAAGCCGGATGGATTTCAGCCTCGCTCGGGAGCACCATTCTCCGCGCCGAAACGGCCGCCATGGCTGCCACAGCAGTTGTGGCTTCCGCGCTGTACTTGCTCTAGATCTTCCTGCCTGATTACCCGAGCCTGGCTTCGTTTTCCTGCGCGAAGGAACGTGGTGGTATTCTGGGCCGCGATGGCTGTCTCCAAGTCGCAACCGCAATCCCCGTTCATACCCGATGATCGCCAGCGCGAAGCGATCGAGCATGTTCACGGGCCAATGCTGGTAGTAGCCGGCGCCGGTACGGGGAAGACTTCGGTTCTGATCCACCGCATCGCCCGGCTGATCCAGCAGGGACATGCCAAGCCCGAGGATGTGCTCGCCCTTACCTATACCGTGGCCGCCGCGGGTGAGATGCGCGATCGCGTGTGCGCTCTCCTGGGCAAGCCGATTCGTTCCACGACATTTCATGATTATTGCCTCGACCTGTTGGTGCGAGCGGGCAAAAAGTTCGGTGTGCTGGACGAGCAGGATCTCTGGATTTATTTGCGCAAGCGAATCCACGAGCTTCACCTGGAACACTACGTGCGTGCGGCAAATGTAGGACAGTTTCTCCGCGATCTGCTGGGATTCCTCAGCCGATGTCACGACGAGCTGCTCACGCCGGAACGTTACGAGGAGTATGTCCATCGGCTGGAGCGTGGTGACACGCCAGTTCCCCGGGTTGCAAAATCTAAAGATCAGTTGAGCGATGCCGAGGTGATCGGACGCTGCCAGGAAATTGCCCGCGTCTTTGCCACGACCGAGCGCTGGCTGCGCGAAGAAAATTTAGGCACGTTCGGCCACATGATCACGCGGGCTCACGAGATGCTCGCAGGTGACGCGGGCCTGTTAGCTGCCGAGCGCGCCCGCACCCGCTTCATTCTGGTCGACGAATTTCAGGACGCCAACTTCGCGCAGATCAAGATTCTGGCCTTGCTGGCGGGGGCCGAAACGAAAATGTCCGAAGCGAATGTCTTCGGCGTTGGCGATCCGGACCAGGCCATTTACCGTTTTCGCGGAGCGTCCAGCGCGGCGTTTCATCTGTTCCGGCGGCATTTTCCGCAGACCAGGCTGGTTGTGCTGGGTAAGAACCGGCGCTCGACTACTCCCATCCTGCAATCGGCTTTCGCCATCGTCGACAAGAATCCTCCCGTGTTTTCAGGGAATGAGCGCGGCGCGCCGGCCTACCGGCGCACCCCCCTGCAGTCGGCGCGGGAAGAAGATGCAAGAAAAGAAGGGCAGTCGCTGCCCAGTTTTCCCGTCGAAGCGATCGCCTTTGCCGCCAAAGACGCGGAGGCGCCAGACGTCGTCCGCATCATCGAGGAAACCAGGCGGCATTTCCGATGCAAGTGGAAAGATTTCGGCGTGTTGTACCGTTCTCACATTCACCGCGACAACGTCGTTCAGCAATTGGCGGAACATGAAATTCCTCTCTCCATCGAGAACATGGACGTGAGCGATACCCCCGAAGTGCGGGATTTGTTTGCCTGCGTTGCGTCCGTGGTGGACCTGGGATCGGATGCCAATCTTTTCCGCGTCGCGGCCCTGCCGCAGTTTGATGTGGACCCGGTGCAACTCCGGAATGCCCTGCGTGCGATTGCGAGGGAATCGAAAGACGGGGTCGTGATTCCTCTGTCTTCCGTGCTGGATGGCGTTACCGGCGGTCAAGCCGTATTGCAATCCGTGCGGCAGGCGCGCGACGAAGTCAACCGCAGGCAGGCAAAAGCCCGCGCCGCTCTCGAGTTAATCGGAAGACAGTTCCATCTCGATCTCGATTCCCCAATCCTGCAGGCTGCGTTGAAGTTTGCAGCCGAGTGGGAAGGCAAGGCAACCACCAAAACCAAAGAACTGGGCGAATGGATCGAGTACCTGGGATATTTCCGCGAAGCTGGCGGCGTAATTCCGATGACCTCAAAAGAAGATGAGGACGCCGTTCGCCTGATGACCGCGCACGGAGCCAAGGGACTTGAGTTTGCTCACGTTTTCATCTTGCGCGCGACCAGCGGCTCATTCCCCACCGGTTACCGGGAGACGCTGGTGGAGTTTCCCCGCGAGTTGCGTGACGCCGATTCAGCCGCCGCAGGCGACGACAAGACACTCAACGAGCAGGAGGAACGCCGCCTTTTCTACGTAGCCATGACGCGGGCCAGAGATTCATTGCACATTTATGGTAAGCAGGGAATCGGCCGTGACAAAACCCCCGCCGGACTGATGCGAGAACTCATCGGCAATCCCGGACTGCGACCCTGGCTCCGGTCGCGTTCGGCTCTGGCTTCACAACCTGAGTTGATCGAGATCGCCGCGGCTGCGGACATGACTTATCCCGAGGGCTCCCGGCTGCCGGCCTGGCTTGAGCTCCCGCCCATTGAAGGGCTCGGCGCACGCTTGAGTGCCTCGGCCGTAGAGAGCTATGAAACCTGTCCCTTGCAGTTCAAGTTTGAACGCGAATGGAAGCTATCGCGTCAGGTCCAGGCTGCCATGCAATATGGCGCGACCATGCACCGCGTCCTCCGCACCTACTATGACTCGGTGCGCCTGGGCAGAACGAAGACGAATGACGAGGTGCTCCAGCTTTTTCGTGACGACCTGGCCACGAGCGGAATCCAGGACGACTATCAGCGGGACTTGTACTTGAAGAAAGGGCTGCAGCAGTTGCAGGACTTCCTGGCGGGGACGCGCTCCACTCCCCCGCCGGATGTTCTGCACACGGAAGAATGGTTTGACGTGCAGATCGCCGGAACGAAGGTTGCTGGACGAATCGATCGTATCGATAGCAACGCCGACGGCAGCGTGAACATTGTCGACTACAAGACCGGTAAAGCCCGATCGCAGGAAGATGCGGACGAGAGTTTGCAGCTCTCGATCTACGCCATGGCTGCGTATGAGAAGTGGGGATACCGGGTGGGCGCACTCGCCTTTCACAATCTGGAAGGCAACGTCCCGGTATTCTCCAAACGCGCGGAGTTTCAGTTAGCCGAAGCGCGCGACCGGGTGCTGGCGGTGGCGCGCGGCATTGCGGAAGGGAACTTCGAGCCTAAGCTCGACTATCACTGCAACTTCTGCGCGTACCGTGGATTGTGTCCGGCGCGGGAAAAGCGTGTTCCCAATCTTGCGAAAAGCTGAGACCGGCCGGGTGTCGGAAACTCTCGCGCAAAAACTTAGGGGACGCTTTCGGCGTCCCCCTTTTTTGACTTCGTACTGACTTGCTTAATGCTTCTTTTTCTTCTTTGCCTTTTTCTTGGTTGCCATTGGTTCTATTCTCCCTTCCATTGTTCATGGAAAAATCTGCAACGATCATTTGTTGCAACTATTTGAAGTATTCAGTTAATGAAAAATGAAGTCAAGGAAAAAATGCATGCGCTGGATCGTGCGTCGGTGTACCAAAGTCACTGAGAGACGAGCGTGGAGAAGAAAATCTCAAAGTCGCTCCGTCAAAGCACGCGGCGAGGGTGCAACCGCAAAAGTTCAGGACTCAGCGGAGGTCTTCCATTCGGTGTCCATCAGCGGGGTGAAAGCGACCCCACCGCAACCAACGTCCGCGCAGAGGCGAATCGTTTTCCATCATTTTCGATGATCGAGCATCTATAATGGCAGCTGCGAAATCTTCGCGGGAGCATGATCAATGGCGGCTTTCGATGATGTTGTCATCATTTCCGGGTGTCGTACCGCAGTCGGAAAATTTCAAGGCAGTCTCACCGATTTCAGCGCTCCGCAATTGGGTGCGTTGGTGGTGCGCGAGGCGGTGAAGCGCGCCGGATTGTCTCCCGATCAGGTCGACGAATGCATCATGGGCAACGTGCTTCCCGCCGGCCTGGGGCAAAATCCGGCGCGGCAGGCCGCAATCTTCGGTGGATTGTCGCCCTCCACAGGTGCCATGACAATAAACAAAGTTTGTGGCTCTGGATTGAAAGCAGTGGCTCTCGCGGCGCAAGCGGTGCAAACCGGAAACAGTTCCATTGTCGTTGCGGGCGGCATGGAATCGATGACCAACGCTCCCTATCTGCTGCCGCAGGCGCGCAAGGGATATCGCCTGGGCAACGGCAAGGTGATCGATTCCATGGTGAATGACGGTCTGTGGGACATTTACAACGACTATCACATGGGCATCACTGGCGAGAACGTTGCCGAGAAATACGGCATAACGCGCGAAGAGCAGGATGAGTTTGCCGTCCACTCACACCGCAAGGCCATTGCTGCGATGAAGGAGTGCCGGTTCAAGTCGCAGATCGTTCCGGTGGAAATCCCCTCGAAGAAAAAAGGCGATGCCCCGGTGCACTTCGAGAAAGATGAATCCCCGCGCGAGGATACAACCATCGAAACCCTTCGTTCACTAAAGCCCGCGTTCAAGAAAGATGGAACCGTAACCGCCGGTAACGCCCCGGGAGTGAATGACGGAGCGGCGGCCGTGGTGGTAACCAGCGCGCAGCGCGCGAAGGAACTCGGCGCACCAGCCATGGTGAGAATTGTGGCGCAGGCCACCAGCGGCGTCGAACCTAAATGGGTGATGATGGCCCCGGTCGATGCGGTGAAAAAGATCTGGGAGAAGACCGGCTGGAAAAGTGACGACGTCGATCTCTACGAACTCAACGAAGCCTTCTCGGTGCAGGCTCTCGGTGTGATGCGCGAGCTTGGCCTCGATCCCAACCGGGTCAACGTGAACGGCGGCGCAGTCGCCATTGGGCATCCCATCGGAGCCAGTGGCGCGCGTGTGCTGGTGACTTTGATCTACGAGATGACGCGCCGCAATGCCAAACGCGGGATCGCTGCACTCTGCCTCGGTGGAGGCAACGCTGTTGCCATGGCAGTGGAGAGGGACTAGCCGCCCGTCGCGCTTGATCCAGCACTCTTGCGCAAAGTGACTGTGAACACCGCTCCGCCTCCCGGCGCGTTGGCGGCTTCAATCGTTCCGTTGTGTTCCTTCACCACCGCTTTGCAGATGCTCAGGCCGAGTCCGGTTCCGCGTCCCGGCCGTTTCGTCGTGTAAAACGGATCGAAGATGTTGGCCACGATGTCGGAGGGTATTCCCGGCCCGTCATCGTGAAAGCTGGCCCAAACTTGGTCGCCGGAATTTCCCAGGCGAATGCGTAACGTGCCGCGGTCGCGAGTCTCGCGAATTGCCTGCTCGGCGTTGAGGATCAAGTTCAGAAAGACCTGCATCAACTGGTGCGGGTCCGCGTCCACCCGCGGCAGACCCGGTTCGGGCAGGAAGTCCACGGTGATGCTGTTCTTCCGCAGCGAATAAGCATGCAGATTGAGTGTGCGTTCCACGATCTCGCCGAGATTGACTGGAGTTTTCCCCGGCGTCGGTGGCCTCGAGAAATAAGTCAGGTTATGAACAATCTCGGCGGCGCGGCGCGCCTGCTGCTGCAATATCGCAACCTGCTTGCGCGCGGCATCGGTGGTCTGGCTGTCCTGCAAAAGCTCGCTCACCCCAAGAATGCTGGTCAAAGGATTGTTAAGCTCATGGGCAACTCCTCCGATCATCGCTCCCATGGCCGCCAACCGCTCGCTCTGAACGATCTGTTGTTCCAGCTTCCTTTCTGTCGTGATGTCGCGTACCGACATGATCACGCCGCCGATCTTGGCATCGGCGTCAAACAGCGGGCTGGCGGACGCGCGCATGGTACGCCAGCTTCCATCGTGGTGCCGGGCGCTGTATTCCGCGGCTCCAAAACCCAGAGCGCCGGAAACCACATCGTGGTAGAGCGCCGCCAGTTCCGGCGAGTGATCCTCGGTCTCTGAGATCTTCTTACTCAGCAGATCCTCCGGTTGGTACCCCAGCAGGTCGCGCACCCGCGAACTTACGAAGGTGTAGTGCTCCTGCCGGTCGACCACCAGAATCAGGTCGGGGAAGCTCTCCAGCAAGTGGCGGCGGAATTCCTCCTGCTGCAGCAGTTGCCGCTCCAGCTTGCGTCTTTCGGTGATGTCGACCAGCGTGCCCTGGTAGCGAATCAGCTTGCCCGCGGCATCCCACACCGCGCGCGACGATTCCAGAAACACCGCCGCAGTCCCATCCTTCTTCCGGAGCGTGATCTCGCGCGCCCGTACCCCGCCGCGATCGTCTGGCGCCCGCCCCAGCACGGGCTGTTCCGTGGGATCCACATTCAGCTTGCCGGGCTCAGTTGCCAGCAGCTCATCCTTCGTCGCATAGCCCAGAATGCCCACCAGCGCCGGATTCGCGTCCAGCAGCCTGCCCTCCGGTGTGCTAAAGTACGCGCCTTCCTGTAGGGTCTCGAAAAGCTCCGTGAAGCGAAGCTCTTTCTCGTGTTGACCGGTCACATCCCGTCCCAGCACGCTGGCCCCAACCACCTCTCCACTCTTGACGATCGCGTTGAGAACGCAATCGAAATAGAGAGGCCGGTCGCTGTTCTTGAGACGCACGCGGACGGTGCCGGTCCAGTGTCTCTTCTCCAGAAATCGTGCCAGTCCGGCTTCCACACTGCCGCGGGACGGTTCTTCGACGAAGTCAAAAAACTTCTTCCCGATGATCTCGGTGAAGGGAACTCCCACCAGTTCGCTGATACTCTTGTTTACGGTGCGCAAGGTGCCGTCCAGGGATACCGCGCAGGCGGCATCTTCGAAGGCGTCAATGAGTTCCTTGAAATTGCGCTGCGAGCGCGCAATCATGTCAGAGAGCTGGTCGAGTTGCGCCTCGGAGGGAGCCGCGCCCACGTGCTCCTGCAAATTCTGCAGGATGGCTTTGAGTTCCACCACTTCCCGCCGCCGGCCGTAGGCATAAACCGCAAGCAGCACTGACAACAGCAGCACGCCCAACGCCGCCGGGCCTAAATGGTAAGGCAGGCTCTCCAGCCGTTCCCAGGCGAGCGCGGCAAAACCCGCAGCCAGCAGCACCATGAACAGCAGAATCCATCGCCATAGCTGAGATTCTTCGCGCTCCAAATTCTGCGGAGGTCGGAGTCGCCGCGGGCTACCGGAAGGGTCCTGGGTCATGGGGGCACCTGGTTTCGCGTTCCGGGAACGCCAAAACCGTAACTCTTCGAACCATCGTAATTATACTGACCGGGGAGCAACAATCGTTGCCGCTGTTGGAGAGTTTGATTACCTCGGGGTGAAACCTGAGTCGTTCTTGGTGATTCCTATCACATCCGGTTGTGCCGCCGGTCATGGCTGGTTTGCTCGCGGTGGTCGACAATCAAGATGAAACACTCCGTGATCTGCCCTCGCCGATCGAGAGCATTCACCAGGTGTCGGTACGCTCGAATGCGGTTGAGCAGCGAGTCGTACCGCTTAGGCCCAAGGGGGAACCGGCCATGAAAGCCACAATCGACACGCCGCAGGAAGTCAGAGAAACTCCGCAGGTGCGGCAGCAGGCCGTGCCGCTAGACGCACTGGAGCGTCTGATGACGGCTCCGGTGCAGGTCCGGCCCATGTTTGCAGACAGCCTGCTGCGCCACGAAGGACAAAAGAGCCGGCAGACCTGGGCGACGCTGGCATCGTTTCTTTTTCAGTGCCTGGTAATCGGGGTGCTGTTGTTGTTGCCGCTGTATTTCACCCAGGAACTCCCGAAGTCGCAATTGCTGACGTTTCTGGTTGCCCCGCCACCGCCACCACCTCCGCCCCCGCCCGCGGCCGAGGCCACAAGGATCATGAGGCAAATCGAGAGCGATCTGCTCTCCGGCGGACAGCTCCGCACACCATCCCGGATTCCGCAGAAAGTGCAAATGATTAAGGAAGAAGAAGCCCCACCGCCGATGCCGAGCGGAGGTGGTGTGGTGGGAGGCGTACCCGGTGGAATTCCCGGCGGTCAGCTCGGAGGAGTGATTGGAGGCATCGTCAACTCCACTTCAAATCTGTCGGCCGTGCCTAAGTTTCAGCCGGTCATGCCCCAACGCCTCCGCATCTCGCAGGGTGTAACCCAGGGTCTGCTGGTTCACAGAGTACAACCACCGTACCCGCCGCTTGCCAGATCCGCGCGAATCCAGGGCGATGTCATCCTGAGAGCCATCATCGACAAAGAGGGCAACATCACGGATCTGCAGTTGGTGAGTGGACACCCCATGCTGGTGCCGGGAGCCATTGCCGCGGTTAAAGACTGGCGTTACCGGCCCTACCTGCTGAATGGGCAACCGGTCGAGGTAGAGACCACCATTACAGTTATTTTCTCGTTGTCCAATTAAGGGAAACGGGGAAGCAGGGTTACTGCGAGACGAACTAGGGCCGAAATTAAAGTAGGAAGGGGGCGATCATGATGTTTTCCTACAGGTTAGTGCGTCTGATTGAAAGCCATGCTGATGTCCTGGCTACGGGACTGGAGAGGAAGGTACTGTCTTCGGCCTATCTGAGCAGCTTTTGCAACATTCCTTCCCACGAGTTGCGGGAACGCGTCTACGAGATCTATCGTCACTTGGGTGACTGGCTGCTGGGCAAGAACCAGGAGAACATCGAGCAGCGCTATCGGGATATCGGAGCGAGGCGGGCAAAACAAAACGTACCCCTGCCCGAAGTGATCCAGGCGATTGTGCTGACCAAGGAAAATCTCTGGGATTTCCTGAGGAGCGAAGCCGTACTGGACCGCGCCGTGGAAATCATGGGAGAACTGGAACTGCTGCAGATGCTGGGACAGTTTTTCGATCGTGCCATCTATTTCGCCGCGGTCGGATATGAGGAACAGGCAGAGCGCATGCGGCAGCAGGAGCGCGAGCTAGTCGCCGCTGACTAGAAGCTCTATCGTAATCCCGGTTGCCAAGGCCAGACTTCGAAGCTGCGGAGGACTACGGTTCATGCGGGGAACGCAGAGATAGAAAGTAACCAGTCCCGCGGAGCCTGCCCTGAGCTAAGTCGAAGGGGACGGCACCCGTTCTCGCTTCCCAAAAATCCAGACTGTGACCCCAATCACAGGCTAATGTGACCATAGCCATAGCTTAAATCCTCCCAAAGTGTAAAGCTGGTCTTGGGTGTGGAGGTGTCGTATGACAGTCTTGGAGTACCAGCAAGACACGCCCTTAGCCCGGAAGCAACCTTCCGCAATTTCCATTAAAAATGTTTTGTACGCCACGGACTTCTCAGCCACGTCCGAGTCGGCGTTTCCTTATGCGACTGCACTCTGCCGCCGCTTCGGCAGCACGTTGCATGTCGCCCATGTCCTCTCCGACGCGAATTTGCTGCTCATGACCGGCGGTGTCGACTACGTCAGTGTGGGCACGATCTACGAGGATGCCCATACCCTGGCGCAGGAAAAGCTCCAGCAGCTCACTGCCCGCTTGGGAAAAATTCGATCCCGAACCCATGTGCGGCACGGCCAGGTTTGGACGAATCTGCGTGGCATCGTCGTGGAAAACGAAATTGACCTGATCGTGGTTGCAACCCACGGCCGTACCGGATTGGGCAAACTGCTCCTGGGTTCCGTCGCCGAGGATATTCTCCGGCACGCTCCTTGCCCGGTACTGACTGTGGGGCCAAAGATCCACGCCCGATCCAGGCTCCCAGAAGTTCAAACCAGGGGCAGAGATGTGGCGCCCGTCGAACTGGAACTGCACCACATCCTCTATGCCACCAACCTCCCTGCCGCCTCGCTGCAGGTCGCGCCGGTTGCGCTTGCCCTGGCCGAGGAGTTCGAGGCCCGCCTCACGCTGATGCACGTCTTCGAAAGCTATCCCGACCTGAGTACCAAGCCCGGCCCAATCGAAGCGGGAGTTCAGCAGTTACATGCCTTGGTGCCAAAGAACACCGCGCTGGCGTATGCGCCTGAGATTGTGATGGAGTTTGGTTCGGCGCCCAAGTGCATCGTGAACACGGCGGTGGAACGGGATGCCGATCTGATCGTTCTGGGAGCCCGTCACGCCGATCTCACAACCCACCTGCCGTGGACGACTGTGCACGAGGTTGTGGCGCACGCACCGTGCCCGGTTTTGACCGTGCCCGCATATTGACGTGATCGTAATTGACGTGAGGATGGCAGGTGACGTATGGCACCAACGATTCTGCTCGCGGTTGTTCTTGTCCTGCTAGCGGTGGGACTCTTTGTGTTCCGCGCCATTCCTGGCGTGCAGGCCTACTTCGGATACCGGGGCAAGCGCATCATCACTTGCCCCGAGACTCACAAGCCTGCAGCCGTTGACGTGGATGCGCGCGAGGCCGCGCTCGGTGCCTTCCTCTCCGAGCCCACGCTGCGCCTCAAGCAATGCTCGCGCTGGCCCGAGCGCCAGGATTGCGGCCAGGACTGCCTGCAGCAGCTAGAAGTAAACCCCGAAAACTGCCTGGTTTGGAATATCGTCTCGAAATGGTACGCAGGCAAAAAGTGCGTCTACTGCCACAAGACCTTCGGCGAACTCCACCACCTCGATCACGCCCCGGCCCTGCTCAGCCCTGACCACAAGACGGTCGAATGGAAAGACGTGCGCCCCGAGCAGCTCCCAGAAGTATTTGCTACCCACCGCCCGGTCTGCTGGAATTGCCACGTGGCCGCAACCTTCCGCCGCGTCCATCCCGAGCTGGTCACGGACCGCGAGCCCGAACCCCGGCGCATGATGTGACTCTCGAACAACTCGGCATCGGAGGTACCCACATCCGGGAGGACGTGATGACAACCGAGCATAAGCACGTGATGACAGCGGAGCACAAGCCCGTCGGTGACATCAAATATTATAGGGAGATATCCATCCTGATCCTCATTGCAATCGCCATCGCTGGAGCGGCACTGCTCTGCCTGAACTCATCCGTCGGTCGCGAGACGGCGCTTAGGTACCTGGGTCCGATGGAGGCCTTCGGCCTGCAGCTGTTTTTTTGGGGCGCACTCGGAGCCGCCATCGCATCTTCATTGTTTCTTGCTCGTGACAAAGAGGAAAACGAAATCGAGAGCATCAAAGAAAAACCGGATTTGTCGGTGCTTCGCTACCCGACCAGCCTCGACGCGCACCTTTATGTTCATCGGATAGTGACCAGTGCATGTTTGGCTGTGATTGGCGCGGTCTTCCTTTACGCTGGTCTCGGTTACTTCGATGTGCCGGCGGAGCTACCGAACCCTAAGCATAGGGCCTTCTTCATCCTATTCAGTTTCCTGATTGGCCTGTATCAAGGGAACTTCGTGGCCTACCTTAGTAAGCGCTTCCAGAAGATGCTAGAGAAGTCGGATAAGGCGATCAAGCGATAGCGGCATCGCGCCAACTCAGTCACTGTGGTTGCCGGCGTTACACCCCGCTACACTCATTGTCGCCCCAAGGCTGCCCCCAGAATGCACACCCACCCCCTTCACCCCCACTTTTCCACAGCCCCACCCCGTGACATCCATCACAGCCAAGCCCACCTCCACCCGCGTACCGTAACTACATTCCGGAATCAGGCCTCAGTGTGCCGACGGCGGCACAGAGAAGGAAGACTGTCTCGCCGGAGCACACCATGCTCTACAAGACCCTCAGCGCCGCGGTCTACGGCATCGACGCCAACATTATTCAGGTGGAAGTCGATTGCTCCGGCATCAAGACCGACCAGGACCACTTCCACACCGTCGGCCTCCCCGACGCCGCCGTGCGCGAAAGCCGCGACCGCGTCCGCGCCGCACTGAAGAATTGCGGCTACGACATCCCGCCCACCCACATCACCATCAACCTCGCTCCCGCCGATATTAAGAAGGAAGGTTCAGGATTCGATCTGCCCATGGCCCTCGGCATCGTCGGCGCCTACGGCGGCCTCACTCAGAAGACGATCGAAGACTGCCTCTTCATCGGCGAGTTGTCGCTGGACGGCGGCGTGCGCGGCATTCGCGGCACACTCCCCATCGCCCTCGAAGCCCGTACCCGCAAGATTTCAAAGCTGGTCGTTCCCGAAGCCAACGCCCGCGAAGCCGCCATGGTCGGCGGCGTCGATGTCTACCCCGTGCGTTCGCTGCTCGACGTGATCCACTTCGTAAATTCAGGCAATGGAATCGTCCCGCTGAAAGCCGATGGCGACGCCCTCCTAAAAGAATCGCAGGAATTCCTCGTCGACTTCAAAGACGTCCGCGGCCAGCAGACCGCCAAACGCGCCATCGAAATTGCCTGCGCCGGAGGTCACAACATATTAATGATCGGCCCGCCCGGCTCCGGCAAAACCATGCTGGCCAAGCGCATGCCGACCATCCTGCCCCCGCTCACGTTTGAAGAAGCGCTGGAGACCACCAAAATCCACAGCGTAGCCGGAGTCCTCGACCCCGGCAGTGGCTTAGTAGGCAAGCGCCCCTACCGCTCACCCCACCACACCATCTCCGATGCCGGCCTCATCGGTGGAGGCGTAATCCCCCGCCCCGGCGAAGTCTCGCTTTCCCACAACGGCCTGCTGTTTCTCGACGAACTCCCCGAATTCCCCCGCAACGTTCTCGAAGTCCTGCGCCAGCCGCTCGAAGATGGCTCCGTCACCATCGCCCGCGCCGCCATGGCGCTAACTTTTCCCGCGCGTTTCATGCTGGCCGCAGCCATGAACCCCTGCCCCTGTGGCTTCCGCAACGACCGCACCCGCGAATGCCAGTGCACTACCCCAATGATCCAGCGCTACATTTCGAAAATCTCCGGCCCGTTAATGGATCGCATCGACATCCACATCGACGTCCCCGCCGTGAACTACAAAGAAATGCGCTCCACCACCGAACCGGAAAGCTCGGCGAAGATTCGCGAGCGCGTCATGCGCACCCGCAAAAAGCAGCTCGACCGCTTCGCCTCATCCCGCGAAAAGATTTATTGCAACGCCCAAATGTCATCCCGCCACATCCGTGCCTTCTGCGAACTCTCCCCCGACTGCGAGCGCCTGCTCGAGCGCGCCATGACCCAGCAGGGACTCAGCGCCCGTGCCCATGACCGCATCCTAAAGGTCGCACGTACCATCGCCGACATCGAAGAAACCGTCCCCATCGAACCCAAACACATCGCCGAAGCCATCCAATACCGCTCTTTGGATCGCACTTACTGGACATAGGCCCTGAAAGGAGAGCAACAGCCAAAGCTAGGAGCTAAGAGCTAGGAGCTAGAAAATAAGAAAAAGCCGGGGATCGCTCCCCGGCTCTTAGTTTTGGCAGAAGGACTTTTGCTTACAAGCCCTTTGCCGATCCAGTCAGACCCCACGACGCGGCCCGGCATTGATTCGAGTTCAATCCCAGGGAAGAGTCGCACCAGTTGGCCCAGGTGAACCCGAAGTACGATGAGTTCAGGTACATCGAGCCCGCTGGCTGTGCTCCAGACAAAACGCCGTTGGTGTTCTGCGTCGTGTTCGAGATGAAAATTCTCCCGACAGAGCAGCTTCCATCCGTCGCTCCATTCGTGCAAGCTGGAGTCACGTTGAACCAGTACTCGCCCGGTCCAATGTAAAGGGTTGGAATCTTCACCAACACTGTGTACTCGTTCAGGCCGATGAAGTTCCGTCCGGTTGCCGCCACCGAGATGGTGCCGGTGCCGGAAGCGATGCTGGTCCCGCCGCTGCCTTCCACCACGCCCGTGCGGACGTCGTAGCTGGCAGTGTTGGGGTCGAAATTGACGTCAGCCTGAACATTGACCAGGATTCCGGTGACGCCGATCCAGCCATTGCTAGGCACATTGATTGCGGCGTAGGTGGAACTGCCCGTCACCAGAAGAGTGTTCTCATCCGACAGTCCGGCTGCGTTGGAATCCGACACATTGAGGTCGCCGCCGTAGAACACGCACGGGTGGCACAATGGCGGGGGTTGGGGTATCGGTGCTTGCGGATCCAGTTTAACTTCTTCGACAACGCCGGTTTTATGCTGCGAAGTTGCCGGCTTTTTCTGCGCTGCCGCTGCGGTCAGGGTTAGCGCCATTACGAGAGTGGTTGCCACAAGAATCTTCTTCACTTGACACCTCCGAGCACACCGAACGACATGTAGCCGCATTGAACCTGGTTGAAGCCCAGGCTCGAATCGCACCAGTTAGCCCACGTGAACCCGAAAAACCCCGAGTTCAAAAACATTTCGTGCGCCGGCTGCCAGCTCTGGTGCAGGGCGTTGGCCCTGCCCGTTGTGTTGGACACAAATTGCCGGAACACACTGCAACTCCCATCCAGCGTGTTGGTACACATCGGTGTCACGTTAACCCAGTAGGCGCCCGAGGTGAGCGTCACACTGGGGAATACCACCACAATCGAGTACTCGTTCAGCCCCAGAAAGTTTCTTCCTGTGGCCGACACCGCAATATTCACCGATCCGGAAGCGATGCTGGTTCCACCGTTGCCTTCCGAAACCCCGGTGCGGATGTCATAGCTGGCATCCATCGGATCGAACGCCGCATCAGCCTGCACGTTAAACAGCAATCCCTTTACCGACACCGTCGTGCCGGCGGGAATATCTAGTTCTGCGTAAGTGCTGCTGCCGCCAACGATGAGAAGAGTGTTCTCATCCGACATGCCGGCCGCATCCGCATTGCTGGTATCGAGGTCGCCACCGTACATCAAGCATGGGCTGCATGGACCGGGCACGGTAGGATTCGGACTCTCCTTCGTATCCTGGAGCACCGCCCCCGTACTGCCGGCACGATGATGCGATAACGCTGGCTTCTTCGCCTGCGAAGCCATTGCTGAGAGGCTCAGCGTTATCACTAACGCTACTGCGAAAAGCGTTCTTTTCACTATGTTTCCTCCTCTGGGTTTTCTGGGCATTTCTAGGCAAGACAGAAGATCGATTTCGAGCTGCCCAAAATCGCCCGCCGAGTGTATGCCGGGTTCGTCCCTAATGCAATGGAGAAGAAAGTACCTAACGCCGGAACCGCCTACTGCACAAGGCTTTTGGGACGCCACCGGGAAGGCGCGAGTCCCACTCGTGCCCTATGCCGCGGCCGTAAATCGGGGAAGATCAGGGCAGCTTCCACCCGCTCAGCTTTGGCTCCTGCCTTGCCGGACTTTTTTAGGCGGTCCCTACTCCGCGTTCTCCGCGCCCTCCGCGGTTAAGGCTCGCGAACTTTGGCGGAGTGCTCACGCACCTGCGATTGACCCCCATCCTCGCAACGTGTTATAAATGCCCGTTTTGCACCGTGTTGCAGGGAGCGAAGTTCTAATCTCCCGCCAGCCCGGGCGCAAACTCCGACGCGGCCAAGCTCCAACACTCCGTTGTAGGTTTTGCGGTGGAAGCGTGTTCGGAATTCCGGCAATCGAATCCCTCGTAGGCTGCACTGGACGTGCTCACGCGCGGGATGCTTCGCCGGAAGGCGGTGCCTAAACACGTTCGAATATTCCTGAAAACCGACTCATTTTGGAGGGACTCATTATGCGCTCCTGGCTCGCCCCTGCTGCGTTCCGATGCCGTGCAGTATCTGGTTTCCTGATTGCCTTCATGAAAAGAAATCTCCTGAAAAAGACCATCGCCATGGCCTCACTGCTCACCCTCAGCGCCGCCTCAGCTTTCGCTCAACCCGAAGCCGGTGGTGAAGCCGCGCTCAAACTCCCCGACCTTTCCTCCGTCAGCTTCCTCAACGGCGCCATCGACGGCCACCGCCTGCTCATGATCGGCATCCTCTTCTGCATCTTCGGCCTCGGCTTCGGCATGGTCATCTACATGCGCCTCAAGAACCTGCCGGTGCACCGCTCCATGCGCGAAATCTCCGAGCTGATTTACGAAACCTGCAAGACTTATCTCATCACCCAGGGCAAATTCATTCTGCTCCTCTGGGCCTTCATCGCCGTCATCATCCTGCTTTACTTCGGCGTGCTCCAGCACATGGAAGCCATGCGCGTCGCCATCATCCTCTTATTCAGCCTGGTCGGCATCGGGGGCAGCTACGGCGTAGCCTGGTTCGGCATCCGCGTCAACACCTTCGCCAACTCGCGCACCGCGTTCGCCTCCTTGCCCGGCAAGCCGTTCCCCGTCTACCAGATTCCTCTCGAAGCCGGCATGAGCATCGGCATGATGCTAATCAGCGTCGAACTCCTCATCATGCTCATCATCCTGCTCTTCATCCCCGGAGACTACGCCGGCCCCTGCTTCATCGGATTCGCCATCGGTGAATCCCTCGGTGCGGCCGCTCTCCGTATCGCTGGCGGCATCTTCACCAAGATCGCCGACATCGGCTCCGACTTAATGAAAATCGTCTTCAAGATTAAAGAAGACGACGCTCGCAACCCCGGCGTAATCGCCGATTGCACCGGAGACAACGCTGGCGACTCCGTCGGCCCCTCCGCCGACGGCTTCGAAACCTACGGCGTAACCGGCGTCGCCCTCATCACCTTCATCCTTCTAGGCGTGAAAAATCCCACCGTGCAAGTTCAACTTCTCGTCTGGATCTTCGTCATGCGCGTCATGATGCTCGTGGCCAGCTCCGTTTCCTACTTCCTCAATGCCGCCATCGCCAAAGCCAAATACGGCAAGGCCGACGACATGAACTTCGAGCACCCGCTCACCTCGCTGGTATGGATCACCTCCATCGTCTCCATCGCCCTCACATTCCTCGTGTCCTACTTCATCATCCCCATGCTCGGCCGCGACGACTCCCAGTGGTGGAAGCTCGCAGTAATCATCTCCTGCGGAACTCTCGCCGGGGCGCTCATCCCTGAGTTGGTGAAGTCATTCACCTCGGTTCATTCCCGGCACGTAAAGGAAGTAGTCATCTCGGCGGAGGAAGGCGGAGCGTCGCTCGGAATTTTATCCGGCTTCGTCGCCGGAAATTTCTCCGGCTACTATCTCGGCCTCTCCATGATGGGCCTGATGTCCATCGCCTACTACATGAGCACCATGGGCCTCAGCACCATGGGTCTGGACGCTGAGACCATGCTGGCGCCGGCCGTATTTGCCTTCGGCCTCGTAGCCTTCGGATTCCTCGGCATGGGCCCGGTAACCATCGCCGTAGATTCCTACGGTCCAGTCACCGACAACGCCCAATCCGTCTATGAACTCTCTCTGATTGAGCAGGTTCCCAACGTCCAAGCCGAAATCAAGAAAGACTTCAACATGGGAGTGAATTTCGAGCGCGCCAAGCACCTGCTCGAAGCCAACGACGGCGCAGGCAACACCTTCAAAGCCACCGCGAAACCAGTGCTGATCGGCACCGCCGTAGTCGGCGCGACGACCATGATTTTCTCCATCATCATGGCGCTAACCAACGGACTCAAGGAAAATGTCGACAAGCTCTCACTCCTGCACGCCCCGTTCTTCCTCGGCCTGATCACCGGCGGTGCCATGATTTACTGGTTCACCGGCGCATCCACCCAGGCCGTTACCACAGGAGCGTACCGCGCCGTCGAGTTCATCAAAGCCAACATCAAACTCGAAGGCGTAGAAAAGGCGTCGGTAGAAGACAGCAAAAAAGTAGTCGAGATCTGCACCAAATACGCGCAAAAAGGCATGTTGAACATCTTCATCGCCGTCTTCTTCGGGACGCTGGCCTTCGCCTTCGTAGAACCGTTCTTCTTCGTAGGCTACTTAATCTCAATCGCCATCTTCGGCCTCTACCAGGCCATCTTCATGGCCAACGCCGGCGCAGCCTGGGACAACGCCAAGAAAATCGTAGAAGTAGA
Organism: uncultured Acidobacteriaceae bacterium; assembly: GCA_963842095.1. Classification (GTDB taxonomy): domain Bacteria; phylum Acidobacteriota; class Terriglobia; order Terriglobales; family Acidobacteriaceae; genus Sulfotelmatobacter. The sequence goes on from CAWJEY010000011.1 coordinate 487,877, forward strand.
AATGAAGCAGAAGGGAACTCCCCTGCACGACGCCACGGTAATCGGCGACACGGTAGGCGACCCCTTCAAAGACACATCCTCCGTAGCGCTGAATCCAGTCATCAAATTCACCACGCTGTTCGGCCTGCTGGCAGTCGAACTGGCAGTGACCCTAACCCGCGACCAGGGCGCAACCATCACGAATGTGCTGGCCCTGGCCTTCTTCGCCATCTCATTCTTCTTCGTCTACCGTTCCTTCTACGGCATGCGAATCCGCAGCGGCAACGCCGAGTAGCTTTCGTTTCTCAAGCACAAATGCCATCCGCCGATCCGGATGGCATTTGTTGTTTACCCTGTGTAACCCCGTGTCCTCTGGTTAAAGATTTTTCGTGAGTAAGCGAAAAGAGGGCGTGCAGTGACGTGGAAGAGCGGCGCTTCAGCGCCGCGTCAAGCGTCCAAAGTCAATTCAGGCTTTAGCCCCGGTGGTATTTGTCAGTACTCTGAAGCGAACTGAATTTCAGGCGAAGAGGGGGGAGGGAATTGCGGCATTACCCTGTGTAACCCCGTGTCCTCTGTGGTTAAAGGTTTTTTTCTGCGGTGTGCGAAACCGGAAGATACAGATTTTCAAATCACAAACTTACAAGATTACCCAATCCTCCTAGTTCGGCCCCTTCATCTTGTCCTTCACGCTATGCGCCAGCTTCTCAATTTCCTCCGCCTTCTTCATCACGTCGAGCGACAGAACGTTCTCACTCGATTTATCCACTGAAGTTTTCAGTTCGGTCGCCAGCTTCAGAAGCTTGTCGGTATCGGTCTTAAGCGCGGCCTGCCGCTCCAGGTTGGCTTTCTTCGCCATCTCGCGGGCCTGGCGCTGCTGCGCTTCGTCCGCCTCCCCGCTCGGGAGCGTCTCTGGTTTCAAGGGCGGCGCGCTCTGCGTACCCTGCCACGACGAGGGACTGGTTGTGTGGGTGTTTCCGGTCTGTGCGTTCCCGTGAACCGCAAACAACAAACCGATGGAAATCGTCCAGGCTACTAGTTGCATTCGCACGGTGTCCTCGAAAGCGGGCGCGAACCCCCCCTGCCCGTTCTCTAAAGTATGACACTTTCAGGGAGACGGCAAACGCAAAATGTTCAGGATAGAATTCCGGGGAAGAAGCCGACGGTGCCTACAGGTCGGAGAAAGAGATCGGGAAGGGCACGACTTTCAGAGGCTGAAAAACACTCGGTTCGTTGGAGCCCCGAACCATGGAGCCCCGGACGCCCTCGTCCGAGGTGATACCAAGGCCACGAAACGAACCGAAATAGCACACTCGCTTCTTGCTAGGTACTGGTGTTCTGCCTCAGCTGGAAATGGAGAGAGCGTTCGTCCGTTAAGATAACGGAGCGAACGTATGAGGAAAGAGCGCAAGCACTACACTGCTGAGGAGAAGGTTGCGGTTTTGAGACGGCACCTTTTGGACAAGGTGCCAGTTTCGGATCTGTGTGAAGAACTGAGCCTGAAGCCGACGGTGTTCTACCGCTGGCAAAAGGAGTTCTTCGAGAACGGGGCGGCTGCCTTCCAGGCTCAGGAGCGTCCCCACCGCCAGGTGGAGGAGAAGCAGAAACGGATTGAGTTCTTGGAGAAGAAGGTGCAGACCAAGGATGAAGTCCTGGCCGAGTTGATGGCGGAGCACGTCGCGCTAAAAAAAACACTTGGGGAACTCTAACCGGCAACTGGGTGCCGCATGACGTGCGGGACCAAGTTATGGATTTCGTCCGGCGCTGGTCGGAGAAGGCCGATATCGGTGTCGGGCGATTCATTCATTGGCTGGGCGTGACCGCCAGCAAGTTCTACGACTGGCGGCAGCGCTACGGTTGCGTCAACGAGCACAATGGTTGGGTTCCGCGCGATTTCTGGTTGGAGCTGTGGGAGAAAGAAGCGATCGTCGATTTCCATCTGAAGAATCCACTGGAAGGTTATCGGCGGCTGACGTTCATGATGCTCGACGCTGATGTTGTGGCTGTCAGTCCGGCGAGCGTTTGGCGGGTGTTGAAGCAAGCCGGACTGTTATCGCGGTGGAAAGTCAAGCCGTCGCGCAGGGGGACCGGCTTTGAGCAGCCATTCCAGCCGCATCAACATTGGCATATCGATGTCTCCTATATCAACGTCAGCGGGACCTTCTATTACTTGTGCAGCGTTCTGGATGGGTACAGTCGTTTTATCGTGCACTGGGACCTGCGAGAGTCGATGAGGGAGACCGACATCGAGGTAATTCTGGAACGAACCAAGGAAAAGTACCCGGAGGCAAAGCCGCGTATTATCTCGGACAACGGGCCGCAGTTCATCGCACGCGACTTCAAGGAGTTCATTCGAATCTCCGGCATGACGCATGTCCGAACCTCACCCTACTATCCCCAATCGAACGGTAAAATCGAGCGCTGGCACAAGTCGCTAAAAAGCGAGTGCATCCGTCCGGGAACACCACTTTCGCTGGACGATGCGCTTCGATTGGTGCAGGGCTACGTCGAGTATTACAACAACATCCGCTTGAACAGTGCCATCGGCTACATCGCGCCGAAGGATATGCTAGCCGGACGCCAGCAGGAGATTCACGCCGAACGCGACCGGAGGCTGGAGGAGGCTCGCCGCCATCGCCAACTCCGACGCCGACAGGCGGCATAGAAGAAGCGCATTGGCAGGGCTGAGTTTTCGGTGCATTCGTTCCTCCTGCGGATTCTCTGGGAACTAGGGTGGCCTAGATAACGTACTCGAATGTATGACAATCCGACCACGCCTTTTCTTCAGCGGTCTCCTGGTTACACTTTTCACATTTGTGGCTCCGGTTCAGTCGCAGTGTGATTCCACGCACTTGCCCACGCGTTTTGCGGAAGTCGCTTCCTCCGCGCGTGAACGGGTGACGAAAGGTGAACTGCCCTCCATTGCCATTGCTGTCGCTCAACACGGACGGATAGCGTGCGAAGAAGCGTTCGGCTGGGCAGACCGGGAAAAGAAAATTCCGGCCACCCCCAACACGGTCTATGCGGCCGGTTCCGTTGCAAAAGCCCCGACAGGTACAGCCATATTCATGCTCGTCGATAATCGCAAGATTCGGTTGGACGACGAACCTGAACAGTACGGCGTCCATGTTCGCGCCGATGCGGGAACCGGAATCACCGTTCGACAACTGCTGTCGATGACGGCAGGCATCCAGCACGGTTGGTTCTATAACTACGGCTCTGATGTGGATACGAAAGAACTGCTGAACCGGTACGCAATTGGCGCATTTCCTCCCGGGCAGCACTTTATATACTCGAATTTCTCCTATGCGATTCTTGGTGAGGTGGTTGAACGAGCCGGGAAACGTCCATTCCGAGAGTTTATGCGAGACGAGGTGCTTAATCGTCTGCAGATGACTTCGAGCGGCTTCAACCTTGCTGGGCGCGATGTAGCTATCGGATACCAGGCGGGTAAAGCAGTTCCTCCCCACACATTTGAACCAGAAGCGGGTGGCGGATTCTACACATCGGCGCATGACCTGGCATTGTTCGGGTTGTTCCAGATCGATTCTGCCCAGAAACTGATTGCCCCCAAACTGATGAAGGAAATGCACACATTGGAAACCGACCAGCAGATTAAGTCGCACTATACGAGTGGCTGGGGTGTCTTTAATTTCAAGGACGGTTCCTCCGTGCTCATCAGTGACGGGGTAGTGCTGGCCGGTTCTGCAACGCTTTTGGTTCTTCCGAAGGCGGGTGTCGTGATCGCCTGTCTGACGAACACGGGAAGCGAGGAGATGGACGATTTGGCCTTCCAATTCGCCGACCTGTTCTCTAGTGGTCTTTTGGCCAACCTCGAATCGGCGCGCAAAGAAGTTGAGGCCCGAGAGGCCTCTCGACCTTTCCACGCGGATCCATCCCAACTTGGGTTGTGGGTGGGAAGCGTGGACACGCCGAAAGGGAAGTTGCCCGTGCGGGTGCAGATTACTGGCGACGATCATATGCAGATTGGTATCGACAACGGCGCCATGGTTCCGGTGGGAGATCTTGGGATCGAGGAGGGCTTTCTGTCAGGAGGAGTCGCAGCGAGCCTGAGTTTGCCAGAAACCGGCAACCAACCCTCCAAGTTGAAGTTGCAACTCCTATGGGTTGACGGGAACCGCCTAATCGGCACGGCACGGACGGAATCGACACGCGATCTGCCGCGGTTCGGCTTGCCGGTGTATGTTTCGCTCTCCAGACAAAAGTAGTCTGCTTCTACAGGAGTTACAATACCGTTGCCGGGTGAAACGGAAGCGGGCACTGCAGGGATGCAACCATGCTGAGGGATAGCCTGGCGGGGCTCATCGAGCCGATCTTCCGCAGCGCGGGAGTTTAGTCCTCTCGCGCTGTGTACACCGAATCGCGGAACAAGCATCGGACGATAGACCCCAATGCCTTGAAAATCCCCGCCCCGAAGGGGCGGAACCTACATTAACGGAGAACGTCGTTTCTCCATTTCACGCTGAGCCAAGACATCGCCGTCCTCGACTATCGATGTCAATGTGTCGTCTTATCAGTTCGTCGTCTGAATATTCCCAAAGTTGTTTTCCGTTTTCCACGCCGCCTTTGAAGAACGCCATTTCCTCCACTCGTCCGTCTCGGTTGTACCTCGAAGCTGTCTGCGGCACCGCAGGCCCTTCAACATAAGTATTACTTGCTCCGTTGAAGGTATAGTCGGCCTGGTTTTCCGTGACGGTCCTTACAGGTCCGTGAAATCCGTCCCGTTCCACATCAGTCACCGCTAGTCCCCCAGCCGCCCTGACACTCAGGTTCCAGGCAAGCTTCTGTTCACGTAGGTATCGGACTGGCGCTGCAAAGTTTAGATTCTGGCCCTCCACCAAACTGGAAACGGCGAGACCGACAACCTCTCCGCGCTGGTTGACCACGGGGCCGCCGCTGGAGCCGGGGGAAATCGCCGCATCCATTTGAATCAGGTCAAAGCCAGGTCGGATGCCGCTAACGATGCCCTTGGAAAAGGATGCCTCAAGGCCTTCCGGATTACCCGCCACGAGGATATCGTCGCCTACCGCAACGTCAACCGTGCTGAGGGGAAGCAGCACGCCGCCTGCCTCGGGCAATTTCAGAACGCAGATATCGTGCTTGAGGTCAAATCCAACGACAGAGACGATTTTGTAGGACACCCCATCGGACAACGACTTTACATAACCTTGAGAGGCCCGTTTGAGCACATGAAGATTCGTTGCGACGAGTCCCGGCTTGAAGAAGAAGCCGCTGCCCTGTGCAATCACATTGCCTTCGTGATCTTGAGTCAGAACGACAACGAGCGATTTACGTACTTGGGCGGCTAGCTCGCGAGTTGCAAGGGATGGCTTTCGTTGTCCTTGCGTTCCAGACTGGGCAGGGGTCAAGAACTGCGTGCCGCTCACGAACAGCAAGAGAATCACGGCGTACGGCTTCCACGCTCCGAGGATCATCGCCGTAATTGTGCCACCTTAGTGGAGTTCCCAACAACGGGAATGTTTTCCCGATACTCCCGGAGCGAATGAGCTTTCAAGAGCGCAGGAAACGTGTCCCATTCGCCTGCGATTCAGCAAGAGCCAGGGGCGCACAAGATAGAACCACAAACCACGCACACGAATCAGATCAGTCAGGGTTTTCGGTCTAGGTTTGTGATGCAGCAATCCCGAATGACATGCCCCGGATAGCCAGAGCATAGCCGAGGCCCGGCCAGTGTCAAGGCCGCGCTTCGCGCGCCGCGTTCGCGGTCGAAGAGCCTTGACACTGGCCTTTGCGCCTCGGCTTATTATTCAGCTAATGGGATGATCCGCCGCTTGCTTCCTCAAGAAGCAGGATAGATTCTGAACACGCTGCCATCTTGGCATCGACGGAGGATTCCCATGAAGCTTCGCACAATTGGCATCGACCTTGGCAAGACGAGTTTCCATCTGATCGGGATGGATGAGCATGGCAACGTGCTTCTGAGGCGCAGGTTTTCCCGGACGCAGCTCATTACCTACATCTCCAAACTGGATACCTGCCTGATTGGCATGGAAGCTTGCAGCGGTTCCAACATTCTGGGACGAACCCTGAGAGCCCAAGGCCACACCGTGCGACTGATCCCGGCGCAGTTCGTCCGTCCTTTTGTTAAGTCGAACAAGAATGATTACAACGATGCGGAGGCCATCGCCGAAGCGGTCCAGAAACCCAACATGCGTTTTGTTCCGATCAAGACTGAGGACCAACTCGATCTCCAGGCAATCCACCGAACACGCGAGAGGTTCGTCACTCAGCGTACGCGCGTGATCAATCAAATTCGAGCCTATTTGCTGGAACGTGGAATCGTGCTGCGGACAGGAAGACTGTATTTGCAAAGTCAAATGGCTTCGATTTTGGAAGATGGAGAGCAAAGATTATCCGGGCTGGTCCGCAGGCTGCTCGATATACTCTGGCAGGAATGGAAACATCTTGATGTACAGATTGCGGAACTGCAACAGCAGATCGAGACCATTGCCGAACAGGACGAAGCCTGTCAGCGCTTGATGGAAATTCCGGGAATCGGGCCATTGGCCTCGACGCTGATGATCGCGGCGGTGGGGAACGGATCGGCGTTTCGCAGGGGAAGGGACTTCTCTGCATGGCTGGGTATCGTTCCGGCGCAAGCCACCACCGGAGGTAAAACCCGTCTGCTGGGTATCAGCAAGCGAGGCAACAAATATCTCCGTCAGCTTTTTGTGCATGGCGCTCGCTCCTGCAAAACACATATGAATCGGGAAAAGCATCCATTTGGAAAGTGGGTGACTGCGCTGGAGAAACGATCGCACAGCAATGTTGTCTCCGTTGCTCTGGCGAACAAAATTGCGCGAATCGCCTGGTCGGTGCTGGCCAGGGGAGAACGATACCGCGCCCACGGTCCGGTGGCACAGGTGGCCTGAAGGCAATTCGTTCATGGAGAAGGGTTTCTTTTTTGCTGGTGTTCAGCGTCGCGCGTTGTGCAGAACCCGTCAAGGGTCCGCTCCGCCGCGCACCGAACGCGCGCCCTTGACTGAACCTGCACAACGCGCCGAGGTCTTTCTGCCAGCAAAAAAGAAAATTAGTTGATGTCTTCTCGGCTTCCACCGAAGTCTGCGTAGCGAGAGAAGGAGATGGCAGAACAGTCAAACGGCGCACCCCAAACCCGGCCCCGGATGAGATCGCAAAAGATCGCTCACGCTAAAAGGGAGGGTGCGCGCAGATTCCATAGTGGCCAGGAGCAAAATGCTCCACACACAGGCCGGATACATATCTGCAGACTGCTTCCACCATTTCCGGATTCCCGCTTGCAGTCCAGCGGCGGATCATACATATCCGGGGGATGTCAGATTTCAAGTTCTACGAAACGGCGTCCACCCCAAATCGGACTGCAGTTAGATTCTTCCGATACCGATCAAGCGTCGACCGGCCGTGTGGCTAACCAACCTAATAACACCGGTATCTTCAAATGCCGCACATACTCGGTTTACCTGCCGCCGACCTAGCTATATTGTCGCCTCGGACTTCACTCTGCCACAGGACCTATCCTCCAGGAACACCGATGTTCCGCGAGGTGAGCAGCCTGGGATACCGGCGGCTGTTTACGACCCGCACGCGCTAACTTGATGACGCAATCCATACATTCGAGTCCATCCGCGATCGCGTTCTTGCTGGGCGTAAGGTGTTATCCGGCTGTCGGCGAGTATAAATGGCCATTTCCCTGACAGGTGTCAGACAAAATCTGGACAGACAACCTCAATCAGAAAGGTTAGTTTGCGAACGTGCTGGGGACGCTATGGCGCAGAGCCTTAAGCCACGCTGGCTTCCTCCCTTGATTGCGGCTCTGCGCCACTGTTGAAATTCAACCAACATGTTAGGGCATGCACATGATTACGCCCGGAACCCGGTTTCGTTCGCGTTCAGCGCGCATATGCGCCACGGCAGTATGTCACACACAGGAGCGACTACCACAATGAAGCGCATAACTATAATCCGCTGCGTTTTTCTTTTGACCACTGTTGCGTTTCTGACCGTTGCGGCATCTGCGGGCGCGCCTCCCATCCCCATTCCAGTTATTACTTTTCTCTCGCCCGTGTCGGCAAATCCCGGGGGAGCCGCGTTCACCTTGACGGTGAATGGCGCGAATTTCGTCAATGGCACCTCGGTCGTGAATTGGAATGGAACGCCTCTAACGACCACCTATGTCAATTCCGACCAGTTAACGGCAGCGATTCCGGCAGGACAGATCGCCAACGGCGGAACGGGATGGATTGCGGTGTCGAACTCTGCCAATCTAACTTCCAACGTGATTTATTTTCCGGTGGTCCCTAATACATCGTCATACACCGCTATCCCTCTAACCGCGGCAACGGGTAACACTCCTGTAAATCTAGCTGAGGCAGACTTCAATGGAGATGACAAGCTCGATCTGGCTGTTACCAACATTGGCGACAATACGGTGTCGATCCTGTTAGGTAACGGGGACGGAACTTTCCAAGCGCAGCAGACATACACCACTCTCTCCGGCCCTTGGGGGATTGCCGTTGGTGACCTCAATGGCGACGGCATACCGGATCTGGTTGTGGGGAATGATTCAGGCAATGGAGGCCTCAACATTCTCCTGGGAAACGGCAGTGGCGGGTTTACGGCGGGTACTTCCCTGAGCGGAGGATATTGCCTATTGTACCCAGTGCTGGCCGACGTCAATCGTGACGGGAATCTGGATATTGTGGTGGGGGACGAGTGTGGCGGCGGAACTCCTATCTATGTCTATTTAGGAAATGGGGACGGCACATTCGGAGCACCCACAGCGATCAGCGGCTCCGTTGCGGTGTGGGGCATGGTTATCGCCGATTTCAATGGAGATGGAATTCTCGATATCGCCGCCGCAGACTATCCAAATCAGACGGTCGATATCTATCTTGGTAATGGAGATGGGACTTTCGGTTCCGTAAACCCAATATCTGCTAACTCTTACGTGTACGAAATGGAGGCCGCTGATTTCAATGGTGATGGGAAGGTTGATCTACTGGCCAGCAGCCCGAACAATAACAGCGGATTCAGCATTTTGTATGGAAACGGCGATGGTACATTTCAAGCTGGGGTCACCGTGGCGGGCGCTGGAGGCGCATTTCCGACCGGAGCAACGGGGGATTGGCGAATCAACATACTCAACAGAACGTTAGGCTAGCGGAACTGCAAGCAAAATATGTACGGTCATAGATATCGCAGACTCTTCTTGAAGATTCAGTAGGCGCAGCGACGAAAGGATGCGAGAATGCTGTGGTACTCGGGATCGACGACACAGATCGGGTATAGGTGTCAGAGGTCCGGGTAGTGCTCACGAACTTGACCCCGGCGCGTCTTAGACATGAGTCCATCGCCCACCGTTTGACATGCGGACATTCTTAATCGCGCTCGTGGTCACCTCGTTCTTCGGTGCCCGACCTAGCTGTTGTCAGATGCCTGGCACACTGATATTCGAACACGTAACAGTAATTCCAATGGACAAAGAGGAGAGCAGCTGGAGCGGATTTAATGGCAGGCACAGCCGCAACCAATCCGATCCAGATTCCCGGAATCTCGCTGCATGACGAACTGGAGCTATTAGTTCAATCGGGATTCACGCGTACGAGGCCCTGGTTACAACCACCCGCAACGCGCAGATCCTCCTCGGGTGGTTCCAGGATTCCGGGAGTGTAGCGCTTGGAAAGGTGGCGGACCTGGTGTTCCTCGACAGCAACCCGCTGGAGAGCATCACGAACACAAGAAAAATAGCTGGAGTGGTGGTCCGTGGGCAATGGTTCGACCGTGGTCAACTGGAGAAAATCAAGCAAGACTTAGTTGTCGAGTGAGTGCGCGACATGCAACAATCCAGCCGAAAGGATTCCCATGAACAAGCTGAACGCGGTATTCGTTTGCGTTGCGTTTGGAGTGTCGATGGCGGCAGCGCAGGCTGCTAAGTCTGATGCTGCTATCTCGCCAGAGGACTCCGTCGTCCGAGTTGAAGAACAGTGGCTGCACGCATTTAACGATAAGGACAAAAAGACTGCGGATGAACTGACCTCCGATGATTTCATGGCTACAACTCCAATTGGAGAAGTGCTTGGGAAGTCGAAGCTGATTCCGCCGGATCGTCCCGTACAGGGCCTGCCTAAATTCCGCATCCTAACGCCGGTAACCCACATCTACGGGGATGTTGCAGTGGTCATGGCAAAGCTGGAAGATGAACAGGGCGGACGACTGGCTACGACGGCAGTATTCAAACAGTCTGATGGCCGTTGGAAGATCATTGCCATCCAGATGACCCCGGCCCCGCAAAAATGAATGAAACATTCGATGTATGTGGTCGCGGCCGTGCTTGCCTTGTTGCTCGCAGCCAACGGCGAAAGTCGGGAAGACAGCCCTCCCTCCGGTTCGCTGCCCGTGCCAAGCGGGAACATCGCGATTGGCAGGCGTTCCCTCACACTGACTCGCAGCGTATCCGCTGGTGACAAGCGGACACTGGCTGTTGCCCTATGGTACCCGGCCTGCAAGCACATTGGGTCGCTCCCCGCTCCCTACTTTCCGCCCGACCGATTCGATCATTCCCTCCTTCAGGATTTTCTCGGAGGCCCGGAAGCCCGCGTTGTAACTCATGCGCATGACATTGCCAAACCATGCTCCAACTCTGTGCCGCTTCTGTTGTTTTCTCCGGGGCTTGGGGTACCCGTTTATTCATACTCCGCACAGTTTGAGGAGTTAGCAAGCAACGGCTACGTGGTAGCCGCGGTGCAGCATCCTTTGGAAGGAGTCACAGTTCTTCTCCCTCATGGGATGAAGGTAGACGCCGGGGCAGAAGGCAAGACATCTGGGATCAGGCAGGAAGATGTGGACATACTTGCAAACGATATTCTTTTTGTCGCCGGCGAAATCGAGCGGCGACGCCTCGAGTTTGGGTTCGGCAAATTTCTGGCGATCGGGGCTTTTGGGCACTCAATCGGCGGTGTGGTCGCATTGCGATCTTGCGAGCTGGACAAGCGCGTCAAGGCCTGCCTGAGCGACGATGGAATGTACGACAGGAAACCATTCTTCTCGTTGCCGCGCGAGGGAGTGGGGCAGCCGTTCCTCGTTCTCGCGGAGTCCAATCCCGGGCTTAGTGAGCGGACTCTCGCCTCAACTCACATGACGCGCGCAGAGTTCGTTGCCGAAGAAATGAGACCCGAGGGCCTGACCCGCCAAATGTACGAAGCCGGCAGTCGCGGAAGTTATCTGGTCATAATCGCTACACCTGATGTCGATCATATGAGCTTTACCGACCTTCCACTCGTGAAATCTAGCTCTGCCGAATCTCTACGCACCTTCAACATCATCGTGGGTATCACGTGCAGATTCTTCGACACATTCGTGAAAAGAACTGTGGCAACCTTTGCACCGGAGGCGACAGACGAGGTTGCCGTGTTTAAGTTCCAGCCAGCACGCCGTTAGACTGTGGCCGCCGAGGCATACTGCTCAACGTCGTCCGGAGAAGCAAGCCATTAAGCGAAAGGTGGATGAGAACTGTCGCGGCGTCTTCAGAGTAAACCAGTGAAAGCGGTCTGGCGAATAAATACTCGAATCTGCCACGTGGCGCCGCAGGGTGCGAAAATGCAATCGCCAGCCAAGTACACGAGGCTAGAACAATTCTCATAAATAGTCCGGGGATGGCGCGCTTCAGATCTGACTCATTGCGAAGAAGCAACATCGAAAATCTTGCGCGAAAGTTCGACAAAACCCAGCGAGCTTTGCTGTCCTTCCAGGTTTGACAAGATAACTACTCCAAACTGTCGTTCCGGCAAAAGATACAACACACTGCTGACACCTTGCTGATCCCCGCCGTGGCCGGCTTCCTCCAACCCGCGATACTCGCCAAGCGGGCCACCTCGGAAAAAGCCGAGGCCATAGATTGTCGCTTTTTTGTCACGAGTCGTCGCCGGCGTGAGCATCTGATCTAGGACTGCGTTGGGAACCAACCTCGCCGAATACAGCGCAGCTACAAAATTGCCCATGTCTCTTGCACTCGAATTGATTCCACTTCCAGGAGGTTTGTTGCTAACGTCTACGAAGACAGAGTTTTGCAGCTCGCCACTGGCGGAAACTCTATACCCCCGCGCCCGGTGAGGGATAATCGCGAACACATCATCGAGGCGAGTGGCCGGCATCCGTACAGGCTCGAAGATTGCCTGATGCATGTAGCGGCCATAGCTAGTTCCAGAAGCGCCCTCGATCACGCAACCGAGAACGATGTAGCCGTAGCTGGTGTACTGCATCTTGGTTCCGGGTTCAAACTCCAGAGGATCGCTGCCGAACTGAGTCAATGTTTCCTTGATGCTCGTGTAGTGCCGAGTATTGATGCTCTCTTCCTCATTCCTGTAATCGCGGATGCCGCTCTGATGGGAGAGAAGTTCTCTCGTCGTGATCGGCCATGGCTTCTTGGGAAAGTCTGGACAATATCTCTGGATTGGGGCATCGAGGTCCAGTTTTCCTGCCTCGACCAGCTTCATTGCAGCAGTCGCGGTGATGGACTTGGATATTGATGCGATGCGGTAAACCGTATCGGCGGTGGCGGGCACGGTGTTCCCAACATCGGCCAGACCGTAGCCCTGTGTAAGGATGACACGGCCGCGATCAATGACGGCCACTGACAACCCTGGCACATGGTGATCCGAAACGTAGGAGGTAACCAGGCCGTTGATAGCCGGTGCCTGCTGAGACGCCGTCTGGGTGGCTGCCGGAGGACCAACGACCAGCAATAGGACAACAAATATACAACCTGTTGCTTCTCGGGAAGCCACTGTTCTGCTCCAAGATGGGGATTATTGTGATCGTTTCGCGCGACTCCCGTTGAGATTAATGTCGGCCTTGACGATGCCCGACCCAAAGGTTCATTCAAAGATTCTTGTCGATCAGCTGTTGCAGTCCCTCGCTCTTCATTTCAGCACTAATTAGCTCAATTGACCCTCTTTAGATCCCATGTGCCCCAGACCGATATCTGCGGATCGGACTCGGGCATCAATGTTTTCGCAACTCCAGTCAGTGATT
>CAWJEY010000012.1:0-512880 GCA_963842095.1 uncultured Acidobacteriaceae bacterium
AAGCGGAAGCCTTCAGCATGCCCGGCACCACCGTTGATGGCACGGATCCGGAAGCCGTGCGCAAAGTTGTCGCCAAAGCTGCGGATCGTGCGCGTGCCGGCCAGGGACCAAGTCTGGTCGAAACGAAGTTCTATCGGCTCAGCGCTCACGGCAATGTAATCACGGTTCCCCCGCTGCCGACGCAGTTTCCCGAGCACGAGGCAATCGCGGTCTATGGCAACCGGAAAGAATTCCAGCAGTGGAAAGCCAAAGATCCGATCAAACGCTTTCGCGCACGCCTGCTGAAAGACGGCACGCTCACCGAAGCCGCAGCGAAGCGCATTGAAGCCGCCGCCCGCGCCGAGGTGGAAGACGCCGTGCAGTTCGCCCTGGCAAGCCCGCTGCCCGCGCCCGAAGAGGCGCTGCAGTACGTTTACGCGTAGGAGGAGAACATGGCGAAAGAAATGATGTACGGCGATGCGATCGCCGCAGCCATCATTGAAGAGATGCAGCGCGATCCCAACGTGGTCTTCTACGGCCAGAATATGGCCATGACCGAGCGCGATCCCATGCTCAAGAAATTCGGCAAAGAGCGCGTGCGCCTCGCGCCGATTTCGGAAACGGCCGAGATCGGCATTGGTATTGGCGCTGCCATGACCGGATTGCGCCCCATCGTCGAGTTGTGGATGAGCGAATTCATGCTGGTTGCTTTCGACCAGGTCATCAACGAAGCTCCCCGATTTCGCTACATGTCGGGCGGGCAGGTGAGCGTGCCGGTGGTGCTGAAAGCCGGCTATGGTTTTTGCGCGGGATGGGCCGGCCAACACTCCAACTGCATTTACCACACGATGATGGGCATCCCCGGTTTGAAAGTTGTGGTGCCTTCGACGCCGGCCGATGCTAAGGGCCTGATGACGGCCGCCATTCGCGACGATAACCCGGTTGTGTATCTGCATCCCTACATGCTCACCTTGGATAAGGGCGAAGTGCCCGACGGCGAATACGTTGTGCCGCTCGGGGTTGCTGACACCAAACGCGTCGGAACCGACGTAACGATTGTGGCCATCGGCTGGATGGTGAAGAAAGCGCTGGCCGCGGCTGAACGGCTGGCCAAAGAAGGTATCAGCGCCGAGGTCGTCGACCCACGGACGCTCGCACCGCTCGATGTCACGACCATCGTCAATTCCGTGAAAAAGACGGGCCGAGTCGTGCTGGTGGATCAGGCGCCGCGGCAGTCGTCCGCCGCTGCGGTGATCGCCGGCGAGATCGCCGAACATGCCGTCGGGGAGTTGCATGCACTCAGAATGGTGACCGCTCTCGACGCCCCCATTCCCTATAGCGAACCACTGGAAAACTATGTCGTCCCCAACGAAGACAAGATCGTTGAGGCCGTTAAGGCGGTAATGGCACACGAGGCCGTGGCCGCGTGAGAATGCGTCATGAAGAGCAAGGTTGATCTGCTCGCTTCCTACTGGACCATTTCCTGTGGGCTTCCGCACACCGACAAAGAATACAGCCCTTTCGATTTTCGGGATCGCGTGGAATCGGCTTCCAGAGCGGGTTTCACCGGGTTTGGAATCTGGCATGCCGACCTTGAGCATGTGCTCAGGAAGCGCACGCTCAAGGAGATGAAGCAGATTCTCGACGACAACGGGATCAAATACATCGAACTTGAGTTCCTCACCGACTGGTTTCTTGATGGCGAACGAAAGAGGCAATCGGATATTTGCAAGAAGCTGCTGCTCGATGCTGCCGAAGCTTTGCAGGCACATCACATAAAGGTCGGCGATTTCCATCAGGAAGCAGCGCCTATGCCGCGACTGATCGAGTCTTTCGCTGAATTGTGCGGCGAGGCCGCAGAGCGCGGAACGAAAGTGGGGTTCGAGTTGATGCCCTTCGCCATGATCCGGACTTTGGAGGATTCACTCAAGCTCGTGGAAGGCGCAGGGGCGAGCAATGGCGGCATTTGTTTCGATACCTGGCATATCGTGAAGCTCAAAATTCCTTACGCTGAACTGCGCCGCATTCCCGAGCTGTGCATCATCAGCGTCGAACTGAACGACGGCACGTTTGAGTGTCCCTGGAGCCTGCACGAAGACACCGTAAACCACCGCCGGCTATGTGGCGAGGGAGAATTCGACGTAAGAGGCTTTGTCGCGGCGATGCAAGACGCCGGATACCGCGGGCCATGGGGAATCGAGGTGCTCTCAGAAGAGTTGCGAAAATGGCCCCTCGAACGCCTGACCACTCGGGCTTTTGAAACGACGTTGGCACAATTTTGCAATACTGCACTGCTCACCTAAGTACTACGTTGTCCTGAGGTCATCGAAGTGGCGCTGATCCGTGAATTTTGTTACGGAATGAGACCACTTCCCAGAAGCCCGTTTCTGGCCAATCAATAGACATTGACAGTTCGGTAGCCACAAGCGCGTCTATCAGCACGAATCGCGAGAGGCCAACTTCTGTATTGCCCGTCGCTCGCGAGAATCTCACCGATTGCCAGTCTAGTTCGAAGCCTTACCCAATAATGAGGGCTCACTGCCAAGCGGATGTTATGGATGGCTGGTCAGAAATGGGATTCGGGAAGCAGACCGGATTAGGACTAAGAATTCGGCTTGTGAGAAAAGATCGTGGTCCGTTCCCGTATGACGAGCAAACCGGAAGCTATGCGAGTGGCGTGAATGCGTCGGTGAAGCAAATCAGTTAAAATCACTTCTCGGTTTTTCATGTGCTGATGTGGACTTAGATTGCTGACCGTGCTCGGTTAAGCCCTTCGTTTGTGGTTGGGGAGCGGTTTCGGACCCTACTCGCTTCCGCCATTTGTTTACCGCTTGCGGTCGGCGTTTCCGAGCTTAAGGAGCGTTTCTTGATGCGAATGTTCGCCACACTTGTCTTTGGAATGATTCTTGGTGTTGTTGCTATTGCACTCGGCGTGTACTTCTATTTCTCGACGGGCCGGGCTCCCGTGGGAACGGAGGAGCCTCCGATGCCGTTTGAGAAGAAGCTGGCGCATCAGGCGCTAAATGCGAGGGTGAACCGCGAGATGCCGAAGACCGTTCCGCTGCAACCCGACGAGCCTAACCTGGCGGCTGGGGCCACGCTCTACCGCGAACATTGCGCTGTTTGCCACGGACTTCCCGGACAGAAGGAAACGCCGATCGCCAAGGGTATGTATCCGCGTCCGCCGAAGCTGATGGAAGGAAAAGGCGTCACCGACGACGAGCCGGGAGAGAGTTACTGGAAAGTGGCGAATGGCATTCGGTTGACTGGCATGCCGGGTTTCCGCGCCGCATTATCCGAAACACAGATGTGGCAGATGAGCTTGTTGGTGGCCAACGCCGATAAGCTCCCAACATCCGTTTACGACACTCTGTCTTTGCCGCTTAGCTTGGACGCGGCCGCTAGGGTTGTGCCGGCGAAGTAAAGCCACCCCAAGCTTTCTGGACGGGCGCCCGTCTGATAGACTACTAGTTTAGTAGTCTTTCTGTTCGTAGTGTGGAGGGGCAAACCTCAAGATGAAAATCGCAAACGACGTTACCGAACTGATCGGGCACACTCCGCTGGTGCGACTGAACAAAGTTACCGGAGGCTGCGTGGCGGATGTGGTCGCGAAACTGGAAAGCCAGAATCCCGTGGGCAGCGTTAAGGACCGCATTGGCGTGAGCATGATCACGGAAGCCGAGCGCGCGGGAAAAATTCAGCCGGGCAAGACGGTGCTGATCGAGCCTACGAGCGGCAATACTGGAATCGGGCTGGCTTTTGTGACGGCCGTCAAAGGGTACCGGCTGATCCTGACCATGCCGGAAACGATGAGCATGGAGCGGCGTGTGCTGCTGCTGGCCTTCGGCGCTGAGATCGTGCTTACGCCGGGGCCGAATGGAATGAAAGGCGCAATCGCCAAGGCGCAGGAGTTGCTGGCGAATACTCCCAACAGTTACATGCTGCAGCAGTTCGACAATGCGGCGAATCCGAAAATTCATTTCGAGACCACGGGGCCGGAGATTTGGAGTGACACGGACGGGCGCGTGGACTTCCTGATCTCGGGTGTGGGCACCGGTGGGACCATCACTGGCGTGTGCGAGTACATCAAGCCGAGGAAGCCGTCGTTCAAGGCCATTGCCGTGGAGCCAGCGGATAGTGCGGTGCTCTCGGGAGGGAAGCCTGCGCCGCATAAGATCCAGGGGATCGGCGCCGGCTTTGTTCCCAGCATCCTGCGCCGGGATTACATCGATGAGGTAATTACGGTCACCAACGATGAGGCGATTCGCATGGCGCGGCGGCTGCCGCTCGAGGAAGGATTGTTCGTGGGGATTTCCTCCGGAGCGGCCGTGACTGCGGCGGTGCAGGTGGCGCGCCGCCCGGAGAACGCCGGGAAACTGATCGTTGTGGTGCTGCCGTCGTTTGGGGAACGCTACTTGAGTACCGTCCTTTTCGAGGAGTTGCGCAACCGCGCGCAGCAGATTCCTACGTCCCCGCTTCCGGTGTGATGTGTGGCGCTTTCGGGCTGCGAGGGCAGGCTCTCGCGACAGCCGGCGGGACGCCGGCGCTACCGCTGCAGCGGGGTGGAAATGTCTGTGGAAATCTCTCTCCCTCCCGCCAAATTTTTGAGATTTCCGCAAAACCCACGGGTGTATGATGATTTTCCGACAGGCCAGCCAAAGTCCACGTGTCTAAGCGCAGACAGGCGGAGGGTTTGGGGTCAACACCCATGATTTTGGTTGTTGCCCGTGCCCGCAAGCATCAGGGAGAAAAATGAGAAGGAACCAGCAACATTTTCTGGGGTTGGGTATCTCAATTCTCGGAGTGCTAACCTTGTCTCCGGTTTTAATGGGTCAGGCTTCCCCGGACTCCGGGGCGGCTGTCGGTGTGCCGAGCGACTGGAGTCATCATCACGTGATCTTCTCCCGGCCGGCGACCGCGGAACAAGCCAGACGCGTACACCAGGACCCCCGCTATCGGCAGCAACTCGCGCGGCGCGCAGGGGTGCGGTTGCCGGTGGCGCAGGGAAGTGAAGACGGGGCTTCCGAGGCGTGGCTTAGCGAGAATGCCCCGCTCCCTGGCAGGAACGGCATCAAGGGGGACTGGTCGCAGGACATGGGTATTGGGGCGACCGTGGGCGCAGGGAACTATGCGGCGAAATACTCGTTCGGCGGTTCGACCGCCAGTTGTGCCGGCGATCCGCAACCCGATTTCGTTGTCTACAGCACGGGCCTCGCCGGGGCATTCGGACAAGCGGACATTGTGGCTTACGACAATCTTTATTCCGGCTGCAGCGGCATCGTGCCCTCGGTCTATTGGGCCTACTACGACACGGGAGCCGTGGTCCAGACCTCTCCGGTGTTCTCGCTGGATGGCACGCAGATGGCGTGGGTGCACAAAAATTCGGCCGGGTATGGAGTCCTGAACGTGGTGAAATGGGCCGCCTCGACGACTGCAACCATCGGCCGTCCAACCGTCCTGGGCTTTGTGAATCCCACTGCTTACCTTACCTGCACTCCGCCCTGCAGAACCGCGAAAGTCCTGCAGCATGGGGGGACGTCGAATGCCGACACCAACTCATCTGTGTTCTACGACTACGCCGACGACACTGCCTATGTGGGGGACGATGCCGGCTGGCTCCATAAGTTCAACCCGGTGTTCAATGGGATTTTTCATGAAGTAGGGGGAGCGTGGCCGGTGCAGGTGAACACCGGTATCATCGGTACCCCGACCCCTCTCAACAGCCCGGTTTACGACTCCGGCTCGGGGAATGTGTTTGTAACGGACAAAGGCGGGTACATTTATTGGGTCAGTTCTGCAGGCGCCGTAACCCAGTCCGGCCTGCTGGATCACTCCACCGCCACCGACTCAGGCCCCGGGTTCGTGCAAGGCCCGATCGTTGATTCCACGTCTGGAATCGTGTACGCCTTTGCGACGAGCGATGGCAGCGGAGGCTGCCCCATCGGAATCGCCGGGTCGGATTGCTCCGTGGTTTACTCACTCAACACGACTTTCACTACCGGCGACGTTCCCCCGAGGGCGATTGTTGGCACCAGCACCCGTCCGCCTGCGACGCCAAGTGCCTTGTACATTGGGGCTTTTGACAGCACCTACGAGAATTCCACCAACGGCACGGGGAATCTTTATGTCTGCGGCAACACTGGAGGAGATCCGGTGTTGTACCAAGTCGCGATTGCGGCGGGAGATTTCGGTACCGTAACCGCAGGGCCGGTGCTTTCGACCAGCTTTCCGGCGACACCGTGCTCTCCCGTGACCGATGTCCGGAATCCCAATGTTTCCGGGGGCGCAACCGAGTGGATATTCGCCAGCGCGGCAACCTTCGGATCTTCCTCGGCGTGCTCCAACGGCGGATGCATCTTCAATTTCAAAGACACGCCCTGGAAACCGTCGACCGCCTACACCGTTGGCCAGGAGGTTCTGGACAGCCACTTTCAGATTCAGGTGGTGAGTGTGGCCGGCACATCAGGCGCCACGGCCCCCAGTTGGAGTACGACCGTCGGTGGCCCCACGCACGACGGCACCACACTTATATGGGTGGATCAGGGAGTTCAATCCGCTTTTACCCCCGCCGCTTGGGCGCCGAACACTGCCTACAGCGCCGACACTTTGATCCTCGACAGCAACGGCAACATCGAACGTTGTATCCTCTCTTTGGGAATGTCAGGGGGCAGTGCGCCTGTCTGGAACACCACGCCGGGGATGGTTACAACCGACTTTGAGGTGTTCTGGGACAACCTAGGCGCGCTGGCAACCGCCGCAATGTCCGCAGCCGGCGGCACGAGCGGAATTATCGTCGATAATACGGTGGAGACTCTGCTGGGGGCTTCTCAGGTATACTTCTCCACTCTGACCGGCGAGCTATGTGTAACATCGGGCGGCACGGGTGGGTGCGCGGTGCAGGCGTCGCAGTCGGAATTAAAGTAGCGAAGGGCATTAAAGGGGCATTAACCAAGAAAGGTGATGATGGCCATGAATCAATCATCCAGCGACGAGCCGCGACCGGCGGCAATTGAGAAGAAGCCTTACGAGAAACCGGGATTTCGGTATGAGCAGGTCTTCGTGACCTCGGCGCTGACCTGCGGCAAGGTGGACCCCACTCAGTTCAACTGCGTCAACAACCAGAAGGTGTCATGAAGCAGGTTTACATGTCCTCGGCGGATGCCGCCGCTGTGAAGTGCGATCTTGCCGGTGAGGTTCTGCGCTCGTTCGGCAAGCTTCAATTTGCGGCGACGGGCTGGAGCATGCTGCCGAGTATGTGGCCCGGCGATACGCTGGTGGTCGAGCGCCCAAGCCGGGATCAAATCCACATCGGAGATGTTGTGCTCGTCGGGCGCGACGGCCGGCTTTGTGCTCATCGAGTTGTCTCCGAGCCGGGAGATTCGGAAAATCCGCTGTGGGTTACTCAGGGTGACGCGATGGCTGCCCCGGATCGGCCGGTCAACGAGAGTGAGTTGCTGGGCAGAGTTTCTTACCTGATTCGAGCGGGCAGGTTGATCGCGGTGCGGACGGAGCGGAGTATGGTGGAACGCCTAACCGCGAAGATTGTGCGGCGCTCGGTTCCGGCGGCGCGCGCCCTGGTTTATCTGCATCGCATGATGCAGACTGGCGAGAGATCGGCTCCAGAGAAGCTGGCTGCAGAGGAATCGGTGGTTCCGTGCCAGTAGCCGCACAAGTCGACCGTTACAGCCTGGTGATCGCGATCGGCGGCATGCCCGTCCGGGTAAACACGACTGACGCGGATTTTCTCGAAATGCTGCAGTGCCGGTACGCTGGTTTCGTCAGCGAGTCGCAGGAATCCGAGTTCACGTTCGACGTGGAACTAGCGCCGCCCGCGTTTGCCGATCCGGACGTGGACGTTCGAGTTACGCAGCGCTCCGGGCATTGGTTTATGGAGCGCGGAGATTTTCAGGCCGAGTGGGAGCCTGCCACGCGCACCGGCACCATTCGCCAGTCGGCGAATCCGTACTCGATCGACGCCGTGCTGCGCATCGTGCACACGCTCGTTCTTGCCAGGCAAGGCGGTTTTCTTTTGCACTCGGCCAGCGCTGTCCGCAACGGGAAAGCGTTTCTGTTTGCGGGTGTATCGGGCGCGGGGAAGACGACGATTTCACGCCTCGCCCCCGCTGACGCCACTCTTCTGACCGATGAGATTTCGTACGTGCGCAAGCTGGGCTCGGATTACGTTGCGTTCGGTACGCCTTTCACCGGGGAACTGGCGAAGCTGGGGGAGAATACGTCGGCGCCGGTGGCGGCGCTTTATCTGCTGGCGCAAGGTCCGGAGAATCGCATCGAGCCCGTGGGTGCGGCCGATGCCGGGCGCGAACTTCTGGCCAACATGCTTTTCTTTGCCGAAGATCAGGAAATGGTTCACTGGGCATTTCAGGCAGCGTGCGACTTCGTGGATCGCGTGCCGGTTTACCGGCTGACGTTTGTTCCGGATGCGCGCGTTTGGGAGATGATCCGATGAATAAGAAGGTCTATGTCGCGCGCAGTCCACGCATCGCGGCTCGCATGCTGGGGGAAGAAATGCTGGTCATGTCGGGGCAGGGTTCGACGCTGTTTACGCTGAACCCGACCGCGACCATTCTTTGGCAGGCCGCCGACGGCGCGACGCCGCTTGACGAAATCGTGGAGCGCCGCATCTGCTCCGAGTTCGACGTGAAGCCCGCGGAAGCGCTGCAGGATGCCGAGGCGCTGGCCGAGGATTTGGCCAGGCATGGCATCCTACTGATCTCAGAGGAACCAATCACGAGCAAATCGCCGGTGCAGGAGCAACATCGTCCATGAGCGCCCTGATGCGGGAGATGAGCGACCGGGCGCTGCGGCTGGGCGTTCCCTTCAGCGTGCAACTCGACCTCACCTACCGCTGCAACGAGCAGTGCGTTCACTGCTACCTCGATCACGACGATCACGGCGAGATGACCACCGCCGAAATCAAGCATCTGCTCGAGGAGATGGCCGAAGCTGGCGTCTTTATCCTTACCCTCAGCGGGGGCGAAATTTTTCTGCGCAAGGACTTCTTCGAGATTCTGGAGTGCGCACGCAGGCTTACTTTCTGCGTCAAGCTCAAGACCAATGCCGTGTTGATTCGTGAGGCGCAGGCGGCGCGGCTGCGCGATCTCGGTGTGGAGTCGATTCAGGTGAGCATCTATTCGCACCGGCCGGAAGTGCACGACGCGATCACCAAGGTTCCGGGCTCGCTGCGGCGGTCGATCAAAGCGATTCGCTTTCTGAAGTCGCAGGGCTTGAAAGTCATTATCGCGAATGTGCTGATGACGGAAAACATGCAGGATTATCACGGCGTGCGGGCCCTGGCCGATGAACTTGGCGCGGAGTCCACGCTGGATCCGACGGTCACGCCGATGATGGATGGCGGCCGCTCTACCCTGGACTTGAATGCGGGCGAGTCGGCGCTGCGCACTCTGTTCCGGGACGAAGCTTTCGTGGGCAACGCCGATGAGTTCTGCGCGCTGCCGCCCGCTCCCGACGAAGAGAGCATGGGATCTCTGCCTTGCAGCGCCGGCCACACCGCCTGCTATGTTTCGCCTTACGGCGAGTTTTATCCTTGCGTGCAATTTCCCCTGTCTTGCGGCAACGTGCGGCAGCAGCGCTTTATCGACATCTGGCGCGATTCCGCGCAACTGAAAGAAGTTCGCTCGATCCGGCTGCGCGATCTTTCGAGTTGCTCGCAATGCGCGCATGGCTCCACTTGCACTCGCTGCCCGGGACTGGCGTTCATGGAAGGGAACATGCGTGGCCCTTCGACTGCCGATTGCGAGAAGTCTTTCGCGCGTACTGGCATTCCTTCGAAAAACCTGCTGGCGAAGAAGGACAAGGTCTCCCCGCCGCGTCTGGTACAGATTCAGCTCGTGCCCGCGTTTACCGGCAGCCGGCTCTCGGGCATGGGTGCCCCTGCAGTGCTGTAGCGGTATAACCAACGCTCGCTCTTCCTGCCGTATACTGCTTCGACCATGGCCAACATCCTTTACGGAGTAAACGGCGAAGGCGCCGGCCACTCCACGCGGGCGAAGGAGGTTCTCGCGCACCTGCGGGAAAAGGGTCATACGCTCCACGTTGCTTCGTTTGACCGTGGACTGCGCAATCTTAGCGCCGAGTTTGAAGTCACCGAGATCTTCGGCCTCCGCTTTGCCTATGTGAATAATCGCGTACGCTACAAACGTACCATCGCCAAGAATCTGTTCACGATGCGCCAGGCGGCGAAGAGCGTGAGCCGGCTCAAGGACTCGATCGTGAAGGGGAAGATCGACCTTGTGATTACCGATTTTGAGCCCCTGACGTGTCACGTCGGGCACAGGCTGGGGCTGCCCGTCATCTCGATCGACAACCAGCACTGCCTCACGAATGCGGTTGTCTCCTATCCCCGCCAGTACCGGCGCGATGCCGCGGCGGCGAAGCTGGTAACGCGGTTGATGACGCCCCACGCCGATGCTTATCTGGTCATTTCTTTTTTCACGGCGCCGGTGAAGAAGCGAAACACGTTTCTGTTTCCGCCGCTGCTGCGGCAGGAGATTCTGCAAGCCTTACCTACGCAGGGAGAGCATGTGCTGGTGTACGTAACCTCACCCGCGCCGGCGCTCGCCAAAGTGTTGAGTGCGGTGCGTAGCCGGTTTATCGCTTACGGCTTTGGCCGGGACGGCGAAGAAGGGAACATTCTTTATAAGAAACCGTCGCTGCAGGGATTCTTGCGCGATCTCACCGGTGCCAACGCCATTGTGGCCAACTCCGGGTTTTCGCTGGTGACGGAAGCATTGCATCTGGGCAAGCCCTACCTCGCCGTTCCCGTGAAACACCAGTTCGAACAGATCTTCAACGCTCACTGGCTGCAGAAAATGGGTTACGGCGCTTATTGGGAAGAGTTGAATAAGGAGCGCGTCGAATCCTTTCTCTACAACCTGCCGCTCTATCGGGAAAAGCTGGCAGACTATCAGCGGCAAGGCAACAGTGCGCTGCTGGCCAAGCTCGATGCACTCATCGCCGAGTACGCCTCACCCTTCCAGACGAAGGGCTGAAGCACGCGGGAGTGTTTTGTGACCGCGGACCTTACCCTTGTGCCGCTTGTACGAGGCCCGTTCGTAATGCTGTTTCGCTGGCGCTTTCGAATAGCATTTAACCCGAGGGGCCTTTCTATGCGCATATGCAAGCTCATTTTCACACTTGGGGCAGCGGCTTTCTTTTTTGCCGGGACTGCCTATGCGCAGGATCCTCCGTCTCTAGGGGACCTCGCGCGCCAGCAGAAGCTGGAAAAGGACCGGTCAAAGACGGCGCAGAGCAAAGATGCCAAGGCCTCCAAGGTCATCACCAACGAAGAGCTTCCCGGACACGCCATGCCGCCCCAGGTGCTGGCGGCAAGCGGCGAGGAACGCGGAGACTCGATGCCTGGTTCTTCCAACGAACCAAAGCAACCTGCCGAGCACTGGAAGTCGCAGATCCAGGCGCAGAAGAGCCAGATTGCCTCTCTGCAAAAACAAATCGACGAAATCAACGAATCGATCCGCTTTGCGCCTGCCAACTGTGTGGGCCGGTGCGTGCAGTGGAACGAGCGGCAGCAGGAAAAACAGCAGCAAGTCGAGAGGATGCAGGCTCAACTGGACGAGCAGAAGAAGCGTCTGGAGGAGCTGCAGGAATCCGCCCGCAAACAGGGTTACGGCAGCTCGGTGTACGATCCGTAACCGCAATACTGCGATAGAAAAATCGTGCCGCCACTGCCTGTGCTCGAGCAGTGGCGGCTTTTCTTTACGCCGTGAGGCGGTTACGGAATGGCTTACTTGCCGGCTTTCGTCTTGGGGTAGGGATTCGGGTATTTCAGAACTGTTGAGAGATCAATGCCGCGAATAATGCCGTCGGAGTGGTAGAACAATCCCCAGGAATCGATGGTGGAGTTGTCGGGAAAGATGCAGGCCTCGAGAACTTCATCGATGGTTTGGAGTTCGACCCAGCCGCCGCCAGCAGCATTGATGCCGCCAAATAAATCTGATCCGCCGAGTTGGGTGCAATAGAGCGAGGCTGGGTTGCCCTCGCCGAGGCCGTTCCATGGGACTTCTGCGTAGTAAGCCAAAGCTGCCAGGCTGGGCTGCGGGGTGAAAAGGGTTTCGAGGTTGAGGTGAATGTGCGATTGGTCCGAGGCGGTGTAACGGCAAAAATCCTGACGGCCGGCGAGCTTCAGCCAGGGGGCTGGACCGTTAGTGCCGTAGGCGGGAACGCGAGTCTCCAGCGCTCCGCCGGTGCTGGTGCAATAGGCTTGCGCAGCCGTGCCGGAGGAAGGCGTACCTTTCTTTGTTGCTGTTTGCGCGCCCGCGCCGAATAAGGATCCACACAAAATCAGAACTGCCACTATTCCAATAATTTCTCTAGTCATCCGCATACTTGTCTCCCCCTCAGATTCGCGCCCGATAGACTTCGTAAGAGCCGTGAAAGTCTATCACGGGGAAGCGCTGCTGCTGCGAATCTTTTCGTGCCGTGCTTTTCCCGGGACAACCAAAACCCGCATCCGACAAGGCGTTTCCCCGACGAGCGTAACTCGGAGTCAGGTTCATCCGCGGCACGCGGAAGCCGGCCGCGGAATCGCTTTTTCCTTTTCGCCTTCCTTCAAACCTCACAAGCATGCGAAATTAGTTACATGGCTCTGGTCGTTCGTCCCTCAAGGATTCATTCGGCTGGCGTGTTCACCACCACGCCGGTTCGCAAGGGTACGCGCATTGTCGAGTATGCAGGCCCGCGCATCACTCCCGAGGAGGCCGACCGGTTGTACGATGGCGCACCCCGCACCTACTTGTATGGCCTGGAGGACGGCAAGACCGTCATCGATGGCGAGGGGCTGGGCGCTTACCTGAATCATTCCTGCAATCCCAACTGTGAGATTGACGAAATCAAGAACCGGGCGTGGATTTTTGCCTTGCGCGACATCGCTGCCGGAGAAGAACTGCTCTGGGATTACAACCTCTACGACGATGAAGCGCCCGCACCCTGCTACTGCGGCTCACCCAAATGCCGCGGGACCATGTATTCGCGGGAATGGATGGCCAAGATGCGGAGAAAGGCGCGCGGGAGCAAGTCAAAGCCGCAAGCCGGGCAAGCGTCGAAGGCCAACGGCCGCGGCTAAGCGTTCTGTGGCGCGTTCTTTCCGTGTTCGCGCCAGCCCTCGATAATCAGATACAGCACGGGGATGAAGAAAAGATTGAGAATCGTCGACATGATCATGCCGCCGAACACGGTTGTGCCCACGGAGTGACGTCCGTTCTCACCGGCCCCAGTGGCGAAGACCAGCGGTACGACTCCCAGGATGAAGGCGAGCGAAGTCATCAGAATCGGTCGCAGACGAATGGTTGCCGCCTGCACCGCGGCTTCCACCAGCGGGACGCCGCGAAGGCGCAACTGCTCGGCGAACTCCACGATCAGAATCGCGTTTTTGCTGGAGAGTCCGACCAGCATGACGAGTCCGACCTGGCAGAAAACGTCGTTCTGCAATCCCCGCGTCCATTGCGCTCCCAGCGCTCCCAGCAAAGCCATCGGGACAGCCAGCAGCACGATGAAGGGCAACACAAAACTTTCATATTGCGCCGAGAGCGTGAGGTACACGACCAACGTGCCCATGCCAAACAGGATCAGTGACGTTCCGCCTGCCTGCAATTCTTCGAGCGACAGCCCCGTCCAACTGTAGCTGAAACCCTGCGGCAGCTTCTGCGACAACTGTTCCATGCCGGCGATGGCCTGCCCTGAGCTGTAGCCCGGGGAGGCCGAACCATCGATTTCTGCCGAGCGGAACAGGTTGTAGTGGCTGATCACCTGTGGCGTGGTGGTTTGCGTAATGCTGATCAAATTATCCAGCGGCACCATCGCGCCGCTATCGGAGCGCACGTAGTACTGCTTCATGTCTTTCGCTTCGGAGCGGAACTGCTTGTCTGCCTGCACGTAAACCCGGTACGACCGGTTACTGAAATTGAAATCGTTCACGTAGGACGAGCCCATGTACACGCCCAGGGTGTCGGTGATCTGCGACAGCGGAACATGGAGACTCTTCGCCTTCTCGCGGTCAATGGTCACCAGATATTGCGGATCGTTCGCGGTGAAGGGCGTATAGAGACCCACCAACTCCTTATGTTGAGCGGATTGCCCCATCAACCCGCGCGTCGCATTGGATAGTTCCTCAAGGGTGTGTGCCGACTGGTCCTGCAGGATGAATTGAAATCCACCGAATTGCCCGAGCCCGCTGATCTCGGGAGGCAGCGCCGCAAACACGATAGCTCCTGAGACTGAAAACAGTCTCGGACGAATTCGGTTCAGAATGGCCGTAGCCGTGTGCTCTTCGCCCTTGCGCTGGGAATAAGGCTTCAGCGGAACGAAGATAAGGCCCTGGTTCGAAGCGCTGCCGGAGAAGCTGAAGCCAGCCACGGAAAATGTTCCCTCGGATTCCGGAATATCACTCAGCAGACCCGAGACCTGCTTGCCAATCGCCTTCGTGTATTCGAGCGAAGCTCCCGACGGCGCCTGGACGACAATGATGAGGTATCCCTGATCTTCATCCGGAACGAAGCCACTGGGGACACGCGTAAACACGAAGTAAGTGAGCCCCAGCCCGGCGAAAAACAGCACCACCATCGCCAGTTTGTATTCCAGCAGGTAATGCAGCAGGCGACGGTACCCACGGGTGAGGACGACGACGCCGTCGTCAAACTTTTGCAGCCACCACCACTTTTGCCGGTGGGGGCCGCTCAGGAAAATTGCCGCCAGCACCGGAGCGAGGGTGAGCGCGTTGAAGGCGGAAATGGCAATGGAAAATGCGATGGTCAGCGCAAACTGGCGAAACAGAATGCCGGTCGTCCCGGGAAAGAACGCCACCGGCACAAACACGGCAACCAGCACCAGCGAGGTGGCGAGGACGGCGCTGGTAATCTCGGCAGTGGCGGCCGCCGCCGCTTTATGGGAGTCGTGTTCGCCCTCAGCGATGTGGCGCTCAATGTTTTCAATCACGACGATAGCGTCGTCGACGACCAAGCCGGTGGCGAGCGTAATGCCGAACAACGTCAGCGTGTTGATGGAGAAGCCGAGTAACTTCACAAACATGAAGGTGCCGATGAGCGAAACCGGAGTGGCGATAAAGTGAATCATCGTCGTCCTCCAGTCGCCGAGAAAGATAAAAATCACCAGGATGACCAGCAGGATCGCCCCACCTACCGTGAAGACCACGTCACGAATAGATTCCTTGACCGCGTCCGTGACATCGAATGCCAGCTTGTAGCGCATCCCCGGAGGAAAGTTTTTAGAAAGCCGCTCCAGTTCCGCGATGGCGCGGCGGTCAACGTCGAGTGCGTTCGCGGTGGAGAGCTGCGTGACCCCGATGCCGACCGCATCCTGCCCGTTATATTGCAGGTCTGAGCTGTAATCTTCCGACCCTAGTTCGGCCCGGCCCACATCTTTCAGGCGGATCAAAGTTCCGTCTGCATTGGTCTTCAGAATGATATTGTCGAACTGACTGGCTTCGCTGAGCCGCCCCACTGCCCGCACACTGATCTGATACTGCTGTCCTTCTTTGGCGGGTTGCTGACCGACCTGGCCGGCCGCGACTTCCACGTTCTGTTCCGATAGAGCGCTTATCACATCCGGCGCCGTTAGTCCCCGTCCCGCCATGCGCCCTGGATCCAACCACAAGCGCATGGAATATTTGCGTTCGCCGAACACGATCACGTCGGCGATGCCCGGAATGCGCTTCAGTGAGTCCCGGACGTAAATGTCGAGGTAATTGCTCATGAAGAGCGTGTCGTATTTGTTGTTATCGGAAATAACCGCAGCGCCGAATACGAAGTTCTGCGAGGATTTCGCGGTTGTGATTCCAACATTCTTTACGGATGCCGGCAGGCGTCCCTGCGCCGTGTTGACGCGGTTCTGGATGTCGACCGTGGCCAGATCAGGATTGCGGTTCAGATCAAACGTGACAGTAATGTTGCTCGATCCGTCATTGCCGCTGGTGGAGGTCATATACTTCATGCCCTCCGCGCCATTGATTTGCTGCTCCAGAGGAATTGTGACAGCGCTCTCCACCGTCTGTGCGCTGGCTCCCGTGTAGAAACTGGAGACGCCCACCTGCGGCGGAGCAAGATCGGGAAATTGCGCGATGGGGAGCGTGGGAATCGCGGCCGCGCCCGCCAGAATAATCAGCAGCGCGCAAACCGTGGCAAACACCGGACGCCGGATAAAGAACTCAACGAACATAAAATCGGCTTTCGGGCTTCGGCCTTCGGGCCTCAGCTCAACCGCTTAGTAACCAGTTAATGTTTTTGAAAACCGCGACTTAAGGGCCGACGCCCGGAGCCCGCAAGCCGCAGCCCGCCTCTTTAACTCTGCGGAATCACGGGCGCTCCATCCAGCAGAAACTGGGTGCCGGAAACAATCACCTTGTCGCCGGGCTTGATGCCGTCCTGTACTTCGTAATCGTTGCCCACCGTCTGCCCGATCTTGAGCGGCTTCTGCCGTGCCACGTACGAACCGCCATTCTGCGGCTCCGCCACAAAGGCGAAGTACTGCCCCGCCAGCCGCGATACGGCAAGGATGGGAACCTGCGGGTTCTGGTGCGTTCCCCACACGATACGGGCGCGGATGAACTGCGATTGCCGCAGCGCATCGTTGCTATTGGCGATGCGCGCTTTCACCAGCACGGTCTGGGTCGTGTTATCGACCTCCGGCGAGATGAAGCTGACGCGGCTGTCGGCCAGCACTTTCCCGTCGCTGTCGAGCACCTGCACCGGCAGGCCCATCTTGAGCTGCGCGGAATGTTCAATCGGCACATAGACGTAGATTTCGAGACTGCCGGGCTTGTCCACAGTTGTAAGCTGGGTCGTGACCGCGACCCGGTCGCCCACACGTACCGGAACGTCGCCAACAACTCCGGCCCAGGGCGCGACCACCCGGTAATAATGCAGTTGCACTTCCTGTTCTCGGACTTGAGCATCCAGCGAGTCCATCTGGGCTTGGGCGGCGTCCAGCGCGGATTTCGCCTGGTCGAGATCCTGCTTGCTCACCACGCCCGCCGAGTAGAGCCCCTGAGCACGCACATACTGCTGCTTCGTCCAGCTCAGGTTGGCCTGTTGCGCCGCGCGGGAGCTTTCCTGGCTCTTCACCGTGGCCTGCTGCTTGAGGGGATCGATTTCCATCAGCGGTTGCCCGGCGCTAACCGCCTCGCCGGAGTGCACGAAGATCTTGGTGACTTGGCCCTCCACCTGCGGCATGATGACGGCCGAGTCGCGCGACTTCAACGTGGCCACATACTCAGTGGCGTCGTTGACCGCCGTCGCTCGCGCCTCCAGCACCTTTACCGGCATGGCCGGCGGCCCACCGGCCTCAGCATTCTGTGCGGCATTTTTCGAGCAGGCTACCGTTGCTCCGCTGGCGACCAGCGCCACCAGCAGAAGGCCCTGAGTTAAGTAACTACGAAGTCTCTTGGACATGTGTTTCCCACTTAACCGCTACCACGTTGTGAAGGATACTAGAACTCTTACCCCAGCGGTTGGGCCCGCTACCCCAACCGGATTAGACGACGGCATGGCCCCAGCGTTTAGGCGTCGGTTACAAGATTCCACGAATTGCCCTGAGGTCGCAAAATAATCGCTGCCCAACGGAGAAGAAATAGGGAAGAGCCAGCTTTGAGCACGGCGCTTGCACCCGTTATGCCTGCTCTTACATCATCTCATTCTGCTACATTGTTGCGCTATGGAGAAGACTCCCACCCAGCCTGCCCGCGGCTTTGCCAGCGACAACAATGCCGGAGTGCATCCCGAGATTCTTGAGGCCATTGCACGTGTCAACCAGGGCCATGTGCGTGCCTATGGCGACGATGCTTACACTCGTTCGGCCGAGAAGAAGTTCGAGGAGCATTTTGGCCCGGATATTGCAGTTTTCTTCACCTTCAACGGGACCGGCGCCAATGTTCTGGGCCTTCAGGCCCTGACCCGGTCGTTTCACTCGGTGTTGTGCAGCGACTACGCCCACATCTACACGGACGAGTGCGGCGCTCCAGAAAAACACACCGGCTGCAAACTGATTCCCCTGCCGCAGCAGGCGGGCAAGATCACGCTGGAGTCTGTCCGCCACGCCTACCACGGCATCGGCGATGAACACCACGCCCAGCCCCGCGTCATCTCAATTACGCAATCCACAGAGATGGGTACGGTCTACCAGCCGGAGGAGATTCAGGCCCTCGCCCGCTTCGCCCACGAACATGACATGTTCCTGCACATGGATGGCGCGCGCATCGCCAATGCCGCGGTGTCGCTCGGTCAGGGCCTACGCGAGGCCACGCGCGATTTAGGTGTGGACGTGCTTTCTTTCGGCGGCACCAAAAATGGAATCCTGGGCGGGGAAGCGGTGGTGTTCTTCCATCCCGAACACGGCGAAAACTTTCTTTACCTGCGCAAACAGAGCATGCAACTGGCCTCGAAGATGCGCTTCACCGCGGCTCAATTCGAGGCCCTGCTCACGGGCGATCTCTGGCGGCGCAGCGCCGAACACGCCAACCGCATGGCCCGCGTACTGGAAAAGGAACTCACCCGCATTCCGGGAGTCAAAGTTGTGTGGAAGGTCGAGGCCAACGGCGTTTTCTGCCAAATCCCGCAGCGCGCCATCGAGAAGATCAAGAAGCAGTACTTCTTTTATGTGTGGATCGAGGAGGAATCGATCGTGCGCTGGATGTGCTCCTTCGACACTACGGAAGACGATATCCGCAAGTTTGCCGAGGTGGTGGCCGAGGCAGTGAAGGAGTGATGACCCTTCTTCCTATTGCTTTTTGCCCCGTCATTGACTAAATTGGCCCCATTCCCCCGTTGCGTGCGTGTTCAACTCGGCCGCTCGGTCCCAGGAGTCAGAATGAACCGGAAGTGGTTCAGCATTGCCGCTCTTTTTGTAGCCGCGATTTCGCTGCTTGGAGTCCTCAGTTGTGGGGATCCGCAGGAACTGGTGTCCATCTCCATCCAGCCAGGAGTGGAAACTTTCGGGGCCTCAAACATTCCCGTAATCGACGACAAAGGGGCGTCCGTGCAACTGAGGGCGCTGGGTACCTACGTCCATCCACCCGTGACCAAGGACATTACCGACCAGGTCACATGGTCCTCGAACACGCCCGCCATGGTGACGGTAAACTCTACCGGCCTGATAGCCGTGACTGGCGGCCCTTGCGGAGGCACCATCATTTCGGCAACCGTGCAAACGAACGCTGATGCCAGCGGCCTCTCCGCATCCGGTGCAATCGTGACCGGATTTATGACCGCGAACGTAGTCTGCTTTACTGGTACCGGGGGCGGCGGAGGCGGGGAGCCGACTTTAACGCTTAGTTTTGCCGGCGCCGGTACCGGAGTCGTCACCGCTGAACCTTCAGGGTTTAGCTGTCCCAGCACAAATATCTCATGTGTCACCAGTTTTCCGAGTGGCACGAGTCTCACCCTGACGGCCACGCCCGTTGGCACTTCCGTATTCGGCGGTTGGAGTGGTGGTGGTTGTACTGGCTCCTCTACCTGTACTATCGTCTTGCTGAGCGACACTAGCGTGGCTGCCACTTTTAATTGAGACGGACAAGCCCAAGCTGCCCCAGAACCGCCCGCGCTTCACTCCGTCTCTTCCAGCAACTTCCCGAGCGTAGGCCTGTGTTTGTTTTCCTTCTTGTTCTTGTGGGGAACAACTTTCCCGGCAGGGGGCGCGCCCATGCGCTCCCGGGCCAGCTCCTTGACGGCCTGCACTGCGCCGAACCGTTTCACCTTTTTCTTGCGCGCCATTTTTTCTGCCTACCCCGAACCTTCATGTTGCCATAGCTTGTACCGCTCCGAACATGCAATAATCGTGCTTCATGGAAGAACGCGACTTTTTCGACGAGAGCACCCAGAAGAAGATGGCAGCCCTAAACTGTCCCCATTGCCATCAGCCTGCCGAGTACGAAGTCACCTGGGTGGTGCGCACCAAGAAACGCCAGCTTGCCGGCCGTGCCGACGAGCGCGACCGCGCCCGCTTCGCCAAGGCCCGCTCCTACATGCTGCGCAAAGACGACCTGATGGCCTGCAAGAACATGCGCTGCCGCAAGCGGTTCGAGATCTCGGGCGTGCAGTCGGTGGTCTTCACCGAGTAGCAGATGGGGCTGTGGTAATTCCCGGCAATCCTTCCAATCCCGCTCGTCCACCTTCGGCCTCGGCGAAATCCAACATCGCCTGTTCCCGGTCGGCATGAATCTCAGGACGCCGATATTCCGCCAACAACTCCCCGACTCTTTCCCGTGCGCGGCCCAAAATCCCCGGCGCAGCGCCCGGATTGCTCGCCAGCCCGCGGTCGATTACCGCGGAAGGGAAGTGCTGTTCTTTCCGGAACAGCGCCCGCGTTTCTTTCAATTTCAAAAAGTCTCCTTGCAGTCCAGTCTCGGCAAACGCTGCCACGGCCAGCGACTCCGTGCGCGGCCGAATGCCTTCGATCAGTCGCTGCGCCGATGCAATCGCTTCCGCGTCAATCACCAGCTTTTCGATGCTGTGACAGGCCAGGAAATCCAGCATTCCAGCGCCTGAAATCATGTTGATCCCGGCCAGCGCCCCCAGCACTGTCGACATCCCGCTTTCCATCTCCACTTGCGCGTCAATCAGCTGGCCATCGCCAGCGACCATGTAGGCGTGAGTCGGCAACCCAAGATATTTCCCCACCTGCGCGCAAGCGACATCCAGCATCGCCGTCTCAATCGCGCCCATGGGAGTCCTTCCCGTACGCATATCGAAGATTGCGGGTGCCCCGCCCCAGACGATGGGCGCACCCGGCTGCGCCAGTTGATGAATCGCGATTCCGCTAATACACTCGGCGGCGTGCTGCACTACCGAGCCGGCCAGGGTGACGGGAGCTGTCGCTCCTGCCAGGGGCATGCTGACGATTTCCGCCGGCACTCCCGCTCTTGCTAGGTCGACGAGATTCTGCGAGGCAAACTCTGACCAGTTCAGCGGCGGCGACGGGCACACATCAAAGACAGCCCGCGGCCTGTTCCGCAGCGCTTCGCGGCCTCCACTTTCAATCGCGAGCAGTTCCAGCAGGGCGTGCAGGCTGGAAGCAGAAAACGCCCCCGTCACTACCGGCTTTTCGGAATGCCACAGAACCAGCAACAGCCGGTACCAGTCTCCAATTTCCGGCGGCACGTCGTTGCACACCATCGCCGTCGACTGCGCCGCAAACTGTGGCAGCATCTCGGCAACTTGCACCAGTCTGACTAGGTCGGCGGCCATCGCCGGACGAGCCTGCTGCGTTTCCGGATCCAGAATGTTCAGGCACGACGAACCCGGATCGAAGTGGACATCATCGCCTCCGTAGTGAACCGCAGGTTTCCCATTGCGGCCGTAGAGGTAAAACCCTCGCGGAACCAGTTCCAGCAGCCATCGCGCCAGCCCCTCTGGAATATGAGCGACTCCATCCGTCACCGTTATTCCCGCCGCTCGTAACAACTCGACCACGTACGGGGCCACCCGCACGCCCGGATCTTCGATCAATTGAAATGCTTCCCCGAGAATGCGCTCGATCAGCGGTTTGTCCAGCAGTTCGAGTTTTGGCCTCATACCGGCTCCGCGACTGGCTGCGCCTTCTGTTCCATAAGACTGCGCGCCAGCGCCACGGCGCTCATGGCATCCCTGGCATAGCCATCGGCGCCAATTTCTTCCGCCCACTTTCGCGTTACCGGTGCCCCTCCTACCATCACTTTGACCTGCGACCGCAGCCCCGCTCTTACCAGCGCCTCGACGACGCCTCTCTGATTGCGCATGGTGGTGGTCAGCAATGCCGACACGCCGACTATGTCGGCACTGAACTCGCGCGCTTTGGCCGCGAACTTCTCCCCCGCGACGTCCACTCCGAGATCGTGGACCCGGAAGCCATGTGCGGAGAGCAGAGTCCCCACCAGAATTTTTCCAATCTCGTGGATATCTCCCTTAGTCGTTCCCAGCACCACCACGCCCGCCATCGGCCTCTCGGTTCCGAGCTTTTTCAATTCCGGGTCAAGCACCGCCATCGCGGCCCGCATGGCCTCGGCGGAAGCCATCATGTCCGGCAAAAACATCTTTCCTTGGCCGAACTGCTCGCCCACGGCGTGCATTCCCGCGACGTAGCCGTCGTTAATTGCCTGCAGCGGCTCGATCCCCGCTGCAACCGCCCGCAGCGCCAGCTCGGAAGCCGTGTCCGGCGCCCCGTCGATAATGCTTTGCCGCATGGCCAAGAAACTGTCTTCTGGCATGAAATCCTCTGGGCACATGCTGACCTACCCAGCGAAACCAGTCTGTGATCAAGATCACATTCGACCCGACGGCCGACATTTCCTCTGCAGCGCACGCTCATTTATACTGACAAGTTTTCCCTGTGCTCCCCGAAGCCACAGGGATGAAGGAGTCATGTTTTGAAAATCCTGGTTTGCATGAAGCAGGTGCCGCAGAAAGATGCACCGCTCAAGCTCAACGAAACCGCCGCCTGGATCCGCGAAGACGTCTCGTACGAAGTGAACGAGCCGGACGCCTTCGCGCTCGAAGAAGCGCTGCGCCAGAAGGAAAAGCATACGGGAGAAGTGGTCGTGATCACGTCCGGCCCGGCCCGTTCCCAGCAAGTGCTGCGCGAAGCCCTGGCCAAGGGCGCAGACCGCGCTATTCATCTGGAAGACAATGCCTTTGTCGGCCTCGATGCCTTCAACACCGCCAAGGCCTTCGCCGCCGCGATCAAAGACGAGAAGTTTGATCTGATTTTTACCGGATTGCAGTCCGACGATTACGGCTACGCGCAAACCGGCGTGATTCTGGCCGAACTGCTGGGCTGGCCGCACGCCACCATCATCATGCAGATCGAAAAGAATGAGAGCGGCATCCGGGTGAAGCGCGAACTCGAAGCCGGATTCTTTCAGTTCGTCGACATGCCGCTGCCCGCCGTGCTGACGATTCAATCCGGCATCAACAAGCTGCGCTACGCCACGCTGATCGGCATCAAGCAGGCCAAGAACAAGCCCATCCGCAAGGTGGCGCTGACCGAGGTGCAATCGGCGATTGGCGAGAACCTGCAGAAGATTGAACGCCTCTACGTGCCGCAGAAAACTAAGAAGACGGAACACATCGAAGGCTCGCCGGCCGAGATCGCGAAAAAGCTGGTGGACAAACTGCGCAACGAGTTGCGCGTGCTGTGAACGTAGCGCCGGCGTCCCGCCGGCTTTTTTTCTTTAGCTAGAAGCCAGGAGCTAGAAGCTGACTTTATGCCCGATACCATCTTAGTAGTCGTCGAACAACGCGAAGGCAAACTCAACCGCGTCTCCTGGGAGACCATCACCGCCGGCCAGTCGATAGCGGCAGCCACTGGCTGGGCTCTCGAAGCCGCCGTCGTTGGAGGCACGGCCTCGACCTTCGCTGCTGAGGTTGCGGCGAAGAAAGTTGCCAAGGTCTACGCGGTCGAATCGCCGAAGCTCGAGCCCTACACTCCCGACGCCTTCGCCGCCGCGCTCAAGCAACTCCTCACCGCAAAACAGCCCAAGCTCGTGTTGATGCCGCACACGTACCAGGTGCGCGACTTCGTCCCCAAGCTGGCCACAGCGATGGGACGTGCTGTGATCAGCGACTGCATTGGCTTCAAGCATGAAAACGGGAAGCTCGTTTTCACCCGGCAGATGTTTCAAGGCAAGTTCGCCGCCGCCGTCAGCTTTGCGAGCGAGGCTCCCTGGTTCGCCACGTTCCAGAACGGAGCGTTTCGCGGAGACAAGGCCGAAGCCGGCGCCAGCCCAGCCCCGGTCGAAACCGTAACGGCCGACATTGCCGAGGGTGTGATCCGCAACAAACCGCAGGAAGTGTTCAAGGAAGCGAAGCAGGCGGTCGACCTGACGCAGGCCGAAATTATTGTGTCCGTTGGCCGCGGCATCAAGGAGCAGAAGAATCTCGAACTGGTCAAGCAGCTCGCCGAGGCTCTCGGCGGCGAACTAGCGGCGTCGCGTCCTATCTGCGACTCAGGCTGGCTGCCCATGGACCGCCAGATCGGCTCCTCGGGCCAGACGGTTGCGCCCAAACTTTATCTCGCACTCGGCATCAGCGGCGCCATTCAGCATATCGTGGGCATGAAGGGCTCGAAGACCATCATCGCCGTGAACAAAGACTCGGAGGCGCCGATCTTTGAAATTGCAGACTACGCGATCGTAGGGAATCTGTTTGATATTGTGCCGCCGCTGATCGAGGAAGTGAAGAAGGTGAAGGCGGGAAGTTAAATCGGCCACGGATCTCACGGATAAATGAACGAGTCTTATCCGTGGCGATCAGTGAAAATCCGTGGCAGAGTTTTTCTTTATGCTGATCTTCCGCAAACCGATCGAAGGCGTCGAACGCCCGCAAATGCCCGCCGACGTAGTCATCGTCGGCGGCGGTCCCGCCGGCATGGCCTGCGCTTTGCGCTTATCGCAACTGATCGACGCGCACAACGCCGCGCATCCCGACTCGCCCCTCAGCAAAGAGAACATCTACGTCCTCGAAAAAGCCCGCGAGATTGGCCAGCACTGCCTTTCCGGCGCGCTGCTCGACCCGCGCTCTATGCGCGAACTCCTCCCCGGATTCGAGAAGGAAGCTCCACTCGACGCCGAGGTCACGAAAGAAGCAGTCTATTTTCTCACCGAGAAGAGCAAGTTTAAGCTGCCTATCACACCGCCGCCGCTGCGCGATCACGGCAACTACGTGATCTCGCTGAACCGTTTCGTGAAGTGGCTAGGCGGCAAGGTGGAAGAGGCCAGCATCACCATCTTCACGGGATTCGCCGGTTCCGAACTGCTATTCGATGGCAACCGCGTTACCGGTGTTCGCACCGACGACAAAGGTGTGGACAAAGAAGGCCATCAGAAATCCAACTTCGAGCCGGGATATGACCTCAACGCAAAAATTGTTATCCTCGCCGAAGGCCCGCGCGGGTCTTTGACCAAGCAACTCGTAAACAAGTTCGATCTGGCGAAAAATGCCAACCCGCAAACCTACGGCGTAGGCGTGAAAGAACTCTGGGAAGTTCCTGCTGGCCGCATCGCCCCCGGCGAAGTCATCTATACGATGGGCTGGCCGCTCACCACGAAAGAATACGGTGGCGCATGGATTTACGGCGGCAAAGACAACGTCGTCTCGCTCGGCTTCGTCACCGGACTCGACTATCCCGACCCGCGCCTCGACCCGCAGCGCGTGCTGCAGGAATTCAAAAAGCATCCGCTAGTTTCCAAGCTGCTCGAGGGCGGCAAGATGATCCGCTACGGCGCGAAGTCCATGCCCTACGGCGGTTGGTGGGCGATTCCGCCCGTCGCCGGCAATGGATGGATGATTCTCGGCGACTCCGCGGGATTTCTAAACTCCGTGCGCCTGAAGGGAATTCATCTTGCCATCAAGAGCGGCATGCTCGCAGCTGAAACCGCATTCGAAGCAATGAAGAAGGACGATTCCTCCGCCGCCGCGCTGAACGAGTATCAGAAAAAAGTCGAATCCAGCTGGATCAAAGAAGAACTCTGGAAAGTCCGCAACATGCATCAGGGCTTCGAGCACGGCTTCTACGCAGGCATGTTCCACACCGCGCTGCAAATGGTCACCGGCGGCCGCGGCCTGCGCAACCGATATCCCGCGCATGCCGGCCACGAGCACATGCGCAAGTTAGCCGAACTTCCAGCCGACGGCGGCGCCGAAGCCCATCTCATCGGCCCCGCTAAGGGCGATGGCAAGCTCACCTTCGACAAGCTGACCGACCTGTATCACTCTGGCACCAAACACGAGGAAGATCAGCCCGCGCACCTCGTCATCGACGACACCAACATCTGCAACACGCGCTGCGTGAAAGAATTCGGCAGCCCCTGCCAGAATTTCTGTCCCGCCAACGTCTACGAAATGGTCGACGACGCAAGCCAACCCAACGGCAAGCGCATCAGCCTCAATCCCAGTAACTGCGTTCACTGCAAAACGTGTGACATCGCCGACCCCTACCAGATCATCACGTGGGTTCCACCAGAGGGTGGGGGCGGGCCGAATTACGACGGCATGTAAACGCCGTGGCAAGTGTAGGAAAAGGCAAGTGCGGGAAGAGGGGCAAGTGTGGGAACGGGCGCCTCGCCCGTTCAGCCGAGCGCAGCGAGGCGCATGACTGCGTCGGGAACTGTTCTAGTGGTAGCATTTCGGTCATGCGATGCCGTGTGATTTGTGTTGGCCTCTTACTGGGCGCTCTCGCTGCCCTAGCCCAGCAGCCCGCACCCTCCATCCCCTCCACCGGCTCCCCCGATCTCGATCAATACCGCTCCTCCCGCTTAGCCATCTACACCGACGACTTCGGAGAACTAAAACGCTATCGCGACTCGGACGCCGCTCTCTCGCCGCCCGTGGCGAAGGAAAATCGAGTCGTATTCCTGGGCGACTCCATCACCGACTACTGGAAACTGCCCGACTATTTTCCCGGCAAGCCTTACATCAATCGCGGCATCGACGGACAGACCACGCCTCAGATGTTGGTGCGCTTCCGCCAGGATGTGATTGATCTTCATCCCAAAATCCTGGTCGTGCTGGCCGGAACCAACGACATTGCCGGCGTCACCGGGCCCGCCCGCAACGAGGGGATCGAGGCCAACTACGCCTCCATGGCCGAGTTGGCGCGCCTGCACCACATTCGCGTGATCTTTGCCTCGCTGCTCCCGGTAAACAACTACACCGAGGATGCGAAGGAGTCCTTTGCCCTGCGTCCGCGCGAAAGACTCCTGGCACTGAACACCTGGCTCAAGGATTACTGCGCGAAGAGCGGATTCGTCTATCTCGACTACTTCTCCGCCGTTGTCGATGACAATGGCATGCTGAAGCGCGATCTGTCCGACGAGGGACTGCATCCGAATGCGTCCGGATACAAAACGATGGCGCCGCTCGCAGAGAAGGCGATCGCGCGTGCGATGGCCGGCAAACCGTGACGGGTTATCGCGACGACTTTCCGGCGTTCGTAGGACCTTTTCAGCGTTTCCTGTTACGTTAAGCTCAACCACGTGAAACTATCTCGCTACTTCCAGACGCTCACGTCAGCTCTCGTCCTCGCCGTCTCCGTCCTGGCGCAGCAGCCGGCCCCAACCCCTACTCCCGATCAAGCCCTGCAGAAATACCGCGAGTCGAAGGCGCCCACGCTGCGCGACGATTTCGGCGAACTCGCCCGCTACCGCGACGCCAACGCGGCCCTCAAGCCGCCCGCGCCCGGCGAGAACCGCGTCGTTTTCTTCGGAGACTCCATCACCGACATCTGGCATCTCGACGAATATTTTCCCGGCAAGCCCTACGTCAACCGCGGCATCGGAGGCCAGACCACGCCGCTAATGCTCATCCGCTTCCGCCAGGACGTGATCGACCTTCATCCCAGAGTGGTTGTCATTCTCGCCGGTACAAACGATATCGCCGGAAACACCGGCCCCATGCGGATCGAGGATATCGAAGCGAACTTCGCGTCCTTTGCCGACCTCGCCCGCGCCAATAACATTCGCGTCGTGTTCTCGTCGGTGCTGCCCGTACACAACTACACGCCGCGGTCGCAGAGTCCCTTTGCCCAGCGCCCGCCGGAAAAAATCCTGGAGCTGAATCGCTGGCTGAAAAGCTACGTCGCAGCGCACCCCGGTTGCCTCTATCTCGACTACTTCGGCGCCATGGTTGACGACAAAGGCCTGCTCAGACGCGACCTCGCCGACGATGGCTTACACCCCAACGCCGCGGGATACAAAATCATGGTTCCGCTGGCGGACGCGGCGATCCTCAAAGCCCTGGCAGCCCCGAAACCTTGAAACCTTTTCTCTTCCCGCAAGCTCTATAATGGGACGAGTTTCCGACCACCCCGGCCTTCGGGCATACCCAGGCCGTGGCGGCGAGGGATAGGTTCCTCCGCGAACTCCGCGCGGCAGTTCTCAGCGCTCTCTGCGATAAAAGCTTTTAACGCAGAGGACGCGGAGGGAATCTCGCGGAGATCGCAGAGAACCCGTCCCGAGGGTGTGGGCAGAAACGCCCGCGCCTCCCGCGCTCCGCAAGGAGCGCATTGGAAAGGAAGCGCCTGCCGGGATTTTCCTGCCTGCGTGTTTCTTTCCAGAACAAGTCGTTTGTCGATGGTCGTTAGTCGTTGGTCAACCCATCGATCGATAGGCCACCGACCAACGACGAACGACCAACGACTGTGTTTCTTCACGACAAATTCGGCCGCCCCATCACCGACCTGCGGATCTCCATTACCGACCGCTGCAACTACAAGTGTGTCTACTGCCGCACCGGCAACGAAGGCGCGCTCTACGGCGACCTGCCCTTCAATGACTACCTGCGGATGGCGCGTGTGCTGGTCGGGATGGGCGTGACGAAAATTCGCCTCACTGGCGGAGAGCCGCTGTTACGCAAGGGTGTCGTCGAGTTCGTCCGCGACCTCGCCCAGCTTCGCTCGCCCAACGGCGACCGAGGCCGGAATGAAGAACCGCTCGACATCGCCCTCACCACCAACGGCCACCTGCTTGCCGATCTTGCACAACCGCTGAAAGACGCCGGCCTGACCCGCGTCACCGTCTCGATGGATGCCGTCGATCCCGACCGCTTCGCTCGCATCACCCGCGTGCCCAACGGATACGACAACGTGCTCGCTGGCATTCGCGCCGCCCGCCGCGCCGGACTGTGGCCGCTGAAAGTGAACTGCGTGCTGATGCGCGGCTTCAACGAAGACCAGATCATTCCCTTCGGCATGTTCGCGCGCGAAGAAGGCGTCACCGTGCGCTTCATCGAATTCATGCCGCTCGAAGAAGGACGCACGTGGTCTCCCGCGACGGTGGTCGCGCTCGACGAAATTCTGGCGCGCATGGCCGAGTACCGCCCGCTGATCGAAATCCCGCACGCGCGGTCGGAAACCGCCCGCCGCTACCGCTTCGACGACGGCGTCGGCGAAATCGGCATCATCGCGCCCGTCTCGCATCCCTTCTGCGGACACTGCAGCCGCATCCGCATCACCAGCGACGGCAAAATCCGCACCTGCCTGTTCTCGGTGTGGGATCACGACCTCCACGCCCAAATGCGCCGCGGCGCCAGCGACGAAGAGTTGGAAGATTTCATCCGTGGCGTGATCGAGAAAAAAGAAGAGCGCCACCACATCGGCGAGCCGGATTTTGTGCCGGCCTCAAGGACGATGGTGCATATTGGTGGCTAGCGGCCTGCTTGCGCCGACCGGGGCTTTTGCCCTGCGAGGCCTTTCACGAACGCAGTTGACGCCTCGGCAAGCCTCACCGCGCGTTTCTTCAGGAAATCCTCAAATCGGCCCAATTCGAAGGGCCCGTCGGTCGGAATGGCCTGCTCATCCAGCCTCTCAGGTCTGACGTCATGATCCTTTAGGTATTGCGCAGGGGGCTTGGCGCTAACTGACCGATTTGCTTTCTCGTTCAATACGGCGATGTTGGCAATAGAGTCCACGAGACTGCTATCGAAGTCCTCTACGATTTTTCTGGGGAAAATGTGATGCCACTCTGGCTTGAAACCTTCATTGAGCTGGTTGTCTTCCTTGTCAAAACCGATTCGCACATCCTGGTCGGCCCAGTCCTTGGCTTTTCTGTTGAAAACGGTGAGGTACAGGATCAGCTTGAGGAACTTGTCCGTGTACTCTTCTCGGAACTTCTCTGCTGTGAACTCATCGCTTTCCGACAGTTGGGAGCCAAGATCGACGACGGCCTCCTCAAATGACTGTTTGCTCTTGAGCAGCTTTGTGTCTCGATCAAGGATTGTGGTCGCAGCCCCACCGTACCTGCCGTCGCGTGTGGCGATCAGCAACCAATGAAACGCCTTCGCAAACTTGAAATCGCTTGGGAAATGTGCCTTCAAGACAAAAACCGGTATCAGGGCGTTTAGGGAGGGCAGGAGATCGCTGGAGAATACCCCATGGTCCCTCAGGTTTCTAACGACGGCGGAGATCGCCTCCCGTGTCTTCGACCAGTGCTCGTTGAATATCTCCGATTCGTTCCAAAACGAGTCCTGAATATCCTTGAGTCTCGCACTCTGCCCCCCGATAATGGCAAGGGTTCTTACGATAACTCCGGGGTCGAACTTAAAGCCGTCCGACTCAAGGTCTTTCAGAAATCTGTCGAATTTTTCTCTTATCCAGCCCTGTTGCTTCGCCGCGACGAGCGCGACAATCACGTCGCTTTCCTTGATCTTTGTCCCCGCAGTATTTAGCCTCCCGAAGATTTCTGCGACGTCCTCAAGCTCGTGATCGACGATTATTTCGTAGATTTGAGCGTTC
Source organism: uncultured Acidobacteriaceae bacterium (assembly GCA_963842095.1). Taxonomy (GTDB): domain Bacteria; phylum Acidobacteriota; class Terriglobia; order Terriglobales; family Acidobacteriaceae; genus Sulfotelmatobacter. Next base: position 30,244 of record CAWJEY010000012.1, read on the forward strand.
TCAATTTTTCTGATGGACTGAAGCTTCTCGTGAACCTCCGCGAAGCGTTTAGTGTCCCCGAGTTTTTCTGCTGCTCCCCAGGCCAACTCTGATAAATTCTCTGAGTTCAAAACGGATCGGACGGACAGCCACTCGCTCGACTTTCTCCGAACCGGATTAATGAGACCGAACTCTAGGTTGTCCTTGTCCCGAGCGATGTTCACGAGAACGTCATACTTTTGATAGAGCCTGTTCCACTGTGAGTGATCCGACCACCAAAATGGCTTTTTCCCAAAAAGGAGCGCGAGCGACGTTACCCGCTGCTGTCCATCGACTATCCACAGCTTCCCTCTCTGCGTATCGAGGGCGGTCTTGGGTGAGTCGTACGCGTGTTCCCACAGAAGGAGGGTGCCTACGGGGTAGCCACGCCACAGCGAGTCCACTAAATCGACCAGCTTGGAGGCTCTCCAGACGTATTTCCTCTGGAACTCTGGGACATCTAAGAGGCCTTGCTTGCAGTCATCAATGTGGCGGACGATATCTCCGATCTGTAATCTCTGATCTTTCATAAACTGCTCCTGCTGACGCACAGCGGCTTGGTGCGGCAGGCCGCGTACTGCCAATTCTTTTCCAGGGGTCCCGGAAAGAGTCTGGTTCCACAATGGGAGGCGCGGCAAGATTACCGGGGTCACATTTAGCTTCGTTGGTACCTGTCGCGCTGGTGGGCAAGGGGGCCGATCTAGAGCCGGCGCATGAGGATAAAATAGCTGGGCAATGCGGACGTCCCTTGCCCTACTGATTCTCGGGATCGTATACCTCGCGTGCGGAGCCGGCACGCGGGCAGGGACGGGCTCGGCTCCAGCCTCCTACCTCGGCTTCGACCGCAACGCCTACCCCGGCGACGCCAACCTCAAAGCTCTCCACCAAACTTTTTCCTACACCGGCTACTGGCTCAACAATCCTCCCGGCGAGAAAACGAACACCTGGGCAGGCCACCGCGCCGCCGTCGAATCAGCCGGCTTCGGATTCCTCGTGCTCTTCAACGGACGCCTCTATGCTGAACTCAAGCCGGCCGAACTCAAATCGGCCGAACTGAAATCCGTCGCCCGCGCCACGAAGCTCGGCAACTCCGACGCGCAATCCGCCGCCGCTGCCGCGCGCCGTGAAAGCTTTCCCCCGCACACCATCATCTTCCTCGATCAGGAGCAAGGCGGACGCATGTTGCCCGAGCAGAAAGCCTACATCTACGCCTGGGTCGACGCCGTCACCGCCGCCGGATTCCGCGCCGGCATCTACTGCTCCGGCGTGGCTGCGAAAGACGACGGCAACGTCGTCACCGCCGAGGACATTCGCCAGAACGCAGCCGGACGCCAGATCGTCTATTGGGCGATCAATGATGCCTGCCCGCCCACTCCCGGATGCGCCTTTCCTACTCACCCGCCCAGCCCTGCCCAGAGCGGAGTCCCGTTCGCCGAAGTCTGGCAGTTCGCCCAATCGCCCCAGGAGAAAGACGTAGCTGCGAAATGTTCCGGCTACAACCGCGACGGCAACTGCTATCCGCCGGGAATTTCGCCCGCGCAACAACTCCACGTCGATTTGAACGCCGCAACGTCGCCCGATCCCTCACACGGCAGATCCCACTGAGACCTTTGGCTCCTTCAGTTTGTTAAACTGTAGCCACTCCACAGCGAATTCACTTCAGGAGAACTCAGAACTTATGTCCCGCAAGCTATCTGCACTCGTCCTCGCTCTCGCCCTGCTCCTCACGCTACCTGCCGCCGCACAAGACCAAAATAAAGACACTTGGCAGATTGATCCCAAGCACACCGCAGCGCAGTTCTCCGTCCGCCATCTCGGTATCTCGACGGTTCGCGGTTGGTTCAACAAAGTGAGCGGCAGCGTGCAATACGACCCTGCCAATCTGGGCAAGTCTGCGATTCAGGCCACCATCGAAGCCGCGTCCATCGATACGCGCATCGAAGCCCGCGACAACGATCTGCGCAGTCCGCACTTCTTCGACGTAGAGAAGTACCCCACCATCACTTTCCAGTCAAAGAAGGTGGAAGCCGCCGGAGCGGGCAAGCTGAAGGTCACCGGCGATCTCACCATGCACGGCGTCACCAAAGAGGTAGTTCTTGACGTCGACGGCCCTACGCCCGCCATTAAAGACCAGGGAGGCAACCAGCGCATGGGCGCTTCCGCCACTACAAAAATCAATCGCATGGATTACGGAGTATCCGGCGCTTCCGGCGTGGCTGGCGACGAGATCACCATCACGCTCGATATCGAAATGATCCGGAAGTAGAAAAACCGTCATTGGTCGTTAGCTAAACCCCGTAAAGCCAAGGGCCAACGACCAACGACAAACGACTAACGACGCGCTTCCCGTGTGCGCTACAATAGAGTTGCTACCATGTCCGATCGAACCTTCACTCTCGACGAAGCCCAGATGTTGCTGCCGGTGCTCGAATCCCTCCTGCGCGCCGCCATCAACGGCAAGAAGGTCATGGAAGAAGTCGAGGCCGAGATGCAGGCGCTCAACCACCGCATCTTTCTCAACGGCGGAACCCGCGTCGATGTGGTTGCCGTTGCCCGCCGCAAGGCCGAGCGCGCCAAGGCCGAACAACGCGCCAAAGATGCCCTGGCCGAAATCGACTCCATCGGCGTGCAGGTGAAGGATCTCGATATCGGCCTGCTCGATTTTCCCTGCGAAGTCGAAGGCCGCGTTGTCCTGCTCTGCTGGAAGATGGGCGAACACTCCATCACGCACTGGCACAGCACCGAAGAAGGCTTCGCCGGCCGCAAACCTATTGATGAACGGATTGCGCGCTCGAAAAGAACAAACTAGCTAGCTAGTTCTCAGTTCCCAGTTCTCAGTTCTCAGTAAAACCCTCCCAATCCCACACATTCCAAAAGGCTTTTCCCCAGCAACATCTTCGCGGATACCGTGTTTACACAGAAGGAATGTAATCCAGCCAAATCGCTGGTTTCGAGGGACAATGTCCCGAGCCAGAGTTTTGAGCCAAGGGCGCGAGTCGCCCAAATTTCGCCCGATGGTTGCGCTGCAAGCTTTCTGAGCAAGCGCCCCGGGCCACGAGGATAAACACGATGAAACTTCACCGTGCAGTTCGTTTTCTAGCGTTCGCACTTCTGCTGTTGGTCATTCCCGCAGCCCTTTCTTCTCCATCTTCCGCGCAGATCGGCATCGGCATTTCGGTCCGCATCGGCCCGCCTGCGTTGCCGATTTACGAACAGCCGCTTTGCCCCGGCCCTGGCTATCTTTGGACTCCGGTTCACGCCACCCGCGAAGAGCGGCAACGAACCGGCCCGCGAGAATAAGGCCACCGGTGAGCCCAAGCCAGCACCGCATCCCGAAAACGCGTCCAAGCCCGCCAAGCAGGCCAAACCGCCCAAGCACCAGCCTCCGCCGAAAGAGGAAGAGAAGCGGGATAAAGGGCGGTAAAAGCGAGCATCAGTTAGCAGGCAGAGTGGCCAGTGGCAGATCAAGCCCTGGCCATTTTTTTTAATCGCGTAGCGGCGGACGCATTCGTCCGCCCGGCAAGGGCAGCGAGCGCTCGAGAACTGGCGCGGGCACGGTGCGAAAACCGGCCCACACATGGTCTCCCCGGACGAATGCGTCCGGGGCTACCTGAATCTCTCCGCCGCAACGCGCCACGATATTTTTCCTCGCAAGCTCCCCAGCCCTCAACCGTTCTTACCCACAGCAGGTCCGGAGCAGCGCCATTAGCCGCGCTGGTTCCGTCCCCGCACGGAAGTGCACTTCCGCGCTCGACCCGGAATCTTCTTCTGCTACAATTTTTTAGCAGCGCGCGCCCAAGGAGTCTCACATAACCATGTCATCATCCACGAAACGTAAGCTCCGCCTCGCCGGTGCCTTCGCCGCGCTCGCCATGTTGGCTCTAGCCGTAAGTTGCACCGGATTTTTCCAGAACCCAACCCTCACCACCATTACTATTGATCCCCCAACTCCGAGTATCAACCAGGGTGCAACCGACCAACTGACGGCGACCGGAACCTACCAGGACGGCAGCACATCGTCGTTGACAGGCGGAACCAGCTGCAGCGGGAACACGGTGTGTTGGTCAAGTTCAGACACCACGGTGGTCACCATCTCCACTGGTGGGTTGGCCACTGGCGTCGCTCAGGGCACAGCAACCATTACCGCAGCTTCCGGCGCCATCACCGGCACCACGCAAGCGACCGTCGATCTCACTAACGTTACCAACTTCCAGGTTTGTGAGGGCACCTTCGGCGCCACGACCAACTGCGGCGCAACAATTACCTGGAACGCCACGCTCAATGTGTCACAGAATTTCGTTGCCCAGGGGGAGTCGAACGGAACTACCGTCGATCTTACGACCTCCGCAATCTGGTCGGTGCCGTCGACCGCTCCCGACATTCAATGCTTAAGCAACGGATTTTCTCCGGAGCAGTGTACCGCCAGCACTGGTGCCACAAATAACTCGGTTATTGTGACGTACGGCACGGCTCCTGTTCTCACGGCCACTATCAACGTCGTTGTGCAGTAGCCGGGGAACACCGGTTCCCGCGCTACGGGGGGCTGGCCCGGCCCTTCCTGCGAGCTACTCCTGCGGCGGATTTGACTTCTGTCCGCCGTCCACACCTTGATCCGCGTGCCGGGTGCCCCATTTCTCGCGTCTTTTGCGAGAAGTGACTTCGGCCGCGCCGCTGCTCGGCGACTTCAACCCTGAGTTCCGCTCCCACCACTCCACCAACGATTCTCTTCAGCACGCCGCACGCAAGCTCGACCTAAAAGTCGAATCCGAATGGCCGCCCGCCAGTCATTTTCGCTTTTCGCAAATTGGACGCGAAGCCCGCGTTTTCCACAGACCCAAACGATATGCTAAGTCCCCCAAAGCCCTTCCATGGGAGGGAAATAATCCAACCAGGAGAAAAATGATGAAGAAGCTAGTGTTGCTGTTGTTCATCCTTTCACTGCCGCTTCTCAGTCACGCAACCTGCAACTCGAACAAACTCTCAGCTGGAACCGCTAGCCAAGGAGGTACCTATACATTTACGTTCTCTGGCGTGGCGGGCTGCTATCTCGTTCTCACGCAGCTCAATCTCACATCCTACGGCAACTCCAGCGAGCCGAGCTACTTTGAGGTCATAGAGGGAAGCTCGTGTGGTAGCAGCGGATTGTTGTTATGGAATACGTACCTCGCACCACCCGACAACAACTGGACCGCTCCGCAAGGCTGGTTGATTGCGGCGATCAACACGGGAGACAACATGTGTGTGAACGTCTTTCCCGGCACCGGGACGACCCATATATCGATCGCGGCCACGTACTACTACACCGCCACCCACCCATGACCGGGCCGGGTGGGTCCCCGCCCTTGCCACCCGAGAAGTGGGGCTTTTGACGTTCCCAAAGTTACGGTGTAACTGTGAACGATGCCGCATTGGAGCCCTGGGCGCTACACCCGTTTGTGTTCGTCGACGTGACTGACCCCATACCAACGGTCTCGGCCCCGCCCGTAGGGTTGTATGCGTAAACCGTCGCTGTGTCCGGTTGTGCGACCTGCGTCGCCGAGATCGTAGCGGTAAGCTGGTTACTATTGACGAACGACGTTATTAGGGGCGAGCCGTTCCAAACCACCACAGCGTTATTGCTGAAATCACGGCCGTTTACGGTTAGTGAAAATCCGGCTGCTCCAGCGCTTGCACTGCTCGGCGAGGTCGAACTTATCGAGGGCGTCGCCGGGCAGCCACCACAGGAGACGACGGGAAGCAACAAAATCGCGAGCGCTCCCAAAAGTGCCGATATTCTTGTCCCCATCGGCGTGCACGTCCGCCAAATTAGCGAACGCGCAGACTTACAAGGCCGGGATTTCGAGAGGATCATCAGCGTTGCCAATACAACTCGTCGGCCGGATCGACATGATTATATAGCCGAGTGCCCCATTTCTCGCCTCTTTTGCGAGAAAGCCTGCCCTGAGCGAAGTCGAAGGGTGGAACTTTTGACTTTAAGGTGCAGAACATCCCCGGGAGACCGAAACAACATCGCATACAACCTCCACGCCCACTCGCAAGTTGCCATCCTCTCCACTCCCAGTATTATCGTAAAGGCGGAGGCCCGATTCCGGTTCTGCCAACGACTAACGACGAACGACCAACGACCCCCTATGTCCACCATCCGCTGTATCGGCATCTGCACCGGAGGCGGTGACGCTCCCGGCCTCAACGCGGTCATCCGCGCCGCCACCAAAGCCGCCATCATCAAGTACGGATGGAAGGTGATCGGCATCCCTGATGGCTTCGACGGCCTCATCTGGCCGGAAAAATCCTTCGAACTCACGCTCAAGGAAGTAAGCGGCATTCTTCCCCGCGGCGGCACCATTCTCGGCACCACCAACCGCGGCGACCCCTTCCACTACAAAACTATCGAGAACGGCAAGGAAGTCTCGCGCGACATTTCTGGGCAGGTAATCGCCGACGCCGCCAAGCTCGGCATTGACGCCATCATCACCATTGGCGGCGACGGATCGCAGAAGATCGGCTACGAACTTTTTCAGAAGGGAATGAAGATCGTCGGCGTGCCCAAGACCATCGACAATGATCTTTCCGCCACCGAGGTCACGTTTGGATTCGATACCGCGCTGCACACCGTCACCGACGCCATCGATAAAATTCACACCACGGCCGCCTCGCATCATCGCGTGATGGTGGTTGAGGTGATGGGCCGCGACTGCGGTTGGATCGCGCTTGAGGCCGGCATCGCCGGCGGCGCCCACGTCATCCTCATCCCGGAAATTCCCTTCACCATCGAGCACGTGTGCCGGCTCATCGCCGAGCGCGAAAAAATGGGCAAGCACTTCACCATCGTGGTGGTGGCCGAAGGCGTGAAGCTCCCCCCGGAGATGAAAGAAAACCGCCGCGCCGGCTCCATTGGCAACCTGATCGGCAATGCTATCGCGCACGGCTCGGGCAAAGAAGTGCGCATCAGCGTGCTGGGCCACATTCAGCGCGGCGGCACGCCTTCGCCCTTCGACCGCATCCTGGCCACCCGCTTCGGCGTGGCCGCTGTCGATCTGGTCGCCGCTGGAGGCTTCGGCATGATGGTCGCCTTGCTTGGCGGCTCGATCGTTTCCGTCGACGTAGCCCATGCCATCGGCCATCTCAAGTCCGTGAATCCCAACGGAGAGGTGGTGCGCACCGCGCGCGCCATCGGCATCGGTTTCGGGGATTGAGATTATTTCTGTGCTGCGCTGGCCCTGCCTTTGTGTTCCTGATCACTGACATTCACCACTCGACCGGGTAAAAACAAACGGGATGCCCGGCGTGAATCGGGTTTCTCCATCAGGCTAGGAGGGGATATGGCCGCCCAGAATGCATCGCTCGAAATCATCAACGATTTCCTGGCTCAGAAGCGTATTGCCATGGCAGGGATCTCGCGGGACCCTGCCAGTTTCAGCGTAGCGCTGTTCAAAGAACTCTGCCGCCGCGGGTACGACGTGGTTCCGGTGAATCCCAATGTGGCGGAGGTTCAGGGAAGACGCTGCTTCGCCCGCGTGCAGGACATTCAGCCTCCGGTCGCGGCAGCTCTGCTGATGACTTCCCCGGAAGCCACAGAAACAGTTGTGAATGACTGCGCCGAGGCGGGCATACGGCGGGTTTGGATGTACAGGGCGGGGGGCAAGGGCGCGGTCAGCGCAAAAGCGGTCGCGTTCTGCCGCGAGCGGGGGATTCAGGTGGTTCCGGGAGAGTGCCCGTTCATGTTTCTGCCGCACGCTGCCGGCTACCATCGTTTGCATGGGTTCGTCCGCAAGATCACGGGCCGTTATCCACGGTATGCGGCTGCCTAGCCGGATCCGCCTGACCGGTCGTGCGCGGCAGATCAAAGGCATTTTTCCTGATATCCTCCGCGAGGTGGAAAACAAATGAGACCCCAGGGAAACGGACGTCTTGTAATTCTCAGCGGCCCTTCGTGTGTGGGAAAAACTCCTCTCTACAAGGCGCTGGGCAAGTTCTATCCCGAACTGCACGCCCGGTTTCATAAACTCGTGCTGTTTAACAGCCGTGCTCCGCGCCCCGGCGAACTCAACGGCGTGGACTTTCACTTTCGCACCCGGGCCCAAGTGGAGGTGTTACGGTCGAATGATCGCTACGCCGTCGTGCACGCGCGCAGCGACCTGCAGGCGCTCGATGTTGAGGAACTCGAATATTTACTTGCACGGGGCGACGTCTTCTTCGAGGGGAACCCGTCTGTCGGATGGGCGCTGCAGACTCACCCTCTCCTTGCCCGTGTGAACTGCCTCACTATTTTCATATCCCCGCTTTCAAAAGAAGAGATCGCCTACCTGAAGGCGCCTGAGCGCCACGTGTCGCTTCAGGAATTTCTCACCGATGTCATGCGGCGCAAACTCCTGCGGCGGACTCGGCGTCAAAAAGGAGATCTGTCGGCTGAAGACCTGAAGGAGATAGAGACCCGGGCTTCCAGCGCCTACGGGGAGTTACAAGGAGCGTGCCGCTATCAATATGTGATTCCGAATCACGACGGCGAGGATGTCGACAACTGGGAAGCGTTTTACTACCTGATCGGCGACGCCCGTAAGACGCTGGAAGCTTTCGCCGCCTTGCTTAAGGGATCAGTTGCGCCCGGCGTGGAGCAGTGGGAGGAGGACCTATTGCCGTCGCCGCACGAGAGCTAGCGACGGCAGGATGGTTCGCGTAGATTCTTTGTACTGCCAGCCTCTGGTGTGATCCCGGTCACGGTAACCTCGCTTCGCGCATGTCACCATTGCGCACGGCATATTCCGCATTAGGAGCGCGCATGGCCGACACGATTACTGTGTCATCCCCTCCGGCGACCGCATCCCACTACGACCGCGAAGAACTGCGTGCGGCCCGCTGGGCCATGCGCTTGTCCCTGCTTGTCGGCGTGATGATGCTGCTCGGCAAGACCGCAGCCTATTTCATGACGGGCTCCGCGGCCATCCTCTCTGACTTCGCCGAGTCGGTGGTGCACGTCGTGGCCGTGGCGTTTGCCGTATTCAGCCTGCGGCTCAGCACGAAACCCGCGGCGCCAAGATTTCTCTACGGCTACGAACGCATCACGTTTTTCTCCGCCGGCTTCGAAGGCGCAATGATCATTCTGGCCGCGGTCTGGATTCTGGTGGCCACCATCGAGAAGTGGCGGGCCGGCTTGAAGTTGGAGCATCTGGGCTCAGGCACGCTGCTTCTGCTCGCTGCCGGCTTTTTGAATGCAGGGCTGGGATGGTACCTGCTGCGCGTGGGAAAGCGCAGCCAATCGTTGATCCTTGAAGCCGACGGCAAACACGTGCTCACTGACAGCCTGACCAGCTTTGGTGTGGTGGCCGGGCTTGGCTTGGTGATGCTTACGGGATGGAAGCCGTTTGACCCGCTGCTTGCGATCGCCGTGGCGGCGAATATCCTGTGGTCAGGTGGGCGCCTGGCCTGGCGCTCAGCCTGCGGCCTGCTCGACTACTCCGATCCGGAAACCGGCAAGCAGATCCGCGAAAAACTGGACTCAATTTGTGCTGAACTCGGAGTGCATTACCACGGCGTGCGCTTTCGCACCACAGGCTACCGGCAGATCATCGAAGTTCACTTGCTGTTTCCCCACGCCACTCCCGTAGGAGAAGCTCACCGCGTGGCAACCGCGCTCGAAGAGCGCCTTCCCGTGGAATTAGCCCGGCCCGCCGAAGTAATCACCCACCTGGAATCGCTGGAAGATCACGCCGCCGTCCATTCTCAGGAACACTACACCGGAAAGCCGGAGTGAATATTTCTAAGTCGTTGATCTCTTCGTGCGACAGCTGTAAGTGATTGATTCTTCGTGCGAGGCTTCTAAGTCGTTGATTCCTCGTGTAAGCCTCATTCTTGACATTAGCTTAAAGATATTCTACGCATTAGAGGCGATTCTGGCCTGTGGAAATGTCTGGGATGAGCTTTCCCTCGACCGGGACCGCAGAACGCGTCCCAGAGGCTCCTGAATGCAAATACGGGGTATTCTACGCGAGGTTTTAACCGTGGATTTTCCAGCGCACTGCCTCCACGAAGTCAACAACTTAGCCAGAAGCGAACCGGAATGAGCGGTATCAGCGCTAACCGCAACTCGACAGCGCCGAGAAGAATGAATCACTTCCACCAAGACTCAACAACTTAGCAGTGCTAAGAGGATTGGAAACGGGAAGCTGAGAACGGGAAACCGAGAACCGGAAACCGAGAACTGAGAACTGAGAACTGAGAACTACTCCTTCATCATGGCATCGATCAAGGCATACAACTGGCTGGCATCTTTCATCTCCACGTACGGCTTCTCCGGATGCCGGCTACTCACCACGTACACCGTTGGCGTGTGTTCGAGTTTGATGGCCTTACCCTGATCGCGGTCGGCGTTCACCTCGGCGGCGAACTTGCCCTGCGGGTCGATCAGGAAGGGCAACCCAACTTTGTGTTCGTTGGCGAACTTCTCGGCATAGCCGCGCAGGTTCTGCGGATTGATCTCGAGTTGGTTCGAGAAAATATAATCGCGGAATTCGTTGCCCAGCGCTTTCGAGGTTTCGTCAAAGTAGCGCGCCATCACCGCCGCGTCATAGGACCAGTTGTGCATGGGCAGGGGAAAGTCATGCCGCACCAGGGGAATCTTGTAGGTCTTCGATGCCTGCTCCAGAATGGGCGCCACCCGGCGGCATTGCGGGCACTGCAGGTCCTCAAAGACCACGATGGCCACCTGCGCGCCCTTGGGTGGACGCAGCACCGGATTCACCGCGTCCGCCGCGGTCGCACACAAACCAGCGGCCAGCAGCAATCCCAACACTGACAATAGGCGAAGATTATTCCCGAATATGTTCTTCATCGCTTGTTCGATCGGACCTGTGTTCATCTAGAGGTGTTCTGCTTTCAATCAATGGTAACCGAAGCGCCGCTGCCATGTCAGGTGCGGAACGCGATTCGTAATATCCCAGTTGGTCTCTCTGCCGAGTCACCCATGGACCTTGCGTGTCGGCAAAGCATCGCCGCAACGCGCTATAGTAGAACGTTCACCTCGCTCCCGTGAATCTCACTGACGTTAACCTGATCGACGTTAGCCTGACTGATATTAATCCGTCTAAGATCGTGAAACCACCCTGTTCATTTTCATTGCCTGCTTGCCGCCCCGTACTGGCCTTCGCGCTGGCGGGCGTTTTATTGCTGGGACTTGCCGCCTGCAACCGCAGGGGCCATCGCGTGCTCGAGGTGAATTATGTTTCGGCGGTGCAGGCCACGCTGCGCGACCAGGTGGCTACCGCATACAGCCCGGTCGGTACGGTAAAGAACGGGGAGCGCGTGGAAGTGCTGGAGCGCGAAAAGCGTTTCTCCCGCGTGCGTACCGCCGCCGGCCTCGAAGGCTGGATCGAGCAGCGCTACCTGGTGAACCAGCAGATCTACGATGCCCTGCAGAAACTGACGCAGGAGAATCTGAGCGATCCGCTGCAGGCGCCCGGTGTGCTGCGCAACGAGTCGAATCTGCACCTCGCACCCGGCCGCGAGACCGAGCATCTGTACCAGCTTTCGGCGGGAGCGAAAGTTGCGGTGCTGAAACGATCCACGGCGGAGAAGCAGTTGGGATCGGCCGCCGCGTCGGGCAAGGTCGCCGGCAACAAGGTCGCGGGGAAAACGCCTGGGGGCAAAGCCGCCTCCGGCCCGTTGTTGGAGGACTGGTGGTTGGTGCGAGACGCGCAGAACCGCGTGGGCTGGGTGCTGGCCCGCATGGTGGACCTCGACGTCCCGCTCGAGGTTGCGCAATATGCCGAAGGCCAGCGCTTTGTCGCCTTCTTCGTTCTGAACCAGGTGCAAGACCCGGGCAAAGAAGGCGCGGACAAAAAAGTTTCACAGTATCTTTGCGTCATCACCGAGCCCCACGACGGCCTGCCCTACGACTACGATCAGATTCGTGTCTTCACCTGGAACGTCCGAAAACATCGCTACGAAACCGCTTATCGTGAACATGGACTGAACGGCGTACTGCCGGTGACGGTGACCAGCGAGAATTTCGACAAGGAAGGCACTCTGCCGGTCTTCATCTTGCGCGTGAAAGACGACAGCGGCAACGTCAGCGAACGCAAGTACAAGATGAACACGCCCATCGTGCGGCGGGTGCTCGCACCGGGCGAACAAAAACAAGCACCGCGGCCGGTGGCGAAGCATCGGCGTTAGCAGTAGAAGTCTGCGATGCTTTGCACCACCCAACGCTGCTCTTCTTCGGTGAGTTCGGGGAACATGGGCAGGGCCAGCACTTCTTTGGCGGCGCGCTCGGCTTCGGGAAAATCGCCTTCGCGGTATCCGAGATAGACGAAGCAAGGCTGCAAGTGCAGCGCGATGGGATAGTAGACCTCCGTCCCAATCTTGCGCGCGGTCAGGAACGCGCGCAATTCCTCGCGACGGTAGGCGCGGACGACGTACTGATGAAAAACGTGGTGGGCGGACGCTGCGGTGTACGGCAGGTGAATGGGGACGTCGTCCGGAATAGTTGATGGCTGATTGCTGATTGTCGACCGAGAACTTACCAGCCCGGCTTCCGCGAACAGACGATCGTAATTCGCGGCGCGCTGGCGGCGGGCCTCGTTCCATCCTTCCACATACTTCAGCTTCACGCGCAGGATGGCAGCCTGGATGGCGTCAAGGCGGCTGTTCCATCCCAACTCGTCGTGAATGTAGCGGCGCGGGCTGCCGTGATTGCGCAGGCGGCGCATGTGCGCCGCCATCTCCGGATCGTTCGTGGTCACCAAGCCAGCGTCGCCGTAGGCGCTGAGATTTTTTGTGGGATAAAAGCTGAACGCCGCGGAGACGCCCATCGATCCCGCACTGCGGGCTCTACTCTGCTCACTTCCCCAGCGCGCGCCGATAGCTTGTGCCGCGTCTTCGATCAGGGAGAGGTGGAATTCATCCGCCAGCCGCTGCAAGCAGTCCATGTCGGCGCACTGGCCGTAAAGATGGACCGGAAGCAGAGCGCGCAGCTTGCCGCGCAGGCTGCCGCGCAGAAAAGATTCGACTGCAGCGGGATCGAGATTAAACGTGCGCGGATCGATATCGGCAAACACGGGGCGCGCGCCGGCGCGCGCGATGGCACTGGCCGAGGCGAAGAAACTGAAAGGCGTGGTGAGGACCTGGTCTCCGGGCTGCACTCCGGCGGCAGCGAGAGCCAGCCACAATGCATCTGTGCCGGAGGCACAGCCCACAGCTTCTGCCGCGCCGCAGAAGCCGGCCAGTTCGTGTTCCAACGCCTCGACCTCCTGGACCCAGAATGTAGTGCTGTGAAGCGCATACGCGGCCTACGGCGGCCAGCACTTCCGCGCGCACCTGCTCATACTGGCGTTGCAGATCAAGCATCGGCACAGAGTGAGGCGGCGTTGTGGCCGCCGAATGCGAGTCCGCCGCATGCGGCTTAGACGACTCGGGCTTCGTGGAAGAAATGGTCACGGAAAAGGAGATTGTAGCAGGGGCCAGAACCGCGCGCCCACCTCGCGAAGGGTCGAACCTTTGGTCTTAAACCTGGTCTTAAACCTAGCCTTACAGCACCCGCCCCCAAAACCTGCCACCCCGGCACGTTTCTACGTAAATCCATAGAAACGGGCATCTGAATCTTCCAATTCAGAGAGCGCGCATAGCAAACGCGATTGCAACTGATTGAAAACAATGACTGTTATTGGATGGCGTTGTTGGCACTCGCTGTGCAGTAGCGTTTTGTTCTTTGTGTGTGTGTTTCGAACAGCAGTTTTGGTCTCAAGGTTTTTGGAAGTAGCTGATTTACCCAGAGTTCAGCTCAAAATTTCAAAAAGAAACTTCAAGAAGCGGAGACAAACCATGCGATTTACGACATCGACCAGGCTACTCGTTCTGATTGCGGTTCTTTCCCTGTTGCTGCCTAGCGTGCTGCTGGCCCAGAGCACGACCACGGGCGCGATCAGCGGAACTGTTAGCGACCCTACGGGTGCGGTTCTGCCCGATATCACGGTAAACCTGAAGAGCACCGAGAGAGGCTTCACCCAGCAGACGAAGACGAATGCGCAGGGCTTCTACCAATTCTCCCTGGTGACGCCCGGAGTCTATACGGTCACGATTACGGCCCCCAGTTTCAAGACCACGAGTTCGACCACGACAGTAAGCGTGGGCGAGAACACGGTGGTGAATGCGAAGCTGGAAGTCGGAGCGACGGGAGTTACCGTGGAAGTTTCCGGTGAGGCTCCGCTGCTACAAACGGAAAGCTCCGAAATCGCGACCACGTTCAACCAGCGCGAAATCTCGGAAGTGCCGAACCCCGGCAACGACTTGAGCTTCATCGCGCAGACCGCTGCTGGATCTGTGATGAATACCGGATCTGGATACGGCAACTTCTTCGAGCTTTGGCCTGTCGGCAAGTTCGAATCTGTTCACCCTGAACGGGATGTACGACAACGATCCGTTCCTGAACCTGAACAACTCGGGCGCGACCAACCTGTTGCTTGGCCAGAATGAAGTTTCGGAAGCCACGGTTGTGACCAATGGCTACTCCGGCCAGTACGGCGGGTTCATCGGCGCGAACGTGAACTACATCACCAAATCCGGCTCCAACAACTGGCACGGCAATGCCAACTACTGGTGGAATGGGCGGGTGATGAACGCCAACGACTATTTCCACACGGACAATGCCTTTGCCGCGGACAATTCGCCGCGCGGCTTCGTAAACGCCAACCAGTATGCAGCATCGTTTGGCGGACCAATCATCAAGAACAAGGCCTACTTCTTCTGGAACTATGAAGGCCTGCGGGTGGTCATCCCGGTTGAGAACAACCAGATTCTGACACCCACCACAGCTTTCGAAGGCGCGATTACAGATAACCTCACCGCCCAGGGTATGACGGCCTCGCTCCCCTTCTACAACCAAGCCTTTGCGATCTGGAACAACGCCCCCGGAATTTCCCACTCTGTGCCCGGCAATCCGAGTTCATCGTTTGATACAACGGGATGCCAGGGCAACGTCTTCGTTGACGGCGCAAACACATTTGGAGGCGCTGGCGGCCTGCCTTGCACTCAGTCCTTCTCCAACACGGTCGGCAACTTCACCCACGAGTATCTGACCTCTGGCCGCTTTGACTTTAACCTTACCAACAATGACAAGTTGTTCGTGCGTTTGCAGGAAGATATCGGGACCCAGGCAACCGCTACCGACGCCTTGAATCCGATTTTCAATTCGACCAGCTATCAGCCGGAATATCAGTCCCAGATCGGCTGGAACCGGAGCTTCGGAGCCAAGGCTGCGAACAACCTGCTGTTCTCGCTGCAGTACTACCGCGCGATTTTCGGCCCGTCCAGCCTGCCGAGTTCGCTGAACGCCTTCCCGACCACGCTCATTATGAACGACGGTTCGCTAGCGAGGGTCGGTGGTCTGGATTTCATCTGGCCGCAGGGCCGCAACGTCACCGGCTACCAGGTGGTCGACGATTACTCTTACAACCTGAACAGCAAACACACTCTGAAGCTGGGCTTGTACTTCCACAAGAACGACCTCAGCGATCACGATATGGGTGTCCTATCGAGCGGCGAGGACATCCCATTCAACCTGGCCAGCTTCTACAACGCAACTTTTCCTTGCCCGCCGCCGGGCACCGGGAATTGCAATTACACTGGGAACCAGGGTCTCTTGGTGCAGAGTTTTCCGCAGAGCCTCGACCAGCCAGTCAAGCTGTACCAACTCGGTTGGTACATCCAGGATGAGTGGAAGCCGAGGAGCGACCTCAAGGTGACCCTCGCTCTGCGCGCCGACCACAACGAACTGCCGGTATGCAACACGAATTGCTTCGCACGCTTGAACGGCGACTTTTCTAGTGTCGCCGCCCAGGGTATCAACGCGCCCTATAACTCTGCGATCACGACGGGCCTGGCCAACATGGCGCCGTCCTTCACCAGTGTCTCCTGGCAGCCGCGCTTAGGTTTTGCCTGGTCGCCATCTTGGGCTAAAAACACCGTCTTCCGCGGCGGCATCGGAATCTTCATGGACACGTTCCAGGGTTCTGTTGCTGACAACCTGATCGAGAACACTCCGCAGGACAACACGTTCGTCGCGTTTGGCGGCAATATCTCGCCCGCGGAGACGAACGGTGGAAACCTCTTCGCAACCGCTGCCGCGTCGAATTCGGCGCTCGTGACTGGTTTCAAGGCCGGCGAGAATCTGGCCCAGCTCGTAGCCGCTACCGGCGGGCTTTTCTCACCCCCCAGCATCACGACTATCGGCCATATCGTGGCTCCGACGACCCAGGAGTGGAACTTCGAGATCCAGCACCAATTCGGCAACAACACCTCGCTCATCGTGAACTACGTAGGTAGCCACGGGATTCACGAGGCCATGGGCTTCAATGGGCTGAACGGGTTTTGCCCGAACACCGACCCCGGCAACGGCCTTTTCTGCCCGCTTGGGTGGCCGGGCCTCACAACCAACCAACCGGACGCCCGTTTCGTGACCGTGACCGATATCCGGACCGTGGGAATCTCCAACTACAACGGCCTGAACCTCAGCTTTCAACATCGCTTTGCCCGCGGTTTGCAGATGCAGGCTAATTACACCTACGGACACGCCTTGGACACAGTCTCCAACGGCGGGTTCAACCCCTTCATCGCCAATGGCTTTGGGAACAGCATTCTGAACCCGGCTAACGACACCAACCTTCGGTCGCTCAACTATGGCAATGCCGACTATGACACGCGGCATTCCTTCAACATGAACTACGTGTATGAGATTCCCAAAGGGCCAACCGCTTTGCTGAAGGGATGGCAGCTTTCAGGCACCGTCTTCTTCCGGACCGGCCTCCCCTACACAGCGGTTAATGGTGCGGCCGCCAGTGACTTGAGCGGGTATGGCTTCAGCGGGCCGGTGTTCGGTAACTACACAGGCAGCGGAGCTCAGACTTGCAGTGGACCGAAGGGCGCGCTTGACACCGGAATTACTCCTTGTATCTCGCTAGCGAGCTTCCCGGATATCGGCGCCGCTGCGGCAGCAGGGATCGGGGTGGATCAGGCGCAGCTCTTCAGTGGAACCGAGAACCAGAGGCGGAACCAATTGTTTGGGCCGCACTACTTCGACACGGATATGACCGTGATGAAGTACACGCAGATTCCGCACTGGGAGACGGCAAAGTTTGGAATTGGAGTGCAGTTCTTCAACCTGTTCAACCATCCCAACTTTGCAGCACCCATCAACGATATTTCTAACCCCAGCTTCGGCCAGGTGGTCAGCACAGTAAATCCGCCGACCAGCATCCTGGGCTCGTTCCTAGGCGGCGATGCTTCCCCGCGTCTGATCCAGTTGACGGGTAAGTTCAACTTCTAGGGCAAGCGGTCTTAACCCGCGCCAGCGGATTCTGGCAAAGGCGGTCTCGAATTCGAGACCGCCTTTTGTTTTTGTGATAGCGGCTGAAAATCTGAAGGGACTGTAGGGTTGGTGTAGCCGCAGGCGTCTACCGGGCTTCGCCCGGTTCGGTCCGGGTCCCTTCGGCTGCGCTCAGGGCAGTCTCCGAGCCGGACCCACGCGGGCCTTACTGAATCTCCTGGCGGAGCTTCTTCGAGAGCTTCTCCATTTTCTTGAGCTGTTGCTCTAGGTCCTTGGCGAGTAAACCCTTCTGCAACTGCTCCAGTTCGCCGTGTACCGATCCGCTCAGGGCGGAGAGATCAGCGGCGTCGTGTTGAATGGCCTCTAAGAGTGCCGCACGAGGATCCAATTGCGGAGCGCCATTGGCCTTGGTCATCTGACCTCTGGACCAAATCCATTGCTGGGTTTGTTGGATATTAGCTGACTGTTGGCTGGAGACTGTGATGGCGAGGAAAACCACAAGCGCGGACGCGAGGCGGATCGACATAGACACCTCCGCAGGTGAGGAGATGATCTTATCCCCGGAACCGCTGGTTTTCCGCGCGCGAAGGTGCTGGACGAACGAGCATTTCGCAAGAAACTACTCCCAGATCGGCACGTTCGAGATTGGGAGAGCAGAGACAGGTCTAGCCCGGCGGGAAGCGGTTTGCTGCTTCCCGCCGTGGGAGTATTACAGGTTGTCGTATGACGGCGGTTTGTTCGGGGCGCTCAGGGGAAACTCGAAAGTTTCAGATCCGACCGGGATGCGCAGAATGTACTCCGCTGGCTTCTTATCTTTCTTGAAGGCGATATAGCCCTGCTCCTGGTCTCCCGGGGCCAACGTCTGCTGTTTGATCGCGTTGTCACGCAGCCACTGCCCCTGCTGCGTGGTGAACGACTGTATCTGCTTGGACTCCTGCATCTGCGAGTTGTTGGGCTGGCATTGCGTAGCGATCATATTGGTGCATTTGGCGGAGGAGAGTTCCTGTGCCTTGGCTTCGCCGTACTTCTGAATGGAATTAGCGGCTTTGTCGGCTACCTCGGCGCGTATCCCCTTGTCGCCTTTGAGCAGGACCGCGGACTGAGGGTCGAACGCGACGGGGGACTTGCTGTGGTTCGCCACCATCACCCACACGCGGTTGTATTGCGTGTCTTTGATTTCGGCTATACCGACCGAGACATGAATGTCATCGGTCTTCAGGGTCTCGATCTTCATGCCACTCTTGTCTTCGGAAGTGGCATTGGGCGCACCTTCAGCCCAGCGCACAATCGGGGGCGGGCCGCTTTGCGCAAGGCTGGTGGTTAGGGCAAGGAATAGAGTGGCTGCCACCACTCGGGGAGAGAAGACTGCCTTCATAGCTTGTTGCCTCCTAAAATGTTTTCCATTCGTGCACAATTTCGAAGTAGGCTTCAACTTTGGCTGCCTCAAGCCCGATTAATCGAAAGACGGGGGCGCGTTCAAGGCGCTCACAGGGAACTCGAAGGTCTTACTGCCTACAGGGATGGCCAGCGTATAGTTGGCAGGCCTCTTGCCCTTCCTGAAAAGGATTGTGCCTACAACCTGCTCGCCGGGGGCCACGGTTGTTGGTTTCAGCGCTCTGGCGCGGATGAACCCCGCCCACTCATTGGAAAGAGTCAGTACTTCCTTCGACAATTCCACCTCCATATCCGTGGGTCGGCAGGCGAGCGAGGCCGCTACCGGGGCAATCGACCCTTGGCCGCCACCACCGCCGCCGGCGTTCATCATGGTGCATTTGGGGGAAGCAAGTTCCTGGGACTTGGCTTCGCCCAGCCTCTCGACCGAGTTGGCGGCTTTGTCAGGCGCTTCTGCGCGCACGATCGTGCCGTTTTTGAGGAGGGCAGACTGCGGGTTGAACTGGATGGGTGTCTTGCCGCGATTCACGATCTGGACCCAAGCCCGGTTGTATTCCGTGTCCATAACGTCGTAGAGGGCGACGTAGATGTGGACATCGTCCGTTTTCAGGCCCTCGACTTTCGCGGCATGCGTGGTATCGGTTACGGCGTTGGGCGCCCCATAGCTCCAGCGGACAACGCTGGGCGTGGCATTCTGCGCGTAGCTGGTGGCCAGCCCGAGGAATGCGATGGCGGTGAGCGTGCGCGATGTAGAGAGTGGGTTCATGGAATTTTACCTCCTGATTTTTCTTTCCTAACCCGTCTTGAATCGGAGCCCTGAAGCGATAGAGGAAACATAATTCTACACCTTTCTCAACCCAATTCGGGAACGCTAGTTGCGGCGAAACTTGCGCGGCCCGGCGTCACCCCGTTTAACGGCGTTACTTTCCGAACATGGGGTAATGGCTGGCGGCGCCCATGAAGAACAGCATTACGACCGACAGGAAGGCGTTGGCGCGGCTGGCCAGGAAGGCTTGGCGGGCCATGGCTTTGGCTTTGTCGGGGATGGGGGTGCCGTTGGTGGCGTTGTCCCGGGTCCATTGAATGAGGCGTTTCTGGATGCGCCAGATCACTCCCCAAACGTTGAGCAGCATGACCCAGCCCATGCCGCCACCAATACCGATGGCCAGCAGGCGGTTGCTCTCCCAGTGGTGGCTGTTCAGGCTGAGGAAGAGCCAGGCTGCGGCGGCCACGACCGCGGCATAGACCACGCCGATGAATGCGCCGTTGTCGAAGATTCCTTTGCCGGGGATGAGGCAGGCGTATAGGACTCCCCAGACGATAGTCCAGATCAGAAAGAAGCTGCCCATCACTGCGCCGTGGGAAGGGCTCAATCCCATGCCCTGTGCGTTATGGACGTCTGCGGTCACAATGACCTCCCAGTAGACGATTCCGGCGAGCACGGTCAGCGCTGCGGACATGCGGAACCACCACAGGGCCCGCGTCATGAGCGCGGGCATGACTTTGCCCTTGGTGGTGGCGTCGAGTTCTTTCATCAGGGGGACGTTCACCAGATTGAAGAAGTAGAGGAGACCGATCCAGGTGATGCCGGCGAGGAAGTGGATCCAGCGGACCAGCATGAGGAGGTTGGTGTTGAAGTCCTGGGGGAAGTTGATTTGGGGTGCAGAGAAAGCCGCGAGAAGAGCGCTTGCCATGATGCCTCCTAAAGAATTCACCGGTATCTTCGCCGAACGCATCCTATAAACAAACCAGGCTGCGTTGTCCGGGCAAATTGCCTGTGCGCAGGATTGTACACAACGTTGCGGGCAGGGTTGGGGATAAAGAAACAGAGGGGAAATCTTCACGCTGTAAAAGAAACCGGGCTTTTCCGCAACTTCCCGGTTGAAAAGCGCCGGAGGACGCCGTATGGTACTGGCAGCTACCTGCTGGGCGGTGCAGCCTTGCGAAAGCCGGGCGGCGAGGAGGCAGGTTAACCCCCCGTGTTCCTGGCGGGAAGTCCGCGAGGAACATGCTGTTGATTGGAGCTTGCCCTGAAGCATGTGCGGAGCGGGGCAAGTCGGTGTTCGAGGTCAAAGAACCTTAAGGAGATCGGCTATGGATAGCAGCAAGCCGGCGCAGAACATCCAGGATTCCTTCCTGAACACGGCCCGCAAGGAGCGTTTGAGCATCACCATTTACCTGCTGAGCGGAGTGAAGCTGACGGGCCGGATTCGTTCCTTCGACAAATATTCCGTGGTGCTGGAGGCCAACGGACAGGAACAATTGATCTTCAAGCACGCCATCTCGACCGTGGTGATGGGCCGGACGGGCGCGCACAGCGCGCATATGGCGCATGCGGAGACGAAGGCGGCGGGGGGAGCCGGGCCCGCGACCTCAGCGGCGCCGGTAGCGGCTTCGGCAGCCAGCGCCTCGGGTACGGAAGGGTAAGGCGTTTTCGGCTTGCGCAGTTCTCATCCCAAGAAGACTCGCGATCGTGCGTCCGCAAGCGGACGTGTGCCCTTCGGCGCCGACACGGCGGTTGAGGACAAGAGGGACGCGCAGGAACGCGCCTTTCTGGTGGGGATCGATGTGCGCACGCGGGGGCGCGGTGCGCGAGGCACGGTTACGGCCCAGGCGCAGGCGGCGCGGGATGCGGCGTCGGCTGCGCCGCCCGATGCCGGGGGAAAGGCTGGGCCTCCGGGTTCAGGGCAAGGTTCGGGCCAGGGTTCAGGAAAGTCCAGCAGCAACAAACCCAGCATTCCAGAGTTTGACGCCGAAGAATCCCTGGCGGAGCTGCGTACGCTGGCGGAAAGTGCAGGCGCGACGGTTGTCGGCGAAATTCTGCAGCGGCGCGACCGGCCCGATCCCGCAACTTTAATCGGCGGGGGCAAGCTCGAGGAAATTGCCGGAGCGGCCGCGTCGGTGAATGCCGACCTACTTCTCTTCGATCACGATCTCACCGCGTCGCAGCAACGCAATGTTGAAAAGATCGTCAAGCTGCGGGTGATCGACCGCACCCAGTTGATCCTCGATATTTTTGCGCGGCACGCGCGCACCCGGGAAGGCCAGTTGCAGGTGGAGTTGGCGCAACTGCAGTACATGCTGCCCCGGCTGGCAGGGCACGGCGTCGAGATGTCGCAGCTTGGCGGCGGCATTGGCACGCGCGGTCCCGGCGAAACGCAGTTGGAAACTGATCGCCGAAAGATCGCCCGGCGGGTCCGGCATGTGGAGCAGCAACTGGAGAACGTGCGCCGCATCCGCAGGCAGCAGCGGCAACGGCGGGAATCGGCTCCGGTGGCGATCGTGGCGCTGGTGGGCTATACGAATGCGGGGAAGTCGACGCTGTTCAACGCGCTGACGCAGGCTTCGGTGCTCGCTTCGCCGCGCATGTTCGCGACACTCGACCCGACGATTCGGGGGGTGGTGCTGCCTTCGAAGCGCAAGATTCTGATGTCAGATACGGTGGGATTCATTCGCAGCCTGCCGCACACGCTGGTCGAGGCGTTTCGCGCCACGCTTGAGGAAGTGCAGCGGGCATCGCTGATTCTGCATGTGTCGGACGCCAGCAGCCGGCTCTCGGCCGAACAGGACGCGCAAGTCGAGATCGTCCTCAAGGAATTGGAAGCGGAGAAGAAGCCGCGGCTGCGGGTGATGAATAAAGTCGATTTGCTCGATGTGGAAGTTGCCGAGGCGCTGGTGGGCGGCGCGCTGCTCGATGCGAAGACCGTGTATGTGTCGGCGACGGAGGGCACAGGCCTGGATCGGCTGCTGGCGCGCATCGACGCCATGATCGAAGAAGACCCGGTCAGCCGCGTGCGTCTGCGCGTGCCGCAGAAGGAAGGGAAGATGCTGGCCATGCTCGAGGCCAAGGCGCGGATTTATTCGCGCGCGTACAAGGATGGCGCGGTGTTGCTGGAGGTGGAGGCACCGGAGTCGGTGGTGAGACGGGTTAGGGAGTTCGCGATGAAGTAAACTTGGCAGCTTGCATCGGAAAGGCTCAACTTGCCGTGCGGCGTTTGGACAATGCCGGCCTTCCGATCCGGGGGTGATCCATGCGTCGGTACATTCTCAGCTTCTTCGTCCTGGTTGCAATCCTCTTTTCACGACCCACGCTGTTTGCCAGCGACACCGTTCTAATCCACGGCCACATCTACACCGGCAATCCAAAAGCCCCATGGGCACAGGCGCTGGCCATCACCGGCACTCGCATCGATGCTGTCGGCACCGACCAGGAGATCTTGACCCGAAAGTCCGCTAAGACTGAGGTGATCGATCTGCAGGGGCGCACGGTAGTCCCCGGGTTTTCAGACGATCACACGCACATGTGGTTCGGGGCGCTGGAGCTGCACGGGCTGAATCTTTCGACGCCCGAGGCGAGCATTACGCCGGAAGACGAGCCTGAAGGGGTAGTCAGCAGGATCAAGGCTTATGCCGCGAGCCATCCCAACGACAAGGTTCTGTTTGTCCGGGCCGATTTCAGCACTACGCCGCCGTCGACGCCGACGCACGAGTTGCTGGATCGCGCGGTCGCCGACCGGCCTGTCGTTGTACATAACACGGCGGAACATGCGCTGTGGGTGAACGCCCGCGCCATGGCCCTGGCCGGACTCACGGACCAGCCGGTGGCTGACCCGGCGGAGGAGAAGTACATCATCCGCGACGCCAGAGGGCATTCCAGCGGGGTTCTGATGGAGGCTGCCCAGGAGGTTATCGAGCGGGCCCTCGCTGACCAGCTTTCGCGGGATGAAAAGCTCGCCTTGCTGCGCGACGCCTCGCATTACCTAAGCAGCTACGGCATCACCAGCGTGACGAATGCGACCGGAGATTTAGCGGAGATTCAGCTTTATGCCGCGTTGCGCGATCGAGGACAACTTACGGTACGAACTAAGACTTCTTTTGGCGCAGTGGCCGTGAATCATCACTTAACGCCGGAATTTCTGGCCGACCTCGACAAGGCGCGTACGCTCTACCGCGACGATTGGGTCTCGGCGAATCTGGTGAAGTTCTTCGTTGACGGAGGCACCGGGTTGATTCCGCCTCTTACCTATCAACCTGCCGAATACAAGAAGCTGGTTCTCGAACTGGACAAGCGCGGTTACCAGATCATGACGCACACCTACCGTCCCGACTCGTCTCGGTTGGTGGTTGACACTTACGAGGAGGTGGAGAAGATCAACGGGCCGCGGGACCGGCGCCTTCGCGTGGAGCACGCCGACTTTGTTTCGGCGCAGGACATTCCGCGGCTGACAAAACATTCCATGGTTGCCAGCATGCAGCCCACGTTCTGTTGCGACGAGAATGGATCGAACTACGATCCGCACGACCGGACCACAACCGACCGCTGGCAGAGCATGGAAAAGAGCGGAGTCAGGCTGGCCTTCGGCAGCGACTGGCCGTGTACATGGCCGCCGAACCCGCTGGTGGCAATCCAGGAGGCGGTCACGCGACAGATTTGGCGGCCCGCAAAGGGGGGCACTGATTTTCCCGGAGGAACCTTCGACGGGGCTGGTCAGGGCGGGACGGTCGCGACCAAAGACGTGTACGTTCCCGAGGAGCGGCTCACGGTGGAACAAGCCGTGAATGCGTATACACAGGGATCCGCTTACGCAAGATTCTCTGACGATCGCATCGGGACGCTCGAAGTGGGCAAGGAAGCTGATCTAGCGGTGCTTTCTCAGGATATTTTCGCGGTGAAGGCGGAGGAGATTGCGAAGGCGAAAGTGATGATGACCATGGCCGGCGGAAAAATTGTATTCACGGAAGGGAAATAATTCGTGCGGCAATTTAAATGGGCCGGCAACCAAGAAGCGGTGACATTCCTTGGCTATCGGCCCATTCGATCCTGAATTGGATCGGAGGTGATAGTTCAATGCTAATCCTCTTTGCCGCGAAGTCAAGGATTAGTTGCAGATTTCTGCATGGCCCTTCCCTAAGGCGCGACAAGCCGGATTTTGCCCATTTCGGCACCCTCCTCCACTCCTGAAATCCCCTGAAAAATCAGCCCTTCACGTTGACATAAACTCCTGCGGACGTTAGACTTATCAGTTTTCATAGCCCTCATTATCCTGTACAGCAGCAATCCATGGATGAAACGCTACGACAACTAGGCGAATTACTGCTTGGCGCGGTGCCGACGGTGATTCTGCTGGCGCTGCTGTATGCGCTGTACACGGCGATCGTGCACAAGCCTTTGCGGCGCGTGCTGGAGGAGCGGCGAAGCAAGACCGAGGGTGCGGTCGAGAAGTCGCGGGCGGACATTGCCGCGGCCGAGGCGCGCACGTCCGAATATGAACAGCGGCTGCGCGAGGCGCGGGCAACCGTGTTCAAAGCGCAGGAAGCGCGGCGCAAGGCGGCGCTGGATGCGCGGACTGCGGCGCTGAACCAGGCTCGTGCAAAGGCCCTGGCGCGGGTGCAGGCCGCGAAGGCCGATATCCAGAAGGACCGTGCCTCGGCGCAGGGCGACTTGCAGGCCGAGGCGCAGGCGCTGGCAACGGAAATTATGCGGCGCGTGCTGGAGCCGGCAGGAGCGGGACGCTGATGTCCTGGGTAACCACGGCGCAGAGCGCGATTTCAGGTATTTCGAAGAAGATGACTTCCAGGAAAAAAATTGCGCGGGATGGGATGCTGGCGCTGTTGCTCGTGATTTTCGCGGGAACGATCCTGCCGTTACACGCACAGCAACAACCTCCCGCTTCGCAACCGGCGCAGGTCAGCCGCGCACCGAAGCACGCGGGCCCGGCCCAACAGTTAGCGCACGAGACACGCGAAGCCGCCGGAGAAGAAAAAGACGAAACGGCGGAATTTAAGCAGTCAGCCTCTGTGCAGCTGATCGCGCGGCTGACCGGGTTGAACCTGCGGGAGTCCTACTGGTTGAGCGTGATGCTGAATTTTGCCGTGATCGCGATCGTGATTGTCTGGGCGGGCCGCAAGTACTTGCCGGGAATGTTCAGCGCGCGTACTGCGGCCATCCAGAAAGCGATGCAGGAAGCGCAGAAGGCCAGCGATGAAGCGCGCCGGAGGCTGGCGGAGATCGAATCGCGCTTGATGAGGCTCGACGTGGAGATTGGCATGATGCGCGATGCCGCGGAGAAAGACGCTGGGGTGGAGGAAGCCCGCATCCAGGCGGCAGCCGAGGAAGATGCGCGGAAGATGGTGGAAGCGGCGCAGCAGGAAATCGCGGCTGCCGCCAAGACTGTGCGGCGAGAGTTGACCGCTTATGCGGCTGATCTGGCGGTGGGACTGGCGCAGAAACAGATTCGTGTGGACGCTGCCACCGATCAAGCGCTGGTGCGGAATTTTGCCGGGGAGTTGGGTGTGTCTGAGGCTTCGGGACCGGGAAAGGGCAGGGGCTAGAGCATGGCTTCCGTCGCCAGCACATATGCCCGGGCCTTTGCAGACGTGGTGCTCAGCGCGCGTCTCAACGCCGGCCGCTCGATTGCGGAATTGCGTGCGATCGCCAGCTTGCTGGCCGAGAGTTCCGATCTGCGGCGGGTGTGGGAGAACCCCGCGATTCCCGCGGATCAAAAGCGGCGAGTGCTGGACGTAGTCGCCGAGCGGGATGGGATTTCAAAGCAAGTGCGGAACCTGGTCGCGGTGCTGATCGATCACCGGCGGGTGCATTTTCTGGAGCCCATCATCGCGCAAGTGGAGAAGGAACTCGATGCGCGGCTGGGATTCGCAGAGGCCCAGATTACCAGCGCCCGCGAACTGGGCGATGCCGAGAAGCGCGAGTTCGAAACGCAGGTTGGGAAGCTGACTGGAAAAAAAGTCCGGGCGCGGTACGGGCAGGATGCGTCGCTTCTGGGAGGCGCTGTGGTCCGCGTGGGCAGCACAATTTACGACGGTTCCGTGAAGGGACAGTTGGAGAGGATTCGAGAAGAGATCAGCGGCGACTAGGCGTTAGCTGTCAGCTATCAGCTGTCAGCAACGAAGCAGTTTCAGGATCGTCCGTGAGCCGACCGCGAGGGATTTAGCTGAAGGCTGACAGCTGAGAGCTATCTATGGCACAGATCAAGGCAGACGAAATAACCAAGCTGATCCGCGAGCAGATCGAGAACTACGAGTCGAAGATCTCCGTGGACGAGACCGGCACGGTCATCACGCTGGGCGATGGCATCGCACGCGTGTATGGACTCGACAAGGTCATGGCCGGCGAACTTCTTTCCTTTCCGCACGACGTGGCCGGCATCGCCATGAACCTGGAAGAAGACCAGGTGGGCGTGGTGCTGCTCGGCGAATATACCGAGATCAAGGAAGGCGACGAAGTGAAGCGCACTGGCCGCATCATGAGCGTGCCCGTGGGCGACGCCATGATTGGGCGAGTGGTGGATTCTCTGGGCCGGCCCATCGACGACAAAGGCCCCGTCGCCAGCGATCACTTCATCGCCCTGGAACGGCTGGCGCCCGGCGTCATTGCCCGGCAGCCGGTGCGCGAGCCGATGGCGACTGGACTGAAGGCCATCGACAGCATGATTCCGATTGGCCGCGGCCAGCGCGAGTTGATCATCGGCGACCGGCAAACCGGAAAGACCGCGGTCGCGCTCGATACCATCATCAACAGCAAGGGCAACGACCTGGTCTGCATCTACAACGCGATCGGGCAGAAGCGCTCGTCGATTGCGCAGGTGGTGAAGATTCTGGAAGATGCTGGAGCGATGGAATACACCATCGTTGTCGCTGCCTCGGCGTCGGAACCCGCGCCCATGCAGTACATTTCGCCGTACGCAGCCACGGCCATCGGCGAGTACTTCCGCGACAATAAGCGGCACGCGTTGGTGATTTACGACGATCTTTCGAAGCATGCGGCATCGTACCGCGAAATCTCGCTCCTGCTGCGGCGGCCACCGGGACGCGAGGCGTATCCCGGAGACGTGTTTTATCTCCACTCGCGGTTGCTGGAGCGCTCGGCGAAGTTGAGCGATAAGAATGGTGGCGGGTCGCTGACCGCTCTGCCCATCATTGAGACGCAGGCCGGCGACGTTTCCGCGTACATTCCGACCAACGTGATTTCGATTACGGATGGTCAGATTTATCTGGAAACCGATTTGTTCAACCAGGGCGTGCGTCCGGCAGTGAACGTGGGTCTGTCGGTGAGCCGCGTCGGCGGCAGCGCGCAGATCAAGGCCATGCGCCAGGTTGCGGGAACGCTCAAGTTGGAACTTGCGCAATATCGTGAACTGGCGGCGTTTGCGCAGTTTGGCAGCGATCTCGACAAGGCTACGCAAGCGCAACTCAGCCGCGGGCAACGGCTGGTCGAACTGCTGAAGCAGAACCAGTTCTCACCGCTGCCATTCTCCAAACAGATTCTGATCATCTTCGCCGGTACCGGAGGATTTCTCGACGATCTGCCGGTGAATCAGGTGCGCGAGTTTGAGAAAGAGCTTTACAAGTACGTGGATGCGACACAGAGCGGCCTGCTGCGTACGATCATGGAGAAAAAGATTCTCGATGACGGATTGAAGGCGCAGTTGACCGACGTGATCAAGCAGGCGAAGCAGCAGTTTGTGGCGAGCAGGGAAGCGGTAGCGAAATGATAGTTCTCAGTTCT
The DNA here is from genome assembly GCA_963842095.1 of uncultured Acidobacteriaceae bacterium. GTDB lineage: Bacteria > Acidobacteriota > Terriglobia > Terriglobales > Acidobacteriaceae > Sulfotelmatobacter. The sequence continues at coordinate 58,494 of CAWJEY010000012.1, forward strand.
CAGCAAAAACTCGGAGCGGTTTTAACTGGGAACTGAGAACTGAGAACTGAGAACTGGTCTCCAATGGCAAATATTCTCGACATTCGGCGCCGTATTCGCAGCGTGGTGAACACGCGGCAGATCACCAAGGCCATGAAAGTGGTGTCGGCGGCCAAGTTGCGGCGGGCGCAAGACCGCGCTTTGACTGCGCGTCCTTATGCGCTGATGTTGACCAATGTCCTGAAGTCGCTGGTGGCGCGGGCGGAGATTTACGATCCGGAGACCGGAGAGCCTAAGCATCCCTTGCTGGCGCAGCGGGTGGAGAAAAATATTCTGCTGATCGTGGTTACGGGCGACAAGGGGTTGGCGGGTGCGTTCAGCGCCAATATCACGAAAGCGGCCAGCCGGTTCCTGGAGTCGAAAGCGGGGAAGAACGTCGACATTGAGGCGATCGGCCGTAAGGGGCGCGACTTCTTGCGCAGGCGCTATCCTGCCGCGGCGGTGCAGACGCGCAGCCTGGCCGAGATCGAGGAGTCTCTCGAAACCCATTCCGAGGCGGGGGAGCGCGCCGGAGCAATACAAATCACGGGAGAGCATGTTGGCGTTCTGGGCAAGCTGGAATTTGGGCAGGCGCGGACGCTGGCGGAGAGCGTAATTGGGCGTTATCAGCGCGAGGAGATCGATGCCGTCTATGTCGTCTTCAACGAATTTAAGTCGGTGATTGCGCAGCGCCTCATCGTGGAACAGATTCTTCCCATCGAACAGATCGGCGAGCAGGCGGTGCGGCTCGCGGAGGAGATGACGGAGGAAGAAAAGAAGAAGGCCAAAGAAGCGGCGATCAGCGCGGGCGTGGGCATGCGCGGATCTGAACCGGGTAGCGAGGCGGCCGCAGCGCAGTTCGGCACGGCCCAGGTGGATTACATCTACGAACAGCGGCCGGAGGAATTGTTCCGTGCTTTGCTGCCGAAGTATGTTGCCATCCAGATTTTCCGGGCGCTGCTGGAGTCGGTGGCGGCCGAGCACGCCGCGCGCATGACCGCGATGGATTCCGCCACCAGCAACGCCACCGACATGATTGACTCGCTGACGCTCGCGATGAACCGGGCGCGTCAAGCCAAAATCACGAAAGAAATTATCGAGATCGTTAGCGGCGCGGCCGCGATGTAGAGAGTACCTAGTACCGCTTACCGAGACGAGCGAACAATATGGCAGAAAACGTAGGACATGTAGTTCAAATTGCGGGGCCAGCCGTGGATGTGCAGTTTCACGAAGGCCACTTGCCGCCGATTTATCAGGCGGTGCGAGTGGTGAGCGACGGCTTCACCGTTCCCAGCCCCATCGATGTGATTCTCGAGGTGCAACAGCACCTGGGCGAAGGGCGCGTGCGCTGCATCGCCATGTCGGCCACCGACGGCATGGTGCGCGGCATGAAAGCCATCGATCAGGCTGGACCGATCTCCGTGCCCGTGGGCCGCGGCACTCTGGGCCGCGTGATGAACGTGATCGGAGAGCCCGTGGATCAACTGGGCCCGGTCGAGTACCAAAAAAGAATGCCCATTCACCGCCTGGCGCCGGCTTTCGATGAGCAGGCCACGACGGCGGAGATGTTCGAGACCGGAGTGAAGGTCATCGATCTCATTCAACCGTTTTTGAAGGGCGGCAAGATCGGATTGTTTGGCGGCGCGGGCGTGGGCAAGACCGTCGTCATCATGGAACTGATCAATAACGTCGCCAAGAACCACGGCGGCTACTCGGTGTTTGCGGGCGTGGGCGAGCGCACGCGCGAAGGCAACGACTTGTGGCTGGAAATGACGGAATCCGGCGTAATCAAGCCGGGCAAGCCGGCGGAGTCGAAGGCCGCCCTCATCTATGGGCAGATGACGGAGCCTCCCGGCGCGCGCTTGCGCGTGGCCCTGACCGGACTGACGGTCGCTGAATATTTCCGCGACGCCGAGGGCGCGGACACGCTGCTCTTCATCGACAACATTTTCCGTTTCACCCAGGCCGGCTCGGAAGTGTCGGCGCTGCTGGGCCGCATGCCCAGCGCCGTAGGCTACCAGCCCAACCTGGCGACGGAAATGGGCGAACTGCAGGAGCGCATTACGTCGACTAAGAAGGGCTCGGTCACTTCGGTGCAGGCGATTTACGTTCCCGCCGATGACTTGACCGATCCGGCGCCGGCGACCACATTCGCTCACCTCGACGCGACCACCGTGCTTTCCCGCGCGTTGACTGAGATTGGGATTTATCCCGCGGTCGATCCGCTGGCTTCGACGTCGCGCATTCTCGACGCGCGCATCGTCGGCCAGGAGCACTACGACGTGGCGCAAATGGTAAAGAAGACGCTGCAGACTTACAAAGACCTGCAGGACATCATCGCGATTCTCGGCATCGACGAACTCAGCGAAGATCAAAAGCTTACCGTGGCGCGGGCGCGAAAAATTCAACGCTTCCTCTCGCAACCGTTCCACGTGGCCGAGCAGTTCACGGGCGCCGCGGGACGTTACGTGAAGATCGCCGACACAGTGAAAGGCTTTAAGGCGATTGTCGAGGGCAAGTACGACGACATTCCCGAGCAGGCGTTTTATATGAAAGGCCCGATTGAAGAAGTGCTGGAAGCAGCGGAGAAGATGAAGGCGGCAGCGTAAGAACCGTCGTTAGTCGTTAGCCGTTGGTCGTTCGCCAAACCTTTCGGGGACAGCGGACGACAGACCAGCGGAGCACGATTTTGCTAACGACCAACGACTAACGACCAACGACTGATGTCCGATACTTTCCAACTCGAGATCGTCACGCCGGAAAAGAAAGTGGTGGACACGGCTGCGACTGAAGCTCAGATTCCCGGCAAGAACGGGTATCTGGGCGTGCTGCCGGGGCACGCGCCGCTCATTACCGAACTCGCGATCGGCGAAATCACGTTCCGCGCCGGCGCTGAGGAGCAGCGGCTCGCGGTGGCTTGGGGATTTGCCGAGGTGCTGGCGGACAAAGTGACGATTCTCGCCGAGACCGCGGAGCGCCCGGCGGAGATCGACGTGGAGCGTGCACGCAAAGCCAAAGCCCGCGCCGAACAGCGGCTCAGCAGCGGAGATCCCAACGTGGACGTGGAGCGGTCTTTGAATGCTTTGCACAAGGCCGAGACGCGGCTGGAAGTGGCCGAAGGCAAGGGCCATTCTTAGTTCTAGGCTACAGCTGTGGCCGACCTCTCAGGCATTGGGTCTACGCGATCCGAACTCGATCCAAATTGAGGATACGGACCTATGCGATCGATCTCACCCGTTTTGAAGTCTTGCCTCCGCGCTCTCTCGATGCTTGCAGTCATGGCAATGGCGCAGGACAAGCCAGCGCCGACTCCGCCAGTGCGGCCGCCGGCGCCGCTAGTCTCGCCTGAAGTGCACTCCGACGGCAGCGTTACGTTCCGTTTCCGCGCCCCGAATGCCCTAGACGTGAACCTTGCGCGCGAGGGCGCCGAGCCCGTATCGATGCAAAAGGGCGAGCAAGGCGTATGGAGCGTTACGACCACGCCGTTGGCGCCGGATTACTACGGTTATTCTTTTGTGGCCGACGGCGTGCGGCTGACCGATCCGGGAAACCCGCTCCTGATACCGAACCTGCTGACTCCGGCGAGTGCGGTGCACGTTCCCGGGCCCTCGTCACTGCCTTGGGAACTGAACGACGTCCCGCATGGCGAGATTCATCATCACTTCTATAAATCCAAAGTTGCGGGCGATGATCGCGACTACTACGTGTACACGCCGGCGGCGTACGATCGGGCAGCGAAGAAGACTTATCCCGTGCTTTATCTGCTGCACGGGTTTAGTGACGATGCCAGCGGATGGACCGCGGTCGGCCACGCCAACGCAATCCTCGACAATCTGACCGCGCAGGGCAAGGCTAAGCCAATGATTGTGGTGATGCCGCTCGGCTACGGTACGATGGAGTTCGTGCACCTGGGTTGGAATGCGTGGAGTCATACCGAGTTGCGGGACCGCAACTTTGAGAGCTTTCGCGAGGCGCTGCTCACGGAGGTCATGCCGCGAGTCGAAGGGGAGTACCGGATCACGAAAGATCGCAATGAACGCGCGATTGCCGGGCTATCGATGGGCGGCTCGGAATCGCTGCTCACTGGTTTGAATAACCTCGACAAGTTTTCCTGGGTTGGCGCTTTCAGTTCGGGCGGCATTCCCGACGACTTTCAAAAAGACTTCCCCGCTCTCGACACAAAAGCAAATCAGCAACTGCATCTGCTGTGGATCGCGTGTGGCGCCGAGGATCGTCTGATCACGGTCAACCGCAATCTGCGAGAGTGGCTCAGATCCAAAGGCGTGAAGGCCACCGAGATCGAAACGCCGGGAGCGCACACCTGGATGGTGTGGCGGCGGAACCTGGCGGAGTTCGTGCCGCTGCTGTTCCGGTAGTCCGACGCGGACGAACCGAAAGGAGACCTGATTCATTGCCTGAGACCGACCACCGAGATGTCGGGCACAATGAGAATGAGAAGGGCGCGTCTCTAATCTGGCGTGCCGCAGCCGTGTTACTGGGCGCGCTGCTCATGACCTGGCCCGCGCTCCTCAACCGCTATCCGCTGCTTTATCCGGATTCGATTACGTACCTTGGGGATGGCCGTCTGGTGGCCCGGGCGGTGTTCCTGCATCGATTGTCGGAATACTATGGCATGCGGTCGTTCTTCTATAGCCTGGGCATCCTGCCGTGGCACTGGAACGTCACCGCGTGGCCGATCATTGGCTTTCAGGCGCTGCTGACCGCGTATGTAATCTGGCTGGTCGTGCGATCAATCCTGCCGCGGCAAACCGTGCTGTATTACCTGATTCTGGTCGCGTTGCTCAGCCTGCTCACTAGTTTTGCCTGGTTCGTCTGCCTGATCATGCCAGACATTCTTGGTCCGCTGTTGTATCTCTGCGTCTATCTGCTTGTGTTCGCCAGGGAGACGCTTTCCGGGGCTGAGCGGCTGATCGTGATCCCTATCGCATGGTGGGCCGTGGTGTCTCATGCCTCGCACTTGATCCTGGCTGCCGGGTTGTGCATCCTCCTGGTTTTGCTGCTCGTTATGCGGCTCCCGTTGATGCGCTGCCGTTTGGTCGCCGTGGGAGAAGTGGCGATGATCGTTTTGCTGGCGGCAGCCGCCCAGTTGGCGCTTCATGCCTACCTGTATGGCGAGCCTTCGCTGAATGGCCAGCGTCCGCCCTTTCTGATGGCCCGCGTGCTTGCCGACGGCCCCGGACTCTGGTACCTGCAGCAGCATTGTCCGGAGGTGAAATTTGTTCTCTGCGACCATCTGCAGGAGCTGCCTCAGGATCCCGACATGTTTCTCTGGGGAGAGAAAGGCATCTGGGGGAACGCCGACGAGGCCACAGAAAAGCGGCTGCGGAAGGAGGAGATGCCGTTCGTCCTGGCCACTCTGCGCGCGTATCCCGCTGCACAGCTATCCAAGTCAGCCGCCAACTTTTGGCAACAACTGCAGATATTTGGTTTTTATCTCTTTGGTCCGAGTGATTGGATGACGGAGGAATTCGCGAGAGTGTTGCCCGGCGAACGGTCCCGTTATCTAAAGGGCCGCCAGGCTCAAGATGACCTGCCTCTTGAATTCTTCACGTCCGTGCAAAACTGGACGGTGGTTGCTTCACTCGTCGCAATCGGCGCGTTCCTGCCCCGACTCTGGCGCCGCCGCCCGCCCCGGCTGATCGGACTCGGCATCGTTATCGTTTCCACGGTCGTTGCCAACGCGCTGGTTACGGGCACATTGTCGATGGTCGAGGATCGCCTCCAGAGCCGTGTGGTTTGGCTGGTGCCGTTCCTGGCAGTGATTTTGGTTCTAGATTGGCTTGATCAGCGGCAAAAAGGTGGGACGCCCGCACCAACTGCCGAAATGACCTAGGTCGGCAGCTTTCAACTTACGGCACGTTCACTGAATCCCGATTCTCCGATGGTACGTACCTCACCGCGGCTGTGCGCTCCAGTTTGTCCCAGGCAAACCTGCGGCCTTCGAGGGCGCGCTTCAGCGTCTTGAACAGGACCACGGAAAACAACTGCCGGTAGGCGAAGCGCTGCAGCCAGACCTGGCTCAGCAGCCAGACGTCTTCTTTATCGTCGGGACGGTGCCGCTCGAGCGCGAACGCCAGGGCTGACGCCAGGAAGTCAATCACCAGGAACGCAAAGAAGAATGCGACCAGCTTATGGAAGCTGGCGGGGTCGGTTGAATCGGGATGGAAGTGTTTCTGGATGAAGTACCAGATGGCGCCGACGGCGAACATGATGTCAATGAGCGGCGACACCAGCGGCAGCAGAATCTGGAAGATCACGATGTTGGGCAGCGCCACAAAGCCCAATGCTCCCTTGCGCCCGAAGACCTCGCTGTGTTTGTACACGGCTTGCAGAATTCCGAAAGACCAGCGGAAACGCTGGCGCATCAGCCCATTCGCGTTGGTGGGAGCCTCCGTGTAGGCCAGAGCCATGTCTTCGTATTCCACGCGGTAACCGCGGCGCAGCAGAGCCATGGTGAGATCGGCGTCTTCAGCGACGGTGTCGACTTGGTAGCCGCCCGCCTCGCGCACAGCGGAAACGCGCCATGCGCCGATCGCACCAGGCACCACACTGACCGCGCCGAGAACATCCAAAGCACGGCGCTCGAAGTTCTGACTGGTGATGTATTCGAGCGCCTGCCAGCGCGTCCACAAATTCACGCGGTTCCCCACCTTGGCATTGCCCGCGATGGCGCCGACTTTCGGGTTGATGAAGTGCGGCACCAGGCGCGAAATGGCGTCATGGGCGATGATCGTGTCGGCGTCGATGCCGACGAAGAGTTCGGCGTCTTCAATATGCTCGATGCCATAGTTGAGAGCCTCGGCCTTGCCCGAGTTCGGCTTGGTAAGAATCAGGACTTTTCCAGCAGCCTCTTCCCGGAAGAAAGCGGCGCGTGCGACTTCAAGGGTGCGGTCGCGCGATCCATCGTCGATCACAATCACACGCAGGTTGGGGTAGTTGGAGTTGAGCGCGGCCCGCACCGTGCGCTCAATGACTTTCTCTTCGTTGTAGGCGGGGATCAGCACCGCTACTTTCGGTCTATACGAAGCGACCTCGGCAGGCCTCCCGAAAATCTTCTCTTGCAGGCGATCGTAGACGGCGGCCGCGCCGATAAAGAGCAAGCGCCCGGTCATGAGCAGATCGCCGAGGAAGAAGATCAGGGTGATGCTCATTACGGCCACGTCAAAAAGCCAGAAGCCCAGCCGGTCAAGACGCGCGGCCCAGCGTTGGCCGGTGGGCAAGGGAGCCATCACGTCGGCCCGGGTCTTGCCCAGCAACTCGTAAACCGGCGCGATCTCGTACCCGCGTGCCCGGACGCCCTCGATGATCATGGGCAGAGCCCGCACCGTTTCCGCGCGGTTCCCGCCCCCATCGTGCAGAAGGACGATGTTGCCGCAGCGCAGGTTACTCTCGCTGCAAGGCGGCAAGTGCGCCAGCACGTAAGCGGAGATTTCTTCGGCAGTGTGCCGCTTCGGCTTGTCGCTCCAATCGTTGGGGTCAATCCGGTTGCCGACCGTAATGTAGCCCAGGTCCTGCGAGAACTCGAGCGGGCGCACCTGGTCGGCGGTGTCCGGTTCCTCGTCAATCGCATAGGGCGGACGGAACAGCTTGGCGCGAACGCCCACCAGGCTGGCGAAAAGGCGTTCGGTGAGATTCAACTCCACCTTCATCTGCGTGGAAGAAATATTGCTCACGTCGGGATGCGTGAAAGTGTGATTTCCGATGGTATTGCCTTCGTCGTAAATACGCTGGGCCAGGCCGGAGAACTTGTCGGTCTGGATGCCGATCAGGAAAAACGTGGCGGTCGCGTGCTCCTGCTTGAGCACGTCGAGAATCTTGGGCGTCCACTCGGGATCGGGGCCATCGTCGAAGGTGAGCGCGATTTTGTTGGGGCTGTAGCCGTAACGCGCCACACGATAAGGTTCCGGCGTAGATTGAAAAACTTCGTCGGTGATCAGCTTGGTATTGGCATCGATGGTAAGGTCGCGAACCCCCGGCGTGGGGCGGTCTTCAATGCGCAGGATCTCGCCCTGGCCCTCCATGTCCACATCCTGTCCGGGAGGCACGCTGCGCAGTTTGGCTGGCGAGTTCGGATCGCCAGGAACGTCCCATACGCGCCACAGCGTCCGGTCCTCGTCCCCCAACCGCCACAAAGCGAACGTCTGGATGCCCAGCATTTGCGCGGCCCGCATGTGATTCAAGGCCGTAACCGCATCGAGAAACCAGACGTCGTGGCGCAGGCTCCTCTCATCCAGATAGCTGAAATGCGGATTCATCGCATCGTCATCGAAGGTTACATCTTCGTCCGAATCGCGCGCCTCCAGCCACGCTTCCTGCACTGAGACGCTGTGGTCCCTAGCGTCGGGCGGCAGCTTTCCCTTTTTCGGTTTGAGCACCCAATCGTAGCCGTAATTGGCGATGGCGCAGATGACCTTTTCATTGGGCACGATGTTTACGATGAACTTGAGGTTGTCGACGAACCAGTCCTGGGACGCGACCGGGCCGGATGCAGCCCCGGGATAGTGCTCGTCGTAATTCATGACCACTACGCCGTCCGCAGGCGCCGCGATGGCGGAATAGTCGAATTCCGGATTGTGCGCGGGCACGCTGACGTAAAGCTTCATCCCGCGGGCATGCAGGTCCGACGAAAGTTCGTTCAGCAGCGCCACATAGCCCGGCTGCCCCTCGCTGGGGAAAGCCTCAAAATCCACCATCAAGCCGCGAAAGCGGTCCGTGGAAAGAAACATCCCCACCTGCTGGCGAAAAACCGCGCGCGCTGCGGGATTGTTCAGAAAGTCCGTGATTGCTCCCACCCACTCGGCGCCGTCGAAGTTGTTCACCATGGGGAAGACCTCCATGGCGGTGTCTTCCGCATTGAGAAGAGGCATCACGCGGTCGTCGACGGAGCGCGCGTGATTGTTTTGCACCACGTCGAAGAATTTGTTGGTTTGGTCGTCTACCCCTTGCAGGCGGCCGTCGGGCGTGAGCACGTGCAGCCAGTCAGGATACAGAATGTCGATCTGGCGGGAATAATCGCGCAGAGAAGAGAAGCTGGCGGCGTCCCACGGAACATAGAATGCCGCGCGAATGCCTTCTTCCTGGTTTAATGTGACTTCCGAAGCCGGCAGCTTCGACTTGCGGTGCGACCGGCTGGCCAGCTTCTTCTGCCGGTCGCGGGCCTTTTCCTTCTCGCTTTCTTTTAAGGCCTTGAAGGCGCGCTTCTGTGGCGAAAACAGCAGTTCTGGCAGGCGCTCGTCCCGCAGCGTAGTGTACGCAAAGAAAATAATCAGCGCCGACAGCGCCAAGACCAGCGCGTCGACCAGACGCCTCAGGCGCTTCCAGCGGGCGCGTTCCGGATCGTAAAAGACGGGTTCGGCCATGGATGGCTAAGCGTTCATCGTATGCCGCGCCTGGCGGACGGTCAATTTCCCGGTGGGACAGGGCACAGGGCAGAAGTCCTTACCTCTAAAGATACACTTTCCGGCCCCGAAGTTGAACGAAGAACAGATGACCGAAGAACACTCCAAACGCGCTATATTCTCAGCGTGCTCGAACTGGTGCGGAAGAATGCTCGGCGGAAGAACGCTCGGTTCTTTTTCGCGGCGAGCCTGGCGGCGCTCGCGCTGCGGCTGCTCTTTGTGTTCCGCTTTCCCGGCGTCGTGGACGATTCCCGGCTCTATGCCGACATCGCCATGAATTGGCTGCAGCATGGCGTCTACGGCATCACCGATTCCGGCCAGGTTGTGCCCACGTTTTCCCGCCTGCCCGGCTACCCGGCCTTCCTGGCGGCGGTTTTCGCCATCTTCGGGGGGAGCAATTTCCGTGCGGTTCTGCTGATTCAAGTCCTGTTCGATCTGGGAACGTGTTTCCTCATCGCAGATCTCGCGCGCCGCATGTTGTCCGCGCGTGCGGCGAAGGCTGCCTTCCTGCTGGCTGCACTTTGTCCCTTCCTGGCCAACTACTCGGCAGCGGCACTTACTGAGACGCTGGAAATCTTCTTTACGGCGTTGGCCCTGGATCTGGCGGTGTGCGGATTCGCGGCTCTTCGTCCTGGAATCGGTCACGACATCGGCCACGGCATCGGCCGCGAGAGCCGTTCAAGTTCAACGCAAGCCTCGGGCGTATGGCTCGGGTGCGGCCTATCCATCGGGGCATGCATTCTGTTGCGGCCGGACGGCGGCATCCTGTTCGGCGCCATTGGCGGATATTGGTTCCTGTTCTTCCTGCGGAGCATCTTCGCGAAGCCGGCAGAAGGACTTCGACCTGCACCCAGGTTTCTTGCCATACTCCGCGTGGGAGTGATTCTAGTCATAGGCGCTTTCTCGCCGCTGGTCCCGTGGACGCTGCGCAACCTGCACACCATGCACCGCTTCGAGCCCCTCGCGCCGCGCTACGCCAACGATTCCGATGAGCCGGTGATGGCGGGTTTCAATCGTTGGACCAAGACCTGGATCGCGGAATACACCTCCGTGCAGGACATTTATTGGAACGTGCCGGGCGGCGCCATCGATATTACCCGCCTGCCCCGGCGCGCCTTTGATTCGCCCCGGCAGCATCAGGAAACGGAGCAGATCTTCGCCGACTATAACCAGAATCACGACGTAACCCCGGAGATCGATGCCCGCTTTGCCGCGCTGGCCGCGGCACGCATCCAGGCCGCGCCTTTGCGCTACTACGTCTGGCTTCCAGCTCTGCGCATTGCCGATATGTGGCTGTGCCCGCGAACCGAACTCCTGCCTTCGGACCCGCGCTGGTGGGAATTCGATGATGAACCGGTATGGCTCACCGTGAGCATCGTCTTCGGCCTCATCAACCTGGCCTACGTTGGCGGCGCCGCCGCCGGCCTGCTGCGCGCCCGCGAATTATTCGGCATCGGACTATTCGTTTTATTTCTTCTGCTGCGTTCGCTATTCCTCGGAACGCTGGAGAATCCCGAGCCCCGCTACACCCTGGAATGCTATCCGGCTGTGATTTTGCTGGCTTCCGCAATGTTTCACCGGACGGTTCTTGGGCGCCATTCCAAAATGTGAATCACTGTTATGTGAAACCGCAGATGTTTCGTCTGTTGAGCGCCATAAACAATTGAAAATTAAGCTTGAAAACCGTGGCCTAACAGATGCACAATATCGCCCCATCAGGTCCCCCAGGGTCTCAAATGTCGTCCATTCCTGGGAAACACAATCCGAAATGCAACGCCCGTCGTGGGTGAAGGAGGCTGTATGCGTTCTGGCTCACGTGTAGTTACTCTACTGATTGGATTTTTCCTTTTGACCGGTTCCCTGGTCTGGGGGCAGACCGGCACCACTTCGCTGCGCGGAATTGTCTCCGATGCCAAGGGCGCCGTGCTGCCGGGGGCAACGGTTACGATCAGTGATCCGCAAAACGGCTTCTCGCGCACCGTTAAGACCGATGGGCAGGGCGAGTACCAGTTCGCGCAATTGCCGCCTTCCACCTACACCCTCACCGTGAACGGCACGGGGTTTGCCACGCTGAAGCAGGAGAAAGTCCAGCTTCTGGTGAGTGTTCCCTCCACCTTGAATTTCACGCTGCAGGTGCAAGGTCAGGCCGTCACTGTCGAAGTTACCGGTGAGGCCGTTCGTGTCAACACGACTGACGCTACCATGGGCAACGCCTTCGACAGCAAGCAGATTGAGGAACTACCCTTCGAAGGCCGCAATCCAGTGGAGATGCTCAGTCTCCAGGCGGGCGTTACCTACACCAGCCCCACCAGCGGCACAGCGATCGACAACATGACTGATACGCGCAGCGGCGCCGTCAACGGGGGGCGCAGCGATCAAGCCAACATAACGCTTGATGGCATAGACAACAACGACCAGGAAAATGGCTTCGCATTCACCGGGGCAGTGCGCTCCACTCTCGACTCGGTTGAGGAGTTCCGCGTTACCACCACTAACTCCAATGCCGACGCCGGACGCTCCTCCGGCGCGCAAGTCCAGTTGGTTACCAAGAGTGGAACCAATTCATGGCATGGTTCTGCCTACGAACTCAATCGTTCCAATATCGGCGAGGCCAACGACTGGTTCAACGAGAACGCTCAGGTTTCCACCGGACTGCCGAATACTCCGCCATTTCTGCGCCGCAACACTTTCGGCGTATCGGTGGGTGGGCCCATTAAGAAAGACAAGCTTTTTTTCTTCGCGAATTGGGAAAAGCAGATCCAGCACGAGAGCACCGAGACTACCCGCATCGTGCCCAGCATGAATCTCCGCAGCGGCTCAGCTTCGTATTTCTGCACTACTGCCACCGACCCGAACTGTTTCCTCGGCAACACCGGCGTTAGTCCCGCCAGCTTTACGGTCACCAACGCAGCAGGGGTGACGCCAGGCGACCTTCTCGTAACCCTGACACCGCATACCCTGTCTTTGATCGATCCCAATTGCACTGGGAGCGGAACCTGCCCCCAGGGAGCTGGAGCGAACCCAGCCACTGAGGCGATCCTGCAAGGTTACCCGGTTCCCAATGAGCCCTTCGCGGCGGGCGCCGATGGCTTCAACTATCAAGGCTATGCCTTTGCCGGGCCAACGCCTTTGACGCTCAATACCTACATTGCAAAACTGGATTACAACATCACGCAGAACGGCAACCACCGGCTATTCGTGCGCGGAATTATGAACGGCGACAGGTCAGACGGTGCGCCCCAATTTCCGGGGATGGTTCCAAACATCGCGCAGGTCACTGTTGCCAAGAGCCTGGCGGTGGGCTACACCGCCGTGCTGACCAACAACCTGATCAACAATTTTCACTACGGCTTAACCCGCCAGGCAGTCGATCAGGTCGGGGCTGGGAACGTCAGCTTCGTCACTCTGCGGGGCCTGGATAATCCGGGCGGCCAGTCCAACGATTCCTATGACGTCTCGGTTCCGGTGCACAATTTCGTCGATGACCTTTCCTGGATCCGGGGCAAGCACACGCTCGGCATCGGCGGGAACCTGAGATTGCTGGGCAATATCAAATCTTCGTATCTAAGTTCGTTTTCCAGTGCCATCACCAATGCTTCCTGGCTGACTGTCTCCGGCATCGCCAACAAAGGCACAAGCCTCGACCCGGGCGCTCCGCAGTTCGCCGGGTACGGCCTGCCCGCGGTCGACTCCGGCTTCAACAATTCCTGGGACTACCCGGTGATGGCCCTGGCGGGGATCGTCGACCAGGTGAACGCGCAGTACAACTTCACCACCTCGGGCGCCACTCTGCCCAATGGCGCAGCCAACAACCGCCACTTTGTTAATCATGAGTTTGAAACCTACATACAAGATTCCTGGCGAGCCAGACCGAACCTCACCATCACCTACGGCCTGCGCTGGACCCTGCTGCAACCACCCTATGAAAAAAACGGAGTTCAGGTCGCGCCCACCTTCAGCCTGAACAATTGGTACAACCAGCGTTCGGCAACCATGACCAATGGCCTGCCTTTCAACAACCCCATCACTTTCGCGCCCGACGGCAACGCCAACGGCAAACCTTCGTACTGGGGTTGGGACTATAAAGATTTCGCCCCGCGTTTTGCCATCGCCTTTTCGCCGGGACAGCAAGAGGGCTGGCTCGGCCGGTTGCTTGGTGGCCCGGGCAAAACCTCTATCCGCCTGGGCGCTGGCATGTACTACGACCATTTTGGCCAAGGCGTCGTGAATACTTTTGACCTGAATGGCTCGTTTGGACTCTCAACCGCGCTGACCAACGTCGGAGGCGTACAGAGTGTGGACGACTCACCTCGTATGCCGGCACTGCCCAACAATGGTGGCCTCTACTATTTGCCGCCGTCGTTGATCACTCCTTCGCCGGGTGCCAGCTTTCCGGTCACTTATCCGCTGACCAACTTCGCGGTGCAGTGGGGTTTGGATGACAAACTGAAAACCCCTTACTCCTACGCCTTTAATCTTTCGTTCGAGCGCGAACTGGGGCACAATTTCACTCTTGAGGCCGCCTATGTCGGCCGCTTCGGCCACCGCCTGCTGCAGCAGGAAGACTTGGCGCAGCCGCGGGACATTGTTGACCCGGCCTCCCACACCGACTACTACTCGGCCACGCGTCAGCTCGACAATTTAGTGCTGGCGGGTGCGTCGGAGAACTCGGTTGCGCCAATTCCTTATTGGGAGCATCTCTTCGGCGCCACATCTGGGGGACCAATTCAAGGACCTGCGGGCCAAACAGCCATCTTCAACCAGCTCCAAGGAAACTGTCCCCTACCCGTCGGCGGCCCGGCAGCTCCGACCGCGACCCAAAACATGTTTTACCTTATGCAATGCGGCTTCGTGAACAATGAAACCACCTTCCAGCAGGATATCGATGGGGTTGGCGGCAATCCTTGTGCCCCAGGTTGCATAACTTTGGGTGGCGTGACGGCGACCACGCCACAATACTTTTCCTCCCAATATGCTTCGCTCTTCGCGTGGCGCTCGATTGGCAACAGCTACTATGATGCGGGTCAGGTCATATTGCGGCATGCCATGTCCCACGGGGTGCAGTTCGACCTGAACTACACCTACTCTCATTCGATCGACATGGGTTCGGACGCCGAGCGGATTGCGGCCGAAGGTGGCCTCGGCGACCAGATCTATAACGCGTGGGCTCCTGAGTTGCAGCGCGCCACTTCCACCTTCGACACCACTCATCAGCTCAATTCGAACTGGGTGGTGGAAGTTCCGTATGGCAAGGGCAGGCCTTTTGGATCGGGCTCGGGCCGGATTGCAAATTCAGTTCTGGGCGGGTGGGACCTGACCGGCGTGCTCCGCTGGACCAGCGGGTTTCCCGTAAGCGTCTCCAATGGCGCTGCCTGGGCCACCAACTGGGAACTGAGCGGCTATGCCACCCAAATCGGCCCCACACCTGCAACGGGAGTAACGATCGTAAACTCACAGCCCAACATGTTCAAGGATTACACCACCGCGATCAACTCCTATCGCCAGGATTTTCCCGGCGAGGTTGGGGGCCGCAACACCCTTCGCGGGCCGGGATACTTTGACACCGACGTGGGTCTGCACAAGGTTTTTAATATCACTGAGCGGCAGAAACTTCAGTTCCGTTGGGAAGTTTACAACGTATTCAACAGCGTCCGCTTCGATGTGCAGTCGGTTGATATTGAACCTGACCTAGCGAGTAACTTCGGATTCTTCACCAGGACCTTGACGCTCTACCGCAGAATGGAGTTCGGCGCGCGCTACACGTTCTAAGCGGTTCTCGACTCGCAGTGCAGGGGCGGCATAGCCGCCCCTTTTTTTCTTCCACTCTTTTCTGGTCCGAAAACAAAGCAGCTCCATCTTGTTCTGTGAGATGCTTCTAGCGTACATGTAGCTCGGCCCATCTGACTGTGAGTCACTTCCATTCCGTTCCGTTGGTCATAATCGCGGAGCGCTCTTCGCCGACTCGCAGTGCAACGATCGAGAACCCGCACAAGCAGGCTTCCGAATTCTGGAACCCGCCGTGTGAAAACGCATATTCAAACGTTTCATGACGGCTAACATGTTCAGATTCAGCTTGAACTTTCTGGCCCGGCAGTTGCACAATAACGCTCCACAGCGCACAGGCTCGGCTTCCTCGTGATCCGGGGTCACAAAGGTCTCCGAATGAAAGGCTCGTGCGCAAGGAGCTATCCCATGCGTGCAGCGAAGGTCGTTCCGCGCAGTTTTTCCGACTCTCAATCTCTTCAGCGAGCGCTGCGGATTCCCCGGACCCAACAATCGCACCGCAGGTGCAGGTCACTGGAATGTTTCTTCTCGGCTGCCCTATTCAGTCTGATTCTTGGCCTGGGGCTTTCCGTCCTGAATGGACAGCGAGTCGTCGCCCAGCAAGCCACCGCACTGCTGACCGGCGCCGTCAAGGATGCGAGTGGCGCCGTCGTGGTGGGCGCCAAAGTCACTTTAAAGAACTCCCAGACCAACGTGGCACGCACTGTAACAACCGGCAAAGACGGGGACTATTTATTCAATCTCGTTCCCGTTGGCAGTTACGAAGTAACGGTTGAGCAATCGGGTTTCGACAAGTACGTCCACAAAGGCGTCACCCTCGCCATCAATCAGAATGCCCGTTTAGACGTTGCACTGCGAATCGGTACCGCCAGTCAGGTCGTGGAAGTTACGGGCGATCTGACGCAGGTGGATACGGTCAGCGCGACCTTGGGCAACGTCGAAACCCAGCGCCGTATAGTCGATCTGCCACTGGTGGAGCGCGACGCCTTTCAATTGGGTCTGCTGCAAGCGGGAGTATTTCCTCCTGACGAAGACGACGGCAGCGGCAATCCGTTTTCCGTGAGTGGACAGCGTTCTGAATCTCTAAGCTTTCTGGTGAACGGGGCCGACAACAACGATTTCCTCGGCAACAATGCCGTGGTCGATCCCAATCCCGATGCGCTTGGAGAATTCAAGATTCTCACCAATAACTATGAAGCTGAGTATGGCCGCACCTCAGGCGGCATCGTCAATCAGGTGATTAAGTCGGGAACCAACGGATTTCACGGCGACGTGTTCGAGTTTTTCCGCAACGATGCTCTCAATGCCCGAAACTACTTCCTGCCTGCCGTTACCCCCTTCAAGCGGAACACGTTTGGAGGCACCCTTGGCGGCCCGATCAGGAAGGACAAGACATTCTTCTTCATCTCCTATCAGGGAGTTCTTAGGCACGAGGGCGAGGTTGCTCCCGCGATTCAGGTCCTGAGCCCGAACGAGCGAACCGGTGATTTCAGCGAGCTATTGCCGTCAACCCAGTTGTTCGACCCCATATCCGGGAATGCCTACAACAATAATCAGGTTCCCGTAAACCCCGTAATAGCCAATTACATCGCCAAGTACCTGCCGTTGCCGAACCTTCCCAACAATAACTTCGTTTCTTCGCCCATCGAAGTGGACCACGAAGAGCAAGGCATTGCGCGCGTGGATCACCACCTGAGTTCGAAAGATACGATCTACGGTTCTTACATCGTCGACGATCTCAACCAGAACTTCCCGTTCCAGATTCTGAATGGGGCTTCGTCCGGCGGTAACGTGCCCCTGGGCTCGGGTTTCAACTCTTTCACTCGAACTCAACTTGGTTCCATCTCATGGCTGCATAATTTCAGTCCAACCGTGATCAACGAGTTCATCTTCGCAGCCAACCGAAGCGCGACTCTACAAGCCGTACCCCATGACACGACATCTCCCTCCGCCCTCGGATTTACCAATGTGAATCCAGATGATCCGGCGGGCACCGCGCCGCCCATCATGCTGACCACCAGTTTCAACCTGGGCCCAAATCCACAAGGACCGACAAAAATTCATGATGTCACTTTCCACTGGCAGGACAGTGTCACCATGACCCGCGGGCGGCACAACATAAAGTTTGGCGCGGATATCCGCCGCGTGCGTAACAACTTTGATTTCGACTTCGATAACAACGGAGTGTTCGACTTCGGCAACAACCAGAATTTTACGGGCGACCCCCTGGCTGATTTTGTGGGTGGATTTTTTGACAGCTATTCCCAGTTCTCCCGGGCCGTATATGGCATTCGCACCACCGAGTGGCACTTGTTCGGGCAGGATTCCTGGAAGGTGCGGCCGCGAATGACTCTGAATTTCGGCATGCGATACGAGTATGACTCTCCTCTGGAAGATCCACACAATGAGATTCTTGGTTTTTTCCCGGGGAAGCAATCGACCAGATTCCCCGGCGCGCCCCCGGGGGTCTTGTACCCGGGAGATCCCGGAACTCCGAACTCGGGGCTGACCTATCCTGACCGAAACAACTTTGCTCCGCGTTTCGGTTTCGCCTGGGATGTGCTGGGTAACGCCAAACTCGTAATGCGCGGCGGCTTTGGCATCTTTTATGACCTCGAAGACGGTGCACTGAATCTGCAGTTCGGCGGCGAAGCACCCTTTGGCCAGGTTACCCAGATTTTCCCGACTGACTACACTGGCGTAACCCCTGGTTTCAATACGATTGCCGATCCCTTTACTCCGTTCGGTCTAACCAACCCGTACCCTACGGGCGGCGTAATCGGATCCACCTTTGGAGTTCCCGCAATCCAGTTCGCCTACGTCGTCGACCCGCACTTCCGCACTCCGTATTCGGAGAATATCAATTACGGCTTTCAATATCAGGTGACCCAGGACACAATGATCGAGGCTGACTATGTCGGCAGCTTTTCTCGAAAAGCCGTGGCCACCACCGATGTGAATGCCCCGGTGCCCAGCGTTATGCAGGCGCAGAACAACCTGGGCTTCATTAATCCTGACTGTGCACGCCCTCTCGCCGGGTGCAGCAATCCTTTGGATCCAAATTCTTCTCCCACAGGGGCGCTTCAGCTATTCACCGATCTGAGCAGCGGGACCTCCAGCAGTAATCAGTTTCAGTTCACGGTGGACAAGCGGTTCAGCCACGGCTTCAACATTCGCGGGGCGTACACCTGGGCGCACACGATTGATGACCAGTCTGGATTCCGCTACAACAGTTCTGTATACACTGATCCGTTCGACCACAGCCTGGACCGCGCGTCGGCTAATTTTGATATTCGTCAACGCTTGGTCATCAGCGGTATCTGGAAGCTGCCTCTGGAACGTGCTTTCGGCAATCCCAGCGGCCTTCTGCGCAAACTGGCGGAAGGCTGGGAAGCCAGCGGAATTGCTGCTTTCCAGACCGGCACGCCCTTTACAATTTTCTCCAATTCAAATTCCAGCCAGGAAAACATCTTCCTCGATCGAGCCGACCAGATTGGGCCCACCCGCTACTTCCCCGCAAGATCGTTGCACAGCTTCGATCCTTCGACGGCTGATTGCTTGGGTCAGGCAGTTACTAATGGGAACTTTTATTTCGATCCCACGGCCTATGACTGCGCTAATGTTCCGACTTTTAGCTTCGGCGACGCTGGCAGGAATTCGTTGCGCGGTCCCGGCCGTAACAACTTTGACCTTTCGGTGGGACGCACGTTCAACGTGGCAGAGGGCAAGACGATCGAGTTTCGCTCAGAATTTTTCAACGCGTTCAATCACGCCCAGTTCTTCAACCCGGACCACAATGGATTCGATGCTAACTTTGGGCAGGTTACGCAAGCCCGTGACCCGCGCATAATGCAGTTTGCCTTGAAGTTTTATTTCTGAGGTGCTCCACCAGCGAAAGGGTGGTCGGTGCGGCTTTCGATCCTAGGCCAGCGGCGAATCGCTCATGCGGAAGCGGGTGCGGACGTGCTCGGAAATCAATTCAATGGCCGCCCGGTTGGTCACGGGATCGGTCTGGGCCAAATACTTCATGGCCTCCACCAGCACGCGCTGCCCATCGACGTAGCGAGGATCGGACGTGCGCTCTCTTCGTTTGGTGCCAAACTTGGGCGGGACGGGAATCGTAAAAACTTTGGCCATGAGTTGAACTCGAAAAGATGAACTCGAAAGATGAACTCGAAAGGAATCTAGGGCAGTATAGCGCCCGAGGTGCAGTTTTCAGTACACATTCTTGGGCTTTAGATTCAATTACTTACCCGCGCGGCGAGACATACTGCGTCTTCTTTGTGGTTTTCAGCTGAAACACCTCGTTGCCCAACTTCGCCTTCATGTTCACCGAAGAATATTTCGCCAGGCGATAGTCCCCCTGGGTCTGGAAGAACTGCTGTTGCAGCGAGATACCGCGGCTCAAGTCGATCCAGAGCACAATCCTCGAGACGTTGCTGCGGAATTTCTCGCTCTTCGGGATCAGTTGCAGCTTCCCGGTTGCGGCGCCGCCTACGGTTTCTTCGCCCAGATAACTCACGTCGAAAGACTTCTTCAAGTCTTCACCGCTTCCCCCAAACCCCAGCACCAGAAAGCTCTCAATCTCGCTGCGATTGCCGCTTGCCGGATACACGATTACCTGCTCGATCTTCGGCTGATATACCTGCAGCTTGCCGTCTTTGTAGAGCACGAACTTGGTGTCGGGTTCCTTGATCTCCGCCATCATTTCTATCTCTTTTCCCACCCGGCGGTAGTAGACCGTGCCCTTCTGCGTGTCGGTTTCGTCCACGACTTTCTGATACTGGTCCCAGACAAAATCAGCCTGCGTCGCATGAAAGGTGGCTGCCGCATCGTCCATCTTCTGGAGGACGCACTGCAGCGTGCAAGCCTCGGGACTCGGATGATGTGCCAAGGGGCACAACAAACTTCCAATGAACAACGTCCCAAGAATGCGGCCGAAAAATTCCATTTGCCTGCTATCTTTTCACCTGGACTCGATAGGTCTGCACATGACCTTTGCCGTCGGCCACCGGCTCGTAGCTCACGATCGTAACATCGCCCGAAATCGGCTTAATGATGCGCAGCAACTGGTCCCGCACCGACTGCTCGTCTCCCGGCGCAATCGCGCCCGATGAAATCTGGTAGACCAGCCCGCCTTGAGCATCGGCCGTGACCACAACATCCGTAGGATGCGTTTCACGCAGTACAGGCTTATCGTTGAAGTTGATGACCCGGGGCGAGAAGAAAACGAAGATCAGGATCAGCGTGACCATGATGTCGTAGTGCAGCGTGCCCCGCTCGTGCTGCCAAAGGACGTAGCTCCGAATTGTGCGGAAGACGCCGTTCATCGGTAGGGAAGGCGCGCCCGTTGCCGTCGTGCTGATGTCCACACTTTGCAAGTCTAGTCTCCAGGTTTCAAGGTTTCAATGTTTCACGCTTGCAAGTCGATTCCGGACGTGAATCGTTGAAACCTTGAAACTCCGAAACCTTGAAACTTTGCGTTAGAAACTTCTCCTCGTAATCCGCTCCGCCCCAATATAAGGCCGTAGCGCCTCGGGAATCACAACGCTCCCATCGGCCTGCTGATAGTTCTCCACAATCGCCACCCAGGTGCGCCCCACAGCCAACCCGCTTCCGTTGAGAGTATGCACGAACTCGGTCTTGTTCTTGCCCTCCGGTCGGTAACGGATATTCGCGCGCCGGGCTTGGTACGACTCGAAATTCGAGCACGACGAAATCTCGCGAAACAACTGCTGCCCCGGCAGCCAGACCTCAATGTCATACGTCTTCGCAGAAGACGCCCCCATGTCCCCGGTGCAAAGAGTCACTGTGCGATAGTGCAGGCCGAGCTTCTGTAGCACCGTCTCCGCGTTCCGCGTCAGCTTCTCGTGCTCTTCATACGAATCTTCCGGCCGCGAAAACTTCACCAACTCCACCTTCTGAAACTGATGCTGCCGGATGATCCCGCGCACATCCTTCCCGTACGATCCCGCCTCGCTACGGAAGCACGGCGTGTACGCCACCAGCGAGATGGGCAACCGCGCCGCGTCGAGAATCTCATCGCGGTAAAGATTCGTAACCGGAACCTCGGCAGTCGGAATCAGCCACAGATCTTTTTCCCCGTGTGGCACACGGAAAAGATCGGCAGCGAACTTGGGCAGTTGTCCCGTGCCATACATCGATTCCGAATTCACCAGGTACGGAGGCAACACCTCGGTGTATCCATGCTCGCGTGTGTGCAGATCGAGCATGAAGTTGGCCAGCGCCCGTTCCAGCTTCGCGCCCAGATCCCAGTAAACGGCGAAGCGCGCGCCCGTGAGCTTGACCGCGCGTTCCAGGTCCAGCACGCCGAGTTGCTCTCCGATTTCCCAATGCGGCTTGGGGGCGAAATCGAACTTCGGCGGCATACCCCAGCGCCGGACTTCCACATTTTCTTCCGCGCTGTGGCCCACAGGCACGCTCGCGTGCGGAACATTGGGAATGCCGGCAAGAATATCCCGGAGGCGCGCGTCGAGGTCGGCCGCAGTTTTCTCGCGCGCCTGAACCTCCTCCCGCACGTTCTTGGTTTCAGCAATGGCCGCGGTGGCGTCCTGGCCGCTCTTCTTCAGTTTGTTGATGTCCTCAGAAGCCCTGTTCCGGCGCGCCTTGAGCGTCTCGGCTTCGTGGATGGCCTGCCGCCGCTGCATGTCAACCTCGCCGAAATCCTTGAGCACGGCAGCTGGGTCCGCGCCGCGCTGGCGCAGCATCTCTTCCACCCGGGGCAGGTTGTCGCGAACAAAATTCAGATCAAGCATGGGAAACAACTACTTTATCGGAAAGTGGGCGGAAAATGCACGCCGCCGGAGTCGGAACCGCTTTCGCCCAGCCGTTCGACTGTGTAAACTACCTTCGCGATGAGATTCTCCCCCCGCGCCATAGCTGTCTGCCGAGGTCTTCTGGCGGCGATCTTATCTGTCCTCATCCTGGCTCCGACCCCGGCCTCTTTCGCCTCTGCCTACAACGCCCATCCCAAACTTGTCGTAGTAATCGTGATCGACCAGTTCCGGGGCGACTATCTCGAGCGCTACCGCGACCAGTTCGGCGAAGGCGGATTCCGGCTGCTCCTCGACCACGGCGCCAACTTTACCGACTGCAATTTCGACTACGCCAACACCCGCACCGCGCCCGGCCACGCCACGCTGTTCACCGGCGCCTACAGCAACGGCCACGGCATCGCCGCCAACGAATGGTGGGACCCGAAGAAAAAGAAAATGGTCACGTCCGTGGAAGACGACGGCACTCAACTCGTCGGCATGCCCGCTGATCAAATTAAAGGAGATCAAGCGAAAGACAAAACCGGCGCGTCGCCGCACAACCTGCTCGCCGATACGCTCGGTGACGAACTCAAGCTCGCAACCCACGGTAAGTCGCGAGTGTTTGGAGTCTCGTTGAAAGACCGCGCCGCCATCCTGCCCGGCGGCTTCGCGGCCGACGCCGCCTACTGGATCGACCCGAAAAGCGGAGCATGGATTACCTCTACGTACTACCGTCCCGACCTACCCAAGTGGGCGCAGGATTTCAACTCCGCTAATCGCGGCGCAAAATATTGGGACCGCGACTGGAAAAACACCAACGGAGACGTGATGCGTTCGACCGCCCATCGCAAAGGAAGAGACGGCAGCGACGCAGGTTTCTACGAGGTGATCGGCTCCACGCCCTTCGCCAACGAGTATGAATTGGAATTCGCCAAGGAGCTGGTCGTCTACGAGAACCTCGGCGCTGGACAAGCCACCGACCTGCTCGTCGTCAGCCTTTCTCCGAACGACATTCTCGGTCACCAGGTCGGCCCCGACTCGCCCGAGATGGCGGCCATGGCCCTTGCGCTCGATCGCGAACTCGCCGACTTCTTCAACTTCCTCGGCCACGAGGTCGGCCTCGCCAACACGTGGATCGCCCTTTCCGCCGACCACGGCGTCTCCGCCTTGCCCGATGCCGCGAAGAAGCTCCGCATTCCCGCCGCCAATCTGGAAGCAGGGAAACTCGAAGCCCAGATCAACGCAGCCCTGACTGCAAAATTTTCACCCGGCCACACCGCGAACTATATCAAGCTCGACTTTCCGGATGCCTGGCTCGACCAGGACGCCTTTGCCGCCGCTCACGTAAAAGAGCACGACGCCGAAACCGCCACGGGCGAGGCCATGAAGCAGGCCGGACTGCTCGACTACTTCACCAAGTCGCAACTCGCGGAAGGCGAGGTCCCCGATACCGCTCTCGGCAAAAAGTTCCTGCACAGCTACACCCCCGAAGGCGGCTGGTACGTGATGGGAGTTCCCGAAATCTACACCGTAGGTTCGGCCCGAGGCACTGATCACGCATCGCCCTATACCTACGATACGCACGTCCCGCTGGCTTTCTACGGGCTTCCATTCCATCCGGGGACCTATCGCACGCGCGTCGAGCCAGTCGATCTCGCCGTCACGCTGGCCTCGCTGCTCGGCATCAACGCTCCCACCCACGCCGTCGGACGCGTGCTCACCGAGGCGCTTGCGCCGCCGCATCACGCAGAGAATCCTGCAGGATCTTCTGCCGCGGGATCTCCGAACGAAAGGCCGCCGCAGTGACCCCATCTTCCGAAAACGGCGGCAAGTCTCCCCTGGATCTCAGCGTAACCTTCGCTGGCATCGAACTAAAGAACCCCATCATCGCGGCCAGCGGCACGTTCGGCTACGGAGTCGAATTCGAAGATGTAGTCCACCTCGACAAGCTGGGCGGATTTGTGGTCAAAGGTCTTTCCCGCGAGCCCATGATCGGCAATCCGCCGCCGCGCCTGTGGGAAACCGCGGCCGGAATGCTCAACGCCATCGGCCTCCAGAACATCGGCGCGCCCGCGTTTCTAGAAGAGAAGCTGCCTAAACTCCGGCAGATAAAAAACATCGTCGTGTTGGCCAACGTCTTCGGCTACACCCGCGAGGATTACGAACGCACCATCGAAATTCTCAACGATGGCGAAGGCATCGCCGCCTACGAACTGAATGTTTCCTGCCCCAACACAACCGAGGGCGGACTGCAATTCGGCAGCGATCCCCGCTCTCTAGACGAAGTGGTAACCACAGCGAAGCGCGCCGCCCGCCGTCCTCTGATCGTCAAGCTTTCGCCCAACGTAACCAGCATCGCACAGATGGCTCACATCGCGCAGGAGGCAGGCGCCGACGCCATTTCGCTGATCAACACCTTCGTCGCCATGGCCATCGACGCCGACACGCGCAAGCCCCGCATCGCCAACGTCACCGCCGGACTCTCCGGCCCCGCCATCAAGCCCATCGCCCTGCGCATGGTCTACGACGCCGCACACGCCGTGAACATTCCAGTGATCGGCATGGGAGGCATTTCAACCGCGTCCGACGTAGCCGAATTCATGCTGGCCGGCGCAACCGCCGTCCAGATCGGCACCGCCAGTTATTGGGATCCCTGCGCCACCGAAAAAATTGTGGACGAACTGCAGCGCTGGTGCCAGGATCGTGGAGTTACCCGGTTGGCTGACCTAACCGGCGGAATGATTTTGGAGTGAGACTCGCGGCCCAAAGAAAATTGTTGATTGATGATTTCTGATTGTTGATTGAAGACCTCGCGCGGGTTTTCAATCAGCAATCAACAATCAGAAATCAACAATTGCCTCTATTAACGCCCGCGACTATACCAGATCGACCCCGGAGACTTGTAATTCCGCCCCTCGCCCCACACCGCATGCGTGTTCCCCAGGTTGTCGATCGCGATGGAGAAGTAATCGCCGAAAGGAAAGCGGAAACCTTCGGGCCGCACATAATCGTAGACCCGGTCAAAACCCTGGTCGTGGCCCAATGCGGGCCCGGAGAGTTGCGCCTCACCCGACCACGTCGCACCTCCGTTGCTCGAACTGCGCTGAAAAACATTCCACAGAGGCTGATTTGCCGGAGTTTGGTTGCGCGTGTCCATCCACGCGATGCGAACGTCGCCTGCCGCTCCCGCTGTAATTGCCGGGAAGCAGTGCTCTACTTGATCAGCCGCGGTTGAGACGTCCACCTTCAAAGACCAGCTTTCCCCGCCCGTCGTCGAAGACGAAAAATACATACGCTCCGGGCGCCCGTTCACGTTGCCCGCATTCCACAACGCATAAACGGTTCCCGCCGCGTCAGATGTCAATGCAATCTGCGCCCCTAAAAATCCGGCTTCGCAAGCCTGCGCCGAGCACTCGGGTGGCGCGCTCGAAACGTCCAGCAGAACCGTGTTCCAGCTTCGTCCGGCATCCCCCGACCGGCTCACATAAATGCTCACCGGACGCGTGCTCAGTTCCCGCCGCGCATACGCCGTCCACGAAAAATAGACGTCGCCCGCCGGCCCCACCGTTGCCCCACCCGCCAGCGACCAGCCCGGCCCCGCGCTCGGATTCACCGTCACTGCGGCAAACGTCTGCGCATAATCATGCGACGCCGCCACCACGAACTCCTGCTCGTGATTGAACCCCACGTACACATCCGCGCCGTGCACCGCCAGCGCGGGTTTGTCGGCGTCTTCTTGCGAGTGCTCCGCGATCGCCAGATACCAGCTGCGCCCAAAGTCCTGCGACCGCGCCACCATCACGTCGCGCTTGTTGTTCTGCATCCAGGAGGCATACACCGTCTGCCGGTTCACGGGATCAACCACAATCTGCGGATCAAACTGCCCGGTAGAAGAAGCCACCAGCGCATGCGGCGCCTGCCACGTCAATCCATTGTCATTGCTGACGGTCAGCGCAATCGTAGGAGCAGTGCAGGCCGGGCAATCGCCAACCGCGCCATACTGCGGAAACAGAATATAGATGTGCCCGTGCCCGTCCGCCGCCATCGCCGGTTCCCACTGATCGCCGGTGGTATAGCCGACGCGTTGTTGTGGAGTAAAGTTCGAAACGGCCTGGGCAGCCGATACCGTCGCCAGCGTCCATAGCAGGCAGATGGCAATTTTCGGCGCGTTAGGGGCGCGGCTGAACCTACGAACCACAGACTTCTCCTGGGACTACTAACGCCGACAACGACTGCGACAACGCTGGACGAACTTTATCCCGAATCGCGGGAGGCGTCAATTGCCCAAACAGGCAATAGGGTGTCTGAGGATCCAGGAAAGGCTTGCGTGGAGACAGCCGCCTCGGCTGTCCGTCGAGCGAAGCGAGACGGCAGTCATGGCTGGTATTTACAGCGGACTGTGCAAATTCCTTCATCTTGACGCCCCCCCCCCTAGCGTGTGCAATCCTCATTGCCCTTGGTTTTACGCGTTTCTGTCGTCTGCACTGGCTCCCGGAGCAGAAGGAATCACCATGCGAAGCAGAAGGTTTTCCCTCGGAGTTACGCTGGCAGCCATCATCGCCCTCATCGAATTCGCTGCCGGCTCGTTCGCCTCAGCCCAGCATCTTCAGCCGTCATCTGGCCCTCAGGCCAAGGCTGGCGTTGGCACCCCCGCCGCAGCCAGCGCTCCGCAGCAGACGAAATTTACGACCTTGTTGAGTTTCGACGAGACTGATGGCCAATACCCCGATGCCCCGCTCCTCCAAGGAATTGACGGGAATTTCTATAGCACAACTGATCAGGGCGCTGACGGCGCTGGCGAGGTATTCAAGATTACCTCCACGGGGACGCTGCTCACCCTCCACAGCTTCTGCTCACCAACAGACTGCACAGACGGTACCGCGCCCGTGGCACCTCTTGTGCAAACTGCGAACGGAATGTTTTACGGCACAACCGCCGGGGGCGGCGCGGAGGGAGGAGCCAACGGGTCGGGGACCGTCTTTGAGATCACACCCTGGGGCGCCTTGCGAACGCTTTACAGCTTCTGCGCTCAACCAAAATGTATTGATGGTGCAAGCCCAGTCGCAGGGTTGGTTCAAGCGGCGAACCAGAACCTTTATGGAACCACTTACTACGGCGGCGCCAACAATAAAGGCACCGTCTTCGAAATCACGCCAACGGGCAAG
This sequence comes from uncultured Acidobacteriaceae bacterium, assembly GCA_963842095.1. Classification (GTDB taxonomy): domain Bacteria; phylum Acidobacteriota; class Terriglobia; order Terriglobales; family Acidobacteriaceae; genus Sulfotelmatobacter. Next base: position 85,656 of record CAWJEY010000012.1, read on the forward strand.
TTGACGACTTTGTATAGCTTTTGCGCCCAGGCTAATTGCGCGGACGGCTCCAACCCGAAAGCGGGGCTCATCCAGGCCAGCGACGGTAATCTCTATGGGACGGCGTACACCGGGGGCGGCGGTTTCTGTGGCAGTGGCTGCGGCACAGTTTTTAAGATTACACCGCAAGGCGCATTCACCGTGCTGCACGTCTTCGTAGAGGGATCGGACGGGGCTCTCCCCGCTGCCAGCCTCATTCAAGCGACCGATGGCAACCTTTACGGGACGACGGAGAACGGCGGCTTGGAACAGGGGGGAGTTGTTTTCAAGATCACCTCCACGGGCAATGTGACCACCGTCTACAGTTTTTGCGCTAACGGAGTCAGTTGCACGGATGGGTATGAACCGCTCGGATCGCTGGTGCAGGCTACCGACGGCAACTTCTATGGAACGACAGTTGGGGGCGGGGACTACACATGTGACGCGGATTTCGGCTGCGGAACAATATTCAAAGTGACTCCCTCAGGGGTACTCGCGACCCTCCACACATTCAAGTCCGGGGAGGGAGATTTCCCGGTGGCGGGTCTGGTACAGGGCACTGACGGCAAGTTCTACGGGACAGCTCAGCAGGGAGGTGCTTATGTATACAACGGCTCGGTCTTCAGTTTGTCGGTAGGCTTGGCCCCGTTTGTGAGAACATGGACCACCTCAGGCGCGGTGGGATCGCCCGTCACCATCCTCGGCAACAACCTGACGGCCACGACCGGCGTCTCCTTCAACGGTACTGCAGCAAATTTCGCCGTCGTCTCGGACACCGAAATCGCGGCCACCGTCCCCACCGGCGCGACCACAGGCCCCGTTTTCGTAACTACCTCAACCGGCACCCTGAAGAGCAACGGTAAATTTCGCATCGAGCCATAGACCGAGCACTGTGTCTCGGAATCAGCCCGCCTTGTGTAACGCGGCACCGCGGTAGAAAGCTCCTCAATCCGCAGCCCAGCGTGACTTTCTGGCGAATCCGTAATCTAATTAGGAATGTTGATGCCGGCGGGCGTCGCGCCGTCGTGGACGTGCGCAACACAGAACGAGGAGCTATGTTACCCATGGAGAAAGCTACATTCGCAGCGGGATGTTTCTGGGGAGTAGAAGCCACCTTCCGGGCGATGCCGGGAGTGCTCTCAACCCGCGTCGGCTACACCGGCGGCAAAACCGATAATCCCACCTACAAAGAAGTCTGCACTGACCGCACCGGCCACGCCGAAGCCGTCGAAGTCGATTTCGATCCCGCCCAGGTTCGCTACACCGACCTGCTGAAGGTTTTCTGGGAGAACCACGACCCCACGCAACTCAACCGCCAGGGCCCGGACTGGGGCACGCAATACCGTTCCGCCATCTTCTTCCACACCCCGCAACAGCAGGCCGCCGCGCAAGCCTCAAAGGAAGCCCTCGAGCAGGCCCACCGCTACTCCAAGCCGATTGCCACGCAGATCGTTCCCGCGCTCACGTTCTATCCCGCTGAGGATTACCACCAGCAGTATCTGGAGAAGCGCGGCCTGGCCAGTTGCCACATCAAGATCTGACCGGCCGTGGCTCCCGAGGCCCAAAGAAGATGAGCAGCACAAACCCGCCAAAATAAAACAGCAGGCTCTGCTGAAAATGGAAGCCCATAAGGCGCTGGATCAAACCAAACAGCGCCAGCGCCTCGCACAACGCATAGGTCGCGATGTAGCCGCTCTTCCAGTGGCGCAGAGTGAGTGCGTCGTCGGGATGCGCCGCCAGGGTCTCCGCGGACCGCAACACCAGCGTGCGCCGTACCACGAAGATCACGCCCACAATGGCCACACTGGCGGTCGAGAAAACGTAGCTCAGCGAGGGATCCACTACTCTGGCGCCTGAACCCAGAACTTCGCCCACGACAGCATAGAGGAGAATGCTGACCAACATCGCCCACTGCACCGCACGCAGTGTTCTTATAGTCCCCCTCATTTGCCTACATTGTCCCGCTGTTTACGAAGGGCATTCAGAAATTTTTCAACCAGAACCCGCCTAGGCAATATCGCTTCTCACGCGGCACCGCGTTCTCGCGGCGCGCCGCTCTAGTAGCGCCGCCGTCCCTTCGACTTCGCTCAGGGCAGGCCCCGGCGGCTGTCGGGCGGGTGTCCTCGCCCGCCCCTTCGACCGCAATAACGCTCTCATCCCCTTTTACGCGAAGCGTCCGCCTCTGCCTCCACCAGACTCTAATGATGACGCGGCTTCGCCTCCACCCCCGGCCGCACCCGCAGAAAAATCTGAAACGATACAGGATGCTCGCCATATGCCGCATCCAGCGCCGCCGGCTTTGAGTAAAACGTCACATCCGCGCCCAGCCCCACCTGCCACGCCCAGTTCCGCACCACGTCGCGCACTCCACCGAAGGTATAAGCTCCAATGCGGTAAGCCGGATGCACCGCCGCCTGGGGAAACAATTCGTCCTTGTCCACTAATTCCAGCCGCGTAAACGCATAATCGCGCCGCAGAAAGTTCACCGTGGATTCCAGCAGATACCCGTTGAGATTCGTGTCCGTCGCGATCTTATGTACGCGTCCCCACACTGCAGAGGTAGCCCAATTGCCCAACGCCAGGGGCTTGTCATATTCCACCGAAGCCGTCTGCCTCCACTGGCTGCCCGGCTCCAACGCTTCCGGATGCTCCAGCCGTCCCACGCTGTATTGCGCGGTCCAGTCGCTCGCCGGCGCAACGCTCACTCGCCCCGAGTACGAATCCCAGGCCGCAGATTGAATGCTCCAGCGTTCTTCATTGGGCTCGCGTCCATTGAACGCCGAACCCTCAAGCTTGACGCGTTCGATGACAAACCCCGTCGTGACTACTCCGAAACTGGTATGCGTCGAATCCTGCAAGTGATGGCTGAGTGGCGCCAGCGGCAGCTCCGAAGCCGACGCGCGATGAATGTAGGTGACCGGCCCCAGCGCCGGTTCCGCCGCCGGCCCGCCATATAATTCACACCAGATTTTCTCCGAGAGCGGCAGCAGATACAGGGCCGAAAGCTCCGCAAACACATTGTGCGGATGCTGGTGATCGACCAGCGGTTCTCCGTGATAAGTCTCCCCGGTCTGAAACAGCTCCGGAAAGCCGGGATGCGGCGAGGTCAGCGATTCCCCCGAAAGCATCTGGCGGAACAGGATCGTCCCCCCGCCCAGCCCGTGCTGTTCCATCAGCATGGCCCAATTTACCGACTCGGCTTTGCCGCCGCCCCCGCGCGCTCCGCCTTGCTGGTTGTAATCCGCGAAGATCACCCCATGCGCCATCAGCTCCCAGCCCCCGCGCCGCCGCATCCACTCGTGCTCCGGCACAGACGCCGGCTCCCATCCCGTTCCCGACCCGGAGTGCGGTGATGGCAGCTGTGGCGCTTCGGAATGTTCCATCTGCATGTGCATCCCGCTCATGGAGGCGTCCTGCGCCGCCGACAGGGACGGCAGAATCCCAAATGCGACAGAAAAGGCGCAGATCGAACACAGAGCGATTCGAGTGGTGAAAATTTGCACAGAAAATGAAGATGCCGCAGCCTGCTGAAAGACGCATTCTGGAAGATTGAGGGAAATCGTGGCTGTATTCTTGAAAGGCTTACCCTGTGTAACCGCGTGGCCTCTGTGGTAAAGGTTTTCTTTGGGGGAAGTGTCCCGGGTACTACGTCCCCGTGATCTTCACGCGCAGTTCTTCCGGCAGGCGTTCGCGAATTTCCTGCGGCAGGCGGTCATGCACCCGGCGCGCGCCTTCCTTGGCCGCATCCAGCACGGTAACCGGGGCGGGTGTGGCCACCGCCACCACCAGCCAGATCAGCGCCGACAAGGCAAAGCCCGCCAGCGCCGCAATCTCCAACCAGAACGCGTGCCGCGGTCCAAAGTGCCGGATCACTCCAAAGGCCAGCAGAAACACGCCCCCCGAAACCGACGCCAGCGCGATCAGCCCCACGTCAATAATGCGGTGCATTTTCTGCCGGCTGCGGCAGTGTTCGCAATCGGCGAAGTGGCTTTCGTAGTCGCCGCGCATCTCCGGCGCCAGGCCGGATATGTCATACCTCCAGCCCGCTAGGATCTTGCCCACGATCGGATCGATGCACTGCTGACTCATAAGTAACTACAGTCGAATCGGCGGCAAGACCTCGGACTGCACCGCCACTAGCACCTGGTTCTGAAACAGGCCGTCCTGAAACAACCCACCCCGCTCCGCCAGCGCCCTTTCCGCTTCTCGTCGCGCTATTTCCGGATGGTTATTCTGCTCTGATAGATGCGCCAGCACCACAAAGGCCGCACTATTATCATAGCCGTTAGCCAGGAAATCCGCGAGTTTCTCGTTCGAAAGATGCCCCACGTTGCTCGCCACCCGCTGCTTCACCGCCCACGGATACGACCCCCCGCGCAGCATCTCCACATCGTGATTCGACTCCAAAACCAGAATGTCTGACCCGCGCAAGTGATCGCGAACATTCACCGGAAGGTAACCAAGATCCGTGGCCACACTCACCTTCGTGCCTTCAATGCGAAAAGCAAACCCCACAGGATCAGCGGCGTCGTGCGGAATGGTGAAAGGTTTCACCTCGATATCGCCAACCTGAAAGCGGTGCCCCGACTCGAAACGCTCCAATTTTTCCAGTTGTGGACGCTCCCCGTTCACTGTGCGCATGGCCCGCGCCCACGCCGCATGCGTCGCCCCTGTCATAAACACTGGGATGCGCAACTTCTTTGCCAGCGTTGCTAATCCGTAAATGTGATCGGAATGTTCGTGCGTGATCAGAATCGCCGCCAGCGACTGCGGATCTTCGCCCAGCGCCTTCATGCGTTTGAACGTCTCGCGGCAGGAAATCCCCGCATCCACCAGAATCTTCGTTCGCGCGCTGGCCACAAACGCACAATTCCCCCGGCTCCCGCTGGCCAGCATCGAAACCGTTACACACATGCAGGCAGCATACGCGTCTCCCCTGTGGATTGGGAGTAGCTTCTTGGTTATCCAATACCTTGGGGGTGGGACGCGCTCTGGACCCTTGGGGACCGGACGGATTCGGGAATAAGGTCTCAGGTGACAGGTCTTAGGTTGTTAGGCTTCGGCTCTTGAGCTTTGTGCGTTTCGCAGCCAGCAACCTGACTCGTGAGTCGTAAGCCCGAAGCCCCGCTACTCACGCACCCGCTGCTCTTGCCCCGATCTCCGCAACGTTGGGAAAAGACCGTGGAGCGCACAAAGTCCGCTCCGCCGGCATCGCGCCGCTGCTCACCGCCTTGGCCAGCATCTCCAGCGCCAGCCCCGCCATCGGCGGAATCACCACCGTAGCCCGCAACTGTCCGCTGCGCACCCACTCCTGCCCGGTCTTGGTAACCCCGTCGCACCCCAGGAATGGAATGTTCACCCAGCGCTCACGTTCCGCCTCAGCCAGATCCACCAGCGCTTTTCTCGCGCCCATTGCCATGGCATCGTTCTGGCCAACAACCGCCTGAATGTGCAGTTCCTTCGAGGTGCTCAACGACAGCCACGCCTTCACCGCATGGTGCGCGCTTCGTTCCGACCAGTCTCCCTTGAGCATCTTCATCGCCACGCCCGCCGGTTTGCTCGCAAGCATCCCTTTGCTGCGGAGGTTTGCCGCGCTGCTGGTGGAGGGACCCTCGACATAAAGAATATTGCCCTCGCCCATAAGCGCCGCCAGTTGTTTCCCCTGAATCCGCCCCACTTCTTCCTGATCGGGACTCACCGCAAACACCGGAACTCCAGCGCCCCGGCGAAGCTCGGCAATGTAGTCGGCCTCGCGATTCAGAATCCCCCATCCAATGCCCGCGCCCACCGCCGCTTTCGCCACCTGCGGCATGGGCGTTCCCACCGGCTCCACCAGAATCGCGTCGGGACGGTGATTCTTGTCCTGGATGATCTTTACTAATTGTTGGGATTGGTTGACCGCATCGTTGCCGGCATAAACGACGCTGATCTTCACGCCAAGCCTGGCAGCAACTTCGGCGGCGGACGCCGATTGTTCGGCCTGGTAATCATTGTCTCTGGTGGTCAGAGCAACAACGACATTCAGATTGTTCATAGAAGTTTAGACGCGCCTCGGCCTCCAAACTTCCACGGCGGGGGCCCGGAATGTTAAGAATTCTCCCATAAAGCCCCAGCGCCCCCAAGTTACCGTAGTGTCCCGCTGAAGCTCTAGACGTTCTGACCACTGACCACTGACCACTGCTCCTACTTCCCCTGTCGCAGATTATCGATGACCCCGCGCATCAGCGCCCCCCCATAAGCCCCCGCAATCCCCGTCAGCGATGCCAGAAACGATCCATAAACCTGCGCCCGCGTAGGCTTCACGGTCAAGATCAAATAGGCCGCCAGTTCGGTCAGAGGAATGAACATTCCCACTACTACCACCCACCGCCAGGGCCACCGCGGCCGCAACAGCCCCAGCAGCATGCAAGCCATCAGCACGAGCAGCGCCGTGAAGAGCAGGTCATTGACAGCCACATCCACCCACCCCGTCCCAATGCCCAAGAGCGCGGCCAAAAAGTAAAACGGCGCATCGCTCTTCGTTCGCGGCGAAATTGTTTCAGTGGTCATTCGGTCAAGCGTTCTCATGGACGGTCAAGCGTTCTCTCATGGAAAGGGAATGAACGCATGCACTAACGTGGAAGAGCGGCCCTTCAAGGGCCTGCCCTGAGCTTGCCGAAGGGGCCGCGTTAGTTCCTTTAAAATCAAATGGGCTTCAGCCCCTGTGGTTGTCTCTCCACGCACATTGGAAATCGACAATCACCAATCACCAATCATCAATACTTATAAAATCCCCGCCCACTCTTCCTCCCCAGCCACCCCGCATCCACCATCTTGATCAGCAGCGGACAAGGCCGGTACTTGGGATCGCCCAACCCATCGTGCATCACGCGCATGATGTCGAGGCAAACATCGAGCCCAATAAAGTCCGCCAGAGTCAGCGGCCCCATGGGATGCGCCATCCCCAGCTTGAACACCTCATCCACGGCCTCGGCCGTAGCCACGCCCTCCATCACGGCATAAATGGCTTCATTGATCAGCGGCATCAGCACCCGGTTCGAGACAAATCCCGGCGCATCGTTCACCTCCACCGGAGTCTTGTCGAGCTTCACCGCCAACTCGCGCACGGTAGCAAACGTTTCCGCCGAAGTAGCCAGCCCGCGGATCACCTCCACCAGCTTCATCACCGGCACGGGATTAAAAAAGTGCATCCCAATCACTCTGTCAGGACGCTTGGTAAGCGCCCCCAGCTTGGTAATCGAGATCGACGAAGTATTCGAAGCCAATATGACGTCAGCCCGCGCCAGCCGGTCAAGATCGCGAAAAATCTCCGTCTTGATCTCAAACTTCTCGGTAGCTGCCTCGATGATGAAGTCGCAGCCAGCAAGCTTAGAGCGCTCAGTCACCGCCTCAATCTTCTTCAAAGCGGACGCTTTGTCTTCCGCCGTAATCTTGCCCTTCGCGACTTCACGCTCCAGATTCTTCGCGACGCGAGCGATCCCGCGCTCCAGAAACCGCTGCTCCACATCGCACAAAACGACGGAATAATTGCCGCGCGCAAAAACGTGAGCAATACCGTTACCCATCGTGCCGGCGCCCACTACTCCTACACGCTTAATGTCCATGAATCCACCTCTTACGAAAGAGAAACGCCATCTCTGAAGATTGCCGAGTTCAAGAAAACGTATGAGTCTACCACCAGCGTATTGACTTGGGGCACTGCTGCATTTGGCTCACTTCCTCACCAAACCGCACCCTGCCCTGTTTCGTGAAACTTTCTGTCGGGGGCGGCGTTACAATAAGGATTGGAGCGCTTGCTGTTCGCGCTCTCTTATCACGATCGGGAGGCTCTTATGCATAAGCTTGGGCCCGTTCTCCCTTCTGTTGCGCTGGTTCTGATTGCCATTTCCCTGCTGGCCTGCGGCACCAGCCGGCCGCTTCTTCAGTCCATCAGTGTGACTCCTGCCACTGCCAACGGACATGTGCAGTTCGCCGCGACCGGCACTTACACCAATGGCCACACAGTATCGCCGCTGACCGCACTGTGGACTATCTACAATCCCTGGTCTTCATCTCCGTCCCAGCCCATCCCCAACGGTGTGACCGTTGACAGCACCGGCTTGGGGCAATGCACCACTTACGCGGGGACGGTCGAAATCTTCGCCACCGCACCCGCAGATCCACGCCTGCCGCTGGCTCAGATGACGATGATGACACCACAGGCATCGGGTTCGGCGCAACTGACGTGCCCGTGAGGCGCTGCGGACCGCTACCCCAGTGTAGAAAAGCCGACTGCCGACCGCCCGTCGCCGTGCCGGCGGTGCTAAAATAACTGGTTCGCCACTCATCCCGGTTCGTACTGACTTGCTCCACGAGGTGCATTATGGCCATCGCCGAACTCCCCCTCCGCCCGCGCACATCCGCCCATCAAGGCCCCTTCATCAACGAGCCCTTTTTCGATTTCACGAAAGAAGACAACGCCCGCAAGATGCGCGCCGCCATCGAGCGCGTCCGCGGCCAACTCGGCCGCGAGTATGACCTCATCATCGGCGGCCAGCGCGTCAAGACCACCGACAAGATCAAGTCGCTGAACCCCTCGAAGCCGTCGCAGGTAGTCGGTATCCACCAGAAGGCCGGCAAAGAGCACGTCGAACCAGCCATGGCCGCCGCCCTGAAGGCCTTCGACTCGTGGAAGAACACTCCAGTCGAAGAGCGCGCCAGCCTGCTGTTCCGCGCCGCCGACCGCATGCGCGACCACAAAATGGACTACATGGCCTGGCTCGTCTTCGAAGTCAGCAAAAACTGGGGCGAAGCCGACGCCGATATCTCCGAGGCGATCGACTTCCTCGAGTTCTACGCCCGTGAAGCGCTGCGTTTCGCCAAGGCCCAAACCCCGGTGCAGATGCCCGGCGAGCACGATTCGCTCACTTACATCCCGCTCGGCGTAGGCGCGGTCATCCCGCCCTGGAATTTCCCCTGCGCCATCATGTCTGGCCTGGTCGTCGCCTCCATCGTCAGCGGCAACACCGTAATCCTCAAGCCGTCGAGCGATTCCCCCACCATCGCCGCCAAATTCATCGAGCTTCTCGAAGAAGTGGGAATGCCCGAAGGCGTAGTGAACTTCTGCCCCGGCGCCGGCGCCAGTTTCGGTGATGCCATCGTTGCGCATCCCAAAACGCGCTATATCGCATTCACCGGCTCCCGCGAAGTCGGCCTCCACATCAACAAAACCGCTGCCACGCAAGCCCCCGGCCAGGTCTGGATCAAGCGCACCATCCTCGAAATGGGCGGCAAAGACGCCATCATCGTGGACGCCGACGCCGATATCGACTCCGCCGTCGAAGGCGTCGCGCAAGCCGCATTCGGCTTCCAGGGCCAGAAGTGCTCAGCCTGCTCCCGCGCCATAGTCGACGAGCGCGTCTACGACAAGTTCCTCGAGCAGTTGAAAGCACGGGTAGAAAAAATCACCGTAGGCGATCCCGCCGAAAACACCAACATGGGCGCGGTCATCAACGAAGGCTCGATGAAGACCATCCTCGCCTACATCGAGCAAGGCAAAAAGGATGGACGCGTTCTAACCGGCGGCGAGCGCGCCACCGAAGCCGGAGAAGGCTACTACATCAAGCCAACCGTGATTGCCGACATCCCCGCCAAATCAAAACTAGAGCAGGAAGAAATCTTCGGCCCCGTTCTTACGGTGACCAAGGCCCACGGCTTCGATCACGCGTTAGAAATCGCCAACGACACCGAGTTCGGCCTGACCGGCGCAATCTACACCAAATCCCGCGACAAGATCGACCGCGCCCGCCGCGATTTCCACGTCGGCAATCTCTACATCAACCGCAAATGCACGGGAGCCATGGTAGGCGCGCACCCCTTCGGCGGCTTCAACATGTCGGGAACAGATTCCAAATCCGGTGGCCCCGATTATCTATATTTGTTCACGCAGGCAAAGTCGATCGCAGAGAAAGTTTAAGCGTGCGAGAAAATCCAAGCCTGTCATCCTGAGCGAAGTTGCCGTCCGCGCAAGCGGGCGGCAACGCAGTCGAAGGACCCCTTGCCTCCTCGTATCGCCAGCGGCTCCGCAAGGAATTTCTACCACCGCATCCATTTTTGTTCGTCGGTTAGTCAGACAAAATAAAGGCCGCCCATTCGGGCGGCCTTGGACGAGTTCCAACTCTACCGCGCGCTCACGCCGGTAAACTCGTATACTGTCCCCCCCGACTCTGTGCCTCCGTATACCGTTGTGCCGAAAATATTACCCGCGCCATTCACAATCACCGGATTGTAAGGGTTCCACCCATCATTGCCGAACGAATAGACCACGCTCTCCGTCCATCCTCCCCCGGATTGTGGCACCAGCTCGTAGAGAGTGCCCAATCCACTCTCATACGAGCCACCATACGGAGTTGTTCCGAAAAGATGACCTGCCTTATTGAAGGCCAACCCCGCCGCGGGGAACCGGCCGTCGGGAGAGTCTGTAAAAGCGTGCAGCAACGTCTTAGTCCACGCACCGGCGCCCGATGGGGACAGCTCAAAGACTTCTCCACAACCAAAGGAACCAAAGGGTCCAGCACAGGGAACGTCGCCTCCGTACTGGGTGGTTCCGTAGAGATTACCTGCACTGTCCATGACAACTGGCGTTTCCGGATCGAACCCATCAACCTCGTTCTGAAAGCCGTGGATCAACGTTTCCGTCCATGTGCCATTCGTGTTCCGCTTCATTTAGAACACGGTTCCACAGTTAGCGCCGCCGCCGCCCGCAGTCGTGCCGTACATAATTCCGACCCCGCCGAATATCAATCCACCCGAGGGATAGTCACCGTCACTGCCGCCTGCGAAGTTGTACAAAGTTTGATAGGAATACCCGGTGGCTGTGTGTTTGAGCTCATAAATAGTGCCGCTGCTGAACGTTCCACCGCCCGCCGTCTCTCCAAACAAATTTCCAGAGGTGTCCCGGATCACGCCATCGTTGAACGGAGTCTCACCCACCCCAAAGACGTGCAGCAGCTTCTCGGTGTAGCTTCCACCCGAGGGCGACAGTTTAAAAACAATTCCGTTGCCACTTCCGCCTAAAGTTGTGGTGCCGTAAACATTGCTGGCTGAGTCGAGGATTAACGTGCCCGAGGGGTTCGCTCCGTCTGCCGTTCCACCCTGAAAGTTGTACAGAATGGTTTCTTTCCAGCCAGCGGAAGAGTGCGTGAGTTTGTAGATAACGCCCTGGCCTGCCGAACCCCCGGAGTAGGTTGACCCGTAAAGATTACCGGCCGTGTCAGAGGTGAGTCCAGATTGGGGCCCGTTTCCGTCGGGATTCCCGTTGAAGGAGTACAACACTTTTTCCGTCGCCGCGGAAGCCGAGTGCACCAGCATCAGCATGCACGCCATGATCGTGACCCCGGCATAGATACCCAACTGGATTCTTGGCTTCTGCATTGCTATACACCGATCTATGGAAGTGCCGAAGGAGCGGTAGCGCAGAGTAGGGCCGGAGGAGATCCTCGTTCCCATTGGATGGCCGTTTTCTGGAGTCTCGTCCAGGGCTACACGGACAATCAAAGCAGTCATCGTGTCCCCCTCTGGCGAAAGACTACGGCATCACTCCCGCCGGCGCCTGCGGCGCAGGCCCCTGCGTAGTAGCCGCGGCGGCCTCATTCAAAATCCGGTGATGAATCGTAAACAGCGCCAGCTCCAGCCGGTCCGACACTCCAATCTTGTCATAAACGTTGCGCAGATAATTCTTGATCACCTGTTCGGTCGTTCCCAGCTGCGTGGCAATCTCTTTATTTTTATACCCCTGCACAATCAAAGCCACGATGCGCAACTCTTTCGCCGTCAACCGGTCGCGCACGCGCAGTCCGACCATATCGTTTTCGGTGAGTTCGCTCGGCACCGCGACGTCCTGCACCCAAGTCTCGCCGCGCGCCACCTTGCGCACGCAATCCACCAGCGCCGCGCTGGTCACGTTGCGGTAGACCACGCCATGCGCCCCGTTCGCCATGTGCCGCTGCGCGCTCTCGCCCGTATCGGCCAGCACCACCACGCGAGTCTTGGCGCGGTTCGCCGCCTGGATGATCGAGGCAAAATCGCTGTGGAATCCCGCCGCCACCACCAGCACCGCGGCGCGGAACTTGTCCAGAGCCATGAACATCTGCTCTTGCGTTTGAGCCTGCGCCACTATGCGCATCTCGTCTTCCACTGCCAGCACCTTGGCGATCCCGGCGCGGAAGATTGCCTGATTATCGGCCAATATCAGTTTGAGCATGGTATCGCGCTCCAAAAATTCGCTAATGTCATTCCGAACAAGCGTTCTTTGCGCAGTGAGGAATCTGGGCGGAGCCGCGCGAAGCGTCGCGCTTTTTGCGACGCAATAATCGCGCGTCTGGCTCGCTTCCTCATCAAGACTTCCTCACGAACTCATACGAATCAATCACGCAGGCTACACCCTTGCCATCCGGACTGCTCCCGGTCGGGTCGGCGCGCACCACGCGCCCCTTGCACTGTATGGTGACGTTCTCCGTCCCTCCAGTAACGTCGGGCGGCAGCGTGATCTCAAACTCCACCGGCGACCCAATCTCCATCGCCGCGTCGGCGCGTATGTACACTCCTGCCGCGCTCAAATTCCCCGTAAGCCCCTTGGTGTCGCCGCTGGCATTCTCTTCATGAATCTTGATCGGCAATTCCAGCGGAAATCTTTTCCCCGTCCGCGCTTCGGCCACAGTGCCTCCTAGTTCACAGCCCAGTTCAGAGCCTGATCTCATGTGGCTCAATCTTCCTGACCCGATCTTCCGGAGCGTGATCTTCCGGAGCTTGATCTTCCTGACCGATCTTTCGGATCTCGATCTTCCAGATCATCTTGACCTTCGGACTTGTGCCCGAAAACTCTCCGCAAGCCGAGCCCACCCCTCCAGAATACGCCCCTGGCAGGCGAATCACCCACTTTTTAATGCTCAGGGCAGGTTATATCACGGATGCTACCGGGATAAAAGCCTGATTGCGAGTAGTTAAGGTAGAACCTAGGTTCCCCCCGGTCGCCCGTGTAGGGCGGACGCCCCCGTCCGCCACCGTTGACCTTGCCTCGAGACTCCATCCAAACCCCGCACACTACCGTCTGATGTAAGCTTCTCTTTCAGGAGAGCCAACTCATGCCCGCTACATCCTTCTTCCACGCACAGCGTCGGACGCGCCACTTCATCTGTCAAATAGCCGCGCTCGTTCTGGCCTCAACCACCTGTTCGTTGGCGCAGCAGCCCACCAACCCGACTCCCGCCACAAAAATCTCCGCAGAGAAATCTGCGCAAGAAAAGCCCCAGCCCAAGCCCGACGACTCCGCCGCCGCATCCGCTGCTCTCCTGCAGCTCAACAATGCCCTCGAAGGCCTTGCCGCAAAAGTATGTCCGGCGGTCGTTCAGATCCTCGTCACCGGCTACGGCCCCCTGCACGAAGAAAGCCGCACCCAGACCGCGCTCATCGTACGCCAGCACGCCGTCGGCTCTGGCGTCATCGTCGACCCCAACGGCTACATCATGACCAACGCCCACGTAGTCGAAGGCGCGCAGCGCATCCGCGTCGCGCTTCCCCTGCCCAGCGATTCCGGCCGCTCCGTCGCCGAGGGCAAACGCCGCATCTTCGAAGCCCGCCTCGTCGGCGTGCACAAGGAAACCGATCTCGCCCTCCTCAAAATCGACGAGAAAGACCTGCCCACGCTCGTCCTGCTCGCCCAGCAGCGTGCCCGCGTCGGTCAATTGGTCTTCGCCATCGGCAGTCCCGAAGGCCTGCAAAACTCCGTCACCATGGGAGTGGTCAGCGCCGTCTCCCGCCAGGCCGATCCCGAAAAGCCCCTGACCTACATCCAGACCGACGCCCCCATCAACCCCGGCAACAGTGGCGGCCCGCTCGTCGATATGAACGGATCAGTAGTAGGCATCAACACGTTCATTCTTTCGCAAGGCGGCGGCAGCGAAGGCCTGGGCTTCGCCATCCCCGCCCGCATCGTCGATTTCGTCTACCACAGCCTGCGCAAATACGGCCACGTCCATCGCGTGGAGATCGGCGCCGCTACCCAGGAAATCACGCCCGCGCTCGCCGACGGCCTCCAACTCGCGCAGCACTGGGGAGTCATCGTCGCCGACGTCAAGCCCGACGGCCCCGCCGCCGCCGCCGGCCTGCAGGTTCAGGACATCGTCCTCGCCGCCGACGATCGCCGCATCGAAACTCTTCCCCAGCTCTCTTCCGCCCTCTATCTTCACCGCCTCGATCAGGTCCTCAAACTCGAAATCCTGCGCGGCAATCAGAAGAAAACCATCTACGTCCCCGCCATCGAGCATCGCGACCAGATGGATCAACTCTTCGACTCCGCCGATCCCGAAAAAAATCTAGTCCCGCGCCTCGGCATTCTCGCCATCGATCTCACCCCCGAACTGCGCAATCAACTCGGCTCTCTCCGCATTTCCTCCGGCGTGATCGTGCTCGGCCGCGCCGCCGACCTCATCCTGCCCGACACCGGCCTGCAAACCGGTGACGTAATCCACGCCCTCAACACCATCCCCATCCCCGACATGGCCACACTCCGCACCGCTGTCCTCAGCCTGAAAACCGGCGATCCCGTAGTAATCCAGGTCGAACGCTCCGACGGCCTGACCTACCTGAGTTTTGAAATGGAGTAGCAGATCGCAAGAGAAATGAATCGACGGTGCCTCGTCCTTGTCTCTCCGACTTTTGCAGGAACAGGGCGGAGATTTTGATCTAGCGTTGGCGCCACCACGACCGAGGGTGCCTGTGATCTATCAAGACGTTGTACCCACCGGAGAAGCGCGGCTGATGGGCGGAGCGTAACCGAGACTACCACGCGGACGGCGGAAGTTGTAATGCTCTAGCCAGGGGGAGAGCTGCTGATCGCGTTCCTCCGAGTTGAGGTAGTGGCGAACATGGGCCCACTCGCGCAGGGCGGTTTGGATGAAGCGTTCGGCTTTGCCGTTGGTGCGGGGAGTGTAGGGACGGGTGAAGCGGTGCTGGATGCCGAGTTGGAGGCAGGCGGCGCGGAACTGCCGGGAGCGATAGCAGGAGCCGTTGTCGGTGAGCAGGCGGCGGATGGAGATGCCGTGCTGGGCATAGAAGGCGATGGCGGCGTGCAGGAAGGCGATAGCGGTTGGGCTTTGCTGGTTGGGCAGCATGCGGGAGAAGGCGAGGCGGGAGTGATCGTCGATGGCGACGTGCAGAGCCTGCCAGCCGGCGAACTGAGGGCGTCCGCGCCGACGGCCGTCGCCCCGAATGGAGACCCGCTGATAGCGGGTCATGCCCTTGATGTCGAGATGGAGCAGATCGCCGGGAGCGGGATGCTCGTAGCGCACGACGGGCGGGGCGGGATGCAGGTGGCGCCAGCGGTTGAGATGAGCCCGCTGCAGAATGCGGCTGATGGTGGCGGGACTGAGGCAAGTGGCGTGAGCGATCTGATAGGCGGGGCGCAGGTCGCGGCGCAAAGCTATGACTTGGGCGATTAACTCCGACGAGGTTCTGCGCGGGCTGTGCCGCGGACGGGAGGAGCGATCCCGCAAGCCGGGCAACCCCAGGGTGCGGTAGCGGCCCCACCACTTGGCGGCGGTTTTTCGGCTGACGTTGAACGCGCCTGCAGCCGCGTTCAACGTCAGCCTCTCGATCATGATCTTCTTGGCTAAAGCCTCTCGACTACGAAAGGTAAGTCGGGCATTCTGGTGAAGGTTGCGATTCGGTCGACTCCTTCGAAGCAGATTGGTCAGCACCATCAGCTTCTCCGGTCTTGCTCGAATGGACTATTCACTTCTTGGGAACAACCTGTTGAAAGATCACAGGTGCCCCATCCTTGCGTTCTTTGCAAGGGTGGGAACTCCTGAAGCGTGCGGCGAAGGGTTTAGGCCGGCCGCGTTGTCAGTCCCCGCCCGCGCGAGCCGCCGAGGCGGCAAGGGTCTCACGAGAATTCCTCAACGCATCTTCGATAACCACTCCCACCTTCGCCCCCAACTCCAGCAGCACACTCATCTCATCCCGGGTAAACGCATCCGTACGCCCCCGGTAAAGCGCCAGCACCGCCACCACGCCCGCTGCTCCCTCCAGCGGCACCGCCAGCGCCGAGCGCAGCGTACTGAACCGGCTGGGATCCTTCAGATACCCCGGCTCCACCGACGGGTTCCCATTCAGAATCGGCTTCGAATTCTGCACCACCCAACCCGATAAACCTTCGCCGATCGGAATCCTCAGAGAAGAAAACAGCCGGAAATTTTCCCCGCTCACAAACTCCGGAATCAAAACCTTGTTCCTGAGAACGTACACCGCCATGGAGTCGTGCGCCACCAGATGCTTCACCCGCACCGCCAGCAACGAAAGCGCGTCCTCCAGACTCAGCGCAGCGCCCAGCTTACGGCCGAATTCAGACAGCGTCTCCGCTTCCTGCCGAGCCGCCGCCATCACGTTGCCGTGATCCCTGGCCGGAGTCCCGTGAGCAACCGGTTTCTCCGGCTCCGCAAACCCCGCGTCCGGAGCCAATCCCCGCTCCACCTTAATATCGGTCGATAATTTCGGCGGAGCCTGCAGGGGCTGCGCCTTGGCCAGCTTCTCCAGTTCCACATACCGCCGCTGCAGAATCCCCACCACGCGCGGATCAAAACTAATGCCCGCCTCCGATGCCACCTTGGCCATCGCCTCATGCAACGGCAACGCCCGCCGGTACTGCCGGTCGGAAGCCAGCGCGTCGAGGCAGTCGACCGCCGCCAGAATCCGCGCTCCAATCGGTATGTCTTCGCCCCGCAAACCGTGCGGATAGCCGCTGCCATCCCATTTCTCGTGGTGCGCCCTCACGATCGGAACCACTGGATAGGGAAAGTCCACCTGCTCCAGAATCTCCGCCCCCACGATGGGATGGATCTTCATCTTCTCGAATTCTTCCGGCGTAAGCTTCCCGGGCTTCGAAATAATATGTTCCGGCACCGCCAGCTTCCCAATGTCGTGCAACACCGAAGCCGCCTGCAGAGCTTCGGTTTCGTCTTCGGTCAACCCCAACTCCCGCGCCAGTTCCATAGCGTAAATTCGCACCCGCTGCAGGTGCTCCCCGGTGGTCTGGTCCTTCGCCTCAATCGCCAGCGCCAGCGCTTCAATGGTTCGCAAATGCAGGCTGGAGACTTTCTCCGCATGCTCCTTCTCGGCTTCCAGCTTGCCCAGATAAAGCCGATACGAACGGTAAATAAGGTAGATCGGCGGCAAAACCAGCAGCGAACCCTGCCATCCGAAGTGCCGGTTCAACAAGCTCACTAACCCGGCAATCGCCGCCCCTACCATGTAGTAAGGAAAAGTCCAGAGGTAGATTTCAGTCCAAACGTTCGAGATGGTCTTATCTTCTGTCAGACCGATAATGATCGACATCGCCGCCGTATTGGAGGCGAACTGCGTAATCGCCGCCGCCAGCAGGCCCAACGGGATTGAACCGTGAAAAACGTGGATTGACAGTCTGTAAGCGCCGTACGATGCCGCGCCGCACACGGTTACCTGCGACAAATTGAACACCAACTGCACCAGCTTCGGCCGCCGCGCCGGCCTCCAATAAAATTGCGCCAGCGTTTTCACCACGCCGATCAGCAGCGTCTCCGGCAGACCCAGCTCCAGAATGCAGAGCAGGGTCAACAGGAAATTCATCGATATCGTTCCTTCGACCCCCGGCATGCTTACTTTGAAGGACGAGGCCAGCACCGCCGCCGCCATATACAGGACAAACTTAGCGGGGTCGGTCGAGTACCAATGAAGGGACGCGTAGACGAAGCAGCCCACGGCCGCGAGCGCCATGCCGGCGATATATACCCGCGCGCCAATTTGTCGCGTCCATGACATTGGAAGTTTGTTAGATAGCCCCTTAGATTCTTGCTGAACGGAGTGTCAATGTCCGCGCAAAAGTGACCCCGCTGGTTACCATCGTGTTCGTTGGAAAGAGAAGGTTTTGGGGAGAAGCTGTCACCACCACGACCGCGGGGTGGCCCTCGATAAGAACGAA
Source organism: uncultured Acidobacteriaceae bacterium (assembly GCA_963842095.1). Classification (GTDB taxonomy): domain Bacteria; phylum Acidobacteriota; class Terriglobia; order Terriglobales; family Acidobacteriaceae; genus Sulfotelmatobacter. The sequence continues at coordinate 103,663 of CAWJEY010000012.1, forward strand.
GGCGGTGTCAAGGGCAAAGGTCTCCTGGGCTGTGCGATGAGCACCGCCTTTTTGCCAGAGAGGTTGAGGACCAAGACTCTGGAAATCTCACGCTAAATCACTCGGCGGTGGAACGTCGTTCCACCAACCATCGTGAAGCCTGCAGCGAAGGCCTTGAGAAGAAGCTGTCCACCTATGGTTTGGTTAGGTGTGCGCCCACCACGTCCCCGATGAAGACCGAGAACTCCCCTCCCACGGGACATTTTGTCCTCGCCCCCACCCCCTAAGGCCAATCTGTCCCGCACACCCCTTCTCTCAACCCCGCTATCCCATTGATTCATAAGAATAAACGCTGTCCCGTTTTGGCCCTCCGGCTGCACCTCTACCCACGGGAATTTCGTTGTCACCAAGGCGGATGTGTCCGCCTTTGAGGGGATATGAAAAGACTTCTAGCTTTATTGCTGATCGTCTGCGCGACCCTGGCCTACGCCGACGACTCGAAACTGTCGCCGGAACTGCGTGCCCAAAAGTCCAGCCAGCAGCAGGTACAAGTCATCGTCCAATACGCGCCCGGAACCCAGGTCAATTGCAGCGGACTGATTGGTCTTGTGGATTGCCTGCTAAACGATGTCACCAAGCTGGGCGGCACGGTTCTTGGACAATTGCCCCTGGTCAATGGCCTGGTGGCGCTGCTCGATGGCAACGGCATCGTGAGCCTCTCCAACCAGTCGAATGTCGTTTACATCAGCACCGACCGGCCGTTGACGCCTACGCTCAGCAACGCCGCGCCCGCCATCAACGCCTTTTCCGCATGGCAGTCTGGCTACACCGGCGCCGGTATCGGCGTTGCCCTGATTGATAGCGGCGTTAGCAGCCATCCCGACTTGAACGGAGGCTTCCTCGGCGGTTCCCGCGTGGTCTGGAACCAGAGCTTCGTCCCCGGCAACACCAGCGCCAACGATCAGTTCGGCCACGGCACCCACGTCGCCGGCCTCATCGCCGGAAACGGCAACAGTTCCACCGGATCGCAGTACTTGCATACTGAGGAAGGAATTGCTCCGCAAGCTAATCTGATCAATCTCCGCGTTCTCGATCAGAATGGCGCCGGCACCGACAGCGCCGTGATTGCTGCCATCGCTCAAGCCATTGCCTTGAAACCACTGTTCAACATTCGTGTCATCAATCTGTCGCTGGGCCGTGCCATCTATGAAAGCTACAAACTCGATCCGCTCTGCCAGGCCGTGGAAGCAGCCTGGAAAAACGGTATCGTGGTTGTCGTCGCGGCGGGAAACAATGGCCGCTACCAGCCCACCGACGGCTACGCCACCATCACTTCCCCCGGCAACGATCCCTATGTAATCACCGTGGGCGCCATGAAGCCCATGGGTACGCCTACGCGCACCGACGACCTTATCGCCAGCTACAGCTCCAAAGGCCCAACCGCAATTGATGCGGTTGTGAAGCCTGATCTTGTCGCGCCCGGCAACCTGCTCGTGTCGCTGGAAGCGCCCGGCTCAACGCTGTACAACGCGTACCCGGGCGATCGCGTCCCCTACAGCTACTATGTCAAGGGAGGCAGCAGTGCACCTTCGTCCGCTTACTTCACTCTGAGTGGAACCAGCATGGCGACCGGCGTGGTCAGCGGAGTCGTCGCCGATCTTCTGCAGAAGAATCCCGGCCTCACTCCCAATCAGGTGAAGGCCCGCCTGATGAAGACGGCGTGGAAGGCTCTGCCCGCCTTCAGCAGCACCACCGATCCCTCCACCGGAATCACCTACACCGATCAGTATGACGTCTTCACCGTCGGCGCGGGCTACGTCGATGTCGAAGCTGCCTTCAGCAATACCGATCTGGCGCGCGGGACTGCAATGTCTCCCATCGCCACATTTAATGGCGCCACCAATCAGGTCTACCTGTCCGACGATCCATCCGCGGTTTGGAATACATCTTCCACGTGGTCGAACGCGGCCGTGTGGGGTTCTTCGCAGTTCCTCACCGGCACGTCCGCCTCGTCGACGAGCGCCACAACCTCGAGCAGCAGTGCAATAGCCGGCAACGAAGCCCTCTGGGGCAGCGAGGCCCTGTGGGGCAGCGAAGCCCTCTGGGGCAGCGAAGCCCTCTGGGGCTCCGAGGCCCTTTGGGGGAGCGAGGCGCTCTGGGGTAGCGAAGCACTCTGGGGCAGTGAAGCCCTCTGGGGCAGCAACGTCTCCGCCGGCGAAAACTAAGTTTCACCTCTCGTGAGGTGACGGGGCTGGATCCCAAGCGACCGGCCCCTTTAGTTTTTGTAGCGCCGGCCGCCTGCCCTGAGCGAAGTCGAAGCGGCCCCCGCCGGCTGTCCTGCGGGCGTCCTCGCCCGCAGTTTCGAGAGCACCCACCGCAGCCCATCGCACTTCGTTCCGTCGTCATCCGAATTGCCGTAGAATATTCAGGGGCGCCCGTAGCTCAATCGGATAGAGCATCTGCCTTCGGAGCAGAGGGTTGGGAGTTCGAGTCTCTCCGGGCGCACCAGATTTTTTTTGCTCGTGTGGGTCGGACGCTCCTGTCCGACTCCCTTGACGTTGTTTCTTGCGGAATCTAATCCTGATGTTTCGGCACGGGCACGGGCCAGCCCCTAGAACGCGCTGCCGCCGCCGCCGCCGAAGCCGCCGCCGGAGAAGCCTCCTCCGCCGCCGAAGCCGCCACCGCCGCCGCCCCAGCCTGATCCCGAAGAACTTGCCCGCGGGGCCGAGACGAATACCTGATGCATATCGGTCGCCATGCCATGCATCGACGACGAAAACAAAATTGGATTGAAGCCCATGCCGTAGCCGTATCCCGCGCCGGCGTACCATGTCGGCGGATTTTTCACGATGCCGTCGAAGGCCTGTGCCCAGTGGTGCTCAACACCCAGCGCCATCGCGTAAGGCAGAAATTTCTCGAACGTGTCGGGCGGCATTGTTTTCAAGCGCTCGCCGTCCACGCGGTTCATGAACTCCTGGAACCCGAGCACCTCGGTGTGAATGCGCGATCCCTTCAGCGTCTTGGCCGTCATCTGGCGGGCAAAGAGCCAAAAGATCACCACCGAGATCAGCAGGCACACGACGAACACCGGCACCGAACTGAGAAAGTTGGCCCATCCGAGAAACTGCAACACGGCGAACGGAATGAAGATGCCGAACGCTGCCCCGGCGCTGTACAGGTTGGCCGAATCGGGATCGAGCGTGTAGATGCCCTTCTGTTTCAGCGCCGACATAATATCGGTGCGGATCACGGGCACTGCCGTGTAGAAGCGGTTCTTCAAACTGGAGAGCCGCGCCTCCTGCACGTCATTCAGAAAAATATTCGTCAGCATGACGCGCTCATGCGGCACCACACCCTTGTCGGTCCACTCAGACATGGGCTTCAGCAGATGAAAGATGTAATCCTTGTGATGGAAGAGCAGGCCTTTGTCGTCGGTCTCTTCGATCTTGAGATACCCGCGGACCGCAAGATCGACGATGGTTGAGGTTATATCGCGAGGATGGATTCGATCGTCGAGCAGAGTCCCGGCTTCCGCGGGGGAAATGCCTTCCGGCGGCCCGTACATGGGCGCGACCGACATGCCAGGGTCGGGATCGCGGCCCTTATACCACCACAGAACCAGCATCACCGCGAAAGTGACCAGCGGAAGAAACACAGCGGGGTTGCCGCCGACGAACCAGCCGAACTTGGTCAAAGCTCCCGGCTCTTTGAGGATTCCCTTTGGGATGTATACGTCAATCGTCAGGCCGCCGCGCATGGGTAGAGGATGGTTGGTCTCGAACTCGACGTTTGCTCCGTCCACCTTGGCGGTGGCGTCGCGCTCGCTCGATCCGTAAACGCCGGTGAAGGCCTGCGCACGCAAGGATCCTGCGGCCCCAGCAGGGAGGTGCACGCTGGCCTCAGCGTGATCGATGGGCACCTGCCAGTCGTTGCCGGTCACGTTCCAATAAAACTCGTCGTGGGTGTCAGTGTCCTTGCTGTCGAAGAAGCGCGTGCCGTTGCGCACGCGGTAGGCGATCTCGACGATGCGCGTGGCATCGACCGCGTTGGGGATATAAATTTTCAGATCGCGGTACGCGCCGGACGTGGAGGAATCGTACTTGAGCTTGGCGCCATTTTCGTCGGTGACGCTGGTGACGGTGACGAAGAGCTGGTAATTCGTCCCGTTCGGTCCGGGATATTCGATGGGGATGGTGCGGTGAATGCCGTGAAATTCGCCGTCGAAGTTTAGCGTGATCGTTTCGTTGACCAGAGCGCTTCCGTCGGGATTGACGGTAATGGTGTCCTGAAAGTTGGAGACGCGCCAGGATTTAGCTGCGGCGGGCAGGGCTAGAACGAGGATGGCGGTGAGCAGGAGAAACGTCGGATAGCAAATGCGCCCACAGGGGCTGAAGCCCGCATAACTTGCAGGAGCTTTACGCGGCGCTGAAGCGCCACTCTTCCACGATACTGCCGGCGTTCGATCTGCCGGCAGAGACGTTGCAAGCAACGTCTCTACGACAGGGTTTTGCGCCGCAGGCATTCCACTCTTGGCCCCGATCATACGATCAGAACTTCACCGCGACCGGCTCGCGGTCGGCGGCTTCGGTGGTCTCGAAGAACTGGCGCGCAGTGAAGTTGAACATCCCGGCGATGATATTCGTCGGGAAGGACTGGATCTTCGTGTTGAGGTCGCGCACCACCGCGTTGTAATAGCGCCGCGAATTCTGAATCGAATCCTCCGTCTCGCTCAGCGATCCCTGCAACTGCGTGAATTGTTCCGAAGCCTTCAGCTCGGGATAATTCTCCGCCACGGCAAACAAACTCTTCAGCGCCCCGGTGAGCTGATTCTCGGCCACAGCCTTGCCCTCAGGCGTAGTCGCCTGCATGGCCTGCGAGCGGAACTTGGCAATGTTCTCAAAGGTCCCTTTTTCGTGCGCGGCGTAACCTTTGACGGTTTCAACCAAATTGGGGATCAGGTCATGCCGCCGCTTGAGCTGCACATCAATGTCGGACCACGCCGAGTCGCAGCGCACCCGCAACTGCACCAGGCTGTTGTACATGCCGACCAGCACGACGGCGATGACGACGAGAAGTGCGAGGAAGATGATGCCGAACATGAGCGTCTCCTTGGGGAGTGTAGAAGGCTTGATCTCGGAATCAAGTGGACGGTAGCACAGAGGGGGCGCGGGTGCAAACGGTGCTTGGCCCAAGCGCAGATTCATTCGCATCGATAAGGAAATTGTGACGGGAGTCACTGACAATCATGCCGTCCCTCAACGAAGATCGCAGGGTGGTACTCGCCTCCCCGAAGAGCACTCCCCCGCCACGGGATGGCACACCCTCTCAGACGAGACCTCTCTAACTTCTCGCGAATCACGCAGTCTAACACCAGCTTGTCTTAGGAGGGCAGCATGACGTACCCACAGATGCTCTTGAACCGGGCTCGCAAGCAGATTGGTCTGGCAGGTATAGCAATGCTTCTGTCGATGAGCATGGCTTCGGCGGCGGTCGCGCAGGATTCGGCAGTTTCCCACGACACGTGGAGTAGCGGCGCGCCGATGCCGAGCCCCATTATCGCTCCCTCCGCAGCTGTGCTCGGAAGCCGAATCTATGTGGTCGGCGGGTTTACAGACTGGAGTAGCGGCGCGGGCAGCGCCGGCACCCAAATTTACAACCCGGCGTCGAATACATGGAGCAGAGGCGTGTCCCTGCCCATGCCGCTCCATGACTTGACTGCCGCAGTAGTGAACAATGTCTTATACGTCTTCGGCGGCATGGACGGGTGGTCCACGTACCTGAGTACGGTTTGGGCATACGACCCGCAGACCAAGACCTGGTCCTCAAAATCGGCGATGCCTACGGCGAGGGGGCAGGCAGCGGCGGTAGTGGAGAAGAACAACATCATCTACGTTATCGGAGGCTACCTCAATGCTGTCCACATCAACAACGTCGAAAGCTATAATCCCGCGACCGACACCTGGACCGAACAGGCGCCTCTGCTGGCTGGGAAGTCCACCCCCATAGCTGGGTTGATCGGAGGCCGGATTGTGGTCGCGGACGGATATACCAACTCGGGAGACACCGGAGACAACGAAAGCTACAACCCTTTCACCAATGCCTGGACGAGCCTCGCGCCCGACTCCACGCCCCGGGATTGGGAGTGCGGCGGCCCCATCGGTGGACAACTGTACGTAGCCGGTGGCTACAATGCTGGGCCGGTTGTGACCCTGACCGAATCATTCAATCCCCTCAGTAATACTTGGACGAGCCTGGGAGACATTCCGCAGTCTACCTTTGGCCCCGGTTATGCGGTGTATGAGGGGAAGCTGTACTGCTTCGGCGGGGCTGGCGTCTCGGGGGGTGCCCCCATTAACAACGTGCAGATTTATCAGCCGTAGGAGCGGAGTAGCCACGCCTTCCTGCGGAAGTAAGACAAATTGCAACCAACACCAAGTCGCCCGAAATCTGGGCGGCTTCTGTTGGCATCACGCCGACGGTGGTTGCGGGTACGTGACGTAAACACCTTAGCGCTCATTGAGAGTTGGGGGGCTGGCTGTGATCCCTCAAGAGGTTATACCGTTCGTGGGAGAGCGGCTGATTGGTGGAGCGTATCCGAGGCTACCCATGCGGGCGGGCAAAGTTGTTGCGGCTGCCCCTTCCTTAGTCCCTGCGTTCTTTGCAGGCTCTGTCGCAAAAGACGCGACAAGGGCAGGGTACCTCGACCCCTCTTCGCGGTTAACCCTCGCTACTGGAATGGTTTACGCGCGAAATTAGCCATTAGTTATACAAAATGCCACAAAATTCTTATCAAGGGGAAGAAAAGGCGAAAATTTGAGCTAGGTTGTTGAAGGGAAAGGAAATATAAAGTTGGCTAATATGACGGTTTTACCCTATGCAAAATGTCATACTAGATATAGAGAGTAAAAACAAAAAGCAGGTCCCTCCTATGTCGGGATGACAAGGCTTTTTGGGCGCGGTGGACACGCAGGGCAGTGGTGGAAACGCCTTGCTGGGTCAGTGGTGTAATAGACGGGCTAGGGGTCCTTCGACTGCGTAAATGCTTCGCGTTCGCGAAGCATTTACTTCGCTCAGGATGACAAGTCACTTGGGGTGACAATTCGGAGTTGTATAAGCGTCGCGGCCTTATGGCCGCGATTTCTATTTGAGGCGAAAAGGAGTGAGGCGAACAATGAAACACCGGAAGATTATGGGAGGGCGGATCAAGGGAACTCGGGAGCGGGGAGCCTGGGCTGAGATGTACTTCATGGTGCTGGCCATGAGTTACGGGCTGAAGGTGTCGAGTCCGTATGGGGGGTTTGGGCCTTACGACGTGGGAGTGGAGAATGGCACGGGACCGATCCTGCGGGTGCAGGTGAAGTGCACTCTTTATCAATGCAAAGCTGGCAGTTACTGCATGAGCATCAACCAGAAGCATGGGGCGAGGGGAAGGCGCGGGTATGCAGCGGGGACGGTGGACTTTTTCGCGATTTACATTATTCCGACAGACGATTGGTACATCCTTCCGTATGCGCTGATTGGGGACCGGGATGCGAATGTGTATTTCAAGCCGGGATTCAAGAAGCAAAAATACGGGTGAGTATCGGGAAGCGTGGCATTTGCTGGTGGAAGCGGCCAAGGGTGGGACTGGCGGTCCGATCGACATTCAAGCGTGCTGCGACGAAGCCGAGACCGCGGGAGGGACCGAGGAAGAAACCCGCGAACCGTTCAATCTTTATCCCGCGAGGCCTCAGTCCGTCATCCGAGACCTGTTTCGCAGAAATGTTTGGGGTAGCGCGGGCGGTTCGGCTGGCTCCAGTAACCGCGCCGACACCTCGCCTCCCGAGCCGCGGGATTAGCAGGTGCGCCCTTGCGCGTCGCCCTGCTACAGTGGTCGGCAGGGACAGGAGCCCACTTCGATGGACACCAATGTGATGATTATGTTCGCATCCGTGCTGTGCACGATGACCGCACTCAGCTTCATGGAACTGCGCAAAATCCGCAAGCGGCTGGAAGCAAAGCCGGAAGGCAAACCGGAGTCGAAGTAACGGAAAAGCTTTGTCACCACGGAGACACGGAGGCACGGAGAAGGCAAGAACTAAGGGAAAACAATAAACATTCTAAAGGTTTTCTCCGTGCCTCTGTGTCTCCGTGGTGAAAGAAACAGCTACTGCTGCGGGGCGAAATAGCCTTTGCGGGCGCGCACTTGCAGGTCCTTCTTCAACGCGGAGATTTCGATGGAGCGGTAGCGGCCGTCGGCGTCGAAGTCAGCGGGCTTGTAGCTGACCACGTACTGGCTGCGGAGTTCGTCTTCGATGGCGGCGAAGGAGCGGGTGATGTCCTTCATCTTGAAGGGGAAGAAGGCGCGTCCGCCGGTGGCGGCGGCGAGTTGTTCGAGAACTTTATCGCCGCGGAGGATGAGGCCGCTGTCGTCGGTGGAGATGGCGTAGATGATGACTTCGGCGCGCTGTGCCATTTCGATGGCCTGGGCGCGGGTGTATTCGCTCTGATTATCTTCGCCGTCGCTCACCACTACGATGGCCTTGCGCACGGGATGGTCGGGACGGTCCTTTAAGAACTTATCTTTGGCGGCGCGGTAGATGGCGTCGTAGAGAGCGGTGCCACCACCATCCTGCAGTTTGTGCACGCCGGTGGAGAGCAGTTCGACGTTGTCGGTGAAATCCTGCGGCATCTGACTCTGGGTGTTGAAGCCGACGATAAAAGCTTTATCGAAGCCGGCGCGGATGGAGTGCTGGAGGAATCTGATGGCGGCATCCTGCTCGAAATCAAAACGGCTGTGCACCGATCCACTTACGTCGATGAGCAAGCCAAGATGCAGCGGCAGATCGGTCTCGCGGCGAAAGTTGAGAATGGATTGCGGGGGCTTGTGATCGTCGAGAATGGCGAAGTCGTTTTGATTCAGGTCGCGAACAAATTTGCCGTGCTTGTCGGTGGCGATGAACAGCACGTTCACTTCGTCGACCCTTTTGTGGATAGTGAGCAGAGAGCCGGATTGGGTATCGTCGGCAGACGTGGAAGGGTAGGCGGCGAGGGCGGCGGTGCTGGTAGCGTAAGCGTCAGACTGGGCGAAGGCCGGGAACGCGGAGGCGAGGGCGAAAGCCGCCAGCAGTGCAGCGAGCAGCCGACACGTCCAGTTCGTGTACTTCATGCCGAAACCATCCAATTTTTGCACCCTTACCCATGGCCAGAGGGTACTCCAAGTACTTAGATGCACGCCGCGTGCCGAAAGAGAGCGCCGAATGGCGTGCCGAACGGCGGGTGGCCCGTCCGCCATGTTCTCATTGACTTTAGAAGGATGGGAAGGGGGGTGCCAAGTTACAAAAGGAGCACTCGGTAGGTCATGGCTGGAAAAGTGCTGGGAATTGAGGTTGCGGGGATTCGGGGAAGCAGGCAATTTCCACAACCGTGAGATTACAATTCCGGATAAGAAGTTTTAAGATGATCGCCGTTACTACGGGAAGACAGTGAAAGTGAGCCGGAGGACCTGATGGCCATGAAGATGAAGAAAATTGCGAACTGGTTTCTGATGCTGTGCCTGTGCGCCGCGCCGGCATTTGCCGGCGCCAATGACGAGAGGGAAGAGGAACGGGTGAAGGATGCCGGCGTGGTGCTGAAGGAAATCCTGAACATTCCCGACAACATTCCGCAGGACCTGCTGGACAAGGCGGAGTGCATCGTGATTCTGCCTTCGGTGTTGAAGGGGGCGTTTGGGGTGGGAGGCAGCTACGGGCGCGGGGTGATGATTTGCCGCGGCGGCGAGCACTATACCGGGCCGTGGGGAGCGCCGGCGTTGTACGCGCTGGAAGGGGTGAGCATCGGGTTCCAGTTGGGCGGGCAGGCGACGGACTTTGTTTTGCTGGTGATGAATCCCAAGGGCGCGCGCTCGCTGTTGTTCAGCAAAGTGAAGTTGGGAGCGGACGCCTCGGCGGCGGCTGGGCCCAAGGGACGAACTGCCGAGGGCGCTACCGACATTGTGATGAATGCGGAGATTCTCTCCTACTCGCGCAATAAAGGGCTGTTTGCGGGAATCTCGCTGGAGGGGTCGACATTGCGCTCCGATGGCAGCGCCAACGAAAAACTTTACGGCAAGAAGCTGACGGCGAAGGAAATCATTGTCGAGCACAAAGTTGCGACTCCCGCCTGTGCGAAGGAATTAGTGTCGCTGCTGGATACGAAATCGCCGAAGAACAAGTCGGACCCGAAGTCGCTGGAGTAGGGCGCGGGCGAGCATGCATTATGTCGTATGACGAAACCAAGCGTGACGAAACCACGCGAAGACCCGCAACCTCCGGTCCGCTGCGACTGGGCGCGCAGCGAATTGATGATCCGCTATCACGACGAAGAATGGGGCGTGCCTGTTCATGATGACCGCACGCTCTTTGAGTTTCTTATCCTAGAAGGCGCGCAGGCCGGGTTGAGCTGGGAGACGATTCTTAACAAACGGGAAAACTATCGCGCCGCGTTTGACGGTTTCGACGCCGAGCGCGTGGCGCGCTACGACCGGCGCAAGACCGCACAGTTGCTGAAGAATCCCGGCATCGTGCGCAACCGGCTGAAGATCGCATCAGCGGTGCGGAATGCCCAGGCGTTGCTGCGGGTGCAGGAAGAATTCGGCAGCTTCGACCGCTACGTGTGGCAATTCGTGGATGGCCGTCCGCGAGTGAATGCGTGGAAGTCGCGGAGCCGAGTGCCGGCGCGCACCGCCGAGTCCGATGCCATGAGCAAAGCGCTGAAGAAGCGCGGCTTCAATTTTGTGGGCTCGACCATCTGCTACGCCTTTATGCAGGCCGTGGGCATGGTGAATGACCACGCGGTGCAGTGTTTCCGCCACGACGCGGTCGCGGCCAAGTAGATTTGAAACAGGTGCGTAAGCTAAGATAGATCTCCCGAGCCGGGATGGCGGAACTGGCAGACGCAGCGGACTCAAAATCCGCCGGTACTTAGTACCTTGGGGGTTCGACTCCCCCTCCCGGCACCAGCCTAAAAGCAGGTAGGGTGCAGAGGCTATTCCTCGATTTTATTTTATTGGCTCATCGCGGAAATGACGTGAGGGTAACACGAGCCGACAAAGTTAGACTTGCCGCGTAGCGGCGGAGAGTGGGGAACGTCCCGTTGTCCCCGAGTTCCGTCGTCCCGAGTCCCGTCCCATAGCTCGATTCCAGTGATTGCGGAAACAATACACGCATGTGGCTTGGGTAGCGTTCGTAATTGGTGTTGGGTTACTTCGTCACAAGCTGTGACTTCTTGAACGACTTTGGCTTGTCAAAATAGGTGACGGGTGCGAGCCGCCACTGCGTAGGCGTATCAGTGACTCCAATTGATTGCAGGTATCCCGCGATTCCTTTTGCCCACGGCTCCAGATTCCGTAGAAAGGCATTGTAGTCCTCACGGAATCCCTCTAGCTCGTCAAGTACATGCTCTGGCAGCGGAGTTGCGGCAGAAGTGAACAACCTCTGACTTCGCAAAGCATAGTTCGAATTGAATTGTTGCACGAGGTTTGTGAACTCTCTACAGCGTGCCAAGAACTGTTCGAGAGACTGTGTGGGGAACATCAGCTGTTCGCGGAAGGAGAAGAACCAGTTCCCGATGTAGTCCACGGCGAGAATCTTCTCGACCTCCGTTGCGTTTTGAGAGCCAGCCGATCTGACGATGTAACGCAGTGACCGCGTGTTGTTATCGGAGAGGAACTCGGCGAACTGCTCCACAAACTCTCGCAGCCGAGTGTCGTTGGTTGCGATAAATTGCTCTTCGCGTTTGCGCCGTTTGATTTTGTGCAGCCAATGAGCGAAGCGCGGCTTTGCGAACCATGCAAGAACGAGCAGGCCCAGGGCAATAATTCCGTCCAGTACCCACGGCGTTGAAAGCCATGGGTACTTGGACACAAGTGCGATTACGGACGCGGCAAAAGCAAGTGATGCCGTCAGAAGTTTGAGGACCTCTGCCGTGAGTTCACGGGATTTGGGATTGGCAGGAACGAGAGGATCCTCCTCGCCTTCGTCATCAACGAAGTTCGTCATTGAGCGGATTATTCACGACCGCCGAACGCCCCGTCAACGTGGCGCATGATCCGCTCCGCCCGGCTCTGAAGCGGATGATCGGGTTCGTCCACTCTGCGACACTTCTTCTTGAGTGGCGAGCCAGCGTTCTATTTCGCCATCCTTCGCCATCCGTTTTCCCGCGAGAGTTCGGTTAAATGGGATGAGTTCATTTGGCGGCAGAGCACGTTTAACCTTACGTCGGTGAGCCTTGGGAAAGAGGGTATCCATTTCCTTGTTTGAGAGCGAACCGTGATGCCCAAGCCGGTCGTGAATGAACGGCCCACACTTAGGGCACGTTGCAATGAATCTCCGAACAGCAACGGCCACCTTGTGGTCCTTGACGTCGACGGATGTAAGCTCGGCTTCCATCCTCCCGATTGGAACTGACTTTCCGCACTTCGGACAGTTGGCCACATCGCTCACGCTGTCGCCGCCAGTCTGTATTTGTCGTAGAGGTCTCTCAGATGGCTCACGATTCTTGGCGCAAGTAGATCGGAGGTCAATTCCTGAGCGCCGAGACGCCAGAAAACTTTTGTGATCCCGCCAACGGGTTTTAGTGTCCAAGTCTCCGGCGGAACAGGTGAGGTGCCGGGCGGCAGTTCAAAGTTCGCTACGCCAAGATGCCTGCCTCCAAAACGGTCGAAGTGAATGGCGAAGCCGGAGCGATTGTCAAAACGGGCTTCTACCTGCCACGCTCCAATGAGATAGAGACATCCGGGCCGGGACGATTGAAGTCTTGGCTGACCGGGCGCTGGCTGTCGAGCCTTCTTTACCTCCGCTTCGACGAGTCCTTGCAACTCCGTCCAAGCGGTAGCGGATTCTTGGGCACTAACGTTTGTGTTCATAATGCACCATTTTACCCGGTCGGAAGGTACTATCGGTACTAGGGACCAGTTCTTTGTTCCAGAAATCGGTCCAGAAATCGGTCAACGCTGTTGGGCGGACTGGATCGAGCATGGTCATAGAAATCGGACGTGTGGAGGCGATCTTCCGGTACGCCGTGAAGTCGATGGGCGGGGAACGACTGGAGGCCGCCGAACTGGGGTGGCACGGCCTTGAGGGGCCCGGCGCCTGGCATTCCGGCGGATGGATGACCGCAGCCAGTTCCCGTGGCTAAACGCAAGCAAGCTTCCCGAACTGCTCCTGTTTGCTCCGCAGCGTCGTGAAGGAGATGCTGGTGAAGACGGTGCTCAGGGAGACCTGCCTACGCATATTCGCACGCCGGATGGCGAAGAGATGCCGGTCTTTGGGGAAGAATTGGCCGCGGAGGTCGGACACCGGTACGGGGCTCCGGTGGAGATGATGCAGTTGAAGCATGGCATCTTCGATGAGGCGAGCATCTCCGTGATCGCCGTGGATACGGTGCGCGAGATCTCACGACTCGCAGGGCGAAGCCCGGACGTGCGACGATTTCGCCCGAATGTGGTGGTTCGTTTACTGCGGCCGGCGCCCTTCCAGGAGGACGAGTGGGTGGGCGGTGTGCTCTCATTCGGCGAGGGGGCGGACGCCCCCGCCGTAACGGTCACGATGCGCGACTTGCGCTGCCAGCCAGTCCGGCGCCAGAAATGCTGAAGGCGGTGGTTCGGGTGCCGAGAACACTGCGGGGATCTACGGCACGGTCACTCGGATCGGTCGACTGGCGGTGGGACAGACCATATTCCTTCGTGCGGCCGGGAAAAGGGAACGTGGGTGATGGGGGCGGCTCCCCCTTTCCGACACCAGATTTAACCCCCTTTTTGCACAGCCTGATTTGCTTTAGTATGTGCAGCAATCCGCGCCCCTCGTCTTTTGCTACGCAACCGAATCTGTACCCTCTGGCTGAGTGGATTTTGCTTTTCCTGTAAATCGTTTTTCCTGTAAGCCGTTTTCCTGTAGATCGTTTTCCTGTAGATCGTTTTCTTGTAGATCAGGGCGGAGCAGTGCGTGGGTCCTGGCCGGCAATGGCCTTCGGGTCTCGCCGAGCATGCCCTTTCGAGACCTTCCGCAGTCGATGGATTGGGGACACACTAAGCCTTTCAACTTAGAGAGTAGGCGAAACATAGCTGGGTTTTGTCGCAAACTTTTTTCGCAAATATGGGCCACCTCCCCACACGCTGGAACGCGCTGATCGTCGGGCTCGCCCTGGTCACCATGGTAGGCTGCCAGGGATTCAGCTCGGGTAAACCGGCTGGGCAGGGTACGCAGAGCCCTTTGCCGGGCGCATTGAGCGCAGCTCCGGCTAGCGTAAGTTTCGGAAACGTGCAGGTCGGGACCAGCCAAACTCAGTCCGACACGCTGACCAATACGGGTGGAACTAGTCTCAACATCACGCAGGTGACCTTTCCCGCAGGCGGTTTCAGCGCCACCGGCTTAAATCTTCCTCTGACCCTGGCCGCCGGACAAAGCGCTACTTTCAGCATCGTCTTTAAACCTGGGTCGACTGGCGGCGCCAGCGGGAATCTAGCTCTCACCTACGACGCTTCGAGCAATCCGCTGAATATCGCTCTCTCCGGAACGGGAGTCGCGGCCGGAAGCCTCAGTACAAATCCGACCAGCTTTAGTTTCGGCAGCTTGCTGGTGGGAACCAGCCAGAGCCAGACGGAAACGCTGAAGAACTCCGGGGGAGAGAATCTTACGGTCTCGCAAGCGACGGTTAGCGGGGCGGGTTTCAGCTACACCGGATTGAGCCTGCCGCTGACGCTGGCGCCGAACCAGAGCACCACGTTTGGCGTGGTGTTCGCGCCGACAGCGGCGGGTGCGGCGAGCGGCATTTTGTCGGTGACGGTGAGCGGGGCGACGAGTTCGGTGGACATCGCTCTTTCTGGGACGGGATTCACGCCGGCGACGCTGACTGCAACGCCGGCCAGTGTGGCATTTGGCAATGTGCAGACCGGGCAGAATTCCACGCAAACCGAGACGGTGAAGAATACTGGCGGCTCGAATGCGACGATCTCGCTGGCTACGGTTAGCGGCACGAGTTTCAGCATTTCTGGGATAAGCGCGCCGCTGACTTTGACGCCGGGGCAGAGTGCGACGTTCAACGTGATTTTTGCGCCGCAGACTGCGGGCAATTTCAGCGGAAGTGTTGCCATTACTTCGAACGCATCGAATCCAAGCCTGACGGTTTCATTGAGTGGAGCGGGGACGGCGCAGAGTTCGGGACAGTTGAGCGTTAGTCCTGCGACGATCAGCGTGGGGAATGTGACGGTGGGGACCAGCGGAAGTCAGACTGGGACGCTGAATGCTACCGGGGCGAGCGTTACCGTCTCTGCTGCCAGCGTGGGGAGTTCGGAGTTTGTTATTTCCGGCCTGGCATTTCCTGTGACCATACCTTCAGGCCAGAGTGCGACCTTCACGGTGACGTTTACACCGCAGACTAGCGGTCTGGCTTCGGTGAGCGCTTCCTTTACCAGCGATGCTTCGAACTCGCCAACGGGTGCTACGCTGACCGGAACCGGAGTGGCTGCGCCGATCCATACGGTGAATCTGACGTGGAACGCGAGTACGTCCCAGGATGTGATCGGGTACAACATTTATCGCAGGACCGGAACGACCGGGAGCTACACGCAGATCAACACGGTGTTGAATGCTACTACCACGTATGCGGACACTTCCGTGACGGATGGGCAGACTTATTACTACGAAACCACGGCGGTGAATTCCGATAACGAAGAGAGCGCGCGTTCGACCGTGGCTACGGCTGTGATTCCTCCGCCGTAACCTTCACATCCACCTCAGATTCGAACACGTTGCAGCCAAGAGCGAGCCCCCAGCGGCTGGAAGCCGCGTTGATTTTGGCGCAGCTTACGGCACGACTCGTGCCCTTCCCGGTCTTGCCGAAATCTGGACTTTTTCCGCAGGCTACCCCGTCTTACCGAAAATGTGCGTTTTTTCGGCAGGCGTGTGAAGCCGAGGCTTTCCCAAAACGGTTCGTGAGATAGCCTCTTACCATCTTGTTGACCTGAAGGATGTTGTTTGAAAGTTGCAAGGGACTGCAACGGGGTCGCAGAAATTATCAGTCTTGACAGTTCCGGGCTTCGCGCTAAAGTGACAGATGTAGTTGGAAGCACGGTCAGCCCACCCCCGATCCTGTTATCCCGAAGTAATTCAGGAGAAGTACATGATGAAGCCGGTTGCCAGGTTTTCGGTGTGGGTGTTGTTGGCAGGGATTTTTTGTTTCGCGCCCGGCGCGTTTGGTCAGGGCCCGGATCGCCACGCGGCCGTCGCGGGCAATGGTGTTCTGAATTTTGCGCCATCCAGTTTTCTGGCGTTTACGCTGGGCCCCGGCGGCCGCAGTGGCGACCACGACGGCGGCCACGGTTGCGGCAATCAAGGCGGGGGCGGCGGTGGTGGCTGGGGCGGAGGATGGGACGGCGACGGTTGGGGCGGTGGAGGAAACGGTGGCGGCGGGTGCAGTTCCGTGCCGGAGGGTGGAACCGCTTTGATGTATCTGTCGGTTGCCGGCCTGTGTTGCTTCGGAGCCCTGGTTCTGCGATCGCGAAAGCAAGCTGGGGTTAGCGAAGCCCAGTAACTGGCAGTTAGGCGGTCGGAGTGCGAGATCCAAGTGTTGTGTTGACGCAGACGGGCGCGTTCCGGGTTGGGAATGCGCGTTTTTCCAGAACGAAACACGTAGCCACGAGTTGGGTTGGATGTCGCAACAGATGGACATAGAGTGCAAAGTATTGCACATTGGTCGGTCAATTCAGGTCGAATCGGGCGCATTTTTCGCGCCGCCACGGGCCGGCAGAAAAATCGCACCTGCTGGCGCTACTAACTCTCCTATAAATCAATAACCTAGCCGGATAACTCAGTGGTTTCACTTAGTCCAGGCGAGAAACTGCCTGAGAGAGCTGGAAACAGCGGATATCGCTGGCGCTTACTCCTGGCGCGAGGCCGTGGGTCATGAGATAGGAGTAACCACCCCTTTAGGTACTTTGTTACCATTGCAGCGGGTTGCAATCTCCTGTAAGCTCCTTGTCATCAGGGCAAGTCAGCCGACAATTCAGGTTGGCAGAGGATCTCCCCCCGCCCGATGGTTCCACGGTAAATCGAAGCAGGTCCGGGCCAAACAACGCTGAAGGAAAGTGCCTATTGACAGGGCGGCGTTGAATGCCACAATCACTATAGAAATAGTAGTGATTCGAAAGGCATTCATTTTTTGGCAATCGACCTGCAAGATGCATATCCGTTGGACGCGTGACCCGGAAACGGAAATCGCATTGAACAACTGAACAGTTCTTTGAGCAAGCGCCAATAAGTCCGTCAGCAGGGTAAACCAGCATTCCCCCCGGTTTCCTGCCCAACGTGGTATCCCCCTTAGGTCTCGTCGGCTGAGATCTCGACAACAAAGCGACTTGTAATTGGATTTTGAGGTCACTCTGAAAAGTGACTTAGAGGGCGAAGCTATGTCCATCAGCAGCTTGACATGGGAGTTTCCGCAACCGGCGCCACCGGTTGCTCCGGAAGTTGAAAACTGGTACGGACTGCAGACCAAGCCACGGCACGAGAAGATTGTGATGCAGCGACTGGAAGAGCGGGGCGTGACGACCTTTCTGCCGCTGGTCACCGAGGTGCACCGCTGGAGCGATCGCAAGAAGTCAGTGCAGATGCCGCTGTTCAGCTGTTATGTGTTCGCGAAGTTTGTGCCGAACCGGGACGAGCGCTTGCGGGTGCTGCGGGTGGAAGGAGTATTCGGGCTGGTTGGCGACCGGGGCGAGGGCGCAGCCATTCCGGAGGAGCAAATCGATGCGGTGCGCAATCTGGTGAACCGGCAACTGCCTTGGTCTTCGCATCCCTTCCTGAAGATTGGACAGCGGGTACGAATCCGGAGCGGAGCGCTCGATGGCATGGAAGGCATATTGGTGTCGCGCAATGGAGACCGCTCGCTGGTGATTTCGGTGGATGCGATCCAGCGCTCGTTGGCGGTCCGCGTGGAAGGATACGAAATCGAAGCGGTGTGAAGTAACCGCTGTCTCGAAACCGGTCTAGCTGTCCCAAAACAGCTTGTGTCCCTCGGTAAGGATCCACTCACCCTTGACGGAAAATAGAATTGAAAAAATACGCCTGCTCGCGGTAAGCCGCGAGCCTGCCGTTCTTCGCATGCTGTGGTCGATTGAAGAATCGAACTCCTGGCACCTGGAGACGGCTGCGAGCGGATGGGACGCGATGGAGCAGGTGCAATCGGGCGTGGCGCCGCACCTGCTGTTGCTCGATATTCCCCGCGGCGACGCCGAGGGCCTGCACCTGTTGCGGTGGCTGCGCCGGTTGCACCCCGATCTTCCGGTGGTGGCGCTGTGCTGTGCGGACGATGCGGCGAATGGCAAAGCAGCGAGCCGGCTGGGTGCGGAACAGATTCTGATGAGGCCTTTCGAAGAGCGGCAACTGGAAGCAGCGATCCGGCGGCATGTGGAGGTGGGAGTGGCAGTGGGAGTGGCAGGAAGTTCGGCGGGCAACGACGAAGCGGACATCATCAGCGAAAATGTGGAGCAACTGGGGCAGGGATCGTGCTTCGTGAGCGGCAGTCCGATCATGCAGAAGCTGCGGGCCCAGGCGGCGCTGCTGGCGCAGATCGACGTTCCCGTGCTCATTTTGGGCGAGGATGGAGCGGGGAAATACACCGTGGCCAGCCTGATACACAAGCTTTCGGTGCGATCCGGTTTCAGGCTTGTGGTGGTGAATTGCGCGGAGATGCCTGAGGCGCTGCTTGGAGCGGAACTGTTTGGCGACGAATCCGACTTTTCTGCGACGGTGCGCGGGACGAATCTGGGCCGAACGAATCTGGGGAGAAGCAGTATCGGAAAGTTCGCGGCGGGCGAGAAAGGCGCGATCTTTCTGGATGAAATCGCCGCCATGCCTCTTAGCCTGCAATCCCGGCTGCTGCAGGTATTGCAGCACAACGAATCGCGGCGGCCGGCTGGTACGGAAGCAATCCCGGGCCAGGTGCGGATTCTTGCAGCCAGCAGCGACAACCTAGAGCGGGCTTTGGCGGAGAAGCGGTTCCGGGAAGACTTGTATTACCGCCTGAGCGCGTTCACGGTGCACGTGCCTCCGTTGCGCCAGCGGAAAGATGAAATTCCAACGCTGCTGCGGTACTTCATGCACAAGCTGGCAAAACGCTACAATCTGCCGGCGCGCGGGTTCTCGTCCGCCGCGCTGGATGCCTGCCAGCGCTATTCCTGGCCGGGAAACCTGAAAGAACTGGAAACGTTCGTGAAACGCCTGCTGGTTGCGGGGGAGCAGGATTTGAATCTGGGCGGCGTGCTGATCGAATCGGTGCGCGTTGCCGAGAACGCTCCGTTCACGCAGGTAGTGAGAATGGCAGCGGCCCTGCCGGAAGAGAGAGAAGCGGGGCAGAAAAAGAGCGAGCCGGAATCGCTGAAGTCGTTGATCCAGGGGATTAAATCGGAAGCAGAACAAAACGCCATCGGGGCGGCGCTGAAACAGACGGGCTGGAACCGCAAAGCAGCGGCGCGATTGCTGCGGGTGAGCTATCGCACCTTGCTGTACAAGATTGAGCAATATCAAATGCGCGCTCCAGAGCCGTTTCTTTCTCCGCTGCCGGCGGGCGAGTTTTCGCTGTTCGGCCACGAGGTCAAGAGCAACGGAAAGTAAGCTGTACGCCGATCGGTATTTGCCTGGAGTGATTGACAAGGAGCGGACATGACGAACCACACCAATATCGGACGCAGGGGACGGCTAGCCATGTTGTTGGTGGCGGCTGTATTCTCCAGTGCGCTGTGCGCGCAGACCGCGGCCGCGAACCCTCCGGCAAAAACGGCTACTGGGCACGATGCGGACACTTCTGCGGCGAAGCCGCACGATGACAGTTTCGTGATTGGCAACGACGACGTGCTGGCGATTAATGTCTGGAAGGAACCGGACATCTCGCGCTCGATTCCAGTGCGGTCCGACGGGAAGATCTCGCTGCCGCTGGTAGGGGAAGTGCAGGCTGCCGGATTAACTCCCTTGAAGCTGGAAAAGGACATTGCCAGCAAGCTGAAGAACTATATCGCGGAGCCGGAAGTTACGGTGATGGTGCAGCAGGTCAACAGCCAGAAATTCAACATTCTTGGGCAAGTGGTGCGGCCGGGGTCGTACGTGATCGCGAATTCGCCGACGGTGTTGGACGCGATTGCGCTGGCCGGAGGGTTCCGCGACTTCGCGAAGCAGAAATCGATTTATGTTCTGCGGCAGGGCGCGAGCGGGGATGCGCGCATCCCGTTTAATTACAAAGATGTCAGCCAGGGCAAGAATATGTCGCAGAACATAAAGCTGCAGCCTGGCGACACCATCATTGTTCCGTGATTTATCGCAGCCAAACCATGAGATTGGTCAATTCAATCGGCGCGGGGCTGCTTTTGCTGGCCAGTGTGCAGGGCTGGTCGCAGGAGGAGCAACGGAGTGTCCCAGTTCCAGCAGCGACCACGCCGGTAATCAACCTTTCGCCGAGCAGTGGCACGGACCCAGACCGGATGCTGACTCCTCCTCCGGTGAGCGGGGCGGCGTATCCGCTGTGGTTTGCTTCGGAGGAGCGAGCCAACTATCTGCGCGGGGGAGTGACCTTCAACACCGCTTATTCCGACAACGTGCTGGGATCGACCAGTGCGACTCCGGTTAGCGACGTGAGTTATTCGGTGTGGCCGACGCTGGCGCTTGATGAAACCACGCCGCGACTGCATACGGTGTTCACCTACGCTCCGGGATTTACGTTCTACCAGCGCACCAGCGCACGCAACGAAATGGACCAGAATCTGTCGTTCGACGTGCAATACCGATGGAGTCCGCACGTGACGGTGAGCCTGCGCGACTCCTTGCAAAAGTCGTCGAACGCCTTCAATCAGCCGGACCAGGGCTTGGCGGGCGCGGTTACTGGCGCCGCGGGGGGCGCGAACGATTCCGTGATTGCACCGATCGCCGACCGGCTCAGCAACACCGGCAATGTGGGCATCACGTATCAATTTGCCGCGAACGCGATGGTTGGCGCGAGTGGAACTTTTACCAACCTGCACTATCCGGACGCAGCTGAAGTTCCCGGACTCTACGATGCGGCTTCGCGGGCGGGTTCGGCGTTCTATAGTTACCGCCTGGCCAAGCAGCACTACATCGGCGCGACCTATCAGTATCAGGAACTGCTGTCGTACCCGGGCGGGGCGACGAACGAGACCAAGACGGACGGGGTTTTCCTTTTTTATACGTACTATCCATCGCCCACATTTTCGTTTTCGTTGTTTGGCGGCCCGCAATATTACAGCGCAGGTCCGCAGGAGATCCCCACCCTGCCGGCAGTCGCGGCCATGCAATCGTGGTCTCCGGCAGGCGGCGCCAGCTTGAACTGGCAGGCGCAGCATAGCAGCGCGGCCGTCAGCTTTCTGCACAGCGTCAGCAGTGGAGGAGGATTGATTGGCGCAGTCGAACTCGACAGCGCGAACGCCTCGGTGCGGCAACAAATTACACGCAAGTTCAGCGCCTCGCTGGCTGGTTCCTACGCGAACAATGGCGAGCTGGCGGTGTCCGCATTGGGCGGGCATTCGCTGTCAGGGAGCGCTGCGCTGCAGCGGCAGGTGGGGCAGCATCTGAATTTCCAGGCAGGGTATACGCGGCTGCACCAGACGTATAGTTTCCTCTCGGCAAACCCGGACACGAATCGGGAGTGGATCTCGATCTCGTATGAGTTTGCCAGACCGTTGGGAAGATAGGGTTGGGAAGATAAATCATGGCTGAAGATCTGGAAGAGAAAAATCCGGGCGGATTCGATCTCCCGCACTACCTGGGGATGGTTCGCCGCCGTCACATGCAGTTTCTGGTCCCGCTGCTTCTGGGGTGGATCATGGTATGGGGCGCGAGTTGGGTCCTGCCCTCGCGCTATCGCTCGAGCACGCTGATTCTGGTGGAGCAGCCCACCATGCCGAAGGACTATGTGACGCCCAACGTGAACGACGATGTGCAGGACCGGCTGCGGAGCATCACGCAGCAGATTCTCAGCCGCACCCGTTTGTTGCACATCATCGACCAGCTCAATCTGTACGCGGACGAGCATGGCCGCCTTACGGCCGACGACAAAGTCGAGCGCATGCGGAAAGACATCGGCGAGATCGAACTGGTGCGCGACGCGGAGGGCCGGGTCAGTTCGTTTAACGTTTCCTACTCCTCGCACGACGCTCACCTGGCGCAGAAGGTAACCAGCGAACTTACCAATCTGTTTATCAGTGAGAACCTGGAAGTGCGCCAGCAGCAGTCGGAAGACACCACCAAGTTTCTCGAAGGCCAACTGGAGACCGCGCGGCAAACCCTGTCGGACCAGGAAGAGAAGATTCGCGAGTTCAAGGGGCAACACGTAGGCGAGCTGCCGGCGCAGGTGAGCAGCAACCTGCAGATTCTGGCGGGCATGCAGTCGCAGTTGCAGGCCGAAGAAGATGCGCTGAATACGGCCAAGCAGCAGCGCGTCTACCTGGAAACGCTGGTGAATCAGTACCGCAGTCTGCAGGGCTCAGGGCAAGGTTCGGCGAAGACGGCAGGCGGAACGACCGCGGGATTACCGGCGCTCGATGAAGAGTTGGAGAAGCTGAGGGCGCAACTTGCCGACCTAAGCTCGCACTACACGGACCGGCATCCTGACGTTCGCAAGCTCAAGGAGCAGATCGCGAAGACGGAAAAGATGAGGGAGCAGGTCATCGCCAGCATGAACGCCAAAGCCAGCGACCCCAATGCGGCCGCATCCGGGGATACGGGTGAAGTGAAGGATCCGTCGTCACCCATGGCGCAGTTGCAGGGACAACTGCAGGCTAACAAAGTGGAGATTGCGAATCGCGAGCGCAGCATTGTCGAGCTGAAAACCAAAGTCGCGGACTACCAGGCGCGGCTGAATCAGGAACCGGTGCGGGAGCAGCAGCTTTCTGACCTGACCCGCGGCTATGAGCAGTCGAAGGCGAATTACGACGAGCTGTTGAAGAAAAAGAATTCGTCGGCCATGGCCACCAGCATGGAACTGTTGCAGCAGGGCGAGCGCTTTCGCATTATCGATCCGCCCAGCCTGCCCCTGAAGCCCGACTTCCCCAACCGTTTGAAGTTCTGCGGGATTGGGTTGGCGATTGGATTGATGCTGGGGACGGTGGTGGCGGGAGCTTTTGAAATGACGGATGGCCGGATTTACGACGAGAAGGAATTGCAGAAGCTGTTGCCGGTGCCGGTGATCTCGGAAATTCCCGCGCTGACGGCCGTGGCCGACGAGCACAAGGAGCGCCGGCGATTGTGGCTGGGTTGGGCGACGGCGGCATTGGTCTCGGTTGCGATCCTGCTGGGATCGGCCCTCAGTTATTTGCGCGGCTAACGATATTCATCATTCATCATTCATCATGTATAAAGCCTTCTTCAACTTAAAGCGCAATCCGTTTGAGATTACTCCCGACCCTTCGTTCCTGTTTCCGACCCGCAGGCACAACGAGGCCCTGGCCGCTCTTTATTACGGCGTGCGGCGGCACAAGGGTTTCGTGGTTTTGACGGGAGAGGTGGGAACGGGCAAGACTCTGCTGCTGCGCTGCCTGTTGCAATCGTTGAAGCAGAACGATGACGTCAAGTACGCATACGTGTTTAACGGACGCTTGTCGCCGCTGGAGTTCCTGCAATATGTAGCGGGAGATCTCGGATTGCCGGCCACAGGTAAGAACAAGAGCGAACTGCTGCTGCAACTGGCGCATTACGTGGTGGCGCGGGGCGAGAAAAAACTGACGACGGTGCTGGTGGTGGACGAGGCGCATCATTTGTCGCCTGACATTCTGGAAGAGATCCGCCTGCTGACGAATTTGGAAACCGCCGACGAGAAGTTGTTGCAGATTCTTCTGGTGGGGCAGCCGGAACTGGATGAAAAATTGGACTCCGTCGACTTGCGGCAGCTCAAGCAGAGAATTGCGCTGCGCTCGCACCTGGCGTCGCTCGATCTGAACGAAACCCGGGGCTACATCGAACGGCGGTTGCATCTGGCGGGGAGTCCTGATCCTGCCACACTGTTTCCGGAGGAGACCACGGCGGCGGTACACCGGCACTCCCGGGGAACGCCGCGGCTGATCAACACTATCTGCGAGAACGCGCTGATCGCGGCGTATGCGCGGCAGGTGGCCAGCGTGACTCCAGACATCATCGACGGCATCGCAAGCGACTTCCGCCTGGGCGTGCAAACGACTCCGGTGGAACGAAAGAACGGCAAGGAACTCGATATGAAGACCGCGGCCCGGACCTTGCTGGAACTCTACGCCCACCTGCGGGGTGAGCAAGCGCGGGAAGAGGAACTGGCGGCCCGTGTGCACGGCGGTTCGACCGACTGAATGTGAGCCATATAAATCATGAGCCAAATATTTGACGCTTTACAAAGATCGGAAACGGAACGCGCCGGGACGGAATCGAGCCTGGCGGAACCTTCCACGTTCTCGGTAGCGACTGAACTGCTGGAGGTGGCGGAGCGCAAGCGGCGCGGGGCGAGTGTGCCGAGTGTGGCGCACCCGGAACCGAGGACTGCGGCCGGTGTGCTGGAGCAGTTTCCGTCTTTGCCGGTGTTGATTCCGGCGGACAGCCGGTTAGTTTCGGTGGGAGAAGAGGAGAGCTTGGGGGCGGAGAAATTCCGTTTCCTGGCGGTCCGTCTGCGGCAACTCCGGCAAAACCGGCCGCTGAAGAAAGTCTTGATTACGAGCACGATTCCACAGGAAGGCAAGAGCACAGTCGCCGCCAACCTGGCCTGCACGCTGGCCAGAAGGAAACAGCATAAGACGTTGTTGCTGGAGGGCGATCTGCGCAGGCCGACGGTGGCGGCAAAGTTCGGATTGGGCAGGGTTCCGGGCTTGAGCGAATGGTTGCGCGGCGAAACCGAGTCGATGAACATCTACCGGCTGGAAGCTCTTGGGCTTTGGGTGTTGCCAGCGGGAAGTGCGCCGGAAAATCCGTTGGAACTGATGCAATCGGGAAAGCTTTCGCCGCTGATGGAGCAGTTGACCGCGTGGTTTGACTGGATCATCATCGACTCTCCGCCGGTGCTGCCGCTGGCCGACACCAGCATCTGGGCCCGGATGGCGGACGGGATTTTATTGGTGACGCGAAAAAGCGTCACAGAGAAACAGCAACTGCAGCGTGGGCTGGAAGTGTTGGAGCGTTCGAAACTTTTGGGCGCGCTGCTCAACGGTTCCACCGACGCGGCCCACAGCGACTACTATCAGCGATACGGTCCGGCAGCGTCGTCCCCCGACTCTGACCAGTCGAAGAGCAAGCGATCCTAAGCAGGCGGCGGACGCCTGCCGCGGTCTCCATCCCCGGGAGTTCGCGACATTCAATCCATTGAGCGTGCTGTGAACATTTCCTTCCACATTTTTGGCGAAGAACGCAACGAGCCGGGGAAGTTTCTACGAAGATGAAGATGAAGCCAACGGTCCTCATCGTAACGACGTCCAACTGGTTTCCGACAGCGCGGCTGGCGATGGCGCTGGCCGATGCCGGATGCACGGTGGATGCTGTGTGCCCCGCGGGGCATCCGGTGCGCCAGGTTGGCAAGCTGGGCAAAATCTATGCCTACCGTGGGCTCGCGCCGCTAACCTGTCTCGCGCACGCCATCGCCGAAACGAAACCGGATTTGATCGTCCCCGGGGACGACCTTGCGGCGCTCCACCTGCACCGCCTGCATGAGCGCGACGGCGGCCATGGGGAAGTGGCGAAGCTGATCGAGCGATCGCTGGGCGCGCCGGAAAGCTTCCCGGTCGTCTATGCGAGAACTCGATTCATGGAGCTGGCGCTGGAAGAGGGAATCCGCGCCCCGAAGACCGAGGTGATCGCTGACACAGACACGCTGAAGCGATGGGTAGGCAGGCTGGGTTTTCCGGCAGTGCTGAAGGCAAACGGCACATCCGGCGGAGATGGTGTGAGAGTCGTCCACACGATTGAACAGGCCAACCGCGCTTTTCGGGGATTGCAAGCTCCGCCAAGCTTGGCGCGTACGGCGAAGCGGGCCCTGGTCAACCACGACAAGACGTTGCTGTGGCCTGCGCTGCTGCGCCAGCGGTTCGTGGTGAATGCGCAGGAATTTGTGGCCGGCCGCGAAGCCACCAGCGCGGTGGCGTGCTGGAAGGGCGCGGTCCTGGCCAGCCTGCATTTCGAAGTGATCAACAAGCGGGATTCCGCCGGACCCTCCAGCGTGGTGCGATTAATTGAGAACGCGGAAATGTCATCTGCCGCCGAAAAAATGGTCCGCCGGCTGAATCTGTCAGGCCTGCACGGGTTCGATTTCATGCTGGAGGCGCATACGGGAAACGCCCACTTGATCGAAATCAATCCTCGGGCCACGCAAGTGGGACACCTGGCTCTAGGGCCGGGGCGCGATCTTCCGGCAGCGTTGTACGCGGCCTTGTGTGGAGAGCCTGTCCACGCCGCTCCGAAAGTCACCGAGAACGACGTGATTGCGCTCTTCCCACAAGAGTGGTTGAGGGACCCGGAGAGCGCATTTCTGCGCACGGCCTACCACGATGTTCCCTGGGAGGAACGCGAGTTGCTGAGGGCCTGCGTCCGCCTCCGGCAGAAGAAGAGTGCCGGCGGTTTCGAACAAGAACTGGTTCAGACTCTTTCGGCAGTTCGCTTTCCACGCTAATGACAATTCCACTAAAAGGCCACACCTTGCATACTGGATTGCACAGCCGGGCGTCGGAGTTTTTCTCCGAGCATTCGGTGCAGCGCCGCCCCGTCCCGAGCCGTTTGCGCGGGACGGAGAAGAAGCCGCTTCGCGTCATGAAGTTTGGCGGGACTAGCGTGGGCGATGCGCCGTCGATTGAGCGGGTCATCGAGATTATCCGCAGCGCCGCACGGGAAAGCGATGTGCTGGTGGTGGTCTCCGCCATGAGCGGCGTCACCAACAAACTGGTCGCGGCCGCCAGCCAGGCGGAAGCGGGAGACTACAAATCGGTGGCGGCGATTCTTATGGAACTGCGCCGGCAGCACGAGGCGGCAGTGAGCACTTTAATCCACTCCGCGGACGAGCGGAGCCGCATCGGCCGCAAGATGGAAGAATTGTTGCAAGCTGGGCAGCGGCTATGCGAAGGCACGATCCTGCTGCGCGAGTTGACGCCGCGGACGCGGGATGCGATCTCGAGCCTGGGGGAACGCCTTTCCGTTCTTCTGGTCGCGGGTGCTCTTGCCGAGCGTGGCCTGGCCAGTGCGGCCATCGAGGCCACAGAACTGGTGGTCACGGACGCATGCCACGGATCCGCCGACCCGTGCATGGATTTCACGCGCGAACGTTGCGAAGCACGCTTGCGTCCTCTGTTGCAACAAGGTGTGGTTCCGGTAGTGACCGGTTTCATCGGCGCCACAGCCGATGGTGTCCTTACCACGCTGGGGCGCGGCGGGTCGGACTATTCCGCGACGATTCTGGGTGCGGTGCTCGATGCCGATGAAGTGATCATCTGGACGGATGTGGACGGCCTGCAGACGGCCGATCCGCGGCAGGTGCCGGAGGCGTGCACCATCCCGCACATTTCGTATCGCGAAGCGGCGGAACTGGCATATTTCGGCGCCAAGGTGCTGCATCCGAAGACTCTGCGCGCGGTCATGCAGTGCGGCATTCCGCTGTGGATCCGCAACACATTTGCGCCGGAACAGCCGGGAACGAAGATCACGCCGGCGGGGCCGGCGAGCGTGGCAGGCGTGAAGGCGCTCACCGCGCTTGGCGATGTCGTGATGATCGCGGTCGGCGGACCGGGATGGGCGGGCATACCGGACGTTCTAGGCCGCACTTTCCGGACAACCGCGGCGGTCCGCTCCGATGTGCTGCTGATTTCGCAGGCGTCTTCGCAAAACGACCTGTGCCTGGTCATTTCCTCAGCGCTTGCCAAATCGACGCTGGAGGCGTTGCGTCATGAGTTTGCACATGAGTTGGCGCATGAATCCACGGAACCCATTACCCTCGATGCGGCGGTAGCGATGGTTACGGTGGTCGGCCAGAACATGAGTTCAGTCCCCGGCATAATCGGCCGAACGTTTGGGGCGCTGGGCCGGGAGAATGTTAACATCCTCGCGATCGCGCAGAGCGCATCGGAGTGCACCATTTCTTTCGTGGTCGCGAAACAGGACATGAAAACGGCGCTGGCAGGAATCCATCAAGAATTCCGGCTGGGCGCCCCTTTGAGCCAGATCGTTGCCGGCAGTGCGGCTGAGGATGAGACCTGCTATCAGCACTGCGAGCCGGTTCCGGCCAGCCAACTTCCCGATCAGGGAGATTAGACACAGTTGCAGAAGTAAGCACTTACTGACTCCGTCGAGCCCATGATTACACCTAACCGGATAGCAGTTTACGAACAGATGGTAGGAGACTCCCTTGGCAGTTACCCCATTCATTGATTGCCTGAATGAGACCGAATCGAGAGTATTGACAGCTGCGCCCACGGTGGCTCACTGCATCGACCCACTGAAGGACCGTCGCTGGGATGAATTCGTGTGGAAGCATCCGCGCGCTTCCGTTTTTCACTCGGCGGCGTGGCTGGAGGCCCTTTCCCGCACCTACCGATACACGCCCGTTGCCTATACCACGTCTCCCGCCGGCCAGGAACTGGAGAACGGCATGGTTTTTTGCCGGGTGGAGAGCTGGCTGACCGGGCGGCGGCTGGTTTCACTGCCGTTTTCGGATCATTGCGAACCGCTGGTGGATGCTCCCGAGGACACGGAATTCATCGCCGCAGCGTTGGAACGGGAATTCTACCGCGAGCAATGGCGTTACATAGAAATGCGTCCTCTGCGGCGATTTGAGCTGACTACTTCGCTCCCGCAGGCGACCATACCCTACACCTTCCATCTGCTGGATCTTCAGCCCGACCTCGACACGCTGTTCCGGAACTGTCACAAGAATTCCACTCAGAGGAAAATTGTCCGGGCAGAACGGGAACACTTGCGCTATCGCGAAGGTGGGGAAGAACTGCTGCACGATTTCTACACGCTGCTTACCGAGACCCGGAAACGCCATCACCGGCCGCCACAGCCCCGGAAATGGTTTGTGGATTTGATCGATTGTTTCGGGGACGCACTCAAGATTCGAATGGCGTTTAAGGATGACCGGGCGGTGGCGGCGGTGCTTACGATTCGCCACAAGGACACCCTGATCTACAAATACGGAGGCAGCGACGCCCGCTACAACAATCTTGGCGGCATGCACCTGCTGCTGTGGAGGGCGATCCAAGAGGCCAAGTCTCTGGGGCTGCGCTTTTTCGACTTCGGGCGGTCCGAGGCCGGCCAGCAAGGACTCATCACGTTCAAGACGAGATGGGGGGCGAAGCAGTCCAGTGTGATCTATTCGAGGTATGGCCTTTCAGACGATGTCGGCCACATGTTTGAACAGTCGACTGCGAGCTGGAAATCGAAGATGGCACGCCACCTGCTTGCCCACATGCAGCCCAGCATTCTTTCACTGGCCGGCCGGGCTCTATACCGGCACGTTGGATAAGGAAACACTTACCGATTGCGCCCAGCGAGTTTCAGATGTCCGAATTCCGGAAGTCGAAGTCGAAGTCGAAGTCGAAGTTAATGATGATCGCCGGATCCAGCACGCTACCGCTTCTCTCACCCCAGCTCCAGGTTGGAGCAGCGCGGGTGTCCGTTGTCATTGTGGTGTGGAATGCGCAGAAGTATGTGCTGGAGTGTCTGGAGTCGCTGCGGGAGCATTGTCAGAGCGTGTGCTCGGAAGTGATCGTCGTCGATAACGCTTCCACCGACGGGACTCCGGAACTGGTGGCGGAGATGTTTCCGGAATTCAGGTTGATTCGCAATCCGGAGAATTTTGGATTCGCCAAGGCCAACAACATTGGAATCGGCCAGAGTTCAGGGGATTACATTTGCCTGGTGAATTCGGACGTAAAGTTTTTGGATGACTGCATTTCGCCGATGGTGCGGTACCTGTCGGAGCACGCTGATGTGGGCATGCTGGGGCCGAAGATGCTGGCAGCTGATGGCAGAGTCCGGCGCTCGACCATGCGGTTCCCGACCGTCTGGAACAACCTGTGCCGGACCGTCGGACTCGATTCCCTGTTCAAGGGATCACGTTTCTTCGGAGGTATGCTGATGTCCGATTTCGACCATCAGACGACGGAGCCGGTGGAGGTGCTGAACGGATGGTTTCTGCTGGCTCGACGCAGTGCGGTGGAACGGGTCGGCCTGCTGGATCCGCAATTCTTCATGTACGGTGAAGATGTCGACTGGTGCTACCGCTTCCACCAGGCCGGAGAGTCGGTGGTGTTTTTCGCCGAAGCCGGGGCGATTCACTATGGCGGCGCCAGTTCCGCGAATGCGCCGGTCCGTTTCTATCTGGAGCTGTACCGCGCCACCTGGCAATATTGGAAAAAGCATCGGGGCGAACCGGCGCAGCTCGGTTTTCTGGCCGCGTTTGCCATTCATCATTCGATCCGGCTGCTGGCCTGCGCCTTCATTTATCTATTTTCGCCGTCGCGGAGGGCCCACGCCACTGCCCGCTTCAAGAGAAGTCTTGCCTGCCTGCAGTGGGTGGGTGCGGCCAAGTTCCGGCAATTCGAGACCAGCAAGAAAACCGCACAAGTACAGAGCGCCTGATCGTGATTGAGCAATCGCTATCCCATCTGCTGAGCAGCCACTAATCCAGACATGTACGAGACAGAAGCCAATTACGCGGTGGAGAGTCCGGCTCAAATTCCCGGCGAGGTGATGCGTTCGTTCGAACACCTCCGGGGAGGGATCCAGTCTCGAACCGTGCTGCCCTGGAGCGAGCACTGCACCGAGTGTGTGTGGCCTACGTGTTATACGACCTGCGATCTTTACAGTCCGCGGCAGGATGGCAGGTGCCGCAGATTCGCCGAGGGCATGGTGAGAATCGAGTTCCCGGCGGCTGTGAACTCCTACCTTTTGAAGATTCGCTTTAAGCGGTGGGGAAAACTCTGCACCCCGGCAATATTCGTTTGCATTCCGCGGACAAGTCCGAGCGGCTCGAAAAACGAGACTACCGGATTGGGAGCGCGCTGCAACGCGTCCCGCTGCCCTCGCTGGTAAAGATCACGGTCACGGCCAAGCGCTACGGGTTCAAGAAGAGAATGGCGAATGCGTCATCGGGCGGGCCGGAACTTCCAACCTGCTTTCTGCTGGAGTGCTACAACCCCGAAGCGCATGAGGTTCAGATGTCGCTGACGATGCGGGCGACCGATGAGCACTCCCGGACGCCGTTCCAGAAACTGATCCATCTGACGCCGGGGTTTCACCGCATCCGGGTTCCGCGGGAGGAAATCGCAGCGTTCATCGACCTGCAGCAACCGTTTGGGATCGATCTTATCCCCAACGACGAGGCCAATGAGACGACGCTCTATTTTGGCCTGATGGAATTTGTGACCGAGGTGGCGGAAAGCAAGAAGACCGATAAGACTGATACGTCCGATAAGACTGGCAAGAAAATCAAATGCGTGGTGTGGGACCTCGACAACACCCTGTGGGATGGCGTACTGGTCGAGGACGGTGCGGAGCGGCTGCGGCTGAAGCCGGGTGTGGCTGAGGTTATTCAAGAACTGGATCGGCGTGGCATCCTGCACTCCATCGCCAGCAAGAATAATCCGGAAAACGCGTTGCAGATGGTCAAGAAGTTCCAACTGGATCGATACTTCCTGTGTCCGCAGATTTCCTGGAAGCCAAAAAGCCAGGCAATCCACGCCATCGCCCAACAGCTGAACATTGGCCTCGACAGCATTCTTTTCGTAGATGATTCCGAGTTCGAATTGCAGGAAGTGAGGGCAGCCTGCCCGGAAGTGCAGGTTCTGAACGCCGGGCACTCGCTTGGTCTGCCGGAAATGAACCAATGCATGGTTCCGGTTACGGCCGAGAGCCGGGAACGGCGCAAGCTCTATCAGGTAGAAGCGAACCGGCAGGAGGAAGCACAGAATTTCAGCCACGATTACATGGCATTCCTGCAGCACTGCCAGATTCGGCTGACGGTTCGCCCCATGACCGGGGAGAATCTGGAGCGCGTCCACGAACTGACCCAGCGCACCAACCAGATGAACTTTTCCGGGAACCGCTACGACCGCGAAGTGCTGCGCAAGTTGCTCTCCAGCTCTCACCACGACACCTACGTACTCAGTTGCGAGGACCGGTTTGGCAGCTACGGAGTGATCGGTTTCTCCATTGTGAACCGCCGGGAACCGCGAATGACCGATCTGATGTTCAGTTGCCGCATTCAATCGAAGCGTGTGGAACATGCGTTCCTGGCCAGCGTGATCCGCAAGTACATCGCCGAAACCGGCAGTGATTTTTATGCCAATTACCGGAAGACTCCACGCAACGCTCCATCCGGACAGGTGTTTGACGATCTCGATATGGAAGAAACAGAAACCCGGGACGGAGTTCTGTCCTTGAGATTCCGCAAGGAGCGGGAGGTTCCGGACGATGGCGTGATTGACGTCGTTCTGCAAGAGGCAATGCTGGTGGGGCAATCGTGAGTATCCGATCCGGACTGGGTGCGGCGCGGCGCCGCGTGCTGTGTTCCGTGTTCCGGCGAAATGTGTCCCTGGGCAATCACGGGCCCATTGTGTCGTTCAGTTTCGACGATTTTCCCCGCACGGCTTATTCCGCCGGGGGAGCGATTCTCGAACAGTTCGGCGCACGCGGCACTTACTACGCGGCCATGGGCCTGATGAATACCTCAAACGAACTCGGCGAGCAGTTCCGTTCCCGTGATCTTGATTCGTTGCTGGAGAAAGGTCATGAAGTGGCCAGCCACACCTTCGGTCATATTTCCTGCCGCTCCGTTTCCGTCGCAACATTTCGCAAAGACGTGGAGAAGGGAAAGAGAGCGATCGAGGACGTGACCGGCCGGAATCCAGCGAACTTTGCCTACCCATTTGGCCATGTCACACTTCAGGCCAAAGCGACCCTGGGAGCAGTTCTCACCAGCGCAAGGAGCATCGTTCCGGGTTTCAACGGGCCGGAAATCGATTTGAACCTGCTGCGGGCGAACAATCTCTATGGCGGTCTCGAGGGGGCCGGGCTGGCGGAGGAATTGATTCTGGAAAACAAAAAGCGGAAGGGCTGGTTGATTTTCTACACTCACGACGTGCGACCCCAGCCTTCGCCGTATGGCTGCACTCCGGCGTTGCTGGAAGCGGCCGTATCCTGCGCCGTTCTGGCCGGTTGCCGGATTCTGACCGTGGGGGAAGCGCTGGCGGAAGTTGGAGTTCAAAATGGGAATCCGAAAGGCCAGGTTCGGGAAAGCGTGTCCGCATGATTGAGTCGATGCCATTTGCCGCGCAGCCGGCTTCGGCGGGAAATTTCTGGGAAGGGTGGAGTCTGTGAATTCCGCGGTAATGAGCGCAGTCGAGGTGGAGGAACGCGTGTCTGGAACGGGCGCGAGGCGGCTCAAGCTTCTTCTGATCGCTGCCGGCTGCGACAGTGCGGCGGTCGGAGAGGGCAGGATTGCATTTGACTGGGTCAGCCGGATCGGGCTCCGCCATGACGTCACCCTGCTGACTTCCCGGAATAGCCGGAGGCCGCCGACGGCTCTGCAGTTGCCCGGGGTGCGAGTGATCGAGTGGCCGGATCCGCCGCTGTTCGAGAAGTGGGAGCGGTTCAACGCCATGCTGAAGCCGGGGTATGTGAGTTTCTATATCCATGCCCGCCGGTGGCTTAGGAATCGACTGGAGTCTGGCGAGAGCTTCGATCTCATCCATCAGATAATGCCGCTGGCCCTGCGGTACCCGAGTCCGGCAGCCGGGCTGGGCGTGCCGCTGGTCATTGGACCGCGCGGTGGAAGCATCGACAATCCCACAGAATTCAGCGCCGATTTCGGAAAGGTTCCTTGGTACACGCAGCTCAGGAAAATGGACGATTGGCGGCTGCGGCACGACCCTCTGTTGCGTCGTACGTACGGTTCGGCGGACCGCATTATTGCGGTCGCACCCTACGTCCGGAGTTTATTGGGAGATTTGACTGCTCACGAAGTGGAATTGATGACCGAGACGGGAGTGGTGTCGCTTCCGCAAGCGCGCAGCTCAGAAAAGAGAAATCCGGGGCGGAGGCAATTGCTTTTTGTCGGCCGCGTCATTCGTTCCAAGGGTGTGAGAGACGCGATTCGCGCCATGGCTCAACTCTCCGACCTCGACGGCCTGCGGTTGGATGTTGTCGGCGACGGAGACGATATGGGAGCCTGCCGGGAGGAGACGCGGAAGCTGGGCTTGACCGGCCGAGTCACATTTTATGGGATGATTCCCAGAAGCGAAGTGGATGCGTTCTATGCCAAGGCGGATGTGTTCGTGTTCCCCAGCTTTCGCGAGCCGAGCGGAACCGTGGTGGTGGAGGCCATGAGCCACGGGCTGGCCATGATTGTGGCGGACCGGGGCGGCCCCGGATTCGTGGTCGATGAGAGTTGCGGACTCCGTGTACCCGTGCTTGACCCGGATCAATTCGCTTCTGGAATCGCAGCCTGCATCCGTAAGCTTGCGCAGGAACCCAGGTTGATCGACGCAATGGGCGCCGCTGCCAGAGAAAAGATCAGGCGGGAGTACCTATGGGACGCCAAGATCGACCGGTTGGAGGAAATCTACGATAGCGTGTTGGCCAAGTCCGAGACTCGGATTCCGGAATTAGTCTGAAAGCCCAATTTGAAGAGGCCAAGCGGTTCGAGCGGAAAACGGTAGTACATCCCAATTCGGGCCGTCGGGACAATGTCTGCTCGCTCAGACGCCAACCTGCCCTTTTGGCCCCTAGCATGCCTTGGGAGGGTTTTGTACCCTGAAAATCGAGAGTACAAATCCGAAAGAGGTTCGTATTATGGGTTGGCTGCCTCGGTGCACTGTTTTAGGGTTAACCATGTTGTGGGTGCTGGCCACAACTTCTGCGAGCACTCCTCACGGGGCAGCGAGCGCTTCCGGTTCGTATAGTAGCGGCGCAGCGATGCCTGCGGCCGCTGGCAACTGTCCAGTGGGTTCCGATTATCTGAATCCGGCGACGAATACCCTTACTACACTGGCTAACCTGGGTGTGACGAGTTGCTATTTCATCGCCGCCAATGGAACGGACACTAACAACGGAACCAGCGAAGCTTCACCCTGGGCGCACGCACCAGGAATGCCGAACTGCGCGAACGCTTGCGCCGCTGTGACGCCCTCGGCGGGCACCGGATTCATCTTTCGTGGGGGCGACACGTTGGCCGCTACTTATCTGAACATCACCAGCGGAGGGTCCAACGGCTCGCCGGTCTACTACGGGATCGATAAGACCTGGTATTCCGGCAGTTCATGGAACCGGCCTCTGCTCGCGATCAACGGCGCGCTGCCAAACGTGAACGGGAACCAAGCCTCGCAAATCTTTCTTTTTAGTTCGTCCTACGTGACCATCGACAACTTTGAGATTACCGGAGCCACCTGCTCCACCGAGACAGCTCAATACCTGTTCGAGATCAACGGGCAAGCGGCCATCAACCTGACCAATAACTACATCCACGCCATGCAGCCGCCGGCAGGGGGATGCGGCTATGGCACCACGGGCGATGGGAACGCAATGGCGGTCTGGGTGCTGGAGGAAGTCAACAACTTTGCCAACACCTGCGGGGGATTCTTTGAGTACAACGTCGTGGACGGAACCGATGGCTCCGGGGCCAAGGGGTACATGACAATATCAGGCGCGCCCAATGCCTGTCACACCGTCGCCTACAACGTGGTGCACGACATCTGCTCGGGTTTCGGCGGGAATTTTACCTCGATTCACGACAACTACATCGCTAATTTCGGGCAGGCGATCGCCGGGACCACGGGAGCCTACGACTGCACTGCTGGCGGGGCGCGAGGCCCGCACGTTCAAGCCGCTAGAACGAATGGCGATGCCAATATCTATAACAATGTGATCCACGACGTTTCTTCGGAAGCGATCATGGTCAATCCGAAGTCTGGGGGCGGCGGGTCAAACGTCTATAACAATGTGCTTTATCACAATTCGGGCACGGCGATCCGTGCGGGAGACAACGGGCCGGATACTGGCAGCCTGAACATCTTCAACAACTCCATCGATTGCGACTCGTATCCCGGCAATTATCAAAACTGCCTTCAAGTAGAAAACGGGAACACCCTCAGCGCGTTGCTGATCGCCAATGAGCATCATGCGGTCACGAATGGCTACGCGGAGCTGTCAGGAATATGCGTAAGCAACGCGCCATTCAGTCAATCTGGATGTGGCGGGGCTGGAACGCTAACCTATAGCGCCGGGAATAATCTGTTTCAGACCGAGAGTAATTTGGCGGCGGACGGTTACAGCGATTCCGAAGCGTTCGTGTTCCAATACAATGCAACCTGCGGGAATGCCGGCTGTCCTACAGTGGGGATTGGAGCGAACCAGACCTCGCTCGGCGTGACCAGCGACACACCTTACGGAGTAACTCAGCAGACTGTCGGCGGAGTGGTGCAGGCGGTTGCCGGGCGTCCAACTAATTCGCGCCAGCCAACTGGGGCGTGGGACGCCGGAGCTTACCAGTTCAGCGCGGGAGGAACCCCGCCTACTCCTCCGACAGGCCTGTCGGCGGTTGTTCAGTAGGACGGCTTTTTGAGAAAGTTGGTCCCGGATCATTTGTGTGGTCTGGGGCCAGGAACCTCCATCTTTCCGGCTGATCTCTGGAATGCTCCTCTAGAAACTCGAACCTAACTAGATTCAATCCGGCGATTCACTCCGGCCAAACCGTAATTCCCAGAACTTGGCCAGACTAATCCATTGAGCGCTTGTAAATGAGACCTGTACAGGGCCTGCAGCACTTACATTTCGGCGGGGGCGTGTCAGAGACCGTCCTGAATCCTGTGGTCTTCGCGGTAGTTCTTATTGCGGGTGTCTTGATCTGCGTCTGGCCCCGCCAGAAAGCTGCGATGGCGTTTCTGGTAGCTGCTCTGCTCATACCCGAGGACCAGGTACTGCTGATCGGCCCCGCACATTTCCCCATGTTGCGAGTTTTGGTCCTGTTCGGGATCATTCGGATGTTGAAGGAGAAGACTTCTTCGAAAGCACCCCTGTTCAGCGGTGGAGTCAACAAGATCGATTGGGCGGTCATCTTATTGACAGTCCTCACCGCGGTCAACGCAATCCTGCTGTTCCAGGAAACCGGAGCACTGATCAATCAAGTGGGCAACCTCTACACCGTTTTTGGCGTGTACTTTCTTTTTCGTTTCTTCATTCGCGACGAACAAGACGTGATACGCACAATGCAGACGCTGGCCTGCATTGCGGCCGTGGTGGCCATCGTCATGACCTACGAAGTTACGACCGGGCACAACCCCTACGCTTTGTTGGGAGGAGCGCAAGCTTCCAAGTACGCAACTCTCGCGGCCCGGGAGGATCGTTTTCGTGCCCAGGGGCCTTTTGGGCATTCCATCCTTGCCGGAACCTTTGGAGCGGTCCTGGTGCCAGTGTTCGTCGCCTTGTGGTGGAAGGGCAGAAAGTATCGCAGGCTGGCAGGGCTGGGAGTGGTTTCGGCTACCGTGATTACCTTGGCTTGCAACTCCAGCACTCCAGTGCTGGGCTATGCGGCGGGCGTGCTGGCTCTGTGCGTGTGGCCGCTGCGCCGATGGATGCGCGCCGTCCGATGGGGGACGATCCTTACTCTGATTTTCCTGCAGTTGGTGCTGAAGAATCCAGTGTGGCATTTGATCACCAGGATCGACATCACGGGTGGTTCGTCCTCCTGGCACCGATTCATGCTGATCGACCAATGCATTCGACACTTTGGAGACTGGTGGCTGGTCGGGGTGAAGGACACCAGCGTTTGGGGCTGGGACATGTGGGACACCGCCAATCAATACGTCAGCGTGTGTGAAAATTCGGGCCTTCTGCCCTTCATTCTGTTTCTGGCGGTCCTGGTTTACGGGTTTAAATATTTGGGACGGGCCCGACGCGCTGCGGGAACGGACAAGAAAAGCGCACTTTTTATTTGGGCCTTGGGGTCGGCGTTGTTTGCGAATGCTATTTCCTTTGGGGGCATTTCTTATTGGGATCAAAACATGGTGGCCTGGTACGCACTACTGGCCATGATCCCCGCGGCGATCGCGGTTCGCCCGAAGAGGGAGTTTGAGCGCGTGGAAGCCGTCGCGCCTTCCGAGGAGGCAGAGTTGGTCCCGCAACTTGCGGAAGAAACAGCTGGTTTGGGGATGTGGGAATGACGATGAAATCAACCTCTTCCAATCCGGCCACGGCGCGCAATCTCGCCCATACCATCGGGCGGAATACCGTCTTCGGAGTGATTTCGCGGCTTACCCAGGTGGCCACGCGGCTGGTGACCATTCCGATTGTGATTGCCCATATCGGTCTGGGTGGCTATGGGATTTGGGCAATCATCATGACCACCTCCGCCTACATGCGCTTCGGAAGCGTGGGCATCAAGTCAGCATTCCAGAAGTACGTAGCGGAAGCGACGGGCAACGGCGATTACGAAACGGCAAACAAGCTTCTGAGCACGGGCTGCGCCGCGATGCTGGGATTGTCAATCGCGGTGTTGATTCCCGTGGCCTGGTTCTCGACCGCGCTGGCGCGGGCCGCCGGAGTGCCGCCCGAGTTTCTGCACGCTGCGGCCCAGTCCATTACCGTGCTGGCCTTGATCATGGTGATGTCCAACGTGGGCGCCGTGTACGAGGCGATCGTGATGGGCGGGCACCGGATTGACCTGGCTAGGAACTACACCACCTTCTTCGCGGTAGCGGAGGCAGTGGCGATTGTGATTCTTCTGCATTTTGGGTATGGCCTGTTTGCCATGGCTTCGGTGATGGCGGCTTCCGAAGTCGGCTTTGTAGTCTGCTGTTATGTGAGCTCGAAGAAGATTTTGCCTCAGATCAGCGTTGCCCGGGCTTTTGTCACAAAGAGTGCAATCAGTGAACTGGTTCGGTTCGCCGGCAGTTATCAGTTGGTGAATGTCCTCGAAGTGCTTTATGCCTCCATTCTCCCGGTGGCGATACTGCGGGTATTTGGCGCGGATTCGGCAGGCATCTATGCCATCGCCGTCCGTCTGGTGGGGTCGGCCGTCCTGCTGTCGGATTCCTTCCTGGTTCCCATCCTCTCAGGAGGGGCGATGGTGTATGCGTCCGGCTCCCAGGATGAAATGCGGCGGCTGATTACCAAGTCATTCAAGATCACCCTGGGTCTGTGCCTGTTTCCGCTCTCCTTCATTGCCATTTTCGGACCGACCATGGTGTTTGCCTGGACTGGCCAGGCGGATTCGTCGTTGCGAACCGCGCTTTGGCTGGTATGCGCCGCCGGCTTCTTTCAGGCGTTCTCCATTCTGGGGTTGGTGCTGTACCGGGTTTCAGGGAACGCGCTTCTCGACAACATTCGCCAGGTTTTGCGCATTGTATGTCTGCTTTCCATTGCAGTGTTCGCCCGGCATTGGGGTTTCTACGGCGTGCTGGCAGGATTGGCCTTGACGGAATTCGTCGGGATGGTCTTCATGACTTATGCGGTCACCAGAACCTTTCATGCATTTGAACTGAAAGCTCTGCTGCCCGATGCGCTCAAACTAACCGGAGCGAGCGCGGGCGTTCTGTTGGTGGGTGCGATGGCGATGCGCATTCCGCTTCCGGCCATTGCGAATACCCGCTGGCTGGCGATTCTTGAGTTGGGGAAAATATCCCTCGCATGTTGCCTGGCGACGTGGCCAGCCCTGGTGTTGACCAAATCTGTAACCGGGGCTGAAGGGAAGGCCCTGGTCAGCATTCTGGTACCGCGACGGATGCGCGCCGAGCAGCCTTGCGCCGAGAGTGTGACCTAGCGCCATGAGTACAGCGCAGTACATTGGCGAGGTAGCCGAGGGTCCGTTGGTGTTGGCTTCGCGGATCGGCGCGAAACTCCACAGCATCTGGCTGCGGCATACCTATCCGTTTGCGGAATTCGGCCATGATGTGCACGTGCATTACTCATGCGAGATACGACGATCCATGTCGCCGGAGATTCGGTTGGGCAATGACATTTATCTGGCTCCGGGGGTGTGGATCGACGTTCCCGCCGGTTCGCCCGGCCCCGAGCCGAAGGTCGTGATTGGAAGTGGATGCGCGATTGGAAGGCGGTGCACGATATCCGCCCGGAACCAGGTCGTTCTCGAAGCGGACGTGCTTCTCGGTCCTTCAGTCTTGATCATGGACCACAACCACGAGTTCTCCAACTCGGAGTTTCCCAACATCGGGTTTCCCAACATCGAAATGCCAGTGCATGCGCCGGGCACCACCAGCGGCGGGCGGGTCTTTATCGGGCGGAACTGCTGGCTCGGCATTGGCGCCGTGATCGCGGGAGGAGCCGGAGATCTGAACATCGGTCACAACAGCGTTGTTGGCGCGAATGCGGTCGTGACCCAAAGCTTTCCGCCGTTCAGCGTAATTGCCGGTAACCCGGCAAAGCTGGTAAAGACGTATGATCCGCAGGCCGGGAAATGGGTGAAGCCGAATGAGCAGCATGCCTGAAACCATGAGCCGCGCGATGAGCAAACCGGATCGCAAGGCCTGGGAAGATCCATTCGCGCTGATTGTCCGGATTGCAAATAAGGTTCGCAGCCTGTGGATGCTTTGGACCTATCCGTTCGCAGCGGTCGGGCCCAGGTTCTACCCGCACTACACTCTTGATCTGAGACGGTCGATTGCTCCCTACGTCAAGATTGGCGATGGGGTTTTGCTGGACCGTGACGTGTGGGTCAACATTCCCATTGTCCCCGACACCACGGAGCCAGTCATTCAGTTCGACGATGGCTGCAAGGTCGGGAGACGCTGCATGATCTCGGCGAAGAACCGGATTCATTTCGAGCGCAACGTAGTCTTTGCCCCGTCCGTGCTGGTCATGGATCACAACCATGCCTTTGAAGACGTGAATGTTCCCATCAAGCGTCAGGGCATTACGCCGGGAGGGACGATCCGAATCGAAGAAGGCTGCTGGATTGGATTTGGAGCAGCCATTGTTTGCGGCAAGGGCGAACTGGTGATTGGGAGAAACTCCGTGATCGGAGCGAATGCCGTGGTGAGCCGAAGCGTGCCGCCGAATTCTGTGGTGACCGGCAACCCGGCGCGGGTGGTCAAACAGTTCGATCCCGCCAAAGGGGAGTGGGTGCTGGGGTCAAGCGCGCTCACGGCCGTGTCGAGCCGCTGATGTCTATGATTTCTGTAATCATTCCCGCGCACGATGAGGGTTCGGTAATTGCTCGAACCTTGAAAGCGATGTTGGACGGCGCTGCGCCCGGCGAACTCGACTTGATCGTAGTCTGTAACGGATGCACCGACGATACGGCCCGCGCGGCCCGGCGTTTTGGGCCTCCGGTGCGGGTCCTGGAGACTGAGATTGCAGGCAAGGCGCACGCTCTTAATCTGGGAGACAGAGCGGCCTACGGCTTTCCCCGCATCTACGCGGATGCGGATGTGGTCATCACTCTGGAAACGATTCGGACCCTGGCGCGCCGCCTGGAGCAGGGAGGCGTGCTGGCAGTTGCTCCCACGCCGATTTTCGATCTCGAGGGTTGCTCGTGGCCGGTGCGCGCTTGCTATGACATCCGCGCTCTGCTGCCCTCAGCGCGGGAAGGCATTGGCGGCTCCGGCGTGTACGCCTTGTCCGCCGCCGGGCGTGCCCGGTTTCAGGAGTTTCCCAAGGTGACGGCGGACGATGGTTATATCCGCATCCAGTTTCTACCCGAGGAACGCGAGACCCTGGGTTCCGCTAATTCAATGGTGTTTCCGCCGCGAACCATCAAGCACTTGATTGCCACCAAAACCCGCGCCCACTTCGGTTCCTTCGAATTGGATCGCCGGTTTCCCGGAGTCTGGCAGAGCCGGCGGGGCGAGAGCAACCACAAGTCGCTCCTGCGCCTGTTCCGGAATCCGCTGCTGTGGCCGAAGCTGGCAGTCTATTGTTCGGTGACGGCCATCGCGAAGTATCGGGCCAAGAAGCGTCTTCACGGTGCAGCGGCTGGGTGGGAGCGGGATAAGACCTCCCGCGCTACAGCATAGTCTCTGGTTTCATCAGACAGATTTCTTTACACCTCCTCCCTCGACTGAATCGCACACATCAAGCTTCACCCAAGAATGCGCAAAAGTATGACAACAGCACTGGCGGCCACCATTGGACTGGCCGGTTCCGCGGTTTACTTCTCGCCCTTGCTCTGGCGGCATTACCGCATGAACCGGATCCGGCGGGAAGTGGTCAAGAACCGAATTCTTGCCCTGACCTATGACGATGGCCCAAGCGGTGCGCTGACTCCGCAACTGCTCGATCTGCTGCACAAGCGCAGCGCCCGCGCCACGTTCTTCATGCTGGGCCGGAGCGCGCAGTTGCACCCCGACATGGCCGAGCGCGTCATGCGGGAAGGCCATGATGTCGGCTGCCATTCCGATCAGCACCTTAACGCCTGGGAGTCGCTGCCCTGGCAGTCCATCGCCGACATCGATGCTGGCTATAAACGGCTTTCCCCCTGGATTCTGCCGGACGGGATGTTCCGTCCTCCTCACGGCAAAATGACTCTCCCAACCTATTGGTCCGATCCGCCGCAGGGGCGCCCCTGTGTGGTGGTGGACCGTCGATTCGGGCGACACCCGAGACGTCCTTCCCGACCCAGGGCAAGTTGCCGACCAGGTGCGGAGAGAAGGCGGCGGCATCGTCCTGATGCACGACCTGAACCGGACGCAAAACCGAAATGATTTTGTGCTCGAACTGACTGCGGCACTGCTCGACGTTGCCCGGCAGGAATCGTTCAAGGTCACGCGACTGGGAGAATTATGTCTGTAAAGGAAGTTCGAAATCGCGAGAAAGTGTTGGCGGTCGCTTCCAGCGGCGGCCATTGGGTGCAATTGCGGCGGGTCACGCCGGCATTTGCCGAATCCGAAGTCGTCTACGTCACTGTGCTCGATTCCTATCGCTCGCAGGTGCCCGAGAACAAGTTCTATACCGTCAACGATGCCACCCGCTGGAACAAGGTGGGATTGATCGTACTGGCGCTGCAACTGGCCTGGATCATCGTTAAGGAAAGCCCGGACGTGGTGATCTCCACCGGCGCGGCGCCAGGATACTTCGCCATATTGCTCGGCCGTCTGTTCCGGGCAAAAACCATCTGGATCGACAGCATGGCCAACAT
Organism: uncultured Acidobacteriaceae bacterium; assembly: GCA_963842095.1. Taxonomy (GTDB): domain Bacteria; phylum Acidobacteriota; class Terriglobia; order Terriglobales; family Acidobacteriaceae; genus Sulfotelmatobacter. The sequence goes on from CAWJEY010000012.1 coordinate 146,743, forward strand.
CGAGGAGCTTTCGATGTCGGGCTCGCGCGTCGGCCGTTACGCGGACCTCTGGCTCACGCAATGGCCGCACCTGGCCAGAAGTGAAGGTCGCTCATTATGCAGGAGGTGTTTTGTGATATTCGCCACCGTCGGTTCGCAAGAACCATTCGACCGTTTAATTCGGGCTGTTGACGAATGGGGGAGATTGCACCCCCGATCCGATATCTTTGCGCAGATCGGGAGTTCAGATTTCCGTCCCAAGTATGTCGACTTCACCAAGTTCCTGAATCCCACCGAGTTCAACCGCGTCATGCGGGCGGCCAAGGTGATTGTGGCCCACGCGGGAATGGGGTCGATCATCTCGGCCCTGGAACTGGGCAAGCCCATCGTGGTCATGCCCCGCAAGGGAGCTTTGCGCGAAACCCGCAACGACCATCAGGTTGCCACCGCGAAGCGCTTTGGCGCGCAGGGCCGGGTGGTCGTGGCGCAGGACGAGAGGGATTTTCTCGGCAAGCTCGACTATGCCCTCACTCTGCCCGAGACCGAGCGCATCGATCTCGAGGCGTCGCCGCGCCTGATTGCCACCATTCGGGCCTTCCTCGATAACGATCTCTCCGAGCTTGACCCCGCAATCTCGCTGGGCAGGTTCGAATCGCCGGCGGCAAGGTCGGCGGCCGTATCGTTGGCTTCGTTCCGCACCCGGAAAGCATAAAACCCTATGTGTGGAATTACAGGACATTGGGGATACGCAGGCCGGGACCTCGGCGCCGCCGAGTTCCGAGCATTTACGGATAGTCTCGCGCACCGCGGGCCCGATGGTCGCGGCGTCGAACACTTCGCGTCGGATCGGCTGTGGCTCGGCCACCGGCGGCTGGCGGTCCTCGATGTGTCGGACCGCGGCCGACAGCCCATGTCCTACGCGGGTGGGCGCTATTGGCTCACCTTTAACGGAGAGATCTACAACTTCATCGAGCTCCGCGAAACTCTGCGGCAGCTTGGGCACCATTTCGATTCCGAGTCGGACAGCGAAGTCGTTCTCGCCGCGTATGCCGAATGGGGTGCGGATTGTCAGTTGCGCTTCAACGGCATGTGGGCCTTCGCCATTTGGGATGCGCGCGACAAACATCTCTTCCTTTCCCGCGACCGTTTCGGCGTCAAGCCGCTGCACTATGCCGATGTCGATGGCTGCTTTTCGTTTGCATCCGAGTTGAAATCCTTCCGCGAACTCTCGTGGTGTCAGGGCGGAATCGACGAGCAGGTGCTAGCTGAAACGCTGCGCAACGTCGTGGGCCAGGAATGCACACCGCACACCCTGCTGCCCGGCGTTAAGCGGCTGCCGGGCGGGCATTGCATGACCGTCAGGCCAGAGGGAATCCGCATCGTCCGCTGGTGGAGTACGCTCGAACATCTGCCCCAGCCGCCGGCTGACTTGGCCGCTCAGTCCGAGCAATTCCGGGAAATCTTTTTAGACGCCTGCCGGCTGCGGCTGCGCAGCGATGTGCCGGTCGCCACATCTCTGAGTGGTGGGCTCGATTCGAGCGCAGTCGCCTGCGCCGTGTCCGAACTCGGCCGTCGCGGCGCGGTCGATCACGTGCCGCAAGACTGGCAACGCGCGTTTGTCGCCTGTTTCCCCGGAACGGGCCTTGACGAGCGCAGCTATGCCGAGCAGATCGTAGCCCACACGGGCATGCGTCCCCACTACTCGACGGTCGACGTCAATGTGGCGCTGCAGGAAATCGAGAAAGTAATTCTGGATCTCGAGGACGTGTGGTACGTGCCGATGGTGGGAGCCTGGTCCATCTACCGGGAAATGCGGCGCTCGGGCATGCGGGTCAGCCTGGACGGTCACGGCGCCGATGAGTTTCTCGGGGGCTACCATTTCTTCGTGCAAGCGGCCATCGAAGAGCAGTTTGGGCCTGCCTTCCGTCTCAGCCGCTATCAGGACCTGAACCGGGTTCGTGCAGGTCTGGCGGGAGGAACCAAAGTCGGCGGCAGCGGGGATCTGCTGACTCACGGTGGCATTGCGTCCGATCTCCGCAGCCTTGCCCGTCGCGGCGTTTCGCACAGTTTGCAACAACTCGGCATCCTGGAACCCATGCGCTCAATTCGTACCCGGGGCCAATCCTGGCTTTCCGGCAGTTCGCCCGCTGATCCAATTCTGACTTCTTTGACTGGCCCCAGGATTCTTGACGGCGATGCCTTCCAGCGCGGCCCGAAAGGCGCATCGGCGCTGCAGAAGATGTTGTTCGAATATTTCCATGTCAACGTTCTGCCAACGTTCTTGCGCTGCATCGACCGCGCTTCCATGGCGCACGGCATCGAGGTGCGCATGCCGTTCATGGATTGGCGCCTGGTAACGTTTGGCTTTTCCCTGCCCGATGAAAGCAAAATCGGCGGAGGCTATACCAAGCGTGTTCTCCGCCTGGCGATGCAGGATCTCATGCCCGATCCCGTGCGCTTGCGAACGAAAAAAATTCACTTTTCCTCCCCCATCAATGACTGGGCGCGGCAGGGCCTGGGGCCCTGGCTGCTCGACATAGCAGGGAGCCAAAGTTTCCGCGAAGCATCCGCGTGGAATGGCAGGGCCGCGGGTCTTGCGGTCGAACAAGCTGTGGCAGGCAACGCCAGCATCGATGCGGTTTGGCCGGTCATCAATGGCTGGGTGCTGCAGCAGGGGTTCAGGGCCAAAGCCGAGCCTGTGCTGCAAGAATCGGTGCACGCATGATCTCTCCCATGACAGAACAGACCTTACTCATGCAGCCGGCAATCGCAGGGCCCATGAATTCACAGTTGCCGGAACGGCCTCAGTCCGGGGATGTTGTGCCCCCGGTGACTGCCTCGGAAGCGGACATAAGAGAGTTCCGGGAGAATCTCGCGGTCGTCAGAAGCTATCGCCGGAGCCTCCTGACGCGATTGCGGCACATGGCCGGAGACAAACTGTCGTTGCCTCGCGCCATCTCGCACGGCCTGCGTGGCATCAGCCACTATGGCGCAGGCGTCAAGAGACAATACAACGTCGGTCTCTTCCAGCAATTTCGTCATCTCAGTTCGGACAACCTTTCCTATCGCATTCTGCCACAAGACTTTTACATGTATCAGTTGTACCTGGCTGAGAATCGCAGCCAGAGATCCCGGCACTTCGCATTCTCGGAGCTTTTGTCGATGCAGCAATACCTGATCGACGCCATGGCCTGCGCCGATTTTCCCTGGCTCCGCAGCAAACATCGTTTTGCCCAGCGGTGCTCAGAGATGGGACTGCCGACAGTTCCCGTGCTGGCCGAATTTGCCGACGGGAAAATGATTGCATGCAAGCCCACGAACGGCGAGCCCGGGGCGGCATTTCCCACAGCGGATCTGTTTTCAAAGCCCTCCGAGTACTGGTGCGGAATCGGCGCGAACCTCTGGCGCTACAAAGCTCCGGGTAAGTATGTCAATGCGCTCTCCGGCGAAGCCCATGATCAGGACTCGCTCACCAAAAAGCTTTGTGCCGAGTCAAGCTCAGGCCGAATCGTGTTGCAGGAGAAAGTTTCCAATCATCCGTCCATGACGGGCTCGCTCACCAGCGGAGGATTGGCTACCATCCGTCTCGTAACCTGCCGCACTCCATCTGGCGCGATCGACTTCCTGCCGCCCGCGATTCGTATGCCGATCGGCCAGGCGATTGTCGATAACATTGCGCAAGGCGGATTGGCCGCCCCCATCAATCTTGCCACCGGCGAAATCTGTGGCCCGGCGATTCAGAAAGACAAAGCAATCGGAATCTCCAGATTCGAGAAGCATCCCGACACCGGCGCCGATCTTATCGGAGCGCAGCTGCCGTGCTGGCGAGAAGTTCTTGATCTTGCCCGGCAGTCCCACGCGGCGTTTCCCAGCATGCCTTTCGTGGGTTGGGATATCGCAATCTTGCCAGACGGCCCGGTTGTGCTCGAAGGCAATTCGTGGTGGGATGTCGATCTCACCATACTTCCGCATCGTATAACCTTATGCGATACGCAATTCATCCCCTACTGCAACCATCATTTCAGGAAGGCGGCCGCGAAAGCGGTCTAAACCTCTGCTATCTTATCCATGGCCATTTTAACCATGCAGACAACCGACATTGAGCGCGAGATCCGCAGTTTTCTCGTCGACACTTTCCTTTTTGGACGCAACGAGCAGCTTGGCGACGACGACCCGCTCATGGACAAAGTGATTGATTCCCATGGCGTGGTCGAACTGGTTGTGTTTCTTCAGGAGCGTTTCGCCATCACCGTGCCCGATGAAGAAGTAACTACAGCGAACCTCGACTCGGTGAACAAAGCCGTTGCCTACGTCAACAGAAAGCTCTCCGGTAAGGCTTAGTCTCTGGTGCGGTTTAAGAGCACGCATGTTATTCATAACAAAGCAGTTAAATGGGAAGTCTCGTAGCTGCGGAACGCTGTATTTTCGATGCTTTAAAGCGACAGGCGTGATATGATTTCTCTACATTCCTTCCCCATTCTGGTCCCCCGAAACAACTAATTCAGGTCCGCTTTGGCGGCCGCCACAGAACGAAACATTCAGATCGGTTGTTCATAAACCTATGCTTGAAACTGCAATCGTTGGCGCGGGTCCCTACGGACTCTCAATCGCTGCACACTTCCGCAATCTCGGCATACCCTTCCGCATCTTCGGCCGCCTCATGGATAGCTGGCGGTCGCACATGCCCAAAGGCATGCATCTCAAGTCCGACGGATTCGCTTCCAATATCTACGATCCCGATGGCGACTTTACCCTTCAGAAATTTTGTGCAGAGCGCGGAATCGAATACTCCGATGCTGGCATTCCGGTCCGCCTCGACACATTCAGCGCCTACGGCCAGGCCTTCAAGGAACGCAAGGTGCCGGAACTGGAAGATAAACTGGTTACCAGCGTCGAGCCTGTGGCCGAAGGATTTCGTCTGAGTCTCGACGACGGCGAAAGCTTCACCGCACGTCGAGTTATTCTCGCGGTTGGCATCACCCACTTCGAATATCTTCCGGCTGAATTGGCGAACCTTCCGCCAGAATTTCTCTCGCACAGCTTCCGCCATCACGATCTGGAAACCTTCCGTGGACGCAACGTCGTGGTCATTGGTGGCGGTTCTTCGGCAACCGACCTGGCTGGGTTGCTGCATGAGGTTGGCGCAGATATAACGCTGGTTTCCCGCCGGACGGCGTTGAAGTTTCACGGCCGGCCGGAAGTGGGCAAGACTCCTACTTGGTGGCAGAGTGTCCAGCGTCCCCGGTCAGGGGTTGGCCCCGGCTGGCGGTTGCGCTTCTGTGCCGACGCGCCCATGGTGTTCCATCATCTTCCCGAAAGCCTGCGTCTGGAAGCGGTCCGAAGAATATTGGGCCCCTCGGGAGGATGGTTTGCGAAAGATAAGGTGATAGGAAAAGTTCCGCTGCTGCTGGGGCAGACGCCGGAGCGCGCCGAAATCCAGGAGGGCCGCGTGCGCCTTCATCTCCGCGCCGTGGACGGCATCAAGAGTGAAGTCACAACCGAGCACGTGATCGCGGCAACCGGCTACAAAGTAGCTATCGATCGATTGAAGTTCCTTAGTCCGGAGATTCGCTCGCAACTCAAACTCGTTAGCGGTTCGCCCGTGCTCTCCTCCAGGTTCGAATCGTCCATGCCCGGGCTTTATTTTGCCGGGATTACCGCCGCCAACAGTTTTGGACCAGTCATGCGGTTCGCCTTTGGGGCCGGCTTCGCAGCGCGCACCATCACGCGCGCGGTGAGGAAGTCTTTGGCGCGGCAATCCGCGCCAATTGCGGTTCTTGAGCGGCATGAACTTCGCCAAATGAAAATTGCCGAAAAGCGCGAGAAAGCTGGCGCCGCTTCGGGATCTTAAGCTCGGCCCTTTTGCGCACTCAACAAACGCATGAAGAGAGAAACGATTGCCATTCACGCCGGCTACGACGGCGACCCCACGACCCAGGCCGTGGCGGTCCCCATCTATCAGACGGTGGCGTTTGAGTTCGAAAGCGCTGAACACGGTGCCGCCCTGTTCAATCTCGACGTCAAGGGCAACATCTACACGCGGATCGGGAATCCGACCAACACGGTTCTGGAAAAACGGGTGGCCGCGCTCGAGGGCGGAGTCGACGCGCTGAGCGTCAGTTCCGGAATGGCCGCCATCGAATATTCGCTCATCAACATTGCCGAGTTGGGCAACAACATCGTATCCACTCCGCAGCTTTATGGTGCGACCTACACCTTGCTGGCGCACATCTTTCCGAAGCGCGGCATCGAGGGAAGGTTTGCCAAGACCGACCACCCCGACGACATCGAAACGATGATCGACGAGAACACGCGCGCAGTCTATTGCGAAAGCGTGGGCAATCCCGCCGGAAATGTTGCCGATATCGAAGGTCTGGCGCGGGTCGCGCATAAGCATGGCGTGCCCCTGGTCGTAGACAACACGGTCGCAACTCCAATTCTGTTAAGGCCAATCGAGTACGGCGCCGACGTGGTCGTCCATTCCATGACGAAATTCATGGGCGGACACGGCACATCGCTCGGCGGCATGATCGTCGACAGCGGGAAGTTTCCCTGGCGGCAGCATGCCAAGAAGTTTTACATGCTGAACGTCCCGGAAATCGCCTACCACGGCGTGGTTTACGTCGATCACTATGGCGATGCCGCCTACGTGGCCCGCTGCCGCACCGTGTGCCAGCGCAACACGGGCGCAACTTTATCTCCCTTCAACGGTTTTCTTTTCCTGCAGGGAATCGAGACCCTCGCGCTCCGCGTCGAACGCCACGTTGAGAACGCCCGCAAAGTGGCGGAGTTCCTGCGCGCGCATCCCAGGGTCGACTGGGTCAACTACGCTGGATTCCCCGACAGCCCGCTCTATCCCATGGCGCAACGCTATTTGGGATCGCAACGCTGCTCGCTGCTGACCTTCGGGGTGAAAGGCGGCTTCGAAGCCGGAACGAAGTGTTTCAACGCCTTCAAGCTGTTCAAGCGAATGGTGAACATGGGCGACGCCAAGTCGCTCTCCTGTCATCCCGCATCCACCACGCACCGGCAACTCACTCCCGAAGAACAGGCAAAAGTGGGCGTGACTCCAGAAATGATCCGGCTGAGCGTGGGGATTGAACACATCGACGACGTTCTTGCCGACCTCTCCCAGGCACTCGACAAAACAACTGCATGAGATTCGCGAAAATGATCGTGCTCATCAATTTGGCGATCATCAATTTGGAGGTACGTCATGTCGCTATTAATTGACGGAGGCCGCATCCCCCCCCGCTGGCTGGAGAAGAAGAGTCTGCTCCCCATGAAGTCGAACGGCCGTCACGACTCCGGGGCGGGGTGCGTCCGGATCGCCCTCATCAACAACATGCCGGATGCTGCGCTCGAAGACACCGAGATGCAGTTCATGGAACTGCTTGAGGCCGCATCTGGCGACGTTCCGGTGCGGCTCGGGCTGTATTCTCTGCCCCGTATCCCGCGCGGCGAGCGCGGCCAGCAGCATTTGAGCAACTTTTACTTCGGCATCAACGACCTTTGGAACAGCCGCTTCGACGCCGTCATTATGACGGGCACCGAACCCCGCCAGCCCGATCTGCGGCAGGAACCATACTGGTCCGTCCTGGCCGATGTTCTCGACTGGGCCGAGCGCAACACGGCCTCGACCATCCTGTCCTGTCTGGCGGCGCACGCCGGCGTTCTCCACAGTGACGGCATTCGCCGCCACCCGCTCAGTGATAAACAGTTCGGCGTATTCGATTCGGCGAAAGTCTGTGACCACGACCTCGTCAAGCATGCCCCGCGATCGATGCGGTTTCCGCATTCCCGATGGAATGAAGTGCGCGAAGACGCGCTGGCCGCTTCTGGTTATACGGTGCTGACCAAGTCAGCCCAGGCTGGCGTCGACTTGTTCGCGAAGCAGAAGAAGAAGAGTCTGTTCGTGCACTTCCAGGGGCATCCGGAATATGGATCGCGAACCCTGCTGAAGGAATACCGCAGAGACATCAAGCGATTCCTCCGGCAGGAAAGAGAAACATATCCCACCATGCCTCACGGATACTTCGATGCAGCGGCCACCAAACTTCTTACAGAGTTTCAGCAGACTGCTCTCGCCCATCCGCAGGAGGGGCAGATGGTGTTCTTCCCCGAGTCAATTGTGGTCGAGGCTTTGCAGAACACCTGGCAATCCTCAGCCTCGTGCGTGTATCGCAACTGGCTCCAGTGTGTGCTGGCGAAAAAGGCTGAGGCATCGGTATTCGTCGCGATGACCGCTTCCTATGAGCAGATCCTCCGAAAGCGCTCCGCCGTATCTTAGCCTAGGCACGATTCAAATTCCTCACCACAAGATGATCGCATCCCCGCCCACCATCGAAAAACAGACGTCTAAAACTGCAAGGCTTCCCGCCCGCATCAGCGATGTGGCCAAGCCTTGGGCGGAACTTTTGCCCGATCATCCCGCCCTTGTAGAGACTTCCGGGACCTGGACCTACGGCCAACTCACCTCCGCAATTTCCGCCACCCAAACGTGGCTTTGCAACGGTGGCGTGCGTCCGGGCGATCGCATCATGATCGTCGGCGAAAACTGCCGTGAGTTCGTAGCGCTCCTGCTGGCATCGGCTGGGCTCGACGCATGGCCGGTGCTGGTGAATGCACGGCTCTCGCCGCGCGAAGTGGATGAAATTCGCGATCACTGCGGCGCGCGCCGTGTGCTATATACCACAAAAGCTTCGCCGCACGCCGCCGAACACGCGAAACGGCACGGCGCGCCCGTCGAAGAAGTGAACGCTTTAGGATCGATCGGCGTCGGCGCTCTCAACCTCAGCGTCGAACCCGAACCCATAGACATAGGCGAAGGCGCGAACGTTGCCGACCGCGTCGCCGCCTTGATCTACACCTCCGGCACCACCGGCCTTCCCAAAGGCGTCATGCTCAGCCACCGGAACCTGCTGTTTCTCGCGGCCGGATCGGCGAAAATACGTTCTCTAACCTCGGACGACCGCCTCTACGGCATTCTGCCCATGTCCCATGCCGTCGGCCTCTCCGTCGTCCTGCTGGGTTCGTTGCTCAGCGGCGCAACGCTTTACTTGTCGTCGCGCTTCGATCCCATGACCGGCCGCGTGACCCTGGAGAAAGAACGCATTACCGTGATGCTCGGCGCACCCGCCACCTTCATCCAATTTCTCCAATACGCGAAGATACGCAAGATCGACTCGCTCAAGTTTCCCGCTCTGCGCATCATTTCTTCGTCCGGCGCTCAGCTTCATTCCTCGATCAAGTTAGCAGTCGAGAGCCTCTTCGGCATGCCGCTCTACAATGGCTACGGCGTAACCGAATGTTCGCCCACCATCGCGCAAGTCCGAGTCGAGTCCCCCAGGAGCGATACTTCAATCGGGCCGCCCTTCCCTGGAGTCGAAATCAAGCTGGTTGGGCCGGACCGCAAACCGGTGGCGGCAGGCGAACCCGGCGAACTATGGGTGCGTGGGCCCAACGTGATGAAGGGTTACTATCGCGCCCCCGAGGAAACTGCCGCTGCCGTCGACGCTGAAGGATGGTTCAACACGCGCGACCTGGCCCGGCTGGAAGATGGAAACCTTTTCATCGTCGGACGCACGAGAGATTTGATCGTCCACCATGGTTTCAATGTGTACCCCGCCGAGGTTGAGGCGGTGCTGAATGCTCATCCCGCAGTCGTGCAGTCCGCTGTGATTGGCCGACCGGTGGAGGGAGACGAAGAGGTTGTCGCTTTCGTTCAGCCCTTGCCGGACGCATCGCTGACTGCAGTGGATCTTGCGGAATATGCCGCGCAATATCTCGCGCCTTACAAGCGGCCTTCGCAGATTGTCATCGTTCCCACCATGCCGGTCACTCCGACGGGAAAAATCGCCAAGGCAGAACTCGCGAAGTCCACCGAATACACTCTCCAGTCCCGCTGAAGATTACCGAAAGCCGCCGAGTCTACAGCGGCACTTCGATCAGGCTCGGCCCGTCGCCCTCAAATCCTTCCTGCAACGCCTTCGCAAACCCTTCCAACGAAGTTACGCGCGCCCCCGGTAGACCCATGCCTTTCGCCAGATGCACCCAGTCGAGATCGGGACGGCCGATCTCGAACATATCCAGGGCGCGCCGTCCCGGATTGCCCACACCCAAGTAAGAAAACTCACGCTTCAGGACGGCATAGTCGCGATTGGCAAAAACCACCGTCGTGACTTTGAGACCCTCGCGCGCCATGGTCCACAGCGCCTGCAGCGTGTACATGCCGCTGCCATCGGCAGTCAGGCACAACACGCGGCGGTCCGGGCACGCCACCGCGGCGCCAACCGCCAGCGGCAACGCAATTCCAATCGAGCCACCCGTGTTCCCCAGCCAGTCGTGAAGCGGAGCGCTTCTCGTGGCCACCATCAGGCCTCGTCCTGAGGTCATGGATTCATCCACCACAATGCAATTCTCAGGGAGAAGTGCGCCCACTGCTAAGGCGAGCCCGCGCAGTGTGATTTCGCCGCTCGGCACCGTCGGCCGCTCCGCCGTCGCTTCTGCCGGCAACTGAGTTTCGCGCAGAGACAACGCCGCAGCCAGTGCCTCGAGCGCGCCAACATAGTCTTCCCCGGGATTTGCCAGCGTGTGGATCTCACATCCCGGCGAAGTGAAGACCGCGCTCTTGCCGGGCGAGGCGAAATACGCCACCGGAGCTGGCGCGCCCACCAGAATGAGCTGACGAAACTCCTTCAACTGTTCGACTGCCATCTCGAGGACGTATTGAACGCGTTCGACCGGGGCGATGCCAACGCCTCGCTCCAGGCGCGTGATGGGGTAGGGAGCCAGCAGCTTAGCGCCAATTGCAGCGGCGATGCGGCCGGCGGATGCAAGTCCCTCGCCATAGAGCGCGTTCCCGGAAAGCAGGATCGCGGTTCGCACTTTCGACTGGAGCATGGCCGCGGCGCGCTCGATGTTTTTCGCGGCGGGCAGAGGCGGACGCGGTGGAGCGGGCACCGCTGCGACAGCACTCGCACTCGAAGTAATTTCAGACCAGGCAACGTCGGCGGGAACGATCAGCGTAGCAATCTGCCCCGGCGCAGTGCGCGCCGCGGCGATCGCTTCGGCCACATCGCGGCCGACGTCCGCGGCAGCCCGAGATGTCCGCAACCATTTGGAAGAAGGCCGCGCAATTGTTTCGATATCGGAAGTAAGCGGGGTGTTGTGCCGCAGATGATCGCTCGCGTGCTGGCCAACCAGGTTAACGATAGGCACCTGTGCCCGGCTGGCGTTGTGTAGATTCGCCAAGCCATTCGCGAGACCCGGACCAAGGTGAAGTAACGTGCACGCGGGCTTCCCCGCCATGCGCGCATAACCGTCGGCAGCGCCCGTGACCACGCCCTCAAACAGGCCAAGCACGCAACGCATTTCCGTGACTCGATCCAGCGCCTCGACGATGTTGATTTCCGATGTGCCGGGGTTGGTGAAGCAGGTGTCCACCCCTCCGGCGACCAGCGTGCGAACTAGACTTTCCGCCCCGTTCATCGTTCGCTTATTTCCTGTCTTAGATTAGCGACGCCTGATTCTTCCACATAACGAGTCAGCACGGCGGCCAGTTTTTCGAAGTGCTTGCCCACCATTCCAAGATGATCGCCAGGCACGGTCTCGACCTCGAGTTCGGCCGCCAATGATCTCCACAGCGCCGTGGGATTGTTCGGAAGGTATGAGTTGGTTTCCGGTCTCACGAATTTTATTTTGCCCTCATAGAACTGCGGTCGATAGCGCGCCAGCGCCCGGAAATCACTTTCCTTCACATGCGCAATAGTCTGGGCGAAGGACAGGCGATGGGGCTCCGTAGCGGGCGCGCCGTGGTCGTGCCCTTTGGCGCCGCCCGAGCGGTGTTTAAGCCCCCGAACCAGATAGGAAAATGCGCTACCGATGGGCATCCGCTTCATATTGGCAAGATGGCCGTTTACTTTCTTTGCCGCGAGCCATAAGCGCTGGCCTGCAGGGAAGTAGCGGGGATGCGGGTAGGTATCCATCAGAACCAGCAGGGCGATTTCCTTCCCGTCCTTGGACAATCGCTGGGCCATTTCCAGAGCCACCAAACCGCCGAAGGAGTAGCCGAGCAGAATGTAAGGGCCCTGGGGTTGGAGTTCGTTGAGCCCATCAAGATAGAGCTTGGCCATATCCTCGATGCTCTCAAACGGTTCTTCCATTCCGTCAACACCCCTGGCCTGAATGCCATAGATCGCATGTCCGGCGTGAATGTGTTTTGCGAGTTCCGAGAAACTCGCACGGCCGCCCACGCCATGAGCAATGAGAATCGGCGGCTTCTTGCCAGCCTTCAGAGGGACAAAGGGCGAGAAGCGCGGAAGCGCGGGCTTCTCCAGCAAGGCGGCAAGCGCTGCAATCGTTGGCGCGTGGTAGATGGTGGCGCTCGGCAGCATTCGGCCACACGCCTGCGCGATCTCAGCGAATAGAGCGTCTGCCTGCGGATCAGTGCCGCCGAGATCGAAGAAATTGTCCTCGGGGCCAATGGGGGACCGGCGCAGCACGCGCTCCCAAACTTGAGTGAGTGTCTCGACGGTCGAAAGGGTGGGCTGATCGCTCACAGTGCACCCGCTACGGCACAATCGCACGCCGCCTCCGCGCAGTGCGCGTGGCTGGGCGGCAATGCTGAGAACAACCCGGACTTCACGTTGCGCAAGAATCCGGCGATCATGAATGCGCAAATATCCAATAAAGCTCTCGGGCTTTGGTGTAGATTGGGCCGAAGGGCAGCGCTCGCTCACCGATTCGAGTCACCGGCACCACCTTGGAGTAGTTTCCCGTCGCGAAAATCTCATCCGCCTTTTCGAAGTCCGCGTAGGTAAGACTCCTTTCGATCACCGTTACGCCAGCACCGCGCAATAGTCCGATTACCCTCTGCCGTGTGATGCCCGCTAGAAAAGTTCCATTCGGGATAGGCGTAAACACCACGCCATCCCTCACCATGAACACGTTCGACGTGGCAAGTTCGGCGACATTGCCCAGCATGTCACAGACAATCGCATTGTCGAAACCCCGGGCGTGCGCCTCGAAGAGCGCGCGAGAATTGTTGGGATAAAGACATCCGGCCTTGGCATCGACAGGCATCGTATCAATCGTTGGCCGCCGGTAAGGAGACAGCGTGATCGAGAAGCCTTTGGGCTGCCGCATCGGCGCTTCGTAGATCGAGAGACACCACCGGGTTGACTCAGGATCGTGCGCCTGCACCCACGGTCCCTCTTTTTCCGCCCAGTACATCGGCCGAATGTAAAGCGCGGCCTCCTTATCGAAGCGCGTAATACCTTCCCGCGCCAGCTTTACCCATTCTTCGGTCGTGACGGTCGGTTTGAGGAAGAGCTTCTTGGCGGAATCATTGACGCGCGCACAATGGAGATCAAGATCCGGCGTGACTCCTTCAAAAGCCCGCGCGCCGTCGAATACAAGGGAGCACAGCCATGCGGCATGGGTGCGCGGACCCATGATCGGCACATTGCCTTCATGCCATTTTCCCTCGAAATAGGTCCAGGTCTTCGACCACCCAGTTCCAATCTCCATCTGCTACTCCCCCACTCTGTTGATCGTACGCTACCCTACCCGAATTTCTGGAGTCAATAACTCCGGCGGTCCGGCTCATTTCGTGCGAGCAGCGTAACCGAAGATGGCTTTCAGCTCAAGGAACTCTTCCAAGCCCGCTTCGCCCCACTCCCGGCCGTTGCCCGATTGCTTGTAACCTCCAAAGCACCCGCCGAAATCGACCCTCGCATTGTTGATGTGCACGTTGCCCGAGCGAATTCGTTTCGCAATCCGGCGGGCGTGTTCAGTCTCCCCTGAACTAACAAAGCCTGACAACCCATACGGCGTGTCATTCGCAATGCGGACGGCGTCGTCTTCGTCTGCGTAGGGGATGATGCAAAGAACAGGACCGAAGATCTCCTCGCGCGCGATGGTCATGTCGTTCCTAACGTCGGCAAACACGGTCGGTTTGGCGAAGTAACCTTTGGTGAGACCTTCGGGCCGACCGGGACCACCCGCAATCAATCTCGCTCCTTCTTCGATTCCCTGGTCGATCAGGCGCTGCACTTTGTCGAACTGCGCTTTGCTAGCGAGAGGACCGATGTGGGTGTCTTCTGAAAATGGATCTCCGGCTTTAGTGGTCTCGGCCACCTGCTTCGCTGCCGCAATCGCCTGCGCCATCCTGGAGTGCAGAACCAGCATGCGGGTAGGCGCGTTACAGGACTGGCCGGTGTTGCGAAAACACGCCCGCACCCCATCCTTGACCGCACTCTCGAAATCGGCATCGTCCAAAATAATGTGGGCGGATTTTCCACCGAGTTCCTGCGTGACGCGCTTCACTGTGGGAGCGGCCGCCAAAGCCACCGCCACGCCGGCCCGCGTGGACCCGGTGAACGAAACCATGGCCACGTCAGGATGCGAGGAAATCGCTCCGCCGACGGTTGGCCCGTCGCCATTCACCAGATTGAAAACGCCGCGCGGGGTCCCGGCTTCATGAAGAATCTCCGCAAACAGAAACGCGGAGAGGGGAGCAATCTCGCTTGGCTTGAGCACCATGGTGCATCCCGCCGCAAGAGCGGGGGCAACTTTGGCGGTGATCTGGTTCATCGGCCAGTTCCAGGGGGTGATGAGTCCGCACACTCCAATCGGCTCTTTTCGCATCAGTGTCGAGCCTTGGAGAGTTTCGAATTCGAAACTCTCCAGCACCCTCACCATCTCCAGCAAATGTCCCAGCCCGGCCGGAGCTTGTGCCGCTCGCGACAACGAGATTGGGCATCCCATTTCCTGCGAAATCGTTGCGGCCATTTCTTCGGACCGGGTCTTGTAGACTTCGATAATGCGACGCAGTAGCGTCAGGCGTTCTTCAACGGTTGTCTCCGAGAACGGCCCGAAAGCCCGTTTTGCCGCAGCCACGGCTTTGTCAACGTCAGACGCACCTCCGAGCGAGATCGCCGCGATAGGTTCTTCGGTAGCGGGGTTGATGACCTCGAGGTCGTGGGCCTGATCGGGATTGACCCATTGGCCTTCAATGTAGAACTACCGGCAGTCCCTCACGCGTGTCCTCCAAGAGTCGATTCCGAGCGAGCGCAACACCTTCTCGTTTATGTTACCGCGACCCCGCACGCGGGGTTTCCAAGGTCTAGGAACTAAGGTTTTGATTTGACTGAAGCGGATGATGCTAACGTGAGACGGGAAGCTCCATGACCACCGACATCAGGCAGGTTAGAAACCACACCGCGCCGAGCGGACCCAGCCGGGCATCGTTTTCTGAGTGGTCGCCGGTTTTGTTTTCTGTAATCCTCGGCCTTATTTCGCTCGCCGTCTGGTGGCGTCCGCTTACGTCTACGTTCGCGCTGGCCCTGCACGATGACCAGTACACGCACATACTGCTGATTCTCCCCATCAGCGCGGCCTTGATCTTTCTGAATTGGAAATCGCCCACCCCCGCAACCGGACGTAGCATGAGCGTCGGCGCAATCTTGCTGCTCGTCGCTATTCTGACGGCTGGCATCGTCAGGTGGAGGGCGCTTGATCTCTCCTCCGATATTCAACTTTCGTTGAACATGCTGGCAGCTGTACTGTGGTGGATCTTAGCCTTCCTGCTCTGTTTCGGCGATCGCGCTTTTCGGCGGACGCTTTTCCCTTTGTGTTTCTTGTTCTGGATGGTCCTCTTCCCGCCTTCGTCCTGAACCCGGTGGTAAGCCTGTTGCAGCGCGGCTCGACGGCTGCCGCTCATTTGCTTTTCGCGGCAGCGGGAGTTCCAGTGGCCCAAAGGGGAGTGCTGCTACATATTCCAGGATTGACCGTCGAGGTTGCGCGGGAGTGCAGCAGCATTCGTTCGAGTTCAATGTTGGTGGTCACAACCATGGTTCTGGCCCAGCTCCTTTTGCGCTCGCCCTGGCGAAAGGCGCTGGTGATTGCCGTGGCCATCCCGCTCTCCGTTGCGAAGAATGGACTTCGTATCTTTGCCATCGCAATGCTGGCCACGCGCGTCGATCCCAGCTTTCTGACCGGGAGACTCCATCGCCAGGGGGGAATTATCTTCTTCCTCATCGCTCTGGCGGCGATATTTCAGCTGCTTTGGATCCTGCGCCGCGGCGAAGAAAAAAAGCCAGGAATCATGCAGAGAAGGGTTCTTGATTGAGCTTGGGCGTATCGCCTTATCGATGGGCTAGGTCAAACGAAACGGCTGCCGCCGAGGAACCGATGTTCAGCATGGAGACATACCGCTCCAGTTTGTGATGTCCGGTCTTGTGGAACATGTAGCTGATCCCCACCACGCCTGCGGTCTCCGCGGCGAAGTTCACTGCAAGTCCCGGGGTGCTACGGCCGAATACGCGTGTGACTGGGTCCAGTTCCTGTCCGCCACCGCGCAGGTTATCGCGAGTTACGACGAAATCGGCCGCGCTGAAGGCGGCGCTGGTTGCAAACAAGAAACTATTCTCACGGTCCAAAAACCGGCTGTGGCTGGGTGCGTCCGGCGCGGTTGCAGGCTGCACCGCTGTTACCAGCGGATTCGGTGACGTCGCGGCTGGTTGTATCGCGTCCGGCCGAAGCAGCGCCATCGAGACTTCTTGCCCCATCGCCACGCGGCACAGCCCCATGACCAGCAGCAGAATTGCTGCCTTATGGTTGAGAATGGCTCTAAACCAGGTTGTCCGCATAATCGTTAGTGAGGGCCCACCATTGGCCACCCGTACTAGTACTATCGCAAATACCGGGCCCAAGGAGTATGGCCCCTATGTGCCACTAACTGGTTTAGAATGATTACTTTGTGGCGAGTGAGAGGTTACCGAAGTTCAGGCGGTATGCAAGTGCTTGCATACAAAGGCTTCCTTCGGTGCCAGCATCGGTAGAATGCTCATTCTAGGAAGATGACCAGTCCGGGAAGGGATCATAAGACGTGCGCGGGAGGAGCCTGCGGGGAGAAGCAGGGGGAGAAGCAGTTAAGATGAGCGGCGTGACGATTCCCATCAAATTCGCAGTCGCAGTTCTGGGGTTGAGCTTGCTCCCAAGCATGGCCATCATGCTCGGTGACCAAGCACAGCACGCTTCGAATCCGGGAGCATCCACCGTTGCGCCGCCGACGGGAGACGCTCCCTCATGTAGCGGTGCTTCGTCTCGTCCTTCCGCCTTGCAAACGCCGTCAGACGCCAGCCGGCATCCGCACTCTGTGACCCTCTCGTGGAATGCGACGGCTCCCGCGTCCAATTCTCCAAAAGACGCAATCAAGGGATACTACGTGTATCGGAGCCTTACCTCGAAAACCTACACCGAGAGTAATCGGATCAGTGAATCACCCGTGCACGGAACCCGCTGCGTCGATATCACGGTCGAGCCCCGAAAGACCTACTTTTACGTCGTCAAGGCGCTCACCGAAGGCGGAACGCTGAGCGGTTCTTCGAGCGAGATCCGGGCAGTCGTTCCGTTCCCTTGACCCTCAGACTCTCTTTCTCATGAGTGGCCGGTTATGGAACCACGGCCTGCACTGCGGGCGTCGAGCGGGCGCTCTCCTGGCCGCTGGAATTCACCGATGTGGCCTCGTAGTAGTACGTCTGACCGGAGGAGACCGTGCTATCGGTGTACGCGGTGTTCGCCTCCAATGTGGAATTGATCTTGGAATAGGCACCGCTCACTGCCATGCTGCGATAAACGTTGTAGCCCACCGCGTCCGAACTGGAATTCCAGAAGAGGTTGACGCTGTAGGGCGTCACTGTACCGGTTCCGCTGAGCGACTCAATCGCCTGCGAGTCGGAAGCGTTGCTGGCGAATGAGAGAGAGCCAGAGACTGTCCCGCCGCTAGTTGGCGAGAAGGCTACATTCAACGACACGCTCTCGCCCGCAGCGAGCGTCAGGGGGAAATAAGCTCCATCCAGCACGAAACGCGAACTGCTGCTGCTGGCCGAGGAGACGGTCACACTCGCTCCTGAAGCGCTTAAGTTGATCGGCATAGTCTCAGTTGTTCCGTCCGGCACATTGCCGAAGTTCAGCGGCGCCGGAGCGATGCTCAACAGGCCCGGCGACGTTCCCGTGCCCGTTAGGGGTATGGCCAGCGCTGAGCCTGAAACAAACAGGCTGCCGCCTTCTAATCCGGCATATTGTGGAGCGAACGTTACCTTCAACGTGACACTTTGACCACCGCTCAGTGTCAGGGGAAACGTGGCGCCGCTTATCGAGAATCCGTTACCCGTTGTCGTGACCGTCGAAAGCGTCACCTTCCAGGTTCGATCATTGGTAAGCACGACCGACATGGTGGAACTGGTTCCTGTCGGCACTTGTCCAAACGACACCGTCGAGGGAGTAGCGGTCAGGGACTCGCTGCTCACGCCATCTCCGCTAACATCAAGTACAAGGGTAGCGTTCGATGCGTTGCTGGAGAACTTAACCGTCCCACCCGCCCACCCCTTCCCCGCGGGCGTATAGCTTACATTCAGCTCGAAACTCTGCCCGGCAGGCAAGACCAGCGGCAGGCTGAAGCTGGAGGCGGCGAACTCGGAGTTGCTCACTGTGACCGCCGAGATCGTCACACTCGTCTGTCCGCTATTCGTCACGGTGACCAGCAAGCTTTCGGTCTGGCCCACAACGATGTTGCCAAAATGAAGGCCTGAAGGTGTGCACGCGAGTTGGGGACTGGCGGCGGCGCTCACCGGAAACATACCGAGGAGAGCGATCGCAATCCCAATGGTTAGAAAGTGGACGGTGCGGACGGAGAAAGACCGGAGGCTGGACTGGGGGAGTCGCATGCCATCCAGTTTGTAGGTGCGGAAGCCGGGAGCATAGATTCCAGCAGTTCATCATGGCCATTGTCTGAAAGGCCAATAGTTCCAAATTAGGATTTCCACAGAAAGCCAGGCCTTTGCCGACTTGTTCGGGCTACTCTGACCGAGTCTGGCGGGAACTTCTGTGTCTTGATTTGCACCGGCTTGGCTGTCCTAATCAGGCCATCGACTCATGATCGGCTGTCCATGGAAACCAGTCTTACCTGTACCGGAATCGTGCGTCTGTCATTGGCGCGGCTGATCTCCACCTGATAGCTTTCGCCTTCGTGCGTGAGTTGCTCGCGCAACTCGCCCAGGGTGAACTGCGAAGCGGGCTTTCCGTTCAGCGCTGAAATAACGTCTGCCTTCTGGAATCCGTCTTTTTCTGCTTGTGATCCCGGACGAACTGCGGTCACGGTGTAGGTGTGCAGATCAGATCCGGAAGCGAGGATGGTCAGCCCGTACGTCTTCCGCTCCGGGAAAGGCAATTGAGTTTCGGCTGTCGGCTCAAAAATAATGCGGTTGCGCGCGTAATCGAGAAATACATGGTAGCGGCGGAAAATGGTCTCGCCGATCGTCCCGGAGAAGTTCGGGCTGGCGTAAGCTCCCTTGACGTTGACTGACAGGTTCACAGGTACGGATTGAGCCGTTAGCTTTCCCAGCGCCAGCCGGTCGATATGGCCGCGAACATTGTTTTGCGAAAAGAACTGGTTCTCCAGGCCGGCGGGACGGTTTACGCTGGCATTGGTTTGCGCCAAATTCAGCAGGTCGTTCGTTTTTACAAATGGCGAGGTCAGCGTCATGGTTTCCTGCGCGCCGAAGTCGAGTACGAAATACGCTGAAATATCCGTCCTGGTAGCCACGGAAATCACGCCGTCGGTAAATGGAATCCCACCGTCGAAGGTTATGGGCACCACGTAGCCGCTGCCGGAATAGCTCCAGGTTTTCGGGTCGTGAAGCGTGAGCAGCTTTTTCTGATAATCGATTTCGACCACGAAACGGCTGATGAAGTCATATCCCAGAAGGCCGCCCATGGGCATGCCTAGCGCGTGTTCCAGCCCGGTTTGATCCAGCACCGCGACATGCTGGTTGCGCAACTCCACGCCGGGCAGTGTGAAAGTCGCCCCGGCTGCGTAGTCGTATTCGGCGGAGCCTCCGCCGCCGGTGGCGGCCGTCTGCCCGTATGTCTTGAGCCCAAACTCCGCCAGCCGCGGCGTGTTGATCACGTTCTCGTCCGCACCGGTATCGAGCAGGAACCAGATCGGCTCGCGACCGTTCAACTGGGCTTTGAACATAATGTGGCTGTTTTCAAAGTTGAACGGTATTGGCGGCGCACCGGGCTGGAGAAAAGTGTCCGATGGCCCGGGTTTTGGAACTGCGAAAGTCCCGGGCGCAGTATGCTCCTCGAAGCGCAGCGAGGCTTGCTTCCACTGGTAGTCAGGCCTGTCGGTCTCGCTGACATTGACCCGGTGTGGCGTGGAGATTCCACCGGTGGGAAGCCACTCTTCGTAGGTTGTGGTGATTTCCGTATCGTCCCCGGGCCGTACCGACTTCATAGGCAGCCCGGTTGCCGCGTCCAGGTACCACGTCATGGGTACTCCGCCGGCAGGCGTAGTGCGGAGCACATACAGCTTCTTCTCGTCGCTCTGAGAAATCACGCTCTCCGGCATCTGCAGAGGTGGCCCGAAGACGATCACGCTCTTCTCAAATATCTCCGTGCGCAAGCGGCTGAGTTTCTTGCCCTGCACGTCGCGCACAAAGCCGTTCCAGTCACGGCGTTTGGCAAACTGTTGGGTCGCAACCAACTCTCCGTTGTCATAATCGCGGTTGGTCGTGGCGCGATATGCGCCTGAAGTGGTGATCCATTCCTCAACTCTCCCGGCGATTCCATCCTGGTTCGAATCGCTCGCCAGCACGGCGAGCTGAGAACGCATCTCCTCGTTGGCGTGGACAGCGTTTCGCCATTTGGCAACAATCTCCTGCGCGGTGAGGTTGGCGGGTAGTTGGCTCTGGGCACCGGCAAAGCTGGTAAGTGCGAGCAGAACAGGAAGCAAACAAGAAAAGCTGGTGCGGCTCCGCATAAACCGGATTTCCTTTGGCTGTTTGAACGTGGTTTGCGGAATGACGCGAGCAGCTGAACCACAACGTTCCGCTGCCGACATTTTACTGCACGGGCGGTAGGCCAACCTTGGCGGCCAGTTCGCGAAACTCCTGGCTCTGATGCAGTGGCTGGAATGCGCTCGTGGAGATGAGCGTGGTCAGCAGGAGGTCGTGGCGCTGGTAGGCGATTTCGAGATACTTCATGGCCTCGTTATTCCGCCCCAGAGTTGCGCAAGTAACGGCCAGCGCGAAGGCTGATCCGTTGTTGTGCTCGAATGACTCTCGCGCGGCCGCCAGTCGCTGTTCATAGAGTCCCCGCTGGCCTCCGCGGGCGTAGGCTTTTTGCTCCGCCTCGAGGTTTTTCTCGGCGTTTGTATCGTTGCGCAGGCGCGCAACGATGCTTTCCTCCGCGAAGTACCCGGCATAATTTCCTTCCGGAAGATAAACCTGCTCGGCCAGGTAGCGGTGCGGAGGCACAAAGTCAGGCTGCGAGGCGGTGAGTTGCGTCAACAGCGTTCTGGCTTCCTCGGTTCTGCCTACCACCGCGAGAATGAGACCCTTATCGGCGAGGATGGGTGTGGAAGAAGGATCGAGTTGCCGGGCCCGCTCGATTTCCGCCAGGGCTTCCCGGTTGCGCTGAATCGCACTGAGGAAGGTGGCATACCAGTGGTGGGCGCGGGGCAAGCTGGGGTCCAGTTCGATGGCGCGCTTGAACTCGCGGTCGGCCGTGGCTGCATCAAAGAATCCCCAAAAGCTGGCAAAGGCCAGGGAGTTGTGGGCCTCGGCCGAGTTGGGATCGAGTTCTACCGCCTTCCTGGCCGCCGCCAGGGCTCGCGGGAACGCTTCCTGCGGAGGCATGGCGCTGTATTCCCGCAGCAGGTTGTAGCTGTCCGCCAGTCCCACATAGGGCGCCGCATAGCCCGGATCATGCACGATCGCTTGCGTGAAGAAATCGACGGCCTTGTTCAGGTCGTCGGGGGTGCGCTTCTCAAAATAGTAGCGGCCTTTGAGGTAGAGATCCTGAGCGTCGGTACTGGGCCGGTGAGGTGCCGCCAGCGCATTCTTAACTCGGGGCTCGCGATGGCTGAACGTGAAAACAAGAAACGAGCCGGCGATTAGTACGAGGGGCAAAATCCAGAGGAACT
This sequence comes from uncultured Acidobacteriaceae bacterium, assembly GCA_963842095.1. Lineage (GTDB taxonomy): Bacteria > Acidobacteriota > Terriglobia > Terriglobales > Acidobacteriaceae > Sulfotelmatobacter. Next base: position 168,713 of record CAWJEY010000012.1, read on the forward strand.
TTCTTGCCGCAGCCATTCTGGAAGGAGCCGGGACCAGGCGAAGAGCGGGGGCTGGAGCGGACGCTGGATTCTCCACCGGAACCTTGATGGTGAGCACATTGGCGGGAGCGGCGGCCGGGACAGCGCGGTCGCTATTCTCCTCAGAGGAAGCGACTTCCGCGGCGGCGGTTTCGCCGCTATCCCCGCTGAGGTTCGGGGTCTTGAGCCACTCCGCCAGTTCCTCGGCGTAGGCGAACACACCCCCGCGCGCGCTTCCCGGCACTCGGTACACAGGAAGACCGCGTTCTTTTTCCCAACGTTTTACGGTGCGCTCGTCACGGCCGAAGAAGGTTGCAATTTCCTTCCACGAATCCAGACGCTTCTTCGCCCCGAGAGGCTCACCATGAGCGGCCATAGCTTTAAGATGCCTTGAATTACTCTGAAGTACTCCTTGCTTGGGGAACGCGAGGCTTGGTTAGTATAGCGTCATGCGCCGTCCCGCGAACTACCACGAACGTGCTGCCGAGTAGCCCAACCGAGGGAGAAAACAACGCGAAAATCGAGAGGATCTGCGATTGGCCGGCCCCGTAGAGACTTTCGTCTTTGGTTGACACGTCCCGGCGGAACGCGCCATACTTCGGGCCGAGTGCCACTCGTCTGGTTCCGCTCCGCAACCCCAAGACTGGCACGGGTTTTGCCACTTTCTCCCAGGAGGATCTACATGCCCCGAAGTGTTTCTCTAGTGCGAAATCTCTTTCCCCTTCTACTGCTGTTCACAGTCTTCATTCCGCTCGCTTCCGCTTCCGGCCCCTACGTGATCGGCTCCTCGAACACGGTGAGCGCCGACCCGAACATTACGCGCCCAACCACCACGCCCTGCGTGGTGCAACTTTTCAGCGACGCTTCGTTCTACGATTTCAACGTGGAGAATTTCACCTACACTCCTCCCACCTCCTGTCCCGGCCCTTGGGCCAAGGTAATCCTCGAGGCCGATATCAACCTGAACGCCGGCATTCAATACGACCGCACCGCCAATTTCTGGCTGGGCCCGGTGAACATTTATTTTGGCACCACTGCCGAGCCCTCGAATATTGGTCCGTCATGGCATGTCGAAAACGATCTTACCGATTACAGTTCCATCTTTTACACCGCGCAATCGGGCCAGGCTGACATCGGCAATACTCTGTGCTGTGGACTAACCTCGACCATCTACGCCTCCGCCTCGCTGGAGTTCTATCCTGTGCCTGCGGGCCAAACCGCACCCGTGACCGCCAATCAGGTGCTCGCGCTCTCCGCCGGCCCCTCCGGCGGCACCGTTGGCCTGAACACAACTACCGACACGCTTTCCGGCACCTTCACCATGCCCACCAACGTGGCGGGCGCATATCTCGACGTCTACGCGCAAAGCCAGTCGAACGATGAGTTCTGGTATACCTGCGTGCCCAGCGATGTGGCCAGCGAACTGGAGAGCTGCAGCAATACCGGTTTCCGCGAGACCGAAATCACCATCGACGGACAGCCTGCGGGAATTGCGCCCGTCTTTCCGTGGATTTTCACCGGCGGCATCGATCCTTATTTGTGGCTCCCGATCCCCGGCATCCAAACCCTGAACTTCACTCCCTACCGCGTGAACCTCACTCCGTTCGCGGGACTGCTGAGTAACGGCCAGCCGCACACGGTTGCGCTCAGCGTATACAACGCCGACAGCTATTTCTCCGCCACTGCCTCGCTGCTGCTCTACGTTGATTCGGGCAGCACTCAGGTTACCGGCGCCGTAACTCAAAACACGTTGACCGCCGCGCCGTCTCCGGTGGTCACGGAGAACCTCAACGTGCAGCCGACCTCCATCACGGGTTCGGTCGACGTCAAATCGAACCGCAGCTTTACCATCTCCGGCTACGCCAACACTTCGAGCGGCAAGGTGACCACCAAGGTCTCGCAGACCGTGAACTTCAACAACAACCAGTATTTCAACATTACGAGTACCAAGTTCAAGCAGAATATTACGCAGACCTCGTCGGTTTCGTCGACCACCACGACTTCAGGCGGTGGCGCGGCAACCACGGTCAACACCCAGTGGTTCAATTTCCCGCTGACCCTCAATCTCAACGAATTTGTGGCCTCCAGCGGAGACGTTGACCTGACCACGTCGGCCACCCAGAACTACACCGCGACGGTCAGCACGGTGCAGAAGAACAAGGTGATCTACTCCAGTTCGCTGGTGAATACCGGCCAGCATGTGGACACCGTCGACTTCAACACCTTCCTCAACTCGAACCAATCCAGCTCGCAGGAATACAACTACGTGGACTCAACCAGCGCGGCGTATCTGTGCGACATCTCAGCGGTCGCCAACGCCCTGTTTTCGGTCAGCCAGGGCTGCGCGCAGTAGGGATAGTTGGCCGGTCTTACTGCAGAAAACAGGAGCGGCCGGGGCCGCTCCTGTTCTATCTGAGTTGGATTTCAAGTGGCGGCAATTTCTGGGGAAGGCAGCGTCTGGATTTCTGAATGGTTCTAGTGTAAGGATGATTGCATGCGCAGACTCTTCTCTTGCCTGGCCATCGCCCTCCTGATCGCGTACGCGGTATTTGCGGCGTTTATCGCGTGGGCGATGCACCAGTCTCCAGAAACCTTTGGCAGGATCATGGCTCGAATGCCGGGAGTAGCTTACGTTCTAGTTCCGTTTGAGACCATCTGGACGCACGCCCGGGCGGGGCAATTGCACGCCGGCGATGCGGCGCCGGACTTCTCTCTGGTGAAGTTGGACAAGAGCGCAAGCGTCCAGTTGTCTTCGCTGACTGCGCGTCAGCCCGTGGTGCTCGTATTCGGCAGCTATACCTGACCGCCGTTTCGGCGGGAGGTTCCCGCTCTCAATGCGCTTTATGACCGGTACAACCAGCAGGTCACTTTTCTTATCGTGTACATCTTGGAGGCGCATCCCAGTGATGTCTGGCAGTCCGAGAGCAATCTTAAGGACAAGATTGTTGTTGCCAGTCCCCGGGACTCCCAGGAGCGCAGCGAGGTTGCCGGCACCTGTGTCCGCAAACTGGGGATCAAATTCCCCGCGGTCATCGATGGATTCGACAACCCAACCGAAAAGGCATACACCGGCTGGCCTGATCGCATCTACCTGATCGATCGGCGAAACCGCGTGGCCTACAAGAGCAAGCCGGGACCCTTCGGATTCAAACCGGCTGAGTTGGAGCAGGCGCTGAAAGAAATAGCAGGCAAGAGTGGCTAAGTTGGTGGCCTCGTGATCGCCCCCTGCGAAGCTGATGAGACCAGCGCCGCGTACTTGGCAAAGACTCCGGTGGAATAGCGCGCCTGCGGCGGCTTCCACTCTGTCATGCGCAGCCGCAGAGTCTCGTCGCTGATCTCGACTTGCAAAAGCCGCTGGCTGACGTCAAAGCGGATCATGTCGCCATCGCGCACGGCGGCGATAGGCCCGCCCAGCGCCGCTTCGGGCGAGACGTGCCCGGCCATGAGTCCGTGGGTGGCGCCGCTGAACCGCCCGTCAGTCAACAGCGCAACTGACGATCCCAATCCCTCGCCTACAATCGCCCCCGTAACGCTCAGCATCTCGCGCATGCCTGGTTCACCCTTCGGTCCTTCGTTGCGGATGACGACGACGTCCCCAGCCTTAATTTTCTTGCCGGTGACGGCGGCCATGGCATCTTCTTCGCAATCGAACACACGCGCCGGCCCACGATGGCTCAGACGCTCATGCCCGCTGATCTTGGCCACGCACCCCTCCGGCGCAAGATTTCCCTTCAGAATGACCAGCCCTCCAGTTTTCTTCAGCGGATGATCAAGCGGCGCGATGACCGGCTGGCCCGGAGTTTCCTGCGCGTCGTTGGCTTCCTCGGCAAACGTCCTGCCCGTGACCGTGATCGTGGAGCCATCCGCACACTTGGCATCGAGCAGGCGCTTGGCGATGACCGGGATGCCACCCGCTTTGTCGACGTCAGCAGCCACATATTTTCCGGAAGGCTTCAGATCGGCCAGCAGAGGAGTCCGTTCGCTGACAGTCTGAAAGTCGTCGATTTCCAGATCGACTTCAGCTTCACGCGCGATCGCCAGCAGATGCAGCACAGCATTGGTCGAGCCGCCGGTCGCGGCCACGGATGCAATCGCGTTTTCAAAAGCGCCGCGAGTGAGAATCCTGCGCGGCAGGATGCTATTTCTCAGCAGATTCATCACCACATCGCCGCAGCGGAAGGCAACTTCGTCCTTCCGCGGCTCCATCGCCGGCACGCTGTTGAAGCCCATGGGAGATAGCCCAATCATCTCCATCACAGTCGACATGGTGTTCGCCGTGTACTGGCCGCCGCAAGCGCCGGCGCTGGGGCAGGCCACGTTTTCCAGCTCGTGTAATTCCTCGTCAGTGATTTTTCCTGCAGCGTTAGCACCCACGGCTTCAAAGACATCCTGAATGGTGACGTCTTTTCCTTTGTAGCTGCCGGGCGCGATGGTGCCGCCGTAGAGGACTAGGCCGGGGAGATCCATGCGGGCGAGGGCCATGGCCGCGGCCGGGATGGTTTTATCGCAACCGACAACGCAGACGACTGCGTCGAACAGCTGTCCGCGGCAGACCAGTTCGATCGAATCGGCAATCAACTCGCGGCTCACCAGCGAAGCCCGCATCCCCTCAGTACCCATGGTTTCGCCATCGGAAATGGCAATGGTGTTGAACTCCATGGGAGTGCCGCCGGCGGCGCGAATGCCGTCTTTCACTTTGGCCGAGAGCCGCCGCAAATGAAAGTTGCAGGGCATGGTTTCAATCCAGGTGTTGGCCACGCCGATCAGCGGCTTGCGCAGGTCTTCGTCGGTGAAACCAATCGCTTTGAACATGGAGCGCGCCGGAGCCCGGTCGCGCCCGTCGGTGATGCCGCGGCTGCGATGTTTGAGATCCATGGGATAAAGATTACAACAGAGCTGTCATCCCGAGCGAAGCGAGGGATCTTGGTTTCTGCCTGCGCCATCCATCTCATAACGGCATTCAAAAACAAAGATCCCTCGCTTCGCTCGGGATGACAAAACGAAATGCTCGGGGATTCCACGGAGAAAAAACGGGGAACCTGCGGCGGAAGCGATGCCCAGAATCCGCATTCCAACTGCAGGTTCCCCAATCGCATGACGCTTACCCAGGGAGACATCATGCTTGCTGACACTGTTCACCTGAAACCGAAACCTAAGCCAATGCCGCGCGCGCCGACTGCTCTGCCACGCTTGCCGATGCTGGCGGATGCGGCGCCCAGGCTGCTTCCGCCTGGTCCCGCAGAGCCGCGCTGGAATGTACCTCAATCACATCCACGATCGCGTACCACTCGCGGTAAAGTTGGCCGATCTGCTTGTGCGTGACCTGCAGCATCAGCGTGACTGCGTGGTCCTGCCCGGCGTATTCGGCGTGCACCGACGTAAGGTCGAGCCCCCGGCGTGAAACCGCGTTGAGGATGCGCATCAGTGCGCCTTGCGCGTTGCGATAGCGGATGTAAAAGACTTGCATGTCAGTTCCCTCGACCAGATTTAGCGATTGAGTGATTGTGCGATTTGGCGATTGAAAAACCTTAATCCGTTGGATTTTCAATCACTCAATGACCCGATCCCTCAATGGTTCAATTCTCTACTCGTCCCCGTAAACCATTTCCGAAAGCGCCGCTCCCGCCGGAACCATGGGATACACGTTCGCCTCGGGAGCGCAATCAAAGACCAGCAACTCCGGCTCCGGCGAGCGCAGAAACTTCTCGATCAGATCTCCCGTCTCCTCCGCCACCGGATACTCAACCATGGCAGCCTCACTCAGCCGCCATCCGTGAATCTTGTAGGCCTTTGCAATCTCGACGAAATCTGGGTTGTCGCTCAGGTCGGTTTCCGCATAATTACGCGCATAGAAAAGCTGTTGCCACTGCCGCACCATGCCCAGATATTTGTTGTCGACGATCACCATTTTTATAGGCAGCCCGAGCCGGTGCACTGTGGCCAGTTCCTGGATGTTCATCTGGAAGCCGCCATCGCCGGAAACGCAGAGCACGCAAGTCTCCGGCTTCGCCAGTTGCACGCCCACCGCCGCCGGAAGGGCGAACCCCATCGCTCCCAGGCCGCCCGAAGTAATAAAGCCGCGCGGCGACGAAGACCGATACCGCTGCGCCGCCCACATCTGGTGTTGGCCCACATCGGCAATAATCACGTTGTCTTCGGGCAGGCGGCTGAAAAGCTCATCGAGAAAGCGAATCGTAGGCTGCGCCAGCCCCCGCGGATCAAGCTCCGCACGCTCCGGCCCGCAGGCAATCGCGCGCCAGACGCTCCAGTCGGGCAAAAACGAAGAGTGGCGTCGAAGTTCCGAATGAAATGCCGGAATCGTATCCGCAAGATTCCCAATCACCGGCAACTCGCAGGCCCGAACCCGGTCCAGTTGCGCCGGATCAATTTCAAAGTGGACGATCTTGGCATGCGGCGCAAAGCGCGTAGGATCGCCGGTCACGCGATCATCCAGCCGCGCTCCGAAAACCATCAGCAAATCGGTCTCGTGTAGCGCGGTGTTCGCGGCTCGCGTGCCGTGCATCCCCACCATGCCCAGGTAGTACGGCGATTGCGGCGGGACCGCGCCCAGTCCGTGCACGGTCGCGAACGTAGGAACATTCAAATCATCGAGCAGGCGTCGCAGTTCCGGAATCGCTCCCGAAAGCTTTGCTCCCGCGCCCACCAGCGCCACGGGCTTGCTTGCCCGTTGCAGCAGAGCCACAATCGTGTCGCTGAAGGCGCCTTCCGCTTTCGCATCGGCAGGCCGCGCGTGCGGAGTAAACTTGGCCGGGCCGGAGAATTCTCTCTTGGCCTTCAATACGTCCGTCGGAATGTCGATCACCACCGGCCCCGGCCGTCCGCTGCGCGCCCAGTGGAATCCCTCGGCAATCACTTCCGGGATTTCCTCAATCGTGCGCACCAGCCGGCTCCACTTGGTAAGCGATAGCGTCACGCCGAAAACGTCAGTCTCCTGAAAGGCATCGGTGCCGATTAGTGCGGTTCGGACCTGCCCCGTGATGCAGACCAAAGGCACCGAGTCCATCTTGGCGTCGGCAATTCCGGTCACTAGGTTCGTCGAGCCCGGCCCGCTGGTAGCCATGGCCACGCCAACTTTTCCCGTAACCCGCGCATAGCCTTCCGCCGCGAACACCGCGCCCTGCTCATGCCGCGTGAGCACGTGCCGCACGCCGCTACCCTCGAGCGCGTCATACAACGGCATGATCGCGCCGCCGGGATACCCGAATACCAGGTCCACCCCTTCAGCACGCAGGCACTGCAAAACGATTTGGGCGCCCTTAAGCATTCACAACCTGTTTGTCTTCTGTCTTCGGCGCCTCGGTCGGCTTCTTGGCTTCCTTGCCCGGCAGCCAACTCATCATCCCGCGCAACTGCGCGCCCACGATCTCGATCGGATGCTGCAACTCCTTCTTGCGCAACTCCGCGAAGCGCTGCCCGCCATCCTTGTTTTCCTTGATCCACTCCCGGGCAAACGTCCCATCCTGAATGTCAGCCAGAGTCTTCTTCATGGCCGCCCGCGTGGCATCGCCCACAACTTTCTCCCCGCGCGTCAGGTCGCCATACTCGGCCGTATTCGAAACGGAGTAGCGCATGCGCCCCAGGCCGCCCTCATAAATCAAGTCAACGATCAGCTTCACCTCATGCAGGCACTCGAAGTAAGCGATCTCCGGCGCGTAGCCGGCCTCGACCAAAGTCTCGAATCCTTTCTTGATCAGCGACGTCAATCCGCCACACAGCACCGCCTGCTCGCCAAAAAGATCGCTCTCAGTCTCTTCCTTGAACGTAGTCTGCAGCACGCCCGCGCGGGTCGAGCCAATGCCGTGCGCGTAAGCCAAAGCATACTCGTGCGCCCGCTGACTCGAGTCCTGATTGATGGCAATGAGCGACGGCACCCCGCGCCCTTCGACATAAACCCGCCGCAACAAATGTCCCGGAGACTTCGGCGCGATCATCACCACGTCCACATCAGTCGGCGGGATGATCGTCTTGAAATGAATGCTGAACCCGTGCGAGAACCCCAGAATCTTCCCCGGATGCAGATAAGGCTGCACGTACTGCTCATAAACCGCCGCCTGCGTCTCATCGGGCGTGAGCATATGGATCCAGTCCGCCCGCTTGGCCGCCTCATCCGGAGCCACCACCACCATGCCATCAGCCCGAGCCTGCGTGGCGCTGGGGCGATTCGGCTCGAGGCCGACGATCACCTTGCACCCGCTATCACGCAAATTCTGCGCCTGCGCATGTCCCTGGCTGCCGTAGCCCAGGATGGCGATGGTTTTGCCCTTCAGGGCGTCGGGATTAGCGTCGTGTTCATAGAAAATAGTGGCCACTGGGGAAGCTCCTTAGTGAAAACCGACCGGTCGGTCGGTTTAGTTATGCTACCGAACGCCCACTATCGTGTCAAGAAGGAAGTTTCAAGGGAGAAACCCCTTGAACAAGCGGACCTCCGAGGAGACCAAGGCAAACCGCGCGCGCTCATTGGCATTCCCGCGCACAACTGTTTACCATGTCAGCCGTGCCCCGCGAGACCGTCCTCGATTCCCGGCAGGAGATTCTGCGCACCGCCGCACGGCTGTTCCAGCAGCGCGGCTATGACGCCACTTCCATGAATGACGTCGCCGCCGCCCTCAAGCTGAGCAAAGGAGGACTCTACCACCATTTCCAGAGCAAAGACGAAATCCTCTACGAGATCATGAACCACGCGATGGAGATCACGCAGGAGCGCGTGCTCAATCCGGTGCGCGGCATCGCCGATCCCGAGGAGCGGCTGCGGGCGCTGATCCGCCTGCACATCGAAGTCGTGCTTAGTCCGCGCGACCGCGAGATTACGGTGATGCTGCACGAGAACCATCCGCTGCCGCCGGCCCTGCGCAAGCGCATCAACGCCCGCAAGAAAGATTACATTCACTTCCTCGAAAACCTGATGGCAGAAGTCCAGGACAAAGTTCAAAAGCAAGTTCAGCATTCGCAGGTAAAGGCTAAAGTGAGCCCACGGGCCGCCGCGTTTGCCCTGCTCGGGATGATCAACTGGATTTATCAATGGTACAAACCGGAGGGCAATCTGCAGGCGCAAAACCTGATTCCTCAGTTTACCGACCTCATCTTCGGAGGCATTTTCGCGTGAGAACCCTGTGAAAGCCCTCTTCGCCAGCCTCGCCGAGGTTGACCAGCAACGCGCCCAGAGCGGCAAGCTCTACCGCGAGTTCCTGCGTGTTCCGGCCATGAGCGCCGGGCTTTACGTCCTGCCCGCTGGAGGCGCCGACCTGCAGCGGCCCCATCACGAAGACGAGATCTACTACATAGTCCGCGGCCGCGCCCGCTTCAAAGCCGGCGCAGAAGAACGGGAGGTCTCAGCCGGCAGTGTGATTTTCGTGGCGGCGGAAGTTGACCATCGCTTCTACGAGATCAAAGAAGAAGTGGCTGTACTGGTTTTCTTCGCGCCCGCTGAAAGCTAACGCGCAGTGAGCGTTTGACTCGCAACTCGGCACTAGGTGCTCGAACTACTTCGCCGGCACCCAGTAAATCTCTTCCTTAATCGCAGTCTTGTCGAGAAAACCGCGCCGCTTCAGGATCGCCTTGCTGTTCGCGATCATGTCAGGATGTCCGCACAGATAGGCGTGAGTATTGCTGGCATCGAGTCCCCACGAGTCGGCATATTTGCGCAGGATGTCGTCCGCCCGGCCGATCTCACCCGGCCAGTCGGCGTGATCCCACGGTCGGCTGACGGTGGGAACATATTTCAACCACGGCAATTCCGCGGCAAAGCGCGTCAATTCTTCTTTGTAGCCAAACTCCCACGGACGGCTGGCGCCGTTCAGCAGATACAACTTGTGAGCGCCGTCGAAGCGGCCTTCTTTCCAGTCTTTCGCCAGCGTGCGGATGAAGCTGACGAACGGGGCCACGCCCGTCACGGTTGAGACGAGCAGGTGATTGGTGCGCCCGTTTCCGGTCTCCAGCATAAATTTTCCCTTGGGCGCTTTGCGCATGAGCAATTCGTCGCCCGGTTGCAGCTTGTGCAGGCGCGGCGTGAGCGCTCCCTCAGGCACCAGTTCGAAGAAAAACTCAACCTCGTCTTCCGAAGGCGCCGACGCGATCGAATAAGGACGCTCGATGCGCTTGCCGCCGTCCTCCACACCCAGAGTGGCGTATTGCCCGGGCAGAAACTTGAATTCGCCGCCGGACCGGATGCGGAACATCCACAGGTCGGGGGCGAAGTCCACGCGTTTGGTGACTCGCGCCTGGAAAAACTTGTCGTCCGGAAAGTTCATTGTCGAGAAACCCCAAGCCCCTCGCGATTAGATGCCACTGTGAAGCGCGGAGACCCGGGCGGTAGAGTGGAGAGATAATACACGGCAAGCTGCCAATTGACAACCGAACGGTCGTTTGATGTCGAGCGAGAACCCACCACGGAGGGGCGGAGGCAGGGAGAAAATCCCTAATCTGTCTCTTGCCCGTCTTTTTTCTCCCTATCTCCGTGCCTCTGTGGCGGGTTCTTGATCTTTACTTCCCCACCGCCAGCACCACAAAGCTGTCAGGCAAGATAGTGCGCCGCGGATGCGGGTTATCCGCCGTAGGAGCCGGGGGCGGCCCAAACTTGGCCGACACCACGAGCACGTTGTGCGTCTTCGAGTCGAGCGCCAGCGTGCGCGCACCCTGCTGCGTTGGGACATTTTCCGCCACGCTGAATTTGTCCGCCGATTCCTCCCGCACCACGGTCAACACGCCTTCGCCGCACGACGCAAAAGCCAGCCCAGTTTCATCGTCAAATGCGGTTGCGTCCACGCCGTCACCGATCGCCGGCGTAGCCAGAACCTTGCCCGTATCCGCATTCACCACGGCCATCATCTTGTTGTCGCAGCCCACAAACAGGCGGCGATTCTTGCGGTCCATGGAGAGCCCGCTCGGTTCGGTACACGGAGCCAGCGGCCACGTCGACTTCACCACTAACTTGGCCGGATCAATCGCCGTCAACTCGCTCTTGTCCTCGATGTTGACGAACACCCCGCCCTTGCCGTCGCTGGCCGCGAATTCCGGCTTGCCGTCCAGCTTGATCGTGCCCAGCACCGTCCCGTTGGTGGCATCGATGGCAGTGGAATCCTGGCTGCGTCCGTTGAACGTGAAAACCCGCTTCGTCGCCGGATCGTAAAGGATCGCGTCCGGATTATCCCCAACCTTCACTTTGCTGCTGGTGACCAGCGTCTTGAGATCGAAGATGCTGACCGTGCCCTCGCGGCCGTTGCTGGTAAAGCCGCGGCCCAGTTCCGGCGCGAGCGCGATGCCGTGCACTCCGGGCGTGTCCGCAATGTCACCGACCGTCTTACCGGAATCGAGATCGAGCACGATGACGTGGGTCCCGCGCGAAATATAAAGGCGGCGTGCGGCCGCGTCCGCGGTCAAGTAATCCCAGCCACCATCGCCGCCTACTTTGTAAGTGTTCACAACCTTATATCCTGGAGCGGCCGCGGCCAGCGCCCCAGCGGCGACCAGTAGAGCGAGCGAGACGAGCAACCAGCGGCGCATACAACTTCCCTTGATAGACATGATTCCCTCCGCGAACTTTCTGGGCCCACAACGGTGCATTCCGATGCCAGTCTCCAGCCATAGGTGGCCGCATCTGGCGTCAAACCTCAGTTGGGCGGGGTCCCGAAGTAACTTTACCCTATTCCGGGCCGTCCCTAAACTCTGCTTATGGATGTATTGCGAAACGCGCCGCAGCCAGCGGCGCCGGACCCAGAGCCACCGTCCGCAAACCTGCGCTGGCCTCACTTCGCCGCAATCGTGGCGGGCGCTGCGCTCGCCTTGCTAGTCAGCGGAGGAGGCGCCGCAGCCCTCTGGGGCAAGACCCTCGGCATGTTCTCACCGCAACGAAATTCCAGCGTTTCCACTATGTTTTCTGATCCCGAACTGGATCGCCAGCGGCCGCAGCAACAGGCCGAGATCCTCTTGGAACGTGCGGTCAGCCGCTCTGGCGAAGCCACGGACCAAAAAGGACAGGTCGAAGCTCAGATCGAAGCGCGCATCGACACCTGGCGCGGCAAACTGCAATGGGATTCGCAACTCGGCGACCTTACCACGGTCGCGCTCAATTCCACCGACCAGAGCGTGCGCGCCTCCGCCATTGAGGTGCAGCTCGCGGCCTACGGGCTCACCAAGAGCCAATCGAGCGTCGACGGTTTAGTCCGTCAGGCCGACTCCCGTGACCACGCGCAAAAGACGTGGGCTTTGTGGACTCTGGGTCTCCTGGGCAACCGCGGAGTTGAGACCGATCGTGTCGTACGCGTGCTGACCGCACACCTGAGAGCTTCCGGCAAAGATGCTGACGAAGACGTGCGCCGCTGGGCGGTCGAAGGCCTGGCTCTGGTTGGCTCTACTTCAACCATCGCGCCCCTGCTCGATACCATGCGAGATGATCCGTCCGCGATCGTGCGCGAACGCGCCGCCTGCAGTCTGGCGGAATCCGGCATGTTGAGCCGCGGCCAGCGGCTCATTGCCGTTCCGCAACTCATCAACTATTCCGACGATCCCACACTCGATTCCCAGACTCGCGCCTGGGCGTTCCAGGCCCTCGTCGACATCACCAAACAACGCCTGCCCAACGACTCCGCCGCCTGGCGAAACTGGTACCAAACGTCAGCGGCCAGTGGCCAGTGATCAGTGGCCAGTCTGACCGTTAACCACTGGATTTTACTGACCACTGACCACTGGCCACTGGCCACTGTTTTTCTCACTCTGCCATCTTCGCCACGTGCACATCAAACCCCGTCTTCGGCAGCAATGACGTCAGTGAGAACGCCTTAAAACCATCGCCGTTGACCTCCGTGTGACGGTAGACGCCCGGTTCGCTCTCAATCGTTTCCCTGCGCCCATCCATGTTGTCCAGAAAGGCCTCTGCCTGCGCCTGGCTCGCTTCACCGCCTTTGGCGCGCGTCACCACTGCTTCTGACGCATAGGAGCGCACCAGCTTCGGCCAGTACTTCTCAAGCAGCTCTGTGCTGGCGAAAACATCGGCCCAGATGATGCGCCCGTTCACCGCCACCACCACTCCGACCGCCTTTTGATCGCGCAGTTGCTTGATAAGACTTTCATAATTCTGCTGGATGGGCTTGGCGACCTCGTCTACCTTCTCCTTTACATCTTCGTTCTCCATTACCCGGGCGTACGAACTGGTGGAGCGTATCTCATCGCCGCTCGCCGCCGGAGCTGATGCTGCTACCTCGGTCGCCATCGACTGCTGCTGCTTCCTCACCTCCGCCCAAACCTGGCTCTGATCTTTGTCGCCCATGGCTTTGGCGCGCACTGAGGGTTGGGCCATCATTGTGCCGCCCACCGCGGTCGACGGGGCGTACCCGGAGCTGTGCTTCGACCCGTAGGTTGTCCCCGAACTTCCGAAGTGGTCGCTGGTCGCGACCCACCGGCCCGGCTCCACGCAGAACACGCTTAGATCCACGGGATCGCTTTCCGCAGGGACGATGCGATCCTTGCCGATCACCCGGTCCTGCTTGCCTCCGGTGACAATCTCGCCCGCCAGCAGCAACAGCGGACGCTTCGAGTTGTTGACCAGCACCAGCCGGTTCACCTCCGCGCCGCTTTCACGCTGCACTGCCGGTGTGGGCCGCCGCCGCATCAACCCGCGAACGTTTCCATATTCCGTCACCACTACATCGCCAGACTTCAGTCCCTCATCCAGCGTCATAAACTCGCCGGTGGCATAAGACTTGGCAGCGACTACGGGAAACACGGTTAAACTTCCGTGCCGGATCGGTTCCAGCACCTTGTAGCCGGAAGCGGAAGGCTGCTCCCCGGCATGAACCGGCCGCAGGTTCAGGCACACCATCCCGGCCACCACCACCAACACCGTCACCGCCAAAAACAATCTCGCACGCATAGATCTCCTCTCCCTCGCTCGGGCGGTGCACCCCGGTCCCAGGAGGCTGTAGTGCCAGCTCCGCGGGGCGCACCGCCCACTCGACTCCCCGGAAGAACGAAAAAGAACTCAGTCCTTGCGGCCAAAATTAACCTTGCAGGCGTCTAAGAAAGTTAGGACTGAGATGATGTCATCGTTGTTTCGGGAAGGGGCACAGCCTTCAGTCCCGCCGTTACCAGCCGGGAGGAGTCGAGGGCTTGAAGCCCCTGAGGGGCCTCACTCATCCGGGAAGACTTGCATTGTTCTAGTAACATCAGGGGAGTTCTCGTACTCTCTTCTTTAATGCGCGCCACGAAACCGATCTCCGCCGCAGTGCAATCGGCAGTTGCCGATCTGCTGGTGGAGCTTCACGCCAAAGGCGGCTGCGAGAAGATCGGACTGGCCAGCGAATCTTTCGCCGCAATTCTTTGCGATGTGGCCACGAAGTATCTACCTGCGGGGAACACCGAATCCGAAGCCCGCGCTTTTCTGCTTACCCTGCGCATCGACGAACTCGCGCTCGCCCGAGCCTGCGCCGCGGGCAACAACTCCGCCTGGGAGATCTTCCTCACCCGTTATCGCGAAAAGCTTTATCAGTCCGCGCTCCGCATCGCGCGCGAGGATTCCGCTGCCCGCGACCTGGCCGACAGCCTCTACGCCGAACTCTACGGTACCACCACGCGCGACGGCGAACGCATTTCCAAGCTCACCTCCTTCACCGGCCGCGGATCGCTCGAGGGCTGGCTGCGCACCGTGCTAGCGCAGGAATTCGTCAATCGCTACCGCCGCACCAAACGTCTCGTCAGCCTTGATGAAGAGAGCGAAGAGGGCGCCCAGTTCGCCGCTCCCGAGCCCGAGCCGCTGCCCTCCGCCGACCCGCGACTGGAATCCGCCACCGAAGCGGCCCTGGCCTCGCTCGACGGTGAAGACCGCATGGTGCTGGCGGCGTATTATCTCGATGGCCGCACGCTGGCCGAAATCGCCCGCATGCTGGGTGTGCACGAGTCCACCATCAGCCGCAAGGTCGACAAACTGGGCAAGTCGTTGCGCAAGAAAATCCTGGCGGGCATGACCCAGCAAGGCATGGCCCGCCGCCAGGCCGAAGAAGCGTTGGAGGTGGATGTGCGCGACGTCCAGGTGGATATTCGCCGCCGCCTGGCGCAAGATTCCCCGGCGGCAGCGTTCTCAGAGAAGGAAGCTGTGCCCCTTGAGCAAAAGGTGGCGCCGAGGGCGAAAAGTTAGGCTAGAAACCGGGAAGCTGGAAACAGAAGTTAGATCTGAAATGGAAAACGTCCCCAAAATCGTGCGAGATCGGTTGCAGCAGGGAACGCCTGTTACGGCGGAGTCGCATCCCGATGCCAATCTGCTCACCGCCTTCGCCGAACACTCTCTGGCCGGCCGCGAGCGCGACCACGTGCTGCAGCACCTGGCCCAGTGCGGCGATTGCCGTGAAACCGTCGCCCTCGCTCTGCCTGCCGAGGTCGAGTTACTCAAGCCGGCGGCGGGGGGAGCGAACTGGCTGCGCTGGCCGGGTCTTCACTGGTCCGTGCTGCGCTGGGCCGCGGTGGCCGCCGGCGTGGTGCTGATCGCTTCGGTTGGAATCGTGCAATACCGCGGTCAACGTTCCAGGTTGGCTGCGAACGTCTTCCCGGAAAAGCAGGTGATTACCGCTGACCAGAAGGAGGCAATCGCCACTCCGGCGCAAAGCCCCATGCCTTCTTCCCTGGCGGCCGCTCCTCAAACCGCGATGCCGAAAGACAAATTGGCTGCTCCCCGCGCTCAGACCGCATTGGCCGCGAACAAACCTGCGCCCCCCCCCGCTGCGACCTTCAACCGGCGCACAATTTCAGGAGGCACTGCCGCTAGAGGTTATGCAGGGACAGGTTCCGCTGGCGCCGCATTCAGTGCCCGCGCCGGCCACAGCTTTAGCAGCGGGGGACCTCGCGGCGACGTAGCCTTCGCGGCCGTGCCGCAAAGCCCGGCGCCCACGGCGGCTGCAAAACAGAATCCGGTTCCCAGCCCACCCCAGTCTGTGGTCTCTTCTACCTCGACCACTGTGGAAGTGTCAGCGGCGGCTCCGCCAATCGCGACAGAGACCACCGGGCAAAACCAGATTCAGGACCAGGTCGCCCAGAACGAACCGGCAGCGCCGTCAGCCGACCAGTCGGCGGTGGTCAGAGCCAAGCCTACATCAGCGCCAGGCGCCCCCGTCAGCATGACTCCAGCACCTTTGGGGCATAGTGCCAGCCTCGCGAAAAGCACAGCGACACCGCGCTGGACCATCAGCGCCAACGGCACCTTGCAGCGCTCCCTCGACGGTGGCCAGACCTGGCTGGATGTAAACCTCGCGGCCGATAGCTCAATGAGTTCCAATCTCATGCCGCGTGCGCAAAATGAAGTAGTGACAACCGAAACTCGGTCCGCCGCGCGGACCGTGACCAAGACCGAGAAGAAGCTCGATGCGGATGCCAAGGCGAGATCGGACGCGCCCCCCGCTGCGAAATCCGCGAACACCGGACCTGCCGCTTCCGCATCTACGGTCTTCCGTGCCCTTTCCGTCTCCTCCAATGCCGGCGAAGTCTGGGCCGGAGGTTCCGCCGGCGCCTTGTATCACACGCTGGACGGCGGCAATCTCTGGGTCAGGGTGGTTCCATCCGCTGCCGGCGTCCCTCTCACCGGCGACGTCGTCAGCATCCAGTTCCCCGACCCGCGCAATGGAACCGTAACCACATCGAAAGCCGAAATCTGGACCACGAACGACGATGGACAGACCTGGCAGAAACGGCAGTAGCTCCCGAGCCGCCCCCTAAAAGCTCCCAAGAGAGCCCTGCCAATTCAGGACCGGCTCACACCCCCGGAAAAGCCGATTACCAAAGTGACGTTTACACTAAATGAGTGGTTCACTAATATCCATCTCGTGGTTTGGCAGTTCTGGGGGAGGGCTGCCGAGGCGTCTTGGACTGCAAAGTCTAAGGCGCTTTTTTATTGCCCGAACCACCTTCACCGCCCAATCGTTTTTGCGACCTTCCTCCCTCCCCACGCATCCAACGTCAGGTGGTACGATAAAGGGTTGGCCCAATCGGGTCAGGCATTTATAGACGTATCAGATCGAATTAAGACAGATCGAATAAAAAGATCGTCCGGGTCCCGGCTACGACTGCTCGTTGTTTCCGAAACATGGGAGCGTCCGCCGAACAAACGCGACGTTACAACGAGGAGAAACGAATATGGCAGGCAACGGAATTGTCGAAGTCACCGACGCGAACTTCGACCAGGATGTATTGAAATCGGACAAGCCCGTGCTGGTGGACTTCTGGGCGACCTGGTGCGGCCCCTGCCGCGCCATCGCTCCCATCGTCGAGGAACTGGCCCACGACTACCAGGGCAAGATCAAGATCGGCAAGATGGACGTCGACGCCAACAGCTCAACCCCCATGCGCTACAAAGTCACCGGCATTCCCACGCTGCTGGTCTTCAAGGGCGGCCAGGTGGTCGAGCAACTGGTCGGTTACAAGCCCAAGGAAGCCATCGCGCAGGCCCTCGACCGGCACGTTGGGTAAGGCAGCCGCCTTCAATCTTCAGCAATCAGAAAATCAACGCCCGGGCGTTTCCGGCAGCGTGTATTCGAACTCGTATGAGTGCTTCCCCTGATCGATCTTGATGGTCAGCGTCCCGGCGATGCCTTCCAGTTGTCCGGTGCCTGAGTCCGGCACCACGGTGACGCTCAGTTGCGGCGTGCCCCGCGTCATGGTGCCGCTGTGCTGCAGGACGAAGCTGCCCGCGCGCCCCTTGAGCGTTCCCGTCACCCGCTCCATCGCGACGTAGCCTCCGGAACCCTTCACGATGGTCGCAGACGAGGCGAGCATGAATCCCTTGCTGGTTCCCTCGAGGTCGCCGTGGAACCGCTTATCGATCGACATCCTGCCGAGTCCCGTATCATCGTCCCCAGTCTGCGGTGCCACCTTCACTTCAAACGTTCCACTTGCATGCATCGTCACAACTTTCTCCTTGGCGGGCGCACCCTGCGCTGGCGGTTGGTTCTGCGCGTGTCCCAAAGCAGCGAGACCCAGGCACAGACAGATCCCCGCAATCAATCGAACTGCAGGCTGGCATTTCATGGCTAGTACTTCCGCAACACCCCAATCACCCTGCCCTGCACTTCCACCGACGCCGCGGGCACGATGATCGGCTTCATGGTCACATTCGAGGGCTGCAGGCGGATGTTGTCGCCTTCCCGGTAAAACCGCTTCAGCGTGGCGTCATCTTTGTTCACCAATGCGACGACGATGTCGCCGTTGTGCGCCGTCTTCAGCTTCTCGACCATCACATAGTCGCCGTCAAGGATGGCCTCATCCTGCATCGAATCCCCGCGCACTTCGAGAACAAACACTTCTTTCGAGCGGACAAAGTCGGCGAGCGAGATGGTCTCATTGCCCTGCACGGCCTCAATCGGCTGGCCGGCGGCAATGCGCCCCAGCAGCGGCAGCACCAAGCCGGTGTTGACGCTCATGGCTTGCTTCAGGCGTCCTTTGGGCGGCAGCAGGTCGATGGACCGGCTGCGGTTGTAGTCGCGGGTAAGCAGTCCCTTCTTCTCGAGGTTGGTGATGTGCTTGTGCACGGTCGCCAGCGAGTTCAGGTCAAGGCCGTTGCCAATCTCTTCAAACGACGGAGAGTAGCCATGCTCCGCCACGAAGCGGGAGATAAAGTCATACACTTCGCGCTGCCTGCGTGTGATCGCCATGGGGGTATTGTTGGCGAAGGGAAGGCGAATGTCAAGAAGAATCAGCTTCTGGCATTTAGCTGCTTTTTGGCGTAGGCTTATGCCGTCTCTTAGGAGGACTCTATGGCACAGAACACTCCGGTTGAGATGGTGCGGCACGCTTCCACGCTCTCCATTTGGTGGGGCGTTTTGCTGATTGTGTTTGGCATGGTGGCAGTTGGTTTGCCATTTCTCGCCGCGGTGGCGGTTAGCGCGCTGGTGGCGTGGCTGATTGTTTTGGCGGGCGTCGTCCACCTGGTGCTTGCCTTCCGCGTACACGGCGCGGGCAGCATGATCTGGAAGGTTTTGGTGGGGATCGCATATTTGTGCTTTGGCACGTATCTGCTCCTGCATCCCGGGATCGCTGTGGCATCGCTGACGTTGGTGCTGGCAGTGCTGTTTCTGATTGAAGGCATTCTCAACATCGTGCTGTACGTGAAGATGCGCCCGATCCACGGATCGACTTGGGTGCTGGTGGACGGGATCATTACGCTGCTGCTGGGGCTGATGATCTACATGCAATGGCCATCGAGCGCGGCGTGGGCGATCGGCACGCTGGTGGGCATTAGCATGATTTTCAGCGGCGTGGCGCGGGTAATGATGTCGTTCGCGGTGCGCAAGGCCACGGGCGAGACATCGTCATCGTCGCTGGCGGCTTAGCGGTTCGCAACTTCCCACTAGAACAAACGGCAAGGGCAGGATCAAGGTCAAGAGCAGCGGGCAGAAGTGCCCGCTGCGCACTGGCTTGCCCGTCTTGTCCCCACATTTGTTGTGACAAAGCCATCCGAAACTTCCTTTAGACTCGTAACTCTAATAGTGAGAAGAACGGCGAGTTGAGCCGGGAGGAATAGGTATGTCCAGAGTTTCGGTTCGGGTTTACACGAGAATGTTCGCGATGATGCTAACCGTGCTGGCTGGGACGCTGGCTTGCCAGGCTGGCGGAGCAAGTGCTGCGGTGCCTGCGCCGGCGGTGGATGAGCCGAAGGCCGCGGCTGCGGGGAAGCAGACTGCGGTAGTCGCGGGCGGATGTTTTTGGGGGATCCAGGCGGTATTTCAGCATGTGAAGGGCGTGATCACGGCGACCTCGGGATATTCGGGTGGGACGGTGAAGAATCCGGATTACGAGACGGTGAGCAGCGGTAGCACTGGCCATGCGGAGTCGGTGGAGATTGTTTACGATCCGTCGCAGGTGACTTATGGAGAGTTGCTGCGGGTGTTTTTCTCGGTGGCACACGATCCGACGGAACTGAACCGGCAAGGGCCGGACGAAGGCACGCAGTACCGGTCGGTGATTTTTTATGGCAATGACGAGCAGAAGCACATTGCCGAGGCTTACATCGCGCAGCTCGACGCGGCCAAGGTTTATCGGCATAAGGTTGTGACGCAGGTGGTGGCGTTGAAGGCGTTTTATGCGGCGGAGGGTTATCACCAGAATTATGCGGCGCTGCATCCAAACCAGCCCTACATTGTTTATAACGATGCGCCCAAGGTGGCGAATTTGCGGCGGGAATTTCCGGAGATGTATACGGGGAAGTGATAAGGAAGCGCGCCGAACGCGCGAGTTGTTCGCCCGCAAAAAACGCGGGCGATTTGCGCGGCGCGCCCAGATCCTTCGCGAGACAAAGAACGTCTCGCTCAGGATGACAAGCCAGCGGAGGAGTCATGTTCGAGTTCGATCGCAGAGGCGAGGGCAACGTTTCGCGGCGGGTGTTTCTGGCGGGCGCGGGTGCGGCGCTCGGGAGTGCGTTGTTGTGGTCGTGGCGAAAGCCGTACACGATTGCGGCGGCGGCGAAGTCGGAGTCGGGCGAGGTGACGATTGTGCAATTCTCCGATGCGGGCAAGCGGTTGGCGAAGGTGAAGATCGCAAAGGTGGTGAAGACCGAGGAGGAATGGCGGAAGCAGCTTCCGCCGGGAGTGTTCGAGATCACGCGGCACGCCGATACTGAGTTTGCTTACAGCGGGAAGTATTGGAACCTGCACGACACGGGGATTTACCGCTGCATCTGCTGCGATAATGCGCTGTTCAGTTCGGCGACGAAGTTTGATTCGGGGACGGGCTGGCCCAGCTTCTGGGAGCCAATCGCTACAGAAAATGTAAGGGAAATCTCCGACAGCAGCATTGGTATGGAGCGGACGGCGGTTTCGTGCAAAGAATGCGACGCGCACCTGGGACACGTATTCACCGACGGTCCGCGGCCGACCGGGCTGCGGTATTGCATGAACTCGGCGTCGCTGCGGTTTGTGAAAGCGGCGTAGGGCGCAGCTACGATCCCGGCGGGTACAATCTGCAGTATGAATTCCAGCTTGCCGGTGTTTCGCGAGCCGAGTCCTGTCGAGAAAGTCTTTAACCGCGTTTTCGGATTTCTGGTCGGGATCGGGATCGGATTTTCCTATAACTATCTTCTGCAAGTGCGCGGGCGCAAGAGCGGGAAGCTCTACTCAACCCCGATCAACCTGCTGCAATGGAAGGGCAAGCGATTTCTGGTTGCGCCGCGGGGACGCACGCAATGGGTGCGCAACGCCGAGGCCGCAGGAGAAGTCACTCTGAAGAAGGGAAGTACGCGGCTGAACTTCCGCTTGCGGCCGTTGGCCGACGCAGATAAACCGGAGATTCTGAAGGCCTACCTTGACAGCTTCAAGAGCGAAGTGCAGCGCTATTTTCCTGTGGCTGCGGGCTCGCCGGTGGAGAGTTTTGTCGAGCTGGCGGGGAGCTATCCGGTATTCGAGTTGTTGGCAGTCGTTGCGTGATCCTGCCCGGCTGAAAAATATTTGCGGGATTTTATTTTTTCTCTGTGTGGCTCCTACAAAAAATGGAGGACGGGCTATGGGCCCGTCTCTCCATCTTTCAGTGGTTCAACCCGAGGGGGGTAAGGTTAGCTGAGTTACTTGCTATCGCCGTCGTGATTGACGTTGCCCGCACTCTTCAGCGTGACCGTGTCCGAAGGTTGCGGACTGGTTTTCTGCTGCGTCTGTTGAGGCTGAGGTTTGAGTGCGGCCGGTTTGGCGGCTTCGCTGACAAGGCTGTGGGCACTGCTGATTGAGTTCACCATATGAAAAGAAGATCGGCGGCGGGGCGGGTGGCTTTAGGGGATTGGGCGGGGATCGGTGATCTTTGGTAAGGGTTACCTGGGCCATCCACAGCAGTTGGGATCAAGGTCCCCGGAGGCTAAAGCCCCCAGTCATCGCGAGGCCTGATCGCAGCGCTGGAAGCGCTGCGCCACCCGAAATCAAGAGCTTCTCCTGCGTATTCCACTCAGGCCCCGGTCACGAAGAAGTTCTCGTCTGGTTTGTGGTCAGGTTTGTGTGGGGCTGCGTCAGCGGCTACGTCTTGCACGAACTCGCGGCGGCGTTCGGGGCCTTTGCGTTCAACCACGCGCACGCGGCGGGCCGGCATGTTGCTGGGTTCGAGGCTGACGATGCGGCCGTCGCGGACTTGAATGTTGGAGCGAAACCAGTCGGTGCGGAACATCCGTCCTGAACAGTAGAAGGTCATGCAGGCAGCGATCGGACACTTCGAACTCTTTTCCAGTGCAGGCGACGATGCGCTTGCCCAACTCCTGGGTCCAAGTCATGCCGCCGACCAGGGGATCGTTGAGGCGGCAGCGCTCGAAGGGAACCGCGTGGGAGATTTTGCGCAACTGCAAGAGTTGCAGCAGGACGGAACTCTTGGCCAGGTTGGTGACGACGACGCGGGCTTCGGTGGTGGACACGCGTTCCAGCTTGATGTGGAGATCGGGCGTCCATTCACGTTCGAATTCTTCGCGCGCGAGGGCCAAGCCCTTGTCGGTGGCCTCGACATAACGAAGCGTGGCGCGGGCCAGAATCACGCTGAAGAAGCAGGTCAATACGGTCGCAATGAGCGGAATGTAGGTGACGAGCGTGGTAAAGGACATCCGGAACGAGTTGATCCACTGCGCCATGCTGGGTCGGCTCCTCGCGGTTGTTTGTGCGCTGAAAGAGTCTAGCTAGACGGGGGTGGGAGCTCTAGATGCGGTTGGTGAGGAGTTGGGAACCATGCGAGTTCAGCTACTTTGGTAACTGCGAGAAAAATCTTTACCACAGAGGGCACAGAGGAACTCAGGGTAGGACTAACAAATCAAGGCAAAATCAAAATCAACGCCAAAGGCAGTGGACGGGGCGTCCGCTCTGCACGAGTTATTCGAGGACGCTGTCGTCCAGTTTTTTGCGGCCCCAGTCGGCGGCGGCCTGGAGGAAGGCCAGGACCACGGGGTGCGGTTTTTTCTCGGTGGAGGAGAGTTGGGGCTGGAACAGGGTGGCGATGAAGAAGCGGTGGGTGGGAGATTCGATGGCCCGGATTTCTCCTTGCGGGCCGCGCGCTACCACCGGGAAGCCGGCTTCCATGGTGGCCCATTCGTATTCGGGGTTGACTTCGAAGTTGCAGAAGAACTCTTCGGTCACGACTTCTTCGTTCTTGCCGTAGAACGATTGCAGGTAGGAGCCGGGGCGGAGGCGGATTTCAGGGATTTTGCCGGACAGTTTGGGGGCGTCGGCCTTGCGT
Source organism: uncultured Acidobacteriaceae bacterium (assembly GCA_963842095.1). GTDB lineage: Bacteria > Acidobacteriota > Terriglobia > Terriglobales > Acidobacteriaceae > Sulfotelmatobacter. The sequence goes on from CAWJEY010000012.1 coordinate 191,912, forward strand.
TTGGGCACGGCGCAGGCCACGGGATAGATCACGATATTTTTCGATCCGGAACTGTTTTCGGCACTGTCGGCGTCGGCGATGCCGAGAACGTTGCGGGCGAACTCGATGAGGGCGTACTGAAAGCCTCCGCAGGTGCCGAGGAAGGGCCAGTCGCGGCGGCGGGCGAACTCGATGCCTTTGAGCATGCCGTCGAAACTCTTGTAGGGACTTCCGGGCGAGGCCCAGAGGCCGTCGAAGGTTTCGAGAGTCTTTTCCGCGCCGGGGGCGGCTAGCGACGGGGTGGGGATCCACTGGGAGTCAACTTTAAGATCGAGTTTGCGGGCGGCGTGCTGCAGAGAGTCGGTGGTGGCGGGGTGGGAACGGAATTCAGGATTGAAGTCACCGAGGATTCCGATGCGAACGGCGTTACTCACGTGGTCATTGTACTAGAGGGTGTGGGGAGGGCTCGTGGAGTGGCGGTTAGGAGAGTGATGCGGGTGGGAGTTGGGTGGTTGCGGCAGAAACCAAGGTCCCTCGCGTTGCTCGGGATGACAACATCAAGCGGTTCGGAAGCGACTTCAGAGCAGGTGCGTTAGGTTGAGGAGGGCGTAGAGGCTGAGGAGGGCTAGGGCGGGGCCGCCCCAGATCATTAGCGTGCATTTCCAGGCGAGGGAGCGGGCCAGGTCGCGCTGGCTGCGCCAGGAGATCAGGAAGGTTGGGTTGTTCCGGCCTTTCATCAGCACGACGGGCGGGTTTGGATCGAAGTCACTGGGTGTGTCGGGCTGCGGCGGAGTTTGGGCGATTTTGAGCGGAGTGCCGCTATGCGGGGGGCTGTTTGGGGCCCGATTTACTGGAGCCTGATTTAGAGGATCCTTATTTACTGAAGTCTGGTTGACTGCGACTGACGAGGGTGTAACTCCAGCGGCGGTCCAGGCTGCTGGGTTGGAGACGCCTGCCTTCACCAGAGCGGCGGCAATTTTCTGCTGCTGCGTCATCTCGGCCGGTCTTGTTGGGCCTGACTCGGGTGAAAGCCGGATTACCCGGGCCGAGGTTGTGGACAGTGCTTTGTTGTAGATCGGGTCGAAGGCTGGGTCGTGCTGAAGGCCGCCCGTCAGCGAAAGGCCGTCGAGCAGATTTTCGTCTCCGGTTACGCGCGACAGCGCATTTCGTGCTCTTTCAGGGTTGAGGGAGAACGAAAACGCATTCCCGACGATGAACGCGGCGGTTTCGTCATCCTGAATTGGCTCTGGCGTGAGTTCGAGGCCGGGGTTTTCGTCGAGCGTGCCGAGCAGGAAGAGCGCGTTCTTGGGCTTGATGCAGAACTCTTCAACTTTGATTTTGTTGGTGGTGTTTACGCCGTGACGCGAGAGAAACGCGTGCACGTTCGGGGGCGCTTCTTCTTTTGTGGTGAAGAACCCATCGCAGAATTCCTGCTGGAAGTCGCGGTGGAGGTCGAGATCGGCGCCGCGGGGATCGACCATGATTTTGCCGGTGTTGTCGTCGAGAAAAAATGGGACATGCATGCACTCGGCGGCTACCTTGACCCATTGTTTGTTCTTGCCGGACTGCTTCCACTCCCAGACGAAGGTGCGGTAACAGTAGCAGGAGCGCGACGTGACGGGCGCGACCACGGTGTAGGGGCCGACGGCGAGGCCGCTCAGTTCGACCATTCCCATGGATGCGCTGCGGATTTTCGAAACTGGCGTGTTGAGGATGAGTTGGCGGCGTTGCAGCAGGCGGAAGCCTTGGAAGAATAAGTAGAGTCCGAGGCAGAGTCCGAGGACGCACCAGAGGACGAAGGCGCCGGGGTTCGAGGAACGCAGCAGCAGGATAGATAGAATCATGATTCAAGAATCAATGGTTCGTTCCGACGGGCTGGATTTCGGGGCGCGTGCCCTGTGTTGAGGCTAGTGGAGCGGGTTGGCTGGTGGCAGCAGAAAAGGGTGGTGCGGGCTTACGTTGGTAATGGAGTGCTCGGTCAGGCACCTCGGGGCTAAAAAGCCCCGGTCGTCGCGGAGCGCTTTTGTCGCAAAGCTGCAAGCGCTGCGCCACCCAAAATCCTGCGCCACCTGAAATCCTGCGTCAGCCAAGATCCCAGCAAGGTCAGAGTTGGGCGCTGCCGACGACTCGCTGCGCTCGTCTGGACGGGCGAGGCGCCCGTCCCCACACGAGCACTTTTGTTAAACCTGGCGGTGACGTTTCAATAGAAGGTAGGCGATGGTGAGTGCGGCGAAGAAGACGAGTCCGCCGATTTCGTTTATGCGTGAGGCGAAAAGAGTGTGGAGGACGGCGGCAGAAGCAAAGATGAAGCCGAGCGTCGATCCCCAGATCCCGAGCGGAGAGCGCATGGGGAGGGTGGAGACTTGCTGGGGCGTGAGGCGGCGGCGGAAGCTTACGTGCGCTGCGAGGGAAACGACCCAGGAGAAGATGAGTCCGGAGAATGCGGCTCCCATGATGTAGAGGAAGGCTTGTTTCGGAGCCCAGTACTGGATGATGAGCGCGGTTACGATGCCGTAGGAGGAGACTAGCAAGGCGGCTCGGGGCGATCCGGAGGCATTTAATTTTCCTAAGCGCGCGGGTGCCCATCCATTGCGGCCCATGGAGAACAGCAGGCGGGAGGCCACGTAGAGCTTGGCGTTGGCTCCGGAGAGCGCGGCGGTTAGGACCACGAAATTCATGAAGTAGGCTGCGGCTGGAACCTTGGCGAGGCGCAAAACGCTGACGAATGGACTTTCGGAGACGCCGGTGTGGTTCCAGGGCATCACGCCGACGAGAATGGTGATGGCGCCGAGGTAGACGCCGGCGAGCAGGAAGAAGGTGAGTCGAGTGGCGCGGGGAATATCTTTCGAGGAACGCGATTCGCCGGTGGTGACGGCCAGCATCTCGACGCCGCCGAAAGCGTAGATCGCCCAGAATACAGCCAGGAGGGGAGCGATTGGACCCTTGGGGAGGAATCCGCCGTCAGCAGTATAGTGCGGGGTGACACGGCTGCTGAGCAACAGCGCCGCGCCGGCGAGAATGAAGGCCACGATGGTGGCGAACTTGATCATGGAAAACCAAAATTCGAAGCGTCCGAAGGTGTGCACGCTGCGCAGGTTGACCAGCAGAAGCAGAGCTGAGAAGAGAAGAACCCAGACCAATCCCGGCACGGCGGGGAACCAGTAGGTCATGTAGGTGGCGGAGGCGGTGAGTTCGGCTCCGATAGAGAAGGCGATGGCGGCCCAATAGGCGGCGCGGCAAAGGAATCCGAGATATTGATTGAGGTAGAGTTCGCCGTAGAGGCCGAAGGATCCGGCGGCGGGGTGCATGCTGGCCAGTTCGCCGAGGGCCATGGCGACCGTGTAGGCGATGAAGGCAGCGATGATGTAGCTGAGAATCACGCCGGGGCCGGCCATTTCGAGGGCTGCGGCGGAGCCGAGAAGCAGGCCGGTACCGATGGAGCCGCCGACCGCGACCATGGTCATTTGGCCGGCGGTGAGTTGGTGGTGGAGACCCTGTTCGTGGATCTCAAGGGCGGCGGGGGCTTGAGGCATTCGGCAAGATACCAAAAAGGAATGTGTTTGCCCAAGTGTGCGGATCCCAAGCAGCGTCCGAAAAACCTTAACCACAGAGGGCACAGGGTTTCACGGGGTAGACAATGGGCTGCTGAGGGTAACTTTCGTAATCCAGAGGTGAGCCTTACGGATTGCTGGGTCGGAGGGGCGCTCCTAGAATCGAGGGAGCAGTACTCTGCCCAGAACCTGACCCATGCCCGAGATCACAAAACGCCTCGAACGAGCCGAGCTAGGCAAGCGCATCGAGCGCGCGGAAAAGCTTCTGCAAAAAGGGAAGGCTGCCGAGGCGCTGGAAGAATATCTATTGGCCCTGCGCGACGATCCGGAAAACGATACGGTGCGCCAACTGGGGGCCGATTTGTGTCTATCGCAGAACCGGACTGCCGATGCCGTGAAGCTGCTGGGCGAGCTGTTTGAGCGGCAGGTGAACGCGGGAGACGCTACGCGCGCCAGCCTTACGTATAAGAAGCTGGCGCGGCATGGCAGTCCGACGTGGGAGCAGAAATTCCGCTTTGGGCAGTTGCTGGAAGGATCGAACAAGAAGCTGGCAGTGGGCACGTATGAATCCGCGCTAAGCGATCTGGCGAAGACTGAGAACAAGAAGGGTGCGTTGCAGGTGCTGGGGCGGGTGGTGGCGCTGGAGCCGATCCAGGCGAATTATCTGCGGGTGGCCGAACTGTCTTCGGAACTGGGGGACAGCAAGGGCGCGGCGGAAGCCTTCAAGCGGGTGGCGCAGCTTACAGCGGCGGGAGGTGGCGATCCGGCGCAGTGGTATGAGCGGGCGTATCAGGAAGATTCCTCGGACGAGGAAATAACGCTGGCCTATGGCAAGAGCCTGCTGGGGCAGGGCCAGGTGGGAGCGGCGATCTTTATTCTGGAGCCGCAGGTGAACGCGGGGAAGAATTCGCCGCAGATGCGGGAAATCTATGCCGAGGCCCTGCTGGCGGCAGGACGGTACGCCGATGCGGAGCCGCTGGTTTGGCAACTGTTCGAACAAAATCCTGGCCGGATGCCGCAGGTGACGGCGCTGATTGGGCAGTTGGTAGATGCGGAGCAGGATGAGGCGGCGGTGGCGCTGGCGCGCAAGCTGGGGCAGGTGCATGCCAAGCGCGGCGAGCGCCGGCAGTTCCTGGCGGTGATGCAGGAGATTACGGCGGCGCGGCGGGCTTTCCCGGAAATGCTGGAGTTCATGGGAGAGCTATTCAACGGCGCAAACCGGGAAGGCGACTACTGCCAGACTCTGCTGAAGCTGTTCGATGTGTATTGCGGTACGGGGGACTTCGCCAAGGCGGCGGAGTGTCTGGACCGGGCGGGGGAAGTGGATCCGTACGAGTCTGGGCATGGGAAGCGACTGGAGCTGTTAAAGGGCAAGATCGATCAAGGCAAGTTTGATGCGATCGCTTCGCGATTCACCCCGGTGAGCAAACCGGTGATCGCTCCTGCGCATGAGCAGGAAGCAACGCTGGGAGCTGCGACTCTGCAGGATCTGATGCTGCAGGCGGAAATCCTGGTGCAGTACGGAATGCGCAACAAGGCTGTGGAAAGGCTGCAGAGGATTCAGGAGCTGTTTCCACGGGAGGAAGAGCGTAACGAGGACTTGCAGCGGCTTTATTTGGCGGCGGGGATGACGCCGAGCTATGCGGGGTCGGCGGCGCGGCCGGCAGCGGCTACGGTTGCAGCGCCGGCGGGAGCGGCCGCGGCGCCCGCAATCGATCCGGCGGCGGAGATGCGGAACGTGACCCGGGTGGCGGAGATCACGCGCAAACTGTATCACCAGGGCACGGCGCCCGCGGTGCTGACGACTGCGGTCAACGAAATTGGCGGGCACTGGGAAGTATCGCGGTGCATCGCCTTGATGCGTACGCCGGGGTCAGCGCCGACGGCGGTGCAGGAATTCTGCGGCCGGGGAGTAAAAGAGGGGAATGCTGCCGCGATCAAAGAAGTGATGTGTGCGCTGCAGGATATTTCTTTGGCTGCGCCGCCGGGTGAACCCATTAACATCGTGGACGCGCAGAAGGGGCCGGAGTTGCAGAGTGTGCGCAAGGCTTTGGGGGAGTTGGGAACGACGGCGGTGCTGGCGTTTCCGCTGAGCAATGGCGAGGATTCTGTGGGCGTGCTGGCGCTGCTGCACAACAAGCCGCGAGCGTGGCCGCATACCGATGCCGTGGTGCTGAAGACGCTGGCGGATCAGATGGTGATTGCGCTGAATAACGCCGGGCTGCGGCGGCTGGTGAAGAATCTTTCGGTGACGGAAGAGAAATCGGGATTACTCAAGCGGGGATCCTATCTTGATCTGCTTTTGGCGGAGAGCAAGCGGGCTGTGCAGAATGCCGCGCCGCTTTCCGTGCTGCTGCTGCAGTTTGGGCGGAGCGCGGCGCTGATCAAGGAATACGGCGAGGCCGCGGTGGAAGGCGCGATGGAAAAGATCGGGCAGCAGTTTGCGGCGAACATCCGGACGAATGATCTGGCATTCCGCTACGACACCACGACCATTGCGATCATTTTGGGCGAGACGGCGGAGAAAGAAGCAATGATGGCGATTGAGAAATTGCGGAAGATCATCGCGGGAGTGCGCCTGCCGGCGAAAGAAGGGGCCGACAAGGGCCACGCCATGGAATTCTCCGCGGGGCTGGCCGAGGCCGTGGTGAAAGAAAGCTACGATCCCGTCGACATTGTGACCGAAGTGATCAACCGCGCCGAGCATGCGCTGGCTACTTCGCTAGTGCAGGGGCCGGGAAAAGTTGTGGCGCTGGGCGCGGCTCTGGCCGCCGCGGCTGGGGCGTAACCCAACACCCACCACGGAGACACGGAGTCACGGAGAGAACCGGGTGGGTGCTACGGTTTCCGAAGCGAGTTGCAGTGTTACCCTCCAACAATTCTCTGCGGCGTGAATTGATTTTCTAGAAGTCTTGTTTTCTCCGTGGCCCGGTGTCTCCGTGGTGGGTTCCAGCCGGTGGTCAAATCTGCTTGTGCGCTGCTACACTAAGCAGTTTGATTATTACTTTTATTCCGCTCTGAGCGGGGTCTGTAAGGAAATCATGTTGAAACCGGGAGATATCGCCATTGTCAGTGGGGCGCGGACGCCCTTTGGCCGCTATTGCGGCAAGTTGAAAGACTTTACGGCGCAGGAGTTGGGCGCGGTCGCGGCCAAGGGAGCGATTGAGCGGGCGGGGATCGATCCGAAAGAATTTGATCACGTTGTTTTTGGCAACGCGCAGCAAACTTCCGGCGACGCTTTGTATGGAGCGCGGCATGTGGGGTTGCGGGCGGGGCTGCCGATTGAGACTCCGGCGCTGACGGTGAACCGGCTGTGCGGGTCGGGAATGCAGTCGATTGTGAGCGCGGCGCAGATGATCCAGACCGACGAGGCGAAGATTGTGCTGGCGGGCGGGATGGAGGCCATGTCGCAGGCTCCGTTTGTGATTCGCGGGCGCGATGGGTTTACTTTGGCTCCGGGCGGGAAGCTGGAAGATTCGCTGATGGTGGCGCTGCTGGACAGCTATTGCGGGTTGTACATGGCGAACACCGCGGAGTTGCTGGGTTCGGAATTTGGCATTACGCGGCAGATGCAGGATGAGTTGGCTTTGCGTTCGCAGCAGAACGCCGATGCGGCTTATAAAGAAGGACGCATTCAGGAGGAGTTGGTTCCAGTGCCGCTGCGGAATTCGAAGGGCGAGGCCACGGGAGAATCACTGACGGAAGACGATCATCGGCGGCCGCAGACGACGATGGAGGGGTTGGCCAAATTGAAGGCTTCGTTTGGGAAGAATGGAACCGTGACTGCGGGCAACGCCAGCGGCATTGTCGATGGCGCGGCGGCCGTGGTGTTGATGTCGCTGGAGGAAGCGCGCAAGCGGAGTATCGAGCCGTTGGGGCGGATTGTTGGCTGGGGCATTGCTGGAGTTGAGCCCAAGGTGATGGGGCGGGGTCCGGTACCGGCCACTAAGGTGGCGCTGCAGAAGGCTGGGCTTTCTTTGGACTACATTGACTTGATTGAAGTGAATGAGGCGTTCGCGGCGCAGTATCTGGCTGTCGAGAAAGAATTGGGTCTTGATCGCGAGAAGGTGAATGTGAATGGCGGGGCGATTGCGTTGGGGCATCCGCTGGGCGCGACCGGGACTCGGCTGGTGATTACTTTGCTGTATGAACTGCGGCGGCGAAAGAAGAAGTATGGGCTGGCTACGGCCTGCATCGGCGGCGGACAGGGGATTGCGATGATCGTGGAGAGTATGAATTAATTCTTTGCCACGGATTTGCACGGATTCACAAGGATAAAACACAAAAGTTGAATTTCTTAGATATTGGATTGGTTTGATCCGGGAAAATCCGTGAGATCCGCGGCTGATTGGTTTTGGAGTTCTTATGGAAATTAAGAAGGTTGGCGTACTCGGTTGTGGCTTAATGGGTTCCGGCATCGCGCAAGTCTGCGCGACGGCTGGACTTGACGTCACTGTGCTGGAAGTGGAGCAGAAGTTTCTCGACAAGGGCTTTGCCGGAATCGAGAAATCCCTGGCGAAGTTTGCCGAGCGGCCGGTGGAGAAGGGCGGGATCACGGCGCAGCAGAAAGACGCGATCCGGGCGCGGCTCAAGGGGACGACTAACAAGCCGGACCTGGCCGATTGCGACATTATTATTGAGGCCATCATCGAGAACGTGGACGAGAAGAAGAAGATGTACGCGTCGCTTGATGGCATCGTGAAAAAAGATGCGATCTTTGCTTCGAATACTTCTTCGATTTCGGTGACCGAGCTTTTGACTTCCGTGAAGCGGCCGGAGCGGTTTATTGGGCTGCACTTTTTTAATCCGGTGCCGTTGATGAAGCTGGTGGAGGTGGTGCGGACGATTGCTACTGCCGACGATGTTTACCAAACCGCTTACGAGTTCGGGAAGAAGCTGGGCAAGGTTCCGGTGCGGACTTCGGACAAGACGGGATTCATCGTGAACCGGCTGCTGGTGCCTTATTTGCTGGATGCCATCCGGGCCTATGAAGAGGGAGTGGGATCGATTGAAGACATCGACAACGCTATGAAGTTGGGATGCGGGTATCCGATGGGGCCGTTCACTTTGCTCGATTTTGTTGGGCTTGATACGACTTACTACATTACTCATGTGATGTTTGACGAGTTCAAGGAGCGGCGGTTTGCCTCGCCTCCGCTGCTGAAGCGGCTGGTGATGGCCGGTTGGTATGGGAAGAAGACTGGTAAAGGGTTTTACGATTATTCGGACCCGAACAGCCCGAAGGCGAATAAACTGTAGAATCAATCCCTCAGGGGCTGAAGCCCGCGTCTTTTGTGGCGTTGGACGGCACTCTTCGGCGCGCTTCGCGTGCTCAGGGCAGGCTAAGAACTGGAAGCCGTGCCCTTCCCGAACGATGCGTGGCTAGAACAGCTTAGATAGAGGCACATGTTCAAACGAAGAAAAACCGATCAGGCGCCCGGTGAAGGCGGCCCACAGGACATCGAAAGATATCGCCGGGCATGGCACAGCTATGTGGCGCGGCGGAATCTGGTGGTTGTGCTGTTTCTCAGCTTTATTTTTCTGGGCCTTATGATCGGGAAGCTGAAACTGGGTGAGCCTGCTGATTTCGCGATTTTGCTGGGCTGGATCGGCGTTTACCTGGCGGGGGCGTGGTGGCTGACGGAGTGGAAGTGTCCGCGCTGCGGGAAGGTGTTTGGGCACCGGCTGTGGACGCAGAAGTGCATCAGTTGCGATTTGAGCAAAGAGGACGTGGCAGCGGTGGCGCGGGGGAAGGGCTAGGAACAAGAACTTCTTCGCCACGGATTCACGCGGATTTCCCCTTGTGCGAGCGGTCTCAGTTCAGTATCGGTTAGGTAGTGAGCGAAGTAATTTACATGCCGCTGCGGGATGAAGGCACGGACTGCTGGCGGCCAGTGCACGCCGACCGGGTTTCGAACGATATCTACGAGATCACGGTCGACGTAGAGCCTAGCCGCGAGCACTGGGTTTTTCCTCCCCGGTCTCGCGTGCGTTGTCGCAAGCATATCTTCGTGGATGGCCAAGAGGGTTTGGTTGCATTCGAACTTGTTAAGTGAACTCCTATGAACTTCGAAAACATTTTTCTGGAAAAGAAAAACTCCATCGCTTATGTCACCGTGAACCGGCCTAAGGTTTTGAACGCTCTCAACATGGCTACCATGGAGGAGTTGCGGGCCGCGTTTCATGATATCAAGAATGATGCGACGATTCGCGTCGTCATTTTCACGGGCGCGGGCGAGAAGGCCTTCATTGCTGGCGCGGACATTGGAGAGCTGGCCGGGCACAACGCTGTCGTCGGCAAGGAGTATACGCATCGCGGGCAGAACGTTCTCAATCTCATTGAAAATCTGGGCAAGCCGGTGATTGCTTGCATAAATGGATTTGCTCTCGGCGGCGGATGCGAGATGGCGATGGCCTGCACCATGCGGCTAGCCAGCGAGAATGCCAAGCTGGGACAGCCTGAGGTAAAGCTGGGGATTATTCCAGGTTATGGGGGGACGCAGAGGCTGCCGCGGCTGGTGGGCAAAGGCCTTGCCATGCAGCAGTTGCTAACGGGCGAGATGATTACGGCGCAGGAGGCTCATCGCATCGGGCTGGTGAATGAAGTCACGGTGGCGGCGGAGTTGATTCCGCGGGCGGAGGCGATTGCGGCGAAGATCATCGCCAACGCTCCGCTGGCCGTGCAGTATGCGATGGAGGCCGTGAATAAAGGCATGGAAATGAGCTTGAGCGAGGGATTGTATCTGGAGGCGGTGTTGTTTGCCGTGGCCTGCGCTACTGAAGATAAGAAGGAAGGGACTACGGCGTTTTTGGAGAAGCGGGCTGCGGCGTTTAAGGGGAAGTGAATTCTTTGCCACGGATTTCCACGGATTCACGCGGATCAAGAGCAAAACCTACCACGGAGGCACGGAGTCACGGAGAAGAACGACAGAACGAAATTTGTTGTCGAGCCTCTTCCCGAGCCTGATTTGCTTGCGCTCGAAGGTTCGCTCAGCGCGGTGGGCATGCGCTTTGCTATCGTCGTTTCTCGATTCAACGCTTTCATCACAGAGAGGCTCTTGCTTAGCGCGGTCGATGGACTGGTGCGTTCAGGCGCGGCGAAAAAAGGCGTCGATTTGGTCCGCGTTCCCGGCGCGTTTGAGATTCCGCTGGCGGCGCGGAAGCTGGCAGAGACCAAGAAATACGACGCAATCATTTGTATCGGATGTTTACTGCGTGGCGATACGGCGCACTATGACGTGATCGTCAACGAAGTGACGCGGGGGATTGGGCAGTCGGCGCAGGAGACCGGCGTTCCCCATGCTTTTGGGGTGCTTACCTGCGAGACTTTGTCGCAAGCCATCGACCGTGCCGGACTGAAGATGGGCAACAAGGGATTCGAGGCGGCTCTGGCGGCGGTGGAGATGGCGTCGCTGAAGAAGGCTATCGGGCTTCGGGCTTCGGGCTCCGGCAAAGCAGCTCTCAGCCGTCAGCGATCAGCCGTCAGCAGAAAGCAGGTTCCTCGCTCCGCTCGGAATGACAAAGTGAATGCTCGGAATGACAAGCCTAAGAAGATCCAAACTGCTAGAACGAAGCGCAAATAAGCCCTCCTCTACAGTAAACTGACAACTGGCAACTGGACGCTGGCAACTGTCTCTATGGGTACACGCCGCAAATCTCGGGAACTGGTTCTCCAGATGTTGTTTCAGGCGGACATGGGTAAGCAGACGGTTGACCAGGTGCAGCGCACGTTTTGGGCGGAGCATCGCGGGGCCAGCGCTGAGGTGCGGGGGTTCGCGGAGGATTTGTTCCGGGTGGCGACCGACCGGGGCGCGGAGATCGACACGCTGATTGAGAGGCATGCGGAACACTGGCGTATGGAGCGCATGGCAGCGGTGGATCGCAACCTGTTGCGCGCGGGAGTGGCGGAGTTTCTGGGCTATCCGGAGACGCCGCGGGCGGTGGTGATCAACGAGGCACTGGAGATCGCACGAAAATTTTCCAGCCTGGAATCAGTGCAGTTCGTCAACGGCGTGCTGGACAGCGTGGCCAAAGATTTGGCGAAGACGGCATAGAAATATTTTGTAATTTTGTAATCGGTAATTTTGTAATTTCAAGCCTTCCTGCCTTTTAGTTCTTCAATTGCCAACCTACCGGCTTTCAATCACCAATCTTCACGGTTTTACGGCCAGTACGTTCAGAGCGCAGTTGGTTCCGGTGAAGCAGAAGGCGTCGGCGGAGTTGGGAAGGGGCGAAAAGGAGGTCTGGAACTGGTCGACGGCCAGAGCGGTGTTGAGTTCGTGCAGCAAGCCATCGGACCCGGCCACGTAGATCAGCGAGCCATCCACGGTGATGTCGGCGGCGATGGGAATTGCGTTGTTGATGAGATCGATTCTGGTGGATGCAGAGTTGGTGTTGAAGTCATAGATCAGGATGCCGAGATCGGTGGTAACGATGTAGGCGCGGGTGGCGTCGGGCGAGAGGAAGAAGTTGATGGGCTGGAACGTGCCCTGGCCGATGTTGATGTGGACGGGCGGAAATACATTCGTAGGTGGATTGGGGGGGATGGGCAAGGGCGGGAGCTGGGCCAGGGAGACTTGCTGTGGGCAGGGCGTTGTGGTGAGGTCCTGGGAGGAAGAGGTAGCGATGATGTCGATGCCCGTGTTGTCGAGGCCGAAGAAAAAGTCGAGGCCGGCGGTGTTGAGGTCAGAAGGGATGATGATGTTGCCGAATGTGCTGCCCAAGGGGACGTTGCCCGCAGGAACCATCTTCAGGAACAGCGGCGGACCGGGAATGGCCCCGGTCGACAAGCTAACCGGAGAATTGTCGCAGGTTCGGTAGATGGCGAGATCGGAGGGAGAAGTTCCGCCGGAGAGCAAGGCAAACGACCCCGTGGAATTGAAAACGATGGAGGTCGCAGGAGCCGGCAAGGGGATGGATGGCTGCAGGGATTGCAATTGCGAATAGACATACAGAGTGTTGCCGCCATTGCCTAGGATGAAGACTTTCAAGCTGTCGGGCGAAAAGGCGGCAGCGGTCGCACTATTAATGTTCAGCGGCGTGGATGGGGCGGAAGAGACCGTACTGGCGAAGTAGACCTGATTGGGGGTGGAGACCGTGTCGGAGAAGATGGCGAAGTTTCCGTTGGGCGAGGTGGCAAGGACCGTGCCCGTTATCAGGCCCAAGGGAGTGCCCGCAGCGGGCAGGGATGCGAATGGGTTGTTGGCGGATCCGAAGTTGCCAGGAGTGATGGCGACAGCACCGAATTCGCTGCCCATGAAGGCCTTATCCCCTGCCAGGTCGAACAGTAGTGAATTGGGGGGAGTGGGAAGCGGGAATGCGCGGCCCTCGAGGTTGTTGGAACTGGAAACGTCATAAACGCCGACGGCACACAAGATGTTGCTGGCGCAGTCCTGGCTGGTGGCCAGCACGCTGGCTGCGGTGGTGGCGCCGGTGACCAATCCAGAGATGGCGGTAACCGGGTAAACCGGTTGAGGAATAAAGATGGAGCCTGCGGGGAAGCCCGCCGGATTCAGCGGGAAACCGATGTTGCAGGTCGGCGGGGTGCAGGAGGCAGTGATCGAAGCCGTGCCGGGCTGGATAGTGGTCACGATACAGGTTGTGCCCGCTGCGCATCCCGTGGTGGCGCTGCCTGCGGCCAGAGCGGCAGGTGCGGAAGAAATCCACGTCAGCGGCGGCTTGGGGACGATGCAGCCTTGTACGTCGACCGCAGTGGCGGTGATGGTCTCGGAAGTGCCTTTATTGACCACGAAACTTGTCGCAGTGCTTTGTGGTGAGCCGAACTGCAGCGCAATGCACTGGACCGGGCAGGTTTCAATGTTGTAGGGCTGGCTGTAGGCTCCTGAAGCCGAGGCGATTACCTGGGTCTGTCCTGGAGAGCTGGGCGATGCGGCTACCTGGTTGGTGGGGACGTTGAGGGAAGTCACGGTCACAATCGGTGTGATCTTGACAACACTAGTGTTGACTTCGGTCCAGATGAAGGGGCCGACCTGGGAAGTAATATCGTTGCCCTGGCTGTAGGCAGTGGCCTGCAAAGTCTGGAGCTGGTTCTGGGACATGCAGGTATTGGAAGCGCTGGCGTTGAACTTGATGGTGCAGGCTGCGGGCAGGGCTTGCTGGGCGGGGCAGGCGGGGGGCGGAGAATTGACCGGGGGAACCAGGGTGATCTGAATGTCATCGATGGGCGGATGAACGAAAATCAAGCTGGGAGGGCTGGTCGATCCCAGGGCCGAGGCCGTTACCTGAACCACGCCAAAGCCGGCGGCGGTGCAGATGGTGTACTGCGGCGCATTCCAGGTGCCGGCGCAGGCGAACCCATTGGGGGCGATGTCGAGGAGGCTGGGATCGCTCGAGGTAAAGGTGAACGCCGGCGCAATGTTTGTGTTCGAGCTGTTCTGCGCGGAGGCGGAGAGCGCCAAGGTAGTCCCCGCTTGGACAGAAAAGCTGGGACTCGGGTTCACGGTAATTCTTATCGGGAAGGGCGAGGTTCCAGGGGGCTTGTGGCCGCCGCACGCGGGCAATAGCAAGATTAAGGAGATGGTGAGGATTACCCACGCTAACGGACCGAAACGCAAACTTCCCATGTACCCTCTCGTCGCCTCACGGTGGTATCCCGATGGCGGGTCATTCAATGGAATGGAAAACTTAAAGTGTAGAGGCTGGAGACGGATTCAGCAAGCTGGCGCTGCCGACGTTGTCCGATTTAGCCGTCGAACGCCGGGGAAGGACCACTTTGCCGGATCGCTCCGGATTCGTCCATGGGATGCAAAAAGATGGGTTGACGATGTTTCCAGTCGCTTGCTATAGTTAATGAGTTCCGCGAGTTCATCCAGGCTTGCTGTGTGCCGTTGGTTGTGCGCGAAGTTGTGCGGGAATCTGCGGTAGAGCTGTTGAGAAATGCGTTTCCGGTGAAGTTGGAAGAAGTGAAGTGAGGTCCGGAAACTTTCCTCGCTGAAACGTTCCTGCGCTGCCTTTCGCCCTATCACGAGGGCTGCTGGAGCGCCCGAAGTCAGGCGCATCGGTGGTCTGCGGAAGGATATGCAGGACAGAGCTGGCGATACGGAGCACCCCCGGAGTGTTGGCCGGGTGCCACCGTCGGCAGCATAAATCTTAGATTGGTACCCAAGAATCTCTCCCCGCGATTCGTGTGCGGCGAGAAGCATGGTGAGCCGATTGGGCTTGCCAGCCCGGATCGCGCGGTGAGCGGCCGGGATAGCTGATAGCGCCACGCGCTGCCCGCCTGCGAGGGTGTGATTTAGTGCGCGACTTTCAGCGTGCGAGTTTCACAGAGCGATTAAGGAGCGGCAAAGAGTGCCTACTTTTAATCAGTTGGTGCGTGATGGGCGGAAACGGCCGCGGTATAAGACGGCCAGTCCGGCGCTGCAGGGATGCCCGCAGAAGCGCGGGGTTTGCACCCGCGTGTACACGCAGACGCCGAAGAAGCCGAACTCGGCGCTGCGGAAAGTGGCGCGTGTGCGCTTGACCAACGGGATTGAAGTTACGACTTACATCCCCGGTGTTGGCCACAACCTGCAGGAGCACTCGATTGTGCTGATCCGCGGAGGCCGCGTGAAAGATTTGCCGGGCGTGCGCTATCACGTGATTCGCGGCACGCTGGATGCGGTGGGCGTAGCCGGACGCCAGCAGGGGCGGTCGAAATACGGCGCCAAGCGGGCGAAGAAGGGTTAAGAACAGTGGCCAGTGGTCAGTGATCAGTGGCCAGTTAAGATCGAGCACAAGTTAAGGGCTAGCAGCCGGGAGCTAAAAACGGAATGCCTCGTAAAGGACATACAGCAAAGCGGACCGTGCCAAACGATGCCGTTTACGGCTCGAATCTGGTGACGAAGTTCATCAACTCGATGATGTGGCAGGGCAAACGCTCGACCGCCGAGGGCATTTTTTATGAGGCCCTGACCAAGGTGCAGGAAAAGGGCGGCGATGAAGCTCTGAAGCTGTTCACGAAAGCGGTCGAGAATGCGAAGCCGCTGCTCGAGGTCAAGACGCGACGCGTGGGTGGCGCCAACTACCAGGTGCCGGTGGAAGTGAATGCCGATCGGCGTACGTCGCTGGCGATCCGCTGGCTGCTGACTTATGCGCGCGGTCGGGCGGAGCGAGGGATGGTCGACAAGTTGAGCAATGAGTTGCTGGACGCCGCCAATGGAAAAGGCGCGGCCATCAAGAAGAAGGAAGATGTGCACCGCATGGCCGAGGCCAATAAGGCTTTCGCTCATTACCGGTGGTAGGGAAGAATTGAGTCATCGAGTCATTGAGTGATTGAAAAACCGCGTCCAGTTTGAGGTTTTCAATCGCACAATCGCTAAATCACTCAATCGCTAAATCAAACGGAGCCCGGAAAGAGTAGAAGCTGTGTCCAGACAGGTCCCATTAGAACGCTGCAGGAACATCGGCATCATGGCCCACATCGATGCCGGTAAGACCACTACGACGGAGCGCATCCTGTTTTATACGGGAAAGACGCACCGCATCGGAGAGGTGCACGAAGGAACGGCTACGATGGATTGGATGGAGCAGGAGCAGGAGCGCGGGATTACGATTACGTCCGCGGCGACGACCTGCACCTGGCGCGATATTCGCATTAACATTATTGATACGCCCGGGCACGTGGATTTCACGGCGGAAGTGGAGCGGTCGCTGCGCGTGCTCGATGGCGCGGTGGCGGTGTTTGACGCGGTGCACGGGGTGCAGCCGCAGTCGGAAAAGGTTTGGCGCCAGGCCGACAAGTACGGCGTGCCGAGGATTTGCTTTATTAATAAGATCGACAAGATGGGTGCGGATTTTGAGCATGCCATCGATACCATCCGCAAGCGCCTCAGCGCCAAGCCAGTCGCGATTCAGATTCCCATCGGCCAGGAAGACAAGTTCAAAGGCGTCATCGATTTGATCAACATGAAGGCGATTGTGTGGGAAGACGACACGATGGGGGCCGAGTATATCACTGGAGAGATTCCCGCCGATCTGAAGAAGAAGGCCGAAGCATTTCATGCCCAGTTGGTCGAGAGCATTGCCGAGAACGACGACGAAATCCTGCACAAGTTTCTGGAAGGCGAAGAGATTACCGCGGATGAGTTGCGCGCGTCGTTGCGCAAATCGACCATTGCTTTGAAAGTTTTTCCGGTGGTGGTGGGAACGGCATTCAAGAACAAAGGTGTGCAGCCGTTGCTGGATGCGGTGGTGGACTATCTGCCTTCGCCGCTCGATGTGCCGGAAACGCATGGGCTGAATCCCGACAACGGGGAGACGATTTTCCGCAAAGCTGATGACAAAGAGCCGTTTTCGGCGCTGGCCTTCAAGATCATGGCCGATCCGTTTGTCGGCCAGTTGACGTTTATTCGAGTTTATTCGGGGCAGCTTAAGACCGGGGACTCGGTGCTGAACACGGGCCGGCGCCGCAGTGAGCGCATTGGGCGTTTGCTCAAGATGCATGCCAACAAGCGCGAAGAGATCAGCGAAATCCTCGCCGGGGACATTTGCGCTGCGGTCGGCCTGAAGGGCGTGAGCACGGGCGACACGATTTGCAGCGAAGACCATCCCATCGCTCTCGAGAACATTACGTTCGCGGTTCCCGTGATTTCAGTTGCGGTCGAGCCAAAGACCAAGGCCGATCAGGAAAAAATGGGCATGGCGCTTGGCCGCCTGGCCCAGGAAGATCCCACCTTCAAAGTTCACACCGATCCCGACAGTGGACAGACCATCATCAGCGGCATGGGCGAGTTGCATCTGGAAATCATCGTTGACCGCATGATGCGCGAGTACAAAGTCGAAGCCAACGTCGGCAAGCCGCAGGTGGCTTATCGCGAGACCATTCGTAGGCATTCCGAGGCGGAAGGCAAGTACATACGGCAGACCGGCGGGCGCGGGCAGTACGGGCACGCGAAGATCAGACTGGATCCGCAGCCCGCAGGAACTGGTTACGAATTCGTCAACGACATTGTGGGTGGTTCGGTGCCGAAGGAATTCATCAAGCCGATCGATCAGGGAATTCAGGAGGCGCTCGAAGGCGGCATTCTTGCTGGCTACCCTATGGTCGATGTGAAGGCAACGCTCTACGACGGCAGCTATCACGACGTCGATTCGAACGAAATGGCGTTCAAGATTGCCGGTTCGATGGCGTTCAAGGAAGCTGCGCGCAAGGCTTCGCCGGTGCTGCTGGAGCCGGTGATGGCGGTGGAAGTGGTTACGCCGGAGGATTACGCCGGTGTGATTATGGGTGACCTGAGTTCGCGGCGTGGACGCATTGAAGGTATGGAGCACCGCGCCGGGTCGCAGGTGATCAAGGCGATTGTGCCGTTGGCTGAGATGTTCGGTTATGCGACCCACATGCGTTCGTCAACCCAGGGCCGTGCCGAGTACTCGATGCATTTTGCGCGTTATGAGGAGGCTCCGCGATCTGTTGCGGAGGAAATCATCGCCAAGGTGCAGGGGACGACGAAATAGTTTCGTATCAGGGCGCGGCTTTAGCCGCGTCGTTCAAGGTGATTTAAGAATCCGGGGCTTGAGCCCCTGAGGGAACGGATATGGCGAAAGAGAAATTTGATCGTAATAAGCCGCACTGCAACGTGGGGACGATTGGTCATATTGATCACGGCAAGACGACGTTGACGGCGGCCATCACGAAGGTTTTGCAGAAGCACAATCCGAAGATCGTGTTCCGGTCGTTTGACAGCATTGATAACGCTCCGGAAGAAAAAGCTCGCGGGATCACCATCGCGACGGCGCACGTCGAGTATGAGACGGCGAACCGGCACTACGCGCACGTCGACTGCCCCGGCCACGCCGACTACATCAAGAACATGATCACGGGCGCGGCGCAGATGGATGGCGCGATTCTGGTGGTCGCGGCGACCGATGGTCCGATGCCGCAGACGCGCGAGCACGTGCTTTTGGCGCGGCAGGTGGGCGTGCCTTACATCGTGGTGGCGTTGAACAAGTGCGATGCGGTGGATGATCCGGAGTTACTCGACCTGGTTGAGTTGGAAGTGCGCGAGTTGCTGAAGAGCTACAAGTTTCCGGGCGACGATGTGCCGGTGATCCGGCTGTCGGCTCTGGGCGCGCTGAACGGCGAAGAGAAGTGGGAGAAGCAGATTGACGCCTTGATGGAGGCGGTGGATAAGAGCGTGCCGCAGCCGGCGCGCGAGTTGGACAAGCCGTTCCTGATGCCGATTGAAGACATTTTTTCGATTCAGGGGCGCGGCACGGTGGTCACGGGACGTATTGAGCGCGGCAAGGTGAAGGTGGGCGAGGAAGTTGAAATCGTCGGCTTCCGCGAGACGCGCAAGACGGTGGTCACGGGCGTCGAAATGTTTAAGAAGCAGCTGGACGAAGGCTTGGCGGGCGACAACGCTGGCCTGCTGCTGCGCGGCATTGCGAAAGAGGATGTCGAGCGCGGCATGGTGCTGGCGAAGCCGGGGTCGATTACTCCGCACACGAAGTTCAAGGCGGAGGTTTACATCCTGACGAAGGAGGAGGGTGGACGGCATACGCCGTTCTTCAAGGGATACCGTCCGCAGTTTTATTTGCGGACGACGGATGTGACCGGAGTTGCGGAACTTCCTGCAGGCACAGAGATGGTGATGCCGGGGGACAACGTCTCGCTGGTGATCGAATTGATCACGCCGGTGGCGATGGAGAAGGGCTTGCGGTTTGCCATTCGCGAAGGCGGGCACACGGTGGGCGCGGGAACGATTGCGGAGATTGTGCAGTAGCTCAATGGTTTTGAGCTAGAAGCTAAGAGCTAATAGCTAAAAGCTGGGTTTCAGCGGCTTGCATCCTGCCGCCAGTTCTTTCCTCCCGCAGACAGCGGGAGGGGTTAGAGAGAGTGAAACGTGATTGGAAAAGAAAGAATTCGCATCCGGTTGAAGGCTTACGACTACCGCATCCTGGACCAGTCGACGGGCGAGATTGTCGAAACCGCTCGGCGCACTGGGGCACAGATTGCGGGGCCGATTCCATTGCCTACGATGAAGAACAAGTACTGCGTGCTGCGGTCGCCGCACGTGGATAAGAAATCGCGGGAGCAGTTTGAGATCCGCACGCACAAGCGGTTGCTCGATATTCTTGAGCCTACGCAGCAGACGGTGGATGCGCTGATGAAGCTGGACCTGCCGGCTGGAGTGGATGTGGAGATTAAGGCGTTCGGGAAAGAGCATAAGTAGTGCAGGCAGGCGCGGGCTGCGCCCGCGGAACGGACGAATGCGTCCGTTCCCACACGAGCAAATTAGCTCCCCAGCCAATAGCCGTCGCAAATAAGCGACGAGCCATGCTGGGAACGGAGATAGAGATGGCAACTCGAGTTACGGGCATTCTGGGCAAGAAGGTCGGCATGACGCAGCTGTTTGACTCGAAGGGCGATGTGCGCCCGGTCACGGTGCTGCAGGCTGGTCCTTGCGTGATTACGCAGCATAAGTCGGCGACGCGGGATGGTTACGAAGCGGCCCAGATTGGCCTGGTCGAGTTTGTGAAAGAATCGCGGCTGACCAAGCCGGCGCGCGGACACTTGGCCAAGAATAATCTTCCCCCGGTGAAGTTCATGCGCGAAGTGCCGCTTGAAACCGACGGCGCGGCCGACAGCGACGTCACGGTGAAGATTGGCGACCGGGTGCTGGTCGAGATTTTTGAAGGCGAAAAGTTTGTCGACATCGTGGGAGTCAGCAAAGGCAAGGGCTTTCAGGGTGTGGTGAAGCGGCATCATTTCGGCGGCGGTCCCAAGTCGCATGGGTCGATGTTTCAGATTACCGGGTCGATCGGTTCGTCCGCGTTTCCTTCGCGTGTGTTCAAGGGAATGCGCATGTCGGGACACATGGGCCATGCTCGAGTGACGCAGCGCAACTTGCGCGTGCTGGGCGTGGATAAAGACGAGAATCTGTTGGTGGTCGAAGGCAGCGTGCCCGGCCCGCAGGGTGGATATCTGGTAATCATGAAGGCGAAGAAACCGCCCAGAGAGCGCCGCGGATTTGCGGGTTCGGCTACGGTGGATCCGTTGAAGGCGGCGAAGAGAGCGGCGAAGAAGGCTTAACCCCAGTGATCAGTGGTCAGTGGCCAGTGGTCAGACAGAGCAAAGCTATATGGCAACGATTGATATTTACAATTTAAGCGGCGCCAAGGTCGGAACCTTCGATCTGGCCGATGAGATTTTCGGCGCGGTGAATGAAGATCTGATCTGGGAGGCGGTGAAGCACTACCGCGCCGGGCAGCACCGCGGCACGCATGCGACCAAGGCCCGCTGGCAGGTTTCCGGTTCGGGCAAGAAGCTATGGAAGCAGAAGGGCACGGGACGGGCGCGTATCGGCTCGATCCGGTCTCCACTGTGGCGGCACGGCGCGACCGTACACGGTCCCACTCCGCGCTCCTACGACTACGCCTTCCCGCGCAAAAAGCTGCTGGGCGCGCTGCGCTCGGCGCTGGCGGCGAAGTTTGCCGACGGCAAGCTGATGATCGTCAATGCGTTCGATCTGAAAGACGCGAAGACCAAACAATTTCGGGCGGCGCTTGACGCGTTGAAAGTTGAGAAGACGGTGTTGATCGTGGACGTTCCGAACTCAGGGAACCGCAACCTGGAGTTGAGCGCGCGCAATATTGACGGGCTGGAACTGATCGCGGGCAATGAGGTTCATCCTTATCACCTGTTGAAATATGACCGCGTGATTTTTTCGCATCCGGCGATTGAGAAGTTGCAGCTCACGTTGAAAGATACTTTGCCCAAGCGGCAGCGCAAGGCGGCGAAAGAAGACGAGGGCGCGAAGAAGGCGTCGGCGGCTCCGCGGAAGCGTACGCGTCATGAAAAAGCGGCGGAGGTGGCCTAGGGCCTAATCATTATGAAATCCGCATACCAGATTATTCGCCGTCCGGTGATCACCGAAAAAGGTTTGGCGATCAAGGAAAACCAGAACACGCTGGTGTTTCAGGTTGCGCCCAAGGCTACGAAGACGGAAATCAAGCAGGCGGTGCAGACGATTTTCAAAGTGAAAGTTTATTCCGTGCGCACGGCTACCTATCCCGGAAAGGAACGGCGGCGGGGGAAGTTTGCCGGCTATCGTCCGGACTGGAAGAAGGCGTATGTGCGGCTGCGGGCCGGGGAGAAGATGCCGGAGTACGCCGCGAATTTGTAGAACGGCAAGACGCAGATTCCTCACCGGCAAAGAACGCCGGTTCGGAATGACAAAGAGTTTAGTTGCGAGCTGATTATGCCAATCAAGACTTATAGACCGACAACGCAGACGTTGCGCTACCGCACGACCATCGTCAACGACGACATCACGACGCGGCATCCGCACAAGCCGTTGCTCGAGCCCAAGCCGCGGACCGGCGGCCGCCGCAACTCCGGCGATATGACCATGCGGTTCATCGGGGGCGGGCATAAGCGCAAGCTTCGCATCATCGATTTCAAGCGCGACAAGACCGGGATTCCGGCGACCGTGGTCAGCATCGAATACGATCCCAACCGTTCGCCGCGCATTGCGCTGCTGGCCTATGCCGATGGCGAGAAGCGTTACATCATTCAGCCGGAAGGGTTGAAGGTGGGGCAGAAGGTGGTCAGCGGTCCTGAAGCGGACATTTTGGTGGGCAACGCGCTGCCGTTGCGAAATATCCCTCCCGGCACGCAGATCCATAATCTGGAGCTGAAGCCAGGCAAGGGCGCGCAGATGGTGCGTTCCGCGGGCGGAGCGGCGCAGTTAATCGCCAAAGAAGAAGAGTACGCGCTGGTGAAACTGCCTTCGGGCGAGACCCGGAAGATTTCGCAGGACTGCATGGCGACCATCGGGCAGGTGGGGAATCTCGATCACGAGAACATCACCATCGGCAAGGCGGGGCGCTCGCGCTGGCTGGGAAAGCGTCCGCATAACCGCGGCGTTTCGATGAATCCAGTGGACCATCCGCATGGTGGTGGCGAGGGCAAGACTTCGGGCGGACGGCATCCCGTGACGCCCTGGGGGCAGCCGACGCGCGGGTATAAGACGCGGAATAACAAGCGCACGGATAAGTTTATTGTGAACCGGCGGAGTAAGTAGCGCCGCAAGCGAAACCAGGATTCCTCGCTTCGCTCGGAATGACAAGTTAGTTTGGCGGAATGACAAAGTTTGACGGAGCCGTTGGCTGAGAGCTGACGGCTGAAAGCTGAGAGCTGAATTTATGGCACGTTCAACTAAAAAAGGCGCGTTCGTGGATGGCTTCCTGATGTCGCGGGTCGAAGGCATGAATTCGCGCAACGAAAAGAAAGTATTGCGCACCTGGTCGCGGCGGTCGACGGTGGTTCCGGAGATGGTGGGGCACACCATTGCGGTGCACAACGGCAAGAAGTTTATTCCGGTGTATGTGACCGAAAACATGGTAGGGCACAAGCTGGGAGAGTTCAGCTTCACGCGCAACTTCAAGGGCCACTCCATGAGGGCGGCCACGGAAGTGGCGGCGAAGCCGGCGGGCATTCCGGGTGGTCCGGGAGCAATTACTCCGTCGGCACCGGCAGCGGCAGCGCCGCCGAAGGCATAAGGGGAGACGCGGATGGAATTTAGAGCGGAAATGCGTTACTTGCGGGTCTCGCCGCAGAAGGCGCGCCTGGTGCTGGAATTGATCAAAGGACGCAAGGTGGAAGAAGCGCGCAACACGCTGTTGTTCACCAAGAAGCGGGTGGCGGCGCATGTGGGCAAGCTGCTGCAGTCGGCACTGGACAACGCGAACTTTCTCAGCGCTGAGAAGAATCTGGACGTTGAGATCGACAATTTATACGTGAAGAGCGCAATCGCGAATGACGGCCCGCGCATGAAGCGAATTCGTCCAGCGCCGCAGGGACGGGCTTACCGGTATCAGCGGCGCATTGCGCACATCACGCTGGTGCTGGCAGAGCGCGGGAATGGTGCGGCTCGCGTCGCTGGTGGTTCGGGAGCCGCGGCTCCGGCTAAACGGCGCGCGCCGATGGCGAAGAAATCGGCGGGCGCTGGCAAGAAGAAGGCGGCTGCGAAATAGCGAAACAGCAGGTTCCACACCCGCGCTTTCCGCGGGTTCGGAATGACAAAGGTTCTGGATTGATAGTGACAAGGTTTTGGGATTGATTTAGGAGAAGCAATGGGACAAAAAGTCCACCCTTATGGTTTTCGTCTCGGCTACACCAAGCCGTGGAAGTCGCGCTGGTTTGTGGAGCGGGACTACGACAAGCTGCTGCTTGAAGACATCAAGCTGAAGAACGAACTGAAGGACAAGCTGAAGTCGGCGGGCGTGAGCGCGATTGAGATCGAGCGGCCGGGGAACAAGCTGCGCATCATCATCAAGACGGCGCGGCCGGGAATCATTATCGGTCGCAAGGGCGCCGAAATCGACAAGCTGAAGGGCGATTTGCAGAAGCGCACGTCGCGCGAAGTGTTTGTCGACATCCAGGAAGTGCACAAGCCCGAGCTTGACGCGCAACTTGTTTCTGAAGCGATTGCTTTGCAACTGGAGAAGCGCGTGGGATTCCGGCGCGCCATGCGCAAGGCGGTGGATTCGGCGCTGCGCTTTGGCTGCAAAGGGATCAAGGTTCGCGTGAGCGGACGGTTGAATGGAAATGAAATCGCGCGCTCGGAATGGTATCTGCAAGGGCGTTTGCCTCTGCATACGCTTCGGGCTGACATCGAATACGGATTTTCGGAAGCCAGGACCACGTATGGCGTGATTGGCGTGAAGTGCTGGGTGTACAAGGGCGAAATTCTTCCGGCTAAGAAGCGGGAACAGACAACGGGTGTGGGAGCGTTCTAAGTAAGTGGCCTGGTCAGTGACCAGTGGCCAGTAGGATCTAAAAGCGGTGCCGACCAGCGGTTCCGCCGTGAGAAGCAATCGAGATCTGACTAAGAGTTGACTTATGTTGATGCCAAAGAAAGTAAAGTACCGCAAGCAGCAGCGCGGGCGCATGACCGGCAAGGCGTGGCGGGGAAGCACGCTAGCGTTTGGGGATTTCGGGCTGAAAGTGCTGGAGCCGGGCTGGATTACCGACCGCCAGATTGAAGCCAGCCGTGTCGCCATGACCCGCTTCGTGAAGCGCGGCGGCAAGATCTGGATCCGCGTGTTTCCCGATAAGCCGGTGACCAAGAAGCCCGCCGAAACCCGTATGGGTAAGGGCAAGGGCGCGCCCGATCATTGGGTCGCGGTGGTGCGTCCGGGAAAGATTCTGTTTGAGATGGAAGGGGTCACGATCGTGGATGCGACCGAGGCCATGCGGCTGGCGTCACACAAGCTGCCGCTGAGAACGACGCTGGTCAAGCGCGAAACCGCGCACTGAAGGAATTTATGAAGGCAGACAAAGTCAGAAACTTAACCGACGCCGAGCTCCAGCATCAGGGACAGGATCTCGCCGACCAGCTGTTCAAGCTGAAGTTTCAGCTGAACATGGGCCAGACCGAGAGCCTGAAGAAGATTCGCGGGCTGCGCAAGGATATTGCGCGCGTGAAAACAATTTTAGGCGAGCGCACACGCTTGGCCGCAACGGAGAAACGCTAATGGCGGAAATCGCAAGCAAGAAGTCCGCAACACCCGCGAGCGAGAATGTGCAGGGACGGCGCAAGGAAGTGGTGGGAGAGGTCGTGTCGAACCGCATGGCCAAGACCATCGTGGTGCAGGTGACGCGCAAGAAGGCGCATCCGTTCTACGGACGCGTGGTGGCGCGCCACAAGAAGTTCTACGCGCACGACGAGAAGAATGCAGCGCACGTGGGCGACGTAGTGCGGATTGAAGAGACGCGTCCCATGTCGAAACTGAAGCGCTGGAAGCTGAAAGACATTGTGCGCAAGACGGCGCTGGTGCCGGAGATCGTGCTGGAGCAGGACGTTAAGTAGACGCAGCGGACGAGTAAGCGTCGAGGGAGATTTAGCCATGGCTGTGATGATGAGAAGCATGCTGGAGGTCGCCGACAATTCCGGCGCCCGCAAGCTGCAGATGATTCTGCCGCTGGGCGGGGCCACCGGGCTGAATGCCGGCCTCGGCGACATAATCACCGCGGCCGTGAAGGAGGCGGCTCCGGATGGGCAGGTGCAGAAGGGCAAAGTGGTGAAGGCGGTGATCGTGCGCACGCGCAAGGAACATCGGCGGCGCGACGGAACTTACATCCGCTTCGATCAGAATGCCGCGGTGCTGATCAACGACGCGGGCGAGCCGGTGGGGACGCGCGTTTTTGGTCCCGTGGCCCGCGAGCTGCGGGAGAAGAAGTTTTTGAAGATCGTGTCCTTGGCGCCTGAGGTGATCTAGTAGCAGGTTTCAAGGTTTCAGAGTTTCAAGGTTTCAAGGTGCCTTGAATCATTAGAAATCTTGGAGTCGATGACGTTGAAACCCTGAAACCTTGAAACTTTGACTTATGAGAACAGTCAGCACAGTACACAAGCGAGTGGATATCCGCCGCAACGATAACGTGAAGGTCATCACGGGGCGGGACAAGGGCAAGGAAGGGCGCGTGCTGCGCGTGTTTCCGAACGACGCCAAGCTTCTGGTGGAGCACGTGATGATGGTGAAGAAGCATGTGCGCCCGAACCCGCAGCGCAACATCAAGGGCGGCATTGCCGAGCAGGAGAGCCGGATTGCGATCTCCAATGTGCAACTGGTTTGCCCCACGTGCGGCCCGGTGCGCATCGGACACGAAGAGCGCGGCGACCGCAAGGTGCGGGTGTGCAAGAAGTGCGGAACGACGCTGGATAAGTAGCTGTTAGCTCTTAGCCATTAGCTTTTAGCTTGTGGCCTACGATTTTGGCAGCAGTGACGAGAGTTCAGTCTCACGTAGCGGTACACGCAAGAAGCTAAGGGCTAAGAGCTAAACGCTAAAAGCTTCCTGCAATCCGAAACCGTGAGAGAGAGTTGAAGAGACGCGATGGCAAAAGACAAGAAGGGCTCGAAGGATTCTGCGCAGGAGCAGAAGGCTCCGGCGCAGGCACACCACAGCGCCAAGGAGCGGCCCCGGCTGCGCTCCAAGTTCGACAAGGAAGTGGCGCCGGCCCTGTTGAAGGAGCTTGAACTAACGAACACGATGGCAGTTCCGCGCCTCAACAAGATCGTGGTCAACATGGGCATGGGCGAAGCCACGCAAAATTCGAAGGTGATGGATCCGGCGGTGAATGAACTGGGACAGATCACCGGCCAGAAGCCGATCATCACCAAGGCCAAGAAGTCGATTGCGGCGTTCAAAGTCCGCGAGGGGCAGGCCATTGGGGCCATGGTGACGCTGCGCGGCGACCGAATGTATGAATTTTTTGACCGGCTGGTGAACATCGTTCTGCCGCGGGTGCGCGATTTCAAGGGAGTCTCCACCAAATCGTTCGACGGCCGCGGCAATTACACGCTGGGCCTGCACGACCAGTTGATTTTTCCGGAGATTTCCTACGAGAAGGTCGACAAACAAAAGGGAATGAACGTCACCATCGTGACCACGGCGGCGAACGACAATCAGGCGCGGCTGCTGTTGAAGCATCTGGGAATGCCATTCCGGGCGTAGTAAGGGTTCAGAGTCAAGGGTTCAGGGTTTCAAAGTTTTTCAAGATCGATTACGACGGCTCTTTAAGGATTTCATGACTACAGCGAAACGAGTGAAAGACGCGAAGATCGAAAAGAAGTTTGAGCTGGCGCGCAATAACAAGGAGAAGACCCCGAAGTTTTCCACGCGCCGGCACAACCGCTGCAAGATTTGCGGGCGGCCACGCGCGTATTTGCGCAAGTTCGGCCTGTGCCGCTTGTGTTTCCGCGGACTGGCGCTGCGCGGGGAGATTCCAGGGGTCGCGAAGTCTTCGTGGTAGTGCGTCGTTGGTCGTTGGTCGTTAGTCGTTGGCCAATGCGAGAGAATAGCGACTTTGGCGGTAGGAGAATCAGGTAATCGTTTGGTGGTTCGTTGGCTAACGACCAACGACTAACGACCAATGACCGAAGCAAGCCGCCGCAGGTTCTCCGCGGAACGCGGAGCGAACGGGTGGCGAGAGGAGAAGCAAACGATGAGGTTGACCGATCCGGTCGCAGATATGCTGACGAGGGTGCGCAACGCGCTGCAGGCGCGGCACCAGAAGGTGGACGTTCCGGCTTCCCGCCTGAAGGTGGAGATTGCCCGCATCCTGAAGGAAGAGGGCTACATCTCGAATTTCAAGGCCACTGAGGAAGAAGGTCACAAGGTCATCCGGATTTATTTGAAATACGGCGCGCATAACGAAGCCGCGATTTCGAAGGCGGAGCGCGTGTCGCGCCCGGGCTGCCGTGTCTACGTGCGCCGCAGCGAGATTCCACGCGTGCTGGGCGGCATGGGAATCAACATCCTCACGACGCCGCGCGGGGTGATGACTGGACGCCAGGCGCGCAAGGAAGGCGTGGGCGGCGAATTGTTGTGCGAGATTTGGTAGAGAAGCAGCTGTCAGCCATCAGCCATCAGCCGTCAGTAAAGGCGCGGTGGTGAAGGAGGCTGAGAGCTGAAAGCTGAGAGCTGAAAACTTATGTCACGAATTGGAAAAAAGCCGATCCCGATCCCCAAAGGGGTGACGGTCAAAATCGAAGGCAACACGGTATTGGTGCAGGGGCCAAAGGGCAAACTGGACACGGCTCTTCCCGCCGGCATCAAGGTGGAGCAGAAGGATGGGAACATTGTCGCCATCCGCGAGAACGATTCGCAGGCTGCTCTGCACGGACTGGCGCGCGCCTTGGTGAACAACGCCGTCGAGGGCGTAACCAAGGGCTGGACGCGCGATCTGGAAATTGTCGGCATCGGCTACCGCGCCGAGATGAAGGGCAAAGGCACGGTGGTGTTCAGCCTGGGTTACTCGCATCCGATTGAGTATCCGCTTCCGACCGGAGTCGAGGCCACAGTCGATCCCAAGCAGACGAAGATCGCGCTGACTGGAATCGACCGGCAGCAGGTGGGGCAAGTGGCGGCGGAAATGCGCTCGCTGCGTCCGCCCGATCCCTACAAGAACAAGGGCGTGCGGTACGCTGGGGAGCGATTGAAGAAGAAAGTCGGCAAGACCGGAGCGAAGTAGTTAACCGTCGTTCGTCGTTGGTCGTTAGTCGTTGGCCAAGAGCGATGATGGCGGCAGTTGTTCTGAAGTGTCGGCTCTTTGGCTAACGACCAACGACGAACGACCAAGGACGGGTTTTATGTTTACGAAGAAATCGAAGAATCAGAAGCGCGGACACATTCACGACCGCATCCGCAAGAAGATGCAGGGTACGGCGGAGCGTCCACGGCTGAACGTTTACCGTTCGCTGAATCACATTTACGTGCAGGTGATTGACGATCTGCACGGCCAGACGCTGGTTTCGGCGAGTTCCGCCGAGGGCAAGAAAGAAGACCGGCGCACGGGCGGCAATGTGGCGGCGGCGAAGGCCTTGGGTAAGGTCATTGCGGAGCGGGCCAAGGCCAAGGGCGTAAGCAAGGTGGTGTTCGACCGCGGCGGCTACATTTATCACGGACGGGTGAAGGCGCTGGCCGATGCGGCCCGCGAAGCGGGATTGCAGTTCTGAAAAACAGCTTCTAGCTTCTAGCTGCTAGCCAACCCGCTCCGAACTGGGGTGGCTAGCAGCTAGAAGCTAGGAGCTAGAAGCCAGGAAAATAATGCCAACAGTGATCAAAAAGCTCGATCCAAATTCGTTTCAGTTGAAAGATCAGGTCGTGGCCATCAACCGCGTCACCAAGGTGGTGAAGGGCGGCAAGAACCTATCGTTCGCGGCGCTGGTGGTGGTGGGCGATCCGTCGGCGGCGGTGGTGGGCCATGGCGCGGGCAAGGCCAAGGAAGTTCCGCAGGCGATTCGCAAAGCGATCGAAGCGGCCAAGAAGAATCTGATCAAGGTGAACCTGACGCAGACTTCGATTCCGCATTTGATTCTGGGGCGGTATGGCTCCGGGAAAGTGCTGCTGAAGCCCGCACCGGAAGGTACGGGAGTGATCGCCGGCGGCGCGGTGCGCGCGGTGATGACCTCCGTGGGAATTCAGAACGTGCTGACGAAATCGATTGGCACCACCAACCCGCACAACGTGATCAAGGCGACTTTCGACGCGCTGCGGCATTTGAAGAGCCGGGAGAGCGTTGCCGCCATGAGGGGCAAGACGGTGCAGGAACTGTAGCTAGTACTGAATACCTAGCACCTAGTACCTAGCACCTAGTACCGAGAAACGGCACCTGTTGTGAGATTGAGGAATTATCGATGACGACGAAGAAACCAAAGGCGGTTGCCGGGAAGATACACCTGAAGTGGGTGGTTTCGGCCATTTGCGCCCCAGTGAAACAGAAGCGCGTGGTCAAGGGACTGGGATTTACCCGGCTGAACCAGGTGATCGAGCGCCCGGACAATCCGGCGATTCGCGGCATGGTGGCGAAAGTGCCGCATTTAGTGGAGATCTTGAAGTAGAAATGTTTCAAGGTTTCAGAGTTTCAAGGTTGCAAGGCGGATTCGGTTCCTCGAAACTTTGAGACTCTGAAACTTTGAAACGTTGAAACCCGGGCTTATTTATGAATTTATCCAATATTCGAGCACCGAAGAAGGCGTCGGAAAAGCGCAAGCGCGTGGGGCGCGGCATGGGCTCCGGCATGGGCAAGACGTCCACTCGCGGACACAAAGGGCAGCGTTCGCGGACCGGTATGCGCTTGATCCGCGGGTTTGAAGGCGGCCAGATGCCGCTGCACCGCCGCATGCCGAAGCGCGGCTTCACCAACATCTTCCGCAAAGAATTTAATATCGTCAGCCTGGAGCGGCTGGTCGCTCTGGGCGCGGAACTGCACGCCGCGCCCATCACGCCCGAGGTGCTGCGCAAGGCGGGAGTGATCAAGGCCAAGCATCCGGTGAAGATTCTCGGGGATGGCGAACTTTCCATTGCGATTACTGTGCACGCGCACAAATTCTCCAAGTCGGCGACGGAAAAAATCACCAAGGCAGGCGGCAAGGTTGAGGTCTTGCAGTAATGGCTGAGAGTGGAGTGTTTCCAATCTGGGGGAAGCTGGCGAACATCTTCCGCATCCCCGACCTGCGCAAGCGGGTCCTGTTCACGCTGGCCATGCTCGCGGTCTACCGGCTGGGCGGACATCTTCCCACGCCGGGCGTGAACTTCCTCAAGCTGGAGCAATTTTTCGAACAAAACCGGGGATCGCTGCTCGGTTTTGTCGACCTGTTTTCCGGCGGCAGCCTGCGCCGCCTGACCATCTTTGCCCTCGGGATCATGCCGTATATCACGGCGTCGATCATCCTGCAGCTTTTGACCGTGGTATATGAGCCACTGGCCAAGCTGCAAAAAGAAGGCGAGATGGGTCGCAAGAAGATTACGCAATGGACCCGCTACATCACCGTGATTCTCAGTGCGGTGCAGTCTTTCGGCATCGCCATCGGCCTGCAGAAAGCTGGAGATTTCGTTTTGCACCCCGGTCCCGCTTTCATCCTGATGACCATGCTGACGCTGACCACGGGCAGCGCATTCATCATGTGGCTGGGCGAGCAGATCACCGACCGCGGTATCGGCAATGGCATGTCGTTGCTGATCTTTGCCGGCATTGTCGTGGGCTTGCCGCGCGGCGTGCAAGACCTTTTCGAGAAAGCCAGGAACGGAACGTGGGGAGCGATCACACCTGTGCTGATGGCCGGGCTGGTCGTGTTCATGATCGGGGTGGTCGCCTTTATCGTGTATGTCGAGCGCTGCGAGCGGCGCATCCCGGTGCAATACGCCAAGCGCGTGGTGGGACGCAAAGTGATGGGCGGCCAATCCACGCACCTGCCGTTGCGGGTGAATGCGGGTGGCGTGATGCCGGTCATCTTCGCCTCTTCGATTCTTACTTTGCCACAGACCATCGGTTATGGGTTGAAGAACAGCCGCTATTTCGGCGACTTGATTCGCATGCTGGGCTGGGGCGAGCCGCTCTATACCTTGTTGTACGCGCTGGGCATTATTTTCTTTGCCTACTTCTATGTGTCGATCGTTTTTAATCCCAGCGAAGTCGCGGACAATATGCGGAAGTATGGCGGCTTCATTCCCGGCATCCGTCCGGGCAAGCGCACCGCCGACTACATTAACGAAGTTTTGACCCGCATCACCTTGGTGGGCGCGCTGTATCTGATCATCATCTCGTTCATCCCCGAGTGGATGATCACCGGCATTCACCTGAACCATTTGCCGTTCTGGCTGGGAGGGTCGCTGTTTGAGCGGCTTCCGGTGTGGGTGACCAACGGGCTGGGAGTGAATTTTTATTTTGGCGGAACGTCGCTGCTGATTGTGGTGGGTGTGGCCATGGATACGGTGACGCAGATCGAGGCGCAGTTGATCATGCGCCATTACGATGGCTTCACGCCGCGCAGTGGACGCATTCGCGGCCGCCGCAACTGGTCGTAGTGAAGATTTAATAAATATGTGCTGGGGGTTGCTGCACTCGGACAGCCTTGTGGGAGGCTGACCGGGAACTCTAAGATCGGGAGGCTTTGGCCAACTGATGACGCAGGAAACCTCACGCGATGTAGGCCCCGTGGTTTTGCTTGGACCCCCGGGCGCCGGCAAAGGTACTCAGGCCAAGCGCATCATGGAACGCTACGGAGTTCCGCAGATCTCCACCGGGGATCTCTTGCGGTACAACGTGGCCCAGGGAACGGAAGTGGGCATGGCCGCCAAGGCGGTCATGGCTCGAGGCGAGCTGGTTTCCGACGACCTGGTTTGTGAAATGGTCCGGCAGAGGTTGAGCCAGCCGGACTGCAAGCGCGGCTACGTTCTGGACGGCTTTCCCCGGACCGCGGCCCAGGCCGGATGGCTGGATGCGCTGCTCGATGACAAGCTCTTTGACAACTCGCGCCCAACTCGTGCCTGGCCAATTGTGATCCGTCTGGACGTGGACTATAATCAATTGTTGCTCCGGATTACTGGACGCCGTTCTTGTCCCACCTGTGGGCGGATCTATAACGTCCACTTCCAGCCGCCCCGTTTCGATGAAGTTTGCGACGTGGACGGAGCGAAGCTGGTGACCCGCAATGACGACCGGTTGGAAGTGATTCAGCCCCGTTTAACGGCTTATCAGGAGCAGACTGCCCCCGTCGCGGACTATTACCAGCGCACGGGAAGGTTGATCTCAGTGAACGGCGATCTGCCCATGGACGAAGTTACGGAGCAGATTTTCAGGGTTCTTGAGGAGCATCATGCTTGAGGGTGATCGCGGAAGAGTTTCTAGTTTCCGGTTTCCAGTTTCTGGTTCCGCTTCCGTCGGTAATACTGGAAACTAGAAACCAGAAACTGGAAACTTCTTAAGAATGGCGATTGTTTGCAAATCGGCGGCGGAGATTGAGCGGATGCGGCAAAGCGGCCGCATTGTGCGCCAGGTTCTCGATCACGTGCGCTCGATGGTAGCGCCGGGTGTCACGACGATGGACCTAGAGCGCGCCGCCGAAAAGAAGATCGCGGAACTTGGGGCCAAGCCGGCGTTTAAGGGGTACTACGATTATCCCTGCGTGTTGTGCACGTCGGTGAATGAAGAGATTGTGCATGGCATCCCGTCGGAAAAGCGGGCGCTGAAGGATGGCGACATTGTTTCGATCGATTGCGGCGTGGTGCTCGACGGATATTACGGCGACGCGGCGATTACGGTTCCAGTCAGCGAGGCGGTGAAGCCGGAGTTACGCAAGCTGCTGACCGTGACGGAAGAGTCGCTCTACCGCGGCATCGACCAGGCGCTTATCGGAAACTCGGTAGGCGACGTGGGTGCGGCGGTGCAGGAGCACGTGGAAGCCAACGGGTTCAGCGTGGTCCGGGAATTCGTAGGCCATGGTATCGGGACGCGCCTGCACGAAGAACCGCAAGTGCCGAACTTCGGAGCTCGCGGGCATGGAGCGAAATTGCGCGAAGGCATGGTGCTCGCAATCGAGCCCATGGTGAATTACGGCAAGCCGGAAACAAAAGTGCTCGGCGACAAGTGGACCGCAGTGACAGTCGACGGCAGCTTCAGCGCGCACTTCGAGCATTGCGTGGCCGTGACGAAAAAGGGGCCGGTGATTTTGACGAGATAAGCTGGCTCTCAGCCATGAGCTCTCAGCTTTCAGCGAAAAACTGAAAGCTGAGAGCTGAAAGCCCTGAGAGGTGCATGAGCAAAGAAGACGCGATTGAAGTGATGGCAGTGGTTCTGGAACCGCTGCCCAACGCCATGTTCAAGGTGGAACTGGAGAACAAACACCAGGTGCTGGCGCATGTGTCGGGCAAGATGCGTAAGAATTTTATCCGCATATTGCCGGGGGACAAGGTCGCGGTGGAACTCTCGCCCTACGACCTGAATCGCGGCCGAATCGTTTATCGCTATAAATGAGATTGGAAGGATGACGTTCTCAGCTCTGTTTCAGTCGGGGATGGTTTCGACTGAGAACTGAGAACTGAGAACTGAGAACTGATATGAAAGTGCGAGCATCGGTAAAGAAAATTTGCGACAAGTGCAAGGTCATCCACCGCAAGGGTGTAGTGCGGGTGATTTGCGTCAACACAAAACACAAACAGCGCCAGGGCTGAGAAGCCCTTAGCTCTTGGCTTTTAGCCAAGAGCCAAGAGCTAAGAGCCAAAAGCGGCGGCAGAGGTTAAGAATTTATGGCACGTATCGCAGGCGTCGACTTACCGCGCCAGAAGCACATCAACATCGCGCTGACCTACATTTACGGCATCGGGCATCCGCGCGCCGGCAGCATTCTTGATGAGGCCAAGGTGGACCCGATGAAGAAGGTCCAGGACCTCAGCGAAGAGGAAGTCAACCGCATCCGCACCGTGATTGAGGCACAAGGTATGGTGGAGGGCGATCTGCGCAAGGAAGTTTCGATGAACATCAAGCGGCTCATCGAAATCGGCTCCTATCGCGGCTTCCGTCACCGCCGCAACCTGCCGGTCCGCGGACAGCGCACGCATACCAACGCGCGTACCCGTAAAGGCCCGCGCAAGGGTACGGTATCGACCAAGAAGAAGGCGACGTCGAAGACATAAGAAACCAGTTCTCAGTTCTCAGTTCTCGGTTCTCAGTTAAAACCGGGACTTACTGAGAACTGGGAACTGAGAACTGAGAACTGATACATGGCCAAACCAGTAGCAGCGGGCGGCACTGCCGCACCGGAGAAAAAAGGCAAGAAGAAGACGTTCAAGAAGAAGGAGCGCAAGCACGTTCCGCATGGCTTGTGTTACGTGCAGGCGTCCTTCAACAACACGATCGTGACCATCACCGACATGAATGGCAACGTTCTGTCGTGGAAGAGTTCGGGCTCGCTTGGCTTTCGCGGATCGCGCAAAGGTACGCCGTTCGCGGCGCAGCAGGCGGCCTCGAATGCGGCCAACCTGGCGCGCGATCATGGCGTGCGCAGCGTGGACGTGCGCGTGAGCGGCCCCGGTTCTGGCCGTGAGTCGGCGGTGCGCGCTCTGGCCTCGTCTGGCATTGAGGTGCGCTCCATCCGCGACGTGACGCCGATTCCGCACAATGGGTGCCGTCCGCCGAAGAGAAGGCGCGTGTAAGCAGTCAGCGATTTGACGAGGTTTCAAAGTTACAAAGTTTCAAGGTTTCAAAACCCTTGAAACATTGAAACCTTCGAAACTTTGAAACTTTGTTTTAGCCGTCCGGGACGAAGGGTGAAGCCAAACCTGTAAACCGGTCATCTAAAAGGAGGACAACTTGGCCCGTTATACCGATCCAGTCTGCCGTCTATGCCGCCGCGAGGGCATGAAGCTTTTCCTCAAAGGCGCAAAGTGTTTTAGCGACAAGTGTCCCATCGAGAAGCGCAACTTCGCTCCCGGACAACACGGGAAGTGACCGCAAGGCCAAGATTGTTGGCTACGGCCTGCAATTGCGCGAGAAGCAGAAAGCTAAGCGCATCTACTTTACGCTCGAAGGCCAGTTCCGCAACTACTTCGAGAAAGCCGCGCGCGCCCAGGGAGTGACCGGCGAACTGCTCCTGCAACAGCTTGAGCGGCGTCTGGACAACGTAGTCTACCGCTTGGGCTTCGCGCAATCACGGCGTCAGGCGCGGCAGTTGGTGCGCCACGGGCACGTCGCCGTGAACAATCGCAAAGTCAACATTCCTTCGTATGAAGTGAGTGCTGGCGAAGAAATCGCGATCCGCGAGAACAGTAAGAAGCTGGTCATTCTGGAAATGGCCAAGGAGTTCGCCAGCCACGGCACGCTGCCCAACTGGCTGGAAGTGAATCGCGATGCGTATACGGCGCGAGTGCTGTCGTTGCCCAAGCGCGAAGATATTCAGTTGCCGGTCAATGAGCAGTTGATCGTGGAACTTTATAGTAAGTAAGAACATTGAGTGATTGAGTCATCGGGCCATTGAGCGATTTAAAATCACTCAATCTCCCGATCGCTAAATCGCTCAATTCTGGGTCCACATTTCGAGCCAGATCAGCCTTTCCCGGCGCAGACCTGAGTTGGACCACTCAGCGAGCCAGGATTGAGCCAAACGGCCGAAGGAGAAACAAATGCTTTGGAAAGGTTTTCAGAAACCGAAACGTCTCGCAGTTGACACTTCCACCCTCACCGACAAGTACGGAATTTTCTGGGCGCAGCCCTTTGAGCGCGGCTTCGGCACCACCGTGGGCAACGCCCTGCGGCGCGTGCTGCTCAGTTCCATCGAAGGCGCTGCAGTTACCGCAGTGAAGATGGAAGGCGTGCTGCACGAATTCCAGTCGATCCCCGGCGTGGTCGAGGACGCGACCGACATCATCCTCAACCTGAAACAGATTCCGTTCAAGCTGGCCGGCGATGCGCCGAAGGCCATCTACCTCCGCGCCGACCAGCCCGGCGTGGTCACCAGCGGCATGATCGAAGCCGACGGCGACGTCGAGGTTCTGGATAAAGACGTCTACATCGCGACGGTCAGCGAAGGTGGCAAGCTGGACATGGAAATGCGCCTGAAAAAGGGCCGGGGTTACACTTCCGCCGACAAGAACTTCGACGAGGATCTCGGCATCGGATTCATTCCCATCGATTCCGTGCACTCGCCGGTGCGCAAATGCAACTACACCGTCGAAGCCGCGCGTCTTGGCCAGATTACCGACTACGACAAACTCACGCTCGAAGGTTTCGGACCAACGGCTCGATCACTCCCGCCGACGCGATCGGCCTTTCGGCGAAGCTGATGAAGGACCACATGAATATCTTCATCAACTTCGAGGAAGAGATTGAAACCGGCGTATCTTCGTCGGACGATCGCAAGCCTGAGATCCACAACGAGAACCTGAACCGCTCCGTCGAGGAACTTGAACTTTCGGTGCGCAGCTACAACTGCCTGAAGAATGCGAACATTCAGACCATCGGCGAACTGGTGCAGAAGACCGAATCGGAAATGCTCAAGACGAAGAACTTCGGCCGCAAGTCGCTGAACGAAATCAAGGAAATACTTTCCTCGATGGGTCTGAGCCTGGGGATGAAGATCGACGAGCACGGCAATGCCGTGCCCGGGCCGACTTCGAATCTGGTTCTGCCGGCTTCGGCCTACGGACCGGACGATCAGCTGTAAGAAGCAGGGATTAGGGGATAGGGGGCAGGGGCCAGCGATGGAACTTATCCCTAAGCCCTAGCCCCTAACCCCTAGATCCTGAGGTTTACCATGCGTCACAAAGTAGCAGGATTCAAACTCGGACGGAACACCGCGCACCGGCGATCGCTGCTGCGCAACCTGGTCACGTCGGTGATCGTCGAAGAGCGGGTCGAGACCACCATTCCCAAGGCCAAGGCCGCCAAGCCCATCGTCGAGAAGATGATCACGCTCGGCAAGCGCGGCGACCTCGCCGCCCGCCGCCTTGCTGGCGCTTACGTCATGACAGACGAGGCGCTGGTAAAGCTGTTCGACACGGTCGGTCCGCGCTTCGGCGACCGCAACGGCGGCTACACCCGCATCATCCGCACCGGCTGGAATAAGGGCGACGGCGCCGACAAGGCTTTCCTCGAACTGCTGGGCAGCGAAAAGGTGCTGGACGAAAAGCGCGAGAAGCGCGCCGAAGCCCGTGCCAAGAAAGTCGCCGAAGCCAAGAAGGCGATGGAAGACGCCGAGGCGCAAGCGCAACACGATGGTGGCGTTGAGCCGGTCAAGGAAGAAGCGGAAGACAAGAAAGAGTAGGCGATCGGTTTTGCTTTCTGGGCGCGGTCCGATTGGCCGCGCCCTTTGTTTTGTTCGTGGCCGACCTTTGACGCGGCAGTACATGTCCTCCCGCGTTCCCCGGCGGTAATCTTGCCGTAATTTGCCATCCAGATAAACTTTCTCTCAGATGGGGTTCACTCGCATACAGATCGGCATTGCTGTCGGCGTCGCCTCGCTGCTGGTGTTTGGATTTCTAGGCTACATCTGGTGGCTGAGCAATCAGGGGCCGGTGCTGGCGCGGTCTGAAGAACACGATCCGCTCAGCGGCCTGCCGGTCAGCATCCGGATGAATCCGCTGCGCGACCGCACCATTGAGCACAGCGCCAATCTCTTTCTTCGCCAGTTGCGCGACGGACACTGCGACGAACTGCTCTCCGCATGGGAGCACGACTACCACAAGAAGTACGCCCACTTCATCTGCAACTCGGAGGCGCAGCATCCGCTGCTTTCCTGGGAGTTGGCGGAGTGGGAAAGTGCGCCGCCCTTGACCATCCTTCACTACCGCGGCAGGCGCCTTAATCACGCAGGCCAGCCCGGCACCTACAGGGAACTGTTCACCGTCACTACCGAGAACAAGGATGGGCAGTGGGTGGTTACTAAGTACGACGCGATGTACTAAGGCGGTCGTCGGTCGTTAGTCGTTGGTCGTTAACCGTGTCTCATCCTCATCGTTCTCGTCTCCGTGGTAAAAATATTCATGCCATCTCCCCCCGCCGAGCATGAGCCGTCCGCTGCGCGTAACATCTACGCCTTCGGCCTCACGTCTTTCTTGAACGACACTGCTACCGAGATGGCGTACTGGGTATTGCCCGCGTTCTTGGCTTCCCTGGGGGCGGGGCCGGCGCAGTTGGGATTGATCGAGGGCATCGCCGAGAGCGTGGCGTCGTTTGCCAAACTCTTCTCCGGATATCTTACCGACCACATCGATCGCCGCAAGCCGGTCGTGGTCGCGGGATACTTTGTCGCGAATGCTGTGAAGCCGTTACTGGCCGTGGTCACTGCGTGGCCGCAGATTCTGCTGATTCGCTTCAGCGATCGCCTCGCTAAAGGTGTGCGGGGGGCGCCGCGCGATGTGATGGTGGCGGAGTCGGTGCCGAACAGCCGGTTGGGCTCGGCGTACGGGCTGATTCAATCGATGGATTCGGCCGGAGCGATCGCCGGTCCGCTGGCCGCGCTGGTCCTGCTGGCGCGCTTCGGAATACGAAGCGTGTTCTGGGCAGCGGCGGTTCCGGGAGCGTTGTGCGTGCTGGTGGCGCTGCTGGGAGTCCGAGAGACCAGGCATGGAAAAAACTCAGCAGCTCACTCATCTGGTGAGAAGACATTGCCGCACGGAGTTGATCGCAGTGAAGAGAAGGACGAGAAACGCATCCATCTTCCCGGGTCGTTCTACCTCGTTCTCGTCGCCGTAACACTGTTCTCTCTGGGCAACTCAAGCGATATGTTTCTGGCCCTGCGGGCGCAGAATGTGGGCATCCCTGTGGCATTGGCGCCTCTGCTCGGATTGGTCTTCAACATTACTTACACGTTCGCATCCTGGCCCGCCGGCTGGTTCAGCGATCACGTTTCGCGGCGGCTGGTCGGTTCCGTGGGATACGTGATTTTTGCGGCCGTGTATTTTGCTTTTGGGCGCGCGCCGTCTACGCTGGCGATCTGGATTGCAATGGCTGTATACGGTTTCTATAACGCACTGACCCAGCCCGTGCTGAAGGCCCTGGTGGTGGAGACTGTCGGCGAGAGCGTGCGCGGCCGCGCCCTCGGGATTTATTTTTTTGTGACCAGCGGGGCTACTTTGGCTGCGAGCTTGATTACCGGCGAACTGTGGAAGCATTACGGCGCCGCGATTCCTTTTTATTTTTCGGCGGGGTTAGCTGTGGTCGCAGCGGGAATTTTACAGGTTGGAAGGCGCGACTCGTTAACCAGAGAATAATTATTTGGCGGTTAAATGCGATCGGCGACTTTCGGCTTAACCCGCTTCGTGCACTTCAAGAGTTAGTGAGAAAT
Organism: uncultured Acidobacteriaceae bacterium; assembly: GCA_963842095.1. GTDB lineage: Bacteria > Acidobacteriota > Terriglobia > Terriglobales > Acidobacteriaceae > Sulfotelmatobacter. Next base: position 231,508 of record CAWJEY010000012.1, read on the forward strand.
CGAGTGAATCGAGCTGCGATTCGCGCCGTTGTCTCGTCTCCACATCCACCACAGAAGAATCAGCAACTGAGCGCCAATGCCCGCGCAGGTGTCGAGAACAACATCGCTCACCGCGCCGGTGCGTGACGGAATAAAGCTCTGGTGCCATTCGTCGAGGCTGGCTACGAGGGCGGTGCCTAGAATTGCGATGGTGGCCCAGCGCGGCGTCCACTTTACTGCGCTCATCGCGGGTAAAGTGGCGCGCCACGCGCGGAAAAGCAGGATGCTCAGGATGCCATAGCCGACGACGTGGCCACCTTTGCGGATGTAGAAGTGCCAGATCTCGAAGCGCTCCCAGTCCATACTGAAGAGGAAATGCAGCAGCGGATACAGAATGCGGCTGGTGTTGCTGGCCGAGAGCAGGGCGCTGGATTCGATGGCAATGAGGATGAGCCAGAGGATCGCGGCGATCCAGGCCTTCAGAACGTCGTGTCGATCAGAGTTCAAGCGCGCGGGTTACTCGACGCCATAGTTGGGGGCCTCGCGGGTGATCATTACGTCGTGGACGTGGCTCTCGCGGAGTCCGGCGCCGCTGATACGGACGAAGCGCGTTTTCTGCAGCAGGTCGGCGATGGTGGCGCAACCGCAGTAACCCATGCCTGACCTCAATCCGCCAACCATCTGGTGAACGATCATGGCGACTGAACCACGATAGGGCACGCGTCCTTCAATGCCCTCGGGAACCAGTTTGCCGAGGCGGTTGGAATCGCCGTCATTGGCAGAGACTGCGGCGGAGGAATCACCTTCCGTGTTCTGGAAATAACGCTCGCTGGAACCTTGCGCCATGGCGCCGATCGAGCCCATGCCGCGATAGGACTTGAAAGAGCGGCCTTGATAGAGGATCAGTTCGCCGGGACTTTCATCGGTGCCGGCGAAGAGCGAGCCGATCATCACTGCGCTTGCGCCCGCAGCCAGGGCCTTGGTGATGTCGCCGGAATACTTGATGCCGCCGTCGGCGATGATGGGAATGCCCGCGTCTTTGGTCGCGCGGAAAGCTTCAGCGATGGCGGTGATCTGGGGCACGCCGGCGCCGGTGACCACGCGCGTGGTGCAAATGGAACCGGGACCGATGCCGACCTTGATGCCGTCGGCTCCAGCGCGAGCCAGTTCGCAGGCGCCGTCGAAGGTGGCGACGTTTCCGGCCAGCAGTTGCATCTCCGGAAGCTTCGACTTCACCAGCTTTACTGCATCCAAAACTTTGGTGGAGTGGCCGTGGGCGCTATCGATGGCAAGCACGTCGACTTTGGCGGCGGCCAGTTCCTGGGCGCGCTCGAGAAAATCTCCGGTGGCGCCGATGGCCGCGCCTACGCGCAAGCGTCCGTGAGAATCCTTGGCGGCGTTTGGATACTTCAGTTTCTTCTGAATGTCTTTTACCGTGATCAGTCCCTTGAGGTTGTACTTGTCGTCGACGACCAGAAGTTTTTCTACGCGATGCTCGTGGAGAATCTCTTCCGCATCTTCGAGTGTTGTGCCCACGGGCACGGTGATGAGATTTTTCTTGGTCATCACGCGGTCGATGGGAATGTCAAAGCGGGTCTCGAAGCGGAGGTCGCGATTGGTGAGGATGCCGACGAGTTTGCCGTGCTGAGTAATAGGCACGCCGGAAATCTTGTACTTGCGCATGACCTCGAGAGCGTCGCTGACTTTGTCGGTGGGCGACATGGTGACCGGATCGACGATCATGCCGCTTTCTGAGCGCTTCACTTTGTCGACTTCATTGGCCTGTTGCTCGATGCTTAGGTTGCGATGGATGATGCCGATGCCGCCCTGCTGGCCGAGCGCAATCGCCATGTGCGATTCGGTGACGGTGTCCATGGCGGCGCTTACGATGGGAATGTTCAGGCTGATGTCGCGGGTCAGTTGGGTCTGAGTGGAGGCTGTCGCGGGAATTACGTCGGAGCGCGCGGGTAAAAGAAGAACGTCGTCGAAGGTGAGAGCTTCGGGTACGGGAAAATGAATCATAGGGGTCTCGGAAATTCTCCCAGCCTGTGGGGTGAACCTTCATTCTAGAGAGGGCGTGGGATTCAGGCAAATGGATCGACCCGGGGCCAGGTTTTCAGGGGTTGCCACTGGCGATATTGATGCGGTCTTTGGCCATGGGTTGAGGCGGCATGCGGCGAGGGGCAGGGAGTGAGACAGCGAGAGACTTGCAGACTGCTGTAAAGGATGCGCATTCCCCGCCGCAGACGCAACCCAACCACGATTTAGCCCCCCACCATTCGCTGGAGGCGAGTGTGAAGCCCACTCAGGTGGGCGGCAAACTCAGGCAGGGTTGTATCCGAGGTAACATGGGCGCGAGGAAGCGCAAAGGGACCGGAACTGCCAGCGTCCCAGTGCTCGACGTTGAGGAATGCGCAGGCGAAGCCGGCTTCTCGAGCCAGGCGCAGCTCGCGCTCCCCCATGGTGGACGGGTTGCCGTAGGGATAAGCGAAAGCCCAGACAGGCCGTCCCAATGCGCGTTCCAAGTCGATCTTGCTGGATTGAATCTCGCGGCGCGCCTCATCTTCGCTGCACAGCGACAAAACGGGATGTGACATGGTATGCGCTCCGATGCTCATTCCAGATTCAGCCAGCCGCCTCAGTTCAGCAATATTCAACAGGCGCCATCGCCGTTCAGATTGAATCGCTTGCGTCTGCCCGTAGTGACCGCGCACCAAGTCCATCCAATCCGCGCGGGCGTTTGCATCCAATCGCGAAGCCCTTCTCACCGTACTCCACCAGCGGGCTGCCGAACCTTCTGAAGATCGGGATTCTTTACTTTCGTCCAAGGGAAGCTGCAAATCTAATTTTCCGAGGGGCCCGACGCGCATAAGTTGGTAAAGCTCTTCATACCAAAGCATGCCCGGATTCTCCCTGCACGACGCCCCGGTGACGAAAAAAAGGCACGGCACGCTTTCGCTTTGCAGCACGGGAAGCATGTCTGTCAATGTGTTAACCAGACCGTCGTCGCAGGTCACTAGAACGGCGCGCGGAGGAAGGGGTTTGCCTTGCTCGATCCACGCTCGAAAGTCCTCCGGGTGAACGACGCGAAAGTGAGCCTTCAGGAATTGAAGTTGCTGCCGAAAGACCTCCGGCAGCACCAGATTTCCATCGAGGAAAGGATCCGCGCCGTGATGATCGTCCGGAACAACTCCATGATAATTCACGACCGCATAGCCGCAGGGCGGCATGAGGTGATCGAGCCATCCGAGATGATGCAACGTCGGATACACCACGCGCTTCAATAGTGGACTAACGAGCCGCATCCCTGGCAACCGGAAAGACATTGTAACAACCCTGGGGAGTGGGGTTATGTCGTATGGTGTTTTGGGGTTGGAGAGTTTCCTTTTGCGTTCCACTCGCCCCGGCATGGGGAGCCTTAGGGCCTGATATCATCGCTAGTCTTTACGGAGCAACCTATGCGCAGGCTGATCTTCTCACTTTGTATTCTGGCGCCCCTCGCGATCGTCGCGGCAGGGCAGCAGTACGATCTTGTGATCGAAGGCGGACGTGTCATTGATCCCGAGACCGGGTTGGACGCGGTGCGTAACGTCGGAATTCGGGACGGGAAGATTGTCAGGGTTTCGCCGGAGGCATTGAGCGGACGGCGAGTGGTTCATGCGGGCGGGCTCGTGGTGGCTCCCGGCTTTATTGATCTGCACCAGCATGGGCAGGAGATGGCGAGCCAGCGGGTTAAGGCGCTTGATGGAGTAACTACGGCGCTGGAACTGGAGATCGGTGCGCCTGACGTCGCGCAGTTTTTGAAATCCAAAGAAGGGCACTCGCTTATTCACTATGGTACTTCGGCCAGCCATGTGGCGGCGCGGGCTGCGGTGTTCGGGGCGCCGTTGCCAGCCGGGACCATTTTGCCCAAGAGCGGACCGGCGACCGATCTGCCGGCAACGCCGGAACAAATCGAAGCCATACGACAGCGTCTGCACGCAGAGCTTGACGCCGGAGGCCTGGCGGTGGGGATGGGAATCCAGTACACACCGGGAGCGACCCGGCTGGAAGTGATTGACATGTTCCGCCTGGCCGCCGAGCGCGGGCTGCCGGTCTACACTCACATGCGCAGCGCGGGACGCATCGAGCCGGGTTCTTCGATAGAAGCAGTGAGCGAAGTGATCGGCGCGGCTGCGATTACGGGCGCTTCGCTGCACATCGTACACGTGAACAGCAGTTGCCTGCGCGATTCGCTGGAGTGTCTCGCGATGATTGCGGGTGCACGCGCCCGCGGCCTGGATGTGACCACCGAAGCGTATCCCTATATTGCGGGGATGACGGCGGTGAACTCGGCGCTGTTTAATCCGGGCTGGCGCGAGAAACTTGGTATCGATTACTCAGACCTCGTGCTGCCGGATACCGGCGAGCATCTCACCAAGCAGCGTTTCGACGAGCTGCACAATTCCAGCACGACGCACTGGGTGCTGGTGTTCAACAACACGCAAGAGATCGTGGACAAAGTGATTCCGCATCCTCTAGTGATGATTGCGAGCGATGGTGCCGATCGCCATCCGCGCAATGCCGGAACTTATTCGCGCGTGCTGGCGCAGTATGTACGCGAGAAGGGAACGGTGACGCTGATGGATGCGATCCGCAAGATGAGTTTCATGCCAGCCCAGATGCTGGAGCGTTCGACGCCGGCAGGGCGGCAAAAGGGAAGATTGCAGGAAGGGGCCGACGCGGACATTGTGGTGTTCGATGCGGCGATCATCAGCGACCGGGCGACTTTTGAGAAGCCGATGGAGCCGAGTGTGGGCGTGCGGTATTTGGTGGTCGGAGGAACTGTGGTGGTGGATGAGGGCAAGATTGTGCCGGATGTGTTTCCGGGGCGGGCGATTTTGGGGCCGGGGAAGGTTGGTTCCGGCACGGGGCGATGACAATGAGACCGTTCTCGTGGCTGGGTGCGTCGCCAGTTCGGACCGTGAGTCGGGACGTTCCCGCAAACGTGGGGTGTGGCCTTGCCACTTTCAGCAGAGGTTCTTGCATTCCTGCTGCAAATAGGTGGTCAGGAGGTCCATTTCCTCGGTGTTTATTGCGTTGTGTACGCCAGAGTAGTATCTCTGAATGATGCGGCAGGTTTCCTCTCGCCAGTTGTACACCGCCGCGGAAGACAGGTCTCCCAGAAAGGCCCAGAGTTCCTGCCTGTTGGGGTTCCTGTTCGTGGCTGCGTCTGCGATTTCTGTTTCGATTAACTGCTCTACAGCTTGTGTTCCGAATTCATCCTCCATGACGCGCTTGGAGAAAATCATGGCGTCCCGCTCGTCAGGAATGTCCCAGACCCTGGCGCCTTGATCGAGGTTTCCGAGGTTGCGGAATAGGACATCATGGACCCTCCAGGCGGTCTTTGACTCGCCATACTGCACGAAATGCCGGAACTCATGCGCTAATATCATCACGAACTTGGCTTCGTTGGTCGCGTCTCTAGTTCCTGGGATGTAAATCAGGTTGTCAAAAGCGAACTCTCCTTCGCAAGTGTAGAAGCACTCCTGTACGTGAGGTGGCCAAGTGCCACCACCTATAATCGGGACGTGCGACCCAGCGAATGCTCGATGAGTCTCGGGTAGGCTGTCCGTCCCTGGCAAGCCGTTCGGAACTCGGTCGTCGATATAGCAAAGCAGCCGGAAGGCCGGCAGGTTCTGGAGGTGGCTCAGGACCCGCTTACACAAAGGCTCCCGTTCGGTTTGCAGGCTCGGCGATTTGAACTTGAACTCCACCATAGATCCCCGCTCCGTGTACGAGATTGTTTCTGGACAGTCGCGAACAGAAATTAGTGCTGGGCTTGACATGGAAAGGCATCCTTCATCGCACGCCCGAATAGTATCGCGGTCGATTCGTGTGCCGTCGCTGGATTCTCGCGAATATATTTCAATAAGACCAAGAACGGCTGCCCCCGCTTTACCCCGACAGGAACGCAATACGGGAGTACTTGTGGACGGCCAGATTCGTTGAGGAAGGTTATTTCTAGTTTGATGCCCTCATCCAGTCCGTTCACGTATGAAATGCAGTTGTTAACAGAGACTAGCTCAGAACTTGTCATGTCGCTTGTCGCTTTTTCGGCGGCTCGGCACCTCTGTAGAAAAGCGTTACCGGAATCCCATAGCTGTTCCGTTTGTTGTGACCAAGCAGACATAGCAACAGCCAGAATAGCCCCTCCGGTGAAAAGTAAGCGCCGCACGGTAGACCTCCTGAACGCGGGCAAAATCTTACCACAGGCCTATTCCACTACCTGCCGTTTGTCTTTTCTCCCCTCTCCGGCGTATATTAGAGAACTGAGAACTGTTGTGTAATACCGGCATTTGGCGAAGCACACCAGTGGGCGCAAGCCCACTTTTTCGTTGCAGGGGAATCTGCCCCGTGCGCCGGTCGGTAAGTTATTGGATGCATGGCACTTGAGCTTGATCGAGTACGCGAGATTGCGGAGCGGATAGCGGCCTCCAGCGGGCTGGAAGTGGTCGAAGTCGAGTTTCGCGGGAGTGGCAAAGCCCGCATGCTGCGCGTGTTTCTGGACAAGCCCGGGGCGGCGAGTGGCGATGTGTTGGCCGGGGTGACGCACGGAGACTGCGCCAACTTCAGCCGCGAGTTTGGCACGATTCTCGACGTTGAGGATGCGATTTCAACCAGCTACACGCTGGAAGTTTCGTCGCCGGGGCTGAACCGGAAGCTGACCAAGGCTCGGGATTTCGAACGCTTCGTGGGCAGCCGGGTGAAGTTGACGACCAGGAATCCGGTGGGTAATAACCGGTACTTCGAAGGACGGCTGGAGAGTTTTTGCGACGGACTGCTGATGTTGGACTTGAGTGTGTCGAGCCACAAGTCGCGCAGGAAAATGGGCGCGGCGGCAGCAGAACAAGGGCAGAAGATCGGAATTGAATTCGCCAATGTGGAGAAGGCGAATCTGGTGCCAGAGATCTAGGTTTCAAGGTTTCATAGTTTCGAGGTTTCAACGTTGAAGATCGTCGACGGTTCGGTTTTGAAACGTTGAAACCTTGAAACTTTGAAACTTGGTACGCAGCAGCAGTCTTCATAACGGAATAAGTCATATGGCTAGTGAGCTTTACAACACGATCGATGCGTTGAGCCGCGAAAAAGGGATTGATCCGCAGATTGTGGTGAGCGCAGTGGAAGATGCCATTGTCATGGCGACGCGCAAGTACTACAAGACGCAGGAAAACCTGCGCGCCGAGTTGGACAAAGAAACCGGCAAGATCAACGCCTACGCAGTGAAGACCGTAGTTGAGACGCCCGAGCAAGTGGAAGATCCGCTGTTGCAGATCACGCTGGAAGATGCGCGAAAGGTCGATCCGAGCCTGGAAATTGGCGGAGAGTTGCGCACGCCGAAAGTCACGGAAGGGATCCTGGGGCGCATTGCCGCGCAGTTGGCGAAGCAGGTGATCTTCCAGAAGGTGCGCGAGGCGGAACGCGACACGGTCTACAACGAGTACATCGGGCGCGTGAACGAAGTGGTGAACGCCACCGTGAAGCGCGTCGAAGGTCCGGATGTGATCTTCGACATCGGCAAGGCGGAAGCACGTATGCCGCGCAAGGAGCAGTCGCGGTTGGAATCGTTTGCCATCGGCGAGCGGGTTCGGGTGGTGATTGCGCGTGTCGAAAAAGCTTCGAAAGGGCCGGGCGTGGTTGTGTCTCGCGCCGTGCCTGACCTGGTGCAGCATCTGTTCCAGACGGAAGTTCCGGAGATTTATGACGGGACGGTGGTGATCCGTGCGATCGCGCGCGAGGCGGGAGAGCGCACGAAGATTGCCGTTATGTCCAAGGACAAGGACGTGGACGCCGTCGGCGCCTGCGTGGGCATGAAGGGGATGCGGGTGCAGTCGATCATCCGCGAACTGCACGGAGAGAAGATCGACATCATTGAGTATCACGAAGATGCGGTGACCTTCGCCGAAAAAGCTCTGCAGCCTGCGAAGGTGAGCAAGGTGACCGTGGTTGACTCCGGCGGAAAGCATCTGGAGGTTGTGGTCGACGACAGCCAGCTTTCCCTTGCCATCGGCAAGAAGGGGCAGAACGTGCGGCTGGCGGCGAAGCTGCTGGGCTGGAAAATCGACATCAAGAGCGAAGAAGAGAAACGGCAGGAAGTGGAGCAGCAGATGGCGGACATGGTGCCGCAGACGGTTACGCCGCTGGAGAAAGTGCCTGGTCTGGGTGATGGCCTGGTGGAGAAGTTGGGCGCCGCTGGCGTGACCACAGTGGAAGCGCTTGCCGATATGACGCCGGAACAGCTTGAGGCGATTGAAGGCATCGGGCCGAAGACGGTGGAAAAAATCAGTCTTGCGGTGAATAATTACTTTGCCAGCCTGGAAGCGGGTGCGGCGGTTGAGGGTGCGGTCGAGGGCGAAGTGGCTGCTGAGGACGAGGCCGCAGCGGCGGAGCCTGCCGACACGGGCAGCGAAGATGTAACCGCCGAAATTGCAGTGGCCGTAGACGATTTGGCGGCTAGTGAGGAATCTGCGCCAGCCGAAGAGGCCGCTGCGGAACCAGCTGCGGAGCCACAGGCTGTTGCCGCAGATGAGAATGAAAGGCATCCGGAGGATTCCGGGGAGCAGCCTGAACCGGAAGCGGAATCCGCTTCCGAAACCAGAGAATAAGCATGGCACGCTGGCATACTTTCGAAGGCGTGGAACCGAAGAAGTTGACTCCGTGAGGTCAATGATGACCTAACTACAGCACGGAGAAACGAAAGGCCGGATGAGTAAGGTTCGAATCAACGATCTTGCCCGAGAGCTGGAAGTCAAGAGCAAAGCCATTCTCGACACGCTTGCGCTGGTGGGAGTGACGGAAAAGAAGACGCACTCCAGTTCTCTGGAAGAGCACGAAGCGGAGAAAGTACGGGTGTACCTCCGCTCCTCGGCGGAAGGTTCGTCCCCGGCTGGCAAGTCCAGTTCGCGCCCGATTCGCGGCGAAGAAGAAATCAAAACCAAGATTGATCTGTCGAACATTTCCCGTCCCGGGGATGTGCTGCGAGCGATCACGCAGAAGAAGGAAGCTGCGGTGCCGCCGGCAGCGCCGCGTCCTTTGGCGCCGACGGTTACGCATGCTCCGGTAGCAGCGCCCCCGGCTGGTGTGAGCCGGCCCGTGGTGGCGCCTCCGGCTGCGAAGCCTGTGGTGGCGGCTCCGGCAGCGTCGGTGACTACACCGCCGGCGGCTCCAGTGGTTGTGCGTCCGGTGGAGGCGACTCCGGCGGCATCGACTCCGGTTACATCACCACCAGTCGTGGCGCCTCCGGCACGTGCAGTGACGCCGCCTCCAACGGCGCAGGTTCCCGCCGCCGCAGCGCCTCCTGTGGTTTCGGCGAGCGCTTCGCCAGCGGCTCCTATTGCAGGGCGTCCAGTTGCGCCGCCGCCTCCGGCGCCGCGCATGATCGTTCCGCAGACCGGGCCGCGGCCGGTGTACAAGGCTCCCCTGCGCGCGGCTGCGCCGCCGGTGCAGCCGGGGGTTCCAATTGGCGGAACATCGCGTCCGGTGCCGGGACGTCCCGTGCCCGGCCAGCCGATCTTTCAGCGCCGTCCGCCGGCTGCGGGCGCAGCGCCAGGTGCGCCGCGTCCGCCGCTACGTCCGGGCGAGCGCAGGCCGATGCATCCTACACGGTCGTCGCCTGCGGGGGCGCGTCCGCTGGGTGTGGGGCCGGCGCTGCCACCTCCGGGGACGACGCGACCGGGCAGCCGTCCGGGTGGGCCAGCGCGAAGACCCGGTCAACGCTATGTTCCGCGCGGCGTGAAGGAAGGCCCGATGAAGGGCTATACGCCGCCACCGCGCATGGTGGTGTCGAATGAGCCTTTGCCGATCACGCGCAGCATCACCATCACAGAAGGAATCAGCGTGAAGGATCTGGCGGAGAAGCTGGAGATTCGCGCCAAGGATCTGATTTCGCGGCTGCTGTCGAAGGGTGTGTTTGCCACCATCAACCAGACGCTGGATGCGGAACTGGCCAGCGAAATGGCGCGTTTCTTCGGCGCGGACACGAACGTGATTACGTTCGAAGAGCAGACCGCGAAAGAGATTGACGCTGCCGCTGCCAGCGAAGAGTTGGTTCCGGAAACCGGGATACGTCCGCCCGTGGTTACGATCATGGGGCATGTGAACCATGGCAAGACGACCTTGCTCGATTCCATCCGAATCACGAATGTTGCAGGCGGCGAGGCTGGGGGCATCACGCAGCACATCGGCGCCTACAAAGTGCGGATTACCGACAAGGAATCGCCGGCATTCGGGCGCGAGATTGTTTTTCTCGACACGCCGGGTCACGAAGCATTTACGCGCATGCGGTCGCGGGGCGCGAAGGCCACCGACATCGTCGTGCTGGTTGTCGCCGCCGACGACGGCGTTATGCCGCAGACGATTGAAGCGATTGACCACGCCCACGCCGCCGAGGTTCCCATCATTGTGGCGGTGAACAAGATCGATAAGCCCGATGCATTGCCCGATCGCGTGAAGAAGCAACTCGCCGACCGAGGCCTGATGCCCGAGGAGTGGGGTGGCAAGACCGTGTTCGTCGATGTTTCGGCGAAGAAGAAAACGAATCTGAACCTGTTGATGGAAATGATCTGCCTCGTTGCTGATCTTGGCGAATTAAAAGCTACGCCGGAGCGTGCGGCGACCGGCGTGGTGCTGGAAGCAAAACTGGATCGCGGGCGCGGTCCGGTGGCCACGGTGCTGGTGCAGAACGGAACGCTGAACGCGGGCGACAATTTTGTCGTGGGCAACGTATACGGCAAAGTGCGCGCGATGTTCGATGATCGAGGAGCGCAGTTGCAGACGGCTCCCCCGTCCACTCCGGTCGAAATCATTGGCATCGAAGCGTTGCCGCAGGCTGGCGATCAGTTTGTTGTGGTCTCCGACCGCGACAAGGCGCGCGGCATTTCGGAGTACCGCGAACAGAAGTCGCGCGAAGCGGCTCTGGCCAAGAGTTCCCGCGTGTCGCTGGAAGGACTGGCGGAGCAGATCAAGGCCGCGGGCACGAAGGAGCTGAACGTAATTCTCAAGGGCGATGTGCAGGGTTCGGTCGAAGTGATTACCGACCTGCTCACGAAGCTCTCAAACGAGAAAGTGCGGCTGAAGCTGCTGCGCTCGGGCGTGGGTGCCATCACCGAGACCGACGTTCTGCTGGCTTCGGCGTCGAACGCGATCATCATTGGGTTTAACGTGCGGCCGGAGCGCAAGGCGCAGGAGATTGCCGAGCAGGAGGAAGTGGACATCCGCCTGCACTCGATCATTTACGAGTTGCAGGATGAGATCAAGCGTGCCATGAGCGGCTTGCTCGAACCAACCTTCAAGGAACACTATCAAGGCCGCGCCGAGGTGCTGAATGTCTTCCGCATCCCCAAAGTCGGGACGGTAGCCGGTTGCCGCGTAAGCGATGGCTTGATCAAGCGTGACTCCGAAGTGCGCCTGCTGCGTGACAACGTGCAGGTTTTCAAGGGCAAAGTGGGATCGCTGCGGCGGTTCAAAGACGATGCCAAAGAGGTCACGAACGGCATGGAGTGCGGCATCTCGATCTCCAATTACGGCGACATCAAGGTGGGGGACGTGATCGAGGCGTTCGCGACCGAGCGGATTGCCGCGGAAGTAATTGCTTAAGACAGTTCTCAGTTCTCGGTTCTCAGTTCTCAGTTCGCCACTCCGGCGTTCTTACTGAGAACTGAGAACTGGGAACTGAGAACTGAATGCCCATCGCCTTCCTCACCCTCGAACTTCACATCGAAGCGGCGCAATCGCTCAAGGACAAGCGGCAAGTGGTTCGGAGCCTGAAAGACCGTCTGCGCGCCAGTTTCAACGTGTCTGTCGCCGAACTCGACCCGAGCCCAGTGTGGAATCGCGCCACCATTGGCGTGGTCAGCATCTCCGACTCGCGCGACTACCTTGATGGATTGATGAAGAATGTGGAGCGGACGGCCACTCGCATCGCCAACAACCACGGGGCTGAAGTTTCCGACTCGTTCGTGGAATTTCTGTAAGGCAGAAAATCGTCGTTAGTCGTTGGTCGTTAGTCGTTGGCAACACCGCCGGGTGTCCGGTCTTGGGCGAACGACTAACGACCAACGACGCTCCACCGCTATCCCGTTGTTACCTGCGTACTTACCCGGCCAACTCCTTTGTGCGCGACAATAGCACTTGAGAGCCAACACCTGAGGACGTTTTTCTGATATTCTCATGCGTTTTACTTCGAGGTGAACGGTGGAGAAGCGTGCGGTCAAATATCATCGCGGGCGGTTGGGCGAGGCCTTGCGCGAGGAGATCGAAACGCTGGTGGAAGGGGAACTGGCCGATCCGCGCATCGGGCTGGTGAGGGTGACTGCGGTACATGTCGCCGACGATGGCCGCTCGGCGCAGGTTTTGGTGGATGTCGATGGCGACGACCAGGAAGCGGAGCGCAGTCTCGAGGGCCTGCTCGCCGCCAAGGAATACATCAGGCACGAATTAGTGGAGCGCTTGCGACGGCGGCGCGCACCGGAATTGTATTTCCGGCTGGACCGTTCCGAGCGGGAAAAGGCGCGGGTGGAAGAACTGCTGGCACGGGCGAAAAAGAGAATGAAGTTGAAAGCGAAGGCGAGCGGAGAAAAGGCATAGCGATGTTGCAGGATGTGCTCCAGCAAATCGAACGGCGTGACCGGTTTGTGCTTACGTCGCACGCGCGGCCCGATGGCGACGCCATCGGATCGGCGCTGGCGTGCTGCCAGGTTTTGCGGGCCATGGGAAAGCAGGCCGACGTGGTGCTGCACGATGGTGTGCCGCGGATCTACCGCACGCTGCCGTTCGCCGATCAGGTGATGCAGTCGAATCGCGTGGCCGGAGATTACGATGCTGCGATCATCCTGGAGTGTGACAGCATTCACCGCACGCGGCTGGAGGGGCTGGAAGATCGCTTCCTGATCAGCATCGATCATCATGTCAGCGGGCGTCCGTTCGCCAATGTGAACTGGATCGATCCGCATGCGGTGGCGACGGCGGAAATGGTGTTCCGCCTGGCCCGCGAAGCGGGAGCGCACTTCTCTCCGGAGATTGCGACCTGCCTTTACACCGCGTTGATGACTGATACCGGATCGTTCATGTTCCAGGGGACGAACCAGCATACGTTCGCACTGGCTCGTGAACTTGTTCTGGCGGGCGCCGATCCTTCGCACTGCGCGCGCAGCATTTATTTTGCTCACTCGGTGGCCAAGATGCGGCTGCTGGGCGAAGCTCTGCGCAGCCTCAATACCGAAGGCCATGTCGGCTGGGCCTGGGTCACGCAGGAACAAATGGAACGTTGCGAAGCGAAAGAAGAGGACTGTGAAGGCCTGGTGAACTACGTGCTTTCGATCGGAGAGGTTGAGGTGGCGGCATTTTTCCGCGAGCTTCCAGATGGGCGTTGTCGGGTGAGCCTCCGCAGCAAGGGCAAACTTGATGTGGCGCGAGTGGCTGAGGGCTTAGGCGGTGGCGGCCACGAGTGCGCCAGCGGCTGCTCGGTGGACGGGCCACTGGTCCGGGCGGTGCGCCAGGTTCTGGACATGCTGCACCGCGGTCCCTCCGTACAATAACCGGCGGCTTGCGATCGTCTGGTACCTGACCTGCGTACAATCAAGCCTGCGTACAATTAATCTCATGGATATTGCACTGGCAAGACAGCTGGCGTCGTTCGTGGGGGCGTTGCTGATTCTGGTGGCCTATGGCGGGCACCAGATGGGCTGGATGAACCCCCGCTCGTTTGCATACAACATTTTGAATGCGGTGGGTTCGGGCATTCTTGGCTACGTCGCGCTGCACCCGTTTCAGATTGGCTTCGTGGTTCTCGAGAGTGTGTGGACCGTGATTAGTGTGTACGCGCTGGTGCGGCCGCGGAGGGTTGTTGATTGAGGATTGCCGATTGCTGACTGAAGAGCGTCAAAGTCTGAGGGCTCTTCAATCAACAATCAACAATCAACAATTTATCTATGACGTCCGCCGCTCCCGGAACTGTAGCCTCATGACGAATCGCACTCGCACTGACTCGCTGTTGCTGGCGGGCTTTTGCGCATTTCTGTTTTTGTACGGGTTAGGACAGATCGGGCTGATCGGCGCCGATGAGCCGCGCTACGCGCAGGTGGCGCGGGAAATGCTGGTGCGCCACGACTGGATCACGCCCGTGCTGGGGGGGCACCCCTGGCTGGAGAAGCCCCCTCTCTATTATTGGCAAGCGATGATGGCTTACGCCATCTTCGGAGTGAGCGACTGGGCCGCGCGGCTGCCTTCGGCGCTGGATGCCACGTTTCTTGTCCTGGCGGTGTACTTCTTTTTGCGGCGCTTCCGGCCCGGATGCGAGGTGGATGGTGCGCTGATCGTGGCCTCGTCCGCGGGAATCGTCGGCTATGCGCGCGCCGCTTCAATGGACATGGCGCTGGCTGCGGCTTTTACTGCAGGAATGCTCGGCTGGTGGGCTTGGCGTGAAAGTGGAAAAAGAAGTTATCTTCTGGCTTTCTATGGCTTCATGGCCTTGGGGACGCTCGCCAAGGGGCCAGTGGCGCCGCTTCTGGCCGCTGTTGTGATCGTCCTCTACGCGGCGGCGGTTGGTGAGTTGCGGATGGTGCTGAAGACGCTGTGGCTGCCGGGGATTGTCCTTTTCTGCGCGATCGCACTGCCGTGGTATGTCGCCGTGCAAATCCGCAACCCCGAGTTCTTCCGGCAATTCATTGTCGAGCACAATTTCGAACGGTTCTCGAAAAATCTCTATCACCATACCGAACCGTTTTGGTATTACTTGCCGGTAATGGCGCTGGCCCTGGTTCCGTGGACGATTTTCGCGATTGCGGCCCTGGTTCAGCCTATCCGCCTGTGGTGAACCAAGCGAACGCGGGTGGGCGCCGCCGAAGGCGATCTTGAATATCAATTCGGCATTTTCTCTTGCTGCTGGCTCATTGTGCCTGTGGTGTTTTTTTCGATCTCGCAATCGAAGCTGCCCGGCTATATTCTTCCCGCCATTCCGGCAGGCGGGCTGCTGTTAGCGGGCTACCTGCGGCAACATCTGGCGCAGAGTGAAGCTGAGCCAGCCGCGATGTGGCTGGTCGTGCCGCACGCGCTCCTGGCGGCGGCGCCGATTGTTCCGGCCTTGCTGATTGCCTACCTGATCGCGCAGCACCGCCTTCCCCCTGGGCAACCGATGCTGGTGGCGCTCGCCATAGCATTTGTACTGTGCGCCGGAATTGCGCTCACCCTGGTGCGTAAGACGGGCCTGCGCATGTTGCGGTTTGTTACTCTGATTCCGGTTGTGCTGACCCTGGGGGCGGTGTTGAAGCTAGGCTCGGTGGCCCTGGACCAAACGCTGTCGGCGCGTCCTTTGGCTTTGGAAATTGCCGGTATGGAGACCCGTCGGCTGCCGCTGGCGGTCTACCATACTCGGCGCGAACTGGAATACGGCCTGACTTTTTATCGCAACCATGTGACCTTCAACTACGACTGGGGCAGCGTTCCGCAGCAAGAGCATTTACTGGTGGCGCCGGAGAACTCGCAAGTGGAGATTGCGAAACTGGTGGCGGGCCGCCGCGTCTCCTATCTCGGACACTATGCCGCGCAACATGTGGACTACTACTGGGTGGCCGCGGCGGGCACGGCTCCCGCACCCTGAGATTCGCTGTTGCCACCCTGTATTCCGCCGGTTTGCCTCGGGTGCTGGAACGCACTAAACTCGGAGTTCTGCCGCCGCGAACCCAAAAGCGTTCTTGCGGCTGAGTTTGCAGGAGCCCCGTGGAGATTCTCGACCTCAGGCATTTTTCCTCAGTGGATTTGCGTCCCCTGCTCGACGATGAGACGCGGGCCTGGGCGAGTCTGCTTGCATGGGATTACCACGGATCGGCGGAGATGATCCTGCGCTATGTCGATGCCAAAATTCTTCCCGGATACGCCGCCATCGAACGCGGCCGCATCTTCGGCTACAGCTTTTTCGTATATGAAGGCAGTAAGGGAGTGGTTGGCGATCTTTTCGTGGCCAACGGCGGCCGTCTTCCCAACGCGCGCGAGGTAGAAATCAAGCTGCTGACCCATGTGATCGAGACGCTGCAGCAGTCTCCAGGAATCCACCGGGTCGAGGCGCAGTTGCTGACGCACGAAGCGGGGAGTGTGGCGCGGCCGTTTCTTGACCAGGGATTCCAGCGTCATCCGCGGCTGTTCATGGTTCTAGATCTCGGCAACACCGTGCCCCAGACCAAGGCTGCGCATCCGGATGTCGAAATCCGGCGTTGGACCGAAGCCGACTACCAGCCCGCCGCGGCAGTGATTACAGCGGCGTATCGCGGCCACGTCGATGCCCAGATCAATGACCAATACCACACGCTGGCTGGTTCGCTGCGCTTTCTGAATAACATTGTGCGCTTTCCGGGATGCGGACTGTTCGATGCGGAATCGTCATTCGCCGCCGTGGATCGCAAGGCGAAGAATCTGATTGGACTGATTCTGTGCTCGCGGGTGCGCAACGATGTGGGCCATGTGACCCAGGTGTGCGTGCTCCCCGAATACCGCTCGCACGGCATCGGCGAATCGTTACTGGCTGCTACTTCTACAGCGCTGAGCAAGCGCGGCTTCTCCATGCTCTCGCTGACCGTGACCGAAGCCAATGCCGGCGCGGTCGGTCTCTACCGCCGGCTGAATTTTGATTCGAAGCGAGTGTTCGATGCGTTCGTGTGGGAAGGGTGAAACAGCTGTCAGTCTATCTTCTCACCAGCCACATGGCCCACCCCGCCAAGAGTGCGCCGCCCAGGAACATAGCGAAACAATAGAGACCGTAGCGGACCATTTCGCGAGTGGTCTCGCGGTGGGTGATGCCGAAGACGACGGAGGCGAAGAGCGCGAACACAAAAGCCGCACTGAAGTGAGTGAGCTGAATAGTCATGCCTTCCCCCACGGGCGGGAAGCCTTAGCTGACGGCTGACGGCTGATGGCTGAAAGCTGCTTCATTGTTTCTTCCCGATGGCAATGTGGTAGGCGTCGGCCACCGCAATGAAGTTCAGCAGCCCAGCGACGATCATGAACTTAGTCCCGTAATCCGCGATGGCGAAAGCCACCGCCCCGTGGCCCCCGTTCACGGCAAGCGTCACAATATACATTCCGCCCGCGCCGAGGTCGCCGATGAATCCCAGAATGTCGAGAATATCACCGCCGTTGGCCTTGTAAATGTGGCCCTGCATCATCAGGCCAAGCACGAACAAGGTCCCGATGGAGACAAGCAGAAGCGCGCCACGAATCCAGCGTTTTTGAATGATGTGTCCGGCGCCAGGAATCAGCCAGCCCAGGGCCGGCGCGATTACTGGCATCATGCTTGCGGGCTGCGCCGGTGCGGCTGCCTTAGTCTTCGTTGTGGCTGGAGAGGAATTTGCCATCAGATAATTACGATCTCACGTTGAATGTTGCCGGTGACTTCCGCCGACTTGGGCCGCACCAGCATGTTGACCTCGCTGCGCACGCCGAACTCCGGCAGATAAATGCCGGGCTCGATGGAAAAGCAAGAGTTGGGAAGGATCTGGCGCTCGTCGTGAATCTCCAGATCGTCCATGTTGGCCCCATTGGAATGGACGTCGGTGCCGATGGAATGTCCGGTGCGGTGGATGAAATATTCGCCGTAACCTTTCTGCTTGATGTGGTTGCGGGTGGCGCGATCGACTTCCCATCCGGCAATACGGCGGCCGGCGTTGATCGCGTCCATCACGGTTTTCACCCCGGCGTCGCGCGCGTCGCGCACAATCTCAAACACCTGGCACATGCGCCCGGAAGCGCCTTGCCGACGAAGCCCATCCAGGTGATGTCGTAGTACACCGCTCCCGGAGTGTCTTTCTTTCCCCACACATCCAGCAGCACCAGATCGCCCTCGCGAATGGGAACGGGATGGTCGGTGCGCGGCTCGTAGTGCGGGTTGCCGGCATTGGCGTTCACGGCTACGATGGGCGGATCGTCGGTGAGCAGGTGCTCGCGGCGGAATGCCTCCATGAACCATTGCTGGATTTCGTATTCCGTCGTGCCACCGTTGCGGGTCCGCTGCCCAATTTCTTTGAACGAAGCCGCCACAATTGAGTCGACGCTGTCGCGCGCGGCGAAGTGAGTCCTGATTTGCTCCTCGCTCCACGTCGCTTCAAATTGTGCGACCAGGTCTGCGGAACTGACCACATTCTTTCCCAGGCCGCGCAGCAACTCGATGGTTCCGCCATCGACCAGCGAAATGGTGAAGACGATGTTGTTAGGCGAATACTGCATGGCGATGTCGCGGTAGGGCGCGAGCATCGACTTCAAAGTGTCGAACAGTTCCTGCCATCCAGAATACTGGCGCTTGCTGCCGGGCAGGGTATCGAGGTGGCCGGCTTCAATCTTGTGGACCAGTTTCACTGGTTCGCCCTGCGCCGGGACCAGGTAGAACCAGCGCCGAGTCACCATCAGACCCGCGGGCAGGCCGAGCACACGGTAGGCGATGGGATCGCGGTGATGATGGTCGTAAAACAGCCACGCGTCGATGTTGCGCTCGCGCAGCGCAGATTGGATGGCAGCCAGGTCCATGGGCAAACATCTATTGTAAACAATGCGAGGGATTTGGGCGAATCGGGCGGCGGGAACCGCCTTCTAAGCGCCAATGTCGCTTGCGGCTGACTCCTTGTTACACTAGGGCGCTAGATGGCTGCGATAGCCGAGCCCGTCGTTGAGTCCGTGCTTACGAAACGCGTCCGCATCGAATCGATCGACGTGGTCCGCGGCGTGATCATGATCCTGATGGCGCTCGATCATACGCGGGACTTCTTTGGCAATTCGGGATTGAATCCCACCGACCCCGC
The DNA here is from genome assembly GCA_963842095.1 of uncultured Acidobacteriaceae bacterium. GTDB lineage: Bacteria > Acidobacteriota > Terriglobia > Terriglobales > Acidobacteriaceae > Sulfotelmatobacter. The sequence continues at coordinate 250,305 of CAWJEY010000012.1, forward strand.
CACCACAACGATCTCTCTATTCTTCACGCGCTGGATCACGCACTTCTGCGCGCCGGTCTTCTTCCTGCTCACGGGCACAGGAGCCTCCCTATCGCTGCGCAAAAAATCGAAACGCGAGTTGTCGTGGTTTCTGTTTACTCGCGGCCTGTGGCTGATCTTTCTTGAGTTTGTGGTGGTGCGCTGTTTGGGCTGGCAGTTTAACTTCGACTACCACGTGACGATCCTCAACGTTTTGTGGGCACTGGGCTGGGCGATGATTACGCTTTCGGTTTTGGTCTACCTGCCGGCCTCCGTCGTGGCGGCGTTTGGCGTGGTGATGATCGCATGTCACAATTTATTGGACTCCGTCGACTCGTCCAACCCGCTTTGGTCCATCCTGCACTCGCCTGGCCCCATCGTGGAGAATCCGGGGCATCATGTCTTCGTCGCCTACGCGCTCATTCCCTGGGTTGGCGTTACCGCCGTAGGCTACGCCCTCGGACAGATTTACCGTTGGCCGTCGACACGCCGCAAGGCGTTTCTGCTTCCCTGTGGCATCGGCCTAAGTGTGGCTTTCCTGGCTCTTCGCGCGGTCAACATCTATGGCGATCCGCTGCCCTGGAGCACGCAAAGGTCCGCAGCCTTTACCGTGCTTTCATTTCTCAACACAAACAAGTATCCGCCGTCTCTGCTGTACCTGCTGATGACGCTGGGCCCGGCGCTGCTCTTCCTGTGGGCAGTCGATGCCGGAACGCCGCGTTGGCTGCGGCCCGCGCTCACCATCGGAAAAGTGCCCATGTTTTATTACCTGTTGCACATACCCCTAATCCACCTGCTTGCAGTCGCAGTGTGTTATGCCCGCTACGGGCAGGTGTATTGGATGTTCGAGTCGCCGACGCTGCGCCAGTTTCCCATGACTGCACCACCCGGATGGGGATACTCTTTGCCGATTATCTATCTGATATGGGCTTGCGTGGTGCTTACGCTTTATCCCCTGTGCCGCTGGTTTGCAAGTTTGAAGCAGCGCCGTAGCGACGGATGGCTGAGTTATTTCTGAACCGACCGAACCTGCGGGGCCAGAATTCTTTTTTTCACCGCTGGCGCCAGAGTTTCACATACTGTCCGCAACACCAGACGTCGAGCGCGTCCGCGAATCTTCAGCAGATAAGGAACTGCCCGCTTCGGATCGAACTTGGCGGTCTCGCGCAGCAGCCAGCCTAATCCTTTCTGCACCATGTCATCTTCGTCTTCAAGAAGCGAGGTGGAAAGCCTCGTGATCTCCGGGAAGAACATCTTCCTGCGTGCTCCGCAAATCAGCGCCACGCAGGCCGCTCTGCGGCGCCAGCGGTCCGGCGACTCGGCCCAGCGGAAAACTGCTTTGGTGCGTGCCGGATCAGCTGCGACCATGGGGGCGATCAGATAATGCACCAGCCCATCGTGGTCCGCCCAGTTGCTGATGCGGTCGAGCCACGATTCGAAGAACTTGAACTCGCGGTCGCCGAATTCGCCGTCGAGTTTCTCCAGCAAAAATACAGCGGCAACTTTTTCTTCCAGCACAGGGCCGGCAAAAAGATGATCGGCAACCTCGACCAGAAAGTCGAGGCCGTGTTCTTTCCTCAATTCCCGGCGAAAGCGTACGGCGGCGCGGCGTAAGTCTGCCGTATACCATCCACGCGATTTGATTTCATCTTGGAAGAACCATTGCACGCCCGCTGCGTGCTCGGCGGATCCGCCGTCTTTCAGCGCGCGGCGAATCTGAACGGCAATTTCGGCCGGCGTGCCCAGGACCTTAGGCGGAGGCGCATGCTTGTCGCCGCCTCGCGATCGCGTCCTCATGATTTGTCTACGGTCTCCGCGCGGACGACTTTATCGTAAATCCAGAGCAGCAACGTGGTCGCCAATCCCACTCCGGTCACCCACCACCAGACCATCTTTGGCTGGTGCAATTCCTCCCCGTAGTGCTGCATAAGCCAGCCACTGAACTTGCCCGCGATAAATGAGCCGATGCCCAACGGCAGAAACGCAAACCCCATGTACGTGCCCTGCTGGTCGGGAGGCGCGAGCCGCGAAATGTAGTCGTAATATCGCGGTTGTTGCGTGATTTCTCCGATCGCAACCACCACCAGGGTTGCCACCGCCATCCAGACCGACGGGTGAATGATCAGCAGAACCCAGGCCAGACTTGAAATCAGCGTCCCCAGTACGATGGCGTGAAATGCGTGCATCCGCTTGGTCACAAAGCCGATCACCATCGTGAACAAGATGACCACGATGGGATCGGTAGCCAGAATCCGGGCCGTGTTGGCCTTCGGATCGATGTAGGCGGAAATGTAAAGCGGCAGCGCGATGAATTCCTGCCAGAAGACGATCCAGTATCCCGTGAAGATGAATAGGAAGAGCATGAATCGCGGGTTGGAAAGCACGGTAAGAAAATTTCTTCCAACCTGGCCGAGGCTGGCCGCTTCTCCTCCTTCCGATCGTTCCGGCTCCTTGAAAAACAGGAGCACGATAAAGAACATGAGGAACACGCTCAACGCGGCGATACGAAATAGTCCTGCCGCACTGCCGTGATCCTGTTCCCAACCTGCCAGCAGTGGCCCCAACGTGCTTCCCACGTTGACCAGCGTGTAGTAGATCGAATATCCCACCGACCGAACATTTTTATTCGATGCCCGCGCCGTCGTCCCGACCACGCTCGGTTTCACGAGCGCGACGCCGAGGGCCGGCAGAATCAGCACGAACGCGACCAGCGAGGCCAGGGGGACGGCATTGCGCACCGGCGCGAACCACGACGCGCCGAGCGATCCCAGCAGGAAATACGAGAAACTCAGAATCAGATATGCCAGCGAAAGCGCGCGCCGGAAGCCGAGGCGGTCGGCGATCGCGCCTCCTACTACTGCCAGAAACCAGACCCAGCCGCCGAACATCCCGGTCAGGCTGCTGGCTTGCTCGACGCCGAAGTGCAAATTCTCGTGCAGGTAGCGAGCCAGCACGGCAAAGACCGCGTAGTAAGACAGCCGCTCGAAAAGCTCGCTGATGTTGGCGACCCAGAAGGGACGCTCGAAGCCGGTGCGAATTTCCTGCAAGCGTTCGGAAAAGCTCAAGAGTGTCTCCCTGATGACGCGGCTCACTTGTCGCGCCAGCATGACAATCGTCAAGCACGGTACTGCATTTCAATTCGTCTTCGAACCTCGTCGGCCGAAAGTCCGGCCACCCGGATGACTTTTTGACGGTTGCTCTGGCCGGAAGCAATGGTAACGGAAGATCGGGGCACCTTCAAAAGTTTTGCGAAGAATTCAATGCAAGCGGCGTTAGCTTTGCCATCGATCGGCGGTGCGGTGAGGGAGAGCTTTAGAGCATTGCCGAGTTCGCCTGTGATCGCATTGTTTTTCGCGCGAGGGTGGACTTTAACCGCAAAAGTCGCTCCGCCCCGCGACTCGTGAACGGGAATCACAAATTTCCCTTCAGCGAAAATGCTGTCTCGGCCAACAGTAGGGCTGCAACCAGAAGTAATTGCGGGTGCTGCAGCGTGCGTGTCTTCCCGATGCTCGCCACCAGAGCGATCGCGAACGCAAACATGGTTACATTCGAAGTGATGCAGGCCAGCCTGAGATCCCGTACCCCGCGCTGGTTGCGGATGCGCAGCACATTCAACATGGCCGTGAACAGCAAGGCCAGGCCCGTACCGAAGATCCAGATTCTGCCCGTGTAAGTCCTGGGAACGAGCAGGCAATCTACCATAGCCAGGAGAAAGAGGGCGGTCGCGCAAAAATGATCGAAAAGCTTCATAGCGATCTGTGTGCTCTGCGGTTACACGTTTATACGTTCGCCGAAGATCGCCGTACCCACGCGAACGCAGGTCGATCCCTCTTCAATCGCGACCTCGAAATCATGCGACATGCCCATGGAAAGCTGGTCCATGGCGATGGCGGGCAGCTTGCGGGCCGCAATCGCATCGCGCAATTCACGCAGCTTGCGGAAGTAGTGGCGAGTCCCTTCGGGATCCTCGGTGAACGGAGGCACCGTCATCAGTCCGCAGAACACCAGCCCCTGCAGCCGGGGCGCGGCGAGCAGCAACTCTTCGAGTTCCCTCGAATCTGGCGCGGTGCCGCTCTTCGCGGCCTCGCCACCCACGTTGATTTCGATGAGGACGTCGAGCGTCCTGCCAAGGCTGCGGGCGGCCGCGTCTAGTTTCCCGGCAAGCTTCAGCGAATCGACGGAATCCACGGTGTGGAACAGTTCTGCGGCCTTCGCTGCCTTATTTGTCTGCAGGTGTCCGATCATGTGCCACTCGGCGGCGTGTAAATCCCGAAGCGCCTCGGCTTTGGCTGCAAAATCCTGCACGCGATTCTCGCCGAACAGGCGCTGGCCCGCATCATAGGCTTCCCGAATGCGCTCCGGCGGCTGAGTTTTGCTCACAGCCATCAGCGCGACTTCTTCGGATCGGCGCCCGGTATGACGCGCAGCTCTCTCGATACGCTCACGCACGGCAGCAAGATTTTCGCCGATCGACATAGCAAGGGTCGAAGAAGAATGCAGAAGTTAGAAGGCAGATTGCAAAGGTAACACCGGATCCAACTTCTGCCTTCTGCCTTCTGACTTCTGACTTCTAACTTCTGCATTCTGATTCCTGCCGTTACATCATCGCTGTCGGTGGCGCCGGTTCGTTCGGATCACCGGCGGCTGACACGGGCAGGAAGATCATCAAAGCCGCCAGGCCCGCAAGCACAATCATTCCTCCCACCAGGTAAGACGGATCGCTGAAGATCTGTGGTGGATGGTTCGGAGCGCCCCACGATGGCACGAACTGCAATCCCGCCCAAACCAGGCCTAGTAAGGCTTCTCCGGCGATCAATCCGGATGCGACCAGCACTCCGGCATTTTCCACCCGGGCTTTCTGAGCGGCGTTGAATCCGCGGCGGTTGGCCACCCAGTCTCCCAGCGAGCGGAACACTCCGCCCACAAAGATCGCGAACGTTGTTCCGAACGGCAAATACATGCCAACTGCCACCAGCATGGGACTCTTCACCTGCATCATGATCATGGCGATCCCGAACAGAATCCCCACCACCACCAGCGGCCACGCCATATCGTGGCCAACGATCCCCATCGCCAAGGTGGCCATAAGACCAGCCTGCGGCGCCGGAAGCTCGGCCCCGCCAAATCCCACTCCACCTGCCCTGATGCTGCCCTCGTGCAGCAGCATCAGTGGCCAATACATCACCAGGCTCGCCACCACGACCGCAATTAGTTCAGCGGTCTGAATCTTCTGCGGTGTACCTCCTAAGATGTAACCGACCTTAAAATCCTGCAGAAGTTCGCCAGCCACAGCCGACGAAACGCAGACTACCGCCGCTACCCCCAGAACCGCGGCCACTCCCGCCGTACCCGAGACGCCCAGCGCCACCATGAGGAGCGCTGCAATCAGCAGCGTCGAAAGGGTCAAGCCGGAAATCGGATTGTTCGACGAGCCAATGAATCCCACCAGATTCCCCGACACCGTGGCAAAGAAAAATCCCACCAGAAGCATGACTACCGCCGCCAGGATTGCCGGCCACACCAGTCCCGAGATCCTGATATAGAGCAGGCACATCAGCACGAACATCACCGCAATCAGACCGAAGACTACTTTCGAACTCATGTAACGCTCGGTGCGCGCCAGCTTCGCTTGCTCGGCCGAGGTCTGGCGCAAGTCGGCGAAGGCTTTGCCGATTCCGGCCGTCAGGCTGTCACGCATTTTGAATAGTGTGTAAGCCGCGCCCACCAGCATTCCGCCGACCGCAATCGGACGCACAATATACCTCCATACCGCGTCCGCCATGTTCGCCCAATTGTCGGGGGTATCGGCCGGAATGTAGGCTTTGAGTTGCGGTCCAAGAAAAAAGATCATCAAGGGCACCAACAACCCCCAGGCCAGCACGCTGCCGGCAAACTGGATCGACGCCAGCCGGACTCCGATGATGTAGCCCACGCCCAGATATGCCGGACTCACGCTGGGGGCCGCAAACACTGTGGTTCCTCCCGTGGGCACGACGTGCGTGCTGCCCGCCGTGCCGAGACGAACCTGGGTGTGTCCCAGACTTCCGACGCCCACGTGAAGATCAGTGTCGGCACCGAACAGCCCGAATTTTCCCAGGATGTAAACGACGCCGCCCAGACCAATATTCCAGAAAAGATACTTAGCGGCTTGCGCGCCCCGTTGCCCTGCTTTGTGAATTTCCGATGCAGCCAACGATTCGGGAAAAGGCAACTCGGGATCTTCCACCATGCCGCGCCGCACCAGAGAAATGAACAGCACTCCCAGAATGCTGCCCACCATGATCAGCGCGGTGGATTTCCAGTACGCATCCGCCGGACGGAACGAGGGCCACGCTTTGGCCAGCAGGAACGCAGGCAGCGTGAAGATTGCGCCGGCCGCAACCGACTCGCCAATAGACCCCGCCGTCCGGGCAATGTTTTCTTCGAGCAGCGATCCCTTCCACGCCCGCATCGCCGCCATCGCAATCACCGCCGCGGGATACGTGGCCGCAATTGTGATGCCGGCACGCAGGCCCAGGTAGGCGTTGGCTGCGCCCAGCACGATCGTCATAAGAAGTCCCAGCAGCACGGCGCGGAGGGTGAATTCCTTCATCTCCATGTGCTCGGGCACGAAGGGGACGTGTTTCTTGACACCAGTTCCTGATTCGGGCACTGGACTGCTCATAGGTGGAATCCTCGTAGGGCGTGAGATAAAAGCAATTTCGAGCCGTAACTTATTCAAAACACTAAACGGCGGCACGTTAGCACGCGGGTGGGGTGCATTACAAGTGGGGCGCGGGTTCCAGGGTAGGCACTTTCGGAGACAAGGTCCTGATTGGATTGCCCGCCGCTTCGAGGTAGAATAAACACAATCGGTCTGTCGCCCCTTCGAAAGTTAGTCATTCCGAGGTGTAACGTGGTAAAAAACTCCCCCGCTCAGATCTGGTTCCAGCGCTATCTTGAATTTCATTGCGACGATTGCGGCAGCGACACGGGCTTTCGCTCGCGGCGCCGGACGTTCTCCGAACGCTATCTTCTGCCGATTTTCCTGCTGCAGCCGGTGCGCTGCGCCGAATGCTTCCGGCGGGATTATCGTTTGCTGTTCGTGCCCGTGAAGGAGCGGCTGCCGGAAGCCGTCAAGAAAGTGGCTGCTTCGGCGCCACGTCCCGACCGTAACGTTGCCTAGCGGCCCCGGCCGCCGTTATACTCTAATCCAGCAGGCAATCGCAGAGTCGCCCGCGCCAGTAAGATTCCTGCGGGCAACACGGAGGCCGTCTTCAGCAGTAGCGAGGACAGAATTCGGGCTAGCCAGGCTGAAGCCGCAGGGTCAAGCCCCTCTATTGCTTCCGGGAAGGACCAAGTCCGGGCTAGCCGGGGCTGGGCTGAACGAGGCTGGGCTGGACGAATCTGGACAGGCCAGATTGCCGAAAGTCTTTTCGCCGTTTTGTTTCCCTCCGATTGCCGAGTCTGCGGCGCACCTCTGATCAGGATCTCGCGTCTCCCCGTGTGCCAGGAATGCCTCGATGCCATGCGCCCCATCACAGGCGGAGTCTGCACCGTTTGTGGCGAGCGCTTGTTTTCTCCGTACGCGGTTGCCGGCCAGGGCGGGTCCCGATGCGGGTTGTGCCGGCGCGCTGAGCCTCCCTTCGCGCGCGCGGCGGCGTATGGCAGCTACGAGAGCGGACTGCGGGAACTGATTCATCTGCTGAAGTATGGCGGCGTGCGACCGGCTGCGAACGTCCTGGGACGCATGTTGGCGGAGGCGATCGCCTCGCTCGAACCCGAATTTCCGGCCGACTCCGTGGCTTTGGTTCCCGTGCCCTTGCACCGTAGCAAACTTCGGCAACGCGGCTTCAACCAGGCGGAACTGATTGCGCGCGCTGCCATGAAAATAAAACAGCCGGGAAATCGCTTCCGTTTGTGCGCGGGCGTTCTCGAGAGGAAGCGCGAAACCGCATCGCAAATCGGCCTCACCAGCCACCAGCGCCGCGAGAACCTGCGGGGCGCATTCGGAGTGGTTCAGCCCGAATTCGTAAAGGGCCGCGAAGTGCTGGTCGTGGACGATGTTTACACTACCGGCGCGACGGTGTCAGAGTGCGCGCGGGTTTTGCGCCGCGCCGGCGCAACCAAGGTTTGGGTCGCGACCGTGGCACGCACATTGAAGATCTCGGCGCAGCACGCGGAGATTGGACCGCACGCCGTCGACAGTCAGAGGGATGGAAGCGTTGAAGCGGAGCGCATTTCCCTGGCCAAGGCCGTGGGAATCTAATTTATGTCAGGCAGGATCGAACACGAAGCAGGACCACCGGGACACCACGCCGCCGGCCTGTTTGCGGCGGCGGCGATGCATCGCGACAGCAACGGCAACGCGCTGCACGCCCCCGTGCTGGTGCTGAACGCGTCCTACGAACCCATCAACGTTTGCGCCGCGCGCCGCGCCCTGGTGCTTGTGCTCAAGGGCGTGGCCATGACGGAAGAGGAGAATGGACACTTCCTGCATGCGGCGCGCATCGCCATGCGCGTGCCCTCGGTGATTCGGTTGCTCGAGTATCGCCGCATCCCGCACCAGAGCCGCGCCCTGTCGCGAAAGAATATCCTGCTGCGCGACCGCAATACCTGCCAGTATTGCGCCACGGTGCTGCCCTCCGGCGAGTTGACGCTCGACCACGTGATCCCCCGCTCCCGCGGAGGCTCCTCTACCTGGGAAAACCTGGTGGCCTGCTGCCATCCCTGCAATCGCCGCAAGGGCAACCAGTTTCCCCTCGAAGCCGGCATGAAGCTGATGCGCGAGCCCCGCGCCTTCAACCTCCACACCAGCCGCCACATCATGCGCCTCATGGGCCGGTCGGATGATAAGTGGAGGAAGTATCTCTTTTATTAGGTTTCAAGGTTTCAGAGTTCCAAGGTTTCAAAGTGGCTTCAAGAGCTTTTCTGCGTTGAAACCTTGAAACCTTGCAACTTTCGAAACCTTGTTCTCCTAAGGTTTCAAAGTGGGAAAACGCAGTGCTTTTCTGCATTGAAACCTTGAAACATTGCAACCTTGAAACCTAGACTTAGTTGTGGCGCGCTCCTACCGTGAACTGCTCGTATGGCAGAAGGCCAAAGCGCTAGCTGCGCAGATTTACCAGGCCACGGAGCCATTCCCGAAGCCTGAGACCTATGGCCTAACCTCTCAGATTAGAAGGGCTGCGGTGTCGGTGCCCTCAAACATCGCAGAGGGCCAGGGCAGGTTGACGTCTGGCGAATTCTGTCACTTCCTCGGGCAAGCGCGTGGCTCGCTGCTGGAACTCGATACTCAACTGGCGATAGCGTTGGATCTAACTTACCTCAGGCCGGATCAACACGAAATTCTCGACCATGAGATCTACCAGGTCCTAGGTCTGCTAAACCGCCTGATCGAGTCCCTGCGCAAAAGCCGGAGCCAGCCGGGTTTGAAACCTTGAAACTCTGAAACCTTGAAACTTTACTTCTGCGGCGGCTGAGGGCTCGGCGGCGCATCCGGCTTCTTCTGATCCTTCGGCTCCGCTTTCTCAACTTCTTGTCCTTGATACAGAATCTTCACGCTCGATCCAAACCGTTTGTAGTCCTGATACTTCACGATCTCGCGGATATGAATGTCCTGCAGGTTGAAGTGCAGAACGTCGTCGGCTCGAGTGTAGGTGGGGAACCAGTACTGGTTGTCGATCTGCTCGCGCCAGGTGGTGAACTTCGGGTACAGGTGTTCTGTCTTGCCCTTCTTTTTCGTATCGCGAGTCTCCGGGACCGCCTGGCCGTAAGTCTTCACGATCTGGAAATCGCGATCATCCACCCAGATGCGGCCCTGGAAGTAGCGCTTCTTGCCCACGATCTGTTTTGGGGCAATGTCGAAGACATAGCAGTGCAACGTGTCTTCCTGCTGCTGGCCCACGTAGAGGATGTTGTATTCCGGAATCTCGTCGCTGGTAAGCACAAAAGGCAGGCGGTTGCGGAAATCCTGAACATCGCCTTCGTCCAGCCCCAGCCCGCCTTGCTCCAGCGACGACTGGGGAGCAAAGACGACGTTTTCGATGCGATGGCCCTTGTCGTCGTAAAGCACGTCGAAGACTTCGTGATACTCTCCGGTCACCGTGTCGCCATCGCGAGTCTGCACTTTTATGTCCTGCCGGTAGGTGTAGTGTTCGCGTGCATCTTTGAATAATTTCTCCTTGGCGGCAAAACGCGTGATGATCTCCTCCGACGTAACGCCTGTGGGCGGCGCGTTATCGAGGGGACCTTCCTGCGCGGCAGCGGGCAGAGTGACCATCAGGAGGATTGAGGTTAAGAACAGAGCGCTGCGGGAAGCCAGTCTCATAGATATAGTTTACTGGATTTGGGTGTTCCGTAGAGATGCTGCATACACTGCGGCGGCCCTCCCCCAACCCCTCTCCGCTCAGTGAGGCCGGGGCAAGGGCGCCGCAGTTCTGCCATCTAATTGGATGCTGTAGTAGGAAAGGGGTTGCCGGGGTGGCTAGGCGCTAGAAGCTAGAAGCTGCCTCCTGCTACACTCATCCGTTTGCCGAGGAGGTTCTCTCATGCGCCGTTTGTTTCTTCTGTCCCTTGCCCTTATCGCTTTCACGTTTCCCGCCTTCACCCAAACCAAGCACCCCTTCACCTTCGAAGACATGATGAAGCTCAAGCGCGTGGGCGATCCGCAAGTTTCGCCCGACGGCAAGTGGGTGATCTTCAGCGTGGTCGACGTGAGTCTCGAAGCCAACACCAAGACGCCGCACATCTGGATCGTGCCCCTTGCTCATGGAGCGGCGGACGCTAAGCCTGCCCTGAGCGCAGTCGAAGGGTCCGCCGAGCGAATCCTAATCGCCGATCAGGACGCCGACCGCCCGCGCTGGGCGCCCGATGGGACACAGTTTGCGTTCGTTTCGAACAAAAATCGCGGCTCGCAGATCTGGACGGCAGATTTTGACAGCAAGACGGGGACGGTGACTGAGAAGCACCAACTCACGATCGTTCCGACGGAGGCGGACGGCGAAGTGTGGTCGCCGGATGGGAATTATGTATTGTTCGTGTCGAATGTCTATCCCGAGTGCGACGGAACACCCACGGACGAAATGGAATGCAACGCGGCCAAACTGGATCAGGCGAAAGAATCAAAAGTGAGCGCCCAAATATTCACGCATCTCCTTTATCGGCATTGGAACGCGTACAAGAACGGCACGAGGAGCCACCTGTTTGTAGTTCCCCTACGTGCGTGCTCATCAGGGGACCCGGGTTTGCAAACTGGCGAGTGCTCGCACCTTATCCCCGCTCCCACGGCTCGCGATCTCACCCCCGGCGACTACGACGCTCCCGTGTTCTCGCTCGGCGGGCAGGATGACTATGCCTTCTCTCCCGACGGCAAGGAGATCTGCTACACCTCGAATCACGACAAGAACGAAGCCGCTTCCACCAACAACGATCTCTGGATTGTTCCAGTCAATGGAGCGGCGGACGCCTCGTCCGCCGAGGTCTTAGCGAAAACCAAGAACATCACCGCCGACAATCCCGCCAGCGACTCGACCCCGCTCTATTCCCCCGATGGCCGCTACATCGCCTACCGCGCTCAGCAGCGTCCGGGATACGAGAGCGACCGCTTCCGGCTGATGCTGTACGACAGGAAGACGGGACGGACACAAGGTTTTCCTATCGACAATTTCGATCGTTGGATCGGGACAATTGCATGGGCCCCGGATTCGTCGCGAATCTATTTCACCGCGGAGAACGCCGGCAGTTCGTCCATCTATGACCTTTGGGCTGGCCCCGTTGCTGGCGTGCTTTGGCCTCGCCAGATTGTTGGCGGCTTCAATGACGATGTGGCGATAGTAGGGAACGGGAGCAGGCTCGCATTCACGAGAATGTCGATTTCATCTCCAACCGAAATCTATATCGCACCCACGCCGCCACCGCCATGTCACATCGACTACAACAAAAATGCGGTTCCGCTCGCGGGATACGAGGCAGCACCTTGCCCATTGTCGGAGGCGCGCCCTTTGACTCACATCAACGACGCCGTCCTCTCCGATATCTCCATGTCTCCTCTTGAATCTTTCTGGTTCACCGGCGCTCACGGCGACAAGGTCGAAGGCTTCCTGGTCAAACCGCCGAACTTCGACCCCAGCAAGAAGTATCCCGTGAAGTTCCTCATCCACGGAGGGCCCCAGGGCGCGTGGGGAGACGACTGGAGCTACCGCTGGAACGCCGAACTCTTCGCCGCACCAACCTCTTCGACGAGCAGCGGATACGTGGTCATCATGATCAACTTCCACGGCTCGACCGGCTACGGACAGAAGTTCATCGACGCCATCAACGGCGACTGGGGCGGCGCTCCGTTTGAAGACCTGATGAAGGGCCTCGACTACGCCGAGAAGACTTACCCGTTCATCGATAAAGACCGTGAATGCGCGCTGGGCGCCAGCTACGGCGGATACATGGCCAACTGGGTACTCGGCCACACCGACCGTTTCAAGTGCATCGTGTCGCACGACGGCATGTTCAACGCCGAATCCGCCTGGGGTACCACTGAGGAACTCTGGTTCAACGACTGGGAATTCAAAGGCACTCCCTACACCAACCCGGAGATGTACGAAAAATGGTCTCCGCGAAACGCCGCCAAGAATTTCAAAACGCCCACGCTGGTCATCCACGGCCAACGCGACTACCGCCTCGACGTGAGCGAGGGCCTGCAGCTCTTCACCACGCTGCAGATGGAAGGCGTTCCGTCAAAGATGTTGTATTTCCCCGACGAAGGCCACTGGGTGCTCAAGCCACAGAACAGCAAGCTGTGGTATGAGACGGTAAACGCCTGGGTAGATCAATGGACGAAAGATCAAGGGACGAAGAAGTGAGCGGGCTTCGGGCGTCGGCTTTCGGGCGTCATAAGTGTGACCTTAGTAGAGCAAGATCGGGAAGGGCACGACTTCAGTCGTGCCATCTGCCGTCCAAATACGCGGGCTTTAGCCCCTGAGGTATGCTCTTGTGGCCGGGATTCCCCCAGAGGCTAAAGCCTGATTCATTTGTGATTCCAACGGCACGGCTGAAGCCGTGCCCTTCCCGATCCCTCTATCTAAGCGAGAGTCCTATGCCCAGCCGGAAATCAACGAACCGCAACGGCAAGCAAGCTTCCAATAGCTTTTCGCGGGCCGACGCCCACTCCCAATTCGACTCCTTCCTCGCCAAGTACGACCCCGAAGTCGAAGCCTTCGCCCGCCGCGCTCTGGCGAAAATGCGCAAGCTCGTCTCCGGCGCAGTCGAGATGGTCTACGACAACTTCAACTGGCTGGTGATCGGCTTCAGCCCAACTGAGCGGCCCTCCGAAGCGATCTTCTCCCTCGTGCTCCCGCCGGGCCGCGTCACGCTGTGCTTTCTGCAAGGCGCTGGCTTGCCTGATCCTACTAAGCGTCTGCGGGGCAGCGGCAACGTCGTGCGGAACATCCGCCTATACAACGCGGGCGAGCCCGATGCCAAGGTGCTCGACGATCCTGAAGTGCGCGCCCTCATCAACGTCGCGCTCAACCGCGCCAAAGTTCCCATGCCCGCTGGAGGGCGCCCGCGCCGCAAGCTCACCATCCGCGCAGTCTCGGCAAAGCAGCGTCCGCGGCGGGTCGTGCATGAAAAGAAATAACCTGCCGCCGCCATTTACCCTCAGCGATCATCCACCCATCGCGGCGGTCCCCTGGGAGCGGGAACACTTCCCGGCCACTGGCTAAAGGTGGGGGAAGCGTTCCCGCTGCTGGCGGCTGGAACGCTCTCCAGTTCGTCCTGCAGTACGGCTGTGGTTCCGGCCGAGACCTGAATCTCAATCTCCAGTGTGCCGGTCAGCGATCCCACGGAAGGGACAAGGCTGGCCAGGCCGTTGACATCGCTCTGCACCGTGCTCTGGCTGGCGCTGAGGATGACGGGCATACCGGTTTGCAAGACGGTGGGATCGCCGGGAGCCTGCGTCACGCCACCTCCCACCGGGCGCATCACCGTCGATTGAAACAGTACGCTCGTCCCCAGGATGGGATTCGGTGGTGTGGAAGAGTCGGTCACGCGGACCGTGAGCGGCTGGAACGCCGGCCCAGTAACGACCTGGCCCGCCCCGGCCACCGGCTGCAGGTTCAGCAGAGCCGCTGCCACCGCGTTCCCGGAAACGGTTTGGCACGGGCTGTTCGCAGGCGCGACGCAGGCACTGAGTTGCACGCTGACGGCGAAGTTCGCCAGCGTGAGCGTGACCGACGCGTAGCCCTGGCTGTTGGTTACCGCGCTTGGGAAGCTGAGCGATCCCGAGCCTTGCGCAATCGCAAAGTTCACGGTGACGCCACTCTGCGGAGCGCCCAGGCTTACCACTCGCGCCGTAAGCGGCACAGCGACCGATGCTCCCTGTGCGATCCAGAGTAAGGGCGGTGTAACTCCGATGTCCAAAGATGAAGAGGTAGCCGTCATCGTCGCGGCGACCGACTGCGCCGGGCTGTAGACGCCGGGGGCGAGGGTTGCCGTGACGACAGCAGTTCCCGTAGACGCAGGCGTAACCCAGGTGGAAGCGATTCCGTTTTCATCGCTGATGGCCGAGCAGGTGGAAGCGCCGCCGCAAGCCGAGAGCGCTGCGCCGTTAGTCGTGGACCATCCCACGGTGGCGCCGTTCACCAGGGTGATGCCGCCGGCCGCCAGCACCCGCACGATCACGGGATTGGCGGCCTGGGTTCCCACTGCAGTGGGAGGGTTTCCTCCCTGTAACAAGACGATTTCGTCGGTAGCAGCGGCGCCGAACGTGAGCACGCCGGTCATGATTGAAAACGCGCCACTGACTGGATCGCTGACGGTAATGGTCTGCAGTCCGTCGGTTTGTGCGGGAGCGGCCACCAGCATCTGGCTGGCGTTCGTGGCCAGCAGCGGTGAACTGGTAGCTCCCACGGCGACCGTGAGCCCTGGTGCAAAACCGGTTCCCTGCAAAGTGATCGCGCCACCGGTGACCGGCAAGCGCGGCGGGTTCACCGAATCTCCGTAGAGCACGTGGGCGTGGTAATGGTAATCGGGGCGGCCATCACCGCGGAGATCGGCGATGCCGATGATGAAGCTGTTCGAGTTCAACACCTGCGCGTCGAGGCGGCTCATGCCAAAGGTTGTCGAATCGAATGGAGACGTTGTAAAAGCTGGCGGAGCGGTGCCCTGCGGGTCGCCCAGGGTCCATACACCGACCACGGGCTCGGCTTTCGACTCGCTGGGTGCGCTGGTTTCATCCAGCGCGGTGACGGCTACCGACAAAGTGCGGTTGGCTTGGGCGGTGATCAAGAAATAGCCAACGTCTCCGTAGCCGCTCAGCGAGCCGACCCAATCTCCCGGGGATGGAACCGGTGCGGGCGCGCTCCAAGTCTGGGTCGCAGCCCACGCAGGCACGGGCTGAGCGCTGCTCGACATGAGGATGTCCTGCGCGAAGTCACCACCGGCATTCACCGTCACAACCACGGGCTCAAAAGTTCCCGAAGGCGCGACTTGCGACGAGTCATAGGGGCACACGCCCGCCGACCAGAACGGATCCAGCGCTTCAACCGCAAGCTGGTATTGCGCGCTGCTCGCGCCATTCGGGATTGGCAATCCCCCAAGATCGAAGAATCCTTCGAGGGTTGGATCGGTTGATCCGAACTCGCCGTATGGATTTCCCAAGGGATCGTCCAGTCCAGTGATGGGATTGCCCGCATTGCCGGTGAAGAGGAACCCGGAAACCGACGAAGCGCCATATTCGTCCGAGGGCAGATTGGTGGAGGGATCAATCCAACGCGCGACCACGTTCACGCCCTGCATTGGTTGGGAGATGTTGCCCACGTGGTCCACGAAGTAGACTGAGCCGTGAATGCGGGCGGTGGTGGCCGACGGGCTGCCGGGATACAGGCGCGAGAGCGCCGCTATGTCGTCGGGCGCGAGCTGGTAAGGATTCGCATAGCAGACCGTGATCGGCACGCAGGCAAGTTGGTCGAGGAAGTGCATCACGGGAAAGCCAGCGTAATCGTCCGGCGTCGGCGGCGGATTGCGCGTGATCACGTTCAGATTCATCTGTGACCAACCCAGGCCCAGCACGTTCCCGAGCACCCTCACCAGCCGGTATTCCACGTCGGTGAGCTGCGACGACTGCAGCGCGCACTGGCCGTTGATGACCACCAGCGCATGCAGGAAACTTGCGCCTGCACTGTAGTTGTCCACGCCGCCGTAGACTGCGTTCCAAAAACATTGCGAGGGGTCGCCCGCGCCAGCTCCGAGCAAGGCATTCGTGACCGAGCCGTCGTAGTCGTAGACAATGCCCACCGGAGTTTGTGTTGCCGAGGCAGTGATGTCGGCGGGAGCGGTGACGACCCCGCTGGAGTTGACCGCGATATTGCTCCCGTTCACATCTTCAGCGAGCTGGCCGGCGTTGGTGGCCGTGAGGGCCGCGGTGGAGACGGAAGTCCATTGCGCAAAAGCGCCAGCTACGAAGGCATTCGCGGCGGTGTTCGGCAGGATGGGGCTGAGGTCCCCCTGATCGGTGTAGTAGTTTACTTGTCCCAGGGACCACGTGAGGGGCTGGCCCATGGCGGAGGAGTTGAAGTAGCTGGAACCCGCTACATACTTGGGGCCGCCGGCGCGGGCAAGCATGGCGAAACAGAACAGGATGGCCAGGGCCGCGGCCAGCCGCCAGAAGAATGAACGCGCTGCCGGGTTCGTCGAAATGGTCATGTGGGGGCTCATTCTTCCCGGCTGTAACGCCGCATGGCCAACGCGAAGTCGGCGTAAGGGACAACGGTTTTTCCACCCAGCATGGGGTCCGTCGCAAAGATTGCGATGTACGCTGGGCTCATTACGACCTTGCCTTGGGAATCCAGCGGGAATCTGCCCATGGCCCCGCCCACCGGACTGGTGAGACCCAGTTTTCCCGGTGTGTAAAGAAAGAGGAGCACACGATCGCCGACGTGATAACGCTCGCCGCGGGTCCAGAGGCCTGCCCATTCGTGGATTGTCAGAGTCTGGTTCGGGGACGTGCCCCGTATGGCGTGCTCAACCTGGAAAGTGATGGCAGTCGAGGTATGATCCGGCCCCGAGAGCGAGGTGGCATGTCCAATAAGGGTGACGCGGCCAGAGAAAATCATCCCGGCAACCCGAACCAGTTGCTGCAGGACGTTTTGCTGCGCGCCAATAGTGCCGGGAGCAATCGGATACGGTCTGGGGAGATTGGGAGGAGGAATCCAGACGGGCGCGATGGGCGCCGATGGGCTCAAGGGCGGCAAGTTCGGGGCGACGGCCGGAGATCTGGCAGGGAAGCGTTCGCCAGCATCCTGCCCGATCAGGAATGTAGGAGCAACGAAGATCAGCGAAAAAGCGGCGAGCAGACGCCAGCGACACCCGGCCATGCCATCACCTGGGACGGAAAGTCTGCTCGGAGGAATCTGGGAAACCGAGATCAGCTTAGTGGGCGGCGCCGCGGCGCACAGTGACGGATGTCACAACGAGCCTGTGGATTAAAGAGTCATTCCCGATATGGCAAATTGCTTGCCGCCGACGGCCCGCTGCTCGCAGTCCGTCGGCCCCAAATTACCTCAGTCCTGTTAGTTCCTCACCCGGAATGGGATGTTGCTCTTAAAGTTGCTGCCGGACGCTAGCACCACCAACACTTTTCCGCTGGTCGCGCCCGTTGGCACCTTCGCAGCGATCTCGGTATCCGAGACGACCGTGAAAACTGCCGCCGTGCCGTTAAAGCTGACGCTCTTTGCACCCGTCAGACCGTTTCCCAGGATAATCACGTTCGCTCCGACTTTGCCGGCGGTGGGAACAGTTTTCACGAACGGGCCCAGCCCAACCGACAGGCTGTAGACGGCGCCGTCGCCAAACTCACCGTCGTAATACGTTGTCCCGTAAATGGTTCCGCTAGTGGCTTGCATCACGCCCGCTCGCGGAATTCCTCCGTCCGTGCAACCCGTTTGCGAGCAGAAGCTGTAAAGCACCGTAAAGTCTCCCTCTGGGGTGATGTTGAAAAGGGTTCCAATGCCGGCGGTTCCCCCATTGGTGGCCGTACCGTAAAGGTTCCCGTCGGTCGCCTGCGTGAGCGTTCCCACCCACGGATATTCACCGTCGTCGCAGTTTGCTTGCGAGCAGAAACTGTAAAGCGTAGTCACCTCGCCGGCCGGGGCCATCTCGAATATCGCACCGACGCCGTTTGCTCCGCCATTTCCCGTCATCCCGTAGAAGTTTCCATTCGTGGCTTGCATCACCCCGACTGGGGTTTCGCCGTCAGCACAGTTCGCCTGAGCGCAGAAGCTGTAGAGCGTGGTCAGCTGGCCCGCTGCAGTGATCTGGAAGACCGTACCCCCGTTGTTATTGGCCCCACCGAAGGCGGTGGTGCCGTAGAAGCTCCCATTGCTGGCTTGCACCAGCCCTGAGCCCGTCCCTCCGTCCGCGCAGTTCGCTAGACTGCAAAAGTTATACAGTGTGGTAAAAGTGCCCGTTGGGCTGATCTGGAAGACCGTGCCGCCATTCTCATGGGCTCCCCCGCTGCTGGTCACTCCGTAGAAGTTTCCATTCGTGGCCAGCACGAGGCCGTAGTACAGATCCTCGCCGTCAGTATGGTCGAAGCTATGCAAAATGGTGTGCCGTCCCGCCGGAGTGATTTCAAACACCGTGCCATAGCCGCCGTTGGTTCCGCCACCCAGCGTCGTTCCGTAGAGATTTCCATTCGGGGCCACGATCAGGGAAGTCGGGTTGTTCCCATCGAGACACCCTCTCCTGGGACAAAAATTGTACAGCGTTGTCAGCGCACCCTCCGGAGTGATCTTGAATACCGTTCCCCAGGTATACGTCCCGCCGTAGTAAGTCGTCCCATAAAAATTTCCGTCGACGCCTTGGACTAGGGTCCCATCTTCAGGGTACTGACCGTTGGTCCCGTTGAAGTTGAATAGATTTGTGTAGGTTTGCGCCGGTGAGGCAACCGCAGTTACGGCGCAGAGCGCAATCGCGATGCAAGCCATTTTCAATGCATTAATCTTTTTCATACTGCCTCCTTGCCTGCTATGCCGGTGCGAAATCGAAACCATGGTGACAGATCTCGCAAAGATCGGCGGCCAACGCCCCGCATCCTCGCCGACCGTTGGCCGCAAATTGTCTAGCTCTCCTAGTTCAGCACCTGGAATGCAACGTTGCTCTTGAGGTCGCCGCCGGACGTTACCACCACCACTTTGCCGGTCGTCGCTCCCGTTGGCACCGTCGCAGTGATTTCCGTGTCCGACACAACTGTGAATGCCGCCGCCATCCCATTGAATGTCACGCTGGTTGTGCCGGTCAGATTGTTTCCCAGGATCACGACTGACGTTCCGGTGCTGCCAGCGACGGGAACTGTCTCAACAAATGGCGCCAGGCCCAGCGACCAACTGTAAATAATGCCGGAGTTCCCGCTGCCGCCGGCGCTGGTCATGCCATAAAAAGTTCCGTTGGTCGCCTGCATCAGGCCAAATGGATATTCGCCGCCGGGGCAGCCGTCTAATGGAGTGCCGCAAAAGTCGTGCAGAGAAGTCTGATCGCCGGCTGTGGTGATTCGGAAAAGCGTTCCGCAGCCCTGGCCGTTAAAGCAGGAGAGGGCGTCGCTCGGGGCGAAAAACGTCGTGCCATAGAGGGCGCCATTGGTGCCTTGCGTGAGCCCGGAGTCCGGGTAATGTCCGTCGGCGCAGTTGGCCAGTGAACAAAACGTGTGCAGAATGGTGAACTCGCCCGACGGCGTGATTTGGAAGGCGACTCCGTCACCGGTGGTACCGCCATATGCCACTGTACCGTAGAGATTGCCGTTGGAAGCCTGGACGAGCGGTGCTCCCTCCGGGGTCGAGCCGTCTGCACAGTTGGCCTGGGAGCAGAAACTGTGAAGGGTAGTCAGTTTGCCCCCGGGAGTGATTTCAAAAATCGTGCCGTAACCACCGACGCTGCCCTCGTTGGTCATGCCATAGAAGTTGCCATTCCTGCCCTGAATCAGAGGCGATATTGGGTTTGCGCCGTCGGCACATGTGGGGAAGTCAGAGCAAAAATTGTAGAGAGCCGTGAGTACGCCCGCGGGCGTGATTTCGAATACCACCCCTTCGTCGTAGGCCCCGCCCTGCAAAGTTACGCCGTAGAAATTGCCGTTGCTGGCCTGCACCATCCCGTAAGGGGGATATCCGCCAACGCAGGTTTCGCAAAAGGTGTAGAGCGTCCTGAGCTCGCCCTTGGGAGTGACTCTGAAAAACGTGCCTTCGGTTCCCGGTGGGCCCATTAAGGTTGTGCCATAGAAATTCCCGTCGGTCGCGAGAATGAGGCTCCAGGGTCTGGATCCATCCGGACAACCGGGTATGGCGCAAAAACTATAGAGCACGGTGAACTCGCCGGCAGGCGTGATTTCGAAGAATGTGCCGCAACTGCTACAGTTCGCGTAGCTGGGCCCGCCAGCTTGAGTTATGCCGTACAAATTTCCGTTAGGGCCCTGGACGAGGGGCTGGAAACCGGGACTTCCGCCGTCGGTATAGTAGTCGAATTGGAAAAGGTTATCGAAAACTTGCGCAGGTGCAACCATGGCAGTCGCGGCCCAAAATGCAAACCCAGCGCATGTCATTCTCACAAAGCTGATCTTGCTCATACCGCCTCCTTCCGGCTAAGAGCCGGCGCGAAATTGAAACCGCCCATGGGGTCTGTAGTTTCGTCATCACAATTATTCTCCGGTCAGACGAAGGAAGCGGATCGCAAGATTTGGGCAGAAGAAAGAATCCGGCCTAGTCTGTGCCGCAGTGAAGGGGAGGAAGTGACTGCGCGAATGCCGAGGATTATCCTCGTGCCCAGGCTGGCTGTCAATCGTGCAGAAACTTGCACACTGGATCGCATCCTGATTTCGACCGATGCGTGGAATTTATCGGTAGCAAGAAATGCTCCGCGGCTACAGCCCCTGCCGCAAATGCTCCTCCGCGCTCAAATTCGCCCCCGCCAACAGCAGCAATCCCGTCAGAAACGCCCAAAACATCAAACTCACCGAAAGCGCGAACGGACCATAGACTTCTGCAAAATTCAGCCGCGGCAGCGCCATGATGTATCCATACTTCAGCGCTTCCGACAGCAGTCCCATGATGATTGCGGTCGGTAGCACCGCGCGCGCCGGAACCTTACCGTTAGGCAGCAGCCAGTAAATAAGAAAGAAGATCGCAATGCTGGCGGCGATGGCGAAGGCCTTCATCACAAAAAATCCCACCAGCCGAATAAACCCCGACCCATGCCCGCGCAGCAGGAATCCCATCAGCGACACATTTCCCGCAGTCGCCGCCACCGACAGCAGAGCCAGCACGCCGCAGCCGAACGCCAGCCCCAGCGAGATCAACTGATTGCCCAGATACGACCGGTTGTTGGGGAAACGCCAGATGCGGTTCAGCGCGACCTCCAGCGGCACAAACACTCCCGTCGAAGTCACCAGCAGGATGATCAGCGAGACCACCTGCACGCGCTGCCGCGAATTCACCATGGCGTTCAGGTTGCGAATCACGAACTCCTGGCCAGCGGGCAGGTAGTCGCGCAGCAGCTCGACCACCACGTCGTACATCACCTTCGAGTGAAAAACGCGCCGGATGAGCGTCATCAACAGCACCACAAAAGGGAAAAACGAGAGTATCGAGTTCGCCGCCACCGAGAAGGCAAAGGTGTGTACATCGGTGCGCAAAAGGTATTTCGCGGTCGACATCGCCATCCCGGAGAAGCGCCCCCGGCGCGCCCGCTGCGGCAGGCTGGGGTCGTCCTTGGCAGGGTCGGAAACGACGGCTGTGGTCTGGTCGGGCACGGGCCTTCTCTAATCCTATCAAAGGGTTGCAGCCGGTTTCGTCCCAGGTTCAGAACGAAGGTTCAGGGGCTGGAACCCGCCGTTTCTTATACCTTGTTAAAGCTTAAAACATGACCCCGGGTTATTATTGGCCTCCGCTCACTAATTTTTCTTGCGAAACGATTTAATACTCCTTATTATCGGTTGCTCATGAACCGCTGTACGTCGGGTCATGAGTTCGTAAGGCAGGTTGATGTCTTGAGCAGGGCAGTAGAAATCAGCGCCGATGGTCCAAGGCTCCAGAAGTTCGCGCCGCTTTTTCTTTACGCGTCGTCGAACCCAGGAGTCTTTTGCTTTGGGGCAATTTCTCCGGCAACAAGGCCGCAACACGCAAGACGCAACCGAGTTTCACCGCATTTCCTGAGGGGGCGCTTCGTCCGCTGCTTCGTTCGGAGCACGATCGGGAAATCGGGAAACTTATTCTTGAGGATCAGGGAAAGGAGTATTTCTGTGAGAGAGAAGGGAACAGTAAAGTGGTTCAACGGGGCGAAGGGATACGGTTTCATCCAGCGCTCCACGGGTGAGGACGTTTTCGTACACTTCTCCGCCATCCAGGAGAACGGCTACCGCTCGCTCAACGAGGGTGAGACCGTGGAGTTCGATCTGCTCAAAGGCCCCAAAGGCTTCCAGGCCGGCAACGTCGTCCGCGCCTAATCCACTGGTCACTCGATTGCCCACCCTCCCGCCCCAGCGGGAGGGTTTCTTCTTGCTCTCGGAATTCAGAACCAACGATGTAGGCCTCTGTCATGCTGAGCGCAGCAGTGAGGATCGCGAAGCGATCCTCACTGCGGAGTCGAAGCATCCCTATAGCCGTCCCCGCCATCGAGTGGCTGGGATTTTGACTTTCGCATCCGCCACCCTCCCGGCGCAGTCGAAGCATCCCTACCCTCTTCCCAAATGCGGAAGGCCCTTTCTGTATTTGTGACATCCATCACGTCCACCCGAGCCCGAACCAGCATCATTCCCCTATGCGCGACCCGCGTTACTACTGCGTCTACATCATGGGCAGCCTGACCGGCACGCTGTACATCGGAGTAAGCGGCAACCTTCACAAGCGTGTCTTCCAGCACAAATTCCATCACTACGAAGGTTTCACCGCACGCTACGAAGTAGTCCGTCTGCTCTACTTCGAATCCTACGACGATGTCCATAAGGCCTTGGCCCGCGAGAAGCAACTGAAGGGATGGTCGCGTGCCAAGAAAATCGCCCTGTTCGAACGCCGCAACCCGCAGTGGAAAGACCTAGCGTCAGAGTGGTACCCATGGATGCAGCCAAGCGCAGGCAGGGATGCTTCGACTCCGCAGTGAGGCCCGCTTCGCGCCCCTCACCGCTCCGCTCAGCATGACAGTCATTCCCTGGTCCAATCCCGTGTCATGCTGAGCGAAGCCGGGAAGACCGAGGCCCGTCCCGGCGCAGTCGAAGCATCCCTACAATCGTCCCCGCACTCCGGTGGCTAGGATTTTGACTCTGCATCGCCTGTCGATTCTTCGCCGAAATAAAGTTCGTGGCGGCGCAGCATGAGGGAAAGACGCAGCACGCCCCACCCCAACCCAGTCCCGAAAGGGACGGAATACAATCGCCAGGACACAAGCCAGATGTAAACCCCTGTCATGCTGAGCGAAGCCGGGAG
Organism: uncultured Acidobacteriaceae bacterium; assembly: GCA_963842095.1. GTDB lineage: Bacteria > Acidobacteriota > Terriglobia > Terriglobales > Acidobacteriaceae > Sulfotelmatobacter. Next base: position 273,761 of record CAWJEY010000012.1, read on the forward strand.
GACCGAAGGGACCTCCCGGTGCAGTCGAAGCATCGCTACAATCGTCCCCGCACCAAGTTGGTTGGGATTTTGACTGCGTAGTTTCCAGGGCTCGTGAACTCGATCAGGCCTAGGTCTCGAAGCACTTGGAGTTGCTGTCGTATCTTCGGCCTCACATTTCGATTGTGCGGATGAATGCTCTGCAGGTAGGGCTCAAGTTCATACAGGTCTCGAAGCGAGAAGCGCGGCTTCGCTAGTTTGCGTATGGCAGCGAGAACGTCGAGCGTCCAGCCCCTTAGAGCAGGTGGCACTTCGGCTAGCTTTCGGATACGAGAGAATTCGTCTCGGACCCGCTGTTCCGCGACGGCCGAGCCATTCGTTACGACGGGAATTTTCCCGTCCCGAGGGATTCGATCCAAAAGAATGTTGCACCCTACCCACCCGGAGCGCTGGGCCTTGGGACCTAGCGGAGGACGCTTCTCAATAACTGTCTCCGAGAAGAAAACCCGTGGGACCAAGAGAAGGTTCTTAACTATCCAGTCAGCGGAGTATTGCAGAATGAGTAGGTTGGGAACTCTGTCTGACCGTATCGCGCGAAGCATCGAGTCGTAGCCAGCATCGGGAATCCTCTTTTGGTTCCAGGTCTTGAAACTCTTCAGCTGGAAGCACTGGTCACACTCGGGACAGGTAAAGTCAATTGCGGGAGTGTTTGCCTTTGAAGATAACAATCGGTCGGAAGTGCAGGCCGCGCAATACAGCTCGCGACTGCACCAGTCCTCGCTGATCACGCGGGCGATCTGTGAACCAGCTTTGTATGTGAGTCCGAGTTCAGCCCTGCATTGCAGATTCATCGCTGCGATGTTCGTGGGGTCTCGTACAGATCGCGTTGGGCGCAGTATTCGACGGCTTCCGCCGAAGGGAAGCTGTCTCCCGCCTCAATATTGTCGAAGTCAATGATTTCGACTGTGAAGCCCCGAGGCACGGTGTCTTCCATAACGTAGGCACAGCCGCCGGACACGGTAACGAATATTTTATTCATCGCGGATTTCCTCGTTGTTCCGATCTAATCTGCAGCAGGATAACACGCCGAACGGCGGGCACTTCACCCTCCCGATCCCCAAAATCGCCTCCGAAAAGTCACATCTTTACCTCTGGTGCCCCAACGCCCTCCTCTCGTGGGGGCTCCAGACGATGAAAGCTTGGGGTTTCGAGTACAAGACAAACATCGTCTGGCTATAGGTGCGGAAAGATGGTGAACCCGACGGGCGAGGGGTTGGGTTCTATTATCGCAATGTCACAGAGCTCGTTCTTTTCGGTACACGAGGCCACCTACGAACCGGCGAGGCCGGCCGGCGCATGGTGAACGTCATTGCGACAATGAAACAGCGCCATTCGCAGAAGCCGGACGAGCTTTATGACATGATCGAGCACTGCAGTCCGGCCCCTTTCCTGGAGCTTTTTGCCCGCAGTACCCGCAGAGGGTGGACCCAGTGGGGCGATGAGATTCCTCCAGGGCAAGCGCACGTAGCGAAAGAAAAAGTAGCCCCGCGTCCGATGGAGCATGGCATGATCCGGCCCTATCGGATGCCCCAGCTCCCCCTTCCGTTACACTAGAACCGGCGGGTGGCCACCATTCGTTCTTCGAAGGATGGGATTCCGTCGACCTGGAATTCCCCAGAACCGAGTCCCGCACTTTTCCACACCCTTCCACAGCCTCCCCATGTGACATCTGACCTTGTGTGCCATATCGGAACTGTGAAATTCTGATCAACAGCGCAAAAGTGATTTAGAACCCGACCACTCGGGCACTAAGTCATTGATTGCAAAGATTTTAGTATCTAACTTCTTTGCTATCTAGATTTTGCCGGGAATTTCACCGTAACCCCATGATTCCAGAGATTGAGGGGGGTGGGGGAGGGGGGAGGGCACCCGCAAATTTTGCGCTAGGCAAACCAACCAGAAGGGCTGTGTGAAAAAAATATGGGTATTGGAAATGTTCCACGATGTCAGCATTTGAAGATGAATGGCACGCAGTGCGGATGTCCCGCTCTGCGTTGGCGCAGGCTTTGCTTCTTTCATGATCGCATCAAGCGCGAGCAGGCGAAAAATGCGGCAGATATGACGGCGCAGCGCCGTTTCGAACTGCCCCTGCTCGAGGACGCGAACTCGGTCCAGGTTTCGCTGATGAAGGTGATCCAGATGCTCGGCTCCGGCCGCATCGACCACCGCACCGCCGGCTTGATGCTCTACGCCCTGCAAACCGCCAGCATTAATCTCCGCCGCGTCGATTTCGAAGCCAGTGACGTGACCGACGTCGTGATCAACCGTGACAACGTGCACCGCACCGACATCGGCGGCCCGCAGTGGGACGAAGATGATTTTGAAGAGCCGTCGGAGGAAGACGAGGACGAAAGAGCCGAAGCGGAGAATGAAATAGAAGACGCAGACGACGAGGAAGCGCCAGTCGCTGCCGCGCCCGTGCAGTCCGCGGCCGTAAAGAAAGAGGCGACGGCAGTGAAGCACCTCACCACCGAGGAAGCCCGCCTGAAGGTTCAAGGCGCAGTCCGAAATTGGCTGTCAGAAACGGCGGGCGGGAATGGAGCAGGGCAGGGCGGCGGCTAGGAACGCGGTTTTTACTCGGTACTAGGTACTATCGCACTTCCACCGAAACCAAGTCGCCATCAGAGACGCCGCCGGGCTTGTAGTTCACCGAGACCGAGCGGTTACTCCACTCGCACGAGAAAGCATCGGCTCCAATGAGCAGCAGCGACTTGTAATCGGCCGTGCGCAGCTTCAGAACCACTGTGCCGGAACTCACGGTGAGAATCGCCGCCGGAGACTGAGAACAGTCCACGCCCACCAGCCGGCCCTGAAAGAATTTCGCCGGCCGCGTATCGGCCGTGCCCGCGGATTGTGCCTTCTGTGCGGCGGCGCGCTTGGCGGCGTCTTCCTCAAGCACGTCGAATGGCGACTTCTGCGGAGTATATTTTTGCGCGGAAGCTGACGCAGCAGCCGCTGCTCCGTATTTCTTTTCGTTCGGAATCTGCTCCAGCCGATCGCGCGCTGCAGCAGCGACCTGCGGATTGCTGTTGGCCTTCAACCGCTGCAGCAAGATGACAGCCGCTTCCCACTTTTTGTCGGAAATATAAATTTCCGCCAGATGCAAAGCATACTGCTGGTTCCGCGGACTGAGCTGCATGGCAGCGCGTTCGGCCTGCATGGCCGCGATTGAGCCTCCGCCTTCGCGGTGCGCAGTGGCCATCAGGTCATAAGCGTTGGCGAATTCGGGATACCATTCCAGCACCGCGCGCAGATCCTGAATCATATTCGGCAGGCCGAGCACGTCGGTGTGCTTCGATTGCGCGATGCGGAACTTCAGCACAGAAACGTAGTAGCGGATCCACATATCGCGCGGGTTAAGCGCAGCGGCGTCGCTCAGTTCTTCTGCAGTCGCATCGAACTCGCCGTGCTGCAGATGGTCCCAGGCAAGCACGCGGTGTGCGATCTCGTTGCCAACGGCTGTGACCAGCGGAGCATCATCGTTGCCGTTGTCTTTGTCCTTGTCTTTATTTTCTTTCCGGACTCTCCTTCCGAGGGCTTCGATTGCGCCCGCGGGTTTGGCCGCAGCCGGGTCTGGAGTTGTGGCCAGCGCCTGCAACTCCTGCAATCCCGCTTCACGGCGATCGGGAATCCTGATCTTCACTTCATCGGTTAAAGCGCGCGCATCCGCCTCGGGGATCGTCTTGGCGATGATCGCGCTGTCGTTCGGTCCTACAATCTCGGGGAACTGATACACCTGCGGCGGATCGGGCTGGGACGTTGGTTGCTTGGATGCGTCGAGCGCCACGAACAGCGGCGTGAGCGAGTGGAAATAGACCTTCACTGCCTCGTCGAACTGGGCAGGCGTCACGCCGTAGGCCTTCTGGATGGCGTCTTCGACGGGCACGTGCTGGTTCTCGACCAGGTCAAAATACATCCCAGTCTCGGGCAGCTTTTTCTCGTGGAGCAGGTAATGCACCGTCATCCACGACTGGGCGTAGAAGAGCGTGTGATGCGTGCCTTCGGTGTAAGTAGAGGTGTCATGCTTCATGGTGAGCAGGTCGGGCAGCGCAAGCCAGACTTGTCCACTGAGAAGCTCGGTAAGAGACTTCGGGGGATTGCGGACTTCGTGCTGGTTCTCCAGCAGGTCTTCGCTGAAGAGAGGATGCAGTTCGGGGTCACCGCCGATCTCGTATTTCTTGTCGTCGACGCGGATCGAACTGAAGTATTCGGCCAGGCCTTCGTCGAACCATCCCGGAACCGGAGGATAGTTGTAGTTGAGCAGCAGGTGGGCGAAGTCATGGGCGACGGCGCGCCAGGACTCTTCCTCGAACAAGTTCAGCACGATGAAATTTTGGTCTTCGCCGGGCAGGAAGAAGCCGGGCGCGCTGATGGGTTGGCCCTGACGTAGCGGCGCGCTCTGGTAGTAGGTCTTGTCGTTCTTGAGAGCGAGAAGCGTCAGCGGCAAGGAGTCATTGAGGCGATCCTTCATCAGCAGGACTGCGAAGACGGCCCGCATCTGCTCGAAGCGCAGCGCGACTTCTTTGCCTTTTTTCTCGCCGGCGTCGGTGATGACGGTGAAGTGTGTGGAGTGAATCTCGAGCCAGGGAGACGGCTCGGCTGCGGGGGAAGCGAGACTGAAACAAAGGGTCGCGCACCCAGCCAACAAAACGCGAACCGAAACGGCTTGAAAGCGGGCCATGCGCATGCCTGCAGAAAGCGGAGAGGAGAACGCCACTACAGTTAAATGCTAACACGGGTCCTCGGGACTTGGCCCGCATACCCGGCGATCAGATCAGATGCTTCGAGCGCGGGTTTCGGTTGAGATCAGCCGGTCAAGGGCACGCCTGCCCCGCGCTCGATCCCCCGTAACCAGATAGACCAGCATGGCGCCCTGAAAGAGTTGGAGGAGAGTCTCGACCGCCTCAGCGTCGGGCAGAAATTCTCGCAGCATTTCCGCCCACAGGCGCTGCTGCTCCTCAAAGAACCGCTTGGCCCGTTTTGACCCGCTCCAACTTCTCCGCGTGAGGTCCATCGCCAACAAAAGAACGCCGCGGGACTCGGCGCTGGTCGTCTGTTCCCACAAAGCGGCAACTACAGTGTGGAGCGATGCGCCCGCCGGGAACGCGCTGGCGCGGAATCTGGCCCTCAGGCGGTCTTCGAGCAGCGACATAGCCGATTCCTCAATGGCGTCACGGCCGCCGAAGTAGTGGATCAGCATGCGCTTGCTGCTGCCCACGGCTTTCGCCAGGCTGTCCAGGCTAAGCTCCAACGTTCCGGCGCGGATGAAGGCGGCGAGACAGCTTTCCAGCAGTTTTTCCCGGCTGCGGCGCTGTTTCTTGCCTGGCATCTTGCATTCGTAATGTACCATATGGTACAAGTTTGCGTGTACCGAGTGGTACATTTATCCTCAAGTCTCAGGAGTTCCTATGAAAATGAACGACAAATTGCTCTTCCTGCTGTTCGGCGCGGCCTTCTGGGTAGTTGGAACCATCTTCTATGAGCTGCGCGGGCCGCAGGTGTTTGAAAGCAGCAGCCAGCGCTACTGGATCAACTTCGTACTCACGCCCATCGTAACCGCGGCCATCTGCACGGCCATCCTTGGCTGGCGGAATGTCGCGGCCGCGGACTGGGCGTCGGCGGCGCTGCTCATTGCGCTGCCCGGCATGTTCGGCGAGGCCGTGCTACTGGCGCGCTTTTCTGCTTTCATGCCGCGCATGCATCCTGAAACGGCGGGGAAATATGGAGCGTTTCTCTTTGCCACCTACGCTCTGTTTCTGACAGTTGCAGAGATCGTTACCGTACGAGCGAGCGGATCGATCACGCGTTAGAGTGCACACGGTTTTCGAGGGGACAGCATTCGCAAGAAATACCCTGACTCTGGAATGCATTCCAGGCCATGGATGGGGCGAAGATCAGGATCGGAGAGCAGTTCTACCGCTTGGTGAATCCCGGGGTGCCGGTTCCCGCGGAAACCGTGGTCATCCACCGGCTTCGTTCGGAAGATGTGGAAGGTGGCGAACTTTGTGCCAAGGCCCTGCAAGACCTGTGCCAGTTTGTGCAGGACGCGGTGCTGGTGGGCCATTTTGTGCACCTTGATCTGAAACTTCTGCGCAAGGAAATGGATGCTACGGGACACAAACTGAACAACCCAGGCGTGGATACGGCACGGGTTCACCACTGGCTCCTGCGGCGAGGTCCCTTCTCGGAGGACTTACACATCCAACTGGAGAAACTGGGCCTGACAAGCCTGGCAACTCACTACGGCCTCGAGGTGCACGATGCCCATCACGCCCTGGATGACGCATTCCTCACCGCCCGCGTGTGGCGAGTGATGATGCGCAAGGTACAAGCGCAAGGCATTCACAATCTGGCAGAGTTGCTGAAAATCGCAGGAGCCTGAGCCGCATCTGACGGCGCTACCAGAGCGGGCTCGTAGCGCCATCAGTCGGGCATCCCAAACCTCGAGCGTCAGCCAGCTTGTCACCGCTAAGAGTGATTGGAATCACCTACTTTCCCTCCTGGCCGTACTACGATGGTGTTGCCGCAGACCTTCGGAAACTGACACAGCCGGACTCCGGCTTTCCAGAGCAATTCAGTCTGCGGGTCTGCAATTCCATCATTGCAAGCGGGAACCGGAGTCTCCTTCATCGGAGGGTCCCATGAATTCGCGTAAATTTTCTCTCTTTCTCCTGCTCACGGTCCTGGCCTCAGGATTGTTGCTGCAAAGCCAAAATCGATCTGCTTCGCCGGTGATGCCCATCGGCAAGCCAGTGCAGATAAAAGCTCCGCTCGGGCTTCCACCGGTGGTGATTCCAGCGGACAATCCGCCCACTGCGGAGACCATCGCACTGGGGCGCCGGCTGTTCTATGATCCGATTCTCTCGCTGGATGGCAGCGTTTCCTGCGCTTCGTGCCATAGTCCGCAATTCGGCTTCGCCGATTCCCGGCCAGTTTCCGAAGGTGTGGGCAAGAAGGCGGGAACCCGCCATTCTCCGCCGGTGGTAAATTCCGCCTATTTCAAAGTCCAGTTCTGGGATGGGCGCGCTCCCACCCTGGAAACCCAAGCCGAGGGCCCAGTACAGAACCCCGTGGAGATGGCCAATACGCTGACCGCGGTGGAGCAAAGGCTGAATGCCGACCCGAGCTATCGCGAACAATTCGCCAATGCCTGGGGTGCGAGACCGATTGCCTATGAGATGGTGGAGAAGAGCATTGCTTCGTTCGAGCGCACCGTGATCAGCGGCAACTCACCGTTCGATCGCTGGAAATATGGACATGACAAACACGCCGTGGACAGCGCCGTGAAGCGCGGATACGTCGTGTTCACGTCCAAGAAGAAAGCGGATTGCGCCGCCTGCCATACGGTGGGAGAGAAGTACGCTCTATTTACCGATAACCGATTTCACGATGTCGGGGTCGGCGTGAATGGTGGAGAGTTCACCGATGTCGGCCAATACGCTGTGACTCACAACGAGGCCGACAAGGGGAAGTTCAAGACGCCTTCATTGCGAAATATTGCGCTGCGGGCGCCTTACATGAGCGATGGCAGCCTGACGGACCTGAAGCAGGTCATCGACTTTTATATTGGAGCGGGCAATTCCAATCCCAACCTGGACAAGGAGATTCACGTGCTGGACTTCTTGAGCGGGCAGGAACGCAGCGACCTGCAAGCGTTCTTGAACTCGTTGACCGGAGAAATGCCGCCCAATGTCGGTTCGCCGGAGGAAGCAAAGTCGCAGATCAGCAAGAGGTAATACCCAAACCATACGGGGGTTGCGGCGAATCGCTCACGGGAGATCCAAAGAGTCGTTATGCATTCGCCCGGCTGCGGATATTCGCAGGTTCGATCTGACCCGGAGCGAGAAAAAACAAGTGTTTTCCATTTCCTCGTGGATTAGTCTATTGCCTTCTACGGGAAGCCTATGGTGCAGACTGTCCACTGCGTCCGCTGTACTGCCGACCTGCCCCCGACTGCTAAGTATTGTCCGAAGTGCGGCACGCCGGCCGATGTGCAATATGAAGCGACGGTAGACTCGGATGCCGCCACGCTCGACGATCCCACTCCGCGCAGAAGTATCCTAGACACCCCTGCGCTCGATGAAGGGCGTTTTGTTCCCGGACAAATTCTGGCGGAGAGGTATCGCATCGTGGCCTTGCTCGGCAAGGGCGGCATGGGCGAGGTCTATCGCGCGGACGACTTGCGCCTGGGCCAGCCGGTTGCCATGAAGTTCCTGCCGCAAGCGGTGTCGCAAGATGGCGCAGCCCTGGCCCGGTTTCACCGCGAAGTGCGACTCGCTCGGCAGGTTTCTCACCCCAACGTCTGTCGCGTTTTCGACATCGGGGAAACCTCTGGCCTGCCGTTTCTGACCATGGAGTATGTGGATGGCGAGGATTTGTCGTCCTTGCTCCGCCGCATCGGACGACTGCCACAAGATAAGGCCATTGAGATATCGAGACAATTGTGCGCTGGGCTGGCGGCAGCCCATGAAGCCGGTGTGCTGCATCGCGATCTCAAGCCTGCGAACGTGATGCTCGACAAGCGCGGCAAAGTGCGTATTACAGATTTTGGCCTGGCGGGATTGGCGAGCATCGGCGACGACCAGATCGGCGCGGGCACCCCCGCTTACATGGCTCCGGAGCAGCTCTCCGGCAAGGCGGCCACCGTTTCGAGCGACATCTATGCGCTGGGTCTGGTGCTGTATGAAGTCTTCACCGGAAAGCGAGCGTTCGAGGCTGCCACGCTGCCGGAGTTGATCCGGCAGCACCAGAGCACTACTCCCACGAACCCGAGCAAGCTGGTGGAGGGCTTGGACCCGCTGATCGAGCGCGTGATCTTGCGCTGCTTGGAGGCGGAGCCGCACAGCCGGCCCAGTTCCGCATTGCAGGTTGCAGCCGCACTGCCCGGCGGAGATCCGCTGGCGGCTGCGTTGGCGGCGGGCGAGACGCCGTCACCCGAGATGGTGGCAGCGGCAGGAGGTGAAGGAGCAATACTACCGAAGGCGGCCTGGGCCATGCTGGCGGCAACTCTGGCTATTGCTGCCGTGATCGTGGGGCTTGCGCCTTACTCCACCGACCTGGGTATAGCGCCGCCGCGAAAGACGCCCAGCGCGCTCGAAGTTCGGGCCCAGGAGATCATCGAAAAGGCCGGTTATACCGGCACAGTTGCAGACCGCACGTCGTGGTTCGAGCGCAATTACGACTTCCTCTTCTATCGGGCCACACATCTTCCGACTGCGCAAGCCAGCCGCGAGCTGGCGCACGCCGCGCAGGGGGTTTTAGGGTTCTTCTATCGGCAAAGCCCCGATGCGATGGCGCCATCGAATGCCAGCCTCAGGGTGACGACCTTCGACCCTCCCTACGAAGTGTCAGGCATGGTCACCGTTTACCAGGGTTCGGATGGCCGGCTCTATGCATTCCTGGCCGTGCCCCCGCAGGTGGAGCGCGCCTCTACCGCAGCGCCGGACCCGAATTGGAACGAGATGCTGACGGCGAGCGGAATCGACCCGGCCAGCTTGAAACCGGCCGAGCCAACCTGGCTGCCTCCCACAGGATTTGATCGTCGCTTCGGTTGGCGCGGGTTTTATCCGGAAGACCCCACGACCGAAATGGAGATTAGCGCCGCTAGTTACCGTGGAAAGCCGGTGTACTTCCACGTAATCGGTCCGTGGTCACCTCCGTGGCGTATGCAGACGCAGCGGGCGCTTAGCCGGTCGAGCGTGGTGCGCGAAAGCACTTTGCTGGCCGGCGGGTTCTGCACGTTGATCCTAGCTGCCCTATTCGCCCGGCATAACGTTCGGCTGGGCCGCGGAGACCGCAGAGGCGCATTCCGCATCGCGGCATTCGTGTTCTCAACCGCGATGATCGCGGGAGTGTTGGCCGCCCACCACATTCCCGCGCTGGGTCAGGAATGGCAAATGTTCGTCCGCATGATCAGCCAGGCGCTCTTTGCCGCCGCCTTCGTATGGCTTTACTACCTGGCGCTCGAACCCTACGTCCGCCGGCAGATGCCGGAACTGCTGATCTCGTGGAGCCGTCTGCTCGCGGGCAAGTTGCGCGACCCCCTGATCGGGCGTGATCTGCTGGCGGGATCTCTCCTCGGCAGCGCTGTGGCACTGGGTGTTCATATTTCGAATGCACTCCCCTACTGGCATAACATTCCAGGTGAAACAACTATTCCAAGCAACCCCATGACATTGAGTTCGGCGCGGGATGGGCTGGGCTATTTGCTGGCCACATCGCTGGACCATGGAATCTTTCCGGCACTCGCCATCACGTTCAGTTTTTTCCTGGTGCGCTTGTTGCTGCGGAATTATTGGCTCAGCGTGGCCGTAACCGGAATCTTGGTTCTGCTCGTCAACCTCGGAGGAGAAAACTTCGGAGTGGAGATGCCATTCGTAGTCCTTACAACCGCTGTCGTCATGTTTGCCCTGGTGCGCCTGGGCATTCTCGCGGTGGCTGTGGCCACATTCATCTCGAACCTGTGGACATCCTTTCCCATCACTGTCAATTTCTCTCAGTGGTATTCGGCGCAATCGTTGTTTATGTTTGCGGTTTTTCTTGCGGTCCTGTTCTATGGTTTCCGCGTAGCGTTGGGAAACAAGCCGCTGTTATCGGAGACGTGAGTTCACGAGTGATCGCCAGCCAGGGCATTTTCAGGTGAGACTTCCAGATGAATAGGCGTGGCTAGTCGCCGCTGGCGTGGTGCTGCGTAGGAACCAGAACCAGGCGCGGGCGCGCCTCCGCGGGACGTTGCTGTTGCGGCTGCGGTTGCTGTGCCGAGCGGCCAAAGACGTGGAGGATGCCGAAGACTGCGGTGTAAGCCACAAACACGCCAATTCCCACGGATGCGACTACGGTGACGCAGAGAATCAGAGGCATGAAGAGCGAAATCACGATCAACCACCCTGTCTAAGATCTTCGTTAAATTGCGGTTTCTTCAATCTACCTGCGTTGATGCCGGCCGCTAGTGACGACCCAGATGCGCCGTAGTAAAATACGGAGTAGAGCTGTGCACTTCCAATGTCGGACATATCTGTAAACCTGTCGACATTACGGAAGGGCAGTCCAGCCCTGTTTTTCAGACAGTCTCCAAATGGCTATTACCCGGATTTCGGTGCGCGGGGCGCGCCAGCATAACCTCAAAAACATCGACGTTGAGATTCCGCGCAACACGCTCACCGTGGTGACGGGCCTGAGCGGGTCGGGCAAGTCATCGCTTGCCTTTGACACGATTTATGCCGAGGGCCAGCGCCGCTATGTGGAGACCCTCTCGACCTACGCGCGGCAGTTTCTGGACCAGATGGAACGCCCGGATGTAGATGCCATTGATGGACTTAGCCCGTCCATCTCGATTGAGCAGAAGACCACCAGCCGCAGCCCGCGCTCGACCGTGGGGACGATCACTGAGATCTACGATTATCTTCGCCTGTTGTTCGCTTCGATTGGAGTGCCGCATTGTCCCAAGTGCGGCCGGCCCATCAGCCGCCAGTCGGCGGAGCAGATCGTACAGCGCGTGATGCATCTGACTCCTGAGGATCGTGTAATGGTTCTCGCTCCAATCGTGCGCGGGCGCAAAGGCGAATTCAAGAAAGAGATGGAGACCCTGCTCAAGCATGGCTACGAGCGCGCCCGCGTCGATGGCGAAATCGTGAATCTGGATGACGACCTGAATCTCGACAAGCGCAAGAACCACACCATCGAAGTGGTGATCGACCGGCTGCTGGTGAAGCCGGGCATCGAGCACCGCCTCGAAATGTCGGTTGGCCTGGCGATGAAGCTGGCCGGCGGCTTGGTGCAGGTGGCCGTGGTCGGCGGCGACGAGCAGCTTTATTCCGAGAAGCTGGCTTGTCCGGATTGCGGCATCAGCGTGCCACAACTGGAGCCGCGGTCGTTCTCATTCAACAGCATGTATGGAGCTTGTCCCGAGTGCCATGGTCTCGGCAGCCGCTACGATTTCGATCCGGCGAAAGTGATCACCGACTGGTCGAAGCCGCTGCTCGATGGCGGACTGGGGCCGGGCTCGGCGTCACAGGGCCTGATCCACAGTTTGCAGGTCGTGGGGGCGGCACATGGCATCGACCTGAACAAGCCGTTTGAGAAATTTCCCGAGCAAATTCAGGACCTGCTGCTCAATGGCGAGTCCGGCCGCGGCAAGACAGGGTTCCGCGGAATTTTTGGATACCTGAAACAGAATCTCGAGGAGTCCACCTCCGAAGGCTACCGCGACTGGCTGATCGATCACATGTCGGCGACGGAGTGTCCCGCATGCCACGGCAAGCGCCTGCGGCCGGAGAGCCTCGCCGTCAAAGTAAACCGCATGTCGATTGCGGAATTTACCGCCCTGCCAATTTCCAAGGCACTCGAAGTGGCGCAGGCGGTCAAGCTGGCCGGCCGCGAAGAGAAGATCGCAGGCCGAGTCATGCATGAAGTGGTTGAACGTCTGCAATTTCTGAATGCGGTGGGACTGAATTACATTTCGCTCGACCGCTCGGCGGCGACGCTATCCGGCGGCGAAGGCCAGCGCATTCGCCTGGCCACGCAGATCGGATCACAGCTTCGCGGCGTGCTCTATGTGCTGGACGAGCCTTCGATTGGCCTGCATCATCGCGACAATGGACGCCTGCTCACCGCGCTGGAAAATCTGCGCGACCTGGGCAACACGGTCTTAGTAGTGGAGCACGACGAAGAGACGATTCGCCGCGCGGACTATGTAATCGATCTCGGCCCCGGCGCCGGGCGCCACGGCGGGGCCCTGGTCGCCCACGGAACGCCGGAAGAGATCATGCGCGAACCTAACTCGCTGACCGGAGCATACATCTCCGGCAGAGTGCAGATCGAGATGCGCGCCCAGCGGCGGCAGAAGAACGGCGCGGCCCTGACCATCCTCGGCGCCAAAGAAAACAATCTCAAGAATCTCGACGTAACTTTTCCGCTCGCTGTGATGACGGTCGTCACCGGAGTTTCCGGCTCGGGCAAATCCACGCTGGTGAATGACATTCTCTACCGTGCTCTCGCCCGCCAGCTTTACCGTTCACGCGAGAAATCGGGCGAGCACAAGGCAATCGTGGGCGCGGAGAACATCGACAAAGTCATTCGCATCGATCAGTCACCGATCGGGCGCACGCCGCGCTCGAATCCTGCGACTTACACGGGAGTATTCACTGCGATTCGCGATATCTACGCCATGCTGCCCGAGGCGCGCGAGCGCGGCTACAAGCCCGGACGTTTCTCTTTCAATGTTTCCGGCGGGCGTTGCGAGGCCTGCCAGGGCGAAGGCCAGCGCCGCATCGAGATGAACTTTCTGCCCGATGTTTACGTGCTGTGCGAAGTCTGCGGCGGCCGCCGCTACAATCATGAAACGCTGGCCGTGAAGTACAACGGCAACTCCATCGCCGATTTGCTGGAGATGCCGGTCTCCGACGCGCTGCCCATTCTCGAAAATATTCCGCAGGTAAAGCAAAAGCTGCAAACCCTGGTCGACGTCGGCCTGGGCTACATTCATCTCGGTCAATCTGCCGTCACGCTCTCTGGCGGTGAAGCCCAGCGTATCAAGCTGGCCCGCGAGTTGAGCAAGAGGCAGACCGGCAAGACTCTTTATCTGCTCGATGAGCCCACCACCGGCCTGCACTTCGACGACGTGAAGAAGCTGCTCGACGTGCTGCACCGGTTGACCGACCTGGGCAACTCCATCGTGATCATCGAACACAATCTGGACGTGATCCGCAACGCCGACTGGATCATCGACCTCGGCCCCGAAGGCGGCGAAGAAGGCGGCCGCATCGTGGCCCAAGGCACGCCGGAGCAGGTGGCGCGGGTGAAGAAGTCGTATACCGGGCAAGCGCTGATGGGATACTTTGCGAACGGGAAGAAAGTAGCAATAGGGTAGGCTGGGGTACCGGCTAGAGGAGGGCAACCGTGAAGCGATCCACCGTCACAAAGATTGTCGTCCTCTTGATCATTCTGATGGTTGGCTGGCTGGCACTCAGTTATCGCGTCCGCATCGAAGCCTGGATTTGGCACCTCCGACATGGGCAGTCAGATGTCTTTGCGAAATATGCTGTGCCTGTGCCCGCGAACTGGTATGTGGGCGACGCGGACGAACAGATCCACACATTGATTCGGCTCGATACGGAAGATCGGACGGGCGAGCCCAAGCGCGACAGGAAGCTGAGATTCCATGCCATTATTACGTTGTCCACTCATGCGGCCTTCAAACCGGGGCAACTCGACTTCATGAATTCGGCCCAGTCATCCATGTTGAAGAAGCAGGGAATCGAGCCCGCGGTCCGAACTTTCGATCTCGGCGGGGAGGCTATGTCCTGTGTGGGCGGGGGGAAATTTGAGCAGATGCTGAAATCTCCGAGGTTCTACGAGAGCGATCCGAACGCGTGGAACTGCTGGTCTTCGGGATGGCTTCAGGTGCAGATCATGGCGACCGACGCTGACATGGAAGGCGTTTGGCAAATTGTGTCGGGAATCCACAGGAAGTCCTGAGGCACGAATCGGTCCTCCGAGAGTAACAATGCTAATCTTGTGTCCTGGGATCATGTGAAGGGAAACTCTTGTCATCGCCCGATAATCCGCAGCTTGATCTTCCGCTGGTGAACAGCGAGCCGCAAGCTCCGATTCCGTTGGCTGCCGATCCCTTTCCGCCGCCTGCGTTCTTGCCGCCCCCACGCGTCCCCCGCGCCGGCGAGAATCCCGTCTGGAGCGGCTGGGATGTGCTGCTGATCGCCGGTCTCACCCTGCTCACGCTTTTCCTCGCGCAACTGCTCATCGTGCTGGGAGCGCGCCGTTTCGTCTACCCGCATGAGAGTTGGCTGGACGTGGCGCAGAAACCGGCGCTGGCGCTGCTATCCGAACTGCTGACTTATCTCGTTGTAGCGCTGTACATGATCCTGCTGGTCGAGGGCAAATATCGGACGCGTTTCTGGCAGGCCATCCGCTGGAACTGGCCGGGACTCATCGGAGTGAGCATGGTGGGAATCGGAGTGCTCATGCTGGGGCTTGACATTCTCGGGCGGTTCCTGCCCATGCCCAAGACCACACCCTTCGATCAATTCTTCGCCACGCCCTCCAATGCCTATCTCACCGTCGCTTTTGCCATAACTCTCGGGCCATTGATGGAAGAGATTTTCTTTCGTGGATTCCTCTATCCGGTGATAGCCCGGCGCCTGGGAGTGGTTTGGGGAATCCTTCTCACTGCCGTTCCCTTCGGCCTGATCCACGCCTTCCAGTACGGCTATGCCTGGGGAGCGGTGCTGATCATTATTCTGGTCGGCGTGGTGCTCACCACAGTGCGGGCGTGGACCAAGTCCGTGGCCTCGAGCTTTCTGGCCCACGTGGGGTACAACGGAACGCTGATGGTGATCGCCGCGCTGCAGACGGATGGGTTTCGGCACATGGACAAAGCCGGATTCCTATTGTTTTGAAGGCATGGCGCAGATGCCCTACACGACGACGATCTGCTTTCGCAGGTCGGCCGCGAAGAGGTTCTTCGGGATCATGGCATGCACGCCGCGCACAATGTCCACCACCTGCGTCACCCGGAAGCTGACAGCGATGCTGCACAAAGCGTAGGCGTCGGGCTTGGTGAGATCGGCGTGCGTGGCAAGAAAGTTGATGGCGTTGCGCGCCGCCAGTGTCATGGCGACGTTGAGGTCTTTGTCCAAGCCTAAAGTGATCCAGTGGGTTGGAGTCTCCGCCACCGGCCAGGCGAAGTTCTTCTGTTTGTGCAGCACTACTTCGATGCGCAATTCCTGCATGCGCGTTTCCAGTGCCGACAGACAGATTTCGCCATCGCCCTGCACCGCATGGGAATCGCCGGTGAAGATCAGCGCTCCCGGCTTCCATACCGGAATGAACATGGTCGAGCCTTCGGCCATTTCGCTGAGATCGACGTTGCCTGCATGAGGTCCTGGGGGAACGGAACTGGTCACTCCCGGACTTAAAGGTGGATAGTAGCCATCCGGCGGCGCCACGCCCAGCGTTCCCTGGAAAGGCTTGAGCGGGACATGAATGTTGCGGTTGAATTCGGCTGTCATGGCAGGAAAGTCGATCTTCAAGTACTTCACCTGTCCCTCTGGGAAATCCTGGGCCAGCAAACCAGTTCCGAGCGACCCCGGGTTGTTGAATACAGCTCCCCAATCGAACGGACGAATGCGCTTGTAGCGGACCTCCAGCACGTCGCCGGGTTCGGCTCCGTTGACGTAGATGGGGCCGATGATCGAGTGTGGCCCGTGTCCCGGATTGCTGACACGTAACTTCGCCAGGGTCTCGATGGGAACGCCGGGCTGCAACTGGTTCAAGAAGTGGGACCACGTGTTGGGATAGCTGATGGTATCGCCGGAATCGATTTTGAGTATGGGATCGAGTGTGGAGTCGTAGACACCCAGACGCACAGTCTTATCGTTGCTCTCTACTACATGGACGCGCCCCTGTTCGTCCTTATTCTGTTTCTGTGCCGCCGCAGTGCCGGTGGCAGCGCCGCCTTCCAGCACATCCGCGGCTCGCGCAAGTTTGTTGAACCAGGGCCCAATGCCAGCCAGCGCGCCCATGAAACTGCTGGCGCGCAGCAGTCGGCGGCGGGAACGGCCGCGCGCGGTCAGAAAGCCATCCAGTTGCTCCTGATTCATCTCGTCCATGTGCAGCAGCCGGTCTGCGGCTTGCCTGGTGAAGGCGGCGTCCTTAATGTCTTCGCGGAGCACGCCCGTGCCTTGCTCTTCGCCGCATCCAAAAAGGTCTCCGCAAGCGTGATGCTGAGGTTGAGGCTGGTTTTGGCGGTCCTGCGCCGGGTTGAGATGATGCGGCATCGTTTCCTCCTCGATGAATGCACAAAGAGAAAAATTTTGGCAACAACACAGTGTCCTGCAAAGGTAAGAGTACGAATTATAGCGCTAACCAGGCTAGGCTGCGCCGCCTGTTTCGAGGAATGGAAAAGAAGCTAAAGCTTGCAACTTGGTACTCGGTACCTGGTGGTTACTTCACTGTGATCGTCAGCAACTGCGCTCCCGATACCACATAATCCAACGGAGGGGTTGCCGTCTCATCCACGCTCGACTCGCCGGAGACTACCATTTCCTGATTGCCGCGCATGCCATCCATCACATTCATGATCGAGATGGGCAGCGTGGGCATGACTTTGTCGGCGACGCGGGCTTCCGGGTCGGCTTCCAGCAGCGAAACGTAGACGCGGTTGTTGGAGTGCTCCTTGTTGAGCAACGCAATCGTGGAAGCGAGATCGAGCTTGCGGCCGAAGGCGGGATTGCCCCGGCTGATGCGGTCGAGCGTCTCGCCATCGCTCACCAGGATGCGAAGCGTCCCTTTGCTGGCTGAAGTTGGAATCTTCACCGGAATCTGCCGCACGATGCGCTCGCCGCGGTAGGGAGCGAGCACAGTCTCAAGCATAATGTCCTGCCCGGGGCGGGCTTCCGTCACATCAGTGCGCGCGCTTTCGAGGCGCGCCCAGCGTCGTTCGCGGACCAGGTCGAAATCCAGTTTCACGCCCGCGATCGCTGGAGCATTGTAAGGATTGTCATAGATGCGTCCGAAGCGCTCGCCCAGCGAGAGCGCAGCCTGCATCGCCGCCGGCTGTCCGTTCTCCACCGGAGCGAACATGTTGCGCATCGTTACCTCGGGGAATCCCTTCACCCCAATGCTGCCCGCCAGCCGGTAGGTGATTTCTTCGCCGAACTCGTTCACGCCGTGCAGCGCGTTGAACACCGTCACCATCAGAGCGACCGGAGTCAGCTTCGGGTTATTCAGCACCTCGTAGTGGAACTGCTTCACGCCACTGCTGCTGTGAATGCTCAACGTGACCGGAATCATTTCCGGCTGCCTGTCGAACACGCCCATGATGCCGGTGTGGCGATCCTGCACGAACGTCCCCACAGGCTCGGTCGTGTTCACGATCTTGAAAGCATTGAGGGGCGAGGCCAGCGTGGCGAGGACCTGAGCCTTATTCATGGGGAGATCGACGGAGCCAAACTGCAGCAGCGGATGTCCGCAGGCCAGCAGCCGCTGCGCATCCACGTAGGTCACAGTGCAGGTGGCTTCGATATCCATGTCGCCGCGTACCAGGATGGCGCTGACGGCGGAGCCGGCTTCGAGCGGCTCCGGCTGTTTGTCGTTGCTTACCGAGCCCGCGCCCATGACTGGGACGATTCCGGCGGAAGCAAACTGCGGCGCGAAAAGCTGGATCGCCTGCTCGGAGAATCCGTTGAAGACCAGCGGTGTCTCGATGGGTTTGAGGTAATTCGCAAAATTCGCGCCTGTAGAATCCTGCCCCGAACCCGGCAGCGCGGACGACTCGCCAGGCGCGCCGGCCTTGCCCGCAACCGCGGTCACTGCAGGCTTCACCGCGGAGGTCTCTTCCGCCGGTGAGCGATCCAGCCCGCTGATTTCCAGCATGTCGGCGATCGGCGTGACGCCGGCGATGGGCTCTTTTGAGAACTCTCCAATACGAAACGCAAGCGCCCCGGCGAGCTTCCCGTCCAGATAAACCGGACTGCCGCTCATGCCCGCCACGACGCCCGTGTACTCGACCTTCTTCCCGTGCAGCCGCACCAGAATGATGTCGCCCTTGGGTCCGTTCACGTTGTGCAGCACGCCCAGCACTTCCACGTCCATGCTCTCGGGCTTTACTCCCTCAAACACCGTGTACGCGACCCCACGCATGCCCGCGTGAATCTCGCTAACGGTAATGATCTGAGGCTTTTGAACCGCAGGCGCAGAAGGGGACGTTTGCGCAGAAATTAAGCAGGGAAAGGACAGGCAAGCGACGAAGAGAAGCGCGAAAGCTGATTTTTTCATGAACCAACGCCCGGCAGGACTAGCTAAAGCCCTACCTTATCCGTATTAGACTCCGCCAGATTGTAAGTCGTTGCCAGGAGGGGAAATAACGGGAGCCGGGCAAAACATCCCAATCGCGAATCCCTGCGTCTATACTAGCATAAGGCAGTTTCGCTCCAAACAGTCTTTAGTCTCCTTTTTCTCAGAGGTTTGTATGCTCGCCAAATGGCTGTTCATGCAACAGGGATTGTGTTTCCAGAAGTTCACCGGGTCGATTTTGGCGCTAGCGGTTTCGCTGGCAGTGATCTGCGCCGTGACTCCAGTGTCTGCCCAGGACCAATCGCAAGCCGCGCCGCAGGATAATCCCCAATCGAGCGGCAAGCCCAAGCAGGAAGCTCCCGCGGAGGCTGGTGGCCCCACCGACAACGTCGGTCCCTACTCAATCCCGAAGAGAAATCCCGATGCAGCCCCTCCGCCGCCTCCCCCACCTGCTACCCCCAACAAGGTCGAGGGTCTGCCCGACTATTCCATCAAGGTGAACGTTCCCCTGGTGAATGTGGATGTGCTGGTCACCACCAAGCAGGGCCAGTTTGTTCCCGGGCTGAAGAAAGACAATTTCCGAGTGTTCGAAGACGGATCGCAGCAGCAGATTACGAACTTCACGGTATCGAAGGCGCCGATCACCGCCGTGCTGCTGGTGGAATTCGCAGCCACGAATTACATCTTCATGATGCAGGCCCTGCAGGCTTCCTATGCCTTCGCCAACACGCTCACGAAAGACGACTGGGTTGCGGTTACCTATTACGATATGCAGCCCCACATCCTGGTCGACTTCACCCAGGACAAGAAAGCCGTGTACGGAGCGCTGAACCAGCTGCGGATGCCTGGATTCGCCGAGACCAATATGTTCGACGCCTTGTATGACACGCTGGACCGCCTGGATCGCGTGGAAGGAAAAAAGTACGTCATTCTGGTTACCACCGGAATCGACACCTTCAGTAAGCTCACGCTCGACAAGATCCTGAAAAAGGTCAAGGACACGAAAGATGTCACCATCTTCCCCATTAGCGTGGGCTTCATTGTGCGCGAATATTGCGAGACTCATCCCGGAGGTTGCCGCGGCGCCCACGGCATGGGCATTCCGGTGAGCACCATGGACTATCTGCAAGGCGACAACGAATTGAAAACCTTCGCCGCCATGACCGGGGGCCGTGCCTACTTTCCGCGCTTCCAGGCCGAGTATGGCGAGGAGTTCCAGGATATTGCCGGCGACATCCGTAATCAGTACTCGCTCTCGTACCACCCCACTAACACCAAACTGGACGGCACCTACCGCAAGCTGAAAGTGCAGGTGCTGGCGCCCGACGGCGGCCCGCTGAAGGTGAAAGACCAGAAGGGCAAAGATGTGAAGATCGACGTCGTCGCCCGCGACGGCTACACCGCCAAGCATACGGTGGACTGACGTGAAACAACCTGCGCCTCAGTCGCGCACTGACAACAAGCGAAAGCGTAACATGTAAGTCATGACGATTGCCTTCGCAACAGTCAAGGCTAAAGGCCGGGTCGTGATCCCGCTAAACATCCGGCGCAAGTTCCAGATCGACCAAGGGACCCGCGTGGCATTTCTCGAAGAGCAAGGCCGTTTATTCATTCAGCCGGTCACGGACGACTTTATTTATGCCACGAGGGGCATGCTCGCCGGCCGTGGGCTGCCCGACTGGGTCGAGCGGAACAAGGATCGAAATCTACGATGAGTATTCCCGCTCAATGTACGTGAAAAAGCGCATCCAGCAGAAACACCACTCCCGCGCCAACAAAAACCAGCAGCGCCATTCTCGGTCCTGGCTCTTTGTTGACCTCCGGAACTAAATCTGAAGCGGCCACGTAGATCGTCACGCCAGCCGCCAGTGGCAACCCAGCGTCCACGTGTTGCCGGAAAAGAGCCATCGTCAAAACCCCCGCCAGTGTTGCGCCACCCAGAATTACTGACGCGCCCCACGCCGTGCCCCGGCTGCGTCCGCTGGCCAGCATCACTGAACTCACGGTGAAGCCTTCGGGGATCTTGTGCAGGAAAATTGCGAAAAAGATGATCCATCCCAGCGCGTTTGAAACCAGAAATCCAGACGCGATGGCGATGCCGTCGAAAAACGTGTGGATGATCAAGCCGAGCAGCACTGAGTATCCCTTGTGGGAGTGCATGAACTCATCTTTGTGCGTCTCCTCGCCGAAGTGGAAGTGCGGCGTGACCGTGTGCTCGAAGAAATGGATGATCAGGTAGCCCAGCAGAATCAGAAAAGCCGCGCTCTTTCCCCGCAGCTCCAGGCTTTCCGGAACCATCTCCACCAGCGCCGTGGCCAGCATGAAGCCAGCGCCCAGAGCGACAAAATAGCGGAGATAACGCCGCTCCCAGCTGCGCTGCACAATGATGGCCCCGCCGAAAACGTTAGCGGCGGCAGCGGTAAGGCCGAGCAGGATACTGGTCCCAATGGGATGCATGAAGTAAGACAGTACCGAGTACCTAGTACCCAGTCAAATCTCCGTTACGCCGCCGGGATGTGCTCCTTAAGGGAGTTGAGGAGGCCGCTTAGGATGCGGCCCACTTCGTGCGTACGTTTTAGAAGTTCTGCTGTTTGTGATTCAGTAAGATAATTTCTCCGTTGCGCAATGAGGCTCTGAGTTTCGAGTTCGGCCAGGGATCCACAGGAGTGTCGAAGAAAGTGACGAAACTCGCGACGGCTGAAGTGTGCCTGCCCTTCCGCAATATTGCTCGGGATCGAGACAGCGGCCCGACGCATCTGATCGGTCAAACTGTAAGTCTCTGGCTTTGGAAACGCCTCAGTCGCATCATAGAGGGCGTTCGCCAAGTCCATCGCCTTCTGCCACGCGATCAGGTCTTTGTAATGCTGTGCCATCGCCCCTCAGCTTACAGGCAAAGAGGCCGAACTCGGCACTAGGAATTCTGATTTCGATTCTCACGTCCCAACTCGGGACTCCAAGTTCAACCCCTCTGCTTTACTGGGTACTGGGTACTAGGTACTCATCACCCCGAATGCCGGATATGCAGCACATCGCCATCCTGGACGATGTAGTCTTTTCCTTCGAGCCTGAGTGTTCCTTTGGCGCGGGCATTCGCTTCCGAGCCGGCTTCCAGTAACTGATCCCAGCGAATGGTCTCGGCGCGGATGAAATGTTTTTCCAGATCGGAGTGGATCGCTCCCGCCGCTTCCTGCGCGCGCGAATGCGCGGGAACCTGCCAGGCGCGGCATTCGTCCTCGCCGGCGGTGAAGAATGAAATCACGCCGAGTAATTTGTAGGTGGTCCGTATGAGCCGCACCAGGCCGCTCTCTGTCAGTCCGTAGCTCGATAAAAACTCCGCGGCGTCGGCATCGCTCATTTCGGCCAGTTCGGCTTCGACCTTGCCGCAAATCGCTGTCGCCGCGGCATTCGGCCGCACCGCGATTTCGGTGAGCTTGTACTTGCTCACTGCTTCTTCAAGCTCTTTGCCCAACTCGGTCGACTCGCCGATGTTCAGCACGTAGAAAATCGGCTTCTCACTCAGGAACATGAAGCCCTTGATGCGCTTCTTGTCTTCGGGAGTCATTTCCATTTCGCGCAGCGGTTTATCGGATTCAACCTGCACTTTCGCTCGCTTCAGCAACTCGAATTCTTTCTCAAGTTCGGGAGTCTTCATCTTCTTGAGATCTTTTTCCAGCCGCTCCAGCCGTTTTTCGATCTGGCCTAAATCGTTGACTAGGAGATCGAATTCGACGTTCTTGATGTCGCGCAGAGGATCGATTCCCCCAACCAGCGGAACCGCGGGATCGTCAAACACGCGGACCACATGCGCGAGCGCATCCACATTACGCAGATGAGCGGAGTACGCGGTATCTTTCAGCGCCTCCTGGCCGATAGCGCCCACGTCCACATATTCCACCGAAGTGTGGGTGAGCTTCTTCGGGTTGTAAAGCGCAGCCAAGCGGTCAAGCCGGTCGTCTGGAACTTTGGCGACGCCGATGTGCGCCTCGCGCGGGTTGGCGCGGGCCTGGTCGGAAAGATGCGCCTTGGTGAGAATCCGAAACAGCGATGTCTTGCCCACCTGAGGCAGGCCGATGATGCCGGTTTTCATAAAGGAAGCTCTAAGCTGTTAGCTTTTGGCTTTTAGCTGGATCGTCGCCCAGTCAGCGCGATCGGCGGCCAAGGCCAAACATCTCAGGATAAATGATCGAAGGAAGATTGCCCAAACTCGTCGCAGTGGGATTCAAGCTAAGAGCTAACGGCTAAGAGCTAAAAGCTGCGAGCAGTCAAATACACAACCACTAATCCCAGCAGCAGCACCGCGCCTTCCACGCGTGTGGACCACACATGCAGCGCATCGAACTGAATGCGCTCGGGATTGTCGATGGGTGCAGCGCTCACCTCGCCGAGCGATGCCCGCAAAGTGTCCATGCGCGGGATGATGCCGAACTGCGAAATCAACGTGAGCGCGAGCATCAGGCAGAGAAGAATGTGACGCGCCGCGAAGACATGCGCGGTGCCATCAGTGAAGCGGCTGTAGAGCAGGGAACTGCCCAGGAAGATGATTCCGGAGAAAATCGCAATCCAGTGCAGCTTGCTCAGAGCGCGCCCGACCAC
Source organism: uncultured Acidobacteriaceae bacterium (assembly GCA_963842095.1). Lineage (GTDB taxonomy): Bacteria > Acidobacteriota > Terriglobia > Terriglobales > Acidobacteriaceae > Sulfotelmatobacter. Next base: position 297,203 of record CAWJEY010000012.1, read on the forward strand.
GTTGCCGGCCAGATGAGTCGTGGGCAGAACCGAGAATGCCGTGGGCGCTAGCACGAAAGCAAAGAAGATTAGACCGCCGATCCAGACGACGAGGGAAAGCAGCATGAGGAAACGGAGGAATGACATGCCCCAGGATTATAGACGGACAAGACAATCAACGCCTTCCCTCCTTTTTCTGCCACCAGAGTTCGCGCCGAAAGATGCCCCGACGCAGAGTTTTCCAGGCGTAGCGGGGCAGTCTATAAAAGTTCAGCAGCCAGAAATATGTCCAGAAGATTAGATAGTCCACCAATAGCGGCACAAGCAGGCTTACGCCGAGCGGCAGGCCAGGCTTCTTGTGTGAGAAATATCTCAAGGTCTTGCCGTCCCAGGAAACCGAGAGCTTCGGCGTGTACCTAATTGTCGACAGCCGAGGCATGGTACTGACGATCCTGCTGCGCAACGGTTCAACAATGTAGCAGTTCCCATCCTGAAAGTATTCGACCCAGGCGTGCCCGCGGTCGTATAGGCCGTAGGAGCCTCCAACAAATCGCGCATCGTAGCCTAAATCCAGAAGCTGCCGCCACGTCCACAAAGCAAAGTCCTCACAATCCCCTTTTTTATTTTTCTCAAATTGGTCGGGAGGCTGCCAAAAATCTTCTTTGCCGAATAGCTCCTTGTCCGAAACGTACTCGCAACTAGCCAGAAAAGTCCGAATGTCTTTGATTGAAGCGCACTTAACGGTGAGAGGCTGACTGACGTAGCGTCCCATAGGAAACGATGGATGGAAGCCACGGCGATGATCGAACGGGCGGGCGACCGGTCGGCCCACAGCATCGTAGGCTTCCGGGATGATTTCAGCGATCATTTGGGGTCGTGAGATTCTCTCACGTGAACGCGGTGGCAGATGCTCTTCTACACGGGCACGGCCACGTTCTCCACGATCTCGCGCAGGACCTGATCGGCCTGCTCGGACTTCTTCAGCGTCGAGGCATAGCCGCCGTTGACCACAACGCGGTGGGCGAAGACTGGCACGGCGAGCGGCTTGAAGTTTTCTGGAGTGCAGAAGCTGCGGCCGTCGAGGAACGCCATGGCTTGCGCCGCGCGGTAAAGCGCCTGCGCGCCGCGCGGCGAGACTCCCAACGACAAAAATTCTGACTGGCGCGTCCGCTGAACAATTTCCAAAGCGTAAGTCACCAGCGATTCATCCACGCGAATGAGCTTCACGGCTTCCTGCATCTCGAGCACGTCAGCTCCGGTGAGCACAGGACGCAGATCCTGCAAATGCGCAGCACCAGCTTCCGAGCGCAGAATCTCGCGTTCGGCCGCGGCCTCGGGATAGCCCATGCGCACCCGCATCAGAAATCGATCCAGTTGTGACTCCGGCAGCGGATAAGTTCCGTGATGCTCCACGGGATTCTGCGTGGCAATCACCAGAAACGGTTGCGGCAGCTCGTAAGAATGCGCGTCCACGGTGACCTGGCCTTCGTTCATGGCTTCGAGCAGGGCGGATTGCGTCTTCGGTGTGGTGCGGTTGATCTCGTCGGCCAGCAGAACGTTGGTGAACACCGGCCCGCGCTTGAACTCAAACTCCTGCTCCATCGAGGAGTACACGGAGATGCCCAGCACGTCGGAAGGCAGCATGTCGCTGGTGAACTGCACGCGCTGAAAGGTGCAATCGATGGCGCGGGCAAGCGCCTGTCCCAGCGTGGTCTTGCCGACTCCTGGGACGCCTTCAATCAAAAGGTGTCCGCGGGCGAAAATGCTGACCAGCGCGAGGCGGACCACATCGTCCTTCCCGCGTATCACGCGGCGCAGCGCTTTTTCCAGTTCGGCAGCCTTGTGGGACACGGCAATTGCGGTCTCAGGGGACATTGATCTGGATTTTACTATCTGGCACAGGTGCGGCGGAGTTACCTATGTCACAAGACTGGCTGTCAGCTTTCAGCTATCAGCTTTCAGCCAAACGCTCCCACTCAGGAGGCCCTGTCATCCCAAGCGCAGCGAGGGATCTTGGTTCTCCTGCCACGAATTCAGAACGCGACCGCGGACCAGTCTTGCAGCGGTTTTAGCTGAAGGCTGATAGCTGACAGCGTTACTGCATAAACTCCGCCGGACGCCCCGTGAGCCGCTCGATGCGCTTGGCAATCGGCGGATGAGTCGAGAATAAGTTTCCGAAGTTCACACCCAGCAGCGGCTGGATGATGAACAAATGCGCGGTCGAAGGGGTGGCCTGCATGGGTACGCGCCGTGAGTAGGTGTCGAGCTTCTGCAGGGCGCTGGCCAGGGCGTAGGGATTGCCGGTGAAGTGCGCGCCGGTTGCGTCCGCCTGATACTCGCGCGAGCGCGACACGGCTAGCTGAATCAGGCTGGCCGCTATGGGCGCCAAGATCAGCATCAACAGCGCCGAGAGGCCTCCGCCACGGCGGTTGCGGCCGCCTCCGAAAAACATACCAAAGCGCGCAGCCATGGTGATTGCACCCGCAATGGTCGCCGCCACTGAGCTGATCAGGATGTCGCGGTTGTTTACGTGGCCCAGTTCGTGCGCCAGCACGCCTTCGAGTTCCTCGTCATTCAGCAACCCCAAAATCCCATGGGTCACGGCGACCGAGGCGTGGCTGGGGTTGCGTCCCGTGGCAAAGGCGTTCGGCGACTCGGTTGGGATGACATAGATCTTCGGCATGGGGATGCCGATCTTTTGCGTGAGCCGTTCGACTGCCGCGTAAGCGCGCGGCAGTTGCTCGCGGGTCACGGGCTGCGCGCGGTACATGGCGAGCGCGATCTTGTCAGAGAAGAAGTAGGATACGAAGTTCATCACGGCGGCAAAGGCCAGCGCCAGCATCATCCCATTCTGGCCGCCGAAGTATCGGCCGAAAAACATCAGCAGCAGCGTGAGTGCGGTCAGCAGAAACGCAGTCTTGAAAGTGTTTCCCATAGGTTCAATCTCACCCTATTGGATGTTACGCCCCCGGAGGGGATGCACGGGGGCTTCCGGCCGGAACATTGTACGTACAAAATGTTCCTGCCGGAACACATAAGCGTTTTTACCGGAACACTGTGGAAATCTCGGAAAACTCGTAAAACATCTTAAAGCTATAGTTGGTGGGCGGCAAGTGGCTGCGAGGGATGGGTTTAGGCAGAGCGCCGGGAAAGTGGCAAAAAAGACACAGGGCGAAGGGAAGGCGGCGAAAAGCGCGGCTCGAGACTGGCAGTCCGGGACGGCGAATGCCAATTACATAGACTTGCGGGAAATAGGGAGCGTCCCGTCTATCCCCGGTTTCCGTCCCGGTTTCCCGTCCGTCTGTCCCCGGATTCCTCCCATCATCAATCCTCCCCGAGAACTTTCCCCGCTCTTATGGCGTTGGTCGCATCATCAAAGTTCTCTTTTCTGGCGTCGAGGTCTAGGAAAATGGACGCGGGATAGCTCTTTCCAGGGAAAACCACGCGCTTGCCTCTGTATTTCAGCAGAAGCGGCAGCATCCGCTTTCCACGTTTAGTGACATAGTGGAGCAAATCCCCGCCTGGAGCTTCTCCGACATACAGGTTCATCAGCACCACGAGCGCCTCATCGGAATTCCTAGTTTTTAGCTGGGACAGTCGGTTTATGAGTCCGTCGGCTTGGTCAAACTCAGAATTCCGTTGACTTCCCTCATGCGATTCCGCCTCGACGCGCAGATCCAAAATGGGATACAGCATCTCCCCGACGGATTCTGGCGGGACAATCGTCGCGCTCGGAGAAGGACCTGCCTGTAGCAAAACGGCAATGAGCAGGGCTAGAGGCATCATTGGACCCCCAGGACCCCTGAGTTGTCGATGACGTAAAAGCCGGTAAACGCGCTGTATGCGCCTGGGTCGAGCACGATGCACCCCTGGGAGCTGTTGATGCCGCCCTGATGGATTTGAAACGAGTCCCTGGTGAAGGTCACGGAGCCGCTCAGCGGCTCTAATGGAACCCTTGGGACCGTGTGGCGACTGTGCGTGGCGCCCAGCGGTCCCATGCCGTATTCGCCAGGCGGAATCGGCCCTTCATTTGTTTTCGCGACACATGCCATGTTATTCATGCACAAGCCCCGGCCTGAACGCGCCTGGGATGTGTCATAGCTCTGGTCTCCGTCATCCGACACACAGTGCAGGTGGTGAGCAGTGATGTTATAGGTGCATTGGACGAGGCCTAGCGGATCCGTCCAGATAAGAGGATTGTTGCTGACGTAAACGTAGAAATCGTTGCCCCCGTTGAACCCGCTTGGGTCCTCGCTGATAAACCGCCCCGCCGAACTGTCGTAGTAGCGGGCGCGGTAGAAGTAGATCCGGGTCTCCGGATCGTACTCGCGCCCCGTGAACTGGAATGGGTTGGAAACAGTGCCGGATGAGGAGGTCAGATTTCCGAAGCTGTCATACGTGTATGTGTTTGCCGGGTTGCCGTTCACGTCAGTGAGCGAGGTGACTGTGCCGATGCCGTCCTGCTCGTAATAGCCCGCTGTCCCGGAAACAAGCTCGGCTAATGGTCGATCGATCCCGGGTCCTTGTGCGAATTCTCCAAGTACGTTTCCGGAATTGTCCAGTTCTTCGATGACGTTCGCATAAGCGTCGGATCCATCGTAGAGGTAGTTAGTCGTCCCCAAGGGTCCGGACTTCTGAGTGCGCCGGCCGAAGGGATCGTATTTGAAGGTCACCGTTCCGCCGCTGCCGGGCAGTACGGCCTGCGACAGGCGGTTCTCGTAGTCCCAGCTGAATTGCGTGCCGTCGGGGCGGGTGAGCATTTCTCCGTCTTTGTCGTAGGTGTAGCTGCCGCTTGGCGTCGAGAGCAGCTCGTTCGACGAATTGTAGGTGTAGGGAGACAGGTTGAGCGAACTGAGCCGGTTGCCGACGAGATCGTAGGTGTAGGTTTCGGTTGGGGGACAAGGGCGTATGTTGCAGGGAACCGGGCGGTACTCCACGAAGGGCGGCGGATTGCCTTGCTGCATTACTTGCAGCAGCTGATAGATGTTGTCGTAACTGTACCAGTAGTTCATGCCAGCCTGAAGATCGCTCTTCGTTAGACGGTTGCCTGCCGGGTCGTAGGAGTAGGTCTCACCGTCAAGGGTGCCGAACACAGTGAGGGTCGCCCCTAGCTGATGCACCACGCTCAGCAGACGCGACAGGGCGTCGTAAGTGTAGTACGTATTCACGCCGTTGGGCCCCGGAATACTTACGCTTTCTGCGCTTCGCGCTTGAGCGCACGATCGAGGGTCTGGTCGAGGGCGGACTTGGCTTTCTCGTATTCCGGTTGCGAGATTTGGCCTTGGCGGCGCTCGACTTCGAGTTGGAAGAGTTCTTCTTTCAGGGCATCGAGCAGCGCGGAGGCGGGACGCGCCGCAGAAGAACGGACGGTGTGAACCGCCGCAATTTCAGCCGGAGCGTATTCGTCTTCTGGTTGCTGCATGGCGGCTGCCGAAATGCCGGCTTTTTGGCGCAGCGCGCGGGCCGCTGACTGTTGCCGGGACGCAACGTAAACTCCGCCGATGACCAGGATTCCGGCGAGGCCTGCAAGAATCCACCACTGATATTTCTGCAGCGGGTCGGGAGCGTCGATGGGCGGGCCGAGTCCGCCACCGGGGCGGCTATTGGCCTGGGCCCCGCCGCCGGACTCGCTGCCAGCCTGGCCTTGACCGGCCGAGCCTTGTCCATTCGAGCTTTGACCATTCGAGCTTTGACCGCTTTCCTGCGGAGGCTGGAGCACGCCTTCGCCGGAAACCTTGAAGGCGAGATTCTGGCCGCGAGTGGTGTTGGAAGCGACCTGCACGCTGGCGTCGGGCTCGTTCGGGTAGTTGACCAGCTTGAAGCCCGACGAAGCAGCGGCGGCGGTGAACTGCATCGACTTGGGCAGCATGACCACGAAGTGCTCCAGGGGATACACCGACTTCGGATCGAGATTCGCGCTGCCCGTGTAGGGAAGCTGGTAGGCCACCTCGAAGCGTGTCAGTCCCGGCCGCAGCGGGAAGATAAACGAATAGCGATTCTTCTCGCCTTCGGGCACCGGGGCAGATCTGAGCGGGTTGCCGTTTTCGGTTGTGGCCGTGGCGGAATCTGGAATGAGCTGGGCGCCGTCGGGAATGTAGAACTCAAGGTTGCGCTCGTTCATCTGAGTCCGCGGCGGCTTGGAAGTGTTCTGCACGCCGAATTCGCGGACCGACCTCGAGTTGTCCCTGCTCCACCTGGAGGCGCACGATATCGGCGATCACTTCGACGCCTTCCACCTTTTTGCCTACGTCGTAGACGTCGAGTTCTACCGATGTGGTTCCGGGAGGGGCCATGCGGTGGTAGGTAACTTCCTGATGGATGGCGCGGACCAGGTGCGGGGCCTGCGCCTCGTCAAGCTTGAAGCTGAATTGGCCTTTGGCGTCGGTTTTGGTGCGGCCCGCTTCGTCCATCCCCTGGCCGAGCTTGAGCAGGACGACTTCGTCTCCGGCGGCGGGCTTGCCCGTGGTGGCATTTTTGACCGTACCGGTGAGGGTTTGCGCGGCGGCGAGGGCGGTGAGGAGGAGGATGGCTGCCAGGGCTACGAACGCTTTTCCGCACACGGCGCGAACGAACGCTGAAGCAGGGTGAGGAGAGAACTCCTTGCGAGGGCGCGTGTGGGTACTAGCAGGCATGGGGTCCTTCGACTGCGTAAGCGCTTCGCTTCGCGAAGCACTTACTTCGCTCAGGATGACAGGGCGATTTTTCAAGATCGGGATCCTTTTTGCGGCGCGGGATTCGATTCCAGGCGGGTGATCTCAGCCAGGAGGGTGGCGGCTTCGTCCTGCAAGGAAGATTTCAGCGACGCGTAGTCGGCATCGGGGACTTTGCCGGCCTTGTACTCGAAGTTGAGATCGCGCAAGTTTTCATAGACGGCATCTTTGCGTTCGCGAAGATAGCCGGCGCGGGTCTTCTCCGGGCCGAGAAAGAGTTTCCCGGGCATATAGAAGAAAACGTAATAAACAGACGCGACTAGGAGCATTACGCAGAGAGGAATCCAACTCATAGATCAGTCTCCTTGCGGGCCTGATCGCGGAATTGCTCCAGTTCGGCGCCGCGGATGGGGCGGAGGCCGTCGGCGAGGGCGGGCTCGGGGCGGTTCTTCCAGGAGCGAATCACAAGCACAATCAGGCCAAAGCCGAGAATCAGAACGACCGGGGGGATGATATATGCGGCGCGGTCGAAGCCTTGCATGGTGGGGGCAGCGAGCACGGTGGGGCCGTATTTCTGCACGAAGGACTGTTCGACCAGGCTGTCGCTGTCTCCGCGGGAGACCGCTGCCATGAGTTCGTTGCGCATGCCGTCGGAATCAGGGCAGCCGACGTGATTGCATTCCAGAAGAATCTGCTTGCAGCCGCAGATGCACATCATCTGGTGGCCGATTTCGTTGAAGCGGGTGGCGGGGTCGCCGGCGCCGAGGAGGGTGAAGACGGCGAGGCACAGAAAGAGCGTTTGGGCGAGTCTGCGGCTCAGGGCAGACTTTCTCGCAAAAGAGGCGAGAAGTGGGGCACCCAACTTCAAACGTGGATTCAAGAAATCGGACATCAGTCTCCTGTGGCTACTGGAGCGGCTTGTGCTCTATCCAGCCGTGCCGGTGCGGGCACTCGAACTGGCGCGGGCGCGTTTGGAACCAGGGCCAGGACCGTGCCGATCAGCATGATCCAGACGCCCATCCATATCCACATCACAAGAGCATTCAGGTGGGCCTTGATGATGGGATGACCGTTATCCTGATTCACCCCTTCGAATACGAGGTAGAGATCCTCGTTCAGGCTGGAGCGGATGTCGGGCATGGTCGAAGTCTGCTGGCTGGCGTGATAGAAGCGCCGCACCGGGGTCATGGTGCCCATCTGCTTGCCGCCTTTGTAAATGTCGAGCACGGCCCACTGGCTGGCGTAGTTGGGCGCGTCATCTTCGGTGTAAGAGCGGCAAACGAGGGTGTAGGGGCCGATGGCCATTTTGTCGCCGTAGCCCATCTCCTGCTCTTTGTCGAGATTAAACGCGGCTCCAGCGAAACCGATGATAACCACGACCACGCCGAAGTGGACGATGTAACCTCCGTAGCGGCGCGTGTTGCGGTGCGTGAGCTGCACCATGGAGGCGAACATGCCCTGGCCGGTGTGTTTGGAAATGACGCGGCCGCCGCGGTAGAACTCGCTGGCCACGGTGAGGGCTACCAGCACTGATAGTGCGATGGCCATCAGAGAATAGAAGTAAGAGATATCCTGCCAGGGCTTGAGGCCGAAGGCTGAGCCCCAGCTTTGCGGCGTGATCATTAAGAAGATGGCGACCGCGATGGCCCCGACGGTCGGCCACAGGAAATTGCGCTTCAGGCTTTCAAGGGAAGTCTTGCGCCAGGCCAACAGCGGGCCTACGGCGGTGAGAATTAACAGCAGCAAAGCTACAGGGATGGCGACGCGATTGTAGAACGGTGCGCCCACAGTGACTTGGTTGCCTTGCACGAGTTCGGAAATCTTCGGGAACCAAGTTCCCCAGAGCACGGTGAAGCAGAGAAGAACGAACAGCAGATTGTTGAACAGGAAGCTGGACTCGCGAGATACCAGCGACTCGAGTTTATGCTCACTGCGCAGGTGCGACTTGTTTTTGATAAAGAAGAATAAGAATACGACGAGGGTGAGGACAAGAAACACCGCGAACCAGTCGCCGATGGAAGATTGCGCGAAGGCGTGAACGGAACTGATGATGCCGCTGCGGGTGAGGAAAGTTCCGAGGATGGCGAGCCAGAATGTGGCGAAGACCAGCCACATGTTCCACATCTTCAACATGCCGCGCTTCTCCTGCATCATCACCGAGTGCAGGAAGGCGGTGCCGGTGAGCCAGGGCATGAGCGAAGCGTTCTCGACGGGATCCCATCCCCAGTAGCCGCCCCAGCCGAGGACGGAGTAGGCCCAGTGCGCGCCGAGAAAGACTCCGCAGGTAAGGAAGGCCCAGGTAACCATGGTTCAGCGGCGGGTGATGTGAATCCACTTCTCGCCGGGATACTTCATGATCAGCGCACCCAGAGCGAAGGCGAAGGGCACGGTGAATCCGACGTAGCCGAGATAAAGCATGGGCGGGTGGATCACCATCTCGGGATACTGCAGCAGCGGGTTCAGGCCGCTGCCATCCGGACGGAGCGGGCCTTCAAGAATGCCGAACGGTCTGGCGGCGAAGTTCACCAGCGACAGAAAGAAGATCTGCACGCCGGCCAGGACTACGGAAGCGTAAGCGAAGAGACGAGGATCGGTCTTATAGCGCAGGCGCAGGACGAATCCGTAGGCAGCGAGCAGCAATGACCAGAAAAGCAGCGAACCTTCCTGGCCGGACCACAGCACGGCGAACTTATAAGGGCCGGAGAGATCGCGGTTACTATGGTGGAAGATGTAGGCGATCGAGAAGTCGTCGCGGAAGGCGCAGATGACGAGGACGATGGAAGCGAGTAAGACGGCGCCAAAAGTGGCAATGCCGGCACGGCGGGCGGTCTCGCCGAGACGCTCCGAACCCTCCCCCTCGACCAGCGCGAGAATCCCGGCGAGGAAGCAGTAGACGCTCAGCGCCAAAGCGAGGATCAGTGCGAAACTGCCGATTTCCGCCATGTGCGAGAACCCCGACCTATTTTTTCAGAAATACAGCTATGAGGCAACCGCGAAGCGGTTTCACACGCGTTCCCGAATGCGGCGGCAGGAATTCAGCCGCCGCCGCTTGCTTCGATAAGCTCTGGCGTGCCCCTAGGCGCTCTGCTGCTTCTGATAGCGCTGCCGTACTTCACGTTCCGCGGCGAGCCAGTCCTCGGCTTCGCTGCCAGATGCGGTTCCGCGCTGCAGGTAGAGTTCGTAGGCGCGGCGCCGGATCTCGTCTTCCAGTTTGATTGGGACCACAACGTTCTTCCGGGGCTCGGACTTTACTACTTGCAAATTCCTGGGTTCGGACGTGACTTTTGTTGCTTCTGCAGCGAGTTCGCCGGGCGCGCTTCCCGCCGCAACCGCTTTCCCATCGGGTATGTTGGCTGGACTGCCGGTATTAGTTTGCTCGTTACTTGTATGTGCACGATTAGCCTTGCCGCTTGAGGTAGATTTCGACCTCGCCATATTTGGATACTCCTTGCATGTGCCTAGATTTATGAACGAATCGAACTGTTGAACGAACCACATACACTCGTCCCGCGACGTGGAGGGAACACTAGAAAATTTAGGTAGCAGAGTTAACGCTAGTATAAACCTACGGAGGCTGTGGAAACCTGTTTTGTCAAAGAAACTGGGAGCGGGCGCTTTGTTATAATCGAAGCTCTTGATATTCGGGACTCCGGGGATGGCGCTATCGTCTAGGGGTTAGGACGGAAGATTCTCAATCTTCAAACCCGGGTTCGATTCCCGGTAGCGCTACCAACTATCACGCAATCCCGTCCGTCCTTTACGCGGGGTGAGGATTTTCACAGCGCTACATGGGCGGGGCCGTTCCAGGTTTCAGAACGTGTGAATGCAGCCTAGAGTATTTTTCGGTGCGTCAAACTGGTGGGGGCTGTTACTTGCGTGATCTGCCGGCGCCGTGATCATGCCATATAATTAAGGTGATGCCGCAAACCCAGTACAGGATGGCCCTGTTAGGTAATTGCCGCGTTGGCAAGCAGCCAGGTTATTCGTGGCGTGGTGTGCTTGTTGTTCTCGCTATTTGCGCTGTGACTATCAGCGTGGCGACTCGTTACAGCGGGATGGGTTCCGAAGCCCCCGGCAGTAGGACCCGTAAGTGTGCTAAAGTCCCGGTTGAAGGGATTTCATAGACAGCGACTTCTGGGTAATGGGCTCCACTGGATGGCTCCGGCTCTTAGTTCCACGTTTTTTCAGCCGCCGCGGGCCTCGGTTCATGCGGTTTCGGCGGAGTTCACTGCCATTCATCTTGATTCGGAAAGCTGGCTTTACAACCGGCCTCCGCCTACCTGCTGACCTTTTCTCCATTCTCCACAGGCGACCATTTGCTTTTGAACCCAATGGGGCGGTTCGGTTGTGGGGATTCTTGTTGGGTTCCGACGGTTGAATCTGAGCAAGTTGAGGTGTCCGGAATGGGTAAATCTGAAAATGCATAAACGATCCTCCGCGGCTGCGGTTGAAAGGGCGGCTCTTGGTCTGATCGTGGCCTTGCTGGTTGCCGCGGGTGGCTGTGGACACTCCGGCGGTTCTTCATCGTCCGTGTCCGCCGATGCCCCCATACCTGCCGCGGTGGTGCAAGTCCGGCGCGCTCCGCTGTCCAACACACTCTCCATTGCGGGGGAGTTCCTTCCCTACCAGGAAGTGGAACTCCATGCCAAGGTGGCGGGCTATATCAAGAACATCAATGTTGATATTGGTGACCGCGTCCGGCGCGGGCAGGTACTCGCCATTCTAGAGATTCCGGAATTGACCGCACAATTGCAGTCCGCCAGTGCGGGCGTGCGCCATAGCCAAGAGGAGGTCGTTCACGCTCAGAATGAAGTAAGCCGTGCGGAAGCGGACCACGCCGCGCTACACGCCGCCGCTGCGCGGTTGAGGCAGGCGTCGGAGGCGCGACCCGGCCTGATCGCCGAGCAGGAACTCGACGATGCCACGGCCAAAGATCGCTCCGCTGAGGCGCAGATCGATGCCACCAAGTCGGCCCTGGCCGCGGCCCGGCAGCAATTGGAGGTTTCCCAGGCCGACCGGGAACATTACGCAGCGCTGTCGGAATATTCACGAATTACCGCTCCGTTCGACGGCGTTGTGACTTGGCGGTACGCGGACACGGGATCGCTGATTCAGGCAGGCACTTCCAACGTAAGCTCGGAGCCGGTCGTCAAGCTTTCGCAGGTGAATGTATTGCGTCTTCGCATTCCGGTACCCGAATCCCTGGCCGCCAGCGTGCATGATGGTGAGTCCGCCGACATCCGGGTGAAGGCAACCAACGAGCATTTCTCGGGCAAAATCATACGTTCAACCGACTCCCTCGACCGTTCCACAAGAACCATGCAGGTGGAAGTGGACGTGCCGAATGCAGACTACAAGCTGACCCCCGGAATGTATGCGGATGTCTCATTGCAAGTGCAAAACGACCCCAGCGCCCTGACCCTTCCCTTGCAGGCGATCAATCGCAGCGCAGACAAGACTACCGTGCTGCTGGTCAATTCGCAAAACCATGTGGAAGAGCGCGAGATCCACACGGGAATCGAAGGCTCTGATCGCATTCAAGTGCTATCGGGGTTAAAGGAAGGGGACCGGGTTATTGTCGGCAACCTGGGGGCGTACCGGCCTGGGCAGCATGTTGATCCTAAGCTGAGCACCATGGCGGACGAGGGGTACAACGCGGAACAGGGAGCACGATAGCATGCCCAGCTTCGCGATTCGATACCCCTTTCTCATCATCACCATCTGCCTGATTATCGCTGTAGTGGGCGTGACCACAATCGTGCGCATGCCTGTGGATCTTTTTCCCACGATTAATATTCCCGTGGTGGTGGTGGCGACGTTTTACTCCGGCATGCCTCCGGAGCAGATCGAAGCCAACATCACCAACCCGTTCGAGAGGTTCTTTACTCTGGGAAGTGGGATCGACCATATCGAGTCACGGTCGTTGACCGGAGTGAGCCTGATCAAGGTTTATTTCCAGCCGGGGACCAACCCAGACGCGGCGGTGAGCGGCATCTCCAATCTGGCGATGGCGCAATTGCGGCGGCTACCTCCTGGTACGCTGCCGCCAGTCGTTCTTAAGTTCGACGCTTCCAGTTTGCCCGTGTGCCTGATCACCTTGAAGGGCCAGGGGCTGAATGAAACGGAACTGCACGATCTGGGGCAATTCAATGTCCGCAACCAGATCGCCAACGTGCCGGGCGCATCGGTGCCGCAGCCTTTTGGCGGCAAATACCGGCAGATTCAAGTCTATGTTGACCCGGTAAAGCTGCAGGCCCATCAGTTGAGCCTGATGGATGTGGTGCGCACCGTTAACGAGGCGAACGCGATTCTACCAGCGGGCGACGTGCGGATCGGCCCCAAGGATTACAACATCTACACCAACAGCCAGTTGCCGACGACTGCGGAAATCAACCGGCTGCCGCTGAAGACGGTAGGCAATGCGGAATTGATGGTGGCCGATGTTGGCCACGCCGAAGACGCGGCCGCCATCCAGACCAACATTGTTCGCGTCGACGGGCAACGATCGGTCTATCTGCCCATTCTCAAACAGGGCGGCGACAGCAACACGATCGCAATCGTCAACGGCATCAAGGCCAAGGTGGGCGATTTGCTCGACGTACCCAAGTCGCTGGTGACCAAAGTAGTGTTCGATCAATCGATCTATGTGAAGACCGCCATCTGGAATGTGTTGCAAGAGGGTGGCATGGGGCTGCTGCTCACCGCCGCCATGATTCTCCTGTTCCTGGGCAGCATTCGGGGCACTTTCTCCGTGATGCTTTCCATCCCGTTATCTTGCCTGGCGGCATTCCTGGCACTGAATGCGTTTGGCGGAACGATTAACACCATGGTGCTGGGCGGCATCGCACTGGTGCTTTCCCGGCTCATCGATAACTCTGTAGTCGTCCTGGAAAATATCTTTCGCCATCTGGAGATGGAGGAACCCGCTGCGGTTGCGGCGGAGAGGGGCGGCCAGGAAGTCGCGCTGGCGGTTCTGGCCGCTACGCTCACCACCGCGATCGTTTTCTTCCCGGTGGTCTTTCTTTATGGAGTCAGCCGTTTTCTATTTACCGCGCTTGCTCTGGGGATTGTGCTTTCCCTTGCTGCCTCGTATTTCGTGGCGATGAGTGTCGTCCCGCTTTATTGTGCTCAGTTCATTCGTTCCGAGCATGACGTTGACGAAGAGAGCCGCGGCGTCGCGCGTTTGCTGGAGCGGGTCCTGGTTCCATTCAACCGCGGCTACGACAAAGTCTTGAAGGCGTATGACCGCGCCCTGGAGAAGAGCCTGGCCCGCCCCAAGTTCACCGTGGCGGTGATTATGGGAGCTTTCTGTTTAAGCTTGGCGCTTTCGCCTCTCCTGGGAGTGGCCTTCTTCCCCCGCACCGACCCCGGACAATTTGTCATCAACATCAAGGCGCCAACCGGCACGCGCCTCGAACTGACCAACCAGTACATCAAGCGCGTAGAGGCGGACATACGTCAGGTGGTCTCGCCCAGCGACCTGGACATGATCGTCTCCAACATTGGCATCACCCCGGATTTTTCAGCCATCTACACCAGCAATTCCGGAGAACATACGGCGTTCGTGCAGGTCAGCCTCAAGAAGGAGCACGAGGTCGGCAGCTATGAATACATGCGCCGCGTGCGGGCCAAGCTCGCCGACGATCTGCCGGAAATCGGCACTTACTTTCAGGCGGGAGGACTGGTGGATTCGGTCGTCAATCTCGGTTTGCCGGCTCCCATCGACATCCAGGTCAGCGGCAACGACCAGAAACAGGCCTATGCCACGGCGACTGACATTGCCCGGAAGGTCCGCGCTCTTCACGGGGTCAGCGACGTGCTGATTCCCCAGGACCTGGATTACCCCGGCATCCAACTCGATATCAACCGCGAGATGGCCGCGCGCCTTGGGTTATCGTCGCAAGAAGTAACCGACAATGTGATCACCGCGCTCTCTTCCAACAGCATGATTGCTCCCAGCTACTGGGTCGATCCCAACAACGGCAATAACTACATGCTCACGGTTCAGTACTCGGATAACCAGGTCCGTTCGCTTACCGATCTTAAGCAGTTGCCCTTGCACGCCGGGGGCAACGCGAACACCACCGACCTTGAGGCATTGTCGAACATAAGAATGATCAACACCCCGACCGAGGTGAACCATTACCAGCTCCGCCGCGTCATCGATGTATATGTGTCGCCGTCCAGTGAAGACCTTGGAAAGCTTGCCAATCAAGTGGATAAGATCATCGCAAATACCCAGCTGCCTGAGAACGTGCGCGTGAACATGCGCGGTTCCGTGGAAGGCATGCGGCAATCGTTCAAGAGCTTCGGCCTCGGCCTGCTGCTATCGATCATCCTGGTTTATTTGATTCTGATGGCGCAATTCGCGTCGGTGAAGGACCCATTCCTGATCCTGCTTGCCATCCCTCCCGGATTTACCGGTGTGATTCTATTCCTGCTGATGACCCGCACCACGGTAAACGTCATGTCTCTGATGGGCGTCATGATGATGGTCGGCATTGTGGTATCGGATTCGATCCTGATCGTGGAGTTCGCACGCGTACTGCGGCGCCAGGGCCTGCCCTTGATGGAAGCTCTGAAACAAGCCTGCCACGTTCGTCTTCGTCCCATTATGATGACGACATTTGCCACGCTGCTCGGACTTGTTCCTCTCGCTCTTGCGTTGGAAGCCGGCAGCGAGCAATATGCACCACTGGCGCGTGCCATCATTGGTGGCCTGAGCCTCTCTTTTCTGGTGACTTTGTTTCTGGTTCCAGCGGCGTACCTGCTCATGCACCGGAAGGAAGAAGACTCCACCGAGGAGCCGCGGGAGATTCCGGCAACATGAGAAAAGTACTGGCTGCTGTCCTGATTTTGCTGCCGCCTGTGTGTGGTTATGCTCAGGCTTCCATTCCTCTGCAAACGCCGCCGAGTCTGCCATCGGCGCCGCTGCCGCAGGCACCTCCCAGTCAGAGCGCGCCGGCGACGAGTGCGAAGATGCGTCCGATCGGGCAGGAAACACCCGCCACTCAGGTCCAGCTCGGGGCGCAGACTTCTTTGTCCTTGTCTTTGAAAGAAGCAGAGGCCCTGGCTCTGCAAAACAACCCGCAGATCTCGGTGGCGCGACTGGCGGCGCTGGCTTCCCAGCAAGTGACTCGAGAAGTACGTTCCAACTTATGGCCTACCGCCGGCCTCAACTTGACGGGTGTGGATTCCAGCGGCGACAGCCGCATCACCGCCGGCGCTCTCAACAATCCCATCGTGTATCAGCGCGCAGCCGCAGGCGTCGCCGTGAACCAACTGCTGACTGACTTCGGACACACCACCAACTTGGCCGCCAGTGCCGATCTTGCCGCCAAGGCTGAGAACCAGAACGCCCTGGCCACCAAAGAGCAGATCCTGCTGGCCGTGGACCAGGCTTTCTACAGTGCATTGCAGGCTCGCGCCGTGCTCAGCGTCGCCCAGCAGACGGTGAATGCGCGGCAGAACGTCGCGGATCAGGTGTCGGCATTATTTCAAGCCAAGTTGCGGTCTCAGTTGGATTACAGTTTCGCCAACGTAAACCTGGCCCAGGCAAAGCTTCTCCTGCTGGACGCGCAAAATAATGAGAACGCCGCGCTGGCCGCTCTTTCCGCGGTGCTGGGATATCCCACTCTGCAAACCTTTCAACTGGTCGAGGACACGACAGCCATCGCTGCGCCTCCCGGCAATGTGGATGATCTTATCGCGCAGGCGCTGGCTGTGCGTCCGGAGATGCTGGCGCTCGGCTTCCAGTACCGATCGGACCAGAAGTTCCAGACCGCGCAACGCGACCTGTTCTTCCCGACCATCGAGGCGATGGGAGTCGTGGGAGACACGCCCGTGCGCAATCCCGTTATTTCCAACTGGTACGGAGCGGTGGGCGTCAACATTGGAATTCCAGTGTTCAATGGCTTTCTCTATTCGGCGAAGGAACGCGAGGCGCGTCTTCGAACCCAAGCCACGCAAAGCCGCCTGCTTGATCTGCGCAACCGGATTTCGCGCGATGTGCGCACCAGTTGGCTCAACGCGAATACCGCCTACCAGCGAGTCAGCGTTACGCAGCAGCTTTTGGATCAGGCAAATCTCGCCCTCGACCTGGCGCAGACCCGCTACAGCCTGGGGCTAAGTTCCATTGTCGAGTTGAGTCAGGCGCAACTTCAACAGACCCAGGCTCAGATCGGCAACGCCCAGGCGGGATATGACTACCGCCTTGCCCTCGTAATTCTGCAATATCAAACCACGGGCATCTAGGCCTTACGCGGATCAATACCGGCGGCGTCTCGCATTTCAGAACAGCATTCGCGTTGGGTGCGCATGCAACCCTGAAGTCCACCTCGTTTGAGCACGGCCATTCATCAGAAATTCACCCGTTTGTAACCATCCTGTAACACAGCGCCGATAGAACCAGAACATCTATCCAGCGGAATTTATCCGTGACGTGCCGAATTGTGCTTGCTGCCGGAGTTCACAGCGCGAATGAGTCCATCGGGCGAACGAAGCAGAACGTGGAGGAACGCAAGTCCGGTTTGTGGTGCAGATTCGGAAGCTTTTGTACAAATTCAGTTAAGAAAAAAGAGGAGAGTGTAATGAAATCTGCGTGGAAGTTGTGCGCGATTCTGTTTCTGGCAACGTCGCTGGTAGCGCAAACCAGCACGGAGCCCAAACCTAAGAAGGCTAAGGCCAAACCCGCGACCATTACAGCGGCCGACGTGCAGGCGTTGAAGGACGCAATTGCCTCCCAGCAAGCCGCCATCGCGCAGCAAGGGCAGCAGATCCAGGAGCTGCGCGATGCGCTGCAGCGCAAGGACCAGGCAGTGATGCAAGCGCAGACAGCCGCGACCGACGCTGCCGGAAAGGCAGCGGCCGCGGAAGCGCAGGCCAGCCAGCAACAGCAGACGGTCAGCGAACTGAAGAACGATGTGAGTGACCTGAAGATGAATGTAACCAACACCGCGTTGAGCGTGCAGGAGACGCAAAAGAACGTCGCCGCAGCCATAGAAAGCCCGATGGCGATTCATTACAAAGGGATCACAGTGACACCGGGCGGCTTCCTGGCGGCTGAAACTGTGAGGCGGTCGCGGGCCCTGGGCGCCGACATCAACACGCCCTTCAACTCTCTCACCATGCCCGGGGCGTCGCAAAGCACCCTGTCGGAGTTCTTCGGGTCAGGTCGTCAGTCGCGCATCTCGATGCTGGCCCAGGGGCAGTTGACCAGCGTCAAGCTGAGCGGGTATTACGAAGCTGACTTCCTCAGCGTCGGCACCACTTCCAATAACAACGAGAGCAACAGCTACACTTTGCGCCAGCGCCAAGCGTGGGGCCAGGCGGCCTTCACCAATGGCTGGAGCCTCACTGGCGGCCAGATGTGGAGCCTGGTCACCGAAACTAAGCATGGTTTGGATAACCGTACAGAAGCGGTTCCGATGACCATCGACCCACAGTATACCGTCGGTTTCAGTTGGGCGCGTCAATACGGTCTGCGCCTGACCAAGAATTTCAACAACAAGGCTTGGTTCGGCGTATCCGTGGAAAACGCCCAGGCCACGTTGAGCACGCACGGCAACGGTGACAACTTCCTGGTAGGCTCGGCCGGAGCCAGCGGCGGTCTCTACAATGCCGGCGCCAGCGCTTCGTCAACCGGCGCTGCTGCCAACCTCGCCAACTATTCCTTCAACCCTTCGCCGGACATCGTCGCCAAGCTCGCCTTTGAGCCGGGCTTCGGACACTACGAAATTTTCGGCGTGTACAGTCGGTTCCGTGACCGCGTGTTTCCATGCGGCGAGGCATCGGCGACGGCGCCTTGCCCGGCGGCCACCAACACGACGCCGAATGCTCTCGGAGCATACAACGCCTCGAAAAACGGCGGCGGCGTGGGCGCCAACGCCCGCTGGTCCTTCGACAACAAGCACCTCGACTTCGGCCTGCACTTCCTGGGCGGCAGCGGAATCGGCCGCTACGGTACGGGCGGCCTTCCCGACTCCTCTATCCACAGCAACGGAACGTTCGATCTGGTCAAGAGCTACCAAGGCCTGGGAACTCTGGAATGGCATGGGCCGAAGTTGGACGTCTATCTGAACTACGGCGCGGAGTATGCCGGTAGAGCGTGGGACTTTGATCCTGTCTTGAACAAGTTCGTTGGCTACGGATCACCCAACTTCAGCAACTCCGGCTGCTACACCGAAATCGCGCCTACCGTTGGCAGCGGATTCTTCCCGGCCGGACTCTCTAGCTGCACGGCCGATACTAAGTTGCTGTACGAGGGAACGATCGGTATCTGGTTCAAGCCTTACGACGGATCGAAGGAAAAGGTGAACCGGGGCCGCATCCAGTGGGGGCCGCAGTTCTCCTATGTCGACCGCAGCACCTGGTCGGGTGTCGGTCCCGCAGGCGCTGGACAGCCAGGAGCATCACCACATGGGCTGGACGGTATGATCTTCACGTCCTTCCGTTATTACCTGCCATAGAAAGCACGACCACAAAACACTGGCCCCGAGGGGCAGCAGAGGAAGCTGCTGCCCTCCGGGACGCTGGTTCGGCTTCCCCAAAATTTCGCCCGAACTGCAATGAGTTGCACATCCATACTCTGTCCCGACCACACAGAGATTCCGTAAGCTATTGAACAGCCTTGGGTTAATGGATATTTCATTTCGCCAAGACAAGGAATCCTAATTGCAATGTCCGTCACGTCGATAAAGTCTAGTATAGCAATGGACTTTATGGCATAATCTGCGACTATGAAAATTTCTCAAAAGGGACTCTACGCTCTCCAAGCCATGATGATGCTCGCCCGGCATCATCACCAGGGCGCCATCAAGATCCGCGAGATCGCTTACGAAGAGGATCTTCCGGAAAAGTTTCTGGAACTGATCCTCCTCGAACTGAAGAACGCCCGCATGGTTGAGAGCGTGCGCGGGGCCAAGGGCGGCTACCAGTTGCGCCGCGAGCCCGCTGACATTCCTTTGAGTGAGATCATGCGCTTGATCGATGGCCCAGTGGCGCCGTTTGCCGATGCCGAACAACTGCGCGTGCTCATCGACCGTGACCTGCCGCACCGCGCGCTCTATCAGGTGTTTCTCGACGTGCGCGACGCGGCGGCCAAGATTCTGGAAAATACCACACTGGCGGATTTGATCTCCGGCACGACTCCTCGGTCAACCAAAGGCAAGCGGGCGGCCAAGAAGAAAGAAAAGGGCAGTGTCCTGCCCATGGTGGTGGGAGGGAAGAGCGAATAAACGAGACTTTTGCTGCAAACGTGAGGTTTGACACCGTCAACGCGGACCTCACTTTAGGGAAAACCTCCCGCCAGTTTTCCGGATTTCAACACTACGCTTAACAGTCCCTTAACACTCGCGTAACAAAGGAGACGTAAGTTTGTTCGTTTTGAATGACTAGTAAGTCAATAGTAATAGTAGTAACGGCTGGTGGGGCGAAGCGCCGCCCCGGAAACGCCGGTCGAAGACTAAAGGCCGCAAGTCGCGGCCTCTGACTGGGAAAGTTTTTCCTGTGAAGGTGTTGTCACCCAGACGTTTAGTTCGAACCAAGACTCAAAAGGAGAGGTCTTAACTTCCATGAAACGAACCAAGAATGTATTTCTCACCGCTCTAACGCTGGCGGCACTTTCAGCCGGTGCCTGGGCAGAAGATGAGGTCCCAGAGAAGCCGGCAGCCAACTCGGCTGCCGCAGCCACGGCGCCCGCCCCGATAACGGCGACCGACGTGCAATCGCTGAAAGATGCGCTGGCCGTACAACAACAACAGATCGAACATCTCACCCAGCAACTGCAGCAGATACAAGCCGTAAACCAACCCAAGAATGACGCCGCCAGCCTTAAGAACGTGAGCCAAACATCGCTGGACACTCCGACCCTCCAGCCCGCTGTCTTAACGTTGCAGGAGCAGCAACCGGCGGCAGATGCAGGTCAAGAGCCCAGGATCAACAAGGAGATGGAAGGCCCACTCACCATCCATTTCAAGGGCATCAACATCACGCCCGGTGGATTCGTCGCGGCCGAATTTCTGCGCCGTTCGCGGGCCCTCGGAGCCGACGTGGTCACGCCCTTTAACAACCTTACGATGCCGGGAGCTTCCCAGAGCAATCTGCCGGAGTTCTTCGCTACCGCCCGTCAGTCGCGGCCAACCGTCTTCATTTCGAGCCGTACGGGGAATGTGGATTTTTCCGGTTACATCTCCGGTGACTTTCTCTCCGCCGGCGTTACCTCCACGGCAACTCAGACCAATGGCTACACTTTCCGGATTCGGCAAGCCTGGGGTCAGGCCAAGTTTGCTCATGGTTGGAGCATCCTTGGTGGCCAGATGTGGAGTCTGGCGACCGAAAGCAAGGCTGGAATTGCCCCCAGCGACGACACCGGCAGAACGAACGATGCTCGCCCCGCTACCATCGATGGCGGGTATAACGTCGGTTTCACGTTCGCGCGCCAGGACGGAATTCGCCTGACCAAGAGCTTCGGCGACAAGGTCGCAATTGCCTTCGCTGTGGAGAATGCTCAGGCCACAGTAACCTCGTCCGGAAACGCGAACGACTACCTGCTCTCCCAACCTGGCGCGAGCAATACCTACAACATCGCTTCCACCTACGGGTTCAATCCCTCGCCCGATCTCATCGCCAAGATCGCCTTCGATCCCGGTTTCGGTCACTACGAGATATTCGGCCTCTCCGATCGTTTCCAGGATCGCGTCTTCCCCTGCGAGAACTTCACAACCACGGCAGTGCTGCCGGCCTGTCCGGCTCTCACCGACGGAGGTACGACGAAGGGGGCCTATAACGCTACCAGGAGCGGCGGTGGCTTCGGCATCAATGCTCGTTGGGCGTTCTACAACAAGCACATCGTTTTCGGCGTGCACGGATTCGGTGGCAGCGGTGTGGGTCGCTACGGTGCGGCGCAGCTCTCCGATGTCTCGATCAATGCCAATGGGACCATCCACCCGATTAAAGATCTGCAGGGATTGGCCACGTTGGAGTGGCACGGCAAGAAGCTTGACGTCTACAGTTACGTGGGAAGCGAGTACGCTGCCCGGACGTATAGTTATGATCCCATCCAAAACGTTTTCGTCGGCTACGGTGCGCCAACCTTCAACAACTCAGGCTGCTACTCGGAGACGGCGCCGGGAACGAGCGTAATCGTTTCCGGGCCGGTTGCTGGCTCTCTCTCCAAATGCTCCTCGCAGACCCGTGACGTAACTGAGGGAACGCTTGGATTCTGGTACCGCTTCCACAACGGACCTCGTGGCCGCTATCAGTGGGGCATGCAGTATTCCTACGTGACTCGTCAGACCTGGTCTGGCGTCGCACCGGCACTGGGAGCTCCTTCCGGATCACCCGAAGGCCTGGATGGCATGGTCTTCACCTCGTTCCGCTACTACTTGCCGTAAACCTCAAATGGTCCCGCGCCAGCCTTTGACGCGGGACCACCAGAGCTTAACGGACAAGATTCGGCCGTCAACTTTTCGAGGGGCGCCTTCCCTTCGGAAAACGCCGCCGGCCCGGTTTTGGCTCACTCTCCTTTTCCGGGCCGGTGGTGTTAACGTTTTCGCTAGGGCAGTTTCTCCACCATCGAGTGGTGAGCGCGCCTTCGTAGCATTTCGAAATCGTGCTGTGAACCCTTTCGCGGATAGCGGTGCCAGGAGGACGTACGGAGTGTTACCGCACCCCTTGAGGACGTTTCGGCAGCGCCAACTTCGCCCGAATTTCGGCCACGATCTCCGCCGGCGACCGGTCGACATCCACTACCGTCGCGTCCCCCGGCGCTTCTAGAGTTGCCAGTTGGCTGGCGAGCATGCGTTCGGTCATGAAGTGTCCGCGCCGGGCACGCAATCGCTGCTGCAGTAGCTGCGGCGTTCCCTTCAGGTATACGATTCTTGCTTCGGGTGCGACCTGCAAAGTTTCCCGGTACGCACGTTTCAACGCGGAACACGCCAGCACTGCGTTTTTCCCCGACGCAATCCACCCGGCGATCAGGCCGCGCAGAGTCATCAGCCAGGG
The DNA here is from genome assembly GCA_963842095.1 of uncultured Acidobacteriaceae bacterium. Lineage (GTDB taxonomy): Bacteria > Acidobacteriota > Terriglobia > Terriglobales > Acidobacteriaceae > Sulfotelmatobacter. The sequence goes on from CAWJEY010000012.1 coordinate 319,834, forward strand.
GGCACGGTCGGCGTCGGTGAGGGGAGTCCCGTTGCGCATTTTCTCTACGTTCGCTGGTGAGTGGTAATCGTCGCCGTCCACGAAGTCCCATCCCAGTTCCGACGCCAGCAATTGTCCGATAGTCGTCTTTCCGGAACCCGACACGCCCATCAGCAAGATGACCAAGCGTCCTCCATCCGGCAAAGCTCTCAATACTTTATTCCCACGTACTCCGGTCCCGATACAGTGTCCCAAGGATCGTACTGAAGCGAGAAGCGGACTCTCTCCGCAATTGGGGGATGGGTGTAGGACCAAAAGACCAGCAGAGGGTTCGGCGTGGGATAGTCGAAGCTCTTCTCGCCCAGTTTTTGGAACGACGAGGCTGCGACTGCGCCGTTGTTGGGGAACAGGCCGTGCGTTACTTCGAGGCCGTAGATATCGGCCTGGTGCTCGATGTGGCGGCTGAAGACGTTGCCGATTGGCTCACCAACCAGGGTGAGCAGTGCGAGCGCCAGCATAAGGACGGGCAGGGCGGCCAGGTCGTCGATGCCGCGAATGCCCCAAGCCTCGCCCCATCGCGCCAGCAAGGCCAGCCCCATGCGGCGTCCCAGCCAGAGGCCGGCGAGCATCATCGCGGCGAAAAACGCCAGTCCCTTGTAGACGTGGTTCAGGACGTAGTGGCCCATCTCGTGGCCGAAGACGAAGAGTGTTTCTGGGACGGTGAGGTCGCGCGCGGTGTTGTCCCAAACTACGACGCGCTTGGTCGCGCCGATTCCTGTGACGTAAGCGTTGTAGGTGGTGACTTTGGCGCTGGCCTTCATCTCGAACATGCGATCACGGGGAATGCTGAGTCCGCCTCGCTGGGTGACTTTTTCGATCTCGCTCACCAGGAGCGGCTGCGTCTTCTCCAACGGCTCGAAGGTGTTGAACATAGGGTCGAGGATGACCGGCGCAACAAAGATCAGCAGGACCAGGAACGGCAGAGTCAGCAACCAGAAGCGGAACCACCAGCGCTGCGGGCTTTTGCGGATAGCCCGGAACAGACCGAAGACCGCCAGCACGGTGACCGCGAGCGTGATCCCTTCGGCCTTGCACTGGTCTGCTGCCCAAGAGCCCCAGCCTTGCACGGAGAGTCCATAGGCTAGCGAAATGTGATGCCGGTAGATATCAAGGGGCAGGGAAATCACGGCGATCAAGAGCATCAGCAACGGCACGAAGATGAGCGTCTGGATGAAGCTGTTTTTGCTGACGCGCTCGGCGAGATCGCGGAACACCGGCGCTACACGCAGCTTGAGCAGCAGCCACAGAACCACGACTCCGAAGACCATGCTGACGAGATAAAGAATCGTGCGCTTTTCGTAGAGTGCCTCGGCTTTGGCCAGTTTGTCAGGAGGCAGGGTGTACTCGGGGACTTCGGATTGGCGCAGAGTCTGAGTCGCTTGCGTTGGACTTGAACTCGGTGGCTTGTATCCGGTCTGCGCCGAAGAGAATGTGGACGCTAAAGCGACGATGGCGCCGAGGATCAGCCCGGCGGTAATTGCTTTCACCATTGTCTCCATCTTCATTACGCGATACTGATGATAGTTGGCGGGAGACTTATAATCCAACGGCTACCACCATGAACGAAACAGAGACGCAGAAAACAGTGGCAGGACTCTTGCCGGGGCGGAGGGGACATTTTCGCCTCGAATCGGGCCATCATGGCGAACTGTGGCTTGATCTCGAATCGCTGTGTCTGCGCCCGGAACCGGTTCGGCTTTTTGCGGAACAGATCGCACGGCGTCTCGCCGCGCACCGTGTCGAGTCAGTGTGCGGGCCGCTGATTGAAGGTGCATTCGTGGCCCTGATGGTCGCTTCGGAGTTGGGCGTGCCCTTCACGTATGCGGAGCGGTTCGACGATCGTAGGGCCGCCGATCGAAAGAGCGATGAGCTGTTCCACGCACAGTACCGCCTGCCGCGCGCTCTTCGTGACGTGGTCCGCGGCAAGCGTGTGGCCATCGTCAATGACGTCATCAACGCAGGCTCGGCCATTCGCGGAACCTTTGCGGACCTAAAGGCTTGCGGTGCTGAACCCGTCGCGGTCGCGGCGCTGGCCGTGCTGGGAGACTCCGCGGCAAAGTTCGCAGCGGATCAGAAGATTGTGCTGCAGGCGCTCGCATTTCTCCCCAATGAAATCTGGACGCCAGCCGAGTGTCCGGTATGCTCTCGCGGCGTCCCGCTGGAGGATCCCTAGCCTCGAATGCTGATGGGCGGTAATCCAGTGACCAAGGTTGAGCCGGTCTTGATGCCCTCGCTGAGGATATAATTGCGCGAATACGAATGCCCCTTACCTCTGGCACGAAATTAGGCCCCTACGAAATACAGTCTCCCCTGGGCGCGGGCGGTATGGGAGAAGTTTACCGCGCGCGCGATACCCGCCTTGACCGCACTGTAGCGGTCAAAGTCCTCGCCTCGCACCTTTCTTCTTCTGCGGAATTGAAACAACGCATGGAGCGCGAGGGCAGAGCCATCTCTTCGCTGAACCATCCCCACATCTGCCAGCTTTATGACATCGGCTCACAGGATGGCACCGATTACCTGGTGATGGAGTTTCTGGAAGGGGAAACCCTGGCCGAGAGACTGCGCAAAGGCGCGCTGCCTCTGGCGGAAGTCTTCAAGATCGGAATCGCCGTAGCCGAGGCGCTGGCTGTTGCCCACCGTCACGGCATTGTGCACCGCGACCTGAAACCGGGGAACATCATGCTGACCGCGGGCGGCGCGAAGCTGATGGACTTCGGGTTGGCTAAACCGCTGGGTGTGCAGGCGGCGTCGGGATCGGGATCAGCGCCTTCGTTCACCGCGGCGGCCACGTTGAGCGGACCAAGCCCGTTAAGTCCGCTGACCACGGCAGGCAGCATCGTGGGGACGATTCAATACATGTCTCCGGAGCAGATCGAAGGAAAGGAAGCGGATGCACGGTCCGATATTTTTGCATTTGGCGCGGTGCTTTACGAAATGGTGGCGGGGAAGCGGCCGTTCGCGGGGAAGAGTCAGATCTCGCTGGCGTCTTCCATTCTGGAGAGCGATCCGGAGTCTATTCGCACGCTCAAACCGCAAACGCCTGCCGCTTTTGAGCACGTGGTGAAGACGTGTCTGCAGAAAAATCCGGAAGAGCGGTTTCTCGCCGCGCACGACGTCAAGTTAGAACTGCAATGGATTGCGTCGGATCGATCGGCTGTCGCGGTGCCGGCGGTGGGGATGTTGCAAGGAACGTCTCTGCGAGAAAAGGTTGGTTGGGCCGCGGCTTTGCTGGTTGCGATTGCGTTAGGCGCGGCGACTGGCTTCTTCCTCCACCGCCCCGCGCAGTCAGTGCAGGCCATCCGCACGGTCATTGACCCTCCGGCAAAAACCACGCTCAATCTGATTGGAGATTCCGCGGCACCGCCGGTGCTGTCGCCCGACGGTGCGTCCGTCGCCTTTGCTGCGACCGGCGCCGACGGCAAGACCGCAATCTGGGTGCGCCCGATGAACTTGCTAGAGGCACACATGCTGCCCGGCACCGAGAACGCGATTTTTCCCTTCTGGTCGCCCGACAGCCGCTCATTGGGATTTTTCGCCGACAACAAGCTGAAAACGATCGACCTCAACGGCGGCTCGGCGCAGGTGGTGGCCGACGCTCCATTTGGCCGCGGAGGCGCATGGGGATCGGGCGGAGTGATCCTGTTTTCTCCGGGCACACAAGCGGCCTTGATGCGAGTGAGCGCGAGCGGCGGAACTCCGGTTCCTGTGACCAGGATCGATACCACGCAGCACACCTCGCACCGCTGGCCATTTTTTCTCCCCGATGGTAAGCATTTCCTCTATCTCGCCATCAACCATGACCCTTCCAAAGCAGCCAACGATACCGTGTTCTACGGGTCGCTGGATGGGCGCGAAAATCGTGAACTGTTGCGCTCGCAATCGAACCCCGTTTACGGGAGTGGTTATCTTTTGTTCGCACGCGGGGACCAGTTGATGGGACAACCCTTCGACCCCGCCACGGGAAGGCTAAGCGAAGAGCCACAGAGCGTGGCCAAAGGCGTAGCCAACGACATCAGCACCTGGCATATGGACGCTTCAGCTTCCGGCGACGGCCTGCTGGTTTTTGCCAGCGGCGGTACCGGCGATTGGCAGTTGCTTTGGATGGATCGCACCGGAAAACAGCTTAGCCCCGTAGCCGACAAGCTCACCAACCTGCTAAGCGCTCGTCTCTCCCCGCAAGGCGACCGCATCGCTCTCCAGATCGATACCGGTGTGAACGACGTGTGGGTGTTCGAGGTGGCGCGCGGGATCAAAACGCGATTAACCTTCGGTCCGGTTTCGAATACATTCCCGGTGTGGTCGCCCGACGGCAAGTGGGTCGCTTATACCTCTGATCGAAACGGCCACTCGAACCTCATGCGCAAACCCTCCGATGGCAGTGGCGCAGAAGAACTGTTGTTCACGGATGACCAAATCGACGTGGCCACTGATTGGTCGAGGGACGGTAAGTACCTAATTTATTCGCGCGGCATGGCGGTTGGCGAGGCTGGGATCTGGGCGTTGCCCCTGGAGGGAGAGCGCAAACCGTGGCAGATCCTGCCGCGGGGCATCTTTGCCCACCTTTCCCCGGACGGCCACTGGCTGGCCTACACGTCGGATGAATCGGGCGGCCCCGAAGTATATGTGGTGCCCTTCCGCGGCGGGCAGGGCAAATGGCAGGTCTCGGCCAACGGAGGAACGGCTCCGCAGTGGAGCAAGGACGGCAAGGAACTGTACTACCTCGACCCCACTTTTACTCTTTCTGCGGTTCCGGTGAAGGATGCCGGGGGCGCCCTGCAATTCGGCGCCTCTCAGGTCCTCGTTGCCAATTGGACCGCGCCGAATGTCTTCTACGATGTCTCCCCCGACGGCAAGAGAATCCTGCTGGACCGGGTTTCGCAGCAGGTCAGCCAATCCGTCACCGTGGTTACGAACTTCACCGCTGGGTTGAAGAAGTAGGCGATACCAACGTTTGGACACCCAAAATTGTTCGCCCCCAGGTGTAGCATGAACAGTTTGATTCGGATTGCAGCCGCCGCGCTGCTGCTTACAACATCCATGTCGGCACGAGACCGGTCCAACGCGCGCTCGATGGTGATTACAAGCTACGGCGTAGTGGCGACCAGCCACGTGCAGGCTTCCGTGGCGGGAGCGAAAATTCTGGAGCGCGGAGGCTCGGCCGTGGATGCGGCGATTGCCGCCAATGCCGTCCTCGGTGTGACCGAGCCCATGATGAACGGCATGGGCGGCGACCTGTTTGCGATTTACTGGGAGGCGAAGACTGGCAAGCTTTACGGGCTGAACGCGAGCGGATGGGCGCCGCGGGGGCTAACGATTGAGCACTTGAAGGCGAAGGGTGCGACCTCGATGCCGCCGGCTGGCATTGACTCGGTTACGGTTCCCGGCGCCGTAGCGGGCTGGCACGCGCTCCACGAACGCTTTGGACGGACGGCATGGAAAGATCTGTTCCAGTCGGCGATTGCTTATGCCGACGAAGGCTATCCGGTTCCCGAAATCATTGCGTCGTACTGGACCGATTCGGCCGACTGGATCGCAAACGATCCGGAAGCGCGGCGAGTTTACTTGCCGGGTGGCAAGCCTCCGGCAGTGGGACAGGTTTTCCAAAATCACGATCTCGCGAAGGCCTTGCGGCTTGTGGCGGAGAATGGCGCGGACGCTTTTTATAAGGGTGAGATCGCGCGCGCGATTGTGAGTACCTCGCAGAGCCTGGGCGGAACGATGGCTGCGAATGACCTGGCCGATTTTTCGGCGGAATGGGTCGAGCCGATTTCAACCACCTATCGCGATTGGACCGTCTACGAACTCCCTCCCAACGGACAGGGCATGGCGGCGCTGGAGATGCTGAACATTATGGAGACGACTCCAGCGTCGCCGGACGGACCTCTCAGCGCTGTCGAGTTGCATAAGAGGATCGAAGCCATGAAGCTGGCTTACGCCGATCTGGGGCGCTACAACGCCGATCCGCGTTTCGCGAAGATTCCCGTGAAGGGGTTGTTGTCGAAGGAATACGCGCGGGAGCGGGCCAAGCTGATCGATCCCGGCAAAGCCAATTGCGAGGTGGCCGCCGGCGCGCCGCCCTTTAGTGACACAACTTATCTTTCGGTGGTCGACCGCGAGGGGAACATCGTTTCTCTGATTCAGAGCAACTATGAGGCGTTCGGGGCGGGCATTGTGGTGCGCGGCATGGGATTCGCGCTGCAGGACCGCGGCGCGCTGTTCTCACTGGATGCCGCGTCCCCGAATGCGCTGGCTCCACGCAAGCGTCCGTTCCACACCATCATTCCGGCGTTCATGGAGCGCGGAGATCAACACATCGGCTTCGGAATCATGGGAGGAGCGAACCAGCCGCTGGCTCATGCGCAATTTGTTTCCAACGTTGTCGACTACGGCATGAATATTCAGGAAGCGGTGGAGAACGCGCGCTTCACGGTGAGTCCGGAGCTTGGGTGCAATATCGTGATCGAATCGCGCGTGCCGCCGGAAGTGCGGCAAAAGCTTTCCGCGATGGGACATCAACTCGACGTGCGAAACGCCTACTCCACGGCTATGGGCCGCGGACAGGCAGTGCTGCACGACTCGAAGTCCAAGGTGAACTACGGAGCGTCGGATGCGCGCGCCGACGGGGCGGCCGTGCCAGAGCAGTGATCTGAAGAGCAGCGGTCACTGACCACTGGCCACTGCTTTCAGTCGATTCCGTGAATCCTCATGTTGAGCAGTTGATCGATGCTGAGGTCGCGCATTCCGCGCGAGCGCAGATCGCTGATGTATTCCGGCGTGACGTTGTGGATGCGCATGGCTATAAGCTCGTCCGGGTCGGGATGTTTGTAGCCCAGGCCCTGCAGCTTGTCGATGAACTCCGGCGAGACGCCGTGGATTCTAAAGGCGATCAGCTGTTCGAGGTCCACGTGATCGTAGCCGCGTTTCTTCAGTTCCTCCATCCATTCCGGAGTCGCGCCGTGAATTCTCATGGCGATCAGCGTGTCTTCGTCGGGCGAATAACCGGCTTGATGCAGAGAGCGGATCATCTGCGGCGTAACGCCGTGGATGCGGAACGCCACCAGCTTGTCGCTATCCGAAACTTTGAGACCGGCTGCGCGAAGGTCCTCGATGAAGGCGGAGTCCACGCGGAAGATGCGGAATGCGATCAGCTTGTCGGCGTCCAGATCGGAGAGATGTTCGTTCCGCATCTGGCGCGCAAATTCGAGGCTCACATCATGCACCGCCATGCTGTACTGCCTCTCTTCGTCGACGGAGAAATCGAGTTGGTGCATCTCGCGGGCATAGTTCGGGTCGGGCTGGAAGTGAAAGATGCCCGCGCCTTCGCCGTTGTTGAGAAAGCCTTCACAGTCAATCTTGCCGGCATCGCGCGCGATGGTGAAGTGTACGTCCTGGCGTCCGGACTTGGAGAAGTCGACGCCCGGGAAAGCGCTCATGGGCCAGTCGGATTCGTGGCTGGAGTTTCCGTCGCGGTGGCGCTCGATCAGCGAGAATGCAACCTTACCCGGATCGTCGGATTTCCCGATGGTTCAGTTTCCGCTGCGAACGTCCGCCGCATGAGTCTTGCCCACTGCGGCGAGCAGGCAGAAAGCGAAAACTAGAAAAGCCGGGGTTCGACTGAGTCTCATAGAATTTCTCCTCTAAAGGTCAGCGGGTGATTCCAAGATTCCCAGGCGCTTAAGTTCGATCAGCTTTTCGACGGTGAGGTTCTGGAATCCGTGCTTGCGCGCCCTTTCAATGAACTCCGGCGTGATGCCCTGCACTTTGGCGGCGAGGATGTCGTCAACACTGAACTTGAAGCCCGCCGCCTGCAGGGTCTTGATGTACTCCGGCGTCACAGATTGCACGCGCATGGAAGTGAACTCATCGGCGTTCGGCTTAAGGCCCAGAGCGTGGATGTCGCGGATGTACTCCAGAGTTACACCCTGGATGCGCATGCCCACGAGTTCGTCCGCATCGGGCTGCAAACCCTGCTCGTGCAGGCCGCGCACATATTCCGGCGTGACACCTTGAATCTTCATAGAGATGAGTTGATCGACGTCGGGCTGGATTCCGGCATCCTTCAGGCCACGCACATATTCCGGGGTGACGCCCTGAATCTTCATGGCGACGATCTGATCGGCGTCGGGTTTGAGACCGAGCCCGTGCAGGTCATGAACGTATTCGGGCGTGACGCCCTGAATGCGCATGGACACGAGTTCGTCAGCGTTGGGATGCAGACCCTGTTCATGCAATCCGCGGACGTATTCCGGGGTAACGCCCTGAATCTTCATGGCGATGAGTTGGTCGACCGTGAGATCGCCGATGCCGGAGGCTTTCATGCCGTCGACGTAAGAGCCGCTTGGGGCAGCCTGTGGCGCGGGCTGCGGTGCGGCCTGCGGTCGTGCTGGAGACGGCTTGGCCGCAGGGGCCGGTGCGGCCGCGGGTGCAGCCGCGGGTGCAGCCGCTGACTGCGGCGCAGAGCCTGCGCTTCCGCCGAAGTGGGCCAGAGAAATCTGGCTGGCGTGCACGGTGGGTGTTGGATAAACAATGCCGACCAGGGCATTGCCCGAAACCAGCGCGGCGGTGAGGCACAGCAGGCCGCCCGTTAGGTCGATGCCGCGAGTTCTGGGGCCAGTCGATTTCAGGCCCAGCACGCGGAAGATGCGCTCGGTGAGCGGGCCACGGTTCGCCGCCATCGCCAGTGCCGGCGCGGTTCTCCATTCCTCCATCAGGGTGAGCGCGCGAGCGTATTCAATCGGGTTGCCACAAAGCGACACGGCTACATCGTCACAGCAGTGCTCGCGTTCAGCACGGATGCGCTGGTTCAGCCACCACACGGCGGGATGATAGAAGAGCAGAGTCTCAACTGAAATCTGGAAAACATTCACGAAGGGATCGAGGCGCTGGATGTGCGCCAGTTCATGCACGATGATCGATTGCAGTTGCTCTTCGGAAAGTCCGGTGAGAGCGGTCACGGGCAGCAGCACGATGGGACGGAACCAGCCAATCACCGCCGGCGCCTGCAGCCACGCGCACTCGCAGTAACGGATGGTGCGATCCAAACCGAGTTGGTGTTGCAGCGTGTGGCACATTGCAAGCACGCGAGCGCTCGCGGTTGTGGATTGCTTGCGGCGCTCGCGTTCGAGAAGCAGGAATCCTCCTGCGGAGCGCAGGCTCAAGAACGCGACGCCGAGCAGCCACGCTTCCACCAGCCAGGGCAAGGCATCGAGCGACGGCGAGAGGCGGGATATCCCAGCGGAAGTTCTTGCTACGACGTTGCTTGCGGCCGTTGGGTGCATTTCTGGGACTGGAGAAACTTCTGCTGTGACGGCTGCGCCGGAAGATGCGAGATAGAAGAATGTAGCAACCGGCGTAGCGAGCATGACGACGAGCACTCCGACAGCCAGCGCGTAACGCGCGGAGGCGCGGCGGCAAAGCGTCATCAGGACCGCGGCCATTGCCGCCACGGCCGTACCTTGCCACAGAAAGTGCAGCAGGGTCCAGCCCAGGGAATGCATTGCGCTCGGGGAAAGCCAATTCGTAAGAGTGGTCATCGCCGGGTCCTTTCCTGTTCGTCCAACTCTTGTTCGTCGAGCAAGCGGCGTAGTTCTTCAATCTCTTCCCGCGAAGCTTTGCGGCCGGCCAGCGCGTGCATCATGAGCTGGCTGGCGGAGCCTTCGAAGACGCGCTGCAGCATGTCCCCGGCAAGCTGGCGCTTGGTTTGCTCGGCCGGCAGGCATGCTTCATAGACGTGCGCCCTCTGGGTTTCGTTTCGCCGCACCGTGCCTTTTGCTGTCATTATTTGCAGAAACTTCAGCACGCTGGTATAGCCCATCGCCTTTTTTTCTTTCAAGGCGTCATGAACTTCGCGCACGGTAGACGGGCCGCGGGTCCAGAGAACACGGAGAATTTCCAGCTCCGATGCAGTAGGCTTTTGCGGGGCTTGCTTCATGGAAAAAGACCATACTACGAAGGTATTCGTAGTGTCAACGAAAATCTTCGTAGTACGTAAGGACTTTTGCCGAGGCCAAGCCAAGGGGAAATGGGTAAAAATGGGTGTAAATGGATATTTCGTTGCCGGGGAGCCCGTCTCATCAAGTACGTTCCGCTATTTGGCTTGTGTGATCTTCTCGCCTCGGAACTGCCCGAAGATCCGCTCCGCATTCTTGTGATAAATCTTTTCCAGCACCGCATCCGGCAAATCCAGCCCATAGATTTTCCACCGCCCCTGCCCCGGATATCCCCAATAATCGAAGTATTCGTCGGCGGTTTCGAGCCAGCGGAAATGGTTGCGGTACATGGCTTCGTCCATGCCGTTGTCGGTGCCGAACATGATGCGATCCTGATATTTGATAAAAAACTCGCGGGCGCGCCGCGGCTGGCGGCCGAGTTCTGCCTCGCGCGCGCCGAATTCGACCATCACGTTGGGCAGGGTATCGAGCAGGTGAGAGACGTAGTCGAGGTTCTCCGGCCAGTTCGCCATGTGCAGTGCTACAAAAGTTGTGTGCGGATGTTTCGCAAACATGCGGTCGCGCGCCGCCAGAATCGACTCCTTCGTGGGAAATTGCGGGCCGTAGAAACTCCAGTCGGGATGCTCGGTCAGCTCCTCATAGCGCTCATTAGTATTGTCGATGGGATGAAAGAACGCTTCCGGGTCGCTGACGTGGATCGAGACGGGAATGCCGAGCCGCCCACACTCCTCCCAGATGGGATCGAGGCGCGGATCATCGATCGCCACCAGCTTGCCCGACTTGTCGCGAATGCTCAGGCCGAGATCTTTTAACTGTTTCAGCCCGCGAGCGCCGCGGGCGACCGAATCGTCGAGTTGCGCCACCATCTCCTGGCTGAAAGTCGGGTCGTCAATCTTGCTCCAGTCAATCTGCTCGAAGACGATGAAGCGTCCGGGATAGGGCTTGACCATCTCATCAATCACAGCTTGCAGTTTGTCGCCCCACATGCCAGTCAGGATCACGACGGTCCTGACGTTAGTCTTGTCCATGATTTCGATCACCCGCGCTGGCGGCAGGTGATCGTCGATCCTCATGGCGTCGTTCGTGTGATTGTGAACGTCGATCACATAAAACTTGGCGCGGTCGATGTTGTGCTCCGGTGCATGCAGCATGGAGCGGGGTTGGAAGTCCTTCAGCAGAAGCGTCTTCTTCTGTTCGGCATCGGCGGCGGACTTGTAGCCGATCTGCTCCTGAGACTGATCAGGCGCTTGCGGTGGGTTCTGCGCCCACATCGCAATGCTCAAGAGCAGGAACAACGGTGGCGTGAGTTTGATCGGCATATTGTCATCCAAGTCGTCAGTGATCAGTCACGGCCCCCGCGTTCCTTCTGGCCACTGATCACTGGCCACTGGCCACTGGCCACTGTTTCACGACCGCAACAGATTCCGCGCGATGAATAGCACGTTGGCGGGCCGCTCCCCCAGCCGCCGCATGAAGTAGGGATACCACTCGGTGCCAAACGGAATATAAATTCGCACACGCCAGCCATCGCGCGAGAGTTTGCGCTGCAAGTCGCGCCGAATGCCGTAGAGCATCTGAAATTCGAACGAGTCCCGGGAAAGTTTCTCGCTCGCCGCGAAGGCCTGAGCTTGCTGAATGATGCTCGGATCGTGCGTGGCCAGTCCGTGATAGACGCCGCTCTTCATCAGAATCTTCATCAGCTTGACATAGTTGGCGTCGACGTCGGACTTGGCGGCAAAAGCGATCTCCGCAGATTCTTTGTATGCGCCTTTGCAGAGGCGAATGCGAATTCCTTCAGCCAGAAGTTTCTCGACGTCGCTCTCGGACCGTTTCAGGTACGCCTGAATCACCGTGCCGACGGAGTTGGCGTTTCCCCGCATGCGGTGGAGTTCGTGGACGAAATCTAGAGTTCGCTGCGTGTGGGGAGAGCCCTCCATATCGACCCGCACAAACCCAGGAGGGTTCATGGACGCGGCTTTGCCGACCAGTCCGCTGACGATATCGCGAGACAGCGTCTCATCTACGTCCAAGCCCATGTGAGTGAGCTTGAGGCTGATGTTGGCGTTCAGCTGGTTGGTGGCAATAGCGTCGAGAATCTGTTGATAAAGCCGGGCGCTGTGGCGGGCTTCGTCAGGATTGGTCACGTTTTCGCCGAGGTTGTCGATGCTCACACTCATGCCGGCGCGGTTGACGGCCTGAGTGGCGCGGACGGCGTCGGCAATCTCGGTGCCGGCAACGAAGCGGCCGGAGACGCGGCGCCCAAGGGACGAGCGCTCAGCAAAACTTCGTAAAGATGGATTCTCAGAAAGACGGACGAAAAAAGTTCTTAGCATTCCGCACCTGGACGATCATTCGCCGAAACCAATTGCTGGACGAAGATGAAGAGCACAGAAAGTTGTATCACAAAGTGAGCGTACCGCCGCTAGGACGGCGAGCACAAACGCCAAAGGGCAGAAACGGGTTGGGCAGAGGCAGCCGGGCTACGGATTGAATTTCAAGTTAACCGTCTCGTGTGTTTCGTGAGAAGCCGGTTCCCACTTCCACTGGCGCACAGCGTTCTCGGCGGATTGCGCAAGCAAAGGATGCCCACCCGTTACTTCGATGGACTTTACCGTACCGCTGGGCGCAACCAGCACCTCCACCCTTACGCTCCCTTGGATGTTGTAGGTACGGGCGATGCTGGGATATTGCGGAGTTACCTTGGTCGCAATTTTGCGTGCGCCTTCAGAAGATTCCTGGGCAGCAGCCGGGTTGGGGGCAAACATCAGTATTGGCAAAAGAACAAATAAAGCAACCGCGATCCAATTCTTCATAGGGGGATGAATTATTGTGGAACTCAGAATAAACGGAATCTAATCTGCCGCGTAGATTACCTCCGTAATGCGGCAGAACCGGATCGATTCCAGCTGTGCAGTGGCCTCTCTTCTACCAACTGTAGTGTGCGGTGTAGGTAATGATTTTTTCCTCGTCGGACGTGATCGTCACCGGAAATTCGATGGTGTGGCTGTCGATCTTCTTATACTCAGCCGAACTGGAAGCAATGTCCCAGCTCACCGCGCGATAGAGATGTTCGACCACGCGGACGTCCACCGGCTCCTTCTTGTGGTTGCGAACCTTAATCTCGAATGACTCGGTGGCCGTGCGCTTGTTGTTGTCAACGATGTAGTCGCTGCGGCGGCGTTCTCCCGCAAGATCAAAGGCATTGCCGGTGTAGATGCGCACGGTTTCGTCGTGCGGCGTGTGCTCGATGGTATTTTCTCCCGTGAATTCGATCTGGCCGTCTTCGTTGCGGCGATAGAAGCGCACCCGCCCTTTGGGCAGCGGCATGCCGAGGTGGTTCGCATCCGAGTTGCGGAACTCGCGCATCACCCAAATCTTCGGGTTGGATTCCGTGCCGTAGGAGTGATCGTTTCGAATGTTGTCCCAATTCCAGTTGTTGTAGCGGTTGCTGTCGATCTTGACGCCGTCGTAAATGTAGATCTGCTTCGTCCCCACGCCCGCCGCTCGAATAAATTCCACTTGCTTGGTTTCGCGGTCGCGTAGGGTGGTTGTGCGTTCGAGAGTGTAGAGGTGATACTCGTCGAAGGTTTTTTCGGTCACCACTGGACCGGCAGCTCCTCCCACGGCTGCCATTTGATTGACGCTCCTGGCATTCATGGTCGCTGCTCCTTGCTGAATCTTGTTCACGTCTCCGGCCATGAGCTTGATGCGCGCGTTCTCAAAAGTCTTGCCAGTCTGGTTGTCCATCGTGACCCAGCCCACGATGTCGACCAGATCTCCCTTCTCCGGCGCCACGATGTTGTAGTCAGCCTGCCAGGTCATGCCGCCCGTGATGTAGGAAAACTCGGCGGGAAACTTCCCTGCTTTGTCCGTGGAGAGCAGCCACTCCAGGCGAGGCTTGAGGATGCTCTCGTCCGTAAGCGCGGGGAAGATGGGCGTTCCCGGAAGAGTGAAACGAAGCTGGCCGTTGACTTCGATGATGGGCTGTTCGGAGCCAGCCGCCATCTGTCCCTGGTAATACTGCCGCCCGTAGAGGTTCATGGCGGATTCGCCATGCGGCACGTATCCGCTGCGAACGATCTTACCCTGGATGGTCTGGACTCCCATGCCCCGGCCCACCTCAAAGTCAATGGTCTTGCCTTCGTAGAGCGAGAGCAGCAGGGCCTCGGAGACGGGGTCGGCGCGATAGTTTTGCTCCAGCACCTGCACCGCGTGCTTGCCGGTGGCGTCACGCAGAATGACCGAGTCTGGCTCGAGGTGCATCGTGATGTCATTCACGCTGACCTGGTTCTCGCCGGACCTCAGATCGAGAGGCAATTGCTGCCGCACGACGGCAAAATTCTGGTTGTAGATGGTGAGGGAGGGCTGAGCAGACTGCTGCCCGAAAAGGCTGCCAAGAAGACCAAGGACACAGACGAAGCGAGCGACCATAGTGCCACACCTCCGCGAGTAGGCCCGGTACACCTTCATCGTTAGACACGGGAAACGGGTCCTTGGTTTCCCGCACGTCCGTCAAACTCTACGCTTAGACTCTAACGACAATGGAACGTCAGAGGGAGTGATTCTTGCGTTGCTGGCCTAGCTAGAGGGCCGTTTCAGCTTCCGTGTTCTTCCAGGAATTTCTCGACCTCGATGGCGGCCATGCAGCCGGTACCGGCGGCCGTGATGGCCTGGCGATAGCGCCGGTCCTGCACATCGCCACACGCATAAACGCCGTGAACGCGCGTGTGCACATAGTTGTGCGTCTTGAGATAGCCGTCGGCGTCGGCGTCGAGCTGGCCGGCGAATATCTTCGCGTTCGGTTCGTGACCGATGCCGAGGAACAGCGCGCTGGTGGGGAAGTCCCAGACCTTGCCGGTCTTCAGGTTGTGCAGCTTAAGGCCGGTGACTTCCTGCTTGGCGTGATCGTAGACGTCCTCGACCACTGTGTCGGTAAGGAACTGGATCTTCGGGTTCTTTTGCGCCCGTTCCAGCATGATCTTGGAAGCGCGGAAGCTGCCGCGGCGATGAATAAGCGTTACTTTGGTGGCAAAGCGAGTCAGGAACAGGGCTTCCTCCATGGCGGAATCGCCGCCTCCCACCACCACAATTTCCTTTCCAGAAAAGAAGAAACCGTCGCAGGTGGCGCAGGAAGAGACGCCATGGCCGATGAGTTTCTGCTCGTTGGGCAGGCCCAGCCAGCGGGCGGACGCGCCACTGGCGATGATGAGCGCCTGCGTGTGCACCTGATGCACTCCCAAATGAAGCAGGAACGGCCGCTGGCTGAGGTCGACGCTGGTGAGGTGCGCCATGCGGTATTCTGCGCCGAAGCGTTCCGCCTGCTTGCGCATGTTCTCGACCAGTTGCGGTCCCATGATTCCCTCGGGAAAGCCGGGAAAGTTCTCCACCAGCGTGGTGAGTGAGAGTTGGCCGCCGGGTTCGTGGCCTTCTACCACTAAGGGTTTCAAGTTGGCGCGCGCCGTGTATAGCGCGGCCGTGTGTCCGGCACAGCCGGAACCGATGATGACGACGTTGCGGGTTTCGCTCATGATTGGCTAGCCGTTAGATTGCGGATTTCAGATTTCGATGCATCGCGAGAGTGCGAAGACCAAGTCTTAACCGCCCTTCGACTTCGCTCAGGGCAGGCTCCGAACGCAGAGTACGCAGAGGAATTCTCATTATTTCTTCTGTTCAACAGGTTTAGCGGCAGGCTTGGCGGGTTTTGGTTTTGCGGTAGCCTTCGGATCCACGGTGGGGATCTGCGCCAGCTCTGCAGGTACTGTGCGCCGAACCGCGAGCAGGGTGCGATAGTTGGCCAGCACTTCGGAAGCGCTGCGGAACAGCGGTTCGTAGGCGCTCTGGTCCGGCGGAGGCCCATTTTCGGTACCGGGACAGCGGGCCAAGGCCACCGACGATTTTCCGAAACGTTCGAGCCGGATGCGGCTGGCGGGAGTATTGGCCGCAACCATGGTTTCAGGGCTGCTGATCGCCGAAGCGCTGTCCTCCATCGAAACCTGGATCAAGTCTTTAGGATCGCGCACGTGCAGCACAAGAGTCTCGACCATGCTCTGGCCATCGTTGCTGAAGGAGTATTGCACGCTGGAAAACAGGGCCTGCACCGCGAATTCGCGGCGAATGCGGACGTAGAGGGCGACCGAGGGCTCGTCCGACATTTGCGTGCCCGATCCGGGCTTGAGGAAGTTGGGCGATTCACTAAGGCTCGAGCGGCCGTGCGAGATTTCGAAGTCGAGGGCGAACAGCGGCTCCTTGGGCACACGCGCCAGCGCGGCAGCGATTTCCTTCTGCTCCTCCGCCGAGGGCGTACACACGTTGAGCATGTTCACCTTCACTTGCGGCTGGGTCGAGTCGGGCGCGGCCGGCTGCTGAGATGCGGCGGGAAGCGCTGCCAGAAATGCGGCAGGGATGAGGATCAGGATCAGGTTTAGGCGCACGGCAGAATGATAACCCAGTTCTCAGTTCCCAGGTCTCCGTTCTCAGCAACCCAGGGGTTTAGCTGAGAACTGGGAACTGAGAACTGAGAACTGGGTTTCGATTAGAATTCAGGGCATGGCGAATCTGACACTGGTTTACGGCATGCGGCTTCTGCCTTCCGAAGATGTGGCCGAGGTGGGCCAGGCTCCGGTGAAGCTTACCAACGGACGCGAGGCGCACGTCACCATGCATGTGCTCGAAGGCAGCAAGGAAGAGATTGAGAAGCAGTTGCGCACCAGCCTGGAAGCGTTCTTCGATCTGTATCCGGAGATCTAGTAGTTCCAGCGAAGCGAAATCATGAGGAAGTCCTTCTTAGAGTTACGCGGGCGAATGCTGGCCGCTGGTTTGTGGCCGCAGGGATGGGTCGCGCGCGGAGCCTGCTACGCCCTGGGTTCGGCCCTGGCTCTCTTCGCTCTGGAAATGCTGCTCAAACTGCTGGCCCCGAACTGGAGCAACAGTCTTGGGGGCTGGGTCAAGTTTCTTGCCGTCGACGCGGCGTTGCTCTTTTCTATTCTTGCTTTTCGCTGGCTGAAGCGAAAACTTCTGTGGCGTCTGCGCAACCGGCTGATCGTGACCTACGTCTTCATCGGCGTGATTCCCGCCGTGCTGCTCATCGCAATGGCTCTCATCACGCTCTACGGGTTCGCCGGGCAGTTCGCCATTTTTGTAGTGACTTCTGAAATCAATTCGCAATTGCGCAATATGGAGGCGGTGAACGCCGCCGTCAGTAACGAATTGGCAGCCCGGTTGGAGCGTGGAGACAATCCCGCCGCCGAGTCACTGGCGGGACTGAAGAAACGCGATGCGGCCTGGGGACGCCGCCGCATGTCCGCCTGGCACGGCGACAAGGTTTTGTTTCTAGGCGAGGAATCCAAGGGTCCGCCGCTCTCGCTTCCCACCTTCGCGAAAGAGGGACTGCGCGAAATCACGCGCGACCACGGCACGCTTTACTTGCGCGTGGTCACTCTGCTTCCCGTGGGATCGAAAACTCTCATTGTCGTTACCAGCGAACCGCTTGACCGGGAACTGGTAGGGAAGATCGCGGCCGACATGGGCGAGATCAGCCTTTCGGACGACTCCGGAGGCGCCCAGGCGAACCAAACCGGACAGCAGAATTCCGCAACACGATTGAACGCATCCGTGACGCCACCGCCAAACAACCGGGGATCTGTCATCCGCGACGACAAGGGAAACTTTATGGTGCCCACCTTTAACGTTGGCACGGTGCCGCCTCCTGTCAGCAGTATGGACCGCGAAGTTACGTTTTTCGGAGCGCTGCCCGTGTTGGACTGGAAGACTGGGGAACGTGCGCGCGACGGTGCGGTGATCCGGGTGTGGACGCGCCCTTCAGTCCTCTATGCCCACGTGTTGGCGACGGTCGGTGATTTTGCCAGAGGCGTGGAGTACATCCTGCTGGCGGTTGGCGTTTTCTTCGCCCTGATCGTACTGATTGCTCTAATTATCGGAATGCGCATGACGCGGACCGTAACGGGCGCCGTGGCGCAGCTCTATGACGCGACCAAGCACGTGGATCGCGGCGATTTCAGTCATCGCATTCCCGTGAAATCCAAAGACCAGTTGGCGCAACTCTCGCTCGCGTTCAATTCGATGACCGAGTCCATCGAGAAACTGATTCTGGAGCAGAAGGAAAAGCAGCGGCTGGAAGGTGAACTCGCCATCGCGCAGGAAGTGCAGGCGCAACTGTTCCCGCGCCAGGTTTCGGATCTAGAGTCGCTTGAAGTGCACGGCTTCTGCCGTCCGGCCCGTACCGTCAGCGGTGACTACTACGACTTCCTTACCGCCAGCTCTCACAAACTGATTCTCGCCGTCGGCGATATCAGCGGGAAGGGAATTTCGGCGGCGCTGCTGATGGCGACCATCCACTCGGCGGTGCGCGCCTATAGCGTGGAAAGTTTGCCGCAGATGCGCGAGCCAGTCGCCGTGGGCGCGGTGGCGGGCGCAGGCAGGATTATGGCGGCGTGGCCGGAGGGCGTAGAGATTTCTCCTGGTGCGCTGCTCGGCCTGCTCAACCATCAGCTTTACGAGAGCACTCCACCGGAAAAATACGCGACACTTTTTCTGGGAGTTTACGATGGGCGATCGCACCGGCTGACCTACAGCAACGGCGGACACCTGCCGCCGATCTTGATCGGGAAAGATGGCGCGGTGCGTCGCCTGGAAGCGGGCGGGACGGTGGTTGGGCTGTTCGAGAACGTGATCTACGACGAAGGCTCGGTGGAAATGCATGCCGGCGAACTTTTCCTGGCCTACAGCGACGGCGTCACCGAACCGGAGAACGACTTCGGCGAATTTGGTGAAGAACGGCTGATTGACTTGGTGAGCGCGAACCGGACTTTGCCGCTGGTGCAGATTAGCCAGGCAGTCACTTCGGCGGTGGATGACTGGATCGGCGACAACGAACAGCCGGACGACATCACCCTGGTCTTGGCGCGCGCAAGGTAATAACACGGTGCACCGCAGTGACGTGGAAGAGCGGCTCAGCGCCGCGTAAGGGTCTTAGAATCAGCCCCGGCTTTAGCCCCTGGGGGAAACGGCGGATCACTTGCCGCCAGCGAGCCGCTTGATCGAATCGTCGACCGCGCCCAGCAGAGAGAGCGACTTGCTTCTGGGGTCTTTCTGCAATGAGCGATAAAGAGTCAACGCTCCCTCCCGATCGCCCGCGATCTCCAGCAGATTGGCGGCGATGAATGGGCTGTAGGCCAGCTTCTCGTTCGTGGCAGTGGTCTTCCCCGCATTGACCCAGTCAAACGTTGCCTGCATGTCCTTGGCCGGCAAGACCGAGAGAATGGCCAGCAGCCGATTGTGCATACCCAGGCGATCGCCGACCGTGTCATCCAGAATGTCGTGGCATTGGCGGTCGGACACAGTCTCCCCGTTTTTTCGCATGTCGTTGGCCACACGAAGCACTTCGGCATCGGTCTCGTCGTTGTGCAGATACATCAGTGCGTCCAATTGCAGACCGCGAACGTATTCCTTCTTTCGGCCCGTGGCCAGCGCGGCCGAGAAATGTTTGTTCGCAGCGTCCAGATCTCCGCCCCGCCACAGAATCCAGAATCCCCACATGGCGTGAGCGTATACGTTATTCGCATCTTTCTCGAGCGCCTGGCGGAAGTTCTCCTCCACCGTGATTCCCTCTTTTACTCCTTCGCGAAATCGCAGAAAGTTCGCCCAACCAACGTGCGCCAGGATGTCCGCGGCAGCAGGGCCTTGTCCTCTGGCCAGCGCCTTGTCGAACACCGGCAGCACTAGATTTGCGGTGTCGGTAACGGTTCGATCGGGTGAGGGATCATCGGGCGTGGGGTCGATGTCTTCCAGCCACAACATCGCGGATTCGGTTTCCCGCTCCTGCGCTTTGCGGTCGATGGGATCGAGTTCAAGTGCGTGCTTGAAGGTGTCGAACGCCGCGTGATAGTCCTGACGGTTCTCCGCCTGCTCTCCGGCCTGCATCGCTTCCCGGAATTCCTTGTGATGGATGCGGAACTCCTGCACCACGCCCGTCCCCTGGTTCAGCACCAGCAGGAAAGAAACGACGGCGCTGATTGCACCCGCGGCTTTCAGCGGACCGATCCAGCGCCTGCGCCTACCTTCCGCCTTTTTACTCGCGGGGACATGGACCGACAGAAACATTGAGGAAGCCCCTTTCCTGCAGAAGATCGGAACAGACACATATTACAGAAGAGAGGTCTGGCTGGTGAGAAACATCGATGGTCAGATCTTCTTCTTCTTCCACTTCCCCTGCTTGAACAAGATTGCGCTGGCTATGGCCATTGCGCTTTCGGCGATGGCAATCGAGAAGAAGACTCCGTTCGAGTGCATGCGCAGCGGGATCGACAGCCAATATGCCAGCGGTATCTCGAACAGCCAGAAGCCAAAAAAGTTCACAATGGTAGGCGTGATCGTGTCACCCGCGCCGTTGAAAGCCTGCATCATCACCATGAAGTAGGCGTAGCCCAGGTTGCCGTAGCTGATGATGCGCAGGCAGGCCGCGCCCAGCGGCACCACGTCCGGATCGTGGGTGAACAGGCGGACGATGGGCTCCGGAAACAAAATAAAGATCACTCCGACCGTACCCAGGAAAAACACGTTGTACAGGCCGGTGCGCCACACTGCTTTTTCGGCGCGTTCAGGGTGTCCAGCGCCCAGGTTTTGCCCCACCAGCGTGGCCGCGGCGTTGCTCAAGCCCCACGATGGCAGGATCACAAACACAACGATGCGGATGGCGATCGTGTATCCGGCAAGGGCGGCCGCGCCGAAGATGCTCACGATTCGGACCAGGCCTATCCAACTGGTATGTGCGATGGCGAATTGCAGAATACCGGTCAAAGAGACGCGAATCAGCCGCAGCAGCACAGCCCACTGCAGGCGGACCTGGCTCTTGAGTATGCGAAGCCGTTCCGTTCCTTTCATCAGGCGATAGAACTGGTAGAGCACGCCGATGCTGCGTCCGGTGAGCGTGGCCAAAGCCGCGCCAGTCACGCCCAGGCGCGGAAACGGTCCCCAGCCAAAAATCAGGCAGGGATCGAGTATCAAATTAATGATGTTCGAGACCCAGAGCAGACGCATGGCGATTGCAGCATCGCCGGCGCCGCGGAAGATCGCGTTGTTAAGAAACAGCAACAGCACGGCGAAACATCCGCCGAGACAGATTCTGGTGTAGCCGCTGCCGGTCGCGACGATCTCCGGCGATGCGCCCATCAGGCGCAAAAGATTTGGCGCAAACAAAAAGCAAGGGATGCCGATGGCCAGCGACACAAACAGGCCAAGAGCGATGGCCTGCACACCCGCGACTGCCGCGCCTTCAGGATCTTTTTCTCCGATGCGCCGCGCCACCATGGCGGTCGTCGACAAACTCAATCCCATGGCCACGGAAAAAACCAGGGCCAGCATCGATTCCGTGAGTCCTATCGTGGCCACCGCATTCGCGCCCAATCTTCCTACCCAGAAAATATCCACCACCCCAAACAGCGATTCCAGCACCATCTCGAGCACCATCGGCACCGCCAGCAACAGGATGGCGCGGTTCAGGCTGCCCGTGGTGTAGTCCTGGTGCGAGCCGCGAACGGCTTCCACCAGCGACGCCCAGAGTGTGTGCGGCTTCTCCGCAATTGACGTAGTGACGTCCACAGATACCTGTGAGCTTTCCACGCTAATCTGCCCGTCAGAACCGGGCGATGCGCCGATCAAATCCCAGAGACAGAGAGAGAGGTCCGAACTTGCGGACCCAAAAGAGGATGGCGAACTACCGCGGGTACAACGTTGTCGTTTTCATGGCGCGACCTTCAGATGGAAGTGCAGGAAAACCCACGAAGAAAATCTCAGGCATTGTATCGTGAAGCCACGGTATCAGACAAGCGATTCTTAGCCTGGGCTGGGCCTTCAGCCTGCCCGACTACTCTCGGCAGGGCGGGAGATTTCAGTGAAGAAAAAATTGCGGATCGAATCCGATAAAATATCTAGAATCAATGACTTACGCAGCTTAGACCCAAGGTTGATCTGGCTAAAATATTGATTATAAGCAACTTACTCGCAAAATATTGCGGACAAAGGAGTTAGTAGCGTTGCCGTCCCGTAAGTCCTTTTGAATCAGTCAGGCGATTTCTGTCGCGACTGAAACCTGCCGGAGCTTGGAGCTAAAATCATGATGCGGAAGGATTTAGCCGCTCGATATTCCAATTTTCAAAGAGCTGTTTCTTGAAGGATAGTATCTTCTGGTTGTGGGATGAGGTCAAGGGAAATCGAGCCTCTCGTGTGCCGAATTGGGAGTGGGGGTTCTCGTCCCTGTCTCTCCAAAGGAGGGACAATAAGGACGAGGCGTCCGCTGGAACGTTTCCGTATCAAAGGCTGGTTCGCCCAGCCCGCCCTACGGCTTAATCGCAAACACCGTCCCGACGCCGTTCGTCCCGCCGGAGCTCGTCGTGCCGTACAGATTTCCGTCGGCACCGAAGATCAGGCCGGCCTCGGGTTCCTGCCCGTCCGTGCCGTTGCCGAAGTTATGCAGCACCGTTTCCGTCCAGACCCCGTGCACCTGGGTCAACTCGAAAACTGTGCCGCCGCTGTACTCGCCGTCGGCGTAGGTGCCGCCGGTGAAAGTCGTACCGTAGAGATTGCCGACTGCATCGAAAACCGGCGCAGCGTAGGGACCGGCCCCGTCCGAGGAGCCGCCGGCGAAATAGTGCAGCACTGTCTTGGTCCAGCCTCCTCCCGCCGTGGGCGTTAACTCAAACACAGTCCCGCAGCCGTGATACGAGGCACATCCGGTGCCGCCGGCGAACGTCGTACCGTAGAGATTGCCGTCGGCGAGGGTTAAGCCGGCGATCACCTCGTACCCGTCCCCGCCGCCGGATGGGAAGTTATTCAGGATTGTCTCGGTCCAGATTCCACCCGCTGCGGGAGTTAACTCGAACACGGTGCCGCTGCCGCCGGTGCCCCCGAATTCTGTCGTGCCGTAGAGATTGCCGGCTGTATCGATGATCAGACCGGCCCAGGGATATTGCCCGTCCGTGCCGTTGTTGCTGAAGCTATGCAGCACCGTCTCGGCCCAGGCCCCGCCCGCTTGGGGCGTCAATTCAAATACGGTACCGCAGCCAGCGTTGCCGCATCCCGTTCCGCCGCCGCCACTGACCGTTGTGCCGTAGAGATTGCCAGACGAATCAAGGGCAACGCCAGCGTAGTCGGGATTGTATCCGCCGGTGCCCTTGTCACTGAAGCTGTACAATATTTTCTCGTCCCAGTGTCCGCCCGCCGTTGGGATCAGCTCGAACACGGTACCGGAGTTCTTTGCGCCGCCGTAGTAAGTGGTGCCGTAAAGATTCCCCGAGGCATCGAAAATCACTCCGCCGAGGGGATCGTAGCCGTCCTTATTGCTGGCCTCATTGAAGCTGTGCAGAATCTTTTCCACCCAGCCCCCGCCTGTTCTGGGCATGATCTCGAAGACAGTCCCGCCACCGTAAGCGCCGCCATCAGAGGTTGTGCCGTAGAAATTGCCGGATTCGTCGGGGATCAGGCCGGCGGCGGGCCGATACCCGTCGCCGGTGTCGTTGAAGTTATGCAGCAGGAAATCCCTTTGTGCGGACGCGGGCGTGGTCATGCCCAGGACGGTGAGAGCAACGAGCACCACCGCCGTTGTTCCGATTGAAAGACTTCTGCTTTGCATCGATGATTCCCCCTTGGCTCTAGGCGCCGGCGCACACGTCAAACGTGTTTGGGCAAGGGCAATGAGCATTGCACGCGACGGGGGGGGGGCTGTCAAGATGAAGGATTTTGCAACCTGGATTCCGAGCGGAATGGTCCGTGGCCCGGCTGGACAGCCGAGGGCGGCCGTCCCCACGTGGCCTGAGAAGCTTTCCGGCCAAAAGGCAGATTCTTGTGCTAGGGAGGAACTGGCATTCACCCTTGAACGTGGGTAAGCTATTGCTGAGAGGTGAGGCGCAATGACAATTCATGTCGAACTGGATTCGGAGGCGGCGGCGCGGTTGCTGGCCGAAGCCAAGGCGCAGGGCTTGTCCCTGGAAAAGATAGCGGAACGGCTTTTGCAGGAAGCGTTGGCCGCTCGCGCCGTGCCGAAGGGAAGTCTGACGGTAGGCGAGTTCCATGAAATGCTACGGGAGTTGCGTGCGGGTTCGGAAAACTTGCCCGATCTGCCGACGGAGAGCTTTACGCGCGAAAGCTTCTATGAGGGCCGCGCTTAGATGCCGGGCACGCCGTACCTCGTGGACAGCAACGTCCTGCTGCGCTGGATAAAGCCGGATGATCGCGATTATCCTCTGGTGGTTTCGGCAATCGAAATCGCACTTCATAACGATGCCGTGCTGTGCTACACCTCCCAGAATCTCGGGGAGTTCTGGAACACATGTACCCGCCCGCTTGAACGCAACGGATACGGCCTGTCGCCTGGGGAGGCTGACCGGCGAGCCGCTCTTTTCGAGCGCAAGTTGCGATTGTTGCCGGATAGTTTGGCCGTTCATCAGGAATGGCGGAGACTTTTGGTCACACACAGCGTTTCCGGGGTTCAAGTTCACGACGCGCGATTAGTGGCGGCAATGCGGGTGCATGGGCTGAAGCGGATACTGACATTCAACGAGAAGGATTTCGCGCGCTATCCTGGCGTCGAAGCCGTCCACCCTCGATCCCTTGCGGCTGAGACGCGATGATCCCGTTCCGGTTCCTAGCTTGACTCCGCCTCCTTTATTTAATACAAACTGCCGGTTACTTCCTCGGCACCTGCGTCACCCTCGCGGTCACGGCTAGATTCCTCACCATGCCTCCCATAACCACCGGGCCGATGGGCGTCATCACGATCCCCCGGCTGTCGCCGCGCGGGTCGTAGGTGTTGTCGCTGGTGGTTTCCCACTTGTGGCCGTGCAGATCGTAGGCGAAGCTGACGGCCGAGGCTTCTGTGGGCTGGCCATCGTAAGGGACGCCTTTGTAGTCGTGTGGAGTGGCAGTGCCTCCAGTAAAGAAGATCCGGTGATCGTGGTTGGAGCCGCCGCCGCCGATGCCGTAGCGCGCCGTGCCCGGGTGAGGCGGCAGCTTGCTCCATTCAATCTTGTTGGGATCTTTCTTGTCGATCTTGCCCAGCCAGCACTCGTCGGAGGCTACGTAGCGCGGACCACCCGTCGGCCCGGGCTTGGCGCCGTCGACGACAACGATCTCTTCGTCAGCCACGCCGCCGGCAAGGCCGAAGACCGGAGTGCCGGGGAAGGGAGTGGCCTGGCTCCAGGTGTCCTTTTGGACGTCGTAGACTTGCACGCTGTTGAGCGGGCCACTGTGCGAGCGTCCGCCGATCAAATAGATGAAGCGGTCATGGGTGACGCCGACAGCCGCGCTATCGACGGGCGTGGGAATGTCTTTGCCGCGAGACCAGAGGCGGGAGCCCGGCTCATACACGTTGACGTCGGGAACGGTGAGTTCGCCTCCTTGACCATCGGCCACAAAGCCGCCCATCAGGATTACGAAGCCCTTGGCGCCAGCGGCTGCAGCGTTCACCCGGCCTGCGACTCCGGGGACGACGTGGCCTTGGGTCCACTTCGCGTGCACCAGGTCCATGATGTAGACCTGGTTGGTGACGTCGTCCCAGGTCTTACGAGGCCCGACGCCCATCAGGGAGAATATCTGGAGACCGTCTCTGAGCCCGGCAACGGCGTTACCGGAAACCGCGGCCGGCATGGGAGGGATCTTCTTTTGGTCGTCCGCGGCGAGCACGATCGCGGCACACAGCGTCAGGGCTATGAGAAACGGGGATTTCTTCATCGCAGAGATATTACCCCACATTGCCATAATTGAGGACAGAGCCGGAACTTGAGAACCAGCTTGTCAAAACCGAGCTCGTCAAAACCAGGTCTTGCGGCGGTACTCGCGGTAGGCATCGCCGAAGGCGGCTTCGAGGACCTGGGCTTCGCGGCGGGCGCGCAGCGTTTGCACGATAACGATGACCGGAATAAGCAGCCAGAGGACGGGATGGCGCAGGACCAGCACGAGTCCGGCAATTTCGATCGTACCGAAAACGTAGATCGGATTTCGTATCTTCGAATAAACGCCGCGAGTGACTAACTGGCCGGCTTGCGGTGAGAGGGAAAACGACTTGCCGAGTTGGTAGCGTGCAGCGACTATCCCCAGCAAGCCGATGAACACGAAGACCGTGCCGATGTAGCGCTGCAAATCCCATAGGCCGGGGCGGAAAACCACAAACCAGAGAACGAAGACGACGGCGACGATCTGCAGGGCAGTAAAGAAGGTGTAGAACGACCGGTCTCCCATGACGTTCCTTTCTTACTCGATCCAGCGCATTCGATCCGCGTCGATAGACTCGCTTATTCGATCAGGGCCTTATTCGATCAGGTCTTAATTCAATCGGGTCTTATTCAATCAATCCCTGGCGCACGGCGTGGATGTAGTCCGTGTAGGCGGGCTGTTCACCGCCGGCGCGCACCTGGCTGGCGATCTGTCCGCGATGATACGCCGAGTGCAGCAACACGTGAGTCAGAACGTCTTCCACGGTGCTGGTCCAGGGTTCACATTTGCTGTTCTTGTAAGCGACTTTTTCCGCGAGCCCTGCGAGAGAAAGCTGGCCGAGAAAGTCGCGCCACAGTTGCGCGAGCCCGGCGATTTGAGCTTCGCATTGATCGAAAGTGAAGTCGGGCCACACGGGCAGGCTTTGCGGTTGCTTGCGGATGCGCTCCAGCCACAGACGTTCGGCGGAAAGGATGTGCGCCAGAAGCTGCAGCGGCCGTGCAACCGGGCGCGTGCTCGCCCTTAGTCCGGCGAGGACTTCGCGGTTCGCCCAGGCATCGTAGGCGAACTGGCGGCGCAGATGGTTCAGCAGTTCCACGGTTCTCTTCCTCAGTCACCCATGCTCAGTTCCCGACTACGAACAGATGCCCGTCGTTCTGCACGTAGAGTTTGCCATCCGGGCCTACGGAAAGGGGAGTGTAGGCCGCGCCGATCGCCTCTTTCAGGAAGATCTTCTGGAGCGGCGCAGTGAAGACGCCACTGTTTCCCTGCGACAGCGAATAGACGTTGCCGTCTTCGCTGTTCACATACACGACGTTGTTGGAATCAATAACGGGCGCGTTGACGCACCATTCGTAGCCGCCGGGATGGTTGGCGTCAATCGTGGTGCTCTGGAACTGCCATTCGATGTTGAGATTGTTGTCGAGCTGGGTGATGAAGTAGGGGCCATCCGGCGACGGCGTACACACGGGATTGCCTTGCTGATAGCAGTAGGCCTGAGTGGCGTAGTGATTGTCCTTGATGACGATGGAGTACGTTCCGTCGTGGCTGTACGCCGCCGGGGTGGAGTCCCATCCGAAGGGGTAGGCGTTTTGAAAAACTCCGCTGGAGTTGAATTTGAAGAGATGTCCGCGGCTGTAGTTGTAGTTATCGAGGGTGCCGAAGAGAATGCTTCCGTCCGGGAGCACCGTGGGCGTGGAGGATGCTTGATCGTACACCACGCCGGAACCGGGGAGGTTGGTTGTGGGATCGACCCCTACGGTGGTTCCGAAGCTGCAACTGTTGGGCGTGGTGGTGTTGGTGGCAATGGGGAGCAGGACGCCGCAGCCGTCGTTGAGCCGCATCTGCAGCGAGGCTTGCCATTTCGGCGTGAGGTCGGGATTGACGGCAACAAGGTAAGAGACCTGGGCATCGAAGTGGGCGCGGCTAACGGTGTAGATGGTGCCGTCGGCGCCGATTGCTGGGGAAACGTTGACGCCGGGCCTTTGCGATCCGCAGAGGGTCGTGGGCGCAACTGCAGTCGGGCTCGGCGGCCACGGAAAGGCGGGCTGAGGGTTGGCATAGAAGAAGTTGGCAGGACAATTCGAACTGGTGCCGGCCGGAGCGGTAGGCACTAGCGAGGCAAAGCTGGCAGTGGTCGCGGCGTCGGCGGAGCTGACCTTCACGAGCCACGCACCTTGCACGTCCTGCCCGTACCAGGGATCGGCGACGTTGGGATCGCCTAGCCACATGACGTTGTAGTAGATGCTGCCGGTGGTGGTGGGTGTGGCGTCGGTAGTCAGGGGTCCGGAAACATAAGTATTGGCCGCCGTGACGGTGCCTGGAGCAAAGGGATTGATTTGCGAAACTGACACGCCGGTGTTCTTGTCGACCTTCCAGATAGTGCCGCCTGCGCCGGGGACGTAGATGTAGCCATTGGCCAGCACGGGATGAAAGACGGGTTCCCATCCGCCCAGGCCGTTGCCGTTCGGTTCCGGCTTCCAGTCGGATGCGAAAGTCCAGATCAGTACGGGCTGGCCGTTTTCCCAGGTGTAGCGGGTCACGTTCCAGACAAGTTGGTTCCAGGCATTCGGACCGCATGGGGGTGGAGTGACCGAGCATAAGGGATAAGTGCCGCTCTTGCTCTCCATATAGAAGTCGTTGCCGTCGGTCAACGTGGCCTGGTAGTGTCCCAACAGCTCTCCATTCGATTCAGCCTGCTCCGCGGCGACGAACGGGTCGTAGACAATGTCGGCGAGCTTGTTGTTCAGCGATTGCGCGGCAATGCTGATCGTGCCGCTGTGTTGCGGAGTTGAGCCCCACTGCGGGTAGAAAGGATTGTTGGAGGCGGGCGGTGGAGCGATCTTCATTCCACCCGACGAGCCGCCGCCACATCCGGTCAGCGAGAGCGTGATCCCAAGAAGGGCCACTGCTGCGAGCAGGCGGGGAGTCGTGAGAAGGAGTTGGGTCGACATAGCAAAATCTCCGAATTACGCTTTGAGATGGCGGCCGTATTCCAAAACGTTGTAAGTCATGATTGTTGAGCGTGGTTCGAGCCGTCTCCCGTGGAGTTTATCATTGGGTTCCCAACCGCGACGGGTTCCCAACCGCGACGCCTTGCAATTGTGTTAACAGTCCGTTCACAATCGAGGGGTAGACTGGCGAAGCATGCCCCGGAAAACTGCCCCATCGCGGACCCCAATTGCAGAGCCCGTTGCCATTGACAACGTCGAGGCGATGCCCGCTCAGAATCAGGAAGAGGGTAGGAAATCCGCGAAGAAGGGAAGCGGATCGCTCGACGATCTGGCGCGCACAGCGCTCAAGGCTTTCCTCATTGCCCGCGATGCCGCTTTCAACATGCGCGACCTGCTCACGCACTCTTCGCGCATGGCGTTTCTGGCCATCAAAGACTGCGAGAAGGAACTCGACATTATCGAGCGCTACATCGATGAGCGCCTGCCGGCGGCCATCACGCGGGTGAACGAGGCGCGAGCGCGCCAGCTACTGACCAGCCTGAAGTGCACCACCGACCTGGAGCGTATTGGCGATCTAATGATGAGCGTGGCCATGCGGGTGCAGTCGCGGACGACAAAGATGGCGGCTTCCGATGTGCGGCAACTGGTGGAGATGTCGGCGATCCTGCGCGAGATGCTCGATCTGGTGTACCGCGGATTTGTCGATCTAGATCTGGAGTGCGCCCGCAAGGTGCTGCAGATGGATAAAGACATCGACCGCGTCTGCCATGCCCTGTTCCAGAAGCACCTCACCGAACACGCGGCGCAGAACAATCCTTCAAGCTTCGATGTGCTTCTCATGGCACAGGCTTTGGAGCGTGCCGGCGACCATACCACGAATCTTGCCGAAGATCTCTACAGCCTGATCGAAGGCCGCAGCCTGCGGCACGCACCGAAGAAGCGGGCAGCAACGTAGGAGCAGTGGCCAGTGGTCAGTGATCAGTGGCCAGAGAGAAACCAAACCCCGTCGGAGAGCCGGCCTGGCCACTGACCACTGCCTTCCGAAATTCATCATTCGTTAACAAGCGGGAAACATTCTCGCAACATTTCCTACATACATTCAATGCAGAACGCCGGCTCCGACATAGGGCTTCGCTCTATGTCACGCTGCCATACGTGACTATGCACTCCCCCATGGGATCTTACGAAGCGCTCGGCGATGCGAGTCTCGCGGCGGTGTCTCGCTGCCTGGTCTTCGTAGTGGAAGACGAGGAAGACATTGCGCGGCTGATCTCTCATAATTTGCAGGCGGCGGGCTTCGACGTGCAAAGCTTTGTCAGCGGCGGGTCAGTGGTCTCGGAAGCGTTGCGGGAGATGCCGTCACTCTTTCTTCTGGACGTGATGCTTCCGGGGGCGGACGGTTTTGACCTGTGCCGGCAGATCCGGCAGACCCCGACGCTCTCCTCTACACCCATCATTTTTCTAACGGCAAAGACGGCTGAGGCTGACCGCGTGAAGGGCCTGGAACTGGGCGGAGACGATTACATCACCAAGCCCTTCAGTCCGCGCGAACTGGTGGCCCGGGTGCGCAGCGTGCTGCGCGGCTTGCGCCAAGCGCCGGTGACGCCGGAAGTGCTGCGGCTGGGCGATCTGGAAATCGACGCTTCTTCGATGACGGTGCAGGTGCAGGGCAGGGTTGTGCTGACCACGGTGCGGGAATTCCGCTTGCTGGAGTACCTGACGACACATTGCGGGCGCGTGCTCACGCGTGACCAGTTGCTGGATGCGGTGTGGAAAGAGACACCCTTTGTAACGCCGCGTTCGATCGATGTGTACGTGCGGCGGCTGCGCGAGAAGATTGAGGTTGATCCTCGGCATCCGAAGTATCTGAAGACGCTGCGCGGCATTGGCTATCGCTTCGAATCGCCGAAGTAGCAGTTGCCAGCCGCCAGTTGCCAGCTACCAGTCCTGGCTTCTCGTTCGCTAACCCTCCAGTTTCCGGCCCGTCTGTAGTATGTTGTTCTACGGGAAAGGCCGGAGTGTGCCGTTCTGACCCTGCGCTGTGCGGAACCTGCGTCCTCCTATGTGCGTATCCTTGTGTGGACCTTCAAAGCAGCCATGCTTCACTTTCATGTACTCCCGGAAAAGAGGCTAAATGTTTATTCCCAGAATCATTCTGTGTTCTTTGTTTCTGACTTTGCCCCTGGCAGTGCTTGGGCAAAATGCGACGCTTAGTTCGAGTGCCAGTGCAACTGCCGGACCTGCGGCGGAAACCAAGGCTCCTCAGCTGGAACACTTTGATCCCAACCTGGTTGACCCCGCACTGAGTCCTTGCGATGACTTTTACAAGTACTCCTGCAACAAGTGGCTCAAGGCCAATCCGATTCCCGCCGACCAGGTGTTCTGGAGCACGGGAAGCGGCCTGGAACTGTGGAACGAAAACGTGCTGCGCGACACTCTGGTAGCGAGCAGCATTGTAGAGGGCAAGCGTAGCCCGGTGCAGCAGAAGATTGGCGACTACTGGGCCGCCTGCATGGACGAAAGCGGCATTGAAGCTGCCGGAGTGAAGCCACTGCAGCCGGAACTGGATCGCATTGCCGCGCTCAAGTCGAAGAAAGAGATCACGTTCGAGATCGCGCATCTCCATCACCTGTTTCCCGGCGCGTGGGTGGGGAACGACAATCAGACGAACGCACCGTTTTTCGGCTTCGCCGGTGGGCAGGACTACGATGATGCATCCAAAGTGGTGGCGCAAATCGATCAGGGCGGCCTGAGCCTGCCGAATCGCGACTACTACATCAAGACTGACGACAAGTCGGTGGAGACGCTGAAGAAATTCCGCGCGCACGTGCAGAAGATGTTCGTGCTGGCGGGCGAAGCGGAAGCGCAAGCCAGCGCGGACGCGGGCATCGTAATTGAACTGGAAACCGCCATGGCCCAGGCGCAGATGGATAACGTCAAGCGCCGCGATCCCAAGAACATCAACAATAAGATGAGCCTGGCGCAGATTCGCGCGCTCACACCCTCGATCGACTGGGATGTCTATCTGAAGGCCGTGAAGGCCCCGGTCAGCGAGCATTACATTGTCAGTGCGCCGGATTTCTTTCGCGCCGAGGAGAAATTACTCGCGGAACATCCGCTGGAGCATTGGAAGACCTACATGCGGTGGCAGGTGATTCACCGGGCCGCGCCTTACCTGACCAAAGCGATGGTCGACGAAAACTTCGACTTCTTTTCCCACACGCTGGCCGGCCAGGAAGAGAACCAGCCGCGTTGGCGACGCTGCGTGCGCAACGCCGATCGCGACCTGGGCGAAGCCCTCGGACAAGCCTACGTGGACCGCGCATTTCCGCCGGAGAGCCGGGCGCGCACTATTGAAATGGTTCATGCTATCGAGCAGGCTATGCATGATGACGTTGAAAGCGTGAGTTGGATGACGCCCGCCACCAAGGAACAAGCGATCGTCAAGCTGAAGGGAATCGAGGATAAGATCGGTTATCCTTCGCATTGGCGCGATTATTCCAGCGTGAAGATTACCCGCGAAAGTTATCTCGCCAACGTGGGACAGGCCTCGGGGTTCGAGTTCGAGCGCTGGGTCGCGAAGATCGGCAAACCTGTGGACCCGCGGCGAGTGGACGATGACACCGCCGACCATCAATGCCTACTACGATCCGCAGCTGAACACCATCAACTTTCCCGCCGGCATTCTGCAGCCGCCGTACTTCGAGAAAGACATGGATGACTCCGTGAACTACGGGGCCATCGGCATGGTGATCGGTCACGAACTCACGCACGGTTTCGACGATCAGGGGCGCAAGTTCGATGCTCGCGGCAACCTGCGCGACTGGTGGACTGCCGAAGACGCCAAGCAATACGACGAGCGTGGCAAGTGCATCTCCGACGAGTACACACAGGACGTTCCCGATGCCGGCCCCGGCGTCAAGCAGAACGGCTTGCTGACTCAGGGTGAGGACACGGCCGACAACGGCGGCCTGCATCTGGCGCTGAACGCGCTTGAGGCCGATCTGAAGAAGCAAGGCAAGTCGCTGGACGACAAAGGTGCGGACGGATGGACGTATCGCCAGCGCTTTTTCCTGTCTTACGCTTACTCGTGGTGCTCGGCGGTGCGTCCGGAAATAGCGCGCATGGTGGTTACGACCAACCCGCACTCGCTGCCCGTCTTCCGCATCGACAACGTGGTTTCGAACATGTCGGAGTTTGCCCAGGCTTTTGGCTGCAAGGCTGGTCAGAAGATGGTGCGGGCGAACGCTTGCCGAGTGTGGTGAGCGAGGCGATCCTCTTTTCCAATGGGCCAGCCTTTTGGGCTGGCCCTCCCCTTCTGAGCTTGACAATCTCTGCCGCCGGGCGCACAATCTCAATAGGCGAATAAAAAGCGAATACGCCTCCGGTGGCCGCCAAACCCCGGCGTTCCCTGAAATTTTCCGAGGAATCTATGTCTTCCGCAGTGGTTTCCACTTCGGCGGCCCAGGGCCGCCCTTTTGTTTTTGATAGTAAAGATGTAGCCGAAATCTGCCCACAGCCTTCCAGGGCGGAACTTTTTGCCGAGGGGCGGCCGCCGCAACGATCTGTCCCTGCCATTTCCCGCGAGGCCTTCGTGGCCGGGACATTCAAAGATGCGAGACTCGCCAGCGTTGCCCCGGCCTCGCGGCTGGCGGTACGGCCTGTGCCAGAAATGGTATCCAGCGGCATCGCCGCGATGGATGCGCTTACCGGAGGCCTGCCGCGCGGTTGCCTGACGGAAATTTGCGGTCCGGCCTCCTCCGGCCGCACCACCTTGTTGCTGGCCGCGCTGGCTGCCGCTACCCGGCGCGGAGAATTCTGCGTGGTGGTGGATGCCGGCGACGCTCTCGATCCGCAATCTGCCGCCGCGGCAGGGGTCGAGTTGGAGCGGCTGTTGTGGGTGCGCTGTGGGGAAAATTCCCCACAGAGTTGCTTAGAGCAGCTTCTGCGCGCTACCGACCTGCTGCTCGAAAGCGGAGGCTTCGGATTGATCGCCCTCGATCTTAGCGATTTGCCGCTGCAAACGGCGCGCCGCATCCCGCTGACCACGTGGTTCCGTTTCCGCCGCGTCGTGGAGCATACGCCCACCGTGTTGCTCGCAATCGAGCGGCAGTCCATCGCTGGAAGCTGTTCTTCTTTATTGATCAAGCTGGGGCCGCAAGGATGTGGGGCAAAACAATCGGCGGATTCCCAGTTTCCGGCGCCTACACATGCGCAATTGCTGACCGAAGTGGCAATCACGGCGGAGCTGGTGCAATCCCGGCTGGAGCGCAAGCCGGTGCGTTCCGCCGAAAAAACAAGGTTTCAAAGTTTCAATGTCTCAAGGTTTCAAAGTTGAGCAAATTGTTTTTTGAAACCTTGAAACCTTGAAACTTTGAAACCGGCCTCTATTGGGTACTGCTTCATGTTTGCCTGCATCTTCGTGCCGAATTTTCCCGTGGCCGCGGTGTTTCGCGCCGAGCCGGAGTTGCGGACGCGGGCGGTGGCTATTTTCGAGGGCAAGCCTCCGCTGGAGAAAGTTTTTGCCGTGACTGAGAGCGCAGGGCGCATGGGCATCGCGCCCGGCATGACCAAAGCCCAGGCGGAGGTGTGTTCGGAATTGACGCTGCGTCCGCGGTCTTTGCTGCAGGAATCGGCGGCACACGCCGCTTTGCTGGATTGCGCGCAGTCCTTCTCTCCGTGCGTGGAAGATGCCGCTGCCGACACAGTGATTCTCGACCTGGCCGGCATGGAAGCTCTTTTCGGCACGCTGCCGGAGATTGCCTGCGAAGTTTTCCGTCGCGCCGCAGACCTTGGACTGGATGCGAATGTTGCCGTGGCTCCGAATCCCGATGCTGCCATGCTCGCCGCCCGCGGCTTTTCCGGGGTGACCGTGATCCCTCCGGGGAAAGAAAGCGAGTCTCTGGAATCTTTGCCGGTGGAAGTTTTGTTTGCCAACTGTGAAGGTGAGAAGCGAGAAGATAAAAAAGAAACAGCCCGTCTGCTCGAAACGCTGGAGCGCTGGGGCGTGCATAATTTGTGCGCTCTGGCCGCGCTGCCGGGAATTGCTTTAAGCGAGCGCCTGGGACAGGAAGGCCTGCGCTTGCAGCAACTGGCGCGGGGCGCGGCTTCTCGCACGCTGGTTCCAGTGGAAGCGCCGGCGGTGTTTGAAGAAGCGGTCGAGTTGGAGTATCCCATCGTGCTGCTGGAGCCGCTGGCTTTTCTGTTGAACCGTTTGCTGGAGCAGATCTGTGCGCGGCTGGCTTCGCGCGCTTTGAACGCGCAGGAGTTGCGGCTCACACTGGAACTGGAAAGCTTCTCGTCTTTTAATCAACAATCAGCAATCAACAATCAGCAATCCCGGCCAGAACGATTTCAGCGCGCGCTTCGGCTTCCTCTCCCCATGCTCGATGCCAAACTTTTTCTCAAGCTGCTGCAATTGGAGTTGAACGCTCATCCGCCGGGCGCGCCCATCCTGAAGATTCATCTCGCCGCGGAACCGACGCGGCCGCGATCGGCCCAGGGCGGCCTGTTTCTGCCTCCGACGCCGGAGCCGGAAAAACTGGAACTCACGCTGGCGCGCATAGCCGCCGTGGTCGGAGAAGCCCGCGTGGGGTCGCTGGAGTTGCTGGATACATACCGTGCTGAAGGCTTTCGCATGAAGCGCTTTGTGCCGGAGGCAGATCCAGAAACGAAACGACAAAAAGCTTCGACGGAAGAAAAACCTGTCGTTGCGGCTCTGCGCCTGTTCCGTCCCCCGTTGCGGGCCACCGTGACTTTGGAGAACGCGGAACTGGTGCGCGTGGTCTGCACGAAGAAAAAAGAAGTGCAGGGTAGTGTGCTCTGGAAGGCCGGTCCATGGCGCAGTTCCGGCGATTGGTGGGAGCGGGAAGCCTGGGCGCGCGATGAGTGGGACATCGCCCTGCAAAATGCAGATGGTGTCGCTCTCTACCGGCTAGTGCACGATCTGCTCGGCGGAGGCTGGTTCGTGGAGGGAAGTTATGACTGAAAAACAGTGGCCGGTGGCCAGTGATCAGTGGACTAGTTAAACCTTCCGCTTTTTATGACCACTGGACACTGATCACTGATGTACATCGAGCTCCACGCCCGCTCTGCTTTCAGCTTCCTCGAAGGATCTTCCTTGCCTGAGGACCTGGCAGAAATCTGCGCCCGACTCAACATGCCCGCCATGGCATTGCTCGACACCGACGGCGTCTACGGTGCGCCGCGCTTTCATCTGGCCGCAAAAAAACTTGGGATCAAGGCGCATATCGGCGCGGAAGTCACGGCGTTGTTACCACGGAGTCACGGGGACACGGGGAAAACCAATCAGAAATCAACAATCGAAAATCAACAATCGAATTCCTCCGTGTCTCAGTGTCTCCGTGGTGGGTTTCGCCTTCCTCTCCTCGTTTCCTCCCGCGCTGGCTATCAGAACCTCTGCCGCCTGATCACCAAAATGAAGTTGCGCGCGAAGAAAGGGGAGGGTGCGGTTCAGAGGGAAGAACTGGAAGAGCATGCGGACGGCCTGATTTGCCTGACTGGCGGCGCCGACGGGGTGCTGGCTGCCGCTTTGCAGTATGGCGGCATCGAAGAAACCCGCAAGCAAGTCGAGCAACTGATTGGGCTGTTCGGCCGCGGCAATGTGTACGTCGAATTGCAACGCCATTTCCACCGGGAGGAAGAAACTCGCAACCGCGCCGCCATCGCGATTGCCCGAGAGTTCAATCTTCCGCTGCTGGCTACGAATGGCGTTTGCTACGCCGCCGCGAAAGATCGCGAACTCTGCGACGCATTTACCGCCATCCGCCATCACCGCACACTGTCGGCCGCCGGACGGCTGCTGGCGCGGAATTCCGAGCGTCATTTGAAGTCGCCGCAGGAGATGCAGCAACTTTTCTCCGACCTGCCTGAAGCCGTTACCAACACGCTCGAACTATCTTCCCGCCTGGAATTCACTCTCAACGATCTCGGTTACGAATTTCCTCGCTACCCCGTGCCTGAAGGCGAGACCATGAACTCGTTCCTGTGGGAGCGCACATGGGAAGGCTTTCGGCAGCGTTATGGCCGCGCCGCAGCCGATATGCAAACCCGCGCCCGCCGCCAGATTGAGCGCGAGTTGGCACTCATCGGGAAACTTAAACTTGAAGGCTACTTTCTTATTGTGTGGGATCTGGTGCGTTTCTGCCGCGAGCAAAATATTCTGCTACAGGGCCGGGGATCGGCCGCCAACAGCGCGGTTTGTTATTCTCTCGGCATTACTGCCGTTGATCCCGTAAGCATGGAGCTTCTGTTCGAGCGTTTTCTATCGGAGGAGCGCGGCGAGTGGCCCGACATCGATCTCGACCTGCCCAGCGGCGACGAGCGCGAAAAAGTTATCCAGTATGTTTACCGGCGTTATGGTGAGCGCGGCGCGGCCATGACTGCGAATGTCATCACTTACCGCAACCGCATGGCAGCGCGCGAAATGGGCAAGGCGCTGGGGTTCGATCCGGAAACGCTCGCCAAAATTTCCGCCGCCGTCGCCACCTGGGAATTCCGCGACGAAAAGGACGCGCTTGATCGCCGCTTCCGCGATGCCGGCCTCGATCTGAAACATCCGCGCCTGCGCAAATATTACGAACTGTGTCTCGCCGTGCAGGACATGCCGCGGCATCTCGGCCAGCACTCCGGTGGCATGGTCATTTGCCAGGGACAACTCGATTCGGTCGTTCCGCTCGAACCCGCTTCCATGCCCGGGCGCGTGGTGGTGCAGTGGGACAAAGAAGATTGCGCCGACATGGGCATCATCAAAGTCGATTTGCTCGGCCTGGGCATGATGGCCGTGCTCAAGGATTCCATCGAACTGATTCGCGAGCATTATCACGAAGAGGTTGATCTGGCGCATCTTCCGCAGGATGATCCCGCGGTGTATTCCGCACTGCAACAGGCGGACACTGTCGGCTTGTTTCAGGTGGAAAGCCGGGCGCAAATGTCTTGCCTGCCGCGCCTGCGCCCGAAGCGTTTCTACGACATCGTGGTGCAAGTCGCAATCATCCGGCCGGGGCCGATCGTCGGCCAGATGGTGAATCCTTTTCTTTTGCGGCGGCAGGGACGCGAAGAAGTTACGTATCCGCATCCTTCGCTCGAACCGGTGCTCAAACGCACGCTCGGTGTGCCACTTTTTCAGGAGCAACTGCTGCGTCTCGCCATGATCGCAGCCAACTTCACCGGCGGCGAAGCAGAAGAGTTGCGCCGCGCCATGGGCTTCAAGCGGTCGCAGGCCCGCATGAAAGAAATCGAAGCCAGGCTGCGCGCCGGCATGACGCAGAACGGGATTCCACAGGACGCGCAGGAGAAAATCATTCTCTCGATTACTTCGTTCGCGCTCTACGGATTTCCCGAATCGCACGCCGCCAGCTTCGCGCTGATCGCGTATGCCAGCGCTTATCTGAAATGCCATTACCTCGCCGCATTCACCGCCGCCCTGCTCAACAACCAGCCTATGGGTTTCTATTCTCCGGCGACGATCACTAAAGACGCGCAGCGCCACGGATTGAAAATGCTACCGGTGGATGTGACGCGTTCGGAATGGATGTGCAGTTTAGAAACAGTTGCCAGCGGCCAGTTGCCAGTTGCCAGTAAAACCACAGTGGGCCGGACTCCGGCACTACGTTTGGGATTGCGCTACGTCCGTGGACTGCGCGAAGAAGGCGCTCAGACGCTGGTTCGTGAGCGCATGCTTGCTCCGTTCACTTCGATTCACGATCTGACCCGCCGCGTTCCGGAACTGCGCAAGGACGAGCTTACTACGCTGGCGGAGATTGGGGGGCTGAATGCAATCGGAAGTCCACCACGGAGACACGGAGACACGGAGAAAGACAAAAATAAGATTCGAGAATCTTCCTGGATTCTCGCGGATTCAATCAGCAATCAAAAATCAATAATCAACAATACCTCCGTGTCTCCGTGTCTCCGTGATGGAAGTTCACTTCACCGCCGCGACGCGCTCTGGCAGGTGGAACGCGCGGTGCGCGGCTCGGGGCCGCTGCTGGAAAATTTGCCGGAACCCGATTCGCCTTCTCCGCTCCAGCCTATGAACCACGAAGAGCGCCTGGTTGCCGACTTTCACGGCACCGGCCTCACCGTTGGACCGCATCCCATGGCTTACCGCCGCGAGTGGCTCAATGCCATGGGCATTCGCCGGGCCTGCGAACTCCGCGACCTTCCCAGCGGCAAGCGTTTGCGCATCGGAGGCTGCGTGATTACGCGGCAGCGTCCGGGAACCGCGAAAGGTTTTGTGTTTGTCAGTCTGGAAGATGAAACCGGAGTGGCCAACGCGATTATCACGCCCGATCTTTTTCACCGCAACCGCCTGCTGCTGGCCTCAGAGCGGTTTCTCGCCATCGAAGGAATTCTTCAAAATCAGGACAACGTAATTTCGGTGAAAGCGGAGCGGGTGCAGCCGCTATTCGTTACGAAAGCGGAAACCGTTTCGCACGATTTCCACTGATTTCCAACCAGTCGTTGGTCGTTAGTCGTTGGTCGTTCGCCTATTCGTAATGATTGCGGGCCCTCGTGTTTGCTAACGACTAACGACCGACGACTAACAACGCCCTCTTTACTGCTCGGGCGCCGGCGGTTCTTCGGGTCTGCCATTCTCCGATGGCGTTAGCGGCAGCCTGACGGCTCCCCGCATGATGTCGCGTTCCTCCGGCGAGAACATTCTCTTGAACCGGTTGGAATCGATGATCTGCTCGCGCTGTTCCGGGGGCATGGCGCTCAGGTCGCGTATCGCGGTTCTTACCATGCGCCGCCGCTCGGGAGGAAGCTGCTGCATCCGGCCAAACACTTCCCGCGCCTGTTGCTTCTGTTCCGGCGTCAGGTGCGCCCACCGGTCCATGTTGTCCACAATGCGCTGCTGCTCCCGCGGAGGAAGGCTCGCGAAATAGTGCAACTGTTTCCGCAAACGCTGCTGCTGCTCCGGAGACATGCGACGGAATCCGGGATCGTTTTGCAGGGCGCGATCTTGTTCTCCCGGGGGCAGGCCCTTGTACCGGCGCAGCCAGTCGCCGGCATGTCCCTGTCCCTGATGCGGCGCTTGCTGATGATTCTGATTCGGCGCCGCCTGCCGCCCCTGCACGGGCCGGAAATCGTTGCGTTGCGCCAGACATGGAGACAGAGACAGCGCAACGGTCGCCGCCGACAGCACGGCCGTCGCCATCCATCCCGTCATCAAATTTGCCCGCCGCATTCTCCGCCCTTAGGTTCGTCCCACTCGTTCTTGCCACTTCCCCGCCGCTTCAGTTCTTCAGTT
This sequence comes from uncultured Acidobacteriaceae bacterium, assembly GCA_963842095.1. GTDB lineage: Bacteria > Acidobacteriota > Terriglobia > Terriglobales > Acidobacteriaceae > Sulfotelmatobacter. The sequence continues at coordinate 359,772 of CAWJEY010000012.1, forward strand.
CTCAGCTCTTCAGTTCTAGGGATTCTCCACGACATCGTGCTGTACTTCCATGTCATCCAGCAAGTCGAAGTTGGAATACAGATCGTGATTCGCCTCCAGAGCCTGCAGATCACTCACCGCCGTGCCCGGCTCCTGAGACTCGACCGCCGCTAACGTGTCATCGCCCGAGTTGTGGATGCCGCCGCTCTTCGAGAAGAACAGGCCCACGCCCACCGCCATCAGCACCGTGAGCGCCGCGGCCAGCACCGGACGCCGGAACCACGCCAGCCAACCGGCCTGCGGCTTGGCCATCTCTTCCCGCAAACGCGCCTGCAGACGCACATCGAAATACGGCGACGGCTCCGGAGCCTGCCATTCGTCGAGCAACGCCATCGTCTGCCGGAACTCTTCCAGCTTCGCGGCGCACGCGCCGCAGTCCGCCAGATGTCCGCCAATCTCCGGCGTCATTCCCATGAGCCCGGACGCCAGGTCCGGCATCACTTCGTGAATCTCTTCGCACTTCATAACCGTGCTCCCCTTGAGTCTCTCTTCGCCACTATTGCCTCACTCAAACCACAATGCAGCTTCCTAAACAAATTCTTTTAACTGTTCCCGCAATGTTTCGTAGGCCCGGAACAACAACGACTTCGTCGCCGACTCGCTCAACTTCAGCACCTCGGAAATCTGCTTGTAATCCATTTGCTGGTACTTGTGCATGATCACGGCCAGCCGTTGCCGTTCCGGAAGAGCTTCCACTTTGCTCCGGATCGCCAGCAGCCGCTCCCGCCGCACCAAAGCTTCTTCGGCGGTCATCGTGCCGTCGGCCACATCCATCGTCGTGCCCGTTTCCTCGTCCGGCTCGTCCAGGCTGACGGTTACTTCCGGCCGCTCCTTACGAGTGTCGCGCGCATGGTTGACCGCCAGGTTGGTCGCAATGCGATACAGCCAGGTAGTGAACTTGGCGCTGGCTTCGTAACTGTGGCGCGAGCGGTACACGCGCAGAAAAACCTCCTGCGCCAGGTCCTCGGCCGCAGCCGTGTTGCGCGCCATCCGGTACATGAAACTCACCAGCGGCCGGCGATACTTCTGCACCAGAAAGTCGAAAGCGGACTGGTCCCCCGCCTTCACCCGCAGCATCACTTCAGCGTCGGTGTAGCTTTCGGCGCCCGCCATCGCGGGCTGCAAAGTTCCCGCCGGACGTGGCCCGAGCGAAGCCATCAGAACGCCCCGGTCCATGGCCGCAGTGCTCACACTAGATCGAACCCGGTCGCGGGCGGAAAGTTGCTCATTTTCCTGTTCCGACGGACCCTCGGAAGTCCCAGCAGATGAGGGGGATACGGCGGGTCGAAGTGGCCTGGCTGGGTCCGGCATGAAGGTGACTTTTGGCATGTGGGTAGTGGCGACCCGAACCCGCCTCTGCCCCCTGCAGTCGATAGGCTAACACGGGAGGCAGAGGAGGGGAACTGCTCGGCATCGGCCAGCCCTGCGTCTAGGGAGGGGGCAACCGCCACCAAGTCCAAAGGCTGCCGACTCACCTATGGGGCTGGTATGGCGGTGCCAGCGGTGGTTGGGACTCCTTCGGCTGCGCATTCCGAATTATGCGGCGCCCCCGTCTCGTTACGAAATCCGAACACAGCGCCCAAGTCCTGCCCTCTTTTGACGTTGTGTGGTATAAGGCCCATACTCCTGTCCCTAATCCCCAAGGAGCCAAACAATAATGCCCGTGAGCCGCGCTCGCTGGATTTTCCTTCTGGGGCTGTTTGTGCTTAACTGCCACAGTCTGTCGTATGCTCAGACAGGCAAACCAACTAATCCTGCCGACGGTAAGAAACCATCGACGAAAGACAGCAGCAACAAGGCTGGCAGCACGAACCAAACCGCGTACAGCCCCAACGATGTTATTGCCTCGAAGGTCCCCGGGCAGAAATTACTGGATATAAACGACAATGAACTGAATGCCAAGGTTGAGGGTCTCTTCGATGCATTCATAGGAACCCAAAGCAATGGCAAAGACTTGCTGAGCGCGATCCCGAAATCCAGCCCAGCCGATTCCATCCCAAACAGGAGCGTCATTGTTATCCACGCAGTGAAATGGAAGAAATCGTCGCCCAAGGGATTCCAACCGGAGAAAGGAGCGTGGGCATTCTGTAGGGAAGACAATGGAAAATTCCAGCAGGACCATGATCTTTCCGGCACCCCCTATTTGTATAACGCGCCGAGCATATACTTCGTCGATCTGAATTACTTCCCCGAGGCCCCGGATGTGGATAGTTCGGCGTTCGCCTACTCAATTACGACAACCCCACGCCCGAAGCAAAACGCGAGCGACGCCGCGACCTTAATCTCAACGATCCTGAAGGTCTCCCCGACTACGAAATCCCTTGAGGCGACCGTAAAGCCCACCGCGCAAGTATGGGGCGCCAGCACAACGGTGATGGCTTCGTCTCCGATACCTTACGATTTGGCGATTACTGCAACCCTCAAAGCGGCCGACAAGAGTACAACCCCCCTTTCCTGTGAACCCTCTCCATGTTCGTTCGCAAAGACGGTCACTCATTACGACCCGGAATATTGGGACATAAGCCTTGGAGTCTCAGTGCCTGGCGTTCTTGAAAACAAATTCACAACTACCACGACGAACGGTGTTACGACATTCAAACCGAGCCCGACACGGCACACCGACGCGTACGCGTTTCTCGATGTTTACCCGTTCCAACATTACGCCGAGGCCCCGGCGAATCTGACTGCTTTCCCTCACTTCAATCTCGGCCTGCCTATTACCGGGCAGTCGTTGCACAGGCCGTATGTTGGGATAGCCGAGAATTTGGGGTTCCTGACCAAAAGAATTAAGCTGAATATTCCGCTGGCCGTTTTCGCCGGCCCGGTGTTTATGAAGCAGCAGGTATACGTACCTTCTATCACTAACCTCAAATGGGATCACGCGATAAAAATGATGTACGGACTAGAGCTGCCTATAAGCTCAATAACGAAGTACACCAAGGGCGGAGGTAGCAGCGCTAACGACAGCAAGTCATCGAACTCGTCGAACAATAGTGGCAATTAGCGGGTGGTGGCTCGCAGATCATAAGAAAGGGCGCCGCACAAATCCCTCCGGACAACAAACAGGAGTCCAAAAACGTTGATCCATTTCTTGCTGGAGGTTTTTGCATGACACGATACTTTGCTAGAATCGCGACTGTTAGCTGGCTCCTTCTGTTGATTTCCTGTACGCAGAAGCCCCCAACAACCGAAAGGAAACCCCCAAGGGCAGTCAAGAATCCGGAAGAGTTGTCCCGGATAACGGGATTGGTCGTCCCCCCGAACCTGCCAGCGTTAGCTGCCCGCACACATCTACTCGAAGCTCAAATAGTCTCAACGGTGAAGTCCACCACCGCTGATTCCCGGGTTCAGAGCACGATTTCTCATCCCGCCTTTTGCGATGCCGCAGCTGAAAAGGTAGATCTCCGGACACAGGGATTCGTGTCTCCCGTGAAAGACCAGCAGACGTGTGGGGCCTGCTGGGCCTTCGCAACAAATGCCGTTCTTGAGAGTTCGTACCGCGCGCTAAGGCAGGAAAACATAGTCGCCTCGGAACAAGAACTCATCAGTTGCAGCACCGCGGGAACTTGTAGCGGGGGTTGGTGGGCGTTTGACTTCTTGATGAAGCCAGGTATTGAGAGCGACAAGACTTACAGCTACGAACACGCGGATTCAGAGTGTCGTGCTCCTCTGTCCGTGGAATTCAGGGCTTTAAAGTCCGATTACGTTAAAGGCTCGGGCCAACAGAACATGGTGCCAAGCGACACGGAGCTAAAGGCTGCCCTCTGCAGTCATGGCCCCCTCGCCGTCGGATTTCGAGCAACTGCAAATTTCATCGGATTCGGCAACAGTACTCACGATGAGTCCGTCTTCTCCGAGAACGACACAGGGCCAGTCAACCACGGAATCGCCTTGATCGGTTGGGATAATTCGAAGAGTGCATGGATCGTTAAGAATTCGTGGGGAACAGATTGGGGCAATAATGGGTTCATAAACATTAAGTTTGGGACAAATAGCATCGGAATGGGGGCGGCTTGGGCAGAAGCGTGGCCGAAGGACTATGTTCCCGGAACTAAGGTGAGGAAAGTTCTGAAGTTGTCTCTGTCCCGTACTTCAAAAGTTAATGCTCCCGAGTAAATGGCGGGATCTTCAATGCACGTCTATTGTATAAGTAACCTCATTTCGCGCGTCCTTTCCCTTGGCATAGACTAGCCGCGCAACAATGCGGCCCTTCTTCCGCGCGACGAACTTGAACACTTGGGTTTCGGTGCCACCGGGTTCGCCCGAGCTTGACCCATTTGGATCAAATCGGGTGTCCCCGACTTGCGTCAGCGCTGCGCTCCCCTCCCGTAGATACCACATATAGCCGTTTCCCGGGACAGCCTGGAGCCGAAGGCATATTTCAGCGCCGGAGGCTACCACTACAGCCTTGCCGCTATCTCGCTCGGTCAACTCAACGCACGAGGGAGATCCCGAGGCGCACGCTAGGGCGCTGGTTACACCTAGCGATACAGCAAACGCGATTAGCTTCTTCATTGTCGGTCACGTCTAGCCTGAAAAGACCTGCATCGGATAAGGCAAAATCTATTATCTCTCAAGTCTCGTCGAATCGAGCGTTCCGATGCCACTGTTCTTACCCTGATCGCCATGGTGGTGCCTCTAGTTTCAGCGGTTGCTATCGACGAGAAACGCGTATCAGATGCTCGAACCGGGCCCCACTGTCGGGACTTGGGTTGGACATTTTCAAGGGGCAATGGCAAACTTAAGCACGACTCCAGTTGGGCGCTTAACTCAGCGGTAGAGTGCCATCTTCACACGGTGGAAGTCATAGGTTCGAATCCTATAGCGCCCACCATTCACCAACTGACTTTACGGACGTTACCGCATCATCCATGTCCATAAAGTGTCCAGTCGACTCGTTTCGCAGTTTTTCTTTCTAGACGAGCACGATCCGCACGACGCTGGAGTGGGCTGCCCGTGTCTGTTCACTGAGGGCTTGCTTGTAAACGTTCAACGTGGTTCTCACGTCGGCGTGCCTCAACAATTCCTGCTGCACCTTCAGATCGACGCCAAGCTGCCGGAGCATTGCACTGTAAGTGTGCCGGAACGTGTGCCATCCCACATTGCCGAGCCCTGCGGCTGTCGCGGCCGGCTTTATGTGTTTCTCCAGGACCGCGGTGAACCGTAGAGGAAGTTCGCCGGCCTTTTGTGGGCTGGCAAACAGCCAATCGGACTCCCCTCCGAACTGGGAAGCCCGCTGCCAGGTGAACAGGATCTCAGCCAGAACCGGATCCAACGGCAATGGGGAAGCAGTCTGTTTCAGACAGCCACAAATGCAGTCGGTGGATTATGAGTAAAGCGTTTTGGTGCTCCACCGGACGATAGCTGGCGCAAATCGCCATAGCACTCAGTGACCTCAGCGACTGGGCTTTTGAGTGTAAAGGCTTGATTACGTCAGTCATTTCTGCTCATGCCGATGCTGACAGATAATTGCCAATGTGGGCAATCAGGGGGCAGGGTTTGCGATGATCCGCAGGCGAGAGATACTGCAGGCGGTTGATGGCCAGGCACGAAGAAGGCAGTCCGCCCGTTTCTCTTGGCCGTTTCTTTTGGCCAACGCCCTGATGGAATAGCTTTGAATCGTGGTGTTGTGGGCCTTCGTCGCAGATTCTGCGCAACATCAACAGTCAATATCCAGATTTGAGTTTCGAGGTTAGAGCGCTTGGAGAAAACACGCGACCAGCAAACCCGTAGCGAATCCAAAACGGGGTTCGTGGAGCAGATCAACGTCTGTCTGCGTTCGGGCGACTACTCTCGCGCCCTGGATTTGTTGCGAAGCACAGCCGCCGAATTCCCCAACGATGCGGAGCTGTCCGAATTGGAAAAGCGCGCCCAGGATGGCGTCAAGCGCTATGCCGAAGCCCACCGTCTTATCACTGAAAGCCAGGAACTGTTCGCGCAGCAGAAATCCGCCGAAGGTATTCAGTTGTTGCGCAAAGCCTACGAGCTGGATAAAAACAATTCTCTCGCCCGCGCCATCCTGGCCAATGCCTTGGTCGAGCAGGCGCATTCCGTTGTAGAGACCGATTGGCTGGAGGCCGAGACGCTGACCAATCAGGCGCTCAAGTTGAACCCTGCACATCCCACGGCCAAAACCATCCTCAGCCGGATCGTTGCCAGGAAAGAAACAAGCTCTGTGGAGGACTGGGTTTCGCGAGCACGCAAGCTGCAGGCCTCGGGTGATCTATTCGCAGTCCTGGCTTGGGTTGCAGAGGGATTGGCGGTTCATCCGCACGATCCCAAGTTGCTCCTGATCCAGGATGAAATCCAGCGCGACCAGGATGCTCGGCGGCGCGAGGCCCGCCGCGGCGACCTGGAAGACCTGCGGCGCCTGCAGCGCGAAATCGATGGGGCCACCGACGTTGCTGCAAAACAAGCTGTAGCCGTGCGCATACAAACGGTGGCCGCCAAGTATTGGACGGATGGCGAAGTCTTGTCCATCGCCAATGCCCTGCTCCTTCGCTTGGGATTAGTCTCCCAGGAGAGTTCCGGCGCCTCGCCACGCGGCAAAAGCGCGACCGTAATTCTTCACGTCCCCCGCCCCAGCGCTCCGGAGGCTTCACGCGACTCTACCCGCCAGATTCCGCCAAGCCAGATCCTGCCAAGCGAGGCTACACCAAGCCCTGTTCCGCCAAGCCCGGTCCCACCCCAGAAGGTTCCGACCGCCACTGTTCCGCCGAGCGAAGGTTCGCCAAGCAAAGTTCCGCCGAGCAAAGTTCGCTCGCGCAAGGGTCCGCCCAGCATTGCGCCGGTGCGCTTAGTCCCGACCACTCCGCCAGAGTCGGAACTCCCACCGCCACAAGCCGTCACCCCTCCCGCCGCCGAGCCTTCCGAACCGCCAGTCAAAATCACATCTCCACGATCCCGGCCTATACAGCCCGCAAGTTCGAACTCCACAACGCTGATCCTCATCTCCGCGGCCGCGATAACCCTGGTCGCAGCGACCTTTTTCTTCACGCGAAGACATTACGCCATGCCCGTAGCGAAGACCCAACCAGCTGCTCCCACAGTCTCTACCCCGGAAGTCCCCGCCCCCGCACTGGCAAACCCTGCACAAGCAACTGCCGCACAAGCGGCACCGACACAAACACTCCCCGAGCCATCTCTGCCTGCTTTGCGGACTTCTTCCGCCGCCGGAAAAGCCACGGTCAGAGTTACATCCGATGATCAGCCGTCCGTCGAATCCGGTCACAACCGGGGCACGCTCCTTGTGGTTGCCGGTCAAGACGGCGCAAGAGTTTTTCTCAACGGAGAACTTCAGCGGCAACTCACTCAAGCCGGGCAGTTGCGCCTGCCGGATCTCGAACTCAAGGACTACGTTGTACAACTCTCCAAGAGCGGCTTTCAGGATCCTCCCCAGCAAAAGATCCGCATTCGCAATGGCGAACAGGCCAGGCTTATCTTCAACCTGCAACCGCAGCCTCAACCGCAGCCTCGCATGGCTTCGCTGACCATCCAGGGCGGCGCTCTAGGAACCTCGGTTCTCGTCGATCAAACTCTGGTAGGCGCCATTCAGCCTGATGGCACGCTCTCCGTCTCCACCGTCAATCCCGGAGACCATACCGTCGAACTGCGCAAAGAGGGGTTCAAGCCCCGGCAGTTCAAGAAACACTTCGATGCGGGCGGAACCATATCTCTGGCTGCTGCGGATGCCGCGTTGGAAGCCGCTCCCGGCGAGTTGAAGATTACCTTCGCGCCCGCCGACGCCAACGTTGCAATTGCGAAAGGTTCGCTTCTGAAAATGGTAAGCAGTGGGGTCCCGTTCAATCTCGCCCCCGGCACCTACACTCTTACTGCGCGAACCGCTGAAAGGTTCACGCGCTCGTCCACGCTCGACGTTATTGCCGGTCAATCCAGGACTTTGGATTTGTTTCTCGCCCCGAGCGGTATGTCGAAGTGGGATGACCCAGGCGCCTGGAAGCATGAGGGAGATTCTTTCACTCGCAAAGGGGGGAACTTCGTTCTATACGGAGTGCCTGCCTCGGGCACATTTGGTTTTTCCGCGATGCCTACCAAGGGTCACGTCTTGCAGTGGGTGCTTAATTACAGCGACCCCAACAACTACATCCTCTTCCAAATGGACGACAATAACTTCTACCGCACGGTCATTCGCAACGGCGAGAAAAATAACGAGATCATAGTTCCCGATAAAGGTGACAAGAAAAGCTTCCGCACGCTCCTCATCCGCGTTGGCCCCACGGAGATCGTCCACCAGATCAAGCACGGTGACAATTGGACCGTCCTGGATCGCTGGACTCAGCCCGGCGCGAATCTCAGCCTGGGCAAGTTTGGCTTCTACATACCCGGCAACGACGAAGTAGCGCTCTCCAGCTTCTCCCACTACGGTGACTTGAACATCCACTAGAAGCCTGCGGCCTGGGCCTTTCGTGACCGTCGCCATAGCGGACAGGTTCTGACTTTATCGCGGTCGTCCAGTGGGCGTTGCGCCACTCAAAATCACAGCCTTTCGCACCCAATCGCAGCGAACGCCGTCTCTGGGCCTTGAGGGGCGCCCTAACCAGCGATCCCCGAACTTAAGGTGCTGTCCACCCGCGCGGGGGCGGGGCCGTTACCAAGGTCATCTTGGGGAAGGTGACGATTCGGGTAATCATAGGCAGAGCTTGGAGGCCAACCGCCTCCCAGGAAACCTCTTCGATGAATATTGACGATCTGCTGCGGATTGCTACGGAACGGCGCGCCTCCGACTTGCATTTGAAGGTGGGGAACTATCCTCACCTGCGCGTTGACGGCGAACTGGCGCCATTGACGGAGCAGCCGCGGGTGAGTGCGGAAGACATGCTGACCATGGCGTTCAGCATGATGTCGGCGCGGCAGAAGCAAAAATTCAAAGAGACCACGGAAATCGATATGGCCTACGGCGTGGCCGGGCTGGGGCGGTTCCGTGTGAACATCTTTCAGCAGCGCGGCAACGTGGGGCTGGTGCTGCGCGTCATCCCCACCAAGATTCGCGCTCTGGATGAGTTGTTCCTGCCCAAGGTGGTGGAGCAGATTTGCGAAATGCCGCGCGGGCTGGTGCTGGTAACGGGCGTGACCGGTTCGGGTAAGTCGACGACGCTGGCCGCCATGGTGGATCGAGTGAACTCCAGCCGCGCCGAACACATTATCACCATTGAAGATCCGATCGAATTTCTGCATCGCGACAAGAAGGGGTACGTGAACCAGCGCGAAATCGGCGTGGATACGCCATCGTTCAGCGCGGCGTTGCGCGCATCTCTGCGTCAGGATCCGGACGTGATTCTGGTGGGCGAAATGCGCGACTTGGAAACGATTTCGACGGCGCTGCACGCGGCGGAAACCGGACACATGGTGTTCTCGACGCTGCACACGCTGGATGCAGTGGAAACGGTGAACCGCATCATTTCCATCTTCCCGCCGCCCGAGCAGAAGCAGATTCGGCTGCAATTGGCGGCCGTGCTGCGGGCGATTGTGAGCCAAAGATTAGTCCGGCGCTGCGATTCCGACGGACGCGTCCCCGCGGTTGAGGTGATGATCAACACGGCGTTCATCCGGGAATGCGTGCTGGTGCCGGAGAAGACGCGCTCGATTCGTGACGCCATTGCGGCCGGAACGTCGCAATACGGCATGCAGACCTTCGACCAGTCGCTATGGGATCTGTTCCAGGCCGGGCTGGTGAACTACGAAACCGCGCTGGAGAATGCCTCCAACGCCGACGACTTCAAGCTGCGCATGCAGGGCATCGCTTCGACCTCCGACATTTCTCGGCAGTCGATGCAGTCGGCGGGATTCGGCGGACGGTAGGAATCAGTCTCTAGTTTCTAGTTTTCTGTTTCCGGTTTCCAGAATATTGAATTCCGCCCCTTTTCCGGATGCCGGATGCCAGAATCCGGACGCTATTCTCCCTTCTCTTTTCCCATCAGCAATCAAAAAGGTTTATCGTTAGTCCATGGCGTTCCCGCGTCCCAAGAAGAGGTTCTATTCCGAGGATGAGTTGTACGAATATGCCGTGGGGGCGCTGGCGCGGCGCATGCGCACCGTCGCTGAGTTGAAGCGCTTGCTGCGCATGCGAGTGGAAGACGCTGAATCCGAGTACGGAAAAACTCTGGTCGAACTGATCATCCGGCGGTTGAAGGGCCCGCGGCTACTTGAACGATTCGCAGTATGCCGCGTATTTTTCGTCCCTGCGGCGCGACAACCAGAAGTTTGGCCGGATGCGCGTGGTCACCGATCTGAAGGCGAAGGGCATGCACAGCGACGTGATTGACAAGGCTGTGGACGCGGCCTTCGAGGGCGTCAGCGAAGAGAAACAAGCCCGCGAGTATCTGCGCAAAAAGCGGTTGGTGAAGCCGAAAGGCCAGAAGGAAGCGGCCCGCATCTTCCGGCAACTGGCTCGCGGCGGGTTTGGGCCCAAGACCATCTTCACCATCTTAAAGAAGTGGGAAGTGGATGAAGAGACCCTGACCGAGTTGGAGAGCGAAACCGCATGAGTTCTGCCCTGGGGGCGCATTTGAGGCTTCTCCTGCGAGCGTTTTTGCATCTAAGGATGGAATCCACTTGGCAAGAGCGGTTTCGATGTTGCATACTGCAAGACCGATCCCAACACCCGTTTCTCAGGAGGCATTATGAAGTTCCGTCTGCAAACGATTCTCGCAGCAATGTTGTTCGCCGCCGTACCGATCGTCCTGGCACAAGACGCGGCCACCGACGTGAAGAAGGGCGCCGAAAAGACTGGCCACGAAACTAAAGTTGTGGCCAAAGACGCAGCCAAGGGCACCGAAAAGGCCGCCGACAAAACTGGAGTCGCCGCCGAGAAAGGCGCGAAGGCGACCGGGCACGCCAGCAAGAAGGTAGCCACAACTGTGGGCAAGGATACGGAGAAGGCTGCTGACAAGACTGGCCACGAAACCAAAGTAGTCGCCAAAGATACGGCGAAAGGCACCGAGAAAGCTGCCGAGAAAACCGGCCACGAAACCAAAGTGGTTGCGAAAGACACCGCCAAGGGCACAGAGAAGGCTGCCAAGAAGACTGGCAGCGCGGTTAAGACGGGCGCCAAGGACACGGGAAATGAGATGAAGAAGGCCGGCGGTGACGACAAGCCTGCTGACACGACAAAGCCGCAGTAACGCGTAAGAGTTCCTGTGACCAAGGGCCGCGTGAGGATTCTGCGCGGCCTTTTTTTGCGCGCAATAGTCTTGAGGCGGTTTCCCTGCGCGTCCTGTGCTTTACTCAGCCTGCCCTGAGCCGTGCCGGGGGCGGTTTTCATTTAGAATTGGCTGTCGCGCTCACCCGAATGATGACTGGCTCTGAAATTCGCCGCAAGTTTCTCGACTTCTTTGTGCAGCAGAAGGAGCGTCCGCACAAGGAGGTGCATTCGTCGTCCTTGGTGCCGGCGAACGATCCCACGTTGCTGTTCACCAACGCGGGCATGAACCAGTTCAAAGACGTTTTTCTGGGCCTCGAGAAGCGCGACTACGCCCGCGCCACGACTTCGCAGAAATGCGTGCGGGCTGGCGGCAAACATAATGATTTGGAAAATGTGGGGTTCACCAACCGGCATCACACGTTTTTTGAGATGCTGGGGAATTTTTCGTTTGGCGATTACTTCAAGAAAGACGCCATCGCTTACGCTTGGGAGCTGATTACTTCGAAAGAGTGGTTCGGGATCGATAAAGAAAAACTCTACGTAACGATCTTCAAAGGCGAGGCTGGCGTGGAGCGCGACATCGAGGCATACGACCTGTGGGTGGGGCAGGGCGTGCCCAAAGATCGAATCTTTGAGATGGGGTTGAAAGATAACTTCTGGCAGATGGGCGACACCGGTCCCTGCGGGCCTTGCAGCGAGATTTATTACGACATGGGACCGGCGGCGTCCGATCAGGGGCATGCGGACTGCGCTTTCCCCTGCGACTGTGGACGGTATGTCGAGATTTGGAATCTGGTGTTCATGCAGTTCGACCGCGATGTGAGCGGGAAGCTGAATCCTCTGCCCAAGCCGTCGATTGATACGGGCATGGGGTTGGAGCGAACTGCGGCGGTGTTGCAGGGCGTGATTTCGAATTACGACACGGATTTGTTTACGCCGCTGATCAAGCGGGCGGCGGAATTGACCGGCACATCGCTAACAAAAGAACGGGAGAAAGAAGCTAAGGCGAAATCGGCTGCTTCTCTTCGAGTAATCGCGGACCACTCGCGCGCAGCAACGTTCTTGATTTCTGATGGAGTGTTGCCCGCAAACGAAGGCCGCGGTTATGTACTGCGAAAGATTATTCGCCGTGCTATTACACACGGACGATTGCTCGGGCAGACCAAACCCTTCTTTCACATGATGGTGCCTGAAGTCGTAAAGATGATGGCTCTTCCGATTCAGAAGGCGCCATACCGTGAACTCCTCGAAGGCTCGGAGCGCGTCGAGAAGGTGGTGTATCAGGAGGAAAAGCAGTTTGCGCATACTCTTGATGTCGGCTTGAAGAAGTTGGAGGAACTTCTCGCCGATGCGAGCCCACCCAATCCGGAAACATTTCTTCGCTACCTGTACCAAGTCGCCGCATTTGACGCTGCGGGACATGCCCGATGGGACAGTGTGAGCGACTCCCAAAGGCTTGCTGCGTCCGGACAGGTGCTGCAGGCGGCGACGGATCAGGGGATACTCTCTGCCCTCGGACAAATCACAACTTCCGAGATTGCTCGCGATGCGCTGAACGAAATCAAGGAAAGGCGCCACGCACCGGTTATCCCCGGCGAGGACGCTTTCAAGCTCTATGACACGTTCGGGCTGCCTCTCGACTTCATTAAGGATGCGGCGCGAGATCAGGGAGCATGGGTCCACGAAGAGGATTTCGCGAGCGCGCTGTATCAGCAGCGTGCGCGCGCTCGGGCTTCGTGGAAAGGAGCGGCCAAGCAGACTGCCAACCCCTTCTACTTGGCGTTAATGTTGGCGAACAATCCGCAGGCGGAGCCCAGCGTGGTCCTTCCGAGCGGAGCCTCGTTTGGAAGGAACTCCGCATTCGTAGGTTACGCGCAAACGCGGGCGGAGGACTGCCAGATCGTCGCCATATTCCGTGGTGAAGCACTGCCCGAACTCAAACCCGGCGAGGAGGGCGAGATCATTCTCGACCACACTCCGTTCTATGCCGAATCTGGTGGTCAAGTTGGGGATCGCGGATGGCTTGTGCAAACGGGGCGTCATCTCCCGGCAGCGGAGCCTGAGACTCGGGTTCCATATTTCGGATTTCAGAGCTCTCCTTATGTCCTCGCCGACGTGACGGGATGTTATTCGCCGATTCAGGGGGTGCGGGCGCATCAGGTTGTTGCGAAACAGGCGTTGCGCGTGGGCGACAGAGTGGATGCCGTGGTGAATGCCGACGTTCGTCAGGCGACCATGCGCAATCACACGGCTACGCATTTGCTTCATGCCGGGCTGCGCGAAGTTTTGGGGAAGCATGTGAAGCAGGCTGGGTCGCTGGTGGCGCCGAATCATTTGCGCTTTGATTTTTCGCACTTTACAGCAGTCGAGGACGAAGAGTTGCAGGATATTGAGGACATCATCAACAAGGAAGTGCTGCGCAACCAGATCGTCGAGACTATTACAGACGTTCCCATCGACGAGGCGATCAGTACTTATCATGCAATGGCTTTGTTCGGCGAGAAGTATGGAGACAAGGTGCGCGTGGTGCGGATTGGCGATTTTTCGACCGAACTTTGCGGTGGCACGCATACCGGCGCTACCGGTGAGATTGGACTGATCAAGATTTTGAAGGAAGGCAGCGTGTCGTCGGGCGTGCGGAGGGTGGAGGCGATTACGGGGTTGGGATCGCTGGCACATTTCCGTCGGGATCACGAGTTGGAAGGGGTGGTGTCGACGTTCGTGGTTCCCACCTTTGCGCAAAAACCGCGCAAAGATGGGGCACCCTCTGCGGAGGAGGGATCGACACACACCGGAACGACTTCGCCTGCTGAGGCTTTGAAGGCTGAACTCGAGAAGAAAGATTCGGAGATCAAGCGGCTTACCCGGGAACTGGACTCGGCGCGGATGAAGTCAGCTTCGTCGAGCACGGCGAATATTGGCGATCAGATTAGAGATGTGAAGGGCGTGAAAGTGCTGGCGCATCGCGTGGACAATCTGGAGCGAGCGCAACTGCGCACGCTGGTCGATCAACTGCGCGAGAAGATCGGCTCGGGCGTGGTGGTGTTAGGCTCGGCGTCGAATGGAAATGTGTCGCTGATCGTGGGCGTCACCAAAGATTTGACGAGCCGCGTGCAGGCGGGTAGGGTGATTGGGCCGGTGGCGCAGAAAGTTGGGGGCAAGGGCGGAGGCCGTCCCGATCTGGCCGAGGCCGGAGGAAAAGACGCTGCCGCGCTGGATGCGGCGCTGGACGGCGCTTACGCGGTGGTGGAGTCGCTGCTGTCATGACCTCAAGCACAAATCCCGCAGAAGAGCGACTGCGATTCATCAAGCACAAAGGCCACGCCATCTACCTGATTGACTTCACGAACTGTGCGGCGAAGGAGATGTTGCTGCTGCTCGACTTGATCCGCGCCGACATCGCGCGGCATGCGCCCGGGTCGGTGCTGACTCTGGCGGACTTCACAGGTGCGCAGATCGACAAGAACGTGGCCACGCGAGTGAAGGAAGTTCTGGTGCTCGACAAGCCTTACGTGAAGCGCTCGGCGTTGGTGGGGACGGAGAGTTTGCCGCACGTGTTCTACGAGCACTTCAAGAGCTTCTCGCAACGCGAACTTCCCACTTTTAAGACGCGGGAGGAAGCGATGGACTTTTTAGTGCAGGAGTAAAACTTTCGATATTATGCCGTGGACTCGCAAGCGGACTCGTGAGCTTTCGATCGTGGCTGTGCTGTCGTTCGCCGTCATAATCGCGATAGTTCTCGTTCGCCGTCAGCCACCGGCGCAGATCTCGTGCCATCCGGCCCACGACGCAGGCTTGAACCCTTTTTACACCTTGGTATCCCTCACCTTCAAAGAGCTTCAACCGGCGGGCAACGTATTTTCAGGGCCGGTGATCATTACGGTGAAGCAAGGCCAGGCTTCGAAGCAAGCCGAGGACGCGGCGCAGGAATTCAGGAAGACGGTGTTGCGTTTCGAGCACTTCAAAGGATCGGAGTTCGAAATAGTGGGAAACACCGATGGCGCTATTGACTTCGCGTCCGTACCTCTCAGCGATACTCTCGTGGGGAAGGGAACGTTTTGGTGGAAGGGCGTGTCACAGACGTATCGCGGTCCGTTTTATTACCCATTCGACCGGTATGTTCTCTCGGTCAATCCTTTTCTTGTGAAATCTGACGGCCCGAAGTATTTTACTGATCCTGTCGACAGCCTTGATGTGGATTTTGGAGGCTTGAGTTTTGTCCCGCAGATTAAATCCCTGCGAGCACAGTCTCGGAACGACGACTTCTATGAGATCACATTGCAGCGTCCCGCTCTGCTCCGAGTGATCGCGGGTTTTGTCGCTGTGCTGCTGCTATTCTGGCTGGCTTACCTAATCTGGTTCGCTAAGGCGGAAGAAAATGTTGGGCAGGTCGTCACTCTGTTTATAGGGGTCTTCTCGATTCGGAGTTCGCTGCTTTCCGGTGCTCCGGTTTTCCCTGGGCTTATCGACTACTGTACTCTGGCCGTATACCTGTCGGCCGTGCTCATCGTTCTCGTAAAGTGGAAATTCCCGGACCAGAACACGAAGGAGTGTCCCTTCTGCAAGTCCTTCATCCCCTTGACGGCAAGTGTTTGTCCGCAATGCACCCTGACGGTCGGCGTGCAAGCTTAGCCAGTGCTCTCAGCTTCTCCACTTCAGAGTAACCGGTCCCGCCATGGGGTGCTTCATCTCGCTGCCGGTGCGCTTCGCTTCGAGATGCGCGGCTTTCAGCTGGAAATACCATTTTGCGGGACGGTCGGCGTCGTCAATGAGCATGAGATGCGGATTGTGCTTCAGGCCTTCGGCCTGGAGTTCCATGGTGCGGCGGTCCTGCTCGACGAACTTAGCGAACACGAACTTCAGCAGCTCGGGACCGAAGGGCATCCAACGGAAAATGTTCCAGGCCGCGACCACATCGATGCGGCATTGATTGCGCGTGATGGGCGTCACGGTAGTGAGCGAAGAGAACCAGTACTTTCCCGCCCGAATGATTTCGGTACGCACATTGGGCAAAACGAAATCGATGGTGGTGGTGATGGACTCGGCGGCGGCGTAGAGGCGGAGAAGCTTGTAGGGCGCGGAGTTTGAGCTGGGCGTGTGCGCGCTCATGCGAAAGCCGTTGGGGATGGGCTCGAAGTTCTTCTTCTTCTCGTGAATGCTGTGGCGGTTGCGCCACCACCAGGCCTGATGGACGAACGGCCCGTGGGCTGGGTCCATGAGGCCGATGATGCCGTGGTCGATGCTGACGGGCATGTCGGCGGTGAGATAGGCGAGCTTGTATTTGTCTTTTCCCGGTGCCCCGAACTTCTCGATCAGCGGAGCCGGTTCGGGAGCTTCTTCTGGTTCAGTGAAACCCGCGCCCGGCGGGCTGTGTTCCGGGATGTAAACCCAGACAAAGCCGTCCTGCTCTTCGCAGGGATAGCTGCCAGCGTAGATGCGCTCGACTTTCAAATTCTGGTCGGGGGTGAGCGAGGGGATGAGTTCGCACTGGCCGTTGTGCGCGTCGAACTGCCAGCCATGATAGGAGCACTCGATGTTCTCCCCGTCGAACTTGCCGCAGTGGAGCGGCATGCCGCGGTGAGGACAGGCATCGCGCAGGGCAAAGGGACGGCCGGCGCGGTCGCGTCCTATAACAAGCGGAATCTCAAGCAGCATGGCTTGGTGGAGTTGGTGGCGGTGGACGTGGTCAGCGGGCAGAGCGCGATACCAGAAGCCGGTGAGCATGAGCGAGTCGGGCGCCTGGCGTTGGGGAGAGTCGAGTTCGGGCATTGGGTGGAATCTGCCAATTGTAGTTTTTAGATTGCCGATTGAAAAACCTATGCTAGCATCCGCAGGACGTTTCAGCGCGTACCGAATTGCGCGGAGGAACCTCGATGGAATTCATCGGCCATTTTCGCAGGCTTACGCCGGTGCAGCGGAATACATTTATCGCCTGTTTTCTGGGCTGGTCGCTGGACGCTTTTGACTTCTTCATTCTGACCTTCTGTATCTCGGCAATTGAGAAGGATTTCCACGCCGAGACTTCGGCCGTGGTAAAGGCCATTGCCTGGACGCTGGCGATGCGTCCGGTGGGCGCGCTTCTATTCGGAATGATGGCGGCCGGCTCGGGCGCCGGGTCACGCTGATGGTGGACATCATCGCGTACTCCGTGTTCGAGTTGGGATCGGCATTCGCTCCGTCCTTGAAATCACTGCTCATCATGCGCGCATTGTTCGGAGTGGCGATGGGCGGAGAGTGGGGCGTGGGCGCTGCCCTGGCTTTTGAAACGCTGCCCGCGGAGGGACGCGGATTCTTCTCCGGATTGTTGCAGGAAGGCTATGCGGTCGGTTACCTGATGGCATCCTTGGTTTATGCGACGATATTCCGCTTCGTGGGCTGGCGCGGGATGTTTGTAATCGGCGCGCTGCCGGCCTTTCTTGTGATCTACATTCGCACGAAAGTGGACGAATCCCCAGCCTGGCTGCACGGCCAAGTCTCGAAGAAGGCAGAGAGTCGACTGGGCAAGGACGTCGTGACCTACTTCGGCACTTTTGTGCTGCTGGTTGTGCTGATGTTTGCGTTTAATTCTTTTAGCCACGGGAGCCAGGATCTGTATCCGAAGTTCCTGCAGAGTGACCATCACTTTACGCCGCAGATCGTGGGGTTGATTGCCGTCATCGCGAACATTGGCGCGCTGCTGGGCGGGATTGCTTTCGGGACTTGGTCGGAGAAAATCGGGCGCAGACGCGCGATTGTAATCGCGGCGCTGCTGACGATTCCGGTGATCCCCCTGTGGGCGTACTCGCACACCGTGCCGCTGCTGGCCCTGGGGGGCTTTGTGATGCAGTTTCTGGTGCAGGGCGCGTGGGGCGTGATTCCGGCGCACCTGAATGAACTTTCGCCGCCCAAGGTGCGGGGAACATTTCCGGGTTTCGCCTATCAACTGGGGAACTTTCTTTCTTCGTGGAACATACAGATCCAGACCAAGGTTGCCAAGCAGCGCTACGGGGGACTATTCGCACCCGTGCTGGCCTGGACGCTTCTGATCGTTGCGACTTTAGTGGCGGCGGTTACTGCGAGTGGGCGGGAGCGCAGAGGCGCGGACTTGTCGAACACGAGTTAGAGTCCAAGGTAGGCGCGCCGCACTTCATCCATTCTGGCGACTTCGTCCGAATTGCCGCGGATGCTGATTCGACCTTCGGCAAGCACATAGGTGTAGTCGCTGATCGCCAGGGCGAGGTGCACATTCTGTTCCACCAGGACGATGGTGAGACCCTGCCTCCGCAGGGTGCCTAAAGTCAGGAAGAGTTGTTGCGCCAGCAGCGGGGACAGACCGAGTGAGAGTTCGTCGATCATCAGCACGTCCGGCTCCTGCATCAAGCCGCGGCCCATGGCCAGCATCTGCTGCTCTCCGCCGGAGAGGGTGGAGGACTTTTGCTTGCGGCGTTCTTTCAGGCGTGGGAACAGTTCATAGACGCGTTCCAGGTTTTGTTTCTGCCGCTTGCGGGCCCGCTTCGAGTACCCGCCCATTTCCAGGTTCTCTTCCACCGACATGTCGGGGAAAAGTTGCCGGCCCTCGGGCACCAGCACCAAGCCGCGGTTGGCTTTGGCATGAGGCGAGAGCCGTGTGACGTCCTCTCCATGTAACAGCACGCGGCCTTTCCAGGCGCGCAGGCTGCCCATAATCGTGCGCAGGGCCGTGGTTTTGCCAGCGCCATTCGTGCCGATGATCGTGGTAAAATTCTCTCGCTCAACCTCGAGCGAAATGCCCCACAGGACCTGTACCTCGCCGTATCCAGACTCGACGTTCTCCAGCTGAAGGACAAGGTCCATCATTTCCTCCTTGTCAATTTGTCAACCCTACTCCATTCGTGAACCGCTTCGGGAAAGCCCAAGTAGGCCTCGACGACTTCCGAATTGTGCACCACTTCATCCGGCTGGCCTTCCGCGAGCTTACGGCCCAGATTCAGCACGACGATGCGATCCGAAAGGCTCATGATGGCCTGCATCAAGTGCTCGATCATGAGCACCGAGATTCCGCTGGCACGAATTTTGCGAACCAGTTCGATCATCATGGCAACTTCGGTGGGATTCAGCCCGGCCAGCACCTCGTCCAGCAACAGGAGCCTGGGTTTCGCTGCCAGGGCCCGGGCTACCTCAAGGCGTTTCTTGCCGGCGATGGTCAGCGACCGCGCCACCATGCCGGCGCGATCCGCCAAGCCAACCTGCTGCAGCACCTCGGAAGCGACCTTGCGCGCGGCGGCCATGTCGAGATATTCCCGGCCGAAGCATGCACCCACTGTCACGTTGTCCAGTACGGTAAGGTCGTTCAGCGGCTTAACGATCTGGTGCGTGCGCGCCAAACCGAAGTGAACGATCTGGTCGGGCGAAGAGCGGGTGATGTCTTTCCCCGCAAAAGTAATGCTCCCCTCGTCGGCTTTGTAAACTCCATTCACCACATTGAACAATGTTGTTTTTCCGGCGCCGTTGGAACCGATCAGGCCCACGATCTCACCCTCAGCGATGTTGAAACTCACGCCGGAAACGGCTACCAGCCCGCCAAAGCGTTTGCTGACTCCACGCACTTCCAGAAGGCCGCTCATTCGATCACCTTGTGGGCGCGCGGCACCAGGCGATACAGCCAGCCAATCAAGCCGCCGGGCGCGAATAACACCACGATGAGCAGCAGTCCGCCGGCGATGACCAGATGAAAGTTGGAAAGGACGGAAGAAGTCAGCAGGTAGGAGCGGAGTCTCTCATAGAGGGCTCCGCCCAAGGCCGCGCCGATGACTGAGCCCCGGCCACCAAGCATCAGCATCACGATGCCTTCCAGAGACAGCATGAACTCGAAGGCGATCGAGGGATCGATCATTCCATTCTTGAAAAACATCAGCGCGCCGGCGACGGCGGGCAGAAATGCGGACACGCTGTAGATGATCGCCTTATACGTAGTGGCGTTGACTCCCAGCACCACGGCGGCATCCTCGTCCTCGCGAATGGCGAACAGGCCCAGGCCAAACTTGGAATTCTTAACGGCCAGGCTCACGATCATGGAAAGGGCCATGACCGCAATGATCAGAAAGTAGGTGATCCAGAGAGCGTGCCTGGCGCCCCCGAGCGACTGGTAGGACTTGAACGAGAGGTACATGCCCGTCGACCTGCCCCAGGGATCGAAGTTGGAAACAAACGACTGGACGGCTTGCAGAATGCCAATGGTGGCCAGGGCAAAGTAAGCCCCACGCAAGCGCAGAATGGCCAAACCGAACAGGAACGCGCACAGGCTAACCACCACACCGGCCACCAGCGCCGCCAGCACGAGGTTCCATCCGCGCACGGTCGTCAGGTAAAGTCCCACGTAGCCGCCTAGGCCATAAAAGACGATGTGGCCGAAGTTCACGTAGCCGGTGTAGCCGATCATCAGGTTCAAATTGCTGGCCAGGATGATGGCGATGGCGACGAGGATAAGATCTTCACGCAAGGAAACGTTGTTGCCGTGGAGCGGCCCGTAGACGAAACCGGCGGCGACGAGCAGAATGATCCAGAAGGTGGGCCGGCGCAGGATCATGCCGCCGCTCTCTTGCCGAAGATGCCTTGCGGGAACGCGACCAGCACCACTACAAAGAGGCCGAACTCGATCAGCGGAATCCAACTGACGGCGATGAACGGCGTGATTACTCCCTCCAGCAACCCCAGAAGCACTCCGGCGACCAAGGCTCCGAACGGCTTGCCCAGTCCGGCCAGAATGGTTACTACGAAACTTTTCAACTGGTAGGTCGCGCCAGAGAGAATGGTAAAGGGAAACAAGGTGGAGACCAGCGCCCCCGAAGTGCAGGCCAGAGCGATGCCGATGGCGAAGGCGATACTCAGCACCGCCGTTGAGGAGATGCCCATCAACTCGGCGGCTTCGCGGTTATCGGCAACGGCGCGGATGGCTTTACCGGTGCGCGTGCGATAGAGGAAGAATTGCAACGCCAGGGCGATGACAACCGCGGAAATGGCGGCGGCGATGTGGTTGCCGGTGAAAGTGTAGGCTCCGATGGTGATGCCGGGCAGAACGAAGTTGACGTTGTACGGACTGGTGCTCCAAATCGCGGTGCCGATGCCGATGACCATCATGTTCACGGCGAAGGTGGAGAGCAGGCTCATCAACATGGAGCGGCCCACTACCCAGTGCACCGCCATCCAGTAGACGACGAGTCCGAGGAGCAATCCGGCCCCGAAGGTGGGCAGCAACAGCACATACGCGTTGATGCCCGTAGCGGCGAACAGGAGATACATGCAGAACATGCCCAGCGCGATCATGGCGCCGTGCGTCAGGTTGATGACATCCATCACTCCCCAGATCAGACTGAGGCCCATCGCCGCAAGTCCGTACACCGCTCCGACGAGCACACCATCGATCATGGAAGCCAGGATGCCGGGCATAAGCTCGCCCTCAGTGGAGCGGGTACATCAGGTTGGCGCTCTTGCCTGCCAGCGGCCACACAACTTCTTTTACAAGTTTGCCGGCTTTGTCCTTCTGCCATTGCGCCAGGACCATGGAATGGCCCGACTGCAAGCCGTGTTCGCTTGCGGCAGTCGAGAATTTGGTCCGCCCGTAGAAGGTGGTGATATCGGTGGCGTTCAGCGCCTGCGCCACCTTGTCTGAATCAATGCCGCCCGCCTGTTCGATGGCGTGCTGCAGGATCAGCCCGCAGGCGTAGCCACCAGCGGACTCATAACTGGGCGGCGTATTGTTTTTTGCGTTATACGCCTTGGCGAAATCGGCGCCGCTGGGCCCGTACTGCGCCTTGAACACCGACTGCGGTTCCCACTGCGACGGCACCATGACGCCCAGCGCCGCGTCGCCCAGTTCGACCCACTGCGAGCTGTCCGGCGCCACCAGCAAGGTCAGCATTTTCAGAGGAACTTTGTGGCCGGAGAGCTGCCGCGCCAGGGTCGAACCGTCGGCATAGTGGCCGCCGCCAAGAAGCACGGTTGCCTTGGACGCAATCACCTTGTCGATGATGGCGCTAAAGTCGGTGGTGTTGGGTGCATAGGCTTCGGTAAACACTACGTTGAATCCCAGCTGCTGCGCGTAGGCCTTGGCGGGAGTCACCACTGCGACCGAAAACGAGGAGTCCTCGTATACGAAGGCGACCGTGGCTTTGGGGTCCTTGGTCTTCAGAGCGTCGAGGGCGACCTTGAGATATTCGGGAGCGGGAGCGAACATCTGGAACAGGTACTGGTTGCCCAGAGTGTAGGTTTTGGGTTCGGCCGCGCCGGTGGTGAGCATGATCTTGCCATACTGCTCGGTCACGACGGAGGCAGTGGCGGTCAGCGGTGAGGAGTAGGGACTGAACAGGAAGTCCGCTTTGTCCTCCAGGATCATGCGGCTGTAGAGCTGCTGCACGCGCTTGGAATTGGACTCATCGTCGTAGCTGGCGAACTGTACTTTGTAGCTCTTGCCGCCGGCCTTGATGCCCCCGGAGGCGTTGACCTGGTCGCGCCACAGTTCAAATCCGCGGTATTGCTCCAGCGAATCGACGTTCAGGGCGCCGGTCTTGGAGACGGTGAATCCAATAGTGATTGGCTGTTGAGCGAATCCCGGGATAACCAGAAGAATCAGAACGAATGAGAGCAGAATCGGTTGTTTCACAATTCACCTCGTCGGCAAGACGCTTGAAAGCGCATCGTTGACCGGAGTCACGCAGGACTGAGGAGACACAGCCTCGATTTTCTTGAGTTCGAAAATTGAAAAGGATTGTACACCCCGCCTGCAAGCCTGGACTTGATACGGACCCCTAGCTATATAGCATGTCTACAAGGAGAGATTAGCGACCTGCGTCACATTGGGTTGTGACCTGTAAGCAAGCCACTTGTGACCTGCAACCATTTCGGATTGCCGGGGCAAGAAAATTGCCCAAGGGCGAATCAGGGCCCTCGGTCAAACAAATCGATATTCTAGGGGGTATGCAAGATTTGGCACACTGCAACCAATGGCACTTCAGCGGCATTGTCATGGGAAGGTTCCTGTGGTACGGTAAGTGAAATTTCACGCCTTCGTAAATACTTTTTCAGGGCCCTCTAATACTTACGGTCAGCGCGAACGCGTGTGAGGTAGCCGCCACTATGAAGGAAGCGATTGATTCAATTCCCACCCAGCCGCAAGGGGATGAGGAGAATTTTGCCAACCGGAAGCTGATCCGCCCGGCGCTGCCGCGCCCGGATCACAACCACGGCAACCACAACCCCAACCATATGCAGGTCACGGAACGCCGGGACCGCCCCGAGCGGCACGACCGTCCCCAGCGGACCTTTGAACGGGCCGACCGGGGCGACCGTGGCATGGGCGCGGGGGGCGGACGCAAGGCTGCGCCTCCGGAGCAGACCAACGCCGAGAATTTCTATTATCAGAAACAGATGCAGTCGCGGACGCCGATGGTCATCGTGCTGCGCGACGGCGAGGAAGTACATGGCATCATCGAGTGGTACGACAAGACCTGCATCAAGGTCATCCGCGAAGACGGTAGACCGAACCTTATGATCTACAAGCCCGCCATTAAATACATGTTCAAAGAAGGCGAGAACGAGCGGTAGGAATTGAGTCATTGAGTCATTGAGTGATTGAGTCATTGAGTGATTTAAAGACGAATTGAGGAGCACCTCGGTTTCTCAATCACTCAATCGCTCAATGACTCAATCTCTCAATGGTTACGCTCCAGATGCTCCCGTTGACAATCTCTCTTATCTCCCATAGCATCAATCACTTGAAGGATCATCCTGAGACCGTCCCCGGGAGCCGTTCGTGATCAAGCTCGACATTATCAACGAAGTGGTCGCCAGAACCGGTATTACCAAGACCAAGGCCGAGTTGGCGGTGGAAACCGTCTTTGAGAGCATGAAGAAGGCGCTGGCCCACGGCAATCGCATTGAGCTGCGCGGATTTGGCGTGTTCAATGTGCGCCCCCGCAAGACCGGCATCGGGCGCAACCCGCGCACCGGCGCCGAAGTGTCGATCCCTCCCGGCAAAGCGGTGCGCTTCAAGCCTGGAAAGGAATTGCAGTCGATTGATTGAAGTCAGTACCGAGTACCTAGTACCGAGAAACATCTCGTTCGAGCTGCCGCCCGTACATTCTCCAGCATTTATCTGATCTCTGATTTTCTTCCCGGTTATCGCTTTGGCCTGCGCCTTGCTTTTCTCGGTACTGCGTACTCGGCACTGGGTACTCCTTCTCGTAGTAGCATCTAAAGGGAAAGGCCTCTCTGGAATCGCGGGGCCGAGAACTGCATGTCGGAACCGACGCCTCCAATATCTTCCTCCACACTTGAATACTACCGGCCACTGCCCGTGCCGGAGCCACGCGCACCGCGGCAGCGCTACTGGTTACATGCGCTGCTGTTGCTGCTGACTTGCTTCACCACGCTGGTGATGGGCGCGCGCATGCAATACAACTTTCAGCACAACCGGCCGGCCCTTTCGATCAGCGACGAACCAGTCGCCGGTGAGCCGGTTCCCTTCTTCCCGGCTGTATGGCTTCGCACGCATCCGGCACGGCTGCTGGGAGGCTTGCCCTTCATGGCGGCATTGATGCTGTTTTTTCTGGCCCATGAAATGGGCCATTACCTATACTGCCGCCGCTACGGGATTTATGCGACCCTTCCTTTTTTCATTCCGATGCCAACCCTGATAGGGACGATGGGGGCGGTCATTCTGATCCGTTCCCGGATTCGTTCGCGTACCGCGTTGTTCGACATCGGAGTCGCCGGCCCCATCGCGGGGTTCGTGGTGGCTCTGGCGGTGCTCGTGATGTCGCTGGGGTGGTCGACGCCGTTGCATCCCGGCCTCGATCAGGCGGAGTTTGAACTAAGTTATCCGCTGATTTTTCGGTTGGTTCATCACCTGTTGGTATCCACGCGCCTGCTGCACGGTCCTGCCGCCTTGCCCTTGGGTCATCTGCTGCTGCATCCGACGGCGATTGCGGCCTGGGTAGGGATGTTCGCAACCTCGCTGAACCTGCTGCCCGGCGGCCAACTTGACGGTGGCCACGTTGTCTTTTCCATCACACCGCGAATGCACAAACTGATATCGCGACTGACGATTCTGATTCTTCTCCCGATGGCCTACTACCTCTGGGCGGGATGGTTCATCTGGGCGATTCTTCTGCAGGTAAGCAGCTTGCGGCATCCACAGGTGGCGGACTGGCCGAAGATTTCGGGCGGGCGCGTATGGCTGGCGGTTTTTGCTCTGCTGATGCTGACACTTACGCTGACGCCGGCTCCCTTTGGGCACAGCTCGGGCCAGGAATTCACGCGAGGCTTCATCGACTTTGTCCACGGAGTGCTGCCCCATTGGATGCGACGATAGGCAGTGGGGAGGAATTCGCCATCTCGGCTTTTCTCTCGTATACTCCTCTATTCAATCGTTTTAATTGACGAGTTGGAGGTGGCCTTACCTTGAAGAAGCCAGCCCGCGTTCTGCTCAATTTAGCTGGGTATTTTGCTCTTGCTGTCTCCGCTGCAAGTCAGACCATCTCGGTTGACCTCTCGCATCCCTCGAATCATTTCATACCCAATGAAACGTTAGGGGCTGGCGTGGACCGCATTGCGGTGGAAGCAATTGACAAGGATTTGTTGCAACCGACTCTGGGGAAAACGCTGGCCTCGGGCTGGCAGCCGGTTACCTACCGTCAGAATACTGAACTCGCCATCGAGGCCTGGCACTGGAATCCGCAAGGGACATGGAGCGATGGGAGCGACGCCAGCGGCAAGGGATACTTCACCGGCTCTGCAACTCCAACGGAAATGCTTCGCTATTCCTACGGCTACAGCCTGCCGCGCCGCGGCACCACGCGCAACGACGGCACCGACAACGTGGGCTTCTCGCGGTTGACCGACGGCGATGTGAATACATTCTGGAAGAGTAATCCGTATTTGACGCAGCGCTTCACCGGCGAGAGCGATGCGCTGCATCCGCAGTGGGTGGTCATCGACTTGGCGCAGGTGCAAACGGTCAACAGCATCCGCATCGCGTGGGGAGAGCCTTACGCCCGGCGCTACGTCGTTCAGTTCTGGACGGGCGATGACCCCATTCATGCGCCGACACGCGGCGCATGGCAGACGTTTTCGCAAGGCACAGTCACGGATGGAAAGGGCAAGACCGAGACAATTCGATTGGGCGGCAGTCCCGTCAGCGTACGATTCGTGCGGATATGGATGACGGAGTCGTCGAACACTTGTGACACGGGCGCTTCCGATTCACAAAAGAATGACCCGCGCAACTGCGTCGGCTACGCCATTCGCGAACTCTACCTCGGCACAACCACGGAGGACGGCCTGTTTCACGACATTCTGCGGCACACACCCGAGCAGGAGCAGACGACGACATATTGCTCGTCGGTTGATCCCTGGCACCAGCCGTCAGACTTGGGGTCGACCAAGCAAGCGCAGGTGGGATTCGATCTGTTCTTCACCAGCGGAGTGACGCGCGGACTGCCGGCGATGGTGCCGGTCGCGATGCTGTACGACACTCCCGAGAATGCCGCCGCGGAGATCGCGTATTTGAAGAAGCGTGGCTATCCGATCTCTTACGTCGAGATGGGCGAGGAAGCCGATGGCCAGTACATGCTGCCGGAAGACTACGCCGCACTGTACCTGCAGTGGGCAACAGCGATTCATCGCGTGGACCCGGCGCTGAAACTGGGCGGGCCTTCGTTTCAAGGCGTGAACAAGGACATCGAAGTCTGGCCGGATGCGAACGGAAAAGTTTCGTGGACGGGAAGGTTCATTGATTATCTGAAGCAGCATGGGCGCATGAATGATCTGGCATTTTTTTCGTTCGAGCATTATCCCTATGACCCGTGCAAAACGCCGTGGGGCGTGCTGTATGACGAGCCCGAGCTGGTAAGCCACATTATGCGAACGTGGCACGAAGACGGCGTTCCGGCCGACATGCCCATGTTTATCACGGAAGGAAATCTATCGTCGGGCGCCAGCGAAACTTATCAGGACATTTTCGCCGGAGTCTGGCTGGCGGACTACATTGGGTCGTTCTTGAACTCGGGCGGGAAAGGCGTCTACTTTTTCCACTATTTACCGCTGCAGATGGAGCCGGGATGCAACAGCTCTCCGGGCACGTTTGGAATGTTTACCATCGACGCCAATTATCAGATCCAGCAGCCGCTAGCGCAGTTTTTTGTGGCGCAGTTGATCAACCTGGAGTGGGTGCAGCCCGGCAGCGGTGTGCATCAGGTGTTTCCCGCGAACGGCGATGTGAACGACGGTGCTGGACATGAATTGGTAACGGCATATGCAGTAAGGCGTCCGGATGGAAAGTGGGTGGTGATGGCGGTGAATCGGGACCAGCAGAATGCGCACCGGGTCCGGATTGAGTTTGACGGGCCAGACGACAAAGAGAGCAACTTCGCGGGTGCGGTGGAGGTTTCGACTTTCGGGAGCGCACAGTATCAATGGCATCCGGCACAGACGCGCTTTATGGCTCACGCGGAGACTAGTGGGGAACGTACGATTGTGGCGGCCAGCAGAGGCTGGGCTGATCCCGACGGGCCGATTCTTCATACCAAGCTGACTGGAGGAAAAGACACGCTGTACGATCTGCCGGCAGCATCGGTCGTAGTGATTCGAGGAAACGTGAGTGGCGGAAAATAGTAGAGGGTCGGCCGAAGCGTGTGTTCTAAGGGTTTCAAGTTAACGGCTAATTGCTAAGAGCTTCTTCTCACATCAGCCACAGCGCGTCCACATCAACAATGACCTGGGTGCGCGGAATTTTCTGTTCGGTTAAATGCGTCAGCATGGCGCGCAGCGTGGAGTTCAGCTTTTCCCGGCTGGGCGACTTCAGCACGAAGTGGTAGCGATAATCGCGCTTCAGTCGCATAATCGGCGCTGCTGCCGGACCGAGCACGCGCACGCCTTCATGGCGGCGTTGCTCAAACCACTTTCCCAGCGTGCCCGACCACTGCAGCGCATCGTCGAGCTTGTCGCTGCGGACGAGCACATTGGCCAGCGCGGAGTACGGCGGATAGTGCATCCAACTGCGGAAACGTAATTCTTTTTCGTAAAAGCCCGTGAAGTCGTGGCGGGCGGCGTATTGAACAGCGTAATGGTCCTGAAAATAAGTCTGCAGAACAACTTTGCCCGGAGTCTGCCCGCGCCCAGCGCGCCCGGCAACCTGGGTGAGCAACTGGAAGGTGCGCTCGGCAGCGCGGAAGTCGGGCAATCCCAGCGCGCTGTCGGCCCCGACCACGCCGACCAGCGTGACTCCGTGAATGTCATGGCCCTTGGCGATCATCTGGGTGCCGACCAGCAAATCGAGTTCGCCTTCGCTGAGCGCGTTCAGAGTGCGCTCGAAATCTTCGTGCCCGCGGACCGTATCGCGATCGAGCCGCGCGATGCGCGCCTGCGGGAACATGCCGTGCAACACTTCTTCCAGCTTCTCCGAGCCAGTGCCGAGAAAATACACATACTCACTGCCGCATTCGGCGCAGGTTTTGGGCACGGGTGCGGTAAATCCGCAATAATGGCAAATCATTTTGTGCTCGCGCTTGTGGTGCGTCATCGAGATGGCGCAGTTGCGGCATTGCAGCGTCTTGCCGCAGGTGCGACACAGCACCACGGGAGAATATCCGCGGCGATTGAGCAGCACCATGACCTGCTCTTTGCGCTCGAACCGCTCTTTGATCTCCGCAGCCAGCTTGCGTGAAATGACCTGCTCATGGCCGGTTTCCTGGAACTCCTGGCGCATGTCGATGATCTCGACTTCCGGAAGGGGACGCTGCTCCACGCGATCGGGCAACTCGACCAGAGCGTATTTGTTCTTCTTCGCATTGAAGTAAGACTCTAGCGAAGGCGTCGCGGAGCCGAGGACCACGACGGCATTCGCCATCTTGGCCCGCACAACGGCGACGTCGCGCGCGTGATAGCGAGGTGTCTCTTCTTGCTTGTAGGAGGAATCGTGTTCTTCGTCGACGATGATCAGCGCGAGATCGGTAACCGGCGCAAAGACCGCGGAGCGCGTGCCGACAACCATGCGCGCATCGCCACTCTTGATGCGATGCCACTGCTGCGCGCGCTCCTTGTCGGAAAGCGCAGAATGCAGGATCGCAACTTCGTCGCCGAAGATCTGGTGCAGATCGGCGGCAACCGCCGGCGTGAGACCGATTTCAGGGACCAGAAGAATGGCGGAGCGTCCGGCTTCAAGCACCGCACGCATGCCCGCGAGGTAAACCGCGGTCTTGCCGGAACCGGTGACCCCGTGCAGAAGGATCCCGGAAAACTTACGGGCGTCGACACCTTCGCGCAGGCGTATCAGAGCGCTGTTCTGGGCTGAACTGAAATCGAATTCAAAGGATGGCCGGGGCTTGCTGCGCGAGATCTTGAAGCCCGTCGGTTCTTCGATGATTTCGATCAAACCGCGCTTGACCAGCGTGCTCAGTGTCGTGCGTGGGACTTCGAGCGCCTGCAGCGATTCTACCGGGACTCGACCACCGGATGCGGCGAGCGTCTCCACAAGTTTGCTTTGATTGTCGTTCAGTTTGCCGTCAGCGGATTTGAGCTGCGCGATCTTAATCGTGCGCGTGGCATCGCGGACCGCAGAGACATCTTCGCGCACGAGCCAATTCTTTCGCACCATCCCGCTCAGAATCAATCTGGACACGCGAGTCGCAGACCGCAGGCTTTCTTCGCGGACTTGGATGGACTCTCCGGGCGCAGGCTCCTGAGCGGCAAGATAATCCAGCACACGGAATTCGGCGGCCTGCTCTTCCGGAGTGCGGCGCGAACGCGCCGATGATCCCGACATTCCAGCGAGATGCAGAGCCAGTTGCCCCTCGCTGGTGATGCGGTAAGCGATGCCACGTTTGAACTCCGCGTTCAGCGGCAGCATGGTGCGGAAGACTTCGCCGAGCGGGGCGAGATAATAGTCGGCAATCCAGCGGCCGAGGCGCAGCAGTTGCTCATCGAGCACGGGCGCCACGTCGAGCACGCTGAAAATAGTTTTTAGTTTGACGGACGGTTCGCGGTCGTGCAATTCAACGACAATGCCAGTCAAGCGTTGCTGACGGAAGGGCACGAGCACGCGGCCGCCGACCACGGGAGTGGTCTCGGGCGGGACACGGTAGGTGAAAACCATGTCGAGCGGCACGGGCAGGGCAACGTCGCAATACTCAGGCATGTTTTCAGGGAGTCGTAGTCTCAGAGGATAGCAGCGACACAGGAAAAACGGGGGCGTCTCTTTTACTCAGCAGCTTTTTTCGGAGGCTCGATGCCCAGATATTTCATCACCATCTGCAAATCTTTCCAGGCTTCACCCTTCTGTCGCGGATCGCGCAGCAGGAATGCGGGATGGTAGGTGACGGCCAGACTCGCGCCGGGCCAGGGATCGCTGCTGCGAACGCCAGCCGGTTTGAAATCATAAAAACGGCCGCGAAGTTCCGACATCGGAGCGTTGATCGCGAGCAAATTCTTCGCCGACACTGCGCCGAGCGCGACCACCACCTTGGGCTTGACCACCGCGATCTGCCGCATCAGAAACGGCGAGCAGGTGTCGCACTCATCGCGCTCCGGCGTGCGATTGCCGGGGGGACGGCACTTGACCACGTTCGCAATATAGACATCTTCACGCCGCAGGCCCATGGCCTTGATCATGTTGTTGAGCAACTGGCCGGCGCGGCCTACGAAGGGCTCACCCTGCGCATCTTCGTCAGCGCCGGGGCCTTCGCCCACAAACATCAACTCGGCGCGCGGATTACCCACGCCAAAGACAATCTGCTTTCGGCCCTGCTTGTGCAGTTTGCAGCGGGTGCAGTCGCCGAGGTCTTCCCGAATCAGCTTGAGCGCAGCGACGGGATCGGCCACTCCGCACTCGGGCTTCGGCGTCACGATTTCGAAGATATTCTCTTCGACAACGGCTGGGACGACAGCGGATTTTCTTGCGGCCATTTCCTCTCGCAATTCTGACTGGGGTGAAGACGACGTTACTGACAAAGATAGGAAGACGCCAGTGGCCGCCGGTTGGGATTCCATTAGCTGCGCCATCCCTGGCTCACGCCGGTAGAAATCGTAGATGCCCAACTCACGGTAGTAGCGGACGCGCTCGGCGAGAGCGCTCCGCAATTCCGGGTCAAGAGTGCGCGCCACTCCTTAGTGCTCCACGTCAAAATAAATCTTCGTCGCCGCCCGATACAGCAGCACCTTGCCCCCATCCAGTTGCATGTCGAGCGAGTCCACATGCGCCCACTTGATGTTACGCACGGTCTTGGCAGCCTCGGCCACCGCGTTCTTCGCCGCTTTTGCAAAACTTTCCTTGGAAGTTCCCACCACTTCGATTACTTTCTGGGTCATCACACGCTCCTCAAAAGAATTTGACGGAATTGTACACTGGCGGGCGCAATCACAGTGCAGCGAGGCGTACGCTCAGGCTTTCACCGGCGACTTGCGCCGCTGGCGGAGGCGCACCGCCTGGTCGAGGACGCGCTGCGCCACTTCCCACTTGGTGGTCTCAGGCACTTCGACCACCTCGTCGTGAGTAATGATGGTGACTTCGTTGCGCTCGGAGTCGAAGCCGATGCCTTCGCGGGAAACATCGTTGACCACGATGGCGTCGAGCTGTTTCGCCGCGAGCTTCTGGCGGGCGTTTTCGAGGACGTTCTCGGTCTCCGCGGCAAAGCCGATGACAATCTGCGACTGCTTCCTCAGCGAGATCTCCTTGAGAATGTCAGCAGTCGGTTCGAGTTCGAGCGTGATCGGCCCCTTGCGTTTCATCTTTTGCGTGGAAGCCGACTTTGCGCGGTAATCGGAGACCGCAGCGGTCTTGATTACGATAGTCGCCTGCGGCAGAAGGTTGAGCACGGCATCGCGCATCTGCTCGGCCGATTCCACGCGCGTCACTTCGGCCGCGCCCGGCGGCGTCAGCGCCGTGGGGCCACTCACCAGCAGCACGCGGGCGCCGCGGCGCAGCGCGGCTTCGGCCATAGCGTAGCCCATGCGTCCGCTGGATCGGTTGGTGAGGTAGCGTGCAGGATCAATCTTTTCCCGCGTCGGCCCGGCGGTGATCAGAACAGTTTCTCCGTTCAGATCCTGTGATGCCCCCAGCGCTTCCAAGACCGCTGCAACGATCGCTTCGTTCTCCGCCAGCCTTCCGGAGCCGGTCATGCCGCAGGCAAGGTATCCCGAGTCTGGATCGACGACCTTCACGCCACGCTGCCGGAGAATTTCCAGATTCGCCTGCGTCGCCGGATGGTTCCACATGTTCACGTTCATCGCCGGCGCGACCACGACCGGCGCTCTGGTGGCAAGATAGAGCGTGGTAAGGAAGTCGCTGGCAATGCCCTGGGCGAAGTGCGCCAGAACGTCAGCCGTAGCGGGAGCGACGAGTAATGCGTCAATCGACTGCGCCACCGCGATGTGCTCGATGGCGGAGTCTATGTTAGGGGAATCAGTGTTAGCGGCATGCTCTTCCCCGGGCGAGAACATTCCGGTAATCACTTTTTCGCCGGAGAGCGCCGCGAAGGTGAGGGGGCGTACAAACTCCTGGGCCGCGCGCGTCATGACGACCTGCACGCAAATGCCGCGGTCTTGCAGCAGGCGCACAATCTCCGCTGCCTTGTAGGCCGCGATCCCTCCCGTCACTCCCAGAGCAACTTTCATAATCTCCGGGGCAGGCTACGCGTCGTGCCCGAAAGCCTGATCCAGAACTTCGGCGGCCTGCTCCGCCGCGCTGCGGGTTTCGGGAATCTCCCACTTCACCTTGCCCGCGCGGATTTCGTCCTGCGCGATGCGGCAGGGTTTACGGGAACTGGTTTGAACCACCGGCGGGGCGCCGGATTGCAATTGGCGGGCGCGCCGGGCGGCGACCAGAATGTAGCGATAGTTGCTGTCGAAGCCTTCGATCAATTTCATGGATTTTCTCCCCTTGCCATCGGGATACAAGATTTTGATTGCCGAAAGTTGGGTGCGCTTCGTTCTCTTGTCTGCGCCAAACCACTGCTCCACTATTTTCCCACGAAAATCAAGGTTACGGGGCTTGGAGCCCTCGAAAATGGTTACGGAGGACTAAACCCTCCCGGAATCGCCGGGGGCCCTGAACGAGGCCAGAATCGGCTGCAGGCGGTCGCGAGCATTGGCCAGGCGGCAACGGTTCGCGAGAGTTACGACTCTGGCGTCATCTTTGGACGGTGCTTGCCCGGAGTGAGCCAGGCGTTCGAACCGCACGATGGCCCGCAGACTCTCGATCGAATCCTCTAACCGGTCGTTGACGAGGATGTAGTTGTAGCGAGTGAAGTCCTCAATCTCACGGCTGGCCGTGACCAGGCGGCGATGGATCACTTCTTCGCGATCTTCTCCGCGCTTGCGCAACCTTTCTTCCAGCGTCTTGCGATCTGGTGGCAGGATGAAGATGCTCGTAGCGCCGGGAAGTTTCTCCTGTATTTGCTTGGCGCCCTGCACATCGATGTCGAGCAGCAGGTCGCGACCGTTGTGTTCCGCCTCGTGCAGAAAGCGGCGCGCCGTTCCATAGTAGTTGCCAAAGACCTCGGCATGTTCGAGAAACTCGTCGGCGCGAATCATCCTCTCGAACTCGGAGCGCGAGACAAAATAGTACTGCCTCCCATTCGTCTCGCTGCCGCGCGGCAACCGTGTGGTGTAGGAAATTGAAAATTCCAGGTCGGGCAGCGAGTTCAGCAATTCATTGACAAGGGTCGACTTGCCCGAACCAGACGGGGCCGAGATGATGTAGACAATTGGCGGATGGGCTGGTGCACTCATTCCAGGTTCTGCACCTGCTCGCGCGATTTTTCGATTTCCGCTTTCATGGCGAGTCCGGCTTCGGTGATTTTCAAGGCCTCGCCGGCCAGGCCGGACGTTTTCGAAAGCAGCGTGTTGGCCTCGCGATTCATTTCCTGCAGCAGGAAGTCCAGCTTCTTTCCCACTTCTCCGTGTTCATCGAGCAGGCCCAGGAAATGTTGGACATGATTTTCCAGACGAACGACTTCCTCTTGAATGTCGCTGCGATCAACCAGCAGCGCAGCCTCCTGCAGCACACGTTCCTTGTCGGCACTGGAACCCAGCAGTTCCTGAAGCCGCGACTGCAGCCGTTCCACGTAGCTCTGCAGTACAGTCCGCCGGTGCAGTTGCACGGTCTTGACCGCTTCGCGCAGGTGGGCCATACGCTCGCGGAGTTCCTGCTCGATGCCTCGGCCTTCCTGTTCGCGCATCTGATTCAGGCGATCGAGCACTTCGCCGACCCTGGCCATCACCGCGGATTCGAGGGCCCCGTCTGCGGGATCGCTGGCGGAATCGAGCGCGCCCGGAATGCGCAGGATGGTGTTGAGATCAGGCTCGGCGGGAATGGCAAACTCACCCGCCGCCGCCCGAAACGCCGCAATGTAAGCGCTGACCAGAGGGCGATTCAGCGAAAGCGTTTCGCCGCCTCCGCGTTCCAGGCTGAGCGTAACCTCGACGTGCCCACGGGCGATCTTTTCCTTGAGCAAGCGGCGCAGCTGCATTTCGAGCGAGTCGGAGCCCGAGGGCAGACGAAAATGCAGATCGAGAAAACGGTGATTCACCGATTTCAGCGAGAGCGCGAAGGCAAGTTGACCGTTGCCTTGAGTTACAGACGACATTTGGGATGAGCCAGTTCCCGGTGGCCTGACTCTGCCTTCAGTCTGGTTCATGAGTTCGCCCTTCACCTGCGCAAATCCCGTCATGGAGCGGAGAGGCATAGTTTTCCAAGTTTCCGACTCAGGGTTCCGATTTGCCGATCTTAGCTGGGCTGCGCCGGCTCCAGTTTCCCTTCGAAGTCGGCGAACTGCAACTCGTACAAACGCCGGTATGTTCCCAACCGGGTCATCAAGTCTTCATGAGAACCAATATCGGCGATGGCGCCATTTTCAATCACCACAATGCGGTCGGCGCGGCGCACCGTCGAAAGCCGGTGCGCAATCACAAACACGGTGCGGCCGCTCATCAGATTGTGCAGCGCGGATTGCACCAGGGCCTCCGATTCGCTGTCTAGCGCCGACGTAGCCTCGTCCAGAATCAGGATGGGCGCGTTCTTCAGGATCGCGCGGGCAATGGCGATGCGCTGCCGTTCTCCTCCGGAAAGACGCACGCCGCGCTCTCCGATCACCTCATCGTACCCTGCGGGCAGCGCCTTGATGAAGTCGTGCGCCAACGCGGCCCGGGCCGCGGCCTCAACCTCTTTCAGCGCAACGTGCGGCTGCCCATAGGCAATGTTGTTGCGAACTGTATCGTTGAAAAGAACAGTTTCCTGGGTGACGATCCCCACCTGTTTCCGCAACGAAGCCAACGTCACATCACATACATCGTGGCCATCAATGAGCAGGTGGCCCTGGGTCGCATCGAAGAAACGTGGGATCAGGTGAACCAGCGTGCTCTTGCCGGAACCGCTCGAGCCGACGATGGCCACAACTTCTCCGCGCCGGACTTCGAGATTGATGTCGTGCAGCACGCGCGCGTCTGCTTCCTCGCTGCCGTAGGTGAAGGTGACGTGATCGAACTGGACGTTTTTCGAGAAGGCGGGTAGTCGTTTGGCGTGTGGTTTCTCACGAACATCATCTTTGATGTCCATGAACTTGAAGATTTCGCTGGACGCGCCGAGGGCCTGCTGGAAATTGTTATAAAAGAGGGCAAACTTGCGAACAGGGTTATACAAGGCAAAGACCGCGGCGAAAAACGCGACGAAGCCGCCCAGCGTGAACTGGTTGTGAACAATTTTCTGCCGGCCCAGTAGCAACAGCAGGGCCAGGGCGATCGAGCCAAAGACATCCATCAACGGAGAGCTGATAGCCGCGGCGGCCACCGCCCGCAGGTTGGCACGAAACAGACGATTGGCGGCCTCCTTAAACCGGGCGACCTCCCACGATTCCATTGCAAACGCTTTGACGATGCGGTTGCCGGTGATGGTCTCGTGCAACAGGTTTTGCACGTCGGCCAACTGATCCTGCCCACGACGCGTGGTGGTACGGACGCGGCGGCCGATGCGCACCGCCGACAATACGATGAACGGGACAAACAGAAGCAGCACCCACGCCAAGCCCCGGCCCAGTACCACCACCGCACCCGCAATAAAGATGAAACTAAACAACTGCTGCAGGGACTCGGCCAGCACGCTCGACATGGCGTACTGCACCCGCTCAATGTCGTTGATGATGGTCGAGATCAAAGTGCCAGTCGCGTGCTTCTGGAAAAAAGCCGACGAGCGGCGAAGAACCGAGTTGTAGAGGTCATTGCGCAAGCTAGTGATCATGCCGAAGCCGGCATGGTTCACCAGGTAGGTACCGCAATAGTCAAAGATTCCCTTAAGAACGGTCGAGGCGACCAGGGCGTAGGCGACGATGGTTCACGCATTGTGAAAATGAGATGGAACGAAACGTTGCAGATAGATCGCTTGCCCGGTGTGGGGAATTGTGAAGAGCACAATGTTCTCGGAGCCCGAGGCTGGAACCAGCACACGGTCCAGCACCGGCTTCAGCAAGACCAATCGGAAGGCCTCCAGAAAACCCACGCCAGCCAACAGCAACACACCCGGCACCAACTGCCATAGAAAGGGGAACACATAGCGCACCAGTCGCGTCAGTTGGCGCATACCGCTCCGGGCAGGCCGCAGTGGCTTACGGACGGTGGTATAGAGATAGAGTGCAAGCGCTTATTTTACTGCGGTTGCTGGTCGTTTGTCGTTGGTCGTTTGCCAACCGTCGTTTGGAAGTTAGATTTTGGGTGGCCAACGACTAACGACCAACGACGGCTCCTTTTCACTTCGGCATATCACGGTGCACCACCTTCACCCGATATCCGGCTTGGTGCAGGCGCTTGCCAACTTCCTCGGCAATCATCACCGAACGGTGCTGGCCGCCGGTGCAGCCGAAACTGATGGTGAGATAGCTCTTGCCTTCGTGAATGTAGTGCGGCAAAAGATAAATCAGCAGATCGGAAATGCGGTGGATGAACTCCTTCGTCTGCGGAAACGATCGGATGTATTTGGCCACGCGCGGATCGCGGCCCGTCAGCGGGCGGAATTCCGGCACGAAGTGCGGGTTGGGCAGAAAACGGACGTCGAAAACCAGGTCGGCTTCCTCGGGCACACCGTGGCGGAAGCCGAAACTCACGCACGAAACCAGAATGCCTTTTTCCGACGCCTGCTCGTGGAACCGCTCTGTGATATGGGCGCGCAGTTCGTGCACGTTGAATTTCGACGTGTCGATGACGATGTCGGCCAGTGCGCGGATAGCCGCCAAGTGACGCCGTTCCACCTTGATCGAGGTATTCACCGGCGAATCCGTGCCCAAGGGATGGGGGCGGCGGGTCTCGCTGAAGCGGCGCATCAACACGGCGTCGGAGGCTTCCAGGAAAGCGACCTTGGTCGGAATCATGCGCCGCACTGCCTTTAGAATGCCCGGCAGTTGCTCGAGTTTCGAGCCTTCGCGCACATCCACGACCAGCGCCGTGCGGCGGATCTCGGCCGACTGCAACGCCATTTCCGCGAAGCGCGGAATCAGTTCCACGGGCAGGTTGTCGACGCAGTAGTAGCCCAAGTCCTCGAAGGCCTTGAGCACGGACGCCTTGCCCGATCCGCTCATTCCCGTGATGATGACCAGTTCCGGCGCGTGCGGGGCGTCACGCGCGACGGTTTGCGGCGTCTTCTTCCTTTTGCGCGATGGGCTCTGGCTCTTCTTTGACCCGGAGGATTTCCGCAGCTTCATGAAATGGATAGTAGCACTGAAGAAGGGTCATCTTCTCAGCCCTGCTTCCGATTTGTCTAAGCCCGGCTCGTACAGGTAAGCTAGGTCGCCATGAAGAAGTTTCAGGATCTCACCGAACGCGAAGTGCTGGCTCTGGCCATTTCTTTGGAAGAGGAAGACGAGCGGGTGTACTCCGATTTTGCCGAAGGCTTGCGGCAGGACTATCCCGCGTCGGCGGCCATGTTCGAAGGCATGCGGGAAGAGGAATCGGCACACCGCAGACGGCTGATTGAGCTCTACCGGCAGAAGTTTGGCGAGCACATTCCCTTGATCCGGCGCCAGGACGTGCGCGGATTCGTGGAGCGTCCAGCGCTGTGGCTGATTCGTCCGTTGCGCATTGAGGCCGTGCGTAAGGAAGCCAGCACCATGGAAGTGGAGACGCGGCGGTTTTACGAGAAGGCCGCGGCGCGCACGCAGGACGCGGGCATGCGACAACTGCTGGATGACCTGATCAATGAGGAACGCGAGCATGAAGAGCGCGCGCAGGAGTTGGACAAAGAGAAGCTTCCCGCCAACGTGAAAGCTGACGAAGAGAAAGCTCAGCGGCGCCTCTTCGTGCTGCAGATCGTGCAGCCGGGCTTGGCTGGGCTGATGGACGGTTCCGTCTCCACGCTTGCGCCCGTGTTCGCCGCCGCTCTGGCTACGCAGAAAAGCTGGGACGCGTTCCTGGTGGGGTTGGCGGCATCGCTGGGTGCGGGCATCAGCATGGGATTTGCTGAGGCGCTTTCCGATGATGGGAGCTTGACTGGACGCGGACATCCTTGGGTGCGCGGCGTGATTTGCGGCGCGATGACCGCGCTTGGCGGAATTGGTCACACACTGCCGTTTCTGCTGCACGACTTTCACCAGGCGCTGTGGGCAGCGGGCGCGGTCGTGGTTGCCGAGTTGGCGACAATCACCTGGGTTCGGCACCGCTATATGGACAGTCCGTGGGTTTCGGCTGCGCTTCAGGTTGGGTTGGGCGGAGTGTTGGTGTTCATTACCGGCTGGCTGATTGGAAGCTCGTAGAACGATTGTTGATTTGTGATTGTTGATTGATGATTGAAAACCACAACTCCGAGCGTTCGAAGAAATCGACAATCAACCAATCATCAATCAGTAATTTGCTTTACGGCTGCGTCTCCAGCGGGTGCTTTGCTTTTTCGTAGAATTCGTTTTGCAGCTTCAGGCTTGCGTCGTCGGCTTTGACCGCGCGGATCGTTTTCACCAACGTTTCAATCCACCAATCCATTTGGTATTTTCCTAACTCCTTCGTCGCGGCGGAGCCGTCGCCGGAATAGTGGTTGGG
Organism: uncultured Acidobacteriaceae bacterium; assembly: GCA_963842095.1. Lineage (GTDB taxonomy): Bacteria > Acidobacteriota > Terriglobia > Terriglobales > Acidobacteriaceae > Sulfotelmatobacter. The sequence goes on from CAWJEY010000012.1 coordinate 398,992, forward strand.
GAAGCGCGCGTACCACCAGATTCCGGTGTAGACGCCTTCGGGAAGGTTCTGGCGGTGCTGATCGGCTCCTGATTCCTGGTTGGCGCGATCGAGGTGAACGGTGTCGGGGCGGGAGATCATCACCTTCGAAGTTTCGCTTTCGCCGGCGTGCATGTCGATCTTCGTCTTTTTCGGCGGACCTCCTGACTCTGGCGTGCGCTCATCGAAAACATAAACTACATAATCGTGCGGCTTGTCGAGTTGCGTCTGCGCGAAGAATGGCAGCAGACTCTCGTTGCCGCCGTGGCCGTTTACGATGAGCACCTTCTTGCAGCCGTTGCGGGCCATCTCGTCGGTGGTTTCCTGGAGCAGGGCGAGTTGCATTTCGCGGCTGTAGGCGACGGTTCCGGGCTCGTGGCGGGCTTCGGCGATCTGTCCAAAATAATATTCGGGGAAAACGACTGCGTATTCCTGCTCGGCGGCGTGCAGCGCGGCGTAACGCACGTCGAGCAGATCGGTGCCGAGTGGGAGATGCGGGCCGTGCTTCTCCAGGATGCCGAAAGGCAGCAGGCACGTCCCTTGCGAACGATGAATGCCTTCGCGGAAATCGGCGGCGGTGAGTTCTTCCCAGTGGACGGAGAGCTTGGGCTGCACGGCTTGCGCTGGCGACGCGCTCGGGATGGTCGAGAGCAGAACCATCAGCAGGATGGGGAAGATCGAGGAGCGCGTGCTGGTCGTCGTCGTTATGGGCATAATTTCCTCGGCGGCGAATTCTAGCACGCGGTAGAAACCAGGATCCCTCGCTGCGCTCGGGAAGACAATGTTTCTCGGGAAGACAATGTTTGCTCGGGACAATGATCTCGGCTTCGGCTGTGAATCCCGTACCGAAAATAGACTTCGAGAGCACGACCGCAGGGTCGCGTGGTCTAGACCAATTTGGGTACCCCTCCCCCACCCTCCTCAATCTTTGGAATCATGGGGTTAAGCATGTTTTGGCCCGCAAAATCTTGATGTCAAAGAACCTATAGGTCAAAATCTAGACAACAAAGGGCTTAGAGGCGGCCACTGAGGCTCGCCCTGAGTACGCCCGCTTCGACCATGATCGCGCAAGTGTGGGGCTGTGCACAAGGTCAGATGTCACATAGGGTGGCTGTGGAAAAACTTCCGAGTTGACCCCGCCAATTCACAGCCCGAAGCTGGAATGCACTACCTGAGAAACCGACTGTTACCCGGCCTGCCTCCGACGAATCAAAGGGTAGCCGTCCTTCTCAATCATTTCAAAATCGGACAACAGAGCCGGAGCTTCAGTCTTCAGCCGTGAGTAGATTAACGCTGATACTCTGCGCATTTCTAAATCCCCGACGATTGCGCCGCGCACATTCAGAAAGTGCCTAAGAGCCCGGCCGTTAGCCGAGAATACAAGTTTCGTCTCCGTGGCGTTTGGGAGGATCGAGCGTGCCGCGGACGATATAGCACGAAGCTTCTCTTTGTGTTTGGGGTTACTACGGTCCAGGCGTCCCTCCCCTAAGTCCTCTGATATTGATTGATATCCACGTCGTAATTCCCGCATAAGCTTCAGCCATAGATCCATTGTCGTGCGTTCTGCCTTCACTTCCTCCGGGATGACGAACTTCGCGGTCGCCTCGTCATGATATTGCTGCGAGAGTTGGCTAAATGAGAAGCCAATCCGATGCCTCACCATTTGGTGGGTAAATGCGCGCGATACCCCGGTCAGCAAAAATGTCCATGACGCGTGCTCAAGTACGCTGTCGTGCTCCTGATCTATCAAGTGTTGGATAAATTCACGATTCGACTTAGGGGATTGCTTCCGGCCAAATGACATGTAGCAAATGCGCCCAGCAAACTCGATTATCTCCTCGGCGTCCGTTTCCCCAGTCCGGTCCCAATCCTTAGCTTCCTCCTCTTCTTTTTGAAACCTAGCGAGCTCCCCCAAATCCAGTCTTGGACGGGAAATAAGATAGAGCCGGGGCTCCGGAGACAAGGTTCCTAGAAGTTCTTCAGGCATAGCACTCGGCTCGCCGGATTTCATTTTCGTGCTCCCTTGGGCTTGTTCTGTAACTCAATTGTTGCAAGGCGGCGATCGATCTCAATCTGCTTCTCTAGTTGTTCCTTGGTTCTCTGCAATTCCTTCGTCAGGCTTGTATTTGCGTCTTCCACGCGTGTAAGGCGGTCCTGTATTCCATCTATGCCCTCAAGTCTCTTGTCAATTGCATTGAATGCCCAGCCCAGGATGATCGCTAAGACGGTCGCACCGGCGGTGGCATAGCCCAACGTCTTCCTCGCGATATTCGTTGCTCGCTTTTGCACGTCGACAAAGTCTGGCGACAGGAGGTCGATGTTGGATTGCTCGATCGTAACGGCTGTGCTTGCGCCGGGCGCTGGGGGATGGCGTGCGATGTAATCTGCGCTGGCGTCAGTGTCAAGTTTAAAGATCAGTAGGGTGACGATCAGGTCTTTCCTGCCGAACCGGTCTTCCCAGGTTTAATTCCGGGTTGGTAAATCGCGCCGATGTGGAGATCGATGGAACAGGGCTGGACAAGCGAGTCCTTGTCCATCCAGTTCTTCGGAGGATCAAAACCAGTCAGGAGTGGGTCGCTCGTCTGCTCGATAAGTGTTTTGAGCTGGGCGTCGGTGACGATCATGTAAACCTCCTTTACAAACTCACGATCCACGAATCGTGGTCGCATTGTTAGGGGCCCGTAAGAGAGTTTATATCAGCCGGAGATAGCCTCTGAAGATCCGGCGCGCTATCGTGAGAGCATAGCCGCGGTGCGCTGGGAGAACTAACGAGTCGCCTATCTCTAGAAGCGTGCCGTTCCCCGTACATCCCCGAGGCTAAAGCCCACATAATTGCGGACGCTTCACGCGGCACTGAAGCGCCGCTCTTCCACGGTTCGTGCGGGCGTTCGTAGAAACTCCTCTTTGAGCTTCGGGCACCCCTGGTACGAATGGGATCCTTCGACTGCGCGGCTGATTCGCTTCGCGAACCAGCCGCTTCGCTCTGGATGAGACGGGCCGGGGTGCGGCGCTCTGGGGTGAAGAGGGCGCGTGGGAAGCGTGCAGGCCGCTGAAGCGGACTCGGTTGTTTCCACTCCTGACTTTCCCAGCGCTGAACGCGCCGGACTGTTATCAAACGCCCCTCCGGGGCTCGGCGTCTTCGCGCGGTGGGCCGTGGAATCCCAAGTGTCGCAATGGGCGCGAGACCTGACTCCGCTTAGGGCTGGCTATCGGGCACCCGGGAGTTGGGCGCTGCGCTGCGGCCCGATACACCTGGGCCGCATGGACGGACGAATGCGTCCGTCCCCACATTTACTGGTTAGGCGTTTGAGGGGTTTGGCGGGAAGATGATTCCCCAGAAAGTTTCTGCCCGTTCGTCCTGCTCGACAAACTCGATAGCGTAGGTGGAAATGCCCTCCAGGGCCGCCACCTGCGCGACTACGCGGGCCGAGAGCTTGGTGCCTTGCTTGTTATTTACGGAGACGACCGAGCCCACCAGAAGCTCACGACTGAGTTGAACGGCAGCGCCGTGCTTATTCAATTTTGTGGCCTTGGCCGGCATGGTAAAGGAACATTTCTGCCGGTCTTCGCCGGATAACCCGACGGAAGCGTGGAGCGCCATGCGGTTGCTGCGGCGTTTTGCCATCTGGCTGCGGCTGGCGGTTGGGTTAGGAGCGAGGTCCGGACGGTGCGATTTTGAGTGGGGCTGCGCAGGTTTGAGGTTCATCTGATCGGGACATTAGAATGTGCTGTTGGCCGGCGCAATGTGCCGTTCGTCACCTGCGCAGGTTACCCCGCAGAACTCCTTGATTCTTCACGCTGAGTGACGCGTTGCATCACGCCAGGAAATAGGACATGTACCCAGACCGGCAACCGGAGCAAAGATAGGATGGTACTAAGGTCCATCCGCTGCGCTCGCCATTGCTGTTTTTCTATGGTGGCGCACGCATCGATAGAAACTCCTCATTGAGCCTCGGGTACCTACGGACGAAAGGGGTTGGTTGGGGTCAGGAGCGTGCGAGTTGGTGGCGGTTTATAAACCCAGGGCTTGCACTTGCTCCTCGGTTTCGTAGCCGAGCCAGTGGGCCACCTCATGCCAGACCACGCGTTTCACTTCGGAGCGCAAATCTCCATTGGAACAGCGCAGGATGGGGCCACGAAAAACAAATATCAAGTCGGGGGCATAGTTCACCTGAGCGTGCGAACGTTTCGTCCTAAGTGTGCCGCTGTACAGTCCCAATAACTCGGTTCCACTGCGCCATTTCTTTCTCTTCGACATGTCCTTGAATACGTCGGAAGGAGGCTCGTCGACGACTTGAATGCCGGGGAAATCTGGCAGGTCCCTGATCTTCTGGGGCAGGGTGTTGTAGGCCCACTCGACAATCTCTTCAAAGCTTTCGGGATTTGTGGTGCCGGCCATGAGGCCAACTTTACCACCAGGGCAAGCCGCGAGGACGTGGGTCTTGGACACAGAGCCGAGCTTCGCTCGGCGGACGGGTCAGAGACCCGTCCCCACACGAGCCCCGTCCCCACATGACCCGCTGTCCTTACACTAGATGCTCACTTCGCGGCGAAGGGCTTGCCGCGCACGGCCGCGTAGACTGCATCGAAAACGTTCAGGCCATTCGGACTCGCCACGCCGCGCACGGTGATTGGATCGGCTAGATATAGGACTTTGCTATCGGTGTTGGTGAATGCCGGCCACATGGGGAGACCTGCACTGTTGGGATTGCCTGACTTCGCGAAGTTGACCCAGTAGCTGGACACTTCGTCGGCGACTTTGCGGTCTGCGGCGCTCCAGTGCCAGGGCTCCTGATCCAGGTGGTCGAAGACATACCAGAGTTCGGCGAAGTGGCTTGCGCCCCAGCCCTCGTACACGGAGCCGGCGGGGAACGGCGGCTGCTGCCGGAACGAGTAGTAGTAGACGCCGTGGCCGGTTGCGGCTTGCAGTCTGGCCCAGGCCCACATGTCCCAGCCGAAGCGGAGGTCGCGTTCGAGGTCGAGCCGGGCCTGCATGGCCTCCTGGTCGGTCGTGTAAGGATAGGCTGCGATCAGCGGAGGCGGCAGCGCGCCGAAGCTGTGCTCCAGATCGATGGCGAAGGTGGCGGCTTTCACCTGGCTGACATCCGTCAAGGAGCGCGCCTCGTCTGCGTTTGAACCGAGGAGCAGCGGGACATCGTTCTGCTGGCCCGACGTGAACACTTCGTAGGGCGTTGCGGGAAGCAGATAGGGCTCGATTACTGGATGGACGATGCCGTCGGCATTGCCGGTGAGCTGGGTGGCCGGGAGTCTGCGGAGTTCCTGGAGCGTGGGTGCATTCAGGGAAGCGGCGTACTTCTCGCCGTCGCTTTCGGCATTGGCCAGCAGATACTTTGGCGCTAGCTGGAGCGGTTCGAACAGACCGCCGCTCTCTGCGATGGCGCGGTGGAGCAAACCTTTCGCGCGGGGCGAGGCCATCAGGATGCTGACCGAGATCGCTCCGGAAGACTGACCGGCGATGGTTACGTTTTTCAGGTCTCCGCCAAAGGCGGCAATGTTGCGCTGAATCCATTCGAGGGCGGCGATCTGGTCCATCAGGCCGTAGTTTCCGGAGGAACGGTGCGGAGACTCGCGGGTCAGCTCAGGAAGCGCAAGAAAACCGAGCGGGCCCAGGCGATAGGCGATGGTGACAACGACCACGCCTTTGTGCGCGAGTCGGTCGCCCCAATACAAGGGCATGGAGGCGGAACCGTTGATGTAGCCTCCGCCGTAGATCCAGACGATTACGGGCAGGAGGTCGGGCGCGGGCTTCTTTTGTGTGGGCGTCCAGAGGTTGAGGTAGAGGCAATCCTCGCTCACCGCGGGCGGGGTCTCTCCAGGCATGGACACTCCGGTTTGCATGCACGCTGGGGCAAACGAGTCCGCCTTGCGCGTGCCCGTCCAGCGTGCGACAGGAACTGGTGGGCGCCAACGCAGGTCGCCGACCGGCGGGGCGGCGAATGGAACGCCTTTATAGATAGTGAGACCGCTTTCGCTTACTCCGGAGATTGCGCCGGATTCCGTCGTGACTTGCTGAGCGAAAAGCACCGTCGCCAGATGGAGCACCGCTATTACGGCGACCGCGAATCGCCATTGCTTCCGCATGGGGAACCTGCTTCTGAGGGACGCCTAAGAGGGGAAACTTCAGATGGGCTGACTTAGTTCAGAGAACCTGAAAGAGCAAGAGGAGGTAGCTTGCTCAATTGAGATGCTAGGCTTGTCCGCTTCCAATTGTCAAAATGCTGGTGCAGAGGATGAGGGGAGAGCCGAGCTTCGCTCGGCGGACGGGTCGAAGACCCGTCCCCACACAACCAATCCTACACAACCAATCTCCCACACGATCTATGGGGCTTCGATCAGTTCCATTTTGCCGTCTCTAGTGCGGTGCAGGATCATTACTTTGCCTTTGGGGTCGCGGAAGACGAAGACGTCGCGGTCGCGGAAATGGGCTTCTTTGATGGCCTCTTCGAGGGTCATGGGGCGCATGGCTACGGCCTCGTCGGAGCGCACCAGGTGAACCTCGGTGGTTTTGGCCACCGGGGGGTAGCGGTGCACGGCGACGGCTACAGCCGTTTTTTCCGTCAGACCGACGGCGGTGCGCACGGTGTCGGCGTCTTCGGTGGAGTGGCCGTTCCACTTCTTTACTTCCTCGCTCTTGCGGGCCGACCGTTTCTTGGATTGCCAGCGAGTCTTGTATTTCACCGCCTGCTTTTCGAGGTGGTCGAGGGCCTGGTTGACGGCGATGATCATGTCCTTGGCTTGAGCCAGGCCAACCAGCGGGCCGTTGCGGGGACTGATGGTGATTTCGGCCTTGTGGCGGTGCTTCTCGACGGCAAGAATTACGTTGGCGTCGAACCTGTCGCCGAGAATTTTGCGGAGTTTGGTGAGGCCAGTTTCAACTTCTTTGCGGATGGTGGGAGTTACTTCGTAGTGCCTGCCGGTGTATTCCACGTTCACGAGCGGCCCTCCTTGGTGTTGCCTAAGTGGTGCTTGCGGCGAAACAAAATCAAAATCTTTAACCACAGGGGACACGGGGGTCCACGAGGCAAAGCCTTTACTCCTTCACTCTACGTTGGTGCGTGCTGGGAATGCGCATGTCTTCTCTATATTTCGCTACGGTACGGCGCGTTACTTGAATGCCTTGCGATTGAAGAATCCTGGTTAGTTGTTCGTCGGTGAGGGGACGGCTGGGGTCTTCTTCGTCGATCAGCTTTTTGACGCGGCGCTTCAGGATCAGCAACGACGTGTTGCCGCCCTCGGGACCCTGTACGCTCTCACTGAAGAAATAGCGCAACTCGAACACGCCCTGCGGCGTGTGGGCGTACTTGCTGGCTACGGCGCGGCTCACGGTGGAAGGATGGACGCCGATTTCTTCGGCCACCTCCTTGATCATCATTGGCTTGAGCTGGTCGATGCCTTTTTCCAGAAAATCCTGCTGGCGGGCGACGATGCAGTAACAGACCTTGGTGATGGTCTGCTTGCGCTGCTCGATGTTTTTGATGAGCTGGATCGCGCTCTTGTAGCGCTCCTTCACGTAATCGCGGGTGTTCTTGTCGTTGGTGTCGCGGGTGATCAGCTTTTTGTAGGCGGGGTTGAGGCGAAGTTGCGGCAGGTCGTCGTCGTTCATCAGGACGAGCCACTCATCGCCGTGTTTGATGAAGGCGACGTCGGGCTCGATCAGGCGGGCCGTGACTTTGTTGTATTGCAGGCCGGGGCGGGGATCGAGGGTGCGGATATAGTCGATGGCCTGCTGCACAGCGTCTGCAGGACGTCCGATGGCTTTGGCGATTTCCTTGTGCTGCTTGCTTTGCACGGCGCGCAGATGCTGGTCAACGACGGCGATGGCATCCTGAAGAATTTGCGCGGTGCCGTTGCCGTTCTTCTCCCCGTTTTTTTCTCCGTTCTTGTGTTGCGCGAGTTGTTGCTGGTGATAGCGCAATTGGAGAAGCAGGCATTCGCGCAGAGTGCGGCAGCCTACACCCGGAGGGTCGAGCTGGCGAATGACTTCGAGAGCTTCCTGGAGATCGGCAGCCGTGAAGTTTGATTTCTGAACCGGACGAGGGAGCGCAACTGGCGCGACTTCGGGCGCAGGGGCGACGGCGGCGGACTCTCCGTTGCGCGAGCCGAAGGAAGTTTCGGCCGGAGAGATCGCGGGCTGAGCCGTGGCTTGGGCGAAAATGTTTTGCGCAAGCGTATCTCCGGCGGAGAATTCCGAGGCGTTCGCGGCAGCGCCGATGAGTTCGGTCAGGTCGGGCACCGAAACGTCAGCGCCGGACACGGAATTTTCAGATGTTGCAGACGTTGCTTCGTCCGACGTTCCTTCGCTCAGGGCATCGTCTGCTCCTAAACCCAAGGCCGCGGCTTCGGTGATGATGTTTTTGGCGGCGGCCGCATCGGCTTCGGGAGCCGCGGGCGGAGCGATGCCCAGCATTTCTTCGTCGCTGGCGATGAGGTAGCCGTCTTCATTGAGGTTGCCGATGATCTGTTCGGCGGCTTCGCGCACTTCGCGGCGCAGGCTCAGCGCGCCGAGTTGCCAGGCGAGGTGATCGGTCAGATTCGTTGGCTTGGAGAGGAAATTCTCAAATGACGGGCGCTCGATGTCCTCCATCTCGCCCCGGGTGCGGTAGCCGGGATCGAGGTAGTCCTGGAAGAAGGAGCCGAAATCGATTTCTTCGAACGGATCTTTCTTTTCGGCTGTGATGGGAGCTTCGTCGGTGGAGGTCTTGGCCGTGGCGCGGTCGCGGTCTTCTTCTTTGCGGCCTACTTCGTCGATCAACGGGACGGAATCTTCGAGTTCTTCGAGAACCGGGTTCTCGACCATCTCGGCGTTGATCATGTCCTTGAGTTCGAGCTTGTTGAGCGCGAGGACGGACACCATCTGCACCAGACCCGGAGTGAGGACCTGGCGTTGGGATAGCTTGACGCTCAGTTTGTGCTGTAAGAGGACCATGTTTCAAGGTTTCAGAGTTTCAAGGTTTCGAAGTCTCGAGGTTTCAGAGTCGGGCACCGATTTTGAAACTTTGAAACCTTGAAACTTTGAAACCTCACACTAAAGAAAAGCTTTCCCCCAGATACACGCGGCGGACTTCCGGGTCGCTGGCCAACTGTTCGGGCTGGCCCTGGCGGAAGATGCGGCCGTCGTCGATGATGTAGGCTCGATCCGTCACAGAAAGCGTCTCGCGCACGTTGTGATCGGTGATCAACACTCCGATGCCGCTGGCCCGCAGACCGCTGATTATCTTCTGCAGGTCTAGCACGGCAATCGGGTCAATACCTGAAAACGGTTCGTCGAGCAAAATGAAAGTTGGGCTGATGCAGAGACAGCGGGCGATTTCCACGCGACGGCGTTCGCCACCGGATAACGCGTAACCGCGATTCTGCCGGATGTGCTCCAGCCCAAGTTCATCGATAAACTTTTCCATCTTCTCGCGGCGCTCGTGCCATGACATAGGCTGCGCCTCCAGCACGGCGAGGATGTTTTCCTCAACTGTGAGTTTGCGAAAAACCGAAGCTTCTTGCGGGAGATAGCTAATGCCATACTGGCGCGCCCGGAGGTACATGGGAACGTCAGTAATGTCCTGACCGTCGTACAACACGCGGCCAGTATCAGGGGGGATCAGGCCAACAATGGCGTAGAAAGTGGTCGTCTTGCCAGCGCCATTCGGGCCAAGTAAACCCACAACCTCGCCCTGCTCGACCCGCAGGCTGACACCGTTTACAACGCGGCGGCCACGATACGACTTGCCAATCTCATCGGTGGCTAGGGTGCGCATTTATCGTGCCATTTGTGCTTATTTACGGCCCACTCGCGTTTGAGTTACCACAGGAGTACTTGCTTCGCCATCTACGAGCACCCTATCATCGGCTCTAAAGAAAGTCAACGAAACCCCGGTAATCTTGCCCCGTTCGGCATCAAAAATGCTCGGCGGTTCACCGGTAAGGACGAATTTGTCGTCGGAGGCGGTGTAAACCAGGTTCTGGCCCTCGGCTCGGCGGGTGGGTTGATGGACGACAACGTTGCTTTGCGCCACCATGTGATCGAGCTGGCCTGGTCCCGTAAGTAGTTGACTGCTTGAGGTTTGGCTTCTTGCCACGAAGTATGCGTCGAGGGTGCTGGAGGTCGCGGTGAAGCTGGTGCCCTTGGCCACTACACCTCCCTCGTAGTGAGCGTGGCGCTCGGCGTCGGCATAGATGAGCCGAGCCGCACTTATGGCCACAGGGCTGGTCTCGTCGGGCTTTTCCTCAGGTTCTCCATTGGTTTTGTGTTCTCTTGCATTTTGAGGCTTGCTGGCAAGAGGCTTCTCCGGTTGAACCTTGTCAGGTTGAGCTTTGTCCGGTTGAGCTTGGTCTGGTTGAACCTTATCTGGTTGAAACAGTTTGGCCTGGACCAGCAGGGTGGAAACCGGCTGCGCGGCGGTGCCTTGGGCGACCAGGAAACGGCGATCGCGGTCGAACTGAATCGATGGAGCCTGGATAACGTTCGCGTCCTGCCACAAGCGCGCGTTGCCCTGGTAGAGGGCGACTGCCGGGGAGTTGTGTGCCGTCATGGTGGCTGCGGTCACGTGAATCGGCGAAGAAGATGCGAGCAGGGCGCCGCTTGGTTGCTCTTTCAGTTCGCTGTAAGTGCTCTTCACGTCTCCGTCAGCGAAGGCATCGTCGGTGGCGCGATTGATGCGGATGGTCTTCGCGGTGGTGACCATGCCGCCTTCGGCGGCGCGTGGGCTGCCGGTGAGAACGAGAATCCGATCGGCGGGAGAGTAGACCGCCTTCTCCGCCCAGGCTTGCGTGCGTTTGCTGGGAGGCTGGTTGTCGGTGTAGGCGACGTTTCCCTGCTGGAGGATGGAGGCAATCCCGCCCTGCGTAAGAAAGGTGGCGTCGAGCGTCTGACTTGTGCTCACGCGGTCGGGCAAGCCCGGGGCGAGATTCACGATCTTTGCGTCGGGCGCGCCGTGAACCGAGGATATGCGACTGGAGCCGTCTGGAGTCGCGGCAAATTTCGCGTCAAACCGGCCGGCGGTGATGATAGTGCGCTGCGCAGAAGATTGCGCGTTTGCCGGAGTCGAGGTTTGAGCCGGGGTGATCGTGATTTGGGCGGCGCCGGAGGTTTGGGCGCGGTCCAGGCGATTTCCATCCGCTACAAAAAAGTCGATGATGGGCGCGGTGATGTCGAAATCCTGCGACGGCGAGGCATGCTCCGGGGTATTTCCCGCGGTTGCGTTTGTGCTGGCGTTATGTTGCGCGAGCCGGACCCCATCCATCGCGTGTACCTTCTGAAGCTGGTTCTGCCCCTTGAAATCCAGGATGGCGCGGCCGGCATCGCCCTGCATCGGTTGCGAACCGATGCGCTCCACGTGGACGTTGCCGGTTAAGGTGGCGGTGTGCAGCAGGTTTTGCCTGCCGGCAAGCAGCATCTCGGCTTGATCGGCGCGGGCGCGCATCTGGTTGGAATCTGGCTGCGCCGATTCCGCGTTCACATTTCCTGTGGCCAACACGCGCTGCACTTCGTTGTCCGGCCCCAGGAAGAACGTCGCCTCGTCCGCTTGCAGGGTTCCACCTGCACGCTCCAGGCGGGGGCGGTCCAGCACGATTTGATGGGGCTCGTGAGTGATTACGCCATGCGTGGCGAACAGGGTGGCGGCATCCTGCCCGCCCAGCGTCACATGAACCTGCGACACTAGCGAGAGTGTGTTGCTCTTGCCGGAATACTGCAGGCCCACGGCCCACCCGCTGGCCTGCGGAGTGCGGAAATCCACGCGGGCATTGGTGGAGGCGTCGCCGCTATTCTGGTTGAACACCAGGTCTTTGGTCTTGAGGTGGATGGGATTCTTGAGTTCCTTGGGAGTGCCCTGATCTGGTCCGGTGAGACCGGCGGGGTTGGCCTCGAGATCGATTTGCACGTCGCCGCTGGCGGTAACGTCGCCGGATTTCTTGTCGTAGGTGAAGTCGTCGCCGTAAATCTGGTCGAAGCGGGAGGAATCGCGGCCGTAGAGAACGATGTTGACGTTGTGCAGTTCGGCGCGCCCGTTGAGTTCGAATTGCTTGAGGCTTCCGGCTTGCACGGTGAAGAGCGTGCGCTTGCCGTCGGACTTGGAGAATTGAAAGCCGTTCGCGGTCTGTTTGATGTCGACGCCAATCTTGTTGGGAAGTTCCTTCAGCACATTGCGCAGGCGCATGCGGGCATAGAAGTACGTTCCTGCCACCATCGCGATGAAGAGTACGACGATCGCGGCCAGCCAGCGGCGTAGGCGGTAGATGGGGAGTGGCATTGCAAGTTCAGTCTAATCCAAAAGAACGCTGGCTTCTTCGCCACCTGCGGTCTCTCTCCGACTCCGCTTGCCCTTTTCGAGCCCGCTATCCGCCATCCAGTTCTCTAGAAGCTCTCGTCCAGATTCACTTCCATGATCATCCGGTCGAGTTCGGAGCTGGCCTGGTTTTGCTGCGCCGTGAGATCGCTGGACTCCTTGCGCAGGGCTGCGAGCCGGCTCTCTTGTGAATCAAGTTGTCCGACGTAGCGTTGCAGCAAGGCTTTTTCCTCGGAACTGCCTTTCAACGCCTTCATGTTTTCGCGGATACGATTCTGGTCGGAGGCAATCTGGTCGCCTTCGCGCTTGCGCTCGGAAATTTGCCCGGCAATCTCTTCGACTTTCTCCTTCTGTTTCAAGATGCGGTCGAAGGCCTGCTGCATGGCGGGAGTCATTCGCTTCTGCTCCACAAGAAGCGCAACTTGGTCATCATCGAGATTAGTTAATTCGTAACGAGTCTCCTCAGGGTGGATTGACTCGACGGTTAGTTCAGCCGTTTTGCCGGCATCCACGGGAACCCGGAAGCGGTGAAACGATGCAGAGGATTCTTCCGGCTTCGGCGTGGCGGGCGTGAGTTCCCATCCCTGTTCCGCCGGGTATTCGACGATAACCTGGCGCGTTTCGTTATCAGCGTTGCGGAGGGTGAATTTGTTCGAGCGGCGCTGTTCTTTGGTAAGCAGCATGATGCCCTTGGCGATGCGCACGCGGCTAAAAGGTCTTTCAGTTTCGTCCGCAGTGTATTTTACGTGCACTGCCGCATCGGCCGCGTAGGAAAGCAATCGGCGCTCATCGGGATGGATGGTTTCCAGAACCCCTTCGCCCGCAAAAGCGTCAGCCTCAAGCACGTTGAACGAACCCTGGTCGAGCACCTGGCCGCTGGTATTCTTGATCCAGAGGGCGCGCAGCGGAGCGGAGTCCGTATTCCAGAGTGTGACTTTCTCGGCTTCAATATGCGCCTGCAAAATGGGCACCAGCGCCGACTGGTTCTTGCCAATCGTTATTTTCTGTTTGATCTTGTACTCGAAGAAGTCACCGGCGGACTTGCCTTCGGCTTCGGAGCCTTGCTTTTCAACTCGGTTGGAGATCTCCGCACTCTCGGTCTGCACTATGGTCGGTGCTGCGGTTACTTCAACCGTCTCACTGCTGTTCCCCAAATTGAGCGTGGCGTCGATTTCGTTGGTGCGGCTGATGCCGATGTAAACGTTGCTCAAGTTGAATCGCTGGAATCCGGGCGAGTTCACGAAGAGTGCTGAGTTCCCAGCCTGCAGATCGTTGAAGTGATAGTGTCCGCGAGCGTCGGTGGTGGTGACCTGGGACACGCCCGTCTCCTCGTTGCGAACCGTGACTTGGGCGTTGGAGATCATCGCTCCGGAAGGATCTTTGACGATTCCGTCGAGGCTGGTGATGGCGTGGCTTTGGCCCCCACCTCCACCCCCCTGTAACTTCGCGAATTGCTCCAATCGGTCGGTCTCTACGGTGGCTTCGTGGGACTGCGGTGTCAGCATCACCGATTCGGGCAGGGGCACTACCGGCCGGCGGGCATAGAAAGGCTGGGAAATATCCTGGATGAAAGATTGCGGCGCGCCGGCGACCAGCGAAAGCTGAATGTCCTTCCAGTCTTCACCGATGGTGTTGTCGACAATCGCCCAGCCTTGCAGCAGCGGTTTCTCACCGGGCTTGTCGGAAAAGAGGATGCGGTAGGTGCTCTTCCAGACCGGCACCTCGCTGATGTAGCTCACGAAGATGTCGCGATCGCCGGAACCAGCCGCAGTAAAGCTCATGCGCCGCACGTCACGGGCGCGGGACGATCCGATAAGGCTGAGATAGCGCGCAACTTCGTCGGTGAGTTCGTGTTCCGCGATGCGGACCGATGTGCCCGAACCGAGTTCGAAATTCTTCATTTCGCCAGCGTCGGTGACAATAGAAAAGGCGGTCACGTCTTCAAAATCGTCCCTGGAATGCTGCCTGCGGATTTTCTCAACGCTGAGCAGGCGGCCCGCCGCCGTCGCTGAACCGCTGCGCACTTCTACGCGCGCGCCCCGGAGCGCCAGGAGATACTCAGCCTGGGTTACCTGCTCGCCAAACGGCAGCCTCAGCGACTTCAGGCGCTGGTCGAGAGGCGCGATCGAGTTGTAGCGAATCGAGGATACGTGGCCATCACCCAGATCGACGGCCGTCAGCGATTTCAACACGTCGTTGAGCTGTGAGGTGGTGAAATCGATGCTCAGATCCTGGGTGCCGTGGACTCGCGTCGTATGTTCGAAGTAACCCACGCCGTTCTTGTAAAGCACTACCCGCTTGACGGGCAGACGCGTGGAAGAATCAGCAGCGGCGGGGGTTATGGCCGGAGCCGACGCAGGTTTTGGCTGATCATTTTTTTTCTGGGCCCCGGAGACGCCGGTCAGCGAGAAGGCAACCAGCACAGCCAGAGTTGAGATACGCATACGCACCTCCGGTGTTTGAGAAGCGCAAGTCTAGCACTGTTGCATGGAAACAGGGCCTAGGCTGTCCGTTTGGGCACTTCTGTCTCGTCCGGAGAGGTGCTGCGAACCATAGACGCGCACGTCTTGAAATCCCGCAACGACAGTTCCAAACCGCCGAAGTCGGGATGGTCGTTGTGGCCGATGGTGAAGGCGATGTCGATGGCGTCGCCGGCCAGCAGCGGTGACTGCTGCAGGCGTTCAGCCATGTGCCAGCCCAGGGCGTCGAAAACAGTTCTGACTCCAGTTCTCAGTTCTCGGTTCTCAGTTCTCAGTTGAAAGCCTCTGGCTTCGGCTTTTTCGTTTCGGCTTATGGCCGCGCCCTCCGGATGGCAGTTCGGCGTGGCTAGGATCGCTACCGCCGAGAGTTCTTCTTTACCGGTTTCCCGGGAGAATTCGTGGCGGCGGTTGTCCTCTCCCGCTTTCAGCTTCAGCTTGATGTGTTTGTCTTTCAGGATTTTGGGTGGGGCAATAAGGCGGACGCCGCGGGAGGTAAATGTGGGCTCGTGATTTCCCGCTCCGTGCGGTTCCAGCAGTTGCAGGGCTTGATAAAGACCGGGAGTTACTTCATCGAGGTCCAGTTCCGCTTCGACATCGAGCACGGGATCGAAATCCGCCTCGGTGAGGCGCGTGCGCGCGAAGGCACCGAGTTCGGCGCGCAGTTGCGGCACGTTCGCCGACGGCATGGCGAAGCCACAGGCGTGGGAGTGTCCGCCATAGCGGGTGAAAAGTGCATGCGAGGCCTCGATAGCCTCGAGCAGATGAAAGGGGCGAATGGAGCGGCCGGAGCCGAAAGCTTCTTCGCCTTCGCGCGAGATGACTAGCGCGGGTCGGTGGTAGCGCTCGACCACGCGCGTGGCCGCGATGCCGATTACGCCGCGGTGCCAGCCTTCGCCATCGACCACGATACAGTAGGCCTCGCATAGCGCGGGGTCGCCGGCGATGCGTTCTTCGATCGAGCGCAGAATGCGGCGCTCTTCTTCCTGGCGCTCGGCGTTGAGGCGGTCGAGTTTTCCGGCGAGGAGCCGGGCTCGATCCGCATCTTTTGCGCTGAACAGATCGATCACGTCACGAGCTATGTCCATGCGCCCGGCGGCGTTGATGCGCGGCGCGATGCGGAATGCAACTTCGGTGGAGGTGGGGGGACGCTTGCTCGAAATCTGCGCCACTTCGAGCAGCGCCTTGAGCCCGGGATTCACTGCACGCCGCAACGCATCGAGGCCGATCTTGGCGAACACACGATTCTCTCCGGTCAGGGGCACGGAATCGGCGATGGTAGCGATGGCCACAACTTTCATGAACGAGCGCAACATGCGCGCCTGATCTTTTTCCGGCAACCGGCGCTGCATCAATCCCTGCGCGACCTTGAACGCCACTCCGGCGCCGCAAAGCTGCTTATACGGATATTCACATCCCGCCTGATTGGGATTAACCACCGCCAGCGCCCGAGGTACGCCGTCCGGCCCGGGCAAATGGTGATCTGTGACGATTAGGTCTACGCCGAGGCGCTGCGCTGTCTCCGCTGGGGCGAAAGCGCGAATGCCCATATCGACGCTGATGATGAGGCGAATGCCCGCGGCAGCGGCATTCTCGATTACGTCGTCGCGCAGGTCGTAGCCCTCGCGAATGCGGTGTGGCACGTGAAAGTCCGCAGCGCCTCCGCACAGTTCGATGGCCGTCTTCAGAATGATGACGGCCATGGTGCCATCGACATCGTAGTCGCCGTAGATGAGCATTGGTTCTTTGTTCTCGATCGCCGCGTCGATACGGTCGACGGCGGCGCGCAGACCGGTCATTTGCTCAGGGGCATGCAGGTGAGTAGTCGACGGGATGAGAAAGCGGGCGGCTTCGTCAGGCTCGGTCAAGCCGCGGCGGATGAGCAAGCGCGCCAGCGTGTGAAGCGGGCTGCCTCGCCCTGTGGAATTCCGTGCGCGGTTCGAAACCGGCAGAGGCAATTCGCGGAGAGCCGCAGCCAGCCCCTGCACCCGAACTGGATCGTCGCCAGCCAGTTCCCAGCGCACTTTATCTTAGCCCTCGTCGTCCTGGTCCGGTTCGTCGATGGGGATGCCGCCAAAATCTTCCGACACTTCCAGCAGGCGCTGGTAGCGGTCGTACCAATCGGTACTGACTTCGCAGAGAAACATCGATCCCTGGTAGGCCCAGCCGAGCTGTAGAAATCCCACCCTGCCCACGTGCGCGCGTAGCCAGCGCGCATCTTCCACGTCGTCTCTGTCGGAAAACTCGGAGTGGTTGAGCCGTTCCACCAGCTCGTCCAGTTCCTCAAGCTCCAACTTCCAGGAGTGCATGGTCAAGAACGGAGCGGCCGCGCTCTTGGCTAGTTCGACGAAATCCTTCCAGCCGTCGGGATTCGTCCCCATCTCCCACATGACGCACTGCACCTCGTCGTAATCGACGTAGCCGTGGAAACGGCTCATGCCATGGCCTTCGATGAAGGCGATCATGTCATCTTTGATGATGGTCAAATCTTCTGGCGTGGGCGACATAGCGGGACTCGAACTCGTATTGTATGCCGTTTGGGTGGGAGCGTGCCAGCGCAGCAAGCTCCAGGCGCTTGGGTAGTGGTGCCGTAATCAAACGGCACCACTACCGACGCTTGCCTACCATGGTTTCGTTTGCCCGGTTGCGTTTAAAGTGTAGGGTTGGGCTTTCGGGAGCAGCGTTCACTCTATGCGGAAATTAGTACTCAGGGTTCTAGTGTGTTTGATGTTCGGCATGCCATTCGTGCTGCTCGCGGTGAGCTATGGTGCAGCTCCGTCGGAGCTGCCGGTGCTGCGTGTCTGGATCGACCATACGGTGGTTTGGGCAACGAAATCGCCGTTCATGGTTTTTCGCGTCCCGCTGATGAACCTGATCCACGGCCTTATGGCGACTGTCATGCTCTCTCGCGCGTCAGACTTCGAGAACATCGAGCGTCGAATGTCCTATTCGGGCGTGTTTTTGACTCTCCTCTTCACCATTGCGCTTAAATCGGATTTTGAAGGGATGGAGTTTCTTGCGGCTACCGCACCGGAGCTGCAGCGCTATCAACATTGGCTTGGGTACGGCACATTGACGTGCGTACTCGCCGGCCTCGGCGTCGCGCTGATCCGTAGCCGGGGAGTGCCGATTCCCTGGCGGGAGCTCCATTTGACGATTCGAGACAAGATAGTTCTGTCTGCCTTGTTCGCACTGTACCTGGCAATCGTGATCGGTTCCGTAGCCGGTGGACATCGGATATAGATCCGCGCACAGAGCGAGATTTGCTGCTCGCTCCCGGATCGTCAGTAACCGGGAAATTGGCTCACTAACTGTCGCTGTGCGCTGGCCTCTTTTCCCCGCTCCATTTAGAATCCTCTGTCCCGCTTTCATCAACGTTCGCAGGAGGGGCACCGCTTGATCCCGCGCTATACCCGCCCGGAAATGGGCCGTATCTGGAGCGACGAGAACCGCTTCCGCACCTGGCTGACCGTGGAAGTTGCCGCCACTGAGACTCTGGCCGAGGCCGGAATGGTGCCGAAAGCGG
This sequence comes from uncultured Acidobacteriaceae bacterium, assembly GCA_963842095.1. Taxonomy (GTDB): domain Bacteria; phylum Acidobacteriota; class Terriglobia; order Terriglobales; family Acidobacteriaceae; genus Sulfotelmatobacter. The sequence continues at coordinate 417,312 of CAWJEY010000012.1, forward strand.
CGGCGCGGGCCATCCGCGAGCGTGCGGACTTCAGCGTGGAGCGCATACACGAGATTGAGGCCGAGGTGCGCCATGATGTGATCGCTTTCACCACGGCTGTGGCCGAGATCGTGGGCCCGGACGCACGCTGGTTTCACTACGGACTTACTTCGAACGATGTGGTCGACACGGCGCAGGCGTTGCTGATCAAGCAAGCCTCGACGTTGATTGCGCAGGATCTGGAACGTCTTGCGGAGGTACTGGAGCGCCGCGCGTGGGAGTTCAAAGACACTCCGATGGTGGGGCGCACGCACGGCATTCACGCCGAGCCCATCACGTTCGGCTTCAAGCTCGCCAACTGGTATTCGGAGACACAGCGCAACATCGCGCGATTTAAGGCGGCGGCCGAAGACATGCGCGTGGGAAAATTTTCCGGTGCGGTGGGAATCTTTGCGCACCTCACGCCGGAACTCGAAGAGAAGATTTGCGCGCGCCTGGGGCTGAAGGCGGCGGCGGTTTCGTCGCAAGTGATCCAGCGCGACCGTCACGCGCAGTATCTGGCAACGCTCGCAGTGATTGCGTCGACTTTAGACAAGATCGCCACCGAGATTCGGCACTTGCAGCGCACGGAAGTGCGCGAAGCTGAGGAATTTTTCAGCGAGAAGCAAAAAGGGTCGTCGGCGATGCCGCACAAGCGGAATCCGGTGACCTGCGAGCAGATCAGCGGGCTGGCGCGGGTGGTGCGCGGCAATGCCCAGGCAGGATTTGAAAACGTCGCTTTGTGGCACGAGCGCGACATCTCGCACTCGTCGGCGGAGCGTGTGATTCTGCCGGATTCGACCACGCTGATCGATTACTTGTTGAACAAGACCTCCAACCTGATTGAGACCATGTTTGTGTATCCCGAGCGCATGCTGGCGAATCTTCAGAGCACGCACGGGCTCATCTTCAGTGGGCAATTGCTGCTTGATCTGGTGGAGCACGGGGTTTCACGGGAAGACGCCTACCGCCTGGTGCAATCCCATGCCATGCGGGCGTGGAAGGAAGGCCTGGACTTTCACCAACTGGTGCTGGCCGACAAGGAGATCACGGGGAAAGTTCCGCGCAAGCAGATCGAGTACGCGTTCGATTTGCCGAGACAGCTGAAGAACGTAGACAAGATTTTCTCCCGCGTATTTAGAGCCAGCCAGCCGGCAGGAACTGCGGGGCAATCGAATGCCGCCAAGCCTGACAGGCACCCCCGCACGGCAAGAAAACGGCGCTGACCTGCGCCGCAACTTTCCTCCGAAACTTTCCTCCGGTCAGGGTTCACCTTATTGCGAATCAATTAACCACACGGTTAATTCGTAAAGATTTGTCAACTGGGGTCGGAGGTGACCTTATGACTGCAAAGAGTTGTCTGAAAGCGGCGGGATCGCTGCTGGCCACGGGATTGTTGAGCGCAACCCTGATCGCGCAGACCGCGGCCGCAACCCGCTACGACAATCAAATTCAAACCGAGGTCACGAAGAAGCTGGTGGCGAAGAGTCAGTTTCAGAACGTGAAGTTGAGTGTGGAAGACGGCATCGTGACCCTGACGGGCACGGTCGATCTTTATCAACGCAAACTGGACGCAGCCAAGCTGGCTCGAAAAACTGCGAGCGTGCAAGGCGTGCGTAATCTGATCGCGGTGGCGGGGGCGAACGTTCCTGATGAGCAACTGGAGCAGAAACTGGCCAAGAAGCTCACCTATGTGCGTTCGGGCTTCGACAGCACGTTCGACTATTTCGCGCTCGGCGTGAAAGACGGCGTGGTCACGGTGGAGGGGCAGGATCGAACCGGCGTGGGCCGCGACGAAGCTCTGGCTGACATCGCGAACATGCCCGGAGTGAAGGACGTGGTCGCTAACATCTCGCTTGAGCCGGTATCCACGTTCGACGACGGACTGCGCTTGCGCACTGCCCGAGCGATCTACCGCGACCCGGCATTGAGCAAGTACGCGATCGATCCGGCGCGGCCGATTCGCATCATCGTCGACAACGGCCACGTTACGCTATGCGGCGTGGTTGATAACACCATGGACAAAACCGTGGCTGGAATTCGCGCCAACCAGATTTCCGGCGCCTTCAGCGTGGAGAACAAGCTGGTGGTGAAGGGCAATCCCGCAGATCAGCCGGGAATGTAGGTTGATGTAGCGGTCAAGGGGCGCGGCGCAAGCCGCGCCTTTTTTAGTTACAGCCGGTTGATCAACGACGCCACATATCCGGCCCCGAATCCGTTATCGATGTTCACCACGCTGACGTTCGACGCGCAGGAATTCAACATGCCCAGCAGCGCAGTCAAACCCTTGAACGATGCGCCGTAGCCGACGCTGGTGGGAACGGCGATGACGGGGACACCGACAAGGCCTCCCACCACACTGGGCAGCGCGCCTTCCATCCCAGCACAGACAATCACGACGCGAGCCTTGGTCAGGGCCTCGCGATTGGCCAGCAGGCGGTGGATTCCGGCGACGCCCACGTCGTAGAAGGGCTCGACTTTGTTCCCCATGAGTTCGGCGGTGACGACGGCTTCTTCGGCCACGGGGATGTCGCTGGTTCCCGCCGAGACCACTGCGATCATTCCTTTGCCGTAAGTGTGGGGATCGCGCTGTAACACGATGGCCCGCGCCAGTTCGCGATATTCCGCTGCGCGGACTTTTTTCTTAACCGCGGCGAACTGCTTTTTGTCGGCGTGCGTGGCCAGGACATTGCCGCCGTGCCTAGCCAGTCGCGCGAAAATCTGCGCCACCTGCAACGGAGTCTTGCGTTCTCCGAAGATCACTTCGGGCATGCCGGCGCGCAGGGAGCGATGGTGGTCAACCTTGGCGAAGCCGAGGTCTTCGAATGGCAAGTGGCGCAGGCGATCGACGGCGTCGTCGGGCGTGAGTTTGCCCCGGCGGACCTGGTCGAAAAGTTGGCGGATGGATTCGGCGTTCACAGCGGAGTCTAGCTTAGCATTCGGCGCGGCAGGTCGGGACACCCGCCGGACAGCCGCCGAGACGGCGGCGCTACTTTGATGCGGAGCGCAGTTTTGCGATTACGGCGGTGCAGACTTTGCGGGCCAGGCCCGGCTGGTCGAGGTGAGCGAGAAACAAGCGTCGCAGGCCACTCTGCTTTACTTTACCGGCAAGGTAGACGTTGTAGATCTGGCTTCCGATGCGGTATCCCCATGCTTGCGCCATCGATTCAAATTTCTCGGCATCGGCGCGGATGGCGGCCTGTGCGGCTTTTTCAGTCGCGGCGCGCGACAACGCGGGCAAATCTTCCGTCCGGGCGGCCGGCCTTGACGGATAGAGCACTCGCGAACCGAAGTAGGCCACGGCATGCTCGACTACTCGCACGTAGAAAGCATCCGTAGTCCGGGCTGCGCTTGTGTCTTGCGGCAGACGGTTGCCGCTCGTGCCGTGTCCATTCAGACGCTGGGGTAGACCACGGCAGGCGTGATGCAAGAAACGAGTGGCGTCTTCGGCGGCTTGCATCATTTGGAATTCGCGGATGTGGAACGCATTGACCTGGGGAAGGTAAGCGCTGCCGCGTTCTTCCACGCTGGCCAGCATGGCTTCAAGTTGCAGCTCATTGATGCCCTTGCGCGAGAGCAGGCGGCGCAGCATGGCATCCGACGAGTTGCCGTGAACCTCAGGCAGCATGTCGACCAAAAACTTCGGCTGCGTACCGTTGTGCGGTGAATAGCGGTTGATTTCGAGAAAGCTGGCCAGACTGTCAATCAGATTGTAAATAGTGGGCGCAAAGTCGGGGCCACTGTCGCATCGGCTCCACTGGTCGAGAAAGAGGCGGTAGCTTTCGTACTTTTCGAGAGGCGTGGCGTTGAAGACGCACAGGACGTCATCATTTACGCGCACTGCATCGACTTTATCGGCGCGCTCGCCCGCGGCGCGCCAATACAGAGCATCCACGTTCTGCAACACGGTGAGAATTCTGACGCCGGGCAACTCCTTTTGCAGTACACGCGGCAGGTGTCCGGGCGCCAGGTGCGACTCGCCGAACAGCACGAAGATCACGGCATTGGGATGACGTTGGCGGATTTCGGCAACCTTGGCGGCAGCGTGACGATCGCGGGCTCCGATTTTGCGCAGATTTTCGCGCGGCATGCAATCGAGGCCGTAAATGGCTTCGCCGTGGTCGCGGGCGGCGACCAGTAGTTCGTGGAACGGCGTCCAATCGTAGCCCCAGTCAAGATCAAAGCGAATGCGCTGGCGCAGTTCGTTTTCGTCAATCTCTCGGCGCCACCATTCTTCGAGAATGTGCTGATCGCGGGCAAAGATGGTTTCGACTCCAAGCACGACCGGGCGATCTCCGGCCAGCGCGACTTGCTCGAGTAAGGATGCGGCGTAGCGCTGCGCGACGGGCAAGGCGTGGTAGTCACCGATCAGGACTACGTCGGCAGCGTGCAACGCACTCTGAACCTGCTGCGAGTCGAGGACAGAATCGTAGTTGCGGAAGGCCTGGTTGAACTCGCGAAGGTATTTGCGGCGGCCGTGCGAATCCTGGGCGCGGATTTCGCGCTCCACTCCGGCCAGCGCGTGGAGTTGCGCTGCGCTGCGGCGGGATCGCAAGTTGACCGTGGATGCCATTGGGCAGCTTCTAGCTCTTAGCTACTAGCTTTTTCTCTTTACCTTGACTCCTGTTCGGCTACTGCCTATGCTCCAAACTTCGGGGCTGCGCTCGCGTCGCCTCGTGGGAGGCGTTTTGCCTGATCATCCGCCGCAAAATCTGACTATTGCGACCACGGGCGCCAGCGGGTCGGTGTTTCTGCGGCAACTGCTGCTCGCGGTCGAGCGCGATGCTCGCGTTCGGACCGTGAACTTCATCGCTTCCGATTCCGGCCTGCGCGTGCTGGCCGAAGAACTCGGTATCCAGGGTCGCGCGAATCTTGTAGGCCAGATCCTGGGCGGCGAAAGAGCAAAAATCTCAGCGCGCGCAACAGCCTCGTCGAAAATGAAAGAGCAGTCGAACGCTGACATCGGGGCCAACGTGGCCAGCGGTTCTTACCCCGCCGACGCCATGATCGTGATCCCGTGCAGCGTGGGCACTTTGGCCCGCATTGCCAACGGCATCGCCTCCCACCTGATCGAGCGCGCCGCCGACGTCTGCCTGAAAGAGAAGCGTCCGCTGGTGCTGTGCGTTCGCGAAACGCCGCTCAATAAAATCCACATTCGCAACCTGTACCGCGCCGCCGATGCCGGGGCCACCGTGTTTCCGCTCATCCCGGCCTTCTATTACCGGCCTGCTTCATTAGATGAACTTGCCCGCGAATTTGCCTATCGCGTGCTGGCCCACCTAGGCCTGCCCCAGCCTGACGCGTTTCGCTGGAAAGGCTGAAAAATCAGCGACTTACACGCCTACTGTCAAATAGTCTTCGCCCTAGAGGAACATCGGCTTTAGGCTGAGGGAGATCTCAAGTTTAGACAGTCAAACGTACCGGGCCCAGATGCCCGGCGGACATGTACGATGGGGGAATCTGGCAGAAATCCTTGCTGCCCAAGGGGCCAAGATTTCCAAAGCAAAGATCTCCTCTCCTTGGCGTAGAATGCGGCAAATTCCCTGACGGGTGATTCATGTTCAGACAATGGTGTGCAGGGGCGGTTGTGTTTACGGTTCTGGCAGTTGTCGCTTACGCGTCCGACGATCACAATCCCCTGGCGAACGATCCCAAGGCGGCGAAGGCGGGCGAGTATGAGTTCCGCATCAACTGCGCACTTTGCCACGGGCTGGGAGCGCACGGCGGGGGGCGCGGGCCGGACTTGACCCGCACGCAGAAAAAGCATGTCCATTCCGACGCGGAGATGTTTCAAGTCATCAGCAACGGCATTCCCGGCACCGTCATGCCCGCCAATGGGACGAACGGCCAGGGCGTGGGCATGACCGACGAAGAGATCTGGCAGATCATCACTTACATTCGCAGCGTGGAAGTGAAGGCCCCGGCCAAGCCCGTCGGCAACGCCGCGCATGGCAAGGAACTTTTTTATGGCGACGCCAATTGCTCGCTGTGCCACCTGGTGGAGGGCAAGGGTGGGCGGGTCGGTCCGGAACTTACCGCCGTGGGAGGATCGCGCGCGCGAGAATCGATCATCGATTCGGTTCGCAATCCAAGCCGGCGGCTGGCCTGGGGATTGACCGAGTCGACGAAAGAGTTTCCTCAGGAATACGAGACCATCACCGTGGTGACCGCGGATGGAAAGCAAATCAAGGGCGTGGCTCTGAACGAGGACAACTTCAGCGTGCAGATGATGGATACGAACGAACAGATTTATCTGCTGGAGAAAGACAAACTGCTTTCTTTTGCGAAGAGCCGGGAATCGATCATGCCGAAGTACAACCCGGATCTTCTGAGCGATAAAGATCTGGATGACATTGTGGCTTACCTGGTCGGCGTGGGGGCGAAATGAGGACGCGAAGAATGGTCGGCAGGCTGTTGATGGTTTGTCTTGCTTGTGGCCCTCTCGCATTTCAGGTTCATGCTCAGGTCACGTTCGAGAGGCTGCTGAATTCCAGCAAAGAGCCGCAGAACTGGCTGACTTATTCCGGAGATTACTCGGGCCGTCGCTTCAGTTCGCTGGATCAGGTCAACGTTACCAATGCGCGTTCGCTCGCCGCGAAGTGGGTGTACCAGACTGGAGCTACAGGCAAGCTCGAGACCACGCCGTTGGTCGCGGATGGGATTCTCTACGCCACGGCGCAGGACGACCGGGCGTTTGCCCTGGATGCGCGCACCGGGCGGCCCATCTGGATGTATCAGCATCAAGTGCCGGGGGACATTCGTCCGTGCTGCGGGCACGTGAATCGCGGGCTCGCCATCTTGGGCGACAGGGTTTTTCTAGGGACGCTCGATGCCCATGTGATCGCACTCGACTCGAAAACCGGGAACGTGATCTGGGAGGTGGTGGCGGCGGAATACCAGAAGGGCTACAGCTTTACGGTCGCGCCGCTGGCGGTAAAGAATCTTGTGGTGATTGGCGTTTCCGGTGGCGAGTACGGAGTGCGCGGTTTCATTGACGCCTACGACGCTGCGACCGGGGCGCGTAAATGGCGCTTCTACACGGTTCCGGCGCCGGGTGAGCCGGGGCATGAAACGTGGGAAGGCGATTCGTGGAAGATCGGGGGCGCTCCGGCGTGGAACACTGGAACCTACGACCCAGTGACGAACCAGATTTTTTGGCCGACTGGGAATCCTTCGCCTTCGAACCGCGGCGAGGGACGCGCCGGAGACAATCTCTATAGCAACACTCTGCTGGCGCTGAATGCCGACACCGGGAATATGAACTGGTATTTCCAGTTCACCAAGCACGACGAGCATGACTGGGACGCTACGCAGGTGCCGGTGTTCATTGATCTCGGGGGCGATTCCGGCGGCAAGCATCTGATCGCGCAAGCCAACCGCAACGGCTTCTTCTACGTGCTTGATCGAAGGAGCGGCAAGCTGATTTCGGCGAATGCGTATGGTAAGACCACGTGGAGCGACACGAAAGATGCCGAGGGGCGGCCGGTAGCAAAGAAGGAAGCCTCCCCCACGCTTGAGGGGCATACGGTGTGCCCAGGAGCGCTGGGGACGACTAACTTCATGGCGCCGACCTACGATCCACAGACCGCGCTGTTCTACGTGACGGCACGCGATCAGTGCGACATTTTTTCGACCGCGCCGCAGCCTTACGAGGCCGGTCATGCATATTACGGCAGCGCTTATTTTCCCTCGGAAGAGGCCGAGCCCTATCGCGGATTTCTGAAGGCCATCGATCCCGCCACGGGAGAGATCAAGTGGAAATTTGAACACACGTCGCCCACATGGTCGGGCGTGCTGTCAACTGCCGGAGGCCTGGTTTTCACGGGCGATGCAGAAGGTAACTTTATCGCCTTGGACGCGGCCTCGGGGAAGGCGTTGTGGCATTTCCAGATGGGGGGTGCGGTCTACGCGGCTCCCATGGCCTTCGCAGTGGACGGCAAAGAGTACGTGGCGATCGCGGCGGGGAGCGCGGTGTATGCGTTTGGGCTGCCGTGAGAGACAGCCCCCAGACTTCCTGTTGAGTCTTTCCTCTCCGAGTCTCTTGACTCCACACCCGAATGCCGTTCTTCTTTTCAGTTGACCGGATCGAGAATCAATGGCTTACTTGTGCCGTACCCGCCGTGGATGGCACGGTAGCGGGTGGTAGCGCCCCTGCTTGCTTTTACCCCTTTATCGCTGCTGCAGTTTGGGCGGCTTCTTGTAGTTCCGAGTCTCTCCATGCGGACTGTACTGACAAAATAGTTTCGACCCAGGAGGTTTTAATGCGCACATCTGTGTTTCTTCGGTTCTCGGCTACTGCTCTGGCATTGGCTTTTTGCTTGAGTGTCGTTTCTGCCGCCGCCGCAACCATCGGCAGCCAATCGCGTCCGCTGATTACTTCGACAATCAACGAAACCGACCGGGTCACGCTCGGCGGCAATACCGATCCGCATGCCGTCGCCCGAAACGATCGCGGCCGCGTGTCTGACGATCTGGCGCTCGAACATCTCCAGTTGCTGCTGCGGCGCCCCGCCGAACAGGAACAGGCGCTCGAGCGTTACATCGACGATCTGCAAAAGCCCGGCTCCTCCAACTACCACCAGTGGCTCAGCGCGCGCCAGTTTGGCGAACGCTACGGGCTGGCCGAGAGCGACCTGCATACGATCACAAGCTGGCTGCAGGGCCACGGCTTCAAGGTCGACGTGATGTATGCCAACGGCGTGGTCATTGACTTCTCGGGCACGGCGGGCATGATTCGCCAGACCTTCCAGACCGAGATTCATAGGCTTGAAGTAAAGGGAGAGAGCCACATCTCAAACATGAGCGATCCGCGAATTCCAGCGGCATTGGCGCCGGCCATCATCGGCATCGCGTCGTTGAACGACTTCAAGCCGCATCCCATGTACCGGCCGAAATCGGACTACACGGTCTCCATCAACGGGTTCACCTATTACCTGGTGGTGCCTGCCGACATGGCGACCATCTACAACCTGAACCCGTTGTTCAACGAAGGTATTTCCGGCCAGGGACAGACGATTGCCGTGCTCGAAGACACGGACATTCACTCCATCGACTGGACTGCGTTCCGGTCGACCTTCGGGCTGGGCAAATACTCCGAGGGTAATTTCACGATCGTGCACCCGAACGTTGCGGGCGGCATCAACTGCAACGATCCCGGCACCAACGGCGATAGCGGCGAGGCCGATCTCGACGCTGAATGGTCGAGCGCGGCGGCGCCCAACGCGAGCATCGAGATGGCATCCTGCGCCGATACGACGACTTTCGGCGGCCTGATCGCGATGCAAAATCTGGTGAACGGTCCGAACCCGCCGGAGATCGTCAGCATGAGCTACAGCCTGTGCGAAGCGCATACCGGTGCCAGCCTGAAGGCGGCGTTCAACTCCGCGTTTCAGCAGGCGGTTTCGGAAGGCGTTTCGGTATTCGCGTCGTCAGGAGATGCAGCGGCTGCGGAATGCGACCGTCCCTATCCCCTTGACTTCCATGGCATCGGCGTATCCGGCTGGACCGATACTCCATACAATGTTTCAGTCGGCGGCACTGATTTTGGCGACAGCTACCTAGGCGAGAACAGCACCTACTGGAGTTCGACCAACTCGACCGTGTTCGGATCGGCGCTGTCCTACGTTCCTGAGATTCCCTGGAACGACTCCTGCGCCAGCCAACTGATTGCGACGGTTGAAGGCTATTCCACCACTTACGGCTCCAGCGGCTTCTGCAACAGCAGTATCGGCGCGGAGTTTTACGACACCATCGGCGGCGGAGGCGGGCCGAGCGAGTGCGCAACCGGCACGCCTTCCATTTATGACGTGGTAAGCGGAACCTGCCAGGGCTACCCAAAACCCTCGTGGCAGGTGGTGCTGGGCAACCCGAGCGATGGCGTGCGCGACACGCCAGATGTCTCGTTGTTTGCCGCCAATGGACTCTGGGGACACTACTACGTGTTCTGCGACTCCGTCGGGGGCTTCCCGTGCACCGGCGCTCCTGACACGTGGGCGGGTGGAGGCGGAACGTCGTTCTCCTCGCCAATCATGGCCGGGATTCAGGCGCTGGTGAACCAGAAGAACGGTTCGTACCAGGGAAATCCCAACGTTGCCTACTACGCGCTGGCCAACACCGAATACGGCGCCACCGGCAACTCGGAGTGCAACTCAACTCTGGGCAATGGCACAGCCAGTTCGTGCGTCTTCTACGACGTGACCCTGGGCGACATGGACGTACCCTGCCACGACAGTATCGGCGACTACAATTGCTATATACCGTCGGGCAAGTACGGAGTACTCTCCACGTCGAACAGCTCATATCAGCCGGCCTACGCTGCAACCAACGGCTGGGACTTCGCCACCGGCATCGGTTCAGTGAATGCCACCAACCTGGTCAACCAATGGAGCACCGTGGCTCCGAAGGCGCCGCGGGAAAAATAGACGCTGACCTTGTTCCGGGCGGGATGCGCGCCCGCGCATCCCGCCTTTTTTCTGGCCGGGGCGCGCAGTGTACGCGTCCGGCCTGCCTGGACGACTGCATCAGAACCGCAGAACGACTCCGGCGGAGATACGCAGGTTGCGTTGACGGGTCCTGAGCCCTTCGAACTGGTCGCTGTTGAAGGCGCTTCCGTAAAACTTATTGAAATTGACGCTGGTGTGGAACCAGTCGACCTGTCCCAGCCGCAGAGCAAAATGATGCGACAGCTTGTAGTCGAGCCCGCCTCCCAGTGCCATCGTAAAATCGGTGTAAGTTGAGGCGTTGAAAGATACCGTAGAGGACGCTCCGGTGACCGTGCCTGCATTTAACCGGGCCCGATCATAGCCGAACAGGGCGTGGACGAAGGGGGTCATTTTCGATTTGGTCCGGTATGAAATCACCGGGCCAGCCAGGAATGAATATGAATTGCCAGTGGGAAGCCCGGAAATTTTGTTGCCGCCTACCGCGGTGACCGGCCCACCGGATTGACCGCCAAAGTCCGCGACAATTCCCACCCAGCGATCCGCGTTGTACTGTGCTTCGGCGCTCCAGCCGTTGAAGTTGGTTTTTAATGCAAGCGAATTCGCGGGCTGGCCCAGGACGAACTCCATGTTCGTGACCGGCAGCCCGGCCGTATCCGTATGCAGCAACGAATATCCGCCGAACACCTGGACTTTCGGGGTTGAGTCTTGAGCAAATGCAAACGAACCAATCAGGACGGTCACAAAAACGGTTGCGGCGGCAAAACGCATCATTCCACAGTCTCCCTCATACGATCTCGCTCATCAGAATAGCGCATCCCGCAGGTTCCACGTCCCGGAACTACGGCGCGTTCCCCAGATGCTTCACAGATTCTATCTGTGAACCAGATTAAGAGCGCGGACGGACGCGCGAGGGTTGCAAAGTGAGCGCGTAAAAGTACGTAAAGGTTGGCGCGGAATATAGGCTAGGGCCGCCGCTCCGGGTCGATAGCCTGGTCCAGATAGATCCAGAGCACGCGGGCCAGCAGTGTGATGGTGGGTGCGAGGGGCAGGAACAGCACCACGGCCCAGATGGTATCTTTCGTGATCCACCAGCCGGTCGCGTACCAGAGCAGCGCCGCGATCAGCGCGACCATCACGATCCCCAAACCGTAACTCACATACATCGCGCCCAGGAAGTAGCCCGGCTCGCGATCAAACTTGAGGTCGCAGACGGGACAGCGCTCGTGCATCTTGGGAAATCCGCGAAAGATGGAATAGCGGAAGATGCTTCCCATGCGGCAGCGGGGGCAGCGCTGGTGCAGAATGTCTGCCATCGTGGCGAGCTTTGTGGAGGTTCCCATCGTCATTGATCAAGCGACGAATCCAAAATCTACCACGGAGTCACCCTTCGGCTTCGCTCAGGGCAGGCTCCGTCACGGAGAAAGGCCATCTTTGGAATTTCGTTCCCTTGTTTTTCTCCGTGTCTCCGTGGTGGGTGTTGGAGGCAGTGGCACTCTCGGCACCGCACTTTCGTGCCGGTTGACGCACAGGGGGATTTCGTACTAATGTGCGATTACACCGGAAAGGAGGTGGTCGAATGACAAGTTCTGAATGTGGCAGTAGTTGTGGGAGTCTAAGACCAGGTGAGGTGGCTGAGACTTAGAGCTGGTTGCTCTAAGCGGGGCTTTGGACGCAGATCGGAGCATGCAAAATCGGATCGCGCCGGAGCTACAGCCCGCACACTAGCCGGTGAGTACGGATGAATGCATCGCGTCGGTCGCGCGAAGGCCTTCATCCTCGGGATCCAGGCCCTCGGCTTTAGTCCCAGACCCGGGAGTTGCCGTGAGAGGCCACGTAGAGTGACCACCTCTTGGTCAATCCCAAACAGTCCACCGGACGGCCCGCAGGTTCACAGCCTGCGGGCCGTTTGTCGTTCGGGCAGGCCTCTGCGGTCACACCCAGCGACGGCGACTCTGGGCGGCCGGAGATGTTGCAGCACGGCGAGTGCTGGCGCGAAAAAAAGTAGTGCTTGCTGTTGACGTGTGCGGCCACTTCGTTGAAACTGATCACTCCGGTTTCGTCGTTTCAACGGCAAGTAAGCTCATAACTGGGACCGAGAATCCGTATGTCGCCGATCACACCTCGACGTGCGCCGCCATCGCGCCATATTGCGCGGCCTGCGCCCCTGTGGGCATCGACAAACTCGACTCTAGGCCTCCCCGGCGTGGCTCCTGTAGGTCCGCGGTCCGCACCGCCTCGCCGCTCGCACGTCACCGACCGGCGTCCGGCGGTGCTTGTGCTCGGCGTCTATCTCGCCAACCGACCCAGCCACATTGACAGCCTGGTCTCCAAATTGTCGTCCTCCGTTTCCCACCGCGTGGTCCAACAGTGGATTTCACTCGAAGGCCCCGCGTCCAATCCTCAGCTTCAGAAGGTAACCCGATGGCATCAGCCCACACTGGCCCCAAAATTTCCTCTGATCAACCAACTGCTCTCTCACGAGCATCTGCAGGACTACGAATACCTGGTTGTGATCGATGACGACGTGCAGCTGCCGTCGAACTTCCTTAGCCGCTTTCTCACCGCGCAGGCAGCGTTGGATTTCCGCCTCGCGCAACCGGCGCGCACGCCGAACTCCTATATCCAGCATCCCATCGTTACCCAGCAGTCAGGAACCTTTGCGCGGCAAACTCGATGGGTCGAGGTGGGACCGGTGTTTTCGATCCACCACTCGCTCTTTGACGTGATTCTTCCTTTTGACGAACGCTCTCCCATGGGCTGGGGATACGAGAACGTGTGGGCCTACGAGCTTTCCAGGCGCGGACTCAAGATGGGGATTATCGACGCATTCCCCGTGGACCACAGCCTGCGTTCACCCAATGTGCACTATAGCTGGAAAGAAGCCGATGCCAATCGCAGCCGCCTACTCGACAGCCGCCCACACCTTTCTCAGAAAGATTGTCAGCAAGTGCTGGCTGAATTTGAGAACGCTCCCGCGCCCAAGGATGCGCCTATGGCCGCGCATCGGGTAGAGCGGCCGGCAAATGAGCGACAGCTCTCGGTCGTCGTGGCTTGCCGCGAAGGCAGCGACGCGCAGATGACGCTGGCCAGCCTGGCTCGGCAGACCTTTCTCGATTTTGACCTGATCGTAAGTCACGACCAGAATCGCGGCGCGAACTGGGCGAGGAACCGGGGCTTTGAGCTGGTGAAGACTCCCTTCGTGCTCTTTTCCGACGACGACATAATGTGGGAGCCAAACGCTCTGGAAAGCATGAAAGCGGCGCTGGATGAGAATCCGGAAGTCTCTTATGCGTACGGCAGCTACTCCATTCCCGAGATCGGCACGCAGTGCGACGTGCCCTTCGATGCGAGCTGCTTGCGCCGCAACAACTTTATCAGCACCATGAGCCTGGTTCGGACAGCGCATTTTCCTGGCTTTGACGAATCCATCCAGCGTTTTCAGGATTGGGACGTCTGGTTGACGATGCTCGAGCGCGGACAAACCGGCGTCTACTGTGGGAGTCACATCTTCGAAACCAGACTCCGCCGCGGCATTACCTATGGCGGACAAGTCAAGGCTGAGGAAGCCGTACAAATCATCAAGAAAAAGCACAATTTGCCTTAAGTCGGTTCTGTGGAAATATTGTTGAGGGACTTCCATTTCACCAACGGAACTTGGTTCCCGGAAAATGCGATACGACATCATCATCCCGCATTACGGTTCAGGGGCGCTGACTGACGTTTGCCGGCGATGCATGGAGAGTATTCGCGAACATTCGCGCGACTACCGCCTCATCCTGGTCGACAACTGCTCGCCCGAGTTTCACCTATTGGAGCCGGAATTTCGCCTGCATCCACATATTCTCATTCGCAATACCGAGAATCTGGGGTTTGTCCGCGCCGTCAACCAGGGGTTATGGAGTTCCACGGCGGAGCGCGTGGTGATATTGAATAACGACACCGAGGTGACGCGGCGATGGCTCGAAAAGCTGGATGCCGCGCTCGTCGGAAACGTAGGACTGGCAGGTCCGCGCACCACGGCCGCGAGCTGGCAGGGATCTCCGGGAAGGAAACGGGGGGTTTGGGTGCTGCCGGATACCTCCATGCTTGCTTTCTTCTGCGTAATGATCAGGCGCGACGTAATTGAAACCGTTGGCGTTCTCGATCAGCAGTTCGGGGTTGGCTTCGGAGATGACGACGACTACTGCTATCGCGCACAACGGATGGGCTTCCGCCTCGCTCTGGTGTCGGACCTGCTGATTCCGCACCACCATCGCAGCACGTTTCGGACGCTATATGCTGATCCTGAAATTGAGCGCATGCAACAGGAAGCCATGGACAAGTTTCGCAGCAAGCACGGCCTGGGCGTGGCCTAGGCAAGATGTGCGGCTGGCGGTCAGAGACAGTCAAAGTCTTCCTCGAACCGAGGTGCGAACATGCATAAGTGCATGCGAACCATCAGATTTACCTTGCCAGCCGTCCTATTCTGTTTCGCGGCGGCCCTGTCGGCGCAGCAGCCAAGCCACTTGCCTGCACCTCAGGAAGGCGACTACGTTTCGCGCGACTTTCATTTCAAATCGGGGGAAACGCTGGCTGAGTTGCGCCTGCACTATGCGACGTTTGGCGCGCCTGCGCGCGATGCAAACGGGCGGGTAACAAATGCCGTGCTGCTCTTGCATGGCACCAGCAGTTCCGGAACACAGTTCCTGGCGCCGCAGTTTTCGGGTGTGCTGTTTGGGCCGGGACAGCTTCTCGATGTCACGCGCTATTAGGTGATTCTGGTGGATAACATCGGCCACGGAAAATCCAGCAAGCCCAGCGATGGTATGCACCTTCGTTTTCCGCATTATGACTATGACGACATGGTCCGGTCGCAGCACGAGTTGCTGGAAAAAGGACTGGGAGTGAACCACCTGCGCCTGATCCTGGGCACTTCCATGGGCTGCATGCATTCCTGGGTTTGGGGCGAAACGTACCCGGACTTTATGGATGCGCTGATGGCCTTGGCCTGCCAGCCCGTCGAAATCGCGGGAAGGAATCGGGTGTGGCGCAAGTTGGTGATGGACGGCATTCGCGACGATCCCGATTGGAAGAATGGCGACTACGCTTCCGAGCCTTGGGGCGCGCTGGAAATCGCCGGAGAGATGTTTTACGCGGCTGTAGGCGCGCCTCTGCTGATGCAGAAAAACTCTCCCACCCGCGACGCTACCGACACGGCAGTCCAGGACTTCGTGAAGCGGTTCAGTGCGGAACACGATGCTAACGATCTGCTTTATGCGGTCGATGCTTCGCGGAACTATAATCCAGCGCCCCAACTCGAAAAAATCAGCGTGCCGGTGATGCTCGTGAATTCAGCCGACGACTTCATCAATCCTCCGGAACTCGGAATCGCGGAGCGTGAAATCAAACGAGTGAAGAAAGGCCGTTTCGTGCTGCTTCCGATCTCCGAGCAAAGCCATGGTCACGGCACTCATACCTGGGCCGCCGTGTGGCGGCAGTATTTGAAGGAGTTGCTGGAAGCCACGCAACGTTGAACCGTGGTTTTGTGTGATCTGCATCACAGCCTGTGTCCGCCGCGTTCGCTAGAGTATCTTCAGCATGGGCGGATTCTCCATTCTCAGCAACCGCAAGCGCGCCATCGTCGCGCTGGTGCACTCCGTCGTGTTCCTGCTGATTGCTGTGCGGCAGATGGTCGCGGCCACTCCCGCCGAAGGCGTCTGGTTACCGTCCACGGTGCGGCCGGGCACGTGGATCCTGTGCGGAATCTTCGCCATCGTCTCCTCCATCCTTTTATGGCTGCTCGTGATCTCCCGGGGATGGATGGAGAGGTTCTATTTCGGATTCTGCACCGTCAGTGCCACCTCCGGCCTGCTGCGAACCGTCGCCGGCGACCAGGCCTTTCACGCAGGTCTCTACATCAGGGTTGTCATGCTAGTCAGCGCCGTTGTGGTGGGACTGCTGATTGTGCGCCGGCACTCCCGCAGGGATTCGGAATACGCTGAAGGCAGTTTGTAGCCCTTTCTCTCCTCGTCTGGCATCAGCAGTTGGCCGATGACCCGCACTCGCAGTATGCTTGGCGGGTGTCCTACCTCGACGGACCGCATCTAAACGACCACCACGAGCGCCGCCGCCTAGCCGACAACTACGCCGGCATGACCGACGGCGAGTTGCAGCGCCTCGCACGGAGCGCGGAGTCGCTTACGGAATTGGCCTGGGATGCGCTCGAAGACGAGATGGATCGCAGGCATCTGGAATATGCCGACGATCCTGTGCCCGAGCCGCGGCAGCAAATGGAAATGCGGGAACTGGTGACCATCCGGAAGTTTCGCGATCTGCCGGAAGCGCTGCTGGCGAAGGGCAGTCTGGAATCGGCAGGTATCGAATGTTTTCTGGCCGACGAAAACCTGGTCCGCCTCGACTGGTTCATTTCAAACTTCATCGGTGGCATCAAGCTCAACGTGCGCGCCGCGGATGCAGGAAATGCGCAGAAACTTCTCGACGAACCCATTCTCGAAGGCCTCTACGTGCAGGGCATCGGATTGTACGAGCAGCCACGCTGTCCCAAGTGCCAGTCGCTGGATGTGAACTTTCAGGAGTTGGACCGACCCATCGCCTACATGACCGCATTCCTGCGTGTGCCCATGCCCGTGCAGCGTCCGGCCTGGCGTTGCCACGCGTGCGATGCGGAGTGGGAAGACGATGGGGCGGATGCCGGCAAGCTCGAATCGCGAGCCTAGAAGTGAGTTGACGGCTATCTGCGGCTGTTGTCACACAACGGTTGCACCGCGGCTAGTATCCGCTTGGTCCCTCCGAAGATCCCGCCCCAACCGAGCACGCTTCCGTCCGCAAAGAAGGCGGTTGCGGGCGTCGGGCCGTCGCCGTATTCGACCTTGACCCAATTGTTCACGAAGTCTCTTCCTTGCTTGCCATACGAGACGGCCCGAATGTTCGTGATGGTGACGGTTTCCTTCTTGCCGCGAAACTCGATCGAGTTGCCGGTCACGCTGAGCGTCCCGGAATCCCTGAACGCGAGCAGGTTCAGGTCCCGCCATTTGTTTTCATTCGGAAGGTACCAGACTTTGTCGAACGTTTGAGCTGCCATTGGAGAACCTCATCTTCTGGGTTCTGGTTCGAGTGCATTGCTGCCGGAGAAACGGATTTTACCTCAACGTCACGTCATTCGCTTCTTCTGTGTAAAATCAATGCCCGGTTGTTGTTTCCATCGGATCGCGAGAGAAGACGATGCCTGATTCGCCGCACTCCGTCCCGAATCCCGCTGCTGCGAGCCTGGGTATGCAACGGCAGCTTGAGATTTACCAGTTGGGCCTGGCCGGGAAAAAACTCTCTGTTCCTATTCCTCTGGCGCAACTGGAGAAGAAAGCTGCCGAAGTTCTTCCTGCTCCAGCCTACGACTATGTTGCAGGAGGCGCTTCGGGGGAGCGCACCATGCGCGCCAATCTCGCCGCCTTCGAGCGCTGGCGCATCGTTCCGCGCATGTTGCGCGATGTGTCGCAGCGCGACCTCTCTGTCGAACTGCTCGGGCACACGCCGCCCGCTCCCGTTCTGCTTGGCCCCGTTGGTGTGCAGGGCATTATTCATCCCGACGCCGATCTGGCCTCGGGCCGCGCGGCTGCTTCGCTGGGCATTCCTTTTGTCTTGAGCACGCTGTCGTCGCGCTCCATGGAAGAGGTTGCGCAGGCCATGGGGAACGGACCGCGATGGTTTCAGCTTTACTGGGGAAAAGATCACGAACTGACGGGCAGCATGTTGCGGCGCGCCAAACGGTCGGGCTACTCGGCCCTGGTGGTCACGCTTGACACGGCGATGCTGGGTTGGCGGGAGCGTGACCTGCAGCATCCGTACCTGCCGTTTCTTCTGGGCCAGGGGCTGGCCAACTATTTCACCGATCCCGTGTTTCGCTCGCGGCTCGCCGAAACACCGGAGGGTGATCCGGCAGCCGCCATCCGGCTGTGGGCAGCGCTTTTTTCAAACACCGCGCTTACCTGGAGCGACCTTGACTGGCTGCGGCAGCAGACTCGTCTGCCGATTCTGCTCAAGGGAATTTTGCACCCGGATGATGCGCGGCGCGGGCTCGACTCCGGAGTGGACGGCATCATTGTTTCGAACCACGGGGGGAGACAGGTGGATGGCGCGATTGCGGCGCTGGATGCTTTGCCCGCGGTCGCGACGGTTGTTCAGCAGAAGGTTCCTGTGCTGTTTGACAGCGGCATCCGTTACGGGTCTGACGCCATTAAGGCGCTGGCGCTGGGCGCGCGGGCGGTGCTGCTGGGGAGACTCTATGTTTGGGGATTAGCGGTTGCGGGCGAGCAGGGAGTGTGCGACGTTGTGCAGAATTTTCTAGCAGAGTTCGATTTGACGCTGGGATTGAGTGGGTATAGGTCTTGCCGGGAGCTGGATGAGTCGGTGTTGAGTCATTGAGCGATTGGTGATTGAGCGATTGGTTCAATGATTCACTGGCCTAGTAAATCGGCAGTCACTAATTCAATCGCTCGATCACCCAATGACTCAATCGCTCAATTCCATCAGTTCTCTGTGGGTTCGACCTTGGTTTTGGGCGGAGGCAGGGCCTTGGGCGGCTTGGGTTGTTTCGGGCCGGGGATTCCACCGGAGACGCCGCCGGGGATGCCTTCTACCGGGCCGCCGCTCTTCATTGTTGTCGCTCTGCGAATTTCGATGCCATCGTGTTCGTTGTTGAGCACGATGTGGGAAGTACCATTGCCCACGGTGCCGGTGGCCTTGGCCTCGCGGTCGCCGTTATCAATCTTCAATTCAGAGAAGTCGGATTGGATTTCGCCGTCGCGAGCGCGGGCGTCGAGGTGGAATCCGGCTTTGTCAGGCAGGCTCAGATTGATGTCGCCGTTGCGGCTGTCGATCTGCACATTGCCGAGCGAGCGCATGGAGACTTCAACGCCGCCGTTTTCGTTCTGCAGGCGGACATCGCCGGAAACCTCGTCCAGGCGGATTTGCTTGGAGCGCGTGGTCAGATGCACGGGCCCGGTGATTTTGTCGGCGTGCAGGTCGTCGGAGTCAAGATCGAGGTCGCCATCGATGCTCGAGAACTCCAGGTCGGTGCGCGAGGACTTGAAGGAGACGCTCTTGCCGATGCGCGCGAGCTTGACGCTCTCCCCGAATTCGCCTTCGAGCTGAGCCCCGCCCTTGATGTCGGATACGGAGACGTCGTTGAGCCGGCCGACGATGTGGACATCCCCGGTGACCTGTTCGACCTTGGCGGAACTTTTTTCGAGGGTCAGCTTCACGTTGCCGCTGACGTCTTCCACGGTAACGTCGCCGTGCTGGTTGTTGATCTCAACTTCTCCGTCGCGTCCGGTGACGGAGACATCGCCGCGGCGCGAAATGACGTGCAGCTCCATCTTGCGGGGGACTGAGATGTCCAGATCGCTTTGCACGGCATGATCGCCGGCTGCCTGAGTCTTGGCTTCGAGCGTTACCAGCCCACCGGTTGAAGTAATCGTCGGCTTGGTCTCCGCATTGTATTTGTCGGCGTCATTCTGGCTTTCGGCGCCGACGCGCTTGCGGACGGTGACCGTGATTTTGTTGTTATTGGCGAAGCTGACCCGGACCGCGCCGTGATCGTCGTTAACCCGCAGGCTGGTCGCGGCGACCGGGATGTCCTGTTCGAGGTGATCGTCGAAGTTGTAGGTTTCGCCGAAGATGTTATTGAGGTCGTTGTCGTCGATATTCATGTTGTCGCGGACTTCGCCCCAGTTGAAGCGCTCGGCTTGGGTGGCGATGAGCCCGCAGACGACGATGAAGATGACGAGAAAGACTCCACCGGCGCCAATGCCTCGCGCGGGAACGCCGTCGCGCTGGGCTTGCTGGTACTCGATCAGCTTGATCACGCCCCACAGGATCAGAAGCGCGGGCCAATAGTGCGCGAACAGAGTCCACAGGCGATGCACTGGGAGTTGATGCATAGTCACCAACAGGAACAGGATCCCGAGGATGATCAACACAACCGGTCCGGCGAAAGAGCGGCGGCGAGGTCGCAGTGGGGCAACAGGTGGAGGATTTGGAATAGTACCAGGTCGAACCGGGCTAGACATTGTGCACCTCCCCGGAAGACGACGTCGATCCGGGATTAGAAGACGGCGGCGGTGGTGGCTGTGGAGGTGGCATCGGCGCGACAGCGGGCGGCACACCCGGCAATGGGCCGATGTGTCCGGCCCCCGAAGCGTTACTCTGCACCAGCTTTACTACGCCGATCACTAACAAAATCACGGGCCAAGTACGGTGGAAGCCCAGGTTGCCGTTACCCATTTCCTCCAGCAGGAAAAGCATGCCGAAGGTGACCAGCAGCGCCGGCCCCATCAGCTTGCGCGTCCGGCAGCGGTCGCAGGGACAAGCGTAGCGGCTGGCTCCGAGCAAACCCCAATGTTTGGCAAACAGCCAGACACCCAGAAAAATCAGAATGAGCGGCCAGAAACGGTGCAGCCCAAACTCGAAGTTGCCGAGGCTGTACACAAGGAAAATTACACCTAGGCCGATCAGGGCGACCGCTCCTGCCGGAACCTTGGACGAATCTATCCTTTCGCCCATACCGAAGGTCTGGGCTAGGCCGAAAGGATCCGGAGCAGGCTCCCCAACTTGGATTGCCTTGGCAGAGCGCACAGAGTCGATAATTTGGTACACGTAGAAGAAGCCCATCGAGATGCCTATGACCGTGACGACGTACCATGGCAAATCGGAGCTGACGCCGATCACCATCAACAGGGCAATGACAAGATGCGCTAGTCCTTTGGCATATTGACCGGTGTAGACCGCCCCAACGCCGATAGGGAAGAAACCAGCGAGGATGCCGGCCACCGCGGGATTTGGGCCCGAACTCGGCAGCGGCGCTCTCGCGGCTGCTCCGGGGGCTCCCACCGCCGGATACACAGTTTGCGCTGGGGGCACGAATCCCGCTGCCGGGGCAGTGCCTTCCAGACGGGCTGCGAGACAGGGCTCGCAGTAAATTACTCCGCGAACATCGCGGGTGCAGTTGCCGCAAAGCGGCTTGCCGCAAGTGCGGCAGAATGCCACTGCGGCGGTATCGTTGTGCGTGGCGCAGTTCATACCAACCTCCTGTACGTGGTCACCGACACTACAGGCAGATCCGGATTTAACGAATCAAAGACAGATGGATCCAGCGGGGCGCACGCCAGAGTGAAATGGTTCTCGTTCTGGCTGTAGTTGCGATCCTGCTTCTGCTCGGGCTGTTGTGTTGTGTCGTTCTTATGGTCTTTCTTGTCCGGCGCGGATTCACCCGGACGGCGCGTGGCGGGCTCTACGTTGCGCTTGAGTTCGCGCACGCGCGATTCCACCTCGTAGACGAACCGGATGTTCTCGTAGTAGCGGACGACGCGGGCTTGCGTGTTGTAGTAGGTGTGCCGCAGGGCGGAAGGCCGCAAGCTGATCTGGCGCAGATCGGCGGGTTTCACGCCGAGTACGCTCAAGGCCACCGACAGCGCGAAGAACGCCATGCCAAACGACATGGCAAACCGCGGCTGCCGGATGGTGCCCCAGATGGGCTGGACAGATTCCGAAACCCAGCCCGAAGCCCAGGCTTGCGCGCGCTCCCACCAGCCGATGCGTGGCTGCGGCATGGACACGTTCACCCGCAGGCGTTGGGTGTCAACGCCCGTTGTGGATGCCAGGATACTGGTGACCAGATTGACTGGAGGCTCCACCTCCGTGAGATCCTTCAGCCAGTTGCGGCCCGCCGTAACTTCGGCGAACAGCGGCCCGCATACGGAACAAGTCCGCGAGTGAGCCTGGAAACGGTCGAGCTGAACGCCGGTCAGGACGCCGTCGAGGGCGTCGCTGACGAGGCCGTCAAACTCGTGACACTGCATTCCGTTACTGGTCGGGTCTGGCATCACATCACCTGCCTATAGGTACGTTGTAATAACCGGGCAAGTTCCGCCCGTCCACGATTTATTCGAGATTTCACAGTACCCTCCGGAACCTTCAAAACGGTTGCGATTTCACGATAGTCAAAATCCTGTAAGTCCCTTAAAATCACTGCCTCACGAAGCTCCGGGGAGAGCTTGGCGAGGGCGGCGTGGACGGTCTCGCCCACCTCCCGGCTGCGGACGTGCTGGTCGGGAGGCGCGGATTGGTCCTGAATTTGCTCACTCAGCGGTTGGGCGTCTTCGTGAGCCGAGGACGTGGCATCGAGCGAGTCGGTGATGCGGTCCTGCTTGGTCTTGCGGAAATGATCCACCAGCAGGTTGCGCGTGATGGTGGTGACCCAGGTGACGAACGCGCCTTTTGAGCTGTCGTAGCTCGCGAGAGTGCGGTACATCTTGATGAAGACCTCTTGCGCAAGGTCTTCGGCGTCGTCAGCGGATCCGGCGAAACGGTAGCAGATGTTGTAGATACGCCGGTTGTAGGTCTGAACGATTTCTTCCCAGGCAGCGGCGTCGCCGGCGACACAGCGGCGGACCAGCATCGCGACTACCTGAACGTCTTCCATTCAAGACCCTTGTCATTCCAACAACGAATTCATGTCATTCCGACCGGTGCTTCCCCGGATGGAAAGGGGAACGCAGTGGAGGAACCTGCTGTCTGCCGCCCGGGCCACAGCTCTCCCCACAAGACAGTACGCGGATGTGCTCCCGTAAGTTCGCGGGGTAAAAGGCGCAGCCGCAAGTTATTCGAGACAGGGAATTGTAGCAGCGGCAGGAGATTGGCGATTCCAGCGCAGCGTACCGTTCGCGATGACTCCGGAATTCTCTCTAAATTATTTCCCCGGCACCAGCGGCGGAGCGGGATAGTCGGGAAGCTTGTCCTTGTTGGTGGTCACACGCTTGATCTCAAGTTCGTCGAAGAGGATAGATGGACTCACAATGCTGTTCGGAATGTTCTGGCCGCGACTCTCCAGATAGAAGTCATTGCCAGCGGCGACCAGATCGTTGCGCAGGGCGCGGGTGTCGAGATCGCCGAAGCTGCCGCCACGCACCAATTCTTCGCGTCCGTCCTTGACCCATACTTTGTAGAGCAAGCGGGGCGCGCGCTGTGGGCCGAAGGTCTCAACGTAGTAGCCGAAGGGAAGATCACGCTGCTGGCAGAGTTCGATAAGTTTCTTCTTCAATTCCGCCGGCGTGGACGATTCGGACGCGGTGACAATCAGGTTGCCCAGGCTGGGGCCGGGCAAACCGCTGGGTACGCGGACGCGTCCGTGGCCGTTGGAGGCGGGGAAGTCGCGAATCGGTTCGCGGCCTACCAGATAGTTGACGAGTTTGCCGTTCTCGACGACCGGGACGCGTTGGGCTTTCACGCCCTCGTCGTCAATGGCGTAATTGCCCAGCAGAGACTGACCCTGGAAGGAAGCGATGGTCGGGTCGTCGACGATCGAGAGAAAATCGGGCAGGACTTTAGTCTTGTAGCTGGAGGCGAATTCTCCGGTGGTGCGGGCAGTCTTGCCCAGTTCCGGTTTGTGGCCGAGCACGTGTTCCCCGACCAGGTCAGCGAAGACGGTAGAGGCGGCGTCCGCGGAGAAGAGCACCGGGCCGCGGTATTCCTCATCCGCTAGAGGAGCGTTGCGCAACAGCTTCAGCGTGCCCAGCAGTTTATCGGCTTGGGCGCGGAAGTCCTGCGCAGACGGCAACTCCTTCATGCTGGCCACGGCGTAGCCGTGAGAGCGTTCCTGCTTCAAGCCGTCCGGGGCTTGCGTGCTTTCGGCGATGCTCATCTCGTACAGGTTGTAGCCGTTGCGGACAATGGTGCCCTCGGAATTCACGAAGTAGCGGTTGACCGCCTGGAATTTCAGCGATGTATCCGCGGTCTGCAGCAAAGGGTCGTCTTTGTAAACCGACGAACCGTCCTGCAGAATCGCGAGCCAGGGCTGCGGATCGAAATCGAGTTTGACCAGCGAGCCAACGGATTGCACGGGTTCGGCGTGAGCAAAGTCATCGACCGGCTGATCGGGAGCGGTGTACTGCTTGAGCTGGGCCTGCTTGGCGGTGAGTTCCTGGGCGGCGACTTTGTAGGCCCGGTCGGTGGCTTCCCAAATCTGGTGGCGCATGGCAATCAGGTCGCCGTCGAGCGGGACCACGCTGACCGCGCCTTCGCCCTGCCCGCCGCGGTAGCTATCCTGCTTGTAATCTCCGATGCGAACCGTGACCCGCAGAAAGCGGAAATGGCTGCGCACATGGCTGCGCAGCGAACCATAAGCAGCCTCGGCATCGTATTCGTCGAGGTCGAAGACGCGATACTCGATGTAGTAAGGAGCGGCCACCTGATCCAGCTTGAGGGACGCTTTGGAGCGTTCGAGTTCCACGCTCATCGCCTGCAGCACCGGGTCGGCCGAGGCGGCTGCATCCTTCTGCTGCGCACAAACGAACGGCGCCGATACCGCAAAAAGCAAGAGGAGAGCAGGTAAACAGCGCTGCAAGTTGCGCGTGCTCCGGAGCATCACAGTTGGCCTCCGGATTTCGCGGGCTGAGCCGATTCTGACGTCTCAAAGCCGGGCGGAGGAAGAATCGGAGGCCGGTTCAGGGAATGCGCCCGCTTCTGCACTTCAATGTCGGAGAAAAGCATGGCTGGTGCCGCGGCCGACACCGGCACGGACCCGGATTCTGCACCGCAGACTCCGTTGAAGACGGCAGTCTTGTCGCCCGTGAGCAGAATGTGTTCCATGGCGGCGAGCGGAGTGCCCACAATGTCGACCCCGCGCACCAGTTCGTCGGGACGGTCATCTGGATAAACGCGCCACACCAGCACCGGCAACACCTGGAACGCCTGCGGCATGCTGCGCTGGGTCAGGGTAAATCCGCCTTGAATGTCCTCAAAGTAGAGACCGTAGGGTTTCCCCTGCTTCTTGATCTCGTCTTTGAGCTTCTGGCGCAGTTCGGAATCTTTCACCGTTTTCGAAGACGAGACGATGAGGTTGCCCTGGCGTCCCGTTGCCATAAGGCCGGCCTGAGCGCGCCCGTGTCCATTGGACTTGCCGAAGTCTTTAATCGGCATGCGGGACATCAGGAAATTCTTGAGGATGCCGTTCTGGATGACATCGACCCGCGCGGCGGGCACGCCCTCGTCATCGTATTCATAGAAACCGCTGAGCGAAACGCCTTCGAGCGTGCGGCGCGTGGGATCGTCAGAGACGCTTAGGAAGTCGGGCAAAACCGGCTGGTTCACCTTCTTGGTGAAGGTCTGTCCCTCTTTTTCGCCACGCTGACGGTGACCTTCGAGGCGATGACCAAGAACTTCGTGGAAGAAGACAGCAGTGGCGCGCCCGGAGAGCAGGGCCGGTCCGTCGAAAGGCTCGGCTAGGGGGGCGGCGCGGAGCGCTTTGAGGTCGGTGGCCATCTTCTCGATGCGACCTGCAACCTCGGATTCGGGTGGCAACTGATCGAGCGTTGCTGCCTGGAAGGTTTCGACTCGTATCAGGTCCATACCGTCATCGGCGCGGGTATCGGCTTCAATGCTCACCCTGACCATCGCGCCCGGGGTAACGACGTACGTGCCTTCGCTGGACACGTAATGGGAGCGCGTGCGTTCGACCATCGCAATCACCATCGACGTATAGACGTAGGGATACTTGCGGAAATAGGAGGAGAACTGGCGAACCAGTTTTTCCAGAGCCTGCTGGTTGGGCATTGCGGCGGAGTCTCCGTAGTCCGAGTGCGTTTGCGGCGATTCCTGGGAGAAGTCTGGAGACGTGTCCTCTTCCTGCGCGTGAACCTGGGTGCTGGTCTTCACATTGGCATAAGCGCGGGAGGCCTTGCGGTATTCCTCAGCAGTGAGCCGCCAGAGCACGCGCGCGATGGCGTTGCGATCGTCTTCCAGCGGAAGTGTTCCGGAACTAAGGGCGGAAGCGCGGTTCTCCTCGTGGGCATTGTCGAGAGCCGGCGTCCCGATGCGGATGATTACATCAGCGGAACGGCGGCGCGCAGTGGTTGACATGAGCAAGCTTCCCTGGCTGCCAATCGCGAACCCCACACTTTGGTCGTGGACTGAGTAACTGAGGAAGTAAGGTGCAGGATCGAGCTTGCCGAGGCTGTCGTTTGCCCGCTGCAATTCCTGCTGCATGGTGGCGAGCAGGAGGTCGTCCTTCTTCGCAGCGGGAGAGGCCGCCGAGATGCGGACGGCAGGAGCGAGGCAGATCGAAAGCGCCAGGGCGACTACACCGTTGCGGACTAAGTTTTTCGTCACAGGAATGCGAACCTTCGGCGCGCGGGAGAAAAGCAAGCTTAACAGACCTGAGGTGGAGAGGGAACCGTTGAGGGCGCGACCCAGCGCCTACGGAGCAAACGTCACCTGCTGATAGGGTTCGCCTTTGTGGTGCCGGCTGACCTCAATGGTTACTTTCCGGTTCAGCCGTTTCAGAAAGTCGAGCAGTTTGTCGGTGGTGAAACGGCTGAAATGTCCGTTCATCAGGTGGGACACGTCAGGCTGCGCAATGCCGAGGATCTCGGCGATTTCGCGCTGTTTCAACTTCACCTCCTTCAGGATTTTGAAGACATGGTATCCAATCTGCGCGCGCGCCAGAAGTTGATCGGCGTCTTTCAGATGGAGATCGGCAAAGACGTTTCCCGAGCCTTCTTCGAACTTAATTGATTTGCGTGTTTTCGTGCTCATATCAGTAAATATAGCAAACTTACTATATCTAAAATCCACACCCCGGAGTTCGTCCGTTCGCCATATCCCTACTCACTGGTGAAGTAATCCACCGTGACTGGGTTCTCGAATAGCGAGTAGTCGCGGGTGACGACGGTGATGCCGCTGTCGGTGACGAAGTAGCGGGAGCGGTCGGCTTCGGTGTCGTAGCCGATCGTCGTGCCCTCGGGGAGGTGAACGTTGCGGTCGATAATGCAGCGGCGGATGCGGCAGTGGCGTCCCACCGCGACGTGGGAGAACAGGATGCACTGGTCGACTTCAGAGTAAGAGTTCACGCGGACGTCGGGAGACAGGATTGAGTTCTTGACCATGCCGCCGGAGACGATGCATCCGTTGGAGACGATGGAATCGAGCGCGGTGCCCATGCGTTCTTTTTCGGCGAACACAAATTTCGCAGGCGGATACTGGCGCTGGTGGGTGCGGATGGGCCAGTCGTGGTCGTAGAGGTTGAAGATCGGCGAGACCGAGACGATATCCATATTGGCTTCGTAGTAGGCCTCGAGCGTGCCCACATCGCGCCAGTAGAGAGCTTCTTTCTTATTTTCGTCGACGAAGTCGTAGGCGAAGACGCGATAGTCGCTGACCATCTTGGGCAAGATGTCTTTGCCAAAGTCGTGGCTGGAGCTTTGGTCCTCGGCGTCTTTTAGCAGCACTGGGATGAGGACGTCGGCGTTGAAGAGGTACACACCCATCGAGCCGGCTACCTTCTCAGGGTTCCAGGGGGACCGCAGTTTGGTTTTTTTGGGTTTCTCTTCGAAGCCATTGATGCGGCCGTCTTTGTCGACGTCGACCACGCCGAAGCGCGGGGTCTCTTCGGGATCGATCTGGATGGTGGCGAGGGTGATGTCGGCAGCGGAATCGAGATGCTGCTTCATCATCTTACCGTAATCCATTTTGTAGATGTGATCGCCGGCGAGAATGAGGACGTGCTTGGGCTGCTCGCTGCCGATGGAATAAATGTTCTGGTAAACGGCGTCGGCCGTGCCCTGATACCACTGGTCGCTGACCCGCTTCATGGGCGGTACGGACCTCGACGAATTCTCCTACTTCGCGGCCCAGGATGTTCCAACCCTCGCGGATGTGTCGGTTCAGCGAGAGCGCTTTGTATTGCGTGAGGATGTAGATGCGGCGCAGGTCAGAGTTGAGGCAGTTGGAGAGGGTGATGTCGATGATGCGATACATTCCTCCGAAGGTGACGGCGGGCTTGGCGCGGTCGCGAGTAAGAGGATAAAGGCGCTCTCCTGCACCGCCGGCGAGTAGGACTCCGAGAGTGTCTTTCATCGAACCACCCTAGAAAAACAGTAGATGGTAGCACAGGTGATCGGGAAGATTCCGGCGGAGCCTTGCTCCTGCCGGGACAGCCGAGGCGGCTGTCTCTACGTGATTGGTTATGACTATTTTTCCCCGCTGCGGTAGAGCTGGATCTGGAGCTTGATCGCGTCTAGCGCTCCGATGCCCCAGAGATTTGTGGGCTCGCTATCGTCGATGGTGTTGGCGTCGAAGCCCTCGTCGGGCTTCACGTACTCATTGAATTGGTGAATGATCAGGAAAATGGGATCGAGCTGGCGGGCGTAGGTCATGAAAGAGTCGAAGGGGGCGTAGGTTCCGTTCTCTCCGAAGCGGAGGGCGTCATCGGAACAGTAGGGCGGAGCGTTCAGATGCGGGCATCCCCAGCCCTTCTGGCCGGCAGTGGCGATGGACGCAGTGAAGTTCTCCACACGGGAACCGGCCTGGTTGCGGATTTCGTTGAATGACGGAAAGTAGGGGCAGAACTGACTCTCAGCGCAGGTGGGGTTGAGGCGATCGACCCAGCTCCAGAAGCCATATGCGGGGCTGATTTGCACGGGTCCGTCGGGCGTGCCATGATTGAGCCAGAGGTCGGGCTGACTATCCAAGTAGCCGGCCATTTCTCTGAACGTGTACTTGCGGCCGATGTCGGGATGACTTTTCAGGAATTGCTTGACCTTCAACCATAGGGGATCATCAACGAATTTCGGGTCTTGCGCTGCCCCGATAAAAATCAGCATCAGAGGTTTGCCTTCGTAGATGACTTGGCGATCGGGGAACTGCTCGAGGAGCGATCCAAAGAACTCGATTTCTTTTTCGAACGCGTTTTTGCCGCCGATATCCGGGTACAAGACAGTAGGGCCGCCGCCACCCAGGAGCGGAATGAGCTTCAGTGGGGTGCCGAGCTTCGTCCACGCGGGATACAGGTTGCCGGTATTGTCGCGGATGTTTTGGTTGTAAGCGCGGAACGCTGGGGTGCAATACGGTAGATATTTTTCGGCGAACCACTGGCTATTGAAGATGCAGCTTACGTTGTTGGTGACTTCGCTGATGGCGGCGTCGACGCCGAGGTCTTCCATCCATTCGACGTGTTGCTTGATTACGGCGGGATCGGCGCTGTCGTAGCCGCCGCCTACGGCTTGCATGTCCGCGGATTGGAGTAGGGGCTTGGCTGCGGTGCCTTGAAACGTCACCGCCCTCGGTCCGAACCAGGCTTCGTATTCCATGACCACGATGTGGCTGTTGTTGTCCACAATCAATGGGCCGGCGGGCGCTGAGGAGGAAGCGGCTGCCAGTGAGGTCGCTAGGAGAATCGCCAGCGCTATCGAAACAGGATTCGTGGCGGGAACTTTGCGCAGCATGTATCAGGACAACCCGAGATCTGAGGGGAAGTTTCGGCGGGGATGGAGTCTGAATTCGAGACGATCCGGCGGAGCTTCGCTCCTGCCGAGACAACCGAGGCGGCTATCTCTACATGATTATTTCTCTTTTTCTTCTTCGATTTTGATGCGGAGGGATTTGAGGAATTTTAGGTCCTGGTCATTGACTTTGAATTCGGGGTTGGTGGAGAGCGTGGTGACGAGCGAAGTTTTGTCGGAGGATTTTTCGCCCTGCTTGCTGACGCCGATGGTGGCTTCGAGGACCAGGAAAATATCGTAGCCGCCCTCTTTGATGCGGGAGACAACCTCGGCGATCTGTTCGGAATCGGAGAGAGACTCGTTGATGGCTTCGCCGAGTTCCTTCATGAGTTGTTTGAGTTGCTGGTTCACTGGGTCCCCCGATCGCTGTCCCGCACAGAGCCTGACGCTGGTACTTAGATGCCCGCGACCGCTGAACGGTTTCGAACGCGGGCGCAGGTTGGCGTCATTGTAGCGCTCCAGGCTGTTAAAATCGAGACCAGTGAGCAAAGTTTCTACGGCACGAAAGTTAGGGGTGGTGGCGCGCGTCGCGGGCCAGCAATTCAAGCGCAGCCGGACGGTGCGGGCTGCCACCAGCGCCGTGACCACGACCGCCCGCGCGTTCGGGCGGGTGCTGCATCAGTTGTGGCTGGAGGTTACGGGGCTTGTTTTCTTGTTGATGGCAGGGAGTGGCGGGATTGCCTCCGCACACGAATATGCGAAATACCAGGCAGGGCGGGCAGGGGTGGGGCGGGTGGTGGTTGCAATTTGTTTCACAGTGACGTTTGCGTGGTTTGGGGTGAGTTCGTTCTGGAGGGTAAGGCAGAAGGGGAAGGGCAGCGCCCGGTAGAGTTGGTTAGAGCAGTGACGCTGCATGCGACAGGCGATTGCTCGGCGCTGCGCGGTTCGGAATGAAATGACAAGAATTGCGCGCTTCGGACAAAGGTTCTGGGGATAATGGGTTCAGGGGTTCGGAAAGAAACGTTCACCATGGCGGACACAGTCAAAGCTGCGACGCAGAGTCTGGCAGCGGAGTTTGAGACCTCATCCCACACGGTGGTGAAGCCACTCTACACGCCGGCGGATCTGAAGGGCTCGGATTACGAGAGCGAGGTGGGGTATCCGGGCGAGTATCCGTTTACGCGGGGCGTGCAGGCCACAATGTACCGCGGGCGGTTGTGAACCATGCGGCAATATGCCGGCATGGGCGATGCCGAGGAGTCGAACAAGCGCTACAAGTATCTGCTGGCGAATGGGACGACGGGCCTGTCCGTGGCTTTCGATTTGCCGACGCAGATCGGCATGGACTCCGACCATGCTCTGGCCGCGGGTGAAGTGGGCAAGGTGGGCGTGGCGATCGATTCGACCGAGGACATGGAGCGGTTGTTCGCCGGCATCGAACTGACCAGGATTTCTACATCGATGACTATCAATTCGACGGCATCGATTCTGTTGGCACTGTACGTGGCGGTGGCACGGCGGCGGGGCGGGGACATCAGGAAACTTGCGGGCACGGTGCAGAATGATGTACTCAAGGAGTACATCGCAAGGGGGACGTACTCTTATCCGCCACGGCAGGCAATGCGCGTAGTTACGGATATGTTCGCCTGGGCGAAGGAGAACGTGCCGGAGTGGAATACGATTTCGATTTCCGGCTACCACATGAGGGAGGCCGGATCGACGGCGGTGCAGGAGGTGGCGTTCACGCTGGGCAACGGCATGGCCTATGTGGAGGCGGCGATCAAGGCGGGGCTGGATGTGGATCACTTCGGGCCGCGGCTGTCTTTCTTTTTTAATGCCCACAACAATTTTCTGGAGGAGGTGGCGAAGTTCCGAGCGGCGCGCCGGATGTGGGCCCGGATCATGCGGGAACACTTCAAGGCTAAGAATCCGAAGGCGTGGATGCTGCGCTTTCACACGCAGACCGCGGGATCGACGCTGACCGCGCAGCAGCCGGAGAATAATATTGTGCGGACGGCGATCCAAGCGCTGGCGGCGGTGCTGGGCGGGACGCAGTCGCTGCACACAAATTCGTATGACGAGGCTCTGGCGCTGCCGACCGAGCAGGCAGCGCGGATTGCTTTGCGCACGCAGCAGGTGATCGCGTATGAGTCGGGTGCGCCGCAGACCATCGATCCACTGGCCGGGTCTTACTATATTGAATCTCTTACTAATGAGATTGAGAAGCGCGCGGCCGAGTACTTGGGGAAGATTGAAGTAATGGGCGGGATGCTGAAGGCGATTGAGCGTGGATTCGTGCAGCAGGAGATTCAGAACGCGGCCTATGAATATCAGCAGGCTGTAGATCGCGGGGATGCGGTGGTGGTGGGAGTGAACCGGTTTGGGATTGACGAAGAGAAGCCGATTCCGACGCAGAAGATTGATCCGGCGCTGGAACCGAAGCAGATCGAGCGGGTGCGGGCACTGCGGGCGCGGCGGGATGGGGGCCCGTGGCAAGCCGCGTTGAAGGGTGTGGAGGATGCGGCGCGATCGGGCGAGAATGTTATGCCGAGGATTCTCATCGCCGTGGAAGCGTGCGCTACCGTGGGAGAGATTTCAGATGCGATGCGGCGGGTGTTTGGGGAGTACAAGGAAGCCGTGGTGATTTGAAGA
This sequence comes from uncultured Acidobacteriaceae bacterium, assembly GCA_963842095.1. Classification (GTDB taxonomy): domain Bacteria; phylum Acidobacteriota; class Terriglobia; order Terriglobales; family Acidobacteriaceae; genus Sulfotelmatobacter. Next base: position 449,692 of record CAWJEY010000012.1, read on the forward strand.
TTGTCGCGGACCGCGGGCTCCTTACCCTCTGGAGTCGCTGGAGTCGGAGGTTTTGTAGTCGCAGGCGGTGCGGCAAGGTTCGCAGTACATGAGGCCGTCCTGGCAGACGCGGACCTCAAGTACGGTCTGGCAGAGGCAGCAATACTTGTCGCATTCGCACTGGTCTTCCGACATTTCGCATTGGGCGCAACGGTATTTGGCGTGGCCGGTTCCGGTGGACATAGGAGTAATGTAGCGCCAGGTGGCCGGGCGGGAAACGTGCCGTTAGTAACTTCAATTCTTGATTGCTGATTGTTGATTGAAAACCCTGTGTACTTGAGCCCGATTGTTCTCAATCAATAATCACCAATCAACAATCAGCAATTCCTTCGTGTGCGATGCCAGTGCCATATAATTCCTAGCAATGACCTTCCAACAGGTGCTGGATGGAGCGGAAGTGCTCGCGCACAGCGGGGATCCGGGTGTAAGCAGTGTGGAATATGATTCGCGGCGGGTGAAACCGGGGTGCTTGTTCGTGGCCATGCGCGGCGAGTCGAGCGACGGCAATAGGTTTATTGATCAGGCAATCTCGGCGGGGGCGGTAGCGGTGGTGACGGATTCGACGGCGGAAGAGCCGCGTCCAGCAGTGGCTTGGGCGGTTGTACCGAACGGGCGGCGGGCGCTGGCGCGGGTCAGCTCGAACTTCTACAAGAAGCCGGCGGAGCGGGTTGCGATCACGGGAATCACCGGGACGAACGGGAAGAGTACCACCGCGTATCTGGTGGAAGCAATTCTGACGGCGGCGGGGCGGAAGAGCGCTCTGATCGGGACGATCGAGTATCACGTGGCCGGGAAGATTTTGCCGGCGCCACATACCACGCCGGAGGCGCTGGAACTGAATCGCATCTTCAGCGAGGCGCTGGGGCAGGGCGCAACGGATGCGGTGATGGAAGTTTCCTCGCACGCGCTGGCCCAGGAGCGCGTCTTTGGTGTGCCGTTTGACGTCGCCGTGTTCACTAATCTGACACGCGATCACCTCGATTATCACAAGACAATGGAAGAGTACTTCGCCGCGAAGCGGGTGCTGTTTGAAGGTTGCGGTACCGATGCGCCGCGAGCCGTGGTGACGAATTTGGATGATGAGTGTGGCGCGAAGCTGGCGGGGTTCAGCCGGAAGCGCAGCGCGGTGGTGCTGAAGTATGGATGGCAACATGGCGACCTGCACGCGGAGAAGGTGGAGATCACCACGCGGGGAACGCGGTTCGATTTGGTGATGCCGGAGGGGAAGGTCGCTGTGTTCTCGGCGCTGATCGGGCGGGTGAATGTGTACAACATTCTGGCGGCGGCAGGAGCGGGCTACGCGCGAGGATGCTCGGAGGCGGCGATTGCGGCGGGGATCGACCAACTGGCGTGTGTTCCGGGGAGGTTTGAGCGTGTGGATTGCGGCCAGCCTTTCACCGTGGTGGTGGACTATGCGCATACCGACGATGCTTTGCGGAACCTGACGGCCTTGGCGCGGGAGCTAGTTTCTGGCGCGAAGGGAAGAGTGTTGACGGTGTTTGGATGCGGCGGGGACCGGGACAGGAAGAAACGTCCGCTGATGGGCGAGGCGGCAGGGCGGGGCAGCGATTTCGTGGTGCTGACCTCGGACAATCCTCGAAGTGAAGATCCGGTTACGATTATTAATGATGCAGTAGTGGGGCTGCAGAAGACTGGGGTGAAGTACAGCGTGGAGGCGAACCGGCGGAAAGCGATCGCGCTGGCGATTGGCGAGGCGCGGCCGGGAGACATCGTACTGCTGGCGGGGAAGGGGCACGAGAAGGTGCAGGTCACGCGGGAGGGTTCGATTCCGTTTGACGATTTGGAAGTGGCGCGCGGTGCGCTGCGGGCGGCCGGGTTTGAGTGCGGCGCGGCGGCCGGAGCGAAGGGATGAAGCTAACGCTGGCGAGGATTGCCGAGTTTGTTTCCGCCGCGGGGGAGTTCGCGCGCGAGGATTTGGTGCAGGGATATTCGATCGACTCGCGGACGGTGGGACCCGGCCAGCTTTTCTTTGCGGTGAAGGGTGAGCGGCTGGATGGGCACGATTTCGTGGAGTCGGCGCTGGGTCGAGGAGCGGTCGTGGCCGTTGTTCGTCAAGATCAGTTGGAGCGATATCCGGGGGAGAAGCGGTTGCTGGCGGTGGGTGACACGCTGGTGGCGTTGCAGACTCTGGCCACGGCAGTGCGGAAGCTTTGGGGCAAACCCCTGATTGCGGTTACCGGGTCGGCTGGGAAGACGACTACGAAGGAAGCGATTGCGCACGTGCTGAGCACGCGGTTTCGGGTGCTGAAGTCGGAAGGGAACTTCAATAATCATTTTGGCCTGCCGCTGATGCTGCTGAAGCTGGAACCGGAGTACGACGTGGCGGTGATCGAGATGGGAATGTCGCATGCGGGCGAGATCCGTGCACTGGCGAAGATTGCGCAGCCGGAGATTGGCGTGGTTACCAACGTGTCCGCGGTGCATCTGCAGTTTTTCGATTCGGTGGAAGCAATTGCTCTCGCAAAGTACGAGCTGATCGAATCTCTGCCGACGGGTGGGACTGCGGTGTTGAACGGCAACGACGTTCGCGTCGCGGAATTTGGCCGCAACTTCAAGGGCAAGGTTGTGACCTATGGGATGCGGGCCAGCGTGGATGTGCGCGCGGAGAATTTTCAATCGAGGGGCCTAGAAGGGAACGAATTTGATGTCGTCGTTGGGGGTGAACGCCAGCACGCCGTACTGCCGCTGGTAGGAGAGCATAACGCCGCCAACGCGATGGCAGCTGTTGCGGTCGCCTTGGACCGCGGGATGAGCTTGGCAGAGGCCGTGGGCGCGCTGGCTACGTTGAAGCCGGCGGAGAAACGCGGGGAGGTTCTCCGACTGGGTAACATCACGGTGATCAACGATTGTTACAATTCGAATCCAAGGGCGCTAGAGGCCATGGTCGATGCATTGGCAATGATGCCGGCCAAGCGGCGTATTGTGGTGGCGGGCGAGATGCTGGAACTGGGGCGGGCGGGCGAAGAAATGCACCGACGTGCAGGAGAGCATATTGCTAACAAGAAAATAGATGTGCTCCTGGGCGTTCGAGGGTTAGCGCAGGCGATGGTGGACGGGGCACGGCGTGCGGGGTCGCATGCGGATTTTGTGTCGTCCTCGGAAGAGGCCGGCGAGTGGCTGCGGCGGGGAGCGCGCGAAGGGGACGTGATTTTGTTGAAGGCTTCGCGCGGGGTGAGACTGGAAAAGGCCCTGGAGGCATGGCTGGGGCAGGATCCGCGTGGAGGAGATGCGGTGCTGCTGAGAGTCCGCGAAAATCAATCGTAAAGAACGCGGGACACCACGGTAAGAGTTGAGATTATTGCGGGACGGAGGCTGATTGCTCTACTGGCTGTTGTTCGTGAAGCTGCAACATTATTTTCCGCCGTTCCGCATCTTCCGCTACCTCACGTTCCGCACTGCCTTTGCCAGTCTTACCGCACTGTTTACCGCGCTCATTGTGGGGCCGCTGGTGATCAACCGGCTGCGGGAATTCCAGATCGGGCAATACATCCGGGAAGAAGGTCCGAAGGCCCATCAGAAAAAAGCTGGGACGCCGACCATGGGCGGGCTGCTGATCGCGATCGCCATCGTGGTGCCTACGCTGCTGTGGGCGGACCTGAGCAACCGCTTCGTGTGGATCGCGGTGTTTGCCACATGTGCGTTTGCGGCGATTGGATTCGCCGACGACTACACCAAGGTGGTGCACCGCCGGAATCTTGGGCTGACCGGGCGGGCCAAGCTGGGGCTGCAGATTGCGACCAGCATCGTGATCGCCGTGATGCTGATCACCATGCAGACCTATGGCATGTATTCCACCAAGCTGATCGTGCCATTCCTTAAGCAGTTCCATCCGGACCTGGTGGTACAGAGCCTGGAGCGCACTCCGAACCTGTGGGGGCTGGCGTTCCTGCCGTTTATCGGGTTCGTGGTGCTGGTGATTGTGGGCTCGAGCAACGCGGTGAATCTTACCGACGGACTGGATGGGCTGGCCATTGGCTGTACCGTGATTGCGGCAGGGGCGTTGACGGTGCTGACTTATGTAAGCGGGCACGCGACCTTCGCGACTTACCTGGAGATTCCAAAAATGCCGCAGGTAGGCGAGTTGACCATTTTCTGCGGAGCGATGGTGGGGTCGTCGATTGGATTCTTGTGGTATAACGCGCATCCGGCGGAAGTGTTCATGGGCGATGTTGGGTCGCTAGCTCTGGGCGGCGCGATCGGGACGGTCGCGGTAATCATCAAGCAGGAACTGCTGCTGCCGTTTATTGGTGGAGTGTTCGTGATCGAGGCGGTGTCGGTGATTCTGCAGGTGGGATCGTACAAGCTGCGCAAGAAACGGATTTTCAAGATGGCGCCGATCCATCATCATTTTGAGCTGATGGGATGGTCGGAGTCGAAGATTATTGTGCGGTTCTGGATTGCGTCGCTGGTGTTTGCGCTGTTCGCGCTGACGACTTTGAAGCTGAGGTAGAAGTGCAGTGGTCAGTGGCCAGTAAAGGCCTTGCAGATGGGACTCATTCTTGGTTTTACTGGTCACTGGCCACTAGCCACTGACCACTTCGAAATGATGGAACTCAAAGATAAACGCGTGCTGGTGGTCGGACTGGGCAAGTCTGGGGTGGCGTCGGCGCTTTTTTTGAAGGGGCATGGGGCGCGGGTTACCGTGTCCGACACCAAGAGCGGAGATGAGCTGCGGAATGAGATTCCCGCACTGCTCGATCATGGGATCACGGTCGAGACGGGCGGGCACGGCGAGCGCACGTTTCGCGGGCAGGATTTGATTGTGGTGAGCCCTGGCGTTCCGGTGGATGCGCCGCTGCTGGTGCAGGCGCGTGCCATGGGCGAGGCGGTGATCGGCGAGATTGAACTGGCAGCGCAGTTTCTGCCGGGGCCCATTGTGGCTATCACTGGGTCAAACGGGAAGACCACGACGACCACGCTGACGGGCGAGATTTTGACAGCGGGCGGACTTCCGACGCTGGTGGGCGGGAACATTGGCACTCCGGCGATCTCGCTGGCGGAGCGGGCGACGCGGGAGACTGTGGTTGTGCTGGAGGTTTCGAGCTTTCAGTTGGAGACCATTCAGACTTTCCGTCCCAAGGTGGCTGTGGTGTTGAATGTGACGCCCGATCATCTGGACCGGCACCGCACGTTTGAGGCTTACGTGGATGCGAAGACCCGCATCTTTGAGAACCAGCGGGGTGACGATTTCGCTGTGCTCAACGAAGATGATCCGACTTGCGTGACGATGGCTGGGCGGACACGGGCGCAGGTGTTCTGGTGCAGCCGGCAGAAGGAAGTGAAGCAGGGGGCGTGGGTGCGCGAGGGGAGCATTCTGTTTCGCAATGGGGCGCAACAGCGCGAGATCATGCAGGTTGCCGAGATTCCGCTGAAGGGTGCGCACAATCTGGAGAACGTGCTGGCGGCGGTGTGCGCGGGGGCGCTGATGGGCTGCGCGCCGGAGAATATCCGGCAGGCGGTGCGCGACTTCAAGGCGGTCGAGCACCGGCTGGAGTTTGTGGCGACGATCCGCGGCGTGGATTATTACAACGATTCGAAGGCCACGAACGTGGATGCGACCATCAAGGCGCTGGAATCATTCCCGGCGAACATTCACCTTATTCTTGGCGGCAAGGACAAGGGCAGCGACTACAGCGTGCTCAACGATCTGCTGCGGCAGCGGGTGAAGCGCGTGTACACGATTGGGGCTGCAGCGGGGAAGATCGAGTCGCAGATTAATGGAGTTGAGGTTGTGCACGCGGAGACTTTGGAGAACGCTTTGCGCAAGGCGAATGCCGTGGCAGAGCCGGGGGATGTTGTGTTGCTGGCTCCGGCTTGCGCGAGCTTTGATCAGTTTAGGAATTATGAGCAGCGAGGGCAGGTGTTCAAGGAGATTGTGCTGACGCTGGCTTGAAGTGCTCTTCAGCAGTGGAACCAAGTCAGTTACCCCTTACCTTAAAATCCGCTACAAGAATCCTCCGTGTCTCCGCCTCTCCGTGGTGAAATGAACTTCCCATGGCAAAGCGGGTGAGTGTCGATCGCTGGCTGTTTACCGTGACCATGCTGCTGGTGTTTGTAGGGCTGGTGATGGTGTTTTCGGCGTCGGCGGTGATGGCGCGGGAACGGTTTGGATCGCCGTATGCGTTTCTTTTGAAGCAGTTGGTGTGGGCGGCGGCGGGACTGGTGGCGATGGTGGTGGCAATGCGGGTGGATTACCGGCGCTACAAGCATCCCGCGCTGGTGTTTTCGCTGCTGGGCATCACAACGCTGTTTCTGATTTCCGTTTTCTTTCTGGACCGCTCGCACAACACGCATCGCTGGTTCCGCGTGGGCGCATTTTCGTTCCAGCCGTCGGAACTGGCCAAGCCAGTGTTGATTCTCTTTCTCGCTTATTTTCTGGAAGCGCGCACAAAGACAATGGACGACTGGCGCAACACTTTGGCGCCGGCGGTCGCGCCTGTGGTTGTCTTGCTTGGTCTGATCGTGCTGCAGCCCGATCTGGGGACGGCGATTGCTTGCGCCGGTATCGCGGCTTGCATCCTGTATGTCGCCGGGATGCGGATGCGGTATTTCGCGTATGCGTTTGGGGCGTCACTGGTGCCGCTTTATTTTCTGATCTTTCATGTGAGCTGGCGCCGCGACCGCATTCTGGCATTTCTCAATCCTTATGCCGACCGGCAGAAGACCGGGTTCCACATCATTCAGTCATTGATCGCCGTGGGCACCGGGGGCGTGACCGGCACGGGGCTGATGGAAGGCAAGCAGAAACTGTTTTACCTGCCGGAGCCACATACCGATTTTATTTTTGCCGTGACCGCAGAAGAATTGGGGCTGGTGGGGGCGCTGTTTGTGGTGACGCTATTTGCCATCTTCTTGTGGCGCGGGATGCGGGCTTCATGGCGCACGGAAGACGTCTTCGGGCGATACCTGGCAGTGGGGATCACGAGCATGGTGGTGCTGCAGGCGTTCATCAACATCAGCGTAGTGCTGGGCATGATGCCGACCAAGGGGATCCCGCTGCCGCTGGTGTCCTACGGAGGGTCCTCGCTATTTGTGACGCTGGCGTGTGTGGGCGTGCTGCTGAATATTACGAAGCAGGCGGAGTAAGACATTGAGTCATTGAGCGATCGGGCCATTGAGTGATTGCGAGAATAGTCCAATCACCCAATCACTCAATGACTCAATCGCTCAATCATTTATAGTCACTGCATGCGGGCCATTCTGGCGGGCGGCGGGACGGGCGGGCATGTGATCCCTGCGCTGGCCATCGCCAACGAACTCAAGAAAAATTATGGGGCCGAGGTGCTGTTTATTGGGACGGCGCGCGGGATCGAGAACCGCCTGGTACCGGCGGCGGGGTATGCGCTGCAACTGGTGCGGGTGGGGGCGCTGAAAAACGTCAGCCTGATGACGCGGGCGAAGACGGCATTCGATTTGCCGCGGGCGGTCTGGGACGCGAGCCGCATGCTGAACGAATTTGCGCCCGACGTGGTGATCGGCGTTGGCGGATATGCGTCTGGCCCGGCGATGCTGGCGGCAGTGGTCAAACATATTCCGACGCTGGCGTTTGAGCCGAACGTGGTGCCGGGATTCGCCAATCGGGTGGTGGCGCGGTTCGTGTCCGGGGCAGCGGTGCATTTCGAGGAGACGGCGAAATATTTTCGGCACGCGGAAGTGACGGGCGTGCCGGTGCGGCAGGCGTTCTTCGAGATTCCGCTTCTAACCAATAAGAAGCGCGGCGGGACTTCGACTCTGCTGGTGTTTGGCGGGAGCCAGGGGGCGCATGCGATCAATGAGGCGATGATCCGCTGCCTGCCGGAGTTGCGGCGGCAGGCGCCGGGGATTCACATCATTCATCAGACGGGCGAGCGTGACTATAATGACGCGCTGGCGGCGTATCAGTCTCTGGATGAGTCCGCCGAGGTCTTTAAGTTTATTGAAGACATGCCGGCGGCGTTCGCGCGGACGGATCTTGTCGTGTGCCGGTCGGGCGCGAGCACTGTGGCGGAGATTACGGCGGCGGGTAAGCCGGCGATTTTTGTGCCGTTTCCACGGGCGGCGGATGATCATCAGCGGGTGAATGCTGAGGCGCTGTCGCGTTCGGGCGCGGCCGTCTTGGTGGAGGAGTCAAAGCTGGAGGGAGTCTGGCTGGCGGAGACGATTGCGGCTTTGCTTGGCGATCCGCGGCGGTTGCAGGCGATGAGTGAGGCGGCGCGGGGGTTGGCGCATCCGAATGCGGCGCGGGATATTGCGGCGATGGCGGCGTGGGTGGCGGGGATCGAAGGAATTGAGTCATTGAGCGATTGAGTCATTGAGTGATTTCACGATAGCCTCGTGATCCAATCTCTCAATCGCTCAATGACCCGATGACTCAATGAATTTATGTTTGCCAAGATTCAGCAGATACATTTCGTGGGCATTGGGGGGATCGGCATGAGCGGGATTGCCGAGGTGTTGCTGAATCTCGGCTATCGCGTTTCTGGATCCGATCTGAAGAGTTCCGCAGTTACACAGCGGCTGGCGGGGCTCGGCGCGACTGTGTTTGAAGGACATCGCGCGGAGAATATTGCCGGAGCCGAAGTGGTGGTGACCAGTTCGGCGATTGCGGCGGAAAATCCGGAGGTTCTCGAGGCGCACAAGCTGCATGTGCCGGTGATTCAGCGGGCGGAAATGCTGGCCGAACTGATGCGGTTGAAGTACGGCATCGCTATCGCCGGGATGCACGGCAAAACGACTACGACTTCGATGGTGGCAGCAGTGTTGGCCGGGGGTGGGCTTGATCCGACCGTTGTGGTGGGCGGGCGCGTGGATGCGATGGGGTCAAATGCGCGGTTGGGAAAGTCGCAATATCTGGTGGCCGAGGCGGATGAGAGTGACCGGTCGTTTTTGAAGCTCTCGCCGATCCTTTCGGTCGTGACCAACATCGACCGCGAGCACATGGATTGCTACCGCAACATGCGGGACGTCAAGAAGACGTTTCTGGAATTCATGGACAGGGTGCCGTTCTACGGGATGGTGGTGGTGTGTAATGACGATCCCATGCTGCGGCGGTTGCTGCCGCAGGTGCGGCGGCGCACGGTTACTTATGGCACGAAGCGCGGGTCGGATTTCTGGATCAAGCTGGAAGCGAATTCTGCGGCGGTTGTGGCGAAGAAATTGCCGGGTGACGGCGAGCCTTTGAGTCGTTTTCGGGTGAGTTATCGCAAGAAAGACCTGGGCGAGTTCACGCTGCATGTGCCGGGAGTACACAACGTTCTGAATGCGACGGCGGCCATTGCGGTTGGGGTGGGGCTGGATGTGGGAGTGGAGGCGATCCGCGCGGGGCTCGACCAGTTCCGCGGGGTTGACCGGCGATTCCAGCTGCGGGGGCGGGCGTCGGGCGTGAGCGTGATTGACGACTACGGGCATCATCCCACGGAGATCAAGGCGACTCTGGCGGCGGCACGGCAGTGCGGTTTTCGCAAGGTGCATGTCGTGTACCAGCCGCACCGGTACACGCGTACACGCGACCTAATCGAGGACTTCGCTACAGCGTTTGGCGACGCGGATTCGCTGTTTGTGCTCGATATTTATGCGGCGAGCGAGAAGCCGATTGAGGGCATCAGCGGGGAGGCGTTGGCACGGACCATCCGCGAGAAGGGTGGACGGGATGCGCTGTATGTGAGTTCTTTTGCAGATGTGGTGAGTGCGGCGGCGGCCGTGGCGGGGGACGGGGACATGGTCCTGACGCTGGGAGCGGGCAGCGTTTCGCAGCTGGGGCCGATGATTCTGGAGGCGCTGAAGGGGCGGGAAACGTAAGGAACTAATTTCCTGCCGGCTGGATATCTTCCGTTGCTAACGGATTTCGGTAAGCTTCGTCCAATCTGCCAGATGGAGATATGGCGATGAAGGCGACACAGGGTTGGGCATGGCTTTCGGCTGGAGTGTTGGCGCTGGGATTGAACGGCTTCTATCAGGACGGCGGCGCGGCTTGGGCGCACCGGGCTGTAGATCGTGTGGCTGACCGGTCCGGGGCTCTGGCGGATCTGGCTTCGGAGCGGGTGAACCAGTTCATGGAAAGGGCCAACCTGGTGGTGGCGCGAAACGAAACTACTTCCTGCAGACTGGGCACCACGATGGCGCGATTCCAGAGCAAGATCGCTCGGACGCAAGATCGAGTGTCGCAGTTTGAGGCCATGTCGGCGCGGCAAGAAGCAGCGCTGGCCCGGGTGGAAGCGCAGCGGGCGCGGATCGAGGCGCAAGTTGCCCGTGTGCGTGTGGCTCCGGTTGCGTTTAGCACGGTAGAGATTCCTGTGGTGGCTTGCCCGCGGGTGCGGGTGAATGTTCCCCGCGTGACGGTTCCTCGAGTGCCTAGGGTCAAGGTTCCGGCCCCGGTGGTGCGGGTCGAGCTGGGTGGTGGGCCGATTTAGGGTTCTTGTCTGCTGCAAGGGCGGGCGCGGCGAAACTGCCGCGCCCGCTTTTTTTGGGGGAAGGTGTTGTGATGGGCTCGGCCCGGCTTCGCCCCGGGCCGGACAGCCGAGAGGAGGCTGTCTCCACATGGTCGTTTCTGGTCCTCGAGTGCAGTGCTGCTCGATGATGTCCAACCCGATTCCCACCTGTGAAAAAGAACCAACATTTTGTCTATCTCAAATCGCGAAATGAAGTTATAGTTTGAAGGCTCAGCGATTCACCAGCGACAACTGACCCTACTGATGGCGCGGAAATCGGGACCCACCATCTTGCAGGAGGAGTTATACCCACCCAGCGCAGAGGTTGGGCGCCCGGGTCTCCACGATGTGGAGATGGACGACGCTCGTCTCGTCGATCTGGATGTAGACGAGGAATCTCCGTTCCTGCGCGGGCAAAAGCGCGTCTCCGCCCGCCGAAGTTCTCTTCCCAAGAAGACCACCAACCGTTTGTTGTTGGCTTTGATGGCGGCCGGCGTGGTGTGCCTGGCGGGATTAGGCGCGGCATGGCTCTATCACTATGGCGAGCGCTCGTGGCGCTTCCGGGTGGAATCGAGCGACAACATTGAAGTCACGGGCATGCAGAACGTGAGCAAGGCGCAGATCATGGAAGTGATGGGCGCCGACATTGGGCGCAACATTTTCTTCATTCCGCTGGCCCAGCAGAAGGCACAACTGGAGCAGATTCCGTGGGTGGAATCGGCCAGCGTGATGCGCTTTGTGCCCAACCGCCTGAAAGTCGAGATTCACGAGCGCACGCCGGTTGCGTTTGCCCGGGTAGGGCCGCGCATGTCCCTGATCGATGCGGGCGGAACGCTCATGGAGTTATCGCCGAAGCACAAGTATTCCTTCCCCGTGATTCTGGGGATGAATCCGGGTGAGCCGCTTTCGACGCGGGCGCCGCGGATGAAAACGTATGCGGAGATGGTGCGGGACATGGATTCAGGCGGGGCGCGCTATTCGCAGGACCTGAGCGAAGTAGATCTTTCCGATCTGGAAGATGTGAAGGTGCGGGTGAATGATGCGGCGGGCGATGTGCTGGTGCATCTGGGCTCGTCGGATTATCTGCGGCGCTTCAAGATTTATGTGACTCGCGCCCAGGGTTGGCGGCAGCAGTTCCAGAAACTGGAGTCGGTGGATCTGCGCTACGACAACCAGATCATCGTTAATCCTGATATCCAGCGCACTGCGAAGGTGGCGGCGCTGAGTCCGGCGGCTGCCAGGGCGGCGGCTGCGGCGGGAGTGAAACCGGCGGCGCTGATCACCCGCGTAGGGCCGTATGAGCGTGCCGTACCCAAACCTGCGTTCGAATTGACCGAGAAGAAACTTGATCCCAAGGCTGCAGCCGCCAAGAAACCGGCTGTGAAACCCAAGGTCAAGAAAACCGTCGCGAAGGGGAAAGCTCCCGCAGGAGCAGGAGCAGGAGCAAGGAAGGCAGCGTCAACCGCAAAGGCCGGGCCATCTGCGGCGGCGAACCAGAAACCGGCATCAGCACCTGCGCCGAAGCCAACGATAACGATTAAGTCTACGGGCGGTCAGAAACCGAGTCCGGCGGTGGCCAAGAGTCAGACGAATCAGGGGCCATCGCAGTGAGAGTTCGAGTTGATAGAAGTCCAGAGAATTTTAGCTGGGGAATTCATTTGGGAACTCATTAATGGCGAATCAGCAGGGAAATTTTCTTACGGCAATCGACGTTGGCAGCGCGAAGACATGCGCGCTGATGGTGGAGGTCACCGACGGCGGCCTGCGCTATCGCGGGCACGGCGTGGCGGAATCGCGCGGGTCGCGCAAGGGCGTGATCGTGGAACTGGAGAAGGCGATCGCGGCCATTCAAAAGGCGGTGGAGGCGGCCGAGGACGTGGCGGGAGCGGCGGTGGAGCACGCCATCGTGGGCATCGGCGGAGCGCACGTGCGCGGCGTGAACAGCCATGGCGGACTCAGCCTGGGCACCCGTCCGCGGGAGATTGGGCGCGACGAGATCAAGCAGGCGGTGAACCGGGCGCGGGCGGTTCCGCTGCCCGCGGATCGCGAGGTGCTGCACCTGCTGCCGCAGGAATTCATTCTGGACGATCAGGCGGGCGTGCACGATCCGCTGGGCATGATGGCGGCAAGGCTTGAGGTGCGCGTGCATCTGGTGACAGCGGCGGCGAGTGCGGCGCAAAACGTGATTACGGCCGTGAATCGCGCCGGCGTCCACGTAGATGACACGGTGTTTGAGCCACTGGCGGCGGCTGATTCCGTGCTGCGGGCCGACGAACGGGAGTTGGGAGTCTGTCTGGCGGACATCGGCGCGGGATCGACCGAGCTGATCGTTTTCCTGCAGGGCGCGGTGGCTTACACGGGAGTGATTCCAGTTGGTGGCGACCACTTCACCAGCGACTTGTCAGTGGGCATGTGTACGCCGCTGGCAGAGGCGGAAAAAATCAAGAAGGTGTACGGCAATGCGATCGTGACGTTAATTCCGGAAGGAAACGAAGTGGAAGTGCCGTCGGTGGGCGACCGGCCTTCGCGTCTGCTGCCGCAGCGCCTGGTGGCGGAAATTCTCGAGCCCCGCGCGCGCGAACTGTATGAGATGATGCGCGAGACTCTACGGCAGAGTGGCATGTTCGAGGCCTGTCTGGCGGGCATCGTGCTCAGCGGCGGAGGGTCGCGGCTGCCAGGAATTTTTGATGTGGCGGAGTCGGTACTGCGTAAGCCGGTGCGGCTGTCCTGGCCCACGCCTCTGGCGAAAATGCCTGCGACTTTGGCCGAGCCGGAGTTTGCCACCGTGCTCGGCATGGTGCACTACGGACAGCGGGCGCGGGTGGCACGCGGGTTTCAGGGAGATCGGTGGGGATCGAGATTGAAGGCGATGTTGGTGGGATAAAGAAGTAGCGAGTACCAAGTACCAAGTAGCTAGTACCGAGTGAGTTCGGAATGGATTGGAGAGTTATGAAAAAAGATTCGAGCATTCGCATCAGCTTTAACGAAGATCCCCTCAACGATGCCAAGATCAAGGTCATCGGCGTGGGCGGCGGGGGCGGCAATGCGGTCAACCGAATGATCGATGCCGGAGTCGAGGGCATCGAGTTCATCGTCGCCAACACTGACTTGCAGGCGCTGCGCATGTCGCGCGCGCCAGTGAAGCTCCAGCTCGGCGTGAAGCTGACGAACGGGCTGGGCGCGGGCGCGAATCCGGAAGTGGGGCGCAAGGCCGCGCTCGAAGACTCGGACAAAATCATCGAAGCGCTGGAGGGCGCCGACATGGTGTTCGTGACCACCGGCCTCGGCGGCGGTACGGGCACTGGCGCGGCTCCGATCATCGCGTCGCTGGCCAGCGAGATGGGAGCGCTCACCGTCGCCGTCGTTACCAAGCCGTTCTCGTTTGAAGGCAAGCGGCGCATGACGCAGGCGGAAAAGGGAATCGCTGAATTGATGGAATCGGTGGACACGACCATCGTGATTCCCAACGAGAAGCTGCTGGCGGTGGCGGAGAACGCTGGATTCTTCGAGTCGTTCCGCATCGCCGATGACATTCTGCGGCAGGGCGTACAGGGAATTTCCGACATCATCACGATCCCCGGCATCATCAACCGCGACTTCGCCGACGTGAAAACGATCATGGCCCGCATGGGTTACGCAGTGATGGGCACGGCGACGGCGAGCGGGGCGAATCGCACCACGGAAGCGGCGCGGCGGGCTATTGCGTCACCGCTGCTAGAGGCTGGCGCGATCGATGGAGCGTGCGGCATTCTGATCAACATCACCGGCTCGGCTTCGCTGAAACTCGCAGAAGTGCAGCAGGCTTGCACCATCATCCAGAGCGCGGCGCATGAGGACGCCAACATTATTTTCGGCGCGGTCATGGACGAGAAGATGAAAGATGCGGTGAAGATTACAGTGATCGCCACCGGTTTCCGCGAAGTGAGCCGGGCGCAGCAAAGGCCGGCGGAGGCGCATCACTCGTTCGCGAGTTCGCACGACGATGCCATGGGTCTCTCGAATATGGATTTTCCCAATCCCGTGGGTCCGGCACAGCCCACCCCGGTGTTTTCAGAGCAGTTTCGCGGCTCTGCGTCCGATGGCATGATAGAGGAGCCGAGGCTGTCAGATCCGTCTCCTGTGTCGATGAGTCATTCGGGAGCGGAAGTGATCTCGCTCGACACCATGCGCAACGCGATGGTCGCGAACTTCGAGCAGGACGATCTGGATGTTCCCGCATTTCTGCGCAAGCGCGGCGAAGTGATGTGAGGGCGAGAGCGCGGATTGGCTGTGAAGGATTCGAGCTTAGAAGTGCAAATCTTCGGGACAGGGATTGGGGCTGGGAGAGGAAAACCTTTGCGCACAGGCCGTACCTTTTCAGTAACGAGGTAACGGTTACTGGAGGCTCAGGAACGAAGGTAATTCCCAGTTAAGCGCTTGTTCCATAATGGGTTAAATCGAAATTAATGTTTCCTGCGATAGAAACTTTGTTGTTGCCTGAAATGCTCTAACTCCCGTAGTATCGCGGAGTTGGGCGAAGTTACCGTCCAGGGCTGGCCCCTGGCAGGCTTCGTGCATCGGAATAGATAAGAAATCGCGGGAATCGGATTTCCAAAGATCTAAAGATCAGGGGAACGAACTGGGGATGTGCAATTTGGGAACGCGCTGTCTTCGTCTGGTGGTGATGGTGGGAGGATTGAGTTTGGCGCCGGCCATGTGGGCGGCGCACGTCAACCCGCACGCGCTGAATACCAGCAAACCGAAATCCACGAGACTGAGTGAGAGCCAGCGCACCCGGCGCCGCATGCGCCACCTGGCGAGCAGCCGGAGCACGGCCATGCGCAGTACCGCGGTGCACGGTGCGGCCGTGAATAGTGCGGCCAGTCGCGGCGCGAGCTTGACCCTGACCAGTTCTCATCGCAGGTATCACGAGCGCTTTTTTGTGAGTTCGTTCGCTGACGGAGTTGGCGCAGGCGATGTTACCGAGGGCGAAGATCCAGTTGTACGTCAGGCAGCCATCGATGCTCTAGGCAACATGAATGGCACGGTAGTCGCGATTGAGCCGACCAGCGGACGCGTGCTCGCCATGGTGAATCAGAAGCTGGCACTTTCGAGCGGCGCGCAGCCTTGCTCCACCATCAAACTCTCGGTGGCTCTCGCCGCCTTGAACGAGGGACTGGTTTCGAAGGAGACCGAGGTCCCGCTCGGGGGCCGCAGCCGCATGAATCTCACCGAGGCTCTGGCGCACTCCAACAACGCATATTTCGAGGCTCTGGGGCGCAGGCTGGGCTTCGAGAAAGTCGCCTATTACGCCCATGAATATGGCTTGGGCGAATTGGCGGGTTACGATATTCCCGGCGAACAGTTGGGGACATATCCCGACGAGGCGATTCCGCAGAAGCTGGGCGGCGTGGGCAAGATGTGTTCGTTCGGCGAGGGCATTTCGATGACTCCGTTGCAACTGGGTGCAATGGTCTCGGCCATCGCCAACGGCGGCACCCTTTATTACCTGCAGCATCCCACCTCGCCGGAAGAGATTATGAGTTTTCAGCCGCGCGTCAAGCGCCAGCTCGATATCGCGCCCCTGATCCCAGAAATCTCTGTGGGCATGGCCGGGGCGGTGCAATACGGCACGGCGCGCCGCTTGGGACTCAACTTTAACGAGGAAGAAATCTTGGGCAAGACCGGGACCTGTTCCCATGCCGGAACCCGCTTCGGCTGGTTCGCCTCCTATGCCAATACCAGCCGGGGACGCGTGGTCGTAGTTGTCTTCCTGCAAGGCGGCAGGCCTACCTTTGGCCCGAAGGCGGCCGAAATTGCCGGAGTGATGTATCGCAACCTTTACGACCACAATTTCTTCATTGCGGGTGCCCCGAGGCCGGCGGATGCGGCTGCCTCCAAGCCTGCAAGCACGACGCCGTAGTTTCGAGCCCTTGCATCGATTTCACCAAAGCCTCTCGCCTGGAGAGGCTTTTTGTTTTGCCACAAGTGCCGAGTCCAAGAAACTTAGAGCCTTCTCACACGAGGACCGCGAATTCTGCCGATAGGTAGCGTAGCGACGAGCACGAGTGTGGCCAGCAGCGTTCGGGCCATCGCTCGTTTCTCAGATTTCCTGAAGGTTGAGGGTAGAGCTGTGGGCCCGCGATGAATTCGATGACGGTACTGAGCGGCAGCTACGACTATCCACTGGTAGCGCTTTCCATCGTGCTGGCGATAGTTGGCTCCTATGCTGCCCTCGATCTCGCGGGCCGCGTAACCATGGCTCACGGCCTTGCGCGAGCCGTCTGGCTGAGCGCTGGCTCTGTGGCGATGGGCGCGGGAATCTGGGCGATGCACTTTGTCGGCATGCTGGCCCTAACCATGCCCATGCCGGTCGCATACCATGTTCCTACGGTGGCGCTTTCGTTGTTGGCGGCGATTTCTGCTTCTGCGGTGGCCTTATTCGTGGTCAGCCGGCCGACGATGAGTGCCTGGCACGGAATCGCAAGCAGCTTGGTCAGGGGCAGTGGGATTGCGGCCACGCATTATATCGGCATGGCTGCGATGCGCAGTTCGGCCGTGATTGTCTATGACCGCAGAATTGTTGCGTTATCCGTTGGTCTGGCTTTTGTAACCTCTCTGGGGGCCCTGCGATTTGCCTTCCGGCTGCGGGACGAGAAGGGGCTGACCCGGCGCAGGATCATCAGCGCGCTGCTCATGGGCGGCGCAATTTCTCTGATGCACTATACGGGGATGTGGGCCGCGAGCTTTCACCCTTCCGGCGTCGCCCCTGATCTCACAGATGCAATCGGCATTTCCACCCGTGGCATAGCGGCCATCAGCGCCAGCAGTTTCCTGGTGCTGGGAGTTGCCATTGCTTCTTCGGTCTTCGATCGGTTCATAGCCGCGCAGAAAGGCGATCTCGATATAGCCCGGGAGCGCGAGTTGTATTTTCAGACCATGGCGGAAGCGGTGCCGGAAATCATCTGGACCGCCGACCCCGATGGCTTATCCGATTTCTTTAACCGGAAATGCCTTGATTATGTCGGGCTGACGCTTGCGCAAATGCGGGGCACGGGGTGGAAAGTGATAATCCATCCCGATGACCTGGACGGGTGCCTGGCAGAGTGGGGGAACTCGCTGCGCACCGGGGATCCGTTCGACGTGGAGTATCGTCTGCGCGGGAAGGATGGAGCTTTTCGATGGTTTTTGTGCCGGGCCAACCCCGTCCGAAATTCCGCTCGAGAGATTATCAAATGGTTCGGCAGCTGTACCGACATCGAAAGTCAGAAACAAAACCAGCAGATTCTGGAGGAACAGATTCTGGAACGGACGGTGCAATTGGCCGACATTAACACCCGTCTCAAGGAAGAAATGGCGGAGAGAAACGCCGCCCGCGGGGAACTCGATCGGCAATATGAACGAATGATGGAAGATCTGAGGGAACGGTCGGAGCGGGCCACCATGCTGGCGAAGATGGGCGAACTGCTGCAGAGCTGCATCGGCCTCGAGGAAGTGTTCGCGGCGGCCCTGGGTTTTGCGCCCAGGATATTCCCCGCGGCACGGGGAGCGCTGGCGCTGCTGAATGCTTCGCGGAGCGCGGCCGAGGTGATCGGCTCGTGGACCGGCTGCCAGCTTCCCGCGATGGAGTTCGAACCCACGGCGTGCTGGGCCCTGCGTACGGGGCATCCGCATCTGGTGGTGGCCGGTGATTCCACCGCACCCTGTGCCCATGCCGCGGGCGTGAAGAATACATACCTTTGCATTCCGATTCTGGCCCAGGGTGAAACGCTGGGCATCCTGCACCTCCAAACTACGGACGAGGCGCCGCAGATGGAAGCGTCGGAGCTTTCGTTCAAGACCACGTTTGCGGCACAAGTGGGGTTGTCCATCGTCAACATCAAACTGCGGGAAGCGCTGCGAACCCAGTCGGTGCGGGACGCCTTGACCGGCCTTTATAACCGGAGGTATTTGGAAGAGGTATTGGATCGCGAGGTGCGGCGCGCGTCGCGAGCGGCGCAGTCTCTCGGAGTCCTCATGATCGACTTGGACCATTTCAAGAGATTCAACGATACCTACGGCCACGACGCGGGCGATGCTGTGTTGCGCGAAATTGCCGTGTCCCTGACCAAGGGCATTCGGGCAGAGGACTTCGTATGCCGCTTTGGAGGAGAGGAATTTGTCGTCATCCTGCCCACGGCAGATCTGGCAGCTTCGAGCATGCGGGCCGAGCGCCTGCGATCGAAAGTGAAGGAACTTACCATCCTGCACCAGGGCAGGTCGATGGGGATGATCACAATCTCCATCGGAGTAGCCGCGTTCCCCGAGCATGGTATGTCGCCCAAGGAGTTGATGGCAGCGGCGGACGCCGCCCTGTATGAGGCCAAGCGCGGCGGACGCGACCAGGTCGTCGTGGCCTCGCCGAAAGTGGTGGAGGAGTCGGCCCCGCCCGCTGCAGAAAACGTCGCCGCCAGTTGGGGTTAGTCTCAAGAGCTAGGTCCAAAGACTGGCCACTCTTCCATTGCCAAAAAATCATTGCCGGAAATGCACACGCCCGGCATTTTCGCCGGGCGTCCCAATTCAGGCGTCCCAATTCAAAGATCTGGCCTGATTATTTACTCTTCCGCTCGTCGCGCTCGACTACTCCGTCCTTGATGTTGACGATACGGTGAGCGTACTCGGCGATGTCATGCTCGTGGGTGACCAGCACGATGGTATTTCCTTCCGCGTGCAGTCGGTCAAACAAGGCCATGATTTCATTTCCGGTTGCCGAATCGAGGTTGCCGGTAGGTTCGTCGGCCAGGATGATGGAAGGCCGATTGACCAGAGCGCGCGCGACTGCGACACGCTGACGCTGGCCGCCGGAAAGCTCATTCGGCTTGTGAGTCATGCGCGATTCCATGCCCACAGCCGTCAATGCGCCCTTGGCGCGCTCGATGCGCTCCCCCGTCGGAATGCCGGCATAGATCAGCGGCAGCTCCACGTTATGCAGAGCGGTGGCGCGGGCCAGCAGGTTGAAGGTCTGGAACACGAAGCCGATTTCCTTGTTGCGGATGCGCGCCAGTTCGTCGTCGTCCAGTTCACTCACCAACTGGCCATTCAACCAGTAATTTCCCTTGCTGGGCGTATCCAGGCACCCGATCAGGTTCATCAGCGTAGACTTGCCCGAACCGGAAGGCCCCATGATGGCAACATACTCTCCACGCTCAATGCGGAGGTTGACGCCGCGCAGGGCGTGTACCTGCTGCTCCGACCCCATGTCGTAGGTCTTCCATAGGTCCTCGGCTGCAATCATGCAGGATTGCGGTGGTGGCGCCACTACGGCGTTGGCGGGCATGCTGATTACTTCTGCGGTTGCCATTTTTTTCTCCTGCTCCGGTGCCACTGGGTTCTCCGAGATTAGATTCGACTCCGAGAGCTCCGTCTTGCGTTCCGACCCTGCTGTTCGAGACGCGCTTCAGACCTAACCGGCTTCTCCCTTGGACGGATGAAGCGGGCGAAGGTTATGTCTCGTCTTCCTTCTTGGGGACTGAGTTATCGACTTTGACGCTACTGCCGGAACGCAGCGTGCGCAAAATCTTGTAACTTCCAGTGATGACCTCGTCCCCTTCCTTCACGCCATCGACCACTTCGATGTCGCTGGTGCCAGTGATGCCGGTGGTCACGGGCACAAACTCCGCCTTCTTGTTGCGAATGACGAAGACGCCCTGCACATCTTCCTTCTGATCTTTGCCTTTGTCCTTGGATGCGATTTCTTTCGGCGCCGGCCCCGCGGCATGCACCGAGCCAGGAGCAGCCTTCTCCTGCTGCAACTGAGCCTTGCTGCGAATGGCGAGCGCCTGGATCGGGATGCTTAACACGTTGCTGCGGGCAGCCGTCGTGATCTTGGCAGTGGTGGAGAGCCCGGGACGGAGATCCTGCGGAGGATCGTTCACCGTCACCACTACTTTGAAGTCTTTGGCTTCTTCGCTGGCGGTGCTTTGTTGGGAAGTGGCCACGCCGGTCGAGCGCACGATGGCGTTATCTCCTATCTCGGAAACTGTGCCGTGGAAGATCTTCCTGGGAATGGCATCGATGGTCACTTCCGCGGGCTGGCCCAGATGAACGTTCACAATGTCGGTCTCATCTACCTTCACTTCGGCCGTGATGACCGACATGTCGGCGAGCGTAAGCAACGTGCTTCCCAGTGCATTCTGAATGCCGATGACCACCGATTCGCCCTCCCGAACCGGCAAGCTCGTCACCACTCCGTCATAAGGCGCAGCATAGGTAGTTTTCTGCAGAATGTCCGCGACTCGCGTGAGATTCGCCCGCGCCTGGGCAACGTGCCGGTCCGCGGAGTCTTTCTGGGCTTTCGCCTGGGCAACACGCGCCCTGGCCTGCACCAGTCCGGAGTCGGCTGTGGCCCACGCGTTCTGGCGGCTGTCGAAATCGGACTTCGCGATCAGACCGTCCTTATACAGATTTTGCGCGCGCTCCCAGTCCAGTTTGTTGCGCGCATAGTCCGCCTGGGCGCGCAGCAGGTCGGCATCGGAGGTCTTCAGCGCGGCGTCGGCGGCGATGGCATCCGTCTCGGCGGCCTGCACCGAAGCTTCGTTGGCGCTCACATCGGCCGTGGACTGCACGTTTTCCAGTTGCGCCAGCAATTGACCCTTCTTTACGTGATCCCCTTCCTTGACGTACAGGTGGGTGATCTTGCCATAAGCATTGGCGCCGATGTTGACGTACGTCTTAGGCCTGATTTCGCCCGAGGCGCTCACCACTGTCGACAAATCCTCGCGCTGTGCTTTCCCGGTCTGCACCGTGGCCACATTCTTGCCGCTCTGATGGACCGTGAAGCCGACAATGACGGCCAACACCACCAGCACGCCAGCGCCAATCGCAATTTTCTTCCAGGGTTTCATGGTTTCCGTCACCATCCGGGGCTATCGCGATCCGTGCCAGCGGCCAGGTCGCAAGGGCCCACACCCGAGGTTGCGGCAGATACCCTTCGACGCTCCGCAGAGTGACGGGCACACATTCAGGGATACGATCCTGAGAACAGGAAAGTTCCAATCCAGAAAGGAGTGCCAAAACCCTGGGGAATCCGGAGAGTAGCGCCGCCCCGGGAATGCAAAATTATAGCAGCCTAAAATTATAGCCTGATCCCGGTCCCCGCCCTAAAATATTCCGTGCCCCGCGGGGCAACTCGGCAGAAGTGTCGGCGCGTCCAACAGAAGGCAAGGCTGGGGCGGTCAATTCATTCTTTTGCTGCGACTTAGCCTTGCTTTCGCCCAATTGAGGGCCTAGAATAGAGCGACGAATAGAGCGACGAAAGTTAGTCGCTGGCAGGAGTCCCTCTCATGTTCCGGGTTGGTTCACGTTACCTCTTATCTTTTGTTTTTGGGGTTGTCGCCACGGGGCTTGCCAGTCCAGCCGTTGCCCAGAGCGACAAGCCCGCTGCTGCCAGCCCTCCCCAGTCTGGCGCAACCGTGAACAGCACTCCCGCGCCGCCCACGGATGAGATCGATCCCCTCAAGCGGCAGCCCAACGAGAAACAGAAGAAACAGCAGAAAAGAGCCCTGAACGTCGAACTCAGCAAGACCTACAAGAAATGGCTGAATGAGGACGTCGTCTGGATTATCACCGACCAGGAACGGGCCGCCTTTAAGCAGCTCTCAAACGACGAAGAACGCGACAACTTCATTGAAGCCTTCTGGCAGCGCCGCGACCCCACTCCTGACACCGAAGAGAACGAATACAAGGAAGAACACTACCGGCGCATCGCTTACGCCAACGAGCATTTCGCCGCCGGCATTCCGGGCTGGAAAACCGACCGGGGCCGGATCTACATCATGTATGGCCCGGCGGATGAAGTCAGCGGCAGTCCTGCCGGTGGAACCTACGAGCGGCCCATGGAAGAAGGCGGCGGCGAGACTTCGACCTTTCCCTTCGAAGATTGGCGCTACCGCTATTTGGAAGGCATTGGACAGGAAGTCATCATTGAATTCGTCGACACTTGCATGTGCGGCGACTTCCACATGACGATTGACCGTTCGGAGAAAGACGCACTGAAGATGACGCCCGGAGCCGGACTGACGCAGTACGAGCAGATGGGTTTGTCCAGTAAGGCCGACCGCTTCACGGCAGGCGGTCTGGAGCAATTGGGCCCCGGTCCCATGAGTGCCAACAATGCGTCCAAGCAATTCGACCGCTTGGAGCAGTTTGCCAAACTGAACGCGCCCCCGCCAGTCAAGTACAAGGATCTGGAAGAACTGGTTACCACGAAGCTGATTACCAACCTGATGCCCTTCGACGTGCGCACCGATTTTGTGAAGGTCACCGGGGACACGGTACTGGTGCCGATCACCATCCAGATGAAGTATCGCGACATTACTTTCGCCAACAAAGACGGCGTGCAGCGCGGCACGGTGAATATTTTTGGCCGGGTGACCACGCTCACCGGGCGCATCGTGCAGACTTTCGAAGACCCGGCCCAGATCGATGTTCCGGCCGAATTGCTACCCCGCATGGCGGAAAATTCGTCAGTCTATTGGAAGGCAATCCCGCTTCGCCCAGGACGGTATAAGATCGATATCGCGGTTAAAGACGTTAACGGCGATCGCAAAGGCGTGTGGAGCCGCGGCATTCAGGTGCCCGAGTATTCCGACGACAAGCTGTCGACCTCCACGCTTATTGTGGCCGACGTGATGGAGCCGGTACCGACCAAGGATGTGAGCACGGGCAGCTTCGTAATCGGCCTGAATAAGGTTCGTCCGCGGGTGGCGCCGGCCGATGGCAAGCCCGCACTGTTCAAACGGACGAAGGACCAGAAGGTGAACTTCTGGATGCAAGTCTATAACTTGGGCGTGGACGAGAAAACGCACAAGCCTTCGGCCACGTTCGAGTACGCGATCGTCAACATTGCGACCAATAAGCCGGTGGTGCAGAAAACCGAATCCACCGACACCATGGGCAATGTGGGCGAACAGGTAACGCTGCAGAAGTCGATTGCCTCAGCCAATCTGCAGCCGGGCGTGTATCGCATTGACATCAAGGTGAACGACAACATCTCCAAGCAGACCATTGATCCCTCAGCGACGTTTGCTGTAGAGTAACTGACTGCTTGGTTCTCCGGGGGTTGGAGTGAAGATTCGCCAGCTCGGGTCTTGGGCGGTGATCGTCGCGCTGTCGCTTCCTGCGTGGGCCGGAGATCGTCCGGCCGCGATTTCAGGATTCGTGCGCGATGCCTCGGGTAGACCCCAGATAGGCGCGGTGGTTGAGATCGCCGGCACGGCGGCAAAGATCTTAACGGTGTTTACCGACAGCGACGGATTTTATACCGTATCCAACCTGCTGCCAGGGTCCTATTCCATCAAGGCCTACGTTCCTTCTTTCCTGCCAGCCCTCCGCGAAAAGGTCGGACTGCGCGCCGGCACTCATATTTTTGTCGATATCACGGTCCGTACTCTGCTCGAAGATATTCGGAGGGCGCCGCTGCGCGGGGCTGCCGATGATGACGACTGGAAGTGGACCCTGCGTTCGGTGGCGAATCGCCCAGTCTTGCGCATATTCGACGATCCGGCGACCGTCGGCGGCGAACAGCAGACCCACGACCTGAAGGCGAGTCTCTCGTTCCTGGCGGGTTCGGCGGCGGGCGGTTATGGCAGCGGCTCTGACATGAGCACCGGCTTCTCAGTCGAGCGCTCCATCTTCTCCGCCAGCCGCGTCGGGTTCAGTGGACACGTCGGGTACGGAGACAGTCTTCCCTCCGCTTTTCTGCGTGCCATGTACTCGCACCGCCTGCCCGACGGTTCCGGGCCTTCCATGGCGCTCACCATGCGCCGTTTCGCGCCTTCCGATCCCAACCTGCACTATGCGGCGTTGCAGGCGCTGGCGCTCAATGCGGGCGACGATTTCAGCCTCGGCGACGTAGTGGAGCTGAAGTTCGGCAGCGAACTGCAGACCATCCAATTTCTCGGGCACGTGAACGCCTTCCGGCCCTACGGTTCCCTCGACGTGCACACCTCGCCCAACACCGTGATCGAGTACGATTACGCCACGTCGTTGCCCAATACGCGGGCCGAGAAGGGTTTCGACTCCGCGCCCGCCGACCTCAGTGAAGCCGATCCTCGTGTTAGCATGACGAACTTTACGACTCGGCTGGAGCGCGCTCACCACCAGGAATTGAGCGTCGCGCGCCGCCTCGGCAACAACAGTCTGCAAATGGCGTTCTTCAGCGATCGTGTCGCCAACACCGCGTTGATCGGCACCGGCGAGGTCAGCACCGCCGGCGGGTTCCTGCTGCCCGACCTTTATTCGGGCACCTTCACCTATACCGGCGATACCCTGGACGCGCGCGGCCTGCGGGTTGTGCTCGAGCGCAAGTTCTGCTCCGACCTCACCGCCACTCTGGATTATGCCTACGGCGGCGTCCTCGACCTCACCAAGCCGGATGTCGAGATCCAGAACGCCCAACCCTGGATCACCACCCAGAGCCGCCACGCGCTGGCCGCCAAGTTCAAGGGCACAATTCCACGCACGCACACTAATTGGATCGCGTCCTATCGCTGGGTGAATGGTCCGGCGCTAACGCCCGTGGATATGTTCAACGCCTCACCCGGACAGAGCGATCCTTACCTGAACCTTTTCATCCGCCAACGCATTCCCACGCTGGGCTTCCTGCCCACTCACATGGAAATGCTCGTCGACCTGCGCAACCTGCTGGCGCAAGGCTACGTGCCAGTTGTCGGCCAGGACGGCCAGACGGTCTATCTGGTGCAGGCTGCCCGTTCCGTTCGCGGCGGCGTGACCATCACCTTCTAGCCTGCAAATTAGTGTCATCCCTGCGGATTGATGTCATCCCGAGCGAAGCGAGGGATCCTGGTGTTGGCCGACACCATTCCCGGCCCTTCCCCACGCCTTTTCGAGAGAGTTAACCTGCGAGTTACCTATTCGTAAAATCTATTGCTTCCATCGCAACTCAATGGTTGACTCTTGGGGTAGGGTTTGGATACTGTTTCCTGTGCGGTTGGGCGCTGCATCTTGTTAGTATGCAAGGAATTGCAAGCTTCCCAGGTAGCTGGCTTGAAGGTCTGCCTGCCGCGCCATTACGTCAACCCACTAAACCGATCAGCTTCAAGGAGATTTTATGAGAGCGCGCATCATCCTCGTGTTTGTGCTTCTGGCCGTAGTCAGCCTCTCGGCACAGACCTTCCGCGGCACCATTCTCGGCACTGTCACTGACCCGTCAGGCGCAGTGGTTGCCGGAGCCAAGGTAACCGTGAAGAACGTGGGCACGGGATTAGAGCGCACCACCGACACCAGTGCCGACGGCAGCTACGCCCTGCCCGAACTCCCCATCGGCACCTACACGGTCACCATCACCCTGACCGGCTTTGAGACCGCGGTGACCACCGGCGTGGTCGTGGACGTTTCAACCGAGCGCCGCGTGGATGCGGCCCTGAAGACCGGAGCAGTGTCGACCAGGGTGGAAGTTGCCGGCGACTTACTGCCCCAAGTAGAGACTACGACCAATGACCTCGGAGGGATAATCACCCAGGAGACAGTCAAAGATCTCCCCGTCAACGGCCGAGACTATACCAAGCTGATCTATCTAAATCCCGGCGTTGCCGGGTCACCGGACGAGATTTCCGACTCTCCCGGTTCCTTCGGCGAGTTCTCGATGAACGGTGCCCGCGGCCGCTCCAACAACTACCTGCTCGACGGCACCGACATGAACGACGGCTTCCGTAACGACCCAGCCATAAACGAGGCGGGTGTGTTCGGAACTCCGGCCACGATTCTGCCTCTCGACGCAGTGGCCGAAGTACACGTGGTCTCGAACTTTCAGCCGGAGTATGGGCGCAACGCAGGTGGCGTGGTAAATATCGTAACCAAGAGCGGAACCAACAAGCTGCATGGAAGCGCAGCCGAGTATTTCCGCAATGACGCACTGGACGCGCGCAACTATTTCAATATTGCCGGCCAGCCCAAGGCCCCTTTCCATAACAATCAATATGGCGCCTCCATAGGCGGTCCGATCGTAAAGGACAGAACATTCTTTTTCTTCGACTACGAAGGGCAGCGAGAGCCGGTGGGTGTGGTCACGATCGCAAGTGTTCCAAGTACCGGAAGCGGGCCGAATGGCCAACTGGCTCCCGCCGATTCGAGCAATTCGGTCATCCAAGCGCTGCTCGCTCGCGATCCCTGGCCCGCTCCGAACTTGCCGAACTCTCCGGGGCAGGCTTCCGTCGTCTCGCCTTCATTTAACGACCTCACGAGCCTGATTGCCAAGATCGACCATAGCTTCAGTCCGAACAATCTGCTGACCGGGCGCTATTTCTACGGAGACAGCATCCAGTCCTTTCCCCTGGCACTGACGGCCAGTGGCGGTCAGCTTCCCGGCTTCAATACCTATACGCCAACGCGAGTTCAGCTTGTCTCCATCTCCTATTCCCATACCTTCGGCTCAAAGATTAATGAGGTCCGCTACGGCTGGAATCGGTTCGCAGAAGGTTTCTTCCCGGCGGATCAGAACTTTCATCCCAGCTCAATCGGTCTCTGCGCCGCCAGTTCGCTGGCGGGATGCCCGGGTTCGGGCGTTTCCGACTCGGGCCTGCCCATTATTCTCGTGAGCGGGGTTGCGCAACTCGGCGCGAGTTCCAGCGATCCACGTCATCGCGTCGACAGCAACAATCAATTGATCGATAGTTTTTCGTGGAAGATCAACAAGCACGACGTCAAGATGGGTTTCGATTTCCATCGCACTACAGTCGATCAGGGGATCGACGGCCACTGGTTCAGGGGAAGACTTAAGTTCAACGGCGACGCGACGGGGAGCGCGATCGGCGATTTCCTGGCCGGTGACATCGATAGTGGTCTGCAATACTCGGGTAACTCCGCCCGCAATACCTTTGAAAACAACTACGGACTTTACATTCAGGATAGTTTCCGCGTGAGTCCTAAAGTGGCATTCAATTACGGAGTGCGCTGGGATTATGCCGGAGTCGTGGGAGAAAAGAACAATCTATTGAGCAACATCACCAGCCTCTCACCGGCGACCGGAGACGGAACATTCACGCTCACGCAAGTCGGCCAGCCCGGCTTGAGCGGCTTGTACAACCCGCAGTACAAGAATTTCGCTCCCCGCGTCAGCGTCGCCTGGGACGTCACAGGAAAGGGCAAGACCGTAGTTCGCGCCGGGTACGGGATCTTCTTCGATGCGTTTTCGCAGGATATGGTCATGGGTCACCTGCCTTATCCACCCTATTTCGATCCAGGTCCAGCCTATAACCCCGTTGGCCCCAGCCAGTACCAGATTATTTCCGCTGTTGCCGGACCAGCGATTGTATCCGGGTCGCCGGTTTACTCAGCTCCAAGTTGTGCCAGCCTGGAGTGCGACACCTTCGCTTTCGACAGGAATATCAAGACCCCGTACATGGAAAATTACAACCTGAACCTGCAGGAGCAACTTGGCAACAAAATGATGTTGCAAGTGGGCTATGTGGGGTCGCAAGGGCATCATCTGTGGCGGTTCTTCGACATCAATCAGCCCAGCGCAGCGACCATCAACCAGGTCGACGAGACCGCTGGCTTTCAGGATTTCGGAAGTGCGGCCCGCCCCTACGGAGGCTACTGCACGGGGAATCCGTACTGCTCGTATTATGTGATGCAAGAGAATTCCACGGGTAGTTCGAACTACAACTCGCTTCAAGGCAGCTTCCGAATTACCGGCTGGCACGGTGTCACTTCGATCCTGAACTACGTGTGGTCTAAATCGCTGGACAACTCCAGCGACGGTGAAGACTTCGAACCCAACGCCGCCCAGCCGCAGGATAGCACCAATCCGCGGGCTGAATACGGTCCGTCGAACTTTGACTTGCCGCGCCGCCTCTCCTGGATATTTGTCTATGACATTCCCCATATGGGTGGGGGGATGCAAAAGGTAAAGAACGGCTGGGGGATCAATAGCACCCTCACGGTTCAGACCGGGCAGCCCTTCCAGTTCAATTACAACTGTGAGGACGACTTCAGCGGCGGCGGCGATTGCTATGACCGGCCAGACGTTGTGGCTCCAGCCACCCAAAACAACAAGAACCCATACCAGTTCATGCCGTTAAGCTCGTTTGCGATTCCCTGCGATGTGACGGCAGCGACCGGGGCAGCGTCCGACTGTACGATCGGGACGCGTCACTACGGCAATGAAGGGCGAGATCAGTTCCGGGGGCCGAATTTCCGCCAATTCGATTTTGCTCTTTACAAAAATACTCAACTCACCGAACGCGTTGCGGTGCAAGTTCGCGCCGATTTCTTCAACCTCCCCAACCATCCCAACTTTGCCAATCCGTTTCTGCCGGCGTTCATTGCTGATCCGGCCTTCAATGGACTTACCCTAAGTCAGAGCGGCACCCGCGAAGTGGGTCAGGGGTTCTACCCAATCACCGCTACCGGCGATGTAGGTATCGGCAACCCATTCCTCGGCGGTGGTGGACCGCGCGGCATTCAGCTCGCGGCCAAGTTCAGCTTCTAGCCGCATGCTTAGTTCGAAAAGCCCCTGCCGCTTGCGGCAGGGGCTTTTTCATTTCCCACAGCGCGTAGGTATGTTCCTCAGTTACAAAAAGCGAACACGGAAAACTGCAGCGCTTGAGGAACGCTATTCCCAACTAATAGAAATCCAAGGGCTCGCGTCGCAAACGTTCCGAAAATAGGACGGACGCTCGGCATTTTCGTTTTCCACAAGTAGTTTGTCTTAGGGTGGTGAGCCTGCTTCGGCCCGAGCGAAGCAAATGTGTGGACTTGGAGAATTTAAAATGAACGCAAAGGGGATCACCCTCCTAGCCTGTCTAGTGACGACGATATTCTGGGCGAGCGTTTCTGTTGGTCAGACAGTGTATTTTGGCGGAGCCGCAATCAGTGGCACCGAGAAGACGTACGAACACTGCGGCGGAGGGCGGAACGGCGGGGGGTGCAGCGGGCCTATTTGGGACACCGGAACGGTTACCTTGACAGTAAACGGAAAGAATGTATCAACCACCTACGGCGAGGGTTCGACGGCACAGGGCATCGCGTCCGCGCTGTGTTCGCAGATGACCTCCAGCTTCCCGGCCCAGTGCACCAGCACCAACGGCGAGGAGTCGGCCTATTTTGTCAACTTTCAAGCCAATGCGAACTATTCGGTTTCGGCGTCCGTGGTGAAAGGACAAGATCCTCAGATGACCATTCCGTTCACTGTGACAGCGCCCGCCGGAAAGGCAGATCCCAAGTATTACATTCTGTCGCTGCTTTATGCCCCTCCCGGCAATGCGAGCTCGAACGGCTACTCGAACTCAACCACGTATGGTGCCACCACCTCAATTTCCCAATCGTTTCAATCGAGTATCTCGACGACCTTTACCACCTCGGCGGGGTTCCTCGGCAGCGGCGGTACGTTGGGATGGACCTTCGGATTCGCATCCATGTCAGGCAATTCCTCCGCATTTAGCTGGTCGGTATCGGAAGGGCAGGGCGTCACCCTCAATGCGGCTGGATCGAGCAACGCGATTAACCATAGCCAGGACACCTTTGTGATTTGGCTCAATCCTGAGATTACATTCGAGCCGACCGGCAACACCGCAACGAATTACGGCCTCGGAACGCCCGCGCAAACGACCGGCGATCCTGTGCCGGGCGCTCCCCAAGGGATGGACGTAGTGACTGTCAACGTCGAGGAATTGCAGAACCCAAGCCTTATACCTGCGTCTGTGTTGGGGTCTCAGCACCTCCCCGATGGCGAAGTTCTGCCGGGCCTCAGCAGCATCTGCGCGAACCCGAACGCATGCGTGGCGAGTGATTTCACGGCGATAGTGAACTCCGATCCGCTGGTTAACTTTTCCCCGACTCAAAACCCCACGACGGTTAACGGAACGAATAACACAAGGTTCGTCGAAATATATAACGCCGAGCCGATGTCGGGCCCGGCCTGCCAGGGCTGCGATCCGGTGGGTAATAGCTGGACCGCATCCGACTCGAACCAGACCTCGGAAACCTGGACGGGTGGCTACTCCTATACGATTGGTTTTAGCGAAGGAGGAAACCTCAACTTCCTTGGATTTGGAGGAATAACGGCCACAAACAGTACCTCGTTCACCTGGAGCTACAGCGAGAGCGTTGGCACCAATAACGGGCAAACGCACGCAATGCAAATTAACCTCGAATCATCGACTGTCGGGTGTTCAGAAGACATCGCCATATTCGAGGACACGGTATTCCATACCTTCGCTTTCCAACAACCCTCGGGCAACACGAGCTGTCCGTGACGTGACGGCAATCGCCCCTGCCGCTTGCGGCAGGGGCTTTTTCTTTCCGCCAGCCCTCCCACCCGTCGTATGACTTCCGTCACTAGGTAACCGCATTCCGCCGATGTTACGCTGCAGTCGTAATCCTTATCCCTCAAAGCGTCTGTTCCGGAGACCTTGATGCGCCGCTCCATTTATGCCGTCCCTGTCTTTATCCTCATTCTTGGCGTGTGCCTCGCCACACCCATCGATGCTCATGCCCACCACGTCAAGCAGTCAGCCACGGCTACGATGCCGGTAAGCACCTCATCGCCTGAGGCGCGCTCTCTCTACGAAAAGGGTATGCAGGACTACGAATACCTCTACCTGGAGCGCTGCAACGACGACTGGCGCGCCGCCGTGAAGGCCGATCCCAATCTGGCCGTCGCCTGGGCCTGGATCGCCTTTAACAGCAGCAATCCCGAGGAAGTAAGCGCGGCCCGCGAAAAGGCCAAGGCCCTTGCCTCCAAGCTGACTCCGGGCGAGCAGCTAATGGTCGCTTGGATCGCGAAGGTGCAGGAAGGCGACTTCATCGGCGGCATTTC
Source organism: uncultured Acidobacteriaceae bacterium (assembly GCA_963842095.1). Classification (GTDB taxonomy): domain Bacteria; phylum Acidobacteriota; class Terriglobia; order Terriglobales; family Acidobacteriaceae; genus Sulfotelmatobacter. Next base: position 480,955 of record CAWJEY010000012.1, read on the forward strand.
CGCCATGAACGATCTGCTCGAAATGTATCCCAAGGACAAGCATGTGCTTTACCTCGCCGGCAATTGGCTGATGCTCGAAGACGGCGACGAACAGTCCCTGAAGATCATGGAAAAGGCCCTGGCCCTCGACAAGAATTATGCGGCCGCCCTCAACGATCTGGCCTACCTTTACGCCCGCAACCGGCAATTTGACAAAGCCTTTGCCAACATGGATCGCTACGTCGCCCTGCTGCCCAAGGAACCGAATCCGCAGGATTCTTACGGCGAACTGCTGCGCATGGCGGGAAACTTTGAAGGTTCGCTGCAGCACTACCACGCCGCGTTGAAGATCGATCCTGACTTCGTTACCTCGCAGGTTGGCCTGGGAGACACCTATGCTCTGATGGGCAATCAGGAGCAGGCGCGCGTGGAGTACACCAAAGCCATCCGCTACGCTCACAATGAGGCCGACCGGCTCGCCTACAGCATGCAGTTGGCCATGACCTGGGTCCGCGACGGCAAGTTCACCGATGCCGACAAGTTATTCGAAGAGATTGCCCAGACCGCACACGCCAAAGAACAGCCCTTGCAGGAGGCGCAAGCCTATCGTCACTTGGCCGAGTATCAGACCGACGACAACGCGGCGTTGAAGTATCTGCAGGAAGCCGAGGAGTCTCTGGGACATCGCGCGATTTCGAAGGGCGACAAAGATGAAGAGCTCTCCCGTATTCTGCGCAACCGCGCGGTGCGCGCCGCGCATGCCGGCAATCCCGCACTGGCTGACAAGTCTCTGAAGCAGCTTGAGGCCATGGCCTCCGGCAGCCGCAACCGCGTCATTCAGAGTTCATACAACGGCGCCGCCGGCACGCTGCTGATGGACCAGAAGAAGTTCGATGAAGCCATCGCCAATCTGGAAGAAGACCAGGACAATCCCTTCTCCATGGAACTTCTGGTGCAGGCCTACTACCAGACCAATCAGGCCGACAAACTGGCCCAGGCCGAGGCATGGCTGCGAGGCACCAATGTTCCCACCATGGAGCAAGCCATCGTAGTGCCCGCAGCACGCTCACGCCGCCCACAAATCTAAGCGGTTTGTAACGCGTCTTCCGAGTTTGGTCTATACTGTCGAACGCCAGCGAGGGGACGAGAAGCTTCCTCGCTGGTCGTTGACTTGTGACGTTTGGGCTTGTCGCATTGACGTTTTAGCTTGTCGCATTAATGACTTCTAAGAATGGTCTCTAAGATCGATCGCCGGTCCCGCCAAAGAGTCGTCGCCAAGCTGCCCGTGCGCGTGCGCAGCAAGGCGGCGAATGCTGAGTCGACCGCCCAGACTCGCGATGTCAGCACCAATGGCGTATTCCTCTACACCCAGTCCCGCATGGTGGAGGGCTCCGATGTGGAATTGGTCCTCATCCTTCCCCCCGAACTGACTTCAGGGGAGAAGTGCTGGGTGTGCTGCCATGCCCGAGTATTGCGGGTGGAGCAGGGTCCCGGCAAGGACTTTGGGGTCGCAGCCGAGATCCGGAGCATGGACATCCTGCCAGAGATCCCCGCCTAGCCTTCCGGCGCTGTCCCAGCCTGCTGCACCAATTTCGGTGCAATCGAATCCGCGTCCAGGTCGGTAACCCCGCTCCCCCAGGACCCCAAACCGCACCAGGTTTACCCATCGTCCGGCAGGAAGTGCCGGGGCCGGAGGGGCGGTCGAAGAAATGTTTGAGAAAATGCTTCCCCTCGCACCGACCTTGGTGCAATAATGGCGGCCCAAGAATTGCTCTGGCCAAACTCAGGGACTCAGGTGGGCCTAGTCATGTGGATCGAGAAACTGTCGGACGGTGTAGTGCAGGTGCAGACGCCGATTGGACCGCGTTATTTGATGCCATCGTTTCTTCAGCGCGTTTATTTTGTTTGGATGTTCCGGCACTTTCCCATTCTTCCCCACGCCGTGCTGAGTGGTGGGCAACAGCGCATGATCGACCGCTTATGTTCCGAGCAGCGCTTCGTCTCCATGGCGTACGCCGACGGCATGGACGATGCTCCCGTAATCGGCACGGTCGAGAGACGCCCCAATCCGAAGACGGGGCCGGATTCTCTGCCGCGGCGCCGGCCGGTGGTGAGCGAATCCAGCGGCCTGGCTGCGGAAGTGCGCCAGCGTTCCTAGGACAGGTTTCGTTCGCGCCGGAACTCGGCACAGAGCGCGCAATCAACTCGTTTCACTTTTGTGTTCGAGGCAGTGCCTCCATCGCGCGTCTGCAGCGCCCACTTAACGCGATGACCGCGCGTGCGGGAAATGTTACAATCACAAATTGTCCCGCCACAAGTTTCCCCACCGTGGGCGCGTAGCTCAATTGGCAGAGCAACTGACTCTTAATCAGTAGGTTGTAGGTTCGATTCCTACCGCGCTCACCATCTTTTCAATCACTTACCGGAGTCGATGTTTTGGGTGTGCCGTAAAGTGTGCCGTAACTCGATCCGGCTACGCCCGTTTCTCTACCGCCGTCTCTTGATCGAGCGCGGCGCGCACGATCTCTAGCTCAGGATGCTGATACTGCATCGCAGTCTTCACATCCTTGTGCCCCATGGTTCTCATGACAGCGGCCAGGTTTCCGGTTCTCTTCAGAATCCGGGTGCCGTAATCATGTCGCCCACAATAGAGGACAAGATCTTCGGGAAGCTCCGCTTTTCTCCTAGCTTCTCGAAATCTCTTCGCCATCGTAGTGAGGTGAGCGGACTCAGCGCGGTTGGAAGGGAAAACCCAGCCTTCGCGCTTCGTGCCACATCGTGCTTTCAGAATGTCGAAAGCGCGATTGCTCATTGGCACGCGTCTACGTCCCTCTTCGGTTTTGCTGTCGGGGACGAAGATCACTCGGCCTTCCCAATCTAGGTTCTCGATGCGCATCCGGTAAAGCTCTCTTTCATTCCGCATGCCGGTATCGCGCATCAAGATGATGATGTCCCGGAAAAGTTGAAGGCTACGTTTCCGCCAATTGCAGGAGGCAGCGCCGGCCAACAATTTCTTTTCCGCTTCATCGTCAAGCCTGAGTGAACGTCCGTATTCCTTCATCAGTTTAAGTTTCGGAGCGTGGCGAATCAGCGTCCACTCCTCCGCCTTGTGCAGCATTCTTCTTAACGTTCTCAGCGCGCAATTGGCATTTGAGGACGCGCCCGAGAACCTCAATGTTTCGATAACGTCCCTAGTGATCTGATCCAATCGCATGTTCACGACGGTTGTCGTCTTGAGGAGTCGCCAGCCATCGCGGTAGTAGGTTTTGGTTTTGTCTTCCAGTCTGACCTTGTCCAGCCATTCCAGGAAGCGCCGGGAAAACTCCAGCAACACAGGAGCTTTTTTGGGAAGCGGATCTGTATTCTCGACCACATGGCCGAGTTTCAGACCAGCAACCTTTGCCGCCCTGGCCGCTTTTGTTTCGTTGGTTGACCCACGGTAGCGCTGTCCGCGCACCGTGAAGTCATACCAGTAAAACTTGGACTTCGCTTTCTTAAACAGCTTCACGAGCTTCCTCCATTGCAGCCCGCACGGAAGCAACTCGTGTGTTCTTCTGGATGTATTCCAAAAGAACATTCACATCATAACTAACCCGACCTTGCAGTTCTATCCAATTCGGCCCGACTCCCTCGGCGCGCCATCGTTTCAATGTTGCTGCTGAGCGTCCGAGAATCTCAGCGGCCTTGCGCGTGTTGACGAGCTGAGGCATGGCTGGTTTTTTCATCACGATTGGCTGGGGCATGGTTCATCTACTCCTGAGGGGAGACTCATCCGCCCCTCGTGGACGACATTGCCCTTGACGGTAGCGCAGGTGTACACATATAGTCAAGCTGTATCGTTACACATAGGAGGTGAAATTGACCGAAAGAGAGCTCACGACGGAGAAGGCAGCGATAGCGCAGCAGCCAGTGATCTCCATTCGTATTTCCGAGGCTCTGCGTTTAAAGCTTGAAGGCTTAAAGGTGCTCATGTCCATGAAGAGCGGCGAACCCGTTTCCACATCGGAGGCGGCAAAGCAGCTTCTTGAGTCCTCAAAAGAAGAACGACTTGAGCTGGTAAGTCTGCTTACCGAGCCGACCGATTCTCTGCTAATGATTCGCCGAAAGGCAGACTCAAAGCTCCCGCTTTCGCAAGCAGAATGGACCGCCGTTGCCTATTTCTGTTTGCACGGAGTGGAGAGATTTGCCAACACCGCACAGACGGAGATTTCATGTGAATCTCTTGCCGGAATCCTAGAGGCATTCCAGGCGGTTTACGGTTTGCTTCGCAAACCAAACAAGACCCATTTGGACTCTTTCTTCGTCGGACATCTCCCGCCCGATCGGCAAGCCGAAGCGAAGAAACCGGAAGAGATCGGAAGCGACGATGTTCGGCGCGCCGTCACCCACACCATTCGGATGCTAAAAAACCCGACAGAAGAGCGGCAGAGACCCATCTTTGTCGCCCGGAACCTCTACTTTCTCCTCGACGAGCTAGACTTCCCCAATATCGAGAGGCTAAACGAGGCGCTTCGGCCGTTCTGGCCGACCCTGTGGCGCGTGTGCGCCCGCGGCCACTATTTTCACTATGGTAAGCCCTTGCAAGATCCGAACTCTCCGGCAGGGGGAATGGACGCTCCGTTGAATCCGCCATTACCGAAATTTGAAGAAGGCGACTACCGTCTCGAATTCGTGCGCTCGCCGAGCGAAGGCTTTTCCGTTTGGTTGTCCTTCCCCGGAAGACTTGCGCCGCTCTATCCCGTGGAGGGATACCCAAAGATTTCGGAATTCAGGACGATCCTAGAACGGCTGGATGTAAGGCGGGTGCTGATCTCCTGGAATGGCCGCTATTTTCTGGCGTACACGGTGGCTGACGAGAAGGACGAAATCGGCGTGAATTTTCGCGCTGGTGACAACGGAATTACGTTTAACTTTCGTGGCGAAGACTGGCAGTCCATCAAGAAGCTGTTTCGACGCGCGTGGCAGGCCCCGCAAGTACGCCGCCTGTGGGACGCGCTGGCTCTTGAGTATGGCGAGTTGTAAGAACGCGGTGCTTCGCACCGGAAGAAGTGGGGACACGTCACCCCCAAGTTGGGAACTGCGGAGCGCCAGACAGCGCTTCGATGTTTACGCAGGTTAACTTTCGCTGCGTCAACAAAATTCGTCTCCGCTGGGTGACTGCGATATCGAACGATGAGGTTTGTTTGAGACAGGTGGCCCAGAGCGTCGAATCGCGTAAACGCGTTGAAGCGCAGGAGCTTCCTGTGAACTAGCAATTACGCAGTTTAATCGCAGCGGAATCAAGCGCAGTAGTTCAACAAGGCAGTTCGTCCTATGAGTAGTCCTCGCGCTCAAGCTAATCCCCAGTCCAGTTTGCCGTTCGGAGAAGAGGCAAAGCCCGGCTTCCGCACCAAGACCGCGGCCACGAGACTGACTCCCGAAGAGCTGGGAGAGATAGAAGCTGCCGCCGAAAGCGCGGGACAGGCTCTCTCCGAGTGGCTGCGCGGGACCGCTCTGTGCGCTGCGCGACAGCGGCCCGCTGATCCGAGCGAACTGGTATTGGCAGAACTCTGGGCGGTGCGTTATGCGCTGCTGAATCTCTTCCATGCAGCCGCCGAGGCCGCAGCGGAAAATAGACAGTTGTTGCCCGATTCCGTCCTCAAAATCCGCGACCAAGCCGACGCGCGAAAGCTCCATCAGGCTCGCAAACTTCTCGAAGAATTCTTTGCCCGCGAGGGCAAGGAAAGAGCTCGTATGCCATGAGTGTTATGCCTTTTCACAAAACCTTTTCGCTGTTGACGCCGTTGCTTTGGGTAGCCGCGATGTTCTTTTTGCTACTGGCAGTGCGGAGCGTGTTGCAGAGCCGGTCTTCACGTAAGCGGCGGGATGTGGAGACGATCGAATGGGGCCGATCTCGACCAAGTTTGATCCAGAGATGGAGGATAAAGATGGGCAGAATCCGATTCAGACTGCTGAGATTTTCGCAGCGTCAGATGCCAGAGATCGCGCCGAAACCAGCGTCATCGGTGCCCGCGAACACTGCCGCCGATCCGCTGAAGAAGACTACCCAGCCGATGCTCGCGCTCTTCGGTTCGACCATCGGTGCGCCCGAGACCAAACCCAAAGAGGCGTTCGCCTGGGAGAAAACGAAGGGAATCGAATGAGAGACAAATTGGCAAGAACACCACTTGCCGCTTGAGGAGCGTTCGGTATGCTGACGATGTCGAAACCGCTGTCGGCCAGCCAGGCGCAGACCTACCATGCGCGGGAGTTTGCCTCGCAGGAACAGAACTACTGGAGCCGCGATCAGCAAGGTCACAGTGAGTGGCAGGGCAGACTCGCCGAGCAGTGGGGGTTGCAAGGTGGCGTTGGTTCCGAACACTTTGCGCGGCTGAGTGAAGGCCAACATCCGCACACCGAACAGCAGCTCGTACGGCATCAAGTTTCGAGAACCTATGAAGGCAAATTTGGCAGAGAGGTGACCAGCGTCGAGCATCGCGCCGCGTGGGACGCCACCTTCTCTGCGCCGAAGTCGGTATCGCTTACCGCTCTCGTGGGCGGCGATGATCGGGTGCGGGAAGCCCATCGGGAGAGTGTACGCGCGGCACTTCAGGAGCTTGAACAATACACGCAGGCGCGGATCGGCAATGTCCATGCCCCAGAGACGACCGGCAAATTCATCGCCGCCACCTTCGAGCACGATACCGCGCGGCCCGTCGATGGCTATGCTGCGCCTCAGCTTCATACCCATGCCGTACTCTTCAACATGACGGAGCGGGAAGGCAGTCCCGAAAACGGGAAACAGATGCGAGCTTTGCAGCCACACGAGATGTTCGTGTCACAACGCTACGTCACGGCGGTCTACCGATCCGAGTTGGCTCTGCGTCTGGAAAAGCTGGGCTACGAACTGGAGCGGGGCAAGCATGGACAGCCGGAAGTAAAAGGCTACACGAAGGAATATTTGGAGGCTTCCAGTCCAAGGCGTGAACAGATCAAAGACCATCTCCGGGAGCAAGGAATCGACGGGGCCGCGGCGGCGCAGATCGCGGCCCACCATACTCGCGACCGCAAGGAACTACTGTCGCCTGGAGAAGTCTTACAGCGGCACCGCGAGTTGGCCGCACAGTACGGGCATCAGGCGGACCGCGTGGTCGCACAGGCGCGTCAACATGGGCAATACCAGACGCCGGAGCCAGAGGTTCAGGCGAAGCAGGCCGTGACATGGGCGCGCGATCACGTCTTCGAGAGATCGGCGGTACAGGACCGCCGCGCGATCCTCGAAACAGCGCTGGTGCGCGGCATGGGAGAAACCAACTATGCCCAGGTCCGCCAGGAGTTCGAGCGCCGGATCGAGGCCGGGGAGTTCCGGGAAGTCTCGCACGTTGGTGCTGGCAGACAGTTCACGACCGCAATGATGGTACGCATGGAGCGTGAGATCGTTAGCCGGATGCAGGAAGGCAATCGGCGTGACTACAACGATCCGATGCTAGTCTCACCGCAAGTGCGTATCGCCACGGAAGACCGCCACCCAGAACTGAATGCTTCGCAGCGCCAGGCAGTGGATGAAATCTTTCTCTCGCGGGAGAAGGTCGTCGGCTTAGATGGCATCGCAGGCGCGGGCAAGACAACAACTCTGTCTGTGATCCGCGAAGGCGTGGAGGCCGAGGGATACAGGGTGGAAGGTTTCGCGCCAACCTCCCGCGCGGCGCAGAAGCTCGGGGAAGCGGGCATGGAGACATCCACACTACAGAAGCATCTGGTGCGTGGACAGCAGCCGGATACCGGCGAGAAACGGCTCTATGTGCTCGACGAATCCTCTCTGGCATCGACCAGACAGGTGCATGAGTTTGTGAACCGGCTCCAGGCGAATGACCGTGTGTTGCTCGTCGGTGACCGGCGGCAACATGAGGCGGTTGAGGCCGGGCGGCCCTTCGCGCAGCTCCAGGACACGGGTATGAAGACGGTAAGGCTCGAAGAGATCGTGCGCCAGAAAGACCCGGAATTAAGAGAGGTAGTCGAGCAGCTTGCTCGCGGCGAAGTGCGCGAGGCGATACAGAATCTTGACCGGCAGGGCCGGGTCCATGAGATTCAAGGCCACGACGAGCGCATCGCCGCTATTGCGCAGGACTACGCAAAATCGCCGGAGAACACGCTGGTGATTTCTCCCGATAATCGCTCTCGCACGGAGATCAACGTGCGCATCCATGCGAAATTGCAGCGGAGTGGCCTCGTCAGCAAACGAGGACCACCGCATCAGAACGCTCGTGCCGCGCCAAGACCTCACTGGCGCCGACCGCACATGGGCCGAACGGTATGAGGTGGGCGATGTACTGCGCTACTCGCGCGCGTCGAAGGAGACTGGCATCGGGAAAGGCGAGTACGCACAAGTGAAGAGCATCGACGCTCCGAGAAACCGGCTGACGGTGGAGCTGCAGGACGGCACGCAGCGCACTTACGATCCACGGCGACAGCAGGGCGTTTCCGTCTTCCGCGAGGAGATGCGAAGCTTTTCCGTTGGTGACCGCATTCAATTTACGGCCCCCTCAAATGAACTGAAAATTGCAAACCGCGAATTGGGAGTGATCAGGGAGATTGACGGGGCTGGGCGATTGAATCTCACGATGGATTCTGGCCACTCGATCGAAATCGATCCGAATAAGCATCCACATCTTGACTACGGCTACGCAATGACCAGCCATTCTAGCCAGGGACAAACTGCTGATCGTGTGCTGATTCATGTAGACACGGAATTGGCTGCCAAGGACCTGCTCAATAGCCGTATGGCTTACGTGTCCGTTTCGCGAGGAGCGTTCGACGCGCAACTCTTCACCAACGATCGCCAGAAGCTGCCCAGCGCTCTCGGATACAATCTTTCAAAGCACAGCGCGCATATACCCGAGATCAACTCGGAGCAGACGATTGCCCCGCAGCAGGAAGTCTCTACGGGGCGACAGCAGGAGCACGGAATGGGTCTTGCAATTGGCCTTTAGAACCCCTGCCTGCCCCGGATAATGGCAGCGTAGCGCGGTCGCAAACTCTGTCAAGGCCGACCGAAGGTCGCCGCTATCGCGGGCACGCGCCTTGACAGAGTTTGCTCGACCCGCGCAAAAATCTTCCGCCATTCCGGGCCAGGTATTAACAGGCACCTACATCAACCTCTATTAGGATCGGAACGCGCACACTGCATACTGACGGGGATTCTAAAGCCCCTGCAAACCAGCTGAGCTGGCGGCGTTATCGCCGCCACAGACACCAAGAACGACTCGGGAGAGGTTCAGAATGCGATCGAAGATTATGCCCGAGCCTTTTCCTAAAAACGGCACCGTCCTCATTGCCCACTTGCAGTGTTCAGCTGCGGACTCAATTCGGCGGTTACTGGATTGGGGATTCGCTTATTAACCGTTGGGCGGGCCGCCGTTAACCGTATGGTTAGCGAACAGCGCACCTAACCGAATGGTCGCTTCGACACTAACTCCACGATTCGTCTATTTTCAATCACTTCCGCGAATGAAAACTGCGCTTCGCCAGCCGCTGCCCCCTGGCACACGGCTTGCATTACTCGAAAGCGAAGAGCAGTAACGAAGACGAAAGGGGGCGTCAAATGACGTACTTTGATTTGTTCGTGGCAGCATCTTGGACGTTCGTCATCGGGTGGTTCTCGGCAGCGATCTACCTTCAAAACCGGAAGGAGAAAGCGCCGAGTCCACGCCCGACTGAGACTCCAGAAGCTTCGCAAGCCACTGAGTCGCAGCAGCTTTCGACAGTTGCCAGCGCCGTCGCTGCCGACTGATGGCACCGACTTTATATGAGGGAAAACCATCATCGGCTCCAACGATCCAGAGGACAACCACGAAAGCCGTCCAAACAAGGCGGCTTTCTTTTTCTACTTTAGTTGCCTTATCGCAGCTTCGCGTACTCGGCCTTGGCTTGCTTCAGGATGGGGATGTCGGGGTCGGCGTCTTTCCAGAGGGTGAGGAAGTCCTTGTAGGCCGCAAGCGCCCGGACGCGGGCGGCATCGGCATCCGCGCCCTGCGACGTCCTCGCCTGCAGAGCATTCGCACGCGCCACGCCTAAATGGGCCAAAGCTCCAGTCCAGCAGTTCCAGACGATTCCGCCGTGGTCGAGAATCTTCTGGAACTCGGCGGCGGCTTCTTTGCCCTGCCCCGCCGCTAGATACGCTTGGCCGCGAATGTAGGTGGGATAGAGGCAGGAGATATTTGTAAGAAAGAAAATCTGCCCATATTCAATCGGCGGCACGGCAGGCTGCAGGCTCGCGATGGCCGCAGCGGGATTCTTACGGTTAAGCGCCAGTTGCGCGTGAATGGCCGACAGCCAGAGCGATTGCATCTGGGTATCCAGAGGATAGCGCTTGTTTAGATCTCGCGCGATCTGCTCCGCCAGCGCAGATTCGCCTGCCATGGCGAGGGCTAGTGCGGCTTCAACGTCAACGGCTTGACTGGTGGGCATCAACTTCAGTCCTTCTGCGGCGAACTGCTGGGCCTGCGCCGGGTTGCCGACGGCGGCTTCCCGCTGCGCCGCGACGGCCAACCCGGTCGCGCCAAGTTCCTTGCTATCGGCGCGAATGGCGGTGTCGAGGGACCTTCGCGTCAATTCCCGAGCCTTGCCAAGATGGCCCGCATAGGCCTCCGTATCGGAAGCGAGTGAAAGCGCTATATTTTCTTCGGGCTTGCCCTCAAACCAATGCAGTTGTTCCGTCATGGCACTAGTATCGCCACCAAGAAAAGCCAATCCGTAGAGCGCGTTGTGCAATATGAAACTATCAGCCTTTCGCGCCTGCGCCTGCGCAACCACTTGCCGCGTTTCATCAAAGTTTTGCAAGATCAGCCCGGCATTGGCGAGGTGGGTGTAGGGGACGGGATCATCGGGCCGGGCCAACATTGCCTCGCGAAAAAGTTTCGCTCCCTTCTCGTACTCCCCTTCCTGAAACGAAACGTAGCCCAATCCCGTCGTTGCTGCGTCCCCGGGATAACTCGCAGCCAATTCTTCAAACGCGCGCGCGCCCTTGTCCAATTCTCCGGTCACTTCGGAGTAGTACGACGCGGTGATCACCATCCTCTCGCGAGCGCTGGTATGCTCCCGCAACTGGAATGCCTTGGTTGTGTATTCGCTGGCGCGCTCAACCTCTCCGAGCGTTCCATAATCGCGGGCCATTTCGAGATAGGCCATCGCAAAATCAGGGTCAAGTTCGACAGCTCGTTGTTCGTAGGGCAGCTCTGCAGTCGGGCCCTTCTCCCGGAAGGCCTTACTGCCCAAGGCGTCGGCCTGCAAAGCCTCGAGAGAGGAAGTGGTGGCCCGATAAAGCGGAACGTCAAGTTTCTGCACCGAGGCCAGCGATTCGCCCAGTTCGCCGCGCAGGTTTGATGCTGCGGTTCCCAGCGCATCAAGAACCTTCTCTTTTGCAGCCGCAGTTGTTTGCTCCTGCGCCAGCGTATCCCCGCTGTTGCAGTTCACCACTTTCAACCCCAGTACGTATTGGCTGCCCAGGCTGGCAATCGATCCGGCAATGTATGCTTTGCTTCCCGTGCGCTGGCAAAGCTCGCGCGCCACGTCAGGCGTGAGCCTCGTATCGGCAGGCTTGGTCATCAACTTCAATGTCTCGACTACTGTGCTGTCGGAGAGCACATTCAAAAAAGGCGACTGGCTCAGCGATACGTTGAGTGCGGTCTTGAGCGTGTCATCAAAGACCGGATCGCCCGTTTTGTTGTCAAAATCGGCAAGAACGATGGTGTCTTTGCCGGTCAGCGGCTTCGCGCGGTGCGAGCGATAGTAAAGCCCGGCAACTAATGCGGCTGCTACAACGACTGATGGAACAACGATCCTCCAAAGATTTCTCTTCGCCGAGGGTGTGCCGTTCTCCCGTGCTGCTGGTACTGACCCCGTGCTGGCGGCGGGCACACGCCCCGTCTCTGTGTCCCGTTTCAAACGCTCCAGTTCCGCCCGTACGTCGGATGCATGCTGATAGCGCAGGTTCCGGTCCTTCTCCAGTGCACGGTTGACGATCCGTTCCAGTTCCAAGGGCAGATCGGGATTCAATCGGACAGCGGGAGTCGGTGCCGCATCGAGAATCTCCCTGAAAATCACACCGGAACTCTCGCCACGAAACGGTAGCGACCCCGTCGCCATCTCGTACAGCACGGCTCCGAATGAGAACAAGTCCGTGCGTGCATCCAGTTCCTTCGCCCGCACTTGCTCCGGCGACATGTACGCCACCGTCCCCACCGTGGCGCCCGGGCTGGTCAGATGCTCTTCCAGGGTTACCGTCGTTTGCCCTGCGTCCTTTGAATTGCTGCCGGGATCGCGAATCGGCTGCACCACTTTCGCCAGTCCGAAATCCAGGATCTTTGCGTGCCCGCGCTTGGTGACGAAGATGTTGGCCGGCTTGATGTCGCGGTGAATGATCCCGGCTGCGTGGGCCGCGTCGAGCGCGTCCGCAATCTCGATTCCCAGCGACAGGATGGCCTCGGTCTCCATTGGACGGCCGCCGATGCGGTGCTTCATCGTTGTCCCGTCCAGGTACTCCATCACCAGAAATGACTGATCACTGTTTTTGCCGATCTCGTAAATGGTGCAGATGTTGGGATGGTTCAGGGCAGAGGCCGCACGGGCTTCGCGCCGGAAACGCTCCAGGGCCTGCGGATCCTGCGCCACGTCATCGGGCAGGAACTTCAAAGCCACGAAGCGACCGAGTTCGGTGTCTTCAGCCTTGTAGACCACACCCATGCCGCCCCCGCCGAGCTTCTCGACGATGCGGTAGTGCGAGATGGTCTGGCCGATCATTGTAGCTTTGCGTACTCCGCTTTGGCCTGCTTCAGAATTGGGAGGTCCGGATCGGCATTCTTCCAGTTTGCAAACAGGGTCTCGTCGGCGGCGCGGCTTTTGCCAACTTCTCTGTGCATTGCGTACGCACGGGCCAAGCCCAGTTGCGACACGGTCAGGATCGGGCTCAAAGGGGACACTCCGCGATGCGCAAGAATCGCGCTGAATTCCCCGGCGGCATCTTCTGGGCGCTTGAGCCGAAGATATGCTAGGGCACGGAAGTAGTTTGGAAGGAACTCGGCTGCCGTGCCGAATTCGAATGGCTTCACCCGATCAAGAGTGCGCAAGGCGGCGTCAGCTTGACCAAGACTTAGCTGGGACGCGGCGAGAACGAGGGGCGCATCCAATTCGTTGAGAAATGTATCACTGGGATACTCGTGAAGCAGTTCATTGATGATCCTCTGGGCCTCGCGTTCCTCGCCGCTGAGGATCATAACTCTGGCTGCCCGTTGTTTGACTTCCTTTGAATCGGACAATTGCAGCGCTTGGCTGAGGGTTTTCCCGGCTCTCGAACCTCGACCGTACAGAGCCTCGCCTCGTGCGAGATCGAGAAGCATGTGAGCCGCGGACTCCGACAAGCCAGACCCGACCGATACATTCACACCGTGTTGTGTCCGTTGACGGGCGCTCTCCAGGCGCCCGTCGTAGACGTCTATCTTCGCCAGGAAAGAGATTACAGATGGGTCGTCGGCGTTTTGTTCCATCCACTCCCGCTCTTTTTCAAGCGTTGCTTGATCGGACCGCAGCATCGCCGACTCATAACGGTGCACGTGGAGATAGTGGCTCATCGCCTGATCGGCAGGAATGCGCCGAAGCACGGCTTCTGCCTCGTCGCAGCGGCCTTCCATGAGGAGGGCGAATGACAAGTTGGACATTGCGTGCTGGTTAGTGGGAAAAAGGTCTGTGTTCTTGCGAAGCTCATCGGCCGCTTTTTCGTACATGCCGAGGTCCGAATAGGCAATCCCTAACAGATTGTGGGGTGAAAACTCGTTCGGCTGGAGTTTTTCCCAAGTTTGCAAAGCCTCAATCGCCTTATAGAGTTCCCCGGTAACTTCCAAGTAATAACGCGCTTCAACGCTCGCCTTCTCGTTGTCGTTGAGCTTTTCACGTAAGGCAAAGGCGTGCCTGAGATCGTCCGCTGACCGCTTTGTTTCATACAGGTTGTATTCCGCATGCGCCAGGAGGGACCAGGCATCTGCAAAATTGGGATCGAGTACGGTAGCCTGGCGGAGCATCGCGGCACTTTGCTTGAGCTGAGTTGTGTAGAGCCTGTCGCCTACCAGGTAAGCTTTGTAGGCTGCCAAAAAGGCTGTAGGCAGAGGCGCTGGCGTGTTGCCGAGAGAGTTGGCGGAGTTGCCAGAAAGCTGTAGACGGGATGCCGCAGCAAGCTGACTCACCGCAAGCATGAGGTCGGGTTTGCTCTTGGCGTCGCCGTGTTGTTGAGCCACAGTCTTGCCGGAGTTACATTCCCGCACAGAGAGATCGAGCAGGTAACCGCTGCCCTGCGACTTAATCTCGCCATCCGTGAAGAAGCTCCCTTTATCGCGTTCGCACACTTGCCTGGCGAGTTCGGCCGTGAAGCGCTCGTCCGGACTCTTTCCTGCGCTCTGTAGCAATTCCACGAGGTCTCCGGGGTCAGAATCAGCAACCTGAACCGACGGGGAGCGGCTCAATTCTCCGGCTACGATGGCGCGCAGCACATCATCAAAGACGGCATCACCGGTGGAGTTGGTAAACTCCGCGACGTACAGCGGTGCGCGGCCTTTCGCGGGCAGAGCTGACTGGGAGCGGTATTTGTAAATGCCGACGCCGATTGCGGTCAAGACCATAAACACAGCTGCCAGGATCATCCCGTTGCGGATGCCCGGACGAGGATGCGGAGTGGCCTTCGCCCCGCTCAGGTTCGCCGCCGCCGTTGCCCTTCCCGATTCTGAGTCGCGCTTCAGTCGCTCCAACTCCGCCCGTATGTCCGACGCATGCTGATAGCGCAGGTTCCGGTCCTTCTCCAACGCATGATTGATGATCCGCTCCAACTCCACCGGCAGATCGGGATTCAATCGGACAGCGGGAGTCGGTACCGCATCGAGGATAGCTTTGAAGATCACACCCGAACTTTCACCGCGGAAGGGGAGTTGGCCGGTCGCCATCTCGTACAGCACAGCTCCGAAGGAGAACAAGTCTGTGCGCGCATCCAATTCCTTCGCCCGCACCTGCTCCGGTGACATGTACGCCACCGTGCCCACCGTGGCGCCCGGGCTGGTCAGATGCTCTTCCAGCGTAACCGTCGTCTGCCCCGCCGCCTCGCCGCCCGGCTCGCCGATCGGTTGCGTCACCTTCGCCAACCCGAAATCCAGAATCTTCGCGTGCCCGCGCTTGGTCACGAAGATGTTTGCCGGCTTGATGTCGCGGTGGATGATCCCGGCCGCATGCGCCGCATCCAATGCGTCGGCAATCTCGATCGCGAGCGACAGGATAGCTTCGGTCTCCATTGGGCGGCCGCCGATGCGGTGCTTCAGCGTCATCCCGTCCAGGTACTCCATCACCAGGAATGATTGATCGCCGTTCTTGCCGATCTCGTAAATGGTGCAGATGTTGGGGTGGTTCAGGGCAGACGCCGCACGGGCTTCGCGCCGGAAGCGTTCGAGGGCTTGCGGGTCCTTGGCAACGTCATCCGGCAGGAACTTCAAGGCAACGAAGCGTCCCAGTTCGGTGTCCTCGGCCTTGTAGACCACACCCATGCCGCCCCCGCCGAGCTTCTCGACGATGCAGTAGTGCGAGATGGTCCGGCCAATCATCGTAGCTTCGTGCAGAGGACTGCTAACCGGGGCCCTTGGGTGTTAGCGCTAGATGTTAAGTGCGGCAGGGGAATGAGTCAATCCGACAGGCTGGTGCCGCTTGACGAATCCGGTCGTTAACCGTTGGGCGGGCGGCCATTAACCATTGGGTTAGCGAAAGTCTGCGACGGCGGGTTTCTATCCGAGCGGGCCAGGATTCACATCGTTTCTTTTCAATCACTTCCGAAGCTAGAAGAATCCGGCTTCAGGTGGCAAAAGCTTGGTCTGTTGTTTGCATTACTCAAAAACGAAAGGAGGACGCCATGAAAACCAAGACAAATGTCAAGGCTGGCCTTGCTGTCCATACAGCTCGGTAAGGGGCCGAGGAGAAGACGGGAGCGACCCAAACAAATTAAGAGGAAAGGAGAGCAGCCATGAAAAGCAAGACGAATGTGAAGGCCGGCATCCAGATCAGAGGCTGCTGAGTCACATCGATCCGCGTGAGCATCAACCAAAAGACAAACCCAAAAGCCGCCCTCGAAAGGCGGCTTTTCGAGTTACACGTAGCAACAAGAATCGGTTTGCAAGATGCAGTCTGCGGAGCCATTTCAGCGGTAAGATGTACGCCTGAAAATCTCGGCCGTGGTGACGGCCAGGATGTGGCTACGCTGTTGTCGGCAATTGGTGACGGAGATCAATCTATGCCGAGTCCTTTTTTTCGCTCAGAGCGTTTCCTGGAATCCGAGACATTTAAGCGCGGCGCATGGGGATTGCTGATCGCGGCAGTTTTGCTGGGCCTGTGGGTCGCATGGTTCTTCCGCGCCCGAGTGACGGTGTATGCGGTCAGCGAGACGGCTGATCTGGAAGTGGATCGCGCGGCGCATCCGGTCGAGTCACAATACAGTGGCCGCGTGGTGACGAGCACGCTGGCGCTCGATCGCGAAGTAGAGGCAGGCGAAGTCCTGATCGAGCTCGACGCCGACATGCAGAAATTGCAACTGACGGAGGAACGCACGAAGCTGGGAGCGCTGGGGCCGCAGATTCGATCGCTCGAAGATCAGATTGCTGCCGAACAGCGCGCCTCGGCGCAAGAGCAGCAGACTGCCGCAGTGGCGCTGGATGAAGGTCGGGCTCATTTCCGGGAAGCCGACGCCGCGGCGCATCTCGCCGAATCGGAAGCGCAGCGCCTGAGCCAGATGTACTCGAGCGGCGTGCTCGCGAAAGCGGACTTCGAACGGGCGCAGGCCAACGCCGCCGAGAGGCGTGCTGCAGCCGACAGTCTACAGCTTGCTGTGAGCAAACTGGAACAGCAGCGGCTTACGGATGCAGAAGATCGGCGGGCGCATCTCGAAGGACTCAAGAGCGAGATCAACCGCCTCCGCGGCGTGGAAGCGACGACCCAGGCTTCGATCAAGCGCCTGGAAGATGAAGTTGACCGGCGACTCATTCGTGCCCCGATCAACGGCAGGCTTGGCGAAGTCGCCAATGTGCGTGTGGGCAGTGTGGTGCGAGAGGGCGAGAAACTTGCGGCCGTCGTACCGACGGGGGAGTTGCGAATTGTGGCGAGCTTCCAACCCGCCGATGCCCTGGGCCGCATTCAGCCAGGGCAACCTGCTCATTTGCGGCTGGATGGATTTCCCTGGACCGAATACGGCAGCATCAGCGCCACGGTCACGCACGTTGGCAGCGAAGTGCGCGATGGACGAATTCGCGTCGAACTCGCAGTTAATCGCCATTCTGCCAGTCGCATTCCCATGCAGCATGGCCTGCCCGGCACAGTGCAAGTGCAGGTCGAGCGCATTTCTCCGGCATCGCTTGTCCTGCGCGTGGTGGGCAGAGGTTTCGGTGGCTCTAGAGAAGTCGCCACAATTCAGCACGGGGAGCAGCCATGAAACTCAACCACCGCCGCTGGCTGGTTCCCGAAGTTGTCCAAACCTCCGCCACGGATTGCGGACCGGCAGCTCTGAAGTGCCTGCTCGAAGGATTCGGAATTCCGGTGAGCTATGGGCGATTGCGTGAAGCCTGCCAGACCGATGTGGACGGAACCTCGATCGACACGATGGAGGAGATCGCTGTGCAACTTGGACTCGAGGCCGAGCAGATCATGGTTCCCCCGGACTATCTTCTACTCGAAGAGACCAAGGCCTTGCCGGCAATCGCAGTCGTTGAACTGCCGACAGGGATGACGCATTTTATTCTGGTATGGCGAAAGCATGGACCACTGGTTCAAACGATGGACCCAGCCGCCGGGAGGCGCTGGCTCACCCGCGAGCGTTTGCTGTCGTCTTTGCACGTACACACTCAGCTCGCTCCTCTTCATGTCTGGAGGGAGTGGGCGACATCGGAGAAATTCCTCAAGCCGCTTCACCGGAAGCTCTCCGACTTGGGATGCTCAAACAGCCAGGCCTCGCGTCTGACGGAAAGAGCGGCGGCTGCCAATGGATGGCGGCCCTTAGCTACTCTGGAGGCCTCCGTTCGGACTGTCGAGGCACTGGTACTCTCGCGCAGTCTCAGCCGTGGCTCCGAAGCGAGCAACCTTGTCAATAGACTCTTCGAAGATTCCCAGGCCACTGATCGTGCCAAATCAGCGATCCCTTTGCATTTCTGGTCTGTCGAGGAAGCGCCGCTTGCCGAGGATGGAACCGAGCAAATTTATTTCCGAGGAGCGGTGCTGGTGCATGCCACCCGGCGTCGTGAAGAAGCACAGCCGAAGGTTACGACAGTACCGGCGCAAGAAGAATCCAGCGCAGCAGTCTCTCCTGAAATCGCTGCCGCACTGCAGCAACCGCAAACGGAGCCGTACGTCGAGTTATTTCGATTGCTTAAGGCGGATGGTGTGCTGACTCCCGCGTGCATGACGACCGCGCTTCTAGTGGCCAGCATCGGAGTCATGATCGAGGCATTACTTTTTCGTGGCCTCCTCGACTTTGCTCACAAGCTCGGGGCACCGGTGCAGCGTATGGCGATGCTAGGCGCTGTAGTTCTATTCGTTGCGGGAATGCTCACGGTGGAGTTCCCAATGGCCTCAGGGCTACTGAGGATCGGACGAAAGCTGGAGGCACGCTTGCGGATCGCCTTCCAAGAGAAGATTCCACAACTTGGGGACCGCTACTTTCACAGCCGGCTTAATTCCGATATGGCAGGCCGATACCATCAAATCCACCACATTCGGCTCCTTCCAGAACTGGGCGGACAGCTCTTGCGTTCAACGTTTGAGCTGCTGTTCACGGGTGCGGGCGTGATTTGGCTCGACGCGGGCGCCGCTCCGCTGGTCATCGTGTTGGTGCTGGTATCGGTCAGCCTCAACCTCGCCATGCAGCCAGCGCTGGCCGAGCGCGACATGCGCGTGCGAAATCATGAGGGTGCCCTCAGCTGCTATTACCTGGATGCATTCCTGGGATTGGTGCCATTGCGGGCGCATCGTGCCGAGCATGCCTTTCGCCGACGGCACGAAGCGCAGTTGGGCGAATGGGCGCGGGCCTCATTTTCCGTCGAACGACTGGTCGTCTGGGTGGAGGCTTTGCAGTTCTTTTCGGGCTTCGGACTGGCCGCCTGGATTCTGATCGATTACATCTCGCGCACCGGAAATTTTGCCAGCGTTTTGCTGCTCGCGTATTGGGCGCTCAATCTTCCGTTCATCGGTCAAGACATCGCCGAAGTCGCATGGCAATATCCAACCCTTCGCAACCGGACGCTCCGGTTGCTGGAGCCTCTAGGCGCACCGCATGACATTGAGAAAGAGGCAGACCAGCCGGCAGCCGCTCTCGCGGCGATGATCACAGCGCCGGAAGAAACCGCTTCAGCGGTGAGTGTGGTGTTCGAAAACGTCAGTGTTCGCGTCGCCGGTCACATGGTCCTGAAAGAGATTGATCTCGCTCTCGCACCAGGTTGTCACGTAGCCGTAGTGGGCCCATCCGGCGCGGGCAAATCCAGTTTGCTCGGCCTGTTGCTAGGCTGGTACCGGCCGGCAGGTGGCCGAATCCTTGTAGATGGGGCTCCGCTGAACGCAGGAATCTTGAACGAACTTCGCGCCCAGACTGCATGGGTCGATCCCGCGGTGCAACTCTGGAATCGAACGCTATTCGAGAATCTCCTCTTCGGCGCGAATCCTGGAACCGTACCGGATCCTGAACTCCTCAAATCTGCGGAGTTGCATGGGCTTTTGAAAAAGCTGCCGTCTGGTCTGCAAACGAACCTTGGAGAGAGCGGCGGGTTGGTCTCTGGCGGCGAAGGACAACGCGTTCGACTCGGACGCGCGATGCATAAACGTGGCATCCGGCTTGCCATTCTGGACGAGCCCTTCCGCGGCCTCGATCGCCAGCAACGCAGAGATCTTATGGGTCGCGTTCGCAAACACTGGCGTGATGCAACCTTGCTCTGCGTTACTCATGATGTCGGAGAAACCCTGTCGTTCCCGCGCGTGCTGGTCGTAGACTCCGGACGCATCGTCGAAGACGGTAGTCCTGAAGACCTCGTCAGACAACCCGACTCGACCTACCGCAAATTGCTGCTCGCCGAGGAAGAAGTGCGGGAGGGACTCTGGTCCAATAACAACTGGCAGCACTTGCACTTGCGCGATGGTCAATTGCGGCGGACAGAAAAGGTTGGCGCATGAGCACCGAATCTCTCGCCCTTACGTGGTCTGCCCCGCAGCTCGCAAGAGCCATTGAGGCTGTCGCCCGCGCTGGCGGTTTAGATGTTCGTCTGGCCCAAATCCCCTACGATTCTAGAAGCGCCTTCTTGCCGAATGACGCTCTCGATAAGTGGATTCAGGATAATGCCCGATGGTTTGGCCTAGAGGCCGAGTACGTCGACGTAACCTATGACGCGGTAGATGAGATGTTGCGGCAGACGGGTCCGGCTCTCCTCCAGATTCGGGGCGATGGCGAGTCAGAATTTCTCGTCCTGCTCGGAAGCGGGAATTCCGTATCTGTACTAGCACCCGATCTGAGCACTAAGAAGGTTTCTCCCAGTTGGGTTCGGTCGAGACTTGTGGGGCCTATTGAGGAACCCCTCTCGCGCGAAGTTCAACCCCTGATCGAGCGCGCTGGAATCCCACCGCAGCGCCGTGAACGCGCCTGCGCGGCATTGATCCGCGAACGTCTGCGGAATAAATCGGTGACTTCTTTTTGGAAGCTGCGCACCCCGCCCGGAACCAGTTTCGCCCGCCAGTTGCATCAGGCGAAGATTCCTTCCCGGTTTGTGGCTTTGATTGGGGCGTACCTCGGGGAATATGCGCTCTGGATTCTTTCCTGGTGGCTGATCGGAAAGGGCGCACTCGAAGGCACGTTCGACAGCGGCTGGCTCCTCGCGTGGGCGTTGCTTTTGCTCACGATCGTTCCATTCCGCTTACTTAGCACCTGGTTGCAGGGTGTTGTTTCCATCGGCGTTGCAGCTTTACTGAAGCGCCGTCTTCTTTATGGAGCGCTTCGGCTCAGTCCGGAAGAAATCCGCATGCAGGGTGTGGGCCAGTTTCTTAGCCGGGTTCTGGAATCGGAAGCGGTCGAAGCGATGGCGCTTAGTGGAGGCTTCTCTGCCTTGATTTCTGTCATCGAGCTGCTGGCAGCACTCTTCGTTCTGAGCTGGGGCAGCGCGGGAGGTTTATTGTGCCTGCTCCTTGGGGCATGGGTTTTACTGATCTCTTATTTCGGCTATGACTTTTATGTGCGGCGCAAAATCTGGACCGCCGCCCGCTTGCACATGACTCACGGCTTGATCGAGCGCGTGATCGGCCATCGCACGCGCATGGCCCAGGAATCGCACGCCCATTGGCACGATGGCGAGGATGAAGAGCTTGAACATTATCTCCAGCTCTCGAAAAATGTGGACCAAGCCGAACTGCGCTTGCTTGCGCTTGCGCCTCGTGGATGGCTCATTGTCGCTTTGATCGGTCTTGCGCCGGCGTTCGCGCACGACGCTAACTCCCCGGAACAATTGGCCATCGCCATCGGCGGGATTCTCATCGCGTCTCGGGCGTTCAAGCGGGCTGCGAATAGCCTTTGGCAGCTCGAGGACGCGGCCATTTCATGGAAGCAGGTCGCTCCTTTGTTTCATGCCGCCGCGCGACCTGAGCCCGTTGGCATCCCCTTGCTCCGCTCTGCCCGAGAGCCTAAGACTGACGGCTTCAATTTGGTGGAAGCCCAGGACTTGACATTCCGTTATCAGGACCGCGGCGAGCCTGTGCTTCGCAAGTGCAGTTTCTCCATTCGCTCGCAGGACCGCATCCTGCTCGAAGGGCATTCCGGCGATGGCAAATCCACTCTGGCTTCGCTGCTCATTGGCATGCGCACGCCGCAATCGGGACTTCTTCTGCTGGATGGTCTCGACTGGCAAACGCTGGGGACAGATGGCTGGCGGCGGCGCGTGGTCTCTGCTCCGCAGTTCCACGAGAACCACGTCCTGACCGAGACTTTCGCCTTCAACTTGCTCATGGGTCGAGGCTGGCCGCCGACCCAAAAAGATATGGCTGAAGCCGAAGATATCTGCCGCGAACTCGGCCTGGGAGACTTGCTCGACCGCATGCCCGCCGGACTCCTCCAGATGGTCGGCGAAACCGGCTGGCAGCTTTCGCACGGAGAACGCAGCCGTCTTTACATTGCCCGCGCCCTGCTGCAACGCGCCTCCATGATCATTCTCGACGAGAGCTTCGCCGCGCTCGATCCCGAGACTTTGCGCCGTTCTCTGCAGTGCGTCTTGAAGAGAGCGCCGGCTCTGATGGTGATCGCTCACCCATAGGTTTGGAGCCGCCTGGTCGGTTTGATTCGCTAAGGTCGAATCAACGGCTCCGGAATCTCCGCACGGAAAAAACGAAAGCCGCCTCTTTCGGAGCGGCTTCACAGTTCGATTTTGGGTTCGAAGTCACTTGCCCAGCCGCATGGTTCCAGCCTTCACATTGCTCTTGGTTTTCATGGCGTCCTCCTTCCTTTGTTGTCGGCTTCTCGACGTTCTGTGCGACATTAGTATGAGTGAATGGCGCGTCCAGCCTTCACATTGGTCTTCGTTTTCATGGCCTCCTCCTTTCTTCTTCACTTGCTAGGCTTCTCACTGTTCTATCGCGGCGAAAAATTCGCGGCTTATGCAATCCTCTGTCCAGCCTTCACGTTCGTCTTGGTTTTCATGGCGTCCTCCTTTCGCTTTTGAGTAATGCAAGAGACGGACCAAAGCGTGATCACAACCGAAAGAGATTCTTCGAAGCGTGGAAGTACTTGAAAAGAAAAGATGTCGTTCCGGCGGCGCTACCGGGCGGAGGGTTGGCAGCACAATCCCGCTAACCCAACGGTTAGTCGCAGCCCGCCCAAGGGTTAATTCTAGAGGTCAGGGACAAACCAACTCGCTCTCCCCGGTGTGCAGGAAACTCCACGCTCGCTGTCAGAACTGCTATTGCAGCTTCGCGTACTCGGCTTTGGCTTGCTTCAGGATGGGGATATCGGGATCGGCGTCTTTCCAGAGGGTGAGGAAGTCTTTGTAGGCGGCGAGCGCCCGGACGCGGGCGGCATCGGCGTCCGCTCCCTGCGAGGTTCTCGCCTGCAAGGCGTTCGCACGAGCCACTCCAAGATGCGCCAATGCTCCCGTCCAGCAGTTCCAGACGATGCCGCTGTGGTCGAGAATCTTCTGAAACTCGGCGGCTGCTGCACTGCCCTGTCCGGCTGCCAGAAAGGCCTGTCCACGGATGTAGGTGGGATAAAGGCAGGAGGAATTAGTGACGAACGGAATTGACCCGAACTCGATGGGCGGCAAAGCAGGTTGCAGCGTATTCAGAGCGGATGCTGGGTTCTTACTATTCAGCGCCAATTGCGACTGAATTGCAGGCAGCCAAAGAGACTGCATTTGCGTACCTGACGGGTATCGCTGGTTAATATCTTGTACTAGCGATTGAGCCCGCGTTCTATCGCCGGCCATCGCGTAGGCAAGAGCGGCTTCGACTTTCACACTCTGACTCGTCGGAACCAACTTTAATCCTTCCGCCGCTACGTGCTTGACATCGGAGAGGTTGCCAAAGGCGGCTTCGCGCAATGCGGAATTCTCAAGCCAAATGGCTCCCGTTTCCTTGCTGTCGGCGCGGATCGCCGAGTTGACGGAGCGCTTCGTCAGTTCCCGCGCTTTGGAGAGATGACCCGCGTATGCCTCAGTGTCGGATGCCAGTGACAGACCTAGGTTCTCTTGCGGCTTGCCCGCGAACCATCGCTGCTGTTCCTCCATGGTTGAAGAGTCGTTCCGAAGAAAAGCCACAGCGTAAAGAACTTCAGGAAACCCGCTATTCTCCAGTTTCCGTCCCTGCGCCTGCCGGATCGTCTGCCCTGCTTCATCGAAGCGCTGCAAGGCAAGCAGGCTAAAGGCGAGATTGCTATATACGTCCCCGTATTCTGGAGCGAGCTGTATGCTTTCGCGGAACTCTTCCACTGCTTTGTCGTTCCGTCCTTGCGCGGTGTAAACGGCGCCGAGACTATTATGGATTGCGGCGTCTCGTGGGTAGCCGGCAATCCATTCCTGAAAAACCTGTGCCGCTTTATCCAGCTCTCCGCTTGCAAGTTCGTAATACTGGGCGGCAATCTTGAGCCTTTCCCGCTCGCTGGCATGACCCCGCAGCTGGAAAGCTTTCATGAGATACTCGCTGGCGCGTCCCACCTCACCCATACTGTAGTAAGCGTTGCCCACCGACTGGTAAGCCACGGCAAAATTCGGGTCGAATTCGATGGCACGTTGATAATAAGGCACAGCGGCGGCAGGGCCTGTCTCGGCAAGAGCTCTTCTGCCAAGGCTGTACACCCGGAGCGCTTCGAGCGAGGATGTGGTGGCCTGTTCCAGCGGAACGTCGAGCTTCTGCACTGAAGCCAGCGACTCGCCCAGCGCGCCGCGCAGCTTCGATGCCGCATCTCCCAGCGCGTCCAGCACTTTTTCTTTGGCTGCGGCGGTTGCCTGTTCCTGCGCCAGCGTGTCCCCGCTCTGGCAATTCACCGCTTTCAGCTCCAGCACGTATTGGCTGCCAAGGCTGGCAATCGATCCGGCAATATAGGCCTTGCTGGCTGCCCGCTGGCAAAGTTCGCGAGCCACGTCGGGCGTGAGCTTGGTGTCAGGAGGGCGCGTCATTAGCTTCAACGTCTGCGCGACTTTGTTGTCGGAGAGCACATTCAGAAACGGCGACTGATTCAGCGAGACATTAAGCGCGGTCTTGAGCGTGTCATCGAAAACCGTATCGCCGGTCTTGTTGTCGAAATCGGCGAGAACAATCATGTCTTTGTCAGTCAGCGGCTTGGTGCGGTGTGAATGATAGTAAATTCCAGCAGCTATCAATGCGATTGCCACTACGACCGAGGGCACTGCGATCTTCCAGAGATTTCCCTTCGCCGCGTGCGCCCCGCTTCGCTGTAGTGCGGGTACTGATCCTGAACTGGCGACGGGCGCGCGCCCCGTCTCCGTGTCGCGTTTCAGACGCTCCAGCTCCGCCCGTATGTCCGAGGCATGCTGATAGCGCAGGTTCCGGTCCTTCTCCAGCGCCCGGTTGACGATCCGTTCTAGTTCCAACGGCAGATCTGGATTCAATCGGACAGCGGGAGTCGGTGACGAGTCGAGAATCTCCCTGAAAATCACACCCGAACTCTCGCCGCGGAACGGTAGCGTACCGGTTGCCATCTCATAGAGCACCGCTCCGAACGAGAACAAGTCTGTGCGCGCATCCAGTTCCTTCGCCCGCACCTGCTCCGGCGACATGTACGCCACTGTGCCTACGGTAGCTCCCGGGCTGGTCAGATGCTCTTCCAGCGTTACCGTCGTTTGCCCCACCGATTGCTCTCCGCTGCCCGGTTCGCCGGTCGACTGCGTCACCTTTGCCAGCCCGAAATCCAGAATCTTCGAGTGCCCGCGCTTGGTCACGAAGATGTTCGCCGGCTTGATGTCGCGGTGGATGATCCCGGCCGCGTGCGCCGCATCCAGCGCGTCGGCAACCTCGATCCCGAGCGACAGGATGGCCTCAGTCTCCATCGGACGCCCGCCGATCCGGTGCTTCAGCGTCATCCCGTCCAGATACTCCATCACCAGAAACGATTGATCGCCGTTCCTGCCGATCTCGTAAATCGTGCAGATGTTGGGATGGTTCAGGGCAGACGCCGCACGCGCTTCGCGGCGGAATCGTTCGAGGGCTTGCGGGTCCTTGGCCACGTCATCGGGCAGGAACTTCAAAGCCACGAAGCGGCCGAGTTCGGTGTCTTCAGCCTTGTAGACCACACCCATGCCGCCCCCGCCGATCTTCTCGACGATGCGGTAGTGCGAAATGGTCTGGCCAATCATCGTAGGTTCGCGTACTCAGCTTTGACTTGCTTCAGGATGGGGATGTCGGGGTCGGCATCTTTCCAGAGGGTGAGGAAATCTTTGTAGGCGGCGAGTGCCCGGACGCGGGCAGCGTCGGCATCCGCTCCCTGCGAGGTTCTCGACTGCAAGGCGTTGGCGCGGGCGACGCCCAGATGCGCCAACGCTCCCGTCCAGCAGTTCCAGACGATCCCGCTGTGGTCGAGAATCTTCTGAAACTCGGCGGCGGCGGCGCTGCCCTGTCCAGCCGCGAGATATGCCTGCCCGCGAATGTAGGTCGGATAGAGGCAGGAAACGTTATTGACGAAGCGAATGGTGCCGAACTCGACAGACAAAGCTGGCTGCAAATCACGAATGGCATCACTCGGATTCTTCCGGTTAAGCGCCAGTTGCGCCTTAATAGCAGGCAGCCAGAGCGACTGCATCTGGGTGTCCAGCGGGAATCGTTTATTCAGGTCTTGGGCCAGCGATTCGGCTCGTGCCGCATCGCCAGCCATCGCGAACGCCAGACCCGCTTCCGCCTGAACAGCCTGACTGGCGGGATACAGTTTCAAGCCTTCTGCTGCCTGCTGCTTCGCACTCGTCGTGTTGCCATAGGCATCTTCGCGCAGAGCAGCATTCTCCAGCCAGATTCCTCCACTCTCTTTGCTGTCTACGCGGATTGCCGAGTCTACTGATTGCTTCGTCACTTCCCGCGCTTTCATCAGGTGACCCGCAAATGCTTCTGTGTCGGAAGCGAGCGACAGCCCAAAGTTTTCTGCGGGCGTGCCCGTGAACCATTGCTGTTGTTCCGCCATCGCTTGAGAATCTGACCGAAGGAAAGCCACGGCGTACAGGGCCTCGTGAACTAGCTCATTATCCAGTTTCCTCGTTTCCGCCTGCTGAACTATCTGCTGCGCTTCGTCGAAGCGCTGCAAGGCAAGCAGGTTCATGGCGAGATCAACGTATGGGGCCTCAATATCAGGGTCTAGGCGTAGGCTTTCTCGGTAAGCCTCGCTGGCTTTCTCGTACTGTCCTTGAACCAAATAGACTTCGGCAAGACCAAGATGTGCTCCCCGCTCTCGCGGGTAGGTTTGGATTCCCTCCAGAAAGGTCTGTTCCGCTTTGTCCACTTCGTCGGTTACGTTCGCGTAGTATCTGGCTGTGATGGTTAGCTTTTCCCGCTCGCTGGCATGCTCGCGCAACTGGAACGCCTTGGTGATGTACTGTCTGGCACGCTCTGGTTCCGACAAAATGGAGTAATCGTTGCCCACTGCCAGATACCCCATGGCAAAGTTCGGATCGAGTTCGATGGCACGTTGATGGTATGGTAGGGCGTCAGCACCGTGTTGATAGGCTTTTTCACCAAGGCTGTACGCTTTCAGGGCTTCAAGCGAGGACGTGGTTGCCTCGGCTAAAGGCACATCGAACTTCTGCACGGTAGCTAGCGATTCGCCCAACTCGCCGCGCAGCTTAGACGCTGCCTCGCCCAGCGCGTCCAGCACTTTCTCTTTGGCTGCCGCCGTGACTTGCTCCTCTACTACTGCCTCTCCGCTTTGACAATTCACCGCCTTTAACCCCAGCACATATTCGCTGCCCAGACTGGCAATCGACCCAGCAACGTACACCTTGCTGCCTGCCCGCTGGCAAAGCTCGCGGACTAGTTCAGCGGTTAGCCGCGTGCTGGTCGGACGCTGCATCAGACGCAGGGTCGTTGCCACCTTGTCGTCGGAGAGTACATTCAGAAAAGGCGATTGCCTCAAGGAAACCGTAAGCGCGGTTTTTAGCGTGTCATCGAACACCGCATCTCCAGTTTTGTTGTCGAAGTCGGCGAGGACGATAGTGTCTTTATCGGTCAGGCGCTTGCTTTGCTGATGGGAGCGATAGTAAAGCCCGCCCGCCACGAACAAGGCGATCAACAGGACGGAAACCGCGATCTTCCAGAGGCTTCTCTTCGTCGCTTGTGTCCCGCTTCGCTGTAGTGCGGGTACTGATCCTGAACTGGCGACGGGCGCGCGCCCCGTCTCCGTGTCGCGTTTCAGACGCTCCAGCTCCGCCCGTATGTCCGAGGCATGCTGATAGCGCAGGTTCCGGTCCTTCTCCAGCGCCCGGTTGACGATCCGTTCTAGTTCCAACGGCAGATCTGGATTCAATCGGACAGCGGGAGTCGGTGACGAGTCGAGAATCTCCCTGAAAATCACACCCGAACTCTCGCCGCGGAACGGTAGCGTACCGGTTGCCATCTCATAGAGCACCGCTCCGAACGAGAACAAGTCTGTGCGCGCATCCAGTTCCTTCGCCCGCACCTGCTCCGGCGACATGTACGCCACTGTGCCTACGGTAGCTCCCGGGCTGGTCAGATGCTCTTCCAGCGTTACCGTCGTTTGCCCCACCGATTGCTCTCCGCTGCCCGGTTCGCCGGTCGACTGCGTCACCTTTGCCAGCCCGAAATCCAGAATCTTCGAGTGCCCGCGCTTGGTCACGAAGATGTTCGCCGGCTTGATGTCGCGGTGGATGATCCCGGCCGCGTGCGCCGCATCCAGCGCGTCGGCAATCTCGATCCCGAGCGACAGGATGGCCTCAGTCTCCATCGGACGCCCGCCGATCCGGTGCTTCAGCGTCATCCCGTCCAGGTACTCCATCACCAGGAATGACTGATCGCCGCTCCTGCCGATCTCGTAAATCGTGCAGATGTTGGGATGGTTCAGAGCAGACGCCGCACGCGCTTCGCGTCGGAAGCGTTCCAGGGCCTGCGGGTCCTTCGCCACGTCATCGGGGAGGAACTTCAAAGCCACGAAGCGGCCGAGTTCGGTGTCCTCGGCCTTGTAGACCACACCCATGCCGCCCCCGCCGAGCTTCTCGACGATGCGGTAATGCGAAATGGTCTGGCCGATCATGCTTACCTCAGAACCGTTCAACTATTACGCTGCGCTTCGGACGTAATTCCCTTCAGGTTCAGATTGCGGATCAGACGCAGCAACGAATTGGGATGGATGCCGAGCACCTTCGCCGCCTCGATGTAGTTTCCGCCGCTCTGTTGCATTGCCTTCTGCACCACTTGCTTCTTCTGCTCCTTGACGACACTCTGAAAGCTTGACGAGCTTGGCTCCCCCGGAGCAGATTCGAATATCTCGGCGGGAAGATCTTCCGGAAAAATCCTATCGCTGGATCCCAACACCAGCGCCCGCTCCATGGCGTGCTCCAACTCGCGAACGTTGCCTGGCCAGTCATAATTCAATAGACAGGCTTGCGCCTCGGGCGAAATCGGCTTGGGGCGCACGCGGCACTTGCGGCTCGCTTTGGCGACGAAATAGTCGGCCAAAAGCGAAATATCCTCCGCGCGCTCTCGCAGCGCCGGCAAGGTGAGCGAAACTACATTGAGCCGATGATAGAGATCGCGGCGAAACGTCCCGGCCTCCACTGCCTGGAGCAAACCACGGTTGGTTGCGGCCACGAAGCGGACATCAACCTTCATCGGACGGGTTCCGCCCACGCGTTCGAACTCCCGCTCCTGCAGAACGCGCAAAAGCTTCGCCTGTAGAGCTACGGCAAACTCTCCGATCTCGTCGAGGAAAAGCGTGCCTCCGTTGGCCAGTTCGACCTTGCCTTTCTTCTGCGCTACAGCTCCGGTGAATGCCCCCTTTTCGTGGCCGAACAATTCACTTTCCAGCAGGGTTTCTGTGATCGCCGCACAATTCACTGCGACAAAGGGTCCATCCGCCCTCGAACTGGAGTTATGAACCGCGCGGGCCACAAGTTCCTTGCCGGTGCCGCTTTCGCCCTGAATCAGAACGGTCGAGTCCGTCGCGGCCACGCGCCGAACCAACTCATAGACCGCACGCATGCGAGGACTGTCGCCTACCAATTCGTGATTCAGATTGATTTCTTCCTGGAGATACTTGTTTTCTTCACGCAATTTCTCCAAGTTCCGAACATTCTCCCAAGCCAGGCTGATCAGACCCGCGACCGCCGTGATCAACTGCAGATGATCGCTGTCAAAGGGATTTTCCGGGCTCCGGGTATCGAGATAAATCACACCGCTCACTCGATCGGCAAGGAGCAGTGGAACACAGAGTGCAGACTTCACTCCCGCAGATTGCAGGCTGGCGGCTTGTCCCACGGAGCTGCGCTTGATGTTGTCTAGTAGAAGGCCAGTTCGTTCGGCAGTGATCTTTTTCAGCAAGGTCCGGCTGACTCGCACGGGCACCTCCGGTCCATGCAGGCGATCCCAGGCCGCGCTTCTTGCAATCTCTCCTGCGTTATCGAAAAACAAGATTGCGGCTCGTTGCGCGGGTACAACGTCGAACAACATTCCCAATAACTGCCACTGCAGACCTCCTTCGTCTCGAATCCCACCGATATGCGTGGCGATCTTAAGAACCGTACTCAAGTCTGCCGCTAAACGCTCCGCCTTCGGTTGCCCTGATGGCCGCTCAGAGTCAGGATGAAGATAGGTAGAATCTTCGGGACGGAGGGATGCAACCACATCTTCTTCTACTGTCGTATCGTCCAATTCCAGCGGATTTCGCTCCGCAATCGCCTGTTCATCACCCAACAGAAAGACCAGTGTTGAATTACCCACGGTGATCTGATCGCGATGGCAGAGTTCGTGTTTTTCGATTCTTTTCTCCGTTGACGCGTGTGCCGTTCCGTCCGCCCAGGTCGCGACAGAAGAAACCGGCCGTCCTCTTGCTTAACGATCGCGCAATGCCGCCGAGACATCGCAGAGTCTGCAGCCCACAGCTTGTTGGACGGTTCTCTCCCCACCGATATCTCGTCATCTGTGAGTGCTAAGGTCGTCCCATTGAGCGGTCCCGCAATGCCCACAATCCGAGGATTCATCCCATGCTCCGGTTGGAACTATTTACCATACAAACGCTCTCGATGCACGAACTTCCACGATATGTGACTTGCAGACCTCACGCCATTTCTACGAAAAGTGGACAACCGCATAGGCCGGGAAGTGAATGTGACAAACTATTCGGTAGGTGAATTTCGCAAGAAGGTCGCCGAAGGCGATCACTTCTTGGCAACGGTGCTGAAAAGCAATGTGCAGCTTGTGAAAGGTGAACAGCGTGACCTGGACGCAGTTGCTTGCAAATAACGGAGTTCAGCGCCACAAAACGTCGAAAAAGGAACTGGACAAGCTGCGGGCTGCCCCGGCTGTTTTGTTCTTAAATGCTGCTTGGATGAAGAGCGCTAAGACCGCTGAAACGCTTGAAGTCCGTGGCGTTCAGAGTCAGGATATGGCTCACGTCGTGAACGAACATAGCCGCTGCCAATCGCGCATCGTGCGCCTGAACGCCCAAGACCCCGTGCTGCACAACAATCCTCCGCCATTCTCGGTAAACTGCTTCGCTATCCGGCAACAGAGTCATGCCGGCCTCGATTGCCCGCACTTGGCGCTCGGCCTCAGTAATCGTCAAGCCGAGGCCATTACGGGATAGAGGCCGAGTCATCGCGTTCCAAAGTTCAGCAATGTTCTGGTGGGTGTAATGGAGGATTGTGCCTTGGAAAGCGAGTCGCGCCAGCGCTGTGTCTACGAGCTGGTGCTGGGGATCCGAGCGGCGTGTCATGCGTAGCAGGATATTGGTATCCACGAGACACGACGCAATAGCCATTTAGTCGTGATCCTGGTAAAGCCACTCGCGCGAAATGGTCTCAGGCAACGGGGGAATCTTGTCCGAGAATTGGGCCAGTGAGTCGAGCCAGATGCGAATCTCCTCTTGGGTACGCGGCTGTCGAGTTTGCTGAGGAGGCGCTAACTGTTGCGCCAAAATCTCTTGGACGTACGCTTCAAGAGACAGGCCAAGTGCCTTGGCCTGGGCCGCTAGTTCATCGGGAATGTTGACCGTGACCACCATGTCAAAACTTTAGCACGGATTCAATCAAAAGGCTGAAATCCGTGGGCCGTACGGTGTGCCATAAGTGTGCCGTACCGTTCGATCCCATGTGCGCTAACTCGCGTCTTTTCAATACCAGTACAAAGCGCTTCCGTGCGGGCTTGGCTATCGGCAAGTCATTGATTCTTCAGTGCGAAAGTGAGCGCTCGACGGTTTCGGATTCACCGACTCTT
>CAWJEY010000013.1:0-1292935 GCA_963842095.1 uncultured Acidobacteriaceae bacterium
GCTGTCGGTGTTGTCCTGCAATGTCGGTTGCGGCGGCTGGCCTTTCGCGCTGGCCTGCTGTGCTGGCGTCTTCTTGCCGGACGAACTGAAGAGCGCCGCCACAATCACGAGCAATGCCGCACCTAGATAAACGAAGGTCTTGAGGTTTTTCTGCAAGACTCCTTTTGGCAGTCCCAGATTGCGGCGCAACGTGGGATCGCCTTGCGGCTCGGGGTGCGCGTCTGTGCGGGGAGTAAAGATGTTTTCGGTCATGGCGGCTATCCCTTGCGCGTGAATTCCATTTTCTTTTTGCCCAGCTCTACATATCCGCTGTTCATGATCTTCGGGATGATGTAGGTTCCTTCCCGGAGGTCGTAGGTGACGAGGTTGGGCTTGCCGTCCTTCATCTCATACACGCTGAACTTTTCAGGCGCATTCGTCTTGATGTAGGTGAACTTGTCGTCGTGATAGATCGACTGGATGTCGAAGGGGGCTTCATTCGCCTTGTAGACATAATCGAACTTGAGTTGCGTTGGATAGGCGCTCTTGTACTCGTCAACGGCCTGTTCAACGTGCGATTGAAGCGCGGCGAGTTGCTGCCGCGACTGTTCGAGTTGGGCAGCGGGCACAAACTGCGCGGGACCGTTCGCGGCCACTATGGCGGAACGGTCGGCAGGCTCCACGATCACTTTTAGGTCAGGGCTGATGGCGGGGGTGGAGCCCGATATGTCTTGGAGTGTGAAACTGTAGATGTTGCCCTTGTCCGTAATGAGGTTCAAGTTGGAGCTGATGCCTTGCTTCGCTGGATGCACAAAACAAAAGTTGCCCACCACGTCCACAATCCAGAAGTCCTTGTCGCCAGTGGCGGCTTCCATGATCTTTTCGGTCGGGGGCAACTCGATCAGGGTTGTGTATTTCAGCTTGGCGCGGATCGGAATGATGTCCTGCGAGTGATACTGCACCGTGCGTGCGGAATCTTGCGCTACGACGCCGATGGAAGAAACGATCAATAGACAATTGATGATGAATTTCAGATGGTTCACAGCATTTCTCCTTTGTGGTTCGTTGTAGGGGTTGATCCGGCCAGCGTGCGCGGCTGGAATGGATAGTCTTCCGCGAGATGGCGAAGCCCATCCGCAAAACCGAAGCGGTCGAAGTAGTCCCGTTTCTTGAGGTTGTCGCGGGCATTGTTGGTCGCCATCCAGTGCGAGACCGAATCGACGTTCAAATGCACTTTCTTTGAGGTCTGCGCCTTCCGAATCAGCATTTGGCCCGGCGGAACAAGACCGCCGATGATGTCCAGTTCCGTGTCGTTCAGATGAAACGCCTCGCGGTAGACTTCGCGATTCATTTCCGGATTGGCGAGAAAGATTTTTGTGGGACAGCTCTCCGCCACTATCGCCAGCATCCCCGATTCCTCAAGCTCTTTGATCGATTGCGTCGCCAGGATCATGGCGGCGTTGTGTTTACGCCAAGTCTTCTGCGCCTGCACTACATAGTTGCGGATCGTCTCGTTCTTGATGAACAGCCATGCCTCATCAAGGAGGAAAGTCTTGAAAGTGGCGAGTCTTCTCGGGTCGGCAATTTCGTTCGACGCGCGATGCAGAACGTAAAACAGCAGCGGCTCCAATACGTCCGGCGCATCGTTCCAACCATGGAAGTTGAACGTCTGAAAGCGAGAGAACGAAAGCGTGTCCTCAGCGTTGTCAAACAGGAACCCGTACTGCCCGCCGCGGGTCCAGCGGTGCAGGCGTTCCTTCAACTCGCCAATGATGTTGCAAAAGTTCGAGATCGTGCGTTGGCTCGACTCCAGCACGTAGATGCGCTCGATGGCGTCCCACAGCCGCCGTTCTTCTCTGAAGTCCAGCCGATACCGTTGTTCGTTGCCCTCAATGAGCACGCGGAAGAAGCTGAAGAGAAATTGCAGGTTCTCTTTGGTCTGCGGCAGTGAGAATGGGTTGATGGTGAAGTCTCGCGCTTCTTGGCCAACATTGAGGTACGACCCGCCGAAGATCGTCGTAAGCGACTGGAAGCTGCCGCCGATATCGAAGATGAAGGTCAGCGGAGCGTACTTCTGCGCGTTCTGCAGAAGGAAATTGCAAAAATACGATTTGCCACTCCCGGTCATCCCGAGAATCAGCGTGTGGGCAACGTCGCTGGTATGCAGGTTGAGGAAGTAGGGCGTGCTGTTGTCGGTTTCGAGCACAGCCAGGTACTCCGTGCCGAGATGCGCGTTCGTCTTCTCGCCAGGAAGGATCGTAAAGAGAAAAGACAGGTCGGCGTAGTTCGTGTTCAACAGATACAGTTGGCGGAGGTTCAGCGCATAGTTGCCCGGTACGGTGGCGAAATAGGCGTTCAGCTGGTTATAAGTCTCCGCAAAAAGATTGCCGTCCGCGTTGGTGAAGACGCCAGTAAACTCGGCTACAAGCTGATCGAGTTCCGTTCGTGACCGGCCATACAGCACAATTGTGAGCGAGAAATCGCCAAGCGATTGGCCGTCCCCCAGGGCGCGCAGGCAATCCCCAAGATTCTCAATGTCGGCCTGCTTGGACTCGTCCACCAGCACATCGCGCGGGTTCGTCGTCGTGGCGTCGTTGCCCATCTGAGAGACAAATCCTGTCTTCGACATATTGAAGTGGCGGCGACGCTTGTTTACCTCCTTGCGGGCCTTGTCCGCGGGAAGTGGCGTCCACTCCGTGACGACATAGAAGTTGGCCGGAATCTTCAGAAGCGCGTCCAGCACCAGGGCCGCGTCTCGTTGATGGCCTCTTTCATCGTCAGCACACGAACGATGTGATCGCCTACCCGCAGATGATCGCGTTCCGCTTCGATGTCGGAGTTGACTACCTGATAGTCGAGAAACTGCGTGGACTGCGGCCTGCCGGCGACACGCCAGTCGTCATAATTCAGCAACCGGCGGAAGAACATGAACTGTCCCTGTTGATTCAAGATCTCGATTTGCATGAAGTCAGAAAGCTGCCGAGCGAATGCTTGCACGCTCTGGTCGAGTCGTCGAAGATCGTGCTCAATATGCGTACCCAATAGGGTTTTCATGCTGTCATTGGTGAACTGCACTTTTAGTTCGCCCGCCGCGCCCGCGGGATCGCGCAAGATTCGAGCGATTGCGGCGCCCACGCCGGTCTTCGACCGCGCGCCTTCGAGCAGAATGCAGTAGAAGATCTCCACCTGATAAAGATGGTCGCGCTTGGCTTCAAAGAACTTCCGCCGCTGGTCGATCGCCGCTTCTACAATCGGATCGTCATATTTTGCGAAGGGTATATCCGGGCGGTTCGATTTGAAGAGGTATTGGTAAACATGGAAGCCTGGGCCAAAAGCTTTGAGCGCTGCCTCCAACCGCTTCACCGCATACTCCTGCTCCGAGCGGTCAAGACTTTCGTAGTCCACACCGGGAACACTGAGAACCATGCCTAGATCGCCGCTTTTGGTAAGGAATGCCGTCTCATTCCAGAAGCCGTAGAGGTTGATGTGGTCGTTCAGCGCCGCACTTTCTTTCCACGGTTTGATGACCTTGTCGAGACGCAGCATCAGACCACCTCCACACGGGGGACTTGCTGCTTGGCCGCGTCGTAGCGGACGTTGTAGCGTTCGGACTTTGCCAGGATGCGGAGGAATGCCGGATCACTGTTTGTGACCCAATGGCCGAAGGTAAAACCGCCAATGAAGACGGCGATACCGGCGAGGATGGAATTGAAGAGATTGAAGGCCCCCACTGCTCCGACACAAACGAAGTAGAACAGCGTGCGTTCCACACCTAAGTAGGTGAGCGGCTTATGCAGGCTCTTGAAGACTCGATTTGTGCGATGCCTCTGTTCTGTTTTGTCTAGCATAAGTCACTTTTCTAAGTGCGGGTTGAAGGTGGCTCTGAAGGGGCTATACGCCCCAGAGCCAACTCAGGACATTCACCGCGAGAACAGCAATGCCCGTTCCGGCGGCAACTCCGGCGAGCGCCTTTTTTGCGCCGGGTTCGCCGTGCGCGAAACCATAGCCGCCGATCACGATCGCCACCAGACTTGCAACCTTCGCAATGGTGCCGGTAAAGAGGCTTTGGATGGCCGTAAAGCCCGTGTCGAAGGGTGAACCCTGAGCCAGGGCGGTCACAGGCAGGATAAGAAGTAGGGTAAGAACGGCGGCGGTTGGACGCACGCACTTCGACTGAAGAAGGCGCTCGATTTGGCGGATGGAATGGACTCGGAACCAACGTGTCATTTTGCACCTCCCGCAGCACCTCAAATCGGCTGCTTGTGGCGCAAACGTAACCTGACTCAATCACGATGTCCAACAACTTCTCGTCAGTCTGTTATTCCTGGGAGGAATAACAGACGAACGTAGTGTCGCGACCAAGTAAATCGCGCCGCTCGGCTCGATACTTTCGATAAAGAATTTTCCTCAGCAAGCGATTGAGCGGCAAATACGACTCGGACGCCGCTTACGGAAGCCGTCTAGTTAGGCATCCGTGAGACGCAGTTGTGGCGGCGGGTCCGTAGTCGGTCCCTTCGCAAAACGGCGCCCAAGTGCCTGCCGATGAAGCAGATGAGACTGTCGTTGTCTGCTTGATTCGGGCCGTCTGTAGCGTCGGTTCCGCATCCGCGAAGTGATTTGCTCAACGAAGTGTAAAGTGACAAATCAGTTTGCCGCTGTCTGATATTCCCGGCAGGAATATCACGCGGACGAGAAGTTGTTGGACACGGCTGAAGGAATCGATCAAATTGGCTAGCACTGTCCGTCCGCGCGAACTCAACGAAGCGGACGGACCACGGTTGTGGAGAAGAGGTCTTTATGTCAGCCCAGCCCAATCTGATCACCCCAAGTGAGCGGTCACACTCGCTTCGAGAGGCGCCCGTCAGTCAGCAACACGCTGCTCGCTTTCTCAACATGCACCCGAAAACTGCGGGCACCGTGTAGGCACTATGTAGCATGATTCCAGGCACCCAATCCGTCTGGCTCACCGCCCGTGAGGCCGCGCTATACGTCCGCGTATCGCACCGCACTATCCTGGAATGGGCCAAGACCGGCCGCATACCCGCCCACCGTCTCAGCGGCACCGACCGTATTACATGGCGTTTCCGTGCTGAAGAGTTGGACGGTGCTATGATGGCCACGCCATCTGCCGCAAAGAATGGAGAGTCATTCAATGCGACGGGAAAGTAAAAGCACAACCGGAAGTGTGGTCAAAGACAAACGCAGTCAGACATGGCAGTACTTTTGGTGGACGGATGGCCGTCGTCATAGCAAAACGCTGGGCCGTTTTTCAACCAAGACAGCGGCGTGGAACACGGCGCAAGTGTTCCGGGCCAAACTGCCCCAACCTCAACCATCCAGTGCGCCCACTGTGGCCGCTCTGGTAGAACACTACCGAGCAGAACGAATGCCAACGCGGTACAGCACGCGGCGCGGCTACGAGTCTTGGCTTAAGTGCCATGTGTTACCGCGTTGGGGCGCGCACGTCATCACGGACGTACAGCCTCGGGACGTGGAGCTATGGCTAATGTCCCTGCCCCTCGCCCCAAAGTCTAAAGCGGAAGTACGCGCTTCACTAGGGCGTCTGTGGGACTTCGCCATGTGGTCCGGCAACGTCCCGGTGCAACGCAACCCAATGTCATTGGTCACCGTGAGGGGTGCGTCTAAGCGATTGAGACAGCCGCGCAGCTTGACGGCGAAAGAGTTTCAGCAGTTCGTTATCCAACTGCGGGAACCGTTTCGTACAGTGGCAGTGGTCTGCGTTTCGTTGGGACTGCGCATCAGCGAGTGTCTAGCGTTGATGTGGTCCGATGTCGATTGGCTCAATGGTGCGCTGCTAGTTCAACGCGGCATCGTCATCGGGCGAGTTGCTGAAACTAAAACGGAAGGCTCACGGCGCTCACTGACTCTTGCTCCCGAGATTCTAGCGGTACTGAAGACTTGGAAAATGTCCACGCAATTTGGCAGTCCCAATGATTGGGTTTTCGCTTCCCCGTCGCAGCTTGGCCGGTTGCCGTGGTCCTATCCCTGGACGTGGAAGATGTTTCAAGACGCGGCGGTAGCAGCGAAGCTTGAGACGTTCGGAACCCACACGTTGCGTCATACCTACCGCAGTTGGCTAGATGCCGTGGGCACCACAATAGCAGTCCAGCAAAAGTTGATGCGTCACGCCGACATCCGCACTACGATGAACGTTTACGGCACCGTGGTGACGGATGAAATGTCTACCGCATCGGGGAAAGTAGCACGCTTAGTAGTTAACGGCACGGGTGACGGCACGGAACCCAGCTCAAGTCATTGAAAATATGGCGGAGAGAGTGGGATTCGAACCCACGTTACCCTTTCGAGTAAACACGCTTTCCAAGCGTGCGCCTTCAGCCACTCGGCCATCTCTCCGGCGAAAACCTGGGAAGGACGATAGTTTTCCGGAAGCGCTATCGCATCGCGCCGAGTGGGCTGAGCTTCACGCCAACTTGGCTACTCTTTATTCTATGGGCAGTGGAGAAGTAGCGCAAATCGCGCAGGGGGACAACGGAGTCGCGGTGTCGTATTGTCGAATCACCGCCGGGACGAAATAAAAAACAATCGAAA
Organism: uncultured Acidobacteriaceae bacterium; assembly: GCA_963842095.1. Taxonomy (GTDB): domain Bacteria; phylum Acidobacteriota; class Terriglobia; order Terriglobales; family Acidobacteriaceae; genus Sulfotelmatobacter. Next base: position 6,550 of record CAWJEY010000013.1, read on the forward strand.
GGCAATCCAAGGTAAACAAGCTTAGGAGGTTTTTTGTGGCGGAATGGTATTGGGCGCGTCTGAATTGCCAGGAGCGGCCGCTGCATTCGAAGAGGTGGCACCTGCGGCAGCGCTCGCGGCGGACGCATTAACGGCATCGCCGGACTGGGGTGCGGCAGAAGGAATTGGGGGCGGCTTCACTCCGTCGACGACGTGATGGCTCAGGCAATAAAGGGCCAGCTCGAGGCGATCGGCGACGCCCAGCTTGTCGTACACCTTTCGCAGGTAGTTCTTTACGACCTGCTCAGTCGTCCCCACGCGAACCGCAATCTCTTTGTTCTTCATGCCCTGGGTGACGCAGGAAACGATCAGCGTCTCCTTGGGCGTGAGTTGGACTTTCGGGCGCGCTCCGGAGGGGCGCAGGTTGTGGCCGCGGAACGCTTCCATCACCCAATGAATGGCCTGATTGTCAAGCCAGGGTTCGCCGGCGGCAACTTTGCGCAGGCAATCGACCAAGATTTCCGGTTCCACCTCGCGCGACAGGATTCCATGCGCGCCGCGGCGGAACAAATCAAGTGTGAGTTGTTCGTCGGATGCGGGTGTGACCACAACGATCTTCAGTTGCGGCGCCTGGCGCAGGAGTTCCGTTACCGCTTCCACCGGATTGGGCGCCAGTGCCGACTCGAAAATCAGTACGTCGGCGGAAAATTTCGTCACCGCCGACTGGGTCTGGGGCATGGTCTCGGCCTGGCCGACCACGCGGATATCGTCTTCGAGCGCGAAGATCTTGCGCAACCCGGCGCGGAAGATGGCCTGGGTATCGGCCAGGATCACGCGAATCAGCTGGCCCGTGCCGCTGTTCTCGCGAACGCCGTGATTTTCTCCCACGCTGACCGAAGTCGCCATCAGTTTCCCTGCACTCTATGCCCGCTCGAAATGGTATTCGTCAATCACTACGCCAACCCCGCGACGGCCCTGGTCTTCAAAGCTCCGCACCACGCGGCCGTGGCAGTCAATCTGTACATCGCAACGCGAACCCACAACGTCTCCTGGAAGCAGAATGGTGAAGTCCACCAGCGAACCCACGGGCACGTCGCGATCCATGGCGAAGAGCACCCCGTTGGCGGAGATGTTTTGCGTCTCTGCGGTGCAATCCCCGCTCTGCGACCTCATGGCCACGGGCAGATGCAAGGGAAACCGCGGAGCACTCTGCATCTCGGCATAGTGTTTGATCGCAGTCTGCTGCTCCTGCGGGTCCACCGTCAGTTGCTCCTCTGCTGATTCGCCAGACACCGTTCTAAGGGCCTTCTTTCCAGTGCGCGTGCGTCGCTATGCGCATCCAGATTTTCTGCGGAACTTATGGGCAGCGTACACCCAGGAATCAGGCCTGCAAAGTTACTGAAGTCATGGAACAGATGGGTGCTAACTGCTTGCAGATGAGCGGATTAGAGGGAATTTACGAAGAGAGCAACCGGCAACCGATCGGCCTAGCACTGGGCATTCAGCACTCAGCATTCACCTCTTGGACCCAGAAATGGCTGAGTGCTGATTGCTGAGTGCTGATTGCTAAAACTTGGTCACTTCGGTGAAATTAAAGTCGCGGATCTTCATAGCTGGCACGACCATATCGAACGACTCTTCGCCGCAGGAACGAAGAGGCAGGCTCATGGCCTCGACGTTCGAGAGCATGTGGATGAGGCTCTCGTTGAAGCGGAAATTACGGATTCCCTGTTTAACTTTTCCGTTCTCCACCAGGAACGTGCCATCACGCGTCATGCCAGTGACCATTTTTTCGTAGGGATCGACTTCGCGGATGTACCACAGCCGCGTGACCAGCACGCCACGATCAGTGGAAGCGATCATCTCTGCCAGAGTTTGCGGATTCCGCGGCGTCGCAAAAACAATGTTGAGCGGCATCTCGCCCATTTCGTTGGGCAGAGGCAGCCCATGGCCGGTAGGTTCGATAGGCCCCGCCTGCTCTCTGTGTTCCGAGCGCTTCATTCTTTCGGCCGTGGCCCGGGCGTACACCAGGCGCTTGACCACTCCGTTCTCAACCAGCGGCACACGCAGCCGTCGCATGCCTTCGCCATCGAAGGGAGATCCGGTTTGCAGGGGATGCGCGACGTCGTCCCAGATGGTAATGTTCTCGCCGAAAAGTTTGCTGCCGATACGGCCAGTCAGAAATGAACGCTGGTCGAGGATCGCCATGCCGGAATAATCCCAGAACATGAAGCCGACGATGTCGAGCGCGGCGGAGGGTTCGAGGATCACGGTGTACTTCCCTGCTGGAATCTCCACCGGGTGTGCGGCGTCGACTGCTTTCTTCGCCGCAATTTCCGCCATGCCAAGTGGATCAAGGTTGCTCACGTCGGGCGAGTTCGCCTTCTGCCATCCGGAAGAATCGGCGCCCAGCATGGTGATGGAAACTTCCGCCAGAGTTTGAGTGTGCCAGTTGCTGAGCCCGCGCGAATTGAATACGCCCTCGACAGATTCGGAACTGGAAAAGATACCTGCGGTAGTGAGTTTGTGTTTCTGTGCCACGTCGACCATCTTCTTTACGCCGTCAGCGCGAAGCTGAGGTGTGAGGGCCGCGGTCCCGGCAAAGTAGCGCGAAGGAACCTGTGTGGCGCGGACGCCCTCGTCCGTGTTGCCGGCAGCTTCGCGACTGTCGGGCATGGGCAAAAGGTCGCTATCGGGATGCTGCACTTTGGCCAGAGCTTCCGAAGACCCGACCACGCGCCGCAGTCCGTCGTCGTCAAATCTGTTGGTAGTGGCCCGGGCCGTGCGCCCGCCAAACACCGTGCGTACGGAAACGGTATGATTTTCTTCCTCGACGTTCTGATGAATCGTGTTATTCGCAAAGCGAGTAAGCGCGAAGTGTCCGCCGGAAAAAAGAACTTCAGTTTCGTCCGCCGAAGAGAGCTTTCTGATGCGATCGAAGATGTCTGCGGCTTCGTCCTGAGTTAGCATTGATTGGTTTATTGCTCTTCTCCGTGGCTCAGTGTCTCCGTGGTGAACCGGCTTGGGTGAACTAGCTTCCCTTGTAAGCGCTCCCCACCTTGATCTCCCGGAACCGCGACGGCGCCGCGCCGTGGCCCGTGCCCATGACCTGTTGCGGCTGGCCTTTACCGCAATTCGGCGTGCCCCAGAGCGTCCACTCGTCGCGCGAGCAAATCGCGTCGAGCGAATTCCAGAACTCAGTCGTGATGCCGGAATACGATGGGTTCTTCACCATGCGCACGCGCTTGCCGTGCTTGATCTCCCAACCGATCTCGCAGCCGAATTGAAAGTTGTATCGCCGGTCATCGATCGACCACGAGCGGTTGGTCTGCATCAGAATGCCGTGATCGGTGGATGCAATCAGTTGCTCGAGCGTCAGCGCTTTCTCGCCCGGCAGCAAGCTGATGTTGGTCATACGGATCATGGGCAGCCGGTTCCAGCCTTCGGCGCGCAGCGTCCCTCCGGATCGATTTTCGCCGATGGTATGCGCGGTCTCACGCGAACTCAGATAGCCGGTGAATAATCCATCGGTAATGATCGGCGTGCACTGCGCGGGAACGCCTTCGTCGTCGAAGCCGAAAGTGCCGAGGCCCGGACCATGCTCCTGGCGCGCGTCGGCAACCACATTCACTATCTCACTGCCATAGCGCAGAACTCGCAGCTTGTCGAGCGTTAAGAAAGAAGTGCCGGCGAAATTTGCTTCCATCCCCAGCACGCGATCGAGTTCGATGGGATGACCGATAGATTCGTGAATCTGCAGCCCCAGCTGAGAACTGTCGAGAATAATGTCGAACACGCCTTCGGGGCACTGGCCGGCATGATGCAGAGCAACCGCTTCTTCCGCGATGCGGCGGGCATTCTCGACCAGTTTCAACTCTTCGATCAGCTCGTATCCCTTGTTCTGCCACTGCCCGCCGTAAGAATTAGGATAGGACCGTTTCTGAATCTCATTGCCCGCGAACGCATACGCGGTGTAGCCCGCGCCGGCGGAATACTTCGTCTGATGGATATCGGTTCCTTCCGACGACACAAACCATTGCTCCTCGCGATTGAAGTTGAGGTTGGTTTCGGCGAGCGTGACGCCGGCAACAGAGCGCAGTTCGGAGTCGACGTTCAGCAACAGCGCAATATTCTGCTCGACCGAGATGGAGAAGGGATCGATGGCGTGCGGCGTCGTCCAATCGGCGGTCACGGACTGCTCCAGCGCAAGGCGGACATCCTGCTGCTTCACCTGCGCCGACGCGCAAGCGATTTCGACAGCACGGGCGGCCGTAGCCTCAACGCCTGCCCGTGACAGATCTTCCGAAGCGGCGAATCCCCACGCTCCGTCGGCGATGACGCGTACGCTCATCCCCACAGACTCGGCGTCAGACGCGCTGCCGACTTTGCCGTTCTTCGTCGTAAGTGCGCGGCTTCGCTGGCTGACGATGCGCGCATCGGCATAGCTCGCCCCGCGCATCATGGCGACGTTCAAGGCCCAGTTGGCAATTTGCTTCATGCGGAGATTCAAATTTACCACCGAGGAACGAGGTCCCCAGCGCGCCGGTTAGACCTCATCGGTTCGCTTCAGCAGTTCCTTGATAATCGCTTCTAACTCAGCCTCAGATTTTTGCTCCCACGCCCACGCATCCAGGGCTTCGGAGACCGGCGTTTTTCTTAGCGGCACGTCTTTGTGAATGAATCTAAACTTGATTGACGTTCTTGTTGTGTCATCAAATTCTAACTCCCTACCGGGTGCAACTCTGGCGGCGCACCGCATGATTCTCTCTTTTTGGGCCTTGCTGCTACTCACTGGACTCCTGTCTTTCGGTGTGGCTCGGTAATCGAACGCCCTTGTCGATCATTGTGCTATTATGCACGCCGTGACCGCGCCACGCTACCTTTCCGGCGTTATTCTGCTCCTGCTGTTGGTTCATGCACCCAGCCCTACCTACGCAGGGAAAAAGAAGCAAAGTGACCAAGATGTTTTCAAACAGGCGCAGGCTTTGGAAGAGTCCTCTGGCGGAAACGCAGCAGCCGAGTTCTTGCTAGGAGATTCTTACGAGAATGGCAGGGGCACCCCTCAGGATTATGCCGAAGCACTTCGGTGGTATCTAAAATCTGCGCAGCGGGACTATGCGGCGGCTCAGGTACCCCTGGCCTGGCTGTACTTCAGCCATCCTCCCTTATCCGATGACAACAATTTAGGAGAGGCATATTTTTGGATCGATGTTGCACTGGCTTCCAACCAGGCTGAAAAAGATGGAGGGCTGTCAAAGGATGGCCGAACTCGCGCGCTTCTCTTGAAGAAGATGTTGGAAGGCGGTGTCCTTCATCGTCCAATGGCCGATAGACCTACGCCTGCCCTTCTATCCCCAGAGAAGATCGCGGCCGCTCAAGCCCGGGCGACCAAATGGTTTGCAGAACATCAGGTAGGTAAATGACGCATTTCTTGCGGCATCCGTAGCGGATGATCTACAGCGTGGCCCGTGCCACATCCAGCGCTTTCCTCACCGCCAACAGTTCCTTCAACACTTCACGCAGCTTGGTGGATTCAAGCGCGTTTGCTCCGTCAGATTTCGCGTCCTTCGGATTGTCGTGCACTTCGAGGAAAACGCCATCCACGCCGGCCGCGACCGCCGCACGCGCCAGAACCGGGATGAACTCAGGCTGGCCTCCGCTCACCGCGGGACTCCCGTCGTCAGCCTGCGCCGAAGGAAGCTGCACGGAATGCGTGGCATCGAAAACCACCGGCGCGATCTTGCGCATGATGGCGAGCGAGCGCATGTCCACCACGAGGTTGTTATAGCCGAAACTGGTGCCGCGCTCGGTCAGAAAGACTTGCGTGTTGCCCGCCTCGCGGCATTTCTCTACGGCGTGCCGCATGTCCCAGGGCGAAACAAATTGTCCCTTCTTAATGTTGACCGCCCGGCCGCTAAGCGCCGCCGCAACTACGAGATCAGTCTGCCGGCAGAGAAACGCCGGAATCTGCAGCACTTCGGCAACTTCGGCGACCTTGGCCACGTCGGACACTTCGTGAACATCCGTAAGGATCGGAACCTGGACTTCGTCTTTGATCTTTTTCAGGATGCGCAGGCCTTCCTTGATTCCAGGCCCGCGAAAGCTGCGAATCGAAGTGCGGTTGGCCTTGTCGTAGCTGGCTTTGAAGATGAAGGGAAAACCGAGAGCCTTGGTGACGCCTTTGATGATCTCGGCCATGCGAATGGCATGCTCTTCGCTCTCGATTACACACGGGCCGGCAATGAGAAACAAACTGCCCGAGCCGATGTGCACATCGCCGACTTGGAAGGAAGAAATCAAAAGCGAAACCTTTCCACCGCCGAGCACGCAGAGGCCGCCGAGATCAACCGGGAACAGATCAACTTGGCTATTGCATTTCTCGGCGCACTCGGCGACCTCTGCGGTAAATCGTCTTGCCTATCTACGCGCCACTTTTTCCGGGCGATGAAACATCTCAACCGCCGCCGTCTCTTTCTCCGCCCGCCGCTTCGAGCCGTGCTCGTACGCTGCTGCGATGAACGTGCTGAACAGCGGATGCGGCTCCAGCGGCTTCGACTTGAACTCAGGATGAAACTGGCAGCCGATGAAATGGGGGTGGTCCGGCAACTCCACGATCTCGACGTAGGTGCCGTCGGGCGTTGAACCCGAAATCCTCAACCCCGCCGCCACCATCGGCTCTTCGTATTCGCGATTGAATTCGTAGCGATGGCGGTGGCGCTCGCTGATTTCGAGCTTACCGTAGATCCTGTGCGCCAGCGTATTGGGTTCAATCTTGCAAGTCCACGCGCCTAAACGCATGGTGCCGCCAAGTTCTTCCACGCCCCGCAACTCGCGCAGCTTGTAGATCACGCGATGCGGCGTCGCCTGGTCGAACTCGCTCGAATTTGCCTCCGCCAGTCCCGCCACGTTGCGGGCAAACTCAACACACGCGGTCTGCATTCCAAGACAAATCCCGAAGTAAGGGACCTTATTCTCACGCGCATAACGGATCGCGATCAGCATCCCCTCGATCCCTCGCTTGCCAAAGCCGCCGGGAACCAGAATGCCATCGTAGCCTTCGAGTTGGGCTTCAACACTTGCCTCGTCCGCCTCCAGTCCCTCGGCCTCGATCCAGTTCAACTGCAGTTTCAGATTGTGCGCCAGCGCGCCATGCACCAGCGCTTCCTTCAGCGACTTATAAGAATCTTCATACTCGACATACTTGCCCACAATCCCGATCGTGACCGTGTCTTTCGGGTTGTACACGCGATGCACAATGTCTTCCCACTTCGAGAGGTCGCGGTCCTTCGCTTCCATGCGCAGATATTTCAGCACCAGCGTGTCCACACCTTCGTTGGCAAACACCAGCGGCACTTCATACACCGAAGCCACGTCCTTGGCCGTGATCACGGCTTCTTCCTGCACGTTGCAGAAGAGCGCAATCTTCGACTTCAGCTCTTTCGCGAGGAAGCGGTCGGTGCGGCAAAGAAGAATGTCAGGTTGAATTCCGATGCTCAACAGTTCCTTCACCGAATGCTGTGTAGGCTTGGTCTTCAATTCCTGCGCGGCCGCGATGAACGGCACCAGCGTGACGTGGACGAACAGCGTGTCGTCGCGGCCCAACTCCTGGCGCATCTGGCGGATCGCTTCCATGAATGGCAACGACTCGATGTCGCCCACCGTACCGCCAATTTCCACGATCGCGACGTCGACATCCTGCGCTACCTTCTTCATGGCCGCTTTGATTTCATTGGTCACGTGCGGAATCACCTGCACCGTCTTGCCCAAATAATCGCCGCGGCGTTCTTTGGCGATGATCTGCTCGTAGAGGCGGCCGGTGGTCCAGTTGTTGTCGCGGGAAAGTTTGGCGTGGGTAAAACGCTCGTAGTGGCCGAGATCGAGATCGGTTTCGGCGCCGTCGTCGGTCACGAAGACTTCGCCGTGCTGAAACGGCGACATCGTACCCGGATCGACGTTCAGGTACGGATCAAACTTCATCAGGTTGACTTTCAACCCGCGGCTCTCCAGCAGGCAACCGATCGAAGCCGCGGCCAATCCCTTGCCTAGGGAAGACACAACTCCGCCCGTTACAAAGATGTACTTCGCTGGCATCTCTTCCTCGCTTTAAATTGTGTTTGAAAAATGGTGCAGGTGGGGTGCACGATCAATTATGACAGAAGATGCCTGTGGAAAGAAATAGAAGAATCAGCGCGCGTTGACTATCCCGGCAATGTGGGCGAAAATGATTGCAGCACTTCCCTCGAACCCGATCTGTCGGGCTTCGGCTTTTCGTCTTCAATCGTGGGCCTGTGGCGCAGCTGGGAGCGCGCTTCCATGGCATGGAAGAGGTCGTCGGTTCGATCCCGACCAGGTCCACCAATTCTCTCAACACCCTAGACCGCGCGACGGCCCGCCCTACGGCGTTTGGATCATGCTTTATGTCACCCGCCGTTCCGGTGCTCACAGCAAGGGTTTCCATCGCTGGCCACTCGTCCGTTTAACATTCTGAAGCTTGAGATAGTCCTGTCCAGTTGTGACAAGAACCACGCTAGTCATCACCAACTACGCCATTTCCGTTGACAGCCCGCGTCCGGGCAGTCAATCTCCCTTTAAGAACAAACTTGGAAGAATTGGATTCCCACTTGGGATAGAGTTTGCTTCCCGACGATCTCCAAGGTGCGCACCGGGTGCGCACTGAAGAATGGCGACAGAGGAGAACAGCCATGGCCGACTATTCAAGAATGAGCTATGAAGCACTCCGCAAGATCGCAGACAACGACTCCGCTGCTGACCATATGTCCGATGAAGAATACGAATGCTTATCCGTTGAACTTTGGAGAAAGTTCAGTGCGGAGAAGGGACTCACGGAGCACTATCCTACCTTCGTACCCTTATCTCCGAGTAAAGAAGAGCGAACTCCCGCCTTGCTCATTCCCCTCGCGGACCGCCTGGGACGCTGACTGATTTAAGTTCCCGAGTAGCTGGCTCTGGACGGCGCTAACCGAGTTTCGAACAATTCGACTACCATATCGTCTACTATATCTTCTCCACTGCCAGCCCACGGAGGCAAGCAAGTTTGCGCATAGTCGTGTTGAGGAAAGTTCCGGAAGAGTCTTCTCTGTTGGGGCACTGGAATAATTTGGTCTTGCAGATGGAGCGGCCCCAGGTTTTCTACGCCTGCGAGTGGGCTCTCGCCGTGCAGTCTGCGTATCACGCCTCTCTGAAGCCTTTGCTGTTTCTTGGCTACGACGGTGATGATTTGGTGGGAGTGGCCTGCCTCGGCACGGACCCCAACGAACAAAATGTGAGCTTTCTAGCCGCTACGACTGGGGACTACTGTGAGTTTCTGAGTCACCCCGAGCGGCGAACAGAATTTGTTGAGGCGGTTTTCGCCGAGCTTCGCCGGTTGGGGGTGGGCAGTCTAGTGCTTGCCAGTTTGCCGGCAGACTCGGCCACCCCTGCTGCGCTTCGGGTTGCGGCGAAGAAACATGGCTTTCACTTGTACATTCGACCGGCATTCTCATGCCCCCAGGTAGAGCTGGGTTCCGCTGCACAACGCCAGGAACTGAAAACCACCGTGGCGGCCAAGCGACAACTCCGCCGCTGCCTGAAAGCGCTGGAGCGCGAGGGGCCGGTCACGTACGCTTATCTTCGGTCGTGGCCGCAGATCCAGGCTGCCTTGCCGGGGTTCGTCGACGCCCATCTGGCGCGCTTCCAGGCGAAACAGCGCGTCAGCTTCCTCTCCACTCCCGAGCGCCAGTTCCTGCTGCAGGAACTGGCCAGACGGTTCTCCGGCGCCGGGGTGATGACTATGAGCTTGTTGATGATCAGCGGCCGTCCGGTTGCTTGGAGCTATGCTTTTCGGTTCCACGAAAGTTGGTCCTTGTATCAGACAACCTTCGACACTCGCTGCGAAGAGAATTCTCCCGGCTACTGTCTGCTTGCGAGGATTCTGATCGAAGCGTGCGACATAAGCACATTGAAGCGGGTGGACTTGGGGTTGGGAGCAGAGGGCTACAAAGAGTGGTTTGCCAACAGCACGCGCCAGACTCTGCACGCCACACTAACCACGTCTCCCCTGCGGCACTGGCGCGAGGTCGCCCGGTATCGCCTCGCAACCGAGGTGAAACGATTCCCGAAATTAGAAACCGCAATCCGGAGTGCGCGATCCAGATTGGGGCTGTGAGAAATTTCTTCGCCGGGCTATGCGGTGGCGAATTCTCACGGTTTTGTCTCAATTTGGGTTCCATCGGGCACGGCCTTCCATATCTCGTCGATTTCCTCATTCGTTACCGCGATGCAGCCATCTGTCCAGTCCTTAAGCCGGTGCGCGACGCCGATGGCGCCATAGCCGTTTGGCAGTCCGTGGACAAAGACATCGCCTCCGGGTGAAACACTCTTCTGACGGGCGAGGGCACGGTCATGTTCGCTCGGATACGAGATGTGGATCGACTTATAGAACTGGCTGTGAGCGTTGCGGAAATCCAGAACATACAGGCCTTCGGGCGTCTTGTGATCTCCCTGCCTGGTCTTTGGTCCAATGGGATCGCCGCCGAGCGCGACTTTATAAGTCTTGATCACCTTCCCTTGGCTTAGGAGTTCTAGCGTCCGCTCCTTCTTCAGCACCACAACGCGATCGGCACGCAGGGCTGCCGGCGGAGACGATTGCGCCGTCATCGAGGCACAGAGCATGCCGACCGCCAGCGCGGTAAACACTCCGGTACGCATGCGCGGATTATAGCTTGGCCCCGCGCGCAGGAATGCTAGGCTGGGAGGGTGATCCAGCGGCCCACTACACTTCCTTTCGCGCTCCTTCTTATAGTCTGGTCATGCTTCGGCGCAACCCCTCGCGCCTCGGCCGCCGCCTGGACCATCCACGCGCAGCCCGCGCGGCTGGTGAATGGCGCCCCCGTATTGTTTCAGGTCAAGCCCCCCACCAAACTCGCATCCCTCTCCGGCACATGGCTCGGCCATCAGCTCACGTTTAGCTACGACGCCTCCACAAGAACTTGGTTCGCGCTGGCAGGCGTGACCTTCGAGACGACCCCGGGCAAATACGCACTCGAACTAACCGCCGAACGCGCGACAAGCAAAACTACCCTGACCTTTACGCGCACCTTCGCCGTCGCCCGCGCCCAGTATCCTCAAGTCAAAGTGGAACTCACTGTGGAAAAGAAATTCACCGAGCCCAGCCCCGAACAGCAGAAACAAATCGAAGAAGGCGTGAAGATCAAGCAGGACTACCTGAGTCGCGTAACCCCAACCCGCGAGTGGGAGGGCAGCTTCACCGCCCCCGCTGATGCCGCGATTTCTGACGTCTACGGGTCGCAACGGATTTTCAACGGCGAGGCGCAGCGTCCGCATTGGGGTCTCGACTTCCGCGTCCCCACCGGAACCCCAGTCGCGGCCATGAACCATGGCACGGTCTTGCTGGCGCGATTCATGTACTTTGAAGGCAATTGTGTCGTGATTGACCACGGCCAGGGCCTTCTCACGCTGTATTTCCATCTTTCCGAATTCAAAGTTAAGGAAGGGGATCAGGTGAAGCGCGGGCAGATCGTGGGACTGAGCGGTGGTACCGGCCGGGCCACAGGCCCGCATCTCCACGTCGCGGTGCGCTGGCAGGGAGCGTATCTTGATCCTGCGAGCCTGATGCGCTTGCGGCTGCCTTGACTGGCATTTATAGCTGGTGAGTCCTATGGCCTTGTGACGGGCGTTGTGGTCTGCATTAGAAATAAAACCGATTCAAATAGCAGAAACGTCACTAGTAGAGCCCAGCCGATCCAGCCCCAATCCCGCCATCTGACGCCACCTACGTTTTGAAACTTGTCTTTGTCGATCGGCTTACTAAGAAGCTCCTCAGCTTGATCTCTATAATGGTTACGTAGTTTCGCCTGAGCCTGTTGCTGTTTGTTCAGCATGAACAATGCTCCGCCGTGGACCAGCATCGCCGGAATCGGCGCGAGAAGGAAAACACAAGGGTTTTTCAGGAGTGTAAACCATCCTGGCGCTGTCATTTTCCCGGACACCCACAAAAAAGCGAGACCTCCCAACAAAGCCCACATCGAGAAGTTGATCCTCCACTCAATCTCCTCCAGTTCACGAAATCGCTTCATGTGCTGGTTAGCCATCTCCAACAAGCCGCTGACACGCTTCTCGTCATCCATGAAGATCAATTTCTCTCTTTCTCTTGCTCGCTTTCGCGCGCTGCTTCCCTCACGCGTTCCCGCCCGATAACCCCGTCAACCCGCGCGCCGGAATTTCCCGCAGCGCGTCCTTCAGAATGTCTTTCAACTCCAGGTTGCGGATCAGGCGGTGCAGATAATTGGGATGCACGCCCAGAATGCGGGCCGCATCCGCATAGCTGCCCTGCGTCTGCTCCACCGCATCCAGAATCAGGTGCTTCTTGAGCTCCTTAATCGCCGCATGATACTTCGCCTCGGTCATCTCCGGCGGCGGAGTGCGCTCCAGCAGCGATTCCGGCAAGTCCTCAGGCAAAATCATGTCCGACGACCCGAGCACCAGCGCGCGCTCAATCGCATTTTCCAGTTCGCGCACGTTGCCCGGCCAGTCATAGTTCTGCAGGCAACTCAGGGCCTCGCGGGAGATCGGCCGCGGCTTCACTTTGCAGCGTTTCGCATGTTTCTGCACAAAATGCCGCACCAGCATCGGAATATCGTCGCGCCGGTCGCGCAGCGTAGGCATCGTGATCTTCAACACCGCCAGGCGGTAATACAAGTCCTGGCGAAACTTCCCTTCACGCACCGCCTGCTCCAGGTTGCAGTTGGTCGCGGCAATCAGCCGGATATCCACCTTGATGGGATGGGTCCCGCCCACCCGTTCGAACTCGCGCTCCTGCAGCACGCGCAGCAGTTTGACCTGCAACGCGGGAGCCAACTCGCCGATCTCGTCGAGAAAAACCACGCCTCCGTCGGCCACTTCGAGCCGGCCTTTCTTCTGCACCACGGCTCCGGTGAACGCGCCACGCTCGTGGCCGAACAGATCGCTTTCCAACAGCGTCTCGGGAATTGCAGAACAATTAATGGCCACAAACGGCTTGTTGGTTCGCGGACTGTTGCGATGCAACGCCCGCGCCGCCAGTTCCTTGCCGGTTCCGCTTTCGCCCTCGATCAGCACAGTGGAATCCGTCGGCGCCACGCGCTTCAGGAGCTGGTAGACCTCTTTCATGCGCGCGCCCTCCCCCACCAGGCTCCGCTCCTGGCTGATCTCCCCCGTCAGCCGCTCGTTCTCCTGCTCCAGCCATTCCAGGCGGCGGGCATTTTCCAGAGCCACGGCCGAGATGCCTGCGATCGCCGTCACCAGTTGCAGGTGCTCTTCATGAAGACGGTTGCTGAGGCTGTCGCTGTCGAGATAAATGCACCCAATCACCCGCTGAAAAACAGTTAAGGGTACGCACAGCAGCGAGCGCACCTGTGACGCCGCCAGGCTCTCCACCTCGCGCAACTCCTCGCTGCCGGGCACATCGCTGCCCAGAATCGCAATCCCCTGTTCCAGAACCTGGCGCGCGACCGTGCGGCTCACCTTGACCAACGGAGCCTGTCCGGCCTGCCGCATGCGGGCAAACATGGAATTGAATTGCTGGCCCTCGCGATCCGCCAACAGGATGGCGCCCCGGCCCGCCGGAACAACTTCAAAAATCAGGTCCAGCAATTGCCCCTGCAGATCGTTGAGGTCGCGAATCGCATGCACGATCCGGCTAATTTTGAGCAGAGCGTTCAGGTTGCGGGCCACGCGTGAAGTCGCAGGCAGCTCGCGCAACAGCCGATCCGGCTGCAGATAGACTACGTCCCGCGGATGGATGACGGTGGTTTCCGCCGTGGTCTTCGCATCCTCGAATTCCACCCGGCCCGCCGCCGGCGTCAGGTCCGCCTCTTCCACCAGAAACAAGAAAGAAGAGTCGCCGGTGGCAATCTCGTCGCCGTGCTGCAGCCACTGCTCCTCGACCGTGGCGCCGTTCACCTGGGTGCCATTGCGGCTGTCCAGGTCGCGCACCCGGAATCTTCCATCCTGCGCGCTCAGCACACAATGTTTTCGCGAGACCGACGGGTCGACCACCGCAATCCCATTCGACGCTTCCCGCCCGATGGTGACTTCACCCTCGGCGAGAGGAATGGTCGAGTCTTTCAAGGGCCCGGAAAGTACCAGAAGTCTGGGACGCAAGCTGTCTCACCCCGCGGTGGTGTCCCAATTTGATTGTCATCCTGAGCAAGCGTTCTTTGCGCAGCGAAGGATCTAGGCGAGCCGCGCGAATCCACGGAGCCTGCCCTGAGAGAGCGCAGGCGACCGAAGGGCGCGTTCGGCTCGCTTCCTTGTCAAACTGAGATACAACCCACCCCGCGCCCTTCTTATCACATTTTGACCCTAAATTCATTCCCGAACTGAACTTGTTCTAATATCCGAACGGATAGTCGACGCTATCCGATCAGATAGCAAATGAACCGGGTCGCCGCAGCGATTTCCCCATGCGATCCCTTGCGCATCACGCCATAAATGCTTTGCCGAGAGTGAGTTGGGCGGATATAGATAAAACCTGCGCCGACTGGCAGACCACATGCAACAGAGAGGGTGCGCCCGCACTCGGCACAAAGCGATGGGGGAAGCGCTTTTGGAATAGTTCTTGTCGAGCTTGCGCAATCAGGGACTCGAGGGGCCCCCTCATCGGGTCCCTGATTTTTTGCGTACTGGCTCAATCTAAAAATCTTATCCCGAGCTGAAAAGCATCGCCGATCCGGTTGAAGATTCATTTACCGTGTCATCCTGAGCGAAGCAAGCCATTGGCGAAGCCGATGGCTTGCGGAGTCGAAGGACCCCCGGTCTGCCGGCACAACCAGCGGCCTCGCAAGGGATTTCCACCACGACCCGCTCCTCAAGTGCGTCATGACGAAAAGTTGTCATGCTGAGCGAAGTGGGATTGTCCGAAGGACAATCCCACACAGTCGAAGCATCCCTACCAGCGTCCCGCCAGCCGGAACCCTTCGCGACGGCAGTGGATAACGTCCAGAGAGCCTGCCCTGAGCGCAGTCGAAGGGACGTTCTGATAGTAGCCCGGCGCTTCAACCCCGGGACCGATGGCGAGAATCGGAACCAGGCTGGCCCCGGCAGGCGAAAGAATGGGTCCTTCATGCTAAGATTCGGCCTTCCGGAACCCAGCCTTGCAAGCGCGCGCAAGAGCGGGCCACCCGGCTGCGGGAGGGCGCCCGCTAAGCGCCAATAAAGGAGCGGGAGAGCACAGTATGCGGTTGCCTGAACTCAAAACGCTCTGGCAGGCGGAGCGCGAAGAGTACAAGCGCAGCGAGGTCGGGACCGGCGTGCAACGCTTCGTGTGGGAGATGCTGAAGAGCGAGGACTTTTTCGCTCTCTCGCACGGGCTGAAGTCCACGCCGGGCCATCGGCGAAGGGCGGAGTTCCACCTTGAGGAGCGCCACAAGAATGGCCAAGCCGACGCCGTGATCTTCATGGACTCAGACGTGGTCATTCCGGTTGAGGTCGAGAGGTTCGAGAAGGCCCATAAGGGCGAGTGGCAGATACTCACCTATCGGACAGCCTTCGACAAAAAGTACGGAATCCTAACGGACGGATACGAGTGGCGCTTCTACTACGGAGAGATTGCAAACGAGCTTTACTTCAGGTTCACCCTCCAGCAGATGTTCGCCAACCCGGAACGATTTCGGACGTTTTGGGAGGAGTACGTCAAGCCAGCGAACTACTACCTGGCCTTCTTCGAGGAGGTCGGCCAGCGCAAGTTTGCGTTTCACGATGAAGCAAAGAGCGTTGACAAGTATCGTTACCGCTTTTTCGAGGATGTC
Source organism: uncultured Acidobacteriaceae bacterium (assembly GCA_963842095.1). GTDB lineage: Bacteria > Acidobacteriota > Terriglobia > Terriglobales > Acidobacteriaceae > Sulfotelmatobacter. Next base: position 22,335 of record CAWJEY010000013.1, read on the forward strand.
ACCGAGATCATAAGAAAACTCAAGGACAAGCTGCTCAACGCTGGCTACTTCAAGAGCTTGGGCGGGACCACAGAGGAAGACGAGAAGAAACGCAACAAAAAGGCAACGGAAATTGCCTACTCATACCTCATTCAGTTTATCCTCTATAAAACCCTTGTTGACAACGGCTTCCCCTCCTTCGAACGTAAGCGTCTGAGCAACACACGTGTTCCAGGGACAAGGTCTGTGTTGAAGTTTCCGGATGAGCGTAGAACAGAAGGTTTCATCGCACAAACGACGTACACGCGCTGAAGTTCAGGAGTTAGTGGCCAAGTTTGTGAGCAGCGGTATGCGGCGGAGCGAGTTTTGCCGCAGTCGGCGGTTGAGCTTCGGTACGCTGAATCGGCACCTGAAGGAGCAACGCTGGAAGAGAAAGACCCCAGCAGCTTCTTCGGCCAGTCGTTTGGTGCCGGTTGAGTTGGCGGCCAAGAAATCGCCGAAGCAGCAGGAACCGAGTTGTGGGCTGGCCGTGGTGCTGCCCGGCGGGCGCCGGATCGAGGTGCATCCTGATTTTGATACGAGTACGTTCGAACGCCTGGTGGGCATCCTGGAGCGGGCGTAAGCTGTGTTTGGACTGGGTCCAGCCACACGGATCTATCTGGCCGCCGGAGTCACCGACATGCGCAAGGGGTTCGAGGGGCTGTACGGTCTGGTTCGGGATCGTTTGTCGTGTGAGCCTCTGAGCGGGCACCTGTTCTTGTTCTGCAACGGCCAACGCAATCGGTTGAAGGTTCTCGTCTGGGACGGAAGCGGACTCTGGGTCTGTGCCAAGAGGTTGGGAAAAGGGCGTTTCACCTGGCCGCAATCTGGTGATGCGCAGGGCAAGGTCGTCCTGAGTCATGAAGAGCTTTCGCTGTTGTTGGGTGGGATCGATCTGACCAAAACTAAGCACAAGCGATGGTATCGGAAGGTCCCGCCAGAGGGACATGCTGCCGCCTGAGTTGCTTGAACGATTCGAGCGATTCTGGTAAATCAATAACCCATTGTGAGTGCGCCTCCCATTCCTTCCGCGCCAGCCGATCTGGAACTCATCGCACAACTGAAGAGCAAGCTACAGTACGCAGAATTGAGGATTCGCGTGCTGGAAGAACGACTCCGGCTGATGCGGATCGAGAAGTATGGAACGGCTGGAGAAAAACTTTCGCAGGCACAAATGCAATTGTTCGAGCTTAAGCCTGTCGTCAGTGAAATGATCGAGCAGTCGGAGATCGAGCCCACGCCAGTGCATCGCTCGGCCAAGAAATCCGTCAAGCATCCGGGTCGCCAGGAGTTGCCGGCGAATCTTCCTCGCGTGGAGCGGATTCTGCCCTGCACGCCAGATCAGCGCGTATGCAAACACTGCGGAAGAAAAACAGTGGTGATCGGCTACGAGGAGAGTTCCCAACTGGACGTGGAACCGGCGAAGTACTTCGTACTGGTCACGAAACGAGAGAAACCGGCTTGCCGGTCGTGTGAGGAACTTGGAGTGGTCGCGGCACCACTACCGCCAAGGATCATCGAGAAGTGTCTGGCCAGTGACCGGATCGTCATAGACACGGTCATCAGCAAATATTGCAACCACACACCTCTGCATCGGCAGAGCATGATTCTGGAAAGGGACCTCCGCTTGGACATCAGCCGCGCGACGCTGGACGGCTGGATCCTCAAAGTCGGCGAGTTGCTAGTTCCCATGGTCGCGGCGATGAGGCGAGAGTTGATCACCGGAACTTACATTCAAGCGGATGAGACCCCAGTCGATGTGCAGACACGCGAGGGCCGAGGTAAGAACCACCAAGCGTACCTCTGGCAATACAGTCGCCCCGGAGGAACTGTGGTGTTCGACTTCCGTCTAGGCCGTGGACGCGATGGGCCGAAGCGGTTCCTGGGACAGTTCGAAGGCATTCTCCAAACCGACGGCTATGCAGCGTATGACCAAATCGGTGGGCCGAGAATGGTACATGCTGCCTGTTGGGCTCATGCCAGAAGACAGTTTTTCGAGGCAGTGCAGCTAAATCCCCGAGATCCGGTTGCAACCCCGATTGTGGCTCAGATGGACGAACTGTTTGCCATCGATGCAGAAGCTCGCCGCAAAACGCTGACTACTGCGGCGCGCCATATCCGGCGTCAGGAAACAGCGAGACCCCTTCTCGATGATATCCGCAGCAAGATCGAGGCAGCGCAGCCCGCTGCCCTGCCCTCCGGTGCGCTGAGCAGGGCCTGCCAGTACGCGCTCGCACTGTGGAAGAAGCTCACCCGCTTCCTGGAGTATCCCGAATTGGAGCTCAGTACCAATCTGGCGGAGAACTCCATGCGTCCAGTAGCTCTTGGTCGAAAGAATTGGTTGCATATCGGCAGCCCACAAGCGGGACCGAAGGTTGCGGCGATTCTCTCGGTCGTGGAAAGCTGCCGTCGGCTGCAAGTCCCGGTGCGCGATTACTTTTCGACGATTCTCCCCGGGCTTGCCGATCTTCCGATCCGGTGCCTTCCAGACCTTACTCCCGCTGTGTGGGTCTGCCGGCATTCATAGACTCAAGTGACCGGATTGCACACCGTTGAATGTGTATAATGCCCATTCATTAAGTAGTCGATATGAAAAACCCGACCGCAATTCTGGCGCTGGGAGCGCTGGCGCTGTTCACCTTCCCGGCTATTGGTCACAGCTTCCGAATGAATGATGTTTCGTACGGCTTGTGGGCCGGGTTGGGAGTCGACAACACTGCCGAAGCGACGCATCTTGATCGCGATATGATGTCTGTCGGTCCGTGATAGTGTTCGCAACGGGTCTGCGGATCAAGATCGACACCACGCACGGCAGGAAGATTCGGCAACATTGCGCAAACCACAGAACCCGAAAGTCTTAGCCAATTGTCAGCAGCTCTTCATAGAATCCGCCTATCTACTGCGCTCGATCCACGAAATGAATCTCCAGTATCCAATGCGCTGTCGGCCTGAAACGCCCGGCGTTCGCATCCGGTTGTGATTCTTGGGGTGGACATACAGAGTGATCTTGTCGTCGGGGATTCTCTCGTGTGGGAAAACGCCAATCAGGTGTCCAGCGATGGAGCCGCCGTACTCCCAGCCACCTTGCTTCGCCAATTGCTGAGCATAAGTTCCTCGACAATATAAGCCGCATATCCGATTTTCTAGCCAGCAACCCGGAAGCCGGCAGGGCACCCAACGCCGAGGAGCGGCGCACCAATGAGCCGGTACCGGCAGAAACGCACACCGCCTCTCGGGCGCTGTAGGAATCCGCCACCTCGCTGACCACACAAAACTGGCCAATTACGGTTTTAGACAAATCGATTTTTACCACATCGGTCGAAACTGGCGGTCCGAGACTCCGCCAATAAGCCAGGAACTTTTCCGCGTGCTCGCGTTCGGCAGGGGGAAGACGCAATCGAGCCGGAGCCAGGATCTTCCTCTCCAGCAATGCTTCGACACGTTTGCGATATTTTCTGCCAGATACGCTATGCTTCCCTGGCAGTGATTGGGGGATCAAAGAGACATTCCTGCAGCAAGAACTGAGTGGCCTGATCGCGCACCATCCATCCCAGCGCACGCGCCCATGAAGGCCGCCGGATGCTTTCGTCAAACCGGATGGCTCCATTTTCGTATTTGGTCTAGCTGCCCTTGCGGGCTACAGTTGTCCTGCAGCGCGGGGACCCCGAAGCGCGACCGAAGCCCTCAGATGTGACGGTGTAGCCTTTGTATCCGCCGACGCGAAAACTGGAAGGCTGCTTTTCCAGTTTCCGGCTTTCGCATTTAGGGCAGTCGGGCTTTTGCGAGCCCTGCACGAAAGCTTCAAAACGATGGTGGCAGTCGCGGCAAACATATTCAAAAATAGGCATACTCGCATCCTTCTCCGGAAAATGTCAGAGTTGCGCAAGCACTCCGGCAGCCAGGGCTTTCATCTGCTTCTCTTTTTCGGCGCTGGTGTCGACGGGCACAAGATTGAAGAAGAGACGGGCTTTGCCTTTGCGCACGTGCAGGCCATGGGCATCGTCAAAATAAGCCTCATCTCCGAGACCTGGGACCGGCGTTGTAGTTTTGTAAAACTTGCTCAGCCTCAGGAAAAGCCATGAGGTGTCCTGGGCGGTAGGATCGACGTACCCCCGGAATAAGAGCTTGGCGGCTTCTGCGTCCTTGGGTTGGTAGTTGCAATCCGTCCCCGTCACCGTACCGGCCGAAAAACGGGGAGCAACGCTCTCTTGCGGAGAATCGTACGCCGTTCCTAAAACCGCGCTCACCTGCGATGCAGGAAGCAGCGCGCAGAGATCGCTGGAAGGCGGGGTCGCCTTCACCGATTGGGCGGAGCAAGCGCTTACAAGGAGAATTGCGACAATCGGCGAAAGTTTGCGCAGGTAAGTCATGGGACCTCCAGAGTGGGTTTGGTCGCTTGGTGTATCAACTCATCTGTCTGCCTTCCGGCACTTTCCATTTGGTCTGTGCTTTCCTCGTACAATGGGCTGACGCATCGATCACGACTCCGCTCCGTGATAGGGAAGGAGGATATCCATAGAACTTCGTAAAGGCGCGGCTCAGATCGCCGGTGTGCTTGTATCCAAGGAGAGCCGAAATTTCATTCACTTTTAGAAATGTCCGGTCGAGCAGTTCTTTGGCTTTCTGTACTCTCCATTGGTATGAGTATTGCTTTGGCGATAGTGACGTCTCAGTCTTAAACAAGTGGCTGAAACGCGAAGGCGAGAGATTCACTTGTTGCGCCAGCTCAGGTAGTTCCAATCGGCAGTGAGCGTTGCTGTGCATAATTTCGATTGCTGCCTTGATTCGTCTGTCCATAATTCTGAACTCCTAATCTGTAGCTCGTTTATGGACGCGTGGAATCTTCGCTGTTTCCTGACGCCCGGAGAAACCCAGGTTCCTAAATTAAGGCACCGTCATCGTGGAGCGCCGGGAACGCCGTCCGGGATTGCTGGTTTTGGTCACATGCTTGGGGATTGTCGGTATGTTCCCGATCAGAGATCGCAGGTGGTTTATGGCGGCAGGGCTATTCAGCGCATGCACCCCCTCCACCCGGCCGTGGGCAAACAATGCGGGCTGCTGCTCCAGACTGCTGCTGGCGCAGTTGGGACATTTCGGCCGCTGCCGGCCCTGCACGAACTGCTCAAAACGGTGCTTGCACTTCTTGCACACGTAATCAAACATCGGCATACGAATTTCACCTCGCTGAAGGCAGATTGAGGGCGACAGGGCCCGATTGGTCACCCGCCATCGCCGCCCGGAACTCGCTGTCGCTCAGGTGCAGCGAACTGTTCAGTTCCCGAAGCTTTTTGAAGAAATAGTAGGGAACCTGGCTCATATTGTGCTGGGCCACCACCTGGTCGTTCAAAAGCCACGTGATTCTATAGAGCTTGATGGTGTCGCCACAAGGCGTGCCCTCGTTCCAGGCAAGCTCGTCAGCCGCATTGAGGCTGCTCACAAGCTGATTGAGGAACACTTCGTTGTCTTCGTAAACGACCTCGTACAGCAGGTTCCCCTCGGCCACTCTTCTCCGCCAACTCTTCAGCACCTCAAGGGCGCGGTGGTACGGCCCCGCTGTGACTTCCAGGCGAAACATGTACTCGTCAGCGTTGAAAGGCTCATTTTCAAAGTGCTTGAGGAGATCCTCGGAAATCACGCCCATGACGGGGTAAGAATCGAATTGCCGATGCACCGGCCAGGTGCCCAGGGTATCGGTCTGCGTGTGGATACCATCTGTCTTAATCAGCTCGGCAAAAGCTGGTCCGCCTGTCATCGGGTCCCCTTTGCCGGCGGCCAGAACCAAAAAATAGCGGTAAGGGTCGATCCTGATCCAGCGCGTAAGTTGCCCTGCCTTTTCCCCTGCGGGCGCGGTGAGAAACATGCCGTCGTCAAACGCCTTGATCTCCAGAGTGGTGGTGCCCACGGAAAGGCCGCCACCTTTGTCCATTTTGGTCAAAGTCATGGCTGTAGGCTTCTTCGTGTCGTCTAGCCCGTACTTCGACTTTCCCGTAGCGTGCCACTCGGCTCCCCGGCCCGAAGCGTTGCGAGAAAGCTCTGTCATGACTCCATTGGAGAAACGCGTCAAGGTTGGATTGGTTTGACCGGCGGTCGAGGATCGCCATGTGCCGTTTAGGGTGAATGGGCAACCCTGATAGCGATCCTGGCCCTTAAGAGTAATTGAAAACATCGCTAGACAACAAAAAATCAAGGAAGCTGGGAAGGCAAACCGCTTCATAGGAAACCCCCTCCAATAAACAATAAGAATTCGATAAAGGCGCAAAAACCGGTTAGATGGTGGTAAGAACCGCTGAGGACAAGAGACGCCTCCATGCGTTGTCCTCAGCGCGAATGGCCGGAGACAAGGGGGTGTTGCTTCTGTCAGCCCCTTGTACACCGCCTGAGATCCAAGATGAGAGCCGCCTTCCCAGCGGCTCTCATCTCAGAGTTACGGCATTTGTTGCTGCTCGGTGCTGCCGGGGCGATGGCCAATCGATCCGGCGCAGCCGAGCCCAACTTCTCTTACTGCTATGCCTGGGCCTGCGCGGCAGAGACTGTAGTCAGCAGCGACTTCAGCCTCTTCAGGCCCTCCGGGTTTTCCTGCTTGGTGGTGTAAATCGGGTAACCGTGGGCGCGCTTGTAGGCGATATGTCCCGGCTCCAATTTCGCCATTTCGTCGTCGAGCTGCCGTTGCTTCATGGCATTCCTGCGAACCCGCTCCGCCATCGGCGGCGTGGGCTCAACCCAAGAGATTACTTCCCGGATCATCGACGGACGCACAGGCATCCACCAGGAGGTCCACTTGTTGAGGTTGTCGTTGATGATGCGAAGCTCTGCAGCATGGACGTCCACACTGAAATCCACGTAAGGATCATCCATACGGAGGAGCTTGAAACGAATGGTAGTAAGGTCGTACTCGTTGCCGGTCAGGAACGTCCAGCCGGGCTTGGCCCCAATTGCTTTCCTGTAGGCCGTCAGCATCTCCGGTGTATCTTCTTCCGGCTTCAGGGTGAAGGAGTACATGAAGATTTCACGGCCCAGTTTGTCGCCAATCAGGTTCTGTACTTTCGCCAGGCAGGCCATGGTTCGTGGGCAAAACGCGTGACAACTTGCAAAAAAGAAGTTGATGACAGCGATTTTGCCTTTGATCAGGTCTTCATACATCCGCACCGGCTTCCCCTCGTGCGTTTGGAACACGGCATTGGTGTAAAACCGCGCTCCCGGTGATACTGCCGGTTGACCTTTCGATTTCGATTCGGTCAGATGGCAGGTAAGCAGGTCTCGTCGGTTCATGCTTTAACTCCTTTCCTGGAGCGCCTGAGATTCGGCGGGTTGAGCCTTGTATCAGGCGGATTGAGATTGAAGCTGGTGGCTAGTGTCTGCAGCGCCGGTTGAATTACAGGCTGTGCGGCAGAGTTAACCTGAGTGATGGCGCCGTTGAAGCCCGTGTTGGGCTGGGTGAAGTTGCTTGTGTTCGGCGTGTTCTGGTCGTTGAATGCAGACGTAGCTGTGGAAGAGGGTCCGCTCACGACGTCCCAACGCGCGATCATGGTGTCGTCCTCGTGATCCAGGTTGTGGCAGTGGATCATGTACTCGCCAAACCAATCCCGGAATTGCAGGAAGATGAGGACCTCATCGCCCCCCGCGATTGGGTAAACGTCCCGTCGCCCTGACCACAACGGTGAAACGAAGTGGTTGGTGATGTTGACCGTACCGCCCGCGGTCTGGACGTAGTTCCTGCGATCCAGAACACGGCCTTCCTCAAGGTGGATGTGGATAGGATGCACCCAACCCGCGCCCGGGAAGCGGTTACGGATGAGCCAAGTCTCTGACGATCCCTGTTGGATCTGGGCGTCAGAACGGAGAGGGTCGAAGGTCAACCCGTTGACGTTGAACACCTTGGTGGCCGCGGTGTTGATGGCGGCGTCGCCTGCTCCAATGCCGGAGGCTGGGCTGTTCAGCGGCTGGAAGGGAGCGTTATACACACCAACTCCGGCGCCGGTGGGTGAATTGCCCTGATTGCCGGCGACGTCGAAGTTGAAGTTCCAGATCCTGGTTCCAAACAGATTGGCCAGGGGAGTTGTGATGTTCGGATATTGGATTAGCGTTTCCGGTACCACGCTCGGATCCCCGTATGGCGACGGGCCTGTGACATTGAAGGCCATGACCACGTTGCCGGCGGGAACGGTGCCGTTTGCTACCGGCTCTGCCGAGTTGTTCACGAACATCGCCGCGTTGTTGGTCAGGTACCAACTGGTGCCTGGCGTAGCGTTGGTGAAGTCGAAGATGACGTCATAACGCTCTGAGACGAACACGTTCAGACCAGGTCCTCCGCCAATTCCCCCTTCCTCCGAAATAGCAGTGTCTTGGGCATTGGGTACGGTAACCGGGTTTTGCAGCAGATTGCCGTGTGTGGCCACCACTTGGAACGGTATGGTGTTGCCGTTGTTGTCAACCAAATTCAACAGAAAGATGCGCGTCGGACCGGTGTTGGTAATGCGGAACCGATACTTGCGCGTAGAGACGTTGAAATACGGCTGGATCACGCCATTGACGATGAACTTGTCGCCCACGCCACCCTTCTCTGCGCCGTCGGGCGTCGTGCCAAACAACTGGCCGTTGGCGCAGAACAGGTGGTCGGTCAGAAACAGCGGGATGTCAAAGAGACCATACGGTCCCGGCAATCCCAAGTTGCCGAAGCCGGGGAACCCTAACCCGTTGTCAAGCTGGTTGTAGAGGAGGTATTGGCCGTTCAAGCCGAGATAGTTATTGGTCGCGGTGAAGCTGTGCCGGTGGTCGTGATACCAGTAGGTGTACTGCGCTTCCAGCGGATCGCCTATCGGCGGGAACTCATTGAAGCCCGCGTAGACGTTCGGATAGTGATGGTCCTTGAACAATCCCGGCGGCCAGAAATCGCCGGCAAAACCATCGCTCTCGGAAGGGGTATGCCCATTGTGCAGGTGGGTCGTGTGGTTGTTGTCACCGAACCCAGTGTTGGGGACGGGCAGATTGTTGTGGAAGCGCACGACTATCGGCACGCCATACACGTTGAGAATCGTCGGGCCCGGATAAATTCCGTTGTAACCCCAGATATACGTCGTGCCTGTGGGATTGGCGGACGAGACAAGCCCTCCTCCGACGGGGTCAAAATTGTGTAATCCAGCTTGTAGCTGAAAGTCATATTGTACGAAGGGGAAGAATTGGTTCCAATCCTGGTGAGGCGCCCGGACAGCCTCACCGTTTGCGGTATCGGCGTTCAGAGTCGGGGCGGGACTCAAGATCGTCGGAACCGCGATCGGCATGATGGGCAGCGGGTTAACGAACGGCTGAGTTGGCGGACTCTGATCCGCAACACCGGCCGCGAATGTGCAAACCGGCGGTTGGGCTGGCGGGGTGGGAAATGTGATCTGGCCCAGGGCTTTCCTCGAAGTCAGGATGGTGGCTGCCGTGGCTGCCCCTGCTGCCGCGCTCACCTTCATCATGGTTCTTCGAGTCACCCCGGAATCTCTGGTCTTTTTCTGCTTGTCTTTCACTTTAGTGGACACAAGGCTCTCCTTTCAAGAGTTACGCCAACGACTCGCTCGCTGACGCTCAACAACTTGCTTGACGTTGTCGGCTCTCGACTTCCACGGGAAGAACGCGCACACGAAACAATATTCGTGCTGGCGTGTGTCAATCCAGAGGCATTTAGGTTGACTTACCTGTCGGTTGTTCTCATTATGATGTTTGTGATTCCCCAGATTCCCAGACCTACGCGTCTCAGCGGATCTTAAGATGCCAGGCATTGTTTGCCACTAGCCGCTGTTTGTCAATGAAATTCAGTTAACATAACGTGCTATCAGTTATCTAAAGTGGCTGGACTCTGTTAGTAGTGTCTTACGATGCGATTAGAAGATGCCAAACCTAAACTTTAGTCAGCGTCTAAGTACTTTTCATGCTTCGCCCATTGCAAACAATCTTCCTCCGATGTCGATCACTTACGCCGAGGTCTACCTCTTTTTCTATGCTTCTCCGCCCAATTGATCTTTATCAGAGGTTTTCAGCTTGACAGTCAACCAGGATTTTTCATATAGGCAATTCATGGAACAACAAGTTCGGTGGTTGTTGGCTTGGATGAATGAGATCGAGGCGACATTGGCTCTGCTCGGTCGGGAACGGGCGCCAAGAGAGGACATCACCACGCAGCGTCGAATATGGCAGGAGGCAAAGGCGGCGCTCATGCGGCGTCCTCCCTATCGACGATCCACGCCGGCGCTTTCCAAACTTCCCGGTAGCCTCAAGCACAGAGCTGCGTCTTTCCAATGCCGCCCGGACGTGATCGCTGCATTGCACGCTCTGGACTGGAAGCTCGGCATCGTCGACTTGCGTGACTTGCTCAGTTATCAATGGAATGTCGCTGACCTGGATGCGTTGAAGAGGGCCGAGGCAGTGGACCCCAAGGATCCCGACACCCTCTTCTCCTTCTGCCTTCCGGAACCGGGCAATCAAATGAACGCCGCCGGCCGGATCGATCAGGACCGCATGGGGATCACCCTCAGCTCGCGCGATCCGAATCTGCGAATTGGCGCGCCTGCGATAACCGACATTGATCTGTCTCGCGTTCCCGGAGGGCGCGGCAAGGGGGAAAGATTCGTGGGTTTTCCCGTCCACTTCGGTTCGCCGTTCATCAAGGTTGCCGAATATAACGGTAGATGGCTTCTCTGCGACGGTTATCATCGCTCTTATGCCCTACTCAAGCGCTCGATTCACAAAATACCCTGCGTTTTCATTAGAGCCCGTAATCTGGCGGAAACCGGCGCCGAAAGACCTGCATTTGTTCCTCAAGAAATGCTATACGGAGACCGACCTCCTTTTGTCGCAGATTTTTTGGATGACTCCGTAACCATAACGGTAATTCGCAGGGCGAACCTGAAACTCGCGCGCGTCATTGCAGCCGAGTTAGTTGTGGAAGTACTCTGAACCAAAGGTGGATCATGGAACACTCCTCCAGGTGGCTCCTAGCTTGGATGAACGAAAGCGATGCCGTCTCGGTTCCTCCTCGGCCGGCAACCTCGGCCCGGTGACGATGTTATAGGTTTGCGCCGAGTATGGCGCAGGGCGAGGGCAGCGCTGATGCGGCGGGCACCCTACCGGCAATCGACTCCGCTGCCTTCCAAGCTTCCCAGCAAATGGAAGAAGAAAGCTGCGGAATTTCAAGAGCGGCCTGATGTGATCGCGGCATTTCATGGAATGAACTGGACCCTAGGCATGGTTGACCTGCGCACTGTAATGAGCTTTCAGTGGTTTGTGTCAGGCCAGGATGCGGTGCAGCGCGCCCAGAACGTCCTTGCGGACGACCCCGATAGCCTGTTCTCCTTTTGTCTGCCCGCACCAGGCAGGGAGGTAACGGTCGCAGGCACGATTGACGAGTTGAACCATGCCGTCACCTTCAGTTCCCCCAATCCCAACCTTCGGATTGGTCTGCCGGTGATGGCCGATGTTCACGTGGCGAGGGTCCTGTACAGCCGGCAAAGACGGAAAAATTCTTGGGGTTCCCCGTTCACTTCGGCTGGCCCTTCCTCATGGTAGTCGAGCACAACGGAAGGCTGCTCTTGAGTGACGGATATCATCGCTCTTATGGCCTACTCCGGCGCTCAATTCACACTGTGCCCTGCGTTTTTATGAGAACGGAGGATTTTTCCGAGACAGGGGCCACAAGACCCGGCCTGATTCCTTACAAAACGCTGTTTGGAGACCGGCCTCCAATGGTTTCGGACTTCCTGGATGAATCGGTCGCTAAAGGAGTGACTCGAGCCGCGGAACTCAACTTCATCCGGGTCACCGCCACGGAATTTGTTGTGCAGCTATCCTAGAACTCTTCAAGGTGGATCATGGAACAGCAATCCAAATGGCTGTTGGCTTGGATGAACGAGGAGGAGGCGATTCCAGCCCTGCTTGGCCGCCCTCCAGCGCCCGATGAGGACACTGCCAAGTCGCGTCGGGTGTGGCACGACTCGAGGGCAGCGCTCATGCGCCGCGCCCCGTACCGGCAACCGACTCCGGTGCTCTCCAAGCTTCCGGGCAAGCTGAACAAGCAAGCTACGAAATTTCGCCAGCGGCCGGACGTCATTGCGGACCTTGACGGGCGGGACTACAGGGTCGGCATGGTAGATCTGCATAAAGTGCTGAGTCTTCAAAGAGTAGTGGAGGAGAATGCTTTGCAGCGCGCCCAGCAGGTAATTCCCAACGACCCCGATAGCCTGTTCTCCTTCTGCCTTCCCCAACCCGGCCTGGGTGCGAGGGTTTCGGGCACCCTCGATAAGGTCAATAAAGCCATTACCCTCACCTCGCTTAACTGGAACTTCCGCATCGGCAGCCCTTTGATCGTTGATATTGATGTCTCACCGGGGCCGGGACAATCCCCCAGAAAAGAAAAACATATTGGTTTCACAGTGGGCTTCGGTACGCCATTTGTCCACGTCGTCGAGTGCAACAGCAGGTGGCTCCTGCGCGATGGACATCATCGCTGCTACGGCCTGCTGCAGCGTTCAATCCACCACGTACCGTGCGTCTTCACCAAAGTTCACGATTTCGCGGAGATCGGGAGCGTTGCCCCCGGTTCTTTCCCTTACGAAATCCTGTTTGGAGATCGTCCCCCTTTTCTAATGGATTTCCTCGATGATTCCGTGGCCAAGACAGCCAGGCGACCAGCCCAGCAACGAATTGTCCGCATTGCCGCCTCCGAATTCGCTGTGGAAATATAAGGCCCCAGGGGTGAAACACGCACTAAACTAACCAGCCACGGGGCTTCGCCCTTGATATCCCTGCGGGATATGGAATTCAGAAGCCAGCCCCGCCACCGGCTGCGCCGGACTGAATAGGATTGGGGCTTGGTGATGGAACAGGTATTCGGGGAACATGGTCCTTTGCTGTACCTGGAAGAGGTTCCGCACTGTTTCAATGCCTATGACGCGGTCGATCTCGAGGAACCGCCTTACGAGGGGCTAGGCTGGTACCGCCGCAAGTTGCAAATAAGGAATCCATTCGAGCGTGGACGTACCCTTCTACTTTTCGAGAGGGCTGGGCAGAAGTGTCAGATTTTTTTATCTCTCGAAAGGGTTGGCGAGCATGTCGGCGGCTACGATGAGTTTGTCGTCGATATCACCGAGCGACGACCGGGGCCGCTGAAACTGCCCAGAACGCAGCAGAGTTTCCGTTGGCCGTACTATGCGACAACTCGCGGGATCTCGAAACGATTCCCTCGTCCCTTGACGATTTTCATCGCTTCGGCGGACTAATGCAATGTAACCCTCCTTTATGCGCGTTTGATCTCGCTAAGGCACGTCCACATCACGACCGCCATGTCTTCTCGTGCCAGCAGAGCGCCAGTGGGACGACCAGTTCGCGCGAGCCGACAGAATCGCACGTGAGCAAAGAACTTTTAGGGTATTTCGGGGAAAGTCTCCGGTCGACCTTACGCAGCAAGCTACAGAGTTGCGATCCGAGCATATCCCGAAGACCAAAGGGCCGGGGCGAATGGCGGGATCAAGGCCGCCCGATTGATTTATGGGATGCTCGGACAGTTTTGAAGAGGCGTTCCCAGCAGAAGTTGCAGAAGTAGGACATCCGTCAATCGTGTGTTTCCTCTGACGCTTACCTTCGAACATGATTTCAAAAAGAAATCGGACGCAGTCCATAAGAACCTTAAGCGGGGATCGTACAACGAAGTCCTCATGATCCTCGAGGGGATCAGCGAGAGGATATCTGAGAACATCTATAAGCCATTCCATCAGGAACAATCGATTATCCTCGCCGAAGTCAAGGAACTCGTTCATTCCGGCGAAGACAGCCTGATCAGCACGGCACCTTTTCTTGATATCTTCGTTCTCATCAAGCGCTATTACTTCGCCAACGTCCAGAATGACATCTTCGGGGCGATCTACGAGAACTACCTGAAGGAGCTATACGACGAGCAGCTTGGTCAGTACTTCACCGATCCCGAGGTTGTCAACTTCATGCTGGAGGAGATCGGCTACGACGCCAAGGAGATCAACCGGCGAAAACACAAGGATATTTCGATCATCGATCCTAGCTGCGGGTCCGGAACCTTTCTGTACTCGGCGATCCGGGAAATCGTCGAGGCGGGGAGAGCGGAAACCGAAGCGGACGCACGCCGTATTGAGGCCGACGTACTAGGCAACGCGTTCGGCTTGGACATCGCAGAATTTCCGCTGTACCTAGCCGAGATGAGCATCCTGATGAAGATGCTCCCGCTGATTCTGAATGAGAAATACAACAACCCTGTCGATAACAAGTTGCGCCTCTACGTGACCGAGGACTCACTTTCAGAGTTCATCAAGGATGTCGGCAATGGAAACCAAGGAATCTTCGGGTGGGAATACCATGGCTTCATGCGAGACGAACGCGACCTATCGGAAATGAAGCAGAGTCTCACCGACTCCTTAGATGAGCGGAGTGGGCGCCAGTGTCCGCGTCGCCGATTCGACTTCGTCATAGGGAACCCGCCGTACATAGGCTACAACGAAGCGTCAAAATCGGTGGGCGTCAAGGTGTTCCATATGATGAAGGAGGGCTCTGTCAAGCTCAGCAACATCTACGGCTGGAACCTTCACTCAGCACCCAGCCGCCAGAAAAGGTACCCCCCGAAGCCGAATCTCTATGCCTTCTTCCTAGCCTTAGGTTTCGCGCTGCTCAAAGACAACGGCCGCTTCTGCTATATCATCCCGCAGACCGTTCTCACGGAGCCGGACTACGATGTCGTGCGGCATCACCTGTCGCACGACTACACAATCGAAAGCCTCATCACCTTTGCGGGAAAGCTTTTTGTAGGCAGGGGCACAAGTCAGAGCAAAGAGGTGCACACGTCCAGCCTCATCCTCGTCGCCACCAAGAGCCGACCGCCTGCCGACCACATGGTTGAATGCGTGCGATCAATGGAGACGGGCGAGGATGTCCGAAACGTCATTGCGAACCTGCGACGGAACCGACGTGCGCTCGCCCGCTCAGTAGCTCAAAGCGAGCTGCGCGAGAATATCAACAACTGGAACTTCATCACATGGGATGCGGCGCTCGCAAAGCTGTACACCCGGTACAAGCAACATTCCGAGGATATGATGGCGTACTCGGAACACCGGCTCGCAGAGCAGCGCTTCGGCACGCGCTTCTATTTCGACGTCGGGTTCATCCTTGATCGGGAAAAGGAAAGCAACCAGCCCGGCAAAGGGAAGTGGGGTCTCGTCAACTTTAAGGACTTCGTAAACTTCACTAACTTCCGCCCGACGACGTTCTACCCATGTGGCGAAGACGACATCCATCTGCCCAAGAACTCGCAAGGCTACGAGGCCCTATACCGACGGCACAAGCTGCTGTGGGAGAAGTCGCGGCGGATCAAGTTCCACTACTCCGATGCGGACGTGGTGCCATCGATGAGCCACTGCCAGATCATTTCCTCCGAGAGCAAGGACGAAATTTTCTTCTTGTTCGCCATCCTGAATTCCAGGATCACTCGTCGTATCTTTGAAGCGATGTTCTCCTTGGGCAATGAGAAAGTCGGGATGTTCGTGGCTATAAGTCGGCTCAAAGATTTCGTACGGCCGCCGCTGATTGACTCCCCTGCCAAGGTGGCTGCCAAAAAGAAGATCATAGACCTAGTCGGGAAAGCGCTGGCGGCGGAAGCGCAGGTGCTGAGCGACCTCGTCGCCATCGACACGCTCGTGCACCGCGTTGACGATGTTCGGGTAAATGGGCGGCAGCTAGTTCTTACGCACGGTGGCCGCTCGTTTTCATTCCCCATCGCTAGAGGTTCTGCCGACTTAGTTGATGCCGCGCTCCGGCGGCACTTTGGCGAGGATCCCGGACTTCTGCCCACGAACCGCGTAATCTCGGTAAGGGAACTGAAGTCGTTGCCCGCGTTCGATATAGCGGAGCAGTCGGCGATTCTTAACGACGTCGACGAGATCGTTCTAGACCTCTATGGAGTGGGGGCCAGCCCACCCTTGCTGCGCCACAGCTGAGGCCGCCCCACCTTTCGCGGGGGGCCTTTCGAAAGGCGGGCGCATCGGACCCAGTCACCCAAGGAATTTCCACAGCCCCATCGTGTGACATCTAACCTTGCGCACAGCCCATCACTTGCGCGATCATGGTCGAGGCCGCGATGCTTGGCACAAGCCAAATCGTCGGGCTCCAAGTCCTTTGTTGTCTAGATCTTAGTACCTAAGTTCTTTGAAATCCCGATCTTGCGGGGAATTTCCCGCTAAAGTGATGATTCCAGATATTTTGCAAAACGGGGGGGGAGGGGGGTACCGCCCATTTTTGGTGTATTTTCAGCCCAAGAGCGCGCGGTCCAACACGACCGCAACCGAGCCCCAAACTTTATTTCTGGAAACTCTCAAGCGGTTTCGGCTCGGTACTCGGTACTAGGTACTGCAATAACCGCCGCGCCATCGCGGAACGTAACGCTGTTGCCTGAAATCGCCGGCACGCGCTCGCCCGGGACCAGAATCCCCACCAGGTTCAGCGGATCGGCAGCCGACAACGTGATTGTTCCCGAAGCGGCATCAAGCTTGCGCATCGCCCGCACCGATTCCACCGCCACCGGCAGGGCGAACTGCTCGCCCAGGAATCCATCCACGAAGCGGCCACCGCGAATCTCGCCACGATCCTCAAGCCGACGGAAGCCCGTCAGCAACTCGCGCCACGGCGGCAAGTTCGCCTCCCGCGCCAGCACGTCCCGGACGACAATGCCGTAACGCCGCAGCAGCATCCAGCAAGCGGCTTCCACGGCACGAGGTCTCTCGACAACTTCATCGGCATGAAGCAGAGCCCAGCGCCCAGCATTGTGCCGCGGACGCGTCGTGCGCCCACTGCCCTGCCCCGCACGGCGTTTGGGATCGATCAGCGAACGCAGATTATCGAAGCCGTCGGCAGTCACCAGACCAGCGGCGACAAGTTCCCAGAGCGCAGTTTCGATTTCCGCTTTCAGCTTTTCCGTGCCGCGCACGATATCGGCGAAGAACGACGCACCCCGCTGCCGCAGAAAATCCAGCACCCTCTGCGCTCCGTGGCTCAATCCATTATTTTCCGATACCTCCGCACCCGGATGCCGCGGCGTCATCCAATCCGCATCTTCCCGAACAAAGAACGTAATAGGCGCAACGCTGGTAGGAATCACCCGCCGCTGCCGCGGCGCCGCAACCGGCTGCGTCTCAGTTCCACGGCTCGCAGTCGAGTAATCCAGCGTCGCCGGATGCGGAGACAACCTTCCCCAACCCACCGCCCCAGTCAGGCAAAGCTGGTCAAGCCATTTCGGATCGTAATCCACGATGCGGCGCGTCAGCACCTGCCGCTCCCACGCATTCGCCGGAATTTCAAACCCCTGCAGTTGCCGCAGCACTTCGAGTGTGCCGCGCTCGCCCGCCACCTGCGTCCCCGCCGCCACGTGCTGCCACCGCAGCAGCCATTGCATGAATTGCGCCGCCGTGACCGGCTCAATCTGCTTGCGCAGTGTCGCAACAGTAAGCCGGTGGATGCGCGCCAGCAACCGCCGCTCGCACCATTCCGTCTCCTGTGGCGCGGGCGCCCCCGCCCGCGATGCGGCGCCACTGAAGTTTCCCCGCAGCACAGTCCCACTAGCTTCCATCCGCAACAGGGCATTCGAAATCTCAGAAGCAGCAATCCCTAAAGTCTCCCCAAGCTGCGTCGCGGAAATCGGCCCCACATGCGACATCCACCCCGTAACCAGCGTAAGCAAAGCCTCATCGCGAGAAACAGCCGACGTTTCTACATCAGCCAACTCCTGAACAAACCGCGCCTCGGAAAACAAGACTGAAAAAGTCCTGCCACGCTCGGCCGCCACCCAATAAATCCGCCCAGCCGACACGGCCGATGCGGCGCGTCCCTCACCAACCAGCCGCTCAAAGTAAACCTTCCACTGCCCGGTACCGAAAGCAGGTCCACCTTCCGGCAGCGCCACCAGGGTATGCAGCACATCATGCAACTCATCCGCATCGCGCACATCCGGCCAAGCCTCTTCCCGGACCTGGGCAATCGCCGCCGGATCAAGCCCACCAACTTCTTCCAGCACCGATTCCGGCAGCATCCGCCGCATCTGCACCGCGCGCGCCCGGCGCTCCTCCAGAGGAGCATCATCGAGAAACGCATACGGATTCGCATTCAGAATCTCGTGCGAAAACGGCGATGGAACCGGAGTGTCGACCGCAATGCATCGAATCCGCCCGTCGGCCAACCCGCTGAGCACAAACTTCAGCCCGTCGATGTCCATGGCCTCGGTGAGCACATCCTTCATCACTTCGCCCACCAAGGGATGGTCCGGAATCTGGCGTTCGCCCTGGATGTTCTCGAAGCACGCGGCCGCGTCGGGAAAAACCGACGCCAGCAGATCGTCGGAACGCATCCGCTGAATCTGCGCCGGGACCTTCTTTCCGTTTTGAAAGCGGAGCAGCGCCAGCGCGCGGTTCGCATCCCAGCGCCAGCGCGTGGCAAAGATCGGAGAATCGAGAGCCGCCTGTTCCAGAATCGGCTGCACCGTCGCCGCCTGCAGAAAGTTGAAGACGTCCCCCAGCGGAAAACTGTGCTGCTCCGCCAGCGCAATGTTGAGCCCATTATCGGTAGCCGCAGCCTGCAACTCAAAATTGAAACCGCGGCAGAAACGCTTGCGTAGCGCCAATCCCCAGGCCTTGTTGATGCGTCCACCAAACGGCGAGTGGATCACCAACTGCATCCCGCCACCTTCGTCGAAGAAGCGCTCTGCAATCACGGTCGTCTGCGTCGGCACCGCACCCAGCACTGCCCGGCCTTGCAAGATGTACTCAATCGCCTGCTCCGCGCCGGAATCGTCGAGGCCACATTCGTCTTTGAGCCACGAAACCGCAGCGGCCACTTCCGGCTGCGTTGCCGAGAAACCGACGGGCGAGGTGCGCGGCAGCACCTCGCTGATCTTTTCTCGCAGCGTTCCCACATGCTCCGAAAGCTCTTCGGTCCGCGCTGGAGCTTCGCCTCGCCAGAACGGCACACTCGGCGGCGCGCCATGCGCATCCTGCACCAGCACGCGCCCCGCGTTGGTTTCAATGCGGCGGATCATCCACGACGTATTTCCCAACAGCATGATGTCGCCGCGGTTGCTCTCCACCGCAAAGTCTTCATCCACCGTGCCCACCACAATGCCATCGGGTTCGGCCACCACGGCGTAAAGCGAGTTGTCCGGGATCGCTCCCCCGCTGGTGATCGCCGCCAGCCGCGCTCCGCGCCGCGCCCGCAACTTGCCGTTCACTCGATCCCGGTGAATGTAGGCGCCATAACGTCCGCGCCGCGCCGCAATACCCTCGGAGAGCATTTCCAGAATCGAATCGAAAGTCGCACGCGCCAGATTGCGATAGGGATACGCGCGCCGCACCAGCGCAAACATCTCCTCCTCGCTCCACTCTTCCGCGGAACACGCCGCCACAATCTGCTGCGCCAGCACATCCAACGGCGCATCCGGAATCATCAGCCGGTCCAGATCGCCCTGCCGGATAGCCCGCACTAAAGCCGCGCATTCCAGCAAATCGTCGCGCGTCGTGCAAAAAAGCCGTCCCTTGGGAACCGCCCCGCGCCAGTGTCCCGACCGCCCCACACGCTGCAAGGTCACCGCAATCGCTCGCGGCGAATTGATCTGCACGACTAGATCCACCGTGCCCACATCAATTCCCAGTTCAAGCGATGCGGTCGCCACCAGCACCCGCACCTGGCCTTCTTTCAACTTCTTCTCCGCCGCCAAGCGCAGCTTGCGCGACAAACTTCCGTGATGCGCCGCCACATTTTCTTCCCCGATGCGCTCGCCCAGGTTGTGAGCCACGCGCTCGGCCATGCGCCGCGTGTTCACAAACACCAGCGTCGACCGGTGCTGCTCCACCAGCACGACCAGCCGGTTGTAGACCTCGTCCCACATCTCGTTCGAAGCCACCGGGCCCAGAGGCATAGGAGGAACTTCGACTGCCAGATCGAGCTTTCGCTTGTGCCCGATATTGACGATGACAGCATCCTGCCGCGACTTGGAGTCAGAGTTCCCCGTCAGAAAGTGCGCAACTGCTTCAATCGGCTTCTGTGTGGCGGAAAGCCCAATGCGCACCGGCGGCTTGTAAGCCAGCGCTTCCAGCCGTTCCAGCGACAGCGTCAAATGCGCCCCACGCTTGTCATCGGCCACCGCGTGGATTTCATCGACGATCACGGTTTCGACATCGCGTAGAATTGCGCGGCTCTTATCCGCAGTAAGCAAAATGTAGAGCGACTCCGGCGTGGTAACGAGAATATGTGGCGGCCGCTTCAACATGGCGCGCCGCTCATGCATCAGCGTATCGCCGGTGCGCACCGCCGTGCGAATCTCCGGCATAAGCAGCCCGCGCTCGCCTGCCATCGCCAGGATTTCCCCCAAAGGAATCTCCAAATTCTTCTGGATGTCGTTGCCCAACGCTTTGAGCGGCGAAACGTAGAGAACTTCTGTGCGATCGGCAAGATCCCCCGCCAGCGCCTTGCGCACCAGACGATCGATGCAGGCAAGAAACGCAGCCAGCGTTTTGCCCGATCCAGTAGGCGCCGAAATCAGGGTCGTTCGCCCCGCCAGAATGTGCGGCCAGCCCTGCTCCTGCGGCTCAGTAGGGGTGTCAAACCGCTGCACAAACCACTCCGCAACCAGAGGATGTGCCCAAGCCAGGGATGCAGGAAGGGACGGCATTGGGATATTGTAGCCGGAAGACAGGTGTTCGTAAATTGTTCGCTTTTAGCCCCCCCCGAGGAGACACCTACTGAGGGCTGGCGAGCAACTATCTGAACGCCAGCGTTATCTTTATCGCATCTTCGATACGAGTTAAGGCTTCTTTGTCGAGTCGACCAAAATAGCCGACGAAACGGGTCACTTGAATTGCCCGAATCTGCTCAGCCTTCGCCACACTATCCATCTTCAACCCGCCCAAACCCTTGGGAAGCTGGGCATGGCTGGGGTAAACACGCTTGACATTGGCCGCATCCGTAACCGGTACGACCACCACGACAGGACTGTTGGCATTGATAGAATCGCGGCTGATGACCACGACTGGCCGCGTCCCCGCCTGCTCGCTGCCCTCGGATGGATCGAGGCGGGCGCTGAAAACATCACCGCGGACGGGTTTTGGCAGTGCGGGTCTTTGGCCGGTCATTCGTAGGCTGCTCGTGCTTGGAGCCAGACTCAAGTGCTTCCCAATCGCTCTTCGCGAACTCGCTGGCTAGCGCAATCGACGTGCGCTGATAGTCCGCATCGTTCGCCATTTGCGCGAAAGCCGAGTCAATCTCCGCTTCCGTCAGGCGTCGTACCTTCTCTTCGATAGCTTGAACCACAAATTCATTGAAGCTCGAGGCCTGCGACCGGATCACAACGGTTTTCGCACGCTCGTACACCTGCCGCGGCAACCGGACCGTCGTGTTTTGGTACTTCTTTGCGGCAACAGGCACGAAACTCTCCAACACACAAAGATGATAGCACATCTGCCATCAGTATTGGTGGCATATTTGCTATCGCACGTTGGACGTGATCGAAGCCTACATCGGCGAGGGACGTCCGGGAAGAGGCAATCAGCAATGGGCATTTGGTTTTTAGCCAGTTGCTGACGCCAATTGCCGGCAAAGAAAAAACCCACCGGATGCTTGCTTGGGGCGTGCTCGGGTCAGCATCCGATGGGCTACCGTTTCTCCTTACTCACCCTGTTGTTTTCAGGAGTATTTGCAATGATTAAACCCCAGAACTCCGCGAAGTTCCGTCTAATTTTGTAAAACTTTGTAATTCTTGTAACGGCGAAAAGACAATTCACCCTACCTTAATCCGTGATCACGAGCGGCTTCGCGGCGGCCATCAGTTCGGTGAACCGCGGATTCTTCCGCAGTTCCGTAAACTCCACGTCTTTGTACACGTTGCTCAAATCCTTGTAGCCCGCTTCCATCGCCTTCTTCAAATATTCGAGCGACTGATCGGAGAAGCCCATCTTGGCGTAGAGCTTCGCGACCGTGTAATCGTAGCGGGCGCGGTCCTCGGGACTGGGCAATTGCGCCTGCACGCCGGCGCGCGACGTCCGCTCAAACACTTCGGGATCCAATTCCATCGCGTGCTGGTACGCCGTAACCGCGGCATTAAAATCGCGCTTGGAGAAATAAGCGGCGCCCAGATTGCTGTAGAACGATGCCGAGTTGCCGTCCTTCGCAATCGCCTTCTGGTACTGCTTGATTGCCGGCTCGTATCTCTTGCCCTCGTACAACACCACTCCCAGATTGTTGTAGGCGTCGGCAAATTCGCGGTCGTAGTGGATGGCGCGCTCAAACGCTTTCCGCGCTTCCTTGTAGCGCTGCATCATCAGTTCCGTGATGCCAATCTTATTCAGCAATTTGGCGTCATTCGGCTTCTTGCCCAGGGCGGCGTGGTAGTAGTCGGAGGCATCGAGATACAGCTTTTCCACGCGCAACTGGTCGCCTTGTTTCTCCAGATCGGCCGCGGTTGCGTCCGGGGCCGGAGGATCGACGGCGCGCACCAGGGGCGGCGCAATCTGCACCTGCTCGGGATGAGAAACTTGCGCCAGTGCTGCGGTTGAGGAAATTACAACGAGAAGGAGGATCAGACACGTCTTTCGGCAGGACATACACACCCCCAGACGACCAGTTCCCACGAGGCCATTCTGCCACAGTTTTGGCCGGGCGGCGAAGATTTCGGGAGGCCGCCCGTCAATGCGGTGGAGTTTGACCACCATCTACAGACTTAGACACCGGATCCACGGCTTTTGTTGTCCCAAAAAGGAGCTGTGGATTCCTACCCGAAAATAAAGTTTGGGCGGCGTTGCCGGAACGGGACGTTTTGCCCGCAAACAAGCCGTAATCGGGGGTACCCCCCCTCCCCCTACCCTCTGAAAGTCTTGCTGGGCGCGGGTTCTGCAAAAAGTGTCTGCAAAATCTTGATGTCAAAGAGCTTAGAGGTCAAAATCTTGAGAACAAAGAACTTAGGGCGACGTTATGAGCGCTCTGCGCACCGTCTCGGCTTCGACTATGATCGCGCAAGTTTGGTGCGCGGCACAAGGTCAGATGTCACACGAGGGCTGTGGATTTTTCCGGCTGCATGAGCGGGCCACGGAGCGGCGACGACCGAGAGTGCGGTGGCGCGGCCCGGCCTATCACGTCCACCCTTCGGCGGGTTCAGGGCAGGCTCTTTTGCAAACAATCAAAGGGTGTGCCGCCGGCCGTTTGGGATGCTCCAGATGAAAATCACTTCACACTTCGCGAGCAGGCGAAATTAGCGTATATTTGTTGCCGCCTGTGAAGCCGAAAAGGAAATTCGGCTATGGAGGTGAGTATGGCATCGTCGATTTTCGTACGTGCTAACGGCGAGGCGGATATCGCCGCGGTGGGCCCGGACGGTTCGCTCATGTACTACTGGGCCAGCCCGGGCACCCCTTGGACTCCCAACCAAGTCGCGGGGCCCGGAAGTATTGTCCTTGATCCGTCGATTTTCGTGCGGGCTAACGGCGAGGTGGACATCGTCGCGAAGGGCCCGAACAACTCGCTCATGTATTACTGGGCCAGCCCGGGCACTCCTTGGACGGCCTACCAGGTCGCCGGACCCGGGACGACACTCTCGCCACCGTCAATTTTCGTGCGCGCTGACGGCGAGGCGGACATTGTCGCGCAGGGTCCGAACAACTCGCTCATGTATTACTGGGCCAAACCGGGCACCGCCTGGACCCCCAACCAGGTCGCCGGGCCTGGGACAACGGGCTATACACCGTCGATTTTCGTGCGCGCTGACGGCGAGGCGGACATTGTCGCGCAGGGTCCTAACAGCTCGCTCATGTATTACTGGGCCAAACCGGGCACCGTCTGGACGCCCAACCAGGTTGCCGGACCCGGAACGACATTCTCGTCAGCGTCGATTTTCGTCCGCGCTAATGCTGAGGTGGACATCGTCGCGCAGGGGCCGAACCGCTCACTCATGTACTACTGGGCTCAACCGGGCACCCCCTGGACGCCCTACCAGGTCGCCGGCGCCGGGAGTATTATCAACGACCCGTCGATTTTCGTGCGCGCTGACGGCGAGGCGGACATCGTCGCGTCGAGGTTTGGCGACCCGGCCGGCAGCGCGCTCGTGTATTACTGGGCCAAACCGGGCACCCCTTGGACGAGCATACAGGTCGCTGTGCCCGGGGCTTCTTCGATCTCATCGATGCCCTCGATTTTCGTGCGCGCCGACGGCGAGGCGGACATCGTCGCGCGCGGCGTTCCCAATACCTCGATCATGTATTACTGGCTGGCGCCGGGGGGCACCGCCTGGAATAGCACGCAGGTAAATCCGCCGCCGGCCCCGCCGCCGCCCCCGCCACCATCTCCAATGGTGTGGATTGAATTTACTGGAGGGGATCCGGCAAACGGTATAGTTTCTGGCCAGGGATTCAAGAATCCTCAATGTACTGTGTGGGTTTCTGGGGCTGGCTTCATCCCGCCTTTCCAAACATCCGGGAACATTGTGAAGGGCGTCGCCGTGACGACTCCGTGTCAGAATACAGACCAGACCATACAGATCGTAGTTACCTCGGCGAGCGGCGAGAAGGTGACTATTCAACCAGTGTGTCCCATGATGGGGGTCTGACTGAAGGGGGGCCAGGCTTTTGATCGTGCTGCATCACCAAAGCGGTGGGTGCCCCTCGGTAGTGGCTGAAAAGCGGTAATCCCAAGCTCGAATGCTCCTCGGGGTTAGTGCGGCGCGGCCTGGGTGGTGTCGGGGGGCTTGGGCGGCGGCGTGGACGCTTTGTCATCCTTGAAGACTCCGGCGATTTTGCCGAAGAAACCCTTTTTCTTTTGCGGGTCGGTATTTTGCGGGTCTTGCCCGTTGGCCGAGTTTGGAGGCGGCAACACCTTGGGGCTTCCGCCAAAGACGCGTTGGAACATTCCCGCCAAGCCGTTCTGCTGATCGCAGGTCTCGCGCGGCTCCGTGCCTGCCACAAAGGCTGCGGTGTAGTCGTCTGGACAGGCTGGTGTGGCCAGGCGGTTCGTGGCTTTATCCAGTTGCACGTCCACTACGCCGGTGGGCTGCGAGAAATTCTTCATGTCGGAATACTGCGGCAGAGCGGACGCCTTCTTCATGAACTCGGTCCAGATGGGTCCGGCGGTCTGCGCGCCAGTGAGGTGAAGTTCGCTGTAGTCGTCGTAGCCGACCCAGACGATGCACAATAAATTCGAGGTATAGCCGGCGAACCAGCCATCATGCGAGGTACCCGTCTTCCCGGCCGCCGGGAGGGTGAATCCGTGCAAGCGAACTGCCGTGTATCCCAGGCCGTTGTTGATCACGCCTTCCATCATGTTGGTCATGATGTAGGCGATGCGCGGGTCGAGCACCTGGCGCTGGTCGGTCTGGAAGTTCGCCACCACGTCGCCTTTGTCGTTGCGCACTGAGTTCACCAGGATCGGGGAAAGCCGCACGCCATTGTTGGCGAATGACGTGTAGGCTCCCGCCATGTCGAGCGGAGCGGCTTCGTAGGAGCCGAGCGCCATGGCCGGAGTCGCCTTCACCGAAACGATTCCCGCCGAGCGCGCCAGGTCGGCCACTTTGTCGTAGCCCACTTCTTCAGCGACCTTGACGGTTGCGTTGTTCAGCGACATGGCCAGCGCGTAGCGCAGCGTTACGTCGCCCTTGTATTCCTCTTTATAGTTGCGCGGCTCGTAGATCTGGTCGCCGTAGGCGAAGCTGGTGGGCGCGTCGGTCACGGTGGATGCGGGAGTGATCACCGTGGAGGAGCCGTCTAGCGCTGTATTCATCGCCGCGGCATAGACGAACGGCTTGAAAATGGAACCCGTCGGCCGCTTCGACAACGCGTGATTCAACTGGCTGAAGCCGTAATCCCGTCCCCCTACCAAAGCCAGTACCGCACCCGTGTGCGGATCGAGCACCACCATCGCCACCTGCGCTTGCGGGCCGGGGGCTACCTGCGTTTCTATTTTCTTGCCCACCTTCACGTGCTTGGTGCGCATTTTCGTGACCTGATCGTCGACGAGCTTGATGCCCATCTCGACCGCCTGCGCCGCCGCCTTCTGCAGGTCGGGATCGAGCGTGGTGTAAATGCGGTAGGACTGGTCGTTCAGATCATGCTCGTTGAATTTATTGATCAGCGTATCGCGCACCATGTCGACGAAATAGGGCGCGTCGCTGGCCTCCACGTTAGGCGGGGCGAGTTTTAGCGGTGATGCCTTGGCCTTCTCGGCCTGCTCGCGGGTAATGGCGTGGGTTTCGACCATGGAATCGAGCACCAGGTTGCGGCGCTCCAGAGCGCGCTCGGGATGCCGGTAGGGCGATAACCGGCTCGGCCCCTGGATGATGCCGGCCAGCAACGCCGCTTCGGGCAGCGTGATGTCCTTCAAATCCTTATTGAAATAGGTGCGCGAGGCTTCGCCAAACCCGCTGATGGCGAACGATCCGCGCTGCCCCAGGTTTACCCAGTTGCTGTAGAACTCGAAGATCTGCTGCTTGCTGAACTTCTGTTCCAGCTCTTCGGCGATCAGCATCTCGGTCAGCTTGCGGCGAACGGTCTTTTCCGGCGTCAGAAAAAAGCCGCGCGACAACTGCATGGTGATGGTCGAGCCGCCCTGCTCATGCCGTTGCCGGGTCACATCGATCCACACCGCTTCGAACATGCGGATAAAGTTCACGCCGCTGTGCTCGAAGAAGCGCCGGTCTTCAATGGCCAGCACGGCGTCCAGCATCACTTTGGGGATGTCGGCATACTTCACTACCTGCCGCTTGGAGCGCTGTTCGGAGTCGAACAACGCGGTCACCAGTTGCGGTTCCAGTTCGTAGGCGGAAAGATCATTGCCCTTGCTGGTGATCCGCTGGACCTGGCCGTCCTGGATGATGATGTGCGCCTCTTCGGGGCTGTGGTAGCTTTCCGGCCCCGGTGTGATCTCGATCCCGTCTTTCGCCAGATGAAAGCTGCCGAGCGGCGACTGGGCGTCTTTATCGGAATATCCGGCCCGGCGCAGGAGAGCGGCGATTTCCCGGGCGTCCGCCTTGTCGCCATCGTGCACGGTTCGCGGCAGGGCATAGATTTTGGCTGAATTGCTGAACACCGGCGTGCGGAAGCGCTGCTCAATGATGCGGTCGTACTTGATGTAGAAGTAGGAAAAGAATCCGCCCAGGCCGATCGCCACCACCAGAAAGACGACCAGCGCCGCCCGAATCACGGGATCGCGCGGCAGGCCGCGCCACCTCTTGCCGCCGTTGCCTCCGGCTTTCGGGATTTTGATCTTGATGGCCACGTTTTAGTTCGACCGCGTTTTAGTTCGACAACGTTTTTAGTTCGACATCTGCCGAAAAACACCCTGCTGGTCAGACGA
The DNA here is from genome assembly GCA_963842095.1 of uncultured Acidobacteriaceae bacterium. Classification (GTDB taxonomy): domain Bacteria; phylum Acidobacteriota; class Terriglobia; order Terriglobales; family Acidobacteriaceae; genus Sulfotelmatobacter. Next base: position 49,716 of record CAWJEY010000013.1, read on the forward strand.
TGAGACGCGCCCAAAGGTTTGATCCGCCTGCGAATTCCCCTTAGGGGGCTTCCCTGCCGGCGCTCACACCACGCCGCAATGTCAGGATGCGATGACTTCCATTGTACCGCTGCCCCGGCCAACAAAAAGAGACCCGCAGTGCATGCGGGTCTCTAAGAGGTCAACAATCAAGAATGATGAGTCCGAGGCAGCCATCGCTGCTGGCCAATTAATTCGGGTCAGTCACCACCCAGAACCCTGGGGTCACCAAAGTCAAAGTGGCGAGCGGCTGCGTGAGAGCGCCGCCGGACCCCACATCGAGAGGCCCTAACTGCGTGACAACAGTGCCAGTGCTCGGGTCGACAAAGCTGCTATAGGCGAACAGGAGGCTCCCACTCTGATCGAACTGGCCCCAGGAACCGTCCGCCACGCCGCTGAAAGGCGATCCCGTGTCCCGGGTGAGCGTACCGGTGTTTACAATCTGATAGCCCTCAACCGCGTTGAACGCTGTATCGGTATCGTTAAAGCTGAAGGAATACACCAGGTTTCCATTTGCGTTCGACTGCACCGCGATACTGTAGGGCGAGAACGATGTCGAGACCTTCGCCACCTGCGTGATCGCTCCTGCATTCGCCCCCGATGGGGTAATGCTGAAGACGTACAGGTTATCGTCGTCAACGCCACTCACAGAAAATGTGTTGCCGCTGGTCCCGATCAGGAATTGGCCGGTGGGTTCCCCCTTCACCAGCCACATCGGGAAAGCAAACGGACTGCCCACCACCGGCGTGAGCTTGCCGAGCGAAGCGCCGCTGCCGATCGAGAATGCTGCAATCTCAGAACCGGTGTGCGTGGTGAAGTCACCGTTGATGGCGTAGAGATATTTCCCCAATCCGTCGGTGGAAAGGTTCATGGGTTCGAACCCGAGAGGGAGCGCAAACGGGGATCCCGTAACCGCTGTCAAGACTCCGCCGCTGCCGATCGTGTACACGTAAATCTGGCTCTGAAGGTTGTCCGATATGAACAACATCGTGCCCGCGGGATCGGTGATCATATTGGCCTGGCCCACGCCTGACACATAATCGGAGAGGTATGGCGCGGAAAGTGGAGTCCCGCTAATGGCCGCCAGGATTCCACTCGAGTTAATCGTCCATCCATAGATCTGGTCCGTGCTGGCGAACCCGGCATAGAGGAATTGTTCCTGTGCAACGACCATGCCGACGCCGCCGGTGTTCGGGGGAATCACGGGCGCTGTATACCCGGAAGTGAATTCGAACGTTCCTGCAGTCGCATTCAAGGTGTAGCCGTCCAGGGTGCCGTTCTGGTCTACCGCAAAGGCGTATGCTGTCGCTGTTCCACCACCACCGCCGCCGCCGCCGCCACCACCGGTGGTAATTCCCGACCCCGAGGGCGTACAGGTCGAATTACCAAACGTGACGCGGCATGAGTACGGGCTGCAATTGGCCAGGAACATCGTGGCCAACATCACCAGCAAACTGAGCAACGCTCGAACTACTGTCTTCATGAACTGCCTCCACCTGAGCTTCCTGGTTGCGGGCGAGCGCTTTAGAAAACTCTCACTCTGATTGCGATAGTAGGTGGAAGGTAACGTAGTGGCAACGTTACGAATGTCACTGGCCCCGGACAAGGGCAGGATAGGAATTTTGTAATTCAGTGATCTGGCAATTAGTAATTGGTGAGATCCAGGGAGTTGCGCTGCTTTCCTGAAAACTTCCGCGAGCAATGCCTGGGCTCTTTCAAATTACAAAATTACCCGATTCCAAAATTACTAGATTCTTCCCGAGTGACTAATGGACGTGACCAATCGATTGCATGGTAACCACACATTTCTCTTGCCTCCATTATTAGAAGCTGACAACATTCAGATTGAAAGTTAGCGGAAAGCTTAGTGGAGGATTCTTCCAGTGAAACCAACAAATGTTCTGGCCGCGTTGCTTGTCGCCCTGTCGCTCATCTCAACCGGATGCGGCACTTCGGATAGCGTGAAGTCGATCACACTCTCCTCTAACGGAGCATCCGCCGGAGGGTTCTACAACCTCCCGGGCGCCGACGCGACGCTGCAGTTTGTCGCCACTGCAAACTACAACAGCGGCAAGACGATCGACGTTACAAACTCGGTCACGTACACGGTTACGACCGTAGGCGGTGATCAATACGGGAACCCACTGCCGGCTTACAATTCCGACCCACTACCGGTCCCAATCAATGCGACCGGTCTGATGACAGCCGTAGCGTCCCTGTGTACCTGGGAGGATATTGGTAATCCCATACCCACGCCACCAGCATACAATTGGGTCTACACTGGATATTATCAAGTCGTAGCCAACTACAAAGGCATGCCATCGCAGCCGGTCGCCGTCGGCGTGGGTTCGCTAGCCAGCAACACCGCTCCCAACGGCGCCTGCGGTCCGCAGTAGTTCTCAAAGGCTTGAGCCTGCCCCCCCAGGCTCCAATGTCTTAAGCGGCCTCCACGACCACTGCTCTTATAACTAGTCTCGAAACGGCGCGGCCTTCAGCCGCGCCGTTGCCGTTTGCGACCAATGACGGCGCGGACTTTAGTCTGTGCGCAAGAACTGACCTTCGGGCGAAGAGAAGGAGTGGAAGAATGGAACTCACCGGATCAGACGCGGACTTCGACCTCCGAGAAGACGCTCGAATCGGGGATTGATTTACGAGATGGCTCTCGATTTACTGGCCACCCAGCACTGACCACTTGAGGGAGTAATCGAATCGTCGGCTCTAAGTACAAGGGGGTGTTGCGGTCTAACTGGCCGCTGGCAATCGGCAACTGTTTTCTACTTGTTCCCGCTGTTCGGAGTGAAGTGCAGGTCGAAGGAATAGAACGGCAGGCTCACCGGCACGGAATAGTCCGCAGCGATGTACAGAGCCGACATGCCGGGGGTATTAATGCGCTGCACGGTGATTTGCTTGGGCGTAATCGGCAGATTCTGGTCCTTGACCTTCCGCATCACGTCGGTGCGGACATCTTCCTCGGTCTTCTGGAAGTTCCCCCCGTCCATCAGCGAGACATTGCGCAGGTCGTCCTGGAAACTGTAATTGGCCATCAGCGGCGGGGCCACTTCAAAGCAGGCCACCACCACCAGAATGATCGCGAGAAATCCAACAATTGCTTTTATGGTTCCCATAGCCCCAAACTGCGCCGCCAAAGCCAGCGGCGCAAATTTCAGGCCCTGGCCGGCAGCACTCCTTGAAAATATTCCACTACCGCCGCGATCCTAACATCGCGCACTTCCCGAGTCGAGCGTAGAACCACTTCCACAGTATCTTCGGTAACCTTGTTCCCGACGGTGATTCTAAAGGGGATACCGACTAAGTCCGCGTCTTTGAACTTCACCCCCGGCCGCTCGTTGCGGTCATCGAGGATCACGTCAAACCCCGCCGCTTCCAGCCGGGTGGCAATGTCGACTGCGGCCTTCAACAGACTCTCGTCCTTCACATTCGTGGGAGTAACCACAATTTCGAACGGAGCAATCGCGGGCGGCAGCCAGAAGCCGTTCTCGTCGTTGCTCTGCTCCACCGCGGCGGTAAGGATGCGCTCAATGCCAATGCCGTAGCAGCCCATGATGGGCATAACTTCCTTGCCATTCTTGTCGAGCACGCGCGCGCCCATCGACTCCGAATAGCGGTAGCCGAGCTTGAAGATGTGGCCAATTTCCACCGCCGTATCGATACGCAGGGCGTTGCCGCAATTCGGACAGCCTTCGCCCGCCGTTACGGCGCGCAGATCGGCGTAAGCCGTGGGATGAAAGTCTTTCCCCGGAGTGAGATTCTTGAGGTGGTAGTCCTCTTTGTTTGCGCCCGCGATCAGATTCGCGCGGCCTTCGAGTGCTCTATCGACCAGCAGCAGCGGAAGCCCCGCGTCTTTCTTCAAGTCCTTCGCCCACTCAATCCCCACCGGCCCCAAATACCCCGCTGGAGATTTGAAGAGCGCCTTGATCTCCGATTCCTCCATGGGCCGGGTCGCAACCGCAACGGTGGCATTGAACTTGGCTTCGTTAAGCTGGTGATCGCCGCGCATCAGCACCACAATCGGGCGCGACCGGGTCTTGCCCGCCTTCTCATCTTTCTTATCTTTATCCTTATCCTTATCTGGCGCCAGCTCTTCCGCCATGTAAGCCAGCGTTTTGATCTTGTTCTTCGGCGAAACTCCCAGAAACCGGGCCACGTCTTCAATCGTCTTTTGCCCCGGAGTATGTACCTCGAGCGGCGTGCCATCGCCCTCAGGCTTTAAATCTTCAAGCGCTTCCAGCTTCGAGGTAGCCTTCTCCATGTTCGCCGCGTAATTGCAGCCATCGCAGCTCACAATCTGATCTTCTCCCGCCGGCGTCCGCACCATGAACTCGTGCGATTCCTTCCCGCCCATCGCCCCCGAGTCCGCCTCCACCACCATGTACTTCAGCCCGCAGCGGTCGAAGATGCTGCAGTACGTGTCGTAATGTTTCTTGTAGGAAACATCGAGGCCAGCCGCATCAAGGTCGAACGAGTAGGAGTCTTTCATCATGAACTGCCGCACCCGCAGCAACCCGGACCTCGGCCGCGGCTCGTCGCGAAACTTGGGAGCGATCTGGTACCAGATCTGCGGCAACTGTTTGTAGCTGCGCAGGTCTTTTAAGGCGATGGAGGTCATCACTTCTTCCTCGGTCATGCCCAGCACCAGGTCGGTACCCTTGCGGTCTTTCAGGCGAAACAGGTTCTCGCCCATAAGAGCCGCACGCCCGCTGGCTTCCCAGAGTTCACGCGGATGCAGCGCCGGCAGATAAAATTCCTGCCCGATGCGGTCCATCTCCTGGCGCACGATGGCCGTGATCTTGTTGAACGAGCGGTTGCCGAGAAAGAGATAGGAGTAAATCCCCGCCGCCAGTTGCCGAATGTAGCCCGCCCGCACCAAGAACTTGTGGCTGGCCACTTCCGCGTCGGCAGGAGCCTCGCGCAGTGTGGGAATGAACAGTTCTGACCATCGATGCATAGAGAATGATTCCCGTGGAAGTGGAATTGGCTATTGTAAATGATTGCGACCGAGTGCCTCGGCAAGAAAACAGAAGGCACTGATCTAATTCGGCAAATTAGATCAGTGCCAAACAGAAACTGGGGTTGATTCGCAACCGTTTCCGGGCTAACATTCACGATCTTTGGAAGATTGGTCAGCATGGATAGCAACAACGTTCTCATTTTGTTCGGAATCGCCATAGCGCCGATCGTTGCCATCGTTGTATTCCGACGGATTCAGGCGCAGAAGCGCACCCAGGCTCTGCAAAGTGTGGCGCAAGAAATCGGTTTCACCTTCGAGGGGGAAGCGTGGAGCCAGCAGCCCGAGGCGCATCAAATGCACGCGCCCTTATTCGGGAAGGGTAGGCGCCGGCGATTCGACAACGTCATGTCCGGCGCCACGGCTCGCCTCAAAACCTCCCTCTTCGACTATTCCTTCACTGTTGGCGGAGGGAAAAATTCCCACACGTACACCCAGACTGTAGCGGCATACTCTCAAGAGCTGTGGCTTCCTCTTTTTGAGATGCGCCCGGAGGGCTTTCTGGATCGGATAGGCGAAGCCTTCGTCCATAAAGACATCGACTTTGATTCCCACCCAGATTTCTCGCGAAGATACTTACTGCGTGGACCCGACGAAGCCGGGATTCGGAAGCTGTTCTGCCCCGCTCTTCTCGCGTTCCTTCAGGAGCTTCCTCCCGAAAGGAAGTGGCATATCGAAGGCGCTGATTCTACGCTGTTCGTCTATCGTTCCGGGGCGAAGGTCAGCGCGGATGGATTTCCCTCATTTCTGCAAGAAACCTCCTCAATCGCGAGAACATTTTTCAGTTCGCCCGCCGGGTTGAGCAGGCCGGTGCGATAACCCAGATGGACAGTTGCGTTCGGAGTCTCTTTGAACGACCTTCGGCCCCTGCTAGAATGATTGCAGTCCCATGGCTAAAACTCGCTACCACTACAACATCATGCTCCGCCCTGAACCGGAAGGCGGCTACACCGCCCTTGTTCCCGCCTTGCCCGGCTGCGTCACGTACGGCCGCAATGTAGACGAAGCTCGAGAAATGGCCAGAGACGCCATCTCCGGCTACATCGCCAGTCTGCGCAAACACAACGATCCTGTTCCAACCGACGACAACACGCTGGTGGCCTCGTTGGTTTTGGAATACTCACGTTAGATCACCCAACTTTCTGAAATGAAAGCAGTTTGGGAAAGTTTTCCACTTTCCCGGACAGCCTACTGTTACTGCTGGTTTTAGAGCTTCAGCACTTGATATAAGGATGATGTGCCCAAACTGCCTGCGATCAAACCTCGCCAAGTGATCCGTTTTCTCGAGCAGAACGGGTTCGTCTTGGATCACACTTCGGGCAGCCACTTCATATTCTTCCATCCAACGTCGCGCCGCCGAGCAGTCGTGCCCAGTCACAATCGCGACCTGCCGAAGGGAACTCTGATGTCATTGTTACGGGAAGCGGGATTCACGCGTGAGGAACTGATCGACTTTTTGGCCGGCAGATAGGCGGACTTGGCCCCGCTCGGTACTCGGTACTCGCGACTCGGTACTAGGACGTGAGCTGCCGCAGAATCTCTTTCCCCAGCTTCTGCGTCTCCCCGAAGAACTTCTGATACTCGACGAACAGCCGGTTCAACTCCAGCGCCTTGTCCGTCGAGGGATGCTTGCGCAGAATCATGTCGCGCACGTGCACCGGGTTCGGCAGGGTCGCATCTTCCGTCAGTTCTTCCAGCGCGGTATTGGGATCGTAGTGATACATGGGAGTATTGTAGCGCCGCACTGCGGCGCCGACCTCGCGCAGCTGAGATTCTTTTGCCCACGCAGAGAGAGCGGGACGCCCTCTCGACAGCCGGCGGGACGCCGGCGCTACACTAATTCTGTGCTCCACAGATCGTGCAGGTGCACGATTCCTTCTAGCTTCCCACCTCCGCCCACAACCATCAGCGACGTAATCTTCTTTTCTTCCATCAGCGCCAGCGCGGTCGCGGCAAATTCCCCAGCCGCAATCGTCCGCGGATTCTTCGTCATGCACTCTCCTGCCGTCAGATCGAGGACGTCTTTCCCGCGCTTCTCCAGCAACCGCCGTAAATCTCCATCACTGATGATGCCAACCAATTTCTCGCCCTCCACCACCGCCGTCACGCCCAACTTCTTGCGCGACATTTCATAAATCACGTCGGGCATTTTCGTCTGACGAACCAACCCGCGGCAACGCCTCGCCCGAGTGCATCAACGCCTCCACCCGCGCTAGTCTCTTCCCTAACTTCCCTCCGGGATGCAGGTTCGCAAAGTCTTCTTCCTTGAACCCGCGCTTCTCGCTCAGCGTAACTGCCAGCGCATCGCCCAAAGCCAGCATCGTGGTAGTCGAAGCCGTAGGCGCGAGGCCCAACGAACAGGCTTCCTCCGCGATTGAACAATCGAGCGCCACATCGGCCGCCGCGGCCAAGGTAGATGCTCGTGTGGACGATGCTCGTGTGGAGCGGACACTCCCTTCGACAAGCTCAGGGCAGGCTCTGTCCGCTGCCCTTGACCTTCTTTTCCCGGCGGGTGCGGTCGTCTTGCAAATCTCATCCCCCGTCATCGCAATCAGCGGCACCCGCAGCCGCTTGATAGTCGCCAACAGCGCCAGAATCTCCTCCGTCTCCCCGGAGGCCGAAAGCGCCAGCACCACATCCCCGCGCACCACCATCCCCAAATCCCCGTGCAGCGCCTCCACTGGATGCAAATACAATGCCGGACTCCCCGTGGAACTCAGCGTTGCCGCAATCTTGCGCGCAATCAGACCACTCTTCCCCATCCCCGTAACCACGACGCGTCCCGCGCAACCAAACATCAACTCCACCGCGCGCTGAAACGCCGGCGCCATCGGCCCGGCAATGCGGTCCGCCAGCGCGCGCAGCGCCTCCGCTTCAATACGCACCACGTTCTCGCCAATATTTTTCATGAAAACGCGATCCCTGGTTCTCAAATTACCCAATTACCAAATCCCCTAGAAGTGGTCCTCGTTCCCCCGCGGCGTCATCGGCCTCTGTCCCAGCACCGCCAGTCCCTTAGCCTGGATCATCCGGTCCCACGGGCCTGCCTGCCAGTTGTCGCGCATTTTCGAAGGATGCTGCCACGGCGGCAGCGCCACCATCAGATTTCGCGCCATCCCGTGTAAGTAAGGTTCGTACATCGACCGCAGCTTGTCCAGCTTCTGCCGCGCTTCATCCCCGGTGCGCAATTTCAATCCCGCCGCCGCCAGCGTCTCTCGCAATTTGTTGAAATCGGCATCCGTCAACCGCTCCGCCGCCGTCGGATCGTAGCGCGCATTCACCACCTGCGCCAGATCCACCGCCGCATGCCGCGCCATGGCGAAGGTCAACTTCGCCTGCCCGGGATGAATCCCCTCGATGCCGGTCAGCAGCAACGACGTCACGTCGAGCATGGTCATCAGCGCCCCCGGCCACGACTGGTTGCTATGCTGCGAACGAAAGAAACTCAACACGGGATAAGAAATGCCGCTCTCCAGCAACTCCCCCGCCCAGCGCTCCCACTCGCGCAAAACGGCGTCGAGAACGAGCTGGTCGATGTTGGGGTTCTCCGAACTGCCCGCTAGCCGCACCAGCAGCTCCACCGCCGTCGGTGGCGATCCCGCGCGTGCGTCGAGCATCGAGATCTGAATTTCGCGTCGCGAAAACGAACCATACACCACCGGCAGATAGCCGATCACCACGCCGAGAAAGGCGAAGCCCATCCCCGCTTCCAGCACTGAAAGCGCACGAGCCGCGCTCGAGGTCGGCACAATGTCGCCATAGCCCAGCGTGAAGAACGTCTCCCCACTGTGGTAAATGATTCTGCCAAACGTGATCGGTTCGTTGCCCAGTTGTTCGTGCCCGCCAATGCCGTATTGCAGCAGGGCGAAACCCAGGATCAGGCTCACCGCCCAAAACGCCAGCAACATGAACAGCGACAGCGGCCCGAAGTATCCCAGAAAATTCTGCTGCCACGAAGAGATGGGGATGCGCGCCGCAATCTTTCTCCACGGAATCCATGTGCGCCGCAAGATCCATGCCGTCAGCTTGTATTGCCGCGTGACCCGCCGCGGCAGCACCACCGTCTCGAATGCATCCTGAAGCACGATGCATATGATGACGGCGCCGAAGATTATCGCGGGAATGCTGGTGTGAAGGCCCATGCCAGATTCTCAATTGCAATCTTGATGCGGAAGGAAGGGTAACAGATTCCAGACCTGCGGAAACACGCTGTCGTAGAGACGTTGCTTGCAGGGTCTTTGCCGGTGCTGGCCAGACGCGGCAAGCTACGTCTCTACTGTTTGGGTTGCGCTGGCGGAGTCTGTCCCGGCGCCGTGCTCGCTGGCGTCGTACCCGGCGCTGCCGGCGTCACCGGCTTCTTCACCACCGGCTTCTTCTTCACCACAGGCTTCTTCGCCGGCTCGTTATCGTCCACCACAATCTTCTTCGGAGGCTCGGCTGGAATCGCCGCCTGCGCCGTCTTCAGGTCCGTGCGCAGGCGCACAATCTCCTGCTCCTTCGATGCCGCCAGGTTCTCCATGCGCTCGGCGATCTGTTTCCGCGTCGCCTCGAAGTTGTTCAAGTCGTTCGACAGCGCTTGCAGATCGTCTTTCGATCCAAACGCTCCCGTCGACTCCACCACGCTGCCCAGCACGTCGTAAAGGGCATCTAGGTTCCGATACAACTTGAAAGTCGCAGGCAGGTCCTCCGGCGCATTGCGCAGCTGCCCAATCATCTCGGGCAGCGCATTCTGCAGGTTGCGCTGCACCGAATCCACATCAGTGAGTGACCGCTTCTTCGACCCGGCGTCGGTCTTCCAGCGCTCGATGCGCAGCTTGGTAAGGTCGGCCTGCGTAGCCTTCGACGCGGCTTCCAACTGGGCCAGCAGTCCGTTCAGTTGCGATACCGACGCGTAGGAAACCGCCGCACCCTGCGGCGCCGGCGCCGCCGATGCAACGCTTCCCTGCGTCGAATACTGAGGACCGGCATGATCCGCGGACTGCCCGAAGGCTCCCACAGTTCCGATCAGCAAAGACAGCAGTGAATAAAGGATACGTTTATGGTTCATCGTGTGTGGAGTCGGTGGCGTTCTGCGTGCTTCAGAATATCGACAAGGCGAGGATACTACAAGCCGACCGGTAGTGGTGCAGTTTGGCTTACGCGTTGGGCCGGTTAAGCGGGAGATCCTTCGCTACGCCTGAAAAACGGCTACGCTCAGGATGACAAAGTCGTGTAAAGGACAAACTGCACAATACCCGTTTTCCCTGCTGGTTCTCTTGGGGTCGCGAGAGACGAAACCGGCCAAGGAGTGAGCTGGCGATGGCGTAACAGTCGTGGTTCCTGGCAAGGGTGCAGAGATGTGACAAACGTCACTGACATTACGCGCTCATTCGTGTGAGGTATTAGAACATCTTGCTTCACCGAAGAGCAGTCCCACTACGGTGTGCACACCCCCTGAGGCGAGAGTTTTGAACGTCGGTCCTCTAGCAATTGTGTTCTCGGTGGCGATTCGTATTTTGAGGCGGGCCGATCGAGGCCGGAAGTCTCGCAGCTGAATGATCGACCTCGACCTGGCCCCTGCTTCCGTCCGCGAAGGAGGTCGGCTATGACGTACAAACCCACGCATAATTACTTTCTCAGTGTTGTCGCAGCCGCTGTCGCAGTTCTGGTGATTCTCACTCTTCTGATCGCGGCCGCCTTCAAATTAGGGTAACTGGAAGCGCAAACAAAGGGGTGGCGACTATGGCTAATTACGGTGAGTGGATCATGAAGTCCGCGCGCATCGGTGCATTACTCGGTGGTGTTGCCGGGTTTTTCTATGGAACCTACATGATGGCGACCAGCCATGCTCTCAGCTGGACAGATCTATCGGATACAATGGAGTCCGTTGTCGTTGTGCTAGTAACCGCCGTCATGGTGGGTAGCCTTTGTATTGCAATTGGTTGGCTGGCCGGACTGCTCTTGGGCACGGTTGCGGCCCCGCTTCGCTCACCCCATGAAAAACGCTAGGAACCTCCCCTGTCGAGTGGAGGGGACGCGCCTGCACCGGAAACAGGCCATTTGACCACCTGAGAACATGGACTGGTGGCGGAAACGACTTGATTGCGGCGAGGAACTTCACGCCCACCTGCGACGAAATTCGGCTCACATATCCGATTGCGCCTGGCCTTCGATTCCGAATCGGCGACCCCGCCCCTTCTCGTCCAGGTCATTACGCTCCGTCCGCATGTTGGCGGATAGACCCCATCTGGGCCGATAATACTTAAAGACATTCAAAACAGAAGCATCCAATAGACGTATGACCCGCGCATCCGCAACACAACGATTCTCACTAGGCACGCTGCTGCTTACCGCTATCATCCTAGCCGTGTTCTTCGCTCTCCACGCCCCGGCTCAGGATCTAGCCAAGCGTCTCATCCTCAAAGACGGCTCCTACCAACTGGTCACCCAGTATGAGGTCAAAGGCGAGCGCGTCCGCTACAAGAGCGCCGAACGCGACGAATGGGAGGAACTTCCCTCCGCGCTGGTTGACTGGCCGGCCACCGAAAAGTACGCGAAAGACCGCGCGGCCGCTCCCGCCATCCCCGAGGCCGCCGCCCTGGATAAGGACAAAGATAAGGAGGCCGAAGCCGACCGCGAAGCCGAACGCTCCCACCTTCCGCAAGTCGCTCCCGGACTGCGCTTGCCGGAAGATTCCGGCGTCTTCCTGCTCGATAACTTTCAAGGCCAGCCGCAGTTGGTCGAAATGCAGCAGACCGAGGGCGACGTCAACCGCAACACTCGCGGCAACATTTTTCGCGGAGCCATTAATCCCATCGCCAGCGCCAAGCAGTCCGTCGAACTCGAAGGCGAACACGCCGCCCTGCATGCCCACGTCGCTGTACCTTCCATTTACATCAGCGTCGAGGAGCAAGACCGCTCCAACCCAGAACCGCCGCCGGGCGAAACCGCCTCCGCTAAACCGTCCCTGCCCAGCCTCGACGCTCCCCGTGCGCAGCCGCAGCAACCCCAGCAGCCCCAACAACCGCAGCAGCCCGAGCAGGCGCTCATTCCTTTTGACCGCTTCCGCATCGTCCGCACCAAAGTAAAAGGCGGCAAGCGCATCGTCGGAGACCTGAAGCGCAACGTGGCCGGCAAAGTCAGCCAGAACGAAGATTTCGTAAAGACCACCATCACCCGCGTAGGCAGCGGCTGGCTCAAACTAACCCCCACCGAAAACTTGGCCCCCGGCGAATACGCGCTGGTTGAAATGAAGGGAACGGAAGGCATGAACCTCTACGTCTGGGACTTCGGCGTCGATCCCAAGGCCCCGGCGAACGCGAACCCGTGGAAGCCAGATGAGAAGGCCGAGCCGCAGAAGCCGAAGGGGAATTCGTAATTTTGTAATCTCAGTTGACAAGTGACAATGTACACTTTACACTAATGATCAGGAGCTTTAAACATCGCGGCCTCAAACGGTTTTATGAGCGCGACGACCGTAGCGGAATACGGTCTGATTTCGCGGATACAATTCAGGAAATATTGACCGTCCTCGATGGCGCGGCGGCGCCGCAAGAACTTGACCTGCCCGGCTACCGCCTGCATCCGCTCAAGGGCGACCTCAAAGGGTTTTGGTCCGTTACCGTGCGCGCGAATTGGCGAATCATATTCCGTTTCGTAGGCCCCGATGCGTTTGACGTCGAACTGATCGACTATCACTAGATAATGAGGGGAACAGCATGCCAATGAAAAATCCCGCCCACCCTGGACGTATTGTAAGGAGCGCGTGCCTCGAACCCTTGGGACTTTCCGTCACGGAGGCAGCGGAGATCCTTGGCGTCACCCGACAAACGCTCAACAACGTCATCCACGGCAATTCGGGGATCAGCCCGCAGATGGCGATCCGTCTGTCGAAGGCATTTGGCAGCACGCCGGAAACGTGGTTGCGGATGCAGCTCGTTTATGATCTTGCACAGGCCCGGAAAGAGGAGAGCAAGATCAAGGTGCGCCGTTACGCTGCGATCGATGAACTGCGCGCACAGTGATAGGGCGGACGGGTCAAGTGATCGGGGATAAGAAAGCGGAGTTTGGTCTTTAGTCCTAACCGGGCCGCTAGCCCTAGCCTTTGAGCCTTCTCCTGAGGGTCGTTATCACAAAATAGACTAGGCACATCGACCCGAACCAGAACAACCAGTCCACGGTAAGTTGCACGGCGAACATCTCTCCGAACGAGGCGGCCGCCTTGGTAGAGGGATCCGGCGCAACGATGACATCCCATGCGAATATGCCAGGACTGCGAATCCCGTATTTACCGTAAAAGCCCCAACTGAGGGAAGCGAGAAAAAACGCGACGACCGCAGACACTACACACGCCGCGGCAGCGCCTATCCACTTAGGAACCGTCATGGTTCCAATAATCATCGTCCGTTCCTTGTGAAAGCTGAGGGTTCCAAGCTAGAAGCTAAGAGCTAGAAGCTACTCTTCCTACTTCATCACTCCCCGCTGCGCAATCCCAATATTGTCGCGGGTCGTGTTCTTCACCAGATACATCATCTCGTCGGCCTGCCGGATGATGTCGTGCGCGTCGCGCGCGTCGTGCGGATAAGTGGCCAATCCAATCGAAGCCCTAACATTCAAATTCAGTCCTTCATCGCGGCAGAAACTGCTGGCACGCAGCGCATCGCGCAACCGCTTGGCCACCACCAGCGCCTGATCCTTCCCGGTCTGCGGCAGCAGCACTACGAATTCGTCACCGCCGTAGCGAAACGCGAAGTCAATCAAACGCAGTTGCGCTTTTACTAGGTAGCCAATCTCCGCCAGCAACTTGCTGCCGATCAGGTGTCCGTGGGTATCGTTAACCGCCTTGAAGTGGTCGAGATCAATGAACAGCACGCTGAATTCATAGCCGAAACGTGACGAGCGGTAGACCTCGGTTTCCAGCGTCTTGTATAAGTGCCGCGCGTTGTACAGACCGGTGCAATCGTCGGTGATGGTCAGTTCCTGTATTTTTTCCACCCAGCGCGCGTTCTCGATGGCAATGGCGGCGTAATCGCAAAGCGCCTGCAGAAAGAACACTTCCGGCTCATTGAACTGCGACAGGTCCACATTCACCAGTTGGATCACGCCGAGCACCCGCAGCCGCGACCGCAGCGGCACGCAGATCACCGAGTGCGTCTCCCACTGCGTAGCCTCATCGATGCGCTTGGCAAACCGCGGGTCGCGTTCCACATCCGCCGAAATCACCTGCTCGCCGGTCTTGGCCACCCATCCCGCAATGCCTTCTCCAACCTTCAGGCGGACATTTTTCAGCGCTTCGGCGGCCTCGCCAACCGCAATGGCGAAGTAGAGTTCGTTGTGCTCTTCGTCCACCATCAGCAGCGACCAGGTGTCCGGGCGGAAATATTCCGCCATCTTTTCCATGATGGTCTGCAGAATGGAATCAAGATCCAGCGACGACGTCAGCGCTTTGGCCACGTCGTGGAAGATGGTCAGTTCCTGGCTGTGGCGCGTCAATTGAGTGCCGGTGGCCTCGGACATACTGGTTCCCTGATCAAGCTGGACGGAGTGACAGTTCCAAAAATTATAGGACTGCCCCGCCGCCGGAGCAATGACCGTTGGTAACCAGTACCCCTAAAGCCAATGCCATCCTGATCTTAGCCGGGATGTTGGCAGGTATGTGGGGACGGCCGCCTCGGCCGTCCAGCCGAGCGCAGCGAGGCGTCAGCCACTACGCAGCTAGAATCGTGCAGGGGAAGCCGCTGGAACCAACGCTTCCTCTACGGTGTCTAAGCGCACCATGCGCCTCAACAAGCTCCCACCGATCGCGCGCTGTGTACCCCTACTTGTAATACTGGCGTTCGCGACGGCAGCGCTCGCCCAGTCCGGCGACCTCGCCATTACCCACATCACCATCATCAATCCCGGCGCCGCGAGGCCACAACCGGACATGACCATCCTCATCCGCGGGAGCGAGATCGCCTCGGTCGGCAAAACAAAATTACTCAAGCTGTCCGCCTCCGCCAAAGTGATCGACGGTACCGGCAAGTTCGTCATTCCCGGACTCTGGGACATGCACACTCACTTCCGTGATCCCGACCGTGATTTAAAGATGTACGTCGCCAACGGCGTGCTGGGGATCCGCAACATGGGCGGCGCCGCCAAACAGGTGTTTCCGCTGCGGGACGCAATCGCCGCCGGCCAGCGCCTTGGTCCGAAGATTGTCGCCAGCGGCCCCATTGTCGACGGCCCCGATTCCTGGTCGAATCCCGAATTCACCGTCTCGGTGACGACCGCAGACGAGGCGCGCTCGATGGTGCGCTCGCTCCAGAAGCAGGGCTCTGACTTCATCAAAGTCTATGATGGCCTCTCGCGCGACGCTTATTACGCAATCGCGGACGAAACCAAGAAACTAAACTTCCCCTTTGCCGGCCATCTTCCCGGTCCGATCAGTGTCAGAGAGGCGTCAAACGCGGGCCAGCGCACGCTTGAACATGGACTCGCGCTCTCTGGGGGCTCGACAGCCGAGGAAGATTACATCAAACACCGGCTGGACCAGTCGGCATTTCAGGAAGCAATGAGCAGCAAGAATTTCGCGCTGATCCCCGCCAAGATTGCCAGAGATAACACCGCCATGCTGGACCACTTCAGCCAGGAGCGCGCCGACGAAACCTACCGCCTGCTCGCGAAGAACAATACATTCCTCACGCCCACGCTGGTGACGTGGCATGCGCTCACGTTTATCGACGACCTGAGCGAGCAACACGATCCCAGAATGCAATACGTTTCGGCAGACGAGCTGAACTGGTGGAAACCTGAAAACGGCATGCTTACCAAATACCGAACGCCGGAATACATTGCGATGAGAAAGCGCGAGTACGCCAAAGCGCTCGAAGAACTGCCGCGCGCCCAGTCCCAGGGTGTGCGTCTGCTGGCTGGAACCGATGTCACCGTCCCCTACACCTATCCCGGCTTCAGCCTGCACGATGAACTCAAAATATTTGTCGACGCCGGCCTCACTCCCATGCAGGCGCTCGAATCCGCCACCACCAACCCCGCCCTTCTGCTGGGACTATTGAAGACCTGGGGCCGCATCGAGCCCGGCTACACCGCCAACTTGGTTCTGCTGAATGCCAACCCTCTGGCGGACATCTCGAACACAACGAGAATCGATTCCGTCGTCGTGAACGGCAAGCGGTTGGACCGTGCCCAACTCGATCAACTGCTCAAAGAGGCAAAGGTATCCGGCGCTGGAAGGTAGTTTCCAAGAACGAATCCCACCGGACCTAGATCAAAGACGTGACAGCTGGATCAGCAACTTGCGGCCGCGCGCTTTCATCGCAGGCGTGCCGTTCCGCGTGGCCTCGCGCAGAATCTCTAACACACTGGGTCGAAGACTTGGGTAGTGTCTGAAACGGCCACTACCAAGACTTGGCTCAGCTTCCGCCAGATCCGCCAATCCCTGAAGCGCAAAAGTCTTCACGATGGAACTGCGGTCTTGCCGATATCGATTCAACGAAGATATCGCCCCTTGCCGTTCCTTAGCATTCAGCAGCAGCCGTGGGACCATCACCGCCAGATGCCAGCGCAACTCTTGTTGCTCAGCCTCCGCCATCAAACCGAGCAACTCCTTCTTGTAAGGCTGGAGCAGTTCACGATGTTTGCGTGTGACCTTCTCGGCCGCGTCCGCCGCCCGCATCCGCACCAACGGGTCTTCCGACCACAAACCTGCAATCAGCTCCGGAAAAAGCTCAGGATCGTCGGATACCATCGCCGCCACTTGGTCTGAGTGGCCGATCATCCGTCGATCTCCTCCTCTCAGAAGGGTGAGAATGTCTTTTTTCTTCATGAAGACGAACCGGGAGCATTATGATAAATGATGGGTATACGAACGATGATGTCGCATAGTATTGCGCTAGCGTTCCTGCTGGCGATTTCGGTTCCGGGGCCAGCCCAAACTGCCCCGCCGGTTGACCAAAAAACTGACCCGAAAACTGTTCCCGTAATCGACGCCGGTCTGGGTCCCTGCTCCGCCGATTTCACCGTCACCGACGCAACCACCGCGCCAGTCTACGATGCCAAAATCCGCGTCCACATCGCTTACGGATTCATGAGCCTCCACAAGCTTGACCTCGAAGTTGGAACCAATGCAGCCGGCAAGGCCCGAGTCACCGGACTCCCCGACCGCACCAAACAGGGACTGTTTTTCCGCGCTTCCCAAGGCGACAACCAGGGTTCAGCCTTTGACGACCCCGCTAAAACCTGCAAAACCGACTTCGCCATCACGCTCGAGAAGAAATCCCAGTAAACACCTTCCCAGAATGGACGAGCCCCCTCGAACAGAGCTCAGCGTCATCCCGGTTTACCCTGTGCAACCCCGTGTCCTCTGTGGTTAGGTCTTGTTAGTTCACCCCCCAACCCCACAGTAACCTCAGACCCCCAGCCTCTTGTGGCATCCGCCCCAACCTTCGCCTATGATTATTTCAATGCGGACGGAAACTAGCCCCGCCCGCCGGAGCCGGCCATGGGTTCGTTTGGAGAAAAACTTCGCAAGCAGCGCGAGCAGCGCGGTATCGCGCTCGACGCCATCTCCAACACCACCAAGATCAGCACCCGCATGCTGCGCGCCCTCGAGGACGAACACTTCGACCAGCTTCCCGGAGGCGTGTTCAACAAGGGTTTCGTACGCGCCTACGCCCGCCAGGTCGGACTCGACGAAGAAGAAGCCGTAACCGATTATCTCGCCGCCCTGCGCGAGAGTCAGATCCAGCAGCAGTCCATTCTTCCTGATTTCCGCGCCCCGGCGGCAAAGCCAGTCGCCGCCCCGCCCGCTCCTCGCAACCACGAGCCTCGCCCTGGCGATCTCCCGGGCGGCGATCTCCCCGGCGATGACGGCCACCATCTCCTCAACGCCATTTATCAACGAGAGCGCCGCAAGAAGGAAGATCGCCGCCATCACCCGGACGATCCCTCAGCCTCGGATCCCATAACCGATCCCGCCGAGCGCTCCACCCAAAAATATCCGGCCGGAAGCCCCGCTCAGCCCGCTGGCGAGGCTTCCGCCCAGATTCCCTGGGGAAAACTCGCGGCGTCTTTGCTGCTGGTAACCCTGGTCCTGGCCCTCTGGAATCTTCGCCGTCACACCGGGCCCAAAACCGCATCGCTGCCCGCAGCTTCCCCACAACAATTTGACGCCCCGGCTCCAGTTCCCGTCCCCGCTGCGGCGCCCACCCCGCGAACCGCCTCCACCAATTCGCAAACAGGGGGAAAACCATCTCCAGCGGGAACACTGTCCTCCGGAACAATAAAATCGGAAACCATCTCCGGAGAAACAACTTCACCAAGACCGACGCCCCTGCTTACAAACAGTCCCACGCCAGCCCAGCCCGGCGTATCCGCATCTTCGCAGCCGGTGTCCTCCGCAACTGCCAACCCGCCACTCGCGAAGACTTCAACTCCCGCCGCCGCAGTGAAGCCGCCACCTACCTTCACCCTGCTCATCCGCGCCGAGGAGAATACCTGGGTCTCCATCGTGGCCGATGGCAAGCCCGTGGCCGAAGAGACCTTAATCGCTCCCGCACACACCTCCGTCCGCGCCAGCCACGAGGTATTCGTAAGGGCAGGAAATGCCGCCGGAGTCAGCTTCCTCCTGAACGGCAAAGAATTCCCCGCCCAAGGCAATGAGGGAGAAGTAAAGACCTACATCTTCGACGCCACCTCCGTCCGGGTAGAGCCGCAGCCACAAACCCCAGTCCCAAATCGTTAGCGACAACCCCCCGGTTACCTAAGACACCAACCATCCCAGGCGACACATGCTATCTTCGGAACTTGATGGCGAACCCGACTGACTCTACTTCCCGCAACATCGCATGGGGCCCCTGAACCGTAGCTGCGTCCGGACTCCTGCTATTTCTCCTGGGCACGGTTCGCTTCGTCCTCCGTCGTCAATTTGGTTTCATCGACGCTCTTCATTGTGCCCTCACAATCGTCGCCGCGGGATTCCTGCTTCTGGTTTTCGATTACGTCCTTCATCATGCCAAGCTGGTTGCGGTGATTCCTCTTTTTGCCGCCGGAGTGCTGCTCTACTCGTCCCCGGTTTTTGATGTTGCGCTTGGATTGGTCCTGATGGGAGCGATGGCGGGCCCTGCCCTGAGTGACTGGAAAGACGCGCAGCGCCTGCGAAAATCAAGCGCACTTCATGAAGGGGAGAACAACGAAGTTAAATAGGAGAAAATCCCAACGTCCGTGGGTTTGAAGCGCGAACTGGAAACCAGAAACCAGAAACCAGAAACTAGCTCTCCTACCCGCGCACGCTGATCCTCGAGAACGACAGCACCGCCCGCGACGAAATCGGACGTCCCATCGACATCGCCGGTTCTGAAACGGATTGCTGACGATAAATCACATTAAACGTCCGTCAAAGCATAGAATTTCAGTAACGCCTGGAGAATAGATGAAGATCGAGATCGTTCACTGCCCGACATGACAGAACAACAAGGCTCAGGTCGCGAGCCTCGTGACCCTCATCAAGCAGCGCCTCGACATTGAGGCCGTCCTCACGCCCGGGAAGACCGGTCAGTTCGAGGTTATCGCTGACGGCGAGAAGATCGCTGAGCGCGGTGGGAACTGGTTGACACGGAGCTTTGGCGCCGGCTATCCCGATCTCAATAGCGTGATCGAGCAGCTTGAGCAGCGCCGCGCAAGTGACGCAGCGCAGAGAAGGATGTAGAGCGAGAGCACCACAATTTAGAGGCTGGAATCTCAGGCACAGCGCGAGCCACCAGAAGCCTGAAAGCCGAAGCCCGACCTACCCGCGCACGCTGATCCTCGAGAACGACAGCACCGCCCGCGACGAAATCGGCCGTCCCATCGACATCGCCGGGCGAAACGTCGTAAAGATCAGCATCCGCTTCACCTGCGGCAGAAGTTCCTGAGACTCCCCAGGATCGGAAAGAATCTTGTAGTCCTGCACTCGCCCGTTCTTGTCCACGTAGGCTTCAATCACCAGTGAGTCCGTGTTCATCGAACTCAAAGTCGTGCCGAAGACGCTCTGCTGCAACTCCGGCCCGGTGTTCAACACCAGCGGCACATCCTGACTGTTCGCCTGTACCTCGCCCGGCATGGCCAGGATCCCGATGACTAAACCAAAGATCAGCAGCGCGCAGGCCAGCCCCGCAGTCGCCGGCACCATGAACGCGTTCAGAGTATTTTCCACCCGCATGCGCAGGCCTTCAAACCGCGGACGCCGCGCCTCCGCCGCTTCCCGCGAAATAGCCAGACGCAGTCTCAGCCCAAGGTCAGTCGGCTCCGGCACCCGTCGCACGCTCATCAACAGTTGTTGCGTCTGCTGCAGCGACCGGTACTCCCGCATGCAGGCCGCGCATCCATCCAGATGCTCCTGCAGGTCCAGCATCTCAGTTCCCGTAACTGCTCCGTCCAGATAAGGAGACAACAATCCCTTCGCCGCCGAGCACTTCCTTGTCCTCGGAGAAACCGACTTCGAAGAAATGGACTTCACGGCCATATACCTCATGGCATCACCTCGACCCTTCTTCCCCCTCCAGCAACCTGTGACCTCAAACTTGTCTCTTCTTCGGCGGGCGCGGTGAGCCCCAACTCTTCACCCACTTCGCGCACATATGGCGCCAGTCTCTGTTTCAGCGACTGCCGCCCGCGCGTCAATCTCGATTTCACCGTGCCCAGTGAGATCTGCAAAACTTCCGCGATCTCTTCATAGGACATATCTTCCAAATCGCGCAAAATCAGCGTAGTCCGGTACGGTTCCGGCATCTGCCGCAGTTCCGCATCCACTCGCTTCTGCACTTCGCGCTGCGCCACCTGGTCAAACGGCGAATCGCTCCGGTCGGTCAGCGCATTCTGCATCGCCGCGTTTTGCATCCAACCATCTCCGCCCGCCATTCCATCCGATTCCACCGGCTCAATCGAAGTCTCCTGCGCCTTGTGCCGGAACCACCACCGCTTCCGGTTCGCCGCTTCATGCAGCGCAATCCGATAAATCCACGTCTTCAGGCTCGACTCCCCATGAAAGCTCTTCATCCCGCGAAACACTTTCAGGAACACATCCTGCGTCGTATCCGCCGCGTCCGCCGGATCGCTCACCATGCGATACACCAACCCGTACACCGGACGCTGGAATTCCCCAATCAGCCACGCATAGGCTTCTTCCGAGCCAGCCTTCAGGTCAGCGACAATCGCCGCTTCCTCCGTCCGTGCTCCGATCGCGCTTGCTAAATCTGCCAAGGTGGTCGCTCCCGCCAGTGCCACGAATCCCTTGTTCTTACAATGACGATTATAGGATCTTCCGCCTCGCCCCCAACCGAAAAAATGTCCTGCCCGCCCTAGGCCACCGAAATAAGGTCACCCCAGCGTGTTACCAGGGATTGCTGGCAGTACACACTCTGACTAAATAGACTCCGCCCAGCCCTTCCAGGTTCCCGCCCGTAAGTCGTTTACTTGCAATGGCTAGGGAGTCCCGAGGTGGGACATATTCAGGCAACCCAGCCGGGGCCTCTTAAGCCTTTCCGCCCCGCAGCAATATCTGCAGCAGCAACAGCCACCGCCGCAAGTTGGTAGTCATCAGGAAGTTCTCCTTCACGTTCTCGCGTCCATTCCTGCCCAACTGGGCCGCGAATTCGGGATGCGTCAGCAGGTAGCGGATCTGGTAGGCGCATCCTTCCACAGAATGCACGAGCATGCCCGTTAGTTTGTCGATGACCTGGTTTGGAATCCCGCCCACCGCGCTTGCGATGGTTGGCTTACTCTTCCACAGCGCCTCGGTTACCGTGAGTCCAAAGCCTTCTTTGATCGACTTCTGTACCACCAGCGTCGAAGCTTGTTGCAGCGCGTTGATCTCGAGTGCGCACCACGGTGGCAGCTCCAGAATAATAATATCCGGATCGTTGCCCGCGGCTTCCCGCACTTCTCCCAGCACGATCGCACCCTCTGGATCATCGCTGGCTCCTCCTCCCGCCAGCACCAGTTGGCAATCCACGTATTTCTTGGCGAGTTTGAAAGCCTGCACCACCCCCACCGGATCTTTAAGGCGGTCGAAGCGCGAGACCTGGGTCACGATGGGGCGCGAGCGGTCGACTCCGAACTCATCGCAGACCTTTTGAACGATGCTCTCGTCGAGCGGTTTGTTCTTCTCTGATAGTGGGTCAATGCACGGATAAAACAGATATTGAGGGATCGGCAGCTGGCGCGCAAACGATTGCGAAGAAAAAATCGCCGCATCGTATTGCTCGATAAACGGACGCAGAAACCCCCACACCTGCGGATGAGGGTTCGACAGGTCGATGTGGCAACGCCACACCCAACGCCTTGGCCCATCCTGCCGGGCACGAATGAGCGCCGCCGGCTGTGGATCGTGGATCACCACGACATCCTCGTTGAATTGCATGCGCTGCCGGTTTTGCTCGTTGTACGTCAGGAAGATTTCCTGGGCATGCCGTGTCAGCTCGTAGTCCGCGCCGTGCAGCGCATTGTGAAATGCCTTGGTCACTTCAAAGAAATCGTTACCCCCCATAATGACATCCCAGTGGGTAGCCACTTCCAGTTCCCCCAGCAGCGGCACCAGGCGGTTGAGCATCTCGGCCACACCTCCACCAACCGCAGTGGAATTGACCATCTTTAGCGTTTTGCCCTTCAGTTCGCGGGCGAGGAAGCGCAGTTCGTCAACCACCGCCTTCCCCACAATGCTCTCGTAGTCGTCCAAGGGGGGGGCCGGGACGGGCGCCGGCGGTGTTTCCCAGGTTCGAGGCGCGGTCCGAGGCGCGGTTCGCCGCTCTGGGCGCGGCGCAACGACGGGGTCGAAGGCCGTCTCAGCCCCCGTCGCGATCGTGTCTTCAGTCTTCGCCGGTTCCATAAAAATAGATAATAACTGCCTACGTCAACGCTCTTTCCACCAGCCGCACAATCTGCTGGCGGACGTCTTCCAGGGTTGCCGTGTAAATGTCGATCCGGTTCAACGACCGTGCGGTCTCCGTCAGGCCGGCGTCCTCGTGCAGCCATTGAGAAAAATCATTCGACATGAGCTTGATCCGGAGCCGGGCCTCGATGAAATGATGATGGATCGAGTGCACACTCACCCCCCTCATTCCCTCTACGAACTCGTGCATGGTGTGCGCCTGAAAGCTCGTGGGCATCACGACAATGTCGGAAGCGCAAAAATAGAAGGGTTCATCCGCGGCGCGTGCGCCGGCCACCGGGTTTCCGTGCAAATATCCTTCCAGGATCTGGATAAATCGCGCACGCAATTCTGCCACCGCGGTGAACTCGCGTACGTCCACACTCGCAAGGGCCTCGGCGAGGCTGGGCTCGTTACAGGCCGCCAGTGCCCAGTGCGCAAAGTCGTTGGAAAAACCCGCGCGCAGAAAGTGATGGTCCTGCAGGGTCCGAAACGTGTGCTGAAAGATTGAATCTTCGGGACACTCGCGCAACGCAGCCAACAATTCCGCAAGAGCATTCGCCCGGTACTTGGTGATGCGCAGCAGATGTGCCGACGTGTTGAAGTAGAACGGCTTCGCCGGCATCCGCTGCAGAGTTGTAGCCGCCGCACTCATCATCCGCTCACCATCGCCGCGGCCTCTCCACCCAGGGCGTCACGCCCACGAACGGCATCCAGCCATTGGGTCAGAAACTCCACCAGGTCCTCCGGCGGCTTCAGCCACAACTCCGCCGCAGTCTGCCGCCAGCGCGGCCGCACCAGCACGCTCAAGCCCCGGCCGCGGATGGTTCGAAAGGCGCGCTCGTCGGTGGCATCGTCTCCCAAATATGCGGCGGGAGTGTCCGCGTCCATTTCGCTCAGCACGAACTGGACAACATTTCCTTTGTCCGCTCCAGGCACCCGAATCTCAACCCCGCCGTCAAACTCCAGCAGTTCCAGGCCGGAGTGTTCGGCGACAAGCTTCCATCCTGCCAGAACACGCCCTCGCAACTCTTCCACGCCCCACTCACTCAAACCTCGCCAATGCACTGCGATGCTTCCCGCTTTGAATTCCGCTGTGTGCTGCAGGTGCTGGCAACCCAGCCACCGGCCAGCATCTGCCAGAGCGTCGAGGTAACGTTCCTCGATGTGTGCCGTTTCGACACTCTCGCCGGGCTTTCGCCGCTGCAGACCATGAAGCCCCCAAACTTCCGGAGTCGGCGTAATCCCGAGAAGTGGAATTGTCTCGCTCGTGTCCCGTCCTGAAATAATCACAACCCGAGTGTGGCCGCTGCCTGCGATCTCCTGCAAGAGCGGCGCAACACCGGGATAGGGATATGCCCGGTCGCGCTCTTCACGAAACGGGGCCAGAGTGCCGTCGTAATCGAGCAGCAGCAGCGATCGCTGCGCTTGCGCTACCGCCTTCAGAAACCGGTCGACACTATGTTGCGTCTCTTGGTCTAGCACCGAATCCTCGCCTCAAGGTTGCGTTCACACCATGGTCGCGGTAACACGCTGTTTTTCGTGCTCGCCTTCCATGACATCCAGCCGGACTTCGCACAGTTCGCTGATCAGATTGCCGGCCCAACGGTAAATGTTATGTTCTTTGATGGTCCGGCGCATGCGGTGTACCCGCAGTTGCTTTTCCTCCGGCTCCATTTCCAGGGCGACCCGGATCGCTTCCGCCGACTGATCGATGTCGTAGGGATTGACCAGCAGCGCATCGCGCAGCTCGCGCGCGGCGCCCGTGAACTGGCTCAGGATCAGCACCCCACGTTCATCCCGGCGCGCCGCCAGGAATTCTTTCGCGACCAGGTTCATGCCGTCGTGCAGCGATGTGACCAGGCAGAGATCCGCCGCTCGATAATACGGCGCGATCTCGCCATGGCTGTGCTGCCGCTTCAGGAATACGATGGGTTTCCACTTGTCGGATTGGTAACGCCAGTTGATCCGGTCGGCCTCCACTTCCACCTCCGCTAGCAGGTCGTGATACCGCTTGATGTGCGTCCGGCTGGGCGCTCCAATCTGCACGAATGTGAATTTCCCCTGATAGGCTGGATATTTCTCCAGGAAGCGCTCGACCGCAAGAAAGCGTTCCAGGATGCCCTTCGTGTAGTCCACCCGGTCCACCCCGATCCCCAGGAACGTTGCCTCTGTGCCCAGACCCCGTATCAACGACGCTCGCTCCAGATAGGTCAACTCATGGTTGTCGCCCACGGCGGGTTCGTCGTCGGTCAAATCCACGCTGATGGGGAATGGCCGCACCATGGTGCGATGCTCCTGCCGCAGGACCGAAAAGTGTTCCCAGTCCACCCGCGATTCCACCACGCGGTCCGCGGTCTGCAAAAAGTTGTTGCAGTGCGACTGCACGTGAAAGCCGATCAGGTCCGCACCCAACAGGCTGTCTACCAACTGCCGCTGCCACGGGCAAATGCCAAAGGCTTCCGGGTTCGGCCACGGGATATGCCAGAAGATCGCCACTCGCGCGTCCGGCCTTTTTTCTTTGATCAGCCGGGGCAGCAGCGCGAAGTGATAATCCTGCACCAGAATCACCGGACTGGGTGTGTCTTTGATTTCCTCCAGCACTGCGTCCATGAACTTGTGGTTCACTTCCTGATAGTGCTGCCAGTCGGACGCGCGGAAGATTGGGCGGGTGTGCGCGATGTGGCAGAGTGGCCACAGACCCTCATTCGCAAAGCCGTAGTAATAGCCTTCTTCCTCCTGCTTGCTCAGCCACACCCGCCGCAACGTGTAGCGAGGATCATCGGGAGGAACGCGTAGGCGATCCTGCGCATCCACCGTTTCCATGTCGGCGTCTCCGCTGCCGTGCGCGATCCACGTACCGTCGCAGGCGTTGAGCACGGGTTCCAGCGCCGTCACCAGGCCACTCGGGGGCACGATCACATTCAACGACTTCCCATTGCGCTGGTGGATGTAGGGCTCGCGGTTCGAGACCACGAAGAGCCGGCTGCCCTCGAGGCGAGTCTGGATGTGCACGGAAAGCCGGTCCGCCGTCCACATCGACTCCCCGGCTTCCCGCAGGCGGGCTTCGTTTTCGGCCGCGCTGCGCGCTAGGTTGAGGCTCTCAGCCATGGTGGCAACTTCGCGCGCCAGGGGCCGAAACATGTCCAGATCAGGCATCTTCTGGGATGAGGAGATTCTTCCCGTGCGCATGGCCCGCATCCATTGCGCGGCCCGGGCGATGGGACCGCTGATGCTGCAGCGCACGATCAGCAGCGTGATGAATACGATCAGAAATACCTGCGCCAGCACGCGGAAAAATGTTTCCCGCCACACCCGCAGCATTTGCGCCTGGATGTAGCCCGCGTCATGCACCATCACCAGCCCGCCCGTCAATTCATCCTCATGGTGAAGGGGCAAAGCGAAAATCAGAATGCGGGCGCTTCCCAACTTAACGAATGCACTCTCCCCGTGATCTTCCCGGATGGCTTGCGTCAGCGCCTGCGGCCTTGCAGTCAGCACTGTCCCCAATTCCGGAGTCATCGCCACGACCTCAGACTGCCGGTCATAGATTGCGACTCCAATCAGGTGCTCGCGATTGCCAAAGCGCTGCACCAGACGTTGCAGCACCAGGTTCGAACCGGTCCCTAAGGTCTTTTCGACATTGCCAGCCAGGCTTTCGCCCAGCACTTCGGCCCGACGCTCCAAGTCGCCGCGCAGTGCGCGCCCCTCGGCCACTACCTGGTAATAAGAGAAGCCGAGCGACACTAGTGTGATGCCGAGAATCAGAGAGACAATCAGCCGAACACTCAACAACCGCATGCACGGACCTCCTGCAGCCAGTTTTGTGATGTTCTTGGGAGTAACAGACGAAGGGCGCGAGGGTAGCGTATTAGAAGATCGAGCCTTGGAAGATCGAAGAGAGGCGGCGGCGCAGGCCGTCCCTCGTTCAAACCAACAGTTAAGCCGGCTCGATCGCGGTCACGCGAATCATGCCCGTCGAGTCATCCAGAACGCCGGTTACTTTCACGTCCTTGTTGACGAAGGCCTTCGCTTTCTGTTGATCGTCCAGTTTGTACGTGGTCTTGCCTTCCGCATCTGTAAGAACCAGCACGTTGCCCGCTTTCACGATCTTTCCGGCAAACGTTTTTGCTTCAGTCGCAGGTTTCTGCGTGTCCGGTTGCTGCATCTGGTCCTGAGACACAGCGTTGATCAGGTTTGAGTTCGGTGCGATAGCCGCCTGCCCCGCATTGCAGAACCCGGCAATCGCGAGGGCCGCCGGCAAGGCAGCGCACAGTAAAATTCCCGTCTTCTTCATAGCAGTCTCCTTGGGGAGGGATTTGTTTCCTGGGCAAGGAATATGCAACTTCCCTTCCAATGTCCGGAGACCTTCCTAAATCGTTGAATTATCATTCACTTATCACGACCCTCGAAAACTGGCATTGTGCAAAGATGGCACATAAAGGGAAAATTGTTCCGGCCCTGGAAGCTCCCGGCAGATTCTGGGCTGCCTGCCGCCTAACGCCATGAATTCATCGGAGAAGGGAAAACTACAGGAGAAACCATATGCATAAGATCACCCCATTTTTGTGGTTCAACGACCAAGCCGAAGAAGCAATGAATTTCTACGTCTCCATCTTCAAAAACTCCAAAGTCGGCACCGTCACCCGCTACGGCGACGCCGGCCCAGGCCGGAAAGGCTCAGTCATGACCGCGACCTTCCAACTCGACGGCCAGGATTTCTACGCCCTAAACGGTGGCCCGCAATTCCCCTTCACCGAGGCAATTTCGTTTTTCGTCAACTGCGAGACCCAGCAGGAAGTGGACGAACTCTGGGAGAAACTTTCCGCGGGCGGGGAAAAAAGCCGATGCGGCTGGCTGAAAGACAAATACGGCCTGTCCTGGCAAATCATCCCGTCAGCTTTAACCACAATGCTGAAGGACAAAGATCCCCAGAAAGCAAAACGGGTCATGCAGGCCATGCTTCAGATGGACAAAATTGACATCGCACGCTTGAAGCAGGTCTACGACGGGAGATAGCGCTCAGCGACTTTGTTTTGCAAGCGCGCGGCCCGGGTGCCCCATTTCTCGCGTCCTTTGCGAGAAGTGGGGCTTTTATTTCCCACATTCTCACACCCCAAAATGCCCGAAACGAAACGGTACCTACGCCGTCGTCGTCCGCGCATGCTCCGGCAGCTTCTCCACAATCTCCCGCACCGCCGCCAACAATTTCTCCGAACCCTTGTCCAATTCCAGCGCCGATTTTTCCAGAAACCCCGCCGCTCCATCCGCCTGCAGCCGCGCCGCATTCTTCTGCGACATGCCCGTCATCACCACCACCGGGATCGCCCTGGTAAAAGGATCTTTCTTCAGCGCCACCAGCACCTCCGGACCGCTTAACTTGGGCAACAACATATCCAGCAGTATCAGGTCCGGCAATTTCTCCCGCGCCACCCGCAACGCTTCTTCGCCATCGGCCGCGCTGCTCATCTCATAGCCCGCCCGCGCCAGCGCCCGCTCCGTCGCCAGTCTCAGAAACTTGCTGTCCTCCACCAGCAGAATCTTGATCATGAACCAGTAGCCTTTCTAACGTTCCCCCGGAGCCGTCGCTTCGCACGGTACCAGCGCCCGAGCCGAGCCACTTTCACAGCTCTCCCATTCTCTATCGGCAGAATTTGAGATTAAGAACAGATCGGTGGTACTACATTTCCGCAGCCTAAGAGTTTTCTGAGAAACGCCGCTTCGACCGCTCGGATTCGATTGCTCTCCGGAAAACGGAACCACAGGTGTGATCCCGTTTCACTTCCGTTCTTTCAATATCTTCCCCATCGCCGCCACCAGCGACCCCGGCCCCGCCCCCAGCATCAGATCGGACTTCTCGAAGAACCCGTCCGCTCCATCCTTCTCCAGCGCCTTCGCGTTCTTCTGCGACAGGCTGGTCAACATCATCACTGCAATCCCCGCCGTCGCCGCATCCTGCTTCAAAGCCTTTAATACATCCGGCCCACTCACCTTCGGCAGCATAATATCCAGCAGCACCAGCGCCGGCATTTGCTCGCGGGCCAGCCGCAACGCTTCTTCCCCATCCCCGGCGCACACCACCTCATACCCCTCCTTGGTCAGCGCCCGCTCCACGGCCACTCGCAGAAACTTGCTGTCCTCCACCAACAGCACCTTCATCGCAGATCAATCCCCCGCAGACAAACTACCTCAGTATGCCCCACGGCACCCGCTCATGTCGTGGGCTGGCGACAGCGTCCCTGTTGGCGTCTCCGGTGCTTCCACCGCAAAGCTCGCACAGCAAAGCTCGCTTCGCCAGCGCTAAAGAAAATGTCTCAGCAGGCCGAAGCCGACGTTCAATCGTGATAGCGGAGGTGTTGCAGGTTTCCGAACAGTAGCTTCTAGTAGCCGGCGATCAGTCCGGAATGTGCTGGATCAGGCCTCCCGGAGTCACTTCCGGTTTGGCTGTTACTGATCGTATCTCTATCTTGTAAAAGTCGAGTTGTTGTTGCAGTTGCTCTTTGCTTAGACCCTTTGTCCACTGGTGGTAAGGGCTATTCATAACGTCTGCGGTCACGCCGGGAAGAAGCGCCTCAGCTTCGGGAATGAATTCCGTATAAAACGTTTTGGCGACCTCGTAAAAACCGTGCCACTGTGTGTAATCTGGGCCCATCATTGCCGTGCCCATCCGGGCTCGGCGCCCCTGGTGATGCCATAGCTCGTAGTAGGTCCATTCGATCTTTTCATCGAACGGTGTCTTGGTCAGCTTATTGGCGGCGTACAGCTTATCCATGATCGCTTTGGCTGGCTTGGCAAACTTCTCGTTGTAGAGATCGATCGTGTTCTCGTACTGCTTATAGAAGTTCCCGACCCAGCCGCTGGCGTGGCAGTTCGAGCAGACGTCCTGCATGGCGGCACGGCGCTTTTCCCAGTTTTCCAGCTTGACGCTCACGACTGGCCGTAGGGTGAAGCTAATACGCTCGCCTACATCGTGGGTCACGGGCTGATTGCTGGTGGCGCTCATGTGACAGGTTGCGCATGTGGGCGCCGCGGAATAGTCCTTCCCCACCACCCAGGACTTTGCCTCGAGGTTCATCTTGGCAATGTTGGCGCGGAACTGAATGCCATGCTTCGATTCACTGTAGATCTCCATCTGCGGATGATCGGGACCCAGATGACACTTTCCACAGTTCTCGGGCTGGCGAGCCAATGCTGAACTGAAAGAGTGCCGTCCGTGACAGGCAGCGCATGAGCCTCGGCTGCCGTCAGGATTCACGCGACCAATACCGCTGTTCGGCCAGGTATCCGCATCAAACTTGCCGTCTTTCAGATACTTGACTTCGCTGCCGTGGCACTGCCGGCATCCGTTCGCCGCGGCTGGGCCGCCCTCAACCACCTCGCCCAACATGTTATCCAGAGACCCGATAAATTGTGTTGCCTGAGCATGATGACTCTTTTCGAACTGTTCAACTTCTTTGCCGTGACAGCGCCCGCAGTAGTTGGGTGTAACAATTACAGCAATGCGCTGGCCGTAGTGCTCAAATGTTGCGGGATCTTTCTCGTTGGCACGATGGCACGAGTAGCAGTCCACATTTTTCCGGGCGTGGGCGCTTTCTCGCCACTGCTCCACAATTCCCGGCGTACTGTTGCCGTGGCAATCCAGGCATGCCTGGCCTTCCGTGGATACCTGGGGACGAGCCACTGCAATTAGCGGAAAGAAGAGAAAAACGAGAACGGCCACAATGCGCATGGAAACCTCCGCAGACGAGCCACAGCCACCTTATGCAAAGCGGCGGGCGCAGTCTGTGACCAAAATCACGGTTTCGAGTCCGTTACTGCGCCTGTTCCATCGCAATCGCTCGCGGGAACAGGACGTTGTTCTCCAGGTGAATGTGCTGGTGCAGATCAGCTTCAAATTCAAGTAAGGCCTTGTAAAGTGTCTCGTAGCTGACGCACGCATCGGGCGGAGGCGTGTACGCGCTGCTGGCCTCGCGCATCGCACGCAATGCAGCCCCAGCCGATTCGTGCTCCCGTTCCATCATCGAAACCGGGTTTTGCACGCTGCCGAAGGGTGGCGGCAACACCGGCTCATGCTGCACAACGGCTTCCTCCATCCTGACGATGTAGGGGAACAGCACCATCTCTTCCTTCATCATATGCATCGTCAGTTCCTGCGCCAGTCCGGCGAAGCTCCCGCGAACCTCCAGCAGTTCGGGATGGTTCTTGCCGTGCACCGAGCACACCTTCTCTAGCAAAGGACCGAGGCGGGCAATCTCCTCACGGGTGTACTTGTGATGCGTGCTCTTGATGTGCGCAACCAGATCGCCCAGCGGCTCGGTTTGCCAGTCATGGATTTTCTGCGTTGCCCGCGTTGCCTGTTCCGCCATTTCGAGGGAATCCAGTACCTGATCCACCGCCAGATTGGCCGCGCGGCAGGCTTTTTCCAGAGATTGATTTCCGCCGCAACAATAGTCGATGCCCAGCTTCTCAAAAACCCGGGTTGCAGCAGGGTTTTCCAGGGCCAATTCCCGCACAGTTTTCTCGGTGGTCACGCTCATCACATCCTCCTCGGCAGCGCACCTTTCATTCCTTGAGGGCGCTTCATGTTCTGAGGTTAGTGGAGTAGCGGAACCGTGCCGATGACTTTTGTCACAGCCACAGCGGAAAGCCGTCAGACTTGGGGTTGGAAAGTCTCGAAAGAGCTATTCGGCAGATCGGAGTTCGGCTTCCAATGCCTTCAGATCGTGAATGATTACGCTCCGTCCGTCGATCTTTACCAGTCCTTCGGATTGGAAGCGGGAAAGATTCCGGGAAACCAACTCGCGCACCGTTCCGATCTGCGACGCCAATTCCTGGTTGCTGCCCGGCAAGGTAACTTCCACTCCGTCAGCCGTGCGCTTGCCTTGGGTTCGGGCAAGACGCAAGAGAAAAGAAGCTAGTCGGTGCCGCACTGTTGTGAACGAGAGTTCCTCGATGATTCCGACGAGTCGTCGCAGCCGGCCACCGACCACGCGCAGCACCTTAAGCGCAACTTGAGGATGAGCCAGGCAGAGTGCCTGAAAATCTTGTTTGCTGACAAACAGAAGCATGGCGTCGTCGACCGCGGTCACCGAGGCCGGGTAGTTCCCCCCATCAAAGACCGGGAGCTCCGCGATCGAGCTGCCTGGCCCATCGATACTGAGGACCTGTTCACGGCCGTCGGCAGAGCTCTTGAAGATGCGGACATGTCCGGACTCGACGACATACAACCCTGCGCACGGGTCGCCCTCGCTGAAAACGGTTTCCCCTGGAGAAAAGCGCCGAGGTACTGCACCCTGAGCCAGGAAAGCAACTTCGGATTCCGTAAGCCCGGAGAAGATCTGGACCTTCGCCAGAGTCTGAGCGTGGTCAACCTTGATTTCCGCCACGGTGGCTATTGTACTGAAGCGCGCCCATGGACAAGTACGGGCAGGGTCGAACTCTGCCGTCGGCTTATCGCACGCCGAGCAGGAATGTCGCCGCATTGGCCCAACTGTTTCCGATCACAGGCAATCCGGAAGCAATTCCGTCTTAGGTTAGCGCTCCCTTTCCCTCACGGGCCGTCAGCCGCCCAACAACGCCCCCACCGTCTCCGTAAACACCGCCCGCGCCTCCGCCGCTTCCTTGGGCAGGATCAACTTTCCAATCAGCAGCAGCGCCGCTCCATGCACTACCATCCACAACGCCGTCAGCAGGCGCTCGTGGTCGTCGTGCGCTCCGCCCAGCTTCTCCCTCAGTTTGCGCCGCATCGCGTCCCGCGCCGGATGCCCCACCGACTCCACCCCCGCCCGCCTCGATCGCGGCGAGTAATGCAGTTCGTAGTTGTGCTGGTAAAACAGCTCGTACTCGTGCGGATGGCTCAAAGCGTAATCCAGATACCGTTCGCAACCTTCTTCCGCCGATCCGGCGCTCTCCAGCGCCGCCGCAATCTCCAGCCGGATGCGATGCAGCAACCCCCGCAATATGTCTTCCCGGTCCCGGAATCGCCGGTACACCGAGGGCGTATTTGTCCCCGCCGCCTGCGCCACCGCCCGCATGGTCAGCGCCTTCTCCCCTCCCTTTTTCCACAGCCGTTGCGCTGCATCCAGAATCTTGCCTTCCAGGTCAGGGTCCGGTCGTCGCGGCACGATCTCTCCTCCAGGCGGAAAATAACGCCTTCGGATATAATGTATACAACGTAAACATAACAATGTACAGGGAATAAGTGTCTCCCCAAGTTTTTTAACATATTTTTAATAATTATGTTGACATCGTAAACATTACGTTGTATAAACTATTAAATCGTTTAACTTGGCAGTTAGACTAAACCAGTATTTGGACCCCCTCCGCGGTATCCAAGTGCCTCAAGGAGTTACCGAGATGTATTCTTGGGACAATCCCGACGATAGAATCTCTATCGCCCAAATGAATTCAGAATTGCAGCACGCCCAACTGGAGCTCCTAAGCGCCCATTGTGCGACCCACCAGTTGCGGTTGCGGTTTTCGGCTGATGATTTGGCGCGCTTTGGACAGCGCGACATTCTGCGCAAGTCGGTGCAGGCGGCGACCGCCCTTAGCGAGTATTACTGCTCCATCGAGAAGAAAATACCGCCCGGCGAAGCGGCCGCCGAGACCCTCCGGCTCACCGAAGATCTTATCCTCGAGGCGGTTGGACGCGTGGCCTCCTACCTGGGCGAGCAGCGCGAACATCACCTGCAATCGGCGGTGCCGTTGAGCAACCACCAGAAAGCCCTGATGTGGCCGTATTTTTCTGCGGCGCTGCTCGACCGCGTGCGCATCGTCGAACTGGAAGGAAAGCGCGTCTCTAACCCTCCTTTTTATGACGAGTATCGGGCCCTGGGTTTCGTGAACCTGCCCGAGGTGGCGCACATGCACTCGGTGACCTTTCTCGATGTCGTGGTCTTCAACGAGAGTGTCACCGAACGCACCCTGTTTCACGGGCTGGTGCATGCCGTGCAGTTTGAGGTTCTGGGACTGGAACGCTATGCCGAACTCTTTGTGCGCAGCTTCGTGAATACCAAGCTTCACTTCTCGGTGCCGCTGGAAGCGCACGCGTTTACTTTGGAGTCGAAGTTTGCGGGCACCACCACCAGCCGGTTTTCCGTGGAAGATCAAGTTCGTCTTTGGGCCAAACAGGCGCGCTACTAGCCTGATTGCGCTCCGTAAGATTCCGGAGTCACTATGCTCCGGATGCGCGGGCCTCCCCCGTCGCGGTTTCCGGGGCGGCGCAAGCCGTCCCGGAAATCTGATTGGTCAGTCCTCCCCCACGCGGTGAGCGGGGACGGCAAAGGCCGTCCCCGTGGTTAGTCGAGTTCGTCCAGCACGCGGTAGACCTTTTTCCTCTGCGTCTTGAAGCTCTTCATCATATACTCGACCGGCAGCGACCGCGGTCTTGACCCGAGGCAGCCGGAAGGAGTAGCTTGCAGCGACTAAGTTGCTGGTCCTTCAATCTTCAATGTGCAAGGATGATCCCTGCCGAGAAGAACTATGGCCTGCTTGACGACTCCCGCTGCGGCTTCAAGAGCCGGTTTGCCGCTCGCGTTGATTTTCCTTTTCCTAACCGCCACGCCATCCTCGTGGGCGCAGGCGGATGAGTGGGAAAAACATGTGAAAGCCGGCGAGAAGGACTATGCGGCCGGCATGGGCGAAAAGTATGTGCATGGTTGGGGCGACCCGATCCCGTACCCTCACTTTTTGAAAGCTGAACAGGAGTTTCTGGCCGCGCTTGCACTTACCCAGACCTTTTCGGCCCAGGCCTCCCAGACGGCATTAACCCTGGGTGAACTTTCCGAGACCTATATGGAAGAGGGCAAATTTCCCGATGCGGAGGACCGGGGGAGACAAGCGCTCGCCATCGAGGAAGCCGCCCGGACACCAGACGATCCCCGCTTAGCCCACGCCCTAGTGAACCTGGCGACGATTTATGCCTCTGAATCCAAGACCGAACTCGCTGCCCCGCTCTGGAGTCGTTCCCTCAGCATCCTTCAGAAGGGGAAAGCAGATCCCGAAACGCTGAAGCGGCTGAATTTCGTGGCTGCCAATCTTTATTCCCGGCAACTGGCCGGCGCCGAACAGATATTCCGATTCATTGTGGATTTGGAAGGATCCACCGGCGCGTCGGACAGCGATTTGACGGCTGCGCTGCGGAAGTTGGCTACATTTCAAGCTTGGGCTCAGCGAGGTTCGGATGCCGAGCAGAGCTATAAGCGTCTCCTGGAGCTCGACAAAAAAACTTACGGCCCAGACGACAAGACGGTGCTGGGCGACCTGGAAGCGCTCGGCGAGCTTTACGTGGAGCAGGGGAAGTACGCCACAGCCTTGCCGCTTTTGCAGCGCGCGGTGGAAATCACGCAAAAGACAGAACCGCCCTCCGGATCACCGCTCGCCGAATCACCGCTCGCCGAATCAAAGATGGCGAAATCCTCGGATGCCCCCGCTCGGATGCGCCTTAATCGGAACCTCGCAGAAGCCTACCTTGGAACCGGCAAGGATAAACAGGCCGAGGAAGTGTACAAGGGACTTGTGGCGATGGATGAGACCGAGGGCAAGTCCAATCAGGCGCTCAACGAGATGAATAGGAGCGACGATTTGACAGGTTTGTCTGGAGTGTATCGTCACGAACACCGGTATGACGAAGCCCTAAACACCATGAAACGAGCGGACGCGGCTGACGATGAGATTGCAAATTCGAAGTTTGGGAAATCACAAACCAAATCAGGCAGACCACTGATTTGGATGTGGCTCAGCCAAAACGAACTGGCGGAAGTCTATCGTGAAAAAGGCGATACCGCGGTAGCGGAGCCTCTGTTCCGCAGCTCGGTGGAGATGGTGCAAACCCTGAACTTAGCGCGGGGACATCCCAAGCTGGCTCAGTTGCTGGACAACTATGCCACCCTGCTTCGCGATGAAGGAAAGTACGCCGAAGCCGAGCCGCTTTACCAACGTGCTCTCGAGACCTGGGAGAAGAGCCGCTATCCGGAGCATCCCGACGTGGCGGAGACCCTCACGAACTATGCCTTGCTGTTGCGGAAGTTGAATCGTCCGGCGGAAGCCGAGGCGCTCGAAGCGCGAGCCGCAGCCATCCGCACCAAACTTGGCGGCACGCCTAACTCCTGACCAGTCGGCCAACTGGAACCTATCCAACAGCGGGTGCCCATTTCTCGCGTCCTTCGCGAGAAGTGGGGATTTTTCTTAAGCTCCCTCCGGATAATCCTCATCCGCACAAGCCTCGATGCGCGGAACGAACCCAGGCGTCGCCCCACTCAGCAGATGCCAAGCTTCCTGATACTCGCGATACTTCGCCGTCTCCAGCTTCGGATAAAGTCCCACGCTCCACATCCCTCGCACAACTTTCTCCGAGATGATGAACCACACATCCTCCGGAATCACATACGCCGCCACAAACTCAAACGAGCCCTTCTTATAAGGACCTTTGCTGTCCTTCAGCGAGCACGAATACCCCGATACCCCCTCCTTGAATATCGTGGACTTCACCTGCACCCGCACGATCCGCGATCCCTGATCCACCGTAAAGTCATATCCCGAAGACTCTCCCCAAGGCCGCGCCAGCCAAAGCCCCAGCTCAATCGCGCGCATCGCAAACACCAACTCCACCCACTCCCCGCGCCTCTTGCAATTCTTGATGATCGGCAGCCCCAACATTCGATTTTTTCTCATACGTCCTCCCTGAACCTCACCGCTCTGTTAAATCTTTGTCATCCCGAGCAAGCCGGAGCGACAGCGACGGCGCCGTCGAGGGACCTGCTTTTCGCCCAAACGAAAAATGCGGCCCGGTGGCCGCACAATTCTCGGAACCTATTCCACTTTCCCACGCTCTTGGAAGCCCGTAAAGTCCACGAAAGTAGAGTCCACTTTAGTAGACACGCGGGCGGGCCGACCGGGAAGGCCACGAGCTCCACTCGTGCCGCATCAACTCATCCCTTACAATTAAGAGCAGTCCTAACGAGGGGCGGCAGAATGGAAAAGCTATTCGAGAACCAAGAAACGCTTGCGCTTTTCTTAATCTTCTTCATTCCGGGCTTCGTTACTCTGAAGGTCTACGATCTTCTAATTCCGGGTGAGCCGAGAGATTTCTCTAAGTCACTCTTTGACGCCGTCGCGTACAGCTCGCTAAATTTTGTCGCGCTCCTGTGGGTGATCGGGATTGTGCGGGCCGGAAACTTGCCGAGTTGGCAGTGGTATGCCCTCATGTTTCTCCTGTTAATAGGGATGCCTGCCGTTTGGCCAGTGATCTTCTTAAGAATTCGCCAGCACCCCCGGATAGTTGGACGCATTGCCAGCCCGAATGCGAGGGTTTGGGACGACATCTTTTCAAAACGAACTCCGTATTGGGTAATAGTGCATCTTAAGGACCAGCGGCGTATTGGAGGGCTCTACGGTGCCAAATCCTACACGTCACACAGCCCGGCCGCGCCAGAGATTTACCTTGAACAGGTTTGGCATGTGCAGGAGGACGGGGGTTTTAGCGGTTCCGTCGTTGACTCAACAGAAGGTATCCTAATCATGGGTAGCGAAATTCTCGCCCTAGAGTTTTTCCGGTACAATTGAGCAGAGGTATACCATGCCAGAAGACAACAAGAATGGCTCAAACCTTGGCGAGAGTTATCAACCGGACGCATTCAAGACTTATAGTCCGAAGGCTATCGGACAGCAGACCCTTGACTCGTACACGCCGAAGGCTACGCCGAACTATCAACCCGTAGTACCTATCAGTGTCTCTAACGAACAACCGACTCCTCCGACTAGCGGCTCAGGAGTTCCGGCAGCAAGGAGCAACGGCGCCACCCCCCAGTCGCATTCAGCTAAAGGCTTAACCGAGTAAGCTGGCGACGTAATCCGCCGAAGACCAGTGCAGACACGATCACGTTCCTGTTCACCACAATGCGCATTTATTTCTTGACGGCTTTCCTGGAGCCACGGCGGGATTCGTGAACCAACCGATCCACATCCCCTTCGCGAAGGCCGCGTTCCTCGGCGCGCTGGCGGCCATAGGCGTTGACCTCATCCCACCACGCACGCCGGTCGTAGTGGCGCAGCGCCTCCCGAACCAACTCGCTCATGGTGCGGCTCTCCCGCTTGGCAATGGACTGGGCCCGCTTCAGCATCTCAGGAGGCAAAGTTACAGACAGGGTACGAGTGCTTCTCATGCTAAGCATTGTAAAGCATGATTTTGCAATATCAACACCTTACTCCCAATGTCATCCTGAGCGAAGCATGCGGATTCGCCTTATGAATCCGCATGCGCAGTCGAAGGATCCCTGCACTCCTGCTTGTACCCCTCAGCCTACCTACCCCTCCCCCCTCCCCCACCCCTCCTCGCCTGATTGGAATCATCACGTTACAACGAAAGTTGCAAATGATCTTTGCGCTGCACCGACTTACGGGCAAAATCCTGGGATCAAAGGAGTTCGATGATTCTGTCGCGTTAAGAAATTGGGATCGTACCCTGCCGCGTAACTATGATGGGCGAGTGGGGCTGTGGATGACAAGGTCAGACGTCACAAAGCCAGAAATAATTATCCAGCCGCCGTGGAATCCCGCCCTTCAAGAAACGAAGGGTGGGGCACCCACGGTTTAATTTCTTGTCGGTTTTGTTGGCTTCTGCTGTATTGTTTCTCGTGTCGTAATCCATTGAGCGGAGGCGCAAATGCACAGAGTGGACATCCACACGCTGCGGGCTGAAGTCAGAGAGACCCAAGACAACCATCCAGCGTGGACGTTGGACAACGCCTTTGTTCACTGGTTCCTGCGAGCGTTTCTGGTTGCAGACGATGAAACGGCCGCTAAAGCCGTAACAGGCGTCAGCCATGACAAGGGGGTCGACGCGCTATTTATCGATGACGATGCAGCGAAGGTATTTGTACTGCAGGGCAAGTATCACCAGTCCGAGAAAGCTGTGAACGAGAACCGGTCCGACGTGCTCGCGTTTGCGAAACTTGCCCAGACAGTCGTGTCGCCTGAAGGACAGTTTGCCATTTACCGCAAGAACATAGCTCCGCTGGTAGGCGCAAAGCTTGATCAGGCAAGACAGAGAATTCGGCGAAGGGGCTACGGACTACACCTTTATTATGTAACCAGCGGGTCCTGCAGCTCGCCACTAAAGGACGAAGCAGAGTCTGAAATTGCTCAGACTAACGGACGAGTTGACCTGAGCATTTTGGACCGCCGCGATATCTTGGCACTGCTTTCCGATTATCTTCGCGGCGCCGCGCCTCCAGTACCGTTTCTAGACCTGAAAATCAATGCTAGCGGTGTTGTCGGTTCAGACGGCGTGATTCAGCGATTTGACGAACGGACCGGTATTGAGTCCTGGATCTTGACGATGTCTGGGAAGGACGCTGGTGGCCTATACGAAACCGCAAAGGATCGCTTGTTTGCCAGAAATATCCGAGGCTTCCTAGGCGACACGGCGATTAACGAGGGCATGCACGCAACCCTGACTCGTGAGGCGGAGCATTTCTGGTATTTCAACAACGGAATCACCATAGTGTGCAACTCCGCGCGCAAGACTGCAGAACGAGGCGAGGCGGTTCTGCGCGTATCGAACCCGCAGGTGATTAATGGGCAACGAACGACCCGCATGTTGCACCAGACCCCCCAAAAGGGAGCGGCTGTCCTTTTGCGAGTCATCAGCATTCCACGGGATAAGACAGGCGGCGAAGCGAAGTTTGAGCAACTCGTCTCAAACATTGTGGCTGCAACCAACTGGCAAAATGCCATACTACCCTCAGATCTGCGATCGAACGATACCCGCCAAGTCAACCTGGAACGCGAACTGGCCAGGTTACGCTACCACTACATTAGGAAACGCCAGACAAAAGCCGAGGCCAAGAAAATCCTGGGAAATCAATATGGGTTCCGAATTAAGAAAGACGAACTGGCGCAAGCAGTTGCTGCGTGCGAGTTTGACCCAGAGGTCGTTCGCAGCGGCAAAGAAGGGCT
The DNA here is from genome assembly GCA_963842095.1 of uncultured Acidobacteriaceae bacterium. Taxonomy (GTDB): domain Bacteria; phylum Acidobacteriota; class Terriglobia; order Terriglobales; family Acidobacteriaceae; genus Sulfotelmatobacter. The sequence continues at coordinate 89,600 of CAWJEY010000013.1, forward strand.
ATTTAAGAATCCGCACTACGACGACATTTTCGACGCCCGTCCAGCCTATCAATACTTGTCAGCCTATTGGTTGTCACGCGTGGTTAAGTATGTCGGTAGCGGATACCCGGATCGTGCCTACGCGAAGTGGCATGTCCTTCATTTCCTGTGGAGCCGATTGGGCTCGCAGTTGAAAAAGAAGACAGTCGCCGAAGCGTTTCGCTCGACCTTCGAACGCAGCTGGAGCAAGCACCTCGATGACGCCACTCGGCTTGTTTATTTGGCCGCACTTGCATTCTATCGACACAAGAGAGGCAATGGGGCGACCGCGGTGGATATTTCTAATTTCTTCTACAGGAGCAAACAGCACATCGCTTTCGAGAAATTTTGGGCAAGTTCGGTGAATAGGCGTCGCGCTCGTGTCAGCAAGTCGATAAAACTTTTCCTGCATGAACTGGATCGCAGAGATAGCTAGCCCTTACGACAAAAATGGGGCGGCTTGCGCCGCCCCGCTTCAAGGTCAAAAGCAGCGGACGAGGGCGTCCGCTTCTCCACAATCTCCCTACGTGCCCTCGCTCCAGCCCGCCAAATACTCTTCCTGCTCCGGAGTCAGGCGGTCGATCTTGATTCCCATCGACTCCAGCTTCAGCTTGGCCACGCGCTTGTCGAGTTCGTCGGGGACGCGGTAGACCCGCTTCTCCAGCGTCTTGAAATTCTTGACCATGTACTCGACCGATAGCGCCTGGTCGGCAAAGCTCATGTCCATTACCGACGCGGGATGGCCTTCGGCGGCGGCCAGGTTGATGAGGCGTCCCTCGCCGAGGAGATTGATCTTGCGGCCATCCTTCAACGAGTATTCGTCGACGTAGGTGCGGGTGGTGCGCTTCGAGGACGACATTTTCTCCAGCGCTGGAATGTCGATTTCCACATTGAAGTGGCCGGAGTTCGAAATGATTGCGCCGTCCTTCATCAACTCGAAATGCTCTTTCACCAGCACGCTCTTGTTGCCGGTGACGGTGCAGAACACGTCGCCGAGCTTGGCCGCTTCGGGCATGGACATTACGCGGAAGCCATCCATCACGGCCTCGAGCGCCTTGGTGGGGTCGACTTCGGTGATGATCACTTCGGCGCCGTTGCCGCGGGCGCGGCTGGCTAGTCCGCGGCCGCACCAGCCGTAGCCGGCTACTACGAACTTCGACCCGGCCAGCAGAAAGTTGGTGGCGCGGATGATGCCGTCGATGGTCGACTGTCCGGTGCCGTAGCGGTTATCGAACAAGTGTTTGGTGTCGGCGTCGTTCACCGCGACTATGGGGAACTTCAGCACGCCTTCCTTCGCCATGGCGCGCAGGCGGATCACGCCGGTGGTCGTCTCTTCGGTGCCTCCGATCACGCCCTCGAGCGCGTCGGTGCGCTTGGTGTGGAGGATGGTGACCAGGTCGGCGCCATCGTCCATGGTGATGTGCGGCTTGTGGTCGATCGCCGCCAGGATGTGGTTGTAGTACGTGTCGTTGTCCTCACCCTTGATGGCGTAGACGGGAATGCTCTGATCGCGGACCAGGCTGGCGGAAACGTCGTCCTGCGTGGAGAGCGGATTCGAGGCGCAGAGCACCACATCGGCGCCGCCGTCGCGCAGGCAGATGGCCAGGTTCGCGGTCTCGGCCGTAACGTGCAGGCACGCCGAGATGCGGATGCCTTTCAACGGCTGGTTCTTGATGAACTCCTTGCGGATAATCTGCAGCACCTTCATGGACTGGTTCGCCCACTCGATGCGCTTTTTGCCCAGTTCAGCCAGTTCCAGGCTCTTGATATCGCTACTGATTTGTGAAGCTGTTGACATACGCCTCCTGTGGCGCTTGCACTGCGTGAAATTGTTTTGGTTACCTGGTTACCCTGTGTCGATTCGCGTGCTTGATGCGAGAGATTAGTTTGATTGCCGTGCTCTGTCAGAATACACGAATCGGCAGCAACGTCAGCATGCCCAAACGCTCGTTAGGGAGTGGCACTTTCGGCCCATCTCCGGAATTGAACTTTGGTTAGCCCTCTGAAACTGAAGGCGGAGTTCCCCTGTGTTTTACCCCGTGAAACCCCGTGCCCTCCGTGGTTAAGAATTTCAGTCCGCCGCCTACTTGCGCCCCGCGTGCGCCGGCTCACGCACACCCGCGTCACTAGCCAGCGCCGCTGCCTTGTCGGTAGCTTCCCAAGTGAAGTCGGGATCGTTGCGCCCGAAGTGTCCATAGGCCGCCGTCTTCTTATAAATCGGCCGCCGCAGATTCAGAGACTCGATGATGCCGCGCGGCGTCAGCTTGAAGTGGGCACGAATCAAATCTGGAATGATCGCAGGGTCGACTTTCTCGGTGCCGAAAGTATCCACGCGAACGCTCACGGGATCTGCCACGCCGATCGCGTAGGCAAGCTGCACTTCGCAGCGGTCGGCCAGCTTCGCTGCCACGATGTTCTTGGCAATGTGCCGCGCCTGGTAGGCCGCCGAGCGGTTCACCTTGGTCGGATCCTTGCCGCTGAACGCGCCGCCGCCATGACGCCCCATGCCGCCGTAAGTGTCGACGATAATCTTGCGTCCGGTCAGCCCGGTGTCGCCCATGGGCCCGCCAATCACAAACCGTCCCGTGGGATTAATGTGGTACTTGGTGTATTCATCAAGCAGGTGCGCGGGGATCACGGCCTGGATCACGTGCTTGAGAATCGACGAGCGCAGCTCCTCGTTGCCAACGGTTTCCGCATGCTGGGTAGAGATCACGACGGCATCGACCCGCAGCACCTTACCTTGAGCATCATATTCAACTGTGACCTGGGATTTTCCATCCGGACGAAGGAAGGGAAGCGTTCCGTTCTTGCGCACGTGCGAGAGCCGCATGGTCAGCTTGTGCGCCAGCGAGATGGGGGTGGGCATCAACTCCTCATTCTCGTTGCAGGCATAACCAAACATCATTCCCTGATCGCCGGCGCCGCCGGTGTCTACGCCCATGGCGATGTCGCCGGACTGTTTGTTGATGCTGGAGATGACGGCGCAGGTGTTGCAGTCGAAGCCGTAGACGGCGTTGTCGTAGCCGATGGCGCCCACGGTGCCGCGGACTACGTTTTGGAAATCGACGTAGGCTTTGGTGGTGATTTCTCCGGCGATGACGACGAGGCCGGTGGCGGTTAGGGTTTCGCAGGCTACGCGGCTGGAGGAGTCTTCGGCGAGGCAGGCGTCGAGGATGGCGTCGGAAATCTGGTCGGCGATTTTATCGGGATGGCCTTCGGTTACGGACTCGGAGGTGAATAAAATGCGGTTCTTTGTTGCTGAGGTTGGGGGCAAAATTTGTTCTCCTTAGATAATTGCTCCGGACTTTATTTGTGCTTGTGGCGAGACCTGCGGCAGCGGTACGCGGTCGCAACTTTTGGGCCTAGTAATAATGACAATAAAAAGGCTAACAGACGGCTGCGGGGCGCGCAATGGTTTTGGGCTTAAATGACTGAGGGAGAATTCAATTGCGGAATTGGCGTGGTGGATGGAGGGTTTGGGACGGCGAGTGGGGGTTGGGCGCGAACAATAGGGAACGTCACGTCTGTCCCCGGTTTATCCATGCCGACACCACGGGATTAGCCTCGCCCGTGATCCTAGGACGATCCGCTGCCACCACCGCTACTCTGGCATCCGCTGACAACATTTGGCGTCACGGATGCGGTGCCGCTGTTACTCCCTGTGTAGTTCGAGCCGCCGCCGCCCATGGCGCCGCCCGTAACATAGCTTTTGTAGTTCTCCGGAGTACCTGCATGATCGGAATTCTGGTATTGGCTGGCTTTGTTGTCGTCAACTGGCTTTACGCCGAGTGAGTTGTAGTTGTTACTGAAAGACGTGTATACCGAAGCTGACCACTGCCAGTTCAAAGTTACGCCGGATGTGTCGGCCGCAAAACCAGCCGTCCAAGTTACGTTCTTGATGCCGCCCGGCAATCCGCCTGAAGGCAGGAACTCGGTGGGGTCAAGTAGTGTGTTTCCAGCTAACCCACTTGACGGAACGGTGGTCTGCCACAGATTGCTGCTTGAGTTGAAGGTCGTTGTGGCAGTGGTCGTGCTCGGGCTGAATACAATATTGGCGTCGGGCACGGGCACGCTATAGTTGGTCCCGTCCGCCGTAAACGTGATGGTCGAATTGCGAACGAATATCGTGACCGGATTGCTTCCCAAGCCCGATGGTTTCAAAACGCTCGTAAACCACAGGTAGTCGCCGCTGCCGATCGCCGTCCCATTGAAATTCGCCACAATGCTGCTCGACTGCGTCGGGCAGTACGGGGGACTTGTGGCGAACGTGGTTGCACTTGCCTGGTTCGACGGGGCGGAAGTAGTGTAGGCGTCAGCCGCCTGAACAACGTAATAGTAGGTCGTGGATGGGCTTGCGGTAGTATCGGCGTAAGAGGTCATTGTCGATCCCGGATTCACCAACGGAGTCAATGATCCGCTCGATGTGCCGCGAGAGATGACATAGTATTGTAGGCCGCTGGCGGTGCTTGGAGTCCAGCTAAGGTCAATCTGCGTACTGCTGGCAGCGGTGGCTGTTAAGTTTGCCGGAGGGGCCGGGCTTGTGACAGTGAAGTTAAAGCTATTGCTTGGGAATCCATTAACGGTGACCACCGCGGCTACAGGACCGTTAGCAATTCCGCTGGGCATGTTCAGACCGATTGCGCCGGCAGCCCAGCTATTCGGAGTCGCCGACGTTCCATTCAGGGTTACCGTGTTCGCGTCCTGATAGCCGAAGTTGCTTCCGTTGATTGTGATCGGCTCGTTTGCTTCTGCGGTCGCCGGTTGAACGCTTGTGATGGCGGGGGCTGCGGTGAAGCTTACAGCGTTGCTGGGGGTTCCATTCACGTTCACGACGATATTGCCCGTAGTGGCCCCCGCGGGAACTGGGACAACAATCGAGCTCGGCGACCAACTGCTCGGGGTTGCCGCCATGTGGTTGAACAGTACCGTACTGCTGCTTCCTTGGCTCGCGCCAAAGTTCGTTCCGCTGATCGTGACGGCCGTACCTGTCGATCCGCTCGTGGGAGAAACCGCCGCAATGGTTGGCGTGACGGTCGTAAACGGGATGTCATTGCTTGCTATGCCGTTCTGCTTAACTTCGACCACACCGGACATCGAACCAGCCGGCACGGTGGCGACGATCTGGTTCGGAGTCCAACTGATAATGTTTGAGGCGCTTAGGTTTCCCAACTCGACATAGCCCTGGAACTCACCGAAACCGAAATTCGAGCCGTTGACGGTCACCTGCGTTACTCCAGGCACGCCGGTCGTCGGCGAGACGCTTGTAATGACGGGCGCGGGGCCGGGAGGCGGCAAGATCACAGTCGCCGTGACCGTGGCCGATGCTGAAGGGGTTGTCGCGCCATAGGCGTAGGTGCTGATGGTAATGGTCGATTGTCCGGTGGTCGATAGTCCGGCGCCGGCAGCGGTGATGGTTGCAATATTTGGGCTCGACGAAGTGGCCCCGGTGACTGTCGCGACAGGGGTATTGCTCGATACCAATTGCGTCAGAGTGGAGTTGGAAAGGAACAGGTTCGTGCCATCGGCATACGTGCCAAAGATTTGGAGGGGTTGTTGGCTGCCAACCCCGAAGAGCTGTGCGTTTGCGGGCGTAGCTGTGATCGAAACCGGGGCATCCTGCCTTTCGACATCAATCAGGACCGGGATCGATTCCACGTCTCCGCTAGAGTTTCCACCCACCGCACCAATTTGGTATACGCCCGGAGTTACGTTCGTGGGCAGGGTCAACGTGAACTGCGTAGGGATCGACGTTGGCTGCACTGCCGGAAGAGGCGATTGCGCCATCACAAAAATGTTTTGGACAGAGGGATCCCCCGAAACCGTGATGGTGAGGGTCTGCCCCTCCGCCACGAACGCTCCGCTGACCGGCGACGTAATCTGCAACAGAGTTTCCTGGGCATAGGCGGAACAAGCCAGGATGGCTACGGCCGGAACGAAGCGAAACATCGCCCATGCTGCGAGCCTATATATGTCTTTGATCATCTTTCTCCGATCCGGTCGTCACGTCGCTGAATCCCGCGAGTCCTGCTGGAATTTTCTGAATATCCGATAAATGGCATAAAAAATTGCAAGACAGCAAAAGAAGTTTGTTCCGCCATACAGGGCAGCATAGGCGACAGGGCGGACGAACCAGAAGGGCCCTACATCGGTTTGCCAGTCGTGGCCAGCCCAGGGGTGAAATATACGCAGGATCATATAGCCACCAGGTGTTGGCCAGCTATTTTTCAACGCGACTACATCAAAAAGAAGTGAAACTGCCGCCGCGACGACGGCTAGACCGATCTTTGCCTTAGTACTCATATTCGCGGCCCGTACCAGCTATGGAAGCCAACGCCCTTCGCCGTGTCCGAACTCAGTTGCTCGAGGAAAAATCGGGGCCGTTGGTTGGCTCGTTCAGCAAGTTAATCACTTCGTCTGGAATGCCGCTGGCGGGATCCACCTCTGCCGGCGGGCTGAAATCCCAAGTTTAACCCTATCTTTGATCAATCATGCCTCCTATCTTCTGGCCACCACGGTCACCCGGATTGTCGCCGACGCCGAGGGTGTTGTCGCACCACGAGCGAAAGCGCTAACGGTAACGGTGGCCTGCCCGAGGGCAGCGGCGGTGATGGTTGCGATATTTGGGCTGGACGAAGTCGCTCCGTTCACCGCGGCGGTGCGCGTATCGCTCGATACCAATTGCGTCAGCGTGGAGTTTGAAAGAAACAGCCTCGCGCCATCGGCATACGTACCAAAGATTTGGAGGGGTTGCTGGCTGCCCACCCCGAAAAGCTGTGCGCTGGCTGGCGCGGCCGTGATTGAAATCGGGGCATCCGGTCTTTCGACATCAATCAGAATCGGGGCCGATTCCACGTCCCCGCTTGAGTTCGATCCTACTGCACCAATTTGATATACGCCCGGAGTCATATTTATGGGCAGCTTCATCGTGAACTGAGTAGGGGTGGAGGTGGGCTGCACTGCCGGCAGAGGGGATTGTGCGATCACCCACACGTTTTGAACGGAAGGATCTGCCGAAACGGTGATCGTTAATGCTTGCCCCTCGGCCACGAACGCACCGTTTGTGGGGGACGTAATCTGTAGCAGAGTTTGCTGGGCGTAGGCGGAACACCCCAGGAGGGCCAGGGCCGGAACGACGCGAAATAATGCCGAAATCGCAAGTCTGAGTCTATCTTTGAGCATCTTCTCCTCCGATCCCCTTCCGGCGGCACCAGGTCCACAGCAAATACCCTCCCCAGAGGATGGCAAAGCATATAGCCGAGTCCACAACGACGGCTGACCCGATGAGTAGCCCCAAGTTAAGATCTCTGCTGGGCCTGTTCAACGCACCTGAAATCCACCAGCCCGGCGTTCGCATCTTCGAGAGCCCCGCAGCCGCCAATGCCATGACGACTGAAAGCATGGCAACTTCCACGACAAGCCGGAAACGTCCGGCAAACGGATCCTGCGTTTCAGCGACCGAGCCCTTCGGCGGTCTCGGCCCAATTCCCTTCCAAAATAGAAATCCGCCCCACAAAATCGCGACGATCGCGAGGAGTATGGCAGCATTCATAAGAATGAACAGGCCGAGATCCGCGAAGCCCCGAATGAACTCGCGCAGGTCTGTCCACGACGCCTGCGCCCGCAGTAAACGTTCAGCCGCAAATGCCAGGACGATCAAAAATCCGCTAAGTGCTGCGACATTTTGCCAACGCCTCATCCAGGTTCCTCGGCCCGAGCGAATGGTTACCTTTAGTGAAAGTCGGCTCCATTTGTGGCCTCATTCAGCAGATTGACGATCGCGTCCGGAATGCCGCCCGAACCGCTAAGTTCCACCGGAGGAGAAAAATTCAGAGCTTCAAAGCCCGGCGAGTGGATAACGCCTTGGAACGTGTTGGCGCTCGGGCCACCGCTGCCGCTGCCGCTTAGTAGACTGCCCGTGGCATTCAGTTGGCTGCTCAAGGGCACGACCCCATCGTTAGCTTCGCCACCGAACACGTTGTTCCACAGGGTTGGGGTTAGGTCATAAGCCAGCGGGCTTCCCGTCGGCAGATAACATATGGCTCTCAGCTTAAAGGAATCATTTGGCGGCAACGCCGTATCGATATTTGCTAAGTTCGCGGCGTTTGTAGTCCCGGCCAGATAGGCCATGGGGAAGGGTTCAGTAGCCGGCAGGTTAGCTGGCGCCGCGGCGAGATCACCAACGGCGCCAGTGACGACCGTGCCCATACCCAGGGTGACCGACTGGAACGTCGGGTTGGACTTGACGTCCAACATGTCTCTTACACAGTAATTGGGATCCCCCAACCCACTAGGCAAAAGATCGACAGCCACCGGCGTTCCGTAGTGGGGCGTTCCAATCGTTATCAGCTTGTGAACCGGACCCAACCCGTAGTTGTTTTGGTTTGCAAATTGCGCTGAACATGTCCCTGTTGTCACGCTGGGCATCACGCGCACAATGTCACCTCCCATACTGTGGGCGACTACATCCGCCTGCACTACGGCAACGCTGTTGGATGTTTCGTAGTTCGCAATGAAAGCCTGCAATTGCAACAGAACGCAAGGCGCATTGTATGAGAACCCGAGCGCTGCCTGGGTCACGGATGTTGGATTGGACGAAAACCATGGATACGGTGGAGTAACCGCAGTAACGGGAACCGGAGCGCTGTAGTCGACAGCCTGCACACCATTCTGCAGAACCATATTTCCCCAAAGTGTCGCGTTCGCCGTAGACTGGAAGGACAAGGGTGCCCAAGTCAGGTGCGCGTTGCTCCAGATCCCATGGACCTCCACGACGGGCGGCCTGACTACCCGTAAAGTTTGAGAAAGGTTCAACGGCGAACCATCCGCGCCGGGGAGTTGCACTTGCAGCGTCAGATTTCGCTGCACCGTTGTAGCATCCGCGGGATACTGAGAGCCGCGATTGTAGTCCAGCGGCGCCCTCCAGATGACAACCGCCAGTGGCGGAGATGTACCAGCTTGGGCCGGCACCGTCAGCGTGCTGGCGCCGTTGCCGGAAATGGAGCTCCCCAGCGGAAACAGGCCGCCATCACCCACCGCATCCTGATCGCCATTTTCGTTCGTCAGGGTGAATTGGACGGAATCGCCAGCCACGGTCGCTAACACCGCGATGACTACCTGCGTAACTCCGTCGGCCGCAGCCCCCGACACGAGCGGGCAAATGCCGATTGGGCACAACGGCCCCGCTGCTGCGGTGGCAATGGCGCTGATATTCTGCGTCACGCCGTTCGTCCCGACTAACTGGGCCACAACCGGGTCAACGGGAATTATCCTCCCCGAGTAAAGAAACCACTCGCTCGTGTTGTAGGGGTACGGCTCCGAACTGGGGATGTATACGGTGGCGCTCGCGGAAGTGGGCGAAATCACTGTCACGTATTCTTGAATCCAGGCAACGCAAGCGCCGCCGCCAGCGGGATTCGTAGCCGTAACCATGAATTGCGTGCTACTGAGGATTGCGCCCGAAACGGGCCAGACCGGGACAGAACAGCTAATGTCGAGGTTTTGGAAGGCGCCGACGGTCGTAAGATTGCCTGTGATGGTGCCTGACTGGCCCTGATAGAGCGTCCAGAGGCCCCCGAAGGTTTCGTCCCACTGGCCGACAATGCTGAGCGAGGAGGTCTGTCCGAATGCGCCCGAGGCAGGAAGGATTGCAAGCAGCGCAGCGGCAACAAAAAGCCTTTACGTTCATCTGTCACCTACCGTCAGGTGGATGCGGAACTATAGCAACCTTGACCCAAAAGAGCAATCACAAGTTGGGCAATATGTCCCTAGAACGCGCTTCCGCCCCCGCCGCCAAACCCCCGCCTGAAGACCCTCCAGCGCCGCCGCATCCCGATCCCGTCGAGCTATTGGCGGATCGACTACGGGCTGATGAGATAACCGTGTCGACGTAGCCTAGGAAGTGCCTTCCCTCGCCCCGTTCGCCCCCGCCCCGCTCGCCAGCCTCGGAGGGAGCATATTGCCGTCTGTATATACCAACCCAATCCGGTTTGACCCTCTGGGCGGAAGTCCTTACACTTGAGGGTGTTCTCCGCTTGGCATGACACCAATCCTGTGGAGGGTTTCCTGAGGTTGCGATTGCGAGGTTCACTGTTTGCGGTCCTGTTGGGGCTGCTGGCGGGGGTGTGCGTGGGGCAGGATGCGGCTCCGCAGAGCCAGGCACCGCAGAATCAGGCTGCGCAGAATCAGCCGGCACAGCCCCAGGCGGCGCCGGAGCAGGCTCCGCAGGATCAGCCTGTCGAGACTAAGCCGGCTAAGAACCAGAAGAACCAGAACCAAGGACCGAAGGATCCGGTTCCGCCTAGCAAAGCTCCGCAGAAACCGGGTGCGGCGCCGCAGGTTCCGCTGAATCAGTCTTTGATCACTTTGGACAGCAATGAGACGATTTTTTCCTTTCTTACGGCACTCAATGCTTGTGGCTACGATCAGGATTTGACCATTTCGGACGCTACGCGGAGCAATGTGCGGGCGGAGGTGCAGAGGAATCTGCGGGAATCGGAGGAGGCGGAGGGGGCGCGGACGGAGTTGTGCGAATTTGTGCAGAAGCATGTGGCGTCGAAGGATGCGAACCGGAATCTGTCGCAATATCTCTCGCTGGCGCTGTATGTGGATGGGCCTCCGCATTTTGTGCCGCGCATGAAAGAGGAGGAGCTGCCGCCGGATGCGTCGGGGATTGCGGGCTTTGGTGCGCTGGTGGAACTCTTTTACGACAAGGCCGGGCTGCACTCGATTTGGGAGCGGCACCGCAGGGATTACGCTGCGGCCATGTACCGCTATCACGAGCCGCTGGCCAAGATGGTGTTCGACACGGAAATCTATTTGAAGCAGCCGTCAGGGTCGCAGTATCTAGGACGGAGATTCACGGTTTACCTGGACTTTATGGGTTCGCCGAATGAGACGGACGCGCGGAACTACGGCTCGGATTATTACGTGATGGTCTTCCCTGCTCCGAGCCTGCCCTCGGGAGAGACGCCGGCGTCGGCTTTGAAGATGGAGCAGATCCGGCACACGTTTTTGCATTACGAGATGGACCCGCTGGCGGAAAAGCACTACAGTTCGATCAAACGGCTGGAGCCTCTGCTGCAATCGGTGAAGCGAGCGCCGCTGGAAGAAGCCTTCAAGACCGACATCTCGTTGTTGGTGACGGAGTGCCTGGTGCGGGCGATTGAGATCCGCACGGCGGGGAACAAGCAAACCGCCGAAGCGATGCGGGCGCAGGCCGTGGATGATGCGGTGAAGCAAGGCTATATTCTGACGCGGTATTTTTACGACGCGATGGTGGTATTCGAAAAAGATCCGGCAGGAATTCGAGGGATGTATGGCGACTTTCTCGACCAGGTGAACCTGAGAAAAGAGGCGAAAGCGGCGTCGGAGGTACAGTTTGCCAGTGTGGCGTCGCCGGAACTGGTGCGGTTGTCGCGTCCGGAGGAGCGGCGGATGCTGGTGACGGCGGAGAAACGGCTGGCCGCAGGCGATCCCAAAGGAGCGCAGGATCTGGCGCAGGCGGCACTGGATAAGAAGATTGGGGACCAGGGGCGGGCGCTGTTTATTCTGGCGGAAGTGGCTGTGGCGAATAAGAATCGGGACGGAGCGCAGGATAATTTCAAGAAAGCGATTGCGGCTTCGGTGGATCCCACCGTGCTGGGATGGTCGCATGTTTATCTGGGAAGGATTCTGGATATGAAAGAGGAGCGCGAGGCGGCACTGGTGGAGTACCGGGCGGCGCTGACGGTGGGGGAAAAATTGCCGGAGATTCGAGCGGCGGCGGAGAAAGGTCTGGAGCAGGCTTATGAGCCTCCGGCGAAACCTGCAGGAGCGGGGGGCGCGGCAAAGTAAGAGGGTTTGACACACAGGGCACAGAGGAACAAGCCAAGGAGAAAGCATGAAGCGAACGGCGATCACTATCGCGATGCTGGGAATATCGGCGTGGGGGATGGCGCAGAGTTCTGGTAAGCCGGCGGCGCAGAGCGCACCGACGGGACAGGCGGGACAAGCGGCAGCACCGGCGGGCAAGCGTCCCCCGCAGGCTAAGACGCAACCCGAGTTTGATGCGTATAAGGCGGCGGCAGCGTTGACCGACGCCGCGGCGCAGGAGAAGGCGGCGGACGACTTCGCCACAAAATATCCGGACAGTGAGCTGCGATCGCTGCTCTACAAGGCGGTGATGCACTCCTATCAACAGGCCAACAATGGCGAGAAAATGATGGATATGTCGCAGAAAGTGCTGACATACGATGCAGACGATCCGGACGCGTTGCTGGGGGTGGCGCAAATACTGGCTGAGCGCACGCGCGACACTGACCTGGATCGGGATCAACGCCTGGCGGAAGCCCGAAAAGATGCGCAGCGCGCGCTCATCACGGTGGATACGGATGTTCCCACGGCGGGGCAGGCGCCGGACAGGATCGACGCCTACAAGGGCTTTCTGCGGTCCGAGGCTTACGCGATATTGGGGACGCTGGATTACAACGCGAAAAACTGGGTGGACGCGGAAACAAATTTGAGGAAGTCGATTGAGGTATTTCCGCAGCAGCCGGATCCGATCGCGGTTCTCCGGTTATCGCTGGCTCTGGATCAACAGAATAGGTATCCCGAGGCATTGAAGTATGCCAATCAGGCGGTGGATTTGACCCAAGCGGGAAGCAATGCCGGGGACGCCGCACGCAAGGAGAAGGACCGGCTGACGCAATTGACCGGCAGCGGCGCGCCGCCCGCCAAGTAGCTTCATCATGAAGGAACGGGAAATCACCGCGCTGGAAACGGCGTTAGGCTACCACTTCCACCGCCGGGCGGTGATTGAGCAGGCGCTCACCCACAGTTCGCAGGCGCGGGAGTTGGAGTCGCAGCAGGCGGGGGAGAGCAAGTACAAGGTCAACGACAACGAGCAGTTGGAGTTTCTGGGCGATTCGATTCTGGCGCTGGTTACGAGCGAAGAATTGTTCCAGCGGTTTCCGCAGTTTCGCGAGGGTGAGCTGTCGAAGCTGCGCGCGCATGTGGTGAGCGAGCGGCATCTAATCCGGGTGGCGCAACGGCTGGAGTTGGGACACTATCTCCGGCTGGGGCGGGGCGAAGAGAAAAGCGGGGGGCGCGGCAAGACGGCGCTGCTGGTGGACGCGCTGGAAGCAATTCTGGCGGCGATTTACCTTGATGGCGGGATGGAACCGGCCCACGAATTCATTTTGCGGGAAATACTGGCGCCCGAACTGGAGCGGATGGAGCGCGAGGGCGGCACGCTGCCGATGACCGATTTCAAGTCGGCCCTGCAGGAAACTTTGCAAGGACTGGGACTGGCGCAACCGTCGTATGTGCTGGTGCAGGAAGCGGGACCGGAACACAGCAAGACGTTTACCGTGGAAGTGCGTCTGAACACGAAGAACGGTGAGGGCCGGGCGGAGTTTGTAGGACGGGCGCAGGGTTCCACGAAGAAGACGGCGGAGCAGGATGCGGCGCGGCAGTTGCTATCGTATCTGGCGTCGCGGCCGCAATCGGCGGGAGCGCGGCTGGCGCGGGGATCGCGATCGCCGGATAAGTAGCGCAGTCAAGAGACAGGATAAGTAGAGTGAATGAGTTCCCCAGACCAACATTTACGAGAAGAGCATCTGCCGCACGATGCGGTGGCGGACGATCAGTTCCTGGGCGATCCTGCTGGGGCTGGTCAGTCTGCGGTCGAACAGTCTTTAGGTGATCAGTCTCCGACCGATCAGTCTGCGGTCGATCGTGTTCCGGATGATCGAAGAGTTCCATGGGCGATGGGAACGGACGTGAGCGGCTCGGTGCAGTCCCTGCTGGGGACGGTGGTGATCGCGGTTTTTGTGATCACATTTATTGTGCAGGCGTTTCAGATTCCTTCTCCGTCGATGGAGAACACGCTGCTGGTGGGCGACTATCTGCTGGTCAATAAGCTCTGCTATGGGGGAGGCAGCGTCGGAGACTATTTCATGCCTTACCGGCGGGTGCGGCGCGGGGACATTGTGGTGTTTCATTATCCGGTAAACCCGGCGCAGCATTTCGTGAAGCGCGTGATTGGCGTGCCTGGGGACCGGGTGCGGCTGGTAAACAAACAGGTGCTGGTGGATGGAGTGCCGTTGAAAGAACCTTATGCGCACTTCACTCGTCCGGCGAACGATTTGTTTCGGGATAGTTTTCCGCGGCTGGATGTGGCGCCGGGCGAGACTCCGGAGTGGTGGCTGCAACTGCGAAAGCTAGTGGAGGATGGGCAGCTTATCGTTCCCCAGGGATATTATTTTGTGATGGGGGACAATCGGGACGACAGTTACGACAGCCGGTACTGGGGTTTTGTGCCGCAGGCCAATATTATCGGGCGACCGCTCTTGATTTATTGGTCGGTGCAAGGGGCGGAGGGCGAAGCGACGGCGTCTTCCGTGGGTGATAAACTGTATCACTTTGCCTACATGGTGACGCACATCTTTTCTATTACGCGGTGGAACCGGACGCTGAGGCTGGTGCACTGACGGGAATCGGGTCATTGAGTGATTGAGTCATTGAGCGCATTGAAAAACGGCGGCTCGGTTGGATTTTCAATCACTCAATCGCAGAATGGCTCAATGACTCAATCAAGAGACGGGATGGACTGACCATCGTGGCAAAGAAAGATAGCAAAGCGAAGGACAACGCGAAGAACGAGGTCGAAGAGAAACCGCGCGAGACTACGGTGGAGTTTTTGGCTTCGCTGGCCGCCGTGCTGGTGACGGGACTGTTCATCATCACGTTTGTGGTGCAGGCCTTCGAGATCCCCTCCAGTTCGATGGAAAACACGCTGCTGATCGGCGATCACGTATTTGTAAACCGGATTCAGTTCGCGCCCAAGACTTCGTGGATGGGGCCGCTGCTTCCCTACCGTGAGGTGCGGCGCGGCGATATTGTGGTGTTTCTGCATCCGGACGCGGCTTACCTTGGGACCTATGTGGTGAAGCGGATCATGGGTGTGCCGGGTGACCGCATTCACCTGCGCAATGGAGTGGTTTACCGCAACGGTGAGGCGTTGACGGAACCGTACCTGTTGACCGATCAGGACAATCCCAACGACTTCTATCGCAATAACTTCCCCGCTGTACCTCCGTCGGACGCAAACATTTCTCCGAGGTGGGAGGCCGAGTTGCCGTCGCACATCCAGGGTGGAGACCTCGTAGTGCCGCCCGGGCATTATTTCGCCATGGGCGACCACCGGGGCGTAAGCCTGGACAGCCGGTACTGGGGGTTTATCCCGCAGGAAAATGTGATTGGGCGTCCCATGTTCATTTACTGGTCATTCGAGACGCCGCCCGACCAATACACGAAGACCGGGATGGGGGACCGGCTGGGCTTTCTGGCGCATGTGGTGCTGCATTTCTTTGACGAGACGCGGTGGGGGCGAACGCTGAAAGTGGTGCGGTGAAGCTTCTCTCTTCCAAGCGGCGAGTGGCGATCGCGGCAGGAGTGATTCTGCTGGGTCTGTTTCTTGTGCGTCCCGGGGGCGCGCGCCTGAAGGCGCGGATTGCGAACTCAATCGGCAGGGCGGTGGCGCGTCCGGTAGAGATTGGGTCGGTGCACCTGCGATTCCTGCCGCAGCCCGGTTTCGACCTGGACAATCTGGTCATCTACGAAGATGCGGCGTTCGGCGCGGAACCCATGCTGCGCGCGCGGGAGGTCACGGCCGTGGTGCGGCTGCGGTCACTGGTGCGCGGCCGGCTGGACATCGCCCGCCTGGAATTAACCGAACCTAGCCTGAATCTGGTGCGGAGAGCGGACGGACGCTGGAACCTGGAAGACCTGCTGGAACGCACGGAGCGCACGCCGCTGGCGCCCACGGCAAAATCGAGGTCGGAAGCGCGACCGGGGTTTCCTTACATTGAAGCCAGTTCGGGCCGTATCAATTTCAAAGCGGGGCAGGAGAAAAAACCATACGCGCTGCTGAATGCGGACTTCGCGTTGTGGCAGGAATCGGAAAACATGTGGGGGGTGCGGCTGAAAGCGGAACCGCTGCGCACCGACATGAACTTGAGCGACACTGGCCTGCTGCGGATGAACGGGATTTGGCAACGCGCCGGAAGCCTGCGCGAAACGCCGCTGCAGTTCAGTTTGGAGTGGGACCGCGCGCCACTGGGGCAACTCACGAAACTGGTCACAGGAAACGACAAGGGCTGGCGGGGAGAAGTCCGGTTGGATGCGACGTTGAGCGGCATGCCGGCAGCGATGCATGTAACGGCCGACACATCGATCCAGGACTTCCACCGCTATGACATCTCGAGCAGTGAGGGACTGCGGCTAGCGGCGCATTGCGATGGCAGATACAGCTCGGTAGAAGCCGTGATGCATGAGATTCTGTGCACGGCGCCGGTAGGCGACGGCATGATCACGTTGCGCGGCGATGCCGGGCTGCCTGGGGTGCACAAAGTAGATCTCTTGTTGAACGCGGAGAACGTTCCTGCGAGCGCCGCGGTGCAACTCGCTCGACGCGCCAAGAAAGATCTGCCGGCCGATCTCATCTCCGCAGGAAATGTGCAAGGCAGCTTCACAGTGAAAGAAGATGGGCCTTCTCCCCGCGGACCGGAGTTTCTGGGCCACGGTGAGATTACGAATCTTCGCTTGCAGTCGGCGAACACCAAAGTGGAATTCACTCCGGGGACGATCCCATTTGTGTTGAGTTCGGGCCGTAGCAGCGCTCATGCGCCGGAGAAAGGCAAGCCGGCTCACGTGTTGGTGGCTGAAGTTTTGCCGGCTCCGGATGAGTTGCATATCGAGTATGGTCCGATTCCCGGTCGTGTTGGGGCGGCCTGTGCCGGCGCAGGTGCGCGGATGGGTGGCCCGGTCAGGTTATGGCATGGTTGTCCGCGGGGACGGTGAAGTTGCGCACACTTTGCGATTGGCGACCCTGCTGGGCTTGCCGGCGGTGAAGGCCACGGTGGAGGGCGTGGCCCAGATGGAGTTACAGATCGCAGGATCGTGGGCGGGAAACGTATCGGGAACAGCCTCTGCCTTTTCTTTGCCGGAAGTGACGGGAACGGTACAACTGCGCGAGGTGCGAGCAACGGTGCGAGGAGTAAACCGGCCGATTGAGATCGCATCGGCGGACTTGCGGCTCCAGCCCGATGAGGTACGCGTGGAGAAGTTGAGTGCGCAAGCCGCGGACGCTCACTGGACGGGAACGATAGCCTTGCCGCGCGGTTGCGGGACGCCGGGCGCATGCCTGGTCCGGTTTAACTTGAGTTCCTACGAGATTGGGCTGGATGGAATCTATGAGTGGATGGGTTCGCAACCGAGCCAGCGCCGCTGGTACCAGGTGCTAACGCCTGCGGAGCCGGCGGCGCCTACTTTTCTGGAGAACGTGCGAGCGTCGGGCAAGGTGAAGGCCGGCCGCCTGCGCCTTCGTGACGTGGTTGCGAACCGGGTTTCCGCTCAACTGGACCTGGAACACGGCAAGCTGAAGATCTCCGAATTGCGGGCGGATGTGCTGGGTGGAAAGCATCGCGGCGATTGGCAGGCGGATTTCACTGGAGAATCTCCGGCGTACACCGGGAGCGGAACTCTGACCGGGATTTCGCTGGGGCAGATGGCGGAGGCGATGCACGATCCGTGGATTTCCGGGATCGCCGGGGGGACTTATCAGGTTACGGCATCCGGCGCCGATTCCGCGGCATTCTGGCAATCGGCCGAAGGCGGGCTGCAGTTCGAGCTGCGAGATGGAGTTTTGCCGCATATTTCTCTGGTGAGTGATGAAGGGCCATTGCGGGTTGCACGCTGGCAGGGCCGGGCGCGCCTGCGGGGCGGGAAGATCGAGATTGAGAAAGGGAATATGATTTCTGCCACGGGAAATTATGAGGTCAGCGGAACAGCATCGTTGGGGCGGGTGCTGGACCTGAAACTCACTCGGGGAGCGGATGTAAAACCGGCGCATGCGGGCGCGCTAGTTTATAGCATCACGGGCACCGTGGCGGAACCGCGGGTGGCGCTGAGTCCGGCGCCGGAGACGCAGGCGCGGCTTAAACCGTAGGCACGATCACGGCTTCCCCTCAGGGCTGAAGCCCACATTCTTTTTCCGCTTGATGGCACGACTGAAGTCGTGCCCTTCCCGAGCATTTTCCCTCCGCGACCTCCAGTACATTTCTTACGCTACGGCACGTATCCCGCGCCGTGCAGAACTTTTCCTGGGAGCGCTCCCGTCATCTTGCCTCCGTCAATCACGGGCACGCCATTCACCAGGACGTAGTCCATCCCCTCGGAAAGCTGATTCGGATTGTCGAATGTGGCGAGGTCGCGCACGGTCGCGGGGTCGAAGATGACTACGTCGGCCCACATGCCGGCCTTGAGAACACCGCGATCGGTGAGGCGCAGGCGCTGCGCGGGCAGCGCGGACATTTTGCGGATCGCATCTTCCAGCGTCAAGGCTTTATCTTCGCGAACATATTTGCGCAGGATGCGCGGGAACGTTCCATAGGCGCGGGGATGAGGATGCTCCTGGCCAAGAATGCCTTCGGGCGAGGTTCCGGAAGAATCGTTGTCGATGGCGACCCAGGGCTGCTGCAGGGCGAGCGTGACGTCGGGTTGCGACATGCCGAAAACGGCGACGTCGGAATCGGGGTCTTCGATAAGGAAATCGAAGAGGGCGTCCATGGGATCTTTGTTCCAGAGTTTTGCGATCTCGGAAAGGCGCTTGCCCTGCAGCGGCAGCAGCTTGGAGTTTTGCACGACGCCGATCATCACAGCCTCGGGCCCGGGAATTTCTTGCCATTCGTTGTCCCAGTCCTTGGAGGGGGTGAGCATATCTTTACGGATGCGCTCGCGGGTGGCGGGGTCTTTCAGGCGCTCGACCATTTTTGCGTCGCCGCCATCGTGCGCCCAAGCCGGAACAAAGGCCGAGAATGAGTTGAACCAGGCCGTGTAAGCGTAGGTATCGGCGGTGACGTCGGCACCGGCGGCACGGGCGGTGTTGATCTTGGCGACGACTTCGGGCATGCGTCCCCAGTTTTGTTTGCCTGCGACTTTGATGTGCCAGATTTCCACGGGAACGTGGGCCTCGCGGCCGATGCGCAGGGCTTCGTCGATGGCTTCGAGTACGGAGTCACTTTCGTTGCGCATGTGGGTGGAATAGATGCCACCGAATTTGCCGCCTTCGGCGGCGAGAGCGATCAGTTCCTCAGTCTTGGCATAGGGTGCGGGAGCGTATTCGAGGGCCGTGGAAACACCGACTGCGCCGTCTTTCATGGCTTCGCGGACGAGCGCTTTCATTTGTTCGAGCTGCTCGGGCGAAGGTTGCTTGTTGTCATCTCCGAGGACCATGCGGCGGACCTGCGTGGCGCCGACATAGCTCGCGAGGTTGATGCCCATGCCCTGCCTTTCGAGGCGGGCGAAATATTGGCGGAAGGTGCGCCAGTCGGGAATGATTTGGTAGTGGTCATAGCCGGGACGATCGGCCTGAATGATGGCGTCGTTGAGCGGCGCGATGGATCCGCCTTCGCCGGTGATCTCGGTGGTGATGCCCTGGTAGATCTTCGAAGGGAGGCGGGGTTCGACGAGGATAGAGAGCTCGGACTGCCCTAGCATGTCGATGAAGCCGGGCGCGACGACTTTGCCGGCAGCGTCGATGGTGCGCTTGCGGGGCGCGGTGGCTAGGTTGCCGATGGCGGCCACTCTTCCGTCACGGATGCCGATGTCGCCGGAATACCAGGGTGAGCCGGTGCCGTCGATGATATGGCCGTTGGTGATGACGAGGTCGAAAGCAGGTGGGGTCTGCGCTGGCAACAGGCGTGCAGAAACGAACAGCAGCGCGAACGCGAGCACGAAAGTCAGTTTGGAAAGCTTCATCGGTTTTCCTTCTTGTATCGTTACCTCGGCGGCTAAAGCCGGCTTGCAAGGAGTGATCCTTATCGCAGCGCTGAAACGCTGCGCCACCCAAAATCACACAAGACCACCCTTAGCAATCGGTGTGCGCCGGTGCGAGATGGCTCCCAGCACAATCCAAATCCCCAGCGCGAGCCATTCGTAAAGCGTGAAGTGGCCGGGAATTGCCGGGACTACTTTCATCAGCATCATCGCGAGAGCCACGAGTAATCCGAAGACAGCAACGAACGACTCGATTGGCGACAGCTTCGACCGGCCTGGCAGCTTTCGCGCTCGCCCCATATTAAGATACGCGGCACAGGTTGCTGCCCATCCGATGGCGCAGGCGACGGAGCCAACTTCGGTGACCGGCACCAGGATCGCGTCTCCGAGGAGCATACACAGGGCGGTGGTGAGTCCGATGCAGAGAACCGCAATCGACGGCGTTTGATGTTCGGGATGGATTTGTCCGGCGCGTGCGTCAACCAGGCCGCGGCGTCCCAGAGCGAACAGCAGGCGGCTGGCGGCTACGAAATTTCCGTTGAAGCACTTGAATAGCGAGAGCAGAGCGGCCGCGAGGATGATGTTGACGATCCAGCGCGAGCCTACAGCATGCTGGAACGCAACCGCGGTCATGAACTTCTCGCCGGTCAATTCGTGCCATGGAGCTGTGAATGCAACTGCGGCGATGATGGCTGTGTAGAAGAGAATCCCGACCAGGACGGCCATGCAGATGGCTTTGAGAAACCCCGGGCCGCGGAACTCGGGAGTGGATTCTTCCGCAGCCTTACTCACGGATTCGAATCCGGTCATGAAATAGGGGACGATTTGAAGCATCAGGAGGAACGAAACCAGCGGCGCGTGAGTAAAGAGCGGAGGAAAGTTATGGGGTGAGCCTTTGCTTGCGCCGAGCGCGACGAAGACGACGAACAGTGCCAGGGTGCCGAAGGATGTCCAATTCTGGAAGGTGGCGCTGAGGCGAACGCCGCGGTAGTTGAGCATGGTGAGCAGCGCGGTAAGACTGAGACCGATGATGAGGTGAGGGAGGTAGACCGGGCGTCCGGCGATGCGGTAGAGGGCGATCGAATCGAGCGAAGGGATGATGTAGCCGGCGATGCGGCCGACGGCTACGGCTTCCCAGGGGCAGACGATGAAGTAGGCGAGCATCATCATCCATCCGGTGGAGAAGCTGATGGGGCGGGAAAAAGCGGCGGCGGTGTAGGCGATCTCGCCTGCGGCGTCGGGCATTGCGGCTACGAGCCTGCCATAGACCCAGCCGATGGGGAAGAGGAGTGCGCCGCCGACGGCGAAGCCGAGCACCGCGCCCAAAGCGCCGCCGCGCAGCAGCCAGTCGTCCATCACCACCAGCCAGCCGACACCGACCATGCTGCCCCAAGCCAGTGTGAAATAGTCAGTGAGGCGGAGTTTGCGGGCTAGATGGGGCATGGGGGTACGATCTGGTGGCGCGCGAATTATAAAGCATCGCGGCGAGTACCTTCGGAAGCGTTGGACAGTGGAGAGATCGAGATGCAGCGGGCGAGGACGCCCCCTGGACGGCCGCCGGGCCTGCCCTGAGCGAAGCCGAAGGGACGGCGGCGCTACTGTCGTGCTCGGCGATTCACGCCTCGTAAGCTGCGCTCTGCGTGGTAGTATCGACATATCCTCGCATGATGCTGCACCCTGTGAATTTGGGCGCTGTGGCCGTTGCGCCTCTTCATTTATTACGACTCGTTGAAAACGGATGACCACTTCGACCAAATTGCGCAAGCGCGTGCTCAGCGGCATGCGCTCGACCGGAAAACTGCACCTTGGAAACTACGTGGGCGCGCTCGACAACTGGGTGCGCATGCAGGATGAGTATGAATGCTTCTTCTGCGTGGTCGACTGGCACGCGCTCACGACGGACTATGCCGACACTTCGCAGGTAAAACAGAATTCGGTGGAGGTGGCGCTGGACTGGCTGGCGGCGGGGCTTGATCCGGAGAAGTCGGTGATTTTTATCCAGTCGCATGTTCCGGCGCACGCCGAACTGCACCTGTTGCTGTCGATGATCACGCCGCTGGGCTGGCTGGAGCGGGTTCCGACCTACAAGGAGCAGCGGGAGAACATCAAGGATAAAGACCTGGGAACGTATGGGTTTCTGGGCTATCCCGTGCTGCAGGCGGCGGACATTTTGATGTACAAGGCGGATGTGGTGCCGGTGGGCGAGGATCAGGTGGCGCACATTGAACTCACGCGGGAGATTGCGCGACGCTTCCACAGCTTCTACGGAAAGCGCGGAAATGTTTTTCCCGAGCCGCAATCATTGCTCACGCGCGCGCCCAAGCTGCCAGGCACCGATGGCCGCAAGATGTCGAAGTCATACGGCAACGCCATCCTGCTGACCGATCCGGAGCCGGTGGTACGGCAGAAGCTGAAGACCATGGTGACTGATCCGGCGCGGGTGCGGCGGTCTGACCCCGGGAATCCGGATGTGTGTCCGGTGGGCGATCTGCATAAGATTTTCAGCGACCGCGCTACCATGGATAAAGTGAACGTTGGCTGCCGGTCGGCTGGTATTGGGTGCATCGAGTGCAAGAGTTGGGCGGCGGACGCGCTGGTGCAACTCTTGAGTCCGATGCAGGAGCGGCGCAAGAAATTCGAGGAGAATCCGCGGCTGGCTTGGGATATTCTTGAGGCTGGCAGTGAACGGGCGCGCAAGGCTGCGGCCAAGACCATGGACGATGTGCGCGCGGTGATGGGAATGTCGCTGGCGTATGAGGCACCGGAGTCGAAGGATGAGAAGTAGCATGCAAAGAATCGTCAGGTCTGAAGACAGCGCGCCGGTGCTGCTCACGCCGGTGCTGGCTGCGAATCAGACTCCGGCTGCGGGGTTCGTTAAGGAATCGGGTCCGCAATCATCGAGCAAGGATAAACAAGAAGAGAGCGATTCTCCCTTTGCGGTTTCTGTTACCGACATCTACGAAGGCCCGCTGGACTTGCTGCTCGATCTGATTCGCAAGCAGGACATCGACATCTACGACATTCCGATTGCACGCATCACGGCGCAGTATCTGGCGTACGTGGAAAAGATCCGCGAGCTGGACGTGAATGTGGCGGCCGACTTTATTTATATGGCTGCGGTGCTGATTCACATCAAGTCGAAGATGCTGCTGCCGCGGGATCCGTCGGCGAAAGCTGAAGAGTTGGAGGATCCGCGAACCGAACTGGTGAACCGGCTGCTGGAGCACGAGAAGTTCAAGTCGGCGGCGCAGATGCTGTTGCAGAAGCAGCAGATCGAAGATGCGGTGCTGACGAATCCGGCGTTGAAAGAGTTCATGAACGCCGAGGGCACCGAACCTGAGATCGCCGCGGATGTGATCGATTTGGTCAAGACGTTCCAGCAGATTCTGGAACGGGTGCGCACCCGACCTGTGATCAACGTGGACGAGGAAACCGTCACGGTGGGCCAGATGATTGATTATCTGCGGCGACGGCTGGCGCTGGAGTCGCGGCCCCTCCGGCTGAAACAGCTTCTGATGCGGGTGCCGTCGCGGCAGGCGCTGGTGTGCATGTTCCTGGCGCTGCTCGAAATGGTGCGGCTGCAGGCGATCCAGGTTCGGCAGGACCAGATGTTCGGCGAGATTGCGGTGCGCAAGCATACGCATTTCGATGAGATCATGAATGAGCAGGCTGCGGTGCGCGATGATTGGAGGTAGAAGAACAGTGGTCAGTGTTCAGTGATCAGTGGCCAGTCAAAAAGCCACGGATTTTACTGACCACTAGCCACTGACCACTAGCCACATGGGTCTAAAAGCTCAACTCGAAGCCATTACTTACGCGGCGGAGACGCCGATTACGTTGGAGCAGATGGTGCAGCTCGTCAGGGAAAGCGTGGTTGCGGCGGGCGCGGCCGACGAGGCTGAGGTGAAGTCGCGCGTGCGGGCTTCGCTAGAAGAACTCGTTGCCGACTACAGCGGGCCTGATCATGGCATTGAGATTCGACAGGTGGCGGGTGGATATCGCATGTCCACCAAGCCTGAGCAGCACGAAATGGTGCGCAGCTTTGCCAAGAGCTTGAAGCCGCCGGTGCGGCTGTCGCTGCCGGCTCTCGAGACTCTCGCCGTAATTGCTTATAAGCAGCCCGCCACGGCGCCAGAGATCAACGAGATTCGCGGCGTGGATTCTGGCGGCGTCATCGGAACCCTGCTCGACCGCAAGCTGATCACCACCGCGGGCCGCAAGGAGGTAATCGGGCGGCCGATTCTCTACAGGACGACCAAAGAATTCCTCATGCGCTTTGGATTGAAGGACGTGAACGAACTGCCGAGCATGGAAGAGTTCGAGAAGTTGGTGGCGGAATCTTTTCAGGGAGAGTTGATTCCCGCGGAAGACGCTACGCAGGAAACCGATGCTCCCCAGGCGGAAGAAATCGCCGAATCCGCCGCCCAGAAAGAATAGCTTCCTAAACATGCCTGCTGAACGCCTGCAAAAACTTATTGCCGCGGCCGGAATTGCTTCCCGCCGCAAGGCCGAGGAACTGATCAGCGCTGGGCACGTGAAGGTGAATGGAACGGTGGTGACGGAACTGGGAACGAAGGCCGACGCCGAGGTCGATCACATTCGCGTGGATGGAAAGCTGCTGCAGGGCGCGCAGAACCATGTCTACCTGCTGCTAAACAAACCCAAAGGCTACGTGACCACGGTGAGCGATCCGGAAAGCCGGCCCACGGTGATGCAACTGATTCGCGGCGTGAAGAAACGGGTCTATCCGGTGGGACGGTTGGATTACGCCAGCGAGGGCCTACTGCTTTTGACCAACGACGGCACGCTGGCGAACAAGTTGATGAAAGCGGCGTCGCAGGTGCCGAAAACCTACGTCGTAAAGATTGCCGGCGTTCCGAGCAACGAAGCGCTGGAGAAGTTGCGCGGGGGAGTTTCGATTCAGACCGAAGATGGGCGGCGGGTGAAGACTGCGCCAGCCGGCATTCGCCTGATCAAGGAAGCGACGAATCCGTGGTATGAGGTGACGCTGATCGAAGGCCGCAACCGCGAGATCCGGCGCATGTTTGAGAAAGTTGGGCACCATGTGGAGAAGATCAAGCGCGTCCGCTATGGGCCGCTCACCCTCGATGTTCCGCCCGGACGATTCCGCGCTCTGACCTTGCAGGAAGTTGACCGCCTGCGGACTGCCTGCAACAAACCGATAGCGCACACAAACCCTTCCGTGGCATGATGGGCGGCAAGCATGAGCCGCTTCTTCGATCTGGTTTCCAAGCCGGCCCGCGACCTGGGCACAACGAATGCTCCGGGCCGAACGCCGGCGGCGCTGGAGCTTCGCTCGCGCCTCATTAAACTCGATTCCAACGAAAATCCTTTTGGCCCTTCGGTGCGCGCCCTCGATGCCATGAGGGGAGCGCTGAGCGCGGCGAATCTCTACCCTGACGACGACTGCAGCCAACTGCGGCGCGCGCTGGCCACGCATCACGACTTGCCGGCCGAGCAAGTGGTGGTCACGGCAGGCTCAACCGCGTTGCTCAGCCTGCTTTGCCAGACGCTGCTGGCACCGGGGCTGAATGCGGTGACCAGCGAGCGCTCGTTCGTCGTTTACTCGATGGCGGTGCAGGCAGCAGGGGCGCATTTGATCGAAACGCCCATGCGCTCCGGCGAAGATGGCTTCGATCTGGAGGCGATTCTCGCCGCTATTGATTCGAAGACGCGCATCGTGTTTCTGGCGAACCCCAACAATCCTACGGGCACCATGCTGGAAGCGGGTGTGGTGGAACGGTTTCTGGCGCGGATTCCCGGGCACGTGGTGGTGGTGCTGGATGAGGCTTACTACGAATTCGCTTTACATTTCGCGGCGTTGCGGAAAATTACATATTCAAACTCGCTGGACTATGTTCGCCAGGGCGCGAGTGTGGTGGTGCTGCGAACATTTTCGAAAGCGCATGGGCTTGCCGGGCTGCGCGTGGGTTACGGCCTGGGACCGGCGGAATTGCTGGGCTATTGCGCGCGCATGAGGAATACGTTTTCCGTTTCGTCGGTGGCACAGGTGGCGGCAATGGCGGCTATTGATGATGCCGAGCACATTCGGCGTGTGGTGGAGAACAATGTGCTCCAGTCGCGAGTTATCAGCCAGGGATTGTCAGGGCTGGGATATCGCGTCGTGCCGACCTCGGCGAATTTTGTGTACTGCGATCTGGGCGAAGATGCGGCGGCTGTCGCTAACCGCTTGCAGGAGGAAGGCGTGGCCGTGCGTCCGTTGGGGCATTGGGGAGCCCCGAATTGCATTCGCGTGACGATTGGCACGCCGGAGCAGAATCAGGCGTTTTTGCAGGCGATGCGGCGGGTGGGACGCTGTGATCTCGAGGGGGCAACTCGAGTCTCAGGTCTGCCACAGGGAATCCAGGGTGGGCAGTAACTCACGGGCTCTGCCGTAAAGGAGAAGCCGCCCTGCCTCCGCCGGCTTCGTACTCGGATCCCGTCTTGCGGCTACGGCTCGACGGAAAATTTCTTGTTGCTGGTGAGCGTGCGTGCAGGCGTGGTCACCGTGAGAAAGCCAGTGGTCGCACCGGCGGGAACTGTAGCCGTCAGATATGTGTTGGAAACAACGGTGAAGTCGGCGGCAGTTCCGTTGAAAGAGACGCTGGTCGTTCCCTCGAATCCTTGCCCGAGAACTTCGACCGTGCTTCCGACTGCGCCCAAGCTACGCACTGGACTTACGAACGGCGCCAGGCTCATGTCAAAGCTGTAGAGGACTCCAGAGCCATAGTTCCCTCCCAAGGTTGCCAGCCCGTACATCTTGCCGTCGGTATGTTGCATGAGGGTAGATTCCGGGTTTGCACCATGGGTGGAATCGAAATTGTAGAGGATGGAGTAAGCGCTCGTGGGTGTGATTTGGAAAATCACTCCGTAACCCAGGCTCCCGCCTGAATTAGTGACTCCGTAGAAGTTGCCGTCGGCGGCTCGGAGGAGCCCCGCGTATGGGCTGGTGCCGTCGTTGGGATAATCAGGGTCGCCGAAATTGTGCAGCACCTGGATGGCTCCTTTCGGCGTCAGTGCGAACGCGACGCCCTCGCCGTAACTACCGCCTGCCTGCGTGGTTCCGTAGAAGTTGCCGTTTGCGCCCTGAATCAAGGCACCCAAATATGGATTTGACCCGTGGGTGCCGTCAAAGTCGTAGACAATCGTCAGGGTTCCCTGAGGCGTCAGCTCGAAGATCTGGCCGTCTCCGTTGGTGCCGCCAACGGAAGTGCCATAGAAGTTCCCATTCGCCGCTTGAAGCAATGGCGCCGGACTGCTGATTAGCGCGACCACGCTCCAGCTTCCCGAGGAATTGATCTTGTACACTCCTCCCTCGACTGTCCCAATGTTTTGCCCCGCGCCGTAGAAATTGCCGTCGGTTCCCTGGATTGGCGCGGCCGTGGGGTGGATACCCGGCCCGGAGTAGGAGGTGAAAAAAGAGAAGATACCGGTCAGACTTCCGCCGGGCGGAATCTTAAAGATCGTGCCACAGGCGGTTGAGCAGTTACCCGAGGCTCCGCCAAACGTGGCAGTACCGACGAGGATGCCGCCCAAGCCAAGCGACAGTCCACCAGACGGATTGCAGCCATTGACATTCTCGCGCCCGAAGTCCCACTGGAAGTTGTAGAGCACCGTCTCTGTGCCACCCGGAGAAATCTTAAACGCCGTGCCACATTGGTTGGCGCCACCTGCGTACGTGGTCCCGTACAAGTTGCCGTCCAGTCCCTGGGCGAGAATACCCAGCGGTAACGACCCATCCGTGCCGTTCCCGAAGCTGTAAAGACTCTTGTAGGTTTGCGCAGTTGCTGCCGTAGTTGCCGCAGCCGCGAGGACGATTGTTGTTAGCAGGAGCGCCATACGGGTGCGCAGCGATTTCAATCTCATTTTGGCCTCTTGCGACAGCGCCGGAATCAAAATCCTGATACGGATGTGTTCCACGACGAACCTCCAGAACATCAACTTGGCCAGTGGAAATAGCTTTCCCGTGGTGGTTCAGGTCATTCGCCTCAGGGGGAGCGGCGTCTCAACTGGGGAACTGTCCTTGGAGACGCGAGACGATTAGCCGCCAATAACTGTACTCCTCTGGCTAATCTCTGGCAATAGACGGCATCAACAGGTACTGGTGCCACGGCACCAGTACCCATCAACATTCGTTGGGAATGCTGCGCGTGCAGGTTGGAACATGTGAGAAATCTTTGTTCCGCCCAAACCGCCATTTCGCGAGGAACCTTCCGGCATGTTCAGGGCACGGGTCCTACCCTGCGAGGGCGGGCACCCGCGCAGCTCCATACAGTCCCGCATCACTCCCAAGCAAGGCACGGGTGATGATGGTCTTCCTTTCGGTGCGGCTTTCGGTCTGTGCCGAGGCACCCTCGTGCTTATCAGAGGCATCGCTCATCAAGGGATTGGCGGGAGCCGTTGCCGCGTAGACCAGCGAGCGCTCGCGCAGTTCTTCGAACATGTTGGGCGCGAAAGCGTCCCAGGCGCTCGAAACGCCGCCGCCGAGGACGAACATATCGAGATTCAGAACGTTGACCAAACCGGCGAGCAGGATGCCGAGGTAGCGGCCGAAGCTGCGGAAGATGCGGCGGGCATGCTCGTCGCCCTGGATGGCGAGGTTGTAGATCGACTTCGCGCCGAACTCCGGGTCAGATGACGCGGCTCTGGCCAGCGACGGCGCTTCGCCGGTGGCAATCGCTTCGCGTGCCATGCGCATGATCGCGCTCGCCGAGGCATAGCGCTCGGCGCATCCGCGGTTGCCGCACGGGCAAGGAACGCCCTCGGGTTCGAGGGTGACGTGGCCGAATTCTCCGGCCATGCCGTTCATGCCGTGCCAGATTTTTCCTCCGAGCACAATGCCGCCACCGATTCCAGTGCCCAGCGTGACCACCGCCATATTCGGCACGCCGCGAGCGGCGCCCAGCCACTGCTCGCCGAGCGCGGCAACGTTGGCGTCATTTTCGAGGACGACTCGGGCGTTCAGACGGCGCTCGATTTCCGCGCGCACGGGATAGTCTTCCCAGCCCGGCAGATTCGCCGACTTGCGCAGCATTCCGGTTTGCATGTCGATGATGCCGGGGATACCGATACCGGCTCCCAGAAGCTTTCCCGACTCTTTGTATTTGGCGGAGAGCCGCTGAATGGCGTCGCACATTTCGTTGATGACGTGGTCGCGGCCGAGAGCCACTTTGGTCCCGAGCGTTACTTTTTCGAGGAGCTGTCCCTCGCCGCTGACGGCGGCAATGCGCAGGTTGGTGCCGCCGAGATCGACTCCGATGGAGAAATCGGGCATGGAGGAAGGCTATCAGAATTGCAGGAGGGAGTGCTTATGGTTGATGCAATCGGAATATGGAAGCGAGCCAAACGCGCGATTATTGCGTCGCAAAGAACGGGACGCTTCGCGCGGCTCGCCCAGATCCTTCACTGCGCAAAAAACGCTTGTTCAGGATGACAAAGCATTATTTTTGGCACTTCGGACAGTAGTGGCTGCTGCGCCCGGCGACCACGATGCGTTTGATGGGCGTCTTGCAGACCAGGCAGGGCTCGCCTTCGCGGCCGTAGACGCGGTGCTGCAGTTGGAAGAAGCCTTCTTCGCCGTCGGCATCCACGTAATCTGAGATGGACGAGCCGCCGAGAGCAATCGCCTCTTTTAGAACTTCTTTCACAGCGGTGAGCAATCCGGCGAGTTGGTCGCGGGGGATCGTAGAGGCGCGGCGGCGGGGACGGATTCCGGAGCGGAATAAAGATTCATCGGCGTAAATGTTCCCTACGCCGCGCAGCAGTTTCTGATTCAGCAGCGCGCTCTTGATGGGAGTCTTGCGGCCGCGAAACAGGGTGAGGAAGTGGTCGAGATCGGCTTCCAGCGGCTCGATGCCCCCGGCATCGAATCCGCCGGCACGGGCCACGCTCAGGCGCCCAAAGCGGCGGGGATCCACAAAGCGAAGTTCCCTACCCGACGCCAACTTCAGAATGGCGTGCGTGTGTTTGAGAATGTCGGCTTGCGGTTCACAGACTTGCAGGCGTCCGGTCATGCCCAGGTGGACGATCCATTGGGCTTGTGTAGGGCGGACACCTTTGGGTTCCAGGTCGAAGACGATGTGCTTGCCCATGCGCCGCACATCAGCGATGCGGCTGTGATCGAGTGCTGCAGCAATTTCCCGCGCGGGAGACTTGAGCGGCTCCGGCTTGCGGCCCAGCCAGACCGATTCGATCACGTCACCGGAGACTCGTTTGGCCAGTCCGCGCGCGATGGTTTCAACCTCTGGGAGTTCCGGCATGACTTCAGTTTACAAGGGAGTCGGACAGACGTGCGCGGCTCAGGACAACTCAGTGGCGTTAGTTCGAAGCAGAGGAACTACCTAGTCTTTCAGCGGCACGACCGTTTTGCCGTCGCGGCAGAACGTGGCGACCTTCTGCAGATCGCCGTTAGCCTGGGGCAGGGTCATCACCGGTCCGTAGCAGTAGACTGCGTGGCCGTTGGCGGCGAAGTACCAGCGTCCGCCTTTGGCGTGCTGTTCGACTTGTCCGGTTGGACGGCGCACGGGCTGCACTGGCTTCGCAGCCGTCAGACTAAACAACAAGGCTAGGGTCAGAACCTTCATTGTTGCCAAATTTTTCGAACACGTCCGTGGGGACGTTTACTGCTCAGCCGGGGCACTAAATCGTACTCAAAGCGCGACGCCGGTCTACCAAATCTGAAGCGGGCACGGGAGGAAGCTCGGTGTCAGGCTTCGCAAGCTTGCCGGCGTGGCTCTGGGAGCGATGTTGCGGTGCTGCCTGGGTTGACGGGGCCTGGGTTGACGGAGCTTGGGTCGATGGAGCTTGCGATGGAACCTGGGACGACGGAGTATGAACTGACGGAGCCTGTGCCTGGGTCGACGAGCCGCGAGCCTTCGCTTCTGCCTGTGCCATCTGCTGATCGCCGAGAGCTTTGCCTTTAGCGGCCCACAGTTCGGTGCTGTCACGCATGAGAATCTTGATCAGATTGCGCTGCGCCTGGATGGCCGAGCCTTGTTCAACAATGAGCACGGTCATCAGTCCGTAGGAAAACAGGAACAGGACTGTCAGCAAAGGGAGAAGGCTCCGTTTCTTCTTAGGAGCCGCAATCGGCATCACTGCTGTGTAACCGAAAAAAGTATTCAAGTGGCACCCCAGCCTAGCCTCGAGAGGGCAGGTAGAAGGGAGATTGCAGCTTTTCAACCAATGGCACAAGGGGCTACAAACTGCTGAATTTATTAGATTTAAGTCGATTTACCCGGGGGGATTCCGAGGCTCCAAGTGCAATTCAATGCACATATTGAGCAGGGGAGCGTTGCCGATTCGCCTGAGAGCGTCCGGAACAGCCGCCGAATACGGCTTTCCGGGCGAACGGGTTTTTGCGGCGGGAGAGCCCAAACTAACCTTACTTCGCCAGCAACAGTTTGGCGATGGTGGCCAACTGCATGTTGGAGGTTCCTTCGTAGATTTTGCCAATCTTGGCGTCGCGCCAGTATTTCTCGACCGGATAATCTTTGGTGAAGCCGTAGCCGCCGTAAATCTCGATGGCCAGCGAGGTGACGCGCTCCGCCACCTGCGAGGCGAAAAGCTTGGTCATAGCCGCTTCTTTGACAAAGTTCACTCCCGCATCCTTCATGCGGGCGGCGTTGTAGACCATGAGGCGGGCGGCTTCGATCTCGGTCGCCATCTGCGCAATCTGGAACTGGATGCCTTGAAACTCGGCAATGGCCTTG
This sequence comes from uncultured Acidobacteriaceae bacterium, assembly GCA_963842095.1. Lineage (GTDB taxonomy): Bacteria > Acidobacteriota > Terriglobia > Terriglobales > Acidobacteriaceae > Sulfotelmatobacter. The sequence goes on from CAWJEY010000013.1 coordinate 121,168, forward strand.
CCGAATTGTTTGCGCTCGACGGCGTACTTCGCGGCAAATTCCCAAGCGCCCCGGGCGACGCCGAGCATCTGCGCGCCGATGCCGATGCGGCCTTCGTTCAAGGTTTCGATCGCGATCTTGTAGCCTTTGCTCGGCTCGCCCAGCACATTTTCTTTGGACACGTGGCAGTCTTCCAGGATCAGTTCGCAGGTGGAAGAGGCGCGGATGCCGAGCTTGTCTTCCTTCTTACCCACGCTGAATCCCGGAAAATCCTTTTCGATCAGGAAGGCGGTAATGCCCTTGTATCCGGCGGCGGGATCGAGCGTGGCGAACAGAACGAACAATCCAGCTTCTTTGCCGTTGGTGATCCAAAGCTTGCGGCCGTTGAGAACATAGTCGCTGCCCTTGAGTTCGGCGCGCGTCTGCAAGGCAAAGGCGTCAGAGCCGGAACCGGCCTCGCTCAAGGCATAGGCGCCAACCGTCTCCGTAGCCATCTTCGGCAGATAGCGCTTCTTCTGCTCTGCATTGCCCCATCGCAAAAGCGCATTGTTGACCAGTGTGTTTTGTACGTCCACCACCACGCCGGCGGAGGCATCGACACGCGACAGTTCCTCGACCGCCAGGATCGCTTCAAAGAACTTGCCGCTGCCGCCGCCGTATTGCTCTGGGATTTCGATCCCCATCAGCCCGAGCTGGAAGAATTCGTGGATGAGATCCTTGTCGAAGATGCCTTTCTCGTCCATCTCGCTCACCAGGGGACGGATTTTATCGTCGGCAAACTGGCGAATGTTGTCGCGGAAAAGGATCTCGTCTTCGGTGAGATTGGTCAGCGGGGCGGGAGTGGGAGCTTGCAGCGTGGTCTCAGGCATGGGGACACCTTCAGCAGTAGAATGGCAGACCGGTAATTCTAGCACTGTCAAGGGTCAGGCGTAGCATTCGAGCGTGAGCCCGGTGTTGTCGAGTGTGCTCCGAAAGTTTTTCAATTGAGGCGGAAGCTACCGTCAGCGTCAAGCAGTATTGGGAGTATTGTTATCTCATTCGCAAGGGCGAGTTGTGCCTGAACTGGGAACGTTAGGCCTAACTTCTTGTATCTGTCTGAATCGTGCACAGTCAGAACGCCAGCCCCGGATGCTTTCCCGGGCGCAGTCCCAAGAAGCGGATGCCTTGTTGTTCGCCGTTCAATCTCCAACGTGTAGCGAACCTTTAAGACGGCCTTGTGTTCGATGAGGAGTTTTCCCTCTCCCTCATCGCGTTCCACGTGCGTCGTTATGCGTGACGTCATATAGCCGCATCTGCCTCAAAAACCAGATCGTATGCTTTGGAAACGGCCGATGCAACTGCGGCGAGAGAAGGCGACACCCGCGGTGCGTACAGACGTGCGATAATTCAGCATTTCCCGAACCGGGCCCGGCATCGAGCATCGGAGGACGGCACATGAAACAGATACTCGTGAGCCTCGCTGTGGCACTCATGCTCATTCCCACATGCGCCGTCGCGCAAGACCAAAAGGCGCCATCGAAAGGGGCCAGTAGCAGCCGTCGATGGACGGTGTCCATAAAGAAAGACCCAACGGAGGACACGATCGAAACATCATTTTCGCTGGCCTCCATTGATAACGCCGCACGCCTGGCGATTCGATGCACAAATAATTGGAAGTTCGGCGATGGGCACAGGGGCGTAGCCCGAGAGTTTGCCGTCTTTACAAACAAGTACATTGCCCCGGACAGCTGGATGACGATCCGGCTAGATGAAGATGAGCCGATGCATAAAAAGAGCACCATCTCCACGGACTACAGGGCGATGTTTCTTGCAGACGAGGGCGGAATGCGTGGTTGGTACGAGAACACGATGCACGGGACGTTTCCCGATGAGTTGACGGACTTCACGATTTTCGTTCCTCAGTTGCTTGCTGCGAAGCGTGCGCTGGTCAAGCTCGAAGTTTTCCAGTCCTCCGAGCACGTATGGGCATTCTCCCTCGCAGGAGCCGACGTAGGCCGCATAATGAAGACGTGCGGCTTGCAGGAAGGTAAATAGGGCGGACCGCCGACGCAGACGCCTAGCTGCGCCGCGTATGCACCAGCTTCAGCGTATCCGCCTGCAGAATGCGCTGAATCTGATTCCGCGCGTGCACGGACCACGGCCCCGTGGTGTCGAGCTTGATGTACGCCTGCCAGTGCTTCAGCGCCTTACGGGGCTCGCGGGTTTTTTCGAAGGCGAGCGCGAGGTTGTAGTGCGCATCGGCATAGGTGGGGGCTAGCTGGATCGCCATCTTGTAGGTCTGGATCGCCTCCTGCACGCGGCCAGTCTCGTCCAAAACGTTGCCGAGATCGAAGTAGGCCAGTGCGTAGCGAGGATCGGCCTGCAAGGCGGCGCGATAATGTTTCTCTGCCAGCGTGAAATCCTGGCGATTGTAGTAGAGCGTGCCCAGGTTGATGTGGGCGGCCGCGTGGGCGGAATCAAACTCGAGCACCTTCTGGTAAGCCGCCAGCGCCTCGGTCTGCGTGGCCGGATCTTCCTCCAACGCGATGCCGCGGGCGAACCAGGATGCGGCCTCGTTCTCCTGCACGCCAGGCTCAGGGGTGGGGATGGGTGTGCTGGTCACAACTTTTTCCCTGACCGCAAAGTCCATCACAAACTGTCCTGCGATCGGCTCCAGCAGCCTGCCCTCGTGACGGAATGCGACGCGATGCTTGTTGGTGGAGGAGACTCCCGCATCCAACAGAGGATTTCCCATGCCCGACGCCTGCTTCTGCATGGCGTCGAGCGATTGCCGAATCACGGCAGGCCGCACCCGCATGGCGCACAGGTCGCGAACCTTCTTGATCTTCAGCAGGTCGGAAAAGGAGTAGGACGGAGAGGCAGCAATCAACTCCGCGCGCTCCCAGTTGGCCAACTGGCGCGGTGTGAGGCGAAGAATCCTAAGTAAATCGGCTCGACTGTACACGACTATGTGCAACCCCTCGCGCTATCGCACCACGCAAGAGCGTTACCTGTCATTATCCGCAACTTGCGGCAGCAAACGCAACTGCAAACGCTGTGGAAATCGGGGGAGAACCTGAATGATTTACATGCAACGGAAATGGTGCAGTCGGCCGTGCGCGGTGTTCTGCCGCTGAAGCCGCTATTATTTCGTGGTCGCTTTCACGGCGCGGCTGAAAGCCGCGCCCTTTCAAACCGCGACCGCCGGCTGATACTCCTCGTACGTTCCCTTGAAGTCAGTAATCTTGTGATCGCTCTCGAAGTGCCAGATGCGGGTTGCGACCTCGTCGATCAGGTCGTGATCGTGGGATACGAGAAATACCGTCCCCTGATAGCGCTGCAGAGAAATGTTGAGCGCGTTGATGGCCTCAAGATCAAGGTGGTTGGTGGGCTCATCGAGCACCAGCACGTTCGGCTTCTGCAGCATGAGCTTGCAAAAGAGCAGGCGCGCGGCCTCGCCGCCGGAAAGAACGTTGGTGGATTTCGTGGCTTCGTCGCGCTGAAAAAGCATCTGCCCCAGCAGCCCGCGAATTTCTTCGCTCACCGCCGCCGGATTCCACTGATGCAGCCATTCCAGCACCGTGGTGCCGCCTTCGATCAGGCTGCGATGGTCCTGGGCAAAATATCCGATGGACGCTTCGTGCCCCCAGATCACTTTTCCAGAATCGACGAAGGGGCCGTCATAGCCGCTGGTCTTGCGCAATTCAGCTTCGGGAGTGGTTGGGGAATCCGCCAGCAGAGCATTCACCAGGGTGGTCTTCCCTGCTCCGTTGCGCCCCATCAATGCGATTTTTTCGCCGCGCGTGATACTGGCCGTGAAGTCGCGTATGACCTGCTTGTCGCCGTAAGCCTTGCCCAGATGCTCGACTTCGAGAATGTGCTTGCCCGAGGGCCTCTTCTGCTCAAACTTGATGTAAGGCCGCGCAATGTTCGACTTGGCCAGTTCCGTCACCTGCAGGCGCTCCACTTCCTTGCGCCGTGACTGCACCTGGCTCGAACGCGTTCCGGCGGAGAAGCGCGCGATGAATTCGTTCAACTGCGAGATCTTCTTTTCGCGCTGCGCGTTCTGCGATTCAATCTGCGACCGCACCTGCGTCTTGGCCAGCACCATCTCGTCGTACGATCCCGTGTAAGTAATGATGGTCTCGTAATCGATGTCGGCGATGTGGGTGCAAATGCTGTTGAGGAAGTGCCGGTCGTGGGAGATGGCGATCACTACGCCATCGTAGGCGTTCAGAAATCCCTGCAGCCAGTGGATCGAATCCAAATCCAGGTTGTTCGTAGGTTCATCCAGCAGCAACGCCTGCGGATGGCCGAACAACGCCTGCGCCAGCAGCACGCGGACTTTCTGACCACCCTGTAACTCAGACATTTTTTTGGAGTGGATTTCCTCCGGAATGTCCAAGCCATCGAGCAAAATAGCTGCGTCGCTCTCCGCTGTGTAGCCATCTTCCTCGCCGACAGTACCCTCGAGTTCGCCCAGCTTCATGCCGTCTTCGTCGGTCATCTCGTGCCTGGCATAGATGGCGTCGCGCTCCTGCATGGCCGCCCATAGGCGCTTGTTGCCCATGATTACCGTATCGACCGCGGTGAAGGCGTCGAAGGCGAACTGGTCCTGGCTCAAGACTCCGAGCTTTCGGGGACGCACCACCGTCCCCTTTTGCGGCTCGAGTTCGCCGCTGAGCAGCTTCATGAACGTAGATTTGCCAGAGCCGTTCGGCCCGGTCAAGCCATAGCGCTTGCCCGGCGTGAATGCCGTGGAGACTTCATCAAACAGAATTTTAGCGCCGTAGCGCATGGAAACATTACTGACTGAAAGCATGATTTGTTATGCAACTCTTCTTAGGACTGCGGGGAATTTCCGCCAAGACGGTTACGCAGCTGGAGTTAATAGAATATCACGTGGCGGCTTCAGGCCCTCCAGGGATCGATGAGCGTGGCTGGAATATCGTCGAAATCGCGAGTATTGCGCGTTGCAAAAGTTGCCTTTCTCGAAAGGACGATCCCAGCAATCATCGTGTCGCGTGACTCGCGAGGGCGACCCTGACTTTTTCGTGACGCCATGAGAGCGCATGCGCGCTGAGCAGCTTCATAATCAAATGGGGCAACGCGGTTATCGATCCTGTGCAGAAAATTCTCAAACCCTTCGGTGAACAAGTCCCGTCGCTTCCCGGTTGGCATGATTTGCAGCCCAAAGCCTATTTCGAAAAGCGTAACCGACGTTGTCCAGACCGAGGAGCGGGGCTGGCAATCAAGCCAGGCGACCACTTTCTGCTCCGGCCTGGGCCGCATCAGTTCCGAGATCACGTTGCTGTCGAGAATGATCATTCCTCAAAGATAGGAGGCTTAATCTCAATATGTAACTTCTCAATCTTGAAATCTGGTCCGCTCTTGGGAAACAATGCTGCAATTTCAGTCCCCAGCCCAAATTCGGATTTCTCTTCGTCCTTATGCACGGCTGCGCGCAGGATATCGCGGACTTCTTCTTCCATGCTGCGGCCGTTGCGGCGGGCGCGGCGCTGCAGGCGTGCCTTGACGTTATTTTCGATGTTTCGCACCACTAACTGGGCCATTTTACCAGTCCCTGCCTTGATGATATCATGCTATCATAACTGCCCCCGAACCGCAATCTATTCCCCAACTTCGGAAAAGACGAATTATTGGTTCGGGTCATTCTCTTTTTGTGATTTAATCGTGCGTAAGTGAGGGTGACATGAAACGCCTTTCGCTTCCGCTCATCTCCGTATTGCTGTTGGTTGTAGTTTGCAACGCTGCCGCCAAGATTCCGACGGACGCTTGGCAAACTGGGACTCTGACTGGCTCGGAGGAGAGCTGGCACTCCCGCACCGTCGGGACACTCAACAACGGTAACGGCATCCTTGTTGCCCGCGAATATCCAATCGTTCACTATGTCATAAACGCGCCGCCGTACATCTACGAAGCCGACCTTGTTCTTCGACACCGTCGCGACAAGCAGCCGACCGTTACGGTCAATGGCCCGATAAAATTTGCCTTTGTTAAATCTGATTTGTACATACAAGACGAAGACGGAAAAGAGATCAGGCTTACACTGACGAAGAAAACGTTAAAGCAAGGCCAATAGCCCGCGATTCTTAGCGTGCGGCCTTAACAGGGTAGTCCTTCACAGTCTGTTTCAGCAGGGCGACGAGATCCTTTTGTTGCGACAGCGACAGTTCACCCCTCTCCGATGCTTCGATTAGCCCCGATAGCGTGTGCATCATGGTGGGGACCGATTCCTCAAGAAACAATGGCGGGGTCGGGACGGCACGCATGCCTCCTGTCTCTCCATACGCCTGTATAGTCCGGAGAGCGGCAGCGCGCAGAGCCGGATCTATCGGCACTACCATGTGCGCCCGTTTTCTCTTGGTCGCCATCGATTCGATTTTATCAGCGAAAACCACCGCCGCAAGGACCTTAATGTGCCCCGTTCAACTCACGCACAATCGCGCCGACGAACTGTTTGGCGTCACCGAACAGCATCAGGTGTTGTCGAGGTAATACAGCGGATTGTCGATGCCCGCAGAGCCGCGGCTCATGTCGCCGTCGCTATTCCTGGTCCAGCAACCCGCGCACCTTGTGCGCCAGCATATCCAAAGAAAAGGGCTTTTGCAGGACTGTGGTGGGCGCGCCCCTATCGGCGCTGGCCAGCGCGGGATGATCCGGATACCCGGACATGAACAACACTTTGATTTGCGGACGCACTTCTCTCAGGCGTTGTGATAACTCTTTGCCCCCGACGTTGGGCATGACCACATCGGTCACCAGCAGGTGGATCAGGTCTTCGTGTCCTTCGGCAATGCGCAGAGCCTCGTTCCCGTCCATCGCCGTGAGCACCATGTAACCCCGGCCCTGCAGAAAATCGGAGGCTAGTTCGCGAATCCCCACTTCATCTTCCACCAGAAGGATGGTCTCAGTACCCTTGGGCACGGTGGCGAGATCCAGTATCTTCTCGACTGCGGCCGGGGCTTTCGTCTCTTCGGCTTGCGGAAGATAGATTTCAAACGTCGTGCCCTGCCCGGGCTTGCTGTCGACGTGCGTCCATCCACCGAGTTGTTTGACCACTCCGTAGACAATGGCCAGCCCCAGCCCTGTGCCCTTCCCCGGGTCCTTGGTGGTGAAGAACGGCTCAAACATGTGGGTCTGGGTTTCACTGTCCATGCCGATGCCGTTGTCGCCGACAACCAGGATCACGTACCGGCCCGGCCGTACGCCGTCACCAAGGCGGGGATGCGCGCTACCGACCTCCGCGTTCCTGGTCTCAATGAGCAACTGCCCTCCCTGCGGCATTGCATCGCGGGCGTTGACCGCAAGGTTCATGATCAGCTGCTCCACTTGTGACGGATCGGCCTTGACCGGCCAAAGGTGCGGCGCAGGCGCCACTCGCAGGGTAATGTTTTTTTCGAGCAGGCGGTCCAGCATTTTCGCCACTTCGCCCAGAACTTCATTCAAGTCCAGGACGCGGGGCTGCACAACCTGCTTGCGGCTGAAAGCCAGCAAACGGTTCGTAAGGCTTGCCGCCCGGGTGACGGCATGTTCAATCCCGAGGGATTCCTTTTGGGCAGAAGCGCCCGGAGCCAACCCGGCACGGAGCCTTTCATTGTGCGCCTGAATGAGCATGAGCAGGTTGTTGAAGTCGTGAGCGACGCCTCCCGCCAGCAATCCCACAGCTTCCATCTTCTGTGAATGGCGGAGCTGATCTTCCAGCCGCTTCCTTTCCGTGATGTCATACATGACACCTTGCATAAGGCAGGGCTGGGCTTCCGCGGTGGGCAACATGACGGCTTCATCGCGGAACCACAAGACCCTGCCGTCGCGAGCGAACATGCGGTATTCCGCCTGAAACAAATCGCGGTGTTTCTGGAAGTGCTCTTCGACTGCCAGCACACTTTCGCGGTCTTCCGGGTGGATGCGGTTGATCCAATTCGCTGAATCAGCCAGCCACTCCGCCGGGGAGAAGCCCAGCATCGATTCGATCTGCGGGCTTACATAGTGCCAAGGGCCGGAAGCGCCGAGTTCCGCGACGTAGGTGACCGCGGGCAGACGTTCGACCAGGGTGCGATAGCGGTTTTCCGCCGCGCTCAGCTCCGCCTTGTCGCGGGCCCCACTCCATCGCGATGGCAGCCAGATGAGTGGCATGAGCGATGAGCTGCAGATGCTCCTCATCAGGTGTGCGCGGCTCGCGATAGTAGATGGCAAAAGTTCCCAGGATGCCGCTATCCTGTGAGGCGATCGGCGTCGACCAGCAGGCCCGCAGACCATGGGTCAGAGCGAGATCGCGATAGTCCGCCCACAACGGGTCGTTCGCAATATCGGAGACGATGACCTGTTGGCGCCGGTAGACGGCTGTGCCGCAAGAACCAACGCTCGGGCCGATCTGCACGCCGTCAATGGCCTGGCTGTATTCTCTTGGAAGCGAAGGCGCAGCGCCGTGCCGCAGCGTCTTACCATCCCCATCCAGCAGTAGAACGGAGCACAACAGGCCGCTGTAACGCTTCTCGATATTCCGGCACAGGGTGTCGAGGATTTCAGGAAGAGCGGCGTGGGCCATGACCATGGCCAGAACTTGTTCGTCGAGCTGGGCCAATGTCTGCGGTAATGGTTGCGCCGTATTTTCTGCCTTCCGCGTTCCCGTGGACATTCTGCTTCCGCTATGGCTTCCTTTGAAGGGAATTGAAAAGGTTGGTCATACCCCCCACCACCCACTCCTCCAGAATACCCATTATTGATGAGGAATAACGTGCGGGTACCCGGATAACACGTATCCCAAGGTTACATCAGTAACCGAGGAAAGTTGTCACCGAGTAAGGGTGGACGAACCGCGGACTCTATCTAGTGTCCGCCGCTGAGTTCGCGCACAATCGCCCCCACGAACTGTTTGGCGTCACCGAACAGCATCAACGTGTTGTCGAGGTAGTACAGCGGATTGTCGATGCCGGCAAAGCCCGGGCTCATGCTGCGTTTGATGACCATGACGGTGTGGGCTTTATCGACGTCGAGGATGGGCATGCCGAAGATGGGGCTTGAAGCGTCGGTGCGCGCGGCCGGGTTGGTGACGTCGTTGGCGCCGATTACCAGGGCGACGTCGGTCTGGGGGAAGTCGCCGTTGATCTCGTCCATCTCGATAAGGCGGTCGTAGGGAATGTCGGCTTCGGCCAGCAGCACGTTCATGTGGCCGGGCATGCGTCCTGCGACGGGATGGATCGCGAAGCGAACTTCCACTCCCTTCTTGCTCAGGATGTCATAGAGTTCGCGCACCTTGTGCTGCGCCTGCGCCACCGCCATTCCGTAACCGGGGACGATGACTACTTTATTCGCGGCAGCTAGGATCGCGGCCGCTTCCTCGGCCGTGGCGCTGTGCACCGGCCGGGCCTCCTGCCCGCCCGCGGCTGCGGCCTGCACCTGGCCGAAGGCTCCAAACAGAACGTTGGTGAACGACCGGTTCATCGCCTTCGACATGATGACCGAGAGAATCAGTCCGGATGATCCGTCGAGCGCGCCGGCGATAATCAGCAGCTTGTTCTGGAGCACGAATCCCATGGCGGCAGCGGATAATCCCGCATAGCCGTTTAACAGTGAGATCACGGTCGGCATGTCGGCCCCGCCGATGGGGATGATCAGAAGAATCCCAAAGATCAGCGACAATCCGACGATCAGCGGGAATAATTGTTTCGCCTCAGGATGCAAGACCAGATAAACCGCGCTGCCGACAGCGACGGCAAGCACTAAAAAGTTGACAAGATTTTGTCCTTTATAAGTGATGGGCCGCTGGGGCAGAATTTCCTGCAGCTTTCCCGCCGCCATCAAGCTGCCGGTAAACGTCAGCCCTCCGAGAATTACCTCCATCGAGAGCACCGACATCATGAACTTCGGCACGTTGGGGGTGCGCAGATAAAATTCAGCTGTGCCGACTAAGGTGACGCACAGCGCGCCGAAAGCATGGCTGAGGGCGGTTCGCTGCGGGACCGCCGTCATTTGCACCATCCCGAGCGGAATGCCGATGCCGCTGCCCAGCACCAGTCCGACGGCAATCCACTTCCAATCGACGATGCCGTGATGCAGCAGAGTGCCGGCGATGGCCAGCACCATGCCGATTTCACCCGCCAAAATCCCATGGCGGGCGGTGGTTGGCGAACTCATCCACTTCAGCGACAAGATAAATAAGGCGCTGGCAATCAGGTAGATGGCTTCGATGACGTACTGGCTTCCGGCGAACTCGTTCATGATTTACTCAGTGACGCCCGTACATGATTCGCTCAACCTACTTGTTTGGACGGCTGCTCTTGAACATCTTGAGCATGCGGTCGGTGATAAAGAATCCGCCCACCACGTTGCTGGTCGCGGCGACAATGGCGATCGTGCCCAGGACGGTCGCGAACGTGCTCTTGCGCTCACCCACCAGCACAATCGCGCCGACGACGGCAATGGCGTCCAGGGCGTTGGTCAGCGACATCAACGGAGTGTGCAACAAGGGAGAAACGTGGCGGATGACTTCGAAGCCAATGAAGCAGGCCAGCATAAAGATAAACAGCGAATCGATCAGATTGTCGCCCATGTAACCCCCGTTTCAGTTCTCAGTTCTCGGTTCTCAGTTCTCAGTAAACCCGCTCCGGAACCTGAACGATTTCAGAGCGCTCTAAGATTCACCCTGCCGGCGCCAGCGCCGGCAGTTGGAAAAACTCCCGCACTCGCGCGTTCACGATTTCTCCGCCGCGCGTGACCATCGTCTCGCGGATAATCTCATCCTGCAGGTTGAGCTGCAGTTTGCCCTCTTTCACCATGTACGCGAGAAACGTGGCCACGTTGCGGGCGTACATCTGGCTGGCATGGTAGGGGACGCTGCTGGCCAGATTGATGGCGCCGATAATCGAGACTCCGTGTACTTTCACTGTTTCTCCCGTGCGGGTGAGTTCGCAGTTGCCGCCGCGCTCGGAGGCAAGATCGACGATTACGGAACCGGGAGCCATCCCTTTGACCATGTCGGCAGTGATCAGCACGGGCGACTTCTTGCCGGGAATCACCGCGGCGGTGATGACCACGTCGCTCTCCGCAACCACGCGGGTGAGGAGTTCGCGCTGCCGGGCGTAGAAAGTTTCGTCCTGGGCAGTGCCGTAGCCGCGGGCATCCTGAGCGTTCTGAGCTTCAATCGGCAACTCGACAAAGCGGCCGCCCAGGCTCTGCACCTGCTCTTTGGAGGCGGCGCGCATGTCGTATGCGGACGCCACGGCGCCCAGCCTGCGCGCGGTCGAGATGGCCTGCAATCCCGCCACTCCGGCGCCAATCACGAATACGCGCGCCGGAGTGATGGTGCCAGCTGCGGTCGTCATCATGGGAAAGATCCTGATGGATGTTTCCGCCGCCAGCAGCACCGCTTTGTAACCGCAGATCGTCCCCATGGAGGAAAGCGCGTCCATGCTTTGCGCGCGCGTGGTGCGGGGAACCAGTTCCACAGAGAATGAAGTGACCCCGGCCGCGGCAATCTGCTGAACTACATCGGCGGAACCAAACGGCCGTAGAAAGCCGATTAGCACCTGGTCGCGCCGCAGCAGAGGAAGGTCAGCCCTGCCGGTCACGTCGTTGGAACCGTAGCAAAGGACCTGCACAATAATGTCAGCGGTGCTGAACACCGCCGCACGATCGGGAAGAATCTTCCCGCCCTTCTCAACGTACGCGGAATCGGCGTAACCGGCCCCTTCGCCAGCACCTGACTCCACAACCACTTCGAGTCCGGCTTTGGCGAGCATGGGGATGACCGCGGGAACAAGCGCAACCCTGCGCTCTCCCGGGTAACTTTCCTTCGGAACTCCAACGATCACGCGGTTGTCCTTTCCCCAGGGAGAATCACGGCGGATCAGATTGCCGATTCAAAGCGCCCGCAATATTCTTGCATCAGCGCGTTCTTCGGCCGTGGCCAATTGCAAATCTTACCGAATGAAGTGCCAGGTCGACTGTGACGCTCGTCACAATGTTACCGGAAACAGCGTCCCACGGACTCAAAACAGTACCAGAAAGGGAAGGCACAAGAACAGTCTCCTCCGGGCTAATTCTTCGCATAGACCGGGCCAGCATTGGGGTTGTGCGGATCAGCGATGGCACGGATATAGGCTATCAGCGCCTGAATGTCGGACTTGCTGAGAGTGTTGCCCCAGGCCGGCATCAGTGCGGATTTGTTGAGCGCGGGGCCTCCGTAACTGATGATGGAAGTGAGATCGGCATCGCTGATCTTGTTGAGCGTGTCGCCCTCGGTGAAAGGATGCGGCTTGATCTCGAGGTTGTCGAAGTTCGACACGCGCTCTACCGTGGATTCGGGATTATGGCAGCGATCACAGTACTGATCGTTAAGCTGGCGTCCTAGAGTTTGTTGATAGCCGAGAGCGATCTCTTCGATGGTCGCCGTGGCTTTCTTTCCTGATTTGTCGGCGCTGGAAGCGGTGAGTTGATAGAGGCCAGCCATGCCTCCGAGCGTAACGTTGGTCGTGAACTGGCCGCTGGAATCGGTAAGCCCATTGGCCGGATCGAAGGCCACTCCTGGCGCGGCACTGATTTCGACGAGCGCGCCGGGGATGGCAGTTCCCTGCGCATCATTCACCTGCACCACCAGCGGCTGCGGCAACGGCGTACCCGCCTGCGCGATCTGCTTTCCTCCGCTCGATTCAACGATTGCCGCACCGAACGCAGTCGGCTTGGGCAGGGGCGTGGACTCGGTTTTGTGCGAGCAAGAGGCGACCAGCAACGTCGCCAGCACGGCAACAAATAATGCAGAGACGCTCAGAGAATGTCGGATCATTTCCTTGCCTTGGCAACCTCCGATTTGCCTCCACCTTTCTGCGAGATGAGAAACGCGGTCAGGGCGCGGGCATCTTCGTCGCTCATGGAGCGGTTGGGTTCCGCCGTGCCGGGGCGGAGGGCCTGCGGATTCTTCATCCACTGAAATACCCAGGCTGCGGTGAGTCGCGAGCCCACGTTGGTCAGAGTCGGGCCGATGTAACCCTTGTCGGTTTTCGAATCGACGATGTGACATCCCTGGCAGGAGTACTTGCCGTAGAAGAGCTGCTTGCCCAACTCGACTTGGCCCTGCGGGTAACCGCTTAGTGGCATGGAATCGCGATCGACCGCCGGATTCTGATAGACGGTCATCATGTAGTCGGTGAGTTCGTTGGCTTCGCCGTCGGTGAGATTGAATCTTGGCATGCGACGAATCAGCGACGGCCGCAGTGTGTTCGGGTTCTTGAGGAATTCCACCAGCCACTGGCGCTGTACCGAACTGCCTTCCCAGGTGAGGTCAGGCGCCATGTCGCCCCCGTGGCCGTTGATGCGATGGCAACTGAAGCACGCCAGATCGGTCATCAGCTTTCCGGCTTTGCCTGCGGGCTGGTAGTCCGACTCAGGCTTGGCGGCAATCGTGAGCGAGGGAGGCAGCGTGGCGGCGCGGTCGCTGAACGCGAGCAGTGCCGTGGCGAGCGAATCAATCTGCGCCGGAGTAAAGGTGTACTGCGGCATCTTCAAGCCTTGTCCAAAGGCGCGCGGCTGTTTGATCTTGGTTGCAATGTAATCGGGAAGCGTGTGCTGCATGCCCGGCAGAAACACCAGTTGCGTAACCGGCTTGCTGCCGATGCGGCTGAGTTCTGGCGCGAAGTTTTCCGGCTTCTTGATCCCGGCGATTTCATGGCACGATGCACATCCATAATCAGAGACCAGGCGCTTGCCGTGCGCGATCTGCTCTGGCGTGGCGGCTTCGAGATGGACGTTGGACAGCAGATCGGAATCGGACTTGGCCAGCAAAAATCCAGTGAGCGTCGCAACTTGCGGGTCGTTGAAGCGGTAGTGCGGCATTGCAGTCTCTGCGTCGTAAGAGCGAGGATTGCGCAGCCACGCCTGCAGCCACTCGGGCTTCACTTTGTTGCCCACGCGCGTCAGTTCGGGGCCGACATCGCCCCCTACGAGATTACCGGCCGCATTCTGCACGGCGTGGCACGAGGCGCAAAAGGATTCTCCATACAAGCTGGCGCCGGCCGCGGGATCAGGCGATGGCTTCGCCGAAAGCGCAGCAGTGTCTCCCGGCTGCGGAGTGCTATTGGCAATCAGAAACGCGGAAACATCGCGCGCGTCGGCATCGCTCAGCTTGAAATTTGGCATGGTAGCCGTGGTCGCGTAGGCTTGCGGATCTTTCAACCACGCGTAAATCCATTCGCGCGTGGTCTTGTCGGCGATGTGCTCAAGCGACGGCGGATCGTCGATCGGCTTCATGGTCGTACCGTCGGGCAGCTTCACGGTATGGCAATGCACGCAGCCGTAGCGGGAGAGCAGATGCCGTCCTTGATTCAGTTGAGGTGCGCCGGCCAGCGATCCGCGATGGCATTCGCCGCATGACGACTCGATATATTTCGCCGCCAGAATTGGCTGCTCCCAGGCCAGCGTGCTGTTGTGTGCTTCGGCGACGGTGGTTGCGGCCCCCTGGCCGCGATGGCACACGGTGCATCCGAATTGCTCGAGCTTGTGCGGAATCACAGGATGCGGGCGGAACGGCTGCGTGCTCACATCGGTGAGGCTGGCTTCTTTCATCGCAACATGGCAACTCGTGCAACGGTTCACGACGTCCAGGCCGGGCAACCAGATCTGCTGGATCCCTCCCTGGAAGTGTCGTTGCAGCGTGACCGCATCGCTGCGGTTGCGGATCATTTTCTGATAGCCATGTTGATAATGACGCCACTCGCTGAAGTGGTTTTTCGCGGGGGCGATCGCTAGCGAACCCAGAAACACCAGGCTGACGACGCCGAAGGCGCGAATGCTGTCTCCGAACAACGCCTGCCACAGCGACTTGAGTTTTTCTTTCATGAGCGCGACTTTCTTCAGCAACTCAGGACCCCTGCCACGGCCAGACCCAGGCCCATCCCGGCCCGCGGAAAAATGTGCCGATCACAGTCAGCACCACCAGTTCGAATAAAAACCACGTCATCACCCAGTAAGAAAGCGGCCTGGCCGCCAGATACCGGCGGAAAGCCGAGGACGATTGCGGAGAACTCGGCGCCGCCAGCAGCATCACTGCGGCCATGATCAACGTTGGGACCAGAGCCGCGTATACCTTGAAAAACAACAGGAACATCGACAGGGCGATTGCCACTAAATAGAAGATCCGTAGCCGCCGTTGCCGGTCCTTCAGGAAGAGGCCTTCCGCTTCGATGTTCACTTTGAAATACGGAATGACAATCAGCGCCATCACCACCAGCCCGGGAACCATCACGCCGGCAACGACCGGCGGAAAGTAGTGCAGCATCTCCTGCAGCCCGAGAAAATACCAGGGAGCTTTCGCCGGGTTCGGAGTGTGCGAAGGATCGGCCAGGCCTTCGAGCGGCGCGTTAAACACGAGTGCGATCCACACCAGCGCAACGGCAAGCACTTGAATAGCAACCGCAGCACGAAACAGGACTTCGGGAAAAGTCTGCACCTGATCTTCGGTTTCGGCCTTGACCTGGGCCGAAGTGCGGCGGGTAATGAAGACGACGCGGCGCGGAGACTTCTTCGCGTTGGAATCGATGCCGGCGGTGAAATCCTTGGAGTCGGCCATGATTATTGCCCCTCCGTAGCGCTGGTGGCGCCACGTTCAGCGCTCGCCCGCAGGGTTGCCGGTTCGCTGGCGTGAGAGTAGAGTCCACCGTCCTTGCGGATGCGCCAGAAATGGATGGCGATGAAGAACATCGCCGCCAGCGGCAGAATCATGCAGTGCAGTACATAGAAACGCAGCAGAGCGTTGGCGTTGACCGCGTTGCCGCCGAGCATAAGGAAGCGGATCTTGTTGCCCATGAGGGGCACGGCAGAGGCGATGTTCGATCCCACAGTAATTGCCCAGTACGCCAGTTGGTCCCAGGGCAGCAGGTAGCCGGTATAGCTGAGCAGCAGGGTCATCAACAAGAGAATCACGCCGATCACCCAGTTAAACTCGCGCGGAGTCCGGTAAGCACCGCGATAAAACACCTTAAACATGTGCGCAAAGACCAGGAAAACCATGCAGTGCGCCGACCAGCGATGCAGATTGCGAAGAAACATTCCCGAGGAGACCACGAACTGTAAATCCTTGGTGTCGGCGTACGCCTGCGGCGCAGACGGGTGGTAGTAGAGCATCAGAGGAATTCCGGTCGCGACCAGAATGAAAAACGTCCCCAGCGTCAGCGTTCCTAAATACCACGTCGCACTGAAGCCGAGCATGCGGGTGCGCACCTTGGTCGAGAACAAGTGCAGGAATACATTCTGCTGGATGGCCAGCGCGCGCTTCAGCGTGCTCGAGCCGGTGCCGCTGCGGAAGATCGAGCGCCACACCCGCGTCTCGCGTAATTCGTCGAAATATTGGTCTACAGTTTTCGCCATTGCTGGTTCTCTCTAAGTTAGACCCTCACAAAAGAATCCCGCGCCAGTGGTGGAACGTCGATGGAGCGGTTCACCAGCAGATCTCCATCCTCGCTAAGCTTGATGCTCTTCCACGGCAGGGGCTTCGGCGCCGGGCCCTCGATCTTTTCTCCGGTTTCTTTGAACTTGCTGCCATGGCAGGGGCAGGCAATGATGCCCAATTCCGGTTTCCACGCCGTGAGGCAACCCAGGTGCGTGCACACCGCGCTGAGCGAGAAGTAGCCCTCCTGCGAGTGAATAATGTAGATGCCCGAATCGGCGTCGAGGTGTACCGTGTCGAGCGGATAGCGGTCAGGTTTGCCGGCGTTGACTACGGGCGAGGGTTCATACAACACATTCGGCTCGAGAAACTGATACGAGAAGGCCGCCGTGCCTACAGCGGCGATGCTGAGAGATCCCAGGCCGAGTTTCACAAAGAATTGGCGGCGGTCGACCACGTTGTTAGAGTTTGCGGGTTTGGTTTCGTCTGGCATGTGTGTCTCTTCACCTACTTCGACTGCAATCCTGCTCCGATCGCCGCCACCGAAATCAATCCTGTCGGTTCGGAGGGGATGAAGTTGTATGACTCCATTGTGATTGTGCCCACCGGACAGCGCATGGCACACAGGCCGCAGCGGATGCAACGGGTCTCGTCTTTCAACATGGCGGAGCCGGTGACCACCCCCAGTTCGTCGGCCGCCACTTCGTCGAGTTCCACTCCGAACAATTCCTGGTTGTCGCGGATGTGCTGCACGGCCTGAGGTTCAAACTCGATGCGATCGAGTGAAACCAGCTCCAGGCATTTTTCCGGACAAACATCGACGCAGCCGCCGCACAGAATGCACATGCTGCCATCTTCCGGCGTGCCTTCGAAAATCGTGTTCACCCAGCAATGCAGACAACGTTGCGCTTCCGCAATCGCTTCCGGAGCGTCATAGCCGACTTCCACTTCCGTCACACCAGTGCGGCGTTCCAGAGGAAGCATGGGCACCGGCTGGCGGATGATGTCCAGATAGTCGAGCGGCATGCTGTGACGCTTGAGTACTTCGACCTCAATGATGGGCTCGGGATGTTTATTCTTGCGCAGGTATTCGTCGATTCCCACTGAGGCGCGTTTACCATCCCCCACGCTATCGATAATCAGGCGCGGACCGAAGACGCAGTCGCCACCGGCAAAGATCCCGGCAGACGAGGTCATCAGCGTTTGCGGATTGACCGCGATCAGGCCGCGCGGAGACAGTTCCACTCCATCTTCTGGTGTGAGGAAGTCGAGACGCGGAGCCTGGCCAATCGCCATGATGATGGTGTCGCACTCGATCTGGCTTTCGCTGCCCTCAAAGAACGCCGGATTGAAGCGTTTGTTCTGATCGAAGACCCACTTGGTCTTGAGCGTCTCGAGTGCCACCACTTTTCCGTCTTTACCCAGCATTCGCTTGGGACCGAGCCCGGCATGAATTCTTATGCCTTCTTCTTCTGCTTCAACAATTTCCTCGAGGGCAGCGGGCATTTGATCGCGCGGTTCCAAGCAGACCAGATTCACTTCCTGCGCTCCCATGCGCAACGCTGAAAGAGAAATGTCGACCATCTCCTTGGTGGCGACCGCAGTTACGTTCTCCGCGGAAGGCTCGTTATCCTGCACGCCGCCTGCATGCTGGCGCACTACCTCACGCGCCGCCGAGCGGGCCACGTCCATAGCCACGTTGCCGCCACCGATCACAATCACTTTCTTGCCGATGGTGAATTTGTAACCGAGGTTTACGTTGAGCAGAAACTCGATGCCTTTGTACACGCCATCGAGGTCGACCCCGGGAATGGCGAGATCGCGGCTGCGATGTGCGCCTACGGCGATCAGGACGGCGTCGAATCCCTGGCGTCGCAAATCGGCAATCTTGAAGTCACGTCCGGCCGCATGATTGAGCTTGAGGGTGATGTCGCCGGTCTCCAGGATCTCGCGTACTTGCGCTTCCACAACATCGCGCGGCAGCCGGTACTCGGGAATTCCGAGGTAGAGCATTCCGCCGGCAACCGGCGCCGACTCGAAAATCGTCACCGCGTATCCCATAAGGGCAAGATCATGCGCGGCCGAGAGCCCCACCGGGCCGCCGCCTACGACCGCAACTTTAAACGGAAGCTTCTTCTGCCCCCGCCCCTCATTCACGTTGATGGGATGTTTCGACTCCGGCCCAAACTGCTCAGTGAGGAAACGCTTGAGAGCGCGAATGGAAATGGGCCGGTCGATCTCCCCCCGGCGGCAGGCAGTTTCGCAAGGATGAGCGCAGACCCGCCCGCAGATGCTGGCCAACGGGTTGGGGTCGCGGGCAATGCGATAGGCTTCTTCGAAGCGGCCCTCGGCAATCAGGCCGACGTAGCGTCCGGCGTTGGTATGCGCCGGGCACGCCATCATGCAGGGAAAATTCGTGTTCAGCCAGTCCCCATCGACCTTCTTGTTTTTGTATCGCTTCAGCATGAAGGCACTTTGTAGTCCTTGCTGGGGCTGAACGTCAACCGGTTCTTGCGGATGCAACCAGGGTGAAGGAGCAATAATAAAAGAACAGGGAGCAAAGTGGATGGTTTCGCGAATCGCCCCCCTTTCTTTTTCTCGATGTTTCTCTCGATGCTTTACTTGCTCAGAGTGAAGTCCGCCTTGCCCCCACCGGCCACAGTCACCGGTTTGGACAGGTTCTTGGCGCCTTCGTGCCACACCGTCACGGTGTAGCTGCCGTCGGGAACGTCTTTGATCTTGTAACTGCCACTATCATCCGTCTCGGCAAAATAGGGAGTTGGGCTGACAATGATATAAGCGCCCATGTCCGGGTGTACATTGCAGAACACTGGTACAACCCCTGCCTTATCGAAGGTAAAGGATCGTTTTTCCCCCTTGGGCCATGTGCCCAGATTGTGTCCTGCCTTCTTATCGCCGCCGACTGCCGTCCAGAAGACGTTGTGCTGCACCGTGTCGCTATTCAGAAACTCAACCGTCGCGCCCTGTTGTACGGCCATGATGTGCGGCGCAAAGACCAGCCCTTTTTGATCCATCACCGGGTGATTCGTCGGAGCCGGGAATGTCTTGCCGGCAATGGCCTCGACGTAAACCACCGAGTGCCCCTTCATGCCGGTAGCTTTGCCCTCGATGTCGCCGGCCCACGAACACACGCCCAGCCCACCGATCAGCGCGACGACTGCGAATGTCTTCATTGCGAACTTGCTGTTCATTGTTTTCTTCTCCTTGAAATCGTTGCAAACAACGGCTCACTTACTGCTAAGAAAAACCCTCTGTCATGGAAGCCAATTATCTCTCTTTTCTCTAGAAAAAGATCCTGGCGTCCAGATAGAGCGTATTGTTGGCGCTCGCGTTGCGGCCGAAGCCGTCGTAGTTCGTCGCTGCGCCATTAAAGCGAGTATAGCCAGTGTATTGCGCTGCGAGTTGCAGGTTCTGCCACGGCCAGTAAGAGACGTTAAAAATGTATCCCGCGCTTCTCGGGTCGCCATTGAAGTTGCCGCTCACGGCAGTTCCCGACGGATAAAATGCGAGATCAGATGTCCCGGTTGTATTGAACCAGCCGAACGTGCCCGTGTACTTGTTGCCGATGTGATATTCGGCGTTGGCCATGACGGTGTTCAAACGGTGCGCAGCTTGCGATACTAGCGGAGTCGGACTCCCTGGACCACCGCCCTGAAACAGCAGGCTCAGCAGATCATTGTTTTCCCGGATGTACGTGGCCCGGAATGAAAGCACGTCAGTTCTGACGATGGTGCGGTCGATTTGCGTGTCGATTGCCCAGTCCGTGTACGAATCCGTCGGAATGCTGGCCCCGGTAGTATCGGTGATTTCATTGGGGGTCGAACGCAGGTGCATACCATAAGTTCCGATTTCATACTGCGTCTTTCCGGTTAACTCCTGCCAGGCCAGGCGCCAGTACGGAGCGACGCCGCGGATATTGAAGCCCGCGCCCACACCGGGGTTCGGCTGCGGTCCCTCCCACGTGCTCAGAGCGATAGATGGCCGCGTCCAGATAGAGATGGTCGTTCCACATGCCAAACACGCCCAGTCCAGCTACGTCCTGGGCCAAACCGCCGTTGATGAAAGGACTGGCGTTGGGAGTAGGAGCGTTGTCGCTTGCGATCCACGGGTAGCCCCACGCTGGCGTGCTGTTCCAAAGATCCTCGACGGTGGGATTGTTATTGAGATCGATGCCGTAAACCAGTTCCTTGCCGCCTAATTTCGTCTTGTTCGCGAAGCGGATATCGGTGTTGTCGCTGGTGAAGTGATCGTCTTGCGTGTCGTAAGTCACCTGAAGAAAGCTGCCGACGTTGCTGGTCCATGCGCCCGAAAGGAACAGGGACATATCTTGAGGGAACTCGAAGTTGCCGTTCTGGGTTTGCGGCTGCGCAGTCTTCAGCGAGGTAAACGAAGTCTCCAGCATGACGGACAGCGGCAATGAAGACAACAGATCGAGCGCAGCGCGCTTCTTGCCTCCATCGGCCTTTACGGTTTTGGTATCGTCTCCTCGATCGACGTAGCCAGTCAGTTTGAATTTACGTCCCGCGGGGTTGAGTTCCGGGGGAGTGTAGTGGCAGCCGCTGCACGCCAGGCCCGTCTGCCTCGCATAGCTTGGAACCGCCTCCACGGGGGGCGGATTCAATGCGGCAAAAAACACCAAAACCATGATCAACGCGAAAGCAAAAACGAGAAATACTCGACGCGGCGTATCCATCTGATCGCCTCCTTGGCGGCCTGGGCTTAATTGTTTTCGGTGATAGGCCCGATTTCGAAAGCAATTATCGCGGCGGGGTTCAACTCTTGCAGCGGCAGATGTCACTCGCTTGTGTGATCTCGGTCACATTTCGCGGATTAAGAAATCCCGGTGGGTCTCGCCGCTATATTTGAAAAGAAGCAGGCGGTTCGTCAGGCTTGTGAAAGGTTATTTGCGCCATCCGAAGCGAACTTCCGCAACGGCGATGAACGAATCCACTGGCGCGGCAGCCGAAGGTTCCGCAACCACCCTCCGCGCGGCAGATACAGGACCTGCACAGGCAGTTCCGAAGAGAGCGCAGAGAAATTACTTCCGACTCGAGCCGAACGTGCCGGACCCTGGCAGAAGGAGGTCTCGCGCTAATGTCTGCAGGGGACTGCCTAGGGAAGTCGGTATACGGGGAAGTCCCTATTCCCAGCCTGGACTCAACAAGCGCTTGCGCCGAGTTTCCAGACTCCTACATCTTCTCGTTTCGTCCGGCCCAATAGGGCTCACGGAGGGTACGCTTCAGGGTTTTCCCCGCCGTACTACGGGGGAAGTCTTCCATAATTGCGACGGCGCTGACACGTTGATTCTTGGCATCCACGCGCTCATTGATCCAGTCGCGCAGGGCCTCCGCGGTGATGGCACCCGGCTGGTGCAGGATGACCGCCGCCAGTGGCGTCTCGCCCCACTTTTCGCTCGGAATGCCAAATACCGCCACTTCACGAACCGCTGGATGCTGCACGATGATTTCCTCGATGTCCTTGGGAAAAACATTCGTGCCACCGCTGATGATCATGTCCTTCTTCCTGTCCACGAGATAGAGAAACCCGTCTTCATCGACGTATCCCAGGTCGCCGGTGTGCAGCCAGCCGCCGACAATCGCCTGAGCCGTTAAATCAGGCCGCTTGTAATAGCCCGGCATTAGCGCCGGTCCGCGTCCGACAATTTCTCCGATCTCTCCCGGGGCTGCATCCTTGCCATGGTCATCCACAATGCGCATCTCAAAAAGGGGCTGCGGAGGGCCGACAGAGTTTGGCTTGGACGCGTAATGATTCTTGTCCAAAACTGTCATGAATCCTTCGGTGAGCCCGTAGAGTTCATAAAATCTTCCGGGGAGGCAGCGATTCAGCTTCTCTTTGTGTTCCAGGTGCAACGGGGCGCCGACGGTGCCAATCATTTCGAGCGACTTGAGGGCATCCGCGGAAAAGTGAGGCGAGCCCAACAGAGCTACAATCTGCGACGGAACCATCATGACGTGAGTAACGCGCTCGCGTTCCACCGTTTCCATAAAGTTCCGCAGATCGAAACTCTTGTGCAAAATGTAAGTCGCGCCTAGATACATGGCAGGCATGAGGGTGAGAAAGGAACCGTTGAAAACGATGGAGCCCGCGTGGAGGACTACGCTCTCAGGGTTCATGCGGAAGGTTGAAGCAAACAGCATGCAGTAGATGGCGCGGATGTAATGCGTAAGGACAATTCCTTTGGGCGAGCCGGTCGTGCCGCTGCTGTAAATAATGTTATATGGATCGCTATCGACAATTTCGACGTGTGGAGGCTCGGCTTCACTGGCCTGAAGCGTCAGTTCATCGTAGTTTTCAAATTCTGGAACACGCGATGACCCGGTCACGATGAAGCGACCGCCTGGAACGTTGCGCAGTTCAGGCTTGAGGAGGGCAAGTGTATCTGCAAAATCGGGGCTGGCGATGATTGTCCCTGTATCGGAGTCCTGAATGGGTGTGGCCAAGCCTTTGCCCCTCAGCAGGGGGCTGAGCGGAACGACCACGACGCCGAGCTTTGCGGCCGCCCAGTAGGTCTCGAGCAGGCTGAGACAATTGGGCAGGATGGTCGCCACCTTGTCACCTTTCTTCACTCCTAAATTGCAAAGCACGTTGGCCAGCCGGTTGACTCAAGCGTTGAATTCCCGAAAGTTTAGCCGGCGGTCTTCGCAAACTACAGCCGTGTGATTCGGACGATAGCGAGCGTGACTGGGAAGAAGCGAGCCAATATTCATTTTGCGGTCTCACTCGATCTTGTTTGCACCGAATTTGGGGACGGCATCGAAGCCGCCGCGTTCGTGCCGGCCTGGCAGAAGAAGCGCCAGATTTCCGCGCTGGCATTGGGACCCTTAGGATCCCCATACTTGCTGGGTTTGGGCGAGCCCGACCAGGCGTGGCCCAGGCCCTCGATCAGCCATTTTTCCATCAGCAGACTGGAATCGTCCTCCACGTAGGCATGTTTACGGTACGCATAACCGCCCGGCACGTTGCCGCCGCTGACTCTCTCCGTCACCGCAAACCCGCTCTCGGAATTTTCCGCCGCGAGGCAGGCATTGGTCTTGCTCCACTGCGCGATGGCCTGCTCAGCGTTGACGGGACTGACGTGGGTATCGGCCGTGCCGTGAAATACGATGGCAGGCATGCGGCGCCTTTTCTTGCGAAAGAGCCCGCTGCGCATCGCTTCAAAGGCAAGCTGGCCTTGGAGAACGGGATCCGGGCCACCTCGCTTCATGGCGGCGATGCCCTCGGAGAGGCTGGTCGCGGCCTTGAATTCTGCTCCAGCAAACACAGCAACGGCTGAAAAGAGATCGGGGTAGGCCGCGGCCAGAATGGCAGCCATCGCGCCCCCGGCCGAAACCCCCGCAACGTAGACCCTCTCCGGATCGACATTGTGTGTGGTGCGTACCTGGTCAACGACCGCGGCCAGAACCGAAGGTTCACCGGCATCACGCGTCTGGTGCTTGGGATGGAACCATCTCCAGCATCTCATCAAATTCACCCGTCGCGTTTGTTCGGGATACACCACCAGGAAGCGGTTGGCTTCGGCGACATTATTCATTCCCGAGATCTCGGCCATGTGCTCGGCATCGTGGGTGCAACCGTGCAGCAGCATGACCAGAGGCCAGGCGCGTTCCGATTGGGTACTGGGCATCCAGAGTTTGAAATGGCGAGAACCGCCAGCCGCGCGAGCGGTGCCTACTTCCCATCTTCCCTCTGCCATGGCGTAAGTTTCTCCCGCTGGTTAGGCCCCGGTCTTTCTTATCCCGCTGCTCTTATCACGCTGCCCCTATCTCGCTACCCCGGAGCGAAGCTGGCTGGCCAGCTCACAGATGAAATCGGCGATTCTGGAGGCCGCGTTCTCGCCCAGTGCGATGGTGTAATGGGTTGTGCCGGCGATCTTGTGGTCCTCGAGATGGGGCAGGCATCTCCGGAACTCCGCTGCCATTGCATCTGGGAATAGCGGCGGCTGGCCGCGTATAAACCCGCTCTCGGCGCGGAGCAGCAGCGCCGGCACGCGAATCGTTTTCAGCCTGGCGACGATCAAGTCGGGCTGAAACGCTTCCTGCAAGTCGACGCGCACTCCTGATTCTGCGGCTTTCGGTTGCACCGGCGAATCGCCGCCGACTTCATAATCCAGAAAAGCTTCCACCCAGGAATTCCATTCTTCAGCAGGAAAATGCGGCTGCGTTCGCCAGAATTCCCGGTAAGCCTGGCGCGAAGGATAAGTTTGGCGCAACTGCACGATACGCAGCGCCAGCGCCGCGTTCCCGCCATCGCCGGAAGAACTGGCGAGGGGAGTGTCGGGCACATAGCCTCCATCGATCAGCACCAGGCCGGAAACCAGGCTCGGGTCCTGAGCCGCCAGCGCAGTTGCGACAAACGCACCCATCGAATGACCCACGACAAGACTTGGGCCCAATCCCATGGCACGCATCGCCACGGCCACATCGCGCCCATGTTGGACTAATCCATAAGGCCCAGCGGGTTTGTCGGAATCGCCGCGGCCTCTTAGATCGAGGGCAAAGAGCGCGTACCGGCCCGCCAGTCGCTCGGCAATGCCGATGAAGTTCATGTGCGAAGCCGTCAGCCCATGCAGCGCCACCACCGGCCCATCGCGCCCCGGCCAGTATCCGAACGCGAGTTCCACCCCATCGCCGGGCACGCGGCCCTGCGCCGGTCGAGTCACCCTGATGGTCGCCGTCGGCAGCATCGTCGCTTCAAAAGTTCAGCTTCAGCGCAAACTGTATCACGCGCGGCCCCGTGCTGGTTTCCACGATCTGCCCCACAGGGGCTGGCGGTGCGAGAATGTTGACTGGATTCGCGAAGCTGACCATATTGAACGCGTTGAAGAACTCGCCCCGGAACTCTATTTTCGTCCGCTCGGTCACCGGGAAATACTTGATGATCGAAATGTCCACATTCCGCTGGTCCGGCCCTCGCAGGATGTTTCGCCCCGTATTGCCGAAATCCGTGGTCGCCGCTGCAAAGCAAGCGGGATTGAAGTACTTTTTTAATCGGGATTCGACGCTCCCGCTCAGCGCAGGATTGCACCCTGCTATCGCGTCGGCTCGCGCCGCCACAAAGGCTGTTTCGTTGGTCAAGACCGAGAACGGCGTGCCGCTCTGCAGCGTGAGCACCGTCGCAAGTTCCCATCCATTCACTGCCTGACGACCGAAACCGGAACTACCCTTGTAGAACTTTGGCAGGTCATAAATGCCGCTGAACACAAGCCGATGGCGGCGGTCAAAGTCAGAACTGGCGCGGTTATTCAGGAATCCCGGTCGTTCGTCCCCCGGGACAACCGACACGTCACTGGTTCCGGTAGCGTCACCGGAATAGTCATCGATGGAGTGGCTGTAGGTGTAAGCGGCAAGGAACTGTAGCCCGTGAGAAAATCGCTTGGTCAGGCTTACCTGCAGAGAGTTATAGCTCGAAATCCCCGAACTCTGCATGGCGTGGACGCCGAAGCCCTGGACCGCAAGACTCGACAAGCCGGGGCTCAGCGGTCCGGTCGCTGCAGCGTTGGGTATGACTGCCTGATTCAGATCGACCAGACGATAAAGCTTGCGCCCGCTCGAGCCCACATAACCCATATCAAGCAACCAGTTGTTGGCGAACTCGTGCTGCATGCCCAGGCTGAATTGTTGTATGTACGGCGTGCGGAAGTCGTGAATGTCAGGATAGATGCCGTTGGCAGGGACAATCGCCACCCCGGTCGGCGCAAAAAAGGTTCCGGCGCACGCAGCATCAGCGCCGGAGGGCCACCGAAGGGAAAGATTGCCGGGTTGTTGAAGGCCAGCGGGAAGGCGCTCGGCTGCGGTACTTGAACGAATGGAGTCGCGGTGGGCGTGTCGAATGCCTGCGCCAGCGTGTAATAGGGGAAATTCAAAATTTGGTTATTGAGCAGCCGCGAGTTCGAGCGGTCGTAGTAGATGCCATAACCGCCGCGAACCACAAAACGCTTCGAATCAGCAAGCGGCTGCCAGGCAAAACCCACTCGCGGCGCGAAGTCGTTCTTATCCGGCGGCACCAGAGACGCCTGCACCGTGGGAACCAAAGGCAGCGGATTTTTCGCATTCGATGCCTGAACAAATCCTCCAATGATCGCCGCGTTATCGCCCGCAGGGAAGCCAGGGATGGTTGCAGTGGCGAGCCGTGTCGGATCAAAGCCCACGAAGCGGCCTTGAGCCTCAGTAAACGGTCCGAAGAAGTCGTAGCGCAGGCCTAAAGTCAGAGTGAATCGATCAGTCACCCGCCAGTCGTCGTTGAAGAAGCCGTTAAAGTCGTGTGCCAGAACATCGCGGTTGTTCACGCCCGAACCCATGATCGTGAAATCGGCCATGTCCGTCTCTCCGAAGACGTTCGTCCCGCCAAGAAATGCGTAAAAAGGATTCCCCGTAGGACTGAATATCCCGAGATCAAACATTTGGCCTCGGGTATACAGATTGAAAGTCTCGTCCAGCGAGTGATGTTTGTATTCCATGCCGAACTTCATGCTGTGCCGGCCTTTTTGCCAGCTCAACGTGTCCCCGGCCGAGTAAGTCTTTTCAATTCCACCATTGTCGGAGAATGGGTTCGCGCCCAGGTCGAAGTAGTTCGCCACTGATATCTCCGGCATGCCCGCAAATAAATTGCCCAGTGGCGATGTGATTCCCAACTGTGCCGCGCTAAATGGTTCCTGCGGTGAAGAACCAGTGGTAATTATCCCGAGTCCGAATCGTGCCTCATTCACCACGTGAGGCGAGACAACCTGAGTGTCCTCGAATGAAAGTACCCTCTGGTTAAGGTCTGCCGTGCCGCCGAAGCCTGGAACCGGAAGCGTGTTCGCCAGTCCGAAAAGATCGAACAGGCCTTGCAGCGTAGGATTGTTCGCTCCAAAGAACTTGGCGGAAAGGCGGTTCGATTGAGATACCTGAAAATCAAGATTCGCGTTGAGCTGGTCTTCGTGGAAGGTGGAAACGGCGACCACGGGTACGGTGCATGAGCCATTCACCGGCACGCAGTTGCTCGGCGCCGATGGGATCACATAAGAGCCGTTTGGCAAGGTTGCCTGCAAAAGAAACTGCGCCGTGGGGTCAACCGCCGAGACTCCGAAGGACGTTCCTAAAGCAGCAATCCCCGCATTGGATCGGTCATTCGTCAGATTGTCAGGAACAAGAACCGTTCCCACCGAATTCAGCAACGACGTTCCGTTGCGCTCCCGGCTTCCCTGATAGGAGACGAAGAACCACATGCGGTCCTTCACCAAGGGCCCGCCCAGCGTCCCACCAAACTGATTGCGCTTGTATGGCGGACGCGGCACGTCCGAGGCATTCAGAAAGTAGTTGTTGGCATTGAGTGCGTCGTTGCGGAAAAATTCGTAAAGGTCGCCGTGCCAATTGTTAGTCCCTGATTTCGTGACCGCCGCCACCACCCCGCCTGCGACACGGCCTTGCGACGCGTCAAACTGGCTGGTCTGCACGATGAACTCCTCCAGCGAATCCGTCGCAGGCACCGCCAGATTAGGCGTCGAACCCGTGCCAATGGAGTTCGCGTCCGTGCCGTTGATGATGATCGAATTCGACGTGGCGCGGTTCCCGTTGACATAGATGGGCGCGGCCCCGCGGCCCAATTCAGCGGAGTTTTGCACCGGCCCTGACGTTCCCGGCGTGAGCGTGAGCAGTTGCTGGAAGTTTCTGGTCGGAAGCGGCAACTGGCGGATTTGTTCCTGCTCGATCACCGTGCCCCGGGCCGCGTTCTCTGTTTCCACCAAGGTCGGCTGCACCTCGACCTGAATCGTTGCCATCTGCGCCGCCACTTTCAGGGCTATGTCCAGGCTCGTTGTCTCCGTAATGCGCACTGTTACGCCCTCAATCGTCGCCTTGCCGAATCCGGGTTTCTCCGTCTCCACTCGATACACCTCGGGAGGCACCAGCGAAAAAGCGTAATGCCCCGTGCCATCGCTGGTGGTCTGGCGTTGCACTCCGGCTGAGTTCGTCAGAGTGATTTTTGCTTCCGAAATAACGGCGCCACTCGGATCTTTCACTATGCCTGTGATCTGCCCGGTGGTCGGAGACTGGGCCCGCGCCATACCGGCAAACCAGAAAAATCCCGCCAACATGAAAAGGGAAACAGCGCTTCGCACTTGCATACTTTTCTCCTTAGGCTCCAGCCCTTAAATTTCATTTGCCCGATCTGACGCGTCCTCCGGTATAGAGAAGAACCAGTTGATCGATGGCTTCTTCGTCGCTCATACCCAGGTGCCGCTTGGCCCCAAAAAGTTCTTCCGCCAGGAAGTAGGTGAAAAATTGCAGGTAGATCGCGGTATAGGCGAGAGAGGGATCTACTCCGGGTGGAAATGAGACCTTCGATGTCCGAATCATCGCGTTAGCGTACGTCCGCAGGCCTCCAGCGATTTCTCGAAAGCTATGAATGAAGTGCTTGTGCCGGAACTCAACCACATCGATGTACATCAGACGCCAGTAATCAAGGTTTTCGGAGACTACGCGCCCGATCGCTGCCGCCAGTTTTCTGAGTGAATCTGGATCGAGCGATGCCATGAGGGGAATGAGTTCGCGCTGGCGAATGGCGTCCATCTTGCGGCCCAGATGATGAACCAGATCGATGAAGATGTCCTCTTTTGTGTCGTAGTAGATGTAAAGCTTGCCCATCGAAATGCCCGCCTTCTTGGCGATTTCGCGAACCGTTGTGCCGTGGAACCCCTTGCGGGTGAAGAGTTGCAGGGCGGCGCGCTCGATCTTGAGCTTGTTCTTCTCGATGGTGCCATGGAGCAGCTTGGGCATGTGTTTCGGAAAAAGTCTCGCATCGTAACAAAGCGAGCGCTCGCTCTTTTTGCAAACCATATGGCTTGTACATCCACCGCACCGGCCATGTCAAGAGAATTCTGCGGAATTATGCCTTTGACATACCCACCGAAATCATTCTAAGGTAGGCCATGCTGATTGCCGTCCTCTGCCTGATCCTGCTAGTCCTGATCTACATCGGGCGAGACATCGATACGATCAGGCGCATGATATTCGAGATGCGCCTATGCCCAGAGTGTCATGGTACTGGGCAGGTGCCAGAGGAAAGGCGGGACTTCCCCGACATTAAGGACTGGACATGCTATGCCTGTAAAGGCACGGGAAGGAAGAGGTGAGCGATGGAAGCTACCGATGCGCTGACGGTTATGTTGACCGATCTTCTTATTGAAAACTCCGTAATGAAGCGGCTTCTCCGAGACGCCACACCCAATCTCAATCTGATTCTTCAGGGTGCTAAAGCCGATCAGCAACGACGGCAGAAAATGGAAGAGGAATTGGTAATCCCGCTGAGGCGGGCGCTTGCCAATGAAGCTGATCTCGAACAAATGATGCACCGAATAGCTGAATCATCGAACAACGAAAACCCAGCCTAGCTATTGTGTTTTTTTCGGCTTTGAGTCTTGGGAGTCTTCTCTGGCGGCTTCACCTTGAGCACGTCCGCTATCACTTCCTTGAACGGGAGAGGTATGTGCGGGATCGGCTTGGAGTTGGTGGTTCTTGTCGGTGGTTCCTGCTGCTTTTGCATCTTGTTTCACCTCTGTGGCCATTGCATCGCTTGTCGGTGGTTTTAGATTTAGGTCTTGCAGTCCGCCCAACGGGATGTTCTCTTGTATCGGGAGCGCCTCTTCCGGTGGAGGCGGGAGCGGCAAGTCACAAATCCTGATGACTCGAATCTTAAAACGTTTCGCGTAGTTCTCTATGTCTTTGTCGTCAGAATAGATCACCGTCGCAGCTTCGGCTTTTGCTATCGAGACGATCTGAATGTCGAACTTGACCTTTGCCCACGTCTCCCATTTTTCTTTCTGAGTTTTGATGGCTGCAATCAGGTCTGCCGCTTCAATCGCCGCCCGCGAATCAAACGGAAGAATCTGGAATTTCCATGTGTCGCTAAGAGTAGCAACATACTTTGCCCTAGCCGCACCCGACCGAACTAGCACTTCGGCCATTGCTGGCGTCGGCACACCGATGGTGTCATTAGAAACATCCATCATCTGCGTGAGGTGCGCCACGCGCTCTTTGAACTGAGAGACAGGCTTGTTTTCGCGGTCTTTCGCGGGAGCCGGATTCGGGTGCAAGAGCACCACGAGGTAGGATGAATCAAAAATAATCACTGCTTTACGTTGTCCTCCCCGTGCCGAATTTTTTGCAGTTCTTCCAGCGGATCGGCCAGATCATTCCACTCGTTTCCAGGTATTGCCTTCAGCTTCGCAATGGTCTGGGAGAAGCTGTCCAGAGAAAGTGGCTGAGGGTCGAAGGATTGAATCTTGAAGTGATCTAGCTCCCACATGCCCTCCTTCCCCCGGCTATACGTAGCAATGCCGTGCACGCGAATCGTCTGAGAATAAAGCGGGGCTAACTGCTTTGCGATGATCTCGTCTGCATCGCAGTAGAAAATGACTTCATCCGCACGCTGCAAGTGAATGGGCACAGTCCTGTCAAACCCACCAACCCTCCTCAACACGCCGACGATGGAGGCTTTCTCTTTGATGGGGCCATAGGCTTGTGGAAGGTCAAGACTCCTGCCCGGAAACTCAATCACCTTTACCTTACTGGAAACGTTCGCAATGTAGCCCACGCCATCATCTTCTCTGAGTCTGTCGTCCAGCCTTTTGTATGCCGCGTTCGCCTCACGCGGCCCCATGCCTCGCACCGCGCTTTGAATCTGGCCGGTTACGCGAGACTCTTCCTCAGCATCCACCAAAACCACGGACTCATGGCTTCCCTCATCAACCTTGATAAAGTGGACACTCTCCCTGTGTCCCATAATCAGCGCAAGATCGGTGATGTATTCGGCCAGACGTGCCATCGGCATAGTCAGCGGAGTCAGTTCTTCTCCATTAACTTTTCCTTCGATTTTGAAGCGAAATTCTTTCCAGTTTGGCACGGCGGCCTCCTATGATACACTTTTAGTAGGTCGCCCGTGGGATCGGGCAGCAGTGGCCGAGGCATTATTCAAGATGTGACGTAAAAGCCCGCTGGCAGGCGGGTTTTCACGTTTTAGGGGCAATGAAATTCTGGTTCTTCCCTCCTAATTTGGCTGCGAGTCCCGCAGCATCAGCCGCTTTCCACTAGTGCTCTTGAGCGCCAGTAGAGTCCTGTCGCCGTCCTTCTCTTTCCGAGAGTTGTACCTGAAATCAAATTCGGAAAGATAGCGATGCAAGTGCTGCTTTCCAACGTGGTGGTACACGCCATTGATGCCGCGTTTCAGTGTGGCGAAATATCCTTCGATAGAATTTGTGGTGATACAAACTCCATTCTCGTATCGCACGTATTCATCGTCCCGGTGGTTCACCTGATCGTGCTTCCGGCCCATGAGTGCGCCCTTTAGCACCGTGGAGCTATCCGTCATAATGTGGGCATCTTCCGCAACCATCTGCTCAACGATGGGCCTCAGGTTCTCGGAAGTGACGCGCTGCACATGCTGAGACTGGACGCGCCCACCGCGTTGCAGAACGGAAACGACGGCTGCTTTGTTCGCGTAGGCTTGTGCACGATCCCTAGCCCTCTCTCCGGGCTTAACGGCTTGGGGGTGCTTGAGGCGAAACTTTCCGCCCACATACGTCTCGTCAATCTCGATTACTCCGGCCAGTTTCGATGACAAAGGTTCTTGGCTCATCGTGTAGCGAATCCGGTGAGCCATGAACCATGCACTCCGATATGTGACCTTGAGCATTCGATGAAGCTGATGGGCGCTCATGCCCTTCTTGCTGGCACAAAGCAGGTGATAGGCCAGCAACCATTTGCTCAGGGGGATGTGGCTGTCTGCGAAGATCGTGCCTACGGTGACCGTGAACGGCTTCCGGCATCCCTTACACTTCCACAGGCCGGGGCGGGTGCTCTTGCCTTGCAGCTTGTAGGCGTTTCCAATCACCCCGCAGTGGGGGCAGACAGGGCCATCCGGCCAGCGGACAGCCTCAAGGAACTCCCGCGCTTTGTCCTCATCGCTGAAATATTTGGCTAGAGAGGCGAGATTGAGTTCGTTTTCCATGCGTAAATAC
The DNA here is from genome assembly GCA_963842095.1 of uncultured Acidobacteriaceae bacterium. Lineage (GTDB taxonomy): Bacteria > Acidobacteriota > Terriglobia > Terriglobales > Acidobacteriaceae > Sulfotelmatobacter. The sequence continues at coordinate 153,561 of CAWJEY010000013.1, forward strand.
TAGCTTTTTACGCTGGGTATGTCAAGTGTATAATTCCGGAATTCTGCCTTCCATGGGAGTGAGAACCGCAGGTCATTTCCCGGCAGGATGAATTTGAGGCGCTGCCATAAGACGCCGAGGTGCGTCTGAACCGCAGGGAAATTCCCCCCGCCCTTATAGGGACGTTAACGATAGGGGCTGTCGCCCTTTCAGTGAACTGCGCTCGCCATACCTTCGGTACGGCAGTGTATGAAGGGACCGGCAATCTGACGATGGTCATGAAGGTGATGGGTCACACCGATGCGCGAACGGCAATGCAGTACCAGCATCCGGCGTTGGATCCGATTCGTGAAGCCATCGATCAGCGCAATCCACGTCACAATTCACGTCGCAGTGAATTTTTCGTGCAGTGAGAAGCAGCGTAAGTAATTGAAAGAATGGAGCCGACGAGCGGACTTGAACCGCTGACCTGCCGATTACGAATCGGCTGCTCTACCAACTGAGCTACGTCGGCTTATACAGTGTTTATGCGGCTAAAACGACTTTCAACGGTATGTCCTATGTCACAAAAAGGTCACAAGGCATCAGCGTTTCTTCTTCCTAGTCTTCACCGTCTTGGTCACGAGAGACTCTAGTTTCCGCATAGCTTTGCGCCCCTGCTTGCGCGATTCCAACATTATATAGTGCCTGCGAGTGACCGCGCTGTCAGCATGCCGAAGGATCTTGGATGCAATCTCTGGATCGACCCCCAGGTCGAACAAGATCGTTGCAAGCCCGCGCCGCCATCCATGCCACCCATGCCAGCGCTCTCCGACTTTTGGAATTATAGAACGCCGTGCGAGGTTGTCCAAGTTGAGCGCGAAGCCCTTCTTTTCCCCGGCGAAAATCCATGTGCTGTCTGCGTTCCGCTTACGGTGAGCATCGAGCAGCGTTTTCAATAGGCTGATGACTGGGACAACAGCTTTGCTCTCCGGTGTCTTCGTTTGATCGACAGCAGTTCTCCATACGGCTCTGCGAACGAACAATTCCGCGCCCGTGTAATCGGGCCATTGCAGGCCGCGAATCTCGCTTTCCCGCAATCCAGATAACGCGGCTGTGCCGACGGCTGTCCTCGCGGGTTCATCAAGTGTCTGTAGAAAATATTGGAGGTCAGCGAGTGAGTAAGCATGGCCCTCGAAATCAGATCGGCGGCCAGAAGCCAGAGCGCCCTGCACCGGATTTACCCCGTTGATGAACCCTAGCCTCTTGGCGTGAGAGAAGATCGCGGATGCCGCCGACTTGATCCGTAGCAAAGAACCGTGAGACAAGTCCTTTGCATCGAGCAGGCGCTGAATGTGGACTGTCTGAACGTCCCGAAGGCGGAGTTCGCCGATAACAGGCGTAACGTTCAGCTTGATGGTGTCGCGGTAGAACCGGAACGTTGATGCTTTGCGCTTGGCTTCGACGAACGGAAGGTAAAACTTCTCAACGAAATCAGAAACAGAGAGAGAACCCTCGGCAGCGCCGCCCTTAGTTTCCTTGGCGAGTTCGATATCGGCGAGCGGCCATACGTCACGCGCAGACCGATATTCATCGTTGATAGGGGCAAGCCGCTTGCGGATGAGGCGGCGTTGAATCTTGCCGTCGCTGTCTACTTCCGTAGTGCGGAAGCGGACATACCATGCACCGGATTTCTGCTCAACAGATCCTCTCTGCATGTGCATCATTATATGTGCAGGTTCTCCACGCCTAATGCCTGATTTTTGCGGACTTTCTCCCCTCTGCCGTGAAATTTATTTCCGGCTTCGAATCAAAGACTTGCAGACGCTCATTCAGAACCCTCTGTGAAAAGCGGAGAAGCGCTTGCGAAAAAGACATCAGAACACCGCAACCCTCTGAGAAACACCCATGAAAACACAGAGAACAAAAGGCTAAAGAAACGATTTAATAGTGCCGCATCTACGACGACTATTGCGCGATGTGCGCACGCTGCGGAGTCACTCCCGCGCCGTACGAGCGCTGGCGCCTGCTGAGCAAGTCGTAACACCTTCAGGACATTATGGGTCTGCCCAAGACCAGTTGGAGCGGAACGTTTTCACTGTGCTGAGAATGCTTCCGCTCCTCCCCCTAAATCTTATGACGACCCTCAATCAGAGCGAATGGATCACGCGGCTGCGCAGCATCGTGAAGTCTTCCGACCGTTCACAGTGGGAACTTGGAGATGCACTCAGTCAGGGAGAAACAGCATTCGGGCGCAGACCGTGCTACGATCTCGCGCAGACTGCCACGGGCTGGCACAGGCTCTCGCTCTACAGAATAGCGGGTGTCGCATCTTACTTTCCCAAGCCTTTGCGCTTCGAGAATCTTTCATGGTCGGTGTACGTTCTGCTACGCCCTTTTCCGTTGTCGTTTCTCGAACAGTTCATTCCAACGATTGCCGACAGCGGACTCAGCGGCAAGCTGATCCGTGAGCGAGCCTGCGCTGAGTACGGCAGTGATCCCCAGGAATGGCGCAAGCAAAAGAAATATCGCACCGTGCGAATTTCGACCAGCTTGTTGGACAAGATCGTAGAGAAGTCCGGTACTGCGAAAGTTACGGCGCTCGTGACCGAGATCCTAGAGAGCTGGCTCATTGGCAGCCCTGTTGAGCGCCAGCCAGCCTCGGGCAACAAGACTCGGGAGTGGAATCAGAAAGTGAAAGATGCGGGTAATGAGCCTGTAGAGGCAGAAAAGGCGCCTGTAGGAAGCTCGGAGAGCGATGTTCCCGCTCCCGCCGCTACTCAGCCATGTCCGCCTAATCCGTCTCCTACAGAGACTCCTAAGCCAGTCGAAGTCGATCTTTCAGAGCCAGAGCCTCAAACACGGCGCTCCCCGCAAGACTATTTAGACGACGACCGCGAAGGCTTGCACAGGTTGACAGATCGTCCCACCTATAGCCAGCGCCGCGCACAGCAGATCGCAGATGGCGCAGAGCCGATATCGAAGCGCGTCGGGAAACAGATGAGGCGGACGAAGCCTCATGCCCTCCGCTTGCAATGGGTACCTTGTGGGCGGCAAGTTGATGCGGGAAACGGACCTGCAATGGCTCGCGCGAGGTCACAGAAGCCTGATTGCTTTCGGACGCCCGAAGATGCCCGAACCGCCGAAGAGAAGAATTTCCAAGAAAAAGGGCACCGTGAAGGAGTTGTCTACTGCGTCGTGCCATGCGGCGCGTTTCATGTCAAGCACGTATATTCGAGCGAGGTGCTGCAACGAAAAAGCGCCCCGCTTTCGCAGGGCGCCTGAGTGCGGCGGGGAAAAATCTACAACCGCACCTTGATGTCCGTATGCACGTGCTGGTCGCGGAAGAGTTCAGCAGTGCGACCCTGCTTCGCCAACGCTAGCTTGTGCTCAGCCTCCGTGACGGCTCTCGTCACCGCTTTCTGAACTCCCAGCAGATAGTGAAGATCCGCCGCAGCGTCTCGCGCCAGAAGAAGGCTGAGTGTCAGAGTATGGGCCAAAAAGACAGGCGCGGAGTGACCACCGTAACCTTGTCCCGAAATGACCTTCCACCGATACTGGCGGAAACGTCCGCCGGAGGTACTTTGTCATGAAGAAGTTCGGACTGCTGCTTGTGCTCGCTGCGTCACTGACGTGTTTCGCGCAATCCGAGAAACGCGTACACCGAATCTACGTCAACGAACTTCACTTCCCGAGCAACTCGGACTGGGATGGGATTGTGCGTTCCAAGCTGATAAGTTCCTTGGTCAAGGATTGCGGCTCTGTTTGCACCGTTGTGGAGGATGTCGGACCCAGCGGTGACAACGGTTCGGATGCAGCGGACGGAGTTCTAACCGGATCGCTTGTCGTTCAGACTGAAAATGGTCGCTATCGGGTACAGGGAGCCATGCGGCTCGTGGACAAAGACGGCTCGGTCATCTGGGCCGACACCATCTACAGCAGCCCGTTTGCGCGGAGTGCTACGACTAGCTTTGCCGACAACACTGCCAAGAAACTTACTTCATTCTTAGCTCAGGCAAAGTGACAAAATGAAGCGCTCTTGGAAAACCCCCAGGCCAGTTCCGGTAGAGTATCGCAACACATACTCCAATAACCTATCCGGCACATTTGAGGTTAGACATCTTGACGATATTGTGTCTCTCACCGTCGATCTATCCTCCAATCTCCGGGTCGCAAACAAACAACAGAACAACTACGAAGATGCTTGCGATCTGGTCGAAAGCCATCTCGATCTAAAATCCGTTCAACTACCTGAGGACGTAATTGAGAGCTTCGCAGCAGTGTGCAAAGAGACCCCAGAAGCGGCTCGAAAACTTAGGATCATTCTTGGCAAACAGATTTTTGACTACCCTATCATTCGTGTTGAACGTTCCAGTGTTGGCAATTTCTTCGTAACAGCACTAGACGCAGCCGCAGGAGGAAAGCGATGAAACACAAAATTAATGACCTAGTGGCATACGGGACGGAACACTGCACGGTGGTCGGTATAGATGAAACCGCGCGGCGATACTGCCTCGAACCTGAAACTGATGATGTGGTGCAACAACTGGCAGATCGTTTCTGGGTAGACGCAAAGGATATTGACTGAGACCGTGCAGGCTGCTTTGTGCCCCAAATTGCGCTCGGCCTGCCTGTGTCACAAATTGGGTCACAAATCGGTGACAACTGTGGCCATCTATAGCCTTTTTAGGCCGCGCCAGACTTGCTATCTCATTGAATTTAATCAGGGAGCAGTCAAGAAGAGTGTTTTACGAATCGGCTGCTCTACCAACTGAGCTACGTCGGCCTTCTGGGTTTGACCATCCCAGTTTATCAAATCGTAGCCGGAGCAGCCGCCGACGATCGAGACAAGCTTATTCCTTACAAGAAAATCGGGAAGATACCGTCGGGACTGGCGAATTATGCGGCGCGCGCTGCCACCATGGTGTCGTATTCCTCTTGCGACTGCGCGGGCAGCAGAACCCACAGGGTGTACACTCCGACGGCGGTGCCGAAGGGAATGTTGAACAGCGAGATGAAGCCCAGAACCAGCGCCACGATGCGGGCCCAGGGTTCGCGGTGCAACAAGCCCCATCCGGCGAGGAATCCGGCGGCCGCTTTGGCCAGAATGAAGATGGCGATCACACTCAGCAACGAACGCAGGAACCCTGTCGGGGTCTCCGGCGGTGCGCCCATTTCATGCAAATGGGCGAACAACGTGTTCGCGATGACATACAGCACCACCCCGCCGATCGTGTTGAACGCGGAGATGGCAAGCCAGAAAATCCCCAGCAAATGAACGTGCCCCTGCACGCGCCCCGGGCGCTGCTGCATTACCGCGACTGGCCCTACGATTTGCTTGCCGCACTTGCCACAAAATGCCTGGCCGGGTTGCACGCTTGTGCCACATCCATCGCAGAACATGATTTCCTCCCGCCCATCGTGAGCCGGAATCTCGCTAGCCCAACATACTTCTCAACAGATGATACGCAAACCGCGTGCAAGAGTTCAGTCGAAAGCGTGGCCATCGGCTTGAAAATGACTTCACGCGTGGCTCTGCCTTCACATCGACTGCAAGCAAAACGAGAAGGCCGCCCGGCAACAGGGCGACCTTCTCTTTTCAAGGGAGAATAGTTCCAACGGAAGGCAAAGTCCGTCAAAACCTTCTAGACAAAATCTTATGAGCCGAAAAAGGGGGGTGTCAAGTGATTTTTGGGAAATAAATGTCTTTAGTTTCAATGACTTACAGAATCAATCAACACGCCTCGAAACTGTCCCAATTTGAGACGAAAGCCTGCTGAAATACGTGTAAGCCAATACTTCTAAGGCACTTAAGAATGGTTTGAGGCGTCTGTAGTGGGCCCAGGGCGGGCTGGAGAGACTCGCGCCGCGGCCTCTTGAAGGTCGAGAGAGATAAATTCATCCTGGTCGGCACGGCCGAAAACCCGGCCAGGAAAATACCTGCGCAGAAGAACGCGAGCGCCGCCAAACGCGACTCCCGCCGCCAGCGAGATCGCACCCACGATGATGCATAGAAGAATGATGTTGACCAGCAGGTTGGCGATGTTGTTCTTCTTGTCGAAATACGTGTTCTCGTTCCAGGTGACGCTGGCCTCGTAGTTCACCGCGCCGAGAAGAGTTTGAGCATCACTCTGAGCCAACGGGCCCGCAGCAATGGCTATGATCGGCCCCGTGCGCTTATCGAAGAACGGACCAACGTTCTCGATGGCTGCGATCCCCGCCTGGGGTTGCGCGGCGTGATGGGCGGCATCGATGCGGCGCAAATGCTCGGCAGCCAGCGCCGGTGTCGGATACTCGATCAGCATCAGCGTCGCCTCCCCGCCAGAAGTCGAGTATTGCCCAAGCACCACTTCGGGGCTGGCGCTGAAATCCACCAGGTCCGCAGGCACAGGAGACGCGATCGCAGCCAGAGCCAGCGGTCCCTCCGCATATTTCTCGGTGTTCGCCTGGTAACCATGGTGAGGCATGAAAGCGAGAATCGGAGGCAGATTGCCCGCATTTCCCCCGGGCCGCGGCAGCATGCCTGCGAGTTCGCGCAGTCCCGCTGCCGACATCACCGACAACTGGCTGAACACCGCCTCCACCACGATGTGGCCGCGGTAAAACAGCACCCGCTGATTGAGCGATGCGCCCTGGTCGCCAATTTCTTCCCGCGCCATCTCCGGCTGCAGGTAGAAACTGTATGCACCGAAAGCTCCGCTGGCGTCGGCGAATCGGGCAGCGCGGATCTTCAGCGTGCGGCCGTCGTCACTCTTGTAGGTCGCGGCCTCAAAGTCCGCGAACCCGTATTCCTTGAGCACGGAAGCGTTTGTGGGATCGGCCGCCGCAGCGTCTTTGCTGGCCTGAGCCGCGCCCTGGATCTGCCAACCAGCAAATTGCTTGGGTAGAATCGGCGGTGCGGGCGCAGGAGCACCGGGCTGGGCGGCGAAAACCACGTCAGCGAGGCAGATGACGACAGCCAGCATGACCACAAACCTTAAAGCGCACATGAATGGACGGCTTGCCACGGATCCCCTCTGTAATTAGACCACAGCGGAGGAGAAAAAGTTTCCGGGGAAGCCAAGGGGGCGGAGCAGGCGATCCACGATCTTGGCTACCTTATTAAGTGAGGGGCGGCAAGACTGATGAATTCTCTGGAGTTTATGATCGTCGTTTTCTTCCAGAATCTCGGAAAATGCTTCTGGTTGCCCGTCACAAGGTAGTCGGTGCGGGCAGCATCGGCACATTCGAGGAACATGTTGTCGGCGGGGTCGCTAGCGACTTCGAGGCGAAAAGCCGGATTTACCACATAGCTGCGGTTCTCGATGAGTTGCAGCAATTGCTGTCGTAGGCCTTTACGAAGCTGCAGTCCCGGCCGGGCAAGCACACGGCCGTATTCGCCCAGGATGGGCCGGGACACGTAAAGGCGCGCCGGTTTAGTAACGGCGAGTAGTAGAGTGGTTCGTTGCAGCCCATCGGGCTTCATGGCGGCCGAAACCAACACGTTCGTGTCGATCACCAGACGAAGTGGAAGCATTTATCGCTTCGGCTTCTGTGACCGGGCAGCCTTGATGATCCGGTCAATTTGACGCGAGGTCAATTTGCTGGTCCCCTTCCGCTCCGACTCCTCGCCGATGATTCTCAAAACCTCGGGTTCGGGGGCGGCCAGCTTGACGTAATCACGGATGCTGAGCAGGACCGCTTTGGGTATACCGCGCTTCTCAATGAGCAGCGACCGGCGCTCGTCATCCACACGGCGCAGAAGTTTTCCGAAATTCGACCGGGCGCTCACGGCAGAAACGACGATGGCACCATTCCTGCCGGTAACTGGTGTGCTTGCCATAAACTCTCCGTTTCACCTGCTTGAAGTGTACAGTTCAACGATTACAGGCGCCAATCAGGCCGGGAGTCGGCGTTTCTGGGTGAGATCCGCGGCAACCAAGTGGCCCTGAGACTCAGGAGTGAGTTCGCTGACCTTACTGCCCGGCAGCCTTATCCATCTTGCTGGCCACTTTAACCCCGCTCAGCCCGTTCACATACTTGGCGATGCCGCGGTAAAGCGACTCGGCTATGCGCTGTCGGTATTCGGCCGTCTCCAGGCGACGCTCGTCGGTAGGATTGCTGACAAAGGAAATCTCGGCCAGAATCGAGGGCATGTTGGCGCCGATCAAGACAATAAAGGGAGCCTTCTTCACGCCCCGGTCGCGAATCGCCGGACTCTTCACTGCCAGGCCGCTGTGCAGCGATTGCTGCACGTCCCCGGCAAACTCCCGCGACTCCTCGATCTTTTCCTTGAGGGCGATCTTCTTCACCAGGTCCTGCAGCTCGTAGATAGATTTCTCCGAAACCGCGTTCTCGCGCGCCGCCACCTCCAGCGCCTCCGGCGAAGAAGTGAAATTCAGGTAATAGGTTTCGACTCCGCGGGCGTCAGGATCGTGGCTCGAGTTGGCGTGGATCGACACGAACAGGTCGGCGCGCGCCTGGTTGGCGACCGCCGTGCGGGTTTCGAGCGGGATGAACGTGTCATCCTTCCGGGTATAAACCACTTCCGCGCCCAGCCGTGACTCCAGAAGCTTGCCGAGACGCCGGCCCACTTCGAGGACGAGGTCTTTTTCTTCCAGGCCATTAGGACCGATGGTGCCAGTGTCATGGCCGCCGTGCCCAGGGTCAATCACGATCTTGCCGATCTTCAGTCCCAGGGCGCGAATCAGGGACCGATCGCCGCTGGCCGTGGGCCTCGCCTCACGAATGCCAACGTCGCTGTCGAGAGCGCCGTCCGCCGGCCTTTTCGCTGCGACGGCATTCCGCGCCGGAGAGGCTTCTTTCGTGGCATCGTGACCATTCCGCTTGGCCACGGCTCGAGGGGCGCCGGTGTTGTCATCATCATCGCCGGCTTCCACGATTTTCTTCACCACGGTTGTTGGCTTCTTACTCGCAGTTGCAGTTCCAGGCGCGGATTTCTTCGCATCCTCGCCAGCGCCGGCGGCATGCGCCGGCACACTGGGCTTCGCGTCCGATGAATCCTGATCGGTATCGTCGTCAGGAGTTGCCTTCGGCGTGGCCACGCCATTCGCGTCTGCCAAGGTGGCATCGCCCGCGTCTTTGTTCTGCTTCACCCGTCCGTTCTTGCCGTGAACGTCGATGATCAGCCGGTAGGGGTTGGGCAGCAGGAAGGCGTCGTAATCGGAAAGGCTATCGACCTCCAGCACGACCCGCGTGCGTCCCGGGGCAAACTGGGCCACGCGAACCTTCTTTAGGAAACCGTCATCCACATCGAAACTCTTGCCGACCAGCGTAGAAGCGAGCTTGGTGTCCCGCAGGTCGAAGAATATGCGCGATGGATTGTCGATGCGCTGCGAGACAAACTTCACATCGCTTTCCACGTCGATGGCCACCCGCGTGTAGTCAGGCGTGAGCCAATGCCGGATCGCGGTCACGCGCGGCAGGTGCGCGGAGCGGGGCTCCAACGGTTCGTCTTTGCCCGGATCTTTTGCCGGATCTTTGCCCAAAGACGCGCGCGCAGCATGATCCTCGTTGGAGGCATCTTTCGCCTCTTTGTTGTTCCTGGCATCCTTCCGCGACTGCTGTTTCCCCGCAGATTGTTGCGCTTCCGCAGCCTTCTCCGCTTCTTGGTTCAACTCGACGATGGCTTGACGCGCGCCGTCGGCCAGGCGATTGTGCGGATAACGGCGCAGAAACTCCTGGAAAGCAGCCCGCGCCGCCTCGGGGTCGTTGAGATCGTCTTTGTAGATTTCGCCGACGGTGAACAGCGCGTCAAAACGGTACTTGCTGCCGGGATACTCGCGGCGCAGGAACTTGTATTGCTCGATGGCCTCATTCAGGATTTTGTCATCGTCGAAACGCCGTCCCATTTCCACCAACGTCTCCGCCGCGGCAACCACACTGGGATCAGCTTTGGTGGAAGTGGGCGCTCCCAGGTAGATATAGCGGTAAGCATTCAACACGCGCTGGTAGTCGCGCCGGGTACGGTCGGCAGGAGGCCTGCCGTTCAGCGCCTCTCGCATCCGCTCGGCAGTAACGAAATGCTCCCGCGCCCAGGCGTCGGAGTGGCGCGCACGCGCCTGTGCCGCCGGAGCGTTAACCCCGGTGAAGACGGCGAGTACCAACAGCGCTCCCCACAGACCACGCTGGTGCCATGAACTCTTCAAGATAACCAGCCTGCGCCTTCGCGACTAATTGTTTGAACCAATGCCCTGGGTGCCAGAGAGACTAATAGCCTGAGAAACGAATAAACGACAATAAGTAAAACAGATGCCGCGAACCTAATCCGTGTTGCTGATGTAAAGCACGCCCCGCGCATCCCGCTGAACTCGAACCGGATCGCGCGACGCGCCCGGGCTAAAATCGGACCCGCCGTAGTAAAGGTTGGTGATCCGCCGGACGTAGTTTTGGGTTTCGGCGTAGTGCGGCACGCCTGAATTGCGCGCCACAGCTCCCGCTCCCGCGTTGTAGGCGGCCAGGGTCAAATTGACATCGCCGCCATAACTATCCAGAAGTTGCTTCAAATGCCGCACGCCCGCATCCACATTCTGTTCCGGGTCAAACGGATTCTTCACCTTTAACTGCCGTGCCGTCGCCGGCATCAACTGCATCAGCCCCATCGCGCCTTTCCGCGAGACCGCGTTGGGGTTGAAGTTCGATTCCACTTTCACCACCGCGCGCACCAGGTTCGGGTTCACGTTATGCCGCGCCGCAGCCTGCTCGATGGCGCTATCAATGTCCACGGAGGTCGCTAGCGGTTCACGAAAGTTGGCGGCCTCAATCTTGGCGCTCGCCGATTGGTTGGACTCCCTTCCCAGGTACTGGTTGACCTCGTCGGCCGCCGACCGCGCGGCGCGCATCGACGCTGCATTCGCGGGAGGCACCGGCTTCCAGCGGTTCTCTTTCGAACTCCAGTACATCAGCCTGCGCCGTGGCGTTTCGGAGGTTTGAGCGTGGTGTGGGCTCGCAGCGACCGGCTCATTGACGTACACCTTGTGGCCGTGCTCGTCGGTGGCTGTGATTTTTTCCGAGGCTCCACTGCCATCTTCAGCGGCGCGGAGCTGGGGCGTGAGCAAAAAAGAGGTCGCGGCTACGGTGCTGGCCATCAGGACGATTTGCAGGCGCTTTCGCATAACCGGGTTCCCATACACCTCTGGAACAAGGGAAGACAGACTTCACCCTCGTCCACTGCTACCCGGAACCTGACGGAGAATTCTTAAACCAGAGTAAGTCGATTATAGGCCCGGGACAGGGCAGGAGCAACCTATCTGAAGGGCGTAGAACCACCGGAGTAATCTCGGTAACATGCTGAAACAACAAGGTGTTAGAGAACTCTCATAAGCCGCGCCCTTGACCTCCGGCTACTGTCCCCCTTCAGGGCTTGGCAGGCGTGGCCGCCGCTGGCTTTGCGATCTCGCCATCCTTCATGAGGAAGCTGAAGGGACTCGGGACGTACTCGGTAATCACGCCAATAATGTCGATCATCGCCCCGGCCGCCGGCGGATGCAGCACGGGTTTGGCCATTGTGATTTGCAGGTCCGCCTTGTTCGCCTGCTGGTTTTCGTCAGTAATCGCCGCCTGAATCGTGTCCGCGGTCGCCGAGATCACCTTCACCGGGATTTTCATCTTCGCGGCACCCTGCTTTTCCTTGTCCAGAATCGCCTGCATCACCTTATCCGCAGCTTCTTTGTTGGCCGGGGAAGCGTCCCGCAGACTTAACACGAACTCCCAGTCGCCAAAAGAAAGGTCGCCCGGGGCGTTGTCGTGAACAGCTTGCACGGCAATTTCCGCGGCTGTAGGAGCGGGCTTGACCGAAAAATCAGCCGGTCGAACGGGCTGGGTTGCGGTCGCAGCGATGAGTTTGTCCCAACCATCCTCGCCACCGTGATACCTGCGGTACTTCGCCTTGCCGTAATCTTCAATCGATTTTTGCCCTACGGCATTGCCCTGGGCCAACTGGAACGCCTTGGCAACGTACCAGAAGCCATTCGGATCCATCGGCTTCATTTCCAGTTCGGCGACGGCAAGCTGATAAACGTCCTGCAGGTCGTTGGGATCGATCTCCACCGACTTCATGTAGTGATCGCGAGCCGCCGGGTAGTCTTTGGCTTGCAGCGCGGCAAAGCCAGCCGCTCCCTCGAAAATCGCCCCCATTTGCTTGCGCATTTTCTCGTAGTCCGCGTCCGATATCCCGTCTGGTTTCTGCCACCCCGGTAGAGCTTTCAGGCCTTTATCCGCGTCAGCGCCTGCTTCTCCCAGGGCTTTGGCGTCACCTCGACTGGCTTGCGCACGATTCAGGGCCGTCACAATAGCAAGCGCGCGGACGTTGCCGGGGTCGATCTGTAGAATCCGGCTGGCAGTGCTCATCACTTTGGCTTGATCGCCCGCTTGCTGGTAGGCGGCCATCGCTTGTTCCAGCGCATCCTCCTTGACTACGCTGCCGGGATACTTAGTGACGAAAGCCTCCATAGCCGCAGCTCGCTGCGCGGGGTCCTGCGTGTTGAGCGCCGCCAGGTAGGCGTTGTATTCGGCGGGATCTTTGATCGTCTTCTGGTTCGGCGACGGATTCTGCTGGGCGAGGACTTGGGTCGAACTGAACAAACCCAGGCACGTGGCGAAAAAGACTAAGACTAGCAAGAAGGTGGGACTCAGGCTCAGGCAAGTGTGGCGCATTTCGTTGTCTCCGGATTGGCAGGGAGCATAGCAGAAGGCCGTGGCTTCGAGTAGGGCCCAGTCGTGCACGTCCGAAAATTCACCCTCTGTCTCAGTTCCATCAAGAATCTTCAAGTGAGGGATACTGAGCTCGCATCAAGCCTTCTCCAGAACCAGGCCTAAGTCATCCAGCGACAACGACCGCAGCAGGTTCCGGCGCATACCGCGTTCCGCCTCGGCTAACCGGTCAGAAGCTCCGGCGATCCAGTCGAAATCCTCCGGCGAAGCCCAAGAGACGAAATCAAGCACGAACGAAGAAGCGACAAAGATCGCAGACAGCAGCCGGCTGCTTTTTCTCACACGCTTTAGCGACGCAGAGTTCTCCCTCCGCAAAAAAACCGGCCCGAAAGGGATCCCCTTGACTTCGATTCCCCAAACCTGCGACCCTATCCCGCATTGGTTCTTTGACCACAAACTAGCAAGGAGATATAAGTTCGAGAAGGAGGTTAGTCATGGGCGCGGTGAAGCACATGTTGAAACTAACGGGTGCCTTGATTCTGGCGACGCTTGGGTTGACCACTCCTATTTCAGCGCAAGGTAATGACCCAACCGTAATCTACCTGATGAATTGGAACTCCCAAGATAACTGTGATTGCAACTGGAGCACTGACTGCGACGGTGCCAAGTTGTGTCTTGGTAACTGCACGATAGTAGGAAAACCCGATGGTCTGTGCACCACCTTTCCCTCAGGCTCTGTTTTGGGTGGTGACATCGTTCGTGCTGTGGATTTGTACTTCCAAGCGTTCGCAGCGACCCAGCGCGGAGGGGGAGGCACGCCGAACGCACACTTGGTTTGGGAAGCGCAAGATCAGCCTCTAACTGCGGAGGGGCACCTGACTGTACAGCGGATAGTGTACAAGGCGCTTGATTTGGCCCTTGGCTGGGATTTTATTGGCCCTCAAGCTTGCCCTGGCGTAGCGAAGGCCGGGCACATCGCACCAGGAGCGCTCGGCCAGATTCGGCTAGAGGGTAAGGAGGCTCCCCCTGAAGAAGTCGAAATGATGGAATCAGTACGCCAGGGCGTATTAGCGGCAATGAAGGATAAGAATGCTGATTTAGTTGCTGAACCAATCGCTACATTCTGGAAGAAGTATCCGAGATATAAACCTGTTCGCACAGGGCGCTGCTGGCTCCAGGGTGATCCCGGGTTCCCCTATAAGACGGCTGAGGAGTGTCAAGTTAGCGAGCTGAAGCGCATGCTCAAGATCTTTCTAGCAGCACCACCGAAGAAACAAAATCCTTAGCGGTGCGAGCGAGGCGCTAATGCCCGGAGCTCCAAGGTGGACAATTGGCTGATGCCTCCGGCGGACACCCCCCGAAGTGCACGCCGTTGACATTGAATCGCCTGTCTTCGAGGAGAGAATCGAACCGCACTAAGCCTTCTCCAGCGCGGTTGCGAAGGCATCCAACGACAATGATCGCAGCAGGTTCCGTCGCATCCCGCGTTCCACTTCAGCTAACCGATCTGAGGCTGCGGCGATCCAGTCGAAATTGGCAGCCTCAGCCATCCTTGCGAGCTGGCTTTGAATGTCGGTGTTCTCGACCAAATCATGTGCGCCCGACCCCAGAAACATCAGATCACGCAACAGCGAATAGAGCGTGCGCAGAAGCCGTTCCGTCTTCTCCCGTCCCTCGGCGCCGGGGCGATAGGATTCCGTGATCTTGAAAAGCTGAGTATGTTCGCCTCGCAGCAAAGCCGAATTGAGGATGGTCAGCGCGTCGGCGCGGGCAGCAACATAGCCTTCCACATCGAAACTGCGAGCCCGGCCCAGAGCACCTTGGCTCAGTCTGGCCACCAGCGCGCGCTGCGCCGGTTTCCATTCCGGACGATGTTCGGCGAGATAGCGCTCCACTTCTTCCACCGGCACAGCACCAAGGGGAAAGACCATCGACCGCGACCGAATGGTGGGAAGCAGCTCGCCCGGATTCTCCGAGAGCAGAAAAATCGTTGCGAACTCCGGCGGCTCTTCCAGAACCTTGAGCAGCGAATTCGCCGCCTCTTTCATGAAAGCCGAGTCGGTGAAGATATAAACCCGCTCTCGCGCTTCCCCCGGACGGTAGTAGATGGTCTCGATAACGCGCCGGACCTGATCCACCTTGATCATCATCTGCGGAGGATCAGGCGGGATGATCAGCACATCCGGGTGGGTCTGCACAAACAGGCGAGTGTCTTTCTTGTCGGCCTCGCGCAAGCCCTCGCGCGTCTCCACCGCCTCAGCAAAGCGGGCATCAAGATCGGCAGCCTGGGCAATACGGCGGCAGTTCGCGCATTTCCCGCAGAAGTCCGGGAGACCGTCAGTCTCAGTCGGCTCCAGGCAATTCAGAGCCTGTGCCAGCATCAGCGCCAGCGTGTACTTGCCTGACCCCCGCGTCCCCGAAAGAGTCACGGCATGTGGAAAGTGCTTCCGCGCCAGCATTTCACGCAGGCGATGAACGGTCTCGGCATTGCCGTGAAAATCAGAGAAGGGCATCTTTCAACTCAAATCAAAATCTACCACGGAGCCACGGAGCCACGGAGAAAACAACTAAGAGAGGGACTTCAAAAGAATGACTCTCTCCGTGTCTCTTGGACTCCGTGGTGAAATTAGGTGTTCCTCGCCAGCCTCAGCCTTCGTCCGATAACCTCCGCAATCCGCCGATGCGTCTGCGCCGGCGTCCCGCTCGCATCCACCGCCACAACCCGTTGCGGCTCCCGCGCGGCAATCTTTAGATAGCCCTCGTGCACTCGATCAAAAAATGCCCGGTTCTGCTGCTCGAAGCGGTTTTCGTCGGCGTGGTGCTTATTCGCAGCATGCGAAGCCCGCCGGTTCCTCCGTCGCGCCCGCCCCACACTCATCGCCGGATCGGAGTCCAGCAGAATGGTCAAATCAGGCTGCAAATCTCCGCACAGTACACGATGCAACTTCAGCACAGCCTCGCTGCCCAGCTTGCGGCCACTGCCCTGGTAAGCTTCGGTGGAATCCGTGAAGCGGTCGCAAAGCACAATCTGCCCGTGCTCGAGCGCCGGCTGGATCACCTCCGCAATGTGCTGCGCCCGCGACGCAAACATCAACGCCATTTCCGCCAGCGGCGACACACCCTCGGTTGCCGAGTCGAGCAAGACGCGCCGAATCTTCTCTCCCGTAGCCGTCCCCCCAGGCTCGCGCGTTTCCACCACCTTATGCCCGGCCGCGCGCAGCACAGCCGCCAGCTTACGCATCTGCGTGCTCTTGCCACTCCCGTCCAATCCTTCGAAGGTGATGAATTTCCCGCGCCTTGACATCGTGGAGATGATAGCAGCGCTGGTGCATCCCTGTACCACGGCTCTCGCAGGCTGCTATAGTCTAAAATTCTGCAGGCGCTGTGGGATTCGCTTCATCGACACGTTGATCGACACTACGGGGGCCCCTAAAATGAAACTCTCAAGCATCTTGGGAGTGGTCGGTTCTTTCTTCTTCGTTCTCTTCTTCTCGCTTTGCAGTTGGTCAGCCACACCTCCAACCGTCACCATCTTCGTGGACGCCACCTCGGCCCCGCGCAAAATCTTCCACGCTAAATTAAAGATTCCCGCCAGCCCGGGCGACCTGACGCTCTATTACCCGAAGTGGATCCCCGGTGAGCACGCCCCCGACGGCCCCGTCATCGACCTGGCTGGACTCAAATTCAGCGCCGGCGGTAAAACGCTGAAATGGCGCCGCGATCTGCTCGACGGCTTCACCCTCCATATCGAGGTTCCCGCCGGCGAAGCCGAAGTCAACGCCGAACTCGATTTCCTTTCTCCCGCCACCTTCGAGGGCGGCTTCTCCGCTGGTTCCTCCGCCACCGACAAAATGGCGGTCATCAGTTGGAATCAGGTCCTGCTCTACCCCAAGGGCTGGAAGTCAGACGATCTAACCTACGTTGCTAGCCTGAAACTTCCCGCCAACTGGAAATTCGGCACTCCCCTGCCCATTGCCTCAACTGCCGCGGAAAACGGTGAGACGCAAATCACCTTTCAACCCGCTTCCCTGACCACACTCGTCGATTCGCCCGTAATCACCGGTGAATTCCTGAAAGTCGTTAAGTTGGCCGATGATCCCCTCACCGAGATGGACATTGCCGCCGACAGCGCCGCGGCCCTCGCCCCTCCCCAGGAAGTCTGGGACCACTATAAAAACCTGGTCGAGCAAGCGAACAAACTTTTCGGCGCGCATCACTATCGCGATTATCATTTCCTGCTCAGCCTGAGCGATCACGTCGCGCACTTCGGACTGGAGCATCACGAGTCCGACGACAGCCGCATTTCCGAACGTGGATTGGTGGATGACACTGAGCGCAAGATGTCAGCCGGCCTGCTCCCGCACGAGTACGTGCACTCGTGGAATGGAAAATACCGGCGCCCGGTGAACCTCGCGACCCCGGATTATCAGCAACCCATGCAGGACGATCTGCTGTGGGTGTATGAAGGTCTGACAAATTATCTCGGCACCGTGCTGACCGCCCGCAGCGGACTGCTCACACCCGAGCAAGCCCGCGACGACCTGGGCCTAACCGCCGCCGCCCTCGACCACACCCCCGGCCGCGCCTGGCGCAACCTGCAGGACACCGCCGACGCGGCGCCAGAGCTTTATTTCTCTCCGCAAGCGTGGAACTCCTGGCGGCGCTCCGTGGATTTCTACGATGAAGACACGCTGAACTGGCTGTGGGTCGACGTAATCATCCGCCAGCAGACCAAGGGCAAGAAGGCATTAGATGACTTCTGCCACGTCTTCCATGGCGCTCCCAGCACCGGCCCCATGGTCAAGACCTACACCTTCGACGACGTGGTCGCCACTCTCAACCAGGTTGCGCCCTACGACTGGCGCGGCTTCTGGACTGAGCGGCTGACCAATCACGGCCCCGGCGCACCGCTCGGCGGCATCGAAGGCAGCGGTTGGAAGGTGGTCTACGACGACACTGCATCGGAAATGGTGCGCGGCGGCGAGAGCCGATTTCACTTCGTGAATGTTGCCTATTCGATCGGGCTCAACCTGCGCGAAGACGGCACCATCACCGACACCATCGAGGGCATGCCCGCAGCCTTGGCAGGAATCGGCCCCGGTATGAGACTCGTTGCGGTGAACGGCCGCCAATACTCGGCGGACGTCCTGCGCGACGCGCTCAAAGCCGGCACGGGCGGCACCGCTCCCCTCGAACTTCTGGTCGAGAACACCGACTACTACAAAACCTACAAGCTCGACTACCACGGCGGCGAGCGCTACCCTCATCTGGTGCGCGATGAATCGAAGCCGGATTTGCTGACGGAGATCTACAAAGCAAAGTAAAGTCACAGACGACAGACGAAGGAGAGGCAAAACGTGGATTCCGACTGGCCCGGCGTTCCTCAGCGATCTCCGCGGAATTTCTCAGCGCACTCCGCGATTCAAGCTGTTGCTCTTCTGTTTTGCGCGAGCCTGCCAGTTTGTTCCCAGACTTCCATCCTGGGCTTCACTCCATCCGCCGCCGCCCACGAAGCCGAAATCGAAAACAAGTTCAAGGCAATTCCCTCCCCAGACGAAGAACGCCGCCAGCACCACATCTTCACCGCCGAACCGCACGTCGCCGGATCCGTGCGCAACAACGAACTGGCTCGTTACATCGCCGACCAATGGCGCAACGAAGGTCTCGAAGATGTCGTCATCCGCCGCTACGACGTCTACGGCAGCAATCCAAAAAGCACGTTTCTGGAAATGGTAGCGCCCGTGCACTACCGCGCTGGCCTGCGCGAACTGCCCGTCCCCGGCGATCCGGACATGAAGAATAAAAGTATAAGTTCGGCCTGGAGCGGCATGTCCGCCTCCGGAGAAGTGACGGCCCCGCTCGTCTACGCCCACAGCGGCAATCCCGAAGACTACGAGCTTCTCCGCAAGCAAGGCATCGACGTCAAAGGCAAGGTTGTGCTGGTGCGCTACTCAAATCCTTACAGCTACCGCGGATTCAAAGCCCTCACCGCCCAGCGTGAGGGCGCAGCGGCGCTTCTGATCTACAGCGATCCCGCCGAAGACGGATACAAGAAAGGTCAAGTCGTCCCCAAAGGGCCGTGGGGCCCGGAGTATCACATCCAGCGCGGCGCTATCACCTACGACTTCATGGTTCCCGGCGATCCACTCACTCCAGGCTGGGCTTCCGTTCCCGGCGCCAAACGCATTCCGGTCGAAGAAGCAGTTTCGATTCCTAAGATTATGGCCCTGCCACTCTCCTGGCACGACGCCAAACCGCTGCTAGCCCAGATGGACGGCCCGGTTGCTCCCGACGACTGGCAAGGCGGACTGCCCATCAAATATCACCTCGGCGGCAATCGCGTGCGCGTCCACGTGAAGATCGAGATGGACAATTCCACCCAGCCCTACTACGTAGTCGAAGGCCGCATCCGCGGCGCGCAGTTGCCCGACGAATGGATCGTGCTCGGCAATCACCGCGACGCCTGGGTCTTCGGCGGCGTCGACCCCAGCAGCGGCACCGCCTCGCTGATGGAGATGACACGCGCCCTGGGAAAGTTAGCGAAAGCAGGCACGCGTCCGCGCCGCACTCTCGTCTTCTGCAGTTGGGACGGAGAAGAGGTCGGCCTCACCGGTTCCACCGAGTGGGGAGAGCAGTTCGCCGACGAACTGCGCAAGAAAGCCGTTGCCTACATCAACGTCGATTCCTCCACGTCCGGCCCAAACTTCCACGGCCAGGCCGTAGCGTCGCTAGCGCCCATGCTGGTCGAGACCAGCCGCACGTTGCAGGATCCTTCGGGCAAGACTTTGTATGAAGCCTGGAAAACATCGTCCAAGCGCGAACGGGGCGAGGCCAAGCAATTGGAAGAAGTCACAGACCTGAATCTAGCCGACACCCGCATCGGCAGCGGCTCCGACCATACCGTATTCCTGAACTTTGTAGGCATGCCCGTCCTAGGGCTCCAGTTTGACGGACCTTATGGCGTCTACCACTCCGCCTACGACGACTTCTTCTGGATGAACCACTTCGGCGATCCCGGCTACCGCTATCACACCCTGATGTCGCAGCTATGGGGAGTGCTAGCCCTGCGCCTAGCCAACGCGGATCTGTTACCTTTCGACTTCGCCAGCTACGCCAGCAACATCCGCCAGTTTGTAAATGAACTAGCCAAAAATAATCCTGTCATCCTGAGCGGAGTGGCTGATTCGCGAAGCGAAACAGCCACGCAGTCGAAGGATCCCTTTCCCGCCTGCGCTGCCTGCGGCCCGTCAGGGAGTTCGACCCATGAATTGAAGCCGGCGGCCTATCGAGAGCGCGAAAATGCCGCAAACGCGCCACTCGATCTGACCCCCATCTTAACCGCGATCGACGACTTCGAAGCCGCCGGCAAGCGCCTCGATGACTCCGTAACCCGCGCCCTAGCCTCTGGCGCAATCGACTCCAAACTAGCCGCCACTATCAACCACGGCACCATGCAAGTCGAACGCAACTGGCTCAACCCCGACGGAATCCCCGGCCGCCCCTGGTTCAAACACATCCTCTACGGCGCGCGCTATACCTACGCCCACCTGGAGTTGCCAGGATTGACGGAAGCAGTCGAGAAACAAGATTGGACAACGGCCAAACAGCAAGCGGAAATCCTGCGCCAGGCGTTGATCAACAACACGAAGCTGGTCAATGATCTCAACTCAACCCTGACGGCCCAATGATTTTGGGTGGCGCAGCGCCTCAGCGCTGCGATACAGCAGTCCCCACTCTCAACCTTTGTCATTCCGAGCCACTCGCAGCCGGTGAAGCCGGCGAGAGTGAGCGAGGAATCTGCTCTCCGCGCGTGCCAAGAATGGCCACAGAAGCTCAAGCTTGACTTCGGCCTTGGATACCAGTCAGATGGTAAGAACGCCGTTCATTCGCAAAAAGCCCGACGGGTGGCGCACAACGCGCCCGACATTATGGACACTGAAATGGAGTTCGCGAAAGCAATAAAGGGGGGCACGCTCGACCTAATCTGTCCCGAGATGGAGCTACTGGTGTGCCCCGCCTATGACGAAATCGCGCTCAAGGGAGTGGGTGCGATACGGTCCGACAATCTCGGAAGATTGTACTTCCGCATGATTTCGTCCTTTTCGGGCGTTCGGCCTCACAAATCGTTGCTCGGCCCGAGGCTTCCGGGAGAGGTCTATAGCCCTGAGGACCACGTCATGCTACGTGCCACTGACGAAACTGGGCGAGAGTGGCACAGCAACCCACTCATAATCGATTTGAGCAACGAAATTCCGCTCCCAACCTATCGGCTTCGAAAGAATATCTCCAGCATCTTGCACTCTGGTGACGGGCTCGAAACCGACCACAGCTCCGTCCGAATTCTGATTCCAGGTACGCCCTCCTTGCCTCTTGATATGGTTACCCAGAGCCGCCGGTCGGTCGGCGGAAAAGAAATAGGGTGGTCGCACTCAGTCGATCACCACTCGCATGGCATAGGAGCAGCAACGGTTATCTTTCGACGCGAAGAGGAGGGTTTCCTTTCGGTGTCTGCTATGCAGAGCGGCGCCTTCTTGCCGACGTGGCCAGGGTTGTTGTGCCACGCCCTCGGATTCGCCACTGGTACGGACCATACTGCCTGCTGTCATCACCCGCAAATTTGGGGATCGCGAGGATCTCGGTTTGCACTCCGGGCCATTCTGGCACCATTTATCTCTCATGCCACCGCCGGTCTATTTCAGGGGGCCAGAGGGCGCGAATTTCTGGAGAGCCGTTGAGCTTTTCTTCAGCCACATTGAGAGACATCAGTTTGAGCAGTATCCGTTGATCAGCGAGCTAGAAGGTATTCGCCGCGGGGCGCAAGGTTCCTTCCAGACGGCCTGTCTGACGCTTGCGGTTGGCGTCGAGTCAATCGCCAAGGTGGTTCTTAAAGACGAGCTAGTGTCACCTCCTTCGATACAATCGCTGCTGGATTACATTGATTCGTGGCAAGGCGACAGCACCCTCAGACAGCGCGCGAAAGAAACGCTCTCACAATTGCCTAATGCTGACGCTGCGGGGGTATTAGATCATCTGGATGCATGGAAAGGTGACGCTACCCTCAAGAAACGCGCGAAAGCGGCACTCTCGCGCCTGTCTGAGGTCAGCGCCGCAGACCGGATGTACGCATGGGCGAAGAGAACAGGAATCCGGGAAGAGATCGTGAACAGATGGAAGAAGCTCCGTCATCCCAAAGCGCACGGCGATATGGTGACCGAGGAAGGCTCTGGGTGGAACCTCTACTGCAGCACTGCTGAATTACTGCACCGAATGGTTGCGTATGCGATAGGTTATGGAGGGCCAATCTTAGAGACCTCGCGCGTGGGCTGGGGACTGGAGACTCCCGGATCTGACTTGAGCGGCGGCAATCAGGCGCAGAGCGGGACCGAGCGGGCAGAGGATTCCACAGCGTGCAAGTAGCAGAGCCAATTCTTAAGGAGGGCTAGCATGGCTAGACAGCGCAACCTCATCGGCAACCGTGTGCCGCTCGCCGAGCAAGATATCGAAGCCGCCCAGCAAAAAGAGAAGGCATTCTTCGAATTGGCCGAACGCTTCCGCGCAGCCAGCGACCCCGAACAGGTCAAACAACTGGGCGACGAATTAGGTCGTTTCGTCTTCGGCGAATTGCTCTAACCTCGATTCAACAACAACCCCGTCATTAAGGTCTACCTTGACAAACGCCCCGATTTCTTCTACATTGTGACTATGCAAAGTAGAGTAAATCGTGTAAACGAGTCGCTCGGCGAGTTTGAAACCCTTGTTCTGATGGCCGTGTTGCGATTAGAGCGCGACGCTTACGGTATGCGCGTCCACGACGAACTTGAATCGCGGGCGGGTCGACGATGTTCGTATGGAGCGCTGTACACGACCCTGGACAGATTAGAGCAAAAGGGCTATCTGTCATCGTGGGTCGGTGAACCGACATCGGAGCGCGGGGGGCGAGCGAAGAGGTACTTCAAGATAGAGAGCACTGGCAAGGCCGCTCTTCGTCACTCGTACCGAGCCACCCAGCGAATGGCTGAGGGCATCGAACTGCTGGAAGGTGCGCGATGACGCGGGATGAGATGTATGGGGCTTGGAATGGGGCCTGGAAAGAGAGCACGCGGCACTTCACCAAGGTTAGGCTTGGGTCCGACAGCCCTCGGCGCCTTAGATTCCGACATAATCCCCCGAACATCGAAGCGATCATTTACCTCGACGACTCACCCTCTATGCTTCTACCGGCAGAAGTTGTGGGGCTCGTAAGGAGTCGACCCAACAACAAGCAGAGATGGGACCTGCTATTAGAGCTGAAGGAAGCCGGAAAAATACGGGGAGTAGACTGGGACCAAATCGAAGGAAGCGCCGAGCCCGACCCGAACCGTCCGCCGAAAATGGCGACGCTGCTTGTACTTCTCATCCCCAAGAAGAACCGGGAACACATTCTAGGCGACTTGGACGAGGAGTATCGGACCATTCTGATGCCTCGCTACGGCCGCCGCACTGCTAACCTGTGGTACTGGTGGCAGGCCGCAATCAGTGTCGGCCCCCTTTTGTGGGCGAAGGTAAAACGAGGATTAGTGGCCGCATGGCTTTGGCATCGCGTACACTGATTTTTCCGCCCTTGTGACATCCAACCTTGCCATCCACAGCCCCATCATCCGATCATGGACGCGGGGGCTATTTGTCCGCCACCTGATGCCAGTGGTGCAGGACAGCACAACTGAGATGACCGAGGACAAACCAGAACACTGCCGTGAGAACCGTCTTGAGGGTTGGATTCATGACGGCAAGATTAACCGAGAGGAGGGGGCTGTCAAGCGAAAATCGGCACCTAAGTCCTTTAAGCGCAAGATTTTGCCCCTAAGCTATTGATTCTAAGAGATTATTTCGCAATTTCTCTCTAACATGATGATTCCAATAGACCGGGGGGGAGGGGGGGTATACCCAAAAAACAAGAAAACACCATTTCGGGAAATAACTCGTGGGGGCGAAAGATCAACGACCGAAGACCGACGACCGACGACGAGACACATGTCACTCGAACTCAATAACCACCTGCTCCACCGGACTACTCCACACCGGAGCGAACGACTGCCGATGCAGCGGCGAAGGCCCATACTTCTCCAGAGCCGCCAGATGTTGCGGCGTGCTGTAGCCCTTGTGCGAAGCCAAGCCGTACTCGGGGAAGACCGCGTCCCACTCGCACATCATGCGGTCGCGCTCCACCTTAGCCAGAATCGAAGCCGCCGCAATCGAGGCCGAAAGCGCGTCGCCATGAATGATGGCCTGCTGCGGCAGTTCGCAATCCAGGCACACGGCGTCGACAAGCAGATGATCGGCCGCGGGCGCGAGCCGCATCACCGCCTCACGCATGGCCAGCCGCGACGCCTGGTAGATGTTGATCTGGTCGATGCGCGCCGCGTCCACCGCCGCCACAGCCCATGCCACGGCATGTTCCCGAATCCGTGGCGCCAGCAGTTCGCGGCGTTCCGGCAACAGCAGCTTGGAATCGCGCAAGCCGCGCACCCGGTAACCGCGTTCAAGAATCACCGCCGCCGCCACCACCGGGCCAAACAGCGATCCGCGCCCCACCTCGTCCACCCCGGCCACCAGAACCGCCCCTGACGCCCACGCATTTTTTTCATAACGCAGCGTGCAGCGCAGCCTTTTCAGCAGCCGCAGTTTCGCCGCCGACGCAGACAGCACAAACTCAGACGCAGCCTTCGCAGTACTCGCCATTGAGATGTCAGATGAAAGACGCCACCATCTTCACCTGCCCGCAGAGATTCCTGCAAGCGATATAAAATAAGTTGCACGGAGTTTCCCCCCGCAACTCGCCGCCGCACCACTCTCGGGCCACGCGTCCGCCGCAAGGTAATGCCGCTCAGTAACCATTACTTCGATTACGAACGTACATTGTCCGTTAGGACATGTACTGCTATGTTGACGATGTCTCCCCCATTCGCGAGGAACGGTTGTGAGCGACGAAATAATCCAGCCGATGCAGGATGCCGCGGCACAAGAGGGCGCGCGAGATTCTGTGCCAGTCGACAAGTTGATCCATCTGGCGCTGCCGGTTCGCCTCACCCACATGCGGTACGGCGGACGCGGCGCGCTGGAACTGGCTTGCACCTACGATATTCATCCGCGAGGCGCAAGGCTGCTGAGTTCGCGCGAGGTAAAGGTTGGGGACTTGGTCACCGTCGAGCGCGGTCGCAACAAGTCCATCTGCCAGGTAGTTTGGACCGCCGATCCTCGCTCGGCCCTGCGCGGCCAGTTCACGGTCGAGTGCGTGAAAGGCAGCAGGACTCCATGGGAAGAAGAATTGCGGCAAATGGAAGAACAGTATCTTCCTGTAATCCCAGCCGCACTAAACAGAAGGTCCGGGATGAATGCTTTCGGCAGGAGTGACCAAAACCGGCGCCGCCGACCCCGCTTCCAGGTAGAAGGAGGCGCAGACTTGGCCGAGATCGGCGGACAGTCCCGTGTCGAAGGCCGTCTGGAGCAGATTTCCGAGTACGGCTGCCTCATCAGTGCCAGCGACCTGCTAACGCCGGGTACAGGCCTACGGCTGGTTCCTCAATATGTGTGATGTCAGCGTCGCGCTGCGCGGGCACGTCAGATATACGGCGCAGAACCGCGCCATGGGCGTGGAGTTTCAGGAAATCCGGCAGGGCGACCGCCCGCTGCTCGATTATGTGCTGAAGCGGTTGCGAAAGCCCCGCGTCGAGGACTTCGCGGACCTGGAAGTCATCACCGAGCACTTGGCAGCGGTCGCCGGATAAATTCAGCTCGGCCTTTCGACGTCGCGTAGGCGCGCCGCTTTGCCCTTCAGGCCGCGCAGATAATACAGCTTGGCGCGGCGGACCTTCGACGAGCGCAGCAGATCCACTCTGTCGATCACTTTGGAGTGGATCGGAAAGATGCGCTCCACGCCCTGGCCGAAGCTGATCTTGCGAACGGTGAAGCTGGCCTGCGGGCCGTTGTCGCGTTTGATCACCACGCCCTCAAACGCCTGCAAGCGCTCCTTGTCGCCTTCTTTGATCTTCACGTGGACGCGGACGGTGTCGCCAGGGTGAAACGCGGGGATATCAGTACGTTGGGTTTTCGCCAGCAGTTTTTCGATGATTAAGTTCGACATGATGGTCCGTCCTTCTGAATTCTGAAATCTTGATTCTCAGTTGTGAAACTCAGCCGCGATCTTTTTCGATCCCGGCGTTCTTGACCCCGGCCAGAAACTCGTTGTCTTCCTCGCTCAGCACCGCGCCTTCCAGCAAATCCGGACGGTTGCGTAACGTCTTCTCCAGCGCCCGCTGCCGCCGCCACTTGCGGATCTCTTCGTGATTGCCGGACATCAACGCCTCCGGCACCGCAATCCCGCGAAACTCCGCCGGCCGCGTGTAGTGCGGATAGTCCAGCAATCCATTCGACCCGCAGGTCGAATCCGCACCGCCCGAGTCTTCCGCTTTCGAGTGAACGGTGAATGACTCCTGCTGGGTTGACCTTTCGTTTCCTACGGCGCCGGGAAGCAACCTCATCACCGCTTCCACGATAACCGTCGCGCCCATTTCCCCGCCGCTTAGAACATAGTCGCCGATGGAAAGTTCCCGGTCGGCGAGAAAGTCCGCAACGCGCTCATCCACACCTTCATACCGTCCGCAGAGCAACACGATGCGGTCGAGCAAAGCCAACTCAGCCGCGACTTTCTGCGTAAACCTTTGCCCCTGCGCCGAGAGCAGAACTACCGACTGCTTCACGCGCCCAGCGACACGCTCTTCGCGCGCTGCAAGCTCCATCGACTCCAAACATTCAAACAGCGGTTCCGGCTTCAGCACCATGCCTTCGCCGCCGCCGAAGGGCCGGTCGTCCACGGTGCGGTGACGATCGCGGGTAAAGCTCCGCAGATCGTGGACTTGTATTTCCGCCAGCCCCATTTCTTGGGCCCGGCGCGTAATGCCATATTCCAGCGGTCCGCGAAAGAAGTCCGGAAAGATGGTGACGATGTCGGCCTTCATCGCAGATCAAAACCCTTACCACAGAGGGCACAGAGGTTTACCCTGTGTTCCCCCCGTGTCCTCTGTGGTTAAGACTTTTTTCTCGCTCCCTGCGCTTGCTCTCGCTTTTCCTCAGCCGTAAGTGGAGCGTTTACTTCCAGCAGTCCTTCGGGCAAATTCATCCGGACCTGCTTGCTCTCCACATCCACACCGTCAAGATATGCCTCGGCGAAAGGCACTTCCACCCGCCGCGCCGCAGCGTCGCGAACAACCAACAGCGGCGCTTCTCCTGCTCCAAACTGAACATCTTCAATTCGACCAATCTCGCGGCCGTGATCGAGTACTGCGCAACCAACCAGGTCGCTCACGTAATTCCAGCCCGCCTGCAGTTCTGAACGCTGGCTGCGCGGCACCTGCAATTCGCATCCGACCAGCGTTTCCGCCTCGGAAATCGAATCTACACCCGAGAACTTCAGCACCAGCAGGCCTTTGTGCGGCCAGAGCTCTTCCACTTTCAGTTCGCGGCGGTCTGCTGAATTCCGCGGCAGCGCCAGCAATTTCATTCCGACCGTGAATCGCCCCGGGATGTCGCTCAAAATCTCGCCCGCAACTTCGCCGCGGCGGCCCTGCGTTTTCACCACCCGGGCCAGCGTAATGAACTCAGCACTTGTTTCAGGATCGCGAATGGTCCGGTTCCCTGCCCCGCCGATCGGCTAATCGATCACTTCCAGCGTGTAGCGCTTCCGCGCCCGTGCTCCGGCGGCGCTCAGCAGCGTGCGCAATGCACGCACGCTGCGCCCTTGCCGCCCGATGATCTTGCCCACGTCACCTTCGGCGACTTCCAGTTCGATCACGTCGTCATCGAGATGATCCACGAAAACCTGATCGGGAGCATCGACGATCCACTTCGCAATCTGCTCGATGAGAGCGCGAACATCTCCAGTGGTTTCAGTCATGGCGATGGTTTATGCCGCGGGAACAGCCGGGGCGACCGGGGGCTTGGAGTACAGCTTGCCCACCCGCTCTGACATTTGCGCGCCCTTCGACACCCAATAGTCCACGCGCTCGCGCTTGAAGTCCACGCTGGCGGGGTTGGTGCGGGGATTGTACGTCCCCACAACTTCCACCGGCCGGCCGTTGCGCGCGCGCGCCTTCTCGATGACCACAATGCGGTAATGCGGTTGTTTACGCGCACCCATGCGCGACAGTCGAATCATTAACACAGATGTATATCCTTATTCCGGAAGCGTCCGGCGAGGTCAAGACAAACACTTATTATGCCGGAGGTTGGAGGGAATGGCAATAGGCGGAAGCGCGATTGGATCGATCTGAGTTTGCGCGGACAAGTACGCCGCCGATGCGGATGTTGCAAAAACATTCACGTTGCATGCCCCCCCCCCTTCGGCTGTTACGATTACGGGCGACAATTGTAGCGCCTCATTCGGCTCACCCCCAGAGCCACGGGCAACTCGGAGACCCCATGCACAAAGCCTTAGCTGTAGCCGCACTCTTGTTGTCGGCGCTCGCTCTCAGCGCTCAAACTGCCGCCACTAGTCACGCAGCACCGCCGCATCCCGCCGCACACCCGATCATCACGTTCGATCCGCCGGGGTCAGCCGGCACTGAGCCGGTTGCCATCAACAACGCGGGGGAAATAACCGGCTACTACTTTAGTGGAACCTCCAACCACGGGTTCGTCCGCGGTACGGCGGGCACATTTGTTTCTTTCGATGCGGTGGACTCTATCGGAACGATACCGACGGCAATCAGCGTGAGTGGCGAAGTTGTAGGATGGTATGTCGACTCCGGCGGCGTATCTCACGGCTTTCTGCGGGAACCCACCGGAAGCATCACGAGCTTTGACCCACCGGGAGCCACCGGCACCATCGCGCTCAGCGTAAATATTTCTGGGGAGATAACGGGACGTTACAGCCACGATGGACATTCGAGTAGCTATCTGCGCGATGCCGCGGGGAACTTCACTACCTTCAACGTTCCGGGTGCTGAAACGGAAGCGTCCTCGATCTCCGACAGCGGAAGCGTGACTGGCGATTACCTTGACTCGTCGAGGGGGAGAACCGTGCGAGGGTTCTTGCGTGACAGCTCAGGCACGATCACAACCTTCGACGCTCCTGGCGCGGGACAGGGCGACAGCAGGGGAACAGTCCCACTCGTGATCAACGCAAGTGGCGAGATTGTTGGATACTACCTTTCCGACAACTTCCATTACCACGGGTTCTCGCGAGATCCGGCCGGCAACTTTACCACGATCACTGACCCCCATGCCTACACGGGGAATGAGGGCTTCTTTGGGACTACCCCCCTAGCCGTAAACGCTAACGGCGAAATCGTAGGCGCAGTTTCAAGCCCTGCCAGTCTTTTCGGGTTTTCTGTGGACACTTCTTTGGACTACACCTCAATAATGGTGCCAGGAGCCGCGTCTGGCGAAAACTATGGAACGGCCCCGACAGGCATCAACGATAGCGGAACGATCACGGGCGTCTATCAAGACGCCAGCTTCTTCTCCCACGGATTCATACGGTACTAGGCGGCTGGCGGTTGTGGGAGCAGCATCGTAGCGGGTCGAGTGTTGCCAAGAACAACAAAATCCCGGGCCAGATCAGCCCGGGGCATGAACCCGTCAAGTTCCGAAATAATTATCGGCAACTCCAAGTCAAAAGATCATGCTTGAAATCACACTGAAATAGTGTACACTGTTACAGTATGAAGAATATTACCCTTAGCGCGGAAGAGACGCTAATCGAGCAGGCGCGTCTGGTAGCACGGGCGCAGCACAAAACCCTGAACGCCGCCTTTCGTGAGTGGTTGGAGCAATACGCCGCTCAGGCAGGGGGCGGAGCCGCGGTGGATGCGCTGATGCGCCGCCTTCGGCATGTGCGCTCCTCTGGTCCTTACACGCGGGAAGAAATGAATGAGCGGTAGATTCTTCCTCGATACCAATATCTTTGTTTATGCCTTCGACCCGAGCGCACCCTCGAAGGCAAAGAAGGCGGGAGATCTGATCCGCCGAGCGGCGGACACTGGTGAGGGAATCATCAGCTATCAGGTGGTGCAGGAATTTTTCAGCGTAGCGTTTCGCCGTTTTGCTCAGCCGATGAGCGAGGCTGAGGCGGAGCAATATCTCATCACCGTACTGCGCCCGCTCCTTGCCGTGCATTCCTCGCCCGCGATCTATTTCGAAGCCCTGCGGATACGAGAGAGGCATCGGATTTCGTGGTATGACTCGCTCATCGTGGCGGCGGCCCTGGAGGGACGATGCGAAAAGCTTTATAGCGAAGACCTCCAGTCCGGACAGAAGATTGAAGGCCTGCGGATCGAGAATCCGTTCGTCTAGCCCGCCCCGCATCTTTCCCCGCCCTGCTAGACTCAAATGTTTTGGAGGCGACATTTTGCAGGCAGTCTACATTCTCTCCGCCGCACGCACGCCGATTGGGAAGTTTGGCGGGTCGCTGGCTTCGCTGACGGCGACCGACCTGGGTGTGGTGGCCGCCAAGGCTGCGATGGAGCGCGCTGGAATCCAGCCGACGCAGGTGGAAGAAACCATCTTCGGCAACGCGCGGCAGGCGGGTGGCGGGCCGAACGTCGCGCGGCAGATTTCCATTCGCAGTGGCGTGCCGCAGGAAGTGCCGGCGTTCACGGTGAACAAAGCCTGCGCTTCGGGGATGAAGTCGATCGCGCTGGCGTATCAGGCGATTCTGCTCGGCGAATCCAGTTGCATTCTGGCGGGCGGCACGGAATCCATGTCGCGGGTTCCTTATTATCTCGAAGCGCGCTGGGGATACCGGCTGGGCAATCAGGATTTGGTTGACGGCATGTATCGCGACGGATTCTTTTGTCCGTTGGCGAAGATGGTGATGGGCGAAACGGCCGAAATTTTGGCCGAGCATTACAAGATCACGCGGGACGAGCAGGATGAATTCGCGCTCATGTCGCAAACCCGCGCCGGACGGGCCATTGCCGCTGGCCGCTTCGACGCCGAGCTTGTCTCGGTCACGATTGAAGGCAAGAAAGGCGCGACCACCTTCAGCCGCGACGAACATCCCTTTGCAGACGCGAGCATGGAAAAGCTGGGCAAGCTGGCGCCGGTATTTTCGAAAACTGGAACAGTTACTGCAGGAAATTCTTCGGGGATCACCGATGGCGCTGCGGCGGTGGTGGTGGCAAGCGAACATTTCGTGAAGACGAATAACCTGAAGCCGCTGGCGCGAATTTCGGCGGTGACTTCGGCTGGAGTTGATCCGCGCACCATGGGCATTGGTCCCGTCCCAGCTGTGCGCAAGCTGGAGGAGAAACACAACCTCCGCCTGCACGAATTCGGACTGATCGAACTGAACGAAGCTTTCGCCGCACAGGTGATCGCCTGCGACCGCGAATTAAATTTCAATCGCGACCGACTCAACGTGAATGGTGGAGCGATCGCCCTCGGCCATCCCATCGGCTGCACCGGCACGCGAATCACAGTGACGCTGCTGCACGAGATGCTGAAGCGCAATACCAAGCGCGGCGTGGCCACACTGTGCGTGAGCGGCGGCCTAGGCATGGCGTTGGCGCTGGAGAACGTGGTGTGACGGCCGAGACGTCATTTCGCGTGGCGGAGGAATCCGACACCGCTGCACTGCTCAAGTTCATGCAGGCGTATTACGTCTTTGACGGTCACGGCTTCGACGAGCAGAAGGCCAGCGTGGCCCTGACTACTCTGCTGCGCGATCCCAACCTTGGTCGCGTGTGGCTCATTCTGGATGACGCGACTCCCGTGGGCTATGTCGTGATCGCTTTCGGCTACAGCCTGGAATGGCTGGGCCGCGACGCCTTTGTCGACGAGTTTTACCTGCTGCCGGAATACCGCGGCCACGGCTGGGGACGCAAGACCATGGCATTCGTGGAAGACGCTGCTCGGGCGCTAAACGTCCGTGCGCTTCACCTAGAAGTCGTGCGGCAGAATGCGGCGGCGCTGCAGGTCTACCGCAAGCTTGGCTTCAAGAAACACAAGAGCACCTTCCTGTCGAAATGGATTACTCGGGATTTTTCCAAGCCCGAGGGGCAGAATGGACACTGAGCGCCTCGCACTCGAGAAGCGCCGGGAAGCGTGTTTATTTTCGGCAGCCCTGCCGGTAGGGCATGAACTTCTGCTATGCTTCCATCGCTCTTCCCCGGAGCGCGCACTACGCGCCGATTGCCGGACGCGAAATGATGAAGGAGACTCAAATGCTTCGATGGACTGCCCGTATTTCGTGTTTCTTTGCCCTGATGCTTGTCGCCAGCTTCGCACTGGCGCAGACGGAATTTTCCGCCGAGATCGTCGACCTTCAAAAGCCGGGCACGCCAACCCAAGGCAAAATCTACTTCGCCAAGGACAAAATGCGCATCGAGTCGCAATCCAGCGCTCGTATGGGAGGCGCAGTCATTGTGAATTTCGCGACCCAGACGTCCATGGTCCTGATGGCCCAGCAGCACATGTATATGGAGATGCCTGCGCAGTCTCAAAGCCAGCGGATGGGATATACCGCTGCTTTCTTCCAGACTGGCGACGTGGAGAATGCTTGCGGCGATTGGCAGAAGATAGGGAACCACCAGGGCAGCAGTTGCCACAAGGTGGGCAGCGAGACCGTCAATGGCCGCAGCACTATAAAATACGAGACCACAAATGCCAGCGGAGATGTCAGCCATTTCTGGCTCGACCCCAAGTTGCGGTTTCCAGTGAAGTGGGACGGGAAGAACAACGGCGGAGAATTGCGCAATATTCAAGAAGGTGCGCAACCGGCCAGCCTGTTCGAGGCGCCTGCCGGCTTCACTAAGATGGAGATGCCGGGCGGCATGATGCAGCAACCGCACTGAAGCTCCGCGCGGGCGGCCCTGATCGAGCGGCTGCGTTGACGCTGCTAAAACGCGCTCCTATACTCTAAGCAGACCTCTGGCATTGGAGAAGGAATGCCCCTTTCCGCCGTAATCGTGGACGATGAACAGCTTGCCCGCGATGAACTTGCCTACCTGCTTAAGGGCGACGGCGACGTCAACGTCGTGGCGCAGGGGAAGAACGGTCTCGAGGCCATCAGCCTCATCAAAGAGCACAGTCCTGATCTGGTCTTTCTCGACGTCCAGATGCCCGGACTCGACGGTTTCGGCGTCATCAAGAAGCTTCTCGACAAGAAAATTGCCTTGCCCAAGATCGTTTTCGCCACGGCTTTTGACCAGTATGCCGTGAAAGCGTTCGAGGTCAATGCCGTCGATTATCTGCTGAAGCCGTTCGACAAGAAGCGAGTGGCGCAATCGGTACAGAGAGCCCGCACCCAGCAGGGAGCGGAGGGCTTGCCGGCGGAGAAAATCGACGCCCTGGTCCGCATGTTGCAGGCGCCCAAACCGCAAGCCTCGAAAATCCTGCTCAAGGCAGTCGGACGAATGTTTCTTGTAGACCAGAGGGAAATCTGCTACGCCTCCATCGAAGATGGAGTCATTACCGTCGTGACAGCTGGCCCTTCAGGCATGGAAGGGCATTCGAACTGCCGCACTTTGGAAGAATTATTGTCCAGCCTGGACCCCGGTTTGTTCTGGCGCGCCCACCGCTCCTACCTCGTAAACATCAACCGCATTCGCGAAGTCGTGCCCTGGTTCAAGAGTTCGTACCAGTTGCGCATGGATGATAAGAAGCAGAGCGAGATTCCAGTCAGCCGGGCCCAGACAAAACGGCTGCGCGAGCTGTTCGGACTGTGAGTTCCTAAGACCTAGTACCGAGCAAAAGCCTCCGCACGATCGCCTCGGTACTGTGTACTAGGTACTGGGTACTAGGTAGTAAGCACTGAAGATCGGAGGGCGATTCCAACTTCGAACCGCCCTCCACGGCTGGGGGAAGAATCTAGAGTGCCAAGGCTTGCAGCCCAGTGCGGTCACGAATTACCAGGGTCGCGCCTTCTAGCCGGATCAATCTCTTTTTCTTTAATTCGCTGAGCAATCGAGTCACTGTCTCCCGCGAGGAACCGATTCGCTGCGCCATCTCTTCGTGGGTCATAACGGAACGCAGGTGCAGTTCCTGCGATGCTTGCACCCCTGGCGGGGCGCACGACAACAACAACCTGGCCAGTTTTCCCGACGAAGAACGAGCCAGCACCAAATCGTGGATATCGCGATACGCACCCTGGAACTCACGGCTCAGCCACAAGGCGGAGTGTACCCCGACTTCACTCTCCTTCTGCAGTAGGGTCATCAAGTCCTGGCGGCCAATGAAATCCAACTGGCATGCGGTAGCGGTTTCGGCGGTCACTTCGTAGTTCGTGCCCGAAATGGCCGCGCTCAACCCCAGCACCTCCCCCGCTTCCGCCTGTTTCAGGATCAGCACCTTGCCTTCTTTCGAGGCCGTGGACAGCTTTACCACGCCGGAGCACAGCACGAACACTCCCCGCGGCGTCTGCCCTTCCACGAACAGCACGGCTCCTTCGGGCATGATGGTGTGGTGACTGGCTTCGTCTACGGACCGCAGCACCGCCGGGGAGAATCGGCAGAAGAAACCTTCCCGGCTTGCCTTGCAGCCCATGCAACTCTCGATGATGTCGAGACCGTGGGGAGTTCTCATGCCTGCCTCCGTGGGTGAACTGCTTGGGTCTTCCTCGTCCGTGGGGATGTCTTCGGGAACTTCCGGCTTTGCCTGCTGCGAGCGTTCGAGCAAGCTCCGGGCATGGGCTCGCATGCCAGCGTTCGGGCTGCGCGCGGCGGAGATGACTTCCCATGCCGCACTGGGATCGCCACGCTGCTCCCATTCCACCTGGCAGGCAAACAAGTACAGAAGATCATTGGCGTGTGGACTGGGCTCGTTGACGACCTGATCGCGCCACTGGCCGGGGGCGGACGTCACGAACTCAGGCAGAAGAGCCGCCCAAGCTTCGTCGTGGCCGCGAGTTCGGCCACGCAACGTTTCACTCCTCGAAATCTCCCCAGACGGGGCGGAGATGACGGCCGGATCCGGCAGCAAGCGAACTCGATTGCTCGGCTGGTAGTTCCTGGCAACTAACACGATTCACCCCTAATCCGGGATGCGGCCAGACATGAACGAAGCGTCGCAAGTCGTCCATCCTCGTTCGGGAGAAATTCGCCCCGTATACTTCCGGATTAAGGACTAGGTTGCAATCGTGGTTCCAGAATGGCGCTGGTGCCAGAACGATCTAACTGGCAGAAGGAAAAGCATATCGGGCGGTGGTCGCCAAGGTTTCAAATCGCCGCCTGCCGACCATTCGGCAGGCGGTGGACGAGTCGGCACTGCAACGCCTCTCCGGTGCTGCCTACCAGTTCTAATCTGATTCCCCCCCCGAGTAGCCTCGGCGCGAGATTCCCAGCCTTTGCATCTTCGACTGCAGCGTGGTGCGCTTTAAGCCCAGTCGCCTGGCTGCACCCGTGGGTCCGGAGATCATTCCGCCAGTCTCCCGCAGCACACGAACAATGTGTTCCCGTTCTGTCTCCTCCAGCGAGGGTTCCGCGGACGGGGAGGTTTCTGCGTGGAACTCAGCCAACGGCGCGCGCAAGGCGGTGCCATCCGTCAAAATTACCGACCGCTCAATGAAGTTTTCCAACTCCCGGACGTTGCCCGGCCAATGCCAATTGATAAGGGCATTCATGGTTTCGTTGGGGATGGTCTCAATGCCACGATTCATGCCGCGCGCGAAATGCCGTACAAAGTACCGGACCAACAGCGGAATATCCTCGCGGCGCGCGCGCAGAGACGGCATGCGCACCGGAAATACGTTCAGGCGGTAGAACAGATCGCTGCGAAATTCTTTCTCGGCCACGCTCCTCGCTAGATCCCGGTTGGTGGCTGCGATCAGGCGCAGATCTACTTTGATGGTACGCGTCCCTCCCAGCCTTTCGAACTCATGGTCGCTGCAGGACCCGCAGCAGCTTGGGCTGCAACTCCAGAGGGATTTCGCCGATCTCGTCCAGAAAGAGAGTGCCCTTATCCGCTAATTCCAGGCGCCCAACCTTCTGACTAACAGCTCCCGTAAATGCTCCCTTCTCATGGCCAAACAATTCGCTTTCCAGCAGGCCGGTGGGAATGGCGGCGCAATTCAAGGTGATAAAACTCCGGTCCTTGCGTTTGCTGGTGCGATGGATGGCGCGGGCAATCATCCCTTTGCCGGTTCCGGTTTCTCCCAGAATCAAGACCGTCGCGTCGCTTGGGGCCACTACTACAACCTGATCCAGCACCTCCTTGAGGGCCGGACTCTGCCCGATGATCTCCTCAAAATGAGGCTGGGTGCGGGGTTCACCTTCCAGGTGGCGCTTGTCCTGCTCCAAGCGCCTTCGCAGCTGCTCGACCTCACTGGCAGCCCGGGCGTTCTCCAAAGCGATCGCGAGTTGAGCGGCGACCTGGTCCAGAAGCGTCAAGTCCTCACTCCTGAAAGCGTTCGCCCGGGTGCTGCCCAGAACCAGGACTCCCAGCGGCCCCTTGGGCCGAAGCAAGGGAACACAGCAAAGCGACTGCAGGCCCTCGGCCAGCAGGTGGTCGGTAGTCCCAGCGGGGAACTCCTGCATTTCGCTTTTGGTGAAGATCAAAGGCGCGCGCTCCAGCAGGGCCTTGCCATGCGGAGCCTTTGCGGGATTGATTTCCGTGTCGACGGCCGGACCCTTGCGCAAGGGAAAATCCATGGCGTGCCGGACTAACTGTCCGCTTTTTTCGTCGTGCACAGCCAGGGCCGCGTATTCCTGCCGCAGAACCCGGCGCAGGTAGGCGGAGATCTTGGGAAACAGGTGCCGTGCATCCCACTTTGCCGTCAGCGCCCGGCTCACTTCCAGCAACACATGCTGCCGCTTCTTTTCTTCCCGCAACGTTTCGGATACGCCGCGCAGCGATTCCTCAAGTCTTTTCTGTTCCGTGATCTCAACCGCAACCACGCCGATTTGCTCAACCTTGCCGGCCGCATCCTTGATGGGGATATAGTGCTCGATCCAGTGGCCGGGTTCGGACCGGGTGGGCAATATGAAGCTGATCTCGAGGTTCAGGATGGGCTCCCGAGTAGCCAAAACTTGACCCAAGTGCGGCTTAATCAGCTCGGCGAAGTCCCCCAGCATCTCGCGGACGCTCTTACCCAAATGCGCTTCCGCCGGCATGCCGTTCATCTCCGCCAGCGTCTGGTTGATGGCGAGATAGCGGAAGTCCGTGTCGAGGATGCAAAAACCCACCCTGGACGCGCTGAAATAAGCCGTCAGCAACTCTTCTGACTCAATGAGAGCTTGTGCTGGATCATGGCTGCGAGACACAATATCCGCCATTTCCAGCAGCGCGAGGGAGGGCCTCGTATTCCGTTCTAAGCGTGACGCGCTCAAGGGGTTCAATGCAACAAGACTCCGGGCGGACGCTCCCCCTCAAAAGCGCGCCGCATAATTCGGCCAGATACTCAAAATTATAACCACATATCTGCTGGAAATAATCGTTTTTCTTCGCCAGATCGCTTTTCGTAACGGACTCTTCCCAAGATGGGTATGAGGCCTGCCCTTCTTTTCTGCGAGCGCGGCGCCGCGCCGGGAAGCACTACACCCGTGGAACGTTATAATTTCCCCTATGGCTCGGGGCTGGGAGAGCAAGTCCGTGGAAGCGCAGCAGGACGAAGCCGCCGCCAGGACAACACCCGAAAAGCCGCGTCTGACGCCGGAATCCGCGACGCGTCTCCGCGAAAAAGAGAACCTTCGTCTTGCCCTCCAAAGCGTGGTTCAGCAACTCGAACGCAGCCACAATGTCCGTCACCGCGCCCTGCTCGAGCGGGCTCTGGCCGATCTGACGCGAAAGATCGAAGCGCTTGGTTCCTGAGGTTCACTGACCAGACCACCAGACCACTGGAGAGCGTCTTTCTCCGCCTTGAAATTGCAAACGCGTTCCGCCACTTGGGCTGAATTGTGTCTGCTTCGCTTCTCGCCCGCTGCCGCTAATCCCGCTGCGCTGCTGACGTATAATGAAGACCTCCATGAAAGCCTACGTTTACGTTTCGCTCAAGAAAAGCGTTCTCGATCCCCAAGGCAAAACCATTCAGGGTGCCCTCAAGAAGATGGGCTATAAAGGCCTGGAAGAAGTCCGCCAGGGCAAGTACTTCGAACTCACACTCGATGGCGGCCTAAGCCGCGACGAGGCACAGACTGAAGTGGAGCGCATCGCTCGCGAAGTACTGACCAACCCGGTGATTGAAGAGTTTCGCTGCTCCCTCGCAGACTGAATACGTGGAGTTTTCCGCATGTGTGGCATTGTTGGCTACGTCGGCAAGAAGCAGGTGGTTCCAATCATCATCGACGGCCTGCGGCGGCTCGAGTACCGCGGCTATGACTCGGCTGGTATCGCCGTTGCCGGCAACGGCGACCAGTTGCAGATCCGCCGCGCCGAAGGCAAGCTGCGCAATCTGGAAGAGGCCATCCGCCTCAAGCCGCTCGATGGCACCTACGGCATTGGCCACACCCGCTGGGCCACCCACGGACGCCCTACCGAAGAGAACGCTCATCCCCACCGCGACTGCACTGGCAAGATCGTCGTCGTACACAACGGCATCGTCGAGAACTATCTCAGCCTGAAGAAAAAGCTGATCGAAGAAGGCCACAAGTTTTCCACTGAAACCGATACCGAAGTCATCGCGCACCTGATCGAAAAACATCTTTTCAAAACCGGCAACGGTCACCCTCCGAACCTTGAAGAGGCGGTTCGCCGGACAGTAAAGGAACTCAGCGGAGTCTTCGCTCTTGCAGTCATCTCCGTCGATGAGCCCAACAAGATTGTGGCCGCGCGCAACGGTCCGCCTCTGGTGGTCGGCTTGGGCAACGATGAATACTTCGTGGCCTCCGACGTTCCCGCAATTCTCTATCACACGCGCGACATTTTCTTTCTTGCCGATGGCGATCTGGCGGTGGTCACCGCCGAGGGCGTGCAACTGACGGATTTCGACGGAAAGCCCATCCAGCGTCAGGTGCAGCACGTGACCTGGGACCCCATCATGGCGGAAAAGGGCGGCTTCAAGCACTTCATGCTCAAGGAAATTTACGAGCAGCCGCGCGCCGTCCGCGACACTACGTTAGGACGCATTTCGCTCGACACCGGCCACATCTTCCTCGACGAAATGCAACTCGGCGAGGCCGAATTCCGCGCCGCGAAAAAGATCAACATCGTAGCCTGCGGCACCAGTTGGCATGCGGGACAGGCCGGCAAGTTCATGATCGAGAGCTTCGCCCGCGTTCCGGTCGAGGTGGATTACGCCAGCGAATGGCGTTACCGCGATCCCATCGTCGACAAAGACACGATCACGCTCGTGATCTCGCAGTCCGGCGAAACCGCTGACACCATCGCTGCCCAGCGCGAGGCCAAAGCCAAAGGCTCGCACACGCTGGCCATCTGCAACGTGGTCGGCTCCATGATCACGCGCGAAGCTGCCGGAACCATCTACACCCACGCAGGCCCGGAGATCGGCGTGGCTTCGACGAAAGCCTTTACCTGCCAACTCACAGCGCTTTATCTCTTTGCTCTTTATCTGGCGCAAGTACGCGGGGCGATGACCGCCGAACAAACTCGCACTGCCGCTCAGGAACTTACGCTCATCCCCGGCAAACTGGAACACATTCTCACCCGCGACGAAGCCTGCGAAGACCTGGCCAAGCGCTTTCAGCGCGCCCAGGATTTTCTGTTCCTCGGCCGCGGCATTCACTATCCCATAGCCCTCGAGGGCGCCCTCAAGCTCAAAGAAATTTCCTACATCCACGCTGAGGGTTATCCCGCTGGCGAAATGAAGCACGGGCCCAATGCGCTGATCGACGAAAATCTCCCCGTGGTGATCGTCGCCACACGCGATGCGAACAGCCCCGGCTCGATGCTGCGTTACGAGAAGACCATGTCAAACCTGAAAGAAGTAAAAGCGCGCTCGGGCGTTGTGATTGCGCTGGCGACGGAAGGCGACGAAGAGATCAAAGAAGCCGCCGACCACGTCCTCTACGTGCCGGCCGCGCCGGAAGAACTCTCCCCGATTCTGGAAATCGTTCCCCTGCAGTTGTTGGCCTATCACATCGCGGTGAGGCGCGGCTGTGACGTGGATCAGCCGAGGAATCTGGCGAAGTCGGTGACTGTGGAGTAGCCGAATCAGCCCTGAGATCGATTCCGGGGCACGGCTCGCGCCTTCACTCGCACATGCCTATTCTGATCTCAGCCAGTTCGTCGATGCGGTACTTCATCACCGAACCATCGGAGCGTTTTAGAGTCGCAATACCACTTGCGATGCTCTGCAACTCGCCTCTGACCGGCGGCTTCGTGGCACCGTTCGACTGAGGGTCCTTCTCAACGACCTGATCTACACCGCGCCCGGAACAGCGGGTGAGATCGATCTCGACAGGGCGTTCCTTGGCCTCTCTTTTCTTCTTCTCCGCTTCAGCCCGCTGAATCTGGGCCTGTTGTAGTTCAAGGTCTTTGGGCTGCTTCCCGGGGACAGATGATTCAGGGTGAAACACATCCACGGGATCCTGGGAGGCTCTGTCACCCAGCGCAATAATGATTTCATTGTCCATAACATGATATTCAGTGGGCACCGGTTGCACGGGCCGTAAGATCTGGTCACGCAAAGTAGTGGGCGTAACCCCCTGGAGCCCCCCAAAAGTGGACGACTCCTCAAATACGATAGTTTTCCCATCGAAGGAGGAGATTTCACCATAGCGTGGCTGTACGGTCTGCTTCTTCCCCTTAGCTGCCGCTTGTAGCCTGTCAGCATGGACTTCTGGAACACCGGAGAGAATCAAGAGTGCGATGACGATGGCGCGCGTGTGCATAAACTCTCCAAACCTTTACTATTTCACGGTTACCCGGCGCATCGACATGGGCACCTCATGGCGATCGATCTCCAGAACGCTGACCTGAACCTTCGGACCCGCAGTATCCACGGGCACAAACACAAACAGCTGATCTTTCGTTTCCAGAAGCAGACGAAGCCTGTCGGAGTTGACCGCAGCTTCCGTGGCCGCGTACTGGACCTTCTGTAGAGCTCCAAGTTCGAGCATGACTTCAGGCAAAGGGCTTCGGAGTCCCATATCGTGCATCGCCGCCATCTTACCGTTGCTCACCGCCAGTTCAAAACCCGCCCAAAACATGACAATGTATGCACAACAGATAAGCACCGCCCATGCTTTTCGCACTGTCTGAGTTCCCGCCCAGGTTGTCAAGAAGAAAGCGAGGAGTAAAACGGCAATGCCTACTCCGCTCCAGCTAAAGGCCACAA
This sequence comes from uncultured Acidobacteriaceae bacterium, assembly GCA_963842095.1. Taxonomy (GTDB): domain Bacteria; phylum Acidobacteriota; class Terriglobia; order Terriglobales; family Acidobacteriaceae; genus Sulfotelmatobacter. The sequence continues at coordinate 194,374 of CAWJEY010000013.1, forward strand.
ACTGTGTGTAGCAGAAGACAAAATAATGATAGACGGGGAAGTCCAATGAATCGACGTTCACACCAAAATAAGCATAGTAGGTGTGAAGGTACGCCCAGCCGACCACAAAGACCCACGCTGTCACCAGAGCAAATGCGCTAACTACGCTCTTAAGAAATCCGGTCGGTTTTTCGGAGTTTGCCTCGTCATCTGGCATTCACGACGCTCCACGCCCTTGAACGATAACATGCCAAGACTTAGCAAACAACGACGCAACTTGAACTCTGAATGAGCGGATGAATACCTATCGAGCTCAAGCCGATGCTAGGTACACTGAGGAGAGGAGCGTTCATATCACTTCAATATCGGTGTGCCGAAAATCATCCCCTTTGAATAGCAGCGGCTCGTCCATCTCCTTTGCCAGCGCGTAAGCAAAGCAATCCCCCAGGTTGAGCCCAGCTTTGTGCCTGCCTTTGCCGAAATCGCGATAGGCCTGGCGGGCGAGTTCGGCTTGCCTTGCGGTGACTGGCTCGACCAACATCTGTGCATCGCGAACTAGGCCGTCAAACCGGCGACTGAGCAAAGGATTCCGGTCATTGTCGGCAACGACTGCAGCCTCCACATAGGTAACCGCAGAGATACGGCGGATCGGCGCCTCCTGCAAAGCTTCCGCCATCGCGGCGGCATCGGGCTCATCCCGCAGAATTGCGATGATCGTCGATGAATCGACAATCATTTGAGCCCCTTCGGGAGTCCCTTTTCGTCGTACAACAATTCCTCGATCGAGACGTATGGTTTCTTCCAAAGAGGGCCGCTCTCGCGCGCGATCTTCATCAGTTTCTCCGCCATGCTCTTCTTCGATTTGCCACGCACGCGCTCCAGCCGCTCCCGAATCGCCTCACTCACCGCAACCGTCATGCTCTCCCCGGTGGCACGTGCCAATTCCTGCGCCATCCGGTGCGTGTTTTCGTTCTTAATGTTCAGGCTCATAAATTGAATCTTGATTAAGATTCTACCTCTTCTACCTTTCCATTCTACCGTTCTACCATTCTACCACGCTCCACAATTTCGCGGAAACGAACAAGAATACCGCGATCCCCGCCCCCCATACCGCAAACGCCACATTCACGACCCACCTCGGTGCCACCCCCACCCTCCGCAGCAGAAACGGCAGAAAATTCCAGGTTGTGATGTGAACGTAATCCCACGGGTCCTGCGTCATGGATTCGTTGTTCAGTCCCCACGCGTCCATCTTGCCCAAAGCAAATGCAGTGATGTTCTTGAATCTCAATGCGATCACGAACGTGGGATGACCTAGAGTCTCCATCTGGTAAATCTCCAGCGGCAGCCAGAACGCGAGCGATGCAAGTTGAGTGACGAGGCTGGCTGCGATGAGCACGATCCCGCCACACCACATCCATGCGCTCAAGTACTCGCGATAGCGCAGCAGCAATGGCACGGCCAGCAATGCCGCCAGCTCCGCCGATGTCGAAACGTAACGATCGCCCCAGGCAAAATCTCCCGCCCAGTAGGTATATCGGGCATAGAAGCTGATGTAGGCGAGCAGCAGCACAAGCGATGCCACTCCATACGCGCGAATTTCCGGCGACAAACGCTTCCACAGCGCCACCAGCAGCACGATCCCCAGCACCAGCAGCGGATCGAAAAGAAAAATCGACTTCTCCGGCTTGAACAGCGCACCCAGAAAGCCTTCGTGAAAGGGAGTGCTCCAGGGGAAGTTCGCGGGCAGAGTCGGGTCCTGCAACCTTTGTTCTTTGGCAAATAATGGTACGTACGTGCCGGTAATCGAGCCGAAACGGTAGAACTGGTAAAGCCGGTCAACCAACAGGAAAAACGCATACACTGGGGCGGCGATCTTGCAGTAGGCCACCAATCGCTGCCACAGTTCGCGTCCTCGCACATGTTCAAACCAAAGCACGAGCAGCAGGAAGAACCCTCCCGCCACAAGATCAAGGCCGGTCGTCAGACGGGTAAACAAGTTCAGCCCGAGCGCGCCGCAGCCCCAGAACAGCGCCCGCTTGTTCCCAGTCCGCAACCACTCATATTGAAAGGAGAATCCGGCCAGCGTCAGCAACATGATGTAGTTGTTCTCCATCATGTTTTGGGTGTAATGCAGGTGCGTGGTGCAGACCATCAGCGCGAGCACCCCGAGCACCGATTCCCGCGCGCTGAAGCGCAACTGGCGAAGCAAGCGAAAGCCCAGCAGCGCCGTGAGCACGTTCACCAGGATGCTGGTGCTGTAGCTGACCACAATGCTGCGTACTCCCGGATCGTCGCCGTAGCCGGAAAAGATGCTCCAGCGCGCGATCCAGGTACCGGCAAGATCCGCCGGCAACATCAGCAGGGACTGTCCAATGCCATACCAGCTATAGATCCGGCCCCCGCGGCCGTGCAGGCCGAAGTCGGGATACTCATTGGGAAGCACCTGCGGCTCGGAAGTCCAGAGCCAGTGCGTGGTTTGCAGACGATGCGTAGTGTCAGCTGTTCCCAGTTCGCCGGACTGCACCACGAATGCAAGCAGACCTGCGGTCAGACACAACAGCACCAGAGGATCACTCAACCACCGAGGGATGCGCGAGGTCATTGTTGGAATGGTAATACACGGACGCGCTTTGCATTCCAGGAACGTTTTTCGCTGCGACGCGGTAGACTGTATCGGGAAAAATTCATGCCCCCGTGCTCATCCTGCGGCACCGACGTACCGGCAACCGGTCGCTTCTGCTCGGCCTGCGGAGCCCCCACCAGCAACACCGACGACGTCGCCACGCTCGACTTCGCCACGGCAACTTCTCCTCTGCCGCCTCGGCCCGCTTCTGGAACCTCGTCGCGGCCTTCGAGTTCCGCCGACTACCAGAGCGAAGGCCGCTTTCTCCCCGGCCGCTTGCTGGCCAGCCGCTATCGCATCATCGCCCTGCTGGGAAAAGGCGGTATGGGTGAGGTATACCGCGCAGACGACCTCACACTCGGCCAACCCGTAGCGCTGAAGTTTTTGCCTGACGAAGCTGCACGCGATCAAGGACTGCTGGAGCGTTTCAAGAATGAGGTGCGGATTGCGCGCCGTGTCTCCCATCCCAACGTTTGCCGAGTCTACGACGTGGGCGACGTGGAAGGTCACGTCTTCTTCACCATGGAGTATGTCGATGGCGAAGACCTGGCTTCCCTGCTCCGCCGCATCGGTCGCCTACCCGAAGATAAAGCCCTCGACATCGCCCGCCAGCTCTGTGCCGGACTGGCGGCGGCCCACACGAAAGGCGTGCTCCACCGCGACCTGAAGCCCGCCAACATCATGCTCGACGGGCGTGGGCAGGTGGTGATCACCGACTTCGGCCTGGCGGGAGTTGCCGATCAGATCACGGGCAACGAAGTGCGCAGCGGAACTCCCGCCTACATGGCGCCCGAACAACTGGCCGGCAAAGAAGTCAGCACTCGCAGTGACATTTACTCTCTTGGTCTGGTGCTGTACGAAGTCTTCACCGGCAAGCGCGCCTTGTCGCCGGACACAAAGCGTGCCGGTGGCGACAGAACTCCCAGCCGGCCTTCCTCGGTGGTGAAGGATCTCAATCCGGTAATCGAACGTGTCATCCTTCGCTGTCTGGAAGAAGAGCCTTCGGCGCGTCCCGCCACAGTTCTCAGCGTGGCTGCCGCGCTGCCCGGTGGCGATCCACTGGCTGCCGCTCTGGCCGCCGGCGAAACGCCTTCTCCGCAATTGGTGGCCGCATCGGGCGAAACCGCTGGCCTTCGTCCACGAGCTGCGGTCCTGTGTCTCGCCTTTGTGCTTGTAGCTCTCAGCTTGATCGCTTTGTTTTCGGCGCACTACACGGCGCTGAAGAAGATGGATCTGCAGCTCACTCCTGAAGTGCTCGCCCAGAAAGCCCGTGAGATCACGGCCAAGCTGGGCTATCCTGAGCGCCCCGCCGATAGCGTCTACAAGCTCGACAACGACGGCGACTTCCAGGATTTCGTCGAGAAGAACGACAAGCCACATCCGGACTGGGATGCGGTACTTGCGGCGCGGCCTTCCCTGCTTCGCTTCTGGTACCGGCAGAGTCCCGAGGACATGACGGCCGATGGGTTTGTGGATCAATTCCTCAATCCTGGCATCGTGACCCGGAGTGATCCTCCGACGGTTCTCTCCGGCATGATTAATCTCGAACTCGATCCGCAGGGACGGCTTACATATTTTCAGGCGATCCCACCACAGAAAGTAAGCTCGCCCGGGCAACCTGCAACCCCATTTGACTGGACTGCGCTGTTCTCCGCTGCCGGACTTGACCCCACGCTATTCCACAAAGCCGAGCCCGCGTGGAATTCACTGGCATCGTCCGATATCAGAATGGCGTGAACCGGCGTCTGGCCGGGAACAACCCGGCCGCTGCGCGTGGAGGCCGCTTCATGGCTCGGTAAACCGGTGTTTTTCAAGCTGATCGGTGACTGGACTAAACCCGATCGCATGAAGGTTCTGGAAGATCCGCTGTCGAAAAGACTCAGCGGAATCATTTACATCGGCGTCTTGCTGGCTGGATTGCTGGGGGCGGCTTTTCTGGCGCGGCGGAACTTCCGCCAGGGCCGGTCCGACCGCGAAGGTGCGTTTCGTCTGGCGTTGGTAATGTTTGTGTTCGAAATTTTATTGTGGTTGTGCCGCGGGCATCTTGTGGCTGGTCTCGGAACCTTGGGCTTGTTCATCATCGCTTGCGCGACCGGACTGTTCGTCTCCGCCATGGTGTGGATGTTGTATCTGGCGCTCGAGCCGTGGGTGCGGCGCCGCTGGCCGCACGCCATCATCTCGTGGAGCCGTTTGCTTACCGGCCAGTTTCGCGATGCGCTTCTGGGACGCGACATTCTGTTCGGCGTAATGCTGGGCGTGGTATGGATTCTGATCTTCCAGCTCCGGTCCATTCCCGAGATGCACATGGGAGCAGCTCCGTGGCTGGGCTCGTCGGCATACCTGACGGGCGGGCGCGAAGCGCTGGGAGCCTGGCTCGCACAAATTCCAGGCTCGATTATCGCCACTTTGCTTTTCTTCCTGCTGTTGCTCGGACTGAAAGCCTTACTGCGCAAAGACTGGCTGGCGGCCATCGTGTTCGTGGCCATCTACGCTCTGCCCCGTGCATTCGGTTCTTCGTACGTGGCGGTGGAGTTGCCGACCCAGATATTGATTTACGCCATCGCCGTGCTGATCGTTTACCGCTTCGGCTTGGTGGCGCTCGCGTGCGCCATCTTCACCATCAACATGCTGGCCAGCGTTCCGCTCATCGCCGATGCTTCAGCGTGGTTTTTCGCGACCTCGGTGCTTGCGTTGCTCAGTGTCGTCGTTCTGGCTGGCTGGGGATTCTACCATTCGCTCGGCGGCGAGCCAGTTTGGCGGCCGGAAATGGAGTAGCGGTTCTCAGTTCTCAGTTTCTAGCTTCCAGTTTCTTGTTTCCTCTTGAAACATCGGGCATTGTTCCACTTTGGCGACACGGCGTTTGTCCAAGAAATGTTCAATTTCGAAGGCTACAGGCCGCGCTCATTGGCCTTCTTGATGTATTCTCTTTGCCCGGAGGGCTTATGCCGGACTCAACAAACAGCTTCGGTGAGCCGGTGCCCGTGTTTCGCGTCACAGACGTGGACGCCAGCATCGCCTACTACCTGAACGCCCTGGGCTTCAAGCTGCAATGGCGGGCGAGCGAAGGATTTGCCTGCGTCGGGCGCGACAAGTGCTCCCTCTTCCTGACCAATGACAGCCAGAGCCAGCGGCGCATGTGGGTATGGATCGGCGTGCCGGATGTTCGGGCGCTGCACAGTCAGTATGTGGCGTCGGGGGCAAAGATCCGGAACCCGCCTGAAAATTTCGAGTGGGCGCTGGAGATGCAAGTCGAAGACCTCGACGGCAACGTCCTGCGCATCGGGTCTGATCCAGAGGAAGACAAGCCGCTCGGCGTATTTAGGGATGCAGACGGGTTCCGGTGGAGGCATCTGGGGAACCAGAGGTATGAGCGCGTTGATTGAAATAAATAAATTTCTTCACGCTTAAGAAATAGCTCGGCCCTGGATCAGTGGTATGACCGGTCTGTACCCCTCTCGATAGGCCCCCTACCCCCCTCCTGTAGTGGAATCATCGAGTTAGCGCGAAATTCCTTGTAAAATCCGGATGTCAAAGAACTTAGATACTATAGTCCTTCAAACAAAGGACTTAGAGGCACGACGATGCGGGTTCAGCCGACCGTCACGACCTCGACCATGATCGCTGATTTAAATTTTGGGCGCAAGGTTAGATGTCACATGAGCGCGCTGTGGAGAACGGAGGGGTAAGCGTAATCGTTCCATAGTTGCCGATGTTAGCTATTGACACTAGCTATTGAGCGCAGCTACCATCAATAGATCATGAGCGTGGAAAAGTCATACGTGAAGCCGGAAGAAGTACTTTCTCCCAAGAGCCGGGTGCGCGGCGTCGTGGAGGTTATTCACGATCCCGGAGCGGACCGGATGAGCGTGGCGAGAATCCTATGGGATGACGAGGAAGTGATTGCCACGCGCTGGAACGGGAACGCCGAGCAGCCGTTGGGCAATCCGGTTTCGCGGGGACACGCCACGTGGTTTGTGGTCGATGGCTACGCTGCGAGTAGCGTTGAACAGGCCGCACGATTAGCGGCTGAGGCGTCGCCCAATGGCCTGGTCGCGCAGTATCGGGCGATGGCCGGGGACTCGGAACGCGAGCGCGAGGCCGAAGAGTGGACTGAGGGCTTAGTCGGCGATGCATCCGCGCAGGGGTGAAGTCTGGTGGGTCTCGTTCGATCCGTCGCTGGGCGGCGAGATTCAAAAGACGCGGCCGGCGATTATCCTCAGCAATGACGCCGCGAACACGGCGCTCAACCGCGTGATTGTCGTTCCCATCACAAGCCAGGTGGCCAAGGTCTATCCCGGAGAAGCGCTGGTGACCGTCAATGGCGAGCCGCGCAAGGCGATGGCCGACCAGATCATGACCGCGTCAAAGCAGAGATTAAAGAGCAAGCTCGGAGCCTTGTCGCGGGCCGACATGATGGCGGTGGAGAATGCTGTGCTGATGCAGGTGGGAATGCGGCGGTGAAGGGGGCGACTGTCGCGCTTTGCGCCGCGCGGCAGTTGTATATCGGAGCGCTACGAGGCGCTCCTCTTTTTTCTATTCTCTTTTGGCGCCGCCCTGCGTTTCCTGTGAGGCGGAATATAGTGAAATCGAATCAGATATATGTTATTTCCCTTACCGTGCTTTGCAACCTTTAGCAGATCGAGTACTCCAAGGAAGCCGGATTCCCGCGCTAGTTCCGGAGTAATATCAGGAAACCCGATCGGTGTGACCGACTCGATTTCTATCTCGCCGTCTCCCATGCGATAGCGGCGGCCTTCCGTAACATGGGGCCTCGTCCAAATCCTGACGCTACAAGTGATGTCGCCGCGAACCACCGCTTCGCGAAGACGCTTGGCAAAGACCATGGACTCCTCTGACCGACCACTGCAGCATGCGATTATACCCGGTCATTTCGGGCAGAGACCGGGCTTGCACCGGCGTAAGGAATACCATTATCCGCATCACCCTGGACGGAGGGCACCGTGCTATCTAAAATTAAGAGTGTGGGATCCAGGTTTTAATCGTGAAATCCGGAAGGGGTGGAAGCCATGGCAAGTCTTCAGGAACGGCTGGACGAGTTTAAGAGATCATTCGAATCGGGAGGTCCACCGTACAACGCGCCGCACGAAGTAATCGAAACGATGCATCGAGCGACAGGCGAGCTCAGGGCCACCGGAATTGAAGAGCGAGCCTTAAAGGTCGGCGACCGCGCTCCGGGTTTCACGTTATTCAACCAGGATCACGCCGCGGTGGCCTCGGCCGATCTCCTTGGTCAAGGGCCGCTTGTGGTCAGTTTCTTCCGAGGACACTGGTGACCCTATTGCAATATGGAGCTGGAGGCTCTACAAGGAATCGACCCTGAAGTCAGAGCATTGGGAGCGCAGATCGTCGTGCTCACTCCCGAACTCGAACGGTATACCCGCGCTCTGCACAAGAAGTTGAGCCTGACATTCGACATCCTGACGGATCTTCATCTGAAGACCGCGGAGCAGTTTCGTCTGGTCTTCACACTGCCGGAATACTTGCGCGAGCTTTACAAGTCGTTTGGTAGCACTCTGGACAGGTTCCACGACGAATCGGAATACCGGCTGCCCATGCCTGCGCGTTACATAATCGACAAGCAGGGCGTCATCCGGGCTGCCGACGTGAATGCGGACTATACGATCCGTCCCGAACCGTCGGAGACGGTCAGGCAGTTGCGGACCCTGGCGGCGTCGCCAACGGACTAGCAAGAGCTGTTTCACTTCTCGCAGCAGAAGCGAGAAGTGGGGCACCCGGCGCGCTTTCAAGCGGGGGCATAACGTTTGATCGGGATGCGTCGTGCGTGCTCGCGCGTTTTCGCCACGTCGTAGGCGAGCTGCATGCGGAGAAGGTGATCCATGTCCGGGCCGAAGGCTTTTTCGATGCGCAGGGCCATCTCCGGCGTCAGCGCGGCCTTGCCGTGCAGCAAGTCGGAGAGCGTGGCGCGGCGCACCTGCAAAATCTCAGCCGCCTTCGAGACGGTTAGGCCGAGGGCTTCGATCACTTCAGTTCGTATCAGATCGCCCGGATGGGGCGGCTTCTTCATGGGCATTTTGGCCTCTCAGTGATAGTCGATCAGGTCAATGTCGCTGGCGGCGTTGGTCTGTTCGTCGTACGAGAAAATCAGCCGCCAGTTTCCGGTAACAGTCAGGCTCCATGATCCTTTCCGGTCGCCTTTAAGAGGATGCAGCTTCCATCCGGGAAAGCGGCGAAGCTGCTCCAGCGTCTCTGCGGTTTCGAGGGCGAACAAAAGCTTGCGCAGCTTGTCGGCCATCGCCGGCGGCACGCCCTTGGAGTTTCCCTCCTCGTGGAAGTGCCTCAGCCCTTTGTGGCGGAAGCGGACAAGTTGCATGCTGCCCTTGTTCTCACTGCTCTCTCATTATGTACGGTATTACCGTACATGTAAAGCCCTTTATTCCTGGCAATCGGAGTTGCTCTGTCATCCTGAGCGAAGTTGGCGGTCGCGAAGCGAGCGACAACGCAGTCGAAGGATCCCTAGCAAGATGGGACTGGTGATGGCGTCTCAGGGAGTTCTCCCCGAGCAGTCGGGAGCAGTGGTGGAAACTCCTCTCGGAGTTCGTGTCACTGCACGCCGGCACGGGGTCCTTCGACTGCGCGGCTGCTTCGCATTCGCGAAGCAGTCGCTTCGCTCAGGATGACAGCGCTGAGGTGGTTTCGGGCAGGCGGAGCAGCACTTCCTCGACGCTGCTGGAGCCGGTGGCTTGGAGTTGCTTTTGGGTTCTGGCCTCCAAGGATGCGTCGCGGATTTCGATGGCCATGGTTGGCTCGTTGGGTTTAAGGGTACGGGAAAGGGTGGGGTGAATCAACAAAATCCCCGGAGGGATGGGGCGGTGGAATCCCACTTCTCGCAAAGGACGCGAGAAGTGGGGCGCTCGGCACCCGTGTACTTACTTTTGACAAACCCACAAGGAGATGCAAAGCTTTTCAAATGGAAATTGTTGACCAGATCGTGAATGCTTTTTCGGAGTTGCTCATCGAAAACATGACCATGAAGGACTTGTTGCGCGAGACGGCTCCTGATCTGGAAAGACTCCTCAGTACCGCCAAATCAGACCCGGATAGAAAACAGGTAGTGGAAGATTATTTAGCTCCCCTACGATCCGCCATTACTGATGAGGTTGAGTTTGAGCGCAGGCTCCAAGAGCTTACGGAGCGCATGCAAAGGAATCCCGGCAAACATAACTAGCAACCGACTTTTTTCCGGCTTTGCCTTTGCGCCTATTGCGAAGCCGCTTGGATTTCGTACCACTTACCATCCAGACCTTGAAACTTGAACCACTTGGGTTGTGGTTCCATCTGCTCTGACTGCGTGGAGGGAGGAGCAGCCTTTAAGCTGGCGTAAAGTTTATTCTTCTGCTCCTGCGTCATCTTGCCGAGCAACGCCTTTTGACGTTCCGGCGGGAGCGCCCTGAACATCTGCCCTGCCTTACTGAAGTCGAGCATTACAGGTGTCTCGTCAGGAACCAGCACGACGTTCGGATTTTTTGTGCATGCTGTTTCTGCGCTCGTGGAAAAATCGGCATTTCGGACTTCGCAGTCAAAAACCGGCTTCATCTTAGCTTGGTATGCGACGTTCTCCGCGTCCAGGTGCCGCTTCCAGCCGTAGATACCACCAAGCCCGAGAAGGGAGATAACAGCAAACCAAATCGCGACCTTGGCCGTCCGTCGCCACAAGTTATGTTTGTCAATCAAATACAAGACAAAAATCAGAAGTAAGAAGATTCCAAGTGTCATGGGAATCTACCAGTTTGTTTCAAAGTCGAACTCCGTTTCGCTGCATGAGGCAGTGATCACAGTTGCAATACCTTAGATTGGCTGGGTCGTCTCGCTCAGCGATGTCTTGCAACGATGGGTCTTGCTCAAAATGCCCGCACTTTTCGCATGTGTAGGAAATCCGACCAAGCCGCATCATTCCGCCGCAAGCAGGGCAAGTTTCGAGCTTATGGGCCTTCTTGTACGCACGCCAGTCAACCATAAAATGCGATGATACACCCGCCGCACCGCCGAGTGCTCCCTACCAAATCTCCCTATTTCCGTCCACGTTTGGAAGCTGGCCACACCGTCAACACCATCGCAACTTTACAGTCTCCCGCCGCATCTAAACCTTGACAACATCCCACTCAGGTCTTAGCATGGGATCGCTGGCAATCAGAAGCGCATTGATTCCAAAGCACTTATCTGATTCAACAGAAGGTAGAGGAGACGATTATGGCCAAGATTATTGGAATTGACCTTGGAACCACCAATTCTTGCGTGGCGGTGATGGAGGGCGGAGAGCCCAAAGTGATCGCGAATGAAGAAGGAGGGCGGACTACTCCGTCCGTGGTTGGGTTTACCAAGACTGGGGAGCGGTTGGTGGGGCAGGTGGCGAAGCGGCAGGCCATTACCAATCCGGAGAACACGGTTTATTCGATTAAGCGCTTTATGGGGCGGCGCTTCAACGAAGTTACGGAAGAGATCAAGATGGTGCCCTATAAGGTGGTGCAGTCGGGCGACCATGTGGCGGTGCTGGCGCAGGGTAAGGAGTACACGCCTCCGCAGATTTCGGCGCTGATTTTACAGAAGCTGAAGAAGGCGGCGGAAGACTATCTCGGCGAGAAAGTGACCGAGGCGGTCATCACCGTACCCGCTTACTTTAACGACGCGCAGCGGCAGGCCACGAAAGATGCCGGGCAGATTGCCGGGCTCGAAGTGAAGCGCATTATCAATGAGCCGACGGCGGCGGCGCTGGCGTATGGGCTCGACAAAACCAAAGACGAGATGATCGCCGTCTACGACTTTGGCGGCGGTACGTTTGACATCTCGGTGCTGGAAGTCGGCGAGGGCGTGATTGAGGTGAAGGCCACCAACGGCGACACGCACCTGGGCGGCGACAATCTGGATCAGCGGCTGGTCGACTGGCTGATCGACGAATTCAAGAAGGATGAAGGTTTAGATCTTCGAGGCAAAGGGAATGAGATGGCTTTGCAGCGGCTGCGCGATGCGGCTGAACGGGCGAAGATTGAGCTTTCGACCACCATGGAGACTGAGATCAACCTGCCGTTCATTACGGCGGACGCCTCGGGTCCGAAGCATCTGGTGAAGAAGCTGACGCGCGCCAAGCTTGAGGGGATGGTGGAAGACATCATTCAGCGCTCGGTGGGGCCGTGCAAGCAGTGCTTGAAGGATGCGGGCGTGGATGCCAGCAAGATCCAGGAAGTGGTGCTGGTCGGCGGGCAGACGCGTATGCCGCGCATTCAGGCGCTGGTGAAGGAGTTGTTCGGCAAGGAAGGCCACAAGGGAGTGAATCCTGACGAAGTCGTAGCAATCGGCGCAGCGATTCAGGGTGGCGTGCTGGGCGGCGAAGTGAAAGATCTGCTGCTGCTGGACGTGACTCCGCTGTCTTTGTCGATTGAAACGCTGGGCGGCGTTGCTACGCCGATGATTCCGCGCAACACTACGATTCCTACGAAGAAGACGGAGACATTCTCGACCGCGGCGGATAATCAGACGTCGGTTGAGGTGCATGTGCTGCAGGGTGAGCGTCCTCTGGCGGCGCAGAACCGGACTCTGGGCAAGTTCCACTTGACGGGGATTCCGACGGCTCCGCGTGGCGTGCCGCAGATTGAGGTGACGTTCGACATTGACGCCAACGGCATCCTGAATGTGACTGCAAAGGATACGGCCACGCAGAAGGACCAGAAGATTACGATTACGTCGTCTTCTGGGCTGTCGAAGGAAGAAGTCGAGCGCATGGCCAAGGAAGCCGACGCACATGCGGCGGAAGACAAGGCGCAGCGCGATGCGATCGACGCCAAGAACCAGCTCGACAGCATGCTGTACAACGTGGAGAAGATGCTGCGCGAGAACGGGGATAAGATCTCCGGCTCGGAGCGTGGCGACGTTGAGAACGCTGTGGCCGATGCCAAGAAAGCGCTGGAGTCAAACGACAAGGCGCAGATGGATAAGGCCCGCGAGACCCTGACCAAGGCTTCGCACAAGCTGGCCGAGGAGATGTACAAGGCAGCGCAGGCGAAGGGTTCGGCGGCCGGTGGCGGTGCTGCTCCGACGGACGGATCTGGAGCGGGTGCGGGCAGTAATGGTGGCGGTCAGAAGAAAGACGAAGGCGTGATCGACGCTGAGTACGTGGATGTAGAAGACAAGAAGTGACGGCGCTTTGCGGGCGTGAGCGAAGCGGGAGCCCGCAGCCGTCATCCCGAGCGTAGCGAGGGATCCACGAAAGAAATTGGCCACGGATCCGCACGGATCGACACGGATTAAGATCAATCTGTGAAATCCGTGTGATCCGTGGCTAAGTTTTTGTGCCAGTATTGCTTATGGCGACCACTTCCAAGAAAGACTATTACGAAATCCTCGGCGTGAAGAAGTCCGCCTCGGCGGAGGACATTCGCAAGGCGTTTCGCAAGCTGGCGCGCAAGTACCATCCTGACGTTAATCCTGGGGACAAGTCGGCGGAGGAGAAGTTTAAGACGCTCTCCGAGGCGAACGACGTGCTCAGCGATCCCAAGAAGCGAAAAGTCTACGACCAGGTCGGGTTTTATTCCGACAATATCGACCCGGCCACGGCGGAAGCCTATGCGCGGGGCGGGGGGCAGGGAGGATTTGCCCCCGGAGGCGCGCCGGGCGGGTTTTCGGGCGGCGGAGCTGGTCAAGGCGTCCCCTTTGATTTCAGCGGATTCGACTTCTCGGACCTGACCGACGCCGCGGGGCGAGGCCGGCGAACCGGGGGCGGGGGCGGGTTCCGCGACATCTTTTCTGGAATCTTCGGAGGCGGGCGTGGCACCTCGACGGCTGAGGCTGAACCCGAGGCGGGCAGCGACCTGGAATATCAGGTCAACGTGCCGTTCTGGACGGCGATCCGCGGGGGCGTGATGCGGCTCAACATTTCGCGCCAAAACGCCTGCGCGAATTGCCGCGGGCAGGGTTACATCGAAGCGCCCGGAAAATGTCCCGAATGCGACGGGAAGGGGCAGGTCACGCAGACCGGCGGGCGCATGAAGTTCAACGTGCCCTGCCCGCGCTGCCAGGGGACTGGAAAGAATATTTCCACCTGCCCCAACTGCCACGGCGAGGGCACGGTGAGCCGGACCGAGCCTCTCGAGGTCCGCATCAAGGCTGGGACGCGCGACGGGCAGCGCATCCGGTTGGCCGGCAAGGGCAACGCCGGGCCTCACGGAGGCGTGGCCGGCGACCTTTATGTGATCATCCGGACCGGGGAACATCCCATCTTCCGGCGCGACGGGGATGACATCTACCTGACGGTTCCGGTCAATGCCACCGAGGCGGCACTCGGTGCCAAGATCGAGGTGCCGACCATCGACGGGCGGGCGCTGCTGAAGATTCCTCCGGGGACGCAGTCGAGACAGAAGTTGCGTCTGCGCGAGAAAGGCGTGCCCTCGGCTACTAAGGAAGGCGTGCGTGGGGATGAGATCGTCGAGGTCACAGTTACCGTCCCCATGCCTCGCGACGAGCGGACCAAGGAACTGTTGCGGGAGCTGGCTAAGCTGAACCCGGAAGACCCGCGGGAAGAACTTTGGAAAAAGGTGTAGCGTTCCTTGGGTTCTCCCGTTACCTCCGTACCTCTCTCCCTGACAAACTTTTTCGAGATTTCTCCACATTTTTCTTGCATCTGTGGAAAATTCCCGTAATCTCTAACGTGCGAACTAACTCCGCCGGAATGCCCGGGAATCGCAGTTACTCGGGAGCCTCGAGACGAAAGTCAAGGGAGACGAGGTGGCGAGAGTGAGTCGCTTGAGGAGGAAGCCATAGAAATTGGCAACAGCTAGCGCCCCGCGTCAACAATCCGAGAATCTCCAACCCCTCTCCGTTATCCCCAACCGGAAAAAATTCGTCCGCCTCACGCTCTGGCCTCTGGTCGCCGCCACCTTCTTTATGGTGTCGGGCGGAACCTATGGCACGGAAGACATTGTGCACGGCGCCGGCTATGGACGTGCGATTCTGTTCCTGCTGATCGTACCCGTACTCTGGAGCCTGCCTACAGCCTTCATGATCGGCGAGCTTTCGAGCGCGCTCCCCTATGAGGGCGGCTACTACGCCTGGGTGCGCCGCGCCATGGGAAATTTCTGGGGATTTCAGGAAGCCTGGCTCTCGCTGGTCGCGTCCATTTTCGATATGGCGATTTATCCCACGCTATTCGTGGCCTACCTGACGCGCATGTTCCCTTGGGTCTCCGTGAACAGTCGCGGATGGTGGGTCGCGCTGGCGGTGGTGATTGCCTGCGCCCTGATGAATATCGCGGGCGTCAAAGTGGTTTCGCTGACCTCGCTTTGGCTCTTCCTGGCCTTGACCGCTCCTTTCGTAGCGCTTGTGCTGCTAGCACCTTTCAAGATCGGCGCTCTCGCGCATGCAGTCACCAAGCCCACAACTTCGACGGTGGACATTCTCGGCGGCCTCCTCATCTGTATGTGGAACTACATGGGCTGGGACAATGCCTCGACCATCGCCACGGAAGTCGAGAAGCCGCAGCGCACCTATCCTCGCGCCATGCTGGTTGCTGTCTGCATCGTGGCCCTGAGCTACGTACTTCCCTTCGCCGCCCTCTGGATGACGGGCCTGCCCTCTACTGCCTGGGAGACGGGATCATGGGCCGACATAGCCGGATTGCTCGGCGGCCCGCTGCTTCGCATCGGCGTGGTCTTAGGTGGCGTAATCAGCGCCTTCGGCATGTTCAACGCACTGGTGATGAGCTACTCGCGCCTGCCCTTGGCCATGGCTCAGGACGGAATGCTGCCCGGTATTTTTGGCAGGCTGCACAAGCGGTCGCGCGCCCCGTGGGTCGCGATTGTCGTGCTGGCGATGGGATGGGCTATGAGCCTCGGCCTCGGCTTCGCCCGGCTGGTCACGCTCGACATTCTGCTTTATGGTTCCAGCCTGATGCTGGAGTTCGTCGCGCTGGCCGTGTTGCGCTACCGCGAGCCCGACCTGCCGCGTCCCTTCCGCGTTCCCGGAGGATTGTTCGGGGCAATCGCCATTGGCATCCCGCCCATGCTGCTACTGGGCTTTTCCATCATCCGCAGCGAACATGAGCAGGTGTGGAACATGAGCTCGTTCGCCTTCGGCATGATCCTGATCGCGGCGGGCGTGGTGGCCTACGCCGTCAATCATTTGCTCAAGCCGCACGGATGGGCTCCCGCAGAGCAGAAAGCGGAACCAGCGGCCTAGCAAGATCATCGGCCACGGATTAACGCGGATGAACACGGATATGGCTTTTCTGATCCGTGAAAATCTGTGATGATCCGTGGCCGACTTGTTTTTGTTGTAAATTGGTGACGGCAGATACAGATGACGAAACGTAAATCCAAAGGCGCATACATGATCTCGGCCGTGGCTGAGATGTATGGCATCCATCCTCAGACGTTGCGCCTCTACGAGCGCGAGGGACTGCTGAAACCGTCGCGCACCGAGGGCAATACGCGTCTCTACACCGACGAAGACTTGCAGCGGCTGGAGTTCATCCTCTCGCTGGCCCGCGACCTCGGCGTAAATATCAGCGGCATGGCCATCATCCTGCAAATGCGCGAGCGCATGGAAGAGATGCAGCGCCAGATCCAGGAGTTCGTACAGTATATCCAGCAGGAAGTGCTGGTCCGCGCCCACGCCGCCGCTGATCCGGCGAAGGGCGCGATCGTCCCGGTGCGACTGCCCATGGTGGTGCCTGCTGTGCAGCCGGGAAAGAAACGCTAGATCTAATGGCCGCTAGCAATTGGCAGTTAGCAATTGGCCGGCCCTCGCCGACTCTTTGTGCCAACTGCTAATTGCCAACTGCTCACTTCGCGTATCATGTGGAGTCCTTTCGGCAACCGAACGGCTGAGTACTTCCATGCTGCCCTTCAAGCTGGTCTACAGCGACGCGTATTACCTGCCCATCGGTGAGCACGTCTTCCCTGCCGAAAAATACCAGCGAATCCGCGACCGCCTTCTGGCGATGGGCATTGCTGAAGCCAATGACTTTCTAGAGCCTGAGCCGGCTACGGATCAGGACGTCTTGCTGGTCCACAAACCCGAGTATGTGCACAAGCTGAAGACCGGCACGCTCAGCCCACGCGAAGAGATGGAAATGGAGATCCCCTACTCGCGCGACTTGGTTGATGCGTTCTGGCTGGCGGCCGGTGGATCGATCCTGGCCGCGCGGCAGGCTTTGGCTGACGGCGTGGGCATCAGCATTGGCGGCGGCTTTCATCACGCCTTCCCCGATCACGGCGAGGGCTTCTGCATGATTCACGACGTCGCCGTTGCCATCCGCCGGCTGCAGCGCGACGACAAGATTCGCACCGCGATGACGGTGGACTGCGACGTACACCAGGGCAACGGCACGGCTGTGATTTTTGCGGGGACGCCAACCGCAAGTGAGCCTTTGCCTTCGGCGGGGCCTGCGACGCTGAGTTCGTCTCCCCCGAGTTCAGCTCTTCGGGGCAGGATGCGCGGGGCGCACGCCAGGGATGTCTTCACCATTTCGCTGCACCAGCACAACAACTATCCGCTGTGGAAGCCACACTCGTCCATCGATGTGAACCTGCCCGACGGCGTCGAAGATGATGATTACCTCGCCTGGCTCGACAATGCGCTCAGCTCCGGGCTGCGGCAGTTCGAGCCTGACTTGCTGTGCTATCTCGCCGGCGCCGACCCCTACCGCGAAGACCAACTGGGCGGACTTTCTCTCACGATTCAGGGATTAAAGGAACGCGACGAACTCGTCTTCCGCGTGGCCCACGCCCGCAACATTCCCGTGATGGTGACCTTCGCCGGCGGCTACGCGCAGAACGTGGAAGACACGGTGACCATTCACTGCAATACGGTGGTGGCGGCGAAGGAAGTGTTCGCCGAGGGGAAGTGACGCCCAGCAAAAGATATACTCGACGGCATGATCGTCCGCCCGTCAGAACTTCCCCACAGGGATCTTTACAGCCTGGTGTTAAATTCCGTGGCGCCGCGCCCGATAGCGTGGGTCTCTACAATGAGTGCAGCGGGCCGGCCCAACCTCGCGCCGTTTTCTTTCTTTAATGCCGTTTGCGTCGATCCTCCGCTGCTAGCGTTCGCGCCCGGACTGCGCCAGCCCAAGCAGCATGAAGTCAGCCACGGCGAAGCCAAAGATACGCTGCGAAATATTCGTGAGACCGGAGAATTCGTGGTCAACATCGTCACCTACGATCTTCGCGAGGCCATGAATCTCACCAGCGGCGAGTACGACGCCTCGGTGAACGAATTCGAGTTGGCGAAGCTTACGCCGGAGCTATCGAACACCGTGAAGCCACCAAGAGTCGCCGAATCCCCGGTTAGCTTCGAGTGCAAGCTACATCAGATTCTCGACTTCTCGACCGAACCCACCAGCGGCAGCCTGGTGATCGGCCAGATTGTGTCAATCCACATCAACGACGCGAATCTCAAAGACGGCAAGTTGGACCGGAATTCGCTCGATCTGATCGGACGCATGGGCGGCCTGCAATACACGCGGACGACGCAGAGATTTGAGATGGTAAGGCCGAAGGTTGGGTAATAAGTCACTGAACAGTCGTCGGCAACTTGTCGACGACTGAGGGCAGCTCGCGCAAAGGTATTCTTCGTCTTTCAGGAAAAACCGAAGCGTCTAGCATCTCGATTCCACCAATTTTCGTTTCAACGTCGTACTCACCGACCGCCGCATCAAGGAGCAGGTAACCGATGGTCTTGAGGCCGACGACGCCTTCCGGCGAACTGTCGGCGAGGCCCGGGATGAAAAGCAACAGATCGATCTTATCTCCGGCCGGGATATAGTCGAAGAACACTGCATCGCGCTTTATCGATTTGTATCCACATTGGATTTCGGGAATATCCTGCCTTTGCCTGAAGGCAATAATTTTCCAACGAGGAAGGTCGGGAGCCGCTCGAACCAATGTCGTAACTTCGGGAAAGGTGTCACTAATCCCTCCGGCGCTAATCGTAAGCTCTCTTCGACCTTCGACGGCGCTGGAAAACTCGAATACTAGACCAGGGTGAACCCGACCAAGCCGAGAAGACAATTTGTCAAATACCTTCTCCTGCTTCCTCTCGAAGTGAAAAACCTCGTGTTCGTGCGCCACGAACCATTTCCAAAATTTGCTGTACTTTGTGTCGAGATCAACCATTTCTTCTCCAAAGCTGCTCATTCTACTCCGCCTGTTGAGCCAGGGAAGCTGGTAAACTTTCAACTGGACCTATGTTCGAGAATCTTCAGGAAAAACTGCAGCGCGCGTTCAAGTCTCTCCGCGGCCAGGCCCGGCTTAGCGAAGAGAACATTGGCGAGGCCCTGCGCGAAATTCGCCTCGCGCTGCTCGAAGCCGACGTCAACTTCAAAGTGGTCAAAGAGCTGATTGACCGCATCCAGGCCAAGGCCGTGGGCCAGGAGGTGCTGACTGCGCTCTCTCCCGGCGAGCAGGTCATCAAGATCGTGCGCGACGAACTGGTCGAGACTCTCGGCAAAGATACGGCGCGCATGAAGTTCTCATCGCAGCCGCCCACGGTCGTGCTTATGGCCGGACTGCAAGGCTCCGGCAAGACCACCACTTCGGGCAAGCTGGCGAACTGGTTCAAGGTTGGCGGGCATCGTCCGCTGCTGGTTTCGGTGGACGTGTACCGCCCCGCGGCGCGCGAGCAGTTGAAAGTCGTGGCGCAGGCCGTGAAGGCGCAGATTTACGAAGGCGAAGTAGGCGAGGCTACAACTCCGGCACAGCTCACGCAAGCGGTCGAGCGCCTGGTGAAAGAAGCCCGCCGCGAGGCCATCGTTTCCGGCTGCGACGTGCTGATCGTCGACACTGCCGGCCGTCTGCACATCGACGACGAACTGATGAACGAGATGCAGTCGCTGAAGAAGCTGCTGAATCCCTCGGAGATTCTGTTCGTCGCCGACGCGATGACCGGACAAGACGCCGTGCGCTCCGCCGACGAGTTCCACAAGAAGCTCTCGCTCACCGGCGTCATCCTCACCAAGATGGATGGCGACGCCCGCGGCGGCGCGGCGCTTTCCATCCGCCAGGTAACGGGCCAGCCCATCAAGTTCATCGGCGTGGGTGAGAAGTACGATGCGCTGGAGCCGTTTCATCCCGACCGCATCGTCTCGCGCATTCTCGGTATGGGCGACATCCTCTCCCTGATCGAGCGCGCCGAATCGCAGATCGACAAGAAGAAGGCGCAAGAGATGGCCAGCAAGGCCCTCAGCGGCGACGGTTTCTCGCTGGAAGATTTTCGCGACCAGTTGCGCCAAGTGAAGAAGATGGGCTCGATCAAAAGCCTGATCGGCATGATGCCGAGCATCGGCCCATTCTCCGGCCTGCAAAAAGCCGCCGACAACGTGGACGAAAAGCAGATCAACCGCGTCGAGGCCATCATCAACTCGATGACCATCCACGAACGCAATCATCACGAAGTAATCAACGGCAGCCGCCGCAAACGCATCTCCCGCGGCTCCGGCACCACGGTGCAGGAAGTAAATAACCTGCTCCGCCAGTACGCGCAGATGAAAAAGATGTTCAAGCAGATGGGGAAACCCAGCTTCGCGAGACGGATGGCGGGGATGAAATTGCCGGGAATGTAAAATCAGTCGTCAGTGGCCAGTGATCAGTGGCCAGCAGCTAGTCGTCTTGTTCTGATCACTGATCACTGACCACTGGCCACTGCCTTTATGAAATGGCGCTCTCTCGAAGAATCCAGCCCAGAAACTGACATTCGCCCTCTGCGCGAAATCCTCGCCGAGCGCAAGGAACTGATCGCGAACTACGTTCCGGCGGAGACTCAGAGGATTCACGCGCGCGCCGTCGCCGAATTGAAACAACGGCATTTAGCCGCGAATGTCCTGTCCGTCGGCGCGAAGATCCTTGAACTCCAACTCCAAGATCACGACGGCAGGACCATTTCCTCCTCCGACTTGCTCGCAAAGGGACGCCTCGTGCTCTGCTTCATCCGCGGGCGCTGGTGCCCGTTCTGTGTGGGTCAGATGGAGGCGATGAACCTCGTCCTGCCGGAGATCGAGCGAACTGGCGCAACACTCGCGGCTGTTTCTCCGCAAACTGTGCAACAGTCGTTCTTCATGCGCGACCAGCACAAGCTGCGCTTCCCGCTGCTCTCCGACGCCGGCAATAAGGTTGCGGGGCAGTTCGGGCTCACCTACAAAGTCCCCGATGAACAGAAAGCCCTCTATCAACGCGCGTTCGTCAACCTGCCGTTTATAAACGGTGATGGGAGTTGGGAGCTTCCGATTCCGGCAACTTACATCATCGACCGCGATGGAACCGTGCTCTACGCCTCCGCGGACGAGGATTACACGGAGCGTCCAGAGCCACAGGACATCATCCGCTTCCTGCAAACCCTCCACTGAACCCGCAACCCTCCTCAGCTTTCGGTACACTTGAAACATGCGGGAACTCCAAGACTGGCAACTGACAACCGGCAACTGGCAACTGTTCCTATGAACTATATCTACGGCATCAACGCGGTCACCGAGGCGCTCAAGGCCCGCGGACGCGCTTTTCAGTGGGTCGGCATGGCGAAGGAGCGGCACGACATCCGCCTGCAGCGCATGATCGAAGACTGCCGCAAGCTGGGCGTGCCGGTGAAATTTCTCACGCGCACCGAACTCGACCAGATGGCCGGCAGGGCCGCTCATCAGGGTGTGGTAGCCGTAACGTCGGCCAAGCAATACAGCGATCTCGACGACGTGGTTGGCGCCAAGCGTGGGCAGTATTCGTTCGTCATCGTTCTCGACGGCGTGGAAGACCCACATAATCTGGGCGCGCTGATGCGCACTGCCGACGCCGCTGGAGCAGACGGGGTGGTCATTCCAGAACGCCGTGCTGCTCCAGTCACCGGTACCGTAACGAAAACTTCGGCCGGAGCCAGCGAATACCTGCCCATCGCAAAAGTCACCAACATCGCCCGCACCGTCGAAGAGCTGAAGAGTCGCAATATCTGGACTGTCGGCCTCGACGAGCGCGGCCCGCAAACCTACGACTCTCTGGACTACAACATGGATTGCGCGCTGATTCTGGGCGCCGAAGGCAAAGGCCTGCATGATTTGGTAAAAAAGAAATGCGATTTCCTGGTTTCGATTCCGATGCTGGGCAAAGTGCCGTCACTCAACGTGTCGGTCGCCGGAGCGGTGGTGATGTACGAAATTGTGCGGCAGAGACGCGGGAAGGATAAGGATAAGGATAAAGATAAAGATAAAGAGGCGCTCGCAGGTGCGAAATGAAGTGGCGCAACCTGAGTTTTTGCTTCCTCTGTGTTCTCTGTGCCTCTGTGGTGGATGCGCTTTCTCTCAACCGCGAAGCTTTTACCTTCACCAGCTACGACCTGAATGTCCGCGTGGAACCTGAGCAGCAGCGGTTGGGGGTCCGCGGCAAGCTCACTCTGCGGAATGACTCTCCAACGCCGCAGAAGATCGCCGTCCTGCAGATTTCATCCTCGCTAAACTGGCTTTCCATCAAGTCCGCCGGCAAACAGTTGCAGTTCGTCTCGCAGCCTTACAACTCCGACATCGATCACACCGGAGCGCTTTCTGAGGCCATCGTCGCCTTGCCGGAAGCAGTCCCATTCAAGGGCACTATTGATCTCGAGGTCGCCTACGAAGGCGTCATTATTCTCGACGCAACGCGACTGAAGCGGATCGGCGCGCCAGAAGCCATCGCCAACAGCACTGACTGGGACCAGATCAGTGCGAAATTTACAGCCGTCCGGGGCGCGGGCAACGTGGCGTGGTATCCGATCGCCACCGAGGCAGTTGACCTCGTCGAACAAAATAGTTTGTTCGAAGTTGTGGGCAGACTGAAGGCGCGTGAGTCAGCCTCGAAGATGCACTTCCGCATCGAGGAAAGTGGCGCAGGGGAACCACCCCAGATTCTCGTCAGCGGCGCCATGTGCGTGGTCACGATGTACGAACAGATGGATCTGGCGCATGTTGTGGTCGCCGATTGCGACCCCATGCCGCTGGGACCGATTGTCCCGATGTTGTTGATTGGCAGCTATGCGGTTCTGGAACGGCCGGACATCACCGTTCGGTATTTTCACGGCCACGATACGGCGGCGGGGGCTTATGCGGATGCGGCCGAGCACGCAGTTCCTATTGTTATCGACTGGTTTGGGGCGCTGCGAAAAAAAGCCGAGACAACCGATCTCGCCGATCCAAACGGTCCTCCGGTTGAAAGCGGCGCATTCTTGCTCACCGCCCTTGCCAGCCAGGACTCCAAGCTTGCGGGCTTGGCGGCCGCCCACCAGTTAACTCACGCCGCCTTTTCCTCGCCGCGGCCATGGATCAACGAGGGCCTCGCTCACTTCGCACAGGCACTCTATCTGGAAAATCAAAGTGGACGCCGGGCTGCGCTCGATTACATGGGATTGCACCGTTCCGCACTCAGTGCGGCTGAGAGCGAGGGGGGGAATCAGAGAACCGCTCCCCGATCCGAAGACGAAGTGCGCCAGTCGTTGATCAACACGTATGACGAGGAACTTTACCGCAGCAAAGCGATGTGCGTGTGGTGGATGCTGCGCGACATGGTCGGCGATCAAGCGTTGAAAAAAGCTCTGGCGTCGTACCATCCGGACGAGGACAAGGAGCCGTCCTACATGCAACGCTTGATCGAGAAAGCCACGCAGCGCGATCTGGAGTGGTTCTTCGACGACTGGGTTTACCGCGACCGCGGGCTGCCTGACTTCAAAGTGGAGTCGGCATTCACGCGCAAGACTTTGCCCGAGGGTTATATGGTCACGATCACAGTGAACAACCTGGGCGCGGCGGGAGCCGAAGTTCCGCTTACGGTGAAATTTGCCGGCGGAGAAGTCATCAAACGGCTGGTGGTGCGCGGCAAGAGCAATGGCGTGATTCGCGTTGAGATTTCGAAGCCGCCGGAGGAAATCGTGGTCAACGACGGCAGCGTGCCGGAGAGCGACATGACGAATAACACGTTCAAGATCGAGGTGACCGACGGTCCGAAGTAGTTGGCAATGACATCAGTTGAGCTGTGTCTCTGCTTGCTCTCAGCAACGTCTAAGGCTGGCTCCGTGGTTGGTTGATTGTTAGTTCCGGGAGGATTCTTGGCCTACATCCAGTTTTTAGGCGCAGCCGGCACCGTCACCGGTTCAAAGCACCTGATTAATACTTCGAAAAGTTCATCCGGCAAAGACGGCCTTCAAGTTTTGGTCGATTGCGGCCTGTTCCAGGGACAGAAAGACTGGCGCGAGCGCAACTGGCGCGATACGCCGGTCCCAGCCAAAGAAATCGATGCCGTCATTCTCACCCACGCCCATCTCGACCACTGCGGCTGGATTCCGCGCCTGGTGGAAGAAGGCTTCCAGGGGCCGATTTACGCGACGCCGCCGACCATTGATTTATGCGGCATCATTCTTCCCGACTCGGGCCACCTGCAGGAAGAAGATGCCGCTTACTATAACAAGAAAAAAAAGTCGAAGCACGACCCCGCCCTCCCGCTCTACACCTCTAAGGAAGCGCTACGCTCGTTGCAGTTATTCAAGGCGGCACACGTGGGTGAAACGGTTTCGCTCTCCTCCGAACTCTCTTTTCGTTTCGCGCGTGCGGCTCACATTCTCGGGTCGTGCATGGCCGAAGTCTCGCTGACCACCGGAGAACGCACGCGACGGCTGCTGTTTACCGGTGATATCGGCCGCGTGCAAGATCACCGCGTTGCTCCGGGCAAGGTGGTGCACTCCGGGCCCACGGAGGGCGAGACTGCCGACATCGTGGTAATGGAATCGACGTACGGCAACCGGCTTCATCCCAAGGACGATCCTCTGCCGGAACTGGCTGAGTTGATCACGGCGGCAGTAGGACGCGGCGGCAGCGTGGTCGTGCCCGCCTTCGCGATCGAGCGCACGCAGAAATTCATCTTTATCCTCAAACATTTGATGGAGTCAGATCAGATTCCGCGAATTCCGGTGTTCGGCGACAGCCCCATGGCCATCAAGGCAGTAGAGGTCTTCCTGAAGCACGACGAGGAATACAGCGACGACACGCGCAGCATGATCCAGAAATACGGTTCGCCGATCGATTGGCCGGGGTTCACGTTCGCCTCCACCTCGGAAGAGTCGAAAAAGATCAACGCAGTCGTGATGCCGTCGGTCATCATCTCTTCCAGCGGCATGGTCACCGGAGGCCGCATCCTGCATCATCTGGCGCAGCGGTTGCCGGACCCGAAGAATCTGATTTTGTTCATCGGCTTTCAAGCGCCGGGTACGCGTGGATTCACCATCAAGAACAAATCTCCGGAGGTGAAGATCTTTGGCGAACTGGTTCCCATCCGTGCGCAGGTGGCGGCGCTGGAGCAGTTCAGCGACCACGCTGATCCGCCCGAACTGCTGGAGTGGCTACACACCTTCCACAACCAGCCGGAAATCACCTATCTTGTTCACGGCGAGCCCGACGCTTCCGGCCGGTTGCGCGATCTGATGAAGAAGGAACTCGGCTGGAACGTGAACGTAGCCCGGTATCTGGAGAAAGTCGAGGTAAAGTAAGCACGAGAGAGGGCGGTGCATTTCTTGCGGTCAGCGGTGCGAGGTGGTAAAGCTGGCCAGCGCATCCAGCTTTCCGATCGCAGCTCCGGAATCGATCGATTGCGCGGCTAGAGGGATTGCCTGGGCCAGGTGATCGGCGCGTCCCGCCGCTACCAGAGCGGCCGCGGAGTTCAGCAGAACTACATCGCGGCGTGGAGATTTCTCTCCACTTAACACCTCGCGAACAATGGCGGCATTTTCGGCCGCGTCCCCACCGGAAATGTCGGCGAGCGTAGCCCGCTTGAAGCCGAACTCTTCCGGATCAACTTCATACGTTCGTACTGTTCCGTCGCGAGCCTCGGCCACGCGCGTCGGTCCGGTAATGGTGATCTCGTCGAGCCCATCGAGACCGTGCACGACGAGCGCGCGATGCAGTCCCAGCATGCTGAGCGTTTCGGCGAGCTTTTCGACCATATCGAGCGCGTACACACCCACAACTTGTCCCGAAGCGTGCGCCGGATTGGTGAGTGGGCCGAGCAGGTTGAACATGGTGCGCATGCGCAGTTCCCGCCGCACCTTCTGCACCTGCTTCATGGAGGAGTGCAGATCGGGCGCGTACAGAAAACACATTCCGACATCGCGCAGGCACTGCGCCGCGTGTTCTGGAGACAACTGGATGTTCACGCCCAGCGCCTCCATCACGTCCGCCGAGCCGCATTTTGAACTGATGCTGCGGTTGCCGTGCTTGGCTACGCGCACGCCAGCTCCCGCCGTCACGAATGCCGTGGCCGTAGAAATGTTGAAGGTGCCCGCTGGCATCGCCGCCGGTGCCGCTGGTGTCGACTAAGGCGTCGCGACCGGTGCCGCTCAAGTCGAGAGCGCCTTTGGAGGCATTTCCGGCAACCGAAATGGGCAAAGGCGTTGCGGCGGCACGGATGGCTTCGGCGAAACCGACAATCTCTTCGACCGTCTCGCCCTTCATGCGCAAAGCCACGAGTAGCGCCGCGATCTGCGCATCGGTGCAGTTTCCGGAGAGCACTTCCGCCATCACGTCACGCGCTTCCGCACGCGCCAGGGATTGACCGTGATTGGAGATGCGATGGAGGGCGTCGAGGATCATGGCTGCGCACTAGCGTAGCATCTTTGCGGTTTCATGCTGCACCGGCGTGAAGATCGATTTCAATTGATGGTCTCGCTGTCCGTTTGCCCTAATCCGCTCCCCTTCTATAAAATTGAAGGTTTGCTGCCCTCAATCGAAAGCCGCAAGCAGGTTCCTTCCGATTCTTAGCTAACGAGCAAAGAGCGTCATTATGAAAATCCACGAGTACCAGGGAAAAGGAATTCTTAAGAAGTATGGTGTGACCGTGCCGCGCGGGACCATGGCGACCTCTCCGGAAGAAGCCGAAGCTGCCGCCAGAGAGCTATTCAGTTCCGGAGCCACCGGAGTTGTGGTCAAGGCCCAGATTCATGCGGGCGGGCGCGGCAAGGGCGGCGGCGTCAAGATCGCAAAGTCTGTCAATGAAGCAGGCGAACTCGCCGGCAAGATGCTGGGCATGAGGTTGGTCACGCATCAGACGGGACCCGAAGGCCGGATCGTGCGGCGGTTGCTGATCGAAGAAACTCTGCCCATCGAAAAAGAATTGTATCTCGGAATTCTGGTGGATCGCGCCGAAGGCAAGCCGGTGTTCATGGCTTCGGCCGCGGGCGGAATGGAAATCGAGCAGGTGGCCGCGGAAAATCCCGATGCCATTCTCAAGCAACACATCGATCCTGGCATGGGCCTGGAGGCGTTTCAGGCTCGCAAGATGGCGTTCAAGCTCGGGCTGAACGCCAAGCAGATCAATCCCGCGGTGCAGTTTCTCTCGAATCTTTACAAAGCGTTTCTCGACACCGATGCATCGCTCGTCGAAATCAACCCTTTCATCACCACCACCGATGGCCGGCTGTTCGCGCTCGATGCCAAGCTCACTTTCGACGACAACGCGCTCTTCCGGCATCCCGATATCCGCGAATTGCGCGACATCACAGAGGAAGATCCGCTCGAGGTGGAGGCTTCGAAGTACAGCCTGAACTACATCAAACTCGATGGCAGCGTAGGCTGCATGGTGAACGGCGCCGGCCTCGCCATGGCCACCATGGATATCATCAAATATGCCGGCGGCATGCCCGCGAACTTTCTCGACGTAGGCGGCGGCGCCAGTGCCGAGCAGGTCGCGCACGCCTTCGAAATCCTGCTCAGCGACAAGAGTGTGAAAGCGGTGCTCATCAACATTTTTGGCGGTATTCTGCGCGTGGATACGCTGGCCACCGGCGTGGTGGAGGCCGCGAAGAAAACCAACATTAAGCTTCCCGTGGTGCTGCGGCTCGAAGGTACCAACGTGGACGAAGGCAAGAAGATTCTGATGGAATCCGGGTTCAACTTTGTCGTCTGTGACGCTATGAAAGACGCTGCCGACAAAGTGGTGGCTGCGGCGCGCAGTTAGCGCGGAACGCAGTGGCTGTGGACGCAGCGAGGAATCATACTTATGGCAATCCTGGTTAACAAAAACACGCGCTTGATCGTGCAGGGCTTGACTGGACGCGAAGGCACCTTCCATGCCAAAGCGTGCGCCGCTTACGGAACGCAGGTCGTCGGCGGAGTCACGCCGGGCAAGGGCGGCACCATGCACGAAGGTTGGCCGATTTTCAACACCGTGCACGAGGCCGTCGAGAAAACCGGCGCCGACACCACTGTAATTTTTGTTCCCCCGCCATTCGCCGCCGATGCCATCATGGAAGCCGCCGACGCCGAACTCGACCTCATCGTCTGCATCACCGAGGGCATTCCCACGCTCGACATGGTCAAGGCTTGGGAGTTCCTGCAGAACCGGCGCTCGCGGCTGATCGGACCAAACTGCCCCGGCATCATTTCGCCGGGCAAGTGCAAGATCGGAATTATGCCGGGGTCTATACACAAAGAAGGATCGATCGGCATCGTTTCGCGCTCCGGCACACTGACTTACGAGGCCGTGCACCAGCTTACGCAGCGCGGCATTGGACAGTCCACCGCGATTGGCATTGGCGGCGATCCGATTATTGGAACCAACTTCCTGGATGCGCTCGATCTGTTCAATCGCGATCCTGAAACCGAAGCCGTGATCATGATTGGCGAAATCGGCGGCGACGCCGAAGAAACTGCGGCGGAATTTGTGAAGACCCACATGAAAAAGCCGGTGGTCGGCTTCATCGCCGGTCAGACTGCGCCTCCGGGACGCCGCATGGGCCATGCCGGAGCGATCATCTCCGGCGGCAAGGGAACGGCGGCGGAGAAGATCAAGGCCATGGAAGCGGCCGGCATCCGCGTGGCGAAATCTCCAGCGGCGATCGGCGAAACGCTTGTGGCGGCGCTGGGAGTGAAAGTCTAGTACCGAGTACCTAGTACCAAGTACCGGGAAAAGCCTTACGCTAACGACTAAGGACTAACGATCAACGACCACTATGAAAACTCTGCAACGCACTCTTACCATCGTAAAGCCTGACGCCGTCGCCAAGAACGCGGTTGGCGACATCATCGAACAATTCGAGAAGAATGGGTTCCACATTCTCGCCATGAAGATGCTGGAAATCTCCAAGTATCAGGCGGAGCAGTTTTACGCCGTACACGCGAGCCGTCCATTCTATAACTCGCTCACCGATTTCATGTCGAGCGGACCGATTGTCGCTCTGGCGCTGGAAAAAGAAAATGCCATCGCCGACCTGCGTACCCTCATGGGCGCCACCAATCCGGCGAACGCCGAGGACGGCACCATCCGCAAGAAGTGGGCGTCCAGCATCGAGCACAACGCGATTCACGGCTCCGATGCCGAAGATACGGCGCGCTTTGAGTTGAGTTTCTTTTTTGCGGGTTACGAACTGGCGAAATAACAGTTCTCGGTTCTCAGTTCCCAGGAAAAACCCATGGGAACTGAATGCCTTAACTGGGAACTGGGAACTGAGAACTGTCTCTATGCCTCTAGTTCAAATCACAATGCTGCAAGGCCGCACTGCCGAGCAGAAGCGCAAGATCGCGAAACGTGTCACCGACGCGCTGGTTGAAGAAGCCGGGGCGCGGCGCGAAGGCATCATGATCGCCTTCCATGAAGTGTCGAAGGAAAGCTACGCATCGGGTGGCGAGCTGATGATCGATAAGGTTAAGTGATCTGTTCTTGGTAAGACGCGGGCGAGAGCGCCCGCGCCACACAACCTATCCCAGCGGTTCGAACAGATTGCCTTCTATACGGTCCGCGACTTTGGGCAACTCCTTGCGGGCGTACTGCAGGAAGTGCGCGGTCGAACGGTGGGCCTCAAGCGCGGCATCATCCTGGTACTGCTCGTAGATGAAAAAGCGCCTCGGCTCGGTCTTATGCCGGTGTACTTGGAACATAAGGCAGCCCGGCTCCTTGCGGGATTCTTCGGTCAGCTTCGTAAAAATTGGGGGGACATCGGCATCGTGCCCCGCTTTCGCCATCCACGTCACCGCCAAAACCACCATCGTGCGCTCCTTACGTGAGTTAGTAAGTAGTCTTAGGGAATGAGCAATCGGAAGTCAAGACTAGACTTTCCGGGATGCGGCTGTCTTCATTTCTTTCGCGAATTCGTCCATGAAAATGATCTGATCCCGGTCCGGGCCGGTCGAGATCATGCCGATCTTCGCACCTGCCTCTTTCTCAAGGAACGCCAGGTACTCGCGAGCCGCCTTGGGCAGCTGGTCGAACTTGGTGATACCTTGCGTGGAACTCTGCCAGCCCGGCATTTTGTGATAAATGCACTCCAGCTTGTCGTAGCCGCTGGCTTGCGCGGGAATTTCCATGGTCTTCTTTCCGTCAACCACGTAGCCCACGCAGACCGGAATCTCCGCCAGTTCGTCGAGCACATCCAGCTTGGTCACCACCAGCCAGGAAATTCCGTTAATCATTCCAGCGTAGCGCAGCAGAGGCAAGTCGAGCCAGCCCGTGCGCCGCGGACGCCCGGTGACTGCGCCGAACTCGTTGCCGCGCTGGCGTAACTGCTGGCCGAGTTCGCCCTTTTCTTCGCTGGGAAACGGACCTTCCCCCACCCGCGTGCAATAAGCTTTGGTAAGTCCGATCACCGAGTCGATAGCATTAGGAGCGACACCCGTGCCGGTCGCCGCACCGCCCGAGGTCGCGCTCGATGAAGTTACAAAGGGATAAGTCCCGTGATCGATGTCGAGCATGGTACCCTGGGCGCCTTCGAACAAAATAGCCTCGCCGCCAGCCAGAGCCTGGTTCAGCAACACTGCTGTGTCACATACAAACGGTGCAATTTTCTCGGCGGCTGCGGCGTATTCCGAATACATCCTATCGGCGTCAAGCGGTTCGGAATTGAACAGCGCGTGCGCGATCATGTTCTTCTCGCGCACTGCATTTTCGATATGTTTCTTCAGCAGCGGCAGATCGAGCAGATCCGCGATCCGCAGACCGCGGCGGCCCATCTTGTCTTCGTAAGCCGGACCGATTCCCCGCGAGGTGGTGCCAATCTTCACGCGCCCGGGGGCATTCTCCGCCGCCAACTCGATCATGCGATGGTAGGGCAGAATCACCTGGGCGCGGTTCGAGACAAAGAGATTTCCGTCGACCCGCACACCTGCGTCGCACAGCGCTCCCACTTCCTTCAGAAAAGCCATGGGATCCAGCACCACGCCGTTGCCGATGACGCTGCGGCACGCCGCGCGCAACACTCCGCAGGGTACCAGTTGCAGCACGAACTTCTTGCCGTTGATGATGACGGTGTGGCCGGCATTATGCCCGCCGGCATAACGCGCAACGACGGAAAAGTTCTCCGACAGAACGTCGACAATCTTCCCTTTGCCCTCGTCGCCCCACTGGGCGCCGACGATTACCGCGGTCTTGCCTCGTTTCAATGCCATCTCCTGACACGGGTTCGCAAGCGCCACGAACTGCGCCGCGCATACGTATGAGCACCCGGGGGTCGCACACTCTTGCCCCGCGGCAATGCGTTAAGGCTGACTGGGATGGAAGCGGAGAAGACGTGTACAAATCATCTTATCGCGCCCGTGTCGGGAATGGCAACGCGCGACCAGGCATGACTGCGCGAGCTTCTAAGTTAAGATGTAGTTTCATGCCCAAGTTCGAAAAACACATTTTCGTATGCGGCAACCAGCGCCCTCCGGGAAGTCCGCGGCCATGCTGCGATCCCAGCGCCCAGGCAAGACTGCAAAAACTCTTCAAACAGAAGCTGGCGGAACGCGGCCTCAAAGGCAAAGTGCGCGCCAACCAGTCCGGCTGTCTCGATCAATGCGAGCACGGCCCGAATCTCGTCGTCTATCCCGAGGCCGTCTGGTACGGCCACGTCACCGAGGCCGACGTCGACGAGATCATCGAATCTCACATCATCGGCGGCAAGCCTGTCGAGCGCCTGATCCTGGCTGATGACTGCCTGAACACGGCCACGTGCGAACATCGGAAGATCGGTGGCCAGTGATCAGTGGCCAGTGGCCAGAAAGTGCTCTTATCTAAAATGGAAGACATTGATCAGGACACGCCCCCCAGTTCCATCGCCGAATGGGTGATCGCCCTCTTGGATGAACTGCACGATCCGCAAGTGCTCGAAGTCGTGCTCACACCGGGCGATGGCGACGCGATCGTGATCTGCCGGGGTGGTGCGGGAACGCTCCGCCAGCATAGACTCCCGGCACCTTTAGTCGCGGGCGTTCTCGCCAAGATGAAGAAGCTGGCAAGTCTCGACGTGGCCGAACGGCGCCACATGCAATGCGGCAAAGTAAGATTGCTCAACTTCCACGGCAGCAGTGCCGAGTTTGAGGTTGCAACTCGCCCCGCGGCAGACGGCGAAACCCTGACCCTGCGCCGCCTGTGAGCAGTAGCCAGAAAATCCAAGGGGATGGTGGCGCGCGCTGGTTTGACTGGCCACTGATCACCTGGCCACTAACCACTGTTTCACTGGTAGGCGCGGCAGGAATCGAACCTGCAACCACCGGATTAGAAATCCGGTGCTCTATCCGTTTGAGCTACGCGCCCGTGACCCGTCATTCATAACTATATCAATAGCGCGCCGGGCGAATCATGCCAGAGCGATCACCGCGTTATTTCCTCACTTAGCGCCCGACGCCGGGGGCGGCGCGAGGGGCTTGGCAATGTCGTCAAGGTATGCCGGGGTTCCCTCGTTGCGCACGAGAGTTGGATAGCGCTCACCATCGTGGTAGTCCATGTCAACCAGGGTAACCAGCGTATCGTTCTGCAGGATGAAGTGCAGGGGCGTGGATGCGGTCTTGCCCTGTTTAACTGCCGCGTGCAACGCGTCCTTCGAATAAACTCTTCCGTTGACAGCCATGATCTTCTCGCCCGGAATGAACTTGGCCTTGTCGGCAGGGCCCCCCACGCGCACGTCGGTGATGGTGCCATCGGCGTCGAGCGCGATGCCGAGTGAGAACCACATGTCTCTTGAGGCGTTGCGCAGAGCAAAGCTCGCTTTCTGGTAATCGCTGGGCTTCTCCGTGTAAACCAGCTTGTAGCCGCCCTGCTCAATACCCTCCAAGTCGACATGCGGGTTGACGTTGTTGACCCGGTCGTTCAAGAAACCAGCCCAGTCGTTCTTCACCACCGCGTTCAGGTCGGCCACAATTTCGTTGAAGTCGTAGGGAACAACCGTCGGAGTGGTGCTGCCGCCCTTGTCGAGGTAAACGGCCATGAAGTCGCGGAGGTTCTTCTTGTTATCGGTGAGCTTGCGGATCGTAGTGTCCACATCGAGCCAGAGCAGGTTGCCTTCCGGGTAATAGTCCAGGCTGCGGCGCCAGTTGGCCCACGCCGGTTCACCCCGCAGAGCTGAAGCCGCGATGGCGGTGTCTCCGGTGCTGCGCCACTCCCGGCCAGAGGTCGAGTCCATGGTCGCGGCATCCAGCGCAAGGGCCTCGCGATAGCGATCCGCAGGGATGGCCCCGGAACGCGCGCCCAGCACGCCCCCCAAGTAAGTGGTCAGCCCTTCGTAAACCCACAGCAACTCGCCCTTCATCGGCGTCGCGTAATCCGGCGTAGCCAGGCCGGCAGGCCGGCGATACTTTCCATTCCAGGAGTGCGTGAACTCGTGCGGCAAGAGATCGTGGGAGGCCATCTCGTTGTCATCGGTGGTCAGCGCACGCTCCGACAGGCTGTTGTCAGAGGATTCGTGGTGTTCGAGGCCTCCGCCTCCAGACGTGCCTCGAAGCGCCAGAAGGAAGTGATAGCTCCGGTAGTGCGGAGCGCCGTACATGGCAAGGGCCTCATGGATCAGCCGGTTCCAGTGCTCGAGCACGGTCGGGCGAATCTGCACGTCTTCCGGGGCATCGCCGATTACGTCGATGTAGTGCTTCGGAGTGACGTCAGGGGCGAGCGCATATTCGTGGAAGTACGCGCCGGTCATGATCGGCGAGTCCTCAAGCATCTCAACCGTGGTCGCGGCATAGTGCACCATGCCGCCCGCCGGGTGTTGCGGATCGTAGGCGGAGATCGGCGTCAGCGACGTGCCAATCCCCCAGCCCGCCGGCACATTCACCGACGCTTGCACCGCAATCTCGCGGACCGGGATGCTGGCCGGGTAAAGTAAAAGCTTCTCCCATTCGAGCACGGCCAGGTTGTTGGTGACGTTGGTCGAAATGCAGTCCAGGTGCGCGTGAAGTGAGCTGACGCCAGCGGGGACGGTGAGATGGAACTGGTAAAGATCAACGTCGTCGCGCCGCCAGGGCAGCGTTTTTCCATCCGCCGTAAAGACGACGCCGGTGATGTCGGCCACGGGGCCGCCCGGGCCGTGATGCCCGGGAATCCACTGCGGCGTGGTCAGCGCCAGGGGCCCTGCCGTTACAGGGATTTCGATTTCGGCGTGAAACAGCTTGCGCGGCGCTTCGGTAAGGTCGGCAGTGATTTGGATGGGAGTTTTCTGGGCAAAGGCTGACGTTGCCAGGAGAACCAGCGACAAGACGTACTTGAAGTTAAGCATAGGCGGCGGTTCCTTATCGAAAGATGATTTGCGGATTTGGGGCCGCAACGTAGGGTAACAGAGATTGAATCCGAAAGCGGCGCGAGCGCAGCGCAGAAGAGATGCAGCGCTAATGCCCAGCCAGCTTCTTCCTGGCAAACGGAACCGCGAATGCAGCGGGCGGATTGTGCGACGCCGACAGGAAAGCTTTGTTGTAGTATTCCGATGCCTTGTCTTTCTGCCCCAGCTTTTCGTAGCTCTCTCCGATCATGCACTGGATGAACGGGTCGTTCTGGTTCGCTTCCATATAAGCTGCCAGCGCCGACTTGTAGTCTTTCGCGTAGAACGCGACGTAGCCTTTCAGCGACGGCAGGAATTGCGCCTGCTGAGGAATCCTGCCCTTGTCGAGGATTGCTTTCGCCGCTTCGACGTGCTTCTGCGCCCCGGCTGCATCGCCGCGCCGCGCCGCAATGCGGGCCTCCGCGTTCACCAGCCGGAACTCCCACAGGTCCTGGCGATCGGGCTTGATGTCTGGTTCCTTCAAGCCTGCATCGTGTCCGGTCTTGTACCATTTTTCTGCGGCCTCCAGATCGCCGGCGTCGAGGCAGATGCGCGCTCCCTCATCCGCAGCTTCTCCCTGCTGATAGAAGTTCTTCGTGCTGGCGTGGAAATCGAAGACCTGCTGTTCGTACTCGATGGCTTTGCCGCAATTTCGCTCGAACGCATACGAAATGGCCATCGCCCGTTGCGCCGCGGCTTTGTGCTCTGGGGTGTCCGCCGCTTCGATTGCTTTTGCGAAATGCCTCCGCGCATCCTTGCCTTTACCCATCCAATCGAGGATGCCCCCGGCCCCGAGGTTGGCAGCAAGCGAACCAGGCGAACTCTTTAGTTCGTACAGGTACACATCGAGCGCCGCCTCCGGCTTCCCGTCATGCGCCAACTGCAGCGCCCGTTTAACGAACTCAGGTTGCTGCTCCTGTGCGGGACCTTGCGCAGAAAGCGGGCCCAGCAAACTCAAAATGCTCAACAACAATGAGGCAACCAAAGTGGAGATTTTCATGAAAGCAATCGTACCACCGCATGTGGAGCAAGGACCAAGACCAGTGCGTGGGGAACATCGGTGCGCAGGCACGGGGTGGAGTATCATGCGGTGTCGCATTGACTTCCGCCGCTCCATCCCGCCTCGCTTACATCGATTGGATGCGCGGCCTCGCCTGCGTGCTGATGTTCCAGACTCACTGCTACGACTCCTGGCTCAGCCCCAGCGCGCGCCAGAGCAAGTTCTTCATCTACTCGCAACTGGGAGGAACCTTCCCTGCCCCTTTGTTTTTGTTTCTGGCGGGTATTTCGTTTGCCCTGGCGACAGAAAAGCTGCGGAAGAAGAATCTGCAGCCTGCGCAAATCGCGCGTGCCACCATCCGCCGAGGCGCAGAGATTTTTGCCTTCGGCCTGCTCTTTCGGTTGCAGGAATATGTCATTGCCTGGGGCTGGGCGCCGCTCAGCGATCTGCTGCGCGTGGATGTGCTCAACACCATCGGCCTCTCGATGATGCTGATGGGCGTCGTCTGCTGGCTGGTGCTGTCCCTGCAGCGTGGAGTGCACGCCAGGTTCGCCCTCATTCTTGCTGGTGCGGGGACGGCCTTGCTGATTTCGCTGCTGACTCCGCCGCTGTGGACCACCTGGCGCCCGAACTGGCTGCCCTGGCCGCTGGAGTCCTACATCAACGGAGTTCACAACCTGGGCACGCCGCAGTCCTGGCTCTTCCCAATTTTTCCCTGGACGGCCTTCGCCTTCGCCGGTCTGGCCACAGGATTTATTTTGCAGAGCGAGTGGGCGCATCAGCACGAGGCCCGGATTTTCTTTCTGCTGGGCGCGACGGGGTTGGTCTTCGTCGAAGTCTCTCGCTGGCTCGACGCGCAACCGCATCAACTCTACGCGGTCTACGACTATTGGCATACCAGTCCAGAATTCTGGCTGATCCGCGTGGGCATGTTGCTCGTGATTCTGACGGCGAGCTACGCCTGGTGCCGCTGGGGTTTCGGACAACGGCCCGCTGGACACTGGGGCTTCAGTCCGCTCATTCAATTAGGCCAGGCTTCTCTGCTGGTCTACTGGGTCCACATCGAATTCGTCTACGGACGTTTCTCCATCCTTCCCAAACACAGCCAGAGCATCCGGACGGCGTCTCTGGGATTGCTGACGATCTGTCTCGCCATGCTTCTGCTCGCGTTCCTGCGGACTCGGATGAAAGGGCACGGAGCGGAGATGCTGGCCTGGTTTCGGAGCCCAGCCCGCGCGAGTTAAGGACCGGCGCGGGCACGGGCCGAGGCATTCAATTTACATCGAACAACAGGATGCGGAGTGGACTTGACGAGGGCTAATGCCTCGATCAAGTCATGGCCGTCCGGGAGATAGCTTCGATTCTATGTCGGCGCGCACGAACACGCACGTATTCAAAATATCGATAAATTGCTTTAGCGACAGCTCGACGGACTGACCGAGCGCAAACTCGATCTGAAATCCCTCTGCGCCTAACATCAACGCAGCATTTTCCGGTCCCGCCTTACCCAATTCAGCGGGCACTTCCTCCCGGGCTGTTTTGAAGAATATCTTGAACCTACTCCCGTGAATTATCAGTTTGTTCTTCTCTTTGTTGTTGCAGCGTTTTTCTCCCACTATCCCGTTGTCGTGCTCCAGGCAGTTGCGGGCATTGTTGAACGATCCTAGTTCGTCTTGATAGCGCAATGGCTCGTCAAAAAGAGAATTGATCTGTTCAATAAGATCGGGATAGTTAGACTTGTTGGCCTTGTGTCGCAATTCTTCCTCACACCGCTCGATGTCAATCTTGTCCTTGGCTTGGAGCTTTAGCTCAATCGTTCTGAAGACCAGCAATCTCTCAAGTGTTGTTCTGATGCACTTCTGTAAGTCTCCAAGACCTTTTACGAGTATCCACGCCTTGAAGCGCATTGTGCTCAGCTTTAGGTCTGCGAGAGGGCTGCCAAAGGAAAGCTGGAAGAATTTCAACTCCTCTGGGGTTGGATCGGGGAATTTATCTGTAGCTTCAACGAGTCGCAGGCCCATCAGAACGTTATTCTGAGAATCGCTAATGAGCGCATGGAAAGGAGCTAGCACATAATCCCTGTTGAGTTTCGTCAAGACCTTTCCCCTTCCAATAGCTGTCAACGGCTTTCCTCGACCGTCCTATCTCCCTTTGGCAGGTTCTGGGCGCATTCTGCGTTTCCCGTGCAATATCTTGTCACCAAGTCCCCGCCTGTCACAATCCTCACACTACCGAAACCGCCTGGCGAACTCCACAACTTCCCGCTCCGCCCAGCGTCCGTCGTAGGAAGAATCGCCATCACGTTCGCCGACGAAGGCACAGTGTCCGCCGTCCGCGCTTTCGACGTAGGTGATGTTGCGATTGGAGAGGATCTTCGCCCGCGTCTCCGGCAAAATGCGGACAAAGGGATCATTGGCCGCGTGAATCACCAATGTGGGCCGCGCAATGCGCTCGATCACGCTGGCGGCGGCCGCGCGGGCGTAGTAATCATCGGCGCCGGTAAAACCGCAGTAGTATGCCGTAATGCGGTCGTCAAACTCACGAAGCGTTTTAATCCCCTGCAGTCGTGCAGCATCGTAACTTGCCGGGAACAGCTTCACCTTGCGGCGAAACCGCCGGAACAACTGCAGCAGAAAATAGTATTCGTAAATTCTGTTGCTCGGCTCATGCAGCGCATCGGCTCCAGCCGCCAGGTTCACCGCCGGACAAACCGCCGCCACTCCGCGAAACTCCGCCGGCCCGTCGCTTCCCCACTCTCCCGCGAGTTTCAGAACCAGGTTGCCGCCCATGGAAAAACCAATGAGGACGAAGCCAGAAATTTCGTCGCGCTCGACCAGGTTGCGCGCCACCGCCGCCACATCCCCGGACCGGCCTGAGTTATAAAGCGTGGGCGCGCAATGGTTCATGCCACCGCAGTTGCGCTGGTTCATGCGCACCACGTTCATGCCCGCGGCCAATCCGTTCCGCGCGATTCCCAGCATGTATTGCGATTCGCTCGATCCCTCAAGCCCATGCACCACGATCAGCGTCAGCGCCCTCCGGTCCTTCTGCCAGTGACAATGGCACAAAACAGGAATGCCGGGCTCTACTTCGATCAAACGGTGTTCGGCAGACGGCAGGTCAATTCGGCGCGGGAGAAAGAAGGCGGCAAGCGTCTGCACATGCCCGCCCCGCAACCAGCGCTGCGGCCGGAAGACGGAAGGCACGAACGCGGGCGGCTTCTCCGTTAAGCCGTCCTCGAACTCAGCTCTTGAACTTGAAGGCGTCAGTCGCCACCGCCCTGGTTTTCGAAGTAAAGTTTGCGAAGATCGCGTGAATTGATTCTAATAGGAGCAGTCCGTTCCAAGGGAGTAATCGTCATGCCGATTTTTGAATACATCTGCCAGGATTGCCAGCACGAGTTTGAAACCCTGGTCTTCGGCCGCGACAAGGCCAAGTGCCCCAAGTGTCAAAGCCAGAAGCTAAGCCCGCAGCTTAGTGTCTTTGCCATGTCTACTAAAGAAATGTCAGCCAAAGGCTCCGCCCGCGCCTCGGCTCCCGCCGGTGCGTGCGGCTCTTGCGGCGATCCTCGGGGTCCGGGCGCCTGCTCGCTCGGCGACCTCGACTAGCCCTTCAGTTCTACGCCCCGCCACGAGTAACCAAACTTTCGGCACAGCTTCGCCTGTGACTCAGGTTACCTTTGCTTCCCCATCCCGCCCGCCTACGATCTCTTGACCCCCCCGAAACGTCTTCCCTTGGAAACCAAGGAGCATCGTATGGACCGGCGCCGCCAGTCGCGTGTCTTCGTTGACCTTCCCGTCCAGATCTGGGGCATGGACACGCATTCCCGCCCCTTCACTCAGCCGGCCAGCCTGCGCACCATCAGCGGCCGCGGCGCAACCTTGCAGTGCGTCGACGCTCAACTGAAACCGGGAGACGTGGTTGATGTTCTGTATCTGGGCACCAGAGCGCAATTTCGCATCGTGTGGTGCGGTAAGCCGGGGACCGAAATGGCCGGCGAAGTCGGAGTAGAGAACCTCTCGGTTGAGACCAGGCTTTGGGATGTCGATCCGCTGCGTTGTGCGGCCTCGGTAGGCCACGGATAGAAATAGCCGGGTTTCCAGACGTGGCTTTGACTCCTCACAGCGATCCTGAGAGAGGCAGAATGCAAACAAAGGGGAGGGCGGGGGGAGAGCTGAAACCCGCATTACACGGGCCATTTGCAGTATGAAGCGGCCGGATTGCGAAGGCAAGAAGAAAGCGCTGCAGCGGGCCGAATTCCAGATCAGGTTGCAGGAAGTTTCATACTTCCTGCATTCAATTCGCGAAAACCTTGCAAATTCTGTCACTCTGCCCCACCGGATCGAGGGTTTCCTTCGTGCAACTTAGTGTCCTTCGTGGTTAACCGAACTCCCCGCGAAACGCTGTAAACTCACGACAGATGCAAGTAAGGATTCTCGGTTCCGCAGCCGGAGGCGCGTTTCCGCAGTGGAACTGCGCCTGCGCCAATTGTCGCGCTCTGCGAGGCGGCACATTCCACGGCAAGCCGCGCATGCAAACCCAAGTTGCGATCACGCAGGATGGCCGCTCGTGGTTTCTGCTGGGCGCATCTCCGGATCTGCGCGCGCAAATCGAAGCCACACCTGAGTTGCATCCGCGCGATGGCGTGCGCCAGTCGCCGATCGCAGGTGTTGTGCTGGCCAACGCCGATCTCGACCACGTCCTCGGGCTGCTCCTGCTGCGCGAACTCCAACCGCTCAGCATCTACGCCACCGCATCGGTTCGCCGCATTCTCCACGAAGACAACTCAATGTTCGGCATGCTGCAACGCATCTCGAATCAAGCTGTGTGGAACAACTTCGAATCCGGCGTGGAATTCAATCTGTGCAACCCTCAGGGCGAAGACTCCGGACTTCGCTGCCAGGCGTGGTCGTTGAGCGCGCACTATCCCGCCTACGTCACCCCAGACCGGCAGTCGCAGCTCGTGCCCGGCGAAGCTTCCTTGGGCTTCATTGTTCATTCTCATTCAGGCCCACGGTTGGCCTACATGCCGGCAGTTCCTCAACTGGACGACGCACTCCTCCAGCAACTCGACACGTGCGACGTCCTGCTCTTCGATGGCACGTTCTGGAGCGACGACGAATTGATTCGAGTGCAAGGCAGTGGACAAACCGCGCGGCAGATGGGACACATCCCGGTCGAAAGCACTCTGACCCAGTTGGCGCGGCTGCGCCGTCCGCGTAAAATATTCCTACACATCAACAACACCAATCCCATGCTGGACGAGGCGAGTGCGGAACATCGCCAGGTGCGGGACGCGGGCTGGGAAGTTGCGGAGGATGGATGGCTGTTCAACCTGTAGCAACCGAAACCGCAGCGCAAGCCCGCCTGCTTTCGCTCGACGAATTGCGCGCGCAACTGCAGGCCACGGGCGAGGAGCGCTACCACCACAAGCATCCTTTTCATCTATTGATGCATGAAGGCAAGCTCAGCCGCGGACAATTGCAGGCCTGGGCGCTGAACCGCTACTACTATCAGAGCATTATCCCGATCAAGGATTCGATCATTCTCTCTCGCGGCCCCGACCCGGTCTTCCGCCGCGCCTGGCGCAAGCGCGTGGTCGACCACGACGGCGACGCCACCAGCGAAGGTGGCATCAAGCGCTGGGTGAAATTGGCGGAAGCCACGGGACTCGATCCACAAATGGTTCGCACCGGAAAAGGCATTCTTCCTGCAACCCGCTTCGCGGTGAATGAATACCTGAACATCGTGCGCAGCCGCACTTTGCTGGAGGCGGTCGCATCCTCGCTGACGGAATTGTTCTCGCCCAAGCTAATCACCTTGCGCGTGGACAAATTGCGCCAACACTATCCCTGGCTGGCGGGAGGTCTGGATTATTTCGAAGCCAGACTCTATCAGGCCCCGGAAGATTCGCAGTTCGCCGTGAACTACGTTTACGACAACGCGAAAACGCGGGCCGAGCAGGAGTTGGCACTCCAGGCCTTGCGCGACAAGTGCGATATTCTCTGGGCGCAACTCGACGCCCTCTACTTCGCGTATGTTGAGCCGGGATGGCCGCCCCCGGGAGCGTTCCGAATCGAGGCCAGCTAGCGATGCCCGCTCCCGAAGACACCAGCCAGCCGCGCCTGGCCGCCGGCTGCCGCTGGGGCGGGACTGAAGAGGATCGCGTGATCCTGTTCCCCGAGGGCGCGATCAAGTTGCAAGGCACAGGCCGGCAAGTATTGGAACACTGCGACGGACAGCGCACTTTCGCCCAGATCATCGCGGAATTGCAAACTCAATTCGGCGACGCCGATCCCGCCAAGATTCGCACTGATATCAGCCAGTTCCTGGAGCAACTGCGGCATAGGCGGATTGTGGATTATTAGAAGCTTCCGCCAACTGCATC
Source organism: uncultured Acidobacteriaceae bacterium (assembly GCA_963842095.1). Classification (GTDB taxonomy): domain Bacteria; phylum Acidobacteriota; class Terriglobia; order Terriglobales; family Acidobacteriaceae; genus Sulfotelmatobacter. The sequence continues at coordinate 235,882 of CAWJEY010000013.1, forward strand.
CGGGCGCATTACGGAATTTGAACCTCGGCATAGCTGCCGGGCGTAGCCGCGTTCACGGCTGCCGCAATTTCTGCGACATGCAATCGCACCAGCGGCCATTGCGGAGTGCTCAGCACCACAACCGCTATTCTCCGGCCTACGAGATTTTGCTGGTACTGAATATTCTTGTCAGCGGTAAGAAAAACATTGAACCCGGCCCGCTCCGCTTCAGCCAGCAAGTCGCCGTTGGAAAGCCTGTCCCATCCTCGTTGTCTAGCCCGTGTGACAGTATGGCCCGGAAGGAACCGGGCAATGCCGCGAGGCGTTCCGTGATCAAAGAGAATGAGCATCAACAGAGGAGTGTGCAGCGGGGACGTTGACCGGAGCCGCCTCAAGACTCCGGGCGGCAAATTCCAGGACAGCGTTGATCTGTTCGCGCGTAACGTCGAACTGCTCGATGATTTCCTCGACGGTGGCTCCAGCTTCGAGATTCAAGAACACGGTGGACACCGGCATCCTCGTATCCCGAAACACCCACGCGCCACTCAGCCTTCCCGGCACGCTTTCTACGGCGGGGCACTGCGACCAATCGAGAGCTGCCATACTCTTACCTCCGCTTACCCTAACTTTCTACCACGGTTTGACGCTCCAGGCCAGTTGCTCCCACTCATGTCAAGCGCAACTTGTGCTCAGTAATTCCCAGTGGAATGAGCTCATCCTCGCCGCTCTCAAGACGAGCCTTTGCCGCATCGTACGTCTTCACGTCGGCAAGCATCCCCGCATTTTCCTTGAGCTTGAACGCGTCTTCCATAGCGATCACCGCGGGTTATATGGCGAGCGAGTCTCCTAGTTATCTAGATGTTAACCTATAAGGGCCGTCTCGATTCGGCGTAATAGATGATCCCCAACCCGCTAGCCCTCATCGCCGAGATCACGCACCGCTGCCCGCTGCACTGCGTCTACTGTTCCAATCCACTGGAGCTGGCTGCGGCAAGCTCGGAGCTTTCCACAAAAGAGTGGATCGACATTTTCCAGCAGTCAGGCAATCTCGGGATGCTGCACGCGCATTTCACCGGCGGCGAACCGCTGGCGCGCCCGGATCTGACCGAACTCATCGCAGCCGCGCGCGCCGCGGGTCTCTACACCAACTTAATAACGTCAGGCATCGGGCTTGCTGAACCGCGGCTGCAAGCGCTGGCCGAGGCTGGCCTCGACCACATCCAGATCAGCTTCCAGGATTCGCGCGAAGACGCCGCCAATTGGATTGCCGGGGCCAAAGCGCACGCCCACAAGATCGAATTGTCGCGCATTATCCGCCGCTACAAGATTGCGTTCACCGTGAATCTTGTCGTGCACCGCCAGAATATCGATCATCTTGACGAGATGATCGCGTTCATCGAGCAGCTCGCGCCTGAGCGCATGGAGATAGCCCACACTCAGTATTACGGATGGGCGTTGCAGAACCGCGCCGCGCTGCTGCCCACGCGGGCGCAACTGGAAAAAGCGGTGGAAGCCGTGGCGTCCGCGGAAAAGCGCCTCGCCGGACGCATTCGCATCGATTCAGTGGTTCCGGACTACTACGCGCGCTTTCCCAAAGCCTGCATGGGCGGATGGGGACGTAGATTGATGCTGATCAATCCCGCAGGCAAGGTACTTCCCTGCCACGCCGCGGAAGTGATTCCCGGACTCGAATTCGAAAACGTCCGCCAGCAGACACTTGAGTTCATCTGGCAGCAGTCGCCTTCATTCCAGCGCTTTCGCGGAGAAGAGTGGATGCCGGAACCCTGCCGCAGTTGCGACCAGCGCACGCTGGATTTTGGCGGATGCCGCTGCCAGGCCCTGCTGCTCACCGGCAACGCGGCCGCCACCGATCCGGCCTGCTCGCTGGCGCCCGCGCACCACATCGTCGAAGCGGCTTTGCTGGAAGCCAATTCCAGCGCCGCTGTTTCGCAACCCGTACCAGCCGCGTCATTCGTACAGTTGCAGCAGCGGGTTGGAGATCTCTGGAGTTACCGAACGAATCCTGAGTAACCGACTTCAATCCTTACCAGCGAAAGCCGATCGTAATCGGGCGCACGTCGGTGGTAATGCCGTAGCGCGATCCATGCGTGAAACGGTATTCCAGGTAGAGTTCGACGCCACTCGGCATCTTGCGCGTCACCCCTCCCCCGAAGTTGTATCCAAACTCGCTCTGGCTGGAATTTACAAAGCTGCCGCTGAGCGGAATGCTGACATTCGGGCACGCACCCCACCAGGTCCAGAACCCATTGCACCCCGAACCCGGAACCGCAGTGTCGCCGCTCAGGCTTCCGGCGCGACGGTAGAAGCCCGGCCCCAGAAGGACGTAACCACCCCACTCTTTGGTCACCGGAATGTTGATGATGGGGTCGAGCGTGAGACCCAAAGCGTAGCTGGTGGCGCCAGTGGCCTGCGCCAGGTTTTGGGTGGAGTCGCGCAGCGGCAGGTTCTCATAGAAGAAGTCCGCGCGCAGTCCCAAATACTTGTTCGCGTTGCGCGCCACACCGGCCGTGCCCACCACTCCTCCACCACGCACCCACGTCTTCGTCGTGCCACTGTCAAGATTCGCTCCAGCGCCAACGTTGAAGTTCCAGTTTTTGTAGTCTTTGGGCTTCGCTTTCCGCCGCGAACTGGATTCCTCATCCGCGGGCTCCTGGCTGCTGTCGGGCTTTTGCGCGGCTGGCGCTTGAGCCGCGGGTGCTGGCGTTGCCGGCGGTGCTTGCCCGGCGGGAGTCGTCTGCGCGAATCCCTGCGCTCCCCACAGAAGTATCAGCACCAGCACTGTCAGCGCACTCGCAGTCGCGGTCACACTCGCGATCTTTGCTATCATCCATTCTCCTCCCCTAACCGGCTTGGTGGCGGACCGTAGCGCTCGGCATGAAGAGGCGAGAGGCGCCGTGAGTAAAGGTTCCGCTTCTGATTCCTCGCAGGAAGGCTTTGGCCTTGGTTGCGGCGGGATCAAATCATATTACCAACTTTGATGCGGGTTCTGCCTGACATGCCGCCCGACCGTTCGCTTTCCACTTCGCGCGAGGCACAACTCCCACGTATGATAAAAATGAGTTTCCATCGAGAGCTGCCTTGCACAAGACTCCGCCACAGCAAGCATTGGATCCCGATCCCACCCCTGCACCCACGGATCTCATTCCCGCGCGCCCTGTTGCCCTGGTGGGCTTTGGAACCGTGGGCCGCGCCGTGGCCAAGATTCTCTGCGAACGCAGCGATGGCTTGCTCCGCCTGACCCACATCTGCAATCGCAACGTCGAGCGCAAGAAGCAGCCCTGGTGTAACGAACGATGGTTTCCGAACGATGTCATCTGGACTGACGACCTCCAATCCATTCTCAACTCCGACGCCGACATCGTCATAGAACTGATCGGAGGCCTCCACCCCGCAGAAGATCTGGTGCGCGGCGCGTTGAACGCGGGCAAATCGGTGGTGACGGCCAACAAGCAACTCATCGCCCGCCACGGCCCGGACCTGCTGCAGCTTGCGAGCGCAAATGGCTGCCAGCTTGAGTTTGGAGCGTCTGTCGCCGGCGGCGTTCCCGTCTTGCCCGCTCTGCGGACCGGGCTCTGCGGAGATCGCCTGCACGGCATCGCCGGCATTCTGAACGGCACCTGCAATTACATCCTCAGCCGCATCGAGACCGCCCGCATTCCCTTCAGCGAGGCCCTTGAAGAAGCGCAGGCCCACGGCTATGCCGAAGCGGACGCCAGCGAAGACCTCGACGGCGGCGATGCCCGCGCCAAACTTTCCATTCTCGCGCTGGCCGGATTGCACATCCGCGTTTCTCCGGAAGACATTCGCGCCCGCACCATTCGCTCCATCGACGCCGTCGATTTCGATTACGCCGCCGAGTTGGGCTGCACCATCCGCCAGATCTCGCGCGCCGATTTGAAAGAGGCCACGTTATTTGCCGAGGTTGGCCCCAGCCTGGTTCCCGCGTCCTCGCCCTTCGGACGCGTGCAGCGAAATCTGAATCTGGTTTTGACTTCGGGGGAATACGGCGGCGACATGGCTTTCCTGGGCGCGGGCGCGGGCGGAGATCCAACGGCGGTTGCCGTAGTTTCAGATTTGATGGCTGTGGCGGAAAGCTTCGCGGCTGGACCTCGCCCACGCCGGGCACTTCAACTCGCGACGCCAAAAGTGAGCTGTGATTTTGAGACGCCCTGGTATCTGCGCCTGGTGGTGAAAGATCAGCCTGGCATCATCGCGGGGCTGGCCGCGATCCTTTCGGCTCACCAACTCAACATTGATGCCGTGCTGCAAAAGCCGGGCTTCGACAAGAACGCGCTGCCCTTCGTGGTCACGCTGGAACCCTGCCGCGACGCGCAACTGCACCCCGCACTGCAGGAAATGTCGGCGCTGCCATTCGCGCTCAGGCCGTGCCTCTGCCTGCCTATCTTGCGTTAGGCGTTAACTCGCTTTGGTCCAGAAAGGATTCTTCAGCCCGGCAGGCCTGAGAGCGCTGTCAGTCGTGGCTTCCATACCAGAGTCGTCTGAGATTTTCTCGTCCAGCAAACGGGACGAAGGCGTCTTAGGATCTTCCTGGCAATAGGATGGCGTGATCGGAGAGGGACTTTCTGCTTTCATGGGAGACACTCCATACTCTCTATGATCTAGGCCTATTGAAACACCTCCCAGGCGATCACAAGGCCGCAAAATCTCGATGCGGCGCATCGAAAAATCAGCAGTCAGGAAACTCGCCGCGGCAGCGGCATTTCGGGCGCCCAGGCAAAACTGCTAGGATGTTCACCGCGAGTAAAGATACTTTACAGGCCTCCAAATTCATCCGAGGAAGACATTCATGAAATACCGCAAGCTGGGCCGGACCGGTTTCGATGTCAGCGACATTGCCTATGGACTGTGGGGCATGAGCGGCTGGAGCGGCTCCGACGACCAGCAGTCGCTCGATTCTCTGCAACTTTCGATCGACTCGGGCTGCAACTTCTTTGACACCGCATGGGCCTATGGCAATGGACATAGCGACGGCCTGCTCGGCGAAACCATGGCACGCAATTCGAAGAAGCGCCTTTATGCCGCGTCGAAAATCCCTCCCGCCAACGACAAATGGCCCGCGCTTCCAACATACAAATACCGCGACGTATTTTCCGCAGACCACGTGCTCAAGTACGCCGACTCGATCCGCAGGAAGTTGCGGGTCGACTCGATCGACGTACTGCAATTCCATGTCTGGGATGACAGCTGAACCGACGATCCGGAATTTCGCTCGACGGTGGAGAAGTTGAAAGACGGCGGCTGGATTCGCTCTTTCGGCCTCAGCCTGAACCGCTGGGAGCCAGACAACGGCATCAAAGCGCTGCACACGGGGTTAGTCGACGTGGTGCAGGTGATTTACAACATCTTCGATCAGGCGCCCGAGGACAAACTGCTTCCCCTCTGCCAGGAACTCAACGTGGGCGTGATCGCGCGCGTGCCTCTCGACGAAGGCAGCCTGGGAGGCAAGATGACACTCGAAACCCGTTTCCCGAAAAGCGATTGGCGCTCCGCATACTTTGGCCCGGAGAATCTCGCGAACACGATTCAGCGCGTCGACAAGCTCAAGAAAATTCTGCCTGCGGGCATGACTCTTCCCGAAATGTCGCTGCGCTTCATCCTGTCGCATCCCGCCGTGAGCACGACCATCATCGGCATGCGCAACCCGCAGCATGTGCGCCAGAACATCACCGCCAGTGACGCGGGCCAGCTCGACTCTGGCCTGCTCGCCGAATTGAAAAAGCACCGCTGGAACCGCAAGCCGCAAAGGTGGTCGGATTGATTTCCCCCACTACTTCTGCCAATCCTACGACCTCTGGTAGTAGCTCGCGCCGCAGTCTAATCTGACTTCTGTCGCAACCATGAAAGCAAGTTTGCGCCAGACCGCATTCGCCCTAACGCTGTTCGCCACCCTGCTAACGCCAACCCTCCACGCCCAGAACCCGCGCGGATCGCTGCGCGGCACGGTGCAGGATGCCACCGGCGCCCGCATCTCCGCCGCCAAAATCGTCGCGCAACTATCAGGCTCCTCCGTGCAACGCCAGGCCACCAGCGAAGACCGTGGCGAGTTCCGCCTCGACGACCTTCAGCCCGGCACCTACCGCATCACCATAACTGCCGCCGGCTTCGCACCGGCGCAGGCGGAGGTCTGGATCGCCGTCACCACCGTCCGCGATATCACGGTCACCATGAAACCTGCGGCGGCCTCGGCTACCGTCAAGGTGCAGGGGAGTTCTTCCTCAATCACCGCCGAAACCATTGACAGCTCGAGCGCGGTACGCGGAGGCGTAGTCGGCAGCCAGGACCTGGAAACTTTGCCGCTGCCGGCGCGAAGTTTCGCCAATATTGCCTATCTCGTGCCGGGAACGGAGCCTGTCGAACCTTCCGACCCCACCAAGGCGCGCATCACCGCGGTCTCGACCGGGGGAAGCTCAGGCCTGAACAATGAACTGACCGTGGATGGCGCTGAAAACTCCGACGACTGGATCGGCGGCTTCCTGCAAAACTTCTCGCCCGATGCCGTTCAGGAATTCGCGGTGCGCACCTCGAACGAAGACGCCGACACAGGTTGGACCACAGCCGGGTCGGTCGTAATTACGACCAAGCACGGGACCAACGAATGGCACGGGAGTGGGGCGTTCTATGATCGCCAGGCCGCGCTCAATGCGCGCTTTCCCATCGAGAATCCGGCGCCTAATCCGAAGCAGCCATTCTCCCGCCAGAACTACGTTGCAACTTTCGGCGGTCCGGTCGCAAAAGATAAGGTCTGGTTCTTCACCTCATTCGAGAACGTGCACGAGAACGCGAGCATCGCCTACAGCCCGGCCAGCACCGCGCAGTTTGACGCGTTGGCCCAATTGGCGCAAGAGGGATTGATCACCGGCATTCCTTCAATCCCGGTTCCCGCCACCGTTCCAATTCCCTTCCGCGACTACCTTAGTTCGCTGCGCCTGGACTGGGCGCAATCGCCGAAGTCGACCTGGTTCCTCCGCGCCTCGCAAGACAGCTACCTCACGCACAATGCCCTGGTGCAGCAGGCCACGTTGCCCTCGACTGGCCTGACCACGCACAACAATTACTGGAATGTGGCGCTCAGCAATACCTATACTTTCAATTCGACATGGCTGGGCAATCTGGTTCTCGACGCCAGCCTGTTGCATCTCACGCAGACGCGAAATTCGGATCTCGGCTTCGCCATACAGTTTCCCTTCAGCGTAACGGCTCTGACCGTCTCCGGCTTCGAGACCTTCGGCGACAATCAGTTTGCCACTCCCATCACGCTTTTCCCCGACCTGCGCAATCAGGATAAATACCAGCTCCGCTACGACCTGAGCCACGTGGTGCGTGACCATGCGTTCAAGTTCGGAATCGACTTCATTCACGAGCCAGTGCTCAGCGGCGCGTTCGCGGCGACGGCGGAGCAGTTCACGACCTATCCCTCGAACCCCGATTGCTACATCAATCCGCCCGGCCCCGATTGTGGCGGCATCACGACCGCCCTGCCGTTTTATTACACTCCCCCAAGCGCGATGTGCAATCCGGCACCGGATCCGAGCACCAACATTGGTTGCACCTTTACTCCCGCCGGCGACGGGAGCTTTTCGCAGAACATTCAACGCCTCGCCTTCTACGCCGAGGATTCATGGCGCGTCTCGCATCAGCTCACCGTCAACTACGGCTTGCGTTATCAAACGACCTGGGGACTATTCATAGGTTCGGGCCGGAGCGAATCCGAGAACACCGCGTATGTGACGCTGCAGGCATTGCACATTCCGATCGTGCCCAGCGTTCCGAGCGACTATCGCAAGCAAATCGCGCCTCGCCTTGGGGTCGCCTACTCGCCCGGCAGCAGCGGGAAGACCGTAATCCGCGCCGGCTTTGGCATCTACTACGACGATCTCGCGCAGAACGGGTGGGCAACTGCATTTCAAGGCGTCAACAACTCGAACTTCACCACCGGAACATGCAGCCTTACGGGAGGCCCAGGAACTTATGCGCTCACCGGCCCGGGCTGCCTTCAGGGTGGTGCGGGCGCTACCGGCAATCTGATCGGCTCTCCTTATAAAACGCCTTACGCCATCCATACCACCGGCGGCGTTCAGCACGCCTTCAACGAGCATTGGCTGGCGAGCGCCGATTACGTACACGAGCAGAGCAATCACGGCTACCGCGCCTTCCCCTACAGCGGCGGCACCAACCTGTTCACTCCGCTCATTTCCACGTCAGAGCCTCCCGCGGAATATGTCACCGATCAGCAGAATGTTGTGCCCAGCGTCAATGTGTTCGAGTCTGACAACCGTTCCAGCTACAACGGGCTGATGCTGCATGTGCAAGGCAACATGCCCCGCTTCAACCTGGTCGCGAACTACACGCTCTCCAAGGCGCAGACCTGGGGATGCGTGCTCGGCGAACTTTTCGACTACGTGGACGGCGTCTGCCAGGTACCGGCCGGATTTCCGAACGCCGGACAGCTCGATGCTTTCGGACCCGGCGACTACGGCCCCTCAGGTGAAGACGTTCGCCACCGCTTCGTGCTGGCGGGAATCGTCCACATCCCCGGTGGCTTCGAACTGAGCACGGTAACCCAGTTCGAGAGTGCACGCCCTATCACCATCACCACGGCCGACAACAGCGGACGCATTTCAATTCAGTTGAACAACGGTCCGGACACCTATACCAGCCTCGACGAATTCCGCGGCACTCCTTATATCCAGTCGGATCTGCGGGTGACACGTCCTTTCAAAATCAAAGACCGCTGGCGACTTGATCCCTTCGTCGAGTTCTTCAACCTCTTCAACCGCAATAATCCCGGCGCGAATTTCGCCGTGAACATCTCCCAGGTTCCGGGGGTGCAGTTTAATGCGAATGGCGCCGTCAATGGCATCTGCAATCCAAACTGCGTGCCCCTCACCAGCCTGAAGCAGCTTGAGATACCCGAGGGCGCGCTGGGCGATTTCTTCGGCCCTGGCACAACTGTGGGCATCCCGTTCGCTGCGCAGTTGGGCGTGCGCGTCACGTTCTAAGAAGGCTACCGAATATCCGGACCGACCTTCGCGTTCTCGCAGCAATACGCCCGCTTCGCGCCGCTATTGCGGCTATGGCCGAAACGCGAACACCGTTCCCACTCCAGCAGTGCCGCCGCCGAACGTGGTGCCGTAGAGATTGCCGTTGGCGCCGGAGAACAGGCCCCCATAAGAGCCCTCGGGGTTGCCATCGCTGGTGAAATTGAAGCTATACAGCATGGACTCAGTCCATGAATTCCCCGCCAGGAACGTTAACTCGAAGATCGCACCGCAGCCGATGACTACGCCCACCTGCTCGCAACTTCCGCTGCCACCGTTGCTGGTCGTGCCCCGCAGATTGCCGGAGGCGTCCAGCATCAACGGCGACTGCGAGTTGTACCCGTCCGAACCGGCGACATCGTTGAAAAAATGCAGGACCGTATAGCTGGTGCCGCCCTGATTGACGGTCAATTCGAATACTCCTCCGCCACCACTAAGGCCGCCGTAGCTGCCAGTGCCATAGAGATTCCCGGTGGAGTCGAAGATCAGGCTGGCGTCGGGGTAGGCCACGTCGGTGCTGCTCAGGGTGAAGTTATGCTCCACCGACAATTCCCAAACTCCGTTGGTTTGGCGAAAGAGCTCAAACACCGTGCCGAACTTGAACTGACCGCCGTTCTCCGTGGTGCCAAAAAAAATGCCTGGGGAATTTGAGACCAACCCGCCCCTGGGATTGGCTCCGCTGGTATTGTCGAAGTTCCACAGGATCGTCTCGGTTCAGGCTCCGCCAGTAGCGGGAGACAGCTCAAACACAGTCCCGGCGTTGCGGCTGCCGCCGTCCTGCGTCGTGCCATAAAGATTGCCGGAAGAGTCCAGCACCACGCTGCCGATTGGTGTGTTCCCGTCACTAGTGTTCTTTAGAAAGCTGTGCAGCACCTTCTCGGCGTAGCCCCCACCGGGCTTCCGGAGCAACTCATAGACGGTGCCTTCCGCATGAGCGCCCCCGTACGCCGTCGTGCCGTACAGGTTGCCGGAGGCATCCATGATCAGCCCGGCAAGGGGGGAATACCCGTCCACGCCGTTGTTGCTGAAACTATGCAGAATCTTCTCGGTGTACCCTCCGCCGGCTTTGGGCGAGAGTTCGAACGCCGTGCCGCCGCCGCTGGCACCTCCAGAGGTCGTCGTGCCATAGAGATTCCCGGACGCGTCTCCGATGAGGCCAGCCCAGGGGTTGAATCCATCCTGGCCGCCGGTGTTGAAGCTATGCAAAATTCGTTCCGTCTGCGCGGTCGCGGGCGTAGCCGTCATAACTGCGAACATCGCGAACATGGCTAATATCACGGCCAATCCGAGGGAGCGTTTCTGGCTTGTCATGGGTAATCCTCCGTAGTCGAAATGGAACGAGCCGCTGAGCCCCGCTGGGGCCTAGAGCAAAGACCTGGAATAAAGAAAAGACCACAGGAGTGAACAGAACTCCGACTTTGGGGAGGGACGCCAATCTACAACGGATCGTGAGCTCAAGTCAAACGCGGATTTGGTAGTGGGCTACTTTCATTTTGAGACGGCGCTGTGACATGAAGGCCGTGAGTAGGAATCCCGATTACAAGCATGTTTCCACGTCTTTCGTGGAGCGCCAGAACTGGACGGTGCGAACCACTATGCGCCGTTACACGCGCCTATCGAACGGTCTCAGTCGAAAGATGGAGAACCATGCGGCTGCCACAGCCCTCAATTATTTTGCCTACAACTTCATCAAGATTCATCGTACACTTCGCACGTCCCCGTGATGGCCGCTGGCGTGACAGATCGACTCTGGAGCGTAGAGGATTTAGTTGCCCTCTGGGAAGCCTACGAAGCGCGGAGGGTGGAAAGAGCGGCGTAATCAGAATAAATGAAAGATGAATGGACACAGGTGAATCGAGCCGGTCAGCTTGTGAAATTTACCTATGATGACCTGCCGCACGGTAAAGCATTTCTGACTGCGCAGATTGCCGGTCATGAGGTCGTTTGCTCCGTCATCTTGCCCAAGCCAGAACTCCCATTCAGTCGTGAAGGCGTCGAAAGTCACTTCGAGCACGGAACCGACCTCGGATTACGCCCGCATTCAAAGTAACCCACGACCGCGGATTTAACGCACCAGCCACTCGGTAGCGGCGTGTACCCGCACCAGTAGCTCGCTGTAAGTCACGGCCAGGGTGGCCACGACCGCCCCTGCGGCACACAGCGCATATCCCAGCGAATATCCCGGGGCGGCATTCTGTCGCCGCTCCGTCCAAGCAATCAGCCTCTCCACGCGGGCATTCACGGACTCCGCCGGGCTGTGCACCAAAGCCGTGGTCAGCTCCGCGGGCGCTTCGAGCGGAATCAGCCGCGACAACTTAATCACCGCCGCGGCCAGATCCAGGGCTTCGGAAGCGTTGGAGACCGCGGCATCGTCGGCGGCCATTTCGGTGGCTTCGCGCCACGCGCTCTCCAGTTCCGTCATTCCCGGAAATGCCGCCAGACGCAGAATCAGCTTTCTCAGATTGTCCCGGCGGCGCACGTGGACGACCTCATGGCGGAGCGCAACTTCCAATTCGCGCTCGTTCAGAACAAATTCTGCCGCCCGCGACAACCACACGCTCGGCCGCAGAATGCCGGCCGCGGCCAGAGGCGGAGCCGATTCCGAAATCCGCCGCAAAGCGACCGAACCGCGCAGTTCGAATGCGCCGGTACCGGCGGCGCGCGCATCGCTCGACCACCGCGTGATGGTTTGCCAAGCCTGCACCCACGCCGACGCGGCTTTCCACATTCCCGCCAGCCACACGGCCATCCCGCACAAGCCCAGCGCCACGGGCACTGCGCCCATGGGTTCATTCACGGCGCGAGGTTCGAGCAGCAGGAACGAAGGTACGGCCAGGGCGAGGGTGATTGCAGTTGCCGCCACGAATGGGAGCATGCGCAAGGCGAAAAGCAGGTCGGCACAGCGTCTCGCCGGGTAATGCTGGCCGTAACCCAGCATCCTCCGCCACACGCCGCAGACGATCAAGGACAGGGTGCCGTAGAGTATGACAAAGATGGAGAAAGAAACCGCGATGCCGCGCACGGCAAACATTATTCTTTCTCCTTCCGGGCCGTCTCCCGTTGACCCATTTCCCGTTGACCCATTTCCCGTTGACCCAGCTCGCGGCGCTTGCGTTCCACCAGCTTCCGCAAGTCGTCGAGCAATTGCGCGTCGCGCTCGCCCAGGATTTCCACCAGAAACGACAACGGCAAAGTCGAAGCCGGACTCGCATCCAGTAGTTGACGGAAGGCGTGCCCCGCCGCTTCGCGATGCAACTCCTCCCGGCTGAACCGGGGAGCGTAGCGGAAGGCCCGGCCTTCCTCCGACCGCGTCAGCAAGCCCTTCTTGAACAGCCGGTCCAGCGTGGTCATCACCGTGGTGTAAGCCAGGTCCCGGTAGCCCCCTTCAACCAGCTCGCGCACAGTCGCGCTGCCCCGGGCCCACAACGCCTCAAGCAGGCGCTGCTCCAGCGGTCCAAGCTGAGGGGAAGAGTTTCGAGATGGAGAAAAAATCCGCTTCATTCGCTGGCCAATGAATGCTCGCTGCTGCGTCAGTGGGATTCTACACGGAATCCGGATTCAAAGGCTCTCACTCCTGAGCGCGCCGGAGTGCCGAAGGCGCTGTGACATGCTCAAGAAATCTCCGCGTCCTCGGCGTCCTCGGCGGTGGATCGGCCCTTACGCCGCCCCCTCCCTGCTCTTCTGCGTCACATCTTCAATAGCCAGCAGGATGAAGGGATGCCCCGGCTGCAGTTCCACCCGGCGGGCGTTGAGCTGCATCTCGCGCGTCCCCAGGTGAGGAAAGCTGTGGCTCATTTCGAAATCGTCCACCCGCGAATTTTGCGGGACAATTTCCTCCAGCAGTTGGCGTAACCTCGGAATATTCCACTGCCCGTTGCCCAGTTCATAAATCAAACGCCCTTCCGTCTCTTCCGGAGTCACCTCGAAAGTTCTGTAGAACGCCGGATTCGCGCCTGTAACCTGCAGCGCACCGTTCAACACCAGGATCGGTTCCCGGGCGCTCTCGACAATCGTGTCCGCGTATTCGCGGGTTTGATCCAAAGTGCGTTTCAGGGCGTCGACGTCCTGCATGCTGATCACCGCCCCTTCAATCCGATTGTCCCAGGTCTTGTACGGCCGAACGTGCAGCACCTGCCACCCCCCTTCGCTGGTGCGCACCTCGCGCTGCTGCGGAGCGGCGCCGCGGATGGCTTCGCGGGCCATGGCTTCCAAATCATCCACATCGAGGTTGGGCCGGATCTCGCCCAGCCGCCGCCCAATGTCCCCCGGCAGCAGGTTCAGCAGTTTTTGCGCGGGCGGAGTGAACCGTCGAATCCGCAGATCGTTGCTCACCATGACCACCGGAATATCGACGTGGCCCAGCAGGTTCAGCAGATCGTTATTGGCGGAACCCAATTCCGCGTTGCGGTTCTGCATTTCTTCGTTGAGGGTGGTAAGTTCCTCATTGGTGGATTGCAGTTCCTCCTTGGCCGTCTCCAGTTCCTCGTTCGTGCTCTGCAACTCTTCGTTGGCCGACAGGACCTCTTCATGCGCAGACTTGAATTCTTCCGCCGTGGTTTCATGCTCTTCGATGAGCGACCGCAACTGCTCCCGCAGCTGGTTCGACTCGCGCTTCAGCAGTTCGGTGTCCCGCGCCAGCACCGGCACGGCCTTCACCGTCTTGCTTCCTTTGGCCTTTTCGTCCACGACCCCGGGCACCGCGAACCGCATCTTGAAACACGACCACGTAAAAGCGCTCCTGCGCCGTCGGTCCGCGCAAGGGCACCACTTCAAGGCTGACTTCCCGCGTCCCCGCTTCCGATTGAATCTGCACTCCTTCCTTCCGCACCGTGGCGTTGGTTTTCTTGGCGGCGTCCAGGGCCGCGCGCAAGTCGACCAGCAGGCCTTCGCGCGCCATCTTCGCCACGCTGAAACTGGGTTGCCCGGCTGGCGGTTCCAGGTAGGCTCCGGTCTTGCCGTGGAACTGCACAATCTCCATCTGATCGTTCACCACAATGCTGGCTGGAACAAACCGGTTCACCAGCAGATGCTCCACTTCTCGCTCCACCGTGAAAGGAGCAGGCAACTCCCGTGTGAGTTTCGCATCTCCCGCGCGGATTGGCAGATAATCCGAGCTCGCGAAATAGGTAGTCAGGCGGGCCGTGGTTTTTCGCTTCTGGTAGATCTTGTCCTTCTTGTCGACCAGTCCAAAGTGGTCGGCAAATCCCCCCAGGTTTTCCGACGCCCCCAGCATCAGGTAGCCGCCCGGCTTCAGCGCGTAATGCAACGAGGGGATAACCCGCCGCTGCAAAACCGGTCCCAGATAGATCAGCAGGTTGCGGCAGCTCACCAGGTCCAGGTTTGAGAAAGGCGGATCTTTGACCAGGTTCTGCTTGGCGAAGATGCACATGTCCCGGATGGATTTATTGATCTGAAACCCTCCATCCAGCCGGACGAAGAACCGCTTCAAGCGCTCGGCCGAAATCTCTGACACGGCCGCTTCGGTGTAAAGGCCGGTGCGGGCGCGGTCGAGCGCGGTGTCGCTGATGTCGGTGGCAAAGATCTGGATCGCGGTCGCGGCCTGCGAAATGTTCCGGCTGTGCACCCACATGTATTCCAGCAGAGTGATGGCGATGGAGTATGCCTCTTCGCCCGTGGAGCAGCCGGCCACCCAAACTCGTATGGGATTATCCGGCTTGCGGCCTTCAAATAATTTGGGATAAACGTGCTTGCGCAGCGCCAGAAACGCTTCCGGCTCCCGGAAAAACCCGGTGACGTGGATCAGCAAGTCGCGGTAAAGCTCGTCCAGTTCTTCCGGCTTCTTCCCAATGAAGCGCAGGTAGTCCTTCAGCGTTTCCACCTTGTGCACCGCCATGCGCCGCCGGATGCGCCGATGCAGCGTGGTGTGCTTGTAATTGGTGAAATCCACTCCGGTCGATTCCCGCAGTAGCCCGAACAGCGCGTTCAGGTCGCTACCCACCATTCCGTCAACCCCTTCCGTCGCTGGCGGCACGATCCGCGCCACGTAGGGATGCTGGCTGATTCCTCCCAGCTCCCGGGCGATGTCCTTGGGCGACAGAATGAAGTCGATGCACCCCGCGTTCACCGCATTGCGCGGCATGCTGTCGTATTTCGCCGTCTCCTCATCCTGGGCAAACGTAATTCCTCCCGCCGCCTTGATGGCGCGGCATCCCTCAGTGCCGTCTGAAGCCGTGCCTGACAAGATCACGCCGATGGACTGCTGCCCGGCGCTTTCCGCCAGAGAACGAAAAAAATCGTTGATCGGCATGTGCTGCCCGTGGGTCAGCACCCGCGAACCCAACTGCAGCATCCCGTTCTTGATGGTCAAGTTCGTGTTGGCCGGAATCACGTAGGCATGGTCTGGCTGAACGACAACCCCTTGGGTCACTTCAGTGACGGGAATCTTGGTTGTCCTCGCCAGGATCTCCTGCAGCGAGCTGCCATGTTTGGGATCAAGGTGCTGCACCAGCACGAAGGCCATGCCAGTTTTTTCCGGCAGGTAGCGCAACAGTTCGGAAAACGCCTCCAGCCCGCCCGCCGAGGCCCCGATGCCAACGATGGGAAACGGCCCCGGGGAGGCTTTGGCGTCATTCTCTGCGGTGGCTTTGTGACGTGCTTTGACTGGCTTGCGTGGAGAACTCTTCATGGAGCTCCTCCTAAAGAACTCATGACCTCCCAAGGAGCCTGGAACCCGTAAGGTGGAACGCGTGAATCTGTTGTCGCGGTCGTCTGCGACAAGCCCTGTGAGCCGCAGAGGCAGCTCGCGGGGGAGATTCGAGCGGATTGTAGAACGGCCCGGGGCGCGGGTCAACGAGTACGAAGAAGAAAAACGCGTCCCGCGACAAGGCCTTCCCAATATGGGCGGGAAGGGGCGTAGGGATGGACGAGAATCACGCCGACATCGTCGTAGAGACGTAACTTGCTACGTCTCTGCCTCCAGCGTTTCCGAACGACGGCGAGAGAACGGACACTGGAAGGAGAAGAATTCTGGGGTGGGAAACGGGAATCGAACCCGCAACCGTCGGAGCCACAGTCCGGTGCTCTGCCAGTTGAGCTATTCCCACCGCCACTTTGATTATACAACTGAGCTTCTGAGATGTCAGAACGTCGCGCCCGCGTTGCGCTCCCGCAATGCCGAATCGGAAGGCTGCTCGGCTTGATCCATAACTCGCGCCCCTGTGCAAAACTTTCGATTTTCGTGTGACGGATGACCTTTACTCCGATTTTTTCTTCGCTTACTCTGGAAAGCGTTGGCCAGGATGTTGTGCCGCGCAGCTCCGGACACCTCGCGGCCCTGCCCTAATCCCACGCGAGACTGTGGGCAGGACATCTGAGGGCGGGCGTTTCAATGGCTTCCCTGGAAAGCCCAGGGCTGGCGCCCGTTGTAGGAGTGATCACTCCTCAGCTAAAAAACGGCTGCACCACGAAGTTAACAGGTGAGTCAGGCTGGAGAAGGATAGGCAGAAGAAAAAAGAAGAGAAACTATCGAGAACTCCAGAGAATAAAACGGAAAAACGGGATCGCGGAGCCTGACCATCAGCCTGCGGTGCGGGATTGGCGAATTCTTCGTTCACAAGTCCTGGGGAGAGTCCTGTCTACCTTCAGAAAATCTTTACCGCCGAGCGCGCCGAGACCGCCGAATAAAAACAACCTTCAAAAATCCTCCGCGTACTCTGCGTCCTCTGCGGTGAAAGGTTTTTGCCGGCGCTACCACTCACCCCCGTCCCACGCCCACATATTCAAACCCCATGGCGCGCAGGCGCACGGAATCGAGCAGGTTCTTCGTATCCACGATGATGGGCTTTTTGAGCAGATGCTTGATCTTGTCAAAGTCGAGCATGCGGAACTCCGGCCAGCCCGTGCCCACGACCAGAGCGTCCATGCCTTCCGCCGCGGCGTATGCGGTTTCGCAATAGCGCACCGAACCATTCAGCCGAATCTTCGCCTCGGAGAGCGCGACGGGGTCATAAGCGCGCACCCGCGCCCCTTTTGCGACCAGCGTTTCGGCTAACCGAATCGCGGAGGAACCCGCCACCGAATTCGTATTCGGCTTGAAGGCGAGTCCCAGAATTCCCACGTCCTTGTTCTCGACTGAATTCAGAGCCAGGGCAATCTTGTCGACCAGGCGGTCCGCCAGAGTATGGTTGACGTCGCGCGCCGCGCCCAGCACCTTCAGCGGCACGCCGTTGGCCTGCGCTAACTGCGCCAGCGAATCCATGTCGGACTCGGCAAACACGCCGCCCATGCCCGCTCCCGGCTGCAGACAGCGTGGAGCGATCTTCTTGTCGAGGCCAAGCGCCAGAGCGAGACTTACTGCGTCCGCGCCCACGCGCTCGCACAGCGCCGCAACTTCGTTGATGAAAGAAATCTTGGTGGCCACAAACGCCGTCGCCGATTCGCGCACCAGTTCGGCCGTCGCCTGGTTGGTCACGATCACCGGCACCCCGCGCATCACCAGCGGATGAAAAATCTGCTTGAGAACCTGCACTGCTTCGTTGGAAGTCGACCCTAGAATCAGCCGGTCGGGCCAGTTGAAATCTTCCACGGCGCAACCATCAGTGAAGAACATGGGCTGGGAGACAATCGTCCCGTGTAGCCCCGCATCTTTCAAAGATTTCTCCAGCGCCGCCGCCGTACCCACGGATACAGGAGTAACAATCGTGAGGATCGGAGGCTTGGTGGCCAGCCGTGCGATCCGCATCACCACGTCGGCCAGGTTCTCGGCGCCATCTTCCGCCAGAAAGATGACCTGTGTCTTGCGCGCGAACGATTCGATATCGGTGGAATACGCCAGCCGCCCCGCCCGCACGTTGCGCCGAATGATTTCTTTCAGGTTCTTCTCGAAGAATGGGATGTTGCCCTGGGCCATCTCCACCATGCGCGTCCGGTCAGGGTGACAACAGGAAACCGGAGTGCCAAAATCTGCCAGACAAGCCGAAATCACCGTTCCCAGATAACCCGAACCGTAGACCCCGATCTGCATGCTGTGCCCTCCGGCTTTAGCTGAGCCCACGCCCGAAGCGGCTACCGGCGCGGGATTCAACCCATTCCCTCTCTTCTGTTTACAGCGCGGCGCACGCCTTCGCAACGCACGGGAGGGAAATGTACCAGGGGCCATGTACCGCTGGGCCGGAGTAACGTAACAGGTAGGTAATCAGGCAGGGGTTACGGTAAAAGACCGAATAAACCGGACATCAAGGCTGGTGACTTCAGCCCCTCGGCGCTCCGGTCAGCGTCCCAGTCCGTACCAGAGCGGGAAAATTTCAGCTCCGACTCCCGCGAGCATCTTCGCCGCCTCCGGACCGGGATCCCCATACACTTCAAAGCCGCTGATGCTCAAGGTCTCGAGGATTTTCGGCACCAATTGCTGCACCACAGGCCCGGTCATGTGCGCCAGCACAGCATTCGCATCCGCGTAGGTTTCGAGCAGTCGGCAGCGCTTGCGATCCGCACTCAAGAACCATTCGTAGCCGAGGGCGCCCGCTTCTTTGAGGGTACCCGCAATCATCGCCTTCGCCGTACTCTCGAATTGGTCAAACTTTCCTTCGTGGATCGTGAGATCGACGACAAAGTACACCGTATTCTTGGTCAAGGCGCTATCCTCTTTCCTGTCTGCCGGGCTGGCTCCCGGTTGGGAATTGTCGAATCGAGACCTGACTCTTCTTTTCAGTTCACAACCTGCGTCAGCACCGGCGACGTGCTGCCACTGATGTTAGCTGTCCCGGCATATACCGCCGTGATGCTATGAGAGCCCTGGGCCAGGGAGGACGTGCTGTAGCTCGTCTTGCCCTTTGCCAGGGCCCCGTCCCCAGCACTTTGCTGCCGTCCTTGAAGGTCACGGTTCCCGTCGGCGTGGTAGTTGTCGAGGTCACGGTGGCCGTGAACGTCACCTTCTGTCCCACCTTCGAAGGATTCAGCGAAGAAGCGACCGTCGTCTTTGAAGTGGCCTTTTTCACGACCTGCTTCAGTGTCGGCGAGGTGCTGCCTGCGTGCGCTGTGTCCCCGCCGTAGGTCGCCGTTATGCTCGAGGTTCCAGCGGCGAGCGTGGAGGTTACAAGCTTCGCAACGCCGCTGCTGAGGGTCGCGCTCCCCAGCGATTTGGTTCCGTTCTTGAAGGTCACAGTTCCCGTTGGAGTCGTCCCCGCTGAACTGACAGTCGCCGTAAACGTGACGGACTGGCCGTAGGTCGACGGATTCAAGCTCGAACTCAAAGCCGTCGTCGTCGTGTAGAGATCCACGACCTGCGTAAGGGGAGCGGAACTCGCCGCGTTGTAGTTTCCGTCCCCCGAGTAGTTCGCGACGATCGAAAAGCTTCCGGCGCTCGAAAATGCGGTCGTTAAGCTAGCCTTGCCAGCCGACAGCGTTCCCGTGCCCAGGGAAGTCGTTCCTTCTTCAAACGTGACCGAACCGGTTGGAGTCGCCCCGCTGCCGGAGACCACCGCCGTGAAGGTCACGGACTGATTCACGAACGAAGGGTTTGGAGTGGAAGTCAACGTGACAGTGGCAGTGCCACCAGTGGCCGTGAGCTTGAATACCGTGCCCGCATAGTTGCCGGTGCCGCCTCCGGAGGTGGTGCCGTAGACGTTGCCCGCAGCGTCAAGGATTACACCAGCCTCCGGGTTCGCCCCATCCGTGCAGTTCGCGCCACCTACGGAGCAGAAGCTGTAGAGCACCGTCTCATGACCCGTGGTGTCCAACTTGAACACCGTACCCTCCTTGTTAGCGCCGCCTGCAGAGGTAGTGCCGTAGAGGTTGCCCGCAGCGTCCTGGACCAAACCGGCTTGAGGGTTCACCCCGTCCGCACAGTTGGGAGCAGAGCAGAAGCTGTACAGCACCGTCTCGTGTCCCGTGTTGTCCACCTTGAACACCGTACCGCAACGGGACGCTTGGCAGCCTGTCCCACTGCCAGTTCCCCCGCCCGCGGTGGTACCGTACAGGTTGCCCGCAGCGTCCAGGACCAGGCCATTCTTTTCTGGGGTCGCCCCGTCCGTGCAGTTCGCAGCCGCGCAAAAACTGTAGAGCACGGTCTCCTGACCCGTGGTGTCCAGCTTGAACAGCGTTCCGTAGCCCGTTGCCCCGCCTTCAGGTGTGGTGCTGTAGAAGTTGCCCGCAGCGTCCTCGACCAAGCCCGCAAAGGGGAGTTTCCCATCGGTGCAGTTCGCAACAGAGCAGAAGCTGTAGAGCACCGTCTCACGACCCGTGGTGTCCACCTTGAACAACGTGCCGCAGCCACCACTGGCGAGGCAATCGGGGCCAACGCCACCCCCTGACGTTGTGCCGTACAGATTGCCCGCAGCGTCCTGGATCACGCCAGCTACGGGGTTTTCACCATCTGCGCAGTTCAAGGAACAGAAGCTGTATAGCACCGTCTCGTGGCCCGTGGTGTCGAGCTTGAATACGGTGCCAGCATCACCACCGTTCGCCCCGCTGTCTGATGTAGTGCCATAGAGGTTGCCGGCAGCGTCCTGGATCAAACCAGCAAAGGGGTTACTCCCGTCCGTGCAGTTCGTAGCAGAGCAGAAGCTGTAGAGCACAGTCTCGTGACCGGTGATGTCCACCTTATACACCGTGCCACCACCGTGGGGTGCGGAGCCGCCGCCAATTGTGGTGCCGTAGAGGTTGCCGGCAGCGTCCTGGATCAGGCCAGCTTCTGGGTATTGCCCGTCCGTGCAGTTCGTAGCAGAGCAGAAGCTGTAGAGTACTTCTTCGGTATATCCAGAGGGCGGTTCCGGGCTCGGCGTCTTGTGAGCTTTCCCTGTTTTCTCCCGCAACTTGGGAGAGTGGCTCGGCGGGTTGAAGATAGGACCTTGCGCACCTGCCGGGACGGCGAAACCGAGCAACAGCGACAGCGAAATCAAAGTGGCTGTACACCAGCGGTGAACGCTGATCTTCATGTCTTTCTCCCAACCTGTAGATTTCAATGTCTCTAAGCGGCCGTTCGCCTACCTCGCGAGAGGCCGGTAAATCTTATTGGAGGGTTGAATCAGCGTCTATAGCCTCTAAGAGGGGGGCGAACCCACCTTTGGGCCACCGCGACCCGGTTTCGGTTCGTGGTGGATTGGCCGAGGCCGAAACCCGAGACTAGTCTACGTCTTGATATCCGAAGTCCAGTTCGTAACCAAAACCCGCGGCGTAGACATGCTTTCCGGCGCGCGGTGAAAACGAAGAACTGGCCGTCCGGGGTAACGTCACAGGGATTCCCCACCGGAGCCACAGAGTTCACCTGGAAAAGAAGAATCGTCTTGTCTAAGCCTCCTTCAGAAAACCTGCCGCCGCCTCGGTTTCCACGAGACCAGCTTGTCGACGCTGGTCACCTTCAACACCTGTTCGATGTGTTTGTTGGCGCCTGCCAATCGCAACTCTCCCCCTGCCTGCTTCACTACGCCGGCGGACATCACGATGATCCCAACTCCCGTGCTATCGAGATGGGTCACGCCGGAGAGGTCGAAGATGATTTTCTTCCGTTGTTTCTCGCGGACCAGAGTGTCGGTGGCCGATTCGAGTTGCTTGCACTCCCGCCCGATCATGATTTTGCCCGTAATCTCCAGGACCACAATGTCAGGCGGCAAGTGCTTGGTTTGAATCTCCAGCATAAGCAAGTCCTTTCTGATTCCGTGCAGTGCTCTAGCGGGAAATCCCGACCCACATCACCGCCGAGCTTGTCCACAATGCGACGATGCGGTAATGCGAGATGGTGTGGCCGATCACGCGAGAAGGGCCTGTCCTTGGCCGATCATCTTAGGGGGCAAGCGGAGGCAAGTCAATGCGCTGTGGCAGGTTAGAGGCCCTCAGGGCGAAACCAAACTGCCGCCGAGCGGGACTGGAGCTAAATCGACCCAGCAGTTTTGAGCGTCTTCGCGCACGAAGGTGAGGCGGTCGAGCAGGATGCGGCGGCTTCCCGCATACTGCCGCCAGCGTTCCCGGCCGATTCGCAGCGCTTCTTCGGCGGCTGGCTGGTGCGCCATTTTCACTACGGTGAGGTGCGGGATGTACGTCCACTCTTCGGCGAAGGCGAGCGTCTCCTTGTTCAACAGGTCGTGCAACTCCTGCAGCCGCGCCGCACCATAGGCCACGCGTATGTAGACGGTGGGCGTGGTGGGAATGAAGGTTTGCATGTCGCCCAGGGTCACTTCGAAAGGCTCGGCCCGGCCGCATACTGCCGCCAGCATCTGCAACGCCGCGCTTTCCGCTCCCTGTAGGGGACGCGGCGGCAGAAGAGTGATATGGGCCGCGAGATGAGGCAAGTCAGGATGCAGTTCCCGCCGGAGGTTCTCCACGAACTCTCCTACTGGACTCTTGACGTAAGCGACTAACGCATACCGCGGGCTCTGCATATCCAGAGAAAAATTATAGCGCGTTCCGTCGTTTATAATCGGAAGAGCGGTTAATTCAGGCAAGTGGTTGCGGTTAACGTTGTTCGGTTAACAATGTCGGGGCGTAGCGCAGCCTGGTAGCGCACCTGCCTTGGGCGCAGGGGGTCCGCGGTTCAAATCCGCGCGCCCCGACCAAAATCAGAACTCAAGCACTTACGCGGGAGTCCATCCGGTCCGACGTTCTAGGCAGGGTCGATCAAGCGCGCCCTAGACAAGTTCCGATTGCGAGATAGTGCTGGCAGCACTGAAACATATTCTATGAAAAGAGTACTTGTTTCGCTCACGCTGCTATTGGTCACGGCCGTCGGTGCAATCGGTGATGCGTCAGAACAGTTGCCAGAGCTTCGGTGCGAGCTCCGATCGAGCGAACACGGGGCAGTCTATTTCTCTGCTGATTGGCACAACCATCTACATTTTCTTCTTTTTTCTAATCGCGCTGGACTCAAGGTGTACCAGGAATGGCATTTTTGGGGATATTTTGCCCGAACAATGAAAGTGAAGGACGAACACTCCAAGACATACGAGATCACGCGCCGGGAACGAGACTGGGACAAGAACTTTCCGTCGACTGATACTTTGAACAAGGGGGACTTCCTGATTACGGATGTCTATCTCTGCGATGGAACGTGGCGGGTATCGCCAAAGCTGCCGACAGGGAAGAACCTTACGCTCCAACTCGCGGGACGCTTCACGATGCAAGCCGACAAGACAGAGCCGATCAGCGACTTGTGGACGGGCGAGGTTGAATCAGCTCCGGTTGAGGCTTACGTAGATAAGGGGTGCGTTGATGTTCTAAATGCCCAGCGCGGACAGTAGTTGTCGCAAAATTGTCATTACACTCATTCACCGAAGAGCGACGGCGCGATCGGATCACAATTTATCCACGCTCTCCGGCTTCGTCGACTCCGCTGGTGCACTTGGGCTGGTTTGGATATACTTCTCGGGCCAGCAGAGTAGACTCGCCATCGCGCGCTCAACAGGAAAACACCGGCTCAGATAAATGATGAAGGGTACCGCAGTTTCTCACTGGAAAAATCGTGCACTACCGTGCCTGCTGGTTTTCCTGGCGCTCGGTTTCGGCGGCCACGCACAGAATTCTCTAACGCCTGCTCCAGCCGGGCCCACACAAGATTACCTGGTTTATGTGGTCTGCGAATCCGCAGACAAGATTGTCCTGATTCGCTTTGGCCCGGGCGGCGCTCACGTTGAAACCCAGATGCGTACCGGGTTGCTGCCCATGGATGTCAACGGCCCGCACGGCATCGCAGTTTCTCCCGACAAACAATATTTCTACGTTTCCGAAGGCCACGGCCGCCCCGATGGATCGGTATGGAAGTACCGCGCCGGCACCGACAACGTCATCAAGTACACCAGCCTCGGCCTGTTCCCGGCTACTACCGATATCACTCCTGATGGCAACTTCATCTACGTGGCCAACGCCAATTTCCATGGCGACATGGAGCCGTCTTCGATCTCAGTGGTAGCCACGGATCAGATGATTGAGGTGAAACGCATTCCCACCTGCACCATGCCCCATGGGTCACGCCTCAACCACGCCGGTACAAAACATTATTCCGTGTGCATGATGGACGACATGCTGGTCGAGATCGACACCCGAAAGTTCGCCGTCGACCGCTACTTCATGCTGGCCGCGGGAAAAGAGATGGGCTTGAGCGGCACACCGGCGGCAGCGATGAGTGATCACAAGATGACCGATCACAAACCTGTCTGCACACCGACCTGGGCGCAGCCCTCGAACGACGGATCGATTGTCTATGTTGCCTGCAATCAATCAAACGAGATCGTCGCCATCAACACCGATACATGGACTTTGGCGCGCCGCTTCCCCGCCGGAACCGGCGTCTACAATCTGGCGATGACGAAGGATGGACGGCTGATCGCCACCAATAAGCGTGGACAGTCGGTGTCGATCTTCGATCCCGTTACCGGGCGCGAGCTGGCAAAAATCCCTACGCAAAGAAAAGTTGTGCACGGGGCGGTAGTTTCGCCCGACGACCGTTACGCATTCATTTCAGTCGAGGGTGTCGGCTCCGAACCCGGTACTGTAGAAGTGATTGATCTGAACACTTTGAAAACCGTCGCTACGGTCGATGTGGGCCCACAGGCGGCGGGCATTGATTTCTGGAAGACGGAAGCTAGCAAGAAATAAAGGCATCGTTAGTCGTTAGTCGTTGGCAAGAACCGACGAACGACTAACGACTAACGACCAACGACGCTTTCTTCACCCGGAGGGCAAATGTTCAAGCACAGTGCATTGGTGTTGGCCGTTGTGGTCATGATTCTTTCCGTGGGAACCAGCGTGTGGTCGCAGGACGCGGCCCCGGCTAAGCAAGACGCAAAGAAGGACGCACCTGCCGCCAAGCCAGACGCGGCTGCCGACGCTGCCAAACAAGAACCTCCCAGCACCTCGGTGGCGCCCGCGAGTGTGGAGATCAGCCCCAAGGCCCTCGACGCCCACGTGGGAGAAAAAGTAAAGTTCAGCGCGGTTGCCAAGGATGCGGCGGGCAACACCATTGACGAGAAACCTTCGGTCTGGTTTGCCGCTCCATTCGACGTGGCGGGCGCCGATGAAGCCGGCGAAGTAACCTTTCATGCGCCGGGAGTGGTGACGGTGGGCGCGGTGATCGCGGGCAAGGCCGGCTACGCCACGGTGAACGTGGTGGACTCGAAAGTCACGGGCGTTGAAATTGAGCCGCCAGCGTATCCGAGCGTCGTGGTGGGCGGGGCGGAGAAGCTTACCGCCATCGCCCGCACCGCCAGCGGGAATCCCCGAACCGATGTGGCCATTCACTGGGCCTCGGAAAAGCCGGCCCTTGCAAGTGTGGACACGGCTGGGTTGGTGACTGGCCTGGGGGCGGGCAGCGTCACCATCAAGGCAACGTCGGAAGGGGTGAGCGGCACGGTGACGCTTCAGGTGGTGCGGGATGCGACGCGTAAATTGACGGTCCAGCCCACTTCCACGGACGCACGCACCGGCGACGTCGTCCACTTCACCGCCACCGCGTTCGACAGCAGCGGAAACCACATGAAAGATCCGCCCGTGCGCTGGTCGATCACCGGGGCCGGCGCCTCGGTTTATCCCGACGGAGCATTCGTCGCCGAGAAGTCTGGCACCTACGTGGTGACGGCCAGCAGCGGGCAGCATAGCGCCGCCGCCTCGGTCGTGGTCCGCCCCCGCAATGTGGAGCGCGAGATGGAAGTGGTGTCGCACACTCCCATGCCGGACCTGCAAATGTCGGAAGAATGGATCATCGGCCACCACGCTTATCTTGCCACCATCACAGACAAGCTTTTCGTCTACGATATCGCGGATCCTGCGAATCCCAAGCTGCTCGACACGCTCAAGGTGGACGCGCGGCTGATCAACGACATCAGCACCACGCCCGACGAGAAAATCGGCGTGTTCACCCGCGAGGGAGCTTCCAACCGCAAGAACGGGATCGTATTCCTCGACACTTCCGATGCCTCGCACTTGAAAGTTCTTTCCGAATACACGGCGACGGTCAGCGGCGGTGTGCATAGCGCTTACATCGATGGCCATTACGTCTACCTCACAGACGATGCCACGGGATCTATGCGCGTGATTGATTTTCAGGACGTGAAACATCCCAAGGAAGTCGCGCGCTGGGAGGCGCAGAATCCGACAGTCGTCACCATGGACACCAAGCACGGGTCGGTGACCAGCGGACGCTATCTGCACGACCTGCAGGTGAAAGATGGCCTTGCCTATCTGGCGTACTGGAGAGATGGATTGATCATCCTCGATGTAGGCAACGGCATGGCCGGGGGCAGCCCGGAGAATCCGAAGCTGGTGAGCCAATACCACTTCAATCACTACGAACTTTATGGAGACGGCTGGCTGGCGGGGACGCACAGCGTTTTTCGCTATAAGAATTATCTATTTGTCGGCGACGAAGTCTTTCCCGCCATTTTTGAACTCGACGATCGCGACCGCATTCCGGTGCGCGCCATCTGCCACGTGATGGATATTTCCGACATCAAGCATCCCAAGGAAGTAGCGCAGTATGAGGTGCCGGAAGGCGGCTCGCACAATTTCTGGGCCGCAA
Organism: uncultured Acidobacteriaceae bacterium; assembly: GCA_963842095.1. GTDB lineage: Bacteria > Acidobacteriota > Terriglobia > Terriglobales > Acidobacteriaceae > Sulfotelmatobacter. Next base: position 262,402 of record CAWJEY010000013.1, read on the forward strand.
ACGACATGCTGTATGAGGGTTACTACAGTGGCGGCGCGCGTGTGCTCGATATTTCCGGCGAGCTGCGCGGCGATCTCTACCGCCAGGGCCGCGAAATTGCCCGATTCTGGACCGGCGACAGCAAGGGCTTCCGTCCGAACCTGCCCTTCACCTGGGGTGGGCAACCGTGCTCGGTAACTTGCGACAGTCCCCTGCTGAACAGCCTGATGTATTTCAACGACATCCACTCAGGGCTGTGGATCACGAAACTGGGCGAGCCCAAGTTCGAAGGCTCGACTAGTTCTCCGGGGGTGCGCAAGGGCGAACACACCATACACTAGCGCGCAGGGGTCACTGGGCCGCGCTGCTCGTGACAACTGGGACTGGCGTGACCGACTTTAATTGGTCGAGCTGGCCCAGCACGTTTTTCCAATCGCTTTCGCTTTTTTTGGTCTCGATCGGAACCGTGAGGTCGGCATAAAACAGCAGGATATTGGCGCGCAGGTCCGGCGACGTCTTGTCGAACTTCTGCGCTGACAATTGCCCGAGCAATTTTGCGTAGGTGTCGTCGGTCAGCGAATATTCCGCCGCTTTGGTGGGATTGCCGGTATCGAAATCATAGTTGGGCAGCAGAAGATTGTCCGTGCGCACGGCTTCGAGCAAGACCCGGTATTGATCGACGGTGGTGTTGATACTCTTGAAATAAAGATCTTCAGTTTGCGGCGTCGGGCTCTTGAACGCCAGGCCTTTGAAGGAACCGACCCTCGGCATGTAGCGCAGAAGCATCGACAAAATGCGGGTGCCCACGCCCGGCTTCACATAGTCCTTTCCCCACTGCTTTTCGTAATCGGAGCGCGAAAGACGATACAGGAATTTCTGTTTCGCGAAATTCGGCGTCTCGCGGATCAGGTCCTTCTTATGGGTTTGCAGCGCGACCTGAGTCATCTGCGGAATCAGCCTGCTGACCGCGAAACGATACGAGCCGATGGCCAGGTCCTCGTGGGTTAGAACGTCTTTCAACTCTACTCCGTAAACCACGGGGAAGACTCGTTCCAGTAACGGTTTGGAAACTTGGAATCCAATGAAGTCGTGGTACTGCTGCGAGGCGTAACGGTTCTTGGCGACCTGCGCCGTATCGAATCCAAATTCGATTTTCAGATGCGCCGACTTGTCCTCGGCATAGCGGACGGACTTGCCGTACTTCGCGCGCAGCTTGGGATACTCGATCGCTACCGATTGGTTGACCGCCGGGTGACCGGCGATGTCCGCGGCATAATGCGACAATGCGCCGAGCGCGAAGGCGTATTCGTTGGCATCCTGGCTTTCGAGCAACAACTCGCGGACAAAGTCTCCGCTGCGAACATAATGCACCAGGTCGCTAAATTCTTTACTGCCGAATGGGTAGTAGCCAAGGTCCTGGATGACGGCGCCGCCGTAGGCATAGGCATGCGCCTCTTTGAGCTGGTCCTCGGAGAGTCCCGGATATTTGTGAAGCAGCAGAGGCTGGATCTCGTCAGTCCATAGCAGGTCGACGATTTCCTCATGCGTGAGCACGGAGTACGCGGACGAACCTCCGCTGCACATCAGCACGACCAGAAGAAGTTCCGCTGCACCAACTGAAAGCAGGCGCCAACACCTGGCCGTGGCACCCGAGATTGCCGGCGGACGCATGGTCAGATGCGACCGAGAACCAGCAGAATAACCACGACAAACAGGACCAACCCCAGGCCGCCGGTCGGAGCATAACCCCATTCGCGGCTGTGCGACCAACGAGGCAGCGCACCCACCAGTGCCAAAACCAGGATCACGATCAAGATAGTTCCAAGCATGTTGTTCTCCTTACCTTCCTACGAATCTACTTTCCTTATAGGCGTTCCGCCGGGTTCTTAATGGTCAAAACTGCTCAGCGAAGAAGGAAATGCCAAACTATTTATTTCGGAAATCGGAAAGAAAATGGCGCGAGCCCAGCGACCGGGCTCACGCCACAGAGTTAATCAATCGACTTCTATATAGTCCCCTCGGACGCCACGTCGCAATCAACTACTGGCGAGGGCGTTCTTCGGACTTGGGAGCTTCTTTCGCTGGACGAGGGGCAGGCTGCGCATGAGCTGCCGCGGTCGGGCGGGGAGCGCTCTCCTTTTGAGCCGCGGGCCGGGATGCGGCCGGTTGACGCGGAGCAGGCTGGGCATGGACTGTGGTTGCCGCACGCGGAGCAGGCTGCGCATGAGTTGCTGTCGGCTTCGACTCTGAGGGCGGACGGGCTTCTTTGGGCTTTGCCGCCTTGTTCTCGTTCGTGCGGGCTGCAGCTGCTTTATTCTCGGCCGCCTTGTTCTCATTCGTACGAGTCGCAGCCGCCTTGTTCTCTGCCGCCTTGTCCTCGTTCGTGCGAGCCGCAGCTGCCTTGTTCTCGGCCGCCTTGTTCTCGTTCGTGCGGGTTGCAGCTGCCTTATTTTCGGCCGCCTTGTTCTCGTTGCTGCGGGTTGCAGCTGCCTTATTTTCGGCTGCTTTGTTCTCGTTCGTGCGAGCTGCGGCCGCTTTATTCTCGGCGGCTTTATTCTCGGTCGCTTTGTTCTCATTCGTGCGAGTAGCCGCAGCCTTGTTCTCGGCTGCCTTGTTCTCGTTCGTCCGAGTTGCCGCCGCTTTATCCTCGGCCGCTTTGTTCTCGTTGGTGCGAGTCGCCGCTGCCTTGTTCTCGGCAGCCTTGTTTTCGTTGGCGCGAGTCGCCGCCTTATTTTCTGGAGCCTTGTAAGGCGCCCCCGCCTGCTTCGCTGCTACTACTCCGTGACCGCTGAACTCACCAGGCTTCGCGGTCGCTGCAATTGCCGGCCGCCCATGGTTCACGGACGCCAGAAGCTCATGGTTGCCGCTGGCAGCTTTTACATGCTCAGTTTGCATTGAGGTTGGCGGCGTGTGCCGCCCGCGAGACGCTGCCTCTTCGCCGGCGGTTGGGCGGGCGTTGACTCCTCCAGCGCCACCGTTGTAGCTGACATGGTTGTACGTGGTGGTGTTGATGACAGTCTTGTTATAAACGTTGTGAATGTTGGTGACATTGATGTTGTTCACCGAGCGGTTGTAGTAGAAGGCTCCGTTGTTCCAATATCCGCCTCCATAGCCCACTCCGCCATAGCCGAAGCCGTAGTTAACACCACCGTAGAAGCCGACCTCCTCACCCCAGTAGCCCTCGTTCCAGGCGAAAGCATTGCCGCCCCAACCCCAATAACCGGGAGTCCAGAGCAGGCCAGGCTCAGGAGCCATCACCCATGTACCCGGCACCCAGAAGTAGCCGTCATCTCCATTCGCCCAGTAGCCGGGCGTCCATATATAGCCTTCGGCGGGGGCCATCGGTTGCTCGTACACGGGCAGCGCGGGCGGAGCGATCGTGATCGACACTCCGAACTGCGCGAATAAAGCGGCCGGTATGGCCAGTATCAGAAGCGCTAACGACAGAAAACGGGAGGTACGCATTTTGAATCACCTTGCCGGATCATCCTTCGATTGCCCGTTCCTACCTTGCTGCTGCGGGCTGCGTGGATTGAAGGGCGATGTGTAAATACAAGAATTCCACGGATGCCCCGTTAGGTCTGAGCAATATGGCTCACTCTCTTAAGGAATGAACTGAATTTGCTAGACCCGAATCTGAGGCGTTTCACCCGCGGGGCTCCAGAAAAAACGGGCGCGAGCCCAAACAGTGGATCCGCGCCGATAATACTTAAGCTGGTTGTGTCTCAGACCACCCGGATGAACCTCTATCCTGTGACGCTGAGTTCAATGTTTACGCCGGGATACATCGCGTTGCACAGGTAATACACGCCGTCAATCTCGATTACAAAAACGTCCTGCGAGTAGAGCCAGTTGCTAGGCCAACCGCCAACAAATCCGAACCAGTAGCCGCCGTATTGGAAGCGGTGATTACTGTAGTCGCCCTGGCTCACACGAAATCTGTGGTCCTGCCCGAAGTTGGCCTTGTAACGATCGTCGGGAATGCGGCCACCGCCGTTGCCCGCTTTCTGCGCCGGCTGCGAGCGTTGTTGCTGAGCGTTCTTCTCTTCCTGCTGGTTGTTCTTGTTTTGCTGCTGCGCGTTCTTCTCTTCCTGCTGGTTGTTCTTGTTCTGCTGCTGCGCGCTCTTCTCTTCCTGCTTGTTGTTCTTGTCTTGCTGCTGCGCGTTTTTCTCGTCTTGCTTTGCGGGCTTGGCGGGTTGCGCCTTTTTCTCTTCCTGTGCAGGCTTGGCTTTCTGTTCTTCTTGCTTGTCCTGCTTTTCCTGGTCCTGTGCGAACGCCGGAGCCGCGACTCCGAGCGCCAAAGAAAGAACTGCTGTGCTGATTACGCCTACTAGTTTCATGGGGTGTTGCCTCCGTTATCCATTTGATCGTTGTGTAAGCTTGTCCTACTGCAAGTTGCCTGTGACCGGGTTGCCGATGGCTTCACCTGAGACCACAAGTTCCACTCTCCGGTTTTGCTGCCGGCCGGCGATCTGCCTTTGCTTTTTCCAGATTTTCAGTTTCGTGATTTTGTTTGCCGAAGTGGCGCCCCGCTCATCCTTTTCCGAGACGGATCCCGGAAAGCGAATGAAAGAGTCCAAAAATATTCAGCAGCCACAAAACCACGGCAATGACCACGACGCCGTTCAAAATTGACTTGATGGAACTCTGCATGGGAATGAAGCGATTCACCAGCCACAGCAGAACACCCACCACAACGAGAACTTCCAGGAGTTGAATTAGAGGCATGATCTTTGACCTTTCTTGAGTCTCGCGAGCTAATGTCTCTCATCCGGCTGGAGGCATTGCTCTGATTTGTGCGTCAGAGAACTTTAGGGTCGAATCGTGCCGGCCGCGGGTTCTCGGCTGCACACGGATGAAGACTGCCGATTGGCTGGATGTGGCCGCTTCGCCGGTTTGCACTGATCCGGCCCGCAGCGACCTTAGGAATGAGAGCTGCGAATCAGCGTCCGCCGCCCGTCTACACATTCAGGAGAATAAAGAATGACAGCTATGAACCTTCGTGTCTGAGCAAGATAGCTCACATGCGAGGCTAACCGCCCCGTAGGCCCGGTTCACACCAAAGGGAGAAATGCAGAAACCGCAACAGCAGTTTCATAGATGATCCTGCGCTCGCTGCCGGCGCTCGTAATTTCCATTTTCATCCAGCCAACTGAGTAGAGAGCGCACGCTGGCCCGCGCCAAAGCTATCGCGCAGTCCGCGGCCCCGTAATAGATGTTGAGCGTGTCGCCATCGGGGTCCATCGTATAACCGCAGGGGAAGACAACATCGTCGACATCGCCGTGGACCTCGTACTCGGCCTCCGGCCCAAAGATCCACGAATCTCCCCGCAGTAAGCATTTTGCGGGATTCTCCAGGTCAAAGAGCGCCAGGCCCAATCGATACAGGCAGCCCGAAGGCGTGTGCCGAACGCCGTGATAGAGCACCAGCCAGCCCCTGGAAGTTTCGATGGGCGGAGGCGACAAACCAATCTTATTGGCGTCCCACCAGGCGCCGCGGCGAGCTTCCAGCATGAGCCGGTGCCGGCCCCAATGGCGCAGATCCGGAGAATAGGAAATCCATATATGCGCTCCCAAATTCGTCGCGGGCCGGTGAATCAGCGCCCAGTATCCGTCAATTCGCCGCGGCAGCAGCGCCGAGTCTTTGTCGTCCGGGGGCATGATCACGCCATAACGCTCGAAGGTTCGGAAGTCTTTGGTCAGCGCGAGTGACACTCCGGGACCACCGCGGGAATAGGAAGTGTAGGTGACCACGTATTGCTGCAGTTCGGGCACGAAGGTGATGCGTGGATCTTCGATGCCCCAGATCTCCTCGGGATGGTCGTTGGGACTGGGCATTAAGGTTGGTACGCTGTCGATTTCCCAGCCATTGACGCCGTTTGGAGACCGGGCGGCGCAAAGATGCGACAAGCCCCGCCGATCCTCCACTCGGCAAAGCAGCAGGGTAGATCCATCCGCCAGTAGCGTCGCTCCCGGATTGAACACACTATTAATCGAGTAGGGCCAATCCTTGCTGGTGAGGATGGGGTTGGCGGGATGCCGAAGCAGCAGTGGCTCGTAGCGAGAACTCGCAACGATTACTGGGGTTTGGACGGGGACGGTCACGATGAGATCTCCATTGATTCAGACTCCTGCAGTGCGCGCATTTCGAGCAGTGCCATTAAAAACGACAGCGTCGATTCCGCACCCTGATTCTCGTTGGCGCGGTCGGGATGAAGGCCGTCGCGGCAGCCGCCGGTGACGGAATCGTAAAGAGGAAGCTGCAGATCGTTGTCGCCAAGAAACCAGTTGAAAGCCGACCATGCTTGACGGGGCCAGCGGCTGTCGCCGGTGACCCGGTAGGCTTGCAGGCACGCGGAAACCGCGCCCGCGGCTTCAATCGGCTGTTGATCGAAGCGGGCTGTTCCCTCACCCTGGCGATAGAAACCTTGCGAGCCGATGGGTACAAAGTGGCCGCTGCTTTCCGAACGCTGCGTTTCCATCAACCAATCCAGCGCTTCGAGACCAGCGGAGACCATCCGATCATCCGCGCAGGCCGAACCTACCAGCAGCATGGCCTGGGGCAACCTCGCGTTTCCGTAAGCTACAACATCTTCAAACCACTTCCAGTCCGGACGCCGGATGGACTCGTACATATCGAGCAGTCTCTTCGCCAATGCCAGTCGTACGTGCTGGGCGTCCCGGTCTCCAGGGTAGGCATCGAGGTATTCCTGAATTCCGAGCAGGGCGTAAGCGCAGGCGCGAGGACTGTAGAACTCGAGAACGGCCGGCAGGGAGAACTCGAACAAACGCCCGGCAGCGCCCCTTAATCCGCGATTCGTGGACCGCGCTAAAAGCGTACCCAGGGCCCACAAGGCGCGGCCGTGAGCATCTTCCGATCCCTGATCTTCCACCCAGCGATGGTCGTAGCCGAGGAAGTTTCGGAACCTTTTCTTCTCGGGATTGAAGGCGTGCTCCAGGAATGCCAAATACCGGAAAGCCCAATCTGGATTGAGTCGTTGGGTTTTTCCCGGAGGATTCGTTTCCATTTGGCCCATATTCAGTTGGTCCATTCCCAACTGGTTCAGCAGCACCGTAAAAATCAGCGCGCGCGCGTTATCGTCGGTGGTATATCCCTCGGCGCGATTGGGGATGGTAAAGATAGCGTGCTGCAGCATCCCAGTGTCATCGGTCAGCGCATTCACATGATCGAGTTTTAATTCCGGCAAATGATTCAGCAATTTGTGGGCCGCGCGGGCCGAGAACTGAACCTGGGGACTCTCCATGCGATCGCTGCGCACCCGGGAAAAACTTTCCATGTAGCCTTGCGCCACCCTTTTCCAGGTCATGGCGCGCGCAAACAGATAAGCGCGCTTGCGCATGGCATGGCGTATCGCGGGAGTGTCCAGAAGTTCGATCGTCTTTTGCGCAATCGCATTCGCGTTCTGAAACGGGACCAGCGCGCCCCGGCGGCCGTCCAACAGCTCAACCGCGTGCCAATACGGAGTCGAGATGATCGCCTTGCCCGCACCCAGCGCATAAGCGAGCGTTCCCGAGACCACTTGCTCTTCATGGCGATAAGGGGTGATGTAGATATCGGCGGCGCCAATGAACTCGGCCATCTCCTCGGGACTGGCGAAGCGGTTGTGAAAGATCACTTGCGATTCCACTCCCACGTCTTTTGCCAGAGCTTGCAAACCCGCCCGGTATGTGTCCCCTTCCCGCCGGAGGATGTGGGGATGGGTCGCGCCCGCAACGATGTAAACAACATTCTTGTGTTTCGAAAGAATCCGCGGCAAAGCTTGAATTACATTCTCGATTCCCTTGTTGGGTGAGAGCAGGCCGAAGGTGAGCAGTACAGCTTTCCCTTCCACCCCGAATCGGTCTTTGTAGAAATTAGGATCCAGAAAAGGCAGGTCCGGCACACCGTGGGGAACCATGTCGATCTTGCTGCCGGGTACCTTGAAAATTTCCTGCAGCATCTGGCCCGAGAGCTGGCTCATGACAATGAGGCGGTCAGAAAGCTGCGCAATTTCTTGCATGACCATAAGCTGATTGGCATCGGGCTCGCGCAGAACCGTGTGCAGCGTGGTTACCACCGGCATCTTCAGGCCGTGCAGCAGATGCAGAATATGGCTTCCGGCCGGGCCGCCAAAGATTCCATACTCGTGCTGCAGGCACACCATGTCGATGTTGTTGAAGTTGAGAAACTCGGAGGCCTTTTGATACGAACTCAGATCGTCCTGAGCCAGCGACCATCGCACCCGCGCGGGATAGTCATATCCTTGTTCCGTATCGTTCACCGGCATTGCCATCAATCGGGCGGTCCCGTACTCCCCGGATATGGCCTCGCACAGGTCGGTGGTGAATGTGGCGATGCCACAGTGCCGGGGCAGGTAGTTGCCGATCACCGCAATTCGGCTGGGCAGGGATGGCTTCGATTCCACTCGCGGGCGAACCGTGGACACAACCGGCGATAGCGCCGGGCGCAGACCGACGACCTCCAGCAGGGGTCTGGGAAACAATATGTTGGGTAGCGCCATTTCTGCCTGACCTGGTAAGAAAAGATTGAAAAGAACATTTCAGACGGGAAACTGCCTGTCACCGAAGTGGTGGGGGAAGCCTCTCGGCAGTATTCGACAAAATGGATTCAGAAACTGTTCACAATTGACCAGTGGACGGGCAGGCAATGGTGCCATTATGCGGTTATGAGAGCGCCGAAAGAACCGGCCCTGGCCGTTCGTTGCCCCACTTGCGGGGCCAAACCCGGAGAGAAATGTGAACTCAGCACGGGACAGCCGCGCACAGCGCCACATCGAGACCGGCGCTTAGTGGCTTCGGATAACGACAAAGTAAGTTCCGTCCCGGTAGACTAACCCGCGGGATTCACGCCACCGCCGGGTCGGCAAGCGCGGTCGTCAAATTATGATTTGCGGGATGCAGCCCGCCACTCTGGAGCAAACATCGTAGATTCGCTTATTTATCCTTCGAGATACTGTGCAGAATAGCTCACTTCTTAAAACCGTGCTGCGGCATCATTCTATGAATCTTAGAGACCCTTCCGCAGGTTTATAATTATGAATATGAGCCCTGTGTTGGAGACCAAGTTGGAGACCAAGAAGGATCGCGTGTTCGACTCCGAGACTTTCCTCGCGACGATTGGCGATGGCAGGAAGATCCTGTGCGTTGCGAAGAAGGATCTGATCTTCGCGCAAGGGGACGGGGCAGACGCTGTGTTCTATGTGCAGAAGGGCAAAGTGAAGCTCATGGTCGTGTCCCAGGCCGGCAAGGAAGCGACGATTGCCATTGTGAGCGAGGGGAATTTTTTCGGCGAGGGCTCACTGGCAGGTCAGCTCTTGCGTATGGGTTCCGCCATTGCCCTCACAGATTGCGAACTGCTGAAGGTGGACAAGAAAACGATGATGAATGCGCTACACCGCGAACCCGCGTTTTCTGAAATGTTCGTGGCGTATCTTCTGGCGCGTAACATCCGCTACGAAGAGGATCTGGTCGATCAGTTGTTCAACTCCAGCGAAAAGAGACTGGCCCGCGTCCTGCTATTGCTCGCTCATTTCGGCAAAGAGGGCATTCCGGAAACCGTGGTTCCTAAGATCAGCCAGGAAACCCTGGCGGAAATGGTGGGCACCACCCGTTCGCGAGTCAGCTTCTTCATGAACCGCTTCAGAAAGCTGGGCTTTATTCACTATGCCGGCGGCACGGAAGGCGCTCTGCAGGTCCACAGCTCTCTGCTCAATGTAGTTCTGCACGATTAAGCGCTTCCACGCCGGAATCCCGAAAGCGTCCCTTCCTTGCAGTATTCCGTGAAAAGTAACAAACCAACCCCAGCGCAGCCTTAGCTTTAGCTTTGCTGCGGCGTGCGCGCTGTGTCCGCTACCCGGCTGCTCCCGTGTTCTTGGCAGGGTCGGCGCGCCAAACATACAGGAATTTCTCGTCGCTCGACGTTACGACGGGGATGTTTTTCTCTCGCGTAGCCCGATTCAAAGCGGAGCGCAGATTCTGCATCTTCTCGCCGTTCAGGCCACTCAGCGGGATCTTGATCGCTTGCTGGGTGTTCAGCTTTGAAAGGTCCGAGAGAATGTCCGCCACCGCCCTGCGATGTTTTCCCTTGCGGCCCTTAGGGACCTCAGACTGGTTCACTGCTGAATAGTGCGTGCCGTTTCCGTTGCGTGCCATCGCAAGCGCTCCTTCGTCAGGAAATCGTATCCGTATCGGCGAAATCGTACTGCAAAAAATCGTATGCTGCAACTAAAAATCTATACGAATTCTACGCAGGGCAGCGATCTGCTGCAGATGCGTACATTAAGTTTAGTGTTTTCAGCAAGATACACAGCCTGCGTTGCGCTAAGACCTGACTAAGAGTTCACCCGTACGATTTGCGCCAAGGTAGTATGTGTTGCGGAATGGGTGACTGAGACGCACAGGAAGTAAGCGCGACTATAGATCGTCCTGGCGCTCTCTTGAGGGGGCACCCATCCCATGACTCCAGCGGCCAAAAACAAGAGCGGTTTCGATCCCCATACATTCCTCGCCACCATCGGCGAGGGCAGGAAGTTTGTGCTCTTCCCGAAGAAACACACCATCTTCACGCAGGGGGATGTCGCCGATGCGGTGTTTTATGTCCAGACGGGCAAGGTCAGACTTACCGTGGTCTCGAAGACGGGCAAGGAAGCGACGATCGGAATATTGGGGGAGAAAGACTTTTTCGGGGAAGGTTCGCTGGCGGGCCAGACGCTCCGCATGGGCTCTGCCACCGCAATGACGGATTGCTCCGTCCTGCGCATCGACAAGAGAGCCATGATCGCGGCGCTTCATCGCGAGCACGAAGTTTCTGACCTGTTTGTGGCCTATTTGTTGGCGCGGAATGTCCGTTACGAAGCAGACCTGGTGAACCAGCTTTTCAACTCCAGCGAAAAGCGGCTGGCCCGGATCCTTTTACTGCTGGCTCATTTTGGCAAGGAAGGCAAACCGGAAACGGTGGTTCCCAAGATCAGTCAGGAGGCCCTGGCGGAAATGATCGGCACCACGCGCTCGCGGGTGAGTTTCTTCATGAACCGTTTCAGGAAAATGGGATTTATCCACTACAACGGCGGTCTCAAGGTTCACAGTTCCCTGCTCAGCGTAGTTCTACACGATTGAGCGCTTCCGCGTAGGCGGTGGTTAGATGACCCTGCCCGGGCGCGCGTACCGGCCCCCATTCAATGGGAAGGAAATAACGGGGATGTTCCGGATCGGCTGCTTTCTCCTGCCGGTGGCCGCAGGACAGGCAGGCCGCCCCCACCGGGCGGATCTCGGTTTCTTTCGAGATTTCATTTTCGCGGACGCCCAGCGAGCCAGCAATGACCGGGCCGGCACACATGTCACAGGTGTAGGCGGAGAGGTGAAGATACTGTTTTTTCATCGTGTCCTCAGGCTTCGAGACTGGGTTAATGCTAAGGCTTGAGTAAGCCCGGCATCTGGTCAATATTGCTCGGGTTGCTCGCCTCGGGAGCCGATTGACCGCCAGCACATTCCTTTCCAAACCTGAGCAATTTTGAGCAGCACTTAAGTACGCCCCCCCTATATACCTAGGGGGCATAGCTACCAACAACACCCTACTCTGCATCCACCGGGACCCGGCTGAACTGAGTTTGTTGCAGGAGAACGGATACGACCTGGTCACCGCGGCCAATGGCCGCGAGGGTCTGCGGCTCTTCATGTCGCGGCCCGTGGACGCGATTGTGATCGAGTACCAACTGGGCCTTCTGGACGGCGGAATCGTAGCGGCTGAATCAAGAAAGTTAAGCCCCAAGTCCCGATTGTCATGCTGGCCGAACACATGGAGTTGCCCGACGGCGCGTTGACGTCGGTCGATGCGCTCGTCGTTAAGTCGGACGGGCCTCACTTCCTGCTGGCAACCGTTCACTTTGTATTGCACGTGAAGCCGGCCCGGGTTCAAAACGGAAAGCTGAGAACTCAAACGCCGTTGCACCTGCGGCGTCCCGGCAGGTCACGGGCTGGCACAGACCCGAAACAGGCCGACACTCTTCCATTGGCAATTGACCAGAAGGCAACGCCTTTCTCGCCCAGAGTTTGGCGAGGCATCCGGGATGGGACCCTCCAGTTTTGATCGCCGGAGACTTGATCAGTTCCAGATAGATTCCCGTTTTGGGTTCGGTGGCACTCCTGTGTCACTCCTAAAGAGCAACATTGACCATTTCTCAACCCGGAGACGATGAATAATTGAGGTGTGAAGCCCGAACTCTCCATGCGGCACATCTTGTCGGTTCCTTGCCCGATGTGCCGGGCTAAACCGAAAGCGAGATGCACGCTGAGCACGGGACATCCGTCCGCGAGAACGCATCTCGCGCGGGGTCTGGCTGCGGCCAAGGTCGCGCTCCCAGAGAACTCTGGCCAGGCTGTTCTGCGAGTCCTGCGGGGAATTACGAGCCGTGGCCTGCGCGTGCTTTTCCAGCATAAGTAGAAATCTCCGCTGGAAGAACGAAACAGCCCGTGCCGCTCGTTGGGAACGCGCTTTCAGATCGCGCTCCGGCGGCCGCCGATCAGGTTAATGACGAGAACCACCAGCGCCACCACCAGCAGGAGGTGGATGAGACTGCCGGCCACGTGGAAACTGAAACCTAAGAGCCACAAAATCAGAAGCACTACGAAAATCGTCCAGAGCATGACTAATCTCCTCGTTGCATTAAATCGTCATTATTCTGCCCGGTTCGTGTTCGCAAAGCTGAGCAGCATTGCTCAATCTGGAATTAAATCGGAACCTGCGACCGGCGCCCCTCTTCGGTGCCACAAACGGAAGTGAGCAATTCAGATCAGCTATTGTTGGGTGTCTGGGCGATCATGATTGCAGACGCGAGCAATTCCGCCCGCTCTTTCAGGTCCTCTGAACTAAGTCAGCCCATCTGAAGTTCTCTCTTCTTAGTTCCACAGATCCGAAAGGAACATTTCATGAAAAAGATGATTTCGCTGTTATTGATGAGCTTGCTCGGCATGGTTGGAACCTACGCCTTTGCCGGCTCGGACCGGGAAGAAACCGTTGAGCGCATGCAAAAGTCGGTGGACGTTCTCCAGTCGATCATGTCAACGCCCGACAAAGGCATCCCGGAAGAAGTGTTGAACGGTGCGAAGTGCATCGTCGTGGTGCCAAACCTGCTCAAGGGCGGCTTCATCATCGGCGGCAAGCACGGCCGTGGTGTTGCCTCCTGCCGCACGGCTGAAGGCTGGAGCGCTCCCGCATTCGTTTCCGTTGGCGGTGGCAGTTGGGGATTGCAGATTGGCGTCGAAGGTGTGGACCTGGTCATGCTGGTCATGAACGACCGTGGTTTGCAACATCTGCTTTCCACCAAGTTCGAACTCACCGGTGAAGGATCGGTAGCCGCGGGCCCGGTAGGCCGCCACACTTCCGCCGGAACCGACGTATTGCTGAACACTGAAGTATTGACGTATTCGCGCTCGAAAGGCGTGTTCGCCGGCCTGACGCTGGAAGGCGCCGTAATCGAGCAGGACAACGACTCGACTCGCGCCATCTACGGCCATCACATGATGTTCCGCAGCATTCTTTCGGGGAAGGTAACAACTCCCGCGAGCGCAGATGCGTTTGTGAAGGCTGTATCCGAAGCCGGCCACCATGCCCACCTTGCGGAAGCGAGAGAAGACAACAAATAGTAGTTGCATCGGGAAACGGTCAGCGACAGGCTGCGACTGACCGGAGCCGAGTACGGTTCCGGTCAGCGCTGCCGTTGCGGGATGGCGGGGTGTGGTCCCCGCAGGATTCATGGTCATGAAGGGCGGACGAATATGAAGGTTTGTGTGCAGAAATGTATTTGGGCACTGGCAGTCTGCCTCAGTCTCTGGCCAATTCTAGCGGTGGCGCAGTCCCCGGACGTTGCGCATAATGCTGCGCACAATCTGGAGGCCTGCAAAGCTGGGCGCGATACCTGCGATCCCTCCAGGCTGAATTCGGCGGAAGCGGCGGAAGTGGTTCTGGCCGCGCACACCCGCAATGTTGTGAACTGCAGGACCGGCAACGATGCCTGTGACCGCTCGAAACTCAGCAAGCCCGAAGCCATAGCATTGGCTGTGGCCGACCACCGGAGCAATGTTACCGCCTGCCAGGAAGGCATGCAGTCCTGTGACCGATCGAAACTGACGCCGTCTGAGGCGCAAGATTCGGCCAACGCGGACCATCATCGCAACGTTACCGATTGCAGGGATGGAACGGGCTCCTGCGATCACTCCAAACTGACGCCGGCAGAAGCCACCGACGTGGACGCTGCCAGACGTCAACTCAACGTCACCGACTGCCAGAACGGCGCTGGCCTCTGCGATCATTCCCTTCTAACGCCTCCGGAAACAAAGGACGTGGATGCCAGGGAAAATCAGCGCAACGTGCAGAATTGCGAAAGCGGATGGAACGATTGCGACCGCTCCAAACTTACTGCGTTGGAAGCCCGGCGGACCGACGACTCGGGCCACCAGCGGAACCTCGCCGCTTGCAAGGACAGCCAGGAGACCTGCGACTACTCGAAACTGACTCCGGCCGAAGCCAGGACGCTGGCCGACATCGAGCACAAACGAAACTACACGGCTTGTCTGAAGGGCTACGGTTACTGCGACACTTCTCGTCTAACCGTTTCAGAAGCCAAAGTGATCGCGGACCACAAACCACTTCCCCGCTAGGCGCTCGAGGAAGAACTGGAGAATTCCGGCATGAAGATGCACCGAGGAGTGATCGTCCCCCTGCTAGCCATTGCCAGCCTCGCAGCCCTGCCACGGGCAAAGGCGCAATCTCTGACCGATTCGGAAAGTTCCTCAAGTCCGGCTGCCGGCCCGGTAACCACAACGCAGCCGCAACCGGATCTGACGTACCTGCGTCCGACACAGAAAATAAAACTCCACAACTACCTGTTCGATGCGTTCGGTCCTTATCCAATCGTCGGCGCCACATTCGCGGCTGGCTTTAATCAGGCGGATAATAGGCCCCCGGAATGGAAGCAGGGCGCGGGAGCGTACAGCAAGCGAGTCGGCTCCGCCTACGCCATTGCAGGAGTGACTACGACGACGCGGTATGCGCTTGCGGAAGCCTTCCGGGAAGATACGTTGTACTACCGCTGCCAGTGCAAGGGCCTATTCCCGCGGCTGGGCCATGCCGTGATTTCGACCTTCACCTCGCGTCGCGGCACCGATGGCCATCGCATCTTTTCTTTTCCCGCTCTCGTCGCTCCTTATGCGGGTACCATGACTGCCGTCTATGCCTGGTATCCCGGCCGCTACGACGCCAAGGATGGTTTCCGCATGGGCAACTACAGCTTGCTGGGATATGTGGGCGGAAACGTCGCCCTTGAATTTCTCTATAGCGGACCACACTCCTGGCGTTCGCGCATGCACCTGAATAACGGACACGGCGCCCAGAACCAGGGCTCACAACCTTGAACGTCGCTTTTGGCGTCTGAGCGCTGGGCGGGTCAGGACTTGCGCCTGCCTGTGGCACGCACTCGTTTGTATTTGAGCGCGATCATGCCCTTGGAATAAGTCTTGTTCTCGACCAGCGAAAAGTTGCGTTGGGGAAAGCCGCTGGGGAACAGCGGGATGCCTGCTCCCAGCAAGACCGGAACGACGCCAAGATAGAGTTCATCCACCAGATCTGCTTTGAGGAAGTCGCGAGCCAGTTCGCCCCCGCCCATCAGCCAGATGTCTTTGCCGGGGCGTTTGCGGAGTTTCGCCACGAAAGCCGCTGGCGATTCGTTGACGTATGTCCATCCTGCGGCCTTGCCCGGCGGCTGGGTACGGGAGAAAACATAAATTGCGAGGCCGCCGCTATCGAACTTGCCACCGCCCATCTTGAGACCGGCGTCGAGGCTTTTGCGTCCCATGATGGCCGTGTCGACGGTCGCGAAAAAGGGAGCCATCGAGTAGTCCTTGGGCATAAACAGGAAGTCGATCGCGCCGTCGGAACGCGCGATGTACCCGTCGAGGCTCATGCCCAGGCCGAGGACGATTTTGCGCATGATGCGGAATTGTAAACGCAGACTAATCCTCTCTCTTCATCTTTTTCTTTTTCCCGAATCAAGCGTCCGGAAGTTTAGGGCACGATAACTGCGGCTCCGTCGATGGCGTCATTCTTGACGGCGGCAAGGGCCTCGTTGGCCTGGTCGAGAGAAAATACAGTCACCTTCGGTTGAAGCCGAATGTCGGCTGCAACTTTCAGAAAATCTCTAGCGTCGGATCGAGTCATGTTGGCCACGCTGCGGATCTGGCGTTCTCCCCAGAGCAGCCGGTCGTAATCGAATTCAGGCATTCGGTCGAGATGGATGGCGTTGATGGCAACGATGCCTCCTTTTCGCAGGCTCGAAAGCGCGGCAATCACTACGTCTCCGCTGGGCGCAAAAGTCACGGCGCAGTCGAGTTCGACTGGCGGCTGGTCGGTTTCACTGCCCACCCACTTGGCTCCTAAAGAGCCCGCCAACTGGCGGTGCGAGGCGCCGCGCGTCGAGACATACACCTCGCAATTCCAGGAGTGTAGAACCGCGATCGCCAGATGCGCGGATGCACCAAAACCGAAGAGTCCAACCCGGTCGCCGGGCTCGACTCCGGCCACGCACAGGCTGCGAAAGCCGATGATGCCGGCACACAGCAGAGGCGCGGCGTGCAGGTCGTCGAGTTCAGGGGGAAGCTTGAAAACAAAATCGCTGCGCGCCGTGGCATATTCCGCGTAGCCGCCGTTGACGGTGTATCCGGTGAAAACAGGCTGGTCGCAGAGATTTTCGAGTCCGCGGCGGCAATAGGGGCAAGTTCCGTCGACGCCACCAATCCAGGAGACACCGACGCGCGTGCCAACGGGCAACTCAGCCGTAGCGCCCGCGACGATGTCCGCTACGATTTGGTGGCCGGGGATGAGAGGCTTTTTTCGCGGCGGCAATTCGCCTTCGACGATGTGTAAATCCGTGCGGCAGACGCCGCAGGCGCGTACCCGAAGAAGAACCTGACCTGTTGCGGGTTCGGGTTTGGGACTCTCTTCGATACGAAGGGGCTGTCTCGGGGTCTTGAGCAGGGCGGCTTTCATGGCTTTTGCTCGGGCATTACCTCCACACTTAGGATACTGCTATTTATTGCCGGACCGGCGGCGTACAATTCTCTAGCACCTAAAAAGGTGCTTGAGGAAGATATCTCGATGCTTGATATCACGAAGGACATCCACTCGCTCACGACTTTTCGCCGGCGGTCGGGCGACTTCATGAAGCAACTTAAAAGGAGCAAGCGCCCCGTTGTGCTCACCGTGAAAGGCAAGGCGGCCGCGGTCGTCCAGGACGCGGAAGCCTATCAGCGCCTGCTGGATGTCGCCGCACGCGCGGATGCTAGAGAGGGAATCCGGCAAGGGCTGGAAGATGCGCGCAAGGGGAAGACGCGTCCGGCGCGGGAGTTTTTCGACAGGTTCGAAGCTGAGCATGGCATATCTAGTTAGCATCACGTCACGCGCAGAGCGGGACTTGGCGCAACTGTACGACGACATCAACGCCCCAGACTCCGACGCAGCCCGGCTCTGGTACGAAGGTCTCAAACGCTCCATTCTGAGTCTGGAAGAATTTCCCAAACGCTGTCCGGCAACGCCCGAAAACCGCAACTTGAGGCATCTACTGTATGGCAACAAGCCTCATGTGTATCGTGTGATCTACCGCATCCGGGATCGGCAGAAGCGGGTGGAAGTTCTCCACATCCGGCACGGGGCAAGGCGGAAGTTCAAAAGATCGGACCTTTGAGACGGGCTCCTGATCCGCTAAAAGTGGTTTGCGAAGGAAGTTCGCTCATCCCAGCCACTTCTGCGGCTCGCGGAGGACTTCTGCCAGATCGTTCATGAACATCGCGGCGCGGGCGCCGTCTGCGGCGCGGTGATCACAGGATAATGTCAGCGTGATCATGGGACGGACGGCCGGTTTGCCTTCGACGGCTACGACCCGATCGGCGATGCTGCCTACGGCGAGAATCGCGGCCTGTGGCGGGGTGATGATCGCGGTGAACTGGTCGACGTGATACATCCCGAGGTTGCTGATGGTGAAGGTGGCGTCGGCAAGATCGGCGGGGCGCAGCTTCCCTGCCCGGGCGCGCTCAGCCACGTCGCGGCGCTGCTGCGCAATATCCGCCAACGTTGCGGTGTGTGCGTTGGGGATCACAGCCGCAACCACGCCGTCGTTCACCGCAATGGCCACGCCCATGTTCACGTGATCGTGGAGACGAATGCCTTCCGCGGTTCAGCCTGAATTTAATCGTGGATGCTTGAGCAGCACACGCGACACCAGAGCGACCAGCAAATCTGTGTGCGTGATGCGGATCTTCTGGCTGCGCTCGATATCGGCGACTACTTTTTCCCGATAGGCGTTGAGCGCGCTGGCGTCGATTTCACGCGTGACGAAGAAGTGAGGAACGGTGGTCCAACTCTGCGTGGTGCGTTCCGCCATCAGGCGGCCGAGCGTGCTGGGGACTTCGAGGCTGCTTGATTTCTTCGGGGCAGCGCTCGATGCAACCGGCTGAGCGGCTGCGGCCTGCACGTCGGAGGCAAGAATCTCGCCTCCGGGGCCAGAGCCGCGGACGGCGGCGATATCAACTCCTAATTCCTTTGCGAGACGGCGAGCCTTGGGAGATATCCTCGCGCCTTGGGCGGCAGGAAGTTCGGCAATGCTCGCCGCAACCGGAGCCGTGTGCGATTCCGTTTTCCCTCTCGCTGCCGGGGCGGCGGTTGCCGATTCTTTTCCCGTGGGAAGTTTCTCGCCGGGGGCGACGATCCACGCGATGGTCTGGCCTACGGGAATATCGGCTCCGGCTACCGCTGTGACTCCGGCGAGGATGCCGTCGGCAGGTGCTTCCACTTCCAGCACGGCTTTGTCAGTTTCCACTTCGAGAAGCGGCTCGCCTTTGGTGACGCGGTCGCCTTCCTGCTTCCGCCAGGCGATGAGCTTGCCGGTTTCCTGCGCCATATCGAGGGCGGGCATAACCACACTGAAGGCCATAGTCTTTTTATCGGGGAAGGGCTGTGACTATGGCCTTCAGTCCGAAACTCCTACGCGCTCGGTCTTCGCGCTGGCTTCGATCATATCGATCACGCGCTCGCTGGGCGGAGCTTCCGTTTCTCTGACGGTGGGCAGCGGTCCGTTGACCGTGAAATAGTGCGCGCCCGCCACTAGAAGTTCTTCGGCCGGGAAACGTGTGATCACTTCGTGTCCCGTCGGCGTGACCACGATTTCTTCTTCAATGCGCGCCGCGCTCCAGCCGTCAGTCGAAGGCCAGAACGTTTCCAGCGCGAACACCATGCCAGGTTCGATCGTGACCGGATGCTCGAACGAAACCAGGCGGCTGATCACCGGCTTCTCCCAGATGGCAAGGCCGATGCCGTGGCCGTATTGCAGAGCAAAGCAGGACTCTTCGTTAGGGAAACCGAACTCTTCCGCCTTCGGCCACACCGCGGCAATCTCCGCCGTCGTGCGGCCGGGACGCACCAGTTCGATGGCTGCATCGAGATATTCGCGGCAGCGCTTGTAGGCGTCCACCATCGGGCGGGAAGAGTAGCCGACGGTGAAGCAGCGGTAGTAGCAGGTGCGGTATCCCATGTAGGAATGCAGAATGTCGTAGTAGACGGGATCGCCGGGGCGCAGCACGCGATCGGAGAACACATGCGGATGCGGATTGCAGCGCTCGCCCGAAATTGCATTCACCGCTTCCACGTATTCCGAACCCAGGTCGTATAGCACCTTGCTGACCAGACCGACCGCTTCGTTCTCTCGCATGCCAGGTTTCATCGCGCGATACAGCTCGTCGTAGGCGGCGTCGACCATGGCGGCGGAAGTGTTGAGGAGCGAGATTTCATCTTGCGTCTTGATGACGCGGGCTTCCGACATCAGCGCCTGGCCGTCGACCACCTTGATGCCTTCGCGTTGCAGCGCGAACAGTACCGGCAGTTCGATAATGTCGATGCCGACCGGCTCTTTGTGCAGCCCGCGCATTTCGAGTTCGATGCGAATCTTTTTCGCGACGTCTTCGGCGCGTCCCATCTCTGGCGTCATGGCGCCGCGCAACATCGAAATCCCCGCGCGCGAGCGTCCATCGAGCCACGGGCAATTCAGTTGATGGTGCTTGGCGGCGGAACCGAAATCCCACAGGATGGGCTCGTCATTCTGCGGCAGCAATGTGAAGCGGTTGGCCTTGTCCTGCGCCCACGTGCCGATATGCGTGGAGGTCAGGTAGCGCACATTGTTCATGTCGAAACAAAGCAGCGCGCCCATCTCGGACTTCGCCAGCAGCGCCTTGGCCTTCGCCAGACGCTCGCGGCGCAAGCGGTCGAAGTCGATTCGGTTTTCCCAGTCGACTGCCATGGTTCCGTGAGTTTTTAATCCCATAACAAACCTCCTGCATCGTCACCGCACGCGCGTAGAGACGTTGCTTGCAACGTCTCTCTCGCGCCACCATTCGGAACGCTGTATGCAGAGACGTAGCAAGCTACGTCTCTACGACAGGTTCGACGTGGGTCGTTCAGTTCTTGCCGCATAGCTGCTTTGCGGCTTCAAATACCGTTTGCTCCGTCGGTACCGTCGCGTCTTCCAGCGGCGGAGAGAACGGGATCGGCACGTGCATCGCGCCCATTCTTTTCACCGGCGCGTCCAGATCGTAGAATGCGCCTTCGGCGATCACGGCGGCAAGCTCCGCAGTCGCGCCGTAGCGGCCATAGCCTTCATCGAGAACAATCACGCGCGAGGTTTTTTTCGCGGAGTCGATCAAAGTTTTTTCATCCAGCGGCCACGTGGTGCGTGGATCGACCACTTCGGCGCTGATGCCTTCTTTTTCCAGCAGAATCGCCGCGCCCAGCGCGACTTGCACCATGCTGCTGGTGGCGACCAGAGTGATGTCGTCGCCGGCGCGCTTCACATCGGCCACACCCAGTGGGATGGTGTAATCGTCTTCCGGAACGGGGCCCTTGAGCTTGTACATCATCTTGTCTTCGAAGAAGACGACCGGGTTCTCGTCGCGGATGGCCGTCTTGAGCAGGCCTTTCGCATCGTAGGGGGTGGAGGGCAAAACCACTTTCAACCCCGGGACGTGGCTGAACCAGGCGTGCAGAGATTGCGAATGTTGCGCGGCCGAGCGCCGCGTCGCGCCCAGCGTGGTGCGCATGACCATGGGAACTTTCCAGTGCCCGCCTGACATGTAATGAACTTTGGCTGCCTGGTTCACCATTTGGTCCATGGTGAGCGTGATGAAGTCGCCGAACATGATGTCGACGACAGGCCGCATACCCGTCATCGCCGCGCCCACGGCCACGCCGGTGAAGCCAGCTTCAGATATGGGAGTATCGACCACGCGTGCGGCGCCGAACTCTTCGACTAATCCGGAGAGAACTTTGAACGGTGTGCCGGCCTCGGCAACATCTTCACCGAAGATGCATACGTGGGAGTCGCGGCGCATCTCCTCGGCCAGCGCCTCGCGTACTGCCTGCGCAAATGTGAGTTCGCGTTCAGGCATAGACGTGCTTCTCCACCTCGTCCACGCTGGGATAGGGCGCGGCGATCGCGAACTTCACCGCTGCCTCCATAGTGGCGCGGACCTCCGATGTAATTCGATCGAGAGCGGCAGTATCAGCGTAGCCCTGCTCGAGCAACCACTTCGATAAAACGTTGATGGGATCGCGGTCCGTCTTCCAGTGCTGCTCTTCCTGCTTGGTGCGGTAGTATTCGCGATTGATGTCGCCGACGTGATGGCCGCTGTAGCGGTAGGTATCGCACTGTAAAAATGCAGGTCCGCCTCCGCCGCGCGCGCGCTTGATCAGGCGCGTCGCGACTTCGTTGACGGCGCGCACGTCTTGGCCATCAACGCTTGCGGCTTCCAGGCCAAAAGCGGCGGCGCGGCCGAGAATGGTTCCCGCTGTGGTTTCGGTGTAGTGCGTGTACTCGTTGTATTGATTGTTTTCGCAGACAAAGATCACGGGCAGCTTCCACAATTGCGCCAGGTTCATCACTTCGTAGAGCGATCCCTGGCCGAGCGCGCCTTCTCCGAAAAAGCAGACTGCAACGCGATCCGTGCCCAAGGCCCTGGCAGAAAACGCCGCGCCCGTAGCGATGCCCACGCTGCCGCCGACAATGGCATTGGCTCCGAGGTTGCCGGTCGCGGGATCGGCGATATGCATCGATCCGCCCTTGCCGCGGCAATACCCCGCTTCTTTTCCCAACAACTCGGCAAACATGCGGTCGGGCGATGCGCCCTTGGCCAGGCAGTGTCCGTGGCCGCGGTGGGTGCTGGTGATGTAGTCGTCGATGCGCAGAGCTTCGCAGATTCCCACCGCAACCGCTTCTTCGCCGCTATACAGGTGCGCGAGCCCGGGCATGAGCGCGCGGGTGTAAACCTCGTTCACCTGCTCTTCGAACAAGCGGATGCTCACCATCTGGCGGTAAGCGCGGAGCCACTTTTCTTTTTCGGTGGCAGTTTCGCGGCCAGCTTCAGGATTGGAGGTTGCGGTCGTCATTTCTATTTCTTCTTGGCTCCGGCGATAACCGGCGTAGTCACTCCCGACATGGCAGCCAGCACGTCGAACATGCAAGCGAAGTCGTACTTGGTCCAGCCCATGCCGCGAGCCGCAGTCAGAATCTCATTGCTTACCGCGGTGCTGGGAAGAGGAACGTCGAGCTGCCGGCCCAAATCCATGGCGAGGACCATATCCTTCTGCATCATGTTGACATCGAACCAGGCCTCTTCCGGCTGTTGCAGGACAAAGGGCCCGCGGTACTGAATCATAGGAGAAGCGATGGCGCTGTGGATAAGCACATCGACTGCGGTGTCGCGCGCGATGCCGCTTTTCTCGGCCAGCAACACTCCCTCGGAAAACGCCAGCATCTGCACCGCGAGGCTCAGATTCACTGCGATCTTCATGGCCAACGCCAGACCGTTGTCACCCACGTGAGTGACCTTGGGGCCGATATCGAGCAGGAGCGGTTTAACTTTTTCGAAAGTCTCGCGGCGTCCGCCGACCATCACCGAGAGTTTCCCTTCCTGGAGCGTGATCACGCTGCCGGAGACGGGAGAATCGACCATGTCCGCGCCTTTTTCGCGCACCTTCGCGGCGAGAGCACGGCTAACGTTGGGACTCACGGTGCTGATGTCGATGAAGATCTTGCCCGGGCTCAGGCCTGCCAGCAATCCGTCGGGACCCTCGGTGATCGAGGCGATGGCGGCGGCGTTGGTCACCATGGCGAAGGTGAAGTCGGAAGCGCTGGCGACGGCGCGGGGAGAGTCGGCCCACTGCATCCCTTTTTCAACCAGCCATTGCGCCTTAGCGCGCGTGCGGTTGTAGCCGGTGACGGTGTGGCCCTTGCTGAGCAGCCGGTTCACCATCTGGCTGCCCATGACTCCCAAACCGATAAATCCGAGTTTCGCCATCCGACTGAGAACCTCCGAACCTTAATGATGCGACGACAGTGATGCGACGACGTTACGCGCCGACTCTACACGCTGATCTTGGAGCCTGCCATGTGCTTTCCAGAGGACTTGCCGCCGGAAGAGACCTGCGAATCCTGGCGTACCTGCTCGAGATGGGCACGCATGGCGCTGCGGGCCATCTCGGGATCGCGCCGCTCCATGGCCTCCAGAATGCGTTTGTGGTGGACCTGCCCGCGCTGCGGGCCGCCTTCGACGTTAAAGATCCTGATGCGCTGCTCCCGCAACAGTCCGACGATAGAATCGATCAACGAAAGAATCAGCGGATTGGCGGCGGCCTCGGCCAGGGCAAGGTGGAAGTCGAGATCGGCCTCGATGTAGGCTTCGGGATCCTTCTGCGAGCGCTCCATCACAGCGACCGCCTCCCGCATCGCGGTCAGGTCCTCATCCTTGACGCGATCCGCGGCCATCGCGGCAATTCCCGGCTCCAGGATGAGGCGCAGTTCGGCCAGATGCGGCGAGCCTTCCTGCTGGCCGATTTTGATCATCAGGTCAAACGATTGCCGCGCTGCCTGCGAGGTTCCGTCGGTGACGAAGGTGCCGCGACCGGAGTAGGCTTCGACCAAACCTTTCTCACGGAGAGCTTTGACCGCTTCGCGCACCGCAGTGCGGCTGACGCCGAGGCGCTGCGCCAACTCACGCTCGGCAGGAAGTTGATCGCCAGGTTTCAGTGTGCCATTGAGGACGGAAGCTTCGATCTGCTGAACGATCTGCTCGTACAGCCGCGAAGTCCGGACAACTTTATACACAGGGGTTTCTCCCGCACGGGCCAGTTTGGGGGAACTGGTGATGGTCTGGCTACTATACCGCAGGTCCAGAGGGTGCGGAGGGGATTCTACGGTTTTGGAGTGGGGAGCAAGCAAGCGCGGTCTCTGGGTATGGTGGTATGACAGCTAGGACATTACCATTTTGCCTTTATGTAATGCAAGTCCTTATGAAGGGCTGATTCATCGGCACATTTGTAGGAAAACTCTCCTCTTGCGGACTTTACCAACCAGGCTCCTGCGGCCTGAGATTGAGGACGATATCGGAGAATTTGCTTGACTTCATTCGTGCCGCAATGGTATGGCTGTCGGACCAGAGAAACCGGAGGAGGTTGCGATGACATTCCGAAGCACCGCCTTGTCCGCGGGTCACGAGACGACGTTAGCCACCCGGATTGTTCTTCTTGCTCTCGCCCTGAGTCTGCTGAGCTTGCCCTTGCTGGCCCAATCCACCGCCGGACGCGTGCTGGGCAGCGTTACCGACCAGAGTGGCGCGTCCGTCGCCGGCGCAACCGTAGTCGTTACCGACACTCAACGCGGCACTTCGCGAACCCTGGTCACGGATGCGTCCGGGGACTACGTTGCTCCCGACCTCATTCCTGGAACCTACAAGATTCACGTCTCAGCCAAGGGCTTCAAGTCGACGGAGCGGCCCAACGTCACCATCGAGGTCGCCAGCGATGTTCGCGCCGACTTCACTCTGCAGCCGGGCAATGTTTCCGAAATCGTGACCGTCAGTGGAGAAATTCCGCTGCTCAACACAACCTCCTCCACTCTGGGCGGAACGTTGAGCAACAAGGAAATCAACGATCTGCCGTTGAGCGGGCGCAATTACGAGAACCTGCTGCAACTGCGGCCGGGTGTGATGCGCTACCCCGGAGGCGGCTTCTCCACTACCAGCGCCAACGGCCTGCGTGCCGAAGACAACGCTTATTTCATTGAAGGCTTGTTCAACAGCGAGCCCTACTCGGGGCAGGCGATCATTAACGGATCAGGAATCGCGGGCGACTCAGCGACCATTCTGCCCATCGACTCGATTCAGGAATTCAACGTGCAACAGAACTCCCCGGCCGAATACGGGTGGAAGCCGGGGGCAGTGGTCAACGTGGGCCTGAAGTCGGGCACTAACCATATTCATGGAACGGCTTTTGGCTTTGGCCGCGATGGAGTCATGGACGCGCGGAATTACTTCAACGCCGATCCGGCTCCAAAATTGACTCGAACGCTGGAGCAATTCGGCGCCAGTCTGGGTGGCGCGATTATCAAGGACAAAGCGTTTTTCTTCGGGGCGTACGAAGGCCAGCGATATAACGTGGGCAACTCGTACGGTGGCGTCACCAGCCCCTCGATGATGCACATGGCGGTGCCGCTCACGGGGCCCACCTGTTCCTTCGGCTTTGCGGGCGACTGCCAAAATAGCATTCCGGATGCGATCGCGGATCTCC
Organism: uncultured Acidobacteriaceae bacterium; assembly: GCA_963842095.1. Taxonomy (GTDB): domain Bacteria; phylum Acidobacteriota; class Terriglobia; order Terriglobales; family Acidobacteriaceae; genus Sulfotelmatobacter. The sequence continues at coordinate 288,056 of CAWJEY010000013.1, forward strand.
AGATGCCAGCAGCGCAAGCCGCCGGAGTGATCGTAAGTCCCGCCAGCCTGCTGATTTCCGGATGCACGGCTACGGGAACCTGCACCGGCTCAGGATTCCCCACGAACGAGCAGACAGACATTGGCACATCCCTCACCGCCATCCAGGCAATTTCAATCACCAACGGATTCAATAACGTCGTCCATGTCAACAACTTCGTCGGCAAAGGGGATTACAAGCTAAACGACAGAAGCAGCATTAGCGGAACGTACTTTTTTGGCAACAACTCCGGGAACGTTGAAGACTTCCCGGAACTGCAGCAGAGGTGGCTCTCCACTATTCATACCCGCGCGCAGGTGGTAGGAGGCAGCTGGATTTGGACTCCGACTGCCCGCCTGGTGAACGAGGCGCGCGTTGGTTACAACCGGTTGTACCAGCCGACGCTGCCGGACGATCTCAACACTCCCGCTTCCGCGTATGGTTTGGACACAGGCGTGACCGGATCCGAAACCGGGGGCCTGCCGCGCATCGGCTTTGGCGGATACTTTTTCCCTGGGTTGGGTGGTTTCAAGTGGCCGAAGTTCCAGGGACCCGATTCTATTACACAGTTTGTGGATCACATTTCCTACACCGCGGGCAAACACGCCCTGAAATTCGGCGGCGAGCTCCACTACAACAAGGTCACCAACGCCTCGTACGGTAACGCCCGCGGCAGCATCACATTCCTGGGCGGCGTGGTTAACGGGCTAAGCCCCGCTCCCAACGGTTCGTTCCCGCTCGAAGATTTCTTTGGGGGCGCGCCATTTAAGTCGTCGGTCGAGGTGGGAAATCCAACGCTGCACTTGCACAACTGGGCCTACGGTTTGTTCGTCCAGGACGACTTCCGGGCCACAAGGAATCTGACTATCAATTTTGGCGTGCGCTACGAGAACAGCAGCGTGCCACAGGAAGCGAACAATCTGCTGGGAAATTTCGATCCCATCCTGGGGATGGTGCAGGTGGGCCATCAGATCAGCAGCCTGTATAAACCGGATCACACGAACTTTGGCCCGCGCATGGGCTTTGCCTGGGATATCGGTGGCAATGGGCGGACCGTGCTGCGCGGCGGCGGCGGATTGATCTACGAGACGGTGAACTGGCAGTCGTTCATCGCGTTCAACAACGCGTTCGGTCCGGGTAGCGTGCCGACGGGAGCTCCGATCGACGCCGCAGGAGATACATCTGGCGGCACGATCATGACGAGTAACGTCACCGTAAAGAATTTCCTGAACTACCCGACCACTTGGGACGCGGCGAACGGGCCGCTTTACGGCAGTAGCACAGTCAACTGCTTCAACAGCCCGTGCCCTATCATGACGGTTGACCGCGGCCTGACCACCCCCTACGTGTGGAACTGGACGTTGAACCTGCAGCATGCTTTCACGAATAACCTATCGCTAGAAGCTGCGTATGTGGGCAACCGGGGAACAAATCTGACGGGAATTCGGGACATCAACCAGCCGCCGGTGGGCTCGGGTTGGGGCACCGGCCCGGGGGTGAGCTTACTTTGTGTCTGGCCAGCGCTCCGGCATACAACAACTGCTTCGCCAACAACAACGGCGGCGAGCAGGCCAACGCGCCTTTCGCCGCCAAGTTCCCCTACCTGGCCAACATCTTCCAGATGGGAAACGTCTACCGATCCAACTACAACGGACTGCAAGTCACGCTGAACGCGCGCAATTACCATGGCTTGAGCATGGTGGCTGGCTATACCTACTCGCACGCGTCTGACGATGTGGGCGCGAATTGGGACTTCGGCTACGGTTCCGGCTTGCCGCAGGACGCCCACAATGTAAACCGGGAGTACGCCAACAGCGACTTCGACATCCGGCACCGGCTGACCGTTTCGCTCACTTACGCCATTCCGGGCCGCAAGGGCTACGGCCAGATGGCGGAAGGCTGGGAAATCAACTCGATTATCACCCTGGAAAGCCCACAGTACTGGGGTCCGATGGACGAGGGAACGGACGCAGCCGGCGTTCTGCCCCTTGCCTGTGAGCCCTCCCGCCAACAGCCCTATTCGCTGGAGCTTCTACGGCAAAAAGTCGGACTTCAAGTCTCAGAAGGGGGTTGGAATTCCGTACTTCTCGAGAGCCACTGTGCCGCCGATTCCTTCCTCCTGTCTCGCGCAAGCGCTGGCAGTCGATGGCGGCACTCCAGGTCCGTCGACCGCTTCGCTGAATCTCTTTGGCTGCTACGCCAACGGTAATTCGGTTATGATTCCGCCGCCGCTGGGCCAGTTCGGCAACATGGGCCGCAACATGTTCCAGGACACCGGCTTCCGGAATTTCGATTTCTCGGTGGCTAAGAATTTCCACTTCGGGGAAAGCATGCGGCTCCAATTCCGCGCCGAGTTCTTCAACATTCTCAACCACCCGAACTTCGCCAATCCGTACGGCGGGCAAAACGGGTTTGGTTTAAATGATCCCTCGGCGCCGAGCTTCGGTTGCGGTTGCGCCACACCGGACATCGCTGCGGCCAATCCGGCCGTGGGTTCAGGCGGGCCGCGTTCCGTGCAGTTGGGTCTGAAGTTCACGTTCTAGCGGTGAGGTCGGTTTGAGGTGGTGGAGGCCGGACGCAATTCCGTCCGGCTTTTTTTCGTAAATCGCTCGCGGATGCGCAAGCGAGAAGAGATGAGGGTCAAGCTATGAAGAGACGAAATTATTTTCCCTTGCCGGTTTTTCTATTGCTGTTTCTTGCTGTCATTTCTGTTGGCGCTCTTGCTCAAGGCGCCACTGCTCAAAAAGAGGAGCGCCGCGAGCGCACCATCGATGAGATTAAGGTTGAGGCCATTCACCGCGCTGAGGTGGGCCGGTACCCGCTGATCGGGCTTGACCCCGCTGACGTGAAAGAGGCCTTCGAGAGCATCCACACCAGCGACAAAGACGAGTGGGCCGCCGGATTCATACGAGTGGCCGATCGTTACTTCAACGAGGCCAAGGCTTTAGAAAAGTCCGATCCCACCAAGGCGAATGCCGACTACATCCGGGCGTGGCGTCTTTATTCTTTTGGACGCTGGCCCATTCCAGCGTCTCCGGGCAAGCAGCGCTCGTATGAAAAGGCCCTCGAAGCGTTTCTGGATCATGCGAAGTTCTTCGATCCGCCGCTTGAGATTGTACACATTCCTTTCGAAGGCAAGGAAATCGTCGGCTATCTGCGCCTGCCTAAAGCAACGACTGCGACGGGGCCGGTGCCGCTGGTGATCGCGGTGAACGGCTTGGACAGCCGCAAAGAAGATCTTGCCGAAAGCTTTGGCGCGATTCTTCCTTTTGGAATTGGTTGTCTCGCAGTCGATGGCCCGGGGACGGGACAGAATCCGATCAAGGTGAGTGAAACTGCGGATCGCATGCTCTCGCGCGTGCTCGACTATGCGCAGTCGCGGCCTGAGATCGATAAGAACCGCATCGCGATGCACGGCGTTAGCTGGGGAGCATACTGGGCCACGAAGATGGCGATTGTCGAGCGGGCACGGCTGCGCGGCGCGAGCGCGCAGTCTCCTCCGGTGGATAAATTCTTCCAGAAGGATTTCCTGATGAACTCGCTGCTGGGCAATCGCGAATATCTATTCGATCAGGTGCCCGCGCTGATGAACATTTTGGAAGGCGTACACACGCTGGATGAAATGGGCGACTATCTGCCCAAGATGTCGCTGGTACAGCAGGGATTGTTGGGCAAGCCGATGGCGCCCATGCTGATTCTCGCGGGAGTCAACGACACACAGGTTCCCATCGAGGACGAATATCTGCTGCTGAACAAAGGCGACGTGCCCAAGGAAGCATGGATTAATCCAAGCGGGGGCCATCTCGGCCGGCAGGTTGGGGTGTGGCCCGATCCGCGGATCTTCAAGGAAGTAATTATTCCGTGGCTGGTGAAGACGCTGCAGGCGCCGTAAAGCAGTGGTCAGTGGCCAGTGATCAGTGGCCAGTAGAATCTTTTCTAACCAATGTCCACAACAGTCGCAACTGCAGAGCCCGACGCCACGTCCCCCTTGCCGCCGCGCAAGCCCTTCTACGCGTCGCTGTGGGTGCAGGTACTGATCGCTATGGCGGTCGCCCTGGTGCTGGGATATTTCAGTCCTGCGCGCGCGGTCGCCATGAAACCGCTGGGCGACGCCTTTATCCGGATGATCACCATGATCATCACGGTGCTCATCTTCTGCACCGTGGTCACGGGAATTGCCGGCATGCAGGACTTGAAGAAAGTGGGGCGAGTGGGCGGCAAGGCGCTGCTTTATTTTGAAATCGTTTCAACCATTGCGCTGGTAATTGGGCTGATCGTCGGCAACGTGGTGCGCCCCGGCAGCGGCTTCAACGTAAATCCGGCTTCGCTCGATGCCAGAGCCGTCGCCGATTATGCGGGCCAGGCCAAAGCGCAAACGGTCACCGACTTTCTGATGCACATCATTCCCACCACGGTGACGGATGCGTTTGCCAGAGGCGACATTCTGCAGGTGGTATTCGTCTCGATTCTGTTTGGCTTTGCCCTGGCATCGGCAGGGCCGCGCGCCAAGCCGATTGTGGGGCTGCTGGAATCGCTGACCCATGTGGTCTTCCGGGTGGTGAACATCCTGATGCTGTTTGCGCCGATCGGCTGTTTTGGGGCCATGGCCTTCACCATCGGCAAGTACGGATTCGCCTCGCTGGGACCTTTAGCCAAGCTGATCGCCACGTTTTGGGTGACTTCAATTCTTTTCGTGCTCATCGTGCTTGGTGCGATTTGCTGGATGGCAGGATTCAACATTGTGAAGTTTCTGCTGCACATCAAGGAAGAAATTTTGCTGGTGCTGGCCACCAGTTCGTCCGAAACCGCAATCCCTACGCTGATGGAGAAACTGGAAAAGCTGGGCTGCTCACGCTCTTTGGTGGGCCTGGTTGTTCCCACCGGCTACACCTTCAACACCGACGGCAGCAGTTTGTACATGACGTTGGCCGCGTTATTCGTAGCGCAAGCCACGAATACTCACCTGACGCTGCTGCAACAGATGACCATTTTCTCCGTCGCCACGCTCACTTCGAAAGGAGCAAGCGGCGTGCAGGGCGCATCGTTCATCGCGCTGGTAGCAACCCTGTCGGTGATCCCCACGATTCCGGTGGCGGGGATGGCGCTCATCCTCGGCATCGACCGCTTCATGAGCATGTTCCGCGCCCTGGTCAACATGATCGGCAATGGCGTGGCCACGCTGGTGGTGGCAAGGTGGGAGAGTGAGTTGGGGCGGGAGACGCTACAGCAGAAGCTTGCATAAGACTTAGAGCGAGCGGCTGCGGTAAGATACTACCGTGAAAACATCGGCGCTTGTGGGATTCCTTCTGATAACTGCCGCGCTGCCGCATGCGCAGACCGAATTGAAACCAGAAAACGGCTTTTTTTCGCCGGAAAATTACACAAACGCATACTTTGGGTTTTCTGTGCCGCTTCCGGGTGGTGTCCAGTTGACGCTACTGAAAGAGAGCGCAGGAGCAAGCCAGCCGTACCGGCACTCATTGTTCGGAGCAAACAGCCAGACCAAGGGGTACCCCGTTTTCGTCGTTCTAGCTGATGAGATTGCTTCGTCCGGACATACCGACCCAAAGGCCGCGTTAATTGCGCTCGGTGAGCAGAAGGTGAAGAACGCGAATCTAGGTGGAAGAGATTTCGCCGTGGGGCAGTCGAAGTCGGGCGGTATCTATCACATCGACTACGCGACTGCCCTAAAAGGATACATGCTGTACTTATCCGTTTTCGCTTACGACAAGAGGGTCTTGGAAGAATTTCAGCACAGCATCGAAGCGATCGAGTTTTTCGCCCCTGTAACCGCGAAGCAGCATGCTGGGCCAGATAGTCGACCGTACGATGGCCCGCCTCGTGGCTAACGAGTAACAAATCGCCATTTCACCAACAACTTCCGGGGCGGCGCGTTTATGATGTGGTCAGTAGGCCAACGCTCATGCCAGGAAAGATCGCTCTCGTAACCGGGGCCAACGGCGGCCTCGGTACCCATGTCACTAAATCCCTGTTGGCCGCCGACTTCACGGTGGTCGGCCTCTCGCCGCGAATCCAGCAGTCTGACTTCGACCATCCGAATTTCATTGCGCTTCCAGCCTCGCTCGATAGCCTTGACGCGGCTAAGAAGGCCGTCAACAGCGTGTTCTCCCGCTGCGGACGAATCGACGTGCTGGCTCATCTGGTCGGCGGATTCACCGGCGGCCAGACCGTCGCCGCCACCGACGACGCCACCTGGCAGCGCATGTTCGACGCGAACCTGAACAGCGCATTCCACATTCTGCGCGCGGTGATTCCAGAAATGCGCAAGGCCGGCGGCGGCCGCATCATCGCGATCGGCAGCCGGATGGCTGAAGAACCCGCTGCCACGATTGGCGCTTACAGCGCGTCGAAGGCGGCGCTGGTGTCGCTGATAAAGACGGTCGCGCTGGAAAACAAAGACGCGGGCATTACCGCGAACGTCATCCTCCCCGGGACCATCGCCACTCCAGGCAACCTGAAAGATGTTCCGGGCGCGGATGTTTCTACATGGGTGCAGCCCGCCTCGATAGCCAGCCTGATCGTGTGGCTGGCAGGCGACGCCGGCAAAGACGTGACCGGCGCGGCGATTCCGGTGTATGGCCGGGGACTCTAAAGGTTGTGTCATTTCTTAGTAACTACAGTAACCACCCTACCTGCACAATTTTTGCTGCATGTTAACACTGCTGCAATATAGGGCATCTAGGATTAATGCAGGAGGGCGCCCATGAGTTCGCCGCGCATTGCGAAATCGCTGCCGCTGCAGGTGGCTGCCGTCTGTTACCGCAAGCGCGGCCCCGCGGTGGAGTTCCTGCTGGTAAACACAAACGGCGGAAACAAATGAACCTTCCCCAAAGGCTCGCCCGAAGCGCGCCTCTCCCACAGCCAGTCCGCCGAGCAGGAAGCCGCCGAAGAAGCCGGAGCCCTCGGCACCATCGAACCACGCCACTTTCATCTCTATATCCACTCCAAAGGCGTGTTCTGGCAGCCGGGCGGAGTGCAGGAATTTGTGGTCAAAGCCTTCTTGATGGAAATCCACGAACTGCGCCGTCCCGACGAACCGCAGCGCCGCCCCACCTGGTTCACCCCCGAAGAAGCCCGCCAGCGCTTGGCCAAAGGCCGCGAAGTGAAATACGCGCATGAACTGGAAGCCGTGATCGATCGCGCCCTCGAACGCATTCATTTCCACAGCGAGTTGTGGGGCAAACTTCCGGAAAGCCGCAGCGTGCGCGCCGCCGCACATTCCTGAGGCGTCGTTCCTACGCGCCCCTCGAAACTCCGCTCTCGCAGGTCGATATTCAGTACTCGCACAAACTAGCCACTGGCCACTGGCCACTGACCACTGTTTTTATGAGACGATGAATCCAGCCCATGATCCAGCTTTCCGGCGCCGGAAAACGTTTCGGCCACAAACTTCTTTTTGAAAACACCGACTGGCTGATCACGCCCCACGACCGCGTCGGCCTCGTCGGAGCGAACGGCACCGGCAAGTCCACGCTGATGAAGGTCCTCGCCGGCCTCGACAGCTTCGACTATGGCTCGCTCATCGTCGCCAAGGGAACTACGGCGGGATATTTGCCGCAAGATGGCCTCAGGCTTTCCGGCCGCACTGTGTTTGCGGAATGCATGACAGTCTTCACCGGATTGCATGCTATCGAGCGGGAACTGGAAACGCTCACCCATAAAATCTCCGAACTCGATCACACCAGCCCGGAGTATGCCGAGGTGGCCGACCGCTATCACAGCCTGGAGCACGAATTCCGCACTCGCGACGGCTACTCGATTGAGGCGGAGGTGGGCCGGGTGCTGCAGGGACTCGGCTTTCGCAAAGAAGACTGGGAGCGGCAGACCGACGAATTCTCCGGCGGCTGGCAGATGCGGCTGGCGCTGGCCAAGCTGTTGCTGCAAAAGCCCAACCTGCTGCTGCTGGACGAGCCTACCAACCACCTCGATCTGGAGGCGCGCAACTGGCTGGAAGAATATCTGCACGATTATCCGCACGCGCTGGTGCTGATTTCGCACGACCGTTATTTTCTCGATATAGTGGTAAACAAGATTGCGGAGATCTGGAACAAGCGCTTCTGGTTCTACACCGGCAACTACGACAAGTTCCTGACGCAGAAGACGCAGCGCAACGAGCAATTGCAAGCCGCCTACAAGAACCAGCGCGACCGCATCGAACAGCTTGAAGTATTCATCAACCGCTTCCGCTACCAGGCCACAAAAGCCAAGCAGGTGCAAAGCCGAATCAAAGAACTGGAAAAGATCGAGCGGATCGAGGTCCCGCCGGAAGAGAAGACGATTCACTTTTCGTTCCCGCAGCCCAAACCCAGTGGGCGTATCGTGGCTGAGTTCGCCGCGGTGGCAAAGACTTATCCCACGAAGCCGGGCAGTAACACTGGCGAGAAAGAGGTCTTTCGCAATGTTAATTTTCTGATTGAAAAGGGCGACCGCATTGCGCTGGTCGGCATAAACGGGGCGGGCAAGTCCACGCTGATCAAGCTGCTTGCCAGCACCGAAAAGACAACGCGCGGCGAATACAAACTCGGCCACAACGTTGAGGCCGACTACTTTGCGCAGGACCAGTACAAAGAGCTTGATGCGGACGCGCGCATGATCGACGACCTCGGCAACGCCTCCCCGCGCTCCACCCAGACCGAACTGCGCAGCCTGCTGGGATGTTTTCTGTTTTCCGAAGACGACGTGTTCAAAAAGATCGGCGTGCTTTCCGGCGGTGAGCGCGGACGCTACGCCCTGCTCCGCCTCCTGCTGCATCCGGCAAATTTCCTGCTGCTCGACGAACCCACCAACCACCTCGACCTGCGCGCCAAAGACGTGTTACTCGACGCTCTCATGAAATACACCGGCACGGTCGTTTTCGTCTCTCACGACCGTTACTTCATCGACAAGCTGGCTACGCGGGTTTTCGAAATCGGCGACGGCAAGGTCGAGGTTTATCCCGGGAATTACGAAGACTATCTCTGGCGCAAGCAGGGCGGAAGTGCGAAGCAGGACGAGGCGATAAAGCAGCAGCTAAGCATCCAAGAGCCGGCTCGGCAGATTCCCTCCAACGGTAATCAGGCCGCCGCTGACGCACAGCCCGCCGCCAAGGCAAAGCGCATGAATCCCATCAAGCGCAAGAAGATGGAAGACCGCATTCATGAACTTGAGGCGGAAATCAACCGCGCTGAGGCCGTGATCGTGCAGTATGAAACTGCTTTGCAGGACTTCGTCAGCGCCGAGGAAAGCCAGCGCCAGTCCCAGCAACTCGACCAGCAAAGGGCCGCCCACGCTGCTTTCATCAAGGAATGGGAAGAGCTCTCGCAGGAATTGCAGGAATCGTAGGAACTTTGATCTTCGGCCAACCGGAGTAGGTGGTTTGCATCCAACTGCTTTGTAGTCGCCAGGCTGCGCTGTAGAATCGAATGCCTCGAGGCAATGCGATGGCTGTTCTCAGACTCAACGTAATCCGGCTCGCCGTTGCAGTAACGGTTTTCTGTGGTTGTTCATTCGCTCAGGATCAAGACTCAAGCGACGCGCATGCGAAACGGAAGTGGTTAACTTGCGACGTTGATTGGATATTTACACCCTACGACGTAGGCGCCGACTTCTCCGTAACGCTCTCGTTCCGTCAGGCGCCGCTTCCGGGGATTCGCGTCGTGCTGACTCCTAGCGAAGATTTGGCGGACGCGAGTGGGCACCGCAGGGTTCCAGTCACCGCCGTCACCGATTCGTCTGGGACTGCACACTTCTTAGCAGTGCCGACCGGAAAGTATATTGCCGGGGCGAAGAATGGCCTCTTTTTCCCGTCCAACGAAGTTACGGTCCATGTAGACGGTGATTTTGACAATGAAATCGCGATCGAGTGGCCTTTGGAAACACTGTCGGTCCGCTCCCTGCGTGGCAAGTTAATCGCACCGGGCGAGGCAGCCGAGCCAGATCGCCCTTTTCGGTTGGCCACGGTTCAACTTGTGGACTTGCATTCCTCGCGAGTCATTGAAACCAAGAGCTCAACCGCAGACGGCTCCTACGAGTTTTCGACAGTTGAGCCAGGCCTCTATGCTGTTCGAGTCATTCCGCCCACCAGGGACAAAAAGACGGAACCTGCCAGCGGTAACCTCGCCGTCGAACTGGATCCCGCGGCCCAGCAATCTACGATCCCGGAGATGAAAGTCTTGCAGTCGGAGTGCGCGGGCGTTCAGCTGTTGCGGAGAATTGCGGAGGATCGGTGGGAGGCTCAGTAGAGTATCGCTGTTAGTGCCGCGTGCCGAGCAGCGCACATACGACAGCACATTCCCCTCCGCAGCCGTACAACATCTTCCGTAATCTCGGAGGATCGCTTACCTCTGTGCGATAGTGAGCATGGCCAAAGGGACACGAACCATCCGGCGGCTCAAAATTCCAGACCCCCGCAGGGACGGCGCCAACAAGACCCGCCGCGCGGAAACGAAGGAAGGTCAAATGCTGCAGTCCTCAGAGAACTCGTATGGCGTGAAGTCCAGCTCACCAGCTTCGAACCCCAACTCTTACAATCCAGTCAAGACCACCACCGCGCCCATCGAGCAGGCCACTATCGGCCGCACGCTCGTGATCAAGGGCGAAATCAGCGGCGCCGAAGCGCTTTATATCGATGGCCGCATCGAGGGCAAGATCAGCCTGCCCGATAACCGCATCACCATCGGCCGCAACGGCAGCGTGCAGGCCAACATCGTTGCCCGCGAAGTTGTGGTCATGGGCAAGGTGAACGGAAATATTGATTGCAGCGACCGCGTGGATATCCGCAGCGAAGGCTCGGTCACGGGTGACGTTTCCACCGTACGCATCAGCGTGGAAGACGGCGCCGTGCTCAAGGGCGGCATCCAGGTCAAGAGCGGCGACCACAAGCAGAATCAGGCGCAGTCTCAAGCGAAGTCCGGCGAGGCTCCGAAGCCTGCCGCGATAGAACTGCCGAAGGCCTTGGCCGCAACCGCCAGCGCTTAGTGCAGGGCGAAGGTCATTGATCTTGTCATCCCGAGCGAAGCGAGGGATCCTGGTTCTTGCCTGCGCCCACTGAATTGGCGCCGCGGGCACGAACCAGGATCCCTCGCTTCGCTCGGGATGACATTTGTGTAATAAGACAGGCGCCTTCTGTACCCTTACTTCTTCTCTTTCGGCTTCAAATCCAGCGCGGCGGAATTCATGCAATAGCGCAGTCCAGTGGGCGCGGGGCCATCGTCAAACACGTGCCCCAGATGGGCTCCACACTTCGCACAACGCGCCTCGGTACGGACCATCCCGTAGCTGGAATCCTTGTGCTCCTCGACCTTACTCTCCTCCGCCGGCTTATAGAAACTTGGCCAGCCCGTGCCGGAATCAAACTTCGTCGAAGAATCGAACAGCGGTTCCCCACAGCACACGCAGTGGTAGGTTCCCGCGTCCTTGGTCTTCCAGTACTTGCCGGTGAAGGCCGGCTCCGTTCCCGCCTCCCGGGTCACGTGATACTGCTCCGGCGTAAGCTTCTGCTTCCACTCCGACTCGTTTTTCGCTATTTTCTCTGCCATGAATAAATGCCTCCAAATCAGTGGTCAGTGGCCAGTGATCAGTAAAACCTAGAGCACATATGAAGGCCGGGGTCTTACTGGCCACTGGCCACTGAACACTGGCCACTGCTTTTAGATGTTCGGCTGCTCAAAAAGTGGCGAAACACCAAGCACACCCTGCTCCGTTTTGTCTGTGACATCCGTCACACCGCCATTGTGACATCTAACCTTGTGTTCCACAGGCCCGTTCGTCAAGTATGAATGAAACGTCTGCGAGTCCCTCGGGCCCGGCGACCCCCCTCAGAAGGCAGCCGGGCCTTTCTACATCTAGTCCTCCACTTCCTCGCCAATCTTGCGGTATTTTCCCCGGAAAAACAGCAGTGGTTCGCCCTGGCGGACTACCACGTCCTCCACTTCCGCAATAAAGATAGTGTGGTCGCCCGCCTCCTGCGCCGACTGCAGCCGGCATTCCAAGTAAACCAAAGCTCCGTGCAAGATCGGAGTACCCTGGGCCGTGCGCTCAAAGCGCGCCCCAGCTTCTTCTTCGGCGTGTCCGTGAACGTGGACTGGCCGCGCGTAGTATTCCGAAATCACCCGCTGGCCCTCCGCCAGAATGTTGACCCCGAAACGCTTCTTGGCATGCAGATGGGCATGGGTGCGGGCGCTATGGTCGACGCACACCAGCACCAGCGGCGGATCGAGCGACACCGAAGCGAACGCGTTGGCGGTCATGCCATGAACTTCGCCTTCGAGATCGAGGGTGATGATGGTCACCCCCGTGGCAAAGCATCCCATGGCTTTGCGGAATTCGGTTGCACTGAGGCTCATAGCGCGCCGGCGGTTATCAGGCCGCGACTGCCTACATTAGCACGGCAGTCACCGCCGGGGTCAATGAGTGAGATCGCCTGTTCTCAACACCCAACACACCCTTTGGCGTATTGATGACGCAACAAGCCTGTAATAAACTGCGGACGATTAGTCATGGCAAGGAGACCAGCGTGTTGGACTTGAACGAACGGCTGAGGAACATCCGCAAGCTTCTGCACCCCTTGATGGGCGAAGATATCGAAATCGAGATCGCTACTAGCTCGGATCATGCGCTGGTCGAAGCCGACCCCGGCCACATGGACGCCATGGTGATGAACTTGGCCTCCAACGCGCGCGACGCGATGCCTCACGGCGGCAGGTTCACGGTGGAAACGAACGCAGTCGAACTGGAAGAGAACTCCCCTAGCCTGCGTCGTTGGATGAAAGCCGGGGAATATATCGTTCTCTCGGTCAGCGATAACGGCACAGGCATGGATTTTAATACCCAATGTCACTGCTTCGAGCCTTTTTTCACCACTAAGGATTCTGGCAAAGGCCTAGGACTGACCGAAGTTTTCGCAATCGTCAGATCAAATGGCGGGGACCTCTCTGTTCGCAGCGATCCGGGGCGCGGAACGACTTTCACGATCTACCTCCCAGCGTTGGGAACAAAGTAGACAGCCGCCCCCTCGCCTAGCTGGCGCAAAATCGCCATAACACTCATTGACCCCTGCCCGAGCCGGTGGTCAGTGGCCAGCAGACGGGCAAGCTTCGTATTGACTGGCCTCTAGCCACCGACCACTGGCCACTGTTGTATGATTCGATGCATCCGCACGTCGCGGAACGAGCAACGTGACCCTAACCGCCATCAGAACAGACGCCCATGAGCACACCGCATCGTCTGCCCCAGAACTGGCCGATCTTCAGCCCGGCTCGCCCATCTCTCGCGACTTCGCCTTGCGCCTGATCCGCTGCACTGACGACGATCTCCCCGCCCTGCTCGCCTCCGCCCGCGCCGCCCGAGACAACTTCAAGCCCGGCGTCATCACCTATTCGCGGAAAGTTTTCCTGCCCCTGACCAATCTCTGCCGCGACTATTGCGGCTACTGCATCTTCCGCCGCGATCCCTCAGACCCCGGCGCGCATACCATGACTCCGGAAGAAGTCCTCGCGGTCGCCCGCGCCGGAGAAAAACTCGGCTGCACGGAAGCTCTTTTCAGTCTGGGCGACAAGCCGGAGCTGCTCTTCCCTGAGATGCGCGACACACTGCGGCATCTGGGCTATAAGTCCACGCTGCACTATCTCGAAGCCATGTGCGAACTCGTGCTACGCGAGACCAGCCTGCTGCCGCACCCCAATCCCGGCCTGCTCAGCGCCGAATGGATCGCCCGCCTGGCGGCCGTTTCGCCCAGCATGGGCCTCATGCTCGAAACCACCAGCCGCGCCCTGCTCGCCCCCGGCGCAGCCCACGATAATGCCCCCGACAAAGTCCCGGCCAAGCGTCTGCGCACCATTGAAGACGCCGGAAAGCAACAAGTTCCCTTCACCACCGGCCTGTTAATCGGCATCGGCGAAACCCACGAAGACCGCGTCGACACTCTGTTAGCCATCCGCGACTTGCACGAACGCTACGGCCACATCCAGGAAGTGATCGTGCAAAACTTCCGCGCCAAGCCCACCATCCCCATGGCCCACGTGCCCGAGCCCAGCCAGGGCGAGATGCCGCGCGCCGTGGCGGTAGCTCGATTGTTAATGCCCAACGTCAATATTCAGGCGCCTCCCAACCTCAATGCGCCGTATTATGAAGAGTTGCTGGACGCTGGCATCAACGATTGGGGAGGAGTCTCGCCACTGACCCCTGACTACATCAATCCGGAGAAACCCTGGCCGCATCTCGAGCAACTCCGCCAGCACACCGAGAGTAAGGGATTTCAGTTGCGCCAGCGTTTGCCGGTATATCCCGAATTCGTGCCCGGCCTCATGTCCCGGCCCGGCCTGCTTTCGCAACAACTTCAAGGGGCCCGCGATTCGGAAGGCCTCGCCCAGGAGAGCGCCGCATGATCTGTGTGCTCACCGGCGGCACCGGCGGCGCCAAGTTCGTGGATGGCCTGCGGCAAATCATCCCAGCGGAAGAAATCACTCTCATCGTCAATACCGGCGACGACTTGCTGTGGTGGGGACTCTACGTCTCACCGGACATTGATTCCATCACCTATGTTCTCTCGGGCCTGCTCAGCCGCGAGCGCGGATGGGGCGTGAAGGGCGACACTTTCCTCTGCCTGCAAGCCATGGGGCAACTCGGAGAACCTACTTGGTTCCACACCGGCGACCGCGACCTCGCCGTGCACCTGCTGCGTTCGCGCCTGCTGGCCGAGGGCAAAACGCTTTCGGAAGCCACGTCGACGATCTGCGAGAAACTCGGAGTAAAAGCGCACATCCTTCCCATGAGCGACTCGCGCGTCGAAACCCGTGTGGATACGCCTTCGGGCGAGTTGAGTTTCGAAGAGTATTTCGTGCAGCGCTGGTATCAGGATCCCGTGAACTCAGTACGATTCGCTGGGGCCTCAGACGCCGAGCCCGCGCCGGGGGTAATCGAAGCGATCGCCTCCGCCGACGCCGTGCTCATTGCGCCCAGCAATCCCATCACCAGCATCGGCCCGATTCTTTCCGTGCCCGGGATCCGCGAGGCGCTGCGCAGCGCGCGCGGCAAAATTGCAGCCGTGAGTCCGATCATCGGCAATGCTCCCGTGGCCGGCCCCGCGGGCATTCTGATGACCGCGCAGGGACTGCCTTGCTCGATCGCCGGCGTCGCCCAGGCTTATGAGGATTTCCTCGACCTCCTCATTTGCGACACGCGCGATGTCCGCGCGGCGGAAGCCGTGCGCAAGAAAGGCTTGCGCGTGCAGTGTACGCAAACCGTCATGCGCTCCGCCGAAGACCGGGCAGCGCTGGCTCGAACCGTCCTCACGTCCACCATCAGCGGGCTGCTGGCTGACGAATCCGGTCCCGACAAAACCGCCCGCGCCGCCTCCGACCAGTCGTGATCCTCATCCCAGTCAAGAATCTATCGGCCGCCAAGCAGCGGCTGGCTGCCGTGCTCGATCAGTCCGCGCGTACGGAATTAGCACAGGCCATGCTGCAGGACGTTGTCTTCGCGCTGGCCGGCTGGTCGCGCCGTCCGCCTTGCGCGCTTGTAACCAGCGACCCGTTTGCGATGGAACTGGCGCGGGAAAACGATTTCGAACTCATCCCCGATCACACAAATCCCGGTGAAACCGGCGCCATCGAGATGGCGACGCGCCTTTGCGTCGCGCGCGGCATCGACAGCACGCTCGTCATCCCCGCGGACATTCCGCTGATTCAAGCCACCGAGATTGAGCAGATCCTCGCAAACTCTCCCGACGAAGGCTCCGTCCTTGCGCCCGCCGCCGACGGACGGGGAACCAACGCCGCCTATCGCCGCCCTGCGAATCTGTTCCCCTTGCGCTTCGGCAACGACAGCTTCAAGCCGCACCTCGCCGCCGCTCAGGCCACGGGCAAACCCTGCATCATCTTGCAACTGCCCAGCATCGCGGTCGATGTGGACAATCCAGAAGACGTTCAGCGGCTGCTCACCTATCCGGGCGACACCCGCACCCAGAGCCTGCTTCGCCGCTGGACGCTCGAGGGCCGTCTGCTTGCCAAGAGATCGGAGGTGGTGTGAGCAAGCGCCGCGCGGCCAACAAGCTAGGCTCGAACCATTTCCGCACGCAGCTCAGCGTCATCCCCATCCCGTTAGCCGGCGAAATCAGCCCCGGCGACTCGATTGCCGATAAACTTCTGCAATCGCTGCGGCAAAACCGCTTCGCATTTGCACCTGGCGACATCCTCGTCGTCAAACACAAAATCGTTTCCAAAGCCGAGGGCCGCCTCGTCGATCTAGCAACCATCAAACCCTCTGCCCATTCCATCGCCTGGGCTAAGAAGTACAAGCTGGATGCCCGTGTCGTCGAGCTGGCTGAGCGCGAGAGCCGCGCCATCATCCGGCGCAAGAACGGCGTGCTCATTACTGAGACGCGGCACGGCTTCATCTGTGCCAACAGCGGAGTAGACGTTTCCAACGTCGATGGCGGCCGCCACGCCCTGCTTCTGCCCGCCGATCCCGACCGCTCCGCCCGCAACCTTCATCGCGAACTCAAGCGGCGCACCGCGCTCGCCATCCCCGTTCTCATCACCGACACCTTCGGCCGGCCCTGGCGCGAGGGCCTGGTCGATTTCTGCATTGGGATGGCCGGGATGAAAGCACTGCGCGATGATCGCAGACGACGCGACCCGCATGGTTACACGCTGCAGGCCAGCCTCGAAGCCGTCGCCGACGAACTGGCTGGAGCCGCCAGCCTGGTCTGTGGCAAGCTCAACCGCACCCCCGCCTGCATCATTCGCGGATTCCCTTACGAGCCCACTCGCGGCCGCGCTCGCGACCTGCTTCGCCCCAAAGCCAATGACCTATTCCGCTAGCCTCTCGCCAAACGGCAGCCTCTAGGAGTAATTTGGAATACCAACAGGTTTGGAGGAACGGTGCACCGCGAACTCTCGGCGTCGGAACTTGAAAGCTTCCCTGCTTCGGACTGGTCCGACACAGCTCCCCGAGTCACACCCGCCGTGCGCTCTTCGCTCGAACGAATTCTGGAAACTCAGAACGGCAACACCATTTCTCTAGAAGAAGCTCACGCGCTCGCCCAAGCCGAGGGCGACGACCTCCTCGGTCTGCTCGCCGCCGCCAACCTTCTGCGTGCCGAACTCTGTGGCAATCTCGTCACCTACGTCGTGAATCGCAACATCAACTTCACGAACATTTGTTTTGTGGGATGCAAGTTCTGCGCCTTCAGCCGCGGACCGCGCGAGTCTGACACGTATTTCCTCAACCCCGATCAAGTCGCGCACAAGGCCGTCGAAGCCTGGCAACTCGGCGCCACCGAAGTCTGCATACAAGGCGGACTGCCGCACGGCCTGCCTCCCTTTTACTATCGCGACATTCTGCGCGCGGTGAAGAGCGCCGTCCCCGCGATGCACATCCACGCCTTCTCACCCATGGAAATCGTCTACGGCGTTGAACTCACCGGCATGCCGCTCGCCGATTATCTTTCGATGCTCCGCGACAACGGCCTGGGCACTCTGCCCGGCACGGCCGCAGAAATTCTCGATGACGAAATCCGCCACATTCTTTCCGCCAATAAGCTCACCACCGCGCAGTGGATCGAGGTCATCCGCACCGCGCACCGCACCGGCATCCGCTCCACTTCGACCATGATGTACGGCCACGCCGAAACGCCGGAGCACTGGGTCCGCCAGATGCTCCTGCTGCGTGAGATTCAAGACGAAACCGGAGGCTTCACTGAATTCGTCCCGCTCGGTTTCGTCCACCAGAACACGCTGCTGTTTCATCAAGGCCTGGCGCGCTCCGGACCCACTCTCGCCGAGCATCTGAAAGTGCACGCGCTCTCCCGCCTGCTGCTCGCCGGCTCCATCAACAACATTCAGGTTTCCTGGGTGAAGTTGAGCCGCCGCCTCTCGCAGCTCTGCCTGCACGCCGGAGCCAATGATTACGGCGGCACGCTGATGGAAGAAAACATTTCGCGCGAAGCCGGAGCCACTGCCGGCCAATACACCAGCCCGGAAGACTTTCAGTCGCTGATTCTCGAAATGGGCCGCGTGCCTGCCGAGCGCAACACTACTTACACGCGCATCAAGCTCAAGCTGCCGCTGGAAGATTTCACCGCAGAAGAAATGCTGGAGCCGGAATTTGCATGAGCGACGCCTCGCGTCCCATCGCCATTCTCGGCGGCACCGGCCCCGCAGGCACGGGTCTTGCCCTGCGCTGGGCGCGCGCCGCGGAAGTGATCATCATCGGATCGCGCGATGCGCAACGCGCGCAAGAAGCCGCCGACAAGATCAAACAGAGAGCCGGAGACCAAGCCCGAGTCTCCGGCATGGAAAACAGCACCGCCTGCGCCGCCGCGGACCTTCTCGTTCTCACCGTCCCCTTCGAGGGACAGGCCACGCTGCTCAAACAACTCAAGCCCGCAATCCGCCCCGGCAGCATTCTGATTGATGCCACGGTAGCCCTAGCCGCCGGAGTCGGCGGACGCGCCTCGCGCACCCTCGGCGTCTGGCAAGGCTCAGCCGCGCAGCAGGCGGCCGAACTCGTGCCCAAGGGCGTGCGCGTGGTGGCAGCGTTTCACAATCTGTCGGCCGATCTTCTAAACGGAGACGAAGCTCTCGACTGCGACGTAATCGTCTGCAGCGACGATGCCACCGCAACTCAACTCACGCGCGCGCTGGCCGCGAAGATTCCCGGCGTCCGCGCCATCGACGGCGGCAAACTCGAAAACGCCCGCACCCTCGAGCAAATTACCGCCCTGCTCATCGGCCTCAATATCCGCCACAAAGGCCACGGCGGCATCCGTATCACCGGATTGCCGCCGGAAGCGTATCAGTAGATTTTCGAACCGCTGATCCTAGAACGAAGACTTCCTAGAACGAATATTTCAACGAAAACTGAATCAACCGCGGTGTGCCCACGGTCGAGGTGATCGGCGCCGATCCCCCGCCCGTTGCCGAAACCGACGTCGCCGAAGGGATTTGGAATGACGGATGGTTGAACAGATTGAAGAAGTCCGTCCGGAATCGCAGATCCTGGCGCTCGCCCAGCTTGAATGTCTTGCCGAGAGTGAAGTCCACATTCTTCTGTGGTGGCCCAATGATGCAGTTGCGCGGCGTGTCGCCGTAGACCGTGGCGTCGCTGTTTCCGCCAGTCGAGAGCTGCGCCAGCGGGTCAGGCTGGTAGGCCAGCGGATTCACCCAGTTCGCCAGGCGCGACTCCGGGCTGCCCCGGCTCGGAGCATTGCCACAACCGTAGCCCGGTGCAAAAGTAGCGGTCGCCGACGGACTGGCCAACGCATAGGCGCTGCCTCCACTCGGGTCAAATACCGTGAACGGAGCCCCTGATTGCAGGACCATCACGCCGCTGGTTTCCCATCCCCCCAAAGCTGCCTTGGTAAATCCGCTGGCGCTGGCAAAGAACGGCAACTGGTAAACTGCGCTGGTTACGAAGCGCTGCCGCCGGTCGAAGTCAGAAAGCCCGCGCGAGGCGCGCGCGTTATTCTGGTCGTTGACTCGGGTGACAAACGCCACCGAAGCCGTGGAAACGTCATCGATCGACTTGGCATACGTATAGGCGCTCTGGAAATAAAGCCCCTTGCCAAAACGATGGGCCAGCGTGGCCTGCAGCGCGTTGTAATGAGAATCGGAGTTGGGAGCAAAGTCCTCGAAGTCGGCGGGCGCAATGCCCAGAAATGGTGCGCGTGCGCTGACGTTCTCGCCAGTCGAATCCGAAATTGTGCAGCTGCCGGGACCGCCCCCGCAGGCATAAGGAATCGTAATCGGATTCTGCGCCGTAGCCAGTTGCGCCTGATCGGGATCGTACGTCGAACGCAGGCGGCTGCCCTTGGTACCCACATAGCCGATTTCCGCGAACCAGTCACGCCCCAGTTCGCGCTGAATCGTGAAGTTCCATTGCTGCGTCGTACCCGCAACCCAGTGCAGCGGCACGGCCAGTTCGATCAGACTGTTTACGGTTCCTGTGAAGCCCGGGCCGCACTGCTGCGGAAGCGTAGAGGGACTTTCGTTCCCGAGAGTGCAGCTTCCCGGGAATCCGGCAAAGATTGAAGCCACCGGCACGTACCCCTGTGTTGGGTTTGCTCCCAACGCCGGAATACCAGGCAGGGCGAAAGCAGGGTTGCCGGTGTTGGCCGTAAACAAATTGGCCAGGCAAGTTGAAGTCGCCGCGCACGTCCCTAGGACAGCCGGCTCGAAATCAACGCCGAACGGATACGTCGGAGGAGTGATGGCCAGATTGTCTACCGCGCCCAGATCCTCGCGCACGCTGTAGATGCCATAGCCGCCGCGAATCGATGTGGTGTGATGTCCGCCAACATCATAGGCAAAGCCGATGCGCGGCTCCCAGACCTTGGCGTATTCGTTGTTGAGTCCAGCCTGATTGAGTGTTCCCGTGATGCCGGAGAGGCCGAATTTATTCACGCACTTAGGATAGACATAGGGCTGTCCGGTTACGTTCGCCAGCGAGGGGTCAGTGTTACCGGTGTGGCAAAGCGTGTCGTAGGGTGCACCGAGAAACTCATTTCTGAAACCCAGGTTGAGAGTGAGCGTCTTGCTGACCCGGTAATCATCCTGCGCGAACCAGGCGAAGCCCGGAATGCGATAGTCGTGGTTGCCCAGACCACCTCCGCCCTCGCCGAAGAACGGCGAGCCCGCCAGGAAGCTCTGAAAATCCGTACCGAACGTCGGCGGAGAAAAAAATACCAGACCATTGTCTGCGATCGGCAAGTCGCGGCGCATCGCGACGCGGTCGATCTCGCCCCCAAAGCGCAACTGGTGCGCACCGTGGGTCCAGCTCACCGTATCCACCAAAGTATAGTTGTTCGATAACGCAGACTGCAGTTGCGTAGGATACGCCCCAAAAGCCCAGGTACCGAACTGAAAGCGGTATATGTTAGGATCGCCCGCCTGCCCGTTCACACCGGTGGCCGTGGGAAGGTTGATGCCTATATCCGCGCCGGTGATGGGCGCTTCATTATTCAGCTTGTCGCTGATGATGTTGACGCCAAAGCGCAATTCGTTGATCAGGCTATTGCTGAACACGTGCGTTTCGGTAATGCTCCCGAAGCGGCTGTGCAGAGGAATATCCAGCGGGAAATTAAGGTTGTTCACGCCGGGCTGACCACCGGTCTGGATTCCGAACGAATCGGCCCCAAAAGGCTGGAACGTGTCGGAATTGGACCAGAAGAAGCGCTCAGACAAACGGTCTTTCCCGCCACGAAATTCACGGTCCCAGTTCAGAGTGAACTGGTTATCGGTAAATTTGCCGGGATCGGTCAAGAGGAGCGGGCCGTAGTTGAGCGACGCGGCTCCGGGCGGACCTGTGAAACCGGGTGTGCCGGGAACGGTGGGAAAGAGATAGCCAGCCCCATCCGAGCCCGCGCCAAACTGGTTGCCCTTAATTTCTAGAAGGTTCAACGCCACCGGATCGATAGCGCCGGCCACAGGTCCGGGACAATTCGAACAGTTAAAGAAGGTATTGAGCAGCGTGGTCGCGTCGCGCGCCGTGGGCAGCACCGGAATCTGAGTGTTAATGAACGTTCCCGGCGAATCGCCGCTGCGTTGCCGCGTTCCTTGAAGGTTAAAGTAGAAGTAACCAAACTTCCCCCCGGAGCCTATCGGCCCGCCAATATCGCCGCCAAAAATGTTTTGCTTCACGACCACTTTGCCCAAAAAATAATCGTCCGCATCCAGCGAGGTGTTGCGAAAGTACTCCCAAAGATCGCCGTGAAAGTGATTGGTCCCGCTCTTGAGCGTGGCGTTAATGTTGCCGCCGCCGTTCCGTCCCTGCGTGGCGTCGTAAAGGCTGGTGCTGACTTTGAACTCCTGGATCGCGTCCGGGCTCGGCAGCGGCGTGTAAGTCAACTCGCCAAAAGCGTAGTCGGCCACCGTGATGCCGTCGATTAGATAATTGTTGTTATCTTCTCTGCCGCCGTTTACGTGCATGTAAACCTGGCCGCGTCCCAGTTGCGCCGCGCCGTTCAAATCGGAAGAAGCGCCGGCGGAGAGTGTCAACAACTGCTGAAAGTTTCGCGTCGCCAGCGGCAGCTCGGTAATCGTCTGCGCCCCCAGTGATTGCCCTGTCGTGGCGTCTGTAGTATTGACCTGCTCCACTAGGGACTGCACTTCCACAACTTCTTTCACCACGCTGACTTTCATCACGGCAGTCATGCGCGTGGTTTCGGTGATGCGCACCACGACGCCGGGAAACTTGGTTACTGGAAAACCCGCCGCAGTTACTTCCACCGTGTACGCGCCTACGGGCAACAATGTGGCCGTGAACAGCCCGGATGAGTCAGACGTCGCCGTGCGTAGTACCTCGCCCGTGGCTTCGCTCTTAACGCTGACCTTAGCATTCGCAATTACGGCTCCCGATCCATCTTGAACCACTCCTCCAATCGCGCCGGTGGCGCCGCCTTGCGCGAACATCATTCCAGCAAAAACCGCCAGGAAAAGACTCGATGCCATCATCTTCCGAAGCGAGTTCATCTTGTCCTCCAATTCGACGATTGCCCATTGATCGTTCGCCCCTTTCAAACCGGGGACCGATGGGCGCGACCTGCACGCGGTGGGACGTTTCCGCCGATATATCACGATCCTATGTCCATGTTCAAGAAAATGTATGCGGGGCATCGCCAGCTCGAATTCGACGGATAGAAACTTTCAATGGGAACTGTGCTGGGAGGGGCAATCACGAGTCCGCGTATCGACCGCAAACCGGCGAGACAGATGGAAAATCCGTACCCGTTTCAGGTTCGGATCTTCTACCCGAGATTATTGAGGCTCGCCAATCCATGCCCCAAACGGCTCGACGGCAATCTTGTTGAGCTCCACGCTGCTCGGCGCAGCAAACGATGAGAGCAGGCTCCTCGCCGACTTCGCCGTCACGCCTTTCGCAGCCAGGTTGAGGTTCACCGTCTGCGCCGCGCCGCTCATATTCAGCACCACGAGAACATTCTTTCCTTTGTAGCTGCGCATATAAGACAGAACATTCGGGTCGTCCTCATTCAACGCAACGTACCTGCCTTCCAGCAGCGCTTCGTTCGTGTGCCGCAGAGAGAGCAGTTGCTTGTAATAGTTCAAGATCGAGTTCGCATCCTGTTTCTCACTCTCCACGTTGTAGCTCTTATACCGCTCATCCACCGGCAGCCAGGGCGCGGCTATGCTGAATCCCGCATTGGCCTCCGTGTTCCATTGCATCGGCGTGCGTTCGCCGTCACGCCCTTTCTCTTTAGGCCAGCCCAGCTTGCCCATAGAATCCTTCACGTCCTCGGGACGCTTGGGATCGTTGTTCTCCATCCCAATTTCTTCGCCGTAGTACATGACGGCGGTGCCACGCAGCGTGAGGTAAAGCGATGCCATGAGTTTCGCAATCTGGTTGTTGTGCTTCCCGTCGCCGTAGCGGTCATACACGCGGCGAATATCGTGGTTGCTGAGCACATAGACCGGCCACTCCCCGGAACCATCGACCCACTGGATCTGCTTGCGGAAGTCGGCGGGCGAGAGTTTGTTCACGGTGGTGAACATGAAGTCCATCGGCATGTTCACTTCGTCGTTATGCTCCCCGTAATAGCGCTTGAGTTGGTCAATGTCGCTGGTCCAGGTTTCTCCAATTAGCACGCCGTTGTACTCGTCCGCCACTTTGCGCAGACGTTGCAAAACCCCGTGCAACTCAGGCTGATTCTTGTCGTAGATCTCACGCTCGACCGGATCGCCAAAGGCGTTCTTTTCAGTTCCCGCTACAGGATTGTCGCGGAACTGCGAATCCACAAACATCACATCGACCGCATCCAGACGAAATCCGGCGACGCCGCGCTTATACCACCAGCGCGTCACATCGAACATATTCTTTTCCACCTCTGGATTGCGCCAGTTCAAGTTGGGCTGCGGCGGATAGAAATAATGGTAATACCATTGCGCGCTAGCCGAGTCGTACTTCCACGCCGACCCGCCAAACAGCGAAGTCCAATTATTCGGAGGCTCTGTCGCATTCTTTCCGTCGTGCCAGATAAACCAATCCCGCTTGGGATTCGTGCGCGAAGATTTCGCTTCCTGAAACCACTTATTCCTATCGGAGGTGTAGGTAAGAACAAAGTCGAGCAGCACCCGAATATTTCGCTGCTTGCCTTGTGCCACCAGTTCGTCCATGTCCTTCAATGTGCCGTAGTCAGGATTGACGTTGTAATAGTCTGACACGTCGTAGCCCCAATCCACCTGCGGAGACGGAAACATTGGTGCGATCCAGATCGCATCCACACCCAGCCAGCGCAGATAATCGAGCTTCGACGTAATCCCAGGAATGTCGCCGATGCCGTCATTATTGCTGTCGGCAAAACTGCGGGGATAAATCTCATAGAAGACGGCGTGCTGCCACCAGGCATGCCCCTCGGCGTCAACCGCATTCCTTTGTGCGAAACCAGGGCAGGCTAAAACTGCGAACAACAAAGCCATCAGGATGCCAACACGCATGTCATTCCTTCCTCGCGCAGATCGCAGATCAATGAACCGCCTCGAAAACTGGATCGCTAGACAAAAGTACATGCCGGCAAGGTGGAGGTAAAGCCCGCCATCCAGCGCACCATCCATTGACGAGCGCCTTCCTCAGCCCTAACATGGCAAGGCCAGAGGATGGCGCGCTCTATGATCGGCCGCATCATCTCCCACTACCGCGTCGTCGAAAAGCTCGGCGGCGGCGGCATGGGCGTGGTCTACAAGGCTGAGGATACGAAACTGCATCGTTTCGTAGCCCTGAAATTTCTGCCAGATGAGGTCGCGCAGGACTCTCAGTCGCTCGCCCGCTTCCAGCGCGAAGCTCAGGCCGCCTCTGCTCTGAATCATCCCAACATCTGTACCATCTACGAAATCGGTGACGACAATGGCCAGCCCTTTATCGTCATGGAGTTCCTCGAAGGCCAAACTCTGAAGCACCAGATCGCAGCCCAGCCCCCCGAGATGGAAACCACATTGTCGCTGGGAATCGAGATTGCCGATGCCCTGGACGCGGCGCATGCCAAAGGCATCGTGCATCGCGATATCAAGCCTGCGAATCTCTTCGTCACCAATCGCGGACACGCCAAGATCCTTGACTTCGGTCTGGCAAAAATCGGCTCGGTCGTCATCCCGGCGTCAGACGGCTCCCGCACCATGAGCGAAGGCCATCTCACCAGCCCCGGCAGCACCTTGGGTACCGTGGCCTACATGTCGCCTGAACAGGCGCTGGGCAAGGAACTCGATGGCCGCACCGACCTCTTCTCTTTCGGCGTGGTGCTTTACGAAATGGTCACGCGGACGCTTCCCTTTCGCGGCGATACGAACGCCGCTGTCTTCAACGCCATCCTGAACAAATCTCCCGAGCCGGCCTTGCGCTTCAACCCACAAGTTCCCGCCGAACTGGAGCGCATCATTCACAAGGCCCTCGAAACTGACCGGGAAGTCCGGTTCCAGAGCGCCGCCGAGTTGTGCGCCGACTTGAAGCGCCTGAGGCGGGACACCAGCTCGGGCAAGATCGATGCCGCCATTCCGTCAGAGAAAGGTAAGTCTCGCTGGCTCTGGGCCGTGGCGATCGGTTCAGTGATCGTGGTTCTCGCCGCGGCTTTTGCCTGGCTCAGTTCCCCGCCGCCACCGCCACGGGTGCTCAGCACGACGCAACTCACTCGCGATGGCATCCCGAAGATCGGTATCGTGACGGATGGCTCCCGGCTCTACATCAGCGAGAGTGGCGCGAATACCCAGATTGTTCAGGTCTCCACCAGCGGCGGTGAGGTCTCTCCCATTGTCACGCCCTTTACGAACGCCTACGCGGAGGATATTTCCGCCGATCACACCAAACTGCTCGTGGCTACTCGGGTCGCAACAGAAACCGAATTTCCCCTGTGGAGTCTGCCGCTGCCTTCCGGCACCCCTCGCCGTTTGGGGGATGTGGCCGTCAATCGTCCCGGGGGCACATGGTCGCCTGATCAACAACATCTGGCTTTTGCCCGTGGCTCCGATCTATACCTGGCGAACGCCGACGGCACCGACCCTCACAAATTGGTCACGGTCTCAGGTTATCCTGTCTTCCCTCGTTTCTCTCCGGATGGTTCGCGCATTCGATTCTCCGTCGTTAAGTCAGGAAGCTCCTTGTGGGAAATTCGACCAGACGGCAGCGGCCTGCACGCTCTGTTTCCTGACGGGAAAGGTCCGGGCGATGCATGCTGTGGCCAATGGTCACCAGACGGCCGCTACTTCTTTTTCACTAGCTCGAGCAATTCCGTGAACAGCGTTTGGGCTATGCGCGAGCCTAGCGGATGGGGTCGCTGGCGTTCACCGCGGCCCGTCCGGTTGACTGCGGGTCCACTGTCATTCGATTTTCTGGTGCCCAGCCTCGACGGCAAGAAACTCTTTGTCGATGCCTCGCAAGGACGCGCCGAGCTTGTCCGTTACGATTCCAAGTCTCAACAATTCGCGCCTTTTCTTTCCGGAATCTCAGCCGGCGAACTGGACTACTCGCGCGATGGCAAGTGGATCACCTATGTTTCCTATCCCGACAACACGCTTTGGCGCTGTCGCGCCGACGGCACTGACCGTCTTCAACTAACCTATCCGCCAGTCGCGGCGGGATTGCCCCGATGGTCGCCTGACGGGACTCAGATCGTCTATCTGGATATTCGGCCAGGTCAGCTTCAGAAGATTTTCGTCATTCCCACGGAGGGCGGTGCCCACGCGAAGTCCTCTCAGAGACGAAGACCCAAACCGACCCCGTCTGGTCTCCAGACGGCCGCACGCTCATCATCGGCCAGGACCCCTCCGCCGGCGAGCCCGTCATACGTGCCGTCAACCTCGCCACCCACGAAGTCTCTGTCATTCCTGGATCGGAGGGCTTGTTCAGTCCGCGCTGGTCGCCCGATGGCCGGTACCTGGCAGCGATGAATTCGCAGTCCACAAAACTTCTGCTCTATGATTTCAAGATCCAGAAGTGGTCTGACTGGACCACCGAGCTGATTGGGTTCCCCAACTGGTCACGCGATGGAACCTATCTGTACTACGACAGTCCTTTCACCGACCATCCAACTTTTCGGCGGATCAAGGTCGGCGAAACTCGCTCGGAACTTGTTGCCGATCTGAAGGGCATTGTCCGATACTCAGCCCCCCCGGCTTTCGGCTGGAGCGCGCCCGCACCAGACGGCTCCCCCCTCTTCTCCCGCAGTCTAAGCACGGATGAAATCTATGCTCTGGACGTGGAACTGCCTTAAGTGCTCGGCGACGACAAACGCCGGTTGTGTCCGGACGTTCTAGTCCTCAACGGAACCGGCCATCTGCCCACGGCGTACTTGCAATTCGGCCGTCAGTAGTAAAATTCCCGCCATGCAACTCCGCGCATCTGCCACTTTTCTTCGAGAGAACGCTGCCCGTGTGCTGCTGGTTTCGGCGCTCCTGGTGGTCCCCTGTTTTTGGCACAAACACCTCGAAGCCGGTGACGTTCCCAGCCACACCTACAATGCCTGGCTGGCCCATTTGCTTCAGCAGGGCCAAGCGCCGGGTCTGTACTTCGAGCCGCGTTGGAACAACATCCTCATTGATGTCACGCTGCAGAAACTGGGGGAGGTTGCCGGGTTCATCGTGGCCGAGCGTATATTGGTTTGCCTGTCAGTCCTGATTTTCTTTTGGGGAGCGTTTGCCCTTATCAGTGCAGCCAACCGGCGCCCACCGTGGTTTCTTGTGCCCGCGATTGCCATGATTACCTACGGATCGGACCTTCTACTCCGGCTTCATGAATTTCTACTTGTCCATCGGCCTCGGCTTCTTTGCCGCAGCACTGATCTGGCGCGGGCGCGCGGGCGACTGGCTGGCCGCTGCCCTTCTCTCGGTGCTGGTCCTGCTCGCCCACCCCTTGGGCTTTCTGTGTCTCGTAGGACTCGCCACCTACTTCAAGTTGGCTGAGTTGTTGCGCGGATGGCAACGCTGGCTGCTGTTTGCCAGCGCCTTCCTGGTTGTGGTCGGCTTCCACTACTACGCGTTGCGCTTTCGCAACGTCTATTGGCACACGCAAGATTTCTACCAGATGAACGGAGCCGATCAGCTGGTACTTTTCGGCACGCGCTACGAAAAGTTGGCCTGGGTTGTCCTCGTCCTGGCAGCCGCCAGCTTTCTCTTCGGCGTGATTCGCGACTGGAAGAACCGCGACTCCCGCTGGGCATGGCGAGCGCCGCTGGAATTGTGGGCGGTTCCTCATCTTCACCGCCATCATGATCCCCGAAGTGTTGTGGTTCCCGCAATATGCTTCGCCATTTGCTTTGATCATTTCGCGGTTAACCGTAGTCACCGCGGTTTTGGGTCTGTGCGTTCTCGGCTCCGTGAAACCGAGGCTCTGGCACCTAGCCGCTCTGGCCGCCTGCGCCGCCGTGTTTTTCTTTTGGACCTACCAGGACACAGGCATGCTCGACAACATGGAGCGGCAAGTGGAAAACCTGACCCGCCCCCTCCCCTACGGACGCCGCGTCCTCGAAACCATCAACCTTTCCCAAGACTCACGCCTGTGGTTCGTGAACCACATGGTCGACCGCGCCTGCATCGGACACTGCTTTGCTTATTCGAATTACGAACCGCCCTCCGGGCAGTTCCGCATCCGCGTCCGGCACGGCAGTCCGGTCAACACCGATTCGGAAGACGACTCCGCCAGCATGGAAAGTGGCTTCTATGTTGTCCGCGCAGAAGATCTGCCACTGAACCAGATTTACCAGTGCGATGAGAAGAATCTGGCGAAGCTGTGCATGCGGGAACTTTCTGCCGGAGAAGAAAACGGAAGGATCGGTTACCGCCCGCCGCCGATTCAGTAATTTTTTCAGTGAAATTGGCGGCTGCTTCAGTCTTCCACCGCCTGAACCGTCATCTCCGGCGGCTCGCCTCCGGCGGCGGCCTGGGCCACAATCAAGCGCCGCGCCTCCACCCGAATTTTCGGCAGCTGCAAACCAAACCAGCACGCACCCGCGATGGACGCCATGCCGCCAATCGCCACCGTGATCGGCGCTCCCAAACGCTCGGCTAGCGCCCCGCCCAGCAGAGCGCCAATCGGGGCCATGCCCATGAACATCATCGAATACACGGCCATCACCCGTCCCCGCAGCGCGTCCGGCACCATCACCTGAATCAGCGTGTTCGAGGACGCCATCTGCAGCATGATGGTGTAACCCACCGGCAGCAACAGAATCACGGAGACCCAGAACCTGTGCGAGATCGCAAACACCATCAGACTCGCCCCAAAGCCGGCGCTGCACCACGCCACCCAACTCCCCAGGCCTTTCACGCCTTGGCGGAACGCCAGCGTCAGCGCGCCCAGCAGTGCTCCCACGCCAGTCGCTCCCATCAGGATGCCCAAGCCACGCGCCCCGCCGTGCAGAATCTGGTCGGCAAAGATCGGCATCAGCACCACGTAGGGCATCCCCACCAGGCTCACCACCCCCAGCAGCAGCAGCAGTGCCCGGATCGGTGCCGTATGGTTGACGAAGCGGAAACCCTCCATCATGTGCTCAAACGGCGATGCCATCGCGGCGCGCGCCGGGCTCTGCACCCTCATCAGCAGCAATCCGACAATCACCGCGATGTAGCTCACTGCATTAGCAAAAAAGCACCAACCTTCGCCAATCTTCGCCACCAGAATCCCCGCAATCGCCGGACCGATTACGCGCGCTCCGTTGAACATGGACGAATTCAGCGCGATCGCATTCATCAAATCGTCCTTGCCCACCATCTCCACCAGAAACGATTGTCGCCCGGGAATGTCGAATGCATTCACCACGCCCAGCAATCCCGCCAGTATGAATACATGCCAGACCTGAACCTTGTGGGAAAGCGTGAGCGCCGCCAGAATGAACGCCAGCACCATCGCCGCCACTTGCGTCGAGATGACAATGTGCCGGCGGTTGACGCGATCCGCCGTCATCCCGCCCAGCGGCGCGAACAGAAACACGGGAATCTGGCTGGCGAATCCCACCGAGCCCAGCAGCAACGCCGAACCGGTCAGCCGGTACACCAGCCACGATTGCGCCACCGTCTGCATCCACGTACCAATCAGCGAAATCAGTTGTCCGCTGAAGAAAAGCTGGAAGTTGCGGTGACGTAGCGCCCGCAAAGCCACCTGCCAGCGCGATCCGCGCCCGGACGCCACATCCGCGCCTTTCACTGCCACATTTTCCTTTATTGGGAATCTCGATTCAGACACGTTCGCTTCTTTGGATGATGCCTTTCGCCCTCCGGATTACTATAACGTGCATCGTATCCGTATGTCGGCAAAGCAGTTTTCCACAGATGCGGCAATTTCAGGCTCCGCCGCATTAATTTTTGACTTCCCAGAGTGACCGGACTGCGCTACAGTGGCAGTTGCTTTTGCCCTTTCCCCGGCGATTCCCAAAGGACGTGACACGACCATGACGAATCCTCCGGTTGGTGTTGAACGCCGCATTGGACAACGCTTCGCTTTTAACCTCCCGCTCTCGCTGCGTGACGTTGCGACTGCCGCCGAAGGACTCGGCTTCACCCAGGACCTCAGTTCCCGCGGAGCTTTCTTCTTCACCGACATGGCGCTGAACGAAGGCGCAGAAATCGAACTCACGTTAAGGATGCCCTCAGAAATTACACTGGGCGAAAACATGCGCGTCCGTTGCAGCGGCGTCGTTCTGCGCATCGTCAAGCCCGCCGATAACAACTGGAGGCCTGCAGCCTCAGCTGACACCGAGACCACGTCGTCACAAACTCGGTCCGCAGAAACCAAGTCCGCTGAGACCAAGATCGGGGTTGCCGTTTGCCTGAAGGGCTACGAATACCTTCCCGAGACCGAGGATGGTTCCGCCGCGTTCCGGCGCATTTCCGCCCTGCACAACCCCAGCGAGACGGATCGTCCCGCCACGCCCGCGCCCGGCATCCCGCGCGTCGCTGTCCACTGACCCGTCGGTCCCTCCCGGGAAACCCGGCTTTCAGTTTCTTGAATCGCGGGGAAATCCCGCTCCGGGATTGCTGCCCGCATACTTTAGTTTTTTCGGCCCTTCTCAGTCCTTTTCAATCTCTGCGGCTTGGCTTAGAATGCTAGTCAATCGTGCCGCTTCGTAGGGAGCGTTCCTGCTGTGCATCTCACGCTGAGTGTTTCGTTCTTGCAAGTCGTTGCTCTCACATTGCCGCGCGAATCGTGTAGACGCGTGTTCACGAATGGTTACCTAGGTCACTTGGCGAAGGATACTTTCTCTTTCTAACATGCAAACACCGAGAGAAATCAGCGAGAACCGCGCAATGCATGGGATCGCCGTAGCCCTCCTGACCGAGGACCGTGAGCATTTGACCGAGTTGCAGAACCGCCTGGAGGCCACGCGCCTGGCCCGGGTCGTGTTCAGCAGCGTCGGCTTTCCCACCGGACCCACCGACTCCGTCTTGCGCCAGATTCAGGATTTGCGCGCCGAAGTCGTCGTGGTTGACATCTCTGCCGCAAATCCTCAGCCCGCCATCAAAGCCATCGAACTCATTCAGGCCAACACTCTGCAGCTCGCCATCTTTGCCAACGGCACCATGCAGCAGCCCGCCACCATCGTGGCCAGTATGCGCGCCGGGGCCGGCGAGTACCTGGATGAAAGCGCCGGCTCTGAGGCTCTGCTCGAGGCCCTGACGCGTTTCAGTTCCAACCGCACCCGCACTCGCGGGGGCGCGGGCAAGGCCCGCATCTTCACTTTTCTCAGCGCCAAAGGCGGCGCCGGCGCCACCACCGCCGCGGTCAACACCGCCGTTGCCCTGCAGCAATCCCACGGCAGCGTGGTTCTGGTGGATTTTGCCCCCGTCGGCAACGCTCAACTCCATCTCAACCTGCGGCCCAGCTTCGGAGTGCCCGACGCCCTCGAAAATCTCCACCGCCTCGACGCTTCCCTGCTCGAGGGCCTGATGACCGCGGCCAAAGACGGCTTGCATCTTCTCGCCGGCCCCCAGCAGCCTTATCACTCAGTTCCCACACCGGCTGAATTGGCCCGCCTGTTCGACCTGCTGGTGAACCACTACCGTTACGTCGTAGTCGACGCCTCCAGCCGCCTCGATTCCACCACCCGCCTGCTCTCCGACCTCTCGAACGCTGTGCTCATGGTCGCTCAAACCGACGTGGTCTCACTGTGGAGCGCCGGCCGCATCCACGCCTTCCTCGAAGAAGGCGCCAGCCGCAACCGGCTGCGCATGGTTCTGAATCGCTACAAAAAGATCCCCGGCTTCACCGACGAAGACATCGAACATGCCACGCGCTGCAAAGTATTGTGGAAGATTCCCAACGCGTTTCAGGCGATCTCTCCCGCCATCGATCACGGGACGCCGGTGGTGATGCAGGAAAATCAGGAAGTAAGCCGCTCCTACCGCGCCCTGGCAGCAGCGCTTGCCGAAGCCTCTGCCACGCAAGAGGGCGGACTCGATCTCGTCTACGCCCAGGAAAAGCCTGACGCCAAAAAGAAAGCCCCCGGCCGTCTAGTGATCACCCCCGCCCGCGCCGGCCAGTGAGCGGGAGAATTGTTGATTGATGATTTTTGATTGCTGATTCCGGACGCCTCGGATTTTGGATTTTCAATCAACAATCAGAAATCAGAAGTCATCAATCAACAATCAACTCGGACTGTCCCAATACGCGGCCCTCCATCTTCGGAAACCTCCTCAACACCACCTCGCGCGAGTGCGACGTAACCTTCTTCGCCGCATCGCTCGTGTTGTCGCTGAGCGTTCCTTTGAGCACGTAATACGCCTCATCCCCAGGATTCTTCCCCTCGCCTCGTTCCACTGTTCCCTTGAACTCGAACCATATCCCATGCACCGTTTCGGTGGTGAAGCTCAGTTTGTTGCCCTCCAGTTTGCCGCTGCGGAAATACTGGTCGAGAAACGCTCCTTTGTCGCTTTCCCCATCGCTATAGCGCGAAACAAATCCCGTCACCCGGCCTTCATCTTCCACCGTAATCTGCACAAACTCGCCATCCTCCATGAAGCTGTACATCCCGGAATACTCTTTGCCTGACTTCGTCTCGCGCAACGCCGGAGTCTTTGCTTCCTGTGCACCAGCCGCGCCCGTGAGTTGACAGCTGTTGACAGCCAAAAAACAAATCAAAATGACGGAGAATCTTTTCATTGAGTGCTACTCCTACAGCTCCATCGTATCCGAATCAACCCTGTGTGACCCCGGGTCCTCTGTGTTAAAAGATTTTCGCACCTACCCGCAAACCCATTTTCCATCTAACATAGAACGATGCACCAAGCCCCGGGCTCCCTCCAGGTAGAGACTGAACCGCCGGCCCCGGAGTTGCTCCTCCTGGTAGCTCCCGAGCCCTGGCTCCTAAACTTCCTGCGGAATCTGCGCGACCTCCTGTACCAGCCCGAAGCCGGCCCGCTGCCGCTCGAATCCGCTCCGGCCGCCTTCTGGCGTGACGTTTTCGTCGACCGCGGACTTCCCTGGCGCCACTTCCTGCAGTCCGCCGCGTATCACGTCCTGGCATTGGCGCTCATCTGGGCAGGATCCCGCTTCTTAGCTTTGCAACCTCACGCCACACCTCAGCCCACGTTCACAAAGGCCGATGTCGTTTACTACGAGCCCTCGGAATACCTGCCGCCGCTCGACACTCGCCTCCCCAATTCCACTCCCGCCCACAAAGCCGATCCCGAATACTCTCCGCAGCCCATCATTTCCCTGCCTCCGGAGCCCGACAACCGCTCGCAAACCTTGTTGAATCATAAAGACGTCACGCCGCCCAACATCCAACTGCAGCAAGACTTGGCTTTGCCCAACGTAGTCGCCTGGTTAGAAACAACGCCAGGAAAGCCGCAGCTTCCCATCGGCCCAGCACCCGCCGTTCCCGCGTCCGAGATCACGCGCCTGGCGCCGCAGATGGAGCGCTCCGTCATCGCTCCCCCGCCCGAAGTCCAAGCCGCATCGCGGGAAACCCTGCAAGCTCCGCAGCCCTCTGTGATAGCTCCTCCGCCGGATGTGGAGGCCGGGACTGCACGCCGCCTCGGCGATCTCAACATCGGACGCAGCACCGTGATCGCTCCCGCTCCGCAGCTTGCTCTCGACGAACAGCGCGCGCTCCCCAGCCGAACTTCCTCTGCCTTGAGACCGTCGGCCCAAGTCATCGCGCCGCCACCATCACTAGGCGCGTCCGGAGGGTCGCGCTCCGGCGGCATGATTGCGCTCAGCCTCCATCCCGCGGTGGGCGCGCCGCCCGCTCCGCCAGCGGGCAATCGCCGCGGCACGTTCGCGGCAACTCCCGAAGGTCATCGCGGAGCTTCCGGCGCGCCCGGCGCAAGCGCTGGAAGCGGGAAGGAGATTGGAAGTAACGGGAAAAAGACCAGCGGCGACCTGCCCTCAGGACTCTACGTCGGCAAGACCTCGAATGCGGCCTCGCCGGTTGCAGGCGATCCTACCGCAAAAACAAAGACGTCGAGCGTTTACTCCGTCAATCCGAACCTGATCGCAAACGCCCGCCCAGCACGCGTCTCCGCCCAGCCCATGCAACCCGCCAGCGAGAGCAAGCTTTCCCAGGAAGAGCGCGCCGTCTTCGGCAACCGCAAGTTCTACTCGCTAAGCCTCAACATGCCCAACCTCAACTCCGCCGGAGGCAGTTGGATCATCCGCTTCGCCGCGCTCAACCTGGACTTAAGCCCGGCAGCGCTGGCCGCGCGCGCAGCAGCTTCGAGCGATGCATCTTCCGGCAACTCATCTTCGGGTAACTCGTCTCCCGGCAACGCATCTTCTGCCAACGCATCTTCGGGCAACCAATCCGGAGATCTGTCCGCGCCCTCAGCCACGCGCAAAGTCGATCCCGCATATCCGCTGGAACTGATGCGGCAAAACGTCGGCGGAACCGTAATCCTCTACGCCATCATCCACGCCGACGGCACGGTAGGCAGCATCCGCGTGCTGCGCAGCGTCGACGACCGCCTCGACCTGTTCGCCAGCCAAGCCATCGCCAAATGGCAATTCCAGCCCGCCACCAAGAACGGCGCTCCGGTGGACGTGGAAGCCACTTTCTGGATTCCATTCCGGCCAGCGCGCGTGGGATCAAACTTCTGAAAGGGCAGGATCAGTCGCGAAGCGAAAGAACGCAGCCGCGCTCGGCCTTCAACAAGTCGACAAACAATTCTTCGTATGCCATAGTTTCTCTGGGGCTGTGATTATTTCAGCCACTGAACTTTGATTTCCTTTTCGAGCGGCTTGAATTCCACATCGCCGGTGACGAGTTCCGCCCTTCTTTCCTTTGCCAGCGCGGCGGCAAAGGCGTCGGCCAAACTCAATTTGAAACGCGCCTTGAAATCGGCCGCGGTGTCGGCCAGCGCGCGGGTCGTGGAATGAAAATCAATCGGCAGGCCCTGAAGCACCTTCGCGGCCTCCGCCCACGCCTTCGCGCCGTCTTTCTTCACAATCGAGTACTTCACCTCGGCGTAGTTCACATCGGTCATGAGGAGTGGGCTGTCCTTCTTGCCAGCGGAGACCAGCAGATCTTCCATCGTCTCCGCGCCCGGTTCGTCGCGGAAGTAGGCGATCAGCGCGAAGCTGTCGAGCACCTTAGCCGGCATGGCGCTCCTCGAGTGCCCGTTCCTGCTTCTTGTGCTCGGCCCAGCCCACCGTCAGCGGCCTGCCTCCCGGCGTGCGCTTGAGGATACCGCGCCCGCGCTTGATGAGCGCCGCGGTCATGGGTTTCAGAAGGATTCCCTCCGGTGTGGCTTGGACCACGGCCTTTGTCCCGTCCTCGATGTCGAATTGCTTGCGCAGGCGCAGTGGGATGACGACCTGCCCCTTCGTCGTGAACCATACGGTTTCGAGCTTCTCAGTCGTACTCATGTCTGTGAGTATGACATAGATCATAAAGTCCGTCAATATATTATGAGTAGGATTATTGCTTGACGGGAGGAATCTCGTAGCAATACCAAACGGGGCGGGCCGACCCTTGTGCCACTACGGCAGAGGCCGCAGCACCTTTCGTGGCTTTCGAAAGATGCGCTTTCCCGCACCCCGTAGAAATGGGAATTCGCCTCGTCGCCTGCGCAGACCTTTGCCTCTCATGCGCCACACCAACTCGGACCTTGTCCGCGCTCAGTTTTTTCCACAGCCCCCTCGTGTGACATCTGACCTTGCGCCTCACATCAAACTTGCGCGATCATATTCGAGGCCGCCACGGTCGGGTGAACCCATTTCGTCGCGCCCCTAAGCTCTACGTTCCAAAGAACTTAGCATCTAAGTTATTTGACATCAGTACCTTGCGGCGAAATTCCCTCTAACGTGATGATTCCAGATATTTTATAAAAAGGGGGGGAGGGGGGGTACCCCCGATTTTTTCCGCCCGTAAAGGGACAAGCGCCGGCGACCCAGGAAAGCTCCAATCACTTTATTTTCGGGTGAGGAGTCCACAGAGCAAATGGAGAAGTTCCCTTGTTCTCGGTTTTCTCCGTGCCTCGGTGTCTCCGTGGTGGGTTCTACGCCTTAGCGGCTTTCTTCTTCTCCAGCGCAGCGTAAATCGCAGGATCGGTGCAGACTTCGTAGTAAGTTCGTTCGGTCCAGCCCTGCACTGAGAAATCCTCAACGTTGATGCGCGGCACGCGGCTGGTGCGCACCACGATCTTGCGGAAGATGTCGCGATCGACCGGCACGGTGGCGCTCGACAGCCGATATTCCCCTTTGTCCGACGACGCGATCGAGGGTGGCAGCTTCACCGACAGCGGCACCAGAGAAATTTCCTGCTCCAGTTTGCGGAAGGCGGCTTCGTTCATGCGAATGCCGCCCAGGTTGAAGCTGATAATCGAGTCTTCCGGATTCGCCGCCTCATCTTTATCCTTAGCGAGAGCCGCTTTATCCTTAGCGAGCGCCGCGCTGCCGGCCTGAAACACGTAGACGTGGAACGGCCCAGCCTGCGACTCCATCACTTTACGCGCCGCCTTGTTGCAGGAGGAAAGCCGGTCACTCTCGTTCAAGGCTTCGGAAATCATGATCTGGTGCTCGCCATCCATCAGATACAGCGGGGCCGATTCCTGTAGCGTGATGCCCACGCCCAGTTCGAGCCCGGGCATGCCCGAGCGCTGCATCAGTTCGTTGTAGCCGCGCACGATTTCGATGATTTCGCGCGCCAGCACGCACGCGCGGCTCACGGCCAGTCCAGGCTCGCCTTCGCGCTCGAGAATCGCAAGGATGATGGCATCGCCTTCGAGAAAGACTTTTTGCGCGCCGTACTTGCCGAGCAGTTTGTTTACGGGATCATAAAAATTCAAGCTGAAGTAGGACGCAGGATTGAGCCCTTTCTCCATCAAGGTGCGGGTAAGCCGCGTGGAATCGCGCACGTCGGCCTTCAGCACCACGTGCCGCAGGACGCGATCTTCATCGGGCTGCTGCTGCTCATCGGGCAAAAGGAATTCGTAGAGCGTTCCGTTCATGCGGGAAAGTTCGCGCAGCTTCTCGGTGCCAACCAGATTCACCGAGTCGAGCGCGGCGTTCAACACTTCCAGCCGCCGCAGGTCGCGGTGATACTTCGAGAAATCCTGTAGAAAGCGCGCCGCTACTTTGGCCCGCTCCGCGCCGCGGCATCCGGCAACCTTGCCCACCGCCGCATACAAACTGCTGGGCGAGAGCTTGCCATGCTCCTGAATCATGCGCTCGACGCGGTCGCATTCCGGACGCGAGATCAACGCATTCTTCAACTGCTGCGGATTGATTCGCGGCGCATACTCGCCGAGAAGAGGCACTGTGTGATAAGACGCGATCACGCACTCCATCACCTGCTCGTCTTCGAGCAGCCGCACCCACTTGGCCAGGCGCTCCTGCTGCGCCGCGCCCTCTGCCGTGGAGTCGTCGGGCGTGCCCGTTCCCACCAGGGCGCGAGCATTCTCCGGAGCGCAGACCCAGGCGCTGATGGTTTCGTTCGTGGTGTCTTCCCCGTAGAGGGAGCGAAGAAAACTCCACACCACGTCCTGCAGGCGCGGATAGCGGTCAGGATCGCGATCCCAATTGCCCAGCATCACGTAATGTTCGGCGCACAGGTAGTCGTCGCGGCCATCCTCGGAAAATGCCAGGCGATTCAGGAACAGGCCGTAGCTGGTGAGAGCCTGGCCCGGCTCGGATGCTTTCGCTTCGCCAGTTTTCGCTTCGCCAGTCTTCGCTTCGCCAACTCTGGCTTCGCCAGTCTTCGCTTCTCCAACTCTGGCTTCGCCAGTCTTCGCTTCTCCAACTCTGGCTTCGCCAAACAATGACCGCCGCGTCCGGGCCAGCGTCTCTTTCTCAATCTCGCGCAGGGTCTCAAACAGATCC
Organism: uncultured Acidobacteriaceae bacterium; assembly: GCA_963842095.1. Taxonomy (GTDB): domain Bacteria; phylum Acidobacteriota; class Terriglobia; order Terriglobales; family Acidobacteriaceae; genus Sulfotelmatobacter. Next base: position 326,324 of record CAWJEY010000013.1, read on the forward strand.
TGTCCTGTCTTGCGCAGGATGATCTTCTTGCGTACCTGGAAAGCGGCCACGCGCTCGCGGTACTCCACGCCTTTGCCCTGCCGTATGCCCTCGTAAGTCTTGAGCAGAATGCGGCAACGCTCCAGCACTTGGGCGAACTGCTGGTTCATCTCGGTGCGGAGAAACTTGGTTACGGCCAGCCGCGCCAGCAGGTCGACGGAAATCCTTTCTTCTTTCTTGGCGCGATTCAGCGCCGCCAGGTGCAGTTCGGCCAGCATCGGCTTCCAGTCAGACTTTTCGGCTTTACCAGGAATCGCCCCCGCCGCAGCACTCCTCATCCACGCCGGCCCCTGGGTGCGGAGCGGACTCTCGGCCGCCAGCAGCCCTTCCAACTCGCCATGGCGCACGATCAACCGCATCACATGCGCTCGCGCCGCTTCCACCAGCCGCGGACTCAGCGCCACGTCGTGCCGCAGGTTGTCGACACCGACGGCAATCCCTTCCAGCGCAATCGATGGCGCAGCCGCAATCATTTCCGGCAGCGCCAGTTTCGCCGGCTCCTTGCCCAGGCGGAAGATGGGTAGTCGAGGCATCGTGAAAAGCTCAGAATTCTTGGAAGCTACTGATTACACATGTACATATCGAGGCTAGCACGCGTAGCGGAGGGGCTAAAGTTACCTAGGTTATGGGGACGCGATCAGCGGAAGCCCCAAGGAGATACAATTCTGTGTCATATGAACAACTCGTTGAACGTGCGATCAATCCTCATCTCAGCGATGATTTGCGTTTTCACCCTGGGGACTGGGGTTGCTGAAGAAACCGAAAAAGACCCGCACCGGCCCTCCTGCACGAATGGTCGATGCCAAAGGATCAAGACTTTTCTAAAGGCTCATTATTGCGGCGAATCGCCTTTCGGGAACGGTCCTGACGACGGTTGCGAGATCAAACGGCCAAAGACACCCCGAGCCAGCGTCAAAGTGTTAGCGAACTTCGATTGCGAATGGATTGAAGGGGCGTCAAGGTGTCAACAGCATGTGCCGCCGTCTGCGGAGAGCCGGGCGATCCTGATCCGGGAGATGCGAAAGCTAGGCCTTCCCGTCGCGGATGACAGGCAAGTTTACTTCACCGTCTGGCAACCAAGCCCCTCCGGTTGGACCCTAGCGGAAGCGTATTACCAGCACTCGGCGGGGACGAACCTAACTATCTGCCAGATAATTGCGACCATCGATCAAAGGTCACAGGTTCACGTGTTGCGGAAGGTGCCCTTCCAAAAGACCGACGCCGACAAGCCCACGATATCGACCTGGTCTCCGGTTGATCTGGCGGACGCAGACGGCGACGGACAGGTTGAGATCATTTTGGAAGGGGATGCTTATGAGGACCACTGGTTAGAGGTTGACAGGGTGAAAGACGGATCGCCCCATACGATCTTTTCAGGCCTAGGATACTACCTGTGAAGCGTTCTTCTAGGTACTAGGTACCCGCAACTACTGGCTCTTGATCCTCGCCGCCTCGAACTCATCACCCTTCTGCCATCCGATAAGCTTCGTAAAGCTCGCCGCTTCCCAGCCCAGAGCGAAGCCAAAGCGCGCCATCGCCGAATCCCCGGTGAAGTCCATCTCGGGATGGTATTCATCGCTCGGCTGGTGGTAATGCTTCTCCGTGTATTCCTTGTCCTGCGCCAGTCCCCAGGCCTCGTCGTGACCTTTGAACTTCATTCCTTCGTTGATGGAGAACGATGGAATGCCGACGCGCGCCAGGCTGAAATGATCGGAACGGTAGAAATGTCCCGCCTCAGGCCGCGCATCCGGACGGATCGCCAGCCGGAACTCCTTCGCCGTCGCCACCACCCACGGATAGAACGTCGTCCGCTCGGCCCCTGAAACTTCTACTTCTTCCGCCGCGCCCAGCGGCTTCACGTCGTCGTAATTCAAATCCAGCGCAATCTTCCCCGCCGGCACGGGCGGATGCTTGCCCAGATACTCCGAGCCCAGGAGTCCCTGCTCTTCGGCCGTCACCGCTGCGAAAATGATCGAGCGTGCCGGCCGATCTCTGGCCACGCTGTAGGCGCGCGCCAGTTCCAGCAGAATGCCGCAGCCCGTGGCGTTGTCGGCAGCGCCGTTGTAAATGTTGTCGCCCGGCATGTCGGGACGAATGCCCAGGTGATCGTAGTGCGCCGTATACAGCACGGCTTCATCTCTCAAGTTGCGGTCCGAACCGGGCAGCATCGCCAGCACGTTATTCGACTCGAAATTCCGCACCTTGCTCACCATGTGCGCCTTCAGCTTCGTCCCCAGGCTTACCGGACGAAACTCCCGCGTGCGCGCATCCGCCATCATCTTGTCCATATCCATGCCAGACGCCGCCGCCAGCTTCTGCGCCACCTCGAAGGGCACCCACGATTCCACCTTCAGCACGGGACCTTCCAGCTTCAAATACGACTTCTCCCCCGAATCCGAGTTCCGCACCACATCCCAGGGATAGCTCGCCATGTCTTCTTTGTGGATGAGAATCACGCCCACTGCGCCCCGGCGCGCCGCTTCTTCAAACTTGTAAGTCCATCGCCCGTAATAAGTCAGCGCCTTACCCTTGAAAAACTTGGGATCGTCGGAGGGCGGCTCGTTCACCAGCATCAGCAGCACTTTGCCACGCACGTCTGCGCCCTTGTAGTCGTCCCAGTTATATTCCGGAGCCTCAATACCGTATCCCACATAGACGATCTCGGCGTCCACATCGGATTGCTCCTGCTGCGTCTGATCGTAGGCGACATATTCGTCGAGCGGTTTCAAATGCATCGCCGCGCCATGTGCCGGCACCAGGGAAAATCTTGTTTCGGGCAAGGTCGTGATTCCCACCAGCGGCACCTTCTGCAAATACGACCCGTTGTCGCCCGCCGGCTTCAATCCATATTCGGCAAATTGGGTGGCGATGTATTCCGCCGCAATGTCGCCGCCGCGCTGCCCGGTTCCGCGGCCTTCCAGCAGATCATGCGAGAGATAGCGCACGTGCCAGCGAATGTGCTCGGGATTAATGGTCTGCATGGCCGCAAAAGCCGCCCCCGGCAGTCGCACCGAGACCGGATCTTTCTTCACCGCCTTCTGCGCCGTGGCAATGCCGGCGGCCATAAGTGACACGCCAACCATCAGGCTGGGAAGAAACGTCCGCATAGTCCGATGCAAAAAGCGCATGAACACCCGTCTCCTGAACAAGGCTGAGATGAAGGAAAGTGTTTCCATTGTAAGGGATGGCGGGGACAAAAGAAGAGTCCTGTCGGCTTACCTTAGTGCTGGTCTTTAGCCTGTACGGGCGTTCAATTCACCCTGTAGGAACTTCTCTGGATGGACGTTCACCTTGTAATTCTGCCATGGCAGTGCATTCTTACAAGGATGGCCGGCGGGACGCCGGCTACGCCCGGCTAGTGCTGCCCCTCGGTTTGATCGATAACGGCCTTATACGATCCATCGCCAGTGGCGCCGGTCTGCCCGGGCTGGCCAACTGCCTGAAAGTAGATATACTGGTCGCCCGCGGGTAACTGAATCGTCGGAATGGAAACACTGGTAGCCGCATCACACACCCCCGGTGAGCCCGACACGAGCACGCAATAATTGGGGTCGTAGGCCAGCAACGCATCCAGGTTGTAGAGTTCGAGAATGGTCATGTGGCGCTCGACCGCAAATGGCAGCAAGGGTCGAAGATCGCCGGTGCCGCTGCTCGTGCCTGCGATGGCGACGGGAGCCGATAGACTCAACTGCTGCAATTCGAGGTTGTCATTGGTCTGGTAGTTGGAGTTGAACGTTCCACACCAGTCGGACGCGCAATAAGTGTTGTTGGCGTAGTTGGTGATGTCGCTGGCTTGCAAACCCTGGCTGCCGAAACCGTTCACAACGCCAGACGCGTTAACGTGGGCAACGGCAATCCCCGCCTCGTCAGTGCCGTACGTGAAATCTTTCGGGTCATCAGCATTTCCGGTTCCGGCTGAGTTCAAGGGATCCAGTATCTGCATCATCGGACCCTGAGCCTGCACGAAATCGTCGATCGCGGTGTAGTAATTCAACCATCCCGTTTTGGTATAGGTGTTCGGCGGCGGCAGCACTTCCATATTCGGCAGACAGTAGGGGAATGCTTCTCCACCCACCGACCGTCCCACCCGCATGTAATCGATCTGCGCCAGATTCTTCGAGTGATTAAAATGGTAAATCGCCGCCGCAATGAACGCTTCCCACGCCGTGACATAAGGCGTTTCGTAGGGAACAGGATACGATTGCTGCCGGCTGATCACAGTACCACCAGTAGCACTGTCGGCCGTGTCAGTTCCCGACGGGTATTGAAAAGTATTGGCCGTGGCGTTTTGAACCGGCACCCCCGCTTGCTGAGTAACGTTGTAGTTGGAGGGTGTGGCGCCTGTCACCCATATGGTGTCGCCGTTCTGGTAGCCGTGATTGTTTTCGGTCACCGTGACCAGGCCAGAGGAGGCGCGAGTCATCCCGCTTGTGTTCAGACCGACCTCATTATTGTCGCACCCGTTATCCTTGACGCCGTTGAGGACATCCTGAGTTGTGGCCCCGGTTTCCGCCACCCAGCTTGGGCTGGTCACGTAATACGGAGTTAGCGGGTTAATGCAACTGTTGTTCAAGGCGCAGTTCGGGGATGCTCCGCCGATTCCATCCAGAATGATGTTGACCTTTTTCGCCCCCGGCGCATTGAACCATTGAAGATTGCCAGCATCGACCGTCGACCAATCGTAAGTGTGGTAGAGCCCGGCGGTGTCCTTCTGGCAGTGGTCGGTGCCCACCGGACTGCAAGCAGTTCCCCCGGGCGTGGCGGTTTCCACGTCGATCCACGAGGTGGCCACGGTCACGCCATCGATGTGCGCCTGGTTCATCACGGTATTCATGAAATGGGTATTGTTGACCCCGCTGGCCGGCGGAAACACCACATAGACGTGCGTGAACTGGGGCGCCGGCGGCGGACAACCCTCGCACGGCGGCGGCGCAGAGGTTCCGGAACCGCCGCAACCAGTCAGAAGACCCAGAAGCATTCCCACTGCGCACCACAAGGGCCAAACCATTCGGCTGGTTCGAGACATAGAGGAGATCCTAGGAACAAATGTACCCGTGTTGGCGTCGTCTTCGCAGCCTTTGCGGCCTTTCTTTGCGAGCTTTGCGGTTAAAGTCCTTCTCCGGCCCCAGTCTTTCCCGCGACCGCGGGATCAATTCTTCGAGCTTCAACCGGCACGGAAATCGCGCACGTCTTCTCCGGCCTTTAACACGGACGCGGCAGGAATGTTTCGGGCCTCCGCCATTTTTCGGTTGATCGCTTCAAAGTCGGCCTTCACCCAGCCCACGCTGGAAACCTCAATCTCGCCATCCTGAGCGATCCAGAACACGCTTGGGACGTTGGTCAGCCCGTAGGCATTCGAGACAGGATACGCGTCCGTATCGTCGAGCAGCACGGGAAAGGTGACGCCAAACTCCTTGTTGAAGGCGGCAGTCTGCTTGGGATCATTCTGCGAGACCCCGACGATCCTGACGCCCATGTGCCCATAAGCCCGCTCCAGCCGCTCCAGGAACGGAAAGGCATACTGGCACACCGGACACGATACCTTGAAAAACGCCAGCACCACCGGCCCCGTCGCCAGTTCGTCGCGCAGCACAAAGCGCCTGCCATCCAACGCTTTCAGTTCAAACTCGGGCGCCTTGGTGCCCACGGTCAATGCCGCCATCGGTCGTCCTCCGGATCACCTTCGTCCTGTCAAAATGCTTCGCAGCCAGCGCACACGCCCCGCCCTGACCTGCTTCCATTCTAGATGATGCGGGAGGAAGGAAGTGGTCAGTGGTCAGTGGTCAGTGGCCAGTTTGTCGCGGATTCCGTCAAAGCATGTTCGCTTTCCTCAGAATCTTGCGAGCCAACCCGGTAAGCGCGACCCGATCCAGCCGCTCCGGCGAGATCCACTTCCCATCAACGCCCGATGGCACATTCTGCCAAACTCGGACGGTGTAGTTCGTCACTGTGATCGAATGCCGTAGGGTGAATATCGGGGTGGCACCTTTCACGCCTGCCATCTCCGGCAACTCCCACATGCCCGGCATCAGCGAAGCATTCCGCGCCCGTTGCACTAAAAACACTTTGCCATCGCGCTGGGCAAGCGAGTAGTGAATCTCGCGTTTCTTCTGCGGCGCGACCTTGTCCATCGCCGCCAGCTCTCCCCGCGTGGCGCACATCTCGATCACCGGACACGCCAAGCACCCCGGCGCCCGCGGCGTACACACGACAGCGCCCAACTCCATCATGGCCTGATTGAAGTCGCCCGGACGCTTGTCATCCAGTAGACAATTCGCGGCGGTCCACAATTCCTCTCCGGCCAGACGCTTCCCCGACACGCGCTGCAGAACGCGCTCGACGTTGCCATCCACCACGGCAACCGGCTCCTCAAACGCGATGCTGGCAATCGCCGCCGCGGTGTAGCGTCCAATTCCCGGCAGCTGGCGCAATCCTTCTTCACTTGCCGGAAACTTCCCCCCATGCTCACGCACAATAACCTTGGCCGCCGCGTGCAACATGCGCGCCCGCCGGTAATAGCCGAGGCCGCTCCACGCCGCCAGAACGCTCGCCTCCCGCGCCGCCGCCAGCTTTTCGACAGTTGGAAACCGCCGCAAGAACTCCTGATAATGCGCAATCACCGCCGCCACCCGCGTCTGCTGCAACATGATCTCGGAAAGCCACACGCGGTAGGGATCGCGGCTGGCCCGCCAGGGCAAGTCGCGCCGGTGCAGGTCATACCAGGTGAGGATGTGTTTCTGAAAACGGCGCTGCTGCGGAAGCGAAAACAGACTTTGAGTGGATTGCCGCGTCTTCACGCTACCCAGCTTACGCGACACCTGAAAACAGGAATGGATTTCTTACGCGCACGCTCCCGTAGTTGCGTCCATGTTCAAAATCTTCGGAGAGAAGTTCAGGCAATCCGTAGTGCTCGGCATAGGCCCACAGGTGCGCGTCATACCAGGAAAACTTGTACGCCGCCATTCCGAGCATGGCTGTTCGTAAGACTGATTCATTCGGATAATGAACGGTAAACTGGTCGAGAAAATCTTCGGCTTCGCGCCAGGCCTCCTCACCAGTGAGCAGAGGCCTTCCCCCGGCCCGTGGCTTGGTCACGGCGTTCACGAATTCGATGATTGTCTGATGGGAAAGGCATAGCTCGCTCGTCGCTGCTCCTGCGCGCAGCAATTCGCGAGCGATATCACGTTTTGCCGGATAGCGGGTATCACAGCGATATACAAGAATGTTGGTGTCAACGAGGGAAGCCACGCGGCAAGCCTCGCTCGTCGTTGTAAAGATCTTCCCGCGTCCAGCCGCGGTTGGATGGGGCTGGCTTACCTCGGTTCTTTTTCAGTTCTTCGGCCTGAAGCCTATCCAACCGCCTGGTGCCTTCATCAAACAACGCCACCCGCTCCTCAGGGGTCAATCGGAGGCCGGCCTTGGCCTTTCGCCGCACCAACTCCACGCGAATGCTGTCGCCCGCAGGAATCCACTCCAACTCGTCGCCGGGACGGATACCGTACTGGTCGGCAATCTTCTTGGGCACGGTCAACTGCAGCTTGGAAGTCACCTTGGGCATAATCCTTACTTTATCAAGGATTGAATCCTTGTTACAAGAAGATTCAGAGACGCCCGCCCTCGCCTGTCTTAGGTGCGCTGCGGCAGTGCTGTCGCGAATGCCCTGCCATTGACCCCGCCCTCCCAACCGCGAAATAATAGCCGGGCCTGGCATCCGCAACCCGCGCGTGAGTTTATTCACGCCCAGCAGTATCGAGGAGCATCATGAACGACTTCAACCGCAAGGTGGAAGACGCGTCGGCGCGCGTCAGCAAGACTGTCGCCGAGGCCGCCGAACGCATCGAGAAAGAGATCCCAGAATTCATCAAATACCTGAACGACGAGGTCGTGCCCGCGGTGCGGCAGCACTCAACCAAGGCGCTGCGCGTGGCCAGCGTCAAGCTCACCGAACTGGCCGACTACATGGAACAGCAAAAGACTGCGCAAAAGTAAAAGTAAGAATGAAGCACCGCGCCGCCCGCGTCCCCTGCACCGTGACTCTGATTCTGCTCATTACGCTCTTGCTGCTCTTCGTCCCGGGCTGCGGCCATCCCAAGCAGGCGCGGGTGGAAGTGCCGCCGCCACCCGCGGCCGCGCCCGAGCCTTCCTCAACCGAACCACCCGCCACGTCCCGCCCCGCGGGTGCTGCGAAAAATACCCACCCGGTGGGCTCCGCAAGCAGCGATGAAACCAGCGCAGACCTCGCCGAGCCGGCTATTCCCGCCGACGCCAAGCCTCTGTCCACGGAAACCGGCCGCGCCAGCTGGTACGGTCCTCCGTATCACAACCGGCGCGGATCGAATGGCGAAATCTACAACATGCATGCCATGACGGCGGCGCATCGCACGCTGCCCCTGGGCTCGATCGTGCGCGTCACCAATCTGAAGACCGGCCACACGGCGTTGGTGCGCATTACCGACCGCGGCCCGTTCATTTCCGGACGCGTTCTCGATCTATCGCTGGCCGCCGCCCGCAAAGTCGATGTCTACCTGCCCGGAATCGCCGAAGTAAGAGTGGATGTGATGCAAACCCCAGTGCCGATCGAGGCCGGCGGAAAGTGGGCAGTGCAGATTGGCGGGTTCCCCGACGAAGAAGTAGCCACGAAACTTTCCGATCACCTGAAGCGCCGCTATCGCACGGCGAAAGTGCTGTGCTTCAACAGTCCCGCGGGCGATTGGTGGGTGCGGGTCCGCGTCCTCGATGACGACCGCCAGCGCGCCAAGGACCTCGCCGCGGAAACCGAAACCACGGAGGGCGGGGTGTTTCTGGTGAGGCTGGATTAGGCCCTTTCACCATGGAGGCACGGAGTCACGGAGAAATGGTTCGATTGTTTTCCGTTTTTTGTTCTTGTTCTTCCTTCTCCGTGACTCCGTGCCTCCGTGGTGGATTTCGCATGTTATCGTTTTCGACAAGGTGACCCAACAATGACCGACCCCACAAGCGATTGCCTTTTCTGCCGCATTGTTCGCGGCGAGATTCCCGCCAGGAAGGTTTATGAGGACGCGCATGTGCTTGCCTTTGAAGACATGGCTCCTAAGGCTCCCACGCATGTGCTGGTCATCCCCAAGAAACATTTTGCGGGATTGAAAGAAGCGCAGGCTGAAGACGCCGAAGTGATTGGCCGCTGTCATCTGGCGGCGGCTGAGATTGCGCGCCAACGCAACATCGAGCAGGGATACCGCACCGTGCTGAACGTGGGTCCGGGGGCGGGGCAGTCGGTGTTTCATCTCCACATTCATCTCTTGGGAGGACGGCACTTGAGCTGGCCTCCGGGGTAGAGGCAGTTCTCAGTTTCCGGTGTCGAGTTTCCGGTGTCGAGTTTCCAGTGTCGAGTTTCCAGTTCACGTTTCAGTCTTTGTTCTGTTACACCAAACCGGAAACTAGAAACGGGAAACCTGAAACTGACCCTACTGTACCGTCGGATTCTCGTCTTCCGGCGCTCCGTGGCGGCGCAGCAGATTGGGCAGGTTTTGGGAGAAGGCAGAGCGGGGCAGCACCATGTCGCATCCCACTTCGTGGGCCTTCTGCTTCAGATCGCCTTGCACGTGCGAGAGGAATCCGATGATCGAGGTCCCCTTCTTCAGCTTCGCCTTCAGCTTGGGGATCAGGGTCAACGGCTTGGCGTTGGCGTTGTTGAGGTCGAAGATGATCAGCGAAGGTTTCTCTTCGCCGTTCTGCTGCATGCGCTCGGCCAGGTCCTTGTCATTCTTGGCGAACTCGACCTTGACATTGAGCTTGCGCGCGGTCTCTTGAATCTTGGCCGCGAAGAACAGGTCGTCGACGAAGGCAAAGATGCGCGAGTTGGAATCTTCGCGCAACGCGGGCAGAGGCTCCGGATCGGCCGGCGCGAAAGGCGCAGCAAAGCCGGGACGCTGGCGGCGTCCGCCCTGGCCATTATTGCCGTTGCCGGCCAACGCGGCACGATAGCTGTGGTCCATGGGCGCGGTATAAATGCCGTCCTGATTGTGGCGCGACTGGCTGGGGCCGCCCGCAGCGCGGGGTCCGCGGGGATTGTTGGGGCGGCGTCCGCGACGCCTCCGGCTTCTGCCTCCGCCACCGGAGGGTCTTCCTGATCCTTGTCCTTGTCCTGGTGATCCTGGTCCTGCGTTCATAGTCCTCTCAAAGCCTGCTGGGCCGGGCTTGCACCCGGTGCAGGTTGCAAATCGAAGCGATTTCAGCTTCCCCATGGGTTGCGGCAGGCTCTACAACGTTAGCGCACAGCCACTCTTTTTGCGGGGCCCCATCCACTGACTCAGTCACACCCGTCAACCATCAAGTCTCGCGAGCGCATTCGGGGGACATGGCTCACTGCGCCATGCGGAATTGCGCGTTGGACTGGACGCAATCGTGAACGCAATCGCGATCATACTCGCGACGAACCGCTCTCTGGTGATGCAAACTCGCACTGGCGAAAAAACCTTCTAAATTTTGCGTATCGGTTATCCGTTATCGGAATCCGTCGCGCCGCCGGGAACGGCCTGGGACGCGGAAGGCCTACGCGGGAACGAGGCCAATGAGAACAACTTCATGGTACTCGCCTCGGCGCAGGCGCGCAAGGGGCAAAGTGGGAGCCTTTTTGCACAGGAGGACATGACTGTCAGGCTGGCGGCCTTCGGCTTTGCCCCACAGGCGCGCCTTCACCATCCCCCGGGGCATCGACTCACTTCTTGGTCGCATCCTCCAGGTTGAGCGCCGGTTTTATCTGGCCGCGATGACAGGTGGTGCAATTGATGAGAGGGTCGCGGTCTTTGATGCCGTCAATATTTCTCAAGAGGTCGAAAGTAATGGTGTGCGACATTTTCGACATGTCGCGGGCGATCTCCTTCGGCTTCTTGTCGTCCTTCTCCCATTGGCCTGGAACGTGGCAATGGGCACAACTCGTGCCCAGGGCCCGGCTATAACCCATCTGCATAATCTTCAACAGGTTCCCCGCCGGAACGCCGGTAAGGATCTTGATGTTCTTAAACACTGCTTCCGCCGGCTGCGCCTCCTTGCCCGCAATCTGTTTGGAAAGTTCGGCAACTTTGTCGTCATTGAATTGTTTGATGGCTTCCGGCGTGGATGGTTCGTCAGTGGGTGTGGGAGTTTTTTCCTGCTGGCCGTACGACATTCCAATCGCCAGCAGCGGCGACAGGAACGCGGCCAGCGAGACTCGCAGTTTCATATTCGATTCCTTATCCTGCCGCCACCCACTTCACAACCGCTGGAGTGCTGACGCTGGGGTGCTGAGTAGGAACGATGTTGCAGCGCTGTCTTGGGTTGTATCGCGTAAATCATAGCCACAGATTCGCGCTACTTGGCATCGGTCACCTGTTCTCTTTTCTCGTCGTAAACGCCAAACTTCTTGGCGATTGGTTTCAGCGTGGGATAGAACTGAACGAAGGTGTGCTCGACCGCGGCATGTTCCTCGTGACACGACCAGCAGCCGTTTCCTTTGGGCATGGCGCCGGCGGTCTTGCCATCGGCGTCAAAGCCGAAATACGCCCATTTCTCGGGATAACGGCTCGAATCCTTGATTTCGACCGCCAGCCCCATCAAGTCGGTCTGGAAGTGGCCGGTTTTGTTGATCGAGCCCTTGCTTTGTGCGTCTCTCTCGTCGATGACGAACATGGTCTGCTCCGGCCACTTGCCGGAATTGGCGAACTCCTGATACGCCCAGCGCTGAACAAAGACATTGGTAAACATTTCGTGACTGCCCGGGGCAGGGCTGTAATTCATGCCGTAGCCGGCGGAGAGGAACATCCACTCGCGGTAATCGTCGGGACGAAGCAGCTGGCCTTTGGCGTCGTATTGCGGCTTGGGGGACTTCTCCTCAGGGGCGGCGGCCAGCAGCGTGAAGCAGAGGGCGAACAGCAGTAGAGAGCAAAGAACGCGTTTCATACAGACCTCCAGCGAATTCATCTTCGCACCGATTGTAAGTGGCCCGCCTCAACCCGTCTTGCACAAAATAAACATTGGCGTGGTGACGATTGCGGCCCTGGGTAGTCAGAATGAACATGCCCGAAGGCCAGAATCCGGGGACGGTGCTGCGTGGCGGCGAGTTTTATTCGCCGGTGGAGGCACGCCTGCGCACCGACGACGTGCTGCTCTCCACATTGCGGCAACCCTGCTGGCGCAAGGTCCCGCGGCATCAGCATGAACTGGCCTACGTCATGGTTGTGCTTCAAGGTGACTATCTGGAAGGAGATCAGGGAAAACTGGAAGAGTTGCGGCCTTTCACAGCATCGTTCAATGCCCCCGGGGTGCAGCACTCATCGGTGATCGGGCCAGCGGGGGTGTCGTTTTTTACGATTGAACTGCGCGACGGGCTTCTGAAGCAGATGGATTTGTCTTTACCGCGGAGGGCGTTTGACGGTGGCGCCGGCGCCATGCTCTGGCCCGCACTTCGCCTCTACTCCGCGTTTAGGATCCAGACGGTGGATGCCCTCATTCTCGAAAGCCATGTGCTGGAGTTGCTGGGAGCAATTGCAGGACCGGCTGCCGTGGAGAAATCCGCGCCCCCATGGCTGGGCCGGGTGAAAGAACGCATGCGCGAAGAATTCCGCGACAACCTCCGCATGCGCGACCTGGCCGGCGACGCCGGAGTGCATCCCGTGCACCTGGCCCGCGTGTTTCGCGCGCAGGAACGGCGCACGCCGGGGGATTACCTGCAACAGTTGCGAGTACGCGCGGCTTGCCACCTGCTGCGCGATCAGGAATACCCACTTGCCATCATCGCCGCCGAGTGCGGCTTTGCCGATCAAAGCCACTTCACGCGCGTGTTCCGGAAGTTTACCGAAACCACTCCGGCGCAGTTTCGACGAGCGCTCGCTCAGCAGGCTGCGGCCTGAACCTATGCTGCAGACAAAAGGCGCTCCGCCGATGCGGAGCGCCGTTTGTCTTTTGATTACTGCACGTTGAGTGTAAACGTAAGAGGTACGTTGGAGTTGGTGAGTGGGACCGCGCCTCCGGTACTGGCTCCGATGGTCACTGTGTACATGCCGGGAGGCGTCCCAGGATTCGGCTGGACGGTGTTGCCGCCACCCCCGCCGCACGAGCCCAGCAACAGAGTGGAGAAGCCGAGAACCACAATCAGGCTGAGCAGTCGCATTCCGCGGGTGCGCGACCCCGCCAGGAAAACAACTCCGAACAAGCCGGGGAGCAGCAGGGCATAGTAGATGCGACGGCCGCGCCCGAGCGGACTCAATTGCGACGTCATTGGCGTGGTTTTAAGGCTGACAGTGATGGCCGTCGCGCTGGTGGACTGGCCGTTGCCGGGACTGATATCGCAACCGATCTCCGATGTGGGCAGGGACGGCACTCCGGTGCAGGTATAGGTGAGGGGCAGGGCGGTGGTGCTGCTGCCCACAAAAGGAATAGGCGAGCCCCCGCCGCCGGACGGATTGGCGACAGTAATCGGGACCGTTGCGGTTCCGCCCACAGACACCGGGAAGGTAGCGACGTTGCCGTCGCCCAGGGTGAAGGCTTGATTGGTAAGGTTCACCGTCAGGTTCACGGTTGTGGTGACCGCTGCGGCGCCGCTGGTGCCGGTCACGGTGATGGCCTGTGCGCCCGAGGGCAGCGCCATGTTCGCCACCGTGGTGATGGTCAGAGTGACCGTTGACGGGGTCGTGCCATTCATCGGGACACTGTTTGAACTGAATTGACAGAGCGCACCTGCAGGAAGACCCAAGGTACAACTACCAGGGTTGAAACTCGGGGAGTTCGTGGAGTTGGTGAAGTTCACATTCTGATTGAAACCACCCACAGGCGTGATGGTGATGGTGTAGGTTGCCGTTTGCCCCGCAGGTACGCTAACGGACGATGGGCTGGGGGACATGGTGAACGGTGCTACTACGGTGACCGTGGCGGCGGCTGAGGTCGAGGCGCTATCCGATGCATCGCCCAGGAAAGTGGCCGTGACGCTGTTGGAGCCGGCCGGGAGCGCGGTGGTGGCGAACGTTGCGATCCCAGTGAACGGGTTCAACGGCGAGTAGGGGGTATTCAGGGTGGCGGTTCCCAGAACCGTCGGGGCGCCGCCGTTGTTGCTGTTGGAGAAGCTGACGGTTCCAACCCCTGTCGTGGGAGTGACCTTGGCCGTGAAGGTCACGCTTGTGCCTTCATCAACATTCGTCGCAGACGGAGAAATCGTGACGGAACTGCCAGTCCGGGCAGCCGCCCAGGCGGAAAAGAGCTTGTTGGCGTCAATGGAACCGAGTCCAGTGACAAGGTTATACCCTGTGGCCGCGTCGGCGTTGGAAGCGTCGAATCCAAGGGTTCCTGTAGTGCCAGTCAGTCCGGGACAAAGGTATGCGGCGGGAAAACCCGCGGGCGTGTCGCCTTCGCAATAGATAACGTTCGTGCCGCTCGTGACCTGATGAAATGCACCGTTGGTAGGCGTGTGCGCCAGGGTGTAGAGCATGGGATTGATGTTGCCCAGGCCGTTAGCGCCGAGGTATTGATTGAGCATGGCGACAATCGCGGCGAAAACCGGCGATGAAGCCGAGGTTCCGCCGATCACGGTCGGGGCTTGATTGTTGGGTGGGGTCCTGCCGGGGTCGGTGAGGGCGAGGGCTGCGGTAATCCCGGCAGCGCCACCGGAGGACGAGGCGCAACTGCTGGCCGTGCTGGTGCTGGTAATCCACTGATCCAGCGGCGTGCAGAAAATGTAGCCGGGGAAGTTCGGCGACGCCAGCAGAGAAACATCGGGCACGAAGCGGGCAGAGGCCTGGCCTCCGGGAATCGTCACCGTCTGCCACGAGGGCTGAGGAAAGCCGGAAACACAACTGGAGAAGTCCGAGGTCTGGACGGAACAGTTGCTCGCGCCGCCGCCGCTGGCAGAGATTTGGTAGCTTTCCTGTACGGAAAGAGGTGTCCCCCCAAAAGCATCTGCCAGTTCCACATCGTCATTCCACGGAATTTCGGGTAGCGGTGGGTTCTGGGCCGTGCCGCCATTCGCAGGATTAGTCGTGGGCGTGCTCCAGAAGTTGCCGCTGAAACCGCCGGGGTAGGAGATGGCCGTTCCCCCGACCCCCGTAACCTCGGGACTGCTGGCGGGGTAGGAGACTGCATAGCCGCCAACCGCAAGGTTGTTGGTCGAGGAGTCCACGCCGGGGTCGCAACTGGCTGCACCCGAGTCGCCGGAAGAGTTCATGAACGTAATGCCAAACGCGTTGCCCTTGGTCAGCTCGATTTCATCGGCGGGGAGCGTATTGTCGTCGAACTCGCAGGGTGCGCCGTAGCTCATGCTGATCACCGGCGCGAGATCGTTGTCGATGGCGTGATAGTACGCCGCTACGACGCTGTTGGCAGTGAGTATCGCGGTGCAGTTAGAGTTAAAGGTGGCGGGGGAGTTGACGTAGATGATTTGCGCGCCTGGTGCGGTCGCCGCCGACCATTCCAGGTCGAGGTCTGCTTCAACCAAGTCGCCGCACGTAGAGGGCTTGCCCAGGTCGGTGCCTACCACCACGTACTGAAAGTTGCTTGTGTTGCTGGTAGTGCACGAGGTGATAATGCCGCTGGCGCTGGTCGTGCAGCCGCTGATCGGCGTCAGCCCGAAGCCGCTGCGGAAGTCGTTGAGGTCGGCAAGGTAAACGTCAGTCTGCCCGATGATCGCCATTTTCTGGCCTGTGCCATCAATTCCCGCATTGTAGAGGGGCGTCAGGTCGTAGATGACTTCGATGTCGCCAGGCGCGACGAACTGCTCCTGGAAGCTGCTGTCGTAGTAATCGGGATGTGGTCCCCGAGCTTGAGGCACAGCTTTTCTGGCGTTCGGCCTCGGGATGAAGTTGTCGAGTCCACGGAGACCGGTAACGATCCCGGACAGCGCTGTCGGGATGGAAGGTGCAGTGGCGTTGGCGAAGTGGGTCATGCCATCCACTTTGTAGTAGTGAATTTCGGTCCGGAAAGCGGTCTCGACCTGGGCGGCGGTGCCACTGAACACAATCCAGTTGCGGCCACGAGCGACGCTGTCCACGTTCAGTCCCTGCGATTTCAACCAGGTAGAGATCTTCTGAACGTCGTTCTGGCTCAGGCCGAATTGGTCGGCATACTCCTCAGGCGTGAGCCACTTGTGAAAGTTAGGAGACTTGGGATCCTGCTGCTCGGCGACAAGGAGGCGCAATGCCTGCTGCTGGCTCGACGTGGGAAGCGTGAGGAGCGTGATCTGGCTCATCTGGAGGGAGGCCGATACGCGTCCTTGGTCGTACTGCGGCAGCGCTTTGTGATGAATCTGGCCGGGAAGCGCGACCATCTGGCTGGAATCGATGGTGCCGGCGATGCGATCGGCCTGGGCAGCGAAGGATGGTGCGGCGAAGCACAGGGTTGAGGCTAGAAAAATCAGAAGAAACTTCCAAGATCGCATGTAACGCTCCGTCTGCAGGGTGGGATTGATTGATGTTTGTTCTTTAGCTTATACGGCTTTCTAGCTGTCTGATCAAGTTTTGCTGGAGGAGGTTGTATGGTGACACGAAAGAGACAACCCGGTGCGGCGGCATTAGTCGCGGGTTAGGCAAGACAGTCACATTCCGAGCAGGTTGGGGTGGAGTTTGGCGTATCCGTGCTCCTGCGCCCAGAGGTTGAGCGGAACAGAGGCGAGTTCGTCGACCAGCGGGTCGGCGAGGCCGTTTTTGGTGAGGTCGATGCACTTGATGTAGGTGCGGCAGGCGTCGCAGCACTCGACGCGGATGTAGGGCAACTCGGCGGCGGTGTAGACAGGAAGCTTGGCGTGGTCTTCCTGGCCGCATCCGGGACAGATGACGCGGCGGAACTCCCATTCGGTGAGGCAGAAACCGCAGAGCAGACTGCGGCGGCCGCCGTCGCCCTGCTGGCGGAGCACGCCGGCGGCGGGCTTTCGATTGCAGAACGGGCACAGCAGCGAGGTGTAGCCCTCGAGCTGCAGATTCGCCTGCGAGCGGGCGAATTCGGCGTAGGGCTGGAGAAAAGCGAGCACTAGGAATTCCAGGGGATCGGTGGGTGTGTCGATGTGGATCCAGCATTGGGTGAACAGGTCAGTCCAGGAACTAGGGCCTGAGCTGCGGAGATTGTGCGCGACCTGCGCGAGGCGCGCGGGGGCTTTTTCTTCGACGAGAGAGAGAAAGGACGGGAAGCTGGCTAGGAGCGTGTTTGTAGCGGCAGCGTCTGGCTGGCCGGAGAGTTGGCGGGACGCCAACTGCATTTCCTGTAAGACAGCCGGCGGGACGCCGGCGCTACTTTGTTCGAGGCGCTGGTAGAGACCTTCCTGAAAGCGGACGATTTGGATGTAGAAGCCTAGTATTTCCACGGCGAAGGGATGTTGGGCGGCTAGGTGTTCGGCGCGCCGGATGCGTTGCTGCCAGGGGGTGGTGGCCACCGGGCGATTATGGGGCTTTGGCTCAGGGACAGCAACTGCCTTCACCACGGAGGTACGGAGACACGGAGAAAACCAGGAAACAAAGAAAGATCAAATGCCTTCTCCGTGTCTCCGTACCTCCGTGGTGAAGGCTTTCTTGACTGTGACTAGCAGACGGGATTATAGTTGTGCAAATTTGCGGTGCAGTCCGGCTGTGATCGAAGTAGTCGGAGGATGCAATGGAATTCTCCCGCAGAAACTTCCTCAAGGGCGCGCTGGTTGGTGGAGCGGGCTTCTCTCTCCTCGGATTCGATCTAACTCCCGCCGTCGCACAACTCAAAGAGTTGAAGATTGCGCGCGCCACCGAGACGCGATCGACCTGCCCGTATTGTGCCGTAAGTTGCGGCGTGATCATTTACACGCTGGGTGACAAGGCCAAGAACGTAACGCCGCAGGTGATCCACGTCGAGGGTGACCCGGACCATCCCATCAATCGCGGCACGCTGTGTCCCAAGGGAGCATCGCTGGAGCAGGACATCCTGAACCCGCGGCGGCTGCTGAAGCCGCAGGTGCGGCGTCCGGGCGCGACCGAGTGGCAGGACATTTCCTGGAACGACGCGCTCAACGAGATCGCGCGCTGGACCAAGAAGACTCGTGACGACACTTTTGTTGAGAAGGACGCGAAGGGAAACACGGTCAACCGCTGCGAAGGGATGGCCTTCATCGGAGGCTGCACCGACACCAACGAATTCAACTATCTTGCGGTCAAAAGTATGCGCAGCCTGGGGGTCTGCTACCTGGAAAACCAGGCCAGAGTTTGACACGGCCCCACGGTCTCAAGTTTGGGACCAACATTTGGACGCGGGGCCATGACCAATGGCTGGATCGACATCAAGAACACCGACATGATGTTGATCATGGGAGGGAATCCCGCCGAGAACCACCCCTGCGGCTTCAAATGGGCGATTGAGGCCAAGCTAAAACGCAACGCCAAGATGATCGTGGTGGATCCACGTTTCACCCGGACCGCTTCCACCGCGGACCTGTTCCTCCAAATCCGTGCCGGCACCGATATCGCCTTCCTCGGCGGCGTCATCCACTACATCCTCGAGAACAATCGCTTCGCCCGGGAGTATCTCACTCACTACACCAACGCTTCCTTTCTTATCAAGGAAGGATTCAAGCTGCCCGAAGACGGTCTCTACTCCGGCTTTGATGCTGCGACCCAGGTCTACGATAAGTCGACGTGGAACTACGAAGAGGGCGGCGACGTGAACGGCAAGGCGCCTAGTAAGGCAAAACCCAGCCATCCCACAGCTTCCGCGGAGCCGCGACCGCCCATGTTGCCGCCGAATGTGGCTTTCGATCTTACCCTCCAGCATCCGCGCTGCGTCTACCAGCTTCTTAAGCAGCAATATTCTCGATACACGCCGGAAGTGGTTGAGCGCATCACCGGGATTCCCAAAGACCAGTTCCTCAAAGCAGCTGAATTGTTCACCTCGATCCGCAAAGATGGCGACATGAAAAAGGTCGCCACCGTAATCTATGCGGTGGGCTGGACGCAGCACAGCTTCGGAACGCAAATAATCCGCACCGCTGCGATGGTTCAACTCTTGCTGGGAAATGTTGGCCGGGCCGGCGGAGGCGTCAATGCGCTTCGCGGTCACTCGAACATACAGGGCGCCACTGACCTGGCCGGCATCTTTGACATTCTGCCGGGCTACTTGAAGATGCCGAACCCGGCAGACAGCGACCTTGCGGCATTTCTCAAACGCACGACGCCGACTTCCTCCAAGCCCACCGAGTGGAACTCATTCAACTACTGGTCGAACACTCCGAAGTTTACGGTTTCCTTTCTCAAATCGATGTATGGCGACGCTGCGACCAAACAGAACGATTGGGCCTTCCATTACCTCCCCAAGATCGATCGCAACTACTCGTGGACGCAGATCTGGGACCACATGTACCGCGGCGAGATTAAGGGCATGTTCGCCTTCGGCATGAACGGCGTGGCCATTGGACCGGACTCGCAGAAAAATGTCGACGCGCTGAAGAAGGCTGACTGGCTGGTGGTGGGTGAAATCTACCCCGACGAGACCAGTGAGTTTTGGAGGGCGCCAGGAACCACGGCGGATGAGATGAAAAAAATCCAGACCACCGTGTATCGGCTCCCATGTGCCGGTTTCGCAGAGAAAGATGGTACGTTTGTAAACTCCGCTCGTTGGCTGC
Organism: uncultured Acidobacteriaceae bacterium; assembly: GCA_963842095.1. Classification (GTDB taxonomy): domain Bacteria; phylum Acidobacteriota; class Terriglobia; order Terriglobales; family Acidobacteriaceae; genus Sulfotelmatobacter. The sequence continues at coordinate 345,936 of CAWJEY010000013.1, forward strand.
AATGGAAGAGTGCGGCGCTTCCTCCACCGGGTCAGGCGCGCTTGGACCAGGATATCCTGGCACAGATTTTCCTGAAGGTCCGTGCTCTTTACCAGAAAGAGGGAGGAAAATTCCCCGACGCACTTTTGCATGCCACTTGGGCTTACACCAATCCGGAGCATCCATCGCTTGGCGAAGTAGCGAAGGAAATCAACGGCAAGGCGCTCGCTGACCTCGAGGACCCGGTGACTCATCAGGCCATTAAGGCCGGCCAGCAGTTGCCCGGCTTCTCATGGTTGAAAGACGACGGGACGACGACCTCCGGCAACTGGCTCTATTGCGGTTCCTGGACCGAGGCTGGTCCGCAAATGGCGCGGCGCGGAACCGAGGATCCCTCGGGGCTGGGGATTTACCCGAACTGGGGCTGGTCGTGGCCTGCCAATCGGCGCGTAATGTACAACCGGGCTTCGTGCGATCTCGAAGGCAAACCCTGGGATCCGTCGCGACCGCAAGTCTGGTGGAGCGAAAAGGCTCAGAAGTGGGTGGGCAACGACGTTCCGGACTTCAAAGCTGATTCGCATCCCAAGGACCATCTGGGCCCGTTCATCATGAACCCGGAAGGAGTGGGTCGTTTGTTCGTCCCCATGGGTGCGGTCGCCGATGGACCGTTCCCCGAGTTCTACGAGCCGATCGAGAGTCCGGTGCAGAATGCGCTGCACCCGAAACAGCAGAACAATCCCATAGTTAAGAAGCTCAAGACCGCGGCGGATAAGTACTCCACAACCGGCGACGAGTTCAATGTGATCTGCACCACCTATCGGCTCACCGAGCACTACCACTACTGGACCAAGAACAATCCCATGAACGTGCAGCTGATTCCGGAAGCGTTCATCGAGATTCCGGTCGAGTTGGCGGCGGAGCTGGGGATCAAGGGCAACGATAAGGTGAAGGTCACGAGCGCGCGCAGCTACTACATTGCCAAGGCATTCGTCACGAAACGCATCAAGCCCATGAACATCGACGGCAAGAAGATTTATCAGATTGGCATTCCGATCCACCAGGGTTATCGCGGCATTCAGGAAGACGAAGACAAGAACGCCAGAACGCTGCTGAACCGGCTGTCACCGACAGTGGTGGATCCGAATGCGTTCACCCCGGAATTTAAGGGATTTATGGTGAAGGTGGAAAAAGCGTGAAGGAGATTGAGTGATTGAGCCATTGAGTCATTGAGTGATTTGAAAAACTCTATGACCCGATCACTCAATCGCTCAATGACTCAATTCTTATGAGCCAGGCGACACTATCGGTCAAGAGAATTTCCGGCCATGCCGGCCCTGCTGCCGGCGAAGGCGTGGAGCGCGGCGAGCAGGTCTGCAAGCTGGTAGACACCACGACGTGTATCGGCTGCAAAGCCTGCGAAGTCGCGTGCCTCGAGTGGAACGGCTACACGTTCACCGACACGGTGTTCGATAACAGCTACCAGACCATGCCGGAGACGTCGTGGAATTACTGGAACCTGATCAAATTCAACGAGCACGAGCGCAAGGACGGCAGCATCACGCTCTTGATGCGCAAAGACCAGTGCATGCACTGCGCCGACCCGGGCTGCCTGGCGGCCTGTCCCGCGGATGGCGCGATCGTGCAGTACAGCAATGGCATCGTCGATTTTCAGCAGCAGAATTGCATTGGCTGCGGATATTGCGTGAGCGGCTGCCCCTTCGATATTCCCAAGTTCAATCCCAAGACCAAGAAGATGTTCAAGTGCACGCTGTGTGTGGACCGCGTGAGCGAGGGGCTGGAGCCCGCCTGCATCAAATCTTGCCCTACCGGCTGCCTCCACTTCGGCACCAAAGACGACATGAAGGATCTGGCCGAGACTCGCGCCAAACAACTGCGCGAGAACTATGGCATCGATCAAGCGGGCGTCTACGATCCGGCGGGCGTGGGCGGAACCGGCGTCATCTATGTGCTGCACGATGTAACCAACCCCGAGGCCTATGGCGGATTACCAAAAGATCCAAGCATTCCATGGGTGGTGCGGTTCTGGAAAGGCCCCGCGAAGTGGATCGGGAACCTCGCCATGTTGGGCGGCCTTATCGGCGTAACGCTCCACTACTTCCGCTATGGTCCGAAGGAAGTTCATCCCGAGACGCATGAGAACGGAGGGCAGCCGTGAGTTCGCAGGCCATTTCCTCACCACGCACCACGGGCGAACCCGGAGAACGCCTTCTCCGCTACACGCTCGCCGAGCGCATCAACCACTGGTTCGCCGCTTTTACGTACTCCTACTGCCTGATTACCGGCTTGGCTTTCTGGTCACCGTACATGTTCTGGCTGGCCGTGCTCGTGGGCGGAGGGCCGGCTGCGCGGTTCTGGCATCCCTGGCTTGGCCTCGCCTTCACCGTATCCATGTTCTTGATGTACAGGATGTGGGATCGCGACATGCGCATTACCGACGCCGACCGGCGCTGGTCGAAGGCGATGAAGCACTACATTGAGAACGAAGACCAGCATCTTCCGCCCGAAGGCCGGTTCAATTACGGCCAGAAACTGTTCTTCTGGCTGATGTTCTATGGAATCATTCTGCTGCTGATTTCAGGCATAGGCCTGTGGTTCGTCGAGTCCATCCCGTGGAGCCTGCGCTGGCTGCGCTATCTGTCGGTAACCGTGCACGTGATCGCGGCCATGGCCACCATCGGCGGTTTTATCATTCACGTCTACATGGGTACAGCCATGGTGCGCGGCGGCTTCACCTCGATTATTCGAGGCGAAGTTTCCACCGCCTGGGCGAAGACCCATCACCGGCTGTGGTATGAGCAGGTCGTGAAGGGAAAGTCCGCAGAAAAGTAGCGCCGGCGCGGCGGGCGAGGACGCCCGCTGGACAGCCGCCGGGGACGGCGGCGCTCGTCTCGCGGCGCTCCACGCAATCCTAGCGCAAGTCAACTGCATCAAACACTCCAGGACAAAGTTTCCGACCCCGTATATTTGAGAGGATTCATGCGCTCATTTGCCAGGTCTTACGCCATCATCGCCGCCGCAATTTTGCTGTCCGCAGTTTCCCTCCTTGCGTTTGGCGCGGACACGAAGTTTCACAATGCGCCCGACTCGGCACAGAAGATGAAGAATCCCTATGAGGGCGACGATGCCGCGGCGCAGGCGGGGAAACCGCTCTATGCGAAGAATTGCCTGTCGTGCCACGGCGAGCTGGGAAAAGGCACGGGCAACATCCCGTCACTCGTGGATGGCAAGCTCGATTCGGTCACCCCCGGTGAAGTGTTCTGGTTCATCACCCGGGGCGACAAAGATAATGGCATGCCCTCGTGGGCGCAGTTGCCGGTGAGCCAGCGCTGGAAGGTCGTTACCTATGTGACGTCGGTCTTGCCGGCGCTCAATGCACATTCGGAAACCGCGGCCGCGCCGCCGCCACCCGACGTGAACACGTCAAAGCTGAAGGCGCCGCCGCCCACCCCACCCTTCACCGACTTCCGCTACGAGAAGCCGGGAACGGTTCACAAAATCACAGTGAACGATCTGCCACAGCCGTATGCGACCAAATCGGCGTTCAACGGTCCGGAGATGGTGGCCCGGCCCGCGAACGTTTGGCCGGTGGCGCCCGCCGGATTCAAGGTGGAATTGTATGCCGCGGGTCTCCAGAATCCCCGGACCTTGCGGACGGCTCCGAACGGCGACATCTTTCTTGCGGAAAGCGATCCCGGGCGCATTCGCGTGTTTCGCGGATTGACCAGCGGCGGCAAGCCCGGGCAGTCGGCTGTTTTCGTCACCGGCCTGAAAAATCCGTATGGCCTGGCGTTCTATCCTCCGGGACACGATCCGCAATGGTTGTACGTGGGCAGCACCGGCGAAGTGGTCCGCTTCCCTTATCACAACGGCGATTTGAAGGCGAGCGGACCGCCGCAACACATCGCGGATCTGCAAGCGACCTGGACGGGGCACTGGACGCGGGCGGTGGAATTCTCACGCGATGGCAAACGAATGTTTGTCGCGGTCGGCTCGGGATCGAATGTGGACGACCCTGACACGCACCCGGGGGAGAAGAACCGGGCTGACATTCTGGTGTGCGATCCCGCGAATTGCGTGCTGAGCGTGTACGCCTATGGCATTCGCAATCCGGGCGGCGGGATTGCAGTGAATCCGCAGACCGGCGAGTTGTGGTGTTCAGTGAATGAGCGCGACGGACTGGGCGACAACCTAGTCCCCGACTACATCACGCACGTGCAGGAAGGCGGTTTCTACGGCTGGCCGTGGTGGTATATGGGTGGGCATCAGGATCCGCGGCATCAGGGCAAGCATCCCGAGTTGAAAGACAAAGTGATCGTGCCGGATGTGCTGCTCCAGCCGCATAACGCTTCGCTGGGGTTTACTTTTTATCAAGGGCAGCAGTTCCCTGCCGAGTATCAGGGAGACATTTTCGCTTCCGAGCACGGCTCGTGGAACAAGGCGGTGCGCGTGGGCTATGAGGTGATCCGCGTGCCGCTGCACCAGACCGGCCACGCCGGCGGCGAGTACGAAGACTTCCTCACCGGCTTCGTGCTGCCCGACGGCGACGTCTGGGGACGTCCGGTAGGCGTAGCGGTTGCTGCAGATGGCTCGCTGCTGGTAAGCGACGACGGCTCAAACTCGATCTGGAGGGTCAGCTACACGGGGAAGTGATCCCAGCCCCGGTTCCATGCCAACTCAGCTTTCGCCGCCGGACTTATACCCGGCGATGCCGTGCTGGAGTATGCCTTCGCGCTCGATTCTAGTGCGCAACCTGACTTCTCTCTCCCTGAGTGCCGGCCAGGCCCCCCTTTCACCCAGGAGTTGATCCGGTCGCCCTGAAACATTGAGTGAAACAACTGCACAGACCAAAGCGCGGTTGCTCACATTGACCTGTGACTTGCGTCCTTGCGCCATTTTGGATTCCGGCTTGAAATGGCATTGGTCAGTCATCAGACCAATGCCCATGCTCGGTACTGAATCACCAGCAAGATCCGGTTTCGAAGCGATCCCTAGAAATAAGGTCTATCAAGAGGTCGCCCGGCAACTGGAACGGCGCATTACGGAAGAGCTGAAACCTGGCGATCTTTTGCCTCCGGAACGCGAACTGGTGCAGATGCTGGGTGTGAGCCGCAGCTCGGTGCGGGACGCTATCCGATCCTTGGAACTAATGGGTCTGCTCGAGCCACGCCAGGGTATCGGAACGGTGGTTTGCAATCCTGCTTCTGCACCGGCCAATCCCCTGGCCGACGCGCTCATTGCAAAAAGAAAGATGATTGCGGATCTGCTCGACGTGCGCAGAATGATCGAGCCGCCCCTGGCCCGCCGCGCCGCTCGGCACGTCTCTCGCGGCGAAATCGTCGACATGGAGAACATTCTTGTACGCCAGGAGGCGAAGGTCCGCGAGGGCGCGCTCACCATCGAAGAGGATTCCGAATTCCATTACGCCATCGCCTTGGCCTCAGACAACAGCGCAATCTTGAAAGTGGTGGACGTCCTGATGGACCTGTTGCGCGAAACCCGGGAACGCTCGTTGCAGGTGGAAGGACGGCAAGAAAAATCGCTCGCTGGTCACCACCGAATTCTGTCGGCTCTGAAGCGGGGCGATGCCTCCGCCGCTGAGGCCGCCATGCGCCAGCACTTGCAGGAAGTCGAAAACATCGTACTGAAAAAGCTCTAAGAGAATGGAGGTTGCCAAATGGGTCAGCTATTCGCGGTCGAAATCATTTATCGAGGGGTCTTTCAAAAGACTCTAGCGAAGAACATAACGCGCGACATTGTTTTGGCCGCGCACAACGAAGGCAAACTGGGACTTTCTTTTGGCCGTTACGGAGATGCTCCGGAGCGCAACGGCATTCCAGCCAAGAGTTTCGCCATCGTCGCCAAAGACGAACTGACGCTCGAAGCCGGAATGGCGCAGTACGAGCCGAAGCAAGTCGATCTGACGGTGGTTCTCGATGACACGCTCTGCAAGGGCACGGAATCGTGGGCCTGGTACGGCTTGCAGCCGGTTCACCACGCTCTGAAGGCCGGGCACACCATCATCGTGGTTTCTTTGGAGGATGCACCGGCTCTGCTGAAGAACATTCACCGCCGGGAAGAGCCTTACAAGCTGGGTGTCGTGAAGGGCGCTGCCAGTTTCTCCGGCATGTGGGTCTTCAAAGATGACCACACTGACGTCCGCATCCTGGGCGCCATCGCCAAGGCCCTGCCGGAACTGTTCGGCTTGAAGTCAGTGGAGCAATTCATCAACGAAAAACTGAAGAGCAGCCTGAAAGTGACTTCAGCTCGCAACGCCTTCGATCGCTTCACCACAATCGATGTCGAACCGGGCGAGGGCAATCCCGAAGAGCTGTTCAAGTTCGCCCTGCCCGGCTGGGAAGACATGCGGGGCGGCGTCTCGATCAAGGGTCAGCCCCAGGGCGGGCCTTATGCCGATCCTACAACCGGGAAAGTCGGAGGCTTCCGTCCGGCCCGCAACGAACTGTTCAAGAAGTACTCGACGCGCACTCTACGCCCGGTCGTGAACTTCGCGACCTGCACCAAGTGCACGCTGTGCTGGCTGAACTGTCCGGATGCGTCGTTCGACGTGACTCCCGACGGAACCTACGATGCCAATCTCGAAGCATGCTGCGGTTGCGGCATTTGCGAAGAGGTTTGCCCGGTGAAGGACTGCGTCCACATGGTGAACGAGTCTGAATTCCACGACAACAGCAGCCAGTGGGAGGCGTTCAAGAAAGACAAAGACGCCTATTTGAAATGGCTGGAAACCACGATTGAAAAAGCCGAGCCGATCGAGAAGCGGAGCCACGGATTCCGTTATCGCGGCCAGTATCAGGAACAGGTCCCTGAGGCTTTGGAACTCGCGAAGAAAGGCTAGCAGCGCAGCGCGGCAAGGTGACGACGCAGCCTGAAGATAAAGGAGATTGAAATGGCGACACTTACATTACCTGTTGAAGAAAGAGAAAAAAAGAAAAGCATCGAGCAGGAAGCCCTGATTACCGGCGCCGAAGCCATTGCGATTGCCTGCAAACTGGCCAATGTCGACGTGGTCACGGCTTACCCAATCCGGCCTTACGACACGGTGATGCAGTACATCAGCCAACTGGTCGCAGATGGCGAGATGGACTGCGAATACATCGTTGCGGAAGGCGAGCATTCACAATTTGAAATCGTGAAGCACGCGTCAGCTTGCGGAGCACGCGTGTTCTGCGGTTCGAGCGGCGTGGGCTGGATGTATGCCATGGAGGCGCTGACCGTGACCCCGGCACTGCGCCTTCCCCTGGTAGCAATGGTGGGCAACCGGGCGCTTGACGATCCTGGCGCATTCGGCGTGGAGCACAACGACGCTCTCGCGGTCCGCGACCTGGGTTGGCTGTTGACTTGGGTCGACAGCGCGCAGGAAGCGCTGGACACGGCTCTGATCGCGTATCGTGTGGCGGAAGACCGCCGCATGTTCGTGCCCTTGGCCATCAGTTGCGACGGCGCATTTCTCACTCACTCGCAAGCCCTGGTAAAGATCCCGGCGGCGGAGCAGGTCAAGAAGTTCCTGCCTCGCTACAACCGCGGCGATCTGCTGCTCCATCCCGATAACGTTATTTCGGTGGCACCGCAGGTCAACGAGGATTGGGTGACGGAGATTCGGCGGCAGAACTACGCCGTCACCGAAATCGCCTGCGACGTGATTCGCGAAGTCTATGCCGACTTCGAGAAAACGTTTGGACGCAAGTACGGCAATCCGTTCTTCGAAGAATATATGACCGAAGATGCGGAAGTCGTATTGCTGGGCATGGGAACTCTCTCCACGCCGGTCAAGGTCGCAATCCGGAAGATGCGCGAACAGGGCAAGAAAGTTGGGTTCGTTCGTCTGCGCTGGTTCCGGCCGTTTGCCGGCCCGCAGATTGCCAAGTGCCTGGAGCGTTTCAAGGCCATCGGCGTGATCGATCGCGACTTCTCGTTCGGTTCGCCGGACTTGAGTGGCGTAGTGGCGACGGAAGTCCGCTCTGCCATGTACAGCAGCAGCAGCACCCGGCCGCCGGTGATTGGCTTCATTGGTGGACTGGGCGGCCGCGAAATAACCGTGCCAGACGTAGAAAAGACGACCGAGATCGTGTTCCAAGCTGCAAACGGGAAGGCGCAACCTCTGACGCAATGGATTGGGCTGCGGGGATAACGCCGCTACGCGTGGCGCTATTCATAGCCGGAAAGGACAAACAACTATGAGCACTACTTTTGTAGACGAAAAACCGACGCAAGAACTGGAAGCCTTCAAAGGGGTAAAGAAGGTTCCACACGAGGAGTACTACACGTCCGGCCACCGCACCTGCCAGGGCTGCGAGTCTGCGCAAATCATGAAATTGATGGCGAAGGCCGCGGGCCCCAGAACCATCATTCTGGGCAGTACCGGTTGCATGTACGTGGCGAACACCTCTTACTACGCCACGCCCTGGGGCGTTCCCTGGATGCACACGCAACTAGGCAGCTCGGGCTCCAGCGCCCTGGGAGTCGCGGCCGCATTGCGCGTCCAGATGCGCAAGGGCGTCATGAAGGACGAACCCATCAACGTCATCGCCTTCTGCGGCGACGGCGGCGGGGCGGACATGGGCCTGGGAGCGATCTCGGCCACCATGTGCCATCCCGATTACAACCTGCTGATCCTGATGTACGACAACGAGTCTTACGCCAACACCGACATCCAGATTTCCGGAACGTCGCCGTACGGTGTCAACACCTCGTTCAGCACGCCAGGAAAAGTGAAACGCATCATGAATCACCGCTGGAAAAAGAACATGGCGCCGTTAATGCTGGTTGGCCATCCCACAGTGAAGTATGTAGGAACCATTTCTACGTCCTATCCGCTGCAGGCGATGAACAACATACGCAAGGCGCTGTCCATCGGTGGGCCGACCTTCATTCACTGCTTGAACCCCTGCCCGAAAGGATGGGATTTCGATCCCGTGCTTTCTTTCGAGCTGGGCGAACTGGCCGTGAACACTGGCATTTGGCCTCTGTACGAGGTTGAGAACGGCAAGCTGAAGCTCTACGGCAAGACGGAGCAGATTGCCAGCGGCAGATTCAAACGGCTGCCGGTCCGCGATTACCTGCTGAAGCAGGGAAGGTTCGCACATTTCATCGAGGAAGATATCGACTACTTCCAGAGCAAGATCGACGATATGTGGAACAAGTGGCTGGTGCCGGGGATCATCCCGCTCCAGAAGGACATCGAAAGCGAATAAACCCGCCCGCCCCACTAAGGGGCGGGTTTTTCATTTTGCCCGGATGTTTCCGGCAGGGAGTTGCCCGACAAAAGAAGACCGATTCTGACATCCTCAGGAGTGTGCCTATGGCCACGAACGTGAACTCCTCTGTTCGTACCGAATCCAAGATCGTCAACCGCTGGGTTCAAATGTGCGCCTGCATCATCGCGATGATGGCGATCGCGAACCTTCAATATGCATGGACGCTTTTCACCAAACCCTTAACTTCAAACCTGCACGCGACTTTGGCGGCGGTGCAAATCGCATTTGCCGCATTCATATTCTGTGAAACCTGGCTGGTTCCCTTCGAAGGCTATCTGATAGATCGCCTGGGACCGCGGCTGGTCATCGGCATCGGCGGCCTGCTGGTGGGCGCGGGCTGGATTGGCTCCGGCTACTCCACCACTACCACTGGACTCTATATCTGGTACGCGATTGGCGGGATCGGCGCCGGCGCCGTCTATGGCGGCTGCACCGGCAACGTACTGAAGTGGTTTCCTGATCACCGCGGACTGTGCGCGGGCATCGTCTCCGGCGCCTATGGCATCGGCACCGCGGTGACCGTGGCTCCCATCGAGAAAATGATCCATGCTTCCGGTTATCAGCATGCCTTCATCTTTTGGGGCCTGGTGCAGGGCATTATCGTGACCGCTGCGGCCATGTTTATCGTGGCCCCACCCAAAGGCTGGCTGCCCGCAGCGTGGAAACCCGTAGCCAGACTCCATCAAGCGAAGACAGACATGACTTGGATGGAGATGCTGAAACAGCCATCGTTCTACCTGATTTACGTCATGATGACCCTGGTGGCGTTCGGCGGCCTGGTCGTCACTTCGCAACTCAAAGAAATTGCCGGTTTCTACAAAGTGGATAGGGTCATCATTGCCTGGGGCCTGTCCGCGGCAATTCTGGCAATTCAGTTAAACCGCATCGTGAATGGCGTGACCCGTCCCCTGTGGGGCTGGATCTCCGATCACATTGGCCGCGAGAACGCCATGTTCATCGCCTTCCTGATCGAAGGCATTGCGGTATTTGCCTGGCTGCAGACCATCGGCAGGCCTGTGATGTTCGTCCTGTTGTCGAGTCTGGTGTTCTTCGCCTGGGGTGAGATTTTCTCGCTGTTCCCCTCGCTCACCGCGGACTTGTACGGCAGGACATGGGCTACCACCAACTACGGCATCGTCTACACCGCGAAAGGTACGGCGGCCATTTTTGCCGCTCCCGTAGCGGCGTGGGTAATGCTCAGGACAGGCTCCTGGATCCCGGTGTTCTACGTCATGATCGCCTGCGACATTACCGCCGCCTTCATGGCATTGCTGTGGTTGAAGCCGGTGGCAACGCGCGCCGTCGCCAAGGCTGAGGGATTGGCACTGACCGCGGCATTGGTCCAAGCCGAGAAGGCCAAAGAGGCGGAGGACGAGAAACATCTGGCGGGTATCGGCCGATAGGTAAGGCCTGGGAGGGCCTCACTCCACCTAACCGCGGAGCTTGGGAATGTGGGATGGCATAAGGTCCCCCACACCTACAGCTCAATGCTCTGCGATTAGGCGTAGATCTGAAGGTGCAGCCTTGATCCCCGCACTTTTTGCTGTTTGATCTCTGCCGGGGATAACTGTCGAAACCAGGCCATTGCGCTCAAGATGGTTCATCCATTGCGCGGCTACTCAATCCGGTGATCGCAACGATGAATTGTTTGCGTTTCCCTTCCCATCCGAAATGCGCTATTAATCTTTCAGTTTCAAGAGGAAATGCGATGCCCCAGCCAGATAAGCAGCCTTGGCGAAAACTGCGTTCCCGCCGCGTCCGAGCGACTGACCTCGACAAACTCCTCAACGCACTCTGCGCATTGGATCGGACCGTGGTCGAGATTTCCATGAACGTTTACAAAGTCCCTCGGCGCGATCGGGCAGCCATGCTCGAACAACACCGCCGCCTGCACGACATGGTCCGAGAACACCTGCCCCGATTCCTGGTTTAAGTCTGGCTACATCCCTAAAGCATTGGCTGCCTCGGGCGTGATCTCGTCTGCATTTTGCGCGGCGTGCACCTTCGCTTTCATTATTGTCCCAAACTTCCCTAAGGTAGTTAACCTCTGGTCGTTCGATGGCTTACCCGAGAGCCTCTAAGCGGGCACTGGACGATTGCTCTTTTGCTTAACCGTCACCGGGTCGAGGAATTTCATCATGCTGCGCAAGTGCTCGCCCACGCGTTCGATCGGGTGTTCCTGCTCGCGCTGGCGGGTGGCTTCAAACCACTCCCGTCCCGACTCGTTTTCGGCAATCCAGTTCCGGGCGTAGGTTCCGTCCTGGATTTCCTTCAGGATCTGCCGCATCGTCTCCCTGGTCTGGTCCGTGATGATCCGCGGGCCGCCCGTGTAGTCTCCGTGCTCCGCCGTGTCGCTGACGGAGTAGCGCATGTAGTTGAGACCGCCGCGATACATCAGATCTACAATGAGCTTTAGTTCGTGCAAGCACTCGAAATAAGCGATCTCCGGCTGATAACCTGCCTCGACAAGCGTCTCGAAACCGGCTTTCACTAATGCGCTGACTCCGCCGCACAACACGGTCTGCTCGCCGAAGAGATCGGTTTCGGTTTCCTCGGTGAACGTGGTCTCGATCACGCCGGCGCGGGTTGCTCCGATGGCTTTGGCGTAGGAGAGCGCCAACAGCTTTGCGGTTCCGCTGGGATTCTGGTGAACGGCTAGGAGCGCGGGAGTGCCGCCGCCTTCGACGAACACCTCACGCACCCGATGTCCGGGCGCCTTGGGCGCAATCATGGAAACATCGATGTTCGCGGGAGGAGTGATGGTCTCGAATCGGATGTTGAAGCCGTGGGCAAACATCAGTGTCTTCCCGGCCGACAAATGGGGAGCAATATCCCGCTTGTAGACGGCAGGCTGGGCCGTATCGGGCACAAGGATCATGATGACGTCGGCCCATGCGGCTGCGTCACTGACGGAAGTCACGGACAGTCCGGCGGCTTGCGCCTTGGCCCGGGATTCGCTGGTTGGCGGAAGGCCGACCCGCACTTGCACGGCGCTGTCTTTCAGGTTGAGCGCGTGGGCATGTCCCTGCGAGCCGTAGCCGATAATGGCTACGTTCTTCGAGCGAATCAGTGCCAGGTCAGCGGCGTCTTCGTGATACATGTTTGCCATGGCTATTCCTTTCGAATAAGACTCTCTTTATCTGTAATCTTTACGCTACACCGACTGCGAGAGATCGTCATCTATCACGCCTTGCGCCGGCGCTTCCGCTGATGCCAGCGCTGCGGAAGGTTTGGTGCCACGCCGCATGGCGACGATTCCGGTGCGCACCATTTCCAGTACACCATAAGGACGAAGCACTTCAAGCAGCCCGTCGATCTTGTCTTCGCCGCCCGTGATTTCGATGATCAGGGATTCGGGCGCAACATCCACCACCCGCGCCCGGAACACGCTGGCCAGCTCCAACACGTGGGAGCGCGCCTCATGCGTGGCCGCGACCTTGATCATAGCCAGATCGCGCACAATCGCCGGCACGGTCGTGATGTTTTCCACCAGCAGCACGTTCACCAGTTTGTACAGGTTGGCTTCGATGCGGCGCGCCTGGTCGCGGTCGGCATCGACGGTGATGGTCATGCGCGACACCTCTGGCTTTTCCGTGCGTCCCACGGTGAGCGAGTCGATATTGAAGGCGCGGCGGCGAAACAGCGATGCCACCCGGGTCAGCACGCCTGGCTTGTTTTCGACGTACACCACAAATGTGTTCAGCATATTGGGTTACTCATCTTTGGTTATTCGTCTTTAGGTTATTCATCGGCAGCGGTCTCCACAATTGGACTCGGGCGCCGGATCATCTCGTGCAAAGCAGCCCCCGCCGCAACCATCGGATAAACGGTATCTTCCTGCTCTACCTGGAAATTAATCAGCACTGGTCCATCGTGCTGCCGCGCCGATTGAACCGCGGGGACAACCTGAGAACGTTCGGTCACGGTCGCATTCTGAATTCCGTAGGCCCCGGCAATCTTAGCGAAATCCGGGTTCAGCAGCGGCGTAGCCTGGTAGTTGCGCTCGTAGAAGAATTCCTGCCACTGCCGCACCATTCCCAGAAAGCCGTTGTTGATGATTGCAATGTTGATCTTGAGATTCTCCTGCACGACGGTAGCGAGTTCGCACATGGTCATTTGAAAACCACCGTCTCCGACAACCACCCAGACCTCGGCCTCAGGGCGCGCGACCTTCACTCCGATCGCAGCGGGTAAGGCAAACCCCATCGTCCCCAAACCTCCGGATGTGATCAGCGAACGCGGTTCCTCGTGCTTGTAGTACTGCGCTTCCCACATCTGGTGCTGGCCAACATCGGTCACCACCACAGTGTTGCTGCCTCGCGCCTCCCGCCCTCGCGTCTCATGCCCTCGCGTTTCACGCCAAAGATCGTTGATGACATGCGCGGCATAGAGATGGCCGCTATCCGGCAGGTTCTGAATATCGCGGACTGCCGAGTCGCCTTTCAGCCCATCGATAAAATCCAGCCACTCACTGCGATCGATGGATTCAATTTTCGGCAACATGGCATGTAGCACTTCCCGCAGATCGCCCACCAGCGCCACATCGACCTTCACGTTCTTGTTGATCTCGGCGGGATCGATCTCCACATGAATCTTCTTGGCATTGGGCGCGTAGGTCTTCAGGTTCCCGGTCACGCGGTCGTCGAAGCGCATGCCGAGCGCAATGAGCAAGTCGGCCTCTTGAATGGTGTGGTTTACCCAGGCTTCGCCGTGCATTCCCATCATGCCCAGGTTGAACGGATGAGAGGCGGGAAGCGCGCCCAGGCCCAGCAGGGTAAGCGCCACTGGGATGCCCGCACGCTCCGCCAAATCGCGCACCTCGCGCGTTGCACCAGAGACGATGGCACCGTGGCCCAGGAGAATCACCGGCCGCTTGGAGTTGTGAATCAGCTCCAGCGCTTTTTCGTATTCCTTGGGAGCGGGAGAGAGATCGGGACGATAACCAGGCAATTGCGGCTTCGCGGCTTCCCAGTCGAACTCGCAGGAGGACTGTTGCGCATCCTTGGTGATATCCACGAGAACTGGCCCGGGACGGCCTGAGCGGGCGACGTAAAACGCTTCGCGCATGGTGCGTGCCAGTTCATCGGCCCGCGTCACCAGGTAATTATGCTTGGTGATGGGCAGAGTGATGCCGGTGATGTCGGTTTCCTGAAAGGCATCAGAGCCGATCAGCTTGCTGCCCACCTGGCCGGTAATACAAACGATGGGGGAAGAGTCCAGCATCGCGGTGGCGATGCCGGTCACCATGTTGGTGGCTCCCGGACCGGAGGTCGCCACCGCCACACCTACTTCTCCGCTGGCGCGCGCGTAGCCATCCGCCATATGCGTGGCGCCTTGCTCATGCCGCACCAGCACGTGATGGATCTTGCTGTGCTTGAGGGCATCGTAAGCTGGCAGGATGGCGCCGCCGGGATATCCGAAGACGTGGGTCACGCCTTCGTGCTCCAGGCATTCCCAAAGAATCTGCGCTCCAGTTTTTATCATGGTTGCAAGGTCCTCTGACTGCTCATGCTTGGCCGGCCCAACTTGCCGCGGACTCGCGGCTGCCGGTCGCGGCTGGCATCACACTCCCCACAGATAATCTTCCTGCTGCTCGTTTTCGTGCGCACCCAATGCCGCGGAAGCCGCGGCGGCGGCGGCCTTGCCCGCGCTGATGATGGAAGCGCGTGGCGATTCGGTGACGCTCGGACGCGAACGCTCGTCATGAATCTTCCGAATAAGTTCCAGGATGTGGCTGTCCTCTACAGTTTTCGTGGTGTCGGCCAGAGTGAGGAAATGACGGTATATCTGATCGAGTTCGTGCCGGTCCAGCCGGAAACCCAGTTCTTCGCAGCGCTGCCCGAGAGCATGGCGTCCCGAGTGTTTGCCCAGGACGAGACGCGTGCTCGGAACCCCCACGGATTGCGGAGTCATGATTTCATACGTCAATGGGTTTTTGATCATGCCATCCTGGTGGATACCCGCTTCATGCGCGAAGGCATTGCGGCCAATGATTGCCTTGTTGGGCTGCACCGGCACTCCGGTGACCTCGGTTAGCGTTTGGCTCGCTGGGAAAAGTTGTTCGCTGACCACTGCCGTGCGCAGCGGGTAGCGGTCAGGGCGGACACGCATAGCCATCACAAATTCCTCCAGCGAGGCATTGCCAGCCCGTTCTCCGATGCCATTGATTGTGCATTCTACTTGCCGCGCTCCAGCACTGACCGCAGCGAGCGAGTTCGCCACGGCAAGACCCAGGTCATCGTGGCAGTGCACCGAAACCGTTATCGGCTCGACCCCAGGTACCTGCCGCCGGATAGTCCGAATCAGATCGGCGAACTCAGACGGGACTGCGAACCCGACGGTATCGGGAATGTTGACTGTGGTGGCGCCGGCCTCGATTACCGCTCGCAGCACGTCGCAAAGGAAATTCGGATCTGAGCGGGTAGCGTCCTCTGGCGAGAATTCTACGTCTTCGCAGAGGGATTTGGCGAAGCCCACAGCGTCACGCGCTTGTTCCAGGCACTCTCGGCGCGAGAGTTTAAGCTTGTGGTGCAGGTGAATATCAGAGGTGGCCAGGAAGGTATGGATACGAGGGTGAGCAGCTGCCTTAAGGGCCTGCCAGGCTCGCTCGATGTCGGCGTGGCAACAGCGCGCCAAAGCAGCGATCACGGGCCGTCGAATCTCACGCGCCACTAGTTGCACGGAGTGGAAATCGCCTTCGGAGGAAACGGGGAATCCAGCCTCGATGACATCCACTCCCAAGCGGTCAAGTTGGCGCGCCATGCGCAGTTTCTCATCAGCGGTCATGCTGCAGCCCGGAGATTGCTCCCCGTCGCGCATCGTAGTGTCGAATATCAGTACCTGTTCTGTTTCCGGCAAGTTGCTCCTCCCGGTGTGCCAGGGTTCAAATACAATTCTTTCCCCGCAAAACGTAAGGGCCATCATCGGTTTATGGATGATGGCCCTTACTGAGAATGCCTCTGTCTTATGGCTATATCATCCGACGCGTCCCAAGGGTGCAAGCACCAGGCCAAGAATGGCCACACTAAGGGCGAGTAGACGCAGTCGTACCTCGCAGAGAACTCGGTTCGCGTTGGAAATCTTTCTTCGCACTTTGGATACTCTAGAGTAGCGGTTGGGGCTCGTCAATAGTTGTCTTGACGCCGCCCCATCCGAATTATCGCTGCTTGTTATCAGTTTCTTCGATAGGACTTCGAAAACATCCTGCCTTTGTCACCTTATTTTTTCCACTGGCCACTGCTGGCGGGAAGGATTGCGGTCGGATCACGGGCAAACCGGTAGTAATCCGCCGTGAACGGAGGAACGAACGCTGGTTCCTTGGCGATAAAAGCGCGATTACACTCACTGGGGTAGAACTTCGTGGTCAGCTTGGTTCCGTTCCACTCAATCACGGAAGTGGTCACGTATTAGAAGGGGTTGACCTGGGGAAAATGAATCTTCAGCTTATAGCAAATGAAGAGAATCAGGATCGCGCCCAGTGTGGAAAAAATGAGGCCAGCAGGATGGTACCGTTCGTTTGTCGAGCGCCAAAACATGTGGCTAACACCGCCGCCGATGATCGATCCGATGATGCCGAGCACGGTTGTCCAGAACATCGTCATATGGACGTGCATCACCGATTTTGCGATAACCCCCGAGATTAGCCCTATCAGGACATACCAGATTAAGTGAAACATACTTTACCTTCAGCATCTGCCTTCAGAACGTCGCGTTGGTCCTCTTCGTTCGACCCCGCAGCGTGCAGCGGAGGATCGAGGTGCGGCGTCTTCTGGGCCAGAACGAGGTTCATTTCGCTCGCCAGTTCAGTCAACTTCGCAGGATCTTGTTCGCCACGGCACCGGGCCGCTAATTCTTTCCACCGCTCAAACTTTTTCGACATATAGTCCTGATTTCTCTCGATACGACAACGCTTGGATGGCGACCTCCCTGCCGCAACCTTTCCAACCTACCCAAGTCCACGTTGTAAGGTCAAAAGTATGAATAGAAAGTATGAATAGACAGAGTAGGCCCGGAGCTAAACATCCGTCTGTCCAAAATTGACCACATCGACGGGTCATGGGATAACTGGAAGGTTGTAATCAGTCTTAGCGCTCAAAACCCCCATCCGAGGGGCCGATGAATGTAATCGCGATTCTTTGGCGCAACGGACAAGCGAATCATCAGAGTCGGGGCTTGAGTACCGCGAGTACACGTGCGACATGCGGGTGAGCCTTAGCCTGTTGAACGATTCGTAGGACGATGGCGCCAGCCCATGGAATGCGGTGTCCATAATGCTCCAGGTTCCCGACGCGCCAGGTCGTCTCGTGAGGTATCTTGTCGAAGGTGGGGGCAAGCGTCCACCGCTTGTTGGGTGCGGTGCCAATAATGTACTTCTCTTTGCTCCAAAATTGGGCCGTGCTTGTGGCTGGGTACAGCGCGGCATGGGTGTTGGTAGGCAGACGATAGTAGCCTGGAGAACGAGGGAAGAATCTGATCCACGGGTCGGTCTGGCCCTGATTTTGCTCGAAAGTCAGGGGCAAACCTCTGTAGGTGTAAGGCAGACGCGTTTGGGCTTCTGAAACTCTGGCAAACGGAGCGGGGGTATCAAGCAGTTGGATCGGGACCTTCTCCAGAGGCAAAGTCCTCTGTGCCCACAAAAAGTGTGTGGAAAGCACCAGCAATCCGGACAACAGAATCGGAGACGGGTGCGAGAATGAGAGAAATAAGCCACGCATCGGGTTGCCTTTTGTAAGCCGCTGCCCAGTCGGGCCAGCGGCTTTCTTTCAATCGCAAGGGCTCAAGGTTGGCGGACGTACGGCGCGGTGGGTCTTTGTGGTTACAGTAAGTCTAGGACAGTTCTCAGATGTGTGTCTGGTCACGATTGCTCACTACCCGACGGGCCAAGGAGAAAGCTCTTCTACACACCAACGCCTTTTCCTGCCTGAGCGCCCCCACCAGCGCCCACCTTCGTTCCCTCACCCTTCCATTTCCGCGCCAGCCCTTCGAGCTGGGCCAGCACCTTCTCAATATCTTTCATGCGGTCGGTAATACCGTAAGTCACCGCCGGCGGGATGGTCTGCTCATAGTGCCGGAAGACAAACCCCGCGCCCTCCAGCGTGCGCAGCCGCTCTGTAAGCACCCGCGAAGAGATGCCGTCTACCCGCTTGCGCAGAACCCCGAAACGCATCGGGCCGTTGTTGCTCAACTCCCAGAGAATGTGCAGCGTCCAGGGCCGGGTCAGCAGTTCGAGCATCCCGCCAATGGCACAGGGAGACGGAGTTTGAGCGGATCGTCGAATGGGAGTCATATAGTTACTAGGTTACTATAAAGTGCATGATATGTAAAGAGCTGTTAGTTATTTATTGTAACCAAATCCGCCTCCTCCCCATCCAATCGAACTGATCCGGAACTCCGGAATCCAAGGAGACTCAATATGGCCACAACTTCGACCTTTTCCGCCCGCTCGCAATCTTCCCCATCGCAATCGTTCAGGATTCCCGCAGCGGAAGCTTCGGTTGCCCTGTTGGGACGACTCCTGTTTGTCCTGATTTTTCTGATGTCGGCGCCCATGCACTTCACCGGCCAGATCATCGCCTTCGCCGCGTCGCAGGGTGTGCCCCTGGCCTCAATCGCTGTCCCGCTGTCAGGCGTCATCGCGCTCACCGGAGCTCTTTCCATCCTGCTCGGCTACCGCGCCAAAATCGGCGCATGGCTGCTGGTTTTGTTTCTTGCCGCTGTCACGCCGATGATGCACAACTTCTGGACGGTCACCGATCCCATGATGCACCAGATGCAATTCGTCATGTTCATGAAGAACTTGTCGATGCTGGGCGCTGCGCTCTTCATCACGCAGAACGGCTCCGGCCCGTGGAGCCTTGACGCGCGCCGGAAATAATTGCGCACGTCAAAGTGTCCATCGATTTCAAGTCGTTCCGTAACTAAACTCAAAGGAGAAAAACATGTCGGATCCGACCATTCAGGTTCTGCCCAAAGGTCCATACTTGGTCGCCGGGAACGTCACTCTTCTCGACGCCAGCGGAAACAAGATTGAAGCGGGAGAAAAAATAGCGCTCTGCCGCTGCGGCGCTTCCACCAACAAGCCGTTCTGCGACGGAACCCATTCGAAGATCGGATTCGACGCGGCCGCCGCAGCCGTTCCGAAAAGCGCGGAATAGTTCGGTAACGGAAAAAGCCGCCCGCGAAGGGCGGCTTTCAGGATCAACAGACTGGAATCCTATGCGGCGGTTTCTTCTGACGCGGGGGGCTGGAACGGCTCGTCGTAGCTGCCGCCGTAGATTGACGGCACTTTCGATCCCATGGGACGGAGGTAGGTCGCCAGTTCGCCGCGATGGTGAATGCTGTGGTTGTTGAGGAAGCCCAGATACAGAACCGCGGGGAGATTGAACACGTTGAAGAAGTTGATGGGCGTCATCAATTGCTGCGGCGTCATCGCCGCCACGCGGGCCGCCCCGCGCTTCATGTTCGCGTCGTACCACGCGACCACTTCGGCGGAGGTTTGAGGCTTGTGTTCGGGCGTTTCCATGTTGAACTTCAGGTCGGCAATTCCATCCAGAAACTGAATGTCACTGTTGGCGATGTGCCACGCCAGTTCTTTGGCGGTGCGGGCGTTGGGATCGGGCCGGTAGCTCGAAGCTGCATCGGGCACCGCCGCGATTATTCTCTCGGTGATTTCTGCTTCGCGCAGGATGCCGTCGAGCATCATTGCGCAGTAGCCTTGGGCAAATTCCGGGGTCAAACCTTGTTGCTCCGACATTGTCTTCCTCCTGAATGAGTGTTATGTCTTTCCGGGCCAAAGATGCCGAAAGGGGCGCTGTGCGCGCCCCTCGGGTTGGACTCGAGCAAACGGATTATACGCCTACCGGCTGCTTGCTGCGCACCGGCACCGGCGTCAGCCATCCGTGACGGTCGCTCTTTTCGCCGCGCACGATTGCGTAAAACTCTTTCTGGATCGCTTTGGTGATGGGACCAATCCCGCCGCCCTTTCCTACTTTGATTTTGTCGACCGTGCGAATCGGAGTGATCTCAGCCGCGGTTCCGGTGAAGAACGCTTCGTCGCAGATGTAGAGCATCTCGCGCGGGATCATCTGCTCAAGAATTGGAATGCCGAGGTCGCGCGCGATCTGCAGCGTCGAGTCGCGGGTGATGCCGGGCAGCACGGAGTTGCCGAGCGGCGCGGTGATCAGCTTTTCGCGATGCACGATGAAGACGTTCTCACCCGAGCCTTCGCTGACGTATCCATTCACGTCGAGCGCAATGCCTTCGGCGAAGCCGTTGACGATGGCTTCCATCTTGATGAGCTGCGAGTTCATATAATTCGCGCCCGACTTGGCCATGGCCGGCAGCGTGTTCGGGGCAATGCGCGTCCAGGAGGAAACGCAGGCGTCGCAACCTTCGCTCTCGCCGCCCAGATATTTTCCCCAGGGATAGTTGATGATGTAGACCTCGGTGGGCGAGTTGAAGGGATTCACTCCCGCCTCGCCGTAGCCGCGCAGAATGATGGGGCGCACGTAGCATGGCCAAACGCCGTTGCTGCCCACGGTTTCGAGCATGGCGTTCACCAGTTGCTCGCGCGTGAAGTCGACTTCGATGCGGTAGACCTTGGCGGAGTTCAGCAGGCGCTCGATGTGCTCGTGGGCGCGGAAGATCGCGGGGCCCGAGGGCGGCGCGTAGCAGCGGATCCCCTCGAACACGGAGGAGCCGTAGTGGACCACGTGCGACATCACGTGAATCGTCGCTTCATCCCAGGGGATGAGTTTGCCATTGTGCCAGATGTTGTCGGACTTCTGGATCGCCATGCGGACTCCTTCAGTCTGCGGTGTGCGTGCTCTGTTGCGTTCTGTGTAACGAAGGCTGAATCCTTCCTCTGGCAGCGGCAGGGGAGCGAGGCGCGAAAACCCAACCCACGTTACAGGACATTATAGCCGAGGCGGCCGCAATCCGAGGCAACGGCTTTTGAGAGTTTCGCAGGCTCACCACACGGTCTCGACCACCTTCGACCGGCGGATGCGCGTGTCGGCCGTGACCAGCGGCATGCCCTCGACCATCGCGGTCGCGGCGATCAAACGGTCTGCCGGGTCCTTGGGAAATCCATCTGGCAGGCGCACGGCCAAGGCGGCAATCTCCGGCGTGACCGGCCTGAGAATGGTCCGCGCTACCAGCTCACGAACAAACGATTCCACGCTCCCAACGACCGCGATTCGGCCGTTCTCCGCGAGCCACGCGAGTTCCCACACCGTGATCGTTGCAATCGCAATCCCCGCGTCATGCCGCCCCTGCTCGTGCCTCGCTTCGCGGATGGCCTCGCGGGCGCGCCTCGACAGGCGCTTCGAATCGTTCGCCATCCAGAAAAGGACGTGAGTGTCCAGCAGGATCACTTGTTCATCCTCACTGGTTCACCCTCATTTGTTCTCCCAATCCTCGGGCGGAGTGACGGGTCCAACGATGTCGCCAACTACCTTCGCTTTGCCGGCCATGTAGTCAAAGATATCGTCGGCATGATTTGTGGCGGGGACCAGCTTGACCACGGGCTTGCCGTGCTTGGTGATGACGACGGGCTCGCCGGTGTGGAGCACGCGGTCCATGATGGCGAGGCATTTGGCTTTGAACTCGCCTGCGGGAATCTGTTTCATCGTATGGTCATAATATTATGACTATGGACAAAATGCAAGGGAATCGGAGGTGGCTCATTTCGACCCGGGCGGCCGTATGCGCAGGGGAGATCCCTCGTCCCGCTGGAGAAAACGCGGGCCTTCGGGATGACGCCTGAAGGAGCGCGACCGCTGGAGAATTCCGATTGAGCGACGCCATGGTATTTCATCCCGAGCGGCGGCGGGCGGTGGTACGGGCTGCGGGGGCCGGCTTGGCCGGGGCGGGCGGCTTGGGGCGGGCGGGTTCGGGCTGGGCGGCGACGATGGGCGGGCGGGGCGGGCGGGTGATGCTGATGGGCTTGGGACGCGGGATGCGGGCTAGCGCGCCGGCCTGGTTGAGTGCTGGCGCCGGGGGCACCGGCACGGCGGGGGCGGCGGGGTAGTTGGGAACTTCGCGGACCATTTCGCGGTCGTGGATGCGGTAATGAACGCGTGGGGCATTTCTCACGGCGATGTGGAGAGCGCGCAGGATGAGCTGGGCGCGTGGGAGATCGATGGTGTTGAGAACGAGGGCGTTGATGACCTCCATAAGTGAGGCCTGGATGGACTCTTCGTCCTCGATTTGCGCGATGGGATGGAGGCGCGACTTGGGCGGGGTGCGGACGCCTCGGATCATGCGCTGATGGAAGTAGCAGAAGACTTCGCCGCGGAGGGCGGGGGAGCCGCAGGGGGTTCCGTTGACCTTGATGTGGGTGCAGATGCGGGTGTTCTTGTTGAGCGACATGGGACTTGGACCTTTCGGATCTGGATTGGAAAAAATTTCGGATCGAGTTGGTAAATTATTGATTTGGTTGGAGTTGGAGGAGAGGAGATGGAGCGAATCCGCGCAAAATCTTGATAGCCAAGGGTTTGCGCGCAAAATATTGAAAAGATGGGACTTAGCTACGGCTTGCAGGACGGGGGAGAGGCTAGAGATGTATTCCTGGAGGGTTGGTTTGCGGGTTAGCATACTGCTTATAGTTTAGCAAGGGGGCGCAAGGTCAGATGTCACAGGGGGGCTGTGGAAAAGCCGATCCCGGAAGAAGCAATCGGGACCGCCGATGTCCGGCTTTTTCAGAGGCGCGAAGGTGGGTGGTGGGTCGAAGGGCCGATTCACGCGGGGAAGGGGATTACAGCAGGCGTTCCGACTTAAACGTTCGGATTCTGGCTTTCACATTCTGCGGAACCTCCGGCCCTTGGGCCGCTACTCGTAGCTTGTTTAGTTGCAGCGCCTCTCGCAAAGCCCTCGCGCGTTCGCGACGGAGGGCAGCTTTAGCCATTTTGCGCCAGCGTTTCTGAAGTCGAAGCCACTACGTAGCAGGCTGGTGCGCGCCTTGCATCTCTCAACTTCCAACTGGTTAGAGCTTGCGATCGCGGCATCAATAAGCTGTGTCCGGGCCTCATCGAACTTGGAGTGTCGTCGCATAAACTTGTCGGTCGTCCACCGCTCTCTCCAGCCACGCAGCGCGTGGAGGTCACTTCAGCAGGGTCTCGGAAGCGACCCGCACGGTGGCACACTTGACTCGATGAAATGGGATCGGCGGAACCCAGCAGCTCCAATTGAGCAGCTCGATATACGGCCTCAGTAGCAGGAACTCACTGATGGTTGCGGGGATGAGGAGGCTGAATGCTAACACGTAGTTGCTTAAAGGGGGAAAGCGCAGCGTCCCAGGATCAGAGTGAGAGAGAGTGTGCAACCCAACGGCGAAAGCTGCTGCCACAATCTGAACTAGCAGAAACGCAGCAATTCCGAAGTAACAAAGCGACCAGAAAAAGCGTCCTTTGTCCAGGCGGGCGTAAACGTCTGGCGAAAAGGGCGCTAGCAACCTGAGCAGTTCGAACTGGCGTCTCCGATACGAGCGTGCCTGTTCGACGGTTCTAAGATTGCTTTGCAGCAAACCCTCTGTTATGTACAAGACCGAATAAGTCAAGGCGCAGACGGGCAGGATCCACAATGGAGTGAGCAGCGCGAGGATACCCATTCCGACGTATAGTTCGGTTTGTGTCACATGTGCAACGCCATGAATAATGGCGGGGGGAACCTGGTCGAGGGCGGGCTGGAGACGGCGATAAGCCGCGAGCTTTGGGTAGAGGGTCACGACTGCCAAGACCGAATAGGTTGCAGTGCTTAGGACAAAGCGGAGAGGGTCGAGAAGGGGCCCCTTGCCGGCGAGGGCTCTTGGGATTCGTCGAAAGAAATGACGCGGGTAGAAGATGACCGCTGTCAGGGTCGGCAACAACTCGAAGAGATTGGCAAACTTGACGAGGTCGTACAGGCCGCTGAGAAACTTAGGTGCCCGCCTCCCAAACACCCACTTTGGTAGGACGCGGAGGAAGCGAATGGCTCTGAGGAGGGTTCTCAAGCGTTGCCTGCTCTACTTCGAAAAGGAGACGACCGCCGACGGGCGAAACATTCGATGCGCAAGAAAAAAAGGCCACGGCATAGCCGTGGCCCCCTCACAGTCGGGTACCTTTTTACTCTTGTGGGGGAGGAGATGCAAAGCACTTTCGTGGTGGCGGGGTGGCACGGAGTGGGGATGGGGTTTGGGGCTGTGGCTGGGACAGCAGATTCCTCCTGCCTCGCTTCGCTCGCGCGGCGGAATGACAAGACGTGGGGCTTAGCGCCCGGTTCGGAATGACAGGGGTCTGGAGTAGTTTCTAGCCCTTCAGTATTTCCACGTTGGCGGCGATGGCCGCGCGGCGGAGATCGGCGTCGGTGGTCGCCAGTGGCAAGTGTAATCCCAGGGCAAGGGCCAGGTATGCGGCGTCGTAATTCGTCAGGCTGTGTTTCTGGGCGAGGGCGGGCAATTCGAGAATCTCAGAGGGGACTGGTGGGGCGGCGTCGATGGGAAGCGCTTTTAGGCGGGTCAGAAAGCCGACGATTTGATCGAATGTAATCCGCTTTCGGCGATGGGCCATGAGAAGGCCGTTGCCCACTTCATAGAACCACAACATCGGAACGACGGCGCGCTGGTTCGACAGGGTTGCGAGGACGCTGAGACTATACTGCCGACCGGCTTCGTCTTCCAGAAACCACTGGAGCGCCAAAGATGCGTCCAGGACGAGATCACTCACAGACGATGACCTTCACGGATTAGTTGCTTCACGGTGACACCCTGCAGGGGAGTGCGGTTTTTCTCGACAAAGGCGAGCATTTCGCGGACGGCATCGTCGTGGCGGCCGTTGCCGTCGCGGGCGGAGGATGAGCGCTCCTTTTCGCGAAGGGCGGCCAGAGCTTGGGCGATCACTTCCTCTGCGGTCTGGAAGTGGCCTGACTTCAGCACTTCGTTGACGATCTGTTCCTGTTCGGGATTCAGATTGATGTTCATGGGCGAAAGTCCTGTGCCGACGAGTAGATGATAGCAGTTTTGCTGGCTAATAATGCGGTCTGGGCCGTATGGACGGGCGGGACGTCTCTACATGAGCACCGTGGCCCCACATGAGATGAATTGCGGCGGCGGAAATCCCCACCCTTCGGCTTCGCTCAGGGCAGGCTTTCTCGCAAAGGACGCGAGAAATGGGGCATCCCACCGAGGTTTTCAAGCGAGGAGGGATGGAGTCAAAATCCCCGCCCTGTCCCTGCAAAGAACGCAGGGACAAGGACGGGGCAACCGCTAGAGTTTGGGGATTCGAGAGGCTAGTGAATTCAACGGGCTAGGGTTTGCATCCAGGTGGCGAAGTGGTGCCAGATGGCGGATTGGCCTAGGGGGACTCGGAGTTGGCCTACTACTACCACGAAGGCGGTGGCCCAGAGGGTGGCTTGGTGGACTTTTCTGGTGAACCAGAGGTCGTAGGCGATGATTAGGAGGAGGAAGGCGTAGACGAAGACGCTGTCCATGAAAGGGTGGGCGGTGATGGCGGTGAAGGGCGGGCGTCCGGTGGGGGCGTCGAGGATGGAGATGGTGGCGATCAGGATCAGGCGTTTGTGGGCGGCGGGATTGATGCGCTGGCGGTAGGCGAAGAAGATTAGCGTGGCGAAAATTAACATGCCGCCCATGGGAATGGCGTAGAAAGTTTGGGGGTCGAAGACGGGGACGGGGGAGCGTCCGCGGGCCATTAACGCAGTGGCGGCTAGGACGCCTAGGACGACCATTAGGCAGGCTAGGGCGAAACCTGCCAGGCCCAGGCGGCGGTGGATGTCGACGCGTCCGGCGGAGACTAGGGCGATTTGCGTGATTAGGAGGAGGATCCAGGTGGAGAAGACTGCGCCGTGAATGTGGACTAGCAGGCTGGGGAGCGGGGCGCGGAAGACGCCGGCTAGAAAATATGTGCGGGCGAAGCCTACGAAAACTGTGGCGAGGATTAGGAGCGCCATGGCGGAGAAGAAATAGTTGTCGTACTGGCTGGCGTGTAGTTTGTGGGCGGTGTGACGGGGTAGGGTTGCTGTGGCCATGAGGCGGCGCTCTCCTGGTGCGGGAGAATTGTATACCCTGAGGCGCGGGTTGATAGGGCTGGGCCCGCCGGCTTCAAAGCCCAAGAACGATACGACCGTGGTTCCCACGTTTCGCAAAGAACGCGAAACATGGGGCACCCTCTGTCGTGGTGGTGGATGCTTCGAACCTGAATGAGACTAGGGAGTCGTCGCGGACGGCGTCAGGCTTGCTTTCACTGTTGCGCCTGGCAGTTCGTCTCCGCGGAAGTATTTCGCTTTATCTTTTGATCCTTCTTTTAAGTCGGCGGCCTTCATTTCGGGCATGGCTTCGTAGGGCTTGCTGTAGTCGTTGGCGGCGTTCCAGAATAAGAATCCTATGCCACCTTTTTCTTTGGCGGTGGCTACTTGAACTTTGATGTATTCGGGGGAATAGGTTTTGGTGCGCCAGCGGAAGGCTTGCAGCCAGGGACGGATTACTACGCCGCTACCTTTTGTAATGAGTTCGAAGCGGGCCATGGATTCGCCGATGAAGTGCTCGGGGGCGTCGCCGGGGTGGGCGATGTTATCCATGCCGAAGAAGTGCGAGGGATAGATCATGGGCGAGAGCACGTCGCAGTATTTGGCCATGCCTACGATGTCCTGCCCGGTGTGGGAGAGATCGACTTGGCGCTGCCAGGCCATCACGCCGAAGACGTCGAGCGAGAAGAGGACGCCGGTGGGGTGGAGTTCGGCATAGGCTTTTTTCAGGAAGGCGGTGATTACGTCGGTGCGCTGTGGGCCTCGCGGGGCGTTTTCGGGCTTACAGACGGCGGCTTTTGTGGCGGTTCCGCCTTGCTTCGCATCGGCGGGACCCTCGGCTTCGCTCGGGGCAGGCTCACGAGGCGCCCGTCGCCACATGGCTTGTCTCCACTTTTGGCTTCTTCACTCTTGCTTTCTTCATTTGTGGCTTCCGGGTGCTCATTCT
The DNA here is from genome assembly GCA_963842095.1 of uncultured Acidobacteriaceae bacterium. GTDB lineage: Bacteria > Acidobacteriota > Terriglobia > Terriglobales > Acidobacteriaceae > Sulfotelmatobacter. The sequence goes on from CAWJEY010000013.1 coordinate 373,173, forward strand.
GGTAGACGAAGCCGGCGTCTTTTTGGTCGCCTTCGGCGGGGAAGCGGACGTAGTCGAACTGAATTTCGTCGGCTCCCGAGGCGGCTACGAATTTGGCCAGGGCGATGTCATATTCCTGCACTTTTGGATTGGAGGGATCGGTCCAGACTAGTTTGCCGTTTTCGCGCCAGGGCTGGCCGGTTTTCTTCGACTTCACAGCTAGTTCGGGATGCTCGACTACCATGCGCTCGTCGCGGAAGATGGCGATGCGGGCAATGGCGTGCATGTTTTCGGAATGCAGGAAATGGACGAACTTGGGCAGGTCGTGAATGTAGACCTGATGCTTGCCGAGCAGCGGATGCTCGAAGGGAATGTTGACGCTGCCGTCGGAGTCTTTGATGTCGAAGACGACGGCGTTGCCGCCGACTTCGCGCCAGTGGCGGATGATGCGGAGTCCGTGATCGCTGGCTGCCATGATGCCGGTGAGGTAGATGGCGCGGACTTCAAAATCTTTGGCCACGGGAATGGTTTTCTCGACGATGGGCGCGGGGATGATTCCGGGGATGGTGATCTGCTCGCCGGCTTTTAAAATGTTGCCGGAGCGGTCGCCATTGTCTTTTCCGTTCGTTCGGCGGATGGCTTCGGCCAGCTCCGACGACGTGAGGTAGGCAGTCCGATTCAAGTACTGGTGGGCGACTGCGGGAATGGTTTCGCCGCGCTTGGCGGTATAAAGCTCAGTGGATGCCGTGCTTGAAGGGTGCAGTGAAGGAATATCCGGCGGCTTTGCTGCGGTCGAAAGCGATGCGCTCACCGGCTGCAGTTGCGCGCTCTGCGGGGCTGGAGCGGCCACTGCCGGCTGCGGGCCTTGTACTTGCGCCTGGGCCGCGAAAGCCGAAGACAGGCGTGGACTCAGGCGCATCGCGGCCGCGCCAAATAGAAGGCAAGAGACAGCAGCAATCGTGAGAACTGACGAGCGAGGCAAAAGATCCCTCCAGGAACCTACCACGTTGGATGCTATCCCGCACCTCGCGGCCTTGCCAGTTACTCCCGGTCATCCCCCCTGGTTTCGGGCGGGGAACAAAACCTTAAGCACAGGGTCCACCCTTCGACGGCGCTCAGGGCAAGGCGGGGGAACACGGGGTAAACCTTACCACCTTGACCTTGGCCGCCGCTCGGAATAGGCGTTTCCTCCTTGCTGCAAAGTATTTCTCTTCCTCCCTCTTAACTTTCCACTGCCCCCTGTTCTAATATTGCCGCCGGCCATCTAAATCCAGCCAGATATGGGGTTTCCGGCCGCTTAATCCATCCACAGTGGGTGGCCAGACGCTTGCTTATTCCATAGGCGGCTACGGACGCGCTATTGGACGGGGGAAGCGACTGGTTCCAACTGACAAATTTTGTCAACTCTGGAACGGTGGGGGGTCGCGAAGAACAAAGGCCTGGCAGGTCCGGGGCAAGCAGGCAAAGGCCGACGAATACGGCCCGGGACAAGAAAGAAAAAAGAAAACTTATGAGACCGAACCTTGCTACAGTGCTCGATCCGAACCGCCGCAGCGCCGATGCTGGAGAATTTGAAGCGGCACTGCGCCGCCGCATCGTGGGTCAGGACCAGGCCGTCGAAAAAGTCGCCGAGATTTACCAGATGTTTCTGGCCGGCCTGAACGCTCCGGGGCGTCCCGTGGGGAACCTGCTTTTTCTCGGGCCCACAGGCTCGGGCAAGACGCGGGTGGTAGAAGCCATGGCGGAGGCCCTGTTCGGAGATGCGCACGCCTGCATCAAGATTGATTGCGCCGAGTTCCAGCATTCGCACGAGATCGCGAAACTGATCGGTTCGCCTCCGGGATACCTTGGACATCGGGAGACTCATCCGCTGCTCACGCAGGAAGCACTGAACCAATGGTTTACGGAAAAGCTGAAGCTCTCGATTCTGCTGTTTGACGAGATCGAGAAGGCCAGCGATTCGCTGTGGCAGTTGCTGCTCGGAATTCTGGACAAGGCCACGCTAACGCTTGGCGACAACCGCCGCGTCGACCTTTCGCAGTGCATCATCATCCTGACCTCGAACCTGGGGGCCAGCGAGATGACCGATCTGGTGGATGGCGGCCTGGGTTTTGCGCCCCGCGTGGTGGAAGTGGACAACAATTTTGACGACAAGATTCAGCGGACCGCAGTGGAAGCGGCGCGGCGCAAGTTTACGCCGGAGTTCATGAACCGCATTGACAAGACTGTTGTCTTCAAGACGCTGCGGGACGAACATCTGGCGCAGATTCTTGAGATCGAACTGGGCATGGTGCAGCAGCGCGTGCTTATGGCGGCGGGCACCAATCAGTTTGTTTTCAATTGCACTGCGGGCGTGAAGGAGTTCTTGCTGAAGGAAGGCACTGATCCGCGATACGGGGCGCGGCACCTGAAGCGGGCGATTGAGCGGCATCTGGTGTTTCCGCTGGCCAATCTGGTGGCTACCAGCCAGGTGAAGCTGGGAGACTTTGTCCGCGTGGATATGGCTTCTGAGAATCAAATGATTTTCGTGAAGGAAGCGGAAAACACGATGGCGCCGGTGCTGCTGGAGCGTTACGGAGCGGCTGCCGCGAATATGCCAAGCGTGCGCGCAGCGCGCACGGCCGTCAACGGCCGCCGCGATTTGGGGGCAAGCCCCACCGCGGAGAGCAAATAAGTTTTGGCAGGTAAAGCTCGCTAGACCGCATCTCGCGAGTCTTCTTGTTGGCGCCGGTAGATTCCGGCGCCTTTTTTCTTGCGGCCAATTTCCGGAGATTCACTGCGGGCCGAAACTGAACTTTACTGTTTCCATGGTTTCCTTGGGAGCGGGTTGGTATTTCCAGTGCTTGACGGCTTGTGCCAGGGCATCGGCCAGCAGCGGGTGGCCGCCGACTATTTTCACTCCCTTGACGGTCCCATCGGGATTGACCAGCGCCAGCACTTGAGCGGTGCCGGTGAGCTTCATGCGCTCCGCGAGTTCCGGGTATTGCGGTGGAGTGCTGATCTGCAGCCGGCGCGGGCCTTCCTCCGTCGCGTTCGATGCGGGTGCGGGAGGAGCGCCGTAGCCAGACTTGGCCAGGGCCAGAATTTTGGAGCTGAAATGGATCTCCGAACGGTCGAGCGCTTCCGAATTAACTTCAAAACGGATGCTTCCTTTTTCGCGGACCAGATTGATCATGCCGCCTTGCCGCAGAAAGTGTTCGTCCTCACCCACCAGAAGTATGCCCGTATGCACCAAGCTCTCGATAGCGGCCTGGGTCTGTTTTCGTTCGGAGGCGCGGAAGAAAACGATGTGGCACGACTTCATGTCTTCTTCAGAGCTTAGGGGCTTGACGACCACGGGATGAGTGCCGATGAGTTTTCCGGTGACGAGGAACTTCAGGGCATCCACAAAGGCTTCATCGCCGCCGCTGATTCCGATGACCAAGTGTGATGGGCCATCGGGCAAAGCGGTGCGGGGCCACTCCGCCAGTTTTGCGAAATTGAAGAGGTATGCGGCTTTGACCTGGTCCTCGGAAGCATTCTGCTGCTGGCCCAGCGCCAGAAGTTGGAGAGCGAAAAGAGCAAGAGCGATGCTCAGAGCGGCGCGGAGCGTTGGCCGCCAGGAGAGCGATTCGGGGTTGCCTGAGAAATGCATTGGTAGCTTCAAAACCTACTCGTCAAAACCTAGGTGTTAAAATCTGGCCGTGAGTTTGATCCGGAAATTTCTTCCGTCCTGCTGAATGGAATCTTCCGGATCCTCGGGACGGCCGGGGTCGAAGTATTTCTTGTTGAAGAGGTTGTAAATGCTGGCGGACAAATCCAGATGCTTTCCCAGCGTGTGCCCCAGCAGGGTGAAATTGAGAACAGAGAAGCCGCTGACAGTGTTTCCCGCCAAGGTCTGGGCCGAGCTGGTGTATTGTGCGTCCAGGCTGGCGAACAGCCGCTGCTCCACGACGGGGTAGCTCAAGTTCAATTTGCCCAGGTGCTGGGGTGAGTTGCTTAGAATCTGCTGGGTTTCCGGCTGCTCCGCATCTACGTAGCTGTAGCTAGCCCTGCCTTGCAGACCGCTGGCCAAGTGGCCGTCCAACTCGACTTCCATGCCGACGGCGACAGCCTTGCCGGAGTTCTGATATACGCTCAGACTATTGTTCGGATCAGTCTCCAGGGTGATCAGATCGCTGATCCAGTTGCGGAAGACGCTGCCCGATAGAGTGAGATGTTGTCCGAGTCCCTGCTCCACGACCCCCTCGACGCTGCGGATGGTCTCTGGCTTGAGACCTAGATCATTCTCGTAAAACGGTCCGAAATCCGGCGCCCGTTCGAAGGGCACGGGGGCACGGAAGGCCGTACCGTAGAGCAGTTTCAGAGTGGTCGGGTGGAAGAGATGGTAGATCAGGCCAAGGCGCGGATTGGTGGTGCCGCCGAAAAATGAGTAATGATCGTAGCGCAGCCCTGCGCTCAAAGTCAGGTTGTGGGCAATGGCGAACTCATCCTGCCCGTACAGGGCCCAGATCACTGAACTGCCAGGGAACGGGACAAAGGAGTTGCCGATGGGAGTGTAAGTTCCCTCGTCTTGCCGCAGGTTGTCGGTGATTTCCGTGCCCACGGTAACTCTGTGTTTCTCCAGAAGGGTTCCACTCAATTTCGCTTCGCTGTTCCACCAGCCTCCGCGGGTGGAATACGTGTCCACGGTGGTCGATGGGTCAGGCAACCCAGTGGAATACGTCTGCGGCCCTTGCAGACGGCTCTGGTCATAGGAGGTCCGAACCGTCAAATCCCAGGTCTCGCTGACGGAGTGCTGGTAACTGAGATCGACGTATTGCTGGTTGCGAATGTCCTGGGTGCGAGGATCGTTGAACAAAGTCCCGAAGAATGCGGACGGCATTCCCTTGTCACGCTCGCTGTACAAGCCCTGCAGGGTGAAGCCGCGGAAACTGACCGTAGCGATGACGTGTTGGGAATTTTCGTAATCCGTGTTGGAGGTAATACCGTAATTCGTGGCGGGGCTGTCGAACTGGGGAAAGAACAGAGTCGGTCCCTGACTGTTGTAGAAGGTGCCGGAGATCAGCATGTCGATTCCCCGGTATTGGCCGCTAAGACTGACCCGTCCCTTGTAGGTAGCGAAACTGGCCGGCTCAAAGGAGAGTTCCACACCCTTTTGTTGCGACGGCTTGCGGGTGATGACGTTGATCACGGCGAAGAAGGCCTGGGCGCCGTAGAGCGAGGAACTGGGGCCGCGAATGATTTCCACGCGTTCGATCAGGTCCACATCCACTGGAAACTCAGTTCCCAACATACCGTTACCGTTAACGTTGTCGTTGATGCGATGGCCGTCGATCAACACCAGGACGCGGCTGTTCCAGTCACCCAGGCGTCCGAAACCACGAACTCCGACGTAGCTATAAAGCCGGTCGGACGTTATATAGAAGCTGCGCACACTCTCGAGAATGTCGGCGAGAGTGCGGTAGCCATATTTTTGGATCTCGTCGGCGGTGAAGACGGTGACTGACGAAGGAGCATCACTGGCGCTCTGCAGGTGTTTTGAGGCGCCGTAGACCTGGATGTTGCCCAGCTCTTCAAGGCTGGCTGCGCCGAGATCCTTGGTGGGTTCCTGGGCGGCTGCGGGAAGAGCCAGAAGACAAAATAGGATGATCCAGTGGCTGGGGGGGACGGATCGGCGAGCGGACGCCGAGGGTTGGCAAGGTGAAAGGGCGGTCCGAATTGCTTTGGCGATACTCATGGAGTCTCCCGAGAGCGCACGAATGGGCAGGCATCGGTCTTGACGGCCGCGTTCACGCCCCCTACGGTCACCTTCGGCAGGATTTGGATACTTCTCCAGCAGGGGGAAGTGATTACTTTTGGGTCAAGGCAGGTTGGAGGGTAGTAATAATCAGCGCTTGCCGGGCGGGGAGTGGAACGGGTCGTCTTGTGGAGTGTCGGGAGCGTTTTCGGGGGCGTCTTCCGGGGCGTTTTCGGGGCTGGGAATGTCCAGATTGACGACGATGGGTTCCTGACCGCTGCGCACGATTACTGCTTCCACCGGCTGATCTTTGCGGGCGTTCAGCTCTTGATGCGGGACGTAGGGAGGGACGTAGACGAAGTCTCCCGGGCCGGCTTCGTCGACGAACTCTAAATTACTTCCCCAGCGAAAGCGGGCACGGCCGCGGACGACGTAGATTACGGTTTCGAGTTCTCCGTGATGATGGGGACCGGTTTTGGCGTTGGGGTGCACGACTACCGTCCCGGCCCAGAGCTTCTGCGCTCCGACGCGGGCGCGCGAGATGGCTTCGGCGCGGGTCATGCCGGGGGTTTGCGGAGTGTTGGAGTCGAGTTCGCCGCTGCGGATGATGCGGAGGCCGTGAGTTTTCCAGTCGGGGGTTTCGTTGGGTCGGTCGTTCATGAGATGGCTGGTTCCCTCAGGGCTAAAGAGCGTGCATCAGAACGACTCTTTCGCCCCTTTGGGGCTTGTTCCTTTCCCACTGCCTACCCACGGCTTGCGCCGTGGGCTGCATTCTGACGCCGCTTCGCGGCTAAAATCGGCGGCTGAAGCCGCGCCGTTTCAAAGCCGATTCACCACACCTCACATCTTTTTCCTTCGGGCCTTACCATCGCGGCGTCGGCCTTGCAACTCCATACCTTCTGGAATTCCGGCAGATTCGAGAGCGGGCCGATCACGCGGTACTTTGCTACGGGATGAGGATCGGTTTGCATCATCAGACGCTGGGTTTCGATGCGGGTTTCGTCGCCGCGGAACTGTCCCCACGCGATGTAGAACTGCTGCTCCGGGGTGAAGCCGTCAATGTCCGCGGGACGCGGCTTGCCCTCGAGCGATTTTTCATACGCAAGAAACGCGATCTTGGCGCCGCCCAGGTCCCCAATGCTTTCGCCGAGCACCAGCTTGCCGTTGTGATGGACACCGGGCTCGATAAAGTAGTTGTCGAACTGATTGGCCACGCAGGCGGCGCGGGTCTGGAACTGTTTCAGGTCGGCATCGGCTCACCAGTTCCGCAACCGGCCAAGATAGTCGTACTGCGCGCCCTGATCGTCGAAGCCGTGGGAAATTTCGTGGCCGATTACCACTCCTATGGCGCCGTAGTTCACGGCATCCACCGCATTCATATCGAACGCCGGAGGCTGCAGGATTCCCGCGGGAAACACAATCTCATTCAAGAGCGGCGTGTAGTAGGCATCGGAGGTGGGAGGCGTCATGCCCCAGCGACTGCGATCCACCGGTTTGCCGATGGTGAGGCGGTCGTCTTCTTCCACGAATTTTCTTCCGGCAATCATGTCCTCAAAGAAGGCGTCGCGCCGGATTTCGACGTGGCTGTAGTCCTTCCATTTATCGGGATATCCGATCATGGGATTGAACGTTGCGATCTTGGCCATGGCTTTCTCTTTGGTATCGTCGCTCATCCAGGGCCGGGTCAGAATGTCATCGCGCATCGCCGCCAGAAGGTTGCGGACCATTTCCTGCATGCGGGCCTTGGCTGCGGGCGGGAAATACTTCTCCACATACTTTTTGCCCAAAGCCTCGCCAAAAAGACGATCGGTCGATTCCACGCAGCGCTTCCAGCGTGGCTTCATCTCGGTGGTGCCGCTCAGGTATTTTCCGTTGAAGGCGAAGTCTTCTTCGACGAAGGGTGCGGAAAGGTTTCTGGCCATCAAGGTCAGCAGGTGCCACTTCAAATACACTCTCCAGTCGGCGAGTGGCACCTCGTGCACCTGGCGGTCGAGTTCCTGCATGAACTTGGGCTCATCGACATTCATGTCGACGTCCTGGGGAATCTGCTTGTGCTTGAAGTATTCCACCCAGTCGATATGCGGGGCCATGGCCTGCAACTGCGCGAAAGTTGTGTTGTGGTCGGTGGCGGCGGGATCGCGCGCGGCGACGTTGTCGAGTGTGGCTTCTGCGAGTTTCGTCTCCATGGCCATGATCGTGGCAGCGGCAGCGGCTGACGTTTTGTCGTCCCATCCCGCCAGCTTGAACATGGCGGCGATGTGGGCAACATATTTCTCGCGGGCTTCCTTGAAGCGCGCCTCGGGTTTCAGGTAGTAGTCGCGATCGGGCAAACCCAGCCCGCTGGAGCCGATATCGGCCAGCACCCAAGTGGGTTTGTGCGGGTCCTGCTGGCCGCCAAAGGCGAAGGGATCGTCTACGCCGATGTCATGCAGGTCGGCGATGACGCGTTGGAGATCTGCCATATCTTTGGCGGCGTCGATGCGGGCGAACCACGGCTGAAGGGGGTCCATGCCGCGGGCGTTTACGCGAGACTCGTCCATGCAGGCGCCGTAGTAGTCGCCGATGATCTGCCCGGTGCTGCCTTTGGGCGCGTTCTTGTCGGCGGCAGCCGTCTCCAGAATCTCCTTCAGCCTGTCTTTGGCCGATTCGCCGGCCTCCCAGCGCTTGCTCCACTTCATCATCGATGCGGGAATGGGATGGGTTGACCGCCAGGTGCCGTTGGCGTATTCGAAGAAGTCGTTGCAGGGATCCGCCTTGCGATCCAGATCGGTGACGTCGATTCCATGCAGGGAACTGGATTGGGAAAACAGAAGTTGCGGAAGCAGCAGCGAACAGAACAACAGCAACAGAAACGAAAGTCCGAGCCTAGGCATAATGGCCTCTCTCCATAGATGTGGGAAGACTCCGCAAGCGTGCGGCTGTCATTCTAGACGAAGTGCGCGACCGTTGGTGAGCCCCATTGCTGGGTGACGAGGGAGTTAGGTTTTTCCTAGAATTTCTTGCGAAGAAATTCGAAGAGGATGTAGCCGACAAGTGCAGCGATGGTGGCGATGGCAAAGTTGGCGGGGGTAAAAACATCTGCCAGCGCCGAGGCCAGACCGTTCTTCTGGCCAAGGCCGGAGCGCTCAAATTCCCCCATCAAGAGGTTGGAATAAAACAGGAAGATGATGAAGACCACCTCGATCACCGATCTCCAGACATTTTTCTTCACGGGGATGTGAGGCTGCCATTGTAGATGAATTTCGGGCGTGTTGGCACCCGCGACCTGACTTTAACCGCGACGGGGCGAAAATGATTTAGCATCCTCTCTCATGTACGCTCCCGCCCCTGAGATGACTGCGGACCAGGTCTTGCAGGCCTTTCGTAGTGATGCTCTTAATCTTTTCCTCGGCGCCGCGATCGTGGCAGTGGGGCTGGTCGCGGCGGCGTTTTCCGCCGTCCGCCGCAAGCTCGATCCGGTGTTGATTTACTTTGCCCTTTTCGCCATCCTGTACGGCCTGCGCCTGTGGATCCGGTCAAACCTGATGGGACTGGCCACGCAGGGCTCATTGCTGTACCCGAGATTCAGTGACGCGATCGACTTCATCGTCCCGATCCCCGCATTCTTTTTCTTCAAGGCCGCCGGGCTCCTCCGCCGCCAGGCCAAGATCGCGGGCTACGTGCTGGGAATCGTGCTTGGCTCTTTAGCTCTTGCGGCGGTCGTCTTCGGATCGCACCCCGCCTCTTACCTGATCACGAGGGTCTTGATTATCGCAGCTCTAATTATTGTGGGTGTGCGGTCGGTGCGCCAGAAGTCGGACAATCAGGATCTTATAGTGATCCGCCGCGGCGGGCTGATTTTTGTAGCCTTCATTTTATGGGAGAACATCCGGAATGTGTTCGGGCTCTGGTTTTCGCCGAACATCGAGCCGATTGGGTTCGTGGCGTTTTTGGTGGCCCTCGGGTATGTGGCCGCACGCCAGACCCTGCAGCGGGACCTGCAGCTCAGCGAGATTCAAAAGGAACTCGAAGTAGCCAAGCGGATCCAGTTGTCGATTCTGCCCGCCGGATTCCCCAACTCCGCCAACTTCCGCGTTGCCGCGCGTTACGTGCCGATGAACTCCGTTGCCGGAGACTTCTACGACTTCATCGTGGCCGACGACACACAGGCCGGACTGCTTATCGCTGACGTTTCCGGCCACGGCGTTCCCGCCGCGCTCATCGCCTCGATGGTGAAAGTGGCGGCTACATCGCAGCGTGCCAACGCCGCCGATCCCGCCGGATTGATCGCGGGAATGAACGCGGTTCTCCGTGGCAATACTCAGGAGCAGTTCGTAACCGCCGCCTACGTTCATCTGGACTCGAACTCGGGAGAATTTCAATACTCGGCGGCGGGACATCCGCCGATGCTGCTGCTGCGCAATCGTGAGGTAATCGAGATCATTGAGAATGGTTTGATCCTCGCCGTCTTCGACTTTGCCACGTACACAAACGCAGTACACCGCCTGGAACCGGGCGATCGATTCGTGCTCTACACCGATGGTCTTATCGAGGCCGCTGACGCGAAGGGGGATTTCTTCGGGCAAGAATCTCTCTCTGCCCTGCTGCGGCAAACGGCTGACCTTCCGGCATCTGGCGCTGCGGATCAGATCATCTCCGCGGTCCGGCAATGGTCTGCCTCACCGGACGACGATCTGACAGTTCTCATCTGCGACTACGCCCCAGTAGGCTAGAATTGTCCGGCGCTTGGGGGATGGCTTATGAGAAGAATCTGTTACAGCGGCGTACTTCTGTTCAGTCTGATCGCGCTTGCAGGCTCGGTTTTCGCGCAAGGCGAGACCCACGCAAACGCAAAGCCCGCGCAGTACTTCTTCGTGTTGTTGAATCGTCCCGCTGAAGCCCCGCAACTGAGTAAAGAAGCGGGCGAAAAGCTCCAGGAAGAGCACATGGCCAATATCCGCAGGATGGCGGACGAACACAAACTGGTGATCGCCGGGCCTTTCCTGGATGACACCAAGCTGCGGGGCATTTTTGTGTTGCGGGCGGAGTCGGCGGCGCAGGCACAAGAGTGGGCCGATAGCGATCCGGCGGTCAAAGCGGGCCGGCTCGCGCCCGAGGTGCATGGGCCGTGGCTCATTGATCCGGGAGCAATTCATAATCCAGCCGAGCCTCCCGGTTTCGAGCAGTACGCGCTGGTTCTGATGAAGCGGGGCGACAAGTGGAATCCGGACGCGCCAGGGTTTCTCGATGTAATGAAGCAGCATCACGCTTTCGTCAAGCAGATGACAGAGCAGGGAAAGTTGGCTATTGCCGAACCGTTCCCGTTCGACGATCAGGGCGAACTGCGGGGAGTTGCGATTTTCCGCGTGGGAGCCGAACAGACCGCCAAATTGACGCAAGACGATCCGATTGTCAAGGCGGGTTTGCTCAAGACGGAAATCCATCCGTGGGGCACGGGCAAAGGAGTGCTGGCGGCGGGACAGGCGATGGAATAGATAAACCGGGGCTGAAGCCCGCTTTGATTTGGAGGCTTACGCGGCGCTGAAGCGCCGTTCTTCCACGTCGCTGGACGCGTTCGTGAGTTTTTCCGTAACCTCTGAAGTCGTGCCCTCCCCGACCTGTGTTCCTACCCGCCGGCCTTCAACTCGGTCAAAACCTGCTTGGCGATTTCTTTCAGGGTTTCGAACACGCCTACGCCTTGAAACGCCACGGCTTCGACTACGGCTTCATTCTTCTTGCGCAGTTCTTTGTTGAGGGCTTCCGGGGACAGAATGTTTGGCAAGTCGCGTTTGTTGAGCTGTAGGACGTAGGGAATTTTGTTGAAGTCGTAGCCGTGTTCTTTCAGGTTCGACATGAGATTGTCGAGGGCTTCTACGTTGGCGTCCATGCGCTGTTCCTGGGAGTCGGCGACGAAGACGATGCCATCGACGCCGCGCAGGATCAGCTTGCGGCTGGCGTCGTAGAAGACCTGCCCCGGCACGGTGTAGAGATGGATGCGGGTCTTGAAGCCGCGCACATTTCCCAGATCGAGCGGCAGGAAATCGAAGAACAATGTGCGCTCGGTTTCGGTGGCAAGGGAGATCATCTTGCCCTTCTGCTGTTCCGCGGTCTTCTGGTAGATGACCTGCAGATTCGTGGTTTTGCCGCCCAACCCGGCGCCGTAGTACACGATCTTGCAATTGATTTCCCGGGCTGCGAAGTTGATGAAACTCAAGGCTTTCCTCAAAAAGCGCGGGGCCGCACACCCTTGCGGGCTCTCCCGGCGCAAAAATATCCCTATGGGGGCTTCGGGCTTTTATATCACACAGGACTGATTCAAGGCAGGTTACTCAGGTGACCCCCGGTGGCACCAAGGTGGGAACCCGGGAAATGCAGCGGCCAATTGTTGATTGTTGATTTTCCGATCGTTGGTTAAAAGTCTTACAGGTTGGCTTCTTTAAATCAACAATCAACAATCAGAAATCAACAATAAAGTACTGGCTACCGCGCCGACGGCGCTGGATAATATCCATCCGGGGCGGAAATCGTCAGTCCCGGCCGGTCTACCCGCACTTCGATATTGCGGTAGGCTGCGGTGGTCGGCATCTTGGGGCGGGACGGGGTGTAGCCGAGCGTGTACTGGTTGCGCGCCTCGCTCATGGCCTGAGCGTAGACATCTTCAATGGCGCTGCGCGAAAGCTCGGTGTAGGGAGCGCCTCCGCCGGTGGCTGAGGTGTACTTTGGCAAAAGGTTGCCGTAGCCCTGGTCGGGTATATGCAAGCGCTCGATTTTGCCGTAGAGCGGCAGGGCGGCGCTGCCGACGGCCACGGCCTTCACCTCAATCTCATTCGACAGCAGCAGCCGCAACACATCGCTGTAGGCGGCCTTGCTGCCGAATTCGCGGCCGTCACCGATCACGAAAATAATCTTGCGCCGGGTACGGTCGCGTTTGCTCAAGTCGAGCGCCGCCCGCAGAATGGCGTCGTTCAGGACGCGCGCCTGTTTCGGCGGCGTATACACCGGCTCCGTGGGACTGCCCACGGGAACCCCATTGATGATGGGCCCGTTCGGCGCCATAGGCCCGCTCAACACCGGCGGCCCGCTGTTGTATCCGCGCTCCGATTTCATCTGGTTCAATAGGGCTGCCAACTTCTGCGTCGCTGACGCAAAGCCGCTGACCTGGCTCACCGTGCTGCTGTAGGTGTACAGACTAACTTCATCGTAGGGAGCGAACGCCCCCACCAGCGCGGGAAACGTCTGGTTCACCTTCTGCACAGCCGTATCGGACATGCCCAGGTCGAGCACGATCGCAACCGAAAGGGCGAAGGGATCGGCGGTGAAAAACTTCAGCTTCTGCTTCGTCCCATTTTCAAGCACAGTGAAGTCCGTTGACAGGAGTCCGTCGACCATGCGGCCGTCGCGGTTCTTGACCGTGACCGGAACCTGCACAAAGCTGGTGTCTACGCGCAAGGTGTAAAGTTGCTCCTGCGCGCTTGGCCCCTGTTTCGACGAACTTCCCGGCGGTACTGTTTTAACGGGAGGCATGGGGGGCGGCGCGGAGGTTTCTCCCGGCTCGGCGCTGGGCGGGGCGGGCGCGGGCTTATTGATGGGCTGGTTCGTCCACGGGTCTCTCTCCACCGGCTTCTTTTCCTCCGGCCTTGGAATGGCCGGAGGCTCGGGCGTGGCCGCACGCGGCTGTACGGCCGACGGCGCATCGGGAATGCTGGTATCCTGCGCGGGCTGCGTCTGCTGCGCTGGCGCCTGCCCGCTTGCCGGCTGGCTCGGAGAAGACTGCCCTACCGCCGCAGGAACGCTGGCGCAAAGGCACGCCAAGACCAGCGCCGCCGCGCACTTCGCCGCGCACTTCGCCGCGCACTTCGCCGCGATGCACCGTTTCCTGTTACCCGCCGCTGTTTTGAGGCTCACAAACACCATCCGTTCCCTTTTCCCTTGGGATGCTTGAACCTGGCCATTTGGTGCATCTAACTCCAAGGATTAGACTAACAAATACCCTAAGAGGGATTCCTGGCATGTTCAAAATATCCGCTTTCCGAAGGTTCTCGCCGGCCGTGGCCGCTACGTCTATTGTATTCTTGGTCGCTGCCCTATCGGTCAACGCTCCGTTGGCCCCAGCCCAGAACCCGGCTTCCCCGACTCCCACGGCTCCCAAGGCCGCGCCAGCGCCTGCGGATCAGAAGCCCTCCGACGCGCAGAAACCCGGCGCGCAGAAACCGGACGATCAGCAGCAGCCCGAAGAAACCTTGAAAGTCAGCGTCAATGTCGTCGGAGTTTTTTTCAACGTGAAAGATAAGCACGGCGCACTCATCCCGAACCAGACCAAAGACGACTTCGAGGTCTTCGAAGATGGCAAGCCGCAGACCATCAAATACTTCGCGGCCGAGTCGAATCTGCCGCTCACGCTCGGCATTCTCATCGACTCCTCGGGCAGCCAGTTGCGAGTTCTCGACATGGAAAAAGAAGTTGGCGGCGCATTCCTCCGCCAGGTTCTTACCGACAAGGATGAGGCCTTCGTCATCGATTTCGCCATCGACGCTGAATTGGTGCAGGATTACACGCGTGACGTGCACCGCCTGCAAGCGGCGCTCAACAAAGTCAAAATCAATACCGGCTTCACCACCGGTCCAATTCCCGGCGCGGGAGGCGGGCCAGTGCCGACAGCTGGCGCGGCGCGCGGGACTGTGCTCTACGACGCGGTTTATCTCTCAGCGCACGACATGCTGGCGAAGGAAGTTGGGCGCAAGGCGATGATCCTGCTCACTGATGGCGAAGATGAGGGCAGCCAGCTCAAAATCAAAGACGCTATCGAGGCGGCGCAGAAAGCGGACGCCATTGTGTATGTTCTGCTCTGCGCTGATCGCGGCTTCTACGGATCGGCGGGAGGGTTTTACTCCGGCGAAGGCGAAATGCGCAAGCTCACCGAGCAAACCGGAGGCCGCGTCATCAATGTGGGCAACAAGTTCGACAAACTGCGGGAGGCCTTCGACCAGGTCGCCGCCGAACTGCGCAGCCAGTACAACCTCGGCTACACCTCCACCAACACGGTGCTCGACGGCGGCTACCGCAAACTGGAAATCAAGAATAAACAAAACTATAAGATTCAATCGCGCGCTGGGTATTATGCGACGCCGCGGGAACCGATGCCGCAGTAAGGAGATTGTCGTGAAGGCCGGAGATACTGTAAGACTTATCGCCATTCCTCCTGACGTCAAGGACGATCGAGAATTGCAGACCCGTACGTTATTCGAGAAATGTTCGGGGAAGATGTTTCCGATCGTTGCACTTGAAACGGTCGACGGGCTGCCCTACCAAATGGTGAGACTCGATGTGGGACATATCCTTGGAGAGCCAACTTACAATCAAACCATCTGGGTCGAACCAGAGTATCTGCAACTCGAAAACTCAGAATAGCGTTCGAAAAAGCCTATCCCTCAGCCCAAAAACCATTTAGCCTGTATAACGCTGGACGAACCGGAGCCTGGCCATGCCTTCTAGAAATCACCTGCCTTCCCGCCGCGCATTTCTGCAACTTTCAGCTGCGGCCGCAGCCTTCCAAATCGTCACGGAGCCTATGCTCGCCGCCGCGGCACGCCGGCCATTTTCCAAAGATGGAGTCATGATCGACTCCAACGAGAATCCGCTGGGGCCCTGCCAAGCCGCGCGGGACGCCATTTCCGCCATCATTCCGCAAGGCGGACGCTATCTCGACCATCTCACCGAAGAACTTATCCAAACCTTCGCCCAGCAAGAGGGACTCAATCCCGACTACGTCCATGCCTTCCCTGGCTCCAGCCCGCCGCTTCGCTTTGCGGTGATCGCTTTCACTTCGCCGAAGAGAAGCTACGTCACCGCCGATCCCGGCTATGAAGCTGGAATGATGGCGGCTGGGGCAAGCGGAGCGCGCGTGATTAAAGTTCCTCTCACCAAAACCTATGCTCACGACGTCAAGGCCATGCTGGCCGCCGCGCACGACGCCGGGCTCTTCTATGTGTGCTCGCCCAACAATCCCACGGGCACACTCACGCCGCACTCTGATATTGAATACCTCGTCGAGAACAAGCCGAAGGGGTCGATCGTGATGGTCGACGAAGCCTACCTCCATTTCTGCGATGCTCCGTCAACACTCGATCTGGTGAAGGCAGGCAAGGATGTGGTGGTGCTCCGCACTTTTTCGAAAACCTACGGCATGGCGGGACTGCGCTGCGGATTCGCCGTCGCCCGCCCCGACCTGCTGGGAAAAATCATGGATCGCGCGGGCTGGAACTTTATGCCTATCACCGCCCTGGTCGCGGCCTCGGCCAGCTTGAAAGATCCGCAACTTGTGCCGGAACGCAGGCGCATCAACGCCACCATTCGCCAGGAAACGTTTCAGTGGCTCGATCGCAATGGCTACTCCTACATTCCGTCGGAATCGAACTGCTTTCTGCTTGACACCAAACGCCCCGGCAAGCAGGTGATCGATGCCATGGCCCAACAGAATGTTTTCGTGGGCCGCATCTGGCCGATACTGCCGACCTGCGTTCGCATCACGGTTGGAACGCATGAGGAAATGCAGCAGTTTCAAACCGCGCTCCGGAAAGTAATGAGCGGCGCGACAGCCTTCTCGCTGCAACCGGTGAGGCCCCCCAGAAATCCGCGCCGGCAAGCCGTTTTGCCGAGCTGATGCCAGTGGAATTTGCGTCGTTGCGAGCTATCGGCAACCGGAGTTAACTGCGGTTTGACCGGGCCGATCATCGTCAGCTACTTCGAACACGTCGTGCAGTATCCGCCAATCTCCAGCCGCGACACCACAATGCGGAACCTGCAGTCTTTCTCCACCTGCCCCTTCAGTTTTTCGAAGATGTCACTGACGAATTCCATGATCTTGCCGCAACGCAGGCAGGCCATGTGGATGTGGTCCCGGTTCAACTTGCGCTCGTAGTAGTGTCCCTCGTGGTGGATGTGCATCAGGTCGAGCTCGTCAATCAGCCCGTGCCGCTTGAGTAGTTGCAGCGTCCGGTAAACCGTGCTGCGGTCGACGGTGGCGTCCAGCTTTTGGGCTTTGCGCAAGAGCTGGGCCGCATCCAGGTGCTTGCTGGCGGTTTCCATCACGCGCAGGATGGCGCGGCGCTGTTGCGTCATGCGGATTCCGCGGTCGGCCAATTGAGCCTGCAATCGTCCCGGTATTTCGGTCTGCGGTAGGGGCATGGGGTCGTTTCCTTTTTGTCGCAACTGGTCGCAACCGCATTGCGACAGAATCTTTCACCGGCTCTTGACGCTCTCAAGAGACATCCGGCAATATCATGAATGTACTTCAGATGCGACTTGGTTGCAACTAACAAGGACAGTAATCAACGTCCTCATGATGAACTTGCCATTCCCAGGAGTCGGATTTCTCCTCTGTCTCTCGGGCCCCGCCCTGGGCGCATTCGCCTTGCCCGTGCAGGCGCAGGAGAGTCCCTACATCGTCACCTACGACCACTATCTCGAGGAGCCCGGCAGCCTTGAAGTGGAGTACTTCTCAACCTTCGGCACGCAGCGCGCTGGGGGCAACGATTTTCATGCCTTCTGGGCCGAGTTCGAATATGGCGCCACCGCCTGGTGGACGACCGAACTCTATTTCGACGGCCAGACCACCTTCAACGACAGCACCATCTTCACCGGCTTCCGCTGGGAGAACCGTTTTCGCCTGCTGCAGCGCGAGCATTTCATCAATCCCGTTCTTTACATCGAATACGAGCAGACCAGCGGCGCCGACAAGATCCTGAAGGAAGTCGAAGGCCACGACGTCGAATCTGACTACGCCATTCCCAACGCGATCGCCCGCAAAGAGCACGATCACGAACTCGAATCGAAGCTGCTGCTTTCCAAGACCTTCCAGGGCTGGAACATCGCGGAAAATACCATCGCCACGAAGAACCTCACGGGAGGAAATCCCTGGGAGTTCGGGTATGCCATCGGCGCCAGCCGCCCTTTAGCCTTGAAGGCTTCCGCCAAGCGCTGCAGCTTCTGCCGCGAGAATTTCATCGCCGGCGTTGAAATGTACGGTGGCCTGGGTGATCGCTACAGTTTCGGCCTGCACGATACCTCTCACTACATTGCGCCGGTAGCGGCCTGGAACCTGCCCTCGGACTGGACCTTGCGCCTGTCGCCCGGTTTCGGCTTGAACGACAACAGCCACCGTTTCCTGCTCCGCTGGGGAGTATCGCGCGAGTTCTCGGGTTTCGGCGAGACGGTGGGCCGCCTCTTAGGAGGCCGCAAGCCATGACCGAGACAAAGACCAAGGCAGCGAAAAGCATGATCCCGGGGACGCTGGTCGTTGCGCTTGCTCTTGGGCTCGTAATTTCGCTCGCCAACGCGCAAAAGGGGAACGCCGCATCCCCGAAGAAGGACACTTCCGTTTACGCCGAACTGACGAAAGCTCCCAAGAAGGCAGTTGCACGGCGCAACCCCTTGGAAAGCGATCCGGATGCGGTGGCCGCGGGCGCAAACCTTTTTGATCAACACTGTGCCGAGTGCCACGGCGAAATGGCGGAAGGCGGCCGCAAGGGGCCAAGCTTGCGCGCCGAGCCAGTGCAGCAGGCGACGCCCGGCACGCTTTTCTGGATCCTCACCAACGGAGTGGTCCGCCGCGGTATGCCGGTGTGGTCCAAGCTGCCTGAACCGCAGCGCTGGCAGATTGTGACCTATCTCAAGTCACTCGCTCCCGCCGAAAAACCACCCCAGTGACCGCTACATACAAGCATTGTGCAATTTCTTTCATCTTGACGGTCGCGGCCTTTTCGACCAAACTGATTGCCTCGCGAGTCCCCCCTGCCTGGACCGGGAGCGCATTCTGATTTGCACGATATTCGCGAAGAGTTCAACTCCGTTACTCAAGTTCTCGTTCTGGGGTCAGTCTGCGGTGATTCTCGTTGAATCACGGTTCAGCGTGCGGTTATCTTGATCGGACAAATTGTTCTCGCGCTCTCAAGGAAACACCATGAGGATGTCCATGAAACGCTGGTTTTCGCGCGCGGCGGCCGTGCTGGCCGGAATTTGCATGGCAAGCGGTTTTGCCGCGGCCGCGGGCAGTCCGCACTATGTCGTCACCAATGACGATGTCGCCCCGTTTTTCATTAGCGGCGTTAGTTTTTACACCGTGGGCGCAAGCGGTGTTCTCACCTTTAAGGAAGAAGTGCAGACCGGTGGTTCGGGCATCGGAGGCGGATATTTTGCCACCAACCGCATCGCCGTGCTCGATAGCGCGAGCGCTCAGTGCGTCTACGCGTCCAACGCGAACGCCGGTGACATTGTCGGAATCAACGTCAATACGCTGCAGGTGGGTGGCAGCGCTTCCGGTTCCATTACCGACACCGGCACCACCAATGGCATTGGCCTGGTGATGAACGCGCAATACCTGTACGCCACCTTCACCGATTCCAGCACTATCGGAACCTTCCAGGTGCAGCCCGGCTGCTCTCTCACTTTTGTGAATGATGTTTCAGTCCTCGGCCTGCAAGGCGGAATCGTCACGGCAATCGCGATCCACGGAAACACCATGGTTGCCACCTACGGTGATGGCTCCATCGAATCCTTCAACACTTCATCGGGCACGCCGGTGTCGAATGGCGACAAACAGAACACGACCGGCTATCTCCGGTCGCAGGGGGCCAGCTATCCGAACGGCATCGATATCACGCAGGATGGCCACTACGCCATCTTTGGGGACACCGCCACGTCGACCTCGATCGAAGTCTCCGACATTTCCTCGGGCAAGTTGACTACGACGGTTCAATACACCCTGGGTTCCGTGCCTAACTCAACCAACATCATGCTCAGCCCCGACGAAACGCTGCTCTACATCAGCAACAATCAAGGGGATCGGATCACCGCTGCTTTTTTTGACAGCAGCACGGGGAAAGTTTCGCGCGGTTGCACCTCGGCGCGACTCAGGAATTATGTTTCCAACTTTTCCTATCTTTCGTCGATGGGAACAGAGACCACTACGGGGACTGGAAATGTTTTGTACATCGCCGAGTTTGGCGGGACCTCGGCCATCGCGATGTTGAACGTGACTTCGAGTAGCGGAACCTGCACACTGACGGAAATGTCGAATTCGCCGGTCGCGGATCCGTTCAGCACGGCGTTGTTGTCGATTGGAACGTTCCCCCCGCGGTCTTTTTAGAAGTAGAGCGTAGTCGCGATAGAACGTCGTGGAGTTTGGGTTTTCGAGAAGATTCAGGAGTGATACATGCGCACTGTGTCCAGATTCTTGCTTGCGATCATCATCTGCGGATTTTCCTTCATACCTCTAGTGGCACAGTGTCCGCCGCGCCCTCAGCCCGCGACCGTGGTTCAGGATGCCTTGAACCTCTATTCGCAGAATGGTGTTCTCAACGCCGACCTGACCTTGGGGCACTCGGTCGACATCAATGGCTACACGCACTACTGCTACAAGTACCAGACTACGACCGGCGCGGCGGAAGCTCCCACGTTGCGGCTGAATCCTGGCGACCGGCTGATGCTGCACGTCACAGATGGCGTCACCGACGCCGGCCCGCAGAGCATGAGCGCAATGGACATGTCTGCCCCGGCCGGCACTGCAACCTGCGGCGATGGCGGCACCGCGACGATTAGCTCGACTAACGTGCACTTCCACGGGCTGAATGTTCCGCCGGTCTGCCACCAGGACGATGTGCTCACCACGTTGATCCAACCCGGCACGCCCGGGTTTCAATTCAGTCTGCAGATTCCCACAACCGAGCCGCCGGGCCTGTATTGGTACCATCCCCACGTGCACGGCTTTACCGAGTTTCAGGTGAATGGCGGAGCCGCCGGGGCACTGATTGTCGAGGGTATGGAAAAGTATCGTCCGGAAGTTGCAGGTCTGGCGGAGCGCGTCTTCGTTATCCGGCAGCAGTACCTGGTTCCCTGGGTGCCCGGGCCCTACCAGCTCACAATAAATTTCGAAACCACGGCCCAGGTCCAGGGGCCTTCGCCCATCATCAATATGAAGCCGGGAGAGAAGCAGTTCTGGCGGGTCGCGAATGCCACCATCCAGGATTTCATGCCATTGCAGCTCTGGTTTAACGGAGTGCCACAGAAAATTACGTTGATCGCGCTCGACGGATATCCTCTGGCCGCGCCTCGCGTCGTAGACACGATCCTGATACCTCCGGCGGGCCGGGCGGAGTTTATCGTGCAGGCGCCTACTTCGTCGGATGTGAACGCCTACCTCGAGAGCTTGAACTACAACACCGGCCCGACCGGCAATGCTGACGTCCAACAACCGCTGGCGACGATCCATCTCAGCGGCGATGCCGCCAAGCAACCGACAGTGCCGGCCGCTGCGCCTGCATCGCTGGATCATCTGATGTTCGCCGGATTGAGAAATGCGACGCCGACGGCGCAGCGCACGCTTTACTTCTCCGAGGAATTTGGTGGAACCAACGGGCCGATCCAGTTCTACATCACGGTCGACGGGCAGAAGCAGAAGGTTTTCGATGCCAACGAGAAGCCGGCAATCACTACGAACGTGGGGGCCGTCGAAGACTGGACCATTGAAAACCGCGCGCTTGAAACCCATGACTTTCACATCCACCAGATTCACTTTACGGTGCTGGAAGTGAATGGCAAGACCGTCGCCGATCAGGATATGCGGGACAGCATTGAGATTCCCTATTGGTCAGGGAAAGGTCCGTACCCCAGCGTGAAGGTGCGCATGGATTTCCGCGATCCCACGATTGCCGGCACGTTTGTGTTTCACTGCCACATCCTTCTTCACGAGGATCTCGGCATGATGCACAAGATTCAGGTCCTGCCCCAGTAGGCAATTGCTGCCAATCAAGAAAGGTCAAACCGATGCGAAACAGGATTCTGCTCGTCTTAGGCGGTGCCTTGCTGGCGTGTGCCGGATACTTGCTGGGAAACAGGAACGCCACGGTGGCTTACGCCGGAGCCTCGCCCCAGTACGCCTCAGCGCCGAATCAGCCAGTGGCGGCACCGACTCAGGGCAGCGTCCCCAAGTCCTATGGACGCGTGGCCGCCGCGATTGCCGACCAGATCGGCACCGGCCTCGTCTTCGAGGACAAAGAGGGAGTGATTCGCTTCGTCAGCATGACCGGCATGAAAGAAGGCGAACTCGCCCGCTATGATCAAACCCCGACACAGGGCGGAATCCCCAAGTCGTACGGTCATCTCGTAGCGGCAGTCGTAAACGGCAACGGTACCGGCCTGGTTTTTGAGGACGTTCAGGGAGTGATTCGTTTCGTCACCATCACCGGAAAGAAAGAAGGCGAGCTAACCCGCTATTGATGCCTCGATAGCTGTTGGCGCACCCTTCGACACCTCAGGACTGGCTCTGAACACGCTTTGATTGCTTTCTCAGCGTTGTGCCGCTCGCTCGCTTCCGCTCCGTCCAATTCAAAACTTGAACTGAATGTCCAGTTGCATGCGGCGCGGAGGCTGCTCGGCGACCGGCTGTCCGAACAGAGGAGAAGAGATTGCCCCGATGTATGTAAGGTAGTTGGGGTGGTTAAGCACGTTGAAGGAATTCAGTGAGACGGAAAGAACTTTCGCTTCTTTTTTCTTTTTCGAGAGCGGGAAGTCGTGGGCGAGGTTGAGGTCAAGGCCGACCGTGCCGGGGCCGTGCATCGTGTTGCGCCCCACACCGGCGGGGCGATCGTTGATGATGCCGTCGTGATTGTCATCGGCGCCGGTGGTGATGTTGACGGGCTTGCCCGAGTAAAGCGAGAGGGCAACACCGAAGGTAAAAAAACGCGTGGGCTGGCTGGAAGCCAGCAGATCGAACTTGTGCCGGCGGTCGTTGTCGGAGAGTCCCCAATCGGCAGAAGGATCGTAGCTGTTGGCAGGAAAGAATGTGATGCCGCTGGTGTTGTTGTAGGTCCGGCTCAGCGTGTATTGAATTTGTCCCGCGAAATACCTGCTGGGCTTGCCCCGGAAGGTGAGTTCCAGCGCGTTGCCCTTAAGGTATCCCTCAGACTGAATTTGGCGGACTTGGCCGAGAGCTGGGTTGGGAGGCAGGTAGTTTCCGCCGATGAGCACGGGGGCGTTGGCATCGATGGAGCGAAAAGAGTCAATGCCGCGAGTTCCGATATAGACGGCGCTGGCAGTGCTCTTGGCCGTAACTTGCCGCTCGGCTCCGATGCTGTACTGCAAGGTGTAGGGGATGCGTGCGTGAGAGTCGAGCGTGACCAGGCTGATGGGAACCTCCGCCAAGACTGAGGGGCTGATGGGATAAGACACGAGGGGTGGATCGACGATGAAACGCAGCAGGTTCACGCCGTTGAAGTGGAGCAGATCACCGATGGGACTGGGGCCGGTGCGATCGTAGAAAACGCCGGCGCCGCCGCGGATGACAGTCTTGCTGCCGGGGGTGGGAGCATAGGCGAAGCCGAGCCGCGGAGCGAAATTGTCGGGATCGTCGTGAAAGTAATTCTGCCAGTAGTAGCGGACCCCGAGGTAAAGAGAAACATTCGGCTTCAGGCGGATGTTGTCCTCAACAAATCCGCTAATAACTTTTTCCAGAAAAGCAGCGTGGCCCTGGCCGGTTTGGACTAGATATGTGGTCGGCAGGCCGGCGGTGAAATCGGAGCTGCTGGCAAAGGTGTAAGTGCCGGCGCGGTTGGTGAAATCGTCCAGGCCGCGGCGGCTAATGTCCGGGATATCGATGCCGAAGCTGAGCTGGTGCCTGCCGTTGGCATAGGTGGCGAAGTCGGTGCCGTCGAAGTGATATTCGGTGCGGCGGGAATCGGCTTGCGCGCCGCCGGCGGTAAACAGTCCGGAGACCGCGAGTTGCGCGTCCGCACTGATGCTGCTGACGGAATTGTCATAGTGGCCGACCAGAAATCTCAACTGGTTCAGCCAGTGCGGAGAGAACTGGTGCAGATAGCTGACGTTTACTTCGTGCTCGAGAAAATGTGTGTCGGTGCCGGCGCTGGGGAGGGTGGTGCCTCCGACGTTCTGATTCTCGACCGTGCGGTGTTCGTAAGAGTAGCCGATCCAGAACTGATCGCCGTTGGGAAAATCGTGGAAGATGCGTCCCGATCCGAAGAAATGATGGGTGGGATTGGGAACGGTTTGCGCGATGGGGCCGAAGGCGAGCGACACGGCGGCGGCGAGGGCCGTGGGGTCGATTACGGCCTGCTGGTCCAGCAGGTCTTCGTCGAGTGCCAGCAGGAAGCTGGTGCGTTTGCTGTGGCCGATGGGCCCCGTGATGGAGCCTTCGTAGTATTGCCGGCGTTCGGGGGGCTTGACGAGCGCGAAGGCATTGGTCGCGTCAAAGACGGAGTCACGGAACATAAAATTCAGCGAGCCATGATAGTTAGGGGTACCGCCTTTGGTGACAATCTCCAGGCGGGCGCGGCCGGGGCGCGAAAAGCGCGCGGAGTAAGGGTTGTTGTTGATCTTCACTTCCTGAACAGCGGAGGGAGTGACGCCGGGCCCATTGGCCTCGATGCCGTTCACGACCAGCGTGACGCCGTTGGTTCCGGTGGCATTGTCGTCGAGAAAGCGCGACATGGTTGTGATGTAGTCCTGGTCGAACACGGGGACGCGGTCGAGTGCGTTGCGATCGATGGTGTTGGCATTCTGGTTTGCGGAATTCTCGGTGCTGACCTGGGGTACGGAATCTCCCGTGGCAACGGTGACGGTTTCGCTGAGGACGGCGATCTGCATGGTGACGCGGATCGGAGTCTGATGGCGCGTGGTCAGACTTACGTTAACCCGGGTCTCGCGGAAACCCTCAGCCTGAAAGGCGATCGAGTATTTGCCCGGTGCCACGTGATCGAAGCGGAAAGAGCCAGCGTTGTCAGTGGTTGTTTCAGCGAGCGGCTTGTCGTCAGCGGCGAGAAGGGAGACCCGCGCCTTGGCGATCGCCGCTCCTGAGGGGTCGAGCAGAGTTCCGCTGATGGCACGATACGACTGGGCGGCAGCTTGATCTGCAGGAACATTCGCGGCGGCGGCGCCGACCGGCCGGTCGAGAGCTTGGGCAAGGAGTTCCGCGGGCGACCAAAGCCCGGCCACTGCGAACAGCATTAAGAGGAAGTGATATCTCAATCAGGTGCCTTCAAAAGAAGTAGCTGGGCGCGGGTCTTGCCAGTTCAACACCGCATAGGTAAATAAGATGAATATCACACCCAGATGAAACCTTCCTGAAAGGCGGAGAACGCCGCGCTCAGCTCGAACTCAAACTGAATCCACCAGGTGGATCACAGAAGGACGTGATCACCATCACATCCTAACCGCACAAACCGGTGTCATCCTCCCTTACGCGCAAGAAAATGAACGCCGCCCGTGAGGCGCCCTAGCCATGGCGGAACGCCGCGTGAACCCGGAGCAGGAGGAGGCATTGGCCCGGCTGAAGTGCGCGCACTGCCAATCCCTCATCAATTGCGAAGCGCTGGCTGAGGCGGTTCTGGCTGAACTGCAGCGCCAGTTCCGGGTCGATTGCCGGCACGGCGATGGCACCAACGTGACCGATCTTGAATTGATCGCGGCAGTGCGAGCAGGAATCGACCGCTTTCTATCGGCATCATTGGATGATGCGGCATAGTCAGCGATAGGTCAGACCTGGAAACCAGTCTGTGCCCCGGCCTTCTGGAGTGAAATCCAGCAGGTTCCACACATCTAAACCGTCAACCGATGTGCCGAAGACCCTCCACGATCGGAGTGTGCGAAACCCGGTAAGCGGGGAGTACGGCGCTGAGGCAGCCGACCACGACCGCGACCAAGAAGCAGGACAGGACAGTCGGCAAATTAAGCTTCAACAGCACTTGAAAACCTTCGCCGCCAGCGGTATGCACAACCCCATAAACCATGGCGAAGGCCGAGATTGAGGCGAGCAGCCATCCCACTACACAGAGGCCAACCGATTCCCCCACCAGTAGCGATGAGAGTGTGCGAGGCGTAAATCCTAAAGACCGCAGCACAGCTACCTCGCGGGTGCGCTCGCGGATGGACATGGCGATCGCATTGGCCGAGGTCAGAACCATGGCAAAGAGCACGGCCGCACAGATGCTCAGGATGAACACCTTCACGTTGCCGATCGCCGTGATTATGGCGATGTTGAAAGCTTTTTCTGCCTCGGTGCGAGTGGATACAGGCGCGTTGCGAAACAGGGTGTCGACCGCTTTCGCGATCGCCCCAACGTGCTGCGCGGAGTCGGCGCGGATCAGGAAAACTTGGGTCTGCCCACGATGCAGCTTCTGTTCCACGCAATCCCAGTTGAAGAACAGAGGCCCGCTGGGCATGGACGAACGGTAAATTCCACGTAAGGTCAATTCGATGTTGACGGGCTGCCGAACACCTTCCAGGTTAATGCGGTCCCCGATCTTCCAGCCAAGATTGCGCGCCAGGTCGACGCTGGCAATTGCTCCGGCCCGATCCTGCTTCCAGGCTGCGGCTTGGACTTCGGGCAGATCCAGGTCCTGGTACACATCCAGAAATGTACTGGGATCGGTACCAAATTGTGCGAAGTTGTCCTTTCCCTCGGCGGTTTTGTAGGCGCCGTCGAAGGCGTTCATGGAAGCGACGTTGACCACGCCCGGCACCGACCGGATCTTTTCCTGGTAATAGCTCGGCATGGAAAGAAACAGCGAAATCCGGTGGCGGCAGATAAGGCGCAATCCCGCATTCGCAGTCCACGGGTCCACAAACAAGCTGTGCCAGATTGTGATCATGAAAATCAGCAATAGGAACGAGAAGGACAGACTGATGGCGGTGAGCAGGCTACGCCGCTTGTTGCGCAGAATGTTTCGAAGGACGAAACGGGGGAGGGTCACAGACTCCGCCTCCGTGTTGCACTTGCCAATTGGAATTGAAAGTTGAGGTATGATCCGTGACCTGGGTCGCGGGATGCGGGTCGCGGCTCGAGCGATATGTGAATTCGACCAATCAAATCGTCCCTAAAGGTATCTAGCCGGGAACCGGCGCCTGCGCTCGGCCCACCGGACCGTCAGCGCCGGAAGTACCATCATCAACCCGAGGGCGATGTAGATGCCCTCAAGCCATGAAAATCCTGGAGGGAATGCGGCTGGCCGCAGGATCAGGCGCTCGCCTGCGAGCCAGCCCAGCAGGATCGCGCCCGCCAGCAGCGAAGTCAGCGTGCCAGCGTCCGGCCCGCGCAGCGTGGCAACCGCGGCGACCGCTGCACTACCGCCCACCACTACAGTCAGGATCAACCCGGGAATCAAGTAGCTGCTGAACGGCGTTCCGACCAGCCAGTCGGCGGGAAACTTATCGGCTCCCGCCGCCACCGCGATACCGCCGATGATGGCCGTCAACGCTACAAACACACTGGCGACCAACAGCGTGGCGCCACAGATACGAAGCAGCGGAGTCCCGGCAAAGACGTGCAACGTTCTGCCCATCCATTTGAGCAGGATTCCAAAGAATGCGACCAGAACAATGACGAGTACCCAATTCATAATTTCTCCTTCGCATCCACGGCTGCGGACTCAATCGGCGGCCATTTCACTTTCTCTCTCTCCCGGTCGAACTGCCGGCGGCGTGCGCTTGCAGAGACGCAACAGCGTCAGGGCGATCATTACGTACCAAACCTGCATGCCGACCACCGAGAGGATCGAGATGAAGACGCCGACCTTGGGCACGTACATCCCCAGACCAACTAAGCCCGCGACGATTCCGACATACCCTGCAGCCCGACTGAAGATGTGGCTGCGCATCATCACCCACCCGATCAGCATCATGGCGATCGATCCGACAACGTTGCCCACCTGAAAGGGAGTTCCCATCCAGGACGAAAGCACAGCTTGCCCGGCGGCGAGAAGCCCTTCCCGTTCCGTGCCGGCCGTGGCCGCGGCGTACTTCTGGCTGAGGTACAGCATGTTCAGCGCGGGTGTCGCCATGAGGAAACAAACGGTGGATGCCGCAGAAAGGGCGGTGGAGATGAGCATCAGCGATTGGTGAACGCGGCGCAGGCTAAGGTACAACGCAAGCAACAATGGGATCGCAAGAACCTCATCCGCGATGATCAGGAAATCGAGACAGACCAGACCAACGAAGGGCCGCGATTGCAGCAGAGCGAAATGGCCAGCCACGGTGGAAGGTGGCGGCCAGGCGAAGAAAGCGGCGATCTGAAAGAGAAATAGGGCAACGGTGATCAGCGCGGCGATGGCGGCGGTCCGGTAGAGGGAATGCCAGCGGCCTTCGCTGTCGTAGCTGAACACAGGGGCCGGAATCGCGTGGGACATGCGGGCCTCCGAGAAAAGTGTCGGTAGTCCGGAACCCGTTGTGGGAGCGTGGGGCTATTTCACTTTGTAGCTGAGGGGCGGGAAAAGGTCTGTGACCTGGGTCACCGGGGGCGGGTCGAACTCGGGAGGGGAGAACTACACGAGGTGCCGCGAGAGGACTGGTGTGAGACGCGGGCGGCGAAGATTACCGCGCGATCGGATAATCCTTTCGACAAGATCATCCTTGCGCAGTCGTGCGCACAGTGCTGGCGGCGCTTGCCCGGCGAAACACTTGCCCACCGATCACTCCGCCGCTTCGCTCCACTCCACCGTCCGCCGCTCCCGGCTGCTCTTGTGGGCTAGCATCACTGCCCGCATGGTCCGCAGCGCCTGCTTCGGCGTAACTTCCAGCGCCGCCTTCTTCTCAATCGCATCCCGCACATTCGCGTAAAATCCGCGATAATCGCCGCGCTCTGTTTTTACCTTCACGCTCGGCTCGCCCACCGGGCTCAGCGTGCCCCGCCACTGTTCGTCTTCTACTCCCCAATCCGCGCCCCAATCCGTTCCCTGCGGAAAATTCCCCGCTCGCAAGCGCTCTTCCTGCGGGTCCATTCCATACTTCACGAACGATCCCTTCGTCCCATGAATCAGAAAATGCGGGCCCGGAGCGTAAGCGATGATCCGCGCCCGCGCCATCGCGCGCAGCCCGGTTCCAGAATTTGGATACTCCAGGCAAACATCGAACGCATCATCCACCCGCGACGTTTCCCGCTGGCAAAACGCCGACGCCGTAATCGCCCGCGGCTCCCCAAACAACACCAGCGCCTGATCGATCACGTGCGGACCGAGATCAAACAGCACGCCGGCTCCGGGCTGATCAGCGCGCTCCCGCCACGCATTCGCCTTCGCCTCCAAACGAAACCGGTCGAACCGCGCTTCATACTCCACCACAGTTCCCAAGCGGCCCGACTGCACGAGTTTCTTTACGGTCGCAAAATCCCCATCCCAGCGCCGGTCCTGGTACACCGTGATCAAACGCCCGCGCTCCGCCGCCAGCCGCACCAGTTCTTCGGATTCTCTCAGCGTCGGCGCAAACGGCTTGTCCACCACCACATCGCGCCCCGCCAACAGACAAGCCCGCGTGAGTTCGAAGTGCGAGTCGTTCGGCGTGGCGATAACGCAGAGCTGGATCTCTTTATCCGCTAGCAATTCCTCGAGCGTGCGCGCTACCCGCACCTCAGGATATTTTTCTTGCGCCGCCGTACCTCTGCGCTCCAGAATGCAAGCCAGTTCCATCCCTTGCACGCCGCGGATCACGGGAGCGTGAAACGCCTGCCCCGCCAGTCCAAATCCAATCAGGCCCACTCGCACCATGCCGACTCCTTACTTTCTTCCCCGCGCCGTCGCCGGCTCCCCGGCTACCCGATCCTTCACCCGCCGTACAAACTTCAATCCCGACCATACCTCCGTCACCGCGCACACCTTCACATCCACCAATCCTGCATCGAGCCCGATCTTTCGCACCACATTCTCATCCAGGTCGGTAACTACGCCAGAACTTTTCTTCGGCCAGCTCACCCACAACGTCCCGGGCGGGTTCAGCCGCTTCGCGATCCGCGAGAATTCCCTGGCCAACTCGGCGCGAGACTTGGTAAACATCATCGCGAAATCCAGCGCGTCCCCCTGCTGGACTACCTCGCACTCCGCCATCGCCTCGCGCAATTCCGCGCGCACCTCCATCGGAGCATTCGCCAGCCATACGCGAAACCCAGACTTAATCCCCAATTTTTTCGGAAGTGGTGTCCCCGAATATCCCGGCATTCAAAGTGCTCGTGAGAAAAAGGAACGTGCTGATGAACTCAACGGCGAAAAGCCGAAGCCCGAAGCCTGAAAGCCGAAAGCTCTACTGCACTGGCGCGTAATACCCCCGCCGCGCCCTTACCCGGAAATTTTTGCGGTCACTGGCCACAATCTCAATCGTACGAAAATGCCCGTCCGCCTTGAAGTCCGCCGGCTTGTACGACACGGCGTACTGGCTGCGCAATTCATCCTGAATCTCGGCAAACGCGTTGGCCACATCGCGCAGCTGGAAGGGGAAAAACGGCCGCCCTCCGGTAGCATCCGCAATCCGTTCCAAAACCTTATCGCCCGCTCCCTTGGTGCCGCTCACGTTCGTACTGATGGTATACACAATCGCTTCCGCCCGCTGCGCCATCTCAATCGCTTCCTCGCGGGTCACGTGGCTCAAATTATCGTCGCCATCGCTCAGCAGGATAATCGCCCGCCGCGTCGGCCCGGTCTTCGGTTGCTTCAGCAGCTTGTCGCGGCACGCATAGTAGAGCGCATCGTACAGCGCCGTGCCGCCTCCCGGCCGCAGTTCGCGCACTCCCTTGTCCAGCTTTTCCGAGTCGTCGGTGAAATCCTGCGTCACTTCCGGCGTCACGTCGAACCCTACCACCATGGCCTGGTCATAGCCCCGCCGCACCGTCTGATTCAAAAACTCAATCGCCGACTCCTGCTCGAACTTGAAGCGGTCGCGCACCGAGTTGCTGGCATCGATCAGCAGCCCCACCTGCAGTGGCAAATTGGTTTCCGCGTGAAAGCTGCGAATCTCCGCCGCCGGCTTGTTGTCATCCACAAAGCGGAAGTCGGCCTGCTTCAGATCCGTCACCCGCTTGCCATGCTTGTCGGTCACCGTGAACACCACATTCACCTCGTTGGTGCCCACCTTGATGCGAGGGATATCTCCATTATCGGCGCCCTGGTCGCCGGATTTCTGCTCTGCGGATTTCTGATCTCCAGAACTCTGTGGCGGTGGCGGCGTGACAGCCTGCGCCGACCCGAGCACCCGGGCTCCCACCACCAGCAGCACGATCGCCGCCCACAGCGCCGCGCGATTGTTCGTGAAAATGTGCTTCGTGAGAAGATCCGTCATTTAACTGTTCATTATATCCACAACCTACGGACCAAACCGCATCCTCAGCGATCCGAAGGGATTTACCCCGTGAACCCCCGTGTCCCTGTGTTAAGAGCCTTTCACCTTTCAGCTGTGCCCAGATCCCTACTAGTCCACTTTCCGCAAGAACTCCCGCAATTCTTCCGGCAACTCACTCTTCAGGGAGAGAGTCTCCCCGGTCCGCGGATGCACAAACTCCAGTTCCGCCGCATGCAGAAAATTCCTCTTCAAAACAATCACCGCCGATTTCCCCCGTGCCTGCGCCGGAGCCCCATACATCGTATCCCCCACCACCGGATGCCCCAGCGCCGCCACATGCACCCGAATCTGGTGCGTGCGCCCGGTATCGATCTTCACATCGAGCAGGGTGAACTTCCCAAACTTCGTATCCAGCCGCCGCACCACGCGATAATGCGTAACCGCCGCCCGCCCGCCTTCGAGGCGCGTAGCCATTCGCATGCGTCGCACCGGATGGCGGCCAATGCTCTGCGCCAGCGTCCCCGAATCCTTTTTCACCCAACCATGCACCAGCGCCACATATTTCTTCTTCACCTCCCGCGCCGCAAACTGCGCGCTCAGCTTGCGATGCGCCTCGTCGTTTTTCGCCACCAGGATGAGCCCGCTGGTTTCTTTGTCCAGACGATGGACGATGCCTGGACGCAGATCGCCGCTTACGTTGGAAAGGCTCGCCATGTGATGCAGCAGGGCATTCACCAGGGTGCCGCGATTGCGCGCATCGTCGGTGGCTCCCGCGCCGGCATGAACCATCATTCCCGCAGGCTTGTTGATCACCGCAAGATCGTCGTCCTCGTAAACAATGTCGAGCGGAATCTCCTCCGCCACAGCTTTGAGCGGAGCCCGCTGCGCCTCGCCCAGCACGCTGATGTGCTCTCCGCCGCGCAGCTTCAGCGAAGCCTTGGCCGGAGCACCGTCTACCAGCACAAGGCCTTCGGCGATCATCTCCTGCACCCGGGCGCGGCTGATGGAGTCTATGCGCGCAGCGAGAAACTGATCCAGGCGCTTGCCTGCGTTTTCCAACACAACTGAAATCGTGATGGGGAAGGGCTCGTGCACGCGTCAACGGAAGGATACAGCCGAACTGGACTCAACCGCGGAATACGAAACATGAGGACGCTGTGGTCTGCTCATTTTGGACCCTTCAGCACAATCTCGGACTTTAAGACGTAGGTATTCGAATCTTTCTTCTTGAAATCCCCAGGCAGCTCCAAAGAAACGTGGTCGTACTCTTGCGGCGGATCGCCTCCCATCAAAGTTACGATCACGGCTTCCGGCCTGCGGTCGCACTTCTCTCGAAACTCCCCCACCAGCAAGGGTCTGCGGCTTTGAGTAATGAATTCAGCAGGGAGATTGAAGTCGGAATCCGCCAAGATTGCTTCGACGGAATCGCCTCCGAGATTGCGCGGATAAACCAGCTGTACGCGAACTCTTGCATTGCTGGGAGCGTGGTCAATGTGTCCTTTCACGACGACTACGTCGACCGGACACATGGCATGCGCGGGCGCGCACGCGGCGAGGCTAAAGAACAGACCTCCTGCAAGCATTCTAACTCTGGGGAAACCCATGGCGAACCTCCTACCCGGGCGCGAGATCTATCTCGTTGCGCCAACCGGCTGCGCCGTCACATTCTTCGCCCCCGGCCGCAGCCACCAGATCACCCCGCCGCCGATTACCAGTCCAATCGCGATCAACTGCGTCCCCGACATCGCCCCGCCAAACACCGAGCCGCGCCCCGGATCGTCTCGGATGAATTCCAGAAAGAACCGCGCCACTCCATAAATCATCATGAACGCGCCAAACACCTGACCCTCGAACTTCCTGCGCTTCAGCAGCCACATCAGGAAGAAGAAATTCGCCAGCTCCACCGCCGACTCGAACAACTGCGTAGGCTCCAGCGGCACGCCCAGCGGAGTGCCGGTGATCTGATTCGCCAGCGGATTATGAAACACCACACCCCAAAAATGATGCGTCGGCTTGCCGTAGCAGCATCCGGCCGCAAAGCAGCCAATCCGTCCAATCGCATGTCCCAGCGCCAGCCCCGGCATAAACGCGTCGCAGGTGCCAAGCGCGGGCATGTGATGCTTGCGCACATACCATACGGCCGCCAGCAGCGCCGCAATCAGGCCGCCGGAAAAAACTCCGCCAGCCTGCAGGGTCTCGATGCTGAAAATGTCTTTGGGATGGGCCGAATACACGCTCCAATCATTGATGATGTAGAGCACCTTCGCGCCCACAATGCCGCACAGCACCACCAGAATCCCCAGGTTCCAGGCCTTCTCGCCGTCAATGCCCAGCCGCTCGGAATTGCGCACGCTGATCCATAGGCCGATCAACACCCCCATGGAAACCAGGAAGCCATAAGTCGGAAGGAAAAATCGCCCGAAATGAATTAATTGTGGATACACAGTTAAGTTAGATGCGGGAAACTGGGATTTGCTCACCCAGTTTAGCAGGATTGTTGGTGTGGGGCGGGCACTGCTGCGCTGCTGCCCGGCGAGGCGATCGTCGAACCTTACTGCTGGCCTTCAAGCCCAGAGATGCGGTTTTCGTGAGTCTGAGCGATCTTGAGAAGGGCAGCGCTGGCATCCCTCAATGCGCCGACTTGCCGGGTATGCTCATTAATCTGCCGGGAGTGCTCGGTAATCTGCCGGGTCTGCTCCTGACTTTCGCGCAAGAGCAGTTCCACCGATTGCGTCAAGGCTTCATGCCGTTCGGTCAATCGATCCAGGCGTTCATCAATCGTCATAAGCCCCTCCTGCGAAGAGCAGGCCCATTATAGAAGGGCTGGGCACCCGTTCCAGCGAGAAAAATTCAAGCCGACCCACTGTGCCGTGTGACGGGCCGAGAATGAACCCGTCTCTAGACGTTGGGAACCCGCCGAGACCCTTTAGGCATCTCCGCATGACGGAGCGTCGCACACCGGATCCTAGTTCGAGTCGAGTCCCCGTTCATTCAGCATTGGTTCAAAAATCGGTTACCGTCATCACCAACCCCGCAGGCCGGCTTTCACTCTGGATGCTAGGAGAACTCCCTATGAATTAGCAATAGCCCAACCGCAAATAGTTGGCAGATCACTTGCATCCAAAGTAACCGCGGAACTGGATTCCCCACTTGCAATTCCGCCCACGGCCCTGAAGGCTCGTGCGGAGAAGGCCGCCCCGCGAGCCTGCCCTGAGCGAAGCCGAAGGATCCACGGAGCGCAACGAGGCATCTGGCGCCTCCTCATCCTCCGCCTGGCGTTCCCAAAATGTATCTCTACTTCCCCGCGTCCACCGCCCAATATCTGCTCCGCGCCAGCACCATCCGATCTCCGGGATCCCGCAACCGCACTCGAATCCGGTGCAACCCCGCATGCGGACTCTTCGGCTCAATGCTCAGCAGATACCGGCCGTGCACATGATTGGTGAAATCAATCATCCGCGCCTCAAAATGCTTCCTGGTGGTAAACAATTCGTATTCGCCGCCGGTCATGGAGGCAACGGTCTGCGGCGTATTCTTCCGCATCGCCTGCACCGCCAGGTAGGCCAACGCCAGAAAGTCCACTGTTGGATGTATCTCATCGAGATTATTCCCCTGCATCGTATCCAAAATGTTGGACCGCGTCGGCGAAAACGCCAGCGCGTACACCACCGTGCTGCTCTGCCCAATCTCGGCCACCACGTCTTCAACTTTGGCCTGGCTGCCGTGGTCGCGCGTCTCGCTGATCAGCAGCAGCACCCGTGGGCGCTCCTTCGGAGCCTTCTCCAGCAGCTTCACCGAAAAATCCACCGCATCCACGATCGCCGCACCCTCATCGCCAAACTGCAATTCCTTCAGAGTTTGCGCAGTCTTGTCGGAACTGCTGGTGAAATCCTGAACCAGTTGCACCTGGCTGTCGAACTCCACTATCGCCACCCGGCCTCGTCCTTCCGCCATCAGGGGATCGAGCATGGCGCTCAACCCGCGAATCCGCGGGAACTCGTAATTCGCCCGCCGCCCGCGCTGGATCGCCACCACCACTGACACCGCCGATCCCTCCGCCGCTTCATCCAGTCGAACTGCTTGCTCGACGCCATCGTCCTCGACCAAGAAATCCTTCGCTCCCAGGCCATACACAACTTCGCCCTTCGCGCTTTTCACCAGCGCGGGAATCACCACCACATTTGTTTGGCTATGGAAGGTTGTTTCCTGAGATAAAACGGATGCCGCGCCGCCGAGCAGCAGCGCCAACACTCCTAGAAGATGTACCCCAGCCCGCCCCAGCCTGCCCTGAGCGGAGCCGAAGGGGCTATCCTGCCTTGCGGTTCTCGCCCAGCACTTCATCCAGTGCATCTGCTAATAGATGCGCCCGCTTCTGGTAATCGGTTGCCCCGCTCTCTTGTTTCCGCTTCAATAAATGATACTCATCCGCAATATTCAGCGCCGCCAGCACCGCCAGGCGCACCGTATCGATCGTATTCGTAGCCTCGGCCACCGCCCGCATCTTCGCGTCCACATACTCCGCCAGCTTCAGAATGTATTCCGGATCCGATCCCCGCAGGTTGTAAGCCTGATCGAAAATTTCCACTCGCACGCTGCCGTTCTGCGCGTCCTTCAATGCCGAATCCTTGGTAGCTGTAGCCATAAGCGTTAGCCTTTATCAACAACAGCCGTGTCATTCGGAGCGAAGCGAGGAACCCGCTTTCAGCGTCCATCTCCTCTACGCTCACTATTCATCCAGCACGCGAGCACATCGCGAGGCCTGAAAGCCCGCCCCTAACTCGCCCGCTCCTCGGCAATCGACTCAATCCGCTCCAGCATCTTCTCCACCCGCCCGCGAATCTCTTCCCGCTCCTTCCGCAACTGCACGCCTTCCCGCCGCAGGGCCACTAACTGCTCCTCGCGCTCTTCCAGTTGCTGACGCACGCGCTGCGCATCGCGCTCCGCCACGGCCTGCGCCTGCCTCGCCGCCTTGTACATCTCGATCGTGCGGTAAATTTTCTGTTCCAGCGCTTCAAACTCGTCCGCCGGAACCTGCTCCGTCACCTGTTCCACCGCATTCAACGCCATGATTGCACTTTCCCTGAAGAGATTTCAAACTTTCCGAAAGTATACTCCACCTTCCTGTGGATCAAGCCATGGCCCTTTGGTGCCTGCGCTCTTCGCAACTCGTGCAGGAAGCGCAACTCATGTGGAGACAGCCGCCTCGGCTGTCTCCGAGCGAAGCGATGAACGGTGGCTACTCCCGTCCGCGCAGCTTCCCCAACTTCTCCGCCGCCGCATCCAGCGTCTCCACCTTCTTGCAGAACGCAAACCGCACCTGCCGCGCCCCATCCCGCGCATCGCGATAGAAACTCGACCCCGGCACCGCCGCCACTCCAATGTCCTTCACCAGATACTTTACGAAGGTCACGTCATCGGCAATCCCAAACGCAGAAATATCCGTCATCACGTAATAAGCACCCTGCGGACGAAAACACTTGAACCCCGCCGCCTCCAGCGCCGGAATCAGGCGGTCCCGCCGCACCCTGTATCCCTCCGCCAGCTTCGCGTAATATTCGGCCGGCAAACTCAACGCCGCCGCGCCCGCCTCCTGCAGCGGCGCCGGCGCTCCCACCGTCAAGAAATCGTGCACCTTCCGGATCGCGTTCGTAATCTTCTCCGGCGCAACCGCCCATCCCACGCGCCATCCCGTCACACTGTATGTCTTCGACATTCCGTTGATCGTAACCGTCCGCTCCCGCATTCCGTCGAGCGACGCCATCGAAATGTGCTCGGTCCCGTCATACAAAATATGTTCGTAAATCTCGTCCGTAATCGCGAGCACATCGAATTCGACGCACAGATCGCGAATGAATTCCAGCTCCACGCGCCTGAAAACCTTTCCGGTGGGGTTGTTGGGTGTGTTTAGGATGATGGCCTTCGTGGTCTTATGGAACACCGCCCGCAATTCTTTCTGATCGAAAGTCCACTCGCCACCGTCGCCCGCCGGAGGACGAAGTTTCACAAACCGCGGCCGCGCCCCGCTCAGCACCGAGTCCGGATCGTAGTTTTCGTAAAACGGTTCGAAGATCACCACCTCGTCACCGGCATTGCAAACCGCGAGCAAAGTCGAGATCATCGCCTCTGTCGATCCGCAACAAACCGTAATCTCTTTCTCCGGATCGACCGCAATCCCCTGCCACACGCCCATCTGCCGCGCAATCGCGTTGCGCAAATTCTTCGCGCCCCAGGTGATCGCATACTGATTCACGTCGGCATCAATCGCGGCCCGCGCCGCCTGCTTGATCTCCGCCGGGGCCGCAAAATCTGGAAACCCCTGCGCCAGATTCACCGCCCCATGAAGAGCCGCCTGCCGGGTCATCTCCCGAATCACCGACTCGGTGAACTGCGAAACCTTGTCGCTAAGAAAATTCTTGGTTTGATTGGATAGAGAAGGAATTACATCCGCCATGGCTGGCAGATTAGCACAAGAAGAATTGTTGATTGCTGATTTCTGCTTGCTGATTGATCAGGAGCAAAAGTGCTTCAATCAACAATCAAAAATCATCAATCAAAAAGCAGCTACGCCCGCTGCACTCCCCCCAACCCCTGCAGCGCGGCGACCATCTGCGAAGACCACGCCGCAATCTGCTCGTCGCGCAGCGTCCCCTCATCCGATTGCAGCTTCGCACGCAGCAGTATCGAATACTTCCCCGCCCCAATCGCGCCTCCACGAAATATCTCGACGGGCGTGAATTCGCGCAGCTCAGGAATGCCCAGCCCTAACACGGCGCGCCGCATTGCCTCAAATTCCACGCCATCCCCAAAGACACACGAGAAATCCCGCTCCACCGCCGGATATTTCGCCGGCGCCGCGAACCGCACTGTCCGCAGCCCCAGCTGATGCAACCGCTCCAGATCAATCTCCGCCAGGAAAACGTCCTGCCGCAATTTACGCTCCACTTTCATGTTTTCCGCAAGCTGCCCAAACTGAGCCACCACAGCTCCATCCATCAACGCCCGCGCCGATCGTCCGGGATGAAAATACTCCGCCGTTTCACGGTCGAAACTGAGGTCACGACAAGCAAACGCCGCCAGCAAATTCTCAATGTCACCCTTGAAGCCGCGAAATGCCTCCGCCGCCGCAGCCTGCTCGCCTTTGCTCACGTCCAGCGCTCCACCCGCCGGCAAAGAATCTCTCACGGCCGCCAGCGTCGCCCCCAGGCACGCGCGCGTCGGTTCAACCCGCTCTCCTCCCCGCATTTCGTAAACCCGGCCCATCTCGAACAGCCGTACGTTTTCCACATCGCGGTTAAGATTCCACGCCAGCATTTCGAGCATCCCCGGCGCCATCGACGTCCGCATTACGCTCGCTTCCTCGCTCAGCGGATTCTCCAGCTCCAGCACCGAAGCGGAAGAAAACCTTTCCGCGTCGGCATGTGAAATAAACGTCAGCGAAACTGCCTCGTTGTACCCCAGCGCCAGAGCCCGCGCCCGCAAAGTCGCGTCCATGGCTGCATTCGGCAACTCCACCACCGCGCCACTGTAAGGCGGCAAAGTGTTTTCGAACTTGTCATAGCCATGCAGCCGAGCGATTTCTTCGATCACATCGATCTCGCGCTCCACATCCAGCCGCCAGCTCGGAATCTGTACCCGAAACTCCGCGGTGCCCTGCCCTTCAGGGATTAGCGTGAAACCGAGCTTCTTCAGGATGCGGAAAATCTGTCCCGTACTCAGATTCCCCCCCAGAATGCGCTGCACCTCGGAAAGCCGCAGCACAACCGGCGCCTGATCCATTTTTTTCGAGACCACATCGATGGCATCGCCAACCAGTTCTCCGCCGCCCGATTCCAGAATCAGCGCCGCCACCAGATCGCACGACAAAACCGTCGACTCAAAATCCGCTCCACGCTCGAAGCGGTGTGAAGCGTCGGTGTGCAGCCCATGCCGCCGCGACATCTTGCGCACCGTAACCGGATCCCACCACGCCGACTCGATTAAGACATTCGTCGTTTTATCGGTGATCATGGTGTCGAACCCGCCCATCACTCCGGCGAGGCCGACGGGTTTCTTGCCGTCGGCAACCACCAGATCTTCGGGCGTGAGCGTGCGCTCCACGCCATCCAGCGTCTTCAGCTTCTCGCCCTTTTTCGCTTTACGGATAATGAGCTTACCGCCTTCCAGCAAGTCCATGTCGAAGACATGCGTAGGCTTGCCCATTTCCCAGAGAACATAGTTTGTGGCATCGACGGCGTTGCTGATGGGCCGCTGATCGAGCAACCGCAATCGCCGGGCAATTCTCGCCGGCGATGGTTGTACCTTAGTTCCACGAATAACCCGCGCAGAGAAGCGGGGACAAAGCTGAGGTTCCTCGACGGTGATGGAGAACGGCGCGCCCTTGCTGGTCCGGGCTGATGGCTGAGAGCTGAGAGCTGAGAGCTGCTTCAACTGCAGGTCATAAATCGCCGCCGCCTCCCGCGCGACTCCATAGTGATTCATCGCATCCGGACGATTCGTCCCAATCTCCATCTCAAAAACGCAGTCCGCACCCGACCCGCTGATCCCCTCGACGGCAATCCCGACGCCAGTC
Source organism: uncultured Acidobacteriaceae bacterium (assembly GCA_963842095.1). Taxonomy (GTDB): domain Bacteria; phylum Acidobacteriota; class Terriglobia; order Terriglobales; family Acidobacteriaceae; genus Sulfotelmatobacter. The sequence goes on from CAWJEY010000013.1 coordinate 412,523, forward strand.
AAATCCTCAGCCAGCCGCCGGTCGTCGACCGCCAGCGCAACGAACTCCCGCACCCATTGTGGAGAAAGTTTCATTGTGTAACGCGGGCGTCCTCGCCCGCGTCCCCGCGAGCTAAACGACCGTCGCACCTTCTAAAACAGCTCTGTCATCCTGAGGCGCGCTCTTTGCGCCGAAGGACCCCATGCAACTCGCCGCCAAAACCGGCGCATCAGGGAGTTCTCACCATGAACTCGCAGTTCTTGGCTAACGACCAACGACGAACGACCAACGACGACCTCACGCCCACTGCCGCAAGAACCGCACATCCCCCTGAAAGAACAACTGCAAATCATCCACCCCGTACTTCAGCAAAGCGATCCGGTCCGCACCCATGCCAAAAGCAAATCCCGAAACTTTCTTCGGGTCATACCCGTTGTCCTTCACAAACTCAAACACGTTGGGATCCACCATGCCGCATCCCAAAATCTCGATCCATCCCGTCTGCTTGCATGGACGGCACGGCACATCGTCCGGCCCGCGCTTCCCACTCCCGCCACAAATGAAGCACGAAACGAACATCTCCGCGCTCGGCTCGGTGAACGGAAAAAACGACGGACGAAAGCTCGTCTTCACACTCGATCCAAAAAATTCCTTCATGGCATGATCGAGCGTCCCCTTCAAATCGCCGAACGTAATGTTGGTGTCGACCGCCAGCCCTTCAATCTGATGAAACATCGGCGAGTGGCTCGCATCCGGAGGATCATTGCGATGCACGGTCCCGGGAATCACGATGCGGATGGGCGGCCGCATCTGCTCCATCGTCCGAATCTGCACCGGAGAGGTATGCGTCCGCAGCAATAACCGCTCTCGCTGCGGCTTCCCCTGCTGCCCCGCGATGAACAAAGTATCCTGCGTATCCCGCGCTGGATGGTTCGGTGGAAAATTCAAAGCCTCAAAGTTGTAATAATCGGTCTCGACCACAGGCCCGTCGGCAACAGAGTAGCCAAGCTTTTGAAAGACGCGGACCATCTCGTTCGTTGTCTTGATGATGGGATGCTCCGCTCCGATGGGACGGCGGACGCCGGGAAGCGAAATGTCAACGGGGCCTAGCTTTTCCCGTGCGTATCTCTCTAGCGCTTCTGCCGGAACGTCACTACCTAAGTGTACGACTTGGATTGTTTGCCCAGTCTCCCACCACCTTCGTAGCGCTTCCACTTCCTGTTCCACACGATTCTTTAGTTCGTTGACGTGCTGGCCGACCTCGCGTTTCGCTGCCTTGGGCGCAGCTTTTAGCCAAAGGTCGTTAAGTTGAGTCAGTATCCCGTTCTTCCGGGCCATCCAACGGTCACGAAAAACCTTCCACTCATCCGGGCTTCCCACACCTGCGGACTCGCTCTTGAGCGCAGAAACCAAGTGGGCGCTAGCCTGCTCCAGCGCTGCCGCCGAATAGCCCGTCAATTTGGAAACCGTGTACGACATGTCCCGGGAACCTTCAGGATTTGTCATTCCGAACCGCGTTAGCGGTGAGGAATCTGCTGTTCTCTCGCCACGAGCAGAAAAGCAGGTTCCTCGCTCGCTCTCTCCGCGCGTTGCGCGGCTGCGAGCGGCTCGGAATGACAACTACTTAGAACTCAAAGCTGATAGCTGATAGCTGGTTTAAGCCAGCGCGCCCTTGGCCTGCTCGACCAAGTTCTTAAATGCAGGCGCATCCTTCACCGCCAGATCCGCCAGAATCTTGCGGTCCAGTTCCACTCCGGCTTTTTTCAATCCGTGGATGAACTGGTTATAGCTCAACCCATTCAGCTTGGATGCCGCCCCAATCCGCACAATCCAAAGCGACCGGTACTGCCTCTTCCGCTGCTTCCGCCCGGAGTACGCGAACTTGAGGCCGCGCTCTACCGCTTCTTTCGCGGAGCGGTACAGCTTTGATTTGGTGAGGAAGTATCCGCTGGCGCGGTCGAGTATTTTCTTGCGCTTGGCGCGGCGTTTGGTTCCGCGTTTTACACGTGGCATGGTTTTCTCCTTTTTGCTTTCTATTTAGCGGCGGCTGGAGGTAAGGACGATTCGCCGTGCGGCGATCTCTGGCCTCTTCACGCGCCTGAAGCAGGGGCTAGGGTTTAGGGAATAGGGCTCTGATCCTACCCCCTGGCCCCTAATCCCTGCTTTATTGATACGGAATCATCCGCTTCACTTTGCGGAGATCGCCATCGCTTACTAGCGTGGCCGTGCCCAACTTGCGTTTACGTTTGTGGGCCTTGGAGGTCAGCATGTGACGCAGCCCCGAATGTCCCCGTTTCACCTTGCCGGTGGCGGTTTTCTTGAAGCGCTTGGCCGCGCCTTTGTGGGTTTTCAATTTCGGCATAGTTCCTCGAGATCAGCCGTCAGCTTTCAGCCGTCAGCCGTCAGTTCTGAATATTCAACCTCTTCTGATTCGCTCTGGAATCGACGGCGAGCCCGACGTCCGTCCTGTTTGCAGATCAATCAGGACGCGGCTAAACCTACGATACCGGATTCGGAGACTCGGCTCCCGCCGCCGACGCTGCATCCGGAGGCGTCTCGCCCGCTGTTGCCGGCTTTTCGGAAAGTTTTTCTTTTTCCTGCGCCAGCTTCTTCTCCGCCTTCGCCTTCTGCTTGGCTTCCCGTTCCCGTTCCTTCTCGCGCTCGACCGCCGTCTTCTTGGGCGCCAGGATGGCGTGCAGCGTGTTGCCTTCCTGCCGCGGCCGGAACTCCACAATGCTCTGCGCTTCCACGTCCTTAATCAGCCGCTCCAGAATCTGCCGCCCCAACCCCGTGCGGGTCATTTCGCGTCCGCGGAAGAAGATGGTTGCCTTTACTTTGTCGCCACCGTCCAGGAAGCGGAGCACGTGATTCTTTTTGGTCTCGTAATCGTGGTCGTCCACATTGATGCGGAACTTGACCTCTTTTACGGTGATCGTTTTCTGGTGCTTCTTGGCCTCGCGCTCCTTCTTTTCCTGCTGGTACAGGTATTTCCCGTAGTCCATGATGCGGCATACAGGAGGCTGCGCGGTGGGCGAAATCTCGACCAGATCCAGGTTCTTGCTGCGGGCCAACTTGAGCGCTTCGAAGGGAGGCATGACGCCAATCTGTTCGCCTTCATCTCCGATCACGCGAATTTCGCGGGCACGGATGCGGTCATTGGTTCGGATAAAACGTTTGTCGATACGGTCCTCCGCGCGGTGAGCGACTGGGAATAGAAGATTATAACATGGGGATTCGAGGAAGGTGGCTTCTCGACGCCGCACAATGGCCCGTGACTTGTCCCTCCGAGGTGAATGTTACCAAAGGCAGTCTTGCATCATCCAAGTCTGCAAGCGACAATATAGGTAGTGGTAGAATCACCGCCAGACGAAGGGATCTCCGATGGCCGTAGCCAAACTAAAGCGCCCGCAGGAAGACCAACTCGAAGAGTTGGCGGAGCGCATCGCGAATGATATCAACGAACGCGCGGCTAAAATGACTCCCGCGTCGCGGGCGAGGGCCGACGCCGAAACTAAAAGGATTGCTGCTCAAGTGCAGCGTCGTAGGCCTTAAGCGCGGCTTCGATTTCTTCCTTCGAGTAACCCCACGTTTTCAAGAGGGCGCACAGTTCTTCCTTGGTGCCTCTCCGAAATTCTGTAACACCGCGGCGTTTCTCTCTGTTTGTGCCCTGATGGCCTCAGTGTCGATCGGGCGTTTTCTGCCTCGGCTACTCTCTTCTCGGATTACATCATTCACATCGTCGCGTTTTTTCAAAGGCTACCAACCTATGAAGCTGGTGTAACATCCGCCAAGCAACTACTTCTTCCTCGTCCAATCTTTAGGATGGGGTGTGTCTGCCACTTCCCAATTGGGGTACAGACTCACAAACTTCTGACCGTTGCGTTTGGAGATCTTGAATTCCTTAGGCTTCCTACGAATCACTGCTTCTATCGTCTGCCGTTTAGCATAATCAATGCCGACGGCCTGCAGGAAGGTGACGATATCTCCCACGCGCGCCTCCTTGACGATTTGCAGGTATTCCTGGAGGAACGCCCACAGCGAAGTTCGTTCGCCGCTTTTGACCTCCCTACGCAGGAATTCTGGGCCAATGTTTGTTTCTTCCAGAGCAGCTCTCGCCTGTTTATTACCGATCATTGAAATGGTGCGCCGGATTCTGTTGCTGGCGTTATCAATCGCCATCTCGAGATCGACCGCTCTTTCGGCTACATCCCTGATGGCTTCTAGCTCTTGGCGGGATTCTTCGATGAGCCTGGCGTCACGAATCATGCGACGTTTGAGCTTCTCAACGACATCGATGACGTTGGGCACAGGCTCACGATACGACACAATGGCAACTAAATCAAGACAAATAGTTGCCTGTCATAAAAAGCGCATGAACGGCAGCGGCGGAAGCGCCTGCGAGGATCGTGGTGGTGACGGCGGCGAAGGGTATAGGTCCCTTCGACGGCTGAGAGCAGGCTCTTTGGCCCGGCAAGAAGCGCGGCCCTTAGGAGGACAGGTTCTCTAGGCGCGTCACGGCTTCAGGCTCGCGGTCTGCAACCGCGCTGGAGAACTTGCCACTTGGAACTGTTTTCACGTAACGAAAGAAACGGGGGCGTCCCCGCTGTTTCCAATAGGGCGCATCGTAGGAATCGACTCCGGGGCCCGAACTCAGCAGGCTGAAAAAGGAATGCTGAGCGGGATTGACCACAATCCCGGCGTGCCCAGGCCAGACGGCCAGGTCGCCGGGTTGTGGGTTTGCCACGCGCCGAAATTCGTCGATCCCCGCGTAGAGGTCCGAGGAACTCGCGTACGCATAGTGGAAGCCGGCGCGCTCATAGAGTCCGTGGACAAAGTGGGAGCAATCGGACGGCAGATTCGCATGATGACGGGAATCCAGCGCGGCGCCCAGAATCGCCAAACCTTCATCCCGAGTGAGCGGCCGGGGCGCAATCGCCTTGTGCTGCAGGTCTCGGTCTTCGCGAGTGGCTCGGTACGCCCCGTCCGGCCTTCCCTGCTGCTCTTGCGCCAGCGCTGCCGTGATTGTGAGCAGGCAGGGCAGAAGCAGGTGCGCGCTCTTGGCATTGAACCGCATCGTCCCTTTATACCGGGCATTTGTAAGGCAACACAGGTCACAGGGGTGCCGCCGGGTCCGGGAAAAGTGTCCTGACCTCGGATGCACCTTAGGGTGCGAGAGGTTTGCGTCCGAAGGGGCTGAGTCGGCCGGACTCCGGCCTCATATCTTGGAATCGCTATCTAGCTGAATATGAATCGCTTAACGCGCCGCAAGAGAATGCCTTTCAGCCGGCATCTTTTTTGTCACCTCGCCCGTATATCCCGGTAGCATGAACGCCACAGCTTATTGCTTGATGAATACGATGGAATCTGAGGCCAGCGTAATCGCTCGCGGTCTCCGCCGGCGAGATCCAGACCTACTGGATCGTCTCATCGAGCAGTATCAGCACCGGCTTCTTCGCTATCTGGTCCACCTGTCAGGAAATCGTGAACTCGCCGAGGACCTCTTCCAGGAAACCTGGATTCGCGTGCTGGAGCGCGGCCATCAGTACGACGGTCGGCACGAGTTCAGCACCTGGCTTTACACGGTCGCGAGAAATCTGACCCTCGATTATTTGCAGAAGAAAAGGCCCGTCAGCCTCGATGGCCGGATGGAGGATGAAGATCATGCGCCGCTCGAACCGTCCGACACCAGGCCCATGGCGTGGGAAGTTGTGCAGCAACACGAGCAGGCCGAGCACATCAACCAAGCCCTGGCGAGCATTCCGGTGGAGTATCGCGAGACCGTAGTGCTGCGCTTCCAGGAGGGATTGGCTTTGGAAGAGATTGCCGCGGTGACCGGGGCGCCACTGGGCACCGTGAAATCGCGATTGTATCGCGGGCTCAACCTCTTGATGGGACTGTTGGAGGGAACACAGGCATGACGCGTGACACACATGACGAAGCCAGGCAACTAATTGCGCTGGCTGGGGCGAAGAATGAAGGTCTCGTGGACGCGCAGCAGAACTGGTTGCACGCTCATCTCGAAGCGTGCGCCGGTTGCCGGGACTATGCGGAAGCGGCAGGCCGGGTGGTTGCCGCTCTGCATTCCACGCCTCTGGCTGCCGATTCCCGACTGGTGCGGGCCACGCAGATGCGGGTGCGCTTCCACGCCAGCCGGCTTCGGGAGACGCGGGAACGATTCTGGTTAGTAGGGATGGCTTGTCTGGGCGTGGGCCTTTCGGCGACGCTGACCGTTCCCTTTTTGTGGCGGCTGTTTGCCTGGATGGGCGCGTGGGCCGGCGTTTCGAGCTGGGTTTGGCAGGCGAGTTTTGGGTTCGTGTGGGTCGCACCGGCGCTGGTCGTGAGCGCTCTGCTTCTGGCTCGCGGCACGCATTTGACCGCCACGCATTCAAGTAACAGCGGCGAAAAGCAATGGAGATGAGAAAGCGGGAAAGCTTATGCAGGTAAAAAACGAAACTCAAACTGGAATCAGCGCGGAAATCAAGATTGTTCCGTGGTGCGCATGGCTGCTGGCAGGAATCGCATTCGTGGCCGCGCAGATTGTTTTTAATGGGCCAGCGCTTTGGCACACGGGCGCGCCGCCGGCATGGTGCAGAGCGGTGCTTGGACTACTGGCCGGCATTGGAGGAGGGTGTTTCCTGTTGCTCATCGGCTACATTAACCGCGACGCGAAACGCCGCGGTATGAGTCCTACACTTTGGACCATTGTGGCCGTCATTATTCCCAACGCCCTGGGCATCATTCTCTACTTCATCCTCCGGCAACCGCGGGGCAGCGCCTGCCCACAATGCGGGAACGCGGTGCAGGCAGGATTCAACTTCTGCCCGCGCTGCAACCACAAACTGAGCCCAAGCTGTCCGCAGTGCCAGAGCCTGGTTGGCGTGAATGATGTCTATTGTCCCTACTGCGGAACTTCGTTGCGCGGTCAGGCGGCTCCGGAGTCTGGCCCGCAGGAAGCTACATTATGACGGACTGGGTCACAGAAGCGTCGCCGCGTTTCAAGGCCAGGATGGCCGGTGTCTTTCAACTGCTCGAAGCCATTACGGCGGCGTCCCCCGGGGTATTTATTCTCGGACGACTTGTTGTCGATGGCAACGCCGCGGCTACAGCGGCCAATATCCTGGGACACGAGCGGTTATTTTGGTTGGGGTTTGCATCCTCGCTCATCGGGGTTGCGTTCCATATCGCTTGGGCGTTTCTCATGTATGAGTTGCTTAAACCTGTGAACAGGAGCATCTCTTTACTCGCAGCGTTCGTAATTCTGGTGGGATGCGCCATCCAGGCTCTTGCCAGCCTCTTTTACCTCGCTCCTTTGCTCATCCTGCAGGGGGGTAGCTCCTGGAGCGCATTTACGGCGGAACAGTTGCAGGCGCTGGCGCTCATGTTTCTCAAGCTCCATACTTACGCCTTCGACATCTATCTGGTGTTCTTCGGATTCTGGTGCATCCTGATCGGGTACCTCGTTCTCAGGTCGACCTTCCTGCCTCGAGTTCTGGGAGTGCTGTTTGCGATCAGTGGGTTAGGTTGGGTAACCTATCTGTCGCCGCCGCTCGCGAACTACTTGTGGCCTTACATCGCGGCCGCCTCCGCCCTCGGGGAAATACCAATGGAGTTCTGGCTCATCGTGATGGGCGTGAACGCTCAACGATGGAAGGAGCAGGCCGGCGCAGCGGGAGCCGTGGCTAGGTGAAGGAGTGCGGAACGAATGCGATTGCCCCTATTGGTTTTTCATATTAGCGCCGGCGTGTTAGCCATGTTCGCGGGCGGCGCCGCAATGTCCTTCCGCAAGGGTTCCGGCTGGCACGGCAGGGCAGGAAATGTCTTCGTCGTCTCGATGTTGGGCATGGCGGCGGCGGCCTCGTGCCTGGCGTTCATGAAACACCAACCCAACAATGTGTTCGGCGGCCTTCTAACGATCTATATGGTTGCGACGGCATGGGCGACGGCCAGGCGCAGAGATGGAGAAACTGGCATTTTGGATTGGGTTGGGTTTCTGTTTGCCTTCACAATCGGAGTCCTCAGCGTGTTCCATGGATTCCAAAAGATGACAGGGCGGGAGCCGGTAGATGCTGGGACTTTTGCCTTCATGCAGATTTTTATGGGTTCGGTGATTCTGCTTGCCGCCCTGGGAGACCTGCGCATGCTGGTGGGCGGAATTTCCGGCAGACGGCGTATCGCACGGCATCTTTGGCGCATGTGCTTTGGGTGGTTTATCGCCACAGGCTCCTTCTTCCTGGGGCAGCAACAGGTGTTTCCCGCTTGGCTGCGCGGATCGCCCGCGCTCCTGGTGCCGGCTCTTCTGCCGCTGGCTCTGCTGATTTTCTGGCTGGTTCGAGTTCGATTCACGACTGTATCCAAGAGAATGCCGATGCCGCGCGCAGGGGCTAGCGCTGCGGTCCGGTCTGCAGGATAACGGCTAAGCGTCGCGGTCCATGCGCGCCCTGCACCAGAATCTTCTCGATATCGGCGGTGCGGCTGGAGCCGCTGATGACGCAGGCGAACGAGTTGCTATCAAGTTTTCGCTCGTGTGAGATGCGGCTCAGGGCAGTAGAAAGATCGGGAACCAGTTGGGCGGTCGTCGCATAAACGATGTGACAGGGGGCGATCACCGATGCGCCCCGCCCGCCGCACGCGGCGGTCACCAGAATCGACCCGGTCTGGGCGATCAGCGCTTCGGCGAGCGTGATCGTCGCCTGCGAAGCCTCTCCCGGAGCTCCTTGACTGGACCAGCGGATGGCTCGCCCGGGCGCGGCCAGTTCGATTAGGCGGCGCAGCGATGGATCGTCCTGCACAAAAGCTTCTCCCTCCGGCAGCGACTGCAGAACTTTCGCAAGCTGTTGTGCGCTTGCGGCAGAATCGGCGGTCAGCTCGCATTCCATCAGGTTGGCAACGCATTCCTGCTGGAACCGCTCGAGAGGATTAGCGATCGGGGCAAAGATTACGCGTTCCGATTTCACCGCGGTAGGCTCTGCAACCACAGTTCGCAATCCCGCGCGAATCCGTTCCAGAATCCGCTCCCGGCTTGGGTTCTCAGTTTGCGTTTTGGATTGCATCAAGTCCTTTTCTCCATCGTGCGCGAAACGATTCGGAGGGCAGCGGCACGGGCGAGCGATAACGGTTCCACGCCCGCATCGGATCGAGAATCGTACCCGCGAGACCCATGCCGTAGAGCAGCCCAAGAGCTTTGCGCACGGACCATCCACCGAGCGTGTAAATTCGCGGATGAAGCATGGCCTGCCTCCAGACCTGGAACATAAACCGCTCGCTCGTCTTTGTGGCTCCTGCTTCGGTGGCGTTGCGGCGGTTCTGCAGCAGGTGATGATGCAGATCGATTTTCACCGGACAAACGCTGGTGCAAGCGCCGCACAGCGACGACGCGTAAGAAAGATGTTTGAACTCCTTGATCCCATTCAGATGCGGCGTGAGCACGCTTCCTATGGGTCCGGGATAGGTCGTGCCATAAGTGTGGCCTCCGACGTGGCGGAAGACCGGGCAAATATTCAAGCACGCGCCGCAGCGAATGCAATGCAGCACCTCGCGCTGCTCGGCGTCGGCCAGTAACTGGCTGCGTCCGTTGTCCACCAGCACCACGTGGAATTCTTCCGGTCCATCCACTTCACCCGGCTGGCGCGGCCCACCGATCAGCGTGCTGTAGGTCGTGATCCCTTGCCCGGTGCCGGACGTGGCCAGCACCGGCCACAACACCGCCAGGTCCTCGAGCCGGGGAATAACTTTCTCGATGCCCGTGACCACCACGTGAATGCGAGGGACGCTCGTGCACAATCGGCCGTTCCCTTCATTCGTGGAAATCGCGATGACGCCCGCATCCGCCACCAGAAAGTTCGCGCCCGAGATGCCCATCTCGGCGGCGAAGAAAGCCTGGCGCAATTTGCGGCGTGCCACCGTCATCAAATACGCGGGATCATCGCTGTTCACTTCCGGGTCCAATTTCTCGCGAAACAAGGTTGCGATCTGGTCGCGCTTCAGATGCATGCACGGGGTCACAATGTGATAAGGCCCCTCTTCCCGCAGCTGCACGATAAACTCGCCAAAATCTGTTTCCCAGACTTTGATGCCCGCCTTCTCCAGCACCGGGCCCAAGTGAATTTCTTCCGTCACCATCGACTTCGACTTCACCACGGTGTGCACGCCGCGCTCGACGGCGAGGTTTTTCACGTAAGCGCAGGCCTCTTCTGAAGTAGCAGCCCAGAAAACGTGCCCGCCGCGCGCCAGCACCTGTTCTTCGAACTGAAGCAGGTAACGATCCAGGTGATTAATCGCCTCGCGCTTAATCTCCTGACACTTTTCGCGGGCGGCTTCCCAGTCCTGAATGCGTGCCCGTCCCTTGAGATGCGCGGCGTCATAGCTCTCCATGCCGCGCTGAATAATTTCGCGGTGCACCAGGTCCGCCGACTTCACGGCGGCGTCCTGCAGGAATCGTTGTGCAGCCGTCTGGCTCACGGCCGCTCCTGTGCCAGGCTTTGCTGGGCAAGGATGCTGGCCAAATGAATGGTGCGGGTCGGCGCATTGCGTTTGCCGAGGATCCCCTGCACGTGCAGCAGACAACTGGGATCGATCGCAGTAACGAATTCGGCCTCAGTCGCGGCAATATTCTCGGCCTTCGAATTTCCCATCGCGGCGGAAATGTCGGCAAACTTCGCGGCAAAGGTGCCACCGAAACCACAGCATTCATCGAATCGCGCCATTTCAATCAGCTTCAGCCCCTTCACTTCGCGCAAAAGTTGCAGAGGTTCGTCACGCAGATGAAGCTCGCGCAGGCCGTGGCAGGAAGCGTGGTAGGTCACGCTGTGCGGGAAAGTGGCGCCCACGTCGCTCACGGCGGCCACCTTCACCAGAAACTCGGAAAGCTCAAACGTCCGGCTGGCTACGGCGATTGCGTCCTCGCGCAACGAACTGGCAGCCAACAGGTCCGCGTAGAACACGCGCACCATGGTCGCACACGAACCGGAGGGACACACGATCGCCTCGGCGTCCTTGAAAACTTTTACGAAATGTTCCGCGCAGGGCCGGGCTTCGTCCCAGTATCCGGTGTTGAAAGCAGGCTGGCCGCAACAAGTTTGGTCCGTCGGGGAAGTCTACCGTGTACCCAATGCGGCGCAGCACCTTCACCGTGTCCACCGCCACCTCAGGCAGCAGTTGATCCACGAAGCAAGGCACGAACAGCGAGACTGTGCGCGACACCGGTCGATCCTCTCAAACCCTTTCCACGATCGCGACTCTAATGCACCACCAGCCGAGTGAACGGAAACACATAAGCCTGCAAGGTCACCAGGATTCCCACCAGGGCGGCCAGCGCAATGCTGTGGAAGAAGACATAGCGCAAAATATCGCCTTCATGTCCGTACCACTCGGTGGCGGTGCTCGCCACCACGATGCTCTGCGCATCGACCATTTTGCCCATCACCCCTCCCGCACTGTTGGCTGCGCTCATCAGGATCGGAGACAGCCCGATCTGCTGCGCCGAGATCTTCTGCAGGCTGCCAAACAGCACGTTGGACGAGGTGTCCGAACCGGTCAGCGCCACACCCAGCCAGCCCAGTAAGGTGCCAAAGAACGGGTACAAATGTCCCGTTCGCGCGAACGCCAGGCCCATGGTGGCATCCACGCCGGAGTAGCGAGTCATGATGCCGATGGAGAGCATGGCCGCGATGGTCATCAGCGAGAAGCGGATATGCCATATGGTTTGAAACCAAGTGGCAACAATCTTCGGCAGCGAGAGGCCCATGATGAAGCCGGAGATGATCGCCGCGAACAGGATCCCCGACCCCGTGGCCGAGAGCCAGTTGAGGCCGAACACTGCCGCCTCGGGCGTAGGTTTCGCCACCACAGGTGGCATGCGTTGCGACAGCTTGTTGAGACCCGTCACCGGGAACTGCGGGTTCGTGATCTTGCTCGGCGGAGTCGACCAGGTGCTCATGGAAGTAAACACCTTTTCGGGAGTGTTCATGATCTTCTTGCCGGTCATCGTACCCCAGCAGAAAACACATACGCTGAGCACCAGCCACGGCAGCCATGCGCGAGCGACCTCGCTCCGGCTGTAACCGTGGTGACCGCGAGCGGCGCGGTGCTCACCTTCCTGGTGTCCCTCGTGTCCCCAAATCGTTTTCGGATGCCATATCTTGAGGAACAGGATAAGGCACACCATTGAGATGATGGCTGCACCAATGTCCGTCAGCCACGGCCCGTGAAAATTCGAAATCAGAAATTGCGGGATGGCGAAGGTAACACCCGCCACGGCAATAGCCGGCCAGATTTCCTTCATTCCCTTGTAGCCTGCGTAGGCCCACACCAGCCAGAACGGCACCAGTACGGAGAAAAAAGGCAGAATGCGGCCAACCTGCGCGCCCAGAGTGACCTCAGAAAAGCCGGTGACCGCGGCGAGGGCGATAATGGGCGTGCCCAGCGCGCCATAGGCCACGGGTGCGGTATTTGCGATGAGGGACAAGCCCGAGGCCTGAAGCGGCTTAAAGCCCAGGCCGATCAGAAGCGCCGCAGTCACCGCGACCGGCGTTCCGAACCCGGATGCGCCCTCAAAGAACGCGCCGAAGGAAAAGGCGATCAGCAGCAGTTGCAGCCGCGTATCCTGAGTGATGCCCGTCATGCTTTCCTGCAAGACCTTGAAGCGGCCGGTCTGCAGCGTCATGCGATAAAGAAAGATCACGTTCAGGATGATCCAGCCGATGGGGAACAGTCCGTAGCAGGCGCCGTAGATGGCGGTGATGCTGGCCATCTTGACCGGCATATGGAAAATGCCGACGGCGATCAGCAAGGCAGCGACCAGGCCCAGCACGGCGGAGTAGTGCGCCTTCATGTGGAAGAACGCGAGGGTCCCCAGGAGCACGACCACCGGGATGGCGGCGAAAATCGTGGAAAGCCACCAGTGCCCGAAGGGGTCGTAGCCTTGTGACCAGGGCGCGGTGGGCGACACACCGGACCAGGCCAGCGCGATCAGCGCGACCAGAACCAATGCCATCAGGATGGCGGGGACCGGGCCTCCGGCTTGCGGCTTGGTGGCCGGAGATGGAGCGGAAGAAGGATTAGCTGCGACGGTCATAAGCACCTCGTTCGTACCCGCCGCATGCGGCGGCGCACCAATGAAATCGCACTAGCGGGCCTCTCGACATCGAAGGGTCGGCAAGAATTCTATAGCTGATGCTGAAGTCTCTCAACCTTTTTGCGGCCCGCATTTTACCACAGCCGCGACCATGCGCCGGTTGAATCTGAAAGACCACCGGCATCGTCCCAGGAAACAGGATGAGGAATTCTCTAATCATCTGGTTTTGCAGGATGCGATGTGGCTCACGGCTGGATGTGACCGCGGTCACAAAGAGACCTCGTGATGGAGAATAGTGACCTGGTATGGGGTTGGCGTAAGCGTTAAGCGATTGTGCCCACCAGCGTCCCATCCTCAACACCCGCGATGTGCGCGGCGATCCAGCGGTTGGGCTCCTGGCGTCCCTCGAGGTAGAGCTTCTGATAATTGTCGGAGAGGGCTTCGGTGAGCTCTCCAGCGGGGCGGTTGTGCACGACGTTGAGGGTAATGGCTTGCAGCGGTTTTCCTACGAACGATTGCATGAAGGCGAGTTTCTTTTCGGCGGCGAGGTCCCGCAGGATTTTGTTGCGTTCGCGGGCGACTTGTACGGGGACTTGATTGGACATGGCGGCGGCCGGAGTGCCGGGGCGCGCGGAGTAGGTGAAGACGTGCAGGTAGGTGAAGGGCAGGTCCGCGATAAGGCGCCGCGTGGCTTCGAATTCGGTGTCGGTCTCGCCGGGGAATCCAGCCATAACATCGGCGCCGATGGCGGCGGTGGGCATGGCGGCACGAATCTTCTCGATCTTCTCGCGATAGTGCCAGGGACGGTACTTGCGATGCATGCGGCGCAGCACCGCATCGCTGCCGGATTGCAGTGGCACGTGCGCATGCTTGGCGATCCGCGGAGACGAGGCCACCAGCGCGATGAGTTCGTCGGTCCAATCCATGGGCTCGACGGAGGAAATGCGGAGTTTTTCGAGCCGGGTTTCCGCAAGGATAGCGCGAATGAGAGATTCGAAATCCGGCGTCTGACTAGCGGACAAGTCACGTCCCCAGCGGCCGAGATTGATGCCGCTGATCACTACTTCACGGTAGCCTGCGGCTACCAGGGTATTCACCTCGCGAATGATTTGCGGAAGGGGTAATGAACGACTGTGGCCGCGCACGCTGGGGATCACGCAGAACGAGCAGCGATTGTCGCATCCATCCTGCACTTTGAGGTTGGGGCGGGTGCGGTCACTCTCGTGGGAGCCCGCGGCGTTTGCGGATTCGAACACCGGTGCGGCCAGCAGTTCGGTGTGGGCGAAGATGTCGGAAACGAAGAACGGTCGTTGGTCGTTGGTCGTTGGCCGCTGGCCGGTAAGGCCAAGATCCGCGAGAGGGACGAAGGCTTCGCTGGATACGGTGACTTCATTCAGCGCAATTTCGGCGAGTTGATGTTTGTGCGAATTGCCGATCACGCAGGTTACGCCGGGCAGGGCGGCGATTTCTTGCGGCGCGCGCTGGGCGTAGCATCCGGTGACAATGATTTTTGCCAGCGGATTCTGGCGCTGCACGCGGCGTATGGCGGCACGGGCGTCCTGGTCCGCAGAATTCGTCACTGTGCACGTATTTAAGATGACGAGGTCGGCTTGTGCCGCTGGCGCCGCCGCGAGACCGCGGGTTTCGAACTGGCGTTCGAGGGCGGCGCCGTCGGCCTGGGTGGCGCGGCATCCGAAGTTTTCTACGTGGTAGGTAGACACGGGACTATGGTAGCGCATGCGGGTGCGCCGCGCTCCACGCTGCGGCTCTCTTCTTCAGCCGACTGCCTCCGTCACCCGGGGGATCAGGCGGAGGCGGCGGTTCTCTTCTGCGTGAAACACTCGCGGCAGAAGATAGGGCGGCCTTGCGTGGGGCGGAAGGGGACGGTGGTCTCCTTGCCGCACTGCGAGCAGGTGGCGCGAGTTTCCACGCGGGTGTAGTGGTGTCCATTGCCCGGAACGGGCGGCGCGGCCAGCACGGCCACGCGCTTGGATTTGCAGGCCTTACAACGCTTGGGTTCGTTCTTGAACTGCTTGTCGTGGAAGAACAGTTGTTCCCCGGCGGTGAAGACGAAGCCCGCGCCGCAGTCGATGCAGGTAATTACCTTGTCCTGAAATTCCATTGAGGATGGCTCTCCTTGTGCCCGTGGCGCGCCTGCCACACGCGGGGAAGGCGGTGGCGCAGAGCGAACACAGGATGTGTACATCCCCCTCAAACAACCCCTGGACTCGGCCCGCCACGCACCCGGACGGGGCGTGGATACAGCTTTACCTACTTAAACGCCGAATGAACGATGAAGCTTGAACTATCCCTTCTTGCAGCTCTGCCTGGTGGGGGCCAGATCGAGCAGGGCCGCCCCGGGACGGGGCGACCCTTTACTGCCGCTTCATTCTTAACTCCGTCTTACTCCGTCAAAACTGCTCTTCAGTCCTGCTCCTTGCGCACCTTCTTGCGGGCACGCTTACGGGCGAGCGCGGCTTTCACGCGTTTTTTCTCGCCGGGCTTGAGGTAAAAGGAGTGGCGCTTCACTTCCTTAATGATGTCTTCCTGCTGCACTTTGCGCTTGAAACGGCGCAGAGCGTTTTCGAGGGACTCCCCCTCTTGCAGTCGTATTTCCGCCAAACCGACACACCCCCAAACCCGTCCGGAAGGACCGGTTCCTAGGTTACTAGGACCGGATAGTTATTACAAGGATTTGACCGGAAGTCAAGTGGGGAAGGTTGAAAAAGGTGCACCGAGGGGCCAGGCGGGGAGAGGAGAGACGTGTTTGCTTAAGGTTTATCAGGTCCGCTTGGAGTTCTCGGTTGAGCCGTCTCTCCAGGTTTCGATCAGCTTTCTGAGCTTCGCGATGTGGGGGTTCTGCAGTTCTTCGTAGATCACGAGCGCGGCCTCGGCGTATTCGACGGCCTGCTTACGGTCGCCGCGCTCGTGCAGAACGATTCCTATGTTCAGGAGCGCAATACCTTCGGAGGGACGGTCGCCGTTTTGGCGCGCCACGGCTGGGTCCTTTTCGAAATACTCGACGGGGGCGTTCTCCACTAGTTGCCTCGTGGGTTAAATCCTAAGAGGGATGGGATTGTAGTGCCCACCCTTGCGCAAAGAGCGCGCAAGAGTGGGGCGCCCACTTCTTGGTGCTCAAGCAGTTCGCGGGCGAGTCGCCCGCGCCCACACTTGCCGCTACGCTCCGAGGTATTGCACGTGGACGTACGTCCCTAGTCTTACGTTGTAGGCAAGGTACCAGCCATCGTGGTCGGGATCTTCGTAGATGACGATGTCGTCGCTATCCCAGAGCCAGTCGTTGCAGTAGGCGAGGTCGAATGCGCCGACGCTGAAGTAGAAGCCGCCGAACCAGAAGCGGCTGGGGCCGCCTCCGCCCAGATGCCAGACGTGGCCGCGGCCGAAGCCGCCCGTGAAGTGGCCGTGTTCCCAGGGATGATCGAGATGCATGCGGGGATCGTCACGGCCGGTGTCGTGGCCAACCCATTTGCCGTTGGAGTGGACGTGCGGCGCGTCGGGATGTCCGGCCTTGTCGTTGAAGTGAGCGGCCGGCTTAGCGGGATGCGAAGGCCGCGCGGGAGCGGGGCCGTGAGAGGGGATGTTTTTGGCGCCGCCGCCGACTTCATGACGTTGAGCAAAGGCCATAACGGAAAACAGGAAACAGAGGGTTAGCACTCCGATGAGTTTTTTCATGTTTGTCCTTTCTTCGAGTGGCTTGAGAAATTTTACCCTTGGGCGGCGGGCAGGTGCAATTGGGACAGCACTGGCCAGTGACCAGTAAGACCATTCCACGAATCTTCGCTTTTCCTAGCCACTGATCACTGATCACTGGCCACTGACTTTCAGAAAATGAACTTCAGTCCTAGCTGGATTTGCCTCGGGGCGAAGGCGGCGTTGGGCTTGAGAAAGCTCTGGGGTTGCTGGTAGTAGGCGGGATAGGGAACTCCGTTCACGAAAGTAGTGTATTGGGTGAAGGTGGTGGCCTCGACTGTTAAGCCGCTGGAAGTGATCTCGACGCGCTGGTTGTCACGGTTGAACAGGTTGAAGGAGTCGGCGGTGAACTCGAGGCGATACCCCTGGGCGATGTGAATCTTGCGGACCAGTCGAAGATCGGTGGAGGCGTAGTCGGGGCCGGTAAAGCCGTTGCGGCTGTAGCCGGGGAGACGGTCGTTGAGGTCGTTGCCGTCCTGGTTAGGATCGCCGGAGACCGTGGCATTGACGGGGCGTCCGCTGCCGGCGGTGACGATGCTGGAAAGCTTCCAGTCGTTGAACATGTGGCCGAGGAGTTCGTGTCCGCGGTGGAAGGGACGGGGCTCGACCGAAAAGGCGGCCACGAAGCGGTTGCGCTGGTCGGTGACGCTGGGTCCGCGTTCGCCGTTGGGGTTGTAGGAATTCTGGACGGTGGCGGGCGAGCCTGCGACGAGGGCATCCTGGCCATCGTCAATGGCGTGGGCGTAGGTGTAGGAGAGTCGGAGATAGGTGCCGTGGGCCATGCGGCGGTTGATGGAGAGCGTTGCGCCGTTGTAAACGCTGGACGCGGCGGATTGAAATTCGTCGATGGCGCCGAGTTGGGCGATGGGGCGTCCGAGAGGATTGATACAGGGCGGGAACGGGCAGGTCAGCGAACTGGTGAACTGCCAGGTGGCGAAGGAATCGACGGTGTAGTATCCCCCCTGAAAGATGGAGCCGGTGGAATCGAAGATGGGGTAGGTGAGGGCAGTGGGCGGCGGAAGATTTACATCGAGGGCGCGGATCAGATGTTCGCCGTGGACGTAGAGATAGGAGACGGCGACGGTGGTCTTGCCGGCGATTTCGCGCTCTAGAGTTAGGCTGGCTTGGTGCACCCGCGGGGTCACGAAGTTTGCCGCAAAAGCGGAAACGTTGTTGGTAACGCCCTCGGTGAATCCCGCGGGGAGCCCGCACGACGCGGACGTTACCGGGCAGCTTACCAGCGGGTTGGGATACGTGGGAAAGACCTGGTGGTCGTAATAGTTGGTGTTGTTAAGAAAAACCTGAGCGTCCGTGATGCCGTTGTCGGTGGCGATGGCGGAGTTGTATATCTGAGGAATGCGGACATAGAACATTCCGTAGCCGGCGCGGATGACGAGCGGGTGAGTCTTGCCAATCGAGTAGGCGAGTCCGGCGCGCGGGCCGAAGTTCAAGGGCTTGAAGGGGACTTTACCGGCAGGCGGGAATAGCGGGTTCGAGAGCAAGCCGGCGGTGGTGAAGGTTTGCAGGTCCCAGCGAACGCCGAGATTCACGGCGAGGTGATCGGTGACGCGGATGGTGTCCTGCGCGAAGGCGGCGTAGTCGTTGCTGTTGGGGTTGGAGGAGGCTGCGCCGAAATTCTGCAGATAGTAGTGCGGGACTTCGTGGGCATAGGCGCGGAGCGGCGTGAGCGGAAGTCCGGCTTCTTGGGGCTCGAAAGTGAAGGGATCTACCTTGATAATGTCGAAGACATATTCGCCGCTTTGCTGGCTGGGGAAGAAATCGTAAATCCAGGTGATGAGGGCGTCCCCACCGAATTTGAAGGAATGACGGCTGGTATCGAGGCTCAGGGTTTCGGCAAGCTGGGCGCGGTGTTCGCGGGTGGCGCGAGGGAGAAGATCGGAGCGTCCGATGCCGTCGATGATGTCGGTCACTTTGATCAGCGTGTCGTTAGTATTGGTGAAAGACTGGCGGAGATCGCGGGAAAACTGGGCGCGGAGATGGCTGATCAGGCGGGTTGTGAGGCTCGAGGTGAGCGAGACCGAACCGGTTTCGGTAGATACATCTTCAGTGCCGTTGTCGGAGATGGAATCGTAGGTGACGGGGCTGGCGGGGTCGAGGAAGACGTTGTTCGATCCCCAGTAGCGGGAAGAGTTGAAGCGCACGGCGAGTTGATTGCGTGGAGAGAGATTGATATCGAGCTTGGCGTAGGCGGCATTGCCGATTTGCGCGGCGGGATAGGCTCCGGCGAGCGACGTGAGTTGGGCGGCGGCCGCAAAGACCAGGGCTTGGTCGCTGGCTTCGTAGTCGCCGGGAGAGAAAGGTCCGGTGCCGGCTTGGGGGATGACCTGCATGGAGCCATCGAGAAATTCGACGACATCGGGGACGTGGAAGTAGTGCTGATCGAATCCGGCGAAGAAGAAAATCTTATTCTTCTTGATGGGGCCGCCGATGGTGCCTCCGCCTTGTTGCTGGCGGCTGTGCGGCTTGAACGTCATGAAAGGATCGGAGGCGCCGAAGCCGCTGTCGCGAATGTAATAGAGGCCGGTGCCATGCCAGTGATTGGTACCGGACTTGGTGACGACGTTGACGACTGCACCGCCGGCCCGTCCCAGTTCAGCACCGGACGAATTGGACGAAACGCGGAACTCCTGCACGACTTCGTTCGAGAACTGGTAGGGCGCGCGGTAGAGGCCGCGAGCCTGGGCGAAGAAAGCGTTGTTGAAGTCGCCACCATCGACAAGAAAACTGTTCTGAAATCCACGCAGGCCGCCGAAGGAGAGATCGCCGTTCGTGGCCGAGGTGAGGCTGCGCGGGTCTTGGGTGACGCCGGGGGAGAGCAGCATGAGATCGGAGAAGCGGCGGCCGTTGAGGGGGAGATCGGCGATGGCCCGTTCGTCGATGATGGTGGAAACCGCGACCGGCTGGGTGTCGACGAGCTGAGGCGCACCGGAGACGGTGACTTTTTCCTGAACGCCGGCGATGCTGAGGCGGAATTGGAGTTCGGCGGCAGCGCCGACATCGACGTGCAGTTGCGGGGTGATTTGTGGCGACATGTCCTTGGCGGTGACGCGGGCGGAGTAGTCACCCGGCGGCAACAGATCGAGGGAGAAACGGCCTTCGGCATCGGAAGTGGCGGCATAGCGGGTGCCTGTGGCGATGTTGACGACCGCGATGGTCGCGCCGGGGATGCGCAGGTCGTGGAGGTCGACGACTGAGCCGTGAATAGCGCCGGTGGCGGCGTCCTGAGCGGAGAGCGGGAGCGACCAGAGAAGACTGAGAATAATGAGCGAGGCGCGCGGCATAGGAGTCCCATCTGTGGTCGGGATGAGGCTCGGAGCGTGAGTCCCGCGCGGGGTCCGGAGGCGAGCGGGTGGGAAATCCAGATTCCTTTGTAGCATGAGGGGGAGGGTAGCGGCGGTGGTGGCCGGGTTTCTTTTCGGGATGAGTGCCGGAGTGGGAATTCTGCTTTACTGAGAGGCGTGGCGGCGTGCTATGTTCAGTGTTCCCTGGGCGTAAGTGGCCGCCCGTTGCCGCGCGTCCGGGGCTGGCGCCGAAAGATCATGATTCGATCCTTTAAAGGTATGAGGCCGGTGATTCCGGCGACGTGTTACGTGGATGAGTCGGCCCAGATTATTGGCGACGTGGTGCTGGGCGAACATGCGTCGGTATGGATGAACGCGGTACTGCGCGGGGATGTGTACGCGATCCGGATCGGAGCGCATTCGAATGTGCAGGATTGCAGCGTGTTGCATGGGATGAAAAATCAGTATGGCGTCGTTCTGGGCGAATACGTTACGGTGGGGCATTCGGTGACCCTGCATGGATGTGTTGTCGAAGACCGCTGCTTGATCGGGATGGGGTCGGTGATTCTCAACGGTGCGAAGATTGGCGCGGGGTCGATTATTGCGGCGGGGACGCTGATTCCGGAGGGCGCGGTCGTCGAGCCGGGATCGCTCTGGATGGGCTCTCCGGGGAAGTTTCGTCGGAAGCTGGACGAGAAGGATCAGGAATCGATCATGCGCTACGCGAGGAATTATCTGGGGTATACGGAGGAGTATTTGCGGGAGAAGTGAGTACCAAGTACCCAGTACCCAGTACCGAGTGTTGCTGCTCGGCCAACGACCAACGACTAACGACCAACGACTGAGCTGACATGATCAAAGCTGTCCGAGGAACGCGCGATTTGCTGCCGCCGGAGACGGCGCTGTGGAATTTTGTGGAGTCGGCGGTGCGGGATGTATTTCGCGCTTACAACTTCCAGGAAATTCGCACACCGATCTTTGAGTCGACCGAATTGTTTGCGCGCGGGGTGGGGGAAGAGACCGATATCGTCGCGAAAGAGATGTACACGTGGGAGGATCGGGGGCGAGCGGAGAGCGATAAAGGGCAGTCGCTGACCCTCCGTCCCGAAGCCACCGCCGGGATCGTCCGCGCTTACATCGAGCACAAACTTTGGGACCGCGGTCTGAACAAGCTCTACTGCATCGGCCCCATGTTCCGGCGCGAACGCCCGCAGAAGGGACGCTACCGGCAGTTTTATCAAATCGATGCCGAAATCATCGGGCCGGCATCGGCGGGCAGCGATTCTCCCGCACGCGATGCCGAGTTGCTGGAGATGCTGGCTACTTTGCTCGACCGGCTGGGGATTTCGGGATGGAATCTGGAGCTGAATTCAGTGGGCTGTCCGAGCGATCGTGCAGCTTTCAATGAAGCGCTGCGCAAGGCTTTGGAGCCGGTGGTGGGGAAGATGTGCGCAGATTGCCAGCGGCGGGCGGTGACGAATCCGTTGCGCGTGTTCGATTGCAAGGTGCCTGAGGATCAGCCGATCATCGAGACGCTGCCGCGCATCAGCCAATTTCTAGATGAGGGCTGCCGGAAACATTTTGAAGACGTACAGGCGATTCTGAAAGCCGTGGGCGTGCCTTTTGTTTTGAACGACCGTCTTGTGCGCGGCCTGGATTATTACACGCGCACCGCATTCGAGTTTACGCACGGGGCGCTGGGCGCGCAGAACGCGATCCTCGGCGGCGGGCGCTATGACGGGCTTTCCGAGGCGCTGGGCGGGCCGGCGGCTCCCGGGATTGGGTTCGCGATTGGCGAAGACCGGCTGGTGATGTCGCTCCAGGAGTCGGCTTCGGCCGAGGGTGTGGTGCGCAAGCCGGATGTTTATGTGGCTGCGCTGGGCGCTGGGATGAATAGCGAAGCGGCGCGGCTGGCGCGGGAGTTGCGGCGTCACGATCTGGTGGCGGATTTGGGAGATGAAAGTTTCCGGCTGAAGAAATCATTTGAGGCGGCGACGAAAGCGGGGGCAAAATATATTTTGATCGTGGGCGAGAATGAAGTGAAGGCGGATACATTTTCCTTGAAAAATCTGGCGACGGGCGAGCAGGTTTCGGTTCCGCGCGCGGATTTGGCGCGGAGGATTCAGGGGTAGCCGTGGAGAAGATTCGCTCAGAAGTTGAAGGGAGGAGCGCAGTGTCCAGATACGAACTGTCGGACGCGGTCGGATTATTCTCCGAGTACACATCCATCATTAACAATTTGTGGACCGTCTACGTAGTGGCTACGTTTGCGGCTGCGGGGTTTGGTATATCCGCTGCGGGGATGCACACCGCGGTTGCAATGGCGGTGACTGTTGGCTTTTGGGCCTTTACCCTGGGTCATTTACATCTTCTGCGGCAGGCGCTTGCCGTCACCAGGGCGTTGGGGCGTGAAATAGACGCCGCCCTCTCGCGCGATCAGGACGGAGCAGACAGTCAATTCAGGTCTTCGATCAGCGTTCTCGCGAAAGCTGTTAATCCGCTAGGCAGTCCGACCGCCATTCACCTCCTTATCGACGTTTGCGTTACGATTGCGCTCTGGGCTCAGGTCCCAGAGGTAGTAAAGTGCGTCATCAAGTTGGTGGCTTAACCGCTAAGTTGGCAGCGCTCTTTCCCTCCCCTTTTCTGGATGGACATAGAGCCGGAGGAGGGGACATGAGATCTCGGTGGCTGGTTGGCGGATTGCTGCTGGTGATGACGTGCGCGGTTGACGGTATGGGGCAGAGCCCCGCGGCGACGAAGGCTCCTAGTCCCCTCGAGCAGACTTTGATTGCCAGCGAGAAGAGTTTGATTGAGGCAAAGAAGAAAGATGACGCCGCGTTTTTCAAGCGCACGCTCAGCGCGGATTTCGCACTGGTCGGAGTCGACGGCAAACTGCTGGAGCGGCAGGAAGCCGTGGACGATCTGGGCGATGCTGAGCTGGTGGAGTTGACGCCTTACGATATGAAAGTAGTGGCGGTGGGCGATGATGCTGCGATCGTTACGTACGATGCGATTGTGCGCAAGAAGCCGGAAGAGGACGAGGGACCTCCGCCGCGTTACCAGCATTTCAGTTCGGTATGGGTGAAGCAGGGGGATGCGTGGAAGCTGAAGTTTCATCAGGCCACGGCGGCGCACTGGGGAGACTGGTAGGCAGCACTGATGCTGACGGCCGATGGTTGAGTGCTGAGTAAACGTCGCGACGCTTCCGATTCCTCGCCGCGAACGTCTAATTCTCAGGCAGACTCGATCGGAACTCGAAGACCGTTTTTCAGCGAATCGTTTTTGGAGAGAACAGGTCATGAAAAAAACAGGAATCATATTGGTGTGGCTGGTGGTTGGGGCGGCAGCTCTGGCGCAGGAGACTGCGCCCAAGCCCGCTCCGGAGCATAAGAAGTTGGACATGCTGGCCGGTTCGTGGACGGTGGAAGGCGACGTTAAGCCTAATCCCATGGGACCTGGCGGAAAGATTACGGAGAACGAGAAGTGTGAGTGGATGGAAGGCGGGTTCTTCCTGGTATGCCACGTCGACTTCAAGTCGGCGAACTCGGGCAGCGGATCGGGACTGTCGGTGATTGGATATTCTACCGTCGACAAAGCCTATACCTATCGCGAGTTCAACAGTTGGGGCGAGTTCGAGGACTCGAAGGGTACCCTCGATGGCGATACCTGGACGTGGACGAGCGAGGAGAAAATGGGTGACACCACGATGAAGGGACGCTTCACCATGAAGTTTACGTCGTCAACATCTTATAACTTCACCTATGAGATGTCGCCAGACGGCACGAAGTGGACGGCCGTGGTGGATGGCAAGGCCACAAAGAAGTAGCCGCCGCATGTGATCGATCTCACACCCTCCGCAGTTCCCACCGTTTATAATCTTTGATCCGGCGGTCTGCGATTCGGCATTCTGCCGCATTTCTTACTGTAAGGACACAGCTTGCTCGACTTTTTAGGCGATCTACGACGAACGCACATGTGCGGGGCCCTGCGCGCTACCGACGCGGGCAAGAAGGCTGTGCTGATGGGTTGGGTCAATAAGCGGCGCGACCTGGGCAGCCTGATTTTTGTCGACTTGCGCGACCGCACGGGCATTACGCAGGTTGTCATCAACGCAGAGCGCGATGCCGCGATACACGAGAAGACTGAAGCCTTGCGCAACGAGTACGTGATTGCCGTGACTGGCACGGTCAAGCTGCGGGACGCCAGCACGGTGAACAAGAACATTGCGACCGGCGAAGTAGAACTGGTGGCGGAAGAGTTGCGCATTCTGAATGAGTCGAAGCTGCCTCCGTTCCTGCCTTCCGACACGGCTCTCACCAACGAAGAGACGCGGCTGAAGTATCGCTATATCGATTTGCGGCGCGAGGTGATGCAGTTCAACATCGAACTGCGGCACAAAGTGGCGAAGGCGATCCGGGATTACTTGTCGGCGCAGGGATTTTTTGAGATTGAAACGCCGTTCATGACGCGCTCCACACCCGAAGGCGCGCGCGATTATCTGGTGCCCAGCCGTGTCCAGCCGGGGACGTTCTATGCGCTGCCGCAGTCGCCGCAGCTGTTCAAGCAGATCCTGATGATTTCCGGGTTCGACAAATACTTTCAGATCGTGCGCTGTTTCCGCGACGAAGATTTGCGCGCCGACCGGCAGCCGGAGTTTACCCAGATCGATTTGGAGATGACCTATCCGCAGCCGGAGCGGGTTTGGGAGGTGGTGGAAGGATTTCTCACGGCGGCGTTTGCCGCGGCGGGATTTGCCATCAAGGCGCCGTTTCCGCGGATGGATTATGACGATGCGATCCGAATGTATGGGATCGACAAACCGGACTTGCGGCTGCCGGCCTTTACCGATGTGCGGGAGTGCTTTGCGGCGGAGAGTCTGCAGGAGCTTGCGGTCAACGCGAACCTGCCCGTGGTGGCGATTCGCACGCCGAAGGTGGGCGAACTTTCGCGCAAAGAGCGCGATGACCTCAAGCCGATGTTCCACGCCAGGGGCGGAGCGAAGATGTTCGAAGACTTCAAGCGCATAGGAAACAAGTTTCCCAATGCGGCGGCGGCGATCGCCAAGAAGACCGGCATGGAGGATGGCGACCTGATTGTGCTGGTGGCTGGGTCCGCACAAACTGGGCCGCAGACGGCGGTTTCCGGGAATCGTCATCACAAAGTCACGCCGCAGGAGTTGGCGATCTACGCCTCGGCAGGTCTGCTGCGCCTGGCATTGGCGCAGAAGTATGCCGAGCGGCATGGAATTTTCAAGAAGACTGGCGACGCGGCCAAGGATTTCCGGTTCTTGTGGGTCACGAACTTTCCCATGTTCGAGTGGGATGAGGGCGAGAAGATATGGAACGCGGCGCATCATCCGTTTACGTCGCCGCATGAAGAGGACATGGCGAAGTTGGAGTCGGGAGTGGAGGCATTGCACGATCCGCTGTCGCCGCTGAGCGCGGTGCGGGCTCTGGCGTATGACGTGGTGCTGAATGGCACGGAGTTGGGGTCGGGGTCGATCCGAATTCACCGGCAGGATGTGCAGAGCCGAATTTTCCGGGCCTTGGGCATGACCGAAGAAGAAGCCCGGGCGCGCTTTGGATTCTTTCTGGAGGCGCTCGAGTATGGCACGCCTCCGCATGGAGGCATTGCGCTGGGCCTCGACCGCATTGTGATGATTCTTGCCGGAGCCGAGAGTTTGCGGGAAGTGATTCCGTTCCCCAAGACGGCGCGGGCCGTGGATTTGATGGTGGACGCGCCCACGCCGGTGAGCGAAGCGCAGTTGCGGGAGTTGGGGATACAGATAAAAGTTAAGAGCTGACGCGCTAACCCCGTAGCTTGTTTCTGGCCAATTCTTCCACCCGCGCCAGTACCTCATCTTCGTTCAGCTTCGTGGAGTCGATTACTACCGCATCGTCCGCTGCCTTTAACGGCGACGCGGCCCGCGTGCGGTCGCGGCGGTCGCGTTCGCGCAGGTCTGCGGCGACGCTGGCGGCTACTTCGCCTTTGATCTTCTGCTGCTCCATGCGGCGCTGCTCGCGCACCACCGGATCGGCATCGAGAAAGATTTTCAGATCGGCATCGGGAAAAACTTTTGTGCCGATGTCGCGGCCTTCCATCACTACGCCGCCCCCCGCGCCCATCTCCCGCTGACGCGCCACCATCCACGCTCGCACTCCGGGATGCACCGACACACGCGAGGCCGCTTCGGTGACGTCGCGCTCGCGGATGCGCGAGGAAATGTCGCGGCCATCGAGCAGCGTGCGGTTCCCGCCGACCGTGGGCTCGAGCTGAATGCGGGATTCCTGCGCCAGCTTTACCAGCGCAACTTCGTCGTCGACCGAGGCGTCGTGGTCAATCGCCTTCAGCGCCAGCGCCCGGTACATGGCGCCGCTTTCGAGGTTGACGTAGCCGAGCTTGCGCGCCAGCCGTGAGGCGATGGTGCTCTTGCCCGCGCCCGCCGGCCCGTCGATGGCGATGATCAGTTTGCGTTGAGGGTGATCATTCATTCGGCATTCTGCATTCTGCGAAGTAGACGATTGTACACGGAGAACAAGACGGACACGTGAAGGCTTACTTTGCCGCGCGATGCGGCCTGAGCGAGGCGACCACCGGCTCTTTCGCCGGGGTGATGTGCAGCATCGACCGTCCGCCAACGTGAACGAAGCTTAGCTCGCGGGCTGCCAGCAGCGCGTTTACAGCTTCTTTTACGCGCGAACGCGCGACGAAATTTCCGAAGAAGGTTTCGAGTTCCGTCTGCTCGGCGGCGACCACGCAGTCGAGATATTTCGAGAGCAACGCGGAGAGCGCCTGCTGCACCGAAAGCCCCACGCCTTCTTTGACCGCATCCGGAGACCAGCGGTAGAGCACATCCCAGAACGAGCCTTCGCTGGCCTTATAGTCGACGCGAGTGATGCGCAGCTTCGCGAGCAACTCGCCGAGAGCCTTGTCGAGCGCGGCCAGCGAGACGCTGCCGCCCAATGCTTCCTGCAGCTTCTGCTTGGAGATGGGGCCATCGCGATTGATAAGTTCGAAAGCATCGCAAGCCAGCGGCGAGTACGGAGAACGCGGCCCCTGCTTGGGCGCGAGCTTGGGATTGCGCTCGCCCACCAGCGCATAGAAATAAGGAAACGCCGAAGCCGCAACCAGGAACGCATTGTTCTCGTCAAACACATTCGCTTCGTAGGCCGCGCGCTCACGCAACAGGCGCACCATGAGATCGGTGGCCGCCAGCGCCCGGGGATCGGAGTAGGCATGCTGCCACGTGGGGAGCCGATTGTCGGAACCGACGAAGGCTCCGATAAACGTTGGCACCGGCATGGTGGGGCGCACTGGGTACATCAGGCAGAATCCCACGGCTTCGACGAAGGCGCGCGCCTCTTCGATGGTGCGGATGGGCTTGCCATCGAGGCGCCACTTCTCACGGCGGAGTTGCTGGAGGTCGGATTCGGTCATCGGAAAAGGATTGCTGATTTGTGATTGTTGATTGCTGATTGAAAAGCCAAACTCGTTGGGGTTTCAATCAACAATCAACAATCAGCAATCAACAATGAACGCTAGATTCTCTTAAACGCCTTCTGAATGTCCTTTACAGAATACCGCAGGACGACGGGCCGGCCATGCGGGCAGGACATGGGGTGGTCGGTTTTTGCCAGTTCGGCGAGCAGCCAGTCCATTTTGTTTTGCTCGAGCGGCATGTTGACCTTGATGGCGGCGTGGCAGGCGATGGAGGCGGCAATGCGGCCGCGAATCTTTTCCAGGTTCAACGACTGCTCTTCGCGCGAGATTTGATCGAGCAGTTCGTGCAGCATGTGCTCGACCGCGGCCGCATCTACTCCCGCCGGTGCAACCTTGACGGCGACGCTGCGCGCGCCGAAGGGCTCGGCCTCGAAGCCGTTATGCTGGAGTTCGTCGGCAATCTCGGCATACACGGCCTGCTGCGCGGGAGACAGCTCGAGCACGATCGGCATCAGCAGCCGCTGGCTCTCGACTCTTTGCGCGGCTCGCTGTTTCAGGATGCGTTCAAAGAGCACGCGCTCGTGGGCCACGTGCTGGTCGATGATCCACAGGCCGTCTTCATTCACCGCCAGGATGAACGAATTGCGGATTTGCCCCAGAGGCCGGAGCGTGGAGAGCGCCGCCAGAGTGGGTTCTTCGTCGTGGGCGTTCTCAGGCGCATCGAGCGCGGGGGCGCAACCATTGTCTGGAATCGTCTCCGGAATCGCGCCGGCGAAGCGGCTTTCCAGTCCGCGGGCCACGGGAATTGCGGCGTTGGCCTCGACGGCAATTCCGCCCTCGAACTGGAAGCGTGCGGAAACTGACGGCGGCACCGGAGCTTGCAGAGCGAATCCCGCGCCGCCGGCGGGATCGTACATAACTGGATCGTACATGGCGCGGGCCGGGGCGCCCGGAGCGGCGGCCAGGTCGGAGGGCGGTTCCCATTCTCTTGCGCCTGGCGTCAGTCCCGAGCTGGCGGTGGCGTGAGCGTGAATCTCGGTGGTGAACTGCGGCGCGGGACGCGCCTTCATCAGAGCGGCGCGCACAGTGTCGCGGACGAAGTCGTGCATCAACGTGGGCTGGCGAAAACGGACTTCCGTTTTCGAGGGATGAACATTGACATCGACCTCGCCCGGCGGCAATTCGAGGAACAGCAGCACAACAGGATAGACCGAGGGCGGGATGATGTTGCGATAGGCCTCGGTTAATCCGTGCTGCACCAGGCGGTCACGAATCAGGCGGCCATTGACGAAGATGAAAATCGAATTGCGATTCAACTTCTGTATCTCGGGCTTCGAAACGAAGCCGTGCAGGCGCATCTCGCCGGGATCAGCGGGGGCAGCCTCATCTCCGTTCTCGTCTTCTTTGCGCCGCCATGGCGGAGGTTGCGGCAAGCCCACGTGCTCAAGCCGCTGCCGGGCTGCAACCGCAATCAACTGGTCGAGAGTTTCTTTGCCAAAAACCTGATAGACGCGCTCGCTGTATCCAGCTACGGGCGGCGCTACCAGCATGGCGTTGGTGGCCGAATGCAACTCGAAATGCTTCTCCGGATGCGCCAGCGCGTAATGCGTGACCAGCGACGCGATGTGCGACAGCTCGGTCGACTCCGCTTTCAGAAATTTCTTCCGCGCCGGTGTATTGAAGAAGAGATCGCGCACCGTGATGGACGTTCCCTCGGGCAGACCAGCTTCTTCGACTCGCGCCATCTTGCCGCCATTGATCTCTATGATGGTCCCGGCCGCTGCTTTTTCCGTCGCCTCTGACGCCGCGCACGTTTCCAGGCGCAGGCGCGACACTGAGGCGATCGAGGGCAGGGCCTCGCCGCGGAATCCGAGCGTGGCTACGCTGAGCAGGTCTTCGGCGTCCTTGATTTTCGAAGTCGCGTGGCGCTCGAAGGCCAGCATGGCATCGTCGCGCACCATGCCGCATCCATTGTCGGTGATCTGGATGAGCTTTTTGCCGCCGGCCTCGACGCTGATCTTGATGCGCGTCGCGCCCGCATCCAGCGCGTTCTCCAGCAACTCCTTCACTACGGAGGCGGGGCGCTCCACCACCTCGCCGGCGGCGATCTTGTTGGCGACGTGTTCGGGGAGTACGTGGATGCGGCCCATGCAGCGGTTCTCGGTTCTCAGTTCTCAGTGGCGATGGGGACAGGGCCAGTTTCGCAGATGGTGGGGCGGAAGGCAAAGAACCACCCCGCACGGAGGGTGGAGTCCGGGAAATGCGGCGCTCACTAAAACCGTATTTACGGTTTAGTCGCCAGTTTGGCAAAGCCCTTGCCGATCACTTCGAGCGTATCCGCGGCGAGCTTCAACTGCGGCAGTTCTTCCCGGCGAAACCAGCGGACTTCGGCGGCGTCGCTCGCGGCGGCGAGATCTCCCGCAACCCGGCGGCAGAGAAAATCAATCAAAACGTAGTGATATTGCACGCGCCGCTCGGCATCGCGCAGAACCCGGTCGTAGACGCCGAGCAGCTCGCCGGGCTCGACCGTGAGTCCGGTTTCCTCGCGGGCCTCGCGGATGGCGGCCTCCCGCACCAGTTCGCCAACCTCAAGCACGCCCCCGGGGATGGACCATTCGGCCTGCAGCGGCGGGTGCGCGCGCTTCACCAGCACGACACGCGAGTCTTCGATGATGATGGCGCCCACGCCTACCAGCGGCGCTTCGGGGAATTCGCGTTGCATGTGTCCAAGGATTCTAAAGCAAAAAGGATTTACCCTGTGTTCCCCCGTGTCCTCCGTGGTTAAGAGTTTGACCTTCAAGATTTTGACTTTCTCTGTGACGGAGCCTGGGGGTCTCCGTGGTTAAATGGTGTTTCCATGGCCTTGGAAGAATACAAGCGGAAGCGGCGATTCGATCAGACGCCGGAGCCTCCCCCGAAAGTCGAAACCAAGACGGGCCACCGCTTCGTCGTCCAGAAGCACGACGCCACGCGGCTGCACTATGACTTTCGGCTGGAGATGGAGGGCGTGCTGAAATCGTGGGCCGTGCCCAAGGGCCCCTCGCTCGATCCCGCGGACAAGCGGTTGGCGATGCAGGTGGAGGATCATCCAGTTTCGTATTTCGATTTCGAGGGCATCATCCCGGAAGACAACTACGGCGCGGGCACGGTGATGGTGTGGGACGTGGGCACGTGGCAGCCGCTTTCTCCGGTCGCGGTGCAGGGGAAATACGTGCCGGGCACCGAGGCCGAAGCCGCCGCGATGCTGGCCAAGGGTGATTTGAAGTTCCGTCTCAAGGGAAAAAAGCTGAACGGAGATTTCGCCCTGGTAAAGATGAAGGGCCGCCGTCCGGGCAGCAAGGGCAACGAATGGTTGATGATCAAAAAGCACGACGATCACGTTGTCGAGGGTTACGACATCGATGAGTACGACGAGTCCGTGCTGAGCAAGCGCAGCCTGGCGCAGATTGCCGGGGACACGGGATCGGCGGAGTGGAGGAGCCGCCCGGCAGGACGCGGCAAGCTGAAAGCCGCCTGGCTGGCCGATGCGGTCGCCAAGCTCGACCAGAAGAAAGCGGCAGCGGGCAAGCAAAACAAAAAGCAAAAACAACTGAACACCGCAGAGGACGCGGAGGACGCGGAGGGAAGTACAAGGAAAACCGTAACATCTCCCGAGAATGCCCTGCCGACCGCTTCCCCGCAGCCCGCCAGCAAGAAGAAATCAAAACCCTCTGCGTCCTCTGCGGTCTTAATTTCTGACGCGGACGCCGCCGTGAAGCGGCCCATGCCCTCCGCGATTCATCCCATGCTCGCTACATCCGTAGACGAGCCATTCGACGGGCCAGACTGGCTGTTCGAAATCAAATGGGACGGTTACCGCGCGATTGCTTTCATCGAGAACGGCAAAGTGCGGCTGGTCTCGCGCAATCAGAATGATCTCACCGGGCGTTTCCCCGAGTTGAAAGATCTGCCGAAGTCGGTCCGGGCGAAGACGGCGATCCTAGACGGCGAAGTGGTGGCGCTCGATGAGCAGGGTCGAGCCTCGTTCAGCCTGATGCAGCAGCGCACGGGATTCCGTCCCGGCGGACGGCGTGGGGCCGAGAAGGCGGATGTGCCCGTGCTGTATTACGCCTTCGATCTGCTCTATCTCGATGGCTACGATCTGCGCAAGCTTCCACTCGAAGAACGGAAGGAAAGGCTCGCTTCCCTGCTCATTACGCGGGATGCCGCGGGCGCTGCCGTGCGCTATTCCGATCATTACGAGAATCAGGGCAAAGCGCTGTTTGAGATGGCGCGCGCCAAAGGCCTGGAGGGCATCCTGGCAAAAAAGCGCGATAGCATTTACCAGGAGCGGCGCTCGAGCGAGTGGTTGAAGATCAAGATCCGGCACCGGCTGGAAGCCGTGATCGGCGGCTACACTGAGCCGGAGGGCAGCCGCGCGCATTTCGGCTCAATCGTGCTGGGACTCTACGACAAGCAAGGCCGATTGATTCATGTGGGACAGGCGGGCAGCGGATTCGATCAGAAATCGCTTGACGAAGTCTGGAAGCTGCTGAAGAAACGCGAGACCAGGAAAAATCCGTTCTTCGGCGAAGTCGAGGCGCTCAGAAGAGTGTACTGGGTCAAGCCGGAACTTGTAGCCGAAATCGAATATGCGGAGTGGACAGATGGAGCAAGCCATGGCAGCGGCCCCAAGCTGCGAGCCCCAGTGTTCCTCGGCCTGCGCGACGACAAAGATCCACAGGATTGTGTGCTGGAGCAAGAACTGGCCACTAGCCACTGACCACTGGCCACTGCGCCTACTTAGCATCCTTCATCACCACCAGCGTCCCAAAGTCGCGCCCGCTAGGGTCGACGGCGCGGGCGACAACGCCGGCGAATGCTTCTCTGAGTTCGGGGTGCTTCCCTACTAGCGCCTTCACCACGGCAAGATTGTTCCGGTAAGCCTGCTGCGTGTTCGAGACATCAGCCGCCTGGTATTTCACTATCAAGTCCAGGTCCTTGCCCACGGCTTGCGGAAACAGCGCGGTAAGTTTGTAGGTCACGGCCCCTGCTGCAGTTCCCGTTGAAAGATCCGCGGGTTTGCCATCCGCTGGAAAATCCGCGGGCAGCACCTTCTGCGATTCGTCGTAAAGCGCGTCGGTGACAGCCGTGCTCATGAATGGCAAAGGGGAGACCAGCGAACGTGCCGCCAGATAGTAGAGCCACGCATTGTGCGTTTGGCCCTTCGCCTGGAACTCGCGGGCGCGCGCGGCAAACCAGTCACTGTCGTGGCCGGTGAATTGTTCTGCCTTGATGTAGAGATTCCAGAGTTTCCACTCCGAACCCTGCTGCAGCAGGATCAGCGAGACGGTAAATGAGCCCTTCGAAGACGCTGCGTCGAGGATGACAACGCCATACTTGCCGGGCGCAAGATCGTTCAGGGAAAAGGCGGCGCTGTCGCGCGTCTGTCCATTCCTGACGAAGACGCCGCAGAAGAATTCGGCGCGCGGAATGGGATCTGTGCCATCCGCGACCAGCAAAAACGGCGGACGAGCAATGGCCTTGCCGCCAGCCAGCGCAGACTGGTTTTCTTTGACCTTGGCTTCAATGCCGGAAAAATCATTTGCCACGCTTGGGATCGCACTCTGCCGGAGTCCGGCCGCATCGGCTTTGACAACCAGGCCGAAGTCGCGAAGAGCGGCGGTGGTAAGCGCGGTGCGGGTGGCGTCGTCAAGGTCGCTGGCGGTGAGGCAGTTCTCCGCGACCACACTCGACGCGGAGCATGCCAGCAAAACCACGACAGCATAAAGGGCCAGCCCGCTCCCGCGTCGAACTGTGCATCGTTTCAGATAACCCTGTGCGTCAGTCACTTTCTTCCGTCTCCAGCCGGATTTTACGCTCCGCGCCCGGTCCAGTAAGTGCAAGAAGTTGCACATCCCGGCCTGCTCCTGCTATCGAGCTATCGAACTATCGCCTGCAAGAGCGTAAAGTCAATACGTTCTACACGGTAGAGAAGCCGTGGGTGGCAGCGCGGGCCCATGCAGGGCCCAAAGCGGTGCTAGAATTGCTGTTACTTACCTACCGTCTCCCAAATGATCAAAGATCGCGGAGGGCTGTCATGAGCGCGGGATTGAAGTTTACAGGGTTGCTGGTAGCAGGCGTGCTATGCGTGCCAGTTGCGGGTCGGGCAGATACACAAACCGCCACGCAGACGCCGCATCGCGCGCACAAGGCGGTGAAGAAACCACAGCCCCTGCCGCCTCCCCTGCCCTCAGGAACACAAGGCCCTGTACCCCAGATTCCGCTGGATGCCATTCCGGCCGTAGCTCCCCAAATCAGCTACCAGGATGGACTGCTGACCATTGTGGCTCCGAATTCCACCCTGGGTGACATTCTTCGTGGCGTGCGCAAGCACACCACCGCCGACATCGAGATCCCGGCCACCGCCAATGAGCGCGTAGTAACCCGCCTCGGTCCCGGGCCGGCCCGCGAAGTGGTGGCCGAACTCTTGAATGGATCGCGCTTCAATTACATCTTGCTGGGCTCCCCGGAAGACGCCAATTTGCTGGTGAGGGTGGTGCTGGTCGCCAAGACCGAACCGGACAACCCGGATTCCCAGCCCGCGCAAGCCGGTGCCAACGGGGCCCCGCCCGCCGAGGTAGCTGCGGACGCTGCCGACGCCGATGCGGCGGATGAAAACGCCGACGATGCCCAGGATCAGCCCACAGCAGAGGCAGAGCAGCCCACGGCTCCTCCGGAACAGCCGGGAGTAAAGACTCCGCAGCAAATGTTGCAGGAGATGCAGCAGCGCCAACTGCAGATGCAGCAACAGCAACAACAAGGACTGGCGCAGCCGGGGCAGCCGGGGCAGCCAATGCCCTATCCCGGCAGGCCCGGTATACCAATGCCGCAGCCGCCTCCACAGCCGCAACCGCAGGAACAACAATAAGAAGCACCGGGTAAAAAAGCCGGCACGGCGTCTCAATTCTGTTTCAGTTGTTGGTTGTTACGTTGGCTTACGTCCTAACTACTGGCCACTGACCACTGGCCACCGAAGTTCACGGCCGATTGCCGCCGTGGTCTGAGCGCGCCTGCGCTCCAGGCTGCTGCGGCCTGTGGGTCCGCGCGGTCACTTCCGCGTCCGGGCCGTTCCTGGCTCTCTGCAGCAGATTCCAGTCGCGCGTAACGTCGCTTTCGCTGGCCTTTGGCGGATTTCCCCGCCGCAGTTCCGCATGCAGCCGGGCTTCAAGCAATTGCTCGGTGAATGGCTCCGGCACGTCATTGGCAAAAATATTGCTGCCGGCGACGCCCACGCTCACCACGTCCTCGCCCACCTGAATCCGCATGACCGGACGTCCCTGCGCATCCAGATCCGGAGCGGCGTTGCGCAACAGCCGTCCCCATTTTTCGGCGCGTGCGCCGCCGCTCTCCAAGTTTGCATCCGTCACCAGATGATTCAGCTCAATCTGGTAAGACCGGCGGTCCTCGGCCTCGAGCGGCGGTTCGAGATCGCGCCCGGCGTTGAGCACCTGCGCCTGCCGGGCCGGATGAAAGCGACCCGCGCCCGTCCCCTCATAAACCGCCACCACGCATCCCGCAAAGACGGGATTCACCACCGCAGCGGGAACAATATATTTCTTCGATTTCAGGAAAGACTCGACCACGCCATGCACCGGCGTGCTCCGCGCAGCGCTGCCCGGAACCTGCGGGATCACAAAGCGCGTGAACTGCAATTCGGAGTGCCGTCCGCTGTACTTGATCAGCGTCTTCGCCATCTGCTTGGGAGTCGTAATCCCGATATCGGCAACAATGCTGCGATGCAGGGATTTCGGATAGTAAAAATTCATCACGTCCTTGGCGAAATCCGCGCAGTTGCGGTAGCTGAGATGAAAGTGCGACCGGTTCGGCGACGAATTGTATCGTTCGATGAAGGCTTCGTCCTGCGCCGCAGTGGTTTCAATTTCAAATCCGTAAGCCGCGCGGTCGTAAGCGGAGCCCACCAACTCATACCAGTTCCCGCCCGGAGTTTCTCCACTGTCCCGGTCCGGCGCAACCATTTCCAGGTGCTTGCGGCGGTATTGGTCACGCAGGAACAAGACCATCTTGGGGTCCGCAAACAGCGGAACATCTTCCGGTTGCTCGACCGCGTAAAGATAAGGAATCAGCGGCACCGCCACCCAGTCGTAGCCGCCCACTCCGTCATAGCGGCTGATCACGGCTCCCAGCTCTCCGGGAGCGCACGGCCGCAGCACCAGCGGCGTCTCCGCGCAAACCCCAGACAGATACACTGCCGCATGTCCGGTGGCCGTGAAGAATCCCATCTTGCCGTAAGGCTCTTCCAGCAAAAGCGTGGCCGACGATGCCCCAGCCAGGCACACGCACCCCGTCACCAGCACCAACCACGTGCACAAAGCGCGCCGGAATCTCCCCAGACAAGGCATGGATATTCCCTTATAAGAACCCCTATCAGAGAGATTAGTTGCCAGTGGTCACGAGCGCGAGTTACGGAAGTCAGTCAGTCAATAGAGAACCCATGGTGCAGTGCCTACCTGATAGAAAAATCAGGAGATACGGGAGTGTGAAAGGAGTGTGAAAATCTTGCAAACCCTACCTCGATGCCGCGTGCTCGCTCCGCGCGAGGCGTTCCTTCAGTTGCTCCTGATACAAACTGGCGGGCTCGACGGCTACGCCCGGAGACTGATAATAAGCATCGCTAGTCCCAAGTTGCGGATTCACGTGCCTCCCCTTGCACCCAATCACCCAGTTGTACGCTCCCGGAGGACTTTCCACCTGTATCTCATCCACCGTCGAATTCCACAACACGTTGTACGCTCCTGCCCAGCCATGCCCGCTGCCCAGGTTCCACTGGTTGTAGTCGTCATACTTGCCCCGAAGCGTCAACTGTTCCCATAGCGTTCCGGTCGCCCAACGCTGGTGCGGCCCCGCATCCAGATCGCCTCCCTTCGCCCGGGAATCGCGAAACACATTCGGCCCTGCCACCCGCGCCTGCGTCGCCCACACATGATTCAGCCGACCTGTCAGATTGCAGTGCTGCATCAGCACCTGCTGCCCGTCGATCTCGAAGGCAAACGGCGCAGCGTGCGATTTCTTGTAAGGC
Source organism: uncultured Acidobacteriaceae bacterium (assembly GCA_963842095.1). GTDB lineage: Bacteria > Acidobacteriota > Terriglobia > Terriglobales > Acidobacteriaceae > Sulfotelmatobacter. The sequence continues at coordinate 449,103 of CAWJEY010000013.1, forward strand.
GTATCGATGTGCTCCCCCTCCACGTCCTCAATCGTGATCGCCCGGCCGTGCTGGTGAATGAATACCAGATTGTTGTAATTCTCCAGGCGCACATTCCGCATCCACGCATTTTCCACCGCCTCGAACTCGGAAAAGAGCGAATCAAAAAAACTACCGTCCGTCTCGTGCGGAATGCTGGGATTGTTGTAGTTGGGAGCCTTCCTATAGACCGCGCCATCGCTGCGCAGGTTCTCCACTCCCACCTGCGAAACGCGCCCCGGAAATTCGTACTTCCACACCACGGGATTGTCTTCCTTCGGCATGCGCTGCGTCAGCGCCGCATCGAACGTCAGCCGGTAACCTTTGTCCGTCTGCTCCATGGCAACAATGCGCCGGTCGAATCGTAAAGCCATATTCGTCGGCCATTGCCGGACTTCTCCCCCGTCGCGCCGCGGAGGAATCCGGTCCATCCCCAATTTGTGAATGAACTCTTCCGTCATATTCCACTGCACGATCACGCGATCGCCCACGCTGAAGAAATCTTTCGGCGCATCCACCGTCACGGATTGAGCGCCCACCGGCACCACATCATCCAGAATCGGCCGCCGGCTGCGAACCTCCTTCCATTCGCCCGTCCCGCCAATCCGCATCAACCCGCGAGGCAGACCCTCCGCCACCAGCACCGTCCCCGCCGCATCCGAGCCACTGCCGCGCAGCACCACCCCGCTGACATCTAAATTGATGGTCCCCGCAATCCGATATTTCCCCGGCCCCAAAAGCAGCGCTCCCCGAATCCCATTCTCATCCAGCGGCAACTTGCTCATGTCCTCAATCGCGGTCTGGATTCGCCCGGTAGCATCCTGATCTCCCGCGGCCTCGACGCGCATCTTGACCGGCACGTCCGGGATCGCCACCCCGCCTCCCCCATACCCCGCCGTAGAAAAATCAGGGATCCGATTATGCTCATCATCCACGCCATAAACCAGCCGCCCATTCTGCATCTGCACCCACGGCAAGTCTTCAGTCTTCGACTTGCCGGCCACACAGGCGCTAGCCATAGCCAGGACAGCAATGATTCGAATTGCAGTTTTGTTCATGCCGTTCGTGGACCTCACCTCGATGATCTCTGCAGGCACCGCCTCCGCTGAGGGTGCCCCATCCTTGCGTTCTTTGCAAGGGTGGGGATCACTGCAGCCAGTAGCGCCGGTTTTCGTGCGACGAGAATGTTGCGCGGCGCAGGATCGCGCGCGACACACGGGTGCCTATCCTAGCCGCGTTCTTTGCGCCAGGGGTACTTTGATCTCCTTCCCTGGATCTAAACTCAACCACCGGAATTCCCTTGACTCCAATCCCCACCCATGCGACCATATTCTCTACGCATTGGTTCCTTGACCTAAGAATAGCAACAAGATAACTACCGCAAATTCAATATTTTGCGAGCGGCCCACTGATTCCAAGCCACTTAGCCCACAAAGAATCCCCTAAGTCCTTTGCATGGAATATTTTACGGGTAAGTCATTTGCTTTCACTATTTTAGCCAGATTCCGGTTGATATCGATCCCCGTAACTTACTGATTCCAGATATTTTAGCCTGATCGATCCGTATTTTTTTTGATCTGGATATCACCCAGCTTCCGGCGAGCCCAAGCCGCACTCTCAGCGACCACCTCGTCCTCATCGGAAGCCAGCTTTTCGAGCAGCGGCAGGAATTTCCGGTCTCTGCTATTTCCCATAGCTATTACAGAATTACGCCGTATTCCCGTCCGCTTAGCCCGCCGCACCGGCGACCCGCGAAACGTCCGGCTGAACTCTTCCGCACTAATCTCCGCCAGCCACTCCAGCGCAGGATTCACCAACTCCGCCCTCGGCTGGAACTCAGCCGCATTCGTCACGGGAGCTTTGCGGTTCCAGGGACAGACATCCTGGCAGATGTCGCACCCAAAGATGTGCCGTCCCATCCCCGAGCGCAGTTCCTCATCTTCGGGCAGCCCGCAGCGCTTCTCGATCGTGAGATACGAGATGCACTTGTTGGAGTCAAGCGGATAAGGCGCGATCAGCGCGTCAGTCGGGCAGGCATCGATGCAGCGCGTGCAACTGCCGCAGCGATCCGGCGCAGGCAAGCCGGCTTCTAGTTCCAGCGAGGTAAGGATGACGCCCAGAAACATCCACGACCCCAGCTTCTGGTTAATGATGCACGTGTTCTTCCCGATCCATCCGACGCCGGCGTACTTCGCCACCACGCGCTCGACGACGGGCCCAGTGTCGACATAACAGCGGGTGACGAGATCGTCCGGTCCACATGCATTTCGGACAGCAGCCTCAACACGCCGCAGGCGCAGCATCACCGAGTCGTGATAGTCCCGCTGTCCCCAGGCGTAACGCGAGATCCAGCCGCGCCCTTGCTCTGACACTTGCGTGGAGTACGGTTGCGCGGTGTTGTAGTTGATGGCGCACACCACAACGCTGCGTGCCCACGGCGCAGCATGCGCCAGAGACGCGCGCTTCAGCCGTCCCTGCTCGTCGCGCGCCTCCAGATACTTCATCTCGCCGGCAAGTCCAGCGGCAATCCAGCGCGGAAAGTACTCCAGCTCCGCAACGTCCTCGACCGGAGCCACTCCGACAAGATCAAACCCCGCGTCCGTCGCGGCTTTCGTTATAGCAGCCGTGATGTCAGCCGATCGAAGCATGGTGGATGGAAGTTCCAATTTGGAACCGCTCTTCACTTTTTTAACCGCAAGAACGTTTTCCGCACACGACCAGCGTATAGGCTTTTAGACACAGAGTCACGCAACTCACGCTGCGCGTTCTCCGAATTTCTCTGCAAAGGAGACCAATCTGTATGCCGCAACCCACCCACGCACAAACCTCCACCATCATCCCCACCATCCAAATTTCTGTGATCAACGAGAGCACCGTGCTGGCCGACACGGATGTTGTGCCCGTCGTGGCCGCGCTCCAGAAGCAAGTCAGCAACGACTTCGGTCCGGTCTACGGCGACCGCCGCTCAACTCACCATTGTTCCCAAAGGCACTCAACCGCCCACCGGGAACTGGTGGCTCGTACTGCTCGACGACTCCGACCAAGCCAACGCCCTGGGTTATCACGACCTCACTACTGAAGGGCTGCCTATCGGCAAGGTATTCGCCGGCAGCGACCTGAAGGCGGGCACATCCTGGACGGTCACGGCCAGCCACGAGTTGCTGGAGATGCTCGGCGACCCCAACATCAACCTCACCGTGTTCGTGCAGAACAGCAACGCCGCGGGAGTTCTCTATGCCTACGAAGTCTGCGACGCCTGCGAAGACGACAGCGTCGGCTACCAGATCGACAGCATATTGCTTTCCGACTTCGTCTATCCCGCATGGTTCGAGAGTTTCCGCACCGAAGGCTCCACGCAGTTCGATCGCATGAACAAGATCCAGAATCCGTTTCAGCTACTGGTGAACGGCTACATCGGGATCTTCAACGTGAGTTCGGGCAGCGGCTGGCAGCAAAAGACCGAGGACAAGCGTCCGACCAACGCCCTGCACCGCGGAGCCGTGGGTACGCGCCGCGAACGCCGCGACATTCCCCAGGAGCTGTGGATCAACAGTCTGCCGCAGCGCAAGATCGTGGGCAATGCGCAGAAGTATCGCCAGACGCTGCAGACCATCCAGAAGCGGCGCGAAGCAGCTTGAGAGTTTCCCCCTGGGCCCTCCCCCTTACGCCTCGCGCGAAAGCGCGGGGCTTTTTTCTTAGTGGCCAGTAAGAACACTTGCGATTCTTGGCGGTTGGCTGGTCACTGACCACTGATCACTGGCCACTTTGTATATGCTGTCTATGACCAATGCTCGCATCGGGGATCGCGATCGACGCCACAACTCTCAGTATCCTGATCGTGGTATTTGTTGCCACGCTGATTCGCTCGACATTCGGCTTTGGCGAGGCTCTGGTCGCCGTTCCGCTACTCGCCTTCTTCATCCCGCTAAACGTGGCCGCCCCGCTCGCCGTGCTGGTGTCGATTACCATCGCGGCCGTCGTTGTCGTGCAGGACTGGAAGCATATCCACCTGCGCAGTTCAGGCTGGCTCGTGTTCTCCACCCTCTTTGGTATTCCGCTGGGTCTTCTCCTTCTGACCAGCAGCCATCAACGGATGGTCAAGGCCGCGCTGGGCATGATCATCCTGGCCTTCTCTGTCTACTCCCTGATCGGCCGCACGTCTCTGGAACTAAAACGCGGTAGCCGAGGATGGCTCTTAGCCTGCGGGTTCTGCGCCGGTATCCTTGGCGGCGCCTACGGAATGAATGGCCCGCCCCTGGTTATTTACGGAGCGATGCGAAGGTGGTCGGCGCAACACTTTCGCGCAACGCTGCAAGGATATTTTTTGCCCGCCAGCATCATTGGCATGAGTGGTTATTGGCTGGCCGGACTCTGGACTGCCGCTGTTACCCACTACTATCTGCTCTCTCTGCCGGTCACACTGCTGGGAGTTTTCCTCGGCAGAACGATCAATCATCGCCTGCATGGAGAGGGGTTCCTAAAGTTCATCTACCTTGGCTTGGCTGGAATTGGGGGGCTGTTGCTGGTCCAGGCAATCGCTGGCCGATTGTAAGCGCTGGTTACGGCTCCACAGAGAGGATGGGCGCAGCCGAATGGGCCTCCTCGGGAACCTGCGCTTTCGCGGGAGATGCGCAATAATCCTTCCAGGATGGAAAGTCGATCTGCTTTCTTTCAATGTCTTTTCTGGTCGAGCCTTTGGGTAAGGTGAGGAACGCGAGAAATTTTTCCTGCACCCGGAATGCGGGGTTGAATGCGTCCAACCAAAGGAATTGGCCTTCCTCATTAACTTCCAAAAACCACCAAGAGCCATCCTCGTCAACTGCAAAGTCAAGACTTCCAAACTCGATTCCAGCTTCTCGCGAAAATGCCAGCACTGCTCTTTCGACATCGGCCGGGGTGGCAATTTCTTCAAGTGTCACGTGGCCTTGTCCAACTTCCTGCCGCCAATCGAGCACTCCGTTTGGTGTGCGCAGGGAGTAGGAGTAGACAGTCGTTCCCAGCAGCAACATGCGTACATCGAAAGTCTTAACGATCATTTCCTGGTAAATAGCGGGCGCATAGGTAAGAACCTCATCTTCGGGCAGAGCTTCCGCCGATATCGCAAAGGTTTCAGTTACCGCCAGCGCTTCGCTTCCCTCCTTTTTCCATATATGCGGGAAAAACGCCTTGCAGACCCTTCCCCGGCTAGAGTTCCTGAAGCTATCTCGAACTGCCGCGGGCGCATTCGTCATAACCGTTGCTGGTACATTGAGGCCATTCCTTGCTGCAAGGTAAAGTTGAACCGCCTTGTTGTTGATGACACGGGAAGCGGAGTAAGGATTGATGCAGCGCACCGGCAAACGCTCCAGCAGATACATTGTCGAGAGAGAAAACCAGCGGTATTCCTCTTCTGCAAAGGCCTTATCCGCAACGGCGACATTGGGATTGGGCAAGGGCGGGCTGGGGCGGCGAATCCAGACCACGTCGCCCGAATCGACGGTGTAGGATCCCAGAATTACCTGTGTAGCGCCATTGAAGGAGAGAGTCGCCTGCCGCGCGGCTGTACACCCCACTCCCGGCCAGCAAGCGACCGTATATCCGGCCTTTTCTAAAGCCCATTTCACCGGGGCAGTGTGATTGTCACTTGCGAAAGCTACAATCACAATCTTCACCTTTCCTCCGCAGTTGTTTGACAGGCGGCGCGGTTGCGCCGCCTGCCAGTTTTCAGCACTCGCCGAGGTCTCCGTCAGGCTGCAATGTGACGGGGTTGAAGCTGCACATAGTGGTGGTGTGAACGTCCTCTCCCCAGTTTTGAATCTCTTCTGGAGTGAGTTCACGCGCGCCCACACGGTTGAGTACGCGGTTGCTGGTGTCCATTTTTCCTCCTTTTAGCCATCACCATCCCTCTCCCCGGTTACCGGATTGAAGGTAATGATGTCGGTGATTACACTTGCACCGACTTTTCGGTGAGGCATGACCGCGCCGAACAGAGACGCGGTCTGTTGGAATCGGATACGGCGCGAATTCCGTTCCAGCCTTGCCTCGCACAATGTTGCCGGAGAAAACCGTCTTTTCAAGCTCCGGCTTTTATTTAGCAGGCTCACAATACCGCAAAAACCTCGTTCAAGACAGGAGGCTTCAATTCAGTTCGCAATTCGTAACAACACTCGTTTCTGCCAAGGAATAACTGTTTGAGTGCGGCACTTGAAAGGAGGCTACATTTGGGCTTTAGGAAGTCGACGAGGCGTGACCACGGCCCGCGTCGGAGCGGATTTAATCCCGCACAGATCTTTAATCAGATCCCGAGTTTCTTCACTTCCTCGTTGTAGTACTTTCGGTAGAGGATGTCCCACTCCTGCGAGCCTTCGAGGATGGTGCGTTTCTGGCTCTCTATCTTCAGACGGGCGGCCTGGTCGATTCTCGCCTCGTGATTGAGAAGGTCTTCGAGGATCTTGCGAGTCTCCTGGCGGATGGTGTTGGGGTCTTCGATGAAGTCGACCTCATCCATTTGCTTGAGGGCGTCGGCGACGGCGCGGGCCAGCACATTCACTTTGTCGCGGCTCAGTCTCACAGCACCGCCTTGTACTTGCGCACCAGCTCGGTCTTCACCTTGCGGAACATCTCCTGATAGTTGGCGCCGGTCTTGTTCATTTCTTCGGAGTAGGCCTCGAGGATGACGCGAACTTCGTCATTGATGCGGTCTTCGAGGGTCAGTTCTTCAAGCAGCGCGGCATGTACGCGCTCCGTGACTTTGGGCACGGACGCAGTCTCAATGGCCTTGGCGGCAATCAGTTTCTTGGTAACTTCGCGGGCCAGGTAGCCCACATATTCCTTGGAAAGAAGCATGTGCGGATCGATTGTCCTGTGTCAGGAGGCGCTTGTCTGCGAATTATAAAGTGTAACACGCCAGCCAGGTATCAGCGTTGCGAGATCAGGAGTGCTGCTGCGCCAAGGGCTTGTAGAGCGGCGGTTCCAACAACTCCATCCCGTATTTCGCCATCACTTCTTTCATTTTGTTCTGGGCGTTCGGGCTATCCACTCTCTCCATCTCATTTCCCATTTCCTCAAAAAATCTCTCAAATCCTCCGGGCTGGCAGATCAGAATAAGCTTGGCCTCGGCAGTTGACGTATTGGCCCACACATGCGGAATGCCGCGGGGCAACCAGATGCTGGCCCCGGTCGGCAGATTGTGTTCGGTCCCACCCGCCTTGAACACGAATTCGCCGGATAACACGTAGTACCATTCGTCCTCGCGATGGTGGATGTGCAGGAAGGGGCCAGACTGCGGCATTGCGCTCAACTCAAAAGCTGAACACGCTCCGCCACTGTCTTCACTGGTGAGCTTGCAGGGACTAAGTCTGGCCTGGCGCGCGCTGGAGAATGCGAATCGACTCTCACCCGGCTTGGCGACGGCGACTCTCCCACTTGCGGCGGCCTGCGCAGGCAGCAGCGGGCTTACGGACGCGATTCCAAACAGGTAGAGTAAGGTGCGCCGATCGATTGCCATGCCCAGAAACTATACACACTCGAAATCGCCGCAGCAATCGGACGCGGAAGGCGCACAGCACCCTATCAAGTGGCGCTCGCATCGATATGGAAGCACACCCGTCACGTCGCTAAAGGAGAACATGATGCCTCTGGTTCGAATCGTTCTTCTCGAAGGCAAGACGCCGGAATACCGCGCCCAAGTTGGCCAGATCGTTTACCAGGCTTTGCTCGATGCTTTCGGAGTCCCCCAGGACGACCGCTTCCAGATCATTACGGAACATCCCAAAACCGAGTTGCTGTTTGACCGGGATTACCTCGGCATCCATCGATCGGACGATTGCATTTTCGTGCAGATTACGCTGAGCAGCGGACGTACGTTGGAGATGAAGCAGCGCTTCTACAAAACCGTTGCGGACGGATTGCACGAAAGCCTTACGGTGCGGCGGGAAGATGTGTTCATCAATCTTGTGGAAGTGCCAAAAGAGAATTGGTCGTTCGGGAACGGCGAAGCGCAATATGTACTGCCCGCGCGATAAATAGGCCTCACGCTGTATCGTCTTACGATATACTAGAGCAGGTCTCTGGATCGCGGGACGATACAAACTGCGGCATGAAGAAGCTTACTTTGTCGGACTATCAGGCGCTGGCGGAGTTCCGTTACTACATCCGGCGCTTCCTCCACTTCAGCGAGCAAGTGGTTAAGCAAGCAGGCCTGGAGCGTGGCCAGTATCAGCTTATGCTGGCCGTCAAGGGCATGCCGGCCGGAGTGCGGCCGCGGATTCGCGAACTGGCCAACCGCATGCAAATCCGTCACCACAGTGCCGTGGAGCTGGTGAATCGCCTGGAGGCGGGCGGATTTGTCCACCGCACTCGCGCGGAGGACGACCGCCGCGAGGTGCCTGCTTGCGCTTACCGCAAAAGGCGAAAAAGTCCTCGGCGAACTCGCACTGCATCATCACGACGAGATTCGCTCAGCCGCACCCGAACTGGTGGCCGCCCTCCGCCGCATCATGCGGGAGGGCAACGATGCCGCTTTCCTTCATTCTGCCTCTTCCCACGAAAAAGGAAAGACCTCGAAGGCTTCATGAGCACGATCGACCGCATCGTTTCAAACCACGACCGCACCCGGACAGATATCGGTGCGCAGCCACCCGCGCCCTTCCGCATGCTGCTGGTTTCGATGCTCGCGGCCGCGATCGGCCTAGTGGCTGGCGTGGTAGCCTTCGCTCTCTACAAACTGATCGGCCTGTTCACGAACCTGTTCTTCTTCCATCGCTGGTCGGCTGACTTTTCCAGCGCGCAGCACAACCATCTCGGCTGGATGGTCGTCGTCGTTCCCGTGATCGGCGGCCTCATTGTGGGCGTCATGGCCAAGTACGGGACGTCGAAGATCAAGGGCCACGGCATTCCGGAAGCCATGGAAGCGGTGCTGTTCAACCGCAGCCGGATCGCCCCAAGAGTGGCGATTCTGAAGCCCATCTCGGCGGCCATTGCGATCGGCACTGGCGGCCCCTTTGGAGCGGAGGGCCCCATCATTCAAACGGGTGGTGCGATCGGCTCTCTGGTTGGCCAGGCCTTCCACACCACGGCGGTCGAGCGCAAGGTGCTGCTGGCTTGCGGCGCTGCCGCCGGCATGTCGGCTACTTTCAACACTCCGATCGCCGGCGTAATTCTCGCCATCGAGCTGCTGCTTTTTGAATTCAAGTCACGCTCGTTCATTCCGCTGGTGATCGCGAGCACTCTGGCAACCGCTGTCCACATGCAGCTTCTGGGACTGGGACCGATGTTCCAGGTCAGCGCGATGGACTTCGCCATTCCCCGCGGGCTGCCCTTTTATCTTGTGCTTGGGCTGATCTGCGGACTCGCCGCCGTGGGCTTCAGCAAGCTCTTGTACTGGGTGGAAGATCAATTCGATAAGCTTCCAATCGACCAACTGTGGTGGCCTGCGATTGGCGCGCTCGGACTGGGCATCATTGGATTTTTTGTGCCCCGCGTGCTGGGCGTGGGCTACGACACTATCGGCGACATTCTCAACGGCCAGCTTGCGTGGAAGATATTGCTGGTCGTCATGCTGGCGAAGGCTGCGGCTCTGGCCGTCTCGCTGGGTTCCGGCACTTCCGGCGGATTGTTGGCGCCCTGCTTCATGTGGAGCGCGGCCATGGGCGGCATCTTCGCCATGGTCGCGAACCACTTCGTGCCGGGCGCGCACCTTTCTCCCGGAGCCTTCGCCCTGGTGGCGATGGGCGCGGTGTTCGCCGCGGCGTCGCGAGCCACTTTCACCTTCATCATCTTTGCCTTCGAAATCACGCGCGACTACAACTCAGTGCTGCCTCTGATGCTGGTCAGCGTGATCGCTGACGGCATTGCCATGCTCTTGATGCCTGACAGCTCGATCATGACGGAAAAACTGGCGCGACGCGGACTGCATGTCCATCAGGACTACGAAGCCGACGCTCTTGCCCAAACCAGGGTTGGCGAGACCATGGTGCAGGAACTGCCTGCCATCGCTGCCAGTACCACGGTAGGCGCCTTAGCAGAACGCATTGCGCAACATGATCCTGCCATCGCCCGCAGGCAGGCCTTGTTGATACTCGACGACGCCGGAGCGCTCGTCGGCATCATCACTCGCGGCGACCTGATGCGCGCCCTCGACAAAGACTCTTCTGGAGCCATGACGGTGCAGGAAGCAGGCAGTCCGCGGTTGGTGGTTACTCATCCGGATGAACTGGTGTCCGAGGCGGCGGCAAAGATGCTGCGCTATGACGTTGGCCGCCTGCCCGTAGTCGATCGCGCCGACCATCGCAAAGTCGTCGGCTACCTCGGCCGCAGCGGCGTGATGGCCGCGCGACTCCGCCGCTTCCACGATGAGCACGTGCGCGAACCGGGATGGTTCACATCCTCTGAAGAAGAGTCATCGGGCCCGTAGCTTGGGCACTACAGCAGAGCAAAGACCCCCATCGCAGGACTATGATTCTGAGGTCAACCCCGAGAATGAGTGAACCCGGCAAAACAAATGAGCGTTGGTGGACAACCCTGTTGCTCCAGCGAAACGCCTATCTGAGCCAGCGCGAGGGTCAAGCCATCACCGTCCTTGCGTTGGTGATAGGCGTCCTGACGGGCTTGGCCGTCGTAGCCTTCATCCTGGTGACAGAACGGCTTGGGATGCGACTGTATCCGGTCGGCAGCTCAGCGTGGCGGCGCGTGCTCATCCCTGTGCTGGGTTCTCTGGGAGCGGGATACTTGCTTGCCCGCTATTTTCCGAGGGCGCGGGGCAGTGGCGTGCCTCAGACGAAGGCAGCGTTGTTCGCCCGCGACGGCGTAATCACGGCACGCACCACCGTGGGCAAATTTCTGTGTACTTCACTCACACTGGCCAGCGGAATCCCGCTGGGACGCGAGGGCCCTTCGGTGCAGGTGGGAGGTGGCATAGCCTCCCTCCTGGGCCGCCACCTGGGATTGAACTCCGACCAGGTAAAGAAGTTGATACCCGCTGGAGCCGCCGCAGCCATTGCGGCGGCTTTTAACACGCCTCTGGCAGCGGTGATGTTCTCGCTGGAGGAGATTGTCGGCGATCTGCACTCGCCGGTGATGGGCGCAGCGGTACTCGCCTCCGCAGCTTCCTGGCTGACCTTACGCCTGCTTCTGGGCAACGACCCTCTTTTCAAAGTGCCGCAGTACCAACTGGTTCATCCGCTGGAATTTGGAATTTATGCGGTGCTCGGCGTGGCCGGGGGCCTGGTGTCAGTGGCGTTCACCAAGCTTTTGCTGATGACGCGGGAACGCTTCCTGCGGTTCCCGGTGAAGACGTTGTGGCTCCAACCCGCGGCGGGCGGATTGTTGGTTGGTCTGATGGGCTGGGTTGTGCCGCAGGTTCTGGGCGTTGGCTATGGATATGTGGGCGAGGCCCTCAACGGAGGAATGGCCCTTAAACTGATGGCTCTGCTGGTTGTTCTCAAGCTTGTGGCGGTGGCGACCAGTTATGGCTCGGGCAATGCGGGCGGCATTTTCGGTCCCAGCCTGTTTATCGGCGCCATGTTGGGAGGCACAGTCGGGAGCGTCGCGCACCGGCTGTTACCGGGCCAGACCGCCACGCCGGGAGCCTATGCCCTCGTCGGCATGGGAGCGGTTTTCGCGGGAGTCCTGCGCGCCCCGATGACCTCGGTGCTGATGATCTTTGAAACTACACGAGACTATGCGGTCATCGTGCCCTTGATGATTTCGAATCTGGTGAGCCTGTTCATCTCCCGCCGTTTGCAGCGGGAGTCTATCTACGATGTTCTGGCGTTACAGGATGGCATCCACTTGCCGACAGCGGAGACACGCAACCAGCGTGAGGGCCGCCATGTCAGCCGCACCATGCGCCCGGCGATTGAGGTGCCTAAAAGCCGAACTGACGGTGGGGGAAGCCTTCGAGCAGGTGCGCTCCAGCGAACTTCGCGGCTGGCCGGTGATTGATGGGGCCGGCGTGGCCGGGGTGGTCAGCCGATCAGCCATCGACCGCGAACTGGCTGCGGGCGCCGCTTCCAAGCCACTTGGCGAGTTGGTGGATGCACGGAATTTTCCCCACGTGCACGCAGACCAGCCGCTCGATTTGGCGCTCCATCGCATGGGTGAGAGCGGGATCGAAATCTTGCCTGTGGTTAGCCGCGCGGACGTACATAAGCTTGAGGGCATCATAACCCTGCGTGATGTCTTAGGTTCTTACGGGGTTGGAAATCAGAGTAGAGAATCACAGACTTGACGCAGCAGGAAATCATGGCCTGCTTTGAGCAGCCTCGATCAGTGGGCGCAACGCTTCCACTGACACGCCCAGCGTGCCGCCGGAGAATCCGTCAATGTAGGCAGAGTTCACTCCAATGACTTCGGCGTTGGAGTTGAAGACCGGCCCGCCGCTGCCTCCGTGCGCCGTGGGAGCGTCGTAGATTAGCTTGTCGCCCACCACATCCCCAAGATGCCCGCACGTGGTTGAGGGACGAATCAGTGACAGCGCCGCCAGTTCGCTGGCCGCCGTGATGTCGTTGTGCCGGTACGCCAGCCGCTGGTAAATCCCACTCGGCGACTTAGCGACCATCCCGGCAATGCCCATGGGATAGCCGATCACGGTTACCAGCTCTCCGGGCGATGCGACGCCTTTTGCCAGGGGGAGCACGGCAATGCCGCGCACCGCATCTTTGTTTTCGATCCGCAGCACCGCCAGATCGTTCGTGGAGGAAACCGTACCCGGCGTCAAGCTCACTGGCTCCGGCGAACCGGGGAAGAAAACGACCAGACTTTCCAGCATGGCCGTTGCGCCGCGATGGATCAGACTTTCCGCTTCACTGTCGCCATACCAGGGTTCCGCCACATGACGGTTTGTAGCGAGCAGGCCGTCGCCGACCAGAAATCCCGTGCCCGAGACGCGGGCGCGAATTGCCGCCGGCTGGTTGGCAAAACCGACCTGGTAGATGCCGTAAATATAGCCGATAGAATTCCGATAGCGGTTCAGCACCAGCGCCGGCATGGCCTGCTGTTGCTCGAGTTGCGCCACCTGCTGGGTGAGTTGCTGCACCTGCTTGTGCAGTTCATCCGGCTGTGCGCTCTGCGCCGCGACGGGTGAGTAATAGTGAAACATGGCCACCGCGCCCGCCAGCAAAACCACTGCCAGCACGGCCTGCACCATCTGCTGCCAGCTATCGCTGACTTCGGTGGGTTCCTGAGGAATCTCTGGTTCGGACATGAGTGGCCATCTTCCCTTGTCCGGCAAGGCTTTTCCACGGTACGGAAGATGATGTACAGGAGGTATCGAAAGTTCCTGAGGAATGGCAGTTCGCTGCGGCCCAGGAGACGAATCCGACTCTGGTGAGACTAAGGCTTCCCGACACCCAGGCGCTTGGCCATCTCGTCGTAGAGAAACCCTGCACCCTGCACGTAGGGCTGCACCCACTCGCCATCGATCACGAATTGCGGGATGGCACGCTTGCCGGTGTGCTTGACGATCTCATCTATTGCGCCCGGGGTGGTCTCGATGTCGATGTCTTTATATGGGATGTTGTGCTTAGCGAGAAAGCGTTTGGCCACGCGGCAGTCGGGGCACCAGGTTGCGGAGTAGACGGTGAGTTCCATCCTTAGACCCGCTCCAGTTGAGCCACTGTGCGCTCATTGACGACGTTGCCGGTGTTTAGTGTTGAGGCTGGCTCGAAAAGCACAACCCAGCATTCTTCGTCTGCAACGGGCTTGTGCTCCACCCCGCGAGGCACAACGATGAACTCGCCCTCATTGATCCACTCGTGGCGGTCGAGGAATTCCATGCGGAAGCGGCCTTTCACCACCAGGAACATCTCGTCTTCGTGCTCGTGGTGATGGAAGACGAACTCGCCCTTCGTCTTTACAAGTTTCACCATCTGGCCGTTGAGCTCGCCGGCGATGTGGGGCTTGTAGTATTCCGAAATTTTGGCGAACTTATCGGCAATGTTGATTTTATCCATACGATCCCCCAGTTGAGTGCGTCCCATGTCCAGATTCGATCGGAAGTGAGTTGGTTGCAAGAAACTGGAGCCGCCATCGCGCTGACGGCTTGATGTCCTTGCAGACGCGTGCTCTTGCGAGGAAGTATCTCGCGCTCTGGGAGCGGGGCACGACTGTGCGGGAGGGCTTTACGCCCGTTTCTGGGAGCGATCCTGAGTCTGGGCCTCGTCGCGTCCACTGCTTGGGCGATGGCAGCTATCTTGCGTGCGGCCCACCCTGTGGTTTGAGTGCATTTCGGAACCACGAACCCGCTCAGCAACAGTCTCCACATGCGACCAGAAGTCGCGTTCTTGTTCGGTATCTTTTTTCTTTGTCCAGGTCATTGCTGAATCCTAACTTTACTTCTACTCCGTGTTGTTAAACATGTCTAGTTGCTTACTGTAAATAAGGTCGAATTGCTCAACAGCGATTTCCTCTTTTTGCAAGTAGGAATACGGCGAAAGTGGTATCCGGGTCCAGGCACCTGCTCGGTTTAGCTCGATTGTTTTCCCGCCCTCTTTTCGTATTAGCTCGTGCCCCGTACTAAGAGTAAGAGAGAACAGGTCAAAATACCGCCTCGGGCCGACGCCGACAAAATGGGAAAATGGCACTCGGCGGTGACGGCCCCTCTTCCGCTCCAGCTTCTCCTCGACTACGATTTCGTCCTCATGGAGTTCCTCGGCCCTACTCTTGCCGTAAGGCTCGATGTAATAGACCCGCTCAATCCCCGACGCAATAATGTGCCGAGTACAGTTGTGGCATGGAAACGTGGTCACGTACAAGAGCGCACCCTGCGGGCTAACGCCTGACCTGGCGCAGCTCAGCAGCGCATCCATTTCGCCATGTACGGCCCGGCCATATTCAGTGATGTCAAGCCTGCTCTCAAGGGATGCCGTGAGGGAGTCGGTCGCGAGGTCTGGACCAGCGAGCCTCTCGACGATGTCCCTAGCCAACTGAGCCGCGACTTGAGGCGTATCCGCAAATGCCTTTTCAATGAGAGTCCGCATGGCCTTCTGGCGCTCAATGTCAAGGTCCTTAACAGCATCGAGCAGACGACGAACTATTCTGCCTCGCTGAACATCGTTACTATCTCGCCCAAGGATGTGGTCGCGGTTGTCCAGTGGGCCTGGCCAGTAAAGGCCGCCTCCGGGTTTTGGTACGTCATTGGTACCCACGGCAAGGATGTCACCGTCTTTCGACGTTACGGCTGCGCCGACTTGCCTTCCCAACTGCGCAGAGCGTAGCGAGGCCGCGTAGGCCAAGAACATCGCATGTTCTTGCTGGTTGGCGTAATGTAAGGGTTGGAAAAAACTAGATCGAAGAATCGTTCCAGTTCCGCCTCGTATTGCCCATTCCTGGACTGGACGAAAACGTCAGACAGATGGAAGGTCTCTGTCGTGTATTGGCCATAATCGTCGCCAGTCTCTTCCGCATCTCTCTTGATCAGTCTTATTGCCTCATCTTTAGGCGCATTTCGCTCGATCAGATAGTCTAGCCTCTCTCTCTCGGTGGCAAAGACGCCAATAAGAAAGAACCCATCGCCGTAAACCTTCCTCAGGGTCGCCACCTCTTCTGGGCGCTTGAGCGACAGCAATATTTGTGCAGCTCTAGACTGGGCGTTCGGTCCAGACGAATCGTGAGGACGGTGAGCATTAATCTCGGCGATAGCAGCCAACGCCCAGACATCTTTCCGCTTGGTGTTCCTGCAGAGTTCGTTTCCCGCAGTCATTCTTGAATCAATTCTGAGCGTTTCCGGGCTGTCCTGCAGGGGGGACTCGGAGAACCGCACGATTAGGTCACTAATTTTTATAACGCGGCTTGTATAGCCGTACCTAGCGAGAATTTTCCGCAGCGAAATGCGTATTGGCTCATAGTCTGTGCCGACCGCGCAAACCATTCCAACTACAAGCTCAGAGTGACAGAAATCGAACTTCTCAACGGCATTCTTGACCTGTGTCGGTCGAACATTTTCGTCCACATGGTCTCCCTAGCGGATTTACGCACTTGGTCTTGGAACCCCTAGGAGGAAGGAGAAATCGTACTCTCGACTCAGGTGGATTTGCAACAAGAGAAAGCCGTCGGTACTGTTACAGTTTGAATTCAAACTGTAACAGTACCAAGCCGCCAGCTTGCGCTGACGGCTGATAGCTGAAAGCTCCCGGTCTAGCTGTTCTCGTACAGCAGCACGCCCTCGGTACTCTTCTCCGCGTCCACGGGACGGTAGAACAGTTTGTTGTCTTCGAGGAAGACCTCGATGAATGCCGGACGCGTGGTGATGGTGCCCTGAATCAGCGCTTCCGACAGCGGGTCTTCGATGTACTTCTGCAACGCGCGGCGCAGCGGCCGCGCTCCGTAGGTGCGGTCGGTGAGGGTTTGGTTGAGGATCCACTTCTTGGCCTCATCCGCGACCGTTACCGTGATCGCCTTCTGCGCGAGGTTGGTGTTGAGTTGGTTGACCATGAGTTCCAGAATCTGGATGAGGTCGGCCTCGCTCAACGCCAGGAACAGGATGATCTCGTCCAGACGGTTGAGGAATTCGGGATTGAAGGTCCGTTTTACCTCGCCCTTCACCAACTCCTCGACCTTGCCGGAAACCATTTCGTCCTTGGTCGACTGGAAGCCGAAGCCCTCGCGCTTCTGCAGGTGCCGCGCCCCGATGTTCGACGTCATGATCAGGATCGTGTTCTTGAAGTCGACCGTATTGCCGAGGCCGTCGGTAAGCTGGCCGTCTTCAAAAACCTGCAGCAGGATGTTGAACACATCGGGATGGGCCTTCTCGATTTCATCGAGCAGGACGACAGAATAAGGGGCGCGCTTCACGCGCTCGGTCAGCTGGCCGCCCTCTTCATAGCCCACATAGCCCGGAGGCGAGCCAATCAGCTTCGAGACCGAATGCTTCTCCATGAACTCGGACATGTCGAAGCGGACCAAGGCCTTTTCCGTTCCGAACATGAACTGGGCCAGAGTGCGCGCAACCTCCGTCTTGCCCACGCCGGTCGGTTCAAGGAACAGGAACGAGCCGATGGGGCGATTCGGGCTCTTCAACCCAGCGCGTGAACGGCGGATCGCGCGGGCCAGAGCGCTGATCGATTTATCCTGCGAGATGATGCGTTTGTGCAGCTCTTCTTCGATTCGCAGCAGCTTCTGGGTTTCTTCTTCTTTGATCGAAGTAATGGGAACGCCCGTCCAGCGAGAGACCACGTCTTCGATGTCTTCACGGCCGACTACGCCGGTCGACGATTCATCGAGATGATATTTCTCGCGCAGTGCGCGCAGGTTCTCGCGCTCCTTGCGCTCTTCATCAGAGTAGAAACGCGCCTTCTCGAACTCGTGGTTCGCGATGGCGTTCTCCATGCGGTGCACGATGAATTTGATCCGTTTCTGGACCTCAGTGATCTCCTCGGGCTGCGAGGTCTGGCGCAGCTTCACTCGCGCCCCGGCTTCATCGACGAGGTCAATCGCTTTATCCGGTAGGAAGCGGTCTGGAATGTACCGGTTCGAATGCGATACCGCGAAGTTGATGGCGTCGTCGGTATAGGTGACGGCGTGGAACTTTTCGTACCGGTCCTTAATCCCGAACAGCACTTTGACTGCATCAGCCTCGTTCGGCGGCGGAACCTTCACGGCCTGGAACCGCCGTTCCAGAGAGCGGTCTTTCTCGATCGACTTGCGGTATTCTCCCGGAGTCGTAGCGCCGATGCACTGAATTTCGCCGCGCGACAATGCGGGTTTGAGGATGTTGGCAGCATCGAGCGAACCCTCGGCCGAGCCCGCGCCCACCAGGGTATGCAGCTCGTCAATGAAGATGATGGAATTTTGCGACTCCATCAACTCTTTCATGATTGTCTTCAGCCGCTCTTCGAACTGGCCGCGATATTTCGTTCCGGCAACAATCAAAGAGAGATCGAGCGCCAGAATTCTCTTGTCCGCCAGGAATGACGGAACCTCGCCATCGGCAATGCGCTGCGCTAATCCTTCGACGATGGCGGTCTTGCCCACACCCGGCTCGCCGATCAGCACTGGATTGTTCTTGGTGCGGCGGCACAGAATCTGGACCACGCGTTCCAGTTCGCCGTCGCGGCCGACCAGCGGATCGAGCTGGCTGTCCATTGCGGCCTGGGTAAGATCGCGCGAGAACTCGCTCAGCAGGGATGACTCACGCTGCCTTTGTGGCTGCGCTTTCTCCTGGCTGGTACGGGCCAGCTCTTCGCGAATCGTCGCAAGACGCAGGCCACGCTCGTGCAGAATTTCCGCAGCAAAGCACTTCTCTTCTCTCAGTAAACCCAAAAGCAAGTGCTCGGTCCCAATGTGGCGGTGCGAAAGCCGCTCCGCTTCTTCCGCGGCATAAGCCAGCACGCGCTTGCATTCGTTGCTGAGTGGAAGATCGACCGAGGTCGAGACCTTTTCTCGAATGGTGGTGTGACCCTCGATCTGTTTGCGGATGGACTCAACCGAGGCGTGCGAGCGCAGGAACCGGTTGGTCAGGGCTTTATCTTCGCGCAGGAGCCCCAGCAGCAGGTGCTCGGTCTCGATGTAAGGAGACCCGAACTGGCTTGCTTCGTAGCGCGCAAAGAAAATTACGCGCCTGGCTTTCTCCGTATAACGTTCAAACATAACGCCCCTTCCCCCTGAACTCTCCGATCGAGAAGAACCTGAAATGCGCTCGACCTGCCCAGCCTTGCATCCCCACGGCTATGAACGGCACCGCTATCCTCATTATGCAATCAAACGGCCACCGAACCCAAGTACTCAAACGTTTTTATAATGTTACTGAAGGAACCTGTTCAAATCCCCTCCCGCCGCCGATCACTCAAGTTTCTTGCACATTGTCTTACTAATCTTGCTCTTTCTTAATCTTACCCTGCCTGCTGCTCGCTATGCCGGCAACGACTCCGGCCTGATCTCTTCCACGCGCCCCTGCCCCAGCCGCAAAACCCGGTGGCAGCGCCGCGCAAACGACACGTTATGCGTTGCAATGAGAGAGGTGAGCTGGTGCTCGCGATGTAAGCGCGCGATCAATTCGAAAACCGCTTCCGCCGTCTGTCCGTCCAGGTCCCCGGTAGGCTCATCCGCCAGCAACAGTTTTGGACCGGTAATGAGCGCCCGCGCCAGAGCCACCCGCTGTTGCTCTCCGCCCGAAAGCTCTCCTGAGCGGTGATGCGCGCGTTGCTCCAACCCAACCTCACGCAGCCAGCGTGAAGCTTCCGGCGCCGCCTCGGCCCAACTTCGCCCCCGCACCAGCAGCGGCATGGCCACGTTTTCCGCCGCCGTGAATTCCGGCAGCAGATAGTGGAATTGCCAGACGAAACCCGCCTCGCGATTGCGGAACTCCGCTGCTTCGTCCGCCGACAACGAATTCAGTTGCAATTGCGCGCAGTATACGTCACCCGCGGAAGCCTGATCAAGAGCGCTGAGTATGTGCAACAAGGTACTCTTTCCCGCTCCTGATTCGCCGACAATGCCTAGCATCTCGCCGCGCTTCACCTCAAACGATAAATTCTCAAAGAGCACCAGGTCCGATTCGCCGGACCGAAAAACCTTCTTTAATCCTTGAACCCGGAGCAGCACTTCTTGTTCCGCCTTCTGTTCCGGCGCTATCTCCGTTAGATGCACGCTGCCTCCGCTTCGTTCCATCCGGCTCCGGCCCTGGTTGCTGGCGGCGGAAACGGTAGACGGCGACATCTTCTCACACTATGCCTTCGCCCCCTATGGCACACTCGGACCATATGGGCCGCTCCAGCGACATGGCAGCTGCACCTGCCAAAAACTGTACGCCACGTCTCCCGGTGTCGCGGTGACCCACGTCACATTTGGATGCACAATCCCGCCAAGGAGACATTTCCAAGGCCGGCCGGGAGCGGCGGAAGACAGCACAAGAACGTCTAGACTTCAACCTTGGCTTCCGCGTCCGCCAGCTTGCGAAGGGATTGGTCATAGGGTGCGCGGGCGATGCCGCGCTCGGTGACGATCGCAGTTACATACTTAGCCGGAGTCACGTCGAAGGCGGGATTCTCGATGGACACGCCATCGGGCGTCATCTGCTTCCCCGCGATGTGCGTGACTTCTTTGACATTGCGCTGCTCGATGGGAATCTGGCTGCCGTCGGGACAAGCGAAGTCGATGGTCGAGATGGGTGCGGCCACGTAGAAGGGGATGCTGTGCTCCTTCGCCAGAATGGCTACCGTGTATGTCCCGATTTTGTTGGCCACATCACCGTTAGCGGCGATGCGGTCGGCGCCAACCACGATCGCTCCAATCTTGCCCTGCTTCATCATGGAGCCGGCCATGTTGTCGGAGATCACCGTTGTGGGAATGCCGTCTTTCATCAGTTCCCAGGCTGTGAGTCGCGAGCCTTGCAGGAAGGGACGGGTTTCGTCGGCGTAGACGTGGATCTTCTTGCCTTGCTTAACTGCCGCGCGGATCACGCCGAGTGCGGTACCGTAGCCGGCCGTGGCCAGAGCGCCGGCGTTGCAGTGCGTAAGCACTCCGCCTTCGCTCGGCATGAGCGTGGCGCCGTGGCGTCCCATGGCCTGGTTGGCGGCGATGTCCTCGGCGTGCATTCGTTGGGACTCTTCGACCATTTCCTGTTTGATTTGGGCAATAGAGCGGATGCGTACGCGCTCGAACTTCTCCTGCATGCGGCGGATGGCCCAGAAGAGATTGACGGCGGTAGGCCGGGTCTTGCTCATGTTGTCGCAGATCTGGTCGAGGTCCCGCTTGAGGTCGGCAACGGTTTCTGCTTTTGAATTCTTTACTCCGAGCGCAATACCCATGGCAGCGGCCACGCCGATGGCTGGCGCTCCACGCACCACCATGGTGCGGATCACGTCGGCGACCTGCTCGTGGGTTTTGCAGGTAACGTAGGTTTCTTCAGTGGGCAGCTTCGTCTGGTCGATGAAGCGGATACCGTGGTCAGTCCACTCTAGAGTTTGAATCATGGTCGGTCGTTGGTCGTTGGTCGTTAGTCGTTGGTCGTTAGCTTACTTAGACTCTATGCGCCGCGCATCTGTTCCCCGGGACATTCGTTACTGCGGGCCTTCCGCAGATTTCGCAACTGGCTGCGACTGCAAAGATTACGGGCGCGGTGTCATCCGTCTGCAGAATGTGCTCCGCGCGGACATCGCGGGCGGTGAAGATGGAAACGAACGGCGCCGGGGCTGCGGCCTCCTCCACACTGGGACGTCCTTTCGCCTCTTCGCGCTCCACCAGGCACATCACGCCTGCAATCTCGAAGCCGAATTCGCGGGCCGCCTCGATTGCCTGTACGGTGGACGCGCCGGTGGTGCAGACATCGTCGACGATCACAACACGCGCGCCCTTCTGGCGAAAGCCTTCGATGCGCTGTCCCGTCCCATGCTGCTTTTCCGCCTTGCGCACCAGAAAGCCGTGGAGTTCGCCGCTCACCACTGCGACCGCTACCACGATGGGATCGGCTCCCATGGTAAGGCCGCCGATGGCTTGCGGCTTCCATCCCCGCTGCCGGATTTCGTCAGTAAACACTTCCCCGGTCAGGCGCGAGCCTTTGGCATCAAGAGTGGTGGTACGGCAGTCGACGTAGTAGTCGCTGGTGCCGCCGGAAGAGAGTTTGAACTTGCCCAGCCGGAAAGACTTGTGGGCGAGCAGGCGCAGCAGATCCTGGCGCGAGGAATGCATGAAATCTTACGATACCATTCTTACCACTCTTACCACACCATGGAGAATTGGGCTGCGCCCGAACTACGGCTGGGTCAAGGTCTACTGATGATCTGTTCCCTTCTCTTCTTCTGGCTTGTCATCCTTTGCCTTGTCGGCCGGAGGCAGTTCAATTGGGACGAACAACATACTCGCGATCTTTCCAGGACTCGCGCCGGCCCGCAACTAAAGTCTCAGCCATCACTCTCTGTTGGGCCTTGTACCGTTCGTTCCGTACAAACTGTTCCGATATGGCGTCACTCTCCGCCCCCATGGCCCGGCGGTCGGGATAGCCCCTCTGTTTGCCCATGCGACACCCTCGACTTGAAATTATACGACGGCAGATATAGGTGTACGACTCCTCATGCAGTTCTGGACGTGCCGGCGTGATAACCTGAATATTCTGCCTACAATGATGCTTCGAGGTCTGAAATTGCAGAGTGCACGAAAGCTTTTCTTCTTCCTTCTTGCCGGTTTGTTTCTCGTAAACTTCAGCCCCTCCAGCCTGGTTTCTGCAGCGTTCGCCGAGGGCACGCGCACCTGGGAACAGTCGAAATTCGACGAACTGACCAAGGGCACGGCCACGGGCGTGGCCATTCGCAGTATGGGCGGCCTGGAACTCGCGCCCACTTTCAAGAAACTGTATGCCACACCTTCCACCTACATCTGGGCGATTGCAGCAGACGATGCCGGGACCGTGTATGTGGCCGCCGGCGCACCCGCCCGGGTGTACCGCATCACGCCCGATGGCGAGGCGACAATCATTTTTGAGCCCAAGGAACTTCAGGTGCAGGCGCTGCAGACTGGCCCCGGAGGCGCAATCTACGCGGCCACCGCTCCCGATGGCAAGGTCTATAAACTCGAACACAAGCCGGGCAGCAAGACGCCGCCAGCAAAAGCAGACCCCCCACAGGCAACCGCTGCTGACAAAGACAAGAAAGACGATGCTGCGAAGCCGAACACGGATCCGTCGTGGAGTTCGTCAGTCTATTTCGAGCCGGGTACGAAATACATCTGGGACCTGGCGCTGGACAAGGCCGGCGACCTGTACGTGGCCACCGGCGATCACGGAGAAATCTTTCGCGTCACGCCCAAGGGCGAGCATTCGGTGTTCTTCAAGAGCGACGAAACCCACATTCGCGTCCTCGCCTTCGACGCGCAGGAAAATCTGATTGCCGGCTCCGATGGCAGTGGGCTGATCTATCGCATTTCTCCGGCGGGCGAGGGATTCGTGCTGTACAGTGCGCCGAAGAAGGAGATCACCTCGCTGGCGCTCGATCGCGCGGGAAACATCTATGTGGCAGGCGTCGGTGAGAAACGAAGCGGAGGCGGGCCGGGTTCATCCGGCATCAGCTCGGCTCTTCTGACCCTGGGCTCGAGCCCATCCCCGGGCGGCACAGCGCCGCAAACTCCAGGCATCACAATCACGCCCGTGCCCGGCGCGCCCCCGATGGCAGGGCCGTTTCCATTTCCCGGCGGCGGGGCAAGCGGCGGCTCGGATGTATACCGCATCGCGCCCGATGGTTCGCCCACAAGAGTGTGGACGTCTCACGAGGACATTGTCTATGCCCTGGCCTTCGATTCGCAGGGACGCTTGCTGGCCGGTACGGGGAATCGCGGCCACATTTTTGCCGTCACCGGCCCGGATGATTTTTCCGATCTGCTGAAAGCTCCAGCTTCGCAGATCACCGCGTTTGCCAAGGCTCCCGGCGGCGGGCTCTATGCCGCGGCCAGCAATCTGGGGAAAGTGTTTGTGCTGGAACCGGGCGTTGAAGCCGAAGGCACATACGAGAGCGACGTGTTTGATGCCAAGCTTTTCTCGCGCTGGGGCCGGGCGGATTATCGCGGTGCTGGCAACGTGGATCTCTACGCCCGCAGCGGCAATGTGGACAATCCCGACCGTAACTGGAGTCCGTGGAAGAAGATCGACCTGATGAAGAATGGCGAAACCGGAATCCCCGCGGCGCGCTACGCGCAATGGAAAGCCGTGCTGCACGCGGGAACAGCGGCGCCCGGCGTGGACAGTGTGGCTCTGAATTACCTGCCCAAGAACGCCGCCCCTGAGATCGACGATGTAACCGTACAGGTGGGCGTGAAGTATCAGCCGCTGCCCAAGATGCCGGGCGTGGGATTGGATTCGGGCGGATCATCTTTCGGTGGATCCTCGTTTGGCGGGTCGGGATCGCATTTCGAAGCCCCGCCGCCCAGTTCGCGCGATCGCGACTCCATCGGTGTGAAGTGGAGCGCGCACGATGAGAACGACGACCAACTCGTTTACTCTCTCTACTACCGCGGCGACGGCGAGACGCGCTGGTTGTTGCTAAAAGGCGATTTGACAGACAAGGCATATTCGTTCGATGCCAGCCTGTTGCCGGACGGAGGCTACACGGTGAAAGTGGTTGCTTCAGACGCACTGTCGCACTCGCCCGGCGAAGCCTTGACTGCGTCCAAAGAAAGCCGCCGGTTCGAGGTGGACACAACTCCGCCCCGCATCGAGAACCTGGCGGCTTCCGTTGAGGGCTCGCAGATTCATGTCACGTTTCGGGCGGCCGACGGTTTTTCTGCCATCAAGCGCGCGGAATATTCGGTGGACGCTGGCGAGTGGAAGTATGTGGAGCCGGTTGGCCAGCTCTCCGACGCCAAGACCGAGAACTATGACTTCAAGGTCATGCCTGAAAACGCAAAAGATGGCGCAGCATCCTCCGAGCATGTTGTGGTCGTGCGGGTCTACGATCGCTACGAAAACATGGGCGCCGCCAAGACGCTGATCCGGCAAAAGTAAAGATTGCTCAGCCGGCGGCGAGGTAGATGTAGCGCAAGATAAACAGCGCTGTGAGTATCCAAAGCAGCAGACTCACCTCCCGGAACTTGCCGGCTGCAACCTTCACCAGAGTATAGGAAATCAGCCCCAGGCTCAGGCCGGTGGCGATGCTGAAGGTCAGCGGCGTGGCCAGGATGGTCACGAACGCAGGCAGGCCCTCCGTGAAATCCTTCCAGTCGACGCGGGCAATCGACTCCGTCATCAAAGCGCCCACCAGGATTAAAGCCGGAGCCGTCGCGTACCCCGGGATTGCCGTCGCTAGCGGCGAGCAGAACGCAGCGGCGAGGAACAATCCGGCCACGACTACGTTGCTGAGACCGGTGCGGGCACCGGCGGTAACGCCCGCCGCGCTCTCGATGTAGCTCGTCACTGTCGATGTCCCCGTGAGTGCGCCAAAAATCGTTCCTACCGCGTCTGACACCAGGGCGCGCCCCACGCGCGGAATCTTTCCGTCCCTAACGAATCCACCCTGCTCGCATACCCCCACCAGCGTACCCACATTATCGAAAAGGTTCACAAAGAGAAATACGAAGATAATTTCGAGCAGTCCGAGGTGCATCGCGCCGCGCAGATCGAGTTGCAACCAGCTGTAGGAAGGATGCGGCAAAGAGAAGATCGCCGTCGGCCATTTCGCCATGCCGCGGAGAACGCCGAGAAGCGTAGTGGCGAAGATGCTGATCAGGATTGCGCCGTTGATCTTGCGCACCATGAGCACCACGGCCAGCGCGAGTCCGAAGCAAGCAGCTTGCACCTCATGGTCGGAAAAATTTCCCAACCCAACAAACGTCGCGGCGTTCGAGACCACCAGTTTCGCGTTGCGCAGTCCCACAAAAGCGATGAACATGCCGATGCCCGCGGCCGTCGAGTGCTTGAGGCAGTCGGGAATTCCATTCACAATCTGCTCGCGGATGCGCGTCACGGTAAGAATCAGAAAGAACACTCCAGAGATGAAGATGACCCCGAGAGCGGTGCGCCAGGGAACGTGCATCCCCAGGCACACCGAGTAGGTAAAGTAGGCGTTGAGCGACATGCCGGGCGCCAGGGCGATGGGATAGTTGGCATAGAGTCCCATCACTATTGTGGCCGCGGCCGCGGAGATGCAGGTGGCGAAGACCACGCCCTCGGCGGGCATGCCAGCCTGCGACAGAATCTGCGGGTTCACGACCACGATGTAAGCCATCGTGAGAAACGTCGTGAGGCCGCCCACCAACTCGCGGCGAATCGTGGTCTGGTTTTCGCCAAGATGAAAGTAGCGTTCGAGCAAGGAAGTTCCTTCAGCCCCTGCCGGCGCGTGCGGCTTGCGTACGGGATTGGCCATTCTAGTGCATCCTTTCCGCCGCCTCTGTAGCTTCTTCGGTCACACTCTTCATGGCGCCGAGCACCCCTGCACGGCGCAGATCGGGGAAACGCCAGGCCCAGAGAGCAATCACCGCCAGTGTCCCCACGCCACCCAGCAAAACGGCGGGGACGGTGCCAAACCACTGCGCCGTCAGTCCTGACTCGAACTGCCCGAGTTCATTGGACGTTCCGATGAAAACCATGTCCACGGCCATGACGCGCCCCCGCATTTCATCGGGAGTGCGTAACTGCACCAGAGTCGCGCGAATGATCACGCTGACCATGTCGGCCGCGCCTAGGCAGATCAGCGAAACTAGCGAGAGCGCCAGGCTGCGCGAAACCCCAAAAATAATGGTGCAGATTCCAAAGCCGGCCACCGACCACAGCAGCGTCGGGCCCGCGCGTCCGCGCAGCGGGCGATGCGCCAGCGCCACGGCCATCAGGGCAGCACCCACGCCCGGAGCGGTGCGCAAAAGTCCGAGCCCCCACGGCCCGGTGTGAAGAATCTCGCGCGCATACACCGGAAGCAGCGCCACGGCCCCGCCCAGCAGCACCGCGAACAGGTCCAGCGAAATCGCACCCAGAATCAGCTTCTCGCGCCAGATGAAACGCAATCCGGCGAGGACTGTCTTCAGGCTCGTGGGGTCGCGCCGCCGCACCTGCGACCGCGTCTTTATGCGGAACATGGAGAGCAACGCCCCCACGGCAGTCAGCATCGCACCCGCGTACACTGCAGACGGCCCGCGGAAAAGTGCGTAGAGAATTCCTCCGAGAGACGGCCCAAGAATCGTGGCGGCCTGAAAAGTGGTTGCGTTCCAAGCCACAGCGTTCGCGAAATGTTCCTCGGGCACCAGTTGCGGCAGAATCGAGCGGCTGGCCGTTCCGTTGAACGAGCGCACCACCCCGAGCAAAATCAGAACAACATAAATGGGCCTCACCGAATGCGCACCACGTTCCGCGATAAAGAGCAAGAGCCCCGAGCAGAGCCCATATCCCGCATAGCACGCGCCTAACACCTTGCGGCGCTCGAAGCGATCGGAAGCGTGCCCGGAAACCAGAAACAGCAGAATGCCCGGCAGAAACTGCGCCAGCCCCACCAGTCCCAGGTCCAAGGCGCGCTTGGTGATGTCGTAAACCTGCCATCCCACCGCTACCGCCTGCATTTCAACGGCAGCCACGATCAGAAAGCGCGCAATCTGAAACAGCACGAAGTCTGGATGCGTAAACGCGATGCGTCCAGCTCTGGAGTCGGCAGGTGCGGGCATGGATCTTCGGTTGTGAGCTACTGTTGTGAGCTACTAATGTGCCATAGAACGAGAAGACATGCATGACGCGCCATATCCGGCAGGTAAAATCGACTCATGCTGCCGCTGCTCCGAACCGTCGGATGGATTGCGTGCGTTGTCTACTCGACGATCCCGGCGTTCTGGCTGCTGATTCATCCGCGAGCCGCATTCTGGCGCTCACAGCGGCGATCGCCATACCGGATCCTTCTGCCCCTCTGGATGGCGACGTGGGCGGCCGTGGGCACGATTACGGCGCCATGGCGCGGCGCGCTACTCTATCAAAATAGATGGACGTGGATTCCAGCCTCCGCTCTATTCTGCGCGGGCTTTGTACTCTATAAGCTCTCTCACCCCAGGTTCACTCTGGCGCAACTCGGCGGGCTGCCCGAGATTCGACCTGACCATGGGCAGCAGCGTTTGGTGACGACAGGCATTCGCGCCCATGTGCGCCATCCCGTCTATCTAGGCCATCTCTGCGAAATGCTGGCCTGGAGCCTCGGCACAGGCCTGGCAATCTGCTGGGCGCTGACCGCGCTCGCGGTGGTCACAGGGGCATTCATGATCAATCTGGAGGACAAGGAACTCGAGCATCGGTTCGGAGAAGAATACCGGCAGTATCGTTCAACCGTGCCCGCTGTCCTTCCTCTGCGTTCTCCGCGCCCTCTGCATTGAAGAGCTTTGTTCGCCGGAATTCCGCACAGAGTTCAAGAGCCAGTAGCTATAATCCGACCTAGCTGACAGCTTCGAGCTGACGGCTGAAAGCTCCATGCGCTTCGAACTCTTCATCGCAACCCGCTACCTGCGCGCCAAGCGCCGCCAGGCGTTTATCGGCATCATCACCGGCATTTCGATTGTCGGGGTAGCGGCCGGCGTGGCCTCGCTCATCGTCGCACTCGCCATCAACAACGGCTTTCGCCAGGACTTGCAGGAGCGCCTCATCGGATCCACGTCGCACGTCAGCCTGCTGCGCATCGCCGATGACGGCATCAAGGATTGGCCGCCGCTGCTCGCACGCCTTTCAAAACAGCCGCACGTGGTTGCCGACGCACCCGCAATTTTCGAGCAGGTGCTGATCTCGCGGGGGCCCCGGGCACGCGGCGCCGTCCTCAAGGGCATGATTCCCGCCGATGAGCGCCGGGTCGGCGATCTGCTCAACTCGGTAAAGGAAGGTTCAGCCGCAGCCCTGGAAGAAACGCCTGCGCCGCCCCCTCAACAATCCTTACAACCGACAACGCCGACGAATCCCGCAGCCAGCAACGGCGCGCCCGATTCTTCCGATTCTCTTGCTGCCGTGCATGCTCGCGTCGCGGCCATGGCCCCCATCATCCTGGGCAAAGACATGGCCGATAATCTTGGAGCAACCGTCGGCTCCATCGTGATGGTGACCAGCCCGCAAGGCGAATTAACCCCGTTCGGCATGGTCCCAAAATACAGCCGCTTTCGGGTGGTGGGAATCTTTAACTCCGGCTTCTTCGATTACGATTCGTCGTGGGCATTCACCAGACTCTCAGACGCGCAGCACCTCTTCGGCCTCGGCGATCTCATTTCGGTAATGGAGTTCAAGGTCGACGATATCGATAAGGCCGACATCATTTCCCACCAACTGGAGGACTCCGCTGGCAAAGGCTTCATGGCCGTCAACTGGAAGGACCAAAACAAGGCTCTGTTTCATGCCCTGAACATGGAGCGCCTGATCACTTACATCACCACCGGACTGGTCGTCTTTGTGGCCGCTCTGAACATTCTGATTTCTCTGATCATGATGGTCATGGAAAAAACCAAGGACATCGCGGTGCTAATGTCGATGGGCACGCGCAAGTCGCAGGTGAGAAGCATCTTCATCGCTCAGGGAGTGTTGATCGGCGTAATCGGCACCGCCATCGGCCTGCTGCTCGGCTATGCCATTTCCTACGCCGGAGGCCACTACCACATGATCTCGCTCTCCCCCGAGGTCTATTCCATCGACTACGTGCCTTTCGCTCCACGCCCGCTCGATGGCTTGTTCGTAGCATTGGGAGCGGTAGGGATTTCCTTCATCGCCACTCTCTACCCGTCGTGCGTCCGCCGGCAGAACACTGCCCGCGGAAGCGTTACGTTACGAGTAAAGCAAGTTTCTCTTGTCGTTCCTGAGCGAAGCCGAAGGGGACCCCTTACCCGCCTGCGCCGCCACGAACTCCGCAAGGCATCTCCATCAACGCCCTGCGCTTCTAGGTTCCTGGCCGTCGGACTTCCGCCGGCGATTTCTACGGTTTTTCTTCCGTTCACACGCACGTTCGTAAACGGAACTTTCTCCCCGCCGCCGCCGTACAATTAAATAGAAGGAAAAGAAGGAGGCTTGATCATGTTCACTTTCCTCCTGTGGTGCATCCTGTTTGTGCTTTGCTGGCCCCTGGCTCTGCTGGCGCTAATAGCCTATCCGATCGTATGGCTCCTGCTGCTGCCCTTCCGCATCGTCGGCATCGCGGTCCACGGAGTGCTGGAGATAATCTATTTGGCGATCACGCTCCCGTTCCGCCTGCTCGCCGCGCCGTTTCGGATCTAGCGAAGATCTGACTGTTCGTTCTCAGGGGCAGAACAGTGACCTGCGTAACTAGCACCGCGACTTCCTCAATGTTATCAATTGCCCGGAGGGCATCGTTATGAAGTGGATGGCTTGCGCTGTTGTATTGTTTTTAGTATCGGGTTGCGTGGCTCAACAGATGGACGAGAGGAGCGATCCGGCGCTGCAACTCACCTTTTATACACCCCACAGGATAAGCCTTGCGAAGGAGCGGCAGGGGAGCAATGTGCTGAAGAGCGAGTGGGCCGTTGTTCCTTACATAGCGGAGCGATACGATCATGCGAACAAGTGGTTCGGAATCGTTGTCGAACTGCACGGCAACAAACATGTTCTCAACACGGGTGCAGGTGGACTGCTGTTTACCGTAGATGGCAAGCAGATCGCCGTGCCGCCCGCGGTATTGGCACATTCCAGCAGAAAGCCTTCGTGCGCTCTTGCTCGCTGCAACGTCACATGGGATATCGAACCCAAAACGCCAGCGGAGGCGGCCGCCGTCGTTGAGTTTGTAAAGACCGTGGCAAACGGTCACGAGGTTTACGCAACCCTATTCCCAGGAGACAACGGCGGCGGGGAGCGTTTCACGGCAAAGCTCACGGACGAACAGTTGCTCGGTTTCCACGATGCACAGCAGTATTACGACTCGCTTGTGCTGGTAAAGAAAGTCAACCAGCAGTAGAAACAACAGTCCTCGAACGCACGAGATACCGCAGGCACGGGCTTCTCGTGCGTCTCAACTCTCCATCACCTTCAACCTCTCACTCACCACCAACCTCGCCTCCGTCGCCCGCTGCACATCCTCGGCCGTCAGCCCGGGGGCCACTTCCTCCAGCACCAGCCCCCGCTCCGTCACGCGTATGTATGCCATCTCCGTCACGATCGTATCCACCACCTTCACACCGGTGAGGGGCAGCGTGCACTTCGTCAAAATCTTCGGCGCACCTTCGCGAGTCGTATGTTCCATCGCCACCACCGTACGCCGCGCCCCGGCCACCAGATCCATCGCCCCACCCATCCCCTTCACCATTTTTCCCGGGATCATCCAGTTCGCCAGGTTTCCCGACTCATCCACTTCCATCGCGCCCAGCACGCTCAAATCAACGTGCCCCCCGCGGATCATGGCAAAAGAATCAGCGCTCGAAAAATAAGAAGTGCCCGGCATCTCGGTCACCGTCTCTTTGCCCGCGTTAATCAGATCGGCGTCTTCCTCTCCCTCCACGGGATAAGGCCCAATCCCCAGCATCCCGTTCTCGGACTGAAGAATCACTTCCATCCCCGCCGGAACACAATTCGCGACCAGCGTAGGCATCCCAATGCCCAGGTTCACATAGAACCCATCCCGCAACTCACGCGCAATCCGATTCACAATCCGCTCGCGCTTCTCGACGTCTTTGCCAGGCTTATTCATTGTTTTTCGTTCGTCGTTGGTGGTTGGTCGTTAGTCGTTTAGCCCTGCTGCATAAGGTTCTGGCCAACGACCAACGACTAGCGATCAACGACGGTCTTCCTCACCGTCCGCTTCTCAATTCGCCGCTCATACAACTCACCCTGGAAGATGCGCTTCACGTATACCGAAGGCGTATGTACCAAATCCCCATCGAGTTCACCCACTTCCACCAACTGCTCCACTTCCGCAATCGTGACCTTCGCCGCCGTTGCCATGATGGGATTAAAATTCCGCGCTGTCTTCCGGTAGACCAGATTTCCCATCCGGTCGCCCTTCCACGCCCTGACAAAAGCGAAGTCGGCCTTCAGCCAGCGTTCCATCACATAAGGCCGGCCATCGAACTCGCGCGTCTCTTTTCCTTCAGCAACAATCGTGCCTACTCCCGTAGGCGTAAAGAACGCCGGAATCCCAGCGCCAGCCGCGCGAATCCGTTCGGAGAACGTTCCCTGCGGCACCAGATCGAGTTCCACCTTCCCAGCCAGTACCATCGATTCCAGCAGCTTGTTCTCGCCCACGTAAGTTCCAATATGCCGCCGAATCTGCCCTGCCGCCAACAGGAGCCCCACGCCGAATCCGTCCACGCCCGCGTTATTGCTGATGGTGGTGAGATTCTTCGATCCTTTTTTCACCAGGGCACGAATCAGATTCTCCGGGATCCCGCACAGCCCAAACCCTCCGAGCATGATGACGGAGCCGTCGCCCACATCGCGAATCGCCTCCTCCGCACTGGCCACAACCTTATTCATAACGTCCGCATTCTAAATGAAATTCACGACGGAGACACATAGACACCCGGAAAATCAAAGGGAGTGAAATCAGTGGCTAGTGATAGGTGGTGGATAACTGGCCACTGGCCACTGGCCACTGATCACTGTTCTACTTTCTTCCCTGCACTCTTCTTCAGCCCATGCGCCTGCTCAAACTCCTCGGCCAGCGCCCGCGTCGCCAGATTCTCCCGGATGTGCGCCAGCCGCTGCTCCACTTTGAACAGCGCATCCTCCAGATTCTTCTTGTTGCTGATTGCAATGTCCCGCCACATCGAATACGGACTCGCTGAAATTCGCGTCATCTCCTTCAAGGCCCGTCCACCCGCCGGAAGCAGCGGCGCATCTTCGCCAAACTCCTCCACCAGGGCCGCCGCAAGAGCGGTGGAAATCATCTGCGGCAGGTGGCTGATCCACGCGCACAGGCGGTCGTGATCCTCCGGCGGCAGCATCGCAATGCGTGCCCCAATCTGATCGATCCATCCCGCAAATTCCGCGAACAATCCGTGATGAAGATTCTGCCCCGGCAGAGGCGTCAGGAACCACACCGCATTCTGGAACAAGTCGGCATCGGCATAATCCACGCCGCTGTGCTCCTTCCCGGCCATCGGATGCCCGGGTAGAAACCGCTTGCCTGCATTCTTGCCAAACACGCTCAGCGCCCGCTCCGCCACGGCCGCCTTTGTGCTTCCCACGTCCGTCATCAATGTAGTGGCCGGCAGTCCCGGGCCCAGCCGCCCAATCAAATCCACAATCGCAAGCACTGGCGTTGCCAGCACCACCAGCTGGCTGCCCCGCACCGCATCCGCAGGCTCGACAAATCCGTTGTCAATCACTCCGCGCATTTTCGCTTTCCTTAGCGCCGACTCCCGGTCGCACCCCACAATCCGCCCCGCAAACTTCCGCTTCCGCAGCGCCAGCGCAAGCGACCCGCCGATCAGCCCGGTACCGATAATCGTGATTTGCCGAATCGCCATGAACTGAAAGCTCGCTGAAGGATGCAAGCTCAATGAAAACCGCAGAGGACGCGGAGGTCGCGGAGAAACTTAGATCATCAAATCTCAGTCGGAAGTGAACTATGGCCGCACTTCGTCGGATTCTTTTCCCGTTCCCTCAGCGCCCTCGGCGTCCTCTGCGGTTTTCATTTTGCTCATCCAATTTTCCTTCCCACCGCTGGCGCAATCATTCGCAACTCGTCCATCAGCTTCGCGAATTGCTCGGGAAACAACGACTGCGCGCCATCCGACCACGCGTTGTTCGGATCGCAGTGCACTTCCACCAGCAATGCATCCGCTCCCGCCGCCACGGAAGCTCGCGCCATGGGCGCAACCTTGTCGCGCCGCCCCGTTCCATGCGACGGATCAGCCGTCATCGGCAGGTGCGAGAGCTTGTGAATAATCGGAATCGCCGAAATGTCCATCGTGTTCCGCGTATAGGTCTCAAAGGTCCGAATCCCGCGCTCGCACAAAATCACGTCGTAGTTCCCCCCTGACATGATGTATTCCGCGGACAATAGCAGTTCCTCGAACGTCGCTGCGATCCCGCGCTTCACCAGCACCGGCTTGCGCACCTTCCCCAGTTCGCGCAGCAGATTAAAGTTCTGCATATTGCGCGCTCCCAGTTGCAGAATGTCTACGTAAGGCAGCATCATCGGAATCTGCGAAATCTCCATCACCTCGCTGATCACCAGCAGCTTGAACTTCTCTCCCGCTTCGCGCAGCAGTTTAAGCGCATCTTCACCATGGCCCTGAAAAGAATAAGGAGAACTCCGCGGCTTGAACGCCCCGCCCCGCAGCACTTTTGCGCCAGCTTTCGCCACTGCCTCTGCGGTCGAGAAAAGCTGTTCCCGCGATTCCACCGAGCAAGGCCCCGCCATCACCACCACTTCATTCCCCCCTATATCAATATCATTTGCCAACTTCACGATCGTCCCCTCGGGACGAAAACTCTTCCCCGCCAGCTTGTAAGGGGAACTGATGCGATGAACTTCCTGCACACCCGGCAACAACTCCAGGTTGCGGATATCGAAATCAATCCCCGCTCCCACCGCGCCCAGCACGGTTTGCCGCGCCCCAGTCGACCGGTGCACCTCAAACCCCATCTTCACCAGGTGCTCAATCACCTGCTGAATCTGACCTTCATCCGCCACGTCCTGCATCGCGACAATCATAAGAAACACCAGGCGCTGAGCGCTGTTTAATCATTCACATCCGAATCCAGTTCCGACTCCGCTTTCGCTCGATCCGCCTTGGCCCCGATCCCTTCCTTCTGAATATTCCGCATCACATCCATGATCCGTTCAAAAATGCGCACCAGATCCCTTCCCGGCAGCGGACCCCGATTCATCTCCTGCACGTTCTCAAACACAATGCGCTCCCGTTCCGGCTCGTAAATCGGCAAATTTGTATCTCGCTTCAGCCGCCCAATCTCCACCGCAGCGTGAGCCCGCTCGCTCAGCAACTCCACCAGCCGCCGGTCAAGTTCATCAATCTTCTTTCGCCAATCTGCGATATCCATAAGACCTGGGTGCCCATCTGCGCACTTTGCGAAGGTGAGGATTCTTATTTCTAAGCTGACCGCTGACGGCTGAGGGCCGTCAGCTTCCCCACAAATCCTCCCACAGCCGCCGCTTCTCGTCCCCGGTTCCGCTCAATCGTCTCGACAATCGCGCTGCCCACCACCACCGCGTCAGCAAACTTTCCCACTTCCGCAAACTGCTCGGCGTTCGAAATCCCAAACCCCACCGCCACCGGCAGCTTGGTGACGCGCCGCAACCGCCGCACTAATTTCTTGGCATCGTCGGCCAGTTGCTGCCGCGCCCCGGTCACTCCCGTCCGCGACACCGCATAAACAAATCCTCGAGATGCCGCTGCAATCCGCTTCAGCCGCGCATCCGGACTGGTCGGCGCCGCCAGAAATACCGGCGCTAGATCATGCGCCTTCATTGCCCGCAAATATTCTCCCGCCTCTTCCAGCGGCAAGTCCGTCACCAGCACGCCATCCACTCCCGCATGCCGCGCCACCATGCAAAACTTCTCCATCCCCATCCGCAAGATCGGATTCAAATACGAAAAAACTACCAGCCCCGTGGACTGCGCCTGCTCCCGCACCTCCGCCGCCAGCGTCAACACCTGCGCCAGGCAAGTTCCATGCTTCAGCGCCCGCTCACTCGCTCGCTGTATTACCGGACCATCCGCCACCGGATCGCTGAACGGCACGCCCAGTTCAATCACATCCGCGCCCGCATCAATTGCGGCCAGCACCACCGCCCGTGTAGTCGCGAGATCGGGGTCCCCGCAAGTCACGTACACCACCAGCGCAGGCTTCTTATAAAAAGATAAAGGCATATACAAAATCAGCGCACGGGAGATTTACCCTGTGAACCCCTGTGTCCTCTGTGGTAAAGATTTTGATTTTCAATCCAATTTAAGATTCTCCCGCATGATCCCAATATCCTTATCCCCGCGCCCGGAGACATTCGCAATCACCACATCAGACTTCTTCATCCGAGGCGCGCGTCTCACTACTTCCGCCACCGCATGCGCCGACTCCAGCGCCGGAATAATCCCCTCCGTCCGTGCCAGCAAAGTGGTCGCCTCCAGCGCCTCCGCATCCGACGCCGAGACATACTCCGCCCGCCCCGCGTCCCTCAACGCCGCATGCTCCGGCCCAATCGACGGATAATCCAGCCCCGCCGAAACCGAATGCGTGTTCGCAATCTGCCCCGCGGAATCCTGCAAAACGTAAGAATAGGCCCCTGCAAAACGCCCGGCGACCCTCCTCGAAACCGTGCTGCATGTTCACCCAGCGCTTCGCCGCGCCCACCCGCTTCCACGCCAACCAGCCGAACCTTCTTGTCTTTTATGAATTCGTAGAAGATTCCGATCGCATTCGATCCTCCGCCCACGCAAGCAATCACCGCTGCCGGTAGCTTTCCCTCAGCCTTCAGAATCTGCGCCCGCGCCTCCCGCCCAATCACCCGATGAAAATCCCGCACCATCGTTGGATACGGATGCCCCCCCAGCACGCTCCCCAACAGATAATGTGTAGTCCGCACATTCGTGACCCAGTCGCGCATCGCCTCGTTGATCGCATCTTTTAAAGTCCGCGATCCCGACTCTACCCCTCGTACATCAGCCCCCAGCAATCGCATGCGGAACACATTCAACTCCTGCCGCC
This sequence comes from uncultured Acidobacteriaceae bacterium, assembly GCA_963842095.1. Lineage (GTDB taxonomy): Bacteria > Acidobacteriota > Terriglobia > Terriglobales > Acidobacteriaceae > Sulfotelmatobacter. The sequence continues at coordinate 485,134 of CAWJEY010000013.1, forward strand.
GCATATCCTCGGTCCCCATATACACGACGCAATCGAATCCCAACAGCGCACACACGGTAGCCGTAGCCACGCCGTGCTGCCCCGCTCCAGTCTCCGCGATCACGCGGCGCTTGCCCATGCGCTCCACCAGCAGCGCTTGCCCCAGACAGTTATTGATTTTGTGCGCCCCGGTGTGCAGCAAATCTTCCCGCTTCAAATAAATCTTCGCCCCACCCAACTTCTGCGTAAGCCGCCGCGCGAATGAAAGCGCCGTAGGACGCCCCGCATAAGTCCGCAGCAACTCCTCCAATCGGTTCCGAAACTTCGGATCCCGCTTCGCCTTCTCATACTCTCGCTCCAACTCCTCCAGCGCCGCCATCAAAGTTTCCGGCACATACCGCCCGCCGTAAGCCCCAAACCGTCCGGGAACGCTCTCGGGCCTAAAAGCGCGAGGGTGCCCCATCCTAGGCTCGCCGTTCTTTGGCGAGGCTAGGGTGGGGGTTTTGACTTTCATCGCTCTTGAAACGGTAGCCATTCCCTAACCCATCTTCCTGTCGATCTCCCGCACGGCTTTCACAAACGCTCGCACCTTCTCCGGATCTTTCTTCCCCGGCCTAGCCTCGACTCCCGACGCCACATCCACCCCCCAGGGCTTCAGAAACTCGACAGCCCATCCGACGTTGGCCGGCGTCAGCCCACCTGCGATGACGACTGGATGTCGTGCCTGGACCATCGAAACAAATGAATGTGCCTCTCCCCACGCAAAAGTCTTGCCCGTGCCACCGCGTTCTTCGCGTGTTCCGGAGTCGAGCAGGATGCCTGCCAGATTCGGAAACCCGGTAAACGTCACGAAAACGCCGCCCCTCCGCCATCTCGGTATGAATTCAATCGCTGGTAAGCAAAAGAAAGCCGTCCGATTGACGACGTGTTGGCCCGGGCTTTGGTATTCGTCGCCGTGGAACTGCACGGCCGTGAGGCCTGCTTGATCAGCGACTGTCGACACCTTCTCTGGCGCTTCGTTCACAAAAACCCCGATCTTGTCCACGCGCTCCGGCAGCTTCTCCACAATCTCCCGCGCCGCCTCCACGCTCACGTTCCGCGGACTCTTCTCATAAAACACAAACCCCACCGCATCCGCCCCGGCGTCGACCGCGGTCAGCGCATCCTCCAGGTTCGTCGTCCCACAAATCTTCACCCAAGTCATGAAATCAGTTGTCCGCTACAGGCAAAAACTCGCGCCCATCCCGCTCACTGCCCACTCGGTACCCGATACTCGGTACTAGCGACCAAGGAACGCAACGCCTCCCCCGGCCGCTCCGCCCGCATCAGCGACTCTCCAATCAAAAATGCCTGATACCCGGCCGCGCGCAGTCGCGCAATATCCTCTCCCGTCCCAATCCCGCTCTCCGCCACCCTCACCACATTCTTCGGAAGCCTCCCCGCCAGCCGGAACGCCGTGTCCGCATCCACCTTAAACGTCCGCAGATCGCGCGTGTTCACTCCGATCAAATCGCACCCTGCATCCAAAGCACGCTGCAACTCGCCCTCGTTGTGCACCTCGCACAAAACGTCTAGCCCGTTTAGGCTCGCACCCAGAGCCAGTCTATTTAGTTCCGCATTCGTTAAAGCCGCGACAATCAGCAACACCGCATCCGCCGCGTTCGCCCGCGCTTCCAGCAACTGAAATTCATCCACGATAAAATCTTTACGCAGGCACGGGATCTTCACTGCTTCCGACGCCAGATGCAAATTTTCCAGCGACCCTTGAAAGAACTCTTCATCCGTCAGCACGGAGAGTGCCGCCGCGCCCGCTGCCTCCAGTTCACGCGCCAAGTCTGCCGCACAAAATTCTGCCCGGATCAATCCCTTCGATGGCGACGCTTTCTTCAACTCCGCAATCACCGCCACGCCGCCCCGGCTCTTTTCCTCCAGCGCCCGCCGAAACCCGCGCGGCACATGCTGTTCCGCCCGCCGTTCTAACTCCCGCGGATCAGTCTCGCGCTTCGCCTCAGCCACCTTCCTGCGAGTCGAGCTGACAATTTGATCCAGGGAAACAGGCATAACAAGTGCCTGAATTATACGGGAAAGAGGGACTCGCCAATCCGGACGTCCATCACTTGCAGACACTCTCGATCTCTTTGTAAGGCTTCTCCGCGTGCTCCGGATATTTGATCTGCTTCGCCTGCATCCACTGGTCCAGCAAAGTCCCCGCGTCATGCAGGCCCATGTCGGGATCGCCGTCATACGCCGGATCGCTCTCCGCTTCCTGCAGCGTCACCAGCTTGAATCCCTTCTTCTTCAGCAGGTCCAGCGCATCCGGCAGAATCGTGCTGCTGAACGCTCCCAGGTGCAGCAGCAGCACGTCGCTGATCTCGTGCCCGTAAATCAGCTTCGCCTGTTCCCGTCCCAGGTCAAGGAATTCCGACGCCGTGCTCAAATAGCTCGATCGCAGCCATGCAATCGATTTCGTGTCGTTCTTTTCCACGCAGCGTGCATACGCCGTATTCCATAGGTAGTCTTCCCAGTCCAGCGTCACCTGCGCGACTCTGTAACCGTGCGCCTTCAGATAGGCCCGCACCGCGCGCCGCTTCTCCACCGTGTCTCCCTCGTGCAGAAACGGATACCGCAACCAATGCCAGTCGTTTTCCGGACCTGGTTTTCTTGCCAGCAGTTCCAGCGCCGGCTCGTCCTCCTCGATCTCCCGCTCGAAGGCCTCGACCGTGTTCTGCTCCAGATCCATGTGCGCATACGTGTGATTTCCCACCGGCTCCACCGCCGCCCACAGCTTCAGCGCCTCCGCGCCGTCGGCAGTCCCTTCCAGCTTCTTCGCATTGATAAACCCGTACACCGGAGGCACATGCCGCTTCTTCAGAATAGCCAGCACGTTCCTGGTCGTCTCCGCCCGCGTAACTCCCGGCGGCAAAGTTCCATTCAACGGAAGGTCATCAAAGGTAATGGCAAGCTTCTGCGCCGCACACATCACCGCAAGCTGCAGAGAAAAGATGGACAGGAGGAGACTCCTCCAGCAGAGCAATCGTGTCGGATTTTTCATGACCGGATTTTACTTGATCCGGCAATCTCGAATGGCTCGCGAGCATGCGCCCGCCGCTGGAGGAAACACGCTTAGGTTGGGAGAATTAGGTGGTGCCATCGAAGGGACTCGAACCCCCACACCGTTGCCGGTACATGGACCTGAACCATGCGCGTCTGCCAATTCCGCCACGATGGCAATCTGGACTGCAAGGCAGCGACGGCCGCAAGGCCGCCAGAAAGACCTACATTGTCATTCTACAGACACTAAACTCTGTGTCAAACCTGCCAGAACTGTCGGCTGCGAAGCTTCGGCATACGAGTGCGACCCGATTGACACCTTCTCTGCGGCCTCCATATACTGCTCCACACTACGAATGCCCGACGGGGAGACCTCCTATGCCGAAGCGCTTATTGGCCGTATTCTTGATTGCCGCCTTCTCAATTCTCGGCTTTGCGCAAGGGCACCTTCGAAAGCTCAGCAGCCCACGCTTACTCCGCAAATCAGCGGCACGACGCAATTGCTGATCGCGGTCAGTCCGGTGAACTCGCAAGTTGTCTGGGCTGCGGGAACGGGCGGCACCTACGTTGTCACGACGGATGGCGGAAACACCTGGAAGGCTGCGGTCGTCCCCGGCGCCGAAAATCTTCAGTTCCGCGACGTGCAGGGCGTAAGTGACAAGGTCGCGTATTTGCTCTCCATCGGAAATATCCCGTCAACTTTTCGCATCTACCGAACCAACGACGGCGGAGGCACATGGCAGGTCGAGTTCATCAACGAAATTAAGCTCGCCTTCTACGATTGCTTCGCGTTCTGGTCTCCGGACCGCGGCCTCGCGCATAGCGACTCAGAGAACGGAGTATTTCCCGAACTGCGCACCTTCGACAGCGAGAATTGGCCTACCATCGAGCCGAATATGCCAGCGGCACTGCCGGGAGAAGCCTCGTTCGCTGCCAGCGGTACCTGCATCACAACGCAGGGAAAAGGAAATGCCTGGATTGCAACTGGGGGTGCAACCGTCGCCAGAATCCTCGCGACCACGGACGCGGGCAATACCTGGAACGCCTATGACACTCCGCTGGTAAGCAATGCCGCGGCGGGTGGCATTTCCGTGGCCTTCCGCGATGCTTCGAATGGCGTTCTCGGCGGCGGCGATCTCACCAATAACGCCTCCGCTCAAATGGCCCGCTCCAGCGACGGCGGCCAAACCTGGAGCCTCACCGCAAAGCCGCCCGTCAACGGAGCCATTTTCTGTCTGGCTTATGCGAATGGCATGACCCTGGCCCAGGCTAGGGATGAAGATAAGAAACCTGATCAAAATTTCGACCGCACCGTTGTAGTCACGGCCGAAACCCAGCCGAACTACGATTCCGGGCCCGCAGCGTGGACTCCCGACGAAGGCAACACCTGGTACAAATTGCCCGGCGCAAATGGCTACTGGGCCGTAGGTTTCGCCAATCCGCAAAATGGATGGTTCGTCGGCAACAACGGGCAGATTCTGAAGATCAGCTTCTAGGGCAACTGGAAACGGAAAACCGTTGGCCCCTCAGCCCAGCTTCGCCGTCATCGAAATCTTCGCGTTCAGCACCTTGGACACAGGGCAGCCCGTCTCGGCCGCTTCCGCATATTTCTGAAACGCCGCCGCGTCCGCACCAGGGACCTTCCCCACGACGTCGATGTGGCTCGATGTAATCGTCCACCCGGAATCCAGCTTCTCCATGGTCAGGGTCACATTCGTACTGATGCTCTCCGGCGTCAGATTCGCCCCGCCCAGTTGCGCCGAAAGCGCCATCGAAAAGCACGCCGCATGCGCCGCCGCAATCAACTCTTCCGGATTCGTCCCCGGCCCATTCTCAAACCGCGAAGTAAACGAATACTGCGTGTCCTTCAGCACCCCGCCCGGCGCCGAAATCGTTCCCTTCCCGTCCTTTAATCCGCCCTTCCACACCGCGCTCGCCTTGCGTTCCATTGCGTTCTCCTGATTATGACTGAGAAATCAAACCCCACGACATTGTAGACGCTGATCGACCGGCATGTCAGGCAAATGCCTTATCTTTCCGATGCAAAAGTTTTCACACTCAATAAAAATCCGAGCAGCTCAGATAAAACCCGCATTGCGGACAGCTCAGCTTGCACCGGCTCTCCGTCAACTCCACCGAACAGTTTGGACAGAACCGCTCCGGATGCCCCGCCCCTCGCCCGGTTTCAACCGGTTTCACTTCGGTTCGATTTGCTTCAACCGGCTCTCCGCTCAAGCCCATCCGCGCAACATACTCCGGCACTGCCCCAGCGTACAAGTGAAAAACCGTCTTCCTCTCCAAATTCCTGCCCTTGCGCTGTCGATCCTCTGTACCCAAATTTTTTCTTCGCCTATTCAAAATTCTTTCCACTTCCACAGACCTTTTTGCGCTAGAATGCCCGTGCATTGAAGAGCGTGGTCCATCTGGCCGTGGACGCCGCTCTTGGCCTTCCCCCAGGAGGTAGTGGATGTATCGGCCCTATTCCAGTTCCCTGGCGGACTCTCGTCCGTTTTTGGACGTTCAGTCCCTGATCCGGAACCTCGCTCAGGATTTCGTCACGTCGTTTAACACCGGCAACTACGACCAAGTCGCCGCTTTGTTCGCTCAAGACGGCGCATTTATGGCGCCGCATCACGATCCCGCCTACGGCTCCAAGGCCGTCGAACGCCTGCTTCACCAGATCGGCGAATCGGGATACGAAGACCTGCGCCTGGAAACCGTCCGCGTGGAAACCTCTGGCGACCTGGCCATGGAGATTGGACGCTACACCGTCGCGATCCGCCAACCCGACGGCACCATCCGCGCCGATCGCGGCAAGTACGTGAAAGCCTGGCGCCGCCTCGGTGCCTGGCTCATCGTCGCCGATTGCTGGAGCAGCAACCTCCCCGCTCCTCGTTAGCGGGAGCGTTGTCCGTAAAGGCCTCATGTTCCCGGAGCGAAGTAATCTCGCTCCGGGAATCGCTTCTCGTACCCGCCCCTGCCAACCACACTCTCCTTCACTGAATCTTCAGGTTGATCTGAATAAATTAGGACGTGTGGAATCCACCGCGTGCCGCAGCCGGAGTGTGGTACAACCAGACCCTGTGAAGCTGCTTGTCGTCGAAGATGAACCTCGATTGCTCGAACTCCTGCGCCGCGGCCTGACCGAAGAAGGCCACAACGTGGTGTGTGCCTCGGATGGAAGCGCAGGTTGGGAACTTGCGCACGCCTATGAATTTGATGGAATAGTGCTCGACATCATGCTGCCCAAGATGAACGGCTTCGAGCTAGCCAAAAAGCTTCGCCAGGAACGAGTCGCGACCCCGGTGCTGATGCTGACCGCCAGAGACTCGGTCCCAGACATAGTGCGAGGCCTTGACGCCGGCGCCGATGACTATCTCACCAAGCCGTTCAGCTTCAACGAACTGCTGGCCCGGCTGCGCGCTCTGCAGCGCCGCTCCACCTCCCGGGTGCAGAACCGGCTGCAGGTAGGCGATCTTATTCTCGACCCGGAATCGCGCGAAGTGTCCCGCGCGGGAGTTCCCATCATCCTGACGCGCACCGAATACAGCCTGCTGGAGCGCCTGATGTATCGCGCTGGCAAGGTAGTCCCCCGGCACACGCTGATCGAATCGGTGTGGGGCTTCGATCGCGAAATCGAAGAGAACACGCTCGATGCCTTCGTCCGCCTGCTGCGCCAGAAGGTGGATCGCGAAGGTCTGCCCAAGCTGATTCTCACCGTGCGCGGCGTGGGCTACATGATTCGCGGGGAGATGATTCGCGAGGAGCCGCCGGGATGAAGAAACTCTCCATCGGCTTGCGCTTGACGCTGTGGTACCTGGTGATTTTCCTGCTCGCCGAAGTGATCTTCGGCGCCAGCATGTGGCTGATCCTGCGCAAGAATCTTTTCGACATAGCCGACGCCGTCATCGAGGGCCAGGCCGCGGATCTGCAGCGCTTCCTCGAAGCCCGCAAGGATGTGCCCGTGGCGCAGTTGCAGGCTGAGATCAGCGCAGACTACAAAATCGAACGCTCGCAGGACTACTTGCAGATCAGCGATGCCAGCGGCAACTCCATCTATCGTTCGCGGTTTCTCGAAGAGCATCCCCTCCCCCCGCTCTCGCTCGATGACTTGGACCGTCCCCTCTACGAAAACCGCAGGCTGGGGCACGAACGTTTCCGCTTCCTCAGCCAACAAATAGACGTGAGTGGCCGCGTCTACGTAATTCGAATCGGACACTCCATGCACGAAGAAGTCGAGACCCTCGACGCCTTCCGCGCATACCTGCTGTGGTTTGCACCGCTCCTGCTGCTGGCTGCCTCGGCCGGCGGCTATTGGCTGAGTCGTCGAGCCCTGGCCCCGGTCGACGCCCTCGCCCGCACCGCCCGCACCATCTCCGGCCACAACCTCAGCAGCCGCCTCGAGCCATTGCATACGGGAGACGAACTGCAGCGCCTCTCCGACACCTTGAACGAAATGCTGGCAAGGATCGAATCGGCCTTCCGCCGGATCACGGAATTCACCGCCGACGCCTCGCACGAACTGCGCACCCCCATCGCGCTCATTCACACTGAAGCCGAGTTGGCCCTGCGCCGCTCCCGCGATGAGTCCGAATACCGCGAAGCGCTGCGCCAAATTCTTCTGCAAGCCGACCGCACGGCCAAGCTCGTCGAGGAACTGCTGGCTTTGGCTCGCGCCGATTCCGGCGCGGAAGCGTTCCAGATGAAACCCATCGACCTGCTGACCACGTTGCAGGAGTCCGCGTCGAAGTGGCAGCAAGTTGCTTCTCTCCGGAATTTGCAATTCGAGCAGCATCTTGATGTTCAGCGGCTGCCCGTGATGGGAGACGAAAACGCTTTGCGCCGCGTGATCGACATTCTGCTCGACAACGCCTTCAAGTACACGCCCTCACCCGGCAAAGTGACTCTCTCGGCCAAACAGCAAGATAACGACAACACTAACAATAAGGATGGCCGCGTTGTCCTGACGGTCGAAGACTCAGGCATCGGCATCGCACTCGAAGATCAAGCCAGAATTTTCGAACGCTTCTATCGCGTGGACAAAGCCCGCAGCCGCGAACTAGGTGGCGCCGGCCTCGGCCTGGCCATCGCCCAATGGATCGTCCACCTTCACCACGGATCCATCACAGTGAAAAGCGAACTGGGGAAAGGATCAGTCTTCCAAGTTGAGCTCCCAACTACAAGGCCCACACCCTTGTCATCCTGAGGCCCGCGCTCTTTGGGGGCGGCCACCTTTGCTTCATCACGACCCAGGCTGCGCGTCCCCTCGCGATTTTCGACGGATGGGAGTTCCGCTTATTGCGTCGGGGGGCTCGCGGTCATCTGCAGTTGGTCCAGTGCAGCCAGAACCTCTTCGCTGTGCCGCACCGGATCGACGCTGGTGTAAGCCCTGGCAACCTTCCCGCTCGGGTCGATCAGGAAGGTATGCCGCGCCGCAAACTTTACCACTCCAAGGTTTGTCAGCGAGCCGTAGGCGCCGCTCACCTTGCCGTCGCCATCGGCCAGCAGCTTGAAGTTCAGTCCTTCTTTGGCGCAGAACTTTTTATGCGAGTCCACGCTGTCCACACTCACGCCCAGCACCACCGCGTGCCGTTCGGCGTACTTCGGCTGGTCTACCTGAAAGTTGTGCGCTTCCCGCGTGCACCCGGGCGTCTGGTCCTTGGGATAGAAATAAAGCACCACCCAGCTCCCGCGGTAATCCTTCAAGCTGACCGAAGCACTCTCCTGGGAAGGCAGTGTGAAATCCGGCGCGGCGCTCCCAGCGCCGGGAGCAGCGGCCCGCGATCCCGAGATCAGCCGCGGAACCAGTAGCACAAGAATCACAACGACAAGCACGAATAGCGCAATCCGCAGCCACATCGGGAACCTCCTGACCTGCATCCACCCGGACGTTTAGCATTGTAGAACGTTTGGGCATCTCTTTTCGTCCAGCAAAATTCCTCACAATTGAATATCATGGAGCATTCGGCCTTATCCGACGGAGATATCAGACGTGGCGAAGACGGAATCTGACGGTCAAGAGGTATTAGAAACGCGGGAGTGGGTCGACTCGCTGGACTATGTGCTGTCCAACGGCGGCCCGACCCGCGCCGGGCGGCTGCTGCAGCAATTGGCGCTCCATGCCAAGCGCGCCGCGGGAGTGAATCTTCCTTTTTCAGCAACCACTCCCTACCAGAACACGATTCCCTCTCCGCAACAAGCGCCCTTCCCCGGCAGCCAGGAGATGGAGCGCCGCATCAAAAGCCTGGTGCGCTGGAACGCGCTGGCCATGGTGGTGCGGGCCAACAAAATTCAAGAAGGCATCGGCGGTCACATCTCGACCTTCGCTTCCGCCGCGACGTTGTACGAAGTTGCTTTCAACCATTTCTTTCAGGCACAAACCGAAAGCGGCGACCGCGACTTCGTTTACTTCCAGGGCCACGCCGCGCCTGGAATTTATGCCCGCGCCTATCTCGAGGGGCGCATTCCGAAAGAGAAGCTGGAAAACTTCCGCCGCGAGCTGAAGCCGGGCGGTGGCCTGAGTTCCTATCCCCACCCATGGCTCATGCCGAATTTCTGGGAGTTCCCCACGGTCTCGATGGGATTGGGGCCGATCCAGGCCATCTATCACGCGCGCTTCATTCGCTATCTGGAAAATCGTGGACTGAAGGAATCGACCGGCGGCAAAGTGTGGGCCTTCCTGGGCGACGGCGAGATGGACGAACCGGAATCTCTGGGATCGATCACCCTGGCCTCGCGCGAGAATCTGGACAACCTGATTTTCGTAGTGAACTGCAACTTGCAGCGGCTCGATGGCCCGGTGCGCGGCAACGGAAAGATCATTCAGGAACTCGAGGCCATCTTCCGCGGCGCGGGATGGAACGTCATCAAGGTGATCTGGGGTTCGGACTGGGACAGCCTGATTCGTGGCGATCGCGACGGCATCCTGGTCAGGCGTCTGGGAGAAATCAGCGACGGGCAATACCAAAAGTATTTTGTGGAGAGCGGAGCCTACTTCCGCCAGAATCTGTTCGGCACTGACCCGCGCCTTCTGAAAATGGTGGAGCATCTCTCGGACGAGCAACTGGCGCGCATGCGGCTGGGCGGGCACGATCCGATCAAGGTGCATGCCGCCTACCGTGCTGCGGTTGACCATAAAGGCTCTCCGACGATCATCCTGGCCAAGACCATCAAGGGCTACGGCCTGGGCGAAGCGGGCGAAGGCAAGAACATCACGCACCAGCAAAAGAAGCTGAATGAAGAAGAGTTGGAGATGTTCCGTTCGCGTTTCGGAATTCCTATTCCCGACGAAGAACTGCACAACGCGCCCTTCTACCGGCCCTCCGACGAGAGCGCCGAGATCAAATACATGCAGGCGCGGCGAAAACAGCTCGGCGGATACATGCCGCAACGCAAAGTGCGCGCTACTCCGTTGAAGCCGTTTCCCGAATCGTACTTCGAAGAATTCTACAAAGGCACCGAGGGACGCGAAGCCTCGACCACCATGGTTTTCGTACGGCTGCTGGCGAAGCTGCTGCGCGATCCGGAACTCGGCAAGCTGATTGTGCCCATCATCCCTGACGAAGCCCGCACGTTCGGCATGGAGGCTTTGTTCCGCCAGGTCGGAATCTACTCCAGCGTGGGTCAGCTCTATGAGCCGGTCGATATGGACACGCTCCTTTATTACAAGGAAGCGAAGAACGGACAGATTCTCGAGGAAGGAATCACCGAAGCGGGATCGGTGTGCTCGTTCATCGCGGCGGGAACGGCCTACGCCAACCACGGCATCAACACCATCCCTTTCTTTATTTATTACTCGATGTTCGGGTTCCAGCGCATCGGCGACTTGATCTGGGCGGCGGCGGACATGCGCTGCCGTGGCTTCCTTGTGGGCGGGGCCGCGGGACGGACCACGCTGGCCGGCGAAGGCCTGCAGCACCAGGATGGACACAGCCACGTTCTCGCGCTGCCCGTGCCCAACTTGCTGGCCTACGATCCCGCGTTCGCCTACGAAATTGCCATCATCATTCAGGATGGCATCAAGCGAATGTACGTGGATCAGGAATCGATTTTCTACTACCTCACCGTGACCAACGAGCCGCTTCATATGCCGGAGATGCCGAAAGGCGAGCACATCCGCGAGGGCATATTGCGCGGGCTCTACCGCTTCAACACCTCGGACGCACCGGACGCGAAACTGCGCGTGCAACTGCTGGGTAGCGGAACCATCATGTACGAGGTGTTGAAGGCGCAGACCATCCTGAAAGAAAAATACGGCGTCGCCGCGGACGTGTGGAGCGTGACCAGCTATAAAGAACTCTATCGCAACGCCAACGACTGTGAACGCTGGAATATGCTGCACCCCGGCGAATCGCCGAGGACACCGTTCGTTACCCAAACTCTGCGGGATGCGCCCGGACCGTTCATTGCGGCATCTGATTACATGAAGGTGCTGCCGGAATCGCTGGCGAAGTGGGTGCCGGGACAACTGGTCTCGCTGGGAACCGACGGCTTTGGGCGCAGCGAGAACCGGGCGGCATTGCGCGACTTCTTCGAGGTGGATGCGAAGCACATTGTGCTGGCCACGCTGGGGGCCCTGGCGCGGGAAAAGAAAGTCAGCCTTGATGTGGTGAAGCAAGCGGTCCGCGATCTCGGGATCGACGCAGAAAAACTGAACCCGGCCACGAGTTAGGCGCGGAGTCGCAAATACTCTTCAAAATTAATAAGGAATGGAATCAGTGATCGAATTTAAGCTACCAGCACTCGGCGAAAATATTGAACAGGGTGACCTGGTGCGCCTGATGATTACGCCCGGCGCGACGGTGAGCGAGGGCCAGACCGTGATGGAACTCGAGACCGACAAGGCAGTCGTGGAAGTCCCGTCGTCGGTGAGCGGAACCATCAAGGAAATTCTGGTCAGAGAGGGCGACAAGATCAAGGTGGGTCAAGTCGTTTTTAGGGCAGACAGTAACGGAGTGCCCGCCGCGGTAGCGAAAGAAACTCCGGGTCAAAAAGAACCTGCGCTCCCCGCCAGCACAGCACAGCCGGCGCAGAGTTCGTCCAACGCCGGCGCGGCTGCAGCAAAGCCGCAACCGGCTCCCACCCGGCAAGCGGATTCTCAGGCGGCGCCGCAACGAACGCGATCGACCGACGCTGCAGCTACCGAATTCCGGCTGCAGGAACTGGGGGAAAATATTTCGGAGGGCGATCTGGTGCGCCTGATGATCGCTCCCGGGGCAAAGGTTTCCGAAGGCCAGCCCGTCATGGAACTGGAAACCGACAAAGCCGTCGTAGAAGTTCCCTCAACGGTCAGCGGCGTGGTGAATGAAGTGAAAGTGAAAGAAGGCGAGAAGATCAAAGTTGGGCAGGTGATTTTCACGCTAAAGGGCGCGGCGCCGTCGCAAACGGAATCGGCTCGACCACAGAGCCGGCCCGTGGAGCATGTCTCGGGTCAGCATGGCGCGCGTCTCGCGTTCCAGGCGGCAATTCGCGCGGAGGGCAAGACCGAAGAACAAGCGCTGCCTCCCGACCAGCCACGGCCACGGCCCGCGGCGTTCTCCATGCCCGTGCAATTGGGCAAGGTCGCTGGAACCGAGTACCGCGAACCGGTTCCGGCAGCTCCAAGCACACGCCGTCTGGCACGGGAGATCGGCGTCGACATCTACACGGTGAAGGGCACCGGCCCCGGCGGACGCATCAGTGAAGACGACGTCAAAGCCCATGCCAAAGCTTTAGTGACGGCTGTGGCGACGGCCGCGCAGGCCCCGCCGCGCGCCGGTCATTTCATCGAGCCCAAGCTGCCGGACTTTGCCAAGTGGGGAAAAATCGAGCGCGTCTCCATGCGCGGCGTTCGCCGCAAGACTGCGGAACACCTGGCGGAATCGTGGAATACGATCCCGCACGTCACGCAGCACGACCGCGCCGACATCACCGAACTCGAGCAGTTGCGCGCGCGCTTCGCGCCCAAGGCCGAACAAGCCGGCGGCAAGATGACCGTGACTGCGATCGCCTTGAAAGTCTGCGCCGCCGCGCTGAAAGTGTTCCCGCAATTCAACGCCACCATTGACATGGAGAAGGAAGAGATCATTTACAAGCAATACATCAGCATCGGGGTCGCGGCGGACACGGACCGTGGCCTGCTGGTCCCAGTGATCCGTGACGTGGACAAGAAAAATATTGTGGAGCTGGCGGTCGAGTTGTCGCAACTATCGCAGAAAGCGCGAGACAAGAAGATAACCATCGCCGACATGGAAGGCGGCACCTTCACCATCACCAACCTGGGGGGCATCGGAGGTACGGCGTTTACGCCAATCGTGAATCATCCCGAGGTGGCCATTCTCGGGCTGTCGCGGTCGCGCATGGAGCCGGAATGGATTGGCGGGAAGTTCGAGCCGCGGCTGATCCTGCCGCTCTCGCTCTCCTACGACCATCGCCTGATTGACGGCGCGGATGCGGCGCGTTTTCTGCGCTGGGTGGCGGAAGCGTTTGAGCAGCCTTTTCTGCTTTCCGTTCAAGGTTAGCCGCGGAGCTAAAGTCATCCCAAAGAAAGTCATTGCATGAACGAACCCTTCACTGAAACCCCCGACGGAACTCCTGAGGAAACCAAGAAGTCGCACATCGCCGTAGTGGGCGGCGAACCGGGCGGCTACGCTGCCGCTTTTCTCGCCGCTGACCTGGGGATGCAAGTTACGCTCATCGATCCCGAGGTGAATCCCGGCGGGGTGTGTCTGTACCGCGGCTGCATTCCGTCGAAAGCGTTGCTGCACGTGGCCAAGCTGATTGAAGAAGCGCAGCAGGCCAGGAATTGGGGGATCGATTTCCCTCCGGCGAAGATCGATCTCAGCCGCCTGCGCACCTGGAAAGAAAGTGTGGTGAAGAAGCTCACTGGAGGGCTGGGACAACTTTCGAAACAGCGCCATGTGGAATACATCCAGGGCCGGGCGGCGTTTGAGAATTCCACTACCTTGCGAATCAGCAAAGCCGATGCCACCGAAGCGGTTCTCAGTTTTGACCGGATCATTCTTGCGACCGGCTCGCGGCCTGCGATTATTCCGGCGTTCAAGCTGGATTCGCCGCGCCTGATGGACTCGACCGGAGCTCTTAATCTCGAAGACATTCCCGGCAGTTTGCTGGTGGTGGGCGGCGGATATATCGGCCTGGAACTCGGTTCGGTGTATGCGGCGCTGGGAACGCGGGTCACCGTGGTGGAGATGCTGCCGGGGCTGCTGCCGGGCGCGGATCGCGATTTGGTCCTTCCGCTGCACAAGCGTCTGGAGAAGATGTTCGAGGCAATCCTGCTGAGCACCACGGTTGCATCTCTCAAAGAAGATGGTGCGGGAATTCGCGCGAAGTTCGAAGGCGCGGCGATCACGGACGCAGGCCGGGAGAAAGTTTTTGACCGCGTGCTGGTTTCCGTGGGACGCAAGCCGAACTCGGAGATCCCCGGACTGGAGAAAACGCAGGTGCATGTGGGCGCGCGCGGGTTCATTGAAGTGAACCAGCAACTGCGGACGGCCGATCCCGTCATCTACGCGATCGGCGACGTGGTAGGCGAGCCCATGCTGGCGCACAAGGCTTCTCATGAAGGACGCGTTGCGGTTGAAGCCATCGCCGGGCATAAGGTCGCCTTCGAGCCGGCGGCGATTCCGGCGGTGGTGTTCACCGATCCGGAAATTGCGTGGTGCGGTCTCACCGAAACTCAGGCGGAAAAAGAAAGCCGCGAGGTCAAAGTTGCGAAATTTCCCTGGGGCGCATCTGGCCGCGCAGTTACGCTGAACCGTCCCGAGGGAATGACCAAGCTGATTGTCGATCCAAAGACGGAGCGCGTGCTGGGTGTGGGAATTGTCGGCGCTGGCGCCGGCGAATTGATCGCTGAAGGCGTGTTAGCCATCGAAATGGCCGCTCTGGCGCGCGATGTAGCCATGAGCATCCATCCGCATCCCACACTTTCGGAAACCGTGATGGAGTCGGCGGAAGTTTTCTTTGGCACGAGCACGCACGTGTTTCGCCCCAAGCGCGGATAATCAGGGAAGAAATCCATGTCTACTTTTTCCAAAGCGATTTCTTTTCTAGCCCTTAGTCTCGTGGTCTCTGTGCCGCTCTCCGCCCAGAGCCCGCTCAGCCAGCTCCTGCAAGGATCCGCGCCTGCGAGTGCGCCCGCGAAGACCTCCGACCAACTGGGCCGCGACACGCCGTATGGGACAGTCTATGGATTCCTGCAGGCGGCGGAAGCGGAGGACTACAGCATTGCGGCACAGTATCTGCAGATGAGTGCCGTAAGCCGCCAGCGCGAAGGCGACGCGCTGGCGATGAAGTTGTACGTCGCGATGAATCGCGCATTTGCCGGCAACCTGCACCCGAGCAGGCAACCCGAAGGCGAGCCCCAGGAAGATGTTCCGCTCGACCGGCAGAATCTGGGCACGATGTCCGCCGGCAACGTGGACGTTGAACTCGAACTGGTTCGAGTTACCGACCCGAGTGCGGGGAAAATCTGGCTGATTGCCTCCGACACTTTGGCCAAAGTGCCCGAAGTCTACGATCACTCGCAGCAGGTGGAGACGCGCTTGCCCGCGTGGATGGTGAAGCATCAGCTCGCGGGCATGCCGTTGTGGCAGTGGTTCGCTTTGCTGCTGCTGATTCCCGTGGCTGCTGCGGCTGCGTGGCTGCTGTTGGTGCTGCTGCAGATTCCTTTGCGATGGTGGGCGCGAAGGCGCGGGGCGGCTGAACCGGCGCGATGGCGCTCGGTTTCCGGGCCAGCGTGGCTTTTCGCCGGTGCGGTTGTGCAGCGGATTCTAGGCAGCTATCTTGGCTTGCCTTTGCTCCAGCGGCACTACTATAACCAGGTCGTCGCGGTGGCCGTGATCAGCGGCGCGTTCTGGATTCTGTGGCGGATCATTCGCTGGTTCTTGCAGCGAGTGCGCAACCGGGCGCTCGCTCACGGTCACACTGGCACAGGCTCGCTGATGTTGCTAGGCGAGCGAATTGTCAAAGCGGTCGTTGTCCTGATCGCGCTATTCCTCATCCTGAGCGTGTTGGGCTTCAATATGAGCACGGCGCTCGCGGGCGTGGGAATTGGCACTTTGGCGGTCGGCTTTGGGGCGCAGAAGACTATTGAGAATTTATTTGGCGGCGTTTCGGTGCTGGGCGATGAAGTGATCCGCGTCGGCGACGTTTGCAAGTTCGGCGATCGGACGGGAACGGTCGAGGACATCGGATTGCGCTCGACTCGGGTCCGCACGGAGGAGAGGACGCTGCTGGTTATTCCCAACGGAACCGTGGCCACAGTCAACATCGAAAACTTCAGCCGGCGCGAGAAAATTCTGTTCAAGACCGTGCTGGGCTTTCATCTGGATACGTCGCCGGAGCAGCTTCGCACGGCGCTTGCCGAAATCGGCCGAGTGTTGACCAGCAATCCGAAGATTGAGCGAGACAGTGTTCGCGTGCGGCTCATGGAACTGGGCTCCGCGGCGCTGAATGTGGAACTGGTCTGCTACGTGTTGACTCGGGAGTTCAACGAATTCGCGGAAGTCCGCGAGAATGTACTGCTGCGGATCATGCAGTTCGTGGAAGACTCGGGAGCGAGCCTGGCCAAACCTTCACAGACGCTATATCTGAGCGGGGATGCGGGAGCGACGAAGGGGAAGATCGAGGCAGCAGCGAAAAAAAATTCGCCAGACGTACCGGGTAAGGAGACCTGACGGCTCCCGGCCTTGAGATTTTTACTTTCTGGTTACCCCACCCCCACCCCCCTCAATCTCTGGAATCATGGGGTTAGGCATGTTTTGGCCCGCAAAATCTAGATGTCAAAGAACTTACATACCAAAATCTAGACAGCAAAGGACTTAGCGGCGCGACGAGTTGGGTTCACCCAACCGTCACGGCCTCGACCATGATCGCGCGATTTAATTTTGGGCGCAAGGTCAGATGTCACAAGGGGGCTGTGGAAAAGTGAAACCAAAAGCCACGCCCAAACGGAGCTTGGCCGGGCACCCTCAGGAGTGGGGACTTTGGGCTAGAGCGGGCCAGCCCCTCTTGTGGGCTGACGTTTATACTGTTCGCAAGCTTCAGGAGAGAATCGGGCCAGCATGAGCGACGAGACTGTCGAGATTCCAGCCGCGCTACAAAACAGGTTCGAGGCTGAAGTACGAGCGGCTTATAAGGAGCACGAAAAGGAATCTCGCCGAAACCTCGAAATCAGAACCGCTTTCTGTGCCACCCTCTCCGCGCTCGGTGCAGGCTCCATAGCGGTGGCGGCATCTATCGGTATGGCCCTGACTGCCAAGCCTCAGTTGCTGTCCGGTTCCTTGCATGCGACTGCTCACGGGCTGGTTGTTATCACCTTCTTCCTCTGGGTGTCTCTCGTCTGTGCCGTCATGCACAACTTCTTGGTTGTCCACATTGCGAAATTAGAGTCAGAGTATTCTGGGCATGAGTTCGTCAGAACAATAATCCGCCGAGCCTTTGCCATGGTAAGGGACGGTGGCCCCGCTGAAAGCTTGGGCGCAAATGTCGTTACCAGAGAATACGCTGGCATCAATGTAGGCCGAAGTTGCCGCCGGTCCTCCGCAGGGTCCGTACACCACAGGGCTCCCCTTTGTGGAAGTGCACTGCGCGTTTGCGCTTCCGCGGATCCCGAGAAATACAATCCCCACGAGGAATAGGAGAAACAGAAGCCTCTTCCTTCTCATCGCAATGTTCCTTTCGTTAATCGCCGACGGTTTCGTTATTGCGCCGTCTGCAGAAACACATCAAAACCATCTCCGCCATTCTGAAAAACAAAATCCAACAAGCCATCGGAGTTGAAGTCACCAACCGCGATGCCACATTCTCCGCTGAAATAGGCAGGATTGTCTGCAAAGTATTGCGGTGGCTGAAATGTGCCGTCCCCATTGCCTAGCCGAATTTCGATGCCGTAGCTTTTAGTTGGATAATACCTGGATACTAATAAATCCGGCTTACCATCGGAGTTGAAGTCTCCGGCTGCGAAGGAAAATTGCGGCTGGGCGTCTACCGGGTAAAAGACCGGTTTCTGGAATGTCCCATCCCCGTTACCTAGCATTATCCCAATGCTGGTAGGCGTGCAGAAGGCGACATCGAGCTTACCGTCGCCATTAAAATCATTTATCAGCATCACGGGTCCAAAGGGCTCACATGTCCCATCGAATGTGGCGATCTTTCGGGGTGTTTGGAACGTGCCATCCCCATTTCCGAGTGCGACTGATATGGTAGTGGGCTTGGAATCGGACAGAAGCACCAGATCCAGGTTGCCGTCTCCGTTGAAATCCCCAGCCAACCGGAATACGGTGGGCCCAAAGTTGAGCGTCTGGGACAGATTAAACGTCCCATCGCCGTTGCCCAGATATACGTACGTATAAGAGCTGTAGCCCGCAATCAAATCCAGGTTGCCATCGCGGTTGAAGTCTCCTGCCAGAACACTCGCTACTGCGATCTCGTCTTCCTTCCAACCCGAAGTGAAGCTCCCGTTCCCGTCACCCAAGCTAACATCTAAGCCTATCGAGTTATTCCCCTTGAAGGACCCGTCGTACGCGAGGTCTACGTTCCCATCCCCGTTGAAATCTCCAAAAGTCGCGTTGTTGGCGCCGAAGACTGGCCAATACAGGTTGCTGGCCAGATCGGAGTATCTAAACACTCCGCCGGCGGCCCCTAGGTAAATCGGGACCGTCCCCACACCGTCGAAGTCAGCAAGGTCCATGACGCCATCGTTGTTGAAGTCGGCGACCAGTAGCTGGGCGACCACTCCCTGGGAAGCATGGCCATAAAATGTGGGGCGGCTTTGGGGGGCAATGGTAGCCGTCGGGTCGTGCACCTCGACCAGCGTCCAGCTCGCGCTCGACACTCCGCCCCCTGGCGGCGGGTTGGTCACTGTGATGTATCCTGCCGTATTGCTTGCAATGTCGCTGGCAAGGATAGTGGCATCGACTTCGTGTCCTGTAACATAGGTGGTCGTCCGCGGCTGGCGATTCCAGTTCACCACCGCCCCCGGCACGAAATTCGCACCATAGACCTTCAGCGTGAAATCGCCGCCGCCCGGCGCTACCGCCTGCGGATGCGGCGGACCCACCACCTGCTGTACCGGATTATTCTGCGCAAATGCACAAACGACCAGCAAGCTAGCAGCAACCGCCGCCAATACCACCGACCTCAGACTGCGACAAAACGAGTTGGGTAAAAGAAAACGCCGGATATACAAAAGTACCTCCCAAGGGTTCGGCCCGAAACTAAAGACGAAGGACGGATGTGCAAACGCCACCTATTACACTTCTTGGTTTTGAATTCCTGGGGAACAGCGATCAGGTTGGCTGACTGGTCGGCCAACAACCCGATCCAAAAGTTCCAAGCAAATTACTTCAGGTTTGAGTTGCATGTCAATGGCAAAGTTGCCTCAGCCCCCCTGAGTGTCAAGGAGTGATAGGTAGGCGGCGGGGCCGGCCCACCTTGGTCCGTCCGCTGCGGCGAGTTGCATAGATCCTTCGTCGGGAGTCGCTCGCTTCGGACGGATGACCCACTCAAGCCGGGTGTTGGCTTGAGTGGGGATGTTCAGATGTCACAGACTTAGTCCGGCGCACAGACTAGATTGTCCTCATGCCATGGGGACTGACGCGTTTTCAGCACAGCGGCCAGAGTCATTTCGTCACTTTTTTCTGTTACCATCGCCGTCGGTTGCTTACTACCGACACAAGCCGTCGAATCTTCGAGTCAGCCTTGGAGCGGGTGCGGCGCAGCTTCAGGCTTCAGGTTTATGGGTATGTGGTCATGCCTGAGCATGTTCATCTGCTGCTTAGCGAGCCACAGCGGGATGCGTGCAGCTGTGGAAATGTCCCACTCAAGCCAAAGGACGGCTTGAATGGGCCACCGGTGCATACGCTGGCCGATGCGCTGAAGTCGTTGAAGCAGGGGGTATCGCGGCGGTTGATTGGCGATGCGGAGCATTTCTGGCAGAAGCGGTATTACGATTGCAACATTCGAGATTATCCGCAGTTTGTGGAAAAGCTGCGTTACATTCATCGCAATCCGGTGAAGGCTGGGTTGTGCGAACGTCCGGAGGACTGGGAGTGGAGCAGTTTTCGCCACTACGCGACTGGCGCTGAAGGACGGGTCGAGATCGAGTCGGAATGGGCGGCGCGAAAACGCGAACGAGCGGCGGGGAAGCTTTGTGCAGCTGTCGAAGTGCCCCACTCAAGCCGAAGGACGGCTTGAATGGGCCACCCTCAGGGCGCGGCGTTGGTGTCAATGGAGACAATCCTATCTGGCCCTTTCAGCATAATGATTCTGGCGTTCGGGAATGGTGCATGTTGACTAACGGAGGACACGCCACCCGCAACCGGTCTACTGACAACGATATTCCATTTCATGGCTTCGGCAACGGACAGCGTGCATGCGTCCTGGCCGTTCATCTTTACAAAAACTTCGTTCTCAAAGCCGTTGGCGCCCCACTTGCCACCGATTACGGCTTCGAGAGTGCCTTGTAAGACAGCCAATCGCGAAGTATCAGGAAACTGCTTGTAGTAGTTTAAGTATCCATCCACGGAATCCAGCTTCGAAGCGCGCTCCCACTGTTCTTCTTCAGACTCCTTCGTAGCAGGATGCTGCTGCGCCTTCTGAACGGTCTTGTTTTTTGTGGCAGCGGTCGATGTGGCCGGGGCCGGCGTACCGAGGGTGACACAGAACGTTTGGATATAGCCGTGAAGCCCTCCGCCGCTCACCAGGTATTCGCCGCTGGTCTCTTCAGAGATGGAGACGGAGGTATTGCGGCTCAGCTTCCCTAACAGCGTCCGGTCACCAGCGAAGAGAGGCGCCTCTTTGTAAACCACAGCCTCCTTACAGCTTACAAAGCCCTTGGTATCAGCTTTTGAAATTCCGCTGAACCCGAAGGCGGCCGCCGGGAACGCACACAGGGCAATGCTCAATAGACGAATAATTCGCATGAGCCGGGACTCCCTCTTGACCTCGAAAGCGACACCAGTGTACGCCCATCTCGCAGGTTCGCACTCATTTCCTAAGAAGGTACATTGGGACGTGTTCATCTCCAACGGCGCGACCAGCGGGCTAGTAGCAGGTGGGTCGGGAAATAAACGACGGCGGGCATGGCCAGCAGGTATGCCAGCAGATATACGAGTCCGGGCACGACGTGCTGCTCGTGAGAGAACGGGCCGCGGGCCCAGTTCACGTCGTATTCGGGACGCCAGAAATAGTTGATTGGGACCACGATCCACGCCGTTAGTGTCTGATACTTCCAGCCTCGTGGGTCGTAGCCTAGGCGCCGAATCGCCCACAGCAATAGTGGCGGCGTCACCACGTGAAACAGGCTTAGCAGGCGAATCGCCAGCGGAATTTGCGGGTCGAACATGAATTCGGTGCCGCCGATCAGGTGGCGTCCGCTTACTAGCGCGCCCGCCAGGTCGATGGTGAATAGCGTCTGGAATAGGAGCAGGCCGGTGGCCTGCCAGGAGAAGATGAGCGGGCTTTCGAGCCATAGAGCGGCGGTGATGAAGAGGTTGCCTAGATCGCAGAAATAAAGGAAATTTTGTGGGCCGTACTGGCGGTAGTAGAGGGGGATCCAGAGGATTACGCACGCTGTCCAGACGATTTTCAGCCAGAGTGGGATGCGCATTAGAGGGTATTGTATGCGCTGGTCGATCCGGAACTGTGGGTCCCCGAAAATCGGCAGGGGTACGGTCTGACCCGGACGGCTCTGTGCTTACGGGAGATCCCTCGTCCCGCTGGTGAAAACGCGGGACTTCGGGATGACGCCAACGAATTGCAAATTTCTAAAAGCTCGCCGCCACCTGAAAACCCCGTCTGGCACGCCCAACGCGGCTTAGGGGCGAGTACCGACGTAACTTGATGCGGCTTACGGGGGTACCTACGATTAACTTAATATGGGTTACCAAGCTCTCCTCTTTTGTCCTGACGAAAAAACGGCTCGCACCGTAACGCAGGTGCTCAGCGAGCTGGATTTCACCGTCGTGCCCTGCACCGAGCCGTTTGCGGCAGTCAAGAAATTGATGGGCGAGCACTTCGATGCCGTGGTAGTGGATTGCGATAACGAGCAGAACGCCACGCTGCTGTTCAAGAGCGCGCGCAACACGGTTAATAATCAGTCGGCGCTGGCGGTGGCGGTGGTGGAGGGGCAGGCGGGAGTGGCGAAGGCTTTCCGCATTGGGGCGAACCTGGTGCTGACCAAGCCCATTAATGTGGAGCAGGCGAAGGGCACGTTGCGAGTTGCGCGCGGACTGTTGCGCAAGAACGAAGGGGGAAAACCCGCGTCCGGGGCGGCGGGTGGAGCGGTGAAGCCCACGACGGCGGGGCCGGCGGGGCCGAAGCCAGCGCCGCTGCGTCCGATTTCAGCCGTATCTACATCTATACCGCGTCCGGCGGCACCGGTTGCGCCTTTGGCGACTGGGGCTACGGCAACTATTTCGACACGGAAACCGGTGGAGCAGCCTAGGGTTGTGGCCTCCGTTCGCACCGAGACCACTGAGACCCATCGCACTGAGAGCGAGGCGGACATCTTTGACTTGAGCGACGAAGCCGATTCGTCGCCGACGGCAAAGCCTGCGGCACAAACGTTTGAGCCTAAGACCATTTCTGCTGCGTCCGCGACTGCTGAGTCGAAGATCGAGATAGCAGCGAGCCAGCCGGGCAGTTTTACTGGGTTTGGGGCAAGCGCTGGGAGCGCGCCCGCTCCGGCACGCGAGCCGAAGCCGAGCGATTCCAGCGAGCCTAAACCTGCAGCGGTTGTTTCGGCGTCCGCTAGTCCAGTTGAGGACCGCGCGGCCAGCGCTTCTCCACAGGACGGGGCTTCGGTTCCCGTGACTGCATTCACATTTGGCGGTAACGCCAGCGAGACCGCGGGCGGCGGACGCAAGAAAGCGCTGCTGGCCGTGGCTGGGGTTGTGCTGATTGCGGCCATTGGCTACGCAGTGTGGATGCAATGGGTACGTTCCAGCGGGGCCGCAATCGGTCCCACGCACGTGGCGACGACACCGGTGGTGGCTCCCGCTGCGGTTCCGCGGGTGACGCCTGGCGCGGCTCCGGGGGGTGCGACTTCCACTCCATCTTCTGCAACAGCCTCTGCTCCTTCTGCGGCCCAGACCTCTTCGGTTCCGAGCTCCCTTCCTGACTCTGTGTCCGCACCGCACGCAACTGGGACAGCAAAATCATCTTTCGACAAGCAGAGCGCTGCAAGGGCGGAGAATACACCGGCTCATCCGGGCAAAGTCAGCGCTGAGGAAGATTCGCCCAAGCTTTCGGCTTCGGCTGTGGCGGCAAACAAAGCTCCCGCGACGAAAGCGGTGGAGCAGCCCATCGTGATCAAGAATGGCGGTTCGGAAACGGCGGCGAAAGCGGCGACAACTGCGGATGCACCGGCTCCGAGCATGACAGATATCGCTCCCGCGGACAACGGGACATTGCCCAACCTTGTGGGCAGCCAGGGCAAGGGGCCGGCTCCCGTGTTGCAGACAGTGAACATCTCGCAGGGAGTCTCGGAAGGGCTGCTGGTGAAGAGAACGCAGCCTGTCTATCCGGCAAACGCGATTCGGCTGCGGCGAGAAGGGTCCGGTCGAACTGATGGCAACGATCTCGAAGAACGGCGACATCACGGCGGTGAAGGTCCTCAAGGGAGAGCCGCTACTGGCGCACGCCGCGGTGGACGCGGTGAAGCAGTGGAAGTACAAACCGTACCTGCTCAACGGCGCGCCGGTTGAGATTCAGACGCAGATCACGGTGAAGTTCACGCTGCCGCACTAGCTAGGAGCAGCACGCCGATTTATTAGCGCTGCGAACTCCCCCTCCCGCCAGCCTCAGTTTATGATGTTCCCTGGGTGAGCTGCCCACCGGCGACTTTCAGGGGCGCTGCACCCGAGGCGCGCATGGCTCCGGTTCTCGTCTGGCTAATTCTGATCCTCTGCCTGCTGATCTCGCTGGTGAAATACACGTTCGCGCTGATTCTGAAGTGGTCGGTTCCTGGGGCGACGGTCAAGAAAGACTACACCTACCAGCCCACCGTTAGTGTTCTCATGCCCTGTTTTAACGAGGGTAAGACGGTCTACGAGACCATCGAGAGCATCAGGAACAGCAATTATCCCAACGACAGGTTTGAAGTGATCGCGCAGGACGACTGCTCGGTGGACGACAGCTACGAGTGGATGCTGAAGGCGCAGCGCGACTTCTCGAACATTCGAGTCAGGGTGGGACGGAACACGGTGAACAGCGGGAAGGCGCGCACGGTTTGCAACGCCTTGCAGCACTCGAGCGCAGAGTTGATGATCTCGATCGACTCCGATTGTATTTTCCATCCGGAGGCGATCCGGGAGCTGGCGGCTTGCTTTTCGGAGCCGAAGATCGGATCGGTGGGCGGAAGGGTGGGAGTAAGAAATCCCAACGAGAATGCGATCACCGCAATCCAGACGTTTATTTACTATGCTGCGTTCCAGATCTATAAGGTGCCGGAGAACTGGACGCGCAGCATCGGCTGCATCAGCGGATGCCTGTTCGCCATCCGGCGCGAGCTGCTGCTGGAGATCGAGCCCAAGATTCGCAGCCGGCACTGGTTCGGCATTCCGGTAAATCAAGGGGAAGACCGGTTCCTGACTCATCAGACGCTGCTGCGCGGCTACGGAACTTACATCAACACCGATGCGATTTGCTGGACCACGGTGCCCACCACGTTAACGGAACTATTCAAGCAGCAACTGCGCTGGAAGCGCAGCATCCTACGCGATCTTTTCTATACCTTGAGGACGCTGCCCAAGCATGTCTGGACGCTGCACCCAAACACTGTGCTCACGCTGGTGCTGACGCCGCTGGGGGCGCTGCTGGGGTTGTTGGTGGTGCTCACCGTAATGTCGGGGAATCCGATGGAAGTAGCGGGGCCGGGGCCGCTGATTGGTTACCTCACGATTGCGGCGATTCTGGGCTGGGTCATCAGGAAATACAGCGCGCGGGAAGCCGTGAACAACCCGCTCGCCTTCGGGGCTTATATAGCGTGAACCGTGGTCAGCAGTTTATTTCTTACTACGCTCGCTCTGTGCACGCTGGACTCCAGAGATTGGGGTACACGCATGAAGGAACAGGAGGCCACCAGCGATGGCGACCGACGTGGTTAAGAAAGCGCCCGAGGCAAAACCTTCCGTAATTCAGCCTATGGTGTACAAATCGGTGGTCACGGTCTACCGGATCTTTGCCATCATGACGCTTTATGTGGTGCTGGCGGGAGTGCTGGCTTACGGCTTTGTCATGGGCTTCTATGCCCTGAATACATCGTGGGCTGCGCCGGTGATTCTGTCTCCGGCGGATGACAAGAGCCTTGATTTCACCGAGAAGCTGGTGACCAGCCGGCAGACACTGGAAGATCTGAATGTAGACATGAAGAAGCTGCAGGACGGCGTCGCGGAAATGAGCAAGCACCGGGTTGCGCTGGAAGCGCTGGAGCCGGAACTTGAATCTGCCATTACGCGGGAAAAACAACACAACCAGGCCGCCGGACCGCAGCTCATGGAACTGGACAAACAGAAGCAGGCGGACATCCGGAAAACCCAAGCGGTCATGGGTCAAGTGAAGGAAGTGGAAGCCGCCATCGACAAAGATCTGGCGGCCGGGCTGATCACCAAAGGAGATGCGGCGACGCAGCGGGCGGCGCTGAATCAGGTGCAGAGTGCGTATACCGACAGCAAGATCGGCGAAATCCTTCTGACCGACAATATTCTGGAGAAGACTACCACCGATACGAAGACCCTGGACGTGCTGGACAAGCAGGCCGAACTGATTTCCGAGATTGCGCAGCTTGACATTGCGATTGGCGTGGCGCAGAAGCAGATGTACGAAGAGACCAAGCAGATTACTCGCCTGAAAGAGGCACTCAACACGGCAAAGCAGACGCCTTACTACCGCAGCGTATCCGGCAATAATGTTGTGAACTTCGCTTTTGTGCCCTACGACAACCAGAGCAGCGCGGCCCCTGGGTCCGCGGTGTATGACTGTTACCTGAACATGGTGTTGTGCAGGAAGGTGGGGACGGTAAAACAGATTTTTGCCGGAGAAGAGCATGCCATCCATCCCATTTTCAGGACGGACATCCGCGGCTTCCTGATCGAGATGCAGCTCGACCATCCAGAATCGGCGAGATCAAAAACTGTGTTCCTGAACCGCAAACCGCTTTTTTTCTGATCTGCTTCCGAGGAGACACTCCCGATGCCCATGAACAAGGCAATGCCTGAAGTAAATCTGACAACGTTCCAAGAAAAACTGGCCGCTGGCTTCGCCATTGCGATGCTCGTGGCCGCGGCTGCGTTTGCCGCCGACGCGAAAGATCAACCCGGGAAAGATCAGCAGGGGAAAGATCAGCAGGCCTTTTGCAGATATGTGACCGAGCAAGCCGCGGCGCAGCGCGAGCTGCTGATCACGCCGAATGCGATCGCGGGCATAACCCAACCCAACACGGGCTTGCCGATGCAGGCGGTGTGGGGAGTTTCCGGCAGCCTTTCCGGAGTGAGGAAGGGCGTGCTGACGATGGATGCGGCGCGTAAGAATTGCGAACTCTACAGCGCGACCACCTCCACGCAGCAGGACATTCAATATGCCTTACCGAGCCTGGAGAAGCAGGCGCTGCAACACCGGTTGGAATTGATTCAACAGGCGGCGGCAAGTCTGGATGCACTCAGCGCCGAGACCGCGAAGATGGTGGAGACGCAGAACATGACGCGGGTCATGGCCTTCGTTCTGCAAACCACGAAGATCAAGCTGCATGGGGATCGAGCCGACACACAGTCAAAGATTGTGTCCCTCTATACGCCGCCACTGAGTGGCAGACCGGTGAAGGAGTTGGTGGCCGAGAAGCAGAGCCGGGAAGTGAAAGAGCAGAAGGCGCTGGACAAACTGAATCGCCAGAACGACTGGGATGTAGCACTTTCGGTGGGCGCGCACCAGCAGATCAGTCCGTGGGTGGATAGCAAGGGAGCATACGGCGAAGTGTCGGTGAGCTACAACCTCGCCAGCCACGCCATCAACAAACATCTGGACCAGGCGGCGGAGGCTTACGACGATTGGAAGAAAGTTCAGGAAGGCGACGTCGCTCGCAACGCCGAGATTCTCAAAGATCAAGTTGTGAGTGGGATTGCAGTCCAGGACAGCCGGCTCAAAGCTCTGCAGAAGGAGCAGAAGGAAATCGAGAGCAACCTGCAACTCGTGGGCAGCGCCGATACCACTGCCGGGCTGGACTTCCGCAACCAGCTGACCACGGCGCAATTGCTGCTAAGGATCGAGATCGGCGACGCAAGTTTCCGGTTCGAAGAGCTGAGAGAGTTTCTAAGACGAAATTTCTAATGCGGCGCTGCTTGAGGGCAGTAAGGAGGGCAACAGCGCCCCGAATCGAGCGAGGCTGGCCTGACAGCAAGCGAGTACATAGGTCCTTCGGCCCTCAAAAAACGCGGGCCTCAGGATGACAATTTACGTGGGGGCGATTCTGCAGATGTAGATTCGCGTCGCGTGATGAAGAAAGCCCCACTTCTCGCAAAGGACGCGAGAAATGGGGCACCTGGATTCCTACAAGGCTCATCGCTCCGGCTGGTTACTTTTCGCCGTTGGTGGGATTCAGGAATAGCGTTCCGTTGCTCCTGATTCTTGTGAAGTTGAACATCTGCGTAATGGAGTTGGCGATTGTATCGAAAGAGCCATGGCCGATGCGTTCGCCGCCCAACCAGTTGTCTTCGATGAAGTGGATGATGGAACTCTGGTCGGTCACCGAGTGGTCGACGAAATTCTGCTTCGCCCACGGGGAGACGACAAGCAAGGGCAGTCTGGGACCGTAGCCGCAGCGGCCAAGCGCGTGCAGATTCGCGGAATTGAGACCTGGCAGTGAGGTGGCGGCTGACCCGCAGAAACCCGGCGCGGTGAGTGCATCGGCGGTACCGGTGGAGGTGTTCACGATCGGCCCCATCTGGTGGTCGTACCAGCCATCGGAGTCGTCGTACATGATGACCACGGCCGTACTGTCCCAGGTGGGCTGCGCCTCCAGGAAGTTGATCAGATCCACGAGGAAGGTCTGTTCGTCCAGCGGATCGGAATACCCTGCGTGGGCATCCTGATAGGCCTGCGCCTTGATGAAGCTCACCGCCGGGAAGTAACCCTCCGCGACCGCGGCATAGAAATCCTGCAGATCGTACTGATGATTCGCGGGGCCGGGGCCGCCGATTTCAGAGATCGATGCCGGCCGGGTGTGCGCGTAGTTGGAGGTCGAGGTGTAGTAGTTGAAGAACGAGTGGTGCGGAATGTAATCGGCTGTTGTGCCCGCAAGGCCGGCCGAGCTGCGGCTGCAACCGGTGGTGCCGTTGGGATTGACGATGGACAGGTTGAAGCCGCCCATGAACGATCCCCAGGTCACGCCTGCGCCGTTCAGAAGATCGCCAATGGTCTGAGTACCCATCGTGGCCTGGGCACGCGTGGCCGAGGAACAGATATCACCGAGCGGGTCGGCGTCGCCGATCAGGGTGAGGGAGCCATCGCTGCCGCCGCTCACTTCATCGCCCGTGCCGTTCAGAGTTGCGACCACTCCGTTGGTCTGGCCGGAGATCAGATTGACAACGCCGGGAGACGACGGACCGAACGTGGTGCCATAGGAGTTGTCGCTCATGGCAAAGAATTGGGCGTAGTTCCAAATGGCTGTGTCGGTGTTGCCGTCGAAGTATCCCATGACCGTATTTGCGGCGAAGCCTGTGTCGACGGGGAACAAGTCCATCAGGCCGGCGTCAAAGGCTTGTTGTTCGGCGGTGTAGCTATGGTCCTGGTCGGTGGTGACCGCTTGGGTGCGATCAAGCCGGAAGGGATTGGCGGCGGCAGCCCCGTTGGCGGGATTGAGGTTGGGATTGACGGTCAGAAGAGCGTTGGTGAGGCCGTTGACGGTCGGAGTATTCGGCGCCGCGTGAAACGGGGGCTCTCCGGCAGGGTTGGTTGCGACCGGATAGGTTCCAAAGTAGTGGTCGAAGGAAACATTCTCCTGGAAAATTACAACCAGGTGTTGAATTGGGGTTGCGGTGGGTGCGGATTTGGTTGGCTTCACGGTTGGTTTTGAGGCGGCGAACGCGGGCATGGCGGTTGGTCCCAGGGCGGTGGTCAATGCCAGCAGCAGAGCCATCGTCCTCCGGGGAGCT
The DNA here is from genome assembly GCA_963842095.1 of uncultured Acidobacteriaceae bacterium. Taxonomy (GTDB): domain Bacteria; phylum Acidobacteriota; class Terriglobia; order Terriglobales; family Acidobacteriaceae; genus Sulfotelmatobacter. The sequence continues at coordinate 514,311 of CAWJEY010000013.1, forward strand.
TCGGACATCTTCAGCTTGTGGAACATTTTCTTGGCGAGCATTTTTTCCTCCGCCCGGGGGAGTGAGGTCCATGCCTCTGGTGCTAGAGGTTGAGGGACTTTCTTGAACCGGGGCGGAGAGAAATATAGCGGCAGAATGTTTCAGGGAAATTGCTTGAATGTTAAATGAGGGTGAATCGGTGGGTTCGGAATCACACTTTTTCTATCGGCGCAGGACCGGCTACAAGGAATGATGAGAGAACTCCCTGAAAGGCTTGTGATGGAACACGCGGGCATGAGGTCCTTCGCTCGGCTCAGGATGACAGCGCATTAGTAGCCGGTGGGCTACTGGTGCTGCATCACCTCGTCGATCACGGCTTTGCCGCCTTTATCCACAGTGATGACTTTGTGGATGGGGACGTAGCCGCTCATGGTGATGTCGACGATATAGTTGCCGGGATCGAGCGTGAAGTCGACGGGCGAATCTTTATCCAGCATGTGCTGGTTGACGGCTACTTGCGCGCCCTTGGGCTGGGTCTTAACGCTCACCGTGCCCATGCCCTGGGCTTCTTTGCCGCCGAACAGCTTCTTCATCTTCCCAGTGGTCTTGATGTTGTCGACGTTACCCAGCGGGGGCAGAGTGGGCGAGAAGTTGATGGTCTGGCCCAGGATGAACTGGGCGTTGGTGGTTGCGTCAATGTAACCCGACATGCGCACCAGGACAACGTGCTGGCCCTTGTCCACGGAGACTTGAGCGGGAGTACGCTTGCCAGTGTCTTTGCCATCGATGTAGACGTTCGCGCCAGCGGGACTGCTGGAGACCGCGAGCGTCGCCATCAACTGGTTGAGGTGGGTCACGACAAACGCTTTGTTGCCGGAGGTTACTTCAACGGTTCGCGTATCCGTGGAATAACCGGCTTTGGTGACGGTGACGGTGTGCAGGCCGATGCCTAAACCCGACAACGTGAAAGGCGTGACCCAAGAGGGATCGGTTCTTCCGTCGATCTGCACTTGCGCACCCTGGGGAGTGGAGTCGATGGCCATCTGTCCGGGCACGACCGCGGGAGCTGACGCTGGTTTCTTCCTGGCATTCTTGCCTTTAGCGGCTGCGGCCGGCGCGCGAGTTGGTTCGGGCTCGGCTTCGGCTACAGGCGCAGGGGGCTCAGCCTGGGGTGTCGCAGCAGGTTGCGCGGGTTGTGAGCGCGCGGGCTGGGGCTGGGCGGCGGGTTGGGTCTCCGCGGATTGAGTTGGCTCGGGGGCGGGGCGAGGGGTATCGCCGTCACTATTCAAAGAGTTGACATGGAAAACCAGGACGACCGCGATGATCAGAATCAAGACCGCCGCACCCGCGATGGAGTACACCATCAAGCTGGGTGGGACGTTCTTGATTTCCTTCATTGCCTTCTGGGCGACTTCGCGGGGCTGAACTTTGGGCTTCTCCGGAACATCGTCTTCAAACATGGTGCCGCCGGGTGCGTGAGCCTGGTTAATCGGCTGGTCGAAGGCCGGAGGCGGCGGAGGCGGTGGTATGTAAACTTCCTTGAGCGGAGGCAGCTCGGTCATCTCCGAAAAGCTCACGCTGCCGCCGCGAGACGGCGCATCCCCGGCCATCATGGGATCGACGGCAATTCTGGGCGCGTCGGGTTGAGGAGCCTCTATTCTCGGCTCATCGAGCACGGATGAAGACATGGATGCAGATGGGTGCGGTGCGGCATCAGCGACCGGCTTGACCACTCTCGAAGGTGCAGCCGGACCGCCGACTCCAGCGGCGGCGGCCGATGCCTTGAAAGCTGGGGCCGGGGCGGCAGTTTTCTTTTGGATCGGTGCGCTTGGAGCTGGCTTTTGTGACGGAGCAGCCGCACTGGTGGGCTTGGTCACTGCCGGTTGAGAAGCACCTACGAATTTGGCCTGGGTCGCGGCCTTCACTGCGGCGGGAACGACGGTCTTAGCTGGTGCGCCCGGTGCGGCTGCCGCTTTTGCCGCCTGCGGTTTGCTTTCCTTGCACTTCTCCAAATCGTCGAGCAGTTCCCTTCCGTTCTGGTAGCGTTCCGCCGGATCTTTCGCAAGCGCTTTCATGATGAGGTCGCTCAGCACCGGATGGAGTTTCGGATTCAGGTGCATCGGAGGCACCGGCGTGCTCTCGAGAATGCTCTGCCGCAGGGATTCGGCGTCTTCCCGGTCGAAGGCTTTGCGATCGGTCACCATCTCATAAAACATGGCGCCGAGACTGAAGAGGTTCGAGCGGGCATCGATCTCCTCGCCGCGAACCTGCTCGGGAGACATGTAGTGCAGGATGGATGCGACGCCGGGCATTTGCGCCGTAAACTTGCCCACGGTGGAGACGCCATAGCTCAGAATTCTGACCGTGCCGTCCCAGCCGCACATGATTTTGGAAGGCTCCAGGCTATAGTGAAAAACTTTGTGGGAGTTGGCATGATCGAGGCCGCTGCTCACCTGGCGGCCGATATCGAGCAGGTCCCAGATGGAGAATCCTTCTTTGCGAGCGAGCATGGTGGCAATGCTGTTGCCCTGGATGTATTCCATGGCAGCGCAGAATTGGCCATCAATTGTTCCCGCGCCGAAAACGGGCGTGAGATTGGAGTGACTCAGGACCTTCGTGGTCTCCGCCTCTGCGAGCAGGCAGTTCTCCAGTTCGCCGGCGCGTTCACCGAAGGCAGACAACTGAATCGCTTTGAGGGCGACGGTTTGGCTGGTTTGCGGGTCACTAGCCTTGTAGACCGCGCCAGTCGCAGACTTTGACAGCTCGCTCAGGATTTCGAAGTGGCCGATTTTCGTGGACATTGTTTCGTGCCTCATCCCAGACAAAAGCCGCGCAGTTCCCAGCTGAGAGCTGCGTGGGTTAAACCCAGGGCAGGGTAAAGGTAGGATATCGCTCAGGAGATTAAGGTTCGAGTTACCAAAGTACTGCGAAAACGCGGCAATACAAGGGGTATGCGCTCCAACAACCGTCTGGGAAAACGTCTGACCTTGCTTGCAAGATCCTCAATCGCGAGCGTGACCTTTCTCCGGGGAGGGCGGTTTAACAATTTGGGCGAGGAAACCGGGGATGACAATTGTCATGACAGCCGGATGACGATCTCTACTGGCGTGTGGAAGCGTGCAGATTGAGTATTGGCATGCGGGTTGTTTTGTTGCGTGAGGTGCATTTTGGAGGGGCGGACGCAGGTTGTAGGAAGCGGAGTCATTCGTTTATGCTTGAGGCCTGCATGGACTGAGCTGGTCCGCTGTCCGGCACGCCGCGTCTTTTCCGGGGTTCAACTGGGCTTCACGCTATGACCTTGACCCGATTTGTCACCAAGAACGCCCTCCGCAACAAGCGCCGCAGCATCCTGACCGTGCTTAGTGTAGGAGTTTCGCTGCTGCTGCTGACCTTCATGATGACGATGTGGCACGGCTTCTATGTCGACAAGGGCAGCGCCGAATCGACCCGCCGGCTGGTGACGCGGCATCGCGTGTCCCTGACATTCAACTTGCCCGGCTTCTACCGTGAAAAGATCCGCGCCATCCCCGGAGTGGTTGCGATCGTGCCCAACTCGTGGTTTGGGGGACTGTATAAAGACAACAAGCCGGAGAATTTTTTCGCCCAGTTCGCGACCGACCCCGACGAGTTCCCGAAAGTCTACCCGGAGATGCAGATACCGCCGGATCAGCTTGCGGCCTGGCAACACGACCGGGCAGGCGTGATCGTGAACGATGAATTAGCCAAGCAGCACGGCTGGCAACTGGGGGACCGCATCGTTCTGCAGGGCACGATCTATCCCATCAACCTGGAACTCACCATTCGCGGCATCTACCATTGGCCCACGGCGAATAAGACCGTCTACTTCAACGCGAAGTATGTGGAAGAGGCAGTAGACTTTTTCAAAGGGCGGGCGGGTACGTTCAGCATAATGTCCGGCTCGCCGGACGACGTGGCGAAAATCGCAAGCACGGTCGACGATATGTTCCGCAATTCGCCGCAGCCCACCAAAACCGAAAGCGAGAAGGCTTTCGGGCTGACCTTTGTCAACATGCTGGGCAACGTGAAGGCTTTTATTCTCAGCATCTGCATGGCGGTGGTCTTTACCACGCTTCTGGTGTCGGCCAATACGATGGCGATGTCGATCCGCGAGCGCACGCGTGAAGTGGCCCTTCTTAAGACCCTGGGCTTCGAGCGGCAGACCATCCTCGGCCTTTTTGTGGGCGAAGCCATATCGCTTTCGATTGCGGGTGGATTGTTTGGTTGCGGCTTCGCGTGGCTGCTGCTGACGATTATGAAACAGTCGCCCATGGGATTTTTTCTGGCCTCGATGCAGGTTACGCCCGGAACGCTGGGTGTCGCTCTGGTGGTGGCAGCGCTGGTTGGCTTCCTCAGTTCGCTGGTGCCCTCCTATAACGCGTCGCGGGTGGAGATTGTGGAAGGGCTCCGGCATATCGGTTGAATTTATGACGTTCAGCAGTTTTGTGGTACGCAATACGTTTCGCAACAAGCGGCGGAGCCTGCTGACCATTACCAGCATTGGATTTTCGTTGCTGCTGCTGACGCTCATGACCAGTATCTGGCGCGCGTTCTACATCGATCAGGTGGCGCCCGAGGCCGCGAAACGGGTGATCACGCGCGACCGCGTTTCCCTGGCATTCCTGCTGCCGATCTATTATCGAGACAAGATTCGTGCCATCCCCGGCGTAGTGGCGGTGGCGCCAATGACCTGGTTCGGCGGACGTTATAAAGACGACCGCCCGGAGAACTTTTTCGCGCAGATCGCCACCGACCCGGATGAGTATCTGAAAGTTGCATCCGACAAGATCGTCCCGCCGGATCAGGTCGCAGCCTGGCAACACGATCGCGCCGGCGCCCTGGTGGATGTGACGCTGGCTGACAAGTATGGCTGGAAAATCGGAGATAAGATCACGTTGCTGGGTACGATTTTCCCGGCGAACCCGGAACTGACCATTCGCGGCATCTACCACCGCGATCCGCCGCAGAACTCGTTGTATTTCAACTCCAAGTATCTGGAAGAGTCTGTGAGTTGGTTCAAGGGACAGGCGGGGTGGTTTGCCACACAGGTGGCTGAGCCGGGCGATGTGGCGCGGGTTTCAAGCACAGTCGACGACATGTTCCGCAACTCGCCTTTGCAAACCAAGACGGAGAGCGAGAAAGCTTTCCAGCTCGATTTTGTGGCGACCCTGGGCAACGTGAAGGCATTTATTCTGGGCATCTGCGGCGCGGTGGTGTTTGCTATTCTGCTGGTTTCGGCGAACACCATGGCTATGTCCGTGCGCGGACGGACCCGGGAAGTGGCGGTGCTGAAGACGCTGGGATTCACGCGGCAGCGCCTGCTTTCGCTGCTGGTGGGTGAGGCTGTAGGGCTCTCCGTTGCGGGAGGAGCGCTAGGCATCGTGGCGGCCATCCCGCTGATCCAGGCATTGACCCACCGTTTCGTTGCGCTGGGAGTTCCGCTCAACATGAAAGTGACGCTGCCTACGGTGTGCTTGTCGTTGCTGGTCGCGGCAGTGGTGGGATTGGTCAGCGGTTATTTGCCCGCGTATAAAGCTTCCCGCATGAACATTGTGGAGGGGTTGCGCCACATCGGCTGAGCAGCACCGGCGCTACGGAGACAGAGTGAAATTATGGCGGTACCGATCAGTTATAACATTCGCAATTTGAAGCTCCGCAAAGGGCTTACGATCATGACCGCGCTGGGCATCGCGCTCACGGTCACCACGGCAATCTTCCTGATGGCGCTGCTAGCGGGACTGAAGCGAGCATTTGTTTCCAGCGGCAATCCGCAGAACGTGCTGGTGCTGCGCAAAGGATCGGAAGCGGAGCTGTCAGGCGGCTTTGACGCTGCGCTGTTTCCTACGCTGAAGGTTCTGCCCGGCATCGCGAAAGACAGCCACGGCGAGCCCATGGTTTCCGGCGAGTGGGTGGTGGTGATTGTGCTGCCGCGCAAGGATGGCACCGGGGAAGTGAACGTCACCGTGCGGGGCATGATGCCCGATGGCCTCGAACTTCGTCCCAGCGCGAAATTGATCGAGGGCCGCTGGTTCCAGACCGGGCAACGCGAAGTGGTGGTGAGCAAATCCATTCGCAGCCGCTTTTCCCATGCCAACATAGGCGACACCATGGATTTCGGCAAAGGGTCATGGAGGGTCGTGGGCGTCTTTGACGCCGGTGGCTCGGCTTATGAATCGGAAATCTGGGGCGATGTGAATCAGATGGCGGCGGATTTCGACCGGCAGGGCGGATATGCCTCGGCGTACCTGCGCGCCACCGATCCCATCGCCGCCGATGCGCTCAAGAATCGTGTGAGCGATGATCAGCGTCTCAAGCTCGATGGAATGATGGAAACGGACTATTACGCGAAGCAAACCAATTCCGGCGCTCCCATTAAATACATTGGCATTGTGGTCGCAATTATCATGGCGATTGGATCGAGTTTCGCGGCCATGAATACGATGTACGCCGCGGTAGCGTATCGTGGACGCGAGATTGCGACGCTGCGAGTGCTGGGATTCTCCCGGCCTGCGATTTTGACATCGTTTGTTCTGGAATCGCTGATGCTGGCTTTGCTGGGCGCGATCGCGGGAATTCTTCTGATGCTGCCATTTAACGGAATGCAGACGGGAACGTCGAATGCGGTGACGTTCAGCGAGGTGGTGTTCAGCCTGCAAATTACACCGATGGTGGCTGCGTCCGCTATTGCGTTCGCGCTGATCATGGGCCTGGTGGGCGGATTTGCTCCGGCCTGGCATGCTGCGCGGCAGAATATTCTCACCGCGTTGCGCGGTTGATGGGCGGATAAGGAAGCGAGCCAAACGCGCGAGTATTGCGCCGCACAAAACGCGGCGCGTCGCGCGGCTCGCCCAGGTCCTTCGCAGCGCAAAGAACGCGCTGCTCAGGATGACAGGTGGATAGATGCCGATTGACGCTAAACACGAAGACTTGCAGAGCTTGCGCATCGACCGCACGGGGCAAAGCGCGAGCAACGGCGAACCGCCAGCCTGGGCCCGCCGCTACATTGTTGTAGGGATCGCGATCGTAGCCGTGCTGAGCTTATCCGCCCTGGCCTATCGCCTGCTTGCACGCGACGTGCCGGAGGTGGAGGTCACTCGCGCTTCCGCGGAGAGCAGCGATGTGGGCGGCACCGTACTTTCGGCCACGGGCTACATCGTGGCTCACCACACCATCAACGTGAATTCCAAGGTCACCGGACGCCTGGCCTGGATTGGCGTGGAAAAGGGCGACAAGGTGAAAGAAGGGCAAGTCCTGGTTCGGCTGGAGGACCAGGAGTTCCGCGCCTCCTACGAACAAGCGAAGGGCGCGCTAGATAACGCTCGCGCTTATCTCGATGAGCTTGAGCACGGATCCCGGCCGGAAGAGATTCAACAGGCGCAACACAATCTGGATGAGGCCCGCGCCACACTGGTGAACGACAAACTGACTCTGGATCGCACCAAAGAACTGGCCGCGGGGGGCGTGGTTTCGCGCCAGGCTCTGGATGACGCAACGGCCAAATTCGATTCGGACCAGCAGCGAGTCAACTCTCTGGAGAAGGCTTTTCAATTGATGAAGATTGGGCCGCGGGCGGAGGAGATCGCCCGCGCGCGTGGATCGGTGGCCCAGGCGCAGGGACAGTTTGATTACGCCAAATCGCAACTCGACGCCACTGTGATCCGGGCGCCCGTCACCGGAACCATTCTTGATCGAACCGCCGAGAAGGGCGAACTGATCACTGCGCAATTTGCCAGCGCGGCAGCCGGCGGGCCTCAAGGATCGGTGGTGTCGCTGGCGGATTTGAACGATATTCAGGTTGAGCTGGATATCGCGCAGTCCGACTTCGCCCGGCTTGGCCCCAAGCAGAAGGGCATTGTGACCGTGGATGCTTATCCCGACCGCAAATACAAAGGGGAGATCGCGCAGATTTCGCCCGAGGCCAATCGGCAGAAGGCCACAGTGCAGGTGAAAGTGCAGGTGCTGAATCCGGACGAATATCTCCGTCCGGAAATGAACGCCACTGTGAAATTCCTGGCTGATGAACAGAAAGCCAGCAGCACGCAACCGGCGGGGGCATTTGTTCCCGCAGGTGCGGTGCGGGACCATGACGGCAAGAAGATCGTGTTCCTCGCCTTCGAGGGGAAGGCGCGCATGCGCGAAGTTCATGTGTTGAGCCAGCGTAGCGACGGCTTCCTCGTGGACGGGCTGGTGGGTGGTGAAAGCGTGATCAGCAAAGGGCCACAGGACCTGAAAGACGGAGACGGAATCAAAATCAAGGGTCAATCATAATAAGGGACAATCATAATTATGAGCACAGTTATGGAAAACAAGGTCGCTACCGGAACCAAAGTCGTGCAAGCCCGCAATGTCAGCAAGATTTTCAAGCGCGAGGCCTTTGAGGTGAAGGCGCTTGACGACGTCTCCATCGATATTGCGGCCGGCGAATTCATGGCGCTGATGGGCCCATCGGGCTCCGGCAAGACCACGCTGCTGAACATGATTGCCGCCATCGACCGGCCGACCTCGGGCGAATTGCTGGTGCAGAACCAGAACGTTTTCCGGTTCAGCGATTCGCAAGCCGCCCACTGGCGCAATGAGCACATTGGCTACGTTTTTCAAACGTTTAACCTGATCCCCGTGCTCACTGCTTTTGAAAATGTGGAACTGCCGCTGCTGCTGACCCATCTCAACCAGCAGCAGAGGCGTGAGCATGTGATGACCGCGTTGAAACTGGTGGGCCTGGATGATCGGGTCAACCATCTTCCTAAGCAACTCTCGGGCGGACAGGAACAACGCGTGGCGATCGCGCGGGCGATTGTCAGCGATCCAACCCTGTTGCTGGCGGATGAACCGACGGGCGACCTGGACAGTCACTCCGCTACGGAAGTCTTGGAGATCCTGAAGCGGTTGAACGAAGATTTTCACAAGACGATCGTGATGGTGACGCACGATCCGCATGCGGCCTCGTATGCGCACGTCACGCGGCATCTGGAGAAGGGGATGTTGCTGCCGCCGGGATAGTTTTGCTGGTCTCTTAAGCTGACACCGGCAGCGTTGTCGACTCAGAGTTGGAGTCTGCCACCCATTGCCAGGCGCGGCGGCCGTTGTCGAGAGCCACGGCCCTGGCCTCACCATACGCCACCAGGCGATTCAGCACCGTGGTGACCGACGCCATCGGGTCTTTGTGGCGGGCCAGCATGGGCGGGACTTTCTGCTGAATCCGGTCGCAGACGTCACGGGCGCTCAGGGCGCGGTTCGCGTCCATCAGAATCATCCGGCAGGCTTTGGTGAAGCCGGGCTGGCGGCCGCTGCTCTTGCGATCCACCAGTTCCAGCAATTCATCGCTCAACACGCCGTCGCCAAAGAGGTTGGCGAGGCCAGCGATGGTCTGCTTGATGGTACCGATCCGGCGCATCACCTCGGCGCGCTGTTGCAGGAGTTGCCGCAACTCTTCGTGGGCCTGCCGCACCACCTCCTCGACATGCCCATTGCCTGTGTTGGCAATCGTTCTCGCCGCGCTTGCGCTTTCCTGGGCCTGGGTAAATCCGATCTGCATAAATCCTCCCATCACGCTTCGCTATTCAGGCACACTCTGGCTCTCTAACCGATACGCAGGAAACCGGGCTGGAGTTCCCTGATTTTCAGCCGGATGAGCCAGTGGCTCTACACCCGGACTGCGAGTGTTAGACGATGGAATCGAGCGTTGGTTAACAGCGAAATAGGGTCAGTGACAGTCTGCCCGGTTTCAGGGCCAGCGTTACGCCGGAACGAGGGCAAGGCGAGTGCTTTCCGGAACGACGAAACTTCGCTGAAGAATGATGCATCAAGCGCGTCTGGCACACAAAATGCCGCGGTGGAAAGGAGTGCTCAACACTCCGAACTGAAGGTCAACCCCTCTGGTCCCAAATCGAACCAGCCCCAATCTGGGATTTCTTTTCGACCTCAATGATTATCTGCCTGCCGCCAGGCAGACGCCGCTCCTGAAACTTTCCGATGTGAAGAGAGTAGCCAAGGATTCCCCCTGTCAACTACAGCACAACCCGGGCCCTCGCTTTTGCGCGTCCTGTTAGTGGGAAGCAAGGAGGAGGATTTCTTTCTGATCCGGGAGATCCTGGGCCGGGACCGAAGTGCGTTACCGGCCGAACTGGATCATGCCAGCTCGCTGGAAGAAGCGAAGGCCATGCTGCAAGGCACTGGCTACGGGCTGGTCTTGTTTGAGCATGAGACCGGGGACGCCGCAGCCACCAAGCTTCTTTCCGAGTTTCTGCACACCCGGGGCGCCATGCCCTTCATCCTGCTGACCGAGCAGGCCGATGAAAAAGCGGTTGCCGAAATCATTCAGGCGGGCGCCTATGACTGCGTGGAGAGATCGCAGCTTAACGGAGCTAACCTGGTGCGCACCATCCGCTGCGCGCTCAGTCTGCACGCGACTCAGCAACGGGGACAAATCGCGGAACAATCTTTGCGCAAGCTTTCCTGCGCGGTGGAGCAGTCGGCCGACACCATCTTTATCACCAATAGCGACGGCGTGATCGAGTACGTGAACCCCGCCTTTGAAGCGTTGACAGGGTACTCCGGGGAGGAAATCATTGGCAAACCGCCATCTATTTTGAAGTCCGGGCAGCAGCCACCAGCACTCTACCGCGAGTTGTGGGAAACCATCCGTTCCGGCGACGTTTACCGCAGCATTCTGGTGAACCGCAAGAAGAATGGCGAGCTGTACTACGTCGATGAGAGCATCAGCCCCATACGGGACGCGGAAGGAAAGATCACGCATTTTGTTTCCAACGGACGTGATTTCACCCAGCGCCTTGGCCTCGAAGCGCAGTTGCTGCAGGCGCAAAAAATGGACGCCATTGGCCGGCTGGCGGGAGGCGTGGCCCATGACTTCAACAACCTGCTCACCATCATCACGAGCTACTCGGAACTCGCGCTTGACGGAGTGGTGCCGGGAAGCTCCACGCAAGCGCGGATCCAGGAGATCCTTTCCGCCGCCCGGCGCGCTGCCGATCTAACGCGGCAGTTGCTCGCGTTCGGCCGCAAACAACCGCAGGCCTTGCGGGTCGCCGAACTCAACCCGGTGGTTGGGGGAATCATCAAGATGCTCCACCGCTTGATCGGAGAAGACATTGAGCTCGTCTTTGTCCCCGGCGAGGGACTGGGCCGAGTTCGTCTGGACCCCGTCCAGATCGAGCAGATTCTTATGAACCTGGCAGCCAACTCCCGCGATGCCATGCCAGAGGGCGGGCGCTGCCGCATTGAGACCTCCCATGTTCAGCTCGACGAGCAATACGCCGACCGCAAGCGAGCCCTTATTCCCACCGGACAATATGCTGTCATAACCATGACGGACACGGGAACCGGTATTCTGGCGGATGATCTGCCTCATATTTTTGAACCTTTCTACACGACAAAGCCCTCCGGCAAGGGCACGGGGCTGGGCTTAGCGACGGTGTATGGCATTGTCAAACAGAATCATGGATTCGTGTGGGCCTACAGCGAAGCCGGAATGGGCACCACGTTCAAGATCTATTTGCCCTGTGTGCAGGATCATCCCTGCACCGTGGAAACTCCGGACCCGGCCACCGACAGGGCGCTCCGCGGCACAGAAACCGTCCTGCTGGTCGAGGATGAGGAACCCCTGCGCCGGGCCACCGCCGAGTTTCTCACCCTCCGCGGATACAGTGTGCTGCAGGCGAGAGACGGACTGGATGCCTTGTCCGTCGCCAAGAATCACAGGGCACCGATCCACGTGACCGTCACCGACGTCGTAATGCCTCACATGAGCGGGGGCGAACTGGCGAAGGAACTGGAAATGTTGTGTCCGGAGACCAGGGTGCTATTCGTCTCCGGCTATGCTGGCCAAACGGTGCTGGACCACAAGGTGGTCGATGTCGAAAACAATTTCCTGCAGAAGCCGTTCACGTTAAAACAACTAGCCGGCAAAGTCCGGACGGTGCTCGATCACAGCCCCGTCATCGTCCCTTTAGTGGCTGAGGCGATTGCCCTCCGTACTAGCGCTATGGCGGGATCCGACTGAGCTTGCCATTTTGCAGGCGGAAGCGGTCTCCGCGCCAAGTCACGGTGTGGCCCCCAAGGCTCGCAATCCAAACTCCAGCCGCAACCAAATCGCGCAGCGGAATCAGCCATGCGCCGCTCAAGACTTGACGGTCTTGCAGAATACGGCGGCCCACAACCAGGGCAACCGCAAGGCGGAGAACCAGCGTGCCGGCCAGCGCGCAGCAGGCCCACAATGCTCCTCCACTCGCCGCCAGAGCGAGCGAGGCCCACACGATCCCAAACGTGAAAACCAGACCCAGGTAGCCGCCCGCACGCGCATCCCTCACTCCTCGCGCCCAGCGCAGTTGATGCGCGAAGAAATCCCGCAGACCGTAAGACGGAAGATATGTTTCAACGACGACATTCGAGAGCTTCACCGTCAGCCCCAGATCGGCAATGCGCTTCCCTAGTTCGTAATCATCGGCAAGATGATCCACGAACGATGTGAAGCCGCCGATCTTCTCCAACTCGGCGCGGCGGAACGCCAGCGTGGAACCCAACCCGAAACGAATGCCGCCTTCAACCTGCCGCGCTGCTAATACGCTTGGGCAGAAATCCGTGCTGATGCCTAGCTCCTCCAGGCGCGAACCCAGCGTCGCAGCCGCCACTCCACGGTAAAGGCACGTGACCAATCCTACGCACGGGTCGGCCAGCGGAGCAGTCACCCGGCGCAAATAGTCGGGGTGCACGCGAATGTCGCTGTCGTTCACGATCAAGTGGTCATAGCGCGCTTCGGTCAACATCTGCGCCAGATTGCTGACCTTCACATTCGCGCCCAGTCTTTTCTCGCTCACCACCAGGTGTATTCTTCTGCCGGGAAATTCCCGCTGCAATCGCTTCACACTCGCGATCGCAGGATCGTTGGGGTCGTTTACGCCAAAGATGATCTCGTATTCCGGGTAGTCCTGCAGGCAGTGGCTGCGGAAGCTCTCATAGATTTCAGGGTCGGTTCCTTTGAGCGGCTTGAGAATCGAGATCGGCGGCAAGCCCGATGTGGGGCGGGCGCCCTCGCCCGCCTTGCCTTCGCGCAGAAAGGCAGTCGCACTCCACAGGCAGAGCAGATAGTAAAGGGAACTGGAGAGGCACCCCAAGATCGCAATCAAGGCTGCGACGGACTGAATGATCCGGATGGTGGAGTGAATCATGTGCTTCCGGAGGCCATTTTATATTTAATCTACGGAAGACTTAGAAGACTTATCTGAGAGACTGCGGGTATTGAACCCTTGTATTTCCTGCCGGCCGCATACGGATCGGCGAATAAACCAGCCTCCACCAACTTGCGGTTGGCAATGCCGAAGATGTAGTGCCAGACCATGGTGAAACCATCCTCAAAAGGCACGCCGGAGCGGGTGAATCTGAGGTCGCGCAGTTCTGCTTTCAGCTTCGCATAATTTGTCGCCAGCCATTGGTCCATGACCAGGTTCCCGATTGAGAGCAAATGCCTGACCATGGCTTCGTCGCGTTTGGTAAAGACCGGAATCCTTGCCTCGTAGCGGTCGCCGTGAGTGGCGACAAACTCGAGCGCTATCAGCGCCCGTACTAGCGGCTCCGTCTCATCTGCGTTCAGGCTGGCCGCCTTCGCCAGCTCCGGCAGCGTTTTCTCGCCATCCCGCAGCGACACCATCATGCGGGTCACATGCACGCCCGTTTGCTGCAGCGATGCATCCAACAGGGATTCGATGGTGGGCTTTAGTTCGTCGGGATAGTCAGTATTGGCTATACGGCCGGGCAGCCGCCAAAACAAGTCCGGGAACGTGTAGCGCTTCGAGAAGTGATCTCCAAACGATGTCAAGTCAATACCGTCATAGCTGGAATTATGGCTTCCCCAGTAGATTCGCTCGAGCGAAAAGGATGTGGTCTGTTCGGCGTCGGGCACGTATTTCCCGTCTGGCCTGTCTTCGGTGACCTTGCGGTAGCCTCTTGCGGCGGTCAGATGGAGGCCGTCCCAATCGAGCGAGGCGCATCCGAGAACAAAATAAGCAACGGCTTTGCGATCAACGCCGGAAAGGTCATAACTCTGCAGAGCGGCCTCGATGTCCTGCCGGTGAGCGAGCATGGCATCTGCAAGAGAACCTCCGTATACCTCGCTGGACTCGCGAATACGCTTCACATCGACAGCCGTGAAGAGCGGGAAGTTGAGAAAATAACGGTCCCCCTCACGGCGGATCAGCCTTAACTGCAATAGATGCGTTACCGGCACCTCCCCGCCTCTCAGCGCCGTCTCCACGGCGTCAACCGGACGAGACCCTGCAGCAAGATCGAGCAGCATCTTTTGCACAATAGGATTACTAATGACCTCGTCATAGCAAGGCTTCGTTGCGCAGGAGTTCGAACCGACAATGCTGTAGCGCAGCAAAGGCTGCTCCTGCGCCGCTAGCGGAAGAACCAGCAGCAGGGCAACTGCCAACGCGCGCACGCGAGCACAAGTCATGGATGACCTCCCTGGGAATTGATGGAGCACACTGAACTGCCCACCCCCAGAACGGGTGGCAGCGCCGATAAGAACTGCAGTCGGCGGACGGGTGTGCGAATCGTCACCGTGATTATATAGGGAAAAACGAAATCCACACTATTCGTAACGCAGCGCCTCAATCGGATCCAAATTCGCTGCCTTCCACGCGGGATAGATACCGAAGACCAAGCCAACTCCCGCGGCGGACGTGAAGCCGAAGACGGTCCAGAACATCGACATGCGCGCCGGCAGCGACGGCCAGACCGCAGGAATGGCATAAACGATAATCCCGCCGAACATAATGCCGATTATTCCGCCTACCGCCGTCAGGATGATGGCCTCCAGCGTGAACTGCAGCAGAATGTCGACTTTACGCGCCCCGATAGCTTTGCGGACGCCAATCTCCCGCGTTCTCTCGGTGACACTCACCAGCATAATGTTCATCACGCCCACGCCGCCCACGACGAGCCCCACGCTGGAGATTGCGAACATCCCGATGAACAATGCGCCCGTGAGTTGGTTCCAGAAATCGGAAATCGAGTCCGAGGTCATGACAGCAAAGTTATCCGGCTTATCGTATGCAACTCTCCGCCGACGCCGCAGCAATTCCCGAATTTCGTCCATCGCCTTTGGCATATCGTCGTGCGAGGTGGCCTTGACGCTGATTACGTGCTGCTTCATTTCCGGGTGCAGGGTTTTGAAAGTCTTCAGCGGCATAATGACACGATTGTCGTTGGGATCTTTGCCCCCGCCGAACACAGATTTGATCTTAGTCACGGTGCCGATAACTTCAAACAGCCGGCCTTCGATGTTGATCTCTTTGCCGAGTGGATCCTGATCGCCAAACAACTCATGTTGCGTCTCGTAGCAGACCACGACCACTGGAGAGTGATGCTCGTCGTCAAAATCGGTGAACCAGCGACCACTGGCCATGGGCAGGTCGAAGACGTCCTTAGCCTCCGCCATGTCCCCTTCGAGGATGGTGTGCTTCGCCTTCTTGTCCTGATATTTCACGGAATAACTGCCCACACCCAACTCGGGGCGGAAAATTCGCAAGCCTGCCGACACAGCTTTGACGTGTGGCAGATCACGCATCGCCAGCGCATCGTCATAGGTAAGCTCCCTGCGCATGCGCATTTCGTCGGTCAAGCGGCCAAAAGTAAAGAAGTCCAGGTGGAACACGAAAATGACATTCGATCCGATGCTGGCGACGAGGTCGTGGACGTTGTCGTCGAGCCCGCGACCGATCGACGACACGCCTATCACGACCGCAACGCCAATGACGATTCCGAGGACGGTCAACGCAGACCGCAGCTTATTGCCGCGGATCGTGTCCGTTGCCATCTGAACGATTTCGCCGAATTCGGATTTCTTCATCATGAAATCATTGAGTCATTGAGCGATTGCGCGATTTGGCGATTCTGTAAATCAAAACCATCCCGCTTAGGGTTTTCAATCGCTAAATCGCCCGATCACACAATGCTCAATTCTTTCTACATCTCAAACCGCAACGCTACAATCGGATCCAACCGCGCTGCCTTCCGCGCCGGATAGACTCCGAAAAACACGCCAACGCTGGCCGCCACAGTCAATCCGGCCACCACAGCCCAGAGCTTGATCGATGAAGGCATACCGATCAGGGCCGTCACGCCCTCTGCAACAGCGATTCCCAGCAGAACCCCTAACACCCCGCCCAGCAGGGCCAGGATCACTGATTCGATCAGGAACTGCAGGAGCACATCATCGCGCTTCGCTCCCAGCGCCTTGCGGATGCCAATTTCACGCGTCCGCTCGGTCACCGAGACCAGCATGATGTTCATGATCACGATGCCGCCAACGACCAGCGAAACCCCTGCAATCCCAATCGTCGCCATGAAGAACGTGTTGCTCAGCCCCGACCAGATTCCGAGCAGGCTGGCGTTGGTTTCGATCTCAAAACTGTCGTCCTGGCCGAGGGCATCGTGCCGATGCGAGCGCATCCCCACTCGCGCCTCGTCGATCGCTTGATTCAGCGGAGTCCCCGTCGACGAAGCTTTTCCCCAGATTTCGATGCTATTGTTGTGCGACCCATACTCCTTCAGGTACGCCGTGATGGGAATCAACACGTAGTTATCGGCGCTCTGCCCCAGCGTCTTGCCCTTCTTCTTGCCGACGCCGATAACCTGGTAGGTCCATCCATTGACGCGAATTTCCTGGCCCAATGGATCCACGCCGGTCAGCAAGTGGTCGACAATGTCGGTTCCAACGACCGCCACCTGGAGATGGTTGTTCAGGTCTGTCTCATTGACCATCCGGCCCGACGTCAAATCGGTATCAAGAATGGTGGCAATCGAAGGTGTGATACCTTGCACCGTCGTGTCTTCAATCGACTGCTCGTTGCGCTTCACCCGCGCGCTGCCGTTCATCAGCGCGCCCACGTAGTCGCAGTGGCCGCACGCCGCCTTCACGGCCTCGTAGTCGTCCATGTCGAGATTCTTGCGCTTCTCGGCTGCGAGGAAGCGTTCGACATTCGTCTCGACCGCTGACATTTTGGAAACGATGAAGACGTCGGCGCCCAGATTGAATATCTTCTTGGCGACGTAATCGTTGATTCCGGAAACGAAGGTGACAACTGCAATCACCGAAGAAATCCCGATCACCACGCCCAGCAGGGTCAGCACGGAGCGAAGCTTGTTCGCCCACAGCGATTGCAGCGCGATTCGGATGGCTTCAGCGATGTTCATGGACGGCTTCGGCTTTCGGGCTTCGGGCTTCGGGCTTCGCCGAAGAACCGCGTTTCAGCCTAGCCCGCTTGTCGATAAGTCTACCAGCAAGAGAGTCCTTCGGGCGGCGGGTAAACCGAAGCCCGATAGCCCCTTCGACTCCGCTCAGGGCAGGCTCCGCCCGAAGCCCGCCGTATATAATGATTCTGTTGGCAGCTGGACCGGACGGTCGCTTTCGGCGTCTTCGGGCGCGGGGAGAGGAAAGTCCGAACTCCACAGAGCGGTGTGCCGGATAACGTCCGGGAGGGCGGGTTCAAGCCCGTTCGACGGAAAGTGCCACAGAAAATATACCGCCCGCATCTTTCGGGAAGCGGGTAAGGGTGAAAAGGTGCGGTAAGAGCGCACCGCCGCGGCAGCAATGCAGCGGGCAGGGCAAACCACACACGGAGCAAGACCAAATAGGAAGGGAGTTCGAAGCTTGGTTCTTACGGATCAGGGTTTCGGACACGTGCCGGCTCGGTGCGTCCAACCTTCGGGTAGGTCGCTAGAGCCCCGCAGTAATGCGTGGCCCAGAGGAATGACCGTCCCGCTGGAGCAATCCGGCGGACAGAATTCGGCTTACAGGTCCGGCTGCCATACTTCCTTTATCTTTATCTTCAGTATCCTGGAACCTGCACCAACTGGGTTCACTCGCTGGTCACGCTGGGATTTAGCTGCTTGGCTTTGGCGATGTCGGCGTCGCCGCCGGTGGTGTCGTTGCTGTGCTGCTTGGCTAGACCACGCTGATAGAACGCGCTCGCGTCATTTGGATTCAACCGGATTGCTTCATTCAGATCCTGAATCGCGCTCTGGTATTCGCCTGTTTCGCGATACTCCTTGCCCCGGTTGTAGAACGCAAACTGGTAATCGGGCTTCAGGCGCAGTGCCTCGGTGAAATCCGCAATGGCAAGATCGTGTTTGCCCTGGCGAGTGTAGGCAAAGCCGCGGTTATTGAATGCGGAAGCGTATTTGGGGCTAAGCCGAATCGCATCGGAGTAATCCTTGATGGCAAGGTCATAATCACCCTTGTGGCGGTAGGCTAGGCCACGATTGTAAAACGCGTTAGCGTCATCGGGCTTTATGCGAAGCGCCTCGGAGTAGTCCTGGATGGCTTTGTCGCGGTCACCCTTGTCGTCGTAGGCGTTGCCGCGCTCGACGAGCGCCGCGGTCGAACTTGCGTCGAGCTTGTAGGACTGGGTGAAGTCGGCAATCGCCAGATCAAAATTCTTCTTACCGTAATAGCAGCGTGCGCGTTCCAGAAATGCCCTGGCATGGCTGGGGTTGATGCGAATCGCATCGTCAAAATCCTTTACCGCGTGGTCGCAATCATCCTTCTTCTTGTAGGCCAGGCCGCGGCCGTAATACGGACGAGCATTGTTGGCGTCCAGCTGAATGGCCCTGGTAAAGTCCGAGATAGCGCTGTCCTGATCGCCGCGATTGTCGTAGGCAATCCCGCGCTCAATATACGGTGAGGTGTAGGACGGGTTGACGCGAATGGCCTCGCTGTAGTCGCGCAATGAGGCGTCATGTTCGCCTTTGTCGTCGTATGCGTTGCCGCGCGCCACTAGCGCTTCCACGTGGTCGGGCTTTATGCGGATGGCCTGGGTAAAGTCCTGTATTGCGCTGTCATAATCCTTCTTGTGATAGAAGGCGAGGCCGCGATCGTATGGCCCGGCAGGATCACTCGGATTCAACTGGATGGCCTTGGTGTAATCCGCGATCGCGCGGTCGTAATCACCCTTGGCGTAATATTCGTTGCCGCTCTTAATGTATTCAGCTGACGTGCTCTGGGCCCACGCCGGCAACGCCAGCCCCCACAGTATCAGTGAAAAGATGAAGCGATTCATTCGCGCTTTTCTCCTGGTTGGACACTCCCGCGCAACCATTCTGCTCGTCTAGGGCAGGGAGAAGGTAGGGCACGAAGGTAACTTTAGAACTCGAGTCCGCGTTGATGACCCATGTCTGGGCCAAGCTGCACTGCTTTGAGCGAAAGCGGCGTCAGCTTCAAGGTTCAGACCGCGGCAAGTTCAAGTCCTTACTTCTCCTGAAGCTCAGGTTTCTCCTGCAATTCGGGCACGTGAGCCAGGAGGTCGACAAAGACGCGTCTGAACTGCTCGAAGAGCTGTTCGAACTGGCCGACTTCATCGTCGGAGCTTACCCGGATTTCCGTTTGATAATCGCCGCCGACCACGCGAGTGGCAACCGAAATGATGTGTTCCAGGCGTCGGAATACGAGACGGTTCAGCAGCATGAGCACCAAAACGGCGCCGAGCGTCAGCGCGATCACGATCAGGAGCACCAGGACATTTTGGGTGTGCCGCATGGCGAGGAAGGAAGCGGAAATATCGCGTACCACGAACATTGCGCCTACGGTGCTGCCGGCGGCGTCATGAATGGGAATAATGCCGCGCACTAAAACCGAATTTCCGTCGCGGAAATATTCGAGCACCTGGCCCTGTGCGGGCACTGCGGCCAGTTCTCCCTGGAACTGAATGATGCCGTCGTTGGCGGTGGTTTTGTCCGCCACCACGAAGTTGGCATTGTCGTCCCAGTTATCGCGGCGCTTCCACACCGCGCTCGAATCAGCCCAGAATTGCCGGTCGACAAACTTCTTGCTGAGAAGGAGTCCGTAGTCGTCGCCGGTCTGGTTTTTCATGGTGTGGATGAACTGGCCGATTTCCTCTCCTAACTCGACATAGCCGGCGACCTGGCCATTCGTATCGTAAAACGGCCGCAGAATTCTCACCGCGAACCCGGCCTTGGCCAGTTCGTTTCCGACCACCATGGCATGGGTGCGCACGACTTCCTTGTCCATGAAGCGGTTCAAATGGTCCCCGAACTTCGCAGTGTTGTGCAGACGAAGAAAGACAACCATGTCCGGCTCGGGAGTGTGGAACATCCAGTTGGTAATGCCTTCAGTTTTCAGCTTGGGATACAGGGGCGCGGTTAACACGAGGAGGCGGCTGCGATCCTTGGCTGCGAAGGCGTCGCGAACCTGCGGATTCATCATCAGCGTCTCGCTGACGGCCACCATTTTACTGGTCTCTCTGGCTTCCAGAATAGTGAACAGCTTTTGTGCGCCTGTGACCGCCTCGGTGCCCAGGGCTTGTGAATTGCGCGCGAAGCTGTAGTGCATCAGCGCCACGATGCCGCGAACGCCCAGCAGCAGACAGGAAACCATTGCGGCCAGAACTTTGGTTCGAATCAAGTTCCATTTCATGCGAACACTCCTCACGCGCTGATATGCAAAACGTCTTTGACAGCCTGCCTGAGTTTGGCGACGGCCGACGGGTCATCCTCGGTGGTGGGAGTAATGAACGCCAGCATGCGGCCGGAGCGCAGTCCAATCTTCCCTTTCACCTCCATCGCATCCAGGCCGTCGGCCTTAATCTTGTTTTCTATTAGCAGTTTCAAATCGTAAAGTTGACTCACAGAGGCAAGCTCCTCCCGTTACAGGCATTCATCCACTGCGGCGTCTGCCGGAGCCCTATTCGAAATGGGCGATGTTGCTGGCTGCATCAGGCGTGCGTTATCTCGAGCAAATCGCTCGACGCCCCGCTGCATGACGTTGCTATCGGCAGCTTCCGGGCTGAACTTCAGTCGGCGCACCCCTCGACCGGGCTGCCGTCATTGACAGTTCTTGCGGGTTCAGATTCAATGACTTAAGTGGCTACCACGTGGCCGACGTTCGCCGGCCTACAGACCCAGCTGCTGCAACTTCATTTTTTTAATTTAGCGATCAGGAGTACACCGCATGTCAGCACCTAGCCGCCGCCCGGAGATTCGCCGGCGCCGCGCCCGTCAGCACAAGATCACAACCCTCCGCAAGCGTCTCGCTTCCGCCCAGACCGATGCCGACCGCAACCGGGTCACTGCCAAGCTGCACAAGCTCGCCATCGCTTCTCCCGGCCAGCCTTTGTTGAAGTAAGTTCGCTGGGAGCGGGGAGTTGATGAAACAGCGGGCGGGGAAACCGTCGCGTTACGCCACACCCGCCGTGGTCTTCTTAATTGGGGAAGCGGGCTGGCTGGGCGATTCCGCATTGCCTTTTGCGTTCACGACTTCCAGATAGGCGTCCATGATCCGGCGCACCGATTTCTCCCAGGAAAACTTGGTCACCTGCCGGTAGCTGCGTTCCTTCATTTTCTCGCGCAGCGGCTGGTCCATAAGGACGCGGTGCAAAGCCCGCATGATCTCGAAGACATTCTCCGGATGCACCAGCACGGCGGCATTGCCCACCACCTCCGGGAGCGACGACACATTTGAGGTCACAACCGGAGTGCCGTGGGCCATTGCTTCTAAAGGCGGCAGGCCGAATCCTTCGTACAGCGACGGAAAAACAAAGATCTTGGCGGCGTCGTAGAACGTGCGTAGCACTTCAATGGGCACGAATCCCAGAAAGCGCACATCGTGCTGCACGCCGCTTCGAATCACGGTCCGGCGCAGGTCGGGATTGCCAGATACATCGTCCCCAATGATGATGAGCTTCAGGTCGGGATACGCCTGGTCTTTTTGCAGTTCCGTTTTCAGCGCTGAAAAAGCCTCAATCATGCGCACCACATTCTTGTGCGGACTAATTCTTCCCGCATAAAGCAGGAAGGGGTAGGTCACCTGGTAGCGCTCGGCAATCAACTGGCGATCGGCCGCGCTGGCGTGCCCGTGCAGGAAGCGCTCATCGATTGCGTTGTAAACCACCTCGATGCGTCCCGGAGGAATTCCGAACAGCTTCTCGATCTCGATCTTGGTGAAGTTGGAAACCGCGAAAATGCGTGCCGCCCCCCGCAACACCCGCTTGGTGAACTGGAAGTGCCACGCCCCCCAAAACCCGGTCTGCTGGCGCGCCCGCGACAAATGCTCCAGCATGTCGTGCACCGTCATCACATAGGGGCAAGGCAGGGCGCGCGGAACCGAGAACAGATTGGGGATGTGCACCAGATCGCATTCCAGCCGCTTCACTATGGTGCGAAACTCCCAGTAGCTCTTGAACGAGCGCTCCGGCTCCGCCAGGGGGACGGTGTGAAAGTTAGGCGGCAGGGGACCGATTTCCTTGACCTTGGCGGGAGAACCGATGAGGAAATACGTGGTCTCGCGGTCCAGTCGGCCCAGGGTACGCACGACATTACGGATGTATGTGCCCACGCCGAACTCGGTCATCCGCCGGATGTCGATGGCGATCTTCACCGAAGGCATTTAACCACAGACGAGGGGTGGGGACACAACGGAATAGAACGGGAGCAGACGGAGGACTCCGCAACTCATGTGGACGATACATAGAGGTTTTGTGAATGCCATGGCGTAAGGTTTCAGTGATCTTTCGAGAACCCTTCAAAGGCCTTCCCTATAAGCACGGCCTGCTGTGTGAGTTGCGTTGCTGATCGGTGGCATAACGGTACGATTTCGGCGTCGCTCGTAATATCGGCCGCTTTTCGAAACAGTGCAGCCATCTTGGCATCCCCATCCTCCATCTGTCCCGCGACCGCTCGTAAGACATTTCTGCCTTCGCTGGGATCTTGTACAGCGGCAAGTTCTTTCCCAGCCCGAACTAACTTAGCCCAAGCTAGACCCATCTCCGCTAGAACGAGCGCCTTTTGTTCTTTTGGGGTGGGTGTCTCAGGCGGCGCTGGTTTCGAGCCTGGGACAGCAGCGGCTTCCACAGGCTGTGGTTCTCTTCCGCCAAACAATTTCTTCAAGAAGCTCATGTCCGTATCCTGTCGGCTGCGTTATGTTTGATTGCCGTGAGCAGTCAGGGGCACCTTACGGCGCATGACTTACGCCATCACTTCAGCCTCTGCCCTGCCCTCGGCATATGGCGGGAACGCTCACACAACCAAGGAAACCCCCGCCCGGGCCTGCACCTTATAAAGTACGTCGCGCGCCTGTCAAGTCCACTTTAGTAGATATCCAACGTCCTCGAAAGTAGACATTTCATCCACAGCTTAACCCCTTGATTCCATTGATCCGTCCAAAAGCCCGCTCGAAGAATCAATAACTTATGCCAAAAGTTTTTGCCATTTTCGAATGTTCCAGCTGGAACATACTCACGATGTTCCGGCGTGCACCTTCTCACCTAAGCCCGCACTTCGGCCTGTGCCTTGGCCCGCCGGTCAGCATATAGCGGGAACGCTTCGCAGAGACCAAGTACTTCTCTTCGGATTCTTGCCAGCACGGCTGCATCGGTCCGCTGCAGCAGCGCTTCCGCAATCCAGCGCCCCACCTGCCGCATCTCGGCTTCTTTCATGCCGCGCGTGGTCAGGGCCGGAGAGCCGATGCGGATGCCGCTCGGCTTCAGCGGCGGGTTGACATCGAACGGGATCGCGTTCTTGTTGACCGTGATGCCGGCCTCACCCAGCGCCTTCTCGGCGTCGCTGCCCAGCATCCCTTTCGAGAAAACATCGACCAGCATGACATGCGTATCGGTCCCGCCGGAAATAATGCGGAAGCCTTCGGAGGCCAGCGTCTCCGCCAGCACCTTCGCGTTGGCCACGACCTGCTTCGCGTACTCGCGGAATTCGGGCTGCATCGCCTCCTGAAAGCAGATCGCCTTCGCCGCAATAATGTGCACCAGAGGGCCGCCTTGCATCCCGGGAAAAACCACTTTATCGATCGCTGCCGCGAACTCCGCCTTGGAAAGAATCATACCCGCTCGCGGCCCGCGCAGCGTCTTATGAGTAGTGGAGGTCACGATGTGCGCGTGCGGCACCGGCGAAGGATGCGCCCCGCCCGCCACCAGCCCGGCAAAATGCGCCATGTCGACCAAGTAAAGCGCACCAACTTTATCCGCGATCTGCCGCATCCGGGCAAAATCAATGATGCGCGGGTAGGCGCTGCCGCCGCCGATAATCAGTTTCGGGCGATGCTCCTCCGCCAGCTTTTCCAGCGCATCGTAGTCGATCGTCTCCGTCTCTTTGGTCACGCCGTAAGGAACGATCTTGTACGTCTTCCCGGAGAAATTCAGATGATGCCCGTGCGTGAGGTGACCACCATGCGCCAGGTTCAATCCAAGAATGGTGTCGCCCGGCTGCAGCACAGCGGCATAAGCTTCCATGTTGGCCTGCGAACCGGCGTGGGGCTGCACATTGGCGTGCTCGGCGCCGAACAACTGCTTGGCGCGGTCGCGCGCCAGGTTCTCTACCACATCGGCGAACTCGCAGCCGCCGTAGTAACGCTTGCCGGGATATCCCTCAGCATACTTGTTGGTGAACACCGAGCCCGCCGCCTCAAGCACGGCTTCGCTGACAAAATTCTCCGAGGCAATCAACTCCAGGCCTTCATGCTGGCGGCGGGTTTCGTTGTCGATGGCAGCGGCAATCTGCGGATCAGCTTCATACAACGGGCGGTACATCTTAGCTGCGGAATTCTTCATGTCGTTTTCCTAGCGTGTCTCGTAAACATCGGGCCGGTGCAGTTCCATGTATCGTTCCGGAGGTTTCACCGGGGTAAAGCCAAACTGCGAATAAAGTCCGTGCGCATCGCGGGTCAAAAGAATCCAGCGCCGCAGATTCTGAAGCGCGGGATGCTGGACCACACACTCCATCAGCCACTTGCTCAATCCGCGTCCGCGATGCGATCCCAGCACGAACACGTCTCCCAGGTACGCCACCGTGGCGAAGTCGGTGACCACGCGGGCAAAGCCGACTTGTGCGCCGCTGCCGTCATAAACGCCGAAACACAGCGAGTGCTCGATCGAGCGGGTCACAACTTCCCGCGGAATACCCCCGGCCCAGTAACAATTCGTCAGAAAACCGTGAACCACATCCAGATTCAGGCGTTCTGGGTTGGTGCTGACCAGAAACTCGCCGCGCCGGTGCTCCATAACGGCTTCGGAATCGAGGGGACGCGCGACCATGTCCACATTCTATCGCCTAACCGGCATACGGCGAGACAACGTTAGCCCTCGAAAGCCGTTCGCAGGAACGAAGCCAGGTGCCACCCATCCATGTATTTGTAGGGCGTCTCGCCCATGGTGTAGTGGCCGCAGGGCAGGACCACAACCTTGTGATCCAGCCCGTGCCGCTCGAATTCTTGCACCACGTTGCGCGAAAGTTCGGGCAAGAAAGTCAGATCGTACTTCGCGTAGATGATGAGCGACTTCCGCGGCCAGCGCGAGAATTGCTGGAAGTACGCCATGGGACTTACGGCGAGCCACGACTGTCGCAGCGTCTCCAGAGTGATCTGCGATTCCAGCCCCTGCCGGATGTGCCGAGTCGACTGCCCATGCCACACCACGTCGGCAACATAAGTCGAGGCATGATTGAACGCCGCCACCCGAATGCGGGGATCATGCGCCGCAGCGATGAACGCGTAACAAGAACCCAGGCTTGTGCCCACAATCCCGAGCTTGCTGTAGCCCTGCTGCTCCAGCCAATCGAGACAGCAACGGACATCCACTACGCCCTGCCGGACTGCATCGAGCGTGCGGCCAATGTTAGCGGAGACGGCATAATCGGCGCGGCTGATCTCGGCCGGCATGCGGATATCGTGATAAGGCATGGTCAGCCGCAATACCGAAATGCCCAGCATGTTTAGAACTTTGCACAGACTGACGTAGGCAATCGCGTCCGCATTCCAATGCGGCAGAAGCACGACAGCCCGCCGTCCGCGCGCTGGAAACCAGCGCGCATTCACCAGATTGTTTTCCGGATACGGCGTCTTCACTGCTGCGGTGAAGCGCAGAAACTCGGCAAACGTTCCCTTTACTTTTGCTTCGAGCTTCAAATCAGGAACTTCGCGCGTGGAGAAAACCTTTACTTCGCGCTTCTCCAGCCGGAAATCGCTGGGCCGCGTGTAGGAATAAAACTCGTCGCTCGAGGCGACGATGCGCCGGTTGAAATCGATAAAGAATTTCGCCGGATCATCGACGGCCTGACCGGGTCGAGTGCCGTTGCGGCAAGGCCAGTTTCGCGCCCACTCCACACCCCAGTCCAGCGGACGCACCACACGGTTGTTGTCTACCGAAGTGAGCCGGTGTTCCCAGCCGTACATCCATTGTGCGTAGCGCGAACGCATGGTTAATCTTCTAGTGTAGCAAGCCGCAACCCAGCGCTCATCCACGATTCAGTCAATGGTCGCAATCAGCGATTGGTTCTGAGTATTTGCCGCCTGAGCAGAACAAGAGGTGGTCTAGTTGCCGTACCTTCGCGGCACGCGCTTGGAAATATTGCAGAGAATTTCATAGGGCGAACTGTTGGCGAGGCGAGCATGTTCTAGCGCATCGACGCTCAAACCGTCGCGGGTCCCGAGCAAAATCACCTCATCGCCGACGGCGATCCCGGGAATGCCAGTCACATCCACCAGCGTGAGGTCCATCGAAATGCTTCCGATGATGGGAGCATAATGATCGCGGACGATCACGCGCCCGCGATTGGAAAGCTGCCGGTTGTACCCGTCGGCGTATCCCACCGGCAGCACCGCAACGTGCGCCGGCGCCTTGGTCACATAAGTTCCTCCGTAGCCCAGAGCCTGGTTGGCGGCAAAGTCGCGCATGGAGAGAATGCGCGTCTTCCAAGTGAGCACTGGCTTTACCGGAAGCCGCAACGTGCCTCCGCTTACTTCCCTCCCCGCACGCTGGAACGGCAAATAGTATCCGTAGAGCGCGACACCGGGACGCACCATATTATTCCAAGTCTCTCGCCGCGAGATCAGGGCGCTGGTGTTGGCCATGTGCAACAATCCCGGATCAAAGCCCGCCGCCCGCACCATACGCTGCGCTTCTTCGAAGCGGCGCTCCTGCTCGGCCACGGAAGGCGCGTCCATGATCTCGGAGGAAGCAAGATGAGTCGAAAGCCCTTCGACAACCAGATGCGGGGCCTCGCTCAGAGCTTTCAGCACAGCGGGAAGCTCTTCCAGTGATACGCCGAGACGTCCCATCCCCGTGTCCACCTTCAAATGCACCGCCTGCCGCACCGCTCCAGACGCCGAGGCATTCTCCAGAGACTCGATGTGCCAGGGCTCCCACACCGTGGGAGTAAGCCGCAGGCGGACGATCTCGCTCTCTTCGCCGCGCCAGAAGCCAGTCATCAGCAGAATTCGCGACTCGATGCCGGCCTCGCGCAGTGGGATCGCCTCATCGAGCGAGGTAACGCCCAGCCACTTTGCGCCTTCCTCCTGCAAAGCGCGTGAGCACTCGACGGCGCCGTGGCCGTAGGCATCGGCCTTCACCACAGCGCACACGGTCACGCCCGCGCCAGCGTGCTTTACGACTGTGCGGAAGTTTTGCCGCAGAGTGGCCAGCGAAACTTCCGCCCAGGTGGGGCGGGTGGCCACGCGGCTCAGGATTTCTACAGTGGACGCCACTGGGATCGATTATAGCGGGAGCCGCACGCGTGCTCAGGTTACGCTTGGGCTACTCCAGGCAGTTCCCGGTTTCTAGTTTCCAGTTCTGCTGAGCGAACACCGGAAACTAGGAACCCTGCCACCCTTAGCTCCCGCCCAGCCCGAAGTTCACGGTGATCTGGGTTTCCACTTCCACCGGCTCATTGTTCAGGACGTATGGCCGGTAGCGCCACTGGCGCACGGCCTCAATTGCCGCAGGCGCCAGCATGGGATGGCCGGACACGACTCGGAGATTCTCGATGACGCCTTCCTTGCTGATCACCGCCTGCAACAGCACCTGCCCCTGAATGCGCGCCATTCGCGCCAGCGGCGGATACGCCGGAAGGAACCTTGCGAATCAGATCTCCCTCGCTCATGTGTGAGATACGGACCGGAGCAACTCTTGCCGGCGGTGCCGCCACTGGCAAAACGGGTTGCGTACCGCTCTCAAGTAAGTTAGGAATGCCGCGCGGATCTCCCCTGACAGAGTCACCGGAAGAACCCGGACCAAGTCCTGCAACTTGTGGCGCACCCTCATCGCTGGCAGGGATCTCACTCGAAATTCGTGCTGGCGCCCTGAAAGTGAGATCCGCGGGATTACTGGGCGCGACCGTGCTTGCACCGGTGCGCACTCTGGCGGTGGGAGGCTCTCCCAGAGGCTGGCCCAAACTGACAGGCGTCGAGAGTTGGCGAAACAGAGGCAGCCCCGCCGGCCGCAGAAGTGGCAGGACCAGCAACACGCCGACCGCCAGCGCCTGCAGGCCGAACGAGGTTAAGGTTGTCAATCCGTGGCGCGAACGGTCGTCCCATGACGAATTCAGTGTGTCGTCAAACATGGTGTCCTCCTCAGTTGAAAACGGTTACTGCTAAGGACACCAAAGCGCGCTCCGCAGGCTGCGCCGGAACAAGAAAAAAGGCCGCGTTTTCACGCGGCCTTTGGGAACTTTCTCGACACACGCGGTGTCGCGAAAAACTATCTGAACGTTTAATTTGGCTTCGGAGCGGCAGGCTTCGGAGCGGCAGGCTTGGGAGCTGCGGGCTTCGGAGCCGCAGGCTTGGCCGCTCCGGCAGCGGTTGGCGCCGGTACGCCGGACTGCGCGTTGTAGATGTCGACCACGGCTTTGGTAATGTCCCCGGCTTCGGCCCACCACAGCACCGGGCTTTGCGGCCAGTTGTTGGAGGTGTCCACGATCAGGCTGTAGCCATTGTCCTGCGCATACTTTATGATCACCGGCTGCCCCATCTTTTGCAGAATGCGCTGAAACAGGTCTCTCTGTTGATTCTGCGCATCTTCCTGCGCGTCCTGCACCGCGCGGTCGAAGGACTTCTTCTTGGTCTCAATCTGCTTGACCAGGCTGGCGCGGGCATCCTCGTTCAACTTGTCGCCCTGGGTTTGCAGTTGCTTCTGGAGTTGCTCGAGTTCGTCGTTCTGCTGCTTCAATTCGTTTTGTTTCGGCTCCAGCTTCTTGCGCAGGGCTTCCATATCGCGTTGGCCTTCGTTGCAGCCGAGCACGGCTTGCTCAATGTTGATGGTCCCGATCTTGGTTCCGGTACCAGTCGTCATCACTGGGGAGGTCCCCGGAGTGGCGGGCGCACCGCCCCCACTTGCTGGAGCGGCGCCACCGGTTTGGGCCCAGGCGGAGGTCATCGTCATCAATCCGAAAGTCAGAGAGAACACCGCAACGGCCAGGACAGAACGCAGAAACTTGCTTGTCATTGGATCGCTTTAACTCCTTGGAACATTGTTCCGTTAAATTGGTTCCGTTGAAATTGGTTCCGGTAAATATGGTTCCGGTAAATTCCGGGAATGAACTCAGATTACCCTCTTCAGGCAACGCTGGGCCGTACTCACGAGGTCTTCGTCTTGCGTTCCTTCGAACGGCCGCCGTCAGACATTGTCTCTAAGACAAGGCGCAATAGACTGCCAGCGTCACACGCCGGGTTTGCGGACTGTCGTCCACCCTCGAATCATCTTTCTGCAATGGCGTGGATCACAGCAATTATAGAGAGCCTCCTCAACCGCCGTCAAACCCTGCTACTGCGAACAAGCTTTAAAACGTGCCCTTTCTAGAATGTCGTCTCTAGAATGTCGTGGCCACCGTGAAGCGGAACGTTTTGCGCGGCTCCCGCAGCAGGAAGCTAGGCGAGAAGGCATTCTTTGCCAGGTTATACGTATACCATCCGGCGTCAGTCAGGTGGCAGCCCAGGGGCCCGCAGGACTGCGGGAACATGCTGGCGGTAATCGGAATCGGCGGATTCGCCGGGCTATCCAGGCGCAACGGGTTATACGCCCAGTAGATTCGGAAGGGCGCGTTGATCACGGGCAGGAACATCTGCAACTCAAGTCCGGTGGACATTCTCGGGCGCCAGTTGGTTGAGCCCAAAACCTGCAGATATTGCGACGGCGGAGGATTCAGCACGCTGCCCAGAGTACAGGTATTCGCTGTGGCGGTTTGCACCAGCGTCGGACAGCCGAACGGCTGACCCACCACGCTCTCGTATTGAACCTGCGCGATCTGCAACTGCGACTTGCGGACGATGGGATCAATTCCCATGTCCATAAACGGAGCCAGAGCCACTGGCCCATAGATCGTGATGCGGTATTCGAAGTTCGTCACCACACTCAAATCGCCGCCGGGGAATGTGATCTGATCCAGCGGAATCGGAATGGTCACATTCCCTGCCAGGGGATTCTGCGGATTCTTGAGCACTGGCGTTCCGTCGCGATTGGTCAACGTAATCGAACCCACGCTCGGCAGGAAAGCCACTGGGGACACGGAACGAATGTCAAAGCCACGCAGGTCGTTCTCGCCACCCATGTAAGAACGCTGGAACGGCGGCGCAACCAAGCCGCCAAACCCACTGATAAAAGAGCCCTGAACGTTGAAGCCGAGGGCATTGCGGCGGTTCTGTACCGGGATGAATTTCTTGTACTGCACGATGGGCCGAACCGACCGAACCGTCCCGCCCAGACCTGCGAGTTCCGCACCCACCGTGAACTGGTGCCCGTGGTGGGGCGAGATTGGACTGTCGATGGTATTAAAGGAAAAGTTGGGAAAGATCTTGCTGGTGATGATTCCGTTCAGCGCGTTGGGACCGGAAACGCCACTGAAGGCCAGGAACTCGAACAGATTCTTGGATGCCGTGCTCAGAGCCAGCAGAGAGGACCGGTCAAACGAATAGGTAATCCCCACGCGCTTGAAGGAGCGGCGCAGCGGGTAGCTTAACGACGTGGTGAACCCCGCGCTCGACTGCGTGTAATTCTGCAGGTTCTGCAGCACGGCGTTGGGCAGGTTCAAGTTCTGGCCGCTGAAGATGGAGAGTTGCCGGGCCTGGTCGTACTTGGTTTTGGTGTAGTACACGTTGAAACCAAACTGCAACGGCCGGTCGAACATGTAGGGCTGGGTAAAGCCGAACCGGACGCTTTTCGCCAGGTTGCCCACGCTAGCTTGCACCTGAAGCGTCTCACCCAGGCCGAGAAAGTTGTTGGTTGCGTAGTTGATGCCGATAAAGGCGCCTTCCAGTCCGCTCACGCCGCCGTTCAGCCCAATGCTGTTCTTGCCCTTCTCATGGACCTTCAAGGTCAGGTCGACCAGGCCGTTTTTTTCGTCCAGCGTGCGGATGGTGATGTTCGGGTCGTCCGGCTTCAACTGGTCGAAATAGCCCAGTTGATTCAAGCGCAGCAAGCTCAACTCCCAGAGCCGCGAGTTGTAGATGTTGCCTTCCTCCAGCGCGACCTCGCGCCGGATCACCTTGTCACGGGTCGTGGTGTTGCCCTGGAACTCGATGCGGCGGACATAAAACTGCTTGCCTTCGTCGACGTCGATGTCGAGAAAGATCTGTTTCTTGTCGTCGTCAAACCTGGTATCGGGAATGGAAGTGAAGTTAATGTAGCCCAGCTCCCCGTAGGCCTTGCGCAGGTTCTCCAGGCCCTTGCCGACTTTCTCTTTGCTAAAGATGTCTCCGTCTTTGATGGGGAAGATGGCGCGCAGCGCCTTCACGTTCTGTACCGCCTTATTGTTCTTGAACGTGATTCCACCCAGCGTGTAGCGCTCGCCCTCGTCGATGGGCATGGTAATGTCGACCGCCTTGCCTGCCCCGCTCTGCAGCAGGGGAATATGGCCGCCCGTGTGCCCTGTATCGTGAATCTGCGTTTTGGGGTCGGTTACGCCCGCCTTGAAATAGCCCCGATTCTGGTATTCGTTCCGGACGCGTTCCGTATCTTCCTCCAGCTTGGTTGCGTCGTAGGTTCTGGCGAAGATGTTTTCCAGAAAAATCGAGTGCGGAATGCCGATGGGGCGCAAGTTCTTCATGGCATAACGCAGCACTCGCGTCTTGACGTTCTTATTGCCTTCGAACTTGATCTTGCCCACCTTGACCTTGGGACCTTCTTTAATCACGAACGTGATTCCCACCGCGGCCGGCGGAATCTGCCGCACTTCGGTTCGGATCGTGGAAAACTGCCGCCCGTGTTCCGCCAGCAGGCCTTTGATCGTGACTTCTGCTTTCTTGACTTTGGTGGGGTCGTACTGACTTTCCACCGACAATCCCACCTTCGCCTCTTTAAAGCGGTCGAGGATGTCGCTGTTGGAAACTGAACTGTTGCCGACATAATTGATCTCGCGGATGGTCGGCTTTTCCTTGACCTGGATGATCAGCCGCCACCCTTTTGGGGTCTCTTCCCGGCTGAAGCGGATGTCTTCAAAGTAGCCTGTGTTCCACAACGAGTTGAAATCGCGCTCCAGCGCTGCGGGATCATAGATATCCCCGGCGTGGGTGAAGACGCGTGCCTTGACGGTTTCGGAGGGAATTCTGCGATTGCCCTGAACGTTGATCTCAGAGATGATGTCGCTCTGCGCCCAGGTTGCCGGCGCGGAGAGTAGAGCGAGAGCGATCCCGAGCGCCCACCCGAGCCCCTTCATCCCCCGGCAAAGCCGTGACAATGAAGAAGATGGAGGCTGAACAGCGCCGGAAGAACCGTGGCTGCGCCCGGGCACAGCACTATCTGCATGAGAGCAAAGATGAATCGCTACGACCTCAGCCTCTGGGATGTAGGAAAACGATCATTATACGGTAGAAAAACCGAAAGCGTCCAAGGCCGCCACTCTTGCCGGTGGCTTCATGGAAGGGACTTGGCGGACTCCACCTCAACCAAGACGGAATAAAACGTGGCGGAGTTGCCCAGATCGGAAAGTTTTTCTGAGGTCAGCACGTTGATATTCCGCAATCCCGGGCCCAGCCTGGCCCAGTTCAGCCTCGCCGAGACCACCCCGGCCTGCACCGCACCATCCACTCGAGCCTGCAAGAATATTTCTCCTCTATGGTTGTACACCTTAACCGTCTCTCCGTCGGCGATGCCGCGCGCCCGCGCATCGGCGGAATTGATTTCCAGAAGGTTCGTCTCTTCCATCTTCTGGACGGAAGGCAGGTTCGAGAAACTTGAATTCAGAAAGTTGTCGGCCTTGCGCGCTAGTAGTTCCAGAGGGAATGCTTTCCTCTGTGCGCCATTCCGCGATTCCGCCGGAGGCTTGAACTCGGCCACCGGATCAAGCCCCAGCGCTTTCATGGCCTCGCTATACAGTTCGGCCTTGCCCGAAGGTGTGCGGAAGTTGCCGTTGGCGAAGGGAAGAAAAGGCTCTCGCGGTTCCGACTGACCACTGGCCACTGACCCCTGGCCACTGAAGTTGAGCCGAATCTGGCGTTCGCGCTCCAACCGTTCCCGGCTGATTCCTTGCAACCACGGGTTGCCCGAAGCCAGAGCGCCGTCGATCATCTCGTCGACACTCTCTGCGAAGCATGCGTCTTGAAATCCCATCCGGTGCGCAAGCGCCCTGAACACTTCCACATTCGCCCGGCACTCTCCCAGAGGCTCAATCGCCTGCTCCGATACCTGCAGGTAGTAGTGGCCATACGCGGCCTGTAGGTCTTTGTGCTCGAAGAACGTCGTTGCCGGCAGCAGCATGTCGGCATAGTCGGTGGTGTCGGTGAAGAACTGCTCGTGGACCACGGTAAACAAATCCTGCCGCTTGAGCCCGCGCACCACTTCGTTGTGATTGGGACAAACCGCCGCCGGATTTGAGTTGTACACGAACAGCGCCTTCAGCGGCGGATCACTCAGCGTGTTCAGCGCCTTGCCCAGTTCCACCATGTTCACGACTCGCGGAAGATGTTGCATTCCCTCGGGCTTGAGGTCGGGTCGCCTCAACGCATCTTTGTTCAGATCAAACGCGCCGCTGGTCGAGAGATGGATCCCGCCGCCTACTTCTTTCAACGATCCAATGATGCAGGGCAGCATCGCAATCGCGCGGGTCGCCGTCCCGCCATTTTCAGAGCGCTGCACGCCATAGTTCAGTCGGATCACCGAAGGGCGCACGGTTGCATATTCACGAGCCAGCTTGCGGATGTCTTCAGCAGCAATCCCCGTCCACTGCGCCGCACGTTCTGGCGGATATGCCTTCACTTTCTCCCGCAGTGCGTCGAAGCCCAGCGTGAATTTCGAGACGTAACCGGTATCGTGGAGCCCTTCGCCGATGATCACATGCATTATGGCCAGCGCCAGCGCGGCATCGGTGCCCGGATTGATCGGGAGATACCAGTCGGCACACGCCGCCGTGCGGGTACGGTAGGGATCGATGACCACCAGCTTCGCGCCCTTGCGCCGCGCCTGCTCAATGAAGGGCCACAGGTGCACGTTGTTTCCGTGAATGTTCGACGCCCAGGCAATGATGTAGCGAGAGTGGATGAACTGCTCGGGCTCGGTGCCGAGCTTCACGCCCATTACAGATTCCAACCCGGCCTCACCCGCCGAGGAGCATATCGTGCGTTCCAATTCGGAAGCGCCGAGACGATTGAAGAATCTCCGGTCCATCGACCCGCCATTCAACGCGCCCAGCGTTCCTCCGTAGGAATAAGGCAGAATCGCCTCGCTGCCGAACTCGGAAACGATGGCGCGAAAACGAGAGGCGATTTCATCCAGCGCTTCATCCCATGAGATGCGCCGCCAAGTCTTTGTGAGCTCTTGTGGGACCGAGTCGGAGCTTGTCCTGAGCGCAGTCGAAGGAACCCGGTCAGGAGCGAAGCTCCGCTGGGCTGCCACAAGTCCCTTCGGAGCAACCCTGCGCATCGGATACAGCACCCGATCCGGCGAATACACCCGGTCGAGATATTTCGCGACCTTGGCGCACAGAAACCCGCGCGTCATGGGATGCCCCGGGTCGCCCTGAATCTTCGTCGCCCGCCCATCTTCCACCGTGATCAACACTCCGCAAGCGTCGGGGCAGTCGTGCGGGCACGCGGCATGGACGACCTTCTTCATAACTTCAGTCCTTCGATTATAAGGGCGGACCGCTCATGCAACACAAAGGGCATCCGCACATTTCGGATGCCCTGATTTCGGTTGGATGCAAGAAAACGAGCCTACTTCAGCTCCAGGACTTCTTTTTCTTTGCCTTTGCTCATCTCTTCCATCTTCTTGATTTCGTCGTCGGTGAGCTTCTGGATTTCTTCCAGCGAGCGCTTTTCGTCGTCCTCGGTGATCTTCTTGTCCTTCATCGCTTTCTTGATCGCGTCGTTGCCGTCGCGGCGAATGTTGCGCACGGCGGTGCGGTGCTCTTCCAGAACCCGGTGCAAGTGCTTCACCATGTCCTGCCGGCGTTCCTGCGTGAGCGCCGGGACCGGTACGCGGATCAGCTTGCCGTCATTCATCGGATTCAGCCCCAGCTCGGCCGAGCGAATCGCTTTCTCGATCGCACCGATCTGCGACGGATCGAAAGGCTGCACCGTGATCATCTGCGGCTCCGGCGCGTGCACCTGCGCGATCTGGTTCAGCGGCATCTGCGAGCCGTAATAATCGACATTCACACTGTCGAGCATGTGCACATTGGCGCGCCCCGTGCGCGTGGCCGCCATCGCCTTGCGGAAGTCTTCCACCGCCTTGTCCATCCGCGTCTTCAGTTGTACGTAGGTTTCTTTCAGGCCCGGAATTGCGGCCATTGTGGCTTGAGCCATATCAGTCAGCTCCGTAAAGTATTAGATATCAAAACGCTGAATTATAAACCCAATACAAAGCTGGCGGGATCGAGCAGGACTCACTTCTCGGCGTCATGCTGAGCGCAGCCGCTTTTCAGGCGGAGCGAAGCATCTCCCGCGCAAACGCTCTCTCAGCCCGAGGTCCCTCACCCGGCTGAAGAACGCCGTGCTTCAGGATGAACACCCCCCGGGCGGGTCGTGATAAATCTTAGGCGCTTACTCGCGACCCGATCTTTTCTCCGCTGACCACTCGCCGAATGTTTCCATGCTGATTCAAGTTGAAGACAATGATGGGGAGGTTATTGTCCTTGCATAAGCTGATCGCGGTCGAATCCATCACCTTCAGCCCCAGCTTCAGGACGTCCATGTAGGTGATATCGGTGAACTTTTTGGCGTCCTTCACCTTCATGGGATCGGCGTCGTAGATGCCATCAACTTTGGTGGCCTTGAGAATTGCGTCGGCCTTGATCTCCATGGCGCGCAGGGAAGCGGCGGTGTCGGTGGAGAAGTAAGGATTCCCCGTCCCGCCTGCGAAGATGACCACGCGGCCCTTTTCCAGGTGCCGGATGGCGCGCCGCCGGATAAAAGGCTCGGCGACCTGGTTCATCTCAATCGCGGTTTGCACGCGAGTGTAGACTTTCTGTTTTTCGAGCGCGTCCTGCAGCGCCAGCGCGTTGATCACGGTGGCCAGCATGCCCATGTGATCGGCGGAGACGCGGTCCATGTCTCGAGCCTGGTCGGCCACGCCGCGGAAGAAATTGCCGCCGCCCACCACGATCGCAAGCTGCACTCCCAGTTTGCGCACGTCGGCCAATTCCGCCGCGACCTCGTGGATGCGCGCCGTGTCGACACCAAAGCCTTGATTGGCAGCCAGAGCCTCTCCGGAAATCTTGAGCAGAACGCGTTTGAAGGCAGGGGTTTGCATGAAGTTTCGAGTTTCCGGTTTCCAGTTTCCAGTTCCCGGTGCAGACGTTCAATTATGCAGCCTATCCAGTGTTTGGGGAGCCCTACCGGACACTGGAAACCAGAAACTAGAAACTCTACTTCAGTACTGGAGCGGCGGCTTCACCACCGTCATCGGTTTTAGGCTTCGTCGTGGCAACCGTCTCGCCCGCGTCGCCCACTTTGAAGCGCGCGAAGCGCCGCACACTAATGTTCTCGCCCAGCTTCCCGATCTTCGCCGCGATGAGCTGCGCAATCGACACGGTTTGGTCCTTGATGAAAGGCTGCTCCAGCAGGCAGACCTCCTCGTAGAACTTCTCCATTTTGCCGGCGACCATCTTCTCCGCGATATTCTGCGGCTTGCCGGAGGCGACGGCCTGCGCCAGAAAGATATCCTTCTCACGCGCAAAGTCTGCCGCCGTGACGTCTTCCTTACGCACGTATTTGGGATCGCTGGCCGCGATGTGCATGGCAATATCGTGCACCAGCTCCTTGAAGTCGTCGGTGCGCGCCACGAAATCGCTCTCGCAGTTGACTTCGACCAGCACGCCAATCTTGCCGCCGGCATGGATGTAGCTGGTAACGGCGCCTTCGCTGGTCACGCGCGTGGCCTTCTTGGCGGCAACCGAAACGCCCTTCTTGCGCAGAATCACGACCGCCTGCTCCATATCGCCCTTGGCTTCCGTCAGGGCCTGTTTGCAATCCATCATCGGTGCTCCGGTCTTTTCCCGGAGCGCTTTCACTTGTGCTGCTGAAATATTCTCCATAGTAGTGCTCATTCGTTGAGAGTCCTTATGATTTCTGAGTTCGTGCTGAGGTTTCAAGGTTTCAGAGTTTCAAGGTTTCAAGGACCACATCCGGGTGAGCTTTGAAACTTTGAAACCCTGAAACTTTTGAAACCTTGCTTCTTACAAACTTTGACCCGCGCCGGACGACCCGCGCGGGTCTAATGTCAAACGCCCGGTATGTTCTGACCACTGACCACTGACCACTGCTCTTAAACCGTCTGGCTCTCCACCTTGATCGGAACGTCGCCTTCCTCGTTCGCCACAGGCTTCTTCAGCGTCCCCGGACCCAGCACCTCTTCCATGCTGATGTTCTCGCCGATGTCCGCCAGATCAGAGGCTGCCGCCGCTTCCTGGGCACGAATCTCAAGCGCCGCCGCGGCATCTTCCGCTTGCTGCATTTCCCGCGCCTGCGCCTGTTCCGTGGCCGCCGTCATGTCGGCAACCTGCTTGTCGGTCATCAACTGCGCGCCCTCGGCGATGGACTCCGAAATCTTCGAAGTAAACAGCCGGATCGCGCGCAACGCATCGTCGTTGCCCGGAATCACATAATCCACTTCGCTGGGATCGCAGTTCGTATCGACCACTGCCACTACTGGGATACCCAGCTTGCGCGCCTCGCGCACCGCGATCTGCTCTTTGTTCGAGTCAATCACGAACACCGCATCCGGCAACCGGCTCATATTTTTGATGCCCGCCAGGTTGGCTTGCAGGTGCTTGCGCTCGCGCTCCAGCTTGATGACTTCTTTTTTCGGCAGCAGCTCGTAGCGACCATCCGTGGCCATCTCGTCGAGCTCCTTCAGCCGCTTTACCGACTTCTGCACCGTAACCCAGTTGGTGAGCAATCCGCCCAGCCAGCGCTGGTTGATGTAGAAGCCGCCGCACTTGGTTGCCTCTTCGGCAATGGCGTCCTGCGCCTGGCGCTTGGTGCCCACGAACAGAACAATCTTGCCTTCGGCCGCCAGTTCCTGCACGAACTTCGACGCCTCTTTGAACATCTTCAGCGTCTTCTGTAGATCGATGATGTAGATCCCGTTGCGCTCTCCGAAGATGTATTCCTTCATCTTGGGATTCCAGCGCTTAGTCTGATGCCCGAAGTGAACTCCCGCTTCGAGCAACTCCTTCATGGTGATAGTAGCCAATGAACCTCCTTGTTAAGTCTGCATCCTTTGCGTAAGTTCCGCTCCGGATTGCCATTCCCGTCCCCGCGCCGCGAGGCACAGGAAGAATTGAACACCTAGAAAATCAAGTTTCTGGTTTCCAGTTTCCGGTTTCTAGAAACTAGAAACCGGAAACTCGAAACTATCTCTTCGAGAACTGGAAGCGCTTCCTTGCGCCCTTCTGGCCGTACTTCTTGCGTTCCTTGCCGCGCGAATCCCGCGTGACCATGCCCTCGGACTTCAGCTTGCCGCGCAGTTCCGCGTTGAACTGCATCAAGGCGCGCGCAATGCCGAGCTTCACTGCATCGGCCTGACCACGCACTCCGCCACCCAGCACGCTGGCGACAATATTGAACGCCGCCGCGGTATCCGTGGACGCCAACGGCGCCTTCGCCGCCGAACGCTGCGCCGGGGTCACGAAATACTCCTCAAACGCACGCCCATTCACCTTGAAATCGCCGCTGCCCGGACGCAAATAAACCCGCGCAATGGCCCGCTTCCGCCGTCCCGTTCCGTAATACTGCACCAGTTCTGCCATGCTAGCTCTTAGCTCCTAGCTCTTAGCTTCTAGCTTGAATCCCAGAAGCGAGCCCTTGATCTCTTGAAATCTAAAATTACTTTTTCATCCTGAGCGCAGCCGTTCTTCAGGCGGAGCGAAGGATCTCGATCTCCTCCGACCTTACGGGCCGGAAGTGCCTACGCCCTTACTTCCAATTTCAAATCCTGCGGCGTCTGTGCCTCGTGCGGATGCTTGTCGCCCTTATAAACATTCAGCTTCGACAGCATGTGCGCCGCCAGTTTGTTCTTCGGCAACATGCGCCGCACCGCGTCTTCAATAATCTTTTCCGGCTTGCGCGCCAAACGTTTGCGGTAATCCTCGGTGCGCAGCCCGCCCGGATAGCCGGTGTAGTGGTGATACTGCTTCTGCTCCGACTTCATGCCAGTCGTTCGAATCTTCTCAGCATTGACCACGATGACGTGATCGCCAGTATCCAAAAAGGGTGTGTATTGCGGATTCTCCTTGCCCATGAGGATGCGCGCCACCTGAGAGGCCAGACGCCCGAGCGTCTGCCCATCCGCATCCACGACGTACCACTTGCGCACAATTTCCCCCGCTTTGGGGAAATAGGTTGACATCGGAACTCTCCCAGAATGAAAAAAAGTTGCGAAACGCGATTGAAAATAGCAAAGAAGACCGCTCGTTGATTCTCCGGCGAGGACGCCAGACCATCAGGCGGGCAACCGCGAGACTTACCAAGTCTTTAAGATACCGGAGCCTGCGAGGAATTGTCAACGCTGGGTTAACGAAGGAATACCGCTGAGAGTAACCAGGTCATAACCAGTCGAGGAAGCGACGCTTTCCCGCTCGTTGCAACCCGTCTTGACAGGGATTTCGGGGTCGAGAATAATTCGGCACTCACGCGCCTATCCCCAAGGCACTGACTGAATCCAACTCTCCGAGGTTTCCCCGATGAAAAAAGTGTATCTACTGACCATTGCCCTAGCTCTCTTCGCCCTGCCTCTGCACGCTCAAAATCTTTGGAGCAGCAAAATCGACACCTTCGGCAACTTCGTGCCGGCGTCGTTCAACCCCAACGCAAATGGCGTCGTCAGCGTGTTTACGCCGGCGACCGACATCCAGGTCAAATAGGTTGTAGCCCCTTGCCCGGGATCAAGGTCACCAACGGCACATCCACGGTATTCCTGGCCATCCCCAACACGACCGCGACCAATGGCAGCACAGGCCCTGTCTCGAATGATACCGGCGTGATCAGCGTGCCGTTCTCGGCGGGCACTCAGATCAGGCTGAAGGCGGTGCCCGGACAATCCGGGTGCAACCCCTACGAGATCAACATCGTTGTGCAATACAGCATAACTCCGTAAAACTTGGTCGCGAACGGCCCTGTCCTTAATTTCCGCTTCGGAACCTAGGGACAGGGCTCTCGACTCCCGGAAGCAACCGCCGCCTCTGTCTGTGCTAATATTCCGCCCCATGGCAGCGCCATCACTCACCCTCCGCCGCTTATTGCCCCTCGCAATCACGTTGATCGCTCTCTGCGCCTTCGCCGGCGACGAAACCGGCCAGCCCGCGCCGCGCTTCCGCGCCAAAACCACCACCGGAGACCAGTTCAACAACGCGTCGGTCAAAGGCAAGGTTGTGCTGTTCGAGTTCTGGACCACCTGGTGCCAGTACTGCGAAGCCGAGAGGGAGTTGGTCGACGACATTGCCAAAGAATTCGCCGGCCAAGGCCTGATCGTGCTGGCCGTGGACGTCCTCGAGCCCGATCAACAGGTGAAGAAGTATCTTGCCGATCATCCTCGATCCGTTCCCATCGTCCTGACCAAAGACACGAACCTCGCGGCCATGTACAACGCCCAGAGCTATCCAATCTATGTTGTGATCGACCGCGACGGCAACATCGCTGGAGAGCAACGCGGTGCGGCAGGAGAAAGAGCGCTGCGGCGTCTGTTGAAACGGGCGGGAATCGAAGCGAAGGAAGAAGCAGAATAAGAGTTCGAGAAGTCGGCCTCG
This sequence comes from uncultured Acidobacteriaceae bacterium, assembly GCA_963842095.1. Classification (GTDB taxonomy): domain Bacteria; phylum Acidobacteriota; class Terriglobia; order Terriglobales; family Acidobacteriaceae; genus Sulfotelmatobacter. The sequence goes on from CAWJEY010000013.1 coordinate 555,297, forward strand.
AGCTAGGAGCTAGAAGCTGCTCTACTCATACGCCAGCGCTTCAATCGGATCTTTTCCCGCCGCCTTGAATGCGGGATACAGCGCTCCCACGATCGCTCCCAGCACAGCCACCAGCATGGCCCGCAGAACCCAGTCCGCGGTCACCACAACCTGCACGAGCGGAAAGCGGTGGCGGATGGCCCAACTGGCCGCGAAGCTGAACGCGATACCGAGGGCGATGCCGAGCACGGCCAGCAATCCAGTCTCCCGCAGAATCGCGCTGACAATGTAAAACTTCGATGCGCCCATCGCCTTCAAGATGCCAATCTCGCGCGTGCGCTCCATCACCGCCGCATACATGGACTGGAAGATCACCAGGAAGCCGATGATCACGCTGACCCCAATCACCACGCCAATGAACGGACGGAATCCGGGCAGGTGGCTGGGTGTCATCATGCTCAAGTACTCCTCCGTCGATTGCACGGAATATTTCTCCATCCCGGGTTGGCCCTTCACCTCGTTCACTACCGCTTCTGCATTGGCGGGATCGTCGAGTTTCAGATAAAAAACCGATGCCTTATCCTTCGCGCCAAGCAAATCCTGCAGCGAGGCCAGCGGCAGGAATTTGCGCGCGCCACGGCCATTCTCCACAACTCCAGCCACACGAAAGTCGTTATTCAGGACTTCCATCGTGTCCCCAACCTTTACATGTTTCTGGCGCGCAATGTAGTCATCCACCAGCATCTCATTTGGCCCCCGGAACGGGCCGCCCCGCACATACTGAAATGGGCCGCCTAAAGCCTCGAAGCTCGGCAGATCGATTCCGTCAATCAATTCGATCGCGCCCGCGGTAGAAAGCTGCCAGATCACCGGGCTGACCACTTTCACGTGGGGCAGTTTGCGCAAGATATCGGCGACCTTCACAGGAACAGGAGCGCTGCTAATGCCGGCTAAATTCGACGAGCCCGGCGGCTGCACAATCACATCGGCCCCAACCCCTGCCTGCCGGCTCTTGGAGTCGTTCATGATGCCATAGGAGAGACCGGCAATCAGCAGTATCAGCGCCACTTCCAGTGCCACGGCGACAATGCTGATGAGCGAACGCAGTGGCCGATGCACAAGGTTGGCGATAACCATTTTGTTCATAATGGGTGCGTCTGATGAAACTCAAACGGTTTGTCTTAGCGCCGGTTTCTGGTACCCCCCGGCGGTGCGGCCGCACTCGATTGCGGCTTGTCGAGATGAACCACCTCCGCCCCCGGCGGCTGCTCCAGCGCAAACTGATCGTCCCGCAGCGGTTTGTTCATTTCCAGCTTCAACATATTGAGCTTGATGTCGTACTCCTCCTGAGGACGGGCAATCTCGATGCGGGACGGGAAGCTGACGCCATCGTAATCCTTGTAGTCCGCGTAGCGGGCGTCGGTCGCCAGATTGCCCAGTTCGTCGTAAATATACTGGCGATGGGGCTGCAGGTCGGTGCGGCTGAAAACGATCTTCCGCGACAGCACCCCCTCATTGTCGCCCTTCTTGCGGATGACGATCAGTTCGTAGTCTTCCTGCAGAACGCGATTTCCTTTGGCGTCGTGCAGAATCTCATAACCATTTTCCAGAACCGCAATCTCGTGTTCGGGATCAATGGGGCGGACCAGAAGCGCGTCGTAAATGTCCTGCGGCCGGATGCTTTCCATGGGCTGGTCCACGTTATGCGTCTCCACATCGTTGCGCCCAATCACAAAGCGGTTCTTGGGCGGAATCCACAGCTTGAACTCCTGCCCGTTGCTCACCATGTCGAAGGCGGTGGTGCGCACGATCGGCAGCAGCCCGATCATGTGCAACATCGCCGGCTTCCGCGCCAGCACATAGCCACGAATCTCTTTGTAGTCGGTGACATGGCCCTTTCTCGCGCCGCCCGCCGAGGTGTCGATATCCACGGTGGCCTGCAGCGAGCGGATCTTTTCCGCCTGCTGCTTCACGTTGTCAATCAATGTGGATTGGGACGACTCCCGCAGCGGAGCCTTGGAGTAGGTTTCCTCCACCGGCCGCGTCCGGAACAAACAGCCCGTAATGGGCAGCACCGCGAAAAGCAACGTCAGAGCCCAAAAGGGCGAGATACGTCTCATGCAGGGATTTAAGCTATCTCCATCTCATTTGAGTATACCGCGCCGGAAGGGATGCAAAACCAGCACACACTCTCTACTGTGGGCAACCGGTGGTTAACGGCGTCGGCACTTTTCTCCCAGAATCTTACTAAAGTCAGCTACGCCCGCCTTCTCTCATCATCTAAACTGTCGCCATCGTGCCTAAAATCGCCCGCAAGACCTTCTGGCTCATCCTGATTGCGGCGCTCGCCTCGGCGGGCTGGTTTGCCTGGGCGCTGCTGACTCCGGTTGAACCACCGGGGCAGACCTTTGTGATGCTGCATCCGGGATATTCCACTCGCCGCATCGCTGCCGAACTCAAGACCGCCGGCGTAATTCGCAGCGAGCAAGCGTTCGTTCTCTGGCACTACCTTCACCGCGGTCGCGCCCTCAAGGCCGGAGAATATCTCTTCGAGAAGCCGGCTAACATCATCGACCTGCAGAAACGTCTCCGCCGCGGCGACGTTTATTTCCATACCGTCGTCGTGCCCGAAGGCTTCACCATGTTCGACATTGCCCGAGCCGTCGAGGCTGCTGGGCTCGGGCCCGCGGAAGACTTCGTGAAAGTAGCGCAATCGGACACCGCCCTGATCGCCGACATCGCACCCGGCGCGCCGTCCCTCGAGGGCTACCTTTTCCCCGACACCTACGAATTCAGCCGCATGCAAACCATGCACGACCTGGCGGCAGCCATGGTCAGGCAGTTTCGCCAGGTCGCGCACCAGATTGGATTGATCCAGCCGCCGCCGGGCGATCCCGCTGCAGATCTCGAACGCACCGTGATCATGGCCTCGATCATCGAGAAAGAAACGTCGGTAGCCGAAGAACGCCCGCTGGTTGCCAGCGTCTACTACAACCGTCTGGCGAAAAATATAGCGCTCGACGCCGACCCCAGCATCATCTATGCCGAACTCTTATCGGGGGCTTACTCGGGTGCGCTGCACCACGCCGACATGCGCTTCCCCTCCCGCTACAACACCTACAAATACCCGGGACTTCCCCCCGGCCCCATCGCCAACCCCGGCAAAAGCGCTCTGGAAGCCGCCATGCGCCCCGCTGAAAGCGACTACTTCTACTTCGTCGCCGACGCCCAGGGCCACCACCGCTTCGCTCGCACCATCGAAGAACACAATAAAAATGTTGCCGCCTACCGCCACGCCCTGCGCGGAAAATAGGCCAACCGCCATCACGCTCGAAGCCGCAGACTCCCCGAACGGTATAATCGACAGCGCCTTATGAAGCGGCACGTGCTGATTTACGGGTTAGTCGGTGGAGTCCTCATTACCCTGCTCAAGTGGACTGAGTACCGGTTCCTGGTCATCGAACATTCGCTCGAAATCTACGGTGGACTGATCGCCGTGACCTTTGCCGTCCTCGGTATCTGGCTCGGCCTTAAGCTGACGCGGCAGAAAATCGTTGTGAAAGAAGTCCCTGTCCCGGCCGGGGAACCGTTCGTCCCGAACGAGCGAAAACAAGAGGACCTCGGCATCACCCGCCGCGAGCTTGAAGTCCTTGAACTGATCGCCCAGGGCATGAGCAACCGCGAAATTGCGGGAAAGCTTTACGTAAGCGAGAACACGGTCAAGACCCACTCCAGCCGTGTTCTCGACAAATTAGGGGCCAAGCGACGGACGCAGGCGGTGCAACTGGGCAAGGAATTCGGCCTGCTTCCCTAAACTACTCACCAGAACGATTGATTTTTCGCCTCCACAGCCAAAATCATCCGAAAGAATGACGACAGAAACCCTGCCGTACGTGATATTGTGCGTCGGGATTCAAGTTTAGAGAACACACTGCATCTCACCATCGCCCCACATAGGAGGTCTCATGAAGCGAGTCACTGGTATTGGCGGCATCTTCTTCAAGGCCAAAGATGCTCCGGCGCTACAGGCTTGGTATAAGCGGCACTTGGGAATCGATGTCCAAGAATGGGGCGGCGCGGCGTTCACCTGGGCCGACGGAGAGGGTAATCCAGTTGCTGGAACAACCGCATGGTCTGTCGACTCGGCAGCAAGCAACCACTTTGCGCCTAGTACCGCATCCTTCATGGTCAACTACAGAGTCGAAGACCTTCACGGATTGGTCAAAGCCTTGCGAGAAGAAGGCTGCAACGTGCTCGAAAAGATCGATGAATCTGAGTATGGAAAGTTTGCGTGGGTCATCGATCCGGAAGGAAACAAGGTAGAACTGTGGCAACCGCCTGCCGGCCAATAAGCAGGGTTGCCGCCCGCGACAGCGACGCTGTAGAAAAACCCAATTCGATTTGAGAGGAGTGAAGTAAACATGGAACTCGGTGCGTTTTCCATCAGCCTGGCGGTCAAAGACCTGGGAGCCTCAAGGGCTTTCTACGAGAAGTTCGGCTTCAAGGCCTTCGCCGGAGATGCGTCGCGGAACTGGCTGATCCTAAAGAACGGACCGCACGTAATCGGTCTCTTTCAAGGCATGTTCGACAAAAACACCCTCACCTTCAACCCCGGCTGGGACAGCAATGCCGGCAAGCTCAATACATTCACGGACGTTCGCGATCTGCAGCGCGCATTGAAAGCTCATGGTGTCAAGCTAACGACCGAAGCGGACGAGGCATCCACGGGCCCAGCGAGCTTTCTGGCAATCGACCCTGACGGCAACCCAATCCTGGTAGATCAGCACGTCTGAATCTGAGTGGAGACCACTATGAAAAAAACCATACTAGTTTTCGGGCTGATTTCCGGCGTTCTTTCCTCCCTGATGATGGTGGCCACGGTTCCGTTCATTGACAAGATCGGCTTCGACAAGGGCTATTACGTCGGCTACACCGCCATTGTGCTCTCGTTCTTGCTGGTGTTCTTCGGCATCCGCTCCTACCGCGACAACGTGGGCAACGGCCAGATCACGTTCACCAAAGGGTTTACCGTCGGCATCTGCATAACCCTGATTTCGTGCGTCTTCTATGTCGTGACCTGGGAAGTTCTCTATTTCACTGTGCTGCACAGTTTCATGGACCACATGAACAAATACGCCGCCTACGTGGTCGAGAAGCTTAAAGCCTCTGGCGCGAGCGCGGCGGTCATCCAGGCGAAGATTCAGGAACTGAAGAAATTCCAAGAGATGTACGAGAACCCGCTGTTCAACGCAGCGATGACGTTCATCGAGCCCTTCCCGGTCGGACTCGTCATCACCCTGATATCCGCGGCGATCCTGAGGAAAAAGCCGCAATCGCAACCCGCACAATCGCCCTTGCCGGCATCCAACTGAATCTATGTGAGCAACCCCCGACAAACCCCTCCCACACCGGGGTGTACAATCCTGTCTTCAATCATGGCGCATTCATCAACCTGGGACAGAAGCAAAGACGAACTCGACGCGCGAACCATCCCCCTGGAAGCGATTCTGGCGGCGCGCCAGCGCGTCTATCAAGCCGCCATTCGGACCCCGCTCGTCCGCTTGTATTACGACGACGCCCCCGCCGAGATTTATCTCAAGCTCGAGTCGTGCCAGCCGATTGGTTCGTTCAAGATACGCGGCGCCCACAACGCCATCTCCTTATTGAAACCCGAAGAACGCGCCAGGGGGGTGTGGACGATCAGCGCCGGCAACGCGGCGCAAGGTGTAGCCCTGGCGGCAAGAATCCTAGGGGTCAGTTGCGAGGTCTTGGTTATGGACACTGCCCCGGCCGCCAAACTCGATGCCATCCGGCGCTTGGGTGCCAGCATCCGTCAGGCGTCTATGGACGAGTGCTGGACGGCGGTGATTGAACGCAAGCATCCCGCGTTTCACGGCGTCTTTGTTCATCCCTTCGACGACGATGACTTCATCGCGGGCAATGCCACGGCGGGCCTCGAAATACTGGAAGATCTGCCGGGCGTAACCGCAGTGGTGGCCGGCTTCGGCGGAGGCGGCCTCAGCTGCGGGATTGCATCGGCAATGGCCGCACTGAAGCCAGAAGTGAAAGTGTATGCGGCCGAGCCTGAGACCGCTGCGCCCCTCCACCTGTCGTTTCTAAAAGGTTCGGCGCAGAGGTTTCCAGATTGGAAAACAAGTTTTGTAGATGGCTGCGGCGGCAAGACAGTCTTGCCCACGATGTGGACACTAGCGAGCCGCCTGCTCGCGGGCTCGATCGTAGTCTCGCTCGAAGAAACACGCAAAGCGATGACGATCGTTGCCGCCCGAAACCACATCATCTGCGAAGGCGCAGCCGCCTGCGCCGTCGCTGCCGGACTCACCGGCAAAGCTGGAGCGGGCAAGATCGTCTGCGTCGTAAGTGGGGGAAACATCGATCTCAGCAAGTTCGCTGAACTGGTCTCCGCCTAGCGAAGATCAAAAGAGAGAATCCACCACGGAGGCACAGAGCCACGGAGAAAACCTAGAGAACCAGAAACACAGATATCAAGAATTTTCTTCTCCGTGCCTCCGTGCCTCCGTGCCTCCGTGGTGGATTGCTAACGAACCGTCCGCCCTTCCATCCACCCCTGCAGGATCAAAACTGCCGCCATCCGGTCCACCGCCTTGGCCCGCTTTTCGATCGACAATTCCGTCTCCCGCAGCAGCCGGTTCGCTTCCGCCGAGGTCAGCCGTTCATCCCACATATGCACCGGCAGCCGGAACCGCTTGCGCAATTCCTCCGCGAACACCTGCATCTTGTCCGACTGCGTTCCTTCCGCGCCACTCATGCGCAGCGGCAGCCCGACCACGATCTCCCGCACCGCGTATTCGCGAATCACCAGCTCCAAGGCCGCGAGATCCTGCCGCTTGTTCCGGCGCTGCAAGGTGTCGAGCCCCTGCGCGGTAATACCCAGAGGATCCGACACCGCGATTCCAATCCGTCTCGACCCCACATCCAGCCCCAGAACTCTTCCCACCGGCCGGTCTGATTTGTGCTCCTGAACGCTCACGCGGTGATTATAAGCGCCGCCCCCGGATTCCAGCAGCAGCCATCGCGCGACTCCTAACCTGTCTCAGTACAGTAACTTACGACTTCAGGCCGCCCCTTTCAGCATTACCCAAAGCCCCCGCGCCACGGACCGCGCGCCAATCCTTGCCTTTCGACCCGTTTCGGGATAGTATGTTTACAGTAAAGACAACTGCTTCTCCCCACTAAACCCTTTCTCCTGCCCGGGTATTTTTTATGAGCGGTACGGACCTGAATTTTCACATCGGCGACAAGGTCGTCTATCCCAACCACGGGGTGGGGGTCATCGAACAAATCAGCAGCCGTTCCATCGGCGCCACGGTGGAAAAGTTCTATCTCCTCACCATCAAAGCCAGCAGCCTCAAGGTCATGGTGCCATGCAACAACGTGGGCAGCGTCGGCATTCGCCGCGTGGTGCGCAACGGCGAGGTCCAGAAGATACTGGACTTTCTCTCCATCACCGACGACCTCAGCACCGCAGACTGGAAGGACCGCTTCAAGGAAAATTCCGACCGCATGCGGACCGGCTCTCTGTTCGAAGTCGCCGGAGTCCTCAAGAGCCTGATCGCCCTCCACGCCGCCAAGCCTTTGTCCTTCCGCGAAAAGAAAATGCTCGAACGCGCCCGCTACCTTCTGGTCAGCGAACTAGCCATGTCCCGCAACTGCGAAGAAACCAAGGTCGAGGAACTCCTGGCCATCGCCCTCGCCAAGTGCAAACTGCGCTTCCCTGAAGCCTCCGAATTCCAGGCCTGATTCCGGTTCAAGGAGCCATCCGCCTCTATTTGACACGAAGACGCATTCCATTTAATCTGCCAGCGAAGTTTGAGGGGGACAACTCAATCTACTTTGGAGGAGCCAATGGCTCACTTCGGTGGCAAGTTGTTCCCATTGTCCCGCAGCCGTCCGCGCCGCACCCTCTCCGCCGTTCTGCTGATACTGCTACTCTCCGCGGTTTTTCCGCGAGTTCATGCACAAACCTTGCCGCCGACCACGTCTGACGATCAGATGGGAGAGCAGCCTTACCAGTCCTATCACGGCGGCGACATTGACAGCGTCAGTCTCACGAACGGAACGCTGGCTCTCAATATGCCGTTCTTGTCCTATCCACAGCGGGGAAAGCTGCACCTCGACTTCAACTTGATGTACAACAATCAATCTCAGCACCAAGGCCAATTCTGTGCTCCGCCCCCGGCGAAGTGCGTGTGGCTGTGGGGGTATCCTGTTCCTGTAGGCGGCGAGTTTCCCTTGGAGAGAAGCGACGTTTATGTCGGCTGGGCCAATCAGATGGCTCTGACTACACAGTACATCACGTTTGTCACCGAACAAGGGACGGACAATCAAAACACCATTTTTTACACCAACGCCTCTCTGCAGATGGCGGATGGCAGCAAGCATCCGCTGGCCAATATGGGAGGATTTACTTGGTACACCAACGTCGAATGGTGTGGCTACGGTGTAACAAAAGGAACCTCCCAATGCTCGGTGGCAAACGGGCCTTTCGAGACGCTTGACGCCACTGGTTGGCGCGTAAACGGCCTAATCGATCCCTGCCAGAACCCGAACGGACCGGGTTGCGCTGGCGCTCTCTACCCAAACCAAAATGCGGCGGTTGACTCGAACGGCGTGATCTACGCCAGCGGCATGGAGCAAGATCCCAACGGAAACCAGATCACAAGCTCGTCTTCAGGACTCATGGATTCGCTAGGCCGGCAAATTCCGTTGCCGCCAACAGTTTTATCTAGCGGGAACACGTCCACATCCAATTGTCCCGTGACTACCGGGCAACCGGCTGCGACGAAGGCTGTTCTTTGGGCACCCCCGCTCTACAACAATGCAACCCAGCAATATACCTTCTGCTATGCCAGTTTCCCCCAGAGCATTCTGGGTTTTCACTGCAACTCAAGCGTCACCCTTCTTCAAAGCATTGTGCTGCCCAATGGACAAAGCTGGCAGTTCCAGTACAACGACCCCACCAGCGAGAGCTGCTCTGGTTATACCGTCAACTATGCAACGCTCTCTCAAGTGACTCTGCCGACCGGCGGGACTATCGCATACACCTACGCCTACGGCGGCGGCGCGCCCGGGACCGGCTCGCCCAGCTGCCAAGTTGGCGGACGGTGGGTGAGTTCCCGGACGGTAAATGCCAACGACGGTACGGAGCCACACGGTTGGAACTACACCTACAACAGTGGCAACACCGTCGTGACAGACCCTCTAGGCAACGATGTAGTGCACACGTTCGGAGCCGGAGGAGGCTGCGCCGCTTACGAAACCCAGACTCAGTATTACCAGGGCAGTCATACCTCCGGAACGCTGCTAAAAACGGTCAACACTACCTACAGCTATTCCGCCACAGCTCGCGATACCTGGCCCAACGGCCTGATCAACCTTGTTCCCACCATCATTCAGACCGTGTGGCCCAACGGCCAGACCAACCAGACCACGAAGTCTTATGATTCGGGCTATTCGTACACCGATTACGAGGGAAGCTCTACAGACCGCAATGGCAATCCAAATGTCGGCATCTATGGCAAGGAGATCAAAGAACAAGCCTATGACTATCCCAGCGGTAGTTCCTTACTGCGGACAACCAACACTAGCTACGCCTGGCAGAGTCAAAATCCGAACTACTCCAGTTATCTGACTAACAATCTGATAGACGCTGTCTCGTCCGTGCAGGTACTCGACTCCGGCGGCACGCAGCGGGCCTATGCCACCTACGGCTACGACGAGTCCAGTCTGCAATCCTCGGGAATCACCGAACAGAAGGTCGCGGGGGGATCCTATCCCGGCAACCAAACCTCAGTACATCGCTGGCTGAACGGCAATACGACGGGCACGACGAACTGTGCCGCCGTCACCAACGGTTATCTCGTCACCACCAAGGCGTACTACGACACCGGTGAGGTGCCAACCGTCACCGACCCTTGTGGCTACCAGACGAACTATCAATACTCAAGCACGTACTACGGTGCGTTCGTCACAAAGGTGACCAATGCTCTGAACCAAAGCGCAACCTACGCTTACGATTTCAATACCGGGGCCGTGACCTCGATTACCGATCCGAACTCGCAGATTACCACCAAGCAATACGACATCCTGACCCGTCCGACGAAGGTCAGCTATCCTGACGGGGGCTCGACCACCGCCTGCTATACAGACACGGGCGGTTCGACCTGCACGCAATCCGGTGCTCCCTACGAAGTCGTCATCACAAAAGCGATAACCTCGTCGATGAATGAAACTTCTACCGTGGTTTTCGACGGCCTGGGGCGTACTTCGCAAACCCAACTCAACTCAGACCCGAGCGGCACCACCTACACCCAGACCACCTACGACGCCCTCAGTCGTAGGTCCCAGGTTTACAACCCCACGCGCTGCGACCCGCCGACAACGAACTGCGGTACCGAAACCACATGGGGATACACCACGACCAACTACGACCCGCTGAGTCGTGTCACCTCCGTTGTCGAGCAGGATGGTTCTACCGTCAGCACAAATTACAGCGCCTTCCCTTGTACCACCGTCACCGACGAAGCGGGCCACTCACGCCAGTCTTGCGTGGACGGGCTGGGCAGAATGACCAGCGTCTTCGAAGACCCCGGCTCGTCGCCCCATCTGAATTATCAAACCACCTACCAGTACGATGTTCTGGGCGACCTGACCAACGTCACCCAGAATGGCAGCAACGGCACCAATGCTCGAACGCGAGCATTCCTGTACGACTCGCTCTCGCACCTCACCAGCGCCCAAAATCCCGAGTCCGGCACGATTCTCTATGCCTACGACGCAGATAGCAATCTCGTCACGAAGACTGCCCCCTCACCGAACCAGGCCTCAACCGGCACGAAGACGGTAGCCACCACCTACACCTATGACACCCTGAACCGGCTTACCGGCAAGAGCTACAACGACACCTACACCCAAAATCCTGCAACCCCCAGCGTGGCCTACGGCTACGACGGAGTTAATCTGACCTGCCCGACCCCGGTCGGCTTCGCAGGAGGTTCCGCCACGAACGGGATCGGCCGCCGCACGGCCATGTGCTATGACGCTGGCAGCAAGTCCTGGGCCCATGACCCCATGGGCCGCATCACAGACGAGAACGACCGCTTCATATGGCTGGTGCCTCCCTACTATGCCGATGAGGTCACAATCAACGGAGTGCCCACCCTCTCCGAGAATACGCAGTATGCCTATTCCCTGAACGGCGACCTTTTGAATCTTTACTATCCTGGACCAAAAGGACCTCCGGATACCGAGTTCTACACCAGTGAAAATGCAGCCGGACGAGTAATCGCAGCGGGCGATTCCGTTAACAACGTCCTGGGCAGCGCCACCTATACGCCCGGCGGGCAACTGGCTACCGCGGTGATCGGACGAGGAAGCTATGCCGGCAGCACGATATCGAATACCTACAACAACCGTTTGCAGCCGGTGCTGATCTCGGCCTCCACCGCATCGGACTCGGCACTCCTCAACCTGACCTACAACTTCAACCTGGGGAACGGTGACAATGGCAACATAATTCAAATTGCCAATGGAAAAACCAGCAATCGCACGCAGAATTTCACCTACGACTCACTGAACCGGATTGAGAATGCCTACACCAACGGCACGAACTGGGGCGAGACCTACACCATCGACGCCTGGGCAAATCTCACAAATATCGGTCCCTATACGGGCAAGACAGGCGGGGAAACGCTGAACTGCGCGGCCGCCAACACGAAAAACCAGTTGAACACGTGCTTCACGTATGATGCCGCTGGAAATGTAATCAACAACGGAACCGTCACCCACACCTACGACGCGGAGAACCGCCTGATCGCGACCGCGGGTTACAGCTACGTGTACGATGGCGACGGTCAGCGCGTGGAGAAATGTACAGAAGGAGCGACAGCGGGCACGTGCGCGAGCAATGCCACGGGCATGTTGTATTGGCTGCACGCGGGGGGCGGCACACTGGCAGAGAGCGATCTGGGGGGAAACTGGACAGCGATTTATGGTCTGATCCACGGTGAAATCGTCGATCGCGTGGATATTGCGTCCGATGCACAGGTGGATGTGCGCTACTACTTCCACGACCACCTCGGCACCTCGAACGTCGTGACGGACGCATCCGGCAACATCGTCAAGGAGTCGGACTACTATCCCTACGGCGGCGAGATTCCTATCAGCGGCAGTGATGCCAATCGCCACAAGTTCACCGGCAAAGAACGCGACAGCGAATCCGGCCTGGATTACTTCGAGGCAAGGCACTACGGCTCAAGCATGGGCCGATTCATTCAGCCCGATCCGCTGCCGTGGCTGGGCTGGCAACATCCCGCCGAAGATAGCTCCGAGGAGGCCCAAGAGGAAGCCCACAAGAAATTCGAGGACTGGATTTCGAATCCTCAGAACTTCAACATGTACGCTTACGTGCTCAATAACCCTCTGAACAAGACCGATCCAACCGGAATGTCGGGGTGTACCGCGGGCGATAAAACATTCAGCACTTGCACGATCACCATCACCTACAACAAGGAGACCCACCAAGGAACGCTAGTCGTAACCGGGGAAAATAAGGGCGACAAGAGTCCCACGACGCTACTGACTAGCCAGGTTGTTGTCGGTGGCGATGGCCACGTGACTCCCACCGGCACCTTTACCGCCACCACTTGGTCGAAAGATCACACGTCAACGGTGGAGGGCAGATGGTCAGAAACTCCTTACAGCAAGACGTGGTTCGGAACGAATGCCTTCGGGCCGTATCAACTCCACATGAAGGAACTGGACAGCAGGGGAATCTACATCCACGGAACGATGGGGCCGAACAACAGTCCGTTTACGTTTGGAAACGACCTTTTTGGCACGGCTTCACATGGATGCATCAGAATGTGCAACCGCGATGATAATGCGCTGCACACGCTGATGCCGAATCCGGCTGGCAACAAGGTCATCATCAAAGATACGGGGAGTCAGTAGATCATGGGCCGGAAAGCGTGGGTCACCTTCGCGTTGGTGCAGTTTTTCGGAGAGCTGGGGCCGTGGGCAGGACTTCGTATCAAGTCGGCTTTAGGCCCGGCGCTCTGGGTGGCGGGGATGGTGGTCATGATGCCTGGACGGCTTCTGGGCCTTTTCATCACTGAGAAGTTGCTGTGGAACGTCGGTCTTACTCCTCATCTGCTGACATTGCTCTTTGTCCTCATCGAGATCCCCTCTAACCTGCTTGTCTGGCTGCTGTGTGCCCGCTTGTTCCGATCGCTTCACAAGCGATATGTGGGAAAGGCGGTCTCCTCCGGGCTAGGTGAAATACCGACTCATCAGTAGGACGGCTTCGCCGATCATGACGGCAATCCTTCAACGCGGGAGTTTGCTCGTGTTGATCCTGGCCGTCTGCGCGACGAACTGGGCAGCGGACAAGCCAAGGACGGCCACCAGAGCGGACCGCATCGTGATTGTGAAGAGCGAGCAGACGCTGACGCTAATGAACGGCGGGAGGGTTCTGAAAACCTACAAGGTTGCGCTGGGCGGCGATCCGGTTGGGCCGAAGGTTAAAGCGGGCGACAAAAAGACGCCGGAGGGCGAGTATGTGATCGACTCGAAGAACGCCAAGAGCCGGTTCCATCTCGCCCTTCACATCTCTTACCCGAACTCTGATGATCGAGAACGGGCGCGCAAGCTGGGGGTGAGTCCGGGAGGCGGTGTAGAAATCCACGGGCTGGAGTCCAAATACGCCTGGGTCGGATCACTCCATCGGCAGGTCAACTGGACGGCGGGATGCATCGCCGTGACCAACCCGGAGATCGACGAAATCTGGCCGCTAGTTCCAGTCGGGACTCCGGTCGAAATACGACCTTGAGCTTGGGCATGAGGCCACGCCGATCTGGAGCGCGTTGCGTTCCCGATTCGCGGGGATAACGATCCGCCGATCCGCGCCGTGATCCAGGTCCGATTAGCCGCGCTTTGCGATCCCGATTCCGCCGCCGATCTGGACCATGCAGTGTGGCGATTCCGGCACGGCGAGGGCTGGCTTTTTCGCGCTCCCGGAGTGCGGTTGCGGGTTGAGGGTTTTTAGCCGTGCTGCGCACGGGGTGTAGGGGAGACACGTCACCCCCGAATGGGTGCTGCAGAGCAACTTCCGGTTAACGTGCGCGAACCTGTTGAAACGAGGGCAGCTAAGGAAAAATCCCGCCGATCAGGGTGCTGTACAGCAACCTGAAGTTAGCGCAGGCGAACTTGTTGATTCTTAAGCGCGGCTGCTAGTCTCGGCTGAGATGGGGAGAGAGGAAGGCCGGGACATGGTGAAGCCGCCGCTGCGCACGAAATCCATCGGTTTCAAAGTCAGCGAGGAAGAGTACGCACAACTGGAAACGGCGGCGCAGGCCGACGGTCGGACGCTGGGCGAGTGGTGCCGCGAGGTGATCCTGCGGGGAGGGTCGGCCAGCGATGCAGCGAGGCACGATCCGGCGCTGGCCGAGATTGTAGGGGTGCGCTTGCTGCTGGTAAACGTGTTGCGGCCCCTGGCGGCAGGCGAGAAGCTGGCCCCGGAAGCGTTCGACAAAATGCTGGACCAAATCAGCGAAGTGAAACACCAGCTCGCCGCCAAGTTGCAACAGCCGGCGAGCGAGAAACCGCAGCGAGAAAAACCCAGCGGCGGGAAGCGGTGATCCCATTTTTTCGCTGGAGAGTGTACCGAGCGCGGGAGCCGCGTCAAGGGTCTGCGCTTCACTCCGATGAACGCGCAAAAGACGCGCGCCCTTGACACGGCTCCCTCTCCGCTCTGTTTGCTTCCAGCCATCGAAAAAATGTGAGAGGAAAATGGGAGCCGGGGCGCAGCGCGAAAGGCAGGATGAGCTAAGACACCATCCCTTGCGCCTTCGGCGCAACGAAAAGCACACAGCCAAAAAGCACGCGGCGTCCGGTGAGCGTCCGGGCTTTGTTCGGTGTCTGTCCGGTCGTTGTCCGGTCCGGCAATGAACGGCGGGGCGATCTGATCAGGATGCTCTACCGGGGGTGTTCTGCAGGAAGGCGTCGATGGTGGTGAGCAGGGCCATTTGCTTCCGCCGTGGCAAGCGCTCGATCTTCTCCATGCGGCGTAGGAGTCTGCGGCTGGGCCGGTGTGCAGGTTCGACAGCTACCGGCTTAGAAACCTGAAGCAACTCTTCCACGGAAATATCGAGCGCCCGCGCAAAGCGAACTGCTGTTTCGGCAAAAAGCCTCAGCTTGCCGTTCTCATAACCGGAGATCACAACCTGAATCGCCCCAACTCGGCGTGCCAGTTCTTCCTGGCTGAGTCCGCGCTGTTTGCGGAGTTGCGCCAAGCGACGACCGAGGGCGCGGTGCCATGCTTTGGTTGAATCTCCGTTTCCACGAGCCATAACGGAGCCGAGTGTAAAAGGCAGGAGAAAATCGCTGTTGACTTCCATAGCTAATACTTATAATTTTAAGCACACTAGATCAAGCGAAAAAAGTGCTTGACAGGGTTTTTCAAAAAGACCCGGAAAAACGAGGAGGAAGGAGCCGAGAGCCGATGCCCTACGTTCCCCCGGACCTGAAGGAGCGCATCAAGCGGGAAATCTCAATCCAGCGTCTCGCGGAAGCGCGGGGCATCAAGCTACGGCGCAGCGGCAAGGAACTGATCGGACTGTGCCCCTTCCACCAAGATCGAAATCCCAGCCTCAACATCGATCCCGTCAAAAACGTCTGGCACTGCAAAGGCGCATGCGGCGAAGGCGGCGACGTGATCGAGTGGGTGAGGCAGGCCGAGGGCATCAGCTTTACGCACGCCGTGGAACTGCTGAAGCGGAACTATCTTCCCTCCGCCGCCAGCACAGCCGAACCGCCGCCCAGAATCTCGACCGTGCCAAAGCTCCCGGCGTTGTTCCAGATGAACGTGGACGATCAAAAACTGCTGAACATCGTGGTGGACTACTACCACCGAATGCTGAAGCAGTCGCCGGAGCCGCAGCAGTATCTCATCAAGCGCGGCCTGAAATCAGCGGAGATGGTGGAGCACTTCCGGCTGGGCTTTTCCAATCGCTCGCTCAACTACCATCTGCCGGACAAGAACCGCGTCGAAGGTGCACGCCAGCGCGGGCGCCTGGAGGAGTTGGGTATCTTCCGTGAGAGCGGGCACGAGCACTTCGTGGGATCGCTGGTGATTCCGATCCTCAATCTCAACGGCGACGTGGTGCAGATGTACGGACGAAAAATCCGCGACCATCTGCGGCCCGGAACTGAATATCACTTGTACCTGCCAGGTCCACGGCGCGGGGTGTGGAACGAAGAGGCGCTGATCGCGTCGAAAGACATCATCCTCTGCGAAGCGCTGATCGACGCGCTGACGTTCTGGTGCGCGGGCTATCGCAACGTGACGACCAGCTACGGCGTGAATGGTTTCAACGAGTATCACCGGGAGGCGTTTCAAAAGCACGGCACCAGGCGCGTGTACATCGCCTACGACCGCGACGAGGCGGGAGAGAAAGTCGCCGCGAAACACGCGGAAGAACTGATCGGGATGGGCATCGAGTGTTTCCGGGTGCAGTTTCCAAAAGGCCAGGACGCAAACCAATACGCCTCGATGACGCAGCCCGCAGCGAAGGCCCTGGGCGTGTTGTTGAACAGTGCGGCGTGGCTGGGCAAGGGCAAACGGCCAAGCACAGCGGTGATGAAGCCGCCGCCGGCATCACAGGAGGAACCAAAACCAGAGCCGATGAAAAAAGAGGAGCCGTCCACACCATCCGCAGCAGTGCCGCCGCCAGAGAGAAGACCAGAACCCGCAGCTAAAGAAAAAATAGCAATCGAAACTCCAACTCCCTCGACTCCGGGAGAGAGTGTTCTTTCATTAGCTGCCAATCCCGAACCTGTGCAGCGCGAAGAAACGCGCCGAAACCAATGCCGCTGGCAGCGCCCGCCGAGCCGCAGGTGGAGGTCGAACAGAGCGAGATCGTAGTCACCATCGGCGCGCGCACGTATCGCGTGCTGGGCTTAGAGAAATGCACGACTCGGGGCAAGATGCACGTCAACGTGAAGGTGTCAGGCCGCAACGTGCGCGGCGAATACTGCTATCACGGCGACACGCTGGACATGGAGAGCTTCCTGCGGCGCGCGGCGTTCATCAAGCAGGCAGCGTACGAACTGGCAACCAAGGAAGAGACGATCCATCGTGAAGTGGGCCAGTTGTGGAACGTGCTTGCCGACTTGCAGCGTGAGCAGATCAGAAAAACGCTTGCGCCGACCGAAGAAGAATCCCTCATGACGGCAGAGGAAGAATCAGCCGCAATGGAACTGCTGCGCGATCCGCGCCTGCTGGATCGAGTGCTTACCGACTTCGAGAGATGCGGCGCAGTGGGTGAAGAGACGAACAAGAAAGTAAGCTATCTCGCCGCCGTGTCGCGTCTGTTGCCGAAGCCGCTGGCCATCGTGGTGCAGTCCTCGTCCTCTGCGGGCAAGAGTTCGTTGATGGAAGCGGTGCTCGACTTTATGCCGGAAGAACAGCGCGAGAGCTACACGGCGATGACCGGGCAGGCGCTCTTCTACATGGGCCAGAAAAATCTCAAGCACAAAATCCTCGCTATCGCAGAGCAGCAGGGCGCGGAAGCCGCCAGCTATCCGCTGAAACTGTTGCAGTCGGAAGGCCGGATCAAGATCGCGTCAACCGGCAAAGACCCGGTGAGCGGCAAACTGGTGACGCACGATTACGAAGTCGAAGGCCCGGTGATGATCTTCCTCACCACGACGGCGCACGACGTTGACGAGGAGTTGGTGAATCGCTGCATCGTGCTCACGGTGAATGACGGACCGGGAGCAGACGCGCGCTATCCACCAGAAGCAGCGCGAAGCGCAGACGCTCGAAGGACTGAAAGCGCGGATGCGGCAAAACAAAATCATCCGGCTGCATCGCAGCGTGCAGCGCCTCTTGCGCCCGATCCAGGTGGTGATCGAGCACCTGAAAGATCACAGCTTCCCCGACGCGATGACCAGGACGCGGCGCGATCACATGAAGTTCTTAACGCTGATCCAGGCCGTCACTCTCTTGCACCAGCACCAGCGCGAGATCAAAACCAGCACCGAAGGCGGCGAGACACTGGAATACATCGAGGCCACCGAAGCCGATGTGAAACTCGCATGGGAGCTAACCAATCACGTGCTGGTGCGCTCGCTCGATGACGTGCAGCCGCAGACGCGGCGCTTGCTCTTGCTGATCGACAAAATGGTGACCGAGGAATGCGCGCGTCTCGAAATCGAACGGCTGGATTACCGTTTCACGCGCGCCACGGTGCGGCGCTTCACCGGATGGGGAGACTCGCAGCTGAAGAAACATCTCTCGCGGCTGGAGGACCTGGAATATCTCGCCCTGCATCGCGGCGCGCCGGGGCAGAGCTTCGTCTATGCGCTCAACTTCGAGATGGACGAGCGCGGCAGACCCGTGCTGCCAGGGTTGAGTTACGGTGCGAACCGGTCACGCTTTGCGGAGGGGGTGTCACACTTAGAGGCGGGGGTGACACCGTCGAATCACGGCCAGGTCACGGGGGTGGCACGGGGTGGTTACGGTGCGAAACCGCCAGTGTTGACGCGGACGGGGAACGGTTTTTCCGAAAAAAGCGGGAAACACATATCAAGGAACGCCGAGGCCCAGGAAAACCTTCCTGATGCCATCGTAGTTGCAGGCAAGAGCAACGGCGCGAATGGTCATGCACGCGCGGCGGTGAAGTGATGGCCCGCATCACTCGAAAACGCAAACCAGACCCGGAGCCGCAGACGCCGCTCGAAACCCTCATGCAGGAGCACTTGAACTCTCTCCGAGTGCGCGGCTACTCCGAGCACACGGTGAAAAATCGTCTGGTTCACATCGGCTTCTTTATCCAGTGGGCCTATGAGCACGGCTTGCGGGAACCCATCGAGGTGACGCGGCCCGTGCTCGAACGCTATCAGCGGTACTTGTTCTTCTACCGCAAAAAGAACGGCGAGCCGCTGACGTTCCGCAGCCAGCACGCGCGGCTGGTGCCCTTGCGCGTGTGGTTTCGCTGGATGACGCGGCAGAATCACATCCTGCACAACCCGGCATCGGAGATCGATCTGCCGCGTCTGGGCCGCACGTTGCCCAAGAACATCCTCTCCGTGCCGGAGATCGAGCAGGTGATGTTGCAACCGAATCTCGCCGATCCGCTGGGCCTACGTGATCGAGCCATCCTGGAAGTGATCTATGCAACTGGACTCCGCAGGCTGGAGATCATCAACCTGAAACTCTTCGATCTTCAGCTAGACCGTGGGCTGATCGTGGTGCGCCAGGGCAAAGGCAAAAAAGACCGCTACGTGCCGATCGGCGAGCGCGCGATCGCGTGGCTTCAGAAATACATTCGCGAAGCGCGGCCCCAGTTCGCACTCGAACCCGATGACCTCACGGTGTTCCTGACCGCCGAGGGCGAACCGTTCAGCCGCGATCATCTGACGTGGACGGTGCGCGTTCACATCGTGGCCGCGAAGATCGGCAAGGTGGGAGCGTGCCATCTCTTGCGCCACTGCATGGCGACGCACATGCACGAGAACGGAGCCGACATCCGCTACATCCAGCAAATCCTCGGCCACGAGGACATCAAGACCACACAGATTTACACGCACGTATCGATCCGCGCGCTGCAACAGGTGTACGCGGCCACTCATCCCACGGCGTTCATCGAGAAGGACAACGCGCCGCCGCCGCCGCAACCTACCCATGCAGAGATTACGGAACTGCTCACGGCGCTTGATCGTGATCCTGACGAGGACCACGAAGAAACGTAGCCGCGTCGCGGTTATACTCGATATCGTGACACCGCAGATCGTCACGCTGATAGCCTCACTACTCGCACTTGTTGGTTCGCTGCTCACAATCCTCGTGGGCACACGGCTGACTCTCCTCAAAGAGCGCAGGCAACTCTTATGGTCCAAAGAGCTTGAGCGGTTCCTTGCCCTTGAAGAACTCGCCGGCCAGCTTGTCGAGGAATTAGCCAGTCACCGCAGCCTTGATCGAACCATCGTTGGGCCACGGCTGGAGGAATATCGGCAGGCCCCTGGCCGCTTCGCACGCTATGACAATGTGCGTCGGGCCATCCTACAGCTTCAGAACACACTCGAACGGATGTTCGCTGCAAAGAGAGATCGCAACGACGATGAGGAAACGCTTCGCTCCGAACTGGACCGCGATCTGAAGAAACTGCTGAGCGCCTGCGATCAGGTTACCGGAAGAGACAAGCTACACCAGGGCCGAATATAGCTGCGTTCCCTCGCTTGCTGGCCTAGAATGTTGCTGTCCATGATCGAAGCGGCTAAAGAAGAAATCCTCTCTCCGTTCCCGATGTGGTGCGCCGATCCCGCATCAGCCGCTTGCACGTTCAATGTCGAAAAACCGCATCAGGGGGTCTCGCCCCAAAATCCTGCACTGCATCAGGGCATCGCGTGGTCTAACTCCACAAGCGCGTTAGAGTTGCGTGGGCTGAGCTGGGAAACTCGCGTCAGGTCACGTTGTACCGGCAAAGAACGGGATAGTGAATCGGGTTTGGATGAGTTCGGGGCCAGGTACTACGGCAGCAGCCTCGGCAGGTTCATGACGCCCGATTGGGCGACCACGCCGATTGATGTTCCGTACGCCGACTTTGGCAACCCGCAGTCGCTCAATCTGTACAGCTACGTCAAGAACAACCCCACCACGACCCGCGACCCGGACGGCCACTGCTGTGACGATCTTTTGAACTTCCTTGGCGGTGTTGCGAATGCCTACGGAAGCGACAATCTCTTAGGGGCTGGCCGCGTCGACCAAACCACGGCCTCAGGCAAAATCGGAGCGGCGGTTGGAGACTTTGCAGCCACTGCGCAAGGGGCGGGTGAGGCTCTGTTTGGTGGTGGCGTTGAAGTCGGCGGCGTTGCGCTTGACGCCACCGGTGTTGGAGCCGTCGTCGGAGTGCCTGCGAATGTTGCGGGCGCTGGGCTAATGCTGCACGGTGGAGGTACTGCTGCAACTGGCTTCGGGAATCTATTCAAAAGCGCAATGGCCCCCAAGGAAGGAGAGAGTGGAGGCCCTGGCGCTGGCAAGGACTTCTCAGGCAAGACAAAAGAACAGGCGGTACAGGAGAACAAGACAGCCAACGGTGGAGAAGCCAAGTGCGTCTTCTGTGGTGAAAAGACGGGGGCGGGCACCGAGAACAAGACCAACATCGACCACGCGCAAGCGAAGGCGAATAACGGCAACAACAGTTTGAACAATGCAAACGTGACGTGCGAGTACTGCAACAAGAGTAAGGGCACGGGCAATGCACCAAAGAATCCGAAAAAACCGGATGGGAACTGAGGCTCAAGCATGGAAGAGAACATGGTCAAAATCACAATACCTTTGCCGACGGACAATCTAGCTGGTGCTGCTACCGAGTCGGTCTGGGCCGAGCCGCAGGGTAATGGCACATACAAAATTAAGAACGTGCCCTTCTATGCGAAAGGGGTCAGCTGCGAAGACATCGTGGAGGCAGAACCGGAGGAGGGAGCCCTTGTGTTCAAGAAAGTCGTCCGACACAGCGGCCACAGCACGTACCGAATTTACGCGAACGGCGGGCGCACGGCTCCTGATGTTGTGTCTCTCGTTGGGAAGCTTCAGCAAATGCATTGCGACATCGAGCCAGCGACAGACACATTAGTTGGAGTGGACGTTCTCCCCGAAGCTGACATTTACAAAGTGTACGAGACTCTGGCGGATGCTGAGCGCAATGGAAAGATCGACTTCCAAGAGGGGCATTGCGGGCATCCTCTAAGAGCATGATCGAACGCAAGAGGCCTTAAGGGGGTCGGGAAAAATCACGTGAATGAGCGCCAGTTCGTCAGGTCTCGGCAGCGATACTGGAAAGAAATGCTGAAGGAGCAAGAGCCTGACGCGCGAGTTTATCCAGAAGAGGAAACCCCACCTGAGACAAAATTTATCGTCCACGCCGTCGGCACCCAACTTGGCGGCGCATTGCGTCGTCCGGCATCTGAACGAATCCTAGCCAACAAAGAGCAAGCCACTAGCTACGCCGCCTACCGCGCGCTGGTTGACGTGCTGCCCGTCGACACCAATTCGGTTTATATCCCGCTGATGAAGCAACTCGGCTACGACCCCAGCGACGATTCCACCGACATCGAGATGCCCACCGGCATCGGCAACGTCGCCTGCGCCGCCGTTCTTGAATTCCGCCATCACGACAAGTCGAACCAGCTAGGCGATCTCGCCCAGGGCCAATACGCCGACTGGACCGGCTACGCCCCCGTAAACACTCCCAGCCCCATCCCGTCACGAGCGCCGCCCACCGATCCCAACCACTGGCAGCCGCTCACCTACGTCAGTTCCACCGGCGATTTGATGTCGCAGCGCTTCGTCGGCGCGCACTGGTGCTACGTCACACCCTTCGCCCTGACCAGCGGCGACGAATATCGCTGGCTGACCCGCCTGTTCGGCCCAGCCACCTACGGCTCCAAAGAATATCAACAGCAAGCCGAAGAGTTGGTCGCCATCAGCGCCGGACTAACGGACAAACAAAAGATGATCGCCGAATACTGGTCCGACGGCCCCAACACCGAGCAGCCGCCCGGCCACTGGGCCCTGTTCGCGCAGTTCGTGTCCCAGCGCGACCATAACACGCTCGATGAAGATGTGAAAATGTTCTTCGCCTTGTCGAACGCCATGTTCGACGCCGGCATCGCCGCCTGGGACGCGAAGCGTGCCTACGACTCAGTCCGCCCGGTAACGGCCATTCCATTCCTGTTCCGCGGCAAAACCATCCGCTCCTGGGGCGGTCCCGGAAAAAGCACAATAGAAATGGACGGCGCGCAGTGGATTCCCTATCAAGCAGCAACCTTCCCTACGCCGCCGTTCCCCGACTACGTCTCCGGCCACAGCGCCTACAGCGCAGCCGCCGCCAGAATTCTCGAACTCTGGACCGGAAGTGACCACTTCGGGAACTCGGCCACTCTTCCCGCAGGGAGCTCGAAGATCGAGCCGGGAGTCACGCCAGCGCGTCCGGTCACTTTAGAATGGGAAACGTTCACCGACGCCGCCAACGAAGCAGGAGTGTCGCGCCGCTACGGCGGCATCCACTTCCGCGCCGCCGACCTCACCGGCCGCCTGTTAGGCCGTCTCGTGGCCTTCGAGTCCTGGCAAAAGGCCCAAACTTACTTCTGTGCAAGCGCCGGAGTCCCAACTCCTTGACGGGACGGGACAAACGGGACTGTCGCTATTCTCAACCCCGTTCGCCTGCAAGTCGCGCAGCGTGCATGCGGGTTTTCCACAGACTCTTTGTGACATCTGACCTTGCGGTCATACCACTTTTTTTGAAACACTGATCGTAGCGTCAAAACGACCTGGAACCAGCCCAGTCGGGCACCCTAAGTCCTTTGTTTCAAAGATTTTAGTATCTAAGCTCTTTGACATCTAGATTTTACGGGCCAAAACATGCCTAACTCCATGATTCTAAAGATTGAGGGGGGTGGGGGAGAGGGGGGGTACCCTGTTATAGAAAAGTAAACATGGTTGGCAAGCCCGATAGACCACTTTGGCTCTGGTGTACGATTTACTCGCGCCTCATCCATCGACCATGAAGCTCTCTCAAATCGCTTCCGCCCTCAACGCGCGTCTACCGCGCCTACTGGAAGATCCACCCCATTCGAATGGCGCTCATGATCGGCCTCCGCGTCTGGATCAAAATCCTCCTGAACAAGCGAGTAGTAGTTCGCATCCAGCCCGACGACCCCAATCCCCTCGCTGGACTCACCGATCCTCCAGCCTGAGGCAGTTGGCGACTATCGTCTCTCTTGGTCTTGCCTGTTCCTGGTCAGGTTTTCGGGTCGGCGAAAAACTGCAGCGGCCGCCCGCCCGGCAGCTTGATCCGAGCCGGTACCCCCATGACCATCAGGTTGTCGCGGACGTCGGTGAGCACGAGGCTGTTGGCGGCGACCACCACGTTGTTGCCGATTCTGGCGTCACCAACCAGCTTGGCTCCAGCGGCGAAGTAAACGTTGTCCCCGATGCCGCGGCAAGCGTGCGCAATCATGACGCCGCTGCCAATGGTGAAGTTTTTTCCGATCTTCACTCGTCCGAGATTGATCGCGTACACCGAATGGACCACGAAACCCGGTCCAATGTCCGCGCCGGCGTCAATGTGCACCGAGGTGAACAACTCAACCAGCTTGCGGAATAGGAGGGCGCTGATGAGAAGCAATTGCCGAGCCACCGGAATCCGAACGCGCTGACACGCCCGGGAGTAACGGTACGCGAGTACCGGCCAGGTGGCGTGCCGGAACAGCACCTCCAATCGATGCTTCAGAGTTGGCTGCCAACCCGGGGGGCGGGCTTGCCGCAAGGCCCGGTTCAGGTCCGCCCGCAGGTTCTCGAACATCGTGGCTCACCATCTCCCATGAAGACACATCACCCGCGTGAGGCCTCAGCGATCCCATAAAGCAGGCTCGCAGGCCTTGGCACCAGTTCCGTCACGCTCCGCGCCGGGGCCCCAGCCCGGCCGGCCGCCTGGTAAATTCCGCTAAGCTGCGAGTAGTTTTGCTCTGCCGTGTACCGCGTCAAATATTCACGCCGCGCGGCCACCCCCATTTCGTGCATTCGCAACGGACTATCCCAGCCCTGCGCCACCTTCTCGGCCAGACTTACTGGGTCGCCGGGCGTAAAGTGCAGGCCGGTCAGTCCGTCGGTAACAATTTCCTGCATGGATCCAAGCGCCGAGCAGATCACCGGAGTTTCGCAAGCAAAAGCTTCGGCGATAGTAACCGGAAAGTTCTCATACCATTCGCTGGGAAACACAAGAAAGCGTGCGCCCTGGATGATAGCGATCGTTTGCGGATTCGGAAGCACCCCAAGAAATCGTATCGCGCTCAGATTCCGCCGCGCGGCTTCCGCTTCAATTTCCGCGCGTTCCGGCCCGCCGCCGATAATCAAAAGAGGTATCCGGTTCCCCAGACGCTCCCAGGCGCTTAGCACGGTAAGCATTCTTTCGACCGGTGAGAACCTGCCCACAAAGACGGCGTAGTCCCTTTCCTCGGGGCCCGGCCCGGGATCGGGATCGACGAAATTCGGCTTCACCACGATGCGCTCGGCGGGAAGCCCTCCGGCAATGAATCGCCCCCTCGCAAATTCGCTGAGCGCTATGAAGTAACTCACAGTATCGGTCCAGGTCTTGCGGCGATGGTGATACTCCAGCATCAGCGCCACGGTCGCCGTGGCCATGCGTGAATTCCGGTAACAACCGTGACGCACACCGCGCCACACCGTGTGCTCCAGGCACTCCTCGCAGACTTTTCCGTCTCGAAAGAAGTTGGCTGCCGGGCAGAGGAATCGGAAGTTGTGCAAAGTCTGCACCACTGGAATCTCCGCCTCCCGGCACGCCGAGTAAATCGACGGCGAGATCATCATGAAGGTGTTGTGAACATGCACTACATCGGGCTTTTCCCGCGCCAACAAGCGTTTGAACTCACTGCGAGACCGCCTGCCCCAAACGGTCGCAGCGGCCAGGTTCAAGCGCCGGACGCCGGTGTAGGCATCCGCGGCAGAATTGCTGCGCAGAAACGGAATCACCCGGTGGCCTGCCCCTTCCAGCATCCGCCGTTCCTGCTCGAAAACCCGGTCTTCCCCTCCCGGCTGCTGATAGGTGTTATGCACCAGAGCGATTTTCATAGGCGGCTCCCGGCAGGCACTGCCCGGCCCAATATCTGATAAACGCCCGCGTTCGTCACATACTGAACGTCCGGCCGGTGGGCGACATAGCGCAGCAGCTCTTCCAACTGACCCCACAGGTCAAGGTCTTCCAGTTCCCACGAATGCCCATAGAGATGCCAAAATCCCCCATCTTCGAGAACTTGATCAAACAGCATTTTCCCCAGTTCCACCCAATTGCGCGTCTGCCAGCCCTCCCGCGCAAACCCCGCCAACCCGCCCAGATTTGCGCCCTTGATCGTATTGCGCAGGTAAGCCTGTGCCGGATGGGGATAGGCCTGCAACGTAGTCGGCATCTCAAACCGCGGGAATTCAAATGACGATCGCAGCATTCGCGTCGTCCGGGCCCCCTGGTAGCCAGCCTGCTGGACGCAGCGCACGCTCTCCTGGTTCAGTTGTCCGTTGGGATAACAAAATGACCGTACCTCGGACCCTAACCGCTCCTCCAGGATCCTCTTGCACTCCACAACCTCGCGCTCTTGGTCTTCGTATGCGAGATCGGTAAGGCTGCGGTGAGAGACGGTATGCCCCCCAATCTCAAACGACCCCGCCGCCAACTCTCTGACTTCCTCAACGCTAAGCTCCCTTCCCGCCCGGAACGGTTCAATGGGGACATAAAAAGTCCCCGCCAACCCATGCCCCGCCAGCATCTCCGCCACGCGCAGGTCGGAGCGATCGCCATCGTCCCAACTGGTGCTGACCACGACCATTTTTTTCGCGTCCGCCATAGCAAGGGGTTGATTCCGGCCCTGTTAGCGCTCAATCCTACGCCTATCCTGTGCCGATCTCCATGGCCGGAGCCACTTTCCAGCGTTCCGAGACCAGAGGGCTTTGCCGCTCCACAGGATTCTTTCGCCCCGCAACAGGTTTATAATCTCAAGGGGTTCATCTCACGCACTCCTGATTAGAAATGCCCGGTTCGAAATGACTGATCAACTCAGAAAGAAACTGCAGGAAGAAGTCGACGCGCTCGAGCACGAACTGGTCCACGAGCTGCCCAAGGAGATCAAGCGGGCCGCAGCCCTCGGCGACCTCAGTGAGAACGCCGAGTATCACATGGCCAAGCAGCGCCAGGAGTTCGTCAAGGCGCGCTTCCGCCAGCTCGGCAAGCGCCTCGCCGACCTGTCGCTGACCAACATGAACAACATCCCCAAGGACAAAGTGGGGCTGGGTTCCACCGTGAAGGTCTTCGACAGCTTTAAGAATGAAGAGATCGAATACAAGCTGGTGACCAGCGAAGAGTCGGACGTAGGCGCGGGAAAAATTTCTACCACGTCGCCCATTGGCCGCGCACTGCTGAATAAAAAAGTTGGCGAAGAGGCCACCGTGATCACGCCCAACGGCAAGCGCGAGCTGGAAATCCTTGCCCTGACCACCATTCACGACGAGGCTGAGCCCGAGAAGGCGGACGCCTGATGTCGTGGCACAGTTGGACGAGCGCGTTCGGCCGCGCCTGCGGTGTGCTGCTCGATACCATCGTGCGCTGGCTGGCGCTCTCGCGCATCAATCCCAACGTGCTGACCTTCATGGGGCTGGTGGTGAATACCTGGGCCGCGATTCTGTTCGGCTCTGCCACAGCGCTGACGCAGCGCCGCATGTTTTTCTACGCAGGTCTGGTGATCATCGCCTCGGGCTTTTTTGATCTGGTCGATGGCCAAGTCGCCCGGGCCACGAATCGCGTGACGCGCTTCGGCGCATTCTTCGATTCGGTAGTCGACCGCTACAGTGACGCCTCGCAGTTCCTTGGCCTGCTGGTCTTCTATGCGCGCGGCGACCGCTTCTTCTATGTGGTGCTCACCGCCTTCGTGATGGTCAGCGCCATCATGGTGAGCTACACGCGGGCGCGCGCCGAGTCGCTGATTGGCTCCTGCCGCGTGGGCTTCATGGAACGTCCGGAGCGGCTGGTGCTGGTGATCATCGGCGCACTCTTCAATCGCATGGCGCCGGTGCTGTGGGTGATCGCAGTGCTGTCGACGCTGACCGTGATCCACCGCATGCGCTACACTTTGACCCGCACCCAGGACGCCCCGAACACCGCGGCCAAGGCGGGTCAGGCGGCGTAGATTACTTTACCTGCCCCAAGGGCAGCGGGTTCGGGTTCCAGCTCACCGATTTCGCCAACTTCCCCCCTGAATACCAATCGAACGTCCAGGTCAGGGTGGCGGAGGGGGTCCAGCGCTTTAGGGCGGAGACTCCGAACTTGTTGCGGTAGAGGAAATACTCGGCGCCGGGTTGGAAGCTTAGGCTGGAGAAGATTGGGATCGATAACTTTTCGGTGATGTCGTAAAGCTTGCGGGTGTCGCTGCTGTTGTCGTTGGCGGGGCCAAACGGATACCAGTCGCCCTGGGCCTGCGCGATGTTCTGCCAGTTGCGAAAAGGCAAGGGTGTGATCCAGGAGTAGTCGACATAGAAACCGTGTTGCTCGCGGGTTTCGCGGACCTGATCGATGTGCACGGGAGGCGTAAGGGTGGTCAGACAGCCGTAGGGGGATTGCGCGGGCAGGGGCAGGCAGGAAGTATTGCCGGAGAGAAAAGCGACCAGCGAACCTCGCTCCCATCCTGCCTCATAGCCGGCCTCGAGGTGGCTTTTCGGGTTTTCGATGCGGAGTCCGGTGCGCGCCAGCAGGCCTTGCGCCCGGTCCATGTTCACCGTCTCCTGGTTCGATTTAGGCCCGATGATCAGTTGTTCGTGCGCGACCGGTGTGTCCAGGCGGAAGGGCTCGAATACAAAACCAATCTTGGGATACTCCTTTTGCTGGTTCCGGCAGGGCCATGCAATAAGGGTCTTGCACAAAGTGAAAGGATGAAGGAACAAGCCGGCATCGAACTGGTCGCGGTTCTTGGTGCGAGAGATGCTGGGCAGAGCCGGGGCTATCTGTTCGGTGACTTGAGAGGCGTAATCCAACTGATTGCGAAAGTATTCGTCCAGCCATTGGCCGCCGTGGACCAACTCGGCGCGTTTGCTGATCTGCCATTGATGAGCGTTCGCTCCGTAGATTCCGGGCGCCGAGAAACCCGTGAAGAGCAGGGCCCGAGTTTTCTCGGACATATTGTTGGCGGATTCCTGGAAGCTGAACGAAGCCTGCAGCAAAGAAAATCTCCAGGTTGGCCGGTTTTGTGCTGCTTCTTCCAATGTCTCCCGGGGTGTCAAAGGCGAGCTTTCCACGATTCGAGGGCGATCCAGGAAATGGACGAACCAGGTGCCGTCTGAAATGAGGCGACTCGGTTTGGTTTCCGGCGCCTCGCCTGCGTAGGACGCGAACAGTAAATTCCCATCGCGATTGGGGGAATTTGGCGCCTTCGGCTGAATGCAGTCCTCGGCCGGCGTGACCAATGCAACACAAACCACTTCGCTGATGCGCCGCCCTTCCTGGTCTTCGCCCTGCGGTGGAGCGGGCAACTTTTTCCTGCCCAATAGCGGATCGTTCAGTTCGGGATAGCCGGTGTCCCCGGCGATGATGTGATTGCTGGTGGCCACGGAGTAAAGCCGTTTCGGGTCGAACAGATCACCGTCCACCACGTACAGCCCGTCCTCGGTTTTTCGTATGCCATGGGTGTACAGGCCACGGTTGAATTCCGTCTTTTCTTGCGTGGCTTGGATATCCTGCTGGTCGAAAAAGTCTGACTCTTTCAGAACCTTCTTCAGGGTGTCGCCGCTTACCGTGACTACGTGCAGGAAGCCCCCCGTCCAGAACACCCTTTCAATGCCCTCGGCATCCGCGTTATTGAGCCAGGCATTGTGAGACGGGCCTAAATAGAAGTCGCGCTTTTGCATAAGGGCGACATCGGCATGAGTCTTTTCGCGGAGAAGTTGCAACGTGAAGTCAATCAGGGCATTGTCTGCTGGCGGGTCCCAACCCAGGCGCTTCCTTGCCAACTCATTCAAGTCCTTCTCCGGCCACCAGGTTTCGGAGTTCGCCACCGATCGCTCGCCGAAGAGTCTAAGCTCTCTTCTGCGCGCAGGAGCGTTGAAATCGGTGAGATCAAGCTCGCGAAGCGGATTGAATTGCGTGTATTGAAGCCCCACCTGATATTTATCGTCCTGGTCGCTTCTGGTGCCCGCCCAGGGAATCACCACCACTGAGCGGTACTCGGGGCCAGACACTTCTTTTGGCCTGGGATCGAGGGTGAGAACTCGATTCGTAGTGGCGTGGTCGTAAGACCTGGCCGCTGCGATGACCACATCAAAATCCAGATTCTCGGCCAATTCTTCCGCGTTGGCGCGACTCATCTGGGCCAGCAGAACCTTGCGCGGCTTCGCATCCGGATGGAGAACCTCGAATAGCTGCCACGCCTGCTCCAGCGATTTCTGAGGGTCCAGGGCCACCACTTGCGTCTTCAGGTTCCCTTTCGTGTTCTGCCAAGAAAGACTATCGCGCCCGATAAGAGCGTGGATATCGGGATCGGCAACTCCAAAGATTACGACGTTTTCCTTTTCCTTGAAGACGTAAGGCAAATCGTAATCGTCCGGCGTGTAGAGCGAATTGTAGTCCGGCTGTGCAACCAATTTGCCGTTTTGGCAAGACTGCGTCGCGCATGCCTGGAAGTAGGGAATCGCGACTCTGAATCGAACGCAGTTCGGCATATCGGCTGGCGGATGATTACACAAGCCATAGTTCTGGCCT
The DNA here is from genome assembly GCA_963842095.1 of uncultured Acidobacteriaceae bacterium. Lineage (GTDB taxonomy): Bacteria > Acidobacteriota > Terriglobia > Terriglobales > Acidobacteriaceae > Sulfotelmatobacter. Next base: position 585,629 of record CAWJEY010000013.1, read on the forward strand.
GCATGCAGGTCGTTCGGAACCGAGCGAGTAGCGCCAGAGTGCTTTGTCCTCTTCACTGCCTTGCTCACGACTAGGGCCCTGGAGCATGGTGGGCGAATCGCACTGTATGTCGTCGGGGTGCCCCATTGGAGCATTGCACAAAAACAAAGCCGGCGGGGCTTGATCGTTCCGTGTCTCAACTGTGATCTTCCGCAGAAAAGGCAATACCGGCTTATTGTCGGAGATCTCTACCGCGTGCAAGCCATTGGGCAAGCCCTGCTTAAATTTCAGGCTCTTCAGGGAATCGGGAGTCTTCGTGGGCTCATCGATGTAGCTCGTTTCCACCACAAGATTTGCAGCCAGCATGTGGACCGGGCCCGGGTCGCCATCTTTCCGGGGCTCGGGCACCGCAGCCAGACGTTTGGCAACCTGGCGCAGGCGCTCCGGTCCGAAGTAGAAATCGTGCTTGCCGGGCACAATGGCGTCATAACCCGCTAACGACAAAAAGCATCCCACGTTGTCGCCAACGGTCTTCCATGGTGGCGTGCTCTTCCATCTGGGATCCTGGGAATTGCGGGGCTTGGGATATAGCGAGTGCGGACTCTCTGAATAAGTGCGCGAGAATAGCTGGATGGCGAAATTGTCGCCCGCTCCCACCACAATGGTGGAACCAGCCTTCTTCCTCTCGCTGGTGATTTCGTCTTGAAGGGTCCTGGATGCACTTCCCGGGTCTGGAGCTTCCGGACAGCTTTCCTGGAAATCGCTGAGCTGTATATCGGGGGCGCGGTAATACCCCAATAAGTAGCCGGTGAAGAGGATCCGCAGATGATCGGGTACAGGGGCTGCAGCCGGTTGGGCGCTCTGAGCCGCCGCCACCATCAACGATAAAAAGTGAATTGCGATGATCGACAACGCATTCCGAAGATTCATTTCATTCCTTCGTGGGGAAGCGTTCATATGGGCGCGAGTGTACGCATCACCACGAGGTTGTCAATGGCAAGAGAGTGGCAGCCCGCTCTGCGTCTGATTTCGTTCCCCAAGTCCCGTGCATTTTAAAGCACCGGTGCTAGACTGTGCGTTCGGTTTCAAAAACAACCCGCAGAGGAACACCTATTGCCTACTGATCCTGTTCTCGTAGTTCATGGTGGGGCGTGGGCCATGCCGGATGACATGGTGGAAGCCCATCTGCGTGGAGTGCGAAATGCGCTGGGCGCAGGGTGGCGGGTGCTGCAGGCTGGCGGGGCGGCGCTGGATGCAATTGAGGAAGCGGTCGTGGTGATGGAGGATGACGAGACGTTCGACGCGGGACGGGGGAGTTTTCTGAATCGCGATGGGCGGGTGCAGATGGATGCGCTGATCATGGACGGGGCTACGCTGCGGGCGGGGGGTGTGGGGTGCGTGGAGCGGGTGCGGAATCCGGTGCGGGCGGCGCGGAAGATTTTGAGTGAGAGTCCACATGTGTATTTTGTTGGCGAGGGGGCAGAAAGTTTTGCGGCGGAGCATGGCGTGGAGTTGTGCAGGAATGAAGAGCTAGTGATTGCGCGCGAGGTGGAACGGCTGCGCGAGTACCAGCAGAGTGAAGCGGGGCACGGGCACGAGTTGTTCGCGCCGGAGATTTCGCACGATACCGTAGGCGCGGTCGCGCTGGATCGCGCGGGCAACATTGCCGCTGCCACTTCGACTGGCGGGACTTTGAACAAGGCTCCGGGACGGCTGGGTGATTCATCACTGATTGGGTGCGGCTGCTATGCGGACAATTTAAGTGCGGCCGTCTCGACCACTGGCTGGGGCGAGCCGATTATGAAGCTGGTGCTGGCCAAGTGGACGGCGGACCGCGTGTCGGCGGGAAATCTTCCGGAGTGGGCGGCGCAGGAAGCAATGAATTATCTGAAGCAGCGGCTGAACGGGCATGGCGGGATCATCGCGCTGAATGCGCAGGGGCAGGTTGGGATCGCCCACAATACGCCGCGCATGGCCTGGGCAGTGAAGACTGCTCAGAAGGAAGAGAGCGGAGTGCAGCGGGAAAAGTAGGCGATTGCAGGGTGCCTAGCCGGCTTGGCCCAGCGCGACTCCGTAAGGTCGGGAGCTAGACCTAGGCTATTATTCTGAAATGTGACTGAAAAGCCAGACACACCCCCCAAGACCCCGCATCGCAAGGGTATTCTCCGATCCTTTGTTCGATGGCTTGTCATCGGTGCGGTACTTGTTTGGTTGCTTGCCGCGCTGATCCTGGTGGCCGCCCGGTGGATCGGCCCACCGACAACTGCGGTACACATCCAGCGCCGCTTGCAGGCCTGGATTCACCACACTCCGTATCGCGAACGCTACAAATTCATTCCGCTCAGCCAAATCTCGCCCGACCTCCAGCACGCAGTAATCGCCGCGGAGGACGCGCGCTTCTATCAGCATCATGGATTCGATTGGCACGAGATCCAAATCGCGGCGGAAGACGATTTGGAAGGCGATCGCACCCGCGGAGCTTCCACCATAACGCAGCAACTTGTAAAAAATCTATTTTTCGGAACCGGCCGCTCGGTCTTCCGCAAGGGTGCGGAGTTCACGCTGGTACCGGTGGCCGAATTTGTCCTCGGCAAGCGGCGCATTCTGGAGATCTATCTCAACGTGGTTGAATGGGGCCCTGGTATTTATGGTGCAGACTCGGCGTGTCATTACTACGACGGAACCGCGGCCCGGAATATCGACCGGCAACAGGCGGCACGGCTCGCCGCGATTCTGCCGGCGCCCCTGAAGCGACGGCCCGAGCGCATGAATCACTACAGTGCGATTATCCTTGAGCGGATGCGCCAAGCGGGTTGGTGATCGCGAGCAACCGCTGCTTTACAGCCAGCCTTTGGTTCGAGCAAGGCGCGAGGCTTCGACGCGGTTGCTGGCGCCCATTTTGCTGATGGCTTCGGAGAGATAGTTGCGCACTGTGCCTTCGGACAGGTTCAGTTCGGCGGCGATGTCTCCGCTCTGCATGCCTTCGCCGGCGAGGCGTAGGACCTGGCGTTCGCGCTCGGTGAGCGGATCCATTTCTCCCCAGGCTTCGGTGGCCAGATCGGGATGGATGACGCGCAATCCCTGCTGCACGCGGCGCACGGCCTCGGCGAGTTCCTCGGCGCGCATATCCTTCAGCAGATAGCCCAGGGCCCCGGCCTCCATGGCGCGGCGCAAGTATCCGGCGCGCGCGAACGTGGTGAGGATTATGACGCGCGTGGCAGTGCGGCGGCGTTTGAGTTCGGCGGCGGCATCGAGTCCGGTCATGAGCGGCATCTCGATGTCGGTGATCAGAACGTCGGGCTTGTGCGTGAGAACAGCCTCCAGCGCCTGTTTCCCATCGCGTACCTGGGCCACGACGGAAATATCCCCTTCGATCTCAAGCAGCGCGGCCAATGCGCCGAGCACCATGCCCTGATCTTCGGCGATGACGACGCGAATTGTTTTGCGGCCTTCTTTCGAGGTGGGGATCAATTGGCACAGTCCTCGGATTTCGGCGTTACTTCCTTGAGTGGCACGGTGATCGCGAGCCTGGTTCCGGCTTGAGAGTCGCGGCTAAGCGTGCCACCCAGCATCTCGACGCGTTCGCGCATGCCGCGCAAGCCGTTGCCTTCACCCGGGGAGCCGCCGCGGCCGTCATCTTCGATCTCGAGGTGGCAGGAACCGTTGCGCTGCTCCAGACGCAAAGTGCAAGTGCGAGCCTGGGCATGGCGCACTACGTTGGTGACGGCCTCCCGCACCGCCATCGACAACACGCCCTCCTGCAACGCCGGCAAGGCAACCCTGGCTGCCTCGAACTTCACGGCAACGCCCGCGGTCTCGAGTGTGGATTTGGCTTGTGCAAGTTCGGCTTCCAATCCCCGAGAGCGATAGCCGCGGATGGCGTCGCGAACTTCCGACAACGCCTGGCGGGAAATCTGTTCGACCTCGCGGATCTCGTTGCCGGCACGCTGGGGATCGCGGTCCATCAACTTTCCCGCGAGTTCGGATTTTAGGATGATCACCGAGAGCGTGTGCCCCAGAACATCGTGCAGGTCGCGGGCGATGCGCTCGCGCTCGGCCACTTTGGCGAGGTGCTCTATTTCTTCGTGGGCCCGGAACAACTTCCGGTTCGTCCGATTCCGCTGTGCGAAATGAATGTTACTGGCGCCAATCACCAGACTGAGGGCATTCGCGAACAGCAGGAACCAACCGTTGAGGTGGAAAGCCCACCAGGTTAGCCCCGCGGCAGCCTGCACCGCCAACAGAATCTTGATGGCATCGCCTTCGGTCTCCACAATGAAAGGACTGGAAGCCGCGGCGAAGATAAAGAAAGTGGTTGCTCCCCCGTTGTACTTGGCGAAGCCCACTCCCAGCAAAACCATGCCCGCGATGTGCAGCAGGGCCTGCCTCCGGCTCACCCAGAAGAGGCCGAAATACAGGACCAAAAAGACGGCCGTCGCCAGCAAATCGATGCTCCACACCAGCGCGCTGGCATGGCTCAGCACGGGATCGATGAAGAAGAAACCGAAATATAGGACGGAGTACAGCGCCCAGGTGTATTCGCTGCCCTTGGGAATTACCCTCATAAGTTCATCGCGCCTTCACTACCATTTCCGTGCCCAGCCGGATTCCGATTCCTTCGAATATTCTCCGCTATTATCGTCCATTCTTGGTCAGTTGCGTCTTCTACTGAATGTCTCCCCAGCGGCTGCGTACCAGACAACAACCGCGACAGGAATCAGCACGAGGAGCCAGCGTGCACCACCATACAGCGCGAGCACACCCAGGATCATCAGGACGATGGTCGATCCGTAGTTTCTTTTAGCGTCCGTACTCATGATGTCCTTGCCACTTTCCCGGTCACGATTCGCGCCCAAAACGAAAGTGCTTTTAATCCGACCTTTCCTAGCCGTAGAGCTTCCCCTGGTCGCGCTGGAATCCGATGCGGGCCACGCCGAGACAAATCAGCGTGAAGGCAAACAGCACTTCCCAGTGGCCTGCGGTTGACTGGTGGAATCCGGCGCCCACGGTTCCGAGCGCCAGTTGCGACAAATGATAGGGCGGCAGCGCCAGCGCGATCTGCCGCACGACCTTGGGCAGGAACATGTAAGGCACCCACAAGCCGCTGCAGAACGACATGGGCAAATAAATCAGGTTGATGGCGGCAGGCGCCGAGTTTGGGCCGACGAAGTAACCGATGGCCAATCCCATGACAGAAAAAGGAATAGATCCGGCTACGAGTGTTCCGATCAGCTTGGCCGTTTCAGCGAGCGGCATCCGTACGCCGCCGAAGCTGAAACCGAACACCATGAGCAGCGCAACTACAACGGCACTGAAGCCCATGCCAACAAGCACCTTGGCCGCGAAGTAGGCGAACGGCGGCATGGGGCTGGCGCGCTTCACTTGCAGCCATCCCAGGCCGCGGTCGGAAGCCAGGCCTGAGGCGGTTCCGAACAGCGAAGCTCCCATCACTCCGAACGTGCCGTAGGTCGCGATCGCGTAGGTCGGAATGCCCATGCCGCCAATCGCTTGCTTGCCGTACAACACCAGGCCGAACAGCACGTAGAACATCAACGGGAAGCTGATCACCGACGCCGTGTACACGCGCAGGCGAAGGCTCTTCAGGAATTCGTACTTCGCTTCCTTCAAGTAGATAGTGACGGTGTGGCTGGTGGTGCGCTCGATTTGGGTGTTGCTTACAACCGCTGCGGCAGTGCTCATGATCGTTCCCTCGTTTGTCTTTGTTCTGAATCTCTAGTTTTTGGTTCCGTTGGCGCATCGCACAGAGAAGCGAGTCAGTTTTTACGGTTGCCGTTTTCGCCGTTGTCCTGCGTGAGAGCCAGGAACGCTTCTTCCAAGCCGGCACTTGTAATCTCGAGTCCCGAAAGCGAAGCGTCGCGGGCCAGCAAGGCGCGCACGACAGGCTCGGCTTCGCGGGCGCGGATCTCCACCGCCTCGCGGCCCCGCCGCGCGTCCGTGACGCCGGGAATTTGCAGCACGCTCGCCAGGCTCAGCGCAGTGATGCAGCGGATGCGCTTGCCGCCGGTTTGCGCTTTAATCTCCGCCGGCGTGCCTTCGGCGATGATCTCGCCCTGATTGATTACGGCAATGCGGTCGGCAAGAGCGTCGGCTTCCTCCAGATAATGCGTGGTCAGCAGAACAGTCTTTCCCTGATCCACCAGCCTGCGGATTTCTTCCCACAGCGCGCGCCGCGCTTCCACATCCAGTCCGACGGTGGGTTCGTCGAGAAATAACAGATCGGGATCGCCACAGATGGCCAGGGCAAACAGGGTTCGTTGCCGCTGCCCACCGGAAAGATCGCCGAACTTGCGGTCACGCAATTTCTCCAGGCCCGCCGTGGCCAGCACCTCTTCAAGGGGCATTGGGTTGCGGTAATAGCTGGAGAACAAATCGATGTGCTCGCGCACGCGCAGAGTCTCCGGCACGCGCCCAACTTGCAGCATGGCGCCGGTGCGCATGCGATTTTGGGGATTGGTGGGATCTCCGCCGAACACGCGGGTCTTGCCGGAGTTGGGCTGAATCAGCCCCAGCAGAAGTTTCACGGCGGTCGTCTTTCCTGCGCCGTTGGGTCCAAGCAGTGCGACGACTTGCCCCGCACGCACGGTGAAATCCACATTCCGCAGGGCGCGGACATCTCCATAATTCTTGCTGGCACCTTCCAGACTGGCCACTACAGTGCCCGACGTCGCCCGCTGCTGGCTCGGCGTTTCTTCGAGGGTTGCGATCATAGAAGCCTTCTTTTTTCTGCGGTCGCTTGACTTGCCGGGTAAATTGATCTGCCCGGTGCCAGCATCATCGCGGAATGGCGGGCTGGGCACCAGTGCCGTTCATCACGCGGTTGGCGTGACAAATGTCATGGCGGCGAGCGCTTGCGTGGGATGGGGGAAGGGGAAAGTCTCGGTTAAACCGGACAGATTTCAGACTGGAAGTCCAAGGCCAAAAGGAGGGTTTTTGCAATTTCTGACGTGGCTTGTTACGAAATCCGAACAAACCAAGCCGATTGGAACCGGAGATGCGGGCCGACCGGGGGCTGGCTTCCGGCCGTAATATGACAGTATCCCCAAGCTGGACGCGGGTTACGGCTTGTTCTGAATTCGTAACAAGCTCCACCCGCTCAAAATTCTTGCACAATTCATGACACAAAACGGCGCGTCCTGCTATGATGTCGAACACTTCTATGGAGGCCTGTCATGCTCCCGGCCGGTAAGAGCCTTCGTACCCTGCGCGAGAAACTCGGCTTGACCATGCGCGACATTGAAATGTCCAGCGCGCGCATGGCGGAAAAATATCGCAACGAGGAATTCTCCATTCCTCCCAGCCGTTTGTCGGATATCGAGACCAAAGGCGTTTTGCCCAGTATTTTCCGGCTCTACACATTGGCTGTGATTTACCGCCGCGACCTGCGCGAATTGCTGGCCTGGTACGGCGTTGACATGAACAATGTGGCCGCGGATCTCAGCCTCATTTCTCCGCCACGATCGCATGTTTCCGAGGCTCTCTCCGGACTATCCTCGGTGCAGATGCCGGTCCGCATGGATCCTGGCTTTGACCAGCAACGCACCGCCAATCTGGGCCGCATGGTAGAGCAGTGGGGCCTGGTACCGCTGGCGTATTTGGCCCAATTCGCCCACAGCGATTTCACCTACGGCTACATCGGAAATCAGGATTTCACCATGTACCCGATCCTTCCCCCCGGCAGTTTCATCCAGGTCGACGAAGAGAAGAATAAGGTGGTGGAAGGTTTGTGGCGCTCCGAGTACGAACGCCCCATCTATTTTGTGGAGACCCGCGACGGGCACACCTGCTGCTGGTGCAGCATGCGCCGCGATGACGTGATCTTGCAGCCGCACCCTCTCTCGCCGGTTCCGGTTCGAGTGCTGCGCCATCCTCAGGAAGCCGAGATCATCGGCCAGGTGGTAGGGGTCGCGATGAAGCTGACGGAGTGGCACGCTTTTGGCTCTGCTCCAGGCTCGAAAGCGCAACCAGTACTGAATTAAGATGGCGGGCGGAAGCCGCATCCTGCGGTGAAGGGAGCAGTTCGCTGAACTGTTCGCGCATGCCTTCCACGTAGGCTCCGGCCGTTGTTTCGCTGTCCTGGCTCGACTCGTGCAAGTCGTCCACCAGGTCCGCAATCGGCGTGCGCAGCACGCTCGACAAAACCTCGGTGTGGGCCGCTTTCAGCGCGCGATCCGACGCTTCCTCCCCATGCACCAGCGCCATGCCCCAGTGCAGGTAACCGCCCTCGCGGCGGCGCAGCGAGCCCAGGTACGCCAGTTTCGCCAGCAGCCCGGAAACGGCGGCCAGCGTGGTTTCTCGCAGATCCTGCAGGGCGGATTTCAGCGTCATCGGGTTACGAATTCTTGTTACGAATTCCGAACACTCCAAGGCCCTAATGTGCTCTTTCCAGCTGTGGGGGAGCTATGAAAGTATCACGGTTCGTATTTCCAAACAAGGAGAAAATAACCGTGAAACGTGCGCTACTCGTCGTTGCTGCAGCCCTGATGCTTCTCAACACTTTAGTGATACCCACCGTGGCCCATGCCGATGGCGGTGCCAATGGCACCAATTGTGGCGGTAACTCGATGTGCAAACCTTGATTTCTGCGTAGCGTTACGAAAAACGGACACGATTGGCATCGTCATAGCCGCCTGCGGCTAGTCGCTGTATAGTAGCCGAGCTACGGCTATGCTGCGGGCGCACTCACTTCTCTGGCATTACCTTTGGGTAGCGCCGAATATTCTCCTGCTCGTCCTCGCTCCTCTGATTTGGCGGCGTAAGCTCGGTCGTCAGTTTCCTGTCTTCCTTGTTTTTGTCGTGCTGAGCGCAATAGAGCAGCTAACCCTTTATATAGCTGATGTTCTGCCTTCCGTCAGCGCAGAAAATTTCTGGCGGATTGATTGGATCTGCCTGCTGATTGAGGCACTGCTAAAGTTTGTCTTGATCGCGGAGATTTTTGCGCGTCTGTTCGGATCGTATCCGTCCGTCGCACGAACCAGCAGGTTATTCGTGCGGGGCGTTGGTGTGGCACTGGTGATGGTAGCGACCGTAATGGCGGCTCGAGCGCCGTCCGATAGCACTTTCCGGCTGATTTCGGGAACGCATATTCTTGGGCAAACCGCATTCATAATCGAGTGTGGTCTGGTGCTGTTCCTCTTCCTGTTCGCAGCGTATTTCAAATTGTCATGGGATCGGGTATCGTTCGGCATCACGCTTGGGCTGGGCATTTCTTCGAGCGTGCACCTCGCGACCTGGGCACTGATGGCCAGTGTGGGCGTGTCTGTCTACTCTCGCAACCTGCTTGATTTCCTGAACATGGCCACATACCACGTATGCGTCCTGATTTGGTTTTACTACCTCCTCGTCCCCCAGAAAGTTGTCACTACGTCTGCGGTTCCTCTGCCTGAGCACAGCCTCGAGGTCTGGAACCAGGAACTGGAGCGTCTACTACACCAATGAGTCTGGCCATCGTTCTCGTCATCGCTGCCGTCCTTGCGCTCGCCACTATTTTGAGCGTCGCCGTTTCGCGAAGCCTGCAAGCCAAGACGAACGCCAGCTTGGCCGCCACCATCCGTCCTATCGACGTCGAAGCTTTCCGCAATCTGATCAACCCCGCCGAGGACGACTATCTGCGACGCCGCTTGCCGCCCGGCCAGTTCCGCGCGGTCCGCCGTGAGCGCTTGCGTGCTATGGCCGCCTACGTACATGTCGCGGCCAGCAACGCCGCGGTGCTGGTGCGCGTGGGCGAAACCGCACTCGCCGCCGGCGATCCGCGCTTTGCCGAAGCCGCCCATCAACTGGTGAATGACGCGCTGCTGCTTCGCCGCAACGCCACCGTGGCGCTGGCGCGGATTTACCTGGCGTTGGCCTGGCCGAACTCCGGCTTCGCCGCCGTTCGCGTGGTCGACCGCTACGAGCACTTGAGCGGAGCGGCCATGCTGTTGGGCCGGCTGCAGAATCCCGCCGTACCGGTTCGACTGTCCGCGCTGCGCTAGGCGTGTGACATCTGTCACTGACAGTCTGGCGCTGTCTTTGCTATTTTTCTTCCCGGCGTCGCCGTGCCTCGGCTCTCTCGTGAGGTTAACTTGCACACCACCCCTGCTCATTCCTGCCTTGTTTTCGCCACCCGTTATGGTGTAAAAACCAGCGGGAACCTGCCAACCCTAGGAATTTTGTGCCTATTTCGTGCGTAGTCTGGGCCACCGCCGTTGGAGTTGTTTCTGCCGCCGCTTCCAAGTTGGCGGAATCAAGGGAGACTCTATGATCTGCAGCGCACCGATCCGGAAAATGAAGATCCCCAACATCAGCATGAAGCTCCGCAGCTTGAAAACTTTCGCCGTCTCACTGCTGGTTCTGTTGCTTTCCTCCTTCGCCTTCAGTCAAGGTGGTGCCGCCACGGGCGACCTCCACGTAACCGTGAAGGATCCCAAAGGCGATCTCGTGGTCAACGCTACGGTCACCGTAGGCGATGTGGCCAAAGGCGTGGAGCGCACCGCCACCGGCGATGGCCAGGGCGGCTACAGCGCTCGCTTGCTTCCGCCGGGCACCTACACGGTCACCGTGCAAGCGGCGGGCTTCGGCAAGGCCGAAGCTAAGGATGTAAGCGTGACGGTCGGCGGACTGGTGGAGCTTCCGGTCGCGCTGGCGGTCGCCACCGGCAGAGAGGTGGTAGAGGTTAATTCTCAGGGAGACCTGGTGGAAACCTCCCGCACCTCGACTACGGACACGATTGGGCAACGCCGCATCGACAATTTACCCATCAACGGACGCAACTACATCAACTTCACCTTGACCGATTCTCAGGTGGTGCGCGACAACGCCCCCAACACCGGCGCCGCGCCCACCTCCGGCCTTAACATGAGCGGCCAGCGTGGCCGCTCCAATCTGGTAAACGTGGATGGCGCCGACGCCACCGACAACTCGACCAACGGCGTGCGCTCCACCGTGTCACAAGAGGCGGTGCAGGAATTTCAGATCATCACCAACAACTACAGCGCCGAATATGGACGCGCCGCCGGCGGCGTGGTCAACATCATCACGCGCTCAGGGTCGAATGAATTTCACGGCGACGTCTTTGGCTACCTGCGCAACCGGAATTTTCAGGCGGTGAATCCGTTCAGTACGGTGCCGAACCCTGCCTACACACGCGTGCAAGCAGGCGCAGCTTTCGGGGGTGCCATCAAGAAGAACAAGACGTTCTATTACTTTTCTTACGAAATTACCCGGCGGCATGAGACCGGGTTTTCCTCCATTGGACAGGACTGCCTAGCCGGGCAAACCTGTTTCGGTCTGCTCAACAATGTGGATCTTTCCAACGCCTTCGGCCTTCCGCCCGGAACCATTCAGCAGGGTGTAAACGCGACCAGTGACCAGCAGACTTTCTTCGCGAGCACCTTGCCCGCCGCCGAGGCCACGCTTGCCGGCATCAGCCCGGCGCTCGCCGCCGGCTATGGCCAGGAAGCAGCCGTCTATGCGACATTTGTCGGCGGTTCGTCTGGAATCGCGTTGAACGGCTCCTACCCCGCGATTTTCGGCGCCCTTGCGGGCACCGCTATTCCCGTCCCCCCGAACGGTTCCAGCCCCCTCACGCAGTTTCCGACTTCATGCAATTTCTCGCCAAATCTTCTGTGCAACTCGTTGCCGGCAAATTTCCTGACCCTCAATTCGCAGAGGGGCAACTTCCCTGTCTTTGAAGGCACCAGCTTGTACTCGCTGCGCATCGATCACAATATCAACAACAACAACCGGTTGACGCTCCACATGAGCGTCAGCCCCAGCACCATCACGGGCATCGAGGTCAACGGAGAGAATCAGGTCTTTGGGCAGAACGCCTACTCCCGCACTTCGGACCAAACCAATCGTGACCTGTCAGGCGTGTTGCAGGAAACCTGGACCATTGGCAACAACAAGGTCAACGAATTCCGCTTCCAGTTTGCGCGCAGGGGCAACAACTATTCTTACAACACAGCGACCCCTGCCGGCGCGGACGTAGCCGAAAATATTCCCGGCGTCGGCTATTTCGGACGCGAGCCGTATTCTTACGTGCAGCGCGTGGAGAAACGCTACCAGTTCACCGACAATCTCTCCTGGACGATCGGCCACCACAACACCAAGTTTGGTGGAGACTTCAACTATCTGCCGCTCGACGCCACCTTTACCGTGAACTACGGTGGACTCTACGACTTCGGCACCACCGCCGCCTCCACCTTTTTCAGCAACATTTGCACGGCCAATGGACTGCCCGGCACACTTTGCCCCACTTTCCCTGACTTCACGCCAGTGCAAACGTACGGACTAGGCTTCCCCAACGAACTTGTGCAGGGCTATGGAAATCCCCACGATACTTTCACGAACAAGGCTCTGGGACTCTTCTGGCAGGATTCGTGGCGCGTTACCCCGAGTGTGACGCTGAACTACGGCGTGCGCTATGACGTGGAGTTTCCGCCTCAGCTTAGCCCGCTTAACTCATTGGCCAAAACTGCCTACAGCGAGCTTGGTCTGCAAAAAGGCATCAATACCGATACCAACAACTTTCAGCCGCGGCTGGGCGTAGCGTGGGACCCCAAGGGCGACGGCAAAACCGTGGTGCGCGCTTCGTACGGCATTTTCTACGACCACCCGCTGCTGGCGCTCTACTTCCTGGGCGATGCCTCCGATGGCTCTTCCAGCGGACAGTTGGTGTTTGGTCCCGGGGCACCGTGCAGCACGTCCTCGCCCGCTGGCCCGGGCAGCCTGAACGCGATCAATACTTTTCAGGGCACCCTCACCACCGCGTCTTGCCTAGGGCCCACGGTTCCCGGTTATATTCCGGGCGAACAACGGTTTAATACTGCGCCATTTACTCCGGCGCAGGCTTCCGATCCGCAGTATCCCGGCCTGTTCGTCAACCAGAACTTCTTGAATCCATCAACTTTCTTCCCCATGGGGTTCTTGCCTTTCGGTTACCCGCAGGCCAAGAACTTTGTCTACGCCTACGCGCAACAGGCGAACATCAGCATAGAACGCGACCTAGGCGGCGGCTTCGCTCTAAACCTGGCTTACAACTTCAACGGCGGACGCCACCTGAACCGGCCGATCAACGCCAACACTTCCCGCGGCGATCTGATCATGAACAACTACAACGCGGCGCTTACCGATCCCACCTCGTTTGCCACACAAGGCGGACCGCTGGGTGTGGGCGCAGGTGCCGCTCCGTGTGGGGTTAATCCCACCGGGCAGCCCTGGGTTTCCGCGGCGCTCACCACCTTCTTCCGGCCCTCGGCGGTCAATCCCGCGCTTGCTCTCGCGTACTTGTCGAACCCGCTGTCCGCTCCCTGCGTTACGACCATTCTGCCTCTCGTGTTGCAGGAGGACGGGCTCACCAACACCTGCAATTACGCTACGCTCGCTGGTTGCATCCCGTTCAGCGACATGGATGCCAACTACTCCAACGGCAGTTCCGTATATCACGGTTTCACCGCCAACCTGCGCAAGCGCTTCAACCGCCACTACGAATTCCTCGCGTCTTACACCTGGTCGCACGCCATCGACGATTCCACCGATCTGCAGGCTCCGTTGGCCCCGCAGGATAGCTACAATCCCGCGGCGGAGCGCTCCAGTTCGCTGTTCGATCAGCGCCACCGCTTCGTCTTCAGCGGTGTCTACCAGACCGGAAAGCTGGGCGGGGACAGCTTCGCCAGAAAGTTCCTTAGCTACTGGACCTTTGCGCCTATCGTCGAGTTTTCGTCCGGGCGGCCTTTCAACATCCTTACCGGGACCCCAGACAATTTTCAGTTCTCTCCCGACACCGGCCGTCCTAACACCACCGTCAACACCGCTTGTACCGCACTGGGATATCCCGTCTATAACTCGAAAGCCTCTCCGACCGGAGTTTTTCAAGAACCCTGCCCGGCTCTCTACAACGGCACGCTCCAATCTCTCGATGGCAACCTGGGCCGCAATGCCGGAATACAACCCTGGACGGTCTTCAACGATATGCGCGTCGCCAAACGCATCTACTTCGGCGAGCGCTACAACATGGAGTTGATCGCCGATACGTTCAACATTGCGAACCGCTTCAACGTGGCCGCCGTCAACCAGCTCATCAGCAACGCCGGCCAGGCCACCGCCGCTTACGATCCGCGGCAGTTCCAGTTCGCCATGAAGTTTAACTGGTGAGCATCTGGAGTCGACCAGCCCACGCCTGGATTCCGTAATCCACGGAATCCAGAGTCGTGGAATGAAACTTTTCGGGGCGCTGTTCCGTAAACTCATAGCATGTCCGATCAAGGCATCGTCCTCCCGCCGGAGGCAATCACACCACCACAGCCCCCCAAGTCTGTCTTCCGCGGTCCCAATGGCATCCGCGCCGGATGGCGGGCGCTCATTTTTCTGGGGGTTTTCGCCGGTCTTGCAATTGCGGTTAACCTCGTCGTCTGGTTGGTGAGGCATTTTCTGTTGCACACCTCGTCTCACTTCCAAATGGCTTCATCGCTTTCACCTGCGGCCGCTATCCTGAGCGACGGCCCGCTTCTTCTTTTCGCCGGCTTCGCCGCGCTGATTATGAGCCGGATCGAACACCGCAAGTGGGAACAATACGGCTTGCCGCTAAGGGTCGCATTCCGCGAGGATTTCTGGATCGGGACGCTGGCCGGTTTCCCCGCCATCAGCACCAGCCTTCTTGCCATCTTCGCTTTCCACGGATTTCACCTCACCGGCGTTGCGATTCACGGCACAACCATCCTCACAGCCACGGCTGCCTGGACCGCGGCCTTCGTGATCGTGGGTCTCGGGGAGGAATTCGCCTTCCGGGGTTATCTTCAGTTCACTCTCACCACCGGCATGGGGTTCTGGCCGTCCGCGATTTTGCTCTCACTGCTGTTCGGTCTGGCCCACGCCGGCAACCCCGGCGAGACCAAGTTTGGATTGTTCTCGGTGGTCTGCTTCGGGCTGTTGTTCTGCCTGATCATCCGCCGCACCGGCAACCTCTGGTGGGTCGTCGGCTTTCACACCGGATGGGACTGGGGACAAACTTTCTTCTATGGCGTGGCCGACAGCGGCTTGCCGGCTTATCAGAATCTGTTCAACTCCAGCTTCAGCGGCCCGCGCTGGCTCACCGGAGGCAGCGTCGGCCCGGAGGCCAGCATCTTCACGCCACTCACGCTGCTGCTCGTCGCGATTGTCTTCAGCCGGTTCTATCGCGAGAACAAATACCAACCATTGGGGAATCGGTAATTTTGTTATTGAGCAATTCAAGAACACACCGTGATTTCAAATTACCCAATTACAAATTACCAAATTACGCAATTTCTCCAGTGTTACACTTCCCTTTCACCCATCCTTGGCGCTTGCCCGGAGTTCGTTCCCCAATGTCCCAACCCTACACGCCCACGCCGCGGACCCGTCTGGTCCGCGAAGCCGATCGTGCCGTCTATGATCGTGAAACCGCGTATCGCATTCTCGACGAAGGCTTCCTGTGCCACGTTGGCTTCGTCGCCGACGGACAGCCCTTCGTGATTCCCACGTCCTACGGACGCAAAGACGATAGTCTCTACATCCACGGCTCCGCCGCCAGCCGCATGTTGCGCCAAATGAAAGATGGCGTCCCGGTCTGTGTTACCGTCACCCTGCTCGAGGGGCTCGTGCTGGCCCGCTCCATCTTCAATCACTCCATGAATTACCGGTCGGTAGTTGTTTTGGGGAAGGCGACACTGGTTGATGATCCAGTGGAAAAACTCGAGGCCTTGCGCCTGCTGTCAGAACACATCATCCCCGGCCGCTGGGCTGACTCCCGCCAGCCCAACGAACGCGAACTGAAAGCGACGTCCGTTCTGCGCCTGCCGATTGAGGAATTTTCCGCCAAGGTTCGCCAAGGTCCGGTCGTCGACGATGAGGAAGACTATTCGTTTCCCACTTGGGCAGGAGTGATTCCGCTGGAGATGAAGTGGGGGGAAGCGATTGATGATGCGCGGCTGTTGCCAAGGCAGACCGTGCCGGAATACGCGCGGCAATATTCGCGCAGGCGGTAGGGCTATCCTCTTGCATCCATTGGTAAAGATATGTATCCTTACAGTAAGGAGTACGGGTAAAGATGGGCCACTTTAGCACAATCAGCAGCAAAGGCCAGGTTACGGTTCCGCAAGAGATTCGTAAGCGCCTCGGCCTGGAACCGGGTGACCGCGTTGAGTTTGTGGTGGAGGAAGACCGCACCGTGATCCGACCCGCCCGTACGGAAGCCAATCCATTCGAGAAGTACATTGGGATCACAGGCCCGTTCCCTGGCGGAGAAGAGGGAATCAAAGCTTGGATTGACGATATGCGAAGCGATAAAGGTTACGAATGAGGACGGCCCTCGACACCAACATCCTATCGCCGGTTTGGTCGGGAGCACCCTCGGCGGCCACGATTGCCACTCAGTTGTCGAAGGCTCGCGCAGAGGGAGCACTTGTGATATGTGCGCCGGTCTTCGTCGAATTATCCGCAGTCCCTGGACTGAGTGTACCGATGGTGCGGAAAGCTCTTGCGGAAACGGCCATCGCTATCGATTTCGCCCTTGAAGAGGATGTCTGGATGCTAGTGGCTGAAAGCTTTGCGGCCTACGCCACTCGCCGGCGCCGTTCCGGCGGAAGCCCGCCAAAGCGCTTGCTGCCAGACTTCGTAATCGCGGCGCATGCCCTGCTGAAGGCGGACAGGCTTATGACCCGCGACGCCAGCCGATACAGCCTAGACTTTCCGAGTCTACGTTTGATTTGATCCGCGAAGAATAAGCCCAGTTATTGCTCTCTGTTTATGGCCGATCTACTCACGGAATCAGCAACAACTTCCCGGTGGTCTTCCGTCCTTCCAAATCTCGATGTGCCCGTGGCACCTCAGCCAGCGGATAGGTGTGCTCGATGCGCAACTTGAGCTTTCCCGCCGCCATCATGGCAAACACCGCGCCCGCCCTTGCTACCAACTCCTCGCGCGTGGCGATGTAATGCCCCAGCGTGGGCCGGGTCACGTAGAGCGATCCCTTTTGTGACAACGCCACGAGATCAAACGGAGGCACCGCTCCGCTCGATCCGCCAAACAGCACCATCATTCCGCGCGGCCGCAAAATGTTCAATCCCTTGTCAAATGTAGTCTTGCCCACCGAATCGTAGACCACATCCACGCCCTTGCCACCGGTGATGCGCTTGGTCTCGGTCTCGAAATCCGCCTGCGAGTAGAGTATTACCTCGTCCGCGCCCGCCCCGCGCGCCAGCTTCGCCTTCTCCTCAGTAGAAACCGTGGCGATCACCCGCGCCCCGATGTTGTGCGCCATCTGCACAAGCAGCAGCCCAACGCCGCCGGCTGCGGCGTGTACTAACGCCGTCTCACCGCGTTTTAGTGGATAGGTATCGTGCGACAGGTAATGCGCCGTCATGCCCTGCAACATGGCAGCCGCCGCCTGCTGATCGCTCACGCCCTGTGGAATCGGCACAAGCCGGTCCGCCGGCACCGCGGCATATTCCGCATACGACCCCAGCAGCCCCGTCCAGGCCACATGATCTCCCACCTTGACGGACTTTACGTCGGCCCCGACCGCGGTCACTACGCCCGCGCCCTCCTGCCCCAGAACAAAGGGCAGTGGCGCTTTGTAGCGCCCCTCGCGGAAGTAGACATCGATAAAGTTCACGCCTGAGGCAGCCAATTTCACCACCGCCTCATTCGCCTTCGGCTGCGGCACCGGCAACTCCGATAATTCCATCGCTTCCGGTCCGCCGGCTTGTTTCACCTGAATGGCTTTCATGCTTGCCTTGGATTCTTTTCCCCCAACAAAGGATTCCGTCTCAGTTCAGTTCTCAGTTCTCAGAAGATGAAAGTCTCACCGGGCGCGGATTGTCAACAATTTCGTCGGAAAAACCCGTGGGCACAGTGGGGGGGTGATTTTACTGAGAACTGGGAACTGAGAACTGCTCTCTGCTACACTGGCACGTTCGCGCCGGGAGAACTTCGTTATGGCTGAAAGAAAACCGCAGACCTTCGCCAACCATGTGCGTTGGGACCCGCTATTTCACTTCGTCGCGCTGCCGATTTTTGCCCTCTTGCCAATCGCCACGGCGGTTCACTTCATCTGGCGGCCCAGCCTGCACTTGGGATTGGTTTTCGTCGTCTCGGTGGCAGCGGCGATCGCTGTCCTGAAGATCCGCCTCTATGCCAACCGCCTGCAGGACCGCGTGATTCGCCTGGAGGAGCGCCAGCGGCTGACCTCGCTCTTGCCCGAACCGTTGCGCTCCCGCATTCCAGAATTAACCGAAGCACAGCTCGTCGGACTGCGCTTCGCCTCGGACGCGGAAGTGCCCAAACTGACAGAGCGGGCGCTCTCGGAAAAACTCTCCCAGGCAGACATCAAGAAGGCAATCCAGACCTGGCGTCCGGACTACTGGCGCGTCTGACGAGGCTCCCGAAAAAACCGAGAATTTCGATCGACCGTCTTTTCAAACGTTTCCCCGGTTCTGCCGTCTGACTAGCAGCAAGAGGTAACCATCCGGCCCGGTGCCTAAGGTAACCACCGCAGTTCCCTTTCTGCGTTGACCCGAGCGCGACCGCAGGATACGATTTTTGATAGAATTCACCGGGCTGCAACACCAGGAGAGCAATCCGTATCTCATAGAGAACTATGCGAGTTGCAAAACTCCAAACCCGGATCGCGATCCTGGCCCTGATGGCTCTGTTGGCATCTTCCTGCCAGACGGCTCAAAGACCAGCTTCCTTGTTGCCCGCGAGAACTGCTCCGGCTTTGACGGTGGTCACTCCGGCAGCAGCGCCGACGCCGCAGCAACCGCAGCCCGGCCCGCCACAGGCGGTCACTCCGAAGCAACAACAGCCCCCGGCGGAAGCCGCACCCGAAAGCACGAAGCAACAACCTCCAGCCCCAACCCCAGCGCCTGCGCCTGACCCCGTCGCTGATCTCCTCGCCAAGGTGGAAAAGGATTATCAGGCCGGATTGGCCGCCTACCAGGCAGGCCAGACCGAAGCCGCCAAACAGGATTTCGACAGCGCCTTCAACGCCTTACTGGAAAGCAACCTTGATATCCGCTCGGACGACCGGCTGGAAAAAGAATTCGACCACGTCGTGGAAGGCGTCAACCACCTGGATCTGGGCGCCTTAGGCTTTGCATCCGACTCCGACGCGCAGAAGTCCGAGCCCGCGCCCATCGACGAAACCAACGACATTACTTTATCCACCGACGCCAAGGTAAGGGCCAAGGCCCAGGCCGAGATCAAATCAACCCACTCCGACCTGCCGCTGATGATGACCGACCAGGTCGCGGGATACATCAGTTACTTTTCCAATCGTGGACGCGGTACCTTCGAGCGCGCCTTCGCCCGCTCCGGCCGCTACCACGACATGATGGCCTCGATTCTCAAGCAAGAAGGCGTCCCGCAGGATTTGATCTATCTGGCCCAAGCCGAGTCTGGATTTCATCCTTTAGCCGTCTCCCGCGTCGGCGCCCGCGGCATCTGGCAGTTCATGGGCAGCCGCGCCCGGGGCTACGGCCTGCAGCACAGCATGTGGGTGGATGATCGCCAGGACCCCGAGAAATCCACTCGCGCCGCCGCCCACCACCTGAAAGACCTCTATGCTCAGTTCGGCGATTGGTATCTCGCCATGGCCGCCTATAACTCCGGTCCAGGTACGGTACAGGCCGCCGTTAAGCGCACCGGCTACGCCGACTTCTGGGAACTCTACCGCCGCAACGTTCTCCCCAAGGAAACTCGCAATTACGTCCCCATCATCCTGGCCATGACCATCGTCAGCAAGAATCTGTCGCAATACGGTTTTGATGACGTTTCCATGGACGAGCCGGTGGCCTTCGACAAAGTAACCATCAACTATCCTGTGGACTTGCGGCTGGTGGCGGAGTGTGTGGATGCGACTCCCGCCCAATTGCAGGAACTGAATCCCAGCCTGCTGCGGATGACCACGCCCAAAGCAGGCAGCTTCGAACTCCATTTGCCTGTGGGAACAAAGGATCAATACCAGACCGCCATCGCCTCGATTCCGACCGACATGCGGCTGTGGTGGCGCTACCACGAAGTTCAGCCGGGAGATACGCTGGCTTCTCTGGCTCGCTCCTATCGCGTCACGGCAAAGTCGATCGCTGCGGCTAATCAGCTCGACGGGACAGACCTCGAGGCTGGCGCCAAACTGATCATCCCGGTTGTGGCCGGCAAGCACCCGCTCAGCGATAATGCCACCTACGCCCGCCGGATTACGCGCTACAAAGTCCACGCCGGAGACACGGTTGAAACCGTAGCCGAGAACTTCGGCGTCTCCGCCCAGATGGTCCGCCGCTGGAACGGCCTGCGCAACGGCGATAGCCTGCGCGGAAGGAAAGTGCTGGCCCTACACCTCCCGGTTACGCCCAGCAGCGAGACGGTCTCCACCGCGTCCAAGTCGACCACCCATACTCATAAGACCACCCAAGCGGCCACTGCCAGAGTTCCCGCTAAAAAGCCGGCAACGAACCCCGACGAAGACACTTCGGGGCAAGCCGCCGTTCTCCACCACACCGTAAAAACCGGCGAAACTCTGTATTCGATCGCCACCACCTACAAGACCACCGTCGCCGCCCTCAAACGCAACAATGGCAACGTCGCCGTCCTCCACCCTGGGATGGTCCTGATCGTCGAGCCCGCGCACTAAAGGCCATAAGCTCAACCCGCGAGGACAAACTCCGTTGCTGCCGTCTTTCCCACCAGACCCCGTCTGGCGTACAATCGTCCTCAGCTTTCGTGCTATCCCCAATCTCTAGCAGCCGAAGGAGTTTCTCATGCAATCTCGCAATCTGTTTATCCTGCTTCTCGTAGCGTTACTAACCGCATCTCTAGCCCTGCCGGTATTCGCCCAAGATGGAGGCGCAACCTTTAAAGCCAAGTGCGCCGCCTGCCACGGCCCTGAGGGACAGGGCAAGATTGGCCCCAAGCTGGCCGGCACAGCCCTCACCGCAAATCAGATCAGCGACGTACTCACCAAAGGCGATGACGCCAAGAAACCACCCCACAAGAAACCCGTGGCTGGGCTTTCCGCCGACGACGCCAAGGCCGTGGCCGCGTTCGTAAAGACTCTCAAGTAGACTCTCAGCCTCAAATGAACCGCTTGCCCCTCCGGCCCCTCCCTTTTCCCGTCCTCTACCCGGCCGGCTCTGGCCAGATCGCCACCCCCGGTGGAAGTTCCCTCCCGGCCGCGCAGAATCTTCTTCCATTCCGCCGCGTCGTGTGTTAACAGGATAAGGCAGGCTCCTGTGACAACAGCCCTTGCAGCCTGCACCAAACGTCGTGCTATAATCGCGCGCCGTTCCAACATACGTTTCTGGTGGTCTTTTAATTTCCCGTGCCCGGCACCTTGTCGCGGACGCTCTTGCGCCAGGAGGCCAAAACAAGCTCGGCCAAAACAAGATCAGGAGGAGCAATGACTTTTTACAACCCCACACTCTACGGACGTGATGACGAAGAAGAATTCGGCGACAGCGGAGCCTACAGCGAGTCGCTCGAAGAAGATTTCGAAGAGGAAGAGGAGGAGGAAGAAGAAGCCGGCATCGCGGAACCGGCAATGAGTGAACCGGCGCCACCTCCGCCTCCGCCACCTCCCGCACCTAAACCCCCAGCTCCGGCAGGTGGAGGCCCCAAGAAGCCGCCAGCGAAAAAGAAAGCGCCAGCCAAAAAGCCGGCAGCCAAGAAAAAAGCGGCCAAGAAACCGGCAAAGAAAAAAGCCGCGAAGAAGCCCGCAAAAAAGAAAGTAGCCAAGAAGCCCGCCAAGAAAGCCAAGAAAAAAACTAAGAAGGGCCGCCGTTAAGGCGATTATTCCGGACTCAAGAACCGCGGCCCCCGGGCCGCGGTTCCTTTGTTTGCGCCAGATCCCTTCCTGGGGAACTGGGCGACACAAGGGCAGGATAAGCCAGCGTGTAAACACAGAACCTACTTGAGGAACCGGAATGACATGCGCGGCTCTTCCAGTTTGCGATTTATATCATTCCAACCCTCGCTGGATAACTGGTTGGCCGGCGGGTCGAAGACCTGTGGGTTCGCCATCGCAGAGTCGAAGTCTAGTTGGTAGCACTTTCCGCCGTGGAAGGCGCGGTACACACGCCAGCTTCCCGATTGGTTCATAGCTCCTTCGCCGGCCTCGAAAACCGAGAATGAAACACCGTACTTCGACGTCGCGGCGCCCTTGGCATGAAAGTCATGGTCGGACGGCACCGCAAGACAATCCTTCTCAGTTGCAATCTTGCCGACGACGCCCACCGAAAAAGTTGCCGCCTCAAAAGCGCCGGTTTCACTCCATTTATTCCGGGGATATGCAAAGCATGCGATTCGCGTGAGATCGTAGGTCTCGCCTCCGCACACGGGGAAATATGCCGCACAGTTCTTCGGTGGGCCTTGTGCTTCCTGCCCTTTGGGTTGGCAATCGATAAGTTCGCGTGAATAGCGGAATGAAAATGTGCCATCCGGCGCGGTGAACGTCTGCAGCGAGTCTTTCCCCTTCTGCGCCAGCGGACTCAAGGCAGATACGACAATAAACACCACCGCGAGAAACATCGCCGCCGGATCACATGGTCTGTTGTACTCCATCCACGCGTCACTCGGTACTCGCAACTTGGTACTAGGTACTACTAACTCGCTACTTCTTCCCCTCCACCGCTGCCCGGCACTTGCCGTACAGCTCCAGCAAATGGGTGGCGTACTCCTCGGGCTTCGACGCCGACCCTGTGCCCTGAAATCCCACACCGGACGAAGTCGTCCGCCCGTATCCCGTGGTCATAGCGACAAATTTCATCAGATCGAGCGCGATATCCTCGTTGCGCCGCGCGCTCCCATGCGTAGCTGAACCTTCATCCATAAGTCCTTCTCCTGAACCTGAGATATAAGGAAGTTCCTCGTCATCTTCCATGTCTTCCATGGCGTTCACCAAACTCCGCCCACGATGATAGCAGGGTCGGTGTGGTATCGTCCGGAGCGCCATCGCCAGCTAGTTGATTCGAACGCTCAGTCGCCCGTCGGCAATTGAAAATCCACTTGCGCCGTGCGCCGCAGCCGCACCATCAACCAGACCGAGGCCACGAACAAAAGCGGTGAAGAATAGAAACCAGGCGCGGGACGCGGAAACGTCACGGCAGCCACCGTGTGCCCCAGAATCGAAAACAGCGTGTGGCTGAGCCCATTCAAGAACATGATGAGCGCGTAGACCCAGGCCAGCGGCCGCAATCCGCGCATCCCGCGCGCCGCCACCGGGGTCAGGCAAAACAGTAGCCCGCAAGCCACGATCATAAGCTCCAGAAAATCGCGCAACTGCAACGGCGGCATGGGAAACCAGTTCCAGCGCTCACGCAAGATCGTCACGGTGGGGTTGTATACGGCAAGAAAGCCGGTGGAGGCTTCATCCAGAATGTGCAGCGCGAACGCCACACACAAAGCCAGCCATGCGCTGCCGAATCCTGACGCCGAAAGTGCAGGCGCTGCTTTCATGGGATCGTCTTCATGGGATCGTCTTCACGGCATTGCCCGTCCCAAGAATTCTCAATCACCAATCGAGCAATTGGCAATCGAAAATCGGACCCGGCAGCCGCACCGATGGTCGTCGCCACCGCACGCAGCCGTCTACCGCGCCACTTCACTCATCAACGCCAGCAAGTTCCCCTCGGAATCCCGAAAGAACGTCATCCACAAATCGTGCGCCGGCATTCTCGCGATCAGGTGCGGCTCGTCCTCGAAGTGCACTCCGCTTTCTTTCATCTTGCCGTATGCCCCCTGAATATCGGGCACGGCAAAATACAGACCGAGCTGGGATGATCGAACTCCGGCTTCTCCGCCCCGCTCAGCATCAGCCGCACTCCGCCACAATCGAAAAATGCCAGCCCCGGCGGCGCCTTGAAAAGCAGCTTCAGCCCCAGCTTGTCCTGGTAGAAGGCGGCCGCCCGTTCCACGTCTTTGGCATTGATGGCGATCTGGCCGAGGCGGGTTATCCCAATTTCCAATGCGGTGGCGCTCATGTTCTTGACCTCCCTGCCTGAATTAGTTAGCATAGCTAACTATATTCGATGGCGAAAGTCAAGCCTGAACAAGTCAAGCCTGAAAAGGTCGAACCCGCCGCGCCCCGGCCCGAGACCCTAGCCGCCGACCGCCTTCACTCCGCCGCCATCCACCTGCTGCGCCGCGTGCGCCTGCAGGATGTGGCCTCCGGGGTCGGCCCGGCGCAACTTTCCGCGCTCTCCGTGCTGGTCTTTGCCGGTCCCAAGACGCTTGGCGAACTCGCCACCGCCGAACAGGTCAAGCCGCCCACCATGAGCCGCGTCGTCGCCGGACTCAAGCGCAGCCGCCTCGTTCAAATCACTCGCGATCCCCACGACGCACGCCGCATGCACATTCGCGCCACAGCCACAGGCACGCGGCTCCTTCAGCAGGGGCGCCAGCGCCGCATCCACTACCTGGCGGCCCATCTCCATTCTCTGACGGCCACTGAGCTTGCCCAACTCAGCGCCGCCGCCGGCATCCTGGAGAAGTTGCTGCGCAACTGGCGCTGACTCCCGTCTAACCGCTCCTCCGGCCGGTGTCCGTTCTTTCCTAACCCAAGCCCGAACTCCAGTTGCAACTTTTCCCCTGACGTTCTACTATTTGCCGCGCAGTCTTCCCCTCATCCGTTATCGGGCCTTGATTTCATTTTGAACCGGGATCCTCGCGGATCTCTTAGCGCCAGATTTTAGTTCGAACCAGAAAGGAACACCCGCAGCTATGTCCATAAAGATGCTCGTTACTGATCCCAATGACGCAAGAAGAAGCGTCACAGTAAAGTCTGACCCAACCAGAATCGACCCCCTTAAGCTGAAACTCGGCAAACACCCTGCACGCCACGACCCGCGCACTCTGCTGCTCGCTTCTTACGCAACGGCCGCCCTGCCCGCTCCGCCCGCCACCATGAACCTCGCAAAAAAGGTCAAAGGCCCCTGGGGTATGATGGATAATGACCAGCTCGGCGATTGCACCTGTGCCGCTGCCGGCCACCTGATGATGGACTGGACGGCCAACGCCCAATCCCAAATGTTTACCCCACCCGACGCGGAGATCGTAGACGCCTACTCCGCCATCACCGGCTACAATCCTGCGACCGGAGCCAACGACAACGGCGCCGTGGAGCTTGACGTTCTCAACTACTGGCGGCAGCAAGGCATCGCCGGCCACAAGATCGAAGCCTTCATCGCCCTCGAACCCTCCAACCACACCCATGTGATGGATGCGGTCTGGATCTTCGGCGGCTGCTACATTGGCCTGGCCCTGCCCAAGACAGCGCAGGCTCAGACCAGCAACAAGCAGATCTGGTCCGTTCCTCCGCAAGGCACCGGCGGCGATGGCGCACCCGGTTCCTGGGGAGGACACGCCGTTCCCGTGGTCGCTTACGATTCCCGCAGCCTCACCGTCGTCACTTGGGGAGCATTGCAATCCATGACCTGGGGCTTCTGGGCGGCCTACTGCGATGAGGCCTACGCCATTCTCAGCCCTGACTTTCTCAAGCAGAAAGGCGGCAAAACCGTCGCCCCCAACGGCTTCAACGTGGCCCAACTGCAGGAAGACTTGGCCGACTTGAAGTGAACGAAACGAAGGGCAATGAGCCGGTCTCATAGAGACCGGCTCGCCTCCGGCCATAGAGTACACCAATGACGCATGTGCACCTTTGGCAGCGCGGCAGCATTCCCACGCCGGTTTACGCCCAGTCCGAAATAGACTTGTCCGTTGAATCAGCCCGTCCTCTTTGCTTCTTCCCGCTGCCCGGCTGATCTCGCCGCTCTGGCGGCTCCTGCGATTGTTCCCGCGTTCCCAGTTTTACGACGCAAGCTTCCCCGGAATCAGCCTCGCCCGATAGCTTCGAGGCGAACTCCAGCAACTTCTTTCTGGTACGCTCCGCTTGCCGTTTGGCTAAGGCCCGCTCCGCGGCATAAAGCGCATCCAGTTGGGCATTGGGATTGACTTGGTTGACGTGTACACGCATCGGATGTTCTCCTCGTAAACAGACATTCACGGAACCCACCCGCGTCCTAGCAGGCTCGAAACGCTGCAACCGCCATTCCACCGCGGAAACCTGCGAGTTAGTTGCAATCGCCGTGCCGAACCGGCCAGCAGGGCCTGACTCGAGTCTTAAGTGCGCACGCTTCCCCATTCCGGTTTAGAATGTCTGCCCGTGGTCAAAATGCAGTCGAGGACGATCATGCGCAAGCTCCGGATTCTCTTTGCCGCCTGTCTCTTTGCCAGCCGTTTCGCCGCCGCTCAGGAACAGGACTTCAGCAAAGTTCAGATGAAGGCCTCAAAAGTGGCGGGCAACGTCTACATGCTTGAAGGCGCGGGCGGGAACATTGGCGCGTCGGTGGGCGATGACGGCATTGTGATTGTCGACGATCAGTACGCGCCTCTGGCCGAAAAGATTCAGGCCGCCCTGAAAGGCATCACCGACAAGCCGGTACGTTTCATCATCAACACCCACTATCACGGCGACCACACTGGCGGGAACGCGTACTTCCAGAAGCAAGCGCCCATCATTGCGCAGGACAACGTCCGCAAACGTCTGGAGAGCGGCGGCGGCGCGGGCAACGGCGGTTCAGTGCACTTTGACGCCAAACCCGCGCCGAAAGAGGCCCTGCCCATCATCACCTTCGACCACGACGTCACCGTGCACCTGAACGGCGAAGACATTCGAGCCCTCTATTTTCCCGCCGGCCACACCGACGGCGACTCCATCATCTTTTTCCCGAAGTCGAATGTCGTCCACATGGGCGACGACTTCGTCACCTACGGCTTTCCCTTCATCGACGTGGAAAGTGGTGGCAGCATCAACGGCATGATCGACGCCGTGCACCAGGTAATCTCGCAACTGCCGCCTGATGTGAAGGTGATTCCCGGGCACGGCGCTGTCTCCAGCCTCGACGACGTGCGAGCGTATGAGACCATGCTGAAGGACACGCGAGACGCGGTGCAGAATGCGCTGAAAGAAGGCAAGACGCTCGACCAGATGAAGCAGGCGAAGCTGCTCGATCCATGGAAAAAGTATTCCGGAGACTTCGTCAATCAGGATGTGTTCCTGGAAACGCTATACAACTCGCTGACCGGACAGAAGACCGGGAAGCTCATCAAGCACAATTGAACGCCGCACCCGTATCATCTTGAAGGAGCCTCATTCTACTTTGCGCCTGACCCGCCGCGAATTTGCGCACTCAGCCCTGCTCGCAGGCGTGACCGCCGCCCTGCCCGCCGGCTTGCTCTCGGGCTGCAGCACGTCATCGAAGGCGGCGGGCACGGCGTCCCTCGCCGGTTCCCACGCCCGGCAGTTTGATACCTCTTCCGAGATCGCCTTCCCCCGAAATTTCTTCTGGGGCGCCGCCACGGCCGCTTACCAGATCGAAGGTGCGTGGAAGGACGACGGCAAAGGCGAATCGATCTGGGACCGCTTCGCCCACACTCCCGGCAAAATCAAAAATGGAGACGCCGGCGACGTGGCGTGCGATTCCTATCATCGCTGGCGCGAAGACATCGCCCTCATGCGCGCGATGAATTTAAACAGCTACCGCTTTTCGATTGCCTGGCCGCGCATTCAGCCCGCGGGTTCCGGCCCGGCAAATTCCAAAGGCGTCGATTACTACAGCCGCCTCGTCGATGCCTTGCTGGAAGCCCGAATCCGGCCCTTTGTAACGCTCTACCACTGGGACCTGCCGCAGGCCCTGGAAGATGCCGGAGGCTGGCCCAATCGCGACACCGCTTCCCGCTTTGCTGACTACGTGGAACTCGTGGCGCGCGCCCTGGGTGACCGCGTTTCCGACTGGATTCTGTTCAACGAACCTTTCGCATTTACCGAAGTCGGTTATCTCGAAGGCACGCACGCCCCCGGGCGCAAGAGCCTCATCGACTTCCTGCGCGCCTCGCACACGGTGAACCTGGCGCAGGGCGCGGGTTTTCGAGCGCTGAAGGCAACGCGCTCTACTGCACGTGTGGGAACCGCGTTCAGCATGTCGGCGTGCGAGCCCGCCACAAATTCCGAGCCGGACCTGCTGGCCGCCGATCGCTGTCACGCCATCACCAACCTGTGGTTCCTGGAGCCCGCGCTCAAGGGACGTTATCCCGAGGCCCTGGCGTTCTTTCCGGAAACTGCCATGGGGATCAAGTCCGGTGACCTCGACAGAATGCGCGCACCGCTCGATTTCGTCGGCATCAACCTCTACTACCGCACCATCGCCTCGGCGCCCGGCGCGATGGAGCGTCTCTCCCACACGCAGCAATGGCTGTTCCCGGTAAAGATGACGAGCGGACAGCAGGGTCCGAAAACCGACAACGGATGGGAAGTCTGGCCGCAGGCGCTGTATGACGTGGTCACGCGCATGACCCGCGACTTCAACCGTCCGCAGATCGAGATTACCGAGAGCGGTTGCGCCTACAACGACCTCCCCGACGCAAGCGGCGCGATTCACGACCTACGCCGCATTCAGTATCACCGCCAGTATCTGCAAGCGCTCGCCAGTGCGATCGCCGACGGCGCCGACGTCCGCGGCTATCATGCGTGGAGCCTGCTCGACAACTTCGAGTGGGCGGAGGGTTTCAGCCAGCGCTTCGGCCTGACCTACGTGGATTTCAAAACCCAGCAGCGCATGATCAAGGAGTCAGGACGCTGGTACGCAAAGGTGGCAGCGGAGAATGTTGTGGGACCGGGTCTCTGACCCGGTCAGGCCCGCAGGGCCGCCAAGCCTCCAGCATCTCAGCGGACGGGAATCGCTCCTCTCCACAGCCAGCGATATTCGCTCTCACACTTCACCAGCCCAGCCCGCGCCGGATTCTCACAAATGTAATCCACCTTCTCCATCAAGCTCTCATTCGATCGAAGCACGTGATCGAAGAACTCCTCCTGCCAAACGGGACCTGTGCGCCTGAGCAAATGATTGATCCGCCACGCCGACGATCCCTTAACGGCCTTCATGATTTCAGGCAGGCTGTAGTTCCAGCCGTCTTCCCGGCGCAGCGGCGAGTAGATCATGTGAACGTGGTCGGGCATAACAACCGCAACATGCAGGTTGAACTTGCAGCCGTTCTCTTTCAAGCAGCACTCGAACACAATGTCGCGCGCAGCCGCC
This sequence comes from uncultured Acidobacteriaceae bacterium, assembly GCA_963842095.1. Classification (GTDB taxonomy): domain Bacteria; phylum Acidobacteriota; class Terriglobia; order Terriglobales; family Acidobacteriaceae; genus Sulfotelmatobacter. The sequence goes on from CAWJEY010000013.1 coordinate 614,710, forward strand.
GGAAGCTTCCATCGGCGTTTAGTCGTGAAGGTCACAAAGAGGGGATGATCGTCTTTCTGCAGATGCGGCAGACGACGGCGGTAATCATACTTCGGCTGCATACTGACTCGGCCCTGCGGGCCTGACCGGGTCAGAGACCCGGTCCCACACATTCACACTCACTCCAATTTCTTCGCCAGCAACTCATTCACCAACTGCGGATTCGCCTGTCCTTTCGAGGCCTTCATCACTTGCCCCACGAAGAATCCGAGCATGGTCTTCTTTCCAGCGCGGTATTGTTCGAGCTGCTTGGGATTCGCCACAACAATTTCATCGATGATCTTCTCCAGCGCAGACGTGTCGGATGACTGTTGCGGACGCCCTTCTTCCTGGTAGACGTTAGGGAAATCTTTGCCGCGCTCGAAACAGAGGTCGTAAAGATCTTTGAGCATCTTGCCGGAGATCGCGCCGCTCTCGACCAGATCGGCGGACGCCGCCACGCCCTTCATCGAAATCGGAGACTGCTCAATTTCCGCGCCTCGCGCCTTGAGACGGCCCATCAGCTCGCTCTGGACCAGGTTCGCCACGCGCTTGGGATTCTTCGCCGCCTTGGCCGCCGCTTCAAACTGATCGGCCAGCGACTTTGAAACCGTCAGCACCTGCGCGTCGTATTCCGTCACCCCAAACTCACGCACGAACCGCGCCCGGCGCGCTTCCGGCAGCTCGGGCAAGGTCTTCGTAATCTCGGCCTTCCACTTCTCATCGACCATCAGCGGCAGCAAGTCGGGCTCGGGGAAATAGCGATAGTCGTGCGCCTGCTCCTTCGAGCGCATGCTGTAGGTCTTGCCTTCGTGCGAGTTGTAGAGGCGCGTCTCCTGCACAATCTTGCCGCCGCCTTCGATCACCTCGATCTGGCGCTCGATCTCGTAGACCAGCGCCTCGCGGATGAAGCGGAACGAGTTCACGTTCTTGATCTCGGCCTTCGTGCCCAACTCTTTCTGCCCGCGCGGCCGCACGCTGACGTTGGCATCGCAGCGCAGCGAACCCTCCTCCATGTTGCAATCGCTGACGCCGGTGTAGAGGATGATCTCCTTCAGCCGCGTCAGGTACTCGTAAGCCTCGTCGGGCGTGGCGATGTCGGGCTCGCTGACAATCTCGATCAGCGGCACGCCGGTGCGGTTCAGGTCGATGGCAGTCTTCTCCGCGGAGTCGGGAAAGCCCTCGTGCAAGCTCTTGCCGGCATCTTCTTCGAGATGAACGCGCGTAATCCCAATTTTCTTTACCCTGTGGTCCCCTGTGCCCCCTGTGTTTAAGGTTTGTACTTCGATGTATCCATGCTCGGCCAGCGGCTTGTCGTATTGCGAAATCTGGTAGCCCTTGGGCAAGTCAGGATAGAAGTAATTCTTGCGCGCGAAGATCGACGTCTCGTTGATGCGGCAATTCAACGCCATCGCCGCCAGCGTGGCGAACTCGACTGCCTTGCGATTCAGCACTGGCAAAGCTCCGGGCATACCCAGGCACACGGGACAAACATTCGTGTTAGGTGGAGCGCCGAAGCGCGTGGAGCAGGAACAGAAGATCTTCGATGCCGTCAGAAGCTGAACATGCACTTCGAGTCCGATGACTGGCTCGAAGGCGGTGAGGGCGGCGACGGAAGTTGGCATGTCGGGATTATAAGGCCCGGGATCGCTGGGGCGATCACATAGCTTCAAGCTACAGTCAAAAGCCTTTAACCGCGGAGAACGCGAAGAACTGCCGCAGAGATCGCGGAGAAGACCTGAAGGGCCGGTTTGATCTGGATCAAAAAAAATCACAGATCGATCTGCATAAAATATCTGGAATCAGCTAGTTGGCGACTCTCGATATGCGCCGAATCTGACTAAAATCTTGAAAATAAGGAACTTGCTTGCAAAATATTCCATCCAAAGGACTTAAGTTCCACCGCCATCGGCGAGAGGCCGTAAAATTCAGAGGTCCGAACCGTAAGATATTGCAATCACGGAAGTTATCTGGTTGCTATTCTTTTTTCAAAGATCGACTGTTTTATAGCGATATGGTTGCAGAGTTAAGAATCGGAGTCAAGGGAAATCGAAGGGCTAGGTCCGAAAGGGGCAGGGTTGGGGAGAAAGGGAGATCCCTCGGCCCGCTGGAGAAAACGCGGGCCTTCGGGATGACGCCTGTTTGATGTAGTCTTACTATGTGGTATATACCACATAGTAAGATAGAGCTTCTCATGAAAACCCGGAAGTCCAGGAAAAGGAAAGTCGCGGTGTTTGGTGACCTAAAACGATCGCTCTCGGACGCGCTGGATTGCGAGCGGGGGAAGAAAACGGGACTGCGGGTGAGCCAGTTGCCGCCTCCGCCCAAGCCGCTGACGCCTGGGCAGATCCGCGCAATCCGGCAATCATTCAACGTGAGCCAGGAGGGCTTTGCGCGCATTATTAATGTCAGCGTCAATGCTGTGGAGAGCTGGGAGCAGGGAGTGCGGCGGCCGCGGGAGGCGACTTTGAAGCTGCTGGCTGTCGCGGACACGCATCCTGAAGTTCTGCTTGCGAACGAGTGAGGCTTGATTTTTCTGTCAGCCTTCACGGGGATGGGCCGTGGAATCCCGCATTTCGCAAAGGACGCGAAACATGGGGCAAGCGGCAATCGATCAGCGCGTCTTGTCAGGGGCGCACGAAGCCGTGGGTGCCTTCACTTCCCGTGATTGCTCCTGAGTTGTTGATGCTCGACGGGAAAGTGGCGACAGGACCGAAAGTGATGAAGGCTCCCGCTGGTGAACGGGCGAACGCGTGGTAGTTGTTGGCGGCGTCAACGTAATATCCCGTGACCGCGCCCGCGTCGTTGATGCTGCTGGGATTGGTGTTGACCGATCCGGGAGCATCGAACAGCGTGTAGGTTCCGTCGGTGTTGAGCTGGAAGCCATGAGTGCCGACTGCATCGTCATATTCACCAACAATTACGCCTGACTGGTTGATGGCAGCTGCCACGGCCGTGGTAGAGCCCGGGGGATCAATGTTGGTGATAGTCCCCTCGAGAGTTCGCTGGAAAGCGTGGGCCTTGAGATTCACGTCGAGGTATTCGCCGACGATAGTGTCGGACGGGTTGATGGAGCTGGGATAGGTGTAGTCCGAACCCGGGAAATCAAACGTGGTGATGCTTCCGTTGGGGGCACGCAGAAAACCGAGAACATGTTGCGGTACCGAGTTGTCCAACCACCGTCCGGCGATGGCGCGTGTGGGAGAGATGCTCCAGCCGGCGGTTGCGAATGATCCAGGGACTACGAACCTGGTGTACACGCCGCCGGCGGTTCGGAGGAAGCCAAAGAACTGATGATTGGTGGCCTCGTATTCGCCCGTGACGTCCCCCGTGGAATTGATGGCGTAAGACACGGCGTAAATCGTGCCCGGTGGATCGATGTTGGTGATGGTGCCGCTGGCAGTGCGCAGGAAGGCGTGTTGATTTTCGTCCGGCGTATTGTAGACTCCCGTGATTGTGCCTGCCGAGTTGATGCCTGTGCCAGAGGTTGCAACTGAACCGGGAAAGTCGAATGGGGTGAATTGGGCTAGCGCTGAAGGAATGGCCACCGTCATTGCCGCGGCGAATAGAGCGATTGCGGCTTTCGAAATCCGGGGGCGCGATTTCGACGGGAAGGGCTTTCTGCTTGCATCGACCGATCGTGTGATTGTAGCCAAGTTAGAAGGGCACATAGAAATCTCCTGAAAAGCTGGCGCTTTGCCGGGATGGGCTGTGGGGGGAGGCCGGCGGACGTGAGGATTGTAGCCGGTTTGGGAGGAAGCGGCAACGTGAACTCGACTCGCACGTAAGCGGCAGTCAAGACCTCGCATCTCTTGCAGCCGTCAGCGGGCATCCGATTCGATTTCACATCGGCGGATGACGTCTACGGGCACCGACGCGGGCGAGGGCGCCCGAGCCACACGAGCCGTGCTGCTCAGAACACCTGGGTCTTCACCACTTTGCCATTCTCAAACCGGACTACCCAGCGGTGGCCGTTTTTCAGGTAGAACCAGGTTTCTTTCAGGTTGGTGGCGTCGACGTCGTCCACTTTCTTCTGGTCAGGCTCGCCGAAGCTCATGAGGACCATTTCGTAGGTCATGTTCTCGACCACGGTGTGGGCTTCGATGGCGGCGCGCAGGTCGGCGGGCATCTCCTTTTCCGAGAGCTTCTGCTCGATGCGGCTTACGTCCAGCAACCGCGACATGAAGCGGATGATATTTTGCGGAGCGATGTCGGTGTCGTTGAGATCTTTCTGATATTTCAGATTCAGGCGCGAGCCTCCGGCGCGTTTGTAGGATGCACCCACTTTGTTGGCGTGATTGCTGCCACGGCGGCCCTCGCCGCCGCCTTCCAGATGGATTTCGATCTTGTCGCTGTCGATCTTGACGTTTGTGATGGTCACCCATTCGTCGCGCTCCACGCCCACGCCCTTGGCCTTGAGCCACTTGGTCATCTCTTCCAAATCGATTCCGCGGTCATCCAGGCGTTTGTTCGACAGAGGAATGTAGTAGACATCCACGCCGTCTTTATAGGCGGGAAGATCCACCAGAGCCTTTACATCTTTGCCGAGCAACAGCGTGTTCAACTGGTCCTGTGCGGCTTTCGACGTGGAGGCTTGCGCCGCCCCCAACAACGCCAGCGCCAAGCTGGGCAGCGCGGCCCAAGAAATCCATCTTCTTATCATGCCTACCGTGTTCTCCTGTGTGGCCTTCATGCGGCCCTGTATCAACCAGACCGGCACCAAATGACAGACGAAACTCTATATCGTGACACTATTCGCACAGATGTAAATGGCTCTTGGGTGCCAGTGAGGCTGGGTCAGGCTCGCGAGGATGCCGTTCGCTAGAAACCCCTGTCAAACCAGGTGATCCAAGCATTTTGTAGCCAGGCATTTTGTAGAGTGTTCAATCACTTCCCCATCTGGATGTCGAAGTAAAACAGCTCGGTGCCTTTGGCGTCCCTGACCCCGGTTACGTCGAGGTGCGCGCCGGCAACCGGCGCGGGGATGTCGCCTACATCGAAGAAGAGGAATCCGGATTGCGTGGTATGGGGTTCGACGGCTTTGGCGGCGAATTGCGAGGATTCGATCTCGTCCATCTGCTTTTGGGTGATCGCGCCCTTCACCTTGTTGCGCGGAAGGGGAAGTGGCGACTGCGGGCGCGTGGCGGCCTGCGGATTGGACAGGCGGCGGTAGATGTCCTCCGGGGAAAGTGGCGTCAGCTTGGCCCGGTCGGCTGTGATCAGATGGATTTCGATGTTAGCGATGGAGATGGGCTGGCTGCCGTCGTTGGTGACGACGAAGAAGATGGGAAGGAATCCGCGGTCGTGCAAATCCACTGAGAAGATCTTTGCCTTCTCGGGAGTGTCGTAGGGGTCGGCGGCGATGGCGACTTTCTCATCAGTGTGGTCGTCGTGCGCGGGATAGGTTTTGGCAGGCTGGGCCACGGGCTTTACGAAGTCCTTGGCGGCGAGGCACGGCGCGAATGCGGCAACGGCGCACAGGACGGCCAGCACACGGCGAAACCCGCTCTGAAACCCCGGCCTCAACGCAACCTGCATGCCTCCGATTATAGAGGCAAACGCCGTCCCCTTCGGCCCCGGAGTTTGTTTAGAATGGCTGAACTTGATCTCATCTCTCTACAGCTTCCTCTACAGCGTGGCGCTGGCGGTGGGGATGTTGGCGAGCCTGCCCTACTGGCTCTTCCAGATGGCGCGCCACGGCAAGTACCGCATGGGCCTGGCCGAAAGGCTGGGGCGAGTGCCCTCCCGGCTTCAGTTGCCGGGGAAGCAAGAGCCGGTGATCTGGGTGCACGCCGTTTCCGTGGGCGAGGCGCTGGCGGTTGCGGGTTTGGTGGAGGAACTGCAGCGCCGCTTTCCGGAGCATCGGATCCTTATTTCAACCACCACTGATACTGGGCAGGCACTCGCCCGCAAACGTTTTGGTGCAGGGAACGTGTTCTATTTCCCGATGGACTTTGCATTCGCCGTTCGTCCTTACCTGCGGGCTCTGCGGCCGCAGATGGTGGTGATTGCGGAGACCGAATTTTGGCCCAACTTCATGCGGCTGGCGCATGCCAGCGGGGCGCGGATCGCGGTGGTGAACGCCCGCATCTCAGACCGGTCCTGGCCTAGTTACCGGCGGTTCCGCGGATTGCTGCGCAGGCTGCTGGCCAACGTAGATCTGTTCCTGGCGCAAACGCAGGAGGACGCCGAGCGGCTGCAAGATCTCGGGGCGAGCCCGGAATGCGTGCGGGTCACGGGAAATCTGAAGTTCGACCTTCCCGCGCCCGCCCCGCCAGCGATCGTAGAGAGTGTGCGGCAATCGATCACCAGCGCCGGGGCCGGGCCAGTGCTGGTTTGCGGCAGCACGGCCGAAGGAGAAGAGCCGCTGCTGCTGAAGGCGTTTGAGAATTTGCTGGTGCAGCATCCGCGGGCAGTGATGATTCTTGCGCCGCGGCATCCGGAGCGCTTCCCCGCTGTGGGCGCACTGCTGGAACAAATGTCGATTCGCTTCGAAAGACGATCTGCGTGGAAGAGCGAACCTTTGACCGGCGCAGTGCTGTTGCTGGATACAATTGGAGAGTTAGCTGCGCTGTATGCGATCGCAGATATTGCCTTTGTGGGCGGAAGCCTGGTGCCACGCGGCGGGCACAATATTATCGAACCGGCGCAGCATAGTGTGGCCACGGTGGTGGGGAATCACACGGAGAACTTTCGCGACATCGTCAGTTTGTTCCAGAGCCGGGATGCGGTGCGGATGGTTGGTCCGGCGGAGTTGCCCCTGGTGTTGCTGGAGTTGCTGGCTAACGATGCGGAGCGACTTGCATTGGGACAGCGCGCCGGCGAGACCATGCGGTCGCAAATTGGGGCCACCGCGCGGACCGCCGATGAACTGCAGGAGTTGCTGGCGCGGCCATGAACTGGAACCCTCTGTCGGCAATTTACGGCGGTGTGGTTGGGGCGCGCAACGCGCTCTACGACGGCCGGGTATTGCGCTCGCGCGGGCTGCAAGGATCCGTTATCAGCGTGGGAAATCTTTCAACAGGCGGCTCCGGAAAGACTCCTTTTGTCATTCTGCTGGGCGAATTGCTGAAGGCACGCGGAATTACATTTGATGTGCTTTCGCGCGGCTACGGGCGCCAGACTCGCGGCGTGCTCCTGGTCGAGCCGGGCGGGATGCCGCGGGATTTCGGCGACGAGCCTTTGCTGATCGCCCGGCGGCTGCACGCGCCCGTCATCGTCGGGGAAGACCGCTACGAAGCCGGGCGGCTTGCCGAGGCGAGATTCGGTCCGCAGATTCATTTGCTGGATGATGGGTTTCAACACCGCGGGTTGGCTCGCGATTTCGATATCGTGCTGGTGACTCCGGATGATGCGCGCGATCATTTGCTTCCCGGGGGACGGCTGCGGGAGCCTTTGCATTCGCTGCAACGGGCGGATGCAGTGGTGCTAGCGAGCGGGGCTTCGCCGGAATCATTTCCGCTTGCGGGCAAGACGGTGTGGCGGGTACGGCGCGGAATTACTCCGCAAAACATTCCGCCGCGGCCGGTCGTGTTCTGTGGCATTGCGCGGCCGCAGAGTTTTCTGCTGCAGTTACGGGCCGCGGGCATTGATCCCGTCGCCGAGGCATTCTTTCACGATCATCACGCCTACACGGAAAAAGATGTGCACGATTTGGCGCAACTCAGGCAGCGTAGCGAGGCGGGCGGCTTCGTCACGACAGAGAAGGATGCGGTGAATCTGGGGGGCTACCTGGAGGCGCTCGGACCGCTGGCGGTGGTCCCGGTGAAGATGGAACTTTCCGATGCGGCTAACGCTGTGGATACCATGCTGCGAGTGATTGGAGAGCGGCGGCGGCACTCGTGAGAAAATGCGGGAGAGCAGTGGTCCGTGATCAGTGGTCAGCAAATTCTCTGGGGTTTTACTGGACACTGACCACTGACCACTTTCACTGGTTCAGGATGACAAGTCTTTTCATTCGATGACGAAACATCTTAAGGAAGTCGAGCGGCTACGGAAGATTATCGAAGCGTTCCCCAAGGTCACCATTACGGTGTTGGGGGATCTGGTGGCCGACGAATTCGTGTACGGGGAAATCTCGCGCGTGTCGCGCGAGGCCCCGGTGCTCATCCTGAAGCATCGCGAACGCACGGTGGTGCCGGGCGGCGGCGCCAACGCGGTCAACAATCTCGCCGACCTGGGAGTGAACGTGCTGCCAGTCGGCGCCATTGGCGATGACGAACCGGGGCGGCTGTTGCTGAAATTCCTTCGCCATAAACGCATCCCGGTCAGCGGCGTGCTCAAGGACAAGAGTTACACGACGGTCACGAAGACCCGCATTCTCGCGGGCATGACGCATAACTCGCGGCAACAAGTGGTGCGGGTGGATCGGGAGCCGGAGAATCCCCCCAACCAGCATTTGACGCGTGAGTTGTTTCTAGCGGCACGGGAATATTTGCGGGCGTCGGATGCGCTGCTGGTTTCCGACTACGGCTATGGATCGGCGAGTCCGGCGATTGTGAATGCGTTGCGTCAGCCGGGGCGGCGGAGGGTTGTAACGGTTCCGTTGATTCTGGATTCGCGGTACCGGCTGCTGGAGTATTCGGGCGCCACCGCGGCCACTCCGAACGAACCTGAAGTGGAAGCGGCACTGGGTGTGCGGGTTGGGCAAGACTGGGAGAAGCTGACTCTGGCTGGACAGCAAGTGATGGAACGAATGAAATTGCAGTCGCTGCTGATTACGCGGGGGCGGGATGGCATGGTGGCCTTCGAACAGGGGCGGGAGCCGGTCGACATTCCGATTTTTGGGTCTGACGAAGTGGCCGACGTGACCGGGGCGGGCGATACAGTAATTGCGGCATTCAGCGCGGCTCTGGCCGCCGGGGCCAGCACCGAAGAAGCGGCGCAGTTGGCCAACTACGCGGGCGGAATTGTAGTGATGAAACGCGGGACGGCAACAGTTTCCCGCGAGGAACTGCTGCACGCGATTGAGCAGGCTCCGCCTGCGACTCGACCTCACTGATTGACACTGTTTTTGGACGCCGGAACCAATGAGCAATGACAAGATTCTGGGGCGCGAGCAACTACGCCAGCGCGCGGAGCAGTGGCGGCGCGCCGGGGAGCGCATCGTTCTGGGCAATGGCAATTTTGATCTGCTGCATGTGGGGCACGTGCGCTATCTGCGGGGCGCGAAGGCATTGGGCGGCAAGCTGGTGGTCGCCATCAATTCTGACGAATCGGTGCGGGCGCTTAAGGGCGAGGGACGTCCCGTGATGCCGGCGGAGGAACGTGCCGAGATTGTTGCGGCGCTCGCCGATGTGGATGCCGTCGTCATTTTTTCGGAACTCGATGTCCGCGCTTTGATTCAGGAGATTCGTCCGGATATCCAAGCCAAGGGTACTGACTATACGGTCGACTCCGTTCCGGAGCGCGATGCGGTTGCAGAGTATGGCGGACGCGTCGCGATTGTTGGGGACCCGAAGAATCATTCCACCAGCGAGATCATCCGCTCGCGGCTGGGGCTCAAGCCTTGAGTTCCGAGACGGCTGGTCTTCACATTACTTCTGAAAGAAAGATCGAGCGGCTGCTGATCGTGCGGCTCAGCGCCATGGGAGACGTGATCCATACGCTGCCCGCGGTCCATGCGCTGCGAGGGGCATTTCCGCAGGCGCACATCGGCTGGCTGATTGAAGAGCGTTGGGCCGAACTTCTCTGCGCACCGGGGTCTCAGCGGCGGGGCGTGCGCTCTGGGTTGCGGCCGCTGGTGGATGAAGTCCACGCGGTGAATTTGAAGGCCTGGGGGAAGTCTCCGTTTTCGATTTCGACTTTGCAACGCGCCGCGACAGTTTGGAATGATGTTCGAGACGGCCGCTACGACGTCGCGGTGGATTTGCAGGGAGCGACGCGGTCGGCGGTGCTGGCCCGGTTGTCGGGAGCGCGTGTTGTGTATGGCGCAGCGGAGCCGCGGGAATCTCCCGCGAGTCTTTGGTATTCACGGAAAGTAGTCGCTCGCGGGCGACATGTTATCGAGCAGAATATTTCGGTTACGGAAGCGCTGTGCGGGCATTCCAGGGAAACGTCGCCGCCGGATGTTTCGCGCGACTTTCCTCGCGATCCACAGGCTGAGGATCGCATCGGGCATCGGCTTGCGGAATTTGGCATTGGCGACTTTGCCATTCTGAATCCGGGGGCGGGGTGGGGTGCGAAACGGTGGCCGGCTGAGCGGTACGGCGAAGTTGCGCGGGAACTGGCGGGTTTGGGGCTTCGTTCGATTGTCAATTATGGCCCCGGTGAAGAAGAACTGGGGCGGACGGCGGAGGCGGCCAGCGGAGCGACGGCTCAAGCGATGAGTTGCACCATCACGGAATTGATTGCATTGACGCGGCGGGCGCGGTTGTTTATCGGCGGCGACACGGGGCCGTTGCATCTGGCGGCGGCGTTGCGGGTTCCGGTGGTCGCGATCTTTGGGCCGACGGACCCGGCACGCAACGGGCCTTACGGAACGCGGTGTGTCGTGCTGCGGAGTGCGGAGAGCATTACGTCGCACGCGCGGCGGGCGGAGGCGGAGGAAGGGTTGCTGGCGATTGGGAGTGAGGCGGTGATGGCCGCGGCGCGCGTGTTGCTAGGCGGCGACCTCAGGGGCTAAAGCCCAGTTCTTTTAGGAGCATTGACGGCGCGGCTGAACGCCGCGCCCTTTCAAAGCAAGTCGCGGGATCCTCTTCCCGAATCGATTTATGGATTAACCGCATGGCTGAGTGGTCACAAATCGCGCGGCGGGTTCGGGTGCCGCTGGGCTTTCTTTTCGCGGTGTTCTATTTCTGGCTGGCGCAGCCTTCTTGGCGGTCGATGCTGCTGGGAGCGATTGTGGTGGCAGCGGGGCTTCTGATTCGGGCGATGGCTTCGGGTCATGTGCGCAAGAACGAGGCGCTGGCGACTTCCGGGCCTTATGCTTATACGCGCAATCCGCTCTACTTGGGATCGCTGGTGATGGGGTTGGGATTCTGCGTGGCGGCGCGGAGTTGGTGGGTGGGCGTGGCGCTGGTGGTGATGTTCTTTGCCATCTATCTGCCCGTGATTCGCGATGAAGAGGCATTTCTACGGCGGACGTTTCCTGAGTTTGAAGAGTATGCGCGGCGGGTGCCGAGGATGTTTTCGAGGCTGACTCCGCATTCGAGTGACGAGAAGGGATCTCCAGCCGGATTCTCTTGGGATTTGTATTTGAAGCATCGAGAGTACAACGCGCTGTTGGGAGCGGTGGGGATGATGGCAGCTCTGATCGTCAAGGTGACGCTGCTTCGGGGTTAGGGGCATTAGCGGCCTGAGGGAGGCTTTCAGATGAGACCCTTGCGGACCTTCATAAGAAAATCTTCAGCATCAGCGCGCGCCTTCTCCATGAACTTTTGATCGCGGCCGTGCTCAATTTCCATCTCATGAAGAACAAGTTCTACTGCGACCTTCGGTTTGTATCCTCGCTTTATGAGTATCCGAGCACTCTCAGCGAAAGGCGTGCCAACATTCCGTTTTATTGGTTCCTGCGCCGGAGAAAAGCTGGCTTCAACATCACACCTGTGCTCGCGAAACTTCGCGGCGGCCAGGCGGTCGTAAGCAGCCATAGCCTCTTCTCCGGTAAGGAGCGTGGGGACAGGGAATTTCCATCTGCAAATCGAGCAAGCCCAGCCGCCTGAATCGCCCTGGACTCGGACCAACGAGCGCTCCATATCTACGACCTCACAGCGTTGCCGCGATCGCTGCCATGTTCGCGTCGCTCACGATGATACGTTTCGTGGCCTTACTTCTTCGCCACTAACTCCCTGGCGCGGCTGAGTTCCGGCCTGGTGGAGTTTGATCCGTCGCAGACTTTCAATAACAACGCGTAGTATTCCGCGGCGTCGGCCTGTTTGCCGGCGGCTTCGGCGGCGCGGGCTGCGCCGTAGAGGGCGTCGAAGCGGTTGGGATGTAGCTTCAGGTCGGTCTGATATTCGGCCAGAGCTTGCTGCGGGCGCTTGGCCTCGAGCAGGATGTCGGCGATCATTTCGCGGGCAGGAGCGCCGTCCGGTTCATCACCCGTTGCATCCTCTTTGTCGGCGATCGGACGGAGCGCTTCGACGGCGTCATCGTACTTTCCTTCTGCGAAGGAGAGCCAGGCCTGGGCTTCTTTGCGATCACCTTCGACCGCTTCGGCAAATTCAGACTTCTCGGCTTTGCGCTTTTTATAAATGCGCTCAATCTCCGCGATGTCCTTTCGCACGTCGTCGGGCTTGCGTAGATGGGCCGAGCCGATGGCGCGAGCCCAGAAGATCATGGAATATTCCGCCGTGCCCGCGACCTCGGTAGGAGGAATCGCGGCCGCGGCTGCCCAGTCATGCAACTCGATGGGATAGAGTGCGCTGAGGTGGGCCAGCGTTGCGGCGTGCGGGTCGTAGCCTTTGCCATACATGTCGTCTTTCTTGTTGGGCATGGCGCGGATTTCTTCGATCAGGGCCTTGGCGTCGGCGTCGCGGCCACTTTGCATGTAGGCGTAGAAGAGGAAATCCATCGCGTGGAACTGGTGGCCTTCGCCGCCCATACCCATGGCAGCAGTTTTGCGCGTGGCCGCGACGGAGGCGAGGTTGGAGTTAATGTCGTCCTGCCAGAGGCCGACGCGGGCGAAGATGTGTGATGGCATGTGCAGGGCGTGCGGGGACGCCGGCGCGATCTGCGCGTAACGGCGGGCGGCGGGCAGGCCGAGTTCGGCGAGTTGCGGCTTATCGTAGCTGTGGATCAGGTAGTGGGCCACACCGGGATGGTCGGGCTCGATGGCGAATAATTTTTCGAGAATCGCGGCGGCTTGCTTGCGATTGGCGAAGGTGGCGTCGTCGTGCGGTTCGGAGGCTAGCAGGGAGAGCGCGTAGAAGACCGCGGCTTCGTGGTCGTCAGGATAAGTTTCGTAGACCTTCTTCATCGCGTTGGAGTAGGCCTGGGCGCGGGCGTCGTGGTTGAGTTTCTTGGAGTCACTGTAGAAGGCTGCGATGGCTGCGATGTACGCCTTCTCGCGCGGAGTGGCAGGGCCGTCGGTGGTCTTTGCCTGGTGAACTTCATCGAGTCCGTGCTGGATGACTTTGGCGTCCGGGTTGTTCCAGAGCTGGTGCCACAGGCTCATGGCTACTCCCCAATGGGCCATGGCGCAGTGTGGATCGTCGGTAGCTATTTGCTGGAATTCTTTTTCTGCCTCTTCGTACCAGAAGGAGTGCAGCAGGGCCACGCCGCGCTCGAAGCGCTTCTGTACGGCAGCGGCGCAGGAGACCGGGAAGGTGACGGTGCCGAGTTGCGTGGCGGTCAGGTCGTCGTGATGATGGCCCTGGTCATCGTCGGCAACGGCGGCAGGTATCAAGAGAGATGAAAAGAGCAGCAGGAATGCGATGCGCTTCATGGGAACCTCGCTGAGAAGCGAGTCTAGTTGAGCGAGAAGCGCAGGGTCAAACGGCCACCTCGCTTCGCTCGTCGGACAGCCGAGGCGGCTATCCCCACATGGCATCTTAGGGCTCAGCGAATAACGGATTCCTGAATTCTGACTACCTGAGACTTCGCCGGGGCGCCCTTCGCCGCCAGTTCCATCTCGTCGGAGCGATCTTCGTCGACCGGAGTCAAGGCGATATCGGTATAGTTGCGGGCGTCAGGATCGCGCTTCAGGCGGCGGCGGAAACCGCCGTAGCGCCAGACCAGCGCTGCCAGCTTTACGTGCTTCGAGAGCAGATCGAAAACATAGCGCGGATAAAATGCCCACGGACTCTCGACCGGCAGCGTGGGGCGGCGGTCTTTGCGGTACTTGCGGCGCAGGTAGCCGCCTTCGAGGGGGTCAATCTTTTCGAGAGCAACCATGGCGTAGTACCAGAGCAGCAGAAATGTCATGTTGCCGGCGTTGCTGTCGGTAGCGACAGAGCGGCGCATCACCGTCTCCAGGTGCTCGGGAGAATAGAAGGCGGCCCAGGAATCGTGATAGAGCTGCTGCCACTGTTCCGGCGACATGGTGGAGTGCGTTGTGGTTACGTGCTCCAGGTCGTACTTGTTCAGGTCTGGGTCGAGATACGCGCCGGCTTTGTGGAGCTTTTGATGATCTTCGGAGCCGGGCAGCGGGGTGAGGCAGTGCGGCTCGAGCAGATCGATTGGTAGCTCGCGCTGGATGATTTCGATATCGCGCATTACAGATTCCGGCGTGTCGGAGGGGAAGCCAATGATGTATCCGGCAAAAACGGTGGCTCCGGCTTTTTTCCATTCCAGCAGCATCTTGCGATACTCGGCTACTTTGTTCTGCTTTTTTCTGGCTCCGAGCAGCGCGTCGGGATTGATGCTTTCGAGGCCGATGAACACGCGAGCCACTCCGGCGCGGCCTGCCTTTTCGATGAAGTGCGGCAGGCGGTGACACATGGTGTCGACCTGGATGACGAACTTGATGTTCAGCTTCTCCTGCTCGCGCATGGCGATGAGACGGTCGAAAACCTTTTCCCAGTCGGTGTTGCGTGCGAAATTGTCGTCGGTGATGAAGAAGCGGTTGATGCCCTGGGCCAGGTTGCTGCGAATGATCTGCTCGATATCGTCGGCGGAGCGGCGGCGCGACTTGCGTCCCTGGACGTTGATGATGGTGCAGAAGGAACAGAGGAACGGGCAGCCGCGGCCGGCGTCGAAGGTGGTGATCTTGCCGCCGGTGCGCTTGACGCGGTGGGCTGGAAGAATCGGCATGGGGACGCCGTCGAGCGACGGGAGGTCGTCCATGTAGTTGTAGAGGGGCTTCAAGGTGCCGTTCCAGGCATCGCGAAGAACCAAGTCGAGACGGCCTTCAGCCTCGCCGGCGAAGAGCGAAATGCCGAGATCCATGGCTTCTTTGAGTTCGGAGGGCAACTCGGGCAACATCGAGAGGCAGCCGGAGACGTGAAATCCGCCGATGCAGACTGGGACGCCCGCCGCGCGCAGGGGACGGGCAAGATCCATGGCGTGGGGAAATTGGTTGGACTGCACTCCGACTAAAGCGACCATGCCGCTCCCGCCGCGGAGTTGGCGGGCGATGCGTTCCGGTTTGATGCGCGTGTTGGTTTCGTCGAAGGCGCTGACTTCGATTTCGACATCGTCGCCAAGGACGCGGCGGTCTTTGCAATCGAGCGCCAGGCCGTTGAGCACAGCCAGCGTATTGGACGGAATGGCGGAACGGAACCACTGGATGACGTAGCCATCGTCGTCGTAGTGCGACGGCTTGATCAGCACCAGCGAAAACCGCTTCGACGGCTGCCCCACGGAACTCATGCCATCCCTCTTAATCGCGAACTGACTTAGCAGGAGAATATCACGGGCGGGGAGGGGTAACCGAGAGCGAATCGATTCGATCCACGGGTCTCAGCGCGTTCGCGCAGACTCGAAATGGCGTGGTGACAATCTTTACGAAATCCTTATAAATTAAATTCATTCGTGATTCTTGCCCACTTCTGCTACACTTCGCGGCAATTGGGGCTAAGGGCACGTCACGGCCACTTGGCACATGTGACGATCTTCTGCCGAAGTGGCGGGGCGAAATCCGTGCGGTCGGATCCTTACCCAGCTCACAGGGGAGTAGCCATGGATTTGCACCCTGGGCCAGAGAAGAGTCGTGTTTCGGAAGAAAGACTCGCCGAGGCGGATCCCATCCGGCGGGCCCTGCAAGAAAATGAAGACTGGTTTCGAGATTTGGTGGAGCACAGTCACGATCTGTTGTGCATCCACGATCTTGAAGGCCGGCTGCTGTCGGTAAATCCCACCCCCGCCCGTCTGCTGGGATACAGCGTCGAGGAAATTCTGCAGATTCCCATGCGGGAGCTGGTTGCTCCCGAGTTCCGCTCACAGTTTGACGCTTATCTGAGGCAGGTTGAGCGCGCCGGAGAAGCGCGCGGCTTTCTGGCCGTGATGACGCGGTCGGGAGAGCGGCGCATCTGGGAATATCACAACACCTTGCGAACCGAAGGCGTGGCATCGCCGATTGTGCGGGGCATAGCCCACGACATCACCGAACAAAAGCGCGCAGAAAGGCTGGCCCACGAAGCCAATGAGAGCCTGCTACATAAAGTGCGCGAAGGTGAGCGCACGATCCAGGAGTTGAAGCTGTTCCGAACCCTGGTGAACCAAAGCCACGACGCCATTGAAGTAGTGGATCCGGAAACGCTGCGCTTTCTGGATGTCAATGAGAGGGCCTGCCTGGAGCTGGGCTACAGCCGCGAAGAACTTCTGTCTTTGAGGGTTTTCGACATCGATCCCGCAGTTACTGAATCCTCCGCTGCAAAGGTTATCGAACCGTTGCGAGAATCTGGATCCGTGGTAATGGAAAGCGTACACCGGCGAAAAGACGGAATAACTTTCCCCGTGGAAGTCAGCCTGAGAAGAGTGCAGCTTGAGCGGGATTATGTTGTGGCCGTCGCCCGCGACCTGACCGAACGCAAGCTGGCCGAGGCACGGCTCCGGGGCAGCCAGGATCGCTATCGGGCTGTCCATGACCGCGCTCCCGTTGGCATCTGCTGGATTGAAACTCAGACCGGCCGGTTCCTGGAGGTCAATCAAAAATACTGCGAGATCACGGGGCGAACCGAGCAGGACCTGTTGAGCAGGAATTTCCAAAGCATCACGCACCCCGATGACCTGAGAGAGAACTGCGAGAAGCTGCTGCGACTCGTAGAGGGCAAGGTGCGGCAATACGGGATGGAAAAAAGATACCTTCGTCCGGATGGCTCAGTGCGCTGGGTCGAAGTTGAGGTGGTGGCGATGGGGCCGGAGGCTGAGAAACCGGTTTGGCACATGGCCATCGTCCAGGACATCACCGAGCACAAGCGTGCGGAGGAAAGGCTGCGGGAGTACGAGAAGGTAGTGGAGGGTCTGGATGACATGATCGTGGTAGTGGACCGGGAATACCGCTACATCATTGCCAATCGGGCGTTCCTGAACTACCGGGGTCTGGAGAGAGAACAGGTGATCGGTCATTTTGCCGCGGAAATAGTGGACAACGGGATTCTGGAGACAATTGTTAAGCAAAAGGCCGACGAGTGTCTTCAGGGCAAAGTCGTGCAATATCAGCTGAAGTATACGTATCCTCATCGAGGAGAGAGAGACATACTGTTGACGTACTTTCCCATCGAAGGGCCCACGGGCGTCGAACGAATCGTTTCTGTCATGCGGGATATTACGGAGAAAGTGAAAGCGCAAGAGGCTCTGCGGCGCAGCGAAGAGAATTACGGACTGTTTGTGGCGCAGAGTTCAGAAGGCATCTTCCGCGAGGAACTGGACACAGCCGTTTCGGTGGAGCTTGGCGAAGACGAAATGGTTCGCCGCATCCTGTATGAGGCCTATATCGCGGAATGCAACGACGCCATGGCGGGGATGTACGGATTGAAATCCGGAGAAGAGCTGAAGGGCAAACGTTGGAGAGAACTGTTTCCGCCTGAGGATCCGCAGAACATTGAAATGACGCGGGAGTTCGTGCGCTCCGGTTTTCGGGTGATCGATCGGGAATCTCACGAAGTCGACGTCCAGGGCAATCCCAAAGTGTTTCTCAATAGCATGATCGGCACGGTGGAGCACGGGAAGTTGGTGTGCACCTGGGGCATTCAGCGGGACATTACGGAGAAAGTAAAGTTGGAGGAAGCCCGCCAGAAGGCAGAAGAAGCCTTGCGCCAGAGTGTAAGCCAATTACAGGAAGTGACGGAAGAACTTCGGGTGGCCCAGGAAAAGCTGGCGGAAGAGAAGCTTTACCTGGAAGAGGCCATCGACACTGAACTGGGCTTCGGGGAAATTATCGGAAGCAGCAGCGCGCTGAAAGAGGTCATGCGAAAGGTGGCCAAGGTGGCTCCCAGTGATGCTACCGCGCTGCTGCTGGGGGAAACCGGCACTGGCAAAGAATTGGTGGCGCGCGCCATTCACCGTATGAGCCGCCGGGAGGGCAAGAGTTTCATCAAGATGAACTGTGCGGCCATCCCCTCAGGCCTGCTGGAAAGCGAGTTGTTTGGCCACGAGAAAGGAGCTTTCACCGGCGCGATTGCCCGGAAACTGGGCCGCCTGGAGTTGGCCGACAAGGGCACGCTTTTTCTGGATGAAATTGGAGAGATTCCGCTGAGCCTGCAGCCCAAGCTGCTGCGCGTGCTACAGGACATGGAGTTCGAACGACTGGGGGGCACGCAGACCTTGAAGGTTGATTTCCGCCTGCTGGCGGCGACCAACCGGGACCTGCTGCAAAGTGTGAAGGCGCGCGAATTTCGCAGTGACCTGTTCTACCGCCTGAATGTGTTCCCCATCCTGATCCCGCCGTTGCGCGAGCGGCGCGAGGATATCCGACCCCTGGTCGAGCACTTCGTCCGCAAGTTCGCCCAGCAAATGAAGAAGTCCATCACCAGCATTCCCTCAAAGACCATGGAGATGCTGGTGCGGTGGGAGTGGCCCGGCAACATTCGCGAACTGGAGAATTTTGTGGAACGCTCGGTCATTCTTTCTCCGGGCTCGGTTTTGCAGGCGCCGCTATCCGAGCTGCAAAAGGCCGTTGACGAGGGCGATGGGGGCAGGAGCGTCAAGCTACGCGACAAGGAACGCGAGCGCATTCTTCAGGTTCTTCGGGAGTGCCACGGCAAGCTCGGCGAACCGGACGGAGCGGCGGCCCGACTGGGCCTGGAGCGTACCACTCTGCAGTCCAAGCTCGACCGGCTTGGGATCAAGCCGGGGGCTTATCGGGGGTGACGGCTGCGGAACAGTTTCCAAGTACTTCAGAGGCTAGAGCCCTCTTTTCGCAGCGCTGAAAGCGCTGCGCCACCCAAAATCAGAGAGGTCTTGCACGTTGGTTCACTCTCACGAACCTTGATCTCGCCCAAACAAGAAAACCCCTCGCGCAAGCGAGGGGTTTTCTTTGGGGGAGGGACTCGGGCGAAGCGCCCATGGTCCCGAACCGCACTGAGTCCTCAGTTACTTGCTATTGCTGGTTTGAAGTGGCCGCGGCAGCCGGAGAATTGCTGGAGAGTTGCTCCAGATCGTTCTTCAGCAGGCTGATTTCCACGCGTCCGCCGCTGATGTGCTTGGTCTTGGCATCCGCGTCGGAACCCGCAACCGGGGCATTGCCCATGCCTACGAGGTAGATGCGGTAGACCGGAATCTCGTGGTTGAGCACCATGTAGCGGACGACCGACTCGGCCATCTTCTGCGAGTTCTGAATTGCGATCTGGCCTTTGCCGGAAGAGAAACCCTGCACTTCGATGATGTAGCCGCGCTGGCCCTTCACGGTGTTCGCCATTTCGTCGAGAGCGTCCTTGGCATTCTTGCTCAACACGGTCTGGCCGGGCTTGAAGCGGATTTCAGTCTGGTTGGAGGCCTTGTACTGGTCGATGTTGCCAACCACGGTCTCGACGGTCTGGATGCGGGTGGTAGCCTGCTGCGCGCTGTTCTGCGCCATGGTGGCCTTGTTGGCGGCATCGCGGGCGTGCTGATCGGCCACATCGGCCTTGTCGGAAGCCATCTTGATGCCAGCTTGGGCGCGCGCGTCCGTGTCTTTGATCGCCTTGCCGTTGGCCGCGGTCAGATCGTCGAGTTCATTGACGCGGTCACGGATGGGATCGGTCTGGCGCTTGACGTAGTTCTTGCGGGCGAACGGGTTCACACGTCCCCAGAAACCCTCACGGGCGGGCGCCTGCAGAGGCTGCTTGCCCGTGGCGGTGTCGGTGGACTGAGTTGTGGCGGGGGTGGTGGCTTGAGTCTGGGAAGACGAGGTTTGCGCGAAGGCCGGAAATGCGAGCACTGCAGCCAGGGGCAACGTAACGAGAATGCGGCTTTTCATAAGAAACTTCCTCCAAGTTGGGGGAGCGTTTGGGGCTCCACTCCAGCACGCCGAAACGGGCGTGTTGCGTGATTTTAATTGCGTCCCCTACAACAGATACGACTAATAAAAGCAAGCGATGATCGCCGTGCCGGTCTACGCTGACGCAACGTAAGCCTGAACATCTCAAACTCCAGGCACCATAAACCCTGCCGGCGCCTGCCCTTACTATTACAGGTTGGATGCCAAACCCAGCCCCAAGGTTGAAGAGCTAAACGCTTGATATCTAAAGACATTGTACCTCTGGCGGCGGAGGAAGGATAGCCGGAGGTGTACAAAGCAGGGTAATTTTGGGAAACCTGATATAAAAACTGCGTGGCAAAGAGAGCGCTTTCTGGCTGAAATCAACGGCCAGGCTTACCCCAAAGTTCGCCAGGGCCGCGCATAAGGTCGCAAAGAAAATCCTCTCCGCTAGACTTCACTGGGACGCTGTTGGTTGTGGCGCCTTCGGGACAACGAACTCGTCGAAATAGCGATAGATCGTGTCGCGGTGAGCGGTGCGGTAGGGGACGTAGTCCTGGACGATCTCGTTGTCGGCGCGGTTGAGCAGGGCGAAGGGCTCGATGAAGCCAGCCTGGTCGATCGCAATGACCTGCAACAAAGCTGGGTCGAGATCCTTCTTCTTTTTCTCAAAGTCCTTCTGCTCGGTGACGAACCGTCACCATCAAATGCAGGCAGTCGGCCTCTTCCCGCATAGTGCGGCGGTAATTGGGCTCGTTGGGAAATTCTTTCTTGAACTTGTCCCCGTGCCAGGAGGCTCGTCCCGCACCGTAGGCAAGCCAGGCTGCCATGTTAAGGTCTCCTTTCAAGCTGTTATCCAGCGTGAGGGTGACATTCTTTTCGTCTTTCTGCGTCACAGCACTCTTATCCTGAAGCCGCACCCAGTTCAGCGTGACTTTGGCGCGCCCCGCCCATTGGTTGAGCCCCATCCAGGAGTTCCGGCCATAGGGTTCTGCAATCACGCCCTGGATGAACTTCTCCCGCGCAGCCTGCATCTCCCCCTGCGAGACGAGGGCGTCTCCCCAATAGCGGTAGGCCGTCTCGCGATTGGGGTCGATCTGGATGGCGCGCTTGAACCACTCCCCGGCGCTGCCCGGCTTGTGCTCCTTGAACAAGGCGTCGCCG
The DNA here is from genome assembly GCA_963842095.1 of uncultured Acidobacteriaceae bacterium. Taxonomy (GTDB): domain Bacteria; phylum Acidobacteriota; class Terriglobia; order Terriglobales; family Acidobacteriaceae; genus Sulfotelmatobacter. Next base: position 635,672 of record CAWJEY010000013.1, read on the forward strand.
GTAAACAGCGGCGCCTCATAAAGATTCGGATCGAGCAGAGAAGCTTGCATGTAGCCTTCGACAGCCTTGTCGAGATCTCCGCGGGCAAAGTCAGCCTCGGCGCGCTGCATGACGTCGTCTACCTCCTGGCGCGACGAGAAGGTGATGTTGCCACCATCTTCGGGAATCATGCCGAGAAGAGTCTGCAAGAGATTGCTGTTGTCGCCCAGATCCTTGGCTTTGAGCAGAATAGTCCGGGCGCGCAGCCGGGCCTTTTTTCGCAGGTCGGGCTCGTCGAGCGTTTGGGCATAGCCCAGCATAGACACACCCCAGCCCTCCCACACCACGGTGTCTTTGGGATATCTCTCCGCGAGTTTCTCGAGCAAGGGCATGGCTTCCACCATCCTGCCGTCTTTGTAGAGTTCGAGAGCATGCTTGCGTTCGGGATCGTCGTTTGGCGCGGTTGGAGTTGATGGGGCTTGGCCGGAGGCGGTCTGGGCGGAAGAAAGTGGTCCGCTCAGAAGCGCAAGCAGAATTGCAAGAACTGCCACATGACGACCGACAGCTAACCGATGAAGCGGCACGCTCATGTTGATCTCCTGCTTCACTGACACTGACCCAAAGAGAACGGTTGAGGTTCCCAAGTTTGCGGCTTAGAGGGTGAGGAATGCAAGGCGGAAAACTTGCAGGCGTCATCTGGGACTAGGCCATCCCCCCGCAGTGCTTCTCGTACTGTTCGATGATGAAATGATCGGTCATGCCGGCAATGTAATCGCAGACCACGCGCGGCAGGGATTCCTGTTCGGCTTTCTCGTGGTAGTAGTGCGGCAGAGCTGAGGGGGTCTTCATCCAGAAGGCAAACAGTTCGGTGACGATGCGCTCGGCGTCGTCTTTTTCTGCTGCCAGCGAAGGGCTGTAATAGAGATTGTCGTAGAGGAAATCTTTGACTTGCATGCGCTCCGCTTCGACTTCGGGGCTGAAAGCGGCCAGGCGTTGTTGGTGTAGGCGGACATCGGCCAGAGTTTCGATTCTGGCCTGCTTCAGCTTCGCCTGCGTGTTGGTGATCAAGTCGCCCGCCAGCCGGTTGAACACTCCTTTGAGAGCTTCGTTGAACTGCAGTTTGTCTGGCGCTTCAGGATAGGTCTTTTCGACTTCGCGAAAGAAACGTTCAAAGGCGGGCACGCCGGCGCGGATTTGTTCAAGCGTCAGCAGGTGGGCTTCGTATCCGTCGTCGAGGTCAGCGGTGTTGTAGCCGATCTCGTCAGTCAGGTCAATGAGCTGGGCTTCGAGCGGAGGCCGCCGGTCGAGCAGGTACTCCGCCAGTTCCGGATGCTGGGCGGCGTCGTAGTCGCGCGAGTGCTTGATGATGCCTTCGCGCACTTCGAAGGTGAGGTTGAGGCCGCGGAAGGCGGCGTAACGCTGCTCGAAGTCCTCGACGATGCGCAGGGCGTGCAGGTTGTGGTCGAAGAACAGGCCGTTGGCGCGCATGGCGGCATCGAGCGCCTTTTCGCCGGTGTGGCCGAATGGGGGATGGCCGAGATCATGCACCAGGGCCAACGCTTCTGCGAGATCGACGTTGAGAGCGAGAGCGCCCGCTATGGTGCGCGAGATCTGCGCTACTTCGATGGTGTGAGTGAGACGGTTGCGGAAGTGGTCGGAGTAACGGCGGGTGAAGACCTGGGTTTTGTCTTCGAGACGGCGAAAGGCGCGGGCGTGGATGACGCGGTCGCGGTCGCGCTGAAAGTCGTTGCGGTAGGGATGCGGCGGTTCAGGGAAGCGGCGGCCGCGGGAATGTTCCACATGGACCGCGTAGCCGGCCAGCATGGGGACAGTTTAGCATTGTTGATTGCTGATTGATGATTGATGATTGAAACCCTGAGCCATTGGGCCGTTTAATCAGCAATCAAAAACATCAATCAGCAATTTTTTCTGTCTACTGCTGCCCCGAGCCTTCCTTGGCCAGCCGTACCTTGGCGGCGTCAAGCTTCTTTTGCGTGGATGCGAATAGATCGGTGTCCACTTCCGAAGCTACGGTCTTGTTCCACTCTTCCATGGCGCGCTCCCAGTGAGCAGCCGCCAGTTTCAGGCGGCCTGTCTTCTGGTAGAGATCGCCCAGGTGGTCCTGCACGGTTGGATCGGAACTCATCCGCAAGGACGCTTTGGAGAGGTTTTCTTCCGCCAAGTCGTACTTGCCGAGTTTGAAATAGGCCCAGCCCAGTGAATCGAGATAAGCGCCGTTGGTGGGCTCCAGGCTTACGGCCTGCTTGATGTAGTTGAGCGACTCTTCGAGGCGCACGTCGCGGTCGGCATTCATGTAGCCGAGATAGTTGAGGGTGGCGGCGCTCTGCGGATTGGCGGCCAGTATTTTCTTGAACTCGGCCTCGGCTTCGTCGTATTTCTTCTCGCGCTGGTAAGTGTCGCCGCGGAGGAAGTAGACGTACTCTTTCTCCTCGGCTTTGGTGGCCAGGTGCTCGGCCTTGTTCAGCGACTCTTCGGCTTCGCTCCAGCGCTTCAGGCGCGTGTACATGATGGAGAGCCGGAGGTAAACCTCGCGGTCTTCCGGAGTGCCCTTGAGCAGCGATCGCACGTCGGCGAGCGGCTTCTCGGGATCGCCGGTGTCGGCGAGTTGAGCATCGAGCACCATGCGCAGCTCGCGGTCGTTAGGCAACTTTTGCACCGCCTCTTTGGCAGTTGCGGTGGCCTGGGGCCACTGCTTGGCTTCACGGTAGGTATCGATGACGTCCTGATAACCGGTGCGCGTGTTGTCGTCGCCGAGCGGGATCATCTTGCGGAACGTTTCAACCGCGGCCTGATAGTTCTCCTGGTCGCGGTAGACCATGCCGAGGCGTTCGATGAAGATGGCACGATTGTTGCGATCGGCTTGCGAGTAGCTGTTTTCGGGCTTCTCGGTCTTCTTGAGCAAATCCTGCAAAACCTTTACGGCTTCGTCGTAGCGCGCCTGCGCCTGGTAAACCACCGCCATGTTGTATGGCACTTCGAGCGCATCGGGAACCATGGCTTCGGCCTTCTTCAGGCTCTCCAAGGCCTCGTCGTATTTTCCCTGGCGGCGGTAGATCTCGGAGATGCGGAGGTAGGTCTGCGCGTCCTCGGGATTAGCGTCGGCGATCACTTTGTACTGATCGAGGGCGGCGTCGATCTGGCCGTCGTTCAAGAGGTTCTCCGCCAGGCCGCGAATGGCGTCGAGATTGTCGCGGTCCAACTGGATGGCGTGCTTGTAGGCATCGATTGCGCTCTTGTATTCCTTGCGCTGCTCGTAAGTGGCGCCCAGAGCGGCATACAGCTTGGCGGAGCGCCCCGTGTCAGGCACGGCGCTGAGCACCTGCAGGGCCTTCGCGGTGTCGCCTTCGTCGCTGTAAAGCAGCGAAAGAGTAGTGATGGCTTCTTCCGAATCGGGATCGAGCTTGACCGCGATCTTGAGTTCATTTTCCGCCTTCTGCAAGTCATTGTTCAGGCGGTAAAGGCGGCCCAGCAGAAGGTGGTCGTCAACGTTTTTGGGCTCGATTTTGACGATCTGTTCGTACTGCTCGATGGCCAGCTTGAGCATGTTATCGGAGCCGTTGCCGCCGCCGGGCTGATCGCCGAGCGAGCGCAAATAAATCCGGCCCAGCAGCTTGTGAGCTTCCAGGTTGTTGGGGTCGCGCTTGAGAATGTCCTGGGCTTCGAGCACAGCGTCGCGGATACGTCCGGTCTTCACGTAAAGCTCGGCCAGAGCGGACGTGAGGAATTCGGAAGACGGGTCGGCCTCGATCGCCAGCCGATACTCTTCCATGGCCTTGTTGGCCAGTTCGCTGCGGCCGTAGATCGTGATCTGCTCCTCGTACATGTGCGCCAGCGTGTAGTGGTAATAGGCTGCGGCGCGATCGAGTTTGTGTAGTGAGGATGCAGCCGGCGTGGCAGCCTTGGGCTCGGCTGGCTTCTCCGCGGACGAAGTGGTTTGCGCGGCCGCGGCGGCTGCGAGGAACAAAAAAACTACGACACTGCGAAAAATCTTATTCATGCTCGACCTGACGACGCTGGAATTATTTCTTCGGGACATTGACTCTATTAGAACGCGGCTGTTAGAGCTTCATGCACTCCCGGAATCATAATCATTGGATGCAAAACCGCCGGGGGTGGGGTTCCTTAATTCTAACCCGTCGCGGGGAAAATTGGGGAAAACACTGCGCTAAGTGCGGGCTGCGAAGAGGCCCGGAAGTACAGGGACTGCGGGGACTTGCAGAGGGCGATTGTCAAGTTTGGTAAAGCGCAGAATTATTGACGGTTAATTGTTGACCGTTATTAGTGACGGAAATGCCGCACGCCCGTGAACAGCATGGCTAGTCCCAGGCGATCGGCGGCGGCGATTACCTCGGGATCGCGCTGCGAACCTCCGGGTTGAATGATTGCCGTCGCTCCTGCCTTCGCGATTTCTTCCACGCCATCGGGAAATGGGAAGAACGCATCGGAGGCGGCTACTGTTCCTTTCAGCGGCAGTTGCGCTTTCATGGCGCCGATCTTGGCTGAATCGACGCGGCTCATCTGTCCGGCGCCTACGCCGACAGTTTGTCCATCGCGGGCGTAGACGATGGCGTTGGACTTGACGTGCTTGCAGACTTTCCAGGCAAACAGCATGGCGCGGGTTTCTTCCGGCGTGGGGGCACGCTGGGTTACGACTTTGAGGTCGATATCTTGCAACGGGCGCACGTCGTTATCTTGCAGGAGGATTCCGCCCGAGACGTTTTTCAGGATCCATTTCTGGGGCGCGGCTTTCACTTCGACGAGGCGGAGATTTTTCTTAGTGGCGAAGCGGGCTTTCGCGGCACCGTCGAATCCGGGGGCGGCGATCACTTCCAGAAACAGCTTGTGCATCTCTTCGGCCGCTTCGCCGTCGATGGGACGGTTTACGCCGATCACGCCGCCGAAAGCAGAAACGGGATCGCATTCGAGTGCCCGCTTGTAGGCTTCCGCAAGCGTCTTGCCGGTGGCGGCGCCGGCGGGGTTGGTGTGCTTGATGATGGCGCAGACGGGTTCGTCGAATTCCTGAGCGAGGTCCCAGGCGGCTTGCAGGTCAACGATGTTGTTGTAGGAAAGTTCTTTGCCTTGAAGCTGGCGGGCGTTGGCCACGCCTACGCCGGAGCCGTCGGAATACATGGCGGCCTTCTGGTGCGGGTTCTCGCCGTAGCGCAGGTCGAGAGTTTTCTGGAAGGAGAGGCGGAGGATGTGTGGAAAGGTTGCTGCGGAGCTTCGCTCCGCCGGACGGGCGAGGGCGCCCGTCCCCACATGGTCCGTGGCGACGTCGGGGATTGCTTCCAGCGTTGAGGCGATTGCGGAATCGTAAGCCGCCGTGGTGGCGAAGGCTTTCTGCGCCAGCCGCCATTTGGTTTCGAGCGAGAGCGCCCCGCCAGAGCAGGCTAGCTCTTCAGCAATCGCCGGGTAGTCTGCGGGCGATGTGACGACGGCGACATCGTGAAAATTCTTGGCGGCGGAGCGGATCATGGATGGTCCGCCGATGTCGATGTTTTCGATCAACTCTTCGAAGGCCACGCCCGGCTTGGCGGCGGTTTTCTCGAAGGCGTAGAGATTGACCACGACCATGTCGATCGGCGGGATACCGTGTTCGGCCACGGCGGCGGTATGCGCGGGATTCTCGCGGCGATGCAGGATGCCCGCGTGCACCTTGGGATGCAGCGTCTTGACGCGGCCGTCGAGCATTTCAGGGAATCCGGTGAGTTCGGAGATGTCTTTGACCGCGATGCCGGAATCGCGCAGCAGCTTGGCCGTGCCTCCGGTGGAGATGAGTTCAGTGCCTAGCCCGGAGAGCTGGCGCGCGAAATCGACGAGTCCGGTCTTGTCGGTGACGCTGAGGATGGCGCGCTGGATGCGGGAAGTGCTGCGGGACATGATCAGCCTCGCTTATGAAGGATGAGTGCGGAGCGACCGAAGATTCTATCAGCAAAACGTTGTTGGTATCGTCTGGCAGCAATGTAAGGTCGCTGCGTGGAATATCGATGTTTCGCTACTTACCAATTGCCTTTGGCTGTGCAGTTTAGCCCTGGCGATCACCGATGCCACGATTGTGACCAAAATCACTGACATGGCGTGTTCATTCGTGTGTCATTAATAGGTCTCGCCTCTCCGAAGAGCAGTTCCCCGCCCGTTGAGACGCACACCCCCTGAGGCGGATGGTCTGAATTAACCCCGGGGATTTATTTCGTCCGCCAAGCGTAGCGTCTGGAGGTTCGTCATGACACGCATCCGCATCTCGATGATGATTCTGTTCACGTTCTTCGCCACCCTGGCATGGGGCCAGCAGTCCCCGAGCACCGCCACTAACAACAACTGGAGCGAGTTCACGCGTTCCAACATGCAGCGCTGGAACCCGTACGAGACCAGGCTCAGCGTAGAAACAGTTCCCCATTTGTCCCTCAAATGGAACTACAACGTCGGAGAGCCCGTGTATTCCTCTCCGGCTGTAGTGGATAACGTGGTGTATGCCGGCGCCTATGATGGCTATCTGCACGCATGGAATGCCAAGACGGGCATCGAACTGTGGCAATTCTTCACCCAGGCCGGTAGCTGGATCTACTCGTCGCCTGCCGTCTGGAACGGCGTAGTTTATTTCAGCTCGGTGTACCCCGGCGTACCCGGCGTAATCTATGCGGTCAACACCAGCACCGGCACTCAACTGTGGAGCTACCCAACGGTCAACGGTTCGTACGCCACGCCGACAGTAGCCAATGGCGTGGTGTATTGCGGCGATTGGGGAGGGCGCATGTACGCGCTGAACGCGACCACCGGCGCAGAGCTGTGGACCTATGACACCGGCACACAGATCAACAGCGCGCCTGCGGTGGTGGACGGGGTGGTGTACATCGGTTCCGAGAACTACAACGTCTACGCCCTGAACGCAACCACCGGCGCCGAAGTCTGGAGTTTCGCCACCGGTTCCCAGGTCACGGCCATGCCCGCGGTGGCCAACGGCGTGGTCTACATCGGCTCGGACGATAATACGTTCTATGCGCTGAATGCCAAGACCGGAAAGAAGGTGTGGAGCTACACCACGGGCGGGATGGTTCAAAACGGGGCGGCCATCGCCGACGGCATTGTTTATGTCGGCTCCTACGACGGAAACGTATACGCCTTCGGGGCCCATACCGGGGCTATCCTGTGGAAATATCTCACCATCGGCAACGTTGCCTCATCGCCGGCCGTCGCCAATGGTGTTGTGTATATCACCACGCAGAGCATCGGCAACGCGAGCGACAACTCCATGTACGCGCTGAATGCCAGCACCGGCGCGCTGCTGTGGAGTTACTCCCCGGGGCAGCTCCTCGGCGGCGGTTCGCCCTCCGTCGCCAATGGCATGGTGTATTTCTCGTATGGCAATATCTACGCCTTTACCGGCGGGATGTACGCCTTTGGCCTGCCTTAACCTCTTGGGAAAGTCCCGGTGCCCCGCGCACCCTGTGCGCGGGAACCGTCGGGTAGCCCCACAGCTCGGTGCCGGTGCTGGCAGATCTAGGTCTTCGCCTTGGCCTTCAGCTTGACATGCCCGTCGGCAAGTTCGACGGAGAATTCCACGTCCTGGCAGCCGTACTGCTTGCGGATCTCGGCGGTCTTTTTTTGCACGAAGGTGGAGAAGGAATCGAGGTTGCCGGAGACATTTTCTCCCGCCTTCTTTTTGGCGGCGACCAGAGTATTGAACAAGCGCTCCACCTGTTCGTGCTCAGTTTTGTCTGCAGCGGTGTGCAGGGTGAACGGCTGCGAGCTGACTGCGGACGCATCTCCCGCCGCAGCGGCAGCGTGACTCAATCCGTAGACCGGATTGTGGTGAGGCTTGTGCTCCTCGACTTCCGGGCGCACTCCCTGAACGGCCAGCAGCGCATCCTGCGGGCGGCGGTAGCCTTCTTCGCGGATGCGCGACTTCTTGCGCCACAGGTCGCTGTAAATGGCGTAACGCTGGGCCATTTCGTTGTAGCGGAAGCGTTGGGAGAAGCTCATGCGTCCGCCGTCGGAAAACTTGCGCAGCAGGGAGAGCACCTTCCACTCGATGTCAGTGGGCGGGCGTTTGGTCGGGTTGCTGAAAAAAACCTCATACTCGATCTTCAGCCGGCGCAGCTGGGTCTCGAGCACGTTCAGTTCTTCGTCAGTGGTCACTCAGGGGTCTCCAGTCAACAGTGTATGGAGGATTCGGAGCGGGGGCGAGGTAACCCGTGGTCACCGAGGGGCATGGTACGAAAGTAAGGGCTGACAGCTATCAGCTATTTACTCGAATTCGCCGCCATCTTCTTCACCATGGCCAGAACCAGCTTGCGGTCGCTGTCGTTCAGGTTGGTGGCGTAGCGGCGGACCTGGCTTAGAAAGCGGACTTCGTCATCGGAAAGCTGCGGCAGCCCCTTGGAGCCGTTGCTGTGGCCGGATTCGGAGAAGAACTGGGAAAGCGCAATCTCCATGGCCCCGGCGATTTTCGAGAGCGTGTCGAGCGACGGGATGGTGTGGCCGTTTTCCACGCGCGACAAGTAGCAGCGCAGCAGGCCGGTACGCTTCTCGATGTCTCCCTGAGACATACCTTTCTGCAGCCGGTAGTTTCTAATGGTCTCGCCGATGTTGATCTGGGGGAGCATTGCAGGATGCGACATATTAACCAGATCGGCATTTTCTGGCAAGTGGAAATTAGTGCCATATCCCGGGCACCTTTTTGCCGGGCTTGACAAAGCCGGAACTTGGGTATCCTTAAACAGTGTGCAAGGAACGATCCGCGGCCACCGGGCGGAAGGCGGCCGTTCGAGCGGGAGCGGCCCCGGGCTATTTTTTCAAGGTTTCCGCAAAGAAGCTGACGGTGCGCTTCCACGCGTCGGCGGCATCCTCGGGGCGGTAACCGCCTTTGTTATTAGGATTTTCGAAGGCATGGCCTGCGTCGTCATAGATCTTGACGTCGGTCTTTTTGCCCTGCTGTTTCATCGCCGCTTCGAATTTATGCACGTCGTCAGGGGTAATGCCCTGATCCTGGCCGCCGAACAGTCCGAGGATGGGAGCGTTGATTTTCTTGATGGCCTCGGGGTCGGTGGCGAGGTGGCCGTAGTTGATGACGTCGGCCGCAAGGGTTGGCTGCTGGAGCGCAACATCGAGCGAGTAGCCTCCGCCCATGCACCAGCCGATGGCACCGATGCGGTCTTTTCTGACATTGGCCTGCGACTGCAGAAATTCGAATGCAGCGTGCAGGTCGCGCTTGGCGCGGTCTTCCGGGACTCCGCGCATGATCTCATGCGCCATGTCAGGCGTGGTGGCGACCTTGCCGCGATATAGATCAATCGCTAGAGACACGTAGCCCTGATCGGCGAGCTTTGAGGCCTGGTCCTTGACCCAGTCGTTCAGGCCCCACCACTCGTGGATGACAATGATGGCGGGAAACGCGCCTTTGCCGGCCGGAGTGTAGAGGACGGCCTGCACGGTTTCGTCGCCGCTTTTGTAGGAGACGGATTTGCTGTCGGCGGCGAGGACAGTGGATGCGAACAGGGCTACAAGGGTCAGTAAACAGATCTTTTTCATGGCTTAGGACCTCTCACGCTTCACAATTCCAACTCCATATACATCGCGCCCGCAATCGGGTTCGGGCAGTAGGAAGCGATCTCCTTGAACCCCAGCTTGCGGTACATTGCGACAGCATCTTTCATCACTGGCTCGACAGTGTCAAGGCGCATTCGTCGATAGCCAATCTGTCGCGCCTCGGCAATGATGCGCTCAGCCAGGACGCGTCCCAGGCCTCGGCCGCGAAACTGCGGACGCAAATAAAGCCGCTTCATCTCGCAGATGCCAGGCTCCAGCTTGTGAAGGGCGACGCAGCCTGCAAGTTGACTTTCGCATTCTACAAGCAACAGGCGGCCTTCCGGCGGAACGTAGTCGCCGGGGAGTCCGGCGAGTTCTTTGTCGAAGTTTTGAAAGCAAAGGCTGAAACCGAGGGACTGCGCGTATCCCAGGAATAGTTCGCGGGCGTTGGCGATCTGCTCGGGCGACTCGGCGTGAAGGATCGAAAGGCCTCTTACCGCCGAGGACGCAGAGAACGCCGAGGAGATAGCGGAATTTAACGGTCGGGGCGACTCAGTCTTCATTTTTCTCCGCGCTCCCGGCGTACTCGGCGGTTGATTGCCTTATCCCATCAACATGCCACCGTTTACGCTCAGTACGTGGCCGGTAATGTAGGACGCTTCGTCGGACGCCAGAAACGCCACGGCGCTGGCTACATCCGCGGGTTTACCCACGCGGCCGAGTGGTATCTGTTTGGCGGCGTTCTGCTTGAACTCGTCGCCGAGCACGTCCGTCATGGGAGTTTGGATGAAGCCGGGGGCGACAGCGTTGCACGTAATGTTACGCGATCCCAGTTCGCGCGCAATGGCCATCGTCAGCCCGATCAGCCCAGCTTTCGAGGCAGAGTAATTCGCCTGCCCTGCCTGACCCATCTGGCCGAAGACGCTGGCGATGTTGATGATGCGTCCCCAGCGCTGCTTAAGCATGGAAACGGAGACCTGTTGAATGCAGAGATACGCCGAAGTGAGATTGGTTTGCAGCACGGCGTCCCAGTCGGCGCGCTTCATGCGCATAACGAGCTGGTCGCGAGTGATGCCGGCATTGTTGACCAGGATGTCGATCTTGCCAAAGTGCGCCGTGGCCGCCTTGATTGTGGACTTGACCTGTTCTTCGTCGGTGACGTCGAGCGCGAAGGCTGCGGCTTTGCCGCCTGCTGCCGTGATTTCGTTTACCAGTTCGTTCAGCTTGTCCTGATTGCGCGCGGCCACGGCTACTGCCGCGCCTTTTGTGGCGAGCTTCAGCGCGCAGGCTCGGCCTATGCCTTGCGACGCGCCTGTGACGAACGCGATGCGTCCGGAAAGGGGCATTCATTCTCCAGGGTTGCTTGCCTCTCGATTAAGAAGGCTTTCGCCGGAACGTGAGATTATACCCGCCGCTGCTCCCGAAAAGGGGCGGTTGTCATTTCTCTAATGGATTGCGGATTGTTTCGCCGCCGATTAACATTCGAGACACTCCTATGTCACAGACTGCGGCCAACGAAGTGATTGCCATGCACGAGCCTTCCAATCAGAAGTCAGCCCCGTCAGATTCGGCTTCGTCGGGGTCCGGACACCGGTCACCGCAGAGGGCCTCGGGCGACGGCCCCGCGACCGAAGAGTTGCAGCCCGACACGCCTTCTACTGAAGTCTTCGCCGTTTATGGCGTCGAGCCGGAGATCCAGGCTTATGCCATGGCCAAGTATTCGCGCTCGGCGCTTTCGATGAAGGAGTCGCTGCGCGAGATCAGCGCGCAGAAGGCGGAGAAGTTTCTCAACACGTTTTATTTTCAGTACGGTCACCGCTCGATTGCCGACCTGGCGCACATTGCGCTGGCCGTCGAGCGGCTCTCGATTCTGGCGGCGATCGAACTGACCGACGAGCAGCGCTGGGACGGGCAGGAGCGCTCGACTCGCTATCAGGACTTCAAGAAGAGCGGCTACTATACACCCGATTTCGGGACCGACGACGAGGCCCGCAAGCTCTACCGCGAGACTGTGGACTTTCTCTTCGCCGAGTATGAAGTGCTGTCAGCGCACATGACGCAGCACCTGATCAGCATCACGCCCAAGCCCGCCGACATGAAGCAGGAAGCTTACGAACGCACGCTGAAAGCACGGGCCTTCGACATCACGCGCTACCTGCTGCCTCTGGCTACGAACACTTCGCTGGGTGAGATCGTCAATGCGCGGACTCTGGAGACCCAGGTGGCGCATCTGCTTTCGCACACGCACAAGGAAGTGCGGGTTCTCGGCGAGTCGTTGAAAAAGGCGGCCACTTCCGCGGCTTACAACGTGAATGCCGAGTCGTTGAAGAAATTAGTGGAAGAGATTCGCGCTATAAATCCCGATCTCGGTGCGCGGGCTGAGCAGGAATTGCTGCATGAGGTTCGGGTCGCGCCCACGCTGGTGAAGTATGCCGACCCGAATCCGTATGAGATGGAAACCCGCCGCGAACTGCGGCAGGCGGCGCGCGAGCTGATGAAGAGCGAGTCGGTTGCGCCCTCGAAGGCGATCGTCGATCTGCTGGACGAGGAACCGCTCGAAGTTGAGATTGCGACCACGCTTCTCTACGAGCACTGCCACCACTCCTATCGGCAAGTGCGGCAGGCGCTGCAGGTTTCCGGCGAACGCTACCGGCGAGAGATCATCGACCTGGGCCTGCGGCATCGCGGCAAGCACGACGAGATGCTGCGCGGCTTCCGCGCGGGGCAGCAGTTCCGCTTCGACATCCTCATGGATACGGGTGGCTTCCGCGACATGCACCGTCACCGCCGCTGCATTCAGATCATGCAGGCGTTCACCACGCAGCACGGTCACGAGATGCTGCTCGACGTGGAAGATGCCGGCATGCGCCACCGCTACGAGGCCGCCATGCGCCGCACGCAGTCGGCGATAGAGAAGCTCGCCGCGCGCAACGCGCCCGAGGCGGAAGAGAATTCGCAGTACGCGATCCCGCTGGCCTATCGCAAGCGCGCCCTGTTTAAGATGGACTTCGCCGAGGCCGTCTACATCTCCGAGCTGCGCACCACGCCGGCGGGACATGTTTCCTACCGCAACGTGGCTTACGCGATGTATGAGGCCGTGGCGCGGAAGTATCCGGCTCTGGCTAAGTATTTCCGCGTGCACGATGTGACGGCGCCGGTGGATTTGCTGCAGAGGTAATCTCCGCAACACTTGTTGTTCCATCGTCGCCGCAATAAGCTTGACTTTGGGGTTTGTGCGACAAATAATCGCTCCGGCGATCTAAGTTCACTGCAGTACGGCAGGAGGTTCCATGGCAACCGTTCCCCACCCTCCCGAGGGCGAATCCTTCAGCATCGTTTTCGAAAGGGAAGATGATGGCCGATGGCTGGCCGAGGTGCCCGAACTTCCCGGCGTCATGGCTTATGGAACGACCGAGCAAGATGCTGAAGTGAACGTAACCGCTCTCGCGCTTCGAGTCATTGCCGATCGAACCGAGCAAATTAGAAAGTCCCCGAAAGCCATCCGCTTTTTGTGAATGCCGTCGCCTGTTTTTCCAGACTGCCCTTTGAGACGTAGGAAAAAAGGAGTGCTCGTGGATGCGGTATGTCAGTACATTCATCTGCATCCAGCGATTTGGGCGGAAGAGACGACCATCGGGGTGTTGACGGCTGTAAACGATTTATATCTGCCAAGTGGGCGTGACAAGAAATAACTGCGGCGTCCCTTCGCAGCGCACGGTGAGGCCTGAGGTAATGGCCGCCTATCGCCGCTCCAACGCAAAGTATCGTGAGCTATACAAGCGGCTCGAAAGCTAATCGCTCTTCTCGTTTGTCATCCTGAGGCAGTGGAGTCCTCGGCAAAGCCGAGGGCTCCCAACGAAGGACCCGTGTACCTGGCTGGCGCGGTTACTGCTGCCGACGAATCCATAGGTCCTTCGGCCCGCAAAGAACGCGGTCCTCAGGATGACAACCTTGGAGGCACCCTTGCCGGGTACTCTTGTGACCGGGCGCGCGGGGACCGGGGCTTGGCTGTTTCTTTTCGCATCGGCTATGATCTCAGCCTTGCTCGCTGAAACCAAGCCGGCGCCTCTCCTGATTGCGCTGTCGCTGTTGCTCTCGATATTCGCTCTGTCGTTGTCGAGCGCATCAGAGGGCGGCGGCCAGCCTCCCGGTTCCAGCGTTCAGGTCAAGTTCTCGGCGGAGGACTTCGACTGGCGCACGATGATTCCCTATCTTTCCGCCGCCGCCGCGCTGCCCGCAGAGCAGGGCATCGAGACAGTGCTGCAAAACTCCGGAGTGCTTCGCGCCTATGTCGCGAACCAGGTTCGGGCGGAATGCGCGCTTGATAAGAGGCTATGCGTCGCCAAGGACGTCCTTACACTGCAGGAGGAAGTGAGCAAGAGGATTGACGGGATCATACGGGAAGGGATGGTCCATCAGCACAAGAGCACAGTCGTGGACTACCCCTTGACCCAGCCCTTTCCTTTCTCTGAAATTTCAGCTCTTAGAAGCGAGAAACAACAGGATGCTTACCTCGTCCTGCAGCTTGCCGATCACAGCTACACCGCGGCGCAGGTGCAGGCCAAGTACGGCGCCCCGTATGACACCGACATTTTTCAGCAGCACAGCGTTTTCAAGTACCGGCTGGACAGCCCGCGTTACACCAGCAGGGCAGTGTTCGAGATTGATCCCGTGGATGGGGCGGTGATGAAGATAGCGATCAGCTTGAAAACCAGGGGCCGTCACTAAGCGGTCCCACTTCAGGAATTATAACGCCGACCATTTCGGGAAGTTTTCAACAACATATTCCATTTTCGCCTTTGTTTCGCCTTGATCTGTGTGTATAATCCGGCCAGATCAGTTCTGCACTCTTGAAGGAGCCACACTCCCATGGCGGATGAACGCGGTAAGGCAATCGAGCTGGCGGTTTCGCAGATTGAAAAGCAGTTTGGCAAAGGTTCGATCATGCGGTTGGGGTCGAAGGAAGCGATCGTCCCCATCGCCGTGATTTCGACCGGCGCGATCTCGTTTGACGCGGCGCTTGGCGTGGGCGGATTTCCGCGGGGACGCGTCGTGGAAGTGTTCGGACCGGAGTCTTCCGGCAAGACCACCATCACTTTGCAAGTGATTGCCGAGGCGCAAAAGACAGGCGGCATGGCCGCATTCGTGGATGCCGAGCACGCGCTCGATCCCGCCTATGCCAAGAAGCTCGGAGTCGATGTCGACAACCTGCTGGTTTCGCAACCGGATTACGGCGAGCAGGCGCTCGAGATCACGGAAGCGCTAGTGCGCTCGAACGCGATTGACGTGCTGGTGGTCGATTCGGTGGCGGCGCTGGTGCCCAAGGCCGAACTCGACGGCGAAATGGGAGACAGCCACATGGGCCTGCAGGCCCGCCTGATGTCGCAAGCGCTGCGCAAGCTGACGGGAACGGTTTCCAAGTCGCGCACCTGCCTGATCTTTATTAATCAAATACGAGAGAAGATTGGCGTAATGTTTGGCAATCCCGAGACCACGACCGGCGGCCGCGCGCTGAAGTTTTATTCCTCCGTGCGCATCGACATCCGGCGCATCGCAGCCATCAAGGAAGGCGACGTAGTCACCGGCTCGCGCACCCGGGTAAAAATTGTGAAGAACAAAGTGGCAGCGCCGTTTCGCGAAGCCGAGTTCGACATTCTCTACGGCGAAGGCATTTCGCGCGAAGGCGACTTGATCGATATCGCGGTGAACAACAACATTCTCGAAAAGTCGGGCTCGTGGTTCAGCTACAAAGGCGAGCGCATCGGCCAGGGCCGCGAAAACGCCCGCCAGTTCCTCAAAGACAACAAAGACACCATGGCCAAGTTGGATACCGAAGTGCGCAAGGCCCTGGGATTGATTGCGAAGGATTTGCCCTCGAAGCCGCTAGAGGTTCCGAAAGACTTCGATACGTCCCAAGGCGTCAAGTCGATCGGCACACGCCTGCAGCCCGTCCCTCCGCCTCCGCCGCCCCGCGCAATGGACCCCGTTCCTGAGATGGGTAAGGTTTCGGCGGGAAAGCGATAGCATTTCGGACGGAAGCTAGCATTAATAGTGTCATCCCGAGCAACGCGAGGGACCTTGGTGTTTGCTTGCGCCGTCGCTGCTTTGCGCTGCAGGCAAGAACCAGGGTCCCTCGCTTCGCTCGGGATGACACTTTGGAAGGGTGAGATGAGCGAAGAGCGGCGCTACTTCGTCTATATCATGGCCAATGCCTCACGCAGGCTTTACACCGGTATGACCAACAGCATTCGGCGACGGGTTCGGGAGCACAAGCTGAAACTGACTCCCGGGTTTGCGGCCAAGTACAACATCACCCGGCTTGTTTACTTCGAGAGCTTCGAGGATGTTCGTAACGCGACTGAGCGCGAGAAGCAGATCAAGGCTTGGACTCGCGCAAAGAGGCTTGCCTTGGTCGAGTCTACCAATCCTAAATGGGAGGATTTGTCGCGGGAGTGGGATCAGCCGCAGACGTTTCGGTTCACGCCCAAGATCGCGTGAACGTCCTGCGACGCTACCAGCAAAAACCAAGATCCCTCGCTTCGCTCGGGATGACAACCCTCGTTTCCACAATTGCCATTCCCACTCTCGCCCGCATAGAATCTTCTATTCAGCCCGCCTGTTCCTGTGAGGACGATTGAATAAAGGCATCGCTATCTATCCCGGCTCGTTTGATCCGCCCACCAATGGGCACCTCGATCTGATGGAGCGGGGCGCCAAGATTTTTGAGGAACTCGTGGTCGCCATCCTGCGCAACTCGGAGAAGAGTCCGATGTTCAGCGTGGCCGAGCGGCTGGAGATGCTGAAGGCGCTCACCGGGCATCTGAAGAACGTCCGCATCGACACCTTTGACGGGCTGATGGTTGAGTACGCGAAGTCCATGGAAGCGGTGTGCATTCTGCGCGGCATACGGGCCATCAGCGACTACGAGTATGAACTGCAGATGGCGCTGATGAACCGCAAGCTCGAGCCCACGCTCGAGACCGTGTTCATGATGCCCGCCGACAAGTACTCCTACGTCAGCTCGCGTTTGGTGCGTGAGGTGGCGCAGGCCGGAGGCCCGGTGAAGGGACTGGTCCCGGAAATGGTGGAGCAGAAGCTGCGCGAAAAGCTCGAGCCGGCGTACCGGTTCCACGACCAGACGCACGAAGTCACGCCGGCAATCCAGAGCGGCAAAGAAAAGAAAAGGAAGAAAAGAGCATGACCACTGCGACCAGCGAAGCGCTGAAACTCACCGACCGGATCAACCGCATTGAACCCTCCGCCACCATGGCGGTGGTGGCCGAGGCCGACAAGCTGCGCGCGCAGGGCATTGATGTCGTCGACTTCGGCGCGGGCGAGCCGCATTTCGCCACGCCCCAGCACATCAAAGACGCAGCCATCGCCGCCATTCAGGGCAATTTCACCAAGTACACAGCCGTTCCGGGCACGCCTGAGTTGCGCGACGCGATCGTGCACCGTCATGCGGTGGATTTCGACTCCGATTACCGCCGCGAAGAAGCCATCGCCTCGACCGGCGGCAAGAATGCGCTGTTCAACGCAATTCAGGTGCTGGTGGATCATGGCGACGAAGTGATTCTCCCCGTACCTTACTGGGTGTCGTTCAAAGACATTGTGCGCTACGCCGGCGGCGAGTGCGTATTGTTGCACTCGGACGAGTCGCAAGGCTTCCGTGTCACGGCGGAGATGGTCGCAAGCTTGATCACGCCGCGGACCAAGGTGATCATTCTGAACTCGCCTTCGAATCCCTCGGGCGCGGTGATGAGCGCGGAAGATCTGACGGAAGTGGTCCGCCTGGCGCACGAGCGCGGCATTTGGGTGCTCTCCGACGAGTGTTACGTCTACCTGAATTACACGGGCAGGAATTTTTCGGTGGGGTCGCTGCGCGAATACAAAGAGCGCATCGTCGTGCTCGGTTCGCTGTCGAAAACCTACGCCATGACGGGCTGGCGGCTCGGTTACGCTCTTGGTCCCAAGGCGGTGGTGAGCGCAATGTCGAAGCTGCAGAGTCAGTCCACTTCGAATCCGACATCGATTGTGCAGAAAGCGGCCGTGGCCGCACTGAGGGGGCCTCAGGAGTGCGTCGAACAAATGCGCCGCGAATATATCGAACTCCGCGACCATGTCGTGCAAGGCTTGCGCTCGATTCCGGGCGTGACCTGCACGCTGCCGGAAGGCGCGTTCTATGCCTATCCCAACATATCCGCGTTTCTGGGACGCGGCGGCGTAAAGTCCGCGTCCGACGTTGCGGGACGGCTGCTCCGGGAAGCGCATGTGGCCACCGTGCCTGGAGAAGGATTCGGCACCAGCGATCACATCCGCGTCTCCTACGCCACTTCGAAAGCAGAGTTGGATCGCGGGCTGGAACGCATGCGCAAATTTCTCGCCTCCCTGTAGAGCGAGTTACTGTCACGCTGATTCTCGGGATGTTTAGGTTCGGCGGAGGCCGTCCGTTCGCGAACGGCCTTTTTTATGTAAGTAGTTTTTATGGGCGCTCTTTATCCATTCCTGATGTTTCCGGCATTCGATCCGCGCCCCTGGGGCACACTCGATCTGTCTCCGATTTATCCCAATCGCCAGTTCGAGGAAAAGATTGGCGAGGCGTGGCTTACCGGGGACGATTGCAAGATTGCCAACGGGCCGCTGACCGGGCAGACGCTGGCACAAGTCAGCGAGAAATATCAGCGTGAGCTTGTCGGCGATGCCGCCCGCGATGCGCGTCGATTCCCTTTGCTGCTGAAGTTTCTCTTCCCGCATGAGAAACTTTCGGTGCAGGTTCATCCCGATGACGAGCAGGCTCGCCGCGTGGGGCAGCCCTGGGGCAAGACCGAGTGTTGGTATGTGGCGCACGCAACGCCGGGATCGCAAATTGCTTTAGGATTGAAACCCGGCGTGACGGTTGCACAATTGGAGCAATCGATCCATGAGAAGCGGGCCGAGGACGTTCTGAACTGGCTCAACGTTTATACGGGGGACATGATTTATGTTGCTGGAGGCACCGTACACACGCTGGGGCCTGGTTCGGTGATTGTGGAGACGCAACAGCAGTCGGACACGACGTATCGTTTGTATGATTATGGACGGCCACGCGAACTGCACCTGAAAGACGGCATGGCAGCGGTGAAGTCGAACGTTGCTTCAGGGAAAGTATTGAGGCCGGCTCCGGTGCAGATCGCGGGCAGCAGCAACCGGCACGCGTCGTTGGTGGCCGCTCCTTACTTTGTAGTAGACATGTTCGAAATGAAAGACGCACAAGAGTTGAGCACGCGCGACGATTCCGGCAAGAGTTCGACGCAGATCCTGGTGGCCGTGGAGGGATGCGGGATCGTCGAAGCGGCCGGGACGGAGCCTGTCACGTTCGCGAAGGGCGATGCGGTGGTAGTTCCGGCGTCAGTGGAGAAGTTTATGGTGCGTCCGCAGTGGACTCTGGAGTTTCTGCGAGCGCGAGTCCCTGGGGCGGCGCTGCCCGAACCGGAAACGCGAATGTAAGCGAGTGGAATCGAAAACTTTGGCGAAGAACTCAAATTTTTATCCTGTCATCCTTGCTGGCGGCCGCGGCACACGCTTCTGGCCCTTGAGCCGAAAGAAACGCGCCAAGCAGTTGCTGGCGCTCGACGGCAAGCAGACCATGATCCAGCAGACGGTAGCGCGGCTGCTGCCGCTGGCCCCGCCGAAGCAATTTTGGATCATTACCAACGATGATCTGCGTCCCGCGATCCTGAAACAACTTCCAAAGTTGCCCAAGCCGCAGATGCTGGCAGAACCGCTCGGGCGCAACACCGCGCCTGCGATCGGCCTCGCCGCTTTTCTGCTCTTGCGTGAACATCCCGATGCGGTGATTGGAATGTTCCCTTCCGACCATGTGATTGCCGATGAACGAAGCTATCGCGCGACCATCGAAAGCGGGGTGGAAATCGCGGCGGCGGGCGAAAACATCGTGGTCCTCGGCATCCGGCCGAATCGAGCCGAGACCGGCTACGGCTACATCGAGGCCGGCAGCGTCTTCCGCGGCAATGCTCTTCGTGTGCGCCGCTTCACCGAGAAGCCCGACGCGGAAAAAGCCGCAACCTTTGTTGCGGCCGGAAACTATTTCTGGAATAGTGGGATGTTTCTGTGGAGTGCCCGCACGCTGGCCAACGCCCTGCGCGAACATCTTCCGAAGACCGCATCCCTGCTGGAAGAAATCGCCGGTGCGTTCGGCACTCGCACATTTGCGGCGACCTTCCGCAAGCTGTACCCCAAGTGCGAGAACATTAGCGTCGACTACGCCGTGCTGGAGCCGCGATCTGCCAAGGGCGAGCAGGCGGGAAACATCTTTTGCCTTCCAGCAGATTTCGGCTGGAACGATCTGGGCTCCTGGAACCGCTCTTCACGAGCATCACACCGCGAAGAGCAATCCACCAGAGGGCAACCTGATCAACGGCTCCGGAGTGTTTGTTCTGAATGCACACGGCAATTACGTGCATGCGCCCGGCAAGTTTGTCGCCACGGTAGGCGTTAACGATCTGGTGGTGGTCGAAACCGAAGATGCCTTGCTGATTACGACCCGGCAGCATGCGCAGGACGTTGGTAAAGTGGTGAAGCATCTGGATCAGAAGAAGCTGCACAAACTCGTGTAATCAGTCAGCTAGTAATCGGAGAGTAAAAATGCCGAGCCGGTCGAGTTTTCTTGCGCTGTTGGTAACGTTCGTTTTCTTCACTTCCCTGGGCCTTGCAGCGGATAAGAAGCAGCTCTTAGACGCGCTTGCCGCGGTCGACGCAAATTTGAAAACTCCTGCCGGCAAACAATACGACGAACGTATCGGGAAAGAGTTTTCCGACAAATATATGTCCAGCCTCAAGCAGTGTAAGCAATCCCTGCCGGCGGGCACGACCATCGATTCGTTCGACATGTTTCTCAAACTCAATGCTGAGGGCAAAGTGCTGGAGGGGTTGGTGCATCCGGAAACGCAGTTCGCGGTTTGCGTCCGCACCGCGCTACTGGCCGGCCGGTTCAGCAATCCGCCGCACGGCGATTACTGGATCAATGTACACATGGACTTCAAGCATTAAGAACGTGGCCGGCGGTCACTGACCAGTAGCCCCAGGAATTCGCTGACCACTGGCCACGAATCACTGGACACTGACCTTCCTATGCCTCAAGAAATTAAATTCGGAACCGACGGCTGGCGCGGCATCATTGCTGACGACTTCACGTTCGATAACGTGCGCCGGGTCGCCGGCGCAATCGCTTCCTACGTGGTGAAATACGAGGACGCCCAACGCGGGGTCTTCATCGGCTATGACACGCGTTTCGCCTCGCAACGTGCGGCGCGGGTTGCCTCTGAAGTGATCGCCGCAGCCGGCGTCCCGGTGAAGCTGGCCAACGATTACACGCCTACCCCGGCCGTGTCCTACGCCGTGAAAGACAAAGGCGCTGCGGGCGGAGTGATGGTCACCTCCAGCCACAATCCGTGGAACTGGAACGGAGTGAAGTTCAAAGGGAAGTTTGGCGGGTCGGCCACGCCCGCCATTATGAAAAGGATTGAAGAAGAGTTGAACGCGGGCGCGACGCCGAAAGGGGCGAAAGCGGCCATTGAAGAGACTGACCTCAAGACGCCCTACATCGCCGCGGTATGCCGTTTTGCCGACATGGACCTCATCGGCAGGACCAAGTTCAAGTTCGCGATCGATTCAATGTACGGTTCTGGCCGGGGAATTCTTGCCGGAGTCTTCCGCGATCGCGGGGTTCAGCACATCGCGATTCGCCAGGAAGTGAACCCACTGTTTCCTGATATCAATCCCGAGCCCATCGAGCCGCACATCGCTCTGCTGCAGCAAACAGTCGTCCGCGAGAAGTGCGATGCCGGCCTGGCCACCGACGGCGATGCCGACCGCATCGGCGCGGTCGCAGAAGATGGCAGCTTCGTGGACTCGCACAAAATATTCTGCGTGCTGCTGCACTGGCTGCTGGAGCGCAAGAAGTGGTCAGGGGATGTGGTTCGCGCTTTCAATACCACGGGCATGCTCGATCGCATTGCCGCCAAGTACGGCCGCAAGCTCTACGAAACTCAGATTGGATTCAAGTACATCGCCGATCTGATGATGGAGCACGACATCCTGATCGGCGGCGAGGAGTCTGGGGGCATCGGCTACTCGCGCTTTTTGCCCGAACGCGATGGGGTACTGAATTGCCTGCTGCTTGCTAACGTCATGGCCGAGGAGGGCAAGCCGTTGGGGCAGTTGGTTGCCGATTTGCAGCGTGAGTTCGGTCCGCACTATTACGGCAGGCGCGATCTGCACATTGCGGAAGACATTAAGCAGAGCGCGATTCAGCGGGCTCGGGCCGAGAGCACGCAGAGCCTGGGACGCTATCGCGTGCTGAAAAAAGAAAATCTCGATGGCATCAAGTTTTTTCTCGATGCGCCGACCAACGGCAACGGAGCGGAAGCTTGGATCCTGTTCCGCGCTTCGGGAACGGAGCCGCTGCTTCGCGCCTACGCCGAGGCCGCGTCGCCGGAGTTGGTGGACGAAATCCTGACAGCGGCGGAAAGTTTTGTTAAGAACTGAGAGCGCCCGGGGCCCATTGCCCACGAAACTCCACATTTTACGCGGCAGTAATGCGATACTTCTAACAGCGCATGACTTTCGCCGGAAGCCCACCCCCGACTCCTGACGACTCGCCCGAGGCGCGTCGCTACAACCGCATTCACCGCTGGTTGGGGATCGCCGATTTTGTCATCGGCTCGGCTTTTCTGGTTCTTCTGTTGATCACCGGCTGGACGGGATGGCTGCGCGATCTTGCTTTGCGCCGGGGATTCCAGAACTACACTCTCGCCGTCTTCGTCTATTTGTTCTTCCTGTTGCTGATCAGCAAAGCGCTGGGCCTGGGCCTCGACTATTACGGATTCCGGCTGGAGCGAAAGTTTCAACTCTCCACGCAAAAGGTTCGCTCATGGCTCTGGGATGAGGCCAAGGGCTTTCTGGTGGGACTGGTGCTGGCAGGAATCGTGGTCGAGCTGCTGTATTTCATGATTCGGCAATCCCCTCAGCATTGGTGGATCATCACCTGGGCGGTGTTCATGGTACTGTTCATCGTTCTGGCCCAGATTGCTCCGGTGGTGCTGTTCCCGATCTTCTACAAGTTCGAGCCGTTGGAGAATGAAGACCTGCGGCGGCGACTGGTTCAGCTGAGTGAACATGCGGGCACACGCGTGCGCGGAGTCTACCGCTGGAAGCTTTCGGAAAAAAGCAAGAAAGCGAATGCCGCGCTCACCGGACTGGGCAGGACGCGGCGAATTATCCTCGCCGATACTTTGCTGGATAACTACGCTCCCGAGGAAATCGAAGCAGTGCTCGCCCACGAACTCGGCCATCACGTCCACCGGCACATACTCAAAAGCATTTTCGTGCAGGCGGGAATTACGTTGCTCGGGTTCTGGGTGGCGAACTGGGTGCTGCACTACACGGTCGATCATCACATGTTCAACCTGGAGGAACTGTCGGATTTCGCCAATCTGCCTTTGCTGGCCCTTACCGCAACCGCGCTTTCGCTTCTGCTGATGCCCGCGCTCAACGCTTACTCGCGCTACAACGAGCGGCAGGCCGACCGCTATGCCTTTGAGTCGATCGCCAGCGTGGAGCCGTTTATTTCGTCGATGAACAAGCTGGCGCAACAGAACCTGGCGGAGCGCACGCCTTCAAGATGGATCGAGGTGCTGTTCCACTCGCATCCCGCAATCTCGAAACGTGTGGCGGCTGCGGAGGCCTGGGGCCGCGCGGAGGGTGCGGGACCGCAGGTCTAGTACCGAGTACCCAGTACCCAATCAGCGCTTGCACAGAATCTGCGCCACTCGCTGCAGGTCTTCCTCGGTGTCAACTCCAACCGAGTCGTAAGGCGTCTCGCCGACGTAGATTTCGATTCCGTTTTCGAGGAAACGCAGTTGTTCCAGCCGTTCGCTTTTTTCGAGTACGGATTCCGGCTGGCTCACAAAAAGATCGAGCGCGGGCTTCCGGTAGGCGTAGAGACCGAGGTGCTTGAAGTAGCGCGGGCCGGTGCCATCGCGGTCGAAGGGAATCGTGGCTCGCGAAAAATACAACGCGCGGCCGCCCGGGGCAGTCACAACTTTCACCGCGTTCGGATTGCCGATGTCTTCCGGTGGGCACGGAGTCTTCACCGTTCCCACCTGCACGGCCGGGTCTTTCATCACGTCGAGCAGCGTGGCAATTTGTTCGGGGCGCACCAGCGGCTCGTCGCCCTGCACGTTGACGTACACATCCGCCGCGATTGTGTTCGACAATTCATGCACGCGCTCGGTCCCGCTGCGGTGGGCAGAGGAGGTCATCTGCGCCTTCCAACCATGCGTGCGGCAGGCTTCCAGAATCTCTTCGGAATCCGTAGCGACGATCACGTCGGAGAGAAGCGGCGACGAGCGGACTGCCTCGTAGACCCAACCTACCAGCGGCTTGCCGGCGATCTCGCGCAACATTTTGCGCGGGAGACGAGTAGACGCTAATCGAGCTGGAATTACGGCGACTGATCTCATGATTGATGGGGAGCGCGGTCGGAATTGCGGCGCCTTGGGATGCGTATTTCCTCTTTTGGAACCGTGGGGGTACCCCCCTCCCCCCGGTATATTGGAATCAGTGACTTAGCGGGAAATTGCGAAATAATCTCTTGGAATCAACAACTTACGGGTAAAATCTTCCATCCAAAGGAGTTACGGCTGTTTTGTTGTCAAAGAGCCGATCCTAGATAACAGCATTAGCTGGAAGCGGAGGCGAAGTCAAGAGGGAAATGTGTAGCCGCTAGGATTGCAAGCGGCAATGCCGGTCTCACTTCTCCATCCGTTCCGAGACGATGTCAAAGTCGACGTAGGTGAAGGTCGCAGCGTTGGGAGTCAGCAAGTAGTGCAGAGTGTTTCCGTTCTGTGTCACGCAAGGTTCTGGGGTCGGCTGGCTTGCGACGACCGGATCGCCGTCGTGGTCCGGTGTCTTGCTTATGACACACTGGTTGATTCGCACACCCACTTCTGGCACTTGACTCAAATCAGGGCCGTGAGGGTAAACACCATTCCGAGAGTGGTAATGAAGTCCTGTGCCGGGGAGGTCTCCCGGTTTAGCGGTGCTCGTTTGCGACTCACTGTAAGTGACCTTCATGATGGTTCGCCCGTGACGCACCGTGTAGTCGTATCCCGTGTGAGTGACAATGACGTAGGGTGTCATCTGTCGGGGTGTCTCTTGCCCGACTGAGAGTGACGCCGTGATGAAGATTAGAACAAGAATGTGCTTCACCTTCTCCACAGACCAGTCAATAGCCATGTCAACCTCGCGTTCATGCGGACAGGATACGCCAAAGTTAAGCCTCGGACAGTCCACGGAATCTGCCCCCGGCCCCCCGGTGCGTCACCCTGCGCCGAAGGTCACTAACAACTACGCGCGAAGAAAGACGCCCAGCCTTGACAAGTCATTTATCAATCCCGTAAATCCAGTGGTGATTGGAAGTATCTCCTGGAAATGCTCTGGGCTCGCTCCCGCGCCACGAATGAGGTTCTGTGCAGTTTGCTCAGCCCCTTCCTGAGTACCAGTGACAACTAGCAAGCTTATCGGATTGCGAATACCGTCGTGTGGCTGCAACCTCGCGAGCTTCAATTTGGCCAAGAACTCCGCCTCTGTTGCTCGCCACCCAATTGCGATGATCTTTGTCACGAACGGCAACAGTACATCCAGGGCCGTCACGTGCCCAGAAGGACACGAGAACTCATCCTTGTTCTCCACGGGGATGGATATAGCTGGGAATACCACCACACGGTCCGGAGTGGGACCCATGTCGCGGTTGCACAGGCGATATCTCTGCGTGAGGTTGGGGCTGCCCGGCCTCACTGTATCTATGAGGTTTTGGTAGGGGTAGGGAACGTTGTTGCCCGGATGAACTACTCCTTCAAGCTCACGACCCCAGTTGATAGATCCGTGAAGCTTGAACAGCTGGTAGTCGCTTCCAGTGATGTAGCTGTTCATGTCGCCGACGTTAAAATGAACGACCTGAGTCATCGCTTCTTCTAACATCGTGTCGTAGTTGAAGGTGACGAAGCAGACTAGTTCGTTCCTCGCGAGACGCCATCGGTCGATCTCCCGGAGCAGCGTCGCAAAGTTTGTAACCCCTCTGTGCCGAGTGCGCCAATGGTCTTGGCAGGCCCAGAGGGCGGAGCGAAGGTAGAATCGAATCGCATTTAATTCCCGATGCGCTGGAGGATACGTTTTCGCTTGCTCCTGAAACTCAGCCAACTTCGCTTCTATCGAGATCCCCGGTTGCCGCAGGAGGGGCACGAGCGCTTGGGCACCTCCTTAAACCGCTCCATCAAATCAACAAAGATCGGCCTGCTATCAAACAGTTGGTTGGCGAGGGGTGGCCGTTCCTCCCAATATAGTTGCCTCGAGCTTAAAGGCCCGTTGTCAGAAGGCGGGGGGGCAGGGACAAGGTGGAAAGAATCGTAAGACGCTCCGGCACCGAAGACGACGAGCAGCACAAAAGTGATGTTACCTGACAGGTAGATGGTTGTGAAAGCTGCCAGAATCCGGGTGATCGACCATCACAAACCTAAAGAAATTCTGACTTGCTCTTGCACCCTTTCGAACGTTGCTTCCGACAATCGCCCAATCGCCGGGTATTGAAGCAGGGTTTTCTCTAGAGTAGTGACCTGATCGCACTTGGCCCAACAGTCCGAGTTTAGCCCACCGTCCCCGGCCTTAACCGGAACGCGCATGCTGAACCTTGCATGTTCGACCGTGGTGAGCCCAACCACGCAAACATCCAGGGCATGCCGGTTCAACGCGCCGATGGAGAGGATAACAGCGGGCCGCCGCTTGGTCCCAAGGGAAACCAGATAGACCTCTCCACGCCGGGGATGAACGGGAAAGTGTGCCATTAGTCCCGGTCAAACGTACGCAGCGCCGCTTCTTGAAAATCCAGCGTACCCTTTCGGCGTTTTCCCGGCGCAGCCGCAAAGAAGGCAGCCGCCTCAGCTTCCAGCTTTTCATCGCGCTCCTGAATCATGGCCCGTCTGAGCAACGCATTCACGCGTTCACTGGCGGAGCGGTCCCCCTTGGTGGTTGAGACGTACTCGTCAATCTCAGGATCGATGGTGTAGGTCTTAATCATTCTAGTAGCTGTTTTCATAGTATCTTACGTATTTTGTATGTTAGTATTCCTGAGAGCGCCTGTCAAGAGCAACATGCGCGAGCGTAGATGCTACATTGTCTGAGGCTTCAACTTTCCATCGCCCGCCGCAGTCGTGTAAAATCGCACGGGAACGCACGGAAAGCCCTGTGGCTACCCGTTCCTGATTCAAGCTGTTGCAAATAAAAGAGATGGCGGCGTAGCTCAGGTGGCTAGAGCGACGGTCTCATAATCCGTAGGTCCGTGGTTCGAGTCCACGCGCCGCCACCAAAATATTCTCAAGAACCTGCAGGATATATGGCTTTCCCCATTAAAATCTGCGCTATCTGCGAGGAGGAGTTCGAACTCACTCCGGATAAACCCGGCCTTGCCAATCGCTGCCCGCGATGCAGCGCCGCCGAGATCGCTGCTCCCACCACGCAGCGGCGCATGAGTGCCGAGGAGCGCAAATCTGCGAGCGAGGCGAACGAGGCTCGCAGGCGGGCTATGCGCGATTTGCTCTACCGCAAGGACAGCTGATTGCCGGAAGGGGTGCAGTTCGGTTCCTCACCCCATCTCAGCGGCGCCATCTCGAACGCGCGATTGGAACTCGGGAGATCCCTTCGACTTCGCTCAGGGCAGGCTCTTCGCTCCGCCTGAAAAACGGCTGCGCTCAGGATGACGCCAATCAGAATTGAAACAAAGTCGTTGCGCGCTTCACAGCGCGGCCAGACGGCGTTGTACGAGGAAGAAGTAAAGGGCCAGCAGAATCAGCAATAATCCATTCACTCCCAGAACCACCGGCGCGGTGAAGATGGGGACGAGCCATCCCGACAACAGATTTCCCATGGGCATGCCGCCGCGGAAGGCGAAGTTGTAGACGCTCATTACGCGCCCGCGCATTTCGTTCGTGGTAATCAACTGCACCAGCGAATTCACCGTGGCGAAGACCGCCATCATGGAAGCGCCTACCAGCACGATGACGACCCCACTGAAGGGCAACGACTTTGAAAGAGCGAAGGCGGAGATTCCTCCGCCCAGGCAAGCGAGGGCGGCCAGGGCAACGAGTCCCTTCTTTTGCATGTTGCCTGCAGTGGCAATTGCCAGCGAGCCGACGATCGATCCCAGGCCCATGAGCGAGAGCAGGTTGCCGTAGGTTTCCGGACCACGATGAAAGATGTCCTTCACGAATACGGGGATGTAGGTGCGCATGGGCATGCCCAGAGCGGTCATGCAGAAAGCCAGAACGATCAGCGCTTCCATGGAACTCTGCTTGCGCGTGAACTTGATGCCCTCTTTCAGGCTGGTGAACATGGATTCCGTGGTCTTCACCGGCAGGAAGCGGGCGGTGATGATTGTCAGCGTCAGGATCGGCGCCAGGAAAGACACCACGTTCAGCCCGAAGCACCACTTCTCTCCCAGCTTGGCCAAGGCTTGTCCGGCGAGCGCCGGCCCGATCATGACTGCCACGTTGAATTGAATCGAATTCAACGCGATGGCGTTCGGCATATCTTCTTTCTCCACCAGCGTGGGAATGAGCGCCGAATAGGCCGGCGCACCGAACGCCTGGGCGGTGCCCGGAAAGAAACGACAGGCAAAGAATGTGCCAGACGTGCACCGTTCCGGTGGCCACCAAAATCGTGAGCACGCTGGCGCTGAACATCTGCACATATTGAGAACCGAGCAGAATCTTACGGCGCTCCACGCGATCGGCGATGACGCCGGTCATCAGGGAGAAGAGAAAGATCGGCAGGCCGCCAAGAACCTGGTCCAGGGCCAGCAACCGTGCGCTGTGGCTGAGCCGGTAGATGAGCCAGCCCTGGGCCACGATCTGCATCCAGGTGCCGATACTGGAAGTGCAGGAGCCAAACCACATCAGGCGGAAATCGCGATATTGGAATGCTTTAAAGACTCTGCGGATCAATCAGGCGTCTCCGTGCAGGCACCGGAAAAGCCTAACATGCGGGTGGTGGTGCAGGCAGACAGCAGGTTCTTCGCTTCGCTCAGAATGACAAGTTCTTTTGGATCGACTACTCGTATCTCAGCGCTTCGATGGGATCCAGGCGCGAGGCGCGGAGGGCGGGGATCATGCCGCTGATCAGGCCGACCACGGTCAGGATGAGTGTGGCCACGATTAGCGTGCCGGGCGCGATCATCAGGCGGATGTCGCCGGCTTCGGCGTTCTTGGCCATGGCGCTGTATAGCGTCAACCTGCCGACGGAAAGCGATACCGCATAGGCCAGGATGATTCCCAGCAGCCCGCCGATGAACGTAATGGTGAGCGCTTCGGCCAGAAACTGCAGCAGGATGTCTCCGCGGCGCGCGCCCAGCGCCTTTTCCACTCCAATCTCGCGCGTGCGCTGGGTGACCGAGACCAGCATGATGTTCATCAGGCCGACGCCGCCGATTCCGAGCGTAAGCGTGCCGATAAAGCCCAGCAGAATCTTCAGGCCGATGGTGATGACTTCGAACTGGTGAACCTGTTCCATCAGGTTAAACACGCGTACGGCGCGGCGATCGGTTTGATTGAACTTGTGCTCGCCCGCCAGGACGGCGCGGGCCGCCTGTTCCAGCCTCTCGTACTCCGGGGTTTCGTAGTTGAACCAGATGGAATCGAGGTAGTGCGTGTCCTTTAAATCACTCATGCTGGTGAACGGGACGTAAACGGCGCGGTTGATGTCGTCGTCGCCTTCCTGCATTTTGGCGTTCAGGATGCCGACCACCTCGAAGCTCAGGCCGTCGAGGCGAATGCGCTCGCCCAGCGCGTTGCGCCCGGAGAAAAGTTTTTCCTTGGCCTCGGAGCCGATGACCGCGACACGGGCGCGCTGCATCTGGTCCTGCATGTTAAAGAAACGCCCCGTGCCCAGTTTCAGCGCGCGGACGGAATCGACATTGGGATAGTCTCCAGTGACGTCAAAGGTGAAGGTCCTGGTGTCGAACTGGACATTGCACTGCTTGTCGACTTCTGGAGTGATGTGCGTGATCTGGGGAAGGTTCGTGGTGAGCGTGTCCACATCGTCGAGGGTGAAGCGGACTTGCGCGCCCGCTTTCTGGCCGCCTGCCTGCATGGAGGTGCGGCCCGGCACAAGGATCATCAACTTGGTGCCAAAGTTGGCGAAGATGTTGGCGCAAGCGGCTCCGAATCCGTCGCCGTAAGCCAGCAGCATCACAACCGTGGCAATGCCCCACGCCATGCCGAGCATGGTGAGAGCCGTGCGGCGGCGATTGTGCCGCATGGCGCCGTAAGCCTCATGTAACAAATCACGAAACATAGGTTGCTACTCTTGCCTTAACGCTTCCACCGGCTGCAACATCGCGGCTTTGCGCGCGGGATAAAGTCCGGCGATCACACCAGCAAGGGCCAAGCTGCCGATCGCAAGAATCGCCGTTGCGGGCACAAGTTTCGGAGGATCGAAACCTCCCTGACCTTGCACGTTGCCCATCAGCGCCATGAGCGCGGCGGCAAATCCCATGCCAATCAATCCGCTGAACAACGTGAGAATGATGCCCTCGAAAAAGAACTGGGCCAGGATGCTGCGCCGCGTGGCGCCGAGAGCCATGCGCAAGCCGATCTCCCGGGTACGCTCGCTGACCGTGACCAGCATAATGTTGATCACGCCAATCGCGCCTAGAGCCAGCGTGACCAGTCCCACCGCGCCCAGGAAGACGTT
Organism: uncultured Acidobacteriaceae bacterium; assembly: GCA_963842095.1. Classification (GTDB taxonomy): domain Bacteria; phylum Acidobacteriota; class Terriglobia; order Terriglobales; family Acidobacteriaceae; genus Sulfotelmatobacter. The sequence continues at coordinate 665,999 of CAWJEY010000013.1, forward strand.
CATGGCGTCGAAGATGCTGCCCACCGCCTTGGAGTTCTGAATAGTGTCCCAGCCCTCGAAAGCGTTCTTGTCGTGGTAGTCGAAACCATGATTGCGGGCGACGAGCTTGCGAACTTCATCCTGCGCCACCAGGTGCTCGTCGGTCACGCGGGGCTGATAGTTGATAAAGGAAATTGAGTTCTCATGGTTCTCGCCCTTGAGCGGAAACAAGGTCGCCATGACGCGAAAAGGGATATAGCCGCGCATATTGGTGGAGTTATCGTCGCCGCGTCCGACGCGCTGTACCGTTCCGATCACTTCGAAGGTGATGTCGTTGAGAATGATGCTTGCGCCCACGGCAGGGCGTCCCGGAAACAGGTTCTTGACCAGTTCATCGCCCAGCACAATGACGTTGCGCCGTTGGCCCTCGTCCAGTTCGTTGAGCCAGCGCCCCTGATTGAGCGGAAGGTAACGGATCTCGCTGAACTGGGGCTCGACTCCGGCGATCTCGCCATTGGCGCTGGCAAACTCGCTGACCGCACGCACGTCCGTGCGAATCAGGACGGGCGAAGCGTTGCGGACGTGAGGCGCTTCTTTGCGGATGTCAGCGTAATCCTGATAGGTAAGCAGATAGGTGCGGGCGGAGTTCATGCTGCCCGTGACCACCGGAGCGCGCCCCGGATAGATAAACATGATGTCCTTGCCGTATTGCGCCAGCTCACGCTTGTTACCGGAGCGGAAACCTTCTCCCAAACCTACGAGCAGCAGCAGAGATCCCACGCCCCACGCAATGCCGAACATGGTGAGGAAGGAGCGCAGTTTGTGCGCCCAGAGGGTGCGGAAAATTTGCGCGAAGATGTCGAGAACGATGCGCATGCGCTCCATCCATCTATTATTACGCATTTATGGACGAACCGGTTCGGCCTTTGTTAGCGACTCCATCAGCAACATCGGCCGAAAACATTTCTCGTGGGCGCGCTCAATTCGATTTCGCAGTTGCAATTGCGAATGGGGTTGAAGTTGCCTGCAATCAGGCGATTTGAGGCATTACCGAAGTTTCCGCGCGGCCTACAAATCATTGTTAGCCAACCTCTTAGCTGTCTATCCTTAGAGCGGAGGCACTCTCGCGCGCTGAAACCAGGGCGCGGAGGGACCCCACTTAACTGCAGACAAATGTCCGCCAGTGCACACTCGTGGAAAGGCCTGCCCATCGGCGCCAAGGCTTTCATTGGCCTGGTGATCGCTGCGGGCGTGGCGTCCCTGCTTCAGGCCGCGATCCACCAGAACAGCAAGAACATTGCGGAGTTCATCTGCTACCTGGGGGTCGCGATTTTGGCGTCGCGGCTGCGCGTAACCCTGCCCGGCATCACGGGAACGCTCTCGGTCAACTTCCTGTTCATCCTGGTAGGGGTTGCGGAGTTGAGCTACGCCGAGGCTATTACTCTGGGAGCGGTCTCCATGCTGGCCCAGACTTTGTATCCAAACCGCCCCGGGGCCATACAGTTAACGTTTAACGTTTGTGCAGGCTCGCTGTCGACGGCTCTGGCTTACCTCGTCTATCACAACGGCCTGGTCAACCAGATCATCGTCAATCGGCCTCTGGTGTTATGTCTGGCGGCTTCGACCTACTTCATCGTCAATGCCGGAAGCATTGCCGTTGTGATTTCGGTGAGCGAAGGGAAGCCTTTGCGGCAGATTCTGGTGGATTGCTACTTCTGGTCGTTCCCTTATTACCTGGTGGGAGCCGGCATCGCGGGCGCGATTGGCTGGTTCAACCACGCGTTCAACTGGGAAACTTCGCTGCTGTTCGTCCCCGCCATTTACCTTATCTACCGCTCCTACCGCTTGTATCTGGGGAAATTGGAAGACGAGAAGCGGCATGTGGAAGAGATGGCAGACCTGCATCTGCGAACCATTGAGGCGCTGGCGCTGGCGATTGAAGCCAAAGACCAAACCACACACGATCACTTGCAGCGGGTTCGCATCTACGCCATCGAGGTGGCAAAGGAACTGGGGATGAAGGGCACCGATTTGGAAGCACTGCATGCCGCGGCACTGCTGCACGACATTGGCAAGCTGGCGGTGCCCGAACACATCATATCGAAGCCCGGCCGGCTGACGCCGGAAGAGTTCGAGAAGATGAAGATCCACACGGTGGTGGGAGCGGAAATTCTGGAGCGGGTTCGCTTCCCTTATCCAGTGGTACCGATCGTGCGCGCCCACCATGAAAAGTGGGACGGATCCGGTTATCCCTACGGATTGAAAGGGGCGGAGATTCCGATCGGAGCGCGCATTCTTTCGGCGGTCGACTATCTCGACGCACTGGCCTCGGATCGCCAATACCGGCGCGCGATGCCCCTGGATGAAGTGATGCAGCGGCTCACGGGGGAGTCGGGCAAGTCGTTCGATCCGAAAGTGGTGGACGTCCTCAAGAAGCGTTATCGCACTTTGGAGAATCTTGCCCTGGCGCGATCGGCGGCAGATGGCAACCTGGCCCTGCCCTCGCAGCTCAAGATCACCCGCGGGCCGGCGCCGGCCGCGGGATTCGAGAATGCAGCTGTTTCCGATTCGCCTGGGCGGGAGGCGACTTTTCTATCGTCCATCGCGGCGGCACGGCAGGAAGCTCAGTCTTTGTTTGAGTTGAGCCAGGATCTGGGCGCCTCGCTCAGCCTGGGGGAAACGCTTTCGGTTTTCTCCGTGAAACTCAAGCCCATGGTTCCCTACGACGCCATCGCCATCTACATTCTGCGCGACGACGTCTTGATCCCGGAATATGTCAACGGCGACAACTACCGCCTGTTTGCCTCCTTGCACATTCCGTTCGGGGACGGGCTTTCGGGCTGGGTGGCACAAAACAAGAAGCCGATCGTGAACGGCAATCCCTCGGTAGAACCGGGCTACCTGAACGACCCGGACAAATTCAGCACGTTGCGCTCGGCTCTGGCTTTGCCTCTGGAGGGAGTGTCTGGCGTAATCGGCGTTCTCGCGCTCTACCGCGCCGAGAAAGACGCGTTCACTTCCGATCATTTGCGTATTTTGCTGGCAGTCAGCGGCAAGATGGCCCTCGCCATTGAGAACGCCCTGAAATACCAGCAGGCGGAAAGCTCCGCTACCACCGATTACCTTACCGGCCTGCCCAACGCCCGGTCGCTGTTTCTGCAACTGGACCGCGAATTGGCCCGCTGCAAGCGCGACAACGCCTCGCTCACGCTCATGGTCTGCGACATGAACGGCTTCAAGAAGATTAACGACCGCTTCGGGCACCTCGAGGGAAATCGCGTCCTGCGTTTGTTTGCCCAAGCGCTAAAAGACAGTTGCCGCGAATACGACTACGTGGCCCGCATGGGCGGAGACGAATTTGTTGTGATCGCTCCGGGCCTCGCCGCCGATGCCGCGGCCAAGAAAGTCGAGCAGATTCGCCCTCTCGCCCGGCAAGCCGGGTTCGAGGTTTGTGGAGAAGAGATTCTTTCGTTAAGTGTAGGGCTGGCCGTTTCTCCCGAAGACGGCAACGATGCCGAGCAGCTTCTCACTCAGGCCGACCGCCGCATGTATCTGGAAAAGCAAAAAGAGCCCTCACGGAAAGATCAGCGCCTGCACACCCGGATGAAATGCCGGCTCACCATCGAATTGCATCCTCAGCCCGGCGACGGACCGATCTTCGGCAACCTGATCGACATCAGCCTGGGCGGCTGCTACGTGGAAACCAGCGCCATTCTGGCCCCCGGCTCCAATCTGAAGCTGGTCTTCTCCATCGATGGCACCGAGGGCAGTCTAACTGCGGAAGGCACGGTGGCCAGAATTCATCCCGGCTCTGGAGTGGCGGTGCAATTCAAGGAGATGAGCCGCGAGTCGCGCGAGAAGATGTACCGCATTCTCGAGTTCGTCCAGAACTCGACCACAGTCTACAACGACCGGTACATGCAGAATCTGCTCAAGCGCTAAAAGCAGTGGTCAGTGATCGCCAGTGGTCAGTGGCCAGCAAACGACCAGTTTTTACTGACCACTGGACACTGATCACTGACCACTGCTCTTCGCTTGAAGCCCATCCCTGCCACCCGTACACTTAGAGCATGCACGCCCACGTTCATGGCGCAGGCAGTCCCAAGCGGGTGCTCAAGATCTCGCTGGGAGTAACTCTGGCCTACATAGCGCTGCTGGTAGTGGCCGGCATCCGCGCCCACTCGCTGGCCCTGCTCTCCGAAGCCGGACACAATCTCTCCGACTTTCTGGCTCTGTTGCTGTCGCTGGTTGCGGTGTATTTGCAGTCGCGCCCAGCCAGCTCGACCAAGACTTATGGCTACCATCGCGCCGGAGTGCTGGCAGCGCTGGTGAACGCCGTGTCGCTGGTCGCGGTTTCGTTCTTCATTTTTTATGAGGCGTTCCGCCGCCTGCAGCATCCCGAGCAGGTTCAGGCCTCAGTGATGATGTGGGTTGCAGCCGCGGGCGTGGTGATGAACGGCGTCATCGCCTGGCTCCTGTACCGCTCCGGCCGGGCTTCTGGCAACGACGTCAACATCCGCAGCGCTCTGCTGCATGAAGTCGGCGACACGCTTTCCACCGCGGCCGTCATCGCCGGGGGCTGGGCCATCCTGATCACGCACGATTACTGGATCGATTCCGCGTTGTCATTCGGAATCGGCGTGCTCATCCTCTGGTCAGGATTCGGCATTGTGCGCGAGACGCTGAATATTCTGCTCGAAGGCACGCCCCGCGGCGTGAAGCTCGAACAGGTCGCCAGCGCCATCCGCTCCATCGAAGGCGTCAACGACGTCCACGATCTGCACTGCTGGAGCATCGGGTCGGAGACTCGCGCCCTCTCCTGCCACATCGCGATTGCCGACATTCCGCCCTCGGTCAGCGAGCGCATCCTGCGCGACGTGAAAGACTGCCTGCACCACGGCTTCCGCATCGATCACACGACGATCCAGTTCGAGCACGTGGAATGCGAAGTGGCCCATGGATGCGTGATTCCCGTCGGCGAGGGCGAAGAGGAACACCACCATCACAGCCATTGAAGCCCAGGCGCCAGTTCGCAATCAGGCAAAATGAGGAAACCGGGTATGGCGGTCTTGAAAGTCGTGCGCGACTCGGGTTACGCAGACAGGCTAAGGGCTTATCGAGTCATTCTCGACGGCGAAAAGATCGGAGAAGTTCGAGACGGCCAGACACAGCGGTTCACCATCGCCCCCGGGCAACACACGATTTCGCTGAAGATTGATTGGTGCGGCTCCAACACGATTGAGTTCACGGCTGCCGGGGATGAGGAGATATGGTTTCAGGTCAGATCGAATCTCCGTGGTCTGCGAATGCTCGCCGGCTTCTGGTACGTAATCTTTGACCGCCACTCGTACTTGGTACTGGAACGGAGCCTGTGACTTGGGATGGGGCAGGCCCGCGCTGAGGGACTTCCGATTCATTCGTTCTTGTTCCCCGCCTGCCGTTTGAAAATCTCCCGCGCTCGCTCAATCGTATCCGCCTCTGCCGCCGTCTTGTCCGGCCTCAGTCGCACGATCCGGGGGAAGCGCAGGGCATATCCGCTGTCGTGACGGTCCGACTGCATCATGTTGTTGAACGCCACTTCCAGCACAATTTTCGGCTCGACCGTGCGCCGGAAGCCTTGATCTTCGATGGTGTGATCGAGGAACCACCGCGTCATCTCGGCGATCTCGGCGTCAGTCAGTCCTGAGTAGGCCTTGCCAATATTCACCAGCCGGGTTTTATCCGTATTCGTATCCCACACGGCGAACGTGTAGTCGCTGAGCACGCCCACACGCTTGCCGTGACCGTACTCGACCGCAGTGACCACCACGTCGAGCGTGGCCAGCTCGCGCTTCATCTTCAGCCAGGATTTCCCGCGCTTGCCCGGCGTATAAGCCGAGCCGAGGTCTTTGATCATCAACCCTTCGTTGCCGCGAGCTTGCGCTGCTGCGAACAATCCTTCCAGTTCCTCCGGCGAACCCGCGCGAAACACGGGCGCACGGAGGATTCTGTCGGGCGCGTCATGAGCGTCCTCCGGTCCGAATGAAAGTAGCGCCTGCGAGCCCAGGAAATTCGCCCTCAGGTTCCTCCGTGTCTCCGTGCCTCCGTGGTAGGTTCTGTCCTTTCTCAGGAGCTCATGCAAAACCCGCGCCCGCTCCCGCAGCGGGCGGTCGATCAACAACTCCCCGCCCGCATACAGAACGTCGAACACAAGGTACGCCACGGGAATCTCCTGCAGCATCCGCTCGCTGACTTTCTTCCGCCCCAACCGCTGCTGCAACACGCTGAACGGCCGCGCCCGCCCCGGAGGCTCCCACGCCACAATCTCGCCATCGAGAATCGCATCCTCGGGCAAGCCCGCGAGCGCGCCCGGCAATTCGGGAAACGATTCGGTGATCTCGTCCCGCGTACGCGAAAAGAATTTCACTTCGCCATCCGCAATGTGCGCCTGGGCTCGAATCCCGTCGTACTTGTCTTCTACGGCAGCATCAGCAAAATAACTCAATACCTCCTCGGGCGATTCGATTGGACTTGCGAGCATGAATCCTAGCGGATGAAACATCCGGATCTTCGCTTCCGCCAGCTTGCCCTCGACCGCCAGCCGCAGCGTCTCGCCTATATCGCCCAGCAGCATGTTCGCCCGCTGCACATCTTCCAAGGCCCCCTCAACCGTGCCGCCGTAGGCTTTGGCAATCGCCTCCTCGACCAGGCTCTCTTTCAGTCCAATCCGCAGATCGCCAGTGACGATCTTCACGATGTACTTGGCTTCGAGTGGAGTCGCCCTCGCCAACAAATCGCGGCCCAGCGCGGCTTTTGCCGCCGGCCCGCGCGCCCCCGCGATCTCACGAAAGATCTTGCTTACTTCCAAAACGCCCAAGCCTTGCCCGGATCGCTCCTCCAGAACTTCCCCGGCCACCGCGCCCAAGTCCCCATGCTTGCGATAAGCAACGGTCAGTGCGGCATCATCCTTTCCGGAAAGCTCCGCTACCACGCGCCACAATAAAGAGCCGCCCACCTGCAAGGTGGTTTCTTCCCAGGCGGGAAATGCCCTCCCGGAGAGAAACACCGCCGACGCCGCGGCCTCGTCCGTGCTGCGTGACTTGAAGTAGTCCGCAACGATCGCCGTCTTCTGCAACTTCTTGGTCGTGGCGGCGATCGCCTCACAGGTTTCCGCAAACTTTCGCATGACGTTCAAAGGAAACAGAAAAGATACTTTCAGAGAATAGACGAAAGCTCGCGGATTGCCGATCGTCGCTAGTCGTGCTCCGGATAAACCTCGCCGTCTCTGTTACTTAGACCTGCCAAGCCAGCGTAGGAACGCCGCTGGCCCTGTGGTAACCTAGTAGTTGGCGCTTTCCCGCGTCCGGAGCATCTAATCACCGTGCGTTCTCTGCGAAATTTCGTGCGTTTCCTGGTGGCCGTGCAGCTTCTGCCCGCGCTTGAAAGTGGCGAGGAGACGCTGGTTGGCGGGCAAGCCGTGCTGGAAGGCGTGATGATGCGCTCTCCGCACGCCTGGGCGATCGCCTGCCGCAAGCCCTCCGGCGAAGTGGTCACCATGAGCGAACCGCTCGAGCGTCCCTCGGAAAAGCATAAATGGATGGCCTGGCCCATCGTCCGCGGAGTCATGACGCTCGGTTACGCCATGTCCCTGGGCTACCGCGCCCTCCGGTTCTCGGCCAACGTAGCCATCGAAGACGTGATGCAGAGCGGCGACGCACCCACAGGCCATGTAGAGACGGACGCCTCGCAAACATGCCCTGAGCGAAGCCGAAGGGTGCCGCTGAAGCGAAGCGAAGCGGAACCTATCCCAACTGAATCCGCCAAGACTCAGGCCCGCGAAAAAGCCGCCACCATCAGCGGCTGGCTGGCCGTGGGCAACGTGATCCTCTCGCTCGCCTTCTTCGTCTTCATGTACAAGTACTTGCCGCTGCTGGCGGCCACGGAACTCAAGAAAGCAAATCCCGCGCTGGGCGGCCAAATCATTTTCAACCTGGTCGACGGCGCGGTGCGCCTGGGTTTGTTCCTGCTGTTCATCTGGGGAGTTTCTCTGTTCCCCGACATTCGCCGCGTCTACGAATACCACGGCGCGGAGCACAAAACTGTTTTTGCCTTCGAGAACGGCGACTCGCTCGAGACCGCGGCAGTGCAGAAGTATTCGACATTCCATCCCCGCTGCGGCACCAGCTTCCTGATGACGGTGATGCTGATCTCGATCGGCTTCTACATGCTGATTCCGTTTACCACGTTCTGGGCGCGCTTTGCTTCGCGCATTGCGCTGCTGCCCATCATCGCCGGCGTGTCTTACGAAATCATCCGCTTCGCCGCCAAACATCGCGGATCGCTCTTCGCGCTGATCACCGCTCCCGGCCTCTGGCTGCAGCGCATCACGACGAAGCCTCCGTCGGACGAGCAAGCACAGTGCGCTATCGTGGCCCTCGATCACGCCATGGAGTTAGAGAAGGTGCATGGCGGCGAGTTGGTGATTGCCTAGGGGGCTCCCCCCGAACTAGTTCTCAGTTCCCAGTTCTCAGTTCTCAGCGAAAACCCATAGAATGAGTTGTCCGCGTGGAGGAATTCCTCGAGAACTGCGAGCGGAGTTGAGAACTGGGTTGTTAACTGAGAACTGAGAACCGAGAACTGAGAACTGACTGATGTTTGAACGCTTAGACCAAATCGAAGCCCGCTATGAAGAACTGACCAGCGCTCTCGCTTCGCCGGATATCGTTAACGATTCGGCGAGATACCAGAAGACTGCCAAGGCGCACAGCGAAATCGCGCCCGTGGTCGAGAAGTATCGCGAATACAAAGACCTGACGCGCGGCATAGCCGAGAGTAAGGCCATGCTCGCCGAGGAAAAAGATTCTGAGATGCGCGCCTATGCTCAGGAAGAACTCAGCAAGCTGGAGCCGCGCGTCGCCGCCATCGAAGAGGAGTTGAAAGTCCTGCTGCTGCCCAAGGATCCAAACGACGAGAAAAACATCATCCTTGAAATCCGCGCCGGGACTGGCGGAGATGAAGCCACTCTGTTCGCCGCCGAAATCTTCCGCATGTATACCCGCTACGCCGAAACTCAGCGCTGGAAGGTTGAAGTGCTGTCGTCTTCGGAGTCATCCGCCGGAGGCCTGAAAGAAGTCATCGCCATCATCGAAGGCCACCGCGTTTTTTCGCAGCTCAAGTACGAAAGCGGCGTGCACCGCGTGCAGCGCGTGCCCGCCACCGAACAGCAGGGACGCGTCCACACCTCCGCCGTCACCGTCGCCGTTCTTCCCGAGGCTGAGGACGTCGACATCAAGATCGAAGCTAAAGACCTGCGCATTGACACCTTCTGCTCCTCCGGCCCAGGCGGTCAGTCGGTGAATACCACATACTCGGCGGTCCGCATCACACATATTCCGACGAACACGGTGGTGAGTTGCCAGGACGAGAAATCGCAGATCAAAAACCGCGAAAAAGGTATGCGCGTGCTGCGCTCCCGCCTCTACGAAATCGAAATGGAAAAGCAGCAGCAGGCGCTGGCCAAGGAGCGCAAAGCCATGGTGGGCTCCGGCGATCGCAGCGAGAAGATCCGCACCTATAATTTCCCGCAAAACCGCCTGACGGATCACCGCATCGGATTCACCATCCACCAGTTGGAAGCGGTGATGGATGGCAAACTCCAGCCGCTGATCGAGGCGCTGACCACGTATTATCAGGCGGAGAAACTGAAGCAGGAAGCTACCACCGCAGTGTAGAACGTGAAACTCACTTCCCCAAGCCCGAGCTACGAGATTCCGCTTCCGGACGACGTAGTTTCGGACTATGACGGGAACGTTGCGAGCTATTGGAGAAATGGAAGCCCGGTGCTCCTGCAAGTGTCGAGCACTGTTCGGAGTGAAGGGCCACAAGTAGGGGCTGAACAGCGGCTGAAGGGTCTGCTGCGGAGAAGTCCTGGCAAGTGGTCGGCCCTTGAATTGAATTTCAATGCATTTCTAGGCGATTCGGCCGGTGCTCAGATGAATGACGCTCAGGGGACGAAGTGGATCCATATTTATCTGACGACTTCCAAAGTCGCAATCTACGCAATCGTTTCCGGTCCGCCTGAAGAACTGGTAGCCTCCACTTGGGCGTTCGACGCCGTCCGAAACTTACGGATCAAGTAATAGCTTTGTTGTGCCGAATGCAGATCGAATTGGCTAATTGTTTCGAGAAGAATATGTCCGACATGCACTCGACACTCTCGTCAGTCCTCACAGACCGCTACACCGCCAACGCCGCGCGTGTCCGCGAACTATCCGCGCCCCTAACCAACGCCCAGCTCTGGCAAAAACCCTTCCCCTACGGCAACAGCTTCGGCCACCTGGTTCTACACCTCACTGGCAATCTGAACTACTACATCGGCGCGCAGATCGCGCAGACCGGCTACGTCCGCGACCGCCCGCGCGAATTCAATGATCCAAATCCTCCCTCGAAAGACGAGGCCCTCAAACGCTTCGACGACGCCGTGGCCATGGTTCTCAAAACCATCCGCGCTCAATCGGCCGAAGATTGGCCGGCGCAATACTCCGCCGCCGGTACCGACGCGAAAACCCGTCTCGACATCGTGGTGATTTGCGCCGCCCACATGCAGCACCACATCGGCCAGATGATCTACTTGAGTTACGAGTGGGCGAGACAGAGATAGTAGATTTACCGCCGGACTACCGCGCAGACGCCCTCGGTTTCCGAAGAGCAGCCACAGGTAACGAATCCGCTTCGAAGGTTGCAAGGTTCAGCACTTCCGACGCGTGCTGGATGTCGATGCCGACAATCCTGCCTTTGGCGTCGACATCGATCACCACGCCATCCTGAATCTCCCTGGAATCCGCGCTGGGACGCGAGTTCAGGTCGATGTAAAGAGAGTCCGTTTCCTGGTCATAGTTCAGTTTCATACGATTCCATTATCGCGCTGCAGCTTTAAAATCCCGATCGGGGAATGCATTATGCACCGTTTCGCCATCGGCCAAGGTCACGACCCGAAGCACCCGGCCTCCGAACTCCGGCACGATTCCCCAAAGCCGGATTCGCCCGTCTGACTGCACCACCCGTGCGATAGGCTCGGCTAGAATCCTCTCGCACCACGCTGCCTGGATGTAGGTCGCTTACGTAAGACTTGCTCACGAAAGTACCTGGTCGTCTTCATTACATCCGCACTATTCCTGCGCCGATCCTCAGTCAGGCCTAGGCGGATTATATATCCGAATCTCGTCTCACGACTGTGTTGAAATAACTGAATGCAGTTGAAACCAGCCCTCACCGCCGCCATCACGCAACTCATCGCGGCACACGTTCCCTCCCCGGGCATGAACGCGGAGCTTCTTTTGATGTTTACGCTCAACTGCGACCGTGCCTACCTCTACGCCCATCCCGAGCGTGAACTCAGCATTGATGAACAAAATCGCTATGATGCCGCGCTCGCCGGGCGCGCCCGCGGCATGCCGGCGCAGTACATCACCGGCCATCAGGAATTCTGGGGCATGGATCTGATCGTTACGCCCGCGGTGCTGATCCCGCGCCCCGAGACCGAGCACGTGATCGAAACCGTGTTGGATCTTGTAGGGCGGGAGCCAAAGCCCGCCAGCCCTCTCCGCATAGCCGATGTGGGCACCGGCTCCGGCTGCATTGCACTGGCGCTCGCCAAAGAACTACCACAGGCTAAAATCCACGCCACCGACATCTCTGCGGCAGCACTAGAAGTGGCCCGCGCCAACGCCGCCCGCCATCAACTCGAATCCCGCATTCAGTTCCGTGAGGCCGACCTGCTGGCGGGCTTCGAAAACAGCCCCTTCGACTTCATCGTTTCCAATCCCCCCTACGTCGGCGAGTCAGAAGAAGATCAGGTTCAACTCGAAGTCCGCAAATTCGAGCCGCGCAACGCCGTCTTCGCCGGCCCCTCGGGGATCGAAGTGATTGCGCGTCTGATTCCGCAAACCCGGGCCGCGCTTAAGCCCGGCGGCTGGCTGGTAATGGAAATCAGCGGGACGATTGTTGAGAAAGTAAAAGAACTGCTGCGGGATTGGAATGAAGTTCAGATCCGGCCGGACCTGCAATCGATCCCACGCGTCGTGCAAGCGCGGAAGTAACTTTTCTTCTTATATATCTAGGGCTGGACGCTCGCTGGCAATATTTCTTCCACGTCCACAATGCTCGTAGGATACTTGCCGGTATAGCAAGCCGAGCAGTAGGAAGTCTTCTCGCCCTCGCCGCAAGCTTTCTTGAGCCCTTCCAGCGAGAGGTAGGCCAGCGAGTCGGCACGAATGTACTCGCGAATCTCGTCGACCGATTTGTTGGCCGCGATCAGTTGATTCTTCGAAGGCGTATCCACGCCGTAGTAGCACGGCGAAATCGTGGGCGGACACGAGACGCGCATGTGCACTTCCTTCGCCCCCGCGCTGCGAATCATGCGCACGATCTTGCGGCTGGTGGTGCCGCGCACAATCGAGTCGTCAATCAGGACGACGCGCTTGCCTTCGAGAAGCGAGCGCACCGGATTCAGCTTCAGCTTCACGCCGAAGTCGCGCACGCTCTGGCTGGGCTCGATAAAGGTGCGCCCTACGTAATGATTGCGGATCAAACCAAAGCGGAATGGAATGCCACTTTCGGCGGCGTAGCCCACAGCGGCAGTCACGCCCGAATCCGGCACGGGGACGACAAGATCGGCCTCCACCGGCGCTTCGCGCGCTAGTTGCCGCCCCAGTTCTTCGCGGCTGGTCTGCACAGCGCGGCCAAACACCATGCTGTCAGGACGAGAAAAGTAAACGTGCTCGAAAATGCAGCTCGACTGCGGCGCGCCCGTCCCGTAAAACCGCGAGGCGATGCCTTCCGGTCCAACCACGACTATTTCGCCGGGCTGCACGTCGCGCTCGTAAGTGGCTCCGATCAGATCAAAGGCGCAAGTTTCCGAGGCGAAGACGATGGTGTCGCACTTCTGCCCTTCCAGCGCGGGAATGCGTCCCATGGCGAGCGGCCGGAAGCCGCGGGGATCGCGCGCCGCGATGATCCGGTCCGGACTCATCAGCACCAGCGAAAACGCACCTTCGACGCGTTGCAGCGCGTCGGCGATCGCTTCCGGCAGAGTGTGTTCCCGCGAAAGCGCGATCAGGTGGACGATCACTTCGGTATCGCTGTTCGTTTGAAAAATCGACCCCTGGCGTTCCAGCCGGCTGCGAACTTCCAGCGCGTTCACCAGATTGCCGTTATGCGCCACCGCAATCGAGCCCTTATTCGACTGCACCAGAATCGGCTGCGCATTCAGCAGCGCCGAATCACCGGCGGTCGAGTAGCGAGTGTGTCCGATGGCCAGCGTGCCGCGTATTTTCGAGAGCACGTCTTCAGTAAAGATGTCGGCGACCGTCCCCATCGCCTTGTGTACACGGGAAGTCAGGCCATCGGAGGTGACAATCCCCGCCGATTCCTGCCCGCGATGCTGCAAAGCATGAAGACCCAGGTAAGCGAGCTTCTCCGCCTCAGGATGGGCGAAGATCGCGACCACTCCGCACTCGTCGTGAAATTTATCGCAAGTCAGCATTTAGCTTTTAGCCTTTAGCTCTTAGCTCGTTAATCTGGTCGTTAATCTGCCGCTACAAGTTCTGGATCCGTCCGCAAAGTCGCTTCCAGAGCAGATTCATAAGCCTGGTTCAACTCCGAGACTGCCGCGGACACAAACACCTTCCCGTCCAACGAAATCTCCAGACGCTCCGGAATCGTTTCTCCCAGAACATCCGCCGCGATGCCGTACCCCTCTGCTATCTGTTGGATTCGCGAAACATTATCCGGGTCGCAGGAGAACACGACGCGGCTCGCGTCTTCGCCAAATAGCGCAAACTCCGCCGGAAGCCCGTCCGACGCCAGATTCACCCGCGCACCCACGCCTTTCGCCAATGCTTTCTCCGTCAGCGCCACCGCCAATCCGCCATCCGAGCAATCATGCACGGAATCAACCAGTCCCAGCTGAATCACTTCAATGATGGTCTTCTGCAGCGCTGCTTCTTTCTGCAGATCGAGTTCCGGAGGATATCCCCACAGCGCGCCCAGAGTTTCTTTGGCGTATTCCGACGACCCGAACTCACTCTCCACATCGGTGATATCGGCTGCTTCGCCGGCGCGCAATAGCACGATCGTGCGGCCCGCGGCGGCGAAGTGCATCTTCGCAGTTTTGCGCACGTCGTCGAGAATCCCCACCACTCCCAGCACCGGCGTGGGATAAATACCTTCGCCCAGCGTTTCGTTGTAAAAGCTGACGTTGCCGCCGGTGATGGGAATCTCAAGCTCCTCACAGGCTTTGGTGATGCCATCGATGGTTTGCGAAAACTGCCACATGATGTGCGGCTTCTCGGGATTGCCGAAGTTGAGGCAATTGGTTGCGCCCACGGGAGTTGCGCCCGAACACGCCACCTTGCGCGCGGCCTCAGCCACGGCATGCATCGCTCCCAGCCGCGGATCGAGATAACACCAGCGGCTATTGCCATCGAGCGCCATCGCCAGTCCGCGCTGCGGGGCGCCCTGGGATGACGCGGGATTCGGATTCTTGATGCGGATCACGCCCGCGTCGCCCGCTCCCGGCGCTTCGACCGTGTTGGTCTGCACCATGTGATCGTATTGCTGCCACACCCAGCGCTTGCCACAGATGTTGGGGCTGGCGAGAAGTTGCTTCAGATGCGGCGTGAAGTCGTTGCCGGCGTCGAGCTTGATGTGTTCCGGCATTTCGCGCGGCACGGGCGGTTCCCAGCGCGCCAGCGGACGTTTGTACACGGGCGCGTCGTCGGTAAGGGCCTGATTGGGAATCTCGGCTACGACTTCGCCGTGGTGCAGCACGCGCAACTTGTTGTCGGTGGTGACCTTGCCCACTTCGACCGCATCGAGTCCCCACTTTTCGAAAACGCGGAAGACTTCCTGCTCGCGGCCTTTTTCCGCCACCAGCAGCATGCGCTCCTGCGATTCGCTCAGCATGATCTCGTAGGCGCTCATGCCGGTTTCGCGCTGCGGCACCCGGTCGAGTTCAATCTCAATGCCAACTCCGCCGCGCCCGCCCATCTCGCAAGTCGAACAGGTAAGTCCCGCCGCGCCCATGTCTTGAATGCCAACGATCGCACCAGTCTGCATGGCTTCGAGGCAGGCTTCGAGCAGCAACTTCTCCAGAAAGGGATCGCCGACCTGGACGTTGGGGCGCTTCGCCTCCGAAGCAGCACTGAATTCCTCGCTCGCCATCGTCGCGCCGTGGATGCCGTCGCGTCCAGTCTTGGCGCCAACGTAGATCACCGGATTACCTTCGCCGGCGGCGCGCGCGTAGAAAATTTCGTCCTTGCGGACCAGGCCCATGGCGAAAGCATTCACCAGCGGGTTGCCGGAGTAACACGGCTCGAACTTGGTCTCGCCGCCCAGGTTGGGCACGCCAAAGCAATTGCCGTAGGAGGCAACGCCGCTGACCACACCTTCGAGGATGGAGTGATTGCGGTGAATGTCTTTCTGGTTAGATTGCGCGGGCGAATCGCCCGCGCCCACCCGAATCGGACCGAAGCGCAGCGAGTCCATCACTGCGACCGGCCTTGCGCCCATGGTGAAGATGTCGCGCAGGATTCCGCCCACGCCCGTGGTTGCGCCTTGAAAGGGCTCGATGAAGCTGGGGTGATTGTGCGACTCGATCTTGAAGGCGCACGCCCAGCCATCGCCGATGTCGATGATTCCGGCATTCTCTCCCGGCCCTTGCAGCACGCGCGTGCTGCGCGTGGGCAGGCGTTTCAGGTGAATACGCGACGATTTGTAGGAACAGTGCTCACTCCACATCACGCTGAAGATGCCGAGTTCGGTGAGCGTGGGCTCGCGTTCGCCGAGAACTTGCTTGATCTTTTCGTATTCGTCAGAAGTGAGGCCGTGCTGCCGGAGGGTCTCCGGAGAAATGGCAGGGGTCATGGAGGTGGTCATGGGGAAGCTCTATTGTCGCATTTAGCGGGGCGGCTGGGTAGAGCTATCATTGCGGCGTCGTTGGCCGTTCGTTGTTGGTCGTTGGCAGAACCCCACTCTGCCGCCTTCGGTTAATGAATCGAACGAACGACTAACGGCCTAGCTTTTTCAACGACTTATCTGCAAGCTATTGATAACACAAAGGCGCAGAACTCGAAGACCATTCCCGCCACACGATGTCCTTTGTTTTCATTGTCCGATCTGTAAGTTGTTGAAAACGTCGCGGGCGTCGGAGCCCCGCACCCGGACAGAACTGCGGACAGGATGCCTCTGGAGCGCACAGATTTGGCTTGTACGCGCATTCGAGTGACTCAGTGGCACCCAAGTCCGTCCACGATATCGGCGGCCCTTAAATCGCCTCTAATGCGAAATTTCCCGCAAGTCGTTGGAATTCTTTGTAACTCATTGAACTTATCCAGAAGCTATTGAAAAGACTGTGCATGTTGATGGAACCTCGGACGCCCTCGTCCGGGGAGGGATCGCTCCTGGGTGGACGAGGCGTCCGCCCCTCCCTGAGTCCTTTCCGGTAAGATGCCAGCCAGATGAAATCCATCATCGTGGGAACGGCGGGGCATATCGACCACGGCAAGACTGCTCTTGTGAAGGCGCTGACCGGAATCGATGCGGACCGGCTCGAAGAGGAGAAGCGGCGCGGCATCACCATCGACCTGGGCTTTGCGCACATGGACTTGCCCACGGTAGGCGACCAGAAAAAGCCCGGCGAAACCCTGCGGCTGGGCTTCGTCGACGTTCCCGGGCACGAGCGCTTTGTGCGCAACATGCTGGCCGGCGTGGGCGGCATCGATCTGGTGCTGCTGGTGATTGCGGCGGATGAGGCCATCAAGCCGCAGACGCGGGAGCATTTCGACATTCTGCAACTGCTCGGCGTGCAGCGTGGCATCACCGTGCTGACCAAGTCGGATGCGGTGGATGCAGAGACGCTCGAGGTGGTGCGGCTGGAAGTGGAAGAGTTTCTGCGCGGGACATTTTTGGACAACCCAAAATCGGACAACCCAAGACCGATCATCGCGGTGAGTTCGCTCACGGGTGCCGGGCTGGAGGATCTGAAGCGAGCGATGGTGGCCGCGGCGGCCGAGGTACAGCCAAGGGATTCGCGCGCAATCGCGCGGCTGCCGATTGACCGCGTGTTCACAATGAAAGGCTTCGGCACCGTGGTGACGGGAACGCTGATCTCCGGAACGATACGCCGGGAGGATGAGATGGAAGTTTTCCCGACGGGGCGGCGCGTGCGTGTGCGCGGCGTGCAGGTGCATGGGCAAACGGCGGAAGCAGCCGTCGCAGGGCAACGGACCGCCCTGAACCTGGCGGGGGCAAGTACGGAAGACTTTTCGCGAGGGATGACCCTTGCGCCTCCGGCCACGTTCGAGGCCACGCGGCGGGTGGACGTGCGGTTGCGCTTGCTGCCTTCCGCGCCTCATCCATTGAAGGACCGGGCACGGGTGCATTTTCATTCGTACACGATGGAGACCGTGGTTGAGATCGTGCTACTGGAGCGGAGTGAACTGGATCGCACCCCTTCGGTAAGCTCAGGGCACGCTTTTGCAAAGAACGCAAAGGTGGCGCACCCAAGCTCCAGTTCGGGGCGCCCGCAACTGTTACCCGGGCAAGAAGCGTTTGCGCGGCTAAAGCTGCCGGAAGCGGCTCTGCTACTGCCCGGAGACCGGTTCATTATCCGGCAGTTTTCGCCGGTGGTGACGATTGGCGGCGGAGTTGTGCTGGATGCGGCGCTGATGCCGCGCGGACGAGGCGTCCGCGCCTCCACGAGTTCGGAGATCGCGTTCCTGCAAACGCTGGCGGGCGGCGATGCGGGAGCGATACTGAAAGCACGAATCGCACGGCGGCAGCACGAGGGAATTTCGGTCTCTCGACTCGTCGCGGAAACGGGCTGGACAAGAAGCGCCATCGAAACACTTTTGGCTCCAGCGGTGAAGGCAGGCGCAGTGGTGCGGGCTTCGGAGAGATTCCTGCATCCGCCTGCGCTGGAAGCGCTGAAGGCGCACATGGTGAGCGCCGTCGCGGACTTCCACAAGAAGAATCCCCTGGTGGGTGGAATCAGCAAAGAGGAATTGCGGGCGCTGGTGGACGCGATCCCCGAGGTGTTCGAGGCGGTCGCGATCATGTTGGTTCGGGATAAGAAAATCGAAGTCGCCGGAGACCTGGTGCGACTGCCGGGGCTGGGCGTGGTGATGAAAGATGAAGAGGCGGAATCGAAAAAGAAGATCGAAGACGCGTTTGCCCTGGCAGGATTGAAAGTCCCCGCATTGAGTGAGGTGCTTGCCGGGCTGAAGGTCGACAGAGTGCGGACGCAGAAGATTGTCACGCTGCTGCTGCGGGACAAGGTGCTGGTCAAAGTCTCAGACGAGCTGGTTTTTCATCGCAGCGCTCTGGAGGAGTTGCGGAGGCAAATGGCGGCGTACAAAGTGAAGGCGGCGAAGATCGATGTGGCGAAGTTCAAGGAACTGACCGGAGTGACCCGCAAGTATGCGATTCCCCTGCTGGAGTATCTGGATCGCGAGAGAGTGACGCGGCGGGTCGGCGATGCAAGGGAAATCCTCTGAGAGATTGAGCCATTAGCCGATTTGCGATTGAGTGATTGAAAATCCAAGGCCAAAGACGATCACTCAATCGCCCGATGGCACAATCGCTCAATTCTTCAGATTTTTTCTTCTGGGAATTCTAATTCCAGACCTAGCGGGTCGGTCACGCGGTTGGTTAGATTCGCGAGTCCCGCGAGCATGTGGATGTCCACGATCTCAGGATCGGAAAAGTTTTTCTTCAGTTCGTTGAAGTCGGTTTCCCCGATTTCGTGCGGGGCGCGGGTCAGCCTCTCCACGTAAGTCAGTGCCGCCCGCTCTTTCTCGCCGTAACGCGAGTAGTTCCCTGCCTTGAGAGCGGCCCAGTCTTCGGGGGAGAGTCCGGCGCGCTTCGACGATGCGACATGGTGCTGCGTGCAGTAGCGACATCCATTGATCAGAGAGACGCGGAGGTAGATCAGTTCATAGAGCTTGCGGTCGAGGGAGCGTCCCACGCTGGCGTAGAAGCTTAGAAAATTCTTAAGCATGTCAGGACGATGGGCGAGCGCTTTTTGCACGTTGCCGGGCTTGCCGCGCAACGTGGTGTCATAAATCTCGCGCACTTCAGGAGACGCAGCTTCCGGGGCGATCAAGCTGATGCGTGCCATCGAATCCTCCGAGCACCTGAACTGAACTTCTTCATGATAGATGAGGGACGGCTCACGGGGCGACGGGGCCAGACCGGCGCGGTTACTGCAGGGGAAGGACGGAGCTGCCGATAGATACATGGAGAGCCCTATCCTATGAAGACGGCAGCGTTGATGGTGATTCTGGCTTGCGCAATGCGGCTATCCACAACGGCTCAGGTCAGCGCCGATGCGGGCACCGTGACCAAAGTCCTGGCCCTGGAGCACGCCTGGAATCAGGCTGTGGAACGCAAAGATATCAATGCGCTGGCTCAAATTCTCGACGATGCCCTGGTGTCGGTTGACTACGACGGGACTCTGCGCACCAAAGCGGAGTTCCTGGCGAAGGTGAAGGCGGCGCACACGCATCCGCAACAAGAGGTTGCCGAAGAGATGACCGCACACATGTTTTGGAACACCGTGGTAGTTACGGGGGTCTACACCTCAAAAGGCGTGGAGAACGGCAAGCCTTACCTGCGGCGCGGGCGTTTTGTGGATACATGGGCGTTCCGGGATGGAGCCTGGCTCTGTGTGGTCAGCCAGGCGACGCCCCTTCTGCATTAACGGTAGGCGCTAGTGAGGAGTTCTGGGCATGAGAACGTTGACGCTGGTGGTGCTGCTTATCTGCGTCGGGGCGTCGGCAGGCCATGCGCAGGAGGATTCCGATTCCGGCGCGGCAGCGAAGATTCTTGCGATGGAGCATTCGTGGGGCCAGGCCTACCTGAGCAAAGACGCAAAAGCGCTAGAGAGGATTCTTGACGACGCATTCGTCAACGTCGACTCGGACGGCAATTTGCAGACCAAGGCGGATGTGTTGGCGGAGGTAAGGACATCCACCGTTCTGCAGTTCTTCACGGAATCGATGGTGGTGCACTTGCACGGGGACACGGCGATTGTTACCGGGGTTTTTCTGATCAAGGGAGTGGAGCGTGGGAAGCCGTATGCGGAACGAGAGCGTTTCGTGGACACATGGTTTTACAGGAATGGGCAGTGGGTCTCGATTGCGGGCCTGGTAACGCGGGTCGGGCAGTGAGGCCGGGCGAGTCTCCGCTGCCTGCGGAAGCCGGCGACAGAGAACGGGTCCTATGAAGACGACAGGATTGATGTTGGTTCTGCTCTGTGTGACGCCACTGCCGGTTTCCGCCCAGGGGGCTGCCGACTCTGACACTGCAACGGCAATTCGAGCTGTGGAACACCAGTGGGTTGAGGCGCAAGCCCGGAATGACAACCGTGCGCTGGACCTGATTTTCGACAATTCTCTGGTGTACATCGAACATGGCAAGTTGATAACCAAGGGAGATTATCTGTCGAGCGTGAGGTCAGCCAAGCCGCAGCCGCAGTCTCAGCAAATCGTAATGGAAGCCATGACGGTGCGCACGTTTGGAAGCACCGCCATCGCGGTTGGAACCTACCGCGAAACCGGCGTGAAAGATGGGAAGGCTTTGCTGAAGCGCTGGCGCTTTGTTGATACCTGGGTGAACAAGAAGGGGCGTTGGATGTTGGTGGCGGCGGCAGCGGCGCCGTTATCGAAGTAGTGAAGGGCTGGGCGGCAGTTTGCGGTGATGGTTGTCATTCTTGCACGACGCAGGCGAAAGGAAGACCAGCGATGTGGAAGTTGTTTTCCATTGTTTTGTTGTTGTTGGCGGCGCCTCGAATTTGCGCTCAGAGTTCAAAGCCGCCCGACGCCGGACAAGCCAGAATCCTGGCCCTGGAGAATGCATGGAACCAGGCCGTGCAGGAAAAAAACACTGCGGCACTTGAGATGCTGCTGGGGCCGGAACTGGTCTACGTCGACTATGACGGCAAACTGATGGATAAGGCGGAGTATCTGGCCAGCGTGCAATCGCAGTCGCTGCATCCGGCGCGGATTGTGAGCGAATCCATGAGCGTACATCTTTATGGCGTGGCTGCTGTGGTCAACGGAGTGTATCGTGAGACTGGCGTGACCGATGGGAAACCCTACGCGTTGCGGGAACGTTTCACGGACCTGTGGGTGCGTCGCGGCGAGAGTTGGGTGTGCGTGGCCAGCCATTCCACATCGATAGGCCCGTAAACAAGAGGCTGCTCCGACTGTTCTCGAGATCACCCCTGGGGCGGCTTCCCTGCGACGCGGGGAATCGCGTCGCGCCCAGCCGCTCTCATGTATTCTTCCTCCTGATGCTCCTGATTCGTCCTGCGACGGTTGATGACGTGACGCTGTTGCGGACGATGATCCGCGAACTGGCGGAGTTTGAGCGTGAACTGAAATCTTGTGTGATCGAAGAAGCGGACCTGGCACGGGATGGATTTGGGGCGCATCCGAAGTTTCGCGCGCTGATTGCCGAATGGGAGGGGCAGCCTGGGGGATACGCTCTCTTCTTTGGCTATTACTCGACGTGGGTGGGGCGGGGATTGTTTCTGGAGGACCTGTTTGTGCGCGAGCAGTTTCGCGGCAGAGGAATTGGGAAAGCGTTGCTGGCTTCCGTGGCGCGCATTGCCGTGCAGGAGGATTGTTACGGAGTGCAGTGGGAAGTGCTCAACTGGAATGAGAAAGCGATTGAGCTTTACAAGTCTTTGGGAGCGGAGTTTCGCGACCGGTGGCGGCCAGTGATGCTGGCGGACGACGCACTGCGGCGGCTGGCGGAGAAGGCATCTTGAGCGCGCCGGTTCGCATTATCGGTGCGGGTTTGGCCGGGTCGGAAGCGGCGTGGCAGTGTGCGCGGCGGGGCTTGGCGGTGGAGTTGTTTGAGATGCGGCCGGTACGGTCAACCCCGGCGCACCAGACGGCGGATTTTGCTGAGTTGGTGTGCTCGAATTCGCTGAAGTCGGATAGTGAGAACACGGCGCCTTGGTTGTTGAAGGAAGAGATGCGGCGGGCGGGGTCACTGCTGCTGCAGATTGCGCGGGAGTGTGCGGTTCCGGCGGGTCATGCGCTGGCTGTGGACCGGGTAACGTTTGCGGCGAAGGTCACCGAAGCAATCTCGCGCGAGGCGCGGATTACGGTGCGGCGGGAAGAGGTGACTTTGGTTGAAGAAGCGGGTGCGCAGATCACTGTTATTGCTACTGGGCCTTTGACTTCGGAGGCGCTGGCCGGGGAGATTGCGCGGCTGAGTTCTGCGCCAGCGGGAGAGTCAAAAGCTGAGCCGGCGAGTCACCCGCTCCCACACGAGGACGACTCTGCTCCAAGCAGTCCCCATTTGTATTTTTACGATTCGATCAGTCCGATTGTTGAGGCCGACTCGATTGACATGGCGCGTGTGTATATGGCGGCTCGGTATGACAAGGGGTCGGCGGATTATATCAACTGTCCGATGACCGCCGACGAATATGGCTGCTTCTACGACGCGCTATTGGCAGCGCAAGCGGTGGAGGAGCGCGATTGGGAGAAATTGAATTACTTCGAGAGTTGCCTGCCCATTGAGGAGATCGCGCGGCGCGGGCGCGATACGCTGCGCTTTGGCCCGATGAAGCCGGTGGGACTGAAGGACCCGCGCACGGGACGGATGCCTTACGCGGTGGTGCAGTTGCGGCAGGAAAATCTGCGGGCAGATTCCTACAACCTGGTGGGCTTTCAGAATCATTTGAAATTTGGCGAGCAGGCGCGGGTGTTGCGCATGATCCCCGGCCTTGAGAACGCGCGGTTCCTGCGCTATGGACAGATTCATCGCAATACGTACATCAACGGGCCGGCCTTGATGAAGGAGACGCTGCAGATGAAGGCGCATCCGCGAGTTTTATTCGCGGGGCAGATTTGCGGGGTGGAAGGCTACGTGGAATCGATTGCCACTGGCTTAATGGCGGGGATGCACGCGGCTGCGCTGGTACAGGGGACTGAGCCGGTGCCGCCGCCACGGGCGTCCGCGTTTGGATCACTGATGCACTACGTTACCCACGCTGACGCAAAGAACTTTCAGCCGGCGAACATTACATTCGATCTCCTGCCGGCGCTGGAGAAGAAATTCCGCGACCGGAAAGAACGGCACCGGTTGCAGTGCGAACTGGCTTTGCGGCAGTTTGATGCATGGGTGGAACGAGCCGGGGCTGCGCTTACTGCCGGCAAAGCTTGAATCGCGGAGGGCGCGGAGATCGACAGGGAGAAGATCGCGGAGAAATGGCGGCGGCAACGCAATTTGAGATTCGGCGCGCTGGGCCGGAGGATGCTCCGGCGATTGCAGACTTGCTGTATAAATCGTTCGTCGAGTTCAAGGCTCTTTACACTGGCGGCGGCTTTGCGGCAACGGCTCTGGGCGCCGAACAGGTTCTAGTGCGCTTGCAGGAGGGGCCGGTTTGGGTGGCGATGCGCGACGGTGTAGTGCTGGGCACGGTGGCTGCCGTCGTAAAGGGCGAATCGGTCTTCATCCGCGGTATGGCAGTGCTCCCAGCGGCGCGCGGTTCGGGAGACGGCGCAAAACTGTTACAGCAGGTCGAGGACTGGGCCGTTAGCGCACGGCATACTCGGCTGTTCCTCAGTACAACACCCTTCCTCGATTCAGCCATCCGCCTGTATGAAAGATCTGGCTTCCGACGGACGGACGAAGGCCTTCACAATCTGTACGGGACGCCGCTGTTTACGATGGAGAAGGCCATCTGACGCGTCCAATCGCGCGGCCGTTTTTCCTGCAACAAATGGCTTCTCCCATGCGTATCCCATAGCGACGGACAAAACCGGCCACGGGAGCTTACTTTCCCTGCCCGGTCGCGTCCAACCAACGGAAACGCTATGACCCTGCGAGATCTTTTCCACGATGTGCTGCGGACGTTGTGGGCCCACAAACTGCGCGCGTTTCTTACCATGTTCGGTATTGCCTGGGGAATCGTGTCGATCGTCCTGATGGTGGCCGCGGGCGAAGGCCTGCGCAAGGGGCAGGAAGAGCAGGCGAAAAATCTGGGCAAGGACGTGATGATTGTCTTTCACGGGCGCACCAGCCTGCAGGCCGGGGGAACGCATGCGGGTCGCGTGGTGCACTGGGACGATGCCGATTTGCCCGTAGTGCAGGCGGAAACACCCGATTGCCAGTACGCCATTCCAGAGTTGGAGCAGGACACGGTGCGGGCGCACAGCAACTTCAACAATGCTGCGTTCACGGTGACCGGGTCGCATCCGCAGTTTGCCTACATTCGAACTCTCGACGTGGGCTCGGGACGCTTTTACGACTGGGACGATCTGCGCGAGGCGAGGCGGGTCGCGTTCCTCGGGTCGGATGCCGCGAAACAACTGTTTCCCGGCCGCAATCCAGTAGGAGACAACGTCTATCTGAATGATTTCCCCTTCGTTGTGATTGGCGTGATGGCGAAGAAGAAACAGGATTCAAGCTATGACGGCTGGGACGTGAACAAGATTTTTATTCCGTTCTCCGCCATGCGGCGGGACTTTCCCGACCGGCCTCCGGGCACGCCCACTACGTTCGATCAACTGCTGGTTACGCCGAAGTCGGTGGAGCAGCACGAGGCCTGCAAGCGCGAAGTGCGGGTGTCTTTGGCGCGCATGCATCGCTACGATCCCAACGACAAAGAAGCTTGTCCCATCTGGGATACGGTGCAGGAAGCGCAAGCTTTCAAGGCGATGACGGATGGCATGAAATATTTTCTGGGTGCGGTGGGAATTGTGACGCTGCTTCTGGGCGGCATCGGCGTAATGAATGTGATGCTGGTGGCGGTGCGCGAGCGGACGCGGGAAATTGGCGTGCGCAAAGCGTTGGGCGCCCCCGCGGCCACGATTCTGCGGCAATTTTTTGTGGAGGCGCTGATCATCGCGCTTTTGAGCGGAGCGATTGGGTTGGGAGTGGCATTCGGATTTTGCGCGCTGGTGAATTTACTTCCCATGCCGGACTTCTTTGCCGGGCTGGTTCCGGACTGGACCTCCGGGCTGGTAGCGGCAGGATTGCTCGGTACGATTGCAGTGGCGGCGGCGCTGTATCCGGCGCGGAGAGCAGCGTCGATTGATCCGATCGAGGCGCTAAGGTACGAGGCGGGAGGGTAGGTAAGATCGGGCGATTGGGTGAACGGGTCATTGCATGATTGAGCACCGCTGCGGGTTTTTCAATCGACAATCACCCAATCGCGTAATCGCTCAATCTGGTTTTTATGCTGATTGAAATCATTCTCGAAGCCTGGATCGCGCTGAAGCGGAACCTGACCCGCAGTTTCCTTACCATGCTCGGCATTGTGTGGGGGATTGCGACGGTGACGTTGCTGATCGCTTATGGCAGCAGTTTTCGCGGCGTGCTGGTGCATGGGTTCGACGCCTTCGGCAAGAGTGTAGTGATTTGCTGGCCGCAGCAAACCAGCGAGCAGCCGGGCGGGCAGCGCGCGGGCAAGAAAGTTGTGATCGAGCAGGCCGACGTGGACATGGTCAAAGCCACGGCGCCACTGGTCCGGCATGTGTGCCGCGAAACCGTGAACCGGCCGGGCATTGCTTATGGCGACCGCATGGTGGGGACGGCGGCCGTGCGAGGAGTTTGTCCCGAGTACGGCGAGATGCGGAATGAGATTCCGTCCGAGGGCCGTTGGATCGACTCGGGCGACGAACTGGAGCGGCGGCGCGTGATCTTCCTGGGCGGGCGCACGAAGGAACAACTATTCAGCGGTCGTCCTGCGGTGGGTGAGACGGTGGAAGTGGGAGGCGTGCGCTTCACCGTGATTGGAGTGATGGCGCGCAAAATTCAGCTCAGCAATTATTTCTCGAGCGATGACGAATCGGCGTGGATCCCCTACTCGACGGCGGGAGATCTGTGGAACACGCGCTACGCCGCGGTGCTGGTGTTTTCGCCCATCGCGCCGCAATTCGAAAAGAAAGCCATGGCGCAGGTGCTGGCCGCGGTGGCCACGCGGCAGGGCTTTTCGCCAACCGATCCGAAAGCTTTTCAGATGTTCGGGCGCGATGAATTCCGTCCCGTGATCGATGCCCTGACTATCGGCCTGCAGGTGCTGCTGGCTTTTGTTGGGACGTTGACGCTTGGAATCGGCGGCGTGGGTGTGATGAACATCATGCTGGTTTCGGTGGATGAGCGGATTCGCGAGATTGGTCTGCGGCGGGCGCTGGGCGCGCGCAAGCGGCACATCAAGCTGCAATTCCTGGCGGAGACCTTGCTGATCATGGTGCTCGGTGGCGCGATCGGCGTGCTGCTTTCCTACGTCATCGCGTGGGCCGTGGGTACGCTGCCGATGATGGGCCCTCTGTTTGAAGACGATTCCGGGCAGGGCGATATTCACCTGCGGATTTCCATGATGACGGTGGTGCTCTCGAGCGCGGTGTTGCTGGTGGTGGGTGTGATCAGCGGCATGGTTCCGGCCGTGCGCGCGTCGAAACTGGATCCCGTCGAAGCGCTGCGGTATGAGTGAGTCTCCTACGAATTGATTTGATCCCCGGCGATATTCTTAGTACCTTTTCTGCTACGTCATTCGCAGCCGAGGTGCGCCTTGCCATTTTCCGCCGTAGACGCGATCTCTCCCGCTTTTGAGCACACCAAGCGGCAGCTATTGCAGCCCTTCCGCTTCGGTCAATGGATACGGCTCGCCCTAGTGGGACTGCTGGCCGGCGAACTCAGCTCTGGCGGATGCAACGCGCCCAATCCCTCCAGCTTCAACATTCCCAGGCATTCCGGCACGGAGCATTTTCTATCGCCGGGCCTGGCGGGAACGGATCCCGCGCTGTACGCCGGATTGATCGTAGTGCTGATCGTTGCCGCCCTCGTGCTGGGCGTCGTGTTCATGTACATCAGCAGCGTCATGCGGTTCATTCTGTTCGATAGCGTGCTGGCCAAGGAATGCCACATCCGCGAGGGCTGGAGCCGGCGGCAGGGACCGGGCTGGCGCTTTTTCCTCTGGAAGGTGGTCTACACGCTGATCACGCTGGGCGCGGTGATCGTTGTCGTGGGAATTCCGCTGGGCTTTGCTTTCGCAGTGGGCTGGCTCACCGAGCCCAAGCAGCACGTGATGGCGCTGGTGCTTACAGGCATCGCATGGTTTTTTGCGTTCGCCATCCTGATCATTGCGATGTCTGTGGTTTATGTGCTGACCAAGGACTTCGTGGTACCGCAGATGGCGCTGGAAGACATTGGCGCGATGGAAGGCTGGCGCCGGCTTTGGGCAATGATGAAAGCCGAGAAGACCGGTTATGCGGGCTATGTAGGCATGAAGATTGTGCTGGCGATCGGAGCATCGATCATCTTCGGGATTGTGGGTTTGATTCTCGGTCTGATCTTTTTGATTCCCGTGGTGGGCGTGGTGGTCGCCGCTGTCGTTGGTGGAAAGGCCGCTGGGCTGGGCTGGACGGTGGGCACGATCACGCTGGCGGTGGTGGCGGGATGCGTGCTCCTGGCCGTTTTCCTTTTTCTGATGGCACTCATTTCCGTGCCGGTGATCGTGTTCTTTCCCGCGTATTCCATCTATTTCTTCGCGGCGCGTTATCCCGCGCTGAGCGCTGGGCTTTACCCCGCGCCCGCTCCCCAGATTCCGCCGCGAGAGTCTCCGCCGCCCTATGAGCCTCCGCCACTGCCGCCCACGCCCGAGCCCATCGGATGAGCGGATAACTCACTGCGGGGGATTCTTCGGCGTGGCGTCACGCCCATGCGGCCATGAGAAGCGGCGGCCGATGATGCATTTCACGATGAGATGATCGGTGGAACGCGTGGTGCCGACACCTACGCCGAAATTGAACTCCCACTGGGGGCCGAAATCGACGTCAATTGAGGGAAAGAACTGCTGTTGCTGATCTCGCAGCGCGTCGAAGCCGCTCAGTGATCCGTAGGATGCGTAGTATTCCAGCCCGCCCGCAATCTTCTTCGTGAAATCGTAGCTGAACTTCGCGTTGGGCGAGAACTCGACTCCCTTGTTCACGCTCTGGCCGTGCCAGGAGCGGTCGAGCGCGGGATTGAAGGCCAGATACCACGGTCCGATTTTCTTGTCGACGATGGGGCGAATTTCCCACGTCCAGGTATCGGGAGAAAAAGCGGCGCGCTGGTAGCCGATCTCATTCGACAAGCTAACGCCGACGGGCCAGTGCCATTTCTCCGGAACACGCACGCGCGGGCGTATGTGGTCGCCCACCCATTGCCATCCTCCGTCGGACTGAATGCTGGTGAAAACATAAAAGCCAACTTCAGCCCAGTCGTTGATTCCCTGCGTGATTTCGAGCGTCTCGTGCTCGGCATGGTTTGAGGGAAGGACTCCGTCTTGAACGGTCTTGCTGCCTTCGACCGTGAAGTTGGAATGGATTTCGAACATGGTGGAGCGGGGAACAACCGTGTCGGCGCCGTAGACCTGGATTTCGTAGTTGTCCTGCGCGTGGGCAAGCGGGACCAGATCCCAAACAAAGAAAATAGCGGCAAGAAGCGCAAAGACAGCGTGGCGGGACGTGCGTGCCATGGTCAAGTATATCTTCCCACGTTTTTGTCAAATCGACTGCGGCCGGGGAACCCTCGCGACGCTCGGGGTGTCTGATGTTGCAGACACGCGCGTGCCAAAAGAGAAGCCGAGGAGCTTTCAATGTCTTTCTCAATGGCGGGCAAAGGTGCGCGCGGTCCCGAGATTAACGTCACGCCTCTGATCGACGTGCTGCTGACGCTGATTATTGTGTTTATGGTCGTGGTGTCGATGGACAAGGAGGAAGGCGAGACGGCGCAGATTCCACAGCCGGACCAGAAGCAGACTGCAAACATTTCACAGCCGCGCACAGTGGTAGTCCAAGTCGTCTGGACCAAGGAAAATCAGCAACCGACGGTGAAGATCAATCAGGACGAGGTGAAGTGGGAGGATCTGGACCAGCGTCTCGCGGAAATATATTTGAAGCGCGCGGAGAAAGTGGTCTTCGTGCGCGGCGATGCCGACGTTGACTTCCAGTATGTGGCCGACGTGATTGACGTGGCGCATCACGCGGGCGTGCAGAGGGTGGGGTTGTTGACGATGGATCGGGCGGTGGCGGGGGAGTGAGGAGCGATCCGTCAGTGATTCTGGGCGGGGCAGTTCAGCCCGAAATCGATCCTCGCCTCGATTAGTTGGGGGGCGGTTTCCTTTGGGAACTTCCAGCCGCTCACGGCCTCCTTTACTGCTCCGCTGAGCATGGGATGCCCCTTCAGCAAGGTGAACCCGGCTGTGCTGCCGCTCGGATCAATCTCAGCGGTGAATGTGACTGGTCCCTCAATACGAGCCATTCTCGCAAGGGGAGGATACTTGGGCAGAACAAGCACTTCCGGCTGAACCGGCGAACTACTTACCAGCCGAACACTGGGAGCGGGTGGCCGGCTCTGAGCCGCACGATACACCTCGGATGCCTTGGCCGTGGTCCTCTGAAACAACCCGTCGTACTTTCCCAAACCAACGTCTCGCACGGCCTCCGACTCCGAGCCAATTGGGGTCGGTTCCGCCTTGTCGCCGACGGGAAACATTGGCCGCTCCATGATCCCTGGCCCTACTGCATGATCTAGTCGTTCCAACAACCGCATCGTCCACGAAGTGTGCTCCGGAGTGTTCGCTGCCGGATCGAACATATCCTTATCGAGGATGTCCGAACGGATAATGCGAGTCTGATTTCCGCACTGAACTTGCATCGCGACGTCGGCACCGCTGAACACGAGGCACTTCTTGCAACGTTTCAATTCGCGCCGCAGCTCTTTCTCCGGGATCGCGCAGGGGTTCGTAGAACCAAAGAGCGCCGCGACCGGTTCGCTTATTGTCGCTGACACCGTTTCGATTGTTGCTGGCTGCATGCACGCGTCACCGGCAGGCGTGAGCGTGATTCTTTCGATTGAAGTACCGTTAGCCGTTGGACGAACTAGCAACAGTTCGTAAAAGTCAAACGGCGGCCCAAAGTCGAAGAACGTGAGCCTTCCGATTTCGAACTGGTCAGGCGGTGCTGGGGCGGGCTGCCGATTTCGAGCGAGGGCAGGAAGGCTAGCCATCAAGATGTAGCAAATAACCAAGCAGCGCCGCATAGTTCGGAATGGTACTACGGGCTTAGGCAAAAGGGGAGAGAGTCACGTGGGGACTAATTCCTCGCCCGATTCTTAATCCAAATCGGCGTCCCCAGGAATCCGAAAGCTTTCCGAATCTGATTCTCCAGAAACCGCTGATAAGAGAAGTGCAGCTTCACGGCGCGGTTGGTGAAGAGCACGAACGTGGGCGGGGCGACCGAGGCTTGCGTCATGTAGAGAATTTTCACGCGCGAGCGCATGGGGACGGAGGCGCGCTCGAAGTCCACGGTTTCGATGAAGCGGTTCATGGCCGAGGTGGAGATGCGCTTGCGGCGCTCGGTGGCAACTTGTTCGAGCAGCGGAAAGATTCGCTCCGTGCCTTTGCCGGTGTGGGCCGAAATAAAAACGATGGGCGCGTAGTTCAGGAACTTCAGATCCCAGCGCAGGCGCTCTTCGTAGGCGTCGCGGTCGCCGGGACGCTTGCTTTCGCGCATGCGCATGGCCTTCGACGGCCTGCCGGGCTGTTGCGCGCCGCCGCTGACCAGGTCCCATTTATTCACGACGATGATGACCGAGCGTCCGCTCTCGTGCGCGTAGCCGGCGATGGCGGCGTCGAGCTGGCTCACGCCTTCGGTCGCATCAATGACCAGCAACGCAATATCGGCGCCTTCCAGATGCTTACGCGCCATCACGACGGAAAGTTTTTCCGCCATCAGGTGCGTCTTGCCCTTGCGGCGGATGCCGGCCGTATCGATGAAGCGGAAGCGGCGGCCGTCGTGCTCGACAATTTCGTCGACCGCATCGCGTGTCGTGCCGGGGATCGGCGAAACGATGGCCCGATCGGAAGCAGTCAGGCAATTCAGCAGCGTCGACTTGCCCACGTTAGGATGGCCGATGATGGCGACCTTGGTTTCGTAGACAGGCTCGTCTTCGGTCGTTGGTCGTTGGTCGTTGGTCGTTGGCAATTCATCACGGTCTTCATCGGCAGGCTCGGGCGGCAAGACGTCAAACACAGCGTCCAGCAGATCATCAATGCCGCGCCCGTGTTCGGCGGAAACAGCGAACATTTGCTTGATCCCCAGACGATGGAACTCATCCAAAATGTGCGCCTGCTTTTCTGTGTCGGCCTTATTGACCGCCAGAAAGAGCGGACGATTCGTTTTGCGCAGCAGACGAACCAGTTCAAGATCAGGCGCGGCGACTTCCGTCCGTCCATCGACAACCATAACGATCGCCGCGGCTTCATCGAACGCAACTCGCGCCTGGCGGAAAATTTCCGATGGGATGAAGTCTCTATCTTCCGGAATAATTCCGCCGGTGTCGATGATGCGAATTCGGCGGCCGCGCCACTCCGCGTCGCCGTAGAGGCGGTCGCGCGTGATGCCGGGCTCGTCGCCAACAATGGCGCGGCGCGAGCCAACAATGCGGTTGAACAGCGTGGACTTGCCTACGTTGGGCCGGCCCACGATGGCAAGCGTTGGAACCCCGGCTGCGGTGGTGGCGAGCGTACTGGTCGAATTGTAAGTGGGTTGGGTCAATGGGTTAACACAAAATGAGTGGCAACCAGCTACCGATCACCGGGAACCCTTATTATAGAGACTCCCGTGGCTTTAGGTTCTCAACCCGTGTCCCCTGCAAAGCAAAACCCCTCCGCAGCCAGTGGAAAGGACGCTTCCGGCGCTTCTCATTCGACCCTCTATCAGTTCTTTGCGCCCGGCGGATTGCTCGCGCGCACGCATCCCGCATACGAATTCCGCCGCGGGCAGTTGCAGATGGCGCAGGCCGTCGAGCAGGCGCTGGAAGAAAAACGCCACCTGATCGTGGAAGCCGGTACGGGCACTGGAAAGACGCTCGCCTACCTGATGCCGGTGATCCGCTCGGGCAAGCGCGTGATTATTTCGACGGGCACCAAGAATTTGCAGGAACAACTTTTCTACAAAGACGTTCCGTTCCTGGAGCGGGCGCTGTACGGAGACCACGTAGGGACAGCCGCCTCGGGTATCCAACCGAGTGAAGGACCTGGGCAGCTCTCCGTCTGCTACATGAAAGGTCGTAACAATTATCTGTGCCGCAAGAAGCTCTACGACCTCACCGACCAACCGGTGCTCAGTGGCCTGGAGGAAATTGAGCAATATCGCGCGATCGCCGCGTGGGAAAAGACGACCTCCACCGGCGACCGCGCGGAACTCGCCGAACTTCCCGAGGCCAGCGTGCTGTGGCACAAACTGGACGCACGCTCGGAAGCGTGCACCGGCCAGAAATGCAGCGAGTACGAGCGCTGCTTCATCACAGAAATGCGCCGGCGCGGGATGGAGAGCGACATTATCATCGTGAACCATCATCTGTTCTTCGCCGATCTCGCCATCAAGCTGCAGGCCGAAGGCGCGCCCGACGCGGGCATCCTGCCGGAAGCAGCGGCTGTGATCTTCGACGAGGCACACGAACTGGAAGATGTGGCAGGGAATTATTTTGGAATCTCTGTAAGCAACCTGCGCGTGGAGGATCTGGCGCGGGATGTGGAAACGTCCCTGCAACATAACCGCATGCTTTCGGCATCGCTTTCGGGAGCGCTGGGAAGTTTGCGGGAGCGGGCGCAGTTCTTCTTTTCTCTCTTGCCGCCAGGGGAGGGACGCTTCGCCTTTGAAACGCGGCGGGAGTTCCTGGAGGAAAACGGTGACGAATTCCTCGCTCTCAACCAGGCGCTGACGCGGCTGGCGGGCGAACTCGAAGGCCTGCCGCAGAAGCCGGAGGAAGTTTTTAATTTTGTCCGGCGAGCGCAGGAACTGCAGGTGCAGCTTGGCTTCGCCATGGAGTCCGACGATCGCAACACCGTCTTCTGGATCGAACGGCGCGGCGGAAGGATGAATTCACCACAGAGGCACCCTTCGACTTCGCTCAGGGCAGGCTCCGGCACGGAGAAAACCGGGGGAACATCTCAAGGCTTGCGCGGTGGGAGGCAAAATGTTTTCCTGCAAGCCACACCAATCGACGTTGGCCCCATCCTTCGCGAATGCCTCTGGTCGAAGTTGGAGTGCGCCGTGCTCACCTCGGCAACGCTCGCTGTCGGCGGCGGATTCGACTACATCCGCCAGCGCCTGGGCTTGGAGCATGCGCGTGAGTCGGTGCTGCCTTCGCACTTCGACTACGAAAATCAGGCTCTGTTTTATGTTCCTCCCGATCTGCCCGATGCGCGCACACCGCAGTTTGCGGCGCTGGCAGCGGAGCGAATTCGCAAGCTGCTGGAAATCACGCACGGACGCGCCTTCGTGCTCTTCACCAGCTATGTGCAGATGAATGATATCTACCAGCGGCTGCTCGGCGTGCTGGAGTTCCCCATGCTGCGGCAGGGCGACGCACCAAAAAGCGCGCTGCTTGAGGAGTTCCGGCTGACGCCGAATGCCGTGCTGTTCGCGACTTCGTCGTTCTGGCAAGGCGTGGATGTGCAGGGCGAGCAGCTGAGTTGCGTCATCATCGACCGCCTGCCGTTCGCGGTGCCGATCGACCCGGTCGTAGCCGCGCGCGTAAAGGCAATTGATGCCGACGGCGGCAACGCGTTCTTTCAGTATCAGGTACCGGCGGCGGTAATCACGCTGAAACAAGGCTTCGGACGCCTGATTCGCTCGCTGCACGACCGCGGCCTGCTGGTGCTGCTCGACAACCGCATCCTGAAAAAGCAGTACGGACGCGTGTTCATCGAAAGCCTGCCGAATTACAAGAAGACTACGGATCTCGGCGTGGTCGCGAAGTTTTTTGGCCTTGACGTTTGAGTGGTCGCATGGCGAATTGCCCTCTCGCCACTTCCGTGAACTCGACGCGATCACCAGCCCGAAGCCCAAGCGCGGTGCGTATGCGAATGGGGATGGTAATCCGTCCCCCGGTGGTCAGCCTTGGCATAACTGGTTGGCAACCCTACTAAGAGTTTAACTGCCGATCTCAACCCTATGAAGTTATCTTTGCTTAACAATCTGGAAAGCGCCTCACACATACTCCCGCTCCGCCCGCCGAATCTCCCGATACCGTTCAAACACTTTCTTCTGGCTTTCCAGCCCCAGCGCCGAGCGGATCGAGCTTCCGCGAAAAGTGTGGCCCAGCATTTTCCACCCAGTCGTCAGAACAAACTTCGGATCATGCTTCAGCGCCACGGGGACATGGCGAACTTTCATCCAGCGCTCAGCCTTCCAGCGCATGAATTCCACCTCTTCGGCGGGCAAGTGCTCGGTTCGCACCACCGCCGTAGTGCCATCGTATTCTTCGAGCCGCTCGTTCATGATCAGCCCTTGATCGCGGAAATCCTTCGTCATAGGCGTTCGCGGGTACGGCGTGGGATGCTGAATGTACGGCCAATCCACATAGCGGCGGGCAAATTCAAGGTTCGCTTCAATCGACTCGCGCGTGTCGCCGGGACTGCCCACGATCAATCCTCCAACCACCAACATCTGGTTGCGGTGCAGGTAGTTGATGGCCTTGAGCGTGGCGTTGCCTGTGTTTTGGCCGTTCGTTCGCTCCGTGTTTTTGGCTGAGGCCTTCAGAAATTCCAAATCGTTTTCGAGGATGTTCTCGATGCCAAGAAATACGTAGCGGAATCCGGCCCGCCGCATCAGCGGAGCGAGTGTTTCCCCATGATTCGCGATCGCTGATGTCATGCCCTGCACGAAGTAATCGATCTTGTGCAGCCCGGCGGCGATGATGGCCTCGCAAAGGGCCTCAAAGCGCTTCACGTTCAGCGTAATGTTGTCGTCTACTAGAAAAATGGTCCGCGCGCCGTGATCGTAGGCGTCGCGAATATCGGCCAGCACGCGATCAAACGAGTAAGTATGGAAGTTGCGCCCCCGCATCTCAATGATGGAGCAGAAACTGCAATCGAAGGTGCACCCGCGCGAAGTCTCGATCACGTCAACCTGCCGCCCCAGCAACGTGTATCCCTGCAGCACTCGGGTATCGCGCTTTGGCAGGCGGATCTCGCTATCTTCCAGCCGGTGCGGCGCCCGCGCGGGGTTGTGCGCCCAGTTCCCGCCGTTCCGGTAGGAAAGACCTCCGATCCCCTCGAACCCTGAGCCCTGCTCCAACGCGCGCAACAGTTCGCGGAAGGTAACTTCGCCCTCGCTGCGCACCAGATAATCGACACCCATGTTTTCGTAAGCTTCTGGCGCGAGACTGGGATCGTATCCTCCGACCACGATCTTCACACCCGGTCGCAGAGCGCGCACCAGGTCGATGATGCGGCCAGCGGTGCGGCGCTGAAACGTCATGATGGAGAGGCCGACGACCTCCGGATCAAGCTCGCGCACCAGCCGGGTCACCGTTTCCCGCACGTCGCGGTGAACCAAAATCAAGTCAGCCACGGCTACGCGGTGATGCGGATCGACGTTCCCCGCAAGCGAGGTGAGCGCGCCGTTGGGCATGCGGATGGCGACTGGTGGCATGTGTTCAAAGGAATCCGGCATCGACAGCAACAGGACGTTCATCAGGACCTGTCCTTACGCTCGCAGAAATCCCGCAGGCGCGGGTTGAACCCAATAGCGAAGCGAATGGTCGTTATTGTACCGCAGCTTATGGCTGAAATGCCTCAGCCCGGCTCAGAGTTGAAGTCTCTTATTTGTGCTCCTCCGGCCCTGCCGGACTCGGCAACACTCCAACCACAATTCCCGAAGCCTCTCCCTTATTGTGATAGACGCGCTCAGTGGCCTTCACGAAGTCGGAAGGCTTGGCGTCGGGAATGTTGACGAAGGTCTGCGGATTGCGGTCCGTGAGCGGGAACCATGAACTCTGGATCTGCACCATGATGCGGTGACCACGGCGGAAGGTGTGGTTGACGTCTTGCATGGTGAAGTCGATCTGCTCCACCTTGCCGGCGGTGAAGGCCTCGGGCTTTTCGAAACTGTGGCGAAACTTTCCGCGGAACGGCTCGCCCCGCACCAGTTGCTGATATCCAGCCATGGTGAACGGGGGCGCACCCACGTCAGTCCGCGGCTTGTTTCTGTCTTCGGGCTTGGTTTCATCCAGCTTGCTGTCCGGATAGTCGGTGGGATACACGTCGATCAGTTTCACATCCCAATCGGAATCGGTTCCAGTCGTCGAAACGAAAAGCCGCGGAGAAACCGGGCCGGCAATGGTGACGTCCTCCTGCAGCACCGGCGTTTCATAAACCAGAACATCGGTGCGGCTTGAGGCGAAGCGTTGATCGGAAACCATGTATTCCTGCGGCACATTGGTGGCAATGTAGTTCGCAAAAGGCACGGGTTTGGCCGGATCGCTGACGTATTCATCGTATGCGTTCGAGTCGGAGGCGGGTGGGTCAAACGAGAGTCCGCCACCGGCGCGGAAATAAAGGGTCTTTGCCTCAGCGACCTTCGGGGGCCACTCGGAGTAGCGCCTCCAAACATTCGTGCCGGTTTCGAAGACATACGCTTTCGGAAGCTTCGCGTCGCTGTTGCCTTTCAGGTATTGCTCGAAAAATGGGAAAAGAATGTTCTTCCGGTAATAGTCGCCGGTATTGAAAGAGAACTCCACCCGCCCCAGGTGATCGCCGTCGTACCGGGCCCAACCACCGTGCACCCACGGACCGACCACCAGCGCGTTGAAGATCCCGGAATTGTTCTTGTCGATAGCGTGGAATGTGCTGAAGGGGCCTTGCAGATCTTCGGCGTCGAACCATCCGCCCACAGTGAGCACGGCGCAATGAATGTTTTTCATGTGTGGCGCAAGATTACGCGCCTTCCAATAATCGTCGTAGGTGTCGTGGTGCATCTGGTCGTCAAACAGCGCACTCTTGCCTTCAAGATATTTTGAGAGATTTCCGATCGGTCCTGCGTTCAGGTAGAACTCGTAACCATCTTTGGTGCCGTAGTCAAAAGGCACGAATGTCTTGGGCGGGAGTTGGGGATTCTCCTGCGGCTTGAACGAACTATAGAAGCCAAAGTTGGCGTTCAACATGAACGCCCCGCCATGGTAGGCATCGTCTCCCATGAAGAGATCGGTCATGGGAGCCTGCGGAGAAGCCGCCTTCAGCGCGGGATGCGAGTCGATAATGCTGGCCGAAGTAAAGAATCCAGGATAAGAAATGCCCCAGATCCCAGCGTTACCGTTGTTGTTGGGTACGTTTTTCAGCAGCCATTCGATGGTGTCATAAAGATCGCTGGCGTCGTCCACATCCTGCTTCGATTTCTTGTTGTCGATGTGCGGACGCATCTCGAGGAACGTGCCCTCCGACATGTAGCGGCCGCGCACATCCTGGTTGACGAAAATGTAGCCCGCCTTGTCGAAATCGGGCGACGGGCCAAGCCGCGTGCGGTACAGATCCACGCCATACGGCCCCACACTGTAGGGAGTCCGGTTGATCAGAAATGGATAGGCGCGCGAGGTATCTTTCGGCACGTAGATCGAGGTGAAGAGATGCACGCCGTCACGCATCGGGACTCGGTACTCATACTTCGTGTAGTGCTCCTTGATGTCATACTCCGGCGGATCGGGCCGGTTCTGGGCGGCGGCATTCGCGGCGATAGCCAGGATGATGAAAACAAAGACTAATCGATTGCGACGCGGCATGAGTGCTCCTTGGTCAAAAAAGAATTGAATAGGCAAGCTACCTTTAGAAGCAGCGGGCAGTCAAGGCGCATTCCGGCCATGCAGGTTTACAATAGGTGTTTCGCCATGGAACGCGGCCTGGTTGTATTCACGCGGAGCCGCTGAGGGATGCATGTTCGAAGTGACGGTTGACGATACCTTTGCCGCGGGACACTACCTGCGCAACTACAAGGGCAAGTGCGAGAATCCGCACGGCCATAACTACAAGATCCGAGTAACGCTGGCCGGGGCCGAGTTGGACAAAGCCGGGCTGCTGCTCGACTTCAAGGACCTGCGCGAGGTGATGCGGCACGTCATCGAGCGCCTCGATCACCAGATGATCAACGAAATCGAGCCATTTACCGTGATCAATCCCTCGGCAGAGAACCTGGCCAAGTATTTTTACGACGAATCGAACACGCGGCTGAAGAACGTTACGAGCGGCCGCGTGCGGGTGAAAGATGTAACGGTGTTCGAGACCGACACCACGACCGCGAAATACTCGGAGTCGTAGCGCCGCCCTCCCGGCGTCTGTCCAGCGGGCGTCCCGGCCGCGCCCAGGCTGGGCGAGATGCCAGCGCTACAACGCTGGGGCTACTCACAAATGCAACTAACCGAAATCTACAAATCGCTGCAAGGCGAGTCCACCCACGCTGGGCTACCCTGCGTGTTCGTTCGGCTCACGGGCTGCAACCTGCGCTGCTCCTGGTGCGACAGCGAGTATACGTTCCAGGGCGGCCACAAGATGACTTCCGAAGAAGTGATGAACGAAGTAAAACGCCTCAGTCCCAACGGCGGGTTGGTGGAGATCACCGGCGGCGAGCCCATGCTGCAGGAGCGCGAACTGTTGCCACTGATGCGGCAACTGCTGGAAGCGGGATATCGTGTTCTGCTCGAGACCAGCGGAGAACGGCCGCTGGAGCGCGTTCCCGCGGAAGTCATCAAGATTGTGGACGTGAAGTGTCCGAATTCGGGCGAGCCCGGCACTTTCCACATCGAAAATCTGGAGATCCTGACCGCTCACGACGAAGTCAAGTTTGTGCTGAGCGGGCGAACCGATTATGAATTCGCCCGGGACTTCACCCACCGGCATCATCTCGCCGGGCGCGTGAACGCGGTGCTGTTCTCGCCGGCTTTTCGCAAGGACGCGACCGGGGCGCGCGACAGTTCGCACTGCTTGCTCGACCCGCAGGAATTGGCGGAGTGGATGCTCGCCGATGACGTCCCGGCTCGCCTGGGTTTGCAACTGCACAAGTTCATCTGGGACCCCGCCGTGAAGGGCGTTTAGCAGGAGGTTTGCCATGGCAATTCCATACAGCGCGGAGAAAAATGACCTTTACTATCCCGCAAAGCATGCAGTGTTTTTTCCCAACGGCCGCCCGCAATCGGATGCGGCGCTTTGTGTAGAGCTGGCGCGACTGGCCTACTGCCAGCTCGATACCAGTTTCGCCTTCGATCAGGATAGGCTTCGAAAGATTCTGGGCCGCATCCAGTTTACCGATTGCAAGTTCTTCGAGAGTGCGACCGGCCCCGATGGCGGAGGTTCTCATGCTTTCCTCGCCCTCGACGGCAACAAGAAACTCGCCGTGCTTTCGTTTCGCGGCACGGATAAGGACGACTTCAGCGACTGGATAGATGACCTGAATGCCTTGCCCCAACCGTGGCAGAAAGGCGGCAAGGTGCATTCGGGTTTCGATAAAGCTCTGCAGGAAATTTGGCCAGACATTGACTCCGCGTTGCAAGAGTTCAAGGTCTATCGGTCTTTGTTTACCGGACACAGTCTGGGCGCAGCCATGGCCACACTGGCATCCAGTCTGCGAAAGCCACAGTCTCTCTACACCATCGGCTCTCCGCGCGTGGGCGACCAGGCCTTCGTCAACCTGCTGCAGGGGTTGGAGAACCATCGCTACGTTGACTGCTGCGATCTCGTGACCCGTGTGCCTCCCGAGGAAATACTGGGCCAAAAATGTTACACCCACATCCCCGGCAAAATTCATTACATTGACTTCGACCGCGCCGTGCAAGAGCTTGACCCCAACGATCCCTACATCGACCGCGACCGCACCAAAGCCGAAGAGGACTACCTGAAACACTATGCCTTGAGGATTGGTGACGTGCTCTTGCGTCCGCTGGCCGATCACGCCCCGGTCAACTATGTATTGCCTTTAACGGCGGCAACTCCGTAGGATCGAGACCGTGAACCAAGAAAAAAAGCGCGCTGTGGTTCTGCTCAGCGGAGGCATGGATTCCTGCGTCTGCGCCGCCCTCGCCGCCCGCGACTATGCCCCCGCGGCCCTGCACGTGAGCTACGGACAGCGCACCGAAGACCGCGAGCGCCAATCCTTCCTGGCCATTTGCCAGCGTCTGAACATTCAGGACAAACTCCTGGTGCGCAACGATGCTCTCCGCGCCATCGGCGGCTCGGCCCTCACCGACGAAAACATCGCTGTTCCTACATCCCCCGCAGTCGGTCACGCTATCGGCCAAGACATTCCGGTCACCTACGTTCCCTTTCGCAACGCACATTTCCTGGCCGTCGCCGTAAGCTGGGCCGAGGTGCTGGGCGCGGATAAAGTCTTCATCGGCGCCGTCGAACAGGATAGTTCCGGCTATCCCGACTGCCGCCCGGCGTATTATGAAGCGTTCAACCGCGTGATCCAGGCGGGGACGAAAGAAGGCACCATCCAGATCATCACGCCGCTTATCCGCCTGCGCAAAGCCGAAATTGTGCGGCTGGGCCTTGAATTGGGCGCGCCATTCGATTTAACTTGGTCATGCTACAAACGCCAGGATCGAGCGTGCGGTGTCTGCGATAGCTGCGTGTTGCGGCTGCGGGCTTTTGCGGCTGCGGGAACCAGGGATCCGATTCCCTATGCCGAGAAAGAAATTGTTGAATTGTGATTGTTGATGGTCGACTGAAAGGCAGGCAAGCGGCTGATGTCGATTTTCAATCAACAATCAATCAATCATCAATGCGTTGCGCCGGGAGGCCACGATGAAGAAACAATCTGCCATATTCGCTTTCCTTCTCTTACTGCTGGGACTGTGTGTGCCTCCAGTTTTCGCCCAGTCTTCGGGAACCGTCAAGGGCGTGTGTAAAGATGCCGACGGCAAACCCCTGGTCGATGCCGTGGTCGTTTTCGCCAACCAGGACAATGGCCAGAAATACTCTCTCACTACCAAGAAGAAGGGCGACTACTTCTCTCTGGGCATTACCCCCGGCAACTACACCGTCACCCTGTACAAGAATGCAGACGATGTCAAGGCCAACAAGCCACTCGACAAGGTCAACAAGTATCCGGTCTCGCTCGACGAAAACACTCTCGACTTCGACCTGAAGAAAGCAGTGGAGGACCAGGCCAAGGCCCAGGGCATTACTCCCGAACAGGCCAAGCAACAGGCGGAGTCGGTCGAGAGCATAAAGAAGTCAAACCTTACAATTAAGGCCCTGAACGAAAAGATCAATGCGGCAGGCGCCTCGATGAAGGCTGGAGACTTCGATGCCGCCATCGCCACCATGACCGAAGCCACGCAGATGGATGCGACCCGCGACGTCCTCTGGGCGCTGCTCGGCGATGCCTTACGCGGTTCCGCGTTGAAGCAGGCGGATCCCGCGGAAAAATCAAAGCGCCTGCAGGAGGCTGTCACCGACTACCTGAAAGCCATCGATATCAAGCAGAAGGCCTTGGAAGTCAAGAAGGATCCCGAGGAGACCAAGCGGCTGGCGGGGTATTACAACAACCTTGGAGAGGCCCTCGGCAGGTCCGGCAAAACCGACGACGCCGTGAAGGCCTACACCCAGGCGGCAACCACCAATCCTGAAGGTGCTGCCGGCTACTACTACAATGCGGGCGCGGTTTTGACGAACGTCGGCAAAGTCGACGACGCCATAGCGGCCTTCGACAAATGCATCGCCGCCGATCCCAATCGGGCGGATGCCTATTACCAGAAGGGCGTGAACCTTATCGGCAAAGCCACGCTGCAAGGCGAAAAAATGGTGGCGCCCCCGGGCACGGCTGAAGCCTTCAATAAGTACCTGGAACTAGCGCCCACCGGCCCCTTCGCCGAAGTGGCCAAGCAGATGCTCGCCAGCATCGGCGCTCCCGTCGAAACCGGCTTCGGTACGAAGAAGAAGGCCGCTACCACCAAGAAATAAGACCAGGGAAACCAAGCCGGCCCCTCAACCGGCCTGGGTTGAACTCAACTCGGCGGCCCAAGCGGGCCGCCACTTTCCCCCCTTTGCCAGCCGCCACCCCGATCTAGCCCGGCCGCAGGCCAGACGGGTCTAACTGAGAACTGACCTTAGGTTACCAAGGGCTATGTCCTAACTTGTCCTTACGTTTCGCCCGCCAGCGCGCTAGAGTATAGGTACGAATCCAACTCCGGTTGGCTGGTCTCCCGCTGTGGTGCGTGCAATTCCCTAAGAATTAAGCATAGGTTTGTACGAGGATGGAATGGCAGCATCTGGCACCGCGGCAATTTCAGTTTCTTTAGAAGGCTATTCCGGCAGCGGCAAAGTGGCGACGCCCGCTCTGCTGGGCGCAATGCTGCGCGCCGCCGACAAAATCAGCGATCTGATCTTTTCTCCCGGACGTCCTCCGCAGGTTCAGGTCTACGGCCAGCTAATTCCTGTACAAGTGCCGGGGATGTCAACTCTTACTCCCGATGACACCCGCCACCTCGCCGCCGATCTGATTGGCGACAATAAACAAGCCGTCAACACCTTGCGCGAACACGGATCGTGCGACATATCCTTTGGCCTGGCTGGCGTGGCCCGGTTTCGCGTCAACATCTTCATCCAGCGCGGCAGTTGCGCGGTCGTGATGCGCGTAATTCCCACCGCGATTCCTGATTTCGCTTCCCTCCGCCTGCCCACTCACCTCGCCGACGTGGCCAAGCTGCGCGATGGCATAGTCCTGGTCGCCGGGCCTGCCGGATCAGGCAAGTCCTCCACCCTGGCCGTGCTCCTCGACTGCATCAATCGCGAGAAGAACTATCACATCATCACCATTGAAGATCCCATCGAGTTCCTGCACAACCACAAAAGCTCCACCGTTCACCAGCGCGAACTGCACAGCGATACTCCCAGCTTCGCGCACGCTCTGCGCAGCGCGCTGCGGCAAGCGCCGAGGGTGATTTTGGTCGGCGAAATGCGCGACCGCGAAACCATCGAGATCGTCCTCGAAGCGGCCGAGACCGGCCACCTGGTGCTTTCCAGCCTCAACACCATGGACGCATCCAAAACCGTCGAGCGCATCATCAGCTCGTTCTCGCCGGGCGAACAGCCGCTGGCGCGAGACCGCTTCGCCAAGACCTTCCGCTACATCATCTGCCAGCGCCTGTTGCCCAAAACCGACCGCAGCGGGCGAGTCCCAGTCGCCGAAATCCTGAAAGCCAATGCGCGCACCCGCGAGTGCATCGAAAAAGGCGAGCGCGACGGCAAAACCTTGCTCGACGCCATGAAGGCCGGCGCCTCCGAAGGCATGCAACACTTCGACGGCGAAATCGCCCAACTGGTCCGCGACCGCGTAGTCGACCTCGAAACCGGCCTCTCGTTTGCCAGCAACCCCACCGTGTTGGGCCAGGAACTCGCCAGATAAAAGACGAGGTTCGCACCCGTAGACCCGTCCACGCTGAAGCCAAGGATGCTGTTGGACCGAGAATCGGGAGCGTACAAGACTCCGCCGTTGCCGTTGGTCAGTCCCGCCGATGCCGTACCTGCAGGAAATGGAGAACCCAAGCGTGTTCTGTTTTCGTAACGGTGACGAGCATTTGTGCCCACATCGCAGAATGTCGGCGTGCGGAAGAAGCCCTATATTTGTCTCTGCGATAGAAGAATATCAGTTACGAATACCGGACAAAGCGATTCTGTGCTTTGGTTCTCGTTTCCGCCGTGCTATTACGCGATCTGGATTGTGTACTGACACTCGCCCTTCGTGGAAGGAGAAATGGAAATGGCTAACAACGAAACGGCTAACAACAAAGAGAAAGAGAACGAGGCGGGCCCTCATTTTACCCGTCTTATCCTGGCTGCTGGCCTTCTCCTCATTATTGGTCTCTGCGCAATTGGTCTCTGCGCATCGGTTTCGGG
This sequence comes from uncultured Acidobacteriaceae bacterium, assembly GCA_963842095.1. GTDB lineage: Bacteria > Acidobacteriota > Terriglobia > Terriglobales > Acidobacteriaceae > Sulfotelmatobacter. The sequence continues at coordinate 709,695 of CAWJEY010000013.1, forward strand.
CCAAACTGAATTCCAAGCCCGGTACGCGGTTGGACAGGGCCGAGCAGCAACAGGTTCGCAGCGACTTCATCGATGACACCTGCGATGAAGAAATCGTCGAATACGAGTTCAAGTGCTTCAGCGGCGGCTGCAGCGCAACTTGGTACGAGCAGTTCTGCGATATCGGGGGGGACCAGGGCAACTACTGTTACGCGGGCTATGGCCTGTGCTGCGGGGAGGAGAAACAGACTTTTAATCTGGCTTGCATCCCGTCCGGGGACGTATCAGGCCAAAGTCGGAAACCGCGAGGCCAGGATCCGAGTATCTCGGACGCGGCGTTGCTCTACGTGCCGGACCGGTGCTCGCAGAGTCGTCGCTACGGAATAGTGCAACTAGACGGCGGCGGCATTCCCATTGTCCTGAAACCTTCAAAGTCAAGCGCAGGAGGCCTATAACATGCGCAACAGCCTTCCACCCGTTGCTTGGATTCTGCTGCTTTCAGTTTCCGCTACTGCACAGACTGCAAAACCTCAGCAGGGGAAGCTTGCCATCGTAAAGACAGTAGCGGTGAAATCCGAACCGGTGAGGACCTTCGCAGAGCCCCTGCAATGCGACAGCCGGGGAAATACATACATGCTCCATCGCAGCAGCCGGGGTGCGCCGCCCTACGAGGTCCACGAGTTCAGCAGCCAGGGCAAGCCCGTGGCAGTGTTCTCCACCGGCACCGTCCCCGGCCTACAGGCTCATCAGGCGACCTATTTTTCCGTGGCGGACGATGGCACCGTCTACCAACTTCTTTATCTAGGAGACCGCAACCGGTACGTGGCACTGTTTACTCCCGATGGCTCATTCAAGGCGAAGATCCTGTTGCAGACCGGATTCATCCTGACGCCACAACAAGTGGTGCCGTTTCCCTCCGGGAATATCCTGGTTGCGGGCATGAAAGAGGAATACGGCCCCGATGGCCACTACACGAATATGGTGCCCTTCACGGGGATTTTCAGCCGCGAGGGCACGCTGCTCAAGACCGTGGTCCTGCCCGACGACACGGAGATCGGCCAGCGCTCCGAGGCGGGCGATATCGACACGGTCGATGCCGCTTATCCCCACCACATCAAGGGCATTGTGAGCGGCAGGGCCATGGCAGCCAGCAATGGCAACGTCTACCTGATGCGGCGACTGTCTCCCCGCACGGTTTTCTATGCGATCTCTCCTGCGGGTGACGTTGTAAAGACGTTCCCGGTCGAGAACGCGGACGACACCGATTCGGTCGTCTTAGCCGCGCACATTTCAGAGGACCGGCTCGCGGTGCAGTTCGTCAACTTCGGCATGAAGCAGGGGGGATTACGTTCAAGATTTACGACTTAAATGGCCGCGAACTTAGGACGTATTCAGCTCCGGACGAACCCAACTCGGGGTTCGGATTTTTGTGCTACTCCGCTCGGGGCGATCAATTCACGTTTCTGGGGCCAGCCGACGACAAAACCGACTCTCTCAGCTTCGAGATAGCAGCGCCCAAGTAAGCCGTACTAATAAATGGTGGAAGGAGAAATGGGAATGGCTAACAACAAGGAGAAAGAGGCTGGCGGTCCAGCGCGACCGGAGCCCGAAGCGCCCACTCGGCGAAGTTTCCTGCAGGATGGTGCCGGTGCGATCGGGTTGGCTGCTCTTCTTAGTTCGGCCCCTGTTTCGGCGCAGGAAGGAAAGAGTGAAGCAAGGACTGCAGGTTCACCTCGGGCTGTCGGGTACAAGATAAAGAAATGGGAGATGACCCAGAAGCCTGATGGGCGCGAGCTGACAGCAGTGCTGGAAGCCACTGCGGAGGGGGGCGAGTCGGATAGTGTTCCCGTCTTTATTCGATGGATCTATAGCGGCGACACTTATACCGTCATCCACCATATTCCGGCCACGCGCTTCACCGGGGGAGTTTCGGCCATTCTTTCCGGCAAGAAGGGCCCGGTTGAGGGCGACTACCGGCGCGATACCCAATCCGTCGTTACGATCTCGGGCGACGGTACGGTCCATCGCGCAGGTCCCCAGGAGGGCATGGTGCTGTTAAAAGACCCCTACAGCGGGTTGTCGGTGCAGGACGAAATCAACCAGTTCCTGCAAGACAAAAACTCCGGACGCTGGGATGCGGTAATGAAGCCCGCTATGGGCAAACATTGAGGAGGAGGGGCCATGCCTGTTGTGGATTGTATTGAACTGTGCATTATTGGTTGCAGCCTGTTGTTCGAAGCGCCGATCTTGTATCTAACCTGCATTATTGGCTGCGAAGCCGCATGTGAGAGCGAAAGCTAGCTCCGGGTTTTCATGCTCGCCGTGCCGGTTGAGGGTTCGTCCAGGTTGCCATTACCAATGAGTCGAGTCGGTCCTGGCGTTCTTGATCCACGGGGCATAATGCCTTCCCGTAGTCTTGATACTGGCGTGGCCGAGCATCTTCGATACCTCTCCAATGGGCACGCCCGCGGCAAATCTCGACCGCCGGGTGCCCCATTTCTCGCGCTTTTTGCGAGAGGTGGGGATCCTTGCACTATCATCTCCCCATGCCAGCACCGCCAACCCAATCTCTCGTATTAATCTTTGAGGACGCCCGCCGCACGGTCGAGGAACAGGCGTCATGGGTGACCCCAGTCGCGGAGGAAACTGTAGACCTTCTCCACGCAGCTGGACGAGTTCTCGCCGAGTCCATCTCCGCTGATCGCGACATCCCTCCCTTCCCGCGCTCCACGCGCGACGGCTATGCGGTCCGCGCCGCTGATCTGACCACGCTCCCGGCCAAGCTGAAAGTTATCGGAGAAATCAAAGCCGGCCCAGTGCAACTTCCGTCAACTCTGGATCGCGGCGAAGCGTTCTCCATCATGACCGGCGCCCCAGTCCCACAAGGAGCTGACTCGGTTGTAATGGTCGAATACACGTCTCAATACGGCAGTTCTGTCGAAATCACAAAAGGCGTCGCGCCCGGAGAAAACATCGTCCCTCAGGGAGCCGAGGCCCAACGCGGCTCTCTCCTCCTCGATCGCGGGACGCGCCTCAACGAAGCAGACATCGCGCTAGCAGCTTCGGTCGGCAAATCGCGGCTGCAAGTGTTCGTTCGACCGCGCATAGCTGTGCTTACCACAGGCGATGAGATCGTCAAGGTCAACGCCGAACCCGGCCCCACGCAGATTCGCAACTCGAACTCCTATTCCCTCGCGGTACAGATCCAGCAAGCCGGCGGCGAGCCCGTGCTCTTGCCCATCGCTCCCGACGAACCGCGCCGCCTGCGGGAGTTGATAGAACAAGGCCTGCAATCCGACCTGCTGATCATGACCGGCGGCGTCTCCATGGGACGCTACGATCTAGTCGAGCAAGTGCTAGCCGATATGCAAGCCGAATTCTTCTTCACCGGAGCAAAAATCCAACCCGGCAAGCCGGTAGTATTCGGCCGAGTAAACTCGTGGAGCAGCGGACGCCTCGTCCGCTCAGGGGCTTCAGCCCCGGCTTCTCACAAGAACCAGCACAAATACTTCCTCGGCCTCCCCGGCAACCCAGTCTCAACCATGGTGACTTTCGAACTGTTCGCCAGACCCATGCTCGAAGCTCTGGCAGGAATGTCTCCCAGCCCGCTCACCTTCCTGCACGCCCGCCTGAAATCCGAAATCCGCGTCAAGACCGGCCTGAAAAGATTCCTCCCCGCAATTCTTTCCGGCCAGTATGAAGACTCGCAGGCAGAACTCGTGCCCTGGCAGGGCTCAGGCGACATCGCTGCCCGGGCCCGCTCCAATTGCTACATCGTCATCCCCCCAGGCCGTGAGCACATCCTGGCCGGCGAATGGGTAGCAGTCATGCTGCGGTGAGATGCGCGTCGTAGAGACGTAGCTTGCTACGTCTTGCGTGAAGCTCAACTCGCCCAGCTGTCTCCCATGTAAGATAGAGCTTCCGCATGGCCAACAAACTTTCCCACTACGATGATTCCGGCCGCGCCCGAATGGTTGACGTCTCCGGCAAGCCCCCCACCCGGCGCGAAGCCGAAGCCAGCGCCTTCGTGAGCATGAAGCCGGCGGTTCTGCAAGCGCTCCCACACAATCCCAAGGGCGATCCGCTGGAGGTAGCCCGCATTGCCGGTATCATGGCCGCCAAGCGCACCCCCGAGCTGATCCCCATGTGCCACACACTCCCGCTCACCCACGTTGATGTCGAGATGCGCCTATGCGAGAATGGCGTCGCCATCACCAGCAAAGTCGTGACCACCGCCGAAACCGGGGTCGAAATGGAAGCCCTGGTAGCCGCCAGCGTTTCCGCGCTGACGATTTACGACATGCTCAAGGGGATGGATAAAGGAATCGAGATTCGCGAGATTGTATTGCAGCGCAAGAGTGGCGGCAAGAGCGGAGAGTACCGGCGCACAAAATAAATCCCCATGGCGAATGACGTCAAACTGCTTCTGGTCGATGACAATCCAATGGTGCTGGCGATGCTGGAGCATGCGCTGGCCCCGTTCGCTCGCGTCGTCGCTGCCGGCGATGCGGCCGATGCCCTGCTGAAAGCTGTCGACGATCCTCCGGAGCTGGTGGTTTGCGATTACCGCATGCCGGGCATGGATGGCCGCCAACTGGTCGAGAAGCTGAAAAGCCGGCCCGCTACCGCAAATTTCTCCGCCATCCTGCTGGCCAGCCGGTCTGACATTGATGAGCGCCTCTCGCCGCAGGATGCCGCCGACGACTACATCGCCAAGCCCTTCTTCCTGAAAGAAGCCACGCGCCGCATCAAACGCACGGTCGACCGCATCGCTCTCGAGAAGATGGCCAAGACCGCGCCCTCTGATGGCGTGGTGCGCGGCAACCTCTCGCAGATGAACGTGATTGACCTGATGCAGTCGCTCGAGATGGGACGCAAGAGCTGCCAGCTCACGATGAACAACGCGGGCGACAAGTGCGAGGTCTTCTTCGCCGAGGGCCAGGTCAAGCACGCGACCTACGGATCTCTGGTGGGCGATGAAGCCGTCTTCAAAGTTCTGCGCTGGACCGGCGGCAACTTCGAACTCAACTTCGAGGGCAAGACCGATCAGGAAACCACCAAGCTCAACACCCAGGGCCTGCTGATGGAAGGCTTGCGCCTGCTCGACGAATCGCAGCGTGATGGCGGCGGGGAAGCCGTCCCCGCTACCGAAGAAGATGCCGCCAGCGCCAGCGCCGCCGCAAGCGCCGCCAGCGGCGGTTCGCGCAGCGGCCGAACGGAAGAGGAAGAAGATGTCCTCCTCGATAACTGACGCGTCTTCTCCACCATCGGCGCCCGCGGTGTTCACCGCCGCCGTAATCACGGTCAGCGATTCCTGCTCTCGCGGCGAACGCGTCGATCTTTCCGGGCCGGCAGTGGTCGAGGTCCTAAAGAAGCTCGGCTTTCGAATCGTCGCCACGCAAATCGTGCAGGACGATTCCATGCAGATTCAGAATGCCCTCGTCCATTTCGCGCTCGAAGTCCAGTTCATCGTCACCACGGGTGGAACTGGGATTGCGCCGCGCGATGTCACGCCGGAAGCCACCGAGGCCATTTGCGATCGCCTGATCGACGGCGTGGGCGAGCGAATGCGCCTCGAGGGCGCGAAGAAAACTTCATTCGCCGCTCTCAGCCGCGGAGTGTGCGGCGTGCGGGACAAGACTCTGATCTTGAATCTGCCCGGCAGTCCCAGCGGCGCGGTCGAATCTTTGGAAGCGGTCCTCGACCTCATCCCTCATGCGCTGAACTTGCTCGAGGGCCGCACCGACCATAAATAAAACCGTGTTTCATTAACTATTGACACCGCAGACGCAAGGGCTATCATCGGTGTTCGGAATCCCGCACCAACGGCGAAAGAAGGTGGCATGGCAGATCGAAAACAATTCTTCGGGGACATCAAGGCTGACCCCGAACTGCTCAGAATGCTGGAAGCAACGCGTAACACTCCGGTAACCGAGGCCGAGTTCCGCGAGCAGAGGATCAGCTTCGCCTTCGGCAATGCCCCCGTGAACTCAAAGAGCACCAAGGAGAGCGTGCGGCAGGCAGCCGAGCACATACGCCTGCTGCCGTAGGCCTCCATCGCGGCCCGCGACGCTCCCGGCCGCGCCACCCCGACCATGTCCCTCCGCGAAAAAGACAATGCCGCGCTCTATGCCAGAATTCAGGACCAGAATCTCCTGCGGCAGTATGACCTTCTGGCAAACTGCGTCGAGATCGGCCTGGAGAGGGGCATCGAAGCCTTCGACAAATTCACCCTTTGGGCGCTTAACCATGCCGCGGTCGCCAACCTCGCCCAGTTCGGCGGACGCTACCGCGAAGAACCAATTTACGTCGGCAACCACAACCCGCCGCATTTCAGCGAAGTGCCCAACTTGATGGACCGCTTCTTTTCCGTCATTCATGAAAATTGGACCGTGGTTGACCATCCCACCTGGATCGCAGCCTATGCCCTGTGGAGAATGAATTGGATTCATCCCTTCATCGAGGGCAATGGCAGCACCGCGCGGGCTGCCTGCTACTACTTGATTTGCATGAAGCAGGGCAAATTGCTTCCCGGCAAAAAGATCGTGCCCGAACGCATCCGCGAAGATCGGCGTCCCTACCATGAAGCATTAGAGGCTGCCGACCGGGCCTGGGATGAAGGTAAGCTCGACGTCTCGGTGATGGCAAAGTACCTGGAAGAACTGCTGAAGGGCCAGCTCACTGAGAACTGAGCTGAGAGACTGACGAGACATGGACTGGAATATCGAAACCGAGCGCGAAGATGATGGCCGTTGGATCGCAGAAATTGCCGCTGTCCCCGGCGTGATCGTGTACGGCGAAACGGAAGACGAAGCCCCAAGAAAAGCTTACGCACTAGCTCTACGGATCATCGCAGACGACGTAGACAACTCCAAGAACGTTCCACGCTAATTATGATCGAGTACGCTTCCGCTTGACCTCAGTAGCCGAGCGTCAAGGCAAAACCTTTGCCGATTTCGTCACCCCGACTAAGCTTCTTTATCCATACTCCCAAATTCTTCTGGAATTTCGTCTTCGTCTGCTTCAGTCCGTGGAGTTCCAAATTCAATCAGTCCAAAAGTATTCGGTGCTGTCTTGGTAAATACCTTACCGTCGCGAGCGTAACCGGATAGAGTTCCCGCCAGCGAAATACGATGCTTCTTGTCCAAGGGCTTTCCGACCGCTTTTAGAATCTCCACAATAGCCAATGGAGCGCCCACAGCCTTCAGCGCATCCCGCGTTTTGGCTAGGGCACTCCCCTCCCGCAACGTGTGTTCAGCGATTCCATTGCCGTCTCTCGGCAGAAGTTTCATCGAATCTTGAAGCCCTTGGACATAAGCCTTGGTTTCCCTGATTTGAAGCTCCAGGGCCGCGATCTCTTCAAGCTTCTTTATGATCAATTTCTGTAGATTTTCTCTTATTCCCATATTCCCGTCCAAAGTCGAATATACGCCGAATTGGAATGACAAAGCAAATATGAAAACATGAGAGTAAGATTTCCAATCCGGTGCTATAATTTTCTGGCTCAGGAGGTTAGGGCATGGTGTCGTTAGATGTGGTTATGCTGGCCCTGGACGGCAAAAAGCGGGAAGCCCCCAATGGCGAGGATTACTGGATGGCCCGTGACCTTCAGTCGGTTCTCGGATACGCAAATTGGCAAAATTTCCAGACGGTGATCGAGCGGGCAAAAACGGCATGTGATGGGTCTGGCGTCAACTCCCATTATCACTTTATTGATACCAATAAGGTGATCGCAAGCGGAAAGGGGGCGAAGCTAGAGCGGGCAGACTGCTATCTCACGCGGTATGCGTGCTATCTCATTGCAATGAATGGTGAATCAAGTAAACCCGAAGTTGCGAGCGCCCAGACATATTTTGCTGTACAGACACGTAGACAAGAAGTGAGTGATCAAGAAAAACGCATTGCATTACGAGATAGAGTGCGAAGGGGCAACAAACTCCTGGCGGGCACTGCGCGAGGCGTTGGGGTTAAGCGTTTTGCCATATTCAACGATGCCGGGTATCGTGGGCTCTACGGAATGGGGCTGGCCGAAATAAAGAGTCGTAAGAGGATTCATCCGAAAGAAGACCTGCTCGATTGTGCCGGACGCGCGGAGCTTGCGGCAAACGAGTTCAGGGTCACGCAAACGCAACAAAAACTCGAACGGGACGGTATACGCGGTGAGGGTCCGGCAACCTATGTTCATCGGACGGTGGGCGGCGAGGTGCGAGAAGCCATCAGGCGGATCGGCGGCACAATGCCGGAGGATCTGCCAACAGAAGAGCCAATCAAGAAGCTGATTGCGGCTCAAAAGAAAAAGGCAAAGAGACTGCAATCGACAAGGCAACGTGATCTGTCATCCTCAAGCGAGGACTAGCCAGAACCCACATTCCGAATCCCGCAGGCAAAGACGGCAAACTTTGATTCCTGATATATCTCTTGAATTTGCGTTGCGAGTTCCTCTCGCGCCCTTTCTTGGCCGAGTTCAGCCTATGAGAAACCATACCCAAACCTTGTCAATAGGCAGGAATTACACGATTCGAGCTATGTGCCTGCAGGCAAACGAAATATAAATTTCGGTTTGCACAGAATAGTGTACAATTCTGGCTATAGCGATATGCTATAATAGAATTATAGAGTCGAGAAATCGACAAAACAAGGCGTGGCCCACGGGCCGCGCCTTTTGTGTTTTAGGAGAATCTATGGGTCGGCGAGGTAAGAAGCTTTTCGATAGCTACAAGCGGCGGGGTGAGTGGGTGGAACTTCTATTCATGACCGTCGCTTCGGGGCTTGGGTTCAACGTGGCCAGGCCCTGGGGAGATTCTGGCCGCTACGACGTCGCGGTCGAGCAGGGTGGCCGCTTCCTGCGAATGCAGGTCAAATCCGCTGAGATGTGGCTGGGCACCTGTTATTTGTGCCAACTCTACGCCTATGGTCAGCGGCCCTATACGGCCAAAGAGATCGACTACTACGCCATCTACGTTCTCCCCGCCGACGTCTGGTATATCTTTCCAGTCAGGGCCCTGGCGGGGATGCGCACGATCGCCCTCACGCCCCATCTCAAGGGACACAAATACGAGCGCTACATGGAAAACTGGGGCCTGCTCACCCGCCCCCGCTCCCGTCAAGCGGCGAATGCCGCGACCTGTAAAGACCATCGTCGAAGCGCCATGACCCGCCTGACCCGCAGGATTCTGAAGCGTCTCGAAGGCCTGGATCGCTAAGCTGTGTTCGCAGCGCCGGATCTCTCCGCTGATGTTAGCCGCGAAGCGGCGTCAGAATGCAGCCCACGGCGCAAGCCGTGGGGTGGTTAAGTGGAAAAGAAACAAGCTCCGGAGGAGCGAAAGAATAATTCTCACGCACGCCGCACTTCTTCTCACTTCTGCGCCGGCGGCACGTATTCCTTTGGCACGGCTGACCCTTCGCCGAAGAAGAACTGGTCCAACTGCTTGACGATCACTTCCTGATCTTCGCGGCGCGCCGGATTCAGGCGGTATTCGTTGAGCAGCATCTTGCAGTGCTCGGTCCACATGCGCCACGCTTCCTGGGAAACGTTGTCGTAGACCTTGCGGCCCAAATCGTTGTCGAAGGGCGGCTCGTCCAGCCCGGGCAGTTCCCTCTTCAGCTTCACGCAGAACACGGTGTGCGCCATACACTTCCTTCGCTCAGGAATTTGTCTACATGCAAGATTACTACAGAGGACGGCGGCTGGATAAGGGCTTCGTCGAGCTTCGGCTGTTCAGGCTTCAGGCAAAAGCGTTAGCCGAAAGCCGACGCCCGAAGCCCGTTTTACGGTTTGGCTGTCACTTGCGCGGAATCCGCGAGAATCTTCGCAATCTGCTCGGGGCTTACCACGGAACCTTCCTTCAGATCGGAGGCTGACGCCGCCAACTTGCCTTTGATGCCAATGTAGACTCCGTTGTAAGGTTCGTCGCCGAGGTTTTCCACCTTGTGCCTGAAGGGCTTGAACCATCGGGCCTCGCCCGCTTTGGCAAAAACTTCCGTGACCTTGCCGTCCTGGTCGGTGAACCTGAGGTGTCCCGCCGTCACGGCGACGGAGACGCCACCCGGATGCTCGTGCATCTCCGACTTCTCGTGCGGGCCATAGTGGACGTTGAGCACCTGTACCCGGTCGTTCTCGAAGTCTAGTTTGTAATGCTTCGGTTCCACTTTGGTGGGATCTTGCGCTGTGGCAAGATTCACCGCCAGACACAGCATTGCCGCTGCGCAGAAAAGTCTGCACAACATGGTTCCCCCTCCTGAACCAGATCAGAATTTTTTATTGCGAACTGAGGCCAAGCTACTCCGGCGCACCCAGCCTGTCAACGATTCGACGCTGGTCTGCCCCAAAGTGGTTAATCGGGAGACGAGGGCTTCGGCTAGCGAGCTTCGGGCTTCGGGCTTCGGCAAAGCTTGGCCGAAAGCCGAAGCCCGAATCTTATTTCTTCTCGTCCGCGGCCGGAGCCTTGTCCTTGCTCTTGTCTTCAATCGAGAGCAGTTCTATTTCGAAAATCAAAGTTGAGCCGGGGCCGATATCGGCGCCCGCGCCGCGGTCGCCGTAGGCAAGATCGGACGGAATAAAAAGCTGCCACTTGGAGCCGACCGGCATAAGTTGCAGCGCCTCGGTCCATCCCTTGATGACGCCAGTCACGGGGAATGTCGCAGGCTTTCCTCTTTTGTAGGAACTATCGAACTCCTTGCCGTCGATCAGGGTGCCGCGATAGTTGCAGACGACCGAGTCGGTTGTTGTGGGCTTCGGGCCTGTGCCCGCCGTCAGAATCTTGTATTGCAGGCCGCTGGGCAGTGCGACTACTCCTTGTTTGCCCTTGTTGGCGGCCAGAAAGGCGGTGCCATCTTTCTTGTTCGCCTCGAGGGCTTCTTTGCTCTTCTCCTGCATCTTGGCTTGCATTTCCTTTTGCATTTCCGTCAGCGTGGCTTGGGCCTCCTCGTCCGTGAGCAGGGTCTTACCACCCACCAGGGCGTCTTTCATGCCTCGCGCCAGAATAGCTGGATCGAATGGAACCGACTGCTTATTAAGACTGTCCGCCATCCTCTTCCCGGTATTCATTCCGAGGGCGTAGCTGAACTTTTCTTTCTGGGTCTTGAGTGTCAGAGGGACCCGCGGCCTTCGCCGCAGTCGCGGGCTTTTTCGCCGCCGCCGCCGGAGTTTGGGCCTTGGCTGGTGGACCGGGAGATGGTGTAGCCGGAGCTTGTGCCGGAGCTGACGCCGCGGGAGCCTGTGTAGCCGGTGGAGTCGTCGCTGCCGGAGTCTGCTGCGCCAGGGCATTCCCTAGCAGCATCCCGGCCGCTAATATGTTCATCGCTGTGATCAAAGATTTATGCATATAGCCATTGTCACATTGGCCGCGAATCTCCGCAAACCGGGGCAGGCCGGGCGTCATCTCCTATGGGCCGAATCCCTCCGGAAACTGCCAGCTCAATGTGACTACACGGTAAGCTCCGAGACGACCTGTACGATTACCGGGACAGCATGCGGACAATCGGTCAACGGCAGTTGCTAGCGGAACGTTTGGTTGACAGGTAACGGGGCACTTACGACGTGAAACCACTGGTGGGCCCGCAAGGATTTGAACCTTGGACCAAGGGATTATGAGTCCCCTGCTCTGACCGCTGAGCTACGGGCCCGTGGGGGCATGGTGGACATTTTACAGTACTTCACGGGTTGAATCCGGCATTGGGTACTGATCTATTCCTAGATCAGCCGGCGTCGAGGGCGAAGGCGGAGGAGTTGGCGGGGCCAAATGGCTTTGCGGCGAGATTTCGCCTTGACAGTGATGCGGGTGGAGGAGCAAAATTTGCGCCGTATCTCTTCGGCCCGGCAACCCTTCCCTCGCTGGGCCGCAGCTCAAATCAAGACAGTCAGCATGATGCGCTGATGGGGCGGAGCCCCGGCGAGGTAGCTTCCCCGCCATCGCTGGTGATTGCCTTTGATACGAAGGAGTAGGCGATGCGAAACGGGTTGGGAGGCTTGGGCGCTCTGCTGGTGCTGGGACTGGGACTGGGGATGCTGCGGGGCAACCCGGCGCCAGCCACAAGACCCGCCGCGACGAAGGGGCAAGCGCCACGTGAGGGTCCCCGGCGCCGTTAATAAAGCAGCGGACGAAAAACCTTATTGCGCGGAGAAAGACCTGCTGGAGAAGATCGAGTCATTCGTGCCGAATCCTCCGGATTCCGGGGACGCGTGCAAGGCTGGGGTTTCGCTGGAGCAAAAATTTCAAACGCTGGTAGGCGGGAACGAGATCAACTTCGCCATAGCGATGGTCCCCGACCCGGTCCACACCCACCTCAGCCTTTTTTTTGATCGAGCGATGGACGCGATTCAGCAGGGGGCGCAGCAATCGGGCTGGATTCCTGATCGCGCCACCATGCCGTGGGACAGCCAGGAACACCCGGAATCTACCGACTACCACTTGCGCTTGCAGCAGGACGCGTATCAGGGCAAGAAAGAAGATCTGCCCGGGCTCATGATCTTTCGACCCGCAGACGCGGGGCCCAAGCTAAACACATCGCTCTTTGTCTTTGTGGTTGGGGAAACTCCGACCGGGGGCGTAAACAAGGAGCAATTCAGAACCGCTTTGCAGTTGATTGCAACCGGCGCCAAGGCGGGAGTTTCCCAGGGAACCAATCCCTTGCGGATCATTGGGCCGACGTTTTCCGGCTCGCTGTATTCGCTGGCCCAACTGCTGTTGCAGCAAAAGAAACCGGTGCCCTTCAGCAGCATCGTGATCCGCAGCGGCACGGTGAGCAGTTGGAACACAGTGCGATGGTTTCAGGACCAGCCATGGTCGTGCAGCGGTCTGACTGTGGACTTCGCGACTTTTCAGCAGAGTGACCAGTACATGCTGCGGAAGTTTATCGAGTTTGAAAAAAGGAGGGGGTACACTCCCGACAAAATTGCGGTTCTCGCTGAGGATGAAACGGCCTACGGGAACCGCTCGTTTCCGACCGGGCCAGTTCCCGAAGAGACCTCGAAAACCAAAGGCTGCGCCCGAGCGAATTCCACGAGTGCGGAGGTGCCGCCAGACGAGGACAGGTTACAAAGCGACGAAAACGCAGTGCTGCAGCTCTACTTCCCGCGCGATATTTCCCAGTTGCGCAGCGCCTACCAGCAGGGATTCGCGCAGTCCTCGTCCAGCGGCGACAGCTATCAGGTGCGCTCGACGCTGCCGCTGAACCTGCAAGATACGGGGAGCGATGACGACACGGTGCAACAATTTGCGCATTCGCAAACGCCGCTGTCCCAGGAGTCGATCCTGCTGGGAATCGTGGCAACGCTTCGCGAGCGCCATATTCAGTTCGTGGTACTGCAGGCCACCAATCCCGTGGACACGCTTTTCCTGAGTGCGTTTCTGAAGAAGGGTTATTCGGAGGCGCGGGTGGTGGCCATGCCTGCGGACCTGTTGCTGAGCCGGGATGCGGATGATGTTTCACTGCTGCACGGGGTGATGGCGCTGACCACGTACCCGTTGTTGCCGGACGTGGACAAACAGATCACCGTGCAGGCTTCTCTGCTGGAAGACATCCATGCAAATCACATCTTTGCCAGCGCTTACGCCGCCGGGACTTATAACGCGGCGCTGGCGCAGGCGACCTGCATCGGACTGCCGCCGCAGCAGGCTCTGCCGCCCGGCTGCGAGGTCACGGTTCCGCCCGCTGCGCCCGGCCCGCTGCCTTCGGCGCGCTACGCGCAATATGGCTGGCCTGCACTGGGTGGAGCGGGCAAGTTGAGCACGCCGCTTGCGCCCGTGGTTTGGTTGACGGTGCTGGGCCGCGATGGGTTTTGGCCGCTGGCGGTTCTGGAGAACGGCAGCAAGGCGTATCAAGCGGGCAAAATTGCGTCACTGCCGAGATCGATTGCGGCTGAACCGCCGTGTCCAGCACAAAATCCCCTGCACCCAGAAGCCTGTGTTTACACGTATCACGAACTCGTTCCGCCGTGGCCGGGATTTTTGAGCGTGGTGAGCGGCGTGGTGTTGATCTTGACCGGCGTCTATTGGGTGCTGCTGAGTCGAGGGTCGATCCGTGCCGCTTCTTCGGCGATGACGCTACTGGCGCCGATCAAAGATGCGCGACGGTCGAGGCTGATCATGGTAATTGGCTGGTTGCTCTTATTGGCTTATCTGCTGCTGCTTTGGCCGTGGCTGGGCTGGGTCACGTTGGGGTTGCTGCCATTGGGGTGCTGGTGGATTGGCGGCGCCGCCGTCTGGGCACTCTGTGGAATCTGTATGAGCGAACTCGACCGCAGGGGAGACCGGGCCGCCAGCGAAACCTTCCTTCTTAGCACCGTCCTGATCGTAGCTGGATTTCTGGCTATACCTGGGCACGCGCAAAATCCGTTTCTGTACCGCTACGTTCATCTGACTTCCGGGGTATCGCCGCTGCTGCCGTTTCTGTGCCTGCTGGCCGGAGCGCTTTGGTGGAGCTGGTTTTCGCTGTCCGGGCTCACGCTGGTAGACAAGCGGCGTCCGCAGCTTCCCCTCGACCGTGACCTGCCCCACTCCGGCTCCTCCGAACACATCGCGCCCATGGTGATGAGCCCGCTCTGGCCCACAGAGGAGTATGTCAAGAAGCTGATACGGGTTGCGCAACCCTCGGCATGGGACTTGCGAGTTTACGGCCCAGCAATCGTTATTCTCGGGGTGATGCTGTTTGCCATGAATTTTGGTCATCCCCTGCTCTCGCTGGAAACCAGGCACTTTGAGTGGGCCTACGGGCTGGCTTTGGCAGCAGTCACGTTTGCGCTGTTCTGTACGCTTCTGCGCTTGCTGGTGATGTGGCTGGAGTGCCGCAGAATCCTGAACACGCTGGAGAACTTTCCTCTACGGCGAGCCTTCGCGGACCTCCACCTCACTTGGGAGCCGATTTGGCGACTAGGAGGAGGCCGTTGGCAGGATTTGTACAAGTCGGTTTCGCGGCAGATGGAAACATTGGAAGGGATTTGGCGCGAAGAAGGGCCGAAGGAAAACGACGAAGATGCTGGCAGGCTGGTGGGCATGATCAAGCAAACCGCACAAATGCAGGACCAATTGCGCGGTGAGTTCTCGCAGAGCCTGGGAACTCGAGATGGGGATGCGCCGAGTGCGCCGCCCTCGACCACGCCAGGTTCGCTCTCCGGTGCGCCTGAGCAGGAAAAGGCGCCAACCATGAACGCGGATTATTTCATTGATGAATATGCCAAATTGCAAAGAAAGCTGGCCCAGACGTGCGCCGCGGCCCTGAAATACCTGCAACCCAAATGGCTGGACGATGAAGGGTTGATCGTAAGCGAAGCCACTTCCGGCGAGGACGGGAAAAAAGACGACAGGAACCCCGAGGTTTCGTTAGCTACCAGTCTGGCAGAGCGGTTTGTCGCCCTGGTTTACACGAACTTCATCCTCAGCATGCTGCTGCGCATGAGGACGCTGGTGATCGCGGCCGGCGGGCTGTATATTTTTTTGCTGCTCTCGGTGAACTCTTACCCATTTGAACCGAAAATTGCGTTGCGCTCGGCGGCGATTATGATGCTGGTGATTGTGGTAAGCGTGGTGGGATATGTGTTTGCGCATATTCATCGCGATTCGATCCTGAGCCTGGTGATGCAGACCAAGCCCGGAGAGTTGGGACTGGAATTCTGGCTGCGCATGGGATCGTTCGTGGCGCTGCCGCTGATCAGCCTGTTGGTATCGCAGTTCCCGTCGCTGAATAATGCAGTGTTTTCCTGGCTGGAGCCGGCGGTGAATGCGTTGAAGTGAGGGTTCTTGAGTTTGATCCTGTCGAGTTAGTAGGGGCCATCTCATCAATTCGCGGGGTTACGTCACAGGCGAGGACTTCAGGGGCTGAAGCCCGAATCTAAAAAGGCCTGGACGGCACGGCTGAAGAGGTTGCGGAAAAACTGCTGGCGGGCAAGAAATTCGACCACGGGACTGAAGCCCGGACTGATTTTAAAACCTTTAAGCGGCGCTGAAAGCGCCGCTCTTCCACGTCACTGGACGCGTTCGTGAGTTTTTCCGCAACCTCTGAAGCCGTGCCCTTGCCGAAGCCGTACCCTTCCCAAACCCATGCGCTTCCCGAACTCGTGGCAGAATAGCGGCATGCCAATTCCGCCGGAGTTTCGAGTTCCCGACTTTCTCTACGGCACAGCGTGGAAGGAAGAGCGTACTCCGGCGCTCGTCGAACTCGCGCTCCGCATGGGCTTTCGGGGCATCGACACGGCGAACCAGCGGCGGCATTACTCTGAGGCCGGAGTTGGTCAGGGGCTGGGGGCGGCCTATCGCGCGGGAGTGGTAACGCGCGCGGATCTTATTCTACAGACGAAATTCACTTACCGGCCGGGACAGGACGAGCGGCTGCCTTACGATCCCGCGGCCAGCCTTTCGGTGCAGGTGGCGCAATCGCTGGCTGGTTCGCTCGAACATCTTGGGACGGATTACGTTGACAGCTATGTGCTGCATGGGCCCGCGTCCGGGTATGGGTGGACTGACGCGGACGCTGAAGTGTGGGAAGCGATGACGAGGGAGCGCGATGCGGGGCGCACGCGGCTGCTGGGGGTGAGCAATGTTTCGCTGCGGCATCTGGAGCAGATGGTGCAGGTGCATTCGTCGCTGTCGGCGTTTGTGCAGAACCGGTGCTTTGCGCGGCTGGGGTGGAACCGCGAGGTGCGCGCGTTTTGCCGCAAGCACGAGATTGTTTATCAGGGATTCTCGTTGCTTACGGCGAATGTGGAGGTGCTGCGGGATCCAGTGGTCGCTGAGATCGCGGTGCAGGCGAATGGCACGGCGGCGCAGGTTGTGTTCGCGTTTGCGCGGAGCGTAGGGATACTGCCGTTGACCGGGACTTCTAGTGCGGAGCATATGAAGCAGGATCTGGAGAGCCGCGGGATGGAGATTGGGGACGATGCGGTGCGGGCTATTGAGGGGTTGGCAGGATAGGCACCGGCACAGACGTCACGGCCTGCGGATAGGAAGTCAAAATCCCCACCCCTTCGACTCCGCTCAGGGCAGGCTCTAACGTCGCAAAGAACGCGACGTTAAGGATGGGGCGCCCGCCAGAATCCTACGGCGTCGCCGCGGTCGTGACTCCCGGGATCGTCAGCCTTAAGAAACGCGGCATGTAATCATTGGCGCAGACTAAGTCGCTCGAGGTATTCGCGTTCACGTTGTAGGTGAGCAGGATTCCATCCGCATCGGTGAACTCGGGGTGGGCCTTGGGGTTGTAGGTGACGAGAGTGCCCTCTTTGCATCCGTTGGCGCCGGCTTCAGGAGTGGTGTAGACAACGGTTGGCTGTGACCAGGGGCCTTGCGGATTGCAGGAATACCAGGTGGTGACCTGATTCCAGAGCGGGTAGGGCGGATTGAGCGGGTTCATGCCGGTCATCAGATAAAACTTGCTGCCGGAGGTGGTGGTCATTTGGGTGACGGAATACTCCGGAGTAATGGCGGCGACGCCGCTGAGCGCTGTGGCGTTGGATTGGCCGGACATCCATTTGTTTTTGGTGGCGTTCCAGTACTGCCACTTCGGGGGCTCGGTCAAATAGCTGAGCGAGGTGGTGCGGGCGACGTAGGGAAGCTTGTTGTCGTTGCCCGGATCTTTCAGACCGTAGATGTAGTAGGAGGAGCCGGCGTGGAGAATTTGATTTCCCCATTCGAGCGAAGTATTGGGCAGGGCTACCTTGGTGATGGACTGGATGGTGTAGTCGGGCCAATCGACGATGACCAGGGAGTTGCCGGCGAACTTTATTTTGGGGGTCCACTGCGACAGCATGATTTCCAACTGATAGGAACCCGGAGATGGCTGAACGACCAAGCCGCTGCCGACCCAGAACCAGTCTCCCTTGGTGGTGGGAACGAAATAAGAAGACGCGCTGGGAGGGTAGCCGACGGTGGTGAAGCTGCTTGTGGTCTGGTTTTGAATGGTCAGGGAGTTGTGGGCCTGGAAAAGATCGCTGCTGCGCATACGAGTGGTGGGATTGACTGTGCCGATGTAAGAATCGGACCAATACCAGAGATTGGTGCCGTCGGGCAGAGGCAGAGAGTAGGAGCCGTCAGCTCCGGTCCATCCGGGGCCGTTTTGCATGAAAAAGCTGTCGAAGGTGGAATCGATGGTGGCTGGATTTGGTGGCGCGGGGAGCGTGCACTGGGAAGATGCCGGTAGTAAGGATATGAAGAGGGCGACGGACAAAGGAGTTATGAAGCGAAGCATTGGTTCCTCCCGGGATCGCAAGGCAGCATTACTAGATTACTTTCAGTTGACGGGTAGGGATAGGGTCGAAATTCTCATGAAACGGAGAATTCATCTGGTGATGGGGTGCGAGCGTTGAGGAGTGCGAGGGCATGGTCTGTGGTGATGAATTTTGCGCCCAGGGCTTGGAGTTCGGCTATGGTGCGTTCGCCGTCTTCAGCTTTTAGGGTTTCGATGGCGTCCCGGACTACGGAGACGCGGCGGCCACGGTCGAGCAAGCCTTTGGCGGCGAAGCGGACGCAGTATTCGGTGACCACGCCGAAGACGATGAATGCGGCGTCAGCGCCGAGGCGTTTTACGAGTTCGGCGGCGTGGCGGCTCTCGAAGATGTCGAGCGTTTGTTTTTCGAGATGAATCTGCTGATACTGCGAAAGATCTTGCGGCAGGGATGCCGCGGGTTCGTTCGGTATGGTGAGGACTTTCTCCGTCAGCGCCTCGGGAACGTAGGCGGACCCGGGCGTGCCTTTGATGCAGTGGGGGGGGAAGGTCTTGAACTCGGGATCATCTTTCGTGTGGTAACAACCATGCGAGACCAGGAAGACTAGGCCGTGGCGGGCGGCGTCGGTGAGCCGGCGGATGTTGGGGAGCAGGCGTTCGGCACCGGGGACATAGAGCTTGCCGCCGGGGAGCATGAAGTCGGCCTGGGTGTCGACTTCCCAGAAGATTAGGTTGCGAGATGGCATTGCGCGTCTGCCTGATTGCCGTCGCCGTCACTCCAAAGCCTTGGCGCCTACGGCACCAATTCCTCTGTCAGTATGGCTCCGCCCATGGACGCCAGCACTGCCGATTCTTTGACGGCTTTGTGGGAATCACGGGCCACCCAAATTGTTTCCTTGTCGTCACCGCCGTCGGCGGAAGAGATCTCTACCTTGTACGCGTCGAAGGTGCCGGCAGGCACCGTTACCTTCTCTACGCCGGAAACCTTTAACTGCATCAGCTTTACCTTTTGTTTTTGGATGTCAAAGTTCCGAAACGTGGCGCTGTAGCCTTCGGCCAGCGGCAGACATGAGATGGATTGATTTCCGCCGGCGGCATCGGCAAAAAGCGGTTCACCGAGATCGACCGAGATGGGGCGGCATGTCCGCTCATATTCATGTTGCCGACCGCTTTGTCGCCTGCGAAGTTGAGGTCGATCGTAACCGGCCCCTGCTTCACGTTGAGTTTGCGCTCGATCAAGGTCCCTTTTTCGAGGGTGGACGTTTCGGTCGCGGTTCCGTTGGGTGTATTCATCACGTCCGTGGCGGTTCAGGCGCCGCCGTCTTCTGTAATGGTGGTTGAGACCGAGATCGCGATCTGCTGGCCTCCGGTCTCAATCTTGGCCTGATATTTGTAGGTACCAGGTTGCAAGTCCATGGCGAGCTTGGGCACTCCGACTGCACTTGCGTCCACCTTCTTGGCCAGGACCACGGTTTTAGGATCGACCGTAATCTCCTTCAAGCGCGCGACGACTTCAGGCGTTCCGCCCTCCTGGTAGCGGCCGCCCAGATACTTGGCGAAGAAGCTCTCCGTCGCCATTACAGAAGCCATGTTGTTTACGGGGCGGGCGAAGCCGTGGCCCTCGTCTGGAATCAAGAGATATTCCACGGGGAAGCCGCGGTCGCGCAGAGCGATCACAATCTGCTCCGACTCGGCGTGGTTCACGCGGGCATCGTTGGCGCCTTGCGCGATCATGAGAGGTGTTTTGATTTTGGCGGCAGAGGTGAGCGGGGAGCGCTCGACCAGTAATGCTTTGCCCTCCGGCGTGGTGGGATTGCCCATGCGCTCGTAGAACATCGCGCGTATGGATTCCCAGTAGGGCGGAATCGATTCCATTAGTGTGATCAGGTTCGACGGACCGAACAGTTCCACCGCCGCAGTGTATAGATCTGGAGTGAAGGTCACGCCAGCTAGCGAAGCATAGCCGCCGTAGGAACCGCCGAAGATGCCTACGCGCTTGGGATCGGCAACGCCCGCGTCGACCAGATACTTCACGCCCCAGGTGACGTCGTCCTGCATCTTCCGACCCCATTCCTTGTTGCCGGCATCGAGAAATTTCTTGCCGTAACCCGTCGAGCCGCGGAAGTTCATGCTGAGCACGGCGTAGCCGCGGTTGGCAAAGAACTGGGCATATCCGTTATAGCCCCACACGTCACGGCCCCACGGCCCGCCGTGGGGGAAAATGATGGTGGGCAAATTCTTGCCGGGGATGCCTTTGGGCAGGGTGAGGTACGCCGGGATTTCCAGGCCGTCGGACGATTTGTAGCTGACCGGCTTCATCTCGGCCAGAGATTCGCGGGGCAACTTTTCGCGCACCTTGTACTGCAGGCTGAGCTTGTGAGTCTTGCGGTCGAAGATGTAGGTCTCACCCGGCTCGGTGTCGCTATTGGCATTCACCAGCCAGACCTGCTCATCCAGCGTGGAGGAGACGCGGCTGACTTCCTTGTTAGGCAACTTGTTGCTGAGCCATTTAAAGTCGGCTTCAAAACCTTTGTCTTTGAAATAGCGGCGCGTGCGGTCGTCCTGATAGGAAGTCAGCGCCAGTTCGTCGGTCGCCTCAGAGAAGACGGCCGAGCCGAAATCCACCTTTTTGAGGGGATCGGATTCCACGGCCTCCGTTTTTCCCGTTTCCGGGTCGAACAGCACCAGGGCGCTCAGGTCCACGTCGGCGCCCTTATTGGTTTCCATGTAAGCCCGCTTGCCGTCCTTCTGGAAACGGATCGTGTTGCAAGACTCGAACACGTTGCAGGAATAGATTTTGGTGAACTTGTCGGAATCGACACGAAGAATCTCAGTGTCGCCGTTTTCCGCGGACCGCGAGGCCAGACGCAGGTTGCCCTGAAGATCGAAGTCCCAGCCGACGATGCGCTCGGTGTTCTTACGCAGCATGGTCTTCTCGCCGGTCGAGAGCTTCAGCTTGTAGAGGTCATGCCAGGCTTTGTCGCGATCGTTCAAGCCGATATAGATGATGTCCGGATCGTTCTTGGGTACATCCACCAGCTGCACGCGGACGCCTTTGAGGCCGGTCAAATCGCGTGCCGCGGGAGCGTCCGCTCCTGCCGCCGGTTTGGCCCCCGGGTCGACGGCGTAGGCGTTGTAGTTTTCATCGCCATCGTTGTCTTTCACGTAGAGAATGTATTTGCTGTCACGGCTCCAGAGATAGCTTGCGATTGGCCGCTTGGGTTCCGCGGTAAGCAGCCGCGCCGCACTGAATGGTTCGTCCACACCCTTCACATAGATGTTGCGCGTGTCTTTCCATGGCTTCTGAAAAGCCAGATACTTTCCGTCTGGGGACAGTTGGGCGCCAGAAATTTCTGGATTTCCGAAGATCAGCTCGCGGTCAATCAGAGGAGGCAAGCCAGCGGGGGAAGTTTTCTTGTCCTGGGAATTCTGCGCGGCCAGCGATGACAGGGCGAGCGCCACGCACAAGAAGGCGTTTAACATTCTTTTCATAAAAATTCCTTTCGGCTTGCAACAGGCGCTGCCCTAAAGCGGGAGCACGTGTTGGAGAATTCTAGCAGGCTGGAACGTAATTCTTATGCAAGCGGGGGGATACAGGGTGGCGGAGAGTTCGTGCTGGATGAATCTCAGATTCACTATCCTGTGTCTGCAACTTGAGGGACGCGGTCAGGCGGGCGAAGGGGGCTCTTGATGCTGGACGAACTGCAGCAGACTCTTCTCCAAACCATTCTTGCTGGCCTCGGGGAGTTCGACGAAGCGGAAGGGTTGGAGCCAGCCTTGTGTGGCCCACATGGGGAACATCATTTCCGCCTTTTCGCGGATGGTGGTTTGCCCGAGGTGGAAGATCAATTCGACTTTGAGTTTTTCGTCGAGCGGCTTCTCCACGTGCATCAGGCCACCGGTGGTGGAAAGCTGATGCAGTTTACCGCGCACTTCGCGCCGGTTGGGCAGGCGCATCAGGGTCAGGACAGATCCACGGAACTTGACGCGGAACGGGCGATCGTGGCCGCCGGTTAATCCTGGTGAGGATGGGCCAAGCGCGACGGGTACTGGGGTCTGCGACATCGTGGGTAAAGTATGGCACCGCGAGATCAGCAGCACGAGGTTACGAAAGAACGAGATTCAGTGGCCAGTGGTCGGTGGTCAGGGGCTAGTGCGGGTTGTTCCTGAGGAAGGGTGCGTGCCCGGTTTGCTGGCCACTGATCACTGGCGTCACTGGCCACTGGCCACTATTTGCGGCCGGGATGGGCTTCGCCGTGGCCGGAGAACAGATTGTAGGGCCAGGCATTCTTGCTGTTGGGCGCGGGTGCACCTGCGGGGGCGGCAGCGGCACTCGAGGCGCAATTCCAGTCCGCTGGCGGATCGGCGATTCCCCAGACGTTTCCGGGGTTGTAGAGCGACACGCCGATCAGGAAGTATTTGCCGTCGTTGCCCAGCGGCTGGCAATTGGCGACCCGGGCCGATGCGCTTCCGCCACCCGGCAGACCGCTCAGCAACACTGGAGTTTCGAGGGGCAAGGCTTTCGGTGCGCGGAAGCCGCAGCCCTGCGGGCTGACGACCAGGGCGACACAATTTGCGGCAAGCGGATGTTTGCGGTCCAGGCTGGTGACGGTCACGGGAATCTCCACGCGCAGCCGCGTGCTGCGTCGAATCGCCTTGGGCGTGAGTATTTCCATGTGCGTGAATCCGCCGGAGGACTTACTCAGTTCCCCCTCTACTAGTTTGACAGAACTGGGACTGGACGCAGGACTAATAAAGCGCGAATGAAGGTGACGGAGGTAACCTTCGGGCCGCCGAAGGTAAGCCGTGCCGGCCGCGGACGAAGGCCGTTGGCTGGCCCTGTTAAGATGGCTCGTCGTTATTGAATCAGCTTGTTATTGAATCAGATCAGTGAATCAGATCAGTGAAACCGGCTCACCCGTGGAGCATACGGCGCGAACTGCCGCAGTTGCGTCCGCGTGGGACGTTCTGCTGGCTGCTAGCTTGGCGGATGCGACGGAGAGCGACCTCCGCGGAATCGTGGGGGTGCTCGAGAGAGCCGCGGTGGAGCGGCCGGCCGAGTGGGAGGCTGTGCTTCGACTGGCGGATGAGCACGGCACGTCGTCACTGGTGTACCAGAATCTCGCGCGTGTGGGCGGCGCCGTGCCATCGGTTGCGGCGGCGGCTGCCTTGGCGTCGCTTCGCCAGCGCTATGAAAGGAACGTCCACAAATCACTCTTCCTGGCGCGTGAGTTGATCCGCATTCTGGAATGCCTCGATGGGCTTGGTGTCGAGGCGATGGCTTACAAGGGCGTGGTTTTGTCGGAGGCTTATTACGGCGACATGGCGCTGCGGCAGGCGGGGGACATCGACGTGTTCGTCCGCAGACAAGATGTGGCGCGCATCAAGAGAGCAGTTCGCGACCTGGGATACACGCCGCGCGTGCCCATTGCTGAAGATGCCGAGGAAGATTACATCGCTGCAGGATATGAGTACAGTTTCGACAGCGCGGCTGGGCGAGGCCTGCTGGAATTGCAGTGGGCGCTGCAGCCGCGTTTCTTCGCCGTCGATTTCGATATGGATGGGCTGTTTGAACGCGCCGTGCATGTTACGGTTGCGGGCCGCGGAGTGAAGACCCCTGCTCCCGAAGATCTGTTGCTGGTGCTCTCGGTGCATGCGGCGAAACATGTGTGGGGACGGCTGATCTGGCTGTGCGATATCGCGCAGATTTTGAAGCGGGAGAATCTGAATTGGGATTGGGTGCAGGCTCGGGCCCGGGAGTATGGGATCGAGAGGATTCTGCGGGTCACGCTGCTGTTGGCGGAGCGGCTTTTGAGGACGGCGATTCCGGGGCCGATGGAAAAGTCAGTTCTTGAGGACGGCGCGGCGCGGGCTTTTACCGACGAGATCGCCGTGAGGCTGGCTGGCGGCGTTTCGTACAACGTTGAGACGGTATCGTACTTCCGTGTGATGCTGCGGCTTCGAGAGCGCAGAGTGGACAGATGGCGGTTTCTGGCGCGGCTGACGTTTACTCCGGGGCCTGGGGAGTGGGAAGCGGTGCGTCTGCCTCGGGTTTTGTTTCCTTTGTATCGTTTGGTGCGGCTGGGGCGGTTGGCGGGGAGATTCGCGCGGGGATAGGAAGTGGCTTACGACGCACTTGGGCGCTGCCTGCGCCTCGCTTTGCTCGGCTGGACCCTTCGGCGTCGCTCAGGGCAGGCTCCGAGGCGGCCGTCCCTACATGGGCATTCCACAACCCTCAGCGGCTGGCTAGGCCGCCTGCCGTTTCTCCGCCGTCCATGGTGAACACGTGTCCTGTGGCGTAGGCTGCGTCGTCTGACGCTAGAAATGCGAACAGGGCGGCGATCTCTTCGGGTTTGGCGTGGCGGCGGAGGGGAATCTTTTTGTTCACTTCTTCTAACATGGCGGCGGTGTACTCGGCGCGCTGCATGGGGGTGAGCACGTATCCCGGAGCTACGGCACAGACGCGGATTTTGGGCGCGAGTTCTAGAGCCATGGAGCGGGTCAGTTCGATCACTCCAGCTTTGGTGGCGTTGTAGTCGGCGTAGTAGGGATAGCCCATGATGCCGTTGGTGGAAGCGGTTTGCAGAATCACTCCGCTGCCTGCTTCGACCGAGAAACGCTCGCACATGTGGCGGGCGGCGGTTTGCGCCACGTAGAAGACTCCGGTGAGATTTACGGCGATCACCTTATCCCATTCTTCGGGAGTGATGTCGAGGAAGTTGTGGCGGATGCTGATGCCGGCGTTGTTGATGAGGACATCGACTGCGCCCATGGCGCGGACGGCTTCGGCGAAGGCGGCTTCGACCTGCATCAAGTCGGTGACGTCGGCGATGATGGCCTCGGAGATTGCCGGGAGTTGGTGGTGAATGGCTTCGCAGGCTTGGGCGTCGCGGTCGAGGATGCAGACTTGGGAGCCTTCCGCGAGGAAGCGCGCGGCGGTGGCTGCGCCGATGCCGCTGGCGCCTCCGGTGATTAGGACTCGCTTGGATTTCAGGCCGCGCATGCGTTCTTCCCGGAAGCCATCATGGTATCGGCGAACTACAATGCCTGTCGAGTCCCATTCCGTTTATGGGAACCCACATCGACTTTGGGGAGAGCGGCATCGACTTTTTTGTACTGCAATCTCTAAACCTCTTCTATTCTGCGGCAGAGGTTCTTTCGCGGGTGCTTGTAGTTCTCTGATCGAACCACGGCGGGCAAAAGCCGCCCTAGTGGCGCCGCGGAAGTCTCAGCGTACCGTTCCGACAACCTGGGGCCTAAACTCATGAGGAAGCCGACTTTTTTCATTGCGGGAGCGCCTAAGTGCGGGACCACCGCTTTGTATCACTACCTTCGTACACATCCGCAGGTCTATCTATCAAGCCGCAAAGAGCCTCGTTATTTCGATAACGACTTTGAAAATGGGTTCCGCAGCACGAATGACAAAACGTATATGGCCAAATATTTTTCTGCCGCAAGCGGAGGTTACAAGGCCATTGGCGAAGCATCCTCGACCTATCTTTATTCTGAGAATGCGCTCCCAAACATAAGAAAATTCAATCCCGATGCCCGCTTGATGATAATTCTGCGCAATCCAGTCGATGCGGCATACTCGCTCCACTCACATCATCTGTGTCGCTTTAGCGAGGACGAAAAAGATTTCGTCAAGGCGTGGGGGTTGCAGGAAGAACGCAAAGCCGGGCGCCGCATTCCGAAGCTGTGTCTTGAGCCGGCATTTTTGCAATATAGGGAACGCGTCAGTTTTGGAAAGCAATTACGGCGCGCCTACGCCTACTTCCCGCGCGAGCAGGTGAAAGTGTTTTTTTTTGATGATTTGAAACGCGAACCGGCGGCGGTTTATGCCGATGTGCTGCGGTTTCTAGATCTCGCGCCTGACGGTCGTACAGATTTTCCCGTGGTCAATACGAATAAGCGTCATCGCAGCGAATGGCTTCCAATAATCGTTCGTGGTTTGCCTTTATCCGTGATCAAAACGGTCCTGACGGTCAAGCGGCTGCTGGGCCCAGAAAGGATGAGCCTAGCCAGGCAATTTAACAACATCACGCGCGTCGAAGTGAGCCGCCCGCCGCTGCCGGAAAATATGAGACGAGAGATACTCGCGGCAGTACGCTCCGACATCGAATTGCTCGAAAACCTGACGGGGCGTGACCTTTCCTCCTGGAAAGAAGGCAGATGCGTTGCGGAAAGGGATGAAGAAGGTGTGAGTCTCCCGCTGGCTCTGGCTAGGGAGTCTGGCCCCCGAGCGCCTACCTTCTAGGTCTTCGACGGCGTCTCACCGCGCTCGCCACTCTTCTGAAAGAACACTAGCAGCAGCGGAAAGCCAATGCCGACTGCAGTGATCGGCCAGCCGGCACGGTGGGTGACGATGCCGGTCAGGATAAAGACAGGGACCGAGATCCAGGCGGTGGCTTGGGCTAGAACTGCAGCTAGCGGGGAGTTTATTAGCAGAGTGATTCCGGCCGCGAGGAGTAATCCACCAGCTAGAACGCCCAGGACTCCGGCGACGAGGGGATAGGTCTCGCTATTCATGATGCCGAGGTAGATCATTTCCTGGGCGCCGCCAGCTGCTTCGAGGGCGCCGAAGACAAGGGCCAGCAGGGCTAGGGGCATTTGTGCGCGCATTGTTAGATCCTCCTTTGAAGAAATTAAGCGATATGCCGCTACCGGCTGTGGGGGCGGGACGCCCCCACCACAGCCGCCGGAACGGCGGCGCTACTTTTATCGGTCTGGGTAGGGCGGCATCTCTGATAGGCGGTGCACTCCGGAGCGGCGCAACGCGAACAGGACGAGCCAGCCCAGCGCGCCGGCGATGTAAACCACCAGAAACGTCAGCGCCATGGTCGTTAAGATGCTGACATGGGGCGCCCACATCGGACCGACGGGGGCAATGTCGCTGGGGAGTGCGGCACAGATCGCTTCCGCCTTTCGGATGGCGAGCACGATTCCAGCGAGAATCACGGTCATGAGGAATGAGGTGGTTTTCGGGAAACGGAAACCGGGGCGCATGGTGAACCTCCTAGATGAAAGTGGGAACGTGTGGCTGCCGAGGATGCGGCGGGCGTGCTCTGCGATGGCTCCGCGAAACAGGCCGCCGAGTTCGCGAAGGTAGAGCTCCGCCGTGACGATCCTTCCCTTCTTTTGCGCGTCAGCGTCGACTTCACGAAAGACGGCGATCATTTCCTCCGCGAATTGCTGGCGGTAGGCGCTGGGATACAGGTGAAGCAGGCTTTGATACAGGGGGAGCATCGATCATGCCTCCTTGCGTGCGGCGCGCAGGCTGGCTACCCGAGTGAGTTGCTTCAGGCGGGCGACTTCCGTCTGCAGGGTGCGGCGGCCTTTGGGGGAGAGGCGATAGGCTTGACGGCCCCGGGTTGTGTCGTTTTCCTCGAAGCGCTCGATCCAGCCCTCGTCGAGCAGGCGGCGGAGAGCGCCGTAGAGAGTACCCGTGCTGAGCACGACGCGGCCGGCGCTTAGTTCTTCGACATCTTTGAGGATGGAGTAGCCGTGGCGGGGGTACTCGGCCAGGCTAAGGAGGATTAGCAGGACGGGTTCGGTGAGGGGTGGGAGGTTCATATTATGGCTTCTTGCGACATGTCGTATAGTGACATATTAGAGCGGAGTTAAGTGTGAGGTCAACAGAAAAATGCGGCCGGGTCGTGGTACGAACTCCTCGTTAGGCCGTCGTTTGTGGAGAGCGGGTAGGGGTCCTTCGACTTCGCAAACCGATTCAAAAGGCGAATCAGTTTGCTGCGCTCGGATGACATTTTTGAGAGTTAAACGCTCTAGAGCTTCCTAGATGGGTTTGCCGCGGAAGAAGTAGACGAGTTCGATGATCAGGATTATTACAACCATTAATTCCAGGACGAAGGCGCGGCTTTGATTGAATTCGTCGACCATGAAGCGGTAGAGTTCTTCGGCGGTTTGCAGCTTTTGCTGGACCAGGTCTTTGTAGTCGGGGACGCCGACTTTTAATGCGGCGAGTTTGTAGAGGCGGGCGGAGAACATGTCGCTCAAGAACTTGATGGCGTTGTCGGCGCGCTCAGTGAGTTCGTTTACGTCTAACAGAACGGTGTGGAGTTTTGATGCAGCTTTCGCGGTGCGCCAGCGCGACCAGAGGCCGCGGCCTCCGCGGTCGAGGAAAGCGTAGACCTGTTCGAGCTGTTTGGTGAGCAGTTCGTCGTAGTGGCGGAATTCGAGCAACTGGGAGTTGGCGTACTGCAGGAGTTGGACGGCGGTTTCGGCGCCGACTGGGCTGTCGTAGATGAAGGCGGCGTTCCATCCGATGACGGCTAGATCGTTGGGGTAGTAGGAGATTCGCGATTGAAGAATTTCCTGGCGTTCGCCATCGGAGAGCGGCTGGGTCTCGCCACGAACGACCTGGGAGATGCAGGCGCCCTGAGCAGCGAGCAGATCGGTAGCGGAGGGTGAGCCGGCAATCTCGCGCAGATGGAAAATGAAATAGTCTTCCTTCAACCATTCGGCCGTGTAGGGTTTGACCAGCGCCGGGGCGGCGCGCTCGAGTTTTTGCTTGACGATGCGGGTGGCGAGGCTCTCGAAGTTGGTGTCCCAAACCCAGCGGCTGGAGAGTTGGACGAGTTTGTCCCAGTCGCCGGAGAAGGGCAGCTCGAAGATCACGCTGACGACGCCGTAGTCGAAGTACTTGATGTCACCGTGCAGGCGCTCGCCGCTCTCGAGGATGAGGGGTTCGACGGACCTCCTCGACGGGAGGACGCTGGAAGCGGACGTAGCCGGGGGCGACGTGTTTGAAGCTGGTATCGGCGGTGCGTGCGCCGAGGATTTGGCGGAGCTGGTCGAGGCGAATCTCTTCGCAAACGTCGAACTGGATCAGTACCAGGACCGAGCCGCACAAAGGGGCGTCCGGCGGCTTGGTGGCTACCAGAGTGGGCAGAGCCTCGGCGGGGACTTTGCCTACTGCGGGGACGGTGATGGTGGTTTCGTGATCCATGACTTCCCAAGAGCAGACCTATTCTCCCAGAACTCGGGCTGTCTTGCGAGAGGGAGGGTTTAGCATCCAGCTATTGAACTGTGCTAAACACTGTAGAATCAGCGCCTTCTGGACAGTTCCCATAATAGCGCGCCGCCTGCTGCGAAGGCTGCCAAGCCCAGACCAGCGCGCTTCATCGACTGGAATACCTCAGCTTCGTGGCGGAGGGTGCGAGCGGACTCGGGATAAGGGAGGGAGTCGGATATACCCGCGCCACGGATCGCCATTTGCAGGACTTCGGCGAGGTGAAGAGCGTGGCGGGGCGAGCCTTGGGCAATCTGCTCGCGGCAACTGAAGCCGTCGGCGATGATCAACCAGTCGGGCGGGGCCTGGCGGACGGCGGGCATCAGTTCAAGCTCGCCGATGGCGATGGAGAGGTCGTACTTGTCGGGCTCGAAGCCGAAGGCGCCAGCCATGCCGCAGCAGCCGGGAGCGGGGCTGCTGAAGTCGACGCCAATGCGGCGCAGGACGGCCTCTTCGGCGGTCATCTTGGCGAGGGACTTGTGGTGACAGTGGCCGTGGAGGAGCGCTTTACGATCCAGCCGGGGCAGGGGGAAATTCTTTGCCCTAATTTCAAGGAATTCGCTGAGCAGGAAGGTCTGGCGCGAGAGGGCCTGGGCGCGGTCGTCGTGGGGAAAGAGGTTCACGAGTTCGTCACGGAAGACAGTGACGCAACTCGGTTCGAGACCGACGATGGGGATGCCGGCTTCGATTTCGGGGGAAAGTTCGTCGAGGATCTGGAGGAGGAGCGCCTGGGCGCGGTCGAGCATGCCGTGATCGTAGAGGGGGCGTCCGCAGCAGAGGTTGGCTCTTGGGAGTATGACGCGGAAGCCGGCGGCTTCGAGGACATCGACTGCGGCTTTCGCGGTGGCGGGTTGGAAGTGGTTGTTGAAAGTGTCGGGCCAGAGGAGGACGGGCGGAGCCTCTGCGTTTTGCGTGGTGCTGCGGCGACGGTTGTGGAACCAGCACTTGAAGGTTTCCGGTGCAAAGGCCGGGATGGCGCGCTTCCTGGGGATTCCGGCGGCGAGCTTGGAGAGGTCGCGCAGGAATGGAAGTTGCGTTGTGAGGTTGACCAGGCCGGGAGCGTGCGATGCAACGCGCGCCCAGAGGTCGATGTTGCCGAACGCATAGGCGCTGCGCGGGCGCATGCGGCCTTCGTAGTAGTGGGAAAGGAACTCGGCTTTGTAGGTGGCAACGTCGACGCCGACCGGGCAGTCGCTTTTGCATCCCTTGCAGGCGAGGCAGAGATCGAGCGATTGCTTGACCTCCTCGCTGCGCCAGCCGTCGCGGATGATCCCATCGCTTCGATCTTTGTCTTTGCCCTGAGTCATCTCCCAGAGCAGGTGAGCGCGGCCGCGGGTGGAGTGTTCTTCTTCGCGGGTGGCGCGGTAGCTGGGGCACATCACTCCGCCTTCATCGTGGCGGCACTTGCCTACGCCTACACAGCGCAGAGTCGCCTGGGCGAGGCTGCCGTGGTCGTCGAGAAATTTGAAATGAGTCTTTGGTTCCCAGGGAGCGTAGTTGGCGCCGAGGCGCAAGTTTTCGTCGAGCTTGTAGGGATCGATCAGCTTGCCGGGATTCATCTTCCATGCGGGATCCCATGCCGCCTTGAATTCGCGGAAGGCCTGGATCAGTTCCGGGCCAAACATTCTTGGAAGCAATTCGGCGCGGGACTGACCGTCGCCGTGCTCGCCGGAGATGGAGCCGCCGTAGCTGGCCACGAGATCGGCAGCCGATTCCATGAACTTGCGGAACTTGGCGATGCCCGCTTTCGACTGCAGGTCGAAGTTGATGCGGTTGTGGACGCAGCCGTGGCCGAAGTGTCCGTAGAGCGCGCCTTTGTAGCCGAAGGCGGCGAACATTTTGCGGAGATCGCGGAGATAGCCGCCGAGTTTTTCGGGAGCGACGGCGGCGTCCTCGAAACCTTCCCAGTTCAGCGGCTCACCGGGAACGTGCGAGGTGGCGCCCAGCGCCGATTCGCGCACTTCCCAAACGCGTTTGGCTTGCCGGTTGTCAGTGAAGAGACGCATGTTGGGAGGGCTGGCATTGCGGCTGAGGGAGTGCATCAGTCCGCGAGCCTGAGATTCGGCTTCCCGTGCGGTGGAAGCACCGAACTCGACCATCAGCCAGCCAGCGCCTTCAGGGAGCAGCGCTAGGCCTTCGGAGTTGATGCCCTTTTGACGCGTGTATCCGACGAGGATATCGTCGAAGCCTTCGAGGCCGATGGGCCTGTGCGTCATGATTTCGGGGACATGGTCGGCGCACTGATAGATGTCGGGATAGGCGATGACCAGCAGCACGCGTTCGGGCGGACTTTCGACCAGTCGGCACGTGGCTTCGAGGATAGTGACGCAGGTGCCTTCGGAGCCGACCAGGGCGCGAGCTACGTGGAATCCGTTTTCGGGCAGCAGGTAGTTCAGGTTGTAGCCCGAGACGCGGCGCGGGATGCTGGGAAAGCGCTGGCGAACCAGATCGCCGTGGGCGGCGGCGATGTTTTGCAGTTTGGCGTAGATTTCGGCGCGGCGTCCGCCTTCCTGGGAGATGCGGTCCAGTTGCGCGCTCGAGGTAGCGCCAACTTTCATTTGCACGCCGTCGTAGGTGAGGATTTCCAGTTCCTCAATGTTGTCGTCGGTCTTGCCGGCCATTACCGAATGCACGCCGCAGGAGTTGTTGCCGATCATGCCGCCAAGCGTGCAGCGATCATGCGTGGCGGGATCGGGCGCGAAGGTGAGATGGTGCTTTTCGGCGGCGGCGCGGAGAGTGTCAAGCACCACTCCGGGCTGTACACGGGCGATGCGGCGGGCGGGATCGATTTCGAGAATCCTCGCCATGTATTTGGAGAAATCGAGGATGACGGCGACGTTGCAGCACTGGCCGGCGAGAGATGTGCCACCGCCGCGGCAGAGCAGCGGTGCGCCGAATTCGCGGCAGAGCGCCACGGTGGCGAGAACGTCGTCGGCGTCGCGGGGAAGCACGACGCCGATGGGAACCTGACGGTAGTTGGAGCCGTCGGTGGCGTAGAGGGCACGGGTGCCGCGATCAAAGCGGACTTCACCGCGAATTTCAGACCGCAGGGCTTCCGATAGTGCTGCGGCATCCACCTGCGCGGCTTTCGCGGCCTGGGCGAGTTCGGCGAATGGGTTTGACATGCGGTCGGTCCACTCAATTTTCAGTTCGAGGACGGATTTGCCGCGCCAGACTTGCTGACATTGGTGATCACGATCCGGGTCTTATCGTTTTCCGTTTTGACACTAATGGTGATCTGTTCTTCTGATCGTTAGAAACGATGGTGCACTGATTCGCGTCGCTGGTCATCACCATCGCGTTAGGGAATTTGGGTTTGTAAAAACTGCAGACTTTGTCGATGGAATCGGAAGTCTCAAAGTTCAGCGCCGCGGTATGCACGGCACCGAAGGTTGCGGAAGTCGCGCCTTCCTTCAACACCTGCGCTCCGGGGTAGAGATCGACTCCCAGATCGCGGGCCGCGGCTTGCGGATCATTGGTGGTCTGGACGGTGCCAAACGGGGTTTCCACTTTCACATTGCCGCCGTTCTGGCGAACGCGGGTGTGACGCGCCATGTGCCAGCCGAACAGAGCGAGCGACACGATGCCGAGAATGCCTACGAGCACGACTACTCCGACCACGATCAGAATGGCCTTCAGGGCTCCGCCACCCGTAGGTTGAGGAGGTGTGGGAGCTGTCGGAACTGGAGGGGTTGCCACCGGGGGCACAGGGGCAACTGGAGGCGCGGAAACCGCAGCCGGGGGCAGCGAAGAAACGAGGATCGCGGCGCCGCACTTGTCACAAAACCTCGTCCCGGGAACGATAGTTGCACCACAAGAATTGCAGAACGCCATGGGTCACCTCTAGAAATGCTGCGTTAGGCGGTCGGCGCGAGTATACCGCAGATTGGAGGGGAAGCGGAGCGGGATTGGGGATGGTTCGTGGTGAAATCGGGCGAGATCACGCTTGCCCGCGAGGCAGCGGGCGGGGACGCCCGCTGGACAGCCGCCGGAGACGGCGGCGCTACCAAACAATCTAACTCCACAACCGCGTCGCATAGTCGGTCATCGTGAGTCCCAATAGCAGTAGCAGGAAGAACAGTGCTGCGATCACGACCAGTTTGGTTAGCTTTTCGCTGGCGCCTTTTATGTGCATGAAGAAGAGAGCGACCAGAGTGGCTTTGATGCTGGCGATGGTGAAGGCGACGGCGGCGTTGAAACGGCCGAGGTCCAAACCCGAGGCGTAGACGGTGAGACCTGTGCCGACGAGCAGCGCGAAGAAGACGGCGAAGTAAGTGGGGAGGGGCGACGATTTGGAGTGTGCTGACATGAAAGGCCTCACGGGTGCCGGTCGATCAGGTAAAGCAACGGGAACAGATAAATCCAGATGATGTCGACGAAGTGCCAGTAGAGTCCGCCGATTTCGACTGGAGTGTACCATTCGGGCGTGAATCGTCCCTTCCAGGCCATGGTTAAGAGCCAGAGAAAAATGCCCAGGCCGACGATCATGTGCAGCGCGTGCAGGCCGGTCATGACGAAGTAGAGAGAGAAGAACAGCTGCGCGTGGTGCGGGTCGGCGTACTCATGGGGATGGCCGGGGATGGGCACCTTTTCAAAACTGAAGGATGCGCCGGGAACGTGATGCTCCTCGAATTTGTCTTTGTACTCGACGCTTTTGATGCCGAGAAAGACGAGGCCGAGGACCATGGTGATCGCGAGGCTGCCGATCAGCAGCGTGCGGCGGGCGGTTTGAGCGGCCCACACGGCCAGGACCACGGTTAAGCTGCTGCAAATGAGTACGGCAGTGTTGGTGGCGCCATAGGTCACATTCAGCGACTTGCTGGCGGCGCCGAAGTCTGGAAAGTATTTCAGGCGGTAAACCAGGTAGGCGCAGAACAGGCCACCGAAGAACATGACCTCAGTGGCGAGGAAGACCCACATCCCGAGGCTGGCGGCATCGCGCTGCTGCTGCGGCTCGGCGAAGTGGTGCAAGAGCGCCGGGTTGTGCTGTTCAGTGTGAAGGCCGGTTGCTGTGGAGCTATCGGGCAACGGGGACCTCCTCGCTGTGAGGAGCGTCGTCGTGAGGAGCGTCCAGTTCCTCGTAGTTGTAGGCTTCCCAGGTCACGACGGGTTCTTCTTCGAAATTGAAAGTTGTCGGAGGGGAAGCGGTTTTCCATTCCAGCCCAGCGGCGTTCCACGGATTATCCGGCGCGGGTTTGCCGTAGCGCATGGACCAGAGGAAATAGACCATGGGCAGGAGGTATCCGACGCCGAGGACCGTGGCGCCGGCGGTCGAGAGAACGTTCAGGATCTGAAATTCGGGCATGTGGCTGTAATCGTAATAACGCCGCGGCATGCCCATGTAGCCGAGCAGGAATTGCGGGAAGAAGGTGAGATTGAAGCCGATGAAGACGATTAGGGCGGCCAGGCGTGCCCAGCCTTCGGGATAGAGGCGTCCGGAGATTTTCGGCCACCAGAAATGCATACCGCCGAGATAGCCCATGACCGCGCCGCCGACCATGATGTAGTGAAAGTGGGCCACAACGAAATAGGTGTCGGTGACGTGAACGTTGATGCCGAGAGCCGAGAGGAAGAGTCCAGTGAGGCCGCCGATGGTGAAGAGTCCGAGGAAGCCAAAGGCGTAGAGCATGGGCGCGTCGTAGTGGATGGAGCCTTTGTAGAGAGTGGCCGTCCAGTTGAAAACTTTGATGGCGGAAGGTACGGCTACCGCGTAGCTCAACAACGAAAATACGAGTGCGGCGTAGACCGACATTCCGGCGACGAACATGTGGTGAGCCCAGACGAGGAAACCGAAGACGGCGATCGCGATGGAGGAAAACGCGACAAAACTGTATCCGAAGATGCGCTTGCGCGAGAAGCAGGCGATGATTTCGGTGACGACGCCCATCGACGGCAAAATCATGATGTAAACGGCGGGATGGGAATAGAACCAGAACAGGTGCTGGAACAGAAGTGGATCGCCGCCGAGTTTGGGATCGAAGATGCCAAGGTGCAGCGCGCGTTCGGCGGCCACCAGCACGATGGTGACGGCGACGACCGGCGTGCCGAGGAGTTGAATGATGCTGGTGGCGTAGTGTGCCCAGATAAACAGTGGCAAGCGCGACCACGTCATACCGGGGGCGCGCATGCGGTGGATGGTGACGACGAAATTCAGGCCAGTGAGGATGGAAGAGAATCCGGCAACGAAGATTGCGAGTCCGGCCTCGACGATCTTTGTGTTGGTGAAGTTGGTGCTGTACGGCGCGTAGAAGGTTCACCCGGTGTCGACGCCGCCGGTCAGCATGCAGTGCAGCATCATCACGCCGCCGATGATGTAGAGATACCAGCTCAGCAGGTTGATGCGGGGGAAAGCGAGATCTTTTGCGCCGATCATCATGGGTACGAGGAAGTTTCCGAGCACCGCAGGAATGGAAGGAATCAGAAAAAAGAAAACCATGACCATGCCATGCATGGTGAAGAGCTTGTTATAAGTGTCGGCCTGGACGAGGTCGCCCGCCGGGGTGAGCAACTCGAGGCGAATGAGGAGCGCGAAGAAGCCTCCGATGAAGAAGAAGAACGTGATCGAGATGAGGTAGAGCAGCGCGATGCGTTTGTGGTCGGTGGTGAGCAGCCAGGACCAGACCCCGTACTCTTTGTTCAAGTAGTTCTCGCGTTCGGGTTGAGGTGTCGCTGTCGGCATACTCATTGCACCTGACTTCCATTCGCTTGAGCGTTTTCTTCGATTTGTGGCGCGGCGGCGCGGGCGCTGGTCTTGCTGGTCTTGCCCGCCTCGCCCTTGGCCGGCGAGATCGATTTGATGTAGGCGACCAGGGCATTTACCTGCTCTTCGGTCACCAGTCCCTGAAACGTGGGCATGATGGGCTGGAATCCTTTCACCCGCTTGGCGCCCGGGTCGAGGATGCACTCGCGAACGTAGTTCTCATCGGCGGTGACAGTGCGGCCGTCTTCGAGTTGAACCGGCTTGCCGAAAATTCCCTGCAGGTTGGGACCACGGCCCTGAGTGTCAGTGCGGTGGCAGGTGACGCAGCCGAGTTCGGCAAAGATTTTCTCGCCCGTGGCCGAAAGCGGGCCGGTGGAGCCACCGTTCATCCACGCTTCGTACTGAGCCGGCTCCATGACCACGATGGAGCCCACCATGCCGGAGTGCTGCGTGCCACAATATTCCGCGCAGAACAAGTGATAAACGCCCGGCTTAGTGGCACGGAACCATTCGACCGTGTAGCGGCCGGGAAGCACGTCCTGCTTGATGCGGAATGCGGGGATGAAGAAGCTGTGAATCACGTCCTGCGAGGTCATAATCAGTTTCACGTCGCGTCCCACCGGAACGTGCAGTTCATTGATCTCGCGCTGGCCTTCGGCGTGCTCCACCTTCCACATCCATTGTTTCGCCACGACGTAGATTTCAGCTGCATCGGCGGGCGGAGTGCGTTCTTTGAAGTACACGACCGCACCCCAGGCAAAGATCACCATGAAAATGAGGAATGGAATCGTGCTCCAGGTGATTTCGAGCGCTGTGGAACCTTCAATCTGCTCGGCGCGAACTCCGGCGCGATGACGGTACCGGGCGGCGAAAAAAATTAAAAAAGAAAAGACCAGCAGGGTCATCATCCCGGTGACGATGAGCAGGAAGATGTAGAGAGCGTCCACATTACGTGCCATCGTGGAGGCCTGCTCCGGCCATAATGGGAAATTATTGAGCATACTTAGTCTTCGCCGCCGTTTTTTTGGTGACTGAGAGATCCAACCGCCACAAAATGAAAAGAAAAATGCCCATAATCAGAATTGTCGCGGCCGCTGCCAGGCGCAGGATGTTGGCCACCATGGCGCCGTATTTGCCGGTTTCCGGATTGTAGTGATAGCAATAGAGCAGAACTGCATCCACGGCGTTGCCGATCTTGCCCTGCGAAGCCTCCACCAATCCCATGCGCAAATCCTTCGGCGGAAAATCTACACCGTAGAAGTAGCGCGAGATGCGGCCTTGCGGCGTTAGCACCATGATGGCGGTGGCGTGCGCGTATTGATTGCTCTTGGCGTCGTACTGATACTGGAAGCCGACGGCTCTGGTGAGCGCGTTGATTGAGTCCGGCTGTCCGGTGAGGAAATGCCAGCCTGAAGCAGCATTGGGGCGGCCGTAGCGTCCGACGTAGTCTTTCTTTTTGGCGGCGGCCATCTCGGGCGTTTCGCGCGGATCGAAGCTTACGGTGATTACATCGAATTCGTTGCCTACGTCGAACTTTATTAGGCGCATGGCGCTGGCGAGCCCGGCCAGAGCCTCGCCGCACAGCATGGTGCAGTTGTAATAAACCAGGTTGAGGATCAGGGGCTTTTGGCCGAAGTAGTCTCCCAGTTTTACAGTCTTGCCGGTATCGTCGCGGAAGGTGAGATCCGGCGGCACCTGCGCGTCGAGGTGTTGCTCGATGCCGACGTTTTCGAGGCGCGGCGGGCGCGTGTTTGCCGGAGGAGACATTACGCCGTTGTTCATCTGGGCCGAGGCAAAAGTCGACAACAGCGCGATGGCGAGCAACGCGAGCACAGCAGAAATCGAATTGTTTTTCTTACAGCTCACTTCTTTTCACCCTTCTTGTTCGTTGGGGGCGCGGCGACAGCGGCGCCGGCCGCTCCCTGGCCACGCACTGGAAGACCTCTCTGCACAATCAAATCCATGGCGCGTTCGATGGGGATGTGCACGGTGCCCGCTTTTTCATCCACCCAGCCGTAGCTGTAAAGTGTTTTCTCCTCTTTCGAGCGTAAATCGTCAATCTTGGTGTGTTCGTCTTTTTCCAACAACGGATCCGGGAATGCCTTTTCCTCGTAATCCTTCGGGATGTGGCGCGTGTCCGCTGGAACATTTGTGGCCAGCGGATTCACCGGAGGCTGCAAGGCTCTTTCACGATCGTCAAGAAATACAAACAGCCCTCTAAGCCCGAGGATGCAGAGCAGCATAACCACGCCCAGACCGAGCAGGAAATAAAGAATGCCCGAGACCTGCAGGTCCTGGCGCTCGAAGCTCCCGTGGCCGTTTGTGTTCTCGTGTTTGGTTGCGTCACTCATCGGTTGTTAAGTATGTGTTCCATGTGCCGGCTGCAGAACTTCATGGGCATCCGAGTCATAGGCCGGCAGCAGGGGCAGTGAAGCCAGGTTGCGGAAGAAGTACCAAAGCCAGATTCCGCCGATGGCGATGGGCACGACTACATCCGCCAGAGTCACAGTCAGAGTTTTCGAGAAATTGGGCTCGATGATCCAGAACAGATCGAGGTAGCGCATCAGCATCAGCCAGACTGCGAGCCACACCAGGCGGCGAATGTCGCGCTTGAAGGGGCGTGAGAGCAAGAGCGCAAAAGGCACTACGAAGTGGAACAACACCAGAAAGAGCCCAATCGATCCCCAGCCGCCGTTCAGGCGCCGGATGTAGAAAGTGATCTCCGCAGGCAAATTGCCGGCCCAGATGATGAGCCACTGCGAGAACGAGAAATAGGCCCAGACCATGATGAAGGTGAGCATCCACTTGCCGTGGTCGTGGACGAAGTCAGGCTTCAGCATCTCCGACATGGGTTTGTAGTTAAAGAGAATGCGCTCAACGACCACCGCGAAGCACATGGCTGAGAGCACTTCGCCGATGAGGATGAGCAGGCCGAAGATGGTGGAGATCCAACTGGGGTCGAGCGACATGATCCAGTCGATGGCAGCGAAAGAGATGGTAAATGCGTAGAGGATGAGCCCGGGGCCGCTGACAGCGCGGAAGGAGCCGACGTTGTCCGGAGGGTTCGGCGAGTCCTGCTGCTTCGAAAACTTAGTGAGCAGAAACGAGAGCAGGTTCCAGATCGCGAAGTAGAATACGGCGCGAATGATGAAGCCGTTTACGGTGAGATAAGTCTGCGTGATTTGTTCGAGGTGCTCGCGAAGATGCTTATCCTGAATGTTGCCGAGCGGCTGCGCCCAGATGTAGAGCCTGTGTATTCCAAAGAAGATAGGGATGAAGAGCACGAAAAGCAGCGGCAGGGTGCGCATGGCCGCGCCCAGAATGCGGCGGATGACCATGCCCCAGGCTCCGCCGGTGAGGTGGCGGATCATGAGAATCGCCATGGAGCCGAGGGCGACGCCAAGCCAGCACATGAAGCCGAGCAGGTAAGCGCGGTAAAACTCATCAGGCTGCTTGAGGGCTAAGATAACTGCGATCACGGCGAAGACGCCGCCGATTACGAGCGAGCGCTGGGATATTTTTCTTACGACTTCGGGCGCCGTCAGATCGAGATGTGTGGTCGCGGCGCTCATTTGTGTTCCTCTGGTGACGAACTTGTTTCAGACGCAATCACCGGTAGGGTCGCCCCCGAACCCGGCTGGCCGCGGAACTGGGGCGGCTCCGAGGGAACGGTCTGTCCCTTGGGCACGTCCGCCATGGTGGCGGCTTGGCTTAGTTGCAACGCGCGCACGTAGGCCACGATGTTCCAGCGGTCGAGCGGAGGAATCTGCGAGGCGTAATCGGGCATGATGCCGAAGCCGTTGGCGATGACGTCGTAGAAGTATCCGAGCGGGGCTTTCTGCAATCGCGGGATGTGATAGGAGGGCGGCTTGCGGGCGAATCCGCGCGAGGGGACGAAGCCGTTGCCGTCGCCGACGCGCGAGTGGCAGGGAGCGCAGAAAATGTTGTAGCGTTCGCGGCCGCGTTCGAGGACTTCTTTGGTCACGCGAAACGGCATATAGTCGCCGGGATTGTTTCCGAGCTTGCCTGTGTAGAAATAAGTGTCTTCGCGCAAGTGGCCGCGGGCCACCGTGCCTTCCACCGGCGGGCGCTCGGAGCGCTGGTCGGTGAAAAAGTCGCTGCGGGAGAGCGGGTTCTGTTTCGGCTGCACGTGCATGTCGATGCGGCAGGCGGAGAGCAGGGTGATTGTCGACAGTAGGAGTGCCATCGTCAGAAAATCCCAAGCGTGCGACATTCGTGGAATCCCACTCTTGCGCACAGAACGCGCAAGAATGGGGCACCCAGCTTTGGTCCAGCGGGCCGAGATTTGGCCAAGGTGCTGCATTTAGCTTGGCACCTCCGACAGCGAGCGTGGTTGCAGGCTTTGGAGAAAATCTCGCGTGCCGGTTTTGTCGTATTTGGGATCGGAAGAAAACACGATCAGGAAGAACCGGTCTTTCGAGGCCGAGGAGAAACGCGGCACGTTGAATACTGGATGATACGGCATGGGCAGGCCGTTCAGCGCCAACATGCCGAACACGGCGGAGATTCCGGCGAAAAGAATCGTCATCTCGAACGTGATCACGATGAATGCCGGCCAGGAATGGTAAGGCTTGCCACCAATGTTGAGCGGGTAGTCGACGGCCGACATCCAGTACTGCATCAGGTAGCCAGTGAGGCCGCCGATGATGCCGCCGATCAGCACTACTAGCGGAACTTCATCGTGGTGAAAACCGATCTCCTCGGCCAGGCCTTCGATGGGAAACGGGCTGTAGGCGTCGATCTTGTTGTAGCCGGCCTGATGCGTGCGGCGCGCTGCTTCGACCAGAGCGGTAGCCGAATCGAACTCCGCCATGATTCCGTACGTGCGTTCGCGCTTCATTCCTTCACCTCCGCTTCCGGCAGGAGGGTGCGCATTTCAAAGATTGAGATCATGGGCAGGAGGCGCACGAACAGGAACATCGCTGCCAGGAACATGCCGATGGTGCCGATGTAGGTCATCCAGTCCCAGCGCGTGGGGTAGTACATTCCCCAGGATGAGGTGAGGAAGTCGCGGTGCAGGCTGACCACGACGATGATGAAGCGCTCCAGCCACATCCCGACCAGGATTACGCCGGAAACACAGAACAGTGCGACGGGACTGGTGCGCAGCTTGCGAATCCATAAAACCTGCGGGATAAAGATGTTGCAGATGAGCAGCGCCCAGTACGGGATGGCATACGGACCGTGCAGGCGATTCCAGAGGGTGAAGGCATCGTAGCGGTCGCCGCTGTACCAGCCCATGAAGGCCTCAATGCCGTAGCCGTAGGCGACGATCAGTCCGGTCGCGAGCATGACTTTCGCCGAGTTCTGCAGATGGCGCTCAGTGATGAAGTCCTCGAGTCCGTAGATTTTGCGAATTGGAATCGCGAGCATCAACACCATCGCGAAACCGGAGTAGATGGCGCCAGCAACAAAGTAGGGTGGGAAAATTGTCGTGTGCCAGCCGGGGACGATGCCGATCGCGAAGTCAAAGCTCACGACCGTGTGCACCGAGAGCACCAGCGGCGTGGCCAATCCGGCCAGCAGTAGGTAGGCAGTTTCGTAGCGGTGCCAGTGGCGCGCGGATCCGCGCCAGCCCATCGAGAGCATGCCGTAGACGATCCTGGCTACCGGGTGCGTGGCGCGATCGCGCAGCGTGGCCATGTCGGGAACCAGGCCGATGAACCAGAAAAGAGCCGAAATCGTGGCGTAGGTGGAGACGGCGAAGACGTCCCACATGAGTGGGCTGCGGAATTGCGGCCACACGCCCATGGTGTTGGGAATGGGGAAAAACCAGTACGCCAGCCAGGGACGCCCCACGTGGATGGCCGGGAAAATTCCGGCGCAGGCCACGGCGAACAGCGTCATGGCTTCGGCGAAACGGTTGATGGAATTGCGCCACGACTGCCGCAGCAAGAGAAGAATCGCAGAGATCAGCGTGCCGGCGTGGCCGATACCGATCCACCACACGAAGTTGACGATGGCGAAGCCCCAGCCAATGGGGATGGTTACGCCCCAGATGCCGACACCTTTCAGGAATAGGTAGCCGATGGCGTAGAGCATCATCATCGTCAGCAGGAACGCGATGCCGAAGCCGACGAACCATCCGTTCGAGGCGGGACGGGTCAGCACGATGGCGCTGATTTTTTCCGTGACGGTGCCGAAGGTATAGCCGGGCTCCATCACGGGGGCTTGCCCTGCGTCCACCGTCGATTTGTATTGCTCGTCCATCTACCCCTTCAACTCCGGATTCGGGTTACTCACTTCCGCCAGATACGTGGTCCGCGGGCGGGTGTTGAGTTCGCCCAGCAGACTGTAATTTCGCGCCTGAGCTTTCAATTTCGAAACCTTGCTGTTGGGATCGTTAATGTTGCCGAAGATGATTGCGCCCGCCGGGCAGGACTGCTGGCAGGCGGTTTGCAATTCGCTCTCGTGTGACCCGTCGTTGATCTTGCGGTCTTCGCGTTCGGCGTCGATGCGGCGCTCGTTGATGCGCTGCACGCAGTAGGTACACTTCTCCATCACGCCGCGGCTGCGCACGCTGACGTCGGGATTGCGCATCATCTTGTACTGCGGCGTCTCCCAATCCTGAAAGAGCAGGAAGTTAAACCTCCGCACCTTATAAGGACAGTTGTTCGAGCAATAGCGCGTGCCCACGCAGCGGTTGTAGACCATGTCGTTCAGGCCTTCGGGCGTGTGGTTGGTCGCGCCCACCGGACAGACCACTTCGCAGGGGGCATTTTCACATTGCATGCAGGGTACGGGCTGGAAAAACGCCTTGGGATTGTCGCGGTCGCCCTGGTAGTAGGCATCGACGCGAATCCAGTGCATGTGGCGGCCAATGACGGTCTGCTCTTTGCCGACGACGGCGATGTTGTTCTCCGACTGGCAGGCCAGCATGCAGTTGTTGCAGCCCACGCAGGAGTTCAGATCAATCGCCATGCCCCACGCGTAGTCTTCTTCTTTATAGGGATAAGGCTTGTAGAGCGTGAGCCCGGGCGCGGGTTCTTCTTCCTGAGCAAAGCTCGGCTCTTTGCGGTATTCCTCAAGCGTGGTCTCGCGGACCAGCGGACGATGGCCGCCATCGGGCGTGTCCATGCTCTGGTAGCCCTGGGTGGACGCGAGCTTGTAGGTGTCTCCGGTCTTGCGGATTTGCAGGCCGGTGGCGATCCACGGCGCGGCGCTCGTACGCAGCGCGTAGGCATCGAAACCTTGCGCGGTTCCGACGCGGCCGGCGCGACGGCGGCCGTAGCCTAACGTCACAGTGACGGAGTTGTCGGGATGTCCAGCTTGAATCCAAACCGGGCCGGTGACTTTCTTGCCGTTCAGTTCGAGCTCGACAACATCTTCCACTTTGATCTGCAGCCGCTCCGCCATCTTGGGACCGATGAGCACGGCATTGTCCCAGGTGAGCTTGTTCATCGGCTTCGGCAATTCCTGCAGCCAGCCGTTGTTGGAGAATTGTCCATCGTAGATGGTGGGATCGCGACGGATGTTAAGCTCGATGGCGTTGAGCTTAGCTAGATCCGTTACTGTTATTCGAGCAACGTTCGATGTCTTTACCGGAGTGCAGGCTGTTCCTTCGATCCAACCGTCGTGCAGTGACTTCCGCCAGAACTGCTCGAAGTCGGTGGGGGCGTCGTG
This sequence comes from uncultured Acidobacteriaceae bacterium, assembly GCA_963842095.1. Lineage (GTDB taxonomy): Bacteria > Acidobacteriota > Terriglobia > Terriglobales > Acidobacteriaceae > Sulfotelmatobacter. The sequence continues at coordinate 753,200 of CAWJEY010000013.1, forward strand.
CCGCACTGGGAAAGCGGGCCCTTGCTTCTGCCAGTAGGCGCGGACGAGATCGTAGCCCGTCGCGTCGGCTTGTCCCGAGAGCAGAGCGACGAATTCGAGCGCGCTCTTTCCATTGTAGAGCGGGGCAATTAAAGGCTGGATGATGCTGACCGTTCCGTCGTAGGCGCGGGCATCGCCCCAGGCTTCGAGTTCATGCGTCGCAGAGACATGCCATTGGCACAGTTCGGCGGTTTCGTTCTGATAGAGACCGTGATGAACGCGAAGAGGAATGTTGCTGTTCTTCAGCGCGTCGGCGAAGTTGAGATCGGCCGGAGCGTCGTAGGCTGGATTGCCGCCGAGGATGACGAGCAGGTCAACTTTGCCAGCACTGATGTCCGCAACGAGATCCTTGATCGATTCGGTTTGGTTGACCGGATTTGCATCGACGGGATCGGTGTAGAAAACTGTCTTGCCAACATTGCCAAGCTGGGCATTGATTGCATGGGCGAGCGCATGTACTGTCGGCGGCTGATGATCACCGACGACTATCAGGCTCTTGGCCTCATAAAGCCTAAGATCAATGAGAGCCGCACCAAAGAATCGCAGCGCTGCCTCGGACAGCAAACCCACCGCAGGATTTCCACTAGGAGCAGCTTCGATTCTTCGCCGATCTTCCTCAGTCGCAGGACCACCTATCTTTACCGGAACCGTACCATGTACTAATGCCTCGGCCAACGTCTCTACTTTTGACGCCTGCATTGGCAGCCGATGATCCGCCTTCGCTCCCGTCGTTGTCGGTCTGCTTTCGATCACATACAGCCGGTTCATCTTGCCGTCGGGATTGCGGCGCTGGGCGAAGTCGCGGATGTAGCGGACATTTCCCGGAAAACCCGCATACAGAAAGTCGGCGTCGAGCGAGACGATTACGTCGGCCCTTTCGAAATCGTAGCGCGTCTCGACCGGCTGGCCGAAGGCCAGCTTCGCGCCTTCGAGCACGTTATCGCGATTGACCGGCTCGTACACATGCCACTTGGCCTGCGGATAAATCTTCAGGAAGTTGCGCAGTTGATCGGCGAGCGTGGGCGAAGAAATGGTTGGAGTAAGAATACGAATGCCCGCGCCCTGCAGCGCTTTCTGCGCGCTGAGCGGACCGTGCAGCGCGGTCAGGAACGACTGCCAGGAGCGCTGGTCGCCCATCGACACCACACTCTGCGAGCGGTCGGGATCGTACAGGCCGAGAACGTGGGCTTGCGCAAAAATGTCGGTGCCGCCGAGCGACGCGGGATGCTTGTCGTTGCCTTCGATCTTCGTGGGGCGTCCAAGATGGCTTTCGACGAGAATCGGGCTGGCGTATCCGCCGAGCGTCATCGCCGTGGCGTAGAACTGGGGCCGGCCGGGGATTACGTCCTCGGGCTGGCGAACATAGGGAACGATGGGTTCGAGCGGCAGGCGCACACATCCGGTCATGCCAGCCAGCGCCATCGACGCGCCCATCACTTTCAGGAAGCCGCGGCGCGAGACGGAATCGACCCACTCGGAGGCGCCCTTGGGGAACTCGCGGTGCAGAGCTTCCTGGAACGCGGGGCTGCCGGCAAGCTCTTCGAGGCTGCGCCAGTATTCCGGGCCGGACGCGTCGTTATTATTGGCCTCGTTGATTTGAGCGCGGAGGGAGTCGAGATCGAGCTTGCCCTTCTTGGAGGGGCAAACATCCTCTCGTTTCGCGATTTTGTCTTGCTCGTCCATTCTTTCGCCCCTTTGGGGCTTCTTCCTCGTCTCGTCTCGCTCCTCACCTACGGCTTGCGCCGTGGGCTGCACTCTTTCGCCGCTCCGCGGCTCGCTTCACCGGTGGCAGGTGCTGCAACTGGTAATGTCTTTCACACTGCGCACGTTGTACTTCTTCACCAGCGCCAAGCCCAGATCATCTTGGTCGATGAAAGTCTGCCCATCCACCACAACCGGGTTCACGCTGGTGGGCTGCTGGTACTGCATGTTGAACACCTGATCGCGCGGGCGCAGGTTCCTTTGCGGCGCACGATGGCAGCTCAGGCACCACTCCATCTGCAACGATTCCTGCTGATACATCAGCGGCATCCGGTCGACCGGACCGTGGCAGGTGTTGCAACCCACGCCTTTATTGATATGAATGCTGTGATTGAAGAAAACGAAGTCGGGCAACTGGTTCACCCGCGTCCACTGCAGGGACTGGCCGGTGCGGTAGCTGGCGCGGACGGGTTCGAGCAATTGGGCATTGGTCCAGATCTGCGAGTGGCAGTTCATGCAGGTCTTGGTGGGAGGGATGCCGGCGAAACTCGAAGTCTCAACCGAGGTATGACAGTAGCGGCAGTCGATGCCGAGTCCGGAGACGTGATGCTGATGGCTGAAAGGCACGGGTTGCGGCTTGCGGACGCCGGCATAGGTAACGTAAGGCGAACGCTGGATCTCCATCGCCACCCAACTGAGCGCGGCAATCACGAACACCGCGCCAAAAATTGTGGCCCGGGACAAAGTGTTCGTGCTGCGATGAAAAATCTGGGGCATGCTTACGTACGCGCTTCAGAAAGCAAGAAAATGAGATCCAAGAAATTCCCCGACGGGAAGTAATTTGGTTAACGACGCAAAGGAAAACACCCACTGATTTTTTCGCGTCACTTGTAAGAACTGGAGATTATAAATATTTCGCGCGCCGTTGTCGCGCTCTTTGAGGCAGAAGACGCCGAAATTTCCCGGAATTGAACTCTCCGGAAAAGAAAAGATTCAGGACCGATCGTGTGCCCTGACTTGCATCTCCCTCATCGCAGATTCATCACCAGCAGTTTGGGCTCGGTCATTTCTTCGATCGCGTAGCGCAGCCCCTCGCGGCCCAGGCCGGAGTCCTTGACGCCGCCGTAGGGCATCTGGTCGATGCGGAACGAGGGGATATCGCCCGCGATCAGAGCGCCGACTTCGAGTTCGTCATAGGCCTGGAAAAGCAGCTTCACGTCGCGGGTGAACAAGCCGGCCTGCAGGCCGTAGTTGGAATTGTTGATGCGGCGCAGGGCTTCGTCAAAGTTCTGGTAAGGCTCCACGGTCACGACGGGGCCGAAGATTTCCTGGCAGTTGACTTTCATTTCGGGCTTGGTGCTGGTCAGTACCGTGGGCTCGACAATCGAACCCCGACGGCCGCCACCGCAGAGCAGGCGAGCGCCGAAGCGGACCGCTTCCTCCACCCAGTTGGTGACACGGATGGCATCGCTCTCGCGGATCAGCGGGCCGACGTCGGTCGACTCTTCCATGGGATCGCCGGTCTTCAGTTTCTTCACGCCCTCGACGAGGAGATCGGTGAACTTGCCATAGAGTGACTCCTGCACCAGAATGCGCTGCACGGAAATGCAGGTCTGGCCGGCGTAGGCGAAGCCTCCGGTAATGCAGCGCTCGGCGGCATAGGCGATGTCGGCGTCGCTATGCACGATAGCTCCTGCGTTGCCGCCCAATTCAAGCGCAACTTTCTTTTTGCCGGCGCGGCGTTTGATGTCCCAACCCACGGGCACGCTGCCGGTGAAGCTGATCAGCTTGATGCGCTCGTCGGTGACCAGCAGACTGGCATCTTCGTTGGAGAGCGGGAGCACGTTGAGGCCGCCATCGGGCCAGCCGGCCTGCTGCACGCATTCCGCCAGCAGCAATGAGGACAGTGGAGTTTGCGGCGCAGGTTTCAATACCATGGAGCAACCGGCCGCAATCGCGGGCGCAACTTTGTGCGCGACCAGGTGCAGAGGAAAATTGAAGGGCGTAATGCCCGCGATTGGACCGAGGGGGAAGCGGTTCACAATGCCCCAGCGACCGGCGGTGAACTCCTGCCAATCGAGGGGAAGATATTCGCCGTAAATGCGCGTGGCCTCTTCGGCTGCGACGTTAAAGATGAACACGGCGCGGTCCACTTCGATGCGCGCCAGCTTGATGGGTTTGCCGGCTTCCTGAGCGATGGTGCGGGAGAATTCGTCGCGGCGCTCGGCTATAGCGCCCGCAATGCGCCGAAGCACGCGCTGTCTCTCGAAAGCGGGGAGGCGGCGGGTGGTGCCGAAAGCCTTGACGGAGGCGGCGATCGCGGCTTCTGCATGCTCGCGGCGTGCCTGTGTGATTCGCCCGACTACGGAACCGTCGAAGGGCGAGCGGATTTCGACGATGTCGCCGTCTTCCATCCAACGGCCGTCGACGAAGAAACCGTGGGTTGCGACTGGGGCAATCGTCATTTCCGCCATGAGCTGAACCTCCTTGGTGCGAACAGCGATTTTGATTATGGGCTTGGGCTGTTGGTTGCTTTTTCTGAAAGGGCAACAAATCTTAAACACCTTTCGACTTCGTTCAGGGCAGGCTCCGGCCACAAAGGTACACAGGGTAAGGCAAGCAACTACAATGAAATTCCGATAATGCATACTTTGGAAACGATTTCTGAACTTGCACCGCGTCTGCGGCGGAAGGAAGTTTCTCCCGTCGAACTGACTCGCGCTTGTCTGGACCGTATCGAGAAACTCAACCCCAGACTGAATGCCTTCATTACTGTCACCGCCGGGTCGGCGCTGGCAGAGGCGCAGACCGCAGAACGCGAGATCGGACGCGGGGAGTGGCGCGGGCCGCTGCATGGGATTCCCGTCGCCCTCAAAGATTTAATCGACACCGCGGGTACGCGCACAACCGCGGCCAGCGCGCTTTACAAGGATCGCGTTCCTACCGAAGATGCGGAAGTGGTGCGGCGGCTGCGGCGGGCGGGAGCGGTGATTCTGGGGAAGAATAATCTGCATGAGTTCGCTTATGGCGGCAGTTCGCTGGTGAGTTTCTTCGGCGACGTTCACAATCCGTGGAACACTGCACACATTGCCGGAGGCTCGTCCGGTGGATCGGCGGCTGCCGTGGCTGCCGGGCTTTGCTTCGCGGCGATTGGGACCGATACGGCGGGCTCCATCCGCGAGCCGGCTGCACTGTGCGGGTGCGTGGGAATCAAGCCGACCTATGGGCGCGTGTCGGCGCGGGGCGTGATTCCGCTTTCGTGGTCGCTCGATCACGTTGGGCCGCTGGCTGCGACTGTTGACGATGCGGCTGTCGTGTTGCAGGCCATCGCGGGATACGATCCGCTCGACGTGTGCAGCGCTGATGTTCCCGTGGCTGATTATGTTTCTGGCTTGGGCGACGGGACGAAGAGTCTGCGCATTGGGGTTCCACGGATTTATTTTTATGACGATCTTGACGATGAAGTCCGCATGGCGGTGGAGCGGGCGCTAGCCGTGATCGGGACGCTGGTGGCGGATATTCGGGACGTGCGGATGGAGGTGTCTTCGGACCGTGCGGTTCAAGCCGCTGAGTCTTTTTCTTATCACGCCGACAACGTCGCTAGGACTCCTGAACTGTATCAGCCGGAGACTCTGCGGCGCATTCGCTCTGGTGAAAGGATTTCGGCAACGGAGTACATTCAGCGGCGGCGCGAACTGGACGAGGAGCGGCGGCGGGCTCACGACTTCTTTGCCGAAGTGGATTTGCTGGTCACGCCTACGATGCCCATCCCCGCGCCAGCAATTGCTGATTTGAAGAAAGATCCTGCCGCGCTGCGTCCGGCGGAGCTTGCGTTGCTGCGCAATACGCGGCCGTTTAATGTGTGGGGGCTGCCGGCGATCTCAGTGCCCTGCGGCTTCACGAAGAGCGGGCTGCCCATTGGCCTGCAGATCGCGGGGCCGCACTGGCGGGAGGATTTGGTGCTGAGGCTGGTTCATGCTTATGAACAGGCGACCGAGTGGCACCGGCGGCGGACTAGCGCATAAGTCGCGGATCTCAACCGGGACGAACGAGACTTGCTTTTATGACAGTTCAGGGAGCAGGCTGCCCTCTCGACAAAGCGATACCTCTATGGTAGAGTGATGCATTGATTAATCAATCAATGGGAGATTATTTTAAATGGAACGCCGCGTTGATGCCCATGTCGCCCGCACACAGTTTGGGCAGATTATGAACCGCGCCGTCGAAAACAACGAGCGTTTTGTCGTGAACCGGCGCGGAGAACCCGCGGTTGTCATCATGAGCGTCGAAGATTTCATCAAGACTGTCGCCCCGCCGCCAAAGTGGCTTGAGAAAGCCTGGGCAAGCGCAAAGCAACGAGGCCTGGACAAACTCACTCCGCAGGAGATCGACGCTGAGATAAAAGCGTACCGGCGCGAGAAGAGAAAGTGATTCGGGCGGTCATCGATACGAATGTCCTGGTATCGGCCCTGATCTCACCTTCCGGCAATGAAGCGTTGCTGCTGCTTGCCGTCAAGCAAGGGCTGGTGCGACCATGCCTTTCTCCTGCCGTGCTGAAGGTACTCGGCGGTGCTGGCACGCCCCAAGTTCGCATTTTCACCGGATGAAATCACCGCATTGATCGACCTGCTTCAGCGCCAGGGGGATCTTCTGCACCCTGTTCCTCTTTCCGGCATTTCTCCCGACCCCCAGGATGACGACTTCATGACCTGTGCTATCGCGGCTCATGTGGATTTCATAGTCACGGGCAACAAGAAGGATTTCCCGAAGGACCACCTTGGAGCTACCGAGGTGGTGAGCGCCGGAGAACTCTTGAATGTGATAACCCTCGAACTCTAGTGGGCTGCTACGGCCATCGATAGGGTCCGCCAATGGGTCGCGCACGTGAGCAGCTCGGTTCACCGCTCTCAGTCCACCCTTATTACGTCATCAGGCAGCATGAGGACGAACGAACAGTTCCCCGTGGCAGTGGAACAGGAAAGGCTTCCGCGGCGGAGGATTTTGACTGGGGTGTCGTCGGGGAAGGTCAGACGGTACTCGGCGGTGCGGAGGGCTTCGGTGAAGATTTTGAGCTTTTCATCGCCGCTGGCGAACTTCACGGCGTCGACCGTGGCGGCAGAGCCCTTGCCACGACTGAGAAGCACGAAGAATTCGGCGTTGCCCGTTTCTCTCGCGACTTTGCCCAGGTCGATGGTGCGCAACTGCTGCAAGTCTTCTTTGTATTTCGCCACGGCGGCGTCTACCTTGGCGTCGCCGCCGGTGAGCGAGGCCAGACGGCCGCGGGTTTCGGGATCAGGACGCAGCGCACTCAGGGAAAGAGCGTAGGTGCGCAGGGCTAGATCTTTGTTGCCGCGTTTCTCGTAAATCTGCCCCAGATGGTCGCCGACCTCTCCATGGTGACCGAGTCCCCAGGCGGCGGCGACGTATTTTTCGGCTTTGTCCATGTTGCCTTCGCTGTAATACACCCAGCCCAGCGTGTCCCAGTAGGCGATGAGCGATGAGACCAAGAGCAACTCCTGCGGGGTGAGCCGGTCGAGCGACACATTGCGCAGCGCCGCGGTGGTGGCCGAGACTGCCGATTCGGCGTACTGCTGGGCGCGGTCCAGATGAGACTTCTTCAGCGAGAGCTGGTAGGCGATGTTGTTCCAGACCGTCGGCGTGGCTGAGAGCTCGACTGCGTGGTCGAACGTGGCGAGTGCTTTGTCGTCCTGGCTGAGGTTCAGGTAGGCATCGCCCAGGCTCACTTGCAGTTCCGCATTGTCTGGCGTAAGAGACGCGGCTTTCTCCAACTCCGGTGCAGCCAGGTCGTATTTGTGCCACTCGGAATACATTGCGCCCAGGCCGGCGTGGGCGAACTTGTCGAGGGGATTGATCTCGATCTGCTTGTTGAAGGCTGTGACGGCTTCGTCGTACTTGCGCTCCTGCCAGTAGGCACGGCCGAGCGCGTTGTAGGCCGATTCGTCGTAGGGATTGATCTCGATCTGCTTGTTCAGGGCGGCGATGGCATCGTCATTCTGGCGCAGTCCCATGTAGGCGACGGCTAGCGCATACCAAGCGTACTTGTGCTTGGGCTCGACTTCGGTGGTGCGCTTGAGAAGTTGAATGGCCAGGGGATAATTTTGGGTGGCAATAGCCGCCCGCCCACTTTCAAACAAATCATCGGCCTTCATGTCGGCGGGCGGCGTGGGCGTACCCGCTACCGTATTTTCGACTGAGAGGAACTGGCCCAAGTCAGAGCTGACGGCGCGGCGGAAAGCTCGATAGTCCGACGCGCGCGGCAACGGTAGCTCGACCTGACGCATGGTGAGCGTCCGGGCGGCGGTGAAGGTGGTTCCATCCAGCTTGTAGGTGGCCTGGTACTCGGCGTAGTCGCGCTTCACGGAAAAAGCCAGCGGAGCGTGCGCCGTGTACTTGGCCGGTAGTTCTAGCTTGATTTTGTAAACGTACTCTGCTTTGGGGCCGAGCTTCAGCGCCTCGGTATCAGCGTCGCTGTCGTCATCGGTATCGCCAACGTCTGGAAGATTGAACTGGCAAAGCGGCAGCGTGAGATCGGATTTCTTCTTCGACCAGTCCAGGAAGTTTGGGCGGGAGACGTCGTATGACATGGTGAAAGGCTCGCGGGTCGCGGCCGGATCGCTGACTTTCAGATTCGTGATGTCGCCACCCATTCCGGCGTTCACGTTTTCCACCACACGCTGCCAATTCGCCTCCGGGACGCGGCGGAAGACCGAGCGCAGCATCAGCTCTTCGTCGCCGCGGAAGGTGTAATGGACATGCGCTTCCAGCTTGCCGATGTCATTTATCTTCCCATCGACCTCGGAAACTTCGCTGTCGGGCATGGGTGTATCGGCGGGCGTTTCCTCGAGGTGCGGCGCGCTGCCGTCGGCGGGGATGACCAGCGCCAGCTTGTCGCGCAGAGTGAAAGCCAGCAGCCGGAAGGGAGCGACTTCGCTGGTGGTATCCATCCAGACTTCTTCGTTCGCCATCGGTAACAGCGTGATGACGTGATCGAACTGCGAGGGCGAAGGCACATCCGGATCGAGCTTGCGGCTGGCATTGATCAACACTGACGACGCATGCAGGCCTTCGGCTTCGAGCAGCGAAGCCAGCAGGGTGTGCTTATCTTTGCAGTCGCCGTACTGGTTGTGCAGGACATCCCCGGCAGCATGGGGCTGGTAGCGGCCGAGTCCCAGCGACAAGCTGACGTAGCGAAAATTTAGCGCGACGAAGTCGTAGAGCGCTTCGACCTTGTCCAACTGGGTGTCGAGGCCTTTGGTTAGCTCGTCAGCTTTGGCACGGACTTCGGGCGACGGCGCGCGCCGGTCTTTTTCCATGCCCGCATACCAGCGGCCGATCTGTTCCCAACTAACGAATGTGGTCAACTGGACGTCGGGACGTTCCTCGTCGGGCCTCTTCTTCTTTTTCTTCTTGTCTTTCTCTTTGTCCTTGTCTTTGGTGTCGTCTTCGCGCTCCAGGTGAGAACTGGTCCAGTGATAGATGCGGCGGCCTTTCTCTTCTGAAATCTTCGGATCCATGCCCGGCTTGTTCTTCAACTTCAGCGGGCGGTCGGCGGGAACATCGATGTCGAGTTCCTCGTCGAGCATGATGTTGTTCTTGTCAAAATCGTAGTCCGCCCAGAACTGGCCCGGTGCCAGCGGGGTATGAATCACCGTGACCATGTCGTACTCGAGCACTTCGCCGGGGCGCAGTCCGGGGACGGTGATGTGTTTCTGCCGGTAGTCGGTGTAAACCGGCGCTTGCTGTTCGATAGGAGCGCTGAGGTCCTGCACGGCATCGTCGGTCGCCTTCACGACGGTGCCATCGGCCTTGATGACGCGGACGTAGGCAATCTCCAGGCGCTCGTTGGCGGAGTTGTAACCTTCCTGAAGCTGGCCCCACTGCTGGACTCCGGCTTCGCTCTGCACCCGGATGCGAGCTACCGTTTCTCGGCGCCCCGTGCCGTCGCTCTCGAAGCGGTAGCGCGAGCGGTATTGTTCGACGACAAACGCTTCCTGGGAATAGTCGTGCTTGGCTTCCTCGGGTTTGGAGACAGAGGTGTCGGAGGGCCTGGCATCGCTCGACTGCGAGCCAGCTTTCGCCTTCGCGGGAACGGTTGACGGAATAGGAGTCTGGCCAGACTGCGCCTGGGCAGCGAACGGTACCGTCAAGCCGACGGCAACAAGAAGCGGCAGAAAGAAACTACGCATAGGGTAATAGTAAGGCCTGCGGTGTTTGTACCCCAAGCCGAGGATTGCTTCAGGCAACGGCTACCCAGCCGGCGCTATAGGTCTCGGGAGAAATATCATGCATATCCGCATTGTGATGGACATCACATTTCTATGTTTGCGGCATCACAAAACCGTAGTAAAATGCGGCCCAGATAGTCTTGCCCGGCCGTAACGCCGGGTAAGCGTGACGCAAAAAGGTTTGCGCCGCGATCCTTCCGTTCGGAGGTTTTTGCATGGAAGATCGTGCTCCTGACATTTCTTCGGCTTCGCAGCAGTCGCTTTCTAACTCTTCTGCCAGCCGGCGCTTGGCCGGTCGCGGCGCCTGGGTTCTTACTGCCTACGGCATTTCCGGGTTGGTTCTTTTCGGACTTCTCGCTTACTTCTTCTCGGACTTCATCGCTCGCTAGCCCAGGCTTGGCGTGACGAGCGGGCGGGCGCGTCCGCAGGGCGCGCCAGAGGTGGTTTCAAGTCCTTCTGTTTCCTGAGCACTCGACTTTCCTCAGCCAACCTCGACTGCAGAACGTGTTACAATCAGCAACCTTAGGGTCTATTGCTTCGGCAACAATCCAGCGTTTCCCCACTTGCACTGAGGACGAGACAGCGTCATAACCCGTGCCTAAAAACCCCATCGCCGCCGCCGGACCCATTACCTACGCCGATGCCGGTGTGGACATTGATGTCGCTAATCGTACGAAGAAGCGCATCAAGTATCTGGCGCACAAGACTTTTACGCGCGGCGTGCTCAGCGAGATTGGTGGCTTTGGCGGCCTGTTTGCCGTGGACAAGACGAAGTATGTCGACCCGGTGCTGGTTTCGAGCGTCGATGGGGTGGGAACGAAGCTTAAAGTTGCATTTGAAATGGGCCTGCATTCTACGGTAGGCGCTGATCTGGTGAATCACTGCGTGAACGACATTGCAGTGCAGGGCGCTGCACCGCTGTTCTTTATGGATTATCTGGCGACGGGAAAGTTGGAGCCTACGATCGCTGAGAAAGTGGTGGAAGGCATTGCCGACGCCTGCAAGCACAACGGCTGCGCCTTGATCGGCGGGGAGACTGCCGAGATGCCGGGCTTCTATCCTGAGGGCGAATACGATCTGGCGGGGTTCATCGTGGGCGTGGTGGAACGCGACCGGATTATCACCGGCAAGGATGTACAGATTGGCGACGTCGTGCTCGGCATGGCGTCGAATGGCCTGCACACCAACGGATACTCGCTGGCCCGCAAGCTGCTTTTCGAAGTGGCCCACTACTCGACCGAGGACTACGTCAACGAGATCAAGAATAAAGTGGGCAACGAACTGATGCGGACGCACAAGAGCTACTGGCCGGCGCTGCGCAAGCTGATCGACGGACAATGCGTTTCCGCCCTGGCGCACATCACTGGCGGCGGTATTACCGAGAACCTTCCGCGCGTGCTGCCTCGCGGGACTGCGGCCTCGATTGATCTCGGTTCCTGGCCTGTGCCGCCGTTGTTCGAGCACTTGCGGCAACTGGGCAACGTTCCGCAGGATGAGATGCTGCGCACCTTCAACATGGGTCTGGGCATGCTGCTGGTCGTTCCCCTGGCAAAGTTCAAGAAGACGCAGACTGTGCTGGAACGCGTGGGGGAGAAGGCTTACACCGTGGGCCGCATCGTCAAGGGCGAGCGCAAGGTGATCTACAACTGAAAAACGAACCCACCACGGAGTAACTGAGACACGGAGAAAACCTTTAAGCTCGTTCGTCCTTTGGCCTATCAGACGTTACTTTGCTCGATTTCACTAGACTCTCCGTTCTCGATTTTCTCTATGCTTCCGTGTCTCAGTGGTGGATTATCATTTGAGCTTCCATGAGATCCCTGGGCATTCTCCTCTCCGGACGCGGCTCGAACTTTGTGGCCATTGCCGATAGCATTGACGCGGGGCGCATTGCGGATGCGCGCGTTGCCGTTGTCATCTCCAACAAGGCGGACGCGCCGGGCATCGCCACCGCGCAGCAGCGCGGGTTGAATGCACTGGTGATTCCGTCGAAGAGCAAGCAGCGCGAAGAGCACGACCACGAAGTCGTCGCCGCGCTCAAGCAGAATAATGTGGACCTGGTCTGCCTCGCCGGATACATGCGCCTGCTCTCGCCGTGGTTCGTGCAACAGTTTCCGCGGCGGATTCTCAATATCCATCCCTCACTGCTGCCCGCGTTCCCTGGCCTCGAAGCGCAGGAGCAGGCTTTCGCTTACGGAGTGAAGGTTTCCGGTTGCACGGTGCATTTTGTGGATGAAGAACTTGATCATGGGGCCATCATTGTGCAGAAAACCGTTCCAGTGCTCGATTCTGACGATGAACACAGGCTGGCTGCTCGCATCCTTGAGCAGGAACATGTGGCTTACACGGAAGCGATCAATATGGTGCTAAACGTCAAATACGAAGTCAAAGGGCGGCGGCTACTCCAAACTGAATAGTGCACCCTTTATAATCGTCGCGTGCTCAACTTCCTACCAGTCGACGAACAACTCACGTATCTCAAGAAAGGCTCCGCGGAAATCATTCGCGAGTCCGAACTGCGGGCCAAGCTGGAGAAGTCGCGCTCAACAGGAAAGCCGCTGCGGGTGAAGCTCGGCATGGACCCGACCGCTCCCGACTTGCATCTGGGGCACACGGTGGTTCTGCGCAAGCTGAAACACTTTCAGGATCTCGGACACACCGCGATCTTTCTGATCGGCGACTTCACGGGAATGATCGGCGACCCAACAGGACGCTCGGCCACACGTCCGCCGCTTAGTCGCGAGCAGATCGAGGAGAACGCAGAAACTTACAAGGCACAAGTGTTTAAGATTCTCGATCCGAAGAAGACTGTGATCGACTTCAACCGGCGCTGGATGGGCCAGTTCTCCCCTGACGACTTCGTCCGCTTGATGGCGAAGTACACCGTCTCGCAACTGCTGGAGCGCGAGGAGTTCCACAAACGCTTTCATGAGGAGAAACCCATTTCCGTGCACGAACTGCTCTATCCGCTGGTGCAGGGCTACGACTCGGTCGCGCTCGAAGCCGACGTGGAACTTGGCGGCACCGACCAGAAATTTAATCTGCTGGTGGGCCGCGAGCTGCAGCGCGCCTACGGCCAGGAGTCGCAGGTAGTGCTGACCACGCCGATCCTCGAAGGCCTTGACGGCGTGCAGAAAATGTCGAAGTCGCTGGGGAACGCAATCGGCATCCACGAACCGCCGCTGGAAATGTATGGGAAGGTGATGAGCATCTCCGACGAGATGATGTGGAGATACTACGAGTTGCTGACGGATGTGCAGGTCGCTGACATTGAGAAGATGAAGCGTGAGACACACCCGATGCAGGCGAAGAAGGAGTTGGCGCGGAGGATCGTGGGGGATTTTCATTCGGCGGAGGCGGCGGCGAAGGCGGGCGAGGATTGGGCGAAGCAGTTCCAGAAGAACCAAGTCCCGGAGGGCACCGAGGAGATACTGGTGAGGCATGCAGATATTGCATGGTCTGAGGAGGATCTGGATATTTCTCCAGATGGCATTGTCGGATTTCGCCCCGCCGGAATGGGCCCCGTGCACCTCGGAATTAAGCTCGACCGTTTGTTGGTTATATGTGGTCTGGCTGATTCTGTGTCAGACGCAGTGAGGAAGTTGAAAGCCGCCTCAGTAAGGATCCTCGACCAGTCTGTAACTGGGCTGGAATACGTCGAGCAGAAGCCTCGGATCATACTGACGTTCAACGGTTCGTCAACGCGGCTAGTCCTGAAGGTCGGCAAGAAAATCAAGACTGCCGTAATTGAGCGGTAGTCGGGCACTATTGGGTCGAGTGATTCGGCCTACCCAAGGAGCCCAGGACAGCCGAGGGAGGCTGTCCCCACATGCCTTGTGTCAACCGGCACCGATTCTGCTACTCTCAACCGCGCAGATGCGCGCGGCCGCCATTCTCGGGCTGGGATGTTCCGAGAAGAATCTCGCTCCCTTTCAGACTGATGCAACCATCGACTGGCGCATAGGCTTGCCCAGCGCTGCGGATCAAGCGGACATCCTCCTGCTCTTCGGCGGCGATGGCACGGTCCACCGGCATCTGAGTCAGTTGGTGAAGCTTGGCCTGCCGGTGCTGGTCGTTCCTGCCGGCAGTGGGAACGACTTTGCCCGCGCGCTTGGGCTGCGCCGCGTGCGTGATTCGCTCGCGGCGTGGCGAAAGTTCTGCATAGGACGAAACAATGTCCACGCGATCGATCTTGGAGTAGTCACTGCACTGGGAACTGCGGGCGAGTCGCCCGCAACACACGAGTCTGATCACAACTCGGTACTCGGTACTCGGCTCTACTTCTGCAGCGTGGCCGGGGTCGGGCTCGATAGCGAAGTGGCCCGCCGGGCCAATGAACTGCCGCGCTGGCTGCGGGGACACGGGGGCTACGCGCTGACTCTTGCTCCGACGATCTTTCGCTTTGCCCCACTGCCGATGAAGATTCTGACGCCAGCCGAAGCTGGTGGCTGGACCAGCCGCCGCGACCAGCCTACGATCCTGGCGGCGTTTGCCAACAGTTCCACGTACGGCGGCGGAATGAAGATCGCGCCGCGCGCAAAAATCGATGACGGCCACCTCGACGTTTGCGTGATCGGCGGCATCGATCCCTTCAAGCTCGCCTGCATGTTTCCCACGGTGTACTTCGGCCGTCACCTTAGCATCCGCGAAGTGGATTATTTCCAAGCCTCGCGCCTTCGCGTGGAAACCGAGACCCCGCTCGACGTCTACGCCGATGGCGAATACGTTTGCCGAACGCCGGTTGAAGTCACGGTAGAGCCTGGTGCGCTGAAAGTGCTCACATCCTAGCCCCGGTGCTAAACTTTCCTCATGCCTGAACGACGTTCCCACACCCTACTCTGGATTCTGATTGGCGGAGGAGCATTCTTCCTCTTTGTGCTGGCCGTGTTTTCGCTGGTTTACCTGACGCTGCACGCGGGCAGCAGCGAGGCCGGATTCAGCGGCTTCGGCGACCGCATCGGGGTGGTGGACCTGGACGGCGTGATTCTGTCGCCGCAGCCCGTGGTCGGGCAACTGAAGAGGTTTGGCGATGACAGTTCCATCAAGGCCATCATTCTGCATGTGAACTCGCCCGGCGGCGGCGTGGCTGCGTCGGAAGAGATTTACCGCGAGGTCAAACGCATTCGCGAGGAGAAGAAAAAACACGTGGTCGTTTCCATCGAGAGCGTGGGCGCCAGCGGCGCTTTCTACATTGCGTCGGCTTCGAACAAGATTTATGCCGACCAGGGCAGCATCGTGGGCTCGATCGGCGTGATCGCCCAGTGGATGAACTATGGCGATCTGCTGAAGTGGGCCAAGCTGAAAGATGTCGTGATCAAGACCGGCGAATTCAAAGACACGGGCAACCCAGCCCGCGACCTCACTCCCGCGGAGCAGGCCTATATGCAGTCGCTGATCGACAACATGTTCGGGCAGTTCGTGAAGGCAGTGGCCGACGGACGTGGCCTGAAGTTCGACGATGTCAAAGCCATCGCCAACGGCAAGGTGTGGACCGGCGACCAGGCCCTCTCCATGAAGCTGATTGACGAAGTCGGCGACTTTGAAGCTGCGGTGAAAGACACCGCGAAATCGGTGGGCATCTCGGGGGAACCGACGCTGGTGCGGCCGGAGAAAGATCGTAGAACACTGCTCGACCTGATGACTGGCGACATTTCGAAGTATCTTCCCGACCGGGAAAAGATGCTTGAGCAGCAGGTGGGGTTCTATTATCTGTGGAAGTAGGGCCGGGTGCGGGAGCCGGGCAACATTTATTCGCGGTTTGCGATGAGATTAAGCGATGCGGTCCTTTGCTCGGAGAGCAAGCGTAAATCTCGGCGTGCTGGTTGCAGCATGCTTGTGCGCAAGTGGATTCGGCGTTCTCCGCGCCCAAACCCTTGAGGTCAGTCCGAACCGCATATTGTCGGATGAAACGGCTGCGATTCGCGCCACGGGGTTGCAACCGAACGAGCGCGTCACCATCCAGGCTACGCTGGTGGATGGAGCGGAGCAGCGGTGAACCTCGGAGGCGGAATTTCTCGCGGACGCGCAGGGAACAGTAGATGTTTCTCACCAATCCCCAGTCAGAGGTTCGTACAACGAAGTCTCGGCAATGGGGCTGATCTGCTCCATGAAGCCGGATGAGAAGCATGTGGAACGGTACATATCGCCCCGCGATCTGGCAACGCAAATCATCGAGTTTCGATTGATCGAAGGTGGGAAGCAGGTATCGAGCGTCCAACTCGAACAACGGCCGCTTGCCGAAGGCGTGCGCCAGATCAAGGTCGAAGGCAAACTCCACGGCGTGCTCTTCATTCCCGGCAGCAGCGGAAGCCATCCCGGCGTGCTGGTGGTTGGGGGATCGGAGGGCGGCCTCCCGGCTCGGAAAGCAGCGTGGCTGGCCTCGCACGGATTCGCCGCGCTGGCGCTCGCCTACTTTCGATATGAAGACCTGCCGCCGGATCTGTCGAGAATTCCCTTGGAATACTTTGGTCAGGCGCTTTCCTGGATGAGGCAGCGCCCGGAAATTCTGCCGGACCGAATCGCGGTGGTCGGCACGTCGCGAGGCGGAGAACTGGCGCTGCAACTGGCTTCGATGTATCCGCACTTTCGTGCCGTGGTGGCGTATGTTCCAGCGAATGTCCGCTATGCGGCATGTTGCGGCGGTGCTGGCCTTCCGGCCTGGACCTGGAACGGGCAAGCCCTGGCGTACTACGTGCCGCACAACAGGTCCGCCCCGAGCCCGACAAAGACGGTGGAGTCAGCGATCGCGGTCGAGCATATAAACGGCCCGGTGTTGCTGATTTCCGGCGAAGACGACGGGGTTTGGTCTTCTTCGTTAATGGCGAACGCGATTGTCGGCCGGCTTAAAGACACTCACTTTCCATACCCGGTGGAGCATTTGACGTATGCCCACGCCGGGCATTTGGCTGGCCGGCCAGAGATCGTTCCTGCGTGGCACGGCGGCAACTTCGGGGGCACGGCGAGAGGAGACGCACAATCTTCGCTTGATGCCATTCCGAAAGTACTGGACTTCCTGCGAACCAGTCTCGAAACCTGCGCTCCCGCGCAGTAGCTTCGATGAGTCTGTGTACCAGCCGTTCGTCGTCCCAAAACGGAGACTTGCGTACAACCCCTGAAATTTGAGAAGGTTATGGGAGGTTGCCGGCTTGGAAGCGAGAGGGTCAACGCCAGGGGACGACTTCTCACGGAACGGCGGGCTGAGAGCGAAAGGGACTTATGACGAAAGCCGACTTGATTGACGAAGTCTCGCGTTTAGCTGAACTTACGCGCAAAGACAGCGAAGTGATCGTGGAAACGATCTTTGATAGCGTGGTGCGGTCCTTGCGCGCGGGCGACAAGATCGAGATACGCGGCTTTGGCAGCTTCCGGACCCGCCAGCGCAAACCCCGCATGGGGCGCAATCCCAAGACGGGAGAAAAGGTCGAGGTGCCGGCAAAGAAGATTCCTTTCTTCAAGCCCAGCAAGGAGTTAAAGGACCTGGTGAACGAGGGAATCGCCGACGCAGCAGCTGCGGCGCCTGCGCCAGCACCACCTGGGATGTAGAAGTCAGAAGTCACAAGGCAGAAGTAAAACCGAACCCTGCATTCTGACCTCTGGCTTCTGCCTTAGCCGCGGATTCCCACCACTCCCATCATCCTTCCGGTCTTCCGTTTTTCGGCGCGATACGAAAACAACAAGTCTGTCCGGCAGTTCGTGCACAGAGGTGACGATTCGATGCTCTTCGCGAACACACCCACCGCCAACAGTTGTTGCCGGTTGGCTTCCACCAGGTCGAGAAAAATCTTTTTCGGCAATACGCTGTGGCCGGGGGCGCGCGCGGTGAGAAACAGCATGGGATATTTCTCGCGCACCGGATCGGACTCCTCAACCTCACGGAACAGTTTCTCCGCATAGGCGAACTGCGACTCGAACTGCTCGCGAACTTCCGCGCCCACTTCGTAGCAACAACCGTGAATGCCCGGGCCGATCGCGGCCTTGAGATCGCGCACGCAACTGCCGAAGCGGAGGCGCATCTCTCCCACTCCCCTCTCGACGATGCGTTTCACCGTCCCTCGCCAGCCGGCGTGAAACACGCCCACGGCGCGGCGCCTGGGGTCGACGAGAATAACCGGCAGGCAATCGGCCGTCTGAATGGCCAGCAACAAACTGGGGGTCTCCGTGATCAGGCCATCGCCGGCAAGTTGCTCTCTAACCGGAGAATCGACGAAACGGATGATGTCGGAGTGCACCTGGCGCTGCGTGACCAGTGACCAGGGCTCATCGCCAGCGCCGAGTTCACGCAGAAAAGCAGCACGGTTGCGCTCGACTGCGGCCTTGGAGTCGTCTTTGGTGAAACCGAGATTCAGCGTGCCGTTCCCGTATGCGCGCGAGAATCCGCCCATACGCGTGGAGAATCCGTGAACGAGCCAGGGAAATTTGCTCAGATGTGAGGCGCGAAGAATGTTGAGTTGGGCTCGCTTGGGGACTGGATCCGGCACATATCCATGTTACCCGAGGCGAGATTACCCGGCCGCGCGCGAAGGTAATAGAAAGTCAGGCGCGGCCCGAAAGTCGATCAGCCCAGCGTTGCCGCACTCCAGCAACGAACTTTTCTTTGTCCTCTCGCATTTGCTGAACCAGCGCCTGATTACCTGTTTCCTCGTGCGCGGCGGCCCACAGCACCATTTCCATCAGCACCGGCGCAAGATCGATTCCTTTCTGCGTCAGTACATAAATCACCTTGCGTCCGTCCGATGGATCTGGCTCCGTGGTGATGATGCCGTACGCGACCAGCTTGCGCAGACGATCCGCCAGGATGTTTGTCGCGATGCCTTCATAACACTCCAGAAATGTCTTGTAGCTGCGCGCCCCGCCTAACATCATGTCGCGGATGATCAACAGCGACCAGCGGTCGCCCAACATCTCCACGGAAGCGTTCAGGGGGCACCCCGACCGCCGCTTTGGAGCCATCTTTTTTCGTGTCATCAGCATCCATTCTAGATTATCACTTGCATCTCGCAAGTGACACGTGGCACTGTTTACCGTGCCACTCGGCGTGTGGCTCGCGGTCGAGGGACTTTACCCGCATCACTGGAGAAAATCAATGAACCGAAAGATAGTCAAGACAATTGCGGTGGCAACCTTCACTCTGGGCGTTCTCGGCGCGGCGTGGCCAGGGCAAGCACAGGCGGCCAAGGATCCGTATCCGAAAATGGCCCCGCTTGATCAGTACCTGATAGCGGATCGAAACGCTGAGATTGCTCTCGCACGGACCGCGGCCCCGCCGTCCATCTCCCGCGATGCGGAAGTTGTGGTCCTGGGACCACACGGCTACGAAACCGCCGTCGAAGGCAAGAACGGCTTCGTCTGCATCGTGGAACGCGCGTGGATGAATCCATTCGACAGCCCCGAGTTTTGGAACCCTAAGAATCGCAGTCCGATTTGCTTAAATCCGCCCGCCGCCCGAACGGTGCTGCCGCTCACTGTGATGAGGACAAAATTGGTATTGGCTGGAAAGTCGAAAGATGAAGTCAAGGAGGGTATCAAGGCCGCGATTGAGAAAAAGGAACTGCCGAAGCTCGAAGCTGGCGCGATGAGCTACATGATGTCCAAGGATGCGTATCTTACCGACGCGGGCAGCCATAACATGGCCCATCTTATGTTCTACACGCCGCTCGGTACGGTATGGGGCGCAAATCTGGTGGACTCCTCAAATCATGTGTCGGAACCGTTCCCGGGATCTCCAGTCTTACTGGCCCCATCGTACAAAGGCAACCCGGAACCGATCGATATGTTCCTGCTGGGCACTGGCGTGTGGTCGGATGGAACGCCTGCACCGGCAATGTGAGCAACGCCCGAATGAGGGAGCCGTGATGACAAGCGAGCAGCAGCAGCCCTGCCGAATCGCAATCAAGGCGAACCGCCGCACTTTTTTCATCGATCCTGAACAAGTCGTTGCCGTGCAGGCTCAGGGCAACTACGTCCTGCTGAAACGCGAGACCGGTTCTTATTTGCTGCGAGAATCCATATCTGTATGGCTGAAAAGTTGAACCCCTATGGCTTCGTGCGTATCCATCGCTCTGTAATAGTGAACCGTTCAAAGGTGGAAGAGATTAAGCCGTGGACCACCGGGGAGTTCGGCCTTCGGCTTAAGGACGGAAAGGAATACACTGTGACCCGCACCTACAAGAAGAATCTGAAGAACTTGGCTGCTTTTTGGATTGGCACAGGCGCATTCTCTCTGGAATGACCCTGGGGTGAGGTCCCGGAACCTCTCAGCGGGCCATGGTTGGCGCCGGCAGGTGGTCGGATGGAACTCCCGTACCGTTAATCTCAGAATGAAGCGGGCGGTGCACTATTAAAGGAAGAGACTATGCAATTAAGTCCACACCTTAATTTCAACGGCAACTGCGAGGCCGCGTTCAAGTTTTATGAGAAGTGCCTCGGCGCCAAAATCACGTTCATGATGCCCTATGAAGGTACGCCCGCTGCCGACCATGTACCCGCGGTCTGGCGCAACAAAATCCTTCACACCACGCTGACCGTGGGCGATTATGTCTTGACAGGCGCCGACGCTCTGCCCGATCTCTATGAGAAGCCGCAAGGCTTCTCCGTGACCCTTGGCATCAAAGACCCGGCGGAGGCGGAGCGCGTATTCCATGCCCTAGAGGAAAACGGAACAACGCAGATGCCGCTGCAGGAGACATTTTGGGCCATGCGATTTGGTATGCTCATCGATCAGTTCGGCATACCGTGGATGGTCAACTGCGGAAAAGCTGCCTAGCCGCGCGCCAAATCCGGGAGAAGGTAAGTGCGAAAAGTAATTGTTTCCAATGTGGCATCGCTGGATGGCTTCTTCGAAACGCCAACTAAGACATTGGATTTCGTTGTCCTCGATGAAGAGTTCTTTGACTATGCCAAGGCCATGCTACGTTGCGCGGACACTCTTTTGTTCGGACGGGCAACTTATCAACACATGGCAAGCTACTGGCCCACCGCTCCCGCCGATGAGATCGCAGACCAGATGAACAATCTGCCGAAGCTTGTTTTTTCCAGGACTCTGCAAACCGTGGCGTGGAATAATTCGAGGCTGGCAAAGGCCAATCTTCAGGAGGAAGTCTCGAACCTGAAAAAGCAGCCGGGCCAAGATTTGGTGGTCCTGGGCAGCGCCACCGTGGCATCATCGCTGCTGCAGGCCGGATTGGTGGATGAATATCGTGTGATTCTCCAGCCTGTCCTGATCGCCAAAGGCAATGCCTTGTTCAAGGACATTACGGAAAGAATTCAACTGAAACTCATAAATGCGAGGGCCTTCGGTTCCGGTGTCGTTCTGCTGAGCTACCAGAGGGCCTGACAAAGGCAAATACTACGGGAGGAAAGCAATGAGCAAGGTACGAGTACTAGCGGGTACACGCAAGGGTGCATTCATTCTGACAGCGGACGGCAAGCGTGAGAAGTGGGACGTGAGCGGCCCGCACTTCGCGGGCTGGGAGATTTACCATCTGAAGGGCTCGCCCGCCGATCCGAATCGGCTCTACGCGTCGCAGACCAGCGGCTGGTATGGACAGTTGATCCAGCGCTCCGACGATGGCGGCAAAACCTGGCATCAGCCCGGTACGCCGCCCGGAGAAGCGCCCGCACCCGGCCCTCCGAAGGCCGCCAGCAACAAGTTCGTCTACGACGCATCTGATGCAACCGGCAAGCCGCTGACTACACACCAGTGGTACGACGGCACGCAGCATCCCTGGGAATTCAAGCGCGTGTGGCATCTGGAGCCATCGCTCACCGAGCCCAACACGGTGTACGCCGGCGTGGAAGATGCCGCCATCTTCCGCTCGACCGACGGCGGAGAGAACTGGCAGGAACTCAGCGGCCTGCGCGGGCACGGTACTGGCCCCAAGTGGCAGCCGGGCGCGGGCGGCATGTGCCTGCACACGATTATTCTCGATCCAACAAATCCGCAGCGGATGTGGATCGCCATCTCAGCCGCGGGCGCTTTCCGTACCGACGACGCCGGAAAAACCTGGAAGCCGATCAACCGCGGGTTGTATTCCAAATACATTCCCAACCCCACGGCTGAGATCGGCCACTGCGTTCACCACATCGCGATGAACCCGCAGCGCTCCGGCGTACTCTTCATGCAGAAACACTGGGACGTGATGCGCTCCGACGACGCCGGCGACAACTGGAAAGAAATCAGCGGCAACCTGCCCACCGATTTCGGCTTCGTCATCGACGTGCACGCGCACGAGCCGGAGACGATTTACGTCCTCCCCATCAAGAGTGACTCGGAGCACTTTGTCCCCGATGGCAAGCTGCGCGTCTACCGCAGCCGCAGCGGCGGCAACGAGTGGGAAGCGCTCACCAAAGGCCTGCCGCAGAGCGACTGCTACGTCAACGTGCTACGCGACGCCATGGCCGTCGACACGCTCGACAAATGCGGCATCTATTTCGGCACCAGCGGCGGGCAGGTCTATTGCTCAGCCGATGCCGGAGATAGCTGGAGTGCGATTGTTCGGGATTTGCCGGGCGTGCTTTCGGTGGAGGTGCAGACGCTGCCGTGACTCGCGTCATCCTCCCGCAGCATCTGCGAACGCTGGCGCATGTTGGCAGCGAGTTGACACTCGAGGTCGAAGGCGTGGTCACGCTGCGCTCGGTGCTTGACGCGCTTGAGGCCCGCTATCCCATGCTGCGCGGGACGATCCGCGATCACGTCACGCAACAGCGGCGTCCGTTCCTGCGCTTCTTCGCCTGCGAGGAGGATCTTTCCCACGAGTCTCCAGACGCCCCGCTCCCCGACTCGGTCGCATCTGGGAAGGAACCACTTCTCATCATCGGAGCCATTGCGGGAGGCTAACGCGGCCAACCTATTTGCCCGCGCCTCCTCCCTCCGCTATAGTTTTCCTAGCCATGTTTGAGGATTTCACCGCCACCGACCGCTGGACAAAGAAGCCGGTGCACTGCGTCTATCAGGCGCTGATCGTCGCCATTGCGACACGCCACGCCGATGCCGTCGACGTCAAGTTTCTGGTCGACGGAAGAACCGTCTGGGTAGCACTGCCGCACCCCGCATGGGTGGAGTACAAGAATCGCACCGGCAGGGCCATCACTGATTCTCTGGCCATCGAGATTGCGGGCCATTATCTGAAATCCGCGCTTGAAGCTGGCGAAGGCCTGGGCCGCGACATGTATTCGCTTACGGTCGAGGAAACGCTGACCCACCTGGACGCAGCAGTCGCCGCGATGCAAGCACCCGTCACGGCGTAGAGTTCGTCGCGGCAGCCGGGCTTCGCTGTCCCCGCATGAGTGTCCTATCCTTACTGCATATCCCCTCTGTGGTTAAATCAAATCATGTTTGCCCGCAAGATTCGCGTCGAGTACCAAGACCACGGCCAGCGGCTTCCCTGCCCGCTGAAATGGCTGGACAGCTTCTCCATGCGCAACTTCACCAACGCCAGCGTGTTTGACGATACTGTACCGGTCTCCGACGGGCGCATGGAGATTGGCACAAACGTCCCTCTGGACCAACTCCGCGACGCCATGGATGAGTGGTTCCGGCGCAAGGGCTACCTGCCGCGGGACTCGAAGTTGTCACTGGAAGAGATGTGACGGCGGGCGGACACTATCCCAAGAATCCGCGCCCAAGATATGACACGCTTTTGACAAATGGGCGCAACGCTTCAGGATTCGCAGTCATCCAATCTCCAGACAGTGATTATGCAGAGGAGATGGCAGACGGTGCTCGAATGAGATTGCGGAGTGCGGATAAAACGTGGCCAAAACTATGAGCTACAAATCGCAGCCCTTCCCTTTATCCAGCAGGTATGAGACGCCATTGCGCACGTCGATTGGCCCTTCGTGGGGATCCTCGTCCGTGAGCCTGCCCGCGAATTTACAGGACATAAAATTGGTGAGCCCCTGGCTCGACTACGACTCGACTGTCCGGCCGGGCCTCGCGCGCCGCGTCAAATGGAACACCGTGCTGGGGCTCGCGCTGGCAACCGCCGTCAGCGCCAGCATCTGGACCGGCATCGCGCTGGTGATAGCACGCATCTGGAGATAAGCGGCTCTCACGTCGTCACGGATTACTTGTCGTAGTGCAGCAGCGACATTACTTCGTAGCCCTTGAGCTTCTCCCGCCCGTGCAGGAAATCCAATTCCACAATAAAGCCAAGTCCGGCAATCTCCGCGCCGAGTAGCTTCGCCAGCTTCGCTGTGGCCTCGGCGGTACCTCCGGTGGCCAGCAGATCGTCCACGATGAGTACGCGCTGGCCTTTCTGGATGGCGTCCTTGTGCATCTCCAGCGAGTTCGTCCCGTACTCGAGCGCGTAATCGAACCTCACGGTTTCGGCGGGAAGTTTGCCGACTTTGCGCACGGGAACAAATCCGGCATTCAGGCGATATGCCAGCGCGGGCGCGAAGATGAAGCCGCGGGCTTCCATGCCGAGGACCAGATCGACCTTCTGGTCGACATAGTGCTCAGAAAGCCGGTCTACGAGCGTGGCCAATCCGACTTTGTTTTTCAGCAAAGTCGTGATGTCGTAGAACAGAATCCCCTTCTTGGGGAAGTCGGGAACTTCGCGGATCATCTGCTTGAGTTGATCGGAATCCAGTCTTGAGTTGGCGGACAATCTACCATGCTCCTTGTATTTCGAGGTTTCGAGGTTTCGAGGTTTCAAGGTTTCAGCGTTTCAAAGTTTCAAAGACAAATGCGGAGGATGTTGCCTTGACACTTTGCAACCTTGAAACCTTGAGACGTTGAAACCTGCCTCACCATGCTCCTTCGATGCGAAATGAACTGATTCCGGCGGCGGGCTTGGCTTCGGCCTCCTCGACGGCATCCACGCGCGCCGCGCGCGGGCCCTTACGCAGCCGCGAGCGCAACCCGGAGAGTTGATCGCGAGTGCCCTGCGCCAGAACCTCGACGCCGCCATCGGCGTTGTTGCGGACCCAGCCGGCGATGCCGAGAATATGCGCCTCGCGCTCCACAAACCAGCGGAAACCCACGCCCTGCACGCGTCCGCGGACCACGAAGCGGCGGGCTTCGATCGCTTTCTCTGTGGAAGTCATAAATGTCGTACAGACGTTCGTTGCAACGTCTGGCTGCGGCACCGGCTAACGTATCAAAAAATGAGACGCAGCAAGCTGCGTCTCTGCGGAGGTTCTTGCCAGACTAACCCTGAGCCCGCGACAAATACACGCCCTCAGCCGTATCCACCTTGATCTTCTCGCCTTCATTGATGAAGGGCGGCACCTGCACCACCAGTCCGGTCTCAGTACGCGCAGCTTTGGTAACGCTCGAGGCGGTCGCGCTTTTCAGCCCCGGCTCGGTCTCGATCACGGTAAGTTCCACTGTCTGCGGCAGTTCAATACCTACGGCCTTCCCGTCGAAAAATTCCACTTTGATCTCAAGGTTGGGGATCAGATAATCCACGGCGTCGCCCAGAATTTCTTTGGTGAGATGCGTCTGCTCGTAGTTCGCCGTGTCCATGAAGTAGTAGCTGTCGCCGTCGGCGTAAAGGAACTGCATGTCGACCTCGTCCACGTTGACCTTCTCGATGGGGTCGGGCGAGCGGAAACGGTGCTCGAACATGGCCCCGGTGCGAAGGTTGCGCAGTTTGGCCTGGATGAAAGCGCGCAGGTTGCCGGGGGTGCGGTGTTCGACGGCGAACACGGAGTGCAGATCATTGTTGTGCTTGATGATCATGCCGGGACGCAGTTGGGTGGCAGGGATCGACATCGCTGGAAACAATCTCCTTCAAAATAAGTGCGGTTTGCTGAGCGCGGAAGGCGGGCAGGCCACATTTTCCGCCGCACAAGGGCCGAAAACTTATTTTACACTCAGGTCGCGGGAAAGGAAACCTTCCCGAAGCTGCATTCATTCTTAAAGCAACCACCTTCCCGCGTTCCTGGGTAGCCTCGCCACCACCCTTGCAGAGGACTAGAATGGCAGCTGGCGAGATGTCGCGGCCGTGTGGAAGCCCGGCCGGCGCCCTCCCGCCAAGTAGAAATGAGGTCACAATCATGCGCTTTGGACGTTATGAATCTTCCGACAAGAACAACGTAGGGACCGCCGTCACTTTCTTTCTGATTGGACTTGGTGCGGGAGCCCTGGCGGCGCTCGCCCTTGCTCCGAAAACCGGCAAGGAATTCCGCCACGACCTGAAACGTGGCTACGACGATGCCAAGGACACGCTGCAGGATTGGACAGAAGAAGCCGGGGACCGCGTCCGCGCCGCGAAAGAACGCGTGCGCGAGGTGGCCGGGCGCGGCGTCGATCTGGCAGAAGACCTGCGCGACGCGGCCCGCGAAAAAACGGAGCCGCTGCGCCGCGTCATCAATCGCGGCTGAAGGACGGGCGCAGTGCGGGTCCTAGCGCCAGATGGCGGAGAAGAAATGTCCGATCCGGCGCAGCACGCTTCGGTGCTCGGGCTTGGGCTGAGTGCTTTGGGCGGGAACAGGCGGTGTTTGCACTTGTGCCTCGACCCGCCCCGGCTGAGCTGACGGTTCCTTAACCGGTGGCGCTGCCGCCTCGTCCGCGGAGGCGGGTGGCGACTCGGGAGCTTTCCTGCCCTGGAAGACAATTGGAGCCTCCACTTGGATGTGAACATCGTCCGGCTGCGAAGCTGGCAGGGGCCGGATTTCAGGTCCGTTGGAAAGTACCTGCGGCGCGCCGCTATCCGGCTTGGCGGCAATCCCCGAGGGCGCACTACCCTGGGCCAGGGTGGCATTCGCCGGCAACTCAGACTCCGGTCTCGCCGCCGCCGGGGATGCATCCGTCCGTATCACCGGAACGGGCGGCGGGCAGCCACATTCCAGCGGCACATCGCTGTCGACCTTGTCGATGCGGCCTGAGTGAAACATCGCTTGCTCGGTGGGTTTCACCTGATAGATGCGGTCACCCATCAACTCCGAAACAATCGCCGAAGAGGTGTTCCCCTTCAGCCCGCGCACGCATGTATTGCCGTGCGAGTCGGTACTGATGGCATAGTGGAATTCTCCCGGCCCCGCGAACAGGATGCGGAAGTCCGGAGTGAGCACGGTATCGGCCGAGGCCGCGAGTGTGTAGTGAGTCTCCAGCCCGCCGGTGCTCATGCCCAGCATCAAGTCGTGGGTGTTCTTGGAAGGCGTCACCGAGAGCGTGGTCCCCGGACAAACTCGGACTTCGCCTCCTCTCGACAAACGCAACACTGCCGTATCGCTCCCGGCGGTTAAGGACGATCCCGCAGCGAACTGTTTACCCGCCAGCACAACATCACCCACTCCGCTGGTAACGGGCACCACTGCGGGCGCGACCGATGGCGCCGATGACAACACTTGCGGCGGCTGGAACGGCGACTTCTTTCCAACTGCCTTAGGGGTTTCTATCGGTTTCAGACGCACCATCAGGCGGTCGCCCGCGACGTCCCAGGTGTAGCCGTAGGTAACGAGCAGGTCGAGCACAATCCTGGTGATCGGAGGGTCATTCTGGAATTGCTCCGCCCGAAGGGTCAGAAGATTTTCCTCCAGCACCGGAGTGCGTTTCTTCGTCAGTCCAATGCGGGCATTGGCCAGGTCGATGACCAGCCGGGGCGGCGAATCCAGCATCTGAATCGTGGGCAATACGGGATGACTGGTAACAATTTCGACCGCTGGAACACCTGTGTCCTGTACTACGCGCACGCTGGTAACAATCGCCGGCTCCCGCTGGGGAATGGCCCGCGGCTGGCCGGCATTCTGCGCCGGGCCCCTCGTGGCCGGCAGCGCCGCCAGCAGCACAAGATAGCCAACAAATTGAACCCCAGATCGCCGCAAAGAAATCCCCTGAAGGCAAAACCAACAGAAGCCTCTGAAAGGAACATTATCACTTGTCAGGAATGGAAAGAAGTGGCGGGACGACCGCCGATGCGACGGGCTGCGGCCTCCCGCGGCACCCGTCAGCTTTCGGGAAGGAATTCGTACTCTTCAATCACTGCGGCTACTGCCATCTTGCCATCGGCGGTGCCGTCCTCGATCCTCACCACGCGCCCTTTGCATTGCACGCGAATGCTCTCCGTAAGCGTGATTTCGGGCGGGAGGGTGAGCGTGAAGCCGATAGGTGACCCCTGTTCAATGGGTGAGTCCAGATAAAGACAAACGCCGCGCGCGCTGACATCGCGGATTTGCGCGGATTCGCTGAACTTTGAGTCTTCTTCGCGGGCAACGGCTACCGGAATCCGAAGCGCGAAACGTCGTGCAGCCCTTTTCTCCTGGGCTTCTGCCATGCGTTACTCCAAAGCTAATGAAGTGGCGTGTAACTATGCGCTGCAGCATGATGCCGTTTAGGGGCAGGTTCCGTCAATACCACCCTTGGGGACGGGGATGGCCCGTTCCGGCGGGTCAGGGGTTCCGAGCCAGCGGCATTCAATAAAATTCGCGGCGGATCGGGCTGTCGGTGCGGCCTCTGCGTGTAAACTGCACCCAGGACGGTCCCCGTGGTCTTCGTTCTCGACAACTACGATTCCTTTACCTACAACCTGGTTCAGTATCTCGGAGAACTAGGCGCCAAGGTTGAGGTGCGCCGCAACGATCAGGTCACGGTAGCTGAGGTCGAGGCGATGCAACCAGAACGCATCGTGATCTCGCCCGGCCCCTGCACACCGCAAGATGCGGGCATCAGCATTGACCTGATCCGCCACTTCGCCGGTAAAGTGCCGCTGCTCGGCGTCTGCCTGGGACATCAGGCCATCGGCGCGGCTTTTGGAGGAAATGTGGTGCGCGCTCCTCACCTGATGCATGGCAAAACCAGCGCCGTCATACACGACAACAAAACCATTTTCCACGGCTTGCCCATGCCCATCACGGCCACACGCTACCACTCGCTCATCGTGGAAGGGAAAGGCCTGCCGGCAGAACTCGAAGTCAGCGCCTGGACTACGGAAAAAGACGGCTCACGCACCATCATGGGCCTGCGCCACAGAAAGTTCGCTGTCGAGGGAGTGCAGTTTCATCCTGAGAGCGTGTTGACGGATGCAGGTAAGAAGCTAGTACAGAACTTTCTGGCACTGGCCACTGATCACTGACCACTGCCCCTCGCAATCTCCACCGCCCTCAACAGCGCCTGCGCCTTATTCATGGATTCCTCGAATTCCCGCGCCGGATCGGAATCCGCCACGATGCCCGCTCCCGCCTGCAAATAAGCATGTTTGCCCTGCATCAGCATGGTGCGAATGCCGATGCAGGAATCCAGGTTCCCGGCAAAATCGGCGTAAAGCACCGATCCACCATAGATGCCGCGGCGCACCGGTTCTAGTTCTTCGATGATCTGCATGGCGCGCACTTTCGGCGCACCACTCAGCGTGCCGGCGGGAAAGCATGCGGCGAACGCGTCGAGCGCGCCGAGATCCTCGCGCAGCGTGCCTTCGAGAGCCGAGACCAGGTGCATCACGTGGGAGTAACGCTCCACGTACATCAAGTCTTTCACTTTGACCGAGCCGTACTCGCTGACGCGACCGAGATCGTTTCGGCCCAGATCAACCAGCATGACATGCTCGGCGCGTTCCTTCTCGTCGTTGCGCATTTGCGCTTCGAGGCGCAGGTCTTCGGCTTCGTCACGTCCGCGCGGATGCGTGCCTGCGATGGGCCGGTATTCCAGCTTGCGTCCAGTCACGCGCACCAACATTTCGGGGGAAGACCCGAGAATCTGTGTCTCTCCCATTCGCAGGAAGTAAAGATACGGTGAAGGATTCACCTGGCGCAGGGCGCGGTAAAGATCGAACGGCTCAATGCCGGGGATAAAGTCGAGCCGCTGCGACAGCACCACCTGGAAGATATCGCCGGCGGCAATGTATTCTTTGCAGCGCTCCACGCCGCGCATAAATTTCGCACGTGTTGTTCCCGCGTGAATCTTGAGTTTCGCGTGCTTCGACTTGGTTGATTTACGCCACATTGCCGGCCGCAACCCCGCAGCCAGCTTTCTTTCGAGCGTGGCAATGTCCCGCACGGCCCGGTCGTAAGCTTGCCGCGGACTTTCCCGCGAAACATCCGCCGCAGCCACAATGTGAATCTGGTGGCGCAGGTGGTCAAAGGCCAGAAGCCGGTCAAAGAACATCAGCTCACAATCGGGCAAGGAAAGGTCGTCTATCGCCCGCTCGCCAATCTTCTCCAGTTGCCGCACCGCGTCGTAGGAAAAATATCCGACGGCCCCGGCGGTAAATGGCGGCAGCCCCGGCACCGAGGCCGGCTGATGCTCGCTCAGCAGAAGCTTCACGAACTCAAAGACGTTTCCTTCGTGCCGCTCGTGCTTCCGCCCGCGTTCAATCTCGATGGCCGAACCCCGCGCCCGCAGCCGCATGTAAGGCCTCGCTCCCAGAAACGTATAGCGGCCGATCTGCTCGCCGCGCTCGTTCGATTCCAGCAGAAACGCGTGCGGCTCGTTTTCCGCAATCGATAGAAAAGCGGAGACCGGCGTGAGCAGGTCGGCGCTCACCGATTTCACCACCGGCACCAGCGTCGCCGAACGCGCCAGCTGCGAGAATTCCTTGAAGCTAGGATTAATCATGTAAGAAATAAGGCATCAGGGAGTCAGGCTCACCAGACTCATCGCGGCCTCGCGCATCATTATAGGGGAGCCGATGCGGCCATTTGTCGCTGGTACTATGGAAGCCGCCATGCCCACCGTCGCAGTTCCCGATAAGGACGATCGTCTGACACTCATCGCCATTTCTGCACTCGCCTGCATTCTGCAAGATGTTCTGCACGAAGGCCTAGGCCACGGTGTAACCGCGTGGTTGAGCGGAGCCCACAAGGTCACCATGAGTACGGTCGCGCTGCAGTGCGATATCGAGACGCGCTGGATTTCAGCCAACGGCACCCTGGTCAATCTACTTTTTGCGGGGATCTTCTGGCTCCTTCTGCTGAGAGAGCAACCCTATCGACCCACTACCCGCTACTTCCTCGTGCTGGCGATGGCGGGCAATCTGTTTACTGGGACAGGCTATTTTTTCTTTTCCGGCGTTACCAATTTCGGCGACTGGGCGGCAGTGATTCAAGGCCTACATCCCCACTGGATGTGGCAGCTTGGGCTCGTTGTCCTCGGCGTTGCTTCGTATTATGCATCCATGCTGTTAGTAGCCGCCCAGCTAAAGCCGTTTCAGGACAAGGATTCGCGCCGGCTTCGTGGGCTCTGCTGGACGCCCTATTTCACCGACGGCATTCTGGCGGGGTTCGGCGGCCTACTCAATCCCGCCGGATTGTTCTACGTTATCGCGTCCGCTCTGCCCTCAACTTTGGGTGCGAATGCCGGCCTCCTTAGCCTGCCCAGCATGATGCGGCGAGGGAACCGCGGTGAAGAGGCGAGAGTCGGACCAATCGGGCGCAGCACCGCGTGGATTATTGCGGCTGCCATCGCCAGCCTGCTGTTTATTTTTGTGCTGGGTCGCGGGCTAACCTGGTCGCGATGATGCTCACCTTCAGGTCTCGGCGGGTCAAAGAATAGCCCCTTGGTTACTCCGAATCGTCTGCGAAATAGTAGCCTGTGAACCAATCCGGCAATTGACTCGCGCCGCCCCTCGTCAGAAGATACCAAGGACGATACCAAGCAGTCGGGCCCGAGTGCGGTCACGAGCCTATGCGGATCAAGTTCTGGGGCGTGCGCGGTTCCACGCCGACCCCACAACCCGAAAACATGCGCTATGGAGGCAACACCTCCTGTGTCGAAGTGCGCTTCGGCGACCGCATCTACATCTTCGATTGCGGGACCGGATTCCGCGTCCTCGGCCAGCAACTGCAAAGCGAATTTGGTGAAAAGCCGTTTTCCGCGCACGTTTTCGTCTCCCACTTTCATTGGGACCACATTCAGGGCATGCCCTTCTTCCGTCCTCTGTATGCCAACGCCGAGAACCGGTTCCAGTTCCAGTGTTCCGCCCGCACGCGCAGCCTGAAACAGGTGCTGGCCGATCAGATGGCCGCGCCCTATTTCCCCGTAAGAATCGATCAGATGACGGCGCAGCGCGATTTCTACGACATCGAGGCCGGACGCGTCACCCTTGAAGACGGCGTCCAACTGCAGACCGCGTGGCTCAACCATCCTCAGGGCTGCATGGGCTTCCGTCTCGAAACGAAGGACGGAATTCTCGTCTATGCCACCGACAACGAACCCGGCGACGCCGCCTTCGACAAGGCGGTGCGCAAGCTGGCCGAAGGCGCGGACGTGCTTGTTTACGACGCGCAGTATCTACCGGAAGAATACGAAGCCCGCCGCCGCGGCTGGGGCCACAGCCACTGGCGCGAAGCGGTCAACGTGGTGATGGAGAGCGGCGCAAAGGAGCTGGTTTTGTTTCACCACGATCCTGAGCACACCGACGCAGTGATCGACAAGGTCGTGAAGGAAGCGCGTAACTACTACCCGAAAGTGCGAGCTGCATCAGAAGGAATGGAAATCCATTTGTAAAGCAGCGCCCCACGGGCTCGCAGGGTTTTATCGACAGTCGAATTAGTGGGAACCGGAGGTGGGCTGTGGCGCAGGTTTCTCCGGGTAGAGGCGATCGAACTCCGGGTCGTCATGTAAAAGAACAAGGTCCGGATCGCGACGAGCCCACGCTGAATCCCTGAACCCCCCTTCCCAGGCTTTGCGCAGGGCTTCCATGGCTTCCGGCTTTCTATTCAGTTTGCAGTACAGACAAGCCGCGTTGTAGAGAATCGAGACTTCGTTGGCACGCAAGGTGACCGCCATGTTGAGTTCGCGCAAGGCGTCGTCTGCCCGTCCCAGATGAGCATAGTCGGAGCCCAGCAGAATGCGCGCCCGCGGGTCCTCGGGCACTTGTTTCAAGTGGTTTTCGAGCGCCGCCATCCTTCGCTGGCGCATGTTCCGAATGGCTTCTTCTTTAGCCATGGCGCCAAGACAGTTCAGGATGGGCACATATACGTTGTAGTCCTCGCCGCTCGCTTCAATGGCGGTTTCCGCAACGTCCAGAATTTCCTGGTACCGTCCTGCGGCGAACAGGGCGCGGCAGAGCAAGTAATGGGCGCCCTCGCAGTCGCGCTTGCGTTCGATGGCCTTCTTGGCCATGCGCACCGCTTCGTCATGCAGTTCGGCTGCGTAGAGCACCCAGGCCTGGCTGACCTGGACTTCGGGCAGGTCCCAGCGCAGCGCCAAGGCCTTGCCGGAGGCCTCCCGGGCGCGTTCCACCCACACTTGATCGCGGCTGAAGTTGCAGAAGAACATGGCGCAGGCATTGGCGCTGGCGGCATAGGCGAGCGCGAAGCTGGGGTCAAGGGTCACTGCGTTTTCGAACATCTGCAGGGCGAACTCCAGGTCCTGGCGGGTCTGGCGACGCGCGTAGCGTTTACCACGCAGGTAGAGGTCGTAGGCCTGCAGGTTTTCCGTGGGCTTGACGGCCAAGGCCTCAAGTTCCTCGGGGGAAAGCGTAACGCGCAGGGCCTCAGCGATCCGGCGAGCCATTTCGTCCTGGACTTCGAAAACATCCTTCATCTCGCAATCGAAACGATCCGACCAGAGCGGGAAATCCGTGTGCGTATCCACCAGTTGGACGTTGATGCGAAGCCGGGCTCCGGCACGGCGCAAGGTGCCGGTGAGGACGTAGGCCGCGCCGAGTTGCTGGCCGACTTGTGCCGGGGTCACTGGTTTGTCCCGGAAGGTAAGAACAGTGGGGCGCGAAAAAATGTTCAATCCCCGAATCTTGGAGAGTTCGGTGATGACGTCCTCAGTGATGCCATCACGCAGGTATTCATCTTCCTTGGCGCCACTTAGGTTTTCGAAGTAGAGAACGGCCACAGATTTTCTGCTTTGCTTCTGCACGCCGGGATCGGAATCGGTTTTCTCCCGCACGCGCCGTACGCTGGATTCAAGGTCACGCTTGAGCCGGTTGAGGTCGGTTTTGAGTTCGGTGGCGGTCTGGCAGCGTAGATTACGGTCCTTCTCGAGGGTCTTATCCAGGATGTGTACGAAATCGGCGGGCAGCATGGGATTCAGCTCGCCGGCCGGTCTGGGGTTGCGGTTCAGGATAGCGTCGAAGATTACAGCCGAGGTGTCTCCCTGAAAGGGAAGTGTTCCGGTGGCCATCTGGTAGAGCACTGTACCGGTGGAAAAGAGGTCGGTGCGGGCATCCACCAACTGTCCGCGCGCTTGCTCCGGCGACATGTAGGAAACCGTACCCACAGCCGAACCTGGCGAGGTGAGTTCGTTGCTGAAGACCGCAGTGTCCTCCTGTTCAACAGATCCCTTTGGCATCTCGCTGCGGTTCATCTTGGCCAGGCCAAAATCGAGGATCTTCACCTGTCCGCGCTCAGTAAGAAAGAGATTCGCTGGCTTGATGTCCCGGTGCACGATCCCCTTGGCATGGGCCGATTCGAGGGCGTCCGCGATCTGGATGCCCAGCGGCAGCAGCTTGTCCATTTCCATGGGCTGGCGGCCCATTTTCTGCGCCAAAGTCTCACCCTCTAACAGCTCCATGACGATGAAGTGCCGGCGTTCGTGCTGCTCAATCGCATGGATCGTACAGATATTCGGGTGATTCAGAGAGGACGCTGCGCGTGCCTCGCGTTGGAAGCGCTCAAGCAACTGGCTGTCCTGGGCCATCTCCAGAGGAAGAAACTTCAGGGCCACGCGGCGCCCCAGTTGAGAATCCTGAGCTTCATACACCACTCCCATGCCACCGGAGCCCAGCTTGCGCACAATTTTGTAATGCAGGAGAGACTGGCCGATCAGGGGATCCGGGTTCATAGCAGCCGATTGATAGTATTCGGTGGTGGGGGTACCGTCAAGGAGACCGGCCTGCGCCTTGCTTCCCAAGCATCCCCCCTCATATACTCGGAACGTTTGCCCGATCACGCCGGGAACTCGTCCCGGTGCCGGCCAACATCTTAAACAGCGAATCGCAATTATTCCGGAGATCAGATTATGACCACGATGGCTACGCCGCCGCACGTCGATAAAGAAAGCAATCCATGGGAGTCGCAGCGGGCGCGTTTTGACCTGGCTGCCCAGAAGCTCAACCTCGACGACGGCCTGTGGCGGGTGCTGCGCTATCCCAACCGCGAACTCACGGTCTACATCCCGGTGCAGATGGATGACGGCCACCTCGAGGTCTTCACTGGATTTCGGGTGCAGCACTCGATTGCACGCGGCCCCGCCAAAGGCGGCATTCGCTATGCGCCCGACGTCACCCTCGATGAAGTGCGCGCGCTGGCCAGCTGGATGACCTGGAAATGCGCCGTGGTTAACATTCCCTTCGGCGGCGCCAAGGGCGGCGTCATCTGCGACCCGCACAAAATGTCGATGGGCGAAATCGAGCGCATGACCCGGCGCTACACCTCGGAGTTGATCGAATTCATCGGCCCGGAAAAAGACGTTCCCGCTCCCGACGTAAACACGAACGAACAAATCATGGCGTGGATGATGGACACCTACTCCATGCACATGCGCCAGACCGTGACGGCGTGCGTGACCGGGAAGCCCATCAACATCGGAGGCTCCCGCGGACGCCGCGAAGCCACCGGCCGCGGCGTGATGGTAGTGTGCGACGAAGCCATCAAGAAGCTGGGCCTGTCGCGCGATAGCAGCCGCGTGATCGTGCAAGGCTTCGGCAATGTCGGCTCGAATGCAGCTCATCTCATGCATCAGGCGGGATATAAAGTCATCGGCATCGCCGAAGTGGGCGGCGGCCTCCATAACAAGAATGGGATTGACCTGAACAAGCTGGTCGAATTCCGCCAGAAGAATGGAACCGTACACGGCTTCCCTGAGGCCGAGGCAGCCGACACCGCCGACTTGCTCACGACGGAGTGCGAAATCCTCATCCCCGCGGCGACAGAGAACGTCATCACTTCGCGCAACGTCGATCGGGTGAAGTGCCGCATCCTGGCCGAAGGCGCAAATGGTCCCACCACTTCGGCTGCCGACGATGTCTTAACCGACAAGGGAGTTTTCGTGATCCCGGACATTCTTGCCAACGCGGGCGGCGTCACCACCTCGTACTTCGAGTGGGTGCAGGACCGCCAGGGCTACTTCTGGAAAGAGTCTGTGGTCAACGAACAACTGGAAGAAATCATGATCTCGTCGTTCGGAGACGTGGTCCGCTACGCCGAGACCCACAAGGTAAACAATCGCATCGCCGCCTACATGCTGGCCATCGACCGCGTGGCCTACACGATTCGACAGCGCGGAATTTACGCTTAGAACCAGTTGTCAGTTGCCAGTAGCCAGTTGCCAGCTAAGGACCCGGACTCAGGCAACGGAGTGAAGCATTGGGGAGTTGGGAGGAAGATTTATGAGTTTACGCACCAAGAGACTGTTCGCGCGGATATTGCCTTTACTGTTTGCGTGCCTGATGTTGCCCGTCGTTGCCCAGACGCGGGAGCCCGACAGCGTTCCCGAGATGAATGCGGCACAACCGTCTGCCGCTGCCGCCGACAAGCTCGACCTCAACACTGCGACCAAAGACCAACTCAAGGCCCTGTCCGGCATCGACGATGCCCATGCGCAGAAAATCGTCGATGGCCGTCCCTACCGCACCAAGCTCGATCTGGTTCATAGAAAGATCATTTCCCAGGCCACCTACGACAAGATCAAAGATCAGATCATCGCCAGACAGCCGAAGCCCAGCGCCATGACTCCGGCGCCAAAATAGTCGGGGCGCCGGATCGGGCGTCGGATCGACCCTCGGAAAACCATCGCGGGACCACAACGTCCCAACCGTGCATTCCCCTGATTGCGTTCCCTCTTATCGAGGAGGATAATCGAGCTGTCTCCGGCAACCGTCTGGAAAAGTAGTTGAGCTGCAGTGAACCTGCCCAATTCCATCACGCTGATCCGCATCTGCAGCATTCCTCTGCTGATCTGGATTTTGTCTTCCAATCATTTCAGCAGCGAACACGGCGCCAAAGAGTTACTTGCTTCGGCAATATTCATCGCCGCTTCCATGACCGACGGCATTGACGGCTACCTGGCCCGCAAGCGCGGCCAGATCACCACCATGGGCATTCTGCTCGATCCCATGGCCGACAAACTCCTGATCGCCGCCGCCTTCGTGACCTTGGTGCAGTTCAATCCCAGCCTGGTGCCGGCCTGGATCGCAGTGCTCATTATTGGCCGCGAGTTTCTGGTGAGCGGCCTGCGTTCCATCGCCGCTTCGGAGGGTTTCACCATCGAGGCCAGCGAACTGGGCAAGTTCAAGATGGTGGTGCAGATCGTTTCCGTGGTCGCGGTCATCCTCGACCACCGCTGGAAGGAATGGCCGGTTTACGGAAGCTTTTTCTTTCCGGTGCACTGGATCGCCTCAGTCTCAATCTGGTTCGTGGTCTGCGTTTCGCTGGTTTCCGGCGTAGACTACTTCGCTGCATTCTGGTCGAAGATCGACCGGCGCGTCTCCAAGCGCCGCCGCCGCCGCGCTTTCATTCTCAGCCGTCGCCGCAAGCCGCAGCCGGCGCCCCGGCCGGCAGATGCCGATGTCGCCCCTACCACATAATTCGTTCTCTGCGTTGGCTCTCGGCCAGGAGTTCTCCAGCGAGGAACGCCACCAACTGCTTCGCCTGGCGCATGATTCCATCTCTTCCGCCCTCGAGCATCAAGAGATCGCTCTGGATCCTCCCACCCCTCACCTTGCCGAACTCCGCGGCGCTTTCACTTCGCTCTATTTGCGTCGTGATCGGCCAGAAGAGGGTCGACACGATAAAGAATTGCGGGGATGCGTCGGCTATGTGCTGGCCAACTGTTCGGTTTACCGCGCCGTGGGGGAAACCGCCCGCGCCGCCGCTTTCGACGATAACCGCTTTCCGCCCGTTACCCGCGAAGAAGCTCCTCATCTCGAAATTGAGCTAAGCATTCTCTCGCCCGCACAGCCGATTCAGTCCGAAGAAGTCGAGGTTGGACGCCACGGTCTGGTGATCAGTTGGCACGGGCGCCGCGGCCTGCTGCTGCCCCAAGTCCCGGTCGAGCGCGGTTGGGACCGTACAACTTTTCTCGAGCAAACCTGCCGCAAAGCCGGATTGCCCGCGGATGCCTGGCAGAAAGGCGCAACCATCGAAGCCTTCACCGCCGAAGTGTTCGGCGAGAAGCGGTGATGTCTCTCTCCGATTACACGCCCGTGGGACCGCACTGTTAGTTCGAAGGTGTGGTTTGAATTGCTCTTACGACGCCTTCCGGAAGCGGACCGCAGCAGGTCCAGACCGTGCCCAGGATAACGCCAGCTGCGAAGAATGCGCTCCAAAAGATCGCCCGTTTCTTTTTCCTGCGTAGCTCATCCTGGGCAAGGGTTTTTCCGGGATAAAAGGCGGAAGCGAGATCCTTCAGCGCCCGAAAGAGCAGCACTAACGAGAGAAGCGCAAGATCCGCAGTGAGAACGTGCGGAGGATCTGCATCCTGAACAAAGCTTCTAACGACATAGGCCAAAACCAAACAGGTGCCGGTCGCGACAACGCGGACCAAATTCTCTGGCCTAGAGAGGGGCCACTTCGTCGGGAAGTCCCAAACGAAATAAATCCAAAAAATAATCAATATCCAGAAGACCTCGGGGCGAGCAGAGGCGCTGAGGCGCACCGGATCATCCCCGACAATATCCACCGACCGAACGAGAATGAAATAAATGATTACTAGAGCCACATCGAGAAGGAGTACCATGAATTCCCACTCGAATATGCTCTCAACGTCCTTTTGTCCGCCGCGCGAATGGCTGAGCGTCCATCCGACCCAGCTGGTTGCAATTATCATTGTCGCCAAGAGAAGGTGGCTGTATGCGGGAAGAAAATGAACCCAGTTGCCGGCGCGAACCAGGGTGGCTGTCTGCAGACCGACCTCACCGATTGCAACTGCGAACATCATGCCGACGAATTCGTGACGGAGTTTCGGGTCTTTTTTCCCGTTTTTCTGAGATTGGCCTGGAGCCTCATGTGCCACACTGGGTGCTGGGCGAGCATCACTCGGCCCGGACAGGGAGTCACTCATGACAAAAACTCCGACCTAGACTAAAAGGGGCGGCCTAATAATAGTCCGTGTCGAGGTTATGTTCCAGCAATTTCGGCTGCAGCCCCGCGCTTTGGCAGACTTCTGAAAAAGGACATCGGCGCGGACCAGACGCGAACAGCGCCAATGGCACATAACGCGCCGGCAGGGAACAGTCCGGTGGGCACGAAACACAGTGCGGGGTCTCTCTGGTGCAACAGGATCGGAAGACATTCCAAAACATGTAGTGCAGTTGATTTGGATTTCGCAGCCCGCTCAGATCCGAGACCAGCATCAGGGCTTCAAACACCGCACGGCGAATGCTGATGTCCTGTTCTGCTGTTACTTCCTCGCCCTGAAGCAGTTTGAGGCGCAGTTCGGGATCGACAATCTGTACTGTGCCCAGCCGCAAGTGTCCTCGAACCTCGTGGTAGTCGACCGGCGCGCCGAGTTTTTCAGGATCGCGAAAGGCCCACAGACCTGCATTTTGCATCAATGCAAGGTAGAAGAAGGTCTTCTTGCGCACGGGGTCTTCGTAGGCGCGAAACTGGCCGAGCAATTCCACAAGATTGCGGCTTCCGGTCGCGATGCGGCCGTCGGCGGCGCGGTAAAACTCATCCGCCCATTCCCATGAGCACTGCTGCATCTTTCTGCCCAGGTCGCGCACAAGCAAGCTGCGGCCCTCCGGGTCTGTCAATCGGGCCCCGAGTTTTTCATCGTGAAAGAGTTCCAGCAGGTCGTGGGAGGTAACGCGCGACCACGTGTCTGGAGAGAGCATTTCCGGATTAGCGCGCGCGGCCGCTTCGAGCTTGGCGGAGAGATAGTCCCACCCCCGCAAACGCCGCTCCCCTACGATTCCCTCAAGCGGGGGCTTGCCGCGCGGGGAAGTTTGATGGCAAAGGGCGACTAACAGCAGATAGAAATTTCCGACCTGTTGCGGAGCAAAACCCGGCAGCGAACTGTCCTCATGGCTGGCTGGTATCGATTGGGCGCTGATTAGTCTGGCAAGCCTTCGGCACGCTTCAACGTCGACCACCACCGGTTCAACCGCAGCTGACGTCGCAGTCAAGCTGCCATTAGCGGGGTTGGCTTGCCTTCGGGATGACATGTACGTCAATTGTGTCGCGACTGCGGCACTTTGTCCAATGGCTTTGCTCGGGCGAGAAAACAAAACCGGAGACAATGGTCCGTCCCCGGCTCGACTCTGTCTCTCAACTTGAGGTTACTATGCTTACTGTGCCTGTTCGTCCAATTCCACACCGTCGCCGGCATGCACGTCTTCCATGGCAAACACGATCATCCCAGTGGCCGTGGTGGGCGTGATCCCGATTACGACGATCTCCCCAACCGCGCGGCGCGGCAAGTCCCGCACATGAATCACCGGACCGTTCGATCTCGTGAACATGGCTGGATCCACCGACGGCTGCTTCATCTGCGTGTCTTCGCTGATCGCGGCCTTGAATGAGAGCGAATCCACCGGATCGTTCAGGTCCGCCTCATAGTTCCGCACCGCGCGGAAATAGTCGCCGACCTTCACGCCCTGGTTCGATCCCACATTGAAGTAAACCTTCTGCCCCGTTCCCAGTTCTGAGTCAAAGTCCCTGCCCATCACGATGCGGCCGGAAACCTTGCTGCCGGTTGGCAGGAAGCGGTCAAACCGAAGCGGCGCGTGAAAGGACACCATCGGCTTCTCGGCGAATGGAATCGCGGTATCGCCCGGATTGATGGGGTCACAGGAATATTCAATCTGCGCCACTGCCGTCTTGCTGCGGGTATCGAGCACGCGTACGCGGCCAACCTCCGCGTAGGGCTGTCCCGTAGATTTGAGCAGCTTGCGCTGCCCCGGAAACATCTCATACTCGTTGATGTCTCTTAGGGCGCGCACAATCTCGTACTCCGCCCCAGCGCTGTAGCCGGACCCTTGCAAATAAACGATGTCGCCCCTGACGAACTTCGTGGTGGACGGAGTCTGCAACCCGCCAGCGACAAAGTTAGCGTCGGGCAGGGATTGCCGGTTGATGAAACCAGCGCAGTACACATCCGCGTAAGTGGGCATCTGCACCCGCTGAACGGGAAAGTTGGCTGACGTCGAAATTGTCCCCTGCGGGGTGTTGGAGTCCGCCGGAGTCCCATCGGCCGCCGATTGCGCCCCGGCTGCGACCGCAACCAATAACACTAACAGTCCTATTTTCTTCATGTTACCTCCGAGAAGAGACACACGCAGCCCCCTCTCCTGCAAGATGCTGGGAAGCTAGGCTTCAATTAGGACGGTAACAAGCGGGTAGGGGGGGGTCAAGGTTACGAGGGTGTCAGGCGGCTAGTGGAAATAGGTTTTTTCGTGCGATTTGTGAATACTTTGTTGCATCTGGATTTAAGCCCCTGTAAGATTCGCGCCGAACCTAATGACACAAACCATTGATTCAAACCGTTGATTTAAGATGATTTCTGCTGCCAAAACCTACCCGCCCCGCCTTCTGCCTCTGCGCTTGCCGCGGGTGTGCGTGGCCGTCACCTCGTCCGATCCCGCCGAACTGGTCGAAAAGGCGGAAAGCCTGATTCGCGATAACTCCTTCCTGGAGTTCAGGTTGGACTACATTTCAAAGCCTGCTCTGGCTTTTCCCAAGGTCAAACATTTCATCGAGACTCATCCCGGCACGGTGATCATAGCCACCTGCCGCCGCTTGGCCAGCGGAGGCAAGTTCCGCGGCTCCATCGCCTCTCAACTCGACATCCTGTCCAAGGCCTCGGCTCTCGGCTGTCAACTGGTCGACGTCGAACTCCAGACCGCACTGAAGTGCAAGCCCGCGCAACTTCAGAAACTGCGGGCCCGCTCCGCTCTCGTTCTTTCGTTTCATGATTTCCGCGGAACCAAGAAACTCGACGAGACTCTCGAAAAGATGCGCGCCTTTCCTGCCGACTTCTACAAAGTGGTCAGCACCGCTGCCACGCTTTCCGACAACGTTTCCATGATCCAGTTCCTGGGGCGCGAAGCCGACAACCAGTCCACCGTCGGCCTGTGCATGGGCGAACAAGGCATCATCAGCCGCGTGCTCGGAGTCCGCGCCGGAAGCGTCTTCACCTTCGCCGCCGTTGGTCCCGGAGAAGAAACCGCTCCCGGCCAAGCCACCGCGCAGGAACTGCGCAGCGTCTACCGCATCGAAACCGTCGATGCCGCCACCCGCGTCTATGGCGTCGCAGGCGATCCGGTCGCGCACTCGCTCTCTCCCGCCATTATGAATGCGGCCTTCCGCCGCGAAAACGTAAACGCCGTCTACCTCGCCCTTCACGCCAAGACTCTCAAAGACCTGCTGAACTGCGTGCGCCAGATTCCCATCCACGGCCTCAGCATCACCATGCCGTACAAGGAGGCCATCCTTCCCTATCTCGATAACACCGACACTCACACCACGAAGATCGGCGCCTGCAACACCGTGGTCCGCGCCCAGGATGGCAAACTTTACGGCTTCAATACCGATACTTCGGGAGTGGTTCGCCCCCTCGAACGCCGCCTGAGCACTCTGCAGGATGCGAAGATTCTGGTGCTCGGCGCCGGAGGCGCGGCCCGCGCCGCCGTCTTCGGCCTCAGGGAACGCGGAGCCGAAGTCTTCATCCTGAACCGCAGCCTCGCCCCGGCGCAGAAACTCGCCCGCCGTGCCCACGCGCGCTCGATAAAACGCGCGGACCTCAAAAAATACGCCTTCGATGTGATCATTAACGCCACGCCGGTCGGCATGGGCAACTCTCGCGAGACTCCACTACAGGAAAAAGAAAT
Source organism: uncultured Acidobacteriaceae bacterium (assembly GCA_963842095.1). Taxonomy (GTDB): domain Bacteria; phylum Acidobacteriota; class Terriglobia; order Terriglobales; family Acidobacteriaceae; genus Sulfotelmatobacter. The sequence continues at coordinate 795,852 of CAWJEY010000013.1, forward strand.
CAACGCGCGCTACGTTTTTGACATGATCTACGACCCCACGGAAACCCGCCTCCTGCAACTCGCAAGACAGCGCGGCGCGCAAATCATTCCCGGCATCGAAATGTTCGTCCACCAGGCCGCCCGCCAGTTCGAGATCTGGACCGGCAAACCCGCGCCCCAGGACGACATGATGCAGGTAGTAATGCTCGCAATGCAAGAGCGCGCCGCTCGCGCTGCGGCCGCAGCAGCGAAGAAGAAGTAAGCCCATCTTTCTCTCCTTTTTCACGCCCATTGGAATTCTAGATAGGCTCGCCATCTGACTGGTGGCCAGTCCACCTCGACCCCGCCCCGGGCCCGGTCGTCCCAGCCTGGGGTGAGTCCACTCACCATCTGCTGTACCCTAATCGTGTGCATACCTCCGCCCAGCCTCAGCCGAGCACTCTCAGGGTTTCGCTGGTTTCTGCGGCGGTCGTGTCGGCGGCGAGCCTGCTGAAATTCTGGTATCTCTATCTCGATGATCTGGCACGCGATCGCGCCGGAACGTTCCTTAATCGCGCATTGGAAGAAGGAACTGGCGTATTCTCTGCCGTCGTGCTGATTCCCGCCATTGTCTGGGTCAGCCGCAAGTTCCGCTTTGGCGAGCACCCCTGGCAGCGAATTGTCCCGATCCATCTTGGTGTCGCGGTCCTTCTCTCCGCTGCGCACACCACGCTGATGGGCACTTCGCGCGCCCTCCTCTTCCCGCTAGCCGGAATGGGAACCTACGACTACGGCGCGATGCGGTGGCGGTACCCCATGGAATTCTCCAACTTTGTCGTGATCTACGCCGTTTTCGTCGGCGCCATCAATCTTTTCGATTACTACCGGGAGCTGCGCAATCGCCAGCTCGCGGCCGCAGAACTTGAGGCCCGCCTGGCCCAGGCACAGCTCCAGAACCTGCAACTCCAACTTCAGCCGCACTTTCTCTTCAATGCGCTCAACACCATCTCCGCGGTGATGTATGAGGACATCTCACGAGCCGACTCTATGCTCGCACAACTGAGCGATCTGCTTCGGCGCACTCTTCAACGGCCGGATGCGCAACAGGTCGTCCTCGAAGAGGAGATCGAGACGGTTCGAATGTATCTGCGCATCATGCAGGAACGCTTCGGCGACGATCTGCGCGTTGAGGTGACTTTCGATTCCGATGTCGCGCAGATGCTCGTTCCGCAACTGTTGTTGCAACCGCTGGTGGAAAACTCGATTCGCCACGCCGCGGGCAAGACTCCGCTGGAGGTGACCATCCATGCCGCCCGCAGTGACGGTGAGTTGCTGCTGCGCGTCAGCGATAACGGACCGGGACTGCAAACTGCAACTATCGAGAAAGGGATTGGACTTACCAATACCGCCGACCGTCTAGCCGCGCTCTATGGCGAACATCACAAACTGAGCTTCGATAGCCCTCCGGGCGGCGGCTTAACCGTCTCCGTGCGCATACCTCTGCAGGTGGCGAACGCATGAGTTCCCTGCGCATTTTCGTGGTGGACGACGAAGCCCCCGCGCGCCGCAAGCTGCTGCGTTTCCTGGCCGCCGATTCTGAGGTTGAGGTTGTCGGCGAAGCGGCGAACGGGCACGAAGCCGTGGCGGGAGTTCGGCGCACACACCCTGACCTGCTTCTGCTTGACGTACAGATGCCCGATTTCGACGGGTTCGAAGTAGTGAAGCAACTGGAGCCACCGCTGCCCAGGATCGTCTTTGTCACTGCCTTTGACCAATACGCGATTCAGGCCTTCGATGTGCACGCGTTTGGATATCTGCTGAAGCCGTTCGACCAGCCGCGCTTCCAGAAAGTCCTCGACGACGCCAAGCAACACGCGCTCACTTACGACCGTTCCATGGCCAAGTCCGAAGACGCGTTGCGCCGCCTCCTGGCCGATGTGGAGCGCTACCGCCGCGGCCCGTCGCGTCTCGCCGTCCAGCAGGGTGAGCGCACGTTCTTTTTGGCACACGGCGAGATTGACTGGATCGAGAGCGAACGCAACTACCTGTTGGTCCACTCTGGCGGCAAGACCTACACCATCCGCGGAACCCTGGACGCGCTCGAAGCCCGGCTTGATCGCGCGGAATTTGTTCGCATCAACCGTTCCGCAATTGTGCGCCTGGACGCGGTGCGCGAGCTGCAGAACTGGTTTCACGGGGAATACAAAGTGCTCCTGAAATCAGGTGCTGGCCTTACCTGGACGCGTCGCTATCTGGGACGGCAAAGCGAAATTCTGCAAAAGCTTTAGAGGCCTGACAGGAATGGAATCCGCTGCAGGTCCTATTTGTCCCCCTTCCGAGCCCGCATATCCCAAGGACCTTCGCTTTCGGACACTCATGATGCAAACTGACCGTGATGCAAACTGACCGTGATGCAAACTGACCGTGATGCAAACCGACGAAGATGCCAAGAGACAGAGAAATCACGGGCATATGCCGTTTTCGTCTAACCCGATCGACAGGAGCCTGACCTTGTCTGTAACGCGAACTTATCCCTTTTCACCAAGTGCCTCGTCGCCCAACGATCAAACGGATCCGGCCGGATCCTTGCCCCGGCTTGCCATCGGCGTCCTCGTCGCCCTCTGCGCCGTCAAACTCCTCCTGCACATCTTCACCAGCGTCAGCCACTACGGCTACTTTCGCGACGAGCTTTATTACCTCGACATGGCCCGCCATCTCGATTGGGGCTACGTTGATGCCGCCCCCCTCATCGCCGTCTACGCCAAGATCGCGCTGTGGATGGGCGGTTCGCTGGCGGCGCTGCGCATTCTTCCGGCACTGGCGGGCACGGCGCTCGTCGCCCTCACCATCTTCATCACGCGCGAACTGGGCGGTGGACGGTATGCTCAGTTTCTTACCGGAATCGCGATTCTGCTCTGCCCCGCCGTGCTGAGTATCGACAGTCTCATGACCATGAACGCCGTCGAGCCACTGTTTTGGATGGGCGGCATCTGGGTCGTCGCCCGCATCCTGCGCACGGGCGACTCCCGCCTCTGGCTATGGTTCGGCCTGATCGCCGGGCTTGGCCTCGAGAACAAGCACTCCACGTTGTCTTTTGGATTCGCCGTCACTGTCGCCCTGCTTCTCACGCACCATCGCCGCGAGTTCGCTCACAAGTGGATCTGGATCGCCGGCGCCATCGCCCTCGCGATCTTCCTCCCCAACCTCATCTGGCAAATCCGCCATCACTTCCCCACTATCGAGGACCTGGCCAACGTCCGCCGTGAAGGCAAGAACGTCGTCCTCGGCCCGCTCGCATTCGTGAAGGAGCAAATCCTCGACATGCATCCGATCCTGTTGCCGGTCTGGCTCGCGGGCCTGATCTGGTTTCTGCGCGACCGCCGCTGGCGCGTACTGGGCTGGACTTTCGTCGTCTTCTTCGTATTGATGGAAGTCGCGCACGCCAAGAACTATTACGTCTTCCCCATGTATCCCATGCTCTTCGCCGGCGGCGCTGTCGTGATCGAGCAGATGACTGGAGAGCGACTGGCAAACCGCAGCACCCTGGTAAGAACAACGGCACGACCAGCCATCATCGCCATCATCGTGCTCGCGGCTCTTCCCATCGTCCCGATGGAGACCTGGATGCTCCCCCCCGAGCGTCTCCTCGCCTATCAAAACGCACTCGGCTTGAAGCCCGCCAAAGCCGAGGTGAAACACGAGTCGCTCCTGCCGCAGCCCATCGCCGACCAGTTTGGATGGCCCGAGATGGCCCGCGAAGTCGCCGCCATCTACAACTCACTGCCGCCCGAAGAGCGCGCCCAGACCGGCATCTGGGCCGGCAACTACGGCGAAGCTGGCGCCATCAACGAGTTCGGCCCGCAATACGGACTACCGCACGCTTACTCCCGCCACCAGAACCATTGGTATTGGGGCCCGCCGCCGCAGGTCTACAAGAACCTGATCGTGATCCAGTGGAGCCTCGAAGACGTCCGCGACAACTGCACCTCATTCCAGCCCTTCGACCACTACAACCGCTTCGGCATGGGCGAAGAAAACCAGCCCATCTACCTCTGCCGCGGCGTCGAATTCGACATCCAGAAAATCTGGTGGCACTCGCATCACTGGAATTAGGTTCAGGTATTGAGCGGCGTAATTCTCGATGAGCGTTATGGCCCGACTTCGCCAATTGACTCCTAACGACAAGACCTCCCATTGCTAAAAGGCGGCTAAGCTGTATGCTTATGCGGTTCGCACAAATGGAAACTAAACTCTCGAAGGAGATCCTCCGATGGCTTCGTTGTCGGATGCAAGAGTCAAGCAGTTGCTGGAAAGCCGATATATCGCGTCGTTTGCTACACACAACCCGAACGGTTCAATCCATATCGTTGCTGTCTGGTTCTGGTTCGACGGCACCGACATTTATGTTGCTACTGCTTCGCGGACCCGCAAAGCCCGAAACCTTCAGGCAAATCGGGAAGTGTCTCTGATGGTCGACTCTCGTGACTCCGCCGCGTCCTACGGAGTTACCGTCACGGGCAGTGCGCAGGTACTTAGCGGTGAGCCATCTCACAGATGCAACACGGAGATTCATCGCAAGTACCTAAGCGAAGCTGCCTTAGCAGACCCGAAGGTGGGTCCAGTGTTTGCAGGATGGGATGACGTTACAGTCCGACTCGTGCCGACTTCTGTGATCGTGTGGGATATGCGCGAGGCAGATCAGCATGTCTTTGGTAGCTCATTTAAGAACAATCCCACATACCTGTTGCCGCTAGAGCGGTAAATTGGCGAAAATCGCCGTCTCACTCATTCACGGGGTCAATGAGTCGAACGCGGAAACCAATACTCGATGCGCGTCGGTGCCGCCGATACAATGAGGAGTCCGCTGGCGTATATTCTTCATTTGTTGGCAGCCACGAGAGACATTGCACGGCTGCCCGGAGGCCACTTCATGTCACACCTTCGTCTTTCCGTATTCCTTTTTTCGATTCTGGTTCTTCTTGCCGCCTGCAACACTGCCTCGCAACCGTCCGCTCAGCCCGCCGCGCTTCCGGATACCCGGGCTGCGGACGAGGCTGCCATTCGCGCCCTCGACGCCGAATGGGTCAAGGCCATCGCCACCAAGAATCTCGCCCAAGCCACTTCGTACTACGCCGACACAGCCGAGATGTTCGCTCCCAACGCGCCCGCTGCCAGCGGCAAAGACGCCGTGCAGAAACTGTGCGCCGGAATGCTGGGCCTTCCCGGCTTTGCCCTGACCTTCGCGCCCTCCAAAGTCGAAGTCGCCCGCTCCGGGGACCTCGCCTACGAAACCGGAGAATACGAGATGACCCTCAACGACAAAAAGGGCAAGCCGCAAACCGTCAAAGCCAAATACGTCGTCGTCTGGGGTAAACAATCCGGTGGCAACTGGAAAGCCTTAGTCGATTCGCCAACGACGACCACACCGTGAACCATCCTCCGAGACTCCCCATGTTTCTGTCCTGTGAGAAGCAAAAGGAGGTATTCGGCGAACGATGATGAAGCACCTGAGGCGCGACTAGCCAAACTGGGCCAAAAGGCGCGCACGTAGAAAGTGGACCGCTGCCAGCAGGAAGCTCTGGCCAGTGGTTGGCGAAAAATCGCCATATCACCCATTGGCCCTGGCTGAGCCTCCCCAAACACCACAAAGCCGGGCTGGTTGGCCCGGCTTTCTTTGCGTGGAACGGCGGGTTGTACGATCCGAACGGAGACCCTTAACTCTTCCCGGCGGAAACTGGATGTGCCAGCCTGTCCGCCAGCCACAGCTTAATAAGCGACTGTCGGGTTACGCCCAGTCGGCGCGCTTCCCGGTCCAGGGAATCCACCATCCACGCCGGGAAATCGACGTTCACTCGCTTCGGGTCGGTACCCACACGCCGCGCCTTGCTCAGATCGAGTTGCTCTACGACGTCCTCACCAGCATCAAACTTGCGATCAAATGTCTTCGCTTTCATAGATCCTTACCTGTCCATTTCGCGACCGTCTCACGGAGATCAGTCGCGTTTTCTCTAAACGCTTGCTCCTCGTCGTTTAGGAACACTCCAAGGGAACTGCAGTCCAATTCGCAGACATCCAAACACCACAAAGCCGGGCTGGTTGGCCCGGCTTTCTTTGCGTGGAACTGGTCCGGTCAATCTTGTTTCGACCGCCGGCCCAGAATGTCAAAACCTCTGTCTCACCCCTGAGAATTGAAATCTCACTTTCGCGAAATCTCATTTCTATTTTGCGCCGCGGGGTCACCGGCCCACGCCGCACGGTAACTCTTACATCACCATCGCGAGGTTCTCCAGTTCGTACTGCAACACAGGCAGGGCGCACCCCGCCATCTCCACCCGGCCCGCTGCATCCAGAGCAGCCTTGGGCGAAACCCCGTAGCCGCGCCCCATCAGAAACACCTGCAGTAATTCGGCGGCCTCGTAAGAATCGATCATGCCGCCCTGCAGCAGGTCGCTGCGCAACGCCGCCAGTTCGGTTACCGTGAATCTGTCTTTATCGTTATTGGCTCGTTCGTTCATCTTTTCAAACATGGCCGTCATCACCTCCGATTCCGACCTTGAACCCCTTTGTGCCTATTAGACTCATCGGCAGCCATGCAAGTTGCATGCAATTTAGTTGCCGTGCCCGCCCTCTAGTTTCATATACGGAAAGCAGGCCGCTCTAGATCCATTAACACTTGTGAATATCGGAAGTTGCAGGCAACCGTAACAGGAGGCCAGCGCTTCTCCTAGGTCTCGTTGGTAACCCCGCTGTCCCAAAAGATGACACAGAGTGTCGGATTGGGACACGCAGCGGCAACCGGGTGCCCCTGGGACTAGAGAGTGTCAAGGTTTGTAAACGAACTGTGACAGAAGTGTGACAACTGAAGACTATGGGACCAGACCTAAGAATCCCTCCGCGGGAGCCTCGACTACCGAGAAACCGCCATCAGTGCTGGGCGATCGACGACGCTAGCTTTCGATGGTTGCCTCGTCCACCAGCATGATGGGGATGTCGTCCTTCACCGCATACACCCGGTGGCACCCCGCGCACTTCAAGCTCTCGGGATTTTCCCGGTACTCAAGCGCCTGCTTGCACGCCGGACAGACCAGAATTTCCAGCAAATCCTTGGCGATCATGACAAGGGCATTGTACTCAAAATCGACCCGCAACGTAGACACGGAGGCGTGGAGAGACCCCGTTATCTTAAATGTCTTTCCCACGATGGGAGCCGGGCCCTGGAGCGTGGCGTCCACACCTCGGCGCTCTCCGTGGCCCGAGCAGTGTAAGATTTCCTAGCCGACGCCCGCAAGCCGAAGCCCGGAGCCCGAATGCCCGCCCGAATCCTCGACGGCACCAAGATCGCGCACGACATCCGCAGCGAAGTGGCTGCGGAAGTGAAGACGATGGCTGCCGCCGGAGTCCGCCCCGGCCTTGCCGTCGTCCTCGTCGGCCACAACCCGGCGTCGGAAATCTACGTGCGCGGCAAAGTCAAGGCCTGCCAAGAAGTTGGCCTCTATAGCGAGCAACACACCCCGCCGGAAACCGCGACCACCACCGAACTGCTCGCTTTGATCGACGACCTGAACCACCGCGATGCGATCGACGGCATCCTGGTCCAGTTGCCCCTGCCTCCGCAAGTAGACTCGAAGAAAGTATTGATGGCGGTCGATCCCGCGAAAGATGTCGACGGCTTCCATCCCGTCAACGTCGGATTCCTCTCGACCCAGCGCCCCGGCCTGGTCCCATGCACGCCCGCCGGAGTTATCGAAATTCTCAGGCGCAGCCACATCCCCATCGCCGGCCAGGAAGCCGTCGTCGTCGGCCGCAGCGACATCGTCGGCAAACCCACCGCTATGCTGCTGCTCAACGCCAACGCTACGGTCACCGTCTGTCATTCGAAAACCCGTGACCTGTGGGGAGTCTGCCGCCGCGCCGACATTCTTGTGGCCGCGATCGGCCGCGCGGGCATGATCACCCGCGATTTCGTGAAGTCCGGCGCAACCGTGATTGATGTTGGCATGAACCAGGTGACGGATCCCGCGGAATTCCAGCGGCTGTTCGGCGGCGGGTTGGCCAGCGGCTGGGCGGGCAACGCCAAGCGCGAGGAAAATTTCCGCACCAAGGGATCCACGCTGATCGGCGATGTTCATCCGGAAGTCGCCGAAGTCGCGGGCGCGCTGACCCCGGTTCCCGGCGGCGTCGGCCCCCTGACCATCGCCATGCTGATGTATAACACCGTGAAAGCCGCGAAGATGCGGAGAGGCAGCGGCCAGTGGGCAATGGCCAGTGGCCAGTGATAGGCGTCTCGATGAAAGCTCGAAAGAGTCCTCACACGAACCTTATGATCTGCGAATTGCGACTTACTGACCACCGGCCACTGACCACTGGCCACTGCTTATGCTAAGAGTCGGCCTCACCGGCGGCATCGCCTCCGGCAAATCGGTGGTTGGAGAGATGCTGGTCGCTCTCGGCGCACATCTGGTGCAGGCCGACCGCATTGCCCACCAACTGATGCTGCCCGGCCAGCCCGTCTACAACGAAGTGGTGCGCCATTTCGGCGGAGGCATTCTCAATCCCGACCTCAGCGTGAACCGCGCCAAGCTGGCGGAGGCTGCTTTTGGCTCAGCCGCGGCGCCAGCTGCATCGCGCATTCAGGAGTTGAACCGCATCGTGCATCCCGCCGTGATCCGCAGTCAGGATGAATGGATGGAAGAAATGGGACGCCAGGATCCGCATGCCATCGCCATTGTGGAAGCTGCGTTAATCCTCGAAGCGGGCGCGGCCAAACGTTTCGATCGCCTGATCGTGGTCACTTGCAACGATGAGCAGCGCATTGCCCGCTTCGCGGGTCCGCCAGAAGTTGACGCTCGACGCTGCCCGCAAAGAAGTCGAGCGCCGCATGGCGGCGCAACTGCCAGAAGCAGAAAAAGCCAAAGCCGCCGACTACGTAATCGATAACGCCGGCTCGCTCGATCAAACGCGAGAGCAAGTGCGCCACGTGTGGGAAAAGCTGCTTGGCGAGGCCACGACCAGGCATTAAGAGTTGGCGCGCGAACTCAGCACTTCTTGAGAAACTTACTTCTTCAGAAACTTCCCCTCCTGAAGTTCCTGAAACGCCTGCTGCAACTGTGCCTGCGTGTTCATCACAATCGGCCCATACCAAGCCACTGGTTCCTCCAAAGGCTTTCCCGAAACCAGCAGGAACCTTATTCCATCTTCCCCGGCCTTCACCGTCACTTCGTCGCCGCGATCAAAAAGAATCAGTGAGCGATTGTCCGCCTCGACCGGCGGCGCCGTGTCCAACCACTTCACCGCTTCAGTCGGCACGGTCAACGGCCCGGACGCGTTACAAAACTTTCCCGCTCCGCCGAAAACGTAAGCGAAAGCATGCCGGGTCGTCTCCACCGGCAGCGTCTTCGTCTTACCCGCAGCCACCGACACATCCAGGTAAATCGGATCGGCCGCGATTCCATCCACCGGGCCTTTCTTTCCCCAAAAGCTTCCGCAGACCACGCGCACGTGAGTGCCGTCGTCATCTTTTATTTCTGGAATATCCAACGCCTTCACTTCCTGGTAGCGTGGGTCGGTCATCTTGAGTGAGGCGGGTAAATTCGCCCACAACTGAAAACCATGCATCCGTCCCGACGGATCGCCCTTCGGCATCTCCCGATGGATAATGCCGCTGCCCGCTGTCATCCACTGCACATCGCCGGCGGCGATGGCGCCGCGGTTTCCCATGCTGTCGCCGTGCTCCACCGTTCCCGCCAGCACATACGTGATGGTCTCAATCCCGCGATGCGGATGCCACGGAAACCCCGCCAGATAATCCTCGGGAACATCGTTGCGGAAGTCGTCGAGCAGAAGAAACGGATCAGTCTCCTTGGTGTTTCCGAAGCCGAACGCGCGCCGCAAATGCACGCCTGCGCCTTCGAGCGTTGGCTTCGATTTGATGACCTGCTTTACCGGTCGGATGGACATAATGGCCTCGTGGGATGAGGTCTTTTGATGTCGCATCGGAGTGCTTGGATTCTGACTCAGGGCTGGTCACGCCGGCTGTGGATTTCTCCGTGAAAATAAATCTTGCGACGCTGTCAGGGATGCGCCCGGTCTGTACCCCCTCGAGGTATACCCCCCTCCCCCCGGTATATTGGAATCATAGATTTAGCGCCAAAATCGAATTTGATCTATGGGGCTCACTCAGTTACGGGCAAAATCTTGATGTCAAAGAACTTAGAGGGCGAAATCCTGATAACGAAGGCCCAAAACGGGACGATGTGAAAGCTGCGCACCGTCACGGCCTCGATGATGATCGCGCAGGCTTGATGCGAGGCGCAAGGTCAGATGTCACAATGGGGCTGTGGAAAAACGTACTGTCGGACTGCACTAGCGATGATTTTTCGGACTGGACGGTCATTCGGGTTTATTCTTGAATCGTAAGGAGACCGGTTCATGGCAACTCTAGATTGGTCACAATGCCCCGCGGTTGAAAGCATCCCCGGCAAACGGAGTGGCGCCTGGGTGTTCCGGGGGACGCGTATGCCGGTTTCGACCGTGTTTGAAAATCTAGAGGCGGGTTCGAGCATTGATGAAATCATCGAACAGTTCCACGTAACCCGAGAGCAGATTCAGGCCGTGCTGGAATTCGCCGCCCGCAGTCTGGACACCCCACGAGTTCCTGCCGGTTCGCCTGCCGCGAACAATGCGCATCCTCTTTGATCACGGCACGCCCGGGGGCATTGCCAGAGCACTTTCCGGGCACGAAGTCACAGAAGCGATTGATCGCGGCTGGGAGAAAGTTTCTAATGGCGAACTAATTGCGGCCGCTGAAGCAGAAGGGTTCGATCTCCTGCTCACAACGGACAAAAACATTCGGTATCAGCAAAACCTGACGGCGCGGAAGATTGCCATTGTCGTGCTTGGAAACTCGACTTGGCGGATTGTGCGTTTGCACCTTGATCGGATCGCCTTGGTTGTAAACCAAACTCCTCGTGGCAGCTACGCCGAAGTGGATATACCGTTCGAGTAATAAATCCGTTTTCGCGCGCCTGAGGAATGGATGAGCAAGACGACTACTTCCAGCAAAACGCTTAGGCCCATGACACCCGCGGCGGTCGAGGCGGCCGCCCGTGCCGACCGACACGCGCAGCCGCTGACTGCCGGCGATCTTAAGCGGATGAAGCGATCTTTTAAGCGAACCTCGCAGGCGAAGATCATTCGCCGTGCTTTGGCGTTAACGCAGGAGGAATTCGCCATCCGCTATCACATCCCCCTGGGGACGCTTCGGGACTGGGAGCAAGGCCGCGCACAACCGGACCGGCCGACCCAAGCTTACTTGAGGATCATTGCGTGCGAGCCGGAGCGCGTCGAGCGGCTGTTGAATCAGAGAGTTTAGGAAGCGGCATCTACTCTCACGAGAAACTGGGGGAATACGGCGCCGACCTCGGCTTTCTCTCGTTGGACGACGCAGCGGAGGGAGCGTGCATGCATCCGCGGATGCGATTTGAAATCAGGTCATTCCGGGAATTAGGAGCTGACGGTCAGGCTCGCTGCCGGGCCATCCGAAGGTATCTACAACCTCCTCGCCAATGGCGGCCAGCCCAAGAATCGCTAACCTTTCGTTCGTCTCTCGGATGAGGACGCGCCGATCAATTCTTGACAGGAGAGCAGCTAGGTCGAGCCGTTGTAGCACCTTCTTTGTGATCGGCCTCTTAGAGTCCAAGAAGATCAATGAATTCAAGAACGAGAGGCAGGTCGGATCATTCAATAATGCCGCTAGAATACAGGCCTGTTCGGCTGATGAACACGGAGCTAGATAGCAGGTGTCGTCAAACAACACCGGCTTCCCTTCATGAGGACCGACTACACGAAAGCGAATCGTCTTGTACATGCCGGAAACGGCAACTTTGTAATCTGTAAACGAGTAGTCGCCAATGCCAAACATGGAAAAGGGCGCACGGCCTTCATAGATCGAGGATTTTCGCGCGAGGAAAACGTCCTCATGCGAGCTTAGATATTTCCAGAGGTGGGGAGCCCGTTGGTTCAGATCTGTCGTGCCCGCCCCCAGTTCCTTCTGGGTCACTAGAACCCGGCACCGCGGGTTAGGGTTGTCGTCGCCGTTGAGGTCAGAACTTTTCAGTAGCGGGTAGACGTGTTCAGACTCGACAGAAACCGCCTCTCCCAGTCGATTCCTTAGTGTTCCGCTTTCTAAGGTCAACTCCATGATCGACGCTGCATCGTGCTTAATGCCTTGCCGCCAAACAACAGGGCTCTCGCCTTCCAAGAAACTATATTCCTCATAGGCGGCATAGTCCGAAACTATCGAGCCGTTGGCCATCGCAAGGACGGATTGTGGAGTCTCTGCGTCGAGGTCTGCATATAGGCTGGCGCTGTAGTTCGTTTCGCCGAACCCTACATCTACCCTGAATAAACAAGCGTCGACAGCAGCGTCGAACCATTTCTTGGCATCGATGAGGTAGATTTCGGCAGAAGAAATCGGCAATGCCGCTCTCTCGGCATAAGCCAGCACGTTGCGTGCTACCCCTGTCTTGCACAGCAAAGCGATCGTGGGACGAGACCAGGCCAACTCCTTGATGAGCTTTATCCAGATGAATTCCGCAATGTCAAAGTTAGACTCGCCGGTCTTAGCGCCGAAACCGCTTCGTGCCTTGAAGTTGGATTTGGTCGGCAGGTTCTCACTGTCGAGGCCACCAAGTTCCGCATTTGTGACCCACGGCGGATTCCCGACCACCAATAAGGGGCCCGTCTGCGCCCATGCCAGTTCAGCCAAATTGAGCTTGAAGATATCGGCTTGCTTAATACGAATCGCCGTCGCCTCGCCCGATTTTTCAGCTTCAAGGGTGGTGCGAAGGGCGTGTCTGGCTTGAACTTCGATTCCCTGTATCTCGAGTGGAGGAGCGGCGAGGGAACGAAGTCCTGTGATGAAGTTGCCCACTCCGCACGTGGGCTCGAGAGCTCGCGACCACGTGCTTCCTCCTCTATAAACAACCCGTAAAACGCTTCTCACCAAATCGAGTGGTGTTTGAAAGTCACCGAACTCACGCAAGTATGTTCTCCACGCCGTCAGTCTTGCCGTCGCACGATAGTTTGATCACGCGACCGTATTGCAATCTCCATTGTAGAGCGTTTGAGATCGTGAGGTATCCCAAACACGGCCTTTGGTGCATAATTTTCTCAGCGAGATGCAGGCGGCCAACTTCATCCAGGAATAAGTTTCGTTCTTCAAGGAATGCAACTATGTCCCTCGGAGTTTCCGTCACGCTCCAGAATGCCAAGGATTCCCTTCGTTGTTTGAAAGTCTGCCGTTTTGTCGGCTCTCACGAACACGACGTTCTTGAAGTCTAGAACTGCCGTCTTTCGCTGTCCATCGTCGCTCTTTTCATACACGAACACCAGAAGGTTGTAGCCCAAGCCGTACACCTTCTGCTCCGCGGATCTAAATGGGCAAGAAGACTGGGGTTGACGGATTGAAGTAGCTTTAACATCAACTTCCAGGGCCGGAAAGTCGATACCGACAGCCGCATTGCCGGATTGATATTCGTAGCGTTCTCCCAGGTAGACGTTGAATTTTTCCTCAACGTAAGTACCGACAGCTTTCCCATCGGTGATGCCGAAGAGTTCAGGATGTTCTTTTGAGAACGCGGCGATGAACTTCTTTGTTTCTTGTTTCAGGGCTGCAACCGTGAGCGCTGGCTTGTGAGGCGTGAGTTTTGCGTTCATTGCTTTTCGATGAGCAATCTTACCCTAGATCACGTAGGGATCTTTCACTGCCGCGCCATTTTAGCCGAAGGCAGTGCCTAAGGGATTTGGTAGTTGGTCTCCGGGACTCGGTTCCCTTTTATCGACCTTACCCCGGACTTACGTCCAGGGCTATTGTATGCCGCCCCTACGGGGCTGGGGTCGGGTGGTTCGTTCTGCATCTTCGTCCCTCTCGCCGGAGCACTCGGCACCGCCGTGAGAATGCCTTCGCGCACTCGGGTGCTGCCAGCGCAGCAGGGATCCTTCGACTCCATTTGTCCCGCGCTTCGCGCGCGACAAATTCCGCTCAGGATGACAGACTTTTCAAACGCGTGCCTCAAAGCGGAACATTGTTTAGAATCAAACGTAGTATCAAATGTGGACCTTTCTCAGATCCAGTTCGCGGCCCCGAAGGTTTGAACTTATGAAACTCATACGACCTGCAATCCTGGCGCTGGCCATCGCTGGCGCGTTTTTCTACTTCACTACCTGGCGTTCGAATGCGAAGTCGGCCGGGGCGAATCCAGTGGGCTGGCTCAGTCATCCGGCACAGGTCGAGATTACGGAAGCCTCCGGGCCCGAGGGTCTCGACAGCGAGGAGCAGAACAATATTCTGGTCTATCGCAAGAATATTCCGTCGGTGGTGAACGTCACGTCGCGCGCCATGTCGTTCGACTTCTTCTATGGCATGGTGCCGCAGGAAGGGCAGGGCTCGGGCTTTGTGATCGACAAGGAAGGCCACATCCTGACCAACTACCACGTCATCGCCGACGCGCGCCAGGTGGAAGTGACCATGCACAACCGCAAGAAGTACAAGGCGACGGTGGTGGGCACGGATCCGGCGCACGATCTGGCGGTGATCCAGATCAAAGGCGCGACTGACCTGGTTCCCGCGGTGCTTGGCGACTCGCGCAACTTGCAGGTGGGGCAGAAAGTTTACGCCATTGGCAACCCCTTCGGGCTGGCCGGGACGATGACGCGCGGCATTGTGAGTTCGATCCGGCCGGTGCGCGAGCCCAATGGCGCGACGATTGACGAAGCGATTCAGACCGACGCCGCGATCAATCCCGGCAACTCGGGCGGGCCGCTGATGAACTGGCACGGGGAAGTGATTGGCATCAACACCATGATTCTTTCGAGCGTTGGTCAGAATGCCGGAATTGGCTTCGCCATTCCCATCAATACCGCGAAGGCCGTGCTCAACGACCTGATGACGCTTGGCCGGGTGCGGCGTCCGGCTCTGGGCGTGCGCACCATTCCGATCAGCGCCGAACTGGCCGAGGAAATGAGCTTGCCTGCGGATTACGGTTTGCTGATCGTGCAAGTCACTCCCGGCGGTTCGGCGGACCAGGCCGGACTGCACGGCGGCACCGAGCGCGCCTATCTGGGCAACATTCCGATCATGCTGGGAGGCGACCTGATTGTCGCCATCGACGGCGAAAAAGTTGAGGACGAGCAGGACCTCGCGCACATGATGAACAACCACCGCGCCGGAGATACGGTGAAGGTGACGATCTACCGCAACAAGAAAAAGCTGGATGTGAGCGTGGCGCTGGGCGAGGCTCGGGAACAGGTGTGAGGAGCCAGCTATCAGCTTTCAGCTCTCAGCTTTCAGCTTCAGCTTTCAGCCAATGCATGAATGTAGATTCCATCCGCGAGTATTGCCTGTCCTTTCCCCGAGCTACCGAGAATATGCAATGGGGCGACGATCTCTGCTTCAAGGTCGGGGGAAAGATCTTCACGATCGTCAGCCTGGATACTCCGCGGCTTTGTTTCAAGTGCGCGCCCGAGACTTTTGCCGAGCTGATCGAGCGCGAGGACATTCACCCCGCGCCGTATGTGGGGCGCTACAAGTGGGTGATGCTCGACCGTCTGGATGCAGCGCCTTGGGCCGAGTTGCAGGAGTTGATCCGGCAATCGTATGAGATGGTGGCGGCGAAGACTCCCGCAAGAAAGGCCGGGAAAAAGAGGGCTGTTTCGAAGCGCGCACATTCGAAGAAGGCGAAAAGGGCTTGAGATTCTGCTTCGTGGGTAGAGTTGGCGGACGAAGGCGTCCGTCCACACAATCCGTGATTTGACTCTGATTGCCGCCGTCGGCTAGCCTCAAGAGGCTGCCCAATCCTGGACACTCTCGACATTTCATGCGATCCCAGCACAAATCATTGATTTTGCTGCTGATGGCGGCTGTGGCGATCTGCGGCACGACCTTCGTTGCCGCTTCCACCGAGCCGGTGCATGCAAAGCACGGCATTGTGGTCAGCGCCCACGAGTTGGCCTCGCGTGCCGGGGTCGAGACGATGCAGGCTGGCGGTAACGCCGTGGATGCCGCAGTGACAACCGGGTTCGCTCTGGCGGTAGTGCATCCGCCGGCGGGAAA
This sequence comes from uncultured Acidobacteriaceae bacterium, assembly GCA_963842095.1. Classification (GTDB taxonomy): domain Bacteria; phylum Acidobacteriota; class Terriglobia; order Terriglobales; family Acidobacteriaceae; genus Sulfotelmatobacter. The sequence continues at coordinate 811,921 of CAWJEY010000013.1, forward strand.
TCTGGGCGGCGGCGGATTCATGCTGATCCGCATGGCGGATGGCAAGGCGCATTTCATCGATTACCGGGAAAAGGCTCCGGCGGCGGCGAAGGCCGATATGTACCTGGACGCGCAGGGCAATGTGATCGAAGGCGCCACCGAAATTGGCTACAAGTCGATCGGCGTGCCGGGATCGGTGGCGGGCATGGTTTATGCCGAGCAGAAATACGGCAAGCTGACTTTGAAGCAGGTGATGGCGCCTGCGATCCGGCTGGCGCGCGAGGGCTACGCCCTGAGCTGGGGAGAAGCTGCGGATTTCCACGATAAGCATCTGAGCGAGTTTCCCGAGTCAAGGCGAATCTTTCAACGTGACGGCAACTACTACCAGCCCGGGGAGATTTTCCGCCAACCCGACTTAGCGCGGACGCTGGAGCGGATTGCCGCCAAGCCCGATGACTTTTATCACGGCGCTCTGGCTCGGGAACTGGCGGCAGCGATGCACAAGGGCGGAGGCCTGATCACCGCCGAAGATCTGGCACACTACGAAGTGAAAGAACGGGAACCGGTTCGGGGGACCTATCGCGGGTACGAAATCATCAGCGCGCCGCCGCCGTCTTCGGGCGGGACGGTTCTGATTGAAGCGCTGAACATTCTGGAAGGCTATGATCTCGCCAAGCTGGGGAACCGGTCGGCACAGTCGATTCATTACACGACCGAGGCGTTTCGCCGGGCGTTTTTCGACCGCGCGGAATTCATGGGAGATCCGGATTTCTCCGCGATTCCCGTGGCGCAGCTCATCGATAAGAAATATGGCGCCGCCTGGCGGGATTCGATTGCTGCAACCCACGCTACTGCCAGCAATGAGTTGAAGCGGCCCGCGATTTTCAATGACCTTGATCAATACGCGGCCGCCCATCCCCAACCGGCAGCGAATCGCGAGTCGCCGCACACCACGCATTATTCGGTGGTGGATGCGGAGGGAAACGCCGTCTCGGTCACGACCACCATCAATGACTGGTTCGGATCGCGGGTGACGGCCGAGGGTCTGGGCTTTCTGATGAACGACGAGATGGACGATTTCTCGGCCAAACCGGGCGTACCGAACTCTGACGGTCTGATTCAGGGAGCGGCGAATGCCGTTGGGCCGGGGAAGCGTCCGCTGTCGTCGATGACTCCGACGATCGTGGTGCGTGATGGAAAAACATTTCTGGTGCTGGGCTCTCCCGGCAGTTCGAAAATCATTACGACCGTGGCCAATGTTCTGATGGGAGTCGTGGATTACGGGATGAATATCCAGGAAGCAGTGAATGCTCCCCGCTTTCACAACCAGTGGATGCCGGACGTATTGAATGTCGAGCGATGGTTCTCGCTCGATACCGTGCAAGCGCTGCAGAAAATGGGATACAACGTGGAGTTCGGGTTGCACGATGGAGCGGATGTATCTCCCTACTGGAGCGATGCGGAGTGCATCGCGATCGACGCGAAGACCGGCGACCGGCTCGGCGCCAGCGATGGCCGGAACAGCGGAAAAGCGGTAGGCTACTGAAGGCATTGCTGATTGATGATTGTCGATTGAAAATCCAACAGCCTTGAGTTTTGGGTTTCTAATCAACAATCAGCAATCATCAATCAACAATTTCTTATCAAGGATCGGGCATGTTGAAAGCGGTATCAACTTATTTGTACGTGAAGGAACGGCTGCATCCGGGAATCCTGGATGGTCTGGCTCGCAGTGGAGTGCAGGCGATTGAGATTTTCGCGGCACGGCAGCACCTCGACTATGCCAACCGCAAGGCCCACGTGAAAGAGATTGCCGAATGGTTTCGCGGCAGCGGAGTTCCTCTGAATTCCGTGCACTCGCCGCTCTACGCCGACTACGAATGGGGCCGGGCGGGAGCACCGCCGATCAACCTGGCATCCACGGATCGCGCCGGGCTGGTGGACGCGATGGATGAGGTGAAGCGGGCGCTGGAGATCGCGGAACAGATTCCATTTCGTTTTCTGGTGCAGCATCTGGGACTGCCCAACGAGAGTTTCAGCGAGAAGAAGTTCGAATCGGCGATGACCTCGATCGAGCACTTGCGCGCGTTTGCCAAGCCGCTGGGTGTGCGCCTGCTGCTGGAAAATATTCCCAACGAGCTTTCCACGCCGGACCGGCTGGTGGAAATGATTCACACCGCGCATTTTGACGACGTGGGGATTTGCTTCGACTTCGGGCATGCCCACATGATGAGTTCGGTGCGCGAGGCGTTCGAGGTCGTACGGAAACTAGTCCGTTCAACGCATGTTCACGACAATGCCAAACTCCAGGACTCGCACCTGTGGCCGGGGCAAGGCACAATCGACTGGAAAGAAGCGATGGAACTGCTGCGGTCGGCCCCGCAAACCCCGCCTTTGATGCTGGAACTGGCGGAGGACGAGAAGGTGAACCCGCTGGAGAAGTTTGGGGAGACGTTTGAGAAGCTGGAAACGGCATAGAAATTAAGCGATTGAATCATTGAGTCATTGACTCATTGAAACAATCCACACAGTACGCAAATCATTCAATGATCCGATGATTCAATGACTCAATCGATTATGTTGTCACCTGTAACTACCATCGCAGAAATCGGAAAGCATGAAGGTCAGACGGTCACGCTGCGCGGCTGGCTCTATAACCTGCGCGAGAGTGGGAAGCTGCTGTTTCCGCAGTTTCGCGATGGCTCGGGTGTGATCCAGGGTGTGGTGCCGAAGAATGCCGTCACGCCGGAAGTGTTCGACGCGATCAAGACGCTGACGCAGGAGTCGAGCGTGATCGTCGAAGGCAAGGTTCGCGCCGATAAGCGCGCGCCCGGCGGCTACGAACTTGACGTTTTAAACGTGCAAATCGTACAGCGCGTGCCGGGGTCTGATCCGTATCCGATCACACCGAAAGAGCATGGCACCGAGTTCCTGATGGAGCACCGGCATCTCTGGGTGCGGTCGCAACGGCAGGCGTCGATTCTGCGGGTGCGCGCGGAGATCATTAAAGCGGTGCGCGATTTCCTCGACGAGCGCGGATTCACGCTCACCGATCCGCCGATTCTCACTCCGGCGGCTTGCGAAGGCACCAGCACTCTTTTCCCCGTCGATTATTTCGACGAGCAAGCCTACCTCACGCAGTCCGGCCAGCTTTACATCGAAGCCACGGCGATGGCGCTGGGAAAGGTGTATTCGTTCGGCCCGACATTTCGGGCGGAGAAGTCGAAGACGCGGCGTCACCTCACCGAGTTTTGGATGGTGGAGCCCGAAATTGCATATGGCGAACTCGACGACCTGATGGATTTGGCGGAGAGCCTGATCACCTTCATGGTGAAGCGCTGCCTGGAGCGGCGCCGCGTCGACCTGCAGGCAATTGGCCGCGACCTTTCCAAACTGGAAAAGATCGAGGCGCCCTTTCCGCGAATCAGTTACGACGATGCCGTGAAGAACTTGCAGGAAGGGCACGCCAAGGGCGTGCTGGAAGCGAAGTTCGAGTGGGGCGGCGACCTGGGGTCGCCTGACGAGACTTATCTCTCGGCCCAGTTCGATAAACCGGTGATGGTCCATCGCTACCCCGCGAAGGTCAAAGCTTTCTACATGGAACCCGATCCGCGACGGCCCGAGTTGGCGTTGTGCGTGGATGTGCTGGCGCCGGAAGGCTACGGCGAAATCATTGGCGGATCGCAGCGTATGGCGTCGCACGCGTTGTTGGTGCAGCGCATCCATGAGCACGGCTTGCCGGAAGAAGCGTTCAAGTGGTATCTGGATTTGCGCAAGTACGGCAGCGTGCCGCATGGCGGCTTCGGCATGGGTATTGAGCGGGCGGTGGCCTGGATCTGCGGGCTCGAGCATGTCCGGGAAACAATTCCGTTCCCGCGGATGCTGCATAGGCTTTATCCGTGAAGAATTGAGTCATTGGGCGATTGAGTCATTGAGTGATTTAAGAACCAAAGTTTCCCAATGTCGGTTTTCAATCGCAAAATCACCCAATCGCTCAATCGCAAAATCATATGACGAACTTAAGCACGACAAGCATTTCCCCCAAGAAGATCCGTGTGATTGGCGTACCGCTCGATCTGGGCCAGTCGCGCCGGGGCGTCGACATGGGGCCTTCGGCCGTCCGCGTGGCGGGGCTCGAAGCGCGTCTGGAAGCGCTTGGGCATCAAGTTGAGGATGGCGGCAACGTTGCCGTGGCCATCCCCGAACAGAAAAAAGAGGGCGATCCGCACGCCAAGTATTTAAAAGAGATTACGGCGACCTGCACCAAACACGCAGAGCTTGTGATCAAGACGCTGGAAGCAGGGAAAATTCCGCTCGCTCTCGGCGGGGATCACTCGATGGCGGCGGGGACAGTGGCCGGCGTGGCTGAGTTCTATCGCCGTCATGACCAGCGGATCGGGCTCATCTGGATCGACGCGCACACTGACATTAATACGCCCGAGAGTTCCCCCAGCGGGAATGTGCACGGCATGCCGCTGGCCGCGCTGATGGGACTGGGACCGGCCGAACTGCAGAACATCTTCGACTTTTCTCCTAAGGTGAAGCCGGAGAATTGCGTGCTGGTGGGAGTCCGCGACATTGATGCTGTCGAAAAAGAGAATGTGCGCCGCGCCGGCATTGGCGTCTTCACGATGCGCGACATCGACGAGCGCGGCATGCGTACGGTGATGGAAGAAGCCCTGCGCATGGCGGGACGCGGGACCGCCGGCTATCACATTTCGCTCGACATGGACTGGATCGATCCGGAAGACGCACCGGGTGTAGGGACTCCGGTGCGTGGCGGCGCTACGTATCGAGAAGCTCACCTGGCGATGGAGATCATTGCGGATCATGGGCGCATGTTGAGCTTCGAGATCGTGGAAGTGAATCCCGTGATCGACGAGCACAACCGGACTGCGGACCTGGCGGTGGAGTTGGCGTTGTCGGCGTTCGGGAAGAAGATTCTGTAGGCCTTGCATTGAACGAGGAACGATCATGAAACTTCGCACGCGAACCCTTCTGCCGCTGATTATCCTGCCGCTGCTGGCCGCGGTTGGCACTGCTCAGATGCCGCAAATGCCCGCTGAGCAGACGGTGACGGTTTTCGGGCAGAGCATTCGTTACTACGAAGCTGGGCAAGGTTCGGCGGTCATCTTGCTGCACGGACTGGGAGCAAATGCGGGCATCTGGGTGGCGAACATCGGGGCACTTTCGGCCCACTATCACGTCATCGCTCCCGACCAGATCGGTTTCGGGCATTCGGACAAGCCTCTGATCGATTACAGGATTGCAACGTTCGTCGACTTTCTTTACGGCTTCATGCAGTCGCAGAAGATCGCCAAGGCCACGCTGGTGGGCAATTCGCTCGGCGGCTGGATCGCTCTCGCTTTTGCGCTCCAGCACCCGGAGATGGTGGAGAAGCTTGTACTGGTTGATGCCGGGGGACTTTCCTTCGAGTTGGCGCCGCCGACCGTCAATCTCAACCCAGCTTCGCTCGATGACACGAAGAAAGTTCTTGGGATAGTTTTCTACAACCAGGCCATGGTCACGGATCTGGCTGTTGCCGCCGTGTTCGCCAGACACTTGAAGGACAACGATGGCTATACCATCCGGCGATTTATGGATGGTATTGTCACCACGGATCAGCGTGAAGATACCAAACTCTCATCCGTGCACACGCCTACGCTTGTGGTTTGGGGAGCCAATGACGCACTGCTTCCCTTGTCGATGGGTGAGCGATTCCATGCTGGGATTAGCGGTTCGAGGCTCGTTGCCATCAGAGAGTGCGGACACATACCTCAGCTGGAAAAACCGGAGGAATTCAATCGTGCGCTGCTGGATTTTCTGGGGCAGCCGCAGTGACCGCAATCAGGCTCTGCCAGAGTTCGCAATTACCGTCGTCCGCATCGGGTCCAGATTGAAAAGATTATGAAAAAGCTTCGTGTCGGCATTCTCTTTGGCGGGCGCAGCGGGGAGCATGAGGTTTCGCTGCTCTCGGCTGCGTCGGTTCTCAACGCTGTTGATAAGGATAAGTACGAGGTCGTGCCCATCGGCATCACCAAGGATGGCCGTTGGTTGACTGCGGATGACGCCGAGAACCTGCTGCAGGGCAAGCTGATTCTCGAGCCGCGTCACCTGCGTGCGGGCGATCCTGAGACCACTCAGGCTGCGGCGGTGCTGGCTCGAGGAGAATCGGTGGTAGTACCGCCGGAGCCAGTGCACCGGCAGAGCGGGCTGGTTCCTTTTCAGACGGATGCGACGCTTACTCGGCGCGCCAGCGACCGCGCCATCAACGTCGATGTGATTTTCCCCGTGCTGCATGGCACGTTTGGCGAAGACGGAACCATTCAGGGTCTGCTCGAACTGGCGGACATCGCGTATGTGGGTGCGGGAGTGCTGGGCTCCGCCGCGGGCATGGACAAGGACATTATGAAGTCCTTATTTATCGCCGCCGGACTGCCCATCGTGAAGCACGTTACGATTCTGCGCGGCGCCTGGGAGAAGGAGCCGAAGAAGGTTCAGAAGTTCGTGGAGAGCAAGCTGAAGTATCCTGTCTTTGTGAAGCCCGCGAATCTGGGGTCGTCGGTGGGGATCAGCAAGGCGCACGATCGCAAAGAACTTGAACCGGCGATCGAAGAAGCGGCGAAATTCGACCGCAAGATTGTCATCGAGCAGGGCGTGGGCGGGAAGAAAAACAAAGCGCGCGAGATCGAGTGCTCCGTGCTGGGCAACGACGAGCCGGTCGCCTCCGTCCCCGGTGAGATTGTTCCGGTCAAGGAGTTCTACGATTACAACGCCAAGTATCTCGATGAAGGTTCCGAGTTGATCATTCCCGCGAAACTCACCAAGGCAGAAATCAAGAAGGTTCAGGAGCTAGCTGTACGGTCTTTCAAAGCAGTCGACTGCTCCGGCCTGGCACGTGTGGATTTTCTGATGGAACCCGGATCGGGGAAGTCGCGAAAGATTTATTTGAACGAGATCAACACCATGCCGGGATTCACCGCCATCAGCATGTATCCTAAGCTCTGGGCCGCATCGGGGCTGGAGTATGCGGACCTGATCGACAGGCTGATCCAGTTCGGACTGGAGCGGCACGAGGACAAGAAGAGGAATCAATACAGCAGGTAGAGGACCCTCTTTGTGCGAAGCAGGGCCGGGTTTCCTGGCCGGCCCTGTTCTTAGGTTTTCTGCATCAATACTGCCAATTTACATTGACGTATCCTTCGCCACTGCTGGGCACGGTGTAGGTGTGATTGCTACCATTTTCCCAAGTCACAGTCCCATTGGCAGCAATCTTGATGAATTTGAATTGAATCTGTGTTCCCGCTGGGACAGATACATTCAGGAACCAGGCAGGGTAGTTAGGATCGAGCATAGGTCCGATCGCTGTATCCCAGGTAGTCCCCCAATCTCCCAGTTCTATGGTGCTGCCGGTCAGGAATATATAGTCACCCGTATTTGTGGGAGTGGCGTTGGAAACGGTGAAGGTTACGGGAATCAGTTGGGCGGTAAGGACGGTGAACTGAATGGTGTTGGCCGCCGTTCCTGAGGAGTTCTTGAGCGTAACGCTGTAGACGCCGTTGGTCACGTTTGGAACTGTGAAGGTAACCGACGTGTTCGACCAGCTATCGATGGTGGCTGAGGTGGTGCCCACCAGGACAGTGCCGGTGCTGGTGCCGAAGCCTTTTCCAGCAATGGTCACCTTGACTCCGGGCTGGCCGAGGGTCGGACCGATGGAACCGACTTCAGGGGCACTCGCAGTGCTGGTGTATTGCCAGACGGCAACGGAATGTGCGGGCATAGTGACACTGGAGACCGGGTTGTTTCCTCCGGACCCGGTAGTAACTGTAATTGAAGGTCCGCTCATCAGGCCGCCGAGATAATCGGTATAAGTTCCTGCGGGCAGAGCTGTATCTAACCCCGAGATGGGGTAGCTGGTGGTGTCGTTCTTATTGATGGCAACGAGGACAACATCGTTGAAGAACTGGCGTTCAAAGATATAGACGTCATTGTTGATCCACCGCTGCAGGTAGGAGCCATAACCCAGAGCGTCGTTACTGCCCCCGCGCAGCCCGGCAAGTTTTTTGATCACCTGATAGAGCGTCGTAGAAGTGCTCCACGAGGTCATGGCATTGCGGTTATACGGGTCGCCGCCGCCATTGGTGTCGTTGTGAAGGTACTGCTCGTCTCCATAGTAGACGACGGGGATGCCGCGGCCGGCCAGTACATAGGATTGCGCTTCGATCAGGCGGTTGGTGTTGTTATTGACGCTGAGCAGGCGTGGTACGTCATGGCTGTCCACGAAAGTGACAAGGTCGTTCTGCCAGGTGAAGTTGGCATCCTCCGTGCTCAACACGTTATCGAGTTCGCTGAAGTTGTTATTGCTGGCGAAGACATCGCGCACGGCCTGATTCACGTTGAAATCGAGGACCGAGATACCGCTCTTGTTGGCGAACTTATAGGAGTCGTGATAAAGAGCGTCGCCCCAGTTCTGATACCACTCCCCGAAGAAGAAGCTCGGGCCGTGGGTGAAGGCCGTGTTCGACATGCTGTATTCCCAGCCCCAGGTTACGTGCTTTACGGCGTCGATGCGGAAGGCATCTACACCGTGAGACTGGAACTGCTGAATCGCCGTCTTCAGGTAGGAGTCTACCGTGGAATTTTCCTGGTTAAGGTCGCAAAGGTCTTCGAGGGTGTAGTACTGGATCTGGTAGCGATCATCAAAGTTTGAAATGTCCGGATTGTGGTGGAAGATTCCATTGGGGTCGTTGTTGCACGCTGCCACGAACGTACCATCGTTGTAAAGAGAGCCATACTCACCCGCATTATCTGGATTGGTGTGGTTCGGAGCAAAATCTACGACGATTTTAATGCCGTCGGTGTGTGCCGCGCTGACCAGATCATCAAAAGCAGTCCAGTCGTTGGCGGCATCGCCGAAATGTTCTTCAATTCGCATAAAATCCCGAGCGCCGTATCCGTGGTAGGAGGCCGTGGGATTGTTATTGCTGTCGGGAATGTTGAGATTGAGATTGTCGACCGGGGGCGAGATCCAGATGGCGGTGACTCCAAGGCCTTGTAAGTAGCCTAACTTCTGCTGAATGCCGGCGAGGTCTCCACCCCAGTAGAGATGCCAGTTGGTTTGAGTGGAATCGAAGAGCCCGGAGCTTTGTGGCGGATTGTCGTTGGTAGTGTCGCCGTTGTAGAAGCGATCAGTCACGATCTGGTAGATCACTTGTTTCTTGAAGTCCTGAGCGAAAAGCCCGTTCGCGAGACACAGCAGACTTGCTACGCACAGCAGGGCCTGACGAGAAATGGTTCCAGTTGCCAATGTTGAGCGATTCATGAACTTCCTCCTGAGGATGCCAGCAGTTACCCCGGCGCGCGGAGGGAGACTTGGCTGGAAGGCTGACACACTAGTACCAAAACCGCCTCGGGATGAAGTGTCACTACGTGTTGATACCGTTACAGGGTTGAAGTATCAGCCTTGCAGGTAGATAGGGATCTTGTTACTTCATGTGAGATACGTGTTAGAGAAAGTATTTACGCGATAGACAATCGGAAAGATGGTTATCCAGCCACTGTCTATTAACTTGATTTTCCATATAAGTAGTTGGTACATGCGACCCTAAGTCGGATGACTATGGAGTGACGGAGTCAAACCAGGTCGCTGCGCCGAAAACATGACGGTTAGAATTGCTTAACAATTCGGCCGACGAGTACGGCGTTTCGTGCGCGCTCTCCATTAGCATTTTCCTTACTAACTCCCCGGTTGATGGTCGTATTTGCCGATGTCATAGGTGTGACTGGTAACCGCCTCCAGTACTTGACCACTGACGACTGGGTCTTGGTCCAAGCGAAAGCTGTACGTCGTACCTTCAAACTGGGAGACGAGATCATCCGGCAGGGGGCTTGGGGGGACTGCATCTACATCATTCGTCAGGGAGAAGCCTCTGTCGAGGTCGCCGGGACAGCATCGAGGGCGATCGTGGCCACGCTAGGGCCGGGGGATATTTGTGGCGACATGGCGTTTCTGGACCAGGGCAAGGCTACCGCAGCGGTGATTGCGAAGGAAGAAGAGGTGGAGGCCGACGAGATAAATGCGCATGAACTGCGCAAGGTCATGGAGGCCTTTCCCAGACTTGCCTCCCGCTTTTACCGCTCGCTGGCGGTGGTGCTGGTACAGCGACTGAGGACGACCCCTGCGGAATTGGCGAGAGAGATGGCGCTCCGCGACCGCCGAGAATAGGTCATTTTCACCAGATTGCGCAAGATCAATTTGCCGTTGACGAACTCCCATTGGCTGTGTAGCATTGTGGGGACAAGTTTGCCTTTCGGGGCAGACTGAATTTCATGCAGAGTGGCTGAGGGACGAGCCCTGTGACGCCACGGCAACCGGATCGGGATCATATATCCCGACCGCCAGGTGCCAACTCCCGCCCGGAAACGGGGAACATGAGATTCGGATGCGAAGTTTATTTCTATTTGCATTCCGATAACCTCTTTTCCTAATTTCCGGGGAAAAGAGGCCTTTGTATTTTAGGGCGCTTTTCTCCGGCTCGTCCCCAGCTATTCGCTCTGTGAACGGAAAGCGAGTAGCCCCATGCCGAAATACGACGGTCAACCTCATTACGAACTGCGCTGCCGGGAATGTGGCCGGCGCTGGGGAAATCAGCCCCGCTCGATCTGCGAGGAGTGTTTCTCTCCTCTGGAAATCACTTACGACTACGATTGGATTCGGTACTTGCTTGGCGAGGGGTCCCTTGACCCGCAGACGGACCAGCCGTGATCGAATTTCACGGCGCCCCCAGAACATGTGGCGCTATGCCGAACTGCTGCCGCTGCCCGCGGACTTTGAGCCCCGGCTGCCGGTCGGGTTCACGCCTCTGTTTCAGGCGCCGCGCCTGGCGGCGAGGCTGGCTGGCAGTAACGATGCTGCAGCCGCCGCGAAGAATCTCTACATCAAGAATGACGCGGTCTGCCTGCCTACGCTGAGCTTCAAGGACCGGGTTGTGGCGGTGGCGCTCGCCCAGGCGCAGGCATTCGGATTCGATACGGTCGCTTGTTCTTCCACCGGAAACCTGGCCAATGCCGTGGCGGCGCATGCGGCTCGCCTAGGTCTGAAGGCGTGGATCTTCATTCCATCCGATCTCGAGCCTGCGAAGATTCTTGGCACTCAAGTCTTCGGCGCGAACGTAGTGCGCATCGCGGGCAACTACGACCAGGTGAACCGCCTGTGTTCGCAGATTGCCGAAGAGCGCCACTGGGGCTTTGTCAACGTGAACCTGCGGCCCTACTATGCAGAGGGATCGAAGACCGTGGGCTTCGAGATCGCCGAGCAACTAGGCTGGCGTCTGCCCGACAACGTGGTCGTCCCCATGGCTGGCGGGTCGTTGATCACCAAGATCAAGAAGGCGTTCGATGAATTGATCAAGCTGGGCTTGGTCGAGGAGAAGCCGGTCAAGTTCTTTGGTGCGCAGGCTACCGGTTGCTCGCCGATCTCGACGGCGGTGAAGACCGGCAGCGCGGAGATCGATCCGCAGAAACCGGCAACCATCGCGCGTTCGCTCGCCATCGGCAATCCCGCCGACGGGCATTATGCCATCAAGACCATCAAGCACAGCGGCGGATGGAGCGAGGACGTGAGCGATCCCGAAGTGATCGATTCGATCCGTGTGCTGGCGGAAACGGAAGGCATTTTCACCGAAACCGCGGGCGGCGTGACCGTGGGCACGGCGGGCAAGCTCTACCGCCAGGACCGCATTCTGCCCGAGGAAACTACGGTGCTGTGCATCACCGGAAACGGATTGAAGACGACCGATGTGCTCGCCGGCGTTTATGAAATCGAGCGACCGATCGCGCCGAAGCTGCTTGAGTTCGAGAAGTATCTGCACGAAACGCTGGACGGCGTCGAAGTCGCGAAGGAGACGGCGGCGACCGTGGGAGCATAACGGAGGATTCAGATGGCAATCACCGTGCAAATTCCGACCGCACTGCGGCGGCTCACGGCGGGGGTGGGCTCAATTGCGTGCGCGGCCACGAACCTGGGAGAGCTGTTCTCCGTTCTCGATGAGAAGTTTCCGGAACTGAAGCCCCACCTGCGCGACGAGAAGGGGCAAGTGCGCCGATTCCTTAACATCTACGTGAATGACGAAGACATCCGTTTCCTGGGCGGCGAGAGCCACGTCTTCAGCGATGGTGACGAGGTTGTTCTCGTGCCGTCAATCGCTGGCGGCGCGGGGTAGGCGCATTGGTCAGTTCGTCACTTTGATCACAGTGAGCTTTTGTCCCGACGATCCCGGGACGGCTTTCTGGCTCTGCTGCGCAACACCGCGTTGCAACGAATTGATCTGCGCGGCTGGTACATTCGGTGCAAACGCAGCACCATCATTCACCTGCGCGCAATCCATGCGCAGCGTGCCGTTGTCGTTGAAGACCAGTCCGTAAAATCGAAATGTTCCTCCGCCCGAGAGCGACTGCTGATTGAGCAATTGGGTCTGGCTGTCGACATAAACGTAGACGATGCTTGGATTGGTCAATAGCGTAATCTGCCCCGGTTGCACCGCCAGCTCCGGGAACAAGTCATAAAACGCGAGCTCAACCTGGTAGACGGTGAAGCCGCCCTCGGTTGAAGAAGAAAGCACCTGGGCATCCAGGGCTTGTGGAATCAGCGTAACCGTGTTCGCCGGCGTGTAAACTCCTCCCGTCAAGGAAAGCGCCGGTGAGGTCACGTCGACATTCTGCCCGGGCACCATGTTCGAACCGCTAAAGCTCGCAACGAACGGAAGACTCTGCAAGTTCGTCACCTGGCCCGAGATCTGGAAGACGGCACTACTGAAGTCATAAAGCGGCGTGCTCACGTATAAGCCGCTCTGCCCGCCCGGGCCCAGGGAGAGCAAAGGTCCCTGTTCCTGCCGGCCGTAAACTGTGACCACCGGCAATGAGGAACTCACTACCAGCACCGGACCGCTTACAATGTTGAGCGCCGATGGATCGTCCACGGCGACTCGTGTCGCCAACAGCGAGCCGTCCGCCTGAAGTCCTCCATCCATGTCCACAAACATTCCCGGCGCGAGCGCAGAGAAGCTGCCGATTCCCTGAAAAACGGTCGCGCTATTGGCCGTCACCGGGATGGTTCTGGTGCCAAACGGTCCCTCGGCTACTGAGAGCGTAAAGCCGCTCCCCTCGCTGTTGAGCGAAACGATAGATCCTTCGATGCCCACGGCCTCGCCATTCCCTGCATTAGTCGCCGGAGACGCAATGGTCATCGGGACGAGGTTGAAGGTCGGCGTGATCGAATAAGTTCCCGCAGGGTAACAACTGGAATAGGTAGCCGACTGCGCCACCAGCAGGTCGAGGGAAAGCGCCATGCTCTGGCCGGTAATCGTGATCGGCGAGGCAACGTTGACCGTGACCTGCGACGCCGGAGTGTAGCCGTAAGCGTAGGTACTGGTGCCGAGCGCCGGACCATCCGGGTCACTCGCCGGGATCAGAGTGACGCACGTAAACTGAGCGCCTCCAATCGTCGCCGTTGCGGCTGTATAGATGTCCTGCGGGATGGTTGTCGTAATCAAAGGATCGATCCCGCCGTTTAAGTGCAAAAACTCCGACGGCTGCTGAGTCGAAAGCAGCGTGACCGTCTTTCCCGATTGGCTCGTGAGCGTGAGGTTTTGAATCTCCTGATCAAACTCGGTGAGTTGGCCGTTGGCCGTACTGGTTAACACGACAGTAACTGCAGTATTTCCGGTTAACTTCGGCGTTATAGTGTTCGACGCGCTGCCGCTTCCACAACCGGTAGCAACGCTGGCAATGATTACGACCAAGAGCAAAGGAAGGTAAGGTTCAACTCGAAGAAATGACGCTGCAGATTTCATGAGCACCTCGCAACGGGAATGACATTTACGAACAAGGGAAACAACGCGCCACAAAAATACGATCTCAACATTAGATTAATCTCAGAATCCGCGGAAAGGTTGTGATCTTAGGCACATTTCGAGGTAAAAGTTTGTAATAGTTTGTGGCGAAACCCTATCGCTAGCGGGCCGAACTTTTTACCGGATTTAGCGTTTTTTGAAATGTGGTGCCATGTGATACAATGTAACTAACTGGTTAATTAGACTGGTTAATCTGACATGGCTCAGATCTTCCGTCCTCGGCAACACCCGCCCCGCATGGGGTCGCGCGGGCAGCCGGAGGAGAGCCGCGCGGCCATTCTGCAGGCGGCAGCGAAGGAGTTCGCCGAACTCGGCATTGCCGGCGCCCGTACCGACGCCATCGCGCGCGAGGCGCGGGTCAACAAGGCCCTGCTTTATTACTACTTCAAGGACAAAGAGACGCTTTACGGCGCGGTGCTCGACGACGCATTTTCGGGCATGAAAGCAAATGTCTTCCAGGTGCTCGATAGCGACCTGCCGCCGCGGGAGAAGATCATGGCCTACGTGGGAGCGTATTTCGACTTCATTGCTTCGAACCAGATCTATCCCAAGCTGATGCAGCGGGAAATGATGCGGGCGCGCGAAGGCCACTCGGAGCACATCGACCGGCTGGTGAAGACTTATTTCCAGCCGGTCTACCGGCGGGTTGGCGAGTTGTTGCAGAAAGGAATTGCGGACGGCGAGTTCCGGCAAGTCGACCCGGCCCACTTCGTTCCTTCCATGGTCGCCATGATCGTTTTCTATTTCAGCAGCGCCCCGGTGATGCAGCGGATCGTGCGCTTCAATCCGCTGACGCCGCAGAGGATCGCGGAACGGCGGGCCGCGGTCCTCGATTTTATCTCCGCGGCGCTGTTTCATCCCCACGCCAGCGCAGGCCCGGCAGTTCGCACATTAGGAGTACGCAAATGAGTGCTCGTAACAAATTCTTTATTTTGCTTGGCATCATCTTCGTGATCGCGGCAATTTACTATGGTTTTTCTGTCGACCATTCCAAAGACCTGGTGCTCATTGGCACAGTCGACTCGAACCAGGTGATCGTCAGCGCGCAGGTGGAAGGCCGCATCCTAAAGCTGATGGTGGATGAAGGCACTCCGGTGAAGGCCGGGGACCTGATTGCCGTGCTGGACCCATCCGAGTTGCAAACGCAGGAGGCGGCGGCTGCCGCGAACATCGCCAGCTTGCAGAATAAAGTTTCCGAGATGCAACACACCGAGAAATCCACCTCAGGCTCCACGTCAAGCGACGTAGCCAATGCGCAGGCCATGCTTGCTTCGGCCAAGGCGCAGCTTCTGCAGGCGAAGGCTGCGCTTGATCGCACCGAGAGCGACAGCCGGCGCATGATCGAATTGGCCAAGGCCGGCGTCCAGTCAGAGCAAGACCGCGTGCAAGCCGAAACTAACCTGCGGGCGGCGCAGGCGACGGTGCAGGCGCAGCAGGATCTGGTGAAGGCGGCGGAAGCGAACTTGAATTCCGCCATTGCGCGCACCCAGCAAGCCAACGCGGCGAAGAGCACAGTGCAGGCGACGGAGGCGGACCTCAAGAACGCGGTTGCCCAGAAGAATCAAGCTGCGGTGCGGCTGGGCTACACCAATGTGTATGCGCCTGTGACCGGCACGGTTTCGGTGCGCGCGGCGCGGCAGGGAGAAGTGGTCAATATCGGCGCGCCCATTGTGACCATCGTCGACCTGGCTGACACCTGGGCGCGGGCCGCGATCCCGGAAACTTACGCGGACCACATCGGCTACGGCGATGTGCTGCGCGTCCGGATGCCGGGCGGAACGATTTTCAGCGGCAAAGTATTTTTCAAGGGAGTGGAAGGCGAGTTCGCCACGCAGCGCGACGTGAGCCGCCGCAAACGGGATATCAGGACCATCGTTCTGAAAGTTCGGTTGGACAATCCTAAAGGCGCGTTTGTGCCGGGGATGACGGCGGAAGTGCTGGTTTCTCCTGAGCAGTTGAAGGGCAGCACTCCGCAGAGCGCGGCCGCGGGGCGGCAATGATGGCCGACATGAATTCCAAGCCGAACGGCGACAGCTCTCCTGCGCCTGGTGCCGATACGCCGTTCGCCATCGAAGTCGAGCACATCGTCAAGAAGTACGGCGACTTCACCGCGGTCGACGATGTTTCTTTCAACGTGAAGGAAGGTGAGATTTTCGGCCTGCTCGGGCCAAATGGCGCCGGGAAGTCGACTCTGATCCGCATGATGACCACGCTGATTCCAATCACTTCAGGAAAGGCGCGCATTGCCGGACACGACGTTGCAAAGGACCCGGATGCGGTGCGGCGAACGATTGGCGTGATTCCCCAGGCCCTGACCAGCGACCTCGATCTTACGGTGGAAGAGAATCTGAACATCTATGCCAAGCTCTACGACGTGCCGGCGAAAGAGCGGAAGCGCTCGATCGAGGATTTGCTTGGGTTGGTGGACCTGACCAAGTGGCGCGATGCGCAGACCAAGACGCTCTCCGGCGGCATGCGGCGGCGGCTGGAGATTGCGCGTGGGCTGGTGCATCATCCGAAGATCTTTTTCCTCGATGAACCTACTACGGGACTGGATCCTGTATCACGCGTCGCGGTATGGGAGATGCTGGGCAACATCAAGAGTCAGCGGCAGCTCACCATTCTGATCACCACGCATTACATGGACGAAGCTGACCGGCTGTGTGATCGAATCGCCATCGTGGATCACGGCAAGCTGGTCGCGCTCGACGCTCCGATGGCGTTGAAAGCGAGCGTGCCGGGATCGAACGTGATTGAAGCGCAGTTCGAGAATCCGCCGGACGATTGGGAGCAGCGGTTGCACACGCTCGACGATGTCACCTCGGTGCAGCACGAAGGAGCGGGAATGTATCGAATCCTGACCGGCAACGGCTCGCGCACCACGACTGAACTGGTTGAGATGGGGGTTGAAGCCGGGGTTGCGGTGAAATCGCTCTCGGTGCAGAACACGACCCTGGACGACGTCTTCGTGCACTACACAGGCAGGCAGTTGCGTGATGAACTGCAGAAAGCATACGCCTTCGTGATGCCGCAGCGGCCGGGATTGCAGCCATGAACCGATCGAGGTCACAGTTATGAACCGGATGATGGCTATTGTCGAGCGCGAAATGCGCAAGTTCTTCCGCTCGCCGGCGCTGATGCTGGCGTCCATGATCTTCCCCCTGGTGCAGCTCATCATCCTGGGCAACGCGTTCGGCGGCAAGATTCGCGACGCCCGGCTCGCCATTGTCGACGAGGACGGAGGCACGCAGGCGTTGCGGGTTCGCGAGGCGTTCGATTCCGTACGCGCCAACATTCGCACCTTCGTGCCGGTGAATTACGACAGCGAAAAGCAGGCGATGGAGGATGTGCGCAACGGCAAGCTTGAAGGCGCGGTAATCATTCCGCCGCAGTTCTCGCGGCGAGTGTACGAAGAGAACCATCCCCGGATCGCGGTGGTCGTGGACAACAGCGATAACTTCATGAGTTCCGCCATCGAAGGGGAGCTGACTGACCTTACGAACGCGCTGAACCAGCCCGCGGTTGAGCCCCGCATTTTGCAGCAGACCGCGCTCGATATCGTCGAACTCTACCCTTACATCGAATACATGAAGTATCTGCTTCCGGGCTCGCTGACACTGGCCATGTTTGTGTCGGTGATGATCGGTGGCGGAATGCTGTACATCGACGACAAGGCGCGCGGTGTGCATGAAGGCTACCTCGTCACTCCCATCACAAAGCTGGAACTGGTGCTGGGCTTGAATCTGGCAGGCGCAATCAAGGCGGTGATGACCGGCGTGATTATCACGGTCATTGGATCGCTGATTGCCGGAGTGAGCACGATCTTCAATCCGGTCACGATGATCGGACTCCTGATCATGATCGTGCTGACGGCCCTGGCTTTCAATACGATGATGTTCCTGCTGATGGTGAGGATCGAAGACCCGCTGGTACCGCGCGCGATGTTCGGAATTCTCAACACGCTGCTGTTTTTCCCCAGCGGCTCGGTCTACCCGATCCAGGCATTCCCGCCGTGGCTGCGGGCGATCGCCAAAGTCGACCCCTTCACCTATGCCGTGGACGGATTCAAGTGTCTGCTGCTGAAAGAAACGACCTTGTCGGCGGTCTGGGGCGATATGCTGTTTCTGACGGTGTTCGCGGCCATTACGCTGGGGATTGCGATTCCGCTGTTCAAGCGCACGCTGTAAGGGAATTGAGTGATTGGGCGATTTTGTGATCGAGGGATTGTCTGCGGCTGTCCGTGACATTTGTTTCCGGGCTGCTCTTGAACTTTAATCGCCCAATCTCTCAACCGCCCAATGGCTCAATCTTCCTCTGGAACTTTTGACATGTAGAAAGCGTCCGGTATCCTAGATACGTATGACCCTACTGGACGCGCGAGAGTACCATCCCGAAAAAGAACGGCGGAAACGGGCCCGGATTATTTCGGCGATCGTTCTTGTTCTGGTGTTGGCTTCCATTGGCTGGTATAACCGCTTCTGGCCGGAAAAACACATCGCGGATAAATTCTTTTCTGCGCTGCAGAGGCAGGACTTCGATACCGCCTACGGCATCTATTATCGCGATCCGGAATGGAAACAGCATCCGCAGAATCACTCCCAGTATCTGTTCAACGAATTCAAGCAGGACTGGGGACCGGGCGGGGAGTGGGGCGTTGTGAAGACTTACAAGATTTATGGAGAGAGTAACTGCCCGGGCGGTGGAAGCGGCGTGGTAGTGAACCTTATCGTGAACGATCGCGCTCAACATGCGCAGCTGTACGTGGACAAAACCGACAAGACGATCAGCACGCCGCCCTGTGATCTGGAATTTCGCTGAGACTTAACTGGCTAACTGCTCCAGCGTTTTCGCAAGAGACGCCTCATCACCAACGTTAAGGCAGGCTCTCGACCGGTCAATCTGCCGCATCAACCCGCACAGAACTTTTCCTGGCCCGATTTCGACGAAGGTCTGCACACCCTCCCCGATCAGCAGGCGCATGCACTGCTCCCACTTCACCGCGCCCGTTACCTGCGCGATTAGCGTTTCGCGCGCCTTCTGTTCATGGCTGACCAACACGGCTTCCACATTGCACGCTACCGGATAAACCGGTTTCTGCGTCTTCAGTTGGTTCAAATCCAGTTCCAGACGGTCTTGCGCGGGCTGCATCAGCGAACAGTGGAAGGGCGCGCTCACGGGCAGCAACTTCGCACGTTTCGCTCCACGCTCATCGGCAAGTTTCGCTCCACGCTCCACCGCCGCGGTGTTGCCGGAGATCACAATCTGTTCCGGAGAATTAACGTTAGCGGGGGAACAAACCTCGCCCTGCGCCGCATCCTGGCAAACCGCGGCAACTCTCTCCAATTCCATACCCAGGATCGCCGCCATGGTTCCCACTCCGACTGGAACCGCCTCCTGCATGTACTTGCCACGGCTGCGCACGGTGCGCACGGCATCGGCAAAGCGGATCGTCCCGGAAGCCACATGCGCCGAATACTCACCCAGGCTGTGCCCCGCCACAAAGCTCGGCCTGGGAATGCGACCCTCAAGGACTCTGAACGCCGCGATCGACGTCGTAAGAATCGCCGGCTGCGTGATCTCGGTCAGGCGCAACTGTTCTTCCGGGCCCTCAAAGCACACTTGCGACAATTTGTAGCCCAGCGCTTCATCGGCTTCCTCGAACGTCTGCCGCGCGATGGGATACTTCTCCGCAAGATCCTTGCCCATGCCCACGGCCTGCGAGCCCTGGCCGGGGAAGATGAATGCGATTTTGTGTCCGTTATTCGAGTGCGTCATGATCTTCGAGACGTTAGTGAGTCGGTGCGACTTCTACTTCAGCCAGTGCGGGACGAAGCTCGGCCAGTCCCTGCTCGATCGACTGATTGATGTGCCGCTCGGAGAACTCTGCGGCCACCCGCACCGCATTCTTGATGGCGTTCGCATTCGACGAACCGTGCGTAATAATGCAGGCGCCTTTCAATCCCAGCAGCGGCGCGCCGCCATATTCCGTATGGTCGATGCGCTTCTTGAAATCCGAAAATGCGCTGCGCGAGAGCATCGCGCCGACTTGGCTGGTAATCGTTGCCTTCAGCGATTCTTTCAGAACGGTCCGCACCAGATTCGCCACGCCTTCGGAAATCTTGAGCGCAACGTTGCCCACGAACCCGTCAGCCACGATCACGTCAACGTGTCCATTGAACAGGTCGCGGCCTTCAACATTGCCCACAAAGTTCAAGGGAAGCTTCTTCAATAGCTGGAACGACTCGCGCGTGAGCTCATTGCCCTTGGTTTCCTCTTCGCCGATGGAGAGGAGTCCGACGCGCGGCCGTTTGCCCGCGGAAAAACTGGAACGAGGCATGGTGTGGCCAAACATGGACCGGAAATAAATCTCCCCCATCACTGCAAACTGTTCCAGATTATGCGGCTTGCAATCCACATTCGCGCCCACATCCAACAAAATTGCGGCTGTGCCCGGAGCCGTGGGAAAAACCGCCGCCAGCGCCGGCCGGTTCACACCGTGCAACGCGCCCAGCACCATTTTGGCGGTTGCCATGGCAGCGCCAGTATTGCCGGCTGTGACAAAACCTGCCGCTCGTCCTTCGCGCACCAGCCGCAGCCCCACGCGCATGGAGGAGTCACGCTTGGCCCGCACCGCCTGCACCGCCTTGTCTTCCATGGTGATGACTTCGCTGGCGTGGACGATCTCGATGGGTAACTGGGATGCGGCCGGGTGACGATCCAGTTCGGCTCCGATCGTGGCTTCCGGACCGATGAGCAAGACGCGCACACCGTAGCTTCGAGCGGCATGAATCGCGCCTTCGATTTCAGGCTTGGGAGCCCGGTCGGAACCCATCGCATCCAGCGCGATCACGCTAGGCATGGTGGCAGGTGATTAACTGGCTTCTTTCACTTCCACGACTTCACGGCCTTTATAGTAGCCGCACTTGGCGCACGCGCGATGCGGCATCTTCTTCTCGTGGCAATTCGGACACTCCGAGAGCGAGTGGCTCTTCAGCGCATCGTGCGCCCTCCGGGTCGAGGTGCGTTTCTGCGAATGTCGTCGTTTTGGATTAGGCATGGTTTATAAAATTCCCTTCGTCGCAGAGGCCGTGGCCTCGCATGAATCAATCTCAATCTCGCCCTCAGCCTCAGACTAAGAACCAGGCTCTTAATGCGCCAGCTTGCCGCGGATTTCCTTCAGCGCCGCCCACCGCGGTTCTTCCACCGTCACCGCGCACGAGCACCGCCCCTCGTTGAGGTTCTGGCCGCAGTGCGGACACAGTCCCTTGCAATCATCGCGGCAGGTTACTTTCAAGGGGACGGCCAGTAGCACCTGCTCGCGCACGACATCGTCGAGTAGAAGCCCTTCGCCTTCATAATAGCTGATCTCGGCCTCGGCGTCGGTTACCGACATCTCGTCCCGCCCCGCGTCCGCCCCTTGAGGACGATACAGCAGATCGAACTCGCGCTTCACATCCTGAGTCAGCGGTTCCAGGCAGCGCGCACAATTCGTTTCCAGACTGGTCGCCAACCGTCCCTGGATGCGTATGTCCTGGATGATCTTGTGCTTGCCGTGATGCTCCTCGACCAGGTCCGCCCGCCCGCTGCTATCGATCGGCGTGACTTGCCGGTAATCCGTTCCCAGGTCGATCACGCCCGGCGCGAACTTCTCCGCAAACTCTATGGGATGAAGTTCTAAATCTTTGATCTCGAAGAACATCGGAAACCTCCGCGCCCCGTCCAGTTGCCGCCCCAGGCCCGCGGAAGCACGCCAAGAAGGCGCAAGTACCGCAAGGAGCAAGAGTTAAGGATATAAGGTTAAAGAAAGCAGTGTCAAGGCACGATAAACTAATTGACGGAGGTGATTTCTCAATTGGATAGCACGATGCCTGCTGCTGAAGAGTTACAACGAAGACGCGAATTCTACGAACGAACGGCAGAACTCCGCGCTGGTCAGCCGGAGAGTCCCGGTTCCTTTCCCACCACTGAAGAGATGATCCGCGAGGATAGGGATCGTTGACGGAAAACAAGAATCAGTGGCTGCAGAACCACACCGATCTGGCCGCGGCAGTCATCACGCTGCTTGGCTTCCTGGCGCGTCTTTGGACGGCTTCCGGAATTTTCCTCAATCCCGACGAGGCGCTGCATTTCCGCCTGGCCAATCAGGGGTCGCTGGCTCTTGCCTATAAAGCAAGCCTCACCGCCGCTCATCCACCGCTTCTCACCCTCCTGCTCTACTACTGGCGCGCCCTCGGCACTTCGGAACTCTGGCTTCGCCTGCCTTCGGTACTTGCGGGTGCGGTTTTCTGTTGGATGTTTTACAAATGGTTCAGCAAAGCGGCGGGCAACCTGGCCGGCTTGATCGGACTTCTCTTCGTCGCCCTGCTTCCACCCGTGATACTGGTCGCGGCGGAAGTGCGGCAGTACTCCCTGCTGCTGGCATTTCTGGCCAGCGCTCTTTATTTCCTGGACAAAGCTTTCGCAGAAATTTCTACGATGCGGATGGCGGCCTTTTCCTTGTGTCTATACCTGGCCATGCTGTTTCACTACTCGGCATTCTGGTTCGCTGCGGCGCTCGGCATTTATGCCCTGTTCAGAATCTTCACCGAACACCCGCCCGCCAAGTTGGCGGCGGTTTGGGCAATTGGCCAACTCGGTGGACTGGCTCTCGCCCTGTTTTTTTACAAGACTCACATTTCGAAACTGGGCGTGGGCCAGTCAAGAACGGCCCTGCAAGGCTGGATGAGCGATGCCTATCTCCACCGGTCCTTTTTCGATCGAACCCACGACAACCCGCTGAAGTTCCTGGTGGGTCACTCCTTCGGAGTCTTTCAATATTTTTTCGGACAGCTCGCCGTGGGCGATCTCATGGGTCTTTTATTTATCGTGGGAGTTGCGATGCTGCTGCGCGGGAAAAGTCCCGCGGAAGATCGACCTTCTTCACGCCGGTTGGGACTATTTCTGCTTCTTCCTTTTGCGGTTGCTGGCGCTGTCAGCCTGGCTCATGTTTATCCCTATGGGGGAACGCGGCACGTGGCATTCCTTGTTATGCCAGCCGTGGCCGGCGTCAGTGTGGCGATAGTGCGCCTCACCTCCGGCAGATGGGCGCTTGGACTTGCGATCGCCGCCTTCGCCATGGTTGCCTGCATCGCCTTTGGCAAACCGCGGCAGCCCCGAATGGAGCGTGCCGATCAAAGCACGGCGCACATGGCGGCAGCGATGGAGTTTGTAAAACAGAATATGGATCCGTCCGACATTATCTTCACCGATTACCAAACCGATCTCATTCTCGGCCACTATCTTTGTCAGCAGCAAACCATCTCCATGGAGGCTGCGCGAGACGACTTCGAACAATTCTCCTGCGGCGGCCAGCGCGTCGTTTCCACCGACTATAAAAGTGAATGGATGTTTTGGGCGGACAATTTCCCCAACGCCTGGCAGAGAGTCGTGCTAGCCTACGGCCTCAAGCCGGGGGAAACCGTCTGGATCTTTCAGACGGGATGGGGTGTCGATCTTCCTGAGGACTTACAAAAACACTTCACTGAGTTCCACGACCTGCGTTTCGAATCGTTCGGCAAGAACATCAGCATCTTTAAGATAGCAGTAGGCCAGCCGATGCCCACAGCCGCCCCGTAAGCACGGAATGCTTACCTATTTTCCTGCCGGAGGCAGGTTCAGCCCCAGCGCCCGCAGCGTGATTTCATCCGGAACGCTTCGCCCATCTTTTTTCGTCACCACTCCGAAATTGCCCGAGTAATCCCACATGGCCCAGCCCACGCCGTGCCGCTCCAGCACCGTACGCACGTCGTGAATCCACGCCTCACGGTCTTTGGGATCTGCCCCGCGAAAGACTCCGAACTCATTGCACACGACTGGAACGGCGTACCGCCGCGACCATTCCGAGACTTGCGTAATCTCGGCGTCAATGCGAGCCGCATCCCAGTGCTCCTCTCCGTAGCGGACGATCGCCAGACGGTTCACCGCATCGGGCGCACCCTCCGCCACTTTTGCCGTATTTTCAGGCGACGAAGGATAGTGCAACTCTTTCACCCAGTGCCAGAAATAAGCTCCCCAGGTCGCACCCTGATGCGTGAAGATGTGCGGCTCGTAGAAATGAAAGTTGTAAATCACGTTGGCATCGCGCAGGGGCTGCAGAAAAACCAGATCGTCATCGTCGGACCAGCGCGCCCCGGCGGCGATGATGGTGTGCTGCGGAGCGCCCTCGCGAATCGCCGCCGCCAGCTTTGCCTGCACGCCGTACCATCGGTAACGGTCGGACATTTCGGGTTCGTTCAGAACTTCAAAGAATACTCGCTCCGCATCCCAGGTCGAGTAATGCCGCGCCAGCGCCCGCCAGAAATCGGCGAACTCCTGCACAAAGCTGTCGTCCTTCGCCAGCCGCGTCTTAAAGTCGTTGTTGGGATGAATGTCGATTACCACCGCCATCTGCTGGTCCAGAATCATCTTGACCGCAGCGTCGAGGTAGCCCAGATACTCCGCGGGAATCTCGTCCGGCCGGTGGTTGATCATCATCGGCTGCGGCTCTACACTCAACCGCACATGATCGAACCCCATCGCTTTGATCAGCGCTATGTCTTCCGCCGTCGTCCAAGCCTCGAGATGCTCCTTCGTATACCCGCGTTTGTCATATACCTGCGCGAACCATTCGCTGGCGTTGATGCCATGCCGCAGGCGCGCCGCCCGGGCGGCCAGAACGGAGGAAAGTGGCTGGACAGGAGAACCGGGCGCAGCGGCCTGACCCGGAAGCAAGCCAGCACTCAGGCCGCCGACGATAAGCAGTAGCACGGCGGACCGTATGATCCACAGATTTTTCATGTTCTCCTAGCTCAAGATCGGCAGCGCCCGAATCCTCTTCTTAGTCGCCGCATAAATCGCGTTGCACAGCGCCGGCGCCAGCGGCGGCACCGACGGTTCTCCAATCCCGGTCGGCGCTTCCGTACTCGGCACTGCATACACCTCGACAACCGGCGTCTCGTCCATGCGCAGTGGAGCGTAGTCGTCAAAATTCCCCTGCACGACACGCCCTTTTTCAATCGTGATCTTTGCCCGCAGCGCATTCGACAACGCGTAAACGATCCCACCCTGAATCTGCTGTTCCAGGATGCTCGGGTTCACGACCTGTCCGCAATCCACCACCGCCACCACGCGGTGCACGCGCGGCACGTCGTTCTCCATGCTGATCTCGACCACCTCGGCCACGTAGGAAGAAAAGCATCCGAAGCAGGCGATCCCGCGGAAGCGCCCCGCTGGCAAAGCATTTTTCCATTCGGCTTTTTCTGCCGCCAGTTGCAGCACGCCGCGCATCCGCGCCGTGTGCCACGTCGTAGTGAAATACTGGATGGCCTTATCTTTCTCCAGCATGTGCAGCCGGTACTCCAGCGGATCTTTCCCCGCCGCTGCGGCCAGCTCATCGAAAAAACTCTCACTCGCGAAACCTGCCTGCAGAGCGTAGACCGACCGCATCCATCCCAGCGGCACTGGCGTTTCCGCAATCACGGTCTCGATCGTGACATTTTCCACTCCATACACGAACGCCGCTTCATCCGGCAGATCGGGATCAACACCGCCTGGCACCGGCTGACCCTTCTGCCCGGCGATCGTCGGCACGATGAACCGATGCGTGAATGCCACCGGCCACCCCCCTCCATCCAGCACCGCACTCAGTTGATGCAGGCTCGCCGGGCGGTAGGTCGAGAACCGCATGTCATCCTCGCGCGTCCAAATCACTTTCACCGGCAGGTTAGTCGCCTTCGACACCAGCGCTGCCTCAACCGCGTAGTCGTGCTCCAGCCGCCGTCCAAAGCCCCCACCCATCAGCGTGACGTTCACCTTCACCTGATCCGGATCCAAACCCACGGCTTGTGCCACCGAATCCCGGCAATCCTGCGGCACCTGCGTTGGAGCCCACAGTTCGCATGTTGTTCCCCGACAATGCGCCGTGCAGTTCCCCGGCTCCATCGGCGCGTGCGCCATGAACGGCAACTGATATTCGGCGGAAATCCGCCGCCCGGAGACTTTCGCAACATTGCCCGCGGAATATAAGCTCGTGCCCTTCTTCGCCACAGCCTGCTTTAAACCCTCCATTACGGCCGCGGTGTTCAAGTCCTTATTCGGGCCGTCATCCCAAGTCACGTTCAGCACCCGGCGCCCCTCCATCGCGCCCCAAACACTGTCGGCAACAACGGCCATGGCCGCACCGCTGATCTTGCCCACAAAATTCACTCCCGGGATTTTCTTTGACTCCTTATCATCGAAGCTCAGCACCTTCCCACCGATCGTCGGGCATCGTGATAGCACCGCGTATTTCATCCCCGGCAGGCGGAAGTCG
Source organism: uncultured Acidobacteriaceae bacterium (assembly GCA_963842095.1). Taxonomy (GTDB): domain Bacteria; phylum Acidobacteriota; class Terriglobia; order Terriglobales; family Acidobacteriaceae; genus Sulfotelmatobacter. The sequence goes on from CAWJEY010000013.1 coordinate 838,138, forward strand.
ATGCCAAACACCGCCTCGCCCTTCACCTTCGACGGCGTGTCCACGCGTGCCAGGCGCTGCCCAACAATCTTGTAGTCCTTATTTTGCTTCAGCGGCACGTCGGTCGGAATGGGTAGCGTGGAAGCCTTTGCCGCCAGTTCCCCGTAACTGAGGCGCCGTTTGGACGCTCCATGCAAAACGTTTCCCTCAACCGCCGCGCAGGTCGAGCGCGGCACACCCCAGGTCAACGCCGCCGCAGAAATCAGCATCTCGCGCGCCGCCGCTCCCGCCTTGCGCATCGGATCCCACGTCGTCCGCACGCTCGCACTGCCACCTGTATCCTGCACACCATACAGTGTGCTCGCTCCCGCCTGCTCGATCTCAATCTCTTTCCAGTCTGCTTCCAGTTCCTCCGCCAGAATCATGGGCAGCGCTGTGCACACTCCCTGCCCCATCTCCGAGCGCGCCACGACAATTGTGACTTTGTTATCCGGGGTAATCCGGAGGTAAGCGTTCGGCGAGAAAACATCTTTGGCTGCGCGCCGCCCATGCGGCAAATAGAACCCCACCACCAGCCCTGCTCCCGCGGCCACACCCGCCGCAACGAATTCTCGCCGGCTCAGCGGACTCATCGCCCGCCTCCCGCAACCACAGCCCGATGAATCGCCTTGCGAATCCGTTCGTACGTCCCGCAGCGGCACAGGTTGCCGTTCATCGCCTGCGTGATCTCTTCATCGCTCGGATTCGGAGTCTTCGCCAGCAGCGCCGCCGCTGTCATAATCTGTCCCGTCTGGCAGTAGCCGCACTGCGGAACTTCTTCGGCGATCCATGCCTGCTGCAAGACGTGCAAACCGTTCGCGCCCAGCCCTTCAATGGTGGTAATACTCTTTCCGGCGACCTGCGAAACGGGAGTCGAGCACGACCGTATCGCCGCTCCTTCCACATGAACCGTGCAGGCCCCGCAGAGCCCGGCGCCGCATCCGAACTTGGTCCCCGTGAGTTCCAGCGTGTCTCGCAACACCCAGAGCAACGGAGTCTCCGGCGAGACGCTCACTCTTTTCTCGCCACCGTTCACGCGCAGTGTGAAGTCGGCCATATGTTTTTGAGCTTGAATTGCAATCTGGACAATCATCCTACTCAACCCGCGGGAAAAGTGGAATGGGTTACGCCCAGAGAGCGCTCCGGCCCTAAAGGTTGGGTGCTTGGTGCCGATAGAGAATACAGATCGTCTCCACTTGCAATAAGACTGCAAGCTCGACGCCATCTCGTACTGTAACTGTGTCCTAGCGAGTTCTCGTGGAAGGGTAGAAATTGGAAGCTCAAGATCAGCCCACAGCCAGCAGCGCTCGAGACATTGTCGACGCGCGTCGCCAGCCCCGGTTCAAGCTTGAAGTGGATATCAATATCAATTCCCGGACCTGCGGCAGGCTGAAGGGCCATACCGTAGACATCAGTGAATCAGGAATCTCAGCCCTGCTGCGAATTGAAGTTCCCCTGAGCGAGATCGTGGACTTGGACTTCACGCTCCCCTTCGGCCGGGTGCAAATCTATGCGATGGTTCGCCAACGCAACGCCTTCCGCTACGGCTTCCAGTTCGCTGAGAAAAATGACACGCAAAAAATCATTCAAGCCACCTGCCGCCATCTTGCGGTGGAACGAACTCTGTTAGGCGAGCTTTAAGTGGTTCAGGGGAACAGGCAAGGAAATTGCGCAGGGGTGAAACTGACGGGAACCCGGTTCGTTTTCTTAGTCTTCGCCCTGGCTAAAGCCTGGACGCGGATCCCCTCTCTACTTCAGCTCCGCCAGTTTCTGGGTCGCCATCTGCACCGCTTCCGGACCGGGATTGTCTTTCTTGATCTGCTCGTAGAGGCGCTTGGCGTCGAGCGGCTGGTTGCTGGTCTGGTAAAGTTCCGCCAGTTGTAACTGCGCCGTCGCTTTGCCCACCGAAGCCGTGGGCTGGTTGATCAACTCCTGGTAGAGGGCCACGGCATCTTTGGTGCGGTTCGTGTTGCCATAAAGCGCGGCCAGCGCCAGCTTCGCCACCGAGGCCAGCTCTTTGCTGCCGGTCGAAGCCACCGCCTTGAAGCTGTTCTCCGCGGCCGCGTTGTCGCCCGCACTGGCTGCGGTCACTCCTAAAAAGTAGCGCGCCATGTCCGCCGTGCGGGTGTGCGGATACTTTTCGATGATCGCCTGAAATTGCTTCTTGGCAGCGTCGCCGCGCTCCTTCGCCGAGGCGAAGCTGGGAAAGTCCGGCTGCGCCGGCATTCCTGCCGGGCGAATCTGGGTGTCGAGAGTGCGCACCGCCTGCGCCAAATCGAAGCTGGCCTTCTCGTCCTGCGTGCTCAGGTAGTACCACCCACCCCCCACCGCGGCGGCGATTACAACCACGACGATGGCTGCGATCGCCAGCGTTTTCCGGTGTTCCACGCTCCAGTGAGCGGTTTTCTCGGCGGCTCCGATGGTGGCTCGGCTGAATGCGTCCTGTTTAAGTTGATGGCGGGTTTCTGCGCGCACGACTACCTTCCAGTCTCAATCTCGTGAGTCTATTTCCAGATTCTCTTTGGATGACTCTCGGCGTTTGACTCTTCTGTCTTTGGTGGGACGAACTATTAGTTTACCAGCCGGAAAACCGCACCGTCAAAGCCCGCGTTTGATTGTCATCCTGAACAAGCGTTCTTTGCGCCGTGAAGGATCCGGGCGAACCGCGCGATGTGTCGCGTTCCTTGCGACACAATAATCGCGTGTTTGGCTCGCTTCCCTTGTCGCACTGCGCTACCACCACTCTACCGCGGAGCCTCTTCCAGCAATCCCTGTTCCAGCTTCTCCTGGCACTCGATGCAGTGCCGCGTCCAGGGCACCGCCTCCAGCCGCTTGGCATTGATCTCCTTGCCGCAGTGGATGCACTCGCCAAAGCTGCCCTCGCGGATGCGCGCCAGCGCCTTCTCCACCATCTGCAGCAACTGCCGCTCGTTGTTGCTCTGGCTGAACAGAAACTCTTTGGTGTAGGAACTGGCGGCGCGGTCGGCAATGTCTTGCGCCGTATCCTCGTCGGCCGAGCGGCCGTCTGCCTGCGTGCGGGAGACCGTCCGGCGCAAATCCTGCTGCCGCGTCTCCAACCGCTTCTTAAACGCTTCTAACTTCTTCTTATCCATAAGTTCACTTCTATAATCCTGCGACGGCTCGCCGGAGCCGCCCAAGGTCTTAGGCCAAACGAAAATGATAAGCGCGCCAATTGAGATGCGTCAACCACAGGCTGCGTTGGGGTAGTGGTGCTTTAGCTCAAAGACCCCATGACTGTGCGTTGGCGCGGGACGCAACCAGAACATTCCTCGGGACGTGAATCCCGATCAGGGCGGGGAAAGAATTCGAGGTTCGTATCAGGGTATGCCTTCAGGCATACCGCAAGCATCGCGCTATCAATCGCGCCTTCCGGCGCTGCGACTCGGCAACTTACTAATGATAGTCCACAGTTTCCATTTCAAAGAGATTCCGGCGAGTCACAGCAAATGGGCGACCTGGCGCGCAACGGTGACCGAAATCTCCATCTTCTGCGTCGTCGAGCCGCTGCTGGCTGCCGACACCGTGACGGAATAAGTGCCAGCCTTGGCGCTGCTGGCCGCCGTAATCTTGAGCACGCTGACTCCCGAGCCCGGAGTGGACAAAGTGACGGGAGTGAACGCCGCCGTGACTCCACTGGGCAATCCGGTTGCCGAGAAAGAGACGGCTGCATTGAAACCCCCGCTCACCGCGACACTCAGGGTGACGCTCTTGTTCGATCCAGCAGTCACTGAGACAGAACTCACCGAAACAGTCGCGTGAAACGCGGGAGCCGGTGGCGGCGTTGCGTCGCTCCAGTGGTTGACGAGGACCGAGGCGTCGATAGAACCAAGTCCGGTGGCCTGATCGTATCCCACTGTAGCGTTGAAGCCAGCTTGTCCCGGCACGCTGTTGTTGCCGCTAGTAATGTCGTGAAAAACCGCGGCTCCGCCCGCCCGCTGCCTGCTCGCCAGAGAATAAAAGGCCGTGTTGGCATTGCCCTGCCGCGCCGCAGTGTGCTGCACCACGAGCGCCATCACCCCGGCAAACGACGGCGAGGCCGCCGACGTCCCGCCGACCACGTAGAGTCCGCCCTCCTGATAGATGAGATACCCGTCGTGCCCGGCAGCGGTGAGCGACACGTCGGGAACGTCGCGCTTGCCATCGGCCGGCACGCCCGTACCCGCCTGCCAGGAAGGCTTGGCGTAGATCGTGCTCGCGCCCCCGCCACTCGACCACAGTCCGTCGCCGGGTCCGCTTTCGTTCCAGACCACTTCCGGAATGTAGCTTAACGCTGATGCTTGAGTGCCCGAGGTATTCGAAGGCGACCAGTAGAGCGATGGATGGGAGGCATCATTGAGCTCAGTTCCTCCAACACAAACACTGTAGGGTGTCGAGCACAGGCCGTTTACCCCGCGTCCATGCGTGGCCGACGAAGCCGAGGCGGAATCGCATCCGGCCGCCCCGTTGTCTCCCGAGGAGACGAAAACCGTAATGCCTTCCGCTGCCGCTTGTTGCCACAAGCTATTCAGGAATGCATTTCCGGAAGACCCCAGCGAGGCCTCGCACAAACCAAAACTCGTGCTCATGACCGGGGCAAGGTTATGGTTGACGATGTACTGCGCGGAAAGGTTCACGCCGTCGCTCGAATTCGTCGACTTCGACACGACAAGCTTGATGGTCGCGTTCCTCGCCACCGCACCCGACCACTCTACGTCGAGATCCGCTTCCGTTTCTTCCCCCGAACTGAAGATGCCCGGATCGCTTCCGTTGACGATGATCTGAGGGTCGTTGGCGGGCAGGCCGAAGAATGTCCTGAACTGGCGCACGTCCGCGACCTTGATGTTGGAGCGGGCGACGATGGCCACAGACTGCCCGTTGCCATTAATCGATTGCTGATACAGCGGGGCGAGGTCGTAGATGGTGGCGAAGTCCGCGGGCGCGAGGTAGTACGAACCGCCACTGGTAAAGTCCGGCGAGGGTGTACGACGTACGCCGTGCATTGGCTCGCTGTGAAAGTCGTGCAGCGAGACCACGCCTCCAACCACCTGAACCAGAGCGGCGGGGATTTGAGGATCGGTTGCATTGGCGTGATGGACTTCGTCGCCGATCTTGTAGGCATGAATCTGCGTATGGAAAGCCGTCTCGACCTGCGCGGCGGTGCCGCTGAAGACAATGGAGCGGCGGCTGGCTGTGACCTCTTCCACGTCCATGCCATGCCCCTGCAGCCAGCCCACTACCTGGGCCGCGTCGGCTTCGGAGACTCCGAAGCGCTCGCCATACTGCTCCGGCGTGAGCCACTGATGGTAGTAAGCGGACTCGGGGTTGTGTTGCGCGTCCAGCAATTGATTGAGGGCGTCTTGCTGCGCCGCGTCGGGCAGCAGGGTAAGGAGCATGCGCTCCATCGGGAAGTCGGGCGCGACAGCGCCCGCGTCGTACTGCGCAAGCGCCAGGGGATGGCGATTGCCGCGCAGCGTGACTCTTTGCTCGTCGTCAATGAAGCTGGTGATGCGGTCTTTGGCTGGGACGAACGGCGGCAGCACGAACAGAGGGTTCGGAGGATCGGGCGCGGGCTGCGCTTGGGCGGGCGGGGTGAGAGACAGAAGTGATAAGAAAATCATTAGCGTGAGAAATGAAATGGCGTGACGCTGCTGGGGCGCGGGGAATGGGCGAGACATTTTTGTTGGGCCTCCGAGACGAGATGCGGCTGCTTGCTCTCTACTTCAGGGTTCATCGGCGGGGCGGAGGGGACACTTGAGGGATCAGCCCGACGTTTGGGGTGACGGGAGTCACCGGTGGGCTGTGTCTGGGAGGAGGATTGTGAGAACGGCGTAATGTTCCGGCCGGAACATTTGTGCATGCTATATATAGCTTCGTGCTATATGTACACTTCGGTCTAAGTGCCACGAGCTGCGGGAGTTAAGGACGGCCGAGTGCTGATCACGGAATCTGCGCGGGTTTGACTCTTATTTCCTGCGCCGGGGCGCGAAGATAATGGGTGGAGTCCTGCCCTTTGAAGTACGAAGGGCGGGCCACCACCGGAGGGAGCGTCCCGGCCTCAGAAAACCCAGGTGCCCATCGAAGCGCGGAGGCTCAGGAGAACGACGCTCCCGATGACGAGCGCAACCCTCGCTCGGCCTCGTGCACAGAAGGAGCCGAGGACACCTAGGAGCATGAGGGAGTAGCCCCAATGGACCCAAGGTCTTACATATATCGACGCGGCGGGGTGCCTCAGCCACTTCCACTGAGAGAGCTCAAAAAAGACGGTGGGCATGGAGGCTGTGAGGTAAGCAGCCGTCGCGAGTGAAATCCACGCGCGCCACCTGCTTTTCGGCTCTGAACGATCCTTAACGAGCAAGACCCAGCCCGATCCGACGGCGACGGCCGCGAGCGCCAACGTACCACGCTGAAGCACGGGCCAACTGGCGATCAGGCTCGGCAGGAGGAGAACGATTAAAAACGCGACTCCGGCCAGGACAAAAGCCGGACGAACAAGCGGCAGGGCTTCTCGGTTTGTTTGGGTGTTCATAAAGCTTAACTCTCTCCCTCTGGCACCTAGCAGGAGCCGCCAACGGTTGGCGGGGCTTACACTGGTGTCTACGGCTTCGGTGACTGCGCCCTCTGCGCGTTAATTTGACCAATCTCCTGTACCAACTGGTAGATCTGCGCGTTGTTCTGGTCCCTTACGCCCTCCCAGGCGTCTATTCCCATCTCAACGGCGTTTGTCACGCCCGGAAGGGACACGTCGACTCCGGGGGTGCTGTCTAGCACCGTTATGGAGATGTCGCCGAGAGCTACGCCGTCAATCAGCAGGTTGATCTGTTCAAGGTGATTGATCACCGCCCAATCCGCAGATGCGGGGTTTTCGAACTCATACATGAATCGCTCGCTCATTTTGGAAATCTGCTTGTCGTTGGCCTTGTTGCTTAAATGTATCCTGTCCTTTCCGAAGCCCCCGATGTCCCACGGAGAACTCCACCAAGTCTTAACAGACTGCCACCATTGGGCGCCCCAGTTAGGATCGTCGAAGGCCCCCTGTTGGGGCACATTAGGCCCATTTGCGGTCGTAAATGACATTATGGGATCGAATGAGATGCCCGAGTCCTGCATCGCCTCTTGCATAAACGGAGACAGATTATACCCAGGCATGGAAGGGTCGAATACTCCTCCAAACTGACCAACCCCGAAATAAAAGACGAAGGCATTGGGGCCGAAGATGCCCCAGTCCATGGGGTCCGAGCCACACGAGCCCATACAGCTGATCGTCGGATAGTCAGCCGGGCCGTCGTTAAACATGCCGCCCTGCCCGCAACCCTCCGCTGCTTGTTGTAGATCGCAGTATAAGCCGAGCGGGTCTACAGAGTTCAGTGGCATATTATCGACATACGCATACTGGTTCCACCCGGCATGCGCCGGGTCTGGCGTAAGCCATCGGCCTTGTATCGAACTCAACTCCCGGTTCGGCGTGTCGTACATGCCTGCGGATACGTCCTGACTGAGCCCCGTGAACAGCACTCGGTTGGCGCTTTGGTTGCCGATGGGGTTGTACATCTCGCCGTATGGGGCGAAGGCCCAGTCCGAGGACACCACACCGTTGCCGGTGCCGGGGACGGTCGAGATAATGCGCGCGCTGCCCAACCAGTCTTTGTGCATATAGAAATTGCCATTTGCATGGAGGGCGGTTCCCCCTCCCGGTGCCGGCCAATAGGCGTAGGAATAGGTTGCTCCATGCATGTAGGCCGTCTTGCCGACTTGGGTGTACCAGATTTCCGTATTGGTTGAACCACTGTCGATTTCGACCGCTCGGCCGAAAGCGTCGTACACGATGCACTCGCCCCCGCTACTGCAATTAGTGCCGCTCACATTGACCGATTTCATCTTGCCAAACTCGTTATAGGAGTAAGCGTTGGCTGGCGGATTGATACCGTCGTTGGTCATGTTGCCGTTGGAGTCGTAAGTACAGCCGGTGCAGGTGGCGTGATTGTTCGTCGTACTGTAGGTCGGATTCCATGTCTGGCTGCCGGACTTGGTAAGGTTGTCGTATTGGTCATAGGTGAACGTCTGCGTCCAGAATGAACCACAGTTGTAATTGAGGAGTCTGCCCAGGTCATCGTATCCGGGGGCAGCGTTGGTGTTGACGACGCAAGACCCCCTCCGTGGCCCGGATTGAGGAAGTCTACAATACTTAACCAAGCGCGTGTGCCGTTTGCGTTCCAGTTCGGGGCGCGCCACTTTCGTACTCGGAGCCGACCGTGAACTCCCAGTTGGTGATGCGTCCTGTATTCGGGTCGTAGGTGTAAGCATCATTGTCCGTCCCGGTCCCGATGCCGATAACCGTCGGCTGGCTGGCGGCGTTGTACGTCGTGGCGTTAACAATGGACGTCGAGCCGTGTTCTAGGGTGTTCCATCTTCCTTCTCCATCGATGCCGTAGGTCATCGTGTATTCGCTTGGGGTCGCCAATTTCACGGTCGCGATGGAATGGTTGCCGTTAAATGTAGCCGTGGAGTGGTAGTACTCCGTCGAGTTCGGAGTCTTCTCCCACATATCGGTCGCGTTGCCATCTTTGTCATAGCTGAACCATTCGTCGGTAATGAGGGTGCCGCTGGAACAGGCGTCCGTGGCAGCCTCAACCACACGGCCGTAGGGGTTCGCGGGCGTGGTGACACCGGAAGGAAGGCTCCCTGAATATCCGGTCGAATTGTCATAGTAGAAATGGCGGCAAGTAGTACCGTTCGCATTTACCCCCGTCACCCGGTTTAGCGAGTCGTACGCATAACAGACCAGGTTGCCATTTGGATCCTTGATTGCAGTTAGTTGTCCGGACGCACCCTTGTATCCAGTTGGGCACGAACTGTAGGAATCATAGTAGTAATTCCACGGGTTGTAGCTGGCCTCCGGCGTCACAACTTGCGTCGTACGCCCCAGTCCGTCCGCGGTCTTGCTCCGCGTCTGCGAACCGCGAGTTGATGAGACCGTCTGGCTTCCATTAGAGGAAGCATACGAAGTGGTCGTCAGCACGCCCGTGGCGGAGGTATTCGTCGTCTGGCCACACGAAACGTAGCCGGTCACGGTGGAGGAAATCGCGCAGGACGAGGTCAACCTGCTCAAGCCGTCGTATTGATTCTGTACTTGCTTGTTATTCTCGTTCGCTGGGGCCGGACTGACGACAGAGAGCACGTCGTTCTGCGTGTAGGTATTCGTCATTGTGCCGCCGCCACCGTCTACGGAAGTCAGAAGGTGGCCTAGCATATCGTATGTGTTGGTTATCCCGGTGTAGGCTGAGCAGGATGAGTCGGCTGTCGTGGAGCAAGCAACGGACTGGTACATAGCGGGATTCACGCCCGCGAAGTTGTACGTCGTGCTAACGGTATCGTAGTTTGATGCCGATGGCGATTGCTGCCTCTGTGCGTTGATTAACCGGCCATAGCCATCAAACGCGGCGGTAAGATTCTGAATAGAGTTTGACGAATTGAACTCAAACGAGCCGTTCATACTGGTGGCGGTAGGCGTGATCCAGACTTCCTTATTCAATGGATCGGTTATCGAACGTATGCGCCACCATGGGTCTGCCGTACCGCCGCTACTGGCGTAGCCGTAGGTCGTTGTATTGTTGTTCGCGTCAGTGTCCGTTAGCTTCACGCCGCCGGTTCCGTTCCAAGTGCTCGAAGATGTCAGACCGCCCTTGCTAATTGACGTTGGAAACGGGAAATTGGTGCAGGTTCCGCAGGAGGTGTAGTTGCTGCTGCTGTAGGTAAGGCTGGTTTTGTTATTTGCCAAATCATAAATCGCCGCCGGGGTGCCATTGGAATTGTAAGAGTTTGCCGTGGTATTACTAAGAAAGGTGGCACCTCCGTTAGGCGACGCGTAGGTCGTCAGCAGGTTGCCGTGGGAGTCGTAACTGTATTGGTTTGACCTGCTCCCCTAAATCCGCACGAAATTGAATATGATTTCGTCGAAGGAAAGGGGAAGAGAGTATGTCGAAGAGCAGGCACACGGAGGCGCAGATGATCGGGGCGCTGAAGCAGTTAGAGGCGGGGCGCAAGGTGGAAGATGTGGCGCGAGAAGTGGGGGTTTCCAAACACACTATCTACGCCTGGAAAGCAAAGTACGGTGGGATGGATGTGAGTGAGGCGCAGGAAGCGAAGCAGTTACGGGACGAGAACACGAAGTTGAAAAAGCTGGTGGTGGATCTGAGTCTGGACAAAGAGATGCTGAAGGCAGTCATCGCAAAAAACGGGTGGAGCTCGTAAACCGGCGGGCGGATGCGGACTGGCTGCGTGCGGAGTATGCAGCGAGCGAGCACCGGGTTTGCGGGCTGATGGGGATGGCGGTATCGAGTTACCGCTATCAGACAACACGATGCGATGACGAGTTGCGCACGCGGTTGGTGGAGTTAGCGAGGCAGAAGCCGAGGTTCGGATATCGGCGTTTACATGTGCTGCTGTTCCGGGCGGGAGAAGCAGTGAACCACAAGCGGGTGCATCGGGTGTATCGCGAGGCCGGCCTGAGCCTTCGACGAAAGAAGAGGAAACACTGCGTACGCGCGGGACAGCCGCTGCTGGCGCGGACGGCGGCGAACCAGGAGTGGGCGCTGGACTTTGTGCATGATGCGGTGGAGTGCGGACGGGCGATCCGGGTGCTGAGCCTGGTCGATGCGTATACGCGGGAATGCCTCGCGCTCGAAGTGGATACGAGTTTTGCCAGCCGCAGAGTGACCCGTGTGCTGGAGGCGATCATGGCGGAGCGGGGCCAGCCGGGCTCGATCCGCTGCGACAACGGACCTGAGTTCACCAGCCGGCATTTTCTGGCCTGGGGCATGGAGCGAAAGATCGAGGTCGTGCATATTCAGCCGGGGAAGCCCACCCAGAATGCGCGGGTGGAAAGTTTCCACGGGCGGCTGCGAGAAGAGTGCTTGAACGTGAGCTGGTTTCAGAATCTGTTCGATGCCAGACGCAAGATCGCGGCGTGGAGGACAGAGTATAACGAAGAGCGTCCGCACAGCAGCTTAGGCTATCTCACGCCGAAGGAGTATGCAGAGCGAGAACGAGCGAGCTATGGAAAAGACGCTTGCCAAAAGAAGGCAAGCTTGGAAAACGCTGAAGAACGCGTTTCCCACTTTCCCACAGCTCCGGCTGCGGCTGCTGGAAGTAACGAAGTTCAACTAACTTGTCGTATTATCCCGTGAACGGATTCTGGGGGCAGGTCAGGTTCCATGACACCAAGTAATTACCCTGGTAGACCTGGACGTTACAAACTGTGTCATTTACGTTGTTACCGACACTGCTGCATGTGCCGTTGCCACTATTGGAACTGCCGTAAGCAATTATGGTCGTCGAATCGGCGGTGGCAGAGTTATTACCAAAGTCATAGCGCGCTGAGAGAGTTACATTGCCATAAGTGTCGAACTTGGTTTGCTGCCGCGATGAGGTGCTCATCCCTCCGAGCGTAGTATAGTCGTCAATTTCTTTGATTGGCAGCGAGGCGGAGGCCGTGGCGCAACCGCTCGTAGCTCCGTTGTAGCAGTACAGGTCTTGTCGGGTCGGAGTGGAGGAGTATGTCGGGCTACTCACGGTCCCGGTGTTGACGTAGCGTTGCACTTCGGCCAGAAACGAACCTGAGAATGCATAAACTGTCTTGTTGCCACCTTCGTCCACTAGAGTGGTCGTATTGCCGCTGGAAGTGTGCGTCCACGTGTATGTGCGAACACCGTCGCTGGTGGTACGAGTGAGCGCGTTCGGAGCTAGAACCCACCCGCAGTCGATCCCGTCGTTAGCCATGTTGTTCGGGTTGTAGTTGAAACTTACCTTACTTACTCCATCTCGCAATGTGACTTGAGTTAGCCTCCCGGTGCGGTTGCTAGAAGGGTAGCCCGGAGTTTGCTCCCATGCCAGTGCCAGGGAAGTCCCATCTGGAAGGTTGACTGCGGTTGGCAGAGTCTGACCACTGAGGTTTGTGTCCGCCCAGCCTGGGCAGCCATAAGCCGTTCTAAGGGTATACGTAGTATTTGTCAGGCTGGCAGTTTGGGTTCCGCCGTTCACGTCGTTCCACGTCCACGTTGTTCCGCCGTAAGCGTTCTGGTTCAGAGCATCCACGCCAAGCGTGTCTGTCCACTTTAACCCATTGAAGGTGATCGAGTTGCCATTGGAATCTATTATGTTATTGGTAAGGTTCATTCCATTCTTGGCGTAGATGGAGGTTCCTGTAGCCGTGACGCTCAGAGTGTAGCCTGTTCCGTCTGTCACCTGATCCGTAAAGCCGCCAAAACAGTTTGTGCCGACCCATTCCGTGTCGCTACTTGGCAATAAGTGCAATGTTCCATCTACGCTAAGAATTTGCCAGCCTTGGTATGCGGTGGCCGCCCCAGTGCCGTAATTACTGGGACAGGTAAGCCCTGAAGTAGAGTAAAGATATTGGGGTACGATGGCATAATAGCCCAACCAGCCGTTAACGCTGCCCGCGAGCGGCACGAACAATATCCCTGGACTCATCGTTTGGCTGCCGATGGAGCCCGTGAGACTCACATAGGAATCGCCTCCACTCAGTCCGAAACGAAGCGGGAATGCTCCGCTTTTGCTCATCATGGGAACGTTTAGCGCCACATTCAGGTTCTGTAGGTTGATCGTCGTGTATCCGCTGGGGTCTGTATCGTACGCGGACCAGCTAGGCGTACCAGGGCTGGCCTGTCCCGACGCAAGTCCGGCAAAGGAGAGAAAACCGGCTAGGATGTACAAGATGGGAAAAAGGGCCTTGTGGGTCGGTTGCGAGGACGGCACTGCATAGAGGCGAACCATTGGCTCCTCCAGATGATTGAGTTGTCCCCCTCAAACTGGCTGGCAGATTAGACGGAAATGCGGATGCGTGTCAAATGAAAAGGTGAAGAATTCCATCGACATCTTTATCTTGGCAGGGGGTCCTTCATGTTAGTCAGCGCGTAGGCCAGGACGGCCATGGCGGCGGCGTTTTCTCGGAGTTCGGTGGGGACTACTTTGTCCAGGGTGTCGGCGGCGGTGTGGTGGTAGTTGAAATAGGTGCGGCCGTCCTCGAAGACGCCGAAGGCGGGGACTCCGGCATCGGACATGGCGGCTATGTCGGCGCCGGGAGCGTATGTCGTGGGCTGGAAGACTGTTGCGCCGATGCTTTGGAGAACGGATTGAACGGGACGGAGGGCGTCGACGGCGGCGGGAACCGCTTTTACGTCGAAGCCCAGGGGATGGGCGGCGCCAGCGTCGCTTTCGATGGCGGCTACGTGGTGGGGGAAATCGGCGGAGTATTCGGTCGAATAGGCGCGGCTGCCGGAGCCTCCGGTTTCTTCGTCCATCCAGGCGATTACGCGGAGGGTGCGGGCGGGGCGCAGGTGGAGGCGCTGCAAGACTTCGGCGGTTTGCATAGCCATGACCACGCCGGCTCCGTCGTCGATGGCTCCGGTACCGAGGTCCCAGGAATCCAGGTGGCCGGAGACTACTACGATCTGCTCGGGGTGCTCGGAACCTTTGAGGTCGGCGATTACGTTGTAGCTGGTTTCGTCAGGAAGTTTTTGGGGTGTCAGAATAAGCCGCATGCGGACTTTGCCCTGGGCTGAGAGGTGGGCGATCAGGTCGGCGTCTTCGGCGGTTACGGCGGCGGCGGGGATGGCGGCGGGGAAACTGAATCCGGTGTGGGGGAGACGGTAGTCGGCGCTGCCTACGGAGCGGACTAGAGCGGCTACCGCGCCCAGATCGGCGGCGGCTTTGGGGCCAGCGGCGCGGTAGCGGACGGCTTCGCCGTAGGAGGCGAAGGCTAGTCCAGCGGCGGCTTTTTGTTTGTCGAAGGGCTCGTTGAAGAGAACGATCTTGCCGGCGACTTTGTCGTGGCCCAGGGCTTGGAGTTCTTCGAAGGTGTCTACGGTGACTACGTCGGCGGTCAGACCATCAGCGGGAGTCGCGGTGCTGTTGCCTAAGGCAGTGAGGACAATCTTCTGTGTGGTGTTGGGGACCATTCCGGGATATTCGACCAGCGCGGCGGTTTCGGCTCCGCGGACCCAGTGCGGGACGGTGACTGGCTCGAGGCGGACTTCGAGACCTAGCTTGCGCAACTCGGCGGCTACATATTCGGCGGCGGCGGTGGCTTGGGCGGAGCCGGTGGGGCGGGCTCCGATATTTTCGGTTAAGTGAGCGAGCTGGCGGTAGGCATAGTCGTCGTTGAGCGCGGCTGCTTTGATGGCGGAGAGTTGCTGCATGAGGAGCGGAGGGAAATTTTGTTGGGCTGCCTGGGAGGACTGGGGCATGGCCATCATGGAGGGGGTAGGTTGCAGCACCTGGGGCTGGCTTTGAGCGCTGACGAACGCAGGGGAGATCAGCGTGAGTGCGGTCAACGTAGGGCTTAAGAAGGATGCGATTAAGGAGCGGCCGGTGTTGGACATAGATTAGGCAGTGTATCCGAGTGAGCAGTCTGGGGGAAAGCGGCTGTGCTAGCTTCAGGTATGGACAAGAAAGAAATCAATTCGACGAAGATGACGGTGAACTTTTTGGTGTGGATTGGCGGGGTGTTTATGCTTCTGCTGTTTGCGTTGCTGGCGCACTTTGTGTGGAGGGTTTTCTAGAGACTCGGAAGGCTCGCGCAGCGGGCCAAAGGCGTCCCTCAGGCGCTAGAAGCGCGGACGTTTTCGGAAAGCTTAACGGCACGAATGAATTCGTGCCCTTTCCGAACCGCACCTCCCTTGAACGGCCTTCCAAACCAAGATTCTCGCCGCGGTGGCGGAGCGGAAAAAAAAGCGGCCCCATTGCTGGGGCCACGTTTCAAGAGGTCAAGTTTGGAAGGTTTCAGGAAAGGCGATGCAAGTTACCGTTCCGCCAGGCGAAATGGCACTTCGGGAAATGTTGAATAGAGAAAGTGAAGGTCATTGCTTTGGGTTTGCGGCCTCTTAGTACATAGGGAGAAAGCACTTGCCGAGCCAAAAGGGGTTTGCAGGATGCGATCGGCGTGCGCTGATCCGTAAGCGCTTGATAGCGATGAGGTTAGGGTAAAATGGGCCGCTGGTAGCGGGTTCCCGGCGGCCTCGCGCTCATGTGAACAAGTGCACAAGGCTGCACATTGATTGCATGGACGTGCTCCGCCGGGGCGCGAGCCGATCATGCCGAGGGTGGAACGGATGGCGCGGAGGTGGCCACTATACCATGGTATAGTGGTATACGAATCGGAGTTTAACGATGTCCCGGGCATTCAACGGCCAAATTCACGTCAGAGTTCCGGCGAGCGTTCACGAGGAAGTGGCGAAGGAAGCTTTCGACAAGGGTACGTCCATCAGCGGGATTTTGGCGCAGGCGCTGATCGTCCGGCGGGCTCTTCGAAACGTCGATCCCTGGAAGTCCATCGACGAAGTGCAATCCGCCAACCGGGGAGTGTCTGCGGCAGAAGTCGAGAACGCGGTCGCCAAGGCCGTGAAGGCGGTCAGGAAAGCCCGGCGCGGGCTTGACGTAACAAAGGCAAGAAGCTGACGTGGAAAAAGAAGGACTGCCGCGCCTCGTCATCGACACCAACGTCTTTGTGAGCGGGTTGATTTCGGCGGAAGGCCCGCCCGCGCGGATCCTGCGTGCCGTTCGCGACAAACGAGCCATCCACCTGGTTTCAGATCCGATTGTGGAAGAGTATTTGCGCGTGCTCGACTATCCTCGCATCCGGAACTTCAGGAACATCACCGACGCATTCGTCGCCGACATCGCCGCGTATCTGGTTTACCAAACCAAGCGGGTCGAGTTGCGGTCGCGGATAAGAATGAGCGCTGACCCGGATGACGATGTGTTCCTGAATACCGCCGTGGATGGACGGGCAACGCTGCTGGTCACCGGCGACAAAACGGACCTGCTCGCGCTGCGGAGAGTAGAGGGCATTCCGATTGTTTCAGCACGCGAGGCGGCGGAGCGGTTGGAGGGTTAGTTCTTACCGCGATGTGGACGATTTCGCACTATCCCCCCGCGGTTCGGGGATAAGAAGACGGATGGAAGTCAAAATCCCCCCCCGACGATACCCAGCGCGAAAGGGTGAGCCAGCCCATCGCCTTCCCAACCCGCAGACTGAAAAGCCCCGCCCAAGCTGAGCTTGGACGGGGAAACCTTGGGTTCCGTGATCTGTTCCGTGATCTGACGACTAGCTGTTCCCCGCCACCGTCCTCAGCTTCCCGGGTAGGAAGTGGTACGGGGGCCAGGGGCCGCTGATGGCTACTTCGCAGTTCTTTAACTGCTTGGCGGCGGTCGAGTAACGGTTCTGGTATTTCTCGACCGATTTGGAATCGATGAGATGGGCGATGTCGATGAGCATGCCTTGCGGGGCAACCTTTTTGCAGCTCACTTCTTCTTCCAGCGGGTTGAACAGCTTGTGAACCTGCACCGAGAGGGCGCGGGCCTTGGTCTGGCGTTCACGCTCGCGGCTGGCTTTGACGCGGAGCTTTGAAAGATAGTCGCCACCGACGGTGTCGGGCAGGATGACATCGATCATGGCTTCGCGCAGCGAGCCGTCGGTGACGGTCAGCTTGATGTGCATTTCGGACTTGCCCCGCAGCTTGGCGACGCTGACGCCGAAAGCACGCCGGTTGACCCGGACCGCCTGGCGGAGTGCGTCGTCGCTCTCGAAGATTGTCCCAAAACGGAACGGCAATACGGTGGAGTTACGGAAACAGCCGCTCACCACGCGGGCGTGGTCGATAGCAGCTTTCTGGTCGAGTGGAGCAGAGTTCTGGTCGTATTCGCTCACAATCACAGCAAACTCGCCGCTGGGATAGCTGAGGACTGGGGCACTGTTCACGCCTTGAACGTTTTCAATTACAAATGGGCGACGGGAACGGGTGCCGTTGGGAAGGGTCTGGTGCTCGGTAAGGCAGTACGCGTACCACGCCATATTGAACTCTCCGAACCGGGACGGAGGCTGATGGGCGGCCTCTTATTTTTTTGCACAGCCGAACTGCAGTTTGGAAGTTAGTTATTAGCGGTACAGGGTCTGCAACACTGGGAAAAAGCTTTTGTAAAGCTCCGTAAACGATATTACTTCGGTGTAGTCCCAAAATGCAACTTTTTTGTAGCAGGAGGCATCATTGTAGGGTTTTTCGCAGTGAGCCGGAAGCGGCGCTGGGTTTGGATTTGGGGGAGGTCGGTGCCGTCCCTCAGGGACTCGTTCTCCCAATCCTCCTGGCCTCCCGCGACTTACGTTCGGGGCTAACGAATGCCGTCGCTTCGTGACTCGGCGTGGAATAAGGCTTGTAGTATAGCCTGTGTATTTTCAACAGCTTAGAATCCTATAGCTACTCGTAGCGCAGGCTCTCTACTGGATCCAGTTGGGCGGCGCGGGTGGCTGGGACGGTGCCGAAAATCACGCCAACTACCGAGGACACGATGATAGCGATAATGGCGAACCAGCCCGACACCGGCAGGCGGTACTCGGTGAGGAAGCGGACCGACCAGGGGATGGCCAGGCCGATAACGATGCCTACAAAGCCTCCGACCAGCGAAATAAGGATGGCCTCGGCCAGGAACTGAAAGCGGATTTCGCGGTTGGTAGCGCCGACGGCCTTGCGGATGCCGATCTCGCGGATGCGGGAGGTCACCGTCGCGAGCATGATGTTCATGATGCCGATGCCGCTGACGATCAGGGTCACCGTGGAGATTAGGAACAGAACCCAGGTCAGGCCGGTGGCGATGCGGTCCGCCATGGCGAGCACTTCGGTGAGGTTCTGGACGTTGTAGACCGACTCTGCGCGGTGCCGCGACTGTATAACGCGCTTGATCTGGGCCGTGGCGGGCACCACAATAGATGCATCCGCCATGGAAAAGTAGACCATTTTAATGCCGGGCGTCTCGAGAAAATACCGGCTGACGCTATACGGAATCGCCATCGAGTTATCGCTGACTTCGGTCTCGCCGAAGGTTTCCGCACTTTCCTTGAAGGTGCCGATGATGGTGAAGGGCAGTCCGGTGAGCTTGATGATTTTTCCCGCTGCCGCCTGGGGCGAGCCGTAGACTGCCCGGGCCATTTTTTCCGTAATGACCGCGACCTTGTTGTGAGCCTGCGAGTCCTCGCGGTCGAAGAAGCGTCCGGAGACCACGGTCAGGTTGCGGACACGCTGATACTCGGGATAAACGCCGAGGATCTGGACATCTTTTTCGTCGCCGTTGCCGACCGGGATGCGTTCGCCGAGGGTCACCACGGGCGACGCCGCGATCACGCCCGGCACCTGTTCTTCCACCGCCTGCACGTCTTCCACGGTCAGGGGATCGAGACTGGAATTGCTGATATGCTGCGCGCCCTCGTATTCCGCCCAAATCTCGTTGGTGCCGATGGCCTGGATCTGATTGAGGGCGTATTGCCTGCCGGTCATGCCGATGGTGACCACAAGGATGAGAGACGCGGTGCCGATGACCATGCCCAGCGCGGTCAGGATGAAGCGCACTTTGTTGCCGCAGAAAGTGTCGTAGGAGAACGCGATGATCTCGCCGAAGGCCATCGCGGGCCGAGGGCGTTTGGGCATGAGGGCAGCGGCCATGTAAGTTAGATGCTACGTAGAGGGCGGGAAAGTCGCAAGCGCGGCGGAATAGCAAGTTAAGGAAGCGCACCGAAAACCCGGCTGAAACTGTTAGGCTGGTGGCAAAGTAAAGGGTCATCTGTGGTTGTAGGGCCGAGGGCAGAACGAATGACCTCTTATCAAATGGCGACCGATCAAGCCGCGACCGAAGTGAACGTGGGCGAAACGACATTGCCCAGAAACGCGCGCAGGTCGCTGTTTTGGATGGTGGTGATCGCGCTGGTGCTGCGTCTCATCGTGATGTCCTTTCTGTATCCGGAGCGGACGGACCCGTATCGCGATCACTGGCGCCTGGGAGGCGAGAGCGGCAGGATTGCGCGGTCGATCGCGCAAGGCGAAGGCTTCAGCAATCCTCTGTTCGGCAAGACCGGCCCAACAGCCTGGCTTTCGCCAGTGTTTCCTTATCTGCTGGCGGGGATTTTCAAGATATTTGGGATTTACAGCAAAGCGTCGGCGATCGCGGCGCTGGCTTTGGATTGTCTGCTCTCGGCGCTGACCTGTCTCCCGGTTTACTTCATCGCGAAGAAACACTTTGGTGAATCGACGGCCGTATGGGCGGGATGGGGATGGGCGTTTTTTCCCTATGCCATTTTTTTCTCGGCGGACTTCATCTGGGCCACTACGCTTACCACGCTTTTGATGGCGCTGGTTTTTCTGTCGGCGATTTACCTGGAAACCTCATCTTCGGTTTGGCCTTGGGTAGGCTTTGGTGCGCTCAGCGGATTGGGAGGGTTGACGGATCCAGTCGTAATGTCGGTGGCGCCTTTTCTGGGAGCGTGGGCTTGGTACCGGCTTTACAAGAGTGGGAAACGCTGGCTGGCGCCGGGGGTGGGGGCGGTGCTCGCCGTAACGCTGGTGGTCGCGCCGTGGTTCATTCGAAATTACGAGACCTTTCACAAAGTGATTCCCTTCCGCAGTTGCCTCGGCCTCGAAGTTTACTTTGGCAACAATCAGGATTCCTGGCACTGGGGCCCTCCCGGCTATCATCCTTCGGACAATGAGAACGAGTGGCGCGAGTATCAGCAACTTGGCGAGATCGCCTACGTTACCAAGAAGTTTCACCAGGGGCTGGCGTTTATCAATTCGCATCGACTTCTTTATGTGGAGCAGACGCTGCGGCGGGTGGTTTATCTGTGGACGGGATTCTGGAGCTTCAGCCATCGCTATCTGCAGGAAGAGCCGGCTGATCCTTTCAACATAGTGTTCTGCACCGGGCTTAGTGTCTTGACATTGATTGGACTCCGCCGGGCGTGGCGCATCGACACCGCAATCGCCATGCCTTACGTGCTGGTGTTCTTTTTCTTTCCGATCGTCTATTACTTGACGCACCCGGAAGACTATTACCGGCGGCCCATTGATCCGCAGTACGTGGTGCTGGCGGCCTTCGCGGTCGCGTCGTGGGTGGCGGAACGAAAGCGAAGGCTGGCTGACGTCCCGCCCAAGGCCGCGACTGTCGAGTGAACAAAATCCTCTCGGGAAAACATAAGTCGCTGGCGATTCTCCTGCTGTTAACGGTGGGCGCGCTCGTGGTGCATGGCTACCATCCTTTCGCTGAAGATGCGGAAATCTATCTGCCGGGCGTGGAGAGAATTCTGAACCCGCAGTTGTTCCCGGTGGGACGGGAATTCTTTGCCTCGCATGCCAGCTTGACGATCTTTCCTAATCTGGTTGCGTTTTCCTTGCGCGTGACTCATTTGCCGCTGGAAGCCGGGCTGTTCCTGTGGCATGGGGCGTCGATTTTTCTGTTGCTGCTGGCGTGCTGGGAGTTGAGCGGGCTGCTGTTTGCGAGTGCGCGGGCGCGGTGGGGTGGAGTCTGCCTGCTCGCCGCGCTGCTGACGATTCCAGTGGCCGGGACCGCGCTCTACATCATGGACCAGTACTTGAACCCGCGGAATCTGGCGGCATTCGCGGGCGTTTTCGCCGTTGCGCGGACGCTGGAAAAGAAATATGTGCGGGCTGTGTTGTGGCTGGCGTTTGCAGGAAGCGTCCATCCACTCATGGCCGCGTTTGCGTTTTCGTTCTGCATTTTGCTGATAGCGATGGAGAGATTCGATAAGAGCGCCATCACGTCGCCGACACTCCGCATGATGACTGCCTTGTGCTGTCTGCTGCCGTTCGGGATTTCGCTGGATCCTCCAACTTCTCCCGCATATCACGCGGCCGCGATGCGGCACGGATTTCACTACATCCAGCTTTGGCACTGGTATGAGCAGTTGGGCATTCTCGCCCCGGTGGCTTTGTTCTGGTGGTTCAGCCGTCTGGCGCGGGAGCGGCAATGGCAGCGACTGGAGTTGGTATGCCGGGCGCTCATCGTCTACGACTTGATTTACTTTTCTGCCGCACTCGTGGTTGATTTGCCGGCGCGGTTTGAAAGTCTGGCTCGGTTGCAGCCGCTGCGCAGCTTGCATTTGCTTTACATGCTGTTGTTTTTGATCATGGGCGGATTTCTGGGCGAGTATGTGCTGAAGAATCGCGTCTGGCGCTGGCTGGCGCTTTTTGTGCCGCTGAGCGCGGGGATGTTTGTGGCGCAGCGAGCGCTTTTTCCGGCGAGCGCGCATATCGAGTGGCCCGGGGCTGCTCCGAAGAATGAGTGGGCGCAGGCATTTGTCTGGGTCCGGCAGAACACTCCTGTAGACGCGGTGTTTGCGCTGGATCCGGATTTCATGCAATTGCCAGGGGAGGATACGACAGGGTTCCGTTGTCTGGCCCAAAGGAGCAGGCTGGCGGACTTATCCAAAGACAGCGGCGCAGTCAGCATGTTTCCTCCATTGGCCGAGGAATGGTGGGCGCAGGTGCAGGCTCAGACTCCATGGAAGAGTCTCCGCGCCGAAGACTTCTTGCGGTTGAAAAGCAAATACGGTGCGAGCTGGGTAGTGGTGCAGCAGCCGGGCGTTACGAGGCTCGACTGTGTCTACCAGAACAGCGCGGTGCGCGTTTGCCGGATTCCCTGAAAGCAAGTCCGATGAGCATTTCGTCGTTTCGAGATCGCCGATCAGATACAATTCCAACAACAAGGAGACTCCAGGCATGTCTACTGCGCCGGCTGTACAGAGCCCCGTGCGGCTGTTTCCCTACGAGAGGTGGGGCTCTCCGTTGCCTGCACTGGCCCGGCAATACCGGGAAAACCAACCCTGTCCTCATATTCTGTTGAAAGATGTTCTCGAGCCCAGGATTGCCCGGGACATGGCGGCGCAATTCCCGCAGGCTACGAGCGAGGCCTGGACGCAGTACAAGCATGCCAACGAAAACAAGCTGGGGATGCCCAAGCGTGAGCTGTTTCCCGCCATGATCGGGGCCGTGACCGACGAACTGAACTCGCCGGAGTTTGTGGCCTGGGTTTCGGAATTGACGGGAATCCCCAATCTGATGGCGGATCCTATGTTAGAGGGCGGTGGCCTGCATCAGTCCGGTCCCGGCGGTTATCTGAACGTGCACACGGATTTTTCCATGCACCACTTTCACACGCATTGGCACCGGCGGGTGAATCTGATCGTGTACCTGAATCCGGGGTGGCAGGAAGAGTGGGGCGGAGCCATTGAATTGTGGGAGCGGAGGGATGGAAAAATGGCGCGCTGCGCGGCGAAGTATCCGCCGCTGCTGAACCATGCGCTTATTTTCACGACCGACGAGCGGTCGCTGCACGGGTTTCCTGATCCTCTCACTTGTCCCGCGGGACAATCGCGCAAGAGTTTGGCTTTGTACTACTACACGCTTGAAGGAGACAGGAAGTTCACTGGACATTCCACCGACTATTTTGCGCGGCCGCAGGATGGGTCGTGGAAGTCGGCGATGATCTGGCTGGATAAGAAGGCGGTCGATCTTTATTCGCGGGCCAAGGCTCGCTTCGGATTCTCGGATGAGTTCGCCAGCAAGGTGCTGGGATTTCTTTCCAGGAAGAAGTAGCCCTTACGCGGGGCGAGCGGTCTCGGTTCTGCGAGCGTAGTACGTCGGACATCCCGGCTCGAGCTTGCGGCCTTTGTCGCTGAAGCGGGGCAAGTCGACCAGTCCCGCCTGCTGCAGCGCAAATTGCAAAGCTGTGGCCAGCACACCGAAACCATACTTCACGCTGCGGCGGAAGTTGATGGAGGAAGCCTCTTCGAAATACTTCGTGGGACAGGACACTTCCCCGATGCGGAAGCCGAAGTGCACGGACTGGGCGAGCATCTGATTGTCGAAGACGAAGTCGTCGGAATTTTCCAGCAGCGGCAGTTCGGTGAGCACTTTTCTGCTAAAAGCGCGGTAGCCAGTGTGGTATTCGGAAAGCTTGACGCGCAGAAAAAGATTCTCAAACGCAGTGAGCAGCCGGTTGGAGACGTATTTGTAAAACGGCATCCCTCCGCGCAGCGCCGTCCCGCCGATAATGCGTGAACCCAGCACAACGTCATACACACCGTAGGCCACCATACTTGCCATCGCCGTCACGAGCAGTGGAGTGTACTGATAATCCGGGTGGAGCATGATGACCACATCGGCGCCGGCGGCCAGGGCTTCGCGATAGCAGGTCTGCTGGTTGCGGCCATAGCCGTAGTTGCGGTGGTGCTGGAAGACTAACAGGCCGAGGTGGTGCGCCAGATCCACGGTGCGGTCGGAGCTGTGGTCATCTACCAGAATGCTGATGTCTACCAGGTCCGGCAGTTCTCCCACCGTTGCCTCGAGGGTTTTCTCCGCGTTGTAAGCGGGCATTACGACCGCGATGCGTTTGCCGTTGATCATGGGCTGACGCTCTATGATACCTGAGAGCGGTGGCGGGTTGGGAGTTTGGTGGCAGTTTTGACTTTGGATTGGGTTGCTTGCTCCCGTCCGCGCGCTGTGAAAAACTAGAGGCTCACCATTGGATTTCGCGCCCAGCGCTGCCCGGGCGCTTCTTAAAACATGCCGGCTAAGCGAACACTGTTCGAGAAGATTTGGGATGCGCATCTGGTGGCGACGCCGGGCGGGCGGTCGCCCATCATTTATATCGATCTGCATCTGGTGCATGAGGTGACTTCGCCGCAGGCGTTTGATGGGTTGCGAGTTGCGGGAAGAAAAGTCCGGCAGCCTTCGCGGACTGTGGCCACTGTGGACCACAACATTCCCACCGAGCCGCGCGGGACTCCGATCACCGATCTTATCGCCGCCAAGCAGATTGCGGCGCTGCAGGCCAACTGCAAGGAATTCGGCGTGCGGCTGTTTGATATGGATTCGCCGGAGCAGGGGATCGTGCATGTGATTGGGCCGGAGTTGGGGCTGACGCGGCCGGGGATGACGATTGTGTGCGGCGACAGCCACACCAGTACGCACGGGGCGTTCGGTGCGCTGGCTTTCGGGATTGGAACGTCGGAGGTGGAGCACGTTTTGGCGACGCAGTGCCTGGCGCAGCAGCGGCCGAAGACGATGAAGATCGACGTGCGCGGGCGATTGGCGGAGGGCGTGGCGGCCAAGGACCTGGCGTTGGGGATCATCGGGCAGATCGGGACGGATGGCGCGTCCGGGCATGTGATTGAATACGCCGGCGAGGCGGTGCGCGCGCTGTCGATGGAAGGGCGCATGACACTGTGCAATATGAGCATTGAGGGCGGAGCGCGGGCGGGGATGGTTGCGCCGGATGAAACCACGTTCGCGTACGTTCGCGGGCGACGGTTTGCTCCGCGGGATGGCGAATGGGAAAAGGCAGTTGGATACTGGCGCAGCTTGCCGACGGATGAAGGCGCAAGGTTCGACAAGGTCGTCGAGATCGACGCGGCACAGCTTTCTCCGTTCGTGACTTGGGGGACGAATCCTGGGATGGTTGCTCCGGTAACGGGGCGGGTGCCTGAGGTTGGCAGTTTGAAGGAATCCGACCGGCGCGCTACCGAACTGGCTTTGCAATACATGGGGCTGGAGCCGGGGAAGCGGATTGAAGATATTGGGATTGACCGTGTGTTTATCGGATCGTGCACGAACTCGCGGCTTGAGGATTTGCGGGCTGCGGCACGCGTGGCGAAAGGGCATCATGTCAGCGGGAAGGTACGCGCCATGGTGGTGCCGGGATCGCAGACGGTGAAGCGTGCGGCGGAGCAGGAGGGTTTGGACCGGATTTTTCTGGATGCGGGATTCGAGTGGCGCGAATCGGGATGCTCGATGTGTCTGGGGATGAATCCTGACATTTTGCAGCCGGGCGAGCGCTGCGCTTCGACCAGCAACCGCAATTTTGAAGGACGGCAGGGGCGCGGGGGACGCACGCATCTGGTGAGTCCGATGATGGCGGCGGCAGCGGCGATTGCCGGGCATTTCACCGACATTCGGGATTGGAAGTTTCGGTGAGGGCGTTCATTCCTGCGGGGCTAGTGGAGATTGAGATCCTTCGCTACGCCTGAAGAACGGCTACGCTCAGGATGACAAGCTTGGGAGACTACTTAAGGACATGAAACCATTCACAGTACATCGCGGACGCGTGGCCCCTCTTGACCGGGTAAATGTGGACACCGACCAGATCATCCCCAAGCAGTTCCTCAAGCGGATTGAGCGCACGGGGTTTGGGCAGTTCTTGTTTTACGACTGGCGGTTCTCCGCCGACGGGAAGAAGAACGCTGGGTTTGTTCTGGACGAGCCGCGTTACGAGGGCGCGAGCATTCTGGTAGCCGGGAAGAATTTTGGCTGTGGCTCTTCGCGCGAGCATGCAGTTTGGGCGCTGGCGGATTTCGGATTCCGCGCTGTGATTTCATCTTCCTTCGCCGACATCTTTGCCAACAACAGCACCAAGAACGGATTCCTCACCGTGCTCCTCAGCGAGCATGAGGCGGCGGAACTGATGCGGCGAGCCCAGGAAATCAACGATTATCAGCTCAGCATTGACCTGGAACAATGCGAAGTGAGTGACGATCAAGGTTTTTGCGCGAAGTTCCCGATCGATGAATTCGTACGCCACTGTTTGCTGAACGGACTGGACGATATCGGGCTCACGCTGCAGCACGAAGCGGAGATTGCCGCTTATGAGGCGTTGCACCCGGCGGCGGGGGCAGCGTCAAACCCTTAACCACAGTGGGCACAGGGGCGCACAGGGTAGATCCTTCTGGTAAAGATTTGTAAAATGTTCGCCCCAGCCTTGACCTGCCACAGCGCCGCAGTTGATGCTGAATGCGTAGGGTTCTACTATTACACCTGCGTTCTGGTTCCTGCCTAAGCCTCTGCAAATGGGGGGATCTTGGCGTAAGACGATCTGCCGCTTTCGGGGCAGAGGTGCCGCAACCGAGTCGACAATGAATACGTCTAACCAAAAGGCATGTATTGCGCCGATCCTATGACGAGTGGCAACGGACTGAAACCTTGAAAACAATCGCTTCGAATTTTCCGCCATACAAAATTCTGCCGGCAGTGTGCTCCCGGCTTCTACCAGTCTCGGCGGTCGCGCTGGCCCTGGTTTGCACGTGCCTTTCCGGCTGTACCAGCGCCGACTCTAAACAGCAAAAGGCGCAAGCCGCTGCCCCGCGCCCGGTTTCGGTTGCCGTAGCGAAAGTGCAACAGCAGGATGTGCCGGTTTATCTGGTGGGGCTGGGATCGGTGACCGCGTTCTACACGGCGAATATCAAGAGCCGGGTCGACGGGCAGATCATGCAGGTGAACTTCAAAGAAGGCCAGACTGTAAAGCAGGGCGAGTCGCTGATCGTAATTGATCCGCGTCCTTACCAGGTGCAACTGGAACAGATGCAGGCGCAGATATTCAAAGACCAGGCGACGCTACGCGATGCTCAACTGAACCTGCAGCGCTACACAACGCTGATTCCATCTGGAAGCATCGCCCAGCAGCAGGTGGACACGCAGAAGTCATTGGTGGACCAGCTCGACGGCCAGGTACGCACGGACCAGGCGCAGATCGATAACGCCAAACTGCAGCTGGTCTACTGCCACATCACGGCGCCGTTCACGGGGCGGGTCGGGTTAAGGCAGGTGGATCCGGGCAACATCGTGCACGCGGCCGACACCACTCCCATGCTGATTCTCACGCAACTGCAGCCGATTGCGGTGGTTTTTACACTGCCGGAGGACCAGTTGCCGACCGTGTCGCAGCACATGAAGAACTCGACGCTGATGGTAGAGGCTTACAGCCGGGACGATCAGACCAAATTGGCGACGGGCAAACTGCAAACCATCGATAACCAGATTGATCCGACCACGGGCACGGCGAAGCTGAAAGCTGTTTTCGACAACAAAGACAACCAACTCTGGCCCAACCAGTTCGTGAACGCAAACTTGCTTCTAGAGACGCGGAAGAACAGCACAGTGCTGCCCACGGCGGCGATTCTGCGCGGTCCGCAGGGAACTTTCGTCTATGCAGTGAAGCCGGACAAGACCGTCGAGGCGCGCACGGTAGCAATATCCCTTACCCAGGGCAACATCGCGATCATTGCCAGCGGCTTAAACCCCGGGGACACAGTGGTGACTGACGGCCAGGACAAACTGCAAACTGGCAGCACCATCGAGCCGCGGAACAGCAGTAACCCCGGCAATTCCACCGGCGGCCAAAGTAGTGGGAGCGCCGGCAAGCCATCAGGAACCCCGGCTTCAGGAACTTCGGCTCCATGAGTCCTTCCCGTTTATTCATACTTCGGCCGGTGGCGACCACGCTATTGATGGTGGGCGTGCTGCTGGTGGGATGGGTTGCGTTCCTGCAACTGCCCGTATCCGCCCTTCCTGAAGTCGACTACCCGACCATTCAGGTCGTGACGTTCTATCCGGGCGCGGATCCCGACGTCATGGCGTCGTCTGTGACTTCGCCTCTGGAGCGGCAGTTCGGGCAGGTTCCCGGACTGAGCCAGATGACCTCGACGAGTTCGTTTGGCAGTTCGCTGATCACGCTGCAGTTTGCCCTCGACCAGAACATCGACGTGGAAGAGCAGCAGGTACAGGCCGCCATCAACTCGGGATCCACCTATCTGCCCACGGACCTGCCGAATCCTCCCATTTACAACAAGGTGAATCCGGCGGACGCGCCGATTCTAACGCTGGCCATGACCTCGGACTCGCTTCCCTTGTCAAAGGTGGAGGACCTTGCCGATACTGCGCTGGCACAGAAAGTCTCGCAATTGCCGGGTGTTGGGCTGGTCTCCATCAGCGGCGGGCAGAAGCCCGCAGTGCGGATTCAGGTAAACCCGACGGCGCTCGCTTCGTACGGGTTGAGCCTCGAAGATATCCGCACAGCGATGGCGCAAGCCAACGTCGATCAGGCCAAGGGCGTGATCGATGGTGTGCGCCAGTCTTACACCATCGGCGCCAACGACCAGCTTTTCTCCAGCGACCAATACAAACCGATTGTCATTGCCTATCACAATGGCGCACCGGTGCGGTTGAGCGACGTGGCCAACGTGATCGATGGCACGGAAAACACGCACCTCGCCGCCTGGATGAACCTGACCCCGGCGGTGATCGTAAATGTCCAGCGCCAGCCTGGGGCGAACATCATCAGCGTGGTTGACCGGATCAAGAAGCTGCTGCCGCAGTTGCAAGCCTCGCTGCCCGCGGCGGTGAAGGTGCAGATCCTCACCGACCGGACCACGACGATCCGCGCATCGGTGAAGGACGTTGAGTTCGAACTGGCGTTGACCATTGTGCTGGTGGTCATCGTCATTTTCTTTTTCCTGCGAAATCTGCGGGCCACCGTGATACCCAGCGTGGCCGTGCCGCTCTCAATCGTGGGAACGTTTGGCGTGATGTACCTGCTGGGATACAGCTTGAATAATCTGACGCTGATGGCGTTGACCATTTCCACCGGGTTCGTGGTGGATGACGCCATTGTGATGATCGAAAACATTGACCGCTATCTCGAAGCCGGAGATTCACCGCTGGATGCGGCGCTGAAAGGGTCGGAGCAAATTGGATTCACCATCGTTTCGCTCACCGTGTCGCTGATTGCGGTGCTGATCCCGCTGCTCTTCATGGGCGACATTGTCGGCCGGCTGTTCCGCGAGTTCGCGGTCACTCTGGCGGTAACCATCCTGGTCTCGGCGGCGGTTTCTCTGAGCTTGACGCCAATGATGTGCGCCAAGCTGCTCAAGCATCGCAAGGAAGGCGAGAAGGGGCGCTTCTACGAGGTCACGGAAGACTATTACAACCGCGTCATTGCTTTTTATGGCCGCACCGTTAAATGGGTGTTGAAGCACCAAACCGCAACCCTGATCGTAACTGTCGGAACCCTTATTCTCACGCTGGTCCTTTATGTGGTTGTGCCCAAGGGATTCTTTCCAGTGCAGGATACGGGCGTGATTCTTGGGATTTCGGAAGCGCCAGACAGCATCTCGTTTGACGCCATGGCCCAGCACCAGCAGGAACTGGCGAAGGTGATTCTCAAAGACAAAGATGTCGACAGCCTATCTTCTTTCATCGGTGTGGACGGCACCAACACAACTCCCAACAGCGGCCGAATTCAGATTAACTTGAAACCCCGCGATCAACGCAGCGATGATGCTTCCGCAATCATCCGGCGGCTGCAGCCCACGTTGGCCAAAGTGGACGGCATTACGCTCTACATGCAGCCGGTACAGGATTTGACCGTGGAAGATCGGGTGAGCCGCACGCAGTTCCAATACTCCATTGAAGACGCGGATGCCCAGGAACTGGCGCAATGGACGCCGAAGCTGGTGGACAAACTGCGCGCGGCGCCGGTACTGACCGATATAGCCACCGACCAGCTGAACGGCGGGCTGCGGACGAACCTGACCATCGACCGCGATACGGCGTCGCGGCTCGGAATCCTGCCGCAAGCCATCGACAATACCCTCTACGACGCCTTCGGACAGCGTCAGGTTTCCATCATTTTTACGCAGTTGAATCAGTATCACGTGGTGCTGGAAGTCATGCCGAATTTTGCCAATACCCCGGACGCGATCAGCGACATTTACATCCGGCCGAGCAGCACAATCGCAAATTCCGGCGCTCCCTCCGCGAATGCGGTTGCCGCGACCACCAGCGGGGCCCCAGTTCCGATTTCCGCCTTTACCCGCATGCAATCGGTGAGTACCCCTCTCTCGGTCAACCACCAGGGACAATTTCCGGTGGTAACGCTTTCGTTCAACCTTGCCCCCGGGGCATCGCTGGGCGAGGCGACGACGGCCATTCAACAGGCGGAGAAAGACATCCAGTTGCCGCCGAGTATCCACGCCTCATTCCAGGGGACAGCGGCGGCTTTCCAGAATTCGCTTTCGAGTGAGCCGTTTCTGATTCTGGCAGCCATCGTCACGGTGTACATCGTGCTGGGAGTGTTGTACGAAAGCTACATTCACCCCATTACCATTCTCTCCACGCTGCCCTCGGCGGGCGTGGGCGCAATCCTGGCTCTGCAGATCACGCACAACGATCTGACAGTGGTGGCTCTGATCGGCATCATTCTATTGATCGGAATCGTCAAGAAGAACGCCATTATGATGATCGACTTCGCGCTCGAGGCCGAGCGCGAGGAACACAAGCCTCCGGAAGAGGCCATTTTTCAGGCCTGCTTGCTGCGCTTCCGCCCCATCATGATGACGACGATGGCGGCGCTGCTCGGCGGTTTGCCTCTGGCCCTGTTGTCGGGGACAGGGGCGGAGTTGCGGCGCCCGCTCGGCATCACGATCGTGGGCGGACTGCTGCTCAGCCAGTTGCTCACGCTCTACACCACGCCGGTGGTTTACCTGTGGTTTGACCGGCTGGCGCATCGATTTGAGAAGTACAAGATCGGTAATCCGATTCCGCACGAAGCCGCTGCAGGCGATGCATCGGCGGATTAAGTAAGGAAGCGAGCCAACCGCGCGAATTGTGTCGCAAAACGCGCGACACAACGCGCGGCTCGCCCATATCCTTCGCTGCGCAAAGAGCGCTTGCTCAGGATGACAGTCAATAAACGATGAGTATTTCGGCTCCATTCATCCGGCGTCCGATTGGCACGTCACTGCTGGCGGCGGCGCTGCTGCTCTCCGGGATTCTTGCCTTCAATTATTTGCCCGTGTCTTCGCTGCCCAGAGTGGATTTTCCCGTGATCAGCGTGGGCGCCAGCTTGCCAGGGGCGGATCCGCAAACCATGGCGTCTGCGGTAGCAACCCCGCTGGAGCGGCAGTTTGGACGCATCGCGGCTGTCAACCAGATGACTTCGACGAGCCAACTGGGCTCGACCAGCATCGTTTTGCAGTTTGATCTGAACCGGAATATCGACGCCGCCGGGCGCGATGTGCAAGCGGCAATCAATGCCGCACGCAGTCAACTTCCTGCCAACCTGCCGAGCAATCCAACCTATCGCAAAGCCAACCCGGCGGACGCGCCGATTCTGATTCTGGCCCTTACTTCGGATACGGAGACAGTGCCTCAGATGTACGATGCAGCCGACTCCATTCTGTCGCAAAAGCTGGCTCAGGTAGCGGGCGTGGGCACGGTATTTGTGGGTGGTGCGGCCCAACCGGCGGTGCGCGCGGAAGTGAATCCGATGCTGCTGAACAAACTGGGCGTTGGGTTGGACACGGTTCGCAACGCGCTCAATCTGGCCAATGCGAACCGGGCCAAGGGACAAGTATCGAACCCGACAACATCATGGTCCTTCAACGACAACGATCAACTCTTTACGGCGGACCAGTACCGGCCGCTGATCGTCGCCTACCACAACGGCGGGCCGGTGCGACTGGGGGACGTGGCCGACGTCGAAGATTCAGTCTCGGATGTTCGCAACATTGGACTGCTTGGCAATCCGGAGAGCCTCTCGCACGGGGCTGGTGGAAAACCGAGCGTCCTGATTATTATTTTCCGGCAGCCCGGAGCCAACGTCATTGAGACCGTGGACCGCGTGGTTGCCCTGATGCCGTATTTGCAGTCTTCGATTTCCCCGGCGATCGCGTTGACCATAGCTATGGATCGTACGGTCACCGTGCGGGCTTCAGTGAAAGACATTGAAACCACGCTGATTATTTCGATCATTCTTGTGATCCTCGTGGTGTTCGCATTTTTGCGGACCGTGCGAGCCACACTTATTCCCAGCATCGCGGTACCACTTTCGCTGGTAGGCACGTTCTCAGGCATGTATCTGCTGGGTTACAGCCTGGACAATCTGTCGCTCATGGCTCTCGCGATTTCCACGGGATTCGTGGTGGATGACGCGATCGTGGTGCTGGAAAACATCATGCGCTACGTAGAACACGGGATGGACGCGGTGCAGGCGGCGTTCAAAGGAGCTGCTGAAATCGGATTCACCGTGATTTCCATGAGCACGTCGCTGGTGGCGGTGTTCATTCCATTGCTGCTGATGGGCGGAATCGTGGGGAGGCTGTTTCGCGAGTTCGCGGTCACGCTGAGCATCGCGATTGGAGTGTCGCTGCTGGTCTCGCTGACCACGACCCCGACCATGTGTGCCAAATTCTTGCGCCCACCCGCAAAAGATGAGCGTCACAACATCATTTTCCGGACGAGCGAATGGGCCTTTGAAAAGACGCTGGCGACCTACCGCCATACGTTGAAGTGGGTCCTGGAATATCAGTTGGTGACCCTCATCGCGACCATTCTGGTGGCGTGCCTGAGCGTTTATCTCTACTACATCGTGCCCAAGGGCTTCTTTCCGCAGCAGGATACAGGGCGCATCGGCGGATCGGTACAAGCGGCGCAGGATATTTCATTCCAGGCGATGCGCAGCAAGATGGAACGCTACGTGAAGATTGTGATGACCGACCCGGCCGTGAACACCATCGTCGGGTTTGCAGGGGGAAATACAGTTTCGAACCAGGGCCGTTTCTTCATCATGTTGAAGCCGCTGGCAGAACGCGCCAAGTGTCCGGCGCATCATTTCTGGCAGTCCTGCCCCAACGTTACCGCGGATGATGTGATCAACCGTCTTCGTGGCAAGCTCGCGGTGGTGCCGGGAGCCACACTCTATCTGCAATCCTATCAAGACCTCACCATTG
This sequence comes from uncultured Acidobacteriaceae bacterium, assembly GCA_963842095.1. GTDB lineage: Bacteria > Acidobacteriota > Terriglobia > Terriglobales > Acidobacteriaceae > Sulfotelmatobacter. Next base: position 870,569 of record CAWJEY010000013.1, read on the forward strand.
GCGGGCGCTTCGGAAATGCACAGTACCAATACACGCTGCAAGGCGAGGATTTGAATGAACTCAATACCTGGGCGCCGCAGTTGTTGGCAAAAATGCGTCCCCTGCCAGAACTGCGTGACGTGAATACAGACCAGCAGGATAAAGGATTACAAGCACAACTGGTGATCGACCGCGATACCGCCAGCCGTTTGGGGGTAGCCGCGCAGGACATTGATAATGCGCTCTACGATGCCTTCGGCCAGCGGCAAGTCTCCACCATGTACCGGCCGCTGAACCAGTATCACGTGGTCATGGAGGTGGCGCCGGAGTTCCAGCAAACGACCGAGGCTCTGCAGAATATTTACCTGCGCTCCGCCAGCGGCACACCCATACCGTTGGCGGCGTTCACTCGCTACACTCCATCGAACATACCTTTGGCGGTGAATCACCAGAGCCAGTTCCCGTCGGTCACGATCTCGTTCAACCTGGCTCCGGGAGTTTCTCTTGGCCAGGCGACTCTGGCCATCAACAACGCCCAACGCACGATTGGCTTCCCCTCGACCATCCAGGCAAGTTTCCAGGGTACGGCGGCCGCGTTCCAGGACGTGAAATCGAGCGAGCCGATCCTGATTCTCACCGCCCTGATTGCGGTTTACATCGTGCTGGGCATGCTTTACGAGAGCTACATTCACCCCATCACGATTCTCTCGACAATTCCTTCGGCGGGCCTGGGCGCACTGCTGGCGTTGTTGCTGACGCACAACGAACTCAACGTAATTGGGACGATCGGCATCATTTTGCTGATCGGGCTGGTGAAGAAGAATGCCATCATGATGATCGACGTGGCGCTCGAGGTGGAGCGCACGCAAGGAAAGAAGCCGGCTGACGCCATTTACGAAGCCTGCCTATTGCGCTTCCGCCCGATTATGATGACAACCATGGCGGCCCTGCTGGGAGCTTTGCCACTGGCGTTCGGCACGGGGCCCGGCTCCGAACTGCACCGCCCTCTGGGCATTACGATTGTGGGCGGATTGATTGTGAGCCAGGCCCTTACGCTGTTTACCACGCCCGTCGTCTATGTGTATCTCGATCGGTTGCGGATGTTCCTGCGCGGCGGTGAAGACACCTCGGTGGCCAGGAGTTCTCCCGCTGCTCCGGCGCCGAGCCCAGCCCACTGAGCGGCTTGGTGGTTGAGGCCGGCAAGCTGAAATGTCGTAAGGTAAGGTTGACTTGAGCACCACGAACCCGCCGGGTGCAACCCGGCTTGAGCGGCGCGGCATCGCAGGACAGGTGTAGCGCCCCCTTTTTCCCCGCTTGACCGTATGATAGGGGGTGCTTTGTTTCCACGCCGGTTTTTCCCGGCAGCCCGTATTATTGTTCTTTTTTAGTTTTGTTCTTTGTTCTGTGCTTTCAAATTCTCTCAGGAGTCACGGATGCTTCAGAAGGCATTGGTCCTGGTTTTCGTCCTCGCAAGCATAGCCGGTTGCATCGGCTGCGGCAGCACTTCGAGCCACTACGTGTACGCGACCATCCCGGCCGCCAATCAAATCATCGCCTACCGGGAAGATCCCAACTCCGGCGTGCTCACGCAGATCTCAGGCAGTCCGTACTCGGTGGGCGCAGGAGTCCGTTCCCTGGTCTTTCATCCTTCCGGAAAATTCTTGTATGCGGCAAATCCGGGTCAAGGCGGAACCAGCGAAAACGACATTTCATTGTTCACCATTGCCAGCGATGGGGTTTTGACCGAGGTCACGCCACGAACGTCGCTTGCACCCAACGCTTCACAGCCGCAACTGCTGGCCATGGACTCTGCCGGCGCTTTCCTGTACGTGATGAATACCGGATCAAACAACATCTCGGTCTTCTCGATCGACAGCAGCAACGGCGCACTCCAGCAGGTTGCCGGATCTCCGTTTTCGATCGGATTACTTCCCCTGAATATGCAGCTGAGTCCATCGGGCAACTTCCTCTTCGTCAGTGTCGCCGGTGGAACCAACGGAAGCAACGATGGGTCGATCGCGACGTATAGTGTGAATAGCGGAGTTCTCTCACTGATTGGCCTCACCAGCACCGAGGGTGTCAATCCGTTCGGGCTCGCCATCAACGCGGCCGGTACTTTTCTTTATGCGGCGAACAGCGGCGGCCAATCAAATTCCTCAACTTCAATTTCCGCCTTCACCGTGGATTCGTCCGGCTCGTTGGGGACGGTGCCGGGCTCTCCGATCGACGAAGGCTATGCGACCCCGATTGCGATGATTTTCGATCCCTCGGGGACTTACCTCTACGTGGCGGATCAGGGTTCCAGCAACGTTGCCGTATTTTCGATTACCTCCGCCGGACTTCCTACCCCGGCCACGACTTCCGGCTTTGCGAATGCCTTCGCCACCGAATCGAGCCCCGCCTTCCTGGTCGCGGACCCGACGGGAAAATATTTGTTTGTGGGGAACCAGGGATCGGGTGCGGGCATTCAGTCGTTTGGCGCGAGCGGCGGCTTTTTGATCCTTCTCACCACCTACCCCGTCGGGAATACACCCAGTTCGATCGCTGTGTTGCCGTAGACGAAATCATGCCGGCAGACGGAACCTGCATGGTTTTTGCTGACTCCGGGCAGGCGGCGGATAAACGTCCTTGCGCCGGCACGCGAGTCTGTAGGGAGCTCGTTCCCGAGGGAGTCTTCCTTTTTTACAAGCTCATTACAAACAATAAATTTCGAAGTCTGCGACAATAGCTGGCTGACGCCAGTCCCCCCTGTACTATCATGGGAGCCCAAGCGATGAACCCGGAGAAACTTCCCGGATTCTGCCAACTTTGAGGGCTATCGTTCCGAGACTGACCCAGGAGTCAGAAAACCATGAGGATCGCAAGCGCGGCGAGCGCATTCCCCAAGCACTACTACTCTCAAAAACAACTCCTCGAACGCCTCCAGGATTATTGGGGAGACCAACTCAAGAATCCTCTGTTGCTGGCGCGGTTGCACCGCAATGTGACCGTGGATGGCCGTTACCTCGCGATTCCCGCAGAAGAATACGTGGACATCAAGACCTGGGGCCAGGCCAACGACATTTGGATCAGGGTGGCGCAGGAACTAGGGGAAAAAGCTCTCTGCCTCGCCCTGCACAACGCCGGACTGCAGACCAGCGATTTGGGAGCGTTGCTGTTCACGACCGTCACTGGAGTGGCCAGTCCGTCGATCGACGCTCTACTTATCAACCGCATGAAGCTTCCGGCCAACATTCGCCGCACTCCGATCTTTGGCCTGGGATGCGTGGCCGGCGCCGCCGGAATCGCGCGCGCTGCCGATTACGTTCGGGCATATCCAACCCAGGCTGCGGCTCTGGTTTCGGTGGAGCTTTGTTCGCTGACCCTGCAGCGTGAAGATTTGTCGGTCGCGAACCTGATATCTTCGGGACTTTTTGCCGATGGCGCGGCCGCTGTGATTGTGACTGGTCCGGAGTTCGAACCGTCCAGCCCTGAATCATCGTCCGGCCCTTCAACTGTTGGGCCGAAGATTCTCGCCACTCGATCGGTGTTTTATCCCAGCACAGAAGAGATGATGGGCTGGAACATCTCGGAGAAAGGCTTCCGCATCATATTGTCTACCGAGGTTCCGACCCTGATTCGGCAAAACCTCGGGCGCGACGTGGACGCTTTTCTGGCGGACAACGGGCTCCAGCGAAGCGACCTTAAGAGTTGGGTTCTGCACACCGGAGGACCGAAGGTGCTCGAAGCCTACGGCGACGCACTGGGATTGCACAATGGACAGCTCAAGGCCTCATGGGATTGCCTGCGTAAGGTGGGAAATCTTTCTTCCGCTTCCGTGCTGTGCGTGCTCGAGGACGTGATGAAGAACCGGCGTCCTGAGCCTGGCTCGCTGGGCCTGCTGGCCGCCATGGGACCGGGCTTCTGTTCCGAGCTCTTACTGCTGCAATGGTGAGGTCGCTGCGTTGCTGGATTCGACAGATGTATTTGTGATTGGTGGCGGCCCGGCCGGGCTGGCGGCGGGCATTGCCGCCCGCCAGCTGGGATTGCGAGTAGCCGTCGCCGACGGAGCCAGACCGCCGATTGACAAGGCGTGCGGTGAAGTGCTGATGCCGGATGCGACTGCGGCATTTCAGCGGCTCGGACTCACTGTGCCCACAAGCGATGCCGGTCTACTTCGCGGTGTGCGCTTTCTCAGTTCCGGCTTGTCCGCGGAAGCGGACTTCCCTCCCGGCAGTCGCGGCATCTCGATTCGCCGGATTGCGTTGCATCGCATCATGATCGAACGCGCTGACACGCTGGGAGTGGATTTGCTTTGGCAAACCGCTGTCACCGGGATATCCCGCAATGCAGTCCGGCTCGGAGAGCGCACGATCCGGACCCGGTGGATTGTTGGAGCGGACGGCGCTAACTCCCGCGTGCGCCGCTGGGCGAATCTAGATGCCCACTCGCGAACCGGCCTTCGATACGCTTTTCGCCGGCACTATCGCTTGCGGCCCTGGACCGACCGCATGGAAATATATTGGGGAGAGCACAGTCAGGGTTATGCCACGGCCGTAGGCAACGAGGAAGTTTGTGTGGCTGTGGCCTCGCACGATCCCGGGCTGCGTCTCGAGGAATCTTTACTTGCGTTCCCCGAGCTTGGCGCCCGGCTTCGCGGCGCTGAGGCGTCCTCTGCCGAGCGGGGCTCTGTGTCCGCCAATCGCAGACTGAAGCAGATCTGGAGAGGGAATGTTGCGTTGATCGGTGATGCTTCGGGCACCGTCGATGCGATCACGGGCGAAGGGCTGGGCCTTTCCTTTAGCCAGGCGGTGGTGTTGGCCAACTGTCTCAGGTCAGGCAATCTCGCCGGTTACCAGGCCGCGCATCGCCGCCTCGCCCGCCGCCCGTTGTTGATGGCGCGATTGATGTTGACGCTCGATGGGCGTCCCCGCTTTCAGAGACGAACGCTCCAGGCTTTTCGCAAACATCCCGAAGTTTTTCGCCGACTGCTGGCCCTGCACATAGGAAGTCTTTCGCCGTTTCACCTCGCCCTCGACGGGCTCACGCTCGGGTGGGGACTGTTAACTGCATAACCCGATGAAAGAATCCAGCTTCGTATTTCACAAGCGCCGATTGCGCCGGCCGTTCCTGGTTGTGGTTGCACTCCTCGCGATTGCCAGCGTCGCGGCGGCAGCGCAGAATCTGGTATTTCAGCTCGATCCTCAGCACACAGCTATCAATTACACGCTCGGAGATGTGCTGCACACGGTTCGCGGAACCTTCCGTTTAAGGCAAGGGTCCCTGCGTTTGGATCCTGCCGCGGGCAAGCTGACAGGCGAAATTGTGGTGGATGCCAGGAGCGGTGACAGCGGCAGCGGAATGCGTGACCGCAAAATGCACCGCGAAGTGCTGGAAAGCGACCGCTACCCGGATATTTCGTTCCGGCCCGATCGCGTCGAGGGAGCGGTGGTGCTGCAAGGAAAGTCTTCAGTACGGGTACACGGAGTCTTTTCCATCCACGGAGTGAACCATGAACTAACCGTCCCGGCTGAAGTGGAGGTCTCCGCAGATCACTGGACTGCGACGCTTCACTTCGCGGTGCCTTATGCGAATTGGGGCATGAAGAATCCGAGCACGCTGTTTTTGCGCGTGAGCGAGTCGGTCGACATCGACCTGACTGCCGCGGGGACGGTTACGCGGCCCTGAGATGATTCGTCTTATGGCTGATTAAAATCCATCCTGCGGCGAAATTCCCGTCCCTTCCACGCATTCGTAGCATCGTCCCGCCGCCAGGTTCTTGAACTCTTCGGTTCGGCCGCTGGGCCAGGTGATGACAGCGCGCTCCACACGCTCGCGTTTCTCCAACCCAAACGTCACCGGAAGTTCCGATTGCGACAAATAACTGGAACCGCTCTTCACCATGCGCGACTGGCTCAGGCCACCGGAGAAAATGCGGACGGTGGCGCCGATTGCGTCGCGGTTCGACTTAGTGCCGACCAGCCGAAAACGAATACTGTGATTGCCCGCGAGCTGGTCATTTCGATAAAGATAGGCGGGGCCGTTATTCGTGGTCAGTAGCAGGTCGAGGTCGCCATCGCGATCGAAGTCGGCATAGGCAAGCCCTCGTCCGACCTTCGGCTGCTCGAATCCGCCGCCGACTTCCGCAGCGATGTCGCGAAAACTTCCCTTGCCATTGTTGAGAAACAGAAGCGGCGGCTGGGCGTAGCCCACGTTGCCACGAATGTTGCGGACGGTCTCGTCGATGTGGCCGTTGGCCACGACGAGATCGAGCCAGCCGTCGAGATTGGCATCGAGGAAAACACAGCCAAAGCCCAGACTGTTCTTCGAAGCCATACCGACTCCGGTCTGCGCTGCAACGTCCTCGTAGGTTTTTCCCGAGAACTCGTACAGACCAGTCATTTCGTTGTCGAAGTTCGTGATGGCCACTCCGGCATGGCCTGAGTTGGTAAAATCAGCCACGTCCACGCCCATTCCGGCTCGCGCCTTGCCTTCGCTGCTGAAGGCGAGTCCAGCCTCAACGGCGGAGTCTTTGAAAGTGCCGTTGCGCTGGTTGCGATACAGTTTGTTGGGTTGAGTGTCGTTCGCCACCAGCAGATCGGCCGAGCCGCTTTGGTTTTCATCCAGCATGGCAACGCCGAGGGATTTGGAACTGCTGTCGAAAATGCCGCTGGAGGCTGTAACGTCCTCGAAGGTGCCGTTGCCGCGATTGTGAAACAACCAACAGGTCTCTCCGCGATAGGCTTCCGGAGTGCAGTAGGATTTGTGCTTGCCATCGAGACTGCAGAACACGTCGTGCTCGGGCGACCATTTCACGTAGTTACAGACAAACAGATCGAGGAGGCCGTCGCGGTCGTAATCGAACCAGAGAGCGGATGTGCTGAACCCCAGGCGTTTCCCAAGGCCGCTGGTGTTGGTCACATCCACGAAAGTTCCTTTGCCGGTGTTGAGGAACAAACGGTTCTGCCCCACGCAGGTGACCAGGATGTCCGGAAATCCGTCATTGTCATAATCGCCGACGGCAACGCCCATGCCGTACATTTCTACATCCAGTCCGGCGCGAGACGTGACGTCGGTGAATGTGCCGTTCCCGTTGTTGTGATAGAGCCGCAGGGTAGAGCGCCGTTGCTTATGGCTGGGCCAATCCATTCCATTGATGAGAAGAATGTCCTCCCAGCCGTCGCGGTCATAGTCGAGAAAGGCACAACCCGAGCCCAGAGTCTCGGGCAGGAACTTTCCTCCAAAGGCTCCGCTATTGTGCTGAAACTGGATGCCCGCGCTGGCGGTTACGTCAACAAAACGAAAGCCGGGGGAAGCCGCTGTCCCGACTGCCGCGCCCAGAGCCCGCAGCAGCGGCAACTGTGACGCAGTCGCCAGGCCCGCCGCTCCCCGCAGAAAGGATCTGCGATTCACGGAACGTTTACCAACCCGGCGCGAATGGCGTACACCACAAGCTCGGCCGTCTTGTGGATGCCGAGTGCGTTCATGATGTTGGCGCGATGTACTGCAATCGTGTTGGCGCTGAGATCGAGCACCGCGGCGATTTCCTTGTTCGACTTGCCATCGACGATCATCTGTAAAACTTCAAGTTCACGCGGAGTCAGGCCACTACTGCGTTCCCCTTTGAGTACCGAAGGCTGCTCTACTTGCGGATCGAAAATCGTTTCTCCCCCGGCCACGCGCCTCACGGCGGGACCCAGTTCCAGGTTCATCGCGTTCTTCAGAATGTATCCTTTGGCACCAGCCTCGATCGCCTGCCGGACCCAGGTGTTCTCCGAGTGCATGCTGAGCATGAGCACCGCGGTCTCGGGCAGGTCCTGGAGAATGTGCCGGGTTGCCTCCAGACCGTTCATCTTGGGCAAGGCGCAGTCCATGACCACGACCTTCGGCCTCAACTCACGGGCCAACTTGACGGCCTCATCCCCGTCCCCGGCTTCGCCGACCACCACCATATCTGGTTCATCTTCCAGCATGCGCCGGAAACCTCGCCGCACCAGGCTGTGGTCATCCACAAGCAATACCGTGATCTTCTTTGTCATATTTGTCTTTTCATCTATGGCTGATCTTTTCTGTCTGAATCCTTGTCCTGCGATTCAACTCTCTCGCGGGGCACAATCAGGTGCATTAGCGTGCCACCCGCTGAGGGAGTGGAAAACACAATCCGGCCACCCATCAGTTCGGAGCGCTCACGCATCGCGACCAATCCGATGCCCTGCCTCGCGGGTCGTCCGCTGAACCCTACACCGTGATCTTCTACCTCCAACTCGAGCGTCGCAGGCAGAAAACGTAGGCGCACCCAGGCTTGTTTCGCCCCGGAGTGACGCGCCACGTTGTTCAACGCTTCCTGCACGACGCGGTAGACTTGCACCGCAGCGCTGCCATCCACCGCAAAGGGGGCGCCTTGCTTCTCATAGGATATGGCAATTCCGGTCTGCCTTTCCACGGTCGGAATGTACCAGTCGAGTGTAGTCTCTAATCCGGCCTCGTCGAGCATCACCGGATGCAACGCCTGAGACAGACTCCTCACCCGGTCGAGCGTGTCTTGCGCGATCTGGCGGACTTCCCGCAAGTCGTCGCGTAACGAGGAACCCTCCGGAGCGTGAGCGTTGGCGCGTCCGAGCATCGAACCCATCGCAGTCAGTATCTGGCCAAACTCGTCGTGCAGTTCCCGTGAAATGTAACGCAGCGTTGACTCCTGTGTTGCGATCAGCTTCTGGGCCAGTTCACTGCGCCGTTCCGAAAGCTCAGTCATGCGTGCAAATAACTGGCGGTTCCACCGGATCATGGAAAATCCGGTCAGCAGGATCGCAGCCAGCGTCGCCGCCAGGAACACATACACCTCCCGCTGCACGCGGTCATAAATCAGGACAATGCGCTGCGCCGCCTGCTCCTCATTCTCGCTGTTCTGCACCAGCAGCCGGGCCACGGCCGTGCTCAGGGCCGCTTGTCGCGCCTGCAGCGAAAGCTGGATCTGCCCCCGCGCATCCTTTTCTTTGCCCTCTCCAGCCAGCGCAAACACTCGGTCAACCGCATCCCAGAACTGCGCCAGCGAACTGCTCAGCGAAGCGCTCTGCTCGGGAGTCCGGGTGGTGGGGGCCAATCTCGCTTCCAGGCGCATGGCATCGTCGAGGTCAGTGCGAATGCGCTGGAACTGCGCCGACCAGGCCGTCAGCGGATATGGTTCGTCGTTGTCGAGCATGTCGCGCATCGCGACCGCGAGCAGGTTCAGGTCATTCTGGATACGCAGCAACTGCAGGGAATCCTTGCGATTGCGGTCGATCAGGTCGGCCTGAAGCTTGCGCAAACCTGCCACTTGCCAGGTGATATAAGCAGAGTAGGCCACGACCGCGGTGAGTGTGATGATCAGGCCGAGCAACAGGCCCAGGGTTGGAGAGCGCTCCGGCGAAGGCGGACGTGCCACGCCCCGAGGATACAACGGCTGGCCCCGCCATGTCACAATGCAGTAATAATGAAGCCAATCGAGGTCTGACGGAGTCAAATTACAGATTGAGTTCCGACCCTAAAGCACCGAAACCCCCGAAAGTCGAAAGGCTCAAGGCAGTTCTGCCAGAAGTCTGGAGGCTGATGCGCCCCCGGCGCTGGCTGCTGGCGCTGGGCTTTGTGTTGATGGTAATCAACCGCGTCGCAGCTCTGGTCTTGCCGTATTCCACCAAGTTCCTGATCGATAATGTTATCACTAAGCACCACATCGAACAATTGCGCCCGCTGGTGTTGCTGGTTTTGGGGGCCACGCTGATACAGGGCCTTACATCTTTTTCGCTGACGCAATTGTTATCGAAGGCGGCGCAGCGTTTGATCGCCGAGTTACGCGAGCAGGTGCAGGTTCACATCTCGCGCCTGCCCGTCGCGTTTTACGACGGCAACAAAACCGGCAACCTCGTATCGCGCATCATGAGCGACGTAGAAGGCGTACGGAATTTGCTGGGCACAGGCTTGGTGGACTTCGCCGGAGGACTGGTTACTTCCGGGATTGCGCTGGTTTTGCTGTTCCGTACCAGCCCGCAGATGACGCTCATCGCCGTCGGCTCGCTGCTGTGTTTTGCGGTGGCGCTCAACAAAGCCTTCGCGACCATCAGGCCAATTTTTCGCGAGCGCGGCAAAATTAATGCTGAGGTCACGGGTCGGCTCACGGAATCCCTCGGCGGCGTGCGCGTGATCAAGGGATATCACGCCGAAGAACGCGAAGAAAAAATCTTTGCCACGGGTGTGCGCCGCCTGCTGGATAACGTCATGCGTACCTTGACCGCTACGTCGGTCATGAGTCTTTCCGCAAGCGTTCTGCTCGGAGGTGTGGGAGCGGTCACCATGTATGTAGGCACGCATCAGATTGCCTCCGGTACTCTGACCGTCGGCGGTTTCTTTTCCTACACCTTGTTGCTGGGTTTTCTGGTCGCGCCCATCATGCAGATCGTTTCCATCGGAACCCAGCTGACTGAGGCACTGGCGGGACTCGAGCGAACGCAGGAAATCATGCGGGAGCGGCCGGAAGATCAGGACCCCAAGCGCTCCGTGCCGCTGCGCGACATTGTGGGAACAATCGAGTTTGACGACGTGAGTTTCAGCTACGACGGGGTTCACGAGGTGCTGCGCGATATTTCCTTCGCCGCCGGGCCCGGCACAGTAACGGCACTGGTGGGATCCTCGGGCTCGGGAAAATCCACCACCATCGGCCTGATCTCCGCTTTTTACATTCCCACCAAGGGCCGAATCCTGGTGGATGGCACCGACTTGAGCGCGGTTCGCCTGGATTCCTACCGCACCCGCCTTGGTGTTGTATTACAGGAATCGTTTCTGTTTGACGGCACGATTCGCGAAAACGTGCTATTTTCACGTCCCGGTGCGAATGAAGAAGAATTCCTGCGTGCCTGCCGGATCGCCCGCGTGGATGAGTTCGCCGAATCCTTCGCCGACAAGTACGACACCGTGGTCGGCGAGCGCGGCGTAAAACTCTCAGGCGGACAGCGGCAGCGCATTTCCATCGCCCGCGCCATCTTGGCCGAGCCCCGCATCCTGATTCTCGACGAAGCAACCTCCAGCCTCGACTCAGAATCGGAGCAGATGATCCAGCACGGACTTTCTTATCTCATGCAGGGCCGGGACCACCTTTGTGATCGCACACCGTCTTTCCACCATTCGCCGCGCCGACCAGATTTTGGTGATGGAGCTGGGGCAAATCGTCGAGCGCGGTACGCACGAACAACTCTATGCCGCGCACGGCCGCTACTACGATCTGTACACCAGGCAGCATGGAGTGGAAGATAACCTGTTCCTTGCGCCGGGTGAGGGGGACACACTTGAAGGAGATGCGAACGGCAACTCCGCTCCGGGGCGCAACGGCGATGTAAAGACTGCAGACGCCCTGCGCGTGCTTCGGGGAGAGGTCCGCTAGCGTGATGGGCAGCTCGCAACTTTCCACTCAGAACGGCGTCCCGGCGATCCACGCGGAACAACTTTGCCGCCACTACCGCATGGGTGAGACTCTCATCCGCGCGGTCGATGGCGTCACTCTTACCGTGCGTGCTGGCGAATTCGTTGCGCTCCTCGGCAGTTCTGGCTCAGGAAAATCTTCGGTACTGAATCTGATCGCAGGCTTGGATCGCCCCACCTCGGGCAGTGTTGTCGTTCACGAACGCGATCTTGCGCAACTCTCCCGTGAGGAGCTCGCCAGATACCGTCTGCATACCGTGGGAATGGTTTTCCAGTCATTCAACCTGATCGCCAGCATGACGCTCGCAGAAAACGTGGAACTGCCGATGCGCTTTGCCGAAGTCGATCGCGGAAAACGCGGCAGTCTGGCTCGCGAAGCGCTGGCGCGAGTCGGCCTGCTGGCGCGCATGAACCATCGTCCGAGCGAACTCTCTGGCGGGGAACAACAACGGGCCGCGCTGGCCCGCGCGCTCATCAACCGCCCGCAACTTTTGCTCGCCGACGAGCCGACCGGTAATCTCGACAGCCATACCGGAACCGAAATCATGAATATGGTCCGCGAGTTCAACCAGCAATTGGGAATGACGGTCGTGATGGTAACCCACGAGCGTGCCTTGGCCGAACGCTACGCGCAGCGCCTCATCTCTTTGGCAGACGGCAAGCTGGTTGGTGACGAATCGAATTCAACCGTGGCTGCAACCTCCAGAGCCGGGGGAGAGCGACCATGAAACTTCCCGACCTAACCGAACTCGCGGTCCGCAATCTGCGCGAATCTCTTCTGCGAAATTCGCTGACCACCATCGGCATTTCGGTGGGCGTGGCATCGCTGGTCGCAATGCTTTCTCTCGGAATCGGGCTGCAACAGCTCGCGTCGCGGCGTTTGATGAAGTCCGGTCTGTTCGACACCGTGGTGGTCACCTCTCGCCGCGACCTGCGCAACTTCGGGCGCGAGGAAGAACGGAACGGACCTGCCCCGGGCGAGAGCCGCATTCTGGACGAGCCCACTCGGCAGGAAATCGAGCACCTCCCGAATGTGCTCGAAGCTTATCCTGACATCCGCTTCATCACCGAGCTTCGCTTCGACGATAAGCCTCACCTAACGACGATCGCCGCGCTGCCTGCATCCTCCAAATCGAATGACGCCTTTGAAACCGTGCAGGGAAATTTCTTTTCGTCTGACATGGCTCCCGAAGCGATTCTGCAGAAGGTATTCGCCGAAGAACTCCTGGGAAAGACACCAAAGCCCGGCCTGGACGAAACCAATGTAAAGGAACTGGCCGCTCCGCTTGTGGGCAAGGAATTGACCATGCGGTATGCCCAGCGTGAGGCAGCGGCGACTACCCCTTCGGCAGACCCTAATTCCAAGAATGCCGCCGGCGGAGACCAGAGCCTTGCCGGCGCCGCCTACTCCGTGATTTCGCGTGAGCAGAAGCTGAAGATTGTCGGCGTTGCCGATCTTGACCCCGAGAGCATGCGCGGGCCAACCCGGGCGCGAGTTTTTCTTCCGCTCGGACTTGCCGAATCCTTGCACGTGATGCAGCCTACCGACCTGCGCGAGATTTCTCGCGTGGCCACCGATCAGCCAGTGTATTCCTCCGTCAGCGTGCGCGTGAAGAATCCCGCACAGATACGGGCGATCGAAGACGCCATCAAGAAGATGGGCTTCAATACCTTCTCCATTCTCGACGCCACGCGCAGCCTGCAACAGTTTTTTGCCGTGCTGGATTTGTTTCTGGGAATTTTCGGCAGCCTCGCCCTCGCCGTCGCCTCCATCGGAATCGTAAACACGCTGGTAATGGCCATTCTTGAGCGCCGCCGCGAAATCGGCATCATGAAAGCCATTGGTGCCAGCGACGGTGACGTGAAGAAACTCTTCTTCGCAGAGGCGGGCGCGATGGGCGTTCTCGGCGGAATTGTGGGAGTCGCGCTGGGCTGGGCCATCGGCCAGGTCATCAACCTGGGAACGAACGTCTACCTCAAGCGTCAGTCCTTGCCGCCCGAGCATTTCTGGTCGGTGCCGCTGTGGCTGGTGGGTGCAGCAATTTTGTTCGCTTTCCTCGTGAGCCTTGCGGCTGGTCTCTACCCCGCGGGACGTGCGGCCCGCCTGGATCCCGTGCAGGCCTTGCGCTACGAGTAAACTGAAATCGATGGCTTGCTGCTTCCGAATCATCCTGCTGTTCGCCGCCGTGACGGTTTCGCTTCCACTCCACGCCCAGAGCCGGATCAACTGCAACGCGCTGAACAGCCGGATCCTGAAACATCCGGTCCACTACTGCGTCTACTTGCCCGCCAGCTACGATGCTGGCGCAACCAAACATCCGGCCCAGAACTATCCCGTGCTTTATTTCCTGCACGGTCTCGGCGATAACGAAAGAACCCTGTTTAACAGCGGTGGATGGACCCTGCTCGATGATCTGCGCCAGCAGCACAAAATGGGAGAATTTCTCATCGTCGCCCCGGAAGGCGGCCGCACCTTCTACATTAATTCTGCCGACGGCTCGACACTTTACAGCGACTTTTTCCTGCAAGAGTTCATCCCTCGAATCGAAACGACATACCGCATCAGCAAGGGCCGGAATAATCGGGCGATCAGCGGCATCTCCATGGGTGGTTACGGTGCGCTGCGGTTCGCTTTTTCTCATCCTGAATTATTTTCCGCCGTCAGTGCGCAAAGCGCCGCCCTGATCACCGAATCTCCGCAAGAACTAGATACCGCGGCCCGCTCCGGCGCTCCTCTAGGAAAGTTGCTGGCGACCGTCTTCGGAAGCCCGATCGGGGTCGCGCACTGGAAGGAGAATAGTCCGTTCGTTCTGGCAGCTAGAAATCAGGCGGCCGTGCGAGAACTCAACATCTATTTCAACTGCGGGCAGGATGACAACTACGGCTTCGAAAAAGGTGCAGCCGCGCTGCACGACCAATTGCGAAAGGCGGGCGTAAAACACGAGTACCATCTTTATCCCGGTGACCACAGCCTCCCCTATTTCCTAGCTCACTTTGCCGAGGTAATGGAGTTTCATTCCCGAGAGTTCGGTCTCCAGTGAAGGGTGCGAACTGATTCCCGCTGTCGTCCTGGCAGCAGGAAGCTGAGTCTGCTCCTCGCCGGGCGATTTCGAGATTGACCGGCCATTACCAACGCCCGCGCGTCTTCTTCATTCGCGTGGAAACCTGTTGTAAACTAGCCCGATACGGCATCACGCTGGCCGCTCTCGCGGAGGGATGTGTGAGTGGTTGAAACAGGCGGTCTTGAAAACCGCTGTACGGGAAACCGTACCGGGGGTTCGAATCCCTCTCCCTCCGCCACGCAGTCTGCATTGCGGAGAAGCCTGGTTGGCATGTCCCGCAAAATCGCGCGAAATGGCACTCCCGGATTTTTCAAATATGGGCAACAAGTGGCAGCGAAATTCTTTCGAAATCCAGATAAGGCTCCGGCAACGGACTGCGTACTAGCCATGCGCGGGGCAGATTTCGCGCACCCACCTTCAAATCCAACCCCGCGAACCTGAATGTCGAGGCGATCTGGTATGAAGACAGGGAATACATTCCATGACTTCCGTTTTTAACGAATCTCGTAAAGATAGGCGTCGTTGATGTACCTTCCACCGATCTGCGTGTTTCCAAGCCGTGCTCCCTCTACCGAGGCGGTCTTCCCAAAAACAGAGCGCAGGGCCTGATAAAACGGCTGCTTGGGGCTGATAAGCTCAATCTTCAAAAGCTGTGATGAATCAGCCGGGACACGCCGCGTGATGTCTGATAGTTCTTCGTAGGCTTTTCTCGGCCCTACCTCATCTACTCTTGGAGTTGCAATCAAGAAGTGCCACTCGCCTGATTCGGGCTGGAATAGCCAGAGGGCCCCATCAGCTGGAAACTTTTTGTTGCGACGCAACGCGTGCCAGAGGGCCTTTCCGAAGTCCATGTCTGTTCCCGTTAAAGTCTCAACGTAGGGCATTTACCACCTTCCTCGAATCCATTCCATCACGCCAGAACCGGCTGCCGTGGTCGCCTCGTGCAGCGCCCTGGCTTCTAACTCTTCAACAATGTCGTAACGTTTGCTATCGTCCCAATCCTTGACCGTGCTCCAATTCACATTTAGCTTCGCGTCTGCTTTCACGTCGGCCTGCAACGCAACCCAGAGTGCCCCGTTCAACTTGAAGAGTTTCTCCAAATTGTGAACGTACATCGCATTCACGAACTCCTTGTCTGGGAAATCGTGCTCCTTTTGGGCGGGGCGGCTGGGTAAGAACACGTTTCGCGCGCAACAACTCAGTGCTCGGGGTGGAACCGTGCAGTGCAGAATCGGTGGCGATCGTGTGAAGATCTCCGGCAGGGCGCGCTTGTACCTTCACGGCAGGCTCGAACTTTAAAGCTTCTGCCTCCAGCGCGAGAGCATGACATGCTCGGGTAACTTAAGACCAATGGGCCAGATCGAGCACTTCGAAGTCTGCCGGCTGTTTCTCTTCGAAGATCAGTTGCTTGTCGATCTCTATCGTCTCCTGCTGGAAACGTGATCGGGCGTACCACGCGGCGAGGGTGATGGGAATAAAGAGCAGGATCAACGCGGGATGGGGCAAGACCCACTGCTCGAGAAATGAGGTTAGGCCTACGAACGTAGAGAAGCCGAAGAAGTAGACCAGCATCACCACGATCGCGGAGTGGCGGAAGGGCGGGTAGGTGCAGGTGAATGGAACTTTGCGGAACCGGACTAACAGAATGTCGGCAAGAATCACCGACCAGAGAATGATCAGAGCGGTATGCAGCAGGGCGGTGGTCCATCCCCAGAGATAGAGTGAGACGGGAAAGACAGCGACGAAAACCCACGGAAGAATAAAGGTCAGCATGACTCTGCGCACGAGCGGGATGCATTCGTGTTCCGTCTTGTCGAGCGAGAGGCGGAAGATCCAGTTGCTGCGCAGTTCGGTCGGAATGTCGAATACAAAGCGGAGGCCTACGAGGATGCAGTAGGCCAGAATGAACGGAATCGAGAGAAATGCGGCCGAGGACAAACCGCCGGCATCGATGTCCTTCCTACTGTCGGCAGCGAACAGAAGCTGGGAAGCGACGACAAATCCCAGAGCAATGAATCCCGCGAGAACCAGGGCATGGCGCTCACTGCGCGCCAGGGTCCTTATCACGAAGCGATAGCCTGCGCGCTGGAATGGAGTTCGCAAGACGGTGCGGTCGAGGATTGAGAATATCCCCGAAGCGTAACCGGGACCCGTTTCCTGAGTTACGTCGAGGCTTTCTGGAATGCGGATGAAGCATCGCCGATAGCTGAAGGCGTAGGCGGCGATGGCGATTAGGGTGATGCAGAGCAAGCCGAGGATGGACATCCGGCCCAGCAGGGCAAGCGCTGGATCGGCTTTGCCGCGAAGCAGTTGGCACAAGCCGAGAAACCAGACGGAGGGAAAGAAGCGGATCGGCGAATGCGGAGTCTGGGGCAGACGATCGATCAACGAAGGCACCACGGAGCTGGTGAAGAGCAGAGCCAGAAGGCCGACGAGAATCAGGCCGCGCACGTAGAGGGAAATCCTGCGAAAGATGGAAAAGGGCAGCACGGACATCAGGACGCCGGTGAGGGCAAAGATAGCGAAGAAGCTGAAGATGCTGGCCGTGACTACTACAAGCAAATGGATGGCGGCGAACCGCGCAATGTAAACGAAGGTCACATGCGAAGCGCTCACTACAGCGGGAAACAGCACGGCCGAAGCCAGGTTTACGTCGAAGGCAAGTAGAAGAGTCAGGAAAACAATGGCAGCCAGGTTGGCAAGAAAAATGAGACGCGTCGAGATCGGTAGAGGGACGAGGTTGGCGTAGTCGCGGCGATCGGGGAAGATTCCATCCCAGCGCCAGACTGCGACCGTGCCCGTCACTACCATGGAAAGAACGATGAAGAAATATTCATCGGGCAAGGCGGCGGCGAGGGGATCGAAATTGCGCTGGCCGCGCAACCACAGCATCAGCGAGCCATATTTGTTGAACAGCATGATGGAATAAAATCCGCCGGGCAGAGCCAGGAGGGAAAGGACCAGGCCGAGGCTGAAATCCAGGTTTTCTTCGGCGCCATCGCCAGCGCCGTGAAAGATGCGGTCCACAAACAAACGCACCAGCAGGAGGAAGGGACGCTGAGATTGCGCCTTCCAGCTTTGCCGCGGCGAGTGTGCGGAAGAAGAAGTCATGCTGCGGTCGTTGTCGTTGTCATTGTCATAACGCTGACTATCTCGCGCGTAATTTTCCCGGCGTCGACATCCTCAACGAGATGCATGAAAGTTCGTTCCAGAGTCGAGTGCTCAATGTTGTTTTGAATGGCGGCGGTGGTGTCGCAGGCGATGACGTTGCCCTTGCGAAGGATCAGCAGATGGGAGCACACCTGCTCGACCACTTCCAACACGTGAGAACAATAGAAGATCGCGCGGCCTTGCTGGCCCAGGTGGCGTATCAGATTCTTCAGCACCAGCGCGGAGGTTACGTCGAGGCCAGAGAGCGGTTCATCGAAGATGAGGATCTCGGGGTTATCCATGAGCGCGGCGATGAGCAGGATACGCTGGCGCATTCCTTTCGAATAAGAAGCAATGGAGGAATGGCGGCTCTGATACAAGGCGAATAATTCGAGCAGGGCGTCAATCTTTTGTGAAAGCTGGGTTGGGGGCATACCGCGAAGGGTGCCAACCATTTCGAGGTACTCGCGTCCAGTGAGATAGGGATAGAGGTTGGGTTCCTCGGGCACGTAGCCGAGACGTTTTCTGTAGCCGACCAGATCGTTGTGAATGTCCTGGCCGTGGAAGAGGACCTGGCCCTGCGTGGGATCGAGCAGGCCGGTCAACATTTTTACGGTCGTGCTCTTTCCCGATCCGTTGGGGCCGAGACAGCCGAGTACCTGGCCGGACTGAAGGCAGAAGGAAACGTCCTGAACGGCGGGGAGTGAGGCGTAGCGCTTGGTGAGGCCGATGGCTTCGAGCACGGTTGCCCCCGTTTGGATTGAATCGCCCCGCGCTAGCGAGACATAGAGGCGCGGAGGGCCATTCTGCGGTAGACACCGTGGGGCTGGGGTTTGTTCCTGCGCTACGGCGGGGCGCTCCGCGTGCATTCAGCAACTGCGAGTCACGCGCTTCGATAAAGCCGTGTGGTCAGGTCGGGAAATTGGAGAACGTCCCATCCGTGGTTTACCCCTGCTGGTTTACCTTCGATTTTCGTTTTCGGATTTCCAAATCAGAGTATTTGCTCTATGATCGTTGCGCTCTTAGACCGTCGTGAAAATTCAACGGGCGTCGAAGCTCACGTTTCTTGAGGTGGGTTTCTAGAACGGGATAGGAAGTTCCAGGTCGGCGCCCTCTTCGACAAGCTCTGCTGGAGTGGAGGCCTATGTCGACGCCCGCAGTGAGTCCCGATTTTTTCAAACCTTCTCCATTCACCAAACGTCTGGTTTATGCCATCGCGGTTGGATGCGTGGTTGTGGTTGGACCGTTTCTGCTCTGGCCTGAGCTGGCTGTGCGCCTTTTCGGGCCGAACGACTATCTGCCACATCTGTTCTGTTATCTGCAACGTCCGGCGCTGGTTTGGACTCACGTGACTGCGGATGCGCTCATCGGCCTGGCTTACCTGGCAATTTCACTGACCCTGGCCTACCTGGTTTACAAAGCGCGCCGCGATATCCCTTTTCACTGGATATTCCTGGCCTTCGGACTGTTTATCATCGCTTGCGGTGGTACTCACTTCATGGAAGTAGTCACCATCTGGAGACCGGTTTACGTTTTCTCCGCTGCGGTGAAGATCTTCACGGCACTCGCCTCGGTAACGACGGCTATCGTGCTTCCCTTCAACGTTCCCACGATCTTGACCCTGGTGCAAAGAGCGAAAGCATCCGAGCAGGTAACCGCCGCCCTGCGCGCCAGTGAGGAGCGAAAAGAAGCTCTCTTGCGCGAGGTTCATCACCGGGTCAAGAACAATCTGGCGGTGATCTGCAGTCTCTTTTACCTTCAGTCCATGCATACGAAAGATGAGGAAACCGTCCAGATTTTTCGTGACATGGAAAATCGGGTGCACTCGATGGCCCTGGTGCACGCGAGCTTGTACGGCTCGGAGAATCTGGCGCGCATCGACTTTGCGGAATATGCGCGGTCCCTTGCCAAGGACATTCTTTCGTCGCATGGGAGTCCGGGCGCACCCGTGCAGCTGAAGAGTGATCTGGAACCGGTCATAATGAGCGCTGACTTGGCGGTTCCCTGCGGCTTAATACTCAACGAACTGATCTCCAATGCGTTCAAGCACGGTTTTCCCGGCAGTATTGGCGGTGAGATCAGGTTGAAGCTGTATAAAGGGACCGATGGAAAGTGCCGCCTTTTCGTAGAGGACAGCGGCGTAGGTATTCCCGCGGAGCTGGACGTCAATGAGAGCAAGTCCCTGGGCTTGAGGTTGGTGCGCTCCCTAGCCCAGCAGATTCGCGGTTCGTTCGACCTGGTAAAAATCGATTCGGGAACATCAGCCCGTTTGGTGTTTACGGTGAATGATCATGAACGCTGACCTTACCCCTGCTAAGCCCCGCGCCCTGATAATCGAAGATGAGACGCTGATCGCCGAAGAACTCAAAGAACGGCTGTCGCGTCTGGGTTTTTCAATCATCGCCGCAGTTGACACCGCCGACGAAGGCATTGCCATCGCCACTCGAGAACATCCCGACCTGGTTCTCATGGACATACGCCTGAAAGGCGAGAAAGATGGCGTGCAAGCAGCGCGGGAGATTCATGAGCAGGTGGACGTGCCGATTGTTTACCTGACAGCCCACTCCGACCGGCTCACCGTGGAACGCGTCAAGACAACCGAATACGACGGTTTCATTTTAAAGCCTTTCCAAAGGCACGAACTCCAGTCGACCGTCGAAGTGGCGATGCAGCGGTGCGCCACCCGGGTGAAGCAGAAGAAACAATAGCCACGTCAGTAGCCAGCAAAATTAGTGGTGTTCGGCTGCGGACGCCGCAATTCCGATCGACCCGCGTACACTAATGCGAACTGGAAGCGACGCTGCGAGCGGCAGAGCTTCCTGACACTTACCCCGAGGGACGACAGACGATGCCAGTGCACGAAGAACTTCTGCAAGAATTTCAGAATTTTGCGCGCACGGCCCCGACGGCCACGGCCGTTATGGAGCTTATCGCGCAGCGTCTGCACGAGAAGATGACGCGCTACAACTGGGTGGGGTTCTATCTGGTGGACCCGGCGGATCCCGGCATCCTGCTGGTGGGGCCTTTTGTGGGCAGCTTTACGCCCAATGCCCGCATTCCGCTGGACACCGGGCTCTGTGGGGCGGCGGCCAGCAGTGGGCAGACCGTGGTGGTAGATGATGTCACGAAAGATCCGCGGTATCTCGCGGGATCGCCCCTGGTGAAGTGTGAAATCGTTGTGCCGATCTTTGTGAAGAACAAGCTCGCGGGCGAACTCGATGTGGAGAGCTATTTCTCCGGCGCATTCACGAAACCGGAGCAGGAATTTGTCGAGGGGTGTGCCGCGGTGGTGGGGAACTATTTGGGGAAAGGGTAACGTGAACGAGCGCGCTTGCAGCGCCGCGAAAGCGTTTTGCCGGCGGAAGATCGCTCTCCCAGCCGCAGAAGAGCGACTAGCCAAGACAACCAAGGCGGCTAAAGCCGTACGTAGCCTGATCCCCTTAGGCGGCCCTGAAAGGGCCGCTCTTCCACGGTCGTGCCGGCAGCGGAGTGCTGCCGCGAGTGCGCTTCGCATTCGCCAGGCGCAACCTCCGCTCGGGATGACAACTTGGAATAGTTTCCTGCAGGTTAGTGCCCTTCGCGGCGGCGGAGGTAGTCGATGAACATTTGTTCTACGGGTTTGTCGTAGGCCATGAGGACGTGGCGGACGGTGTGGCCGCTGACTACGTGGCAGACTTCTTCGGCTAGGTTTTTGGCGTGATCGCCGGCGCGTTCGAGAGATTGCGTCATGAAGATGACTTGCAGGCTGGCCTGGCGGGCAATGTTTTCTGGATTCTCGATGTGGCGGAGGAAGATGAGGTTGCGGAGGCGGTCGATTTCGGAGTCGGAGCGGAGAACGTCGACGGCTTTGCCGACGTCACGGGTGGAGAAGGCATCGCCTACATCGGTCAGCATTTTCTCGAGGATGGTGGCCATGTGGGTGAGGTCGCGGGTGTCCTCGGAATCGACGCGGCCAGAGGCGGCTTGAGCGCTGTTGGCGAAGCTGAGGAGCAGGTCGCCGATACGCTCGAGGCTGATCATGAACTTCATGCAGGCAAGAAGTTCGCGGGCTTCGGCGGGCTCGACTTCGGTGATGGCGGTGGTGACGGCAGTGTCGATTTCCATGTCAAGCGTGTCGAGTTCGCGCTCGCGCTGGCGGAGCGAGTTCAGCAAAGGAGCGGAACCGGTGGCGATGCCTTCAGCGGCGGCTCCGGCGGCTTCCTTGGCGAGGCGGCAGGCTTCGACGGTGCGGCGGACAATATGGTGATGGGCCGGCTCGGGCGGGAGGCTTTCGACGCGGACAGTGCTCATGAGGGTGTCCCTCTGGCGCGGGCTGGGGATGCTCGAACCTGTTAACTCTGATTTTGCCGTACCCATAATTGGATGGTCAACGCTTAAGGATAGGTTTTCTTTTTCGGGGGTGGGTTAAGAAGGTGTGAATTTTTTGTCATTTTTTCGGGCGCCCCAGAAAACCCAAAATCGCGGAGGACGCGGAGAACGACCGCAGAGGGCGCGGAGAAGACCGGCAGGAACCGGTGCTACGTTTTGGTGCGAGGGTTATTTCGTGCGACGCCGCTGCTGTTTGGCGGCCCGGCGTTGCTGCTTCTGGTATTTCTTCATCGCCTTGCGCTGTTTCTTGGCTGCCTTCTTCCCTGCTCTTTGGTATTGCTTGGATGCCTTGCGGGCCTCGCGGCTATTTTCTCCGATGCTTCGGTTTTCGCGTTGGGCGCTCACCGGTATCGACCACGCAACACTCAGGACACCAAAAAGTACGAACGCCGCAATTCGCTTCATGACCTCTCCGGAAGGAAGATATTCTGCGATCTTAACACCTAACCAGCGAGTTCCAGTGAGATGACGGTCTTACTGTCCATGGGCGCCGGGCTTCGCTCGAGCTTGGACGGCCGAGGCGGCCGTCGCCACATGAGTCGTGGCGATTCAGGCGGTGGGGAGGGTGAACAGGAACGTGCTGCCATGAGCCAGTTCGCTTTCGGCGCGGATGGAGCCGCCGTGGGCGAGCATGATGTGCTTGGCGATGGCGAGGCCGAGGCCCGTGCCTCCGGACTCGCGGGAGCGGGCTTTGTCGACGCGATAGAAGCGTTCGAAGAGGCGCGGGAGATGCTCGGAGGCGATGCCGGCGCCGAAGTCCTGGACGAAGAATTCCACGGCGCGAGGAACGGCGCGGGCGCCGAGGACCACTCGTCCGCCGGATGCACCGTATTTCATGGCATTGTCGATCAAGTTGGCAAAGACCTGGTGAATGGCTTCACGGTCGGCGCGGACCGAGCGGAGGTGCTGGATCGGGGAATCGTGGATTTGCAGGTCTTGAATTTGCAAATCGATGCCGTGAGTGCGCGCGATTTCGCGGAAGCTCTCTTCGGCGTCGTGTAGAAGTTCAGCGGGCGGAACGGGCTCCACATCGAAACGCGTTTCACCGGATTCTACGCGGGCGAGGGTAAGCAAATCTTCAGTCAGGCGCGACATACGGGCGGAATTCTTGCGGATAATTTCGAGGAACTCGCGGGTGGCCGTGTTTTCCGAAGTGCTGTCGAGCAAAGTTTCCGCATAGCCCTGGATTGACGTGAGCGGGGTACGCAGTTCGTGGGAGACGTTGGCGATGAAGTCGCGGCGGGTTTTTTCCACGCGCTCCGTCTCAGTGAGGTCGCGGAGCACGGCGACAGCGCCACCATCGGGGAGAGGGGCGGCGGTGACGTCGAAGGCGCGGCCGGGAACGATGGAGGTGGCGCGCGCGGTTTTGACCTCGCGGGTGGTCGTCGCTTCTTTGACGGTGGCGAGGAAATCGGGGTCGCGGATGGTTTCGACCACGGGCTGATGCAGGCGGGTGCCTTGCGGGACAAGACGGTCCATGGGTTGATTTGCCCACTGCACGAGGCCGTCGGCACTGACGGCGATGACAGCGTCCTGCATGCTGTTGAGCAGGGTTTCGAGCTGGCGCTGGCTGGAGCGGACGGCGGCAAAACTTTCTTCGACACGGCGGGCGGTGCCATCAATGGCGGCGGCGACGCGGCCAACCTCGTCTTGAGATGTTTCCTGGATACGGGCCTGGAGATCGCCTTCGGCAATGCGGGCGGCGACCTCGACGATGCGCTCGAGGCGGCGGGCGGTCCATTGAGCGGCGACGGCGGCCACCAGAAGAGCGAAGAGGAACGCGAGGCCGGAAGCAAGTTCCAGCCTGCGACGGACGTGCAAGGAAACGGCATCGACATCGGAAAGCGGATAGGCCAGGCGGACAGCGCCACCGGAGATGGGCACAGCGACATAAAGGAACGGAATTCCAATAGTGGCGCTGCGACGTTCATTACTGCCGATTTTCCCAGAAAGAGCTGCCACGAATTCCGGGCGTCTGGCATGGTTTTCCATGCCGGGGGCATTCGATTCCGAATCGGCGAGAACTTTGCCCGTGGGATCGATGATAGTAACGCGAGCGCCGGCGGATTGTGCCTCCTGGGCAGCGATCTCTGCGAGGGGATGGCCGCGATCGGTCTCGACTCGGTGGGCGAGGAGTTGGGCCTTCTGAGCCAGGTTGCGTTCGATCTCCGCGCGCAACGAAGCTTGCCAGGCGCTGCCTACCATGACGTCGAAGGTCACGGCGGCTGCCAGGATAACAACCAGAAAAGCCGCCAGCAGCTTGAAAAAAATCCGGTTTCTCACTGCTTTGTCACTCTCACTTTGGGGCCTCGAAGCGGTAGCCGGCGCCGCGCACAGTTTTCAGGTAGCGCGGGTTTTCCGGGTCCGGTTCGATTTTTTCCCGGATGCGGCGGACGTAAACGTCGACCGAGCGCGGGGTCACGTAGGAAGTGTCGCGCCAGACGGAATCGAGAAGATGATCGCGGGAAAAGACGCGGCCGAGGTGGCGGGCGAAGTAATCGAGCAGGCGAAACTCGGTGGCGGTGGTGGGAACGGTTTGCCCGCGAACGGTGAGGATCATGGCGGCGGGGTCGATGGCGATGTCTCCGACTTTGAGCGGGCTGGGCGGAAGCGGGCGCTCGAAGCGGCGCAGCACGGCCTTGACGCGGGCCACGAGTTCGCGCGGGCTGAAGGGCTTGGCGATATAGTCGTCAGCTCCGATCTCGAGACCGAGGACGCGGTCGGCTTCACTGCTTTTGGCGGTGAGAAAAATTACCGGCACGGGCGCGAGGCTCGGGGTTTGGCGGACGGTGCGGCAGAGTTCGAGTCCGTCCTTGCCTGGGACCATGATGTCGAGGATGAAGAGCGCCGGGCGCTGGCGCTCAGCATCGGCAATTACGGTGGAGCCGTTGGGATAGACGCGGACGGCGAAGCCGTCGTTCTCCAGGTGGTGGCGAACGAGGCGGGAAATATCGGGATCGTCTTCGACGACGAAGATGCTGGGTTTCACGATTTCATTGTAGCTGGAAAACAGTTGCCGGTTACCAGTTGGCAGTCGCCAGAACGGGCTAAGGTGCGATTTTTATCGGATTGTAACAATCGGGTTGGCGGCGGGGTCGAGGAAAAGGAACAGAGCCGGAAGATACCTGCCGTTCAGCGTGCTGAGACATCCAGAGCCTGTGGACATCCACAATCTTCTGATGGAGATCACCAAAGCGCAACATCTTCGCATTGCGCTGTCGGGCGGAGCGCAAATAGCGCAGAGTCAAGGCAATGTGTCAGCACAAGAATCCCGCTTCGGGATACAATCCTGCGACTCAGCATCCGGGCCGAAAACCAAGTGCTGTTGCCCGGATGCGATGCGTCCTGGTGCACACCTTCCACCGAGGTTCATATGAACAACAAGTTGAAAGCTGGATTGGTGCTCATAGTCGTAGGGGGCGCCCTTTGTGGCTACCCCTTGCTTATTAAAGCCGATCTAGAATACAACCTCTTCTTTTGGGCCGGCTTACCATTGGCGATTATTGGAATAATTGGCGCCGTATCTTCAATGTGGACGAAGCCTTGAGGTCATCGGACCACGATGACGAGGTTTCCGGCACCGTCGAGGCGGAAGCGTTTGCCGGGCCGGATTACCGTGGTGGCGCTGTATTCGGTGACGATGGCAGGGCCGTGGTAGATGGTGTCTGGTTTTAGGGCTTCGCGGGAATACATTGCCGTTGCGAGTTTCTTGCCTTCGAATAGGACTGGGGCTTTGGGTGTGGAGGGCGAGCCGAGCTTGGCTCGGCTTGGACCCCTCGGCTTCGCTCGGGGCAGGCTCACGACTGCGGCCGTCCCCACATGGTCTATCTTACCTACATGGGCTGTGGTGGATTTCACTGTGGCGCGGAGGCGGAGAGTTACTAACTCTACGTCGCGGGTTGGGTGGGCGTAGCCGTAGCGGCGGTGGTGTTCTTGCTCGAATTCTCTTTGGAGATTCCGGGTGAGCGGGAGGTTTAGTTCGTATCCCTGGCCGCGGTACCGGAGGTCTACGCTTGGCCGATACTGCAGTCTTCCCTGCCAGGACTCGCCGTGGAAATCGTTCGCGGCCCGTTTCTTCAGCGATGAAAATTCACGATCCAATTGCGCGTACGGGATTTTACCTGCGACACGCCAGAGGACGGTGCGGGAGTAGTCCTTGACGACGTCGCTGAACAGAATGCCGAGGGCGGAGAGCGCACCGGGGAGAGCGGGCACGATTACGTGCGGGATGTTGAGAGACTCGGCGAGGGCGCAGGCGTGGAGGCCTCCGGCACCGCCGAAGGCGACGAGGGCGTAATCGCGAGGATCGCGACCGCGCTCGATGGAGACTACGCGGATGGCTTTCTCCACAGTGGAGTTGACGACGCGAATCACTCCAGCAGCAAACTTCTCAAGGGTAAGAGGACTTCCCTGCTGCTGCAGCCATACTTTCGTGATGCTGCGGGTGCGATCGAGATCGAGAGTGAAGTCGCCACCGAGGAAGCGAGTGGGTTGCAGGCGGCCTAATAAGAGGTTGGCGTCAGTGACGGTGGGCTGAGTACCGCGGCCGTAGCAGATGGGGCCGGGATCGGCTCCGGCGGATTGGGGACCAACGTGGAGAACGCCTGCGGCGTCGAAGCGTGCTAGCGAGCCTCCGCCCGCGCCTACCGTGTGGATATCGAGCATAGGGACTCCGATGGGGAGTCCGGCGACTTCGGCGTGGCTGGCGGTGGTGATGGAACCTTCTACCAAAGAAACGTCGGTGGAAGTGCCTCCCATGTCGAAGGCGATGATGCGCTCGAAGCCGCTGCGGCGGGCGCTGGCGGCGGCGCCAACTACGCCTCCAGCGGGGCCGGAGAGGACGGTGCGGACGGGCTCGCTGGCGGCGGAGGCGAGCGCGGTGATGCCGCCAGTGGATTGCATTACGAAGATTCGGGGATGGGCGGCGGCAGAGACGTTGCGAGCAACGTCTCTACGACAACTGTTTTCTAGATTCTCCAGATAGCGTTGCATTATCGGTTGCAGGTAGGCGTTGATTACTACGGTGGAGGTGCGCTCGTATTCGCGGAATTCGGGGAGGATTTGGTGAGAGATCGAGAGTGGGACGCCTAAGGGCTTGAGAACCTCCGCGATCTCTTGCTCATTTTTTGGATTCGCGAATGAGAAGAGGAGCGAGATGGCGATGGACTCGGGATGCTTTGCTCTTACTTGGGAGGTCAGCTGCTTTAGGTCCGAGGGCGACGGCGTAGTGAGGATTTTGCCGTCGCTGGCGGTGTGTTCTTCGATGCCAAAGCGGAGATCGGCAGGGACTAGCGGTTCGATGCGGTCAAAGAAGAAATCGTAGAGCTTGGAGCGGGCCTGGCGTCCGATCTCGATGGCGTCTTCAAATCCGGCGGTGGTGACGAGGGCGGTGCGGGCGCCTTTGCGTTCGAGGAGGGTGTTGGTGCCGACAGTCGTTCCGTGCAGGAGGATCAGTTCACCTTGGTGCGCGATTTTGCGTAGGGCTTCGACGATGGCTTGGGAGGGATCGGCGGGAGTGGAGAAGACTTTCAACATGCGCAATCTGCCGTGGGCTTCATCCTTCCAGACACAGTCGGTGAAGGTGCCGCCGGTATCGATGGCTACGCGGAGAGGTTGGGAGCGGCGGGGCATGTGAGTGAATTCGGAGAATTAGGGTAACATTTGCGGCTATGAGATACGCATTTCTGGTCGAGACCTACGCCACCGAGCGGTTGAAGGTGGCCAGCGTATGGAGCGAGTTCCGGGACGAGGATCTCCCGGTACGTCCGCGGGAGGGCGATGCGCGGGGGCGCAGCGTGCATGAGCAGATGGTGCATCAGTGCGTGAGTGAAGACCTGTGGTTCCGCAATATGCTGGGCATCGATGTGGGCGCACCTCCGCTGCCGAAGCAGGAGGTACGACTGGAGTTCATGAAGCGCTATGCCGAGGACAGCGGGAAGCGGCTGGCGGCACTTCAGGAAAGAGACGAAGCGTGGTGGGAAGAGGAAGTTAAGTTTTTCGATGTGCAGCGGTCGCGGGCGTGGGTGATGATGCGGAGAATCGCGCATACGTCGCATCATCGGGGACAGTTGATGGCGATGCTGCGGATGCTGGGGCGGGTTGTGCACAGCAACTATGGGCCGACTGCGGATACGGGTGGGTTGATGGCGAATCATGCGCCTACGATTTATGCATATCCGAATTTGGAGGCGCTATTTGCGGGGGAGGGTGCTGGAGGTGCGAAGGCTGAGCTGGCGGGGAGTGGGGGCAGGGCGGTCACGGAAAGACCGGGGTAAGAAACCGCTCGGACGGCTCGCTGCGCTCGCTGGACAGCCGAGGCGGCTGTCTCCACATGAGTTGTGGTGGTGGCGGCAGACAGCAGGTTCCTCACCGCTTTGCGGTTCGGAATGACAAGGGCATTTCTAGCCGCCAGCGCTGCGCTCTGCTTACCCCTTTGTGGTGAAGGCCAGCGTCAGGAGCGTTTTCTGTTCCACCTCGTGGGCTTTGGCGCTGCCGGTGGCCGGGCTGGCACCGGAGCTGCGTTTTACTGAGAGCACGTGGCGAGCGCCGGCTATGCGCTGGAGGCGGGGGAGCATGTTGAATAAGGCTCCCATGTTTGCGGGCTCTTCTTGTACCCAGACGATGTCGCCAGTTTCGCCGTGGCGGGCGAACTCGGCGGTTAGTTCTTTTTCCGGGAAGGGATAGAGCTGTTCTAGAAAGACTACGGCGGTGGAGGTATCTTTTCTCTTCTTGCGCTCGGCTTGGAGTTCGTGGCCGATCTTTCCGGTACAGACCAGGATGCGGTCAGCTTGTTCCACTTCATTATCGGGAATCACATTCTGGAAACTGGTGCGCGTGAAGTCTTCGATCGGCGAGGACGCGTCGGGATGGCGCAACATGCTTTTCGGAGTGAAAACTACCAGCGGTTTGCGCCAGTGCCGGAGGGCCTGGCGGCGGAGCAGGTGGAAATACTGCGCGGCGTTCGACGGCTGCGCGATCTGGATGTTGTGCTTCGCGGCGAGCTGGATGAAGCGCTCGATGCGGGCGCTGGAGTGTTCCGGGCCCTGGCCTTCATAGCCATGCGGGAGAAGCAGGACTATGCCGGAAAGCAGGTTCCACTTGGCTTCGCCGGCGGAGATGAACTGGTCGATGATGGCCTGGGCTACGTTCACGAAGTCGCCGAACTGGGCTTCCCAGAGGACTAGCGCTTCGGGATAGTCGCGGCTGTAGCCGTATTCGAAGCCGAGGACGCCTGGTTCGGAGAGAGTTGAGTTGTGGATCCCGCAGCGGGCCTGGCCCGGTGTGATGTTTTCGAGTGGAACGTATTCGTTTTCGTTTTCGATATCGATTAGAACCGAGTGGCGCTGGTTGAAGGTGCCGCGGCGGGAGTCCTGGCCGGAAAGGCGCACCGGGATGCCCGCCTTTACCAAGCTTGCGAAGGCGAGGGCTTCGGCCATGCCGTAATCCACGGGGCGTTTGCCCGCTCCCATCTCAGCGCGCTGCTCGAGGAGCTTCTTTACTTTTGGATGGATGTGGAAGCCTGCCGGGTACGTGGTGAGGTGACTTGTCAGCTCGTCTAACTCTTCTATCGGGAGTCCGGTTTCCACTTCGAATTCTGGCTTGTGGAGGCCGCCATAGTATTGGTCCCAATACTTGGGCAGGTCGCGCATCAAGGGCTTCTTGGTTAGTTTGCCGGCATCTTTCTGCGCGGATTCGAATTCGGCTTTGATGGCGGCGGCTTGCGCTTGGGCGTCGGTTGCCCCGATGTCGTCGGCGTAGATTTCCCACAGCGGCGGATGCTCTTTGATCTTTTTGTAGAGGAGCGGCTGGGTGACAGTGGGGTCGTCCACTTCGCTGTGACCGTGGCGGCGGTAGCCGATCAGATCGATGACCACGTCGGTACCGAACCGATAGCGGTACTCGGTGGCGAGGCGGGCTACTCGGACGACCGCGTCCACATCTTCACCGTTGACGTGGAAGATGGGAATCGACTGGCGGCGGGCGATGCAGGCGGCGAAGCGGGTGGAATGCTCTTCGAGATAGCTGGTCGTGAATCCGAGCAGGTTGTTGACGACTACGTGAATAGTACCGCCTACGGTGTAGCCGGGAAGGTCGGCGTAGTTCATGGTTTCGGCTAGGATGCCTTGCCCGGCGAATGCAGCGTCGCCGTGGACTAGCAGCGGGAGATACTTTTCGCGTCCGCCTTCTCCGGTGCGGTCCTGCTTGGCGCGCGTGCGGCCGACGGTTACGGGATCGACCGCTTCTAGATGGCTGGGGTTTGAGACCAGATGGATGTGGACTTTGTTGCCGCTGCGCGTGATGAACTCGCCGGTCGCTCCCATGTGATACTTCACGTCGCCAGAACCTAGAACGCTGCGCGGGTCGACATCTTCGAAACCAGCGAAGATTTCGTCGGGGGGGCGTCTGGCTACATGGGCAATGACGTTGAGGCGGCCGCGGTGGCTCATGCCCATTACTAGTTCAGTGGCACCCAGGCGGGAACCGGTATCGAGAATCTCATCGACTAGCGGGATCAGCGCGGTGACGCCTTCGAGCGAGAAGCGTTTGCTGCCGAGGTAGCGCTGCTGCATGACCTGCTCGAAGACGTCGGCGCGGATTAGCAGATCGAGAATGCGCTGCTGGGATTCTTCCGTTACCTCGAACCCAGGAGATTCCATCTGCTCGTAGATCCAGCGGCGGCGTTCAGGAGCGTAGATGTGGTTGATTTCGACTCCGATGGTCGAGGAGTAAATGGCACGGGCTTCGCGGGCGTACTCGCCTTCGATTTGTAGTTCGGGAGTGGGGCGCGGACGGAGGAAGCCGAGTGGGTCGAGGTCGCCTTCGAGATATCCCCATTGGCGGAAGGCGTTGAAGACTTGTTCGCGCTCGGGGTTGGTAGCGGGAGTGTCGATGATGGCGAGGCTGGACGCCTTGGATTTCGGTGTGGCCATATTAGTCCGTTACTAGAATAACGGATGCGTGGTGCGATGCGGGAGATTCTGCGGAGTCAAAACCTTTAACCACAGGGGCCACCCTTCGGCTGCGCTCAGGGCAGGCTCCGGAACACGGGGTAGAACGACAAAGCGGATGGCCCGGCTTTCGGGACATCCGCTTTGTCTTACAAAGTTTACAGCTTAGCTCGTTACCGTTACTTTCTGCCGCCGAAATTGAACAGGTCCATCATGTCGCCGATGGCTGGGCTGTTCAACGGAACATACGGGTTGCTGCTGCTGGAGATGGGATTGGGGAAATTGTCGCGGCTGCGGCTGGTGAGCGGCGCCAGTCCCCAGTTCGCTTCGATGAACTTCAGGATCGAAACGTGATCGGTATAGCTGTGCGAGATGTGGCCGGGCGTGGTGAAGGGAGAAACCACCAGAGTCGGAATTCTGGTGCCGTCACCAAAGTAGTCCAGAGGCTGAACGTAGCCCGAGTCGTAGTAACCGCCGCTTTCGTCGAAGGTGATGATGATGGCGGTGCTCGCCCACAAGCTCTGGTTCGCCTGCACCATGTCTACGATCTTCTTCGCGAAGCCTTCAAAAAGATCGAGCTTGGAAGAAGCCGGGTGGCCGTCAACCCATCCGCTGGGCTTTACGAAGGAAACAGAGGGCAGATTGCCGTTCTGAATCGCAGCGTAGAGATCAATCGTGTCCTTCAAGTTCGCCCGGCTCGCGGGATTGGTCATGATCGACGTCGAGTACTGGAAGAAGTTGCAGATGTTGCAGTATTGGTTGTTGGGAAGTACGTAGTTCATGTTGGGATTGGCCAGGTAGGTGTTCCACTGGTCGCCGTAATACGCCCAGGAAACGCCGGCTTCGTTCAAGGCATCGCCGACATTGCGTACTGTGGAAGGCGGGATCGTGAATACCGTCTCGCCGGGGTTCCCGATGGCCAAGTAGGCGTCGTCGCCGTTGCCAAAATATCCGGGGTTGTAGTTGTTGAGAATGTAATAGGCGCCTGGTGCGCAGTTAGGCAGAATGCTGATGGAAAGGAGATAGTTGACGACGGGAGCCACTCCGGGCTGCGTAACATCGGAGCAGTTGGTGTAGCTGCCGCCGCCGTAGGAGGAGTGGCCGTAGGAGCCGCCGCCGTAACCATCTTCGGTGTACCAGTTGTTGGTGCCGGGCTGGGCGTTGGGATTTTCGATCTCAGCTACGACGCCGGCGTTGGGGCTGCCCGCGGCGACGAGGATATTCTCCGGAGGCGCGGTGGGCTGGCCAGATTCGTCGCTGAAGAAGATGGCGTCGCCGGTGCCCATCATGATGTGGTTGGCGCCGGTGCCGCCCATCACGGCCTGATGGTAGTTGTCGGTCATCGCATAGTTGTTGGCGAGGTAGGTGAGATAAGGCGCGTCACCGTTCTGGACGTTGTAGAAGGACATCGAGGTCGCGCCTTCCCCGGTACTGGTCAAGCCGAAGCCGGAAGCTTGCGGAAGGCCGTTGGTGCCCGCGCCGACGCTGGCTTCAACCCACGGAAAGAGGTTGTGCAAACAGCCAGCGGGATTGGAAGCTGTCGCATATTTCCCGCTGCAATTCTGCTGCTGCCACATCTGGTAGAAGCGGTGGACAGGGCTGTTGTCGTAGACGTCGTAGGGGTGGGTAGCGGAGGTCAACTGGAACGGGCCGGGAGGCAGCGAGCCGGCGTGCGGGACGCGCGTGTCCAAAGCTCCGTGCGAGAGGCCGGTACCGCCCGTGATCATATATTGGTAGTAATCGCTGGCCAGGCCGTTTTCCCAGTGAATCGCTTCCCACGGTGTGGAAGCGTAGGGCGTCGTCGTGCCCTCCGGCGAGTACCGGTGGCAATACAGTGTAAGGCTCTGTGTGAGTCGGGGCGCTTTGGAAACCATCGGCAGCAGTGTCGCTGGCTTTGTACTGAGTAGCCGCAGAATAGTTGGGGCCGGGGGTGCCATCGGCGTTGACGATGCCTTCGGAGAGCAGGTTGTTGACGGTTTGCCCGGCAACGGGCTGATAGGTGGCGAATACGTGGTCGAAGCTGCGGTTTTCTCCGATGATGACGATGACGTGCTGAATGGGAGTTGCCGTAGCGGGATGCTTGGCGGGGGTTTGAGCGGCGGCCGGGGCCGGCGCTCCCAAGTTGGCAAGCAGAGCAAACAGGCTTGTGCCAACGGCGAGGTGCTGTCTGGCTTGAGCCAGGAAACGTGACGAAGACATGAATTTCCTCCTGAGACGTTCAGAGAACTACAGTCGTCAAGGTAGTGGGTGCGGGGTTACGGGCGCGTGAAGCGGAAATGAATTCCCGGAGAAAAAAAATTCACAAGTATGTGAATGGCGGCGGGCACAATGCTGCGAATTGGGGAAAATTCTGCGACTGCTCCGACTAACGTAACGTTCATGTTAAGGAATTTCCACAAGTTGCCAAACTGTCTACCGCTGGTCCTGTAGAAGCTGTTCTGAAGTGAAGCAATGTAGACTGCTGGAATCCTCGACTGAAGGAGCAATATCCGGTTCATGCCAACTCTGCTCGGAATTCCGCTCGACGTGAATTCTTCTTATCTGCGTGGAGCGGCGGGTGCGCCGGCGAAGATCCGCGAGGCTTTGGGCAGCGACGCTTCCAATAAATGGACTGAGCTGGGTGTGGACCTGGGCGCTGTGGGGGCGTTTGCCGACGCGCGCGATTTACGGTTGCGCAATCTGCGGGATACGGTGGGCGATGACTTTGCCGAGATTGAGCGCGCGGTGGGCGAGTTGCTAGAGAAGGGCGAGCGTCCGGTATCGCTGGGTGGGGACCACTCGGTTACGTATCCGGTCATCAAGGCGTTGGCGCGGCACTATCCCGACCTGACCATTGTTCATTTCGACGCGCATCCGGATTTGTATGATGAGTTCGAGGGCAGCCGGGTGTCACATGCGTGTCCGTTTGCGCGCATCATGGAGGAGCGACTGGCTAAGCGGCTACTTCAGTTGGGGATTCGGACGATGAATGGGCATCAGCGCGAGCAGGCGGCGAGATTCGGCGTTGAGGTGGTGGAGATGCGAGCGCTGCCTGCGTATGACAGATTGAAGATTCACGGACCGGTTTATGTTTCGTTCGACATGGATGTGCTGGATCCGGCGTTTGCGCCGGGGATCTCGCATCGCGAACCGGGTGGGATGACGGTGCGGGAGGCGATTGCCCATCTGCATGCGATTGAAGGGAGCATTGTCGGGGCGGATATTGTGGAGTACAACCCTTTGCAGGATGTTTCCGGGATGACAGGTACGGTAGCGGCGAAGATTGTGAAAGAGATTTTGGGGAAGATGATTGTGGAGAGGTGAGGAGGCCATGCAGGGAAAAGGTCTGATACAAGTTGCCAGCAAGTATTCCGTGGACGAGACCGTGAAGCGACTGGAATCGGTTCTCGCCGAGCGTGGGGTGCGGGTGTTCGCTGTGATCGACCACAGTGGGGAGGCGGAGAAGGTTGGGATGAAGATGCGGCCGACCAAGCTGGTGATCTTTGGCAATCCGAAGGGCGGGACGCCGCTGATGGTGGCTGCGCCTTCGCTGGCGATTGATCTGCCGCTGAAGGCACTGGTGGCGGAGGACGAGGGCGGGAAGGTTTTGGTTTCCCACAATAGTCCGGAATATCTGCAGCAGCGGCATGGCGTGCCCGAGGAGTTGATCAAGAATATTGCGGTTGTGGGAGCGCTGGTGGCGAAGGCTGTGGAATAATGCTGCGGCGGCGAGGTTTGCCGTTGGGAGGACATTGTGGCTGAGAATTCCAACCGAGCCCGCGATCATTTAGCCAACGAGCGCACGTTTCTGGCGTGGGTGCGGACCAGTGTGGCGATTGTGGTGTTTGGGTTCGCGATTGGGCGGTTTGCCATCGCCATGCGGCAGTTGACGGAGTTTCAGGGCCGCGCGTCGAAGACTACCGGGCTTTCGGTCTGGATGGGAATGAGTGCGATTCTGGCGGGCGTGGTGATGATGGTGGCCGGACTGGCACGTTATCGAAGAACGCGGACGCAACTGGATGAAGGGAAGTTTGAGCCTGCGGGATTTATTGTCGATCTAATCACGATTCTGACGGTGTTGTTTGGCCTGGCGCTGGCGGGGTATTTGATTTACGTGCAGAAGAGCCTGGGTTAGGCATGCGGCAGTCAGCAGTGTGCTGTCGAGAACAGTCGTCAACCTCGAAACCTTATGGCGAACGATCAGGAAAAGGAAGCGGCGGCGCGGGCGAGCTTGCGGTTTGTCAAGGATGGTCAGGTCGTCGGGCTGGGGACCGGGTCGACGGCGGCATATTTCATTCAACTGCTGGGCGGAGAGGTGAAGAATGGACTGCGGATTCGGGGTATTCCCTCCTCCGACCGTTCGCGGGAACAGGCGGCCGGGCTCGGGATTCCGCTGACCACGTTGGATAAATGCCCGCAGATCGATGTGACCGTGGATGGGGCGGACGAGGTTGATCCGCAATTGCGGTTGATTAAAGGTGGCGGCGGGGCGCTGCTGCGGGAAAAGATTGTGGCCTCGGCGACAAAGCATTACGTGATTATTGCCGATGCGACGAAGAGGGTTCCGGTGCTGGGAAAGTTTCCGCTGCCCGTGGAAGTGATCAAGTTCGCGCAAGCCGTGGTGGCGAGAAAGATTGAGGCGCTGGGCGCGGAGGTTGGACTGCGGCGGGGAGCGGATGGGAAACCGTATTTGACCGATGAGAATAATTACATTCTCGATTGCCGGTTCGGGCGGATTCCGGACGCGGACGGGCTGGCGCGGCAGCTTAGCGATATGCCGGGAGTAGTGGAACACGGGCTATTCATTGGGATGGCAAGCGTCGTGCTGGTGGCAAACGGGAGCGAGATTGTCGAGCTGCGGCGCTGGCGCTGAGCTCGCAACGAAAATGCTTTCACCACGGAGACACAGAGTCACGGAGAAAACCTCTCTTGGTTGTTCTTCTCCGTGACTCCGTGACTCCGTGGTGGATTATTCTTTAGCGATTCTCCACATGGCAGCGGGGGCGCAAACACTGGGGCGGGATCAGCCTTCGCGGCGGCGAGGACGGCGATACCGCGTGCAGGCGCCGCTGGATGTGACCGTGCTGCGTTCGGGGATTCCCGATACTTTGCCGGGGCGGTCGGTGAACCTGGGTGAGGGCGGGATGGCCGCGGTGCTGGCGGGGGAATTGTTGCCGGGTGAGGCCGTAGGAGTGGAGATCCGGCTCCCGATGGCGGCGGATCCGTTGCGCACGCGGGCGCTGGTGAGGCATCACGACAAGCTAAAGTCAGGGATGGAGTTTGTTGGGCTGTCGGTGGAGCAGCAGGCAGCGATTCGCGATTGGGCGGGAGCGGCGAAAGCGGAGCCGGAACTGGGTGTACGCCCCAAGATTCCAATCGAGGCGGGGAAAGGCTCCGAGAGTGGGGAAGCGGGTGGAGGGCCGCCGCCTGAGCGCAGGGGGCACGGTCGGGGATGGATTTTCTTTCTGCTGTCGGCGGCAATCCTTCTGGCTGTTTTGTGGTGGCGCTGGAATCGGGGGTGGGAAGATCTGGAGTCCGGTCTGCAGAAAAATGCCAAGACAATCGATGCGCCACCGCCTCAGGCCCACGTTGCGGCCGACGTGATGGAGAAACTGGTGACGCACCGCGTGGATCCGGAATATCCCGAGGCGGCGCGGCCGGGGAAATTGCAGGGAGTAATCGTGCTGGATGTGGTGGTGGGGCGGGACGGATCGGTGGCGGACGTGCATGCTCTGAACGGGCCTGAAGTGCTGGCGCGGGCTGCGATGGACGCCCTGCGTTGGTGGCGGTTCGAGCCTTACCGCGTTGACGGGCAGCCGGTGGTGGTGGAGACGACGGTGGCGGTGGAGTTTAAGCCGTAGGACCAGCGCGATTCAGGTGCGGCGTTTGCGCAGGGCGCTGAGGACGATGACGCCGCTCACTGCAAAGGACACGACGGCGGCCAGCGCGGCAATCAGCATGAGGACCGCGCTGAGGTGGAGAACGTCGGCGAATACAGCGCCGACGGCGAATACAACGCCTAGGACGTTGAGCCAGAGCGGACCTCGGACGGAAGAAGGTGGAGTGGAAAAAGAACGATCGGGACGCAGGCGAAGTTGCAGAAGCAGTGCGGCCACGCCGATGGCGGCGACCACGACCAGCGCTACCGGACTCAGGAACGCTCGACGACTAGTGTAGAGGACGACCAAGGCGAGAGCAGCCAGCAGCAGTCCAGCGTAGATGATGGCCGCGCCGCGCGGCGGATTGGGCCCGGGGTTGGAGGGGATGTCAGGCACGTAGCTCGTCCCCTGATTTATACAGGCGCGGAAGCAGGTTTTCAAATTGGAGCGCGAGAATGCCTGGATTTCCTCTAGGAGTCCGGTGGGGGGTGGCTCATGCCGACCAGCCATTCCGCCTGGAGTGGAGCGCCGTGGTTCACGGCGTAGAGGACGAGTTCGACGCGGGATGAGATGCCGAGCTTGTCGAAAATGCGGAAAAGGTACTTCTTGATGGTGTGCTCGCTGAGGTTGAGTTCGCGGGCGGTGTTGCGGTTGCTGAGGCCTTCGGCGACGAGGGCGACTACCTGCTCCTCGCGCGGAGTGAGGATCTGGCGGCCACGGGCGTTGAGCACGCGGAGGGATGGGACTTCGGAGATAAGGTCGAGCAGGAAGGTCATCTGTTCAGTATTGGCCCAGATCTGACCGCCAGCGACGCGCTGGATGCACCGGCAGAGCAACCGGAAATGCGTGTCGGAAATGCAGAAGATGCCGCGGGCTCCAGAGCGAAACGCGCTTACCACCAGTTCACGATCATAAGATTCCACCAGAAGAACTTTAGCCACCGCAGGGTGAGAAAGATGGACGCGGCGCATTGCGGCCATCTGGCCGGCGATGTTGATGGAGTGATTCAGCGAGAGAACCACAACCCTGGCAGGAGTGGAGGCGACCGCTTGCAGGATTGAGGCG
The DNA here is from genome assembly GCA_963842095.1 of uncultured Acidobacteriaceae bacterium. GTDB lineage: Bacteria > Acidobacteriota > Terriglobia > Terriglobales > Acidobacteriaceae > Sulfotelmatobacter. The sequence continues at coordinate 908,426 of CAWJEY010000013.1, forward strand.
ATGTCGACCGGGCAGGTTGAGATGCGGAACTCGGAGCGCCGGCGCAGGGCGCTGGTGAGAAGCTGCGCCTGCATGCGGTTGGAATCCGCAACCAGGACGGTGATTGCGGCCGAGACAGCGGCGGGAGATGGACTCATGAAGCGAGGGCTCCGAATGAAACGAAATCAGGCAACGTTCTGATCTTAGGGGCGCTCGGGGCGGTACTCAAGGAAACATGTCACATAATTTGATCAAGGCTTTCAAATCGGGAAAACAGAAAGCAATGTTGTGGAAAATCGATGACAAGTGAGAGTGGGGACCTGAGGGTTTTGATGAATTTGCGGGGAATATCGTATTGGCGTGGTTTTGGTCCACATCCTGGAGCGTCCGCTTCTGGAGTGAGTGTGATGCAGCGAACATGCAAGTCTACTTTTGTGGGTAGCCCGTGAGGGAACAGTCTTGCGGCCCTATGGAAGGCCTTCCCCGGGAAGAAAAGCCGCAGCAGTCCGGGGTTTCGCCGAATTCAGCGCGCAATCCGGCACGACCACGTTGGTAGACAGCACTTCCCATGTCTTGCCACGAAATCCGCACGGAAGTACCTTGCACAAAGAGAACCGCGGATGCTGAGCGGCTCCCAGAATCCAGGAAAATAGAGCCCATCACGCAATGAAGCCCTTCGTTGGCTGGACAAGAGTTGCGGTGATGGGCGTGTTGTTGTTGCAGCTTTGCGTGGCCGCATTCGCCCAGGAGGAAACGAGGAAGCAGGACCTGGGAACAGGCCTACAGTCTTCTCCAACCAGCCAAACCGGGGCAGGGACGGGGAGCGAAGGAATGGCGGCCGCAAGACCCGGGCAAGCGGACGGCAAGGGAAACCCTCGGCTCGGAGGGGAACGCCGTCCGCTTTACCGGCTCACCCGCAGCGACGTGGTGGCATTGACTTTCACGCTGTCGCCGGAGTTCGACCAGACCCTCACCCTACAACCTGACGGATATGTTGCCCTGAAGGATGCGGGGCCGGTGCTGGCCCAGGGACTGACGCTGGAGGAGTTCCGCGCGGCTGTGGGGCGGGCGTACACGGGATATCTGCACGATCCGCAGGTGGCAGTGGCGTTGAAGGAGTTTGAGCATCCCTATTTTGTGGCGGGCGGAGAAGTGGGAAAGCCCGGCAAGTACGAGTTGCGCGCCGAGACGACCGTGATTGAAGCAGTCGAGATCGCGGGCGGGTTTACGCACGAGGCGCGGCATTCGCAGGTGCTTTTGTTCCGGCGCGTGAACGATGATGTGGTGGAGGCGCGCGTTTACGACCTGAAGCGGATGTTGAAGGAGAAGAGCCTGGGCGAGCTCCCTCAACTGCGCCCGGGTGATCTGATTTTTGTTCCCCAAAATTCCATCTCTAAGATCGAGCGCTTTCTCAGCAAGCCTTCCTTAAGCATGTACGTGAGTTCCACACAGTTTTAGCAAGCGACGCAGGTCAATCCGCATGCCCGACCAAGATCCAGCGCGCAAGGAAGAACCAGTGTCGCCTACGATGCGAGAGCTGGCGATCGTCCTGTTCCGGCAGCGGAAACTTTTTGTTGGAGTCTCGGGTTTGGTGCTGGTCCTGGCCGTAGTCTATGCGTTTGCCGGGGCCACGTATCGCGCCCACGCGCGTGTGCTGGTACGGCGAGGACGGGCCGACCCTCCGGTGACCGCACAGCCGAATGCTCCTCCCGACTTTTCACGGGTGGAAGTTACTGAAGAGGAACTGAATTCAGAAGTCGAGCTGCTGAAAGACGACGACGTCCTGCGCCGTGTAGTGCAGGCCAACGATTTGGCTGCGCATGACTGGCTGCGATGGCTGCGGCCCCACGAAGAGCTGGCGGCGGGGGTGGAGCGAGCGGCGAAGAAACTTGCCAGCCGGCTCGAGGTGGAGCCGATCAAGAAGACCAATCTGATCGCGGTGAGTTATGACGCACCCGATCCGCAGATGGCAGCACAGGTGCTGCAGTCACTGGCCAGCATTTACCTGGAAAAGCACATGGAGGTCCACCGGCCGGGCGGACAACTTCATTTCTTCGATCAGCAGACTGGAGAGTCACGGCGGCAACTGGAGCAGGCCAACAGCAAGCTGGTGGACTTCACGAAGAGCCATGGCGTGGTCATGGCTGCGCAGCAACGCGATCTGCTGTTGCAACGACTCGACGGCGAAGAGGCGAGTTACCGGCAGACGCAAGTGGAAATTGCGGAGACAGAGCATCGAGTTCGACAACTTGAGGGGCAGTTGGCCAAGTTACCGGAGCGAACCGTCACCCTGGTTCGCTCGGCGGACAATCCACAACTGTTGCAGGCACTGAAGGCAGGCCTGCTGGATCTTGAGTTGAAGAAGACCCAGTTGCTGACCAAGTTTGAGCCAAACCATCGCCTGGTGCAGGAGGTGGAGCAGCAAATCGCTCAGACGAAGTCTACGATCGCGGCGGAGAGGTTGAGTCCGCTGCGCGATGAAACCACGGACTTGGACGCTAACTATGAATGGGCCGAGGCGGAACTGCAGAAGGCGCAAGTTGAGATGAAGGGATTGGAAGCGCGAGCGGCTGCCACGAGCGCGAACCTGGCGGGATATCGTGCCCTGGCCCGGCAACTGGGCGAGGATGCGATTGTCCAGGACGATTTGACGAGCAGCGAGAAGGCGGCGCAGGAGAACTACCTTCTCTACGTGAAGAAACGGGAAGAAGCGCGCATGGGCGATGCGTTGGACGTGGGGGGTATCGTCAATGTGGCCATCGCCGAGCAGCCGGTTGTACCTGCATTGCCGGTGTGGCCGGCCGGGGCGGTCCTGCTGGTGGGTTGTGTGGTGGCGCTGACTTCCGGCACGGGAGCTGCATTCGCGGCGGATTATCTGGACCCTGTGCTGCGCACACCGGACGAAGTGCTCGCGTATTTGGAAATCCCAGTGTTAGCTTCGCTACCGGCAGGAATGGGCAGGCGGTTATCCGCCTGAAAGGAGATGAGATGAGTGCGAAGGTGGACGTGCTGCGAAGATCCGAACTGATAGGGTCCGCGACGCAGGAAACAGCGTTGCCGGAGGTTGCGGTCCTTTCCGAGACCAACGGTTGGAATCCGGAAAACTTCGCACGCGAACAGATTCGGGGCCTGGTGCGGCGGGTGTTCTTTACAGGCGGAGTTCCGCTGGTGAGGCAGGTTGTCTTCAGCGCGGCGGAGCCGAACACAGATGTGGCCGATATCTGCGATCAGGTGGGACGGGCCTTGGCGCTGGAGACGCGCGCAGATATCGCCATCGTGGGCCGCAAACAGCGGGTAGAAGAAATGGTGCTGGCCCATCCTTGCGATATGGGGAGGGCGGCGATCAAATCCTGGTCTACTCAGATGTCGATTAACCTGTGGCACGTCCCGGAGTTCGGGCGGCGCCAATGCGGCGAGGAATCAGGGACGGCGCGCTATTGGCTTTGCTGCCTCGCGGAGCTGCGAAACGAGTTCGAGTATGCCGTAATTCACGGGCCTGCGGCGGGAATATCAAGCGAGGCCGGGTTGCTGGGACAACTGGCAGACGGAATCATTCTCGTGCTGGGGGCCAACAGCACACGGAGAGCGACTGCTCGCAAGATCAAGGAAACGCTGGAAGCCGGGCAATCTCGAATCCTGGGAACGGTGCTGAGCGAGAGAAGGTTTCCGGGCCCGGAGCGGATTTATCGCCGGCTGTAGGGAGTTGCGACAATTCCGGATGAGAGCACGGTTGAGCGGGTACGCCCTCCAACCATTGGAAGACTTTACAACGAGTAGCGATTACTTGCCGTAAGTAATGTTGCGCGGCAAGAACTGAAAATGCTGTGCAAAAGAAAACGAGAATGGCAAATGGGACTCAATGAGCGGTAGCTATGGAGTCCCGGTAGCGGCCGTGGTGCCCTTTCCACGCGCCCGCGACCGCAGACGGTAGCAGAGAGCATCCTGCCGCAGTGGTTTGCGGTACAGACGCGGTACCGGTTCGAGAAGAGGGTGGTGGCACAGCTCAACCACAAGAGCTGCGAAGTCTACCTGCCATTGCTGACCGAACATCACACGTGGAGCGACCGGCAGAAGGTGGTAACGATTCCCCTGTTTCCCGGATACGCGTTCGTGCATATCGATCAATCCCTCAATGCGCGGCAAGCGGTATTGCACACCGCAGGACTGATCGGCTTCGTGAGCTTTGGAGGGATCGTGGCGGCAGTGCCACCCAAGCAGATTGAAGATCTGCAACTCCTGCTGCAAAAGAAGGGGCTGTTTTCCCTGCACCCGTTCGTGCACACGGGACAACGGGTGCGGATCCGGGGCGGTTGCCTGCACGGATTGGAAGGAGTGCTGGTGCAGCACGAAAAGGGAAAGCTGGTGATCTCAATCGAATCGATCCAGCGCTCGCTGGCGATTGAGATCCAGGGATACGAGTTGGAACTGGTCTGAAGTGTCTTCTCCTTTTTTACATCCCAGACAGCAGATACCTGAGGGAACCGCGTGGGCTGCGCGGTTAATCCCGGGAGCAGATGCCGCTGGCGTCAGGAAAAAGCTACAGCGGGAAGCAGGTGGGTATGCCGCATTTCCACCTTCGAGCGCAACTCGATTCCCGGAGCTGGGCCGGAAAAGTGGGGCGAACGTCCTTCCTGAGGGCGGGCGTGAACCGCAGCAGTGCGCAGCCGATGGGAACTGGGTACGGTCAACGCTGGTATGGATCGCCGGCATTTTGCACTCTGGCGCCAGCCTGGCTTCGCGATGGGCCCAACAGAAGGGCAAGCAACGCGGCACACGCGCCATGAGTGGCACGCGGAATGTGCTCATTGTAGGGGCGGGTGGACTGGGACACCGGCTGGCGAACTACCTGGAAAAGCATCCGGAGCTGGGCCGGACGGTTTGCGGTTTTCTGGATGACCGGAAGCTGCCAGGAAAAGGCGTGATGGGACGTACCAGTGACCTGGCGGAACTGGCACGCGCCGGATTCGTGGACGAAGTGATTCTAGCGGGGCCGCATGATCGGGAGAAAACGCTGTGGGTAGTACGCGCAGCCCAGCAACTTCGGCTGGACGTGAAGATGGCCCCCGACCTGTTCGGTTGCGAGCCGATGCGGGAAACGGAGCGGATCGGGGACATGCCTCTCATTTCCCTGCACGAAGAGCGACTGCCGGTCGCCGGATTGTTTCTGAAACGTGCGCTGGACGTGGCTTGTGCGGGCGCGGCCCTGATTGTAATGGCTCCAGTGCTGACTCTGCTCGCAATCCTTATCAAACTGGACTCGCCGGGGCCGGTGCTTTATGCGGCGCCGCGCGCGGGGCGCAAAGGCAGACCGTTTCGCTGCTACAAGTTTCGCACTATGGTCCGGGACGCGGACGTTCTGAAGAAGGGGCTGCGGGAAAGGAATCAGAGGCAAGGTCCGTTTTTCAAAATTGCAGACGATCCGCGGATTACGCGGGTCGGACGGGTTCTGCGCCGCTACAGTCTGGATGAACTGCCCCAGCTATGGAACGTGTTGAAGGGGGAGATGAGCCTGGTGGGCCCGCGGCCGCATCCGCTGGACGATTTTCTTGCCTATGCGATTGAGCATTTGCCGCGGCTGGACGTGATCCCGGGAATGACCGGGCTTTGGCAGGTGACGGCACGGCGGGACCCATCTTTTCAAGCTGGCATGGACCTGGATATTGAGTACATCCACCGCTGGAGCCTGGGGATGGACTTGAGGATTCTGCTGAAGACGGCGGCGGTGGTGCTGCGTGGGAGTGGGGAATGACAGCGTCGGGATCGGCGAGGATGGAGTCACCCGCTTCGTGGATTGGAGAAGCACTGCGGCGAGGGCTTCGCATGGGACTGCAACCGCTGCAGGCGATGATGATGGCGCCGGCTGCGCTGTTTCTCGCGGCGCTGGCCGCCATGCTGCTGCGTCATCCTGATGTACCTTTTTATGAAATCGATCGCGTCGCATTCGTATTGTTGATCCTCGGTGTGGCCGGTCGAGCAGTGGTCACCCGGCAGCGGTTGCTTGTTGTGGAGCGGGCGACGTGGCCCATGATCGGCCTGACATTGCTGGCGATCGCGAGCGAGATAGGGCAACCGTTCGACAATCAGGCCTGGTGCCTGCTCGCGGCGAAGTTTTTTGTTCCGTTCGCGCTGTTTCACCTGGCGGGGGTTGTGTTTCAGGGCGAGCGGCGGCTCCGGCAGTTCGAGCTTTTCGGTCTGATCACACTTGCCTATCTCTGTTTCACATCGATCGCCTTTCTTGTGGGCGCGAAGTCGTTGATCTTTCCCCGCTTCATATTGGATGAAAGCTTGGGCTATCACGCCGACCGGGCGCGCGGGCCGCTGCTGCAGGCGGTGGCGAATGGGGTCTCACTGAATCTGCTGGGCTTGCTGGCTTTGCACGCGTTTCTGCGGGGAAGAATACGTGGGCTCAAAGCCGCCGTGTTGCTGGCTTCCCTGCCAGTCGCGATCCTGGCGACGATGACGCGGGCAGTCTGGCTGTCGTTCGCGGTCAGCATCGGGGCTCTGATTTTTCTTTCACATAGCCGGAAGCTGCGGCGTATCTGCGTCGGCGTGGCGATCATAGGAGCAATGGGCTTACTCATCGCTTTGAGTTTCGACGATCAGCGCCGCGCGCTCATGAACCGGCTGCATGAATCTGGCCCGCTCGATTTCCGCGAGGCAGTCTACGCCGGCGGCTGGCAGATGTTCCTCGAGAAACCATTCACAGGCTGGGGCGTGAACCAGATGCCTGCCGAGTTGGCCCGGCACGTGAGCGGCTATAAGGAAAAGGAGCTGTATCCGCACAATACGTACCTGGAAATACTGGTGGAACACGGCATCTTCGGTTTAGCGCTCTATGGGTGGCTGATGTGGGAGATTTTTCGCCTGGGACAGGGCTTGGTTCCGCGGGCTGACCGCGACGGCCTGCTGAATCGGCAGTTCCATGACATGTGGCCGGTGTTGCTTGGCGTCTACTGGGTGAACGCCTCTGTTGTCGTGATGAACTATCAGTTTGTGAATGGGCTGTTGTTCACGATGGCGGGAATGCTGGCCGCGCAGCAGCGGCGCGCTGCCAACGACTTGAACCGCGGCGTGGATCCGTCTTTCCGGAGAATGCGCGGCTCCGCTGCTTAAGCCCCTCCCATCCAATTCCACAACTCTCCATCCTGTGCTCAGGGTCGCCTATCTCGCCAATCAGTTCCCTGCACCCGTGGAACCTTATGTGGGCGAGGAGATCCAGGAATTGCGGCAGCGGGGAGTTCAGGTCATTCCGGGCAGTGTGCGAAGGCCGGCTGCGGCGTCGGTCGAGTGGACCAACGCACCTTCGGACCCGGAGATTCTCTGCCTGCAACCGGTTCGAGCGGTGACAGCTCTGAAAGCCCTCGCGCTGGCAGTGTGGCGCTGGAAACGGATTGCCAGCCCCGTGAAGAGAGTTCTCCTGCGAGGGAAGGAATCACCCAAGCGTCGGCTGAAAGCCCTATTGCACACCTGGCTGGGGGCGTACTACGCCGTGTTGCTGCAGGGACGCGGAGTAGGCCACATCCATGTGCATCACGGTTATTTTGGGTCGTGGATCGCGATGGTGGCGGCCCGGCTGTTGGGAGTGAGCTACAGCCTGACGCTGCACGGGTCAGATCTGCTGGTCAACGGCGCCTATCTCGACGCGAAGCTGGAGAATTGCCGGTTCTGCGTCACCATTTCGGAGTACAACCGCCGTTATGTTCTGGAACATTTTCCAGCAATCGACCCGGGGAAGATCGTCGTCTCGCGGCTAGGCGTGGATGTGCCGGACCACGCGGAATCTCCCCGGTCGGTCGGTCGTGGTGCACACCACGTTTTCACTCTGTTGGCCGTGGGACGCCTGCATGCGGTGAAGAACCATGCATTCCTGGTTCGCGCCTGTGCCCGACTGCGCGACCGTGGACTCGATTTTGAGTGTGTGATCGCGGGCGAAGGGCCGGAGCGGGAGCGCCTGGCATCGCTGATCCGGCAAAAGCGGCTGCAAGATCACCTCAGGCTGCTCGGACACGTACCCCGCGAGCAGATGGATTCGCTCTACCGGCGCGCCGATGTGGTTGTTCTTACGAGCCGCAGCGAAGGCATTCCTTTGGTGCTGATGGAGGCGATGAGCCGGGGCAGAATCGTGCTCGCGCCAGCGATTACAGGTATCCCTGAGGTCGTAATCTGCGGGAAAACCGGGTTCCTCTATGCGCCCGGCGAGCTGGAGGATCTTGTGGCGAGGATTCTCCTCCTTCAGGAACTGATGCGCGGGGAGTGCCAACGGGCTGTCAGCAGACTTGACTGGATCCGGCACGCCGCACGAGTACAGGTTCTTCACAACTTCAGCCACAGGAAAAACCTTACTCAATTTGGCGACCGGTTCCTGCAACTGATCTCGACCCAAGATTCGGCAAACAAGGATTTCGAAAACCAGGATTGGAGTCCTCCCCATGAGGATTTTGTATTGCAACAAGTATAACTATCCCTTTAGCGGCACCGAGGTCTACCTGCTCGAGGCCATGGAACTGATGCGTTCCAAAGGACATGAGGTGGCGCTATTTTCGATGGCCGACCAACGGGGCCAGCCCACTCCGTACGATCGCCATTTCGTACCGCACATTGACTTCAAGAAACCGAGCGGATGGTTCCACAAGGCTAGGCTGGCGGCGCATGCGATTTATTCGCGCGAGGCGCGGCGCCGGATTCGGGCGATGATCGCAGATTTCCGGCCGGACGTGGCCCACGTGCGGAACATCTATCACCATCTGTCCCCGTCCATATTGTGGGAGTTAAAGAAGCAGAACGTTCCGGTGGTCTATCACCTGAACGACTTCAAGGTGCTGTGCGCCAGCTACAACCTGGTGCTGCGTGGAGAAGCTTGCGAGGCCTGCAAGGGAGGCGAATTCTGGCATGCGCTCCAGGAGAAGTGCTATCCGGGATGGGGAGCGCGGATGACTCTGGTGGCAGAGGCTTATCTCCACAAGTGGCTGGGCACGTATCGGAAGTGCGTGGACTGCTTTCTTGCGCCCAGCCAATTTGTACGCGACAAGTTTGTCGAACACGGATGGGACCCAGCCAAGTTCGAGGTTCTTCCCCATTTCCAGTCAGTCAGAGAAGTTGCGCCGCGCAGTGCAGAGAACGCTCCGCTGCTCTATTTCGGACGGTTGTCGCCGGAAAAAGGTGTGGACGACTTGTTGCACGCGATGCAGCGCCTGCCAGGTCTTCGCCTGATCGTGGCGGGGGACGGGCCGGAACGTGGCAGGTTGCAGCGACTGGCGGACGAGATGGGATTGGCCAACGTGGAGTTTGCGGGCCATATGCGGGGAGCGGAACTGGAGCAGGCGATTGCCAATTCGCGCTTCACGGTGCTGCCGTCGCATGCCTATGAAACGCTGGGCAAGACGATTCTTGAATCCTATGCGGCGGCGCGCGCGGTCGTGGCCACAGACCTGGGATCGCGGCGGGAATTGGTCCAAGCCGGCAAGACGGGGCTTTTGTACAGGACTGGCGATGTGGAGCAACTCGCGTCGGCAATCCAGTTTCTCAGTTCACAACCGGAGCTTGCCGAAAAAATGGGGCGGGCAGGCCGGGAGCAGGTACGGCGGAACTACACGCCGGAAGCGCACTACGAGATGCTGATTGGTTTGTATGAGCGTCTGCTGGACGGAAAGAGAAAGTCGGCGGGCGCGTCAATACCCCCGGCGGTCCTCCAGAAAAAGATGCTCCGGGTCGCGTTCATCGGCGGACGGGGCGTGGTCTCGAAGTACAGCGGCATTGAGACCTACTATGAAGAGATCGGGAAGAGGTTGGCCGGAATGGGACACCACGTGACGGTGTATTGCCGGACCTATTTCACTCCGCCGGGGCGAGAACACAAAGGCATGCACGTGGTGCGGCTGCCCACGGTCCGGTCCAAGCATCTAGAAACGCTGGTGCATACGTTTCTGAGCACGCTTCATGTTCTTGTACAGCCTTGTGATGTGGTGCACTACCACGCGCTGGGGCCGGCGCTGTTTTCGTTTATTCCGCGTCTCGCGGGAAAGAAGACCGTGGTCACAGTGCAGGGCCTCGACTGGCAGCGCAAGAAATGGGGACGCGTCGCTTCGGCTGTCCTGCGGCTTGGAGAGCGGGCGGCGGTGAGTTTGCCGACGGGCACGATGGTCGTCTCCCGGGCGTTGCAGAAGCACTACCGGGAAGGCTACGGAGTTGAGACCTCGTACGTCCCAAACGGCGGGGTGCTGCGTGAGCGGCGAGTGCCTGACAAAATTTTCGATTGGGGCCTTCAACCGGGAAAATACATTCTGTTTCTGGGAAGGTTTTCGCCGGAAAAGGGCTGCCATCTGCTGGTCGAGGCGTACGAGAAGTTGCAGACTGACGTGAAGCTCGTGCTGGCTGGAGCGTCGAGCTATTGTGATGACTACTCACGCCAGTTGCGGACCCACGCGAGTGAGCAGATCAAAATGCTGGATTGGGTCTCGGGAGAAGCTCTTGACGAATTGCTGACCAATGCCATGATCTTCGTCTTGCCGTCTGACCTGGAAGGCTTATCGCTGGCACTGCTGGATGCAATGGGCGCCGGGCTGTGTGTGCTCAGCAGCGACGTTGCGGAGAATCGGGAGGCTGTGGAAGCTGCTGGATTCACCTTCCGGCGCGGTGACGTTGCAGATCTGGCGGACCGGCTGCGGTTTCTGATGGCGAATCCAGCGGTGCGCGAGGCCGCGGGGCAGGCCGCGAAACGCCGTGTCCGTGAACATTATCAGTGGTCCACGATTGCCGCAGAAATTGAGCGGGTGTACTTCGAAATGATGGGCCTGGAGTTGACGGCCGTGCCCCCCAGGAAACCCAGTGAGCACGTAGTAGCTCCGCCAGCAGCGACGCAGCGCAGGGCAGGATAGGACCACCAAGTCCACAGTTACGCACAACGCCTTAACTCGCACAAACCGAATGCACCAACAGGAGGACGGGGTGAATCCCGTCCTTTTTGTTTACAATTGGGGTTCGCGCGGAGACCGCCCTCGGGCAGGCGACGGCGTGCCGTGCGATTGAGCGCAATTCTCACTCATGGACAATACGATCCTCGTCACTGGCGGAGCAGGGTTTATCGGATCGAACTTCGTCCTGCAGCGGATGGAGCGGGATTCGGCTGCCGTCGTGAATCTGGACAAACTCACCTACGCGGGGAATCTGCGCAACCTGAAAACCATCGCAAACGAACGGAGGTACGAGTTTGTGCACGGCGACATCGCAGACCGCGGCCTCGTGCGAACCCTATTGGGACGTCGCAAGCCGCGGGCCATTGTGCATTTTGCCGCCGAGAGCCACGTGGATCGCTCCATCCGTGGACCGGATGATTTCATCCGCACCAATGTCGACGGCACTTTTGCGCTTTTGGAGGAAGTACGAGCGTACTGGGGAGGCCTGGCGGGCGAGGAGAGGACCGGCTTCCGCTTTTTGCATGTTTCCACCGATGAGGTGTATGGTTCGCTGGCGCCAGAGGATCCACCTTTTTCCGAGACCACACCCTACGCACCCAATAGTCCGTACGCTGCGTCGAAGGCGGCCTCCGACCATTTTGTGCGCGCCTATCACCACACTTACGGGTTGCCGGTCCTGACCACAAACTGCTCGAACAACTACGGACGATTCCAATTCCCGGAAAAACTGATACCTCTGGTGATCCTGAACGCTCGCGACGGCAAACCGTTGCCGGTTTACGGAGACGGGCAGAACGTTCGCGACTGGCTTTATGTGGAGGATCACTGCGAGGCGATTGCAACGGTGCTCAGCCGGGGACGAGTGGGGCAGACTTATAACATCGGCGGCTGGAATGAGAAGCGCAACATCGACATTGTGGAGACAATCTGCGACATTGTGGATGAGATGGCGGGGCGCCGCGGGGCGGGGCGCCGCGGCCTGATCACATTTGTGAAGGATCGCCCCGGGCACGACCGGCGTTACGCTATGGACGCAACCAAGATTGAGCGTGAACTCGGATGGCGTCCGCTGGAAACTTTTGAGACCGGAATCCGCAAGACCATACAGTGGTATTTGGAAAATGACGAGTGGGTCCGCGAAGTGACCAGCGGGAGCTACCGGGAGTGGATTGAAACCCACTACTCTTCTTAAATTTACGACTGCCATTTATGACGCAAGCCTCGAACAGCATGGCGTATAAGGGGATCATTCTGGCGGGAGGATCGGGGACACGCTTGTATCCCGTGACCCACGCCATGGGCAAGAGCCTGCTCCCGGTTTACAACAAGCCGATGATCTATTACCCGCTGTGTACCTTGATGCTGGCGGGGATTCGCGACATCCTTCTTATTACCACTCCGGAGGACGTGCTTAAGTTTCAGGCGCTGCTGGGGGACGGAAGTCAGTTTGGGATCCATTTGCAATACAAAGTGCAACCCAAGCCGGAGGGAATCGCACAGGCTTTTTTGGTGGGCGAAGCGTTTCTTGGAGCCAGCGCCTGTGCCCTGGTGCTGGGCGACAATATTTTCTACGGGCACGACCTGGCCAAGGATCTGCGGGAGGCGGCAAACAAGGCTCGCGGCGCGCGTGTGTTCGCGTATCCCGTGAACGATCCCGAGCGGTATGGGGTTGTGGAATTCGATGGCGCCGGGCGTGCACTCAGTATTGAGGAAAAACCCAAGCATCCGAAATCACGTTACGCGGTGACCGGACTGTATTTCTATGATGACCAGGTGGTCAAGATCGCGAAGTCGCTGAAGCCCAGCGCCCGGGGCGAGTTGGAGATTACCGACGTGAACAAGACATACCTGGAGCGCGGCCAGTTGGACGTAGTGGTGATGGGGCGGGGCATGGCGTGGCTGGATACGGGGACGCATGAATCGTTAATGGATGCGTCGCTTTACATTCAAGCCATCGAAAAGAGGCAAGGGCTGATGGTGGCCTGCCCCGAAGAAATAGCCTACCGCTCCGGCTATATCACTGCCGCTCAGGTGGAAAAAATTGGCAATTCAATGAAGAACAACAGTTACGGAGCTTACCTGCTGCAACTCTTGCGCGAGAAGGTATTCTAATGGATGCGGTTCAGGCAATCCGCCCGGCGATGGATACGCTCAAGAAAATCTCGACGTCGCTGCCGGGGGTGTTCATTCTCGAACCACGGGTATTCGGCGATGAGCGCGGTTTTTTCTTCGAGAGTTACAACCAGCGGGTCATGGCCGATGCTGGAATTGTTGAGAATTTTGTACAGGATAATCATTCCTGCTCTTCCCGCAGAGTTCTGCGGGGCCTGCATTATCAGGTAGAACATCCGCAGGGAAAGCTTGTGCGCGTGGTTGACGGAGAGATTCTGGACGTCGCCGTCGACCTGCGCCGGAGTTCTTCGACCTGTGGCCGCTGGGAAGGGGTGCGATTATCGGGCGAAAATAAGCGCATGTTGTGGATTCCAGTGGGTTTCGCGCACGGATTTTGTGTGTTGTCGGAAAAAGCCCATGTCTTATACAAGGCGACTGATTTCTACGCGCCTGAACACGAACGCACGCTTGCCTGGAACGATCCTGATCTGAAGATCAACTGGGAACTGGACGGCGAACCGACCGTATCCCGCAAAGACCAGCGTGGAGTAGCTTTCCGCAACGCCGAGAGTTTCGACTAGATCCCATGCGAGTCACAATTTTTGGCGCTTCCGGCCTGCTGGGTAAGGCGCTCGTGCATGAGTGGAGCGGAGACGCCGTGACCGGGCTGGAGTCGCGTGATGCTGATATCCGTGATGCGACGTGCGTGCAGCAGGTGTTGAACGAAACACGTCCGGAGTGGGTCGTGCTCGCCGCCGCCTACACCGATGTGGATGGATGCGAAAGCAATTCAGAGCTGGCTTTTGCGGTGAACCGCGATGGCGCGATCAATGTCGCCGCAGCGGCGAAGCAAGTTGGGGCGCGGCTCCTGTTCCTAAGTTCCGATTACGTCTTCGACGGGAAAAAGACCACGCCCTATGAGACTGCAGACGTACGAAACCCGCAGAGCGTGTATGGACGAACCAAAGCTGAAGCAGAGGTCAAGCTGCTGGAATTGATGCCGGATTGTTGCATCTGCAGAACATCGTGGCTGTTCGGCACAGGCGGGAAATGCTTCCCCGATACGATCTTGAAGCTGGCCGCAAGCCGTCCAGCCCTTGATGTGGTTAATGACCAGCGCGGCTGCCCGACTTATGCATTCGATCTGACCCGCGCAATTGTTCAATTGTGCAGAAAGAATGCAAGCGGAATTGTGCACGTGACCAACGGGGGTGATTGCAGCTGGTTTGAGTTTGCCGAGGAGATTGTCCGCAGCGCGGGACTGGCCACAACCGTGCGGCCGGTCAGCAGTCAGCAGATGGCGCGGCCTGCGCCCCGGCCGGCTTATTCGGTTTTATCGCCGGCCCGCCTGTTAGCTCTCGGAATTAAAATGCCTTCGTGGCAGGATGCGTTGCGGCGCTACCTGGAACAACGACAGCTGAGCAGCTAGCGCAGATTGCTTCGCCTCTGCCGGCCCTGCTAGGATTGCCGAGGCCCGCCTGGGGATCTCGTGAAACTAATCCAGAATTACATCGATGGCCGGTTCGTGTCCGGGACGCGCGAGTTTGCCGACGTGAATCCCGCGGACGGGACGGTGATCGCACAGGTCACCGAAGCCGGCCAGGGACAGGTGGATGAGGCTGTGGGTGCGGCCCGGCGTGCGTTGCGAGGTGAATGGGGGCGGATCGGAGTCCGCGAGCGCGCCGCACGATTGCACCGGGTCGCGGACGCGATTGAGAAACGCTTTGATTGCTTCGTTCAGGCCGAAGTCGCCGACACGGGCAAGCCGGTCTCGCTGGCTTCCAGACTCGATGTTCCTCGCGCAGCGGCGAACTTCCGCGTCTTCGCCGACTTGATGAAAATGTCTGGGCTGGAATCCTTTCAGACAGAAACTCCGGACGGAACACATGCGCTGAACTACGCTGTTCGCAAGCCACTGGGCGTGGTCGGCGTGATCACGCCCTGGAACCTGCCACTGCTTTTGCTTACCTGGAAAGTCGCGCCAGCCCTGGCTTGCGGGAATGCGGTAGTGGTCAAACCTTCGGAAGAAACTCCAGCCACTGCCACGCTGCTCGCCGAGGTTATGCAGGAGGCGGGAATTCCCAGTGGCGTCTATAACGTGGTGCATGGCTTTGGGCCCGGGTCTGCGGGAGAGTTTCTGACGCAGCATCCTGATGTGGATGCAGTCACATTCACCGGCGAATCAAGAACCGGCGCAGCCATCATGAAGGCGGTGGCACCCACTGTGAAGCCGGTCTCGTTTGAACTCGGCGGAAAGAATGCGGCGATCGTATTTACGGACTGCAATTTTGAGGAAGCAGTGAGCGGACTGGCCGACGCCGTGTTTCTTAATACGGGGCAAGTCTGTTTATGCGCGGAGCGCGTTTATGTGGAGCGCAAGATATTCGGTGCATTTGTGGACGCTCTCAAACGGAAAGCGGAGAGCATGCATGTGGGGTGGCCGAACGACGCGAAGACTGATTTGGGCCCGCTGATTTCGGCGCAGCATCGCGAGAAGGTGCTGTCCTACTACAGGCTCGCCCAAGAAGAAGGAGCAACGGTTGTAACTGGCGGGGGAGTTCCAACGTTTGGCGACAATCGCGACCACGGCTTCTACGTGCAACCGACCATCTATACTGGACTCCCGGAATCAGCACGCTCGGTGAAGGAGGAAATCTTTGGGCCGGTGTGCCACATTGCGCCGTTTGATTCGGAGGATGAAGCCGTAGCCATGGCCAATGACACGAAGTACGGACTGGCGGCATCGATTTGGACCACCGACCTGACGCGCGGCCATCGGGTAGCGCAGCAGATGAACGTGGGCATCACCTGGGTGAATTGCTGGTTCTTGCGCGATCTGCGAACACCGTTTGGTGGTGCCGGACTTTCGGGCATCGGCCGCGAAGGTGGAGTGCATTCGTTGAACTTTTATTCCGAGCTGAACAACATTTGTATTCGACTGTGAAGCCTAAGATTTGCGTTAATTGATGAGAATGAACGGGACGGAAAGCAAAATCGTCGAAGGGAAAGCGACGCCGCGCGGCAAGTATCCGCACGTGAAGCGGGCCGGGGATTTCTTGTTTGTATCTGGCACCAGTTCGCGGCGCGCCGACAATACGATTGCCGGCGCGGAAGTCGATCCATTAGGGACGACCCGGCTCGATATCCGCGCACAAACTCGCGCCGTAATCGAGAATATCCGCGATATTCTGCAAAGCACAGGTGCGCAGTTGCAGGATGTGGTTGAAATTTCCACCTATTTGGTGAATATGAATGATTTCGGCGGCTACAACGAGGTGTATGGCGAATTTTTCGGGTACGATGGTCCGGCAAGAACGACGGTGGCCGTGCATCAGTTGCCGCATCCGCATTTGCTGATTGAGATCACTGCCAGGGTGTACAAACCGCTGAAATAGGAGGCGCGATGGCGTCCATCAAGAATCTGAAGGCTTTCAATTTTCAGGCCTGGATCGAGGAAAATAAAGCCAAGCTCAAGCCTCCGGTTGGAAACGCACAGGTGTGGGAGGACGGCGAGATGATGGTCACCGTTGTGGGCGGGCCGAATCAGCGGCGCGACTATCACGACGATCCGACGGAGGAATTCTTCTATCAGTTAAAAGGCAACATCTCCCTCCGCATCATGGAGACACCAGGCAAGCCGCCGCTGGAGGTGCCGATCAAGGAAGGTGAAATATTTCTTTTGCCCAAGCACCTGCGCCATTCGCCGCAGCGGCCCGCAGACACCATCGGAGTGGTCGTCGAAGTGCCTCGACCTGAAGGTTCTCTGGACGCCTTTGAATGGTACTGTCCGAACTGTCACCAGTTGATCTATCGTGCGGAAGTAAGGCTGAAGAGCATCGTGAAGGATTTGCCGCCGCTGTTTGAACAGTTTTATTCGAACGAGAACCGGCGGAAGTGCAAGCATTGCGGCACGATTCATCCAGGCAAATAATGCAAGTCATCGACATTCACAATCATTTTTTCCCCGACTCATGGCCGGACCTGGCGGCACGCTTCGGCACGCCGAACTGGCCCTGGATCAAGCATACCGAACCAGGAAAAGCGGACGTTATGGTGGGAGACCGCTTCTTCCGCCATATTTATTCGGCGTGCTGGGATCCGGAAGTTCGCCTGCAGGAGATGGATCGGGACGGAGTTGACGCGCAGGTGATGTCAGCCACGCCGGTGCTGTTCGCCTATGAGCGGCCGGTGAAACATGCGCTGGATTGTGCGAAATTGTTCAACGATGCGGCGCTTGAGCTTTGCAGCCGCGGGAAAAACAGGTTGAAATCGTTGTGCCAGGTCCCACTGCAGGATATTGACGCGGCTTGCAAGGAACTCAGCCAGTGCATGCGGGCCGGACACTTGGGCGTGCAAATTGGCAACCACGTTGGAGACAAAAACCTGGACGATCCGGGTATTGTGACTTTCCTGCACCACTGCGCGGACGAAGGCGCTGCTGTACTGGTCCATCCCTGGGAAATGTTTGGGCGCGAGCGGATGCCAAAATACATGATGCCGTGAACCGTCGGCATGCCAGCGGAGACCCAGCTTTCGGTGGTCGCGTTGATTTTGAGCGGAGCATTTGACCGGCTGCCGGCGTCGCTCAGAATTTGCTTCGCGCACGGCGGCGGCAGTTTCGCGTTCTTGCTCGGGCGACTGGAGAACGCCTGGCATCGTCAGCCGCTTGTGCGGGGGGAATCTCAGCATCCGCCCAGCCACTATCTCAATCGCTTCTATGCGGACTCCGCGGTGTTCGACCAGCGCGCGCTGCAATTCCTGGTGGGAACGATGGGAGCTGATCGGGTTATGCTCGGTTCGGATTATCCTTTTCCGCTGGGAGAAGAACGGGTAGGAGCACTGATTCGCCAAAGCAATCTATCGCAGGATGCGAAGACTAAACTTCTGGGCGGGAATGCAGCGCGGTTTCTGGGAATTGAAGGCGAGCCGAACGCGGTCGAGGATAAGACGTCCGCTGCGACCGTGGTCACCGCTCCGCTCGCGCCCGAACCTGGGCGACTCACTTACAGCTCTTATTTGAAAGTTCCGGAATTGCTGGAGTTGCAGCACCCGCAATCGTCACCAACTCACCACGACGAGTTGCTCTTCATCCTCGTGCATCAGACCTATGAGCTGTGGTTCAAGGAGCTGCTGCACGACCTCGATGCTGTGGTTGCGAATTTGAAAAGGGCTGGCGCGGCTCCGCAATCGCGTGACGAAGTCTATGAAGCGGCGCGGTTGCTGCGCCGTTGCACGGAAATTACGCGGGTGTTGGTGGAACAATTCACGATTCTGGAAACCATGCTGCCCACGCATTTTCTCGCGTTCCGCGGCCTGCTGGAACCCGCCAGCGGATTTCAGTCGGAGCAGTTTCGAGAGATTGAATTTCTGTGCGGTTTGAAGGACGAGAAGATGCTCCGCTATCACCGGCCGACAGCGGAAGCTTATGCAAGTCTGAAGCGCCGGTTGGAGGAGCCGTCACTGCGCGACGTGTTTTTCGGAGCGCTGCAGGCGATGGGCAAACTAGCGCCGGCAATTGACGGAGCGACCGAGAGGGAGCGATTCGAAGCCCGTGCCCGCGCCGTCCACGAACTCTACAAGGATGAGCATCACCATCGCGACTGGATTGACGTCTGCGAGCGGCTGACGGAGTTTGACGAACTGGTGGTGAGCTGGCGCTTGCGCCACATTCAACTGGTGGAGCGCATCATCGGCATCCGCATGGGCACTGGGGGAAGTGCAGGAGCATCGTATCTGAAGCTCACCCTCGACAAAAAATTCTTCCCCGAGTTGTGGGAGGCGAGGACATTGCTCACCGAGTGAGACGCCTATCCCGTCAGTTTTGCTGGTCGAAAGTATTCGTCAAATCTCTCGCATGAAGACCGCACCTGAGCGAATCACACTGATCGGCGCCGGACTGAATGGTCCCCTGCTGGCGATTCTCCTCATGCAGCGGGGATTCGCAGTTGAGATCTATGAGCGGCGTCCGGACATGCGGCGCGTGCGCATGAGTGCAGGGCGGTCCATCAACCTGGCGCTCTCGACCCGTGGCATTCACGCCTTGCAGCAGGCTGGCCTGTGGGAGCGGATGCGGAGCATCATCATCCCCATGAAAGGGCGGATGATGCATTCGGTCACGGGAGAACTTACCTTCCAACCTTATGGGAAGAATGACACCGAGGTCATCAACTCGATTTCCCGCGCTGAGTTGAACATCGCTCTCATGAACGCCGCGGAGGAACAGGGCGCCACCATTCACTGCAGTCAACGCTGCACCGGCTACGACCTGAAAACCGGCGCGATACGGGTGCGCGATGAGGAGACGGGCGAAGAGACGACTTGCGCGGCCGGTGTTGTGATCGGTTGCGATGGTTCGGCATCGGCGATTCGTGGGGAAATGCTCAAGCTTAACCGGTTCAATTTTTCGCAGCAGTATCTCGACTACGGCTACAAAGAGCTGACTATTCCCTCCGGTCCCAGCGGCGAGCATCTGTTGGAGACCCATGCTCTGCACATCTGGCCGCGGGGCAATCACATGCTGATCGCGTTGCCCAACATCGACGGCACGTTCGCATGCATTCTGTTTCTGCCATTTGAAGGCGCGGACAGCTTTGCCAGTCTAACCATGCCCGCGGAGGTAATGCAGTTCTTTCAGTCCCGTTTTCCAGATGCCGTTCCCCTGATGCCGCAACTGGCCGATAACTACTTCGCAAATCCAACCGGGGCGATGGTTACAATCAAATGCTCCCCGTGGCATGTGGAAGGAAGAGCTTTGCTGCTTGGGGACGCGGTTCATGCCATCGTTCCTTTCTTTGGCCAGGGAATAAATTGCGGATTTGAAGACTGCACTTCTCTTGTCGGTTTGCTCGACAGGCACGGCGCGGACTGGCTGCACGTGTTCGCTGAGTTCGAGCGCGAGCGCAAGGTGAATACCGATGCCATCGCCGATATGGCCATCGAGAATTTTACGGAGATGAGATACCGGGTTGCGGACGCGCGGTTTCTGTTTCGAAAAAAGCTGGAATTAGCGCTGGAAGCAAAGTATCCGCAGCTTTTTGTGCCAAAGTATGCCATGGTGACCTTTCACCGCATTCCGTACTCCGTTGCCCTGGCCCGCGGCGCAATTCAGGACCGCATTTTGGCTGAACTCTGCGACTCCGTCAATCGCGTGGACGATCTCGACTGGGAAAAGGCGGAGCAGTGGATTCGCCGCGACCTCACTCCGCTGGAGCTTGAGCAGTGACCACCTTCGATTTTCAACCAGGTCAGGATTTTGCGATCGCAATGGATGAACGCGATCCTTTGAAACTCTACCGTGAGCGTTTCCTGTTTCCCAAGAGTGCGGGCCGGGATTGCCTATATCTATGCGGACACTCGCTCGGGCTACAGCCGAGGACAGCGGCAACATATATTGATCAGGAACTGGAGGACTGGGCGGCACTCGGCGTGGAGGGCCACTTCCGGGCAAAGCGCCCATGGATGCCCTACCACAGGCTGCTTACCGAACAGACTGCGGAATTGGTGGGAGCGAAGCCCATTGAAATTGTGGTGATGAATTCGCTGACGGTGAACCTTCACCTGATGATGGTGTCCTTTTACCATCCGACCAAGGAGCGGCACAAAATTGTTGTCGAGCGCGGAGCTTTCCCCTCCGACCAGTACGCGGTGCAGTCACAGATTCGTTTTTATGGTTTCGACCCCGCGATTTCACTGATCGAGTTGACTCCGCGGCCGGGCGAATCCTGCCTGCGCGATGACGACATTGATTCATTGATCGAGCGGCAGGGAGATGACATCGCATTGATCATGCTGGGAGGAGTGAATTACGCCACAGGTCAGGCGTTTGACATGGCACGCATCACGCGCGCAGGTCACGCGCGGGGCTGCGTGGTCGGTTTCGATCTGGCGCATGCGGCCGGCAATGTGCCGTTGAAACTTCATGTGTGGGGCCCGGACTTTGCCGTTTGGTGCAGCTACAAATATCTGAATGGCGGGCCGGGATGCACTGCCGGTTGTTTCGTTCATGAACGCCATGCGCGCGCCTGGGATCTGCCTCGCTTTGCAGGCTGGTGGGGTCACGACGAACAATCGCGTTTCGAGATGGGGCCGGCCTTTCAGCCGATGCCGGGCGCCGAGGGCTGGCAGTTGAGCAATCCCTCGATTGTCAGTCTGGCTGTTTTGCGAGCATCGATGGAGATCTTCCACGAAGCAGGCATGGAGCATTTGCGGGCCAAGAGCATATCGCTGACCGGCTATCTGGAGTTCTTGTTGAGTCGGAAGGCGTCGACAAACTTTTTCGTCATCACGCCACACGAAAGAGAGCGGCGCGGGGCACAACTCTCCATCCGAATCTCCCAGAACGGGCGAGCATTTTGTGAAAGACTGGCTCACGAAGGGGTAGTAGGCGACTGGCGGGAACCGGATATTTTCCGGGTTGCACCCGTTCCGCTTTACAACTCCTATCTCGATGTTTTCCGGTTCGTTCAGAGATTCGCAGCTGCGATCGGCTAGAAAACTGCACGGCACGATCATGCCATATGCCCGATTACTTCCGTAATGCCCGCGTCCTCCGGCCGAAACATACACTCTTAGCGTGAGGTCAATTTCCGTGAAGCGACCCGGCAAGTGGACGGGAATCGTGTGCGTGGTGGTCTGCGTGCACGTCGCCGTGTCTTTGCTGGCTCCACGCGGCACTGGACTCACCGCCTTTGGCGACTTGACGCAGTTTGCTCTGTTGCTGTGCGCAACCCTCGCCATCCTCTCGAACCTCCGAACCAGCTACAAGAGAGCCCGGCTTTTCTGGGCTCTCCTGGCGCTCGGTTGCGCCATGTGGCTCTGCACGCATGTGCTGTGGACTTACTTCGAAGTTTTCCTGCGCCAGGAGGTGCCGAACCCGTTTGTCGGAGATGTAGTTCTATTCCTTCACGTCGTCCCCATGATGGCTGCCCTGGTGGTGCAACCGCACATTCAACGAAATGATCATTCCTTGCGGCTCGCATCCCTCGACTTCTTTCTTTTGCTCACGTGGTGGTTTTACCTGTATCTCTTTATTGTGATCCCCTGGCAGTACGTTTCGCCGAATGAAGCCGTGTATGGCCACAGCTTCGACGTACTTTACGCCTGTGAACAGGTCGTTCTGATGGTAGGAGTGGGCCTAGTTTGGAGGCGCAGCCACGGACCCTGGCACACAATATATGGGCAGCTTTTCAAGGCCGCATTGTTTTACAGTGTGGGCTCCATTCTGGCCGGCGTGGCGATTGATTTTCACCAGTACTACACCGGCAGTCTTTATGATGTTCCGCTGGTGGCTGCCATGGCGTGGTTCGCAGCCGTAGGTTTCATGGCGCGTGGATCTTCCTCCGACCAGCCGACTGGCCATGAACCACGCCAGAGCCACAGCATGTGGACCGCGCGATTAGCGATGATCGCCGTATTCTCCACGCCGCTGATGGTGGCGTGGGCAGAGTTTGGGGGAGGAGCCCCACCGCGGGTGCGCTCCTACAGGTTGTTCTTGACCGTGGCGGCGATGGTCTTCATGGGCACGCTGGTGTTCCTGAAGCAGCACTGGATGGACCGGGAGCTGCTCCATCTGTTGCGCCTGTCGCGCCAGAATCTCGATGAAATGTGCACGCTGAAAGACGAATTGGAAAGCAAGGAACAATCTCTGCGGTGGCACAGTCTGGAACTGCAGCGCAAGAATCTTGAACTGCAGGAAATCTCGTTCACCGACCCTTTGACGGGAGTTTGGAACCGGCGCTATCTGGAAGAGATTGTTACGGCGGAAGCCGGACAAGTCTTGCGTAATTACGAGCGGGCGCGGGGCAGCGACATCCGCAAGCTGGACCATCGCGATCTGGTCTTCATCATGGTGGACGTGGACTTCTTCAAGCAAGTGAACGACGTCCACGGCCATCCCGCGGGCGACCGCTTGCTGCAGCGGGTGGCCGAGCGCCTGGGCAAGGTTGTGCGCAAGTCCGATGTCCTGGTTCGTTGGGGAGGAGAAGAATTCCTGATCATGTCCCGCTCGGCGGACCCATCCGGCACGCCTGCGTTTTGCGAGCGAATCCTGGACATCATGGCTTCGGAAGCCTTTGATCTTGGGCACGGCGTCCAAGTGCGGAAGACCTGTTCGGTGGGATGGGCTCCTTTCCCCTGGAGTCGCAGCTCCTACGAGTCCCTTTGCGCGGAAGAGGCCATCGAACTCGCGGACACTGCGCTCTACCGGGCCAAAGCCGGGGGACGAAATCAAGGCGTGGGAATTCTGCCCGGCGATGGGGCGGTTACGACTCCCCAGGCAATTACTCTGGAATCCTTGCAGAACGACGACGGCGCTCTGACCCGTGCGGTTACGGTGCGGCACTCCGGCGCCAGCGGCAGTGTCCACGCCTTGGCTGAAAGCGTACTGTCCAGCGAACAACGTGACATTTGATCTCTCTCTCTCCGAAACTTGGCACCCACCCGCTTGACCTCTGACGCTGCGTTGAATACAGTGAGAAGCCGCCTTGCAGAGATGCAAGGTTGACGCCTGAAGCAGGCCGCATCCATCCAGGTTGTAACGTACATTCTTTGTGAGGCACAGTCGATGATGAACGCGAAAAGTCCTTCCCGCAAGACGGGTCTACGCCAGAAAGCGCAATTGATGTCGGCATCCGAGATTGAGCGCACGCTCGTGCGCTTGGCATATGAGATTGTCGAGAAGAATGGTGGCGTCGACGGTTTGGGATTAGTCGGAATTCGCCGCCGCGGCGTCCCCATCGCAGAGCGCCTCGGTAAAATCATAGCCCGCATCGAGAACGCCAAGGTTCCGGTCGGAACCTTAGACATCACTTTCTATCGCGATGATCTTTCCACGCTCGGCCCCAAGCCCGTGGTGCAGGACAAGGAGATTGGGTTTTCGATTGAGGACAAAAACATTGTTCTGGTCGACGACGTTCTTTTCACCGGACGCACCACCCGGGCCGCGCTGGACGCGCTATTTTCACACGGCAGACCGCGGCGGGTGCAGTTGTGCGTACTGATTGACCGCGGACATCGCGAAATTCCAGTCGAGGCCAGCTTCGTCGGCCGTAATGTTCAGACCACGATGAACGAGGTGATCGAGGTCAAATTAACCGAGGTCGATGACGCGGAGAAGGTTCTCCTCATGGAAAGGTAAGGCCAGCGGGAGAAGCCTTGCAGGAAAATAATAAGGACGGCGGATATCCGCCGTCCTTATTTGTTGCAACGATCGGCTAGGACAACTTGGTGCAGATCGCCTTGGTTTGCGTGTAATTGTTTAGGACGTCGTGCCCCATTTCGCGGCCCCATCCGGATTGTTTGTATCCGCCGAAGGGTAGGGCAGCGTCGAAAATGTTGTAGCAGTTGATCCACACCGTACCCGCGCGCAGAAGTTCCGCGGTGCGGTGGGCTTTGCTGATGTCACTCGTCCAGACGGCAGCAGCCAGGCCGTATTCGCTGTCGTTGGCGCGCGACATAATCTCCTCGGGATCGCTGAACGGCATTGCCGTTACCACTGGCCCGAAGATTTCTTCCCGCACCACCTTCATGTCTTCGCGAGTATTTACGAGAACCGTAGGCTCCACGAAGTAACCCTTGTCGCCTTTTCTGTGCCCGCCAGAAATGGCTGTGGCGCCTTCCGAGAAGCCAGACTCAAGGAAGCCACAGACGCGGTTTAACTGTTCCTCAGAGACGAGCGGTCCCATGCTTGTCTCAGGATCGAGGCCCGAGCCGACATTGATTTTCTTCGCGTGCTCGGCAACGCCTTCCACGACTCGGTCGAAGATCGGCTTCTCGATGTAGAGGCGCGATCCGGCGCAGCAGCACTGGCCGTGATTGAAGAAGATCGCGCTCGCAGCTCCCGGAATCGCAGACTCGAGATCAGCATCCTTGTAAACGACATTCGGAGACTTACCGCCGAGTTCCAGCGATACCTTCTTCAAGTTGCCGGCCGCGGCGTGCACAATCAGCTTGCCAACCTCGGTGGAGCCTGTGAAGGCCACTTTGTCGACGTCCGGATGAGCGGCCAGCGCGGCGCCAGCGGTCTCGCCGTAGCCCGGCACGATGTTTACTACGCCCTCGGGGAAACCAGCTTCCATAATCAACTCGCCCAGACGCAACGCCGAAAGCGGCGTTTGTTCTGCCGGTTTCAGCACCACGGTGCAGCCGCAGGCCAGCGCCGGACCCAGCTTCCACGCTGCCATCAGCAAGGGGAAGTTCCAGGGAATGATTTGCCCTGCAACCCCAACCGGTTCGCGCAGAGTGTAAGCGAGATACTTCGCCCCGGGTGTGTAGGGCACAGAGATCGGAATCGTATTGCCTTCGAGCTTCGTGGTCCAGCCCGCCATATAGCGGAACAGGTCCACGGCCAGCGGAACATCGGCGGCTCTGGCGATGGTGAGAGGCTTGCCGTTGTCCAGGCTTTCCAGGTACGCAAATTCTTCGGTGTGCGATTCCAGTAAATCGGAGAGTTTCCAGATGAGACGCCCACGTTCGGACGCGGTCAGCCGCCGCCACGGGCCCTGGTCAAAGGCTTTGCGCGCGGCCTTCACGGCTTGCTCGATGTCTTCCCGGTCACCCTCCGCCACTTGCGCCAGAATCTCACCGGTTGCGGGATTGTAGGTGGGAAAGGTCTTGCCGGAAATGGAGTTTACCCAATTGCCGTTGATCAACATTTTGCGCGGCTTCTCGATGAAATCCGCGACCTGCGGGTGAATCTGCGGTGATACTGCGATGCCCATACATCCTCCTTAGATCAAGCACGAGATCAATTACCAATCAGGCCAGACGTTCGGGTGATGCTACCCTTCAAGATGCCGGATGGAGAAGAACGACGAACGTATGCTAGTCCGGAGCCGGGACAAAAGCAATTGGCTTTGGGCCGGGTATCGCCGCCTGAGCTTGCGGCTCCAAGTTCACAGCCTCGCACTTATTCGCCGTAGGGAACCCAGATATTCTTTACCTGTGTGGCATGCTCCAGAAACCAGCGCCCTTCGGCCAGTTTCGGATTGAACCAGTCGATGGCGCGGCCCTCGTTGGTCCAGACCTGTTTCAGGTTGCCCACCGACATTGCTTTCGCGGCCGCCGCACTGGTCTCGTCCCCAAACGACCAAATGGCATCCACATCGTCGTGCTCCGCGAGCGTTTTCAAAAGTTGCGAAGCGTAGCCCGTCACAATGTTGACTGCGCCACCGGGCAGGTCGCTGGTGTCAAAGAGTTGGTAGAGATCGCCAGTAATGAGCGGATATCTCTCTGACGGCACCGCAATCACGGTGTTGCCCACAGCGAGGGCCGGCAGCACTAGAGACAGGAAACCCAACAGGGGCGCTTCCGTGGGACAAATGATGCCCACGGTTCCGATCGGCTCATTCATGGCAATCGCAATATTGCGAAACGGAGGATTGTGCACGGCGCCGTCAAACTTGTCGGCCCAGGCCGCGTACGAAAAGATGCGCTGGATGCCGAGATCCAGTTCGGCGGCAGCTTGTTTGGCACCGACTACCGCTGTGAGCCCACGGACAATTTCGTCGCGGCGCTGCGAGAGGTTCTCGGCGCAGTAGTAAAGAACCTGCGCGCGATTGTGTGCGGTTGCTTTCGCCCACGCCTCGGCCTTACGAGCGGCCTCAACGGCATTGCGAATGTCTTTGCGATTGCCCAGCGACGCTTCCCCCAACAAGCGTCCATCGACTGATCGCACTTCCATGCTGTAGCCGGAGTCCGGCCGCGCCTGCTTGCCGCCGATGTAGAGCTTCACGGTGCGATCGATGGCCGGAGTGCCAGCCTCTGGTTCTTCTTCTGAGTCTGGCGCCGCGGACGGCTGAGCGGCAGGCAATCGGGGAGCATTCTTGAACCAAGACGGTTGCAAATATTCCAGCAGGCCTTCCCTGCCACCTTCGCGCCCGAATCCGCTCTCGCGATAGCCGCCGAAGCCACAAGAAGCGTCGAACAGATTTGTGCAGTTCACCCAGACAACGCCGGCCTTCAGTTGCGCTGCGATATGTAATGCAACGTTGATGTTCTCGCTCCAAACGCACGCTGCCAGGCCGTAGAGGGTGTTGTTTGCCAATTCCACCGCTTCTCTGGGGGTGCGAAACGTCATCGCGGCGAGAACCGGGCCGAAGATCTCCTGCTGGGCGACCATCGACGTGGGATGGACATTGCTCAGCAGCGTGGGCGGGTAATAAAAGCCGCGCGCAGGCAGCGCAATCTGCGGTTGCCAGCAGGTTGCACCCTCGGCGATCCCTTGACCAACCATGCGCTGGATACGGTCGAGTTGCACGCGCGCCACGATGGCGCCGATGTCGATTGCCTTATCCAAAGGAAGGCCGACGCGCAGGCTGCTCATGCGTTCGCGGATTTTGCCGATCAAAGTCTCGGCGATGCTTTCCTGCATCAACAGTCTCGAACCGGCGCAGCAGACTTGACCCTGATTGAACCAGATTCCGTCCACCAGACCTTCGACTGCGCTGTCCAGGTCGGCGTCATCGAAAATGATGAATGGAGATTTACCACCCAACTCCAGCGATAGCCGCTTGTGAGTTGTTGCTGTGGCAGTGCGAATCGCGCGTCCAACTTCGGTGGAACCTGTGAAGGCAATTTTATCGACGTCGGGATGCTTCACCAGCGCCTCGCCCGTTGAGCCATCTCCCGTCACGATGTTGACGACTCCGGCGGGCAATCCGGCTTCCTGGCATAGCTCAGCGAAAGCGAGCGCGGTCAGAGGAGTGAATTCCGCGGGCTTCAACACCACGGTATTTCCTGTGGCCAGAGCCGGAGCAATCTTCCACGCCGCCATGAGCAGGGGGAAATTCCAGGGGATGATCTGTCCCACCACGCCACAAGGTTCATACTCGGGAAATTCCTGCTCGAGAAGTTGCGCCCAGCCCGCATGGTAATAGAAGTGCCGCGCCACCAGCGGAATGTCGATGTCGCGGCTTTCACGGATCGGCTTGCCGTTGTCCATCGTTTCCAGAACGGCGAGAAGCCGTGAATGTTTCTGCACCAACCGGGCCAGGGCATACAAATAGCGCGCCCGGACGTGCGGAGTGAGAGCGCGCCACTTTGGGTATGCCGCACGCGCAGCGTGCACGGCGGCATCGACGTCCGCAGATGAACCTTGGGCGACGGAAGCCAGCTTCTCTCCGTTGGAAGGATCTTGTGTCTCGAAATATTCACCCGTGGCTGGGGTCTGCCACGCGCCGTTGATGAAGTGTCCGAAGCGGTGGCTGTGGCGCTGTAGCCAGGCTTGCGCTTCCTTCGGATCTTCCGGAGCAGGACCGTACTCCATGCTTACAAACTTTTCAGCAATACTCATTTAGGTCCCTCGTTCCCTCATCTGACAACCACGTTTGGCAGCTACGCGATGGGATGACGATACTCTGCTGAATAACGCCCCGTCGCTTGATGTTCCAGTTGCCGCTCAATATCGCCCAACAACCCACTCGCGCCGAAGCGAAAAAGTTCTGCGCGCATCCACGAGTCTCCAAGTTCTTCTTTCATCATAGCCAGCCAGTCGGTTGACTGCTTAGCCGTGCGAATCCCGCCCGCGGCCTTGAACCCCACCGCCATTCCTGTTTGCTCGGCATATTCGCGGATGGCCCGCGTCATCACCAAGCCCACGGGCAACGTGGCGTTGGTAGGCTCTTTGCCGGTTGAGGTCTTGATGAAGTCGGCTCCCGCCATCATGGCTACGACACTGGCGCGCGCCACATTGCGCAAAGTGAGCAGGTCGCCGGCCGCAAGGATGACCTTCATGTGAGCAGAACCGCAGGCCTGTTTGAAGGCCGCAACTTCGTCGTAGAGCGCCTGCCAGCGCCCTCCAAACACGTGAGCGCGCGTGATCACAACGTCAATCTCGTGGGCGCCCGCCTCCGCAGACCGGCGAATCTCGGCAACCCGCTCCGCCAACGGCGACAGACCCGCCGGAAAGCCGGTGGAAACCGCTGCCACACGCACGCCGCTGCCTTCCAACGCGTGCAGCGCTGTCTCAACAAACACGTGATAGACGCAAACGGCCGCAACCTTCACTTCGAGTTCTTCAATCGCCAGCCGGTGTACGAGATCGTGCTGCACGGGCTGCCGCGCTTTTGCGCACAGCCGGCGCACCCGCTCCTCCGTGTCGTCGCCGGAAAGCGTAGTCAGATCCATGCAGGTGATCGCCCGTAACAGCCATGCCGCCTGCCATTCCCTCTTCACTGTTCTACGCGCGACCTGCGTTTGGGCGCGGCGCTCTACGGCGCTGGTGTTCACCCGAACTTCTCGCACCCAATTCAAGTCGAGAGGAATTCCAGAGTTGGCCTGGAGTGGACGCCCACCAAGAATCGCGGGAGATGCTCCGACATGCGCCAGGTTTCCCGTCGTCTCGCGAGCTGCTCCGGGATGGTTGTGATCCACCGGCACTGGATTGCGCCTCACCTCGCGCTGTAATTGTACGGCAGGAAATCTCATCGCGCGAGTTCGCGGCGCGGCCGTTTGTCCTCCTTCGCCTGCATCCCAATAAAAGGCGCTGGATTGTTAGGCCAGGGTTTACAATGGCCCTCGATTTCGCGCTCCAGCGCGAAACACTTTTCTTATATGCGCAAGAGGATGCTACCGGCTGGCGTAGCAGCAAGACTGCTGCGGTCCGCGAAGAAGGTCATGAAGAACGCGCATGCACCCTATTCGAAGTTCCGGGTAGGGGCCGCCATCCTCCTCACGAACGGCAAAGTTTTTTCGGGCTGCAATGTTGAGAATGCCTCCTACGGAATGACGAACTGCGCCGAGCGTACGGCGATCTTCTCAGCGGTCGCACAGCTGGGACCCAAGATCGAGATCCGCGCAGTCTCAGTGGTCAACGATCAGGGCGTCCCTTGTTCGCCCTGCGGCGCGTGCCGTCAGGTCATCTATGAATTCGGTCCCGACGCAACCATTTTCTTTCAGGGGGCCGAGGGCCCAAAGCAGGCGCACATTACCGAATTGCTTCCGGAAGGATTCCGTCTCCAGTGAGCCAAACCCCAGCTCCAGCGCAGGTTTTCCGTGCCATTGATGTGATTCGTAAGAAGCGGGATGACATCGAGCTGTCTCGGGGCGAAATCGAATCCCTGGTGAACGGCTACACTCGCGGTGATATTCCCGACTATCAGGTTTCAGCCTGGCTGATGGCGGTCGTGCTGCGTGGCATGACTCGCGCCGAGACCGCCGCGCTGACGGATGCGATGTTGCACTCGGGCGAGGTGCTCGATCTCTCCTCACTTCCGGCCAGAAAAGTTGACAAGCACTCGACCGGTGGTGTGGGTGACAAGACTTCGCTGGTGCTGGCGCCGCTAGCCGCCGCTGCGGGCGTGGCCGTCCCCATGATCAGCGGCCGCGGCTTGGGACATACGGGAGGCACGCTGGACAAGCTTGAGGCGATCCCGGGCTTCAATGTGAACCTCCCCGTGGCACAATTTCGCCGCGTGCTTGAAACCTGTGGCTGCGCCATGATTGGTCAGACGGCGGAAATCGCGCCTGCCGATCGCAAGCTCTATGCGCTGCGCGATGTGACCGGCACCGTGGAAAGCCCGTATCTGATCTGCGCCTCTATCATGAGCAAGAAACTTGCGGAAGGAATTGATGCGCTCGTCCTCGACGTGAAAACCGGTTCCGGGGCGTTCATGAAAACTGAAAAGGACGCTGCATTTCTCGCCGAACTTATGGTTGAAACCGGCGAGCGGATGGGCAAACAGGTGGTGGCGCTGATCACGGACATGGATCAGCCCCTGGGATGCATGATCGGCAATGCGCTTGAGGTGGTCGAAGTGGTGGAAGTTCTCCGCGGCGAAGGACCGGCGGATTTGCGCCAACTCTGCCTCGAGCTTGCGGGTTGGATGCTGCATCTGGGTGGAGTTGCAGCAACGGTCGCGGAAGGAAAAAAGCAGAGCGAAAAGCTGATCGCGTCCGGCAAGGCGCTCGACAGGTTCCGCCAAATAGTGGAGCTGCAAGGTGGAGATCCGCGGGCGATCGACGACCCCAAGAAATTGCCTCAGGCTCGACATACGATGATACTTTCGAGCCCGAAGGGCGGATATCTCGCATCTGTGCAGTGCGAGCAGGTTGGCACTGCGTGTGTCGTTCTCGGCGGCGGCCGCGAACGCAAAGAAGACTCCGTCGACCCCAGGGTGGGAATCGTGCTCCACAAGAAAGTCGGCGATGCCGTCTCCAGTGGCGAGCCGCTGGCCACGATTCATTACAATGCTGAAACACGTGCGGCTCGTGCCCGGCAACTGCTCGAACAGAGCTACCAGATTACTGATTCACCCGTGGATGAGAAGAGGCCGTTGATCCATAGCGTAATCGGAAAAACCGGAGAGAGAAACTGAATGGGACGCTACACTGGAATCCTCGGCCTTTTGACCATGCTGGCGTTGGCGTACGTTTTTTCGACCAATCGCCGTGCCATTCGCCTGAAAACCGTGGCGTGGGGCTTAGGGCTGCAATTTGCCTTTGCGGTATTTGTGTTGCGCATGGAGGCAGGCCGGAATATCTTTCAGAAAGCGGGAGACGCGGTCACAAAACTCCTGAGTTATGCCCATGCGGGTTCGCACTTCGTGTTCGGCGACCTGGCCAATCCCGGATCGCAATTGGGCTATTTTGCCTTCGGCGTGCTTCCGACAGTCATCTTTATCGCGGCCTTCTTCGCGGTGCTCTATCACTTCGGCATTATGCAGATCATCATCCGGGTTTTTGCCTGGGTCATGACACGCGTGATGGGAGCGAGTGGGGCAGAATCGCTGAACGTCGCAGCAAGTATTTTCATGGGACAAACGGAAGCGCCCTTGACCATCCGGCCATTTCTGGCCGATCTGACGCGTTCGGAACTGATGACCGTGATGACCAGCGGGATGGCGCACGTTTCCGGTGGAATTATGGCTGCCTATATTTTCTTCGGAATCGATCCCAGACACTTACTGAGCGCGGTCATCATGACGGCCCCGGGCACTTTGCTCATGGCGAAGATGCTGGTGCCGGAGACGGAACAGCCGATGACCGCCGGCCGTGTGATCATGAGCGCCGAGGAAGAAAAAGCCGAGAAGGAAGAAAATCTACTGGGCGCGATCGCCCGCGGAACTACCGACGGGTTGCACCTCGCCCTGAACATCGCCGCCATGCTGATTTCATTCCTCGCATTGATCGCACTCACGGATGGCATTCTGGGTGGAATTCACCATTGGGTGAGTTGGTTTCCGGAAAGCCTGGAGAAAATCTTTGGTGCGCTCTTCGCGCCGGTGGCGTGGGTAATCGGGGTTCCATGGCACGATTGCAGGTTCATCGGGACGTTGCTGGGAACCCGCATGGCGCTGAACGAGTTGGTGGCGTTCTCCATGTTGGGGCCGCAGAAGGCGTTTCTCGATCCACGCTCGTTTACCATTGCCACGTTTGCTCTTTGCGGCTTCGCGAATCTCAGCTCCATCGGAATCCAGATCGGGGGCATCGGCGCACTCGCGCCGAACAAGACGGGTGAACTGGCGCGGCTCGGAGTGCGCGCGATGCTGGCTGGCACCATGGCAAACCTGATGTCGGCTTCGATTGCCGGCATGTTGCTATAGGGAGTCCGGTTCAGCCATTCGCGCGTGCCACCAGGAAAATCGCCAGGCCATAGAAGATGAACATCAGGCCAAGGTAGGCTTTGGCGCGAGGTCCGGAGTTCGCGAATTCTTTCCACGCAAACACTCCCCAGAGGGCTGCAACCATTGGCGCAGATTGGCCGATGGCATAGGAAATTGCCACACCGGTAAAGCTCGCAGCCACCAGATTGAAGACGGTGCCAATGCCCCAGATGCATCCCCCGAAGAGCCCCAGCAGATGCCCCGACACGGGCCCGCTGAAAAATCCGCTAAAGTCCACTGGCTCCCCCACCAGCGGGTGTTTCATGAAATAAATATTCCAGATGAAGCAGGAGAGTAATGCTCCCAGGGTCAAGAACACGGCAGCGCTATAAGGCCCCAGAGGATTGCCACGCGTCATGGCGTGTGTCATGAATGGGGCCCACAACCCCATCAGAACCCCCGACACCACGCACGTGATCAGGCTCTTCTTCGAGACGGAACGCCCTGCTGCTGCCAGACTGCCATAGGCCCTGCCGTCCAGGAGCACCGCGATAAACGCGCACGCGACGCCCAGGGCCAGGGAAAGCGCGTTTCCCCGCGGCTGAAGAATGTAGCTCAATACCGTTCCCACGACCAGAGCAATCCCAATTGAAATGGGGAACGCGACGGCGAGTCCGGCCATGTCAATCGCAGCCACGAGCAAGAGATTGGCGAGGTTGAACAGCGCCCCGCCGATCAGCGCGTTGACAATGTTTGAAGTGTCCGCAGCGTGGACGTTATTCAGAAAACTGGATGCATCGTGCCCTGTACTCCCCATGGTGAACGCGAGCGCCAGTGAGATCAGGAAGATGCCAACGGCGTAGTCCCAGTAGAAAAGCTCGAAACGATACCCCTTAACGCCCTTATAGGTATTTGCCCAGGAGCCCCAGCAGACCGCGCTCGTGATCATCATCACGAGCGCAGGGCTCAAAGTCGACGGTGTGAACATCGGTTCTCCTTGAGGCGTGGCGTCGCCGGAAAGTGTGTAACTGTACTCTTCTTTGATGGAGGCCACAAGCGAGGTAAGCAGCACAATTCCACGAACTACCCGTTCACCTGGGAATAAGTTGACCTCCGCAAGAACTCTCCCTGTCCGGCACGGCCGAGAAACTTGTCTCCCTTCACCACGACGCGACCTCGGGAGAGAACGGTGTCGGGCATGCCCATAACCTGGATGCCTTCGAACATCGAGTAATCCACGCGCATGTGGTGAGTTTGGGCGCTGATGGTGTGTTTGCGCTTGGGATCAAAGACGACGAGATCGGCGTCGCTACCGATCGCGATCGTCCCCTTGCGCGGATACAAACCAAAAAGCTTTGCCGGAGTTGTAGAAACCAGTTCGACGAATCGATTCACGCTGAAACGGCCCTGAGCAACGCCGCCGGAATAAATCAGGCTCATGCGGTGCTCAATGCCCGGACCACCGTTCGGAATCTTTGTGAAGTCGTCGCGCCCGAGTTCTTTCTGCTCCTTGAAGCAAAACGGACAGTGATCCGTGGAGACGACCTGCAGATGATCCTGCTTGAGGCCGTTCCAGAGCTTTTCCTGGTGCCATTTTTCCCGGAGCGGCGGCGTGAAGACATATTTCGCGCCTTCAAAGTCTGGAACGTCAAAGTTCTCGATCGAGAGATACAAGTACTGCGGGCAAGTTTCGGCATAGACGGGAAGGCCACGATCGCGCGCCTCCCGCACCTTTTCGAGGGCCTCGTTGCAACTTAAATGCACGATGTAGATCGGGGCTCCTGCCATCTCCGCCAATGCAATCGCGCGCGACACTGCCTCAGCCTCGGCTGTCGTGGGCCGGGTCAGAGCGTGGTACTTCGGCGCCTTCTTCCCTTCCGCCAGTGCCTGCTGCACGATCACGTCGATCGCGCTTCCGTTCTCAGCGTGCATGCAAATGAGGCCACCGTTTTTCGCGGTGGTCTGCAGCGCGCGGAAGATGCTGGCGTCATCGAGCATGAAGACGCCGGGATAGGCCATGAAGAGCTTGAAGCTGGTCACGCCTTCGCCCACCAGCGCATTCATCTGCTGCAATTGACCATCGCTGATATCGGTGACGATGCAATGAAAGGCATAATCGCAGACCGCTTTCTTCGAGGCTTTGCCCATCCACGTGTCGAAAGCCTGGCGCAACGGCTGGCCTTTGTACTGGATGGCAAAGTCGATCAGCGTGGTGGTTCCGCCGAACGCGGCGGCGCGGGTGCCGGTTTCAAAATCGTCGGCGCTGGTGGTTCCGCCAAACGGCATATCGAGATGCGTATGCACGTCGATGCCTCCAGGAAAAACGTACTTTCCTGAAGCGTCGACAACCTGCGTGGCATTCTGTCGAGGAAGGTCTTTGCCGATAGCGGTGATCCTGCCTTTCTCGATCGCAACGTCCGCAACATAGGTATCCGTTGCCGTCACCACCGATCCATTACCGATGATGGTGTCAAAGCCCATCGATCCCTCCGTCACGGATGAGATGAAAAAGGAATTCTATGCTAAACTGCCGCACCTCAGTTCCTCCTAATTTCTTGAGTGATGAAACGAGGCCTGCCATGCAATTTGGCATTACGCTAAAACCAGACATCCCGGTCGAGCGCATCGTGGGTCTAACCCGTCAGGCGGAAGCCGCAGGCTTCCAATACGGTTGGATCTTCGATTCCCATGTCCTCTGGAAGGAACCGTACCCTCTGCTCGCGCTCATGGCCGCCAACACGCAACGCATGCACTTTGGCACGTGTGTGACCAACCCCGCGGTTCGCGATCTCACAGTAACGGCCAGCCTTTTCGCCACGCTGAATTTGATTTCGGGGGGCAGGATGGAACTTGGGATCGGACGAGGCGACAGCTCGAGACGCGTTCTCGGCAAGAAGCCGGTCAGTTGGCAACACTTGGAAGCCGCGGTAAAGATTTTTCGCGATCTCACTGCCGGACGCGAAATTGAGTACGAAGGCCAGCCCACGCGCCTCACCTGGGCCGAAGTCTCTCCGCGAGTCTGGATCGCGGGCTACGGACCCAAGGTTCTGCACATGGCGGGGCGCGTTGCCGATGGGATCATTCTTCAATTCGCCGATCCCGATTTGATTTCTTGGTGCCTTGGATTCGTGAAAGAAGGCGCTCGCGCCGCCGGTCGCGACCCGAGTCAGATTGAAGTAATGTCGGCGGCTCCGGTTTGGGTTTCCGACGATTTGGCTGTGGCGCGCGAACGCGTGCGCTGGTTCCCTGCCCTGGTTTCAAACCACGTGATGGACTTGATCCGGCAATACAAGCCGGAAGACCTGCCACCGGCGCTCACATCCTACGTACGAGATCGTGGTGGCTACGACTATCTGCACCACTGCGTGGTTGAAAGTGACAACGCGAATTTCGTTTCTGATGAAGTGGTTGACCGTTTTTGCCTGGTCGGACCGGTCAAGGCGCATCAGGAAAAACTCCGCAAGCTGGCCAGCGTAGGTGTTACACAGTTCAACTTGTATTTGATGTGCGGAGACGAGGAACAATCATTGGATATCTACCAGCGCGATGTGTTGCCGGCGTTCCAGGAAACTACAAGCGCGACGCGCTGAGGCTACGAAGCTGCCGTTGGCGAAAGTGCGCCTGGGGGCTGCAACTTCATCATCGCGTAA
Organism: uncultured Acidobacteriaceae bacterium; assembly: GCA_963842095.1. Classification (GTDB taxonomy): domain Bacteria; phylum Acidobacteriota; class Terriglobia; order Terriglobales; family Acidobacteriaceae; genus Sulfotelmatobacter. The sequence continues at coordinate 944,618 of CAWJEY010000013.1, forward strand.
TAGAGGGCGAAGGAAACGGCAAACCCCACGAACCAGGAGTAGGCGTAAAGAACACGCAACGATGGAACCGCCAGGCCAATCAGGGCGGTCCCTGCTCCCAGCGCGAGCGCAATCAGAGCACACCAGTTGAATCCCTTGGAATACTCGTAGATGCCGCCGCGAAGATAAAGATCGTCCACCTGCAGAACACGCCGTCGCACCACGAAATAGTCGCAGATCATAATGCCGGCAACCGGTCCGAGAAAAGCTGCGTAACCACCCAGCCAGCCGAGGATGAACGTTTTGTAATCCGCGAGCAGCTTCCACGGCATCAGCGCGATCCCCATGAAGCAAGTAATCACGCCGCCAGTTCGGAAGCTGATTCGCCGAGGCCATAGATTGGAGAAGTCGTTGGCCGGCGACACGACGTTGGCACCGATATTGACATTCAGCGTAGCCAGCAGAATCGCGACCAGGGAAATTACTACAGCGACAGGCGAGTGGAAACGGCTGAGCAGTTGCACCGGATCCGAGATTGCCGTTCCGTAAATCACGACCGTAGCCGAAGTCACCGCGATACCGATAAAAGCATAGAGAGTCATCGTCGTCGGCAGCGCCAGGGCCTGTCCGATAATCTGTTCCCGCTGGTTGCGTGCAAATCGAGTGAAGTCGGGAATATTCAGCGAGACCGTGGCCCAGAAGCCGACAGTGCCATTCAGAGCTGGAACCAGAAATTTCAGAAAGTCGGCAAAGTTAGTGAACCGCGAAGGCGCGGCCAGCATGGGGCCGAAGCCGCCAGCACTGCGATAGGCCCAGGCCAGAAGCAGCAGACCAACCCCTAACAACACCGGAGCGCTGATCCCCTGCAGGATTCGAATGTATTCGATTCCCATGAGAATGACTGCGAGGTTGATCAGCCAGAACAGAAGAAAGCAAATCGCAGTAGCGTAGGGAAAACTCTTCCATCCAGGCGCGAGCGTAGCTAGAAGGGTACTGATCGCTTCGCCGCCGATCCAGGTCTGAATGCCGAACCATCCGCATGCGACCAGCGCCCGCAGGACCGCGGCTACGTTGGCGCCCAGCACTCCGAACGACGCGCGAGCCAACACTGGAAACGGAACGCCGTACTTGGCTCCGGGATGCGAGTTGAGCAGCATCGGGACCAGCACGATCACGTTGCCGAGAAAAATTGTTATCACCGCCTGTTTCCAGTTCATTCCACCCTGAATCAAGCTCGCCGCCACCATGTAGGTGAGAATGTTCACCGACATCGAAATCCAGAGCGCCGCAAAATTGTACGTACCCCAATGCCGGCGGTCGGCCGGGGCAGGCGCGAGGTCAGGATTGTAGAGAGGACTGGATTCGATGCGAGATCGGAGAGAAGGCTGGGACGTGGCCATGATTTCGGTTGAGAAATGTCGAAACAAGTTCACGATCAACTTCTGCAATCAAAGTCTTGATACGTGTGTGCGCTAGTCTGCCGCGGCAGCTTCTCCCGTCTGCCCGGTGATCGGGCCGTAGCTCTCCGGCCGGCGATCACGGAAGAATTGCCACACTTTGCGGACTTCCGCGATCATATCCAAGTCGAGGTCCGCCACCACGACTTCGTCTTTATCCCGGCTGGCTTGGGCGATAATCTTGCCCCGCGGATTGCAGAAGTAGCTCTTGCCGTAAAACTCTCCGATGCTCCACGGTTTCTCGACGCCGACCCGGTTGATGGCGCCGACGAAGTAGCCGTTGGCTACGGCATGGGCGGGCTGTTCCAGTTCCCACAAATATTCCGAGAGGCCGGCGACTGTGGCTGAGGGATTAAACACGATCTCGGCGCCGTTCAATCCCAGAATGCGCGCGCCTTCGGGGAAATGGCGGTCGTAGCAAATGTAGACGCCGACCCGCGCATACTTTGTTTCAAAGACAGGGTATCCAAGATCGCCGGGGGTGAAGTAAAACTTCTCCCAGAATCCGGGATGGCAGTGCGGGATGTGGTGTTTGCGGTATTTCCCCAGATAACGGCCGTCGGCATCGATCACCGCGGCGCTATTGAAATACACGCCCGGCATGTGCTCTTCGTAAACCGGAACTACGATCACCATGCGATGCTTGGCGGCGATCTTTTGCATCATGCGCACCGTCGGGCCATCCGGCACCCGTTCGGTCAATTCATACCAGCGCGCATTCTGCTCCGCGCAAAAATAAGGGCCGTAGAAAAGTTCCTGCAGACACAGGACCTGCGTTTTTTTCCGCGCCGCCTGTTCGATCAGCTTGAGGTGCTTGTCGATCATCGCCTTCCTGATCTGGGCGAGGGGACGCTCTGTGCTGAGCACATTGCTGGCTTGAATCAGAGCACAACGCACATTTCGGGGCATGGGACGCGACCTCCGAGGAACGCAACTATAGCAGAAAACTTTAGCGGATTAATCGGGGCCGGCCCATCATCGCTGCCGAAGAAGATTTTCTTCCCTGCTTGCAACGCCATCTCCGTTGACACAATCGGAGACGCCAAATAGACTCGGCGTTCTCAAGCTTTCTCGAACAAAACCATGGCCAGGCGCCCTCGCATCGCCGTCGTTGGAAGTGCCAACATCGATCTGACCACCTTCACCGATCAATTTCCTAAACCTGGGGAAACAATCTTCGGCCAGAAATTCGATCTCGGGTTCGGGGGTAAGGGCGCCAATCAGGCGGTTGCCGCCCGTCTTTGTGGCGCGGATGTGTTCATGGTGGCGCGAGTGGGAAGCGACCTGTTTGGTTCGGCCACGATCGAGAACTTCAAGAAGCTTGGCATCGACGCAACTCACGTGAAGCAGGTTGAAGGATTGTCCAGCGGGGTAGCGCCGATCTTCGTCGAGTCTAACGGGCAAAACCGCATTCTGGTGGTGAAGGGCGCCAACGATGCTTTGAAAGCTGCTGATATTGAGGCCGCCGCGGAGACGTTGAAAGCAGCCGACTGCATCGTGCTGCAGTTTGAGATCCCTCTCGAAACCGTCTACTACGCCGTCGCGTTTGCGCGAAAGCATGGGATTCGCTGCATTTTGAATCCGGCGCCCGGACAAGCCGTCGAAATGAGCGCGTTAGCGGACCTCGATTACTTTGTTCCGAACGAGAGTGAGGCCGAAACCATTACCGGGCTCGCGGTCAAGAATGTCGGCGACGCGAAGAAATGCGCTGAGAAACTTGTCGCAGGCGGGATTCGCCGGGTCATCATCACGCTGGGGGCCAACGGCTCTTTCCTCGCGGGCCGCGGCTTAAGCGAGCACATCGCTCCGTTTGCCGTAAAGAGTATCGACAGCACTGGAGCCGGCGACGCATTCATCGGAAGTTTCGCCGTATTCCTCGCGGAGGGAGTCCCGGAACGAGAGGCAGTGCGGCGCGCCAATCTGTATGCCGGACTTTCCACCACGGGTATCGGAACGCAAAAATCTTTTTATGATCGAGCGCGCTTTGATGCAGAGTGGGTGGTTCAAGGCCGAAGCTAGCTCTCCCACTACTCACCCTAAACAAAGGGGCGCAATCCTCGGGAGAACCATTGCGGTTTTCCTCATCTGCCTGTGCAAAAAAGGAAAGACCCGGCCGCTAATACTTTTCTTCTGGCGAAAAGTCTTGACTTCGGAAGGAGCGGCCATTTATAAGGCCGTTCTACGGTCCAAAGACCTCCCGGTTCAATGCCAAACGGAAAGTCACTTCGTCATTCGGTGTGGGGCCGCCGAAAGGGGTTGTAATGTTGAAAAAGAGGGCGCTGCTGGTTGTCGCTGTTTGTTCGCTGGCATTATCGGTCTGTCCGCTCCTGTTCGGCCAGGCAAATGGCAGCTTCTCGGGCACAGTTTCCGACAAAGCTGGCGCAGTGGTTGCCGGCGCGACGGTGAAAGCGACCTCGCAAGGCACGGGGCTTGCTCGCGAGGCCAAAACCGACGATTCTGGACATTACCTGATCCCCCTGCTGCCGGTCGCCTTCTACACGCTCCATGTGGAGTCTCAGGGCTTTAAGGGTACAGAGCAGAAGGACATTCGACTGCAAGTCGATGAGCATCGCGAAGTGGATTTCACCCTTGTACCGGCGTCCGTTTCCTCGACCATTGAAGTCAGCGCCACCGAAGTAGCGGTGGAGACTGCAAATCCCACGCTCGGTCAGGTCATTACTTCTGAAGAAGTCGCCGATCTTCCGTTAAACGGCCGCGACTTTGTGCAGTTGGCGACCCTGACGCCGGGCGTAACTCAGGAAACCAATCCGAACAGCTTTTTCAACGGTGGCGCCACCAGTGAAGTCTCCGCTCGCGGCCCGTTTTCTCTTTCGGTAGGCGGATCGCGCCCACAGAGCACAGACTGGCTGCTCGATGGCAACGATAACAACGAACTGACTGCGGGCGGTATCGCAATCTTGCCTTCCATCGATGCCATCCAGGAATTCAAGGTTCTCACCTACACCTACTCGGCGGAGTATGGCACTCGCGCGGGTCCAACTGTGCTCGTGACCACAAAATCAGGATCGAATCAGCTTCACGGAACACTGTTTGAATTCTTCCGCAACACCAAGCTGGATGCGCGCAGCTATTTCGCCGCAACCAGGGAGCAGTTCAATCTGAACCAGTTCGGAGGGGCGCTGGGTGGTGCGATCAAGAAGGACAAGACGTTCTTCTTCGTGGACTATCAGGGCAAGAGACAGCGTCACGGCATCGAATCTACGGGTTTGGTTCCCACCAGTGCCATGATGGGTGGTGACTTTACTCAAGACCCTCTGGGCGGCACCCGGGGCGTAACTTTGTACAACGGAAACGTGACGTTCCCTAATCTCGTCAACCCTTATTCGGGTGGGTCCTTCGAGTGTGACGGCACCGGTACTCCGATCACCCCTAATCCTGATGGAACCCAGACTGGCGGTTCCCCCTGCAACAAGATTCCGACAGGTGTGGGTGGTTTAGCCGATTCGGCCGGCCAGCAGTTGATTCGACTGTATCCAGGGAACAACGTACCCAACGCGCAAAATGTGGGCTTCAACTTTACCAACGCGCCAGTGAGGAGCCTTAACGAAGGGGAGTTCGACATCCGCCTGGATCACAACTTTTCCGGCAAGGACTCTGTATTTGCCCGCTTCAGCTACGACCAGGCAAATTCGCTGGTCCCGGGCGGCTCCTCGCCAACCGGTCCCACCGGATTCGCGGAAGCCACTCCTTTTGGGAGCACGCAGAACATTTCCAATCACGGGCGTAACGTCGCCATATCCGAAACCCACATATTTTCGAGCAATACCGTCAATCAGATCAGCGGTGGCTTCAACCGAATTTTCAACTTCATCAAGTCGTACGGCTATGGCACGTGTGAAGGAAACAAACTCGGCATCGTGAACGCCAACATAGACGCTTTCTGCAACCCCCCCTCGGGAATCCCCGGGATAGCAGACCAGTCCTCGCAATTCTGTATAAGTTGCGGGCTGACTTCAATCCAACCGCCGGCTGGGGGCTACTGGTCTCTGGGAGATCGCGGGTTCGCGCCCTTCCAAGGCGGGACCAACGTGTTCTCTATCTCCGATTCGTTCGACATGATTCGCGGCAAGCACGATATTAAAGTTGGCGGAGGAGTTCGCGCGAACCAGATGAACGTGCTGACGAATTCCTACCAGGACGGGTTTTACGCCATCGGCAACCAAACTGGTGACCCCATGGCCGACCTGCTCCTAGGTGTATACACCTTCGGGGAACATGATCAGACCTTCAAGGGCGCCACAACCGGCCGCCGCTGGAAAATGTTCCGTCCCTTTGTGCAGGATGATTGGCGGGCAACGCCAAATCTGACGGTGAACATCGGCTTCGCGTGGGCCCTGGTAACGCCTATCGTTGAGGCGCAAGACCGGCAAGCCAACTTTCTCTTTCACAGTAATTGCACGGCACAACCGACGTGCAATCTACTCGTGCCTGGGCAGAACTCCAATGGGCGAGTCGGCATCCAACTCGACAAGACCGCTTTCGAACCGAGGATTGGACTGAGTTGGAAGGTGCTGGGTAGCCAGACTACGGTACTTCGAGCCGGGTATGCCATATTCCACGACTCCTCCTGGAACATTGGCGGGCAGGGGCTGGTCAATAATCCCCCATTTGAGGCGTCGTCGGCGCTGTTCCCTGGCTTCCCGGGGTTCACAGGCACCTGTCCGGAACCGGCATTCGATACCAATCCCAACCTCTTTCTTTGTGCGATCTCGGGAGGGTACCCTGCTGGAACTGGGAACCCAAATCCATTCGGCGTCGGCGTATTTACGGCTCCTCCGAACATCAACACTTTCCTGGGCACCGTGCAGTCCCAGAATCCCAACTTCAAGCAGGGCATGATTCAGCAGTTTAACTTGAACGTCGAGCATCAACTTCCGGGAAACATCGTGCTCACCGCCGGATACGCGGGATCCCGCAGTTCCCACATTTTGGTAAACGGCTTGAATTGGAACGTGCACTCTCCCACGGCCTGCGGAACAGCCGGCTACACCCTTGGCTGCGGCGAGTACGTCAACCCCAACTTCGCAAACTTTACCTATATCTCCAACTTCACCGACACCGGGGCGGCTCGCTACGATTCGCTGCAGATCAAGGCGGAGACCAAGAGCGCCCGGCATGGGCTCTACATGCTTGTTGGTTATACCTATTCCCGGACATTCGACTCGGGGCTCCCCGATGGTCTTGGCAGCAACAGCGGAGCTACCTACTGGCCGCTGCCGGGATCGAACAAAGCCGATTGGGGCGTGTCGGGGCTCAACCTGAACGACCAGTTCACTGCCAGCTTGCTCTATGCTTTGCCGTTCGGCAAGGGTAAGGCGTTCGGTGGCAACTGGAGCGGACCCGTCAACGCTGTCCTGGGAGGGTGGTCGGTCAACTTGATTGAAAGGGCCCAGTCAGGATTTCCCATCTTTGTGTACGACAGTTTTAATCAGTCCGGAGTCAACTTCCTGGACAACTTCGCCAACTGGAACCGCCCCGATCAGGTTTGTGATCCCAAGAGCAGCCATCCGACAGTTCTCAAGTGGTTTAATACTCAGTGCTTTGTGGCTCCGCCGCCGGGACAGCTCGGAACTGCATCCCGTACTCCGGTCTACGGACCTCGTTTCGTAAACACCGATTTCTCCGCGGTCAAGCGCTTTCGGCTGAACGAGACGATAAACGCGGATTTTCGGGCTGAGTTCTTCAACATCTTCAACCACCCACAGTTCAATGACCCCGGCTCAAGCTCAACACCCGGAGCAGATCTAGCTTCCCCGGGCAGCTTCGGGGTAATCAGCTCAACCGTTGGCAATCCCCGCGTGATTCAGTTAGCGCTCAAGCTGAATTTCTAGGTGGAGTGTGTTGAGAACCTAAACATGGGCAGACTGAGGTTAAACTCAGTCTGCCCTTCATTTTGTATACATCCCCGAGGCTAAATGATGAAAATGTTCCGTGCTTGGGTTTTGGCAATGGCAGTACTGACCTTATGCGTTGCCTGCTGGGGACAGGCAAAACGAAAGATCATCATCGACCAGGACGCCGCTGGCCCCGCGGGAACCGACCAGCAGTCGATGCTGTTGCTGATCCAATCGCCGCAGACGGAAGTCTTGGGCATCACGGTGGTGACGGGCGATCAGTGGCTCCACGAGGAAGTGGCGCACACTTTGCGCATGCTCGAACTCATCGGACGCACCGATATTCCAGTCGTGCCGGGTGCGGAGTATCCGCTGGTCAGGCGGGAAGAAGAGGCGGAGCGGTGGGAACAGCAATATGGCTCCGTGGCGTGGCTAGGCGCGTGGACGCCCAGGTTCTATCATCCGCCGGACCAGTTGGGAGAAATGCCGGAAGGCAAACCAACGACCAAGCCCGCCGATGAAGATGCGGCCCACTTTCTGCTGCGGATGGTGCACAAGTTTCCGCACGAGGTGACCATCTACGCCGGCGGCCCCATGACCAACCTGGCCCTCGCCATTACGATCGATCCCGAGTTCGCGGGTCTGGCGAAAGAGCTGGTGTTCATGGGCGGAAGTTTCAATCCGCGGACCGATGATCCCGAGTTCGCCAACACTCCAACCCACGAATTCAACCTATGGTTCGACCCGGAAGCCGCTCATATTGTGCTCCGTGCGCCGTGGAAGAAGATCGTCTGCACCACCGTGGATATTTCGGTGAAGACGCGACTGACTGCCGACCTGATCGACCGCATCAAAGCGGGGAGCGCTCCGGTGGCGCACTACGTCGGGCAGTATGCCCGACTGCATGGCAACTACAATTACTTGTGGGACGAGTTGGCGGCAGCGGCGTGGCTTGATCCGAGCGTGATCACAAAGAAAGAAACGCTGTTCATGGATGTCGATCTGGACCGCGGCGCCGGCTACGGCAACACCCTGAGCTGGACGGATCGGGACAAGCCTAAGATCGAAGTCCAGCCGGTCGAAGTGCAGGATGATCTGGACCTTGATAAGTTTTACAAGATGTTTGTCGATCTGCTGACAGCGCCGACCCCACGGAAGAACTGAGGTAAGGGAGCGAAATGAGGATTCCGAACATGCGGCGAAGCTTCGCGGTCTGGCTGGCTGCGCTGTCGTTGGCCGCCGGATGGGGAGGCAGGGTTGCGAGTCAGGAAGCACCTGCTGCGGCTCCGATTGCGGAAGACACGCCGGAGGCGCATCTGGGCAGGGGCTACGACGCCTTGAAGCTGGAGATGTACGAAATGGCCGCCAGCGAGTTTCGGGCCGCACTGCAACTCGATCCCAGCCTCGTTCTCAGGGCGCGCTTTCCTTTGGGCGTCGCGCTTTTCGAACTGCATAAGTCCGATGAAGCGCTGCGGGAATTGGAAGCCGTCCGCCGCGAAGTTGGGGATCATCCGAATGTTTTGTATTACCTGGGAAGGCTGGACGTGGAAGATGGCAAATACGAACGCGCAATCCGGAATTTGAACCAGGCGGCCGCCGCCAAACCCAAGCCTCCCTTCCCAGACACGGCCTACTATCTCGGGTTCGCTTATTTCAAACACGGCGACCTGGCCGACGCCGAGAAGTGGCTGAAGGCAGCCTCCCGGATCAACCCGCGCGACCCTCGCGTACTGTATCAGCTTGGATTCGTGTATCGCAAAGAAGGGCGCCAGGAGGAGGCTAGGAAAACCCTGGCGGCTTCGGAGGAATTACGCCGGCGCGACCAAAGCGAGGGCCTGCTCAAGACGGAGTGCGGGAAGAAGCTGGACCAGGGGCCCCGGGAGGAGGCGCGCAGCTTCTGCGACCAATTGTACGTCTCCGATGACGCCGAAAAACTGACGTCGCTGGGCAACATCTACGGACAACATGGAGACTTGGAAGCAGCGCTGAAGCCCTTCCGCCGGGCTGCGGAGCTGGAACCGCAGTCACCCCAGATGCAATACAACCTTGCGCTAGTCTATTACCAGTTGAATCGGTTCGAGGAGGCACGCGTGCCCCTTGCCCAGGCCATCCAGCGCTGGCCAGATTTATTTCAATTGAACTCTCTCTATGGAGCCGTCTTGTTGAAGCTCGGTGACAATGTTCGGGCTTATCAGGCGCTCCACCACGCGCACCAACTCAATCCGCAGGATTCCGGCACGGTGGATCTGCTGTATGGCATCACGCTCATACTCGCGAGGAAGAGTCAGGATGCGCGGGAGTATTCCAATTCGCTGCAATATCTCGGGGAAGCGATAAGACTGCGGCCTCAAGAGCCAGAACCTCACCGAAGCAGGGCAGAAATCTACACTCTTACGGACCATCCAACCGAAGCCAGCGCCGAGCGACGGGAAGCTGATCGCCTCAAGAATCCGGCAAACTAGGAACGGCAAGCTCTGCCGCTAAGACCCTCATTTTGCCTTCCTTTGGGAGACCTTTTCGGGAATCCAGAAGAGCCCTTCCCGCCGTGGGAACCATCTCTCGCCGAGACGAGCTTTCTCCTTGACCTCACCTTTGCGAGGCGGCTAGCGTGAAAGTGAGCTGTGAAACGGAATACGGTAACTAGCGAGGGCGTGCTTTAGCTAGAGCGCAGAGGAGAGGCGAGGTTAGTTAGCAGATGGGAACTGTAGTTTCAGGGTTTTCGGGCCCGGTTGCCGCAGTTTTTTTGCTGGCAGAGAATCGGCTGTTGCGCGAAGCTTTGCTGCGCATTCTGTCGAAGAAGGACGACATCCGGGTGGTCGGGGCGGGATCGTACGGCCCCGACATGTTTGAACAGATTGTCTCGACGCGGGCCAGTGTGGTGGTGCTCGATTCGGTCTCTCCGGTTCTGGCGGAACACGGCGTGGTGCGCGAGTTGCATCAACTGAACCCTGCCATCAGAGTGGTGATGGTGGGCATGGAGGCCGACGAGGCGGTTTTTCTCCGTGTGGTGCAAGCGGGCGCTGTGGGCTACGTATTGAAGGATGCCTCGGCAGTGGAGGTAGCGCGCACCATTCGGGCGGTCGCGGCTGGCGAAGCGGTGTGCCCGGCGGCGCTATCGGTCGCGCTATTTCAGTGGGTGGAACGGCATAAGCCCGCCATTCCGAGCCTGCACCTCAAGACCAGCCTCGGCCTCAGCCGCAGGGAGCAGGAATTGGTGGGGTTGATCCAGCAGGGGCTCACCAACAAGGAAATGGCCAGCCGGCTGAATCTCTCCGAGCAAACCGTGAAGAATCACGTGCATCGCATGCTGCGCAAGGTGGGAGCACCGGACCGGCTCTCGATCGTCGAAGTGTGCCGCAACGAGGGCCTTAGCGTTTAGCCGTGGCCAGCCGCGACCGCCTGGTGAGGTGCGGGAGCGCGATCACGAGCCAGCAAAATGCATTCCAGGTCATGCCCGGTAACCGCCTCGAGGTCTCGCACCACGTACGCAGCGCCGGCGGCCGTAAGATTCTCCGCCGTCTCGTGCGATGCAATCCCCACACAACTCAAGCCAGCACCGTTCGCCGCTCGAACTCCTGAAATAGCGTCTTCCACCGCCAGTAAACGCTCGGGCTCGATCCCGATGCGATTGCAGGCCAGCCGGTAAATCGCGGCATCCGGTTTGCCCAGGAGCACATCTTCCCCGGTCACGACCTGCTGGAAACAACTCAGCAATCCCAGATCGACCAGCGTCGAGTGGGCGCGGCTGCGGCTGGCGGACGTAGCCAGCGCCAAAGTGGCGCCACTGCCATGAAGCTCGCGCACCATATCGACCGCTCCCGGAACCGGGGCTACATCGAGTCGCATTTGCCGGAAGATGCAATCCTTGCGCCGGCCGAATTCCTCCAGTTCCGCCTCTGGACAATTCCCCAGGAAATGGCGCAGGATGTCGCCGCGTTTGCGGCCATCCAGAATGAAATCCATCTCGGACTCGGGCACTTCGCGTCCCAGTGTCTGGAAAAACCGGCGCCAGGCTTTGTGGTGCACCGCATGACTGTCCACGAGAACACCATCCATATCAAAGATGACGCCGCGCAGTTTTCCGCCACTCATGCGGTCGCTCCGGACGCGATGCTGTGCGCATCCGCGTCGCCATCGTCGCCGGGCCACGTGATCTGCGCCTTCTGGTAGTTGGGTAGAGTGCCGATGTCGAGCAGGTAGTCGGCGATGGGAAAGGCGCGCATTTTGCCGAGCAGACGCGGCAGCACGTGAAAAGCGATATCCGCGGGAATGCAGGGTGGGATCAAGTCGAAAAGACCCGGACCCGCCACCATCAGTCCGGAGAAAACCCAATCGCTGCGCGGGGTTTGCGGCTTTTCTTCAAAGCCGGTGATGACTCCCGTGTCGTCTGTAGTGACAACGCCGCAGCGCGAGGGATCGGGCACCTGGTAAAGACCGAGAGTCGCCACGGCCCCGTGAGCGGAATGGAATTCGCTCATGCGCCTCAGGTTTGTGTTCGTGAGAACGTCGGAATAAAGGACCCAGAACGCCGGATCAGAACCGATCCAGTCCCGATTTGCCGCCAGAGTCCCCGCCGAGCCGAGCAGACGCCTTTCATGCATTAGCCGGACGTTCACGGGCCAGTCCTGTCGCTGGAGATGCCGCTCGATGGGTTGCGCGTGCGCATGCAGGTTGATGAGGACTTCGGTAATGCCGCAGCGGGCGCAGAGTTCGAGCCAGATGTCGAGCAAGGGCCGGCCGCGAATCGGCACCAGGCACTTGGGAACGGAGTCGGTGAGAGGCCGCAAGCGCGTGCCGTATCCTCCGGCCAGTAAGAAGGCTTTCAATGTGAAATCTCGCGATCGAAATGCCGGACGGAAATCAGACTGCCGCCGCAGATGACAAAGGCAGAAACGTCCATCGCGTCCCGGCGTGCTCATCGTGATCGATGAAAGGATCGTTGACGATGACTTGCGCACCCTGACTGTCGAACGTAAAAGCCATTTCCTGCACACCCTCGCGCTCCATGGCGGCGCGGACGGCATCCTGGCACGCAGGCTCGGAATAGAGCAGCAGAAATCCTCCGCCCCCGGCTCCGGTGATCTTGCCGCCAAGCGCGCCGTGTTCCCGCGCGGCTTCATAGAGGTGGTCGATGCGCGGACTGGAGATGCGCTGGGACACGCGCTTCTTGGCTTGCCAGGCATCGTCGAGCAGATGGCCGAAGTGCTCCAGGTCGCCGCACAGGAGAGCCTCCTTCATCAGGGCGGCAGCCTCTTTCACCTGATGCAGCGCCTCCACTGCGGGTTCACCGGGCAGCCGGGTGGATTTTTCCTGGTCGGCGAGAATATCCCAGGAATGGTGGGCCGCTCCCGTAAAAAACAGCATCAGGTTTGCCTGCAAGGCGGAAAGCACGCCGGGATCCAGATGAAGCGGCTCGACCTGGGTGGTTCCATCCCGCCCGAAGCGGATGAAGTTGAGGCCGCCAAAGGCGGCGGCATATTCGTCCTGCTTGCCCACGTGGCGTTTCAGGCCAACCCGAGTGATGTTGAAGGCCCGCTCTGCGAGATCGTACTTTGACAATGGAGAACGCAGGTAGGTAGTAAGTACTTTCAGGAGATTCACACAAACGCTGGCGGAAGATCCCAGCCCGGTGCCAGGTGGGATTTCCGAAGCCAGAAACAGGTCGGCGGCAAGGTCCGCGCCCACATCCCGGAGTACCGCGAGAGGAATCTCCAGACCGCTGTCGTGCGCCGGGAGGGCAGCGAGATCGCTCCAGTTGCCGAACAGGCGGAGGTCGGAGGAGATGACCTGGATGCGCCCGTCGCTGCGGTTGCCGAGGATGGTATAGAAGTATTTGTTGATGGCGGTGCTAAGGACGGCGCCGCCGAACTGCTCGTAGTATGAGGGCAGGTCGGTGCCACCTCCGCCAAAACTAATCCGAACCGGACTGCGTCCGATGAGCATGCTGTAACATCTCCGGGAAAGGCTGACTGCCGGGGGAATAAGAAATGGATTGAAGAACCGCGCCATCCGTGGGACTACCGGCCAGCGTGCGCTTTGGTATCTTGATCAACCGAAGCAGCAGGGTCCAAACCGTCTCTATTAGAAGAGAAAGGTCCTTGAGCAGCGAAGGATGCAACATGTATTGCAGGTCGTGCCGGGTTTTGTCATCGGAGGTGTGTTCCTCGCGCAGACCGTGCACCTGGGCCAGTCCGGTCATCCCCGGCTTCACCGAGAGCCGTTGTTGCTGCCAGGCGGAATAATGGTGGGCGCGTTCCGGGCCTTCCGGGCGCGGTCCCACCAGACTCATTTCCCCGCGAAGAACATTCCAGAACTGCGGCAGTTCGGAGACGCTGAAGTGCCAGAGCATCCGCTCAAAACCCGGGCCGTGCTGCGGATTGTGGTCCACATTGAGGCGCAGCATGGAAAATTGCGCGCCCCGCCAGCCGATACGCTTTTCCCAACGCCAGGCGCGCCCAGTGGAAAAGCGGAGGGCCACACCGCAAACCAGAACGATGGGCAGTGTGAACACCGCTAGGACGGAACCCAACCCGAGATCCAGCAGGCGTTTCCCGATTCGCGCCGAAGCGGGCGGCCCCATCTCTCCGAGTTGCAGGAGAGGCAGGCCCCCAAGATCCAGCAGGCTGGGCCGCGATAGATAAAGTTCGTAGGGCTGGGGAACCAGGCTGACCCGGATGGCTTGCTGCCGGCAAAGCGCAACCAGGTTCAGGATTTCGCTCGAGGCCGGAGTGTGGGCCATCACCAGCTCGTCCACCCTGTGCTGGCGTAACAAGCCGACGACTTCCATCGTGGAAACGGTGGCTGAACCGGCGGCGGTGTCCCGGCTGGGCCGCGCCGCCGGCAATTCGGCTCCTGGACACAAAAAGCCGATCACCTTGCATAAGAGTTCGGGATGGTGGTTGAATTTCTGCGCCAGTTCGGCAGCCAAACGGTCGGAGCCGAGAATAACCACGCGATGCACATTTCCGTCCCGGTACCGCCGCAGAACGCGGCGCAGCGCAACCCCGCGAATGCCAAGGAATCCCACCAGCAGAAACAGGGAAAAGACGCTGAGCGTGAGCTTTCCCACGTACCTCTCCGACACAATCTCGACCGCGAACAGGAGCACCATCAGTAAACCGACGGCGAGAAGAAGATGGGAGACCAGGGCGGACAGCCGCCATCCGCCGCGAAAACCATCCAGATGCATGTTTTCCGAGAACAATACCCAGGCGAAGACCGTGCACACAACATAGACTACAAAGTTGGACGGGCCGAGCGGGAGCTGCCGGCAGTGCAGTCCGGAGCATAGCGCCTGCTCGGCGGCCAGCGCCACGGGAATCCACGCCAAATCGGCGGCCAAAATCCGGTTACGAAGCTGCTCTGGTTTCATTCTCTGCTCTTATCTCTCTCTCTGTCTGTCTCTGTGTCTCTGTCTCTGTCTTTGTCATTTTCTTCTTCAGTGTCTTGCCTTGGGCTTTCTCCGTTCCCTCTAGCCAGGCTGGCAAGCCGGCGAGTGGCCGGGAACGGGTTGGGGGAGTGCGAGGGCGTCGCCAGCGTGATTGGTCGCCTGAATTTCGTGCCGCAGCACGCGGAATACGGAGTGAGCGATGGCAACATGAAGGTCTTCGATGATCTGCATGTCATCGGAGGGAACCACCACGCAGACATCGCAGAGAATCTTCATTTGTCCTCCCTGGAAGCCTGTGATTCCGGCCGTAATCGCCCCCGCCTGGCGTGCGAAACTCAAAGCGGCCAATATGTTGGGAGAGTTCCCGCTGGCGCTGATGGCGAAGGCAACGTCGCCGGGTCCGAGCAGATTTTCCAGCTGCTCGGCGAAGATGCGGTCGTAGCGTGTATCGTTCGCCCACGCTGTAATCAAAGCCACGTTGTCGGTCAGGGCGACTGCGCGCAGCCGTTTGCCGGCAGCCGGCGCCGTGCCTTTGCCCAGGTCGCAGGTCATGTGCGAGGCCAGAGCGGCGCTGCCGCCATTGCCAAAAAGGAAGATGGTCCGGCCGCTGTCGTAGGCCTGAAGAAATACGCGGACCAGCCGGTCAATGGCCGGCAGGGGAAGCTGGTGGATGGCGCCGGACAACTCTTCAAGATAGGCGGGAACATCAAATGCAGTCGTCATGAGTTTTGTTTTGTTCGTTTTGTTTTGTTCCACCGGTTGGTGAGCGGGTCGAGGAAATCGGTCTCAGGAACTAATTGGTCGCGCTGAGCAGCACTCCAGCCGCCCGCATGGCGGCGGCCGCGTCGGGCAGACGTGCAGGGATGCCGCCGGAGGCTTCGATCCACTCCAGAAAATCGTCGAGAATCGCGTCCAGGCCGCGTTTGGGCCTCCAGCCCAGATGCTGCAATTTTTCAATACTCGAAACGCTGTGCCGGTTGTCGCCGCGGCGGTATTCCCCTGAGATATCGAGGCCTGCAGGGCTTGGAACACGGTCCAGCACACGGCGGGCATATTCGAGGATGGTGGTGGCGTGTCCGCTGCCCACGTTGAAAGCCTCGCCGTTGGCCTCGTCTTTCTCGAGCACCAGCATGTTGGCCTCGACCACATCGTCCACGTGCACGAAGTCGCGGGTCTGGTGGCCATCCTCGTAGAGCACAAGCGGAAGTTGCCGCAGGGCCCGGGAACAAAAGATGCGGCACACTCCGGAGTAGTGGTTGTAGAGTGACTGCCTTTTGCCCTGAGTAATCGAGTAGCGCAGCGCCACCGTGGGGATGCCATGCAACCAGCCCAGTCCCAGCGCAGTCTTCTCCTCGGCCAATTTGGAGACGGCGTACTGGTTATAGGGATTGTTCGATCGCTCCTCGAGCGGCAGCGCCTCAACCGGCGCGCCACAGTCGGGGCATGCGACTTCCCAGTCTCCGCACTGCAATTGCCGGGGAGAACGCGGCACGGGCTGAAAGTCGCCGTGATCCGGGCAGCGGTACTGGCCTTCGCCGTACACGGCTTGCGATGAAGCTACGATGACTTTTTTTACCGGCAAGCGGTGCTCGACGATGAGTTCGTAGACGAGCGCCGTACTTACCGCATTGACCGTGAGGAACCGGGAAAAATCCGGCATGTAGTCCTGATACGCCGCCTGATGAGAAACGATGTCGATCCCCTGCAGGGCAGAAAGCAGGACGTTGCGGTCGGTGACGTCACCCGCGATGAACTCCGCTTCAGCGGGTACGTGGCGAGGCAGGCCATGGGGATGGACTCTGGGCTCGAGACTGTCCAGGATCACGACTTGAAAGCCGTCCCGCAAGAAGCGGTGCGCCAGGTGGGAGCCGATGAATCCCGCGCCTCCTGTGATCAGAACCTTCATAACATGAACCTCGTGGGCATGGACCTCGTGGGCATGAGAGCCGCGCTACTTTCCCGAACCGCGAAAAACCTCAACCACAGTGCGGGCCAGTATCCTGAGGTCCAGAGCGAGCGACCAGGTGCGGATGTAGTCCAGATCCAGACGGACCCAATCGTCGAAATCATGGACACGATTGCGGCCGCTCACCTGCCACAGACAGGTGATCCCCGGTTTTATTGCGAGTTTTTGTTTTTGGAAGCTGGTGAACCGGGCAAATTCGGTTTCGAGCGGAGGCCGCGGGCCCACCAGGCTCATGTCGCCCACCAGCACGCTGAAGAGTTGGGGCAACTCGTCGAGACTGTAGCGCCGCATCCATGCGCCCAAGGGCGTGATGCGGGGATCGCGCGTAATTTTGAAAACCGGACCTGTCATTTCGTTTTGCCGCAGCAGTTCGGGCTTGAGCGCGTCCGCATCCGCCACCATGGAACGGAATTTGTAGCTCACAAAGCGGAGTCCGGACTGGCCCACCACCCGCCAGCGATACAGCACCGGACCTCGCGAGCTCAGTTTCACCAGGGCCGCCAGCGCCAGCAATAGCGGCAAGAGCGCCATAAGCAGACATGCGGACACCGCCACGTCGATCAGGCGCTTTGCGGCCAGCCGCAGCGGACTTGACCAGCAGGGCGACCAGCCCGGCGAAAGCTCCGCTCCTGGCCGGGCGCTGGCGGCCGCGCCCGCCGCTGTTCTGGGGTTAAGCAAGCGCAGTGCAGGTTTGTTCAAGATAGGCGTGCAATCCCTCGCGCCAGTGCCGGAAGCGGTTCAGGCCTGTGGCTTTGAGTTTCTCGTTCTCGAGAACCGAATAGGCAGGCCGCGGAACCTTGGCCGGAAACTCATTGGGCGCGGCCACCAGACACCGAACTGGAAGGCCTGCAGCCGCAAAGATTTCCGAGGCAAACTCATGCCAGGAACAACTGCCTTCCGCCGTGGCATGGTAGAGGCCGAAGACGCCGGCGTCGCTGAGCGCGACGATCTGCCGGGCCAGATCCTGAGTCGATGTGGGGCTGATAGTCTCGCTGGCCACCACACGCACTTCGCCGCGCTCGCGCCCGAGGCGCAGCATCAGTTCGACGAAATTGTTTCCGCCTTTGGCACGGCACGGATGCCGGCCATAAAGGGCCGAGGTACGCACGACGACATGCTTTTCGTTGCCGGTGCGGACAAAGTATTCGCCCGCCAGCTTGCTGTTGCCGTAGACGTTCAGCGGCAGGGGAAGGTCGGCTTCTGTGTAAGCAGCGTTCTTGCGTCCGTCAAACACATAATCGGTGCTGATGTGGATCAGCACTGCACCCAGGTCCTGTGTGACGGCGGCGAGGTTGCGGGCGCCCACGGCGTTGACCGCATAGGCGCGCTCCGGATCGTGTTCACAGTTTTCCACGTGGTGCATGGCCGCGGTATTGATTACAACGTCGGGCTGTAGAGCGCGCATACAGGCGGCAACCGAATCGATCGCCGTGAGTTCAACATCCCGATGCGTGAGCGAATAGACTTCATCGCTGCCCGAGAAAGCCTCCACCACGTCGCTCCCCAATTGCCCGTTGCCGCCGATGACAGCAATCTTCCTTTTTTTGTTTCCTCGGCCTTGCATGCTTTCCCCGCTGTTCATTTCCCTGTCTGTTGCCCCCGCATTCACGCCCCCACCGCGACACTGTGCATGGAGTGAATCTCCAGTCCGTTCTCCAGTTTCTTGAAGGTATGGATGTTCGAGTAGATCGGGTTGTCCCAGTCGCGGAACTTGTCCATGTTGGCGATCAGGTTGTAGACGATCGACTTAACATCGCCGGTGGGATGAAAGCTGAGGACGTTGGCCGCCTTTTCGGCACTCACCTTGTAGTTGCGAAAGTCCTGAATGTGCTTGATCAGGAGGGAGACGCTTTCTCCCAGCCGTTCTTCGACCGCGGCCTTGACCAGATCGCCGATCTCGCCCACGGTGTAGTTTCCCGAGGCGACATTAAAGACGCCGGAAATCTTCGGGTTGGCCTCAATGGCGCGGATGTAGGCCGTGGCCGCATCCTCGATGCTGAGGATGGGACGCCAGATGGTGGGATTGTTGATCGTGATCTCGCGGTCGCGCACAGCGTTGCGGAACATGGAATTGATGACCAGGTCGAGGCGCATGCGCGGGCTGTAACCCGAGACTGTTCCTTTGCGCAGGGAAATGACCGAGAAATCGTCGTCGCGCAACTGGGTTACGGCCTGCTCCCCCTGCAACTTCGAAACGCCATAGGGATAACTGGAGGCGACCGGGCGCGACTCGTCGTAGAGTTCGTTTTCTGTGTACCCGTACACCGAGCAGGAGCAGGCATAGATGTAGCGCTTGACCCCGGCTTTTTTCGCGATGTAGGCGAGATAGGCGGGCGCGGCGGCGTTGAAGATGAAGTTCTTGCTGGGGGAGAACTCGGCCATGGGATCGTTTGAAAGTCCGGCCAGGAAAATCACCTGGTCGTAGGGTTCGAGGTCCTCCACAGTGAGATGGAAAATATCTTTGTTCAGAGTTCCGACCGGGCGCGGCAGGTGGTTGCCGAACCAGAACAGGTCGACAACATCGACTTTGTAGCCCCGGTCGAGCAGCCGGGGAATCAGCACCGACCCGACATAGCCGGCGCCTCCGGCAATCAGCAGTTTCATGATTGGCTCCGTGAAGTTGGACGAGTGCGAATCACCGTGCGAGAGAAAGCGATCGAATGACGGATGGATCCGGCGCGAACCCACTCGCGCTAGCCACTCGCGCTAGCCAAGGGCCAGTGCGGCTTCCGGTTCCGGATGGTAGAGGAAGCGATCGGAATCCGGGGAAGCGAGCCAGTCCGCCAAAGTCCGCGCCTGGGTATCTTTTTCGGACAGAATCGGGTCCGCGACCGGCCACTCAATCCCAATCGCCGGATCGTTCCAGCGAATTCCCGACTCGGCTTTCGAGTTGTACATCCCGGTGCACTTGTACTGAATCTCCGCCATCTCGGAGAGCACTGCGAATCCGCGGGCGAACCCCGCCGGAGCCCAGACCTGGCGGCGGTTTTCCGCCGAACACTCCACCCCCACCCAGCGCCCGAGCGTGGGCGAACCCCTGCGGATGTCGACCGCCACCAGAAAGGCGCAGCCGAATGGCACGCGCATCAACTTGCCCATGGGAGGCTCCCACTGAAAGTGCAGCCCGCGACCACTCCCTTCACCGAGCGCGAGTGGTTGTCCTGGGCAAAACTGACGGGCAAACCCAGATCACGGAATTGATCAGCGCGGTACGTTTCCATGAAAAAACCGCGGGCATCCTGATAGACCTCGGGAACAATCACGGCCATATCTTCCAAGGGACGTGATTCAACGTGAATTCGCATTTGGATATCGAACCTCCGTGGGAATGGGGCGGGGCAGGAGCGCAGGATATCGGCGATGCTACACGCCCCGCGGCCGGACCAGCTCAACCGCCTCCACGCGCTCTCTGCCGTCCATGATTTGCCGGTAAAGGAGGATGTGCTGTTGCACCACGTCTTCCCAGCGGTAGTGCTCGCGTGCATGTTGACCAGCCTTTTGGCGGTAGGTCTCGACCAAAACCGGCGCGTCAATAAGCATTTGCAGCCGGCGTTGCAGGTCGTCCGCTCCATCCTTGCCGCGGTAGCTGAAGCCCGCATCGGCAATCACTTCCAGGTTCGAGGACGTATCGTTCACCAGGACGCAATTGCCGAACCCCATGGCCTCGACCAGTGCCGGGTGAGTGCCGCCCACTTCGTCGGGCAGCACGAACAGGTAAGCCCCCTGCTGGAGCTCGGCGTATCCGTCTGCGTAGACGCCGCCAGTGAAAACAATCCGCGCATCGCGAGTCGACTTGAGAGCCCGAACATAGTCCCGCTCCCAGGGATCGTCGCCCACAATGACCAGCTTCTTGTCTGTCGTCGTCCTCTCGAAGGCGCGGATCAGGTGGTGGACGTTATTTTCGGGCACCAGACGTCCCACAAACAGGAGATAGTCGCGGCGGGCAAGTCCGAATTTCTCCAGTGTGGAAACGGACCCGCCAGCTTCCCCCGGTGGATGCTCGCGGATCCCGTAGGCAATGCGGGACGAGGCCACACCGTAAGTCTGGCGGTAGTAGTTCATCACGTCCCTTGAGTCGGAGATCAGCCCGTGGCAGAAGCGCACCGCCAGCCGTTCGGAAAACCGCAGATACCACTTCGCCAGCCGTCCCCACTTGGCGCGCTGCCAATCCGTGCCATCGACCGAGCAGACAATTTTCTTTCCCATCAACCGGGGCAACGGCGCAAACAGAGTCGCTCCGGTGGTGAAGTAGTGCACGACGTCAACCCGGCGGAACATGACATGCACAGTGCAGAGAAAAGCGTGGCAGATGGTGCTCAGATTCTTGCTCTTGAGGGTGGGTAAGGTCACCAGTTCCACGCCGTCATAGACTCGGGCCGGGTGACTGCTCATTCCTCTGCGGTTGTAAACCACGACTTGGTGGCCCATGCGGACCAGCCCGCGGGAAATTTCATCCACCGCAGTTTCGAAGCCTCCGAAACGTGCGGGGATGGCTTTGATGCCGATCATCGCGATGCGCATATTGAGCCTTGCAGATTAGTAAAGCCGACAGATCAGGGTGGGGTTAAGTTCATCGTCCTGCCGCCTTCCGGGCCAGAACGATGGCATAACGTGGCTTATTGGGCCATCGGGGCAGGTGTGGACTGACCGCGTACCGCTTATCGGCATTGCGGTCCGCAAACTCGACTTCGGAGCAGGCCGGATCCGGCGGCAGGCGCAGGCGGCCTTTCACCCAGTCCTTGAGGCGGAGCTTCTCTAAGGCGCTGGCAATCCTTTTCCGGGTGACGTTCCTAGTGACATAGAGTGGGAAACGCACAGGACATTGGCCGTAGAGGCTGCACTCCTGGAAAAATTCCTTCACCTGCCGGAAAAATTCTGGGATCGGCATTTCCGCCAGGTGAAAGCTGTTCTCCGGCTCCCAGCGGGTAATTTCGCGATTGGGAGTTGAACAAATCAGGAGTCCGCCCGGCCTCAGCACTCTGGCGCACTCGGACAGGAAAGCCCCGGGATCCGCCAAGTGCTCGATGGTCTCGAAGGATACGACTACATCCATCGACTGGCTGGCGAGACAGAGCCGGGTAGCATCGCAGGCCGCGAGATGCGGCAAGCGGTAACGGGACCTGGCGTAGCGGAGCGCCGGAGGATTCAAGTCCAGGCCGAAGCAAACCCGCGCACCCGCCCGGCGCAGATAGTCGGTGCCAATGCCGCTGCCGCTGGCGATGTCCAGGACCACATGCCCGGCGACGAACTGTCCCGCGAAAGCGTACCTCATCTGATGTTCGCGGAAGATAACCTCGGGGGTAAGGCCGGGAACGACTCTTTCCCCGGTGTATTCCAGTTGCGCGACGGTCGCGTTCATGGGGACCTAGCTCGGCACCCATCCCCTGACTACCTGCCAGACGGGTGCGAACATCCCCTGCACTTGGCCCCGGTCGGCGCGGTCGAGGATTTTGCTCCAGACCAGCCCGCAGAAAACAGCTGTCAGGCCAATTGCGGCTGTCAGTTGTGCGGGAAGGGACTCCCGGAACAACAGTTTGGCCGCAGCCAATGCAACGCCCAGGGCGGCGATTCCCAGCCCGCTCTTCACCACACCATGCTCGGAGAGAACCCGTGCATGCAGTGCGAAAGCTTTGGAAACGAGAACGCAGAATACCAGCGCTTCAATCGCGACTCGAATCGTCCAGCCCGCCGCCGCTCCCGCAATGCCCCAATGCCGGACCATGAACCAGGCCAGCGGGAGATAGAGAGGCAACTCGTACAACAGGACTTTGGCGGCCAGGTCGGGACGCCCGTGGCTCTGCAGCAAACCGAAAGGCACGTGCGCGAAACAATTCACAAAAACGCCGCAAGCCAGTATCTGCAGGACGGCCGTGGTCTGGCGGGCGAAGATCGCCCCCATCCACAGCGTCAGAATGTCTCTGGCAAAGAGCACAACCAGCAGGATCACGGGGCCGAGCAGCAGCAAGAGATACTTGAAAGAACGCGCATAGAGCAGTGTAAGCCGGGAAGGATCACTGGCCGCCGTGAGGGCGCTAAATGCCGGAAACAAGGTCGAGGCCAGACTGGAGGGAATGATCCACAGCTTGGTGACCGCTTCAAACGGCACGGTGTAGTAGCCGAGCAGCGACAAGGAAAGCAGGGAACCAACCAGGAACCGGTCGGCATAAAGCAAAACCGGATTCACCAGGTTGGAGACAGTCACCCACCCTCCGTAGCGCATCAGGAACCGCAGGGCATCGCGGTTCCAGTCCAGATGACGCATTGCCGGAAACACCGCCAGGCAGCAGAGCAGGTGGGCAAGGCTCACCAGAAACCTGAATAGCACCATGAGCAGAATAATCTCAAGAAGGCTCGCGCCCAGCCGCAGCCCCAGCGCGGGTAGAACATAGGCTGCAATGCTCCCCGGAATCCGCAGATAGTTCACCAGATCGAATCTTTGGGCCGCCTCCAGCACCGCCTTAAGCCCGCTGGTGGCCAATAGCGCCGGCAGGGACAGAGCTAACGCCAGAAAGATGTGGCGGGCTTCGGGTTGCAGAGCCGGTTGCACATGGAAGACTCTCCCCGCCAAGGCAGGAGTCAGCAGGGCGAGAAGCAGACCTCCGCCGCCACCCATCAGAATCTGCAGTCCGAGAGAGGTCCAAAGCAGGCCCGGCAATCTTTCGAGATCCTGCCGCGCCAGGCATTCCGCAATAAACTTGGTGGCGGCGCGGCCCAGACCGAAGTCGAGCAGCGCGAAGTATCCGAGCACCAGCCAGGCGATGGAGAGAATCCCGAAGCGTTCCGGGCCCAGGCCCCGCACCACATAAGGGATGGTGGCCACCGCCACCAGCAGGGGAATCACCTGTCCGGCGATGTTCAGCACGGTATTGCGCGCGAGGAATCCGCTGCCTGGTTCAGTGGGATTTGACATGTTGGACTTCTGCATTGTCAGGCAGAAACCGAATGCCGAGCCGGGCGCGCAGACCGTCAGAAAACCCCTGCGCCATTTTCTTTAACGAAGCCAGCCGTTCGTTGCCGAACAGAAGCACTCCGCCGGCGTGCCGCGCCAGATGGCGGAGAGTGAATCGTTTGGCGCGGCCGCTCGGGTACAGCCACCACACCGCATAAGCCATGTTGCGGCTGATGTAGTACTCACGCCACGGCGCATGGTCCGGCCAAAGCGCGGCGTACCCCGGCAGGCGCACCGGGCGCGCGTTTCCCACCTCGTGCGACAACTTGACGTTGTTTACCACGGCGATCTTGTAGCCATGAGAACGGGCGCGCAGGCAGTACTCGAAATCGAAGAAGTCCATGAAGAAATCGGCGCGTGGCAATCCAATCGCTTCGACCAGTTCGCGGCGCACCATCAAGCCGGAGGCGATCGCCATGTCGGCGTACCAGATGGGCTGGCGAAGCAGTTCGGCACCCGGCTTTACAAAGCCGTCCCGCCACAGCAGCGGCGGATAGCTGGCGCTGGTTTCCCGATGCATGGGCAAGACCGCGAGGATTCCGATCTTATCCCCCGCCACCTTCGCCGACTCGGCCGCTTCGACCAGCGCTTCCAGGGCGCCATCCTCCGGCACACTGTCGTCGTCGAAAGCCCAAACCCAGTCGTGACGCCTTTTCAACGCCGCATATTCAAGGCCGGCGGCCCATGCCCCCGCCGCCCCGAGATTCGCTGACATTTTCAGCACGGTCACTTGGGGATAATTTTCAGCCAGTAACGCGAGCGTGTTGTCGTCCGATCCGTTGTCGACGACCACGATTTCCCGCAGCGCCCGGGTCTGCCGCAGCAGGGCGTCCATTTGCCGGGGCAACACCTGCGCGGCATTGTAGGCGGTAGTGACGCTGGCCACGGACGTTGTGGAACTACTCGGCATTTCGCCGCGCATCTTCCGGGCGAAAGCGTATTCCCAGAGTCGCCTGATGACCGTCGCCAAGACCTTGCGCCATTTTGGTCAGGCAATCCAGTTTGCGCGAGCCAAAGAGCGCGATTTGGATCGCGTGCACCGTCAGATACCGGGCAATCGCCCGCTTGCTGCGGAAGTTCGGGTAAAGCCACCATGCCAGGTACATTAGGTTCCGGCTGATGTAGTACTCGCGAAACGGAGCCTGTTCGGTCCACAACCGCGAGTAGCCCGGTAATCGGATTCGGCGGGCTCTTCCAACTTCATGAACCAGCCTGGCGGCATTGACAATCGCAACCTTGTAGCCGGCACGACGAGCGCGAAGGCAATATTCGAGGTCGGCGACATCCATGAAGAAATCAGCGCGCGGCAGCCCGACTTTCTCCACTACTTCCCGCCGTACCATGCATCCCGACGCAATCACCATGTCCGCGAACCAGGTTGCAAGGCTGAGCATTGCAGCCGGCGGCTGGACAAAGTCATCGTGCCAGAACACTGGCTTGTAAAAGTCTCCGGTTTCGCTGTTGACCGCCAGCCCGGCGGCAATTCCAATGTCGGAGTGTTCCAGTTCCAAATCATGAATCCCATTCAGCAGGATTTCGAGCGCATTGGGCTGCGGCACGCTATCGTCGTCAAAAGTCCAGACCCAGTCGTGCCGCTTTTCAAGCGCCGCGTAGGATAAGCCCGCCGCCCAGGCGCCCGCCGCCCCAAGATTCTCCGGCATGGGCAGGACCGTCACTTGTGGAAAGCGCGCGGCCAGCATGGCGCAGGTGCAATCGGTGGACGCGCTGTCGACGACGATGATTTCCTGCAAGGAGCGGCTCTGCACGAGAAGGCGCTCGATCTGACGGGGCAACCGGCGCTCGGCGTTGTAAGCGGTAGTCAGGCTGGCCACGGAGAGTTCCACTGCGTTCGATTTCTCCTTCAGGAAAGCTCGGGCCGGTGGGCTCTCGCGGGGCGGGTTTTTACCACAGAATTAAGCACCACCCAGCAAAGCGGAATCATCAGCGTGTCGAGGTACGCGAATATGCCCCCAAATATGCCAAAGAGCGCGGCCTGCATCGCCCAGGCGAAGATCATCGCGGAAAAAATGGATCGCTCCCGCAGCATCCAACGGTACAGCTTCGCAAGAATTAAGCCCGACAGGAACATCCCCAGAAATATGCCGATAGGCCCGAAGTCGGCATAGAGGGCGCCCAGTACCGTCGCGGGCTGGCCTGCGCCAATGAATTCGTTTCCCAGCAGGTTTTTGAAAAACATATCTGCCATTTCGTGATGGCCGGGGAGAACCGACTGGAAGGGCAAGAGACTGATCGCTCCGTACTGATACGGCGTCTGGGCAGGGATGATCGCCGAAACATCGCGGAGGGTTGCCACGGAGTATCGAACATAAAGATAGCAGTACACGAAGGGCTGGACGCTGCGCGGTAGACCGGCATCCTCCATCGACGTCATTGTGCTGTTGCCCAGCGTCAGATCGCGCAAATAACCGAATACGCTGAGAAGTGCGAACAGCACGGCGATCCCCACCACCAGCGATTTGAGCCTCACCGTCTTCTTCACATAGTGGTAGAGAATTACTCCGGTCAGGAGCGGAGGGACAATGATCGCTCTCCCCGCCATGGAGAGAAAGACCAGAAAGATTGCAGTCAGCCCGCCAATCATCAACCATTGTGTCTTCGAACCTGGCACGGAGGGGTCTGTCCACATTTTCCCCAGGAAGAGAAGTATCACGGTATATGCGGAGGCGAAAAACGGCGTACCCGCCCAGTGATAGTTCCCCAGTTCAAGCCGAACCTCGCCAGCGTTCGGGCTCAGAATCGGAAGTCCGATGTGGGAACCGATGTAGGCGTACGTTCCAACCATTACAAAGATGAGTACCAACAACGCTAGCCGAAAACTCACCGGCTCCCAGGTCCATCGGTAGGCTGCGGTGTGTTCTTCCTCGCGTACATTGGAGGGGCCGAGACAGGCCATGGCTCCCAACAAATAACCGCCCAAACCGATCCCGGCATAGACTGGCACTCTGCCAGGAATGGGATCAAAAGCCCTAAAAGCAATTACACTTGGAAGTTGGATGAAGTCGATCGAACCGATCGTGAACCAGGCAATATAAGCCAGTGGAAAGGCCACCAGAGGGGAAAAAACATCCAGACGGCCTGCGAAACGGAACCGCCTTACCCAAGCCGTAAATTGTAAGCCCACCAGCTGGGACTGCGGCCAGCATCAACAGGCTGGAGCCCGAGGATGCTCCGGACGTGGCGGCAGCCACGGCGAGCATCGCGCTCAAGCTGCAGCCGATCGCAATCAGTATCGGTTTGCCCATGGTCGTTTTGTACCGCGCCGGTAAGATGCCGATTTGGCGGCTGCAGTTGAAGGTTTGTCATCGTCACGGCTGGTGGCGGGCAGCCTTTTTCAGCGGATCATGCTTTCTCCACTCCGCGATTTCCGCGAGGAAGTCAAGGTTTTGCAGTTCCGCCTCTTCGCGTTCCACAGCGTCTACCCGCTGGGCAAAGACGACGATGTGAAATGGGCGTTCAATGGCGACACTCAAGACCCGCATCTGGACGCGGGAGAACATCCGCACCAGCACCTCCGGAACGAAGACGTGATGATGCAGGGCGCGGACCGCGGCGTTGTTGAGACAGCGCTCCCGGAACTGCTGGGGAGAGCCGGCGCCCGGATTCAAGGCCACATCGTGTAAAGCAAGAATCTCATCCAGGTGAGTAAGATCGTCTTCCTGTATGTTGTTGCGGAAATCCGCTGCCACGTGTTCGAAGGTCGTGGGCGCACGCCGGTGGTCAAAGGTCCCGCGCCGGTCGGGCACAATCACCAGCATCGCTCCCCTTCGCCCGAGCACGCGCCTCCACTCCTCAAGCGCCCGCAAGGGATTAGCCACGTGCTCGAGGACGTGGGAAGCCAGCAGGAATTCATAGGTTCCATCGCGAATCTGGGAAAGGTCACTCGCTTCCGCCACGTACTGTCTGGCAAAGCGGAAGCCGCGCGCCGCACCCGGCACACCTCCGGGCACATCCCAGATGGTATGGCTCGCGAAGTTGCAGTTGTCGATCGCGCGGCAGCGGTCATAGACGGGAATCGCTTTGTTCCCCCAGAAAATCGGGCTCGGACCTCCCATCTCCAATCCGTACCCGTCTTTGAAGAAAGGTTCCATGGCGGGATAGCCCACGCATTTGCGGCGCGTGATGCGCCGGGTCGCGGCATAAGGCAGCGACTTCAGCAACCGCCAGTAATACGGAGCGTGAGCGGTCAAGAACCGCACTTTGGAGATGCTGCCTGTCATTGCTCGGGCGGTCATACCTCCATCCGTCACACCGCGATCGTTCACAACTGGATGAATCACTGCCACCTCCTTCACGCGCTGGTCTCCCTTCCGAGCAGTCGGCGCCCCTTGTAGCTCCAATGCCCCACGAACGCTTTCACCCGGCGCATCACTTCCAGGCCCAGCTGCTTCCTTGGGTCTTGCGGACCGATTTGTTCCCAAGTTGCCTCGCTCAACACCCACAGCACCCCGGCGCTAAGCGCCAGCAACATGCCCAAAACCATGACGGTCAGCCGGTGCGGCGTCGACTTCTTTTCCGGCACGTCGGCAGCATCGAGAATCTTCACCGTGGGGATTTCCTTGGCTTCTTCGATCTTCGCCAGTTCGTACTGCTGGGTTAACAGTTCATAAACCGTTTCTTCGATCTTGGTTTGCCGGTAAAGCTCCGCCCAGCGCACTCCAAGAAGCGGAAGCTGGCGGATGGAGGGAAATGCGCTGGCCGAACCTTCGCCCTGCGGCAGGCTCCGGGGGGCGCCACCGACGGCTGGGACCGGGCGGATCGAGTCGCCGCCCAGTTTGTCCAGTTGCTTCCTCAGTTCATCGACCCTTGCCCGCAGGCTCCGCACCCGGACATTGTTTGTGGTATAGACCTGCTCCAAACCTTCGAGTTCCGACTGTGAAGCGATGAGTTCGCCCTGCAGCCGGCCCGCAGCCTCGACCATGGCCTTGCCCTGAGTGCTGATGTCGAGGGTCGCATTCTGGCTGGCAAACTGGCTGAACTCCTGGGACGCGCGGTCGAGTTCCCCCTTGACGCTGGTCAACCGGTCTTCAATAAAGATGCGTTCGCGCCGCGCCGACGAAGTGGACACCTCCGCCACCAGATGGTCCAGTTCGTCTACGTAGGCCTGCGCGATCTGGGCGGCGCGCCGCGGATCGCGGTCGGTCACCTGGATGGAGATGACTTCGCTCTTGCGGTCTTCCGCTATGTCGGTGTAGGCGCCGAGATGCTTGCGGGCATCGGCCCAGTAGCGGTCGCCGTACACTTTGCGCAGATCGAAGCGGCCGACGATCCGGTCCTCGACTGTGCGGCTGCGCAGAATCTCGACAAACAGCGCTCCCGAACTACGCATGCCGAGCAGGTCCCCCGCCATCGAGCCCATGCCCAGTCCGCTTTTTCCCGCCATCGCCGCCAGCATGGCCAGGCCGGAACCGGACTGGCCATCCGGAGGCATCAGGCGCGTCGTCGATTCGTAGCGTTTTGGAATGGCGAAGGCGACAAGTAGAGACACTGCCAGGCCCCAAAGGACTGCACGAGCCAGAAAGCGGCGGCGCTCCCACAGCAACCATCCCCAGCCCCAGACCTCGCCACTCCCGGTCCGGGACGCGGGCATCTCGACCCGGAAGCCGTGACTGCCATTTACAGGAGATGGAGCTTCCACCTCGGGAAAGGTTTCGACGGCGGCAGTAGTGGGGCCGGGGGTCACGCGATTGACCTCGCCCCTTCGGCTTTTGACCCAGCCGCAATCGGCTCGCGGGCGGGCAGTGGACAGAAAGCAATCAAAGTTTCCGGAAACAACGTGACCCGGGTTTTCACGACCTGGCTGCCGGGAAGCAGGCGCGCGAACTCCGTGCCCGTCAGCAAGGAGATCGGTTCCCCGTCGGGCCAGGTGCGATACTTGCGCCGGATGCGCTCCCGCAGCGCGCCGGGCAGAAACTGGAACAGAGGCAGCTTGTGATGCATTTCGATGGGAAACCAGAAGTTGGGCGTGGTCACAAACCAGCTCCGGCCGACGCGAAGAATCTCCGCGGCCATCCGCTGTTGCCCCTCCGGCGTGAGGTGCTCGATGACGGCATTGGAAAACACCACATCGAAGCTCTGGTCAGAAAAGGGCAGGCGGCAGCCGTCGGCGATTACCGCCTCGAATCCGCTGGCCTGATAAGCCGTCCGATAGCGCCGCATGTCTTCCCGGTTGAGGTTGCAGCCGACCACGTGGAAACTGCGCCAGCGCGCGTCCTGCTCAGGCTGCTCGATGCGGTTGCTCTCGCCCTGCATCAGGGTCCGGCCCATGTGCGGCGGAGCCGCCCCCAGATTCAGGATCGAGCATCCCGGCCAGGGCTTCATCAGCGACGAAAAAAGATCGAACTTCAACTGCCGGGAACGGGAACTCAGCCAGTAATTTACCGCTCCCAGATGGTGGACGAGGCGCATAGCTGAAGGCCAGGTGCTGGATGCCGCATGCCGCATGGGAGAGACGCAATCGGAATTAGCGCCGCGCCCAGCCGTGGGGATAAAAACTAAACTGCAGTGAAGAAGTTACATTGGTCTGGCGCGAGGCCGAGAGCAGGGGAAACATCCACTGCTCGTATTGCACAAAGCCGGAGACCGCGACGCCGGATTTCATCCGGGTTTCGGCGCGCAGCGAATAATCCACAAGACGTCCGCCCGCCAGGAAGCTGCGGTCCGCCTCCTGATAGCGATAGCCGCACTCGAGCCGGGTTTGAGGAGAGAACCAGTAGGTGGCTTGGCCCTGGGCGCCAAAACCGTCGCGGCCCACCCAACTGCCGATGAGGTTGCCGCCATTGGTGTAGCCCGAACGGTAACGCCGGTCGTAGTAGACAAAGCCCGGCAGGAAGATGTTGGTGAACGGATCTTTCACGCCCTCAAAGCGCAATTCGAGCTTTGGGATCCTCGGAACTTGCGGGACGTACAGACCCGGATTGAGCATGGGACGCGTGGACCCGATGGGAGAAATCTCGTCGCCCACCAGCGAGTCGTTATAAACTGTAAGCCACTTCCGCAACCCGGGCACGCGATAGCTGATGTCGAAACCGGAGAAACGCTTGCCCGGATTCAGCGCCGTGCTGTTCTTGTGCGAGTAATAGCTGCGCAAGAACTCCCCCCAGGTAAAGGGCAGGCCGGGCCCGGCGAAGATGGCCGTGACCCCCATGCCGAATTCCAGGTTGGGCGTGGGTTTGAAGCTGACCTTATTGCCATGAATAAAGGGCTGGGGATGGAAGCCCGGCCCCAGCAGAGTGGGATCGTTGAAATCAAAGTTCTGGCCGGAGAGTTGTCCCACAAAGAACACCGCCTGCGCCGGACCCAGCAGAGTGGACAGCAGCGGAACCCGGTAGGGGACCATGTTCTCCACCTGAAACATCAGAATGTTCGGGGCGTTCGTGCTCGCCAGAAATGGTCCGCTGTCGCCCACTCCCAGCCACTGGGCCTGCTTGCCAAAGGAAAATTGCAGGTCATGAAAAGTCAGCGCGACCGAACTGCCGATCACTTGCAGGCGGTTAACGGTGGACGTTCCGTTGGCGAAGGGCGCGGTCTGGTCCGTCTGCGCGATCGCCTGCTCGACCGGCAGAGAGTAGGAAGGCAGCGCCGGAGCATGTTGATATTCTCCCTGGAAGGAGAACGAAAACGGCCCTGCATCCGCGTGCCCTGAAACCCCGGAGACAGCGTTGAATCCCTGTCCGTAAGGACGCCCATAATCGTTGATCAGGGTCTGGGCAAAGTGATATCCGTCGGTCAGCGGCTGGCCTGCGATAGTGGTGGTCCGCTCATAGATGGAATCCAGTTCGACGCCCGCATTCGCGGCCCCGTCGAGGCGCCGCGTTTCCGCGTCGAATTCGCGGCTTAGGACCGTGAACAGCTTCTCGGCCTCACCCCCTGAATCCCGGTCGGAAACGGCGGCGGT
This sequence comes from uncultured Acidobacteriaceae bacterium, assembly GCA_963842095.1. Classification (GTDB taxonomy): domain Bacteria; phylum Acidobacteriota; class Terriglobia; order Terriglobales; family Acidobacteriaceae; genus Sulfotelmatobacter. Next base: position 976,129 of record CAWJEY010000013.1, read on the forward strand.
GCCGCCCTCGCCGTCTCCCGCCTGGTAGCGCAGACTCTCCCCCGCCTCGTCGAGAAAACGCGCGCACTCGAGCCGCGTCCAGGGGCGGATCCCCAGGTAGGCGGTGTGAATGTAGCCCATGGCGGCAAGGCGCTCGAACAGCGGATACACCCAGCTATCGGGCGGGACGTAGGACGATCCCATGTTGCGCGGGCTCCGCACTTTGTCTGCATGGGCCCGGTTCCGCGGATTGGTCTCGATCACGCTCTCCCAAGCGCCCTCGCTGACCTCGGGGTCGCGGCGGCGCTGATAAATCTGCTGCGCGATGAAATAGCCGAGGGCGCTGCCGACAACAGCATCCGATGGAAAATGCTCCCGGCCCGTGACCCGCGCCACCGTAACCGCGGACGCCAGTCCATAGGAAACCAGCTTGGTGAAAGTGCCGGGATACTCATGCGCCACCACGCCCGCAACGGCCCAGGACACGGCGGCGTGCTCGGAGGGGAACGATGAACCGCCAGCGAAGAAGCGTCCCGCCCCGATCCCAATGTAAGGCCGTTGCCGCTGGAACATGGATTTGAAGGCGAAGTCCACGGCCGCCGCATTCACCGCGGCCTCGCTGGCCAGGAATCCGGTTTCGGCGGCATGGTCGTTGTGCGTGATTTTTCCGAAAAGAAACATTCCACCCGCCGCGCCCGCCAGAGAAAATGCGCCGTAGTTCGAGAGACTGCGGCTGCGCTGAAACTCGCCCGCCGGAACCTGCTTCGAAAACCACGAATCGCTGGCCAGAAACGCTCCCATTCCGCCCAGCGCCGGGAGCATCCACTCCGCATCGCTTGGGCGAACATCGAACGGGCTGGTCCAGATCGCCTTCTGGTCCCCGGCAAAGCGCTGCAGCAAAACGACTCCGGGGGATGCAGATCGCCTAGCCCCTTCGTCCGACACGTTCCACGTGCCCGCGGAAGCGTCATGTACCGCTGCTTCTGGCGTCTCGCTCGCCCTCGCCTGGGCCAGTGCGTGAACTGGCAGACTCATCGCGAAGAAAATCAGATCGAGGAGAATCAGCAGCCACGAAACGGCACCAGCTTGCTTGTAGCTCCACACGACAAATGACCGATCAGAACCCGTGGCCGACGCTGATGGCGATAGCTGCCGTGGACACCAGTTGCGCGGCCTGAAGAGTGTTTTTCCAGGCCGCCGTGCCGCCCAGGGCTTTCTCCGGGACAAACACCATGTCCCCGGGCCGCAGTTCAGCGCTCAACACGTCGCCGGTGAACCACTCGCCGCTGCCCTTCCCGCCCACGACTGAACCGTCGGCGCGGACCACGAACACCGCCTTCTTGCTCGCCATGTTGGTCGGGCCGCCGGCCTGGCGCAGGTACCATCCTGCGTTCTTGCCAGGACGATAGGTGATCGCGGTCGGGTTGTAGACCTGGCCGTTGACCATCACATCGTTGGGTCTCTTGGGGATAAACAACGTGTCCCCGGCGCGGATTTCGACGTCGGCGGGCGTGTTTGCCCAGCGGCGGACATCCTTTGAGAGGTGGACCACCAGCCGTCCCGCGGGTGGCTGGTTTTCCAGTTGCTCGAGGGTCGCGTGCCATTGCTGCAAGGTCGCGCTCTTGGCCAGCTTGTCCTCGGCGTCGCCGGTGTCCGGCAAGAGTTTGAACGAAGCTTCCTGCCCTTGCACCTGCCGGATCAGCTCGGCACGGTTTTTCTCTTCCATCTCGCGGACCTGCCTGCGTTCGAGAATCGCGCCGTAAAGATAGGCATCTCCGCGCAACCCGCCCGCCCGCTCGATCACCGAACTCAGGCGCTCGCCCTCCTGAATGCCGTAGTCGCCGGGATGCATCACCTCGCCCCTGACCGTGATCAGCGACCCAATATCGTTCCAGCCCGCCAGTTGGCGGATGGTCAGCACATCGCCATCATGCAGCCGCACGTCGGTGTCGGCTTCCCCGGCCAGAGCGCGGGCAATCGGAATCGCGACGTGTTCTCCCATCACCTGCGCGCCGTTTTCCACCGTGTAACGCGTCAGGTCGGCGGCGTCGGTGAACGCGCCGCGCTTCAATCCCCCCGCGAGGCGCACCAGTTGGGCGGCCGACATGTCCTCCCCCAGCGGATACTTTCCCGGACGCGCCACCTCGCCTTCGATCTTTACGGTGGGCGGATCGACCTTCGATAGATTGCGGTGAATGAATACCCGGTCCTTGGGTTCGAGCGCAACATTGTCCGCAGCATCTCCCGCCAGGGCGCGCTCCAGATTCACGCTGAGCACTTTGAGCTTTCCGTCGGAGGTGCGGCGAAAGACCTGCGCGTCAGTCAGCAGGGCATCCCGGGTCACACCGCCCGCCAGATAGACGGCATCGCGCAGCCGGGTCTCCCCGTTGGTCACGTGTTCTCCGGGATGGCGCACTTCGCCGCTTACCGTGATCAGCGGCGGATCCTCGAAGTCGTAGCGCCCGAAGATGCGCACGGTGTCGAAGGGCTGGAGCGTCACATCCTGAGGGGGGTGTGGATTCGATTCACTGCCCCGCCCTGTGCCCGCCAGGGCGTCGGCAAGATTGAACGCAATGACTTGGGGAGCGAAGTCGGGCGGAGCCAGGCGGATGATTTCGGCATGGCGCTCGGCAGGCTCGGGCAAAAGATCAGTATAGGAACGGATGAGATCGGTGACGCGCATGCCTTCACGGTAGGCGTGCTTGCCGGGATGGACCACATGGCCGTCGAGATAGACGGTCTGTTCGCTGTAGGGCAGGATGGGCGAGATGCGGATCTTGTCCCCATCCTGAATCTTGAAATTTTCCAGAGCGCTGGTCACGGCGTCCTGATTGTTATTTTCAGGCAGATTATTTTCCGGAAGATCTTTCTCCGGAAGATCGAGCCGTAGCAGTGATCGGCTCTCGTGGGCCACAACGCGTTCCACTTCAATGTGGCGGAGAGTGCCGGTGTTGAGCACGCCGCCGGCGAGTTCGAGAGCTTCGGCCAGATTGTTTTCGCGATTCAGTTCGTAAATCGCGGGACGGCGTACCATGCCTTCCACCGTCAACTCCGCGCCCGTGGTTGGAACCATAATCGTGTCGCCGGCCTGCAGGCGTTCGAGCTTCGAGCGCACCCCGTGCAGCAGCAGATCGTAGAGATCGATTTCCCCGACCAGTTGCTGGCCCCGGTAGTGGCGCAAAATCCGCAACGACCCACGCGCGGTCGGCCCACCCGCCTGGTAGAGAGCGTTCAGCGGTGTCGACAGTGAACTCACGTCGTAGGCGCCCGGCCGCAGCACGTCCCCGACCACGTACACCCGCACCGTACGCAGGCGGGCCAGAGCAACGTCGGCGTGGACGTCGCGAAACTCGCTGCGCAACACGCTTTGCACCAGTTGTTGGACGTCCCCCAGGCTGCGCCCGTTCACTTCGACCGCACCCGCTTCCGGCAACGCCACGCGGCCTTCGCGATCGACCACGCGCTGCAACTGTTCGGAGATGCCGCCCCACAATTCAATGCTCAGACCGTCGCCCGGGCCCAGCACGTAGTCCGGCCCAACCGGCAGGTCCATCGGCAATTCGTCGAAGTTGCCGGTGCCGTTGCGGAATATGTCTTCGCCAAAACGGGCCAGCACGGGCGGACGCCGCGAGATTTGCGTATACAGATCGTAGAGCGAGGGCACTTCGGCGTAGGGATTCACCCGGCGGCGGATCACGGGATGGTCCTCGTCCAGTTGAGACCCGTCCGGCTGAGACCTGGGCTGCGGCAACCGGGTATCGGGCCGGGAGTTCCAAGGGCTGAATCCGGCACCGGCCGCCGACGGAGAGAAAGCATAGGGCTGCCTCTGCGAGTCTGACCTGAAACGCGAAGCCGAAGATGAAGCGGAGTAAGGCGGCGGACCCGAGAGCGCATCCCTTGCGCTCAAGCTCTGTCCCGACGAGCCTGATTCGTCCAGACTGGCACTCAGCAGTCCGGGCATGCCTTCCGGGCTGATGCGCGGCAGTGAGCCCGCCTCCGGCGGCGCTCCCTCGTAAGAGTTGCGGTCTTGAAGTTGCGCTCCGGCCAGGCTCTGCCGCCGGCGATAGTCGGGAGCGGGAGTCGCAGGTTGCACCGGTGATGTGCCGGATGGAGGCGCGGCCGTCTCCGGCTCGGTGAATCCATCTTTTGAGAATCCATCGTTCACGCGAGAGTCCGGCGACGCCACCGTTTTTTCCTGCGCTTCCGGTTGTTCGTGCCGGGCCCAATATTTTTCTTCTTCGCTCTGCGGCAGCGGAACCGCAGCAGCGCCGGAAGCGTTCGCAACCTGCCCTCCCGGCACCCGCTCGATCCGGTCTTTTTCCATCTCCTGCCGCGTGGGCTTGGGGCGCACGTATTCGCGCTTCTCGACCTCCTCGGTCGCCAACACGCGGACGTTGTCGTCTTCCCTCAGCAACCGGAACAGCGCATCGTCGCTAAGATCGGCGGGATCGAGCAGCCGCCCCTGCTCGTAGGCCTTGCGCACCAGCAGCCTTTTCACCTCGAGCAGCAAACCCGGTTCGCGGCGCAGAATTTCGATGATGGTGCCGGCGGAAAGCGAAACCATCGGCTCCTGGGCGTAGACCTTTTCCTGCGCCGCGCCGGCCAATAGCAGAATGCCGAGGGCGAAGGTGGCCGCACATTTTTGCCAATGTGGAAAGATGGAAGGCGAAACGCATTGGAGTGGTCGCATGTGATCTGATCCAGTCTGGCCAGGAATTGTTTATGCGAAGGGGTTATCGGAACTTTCAATTGCGATGTTTCGCTTCCGTAACCGGCTCCACGTCGCTTTCGTCCACTTCCACGGCTACCGAGCGCATAATCAGGTCCAGAGAAAAAATCACGCGGCAGCGTTCTTTCCGGCGGACGATGATGCCTTCCAGGCCCTGCATCGGGCCGCCGCACACCCGTACCCGGCGGCCCACCCGCAGGTAAGGATGGGGCTCCACGCACACGCCGCGGGACAGCCTTTGCCGCAGAGCTTCAATTTCGGCTTCCGGCAAAACCGCGGGCTGGCCCTGGAAGCTCACCAGGCGTACGGCGCTCGGCAGTTGCAACACGCGAAACCTGTCCTCGAGAGCGAGCCGCACAAATACGTAGCCGGGAAACAGAGCCAGTTCCAGTTCCTTGCGGCGATCTTTCCAGCGGCGCACAGAACGGTAGAGTGGCAGAAAACAGGAAATGGAGCGCTGCTCGATTTGTTGCGCTACGCACTTCTCGTGCCGAGGACAGGTATAGAGCGCGTACCAGTGAAGGCGCGACTCCTGCGCCGGCAAGCCGGCCGTAGCGTCGGTCGTCAACCCAGTCATCGACTCGTCCATCGGTACAGTCATCCGCCCTGGATGCGGGTTCATTGGAAGATCCTCAGACAAGACCGTTGGTTGCAGCTTCGCCCCCTCAGCTACGGGAGCCTTATGACCTAAACCCTTTTGTTTCAAACTCTAACTGGGAATTACGCAGCCAGCCGCGCGCTTCAATTTCAATTCTGCGCCGCACCCACCAACACCGGACGCTCCCGCACGGCATTCAAGATTCCCGCCTCGGAACTCTCGAGCGCTTTGGTTCGAATATCGACCACCGCCCAATAGAAGAGTCCCCGGTTCTGCTCCGGTGCCAGGGCCAGAATCTTCATCCCAGGATGCCGCCCCAGAAGGAACCCACACTGGCCCAGCCGCTTCTCCGGTTCGTCCATGGCAATGATCAGCACATCCGGCTGCACTTGTTCGACAATGTCCGCCAGGTCGTTCTCGTTCTGCACCTCACCCACAACCTCAATATCGGGCTGGTCGGCAATCGTTGCCATCACCAGTTCCCGCATCAGGCGCGGATGATTTGCCACCAACACACGGACGCGTTTCACAAAGCAATCCCCAGCGCGAGCATAGGTTGAACACCCTGTAAGCACAAGGTTCAAAAGAGGTCTATGCAGGATTCCATCGCCAGGAAGGGTGCGGTACTGGAGAGAACAATTAGCGAAGTACTATGGCCGGTTCAACGAGTACCCAAGGTCCGTACTAATGGGTACTAATCCTGGAGGCGGAAACTCGACCGTCCGCCCAAATTGGACTCAGAATGCGGGACTCAGAACGCGGGACTCAGAACGCGGGCTCAAAATGACTCGCGCCCGGTCGGCACATAGGGTTTTGCGCCGGTAGTTTTGTGCCGCAACTGTTGACTGTCCGGATAGACGCCCCGGCGCGCGCGGTTAATACCGCCCAGGGGAGCGTGCTCGGGCAGACTATGCCACGGACTCCACGTGAGGTTCTCCACAAAACTCATCTGTTCCAGGGAGTCGAACTTTTGCGGGTAAATTGAAACCGTCGCCAGCTTGCACGGCGGAGACGTCCATTCCACCGTGGGGTCTTCCACGGGCATGGCTGCGGCATCGCATTGCGGAGTGACACAGAAGTCGAAGTGCGCGCCGATCTTGCGAAAACTCAACTGCTCGATCATCGCCTCCCGCAGAGCGTCAGGCGACTGGCTCAACTCGATCGCCGCGCCCTCTTCTTCCTGGGAAGGATAGGCCACATACTTTACCGCCCCTTCCCCCAGCCTGTAAGGCGTCTGACTCCAATAAGTCAGGCGCAACGGACTCGACCGGGCCAGGCTGATGAAGCCCGCAAGCTTCGGAAACGTTGTCATCTCCAGCTGGCTCACCAGTGTGCCGGCAGCTGTTGCCACCATAAAATCAAGCAGGTGCTGAACGTTGCGCGCAAAAAAAACAGGATGGTCGGCAAGTATGAAGTCTTGCTGAAACACATCCGGTCCGTTCCCTTCGCCTGGGACGAAAGCTTTTGGGACGAAAACTTTCACCGCCATCCCGCGCACATCCGGCAATTGATCGTCGAACGCGCGCCCGTTCGAGTACCGAATGATCGAAGTATAGGTGCCCGGCTCTTTGAAGATGCCAACGCGAAATCCGTTCGGAATATCTTTTTCGATTCTGAACCTTGCCCACACGCCGCCGTGCTGCTTGGGATGTTCTCCGCGCAAGCCCGGTCCGCGGACGCTCTGCATCTTCAATTGCCACTCCCGCAGTTGCTGAACCACGGCGTCTTCTCCGGGCGGCGGGTATTCCTTACCAATCTCAAGCGCAACTGGCAATTGGCTCAAGCTCGAATCCGGCATCGTTTCTTCCTCACGCTTCGGAATTCAAAACTGACCGCACATTCATCGGCAGGCGGCTGAAAATCCGCGCTTCGTCCGCTTGTGAGTGCTTCGTAAGTCTACAGAATCGTCGACAGGGCGGTAGAGGAAAAACCGGAAGCGCTGTTGATGGGCTTGAAAATATTGGTCGGGGAGAGAGGATTTGAACCTCCGACCCCCTGGTCCCGAACCAGGTGCTCTACCAGGCTGAGCCACTCCCCGACGATGATGCGGGCGGCTACAAGGAAGGCCATCCACCCGCACGCTTTACTTCTCGATACGCACCCACATTATAACATCGCTGCTTCGGCTGATTCTCTCCCGCTTGCCTCATACCTTTTCGCGCTACACTGAGGACGCACTCGGATCGAACACACGGCTCCGACGCACTATGATCGTACTCCGCGCCAATCGTCTCTACACACCGCAGGAAGAGATACAGAACCCGCTCCTGTTTATTGAGGACGGCCTCATCTCCGCCGTTTCCTCGCGCGCACAAAAGGAAATCCCGAAGAACGCGACGCTTGTCGATCTTGCGAACGAAGGCCTTCCCGACGCCATCCTGGCCCCCGGCTTCGTCGACATCCACATGCACGGCGGCGCCGGCCTCGATGTCATGCGGGCCGCGCCCGCCGAACTGCCGCATCTAAACCAATTCCTCACCCAGCATGGCGTCACCGGCTACTTCCCTACCACAGTCGCCGCGCCGCTCGATCAGACATGCGCTGCTTTGGACCGGCTGGCCAACGCCATCGAAGCGGCCCCGGTTTCCCACGCCGGCAACGGCGGCTCGGTGCAGGCGCAGCCGCTTGGCATCCATCTGGAAGGCCCGTTTCTCAGTCACAAGCGCCGCGGCGTCCATCCCCCGGAATACCTCGTCGCGCCCACGCTCGCAATCTTTGACCGCCTCTGGCAGGCCGCGCGCGGGCACGTGCGCATGATGACCATCGCCCCGGAACTTCCCGGAGCGCTCGAAGTAATCGCGGAAGCGGCGCGGCGCAAAGTTCTGGTCAGCATCGGCCACTCTGACGCCGTGTTGGAAGCTGCCCGCGCCGGAGTCCGGGCCGGCGCCCGCCATGCGACCCACACCTTCAACGCCATGCGCCCGCTGGACCATCGCGATCCCGGCATCCTCGCCGAAGTGCTCACCGACAGCCGGATAAGTGCCGATATCATTGTCGATGGAATCCACGTCGCGCCCGAAGTCGTACAGCTTTTCCTGCAAGCGAAAGGCACCGACCGCGCGGTGCTCATCACGGACGCCATGGCTGCGGCCGGCATGCCGGACGGCACCTACCAACTCGGCCCGATCCAGGTTGAAGTCAAAGATGGCAAATGCACGGCGGGGGGAAAACTCGCCGGCAGCGTCCTGACCATGGATCGCGCCGTGCGCAACGTGACTCAATTCGCCGGCTGGAGCCTGCAGGACGCAGTGCGCGCCGCCACCCTGAATCCAGCCCGGGCTGCGGGTTTGCCCCAAGGACAACTGGTTCCCGGCGCGGAAGCGAATCTAGTAGTCCTAAGTCCAGCAGGAGAAGTACGCAAGACGTTCGTTCGAGGGCGGGCGGCTACTTAGCCACGGATTTCCACCGATCAACACGGATCAGATCTTGAAAAACTCTCTTTGCTTTATCCGTGGTAATCCGTGTGAATCCGTGGCGAAATTGACTTAATTCGGCTTGCGGTCTTTCGCGTCCGCCAGGTAGCGCAACAGCACCGCCTCATCAGCCCGCGTGAGCTTGTCGAGGAAAGACGTGTCCATCTTGCCGTCTTCAACCGCGTGTGATGCATTCGACTGCCGCAGCTTGTCGCCCAGTTCGGGATCGTTGCTCATTACCTGGGTGTAGAACCACAGGAAGTGGCGCATCTGGTCGAGCGACTTGGTCAGCACCTGGATGGCTTCGGTCTCGGGCAGCGCGCTCAACGCCTCCATCAGTTCGGGGTCGCTGGGCGCCTGCATGGCGGCGTAGTTCAGCTCGCGCTGAATCGCGCGCAGATCTTCGGTAACTCGCACCATCCGTGTGTGAAGATCGTCCATCTGACTGTCGTTCCCCATGGTCGCTGTTGATGTTCAGCGTCCTTCAACATCTCATCGGCAGAGCCCAGCGGATAGATGTCCCACGATCATGCGCTTTGGTAATTCAATCGATTACTTTGGTAGGGTGACTCATGCCCGGAGTTCGATGCCGCCAAACTCCGCCACTGGCAAGGCTTTTCACGTGCTTACGAACGCACCTGGGGCGCGATCGCAGTTCCTAATTCACTGGCTCGAATTCTGCGCCGTCGCCAACAGTGCACTCGCCGTCTGCTCCAAAGTCACCAGTCCCGTCCGGATTTCATTCGGACCATGTACAGACAGCCGCCTCGGCTGTCTAAGCCTGCGCGAAGGGCTGCGCCCGGTCCCCAGACCTCGCCCGCGTTCGTCCATTTGTGATACAAACGCGCGATGCCCTCCGCCGCGACAAACCCGCCTCGCCGCGACCTGATCCGCGCCATTGGCCGCTGGAGCCTGGTCGCGCTGGTCGTGAACTCCATCATCGGCAGCGGCGTCTTCGGGCTTCCTTCCACGGTGGCGGGCCTCATCGGCAATTTCAGCCCTTACGCCGTGCTTGCGGCCGGTGTGGGCATGAGCGTGATCATCGCCTGCTTCGCCGAGGTTGCCTCGCGCTTTCAAGACGCCGGCGGCCCCTATCTCTACGCCCGCGCCGCCTTCGGACGCCTCATGGGCATTCAAACCGCCTGGATGCTCTGGCTGGGACAAGGGCCCGCGCCCGCCGCCAACGCCAACCTTTTCGTGATTTACCTGGGCGAGTTTTTTCCGCACGCCAAAGATCCTCTGCCCCGCGCCATCATTCTCACCGTGCTGGTAGGCTTGCTCACCTTGATCAACATTCGCGGCGTGCGCGCCGGAGCGCAGGTCAGCAATCTGTTTACGGCCGCCAAGCTGGTGCCGCTTTTTGCCGCGATCATTCTAGGTCTGTTCGTACTTCAACACCACCACTGGCAGGTTGCGAGTGCATCCATCGCATCCCCCGGCGCCGGCCAGTGGCTGAAAGCCATGCTGCTCCTGGCTTTCGCCTACGGAGGATGGGAGACCGCGCTCGCGCCCATGAGCGAAGCGAAAAATCCCCGCCGCGACGCTCCCTTTGCGCTCTTCGTGGCTCTCGCGGCCTGCACTGTGATCTACGCGCTCATCCAGTGGGTGGTCGTCGGAGTCCTGCCCGACGCCGCCCACAGCCAGCGCCCCCTGGCCGACGTGGCGCGCCTAGCGGTCGGTCCCATAGGCGCCGCTCTGGTAGCCGTCGGTGCCCTCATCTCCTTCTACGGCTACCTAAGCGCGAAGATTCTCGCCATGCCCCGCGTCCCCTTCGCCCTGGCCGAGCAAGGAGACCTCCCCAAAGCCTTCGCCGCCGTCCATCGCCGCTTTCACACGCCCTATGTCTCGATCCTCGTCTTTGCGGCCTTGGTCTGGGGATTAGCGCTGATCGGCGACTTCAAATGGAACGTAACCCTCTCCGCCGTAGCGAGGCTTCTTTACTACGGCGTAGGCTGCGCCGCCTTACCCATCCTGCGCCGCAAGCAGCCGGAAGGTGCAAATGCAATGTTCCACCTGCCCGCCGGAAATTTCTTCTCCGTACTGGGCCTGATCCTGTGCGTGGTTCTGGTGACGCGCGTGGATTTCGGCCAGTCGATGATCTTGATAGCAACTGCCGGCCTCGCCCTGCTGAACTGGTTGCTCGTACGACAAGAGAAAAGCGCATTGCGTTGAAACGATTCTCAGGGCAAAGTCCGTTTTGCATTTACAATGCACGACCGGGTGATTGCGCGAATAAGTTCGGAATGCTAAATTAGACAACCGATCCTGCCTCGGTTACTAAAGTAGCAGTTAAGCGGGGGTAAGTATCTTCTGAAAGCCCCAATTGTAGTTACGCCACAAAAATCAAACTGGCGGCAGTATTGTCGGCCGCTGGGAATGCGAACGGCATCTTTTTTCTTTGCAATCACACTCGCGGTTCTTCTTTCAGTCCCCGCGAGGCCGCAACAGCTAAGGTCGGCAGAATCTGAGGCCCCGCAGTCATCCGCTGCTCCCACGACAACTGCTAGTCCCGCTTCCGATGCTTTAACTTTCGCGCAAATAACCGACATCCACCTGTTCGACGAAGGCAAAAGGCGCGATAGCCGCTCCGAGTATGAGCAGGACCAGCAAGACAACCGCCATGCGCTGCACTGGGCGGTCGAGCGGATCAGGGAACTAACCGACCGGGGCCAGCCTATCGACTTTGTTGTGTTCACAGGCGATTTCGGACTGGAGTTCGTTCGGCGATCGATCAAAGAGAGCCTGTGTTTAGATAAGGATGACCCGGAAATAAAGAAGTTCGACGAGTACAGAAAAAAAGGATGGCCCGATTTCGTTTCGCTGAAGGACGCAGCCAACGAAGTGGCTGGCGAATTCAGCCATCTCCCCGTCCGCACCATCTATGTGTTGCCCGGCAATAACGACTTGGTCGGCGAAGACCCTTGCGATATGTCGCGCTACACCGAGTTCGTGCAGGCGCTGGCCGCAGCCATGCCCACCGGCCGTGCGCGAATCGTCGATCTTCTGGATCAGTCCTCCGCCCCGCGAGCCAACGGATTCCGGCTGGTTGGTCTGAACACTGCGCCTTTCAAGGGGGTCGACGATAAGGAGAAATCAACCACCTATGGGCAGGCCAAGCAGCGGAGAAAATGGGATGCTTCCTCGGCGCAGATGAAGGCGGCGCTTGACTCGCTCACCAAGGCGGACCGGGGCGACTCTTTCCTGATCTTCACCCATATTCCTGACCTGATAGACCCCTTCAACCGCGAAAATTCCTGGGACGTGGAGGCTGCTACCCGGGCTACATGGCGGGCGGTTGCCGGATCAGCAAACGTCACCGCCATCTTCGCCGGTCATTTTCACAGCTCGGACCGGCTGGTGTACGCAAGGCCCGGCTTGGCTTCTAAAGACACTCAGGACCAGACTGAGTCCGAAAAAACCTGGGTGGCGCCGCCGCTGGCCATCAAATTTCAAACCGACAAGCCCGAAACGGCGCGCGGGTTTTTGCTGGTGCGCGTGCAAAAAACCGCATCTAATGTCTCCGTTTCGGCGACGCCCTTTTGGTACGAAGCACCGCTTCGCTCTCCCATATGCTGGTGCTACATTCTCCCAATTCTCTCCGTAATTGCCGGCTTGGCCGCCGTCGTTTGGGGAATTGTCGCCTACGCCGCCGCCCGGCGGCACTACCCGCACTACGTTCGCGACACTTACCCGACCCTCCTCACGCTGATCGGTCTGGGTGCTATAGTCCTGTGCGTCTGGCTGGTCATGAGGTTTATGACTTTCACTTTGGGCCTTCCCGAGATGTATTGGGCAGGTCCGATTTTCGGAGCCTTCGGTGGCATATTCGCTGGACTGTTCGACGGGGACACATTCATGCTCGCCGAATATCATGGACGCGCAGAGTTTAGGCCCGGGATCCTGCGTGCCGTCGTTTCCGGGATGGGCGGCGCGATCGCGGTTATATTCGTAACCGAGCGTGCGTTAAAGTTCCCCGAATCTGGAGATTCGGACTCGCTGCTTTGGCTCATGAGCATCAGCTTTATCGCGGGCGCGGCGGGGAAGAAAATGGTTCAGCTCGCCATAGATAAGGTCTTTAGGCAGCTTGAAAAAGAGGTTAAGGAATTACGACAAGAAGTGCAGAGGGTGGCTGCCGACGCCGCGGAGGCAAAACGTGCAACTGAATCCATTGAGGACTCTAAGCCTTCCCCGCAGGAAGGAGATGGCTACCCCCAGAAGTGAGATTGCATGGACTAGGAATCCTGGAATCGCTGGTTGAAATCCGCGCCGACGAGTTTAACAGCGCACACTTACTCTTGCAGCTCCCGTTGCAAAGCGACAGCGAAAATATGTTGGGGCTATGTTTGGCGGCACGTGGCTGCTGTTCTGACTTGCTGGGTGCCCCATTTCTCGCTTTCTTTGCGAGAAGTGGGCAAGGCGCGGCCAACGTAACCCACTTACACTCCCCTCTCCTCCATCTCCAACAGCGCTTTCTTCCGCTCTACGCCCCAGCGATAGCCGCTGATGTTGCCATCTTCACGCACCACGCGATGGCACGGGATCGCCACCGGAACGGGATTCGTCGCGCACGCTCGCGCCACGGCCCGGCTGGCAGTGGGCTGGCCAATCGCTTTCGCCACCTGACCGTAAGACCGCGTTGCGCCGAACGGGATCGACTGCAAATAAGTCCACACGCGCCGCTGAAATGCCGTAGCGCGGATGTCCAGCGGCAGCGCGGCATTCAAATCCTTCCCGCTCATCTTCAAGAACAAGGCTGCGACCCAGGCTTGCAAGCCACCTTCGTCGGGCTTGCGCACGGCAAAGGGAAACTCGCGCTTCAGGCCTTCAATCAACTCGCCATCCGAACGCGCGAACTGGATGGCGCAAACGCCGCGGTCGGTGGCCGCGATCAGCATGCGTCCCAGCGGCGAATCGGCGCAGGCATAGCGAACCGTCGCAGCAATGGCGCCGCGACGATACTTGTCAGGCGTCATGCCGAGTTGCGACGCCGTCTTCTCGTAAAGGCGGCTGCTGGATCCGTAGCCGGCGTCGTACATGGCGCGGGTCACGTTGTCTCCGGCCTGCAGGTTGCGCTTGAGCAGGCGCAGGCGGCAGGAATCGGCGTATTCGCGCGGCGTAATTCCAAGCGCCGCCTTGAAACGGCGCTGCAAGTGGAACGGGCTTTGCCGAAATGCTTTGCCCAGGCGCTCGAGCGTGATGGGCTCGTCGAGGTGCTGCTCGATGTAGCGGCAGATCGCTTTCGCCGAATCGGATTGCGAATTGCCACTGACACTGACCGACCTCGGCCGGCAGCGCAGGCAGGCGCGGAAACCCGCCTTCTCCGCCTGCTCGGGATGCGAAAAGAACGTCACGTTCTCACGCCGTGGACGCCGCGCCGGGCACGACGGCCTGCAATAGACTCCGGTGCTCGAGACTGCGAAGACAAACTTTCCATCGTGGCCGGAGTCGCGCGCGACGACCGCGCTCCAGCGCTGGTCTGCGCCGAACTTCGTCGAGGTGGACTGGGCAGCTGGCATTTCGCTGGGAAATTCCTCTGCGAGTATGGCATTGGCTGTTGTCATTGGGGAAGTCATGTTTGTGTAGGTCATGATAAGGACAGCCTACGCGACTGGCGAGGCGTGGACTATCCGAATCTTGCGGGCAAAGAATAAAACAGTTCTCAGTTCTCAGTTCTCAGTTCTCAGTTTCCGGTTCTCAGTTTCCGGTTTCCCGTCCTCAGTCTGGCCTATTCTCTTCCAGTCTCGGCTTCTCTAGCCTTAGCCTGCAGTAATTTCATTCTGGATGGGCGCCGGCCGATTTCCGGACGGGCCTTCCGGCGTTTGCGGCGCTTCGCACACCCGCACGCTGGAGCGATCTGGAGGCCGTAGAGCGCGGAAAAAAGCGAAAACGATCCACGGGCAGGCAATTTTCCTGGAGCCTCACCACGGGCAAGTTAAATCGATTTAACTTCGGGGTCGAAAATCGGCTCTTTGGATTCAAGCACTTACAGCACGTCTAACTATAGCTTGTGGTTATATATCAAAGCCAACACCCTCGACGCATAGTCGAATCAACAACTTGGCCGCCTATGACTGCCCGCCTGCCTCCCAGCCCATCCTGATTTGCGCCCGCCGCTGGAAACGATTAGATTTCCCATGAGCTTTCTACACTCATACTGATCGAGGACAACTACTCCATGAAGCACATGCGTTTAGCGGCGGTTGGAACTCTTGTAGCCCTACTCTTCACCACAGGCCTGGCACAGAAGGCCGCTCAGCACCTGCTCACGAGCGACGAACTCAAGACTGTAGTGCCCGCGGAGTTTTTCTTTCGCGGGCAAAAAGCGCAGACGCAGTTGCGGAACTCGACGGGATTTCAAACCGCTGACGGCAAAGTCACATTCGCCGGTCTGGTCGACACGGCGGGGTACTCCACTTCGATCCAGCAGAAATATCAGGGCGTGTTCGTCACCGAGTCCAGGCTGAACATTGCCGGGTCGGAGCTGGCGCCGGGAGAATACGGCTTCGGGTTTAGCGCCGACAAGTTCGTGGTCATGAACGTGGCCAGCGAAGACAAGCTCACCGCGCCCTACCAGACCGATGCGGAGCTGAAGCGGCCCGTGCCGCTGAAGATGGTTGAGGACGGGGCGGGCTACAAGTTATATGCCGGAAGGAAGTGGATTGCGGTGAAGCCGCAGTAGAGTTCACCCTCTTCCGGCCGCTCCTGCAAGTCGTGGAATGCGGCGCAAGCGGCTCAATTCCCGAGCGGCTGAAAGGGGCCCAGCAGGCTGGATACTCCGGAGCGCTTGCGCAACTCGTTGAGCAGTGCGCTGGCTGCGTTGGTGTAGGTCTTGCTGGGATCCGAGGGATCGGCCCAGACGGCGTCATAGATAATCTGCGCCGCGTCTTTCAGGTCGATGTGCAGGGCGGCTTCGCAGACATCCACGCGCTCCTGCAGGCGGTCGTAACAGGGCTTGCAGATCGAGGCTGCCTCTGCGCCTTGTGTGTGATGTTCCCCCAAAGTGCAAACGATAGGCGCGTTGGCAACTTCCGCGTGCGCCGCGAAAAGCTGGGACTTGAACTCCTTCAAGAAAGCTTCTCTCTCCTGTTCGACGACGGCGGTGTCGGGCAGGGGTTCGGCTGCGGCCTGCGTCTTTGGAGCGGCCGGAACCACTCTGGGAGAAAGGCGTTCGCGGCTGTTGCAGGCCGGACACGAGTCGAGGCTCGCGGAATAGTAGAGGCGGCAGTTGGCGCAAGGCATGCCGTAGCCGGAAGACTTGCGCGGCGCCTCGGCCGCGTTCCGCACGGCGTTCCGCATATCGCTGCGGACATCACTCCGCACATCACTCCGGACATCACCTCGGACGTCGCTTCGGACATCGCTCTCTGTTACAACGGACTGTGCCGGTTTCGCGGCTGCGGCTTGCGTCGATCGCGTCAAGTCCATAATCAATCTCCCCCAAAGGCCTGTGTTCCAGTCTAAGTAGCCCGCAGCCCGGTTAAAAATGCCGGGAGTACACTGCCGGGCACTGTCCCGGCGCGTTCGTTAGCGCGAGTTTGTCTGCTTCATCAGTTTCAAGAGTTCGTCGCGGCGGGCACGATAGAGCTTGCGCTCGGGATCAAGCCGCGTGGCGGTCTCCAGTTCTGATAAGGCTTCCTCATAGCGGTCCATGGTCATCAGGCAGGCCGCCAGAGAGTAGTGATTGTCGGAGGAATTGTTCAGGCGAAGGGCCTCGCGGAATTCTTTTTCCGCGGCCGGCAGTTGCTGCTGCTGGAACAGCGCCGTCCCGAGAACGTGGTGAGCGGTATCGGAATCGGGATTGAGTGCCACGGCGAGACGCAACTCGCGCACAGCTTCTTCCAGCTTGTCATCCAGCAAAAGCGCTTCGCCGAGGACGCGGTGTTCGGCGGAACCGGTGGGATTTTGGCGAACCGCCAGTTGCAACTCGTTGACTGCGCTGCCGTAGTCCTTCTTTGACATGTAGGCGCGGGCGAGACAAGTGTGCCCCTGCTCCCACTCGGGATGCTCGCGGTAAAGCTCGCGCAGTTCGCGCATGGCGGCGTCGAAATCGCCTTTGTCGCAATAAGTGTTGCCCAGGTTGTTGCGAACGGAAGCTTCCTCAGGCGCGAGCCGCTTGGCTTCGCGGTACTCGGTAAGTGC
Source organism: uncultured Acidobacteriaceae bacterium (assembly GCA_963842095.1). Lineage (GTDB taxonomy): Bacteria > Acidobacteriota > Terriglobia > Terriglobales > Acidobacteriaceae > Sulfotelmatobacter. The sequence continues at coordinate 992,987 of CAWJEY010000013.1, forward strand.
TTCGTCGAGTTTGTTTTCTTCGTGCAAAATCAGCGCCAGATTGGAATGGGCCTGCCAGAAGCCCGGGTGCAGATGAATGGCGTGGCGATAGGCGTCAATGGCGGCGGTCAGGTTGCCATCGGCGTGCAGGCTGATGCCCAAATCGTAGTAGGTATCAGGATTAGCAGAATCGCGGGCGAGAGACTCCGTCAAGGCGTGCACCGCGGCTCCATATTGTCCGTTGGAGTACAGAGCAAGCCCCAGGATCTGGTAAGCCTCGGCATTCTGCGGATCCATGCTGAGGGCAGTGCGGGCTTCGGCGATCGCATTCGGGCCATCATCCTGGCGATAGAAGATGTAAGCCAGGCTGCTGTGATTCTCGGGGAAATCGGGCATCCACTGAGCGGCGATGGAGATCTCGTCGAAAGCATCATCCCAACGTTCTTGCTGGCGGAGCATCGTGCCCAAGGCAAAGTGCAGCGCGGCGTTTTGGGGATCGGAACTTAAAACCTGGCGCAGTGCGAGTTCGGCTTCGTGGAAGCGCTGTGCGCGGGCATCCGCGGCGGCCTCGACCAACAGGGCCGGAATTTCGGTGGCGGAAGAAACGTCAGGAGAGGGTCTCCAGTTGGCCCTCTTTAGAGCGAGGACCAGATTGGCGTCAGCGCCGGCTGACTCCAGTTGGCGGAACTGTTCTTGGCCCGGAAAGCTGGCGATGCCGCGTTCTTGGACGAGGCGGGCCAGACGATTGTTGGGCACACCGGCCGCGAGCCAGGCCATCAGTTGAGCGGAGTTCACCGGCAAAGCCGCGCTGGACTGAGCCAAAGCAACTCTTACCAGAGCCACCCCGATTAGAAACAGAAAAAATGACAGGCCCTTGCGCTTCACTGGACTCTCCGGCGACGGATTGGCTTGCTGGTGGCGGGTTCCGATGGTCCGGCACCGCCAATTCCACATTAGCCCTGGGATGGAGCCGGAGGTAAGGTCACGGAAGTAATGGGTAGGATTTTAGTAGTTGAAATAGGCCCAGAACCGGATGTCGGGCTTGTCACAACCCACCGTGATCTTAATCACCGCACCCTGCTCCCCTGTGTGACAGACTGCGAGGGTAGAGATGTTCCCATCTCCATCCCAGGGAAGCAAGGGCTGGGGCTGAGGAAGGGCTTGGATTCCGGGGCGAGGTTTGACTTCCCCTTACCCCTCCGGTACCGTATAACGGAGTGGGAGTAGTGTCTCCTTGGAGGTTGCGATGTTAGAAGGTCTGTTTCAACCAACGCACCTGATTATCATTTTTGCCATTGCGCTGTTGGTTTTCGGTCCCAAGAAATTGCCGGAGCTGGGCAAGGGACTGGGCGAGGGGATTCGTGCCCTGAAAGAGGGTATGAAGGATAATCCTACGCCTCCGGCTTCGACCGACGCGAGCAAGAAAACCGAGTCCAAGGACACCAAGAGCTGACTGAGTTCTCCGTGGGCAGTCATCTTTCTTTGCCGCAGTGCCGCTTCGTCGCCGTTCCCTGTTTCGTTCCAGGCAGTCCCGGGTACCTGACATAGCTTTTGAGTTGCACAACTGACTCTAAAATCTGGAGGTAGGCAGTGTTGCGTAAAATCAAGTTTGTTTCTCTTATCGTGTTCTTAGGACTGGCGTCGGCAGCTTTCGCCGATCAGGTCACGTTGAAGAATGGCGATCATCTGACGGGCACGATCGTGAAGTCCGACGGGAAGACGCTGGTGCTGCACACCGAGTTCGCGGGAGACGTGACGGTGCAGTTTGCGGCGATCACGCAGATTACGACCGACAAGCCGCTGCACGTGGCTTTGAAAGATGGCCAGACCGTCGTGGGACCGATCACGACCAACGACGGAAAAATCGAGGTCGCGACCAAGAGCGGGGCTCCGGTGGAGGCGCCGAGGGAGAGTGTGGTGGCAATCCGCAACGACGCCGACCAGCTTGCCTATGAGAAGGCGCTGCATCCCGGCCTGCTGGAGGGTTGGAATGGCGGGGCGAACGTGGGCTTTTCGCTGACCCGCGGCAACAGCCAGACGGAGAACCTATCGCTGGCGTTCACCGCTGCGCGTGCCACCAAAACCGACAAGCTCAGCCTGTACACGAATGCGGTGTATGGGACGAACCAACTGGCCACGCCCAGTACCACGGCCAATACTGAAGCGGGCGGAATTCGCTACGACCGCAATATCAATCCGCGGATGTTTGAGTTTGTGGGCGCTGATTTCACCAGCAATGCGTTGCAGGATTTGAATCTGCGCTCGGTGGGCAGCGTGGGTTTGGGATATCACGCCACCAAAAGCGACCGGACCACTTTGGACTTCCTGGCCGGCGGCAACTTCACGGATGAAAATTATACGGAGACGGTGGTGACGAACGCTACGACGACTCCGCCAACGACTGCTACCGTCAAGGTGGTGCACAATTTCGGTGGGCTCACGCTGGGCGAGGAATTGACGCACAAGCTGGGCAAGAGCACGGTGGTCACGCAGAAGCTTTATTTCTATCCGGACCTGACGCAAACGGGCAACTACCGGGGAACGTTTGACCTGGGGCTGGTAACGAAGATCAGCAAATGGCTGGGCTGGCAGAACGCGTTCAGCGACGTCTACGTGTCGAACCCGCCGCCGGGAGCGAGGCAGAATGATGTCGTCCTGACGACCGGGTTGAACTTCTCGTTCACGCACTGAGGGGTGGGACTATTGCATCTTTGATAAGCGGGATGCCCGTCCTCGTCTCTGCGCTTTTTGCAGAACAGGGTGGGACCTCGACTCCCTGATGCAAAATATGCGATCCAATCGTATATTACGCATCTGTGGGTCCGTCCGCGCGCTGTTGAGCCCCGCCTGGACCGGAATATACCTCCTGAACATTCCAGTGGGAACATTGCGGCCCGCTACCCCCTGCCCTGCTCAGGTGGTGTCCTCACAGTGATTAAGCCACTACCGCTGCTCAGGTAGTGTCTTATTTAAGACAGCACCGCTGCTCACCGAAACTTGAAAGATGCGTCTACTACCGAGTAGAGTACTGTTTCTTGCTTCCCGAGTTTTCAAGTCCCTTATCAACAGGAGTTGCTCGATGCGTCACGCCGTGGCTGTGCTGCTGGCTGTCTGCTGCTTCAGTGTCTTTTCGTGTTCCCAAACCGCGGACGAACTGATTGCCAAGAACATCGAGGCTAGAGGCGGGATGGAGAAGATGAAGGCCATCAAGAACATGCGGATCAAGGGCAAGTTCGAGGGTGGTGGCGGCTTTAGCGCGTCCGTGGGCCAGGAAAATGTGCGGCCGAACCTGATCCGGGAGACGTTCACACTACAGGGGATGACCCAGGTGCTGGCTTATGACGGCACGGCGGGCTGGCAGATCCAGCCCTTTGGCGGGAAGAAGGATCCGGAGTTGCTGGGCGAGGACGACCTGCGCGACCTGCTGTTGGACGCCGACTTCGACGGGCCGCTGGTGGATTACAAAGAGAAAGGCAGCACAGTCGAATACTTGGGGCACGACGTGGTGGATGGCGACGACGCGTTGCGGCTGAAAGTGACGCTGAAGAACGGCGACATTATTTATAGCTATCTCGATCCCGATACCTTTATTGAGATTCGGCGTGAGATTCAGCAGTTTATCCGGGGCTCGGTAAGAGATCGGGTGATGGGGCTGGGGTCCTACAAGCCGGTAGCGGGGGTGATGTATCCGTTCTCGATTTCGCAGGGACCGAAGAACCATCCCGATGAGCAAACCGTGACGGTGCTGAAGATGGAAGTGAATGTGCCCATCGATCTGGCGGATTTTGCGGTGCCAGCCTCGTTGAAGACAGAGGAAAAGAAGTCTGGGTTGGTCGGGATTCACTGATTCGCTGTGGAAACAGGAGTTCCCATGCGTCATGCGGCGATGTTCTGGTTGCAATCACCTGCCTCAGTGTGTTCGCGTGCCCTCAAACTGCGGAAGAGCTGGTCAACAAGAATATCCAGGCTAAAGGTGGGCTCGACAAGATCAAGTCGGCCAACACGCGGCTTACGACAGGCAAGCTCAAAGGCGGTGGCAGACGCCGATCGGTCGCGGTCTTCAAACAAATGAACATGCGCCCAAATTTGGTCCGCAACAACCTCACTCTTCAGGGTATGACCGCGGTGCAGGCGTATGACGGTTCCGTGGGCTGGCGGACTCAGCCTTTTGGCGGACGCAAGGATCCCGAGTTGATGGGCGAGGATAACCTGCGGGACTTGCTTCTGGCCGCCGATTTTGATGGTCCCCTCGTCGATTACGCCGAGAAAGGCAACACGATCGAATATCTTGGACACGCCGAGGTGGACGGTGATGACGCACTGCGGCTCAGAGTCACGATGAAAAACGGTGACATCGTTTACTACTATCTCGATCCCGACACCTATCTTGAAATCCGCAAGGAGATTCAGCAGTTTATCCGGGGCTCGGTGAGAGAGCGGGTGGTCGACCTGGGGTCGTACAAGCCGGTGGACGGAGTCATGTATCCTTTCTCGATCTCGGAAGGCTCCAGAAGCAATCCGGGCGCCCAGGTAACCACGATTGAAAAGATTGAAGTGAATGTACCGTTTCAAGAATCTGACTTTGCTGTGCCGGCTTCGCTGAGGACTGAGGAGAAGAAGTCTGGGTTGGTCGGAGTTCACTGATTTGGTTTGGTTCGTGGTGGCCGCCGACAGTGGCGGCGAGACGCCGCCACGACAGCCGCCGAGGACGGCGGCGGTACGAAAATCATTTACTGGAAAAGGACTGGTACACATGAAAGCATCCGCTCGCAATTGCTGGGGAGTGATTGGGTTGTTCGCCGGAGCCCTGCTGTGCGCAACGTTGCCGGCAGGGGCGCAAGCTGCGTACCGTTTCGATTCGGCAACGGTTTCGGGATTGCCGGCGCGAAATATTGGGTCGGCGACCATGAGCGGGCGGGTTGCCGCGGTGGATGGGGTAGAGGAAGACGGACGCACCACGGTGTTCGCCGGGGCCGCGAGCGGCGGAGTGTGGAAGTCAGTGAATGGCGGTACGACCTACAAGCCCGTGTTCGACCGGGAAGATGTACAGTCGATCGGCGCGGTGGCCATTGATCCGTCGAATTCGAAGATCGTCTGGGTGGGCACGGGCGAAGCCTGGGTGCGCAACAGCGTGTCGGTAGGCGACGGCGTGTACAAGTCGACGGACGGCGGCGAGAACTGGGCCAACGTTGGCCTGAAGGACAGCGAACACATCGCCAAGATTCTGATCAATCCGGGCGACGGCAACGACGTGCTGGTCTGCGCCCTGGGACATTTGTGGGATGACAGCGACGAGCGGGGCGTTTACCAGACCGCGGACGGCGGCAAGACGTGGAAGAAAGTTCTGGCGGGCGCGAATGGTTCGAGCGGCTGCGCCATGATTGCGCGCAGCAAGCAGGAACCGAAAACCGTGTATGCGGCGATGTGGGACTTCCGGCGGCAGGGCTGGACGTTCCGCTCGGGAGGGCCGGGCAGCGGGCTGTTCAAGTCGACCGATGGCGGCGCGCACTGGAGTGAAGTCAACGAAAAGAATGCCAAGGGGCTTCCGCCGAAACCTTATGGACGCATCGCGGTGCAGGTGGCGCCGTCGAAGCCGCAGGTGGTGTACGCCAACATTGAAGCGGAAAAAGGAAGAGGACTGTACCGCTCTGACGATGCCGGAGCGAACTGGACCAAGCTGGATGCCAGCAATTTCATGGTGTGGCGTCCATTCTATTTCGGCAATCTGATTGTCGATCCCAAGGATGAAAACAAGATTTTCAAACCGGATGGGCCGCTGCTGCTGAGCAACGATGGAGGCAAGACCTTCAATTTCGTTTCGGGCGGGGCGCATGGCGACTTCCACGATGTGTGGATCAATCCCAAGAATCCGAACTTCGTGATTACCAGCGACGATGGCGGATTGTGGCGCAGCGAGGACGGCGGCAATCGCTGGATGCACCAGATGAACCTGCCGGTTTCGCAGTTTTATCACGTGAGCACGGACAATGCGGACCCGTATCGCGTCTATGGCGGATTGCAGGACAACAGTTCGTGGGTGGGCGATTCGTCGTATCCGGGGGGCGTGACCAACTCGCGCTGGGAAAACATGTTCGGCGGCGATGGCTTCTGGATGTTCGAGGACACCTCCGATCCGGATTATCTCTACGCCGAAGCGCAGGGTGGCTACATTGGGCGGGTCAATCGCTATACGCACGAGGGTCGCGACATCCATCCCTGGCCGAATTATGGCGAGGGGAAGCTGCGCTTCAACTGGAATACGCCGATTCACATGAGTCCCAACGAGAAAGGGACGATTTATATCGGAGCGCAGTTTCTTTTTCGTTCGCGCGATCATGGGCAATCCTGGGACCGCATCTCTCCTGACTTGACGACCAACGATCCGGAGAAGCAGAAGCAGGAGGAGTCGGGCGGAGTGACGATCGACAACTCCGAGGCGGAGATGCACACCACGATCTATTCGATTTCGGAGTCGCCGAAGAACGGGCAGATCATCTGGGTGGGCACCGACGACGGGAATGTGCAGATCACCCGCGATGGGGCGAAAACCTGGACGAATGTAGTGGGGAACGTCAGCGGGCTGGGCAAGAATTCGTGGGTCTCGACCATTGAGGCCAGCCGCTTCGACGAAGGCAGCGCGTACGCCACGTTTGACCGGCATACGTTCGGCGACATGAAGCCGTACGTTTACAAGACCACGGACTACGGCAAGACGTGGACGGCGCTTCCGGCGCAGGAGCACGGCGTGCGCGGATTTGCCCACGTGATCAAGGAAGACACGGTCAACCCCAACGTACTTTTCCTGGGGACGGAGTTTGGGCTGTGGATTTCGGTGGATGGCGGGCAGCGCTGGGCGCAATACAAGGGAACGGACTTCCCGCCGGTGCCGGTGGACGACATTGCGCTGCAGGCGCGGGAATCGGACCTGGTGCTGGCAACGCACGGACGCGGCATCTGGGTTGTGGACGACATTGCGCCGCTGCGCGCGCTCACGCCGGAGGTGATGACCAAAGACGCGACGCTGATTCCGGGGCGGGGAGCGATCCAGTATTTTGACGTGGGCGGAGGCTGGCCGGAAGGCGACGACACTTTCCGGGGCCGGAACCGGCCTGGGGATGCGCAGATCACGTATTACCAGAAGGGGCGGCACATCTTCGGCGACCTGAAGATTGAGATCTTCGATCAGGATGGCAAGTTGGTGGATACGGTCGCGGGGAGCAAGCATCGCGGGCTGAACCGGGCAGGCTGGGGAATGCATGTGAAGCCGCCGGCTGTCGCTCCGGCAGCAACAGCGTTGTTTGAGGCGGCGGAGGGACCACGCGTGCTGCCCGGGGCTTACACGGTAAAGCTGACCAAAGGGGATCAGATTTACACCGAGCAACTCAACGTTGTGATGGATCCGCGGGCCAAGTACTCGGTGGAAGAACGCAAGGCGCAATTCGATCTCTCGATGAAGGTCTACAAACTGCTGGAGCACATGACGTATGGAGTGGCGGCGATCGAAGGGGTGCGCGATGCGGCCAATGCGCGGACGGCTAGACTGGCGGAGGCCAAGATAGGGGAAAAAGATCCTCTGCGCCAGCAACTGCACCAACTGGCCGTGGATTGTGACGCGCTGCGCTCGAAGATCGTGGCCACCAAGGAAGGCGGAATGGTGACCGGCGAAGAACGCATCCGCGAACATATCGGACAACTCTACGGAGCGGTGACCGGTTACGACGGCAAGCCCACCGATTATCAGGTGGCGCGGAACGAATCACTAGGTCATGAACTGCAAGACGTGATCGATGACTTCCAGAAGACGACGCAGAAGGAGTTGGGGATAATCAATCCTGGGTTGAAGAAGAAGAAACTGGAAGCGATCACGGTGCTGGCCGAGGGCGACTGGCAGAAGATGAAGGCAGCGGAGTCTGCTGCGGCGGCGGGCGCGGGGATGCGGGCGGCAGAGCGGATGCGGGAGAGGGACTAGGAAGCGCCTTTGCGACTGATGTTCTTAAGTAACTCCCATCCCGCTAATCGCGCTTGGGTGTCAATGGATTGTGTGGTAGGATTTTCCTACCGATATGGCAACCAACGATTCTGCTCTTGAATATCTGGCGACGACCAAGATTGGCGAGAAAGGCCAGCTTACCGTTCCCAAACAATTTCGCGAAGATCTTGGGCTGGGAAATGGCGCGCCATTCGCCGTCTTGCGTCTCGGCGATGGCCTCATCCTTGTGCCGGAACAGCGGCGCTTCGAGCGCTTGTGCCTGAAGATCAGTTCGATCCTGACGAAAGCCGGCGTAACTGCGGAGGATGTGCTCGCGACGCTTCCGAAGGCTCGCGAGCTAGTTTACGCCCAGCACTACGGCAAGAAGCCTGCGCGCAACTCCCGGCGTCGTGCTGTTAATCGTCGCGGCAAGTGACAAGCCAGAGGAGAATCCGGCTGTTTCTGGACTCGAATGTCCTGACAGGCGGAATCCTCTCTCCTTGGGGACTGGACAAGGCTGCGTTGTCGTTGTGCGCAGCGAAGATCTGCAAGTTGGTGTTGGCCGACGCGGTTCGCGATGAAGTGCGAAAGAGTTTGTTCCTTTACGCGGAACGAGTGCCCTCGCGCGATGCCGATGAACTACTTGAAACCTATCGCCGGCTTGTCGAGTTAACGAACCCTGAACCAGTTCCCTATCCGGAAACCAACTTAATAAGTTCTAGCCAACACCTGATCCGGCATGCAGCGGATGTCCCGGTGCTATTGTCGGCCATAGCCAGCAAACCCGACTGGCTGCTGACCCACAACACCAAACACTTCACCAAGGCCGTTGCACAGAGAACCTCGCTGCGTATCGCCACGCCAGCAGAGTTCTTTCGAGCCCTCTCCGCGCTCTTTCGCTAACCTTGAATCCGGCCCCTAGTGCCCTGCCTGCTGGGCGATCAGTTGGGCCACCTTTGATTTCTCGCCCACCGGCTCGACACACAAAATCTGATTGGGGTTGAGATACATGCGGTCAGGCTCGTGCAGTTCCTTGCCGCGCTTGACCAGCACGTTGCTGGTTTGCTTGGTCTCGGGATTGGTCTGAGTGACGATGTAATAAACCTCGTTCAGGACGGGCCGAGGCGTTCCGTAGCCTTCCAGTTTGCCGAAGTAGGCCGAGCCGTTGGTCAGCAGGACGGCCTGATAGGGCGTGGAGAAAGTCACAGGCGAACCAGGACTGGTGTTTCTGACAAACATAAAAGCGGCGACAATCACGACGATCCCCGCAACTGCCCACACGATCTGAACCGCGGCACTGCCTCGCTGATTCCTCATCATAAGAAAGTCATCCTTCTGTCTTAGAAATTGCCAGCCGGCTTTGGCCAAGCTGTTTGTGCTGCAATATTCAAATAAGGGAGATTCGCAGAAAGCATACCATTTTTCGGGCGGGGAGTCGCCAGCCCCTGCCGGGGAAGAGCTGCCAGGGCTTTGACCGGTCTCGCGAGTTCTAGAAATAAAACTTTAACGCGAACTGGATCTGCCGCGGCGCGCGCGCTGCCAGGGGGAACCCGAATCCGCTCTGGGGGCTCGTCGGATTCAGTTCCAGAGGCGTGGGTTCGGCGCTGATCGCGCCAAACTGTCCAAACAAATAATTCACGTGGTTGAGCACGTTGAAGAATTCTGCCCGGAATTCGAAATGCTTTTGTTCGCTGATGGGAAACTGTTTGACCAGAGAAGTGTCCCAGGTTTTGTATCCCGGACCCTGGATGATGTTGCGTCCGGCGTCACCGAAGGTTCCCAGGACCGTGTTGTGCTCAAACGCACAGGTGTTGAACAGCGTACCCGGGACGCAGGGCGTAGCGTTGGGATTGCCGACCAGGGTAGGGCGTGAGCAATAGTAGCCGACCGTACCGCCGCAATCGGAATTGGAGACCGAAACCGTGTCAGTAGCGGTGTAGTAGTTGCCGGTGGCGGCGGAAAAGACACCAGCCATTTGCCAGTTGCCAATAACCTGGTTGACGAAGCCGGAAGCGTCTCCGGCAAACCTGCGGCCGCGGCCGAACGGCAGCTCGTAGACATAGCTGAAAACGAAGCGGTGGCGCACGTCGAAGTCGGAGTTGCCGTATTCCAGGTTGGGGTCGGTCTGGTCGCGGAAATCGCCGTTGTTCACCGATCCCAGGCTGGCGCTCGAAGCGTTGTCGAGGGCATGCGCGAACGTGTAAGCCGCTTCATACTGCAGTCCATGAGAGTAACGCTTCTCCAGGCGGACCTGCAGTGAGTTGTAGTTCGATTGCGTATTCGAGCGGAAGGTGTCGATGCCGGCATCGAACGCGGGATTGCAGTTGTAGAGGGCTGGGGTGTTGTTGAATGCGTCGAGCGAGCAGGAATCACCGGTGGCTCCGGGAGTCACTTCGTGGGCGGGACGCCGCGGCGCGGTGGGATCCGATGCATTGGCGTCAGGAGTGGCCTGATTGCCGTTGTAGAACGCGAAAAGCTTCAATCCGCGCGAGCCGCCGTAGGAAATGTCAAGAACCGTGTCGGCGGGCAATTGATACTCGAAGCCCAGGTGCCACTGCTGCATGTAAGGTGTAACCAGGCGCGGGTCGAGAGAGTAGAGGCTGGGGGTGTTCGGGTCACTGAGCGGATTGACTGGACTGAGGGGATTGCCGGCAAAGCCCTGCGACAGGACGTTCAACGGCAAACCAGGGGAGTTGGCCGGCGAGATCGAGCAATCGAGGGGCCCGATATTAGAGTTTACAACTCCTGTCGTATTGGCGACTGCTGCGCTACAGGGCGTAGCCCACACCTGCGAAGCGAAGAACGGAGGATTGAAGCCGGGGCTGGGGTTGGAGAATGGACCGTTCTCCTGCCCGCCATAGAAGATGCCATAGCCACTGCGCAGGACGAGTTTGTTGGACAATTGGTAAGCCAGTCCAATGCGGGGGGCGAAATTGTTGGTGTCGGGACGGATGAGTCCGGACGAACCGTTGCGCTGAATTGTGAGTTCGGAGGTGAGCGTGGGGGTCAGTTGCGTGTTTGTTCCGCTGGGAACGATCAGCGAGAGCGAGTTGAAGTCGAAGGTGGCCTGATTATTATTCGCTTCCTTGATGGTACTGAAGATTTCGTAACGGAGGCCCAGATTCAGGGTGAGCCGCGGAGTTACTTTGAAGTCGTCGAGACCATAGACGGCGTAGATCTGGCGGTTGTAAATGATGTTGTTCAGGCCGGTAATCTCGCCTCCGTCGGGAACGCCGAGCAGGAAAGTGGCGATGGACTCGCCGCCGGAACCGGGTGCTGCGGGATTGTCAGTGAATTCGCTGCCGAAGGACATAAAGCCACGAGCCGCGGCCGGTTCTAATATGGTGAACTGCTCGAAGCGAAGTTCGGCGCCGAACTTCGCGGCGTGGCGTCCGCGAACCCAGCTCAGGTTGTCCGTAATAACATAGCTGTGCTGGTGTTCGAGAGCGGGCTGGTATTCCGAACTGCCAATGCTGGTGGTGCCATCACTAAAGCTGATCGAAGGCAGGCCGCCGAGGTTCGGTCCATAAGGGACGCCAGGAAAGCCGATCTGCTGCGCGACGTTGACGTTGTAATTGAGATTGTAGCGGTGGGAATTGAGATGATTGAAGCCGAAGCGAAATTCGTTGATGAGGTTGCTGCGAAAAGTGTGGACCTCGCTGGCGGCCAGGCCTTCCGCTGTGTTGTTGCTGTAGCCATCCTGAAAGCTGCCGCCGTCGAGCACGTTGCTGAAGGGTGAGGGCAGGAAGGTACTGTCGTTGCCGTAGCTGAAGCGGGCGAAGAAATTGTCTTTGTCTCTGATGGCATGGTCGATGCGGATGTCGAACTTGTTCTCGGTTTCGGTGCGCTTGGGATCGCTAAGAAAATTGTTGCCGCCCCCCTCGGTGGTGTTGGAGACGGGAAACAGAGCGGCCAGTTTTCCGCCGAGTGGATCGATGGTACCGTTGGTGCCGTTGAATTTGTTGGCCGGCGTTACGCCGGAAGAATAGCCGCCGATGGGGTAGCCGCAGTATCCGTTGGGATTATTGGCGTTGTATCCGGCAATTTGCGAGTCGAAAATCTCGCCCTGATAGGTTGGGTTGTTGTTGCAATCGAGCGCGGTTTGATTGGTGGGATTGCCAAGCGCGTCGACGGCGACTGCAGGGATGTTGGTAAGAAACGCGGAAAAATCTCCACCGATTTCGGCCTGGGTGGGAACCGCGGAGAGTTGCGGCAGACCCTGGCGAATGCGCAAGCCTTCGTAGTCCCCGAAAAAGAACAATTTATTCTTGACGATCGGTCCGCCCAGCGTAAATCCGAACTGGTTCTGTTTGTACGGCTGCTGGCCGAAGGTGTCGAAAGGGTTAATGGCGTCAAATTTCTCGTTCCGCAGAAACTCCCACAAATCGCCGTGGAGCTGGTTGGTGCCGGACTTGATGACCGCGTTCATAATGGCCCCGTTGCCACGGCCAAATTCCGCGCTGTAGGCGTTGGTTTCGACCTTGAACTCGGCGATGGCATCCACCGCTGGCTGGACCACATAGGCAGCGCCGTTGAGCACATCACCCAGATTCGCATTGTTGTCGATGCCATCGAGCAAGAAGTTGTTTTGCAGGGAGCGGGCGCCGTTGGCGCTGAAGCCGTAGGTAGTTTCGACGCGCGACCCAGGTTCGGCGGTAGCGACGCCGGCACCGAGCAGAGCCAGTTGGGCATAGTTTCGTCCGTTGAGCGGCAGCGCCGTCATGGTGCGGCTATCGACCACCTGACCCAGTTCGGAGGTCTCCGTCTCCAGTTGCGGGGTGACCGCCGTGATGGTCATCGACTCGGAGATGCTGCCGACCTGCATGATGACGTCGACAGCGGGGCGCGCCTGCACATCGACGGTCACCGGCCCGGCCTTCGCTCTCTTGAAACCTGCTTTCTCGATGGTGACCTGGTAGCGGCCAATTTTCAGAGGGCTGGCCACGTATTCGCCCTGGTCATTGGTTCGGGTGACGACCTCGGTTCCGCGATCCACATCGGTGATCGTGACCTTGGCGTCGGCCACTACCGCGTTGCTGGCGTCCTTCACGACTCCGGCAATGCTTCCGCTGTCCTTCTGCGCCGCCGCTTGAATGCTGGCGAAAGCGATGAGGAAGATTGCGGCCACGGGCAGCAGAGAATTCTTTACGAAAGCGATTGTGGCTTGGAGCCTTGTGGCTTGGAGCGATGAGCGGTGCGACGGGTTTTTCATGGACTCCCTCCTACTTGCACGGCACTTCCATTTCAAGAATGAATCAGGACATTTTGCACGACCCGGTTGATGGCGCCGCTAGGGCTGGGGCAATCGGGTTTGAGACCTCGGCGCAACGAGAAAAACAGGCCGAGCAATTGTCCGAACATGACATCCAAGGGCGGCCGGTAGTCGTCGGCCATTGTGAGTAAAGGCATGTGCGTCAGCACATGCTCAGCCTTGGCATCGAGCCGGGAATTCGGAGCCGCGCTCACGACCGCCTTCGTCTTGACCAGGTGTTTCCTGCCGATCTCCTCCAGCAGATCCATTTCATACCTGAGGACCTTTTCATCGCCAGAGAGAAAGGCGACGAGCAAAGTTTGCTCGTCCAGTGCGGCCATGGGACCGTGACGCAGCCCGAGTACAGATTCCGACATGGTCTGGATCTGGCCCGCGGTGAGTTCGAGGATCTTCAGTGCCGACTCCGTAGCCACTGCTTTCAACGGCCCGGAGCCGATAAAGCATGCCTTGGTGAAGTTTTCACTCGCCAGTTTAGCTGCGGTCGTCGCAGCCAGGTCTCGAAAGTTGGTTCCGGCGTCCACCAATTGGCGCAGGATGTTCCAGTATGCGTCCGGGGTCTCGATATGGGCCAGGCACTGCCCGAAGACGACCATATTGGAAAACGAACTGGTCATGGCCAGCCCGCGATCATGGACATCGTCTGGCAGAGAGATTCCCAGCACCTGCTTGCGTCCGACCGTGAGGCGAAGCATTCGGGCATGCGCGTTGCAACTTACAATGAGGTGGTGAATGCCGGGATGGTTCTTTAGTGCCCGTTCCACAACCGCGATCCCCTCAGGACTCTCGCCCGACCTGGAGAACGAAATCCAAAGATAGGCACGCCCGGGCACGAGCCATTCGTCAGGATGAGTGAGCAGATCGGTGCTGGGGACTGCGAGCACTTCGCAGTGCCAGAGACGACGCAACAGTTGGGTGAGCGAACGCCCGACGTAGTCGGAGGTGCCAGCGCCGATCAAGAAAACCGTGGGGCGCCGGGTTGGGTCCCAGTTGATGCCTGAAGCGTGCAGAAACTCGCGGATCTCCGCATGCCGGTCGCGGAATTGTTTATAGGTAGCCCGCCAGGTCTCCGGTTGCTGGGCGATCTCTTTGGGAGTGTGCAGCAATCCCCGGGCTTGCTTCTGGTCTTCCGGCAGAGCGAGCAGGCTTGACAGAGGGTTCATGGGTACGTTTAAGGGCCGAAGACCCAGATTCGCAATAAAACGAAGCTAATACTAACAAATAACAACCGCGAAAGAAACAATAAAGAATTCAGTGTGGAATGCGCCTCTCAGCGTTTCTCCACATAACGTTGGTAGAGTTCGGGCCTGAAGATAACGTCGATCTTGCCCGTGACCGAAACTGTGAAACTTTTTTCGAACGGCACACCCTCGATTCCGTCTGCTTTCAAGTGGATCGTGAAACTGCCGGCGTGAGTGTAGGCATGGGTAACGGAAGCGCCCTCGGCGCTGGTTCCATCGCCGAAGTCCCAGCGATAGGAGAGCGCGGGCACGCCGTCCGCGGCACTTTGCGCGGAGAACGCCGCCGGCTTGCTGGTTTCGATCTTTTCCGGGGTCTGCAGGTTAATCGAGGGGGCAGATGCGGGGATCGATGCATCGACGATTTTCGCCATCCACACCGAGTGCGGGGCGACCTTCAAAGAGAGTCCAGCAGGGCTTTCTCCACCCGTCGCGCCATCGCCGAAGACGTTCGACGCGACGCTATGGGTCCCGGTTCCGAGATCGGAAAACGAAAAGTGGTGTTCCCGTTCTTTCGCAGTCCAGTTGAATACCGTCAGAATCGATTGCCGCTTGCTTTCACGCAGCAGGAACACGCTGGGCATTTCGTCTTCAGGCGAGTAGCTCATCAGATCGAGCGGCCGGGCAGCGTGGCCATAGCGCGCCATGTTGAGGAGGTCGCGATTCTGCAGCAGGGCCACGCGGTCTGCGTCGAGAAACAGCGTGGGTAGATCGTCGCCGATCTCGAACATGCCGCCGGTGACCGCCGCCAGCGCAATCGCTACCTGCGCTTCTTCAAGCGTGAGCGGCTTCGGTCCCCCGTGGTCTTGCTCCCCCGTGCCGGCCTGGCGCGAAACCGAGAAGGCGTCGGGATCACTGATAAAGAAGTTCCGGTTCATGTAGTAACGGGCGGCGATGCCGGGAGCCGCGTCGCGGCTGGCCGCGAACGAATGACCGGTGTCGCAGGAAATGCGCCCGGTATCGACCAGGCCCACCGGATTCAGCATCACGCTGCCGTCTTTATCGAGCAGCACGCTGTCTCCCACGGCTTCGCGAATGATCTGCAGTCCAATGCGCTGCGCCTGAAGTGCGGTGGTGTTCGGGCGGTAGTAGTAGCCCTCGATGGCAGAGTCGTCCATGAAGTCGAGCTTGATGTAGCGGACCCCCCAGTCCCGGGTGAGCGTGGAGTAGGTCTCGCGCAGGAACTGCTGTGCGGCGGGGTTGGTAGTGTCGAGAACGTAAAGCTGGTCGAGCTGGGTTGCGGTGTCGGGCGGCTCTGTCACCCACCCGGCGTGGATCGGCTGCCCTTTCGCGTTGTGCACCAGCCAGTCTTTGTGATTCGCATAAACCGACGAGCGCTCGGAAATCTCGAACGGCGAAGTCCAGATTCCCGGGGTCAGGCCCATAGCCTGCACTTTCTCTTCAAGGTTTCGTATTCCGTGAGGATACTTGTTGGCGACCGGCGACGTGTAGTCGCCGCGCGCGAATTGATAGCCTTCGTCGATGTGAAAAAAGGTGTAGCCGGAATCGCGCAGATGAGCGGCCAGAAATTCCGCGTTGGTCAGGGCCGGGCCTTCGGTGAGGCCGAAGTAGAATGCAGTCCAGCTCCACCAGCCGATAGGAGTGGGTGCGCTGACTCTGGCTGGATGCAATTGGCGCACGGTTTCGCCGTACGATTCCAGTTGCGCATGGTAATCGGAGGACAGACTGGCCATGATGCGCTCGGATGCGAGGCTCTGGCCCGGCTCCACGGGCAGGCTGAGTTCGATCTGGTCTTCCTCCGGCGACTCCTTCAGCGAGTTTTCCTTCGCGAGTTCTGTGGTGCCGGTGGAATCAACCTCGTATCCGGTGATTGTGTCTTTATTAACGTGGAGGCGGAGGACGGTAAGCCATCTCTCGGAAGTCAGAGCCCCCAGGAACAGGCTTTGGCGGCTCTGCCGGTTGTAAATCAATTGGCTGCCGACGGCGCGATGCAGTCCGTCGGTTGTCTCTGCCAGATCGTGGAGCTCCATATTTGGCCGGTCTTCGCTGAAGCTGTCGGAGAGAACGCGGTCGGCGGAGGGTGGCCCGTCCAGCGCGAGGATGGGACCCTGCGCGTCGAGAACGCGAATGTTTTGCACCGTGATCTGCGCCCCGGTACTGTTGCGGACCTGCACTTCGATCTCCGCGAAAGCCGCTTGCGGGTGCAGTCGCAGGCTGCACATCAGGTCCGGCTGGCCGGACAATCCGCTGTAAGTAATCGTGAGTTGGGAACCAGTGCCCAAGTCATCAGTAAACGACGATTGTTGTATTTCATGTTGCGGATAATCGCTAGATCGCAGCCACCGGTGATTGACTTGCGCGGCGACGGCCGCGGAGATCGAAACGCGCGGATTCTCCTTCGAGTGGATCGTGTAAGTGCCGGGCTTCTGGTTCGCCTCGATCACCAGCTTGACGTTCTCGATCTTTGAGGTTGCTGGACTGGAATCAGAGGGCACAGTTGCGGCGGAGTGCGGAGCGAGTACAGACAGAAGGCATGAAACAAAAATCAGTGCGAGCGATAACCTGCGGGTCGTCCACATGGCGGT
The DNA here is from genome assembly GCA_963842095.1 of uncultured Acidobacteriaceae bacterium. Classification (GTDB taxonomy): domain Bacteria; phylum Acidobacteriota; class Terriglobia; order Terriglobales; family Acidobacteriaceae; genus Sulfotelmatobacter. The sequence continues at coordinate 1,009,988 of CAWJEY010000013.1, forward strand.
TTGGTCCTCGAAGTCCGGGTCGCATCAAAACGAAAGTAAAGGTAATGTTTCGTAATATACCTGCGGAGGTCTGGCTGTCAACACTGAACCCGTGCAGAAATGTGGAATTGCGTTGCAGGAAGAGTAGACGGACGTGGTCTGACTACGCCAACTCCAATTCGATCTTCTTCGCAGCCGGATCCAGCTTCACGATGCGGAACTTACGAATCTGGCCGGAGCGAACGGGTTCCGGCTTGGCGCCGCCGGCAGGCGTGCCGCCCTTCCAGCGCGCCTGCAGCATGGAACCCAGGGAAGATAAATCGGGCTTCGAGTGGGTTTGTGAAGATGGCACCGGCGCGGCCTGAGACTTTGTTTCGGCCACAGCGATCGCCGCATCCATGCGGCACATTCCCAGGACACCTTCCCCCAGTTCCACGCGCGCGTGTCCGTTAGAGACCTCGACCATGCGGCCGGTGACCAAATCACCTTCCTTGTGTTCGGCGATGTATTCATCCAGGCCGCCGGGAACCAGTTGCTTCATGCTTAGACGCAACTGCCGCTTCTCGGTATCAACCGCGAGCACCTGAGCCCTGACGAGTTGCCCGAGCTTCAGCACTTCCTGGGGATGGTTGATGCGCTTGTCGGCGCTCATTTCGCTGATGTGAATCATGCCTTCGACGCCTTCGGAAAGCTGCACGAATGCCCCGAACTTGGTGATGCTGACCACCGGCCCTTCGATCACCGAGCCTGCCGCAAAGCGCTGCGCCACTTCGGTCCAAGGATCTCCCAACGCCTGCTTCAGACCAAGCGACATGCGGTGCTCGCCGGCGTTCACGCCCAGAATCACGGCATCGACAATCTCGCCCGGCTTCAACAAGGTACTGGCGCTGCGCATCTTCTTTCCCCACGACATCTCGGAAACGTGGATCAGTCCTTCGATCCCCGGCTCCAACTCCACAAATGCCCCGAACTCGGCCACGCGGGTCACGGTGCCACGCACGCGTTCGCCGACGTTGTATTTTCCGGCGACTGCATCCCAGGGATGCGGCTGCAACTGCTTCATGCTCACCGAGATTCGGCGTTTGCCGGAATCGCTCGTGATGTTCAGCACCTTCGTTTCGATCTGCTGCCCAACCGAGAGCACGTCTGCCGGCTTGCCGACGCGGCTCCACGAAATTTCGCCCACATGCAGCAAGGCATCGACGCCGCCCAGATCGACGAATGCGCCGTAATCGGTGAGAGTTCGAACCGTACCGCTCACGGTATCGCCTTCCTTCATCTCCGAATAGCGGCGCTCCAGCACCGAGCGTTCTTCCTCTTCGGCCACGGCGCGGCGATCCACCACCACGTCTTCTTCGGTCACGTCGAGTTTGATGATGCGGCAGAGGATCTCCTGCTCGACCATCTTCTCCATTTCGGCGGCGTCTCGCGCTCCGCTGCGCGAGGCGGGCATGAAGGCGCGCACTCCTACGTCCACGCTGAGGCCGCCTTTGATCACGCCTGTCACCGTGCCCACGATAGTCGCCTTGTCCGCGAAAGCTTTCTCCAAGGCCGACCAGTCTTTTGGCCGCTCGACTTTGGCGCGGGTGAGCTGGTAGTAGCCTTCCGGATCGCGGCCCTTGACCGAGACCGGCAGCTTGTCGCCGGGCTTCACCGTTTCGCCAGCGGCCTGCAACGCCGCCAGCGGGAGGATGCCCTCACTCTTGAAACCGATGTCGAGGAAGATCGAGTCGCTGGAAACAACAATCACAGTACCGACGAGTTGTTTGCCGCCGTCTTCGCTCTTGCGCGAATGGCTCTTTTCGTACTGCGACAGCATGTCGCCGAACGATTCATTGGATTCTGTGGCGGATTCAGCAGCGAGTTTGGATTCCGGAATGCTTGGGTTGGACATGATCGAGTCGGGACGTCGTTGAAAGAGATGGCAGGCGCGCTTGTAGGATTTAGGATACCTCAAAATTGGGCAGCCTTGCTGAGGAATTGGTGACGAGCTTCGGGAACGACGCCATCACACGGACATGTGTCGTCCGTCACAGATCGCTGCACCGGCCAGTGTTGTACTGACCCTGGGAGAACAGCCGTGTGCCTTGCCATACCAGGGAAAATTCTTGAGATTCAAGAACTCGGTGCGCTGCGTGCGGCCCGCGTGCAGTTCGGCGGGATCGTGCGGCAGGTATCCCTGAGCTTTGTCCCTGAGGCGGGCTTGGGCGACTATGTGATGGTGCATGTGGGCTTCGCCATCAGCCGTGTGGACTCGCTTGAAGCCGAGAGAACCTACCAGCTTCTAGCGGAAATGGGAGCACTCGAAGCGGAATTGCCGCCGCCGGAACAGTAGGCTTTGCCCACGTGGCGTCGTACACGTTCTGACCAAGTGCGGCGCGTTGCCAGAGTTACTAAGAAACAATCCCATCAGCATCTGCGGACGCGAATTTCGTCAGTGCCCGTTTGCGTGGGGCGGACAAACGTACCTAGCCCCACATACAAGGCTGGCTTGCCCCGCAAGGCTGGCTTGCCCCGCGGTCCAAATAAGTCGGTGCGACAAACATCGGAAACCGAATAGCTTAATCCTGCCAGACCCTTGATGCCCAAGCCTCAAGGGTCTTTCTCTCTGCCGGTTCCGACTTTGATTACGAGATGTTTATTCCTAAAGGACAGTATCTTCCGCGCACGTAATAGTTTTGTAATGTATCCCAGGTCACCGCGAAAAAATCTTCTGCCAGCTACTCTGTATCTAGACCAAATGGAAACCCACCCAAAAGGAAGTAGCGCTCGCATCCTGTTGAGTTCGGTCTTCGGACCTTACGCGCAAGACGACGAATTTGGCAGCCGGTCCATCAATCCGATGGAGCTCTATCACAACCAGGTCACGCGCGCGCAAGGCAGCTTCTCGTTGCGCATGTTCCATCGCTCCTGGGGCATCATGATGATCCAGGAGAATATCTCCGCGCCTTGCAGCGTGCTGGACTTTCCCACGCGCGAAGCGTTTGCTCGGGAATTAACCACGCAGCACTACGACGTCGTCGGCATCTCTTCGATCATCGTGAATGTTTTGAAGGTTCGCGAGATGTGCCGGATGGTGCGGGAACTGTCTCCGGGTTCAGTAATTGTAGTCGGCGGACACGTGGCTGCGATTCCTGGCCTGGAAGCGATGATCGATGCCGACCACATCGTGCGCGGCGAAGGAATTTCATGGATGCGCCGGTACTTGGGAGAAGACGAGCACGCGCCGATTCGCCATCCCGCCATTGTCTCAGGGCTGCAGACGCGCATCATGGGAGTTCTGCTGCCGCAGCGCAAGGGCGGGACGGCTGCAACGATCATCCCGTCGGTGGGCTGCCCCATGGGCTGCAACTTCTGCACTACGTCCGCCTTTTTTGGCGGCAAGGGAAAGTTCGTCAACTTTTACGAGACCGGCGATGAACTGTTCGACGTGATGTGCCAGATCGAATCCGAGCTCAAAGTTCATTCCTTCTTCGTGATGGATGAGAACTTCCTGCTGCAACGCACTCGAGCCATGCGTTTGCTGGAACGTATGAAGCAGGCGGGCAAGAGCTGGGAGTTTTCCGTCTTTGCCTCCGCCAATGCGATTCGCAAATACACCATGCTGGAACTGGTGGAACTTGGCATTTCCTGGGTATGGATGGGCTTGGAATCTCCCAAGTCGAGCTATAGCAAGCTGCAGGGCGAAGACATCAAGCAACTCACGCGAGAGCTTCGCGAACACGGGATTCGAGTGCAGGGATCGACCATCATCGGACTGGAGCACCACACCCCAGGCAACATCGCTGAAGAAATCGAATCAGCGGTCGGCTACCAGACCGACTTCCACCAGTTCATGCTCTACACCCCGGTTCCGGGCACGCCGCTGTATCAGGAGATGTCCGACCAGGGCCGTCTGCTGACGGATATTGAGTTCGCCGATATCCATGGGCAGTTCAAATTCAATTTCCGGCACAACGCAATCTCCCGCGAAGACTCCAAACGGTTTCTGGATTGGGCGTTCTGGCGAGACTTCGAGCGCAATGGCCCGAGTCTCTATCGCCTGTGTCAGACCATGCTCCTGGGCTGGCAACGCTACAAGAACCACCCTGACCCCCGCGTCCGTGAGCGGTTTACCCGGCAAGTGAAGAAGATCATCGGCGGCTACAATGCCGCGCTTTGGGTGATGGAACGAGAATTCAGGAAAGTCAATCGAGGCGGGAGTGAGCAGATTCACCAACTGCGCCGCGAAGTGGAGAAGGAGTTCCCGGTAGTCGCCCGCCTTACGGCTGCATTTCTGGGCCCCATCTTGTTGTGGTCCACACGCCGCGAGGAGAAGCGGCTGGCCTCAGGGCGCACCTATGAACCCCCGACCTTTATCGAGCGCCGGAACTGGATTCCGGCGTAACCCAGCAAAGGCGGTAACATGCTCGGATTGCTGCGGAATCACAACATTGAACGCCCGCACTCACAACAACGCGTGACTCCGATCACTGACCCAAATTGCCAATCCAAGCGATAAAAGAATCCTGATCATCCGGGGCCGCTGACAACCGGAAGATTTGTCGGAACCACAGGGATACAGGTGGAGAGGAGAGAAGCAGGTATCGCGCCTTTCATGCATTAATTCTTAGCTTATTTAAGTCTTACCCGTTGGCAGCGCGCAACCATCAGCTTCATTCTCAGCTTTTCCCGTCCTCCTGCGACTCCACTATAGAAGACAACACAGCCAGGGCGAAGGCATTTCAGGCCCCGGCTTTCGTGGAAATGCCCGTACGCAGGAAGGCGCGCTCATGTCCAAGCATCCCACCATCGCAGAACATCTGAAGGCTAGCGGAGTCTCCCGGAGAAGCTTCATTCAGTTATGTGCCACGCTCATGGCCACCGCGCCCGTGGGATTGGCACTTACTGGCAAGAAATCGATCTTGCAGGTAGCCGCGGCCATCGGCAAAACGAAGCGGCCGTCGGTGATCTGGCTGCATTTCCAGGACTGTACGGGATGCACTGAGACCCTGCTGCGCACTTCCGCTCCCGATGTTGCTCACCTGATCCTCGATGTTATCTCCCTCGATTATCACGAAACCCTGATGGCGGCGTCTGGAGCGCAGGCGGAAGCGGCGCTGCGTTCCGCCATCGCTGATAACGCCGGTAAGTATGTACTGGTCGTCGAAGGCGCAATTCCGACCCGGGACGACGGCGTCTACATGCAGATGGGCGGCCGGCCGGCCGTTCAGGTCGTGAGAGAAGTTGCGGCCCAGGCTGCTGCGGTGATCGCGATCGGCTCCTGCGCCTCATGGGGCGGCGTGCCGTCGGCAGATCCAAATCCCACGGGGGCGGTCGGCGTTGATTCGGTCGTCGAGGGCAAGCCGATCATCAATCTGCCTGGTTGTCCACCCAATCCCTACAATCTGCTGGCGGTTGTTCTGGAGTACGTCACGATGGGCAGGTTGCCGCAATTGGACGAGTTCAGCCGCCCCAAGTTCGCCTATGACCGCGTGATCCACGAAAACTGTCCGCGACGAGCACACTTTGACGCCGGACGGTTCGCGGCTGCCTTCGGCGACGAAGGTCACCGCAAGGGCTGGTGCCTTTACAAACTCGGCTGCAAGGGACCGGTCACGCATGCCGCCTGTGCCACGCGCCACTTCAACGAGCTTCCAGGTGTGTGGCCCATCGGGATCGGAGCTCCCTGTCTGGGCTGCACGGAAAAAAGCGTGGTTTGGAAAATGGGTACTTTCGAAACCGTGCCGATTCACCTGGCCACTCCTCCCGATACCTATCCTCCCATTTACAGTGCCGCGGGAGGAATCAAAGTCGGCGCAGCGGCGCTGGTGGGCGTGGTAGCAGGGGCCGTTGGCGGAGCTACCTGGGTTGCTTCGCAACGGTTCCAAAGCAGCCAGGAAGCCGGTGTGGCGCGAATCGAAGTCGACCGCGCTCACGCCGAAAACCTCAAACCGTCAGCCGGAAAGCAATTCGATAAGAAAGAGGACTGATGTGGCCATCACTCGGCGAGAATTGTTTGTGGGTATCGCCAAGGCCGGAGTGCCGGCGGCCGTGGCCCTCACCGTCGGCAGCAAAGCGTTGGAAGCAGAGGAAACAATTCCTGTTCCCAGCGCCGCCGTGGGATTGCTCTATGACGCGAGCATTTGCATTGGCTGCAAGGCCTGCGTGTCGGCATGCGCCGAGGCCAACGACACGCCGCCCGATACCCGCCGCGACTCATTGCACCAGGCCCCTTCAGACCTGAACGACCTCACACGCAACGTCATCAAACTTTACAAGCCCGAAGACGGCTCCACCTTCTCCTATGTAAAACGCCAGTGCATGCACTGTCTTGACCCCGCGTGCGCCGCCGGTTGTCCCTTCCAGGCTCTTTATAAGGACCCGGAAAGCGGCATCGTTAAATGGGATGCGGGCAAGTGCATCGGTTGCCGCTATTGCACCATCACCTGCCCATACCACGTGCCGCGTTTCCAATGGCAGGGGTACAACCCGCGCGTTACGAAGTGCGAGTTGTGCAGCCAGCGGCTGGAGAAAGGCCTGAAGCCCGGATGCACCAGCGTGTGCCCCACAGGCGCCGTGATCTTCGGGCCACGGACCGTCCTGCTGTCGGAGGCCAAGCAGCGCATTAAGAATAGCCCGGGCCGGTACTATCAAAACCGCGTGTACGGGGAAACCGATAACGGCGGCACGCAGTCTCTGTATCTGTCCCGCGTCCCCTTCGAAAAACTCGGCCTGCCTGAACTGGGACCGGACTCGGTGCCCGCCAAAACGCTGCGCTGGCAGAGACGGCTTTATCAATACTTCGCGCTGCCGGCGCTGTTGTATGCCGGCCTGGTACAAGTGATTCGCAAGAGCTTGAAGGGTCATGAGCAAGAAGCCCACGAACGCGAAAAAGAGACCGGCTTGAGGGCGCAACTGTGAGGGCACGAATATGAGCAGTGTAACCGTGAACGCGCCAATGAACGCAACCCGCTGGGAGCGCGCCGTGCCAGTCTACGGGTTCCCGGTGGTGAACGGGTTCTTTCTGGCGCTCCTTGCCATGACTCTGGTGGCACTTGTGCTGACCGCTTACCGCGAACTGGCCGGCCTGGGTCCGGTCAGTGGCATGAACGACGCGTATGGGTGGGGGATCTGGAAGACGTTCAACGTCATGGTGCTGACGGGATTGGGTTCGGGCGCATTCGCCGTGGGAATTGCCGCGTGGGTTTTCCGCCGCAAGCGCCTGCATGCGCTGATGCGGATGGCTTTACTGACCAGTTTTCTGGCTTACGCCTGCGGTTTACTTTTGCTCGGCATCGATGCCGGCCGCCCCTGGAACTTCTACTGGATTGTCTTTCCGTGGAAATGGAACATGCACTCGCCGCTGGCCGAGGTTGCGATCTGCATGTCGATTTACGCCATGATTCCACTGGCACTGGAAAACATCCCGCCCGTGCTGGAGCGGCTCTGGTACTTCGATTCCCGCCTCCGGCCTGGGGTAGAACGGGTTGAGCGCAGGTTGCACTACTTCTTCCCCTGGATCATCGCCGCCGCCTACTTGTTGCCGGGCATGCATCAATCGTCACTGGGCGCGTTGATGCTGCTGGCGGGAGAACGAGTCCATCCCTTGTGGCAGTCCCCGTGGCTGCCCTTTCTGTATCTGGGCGCATCCACTTTCATGTCCTTCGGATGCGTCGCCGGAACCACCATGTTGTGCTGCGTGGTATGGAAGCGAGCCATGGACATGGAGGTTCTCGACGAAGCTGCCCGCATCACGGCGTGGCTGATTTTCGGCTGGATGGGACTACGCCTGCTCGATATCGTCTTCCGCGGAGCGCTGGGTACCGCCTTCCACTTCGATCGCTTCGCTGGCGTGTTCTGGCTGGAGATGCTGCTGGTTTCAATCGGCGGCTGGATGCTACGCCGCTCGCTGCACAGCCACGAAACGCGCACCATGTTCCTGGGCTACGTTTTCAGTTCGATGGGCGGCATGATCTATCGCTTCAGCCCCACGACATTGGCGTTTCGGCCCAACCCCGAGTCGCTTTATTTTCCGTCCACCATCGAAATCCTGGTAGCGCTTGGTTTCGTTTGCATGGGCATCGCCGGATTTCTTCTCGTGGTCAAGCGCTTTGGCATTCTTCCGGCTCCCCTCCAGGAATGGCACGACATGGCGAGCTACTTCAAGTTCCGAAGACCGTACATCCGCTGGACCGGATATTTCAAGTACGGATTCTTCGGCGAGAACGAACCAACAGACTCTGACTAACAGCAGGCACTATGGCAAAACGAATCACTATCGACCCCATCACCCGAATTGAAGGCCACCTTCGCATCGATGTCGAAGTCGACAACAATGCGGTCAGCAATGCATGGGCTTCCTGCACCATGTGGCGCGGCATCGAGAAGATCCTCCGCGGCCGCGACCCACGCGATGCGTGGCTATTTACCCAGCGCTTCTGCGGTGTTTGCACCACGGTGCACGCCATGGCCAGTGTGCGCTCGGTTGAAGATGCCTTGAAGCTCGAAGTGCCGCTCAACGCCCAGTACATCCGCAATCTCATCCTGATTGCGCACGCGTTGCACGACCACATCGTCCACTTCTATCAACTGTCCGCGCTGGACTGGGTCGACGTTATGCAGATTCCCAACGCTGACCCCGCGGCAACGGCAAAATTGGCGGAGAGTCTCTCGCCCTGGACGCGCAATTCCCGCAACGAGTTCAGGGCGGCTCAGGACCGCGTGAACGCCGTCGCGAGCAGCGGCCAGCTTGGGATTTTCATGAACGGTTACTGGGGCCATCCGGCCATGCGGCTCTCGCCGGAAGTGAACCTACTGGCCTTTTCGCACTACATTCAGGCGCTGGAGTATCAGCGCAAAGCGCTGCAGGTAGTTGGAATCCTAGGATCGAAGACTCCGCACATCCAGAACCTGACGGTCGGAGGCGTGGCGAATGCCATCGACCTCGACAGCCCCAGCGCACTCGGCATGGACCGCCTGGAGATGATCCGCGTTCTGCTGGAAGATGTGGTGAAATTCATCAACGAGGTCTATTTCGTCGATGTCTGTGCCGTCGCCGCCATGTATCCCGACTGGTTCAAGATTGGCAGCGGCGTAAAGAACTACCTGGCAGTTCCCGATCTGCCGCTGGACAGCACGAACACAGAGTACGACCTTCCCGGCGGCTACATCCTGAATGGAAATATCGCTGGGGTGCATCCCTTCAAAACTGCATCCGACAAAGAATTCCGTGAAGGCGTTAGTGAAGACGTGGCGCACGCCTACTATCAAGGTGGAGAGGCTTTGCATCCCTGGGTTGGAGAAACCGAGCCCGCCTTCACCGGCTGGGATGGGGAGCAGAAGTACTCCTGGGTAAAGGCGCCGCGCTTCAACGGGGAGCCCATGCAGGTCGGACCGCTGGCACAGGTGCTGATCGGTTACGCTCAGGGACACCCGTTAACTCGCAAGTATGCGGATCTCGCACTGGGCAAGGTCTCGGCCATCGCCGGAATTCACGCGACTCCCGACCTTCTGCACTCAACTCTGGGCCGCCATGCCGCGCGAGCGATTCGCGCCTGCATGTTAGCCGAACTGGCGCAGAAGCATTTGCAGCTCCTGACCGACAACATTGCCAAGGGCGACTACACGGTCCACAACCAGCCGGTGTTTCCTACCCACGAAGTGGAGGGCGTTGGAACGCACGAGGCGCCGCGCGGCACTTTATCGCACTGGGTCGTAATCAAGGATCAAAAGATCAAGAACTACCAGGCAGTCGTGCCGTCCACCTGGAACGCCAGCCCGCGCGACCGCTCCGGCGCTCGTGGTCCTTACGAAGCGTCGCTGCTCCATACGCCGCTCGCCCGACCTGAAGAGCCGTTGGAGGTGTTGAGGACAGTGCACTCCTTTGATCCTTGCATGGCCTGCGCCTGCCATACCTTCGATCCGTCGGGCCGGCAGATTGCCAAAGTAAAGGTGCTGTAAACAGGGAAGGTTAAATGGGGAAGAAGATACTGATCGGCGGCATCGGAAACGTCTTGCTGGGCGATGACGGTGTCGGCCCGTACGTCGCGCGGCTTCTGGAGGCCCGCTATGAGTTCGATGCCGGTGTCGAGATTGAAGACTTAGGGACGCCAGCCCTCGACCTGATCGACCGGATCTCCGGAAAAGACGCTGTCATCCTGATCGATTCCATCGATACGGAAGCGGCTCCAGGGGCAGTGGTGCTCTATCGCAAAGCGGACATCATGCGCCAACGTCCGGCCGTGCATATGGATCCTCATTCGCCTGCGTTGGTGGATGCCCTGCTCAGCGCCGAACTCTTCGGCGTCGCGCCCGCCGACGCGCTGCTTATTGGAATCAAAGCGGAATCGTTTGACACGGGCTGCAGCTTGACCGAGACCGTAAAGGCGTCGCTGGATCAAGTGATCTCGGTGGTCTTGAGCGAACTGGATCGCGTGGGTGTTAAGTACAGATGCCGCGAACATCCCGCCGAACTCGGTATTTGGTGGGCAACCGACGTGAAGATGGAGAAGCCATACGCTTCCTAGGTGAGCCTTCCTCAGGCCTTTAGCCAAACTGCGGGAAAACTGTGACCAAGCTTGCGGAAATCCGAATCGCTGGTCACGAGTGTGGCCTTGTGTTCGATCGCCAGTGCTGCCGCGAAGCTGTCCACATAGTACAACTTATATTTAGCTTTCACATCGGCGGCTCGCATGGCCCTCTGCGGGGTTGCGTCCAACACTTCGATCGGTAGCGGACTAGCCGCGTATATGGCCGTAAGCGCTTGCTCCGGCCCGTAGTCGCGAAGAATTCGGCCATATACCTCGCCGTAATTCACCGCCGACATCAGCACCCTTGCGCGTCCACGCCTGGCCTCTTTCAGAAGCTCGTTGACTTTCGGAGCTCCCGGTTTACTACGTAGAAACGCGAACAATGCGCTGGCATCGAACACGTAAATCCTCATTTATCGTGCTCGCCTTCTTCGCGATGTTCTTTTTCCCAGTTAGCCAGCAGGTCTGGACCGTCTGCCAGAAGGCCCATGACACGATCGATGTAGTCGTCGGTGATGGGCTGCAGGACTATGCGGCCGAATTGGTCCTCGAGGATCTTAACTTTGGTACCCGCTTCGATTTTATGCTTACGACGAAGCGCAGCCGGAATGACAAGTTGGCCCTTCGACGTAAATGTAGCACTCATATCTGCCATGCCTTACAGTATACCCTAAGTAAGACAATTGATCGCTAAGTTGGATAATCACAAAGGGTTTGGCGGTTAACCGTGAATCCTGGCGGCGGCCACCAGGGCTTGTCCCAGGCTCAAACCGCCGTCTCCGGAGGGCACTTCTCTCTGCGTGAACACCTCGAATCCAACTTCAGATAGCCGGGCTTCGAGCCGCTGCGACAGATAGACGTTGTGAAACGTTCCGCCACTCAAGCATACGCGGTGAAGCGATGTTCTCTTCCCTAGGAGCGTCGCAAGCTGAACGAATACCTCGACCAACCCGTTGTGGAAACGCCGGCTGATCGTAGCTACAGAAACACCTCGGCTGACATCTTCAAGCAAGGCCGTAAACAGCGGCCGAGTGCCGATGATCCACTTATCGCCCTCGGGCTTCAATTCCAAAGGATATCCAGTTTCGTCTCCCGATCGCGAGATCGACATCTCCAGTTCAATCGCCGCCTGGGCCTCGTAATTCACCTGTTGCCGGATGCCGATGAGCGCGGCCACGGCGTCGAACAGCCGCCCGCAACTGGAGGTGAGAGGCGAATTTACGCCCCGCTCCATCATGCGCAGAAGACAGTCGGCCTTCGGCACACTGAGTTGCCGCACAAACGGGACGTCGAGCTTTAGAAAATCCCGCCCGAAATGATGCGCCAGGTAGCTCACGGCCATCCGCCACGGTTCGCGGATTGCTGCTTCTCCCCCGGGCAGCGGAACATATTCAAAGTGAGCGGCGCGTTCGAATTCTTCATAGCCTGCGATGAGCACTTCTCCGCCCCAAATATGCCCGTCGGTGCCATAGCCCGTTCCATCGAGAGCGAAGCCGATCACACGGCCTTCCAGATGATTCTCCGCCATGCAGCTCGCGATGTGTGCGTGATGGTGCTGCACGCCAACCAGCTTTACCCCACTCTGCTGCAGCGCCCATTTGGTGGAGAAGTAATCTGGATGGAGGTCGTAGGCGATGACCTCGGGCCGGATTTCGAGAATCCGTTCCAGATGCTCGATGGCCTCGTGGAAAAAACCGTAACTTTCCACGTTCTCCAGGTCTCCAACGTGCTGACTCAGGAAAGCATTCTTATCCTTGATGAGACAGATGGTGTTTTTCAGTTCGCCTCCGACGGCCAACACCGAAGGCTGATCGTCCTTCAGGAAAACTGGTACCGGCACAAATCCGCGGGAACGCCGCAACTGCCGCGTAACCCCGCCTGCAACGCGCACTACGGAGTCGTCGCAGCGCAGCAGGATGTCGCGGTTATGCACGAGAAAGTAGTCGGCGAGACCGTTCAGTCGATGGACTGCTTCTCGATTGTCAATCGCGATCGGCTCCTCGCTCAGGTTCCCGCTGGTCATCACCAGAGCCTTGAACCCTCCCTCAGCAAGCAACAGGTAATGGAGCGGCGTGTAGGGAAGAAAGAGTCCAAGATAGCGATTGAACGGCGCGACCTCGTCGGGAATCAGACTGGGCCTTCTCTTAGGAATAAGAACTATAGGCCGTTGTATCGACTGCAGAACCGTCCGCGCCGCCTCGTCCAGGTCACAGATTTCACGAGCAGCTTGCACGTCGGGAACCATCACCGCAAACGGCTTTTCAACCCGGCGCTTCCGCTGGCGCAGCAGGGCTACCGCTGCAAGATTGGTTGCGTCTACGGCAAGATGAAATCCGCCCAGCCCCTTTACCGCGACGACCAATCCGGCATGCAAGCCGGAGACGGCTTCGGCGACCGGGTCGCGGCATTCGATCCTTTTTCCGAATTTATCCCAGAGTCCCACACGAGGCCCGCACTCCCAGCAGGCGTTGGGTTGGGCGTGAAAGCGGCGGTCCAGCGGATTCTCGTATTCCGCAAGACATGCCGGGCACATGGGAAACACAGCCATGGACGTGCTTGGCCGGTCATAAGGAATGTCGCGAATGATGGTGAAGCGCGGCCCGCAGTTCGTGCAGTTGATGAATGGGTAGCGATGACGCCGGTCGCCCGGGTCGAACATTTCGCGCAGGCAGTCCGGGCAGATCGCGACGTCCGGCGAAATGAGCGTACGAACTTCATCGCGCTCGTGGCTGTGAATAATTTGGAAGTCCCGATCACTCTCGCTCAACGCCGCGCTGCTTGGCACAACAACGCATGGAACGTCCTGAACCGCCACGTTCGTGATCCGCGCCAGAGGCGGCGCTTCGGCAGGCAAGTGTTCGACGAAATCCTGGACGGTTTCCGCCGGCCCCTGTATTTCGATTGTGACTCCAGCGGATGTATTGCGAATCGTACCTTTAAGATGCCGGCCCGTAGCAAGACGATAGACGTACGGGCGAAAGCCAACTCCCTGCACGATGCCGGAAACATCGATCTGGCGCCGGACTTCCATACATCATCGACTCACAGTCTCGGGCACCGGCGAATCATGCACGTTGCGTCGCTGCTCCAGCCACGTCATCCATTCCTGCAAGCCATTGCTGGCAAGGCAAGAAGTCTTCACAATCTCCATCCCCGGATCGGACCTTGCGCGCGTTCTCCGCCGCTGCGTTGATGTCAAACGGAACGTAGGGAAGCAGATCAACTTTGTTCAACACGAGCAAGTCAGACTTAAAGAATATAGAAGGATATTTGAGCGGCTTGTCCTCCCCTTCGGTAACGCTCAAGACCACGATCTTGGCCGCTTCTCCGAGATCATAGCTGGCGGGGCAAACCAGATTACCCACGTTTTCGATGAACAGAAGATCCAGGTCTTCCAGCTTCCAATCCGCCAGATGCCGCTCGATCATGCGTGCATCCAGGTGGCAGGTGCCGCCGGTGGTGATTTGTTTTACGGGAAAGCCAAATCGTTTTAGCCGGTTGGCATCGTTCTCTGTCTGAATATCGCCCGTCAATACCGCCACGCGATCATGCCGCGGCAGGATTTCCAGAGTACGCTCCAGAAGACTGGTTTTGCCGGAACCGGGAGAGCTGATGAGGTTCAGGCACAAAATGCCGTGCTCCTGAAATCGGGCACGCAGTTCAGCCGCGATGCGGTCGTTCTCACTGAGTACTTTTCGCTCCAACGGTACACGATCCATATTCTTCCACCTCCAGATAGGCCAACTGCAACTCATCTCCGCTTATGCATTTGGTTTCGAGGCTCGCGCATTCGAGACAGCGGCAATCGTAGTCCCGCACGATGAACTCGTGTCCGCAGACCTCGCAACGATGGCGGCGGGGACAGACCTCAATCCCCAACTCAAGCGACTCCAGGTCGGTCTCGAGAATCATTGCGTCAAAGCAAAAGCGTAACGCGTCCGGATCGATGGCCGCCATTTCGCCAATCCGCACACCGACGCGGCGCGGACACGTCCCCGGATAACGAACCATCTCGGTCCTGACTGCTTCCAGCACCGAATTCGCAATTCCCATCTCGTGCATATTCTTTTCACATAGCGCCTTAGCAGATGCGAGGCAATTGATCGCCCGAGAGCATGTCCACGATGCGGGACGTGCCCAGCGGCGTGCGCATCGTCACCAGTCCAGGGCGCGCGTCCTTTACCGTGCCGATGACTTGCGCCTCCGCCCCAAGGGGATGATGTCGCATCGTCTGCAGCACCGCGTCCGCGGCCTGGGGCGCAACAATTGCAATCAGCTTGCCCTCGTTCGCCACGTAGAGTGGATCCAGTCCGAGCAACTCGCAAGCGCCTCGAACTTGTTCGTGGATCGGAAGAGTACTCTCCTCGATTTCGATCCCAACCCCCGACTGCTGTGCGATTTCGTTCAGCGTACTGGAGACGCCGCCCCGCGTCGGGTCGCGCATGCAGCGAATATCGCCAGTTACGCAAAGCATGTCCGCCACCAGCGTGTGCAAGGCGGCACTATCGCTTTGGATCTGAGTCTCGAATTCCAGTCCCTCGCGTTGCGCCAGAATCGCAATGCCGTGATCTCCGATCGACCCGCTCAGCAGCACTTTGTCGCCGGGGCGGGCTCGATCGGCGGACAGGTCGACGCCCTCGGGCACGAGTCCAATTCCCGTCGTGTTGATAAACAGCCCGTCGCCCTTGCCTTTCTCGACGACTTTGGTATCGCCAGTAACAATCTGCACGCCCGCGTCCTCTGCCGCCCGGCGCAGCGAATTCACCACGCGGCGCAGCTCATCCATGGAGAATCCCTCTTCGATGATGAAAGCTGCGCTCAAGAACAGCGGCGTTGCACCGCCCATCGCCAAATCGTTTACCGTGCCGTGAACCGCGAGGGAGCCGATGTCGCCGCCGGGAAAAAACAAAGGCTTTACCACAAAAGAATCGGTGGTGATGGCCAGGCGCTGGCCGTTCACATTGACGATGGCCTGGTCATCCAGACGGGCCAGCACGGGATTCTGGAAGGCAGGCAGGAAAATGTCCCGAATCAACTCGGCGCTCAATTTACCGCCGCTGCCATGCCCCAGCAGAATGGTGTCTCTCGCTGGGAGTGGCGTTGGGCAACTGAGTTCGAGGATAGTTTTCGT
Source organism: uncultured Acidobacteriaceae bacterium (assembly GCA_963842095.1). Lineage (GTDB taxonomy): Bacteria > Acidobacteriota > Terriglobia > Terriglobales > Acidobacteriaceae > Sulfotelmatobacter. The sequence goes on from CAWJEY010000013.1 coordinate 1,025,609, forward strand.
TGACACACACCCTCCTAAGTCGCGATCGCGTGCCGCCGATAGTGATAGTAGGCCGCGCATGCCCCTTCGGTAGAAACCATCGGCGCTCCCAGCGGATTTTCCGGCGTACACCTCATGCCAAACGCGGGACAATCCGGTGGCTTCTTCAGTCCCTGCAAAACTTGAGCGCTGATACATTCGGCGGGTTCGTCCACCGTAAGCTCGCTCAAATCAAAGAGTCGATCAGCGTCATAGGCAGCGTATTCCTCGCGCAAACGCAAACCACTTCGCGGGATCGGTCCGATGCCACGCCACTTCTGGTCTGCAACTTCGAACACCTCAGCCACGATCTGTTGCGCCGGCAGGTTCCCCCGGTAGCTCACCGATCTGACATACTGGTTCTCCAGTCTGGCCTCTCCCGCTTCGAGTTGCCGGACCAGCATGAGCACTGCATCCAAAATATCCACCGGTTCGAATCCGCCAACGACAATCGGTATTCGAAAATCGCGAACCAGGTCTTCGTATTCCTTACATCCCACAACCGTGCACACGTGGCCAGGCGCGATGAAACCCTGCACTCGGTTGGTCTGAGAAGTCATCAACGCGCGAATCGCGGGCGGGACCAGCACATGCGAAACCAGCATGGAGAAGTTCGTGAGACCCTCGCGCTTGGCCTGCCATGCGGCCATCGCATTCGCTGGAGCCGTGGTCTCAAACCCAATCGCCAGAAACACGACTTTGCGGTCCGGATTCGAACGCGCGATCTTCACCGCCTCAGTCGGGGAATACGCGATGCGAACGTCCGCACCCTGGGCCTTGGCGCGAAACAGATCCGAACGGGATCCCGGAACCCGCAGCATGTCTCCGTAGGAAACCAGGATGACGTCCGGCCGCAGCGCTAATTCGATCGCCTTGTCCACGGTCTCCAGCGGCGTCACGCAGACCGGGCATCCCGGGCCATGCACCAGTTCGATACCGCGTGGTAACAGTTCGTCAAGGCCGTAGCGCATGATGGTGTGGGTCTGGCCGCCACAGATTTCCATCAGCACCCAGGGCCGAGTCGTGCGCTGCACGATCTCAGACGCCAGCACCCGCGCGATGCGATGGTCACGGTATTCGTCGAGATATTTCATATTGCCGCCCGCACTACATGTGGTATCCGCGCTCGTTGGTGATGAACTGAACCTGGTAACGTGCGATGAAAGTCTCACAGCCAAACCGGGATGGCAGGTGTTAATCACTGCTCACTCTGGACCTGGCGGCAAGAAAAACGGCTAGGAGCATTGTGGTTACAATTCCGTCGTGTTGCTGTGATCTTCATCACACGACCGTGTGCGCACACTATGTTGTGATTTCAGTCACATTGCGCGGGGAGGAGCGGGTACATAATGTCACGCGGGTCGAGGGATGCCCGAGACATGAGCCTGCATCAGTGGTTCGTATCCAATGTTGAATACGCCCGCAAACTTGCCACCTCAGGTCTGGAAGGAGCGGGTCGCGGCCGGGAAGAATTCCTCCAGGGAGAGCCCGTCAGTCCTTTTCTCACGGAAGCGGCACGGCTGGCCGTGGCGCCGGCGGTCGTGGGTGCGTGCCTGGGCTGGCGGCGAATATCGCCCGCCGCAGCCTCGAAAACACGCGCCCTCTGCGGGATGAGCGCTGGCTCGAGCGGCACCCCATCAACTACGCATAACTGCCAGCGCTGCAACGAAAATCGTCGCCCGTCCATGTGAGGGAAGCTGCCGCTCGCGACTGAGCGGATTCAATGAGATAAATGGTAGGCACGAGGAGACTCGAACTCCTGACCTCTACCGTGTCAAGGTAGCGCTCTAACCAACTGAGCTACGCGCCTACATCTTGTTTTCAAGCGCTTGCGGCAATTCCGTCGCGGTGTAGACCGTTTGGTCCAATAGAGATTTTACCACGGCGCTGGAAGAGACACGTTGGAACCTCACCAACCTGTTCACGGCAAAAAGCCGTAGATATCAACTTCCGTCCGCGTACTGACGTAGACCTTGCCGTTTGCAATAGTTGGTGGAACGAACTTCACCGCGTTGCCCGCCTGGTCACGGTTGCCGGCCGCCATTGTGCTGTTCCAGTATTCCACAGACAAATCACCCGCGTTGTAGGCATGCAGGATCGCCGGGCCCGGGCCCGGCGCTGGCGGGCCGTATTGGCTGGCGTCAATGGCCCAGACAATTCCGTTCGACGTGCTCTGCGAAGAAACTGATGGCGAATCGCCAGGGTACCCGAAAACTTGGGCGGATTGCGAAGATGGAACCGGATTGAACACCCCCGTGGAAGGATCGAAAGTAAACTGCTTCAGTTTATCGATCTGTCCCCCGACGTACAGCCCGTTCTGCCAAAACGCGGGAGCGCCCCACATACCGGAGGACGGGCCGTTAAAGCTCTGCACAATCTGGCTGTTGTTGGCAGGCTGGAAATGCCCCATGTTGTCGCGGTCAATCAAATAAACCACGCCTTCCTTGCCCACTTCCGCCAGGAGGTGCAGCACTGGTCCGGTGGTTTGGTCCGGCAGCAGGACCACCGCTCCGGAGCCGAGGTCGGTATCGCTGTCCGCCAGAGACTGCTGATCGTCAGGCGTGAACCAGTCGGTCAAGGTGAGGCCGGTCGAGGGATCAAGCCGCAGGATGCTGTCCCCGAAATCGTTCATGGGCGCGATTGTCTTGTTGGCGTCGAACACCCCGTTCCCGGTTGAGACGTATACCGCGCCGCTGCTGTCCACGGCCGGAGCGCCGCCTCCCGCCCAAATGCCACCCAAGCCGCCGTTCGGCGTGGTGTTGTACACGCTGACCTGGGTTTGCACGTCGGCAGCGCTGTAACCGATCACCCAGCCGTGATAGGGCGATTCGTCTTCGTGCGCCGACCATGTGAGATAAACCACTCCACTCGCCAAGGTCAAACCCGATCTTTGATGTTCATTCCTGGGGTCGAAAGCCACCATCCCGCCCGAGGAGCCGTCCCCCATTCCCAGCACCGACGCTGCTATGAGTTCGGGCCCGCCGAATTTTTCAATTCCCCCCGTCGCTAGGCCCAGGGCGTGCAGCCGTTGGTAGAATGCGCTGGTCGTCGTGTTCTCGGACTTGCTCACCACATAAATCGTGCTGGTCGTGGCGTCAATTACCGGTGTACCGGTAACTCCGATTTCGGGCTGGATGTCTCCATACCCTGCCCCCACCTGACAGTAGAACGGCGCAACCGCAGGCTGGCAAGGTACTGGCGCTTCGCCGGCTGTACCGCCGTGAAGGGAGTCCAGCAGGTTAACCTGCCAGTACTTCACGCAGGGATTGGCGTCCGCATCGAAGGCGAACAGGCTGTCGTGTTGCGTGGCCACGAAAATCACGTTATGAATTCCACCGCCGATGCTCAAACCTGGGACCCACAGCGGCTGCGTGTAGACCGCTCCGTCCACGGGACACGCGAAGAGTTTGCCGAATGTTGACGTCGTTAGCGTGGTAGAACTCAATCCGTATTCCTGCGTGTTCGCTCCATCCCGTGACAGGTCGTTATGGTAGGTGAAAACACCCGCAAGATCGGTAACTGCAATGCTGGCGGAACCCGAAACCGACGGACTTGCCACGCTGGTCGCGGTTACCGTGTGCGTGCCAGGGGTTGCGGGCGGAGTGTAGAGACCGTTCGTGATTGTCCCGACCGTGGCATTTCCATTCGCAACCGTGTCGACGCTCCAGGTAACGCTCGCCTCGCTGGCGCCGCTCACGGTTGCGGTAAACATTTGCGTCTGGGTGGTCGCCACCACTGCAGCGACTGTGGGAGCGACGCTCACCTTAACCACCGGTGGCGGCGGAGGCGCGCTGTAGCTACTGCCACCGCATCCCGCCAGAGCGAGCATTGTTCCAAGTGCGATCCCGAGATAGCTAAATCCTGCGCTTTTTGCCACGTTCCGCACCTCACACGAAATAATTCACGACAGTCACAGTACGGCGAACGGCGCGGGAATGTCTACTATTATCCTTTGCCGCCCACCCCCACCCGTACGACCGCCTGGCCCATCGAACAGTTGCCTGCACTCATATCGGACGGAACGGTAACAGCCTGAAAAACATTTCGTCGATTACGGAACCGCAGGCCGAGCCCTCGCTGATTCGGCCTGGATCACCACCGAAGCAACCTCCAGCCCCGGCGAGAAAGCTTGCACTCGAATCTCCCCCGGCTGTTTCAGCGCTTGCACCAGCGCCATGCAAAGCCCGTTAAATGCGCTGCGGTTGGCGGCGTTGGGTGACGCCGGTTTGTCCGGTTCGTGACAGCTCGGGTCGCCATTGCCTACACCAATCAGGCGCCCCGGCCCTGCGATCTTGAAACTGATTTCGTTCGCGGCCACGGGCACGACCCGGCCCTGCAAATCCACAACTTGCGCCACCGTGACCGCAACATCTTCCCCATTGGCTGAGATCGCCTGGCGGTCCGGCAGCAGTAAAATCTTGGCCGGCGCACCGGTCGTCTCGCGGCGATCCGCAAGCACCATCTTTCCGGCTTGTGAGCCGCGCGCTTCCAGAACGCCCGGTGCATACTTCACCTTCCACTGAAGGTGAGAGTTGCGCTCAACCCTGTGCTTCCCCAAACTTGCTCCATCCAGAAACAACTCCACGCTCTCCAGATTGGTATGGCACCACACATCGATTTCTTTTCCCTCCGAGCCTTCCCAATTCCAGTGCGGAAAAAGATGCAAGACAGGTTTCGCGATCCACCATGCCTGGTAGTAGAAATAGTTGTCTTTCGGGAAACCGCAGGTGTCCATCGCGCCGAAGTGCGAACTTACACAGGGCCAACTGTAGGGGCTCGGCTCTCCCCTGTAGTCGAAGCCCGTCCAGAAGAATCCGCCGCACAGGAAGGCGCGTTCATCGTAAACCTTCCACCATCCTTCCGAGCTGGTCGTATAGTCCGGATAGTTCACGTCGTAGGCGCTGACGTATCCCTTCTCTTTGTCGGTTATGTAAATGCCGCGCGTGCTGTACTCGCTGCCTGTTTCGCTTCCGACTGTGGGCTGCTGCGGAAATCTCTTGTGAAACTCGTCGATGTGCTTACCTGTGTCCACTCCTCCGTTACCCTCGTCACCGGCGTAGTTGAAGCCTTGCACATCCACAATCGCGGAAACACCTTTGCCCCAGCCGCCGTTCATTGCGATCGTGACGCCCCGTGTGGGATCAAGTTTTCTTGCCAGCCGCTTCATGCTGGCCGCAACTCGTGCCCCGCGCGCCGAACCCTGCTCCGGTTCCTCGTTGCCTAAAGACCAGATCACGATGCTGGGATGATTGCGGTCCCGGCGAATCATGCGCTCCAACTGGCTCAGGCCCTCTGTCGTCGAATCGAACATGCGGGTTTCGCCCATGACCAGCATGCCCAGCCGGTCGCAGGCCTCGAGCAACTCCGGCGTCGCGGGATTGTGCGACGTGCGGTAGGCGTTGCACCCCATTTCCTTCAGCCGCTCGATACGGTAGTACTGCAGGCGATCGGGCAATGCCGAACCCACGCCGGCATGATCCTGATGATTGCAAGTGCCTTTAATCTTTACGGGCTTGCCGTTCAGGAAGAATCCCCGGTCGGCGTCGAAGCGAAGCGAGCGAATTCCAAACGTTGTTTCTTCGCGGTCAGTGACCCGTCCATCGGCTTCGACGGTTGTGATCAAGCCATACAAATGTGGATCCTCGATCGACCAAAGCTGGGGACTCCGCACCCTTGCTCGCGACTCGAACGTACTCCTTTCCCATGCTGGAATTTCTTGTCCGGTGGAGTGCGCCGTAGCTACTTCGTTGCCTTGCGCATCTACGACTTGCCATTTCACCCGGCACGCCCGCGCCTTGTCGCTTTCATTGTCCACTTCGGTGCTGATGAGAACGGTGGCAATATCGTCCGCAATACTCGGCCTTGCAGAGGTTCCCCACTGCCGCACGTGAAGCGGATCGGTTTTCGTCAGCCACACGTGCCGGTAAATCCCCGCGCCCTCATAGAACCAGCCTTCATTCTGCGTAGCATCCACCCGGACTGTCAGCACGTTCTTGCCGCCGGCCTTCGCCAGATCTGTAAGATCAAACCGGAACGGCGCATATCCGCTGGCATTTTCTCCGACGTAGTGACCATTGAACATCACCATCGCAGCGCGAAACACGCCATCGAACTCCACCGCAATGCGTCTTCCCGAGTCTGCCGCGGGAAGGTCGAACACGCGCCGGTACCAACCGATGCTGGTCTCTGGATAACTGCGGCCCACCGGCTTGGCGCCATGGTCCGGAAGCTCAGGGCCATTTTCGAAGGGAAGCTCGACCGCCCAGTCGTGGGGCAGATCAATCGGTCTCCACGGGCTGTCGTCGAAATCCGGATTCGCAGCCGGCAGAAAGTCGTAAGCCTTGGCGAACTGCCCTCCTCTCGAAGGCGCTCCGAAATCGAAGTCCTTCGCGGGATCGCACGCGTGCCCCAGATGAAAGCGCCAGCCGAAATCGAGCAACAACCGCTCCCGCGGCGATGTCGGCGCATCGTGGAGGTCAACACCCTTCGGGTCTTGTGAATTGTTCAGGGCGAACTGGCGAGCAACGCCGGGCTTTGCAGCCAGCGCAGAAGCGGCCAGCCCAGTCTTCAGAAAATCGCGGCGCGTGCCGGGCATGGTTTTACATGGTAACCCAAAGCCGGTTTCTGCACGGCATCTTCTCGCTCGGCGTCGCTATGAACCGTGATTACCAGTTGCAAAGTCCCGCCTACGGCAGCGACAATCGTTCCATGCCGAAAGACTTTCAACGGGATGATATGAATCTGCCCCCTAAGACTCCCTCCCTCACCCCTTTTTTGCCCGGCGCCATGGTGGTCGCGACGCTGGGCAACCCCCGGGACAAATTCTGGGGCATGATCCTGGCGCTGGCTCCGGAAGGACTCAGCATGACTGGCATCGAACTAGCATCCTTTGAGGATTTTGTCGTGATGGTGAAAGACGGCGAATCGTTTAGTCCCGCCGTTGTCTTCTTCCCAATGCACCGGATTGAGCGCATCGAACTTGACCTCCCCGACGGCGGTTTGCCCTCGCTTTCGCAGCGCTTCTCGGCCAAGACGGGCAGCGATCCCGCCGCGGTGCTGGGCTCCCGCGATGCAAGCGGCGCCGATCTGCGCCATGGCGCACAAGCTTCCGCAGTTCATCGGGCTAAGGACCCGGCATGAAGCTGTCGCAGATCTTCACTGCACCCAACCAGCTCACCCTGCTGCGAATGGTGTTTGTTCCGTTCATCGTGATCGAACTGGTGGAGGGCCGTTATTTCTGGGCCTTGGTTCTCTTCGTGATTGCCGGCTTCAGCGACGGCCTGGACGGCCTGTTGGCCCGCAAGTTGCACCAGCAGACTTTACTCGGCCAATATCTCGACCCCATCGCGGACAAGCTCTTGTTGAGCACAATGTTTCTTGTGCTCTCCATCCTGCACAAGATTCCGTGGAAGTTTACCGTGCTGGTCTTCAGCCGCGACATTTCCATTCTGGCCGCCAGCGCCGTTTTGTTTGCCATTGCGGGATTGCGCGATTTCCGGCCCAGCATCTTCGGCAAGGCCAACACTTTTTCCCAAATCGCGGCCGTGTTCTTCGTGATGCTGTCATGCATTCAGCCCGCGCGTTGGATCTGGATTACACGCATCGTCTTCCTCCGCGCCACCTTCGCTTTCACCATCATCTCCGCGCTGCACTATGTTCTGCTGGTGCAGCACCGGCTGCGGTCGCACAATCACGCGCTGCCTCAGCACGCTTCCCCTGCCGGTCCCGCCAGTTGACCCTCTTTCTCGCGTCCCCCTAGAATTGGGGGTTCATCCTTGAGCGCGCAATCACCCTATGGCCTTACGCCTTTACAACACCATGTCCTCGCAGGTCGAGGAATTCCATCCCCTCCGCGACAACAAAGTCCGCATGTACGCCTGCGGCCCTACCGTCTACGATTACGGACACATTGGCAACTTCCGAACCTTTATTGCCGTCGACATGCTGCAGCGATTCTTGCGGCAATCGGGCTACAAGGTGCGCTACGTCATGAACATCACGGATGTGGACGACAGGATCATCCGCAACGCGGCACGCGATGGAGTGAGCGTTCAGCAGTACACCGCGAAGTACGAAAAAGTATTTCTGGAAGACTCTGCCCTGATTGGAATCGAGCAGCCGACGCTGGTGCGCGCCACCGAACAAATTGCGCAGATGGCGGATTTCGTGGCCAGGTTAGTCGAGAAGGGGATTGCCTACCGCACCGACGATGGGTCGTATTATTTCCGCATCGCGAAGTTTCCGCAATATGGGAAACTCTCGAAGAAAGATTTCAGCGGGATGCTCGACGGAGCCCGCGTAGACGTTGACGAATATGACAAAGACAGCGCCCGCGACTTTGCGCTGTGGAAGGCGCCCAAGCCGGGTGAGGCTTCCTGGAATACTTCGATCGGGCCGGGACGCCCCGGTTGGCACCTGGAGTGCTCCGTCATGTCGATGCAGGAACTGGGCGAGAGCTTCGACTTGCACGCCGGGGGAGAAGATCTCGTCTTCCCGCACCATGAAAACGAGATCGCACAATCGGAATCGCTCACGGGAAAGCCCTTCGCCCGTTTCTGGTTCCACGTGCGCTTCCTCCTGGTCGAAGGCGAGAAGATGTCGAAGAGCCTGGGGAACTTCTACACCCTGCGCGACCTGGTCTTGAAGGGTCATAAACCCTCGTCCATCCGGTATCTGCTCACGTCGGTTCCCTACCGCAATCAGCTCAACTTCACCTTCGACGGACTCAAGCAAGCCGCGGTTTCCGTTGAACGCCTGCGTAATTTCCGTCAGCGTTTGACGTCGGGGAGTTTTTCGTCCGGCTCCAATCCCGAAATGCAGGCCCTGGCAAGCCAGACTACCGATCGCATGCGCGCCTCGCTCGATGATGATCTAAACACCGCACAGGCACAGGCCGCCATCTTCGAGATGGTGCGCAGCGCCAACTCCGCGCTCGATTCGGGCCAGATCAAGCAGGACGATGTTGCGCCGCTAATCACAACCCTGGCGAAGTTCGATGAAGTTTTCGCCGTTCTCAAAGACGACGACGGCCCCAAGATGAAACAGGTTCTCGATTGGGCGGCAGCCGAAGGCCGCGAGCAAGACATCAGCGCGGAACTGCGAGAAGCGGTGCAGTCTGGTCAACTTTCCGACGTCGACATCGAAAAGAAAATCGCCGAGATGGAGGCCGCACGTCGCGCCCGCAACTTCAAAGTCTCAGACGCACTGCGCGCCGAACTCACAACCGCGAGCATCGTTATCGAAAATACGAAAGACGGTGTCCGCTGGAGAAGAAAGTAGCTTGTCGCGGTGTTAAGCTGACAGCTGATAGCTGACGGCTGAAAGCTCCCATGAAGTCTCTTGACGAATACCTCAGTGACGCCGAGCAAGCCCACGGACATCTCTGCGCCGGACAAGTCCTCGGCGTGCGGCTCGCGATGCTGGGCCTGGTCAAACTCGGCATCGACGATCCGCGTGGCAATAAGGCAGACCGCAAGCGTCTCGTCACCTTCGTCGAAATCGACCGCTGCGCCACCGACGCCGTTGCTGTCGTCACCGGTTGCCGCCTCGGCAAGCGCGCTCTAAAGTTCCGCGACTGGGGAAAGGTCGCGGCCACGTTTGTAGACGTAACCACTGGCAAGGCGATCCGCATCGCAGCCAAAGAATCTTCCAAGGCGCTCGCGCGCCAGATGCATCCCGAAATCGCCGACAAGAACCAGCAGCAGATGCTGGCTTATCGCGAAATCACCGATGACGACCTGTTCACATTGCAGTGGGTGAAGGTCGAATTACCGCCCGAAGAGTTTCCCGGATACAAGGGTGAACGCATTGTGTGTGAAGCGTGCGGTGAGGGCATCAACTTCCGCAGAGAAGTCCGCACCAAAGAAAAGGTTCTTTGCCGTGCCTGCGCCGGAGAGCGCTACTACGAGCCGATCTAGGCCGCCCGCTCATACGCATGCGCCAGCCGCAAGATCGTCGCCTCATCAAAATGTTTCCCGAGAATCTGCAGCCCAATCGGCAGCTTCTCGCGCGTCTCGCCGCATGGAATTGAAATTCCCGGAATCCCAGCCAAATCTGCCGTCACGGTATAAATGTCTGCCAGATACATGGCCAGCGGATCATTCGACTTCTCGCCCAGCCGAAACGCCGCGGTCGGACTCGTCGGCGTGACGATCGCATCCACTTTGCGGAAAGCTTCTTCGAAATCGCGCACCAGCAGTGTGCGCACTTTCTGCGCCTTCAGATAATATGCATCGTAATACCCCGCACTCAGCGCGTACGTGCCGAGCATGATGCGGCGCTTCACCTCCGCGCCGAAACCCTCATCACGGCTGCGCCGGTACATTTCAGAAAGCGTCTTCACTCCCGCGGCGCGATAGCTGTAGCGCACCCCATCGTAGCGGGCAAGGTTCGACGATGCTTCGGCGGTTGCTATCAGATAATAGGTGGGAATCGCATACGGCGTATGCGGCAGCGAAACCGGCACCACTTCGCAGCCCAGGCTCTTCAACTTGTCGACGGCTGACTCAACCGCATGACGAACTTCATCGTCGAGTCCGTCGCCGAAATATTCTTTGGCCACGCCCAGCTTCAAGCCGCGCACGGACTTTTCCAGTTCAGCAACGTAGTCCGGTACAGGCACGTCGGCCGAGGTCGAGTCCATCGGATCACGCCCGGCGATAGTGCGCAGCACAATCGCCGCATCTTTCACGGTCCTTGCCAGCGGTCCAATGTGGTCAAGCGAAGAAGCAAACGCGATCAACCCGTAGCGCGACACCCGGCCGTAAGTGGGCATCAAACCCACCACGCCGCAGAACGACGCCGGTTGCCGGATCGATCCTCCCGTGTCCGAACCCAAAGCGACCACGGCCATGTCCGCGGCAACCGTCGCTGCCGAACCGCCGGAAGACCCTCCCGGAACTCGGTTCAAATCGCGAGGATTGCGCACGGGGCGAAACGCCGAGTTCTCGTTCGATGAACCCATGGCGAACTCGTCGCAGTTTGTCTTGCCGAGAACCACGGCGCCAGCCGTTTCCATGCGCACCACGGCAGTGCAATCGTAAGGCGGGATATATTTGCCCAGAATCTTCGATCCCGCCGTCGTGCGGACGCCGCGCGTCGACATCACATCCTTGATCGCGACCGGAACACCGCCCAGCGGCGGCAACGGCTTGCCCTCGGCAGCCATGCGGTCGATGCGGTCCGCCTGCTCCAGCGCACGCTCTTTGCAAAGCGTGAGGAATGCGCCAATCTGTCCATCTTCTTTCTGGATGCGCGCGTAGTGCGCCTCGGCCAGCGCGAGCGCGGTCGTCTCGCGCTCTTGCACGGCGGAGCGGGCGGCGGCGATGCTGAGTCGGGTGAGATCCATGGACGATTCAGAGCGGTCAGTGGTCACAGACCACTATCTTTCAATCACCTTCGGCACTCGGAAGAACGTCCCGTCCGCATCCGGTGCGTTTTCCAACGCGATTTCCTGCGGCAGCGACTTACGCAATCCTTCGAGCACATCCTCGCGACTGGCGTACGAAAACCTCTCGCAGTCTTGCTTGGATTCGTCGACCCCGTAGCGGTCCGATACTTGCGCCATCGGTTCGACATTCGACGTATCGAGTTCGTTGAGCCTCTCGATGTAGTCGAGAATCGAGTTCAAGTCGCGCACCATCCCGGTTCGCTCCTCCCCGGAAAGCTCCAGGTTGGCCAGCTCGGCGACGTAGGTAACGTCTTTCTCTGTGACTTTCATGTTCTGTAAAACCTAATTGGATTTCAAAAGTGGCGCGACGCGCTCATCCTTGCCGAATCACAAACTCAATCCTCTCGACTTTCTGTCCGGCATAACGATTCAGCGCAGCGAGATAACGTGGCGCGAGGCCTTGCATCTCACGCTTCCACCCGGCATCAGGAACCTCGACGCGCAGCACTGCATCTGCAAACTCCAAAGCTCGCGTGCGCCCGGCCACCACCGATCCGCAAACCAGCGGCCAGGCGAGCAGCGGGGCCTCGCCCTGCGGTACGCGCCGCAGCGAGCCCACCACAAGTTTTTCCAATCCCGCTCCTGCCTGCTCCATGCACCGCCTCTTGCGGCTACGTTCTTGCACTAATCGTCCAACAGAGATTTTGATTCTAGCACTCCCGTCACCGGCGCGGACTCGGTACCCATTGACCCCGCTCAGAGCGGAAATTCGTTCTTAACAAACTCGAGAGCCGCGTCGCGCGCCTGCAGTCGCCCTTCAAGCTGCGCATCCTCCACAGCTTCCAGAATCTCGCGGAACTTCGGTCCCGGCGCATATCCGGCCGCAATCAGGTCGTCGCCGGTCACCAGCGCCACCGGACGAATTTTCTCCGGCGGAATCTCGCTGAGCTTCTCCCGCACATACTCGTAGGTGCTCAGATTGCCGTGGCTCGCCAGGCTGTCGGCACGGTGCAACGCGAGATGCTCGTCGAAACCCGGCATGCGGAGAAATTTCTTCAGCGTCGACTCCTTCATGCGCGTGGCATGACTAAACCGCATGTGATTGTCGACCAGGGCAAGCACCTGGGCCGCGCCATGGCTGGAGAATCGCAAGCGCCCGCAGATTTCCTCCGCAATCTTCACGCCAACATCCACATGATCATCGAAACGGATGCGATCGGGCGCCACGCGGAATGTCGCGGGCTTGCCCACGTCGTGCAGCAGCGCTCCCCAGGCCAGTGTGGGTGGGCAAGGATCCGGCAGATTCTCCAGCAGTAGCAACGTGTGCACGAAAACGTCACCCTCGGGATGAAACTCCGGCGGCTGCTCGACCCCCTTCATTGCCGAGACCTCCGGCAGCACTTCCTTGAGCAGTCCGCTTTCATCCAGCAGGAGAAAAGCGCGTCGCGCATGACCCTCGGTAAGCATCTTCGTGAGTTCATCGCGAACCCGCTCGCGCGAGACCACCTGAACTTTGCGGGCAAGCCGTTGGATCGCAGCCAGCGTGTCTGCTGCAATCTCGTATTCGAAGCGCGCCGCAAAGCGCACCGCGCGCAGCATGCGCAGTTTGTCCTCTGCGAATCTCAGCTCCGCGTCGCCGATGGCGCGAATGATGCCTGCTTCCAGGTCTCTGCGCCCACCCACAAAGTCCAGCACCTCGTTCGTCTCCGGATCAAGCATCATGCCATTGATGGTGAAGTCGCGACGGACCACGTCCTCGCGCGGATCCATGCTGAATCGCACTTCATCCGGACGGCGCCCATCGGAATATCCGAGGTCGCTGCGGAAGGTCGCCACTTCCACCGCCTGGGCTTTCGGCGTCGCATTCTCGCCTCCGGCCACGCGCTGCTCCGGTGGCAAAGGCACCAGCACCACGCCAAACTGCGCCCCTACGGCGTAAGTGTCAGGAAAGATCTCCATTACCTGCGCAGGCGTGGCGTTGGTCGCCACGTCGTAGTCCGCGGGCTCGCGCTGCAGCAGAAGATCGCGCACGCATCCGCCCGCCAGGTAGGCCTGAAAGCCTTGCTGCCGTAGCGTCTTGATGATCGAGATGGCAAAATCTTTGGACATGATGCAGTCCCAACCGGCAGCCCCAGCGCTCTTTCATCATACCGCCCCGCTTTCCTCGCCAGAAATCACTCGACAGCTTGTCAAGCATACATTCTTGAATGTCGTGGCTTTTGACATCTCGTGACATTTGTCACGTTGGCCGTATGACGGTTTGTACTGGCGGCGCAACCCTCGTTCGCAGGACGATATCAGGTGACCACATATAGAGAGGACACTATGAATTTCCAATTTACCAATGTCCGCAGAATCGCTGGATGGATGGCGTTTTTCTTGTTGATCTCCGCGCCTGCGTTTTTCTTGGCCAGGGCAAACACCGGCAACACTTTCGTCATCCGCAACGCGCGTGTGTTCGACGGCCACAAGACCCTCGCGAACACTGACGTATGGGTGGAAGACGGCAAGATTAAGTCCGTCGGCAAAGATTTGAAGGTTCCATCCGGCGTGAAGGCCATCGACGCCGCCGGCGACACTCTCCTCCCCGGCCTGATCGATGCGCACACTCATGCCTGGGGAGACGCTCTGAAAGAGGCAGAGATCTTCGGCGTCACCACCGAATTCGATATGTTCACCGACGTCAAGTACATGCAGCAAACCAAGAAAGAGCAAGCCGAGGGCAAAGACCTCGATCAGGCAGACCTGTGCTCCGCCGGCACGCTGGCGACCGCACCCGGCGGCCACGGCACGGAATATGGTTTTCAGATTCCCACGCTCTCCTCGCCCGCCGAGGCCCAAGCCTGGGTCGACGCGCGCATCGCCGAAGGTTCGGACTACATCAAGATTGTTTATGACGATTTCAGTGGGTACGGCAGCCATCGGCCCACGCTTAGCAAGGAAACCCTGAAAGCGGTGATTGACGCCGCACACAAGCGTGGCAAGCTGGCGGTGGTTCACATCGGCAGTCAGCAGCAGGCCCACGATGTGATTGAAGCGGGGGCCGACGGACTGGCCCATCTTTTTGCCGACAGCGCGCCCGCGCCGGACTTTGGAAGTTTCGTTGCGGCTCACCACGCATTTGTGGTGCCGACGCTCACCGTGCTCGAAGGCCTTGGCGGCATCGCGAGTGGAGAGTCCCTGACCACTGATCCCCGTCTCGCGCCTTATCTCACCAGCGACGACGCAGCCAATCTGAAGCGTGCCTTTCCCAAATTTCCCACGGCGTTGAGTGAGAAGTATGCCGAACAGGCGGTAAGCCAGTTGAAGGCAGCACATGTCCCGGTGCTGGCCGGAACTGACGCGCCGAATCCAGGCACATCGCATGGCGCCAGCATTCATCGCGAGCTTGAGTTACTGGTGCGCTCCGGGCTCACGCCGCAGGAAGCGCTTGCCTCTGCAACTTCTGTGCCCGCGGCGGTTTTTCACCTCGATGACCGGGGTGTCATCGCGGCCGGCAAGCGCGCCGATCTCGTGCTGGTGAAGGGCGACCCCACGCAAGACATCCTGGCCACGCGCGACATCGTTTCCGTCTGGAAGCTGGGCACGGAAGACGACCGCGCCAGCTACCGCGCCGCCATTGAAAAAACCAAACAGGACGCGACGAAAGCCGCACAAGCTCCTCCGCCCCCCGGATCAGACACCGGCCTGATCAGCGATTTCGACAATGGCACGCCCGACACGAAATTCGGCAGCGGCTGGATGATCTCCACCGACAGCATCATGGGCGGAAAATCCGCGGCAGAGATGAAAGTGGTCGCCGGCGGCGCCAACGGTGACGCTCATTCTCTGGATGTCTCGGGCACAATCGGCGGCGAACTCCCCTTTGCCTGGGGCGGCGTGATGTTCTCTCCAGGGACGCAGCCGTTTGCTCCTGTAAATTTGTCGGCGAAAAAAAGCATTTCCTTCTGGGCCAAGGGCGACGGCAAGACGTACCGCATCATGTTCTTCACGGAAAGTGGCGGCCGCATGCCAGCTCAGCATACTTTCGACGCGGGACCGGAGTGGAAGCGAATCAGCTTACCCTTCTCCGCGTTTAACGGCACCGACGGGCACGATATCGCCGCGATTCTCTTCGTTGGAGGTCCGGACGCGGGCAAGTTCGACTTCCAGATCGATGAAATCAAGCTGGAGTAAGACCTGCGTAAGGCGAGGACCGTGCTTCCACGGTCCTCGCGACTTGCAACTGGAAACCAGAAACTAGAAACTGTAATTAGTGCCCCACGCCTACATCCTCGGCATCGAAAGTTCCTGCGACGAAACTGCCGCGGCCGTGGTGCGCTCGGGCGAGCAGCTCATGTCGAACGTGGTGGCCTCACAGATCGCGACCCATCAGCCCTACGGCGGGGTCGTGCCAGAACTGGCATCGCGCGAACACTTGCGGGCCATCGTTCCTGTCGTCCGGCAAGCGCTGGCTGACGCCAATCAGACTTACAACTCCGTCGACGCAATCGCAGTGACCCAGGGCCCCGGCCTCGCCGGGGCCCTGATGGTAGGCATCAGCTATGCCAAGGCTCTGGCCTTCGCCCTCGACAAGCCGCTGATTGCTGTCAACCATCTCGAAGGTCACATCCATGCCGTTCTGTTGGAAGAGCGGCAGAAGGGCAATCGCGAGCTTCAATTCCCAGTGCTGGCTCTAGTTGTCTCGGGAGGACACACCCACCTCTATCTGGCAGCGCAGAAAAACGAAGGTTGGACGTACGAGAACATCGGCCACACTCGCGACGACGCAGCCGGCGAGGCTTTCGACAAAGTTGCCAAGCTACTAGGCCTGGGCTATCCCGGGGGGCCGATCATCGACCGGCTTTCCGCGCATGGCGACCCGACGGCCGTGAAGTTCCCGCCCGCGCAGATCAAACACCGCGATCGCCGCGACCATAAGGCACAAAAAGAAGTGGAGACCGACCGACCTCGCTTTGATTTTTCTTACAGCGGCATCAAGACCGCCGTGCTGCGCTATGTGGAGATTCACGATATGCGCCATTGCATCGAGGTCCGGCGCAAGGCGTTGGCGAACCTTCCCGTGCCCACGCTCGAAGACTACCTTGCGCATTGTGACAAGAAGACTCTCGACTTGGTCGCTTCGTTCCAGCGCGCCATCGTCGAAGATTTAGTAGGCAAAACTTTGGCTGCGGCCCGCGCCTACGACGTGGCTACGCTGTTTGTCACGGGTGGAGTTGCGGCGAACACCGAATTACGCAAGACATTTGAACAGAGCGGCGCCGAGGACGGCCTGCCCGTTTATTTCCCATCGCGGAAGCTTTCCACCGACAACGCCGCCATGATTGCCGCCGCCGCCTATCCAAGATTCTTGGCGAAGGATTTTGCGCCGATGGATTTCTCGGCGGAGGCTGGTCTTGTGCTGAGGTAACAAGGATTAGCGAAATCGGATCTTAGGCCTAATAGGAGAGCACCTGCGATCGAAAGCAAGGCGACCCATCCCCAAGACATATAGTGCAAGATTCTCTGGTCCTTGTAGACCGCGGGGCAAAAGTGATCGCGAATCAGAGCGACTACAAACAAACTCAAGAAGGCTGCATCCAAGGCAAGAGCAGAGACCCAGATTGGTCGCTGATCGGTTGGTCTGAAGACCCAACGTCCCGTTTGCTTTTCATACTGCCTGAAATCCTGCTTCTTGACCAACATTCCTGCCGCGACACAGGCTGCAGCGGCCCCAGCGCAAAGCAATGGTCTGACTCCAAACACCGCCAGACAGAATGCAGTCGCTCCCACAGCATCCAGCACTTTCCGCGTCCGCGACACAGGAACATGACTTCGCCTATAAGAGACCCTCACCGCAGGGTTGAAAACAGGGATCCCCCACCAGATCAACGTCGCGATCCCGAGTATTCGCTGGAAAATCATATTTCGTTGCTTGCCGACTTGAACCTGAGCGAGGCGGTCGCGTAGCTGGACAACGCCCGGCCGCGGTCTACTTCCCCGCCCCCTGCCCGTGCCTTTTCCCCGTCACCGCATCCAGCGCCTTCTCCAGTTGGCCCTGGATGTCGATATCTTTGTAGATGGCGAAGTTGGCGCGCTTTTCTTTCTCGTCGAAGCCGCTGGCGCGGCCCGCAACAATAACGATTGGAATGCCGGCGGTTTCCGGATTCGCCTTCAGGGCGGTGATCAGTTCGCTCCCCGACATCTTTGGCATCTGCATGTCGGTAAAAATCAGGTCAGGATGCACTCGCTCGAGAATCTGCAGCGCTTCTACGCCGTTCGTCGCCGACTCCACAGCAAAGCCGCGCTCTTCCAGAAAGCGGCAGACAGTGTAGCGGATCAGCATGGAATCGTCGACAACCAGCGCTACGGCAGGCATGAGTTTGCAAGGTGCGGAATGCACGTCCCCGGCTGCAGACTAGCAGAGCCCTTCTGCGGCGAACAAGGTGGAAGCGGGCCGGGTGGTTACCATGGTGATCAGCCCAGCTTGGACTTATGACTCCTGCGCTTCGCCTTCAGCGCTCTCCTCGATACTCATATCCTTGAGTTCGCTGGACTCGAAGACTTCGCGGCACTCAAGGCATTCCACGAACTCGGCGTCTTCTTCGCGGCTGACGATTTGCACGCGTGGATGTTTGCAAGGCTGCTTGCCCGCGTTTTGCGGCTGCGAGAACGGCTTTGAAGTCATAAATCCGGAAGCAATACCCCTCATCGAATACGCGGAGGAACGGATTCGTGGGAATTTCCCGGTATTTTAGCCTTGCTTTTCCACTTGTCAAGTCCCCCCCACGTTGCACTGCGGTGAATTTTGTTCGGTTTACGTAATAAGGTTCATTTTCAGCTCATCCCCGGATCCCCTGAAATTCCGACCAAAAGTATCGCCAAGGCCTAAACCATTCAATCGCTGATAGTTACCATTCAATGTCACTTTCTCCTCTTGCCTGTAAGGGCTTGCGCAATCTTGGGTTATGGACTTAGAATGAATTACGACGGAAAAGGTCGGATTTCGATCCAGGCCTTGGTTGAGAATGAGCCGCCGGAAACACGATGCTCAAGTTAACCAAAAAGGCGGACTACGCGCTGATGGCCATGAAGCACCTGGCCGACCACGCGCACGAGGGAACTCGTAGCGCCAGCGCAAAGGACGTTGCGGATTCTTTCGGCATCCCGCACGAGGCGCTCGCCAAGATTCTGCAACGGCTGGCCAAGGCCGGTCTGTTGCAATCGCAGCACGGCACCAACGGCGGTTACCGGCTGGCGCGCGCAGCCCACACCATTTCGGCCTTCGAGGTGATTCAGGCCATTGACGGCCCGCTGTTCATCACTTCTTGCGTCACCGTCCGCGGCGCGTGTGATCAGAGTAACCGCTGCAACATCCGCGAACCGCTGCGCAAGGTGAATGACAGTATCGAAGCAGTACTGAAGCGCATCAAGATTTCCCATATGCGGGAAGAGCCGGAAGCCGCTGCAAGCGCCACGATCAAGCCGGCTGAACTGGTCACGATCGCCTAGCAGGATGGCGCAAGTATTTGAGCACTTAACATTTGATTGAACAGGTAGGAGAAAGCAATTATGAGCACCGATGTAAAGGTCCCCCAGCAACTTCCGGTAACGCACCACGCCGCTCCCCAGGGAGTAAAGCTCCCCATCTACATGGATAACCACGCCACCACACCCATGGATCCCCGGGTGCTGCAAGAGATGCTGCCCTATTTCATGGAAAAGTTCGGCAACGCCGCCAGCCGCAATCACTCGTTTGGCTGGGCGGGCGAAGAAGGCGTGGAAACAGCTCGCGAACGCATCGCCAAGCTCGTCGGCGCCACCACCAAAGAAATCATCTTCACCTCCGGCGCCACCGAAAGCGACAACCTCGCCATCAAGGGCGTAGCCGAGATGTACCGCGAGAAAGGCAACCACATCATCACCGCGGTCACCGAGCACAAGGCCGTGCTCGATACCTGCAAGCGCCTGGAGAAATACGGCTATCGCGTCACCTACATGCCCGTGCAGAAAGACGGCCTGGTCGATCTCGACGACCTGAAGCGCGCCATGGATGACAAGACGATCCTGGTCACCATCATGGCCGCCAACAACGAAATCGGGGTCCTGCAGCCGTTTGCCGAGATTGGCAAGCTCTGCCACGAGCGCGGCATTATCTTCCACACCGACGCCACGCAGGCAGTGGGCAAGATTCCCATCGATGTGAACAAGCAGAACATCGACCTGATGTCCATCTCCGGTCATAAAATGTACGGCCCCAAAGGCGTGGGCGCTCTGTACGTCCGCCGCAAGAATCCACGCGTACAGATTTCCGCCATCATCGATGGCGGCGGCCACGAGCGCGGCATGCGCTCCGGCACGCTGAACGTCCCCGGCATCGTGGGTTTAGGAAAAGCTTGCGCCATCGCATCCGACGAAATGTCTCGCGAGGCAGTCCAGTTAGCCAGCCTTCGTGATCGGCTGCGCGACCGCATCATGAGCCGCCTCGATGAAACTTACGTCAACGGCTCCATGGAGCACCGCCTGCCCGGCAATTTGAACATCAGCTTTGCCTATGTGGAAGGCGAGTCGCTGCTCATGGGCATCAACGACATCGCGGTTTCCAGCGGTTCGGCCTGCACCTCAGCGACTCTGGAACCATCTTATGTATTGAAGGCTCTCGGCACCGGCGACGACCTGGCGCACAGTTCGATCCGTTTCGGCATCGGCCGCTTCAACACCGCCGCCGAGGTCGATTACGTGGCCGACCGGGTCATCGAAACCGTCGAGCGTCTCCGCGAACTTTCGCCGCTTTACGAAATGGCGAAAGAAGGCATCAATTTGAAGGACGTGAAGTGGGCAGGAGAAGCACATTAGCACTGGGTTTGGGAAGGGCACGACTTCAGTTCTTAGCCTGCCCTGAGCAAGCGAAGCGCGCCGAAGGGTGCCGCAAAGGGTTTAACTGAAAATGGGGCTTTAGCCCCTGGGGTAAAGTCGGAGAATTCAGGAGAACACATGTCATACAGCGATAAAGTAATCGATCATTACAACAATCCCCGCAACGTCGGCTCCATGGACAAGAGCAGCGCCGATGTGGGCACTGGCCTGGTCGGCGCACCCGAGTGCGGCGACGTCATGAAACTGCAGATCAAGGTCAACCGCGAGACTAACGTCATCGAGGAAGCCAAGTTCAAGACCTTCGGCTGCGGCTCCGCGATCGCATCGTCGTCATTGGCCACCGAGTGGGTCAAGGGCAAAACGGTGGATGAAGCCCTCACCATCAAGAACATGGACATCGTGAAGGAGCTTTCGCTTCCTCCCGTGAAAATCCATTGTTCTGTGCTGGCAGAGGACGCCATCCGCGCCGCCATCGGCGACTGGAAGAAAAAGCAGGAGAGCGCCAAGCCGGTCGCGTCCGCGGTAACGCAGTAAGCGCTTCGCCTGCATGTGGAGCAGGCACGGGAAGGGCTCGGCTTTAGTCGTGCCGTAAGCGGCCAGTACCGGTGGCGGCTTAGCCGCTGAGGAACTGCGTCAGGAATTTGCATTAACCATGACAACCGCAACCGAACAAACCGCACAGGCTTCGCCAACCGCGCCGGCCAAGGGCATTCAGGTCACCGAGAAGGCCCTGGCCAGGGTGCGCACTGCGATGGCCAAGGAAGGCATTTCGCCCGAGCAGGGCGGATTGCGCTTGGGCGTGCAGGGCGGCGGCTGTTCCGGTCTAAGCTACAACATCCGCTTCGACACGCAGTCCCGCGAACGCGACCGCATCTTCCAATTCGGCGATGTGCGCGTGTTCGTCGATCCGAAGTCATTTATCTACCTGCACGGCATGATCCTGGATTACCAGGAGACGCTGATGCAGCAGGGATTCGTCTTCGTGAATCCTCAGGCCACCAAGAGTTGCGGCTGCGGCACTTCGTTCTCGGCTTGAGCTTTTCTCGTGTGGCATTGGCCGTGTGGCTCGGACACTCCTGTCCGAGAAAGCTCACCACGAAACCGCTGCTTCGCTCGTTACGGCTTTGTGCGACTGTTTCCTGGAAGTGAAGTATGACGAATTTGACCACCATCACCGCGAAGCCCGCGCCGGAGGAAACTCAATCCTGCTGGTCGTGCGGAACCATGCGCGCCGTCCACTTCTGCGAGGCATGTGGCAAGGTTCAACCTCCGGCCCCGGTAGACTATTTCACTTTCTTCGGTCTGCCCCGCAAGCTGAATCTCGATGTCGCTGCGCTTGACAAGGATTTCTACGAACTGAGCCGCAAGCTGCATCCCGATCTCAACGCCCGCGCCGCCAGCCAGGAGCAGGAGTGGAGCCTGCAACAGAGTTCCCTGCTTAACGACGCTCATCGCACCTTGAAAGACCCGATCAAGCGCACCGAGTATCTTTTGAAATTGGAAGGCGTGGAACTGGAAGAGCAGTCGAAATCGGCGACGGAGCAGGCGAGATCAACCGGGCAAGTCAAGAAACAGATCGTTCCACCGGACCTGCTGGAGGAAGTTTTTGAGCTGAATATGCAACTCGAAGAACTCCGCACGCAGAAGAAGATGGGCAAGGACGATGCCGCCCTGATCGAAGAAATCGGCCGCCAGAAGCTGGAACTCGATGCAAAGCAGGGATCGCTTCTACGTGAGCTGGAGGATCGCTGGAAGGTATGGGATGGGATGATCCAGCGCGAGCAGAACGGTCAGCCCGTCTCGGAAGAAGAGCGCAGGCAGGAACGCGACAAAATGGTGGACGTGCTGAACCGCCGCAACTACATCCGGAATTTGGTTCGGGATGTAAGCGAGGTTCTGGAGAATTGAGAGATTGAGTCATCGAGCGATTGAGTGATTGAAAACGGTGGCTTTGCAATCGCCAAATCACAAAATCGCTAAATCACAAAATGTCTTCCGATCGCATCGTCGGCATCGACCTGGGCACCACGAATTCTCTCGTGGCCTTCATGCAAGGGGAGAGCCCTGTCGTCATCCCCGGCGACGATGGATCGAACCTGGTCCCTTCGGTCGTCGCACTAGACGAAAATAATCAGCCCGTCATCGGCAATCCCGCGCGGAAATATCTCACCGAAACGCCGGAACGCGCCGTCTACTCGATCAAACGCCTCATGGGACGCGGGGTTGACGACATTCGGGAAGAATTGAAGTTCTTCCCCTTCCGCCTCGCCGAAGATCTGCAACCCGGTGAAGTTCTTCGTATCACCCTCGGCGAGAAGACCTTTACCCCGCCAGAAATTTCAGCCCTCATTCTTCGCCAGCTCAAGCGCAACGCCGAACGCTTCTTCGGAGCCCCAGTCTCAAAAACCGTCATCACTGTGCCAGCATATTTCAACGACGCGCAGCGCCAGGCGACGAAAGATGCCGGCCGCATCGCCGGCCTTGAAGTCCTGCGCCTGGTTAACGAGCCCACTGCTGCTTCGCTCGCCTATGGCCTCGACAAAAAACAAAACGGCATCGTCGCCGTCTACGACCTCGGCGGCGGCACCTTCGACATTTCTATTCTCAAACTGCACGACGGCATCTTCGAGGTCATCTCGACCAACGGCGACACGCATCTCGGGGGCGACGACATCGACAATCTGCTGATCACCATCGCCCTCGACGACACTCTCGGTGATCTCGGCCTCGATCTTCGCAGTAAAGACTTTCGCCGCAACGCCGAAGCCGTGCAAGCCATCCGCAATGCCGTGATCGAGGCCAAGATCGCGCTCTCCTCGCAGCCCTCGGTCAAGCTCGATGTGGAACTTCCCGGCGGCAACCGCTACCGGCGAGAGATCAGGCGCGAGCAGTTCGAACAACTCATCCAGCCCATCATCGACCGCACCGTCGCTCCCTGCAAGCAGGCCCTGAAAGACGCTGGCCTCAAGCCGGAACAAATTGACGAAGTCGTTCTAGTCGGCGGTTCCACGCGCATCCCCAAAGTTCGCGCTCTGGTGAAGGAACTGTTCCATCGCGAGCCGCACACAGACTTGAATCCCGATGAAGTCGTCGCGCTAGGCGCAGCGGTGCAAGCCAACATTCTAGGCGGCGGCTCCGTAGCCACCGAGAACATGCTGCTGCTCGATGTCACGCCGCTGTCGCTCGGTATCGAAGTCGCGGGCGGAGTCACCGACAAAATCATTCTGCGCAACTCAACCATCCCCGCGTCGGCCACGCAGTTCTACACCACGCAAATCGACGGCCAGGCCAACGTTGCGATTCACGTTCTGCAAGGCGAGCGCGAATTGACCAAAGATTGCCGCTCTCTGGCCCGCTTCGACCTCAAAGGCATCCCACCCATGGCCGCCGGCATGGCGCGTATCGAGGTCAAGTTCCTGATCGACGCCAACGGCATCCTGCACGTCTCCGCCCGCGAGCAGCGCAGCGGCAAGGAGTCCGAAATTCAGGTCCAGCCCAGCTACGGCCTCACCGACGAGCAAGTCGAAGACATGATCCTCGACTCGTTCGACAGCGCGGAAGAAGATTTCCGGCAACGCCAGGTCATCGAAGCGCGCAACGAAGCCGCAACTATTCTCGCCGCGCTCGACAAAGGCAAGAAGAGCCCAGCCTGGGCTCACCTCACCACCGACGAAAAGAAAAAGATCGCAAAGATGGAGAAAGCCCTGATCGCGGTAAATGCCGAAGACGATTACCAGGCCATCCGCAAAGCCATCGACGCGCTGAATCAAGGCACAACGCGCCTGGCCGAGTTAATGATGGATAGCGCGGTCTCGACAGCGCTAAAAGGCAAAACCATGGACGAAGCCGACCTGGGCGAAGGCCCCACGGCCCCGCATCCCATGGCGAAGGCAGAGTTTGAGTAAAATCCCGCGCCGTTTGAAGCACAAGCGGCACTGTCAGCAGGTGGGAGGAGAACATGGCGGCCAAACTGAGCTATGTGATCGAATTCGTCGCAGACATGGATCGCGCCGTCAAGTTTTATCGCGACACGATGGGCTTGACCCTGAAATTTCAATCGCCGGGATGGAGCGAGTTCATTACAGGCGAAACTACATTGGGCTTGCATCCTGCATCCGAGAACAACACGGCAGGCAAGATTGAGATGGGCTTCAACGTTCCCGATCTCGCCAAGTTTTACGACGAGATGCGCGCCAAGGGAGTCAAATTCCCCATGCCGCCAAAGAAACAGGATTTCGGCGGCATGCTCGCGCAATTCGAAGATTCCGAGGGCGCCCACGTCAGCGTCAGCGGCGACAATTAGATCAGGAGTAGTCATGTCAGAAGAGAAAACACAAGGCACCGGCACAGCCACCGAAGAAGCTCCCGGCGAAAACACGATCGGCGAAAATACAGTGCAGCTCACGTTCTTGCCCGAGGGCAAGACGGTGCAGTTCGAGCACGGCAAGCTGCCCTATCAAGATCACGGCAAGGAAGAGTCGATTCTCGACATCGCGCTGAATTTCGGCGTGACCCTCGACCACGCCTGCGGCGGCAACTGCGCCTGCACGACTTGCCACATCTGGGTAAAAGAAGGCGCCGAAAATTTATCTCCGATGGAAGACGACGAAGCCGACCGCCTCGACATGGCCGCCGACTTACAGTTAAACTCTCGTCTCGGATGCCAGGTGCAGATCACCAGGCCGGGTAAGGTAGTGGTCGAGATCCCAGCTTGGAACCGCAATTACATTTCGGAAGAACATCACTAGAAGCAGGTTTCAAAGTTTCAGGGTTTCAAAGTTTCAAAAACCAACAGCAGTGTGGCTGCGCGAAGTGCTCGGAGGTTTTGAAACCTTGAAACTCTGAAACCTTGAAACTTTGCACTTAAGGAAACTTCCCATGCCCAAATCTCTAACCTGGGACGACGCCGAAGACATCGGCATCCTGCTCTCCGAAACTCATCCCGAAATCGATCCCCTCACCGTCCGCTTCACCGACCTGCACCGCTACGTCACCGAACTCCCCGACTTCAAGGGCGATCCCGCCGCTTCCAACGAAGGCAAACTCGAAGCCATCCAAATGGCCTGGCATGAGGAATTCCAGGACCGCACGGTGGGATAACGCCACTAAACAACGAAGTTAGCAGGAGCTTGTCATGAACATCGCTTCCTCGCGCCGCATCGCCTTTGCATTCTTCGCCACAATCCTCACACCAGTTTTTTGCACTGCCGTATCCGCACAATCCTCGACTCCAACAGCCCTCGCCAAAATCCGTGAGGCCTGGTCGACGGACCTTCACACGAAACAACTTGAACCTATCTTGAAGTTCTATGCTCCGGACGCCGTCTTCCACCAGCCCACCGGCGAACGCATCACTGGCTCAGCCGCTCTCCACACCCTGTTCCAAACCATACTGGCCACCTTCAACAGTGACCTTGCCCTGCACAGCCAGAACCTCGAAGCATCCGGCGATCTCGCCTACGACAGCGGAGACTTCGAGGAATCCCTAACCGCCATCGCCACCGGCGCCAAACTCACCTCCAAAGGCAGCTACATCATCATCTTCAAACGCCAGCCCGGCGGCAGTTGGCTAATCATTCAGCAGGTCTTCACCGGCGCCCCGCCCCCCGGCACATAAGCCCAAAACACGGTCGCGTGCTCGCGGACTGTGCTCCCCAGCCAGCCGGGGCTTCCGCCCGCCATTTTTTACATTTTGGTGACAATTAACGCTCGCTCCTGCCCTAGCCTAACCTTGAAGTCGCGGCGAGGGCTCCCAGAAATTTCATCCTCGACCATCAACTTCTCTCTCCGTCCAACTGCAAAGGGCACGGCCCTCAAACCGTGCCCTCTTTTTCTTGCCTGGATTTCTTTCTGTACTCCTGCTCTACCCCACCACCGTCGCCGGAACCGGCTCTTCCACGCTGGCTTCCCGCAGGAACTTCGCCGCTTCCTCCGGCGGTGTGGGATTAATATAGAAACCCGTCCCCCACTCGAATCCCGCCGTCTTGGTCAGCTTCGGCATAAACTCCATGTGCCAGTGATAGTGATCGTTGGTCGGATCCTGCGCCGGCGAAGTATGGATCACCAGGTTGTACGGCGGATTATCCAGCACCCGGTCCGCCTTGATCAGCAAAGTCTTCAGCGCCTTGGCCAGGTTCTCAAACATGTGCGAAGACGAGTTCTCAAACGCCGACTCATGCTGCTTCGGCAAAATCCACGTTTCGAACGGAAACCGCGGCGCGTAAGGCGCAATAGTCAGGAAGTTCTCATTCTCCGCCACCACCCGGCTCCCGTTTTCCGTTTCCTGCCGGATAATGTCGCAGAACACGCAGCGCTCCTTGTAAAGGTAATACTGCTTCGCGCCTTCCAGTTCCTGCACCACGTTGATGGGCAGAATCGGCAGTGCGATCAGTTGCGAGTGCGCATGTTCCAGCGACGCCCCCGCCGCCTCGCCATGGTTCTTAAATAGCAGGATGTACTTAAACCGCCGGTCTTTCTTCAGATCCAGAATGCGGTCCCGAAATGTCCAAAGCACGTCTTCAATCCGCTTCGGAGGCAGTGTCGCCAGGCTGGCATTATGGTCCGGCGTCTCGATAATCACCTCGTGCGCTCCAATGCCGTTCATGCGGTCGAACATGCCCTCGGCCTGGCGGTTCAGCGTACCCTCAATTCCCAGAGCCGGAAACTTGTTCGGCACCACGCGCACCGTCCACCCCGGCGTATCCCGCTGCGACGCTGGCCCGCCATTCGATCCCGGACGATAAGCCTGAATCTCCGGCGGCGTCTTGCCCTCGTTCCCATAGCAGAAAGGACAGAACCCGCCCTTCAACTTCACGTTTTCCCGCGCAAAGTCGGTGGGGCGCTTCGCACGATCCGTCGAAATAATCACCCACCGGCCAACAATAGGATCTTTTCTTAGCTCAGGCACTCATGAACCCCTTTATTTAGGATGACAAATCGTTATTCTAGGCCGTCAGGGAGGAATTACGAAACACTTCTATCTGCGGCTGGCTGGCCTTTGACTCTGGATAGTATACGCTGACCACGTCGAAGCGCCACTGGCACGAAGGTGGAAGGCGTCGCAGATACTCTCGCGCCACCGCCGCCACCTCCCGCCGCTTGTGCCGGTCAACCGCCGCCTCCCCCGGCTTCACGTCGCGCGTGGTCCGCGTCTTAACTTCCACAAAGCAAAGAACATCGTCTTCCCATCCAATCAGGTCAATCTCTCCCCGGCAGCGCGGTGACCGGAAATTCCTCGCCACCATCGTGTAGCCCAATTTCCTCAGATAAAAGTATGCCGCCTCTTCTCCCCGCCGCCCCGTCCGATGATGCTCCGCAATCTTCTCCGCCGGCAAAGTGTGCTCCGCCAACCAATCTAGAACTCGAAGCACCGTTCGCGTAGCCAGTCCTGAGAACGCTCGCCCAGAAGACACAAACAGATCCTCAGCCTAACTGTACCCCTCCATCCCTCCCGGATGTGAGCCTTCTTAGCAAATGCGACCGCTGGGACCACCTTCCCTCCCAAACCGGGAAACATCCAAAATCTTGTCAATAGGCAAAAACTACACGATTACCCCTAAGTCACAGATGGCAACGGAGATATAATTCTGGGAAACATGGCGGGTTTACCCTTTTCAAAATGCTATACTGGAAGTATAGAGTAAAAACCTAGGAAGACGAGGCGCGGCCCACAGGCCGCGCCTTTTCTTTTGGGAGCAACATGGACGAGTTCAAGTTCTTCAAGAATTTCAAGGAGCGTGGCGAGTGGGTCGAAGCCCTCTTCATGGCCGCCGCCCTCCGCTACGGCTACAACGTCCTAAAGCCTTGGGGAGACTCCAGGCCCTTCGACGTAGCCCTCTATTTCGGCAACCGCATCGTAAGAGTCCAGGTCAAGTCCACCTCCAACCGCTACAGCACGGGATACCTCTGCCAGTTCAAGCCCAACTACTTCAGCGCTCCTTATTCGCTCGATCAACTTGACTTCTTCGCCGCATACGTCATCCCGCAGGACATTTGGTATCTCGTCCCCGCCCGGGTCGTTCTCGGCGGCGAGGTCAACAAACAAGCCCTCATGCTCTGCCCCATGGAACCCATAAAACAAAATCGCTACCTCTACGAGTCCTACCGCGAAGCCTGGCCCCTACTAACCCCGCGCGGCCACAGAACCCCCAAGCCGCGCACCGGCAAGAAATAAACCCATGTAGCGCGGACGCCCTCGTCCGCGGCCTTTGACTTTGACGTTGAGCCTGACATTAATCTGTGTCCCTAAGTCACCGTGTCAGTACGATTCGTATCAGGATATGCCTTCAGGCATATCGCCGGCAGTCCTCCGCTTTGAAAGGGCGTGGCTTCAGCCGCGCCGCCAAGCCCGATAAACACACAACCGTTTGTCATTCCGACCGGAGCCGGAGCGCCAGCGACGGCGCAGGGAGGAATCTGCTGTTCTCTCGCCATCGAGACGGCCGGAGCAGCCACTCCTGCCCGCTGCCTTTGATGTTGCTCTTGCACTCTTGCTCTTGCGTCAAGGGCAGTCTCGCTCTGCAGAACGCCCAGATCCCCACAAGTTCCGAACTCCGAACGAACAATGTTTCATGAAACCGTCGTATGCCATCTGTGATATAGGGTAGGGTTTGATGCGAGCTTCGCGCTCATTCTTTGCCAGGAGATGCCCACGTGAAAAAAAGCCTACTGATCATTGCATTTGCCGCAACATGCGTCCTGTCAGCCTACTCCCAAGAATCCCCCGCCGGCGCCAAGGACAAACCAGTCACAATTACTGGCTGCGTCGAAGCGGGTGTAGAAGCGGCTTGTCTCGTCCTCAAGGACACCAAGACGCAAGTACTCTACGATCTGAAGTTCGACCAAACCAAAGCTGCCGTCGGCGATGCCATCACCTTCGATGGCATCTTTCATTCCGGCGAGGTCGATGCTTGTCAGCAAGGGAAGATCGTTCATGTGGGCAAGTGGACGAAATTGAAGACGCACTGCCCCATGCCAGAAAAAGGCAAACAAAAGTAGCCGGGGGCTCCATTTCTCGCGTTCTTTGCGAGAAACGGGGATTCGCCGCAGGCTCATCTCCACCACTTTGTCATTCCGACCGGAGCCGGAGCGCCAGCGACGGCGCAGCGCGGAACCCGGCACTCTGTGTTCTGCGGGACAGACCAGCACGACGTGACCTCGGTCACGCCGGATTAGGTGCTTCTTAGAGTCTAATGTCTTTGGGGGCTGCTGCCGATGAGGAGGGGTGTAGGGCGGTGCGCGGGTGTTTTCGGACCCGGCTTGACAATTGGTAGTACAATTCTGGCAAAGCTCTCAAGCGCTTTATTTTGGCTGCCTTGAGGCACCCAGGATCCCCGCTTTAGAGCTAAGTGTTTTGCACAGTACGAAGAGGACGTTGCTTCCCCCAATTGGGCCCAAGTGGTAAGGGACATGCTCCAGGATCCAGATCTCGAAACAGCCCGACACCTACTGAATGAGCGCTGACGAACGGCGAGAAGAACTTAAGAGGCTCGAACAGCTTCGCGGAAACCGTGTCATTGCGTACTTCACTGGAGACCGCGAGGGCGCCCAAACCCAGATCGGGATGGATGTGTTTCCGTATTTCTACGAGCTTCTGGACAAGATCGGTACGGTAAACCACATTGATGTCCTGCTGTACAGCACTGGGGGACAGACGATGGCGGGGTGGGGACTGGTCAACCTAATCCGGGAGTACTGCAAACGCTTCTCAGTGTTGATTCCGTTCAAGGCTCACAGCACAGCGACGCTGTTGGCACTGGGCGCGGACGAGATTGTCATGGGGCCTATGGCCCAGTTGAGCCCGGTCGACCCATCGGTTACGAGTCCATTCAATCCGATGGTGCCAAACCCGGCTCAGCCTGGCCAGCCACAATTGTTGCCAATAAGCGTCGAAGACGTTGTGGCATACCTCAAGTTGGCGCGCGAAGAGGCAGAGCTCAAGGCTGGTTCAGGGATGATCGAGGTTTTCAAGAGGCTGTCCGACACCGTGCAACCGATGGCCCTCGGGAGCGTCTACAGGGCCAAGGAGCAAATAAAGCTTCTAGCGAGCAAGCTGCTCGCATTTCACATGGAACCGGGCTCGAAGAAGAAGGAAATCGACGAAATCGTCAACGTGATGACGAAGGATCTGTACTCCCACGACTACATCATTGGGCGTCGGGAGGCGAAGAATGTCATAAAGTTGGCGGTGACAGACGCAACCGAACCCTTGGAGAAGCAGATCTGGGCTTGTTACAAGGGGTACGAAGACGCACTCGAGCTCAAGAATCCTTACAACCCTGCGATAGCTCTGGGAGTCGAACCCCAGAAGACGGTCGAGATGGA
The DNA here is from genome assembly GCA_963842095.1 of uncultured Acidobacteriaceae bacterium. GTDB lineage: Bacteria > Acidobacteriota > Terriglobia > Terriglobales > Acidobacteriaceae > Sulfotelmatobacter. The sequence continues at coordinate 1,056,195 of CAWJEY010000013.1, forward strand.
ACAAGCTTTCATCGAGAGCACAGATGCCGGCTTCGCGTACAAAACCAAGAAACAGGTTCAGAGGCTCTCCCCTGGCCAGATCCCGGGGTCACCGATGGCCATTGGTTTTCAGGAACAGATATTGGAAATGGGATGGAGCAAGGTATGACAACATCAACGAATATGGAAGGGACTATTAACCGACGCCCCGCGGAAGCCTGGAAAACCTCCGGAGTCGCTTCGCCGTGGCAGGTTTTTGCCAGTTCGAACGCTGCTTTCGTGGCCGCGCCAGACGTCGGCACCGCGCCCCTGGACCTCGGCGGATTTGTGATCGGAATCAGCCTGCTAGACGTCCAAGAACTCAAGGTAAACAAGCGACCAGCAGACGAGCAGTTGCCACTTTTTTCACTGGGCCAGGACCCGCTGCAGGGTGCGGTGCTGAATCTCCTGACGTACTCACCGGAGCCCGACCAGCCAAGCGAACAAGATGTGGGGCCTGAGCTCGGATATAGATTTCCACTCTAAGGCTGCGCGGCAGCATGACTATCGATGCGGATGATTGGTACGATCCTGACCCTGATCCGACAGGGTTTTTCCAAGGCGACATTCTGGAGCGCGTTCCGGTCGTATTCATGCCGCCAGCTGGAGCCGGGAAGTGGGTCTTCCTACGCCCGAGCCTGCCCGTAACGCTTGAGCAGGCGCTTGCTGGCAACACCCCTAAGATCTACCGCCCCTTCGTCGCAGGTACGGCGCCAGAGGAGTGGAAAACGCCAGACGAACTCGTGCTCGCAAAGGCGACAAAGCGGACGGTCATGGTCATTACCCAAACGTGCGACCTTGAAAGGCGCAATTTCGTTCAAGTCGCCCCCGTGTACCCTGCGCGCACTCTCACCGAGAGCAAGCAGGCTTCTCTTGAAAAAAACGAGGTAAATTACTTTTTCTATCTTCCAATGTCCGAGCCTGGGTTGAGTGAAAGAAGCTTCGCGGACCTGAGCCAGATCACGTCCGTGCACAATTCATACATAAGGGAGGCGAAGCTAGCGAAACGACTATCGAACAAGGGCCGGACTCGCCTTCAAGTGCATGTGGCAAAATTCCACGGTCGTCCATTTGGCTTTTCCGCTGAGGACAAAGTCTCTCAGGGTGGTGAGTATCTTTGCCTGCGCTGCTTCCTAAGCCGCTGCCGTTGTGGAGAGGACGGTCCTGACCGCTGGGACCGCCTTTGGTGACTGCAACAGATGCGGCCCCGAAGCTTTGTGGATCAAGTTCAGCTGATGTAGGGTGACCCCGGCGGCTCATACGCCCACCGTCTGCGGACTCGGTTTCGCCGCCAGCAATTGCCGCAACACATACTGCAAAATCCCGCCGTTGGCGTAGTAGAGCGCCTCCTGCGGTGTATCGATGCGCACCAGCGCATCGAACCCGATGACGCCACCTTTGCCCTTAGCACGAACTTTTACCTGGCATCCGGCTGCGAAGTTTTCGACCGCGTTGCAGATGCCGCGAATCTCAAACACTTCCTCGCCCGTCAGCTTGAGCGATTCCGCATTCTGGCCCGCAAGGAACTGCAGTGGCAGAACTCCCATGCCCACCAGGTTCGAGCGATGAATGCGCTCGTAGCTTTCGGCGATCACAGCGGAAACCCCGAGAAGCCGCGGGCCTTTGGCCGCCCAGTCGCGCGACGAGCCGGAGCCGTATTCCTTCCCCGCAAGAATAATCAGCGGCGTGCCTTCCCCTATATATTTCTGAGACGCATCGAAGATCGACATTTCCTGATTCGTCGGCAGGTGACGGGTAAACCCGCCCTCCACGCTCACCAGCTTGTTGCGCAAGCGAACATTGGCGAAAGTCCCCCGAACCATCACCTCATGGTTCCCACGCCGCGAGCCGTAGGAATTGAAATCCGCCGGCTTGACCCCGTGCTCCTGCAAATATTTCCCGGCAGGCCCGTCTTTCTTGATCGAACCGGCGGGAGAGATGTGGTCGGTAGTAACGCTGTCGCCGAGCACCGCCAGCACGCGCGCCCCCTTGATCTCTTCGACCGGCGAGGGCTTGATCTTCATGCCTTCGAAATACGGCGCGCGCCGGATGTAGGTGGAATCTTTTTCCCACGCATAAGTCTGTCCCTTGGGTACGGAGAGTCCGCGCCAGCGTTCGTCTCCAGCGAAAACCTCCGCGTAGCTCTTCGAAAACATCTCTGCGGTAACCGACTGCTCGACGGCTTCTTCCACTTCGCGCTGCGTAGGCCAGATGTCGGCCAGATAAACCGGCTTGCCGTCTTTCCCCTTGCCGATGGCGTCTTTGCGCAGATCGGTGTCGATGCGTCCGGCCAGCGCAAATGCGACCACCAGCGGCGGCGACATCAGATAGTTGGCGCGGACCTCAGAGTTGATGCGGCCCTCGAAATTGCGATTCCCCGAAAGCACGGAAGCAACCACCAGATCTTTTTCGTCGATGGCCTGCGAGACCTCGGCCGGCAGCGGCCCTGAGTTGCCGATGCAAGTAGTACATCCGTAGCCAACGATGTGAAACTTCAATTTTTCGAGATAAGGCGTGAGCCCGGCATTCTCCAGATAATCGCGGACAACTTTCGATCCCGGCGCCAGCGAAGTCTTCACCCAGGGCGGAACGGAAAGGCCTTTTTCGACAGCCTTCTTCGCCAGCAACCCGGCGCCAATCATCACCGAGGGATTCGAAGTGTTGGTGCATGAAGTAATCGCGGCGATCACCACGCTGCCATGCTTCAGAGAATCCTTCACACTCGCAGGAACGTGTTCGTGCACGTCAGGGTCTTCAACTCCGACAGCGGCGGGATTGCCGCCTTCCTGCTCCCAGCTTGCGGCACTTCCGGCCTTGGCGGTTTGTGTTGCGGTCGCAGCCGCAGTGGCCGCCGCAGCCTTGGGCTTGATGAGCGAAGGCAGCGCCTTCTGGAAAGATTCCCCCGCCTGCGAAAGCACAACCCGATCCTGCGGGCGCTTCGGTCCAGCCAGGCTCGGCTCCACAGTGCCAAGATCAAGCGAGAGCAGTTCGGAATATTCCGCCTCAGCAGTCTTCTCATCATGGAAGAGCCCCTGCTCGCGGCAGTAAGCCTCAACCAGCGCAATCTGCTCCGCACTGCGCCCGCTGAGCTTCAAATACTTCAAACTTTCTTTATCGACAGGAAAAATGCCGCAGGTAGCCCCATACTCGGGAGACATATTAGCGATCGTAGCCCGATCCGCCAGCGGCAGATCGCGCAAGCCAGGCCCGAAGTACTCGACAAATTTTCCCACCACGCCATGCTTCCGCAACATCTCCGTAATCGTCAGCACCAGATCAGTAGCAGTAGCCCCCTCGCGCAACCGCCCCGTAAGCTTCACGCCCACCACGAGCGGAATCAGCATGGAGACCGGCTGCCCCAGCATCGCCGCCTCCGCCTCGATCCCACCCACACCCCACCCCAGCACCCCCAACCCGTTCACCATAGTCGTGTGACTGTCTGTGCCTACTAACGTGTCGGGGTAGGCTGTGCGCTGGCCGTTTGTTTGCTGGACGAAGACTACGCGGGCCAGGTATTCGAGGTTTACCTGGTGGACGATGCCGGTGTCGGGGGGGACTATGGCTAGATTGTGGAAGCCGGTTTGGCCCCAGCGGAGGAAGGAGTAGCGCTCTTTGTTGCGCTGGAATTCTAGCAGGGCGTTTACGTCGAAGGCGCTGGCGGTGCCGAATTCGTCGACTTGGACGGAGTGGTCGATTACCAGTTCCACCGGCTGCAGGGGGTTGATGAGGGCGGGGTCGCCGCCTAGTTGTTGCATGGCGTCGCGCATGGCGGCCAGGTCGACTACGCAGGGGACGCCGGTGAAATCCTGCAGGAGGACGCGGCTGGGGGTGAAGGCTATTTCTTTGTCGGGCTTGGAGTTCTTATTCCACGCCGCCATCGAGCGGATGTCTTCTTTTTTTACGTTGCGGCCGTCTTCGGTGCGCAGCAGGTTCTCGAGCAGTATGCGCAGGGAGAACGGGAGATGTTTGGTGGAGATGCCTTGCTGGTCGAGGGCGTCGAGGCGGTAGATTTCGTATTCTTTGTTGCCGACTTTGAGGGTGGAGCGAGAGTTGAAACTGTTTAAGGACATGATGGCCTTCCTGATAAAATAGATGCCGCGAGACGGCTGGCGACGCACAGCGTGCTGAGGCGAATACTGGAACCTTTAAGTTTAGTCGTTTTGGTGGGGATTGCGTAGGGGGGGAACGTCAGTTGCGTGACATATCAGCAAGGGGAGCGTCAAACCACCGGTCTGGCTAACTCTGGGGGGCGCGCTATTGGGTCTCGACCGGTGAAGGGCATCAACCACGCGAAGGATAGTTACGCACGAACTGGTGAAACCTCTTCTCGTCGGCTAACGAAAGATCCTCATTCCCGGCCAGGGCCTCCCAGCATGTGCTGCCATCTAACGAGCGGCACCTATACCACTTCTGTATCTCAACGGGACATCCGAGCAGTTTGACCAGCTCCCTGATTCTGCTGCTCGAACTGTTTTCGCTATTACTACGGTTCTTCACTTGAAGGAGCGTTGATTCGCCCACTCGTTTGCCCACGGAAGCGGGCTTAAAGAAATCTACGCCGGTTATCAGGTTTCCGCAGCACCAAACCCAGCCTCTGGGTTCAAGTACTTCCGCTAGATAGGCCTCAAGCAGGTCGCCAATCTTATTCTCAGCCGCCATGCTCTTCCGGTGGTGCTCACTAAACGCTCCCAAATCCTTCCGTGGCACCTTTCCGAATGCTTCCAGGACCGAGTCGACAGCCGGATCAGGCACAGTTCTAACCTCGCCGAGCACGACGCGGGTTCTTCTGCGCGCAAAATAGGAACTAAGCATCTGCTTCAGGTAATCGCGCACTTCAGCCTCGTCCTGAGCGCTCGCAAGTCGAATGTGCGACCGCTCCATGACAACGGCGGGGTACTCATAGACAAATTCGAGGATCGAGGTCAACAGACCAAGCTTCTCACCTAGTCTGGTCGCCTCTTCCGCTGCAATCTTCAAGAAACGCATTTTGGAAACCGATAGTGACATCGTAAGTCCTAAGCCTGGAGTCCGAAGCGTCCGATCATGGTTGTCCCACGGCAGCCGCCACCTTAGCGACAGCACGTCGCAAGCTACCGGGTTCCCGTAAGGCGTGCTCCCAGATACGAATCACACGAATACCGAGACGGCTGAGACGCGCCCTTGCGCGCCTATCACGCTTCCGGTTCTGTGATATTTTTGCCTGCCAGAACGGGCGCCGCGTGTGTGGAATGTGCCCACACCTGGGGCAACCGTGCCAGAAGCACCCGTCGACGAAAACGGCGAGCAACTCGGCTGGAAAATAAAAGTCGGGTGACCCGGGAACACCCTTCTCGTGCAATTTCCAGCCGCCAATACGAGATCGAACGAGGGCTAGTCTCAAGGTACGTTCTGTAGTAATGTTGCCTTTCGCTCTGATGGAAGACATAATGCGAGAGCGGTTCAAGCTCACGCTTGCAAATTCTCCGTGCCGGAGCTTCGACTTGAGGAGAGCCTCCATTGGTAGCAAAGAAGCGACAGATCGCTAGGGCTTCCCGAAACGGGAAAAAACCTGAGCGGAAGTTTATCTCATTTTTCTCCGGGGCGCTCGGCCTAGATCTAGGCCTCCACAAAGGGGGCCTTGATTGTCTTGCCGTAAACGAGTTCGATCAGGTCGCCTGTCGCACCATCAACACAAACCTTGAGCCCGTTTTTGGAGAGCGACCTCCTCATGTTTACGCGGGTGATATTAGGGGCCTCGTGCCAGAGCGGCTGTGTGGCGATTTGGGTATTAAGCCAGGGCAGCTCTTTGCCGTCGTTGGTGGGCCACCGTGCCAGGCATTTTCCACCGCCGGGCGGCGCCTAGGCCTTAACGATGAGCGCGGGAACGTCTTTCTGCATTTCATCGACATCATTGTTGCCCTCCGCCCTAAGTACGCGATCTTCGAGAACGTTCGAGGTCTTCTTTCGGCACCTCTGGTTCATAGGCCACATGATGAAAGGGGCAAGGGCTTCGCAGCACTGGCCGACGTTGAGAAACCGGGCGGCGCACTGCTATACATTCTCAGAAGGCTCGAGAACGCTGAGTACAAGACATCTTTTAATCTCTACAATACTGCCAACTTCGGCATACCGCAGATTCGTGAGCGGCTGGTTTTCTTTGCGTCCCGCGATGGACATTGCGTACCACACCTCGTACCGACACACGACCAATGCGGTACGGGAGGACTACCGCTCTGGAAAACATTTCGTGACGCCGTGGCCGCCCTCGACCCAACGAGGTGCGAAGCCGGAAGGTTCCCCGAAAAGCGTTTGCGCTTTTACCGAATGCTGAAAGAAGGCCAAAACTGGCGCAACCTACCGAAAGAACTCCAGCAAGAGGCCATGGGTGCAAGTTGGTTTGCGGGAGGCGGCAAGACGGGCTTCTATCGACGTCTTGCGTGGGACAAGCCGTCGCCAACGCTCGTCACGTCGCCGACCATGCCAGCCACCGATCTTTGCCATCCTGAAGAGCTTCGCCCATTGTCGGTCGACGAGTACAAAGCCATTCAGACCTTTCCAGTAGATTACGCATTTGAGGGAGCTCTCGATGACAAGTACCGGCAAATTGGCAATGCCGTGCCGTGTTTATTTGGAAAGCACATCGCTGAACACATCATTGCGTTCGATGAGGGAAAGCTGCCGCAGGGTGCTACCAACCAAAAGCTAAGCAGATATGTCGGAACTGATCACGAATCCTGGCGGGAGCAGACCGAACCCCGCCAGGCAATTCTGTTTGCTTAGACTCGGTCGCTACTATTCGTCGCGACCAACTTCAATCCCCTTGCTGGATCCAGTTATCGCGTGCTCAAGCTCCCGTTCAGCCCTCAATTCGTCCTCAGTCATGTTCTCGAAGAAGGCCTTGGTGGCGCGCTCGAGAGGCGTCACGAATTTTTTTCTTAAGCTTCTTCGTTTTCCCTTGAGCGAGTTTACAGCCTCAACTCCACCACCGTGGCCCGACGCCGCCTTCGTTTTGCGGAGGCTCAATAATCCGGCAATGTTCCCCGGATTCCTCAGGATGACAATTGGCTTCAAGGGCGCTCCTCGGCGGGAAGCCGACCTCCGGGCCTCAAGCCCGCTCTCCGATCAGGCTCCAATCGCAGCGCTCGGAGTGCTGCGCCACCCAAAATCCGATCTGGGCGGTTGCCGGGGGTGACTTTTATCACAGCAGGTTGTGACTGCAAGCACCGCGCTGGAGCGGAAACTTGGGTATCAAAGGGTATTGCGCAATTTTTGTGTGCAGAGTCACAGGGCTGTGTGCGCTATGGAACTCGACATTGTTTAAGGACATTGAACATCTCATTCGTCTGGCGGCGGTGATCGCGATTGCGCTGGTGGCATTCGTGATCCTGCGGGCGGCAGTGGTGCCGCGCAGTTTTGGGGAGTATGGGCACTATCGAGGCGACGCGATCGGGGAGGCCGCTTCGCGGCCGATTGCTTTTGCGGGACACGATGCCTGCGAAGCCTGCCATACGGACGTTGTGGATCAGAAAAAGCTGGGCAAGCATGTGGTGGTGGCTTGCGAGGCTTGTCACGGGGCGCAGGCCAAGCATGTGGACGATCCTGGCTCGGTGAAGCCCGCCAAACTGGACACGGCCATCGTGTGTGCGCGCTGCCATGAGGCCAATGCTGCCAAGCCGAAAGGCTTTCCGCAGGTTGCGACGGCGGATCACTCTGGAGGGCTCGCTTGTGACACCTGTCATCAACCTCACCATCCGAAGATTGAGGAAGCGAAGACTGAGACGGCAAAGCCTGCGACGGGAGGGAAGAAATAATGGAAATCACCCGCCGTCGATTGCTGGTGTTGTTGCCCGCTGCTGCGGTGGCGTGGAAGTTCGTGCAGGCTGGGACGCCGGAGGCTTCTCCGAATTATAAGTTGACCGAGCACTGGTGGGGCATGCTGATCGACATCCCGAAGTGCATTGGTTGTGGGACTTGTGTGCGGGCTTGCGCCGAGGAGAACGACGTTCCGGACGGCTATTTCCGTACCTGGATCGAGCGCTACCACGTGACGGACTACAAGATCGAAAAGCCGGAGGTGGAGTCTCCGGATGGCGGCAAACAAGGCTTCCCTCCACACGCCGATGATGGCGGCAAGAACTTCTTCGTGCCCAAGCTGTGCAACCACTGTGCGGAGTCTCCGTGCACGCAGGTGTGTCCGGTAGGCGCAACGTTCGTTACGCCGGATGGAGTGGTGCTGGTGGACAAAAGCTACTGCCTGGGCTGCCGCTATTGCATCCAGGCGTGCCCTTACGGGTGCCGCTTTCTCAATCCCAAGACAAATACGGCGGAGAAGTGCTCGCTGTGCTATCACCGGATCAGCAAGGGATTGACGACGGCTTGTTGCGAGGTGTGCCCCACCGGAGCGCGGCAGTTGGCTGACTTGAAGAATCCGAAAGATCCGATTCATGAGTTCTTGAGGACGCACACGGTGCAGGTCCTGAAGCCCCACATGGCGACTGGGGCGAAGGTTTTTTACAACGGCATGGATGGGTCGGTGCGGTGAGTCCGGCAATAGTGCAGTTGAATTTCCACACCCGGCTTACGATGCGCTTGAGATCCCTCGCCCCGCTGGTGAAAGCGCGGGGCTTCGGGATGACGCCCCTGAGGGAGATGAATCGGTAACGGTGCATAGACGTAGGGCTTAAGGAGAGTTGTGCAGATACCAGTCGAAGGCTTCATGTATCCGAACGAGGTGGAGCTGCAGTGGAGCATCCTCATCGTTCTTTATCCATTCATCACGGGGCTGGTGGCGGGCGCGTTCATTTTGGCGTCGCTCGAACGTGTGTTCCGGGTAGATGCGGTGAAGCCAACTTATCGACTGGCTTTGCTCACGGCGCTTGCCTTTCTGTTAGTGGCTCCGCTGCCGCTGCAACTGCATTTGGGACATCCCGAGCGTTCGCTGGAGATGTATCTGACGCCGCACCGGTCCTCTGCCATGGCGATGTTCGGCTTTGTCTATCTGTGGTATCTGATGGGCGTGCTGCTGCTGGAGATCTGGCTGGACTACCGGCACGAAATTGTAATGTGGTCGCAGACCGCGAGCGGCTGGAAGCGGCTGGCCTATCGTGTGCTGACGCTGGGCTCTAATAATGTGAGTGAACGTTCGCTGCGCATCGATGAGCGGCTGGGGTACTTCATCACGTTGATTGGAATTCCTTCCGCGTTTCTGCTGCACGGATATGTGGGCTTCATTTTTGGATCGATCAAAGCGAACCCGTGGTGGTCGTCGCCGCTGATGCCCATTGTGTTTGTGTTCTCGGCGATGGTATCGGGGATTGCCGCGGTGATGTTGCTTTACATGTTGACGACGCGGCTGCGGGGGCAGCAGATCGACATGCGCTGCCTGGACAAAATCGGGCAGTATCTGATGTACACGTTCATCATCGACTTTAGCCTGGAAATGCTGGACCTGCTGCAGCGAATCTACGAAGCCGACGAATCGTTCCGCAGCCTGGACTTCATGGTGCATACGCGGCTGTGGGTGTCGCAAGTGATCGTACAGATCCTGCTGGGCACGGTGACTCCCATTGTGTTGTTGGGCTTGATGCAGATTCTTAAACTTACTGACGCCGCGCGCAAACGGGTGTACGGGCTGGCGGGATGCCTGACTGTCATCGGCATTTTTGCCATGCGCTGGAACGTGGTGATTGGAGGGCAGCTTTTTTCCAAGAGTTTTCTTGGGTACACCACTTATAAGATGGCCTTCGCCACGCGGGAAGGGTTGTTAACCGCGATCGCCCTCATGATTCTTCCTTTCTTCATTCTGTGGTTCCTGGTGAAACTCCTGCCACCCTGGCACGAGTCAGCCTTATTGCCGACTTCAATCGCCGTTCCGGCCGACGGAACCAGCTAGGCCCCGCTTTATTTTCACAGGGCAGATGCAGAGAAGCGAATGGCAAAAGTTCTCGGCGGAATCGCATCGGATGTAGAGCAACTCAGCGAACGACTGCGAGAGCTGGAACAGCGGGTTTCCGCATTGGAGGGCCAGCCCGCCAATGCGGCCGCTGCGCCTGCCCCCGCAACGTTTGCCGCTTCATCCCCGGTGCCTTTAACGCCTGACGTTTCAATTCCTGGGAGCTTTGCGCTGCGAAGACCGCGGGCCCCCGAAACTTGGCGGGGCTTCCCGGGGCCGAGTGTCTCCGCCGGGACGCTGCCGGTGTTGGGAACGGCGGTTCTGGGAATTGCGGGGGCGTACCTGCTGCGCGCGGTGGCGGGGTGGGGAACCATTCTTCGGCTTCCCGTTCTGATTTTGGCCATTGTCTACGCGGGCATGTGGCTGGTGTGGGCAGTCAGGACTCACGCCGTCAGTTCCTTTGCCAGCGTCACCTACGCGATTACGGCGGCAGTGATCCTCTCGCCCCTGCTGTGGGAATCTACGGTAAGTTTTCAAATCGTGCGGCCGACGTTCACGGCGGCGGTGCTGGTTGCGTTTGTGGTGCTAGCCCTGGCACTGGCGTGGCGGCAAAACCTGCAGGCGATTCCATGGGTGGCAACCCTGGCGGCGGTGACTACGGCCCTCGCCCTGATCGTCGCGACGCACGAGCTTGTGCCTTTCACGGTTGCGCTCCTCGCCGTGGCCTTGGTCACTGAAGCTGCCTCTTGCCTGGGGCATCGACTCAGAGTGAGAGTGGTCCCGGCGATGGCAGCGGATTTCGCAGTGTGGTTGCTCATCTATCTGATGACTTCTCCCGAGGGCGTTCCAGCGGAGTATCCGCCCGTCGGTGCAACCACGATCACGGCGCTATGCCTGGCGTTGCTTGCGATCTACGGAGGAAGCCTTGGCCTGCGCAACTTTGGATTGCGCCACCGGCTGACGATCTTTGAAATTGCGCAGGGAGTTGTGGCGGTTGTGCTTGCGACTTTTGGGATACTGCGCGCAAGTCCGGGCTCGGCGGCGGCGCTCGGCGCTTTCTTCCTGCTGGTTGCGGCGGCGTGTTACTGGGGCGCGCTGTCGCGGTTCGTGGGAGAAGCACACCATCGAAATCGCCGGGTGTGCGCGAATTATGCGGCTGCTCTTGTGCTGGCAGGGAGTTGGCTACTTTTTCCCGCAAGCTTGCTGGCGCCGTTCTGGTCGCTGGCTGCGGTGGCGGCGGCTTTCTTGTACATGCGTACGGGCAAGCTGAGCCTGGGCACGCATTTGTCCTTCTATCTGCTGGCGGCGGGGACGCTCTCGGGCCTGCTGAATCTCGCGGGGAACGCTCTGGCTGGAACTGTTCCGTCCACTGTGGAGGGAGGCGCGTGGGTGGTGGCATTGTCGGCGGGTCTGTGCTACGCAATTGGATTGCGCGGCTCGGCCGGTCAACGGGCCGAGAGTCAGCAGGCCAATGAATGGAAACCGCGGCTGCTTTGGATCGTCCCCTGCACACTAGTGGCTGGCGTGGGAGCGGCGCTGGCGGTGATGGCCAGCGTGAGGCTAGGTTCGGCGGGCGGAGCGCTGAATGCTTCGGGGCTCTCGGTGGTACGTACGGTGGTGATTTGCTCGGTTGCGCTCATCCTCGGGTTCAGCGGATCGCGTTTGAAACGCGCGGAACTGCTGTGGGTTGCGTATGTAGCGATAGGATTTGGCACGCTCAAGCTGCTGTTCGAGGACCTTCGTTTCGGCAGCGCCGCGTCGCTGGTGGCATCGCTGTTTTGCTACGGCCTGATCTTGATCCTGATTCCCCGGCTGACACGGCTCGGCCGCGAACGATCTTGAACGCGAGCCGCAATCTCCGAAGGTAGAGTTTTAGCGCGCGGCGATCCAGACTTGATAGGCGACCACTGCCATCATGAAGAGAAGGTAGAGGCGAAGCGCCCAGAGGACGATCAGTTCGGGGCCTTTGAGGCGGCGGCGGGGGATGGGATGTTTTTTGGCGTTGGCGAGCTGATCGTGTTCGAGCGAGGATAGGACCCAGGATTGGTCGGAGAGTGCGGGGTGGACTTCGGCTTTTCTCGTCATTTAGGTTGCGACTCCTTCGCGGGGCTGGTGGGGACTCCAAGCGAAAGCAGATTCCTCGGCCAAAGAGCGGCCTTCGGAATGACAATTTTCGGAATGACAACGTGGATGGTTTCCGACCGACTCACCCTACTTCCCTCCCAGTGCGGCGAAGATGTTGGGGGCGATTATGCTGATGCCGAAGAGTACCCCGGCAGCGGTCAGAACAAATACGACCCCGGTGGATAGTATGTTTGCCCACAGCGGACTGACCAGGTTGCCCATAATTTCTTTGTCGTTGACCAGCATGAAGAGGAAGACTAACGCTGGGGGCATGGCCAGAACTGCTACCACGTTTACTATCAGGACTACGTAGACCAGCGGGAGGCCGGGGATCAGGACTATGGCGGCTGCGGCTACTGCGCACAGAGTGAGGACTGCGTAAAACGATTTGCCTTCTCCCATCGGGAGGTTGAGGCTGTGCGGTTTGTGGGTGACTTCTCCGAAGGCGTAAGCCGATGACGTGGAGATGGTGATGGCGGCCACTATGCCGGCTTCGACCATGCCGAGGGCGAAGAGGGATGCGCCGACGCGGCCGATGATGGGCTGGAGGGCTTGGGCAAATTCGGCGGCCTGGAAATTGTCGGCGGTCATTTGATGGGCGAAGAGCGGGGCGGTGCAAAGGATGGTGGCGATGGCGGCGGCTGTGGCTAGCGTTGCGCCTAACACCGTGTCGATGCGGCCGAAGCGGATGTCTTTGGTGGTCATGCCCTTGTCGACCGTCGCGCTTTGCTGGAAGAAAAGCATCCACGGAGTGACGGTGGCGCCGATGTCGGCCAGGACGATCAGCAGGACGTCTTTGTTAAAGCCGGGAAGCGGCTGCCAGGTGATGAAGGCGTGGCCGACCGAGTGCCAGCTGGGGTGAGTCATTAGCGCTACAGGAATGAAGATCAGGTTGAATATGGCGGCGGCCAGGGTGATGCGTTCCCAGGTCCAGTAGCGGTGGCTCATGAGCGCGGCGTAGAGAACGACTAACGCTGTGAGGATGGCTGCCCAGGGAGGGACTCCGAAGAAACCGAGGCCGGCGCGGATGGCTATGAACTCGGTGATCAGGGTGAGGAAGTTGCCGATGCCGAGGTCGATCATGGAAAACCATCCCCAGAAGGGGCCGAAGCGCTCGAAGATGAGTTCAGCGTGGCCGCGATGGGTGGCGGCGCCGAGGCGGACGGTCATCTCCTGGACAACGATTGCCATGCAGAAGGTGAGGGCAACGAACGGGATGAAGAAGCCGATGCCGAACTTGGCGCCGGTGGCGGCGTAGGAGACCATGCTGGGGCCGTCGTTCTCTCCGAGCATGACCAGAACACCGGGGCCGATGAGCAGCCAGAGGAGGCGCGCCTTCGAGGAAAAGCCGCGGTGGGCGCGGGCGGTGGAGACGCGGACGCGGTCGTGGGCACGGTCGACGTCTTCGTGGGTGATTACTACTACTTCGTCTTCGGCTTGGGTGGAGACGGGCTTCATCGGTTGAGGGTTTAGTTTTCGGTGATCTCTGCCGATGCGTCCGGGGACTTTCTCGAGCGGAGATTAGCGTAAGTATACACGACGGAATAAACTATGGTTAACTCAAAGGCTGGCCATGATAGGGAATGCCTTTGCGGGGTCGGTGAGGCGCAAAGACGCAAGGGATCCCCTCGGCTTCGTTCGGGGCAGGCTCTTCGACTTCGTGGATGCATCGCTTCGCCGATCCATCCACTACGCTCAGGATGACAGGTCTATCAAGGACCGATTAGCGGGCGGGGCGCTGGTCGGCGGAGACCCAGACGCGCTCGGCGGCGGCGCGACCTAGGGAGACGTTGCCGGCGGTGGTAGATATGGTTAGAGTCTGGTCGTAATTGCGTTCGAGTAGGCGCAACTTCGCTCCGGGACGAATGCCGCGGGCTTCGAGGAATTCAAGCAGGCGGCGGTCGCGCTCATAGATTCCGCTGACGGAGTAGGCGGCGCCGGGTGCGGCGTCGGCGAGCAGGAGCAGGCCGCGATGGCGGCGACTGGCGGGGCTTTCCATCTCGCTGAGGTTGCCGTGCGGGCAAGCGCCACCCTTGCCCAGCTTGGCCAGGAGTTTGGCTTCGAAGTCGGGCGAGACGGCGTGTTCCAGGCGCTCCGCTTCGTCGTGAACCTTCCACCACTCCATGCCGAAAAGCTCCGCCAACATGCGTTCGATGAGGTGGTGGCGGAGGGTGAGCTTGCGCGCGATCTTGCGGCCGGCGGCGGTGAGGCGCAGGTGGCCATCGGCCTGGACGCGGACGAGGCTGTCTTTTTTCAGACGGCGTACTGCCATGGTTACGGCGGGCGCCGACACCTTCAGCCAGTCGGCGAGCCGCGCCGAGATTACATCTTCGCCTTCACTCTCGGCCTCGAGGATCGCCTTGAGATAGTCTTCCTTGGAGACGGTGATCATCTGGGGAGATTATACGACGGAGTTAAGTGCGGTTAACCCTGATTCACCACGGAGACACCCTTCGACTTCGCTCAGGGCAGGCTCCGACACGAAGAGAAACAAAGGCTAGGATCTCAGGTGTAGGTCTTGGGCTTTCAAAAACTCGCAAGCGCAAGAACGTTCGCTCCCCGTGCATGAAATGTTCAATTGTTCTCTTTCTTCTCCGTGTCTCCGTGCCTCCGTGGTGATTAGGATCAACTGCGTTTGACAGGTTTCCTCCTCTGCCCCTAACCTTAATTCTCTCTGGCTATGAAAGTTCTAGTTCTAGGCAGCGGCGGACGCGAGCACGCTTTGATATGGAAGCTGCGGCAATCCCCGCGCGTTTCGAAACTTTATTGCGCGCCGGGCAACGGCGGCATCGCGGACGAGGCGGAATGCCTGCCGGTTGACCTGAAGAAACTCGAGTCGATGGTCGCGCTGGGCGAGCTGGTGCGTCCGGACCTGACAGTGGTGGGCCCTGAGTTGCCGCTGACTTTGGGGGTGGTGGATGAGTTCACGCGGCGCGGCTGGCCTGCGTTCGGTCCTACGAAGGCTGCGGCACGATTGGAATCGAGCAAGAGCTTCGCGAAAGAATTTCTGCGGCGGCATCGCATCCCGACGGCTCCTTATGCGATCTGCGATTCGGTGGAAGAGGTGCGCGCGGCTCTGGCGCACTTTCACGCGCCCGTGGTGGTGAAGGCGGATGGATTGGCGGCGGGCAAGGGCGTGGTGATCGCGGCCAGCAAAGAAGAAGCTACCAGCGTGGCGGCCGAAATGTTCAGCGGCAAGATGGTGGGAGAAGCGGGCACGCGAGTGGTGCTGGAAGAATGCTTGAAGGGCGACGAACTTTCGTTTCTGGTGCTGAGCGATGGAGAGCGCGTGGCCCCGCTGGTGGCGGCGCAGGACCACAAGCGAGTGGGCGATGGCGACACTGGGCCGAATACTGGAGGGATGGGGGCGTACTCGACGCAAACTATTATTGACGACAAGATGCGCGACTGGCTGGTGCATCACATCGCGCGTCCCGTGGTCGAAGGCATGAAGGCGGAGGGCGCGGAGTTCAAAGGCGTGCTGTACTGCGGGCTGATGATGACGGCTCGTGGTCCGATGGTGCTGGAATTTAATTGCCGGTTCGGGGATCCGGAGACGCAGCCGATCTTGATGCGGCTGGAGAGCGATCTGGTGGAGGCGCTGGAGGCATCGATTGAAGGACGCGTCAGCGAGGGCGATTTCAAGTGGTCTGCTGATGCGTCAGTGTGCGTGGTAATGGCTTCGGGAGGATATCCGGGGACGTTTGAGGTGGGGAAAAATATTGTGGGGCTCGGGCAGGCTGGGGTGATTGGAGGCGTGAAGGTTTTTCACGCGGGGACTTCGAAACGGGATGGAGAATTCTATACCGCGGGCGGGCGCGTGCTGGGAGTGTCGGCGCGAGCTGCGGATTTGGAGACTGCGGTGCAGCGGGCTTATCAGGCCTGCGAGAAGATTCGTTTCGATGGCGCACATTATCGGAAGGATATTGCGGGACGGGCCCTTAAAAAATAATTGTGAGGAGATTGATGAGCAAGCCGCTGGTTTCGATTGTGATGGGCAGTGACTCCGACCTTGAGATTATGCGCGAGGCCGGGAAGGCGCTGGAGGAATTCGGGATCGCTTATGAGATCGACGTGACTTCGGCGCACCGGTCGCCGGACCGTACAGCTGACTTCGCGCGCAAGGCCGCGGGGCGCGGGATTTGCGTGATCATTGCCGGGGCTGGAGGGGCGGCGCATCTGGCTGGCGTGATTGCGGCGCATACAACGCTGCCGGTGATTGGAGTGCCGATCCCGTCTACCTCGCTGCAGGGGATGGATTCTTTGCTGGCTACCGTGCAGATGCCAGCGGGCATTCCCGTGGCGACTGTGGCTATCGGCAAGCCGGGCGCGATCAATGCTGGAATTCTTGCGGCACAGATGATTGCTCTGGGGGATGCTTCTGTTGCGAAGAAGCTTGAAGTGCACAAGGAAAAGCTGGCGCGGGGGGTGGAGGAGAAGTCGCGGAAGTTGAGGAGTTCGTGAGAAGCCTGCCGCAGCAGCTGTGGTCGCAGCACGCCTCGCTTCGCTCGGCTGGACGGCCGGGGCGGCCGTCCCCACCAAGCACTTCTCCCCACCAGAACGCTAGAGATTTAATCCCTTCAAGTATTCACGGAACGGTTGCCCTAAATCTTCGCGCTTTAGGGCGAACTCTACTGTCGCTTTCAGGAATCCTAGTTTGTCGCCGGTGTCGTGGCGGCGGCCTTCGTAGACGTAGGCGTACATTTTTTCTTTCTGCAGCAGCAGGCGCATGCCATCGGTGAGTTGCAGTTCTCCTCCTGCGCCGGCCTTGGTATTGGCCAAACAATCGAAGATTGCGGGGGTGAGAATGTAGCGGCCGATGATGGCAAGGTTTGACGGGGCGTCTTCGGGTTTGGGCTTCTCCACCATGTTTTTGATTTCGTACAGACGCTTGCCGAAGCGGCTGTCTTCGACAGGCTTTACATCGAGAACGCCGTAGGACGAAATCATCTTTCCTTCAATGACCTGCGTGGCCAGCACCGAGCACTGGGTCTGATCGAAGACCTCGACCATCTGCTTGAGGCACGGGACTTCGGCGTCGATGACGTCGTCGGCCAGGAGCACGGCGAAGGGCTCGTTTCCTACGAGTTCGCGGGCCATCAGCACGGCGTGACCGAGGCCGAGGGCCTCTTTCTGGCGGACATAGGCGACGTGAATCATGTCGGAGATGGAGCGGACGATCTTGAGCAAATCGAGTTTCTTGCGATCCTCGAGCATTCTTTCGAGTTCGTAGCTGACGTCGAAGTGGTCTTCGATGGCCTGCTTGCCGCGGCCGGTGATGATGAGGATCTGGTCGCAGCCGGAGGCCATGGCTTCTTCCACGCCGTACTGGATGATGGGCTTATCCACCAGCGGGAGCATCTCTTTGGGCTGGGCCTTGGTTGCAGGCAGGAAGCGCGTGCCGAGGCCGGCTGCGGGGAATACGGCTTTGCGGACTTTCATGGGCATAGGGCAGTCGTTGGTCTTTCGTCGTTGGCGGTGCGAGTTCGGTTGCCGGACAATTGTACCTGCTTGGGTTTCGGGCTGGCCCTAGGCTCGGTCATAAAAACGGAAGAACAGGGCCTGTTTTGATACCGGCTCTGCCTTCTCGTTGAGGGCCATCATTTGTTGCTGGTTGAACGGGGTGAATTCCCGCGCCAGTTGCACGTTCTGTTCCAGTTGGGCAACGGAATCGCAACCGATGATGACCGTACTCACGGGCAGAGACAGCGAATAATACATGGCCTGCCGCATGTCGATGGTTCCGGGAGTGTGCGCCAGCACCATCCCTTCCCAGGTGTGCTTCTGCTGTTCAAGGGGCGGGGGCGTCCACGACGAGAGAATGCGGCCTCGCGCCGGGACCTTCATTCCAATAATGCCCATCTGCTTCTCGACCGCCAGGGGCAGCAGTTGCTCGGAGAAGCTGTAATGATGCGGATCGGCGGCATTGACTGCCATCAAGATTGTGTCGAAGGGATGGCGATGGATGGCCTCGATCAGAGCGTCGGGCCGGTAGTGTCCGGTAATGCCAAGGTAGCGCACGATTTTCTGATCGCGGGCTTCGAGCAGCGCTTCCATGGCTCCGCCCTTGGCGAAGATCTCGTTGCTATCCATCATCGTGCCGATATCGTGCAGTTGCCATAAGTCGACGTGATCGGTGTGCAAGAGCTTGAGCGAGGTTTCGATCATGCGCATGGAACCGTCGCGCGTGCGCTCTTTGGTCTTGGTGGCCAGGAACGCGTCGCTGCGGCGGTGCTTCATTACCTTGCCCACATACTGCTCGCTCCAACGATCGGGCCCGCCGTAGATCGAAGAGGTATCGATGTAATTCACGCCGAGATCGAGGGCCCTCTCGATGATGGGAACAGCGTTGGCTTCGTTGTTGGACTTCTCGATGGCGGCCTGGCCTCCGAGGCTGAAGATGCCCACTTTGTACCCGGTTTTTCCAAGATTCCGGGTCGGCATGGAATCTGAGGTTGCTGCATTGGAAGGCAAAAGATGGGAAGGCTGGACCGGCTGGCCGCCTGCGACCTGGGGAAGAACAGTGGAGCCAAGCGCGGCAGCCGTCATGATTCCGCCCGCTTTGAGAAAAGTTCGACGGTTGCTATTCGGTGAGTCGGATGTGGCTTTGCTCATGACGCCTCCGGGCAGTGCTGAATGCCTCTACGATAAACCCATGGTTCGCGCGAATCCACGGTTAATTCCGATAAAACCGCGCGATCGAGCAAGCTCTCATCCGCGGTTCACATACCCCATGCCTGCCAGAACGCCGCGCATATAAGCGAAGCTCGCAGTCACGCCCGACATGGGATCATCGGGATGAATCTCATACTCAAGGTCGACGAAGCCCTTGTACTTGATCGCGATAAGAGCCTCAAACATCTTCCGCACCGGCATGATGCCTTCTCCTACCGCGACCTGACTTTCTTTGCTCTCGAAGTTCGTGAGGTCCTTCATGTGTACGTTAAAGAGCCTTGGGCCTGCTTCGTGGATTGCCTGAACCACATCTGTTCCGGCGCGAACGGTGTGACCGACATCGATGCAACAACCGATGCGCGGATCCAACCCCTTCACTGTTTTCAACACATCCAGAGGCGAATGCCACAGCTTATCCTCGGGCCCGTGATTGTGGATGGCGATGCGGATGTCGTACTCGTTCACAAACTTCTCGATTCGCGGCAGAGTTTCCGGGGTGGGATCACCGGCCACGATCACGCCGATACCTGCCCGCTTGCAGTATTCAAACTTGCTGCGAATATCTGCATCTTCATCCTTCGCGAAATAGATGGCGCCCGCGGCGTGAAGCTTAATGCCTGCCGCGGCATAGTCCGCGAGTGCGGCCGATTCCTGCTGTGGGTCCATCGGGAAATGGTCTTTGACGTCCTTGGCATTCAACTCGAAGACGTTGAGTTGCTTCATGAAGCCGATCAGTTGCGCACGAGTGAAGTTGCGGAAGGTGTAGCTTGCCAGTCCTAAACCAACCGGTGATGCTTCGTCAGTCGATGGTGGTCCCTGAGTTAGCGCCTGGACGACGCGAGGAGCGGCACACGCTCCTGCAACCAGTACACCGGAGCGGACGAGATCGCGACGGGAGAAAGCGTTCTTATCAGACATGGGGTTCCCATCCCTTCTCATACTCGCGCCCCCACATCTTCATGGCTTCGGGGTCGCCATGGATCCGTCCGTCTGTCGGGTCGAGATGCAGCTCACGGTTTACTTCCCACGCGACGTTGGAAAGCTGCAGCATGGTAACCGCAACATTGCCGACAGAGATCGGGGCGTTGAGCTTTTCGCCTTTACGGATGCCAGCGATGAAGTTCGCAAAGTGGGCATCGGTCATGGAATCGCTGCCGATCAGGTCCGCGGATGAAGTGGCATGGCCGGCCTTGAATTCGCTCGTCTTATTTCCTTTGAGGTCATAGATTTCGTAGCCATCGCGATCCACCAGAACCGTTCCGGTGGTTCCCATGATGGTTGAACCGCGATCACGTCCGTAATACTTCATCCCCTGGCAGCTCTTGCCCTCCCATGAAATCATTTTGTCTTCGTACTCGAAGCTGGTCACCAGCGTGTCATAAAACTGCCAATCGTCTTTGAAATGATATCTGCCGCCCGATGACGTGATCCGCTGCGGATAGTCGACGCCAAGCGCCCAGCGGCAAACATCGACTTCGTGCGTGCCATTGTTGAGCGTTTCGCCGGTGCCATAAATCTTGAACCAATGCCAGTTGTAAGGATGGACATTGTCTCTATACGGACGGCGCGGAGCGGGGCCCTGCCACAGGTCCCAATCGAGTTGCGGCGGCACGGGCACTTCTTTCCCGGTGCCGATCGACTTCCTCGTATTGACGTACCAGCATTTCGCGAAGTAAGGCCTGCCGATGATTCCTGCGTGAATCTTTTCGATGATTTCAATGGTGTGGGGTGAAGAGCGCTGCTGAGTACCCATCTGCACGAGCTTGCCGTACTTCTGCTGCGCCTGCACCAGCATTGCGCCCTCGGCAGGATTGTGGCTGCAGGGCTTCTCCACATAAACGTGCTTTCCCGCCTGCAATCCGGCGATCGCCATCGGTGCGTGCCAGTGTTCGGGCGTAGCAATGGTGATGGCGTCCACATCTTTCTGCTCGAGAATCCGGCGGAAGTCTTTTTCTGCCACCGGAGCTTCGCCCATCTCCTGCTGCGCACGCTCGGCGAACTTTTTGAGAATATTCCCGTCCACATCGCAGACATGCGAGATGCGGGCAGCGCTGCGGTTCGCTTTGAGCGACGCGAGATGAGCATATGCGCGGCCATTGAGGCCGATCACAGCGAAGTTGAGGCGGTCATTTGAACCTAGAATGTGGCCATAGCTCTTTGCCGTAGTTCCCACGGCAAGCCCAGCCGCTCCCACAGCAAGCGCATCGAGAAACTCGCGTCGTGTAACCATGATTTTCTCCTTCTGATCAGCAGGAAATTCCAGCCTTGGCTATCGTCTTCTTAAGTCCATTCATGCTAATACGTGTGGAGGCTTCGGGCGTGCCGGCGCCGCGCCAGTGGGTTTCGAGGCTCAGGCCGTAGTGGAAACCGTCACGCTGCAGAGCCTGAAGTTGCCCAACCCAATCCACGATGCCGCCGCCTACGGGAGCCCAATCGTATTTGTGATCGGGCTTGCTCACCACGTCTTTGCAGTGACAGTGCCCGATGCGGTCTTTGGGCAGCGACTCGTAGCCGGTTGGATAGGGCGTGCTTCCGAGAGCCGCGGCGTTGCCGGGATCCCAGTTCAGCATGAAGTTCTTGTTTGGAATCGCCTTCAGCAGAGCAGCCGCTTCTTCTCCTGTCGCCGTGTTACAGGACATTTCGTTTTCGAGCAAGAGCACCAGGTTATCTTTGGCGCCCCGCTCGGCAGCCTGCTGCAGTTTGGCATTGATGGCCGCGCGGTACGGCTTGGGATCATCCAGCCGCCAGTAGTCGAAACAGCGAATCCGGTCGGTGCTGAAAGCTTTGCAGAGCGAGATGCAGCGCTCCAGCAGCTTGTCCTGCGCGCTGGCGTCGAAGTCGGCATGGAACTGGTCGCGGGTTTGGCTCTGCGATGAGCGCGGAGCCCCGGGCCAGTCTGCCTTGAACAACGGGCTGGCAATATCCGTGACCCGCAGTTTGTGTTCTTCGAGAATCTTCCTCGCATCCTCAACTTCCTTCGCGTTGAGCAAGGTCACGTTCTTGTCCCACATGGAACGCAGTTCGATCCATTGCAGGCCGAAGTCGCGGGACACGATCTGACATGCCTTCTCGAAATCCTGGGTGATCTCGTCATTGATTACTGCCAGCCGGAATGGACATGTGCTCGCGCCCGTTTCCGCCGACGGCAACGATTCCGTTAGTGAGGATGCTGCGGCATTCATGACCAGCCGCGACATTGCCGCCCCGAGTCCTGCCAGTCCCAAACCTGCGAGCATCTTTCGTCGCGTAAAGCGCATGCACTTACCTCCCGCAATCCAGACGATTCTCTACTGGGGCCATGCACCATCTCAAGCTTCAGTTGCCTGCTCACGACTATTGATTAACGCCGCTGGCCAGAAAGCCTCCGTCGACGACCAGAGTTTGCCCGGTAACGAAGGACGCCGCATCGGAGCAGAGATAGACGGCGGCTCCGACAAGTTCTTCCGTCCTGCCGAAACGGCCCATGGGCGTCCGCATCAACAACTCCTGTCCGCGCGGCGTGTTGTCGAGCAGATCCGCATTCAGCGCGGTGCGAAACACGCCGGGCACGATGGCATTCACCGTAACGCCTTGCTTTGACCACTCCACGGCAAGCGAGCGCGTGAGCGAGACCACGCCCGCTTTGCTGGCCGCGTAGGCGGCGACCTGGTTGAGCGCCACAAAGCTGTTGAGCGACGCGATGTTGACAATACGGCCGCAGCCACGTTCCAGCATGTGCTTGCCGAAGATCTGGCAAGCGCGCAGAGTGCCGGTGAGGTTGGTGTCGATGACATCGGACCAATCCTCCTCCGGCATGGTGAGCGTGGGCATGCGCTTAATGATTCCGGCGCAGTTAATAAGGATGTCGATTTTGCCGAAACGCTGGAGCGAGGCTGCCAGGACATGTTCAAGGGAAAGCCGGTTGCGCACGTCCGAGCAGAGGCGCAGGGTTTGTCGTCCACGCCGCTCGATCTCGGCCGCGGTTTCGTCGACTTGTTCCTGGCGGCGCGCGGATGCGATGACATCCGCCCCAGCATCTGCGAGCCCGAGACTCAGAGTGTGTCCAATCCCAGAGGTGCCACCGAGTACCACTGCGGTCTTGCCTTCGAGGCTGAAGATGGTGGTCGTCATGGTTAGTGATTGCGATGTTTGATCATTACAATTTACTGCGGCAGGCCCAAAGTCCTAAGCCTGGGTTAGGAATAAAGAAGACCTCCTCGCCGTCGACGCGGTTGTAGCCATGGCGAAGGATCTGCGGGCTATAGCGCGTTAGCATAGTGCTTAAATCGCCGTATTCAAAACCCACACCTTCAACCTCTGCTTTGCTGAGTTGACCGGGACACCACCGAATGGTGAAACGGCCCTCGGATGAACCGTGGATGAGGTGCGCAGCCGCGCTCAAGTCGCCGGCGAGATCCGCATTAGCATTCACCGCGTCGAGCGTTGCCGGGGTTCCGTGATAACCGTACTTGCGGATCAGGGCATCGATGGCCGGGTCTTCGCCGAATCCTTTTACGCCGGGTGCGAGGATGATCAGCTCCGCCCCGTCGGCGAGCGCCATACGGGTGCGGTAGACCGCCTTGTTACCCAGCCATGTGCTGTGAAATTCATGCGGATCGAGGTAAACGACAGCTTTCCGGATGGGAGCGTCGAGTATCTCGAAGTTGACTTTCAGACTCAGCTCTGCGGCGCGATGAAAGCACTCGGCGTCGTCACCGATGAAAAGGCCGCGCACCGCAAGCCCATCATCCTTAGTGCGTCCGATCACGGTGAGAAAGTAGACGATGGGCAGATGCTGCAAGAAACGATCGGCGGCAAAATTGAGGACGTTGCGCACAGGATTATCGGCGCGGCCCATGATGCGTTCCATCCCATAAACGGCGCCCAGGTAATGGCTGCGGTTGATGCTTTCGCGGCCTCCAGTGCCGACCAGAATGTTCTTGTTGTAGTTTGCCATGCCGATGACTTCATGGGGCACGACCTGGCCGATGGAGAGAATCAGATCGAAGCCTCCCTGTGTGATGAGCCGGTTCACCTGTGCCGGCCACGCATAGTTCAGCTTGCCTTCCGATTGCTCGCGGATGAACTCCGCTGGAACTTCGCCAAGAGTCTCTACATCGGTTCGCCAGTTGTGCACGCGAAAAAGTGCTTGCGGCATGGCGCCAAACATTCGCGCGATCTGAGCGGGCTGCATGGCAGCATGGGTGCCGAGAGCGGGCAGAACCGCTTGCAGCCGGTCGCCGTAGTACTGCCACGCGTAACGCGTCAGATCGCCGGAGCGGGAGTGTACGCGGCTGTGGTCGGGTGGAACAACCAGCACGCGGCTCCGTGGTCCCAGCTTCGCAAGACTTTCTACAAGCAGCTCTTGCAACTGCGGAAACAGATCGCTTTCGACACCACCGGCGGCGCAGTGGAGACTCATGCGGCGAACTCCACCTTCTTTAGTCCTGGAGCGAGCAGATACAGAACGATCAAAGCCAACAGATAGGCGGTTGAGGCGATGCCAAACAGGATTCCATAACTGTGCGTGAGTTGCAGAATGTGGCCTGCGAAGAAGGCAAATAGCGCGCTGCCGACGGATCCCGCCATGCCACCGATACCGACTACCGCACCGACGGCGCTGCGCGGAAACATGTCCGACGATGTGGTGAAGAGATTGGCCGACCAGCCCTGGTGCGCGCCCGCCGCGACGCCGATCAGCGCGATGGCGGTCCACATCGACTGGACACTTGCGGCGGTGAAGATGGGAACCACCAGTGAGGCGCAGACCAGCATGGCCACAAGCCGCGCATAGTTGGGCAAGAGCCCGAGGCGGCGGAAGGGCGCGGGCAGCCAGCCTCCGCCGATACTGCCCAGCGCCGAGACGTTATAGACAATGATGAGCGGCAGTCCAAGATGCGAAAGGTTCAGATTGAATTTCGCACTGAAATACGACGGCAGCCAGAACAGATAGAACCACCAGATCGGGTCGGTGAGGAATTTCGCCGCAGAGTATGCCCAGGTCTGGCGATAGCTAAATAATCGCCCCCAAGGCATGGACGGGTTCAAGTCGGCAGGCGCTTGCTGGTAGATGTGCCGCAGTTCCCCGGCTGTAAGCGTGGGGTGGTCGGCGGGCCTGCGGTAATAGCGAAACCACCACAAAATCCAGAGCACACTGAAGACGCCAGTAGTTAGAAAGGCCGCGTGCCAGCCGTAGCGCAGCGTCACCCACGGGACGATGGCGGGAGCCAGGATCGCTCCAACATTTGCTCCAGAGTTGAAAACGCCCGTAGCCAGCGAGCGTTCGTTCTGCGGAAACCATTCGGCCACGGTCTTGATCGCGGCGGGGAAGTTGCCGGATTCGCCGAGTCCGAGGAAGAAGCGCGCGAACCCGAACTCGAGCACTGTGCTGGCCAGCGCGTGGCCCATAGCGGAGAGGCTCCAGGTCACCATCACCAGCATGTAGCCGATGCGCGTGCCCAGCTTGTCGATCAGCCGGCCCGCGGCCAGCAGGCCGATCGCGTAGGCGATTTGGAACGCGTCGACAATATAGCCGTAACTTATTTCCGTCATGCCGATGCTGTGCTCGAGCGTGGGTTTGAGGATCGCGATCACCTGGCGGTCCATGTAATTGATCGAAGTGGCGGCGAACAGCATGGCGCAGACCGTCCAGCGCACGCGTCCCAGCCGCGTGCCCGTGGATAAGTTGCCGGGCGTCGGGTTGTTCAAAGCTATCGTCTCCACCATGTTGCGTTCGCGTTCTACAGCCGATATGCCTTTTTCACCAAGTTGTACGCGAGGTCCTGCGCCACTTCCAAGGCCTCGTCTTCTTCCATCCGGTGCTGGGCGACCAAATTCGCGAGAAAAGCGCAATCCATCCGCCGCGCCATATCGTGCCTTGCCGGAATGGAAAGGAAAGCTCGCGTATCGTCGTTGAATCCCACGGTATTGTAGAAGCCCGCGGTCTCCGTCACATGCTGGCGGAAACGCATCATCCCCTCTGGGCTGTCGTGAAACCACCACGGCGGCCCCAGCCGCAGGCACGGGTAGTGGCCGGCCAGCGGTGCCAGTTCACGGCTGTAGGCAGATTCGTCCAGAGTGAAAAGAATGATTGTCAGATCGCGCTCGTTGCCGAACTGATCGAGCAGGGAGCGAAGTGCGTCCACGTAATTTGTCGGCGTGGGGATGTCCGCACCCAGGTCGCGGCCGTATCGCTCGTAGAGTTGGCGATTGTGGTTGCGCGCGCTGCCCGGGTGAATCTGCATGACCAACCCGTCTTCCAGGCTCATCCGCGCCATTTCTGTCAGCATCTGCGCGCGGAAGAGTTCCTGTTGCGGGGCGTCGGCATTGCCGGAGATTACTCGACGAAATAGTTCCGCAGCGTCCGCCGTGGGAAGGTTCGCCGTTCGCGCGGTTGGATGTCCGTGATCAGTGGCCGTGCAGCCGAGTGCGCGGAAGCTGATGCGCATGGCGCGGAGCGCATTCAGGTAGCCCACCCACGTTGAGGCGTCTGTCCCAGTCTTCTCGCCGAGGGTCGCAATGTTTTCCGCGAATCCTGTGAATTCAGGATCGACCACCGGGTCTGGCCGGAAGGTCGGCAAGATCCTTGCCTTCCAGTTCGATTCCCGGATGGCTTTGTGATCGGTCAGCGAATCGAGCGGAGAATCCGTGGTCGCCAGCACTTCCAAATTGAAACGCTTGTATAACGCGCGCGGCAGGAACTCCGGCGTCCGTAGCTTTTCTGAGATCGTGTCGAAGTACAAATCGGCGGTCTCTTCCCGCAGTCTCTGGTCAAGCCCGAAAAGTTCCTGGAAGGCGAAGTCCAGCCACATGCGCGTAGGCGTTCCGCGGAATAGATGGTAATGGCGGGCAAAAATGTGCCAGACTTTTCGCGGATTCTTCAGCTCCGGCTGCCCAATCTCGAGATCGTCCAGGGAGACGCCCTGGCTGTAGAGCATACGGAAGATGTAGTGGTCGGGCTGCACGAAGAGCTGTGCCGGATCGGGGAAAGGTTCGTTGGTCGCAAACCATGCCGCCTGCGTATGCCCGTGCGGACTAACAATGGGCAGGGTTCGCACCTGCCCGTAGAGGGTCGTGGCGATCTTTCGTGTACCGGGCTCGGCGGGAAACAGACGATCGGGATGGATCAGCATGAGGTCGACGCTGCCTTGTCGCTTGGCATCGGCGAATGGCGATGCGGGAGCGGCTCGCTGGCCACCAGCATACACGTCATTATTAATTTTTGGCTGGAATCCCGTGCTCAGTTGGGAAAGAATGTGCTGGTGCCGATCCAGAATTCGGCGAGGGATTTGAGATTTTTCTTGTAGGTGCGGGTAACCGTGTATTCCTTTCCATTTTTCACACGGAGACCATATTCCCCAGTCGAGTACGGCCTTATCTCTTCCACGAACGCTGCGTTCACCAGAATCGAGCGATGGATGCGAATGAATCCGTAGGGTTCGAGCTTTTCCGCCACTGCCGAGATTGACTCGCGCAACAGATACGAGTTCGAGTCCCGCTGCAGCAGCACATAGTTGCCCTCAGCCCGAACGGCGACCACTTCGCCAAGATTGAGAAAGAGAATCCTCCCCTTCACCTTGATGGCAATCCGCGGAGAAGATGGCCTGGCAGGCGCCTGCAAACTGGGCAAATCCTCCACCAATCGGGCGGCTTGGTCTTCTGCGGACTGCGGGAAGCTAGGTTGCACTGTGAGGTTCATGGCAAGCTCGAAATTCGCTATCTTTACAGTCGCATAATGAATGGTCGGAAACAATGCCCACTTGACCGGTCCTGCACATAACCACTATGATGCGCCCCAATGAAGCGAGTTGCCTCCGGAATTCTGCCAATAATCTCCGTAAATCGGAAGGCTCCGAAAGCCCTGCACCGGCAAATCTATGACGCCTATCGCACCGCAATTGTCGAACGAAGCCTGCGCTCGGGGCAGCGAATTCCATCAACCCGGGTGCTGGCATCGGAACTCGGCGTTTCGCGCTTCCCGGTTCTGAATGCGTATGCGCAACTCCTGGCAGAAGGCTATTTTGAGAGCCGCGTAGGCGCTGGCACAGTCGTTTCCAGCTCCATCCCAGATGAGATCACACCAACTCGGCCGCCCCGCGCGCGGTTCGCGGCCACCCGCTCCGGGCCTCGCCCCGTCGCGCACCGTTGTTCGAGCCTTCCCCCGGCCGTAAATTCCCCATGGCTCCTCGGTTGGGGAGCCTTCGGCGTCGGTCAAGTGGCAGTAGAGCAATTTCCCTTCCACATCTGGTCGAACCTTGTGGCGCGACGTTGCCGAGACAGGAACGCCAAGTCATATCACTACGGCGATCCGGCTGGCTCCAAAGCCCTGCGGGAAACGATCGCGACCTATTTGAGGACGGCGCGATCGCTGCGTTGCGAGGCCGATCAGATCATGATCGTCAGCGGTTCCCAACAGGCGCTCGAGATTTCCGCACGGGTACTTCTCGACCCCGGGAGCCAGGTGTGGATGGAAGAGCCGGGATACCGCCTGGCGCGGGATGTGTTCGCGCTGGCGGGATGTCACCTTGTACCCGTTCCGGTGGACATGGAAGGTCTGGACGTTGCGGCCGGCATCAAGCGATGCCGCAAGGCGCGGGCCGCATTGGTCACACCCTCACATCAGTTTCCACTGGGTGTGACCATGAGCGCGTCAAGGCGCCTGCGCTTGCTGGCCTGGGCGCAGAACTCGGGGTCATGGATCATCGAGGATGACTATGACAGCGAGTATCGCTATGAGAGCATGCCGATCGCGTCGTTACAGGGGATGGATGCCAGCGCCCGCGTGATCTACATCGGAACTTTCAGCAAAGTTTTGTTTCCTTCTTTGCGCCTGGGCTATCTCGTCCTTCCAGCAGACCTGGTCGATCGTTTTCTTCGAGTCCGGCGTGCTATGGATCTTGGCCCGCCAACCTTTCACCAGGAAGTGCTGGCGGATTTCATCGGTGAAGGACACTTTGCGCGGCACATTCGAAGAATGCGGGTCCTCTACGGCGAACGTAGGAGTGCATTAGTGGACAGCATCGGCAAAGAACTCGGATCCATGGTCGAGGTGCTGGGAGGCGAAGCTGGCATGCATCTGGCCGTGACCCTGCCGAGTGGGAGCCGCGATCTGAAAATTGCGGAGCGGGCAGCCGGCCAGAACCTGCGGCTCTGGCCGCTCTCCCCCTCCTACCTCGGCGAAGTGTCGCGTCCCGGCTTCATCTTGGGGTTTGGTAGTACTACGGTGGCGGAAATTCCCGCAGCAGTTCGCAAGCTGCGTCAGATGCTCGCGGCGAAACCGAGTAATTAGTCGCAGCACCGCCGGTTGTGGCGCGCTGGCCAATGCGATTAACTGGCCGGCCTCCGCAAAGCCGCTCCAAGTAACTTGCCCGGCCCAGGTTCTTGTATGAAAGCAACGATCCGAATATTCCTGGGATCAGTGCCGGGCTTCAGTTTCAACTGAACAGTTTCGTCAAAGCTCTTCCCCTTCTGAAGCTTCCCGATCTTTGTAATCTGCTGCACAACCGCAACGTGGGTTAAGTGGCGGCCGCTGTTTTCGCCGTGCAGAACTTCCGACTCTACGCGATCGAGCGCGACCGCCACGTAGACCTCGGCGGTGTGCTTGCCGGAATTGACATCGGCCTCAATGCGCGTGCGAAGAATGTCTGGATTCGCGGCATCAAGGCTCACTTCCCCGATGCGGACCGCGACATTGGGCTCTGCGCTGGCTTCCTGAAAAACCTTGTTGACCTGCTGCGCATCGTTGGCTCGCATTTCACTGATTCCATCGACAATGATTTGCGGGGTGTACGCATTCGGCAATCCCAGCACATGGACATAGGCGAGTTGGCGTTCGGTCAGTGCAGGCGAGGAGTTGGGATCTTTCCAGCCGTCATGGTCCCAGTAATCGACGTGCTCGCTGAGAACAATGAGTTGAGCGCCGGCAATGGGTTGGGAGGCGTCCATCTTCTGGAGCATGGCGTCCGCGGGAGGACAACTGGAGCAGCCTTCCGAGGTGAACAGCTCAACCAGAATGGGATGGGCCTCCGGGCTCGACGGCGCGGCAGCTGTGGTTTTGCTCTCCATTTGCACGCCCCGCGCGTCAATCACGGGCACATTTTGCAGGAAGAAAAAGACGCCACACAAAACCGCGCACGCTGAAGTGAGTGCTGAGATACCTCGGGACATAGCAACAATTCTGGGTGATAACGTTCTCAGTGGCAATAGCCACTTGACCGCATTTTATGCTGACCACGATGGCCCACCGCACTCGCGAATGCCAGGCGTCGGCTTTCTTCGACGATCACCCGCAAAGCGGCCCCCGGTGGGGGCATGTGATTAAATATCCTTACATCGGTTCTGCTTTGACCCTGCTCGGCCACGATCCATTCGTTAAAGCGGACCTCGACGAGGATCTTTATGATGTCTCAAGCCAACATCCTGCCAACCATTGCAATGGGCGCCAATCTCGTAGACGCTGGCGGCGCAACGTTTCGCGCGTGGGCCCCGCGGGCGACGGCTGTGTTTGTCAACGGCATGTTTGGAGGGATCACGAAAACCGGCCAGACCGACGATCTGCTGATGGTGAAGGATGCCAACGGATACTGGACGGGCTTCCTCCCCAATGCCGCGGAAGGCGACTCCTATCATTTTTGGGTTGTGGGCGCGGGCTCGAGCGGTTACAAGCGTGATCCTTATGCGCGTGAAATGGCCCTGGACGCCCCGTTCCCGACCTGCAGTTGCGTGATCCGCTCAGGCACAGCCTATCCCTGGCATGACTCCGCGTTTGTCACACCAGACTTTTCGAAGATGGTGGTGTATCAACTGCATGTTGGAACTTACGCTCCCAGTTCGCCGGGCGTGGCTTCGACCTTTCTCGATGTAATCGGCAAGATCGAATACCTGGCGGCGCTCGGGATCAATGTGCTGCAGCCGCTGCCCATCGACGAAATGGAGACCGATCCCTCGATGGGATATAACGGCGCCGACTATTTCTCTCCAGACTTTCCTTATGTTGTGACCGGGCAGGTGGCCCTATCCGGATACCTAGCCACCATCAATCGTCTGCTGGCCGCGAAAGGCTTTCCTCCGGTAGGTATCGCGGACATCACTCCCGGGCCGGCGCAACTAAAGGCCATGGTGGATCTGTGTCACCTATACGGCATCGCCGTCGCCTTCGACGTGGTTTACAACCACGCCGGCGGATTCCAGGGCGATGATCAAAGCCTCTATTTCTGGGATCGTGCCGCCGATACCAGCGATAACAATCAAAGTCTTTACTTCACGAACATGGGCATCGCCGGCGGTCTTTCGTTTGCCCTCTGGAACAACGACGTTCGCGCGTTCATAATTAATAGCGCGCGCTACTACATTGAGGAGTTCCACGTCGACGGCTTCCGCTACGACGAAATCAGCGCTCTCTTATCCTTGAACGAAGATTCCGGCTGGAGCTTTTGCTGCGATCTCACCAGTACACTCTGCTACATAAAGCCGCGCCTGCTGCAAAATGCCGAGTACTGGCCTTTCGAGTTCCAAAACTATCCACGGCCAAGCCCGTTGATCGTGACGCCAACCAGCAGTGGCGGCACGGGCTTTGACGTTCTGCAACACGACGGGCTGCGCGGCGCGGTTCGCGGCGCGATCGGGCAGGCGTCACAGGGTCAGAGCGCCACTGTCGATTTCGATGCCATCGCCAGCAACCTTTATCCGCAGGGCTTCGCGCACGGATGGCAAGCCGTCACTTGTGTGGAGAACCATGATCTCGTGGCCGTAGGACGGGACCCGCGCATTCCGGCCTTGTCCGACGGCTCGAACGCGCGCTCCTGGTATGCCTGCAGCCGCTCGCGCTTCGCTACCGGACTCCTGCTGACTGCCCCCGGAATACCGCAGCTCTTCATGGGGCAGGAATTCCTGCAAAGCTACCAATGGAGCGCGGACCCTACGGCGTCGATCAATCTCATTTGGTGGGACGGACTCAATGCCGGCGGCGACCGGGCAATGGTAGATCATCTGCGCTTCACGCAGGACCTGATCCGTCTAAGGTGGAACCAGCCTGCTCTGCGCGGCGACAATGTGAATCCATTCCACGTGCACGACCAAAACCGTGTCATTGCATTTCAGCGCTGGCTTGAGGGTACGGGGAACGACATAATTGTCGTTGCAACGCTTGCCGAGACCACCTGGTACAACTACGCGATTGGATTCCCGTATTCCGGTCCATGGATTGAGGTCTTCAACAGCGATGTCTATGACAACTGGGTCAATCCCATGGTGGCGGGCAATGGCGGAGGAATCGTGGCGTCCGGCGGCCCGTTGCATGGGTTCCAGGCCTCGGCAAACATCGTGATTCCAGCGAACGGGATGGTAGTCTTTGCCCGCGGCGTGGGAAGCTGAGTAACGACCGCTGAGTAACGACCACCCCGGGGCTTGTGCACGCTTCAGGCTCTCAACCTAGGATGCAGACCTCCCTGTGCGCGCCCGAACCAGCGGGCACGCGCACCAGAGCAACTGCAGTGGGCACTGTGCTTCCCTGCCCAGATGTCATCAACCGCGGACCGTAAGCACCGGACACGTCGCATGCGCCATAATGTGCTGGTCTGTGGTGTGAGCCAGGTGAGTAACCGTGCTCACCGCACTGTGCGTTGGCCGCACACCGAGAACAATCAAGTCGGCGGCGCGATCTTTGGCGGTTTCCAGGATCCGTTCCGCCGGCGGAGCAAACTGCCGGCCGAACTCGACCAGGTATTCCATGTTGCACCACGACTCGGCTTCAGCTGGCACCATCTCTTTCAATCGGCGTATCACGAACTCCTTCACCGACTGCACATCGAGAACGCCTGCGGCGGGCTGGTCGACCACATGGAGCAAGTCGAGCTGTGCCTGATTTTCCTCAGCCAGAGACATGGCGTAGGACAATGCAGCATAGGACTCCTTTCCAAAATTGGTTGCAAACAAAATGTTCTGAAATTGAACTTCACCATTCGATTTGACGGGCACGTTCGGTCCAATGCTTAGAACGGGGCAGGCAGCCTGCCGCAAAATCTTCTCGGCAATGGATCCCACCAACAATTTCCGGGCGCCAGTGCGGCCATGCGTTCCCACGACAATGAGATCGATGTCACGTTCGCTGATGATGCGAGAGAGCACCTTCCAGACATCGCCAACGCCGAACAGCGACTCGTGCACTACCCCGCGTAACTGTTCTTCAAGGCGCGCGGTTACCTCTCGTTGCAATTGTCCTTCCTGTTGAATGTGGCTGGGCCAGGATTCCGGCGCCGAAAGCAGGTAATCCTCCGAGGGAACCACATGGGCGCCATATAACTTGGCTCCGTATTGCTTTGCGACCGCCAATGCATAAGGCAGCGCCGTGTTGGAATGAGGAGAGAAATCGGTTGCGAACAGTATGTTATTCAGAGCGATCCGCTTGCCAGCTTCCAGAGTTTTCATAAACGCACCTCGGATTTTCTTTCACTTTCTTTGTTGCCGATCGCCGCGTTGAGCAAAGCTCCACGCAGCCTTGCCCTGCCGAGTTCATACCAATTGCGCTCCTTCCCTTCTCAGCTTCTGACGGTCAACACCGGACACTTGGCCCGGCACAGAACCGCATGGGTCAGGGCCCACGGTATGTGCGCCGCCACTCGTGGGGAGGGCGTTGGGTTCGCACCCATAACGATCAACTCAATTCTGTGTGCCTCCGCTGCGTCCAGAATTCCTTCTGGCAGGAAATCTGTGCCCGTTACAAATTCTGGCGCCGTCGCTAGTTTCGCGCCGGATGGAAGCAATTGCCTCAGCTTGGTGGCGCTCTCCTCGCGCATTGTTCGCTGCCACTGTGTATATTCCTCCGCAGCGTAAGCCGATGGGCCGTAAGCAGCGGGGCCGAGATCGGGGCCCAGCATCGGTGGCAGCATATGCAGCAGCACCAGCTTGGCCTCATAGTCCTCCGCCAGCGACAAAGCGTAGGGAAAAGCCGCTTCGGAAGCCGGCCCGAAGTCGGTCGCGAATAGGATCCGCCTGAATTCCGTCGCGCCCGACTCCGCAGGCGGGACATGCGGGCCGATGGTGAGCACGGGGCAGCGTACCCGGCGCAACACTTCTTCAGCGACCGAACCCAGGGCGAGTTTCTTAAGTCCTCCCCGCCCGCGGGTCCCCAGCACCAGCAGATCAATTTCCTCACGCTGGATCATCGACTCAAGAACCTTCCCGACCTGCCCTTGTTCCAACAGCAAGCGATGATTGACATGGTTCAGTCGTGCATCCCCGCCCAGGTTTCTTATCTGCTGCTCCGCTTCGAACCAGGGGCGGTCCAGTTCCCGGGGCAGGGGCTCCAGTGGGATCGCTTCCCGCGGGGCCGGCGGAATTGCGTGCGCGATCGAAAGCACTGAACCGTAGCGGTCCGCAATGGCAATGGCAAAGGCCAGCGCTCGATGGGAAGCTGGCGAGAAGTCTGTGGCAATCAGAACCTGCTTGAAATCGATGCTTTGCCTGGGACCGAGTAACTGGGTAACGGCTGACATAAAATGCCTCCTTCGTTAAGCCGAATCCCACGGCCGGGCCGGGATTCCATTCTTCCGGGCTGCCGACCGCTGCTGCAAGGGAACAACCAAGATTCCGGTTGGGGTGGGAACGACGGTCATCTTCCTGGAGCATTCGCCGCAAAGCCAGAAACGTTCGTGGGCAGGTGTTGCACGATCCTCCGCCGCGCGCGCGGCGGCAGTTTCGAATGCTATATGGAAAAGTATGCCCTCATGCAAATAACGGAACGTGGCGGAGCAGGCGGGATTCGCGCACTTCGAAACCATAGCCGCCTCCAAGGTTGCGCGCTCAGCGTCGCGCGCAATGCTTGCTGGCCGATGCCGCCGGAAGCCCTACCAGACCGGCGTGCCATCTTTGTCGCGAAAGATGAAGGTCGAGCGCATCTCGCCTTCTGCACAAGTGTCACCCTTCAGCGTTCATCGCGCTGTGATCGCAATCACCAGGCGTTGTGAGGCCGGAGCCTGACGCGTGATCGATATCTCCTTCATATGTGACTCAGGTCACAGCCGCTTCCCCGCGCCATTCCGGACAATGTTTGTGGAAGCCAAGTGTGGGGGAACATGTTCAAAATACTGTACGCTGAGTTTCTAGCGCCTGGTATCAAGCGATTCGTCATCCAGGCGCCGCGCATTGCGTATAAACAAAAACCCGGACAATTCGTAATCCTGAGGCTGCACGAACAGGGCGAACGAATTCCCATCACCATCGAACATTCCGATCCCAGGCTCGGCACCATCGACATTGTGGTGCAGTCGGCCGGAAAAACTACTCACCAGCTCAATTCCCTGAACACTGGCGATCACATTCTGAATGTGGTTGGCCCGCTGGGAAAACCCTCGGAGATCGAAAAGTTCGGCACCGTGGTGGTGATGGGCGGTGGCGTGGGCACGGCGATGGCTTACCCCACAGCCGCAGCGCTGAAGCAGGCCGGCAATCGCGTAATCACAATCGTGGGAGCGCGCAATAAAGAGCTGGTCATTTTGGAAAGCGAATTGCGCCAGGTAAGCGACGCGCTGATGATCACCACCGATGACGGAAGCTATGCCGACAAAGGCTTCGTCACCGACAAACTGCGGCAGTTGATCGAGAACGGCACGCGCATCGACCTGGTGCTGGCCATTG
This sequence comes from uncultured Acidobacteriaceae bacterium, assembly GCA_963842095.1. Taxonomy (GTDB): domain Bacteria; phylum Acidobacteriota; class Terriglobia; order Terriglobales; family Acidobacteriaceae; genus Sulfotelmatobacter. The sequence goes on from CAWJEY010000013.1 coordinate 1,091,494, forward strand.
GCCCCATCCCGATGATGAGGGCGGTGGCGGAGATGACGCGGAAAGAGCGCATCCGTACCATCGTCAGCTTGAACCCGATCATGATCGACGGCACCGGCATGTGCGGCGGCTGCCGCGTGCTGGTGGATGGCAAGAGCGAGTTCGCCTGCGTGGACGGCCCCGAGTTCGATGCCCACCGCGTGGATTTCAGCGTGCTGGTGCAGCGTAATTCGATGTACCGGGCAGCGGAGCAGAGATCCATGGAAGAATTTCAGCGCGAGAAACTACAGCTCGACGCCGTTCCCGAAGGGAACGGCACATGCGCGCTGCAGGGAGGCGGCCGGTGACTCAGCCCACGAAAGAATCTCCGTTGAATGTTCTCCCACTGAAAGAGCGGATGAAGATCCCCCGGCAGCACATGCTGGAGCAACCTCCACTGCTGCGCGCCACTAATTTCACCGAGGTGAACCTGGGCTACTCCGAGGAACTGGCGCGGCAGGAAGCGCTGCGCTGTCTGGATTGTGCCAAACCGGCTTGCACCCGGGACTGCCCGGTCGGCGTAAAGGTGAAAGACTTTGTGGAGTTAATTGTGGCTGGCGACTACCTGGGTGCGGCTGCGAAGATTCGTGAAGACAATGTGCTCCCCGCCGTCACCGGACGAGTGTGCCCGCAGGAGGATCACTGTGAAGGCGGTTGTCTGATGGGCAAGAAAGTTCAGCCGCTAGGTATTGGATATCTCGAACGCTTCGTCGCCGACTATGAACAGCGTCACCGCGACATCCGCGACCTGCCAAAAGCACCACCGACTGGTAAGAAGGTCGCGATCGTGGGCAGCGGCCCCTCCGGCCTGACTGCAGCCGGCGATCTCGTCCAGAAAGGGCATCAGGTCCATGTGTTCGAGGCGCTGCACACGCCGGGCGGCGTGCTCGTGTACGGCATTCCTGAGTTCCGGCTGCCCAAGCAAATCATCCGCGAGCAGATTGATTTCATGCGCGCCATGGGCGTGGAGTTCGAAACCGATGTGGTGGTCGGAAAGACCGTGACTCTGGACGAGTTGATGGAAGAAGAAGGTTACGACGCGGTGTTCATCGGCACAGGCGCGGGCTTGCCCCAGTTCATGAATATCCCGGGGGAACATTTGAACGGAGTGTATTCCGCGAACGAGTTCCTGACCCGCATCAATCTGATGCACGCGTACGAGTTCCCAAAATACGACGAGCCCATGCTTGATCTCCACGGCAAAGAAGTAGCGGTAATCGGCGGAGGAAACACGGCGCTCGATGCCATTCGCTCCGCGTTGCGGCTGGGCGCGAGCAAGGCTTACGTGATTTATCGCCGCAGCGAGGCTGAGATGCCGGCGCGCAAGGAAGAGGTGAAACACGCGCAGCAGGAAGGCATTGAGTTTCGTGTACTCACGAATCCCATCGAGTTTTTGTCGGACGGTAAAGGCTGGCTGAATGGCGTGCGCTGCATGCGCATGGAACTGGGCGAGGCCGACGCCTCCGGACGCCGCCGACCGGTGGAAGTTCCCGGATCTGAGTTCGACCTGCCATTGTCGGTTGCCGTCATTGCGATTGGCACAGGAGCGAATCCGCTAATTCAGAGCACCACTCCGGGCCTGAATACCAACAAGCGAAATTACATCGAAGCGGACCCAATGTCCCAGCGCACGTCGCGAAAAGGTGTTTTCGCGGGAGGTGACATCGTCACCGGAAGTGCGACGGTGATCCTAGCCATGGGTGCCGGACGGCGCGCCGCGAAATCGATCCACGAGTATCTGACCACCTCTGGCGAATGGTGAGAGTAGTGTGACGCGCCTCACCATGACGGGTGTCTAGGGTCACCGCCGAGGGGGCGGAGAAGTCTTTTAATCAGAACTACCGGGTGCGCGGCAGCCGGACTGACAGGAATCTCACGCTGGGAGTATGTCGATGAGAGATCAAGACCTTCTAAAGTGTCCGTTACTCCAGGGACTCGACCCGATGAACCGGGCAGAACTCCTGGGCCTTCTGAACGACAGCGGCGTCCGGGAAAGGCTGGAAAAGTGTATTGCCGAACACGCGGCCCTCGCGGATTCAACAAAGGAGCCAGCGTTTGCGTGCGCTCCCGCAACCCAGCCCGGAGACTTTGAAAAACAAGTTCATAGCTGGAACCCGAAACGTCCCACCTGGAACAGAAGTCCGAAGGAGTAAAGCGCTGAAACACAGCGTGATTCCCACGCTGCTGTGACCGACATCACAATCAGAGGTGCCTCCTGTCATAGCCGGATCAGAGGCTAGGGTCGAAGATCGTAGAGGTGAAGGAGGAGCCACAATGATGCTAGCGTACAGGCTTCTCCGGTTAGTTGAGACCCACTCGGATGCCCTGGCGGCCGGCCTTCTCGAAAAGACGCAAAGATCCGCTCGTCTCCCCAGCTATAGCCACGTGCCACCGGAGGAACTCAGGCAACTGGTATACGAAATCTATCGGCACCTGGCCGACTGGCTTCTGGGCAAGAGCGAGTTAGACATCGAGAAACGGTACTTGGAGATTGGCGCCAGGCGGGCCCAGCAGCGCGTGCCACTCAATGAACTCATCTGGGCGATCATCCTGACCAAGGAGAATCTGTGGGAGTTCGCGAAGAAGGAAACGGTCCTGGAGCGGCCAGCGGAAGTCTCCGGCGAACTTGAAGTAGAGGAGCTATTAGGTCAATTCTTCGACCGCGCCATCTACTACGCTGCGATCGGTTATGAAAGGGCGTCTATTTTTGAGCCGGCGGGGCCAGTGGGTGCCGGCAGTTAGCACGGACAGGGGGAAGAGATGTCCTGGGAACTGGATTACAAGAAAAAGCTAAAAACGGCGGATGAGGCGTTGCGCTGTGTGGAGTCGGGCATGCGCGTCTACATTCAGCCGGGTTGCGCCGAGCCTGAGGCTCTGGTGGAGGCGCTGATGCGCCGCGGTCCCTTTGTGCAGGACGTGGAAATCGTTCACATGATGACCATGGGAGCGGCCCCTTATGTGGCTCCGGAGATGGCGGACCACTTCCGGCATAATGCAATGTTTATCGGCCCCAATGTACGTGAGGCCATCAATGAAGGCCGCGCGGACTACACGCCGATCTACCTGAGTGAGATTGAAGGACTTTTCGAGAGCGGCGCTATGCCGATTGATGTGGCCCTGCTGGAACTCTCTCCCCCCGACTCGCATGGCTTCTGCAGCTTCGGCGTGGGAGTGGACACGTCGCTCACCGCGGCCAAGTGTGCCCGCTACGCGGTGGCGCAGATCAACGATCAGATGCCGCGCACCTTCGGAGACAGTTTTATTCATGTGAGTGAACTGGATGCCGTCGTGGATTCCTCCCGTCCGTTGTGCGCCTGGAAGCGCCCGCAAATCACCGACATGCATAAGGCCATCGCGCGCAACGTCGCAGGTTTAATTGAGGACGGCGCCGTGCTGCAGACAGGCATCGGCGGTATCCCGGATGCGGTGCTGCCCTTTCTCATGGATCGCAAAGATCTCGCGGTCCACAGCGAACTGGTTTCCGATGGCGTGATTCCTTTGATCGAAGCCGGTGTGCTCACTGGTGCGCGCAAGAATTTCAAGCCGCGGAAAGTCATTCTAGGATTTGCGATTGGCACGAAACAGTTGTTCGACTTTGTCGACAACAATCCCATATTTGAATTCCATCCCACCGCTTATAGCAACGACCCCGGACTGATCGCGCGAAACGATAACATGGTGGCGATCAACTCCGCGCTGCAGGTCGATCTAACCGGTCAAGTCTGCTCCGATTCCATCGGAAACCAGTTCTATAGCGGCATCGGCGGACAGGTGGACTTCCTGCGCGGAGCATCGCGCTCCAAGGGAGGAAAACCGATCATCGCCATTTCTTCCACCGCGAAAGATGGCGCGATCTCGCGGATTGTGCCCATGCTGAGCCCCGGCGCGGGCGTGGTTACTTCGCGAGGGCTGGTCCGTTACGTCGTAACCGAATACGGGGTGGCGTATTTGCACGGCAAGACCATCCGGCAACGGGCGCAGGCGTTGATCGACATTGCGCATCCCAAGTTTCAGGAAGAACTTTATCAATTTTGCGAGCAAACCAGATGGCTGCAGCGGCCTTTAGCTGCGGAGACAGCGGTATCGAGGTGAAGCATGGCGGGCCAAGCGCGCGGTAAGGTGACGGTTGATGTCGAGGAGTGCAAGGGATGCGGGCTCTGCGTGGAGTCCTGTCCCCCCAAGTGCCTGGAACTCGCGCCGGAGTTGAATTCCTACGGGGCTCATCCGGCGCGCTACATCGGGGAGGATTGCACGGGCTGTGGAATTTGCTTTTATTGCTGCCCCGAACCGGGGGCGATTACGGTCTACCGCATAAAAGCCAAGGGTAAGGCATTTGCGGCGAGTCAAGGAGGCGAACATGCGGCAGCTGTGTAAAGGCAATGTCGCGGTCGTGAAGGGCGCGATCCTGGCCGGATGTCGCGCCTACTATGGTTATCCCATTACTCCAGCCAGCGAAATCGCCGAGTCGGCGGCACTCTATTTTCCGCAGATCGGCGGGACTTTTCTGCAGGCGGAGAGCGAAGTCGCCGCTATCAACATGGTGTATGGAGCAGCGGCGGCTGGGATGCGTGTCATGACGGGATCCTCCGGTCCCGGCCTCAGCCTGATGCAGGAAGGTATGTCGTATCTCGCCGGGGCGGAATTGCCCTGCGTGATCGTCGACGTGATGCGCGGCGGACCGGGGCTGGGCAACATTGCGCCGGAACAAAGCGACTATTTCGCCATGGTGAAGGGCGGAGGCCATGGTAACTACCGCAACCTCGTGCTGGCTCCCGCATCGGTGCAGGAGATGGCAGAGTTCACCATGCTTGCATTTGATCTTGCCGATAAATACCGCAATCCGGCAGTGGTGCTGGCCGATGGTTTCGTCGGGCAAATGATGGAGCCGCTTGATCTTGAATATCGCGAGATTCTCCCTCCCGAAAAGCCGTGGGCCGTAAAGGGAACGCCGGAAACGCGCGCCAACGTCGTCAGTTCCATTTATCTCGAAACCGACGAATTGGAAGCACACCAGCGCAGGATGGAAGCCAAATACATCCGTGCTCAAGAGGCCGAGCCGCGCTGCGAGCTTTTCAAAGCCGATGACGCCGACGTGCTGCTGGTTGGGTACGGCATTGTTTCCCGCGTGTTGCTGTCCACGGTCGAAGCGCTCCGCCAGGAAGGTGTGAAAGCAGGCCTGTTCCGCCCGATCACTTTGTGGCCCTATCCTTCGATAGCTTTGGCGAAAGCGGCGGGGACGGTGGAAAAAGTCATCGTCGTCGAATTGAGCAACGGACAGATGCTGGAAGATGTGCGACTGGCGCTGAACGGCAAGGTGTCGGTAGAGTTCTACGGCCGGGTGGGCGGCAACGTGCCCTCGGTCGCCGAGCTGACGCAACAGGTGTTAGACCGCATGGCCGTAGCTGTCTGAGGATGACGAAAATGGCAGACGAGAACGTAATCAGCGTACTGGATCCGGAAGTTAGGTCCGAAGTTAGTTCCGAGCCTAACAACGACGGATACGAAGCGGTCCACTCCAAGTCGTCGCTATTCTACGACTTGTACGAGCGGAAATCAGAACTGAAACATCAGACCCACTATTGTCCCGGGTGCGGGCACGGAGTGGCGCACAAGCTGATTGCCGAGGCTCTTCAAGAACTGGGGCTGCAGGAGAAGACGATCTTCGTAAGCCCGGTAGGGTGCTCGGTGTTTGCCTACTATTACTTCGACGTGGGCAATGTGCAGGTTGCGCACGGCCGCGCCCCAGCTTGCGCCACAGCAATTAAACGGTCCTGTCCGGATAAGGTTGTCATTTCCTATCAAGGCGACGGCGACCTGGCGGCCATCGGCACCGCCGAGATCGTGCATGCCGCCAATCGGGGGGAAAAGATCGCCGTCTTTTTCGTGAACAACGGAATCTACGGCATGACTGGCGGACAGATGGCTCCCACCACCTTAGTCGGGCAGAAGAGCACCACTTCGCCCTGGGGCCGGAGGCCGTCAAATGAAGGCTTCCCGCTGCACATGGCGGAACTGCTCGCCACTCTGGAGGCGCCGGCCTACATCGAACGCGTGGCGCTTTCCGACAACAAGAACATCATGAAGGCGCGACGAGCGATCCGCAAAGCACTGGAGATCCAGCGCGATGGCGTGGGATTTTCCTTCGTCGAAATCCTGTCGCCGTGCCCCACGATTTGGGGCAAAGATCCCGTGGAAGCCCGGCGCTGGGTTCTCGATAAGATGACGCCAACCTTTCCCTTGAACGTATTCCGCGACCGCCGCCCGGAAATTCCCGCTGGTAATGAGCCGCCACAACGCACAGTCACGGACGTGCTTGACCTTGCCCCGAAACCCGGAGCGGGCGGTGTTTCCACACCGAAACACCCCCATCACTACAAAGACATCAAGATCAAGATCGCCGGCTTCGGAGGACAGGGCGTACTGCTGCTGGGGCAACTCCTAATCGAAATGGGCATGCGTGAAGCTCTGGAAGTGAGCTGGCTGCCCTCCTACGGACCAGAGATGCGTTCGGGCAGTGCGCACTGCCACGTTTGCTTGTCGAAAGAACGAATTGGCTCTCCCCTGGTCTCGCAATCCGATGTGCTGGTGGCCATGAATGAGTTCTCGCTGCGGAAGTTTGCCCGCGAGGTAGTGAGCGGCGGACTCATTCTTTACAACAGCGCCAGCCTCCCTGCCGACTTTGCCGCGCCGGGAGTGCAGGTGGTCGCGATACCTGCGGTGGAGATCGCCGACAAGCTCGGCTCGCCGAAGGCTGCCAACATCGTGATGATGGGCGCTCTGCTGGAAGAAACCGAGTGTCTGGCTTCCGCGACGGCATTGAACGTACTCGAAAACAAAGTCAAAAAACTTGATCTGCTCGAAATTGACCGCAAAGCGCTCTCCGCTGGACGCCTCTTCATCGATGATCAGGCGCACATCGGCGCGGTAAGCCAGCCCGACGGCTTCGCTTAAACACGGATTCAGGTCAAGAAAGAAAGGCTTGCAAATGTCGACGGCGTGGACTGCTCGCTATGCGCTGCGCACCAAGGGCGTCACCAGTTCTCAAATCCGCGAGCTGTTAAAGATCACCCAAAGACCCGGAATGATCTCGTTTGCCGGCGGCCTGCCCGCCCCTGACGTATTCCCCATCCAACGCTTTGAGGAAGCCTGCCACAAAGTACTTACGCAGCAGGCAGCTTCAGCCTTGCAGTATGGGGCAACCGAGGGTTACGAACCGTTGCGCGAGCTGATCGCCAACAACATGGCTCGCTACGGAATCAAGGCGAAGGCAGAGAACGTACTCATCACTTCCGGTTCGCAGCAGGCGCTGGACCTGATCGGCAAGCTGTTTATCAATCGTGGGGATCGCGTCCTGGTTGAAGCTCCGACCTACCTCGGTGCGCTGCAGGCTTTCAACGTTTACGGAGCGGAGTATGTTTCGGTTCCGGTCGACGGAGACGGCCTTCGCACCAGCCTGTTGGAAGCGCCTCTGCGTTCCGGGCCCAAATTCATGTACGTCCTGCCTAATTTCCAAAACCCGGCTGGCACGACATTGTCGGAGGGCCGCCGCCACGAACTCGTGCTATTGGCCGACAAGTATGGCATTCCGATTGTCGAAGACGATCCGTATGGCCAGTTGCGCTATGAAGGCGAGCATCTCCCGCCCCTGGTCGTGCTCGACCGCGAGAATCTGCGCCGCGACGACGGCTATTCGATTGGCAATGTCATTTACCTGAGCACATTCTCGAAAACGCTGGCCCCCGGACTTCGCCTGGGATGGATCGTCGCCCCGCCTGAGATTATCGGCAAGTTGGCGCAACTCAAGCAGGGCACCGACCTGCACACTTCAACCTTCACTCAATTCGTGGCGTACGAGGTCGCGCGCGATGGATTCCTCGACCAGCACGTCAAGCTGATTCGTCAGGTCTATCGTGAACGCCGCGACGTAATGCTGCAAGCTCTGAGGGAGTTCTTCCCGCCCACGGTGACTTGGACTCATCCTCAAGGTGGGCTATTCCTTTGGGTTACTCTGCCCAAAGGGCTGGATATGCAAGCGATTTTCCGGTCAGCGATTGAACAGAATGTGGCGTTCGTGCCGGGAGATTCCTTCTATGCCAATGATGGACGCGAAGGCTTCCGACACATGCGATTGAACTTCTCCAATGCCGCTCCGGAGCAAATACGCGAAGGCATCCGCCGCCTAGCCACGGCCGTGAAAAGCCATCTGGCGACCGCCCCGTCCCGATCAGAGTTGCTGCTCGAAGTGTAGCCACCCCGCAAATCGATTCAGCGGAGATTCGACATAAATGAACGCGGGACGGTCTCAATGACCCACCCCAGCTCTGCCTGACGAGCGCCTCATTCCAGGACATAAATATTCTTATCCGCGCACATTTCCTTCAGGATCTTCGGCCACACCGTGACGCTGACTTCTCCCAGATGGGCTTTTCGGAGCAACAGCATCAAAGTCCGCGACTGCCCGATCCCACCGCCGATCGAGAGCGGAATTTCGTGGTTCAAGATTGCCTGGTGATACGGCAACCGCATGAAGTCCAGTTGCTTGGCCATCGTGAGCTGCTTTTTCAGGGTCTCGGCGGTGACCCGGATTCCCATCGACGTCAGTTCATGGCGCCGCTTAGTCACGGAGTTCCATACCAGGATGTCGCCATTCAGCCCGTGCGTATCTTTGCCGGTCTGATCGTGAGTATCGGTGACCCAGTCGTCGTAATCGGCGGCGCGCATCTCGTGGGGATAGCCATCTTTCAGCGGCCAGCCAATGCCAACAATAAAGACTGCCGGATACTTCTGCAGAACCGCAGTCTCGCGCTGCTTGCGCGGCAGGTCGGGATACATGTCAAGAATCTCCTCGGCATGTAGAAAGATCAACTCCTCCGGCAGATCGGGATAGCGGTAGTCTTTCAATTGCGGAAAGAGCGACTGCGCGAACTTTTCCGCTCCGACAATGACTTTCCAGATGCTGCGCACGACCGCCTTCAGAAAATCGAGGTCGCGCTCCTCGCTGGTGATGACGCGTTCCCAGTCCCACTGATCCACATAGGCGGAGTGGTCGTGATCCAGGAAGTAGTCTTTGCGGACGGCGCGCATGTCGGTGCAGATGCCTTCGCCGGCCTTGCACTCGAATTGTTTGAGCGCGACCCGTTTCCACTTGGTTGCGGCTTGCACCACCTGCGCCTCGATGGGATGCAGGTTGCGGTCATTCGAGATATGGAACTGCACTGGAGTACGCGAGCCGTCGCGGTCCAGCATATCGTTGACCCCGCTCTCCACATCCACAATGAGCGGTACCTCGACCATCATCAGGTTGAATTCGTTGCACAAGTTGTCTTCGATATAGCGTTTCACCTGGAAGACGGCCTGTTGCGTTTCTTTCGGAGTCAGCAGGGAGCGGTAGCCCCGCGGCAGGGTTTTCTCCAGTTCGTTGTAATCGCCAATTCCCGGTCCAGCCAGGTCGGCTTTCTTATCCAGCACAAGCGTGCTCATTGAGTTTCTCCTTTAGGGATGGGTTCTGAGGCGGCGTCTTTTCGGCGCGCGGCCCGGTGAGGTCTCGGATTCTGGCAGGGGCGATGCGGAAAGTCTTGCAGGCTGCGGTACGCACTTTTTTTGCATGTTCGGGCCTGGGACGCTCCACCACCTTGGCGATGATCAGCAGAATCCCGTCAAGGCCAAGAAAAGTCAGCGCGAGCGCAGCAATCATGAGCACAGGCAGCTACACCTCGCCCGCTTGTATTCTCCTTTGCCATGGCCTGAAACGCTGTGACTGCGGTCACCCCCCGACGTGACCGGCGGAGCCGGGCCCGTTCCCGCAGGTCGAGGGGCCTTCCATCCTGAGTCACCCTTTAGGGTGACCTGGATCACTGCGCCTCTTCGACCCAAACGTTGAAACTCTCTACTAGGCAGCGATGAGTTGCTGAGTTCTCTTACATACGTTCTTGGAGGGTTGTTTCAGTGTTCACTTTCGCAACAGAAACACCTTGCGAAAGGAACCGCTGCTTTCATCTGCAAAACTTTATAAGGAGAAAAACGAAATCATGAAGACCTCAAAGCTGGTGATGCTGGTGATGACAATCGCAGTAGCCCTGTTCATCCTGATCCCCAATCTATCCTGGGCGGCCGATGACGGAGCCACAATCTACAAAGCAAAGTGCGCAGCCTGCCACGGAGCGGATGCGGCGGGCAAGCCCGCGGCCAAGATTCCGAGCCTGATTTCGGACGAGTTAAAGAAGGCGTCGGATGACGGCTTCGCCAAGTCGATCACCGAGACAGCAAAACATCCCGCCCCGGTGAAGAGCTTGCCACCGGACCAGGTAAAGATGGTTGTCTCCTACATTCGCAGCTTGCAGAAATAGCCATTGGCTGTTCCTCTTTGCGCATCAGCGCTGTCTTAGGTTGCCGGACAGCGGCTGAAGAAGCATGGGCGTGAGTATGCAGATCTCCGGTTCAATTCGGCGGACGGGAGTAAAACCCCGCCGGTTTCTGGCCAGCCGGGCATCTCGTCCGCTCATTGCTTTGCCAGATGGAACAGCCCTCGGGGGTCCGGATGCTCACCACTCCGGACCCCGCTCTTTTTCCCAGTCCGCCCGCCAGGGACGTTCTGTGCGGTTCCCAAGTCGGTTTCGCCACGGCGAACATTGACCTCGTGCTTCATTTCATCGCAACGAGAGTCTCGCTTGGGACAAGCGAGGAGCAATTTCCATGAGCAAGGCCCTGCTATATGACGCAACCATGTGCATCGGTTGCAAACAGTGTGAAGGTGCCTGCGCACAGCAGAACCATCTGCCCTACAACGATGCCGTAGCTGCGGAGTCCGTGCAATCGGCCCATAAATACACAGTCGTTCTATCCAAAGACGACAAATTCATGCGCCGGCTCTGCATGCATTGTGAAAAACCCGCTTGCGCGTCCGCTTGTCCCGTGGGCGCCTTCCATAAGACTAAGGAAGGCCCAGTCGTATACGACGTCTGGAAGTGCATTGGCTGCCGTTATTGCATGGTGGCTTGCGCCTTTGGCCAGCCCAAATACGAATGGGGCTCGCTGAATCCGCGGGTGCGCAAATGCATTATGTGCCCCGGCCGCGTGGTGGCGGGCAAACAAACCGCGTGCGCCGAAATCTGTCCCACGGGCGCAACCAAGTTTGGCGATCGCGACGATCTGGTCAAGGAAGCGCAGGACCGCATCCGCCAAAATCCCGGTACCTACAAGCCCCGCATTTACGGCCTCAACGAAGTTGGCGGGACATGCGTCCTTATTCTTTCCAGCGCTGATGTTGAAGACTTCGGATATCCAGCTTCGGCGAAGATCGGCGATACACCCATGCCGGAATACACCGGGCGGGTGATGGAGAGAGTCCCGGACTTTATCCCTGTATGGTCGTTGGTGTTGGGAGGCATTTACTGGATTTCACATCGCCGGGAAGAAGTGGCTGCTGCCGAATCCGGAGAAGAAAAAAGCGGGAGTTCGCGATGAAAGTCAAGCTGACCTTCTGGAGAGTTGTATTCCTCGTCATCATGGCCCTGGGCCTTTATTCCTCATTTATCCGTTATTTTCGTGGCCTGGGCGCGGTTTCAAATATGACCGACCAGTTTCCCTGGGGACTCTGGATCGGTTTCGATTGCCTGTGCGGGGTCATGCTGGCGGCGGGTGGCTTTTGCATCGTGGGTGCCGTCTATTTATTCAACGTCGAGCGCCTGCACAGCGTAATGCGTCCTGCGATATTGACCGCGTTCCTAGGCTATGTGCTTTTCATCGTGGGACTCTTGTTCGACCTGGGGCGTCCCTGGTACATCTGGCATCAGCTCATCTACATGAACTTTCACTCGGTCATGTTCGAGGTGGGCATGTGCGTGATGACCTACACCACCGTGCTCTTTTTCGAATTCCTTCCCAACGTATTCGAGCGCCTGAATTGGCAGGCTCCAATCAAGTGGATCAAGAAAATCTACCCAGTGCTGATTGTCTTGGGCATTTTGCTCTCCACCTTGCACCAGAGCTCCCTCGGATCGCTGTACTTGATCATGCCAAGCAAGCTCCATCCGTTCTGGTACACGCCGGCGCTGCCGTTCCTCTTCTTTGCCTCGGCGGTTGCGGTTGGTTTGGCCATGACGATTTTTGAGTCCACGCAAAGCGCGAAAGCCTTCGGCCGCCAGCTTGAACTTCCAGTTCTCGTCACCCTTGGCGGCGCTTTGCTGGTCGCTCTCTGGGTCAACGCCCTGCTGCGCTTCGAGGACTACTTCCATCGCGGCATGCTGGGACAAATCATCAAACCCAGCTACGAAGCATACTTTCTGTGGCTTGAACTCACGTTGACATTCTTGATTCCTATCGCCATGCTCAGCTTCAAGAGGGTAAGGCTCTCGCCACAACTGCTCTATCTAGCCTCTATCTCGACGGTACTCGGATTTATCACCAACCGCCTCAACATTGCGCTCATCGGGTTTGAAACTTACGTCGGACATCACTACGTGCCGAAGTGGACCGAGTTCTCTATCACCTTGATGATCATAGCGATGGGATTTTTCCTCTTCGGAGTAGCCGTAAAGTACCTGCCTATTTTTCCTCAAGAAAAGCACGCAGTGAACCGGCCTCGCCGGCTGGAAGCCGAGGCTCTGGTTGCCACACCGGTGTTGACCCATGCGGGAGACTGACCTAACTCGCGATGCTCTACGACGGAAGCGGCTCACTTACGGCATGAGTACAAAATTGATTGGGTCTCTGTTGGCGGTGATGCTGGTCATCTTCGCCCTCCTGGGATACTTGAATATCCGACTGCACCGCCAGCACCTGGAAGCGGCCACGCTGGCTAGCGCGGAGGGGGTCAGCGACGTGATCAAGCACAGTACGACCTACTACATGCTGCGCAACGATCGCGAGGGGCTCTACCACGCGATTCAAACCATGGCGGACGAACCCGGCATGATCAAGGTGCGCATCCTTGACCCAGAGGGGCGGATCAGTTACTCCACTGACCCGGGGGAAGTCAGCCATGTCCTCGACAAGACGGCGGAGGCCTGTTACGGCTGCCACAATCAATCGCAGCCGCTGGCGCGGCTGAATCGTCCCGACCGCTTTCGCATTTATCGCAATGGCGGCGGACACCGCGTGCTGGGAATTATCACTCCCATTGAAAATCAGCCCAGCTGTTCCAACGCCGAGTGCCACGCACATCCTGCCAGCCAGCAGGTTCTGGGCGTGCTCGACACGAATCTTTCGCTGGCGAAGGCCGACGCGCAACTTGCGGTCAGCAGCACCCGCATGCTGTCTTATACGGCGGGGGCAATGCTGATTGTCGCGGTACTGAGTTGGCTGTTCGTGTGGCGCGTGGTCGACAAACCCATCAAAGCGCTCAAGAACGGCACGGAACATCTCTCCCAGGGAGAGCTTGGCTACCAGATCGAAGTGCAATCCCATGATGAAGTCGGGGACCTGGCGCACTCCTTCAACAGCATGAGCCTGCAGCTGCGTGCGGCGAACGAAGAAATCGTGAACTGGGCAAAAACTCTGGAAGATCGCGTGGTGGAGAAGACGCGCGAACTGAAGGGCGCCCACGAGCACATGCTGCACGTGGAAAAGATGGCATCGATGGGCAAGATGGCGGCGGTGGTCGCCCACGAAGTAAACAATCCGCTCTCCGGCATTCTTACTTACGCCAAGCTGCTGCGAAAGTGGGTGGGAACGGGCCAGGCGGGGCATGAGAAACGCGAGGAGGCGATGCAATGTCTCGATCTCATCGCTGCGGAAAGCCGCCGCTGCGGTGATCTGATCAAGAACCTGCTGAGTCTTTCACGCACCGCTCCCATGAACGTGCAGTCGACCGACCTTCGCGCCGTGATTGATCGATCCCTCCTGCTGGTGCGGCATCAGCTTGATTTGGCCGGGATCGAGTTGCAACTCAAGCTTGCCGAAGACCTGCCGCGCGTGCCCTGCGATCCCGCCCAGATTGAGCAAGTGCTGCTGGCTCTGATAATGAACGCAATCGATGCCATGCCTCGCGGCGGTAATCTCTGGATCGAAACCCGCCCGATGGATGATGCGGCGGAGGTCGAAATCCGGGTGCGCGATGACGGCTCCGGCATCGCACCCGATGTCTTGCCGCAGATCTTCGAACCATTTGTGACCACAAAAGAGAACGGCCATGGAGTCGGTCTGGGCCTGGCCATCAGCCGCGGCATTGTGGAAGGGCATCACGGGCGTATTGACGTCGAATCGGAGCTGGGCCGCGGCACGACGTTCATCGTGACCCTGCCCGGTCAGGCTCCGAGAGCTTCGCTGGCCGCAGCCGGCGAAGCTGCGATGAAGGTGAGGTGATTGAAGTGAGTACACAAGGAAAACTGCTGATCGTGGACGACGAACTGAGCGTGCGCGACTCGCTGGGCAAGTGGTTTCGCGAAGAAGGCTATGAAGTTACTTTGACAGAAAATGCCAGCGACGCACTCACGCGACTCGCGGAACAGCGCTGGGACGCTGCCCTGGTCGATATCAAGATGCACGGCACCGACGGCATCGAATTGCAGCGCCGCATGCACGAAGTCGATCCCGAGTTGATCGTGATTATGATGACCGGCTATGCCTCGGTCGAGACCGCGGTCGCGGCGCTGAAGAACGGCGCTTATGACTATGTGACCAAGCCGCTGGATCCGGACGAGATCGCGCACCTGGTGAAGAAAGCTCTGGAGCACAAGCGCACGGCGCAGGAGAACGTGCTGTTGCGCGAAACGGTCGCCGAAGTTGCCCGGCCGGGAGATCTGATCGGACAAAGCGCGCCCATGCGCAAGATCTTTGATGCCATCGAGACGGTTGGTCCAACGGACGCTACTGTGCTGATCACGGGCGAGAGTGGAACCGGCAAGGAATTGGTGGCGCGTGCGATTCATCAGGCCAGCCCGCGAAGGTTTCATCCTCTGGTCGTGATTCACTGCGGAGCTCTGACGGAGACGCTTCTGGAAAGTGAGCTCTTCGGGCATGAAAAAGGCGCGTTCACCGGAGCGCAGTACCGCAAGAAAGGCAAGTTCGAAATTGCCGAAGGTGGAACGGTTTTCCTGGACGAGATCGGCGACATTACTCTAAAGACACAGACTGATTTGCTGCGCGTGCTGCAGGAGCGCGAGATCACCCGCGTGGGCGGCAATCAGATCATCAAGGTGGACTTCCGCTGCATCGCCGCCACCAACAAGGATCTGGAGAGGCTGATCGAAGAAGGTAAATTCCGTCCCGATCTTTTCTACCGGCTTAACGTCTTCCGCATCGAACTGCCGCCGCTGCGCGAACGCCGCGAGGATATCCCGCCGCTCGTCGACCACTTCGTCCGCAAGTTTTCATTAGCAATGAACAAGCGCATCACCCGGGTCTCGCCCGCGGCCATGAATCAGTTGCAGCAGCAGTCCTGGCTGGGCAACGTTCGCGAGTTGGAGAATGCGGTGGAGCGCGCCATGGTTGTTGGACAGGAGCCCGAACTGCACGAACAGGATTTCATCTTCAAGCCACAGAGCTCCTCCAATGGCTTGAGCAAGACGCTTGAGGACATGGAGCGCGCTCACATTCTGCGGGTGGTGGAGGAATGTGGTGGCAATCAGAGCCATGCCGCCGACATTCTCGACATCGACCGGGTCACGCTGTATCACAAGCTGAAGAAATACGGATGGACTCGCAGTTCGCCAAAGCCCGATTCATTGAAGGCCGATGAAGTTGCCCGATGAAGGCATGCGATGAAGCAGCTGCAACTGTTGCCGATCGGGAATGTCGATGACGGGCTGCTGAAAGATCTGCGCCCGGCTGTCGAAGAGATTCTTTGCGTGCCTTGCAAAGTGCTGCCTGCCCGTCTGGATCCTGAGTTCGCGTTTCACGGCGAGCGGCAGCAGTATCACTCCTCGGAAATTCTGCAGCGCATGCAGAGTTTTATTAACCTGGATTCCTGGCGAATCCTGGGCGTCGCGGCCGTCGATCTGTATATCCCGATTCTTACTTTTGTTTTCGGCGAAGCGCAAATGGGTGGGCCCTGTGCGGTGCTCTCGGCGCATCGGCTGCGCCAGGAGTTCTATGGGCTCCCGGCCGACCATGATCTGTTTCGCCAGCGAGTAATCAAGGAAGCGGTGCATGAAGTGGGGCACACTCTGAACTTGACTCACTGCGATGACTACCGCTGTGTCATGGCGTCGTCCCACGCTGTGGAGTGGATCGATCTTAAGGAAGGCGCGCTGTGCAGAACGTGCCGCGGTGCGATGACACCGCAGGCCCAACCGGCGCGAACCTACTGAGGTTGGTTGGCAGGCCCGAACCTTCTGAACTCCTGATTGCAATCACGCAAAACACGCCGGCCGCCCTGTGTCCTGGCTGTTTAGCCTTGGATCCGGGCGGCCGGTGTTTCTGCGGTCCGCGGCGGGGCTGGTTCGCCTCGCTGGCCGCGAGATCGACTTATGACAGGAAGAACTCCTTTGCCAGCGGCAGCCAATCTTCCTTTGGAATCTGGGCCTCGATGTTGTCTACGGCTACTCCACCATCCTGGGCGTAGGCGCCGGCTACGGCCATCGGCATGCGGCGTTGCAGGCGGCTGGCGGACTCTTCGGTTCACCAGCGGGCCATCGATCCGCCGAGCAGGTTGCGGAAGCTGGTCTTCGCGTCGGGGGCCTGCACGGTTACCAGCCAGCCTTCACCGTAAGGGTCGCTCAGCGCGAGCTTAGGATCGGCGGCCAGCGCTTCGTTGATCGCCGCCACAGTGCCCTCGATGGGCGAAACCATGTCGACCGCGGCGTCGTCGCGATAGAGTGTGCAGAGCTTCTGGCCCTGGCGAATCCACTGGCCGCGTTGCGGGAGCGTGATGCGCTCGAGTTTGCCGGTCAGCTTGGAGGCGAAATCATCCATGCCGACGCGCACCAGGCTGGGGCTCTCGCTCAGCGCCCAGGTGTGGCCGGGGTGGTAGCGGAGATTCTCCGGGACTTCGAAGCCGCCGACCATGGCAGGCTGAAGGCGTGGTGCGACGGCCGCCTGCTTGGCCGTGGAAACCTGCGATGCGAGTTGCAGAACCGTGTGGCGGGTGCGGAAATAATCGATCAGTAAGAAGGTTATGAATGTGAAGAGAACCAGTAGGACTGTCATAAGTCACCTCGTCGGAGGGCCGTCTTTGTCTTGTCTTTCCTCTTGCCAGCCACTCACACTCTTCTAAAGGCAATCGCCCTGCCACAACGAGGCAGAGCGCGAGAAAGCACGCTGCAAGCGTCGATCATGCGTGAAATCATGGGGATAGAAGAAATCTAATCTCACGACTGCACGTATAGCGATGAGATTGTCAACAGCGCTGTGATGGGAATCGCAACAGGCCAATGCTGATGTTTGCAGCGTTTGGGGGGATCAAAGGGAATGACGCTTTGCAATCAACCGCTTACGCACGGGCAAGGCGCAGATGAATTGCGCAACAGCAAAGCTGAGAAATGCAACACCGAAGGAGGCTGCTTAAGATGATGGCCGGACTGGCTTCTACAACTTAGTCAAGAACTCCGTGACTTCCGGGTTGTTCCAATCGACCGGTCCGATGAATTTCCGGCGGAGTATGCCGGCGCGGTCGACAACGTAGGTC
Organism: uncultured Acidobacteriaceae bacterium; assembly: GCA_963842095.1. GTDB lineage: Bacteria > Acidobacteriota > Terriglobia > Terriglobales > Acidobacteriaceae > Sulfotelmatobacter. Next base: position 1,109,075 of record CAWJEY010000013.1, read on the forward strand.
TCGGGCCAGCCGTGGGTACCGTAAAGCTCCGGGCTTTTTTGTTCGGGATCTCGGACGGTAACCATGTTGACGTGGTAGTCCTTGAGGAAGCGGTGGTAAGCCCCGTCGTCGACATCGATGCTGACGGCGACCACGACAACGCCCTTGTCTTTCATGCGCCGCTGCATCTGGACCAGCGAAGGCGTCTCTTGAACACAGGGCGGACACCAGGTTGCCCAGAAATTCAACACCACGATTTGTCCGCGAAACTGGCTGAGCGTGAGCTTGCGGTCGGCGTCCTGCACGGTGAAGTCGGGGGCATTCGAGCCAATGCGGGGCGGACGCGTGCCACTGTAGCAGGCGACGAGAGTTGCGAGCAGCCCAATCGCAGCTACGGTTCGGGTCACGCTTGCTTGACGAAGGAAGACCTGTGACGAGGCTGGCACCGTGCAATCGCGCGCTGGGGCTACGCAAGTGCGAGCGTTGGGGGTTTTTGAACCTAACATCGCCATCTCACCAGCCATCTCACCGCCAGCCTCGATTTTAATACGTCAAGCCCGAGCAGATTTTACTCCGGCGCGTACTCGACTTGCAGTTCGGCATCTGCGGTGTCAGCCGGGGCGGTTAGGGCAATCGCGCCGTATTCCAGTCCTTTTTCGAAGGCCTTGAGGTTCAGATCGAGGAAGCTTTTTGGCACCGAGTCTGCAACCGCTTTGCGCACGGCTTCGGCATCCAGCAGGTTCGTCACCGCGGTGAAGAATCCCACCATCACCGAATTCAGCACCATGCGTTTGCCCAGTTCTTCGGCGATGCGGGTTGCGGGGATGCTGTAGACCTGGACTTCCTTGTTGAGATCGGAGACTCGCACCATATCCTGCTCGACGATGAGGATGCCGCCGTCTTTCAACTCGGGGGCGAAGCGCACATAGGCCTCTTGCGACATTACGACGAGAATGTCGGGCTTGGTGACGTAGGGATACAGGATTGGTGAATCGGAGAGCACGAGCTGCGCGCTGCAAGCGCCGCCGCGGGCTTCCGGACCAAAGTTTTGCGTCATAGTGGCGTAGGCGCCCTGATAAATCGAGGCAGCCTTGCCGAGAAGAATGGCCGAGAGAATTACACCCTGGCCGCCGAAGCCGGCAACGCGAATTTCTGTTAGCTGCATACCATCTCCTCTTGCTCGACGAATCTTTCGCCGAGCGATTCGCAGTATTGCGCGCGCATCATGGTTTGGTAATCGGGGCGGTCACGGTCTACGAATTTGCCTACGATGATTTCTCCGGTCATGGTGAGGCCGACTTCACCGGTGGGCGCTCCGTGCCGGACTTTGCTCTTCTCTTTGTAGTACTTCATGGTATCGAGGCCATCGCCCAGCTTGTTGCGGCGCTGATACAGCGTGGGGCAGGGCGAGATTACTTCAATGAAGGAGAAGCCTTTCTTCTGAAACGCCTCGCTAATGGAGCGCGCGAGTTGACGCACGTGGAAGGTGGTCCAGCGCGCTACGTAGACAGCGCCAGCCGCTTCGACCAGATGCGGCAAATTGAACGATGGCTCGAACGTGCCGTAGGGATTCGTGGAAGTGGTCGAGTGGCCGGGGGTGGTGGGCGCAGTCTGGCCGCCGGTCATGGCATATATAAGATTGTTGACGCAGATGACTTTGAGATCGATGTTGCGGCGCGCGGCATGGATCAAATGATTGCCGCCGATGGCCGAGAGATCGCCGTCACCGGAGTAGACAACTACATTCAGCTTTGGGTTCGCCAGCTTCAGGCCGGTGGCGAACGGAATGGCGCGGCCATGCGTGGTGTGGAAAGAATCCAGCTTCACATAGCCCGCGACGCGGCCCGTGCAGCCGATGCCGGAGACCAGGGCCAGCGATCCTAAATCGATCTTCGACTCGATGAGAGCACGGGCGAAAGAGTTCACGGTGGTGCCAATGCCGCACCCCGGGCACCAGATGTGAGGCATGCGATCGGTGCGCAAAATAGCGTCGACTGGATTAACGCCTGCGTTAGCAATATCAGGGATTAAACTGTCCGACATTTGTTGGCCTCCACGATGACTTTGAGAATGTCTTCTGGTCTGTGAACTCCGCCGCCGGCGTGCGATACGGCGAATGTCCTGGCTTCGCCTGCGGCAGCGCGTTCGACTTCATGCACCATTTGCCCCAGGTTGAGTTCGGGAACGACGAATGCTTTTATTTTTGCCGCGAGTTCGCGGATCTTTTTCTCGGGGAATGGCCACGCCATGATCAGACGCAGCTTGCCGACGCGCAGACCCTGTTCTCGAGCGGCTTCGATCGCCCGCTGCGCCACGCGGGACGTGATTCCGTAGGAGACGACCACTACATCCGCGCCTTCGAGCTGTTCTTCCTCGAACAGGGCGATGCGGTCGGCGGCGTTGCGAATCTTGGATTGCAGGCGGCGAGCCAGCTGGTCCTGGACGGGCGGCGTCATGTTGGGATAACCGCGTTCGTCGTGGGTTAAGCCGGTGACGTGAAAGTTGTAGCCCTCGCCGGCATGCGCCATCTCTGGCACGCCGTCGCCATTGGTGCCGTAAGGCAGATAATCTTCCACCGACTTATGAGTATGGCGGCGCGGGGTGATCTCGATCTGGTCGGCGGGAGGAATCACTACCTTCTCGGTCATGTGGCCGACGACTTCGTCCATCATGAACATTACCGGGACGCGAAATTCTTCGGCTAGGTTGAAGGCAGTGATAGTGAGATCGAAGCATTCCTGCGGAGAATTGGGGCAGAGGGCGATGATTTGGTAGTCGCCGTGCGAACCCCAGCGCGCCTGCATCATGTCGGCTTGCGCCGGGAGTGTGGGCAGGCCGGTGGACGGGCCTCCGCGCTGCACGTCGACGAAGACGCACGGGGTTTCGGTCATGGCTGCGTAGCCGATGTGCTCCATCATCAAAGAGAAGCCCGGGCCGGAGGTGACCGTAAACGCTTTGGCTCCGCCCCAGACTGCGCCTTGCAGCGTGATGGAAGCAGCGAGTTCATCCTCCATCTGGATGAACGTTCCGCCTACCATGGGCACGCGGGAAGCGAAGCGTTCGACCACCTCGGTAGAGGGAGTAATGGGATATCCGGCCGCGAAGCGGGAACCGGCGGCCAGCGCGCCTTCGCAGCAGGCGTGGTCGCCGTCGATGAAGTGTGTGCCAGTGAGAACGCCGCGAGGATCAGCCTTCATTTGTTACCTCCCTTTTCGGGAGCCACTTTGGTGGCGTAAATAGCGAAGTCAGGGCAGTACATGCCGCACAAGTCACACCCGCTGCACTTTTCCGGATGCACGACGTGGGGCGGATGGTAACCCTTGGAATTGAAAGCGGAAGAGAGCGCGAGTACGTGCGAGGGACAAAACTCTACACATAAGCCGCAGGCTTTACAGTGCTCGACAACGATGGAAACGCGTCCTTTTGCCATGGAAACTCCCCACTGGAAGTGGTTAGAACTCTCCACAAAACTGTCGTAATTATGCCGGGCAGGGGCGGCGGGTGGATGTGACGAACATCACGGACGTATGTGAGCGGCGCACCGCCGTTCTGCGCGCATTCGGGCGACTATGCGGACGTGCTGGACTACAATCGATGGTGAGCTGGGTCACAGCCATGGCAAAGGCAGGGGCTGAGAATGAATTTGGAATACAAGAAGGCTCATCGTTCGAGCCGCCGCTAGCTGGCAGCGGCGCAGCTGGTTTCCTGCTTTTCCGGGCGTGCTTAAATTTTCAGCAACGAAGCCTTGGTCTAAAGGAGAAAGACGATGTCGATCAAGAAATTGATTTGGCTGTTCTCTGCCCTGATCGCGTTGGCCTGCATGGCTGGCGCGCAGGACCAAACTAAAACCGTACAACACACCACCATCAAGCCCACGTCAGCCGCATCCGGCAAGGAAATGTACACATCCTACTGCGCCGTTTGCCATGGCACTGACGGCAAAGGCGGAGGGCCCGCGGCCAGCGCGCTGAAGGCTGCTCCCGCCGACTTGACTCTGTTGAGCAAGAACAACGGGGGAAAGTATCCCGCGATGAAAGTTACTTCCACCATCCGCGGCACTTCCGATCTTGCGGCGCACGGATCCAAAGACATGCCCGTGTGGGGGCCATTGTTTTGGGGTATCAGCAATGGGCACGAGGGCGAGGTGCAGCAACGCATAGCCAACCTTACCCACTACATCGAGACTCTGCAGGCGAAGTAGGCAGGTTCGCGAGCACCAGCGGATTCGATAAGGCCACATCGGGCACAAGCACTAGCTTGTGCCCGATGCTCGTTATTCAGCGCTGCCCACGGTAGAAACTCCGGACAATCAGTCCGCCGGTACGCCTGATTTCTCGATCTCCGGCGTCGGCGTCGTTAGCTCCGACTCCCGCGCGTCCACTACGGCAATGGCGACCACGTTCACTATCTCCTCGACTTCCGCGCCGCGGGCCAGCAGATGCACGGGCCGAGCCATGCCCATCAGGATGGGACCAAGGATTTCGGCTCCGCCAATCGTGGTGAGCAGCTTGTAGGCAATGTTGGCGGATTCGAGGTTGGGGAAGATGAGCACGTTGGCGCCCCCCTGCAGCGAACTGAACGGGTAGGTCTGCTCCAGAATTTCGGGGGAGACAGCAACATCCGCCATGATCTCTCCATCGACAATTAAGGTTGGATCGGCTTTGTGCAACAGCTCTACTGCTTTCCGGACTTTGTCGCAGGATGGGTGCTGGCTGCTGCCAAAGTTGGAGAAGGAAAGCATGGCGACTCGCGGCACCAGGTCAAACCGTCTCGCCTCTTGCGCGGCACACAGGGCGATTTCCACCAGGTCTTCGGCCGAGGGATCGATATTGACGCTCGTGTCGGCCAGGAATAACAGATCTCCCTTGCGGGTGATGAGGGGATAGCATCCGGCGACCTTGTGCAGGCCTTCACGCATGCGGACGATCTGCAGCGCCGGGCGAATGGTGTCGGGGAAGTGCTGAGAGACGCCGGAGACCAGGGCATCCGCATCTCCCATGTGCACCATCATCGACGCGAAAATGTTGCGTTCGTCGATGAGTGTGCGGGCCTCGGTGAGGGTCACGCCTCGGCGCTGGCGCAGGCGGAACAATTCCTGGATGTAACGCTCGCGAAGCGGCGATGACGCCGGATCGACGATCTGTGCCTTTGTCAGATCCAATCCCAGCTCAGCGGTTTTGGCTTGAATGGTTGCCGCGTTGCCGAGCAGGATGGGTGTAGCGATCTTCTCTTCCAATATCGAATGGCAGGCACGCAGGATTTTGTCGTTGTCTCCTTCGGGAAAAACGACGTGCTTGGGTTCGGCCTGGGCTTTGACAATCATCATGCGCGTCAGTTCGTGAGTTTTGCCCTGACGGCGCTTGAGCTGCTCGCGGTACTCGTCGATGTTGACCGGTTCCTGCGCCACGCCGGTGCGCATGGCAGCTTCGGCCACGGCGGAAGCTTCCCAGATGAGCACGCGCGGATCGAACGGCTTGGGGATCAGGTAATCGGGACCAAACTTCAGCCGTGCCACGCCGTAGGCGCGGCAGACGGAGTCAGGGACGTCCTCCTTCGCCAGGTCGGCGAGGGCGCGAGTGGCGGCCAATTTCATTTCTTCGTTGATGGCGGTGGCGTGCACATCGAGGGCGCCGCGGAAGATGGAGGGGAAGCCCAGAACGTTGTTCACCATGTTGGGATAGTCGGAGCGGCCGGTACACATGATGATGTCGTTGCGGCAGGCGCGGGCGTCTTCGTAGGTAATCTCGGGATCGGGATTCGCCATGGCGATGACAATCGGACGGGCCGCCATGGATCGCACCATGTCCTGCGTAACGGCGCCACCTACAGAGAGTCCGAGGAACATATCGGCTCCGACCATGGCTTCGGCCAGCGTGCGCAGCTTGGTATCCTGCGCGAGGCGGTCCTTGTAAGGATTCATGCCTGCCGCGCGGCCTTTGTAAACCACTCCCTTGGTATCGCACAGGGTGATGTTTTCCCGCTTCATGCCCAGACGAATGTAGTGCTCGGCAGTGGCTACGGCAGAGGCGCCAGCTCCGTTGATGACGAGACGGATTTTGCCGATGTCCTTGCCAACCACTTCCAGAGCGTTCAATAAAGCGGCTCCGGAAATAATGGCGGTGCCATGCTGGTCGTCGTGGAAGACCGGTATATGCATGGTCTTCTTTAAAGTCTCCTCGATATAGAAACATTCCGGGGCTTTGATATCTTCCAGGTTGATGCCACCAAAAGTAGGCTCAAGAAGCTGGCATACCTTGATTACGTCGTCGGGATTGTGACTGTCGACTTCGATATCGAAGACGTTCACGTCAGCGAAGCGCTTGAACAGGACGGCCTTGCCCTCCATCACGGGTTTGCCGGCAAGGGACCGATATCGCCCAGCCCAAGCACGGCGGTCCCGTTTGTGACCACGGCGACCAGGTTGCCGCGGCCGGTGTACTTGAAGGCATCGTGCGGGTTGCGGTGGATTTCCATGCACGGATCGGCCACTCCCGGGGTGTAGGCCAGGCTTAGGTCGTGTTGCGTGCGGCAGGGCTTGGTGGGAGTGACTTCAATTTTTCCTGGACGTCCACCGAAGTGGTAGTCGAGCGCTTGTTGCTTGGTAACCGGCATATGGACTCCTTATTGTTTCTCGGTTTGAAGGTCGCGGCTTCTCGAGAGATTCCAACGGCAATAGGAATGGCCCAAGCTGACGCTTCTGCCGCAATCTAAAGTATGAGTTTTTCAGTCTCAAAATTGCTGTGATGCGGGTCACCCACCGCAGTGCCCTCCGGCAGCGTGAAGCGCATCACCGGTGAAAAGCTATGATCTAGTCGCCACTAAGAATTCTCCAAGCTTCGCGGCCAGTGAGGGCGACATGCTGCACGCTCTTGACCGCCTTCATGTACTGCGCCCGCTCGAAGGCCGAGGGATTAGGACAGCGAAGCTGGCTCATGCTGCCCTTCATTTGTCGAACGGATTCGTATTCGTGTTCTTCCATCCATTCCCGCACACCTTCTTCGATGTTCTGGAGATGATTGACGCCATTGCTCAATAACGCGGAGCAGAGCATGGTGACGTCGGCCCCGACCATGAGCAGTTTTACGACGTCCTGAGGACCATGCACGCCGCTGGTCGCAGCCAGGTTGGCGCGGATGCGGCCGTAAAGGATGCCGATCCAGGTCAAGGGAAGGCGCAAGGCTTGCGGAGTGCTGAGCAGCACGTTGGGCTGGATTTCTAATTCGTCGAGGTTGATATCGGGCTGATAGAAGCGATTGAACAGCACCAATCCGTTCGCGCCGGCTTCGTCCAGCCGCTTCGCCATGTTGGCCATGTTGCTGAAAAAAGGGCTGAGCTTGACGGCAACGGGAATGGTGACCGCCGACTTTACCGCTTTGAGAATGTCGAGATATTGCTGCTCAACCGCCGCGGAGGTGAGTTCGGGATCGCTGGGGATGGAATAGATGTTGCATTCCAGAGCGTCGGCGCCCGCCTGCTCGATGAGCTTGGCGTACTGCGTCCAGCCACCGACGGTAGCACCGTTGAGGCTGGCGATGATTGGGATCTTCACCGCTTTCTTGGCGCGGCGGATGTGGTTTAAGTATCCCTCGGGTCCCACGCGGAATTCATCGGGCTGGGGGAAAAAGCTCGAGGCTTCCGCGAAGCTGTTTGTCCCTTCGGCGAGGTGGTGTTCGAGTTCGAAACTTTCCTGCCGCAATTGCTCCTCGAACAGCGAATACAGAACAACGGCAGACGCGCCGGCATCTTCGAGGTGGCGGATGCCGTCGATTTCTTGCGATAGCGGCGATGCGGAGGCAACCAACGGCGTGCGAAGCTTCAAACCCAGGTAGGTGGTGGTGAGGTCGACCATGATTTCTCTTTCTCCCGCGTCTCCGTCTGCCGGTTACTTCCCGGCTTTGACCGGTTCTTTTTCAGATTTCCGCTGCGCCATATATTCATAGAGCCGGAAGCGGGTTTCGGCGTCGTGCTGCGCTTCCTGCCAGAGGAGCTTGGCATCTTCCGGTTTACTCTTGGTGAGCATCTTGAAGCGCGTTTCCATCTGCATGAAATCCGAGACTTTGCGCGTTGGCGTCCGGGAATCGAGGGTCAGCGGATTCTCGCCTTGCGCGGCTCGCTCCGGGTTGTAGCGATAGAGCAACCATTGTCCGGAATCGACTGCCATCTTCTGATCCGACATCGCGGTCGTCATGTTGATGCCGTGAGCGATGCAGTGTGAATACGCAATGATGAGGCTGGGGCCGTTGTAAGCCTCGGCTTCCAGGAAGGCCTTGAGCGTGTGCTCGTCCTTTGCGCCCATGGCCACGCTGGCGACATAGATATTGCCGTAGCTCATGGCGATGAGTCCCAGATCTTTCTTGGGGCCGGGCTTGCCGCCGGCGGCAAACTTCGCCACTGCACCTCGGGGTGTGGCTTTGGAGGCTTGGCCTCCGGTGTTGGAGTAGACCTCGGTATCGAGCACGAGCACGTTGACGTTGCGTCCACTGGCGAGCACGTGATCGAGTCCGCCGTAGCCGATGTCATACGCCCAGCCGTCTCCGCCGACGATCCAGATGCTTTTCTTGACCAGCAGGTCGGCGAGGGAAAGCAGTTGTTTCGCGTCGTTAACGTTCAGACCGGAATTTGCGCTTTGCAGCTTTTCCTTCAGCAAGTCGACGCGCTGGCGCTGTTCGTAAATGTCCGCTTCGTCTTTTTGCGGAGAGGTAAGAAGCGCGGTCGCAAGTTCTTCACCGATCGCTCCCGCCACGCGTTTTACTAACTCCTGCGCGAACTCGGTCTGCTTGTCGATGGAGAGCCGGAAGCCCAGGCCAAACTCGGCATTGTCTTCGAAAAGCGAGTTGGCACGACGCGGGTCCGCGGCCGGCAGCGTTTTTCGTCCAGGGCGTAGTGGGCAGGTTGCCGCCGTAAATCGACGAACAGCCTGTCGCGTTGGCGACGATGGCGCGGTCGCCGAACAATTGCGACATGAGCTTGAGATATGGAGTTTCGCCGCAACCGGCGCAGGCGCCGGAGAACTCGAACAGCGGCTCCTGAATTTGCTGCTGGCGGATGTTGCCGACTTTGATGTTGCGGCGGTCGAGTTCCGGAATCTTGAGGAAGAAATCCCAATTCTCCCGCTCAGGCACGCGCAACGGAGGTTGCGGCACCATGTTGATGGCCTTGAGGCGGGTTTCAGCTTTATTCTTGACTGGACACACTTCCACGCAGATGCCGCATCCGGTGCAGTCTTCCGGGGCGACCTGAATCGTGTAATTGAGGCCTTGCCATTCGCGGTCACGGGTCTCAGTGGACTTGAAGGTCGCTGGTGCGCCTTCCAGATCCTTCGAGTCGTAGACTTTTATGCGAATCACCGAGTGCGGACAAACCATGGCGCACTTGCCGCACTGGATGCAGATCTTCTGGTCCCAGGCGGGGATTTCGAGCGCCAGGTTGCGCTTCTCCCATTTCGCGGTTCCAGTGGGGAAAGTACCGTCGACGGGAAATGCGCTGACGGGCAATTCGTCGCCTCTTCCTGCATACATCATGCCCAGAACGTCGCGCTCGAATTCCGGCGCTGAGGGCGAGAACGGTGGCGGCATCTCAATCGTGCTGGTGAGTTCGGCCGGGACTTTTACTTCGAACAAGTGCGCCAGAGTTTCATCCACAGCTTTCATGTTCTGCGCCACGATCTCTTCGCCCTTCTTACCGTAGGTGTCGCGAATCGATTTGCGGATGGCCTCGATCGCCTGATCTGCCGGCAATACTTTGGAAATCGCGAAGAAGCAGACTTGCAGAATCGTGTTCATGCGGCTGCCCATGCCGGTGTCGCGTGCGACTTGATAAGCATCGATCACATAAAACTTCGCCTGCTTTGAAATGATCTGCTGTTGCACGGTGCGGGGGAGATGGTCCCAGACTTCATCCGCGCCGAAGGGACTGTTGAGCAGGAACGTGCCGCCGGGAACCAGGGCGCTCAGCATGTCGTAGCGCTCAAGGAAAATCCACTGGTGACAGGCGACGAAGTTGGCGCTGGAAACGAGATAGCTCGAGCGAATGGGTTGCGGCCCGAAGCGAAGGTGCGAAATAGTTACCGCGCCGGATTTCTTCGAGTCGTAGACGAAGTAACCCTGGGCGTAATTGTCAGTGTTCTCCCCGATGATTTTGATCGAATTCTTGTTGGCGCCGACGGTGCCATCCGCGCCCAAACCGTAGAACATTGCGCGCACAACGTTGTCAGGCTCGGTTGAAAACCCGGTGTCATAAGACAAACTGGTGTGGCCGATGTCGTCGTGGATGCCGATGGTGAAGTGATCTTTGGGCTGGGCAGCATTCAGATTGTCGTAGACCGCCTTGACCATGGCCGGCGTGAATTCTTTGGAAGAAAGTCCGTAGCGTCCACCGGCGATTACGGGGGGCTTTCTCTGTGGAGCGAAATCCGCTTTCACTCCTTCGTGGAACGCATTCACCACATCGAGGTAGAGTGGTTCGCCGATCGCTCCCGACTCCTTAGTCCGATCGAGGACGGCGATCTTGCGCACGCTGGCAGGCAGGGCTTCGAGGAACGCCTGCACCGGGAAGGGGCGATATAAGCGGACTTTCAGCAGTCCGAGCTTTGCGCCTTGGGCGTTGAGATGGTCGATAGTTTCGTGAGCGACCTCTGCGCCCGAGCCCATCATCACAATCACGCGCTCGGCGTCCGGCGCGCCGACGTAGTCACACAGGTGATAGGAACGTCCTACGACGTTCGCGAATTTGTTCATCACGGTCTGGACAATTTGCGGGCAGGCATCGTAATAGGAGTTGGCCCGTTCGCGCATCTGGAAGAACACATCGGGATTCTGAGCGGTGCCGCGCAGGACGGGATGATCGGGGGATAGAGCGCGCTGGCGGTGCTCGAAAATACGATCCATATTAATGAGTGACCGCATGTCGTCTTCCGCCAGCATTTCGATCTTGTTTACTTCGTGCGAGGTGCGGAACCCGTCGAAGAAATGCAGGAAAGGGATACGTGATTCGAGTGAAGCGGCGTGCGCGATCAGGGCCATATCCATGGCCTCTTGCACGGAATTGGAGCACAGCATGGCGAAGCCGGTGCTGCGGATGGACATGACATCCGAGTGGTCGCCGAAAATCGAGAGCGCATGCGTGGCCAGGGTCCGCGCCGAAACATGAAATGCGGTTGGGGTCAGTTCCCCGGCAATCTTATTCATGTTCGGGATCATGAGCAGCAGGCCCTGGGAAGCTGTAAACGTGGTGGACAGCGATCCGGTCTGCAGCGCGCCGTGAACCGCTCCGGCAGCCCCGCCTTCACTCTGCATTTCCATCACGTGGGGCACCGTGCCCCATATGTTCTGGATGCCCTGGGCTGACCATTCGTCCGCCCATTCGCCCATGTTCGAGGAAGGCGTAATGGGATAGATGGCGATGACTTCGTTAACCCGGTAGGCGACGTAGGCGACCGCCTCGTTTGCATCCATGGTCTTGAACTTGCGCTTCATAATGAACTGCCTGCCTTTAATTACAAATCAGTGCCTGGAGTTTGTTGCATCCCCACTGACTGCATAAGCATGGCCGACGCCAGACTCGGACGCAGCAAGGCAGGTCACAGACGCTTGTGATGTACATCACAACACTTTGAATGTGAGGCGCGTCACATCAGCGTGTGCTTGGCAGCACAGCCAATCGCCCCATCCAGACGGACACTGAGTCAGACTAGGAGGCTTGTAATGCTCTCACCATATGGCATGGAGATTGTCGAAAGTTGCTTGACCTGCAAGCTGCGCGCCGATCGTATTTTTTGCGATCTGCCGCCAGCGGCGCTGCAGAGTTTTGAGAACATCAAGTTTGCGACGGCATACCCCCAGGGGGCCGTGTTGTTTGTGGAAGGGCAGATGCCGCGCGGCATCTTTGTGATCTGCAAAGGCAGCGTAAAGCTCTCAATTAACTCCCCCAGCGGCAGGACCATGATTGTGAAGCTGGCTGAGCCCGGCGAAGTGCTGGGCATGAGCGCTACGATCTCAGGCAAGCCCTACGAGGTGACGGCGGAGACGATCGATCCCTGCCAGGTCAACTTCGTGAAGCGCGAGGATTTTCTGAAGTTTCTCAAGGATGATGTGGACGCCTGTTTTAAGGTGGCCGAGCAACTGGGTGAAAAGTATCACAATGCCTGTAAGGAAGTGCGCGCGCTGGGACTGTCCCATTCCGCGGCGGAAAAACTGGCGTCGTTGCTTCTGGAATGGAGCGCCAAAAACGGCGAAGGCACTAAACCGGAGCCCCGGTTGAAGATTCGACTCACCCACGAGGAAATCGCGCAGATGATCGGAACTTCGCGGGAGACGGTCACGCGGCTGTTTGCGGAACTGAAGAAGCGGCAAATCGTGCAGTCGAAAGGCTCGACCTTGGTGATTCGCAACACGTCAGCGCTGCGCGATATCGCGGATCACAACTAGCCCTGCCCTATCCGGCTGGCATGAAAGCTGGCGGGATGGCATAGCCGCAACGTGCTGGGGAAACGCTTATCCTCACTCCAATATCCCACATTCTACGAGACTTAGGTCGCGTGACCTGAATCACAATTTCGGGTGATGAACATCACCGCAGGGACATCGGTTCTCTTTTATCGTTGCGCCGTGGGTGGGCGACAGCGCCCGGTTCAAGTGGGAAGGACAGCAAACATGACTACATCCAATGGTGACGGGCATCATTCAACATCTTCCACAAGTCCTTTTTCTACGCATTCATCTTTTGCAAATCACGGAACGCCAAACAAGCCACGACTAATTTTCTGGGAGTTGACCAAAGGCTGCAATCTGCGCTGCATCCATTGCCGGGCCAGCGCCACCGAGTTGAGTTCTCCCTCCGACCTATCCACAGAAACTGCAAAGGCGATCATCGATCAGATTGCCGAGGTGTCCAGCCCCATCCTGGTGTTGAGCGGTGGTGAACCGCTTTTCCGCAAAGACATTTTTGAGTTGGCGCGTTACGGCACCGAGAAGGGCCTGCGCGTGGCTCTGGCCACGAATGGCACGCTGGTTACCAAGCAAGTGGCGCGCAAGATCGTCGACAGCGGCGTGAAGCGGGTTGCCATCAGCCTGGATGGCGCCGATGCGCTGACTCACGATACCTTCCGCGGCATTCCGGGCGCATTCGATGCGGCCATTACCGGTTTTCGTAATCTGAAAGATCTGGGCATGTCAGTGCAGATCAACACTACAATCGCCCGCCACAATGCCCATCAGCTTCCGCATGTGCTCGAACTCGCGAAGTCGATTGGCGCGGATGCGCTGCACACATTCCTGTTGGTGCCAGTGGGTTGCGGAGTGGATATCGCCGCGGAGCAGATGGTTCCTCCGGAAGAGTACGAGAAGATGCTGAACTGGTTCTACGATCAATCGCTGGCAGGTGGCATCGAGTTGAAGGCGACCTGTGCGCCGCATTACTTCCGCGTGGTTCGGCAACGGCGCGCGGCGGAGCACCGCTCCGCGACGGCCGCGGCTCAGGCTGCGCAGCTCGTGATTCCAGCGGCGGCCAGTGCGCCAAGCAAAGGCCCGCTCGGCATCGGCCCTATCGATATGACGATGCCTGGATCAACCGGCATCGAACTGAAGCCTCAGGGCATCGGGAAGGCCGTAGGGCACCCGGGCACTCATCCCTCCGACATGAACGCCATGACCAAGGGATGCCTGGCCGGGACTGCCGTGTGTTTCATCTCGAATCAGGGTGAGGTTTATCCCTGCGGATACTTGCCGGCCCTGGCAGGCGATTTGAAAAAGCAGCGGTTCGTCGACATCTGGGAGAACTCAGTCGTATTCAATGAACTGCGCGACGTCAACAACCTGACCGGGAAGTGCGGATGCTGCGAGTTCCGCAATGTCTGCATGGGTTGCCGCGCGCGGGCTTTTGCCGCCACTGGAAACTATCTGGATGAAGAGCCGTTCTGCGTCTACGAACCGAAGGTCGCAGGCTTGAAAGAAAAAGATGTTGCACCGGTCGAGGTAGCGCGCTAAAGGGTCCGCTCCTAACGTCGATGGGCAGTTCACCACGGAAGCACGCTGACCGAGCCCGAAGACTGCCTTCTGTGGTAAAACGCAACGAGGCAAAAGACCCCCGCCCAGAGTCATATGCCGCAAACTGACCGCTATTTCCCCAATCGCGCTTCCGCGCGGGATCAATCCTAACTCATTGAAAGCACTCGGGATCGCCGCGCCGAAGGCAGATCCAGACCTTTGGCACGGTGGATGCTTTTACCGGAGTAGTAGGCAGGAGTTCACTTTGGAACCCACTCTGATGGTGGTTGGCCTGAATTACCGCACAGCCCCAGTGGCGGTGCGCGAGCGCTTCTGGATCAGCGAGAACCGGCGCAGCGAAGCCTTGGTGCAGTTGTCGAGGGCAGAAGGAATTGACGAAGTCATTGTCATGGCCACCTGCAATCGCACTGAGTTCTGGCTCTGGGCCAACGACGTCACCCTGGCCGCCAACTCGGTGATGCGGCTGCTGGGGGCCGAATACGGACTCATGCTGTGCGAGTGGAAACACTTCTACCGCCTGCTCGATGAAAGCGCGCTGCTGCATATCTTCCGGGTTGCCTCCAGTCTCGACTCCATGGTGGTCGGTGAGCCTCAGGTTGTCTCCCAAGTGAAGCAAGCTTGGGAGCAGGCGCAGAAAGTTGACGCGACGGGGCGGTTCCTGGACGCTGTGCTGCAGAAGGCCCTTACGGTTTCGAAGCGGGTGCGCAGTGAGACGGCGATTGGCAAAGCCGCGGTTTCGATTCCCTATGCCGCCGTGGAACTCACACGCCAGATCTTTGGGACGCTCGACGGCAAGAAAGTGCTGCTGCTGGGCGCTGGAAAGATGAGCGAGCTTTCCGCGCGCGAGTTGCTCAATCACGGCGCGAGCTCGGTGTGCGTGATCAACCGCACGCTGGAGCACGCGGCGGAGTTGGCCGCAAAGCTGGGAGGAGTTGCGGTTCCCTTTGAGGAGCGCGGGCAACACATGGCGGAGGCTGACGTCATCATCAGCTCGACTTCGTGTCCGCACACAATTCTCAGCCGCGAGGAAGCCGAGTGCATGGTTCGCGGGCGCAAGGATCGGCCACTGGTGATCGTGGATATCGCGATGCCTCGCGACATCGACTCCGCGGTGCGCGAAGTCAAGGGCGTTTTCCTGTATGACCTCGACGACCTGGAAAACGTGGTCGATCACAATGCGGGCGAGCGTGAGGCTGCCACTGCCGACGCACAAAAGATTCTGCAAGCCGAAGCGCAAGGCTTCCGCCGCAGGCTGATGGCGGAGCGGGTGGTGCCGACGATCGTGGCGCTGCGCCAGCGGCTGGATGAAATTTGCCGGCAAGAACTGGATTCCTTCCGACAACAGAACGGACCGTTCTCCAAGGATCAGGACGAAATGTTAACTGCAATCATGTCCCGTATGACGCAGCGGATCGCAGGGTCCCTGGCCCGAGAACTCAAGGAACTTCCAGAGAAGGTGGAGCAGGAACAGATGACCGTTGCGGTGCAGCGGCTGTTCCATCTGCAAACGCCGCAACGGGCGCTTGCCGGCACCATATCGTAAGGAGCAAGTGATCCGCGGCCGGGGGTCAGTGGTCAGAAACGCAAAAACGGGAGATCGCCTCGCCACTGATCTAGAGCGCAAGAAAAACGACGGCTGGGTTGTCGTATCTGATAATCGAGGATGACAGTGAAAACTCTGAAAGTCTCTTTGATCGCTTCGTTGATTGGAACTGCTATTGGGTTGGGGGCCTGGGTGTTCGGTCTCGGGCAAATCATGTGGCCTGCTCATCCTCAAATGGCCTGCTTTCTGCTGACCCTTGTTGCCACCATCGTGATTCAAATTGCCTGGCCTCGGCTGACTGAAACGAATTCGCAGTAATTGTTGTAACCAGGCCGCGGTTTCGATTCCCTATGCCGCCGTGGAACTCACACGGCAGATCTTCGCTTGCCGTACGCATCGATGATGCGAAACGCGAAACCCGCTTCGCGATCAAGGAGATGATCGTCCGCTCGGAGTGGGACCGACTGCAGCGGCACATTGAAGAACAAATGAGGACCCCGGAAGTTCGCGAAGCGCTGCGATGAAAATACGGAGCGGGGACCCTCGCATGGCAAGGCCGCGCCTTCGGCCCGCCGCGCGACAACATAGACTTCGATGCGGTCGGAGTCCAGGGCATGCGCCAGCACTGCTCCCAGGGCTGGTTTCAGATGGTTCTTCCAGAGGGAGCGTAGATCCCCGAGGCTCTTGCGCTTGTTGATGATGAAGTTGCGCTCCATGGCATCATAGAGGTCGGACACGCGGACTCCGCAGGGGGAACTTCCCGGCCGGGCCGGGGGAGGGTTGCTGGCGGCGAACTGGCCTTCGCCAGCTTCGTCCTGCGGGACGGATGCGGCGCCGCCAGCAACAATTCTGAGCTTCAAAACCTTTTGCGCTTCGCGGAACTTTTCCTGGCCGCTGGATTCGCGGTGACGCTCACCGTCGCGCCAATACTGTATCCAGAAGAAGCGGGTTCCGGGCTGCCGGTAGACCGTGCCAAAGCCGCGCATGTCGGGTGTCATGCCTCCATTGTTCGCCAGGTACCGGGTCAGCACGCACTAGCGAAGGGGCTAGACCCTCCGGGAAGGGAGGACTAGCGGGGGCGGCATACTAGGATCACCACGACCGTGCTGTCAACATATTACTGCGCCTTGGGATCGGCGGCTGTGATTTCGCTCACCGCCGGAAAATAAATTGGAGAAAAGTGCAGGATTGGGAATCCCTGCTAGAATCCGACCATCATCGGGCCGGTGTAGCTCAGTTGGTAGAGCACCGCACTTGTAATGCGGGGGTCGCGGGTCCAAGTCCCGCCGCCGGCTCCAAAAAAAGGAAATTTTCTAATCATGGGCGAAGAGTGGCGATCTCTGAAAATGAAACTTCTATTCTGGAGGTTCGCGAAATCCCAGCCGAGTACCACGATCATCTACCGGACAAGCCGCCGGGAATTTATCCTGCAATACCGCTGGTTTCCCTGGCTGTTTCAGCTCTTCGTGCGCGATTTAGACCGCCCGGGGCCGTGATCCCACGGAGGGATCATGGACTCGAGAGGCCACGGGCTAGCGGGGGGTGCAGGCAGAGGGCCCAACGTGTCCGTAGGCCCCCACCGTTGGGTTCACGCAGGTGGTGATGGTTACCGGGCCAATCGTTTCCGAAATCCACGGATCCGGCAATTCCCATTCCTGGTGTGCAAGACAGTACGCGGCCGCCGTCATGCCTTCCTTGTTGAAGAAAAGGCGATCAGGCCCCGTACACTTGTAGGGCGGAGGGTTGCTGCAGTTGAGGATTACCCCACACCAAATCGTGTTGGGGAACACGATTCCGGCATCGCCGTAATTTCCGTTCCACTGCAGTCCAACGGTAGCGATTCCTTCTCCCGTCATGATCGGGTATGGCCCCAGGCATCCCAAAAAACAATCGCAGCTTTCATAGACCGGCCCGCAGCCATTGTGGTTGATGGGATCGCAGTAGGGGTTCGGTTCTAGTGCGATGGCTTGTATCGTGAATCCTTCCCGCCCGCTAGCTGTGACAGTTACTCCCGACGATCCGTGCTCACCCGCAGGGGCGGAGAAATAGGCTTGCGCGGTGAGAGTTTTATCAAGGCATCCGCCGCGCCCGCATGGCTGGAGGGCCTCGGCGGTGACGGTTAAGGAGGGAACGGTCAGATTCAGATGGTACAGTCCGCCCCCGGAGAGCGCGAACGTGTATGCCCCGGCGCCGGTGAGGAGGGATCGGTTCAGACCCCACTGACATAGGACCAGATGAGCCCGTTCGAGTCCATGCCCCAAATGCTGCCATCGACGCCGATCTCGGCTACGCTGAGGCGCCTGCTGAGGGCGCCCCAGGCGGTGCCAGCGGAATTGAGCACGAACACATTGTTGCCCGTGGATACGCTGGAGAGCGCGAGCACCTGGCTGGCGCTGGCTGCCGAAATGTGACTCAGGCTGTAGCCGCCCGCGGTTTGCAACCCGGAGGCGGACTCGACCCAGCCCCCGGCGACGGTGTAGGAATAGAGGGCGCTGGCCGAGGTTAGCCCGTAGACCGTGCCATCATATCCGGCCTTGATCTCTGCCATGGTTCCCCCCAGCGATGTCAGGCAGTTGTTGGTGGCGCACCATACCGTGTTGTCGGTCATTTGCAGTGCGGGGACTGCGAAGCGGAAGGCTTGCCCGAGGAGCGGCAGGGACAGCAGAAGAGAGAAAGCCAGCAGCAGGCTGGCGAACGTCAGAATCGTTTTGCGTGGGATCATGGACTTCTCCTTTTTAAGGAACGGTTGACAGAAGGGAACTGCATCGGTGTCAACCGCGCCACTATCGCTGGCAATTGCTTGGTCGTCGCTGGAAACGGCGTCTTTCGACCGTCTGGCGTATGGCGACGCTCGGCAGTGGTTCCTGAGCCGCTACCCGGCCTTCAGTTAAGAACCAGAGCAGAGACCATTTCCCTTATGATCTCTTCTACCTGATGGGCTAAATCTACAGTGAGCGCTTCCTGTTCCGGCTTGCGTGCGGTACGACATCCGTCAGGGAACTCGGAACCCACTGCGCGGACTGGACAGTCCCTATCAAACAAGGGAGGCCGATAGGCCGCGCGGGAACCCTCTAGACAGACTATCTTAACCAGCGAGGACATTTCAGAGAGCTGCCTGCGGTCTGTTTCCGTGAGCAGTGGGCACGAGACCACCACATCCCGCCATTCGTTGATCCAGGAATTAACGGCGGCCGATAGCGTTTCTATTCGCGAGAATGGAGTAACGCTAGCTAAGGAAGGGTTGCGGTTTCGTGCATCCAGATGGGCAGAGGGATAAAGATCCTCCGCAACGACAAATTCCCACCCCAAGTCGTCGGCGAGCAGCCTGCCCACGGTGTTCCTGCCTGACATTGCCCTCGCCGTGATGACGATGACCATACCACCTACCCCCTTTGCGGAGGCGAATTGATCCCGATAACCTATTTGTCGCCGAGCAAGAATCCTGCAACTGCCAGGCTAAGTACAACGAGTACTACGCAACAATAATCGGCGCCGCGGCGATTTTCCATGGCTGCATCCCCGGAGTTCTGCGTTATCTACCGGGCGTAAGTAAAACGACTGTGAGAATGGATCCGGCGCTTGAAAAAAGGCCCAAAATGGGCCTGACGAAGTGGCTATGCAGCTCATAGCTATGCGACGAAGAGCGCAAAAAGTCAGTGACAGCGATCACCCATCATAGTGATTCCGGGTACCGCCCTGGGCGCTCAATTGAGCCGCCAGTGCCGCTTGAAAAAACGGAGGATTCACGATTTGTATAGGTTTGGATTGAGGCAGACGGGGTGCCCATCGAGCCCGTTCCTACAATTCTGATAAATTTTCTTCTCCCTGATCCACCTCACTCTCTTGGCTGCAATGGACTACCACCTGTGACAATCGTCGCTGGCAGACTGAATGAATGCAAGTCTCTGACTGGGAAGGGCTTTGAGAGGACCAGGCAACATGCTCCTACGGCGGCGCATTCGAGATGCAAGTTCCTCTCACAATCATGGGTGACTTCAGTCACTGACAAACCAGGCTGGCTGGACGATAAGTAGACACCACGTTCGCAAGTGCTGATGACACAAGAATGTGGAGCGCAAGCCGAACGAACGTTCGATAACGCCAAAGTGGATTGTGAAAGATCCCCTCACCGCCGTCTGGATGGACTCACCCGTTCCGGGTTGTCGTCCCGCAAACTGCAATTACGTCCAGGGGCAACCTGCGGGGGGTTGAACGCTCAATAAATAACTGATAGTGGGACGGGAACAAGGTGGCACTAATTCAAGTCCGGTAGGAGGTGCAGCATGGCAGCTCGACTTGCCGAAGAATGGTTTGCCATATGCGGAGGCTGTGAGGTAACGATCCTCGACATCGGTGAACCGCTCCTCGACGTACTCAAACAAGTAGAAATCGTGCACATGCCAGTCCTGATGGACCACAAGCTCTATGGTCAGACTGGCGAAGGTACAGAGATGGAAATCCCCGCGGCGGATGTCGGGCTGATATCGGGAGGAATCCGCAGTGAAGAGCATAAGAAACTGGCGCAGGAGATGCGAAAGAAGTGCAAGATCCTGATCTCTCTGGGTTCTTGCGCCTGCTTTGGCGGTGTACCGGCGCTGGCAAATCAGTTCAGCACAGCCGAGTTGTTGGAGAAGGTCTATCGCGATAGCGTGACCACCGAGAAAAACGGCTTGCCCCACGAGCAGATTCCCGAGCTCACCGACCGGGTCTACGCCCTCCACGAAGTTGTGAAAGTGGATGCGTATCTGCCCGGATGTCCAACCACGCCAGAGATGGTAGCTGGCGCTCTGATCGCGCTGCTTGAAGGCAAGCCGCTGCCGGTACTGCCATCGAAGAGCGTTTGCGACGAGTGTCCGACAAAGCGAGAAAAGAAAGCAGTCACCACCCTGAAGCGCCGCCTGGATGCGCCGGACTTCAAGCCGGGAGCACCACTGAGCGAGATGCGCTGCCTGATGGAGCAGGGCATCCTGTGCCTCGGACCAGCGACCCGTGCCGGCTGCGGCGGCAGCGAGGGCACGCCACGCTGCGTTCGCGCCTATATGCCATGTGAGGGTTGCTTTGGTCCGATCTCGGACAAAGCCAATCCCATGGTGGACATGATGGGTGCGCTTTCCTCGATCGGTCTCGATCCCAAGCAGATTCCGGATCGGGCCGCTACCTTCAACCGTTTTTCTGGCGCTGGCCGTCTGCGGCCAATGCCCCGGAGGTGATCCATGGCAAAGACACTCGTCATTCAACCTGTCACCCGCATCGAAGGCCACGCCAAGGTGACCATCCAACTCAACGATGCCGGCAACGTGGACACCGCCCGGGTGAACGTCATTGAACTGCGCGGCTTCGAGAAATTCTGCCTGGGAAAGCCGGTGGAGGATCTCCCACGCATCACGCCGCGCATTTGCGGTGTGTGCCCGTGGTCGCATCACCTGGCCTCGGCCAAGGCTTGCGACGCGGTCTTTGGAGTCGAGCCGCCGCCCGCAGGCAAGAAGCTGCGCGAGCTGTGCAACAGCATCGCCTACATGGAAGAGCACATCCTGCACTTCTACTTCCTGGCAGGAGCCGATTTCCTGCTCGGTCCGGATGCTGACTATTCCATCCGCAACGTAATCGGCGTGCTGCAGGCGGCGCCGGACATTGCCAGAAAAGTGGTGAAAGTCCGCCACCTCTGCGCCAAGATGCTGGAAACCATCGCGGGCAAGTCCATTCATCCCCAGGCCGCGGTTCCTGGCGGATTCAGCAAGCCACTGTCTGCTGCCGAGCGCGACGAATTGCGCAAGCAGGCCGATGACACGCTGGACCTCGCCAAGTTCTCCATTGCGTTTGCGAAGGAGAACGTGTTCCCCAAGTACCTCGACGTGGTGAAGTCGCTGGGAGTGATTACTACCGGCTTCATCGGCACCGTCAAAGACAATGGCGCGCTCAACCTCTACGACGGAAAGATTCGCCTGATGGCGCCCAACGGCACCTACCAGGACTTTCCGTCCGACCGTTATACGGAGTTCATCTCCGAGCACATTGAATCGTGGAGCTACCTGAAGTTCCCCTATGCCAAACAGTGGGGCGAGGGTTTCTCCATGGATGTCGATAAGCCAAAGGGCATATATCGCGCCAATACGCTGGCGCGCATCAACGTCTGCGACTTTATCGACACACCACTGGCGCAGGCTGAACTCGAGGAGTTCCGTGCGAAGTTCGGGCGGCCCGCGCAGCTCACCCTGTTGTATCACTGGGCGCGGCTTATCGAACTGCTCTACAACGCCGAAAACACCATCCGTTTGCTGGACGATCCCGAGATCACCAGCACAGAAACCCGGGTGAAGTGTACGCCGCGGGCAGCGCGAGGCGTAGGCGTTACCGAAGCGCCGCGCGGCACTCTCATCCACGACTACACCACGGATGCCGACGGCCTGATCACCAATGTCAACCTGATTGTCGGCACTACGCACAACAACGCTCCCATCAATATGTCGGTCACACAGGCCGCCAAAAGCTTGATCCATGACGGCAAGTACGACCAGGGAGTGCTGAACATGGTAGAGATGTCGATCCGCGCCTACGATCCATGCTTGTCCTGCGCGACCCATAGGCTGGACGGGAAGCTCTCGGTGAAGCTGGACATTTTCGACGCGGAGGGCAAGTTGCTCGGCTCGCTGGCCAACTGAACGGCAGTGAATCAGGAGGAAGCATGTGGGAGACCGGGCAATCCGATGTCGATGAATCCGATCTCCCCGACTTCTGCCGGAAGCCGACCCTCGTGCTCGGCGTGGGGAATATTTTGTTTGGAGATGACGGCTTCGGGTGCGAGGTAGTGGATTACGTCGAGTCACACTACCCCGTGCCCGAAGCCGTTTGCTTGCTGGATGCCGGTACGGGCGTGCGCAAGCTGTTATTTACTCTTTGCCTGGGCTCCGCTCATCCGCAACGCTTGCTGATCCTGGACGCGATCGACGCCGGGCGCGCTCCCGGCGAGATATTCGAGATCGATCCCGCCGAAATTCCTCCAGTCAAACTGGACGATTTCTCGATGCACCAGTTGCCCACATCGAATTTGCTGCGCGAGTTGCAGGAAGCCTGTGGAGTCGAGGTGCGGGTGCTGGCCTGCCAAACCGGGCCGCTGCCGGAAGAAATCTCTCAGGGTTTATCGAAAGCAGTCGGCGACGCCGTGCCGCAAGCGGCGGAGTGGCTGGTCCGCGAGTATTTCCCCCGCGCCACAGCGTCATCAGTGAAAAATGTTCTCGCAGTACCGCGTGAACAAGTCGGAGGCATCGTATGAGCCCGAATCTCGCAATAATCAGCGATGGCAAGAAGTTCATGTGGGACGGGCAGCCTTACGACAGCAAAGAAGAAGCGTCCCGCGCGGCGGAGTCCTACCTCGACGAAGACTTTCAGATTCAGATCGTGGAAGAAGGCGGGAAGTTTCTGGTGTACACCAGGAGGACCGCCAAAGAAGTCGTGGTCGCTGCGCAGTAACGGGCACTCCCGGTAGAGGTGGCAAATGGCGGTAGGCACATTGCCGGTACAAAGCGATCCAACCCTGCTGGCCGAAATTCGGCGGTATGGGAAGTTCGACCCCACAGGCTGCTACCAGTGCGGAAGTTGCACTCTCTCGTGCGATCTGGTCGAAGGTTCTGTGACCTTTCCCCGCAGAAGCATTCGCTACGCCCTGCTGGGACTTAGGCAACCGCTCGTCGAAAGCCTGGACCCCTGGGTCTGCCATGACTGTGGCGACTGTTCTGTTGTCTGTCCGCAGCAATCGGAGCCCAGGATCTCCATGCAGACGCTGCGACGCTTCCTCACCGCGCAGTACGACTGGACCGGCATCGCTTCCAAACTGCTCCAGTCCAAGGCGTGGTATCTCGGTTCCTTATTCTCCGCCGCGATTTTCGTCTTCTTCCTAATCGTCGCCTACCACGTATGGTACGTGGGGATGGCGGCTAGGGACTTTGCCACTACAGCGCTGGGATTGGATCACATGTTCCCGCTTATGACTTATTACACACTGGCGGTGATCCTGCTTCCGCTGTTGCTTTTGTTTTCGCGCGTCTTCCGCATATGGCGACTCACCATGAGTGGGGCAAGCCAGGAGCGTGTCCCGCTTTCTATCTACCTTATCGAGACCTGGGTCTACGTTTACCAGTCGGTGACCGACTCGCTGATGAGGAAGTGTCCGGAAAAAGGCCGGTGGCTGGGGCACTGCATGTTAGCCACGGGCGTGGTCATGATGCTGACCATCAAGGTCTTCGCTCTGCGCTGGTTTCAGACCGACAATCTCTACCCCTTGTACCATCCCCAACGCTGGCTTGGATACCTCGCGACGGGCCTCATCCTCTACGGCCTCGGAGACATCTTCGTAGGGCGAATTCGGGCAAAGAAAGAGATCTATAAAGAGTCGTCTTTTCAAGATCTCATCTTTCCCATCTTGCTCGCGTTGACCGTGCTCAGCGGTCTTGCGGCGCACGTGTTCCGCTATGCCGGCTTTGCGCTGACCTGTCATCTGACATACGCCCTGCACATCATTATCGCGACGCCCATGCTGCTCGTGGAGATGTCGTTTGGAAAGTGGTCGCATATGGTCTATCGGCCGCTGGCCCTGTATTTCCTGGCGGTCAGGGAGAAAGCCGCGCGGCATGCGCCTGCGGCGGAGGTGGTTCCCCATGCCCTCTGAGAAATCCCAAGTCGCACCGGTCGGCGCTGCCCTGGTCGTGGGCGGCGGTATCGGCGGCATGCAGGCAGCCCTCGATCTGGCCAACGGAGGCATCAAGGTCTATTTAGCCGAACGCGGCCCTGCCATTGGCGGGGTCATGGCGCAGCTCGACAAAACTTTTCCCACCAACGACTGCGCGATGTGCACCATGGCGCCGCGTCTGGTCGAGATCGGCAGGCACAAGGACATCGACATTCTCACCTTGAGCGAGGTGGAACGCGTTGAGGGGCAGCCAGGGAATTTCACGGTCACTCTCAAGCAGCAGCCGCGTTTTATTGATGCGACGAAATGCACGGGTTGCGGCGCCTGCACGACGGAATGTCCAGTAACTCTGCCCTCCGAGTTCGATCAAGGACTGGGAGAGCGGAAGGCCATCTTCAGGCCTTTCCCGCAAGCTGTTCCCAACATCTTCACGATCTCTCGCCGCGGGGTCGCTCCCTGCCAGGCTGCCTGCCCCGTTCATCAGGACGGACAGGGGTATGTGACTCTAATCGCGCAACGACGCTTTGACGAGGCACTCCAGGTCATTTTGCGCGATAACCCACTCCCTTCAATCTGCGGCCGGATCTGCACGCACCCCTGCACCTCCGCCTGCACTCGTGGGAGAGTAGACGATCCGGTGAATTTGCCGGCGTTGAAGCGCTTCATCACGGACCAGTGCCCCGACTATAAGCTGCCGCAACCCAGCGTCCCCGACCGCGCGGAAAGAGTTGCCATCGTTGGTTCGGGCCCGGCGGGACTCGTGTGTGCCTATCAACTCCGGCAAAAGGGTTACCGTCCAACCATCTTCGAGGCGCTCTCAACGGCGGGCGGCATGCTGGCTGTCGGAATCCCTTCGTTCCGCTTGCCACGCCGATTGTTGAATGCGGAAGTGGATCGGCTGCGCGCCATCGGCATAGAAATCCTGTTGGATACGCCGGTGGGCCGCAGCATCTCCTTCGACGAACTGCGAAAGAGTTTTTCTGCTGTCTTCCTCGCCATCGGCGCCCATGTTGAGCGGAAACTCGCTGTTCCCGGGGAAAACCTGATTGGCGTCACGGGAGGCGTGGAGTTCCTGCGCCGGGTCAATCTCGAAAAGCCGGTGATACCCGGCCGGCAAGTGCTCGTGATCGGCGGGGGAAACTCCGCTCTGGACGCGGCGCGCACTGCGCTTCGTTGCGGGGCAACCGACGTTACCATCGTTTATCGCCGCACCCGCGCAGAGATGCCCGCCGACCCGCGTGAGATCGAGGAGGCCGAGCGCGAAGGTATCAAGTTGATGTTTCTCGCTGCCCCGAAGTCGTTCTCGGCCGACGCGAACGGGCGTGTTGCCGGCCTTGAGTGCCTGAAGATGAAACTCGGCCGGCCGGACGCCAGCGGACGACCCGCTCCCGAACCGGTTCCAGGCTCAGAATTTGTTTTGGCGTGTGACGCAGCCGTCGTCACAATCGGCCAGTTTCCCGATGTCGGCGCGTTAGGAGAACGCCTTGGACTTGAAACCACCAGGTGGGGAACGCTCACTGCGGATCCCCTGACGCTCGAAACCGGGCTGCCCGGAGTATTTGCGGGTGGAGATTGCGTCACCGGTCCCGACGTAGTGGTGAACGCCAAACTCGCCGGCAGGAAGGCCGCAAAATCGATCGATCGCTGGCTCAATCGCGAAGACTTGCGCATCGGACGCGAGTTGGAAGGGCCGTATCGCACCGAATACGAAGTGGATACGACTGGCGTGCTGATGCAACGCCAGGTACACATGCAAGCCCTCGACCCCGCGACTCGCGGAAGAACGTTTGCCGAAGTCCACGTCGGCTACACGGTGGAAGAGGCGGTGTCCGAGGCCAAGCGCTGTCTGGCTTGCGGGATCTGCTGTGATTGCCATCTCTGTGAGTCCGCCTGCCAGGCCCACGCCATCGACTACACACAACGAGAGCAGCAGGTTGAGCTGAACGTAGGCGCCATCGTCCTCGCACCCGGATTCGAAATCTTCGACGCCCGGTTAAAGAAGGATTTGGGCTATGGCCGCTTCCCGAATGTGCTCACGTCGCTGGAGTTCGAGCGGATTCTTTCCGCTTCCGGACCCTACTCAGGCCATGTGCAACGGCCTTTCGACAAACAGCAGCCGAAGCGGATTGCCTTCCTGCAGTGCGTTGGTTCGCGGGATTTCGACCGCGACTACTGTTCCTCCGTCTGCTGCATGTATGCCACAAAAGAAGCCATCATCGCCAAAGAGCATCTCGGCGAGGGTCTGCAATGCGACGTCTTCTTCATGGACTTGCGCGCCTTTAGCAAGGGCTTCGAACAGTATTACCGCCGGGCGCAGGAACTCGGTGTCCGCTATATCCGTTCTCGCGTGCCGAAGATCGAGGAGGTCTCAGGAACTCGTAATTTGATCGTCCAGTATCTCGGAGAGAACGACAGAAAACTTTTCCTGGAATACGATCTGGTCGTTTTGTCGGTGGGCATGCAGCCACCCAAAGAGGTCAAAGCGCTGGCCGAACGATTCGGCATCGCGCTGAATGGGTTCAACTTCTGCCAGACCCCCACGTTCCGCCCCGCGCAATCGTCACGCGAAGGAATCTTCGTGGCCGGCCCGTTTGCCGAGCCCAAGGACATTCCGGAAACTGTCATGCAAGCCTCGGCCGCTGCTTCCCAGGTGCTCTCGCTCTTGCGCGAGGCCCGCGGCACGCTGATCACTCCCAAGGTCTACCCACCCGAGAGAGATGTGAAGGGAGAAGATCCGCGCATCGGAGTCTTCGTCTGCCACTGCGGGACCAATATCGCGGGCGTGGTCAACGTCCCGGACGTGGTGGAATATGCCAAGACCCTGCCTAACGTTGTGTACGTGGAGAACAACCTCTACACCTGCTCCAACGATACTCAGGACCGGATCAAGGAAAAGATCGCCGAACACAATCTGAATCGCGTGGTGGTGGCTTCCTGCACGCCTCGGACCCACGAACCGCTATTCCGCAACACGCTGGCCGAGGCTGGCCTCAATCCCTACCTGTTTGAGATGGCCAACATCCGGGATCAGTGCTCCTGGGTGCATATGCACGAGCCGGAAAAAGCGACACAGAAGTCCAAAGACCTGGTGCGTATGGCGCTGGCGAAGTCGAGACTGTTGCAACCGCTCAACCGGCAAACGGTCCGGATAGAAAAGGCCGCCTTGGTAATCGGCGCCGGAGTGTCGGGCATGACCGCAGCGCTCACGCTGGCACGCCAGGGCTTTGATGCCTACCTGGTGGAAAAAGAGAATGAACTGGGTGGAAACCTGCGCCACATTCATTACTTACTCAACGGCGACAGGCCGCAGGACGAACTGGCGCGCCTGCGCGACGAGATCGGACAGAACAGCAGAATCCATCTGTTCACCAGCGCGGAGATCGAAAAGATTGAAGGCACAATCGGCAACTTCAAGACAACGATAACAGCCCAGGGTAAAACCACTGAAGTCACGCACGGGGTCGTAATCGTGGCCACGGGCGCGAAGCAGTACCAGCCCAAAGAATACTTGCACGGGCAGGACGACTGCGTCATCACGCAGCGTGAACTCGAAGCGCGTCTCGCTTCCGGAGATGGCTTCTTAGCGCGTGAGAGCAATCAGCCCGCAAAGACCGTCGTCATGATCCAGTGCGTGGGCTCGCGCGATGCCGACCACCCCTACTGTTCCCGCGTGTGCTGTGCCGACGCCATCAAGAACGCGCTGAAGATCAAGACGCTCTCTCCCGAGACAAACGTCTATGTCCTCTACCGCGACATCCGTACTTATGGATTCAAAGAGAGCTACTACACCAAGGCGCGCCAACAGGGAGTCGTCTTTGTGCGCTACGACGAGGACCGCAAGCCTGAGGTGACAAGAAATGGCGAAGGTTTGCAGGTCACAGTTTACGACCAGATCCTGGGGATGCCGCTAATGATCTCCGCCGACTCGGTGGTTCTCTCCGCGGGCATTCATCCCCACGAGGACAACCGGAAGATCGCGCAGTTCCTCAAGGTTCCGCTCAACAGCGAGGGATTCTTCCTCGAAGCTCATATGAAACTGCGCCCCGTAGACTTCATGACGGACGGCGTCTTTTTGTGCGGGTTGGCCCATTCTCCGAAGGGCATCGACGAATCTATCCTGCAGGCCCAGGCAGCGTCCGCGCGCGCCGCATCCGTCCTCGTCCAGGACAGCCTTGAACTGGGCGCAAATATCTCGCAAGTCGTGGATGAAAGCTGCGACGGTTGCGCCTACTGCGTGGACACCTGCCCCTACAAAGCGATCACCCTGTTCGAATACAAGTGGCAGGGGTCGGTCAAGAAAGTGGTCGAAACCAACGACTCCACCTGTAAAGGCTGTGGCTGCTGCCAGGCCACGTGTCCCAAGAAGGGCGTATTCATCCGCGGCTTTACCCTCGATCAAATCGAGGCCCAGATCCATGCTGCTTTGGGAGTAGAGTGATGGACGACAGCTTTCAACCTTTGATCATCGCCCTCTGTTGCAACTGGTGCTCCTACGCTGGCGCCGACTTGGCGGGCGTTTCCCGCGCCCAGTACCCGCCCAGCATCCGCATCGTCCGCGTCATGTGCTCGGGAATGGTGCATCCCAGCCTGGTAATTGACGCCTTCACCAAGGGCGCGGACGGCGTCCTGATTTGCGGCTGCCATCATGGAGACTGTCATTATCAGGAAGGGAATTACAAAACCGAAAAACGCGCGGAAGCCATCAAGTTGATGCTCGCGGATTTCGGCATCGAGGAAGAGCGCTTTCGCCTGGAATGGGTTTCCGCGGCTGAAGGGCCAAGGTTTGCGCAGGTGGTGCGGGAGTTCACCGAGCAAGTGCAGAAGCTGGGGGTTAGTCCCTACCGGTCGTAGGGAGGTCTTTGTGCCAGCCGCGAGCGCAGAATCTCTATGGTCTGCTCAAGCTTCTTCGGAGCGATCGGACGAGCTGGAAGGTAAGTTTCTGCAATCTTTCCCTTCTGAAGAATAGCCTCCTCCAGCGCCGTTCGTCCTTCGCGGTTGCGCAGGCTCACGTCTGCTCCGAATTCGATTAGCATCTTGATGAACCCCGCCGGGTCAAGCACCAAGCGGCTGCTGATGGCACGATGAATTGGGGTGTTGTCCGCCTCATCCCGCCAGTTCGGATTCGCGCCGTGTTCGAGCAGTACACGTCCCACACCTGTGGAAGCAACTCCGGTTGCTGGCCCCCATGCATAAGAGTCGTAGGGAGGGCGATCGGCGATGGCGCCATGCTGAAAAAGGATCGTCGCCGACTTTGGTTGCTGGCCGTAGACCGTCCAACCCAGCGGAGAATTACCACTTGCCAGATCGTTCGCGCTCGCCGGATTGTTCTCTAGAATCTGTTGCAGCTTTTCGTGCATCCCGTAGACGGCTGCCGCGTACACGTCGGGTTCGGCTCCGGCTTCCAGTAATATCTTCGCGTAGTCGTCATGGTCCAGCTCAAAGCAGTCGTGCAACGGCAACCGGCCATCGTCGTTGCGCGCATTCAGATCCGCACCGCGTTCAATCAGCAGACGCAGCACGTCAACTTTGGCTTCCGCAATGGACAGGTGTAGCAACCGCGTACTGAACGTGTCGCTGGGCCGGTCGGGCCGAGGCAGTTCAGCACCCGCATTCACAAGATCTGGATGGGCATCCAGAATTTTGCGAATCGTTCCTAAGTCGCTGGCGTGTACCGCGTTGACGAGTTGCTGGCCGAAGTCGTGCAATGCGTCGACGTGCGCCTTGAGCTTGCGCCAGCTGGGAAAACCGTAGCTGCGGGCAACTAAGAGTTGCGCCTCGGAAAGCCGGACTTCAGCACGCGCTCCAGGATTCTGCGTACGCATCGTCTTGAGCAGTTGCTTGGCCTCGTTTTTCAGGTGTTCGAGATTGGCGCGGGCGGGAAGTTTGCCTCCGGAGTGGACGAAACGATTGGGAGTGTCGCTCATAAACCTTCCTTCCTTGATCGCCCGTTGTCCGCGGTCTTCGGGCCGGAAGTCAGGTTGAACTGAAACTGCTCGTGAGTGGGCTGCGCCCTTTACGCGGACCGACGGCCTCCCAGAAGGCCGAGAACAGCATAGACAACCTCCACGGGCGGTGCAAGCACGTGTGCGGGATTACATCTGGACTACCGCGGAGCGGGTGCGGCGATGCTCACTGATCCTCGGCCACGCCGGTTTGAGCGCCTTCTTCATCGCCGCGGATCAGGCCGAACTTCTTTAGCTTGTAGCGCAGTGCGTCGCGGCTGATGTCGAGCAGTTTGGCGGCGTGCGTCTGGTTGCCATTGGCCTGGCGCATGGCCAGTTCGACCATGGCGTGCTCTACCTCTTCCAACGATGTCCCGCCTTCCGGGATGTAAAGCCGCGGCAGGGTACGGCCGTTGGGTAAGGGCTGTCCGCCGTCGGCGGGGGAAGTGCGTTCGAAGACGGTGCGGCCGCCCGATTCGCCGACCGAAAATGGCAGATACAGCGGGCGCAGCAGCGGTTCATCTTCCAGGATCATGCCGCGCTCGATGGTGTTCTTCAGCTCGCGAACGTTGCCCGGCCAGTTGTGGCCGAGAATCAGGCGGCGAGTCTCATCGGTAATGCCGCGAATCGATTTCTTGAAGCGGCGGTTGTAGCGGTCGATGAAGAACTCGACCAGGGGCATGATGTCTTCCTTGCGGTCGCGCAGCGGCGGGATAAAGATGGCAATAATCGCAAGCCGATAATAAAGATCCTGGCGGAACTGGCCGTCGCGGACAGCCTTTTCGAGATCGCGGTTGGAGGCGGCGATTACCCGCACATCCACTTGCATGTCTTTGATGCCGCCCACGCGCCGGATGACCTGGTCTTCGAGAACGCGCAGCAGTTTGGCTTGCAGCAACGGAGACAGTTCGCCGATTTCGTCGAGAAACAGCGTGCCGCCATCGGCGGCTTCAAACAGGCCCTTCTTCATCTGCTTGGCGTCAGTAAATGCTCCTTTTTCGTGGCCGAAGAGTTCGGCTTCCATCAACGTCTCTGGGATGGCCGAGCAATTGATCGCCACAAACGGTTTCTGCTGGCGCGAGCTTTCGTAGTGGATGGCTTTAGCAATGAGGTCTTTGCCGGTGCCGCTTTCGCCCTGAATCAGGATCGTCGTGGCTTCGCTGGAGGCGACCTTGCGGACGAAGTTCATGAGTTCGGTCATCTTGGATGAGGCGCTCACTACGCTGTCGTAACCGGCGCCGCCGCGCACCTCGCCGCGCAGGGCCTGGACCTCAGTACGCAGGCTGGTGGCTTCGAGCGCGTTCTTGATGGTGATGTGAAGTTCATCGAAATCGACGGGCTTGCCCACGAAGTCGTAAGCGCCGAGCTTGAGAGCGGCTTTGACATCGTCCAGTTGGGGATCGGCGGTGATCATGATGACGGCGCGGGCGTCGCCGTTTTTCTTGAGTTGATCGAGGACTTCGATGCCCGTCAGGTCGGGCATGCGCACGTCGAGCAGTACGAGGTCGGGCGATTCGTGCTGCGCGAGCTTGAGCGCCGGCACGCCGGAATCCGCCTCGATGACGTGGTAGCCCCACTCTTCGCACTTCTGGCGCAGCGACCAGCGGACCAGGCCCTCGTCGTCCACGATCATGATTTTCTCGGCAGCCATCGGTGTTTAATTTACTACGAATGGGAGGGGGAGTGCTGGAGTGGGCTGCATGTTGGCGCTTGAACGGCTTGGGATTTTCGTCAAGCCGGGTGCGGCGAAAAGCGTGGGCATCCGGGCACGGC
Source organism: uncultured Acidobacteriaceae bacterium (assembly GCA_963842095.1). GTDB lineage: Bacteria > Acidobacteriota > Terriglobia > Terriglobales > Acidobacteriaceae > Sulfotelmatobacter. The sequence goes on from CAWJEY010000013.1 coordinate 1,140,998, forward strand.
AGGAGTAAAATCAGACAAGGAGAGTATCAGGTCATGACCATTGATGAACGGTTAGATCGCCTGCCTGAGCGGCATGAAGCCCTCGCGCAGAGCGCTGAACTTCTCCATGCCAGCCTCCAAGAATTGCGCGAAATCGTGCTGGCACATGACCGCTATCTTGCTACTCTTATGTCCGCCGCGACCAAACTGTTGGAAACGGCTACGAGTCACGAACGGCGGCTTACTCGGCTCGGAGGGTCCGACTCAGGCTTGAGAAGGCCGGGCGCCTGCGTCGCCTCTTCTTTCCTTCCTCCTTGCTAGGAAGCAGCAGTCGCTGAAGCGGGCATTTGAAAGGGAAGCAGCACGGTGAACTGGCTTCCTTTCCCCACCACACTGCTGACTTCGATGTGGCCCTGATGATCTTCCACGCTGCGGCGGGCGAGAGAAAGCCCTAGACCGGTGCCATTGCCTTTTGTGGTGAAGAACGGCCGGAAGATGTTCGCCAGGTTCTGAGCGGGGATGCCGCGGCCTGTATCGCTGACCACCACGCTGGCGTAGCCGTCTCGCGCACTGATCTCGACCCTTACCGTGCCAGCGCCTTCGATGGCTTGAACTGCGTTCAAAAGCAGATTCAGAACGACCTGGTGGATCTGATCGCTGTCGTGTTCCACTTCCGGCAGATCGGGCGCCTTCTGCAGTTCAATCTTGATGGGCTTGGAGAGCACCTGCTGGCGGGCCAGCATCACGGCATGTTCCACCGTGGTGTTGAGGTTGCTCAGGCGAATGTGCGGCGGATGAGGCCGCGCGGTTTCCAAAAGGTCGGTGACGATGCGATTGATCTGCGCGATTTCCTGGCGAACGTCTTTGATGACGGCCCGAGCTGGACTGGTCGACGGCAGATCGCGGGCGACGATTTCGATCACTCCGGCGATTCCGGCGAGCGGATTGCGAATCTCATGGGCCAGCCCCGTGGCCAGTTCGCCCAGCGTCGCCAGGTGCTCGGCGCGGGACATTTGCGTGCGATGCAGCAGTTCGATCTCTGCGCGGCTCTCGCGCAACTGCTGCATCATGTGATTGAAATTGCGGCCAAGGTCGCCGATCTCGTCATTGCGCCCCGAAAAACTCACCGAAACGTTCAGGTCGCCCTCGCTCACCTGCTCCATTTTTTCCTGCAACTCGACCATGGGTCGCTGCACTAGATACGCAAGCACGAACATTGACACGGCGCAGATGGCGACCGCTCCCGCTCCCGCCACGATCAGGACCGCGTGGCGGTCCGGGTCGCGCAAAGATACGGTGGCCAGAGTAAAGAGCAGCAGTCCCGCCAGCAGGACGAGACCCACCGGCAAGATTGCCTTGAGCTGCCAATTCACGCGTACGGAACTCAATGGGAAGTCTCCCCCCTGAGACGAACTCAGTGGCGCAGGTTCACTGCCGCTCTGCTGTCCCGGAGGATGGCGGAGCGCAGGAAGCGGTTCGACGGTCTCTTCCAGTGGCCCAGTTGCCGGGGCCGCGGATCGAAAGCGGCTAGGCATAAGCGTGCAGTCCGGGCAACAGATATGTCACACCAAAGAAAGTAAACATGACCACAGCGAAGCCGAGGATGGCGAAATACGCGGCACGACGGCCGCGCCATCCCCGAGTGATGCGCATGTGCAGATAACCGGCATACACCAGCCAGGTAATCGCCGCCCAGGTTTCCTTAGGATCCCAACTCCAATAAGAACCCCAGGTACGATTGGCCCAGTAGGCGCCCGCCGCGATCATCAGGGTGAGTAAGGGAAATGCAATCGCGATGGTCTTGTAGGTGATGCGGTCCAGTTGGTCGGCACTGGGCAACATGCGCTGCAGGTCTTCCCGCCTCCACAGCAACAACAGGTACAACAGCGAGACGAAGATTCCGCCCACGATACCGGAGAGGATGAACGGGCTGGCGGCCAGGCTGGTCGCGAACAGACCTTCCGCGTCGAGTGAAGAGTACTGGCCATCACGCGCCCGCAGCACAAAGATCCCGAGCGCCATCACTTGCAGCAAAATGCTCAGGAATACAGCGCGATTGGCCATGTTGAGATAGCCTTCGTTCTGGGTCTTGCGCCAGATCAGGTAAAGCGCGAGCGGGGCCGCGGCCCCGGCCAATACCAGAAGCAGCAGCCAGCCAAGATCAGGAATCACAACGAACAGCCGCACGCCCCGCGATAAGAAGACTTCCGATTTTTCTTGCGGATCCCAGGCGATCACGCTGAGCCCTCCCCACTTCTCAAAGCGGGTCAGGATGCCAGCATAGGTAGCGATGGTAAACACGCTGGTCGCGGCCAGAAAGGTTTCGGTTTTCATTTTGTCCTGGATGAGGAACATCATGGCCAGGGCGAAGCTAAGCGCGCAGGCCGCATAGGCCAGCATGGCTAGGGTGACGTGCACGTGCAGCCAGGTCGATTGCAGCGCGGGCACCAGGGGATGCACTTCGGTGCGCAGCAACTGCATCAGCACCACGCCGACAATCGCCACCGGCATGGTCACGGTGCCGATGACCTTCACTCCGTACTTCTTCTCGGCGATGAGGGTCAGCACCGCCAGGGCCCATACGAACATGAGCAGCATCTCGTAGATGCTGGCAAACGGTGGATGCCCCGCCTCATACCAGCGGCGCGCCACCGCGCCAGTATTGGCCAGCAATCCCGCACATGTGGACAACGAGGCGAAGCGAATGTAAGCGGGAGTGCCGGTGATGCCGAACGCGAGATAAAGAGTTCCCGCGCCGCAATAGAAAATGAGTGCGGCGTAGAGCAGATTGGAATCGTTGAGCAGATTGCCGCTCTTGACCACGTTCAGAAATGCCATGAACAGCAGGAAGGCAACCCCCAGTCCCACCATGACAACCAGGGTTGTGCCTGTAGCCGCCGGTTGTTCTTCAATTCTTGCCACTCGCGCCATAGACGCATCCTCCATTGCCGGATTATTTGCCGGCGAGTGCGGTAACAGGCGCATTGGCGCCCGTCTTCGCTGAGATCTTTAATTCGGATTCGATTTGCTCCACCAGATCGCGGAAGCGCTGCTCAAAGGCGTCTTTGTTCTTGTTGGCGGTTCCCCCGATCCAAAGCCGCAGCTGGCCGCGGGCATCCCGCACCGGGACGGCCCACACCCGCATATGGACGAAGTAGAAGACCAGAGCCAAGCCAAGACCCATGACGATTACACCGGCCCACACCGACCACTGTCCGGGCTCATGCGAAACTTCGAGGCCAGTGAAATAAGCCATCTGTGCATCTTTGCCTCGGAATGTGTAGGGCGAGGCAGCGTCTTCCTCCAAGCCCGAGCCGACCCAGACGTTTACTGCTTGACCTGATTTCTTCGATTCCACAACCAAGTGGGCCGCTGGGTTTTCGAGTTCGTTAGAGCGGGCATAAACCTGACCATCGCTCACTACGAAGTCGGGAATGAATTCAGCCAGTCGGACCGTAGTATCGGCATCCAGGGGGAGGGTCTCGTCCGGGGCAATCACAACATCTTTTGCCGCTTGGCCGTCGCGCGGCGTGGCGCTAAGCACCAGTTTGTCGAGCTTTCCGGTCTTGCCGTAGCTGGCCTGATAAAAGCGCGCTCCGCCATAGACCAGAGGATCATTCACCACGATCTGCTTACGCAGAACAACTTGCCCATCCTTTACTACCGACAGGTCGGACCACCAGCGCTTGGGGGAGCCGTCTGCGTAGTTCTCCTGGCCAGCCCCGTCACAGCGCACGGCGAAGGGCAGGTTGCGTTTTGCGCCGTTCTGCGGCACCACCTCGCTCGACTGTTGCCCGCGGGTGAGCGTGACGAAGCCACGCCAGCCGTAGAGTGCGTCGACAATGCCGCCAAGAAAGATGAGCAGCAAGCTGGCATGCACGATGTAAACCGCCATCTCAGAAAAGCGGTTGCGTTCCCCAAACAAAGAGAAGTTGTTCTCGCGTACAATTCGCTCCGGCCCGAAACCCGCTTTGTGAAATATGCGTTCGGCGACATTCAAGGCGGCTTCTTCGTCTTTGATTGGAATCAACACGTGGCCGGGGAGGGCCTTGCGGAACATCTCGTCGGGACTCTTATAAGGACGTGAGAAGTATCTCCAGGCATTGGGGAAGCGCTGGATCGAAGCTGAAATAATGCTGAGGCTCACCAGGCTCAGCAGTAGTACGAACCACCAGGCATGGAAAACGTCGGTCAGTTTCAAGGCGTCGAGCAGGCGCAGAACTTGCGGCGAATAGGCCCGCTGCATCTCTTCGGCCTCGGTTGCGGGACGCTGCAGAATAACGGTCCCAGCCGCCGACAGGATAACCACGAGAATGAGCAGAACTACGCCGGTCTTGATAGCGCCGAGGGTTTGCCAGATTTTTCGAGCCAAAGAGTGGACTGTTGCCCCCATAGGTTTCCCCTTCCCACGTTTGGGTAATGCAAGTTTTGCGCCATCGGCTGCGAATTCGGGGAAACTGCTGAAACGGCAGAGGATAAGGCAGATCACCCGGCGTATAAAGGAGATGGAATGTGAGCCATATCACACAATCGGGGCTGGATCGCTGCGGGAATTTCACCCACGGGTTGGCAGAAATGCAGCCAACTCCGCCTGACTCCCAGATCCCCAACCGGCTTTATTGCAATCTGTTACAAAGATTGTGGGGAAATCCACCGGGCCAGAGAATTAAGGCGAGATAAATGCACAAGCGACTGCGGAGGTAGCTGTGGGCTTGGTACTGAAATCACTCCAATCGAATCCCAGGACAACTCGCCGCTTAAGCGAATTGGCGTGCTTCCTTGTGGTGCTTATGTTCGCCGGGCGCGTCTCCGCCGCGAAACATCCGGTCACACTCGACCCGAAGGCCGATCCCTCCACGTGCATTACCTGCCATGAAGACAAGACCAAGGGCAAGGCGGTGCACTCAGCGATTGCCATTGGCTGCACCAGTTGTCATGAGGTCCGGACCAACAAAGACACCACGCACGTAAAGCTGATCACTGCCACTCCTTACAAGCTCTGCCTCACCTGCCACGCCGACAAAGACGCCACGCAGATCAAGGGACACGTCCACCCGCCAGCGGTTCGCGACTGCCTGAGCTGCCACGATCCGCATACTTCCGACAACAAGAACCAGTTGCTGAAGGCGACCTCGGGCGATAAGAAGGAGAATCTCTGCCTGGCTTGCCACACTCAGGGAACAAATGTTCCGGAGAAAGGCAGTCGGCACGCCGCCCTGGACATGGGTTGCGACGCTTGCCACACCACGCATAAGACCGGCCCCGAGCCGACGATGCAGAACCAGTTCCACCTGACCAAGGCTGCCCCGGCGCTCTGTCTCGACTGCCACGATGCCAAGGACGCCAGCCTGCAGAAGGCGCACCAGAACCAGCCGTTTGCCACCGCCAACTGCGTCAGCTGCCACGACCCTCATCAATCGGCTGCGCCAAAGCTGATGGCGAGGTTCCTGCATCCGCCGTTTGCCGATAAGAATTGCGACATGTGCCATGCCCCAGCGAAAGACGGCAAGGTGGTTCTGACCCAAACCGATACTAAAGCGCTGTGCACCACCTGCCACGATGAGCAGGCCAAGAAGATCGAAACCGCCAAGGTTCCGCATCCTGGCGCGCAGGCCAGCGAATGCCTCGATTGCCACAACCCGCACGCCAGCCCACAGCCCGGGCTGCCCAAGACCGACGCGGTCAACATCTGCCTGGGCTGCCACTCCGACATAGCTGACGAGGGCAAGAAACAAGTTCATCACCAGCCCGCTTTTTCGCAGGGCTGCGCGACCTGCCACGACGGACACGGCGGCGACAACGCGAACCTGCTGCGCGCCGCGACGCCCAACAAACTCTGCCTCGAGTGCCACGGGCCCGACTCCAAGCCGCAGAAGCTGGAGAGGGACCTGGTAACTATTTTCGACGGCAAAGTGAAATTGCCGGAAGACTATTTTGCGCGCGTATCGATTCTGCCGTTGAAGTATGGCGTCGGACATCCGGTGACCAAACACCCGGTCTCCGACTTGGTGGATCCGAACGATCTGACCAAGGTTGTGACCCCGCTGAATTGCCTGACCTGCCATCAGCCGCATGCTTCGGCGCAGCCCGATCTGCTGGTGAAGGATCAGGTCAACAACCAGGCGTTTTGCCGGACTTGTCACAAGGGTCTGATTGGTCAGGGAAAAGGAGGGATGTAGCGATGTCCAAGTTTCTGAAGAAGTCGACGCATAAGGGAATGGCGGCAGCGATGATGCTGCTGGTGCTGGCCTTGACCTGGGCCGCGCCGATGGCCCTGGCTGACAAGAAGAAAAAGAATGCGGCGCCCGCAGCGCCTGCAGCTCCAGAGAAAGCGCCGGATTTTTCGAAAGTGGTCTTCCCCGCCCCGCCCGCCGTCACACGCGTGAAATATCTGGATTTTTTCTCCGCCGAGCGCCCAGAAGTGGTTGAGACGGGCAAAGCCAAGCCCAAGAGTTCCTGGATGGATCGTCTGGCCGGCACTTCCCCGGAAGCCGACAAGAACGGCGGCCACAAGAAAATTTTTCAACTGCTTGCGCCCTACGGCCTGGCCGTCGATTCCAAAGGCCGGCTGTACGTGGCCGACACCAAAGTTGGGGCCATCTTTATTTTCAACACCGAGAATAATGACGTTGAACTCATCAAGCACGGCGTGCATGCGAAGTTCGGCTCCATCTTTGGCTTAGCCATGGATGACAACGACAACCTCTTCGTTTCCGACGGCGAACTCCATCACGTGCTGGTGTTCAATGCCAAGCATGAACTGCAAGCCGGCTTCGGCGACGACGTGATGAAGGATCCGAACGGTATGGCCATCGACGACGAAAACCGCTTCCTTTATGTCGCGGACACGGGGCTCGACCAGGTGCTGGTTTACGATGCCGACACTTACAAACTGCTGCGCAAGATCGGAACTACGGGCAAGGATCACACCCTCACCGATCCCGGAGATTTCTCCAAGCCAACCAATGTTGCCGTCGACAAGGACGGCAACCTCTACGTGTCTGATACCTGGAACGACCGGGTCGAGGAATTTGACGCCGACGGCATCTTCATCCGCACCTGGGGCAAGAATGGCGACGGGCCCGGCGACTTCGCGCGGCCCAAGGGCATTGCCATCGATTGCGACGGACACGTCTGGGTGGCCGATGCCATGTTGAACCGGGTGCAGGTGTTCACTCCCGAAGGACGCGTGCTTCTGGGTTTCGGCGGATTCGGGATTATGCCGGGACAGTTCGAAGCGCTGACCGGCCTCACCATCGACAAACAGAATCGCGTCTTCACCTCCGAGCAATTGCTGGGACGCACGCAGATGTACCGCTACTTCACCAACGCCGAAGCCAAGGCGGAGACGGAGCGCCGGCAAGCTGAGTTGGAAAAGAAAGCTCAGGATCGGAAGTCGCAGGCCACGCCTGCCACGGACGTGAAACCGCAGCCGGCCGCTGAAACTCCGGCGCCGCGCCAGGCCATGAAGCTGCCCGATGCACCGGTACCGCCGCCAGACAAAACTGCGGCGCCGAATAAGTAGAAGCTATCCCGGTGTCATCCCGAAGCCGGGCGCAGTTCAGCCTGGCGAGGGATCTCGCAATGCACGTGCTGTGGCACGCGAGATCCTTCGCTCCGCCTGAAAAACGGCTCCGCTCAGGATGACGCCCCGAGTCAGAGTGAGCCACTTCCACGACGACGTCCGGGCTTCGCCGGATGCGCCGCTCTTCCACCCTTGAGCACGCAGGGTTCGCCACTTCTTCGCCTGTCTTTCCCTCGCCAGACCGCCCGCGGGAACTCCCCCACCTCTTGCGTTGGCTTGGGTTATTTCACCAATCGAACTGTGGGAGAACGCCCATTTTTGTGACAAATCTCACCTGTGGCGATTCGCAACAATTGCTTCCCGCAATGGAACTCCTTTTGTGACAACCATTTACAAGTCCGTTGCAATACGCAACGTCCCCCGGCATTAGGTTCCTCTCATGCACATGTATTAGGTGGCTATGGTTCGCACAGCTCAAACCCGGGTTGTCAAGAATTCGGCGAACCGCCAAGAGTTTTGGTTGTCCTCGGGCAGCCAAAAGCATTACCTCGAGGAAGTAACAAACGCAATATGTAACAAGAACGCACGAAAGATTTGCAAATCATCAGGAGGTTTTTCAATGAAGAAGCTAGCTCTCGTATTTTTATTCATCGCCCTGGTTAGCTGTTTGGCCACGGCGCAGTACACTGGCACGGCGACAGGGACCTACCCCTACACGCCGACGGTCGATGTGCAGGGCGCACACGAAAACGGCGGCCGTGGTTGCGCAGGCTGCCACGCCCCGCATAGCGGCGGACGCGGCTCCGGCGGCAACATCATCGCCGGGACTGGCACCGCCTACACTCCCGCGGGCGTAGACGAAGGCGACAATGGCCTGTGGGGCACCGACACCAACCCCATCGAGACCGGCAACGGCGGCACTTATACCTTTGACGGAACTTACACCGTCAACCTGGCGAACTTGACCTGGAGCAGCGGCTCCCTGTACACGGGCGTTGCTACCTGCTTGAGCTGCCATGACGGCAACGTTTCCAAGGGCGCCATGATGAGCGGAGTTTCCTACGAGCAGGCATATGGTCTGCTGAACTTCGCCACCAACGCTGGCTCCAACGGAACGGGCCCCAAGGTTAACCTGTATGGCCCCAACCCGATCCCGACACTGCTCGGCAACGACGGTGGCCAGCCAAACGACTACACCAACGATCACCCGGTGGGGCCCGCTGGCGAACCTGGGCGCAGTAGGCAAAGCCCAGTTTGGCAATGGTTTGATCGTAACGTTCAACGGCGTTTCGTCCTACACCATCACCGAGACTCCCAATTCGACGTTTGCCAATTTCGTCTCGTCCTACGGCGTACCGGCGATGGCCAACCTGGCGACTGATGGCAGCGGCATAGCGGGCAACCTGTATGTGGTTTGCACCACTTGCCACAACCAGCACGTGCAGAACGTTTACTCGGCTTCCGGACACGGCGCACAGCCGATCTTCGGTGGCACGGTAACGTCTGCGGCGACCATCTTCTACGTGCAGGGCCCGTACAACCCGGGTGCACCTTATGACCCGACGCATGTGCCCTCCACCAACCGGTTCTGCCTGCAGTGCCACTTCTCGCACTCGAGCGAGTATTTCGGCGCCAAGAACGTAGGAACCGCGTTCTAACTTGGTTGCTTTGTTTTGCGGGAGAGAGGAAACTCTCTCCCTCTTCTTTTTTGCTGGCGGCCCTCCCCAACAGTGGTCAGTGGCCAGTGGCCAGAAAGGCAAAACCCAGCCTTTAGCCAATGACCCCGATATCTAGGAACTGACCACTGATCACTGACCACTGACCACTGCTTTTGCGGCATTTCACCAGTTTGCTGTGGGAGATGGCCCATTTCCTCTGGAAACATACGATATGGAGCTTCCCGTGATCCATTTGCTGCCGCATAAACCATTTATTTTCAATAATGTACGGCTAGTGTAAAAAAACGCAACTGGCCTGGAAAAGGTGAGGTTCGTGCACTGCATCAGGTAGGTGTTTCTCAATTGTGGGGTGAATCATGAAGTTCTTAATCTTAACTGCCGTGTTGAGCGCGGCCCTTTTTACCGCGTCGGCGCAGGTTGCCTCGCACGCTCCAACCCTGCCGGTCGCAACCACGCCTGCGGCGGCTCCAGCAAAGCCAGCGGGCCATGGCGCCATGCCCCCGGCTGAGGTTTCGACCGCCAGCATCCAGATCAGCGGCAAACCGGTAGTTAAAATCAACGGCGCCGTGCTCACCGACCGCGACCTGTTGCGTGAGATGTTCGCCATCTTCCCGTACGCCAAGCAGCACAACGGATTTCCCAAATCGCAGGAGGCGGATATCCGCCGGGGCGCGCTGGAGATGATCGAGTACGAAGAGCTGGTGTATCAGGAAGCGGAGCGCCGCAAGATGACGATTCCGGCCGCGCGCCTGGACCGGGCTGAAGCGGAGTACCGCGGCAAGTTTCCCAGCGATGAGGACTTCGATCTGTATCTGAAGACCGAGTTGAACGGCTCGGAGAAGCAGTTCCGCCAGCAGATTCGGCGCTCACTGCTGATCGAGGCGCTGCTGAAGGCGGAGATTGGCGACCGTTCCAAGGTTTCGCTGGCGGAAGCCCGCGCTTACTACGACAAGAATCCGAAGCCCTTTCACCACGGCGAGCTTTTCGGGTTCCAGACCATTTCCATCATGCCGCCGGAAACTTCCAGTCCAGCGGAAAAGCAGAAGGCCCGCACGCGGGCGGAAGACGCCCTGAAGCAGGCCAAGGCCACCAAGAGCTACCAGGAATTCGGACTGCTGGCAGAGAAGATTTCGGAAGACGACTATCGCGTGACCATGGGCGACCACAAGCTGGTGGAGCGCGAGAAACTTCCGGCAGAGATGGTGAAACCCGCGCTGACCATGCAGACGGGGCAGGTGAGCAATCTGATCCAGATTGGCAGCTTCTACTTCTTCTTCCGCCTGAATGCGCACGTGCCGGCGGGGAGAGTGGCATTTGCGGAAGTGAAGGACCGCCTGCTGAAGGATCTGGAAAAGACCAAGTATGACCAGCTTCGGGCTGATCTGGATAAAAAGTTGCGCCAGAACGCCAAAGTCGAAGAGATGTGACATGTGGAGCCGTAAACAAATTCTGGTCTACGCGTTTTCGATGGTGATCTGGGCGCTGCCCGCGGCCGCACAGGTGGAGGTCGAAGGCGTGACCATGAAGGCGGGCGGCGACCTCGAAACCGGGTACGGTGGCGACCTCAGCAACCAATTAGGGGCAGGGTCGAGCCACGGATTGGGCGTGGGTGGTACGGGCAATATCTCGGGTTCTTACTACAACCCGAACTTCCTTTCTTTCAACTTGCAGCCCTACTACACGCGGGCGCAGGCCAACGCCGATTCAGCTTCGGTGTTCGACACGGGTGGCTATAACGGGAATATCTCCTTGTTCTCGGGAAGCCACTTTCCGGGGAGCGTGAGCTTCAGCCAGATCTGGGATTCCACGGGAATGTACGGGATTCCGGGCGCAACCGGGTTGACAACCAAGGATAGCAGCCGCGCCTTCGCGATTGGATGGAGTGAAATCGTGCCCGACCTTCCGTCCCTCACGATCGGCTTTACGCGCGGTTCCGCAAGCAGTTCGCTGCTGGGCAGCGATGCCCAGAACGACGTGGCGACGGACAGCCTCGGTATTCACAGTTCTTACCTTGTGAAAGGCTTCAATCTGGGCGCGGGCTTCGTTCACCAGGTCTCGGATGCCGATAGTTCCGGACTGCTGGGCAGCGACGAGGCGGAGAAGACAAACACCTCAACCAATTCTTTTTCCGCGAACGTGGGGCATCGGCTTCCGTTGAGCGGCGGGTTTGGCCTTGGCTTTACCAGGACCGATTACAACTCCAGCCTCTCGGGCGAGACGACCGGGACGAATAACGGCACTACGGACAATGCCTACGGGAACCTCAGCCTGGCACTCTGGAGGTTGCCCATCACGGCAACCGCGACCTACACCGACAATGTGTACGGCAGCCTGGAAGAGCAGATCCTGGCCAGCGGAGGAACGCTGCTGCAGACCAGTCTCACCCCCGAATCCCGCTCGCTGCTGGTGAACGTGACCACGGGGTATCGCATCCTGCCGCACGTGTTTCTGAACGGCTATGTCAACCGTCAGGAACTGTGGCTGGGTGGAGTCAATTATGGTCTGACACAACTCGGGGCCAACGTGAATGCCGACTTTGGCAAGCGTTTCAGGGGCTTGACTGCGACCGTCGGGATGAACGACTCGGCCAGCAAGCAGGGCAACCTGGGTGCGGGGCTGGTGGCGAATGTGAATTACAGCCGGGATATTGGGCGCTGGGAACTGGGAGCCAGCTTCGGCTACGACCAGAACGTCGTGACCCTGCTGGCGATCTACCAGACCTCCAACATCTACTACAACGGCCGAGTGCAGCGCCGGCTTCCCGGAGGCTTCTCCTGGACGGCTGGAGGCGGCGGCGGGCGTACCGCGTTTGTGCAAGTAGCGGGGAATGAAAGCCATTCGGAGAGCGCGAACAGCAGCATTTCCTGGCACCGTTGCTCGCTGGGAGGCAACTTTTCGCAATCGGATGGAACTTCGGTGCTCACACCGAACGGCCTGGTGGTGGTGACGGTGCCTCTCCCGTCGAACGGTTTGGTGGTGTTCAACGGCAAGAGCAAGGGCGTCAGCTTGGGCGCTTCTCCCACGCGGGGCCTGTCGTTTAGCGCGGCATGGAGCAAGGCGAACAGCAGCACGCTGGGCCAAGGCGTGGGAGCATTGACCTCGATCAACGAAAGTCAGTTGATCACCGGTTTGTTGACCTACCGCTACCGCAAGTTGAATTTCAACGCGTCGGTGGTGCAGTTCCGGCAAAGCATCAGCGCTTCCGGCACGCCCCCGAGTTCGATCACTACGTATTACTTTGGGGTTTCGCGGTGGTTCAAGCTATTCTAGGGTGGAGGCGGAAGGGAGATACTCGCATGTGGGGAAAAGCCGCCTGTACCGTCCTGCTACTGCTGACCCCACTGTGTGCGGCCAAGAGCAAGGAACCCACAAAAGTACCGCTGCCGCCCGACCTGCTGATGGAAGGCGGCCGAAAACTCACCTACGAGCGCAGCTTCGGCACGGAAAAGGAATTGCTGGGAAAACCCGGGTTCTGGACCCGGGTGCTGAATGTGGTGGCGGGAGAACCGGAATACCGGGAAATGATCCGGCCCTACAGCATTGCAGTGGACTCGCACGGGCGGGCCATCATCACCGATCCGGGGGCGAAGGGCGTTCACATTTTTGACCTGGAGCAGCACAAGTACAAATTCATCCAGCGCGCGGATAAGGAGCACGATCCGATGCTGTCGCCGCAGTGCGTGGCGGTCGATGACCAGGACAATTTCTACGTTACGGACTCGGAGTCGGGAAAGATTTTTGTCTTCGACGACAACGGAAAATTCAAGCAGGTGCTCGGCAGCCTGAAGGGTGGAGAAGGTTACTTCAAGCGGCCCACGGGCATCGCCGTGGATTCCGTGGCGCAGAAAATCTATGTGACCGACACGCTGCGGGACGAGATTTTCGTGCTCGATATGCAGGGCCAGGTCATGTCAACGATTGGCAAGCACGGTACCGGCAAGGGCGAGTTCCGATTCCCCACCGAACTGCGCCTCGATGATCGCAGTCTAATGGTGGTGGACGCCATGAACTTCCGCGTGCAGGTGGTCGATCGCAACGGAGCTGCCGAGGCGGAGATCGGGCAAATTGGAGATTCCGTCGGCCAGGTGTTCCGGCCCAAGGGCATTGCCCTGGACTCAGAAGGGCATTTGTACATTGTGGACGGGCTATGGGGCGTGGTGCAGGTTTTCGATCGCGAGGGCCGGCTGCTCTACTACTTTGGGGGGAAAGGCCAGAAGCTGGGAGAGTTTCAGTTGCCCGCAGGCGTGTTCATCGATCATAACGACCGCATCTTCGTCGTGGATTCGTTTAACCGGCGGGTGCAGGTGTTTCACTATTACGGACTGCCGAAGCAAGCGGGAGGAGCGCCACGTTGAGTAGATATGTGCTTATCTGCGCTCTGATTTTGATTGCGGCCGCTGCGACGCAAGCGCAGGTGACAACCGACGTAATTGGCATTCATGACATGGGGCCATGGGGCCAGTCGCCCACGACTGGTGGCCTGACCACGTGCCAGTACTGTCACGCCCCGCACTCCGGACTGCACGCGGTTGAGCCTCTGTGGGCCCAGAAGCTGTCGACCGTGACCAATTATACGTTGTATACGAGTCAGCCCATGGTGAATCAGCAAGAGGAGCCGGTGTTGGGTTCAGCCAGTAATCTCTGCCTAAGCTGCCATGATGGCAGCGTCGCGCCCGGGCAGACCACGCCCTGGGGCAGTATCAGGATGAGCGGCAGCATGAACAGCCAGGACGTGTTTGGAACGAACTTGTCAGGGGTGCATCCCTTCAATTTCCAGCTGCCCTTGCAAAACGCCCCCAACCTGATCCCGAGCCTGGTTACGAGCGGCGTGACCGGAAACCCCGCAGTGAAATTGATTAACGGCAATGTGCAGTGCACGAGTTGTCACGATCCTCACGTGCAATCGATCGACCCGGTTGCCGGGGACTTCCTGGTGATGAATAATGCGAATTCGGCCTTGTGTCTAGCCTGCCATGTGTCGGATCCGGGCCAGATCACCGGCATGGCCAGCCATTCAGTTCGAAGCGCAGAGAGCGGAATAAGAGCAAGCTTGTCTTCCAATGCGGATGCGGCGAGGAACAAATTCAACCCGCTCACTACCTGGTTCAAGAGCGCCCACGCCGAGACTTCATACAAGGTGAACAACAAGACCGCAAAGCTTGGGCCTTACGGCAACACCAGGCAGAATGCATGCCTCTCCTGCCATGCGCCCCACAATGCCAGGGGGGCTGCCTCATTGCTGAATGGGCCGACTCTGTCGGTGCCGAATATGGACCCTGCTACCGAGAACTGCATCACCTGCCACAACGGCGGACCAAACCTGTCGCCCGCGCTTCCCAATGTCTATGCTGAGTTTGCCAAGATTGGGCATCCTTTCCCGGTGGGGAAAAACCAGCACAACGCGAACGAGAGTGAAGTACTGAACAACAATCGGCATGCGACGTGTGTGGACTGCCACGATCCGCACGCATCCACGCAGACTGCTTCCTTCGCATTGACGACCATTCGCGGGTCCCAGCACGGGGCGATCGGAATTAGCGGTTCGGACGGCACCAGCGTCGTGAGCCCTGCAGCAAATCAGTTCGAAACCTGCCTGCGTTGTCACGGTACAAGCGCAGGTAAGCAGATTCTCCCCATCTTTGGCTATCTTCCGACGCGGGTGGTTACAGCTGGAGATCCGCTGAACCTGATCCCGCAGTTCAATGTCACGGCGAGGTCGAGCCATCCCGTGATGCATGACAGTAACAGTCCCTTGCCGCAGCCCAGCCTGCTTAAGTTCATGTGGAATCTGGACGGACATACGCAAGGGCGCGCGCTTAGTACGCGTATTCTGTGTTCCGACTGTCACAACAGCGACGACAACCGCGAATTCGGCGGCGTTGGGCCGAATGGACCGCACGGTTCGCGCTTCTCTCATATCCTGGAGCGGCGCTACGAGTTTAGCCGGGTTGCGGCCGGTGTTCCGCCCGCCGCCGGACCGGGGTCTACGATCCAGAACCTTCTTCCTCCGGTCGCGGATCCGGCGGCAGAGGGGCCTTATTCACTGTGCGCCAAGTGCCACAACCTCTCCAACATCATGGCGAACGCCAGCTTCAGCAAGCACGCTCTTCACATCAACGCCGGATTCTCTTGCTCCGTCTGCCACACCGCACATGGAGTCGGTTCATCTTCCGCGAGTATTTCCGGGGAACGCCTGGTGAATTTCGACCTGGGGGTGGTCGCCCCGAATGATAGCTCCAAGGCCCCCATTACGTACGCGCGAAGCACCGGTAGTTGCACTCTCAAGTGCCACAATGTGAATCACAATGCTGACGGTACGGTTTCATCTGGCGCAGCCTCGAAAATACTTGGGAGACACTGAGGGAAATACGACATCCGGCGCGAAACCGCGGGGGAGAACGACGAAGAGTTGGCATGCCGACCGAAACCATCCACAAAAATCCTGCGGTGCGCGGTGGGCGTGGCGTCTTCGACAGCGCCCCAACGCGCATGCTTGCCCTACTGCTGCTGCTGAGCGCCGCGCCCGTGTGGGCGGCTTTCCACATTACAGCTTATTATAACGGGGATATTTGGTGGCATCTGCGTACGGGGCTTTGGATTCTGCAAAACCATGGATTTCCGCACACCGGTTTGTTTTCGCAGTATGCCGGCCGGCCCTGGGTGGATTCCAGTTGGGGATTCGACGTGTTGATGGCGGGAGCCTACAAGCTCCTGGGGTTAAGAGCGGTCCCCATGCTGCTCATGGGTTTCAAACTGGCGCTGGCTGCAGTGACTTTTCTGGTGGCGGGCGGGTGGCGAGGACGCTTCTGGTCTGCTCTTGTTCTTTCTGCCGTTGCCCAGTATGTTATGGTCGATTTGCTGCCGCTGCCCATCCTTTTTTCGATTCTGTTCTTTGGGGTTGAGCTCTTCCTGTTGCTGGAAAGCCGCCGGTGTGGCGAGGTGCGGCCTTTATATTGGTTGCCTGTGTTTTTTTTCTGCTGGGCGAATCTGCATGAGCAGTTCTTGAACGGACTGCTCTTGCTGGGCTTGTTTCTGGCGGCCGAGGCGGCGGAATTTCTTTTGCGCAATTCGGGCATGAGCTCGTTTCCGGCGCCCACTCACTCCCTGGCGAAACTTTCCTCGATCGCCGGGCTTACGGTGGCCGCAACGCTGCTGACACCCTACTCGTTTCACCTGTTCCCGAGCGCGTTTCAGACTGCCTACGGCAAAGTGCTTTTCGAAAATTTCCAGGAGATGGAGTCCCTGGCCTTCCGGCGGCCGCAGGATTTTGTATTGATGCTGCTGGTCATGGCGGCCTTTCTTGCATTGGGACGGCAGCGCTCGCGGGATTTGTTCAAACTCGGCGTGTTGGCTATTTTCGTCATGCTCGCGTTCCGAGTGCAACGAGATGTGTGGTGCGTGGTCTTCCCCGCGGTTGCCATCATCGCCGACGCTTTAGCGAACGGCCGACACGAACCGGAACCGCGAAAGAGCAGCCCGGAATGGAAATGGGAAACGCCGCTGGTTGCGGCGCTCGTTCTGGGGGTGTTTCTGGCAGCGACCCTCCGCATTCCCAACGGTGAAATGCTGATGAATCAGGCTAGTCGAGTCTTCCCCATGAAAGCCTGCGATTTTATCCGCACGAATCAGCTTCCCGGGCCCTTGTTCAACGCGTATTCCTGGGGTGGTTTTCTGATCTTGTATCTGCCGGAATATCCTGTCTCTATTGATGGCCGCTTGAATCTGTACGGCGACGAAATCAATGAGCGCTATTTCAAAGTTACGGAAGGTACCCAGCGTCTCGAAACGGACCCAAGTTTTACCAGCGCCCGCACCATCCTGCTCGAGCCGAATTCCGGCCTGCTGAAAGCGCTCACCACGCTGCCCGCCTTGCGGGAGCAATTCCGTGTGGTTTATCAAGACAACGTGGCTACGGTGCTGGTGCGGCGGTAAGAAGTCTTTTCGACACTGCTGCGGGAAAAGCGGGTGCGTGCTTCTTCCCAGTTCCTACTTGCGAACAAACACCACCGCAATCGGATCCTGATAAACCAGGCGGAATCGGGGATCAATGGTCAGGAGTTTTGCCAGCGGGAGCTTCTGCGACAGCAGCACCAGTCCGGCCTCATTGAGGTAGGGGTCCGAAGTGTAGGAATCGCCTTGCGAACTGTGGAAAGTGGTCAGATCTATTTCGTCCCCGTACAGATCGTTTCGTCCATCGACTGCGACCGGGTACTGCGGCAGGTACCAAATCAGAAAGCCGCCCCAGTCGAGATGGTTGTATATCGGACCTGGAAACGAGTTCTGACGCACGAAGTTGGCGGCGTTCACGGGATACACCCGGCTGATGGCGCGGTCCAAGTCGCGCGCGGTAAAGCCGGTGTTGCGCGCCATCAGCAGTAGACCTATCGCCAGGACGGTACTGACACCGGACAACTCCGGAAGCTTTAAGGCAGGTGCTGGCTCGCGTTCTCCTGCGCCTGTGTCGGCAATGAAAGCCACGGCGCAGATCGCTACGAACCATGCATCGCGCTGGGTACGGAAGGCAACGACGCTGGCAACGATCAGCAATGCGAGCTTGAACGGGTCCAGTTTCTTTCGCCAACCTAGGGCGAAAAACGCAGCCGCAACCAGCAACAGCAGCACGTAGTGCAGAAAGGAGTTGAAAGCGAAGGCCGACAATTCCTGAATCATGGAGTAGGGCGCGTGCGAGTTCGAATACGCCGTCACAACATGTATCAGGTGATAGGTGTACGGCCCCACGAACGAAGCTGCGAAACAAGCGAACAGAATTCCAAAAAGCCCGGAAAGAGGAAGGGTTGGTGATTGCAGGAAGTCGAGCTTGATTCCCGCCGAACCTCCCAGCCGCTGAAGCAGGTTGATTCCCACGAACAGCCCCACCACGAATAATCCATAGATGAACTGGATGTGCATGTTGGCCCAAAGAACAAAAAGCAAGGGCAACCACCACAGCAGCTGAATCCTCGCTGTGCGCTGTGCCTCCAAAAGAAACGTCAGCACTACCGTGAACAGGATCATGGTGACAAACACAGGCCGGGGCATCAGGCTAAACAGGAAAGCGAAGCATCCGAGGAACGCAAGAATCCACGCCGCCCAGAAACTTCCGGAAAGGCGGTGCAGCATCCAGAACAGCATGAAGGCGACGGCTACGGTCAACAGAATTCCGAACATGGCAAATCCAACCAGACCGAACCAGGCATACGCGCGCGACAGCAGCACCTCATAGCCCCAGCTATAGGCCACCCAGGGACGGGTTCCGGCGGTGCGCGAGAAGATGCCGACGTAGGGAACGGCGTGGTTCTGCATGATCCAATCGCCGACCTTGAGATGCCACCAGATATCCGGGTCGCGCACCGTGGTCTCCGAGGAGAAGGCAATCGCCGCCATCAGCATTAACAAGGCCCATAGAGCAAGCAACTGTAACGGTCGCATCCGCAAAAGACTGCGGACCTCCTGCAGCGCACTCATGGTTCTAAAACACCTCGATACTTAACGTTGAATACCAACTGCAGCCGTTCCACAGAGAAATGCCCTGACGTAATCGTTGGCGACTACCTGGGGGCGACGCCAAATCCACGATGACGGATCCCGCCACACGCCGTCTGAATTCTCCACCACGAGTGCGTCGATGCCATACTCCCGGCAGGTAGCGTCTACATCGCTGCCATCGGGAAGCTCGAATAACCCCGCCAGAGTTTGCATGCGCTGGACACAGACGTTAGGGTCGCCGCCAAACGCTGTCCCACATGCAGGATCGCCGGCGGGCGTGGCGGCAGCGGAGTCATGCCCGGAATATAGCATGTGCAGGATGGGAAACTCGTTCGCTGGATTGCTCTGCACGATTGCTGAAGCAGGGAGTTCGGCATTGAGAGCTTCGTAGGTGGAGCGCAGCGCATGGGCCCGCTTGCCGAATTGCCGGTCTCTTGTATCTACCCAGCTTATGCCCACAATCGTTCTGCGATCCGAAAGGACCGGGAACATTCGCAGCATGAATAGCTGATACGTCGTTCCGAGTATGCCTAGAATCAACAGCGACGCGAGCGCCCGACGAGTCCAGGGAGGAATTGTGGTTTGTGGCGTCGCGCTGGACCGAACAAACCACCAATCATGAACGATGATCGCTCCCCAAAGCAGCAGGATTAGTTGCGCGGGAAGGAAGCATCGCCAGCCTAAGTCGTTGGTGCCGGTCGTACCCGAACGCAGAAATGTGCCGATCAGGAAACTCGTCATGACCAGAGTCCAGGCAGCCAGTTCGTTGGCGCTGGCCTCGACACGACCACGCAGAAGCTGCCGCAAACGCTGAACGCCGACGGCGAGAAAGAATCCTAGTTCAAGCGCATAGCTGATAGGCAGGAAAATCGCGTTGGCGACGGTCACTCCGAATTGCGTGCGGATGTCGATGCCCATCTGCTGAAGGAAATGAAGCCCTACTGGAAACGGGCGCAGCGCAAATTCCACAAAAGCGGCGTTGCTGGCGGGACCGCGAAGGCTGGAAAGATAGGGCAGCGCCCAAAGCGCTGCCACGGCGCCCGCGCCCACGAACATCACCGCTTCCAACCAGGCCTTGCGTGTGGTCAAGGCCAGCATCCAGAGGACGACGGCTATTGCGAACGTGAACGTAACGTATACCGACATGCCAGCGGCGCTGGCAAAGGCCATCCCGGCCACGATCACGGGCCCAGTGGCCCAGCGATTCGCGTCGGCCTGGCGACGAAGCAGCAAGAATGCCAGGAAACATGCGATCAGCGCGGCGACGTGGTGCGGTACCCACAGCAGGGCGCCAACCCAGGAGGTGATCTGCGCTTCGTTCCAGTTCTCCAGATCTCCAAGCCACAACCGGTCCGCGATTCCAAGGCGTAAGGTTGGCAAGATGTCCAGGCCGGTGACACAGAGGAGGCCGATCGCGAGCAAGGCTTTTCGTTCGATGTCGGTTTGGATTTGCAGCAAAAACTTAACGCCGAGCGCGACCAGGCAGATCAGGCCGAACCCGCACCAGATTACGCCGGAATACACAACGTATCGCGGCGACAAATGGAGCACCTTTATAGGCAGACTGCAAAACAGCAACCATAAGTAGTGATAGCGCAACGGCGCCCCCGCATTGGCAAAGAAAGGATTATTCGGAGGGATGTGGCGAGCCAGCGCCGCTGTCATGGCGGTGCGTACGGAATGGTCATACGCAACAATCGGCGGATAGAGTTTATCCCCGATTTGCAGATCAACCAGTGACCCGACGGCTACCATCCCCCACAGCGTCATCAGGCCCAGAGCAATCCAGATGTATTTTGAAAACGTGTATCTTGAAAGCGACCGCGTCTCTCGCCGGGCTTCTTTTGCGAGAAGCAGCACGCAGACGGCGAACACAGCGATATAGAACGCCCAGAGCCCGGGTACCAGGAACCGCGCCAGCAGATACGAAAGCATCGGGCAGAGGGCGATGCTGAGTGGGACTGCGAGAATCAGCCGCAGAACCGGACGACGCCGGCGGAACTCAAAAAGGTTGAGTGCCCACCCCACCACGTACCCCGGTGCAAACATCAATGGAAGAAGGGCGAGGCATGCTTTGATGATCCCCAGCGTGTCGGCCACGGTGAAGTTTGGCATGGAATTCGGGACCGAGTTACTTAGAACAGCAAGCCCCTAGGCCAGGCTGGTCGCGTTCCTGACTGGCGCGTGCCTCGTGACGTCCGCTGCTTCTTCGCCCGCGGCACCCGCCTCGTGGTATTCAGCGTCCTGGTTGACGGCCCAGACATCGTACTCGCGCTTGCCGGCTAGGATGTTTCTTGCGGTGAGCAGCGCGGTCATCATGGCGTGATCCTGATTGTTGTATTTGTGCATCCCATTGCGGCCAACCAGATGGAGCGTGGGGCAGTTTTCTTCCAGAGAGCGACGAATGGTGTCGACATGCTTTTGGTAGGCGTCGTCATAAACCGGATATGCTTTGGGCTGCCGGATCACGCATCCATCAACCACGTCCGCGCTGGCGGCGAGATTTACCTGCTGGATTTCCCGCTTCGCCAGTTCGATCAGTTCGCGATCGTTCGTGGTCCACAGTCTGTCACCCTCGAAGCAGAAGTATTCCAGTCCATAGGAGCAATGGACGTCATCCGGCACCATCTCCGGCGACCACGATTTGTAATTCTGTACGCGGCCCACCTGCACGCTGGGATCGTGAATGTAAATCCAGTTGTCGGCGAAGCGGCCGCGGTCACGCACAATCAGTCCGACGGTCAGAAAGTCACGATAACGCAAGGCTCGCGCAGCCTGCAGCGCGGCTGGGGGAAGCTGCGGCTCGATCTGCGCTACCAGCTCCCGAATGGGCATGGAGGAGACCAGGTGTTCGGCACGATATTCTTCCAGATTGCCGTCGGCATTGCGGGAGGTCACGATCCAGAGGTTGCTAGTGGAGTCAAAACGGCAGCCAACTACTTTGCGACCGAGCAGCACCGAACCACCCAGCTTGCGAACTTTTTCTGCACACGCTTCCCACATCATTCCCGGTCCCTGGCGGGGATACCGGAAGGTGTCAATCAGTGTCTTCACTACGTCCTTTCGGTCTTTGGTTTTTCGTTTTGCGAAAAGGGCGTGCTTGACCACCGAACCCAGCGATAGACCCTTGATCCGTTGCGCGGCCCAATCGGCGGAGATCTCGTGGCAGCTCATCCCCCACACCTTTTCGGTATAGGTCTTAAAAAAGATACTGAACAAGCGCTTGCCGAACTGATTGGAGACCCAATCTTCAAATGTTTTTGGATTGCGTACTGGGTGGATACGGGCAGCGAGGAACGAAAGAACGCAGCGTATCGACTCGACCACTCCGAGCCTGGAGAGAGCCTCGAACGGCTTCAAAGGGTAGGTGTAGAACTGGCCGCGGTAGTAAATGCGCGACGACCGCGGACGCTGCAGCATGTCGTCGCCGGCAATTTCTGTCCAAAGGTCTTCCACTTCGCGGGACTTAGAGAAGAAGCGGTGTCCGCCGATATCGAAGCGGAAGTTCTTATAGTTCACGGTACGAGAGATTCCGCCGACATATTGCGGATCGCTCTCGAGGACAACCACTGGAGCTTGGTGCTTCGACAGTTCGTAGGCAGCGGTCAGGCCCGCCGGTCCGGCGCCGACAATCACCGCCTTGAAGATCGCTGGTTCCATACGTTCGCTGGAACTTACTGGAACGACTTTGCGGGCGTTCCTGGTTTTACCCCTGAATGCTTTTTCGCCTGGGCGATCAGTTCCAAAACTTTGTCTTTGCCTTCATAGTTCGGATTCGTGTCCAACAATTTCTGCCACGTGGCGACGGCATTGGTAATGTCCATCTTGCCCTGCCACTGGACGATGCCCAGATTGAACAGTGTATTGGCCTTGTTGGGCTCGTAGGAGAGCGACTTCTGGAATTCCGTGATGGCGGTATCGGCGTCGCCGCTGTACCAATAGGCGGTCGCCATGTCGGTGCGCACGCCTGCGTTGGCGGGCTGCACCTTCAGAGCGCGCTGGTAGTAATCGATGGCGGTGGGGAACTGCTGGGCGTCGTAATAGATGTTGCCGATGTTCTCCAGCAGTGTAGGGTTGGCGGGATCGGCTTTGAGTTTCTCGAGCAGCGGTCCGGCTTGCGTGTCGGCCATTCTCTGCATCTGAGCCGGGGTTGGAGTTTGGGGGGCACCGTTGGCATTCCCCATGGCCGGCGCCGATGCGCTGGCGGTCTCAGGAGCGGCTGCAGCCGCGGGACTCTGCGATCCGCGAATAAGCCAGCCCCCGGCGATTCCCACCAGCAGACAGATGACTGCCAGCACGTAGGCCTGCACGCTGGTCCATTGCTCCGTAGAAGTTGTCCGATTTGTATCCATCTGCTTAGTGCTCATTTGCTTAAGCTCCTTCTGATCAGGTTTTGTTCGCTGGGCCAAAACCGCCGCGAACAACATCTCAATTTTGCGTACCTCGCCAGGCGCTAGTTCTTGCTCTGCAATCGAGCGTCGGCCATCAATCTCTGGACTTCAGCTTTGCGGTCTGGACTCAATTCCGGATTCGATTTCAGCAGTTGCTGCCAGACCTGCACCGCCCCCTTGTTGTCCTGCTTCCCGTGCCACTTGATCATGCCGAGGTTGAACAATGAGTTGGCATCGTTGGGGCTGTAGTGCAACGACTGCTGCAGTTGACTGATCGCCCCATCAATATCGCCGTCGTAATACATGCAAGAGGCCATCTGGGTACGAAGTGCGACGTTCTTTGGATCCATCTGCACTGCTTTCCCGTAGTAGGCTGTCGCTTGCTTGAACTGGTGGGTAGACAAGTAAACCTTAGCGATCTGCGTTAGTAGTTCGCCATTGGTCGGATCGCCCTTCAGCTTTTCGAGCAGCGGTTCGGCTTTCTTGTCAGCCATGGCCTTCATCTGATCGAGGGTGGGCATCTGTCCGGCATTACCACCCATTCCTCCTGTGGCGGGCGCCGGCTGGTTAGCAGCTACGGGTTGGAACGCAGGCGATTGCGATCCGCGAAACAGGTATCCGATCGCCAGTCCCACCGCGAGGCTGATGACCGCCATCGCGTAGACCTGCTTCGCCTGCCAAGCAGATCCCGCAGTGGGCTGCGCGCTGGTTTCGTTCTCCATGCCCGATCCCCCTAATCTCTCAGGGCTTTACCGCCCTTTGTCTTGCTAATCTAACTTAAAGGCGGGGGGAAATACGGGCAGCATTCTACGTCACAGGAGCATGTGATCGCGATCACACCGGGGTTTGAGAGCACCCTGAACTGCTAAGATCAGACTGCTTAGTTCCGTAACATGCCTATCTTCCGGGCTGTAGCACCGCCTCCTCTGGGTTCAGCGCGCCCCGGGCGACGCTGCCGACTACTTCTCCCGCATGCAATTCGCGGGAACAAACCTGCTGCCCGTCCGGCCCGCACAAATATATAAGGAAAACCGGCAGATCACTAGCCTGCACGCGGTATCTCCCCAGTTCGACCGAGTACACATCCGCGTAGTCGGACATCACAATGGGATTTCCGGCCTCGGCACGCACACGGAACTGGCTGGTTGAGGGCTCATAATTGGCGTAGCTGAAGCAGCGTCCAATGCAAGCGCGGTCCACTGCATGCTCGGCCGGGCTGAGATCTCTGGAGGGAACACGCAGAATGCCGATCACTCGGCTCTTGGCTGGCAACTGCGCCACGGCTGCGTCGAGCTTATCCTCCATGCGGTTGAGTTTTCGCGCATCCTGGAAGACAAGGCCGAAAAAAATCAGCGCGCTCAGAGTGAGGATTACTTTTTCGTGGCCCTTCATTTGCACATCCCCGAGGAAGGCACCGAGCATGATTCCGGATGCCAGGGACAGACGGTAGGAGACAAGGTTGAACGGCGCCGCATACAGCGGAAACGCGATCGCGGCCGGGATCAACCACACCGCGATGGCGGTCAACAGCCAGAGCTGAAGGCCAACGTCCCATGCTGCATTGTGCCACTGGCATGCTCTTGCGCGACGCCAGAACAACATTGCCCAAGCCGCAAGAAACAACCAATAAGGAATCGCGTACATACTGTCAAACAGCATCAGTTGCTTCGCGCCCGTCACAAACCAGGCCTGATCCAGAGACCAGATGCATTGGTAGCGGGTCACAAGCAGAAAATGCACTTCTACCATGGCGAGCGCTGCGACTGCCAACAGGAGGAGTTGGCCCTGTGCCGGAAGACGTTCCACAACCGCAATGTACAAGGTCAGTCCGACCGCCCACACCACGGGGATGGGATGGGCAACCCAAGCCAGCAGAAGCAGCGGCGTAGCTAGAAATCGAATCGACCATTTACCAGAAAGAAAAAATGCCAGATACCAAAAGCAGATTCCCAGCCCCAGATAGAAATTGAAGAGACCCACCTGGAAGACAAAACCGTAGGAAAATACCGCAACGGAGGGCAGCAGGAACCACCAGTTCTTGGGCCGGCCACGGGAGATGAGCAGAATTGCACCCCAGGAAAAAATCAGCACCGACGCGCCCACCGCGATCTTTTGGGCCACAGCCGGACCGCAAAGCGGAAACAACCAGGCCAGCATAAGGTCGAAGAGCACATTGCTCCACTGGTGCGCGATCCAGAGGCCCGGCGCCTGCTTCTGGACAATCAGCGAAGCCAGCCACGTGTTATAGATATGGCTGGAAAGATCAATGGATTCAATGCGCGATTGCCAGAAACACGGAATCAACAATAAGAGACTGACAGGCATCGCAATCTTCCACGAAATACGCTTGTGCATTCCGTCCCCGGGGTCAATGGCTTCTCTAGAATTCTGCTGCACCCAGCTACCTCCGTGGCTTTGCCGTGCGTCCGGGGACAGCGTACCTGAGGCACAACAAATCTCCAAGCTAGCGTGCAGCGAACTTGTCAAGTGAACGCAACGGGCGCCACGAAAGACTGCGGATTAGATGCGACTCTTGTCGCGAATGCGGGTTCTTCAGCAATGGATGCCGGCATGGCACTGTGTGCAGAGTGTGATCAGGTTTTCTTCGCAATCGTCGCCCGAGTGGCTGCGAAATTCCTTGTGGTGGACTTCCAGGTTCGACTCTTGGCGGTTAGGCCAGAGCCTCGCAAATCCGCAGGTCGACCGATGCTGAAGCCTGTGCTACTCTCTGCCGGGGTGATTTTTGTCGGCTGGACGCTGCTGGATTTGCTCACACAGCGCTGCTTCCTCGCGCCTCTGTGCGGGGGACAAAGCCACTCTGTGGCGACCCGTTGATCAAATGAACGTCGCACTGATTTGCCTCGTCATGTTCGCCTTGATTGCTCTCTTTGTAGCCGCTTACCTGTTGCTCGTCAGACCGAATTCGCTTTTGCGCAGGCATAAAGCTATTCGCGGGCTTGCAGTTTGGCATCTCTTCGGATCTCGGCGCCTGCATCTGCGCAAGCATCCGCCACATCCCTGCTGGGAGGCCTCCTCGCACATCGCCGGCGCCGATTCGAGCAGAGCCGCCACCGAAATCGTTCTCGCTGCTCAGTTGGCTCTTTGCCTGCTGTGGAGCTTTCTCAGCCTGTCTGCGCAAGCCTCACCGGCCACTTCCGTCCCAGCGCCAGCGCCGCATCAGACAACGCAGGCCGGCAGGGCTGCTCCCGGCAAAGAGTCCCTGAGAAAAGCGGTGCCGGCCGCATCGGCCATTCAATTCGAGAACGTGATCGAACAATCGAAGATCAAGTTCACCCTCAAGAACAGCGTCAGTCCCCAGCGTTATACATTTGAAACTATGGCTGGCGGAGTAGCGCTGTTCGATTACAACAACGACGGTTTGCTCGACATCTTCTTTACCAACGGCGCGGCTATCCCGTCGCTTGAAAAAAGCGATGCCAGTTACTCAAACCGGCTCTTCCGCAATAATGGGGACGGGACCTTCACCGATGTAACTGAAAAGGCTGGCCTGCAGGGTATCGGCTATTCCATGGGAGTGGCTGCCGGCGACTACGACAACGACGGGTTTGTCGATCTTTACGTCACCGGCGTCAACCGAAACCAGCTTTTCCATAACAATGGAGATGGCACCTTCACGGATGTGACCGAGAAGGCGGGAGTCGGCGGTATGGTCCCAAAGCTCGGCAAGGCATGGTCTGTTGCTGCGGGATGGATCGATTACAACAACGATGGCTTGCTCGACCTTTTTGTGGTGAACTATCTTAATTACAACATCAAAACTGCAACCCATTGCGTTCAGCAAGGACTTCCGGCCTACTGCTCGCCAGTCGATTTTCTGGGAACGCCGAACATCCTCTATCGCAACAACGGCGACGGCACTTTTACCGACGTCTCCGAACAGTCCCACATTTCCCAGTACGTTGGCAAAGGAATGGGTTTAGCGTTTGCCGACTATGACAACGATGGCTTTACCGATATCTTCGTTTCCAACGACACCTTCGAGAATTATCTTCTTCACAACAACGGAGACGGAACCTTTACCAACGTCGCGTTGCTGGCCGGGGTTGCGTACAACGCGTTCGGCAAAGCCATAGCCGGCATGGGCGCCGATTTCCGGGACATTGACAACGACGGAAAGCCGGACATCTTTGAAACTGCGATGTTCGGGGAGGGTTTTCCCCTTTACAAAAATCTGGGGGATGGTCAATTTCGAGATGTCACTGCCGCAGCAGGATTGAGCGCCCTGACCAGCCGGTCGACGGCATGGGGAGTGGGGATCTTCGATTTCGATAACGATGGAAACAAGGACCTGTTCACGGCCAACTCCGACATTCTGGATAATGCCATGGATCTGGCGCACAGGCCTTTTGCGCTTCCCAATCAAGTGTTTCGCAACAAAGGCGGCCTGGCCTTCGAGGATGTGAGTTCGAAGGCAGGGACGTCGTTCTCGGTTCCGGCTGCGCATCGCGGCGCGGCCTTCGGCGATCTCAACAACGACGGCAAGATCGATGTTGTCGTGACCGTTCTGAACGGACCGCCGGAGATATGGATGAACCGGTCGGGTACCCAAAGCGGCGGCAACCGGAACCATTGGATCATTCTGAAACTAGTCGGCGTCAAGTCCAACCGCGACGGACTGGGAACAAAAGTCAAGATCACAACGTCACTGGGCACGCAGTATAACCATGCGACCACTGCAGTCAGCTACAACTCTTCAAGCGACAAGCGGGTGCACTTTGGGCTGGGTTCAGCGGGGATTGTGAATGCCATTGAACTTACTTGGCCGAGTGGGATCAGGCAGGTTTTGAAGAATGTGAAGGCGGATCAGGTTCTTACGGTGACGGAGACCAGTCCCTGATGGTCCCCTCTCACCCGAGCGACGCCGTTGGAGCGGGTTTTGAGTGTAATCGCCTGCTCTGAACAGTTACGCTTCGGGAGTGGCACACAGCCTCTCAATTCAGCTTTAAGAAGCCGTGTTGAATGCTCTGGGAGTCGATGTAGTAGCCCGCCACCTTGCCGTCGCCGCTGAGAGCGGTTGGCACGGTCCCTTGGAACTTCTTGGAAGCACCCGCGTTGGGCTCGACGAAGCTGCTGATTACGCCTGCGGCGGTCCGCTGGAATCCCCTAAATAGCTCGGTGTCCTCCGTCTGATAAAAGCCGGTTACGTTTCCGCTGTCGTCGATTCCGACGGGACTCATGTACTGGCAGAGCGTGCTCTGGATCGTGCTGGTAAGCGCACCGGTGATTGAGAACGAAGTGAAATTGCCATTTTGATCGCTGACAAAATCCAGGTTGTCGCTGGAACTGGACGGGTAATAGCAGCCGGTGGTCTCTCCGGTATTGTTCACACCTGTAATGTCGGCGAGGTAGGAGTCGAGCACCGAGAATGTGGTGATGTTTCCGGAGGCATCGCGCATGTAGTTGCTGTAGGTGGGGATTCCCGTGTTGTAGTACTCGGCTATGCCGTAGATGACGCCACTCTGGTTGATGATCGCGGACTCTGTCTG
This sequence comes from uncultured Acidobacteriaceae bacterium, assembly GCA_963842095.1. Classification (GTDB taxonomy): domain Bacteria; phylum Acidobacteriota; class Terriglobia; order Terriglobales; family Acidobacteriaceae; genus Sulfotelmatobacter. The sequence continues at coordinate 1,169,565 of CAWJEY010000013.1, forward strand.
GATGGCGCTGACCACATTGAATTCGGTGTAATTCCCCAAAGCGTCGCGAACAAAGCCCTGTTCAAAACCATCGTTTTGTTCGTCGCCGTCGATGCCGGAAATCTGGCCGGCATCGTTGATGGTCGAGGGCAGGGTGTCGGTGTTGGCGTTGGGAGCGATCAGGAGCGTGTACTCGCCGACGGTGTTGCGCAAGAAACCGTGTGTGCCGCCTCCGTTGTGGAAGTAACCGGCGATCTTGCCACTGATGTTAATGCTGGTCGGGATGGTGGAAGTCGAACCCGTTGGGTCAAAGGTCGTCACGGTTCCGTTCGCCGTCCGCAGGAACCCGTGTTGGACTCCCTGCGAATCAGTGTAGTATCCCGTGATTTGCCCCTTGTTGTTGACCGACGTCGGGACTACGGTAACCGCTCCGGGCACGTCGAAGCTGATGTATGTCGACGCAGAAGCGAACTGCTCCGAAGCGATCACGAAGAGGGAAAGGGTAAGTAATTTTGCTATCGCCAGAACGCTTCTCATCGTAGTTCCTCCCCATTTCGCTGGGCTATATAACGAGGTCAACCAGCATTGCACAGGCCGGGGGGGGGGCTGTCAAGATGAAGGATTTTGCAACCTTCACCTCCTCGGTTGTCGAAACATCGCCATCACGCTCAATTCCAAGCATCTCTCTATTTCTGTACAAGATCCGCCGCCAAACGCTGCGCCAGCTCCGTTTGCCCATTCCGCTGGAGAAGGTCGATCAGATCTTTCATGAGTTCGGGCTTGTTTCTCCCGTACGCCGCCGCTGTTTCGGCGGTCAAGTCGGCATCTGCGATTTTTCCCACGTGGAAATAAGAATCGCAAAGCATGTATAGCAACTCTGGGGTCATGGTTCTGGACTTCGCCAGTTGGTCCGCCGCTTCGGACCAGCGTTCCTGGTGGTACCGGACCTCGCCCATCTCGGCAATCGCCGTCTGATAGTTCGGGTCATTCGCCAGTTCAGCCTTAAACTGATTCTCGGCGCTGCTCAGGTCGCCCAATTTCAGCGCCAGTATCCCCTCATAAGTATGAGCTCCTCGAACCGTGGGCTGAATTTCCAGCGCATGATGAAGGCTGCGCAGGCCGGCTTCTTTATCTCCCATGCCGAGATATAGCTTGCCAACGAACACATAGGCATCCGCAAGAGTGGCGGCAGTTCCCTTGAAATGGTTTCGATACAGCTGCAACGCTTCCTCTTCGTGATGCTCCGCCAACAATTGAGCGGCCTGGGGCGTGATGGGGCTTTCGCTTCCCTCGCTCTCGACGGAACGGACGAAGGTCATCTGTTCCATCATTAATTGATGCAGTGCCGCCTCGTGGCGGGCGTCATCGGTCCTGCCCATCGCGGCATACGCCCGTGACAGATAGTAATGCGCCAACAGCCGCGTGGGGGCGAGGCGTAACACCAATTGCAATTTCTCGATGGCGGCCGGATAGTTCTTTAGTTCCAATTCGCATTGGCCAAGCCCGAACAGTGAATCCACGTCGTTGGTTTTGAAGGCAAGGATGCGTTCAAAGGCATTCCTGGCCTCTTGCCATTTAGCGAGCTTTACATCCACGTCGGCAAGCAGTTGCAACGCGGGCACATCGTTGTTATTGGGCTGGGATTCAACCGCGCGCGCGGCATACTGTGCGGCCTGGTTAAGATCCATCAGCTTCAAATCGGTCAAAGCAATGTCATAATCGATTTTCGGCAGCGTGGCATCGGAATGCCGCGCCTTCAGCAGCCACTTCAACCCTGTCTCGCAATCTTCCGAAACGCACAGCAGTTCTCCGTACTTCTGCCATACCGATGCATTGTTAGGCTCAGCCTTCAAACTCAGCCGGATGGCGGCCAGCGCCAAGTCGTTCTGTCCATTCAGGTGATAGGCCTGGGCAAGATAATACTGTGCGTCCCCGTCGCCGGGAAGAATCTTGATGCAGCGCTGCAACAGCTTGATGGCTTCTTCCTTTTGGCCCGCCGCGAGTTTGTAGGCGCCAGTTTTCAGCAAGACATCTGCGTCGTTGGGCGCGAGCTTCAGCGCCTCTTCATAGGCCGCCGCCGCTTCGGAGGTGCGGCCTGCCTCCTCCAGCAACAGGCCCTTCAGCTTGATTGCCGGCTCAAAATCCGGGTGCTGCTCCAGCAAACGGAGGACAAGTTTCATCGCCCCCTGCCGGTCGCCATGCTCGTCGAGGCTGAGCGCCTGCTGGACTTGCCGCATCAGCGGGGACTCGGCAGGACGGCCTGTGTTCTGCGCCCGAACAGCGGCACCTGCGGAAAAAAGCAGCGCCACACAAAGCAGGACGGGGTGGAGACGATTTGCGGGACAGATACTACGCGTCACTTGAGACGAACTCCCGACAAAATGCGAAACCTCATGGACGAGCTTCCGTCGGCAAGGAACAAAAGTCAACCTCCCGCGATGTACACGTCGCGGTTGATCCAGCCTGTTGCGGAGCATCGCTACCGCACACTGAACACGGAGAGTGTCTGGGCTGGCAGTGAGACGCGCACGTCGCCGCCTGTAATTTCCGCGGCGCTATTGCCAAACACCGTCTGCAACTGGTGTGCGGTTTCCAGCGGCGTGTTTTCGACGGGGATGTCGAGAGCAACCGCCTTTGGAGCATTGTTGTACACGACCAGCAGCTTTTCTTCCGGCAACTCACGCAGGAACGCGTAGTAGGTGTCGTCCCACCCGATGTGCCACTGCTTTCCGGTACGGAGCGCGGCGTGGCTCTTGCGGAGCGCCAGCAGCGACTGCACATAGCCGAATACATCCTGTTCTTCGGCAGTGCGTCCGCTGGCGGTGAAGGCGTTTCGCGGGTCACCGGGGAAGCCTCCCGGAAAGTCACGCCGGTTGTCGGGGTCGGCGCCGCCCGGCATCGCGATTTCGTCACCGGAATAAATTTGCGGTATCCCGCGCAAGGTCAGCAGCAACCCAAATGCGGCTTTGAGTTTGGCCGGGTTGCTGCCTTTTTCACTTACAAAGCGCGGCTTGTCATGATTCCCGATAAAGGTGACCAGCATCTCGGGATGCGAGTAGAGTTCGTCGTGCCGAAGAACCTCGACGATCTTCTCCATCGGAGCATTCTTGATGACCACATCGCGCAAGGCATCGTAAAGCGGGAAGTCGAAAACCGTAGCGAGGCCTGAGTCGATGCCGTCGAACTGCTTTCGTCCGCCTTCGAAGAATGACGTGATAGTCGAATCACCGTCGGACACTTCGCCCACATCCATGATCTGCGGATAATCGAACTGCGGGTACACCTGGCGCATTCGCTCGTGCCATCCGCTCCAGAACTGGCGCGTGGAATAGGGGAAAGTGTCCAGGCGGAAGCCATCCGATAGCGCACTCTCCGTCCACCACATCGCACTCTGCGCCAGGTAGACAGCGAGCGCGGGATCGTCTGGATTCAGATCGGGCAACCTGCCAGCGAACCAGCCCTCGAGCGTATTGCGATACTCGCGCGGCGAAGCGTGGGGATCGACCAGCCCGGTAAACGTATAAGCGGGTTCCAGATGATGGGCAGGCGTGCCATGAAACCAGGTGGGCGTGGGTGGATCGTTGGCCCAGGGATGGTAAGGGCCGGTGTGATTGACGACGTAATCGATCAGCACCTTCATGCCCAGCCGGTGCGCGTCAGCAACCAGTGCCTGGTATTCGGGCATGGAGCCCATGTGGTTATCGAGGGCATAGAAATCGACGACGTGGTAGCCATGATAGTCGGAGTCGGTATTCTTCCAGACTGGAGTAAGCCACAGGGTGGTAACGCCGAGATCGTGCAGATATCCAAGGTGCTCTCGAATGCCGCGCAGATCGCCGCCGTGATACGCCATGGGGTTGCTGCGGTCATAACGGCCATTCGAACCTGCGGGCTGATCGTTCGCAGGATCGCCATCGGCGAAGCGGTCGGGCATGATCAGGTAGATGACATCGTCGCGAGAAAAGCCTTCGAAGCGGCCGCGGGAGTCCGCGCGAGCCAGCAGCGGCAAGGGGACCGTCGTTGATCCCGCCGAAGAGATCAACTGCAGGGGAACCGTTCCTGAGGACAGATCGGAACGAAGTTGCAGGTGGATGAAGAGGTAGTGTCCGTTGGCGGAAGCTTCCACCCCGACCGCGGTTAGACCCTTGGTCGGGCTTTCCACTCGGGCGCCGCCCAGATTTTCACCCGTGAGCAGCAGGGTGAGCGCTGGCGTGTAGTTTACCCACCAGTTGGGCGGTTCGATCTTGTGAACCACGGGCTTGTGAACTACGGGATCTTGCTGCGCCCCGGCACTCGACTGCGGCCAAGCCGGCAGCGTCAGAAGGCATGTCAGAGACAGCGTGAGGGCAAAGGCGCGTTTGTTTTTCATGGCAGTTAGTAGCGCCCCGATCAAGGCAGACCAACCGAACAACGCGGAGCAAACCAGTTAAGAAAGGAGAACCAAGAGCTTATCCTGCTCAAGCGAATCAGGAGACGCTTGAGAACCGTTCTCAAGCGTCTCCTCTGGGCCTTAAGTTACCACGTTACACGCAGCGCCAGTTCGAGCTCGCGATTCGGGGGGGCAATCCGAGCGTAGAGCAGTTGCCCGAACTGGCCATTGCCGATGCTGGTGTCCGGGTTCTGGAACTGGGGCGTGTTGAACAGGTTGTAGACTTGGAAGCGCAGCTGCGTCGTCACCCGCTCCCCGATCGTGATGTTCTTTACGAGGGATGTGTCCCAGGTACGGGGCACCCGGCCCCGGGAAAGCGTTCCTCTCCAGGTTGCCAACCAAGCCAGCGGGAGCTGTGAACGCGCTGGGCGGGCACCTGAGCCAGTACTTTGCTGGTACTGGCGGAGTCGCGGCTTGGTTGATCTGCCAAGTATCGCCAGTCTGGCATCCCCCGTGGTAATCCGGGCGGCCATTCGCTCCCCCCCCGTTTGAAATGTCCAGTGGCGTGCCGCTAGCCAGCACAATCACGTTGTTCCACTGCCAGCCGCCAATCACGTAATCCACGGCCTTCGGAACATCGTGGGCGAACATTCTTCCCCGTCCGAAGGGCAGCTCATAGAGAGAACTCAAGGTAAAGAGCTGGCGCTGATCCGTGTCGGAGTTGCCGCGCTCATACTGCAGCAGTGGCTTGCCGTTGGGGCCGTCCAAGACGCCACCAGAGGTACCGAATGCGGAGGGGGAGTCATCCAGGGTGTGCGACCAGGTGTAGGCCGCTGTGAGTTGAAGTCCGGTTTTCATGCGGCGCGTCAGTTTCGTCTGCAGACTGTTGTAGTTTCCGCTGCCGATCATCTCAGTCGCTTGGATACCGCCAACACCGTTCGGGTTGATGGTGCCCCCAACCGGGAACCAGCTTGTCCCGGCGGGACAACCCGTGCAACCAGTACCAAGAACCGTCTCGTTGGCGTTGAACGTTGTGGCAAGATTTCCCATCTTCGTTCCAACGTAGGCCAAGGCGAACGATGTCTGGTTGTCCAAGGCACGCTCGACTTGAATGTTCCATTCTTGGATATGCGAGTTGGGGCTGTTTTTGGGGTAGTAAATCACGTTGTTGGTGGAGGTCACCGCATTGGGAGAAATGCCAATTTTCGGCGGAAGAGCTCCCGTGGCGGTGGTCGGATCGGTGGCTCCGTTAGCCGCTTCTCCCGTGAACGCAATTCGGTAGCCGCTCCCGCAGGTCGTCAGCGTCGGACAGGCGTAATAGGTCGAAGTCCCGTTAAAGTCCGCGTTGTTGGAGAGCTCGTTGCCCACGCCGCCGCGGTCCAGGTAGTAGAACAAGCCGTAGCCGCCGCGGATCACCGTCTTGCCGTCGCCCCGCAAGTCATAAGCAAATCCGAGGCGCGGACCGAAATCCGTTTTCGGGGTGTTGATCAAAGCAGCAGGCCAGCCGCTGGTTCCGGCCTCAACCAGTTCCCCCGTCGCGGGATTGAAGTTGGACTGGTGGTTGTGGGCTTCTGACGGCCAGCTGAGGATGTCGTAGCGCAGGCCCAGGTTCAGTGTCAGCCTGCGGTTGACGCGCCAGTCGTCCTGCCCAAAGAAGCCATTCTCCCAGCTGCGGGTCTGAAAGTACCCGCTAAATGCGCCAACCGAGTAGGCGCCCACGAACCCGGCAAGCAACTCGGAGTCCTCATAACCGGTAAAGGTCCCGTGGTGGGAGGTTGGGGCGGGGTACGTGCCGAAGCTTCCATCGTCGATCCAGAAGTAGCCTTTGGCGTTGTTCCCCTGATCCCAGTTCACATCACGATGAATAATGCTTGTTCCAAACTTGAACGTGTGCTTGCCTTTGATCCAACTCACCGCATCGCTGAACTGCTGGGTGGGTTCGATAACGAGATAGGGGCCGCCGTCACCGATGTAACTGATGTTTCCATACCATCCGCCAATGATGGGCATGCCGCCGAGCAGCGGAGACGTGTTGGCATTTTGGATGCCGATCTTGGCCGCCGTCGGAACGCTGCCGTTAGGCTGCTGGTAACCGAGAAGATCGCGAATCCAGCCATAGTGAAACTCGTTGATGATCGTGGGGCTGAGAACGTGGTCCAGCCCACGGCAACCTGGCGCGGATGGGACGGGTTAGTACCGCCGCCGGAGGGCAGGAAGTGACTGGAGTCCGACAGAATTTGCGTGCCATTCAGGAAATCCGTGCCCAGGCTGTAACGGCCGAAGATAGTGTCCTTTGACGTGGCCACAAAATCAACGCGCGCGTCGTAATCGTTCTCATTGACGACGTTCTGTTCTAGTTGGCTGAAGTTAACGTCGTTGGTCGCGACGTTGGCAGTCGGGATATTCGGAAGTGGAAACAAGTTGAGATAGGCGATCGCGGGCTGAATCTGGTTGCCAGTCGGAATGATGTTAATGCTGGGTCCCGCCGACCCAGTCGTAGAATTGCCCACCCAACCGAATGGCAGACAGGTCTGAGGGTTGTAAACGTACCCTAGGCCGGAGGAAAATTGCGGCATTACATTACCACCGGAATACAGGTTCGGGCAGACGGCCGCATCCGGCGTACTCGTGGCGCTTCCCGTTCCACCCGGGCTGAGCAGTTCGGTGAAATTGCCTGTGCGCATCAGCGCCGTCGGTACTCGGGTGCTGTTAACGCCATTCGGTACAACTTGGCGCCAACCCTGGTAATCAACAAAGGCGAACAACTTGTTCTTCCAGATGGGGCCGCCCAGCGACGCGCCGAACTGGTTGCGGCTTAGCGGTGGAAGGGCCACACAGCCTGACTCGCCAAGGTGAGTACACTGGCTTTCAGCAGTGTATTGAAAGATGTCGGCGGCAGCGATTTTGGAACGGTTGAACCAGTACGCAGCGCCGTGGATCTTGTTGGTTCCGGAATTGGTGACAACCTGGACGACCGCGCCTCCCGCGCGCCCAAACTCCGCCGGCGCAACGTTGGTGGTGGTCTTGAATTCCGCGATGTCCTCGATCGCCGGGAAGATCACGATCGTGTTCACCAATGACTCGTTGTTGTCAATGCCGTCTATAATATAGTTGTTAGCCTGAGGTCGCAGGCCGTTTACCGCCAGCGCACCTCCACCCGAATCGTAGTTGCGCCAGGTTTCGGCTGCCGGGTTTAGATCGTTTTGCGCATTCCCAGGGCCGATGCCGCCTGAGTTATTGAGGTAAGCACCGCGGCTGACGCCCGGGGTCATCAAGGCCAGCGCCGTGAAGTTGCGGCCGTTGAGGGGGAGATCCACTACCTGGCGTCCCTGGATCACTTCGCCGACGCTTGACGTCGTTGTATCCACATTCGGAACTTCGCCGGTCACTTCAACGGTGGTGGAGGCGGCGCCAGTTTCCAGCTTCAGACTGATTTCGAGGACTTGGGAAACTTCGAGGGCGATATCTGCGGTCGCCGTCTTAAACCCCTCCTTCCTTACCTCAACGTGGTACTTTGCCACGGGCAGTGCATTCACGGAGTACTCGCCCGAAGCACCCGTCGTCGCCGTTAGCAACCTGCCGGTTGCGACTTCGGTCACGCTAACCGTGGCATTCGGGACGACGGCGCCGCTTGGATCGGTGATAGTTCCAAAAATACGGCCTGTATCCGTCTGAGCCAGCGCCAAGCCGGACAGGCACAGCCCAATCACAACCAACAAGATCTTAGTCTTCATGTTTTCTCCAGACTACAGGGTCGGGAAGGCGTTGATTTCCTAGGGTACGCCCGGTCGAGTAGTGCATTTGTAGTACAAGGGCGGCGATGGCGAAAGTTTCACTATGTTTCAAGGCCGTTACTGCGGTAAAATGCTGCTGCTGCAGCACGATGCAATCCTTTGTTACGTCGGTGTTAAATGGCTGTGACACACACTTTTCCCACGGAGCAAGAGCAATTCCTCCAACAGATAGACAACATTATTAAAAGTCATAGCCTGCGAGGCTCGGAATCCCTGTGCAAGCTGCTGCAATATCTCGCAAAACAATCCCTCTATCAACCCCAAGCGCCACTGAAGGAGTATCAGATTGCCACCGAGGTGTACGGGCGGCCTGCGGACTTTGACCCACACACGGATTCAACCATCCGCGTGCAAGCCGGGAGGCTCCGCCTGAAGCTCGCGGAATACTACGCTACGGAGGGAGCAGCGGACCCAATCGTAGTCAAGATTCCGAAAGGCAGCTATCACCTCACATTCGAGATGCGGTCTGCCGCAGCGGGGTCGGTCGATTCGGGAACGCAGCCAGGGGGCGTGCCTTCGCGCGAGATCCGTGTCCCGGCACGCTGGCGGACAGCTGTGATCTTGTTGGTGGCTGGTCTCCTTGTTTCCTTGACCGCATTGGGCGGGCTGTGGAACCGCAGACGGGAGGGGACCGCGATGGCTAAGCCCAGCGTGGCCCGGGCCACCGTCCCTCTGGCTGTGTTTTGGCGACCCTTTACTTCCGGTGGCGAGGAGCCTTGGGTGATCTTCAGCAATGCGGCTTTCGTCGGACGACCGGAGACTGGCATGCGTTACTACGATTCGCGTCAGGATTCGAAGGTCGCGGTGTATGACCATTACACAGGTGTGGGAGAGGTACTGGCGATCCACGCTCTCGATGAAGCGTTCGGCACGCTGGGACAGAAAATCCGGGTAAAGCGCGGGAGCTTGTTCTCCCTCGACGACGTAAAGAATAACAACCTGATATTTGTCGGATCTCCCTCTGAGAATCTCTCGTTGCTCGACATTCCTAACATGCAGGAATTCGTTTTTCAGCGGGTGGCTTCGGGTCCGCGCCAAGGCGATCTTTCGATCGTCAACAAACATCCCAAGCCGGGAGAGGCCAGCAGCTACCTCGCCAGTCCTTCCGGTGCTTCCCTGACGGAAGATTACTCGGTCATCGGACTGGTGCCGGGAATGGGATCTGGGCGGTACGTGATGATTCTGGCGGGAACAACCACTTTCGGGACGCAAGGCGGAGTGGAATTTGCTTGCCGCCCGGAGACGGTAGAGAAACTGCTGCGTGAGATCCCCGGTTCGGGCACCGAGCAGGGGATAAGGCCTTTCGAGGCGCTGGTCCGAGTCAAGATCGCTCGCGGAGTACCGGTGGGAGCTGAACTGGTCAGCGTGCGCCCACGCTGAGTCCGCCACGACGTCTCTCCCTACGGCGGCGGGAAACCACGCACCCGGAGACAGAAAAACCACGCCTAAGCCAAGCCGGGGCACTCGAACTCGTCATTCAATCTCCAACACTTCGCCTCCTCCGTCGTCTGGGACAGTGATAGCGACTTTGCCTGGCGACAAATCCAAAATTGCGTCAAGGTTACGGCCGTTAAGGCGTGCCGCGCGTTTGCGGGGTGACCAACCGTAGATCTCAACGCGTATCTCTCGCCACCACGCGGGGTAAGAGCCTTTATGCTCTCCAAGGCGAAGGAGCAAGCGATCCGCAGTTACCTCGCAGCGGAAATCCATTCGCAGATTCACTCCCATCTTGTAAGCGTAAGTCTTGCCATCGTCCAGGTAGAGGTGACCCGCGCATCCGTCGCCAGAATAGACCCGCAGGGTGAGCGGGCCCTGCGGAATTTCATTGGTGCTCTGCATCAAGGGAGCAATCGGCAGAATCGCGCCCGCACGGACAAAAACCGGCAGGGAGGCGAGTTCAGGGTGTATCCAGGTCGTAAGCGGCACCTGATCGGTGGGGCTTGGAGGAGCGTTGGGATCGCGATCGGTTCGGGGCGCAGGCTTAGAAACGGGCTGCCCGGTCCAATAGTCGTACCAGGTTGCTGAAGGAAACTCGACGGTGTAGTTATCGATCTTATCGGGATAAGGCGGCGCTGCTATCAATATATCCGGGCCAAGCAGAAATTCGCCCGCTGCCTCAAGATCGATATCGATGGGATGATGATCGCTTGTGGCGTCCGGAAATTCAAGAAAGAGTGGCCGCTCCATCGGGATACCCGTGCGTGAAGCGTCTTCAGCCACCGTGTAGAGGTAAGGCATCAGGCGATAGCGCTCTTCAATAAACCGCCTGCGGATCGATTCAGCCTCCGGGCCTCCGACCCACGGTTCCTGGTCTCCGCCCCCTTCCCGGTATGATCGCGATCAATGGGCTGGAACGAAGCGATCTCGATCCATTTTGTAAGCAGGCCGGGTTGTGGCGTTCCGGCATATCCGCCCACATCGGCTCCGCTCAAGACAAAGCCGCTGAGGCCCAGGTTCTCAAGCATCGGAGTTGTAAGGCGAAGGTGATTCCACGTGCTGCTGTTGTCCCCCGTCCAGGTGGCGGCGTAACGTTGGCCACCAGCGTAGCTGGCGCGCGTCAGTACAAAGGGGCGCAAATCGGGATTGAGATGCTGCAATCCTTCGAAGGTAGCGCGGGAGTTTTCCATCCCATAGACGTTATGAATCTCCGCGTGTGTTGCGGAACGCTTCATGAACCCCGGTTCGTCGATGCGGTGGATTACGTCCAAGGGCATCGTCTTGGTCGGTGAGCTGAAGACGGACGGCTCATTCATGTCATTCCAGAAGCCCGCGATGCCCATCTTGTAAAAATCCCGATACAGGCCGCCCCACCAGTCGCGAGTCTGCGCGCGCGTGAAGTCCGGGAACACGCTGGGCCCCGGCCACACGACTCCGGAATAGACGCTGCCGTCGGGATTTTTTACGAAGTGGTCGCCGGCGATCCCGGAATCGTAGGGTGCGTAGCCATGATCAGGATAGTCGGCGATGTGCAGATCGGTAATGGCGACGACGTGAAAGTTCCCGGCAGCAAGCTGCGAGATCATTCCGGGAAAATCGGGAAAGCGGTTGTGATCCACGGTGAACGGACGGTTCTGCTGCTGGTAATCAATGTCGAGGTAGATGACATCTGCGGGAATGTGGTCTGTCCGGAAGCGGTTTGCGACTTCAAGCACTCGCGCTTGCGGCGTGTAGCTGTAACGCGACTGTTGGAAGCCGAGCGCCCAGATAGGGGGCAGAGGCGTGGTGCCGGTAAGCCAGGCATACGTTTCCACCACCTGCTTCGGAGTGGGCCCGTAGAAAAAATAGTAGTCCAAGGGCCCGCTTGCGGCGCCAACGCAATATGTATCCGGGAACTCCTTGCCAAAGTCAAAGCTGCTTCGCCAGGTGTTGTCGAGGAATAATCCAAAGGCGCGGCCAGAACGGAACGCCATGAAATAAGGGATGCTTTTATAGATGGGATCGGTGGATTCCTGGAAAGCGTACGCATCCGTGTTCCACATCGCGAATGCCTGCCCGCGCCGATCCAAGGGACCAGGTTTGTCCCCCAGGCCGAAGTAGTGCTCATCGAGAGGCATCGCTTTATAAACGCGAAAGGATTCGCCATGAAATTCAATCGGTCGTACGTCTTTTTGAAGAACACTTCCACTGTGGTCGGAGATCCTCAATGCGAAGGTCTGCCGGTCGATGGAAACGCGGAGAACCCGGGTCTGGAAGCCAACTGCATCCGGCGTGTCGTCTGCCGTTACGGCAACTCTGCTTTGCCGCGCTTCCTTAAGCACAGCCCACGAGGCATCCTCTGCAAATTCTTTGGAGCGCAACACGCGTATACGCACGACGTCGTCGCGCAGGGCGATAATTTGCATGTCGGCATCGCCGTCCCGCAAGTCGATCCCATCCGGAAGCGCGGAAAAAGATGTGAGGTGATTCAGTTGGATCACCGATGCGTCCGTAGAACCGCTTTGCCCACGGAGGAGGATTGGTGCAGCATTCAGGGAAAAAACAGCAATCAGCAAAAGCGGGGAGCGGGCATAGCGTGTATTTGCGATCATTTTGAGGACAGCGGTCCTGACGGTTTCGGTGATCGCGCGGCGATCCGGATTACTGTAGCATTCACTGGCGGCTTTTCCCACTTCAGCATCCGTATCCTGAAAATGAAGTAGGAGCAGTTCGGGCACGTGCCGGTTCCGTTCGAGAGTAGAACCGCACCACTACCGAAATCCGTTTCACATTGACGCGAAACCGGGATGGACGAGACAATAGCAGCCGTCTTGACGGCCAAAAATCCGGGCTAAGTCTTAAGTATGACTGTGCGAGCTGATGCGGCTAAGAATCCTCAGTACTGCCTGTTTCCCTCAGCATGTTTTTCGGCATTAGCCAGAGGCGCGTCAACCCAGGGCGCGTTAACCCCGGGGGCCGGTATCGCCCTCCAACTCGTATCCGCACTTGCAATCTGTGTTGTAGCCTCTGCGTCCTTAGCTCAAACTTCTGCTCCCGTCAGCATGTCCATGCCCACGGCATCACGGGTTCAATCGCCCGGCTGGTGGCCCACCAAAGGAGACGCCAAACGAGATAGTTACGTGGGCACGGCAACGTGCGCAAGGTGTCATGCTTCCAAGGTTGCGACCCAGCAAAAACACGCCATGGCCCGCGCCGCCGTGCGCGCCCCCGACGCAGAGATACTTCACAAGCATGACCATCTCTCCTTTCGCCTTGGTCCCTACCGTGAGGAGATCGTAACCAAAGGCGGCAAAAGCGTTCTCACGGTCACGGCTAGCGACGGCGCGGCTCCCTTCAGCGCCGACCTGCTGTGGGCATTTGGCGTCGGTCACCTGGGCCAGACTTATGTCTACGAGAAAAACGGCAGTTACTACGAAAGCCATCTGACCTTTTTTGCGTCTTCTCAAGATCTGAATATCACTCCGGGGCAATCTCTTGCCACGCCTCGCAACCTCGAAGATGCTGCGGGACGCCGCATGCCGCCGGCAGAGAGCCGCGCATGTTTTGCCTGTCACACAACCGCTTCCGTGACCAGCAATAAACTAGATGTAAATGGCGCTGTGCCGGGCGTCACCTGCGAAGCCTGCCACGGACCTGGCTCTAGTCATGTAGCCGCCATGAATTTGGGAGAGCAGGCGCAGGGCGCATACCTGATCATGAATCCCAGTCGATTGAATCCGGTCGAGTCCGTGGATTTCTGCGGCGCGTGCCACCGCACCTGGGAAGATGTTGTGACGAACATTGGACTTGGCGCGTTGAACCTCCGCTTTGCGCCTTACCGCCTGGAAAACAGCAAGTGTTGGAGCAAACCAGACGCTCGACTCACCTGCGTTGCCTGCCACGACCCTCATCAGCCTCTGGAGCACGATGCTGCAGCCTACGATTCACGCTGTCTGCAATGTCACGTCAATCAGCCCGGCGCAAAAATAACCGCCGATCACCGAGACTCTGATCAGCGAGACTCCGATCACCCAGGCGCGGCCTGCCCCGTAAACACGAAGAACTGTACAAGCTGCCACATGCCTAAAATCGAGTCTTCCATCCAGCACTCGACCTTCACCGACCACTGGATCAGCAAACCCCTCAGATGACAGCGGAAAGCGTTTCAAAGCGGGTTCGCGAAACTGCGGGCTCTGACAAGACCCAACAGTGCGCGCTCCTCCGAAGCGCGCGTCCGGTGCTACCGGGTCTACTTTGATTTCCAAAAAAATGAGCGATCCAACTTGGGCAAGGTCACCGTTTAACTTTTTCCACAGAACTCCTCTGGCTTCCGAATGATCTTTACGCGCTTCGCCTGCGTTCTGGGTGTGCCCGTTCGACGTAGCGGCCTGTCCTTACCTCGACGCGTACCACTTCGCCTGGCCCAATGAACAACGGAACGTGAATGGAGAGACCGTTGTCCAGCGTGGCCTGCTTCCAGGCACTGTCCTGTTGTGAGTGCGACGGCGGTGCCGTCCTTTGCACGCGGGCTTCGGCTACGGCGGGGAGAACCACGCTGATTGGTTCTTCCGCAAAAAACTCCACCGGCAACTCCATGCCCGGTTGAAGAAATTGCGCCGCCGGCCCGAGGATGGCGATCGGAATCTCAATTTGCTCAAAGGTATCCGGCTTCATAAACGTGCAGGTGTCGCCTTCGCTGAACAGAAACTCCATGGTGCGCCGTTCCAGTTCCAGATCTTCGAGCCGTTCCTGCGGGCGGAAGTGCGGCTCCCACATTCGACCACTCCTCACGTCGCAGAGCTTCGTCTTGACCACTCCGCCTAATTTCGCGGCCCCGGCCTTCGATTCCACTTCGAGCACTCTGTAAATGTGTTTGTCGATGCGGATCGCCGTTCCTGCCCTCAACTCCGATGCGATGACCATAACTCACTCCTCGTAACTGCAGTTCTAGTCTTGATTCTTGACCCTCATACGACTATCTCTCTTCGATCTCTTCCGTCCGGATGATCGGGAAACTCCTCAGGTGCTGCACACCTGCCAGACGCTGTCGAGCGCGGTGCCGTCGACCCATTTGACGATTGCGACCGGACGATCCCTGCGCTTGGGCCGCTGCGGTTTGCCTCCGCAGATGCGCTCCACTTCCGCCTTGATTTCTTGCAGAGGGCGGATGGGAAGCTTCGAACCCTTGACTGCGTCCAGCAGATCCTGGCGGCGCGGGTTGATGGCGATGCCGCGCTCGGTCACGACCACATCGATCAATTCGCCGGGCCCGCACAACGTGGTCACCTGATCGACAATCACGGGAATGCGGTCGCGGAACGAAGGCACGGCCAGGATGGTGCATCCTGCTGCCAGGCAGTTCTGCCAGCCGCCTATACCGTGCAGCAGGCGACCGTCGGAGTGGGTGACAACGTTGGCATTGAAGCTCGCGTCGACCTCGGTCGCGCCGAGCACGACAGCATCCAGTAGGGACGCGAAGTTCCCCTTCCCGTGGTAGTTGTAAGAAGTAAACGGAGAAGTTGCCACGTGGTGCGGGTGGTTGGCCATCGACTGCACGCCGCTGAGGTCGAACGTCTGCCCGTCGAGGATGTAGTCGGTGAGGCCCTCTTCCAGCAGTTCGATCAGATACTTGGTCGAGCCGCCGCGCACGAATCGGGCCTTCACACCCGCCTCTTTCATCATCTGCTTGAGGTAGCTGACAAAAGCTAGCGCAATTCCGCCCGCGCCCGCCTGAAAAGAGAAGCCATTGCGCATAATGCCCGCGTCACGCAGAAAGCGCGCCACGAACTCGGCGATGCGGAGGCGGTCGGGCGAGCGCGTGATTTGGGTTGTGCCGGAAACAATCTTGCTGGGATCGCCGATGGAGTCAACGGTGACCACGTAGTCGACGTTGTTGCCTTGAATCTGCCAGGGGATGCACGGGAAAGGCGCAAGGTTATCGGTGACGGCGATGACACGATCGGCGTAGATAGAATCCGCCAAAGCAAAACCGAGTGAGCCGCAGGCGGACTTGCCATGAGAGCCGTCACAGTTGCCGAAGGGATCCGCGGTAGGGGCGGCGATCACAGCGATGTCGATGTGCACTTCGCCGTCTTGAATCGCCTGCCAGCGCCCGCCATGCGAGCGCAGAACGCCCATCCCGCGCATTTTTCCTTGCGTGCAGTAGTCGCCCAGCGGTCCATTCATGCTGCCTTCGATGTGATCGATTACACCGGAGGCCATCAGTTCGATGGCGCCCTGCTGCGAGGGAAACGATGCGCTGGGAAACCACATGAGATCTTTGACCCCAATTCTTGCCGCCGCTTCGAGCGCCATAAGCGCCACGCGGTCGCCATCACGCAGGTGATGATGAGAGGAAATCACCATGCCATCGCGCAGGCCACACTTGCGGAGCGCAGTTTCGAGGTCGGCCACGCGCTTGTCACCATTCTCTGGATAATCGGCAGCGGTCCGGATGGGCGGTGCAGCTTTATGTCCATGAGGCTGGTACTTGCCGACGCCCAGGTATGGGACTTGGATACGACCGTTTACGATCTCGGGGACCAAGCGCCCCGCGGTGTTGAGGACTAGTTCCGTTTTTTCGAGAATAGCCATGAGAACTCCCAGCAGAACTATTCAGTGATCAGGCCACCAAGCCCATCGCTTGCGCCCGCGCCATCAGCTTCAGGGCTCGCTGCACCACTGGCGGGTCAATCATCTTCGAGCCAAGGCTGACCACGCCCTGGCCTTTTTGTTGGGCCTCGTGATATGCAGCGACGATTTTCTGCGCCTTCTCGATTTCCACCGGCGTGGGCGCGAAAGCCTGGTGAATCACCGCAGTCTGCAGCGGATGCACGCATCCCATGCCTTCAAAGCCCATGGCGCGGGAATTCAAGGCCCAGGCGCGCAAGCCGTCGATGTCGCCTACGTCGCCAAAGACCGAATCGATGGCCTGCACGCCGGCAGCGTGGGCGGCATTCACCATGCGTTGTCGCGCGAACAGAGACTCGGCGCCGGTTGCGGTTTTCACGACACCGAGGTCCGCCGTGTAGTCTTCCAGTCCGATGGTCAGGGCGGCAATTTCTCGGCTCGCGGTCGCAACTTCGTAGGCCTTCTCGATTCCCAGAGCCGACTCCAAAATAGGCATCAGCCAGATGGGGCGAGTGATTCCGCAATTCGATTTGACCTCTGCGATCTTCTGACTAGCGTCGGTGATCTGGCTCGGGGTCTCGACCTTGGGAATAAGAATCAGGTCAGGAGACTCGGGGACGATCTCCTCCAGATCCTCCAGTCCCAGTGGAAGCTGGTTGATGCGCACCATGCGCTCGCACTGGAGGAAGTCGACAGCGCGCAGCGCGTTGCGCACCAGCAATCGGGCGGCATCCTTCTCGTTGGGGTGGACGGAATCTTCGAGATCGAGAATGATAGCGTCCGCTCCGTGGAGCCCGGCGTTGATAAAATACTTGGGCTCGCTGCCGGGAACGTAGAGCCGCGACCGCCGCATGCGGTCACGTGAAGAAGGCTCAGGCAGCGAAAGCCGCTCCGGGAGCACGTGTGTCCCGTCGCCCAGTCCTGCGCGCCGGGCCGCGGCTTCAATGCGCGCCGCAATCACGAAAGGCAGTGCGCCCTCGTCGTGGATGGCCACCTGCGCGTGCCCCACGCCGAGAGCTTCGAGCACCTCTTCGGTTTGCCGGCGTATGGCATCTCCGTAATAGGGTTTGACGCGGGATTCCAGGTCAATGGTGATGCCGCCGCGTTCGCGGGGTTCAATGCGCACGTGCACATCCGAGCGGATCTCCGGGCCGCAGTGGCCCGCTTCGCCTGCGTGCCGGGCCTGGGTTTCGATGCCCACACTCATGAGCGTCTCCTCCATCAGCGGCCCCGGTGACCGTTGCCAGCCGCGACGCATTCTGGCGAAGCTGGCACTCTCGCTCGCTGTTCTAGTTTCGCCACCACGGCATCCGTCATCTGAAACGTGCTGGCCGCACCCTCCTCGATTGCCCTCGCGCCGCCCGGGATGCGCATCATGTCATACGTACGCACTTTGCCCTCCTTCACCACAGCAGCAATGGCGTCGCGGATGCGCGCGGCCTTCTCAGTCTCGCCCACGTGCTCGAGCAACATGACGGCGGAGAGGAACATGGCAATTGGATTGACTATGGACGGGTACAGTTCCGCATACTTGGGCGCCGACCCATGCGTAGGCTCGAACACCGCCACTTCATCTCCGATGTTGCCCGACGCCGCGAAGCCCAGACCGCCGGTTAACCCGGCGAAAGCGTCGGAGATGACGTCGCCAAACAGGTTCGACGCGACCACCACGCCGTAGTCTTCCGGATTCTTTGTCAGCCACATGGTCTGTGCATCGATGTTGGTCGACGACAACACAATTCCCGGATACTCCTTCGCCACAGCCCTGGCTTCCTCTTCCATCATTCCGGAAGTTTCGCGCAGCACATTTGGCTTCTCACAGATCGTCACCGATTTGTACCCGTACTTCCTGGCCCACTCGAACGCGGCCTGGCAAATCTTGCGAGCGGCGTCGCGAGTAACGATGCGCACCGATATGGCCAGATCCGGCCCCGGAATTTCGGCAAACGGCTTGAACTTTGAGTGCGTGGCCAGCGCTGCGCGCAGCAGTTCGGGTGGATTGGTCCACTCCACTCCGGCGTAGAGCCCTTCCGTGTTCTGGCGGAAGACAACCACGTTCACCAGCGGCTCTTCGAATCCGCCGTTGGGTTTCTTGCGAATAAAGTTCAGCGGATTGCCCGGAAACGAGATACAAGGCCGAATGCAGGTGGCGAGATGGAAGCGCTGACGCATGGTTACGATCGGGCTGAAGTAGGAGTAGCCCCTGCCTTTGAGTTCGGGCTTGAGTTCCGCCTCGGCTTGCTTCTTGGGCTTGGAAGTGATCGCGCCGAACAAGCCGAGCTTGTACTTGGCCAGCAGTTCGACTGTGTGCTCAGGTAGCGCGTTGCCTTCCCGGCGCCAGCAATCCCAGCCGATGTCGCCGTGCATATAGGCGGCGTCAAAGCCAACCGCTTTCAGAAGCCGCAAAGCTTCCGGTAGAACCTGGTTGCCAATTCCGTCTCCGGGCATCGTGACTACGGTGTATTTAGCCATGAGTTTGTCCTCTTTCCTCTATTTCAGTCCCAGCCTCTTCGCGACCAGATTCTCCGCGCCGCCCGCAATCACCAGTGATTGCGGCACGCTGCCGAGTGGCGGGAAGATAAATTTCTCGCCCCGCCAGGTGATCGTGCCGGAGGTGAAATCAATATCCACTTCCTCACCGGTGATAATCGTCTTTTCCTTTTTTGCGATTTCAGTGGAGAACTGCTCACTTAGTTGCCTGGCGAGTGCGGGAACCTCCACGCAGAGAAACCCGTTGTTGTAAGCATTCCGCAGGTAGGTTTGCGAAAAACTCCCCGCGATCACGAGTGGAATGCCTTTTGCTTTGAGGCATGTGACCGCTTGTTCGCGGCTCGACCCGGTGCCGAAGTTAAAGCCGCTGACAATCACGTCCCCGGCGCGAGTGCGTGGGGCAAATTGGGGGTCGTAGTTCTCCATGACAACTCCAGCCATCATCTGCGGCGTCATGTCGTCGCGGTAGGTGTAGTCTTTGCCGTAGATGGCGTCGGTGTTGAGGTTGTCCTGCGGCAGAAAAACCAGACGGCCCTTTACGCGCTCCGGAAATCCAGGAATAATTTCCACTCTTTCAGGAAATGCTTTTCCGTTTTCTGCGAATTCCGTGAACCGGCGCGCCGGCGTGAAATCGGCAAAGGGACGTGGTCCGGCGATGTATCCCGCGACTGCCGATGCCGCCACGACTTCGGGACTCGCCAGATAACACTGAGCATCGCGCGACCCCATGCGGCCTTTGAAGTTGCGGTTGGTGGCCGAGATCCCGACCTCACCTTTTTCCAGCAATCCCACGCCCAGGCCAATGCACGGACCGCATCCCGGAGGAAGCGGGGTTGCCCCGGCGTCGAGCAGTGTCTGCCAGATGCCGCGGCTCTCTGCCTCCTGCTGCACCCATGCGCTGGCAGCTCCCAGGTAGAACTTCACCCCAGGCGCAACTTTCTTCCCTCGCAGCGCGTGAGCTGCGGCGTCCAGGTCTTCGATTCTCGAATTCACACAGGAAATCAGGTAGGCCTTCTGGATGGCGACCTTCTTCTTTTCTATGGCAGCAAGAGATTGCATTTCCTGAACAGTGTCCGGCCCAGAGACATGCGGGGTTACTTCTGCGAGGTCGAGTGTAATGCGCGCCGCGTAGGAAGCATCGGGATCGGGGCGCGGTGGAGTCGCAGCCCAGCCATCAATGTCCTGCTTCGTGAAGCGCTCAATGCCCTGCTGCTTCAGGCGCCGGTGCATGTCCCGCAGATATTTGATCGTGGCCTCATCCACCGGAAACCATCCCACCAGCGGTCCCCACTCGGTGCTCATGTTCGAGATGGAGAAGCGTGCGTCCATCGATAAGCTGGCCACCCCTGGCCCTGAGAACTCGACTGCAGCGTTGAGCGCTTCATCGTGGTGGTAGAGGCCACAGAGCGTGATGATCACGTCTTTGCCGCTGGCGCCTGGGCGCAGCTTGCCCTGCAGCACAACCTGGATGGACCGCGGAATCTGCCACCAGAACTCACCCGTAGCCCAAACCGCTGCCGCGTCGGTCCGCACGATGGGTGTTCCGATGGCGCCGAGCGCCCCATACATGTTCGAGTGCGAGTCGGAGGCGACAACGAATGATCCCGGCACAACGTAGCCGCGCTCCACCATGATCTGGTGCCCGATGCCCGAACCCGCCGGATAGAAGTCGACCCCGTGTTCTTTGGCAAAGGCTTCAATCGAGCGATATTTCTTCAGATTGGCCTCATCTTTGTTCTGTATGTCGTGATCGAGCGCGAACACAAGCTGTGTGGGGTCGCAAATCTGTTTCGCGCCAATGGCTTTGAACTTGCTCATTACCGCCGACGTGTTGTCGTGCGTCATCACCTGGTGCGGCCGAATGGACAAGAAGTCTCCCGCACGCAAAGGCCGCCTTGGGCCTTCGGCCAGATGGGCTTGCGCAATTTTTTCAACGATGGTCTGGGCCATGGTGAACTCCTGGAGATTCGCTGGCGAGCGCTCTTCAAAGAGCTGTGATTACGCAAATACCGGCTTGCGTCGTTTCTTGCCAGCGCTGCTAGATCTCACTTTGCTTCTAGCTGCGGCAGCTTTTTCCTGGATATCCGACTTCATCAGCGCCATCAGGTTGCGGACCGAGCCGCTATCTTCCAGATTCCAGATCGCCTCCTTCAGCTTTCTCTGCGCTCCAATCGAGAGCACGCCCTCGGCAAGCGCGGCGAACTTCTCCTCCACTTCCTGATCAGTCAGCGGGTTTCGCGGATCGCCTTTAGGGAAGTCAAGCTGCTTGTTCAGCACCCGCCCATCCGTGGTCGTGATATTCACCACCACCCTCTGCAATGCCGGGAAGACTTTCTCAATCTCCGGATCAGCAACCACCTCCACTTTCTTCAACTGCGCCCGGATCTTCGCGTCCATGATCTTTTCCATGGTGAACTGCACTGGCGTGACCTGCCGCTCCACCAGCGCCGCCGCAATCACGTAGGGCAGCGAGTGGTCGGCCGTTTCCCTGGTGTGCGGATCGTACTTGCTGGGATCGGAGAGTATGTCGGCGGCCCGTGCCAGCGACCGAACCTGGATCTTCTCCACTTGCTCCGGATGCAGATCGTTCGTTTTGACCAGATCAAGCACGGCGGAGATGGGTGTGTGGGTCAGAGCTTCGGTAGGGAATGCCTTCATCCCGCATTGCGTGATGCGCCACGACTCGCCGAGTCCATCGGTCAGAAGATTCAAATTCCACTCGGGACCGAAGACGTGAGTCAAGCCTTCTTTGCCATCCACAACATGCTCGGGCCCGGAGTAGCCTTTTGCCGCTAGCAGAGCCGCAAACACACCGCTCTGCGTGGCCATCGGGTCAACCGTGTTCTTCATCATGGTCAGCTTGCCCGCGGTGACCGCGCCCAGCGTGCAGTGGCGGCTGGCGGAAATACCGATGGCATGCTGAATCTGTTCCCACGAAAGATGCAGCGCGCGTCCCGCGACAATGGGCGAAACGAACGCAGTCAGCGTGGCGTGATGCCATCCCCGCTCGCGAATGCCGGGAAATGCCGCCTCGCAAAAGCGCACCTCGAACTCGTGGCCCAAAACCAAGCCGACAATCAGCTCCTTGCCGCCGCTCCCCGTGCGCTCGCAGCACGCCAGCGCCGCCGGAAAAATGTCGGAAGGATGCGACGGGTCCTGCTTCCAATAAATGTCGTTGTAATCCATGCAGCGGATCATCAGCGCGTTGGCCAGCGCCGCCGAGACGGGATCAACCCGCTTGCCTGTGCCAATTACGGTAGCCGGGCCACGCCCAGCTATCTCATCGAGAACTTCCAAAGCAATCTTCACGTCGTGCTGCTGATATCCACCCAGGGCGCAGCCGATGGAATCCAGCAGAAAGCGTTTGGCCTGGTAGATCGCGTCCTGCGAGAGGTCCTTATACTGCAGGCTGGCGGCCCAGCAGGACATTCTGGCAGTGACCGTTTCTTTTGGGACGGCAATCGATTTTGGTGCGGACATTGGTGCGGACAAGGGATGTCTCCTTATGATTTCACCTTGATGTTCCTGGGATTCTTGAAAGGCAGGAACGCCATGAAGTCAGCGTGATGCACGATGAAAGCCTCGGTGGTGCGCTTGACCAGGTCGCCTTCGCCGGCGTGCGCGGCAATGATGTGGCAAACTGCTTCCGGAACTCCGGATTCCAGCGCCAGGGCAACTCCGGTGAAGGGATGCCGCAACGCTTCGCCGCGTTCACTCTGCCGGCTCTTGCCATCGGGACCGAGTTCATATTCCAGGAGTTTGCCCACATCGGCCAGAATTGCCCCGGCAATGACCGTGTCCAAGTCAATGGGTAAGGCGCGCCCCATGAAGTCCCGCATGGCCGTGGCGCTGGCGCGCGCGATGTGGACCACACAGCGTTTGTGCTCCATGAACGTGATGGGGCAGTTCGGAACCAGCAGCGTGAAGGGAATCTGGTTCAGGTCTTCGGGTTGGAGCGGGCTGCGCTCAAGCGCATTGATCCAGACCTGCGTCACTTGGTCCCGCAGTTGGAGATTCGCAATCCAGTCGATCTCCGGCCACAGCCGCTTGACGATTTCGCGCACTCGTCTGCTCCTATTGGTAAACGCCTTACTTTATCCCGTAGCTGAGGCTGGAGCGACGATCAGCGTCACAGGGGTTTGTGATCAGGCACACCGACAAAAGTCCTGGTCGCTGCTCTCCTTGGGCATAGGCGGAACTCACTCTTCCCGTTTAGCGGCTGTACGCGGAGGTTCACACGTGACGGCACAGTACTTTTACTGCACGCTCTGTCATCAGAAAGCTTCTACCTTCCTGAAACTGTTCGATACCCTGTACGAATTTTCCAAGGTTAATTCGAAGAACTGCCCGGCCTGCGGCGGGACGAGGGAGTTGCATGTGGCCCTCGACTTTCAACTGGGCGTCGGCGATGGAGACTTCAAGGTGGTATACGCGTTCCTTCCCGGAAGGCTGGAGTCCTGGCTGGGCGAGGAGGAGGAGGAAGTCACCTTTTATCCTTTTCTCGTCGTATTGGAAGGCGCTGGAGGCAAGCAGTTCAACTGGATGCCTTACTGGCACGTGGTAGGCAAGGACGCTCGCTTCGGGCAGCATGCGCTTTGCCTGGATCACACGCAGTTCGAGAGCCTGGTGGCGCAGGCGCAGGAAAAGCTTTTCGCGACAGTGTAGAGCGAGGCGACGCTAAGCTGCCCGCGATACTTCACTGAAAGCAGCTGTCATTGGTTAACCCTTCACTAGGATGACGCTGGCGTCATCGCGCAGACCTGAACCGTCGGCGAACGAGCGTACGTCATCGAGGAGGCTTTCTGCGGAGGCGTCCGGTCGCAAGAAATGTTCCTGAAGACGCACCACCCATCGCAGGTGGCCAGCAGAAAAGGACAGTGCCAACTCCCGAGTGGTCGGCAAACCGGAGACTATCCAGAAACGGACTTCGAAGCCTTTGAGCTTGGCCACATGTCAGTGCGATCACACTTCCGCCAAGCCAACTTATCGTTACTGAAACACCCTCACACCTACGGTGCAGCGATCGAATGGCATCGTGTTCCGCTCTAGTCGAGGGATTAGCCGCGATCGAGTACGGTTACGATCCGGCGCCGAGCGAGCAAGCGGAAGATCAGAGCGTGCGTGACCAGGAGCGGTGGTACCACCGCAGTCACAATAAAGAATGCAGCTCCGAGCATTCCAGGTTGAATTCGTACGCGTCCGCCCTGATAGAAGCCGAATAGCAAGTCAGCAGTTCCCCAGGTGTTGAACAGCCATACACTCTTTGTGGCCCACGAGGTGCGGTTCACCAGCGCGATCATGGCCGTGATCGCAAGGATGCCGGCGATGAAGTCGCCGTACGCTGCGGGGATCGCGAATCCAGACGGCAGCAACGGAGAAACAACCCCAGGCACCAAGAAACTCAGCCCGATGAAGCGCAGGAACATGTGAGGTGCTACCAGGACAGTGAGGGCGCGGTTCGGCTCGGTGTTCTGAAGCCGCGGCCACACGAAGAATCGAGCTGCGACCGCGGAACTCACAAAGCTCGCCAGAATGCTGACTCCGAAAAGTGCGAAAGCGTTCATCGCTCACCTCCTTGAATCTTCAGTTGTTCGAGCCGCACGCGGACCGCCTGCATGCGGACATCGAAGGTGGTGAGCGGGGTGACGGTCGTTTCCATGCGCGGCCAGACCGGCAAACAGGTGATGAGATCGTCCAGTTCCTCGGCTGATTCGGCGCTCACGATCAAGGAGAGCGCAACGGCTCCGCTCAGCGGCCCTCCGGCAACGATCTTTTTCTCAGCCTCGAGTTTTTTGCAGAGCTCCAGCGTCGGCAGGATGAACTGCTCGATGAAGACGATGCCCTCTTGTGGAGTGGCAGGGCGGATGGCGAGTGTCAATTGAACCAGGTAGTTCATGGGGATCCTCCTGAGTCTTAATAGATGTATATGCATATAACTGGATGCAGGATATTTGCGAATGTAATGAGATCAATGTATATACATACTATGGAGCAATCCAGTTTGAAGGGTCGAAACGAAATTGTTTCTTTGCCGTGTGCTTGCGCGAATCTACGCCGCGCTGCGCGTATCGTCACTCAGCGATACGACCATAAGCTGCAGCGGGCTGGCATGAAGACGACGCAGTTTACGCTGTTGCAAGCCTTAGTGCGCGCTGGAAGCATCTCGCAGGGTAAGCTGGGTGACCTGCTTGGACTCGACAGCACGACTCTGACAAGGACGCTGGCGTTGCTGCGAAGGAAGGGCTGGATTCAGGCGAAACCCGGCGAAGACCGGCGAGAGGTCCGCTTGACTCTAACGGCCGAAGGGAAATGGAAATATCAGAGCGCGCTGCCCTACTGGCGGTCAGCCCAAAGGCAATTGCGGAGAGATCTTGGCCAGGCAGGTTGGAAGCAGATCATGGAGTCGACGATTTGCACGGCCGCCGCCCTTGCCCAGCAACGCTGATTGCGTACGCGTCTGGCAGCACCAGCCAAACTTTTCGCGCCGAACCACCCAGCTGGAAAACGGGCTTGACGGTTGCACTGGAGTCTCGGTTCGCGAACCTTGTGAATCGGTTAACCCTTCACTAGGATGACGCTGGCGTCATCGCGCAGACCTGAACCGTCGGCGAACGAGCGTACGTCATCGAGCAGGCTCTCTGCGGAGGCGTCCGTTCGCAAGAAATGTTCCTGAAGACGCACCACCCCGTATTCTTCGTCCGCTGGGTTTCCCGCCTCGGTAATGCCATCGCTGTAAAACACAAAGCGAGAACCCAGGGGAAGCTTCACTTCCACCTCCGAGAATTCACTTGGTCCCAGTCCCAGTGGAATTCCTCGCTCAACGTCGAGGAACTGGGCTGATCTGCCGGTGATCAGGAGCGGGCGCGGGTGACCCGCATTGGCGAAGGTCAGAGTCCGCTGTGCAGGATCAAGCACGGCATATACCATGGTCACAAAACGGCCGGCGGGAAAGTCCTCGACCAGAAGGCGATTCAGCTTCGCCAGCACTTCACCCGGAGTGCAGGCGGCCTCCACCAAGGATCGCAAGATGCCACGAGTGGCGGACATGAGCAGCGCTGCAGCGGTTCCCTTGCCGGAAACGTCAGCCAGCACCAGTCCCCAACGGCCTTTGTCCATGGGAATGAAGTCGTACCAGTCGCCGCCCACGGCGCCCACGGGAATCGAAAGCCCGGATACGGTAAAACCGGGAATGGAGGGAGGGGTCTTGGGAAGAAGTGCTTGCTGAATGACGCGGGCCTCCCGCGCCTCACTAGTCATTTGTTCCCGTTGCCGCTGTTCTTGCTGAAATCGCCGAGCGTTGTGGACGGCCACTGCCACATCGCTGCACAGGGCTTGGAGCAGCCGCAGCTGGCAGGGGCTGAAGGCATCGAGTTCGGTGTGGGAGGCGGTGAATACTCCTACCAATTGCCCTTCCAAATGGAGGGGAATCGCAACTTCCGAAAGCGTGGATTCTTCGCAGCCAATGTAATAAGGGTCCTGGCGCACATCAGGCGCGTAGTGCATCTGGCCAGTCGAAGCGACGTATCCGACCATGCCTTTCCCGATCTTCAGGCTGTGGCCGGGGCCGTGGAGTTCGCAGCCGGTGCAGCCATGGGCGCACACCAGCGCCAGTTCGCCGCGCTCTTCGTTGTGCAAGTAAATATCAGAATCCAGACATCCGAAGGAACGGGCGATCTCGTTTACGACCTTATCCACGAGCTGGTCGAGGTCAAGGATGGAGCTGATCTTCTGAGCAGCCTTTTGCAGCTTGAGGAGATCCTCCACCTGATCGAGATCAAGGAGGCGAGGGTTCGAGGGAGGAGGTGCAGTGAAGTTTGGACTGGCTGCCATGGCTCTGTTCCAAGAAACTGAACTATAACCAGAGATGATTTATTCGATGGTTAGGACTCTTTTTTCGCATGACCTACGGGCCGCTTGAAGTTGGGCACCGGGCAATCCCAGTTCTCATGTTCTTGGTGATGAACCTGATGGTCCGCACTTACTCATCCACCGCAGGATTGCGCCCGAGTGACAGGCAACGGGAGATGTTGACCGGACCAAAGCCGGCTACTCGTTACCTATCTGGCGCGCGCACGTTGCGGATACTAGCGAAGTAATTGTCCAGCGCGGCTCTTGGCCGATCTGCGTCCGCAGGCCCGCTCCCGGCCAAATTTAGCTCCGTTTTCTGAATCATCTGCGACCACAACGAATCCGGATCGGAGGCAAAAACCGTTCCTGCATCCGCCTGAAAAATGAACCACCCGCCCAGTTCCACCTCCTTCCGCAGTTGATCCTTAGTCCATCCGGCGTAGCCCAGATAAACATGAAAACCGCTAGGGTCAGGTCGAGCCGAGATGGTCTGTTCGAAGAGAGTCTTCGTGGAAATCTGGTAAACCGCGCCGACAATGTGCTGAGCTCCTTCGACCTTCGCCCGCGACCGGAGCAACGCAAATATCTCTGGAGTTCCTACCGGACCTCCGAGATAGACCGGGTCTGAAAGGTGTTTCGCCACTTCAAGCCCCTCAAGCGCTCGTGAAAGCGGGACATCTGTGCGCCGGTTGAGAATCAGTCCGACCACACCCTTGGCATCGTAATGAGTCAGTAGGACTACCGTCTTAGCGAAATGCGGATCGGCGAGCCTTCTGCTGGCCACCAGCAACTTTCCGGCATCCAGGTCCTTGGCGTTGTTGAATTGGACTGGAAGAAAAACGGCCGGCCGGATTTCGTTTTTCGCGCGGAATGCCTTATCCCAGTCCGATCGGCCCAGCCTATTCGCCGGCGGGCCCATGTGCCAGAGCAACCCCTCGGGGGCAAGCGCCGAATCGTGCGGCCGCGAATTCGGCGTCGGTACATCAAACCCCTCGGTTTGAACGTTTAACCTTCCGACTGCAACAAAAGCAATAATCGCGGCCAGCATTGTGAAAAAACACCGTTTGTATACAGACATGGCTGCTCTCCTCACTGGGAATCAGGTCTTTTGTTCCGAATACCCTCGTACACCCCAGTGAAATTATAGTCAGTCGCGACCGCATACCACGCATCCGCCAAATCCGGCCTTCCTGGCTGGCCCGCACTTCCGGCAGGTCCCAGCGCAGGCCACGGCCTTGCCCGAGGCCTCCCGTGCGCGGTCACCCACACCTGATCGCGCCCCCTGGTGCAATAGAACATGGTCACAGAAGGCGGCGATTCAGGAAGTCATTCCATTTGAAGAAGATAAATTTACATTGGAAGAAGAATGTTGAACCGATCCACTACATTCACCACTGGAAATCCCTCTTGTACAAAGCAGCAGCGGGCCTGCAAAAAAAACCCGGGGCCCTGCCCCGGGGTTCGTCTCGGTGTTCATTGTCTCAGGCGACCAGCGCCGCGACGAAGTGCTCGCAGAGTGTGGTCTCGAGTTTGTGATAGTTCACATTGACCGGCGTGGTCAGAAATGGTTTCAGGATGTTGAAGACCTTGGGATAGAACTCTCTCTCATAGCGCTCGGCGTCTGCCTTGGTGGTCCAGAGGCTGATGGTGATCACCTTCTCCTCTTTCATCTTCTCGGGGAAAAAGGGCAGAATCTCCAGGAAGCCCGTCTGCTTCTTGAGGATGGGGAGGACTTCGTTCTTTAGAACCTTCACGAACTCCTCTTTCTTCTCCAACTTCACTTCGCAATCAAGAATACGTGCAAACATGGGATGCTCCTTTTTGTTGTGAGGATAAACAACTGGTTCTAGGCGGGGGCCCTCGGTCTAACGAGGCTTTAGGTGCTTCCCGGACGCCGGGAGCTCGGGCCAATCGCACCTTAGCATAATCGGATTTATTCAGCAGTGATAATTGACTGCCAGTGCAGTGCAGTTTGTCACACCCTCCAGCGATCATTCGGCTTCGGGGAGGAATCCAGCGGTCGCGATCTATCGCGCGAACGTAAAGCCGGCGATGAGGAGAATCGCGAAGATAACGGCGTGAGCCATTTCCGTCCAGCCTAATTGGCGGACCACGATTGGGCCAGGCTTTTTCGCGAACCACGTGAGGCCACGCAACAAGACGGGCGCGAATGCGATCAACGCAAGTCGCGGGAGCCAGTTGAAATGGCAGGCAAGTGCCAGCATTCCGCAGAGGAAGATGTTTCCCGCCAGGAAGCTCCATCCCGCCGTTAATTTCTGACCCAGGCCTTCGGCTCTCGCGCCGCGGATTCTGAGCCACACGAAGTGCACCTGGTCGGCGGCGAAAAGCCAGTTGACCAGCCACAGTGCCCAGGTTCTCGCATCGAGCCGTCCCGTGGCCACACAGTATGCGGCGGGTGCGGTCGAGGTGAGCACCAGAGCGCCGGCCATCTCCGATGCCATCCTTGCAGCGCGGCCAATTTTCTTCAGGAGCACCTGCACTGCAAACGCAACTCCGGCAACTATGCCGAGCCATAGTAGCTGGCCGTTCCTTCCCTGCCAGAAAAGAGCGACCAAAGTGACGATGGCGATCGTGGCCAGCGGTAGAATGACAGCCCAAACCAGTTGGCGCTCCTGTCTGTTTTGGACACGCATAATCCCCGTGCCCAGCCAACTTTCGACGGGCGTTCTCAGCCAAAAAAGCGCCAGCACTGCCGACGTCAGCAAAAGAACTGGCGCAACGCGTCCTCCAGCCAACAGGCCGACCGCGGCTCCCGTTACCAGTGGGACCAGCAACATCCCCCATGCCCCATGCTCGCGGGGCACAACCAGAGCACGACGGCGCTCTTTCTGTTGAAGAGTGAGTTGGGGTACGCTTGCGCCCGCATCCGAGCGAACTCCGGAAGCGGAGGGCGTTTTGCTGGTCGGTCGATCTCCGTGGATCTCAGCGGGCATCTTCAGTAGTCTGTCGCGGGGAAAGCAAGCCGGCCCTTGGGCAGGAAAGGTTTGAGCTGATCAAAAACGGTTCAAGCCAAGTGATTACGACTGTAGAGAAAGATAGCGCTCATAGCCGACCTCTTTGATCTGGTGCAGTTGCGCTTCCAGCCAGTCCACGTGCTCTTCTTCGTCCTTGAGCAGTTTTACCAGCAGATCGCGGCTTCCGTTGTCTTTCTCCTGGGTCGCAATCTGCACTGCGGCGTTGTATTGCTTCACCGCCCCGAGTTCGAGCGCCAGGTCGCCCTCAATCATGTGGCGCACGGTGCCGCCGACCGTGAGCTTTAAAGGCTCCATGGAAGGGGTTCCATCCAGAAAGAGGATTCTCTCGATCAGCACTTCGGCGTGCTTCATCTCATCGATCGATTGCTTCTTGATGTAGTCGGCCAGCTTCTTGTAGCCCCAGTTTTCGCACATTTCCGCATGCAGAAAATACTGGTTAATGGCGGTTAATTCTTCCCTCAGAGCATCGTTCAACTCTTTGATTACTTTAGCGTTGCCCTTCATCCTCAGGCTCCTTTTCCGTTCCAGTTTACACCCCTCCTCCCGCTCCTTTACAGAGCGGCAGGTTCGGGCTAGATTTAAGTACCGACAGTTTGTACCACGGAGATGTGTATGGTGCCACCTCCCTCCGATTTCGGCAATCCGGTTCCCTCAGTGTCGGTCATCACCATGGCTGACGTTCTGCTTTCCACCGATCTGTTGGAGTCCCTGCCGGATGCCATCATCGCCGTCGACCTCAGCGGGACCATCGCGCAAGTCAATTCCCAAGTACAAGCGCTATTTGGCTACGAGCGCGACGAATTGATCGGCCAGAAGGTCGAGATGCTGGTACCGGAAAGCTATCGCGACCAACACCACCATCACCGCGAAAGCTTCGCGCGAACCCCGAAGACGCGGCGCATGGGCGCGGAACTGGACCTGTACGGTCGACGGCGCAACGGTTCCGAATTCCCGGTGGAGATCAGTCTCAGTCCGGTCTCCACAGAGAAGGGATCGTTCGTGCTGAGCGCGATCCGCGACATCGGCGATCGCAAGAGAATTGAAGCCGAGCTGCGCCGGGCCAATGAAGAACTGTATCAGAGAACAGTCGAGCAACTCGGAGAATACCGGTCGAGGCTGGCCTCGATTATTGATTCCTCAGAAGACGCGATTCTCAGTAAAGACCTAAATGGAACCATTACCAGTTGGAACAAAGGAGCCGAGCGTATCTATGGGTACGCGCCAGAAGAGGTTATCGGCAAGAACATAAGCATGCTGACTCCTGCGGACCATCTGGACGAAATCCCAGAGATCCTCAAAACAGTCGTCGACGGAGAAGGCATCGAGCACTACGAATCTGTACGGGTGACCAAAGACGGACGCCGTCTGGACGTCTCCGTTTCCGTGTCGCCTTTGCGCAATGCCATTGGCGAGGTCATAGGAGCGTCCGCCATCGCACGCGACATCACGAACCAGAAACGGGCTGAGAACCAGCTTCGCCAATCCCAGAAGATGGAGGCGATTGGCCGCCTCGCCGGAGGCGTAGCGCACGACTTTAACAACATTCTCGGAATCGTCAACGCCTGCGCGGAATTCCTGCGCGACCGCCTCGATCCCGCCGCCGAAACTTCAGTCTACGTCGAGAACATCAAGAAGGCTATCGATCGGGGCACGGCGTTGACCAGGCAAATGCTGGCCTTCAGCCGGACCTCAGCCATCCAGCCCCGCATCCTCGATTTGAACGAGCGCTTGCGGGAAATCAGCAAGCTCCTGCGCCCGCTGCTGGGAGACGACGTTGAGATCCTGATTGTCCCCAGATCACCCGCGGCTGTGATCGAGGCAGATCCTGGCCAGATCGACCAGATCGTGGTCAACCTGGCGGTGAACGCGCGCGACGCCATGCCGCGTGGCGGCAAGTTTATTCTCGAGACCGGCACGGTGAAATTTGACGAGGACTTTGCCGAGCAGCATCAGGCCGTGGCAGCGGGAAAATACGTGCTACTCGCGGTGAGTGATACCGGCAGCGGCATGGATGAGGCTACCCTTTCGCGCATCTTCGAGCCCTTCTTCACCACGAAAGAGGCGGGCAAAGGAACTGGCTTGGGTCTGGCCACGGTGTATGGCATCGTCAAGCAGAGCGCAGGACAGATCCTGGTTTATAGCGAACTAGGACAAGGGACCACGTTCAAGATCTATCTTCCGAGCGCGGAACACAAGATCGGGCTCGCAACCCAGCCCGAAGCGGAGACCGTCAGTCCGAAACGGCAGGGCACCACGATTCTTCTGGCAGAAGACGATGAAATCATGCGCAGCTTGACTCGACAACTTCTTCAGGAACACGGCTATACGGTAGTCGAGGCGGATGACGGGAAGTCCGCGCTCGAATGGGTGGAGTCTCATCCCGATCCGATTGATCTGTTGCTGACTGACGTGGTGATGCGGCGCATGAGCGGTCCGGAGTTAGCCGAGCGCCTGAGCGCCTCTCACCCCACCCTGAAAGTCGTATACATGTCCGGCTACACCGGCGAACTGATGGCGAATCGCGAGGTATTGAAGCCCGGCGTGACCCTCCTCGAAAAGCCGTTTAACCGGACAGCTCTGCTGAATACGATCCATGCGACCTTGGGGTAAGGCAGAGCAGATTTCCCCACCCGACCAAGCCTTCGTGCCCTGCAACCAGCCGATCGGTGATGGAGATCACACAATGCTGAGGGAAAGCACGCACTTCGGCACGTCACGGGGCAAGACCGCAGGCATGCCTCCATCCGGTGAATGGTTGCTAAGCCATTTAGTTTGTTAAGGTTAGATTTGGCGCAGGGCTTCTACTCCGACTTGGACGGGAGTGGCGAGGGACTTGCCAATGTAGAGCTGTGAGACGGGAGGCAACATGGCCACACATATCGTAAACAACATCCAGAGAGTTGCAGCCGATAAAACCTTTTGCGATCTTCCTCCAGCCGTAGCCGAGGCCTTGGAGCAAGAAGCCATCACCACTACCTACCCCACGGGTGCCGTCCTGTTCGCCGAAGGGCAAGCTCCGCGGGGAGTGTTCATCGTGCGCCGCGGCCGGGTGAAACTTTCAATTTGTGGCAGCGACGGCAGAACACTGATTCTGCGAATGGTCGAGCCGGGGTGCCCCTTGGGAGTGGCTTCTGTGGTTTCCGGACGCACTTATGAAGCGACGGCGGAGATCCAGGAGCCAAGCGAGATCAGCTTCCTGAGACAATGCGATTTGCTGCGCCTCATGCGTCTTCACGGCGAACTCGCCGTGTGGGTCACGCAGCACATCAGCGCAGATTATGCCTCCACCTGCCGTGAGATCCGTGACCTCATTCTTTCTGACTCGGCCAGCGAAAAACTGGCGCGGCTGATGGTGGGATGGCTTGATCAGAACACCGCAGCCAAGAACCCCAGCCAAATGAAGCTGGCGCTGACGCACGAAGAGATCGGGCAGATGATTGGGACCTCGCGAGAGACCGTTAGCCGGCTGTTCGCGGGTTTCAAGAAACAACGGCTGATCCAGCAGAGCGGCTCGACTTTAGTGATCCCCAACCGCCTTGCCTTGGAATCCCTCATCACAGCGTAGAAGAAGGCAGCCTCCCCTCATGGGCCAGTCCCGGACTGGCCCATTTGTTTTGTTGTGTGCCCGTGTTCGGTTCAGGCAATATAGTTTCCCGCTCAGACCAGCGCGATCAACGCGACCAGTCCGATTCACACTTGCGGTATATTGCTGATATGAAATCAAAAATGTTTCTGCCCGTCGTGCTGGCGATGTCGGCTGTGTTGACCGTGGCTCAGAATCAGCCCAGTGCCGAAAAGAAACCGCCGCTGTTCTTCCTGAAGACCACCGCGGATGTGGCCGGCAATGTGCAAAGCCAATCTTTGAACGGCTTCCTTGCAATTTACATCAGCGACAAAGATTGGAAAGAAGCCTTGAAAGATGGCGATCTGGGCCCATTCCTGAAAGTGCAGGAGGCGAAGCCGGGCCGCAGCGCGGGCTGCTTGTTCTCCAGCAGCAAGGACACCACTATTTGTGTTTACTTTGACGGGGATGTACCGTTCGGCGTGGCAGCGGTGAGAGTGGGTCCCAGCGGGAAAATTGAAGCCAGCGATATCTCTGCAGCGTACAAGGCCGTGTCCAAGGAAATGCTAAGGAAGGGCAGGGAAGATCTCACCTTCACTGAGGGCAACGTAAACACGGACAACGGTGTCCCGCTCCCGGCTTTCCAGATCACAAGCACAGGGAAGCCAGCCAAATCGCCCAGTGGTTCTCCGCGGGCTAGCAACACGGCGGCGGGGCAACTGATCAGACCCAGCTAGTTTCTGCGACTGCCAGGTTACAGGCTCCTAATCCTTTACATGCGTCTTGTCGCCTGCAGTATCGCCGGTGCCGTGCACATCCCGGTAATCAGCAGGATCCGTCGGCAGCTCGATCAGGTGAGCGCGTTCCAGTGCGCGGTAATATTCGGGGCGGGAATGGCGGTAATGGTCGGCAGGGACTTTACCGTTGAGCCACGCCGTATCCATGGGGTAGACGAGCGGATCGAAGACCACCATGTAGGAGTGCCAGATCAGGATGGCGAAGGTTGCGAGAATCGCCTCGTAATAATGGACTGCCGTGGCTGCATCCGACACCCACTTGGGGAAATGGCGCAGCGTGAAATTATTGAACCACAATAAGAAGCCGGAGACCGCCATCACCAGCGTCCCCCACATGAACGCCAGGTATTCCAGCTTCTCGGCGTAGTTGAATTTCGCGAACTTCGGTTCAATCTTAGTGAGTCCCAGATTGTAGGCGAAGACTTGCACAATGTCCGTTGCGTCTTTGACTTGTGGCATCATTGCCCAGAGGAAGATGCGGTCCCGCTTGTTTACGGCGAGGTGAATCACGTGATAGAGCGTCGACGCGACCAGTATAACGGCCGCGCTGCGGTGCACCGCGCCGCGGAACCCGAAGTGGCTTTCCCAGAGCAACAGCGGACGCGCCCACCATGCGTCCGGATACTTCAGGGCAAACCCCGTGATCACAAGGGTGGGGAAGCTGAGGATCACGCCCCAGTGCGCAATGCGGAAGTTCCGATTCATGCGGGTTACCCTTGCCCCGCTTACGTGCTGTGGTCGCCGGCGAATAAGCTTCGCCAGAAAATCCAACAGATTGTGCAGGATCATGAATCCCAGTGTCATCGGGATTAGCGTCCAATACGTCCAGCGGATCCACTTTACGACCGGATGCGCGGCTCCCGTCGAGGTTTGCACGTGCACCGGCCCGATCGCGAACCTGCCGTCGTCCACCCCCTTATGACATTGCCCGCACGTTCTTCGGAGGTTGGCGGCGTTGACGGTCGAGCGCGGGTCGCTTGAAGGGAGAATGGAGTGTACTCCATGGCACGATGCGCAGTTCGCCGCCGTCACTTTCCCTTCTTTGAGGGCCAGCCCGTGATAGCTGTCGGCATAGGACGGAAGGCGGTCGATCGGCAAATCATAGCGCAGCGCCAGGCGGGAATCGCCATGGCAACGGCCGCAAGTTTGCGCGGAAACATTCTCGGCACTCAAGGGAGATCCCGCGCTCTTCGGGTCCGTAATCAGGTGCTCGCCGTGGCAATCGATGCAAACCGGCGCATCCCGCACACCCTCCTTGACGGCTTGCCCGTGCACACTCTCGTTAAACTCGCGAGCGATCTCGTTGTGGCATTGCGCGCAGGTTCCCGGCACCCTCCAGTGGTTGACTCGGGATCGCGCATCGGTCGCGGGATAGATATCGTGTGTGCCATGGCAACTGGAACACGTCGCCGCTTCCTTGCCGACCGCGACCGCGCGGGCGTGAACGCTCTGCTTGTAGGAATCCACGGGATGGGCCACCGGAATTTTGTGCCGCGACAGAAACCCGGAATCGCTGTGGCACTTTGCGCAAGTATCGGCCATGTTCTTGCGGGCAATGGTTGATTCCTCATCGCTGGAGCTTCTCACGGCGTGGATGGGCCCGTGACAGGACACGCATTTGGGCGCGTCGAGGTCGCCGCTTTTCGCCTCCTGACCGTGGATGCTGGATGCAAGCGCCTTCACTTCCCCGTCATGACACTCCGCACATTTTAGGGGCATCAGCTTTTCCGCCGTGGTCACCTCGTGCACGCTGCCGTGACACGAAGCGCATGCGGATTCGCCGAGGACGGAGTGGGCGCTGGCGGGAAAGGCCTTGGCCTCGTCGGCATGGCAGGTGGCGCATTGCACTCTGGCAACTTTGGCGGGATGCGGAAAATCTTTAATGTCAGTGTGACAGTCTTTGCAGCCTAGAACCGCATGGGCGCTAGCGGCATGCTTGGCTGGGTCGATTGAAATGCTCTTCCCCGCGTCGGACTTCATGCCCGCCTGGCCATGGCAGGCGAGACAGTCCTGGTCGCCCGCAGGAGAGGCGAGAGCCAGTGTCGAGGCCAACGTCAAAGTCACGCCAACCAAAGCAATCCGAGTCGCAAGCATTCCTACATCCCTCTTCCCAATTCAAAAGCAAAACCGGCTCTAGCGGTAGGCAAACAGCACCGCATAGATGATCCACAACACAATGCCGAATCCTAACCCCAGCGCCACCCAGGCGAAGGCTCGAATCGTACGGGTCACGATCGGCGGATAAGCACCCTCCATCCGTTCCTCGAGCTTTCCGCGGGCAACCAACGCTTCGTACTCTCTGGGTTTGTCCCGCATCAACTCTTCCAGCGGCATTCGCCCAGTAAATACCGTTATGTCCATGGGAAACTTTTCGGGCCGCAGGTGGGTATTGAAGAAATGCACAGTAAAGATAAAGCCCGTGGCGAGAAGCGCCTCGTCGCTGTGAATGATGGTTGCCACGTTGAGGAACGACCCCGGTATGAAGCGCGTGAAGAACACCGGAAACCACAACGAGAGGCCGGTAGATCCGATCACCGCGATTCCCCAAAACACCGCAAAATAGTCGAACTTCTCCCAATACGTCCAGCGGCCGTAGGCAGGCCGCTGACCCAAACCGATAAACCACTTCAGCGTGGCTATAAACTCAGTCAAGTCTCTTCTATTGGGCACCATGCTGCCCGGTCCGAGCACCAGGGCGCGCCACGTACCGTACTCTTTCTTCTTCATCCGGTATAGGTCCACCAGATGAGTAATGAAAACTCCGAACATGACGACGGCCGCGCTGCGGTGAATGAAGCCTGCACTCTCGAATCCACCGAGCAAGTGAGAAAGCAGGGCGGCCCATTTTGTGTAGGAGAACTTCAAGGTTAACCCCGTCAGCGCCAGAGTAATGAAGCTGACGATCATGCAGATGTGCAGGATGCGCTGCAGCCGGGTGAACCGGACGAACTGGCGTTCGGCAACTTCGCTCTTCGGCATCGGTCTACTTCTTGCCGGCGCGTTTTCTAAAGATTCGCCGCTAGGCATCGGTATCCTCCTTCTTCCCAATCTCCGCAGCGGCTTTCTCTTCCGCGTCGCGCAACTCGCGGCGCATCTGGAAGGCACGGGGTAGCCAAAGCAGCGTATGGATGCCCCCGACCACGAATGTCCCCAGGAGCAGCCCGGTCATGCCCCAGAAGGTGTAGAACACAAACGGATACTTCTTGGGGTCGTGGTGGGTAGCGTGCGTCAGGTAACCGGCGAAACGGCGGGTAGCGCCCTCATGGCACTTCTGGCAGGTGGCGGCCACGTTTGCCCGGCTCAGGTGCGAGCGTGGATCCTCAACCCTGAGCACGTCGTGCGCTCCGTGGCAGTCATAACACTTGGCGGCTTTGGTGTACCCAAGCCGCGAGACCTTGCCGTGATAGGTTTCAAAATAGGTCTCAGCAATCTTCTCGTGGCAGCGTCCGCACGTGGCCATCACATTCAGACGGAAGCTGTTCTCATCGGTCCGGTGGATGGAATGAGCGGTGTGGCAATCGTTGCAAACTGGAAGTGGCTTGCCGTATCCGCTCACTTTCTTGGAATGGATGCTGTTCTCAAACTGCTCCTCGATGCCGTGGTGGCACTGGCCGCACGTGGTCGGCACGTTGTTTGCGTTAACGCTCGATGCCTGATCGGTTCGGGGAAGGATGTGGTGAGCGGTATGACAACTGGTGCAAGTCGCCGTGACCGTCAGGCCGTTCTTCAGCAGGGTGCCGTGAATGCTCTCGGTATAGTTCGAAATGATTTCGTGCTGCGTACCGGTGTAGCGTACGGCAGCCTTCTGGCCTTCACGGTGACAGCGCGCGCAAAGTCCTGGAACATTGACCGCAAAAGTCGACGACTGAGGGTCTTGCTTGCCAAGGACTCCATGCGTGCCGTGGCATTCCTTGCAGGTCGGGGCATTCGGATCATTCTTGCCATTCAGCTGTCCGTGGATGCTCGTAACGTACAGCTTGCCGATTTCATCGTGGCAGGAAGTGCAGTCCACCCCGCGGGTGATGGTTTCGCAGGGGCGCACCCGGGAGGCGTTCACCTCCGAGTGGCACTGGCTACAGGCAATCTTGCTGTGGCGCGAATGGCCCACCTGGTCGGCGTTGACGAACATGGATTGCCCGTCGCGTGCGCGCCTTAGTTTCTGGTCCGCGTGGCAACGCATGCAGTCCGCGTTGGCCATACCCAACTCATAAAATACATTGCGGATCTTATGGGGCTGATGGCAGTCGATGCAGGCCGGCAGGACGTTGGCCTGTTTTTCCCACAGCTCTCCACGAATGATCTTGCGGTGGACGGTTTCGATCTGCGAGTGGCATTTCGTGCAGGTAGCGGCAATGTTCCGGCGATTGATCGAGGAAGCGGCGTCAGTATGCGGCAATATTGAGTGCGCAGTGTGGCAAGTAGCGCAGTTCGGGGCCACCGCCAGTCCCTTCTTCAGCAGCGCCTCTCCGTGGATGCTCTCGGAGTAGTTCTCCAGAATATTGTCCTGGGCAATGGTGCGATTGCGCGAAACCGGAGTTCCTTCGCGATGGCACTGGCCACAAACGAAGGGCACTTTCAGTGGCGCCACCGCTGACCGCGCGTCCTTTACCGGATAGATGTCGTGGTTGCCGTGACAACTCACACAGCGGGGCGCTAGCGGATCGCCGCGCGCAATCGCCTTTCCGTGGAGCGACCGGGCATACAGTTCCTGCTCACTCGAGTGGCAGGTTCCGCACTTTACCGGGGCCGGCGTGTCGTGCGGAAGGTCCTTTCCTTCCAGGTCAGCGTGGCAGCCCGTACACCCGAAACTGCCATGTACGGAAGTCGTAAATTTCTTCCCATCCACATACAGCGAAACCGTTCTGCCGGCTCGCGTGGTGCTCATGCTCTTGTCGCCGTGGCACGCCAGACATTCCGCCCCGGGCTGATCGCCCTTGTTCTGCGCCGCGTGGGCGGAGTTTCCCGGAAACAGGAAAGAGCAAACTATGGCAAGCAGCGGCGCCAGTGCGATTCCCAGACCAGCGCCCCACTTCTTCTTCCTTCGCGCCACTTTTGCTTCAGCCATATCTGCCTCGCCAGTACTTACTTCATGCCAAGATCCGTGAGCACTTTCGGGTTTTGTTCTCCAACCGCCAGCAGGTTGTGGCATGCACTGCAATCGTTGGTGATAGTCCGGCCATCGGCGCTGGTATGGCTGCCATCGTGGCACCGGAAACAGCCTGGTGAATCGTTGTGCCCAAGATTGTTCGGGTGAACTCCCCAGGTCATACGCATGTCCGGAAAGACGTTGCGAAGGTAGATCGCCGCCACCTCATCGCCCGCCTGCTGCACCAGGGCGCGCCGGGTCTCATAAATCTGCGGGTAGTTGCTGCGATAAAACTTATTGAGTTCGTCCGTGATGCGCTCCTTTGCCACATCGCGGGCGGGATACTCCACCTTGAGAAGCTCGACCGCCTTTTTCCGGATGAAGGGAAGCTCTGGGCTGATGTGCCCCAGCGACATTTGCTTATCGACGGCGTTTTCGGGCAAGTCAAAGGCATGCGTGGGCCGGTTGTGGCAGTCCACGCAATCCATGGTGCGATGTTCTCCCTTGTCTAATTGCTGCTGGGTGGGCTTGGCGTCGGTGGAAATGAATTCGGTGGTCTTACCCTGATCGTCTGTGTAATACACGACAGGGATGGTCTGCCGCTCGGGGTCAGTTGAAATGTAGCGAATCCGCGTCGAGTCGGCGAGGTGGCGGCCGTGGATGCCGACGGACCCCTGATAAGTGCGTCCGCCCACTTTCAGCAGCAACACGTCGGTTTGCGGTGTGTTTTTCTCGTCGTCTTTGTAGCTGGTGTTCACCAGGAACTTGTCGCCAGTAAAGCGCTGCGGCCAGTGACACTGCTCGCAGGTTTCACGCGCCGGACGCAGATACTTCACCGGCGAAGGAATGGGACGCGAGTAAGTGTGGAAGGTCACCGCGAAGACCTGCCGCAGGCCGGAGAGCTTCGACCGCACAAACCACCCGGCGCCGGGCCCGATATGGCAATCGACGCATTCCACACGGGAGTGCGGAGAATTCTGATAGGCCGCATATTCGGGCGCCATCACGGTGTGACAAGTTGTTCCGCAGAAACTTGTCGAATCCATGAACTGCACTCCGCGGTACGATGCCGTCCCAATAATGAGAAGGTTCAGCACGGTCGCCAGCCCCACCCACTCCAAGGTGCGCCGTACGACGGGCAGGCCCAGATCTACGGCTGGATAAACTCCTGGCAGTGTCCCGCTACCGGTCAGACTTCGCCGCCGGAGCCAGATACCGAGAGGAATCAGCATCAGGCCGAGCACAAAAATTCCTGGGAGAATCAAAAAAACGAGAAGGCCAATATAAGGATGCGGCGGACCGGGCAGGAAGATGTCGTAGAACCAGAAGGCGATGGTGGTCAGGGCCGTGCTCGTGGTAACCACGGCACCCGTCAGGGTGATGGAATTCTGCCCCAAAAAATAGATCGGCTGCGTCCACTCTCGGATGCGTTCTCGCAGATTCATGGGAACCGCTGCTCCTTCCTAATTCTGTACTCCGCTCCGCAGGCACACTCCAACCGTTGCGGCGGGTGATCCACCACGCTAGACCTCGTCAATCATTCTTGATGACAGGAACGGCCTGACTACTTCTTTAGCGTGCGGATATACGCCACGAGTCCCTTAATCTCCTCTGGCTTCAGAGACCCATACTTTGGCATCTTGTTCTTGCCGTTGGTGATGATGTCGGTGAGTTCCGCATCCGACATTTTCTGCACGTCGGCAGCCGTGAAATCGTGGGCGCCCATCTTCTTCCCCGTCGGTGAGCCGGTCCCGTCAGCAGCGTGGCAGGCGGCACATTTTGATTTGAAAGTTGCCGCCGCGTCTTGGGCTTGCGCCGACAAAGAGATGCTGAGAACAAGGGCAAATGCTGTTGCGATTGTAAACACCTTCACGATTCTGTTCATCTTCAAGCTCCATTCAAGTTGGTGTAGGCTCGACATTGCACTGAGAATACTCTAAATATGTTGCAATATTGAACTGTTTGTCCGTAGCAGGGCTGTGACTACCATCACAGATGCCTGTAACGGAATTCCCGAAAATGAACACTGGAAAGACAAAATTGCTGGCCTCGAACAACTTTATGGGCCATCCTGACCGTGATAATGGGCGGAAACTAGGAGCCTGGGCGGATATTACCGTCGTTCTGGTGCAGCCACGCTGCGTGATGACGCTCACCGTACTACTGTGATGTCCGTCACGGCATCGCCTTACGCGTGGGATTAGAGTGATGGTAAAGGTGGGCTTATGCCAAGGGATAATCGCGATCTGCTAGAAGTGCTGAAGTTCGAACTGGAGTTTCTTGAGCAAGGGGGCTACGGGCGGTTGCCGCGCGAGGCCTGGCGGGCACGGTTTATTTTCGAGGACTCTCCCACTTGCATGAACTTTAGCTCGAAGGACCGCGAACCCTGCAGCGAATGTCTCCTAATGCAATTCGTGCCAGAGGACTCCCGCAAAGAACAAACTCCATGCATTCACATCCCGCTGTCGCCGAATGGCGAGACGCTTGAGGTTTTGTACCGCACCGGCACCCAACAGGAGATTGAAGCGGCGCTCGGCGCCTGGCTCCGACAGACAATCCGTCGACTGGAAGCTGAAAAAGCGAAGTAACTGCATTCGGCAATCCGTACGCGTAAATCTCGCTCAACCCCACGTGAGCCAGCTCTAGGTGGGCATTCCCGGTTTCTCAGCTCTCTTTTTTCGTAGATCCAGCCGCCGGAAATTCCTTTTCTCGTAAATGCGGCGCCATTTCGGCGAAGCATCGCCGTCAGAGTGAAACAACACAAATCCTAATCGTGTCTGCACGCCGTTCGCAGTTGTACGACCGTACCTTATCCCTGTCGAACGGTAACTCAGCCCACGAATCCCGTCACAGGTGGCGAGGCGAATGCACCGAACAGCGCCGGTAAAGGAGACAAAACAATGCGACTGAACTCGACCAAACTGCTTGTCCTGATGACGCTTGTGGCCCTTTTGCTGCCGGGCGTGCTGCTGGCACAGAGCACGACCAACGGCGCGATCAGCGGGACCGTAACCGACCCCACCGGCGCCGTTCTGCCCGATATCACGGTAAACCTGAAGAGCACCGAAAAGGGCTTCACCAGCTCAACCAAGACAAACGGACAAGGCTTCTACCAGTTTCCGCTGCTGGAGCCGGGAACGTATGCCATCAGAATTTCGGCCACCAGCTTTAAGACGTCCACTCTGGTTACTACAGTGAGCGTGGGCGCGACCTCGATCGTCAACACGAAGCTGGAAGTGGGCGCGGCCGGGACCACGGTGGAAGTCACGAGCGAAGCTGCATTGCTGCAAACGGAGAGCGCCGAGATTTCGACGACTTTCAACGCACGCGAAATTTCGGAGGTGCCGAACCCCGGCAACGATCTGAGCTTTGTGGCACAGACGGCCGCTGGATCGGTGATGAACACCGGCATGGGCTTTGGAAATTTCTCGAGCTTCGGCGTGTCGGCGAGTTCCAACTTGTTCACCTTGAACGGAATGTATGACAACGATCCGTTTCTGAACGTGAACAACTCGGGTGCCACGAACCTGCTGCTGGGCAACAACGAAGTTCAGGAAGCGACGGTCGTGACCAACGGCTATTCCGGGCAGTACGGAGGTTTTGCCGGCGCGAACGTGAACTATATCACCAAGTCCGGTTCGAACAACTGGCACGGCAACGCCAATTACTGGTGGGACGGCCGGGCCATGAACGCCAACAACTTCTTTAACGTTGGAAACGATAGCCCGCGTCCGTTCGTGAACGCGAACCAATATGCGGCGTCTTTCGGCGGGCCGATCAAGAAGGACAAGGCATTCTTCTTCTGGAACTACGAAGGCCTTCGGGTGATCCTGCCGACGAGTCAGCAGGTACAGGTCCCCGACCCACAGTTTCAGGCTGCGGTCATTGCCAACTTGAACGCCACTGGCCTGTCCCAGTCA
This sequence comes from uncultured Acidobacteriaceae bacterium, assembly GCA_963842095.1. GTDB lineage: Bacteria > Acidobacteriota > Terriglobia > Terriglobales > Acidobacteriaceae > Sulfotelmatobacter. Next base: position 1,212,452 of record CAWJEY010000013.1, read on the forward strand.
GTGCAGTTCTACAACACGATGTTTGGTCTGTACAACAACGCCAACGGCATCTCCCGCGCGGTGAAGGGCGTTCCTAATGCTGCAGATCCCAGCGGGTGCGTGGGACAAGGAGCGAACTTCGGCAACGGCACAACATTTGGCCCCGGCTTGGCCGACTGCGCAGACTCCTACCGCGGAACGGCTGCTAACTTCACGCACGAATATCTGACCTCAGGCCGATTTGATTTCAACGTTACTAATAATGACAAAGTGTTTGTGCGCTTGCAGGAAGACAAGGGCGTCCAGGCAACGGTCACCGACCAGATCAACCCACTCTTTAACGCAGTCAGCACCCAGCCTGAATATCAAGGGCAGGTGAGCTGGAACCGCGCGTTTGGTGCAAAAGCGGCGAACAACCTGGTCGTTTCCGATCAGTATTACAGCGCGATCTTCACCACCGCCAATCTCGCAGCCTCCCTGGCCGCGCTGCCCACTACCGTAATTGTCAACGATGGCTCCCTTACAGGGCTGGGCGGCGACGACTTCGCCTGGCCGGAGGGACGCAACGTTACCGGCTATCAGGTGGTTGACGATTACTCCTACAGTCTGGGAAGTAACCATACTCTGAAAGCTGGGCTGTACTTCCACAGGAACCTGGTCAGCGATCACGACTACGGCTCGTTCACCAGCGGTCTTGCGCTTCCCCTCAGCTTGACGAATTTTTACGACGGCGTGTCGCTGATGGATAACCAGACTTTCCCCACGGCACTTGAGCAAAACATCAAGCTCTACCAACTGGGCTTGTACGTGCAGGATGAGTGGAAGGTAAAGAGCAACCTGAAGCTGACGCTCGCATTGCGTGCGGATCACAATTCCATCCCCACCTGCGCAACGAACTGCTTCGCGAGGTTGGCGGGGAATTTCAATAGCATCAGCCACGATGTGAACACGCCTTACAATCAGACCATCCAGACCGGCATCGGCCAGGCCATTCCGTCGTTTACGACAATCGCGTGGCAGCCCCGCTTTGGATTCGCCTGGACTCCGCCCATGTTGAAGAACACGGTGTTCCGCGGCGGCGTCGGCCTGTTCATGGATACATTCCCGGGTCAGATTGCAGACTCCCTATCTGAGAATACCCCGGTGTATAACCAGTTCCCGTTTGCTATTTTCGGCAACACATCGCCCCAGCAGGTAGCGAATGGCAGCAACATATTCACGACGGCTGCTGTGTCTAACGCTGCCCTTACAAACGGATTCAAGAATGGGGAAAACCTGGCGCAGATTCAAGCTGACGCGGCCGCGGCGGGTGGAGTTTTTGCCACCCCGGGATTCAATAACGTGAGCGCAATCAAGGCCCCTGAGTACTGGGAGTGGAACTTCGAGGCACAGCAGGCGATTGGAAACAATACCTCGATCACCGTCAACTACGTGGGCAATCACGGCTATCACGAAACGGCATTTTTCAACAACGTGAACGCCTACTGCCCTGCCGCCGCCTGCCCGAATGGCTTCATCGGGTTGCCAACAAACCAGCCCGATCAGCGCTTCTCAAGCGTGGCGCAAGTCGAGACCGCGGCAGTTTCCAATTACAACGGCCTGTCATTCACGGCGCAGCACCGTTTCAGCCACGGGTTGCAGATGCAGGTCAATTACACCTACAGCCACGCGCTGGATGAAGTTTCCAACGGCGGCTTCAACCCGTTCATCGCCGGCAACGGCGCTATCGGCCGGGTGGGCAGCTTACAAAACCCCATCAACGATAGCAACATCCGGCAATACAACTACGGCAATGCGGACTACGACACGCGGCACTACCTGAGCGCGAATTACGTCTACGAGATCCCCAAGGGCCCCACGCAGTTCTTGAAGGGCTGGCAACTCTCGGGGACGCTTTTCGCCCGCAGTGGTCTGCCCTATACCGTTGTGGACGGGGGTGCATCCGGTATTCTGAGCAGCTTTGGCTACGGGTCGGCGGCCTTTGCGAACTTCGCCGGATCCTCAACCCCGTCCTGCAACAGTCCCAGCAGCGTCACTTCGGGGCCTTGCCTCTCGGCGTCGGCATTCCCCGACATCGCGGCAGGTCAGGCCATCAATCCGGCTTCAGTAGGCACCGCCGGTTGTCCCACTGGTTGTCCCTACGGCATCGGGCAGGCCCAACTCGGATATCTGACCTCGGGCGCAACCGGTACAGGTCCGGGATATGCCGGGGGAATGAATCAACGGCGTAACCAATTCTTCGGCCCTCGCTACTTCGATACGGACATGACGATCATGAAGTATACAAAGATCCCGCACTCGGAATCGGCGAAGGTTGGAATTGGGGCGCAGTTCTTCAACCTGTTCAACCATCCGAACTTCGAGGGTCCGGTGAACGATATCAACAACGGAAACTTCGGCCATGTACTGGATACGGTAAACACGCCAACCAGTATTTTGGGATCGTTCCTGGGGGGAGACGCTTCGCCCCGGTTGGTCCAGTTGACGGTGAAGATCAACTTCTAGCCGTGCGTCGGGAAGTTGAACTTATCGGCGGAGGTGACGCCAGCAGAGTCGTCATGTCGAATTCAGGGTAACGTGCCTGCTTGTGAATCAAAGGGGAAAGCCGCGACGGATACTCGCGGCTTCTCTTTTCCTTTCGCTCTTCATTCCGGCCCTGGCACCTGGTCAGTTGCCCTTCATTGCTTGGTTACCTCGATCATGTTGTCATCGGCATTCCGGTCAATCAGCTTATTGAAGGGATCAATGCCCGCCAGGGTGGGCTCTTGGTCGACCGTGATCACGAACGCCTTGTGCCCCTCGGTGAACTTTTCCTTCTTGAGATAAAGAGTCTTTTCCTCATCTTTCTTGCCGCTGAAGACGCCGATCTCGATGTAGTCGTCAAGCGGCATTGGAGTTTCCGCACCATTGCCATCGGCCTGCACCTTACGGGCCTCGACATCGAGCGTGACCTTATATTTGCCGTCGGGCATTTTCTGCGACGTGGCAGAGATGGTCTTGTCGTCGTAGAGAACGATGCGGTTGAAGCCATCGTCCACCAGGTACTGCAGCTCGGGAGGAGTTTGGGCTTTGATGGCGTCAACCAGCATTCGGGTATCGGGGTAGGGATCGTCGAGGGTGCCGGAGGGGCGACTGGTATGAGCGTCCACCTGGTTGTTGGCGTTGGCGTAGCGGTACTGCATGAGGAAGTTGTGAAGCGCGAGATTGAGTTTGTCTTCGCCGATGTAGTCGGCGAGGGTGTAGAGGATCTGTCCACCCTTCTGGTACCAGACGTAGTCCTCGCGCTGGACCAGAGCGAGCGGTGGCTCGTGGCGAACCTCGCCGGCGCGGCCGCGCAGGTATTGATCGAGCTCGTGGCGAAGGTAGCGATGCATGAGATCGCGGCCGTACTTGTGCGCCATCACCTGGAGCGCGGAGTACTCCGCCAGGCTCTCCGCCATCATGTTCGACCCTTCCACATCAGCGCCGATGAGTTGGTGGGCCCACCATTGGTGGCCCAGTTCGTGCGCGGTCACGAAGTAGGTGAAGTCGATGTCAGTCGGCTTGATGACCCGCTCGATAAAACCGATGGCTTCCGAGTACGGGATGGTATTGGGGAAAGACTGGGCGAAGGTGCGGTAGCGCGGAAACTCGAAGATGCGGTATTGCGTGAACTGGTAAGGGCTGTAAACGCGTTGATAGTAGTCAAGGCCGGCGCGGGAGCTGGCGAGCATGTCGTCGACGTCGTAGGTGTGCGCCGGGTCGTAGTAAACCTCAAGGGCGACGTCACCGTTGGGCCCGTGGTAGGTCTCCTTCCGGGACTGATAGCGGGCGGAGATGTAGGAGAAGAAGTCGAGGATGTGCGTGGAGCCCATGCTGTATTCGTAGAAGTGGCGGCCATCGGCCTGCCATTCGCGCTGCAGGTATCCGGGGGCGATGGCGATCTGGTCCGGCGAAGTGCTGACGACGGTGTGATAAGTAATCCAGTCGGAATCCTGTAGGAAGACTTGGTTCACGGAGTGCGAAGGGTCGCCGCGGTGTGCCATCTCTTCGAGAGCGGGAAGATGCTCTTCGCGGCGGCGGCGTGGATCGTCCACCTCGAAGTTCTTGTTGTAGCCGATGTAAGGCGTGTAGTCGGAGTCGAAGAACGTGCCGTTGTAGGCGAACTCCGGGGGTTCGTTGCCGTCACGGAAACCGCGGGTCTGGTGGCTGAGGTTGCAGGTGATCGTGAGGGTTTCGCCGGGCGCCAGGGGCTGGTCGAGAGCGTAAATGGAATAGAGGTTGCGCGGTGCGGAGCTGACAAGATGGACCGGGCGGTCGAAATGGACGTTCGTGACCGACTGCCTAAGATCGGTGAGATGAATCTGCGGAATCGCCTGGTTGGTCTTGTTCTGGAGAGTCAGGCGGATATTTCCGTCGAAAGAGCGGCGGTCAGGATAAATATTGATAGTGGCATCGACGGCGGTGATTTTGGGCTGGAGCAGGTTTTCATACTGTTTGAACTTGCGTTCGTAGTCGGCTTGAATGTCGCGGCGCGCCTGGGAGTCGAGGTACTCGTTGAGCACGTGGGCGTTGTAGAAATACCACGATCCGGAGCCGGCGGCGATGATGGCGAAAACGATCGCGACTGGGGCGAGGCGGGGAGCCAGTCTTAAGGCCTGGCGGGCGCGGATGCGCAGCGAGTCCTCAGCTCCGCGCCGGGCCAGGGCGACGGAGATTACGCCCAGAACCGCCATGATCGCTAGCCAGTAGGTAATCGACCAGAACAGAGCGGGAACGAAATGGCCGTAGCCGTTCATATCGGAATACGTATAGGGGGGGGTCTGGCCGATGAGGTAGAGGGTGTTTTCCCAGCCAAAGCTGTAGAGAATCGGCATCAGGACGAAGAGTCCAATGACGATGGCGTGGCCCACAAACTTGTTTGAGACCAGGGTCTGGATGAAGAGTGCGAGAAGAATGAAGCCGAGGACCTGCGGAAAAGTCACGACGTAAAGTTCCTTTAGGTACTGTAGGACCTCGTAATGGTAGTAACCGGCAATGGACTGCATCACGATGCCAATCAGCATAGCGACGGCGAGAAGGATGAACTCGACGACGACGATGGCGGTGAGTCGGGAAAGCCAGTCCGTGGACTCGCGCATGGGTAATGCATCGTGGATGCCGTCGAAATGGGCGTCACGTTCGCGCCAGAGAAGTTCTGCGGCATAGAGGGCTGCAACAACGAAGAGGAAGAGCAAAGCGCTGCCTTCGACGGCCCCGACCATGAGGTAGGTGACCGGCCAGACATTCTGTTCCGCGACGCGGCCGGCGAAATAGCCGTTGTTGATCCCGAACGCGATCATGAGGGCGACGATGGCCCAAAACACTACGTCGCGCAGAATATTTCGCAAGCGGAGACGGGTCAGCGAGAGATATTGGGCAAAAGTAGTGCCGGAAGTGAAGGCCTGATGGGTGAGGGGAAGGCCAGCGGTGACGAGGGAGCGGACGGGCACAGCCTCCGCCAGTTCCTGCTCCTTCGCCTTGGCAGCGCGGCGGCCCTGGGAGCGGGCAGTGAGGGCCTCCACGGACATGGGAAACAGCGCCCAGACCGAGACCAGCGACAGTACGCCGACGCCGATCCAGAACAGACGGTTGTAGAGGAAGACGCCATTGACGAGGGCGGGCGACCAGGTGATGAACAGAGTGTTCTTTTCGATGACGGTCCAATAACGGGTGACGTCATTGAACAAGATGAGGCCGACGGGATCGAGAATGCCGGACCAGAAACGTTCCAGAGAGCGAGTGGCGGTAAAGACAGTGGCGCCAATGAGGTAGATCATGAACAGGGCAACGCCCTGCAGATAGACGACGAAGATTTTGCGGGAGAGAGCGCCGACAGCAAAGAATGCAGATCCCAGGAAGAATATCTGCACGACCAGGATGGAGAGGAAGGGCTGGAGGTAGGTCCACAGATGATTGGGAGCAATGCGAGTGTGGTCCGCCCAAGGCGCGAAGGTGCCGAGGAAGGTGCCAAACATCATGCCGGAGAAAGCGAATACGGTGGTGACGAAGGAGCCAGCCCAGCGCCCGCCAAGGTAGGCGAACTTCGAGATGGGCTGGGTAAAAAGGATCTGATAGGTATCGCGCTGGAAGTCGCGGAGGATGGAAGTGCCGAAGATGGCGGCAATGACGATCGTCCCGAACAGCGAGGCGAGGAAATTATCGAGGGTGTTGGCGAACGCGGAATTCAGGAGAATCTTGCCATTGCCCCCGCCGATGGGACCGAAGCTTTCAGAGGCAACACAGAAGAAGGAAAACGCGAACCAAAGAAGAAAGTACACGTAGGTCGAGAGGCTCTTGAAGCGGAACTTCAGCTCGAAGGTGAAGAACTCCCAAAAGAGTGCCATGTCAGATCCTCCTCGAAATGCGAGGTATTAGTTCGGTCGCTGTTGCTTGGCTTGCTGCGAAAGGTTGAGGAAATAAACATCCTCAAGGTCGGAATCGACTGGGCCGAAACCGTCGCCCGGGGAAGTGTCAGCGTACACGCGAACCTCATGCTGTCCGCCAACGAGGTGCGTGGAGATGACGTGGAGCTGCGTTTCCAAAGTGCGCAGCTCGTCGTCGGTAGCAACCACCTTCGACCAGATCTTGCCTTTGAGTGCGGCAAGGGTGTCGCTCGGCGCGCCTTCCAGCAGCAACTCGCCCTCGGCAATGATCGCCATGCGTGGGCAGAGCTGGCGAACATCATCCACAATGTGGGTCGAGAGGATGACCGTTCGGTCGCTGCCCAACGAAGACAGCAGGTTCAGGAAACGATTGCGTTCTGCAGGATCCAGACCGGCGGTCGGCTCGTCGACAATAATCAGCCGCGGATTGCCCAGCAGCGCCTGCGCAATGCCGAAGCGCTGCTTCATGCCGCCGGAAAAAGTGGAGAGCGCTTTCTTACGCACGTCCCAGAGATTGGTCTGCTGCAGCAGCGCGTCGATGGTCTCCTTGCGCTGGGACGCGGATGTAATGCCCTTCATGACGGCAAGGTGGTGAAGCATGTCCAGCGCAGAAATCTTGGGATAGACGCCAAACTCCTGCGGCAAGTAGCCAAGGATGCGGCGGACCTCGTCTTTCTGGCGCAGCACGTCGATGCCATCAAGATTGATCGACCCGGAGTCGGGGTCTTGCAGGGTCGCGACGGTGCGCATCAGTGAACTCTTGCCCGCGCCGTTAGGCCCCACCAAGCCAAACATGCTGTTGCCGATGGACAGGGAAAGGTTCTTGAGCGCCTTCACCCCGTTCGGATAAGTCTTGGAAAGACCTGTGATCGTAAGTGCCACTGCCGCCTCCAAGTTGAGAATGTGTCTGCCAGCGCTGCTCAAGCTGCCGCAATTTATCGCACCGCGATGGGCAGTTATTTTACTACCGCCGAGGAATTCAGGTACCGACGATCCGTCTCGCGCCGTGCCTTCAGACAGAACAATTGTTCTAACGCGCAGACAGTTGTTTCTGATGTCGACGCTATTTTTGCCTCAACGCGAACCAGTGCTGAACTCGAACACCGTCACGCTGCGAAAGTTCTGCCCCGGCTTCAACTCCGTCGTGGGAAAGCTCGGGTGGTTAGGCGAATCCGGGAAATGCTGCGTCTCCAGGCAAAGAGCAAATCTCCGGTTGTACACGCGGCCTTCTTTTCCAGTGATCGATCCATCGAGGAAGTTCCCCGTATAAAACTGCAATCCAGGTTCAGTGGTGAGCACACGCAGAATCCGGCCGGTAGTCGGCTCATAAACCTCGGCCGCCTCGGCTAACTCGCCTGCCGGATGATCCAGAACAAAGTTGTGGTCGTAGCCCCTACCGAGGCGCAACTGCACATCGTCCGCATTGATGCGTTCTCCGACCGCATGCGGCGTGCGAAAGTCGAACGGCGTACCCTCCACTGGCTTCAGGTCTCCGGTGGGGATAAGGGTCGCATCCACCGGCGTCATGCGGGAGGCGTCGATCTTTAACACATCTCCAAGAATGTCTCCCTTCCCCTGGCCCGCAAGGTTGAAATAGGAATGGTTGGTCAGGTTGACGACGGTATCTTTATCGGTAGCCGCCGAATACTCGATCCGCAGAGCGCTCCCATTCAAGATGTAACGCACCGTGGTGGTAAGCGTGCCCGGAAAACCTTGATCCCCGTCCTTGCTTACATAAGTGAGTTCAACTCCGTCTGCGATCTCTTTGCCCTGCCACACCACCTTGTCGAAGCCACGGGTTCCTCCGTGAAGAGAGTTGTCGCCGTCGTTCTTTGGAATGGAGTAGGTGTGACCGCCGAGCTGGAAGCTGCCATGCGCAATACGATTCGCGTAGCGCCCGACAATGCCTCCGAAATGCGCCGTCTGTGCCTCATACTTCTCGACCGAGTCGCAACCCAGAACAATATCGTCGAGCTTTCCATTTCGATCGGGGGTACGCAGGGAAGCGATGATCCCCCCGTAGGTCATGATGCGGGCTTCGATCTTGCCATCGTCCAGCGTGTAGAGATCGACGGGCGTTCCTTCCGACGTGCGTCCAAATGCTTGCTTAACCACGCGAGTCTTCGCAGACATGGTTGCTGTGAGCATAGTTATAACCGCGAGAATTGCAAACCAGGAGCTGGCCCTATTTGAAAGCATCATCCTGTTCCCTCTTTACGTTCGACGTGTGTTTGTACGATAGCGGCATTCAGCGGGTTTGCCGGCCGCTCACAGCGTATCAGACCGCGACGGCTCCTGCCCTTGTAGTATCATCGCCTTCCGGCGAAGGCCGCTGATTGGCGGCTGCACAAGCGACTGGCGAATGTATTTTCTTGGGATCGACGTAGGTACTGGAGGCACACGCGCGCTCGTCATCGACGAGGCGGGACGGGTGATTGCTTCCACCACGGAGGAGCACAGGGCCTTCGCCTCGCCTCAAATCGGCTGGGCGGAGCAGGACCCTTCTGATTGGTGGCGCGCCTGTGGTGTGGCCGTGCCCAGGGCGCTGGCACAAGGCCATCTGCGCGGCGATCAGATTACTTGCGTCGGTTTGTCTGGACAAATGCACGGCGCGGTCCTGCTGGATGAGCGAGCCCGCGTTGTGAGGCCTGCGTTGATCTGGTGTGATGTCCGCACGGAGAAGCAATGCCGTAACTTGACCGCGCAAATCGGCGCGGAACGCTTAATTCAGCTCACGTGCAATCCCGCACTCACCAACTTCACGCTGACCAAGTGCCTGTGGGTCCGCGAGAACGAACCTGAGAACTGGAGCAGGGTTCGCTCGCTGCTTCTGCCCAAAGACTACGTGCGATTTCAGTTGACCGGCGAACGCGCCACCGACGTGGCGGATGCCTCAGGCACTCTGCTGCTCGACGTGGCCCACCGCCGCTGGTCGAAGGAGATGTTAGCGGAGGTTCAAATGGACGAGTCGCTTCTTCCTGTCCTGTATGAGTCGCCGAAAATCTGTGGACGAATCTCGACTGCCGGCGCGACCGCAAGTGGCTTGCAACGCGGAACTCCAGTCGTTGCGGGCGCTGGAGATCAAGCGGCGGGTTCGGTTGGCATAGGAGTAGTTTCACCGGGAGCAGTGAGCGCCACCATCGGAACTTCGGGAGTAGTTCTCGCTGCTATGGACAGTCCGTCGCTTGACCCTGGCGGACGCCTGCACACTTTTTGCCATGCGATCCCAGGGCGCTGGCTGGTGATGGGTGTGACCCAGGCTGCCGGCCTTTCGCTGCGTTGGTTCCGCGATCAGTTCGGCGTGGGCGCGGAGAATCATGCTGAGTCCTATGACGAACTCACCACTGAGGCGGCGAAAGCGCCCGCCGGATGCGATGGTCTGCTCTGGGCTCCTTATCTGATGGGTGAGCGCACTCCGTACCTCGACCCGGCGGCGCGCGCGATGCTGGTTGGGTTGACTGCTTCCCATACGCGGGCACATGTCATTCGGTCAATCCTGGAGGGGGTCGCTTTCAGCCTGCGCGATACTTTCACAATTTTTCGAGAAATCAAAGTTCCGGTGAAGACGATCCGCCTGGGCGGTGGCGGCGCCAGATCGCCACTCTGGCGGCAAATTCAAGCGGACATCTACGCGCAGCCAGTCGAAACCGTCGAGGCGGAGGAAGGCGCAGCTTATGGAGCCGCAATTCTGGCGGGCGTTGGTGCCAAAGCGTGGCCGTCAGTTGATTCCGCCTGTGAAGCCGTAGTGCGCGTTGCCGGGTGCGCACGTCCGGATTCCGATGCCTCGAAGGCGATGGAGAAGGCGTATGCGATGTATCGCCGAGTTTATCCCGCGATGAAGTCCATCCTGAATTAAGGTACGGATCGTGCATTCTACAGAGCTGAGAAACAACCCGAAATGACGACATTGCTAGCGACCGCTGCGCCAACCTGGTACATCTTTCCCCTGTCGATGTCGTCATCGTGGTTTTTTATTTTGTGCTGGTGATCTCGATCGGCTGGTATTTAAAAGGCCGGGCGAACACGGGCGAAGACTTCTTCATGGCGGGCCGCGAGATGACGGCGTGGGTGGCCGGTCTGAGTTTCCTTTCCGCGAATCTCGGCGCGCTCGAATTGATGGGCTGGGCGGGTTCTGCTTATCAATACGGCATCCTGGCGACGCACTGGTATTGGATCGGCGCCATTCCGGCGATGCTGTTCCTGGCGCTGGTCATGATGCCGTTCTACTACATTTCCAAGACCCACTCGGTGCCGGGATACTTGAAGCTGCGTTTCGGCGAGCCCAGTCGCGCCCTCTCGGCAATCTCTTTCGCTTTCATGACCGTGCTCATGAGCGGCGTCAACATGTTTGCCATGGCCAAGGTCATGCAGATCGTTCTCGGCTGGGACATTAATTTCAGTATCTGGGTTTCATCTCTGACGGTGGCGATCTATGTAACGCTCGGCGGGCTGCGCTCGGCAATCTTTAATGAAGTGTTGCAGTTCTTTCTCATCTGGGCGGGCGCTCTGCTGATTCCGATCCTCGGATTGTACGAAGCCGGCGGCTGGACCAACCTCAAGCTGCAAATTGCGCAAAGAACCTCGGAACAATACGTTCATCTCTGGTCTGGTTTGGGATCCTTCACCGGCAATCCGATGGGAATCCATTGGACCGGCATCGTGTTCGGACTCGCTGCGATTCTCTCGATGGGCTACTGGACCACGGACTTTCTTGTGGTGCAGCGCATTCTGGCCGCGAAGGATATTCGCAGCGCGGAAATGGCACCCATCATCGGCGCAGGATTCAAGATGATGGTCCCCTTTATCGTGATCCTTCCGGGCCTGCTGGGCTTGGCCGTGCTGCCGGAGACTCTGGTCCCTGAGTCGGTGGCTGCGGTCACTGGAGGCCACAGCTATAATGATGTCCTCCCGCTCATGCTGGCTCGCTATTGTGGACCTGGCCTGCTTGGCCTGGGAGTTACGGCGCTGATTGCCGGCTTCATGTCTGGCATGGCCGGAAATGTGAGCGCCTTCACCACCGTCTGGACATATGACATTTACCGCCCGCTGATCAACAGCAGGGGTAGCGACCATCATTACGTGAATATGGGGCGTTGGACCACGATCATCGGTGTGCTAATCAGCGTAGGCACCGCGTATCTTGTGATGCAGTTCGCCAGCATCATGGATTACGTGCAGGCGCTTTTCAGCTTCTTCATCGCTCCCCTGTTCGGTACGGTCATACTCGGAATGCTGTGGAGGCGTGCCACCGGCGCGGGCGGATTCTGGGGATTGCTGTGCGGAACGCTTTCTTCGATCAGCATGTGGGCCTGGGTAAAAGCCGACCCTTCGGCGCTGCGGTATGTGGCGCTCTCGCCGCACGCCAAAGCCCTGGCCCAGGATATGTATCAGGCCCTCTGGTCCTTTATAGCTTGTGTGGTCGTCACTGTGGTGGTGAGCCTGGCGACGAAACCCGTCCCTGACGGCGAATTGACCGGCCTGGTCTACGGGTTGACCGAGGTTCCCTCGGTAGGGAACGTCGCTCTGTACAAGAAGCCACTTTTCTGGGCGGCTGTAGTGGCTGTCATTTTGTTCACGCTAAATATTAGTTTCTGGTAAGCAGACTCGTTAACTAGCGGAGGCGCGCACCATGATTTCTATCTGGTTCTTCATCGGAGTCTCACTTGCAGTAAATGGCGCGCTGATCCTCGCAGCCGGAATTTACCAACTGGTAAATCCTCCAGAAAATCCAGGCGTGGTCCTTTACAACCTGCACGCCAATGTGTGGTGGGGCGCGCTGTTGCTGGTGGTCGGTCTTATTTATTGTTTCAAATTCGCGCCGAGGCGCCAGTCGCAACCCCAACCTAAATCGCGGGTTATTCGAGGTTGACCGTTTCTTTCAGCGGCAGACTCCGCGACGAACCACCGACCATCAATGTATAGCTTCCGGGAACCATCTGCCATGCATCCTTCTCAACGTTGAAGATGGATAGGAATTCCGCATCGACATCGATTGCCACTTCTTTGCTTTCTCCCGCATTCAATTTGACCTTACTCCAGCCCACCAGTCGTTTGGGCGGCTCCCCGGCGCTCTCCGGTAGCGCCGCATAAACCTCGGCAATCTCAGCCCCAGTTCGACTGCCGCTGTTCGTCACTTTAAAGCTAATCTGGACGCTCTTTCCCGGCGTCACTTTGAGATCGGAATAGTTATAAGTCGTGTAAGAGAGCCCGTAGCCGAAGGGAAACAACACCTGTTTGTGCTCGGCGTCGTACCACTTGTATCCCACCTTCAGGCCCTCGTCATAGGTTGTTTGGAATGCCGGCAGACCCGCCGCGATTGTCTTCCAGGCATCGGGTTCGCCATGGGTTGTGGACTCAAAAGGAGGCTTAACGATACTAAGATGCGGCAGATCCGCCTCACTCTTGGGAAAAGTAATCGGCAGTTTCCCGCTTGGGTTCACCTCACCAAAAAGCACGCGGGCGACCGCATCGGCGCCCTTGCTGCCCCCGTACCACGCTTCCAGAATGCCGCTCACTTCATCGGCCCAGGGCATGGTTACGGGGCTACCGGTTTCGAGCACGACGATCGTGTGCGGATTTGCGGCCGCAACCCTGGCAATCAGATCGTCCTGGTGCTCGGGAAGCGACAGGCTGTCGAGATCCATCCCCTCGCTCTCCCATTGGTAGGCGAACACAATCGCCACGTCAGATTTCTTCGCCAACGCAGCCGCTGCGCTGGGATCCGCACCCGGGTCGTATTGAACATTCGCTCGAGGCGCCTCGGCTCGTATAGCTCTAAGGGGTGAAGTCGGAAACCAAATGTGCGCCTGCCAGAAGGTTCTGCCTTTTCCCGGCGGCATGATCGCGTTCCCTCCCGGAGGATCAACCTGAGCGGACCCTCCGCCCGAAATCATGCCGACGTCAGAGTGCGCTCCAATCACCGCAATGGTGCCAACCCTGGAGGCGTCGAGCGGAAGCTGCGCCTGCTCGTTTCGGAGCAGCACAATGCTTTGTTCCTCAATCTTCTGCGCGATCTCGAAACCGCCCATCACATCGACCACACTTTTTTGCGGTGGATCATCAATAACGCCGCTGGCAAACATCGACCGCAGCATGCGGTGAACGTGATCGTCCAGTTCAGCCATCGGAACTTTGCCGGACTCCACTTCCTTCTTCAGGGCGTCTCCATAGAAGATTTCACCAGGCTCCTCATGGTCCAAACCGGCGGCGGACGCCTTTGCAGCGCTGTGCGTCGCCTGCCAGTCAGACACGACAAAGCCCTTGAAGTTCCAGTCTTTCTTCAAGACATCGGTCAGCAGATACTTATTTTCACAGGCGTAGTCGCCGTTCACCCGGTTGTAGGAACACATCACCGCGGCGGCGTTGGACTCGCGCAAGCCAATCTCGAAGGCCAGCAGATCGCTTTCTCTCATCGACCTTTTGTCAATGTTGGCGTTGACCGCATTCCGCCCGCTCTCCTGATCGTTCACCGCGTAGTGCTTGATGTCGCCAATCACGTGCCCGGCCTGCTCACCCCTCATCACCTGCCCGACCATCTTCCCCGCCAAGATGGGGTCCTCGCCCATGTATTCGAAAGTGCGCCCATTGCGAGGCTCGCGAGCTAGGTTCACACCCCCGCCCAAGGACATGTTATAGCCCTGTGCTCGCAGCTCGCGGGCAATCAGTGCGCCGTATTCATAGGCAGCATCCAGGTCCCAACTCGCAGCGCCTGCAACATCCGCCGGCAAAGCCGTGGAATAGCGGCCATTCTCTCCGCTGACCCGCACCCCGTAAGCCGCGTCCGACATCTGGATGGCGGGAATCCCCAACCGTGGAATACCAACGACGTATCCAGCGCCGCCGTTGGAATTCACCGCCAACGGGCTGATCGGACTCAAGTCCTTCATACCGGTACCATGCAAAAGGGAGATCTTTTCATCGAGCGTCATCTCCTTCACCACCAGAGCCGCCCGTTCATCCGGAGAAAGGCTGCTATTCATCCAGGTCCAGGGTGGCGTGTGTTCTGAACCGACCTGCGCGAAAACCGGCAACAACGCAAGAATGAAGATCGCAATGCCGCTTGCGAGTGGGTTCGTTCGGGGTGAGCGTAAGTGCAAGGTCATAGTTCCCCCTTAAGGTGTTGCAGTTGCCTTACTCCACATAACCAGCGCGTCGGGCGGCGGTCGCTGCCCGGGTAGAAGTGGTCACGCCATCGACAACCCCAGTCGTTTCTACCCTCAGGAAAGTACCACAAAAACGTTAATGTAAGCTTCAAATAGTCGATCAAGGGGTCGCTTTCCGTGTCCCCAAAAAGCCTAAAGGGGATGAAAATCCACTAGTCCGTCCCGCCCGGATTAGTCATAGCATCGGCAACTGGGCTACCATGGTTTTTTCGACGAACCTTCAAAGTGGAACCCATGATCGGATTTCTCTCCATTCTCGCAGTGGGATTCTTTTTGGGGATGCGGCACGCCACAGATCCCGACCACGTCATTGCGGTCACAACCATCGTTACGAATCAGCGCAACAGTATGCGGGCGGCCCTGATTGGGGCTTTTTGGGGGGTTGGCCACACTCTCACCATCTTCGTGGTGGGTGCCGGAATCATTCTCTTCAATCTCGTAATTCCCGTGCGGATCGGGCTGAGCATGGAGCTGTCGGTAGCGGTCATGCTGATTATTCTGGGCCTGTTCAATGTAGCCGGATTTCTGCGCTCCGTGCCCGCTGAATCAATCCACACACATGATGGAGAAAAAGTCGTACACTCCCATCCCCACAGCCACGGAGATTACATCCATCAGCATCCTCACGCTCACGATCCCGAGGGCCATCCCCACGCGCCCGACCACACGCCGTTGGCCTGGATGGATCGGGTATTTGGAACGGTCAGTCTGTATCAATATCTCCGGCCGTTCGTGATCGGTGTGGTGCACGGACTTGCCGGTTCAGCCGCTGTTGCCTTGCTGGTGTTGACCACGATCCGAAACGTACATTGGGCAATTGCCTACCTGCTGATTTTCGGCGTGGGGACGATTGCGGGCATGATGCTGATCACCATGAGCCTGGCCTCCGCGTTTCGCCTGGTGGGAAAGGCTCGTCAGAAGTTCTCCCGCCGGCTGGCGTTGGCTTCGGGTCTGCTCAGTCTGGGGTTCGGCCTCTTCGTCGCTTACCAGATCTGCTTCGTGTACGGCCTTTTCACGTCCCATGCGCGTTGGATACCGCAATAAAACAATTCCACGCGCAAGACGAATCTGCAACTAATGCCATCCATGCGCACGAAGTTTACGGGAGGGATGAGCCCCTCCCAGAACTAGTTCGCAAAGCCGGTCGACAAAGTCGCCGGTCAACTTGTCATGGCGTATCAGGAATCGCATGTAAATCGGCCCATACAGCGAATCAAGAAGCAGGTCCATGTCTACGTCTTTGCGCAGTTCCCCGCGCAGGATCCCGCGACGCAGCGTGGCGTAGGCCTCCCGGCGGCGCGGCCACAGGAAGCGTTCGCGGAAAGCGGCGATAAGGTCGTGGTCGCTCTGGCCTCCGCCAAGAATGGCGGAGACAATACGTCCGCGCCGGCTGCGAAAGACCTTGACGACCTGGCGCATTTGTTGGCTCATGTCGGTGCGGACGGAGCCGGTATCGGGGAAATGTAGTTTGCGCGTGGTACTGCTGGCAAACGCATCGGCGATTAGGGCGGCCTTATTGGGCCACCAGCGGTAGACGGTTGCCTTGCCGACGCCGGCACGGGCCGCCACGGCTTCAATGGTCAGATCGGAAAAGCCATTTTCTGCCAGAAGTTTCAACGCGCTGCGCAGGATGGCCACGCGGGCCTGTTCGCTGCGCGGGCGGCCGGGAGGGCGCTTGGGGCGGCCTCCGCCGCGTTTTCCCGGAGCCGGAGACTTCTGGCGCATAACCTTACCCTACCATATAATCGACATGGGCTTTTAGAATCCAATACGCTTAGTATCGAATCTAAATTTTAAGTTCGTGGGGTTCGCTTCGCATCCGCGCAGCGACACCCTGCTTTGTTTCGTCCGACCTCTGGAGTGGTTCCTAACCGATGTGGATAGTTGCGTTAGCGCTCAGGCGTCCCTACACCTTCGTCGTGATGGCGATCGTCATCATTATTCTTTTTTTTACCACCGTTGTCCGCACTCCCGTTGACATCTTCCCCAATATCGACATTCCAGTGGTTTCGGTAGTCTGGTTCTATACCGGCATGGCGCCGCAAGACATGGCCGACCGCATCGTGTCCAACTCCGAGCGCGGCATCACTACCACAGTCAACGATATCGAGCACATGGAGTCGCAGTCGGTAAACGGCCTGGGTATCATCAAGGTGTTTTTCCGTCCCGGCACAAACATACAGGGGGCGATTGCGCAAATCACCGCCATCTGTCAGACCGCCGTGCGCGGGATGCCTCCGGGCACCACGCCACCTCTGATCATCTCCTACAGCGCCTCGACCACGCCCATCATCCAGCTTGGGCTGAGCAGCAAGACCCTGCCCGAGCAGCAACTCTTCGACCTTGGCCAGAACTTCCTGCGCAACTTTCTGGCTACCGTGCCCGGAGCCGCTACGCCGTATCCCTACGGCGGCAAGATTCGCCAGATTCAGGTGGACTTAGACTTGCCGAAGCTCCAGGCTTACGGGCTCGCGCCGATTGACATTGTCAACGCCGTAAATGCGCAGAACATCATTCTTCCCACAGGTACGGTCAAGCTCGGCCCTCTGGAATACAACATTGAGATGAATGGAACGCCGCAGACCATTGCGGAGCTGAACGACCTGCCGGTCAAAACCGCGAACGGATCCACGCTTTACATGCGCGACGTCGCTCACATCCGCGACGGTTTCGCGCCGCAGACCAACATCGTGCGCCAGGATGGTAACCGCGGCGCGCTCATGTCGATCTACAAGAATGGCAATGCCTCAACGCTGCAAATCGTTGCCGGAATCAAGAACATTGTTACGCAGGCGGCGCAGGCCCTGCCCCCGGAGTTGAAGGTGACCTCGCTGTTTGACCAGTCTCTGTTTGTACGCGCGTCGATCAATGGTGTGGTGCGCGAGGGGCTGATCGCGGCGGCTCTAACCGCCGTGATGATTCTTGTCTTCCTCGGCGATTGGCGGCCCACCATTGTCATCCTGATCTCGATTCCGCTTTCCATTTTTGTCTCGATCATCATGCTGGGCGCCCTCGGCGAAACCATTAACATCATGACCCTGGGAGGTCTGGCGCTAGCCGTCGGCATCCTGGTTGATGACGCCACCGTAGAGATCGAAAACATCGAGCGTAACCTTGCCATGGGCAAGGAGATGAAGCAGGCCATCCTTGACGGCGCGCAACAGATCGCTGTGCCTGCCTTCGTCTCTACGCTCAGCATCTGCATCGTGTTCGTGCCCATGTTCTTTCTCGCGGGCGTGGCAAAATTCCTGTTCGTGCCTCTGGCGGAGGCTGTGAGCTTCGCCATGCTGGCCAGCTATCTGCTCTCGCGAACCCTCATCCCCACGCTGGTGATGTTCATCATGCGCGGGCACGAGCATCGCGCCGAAGCGCCCAAGTCGTTCCTGGGCCGCTTCCAGCGCGGCTTCGAGAGTAGGTTTGAAGACTTTCGCCGGGCCTACGAGCGGTTGCTGGAAACCACCCTCGAGCATCGTGGCGTATTTGTGCTTTGCTTCCTCGTCTTTTGCCTGCTCTCGCTTGGGCTGTTCATGTTCCTGGGGCAGGACTTCTTTCCGCAAGTGGATGCCGGCCTGCTGCGCCTGCATGTGCGCGCCCGTCCCGGCCTGCGCGTGGAAGAGACAGCGCGCCTTTGCGACGAAATCGAGGCCGCGCTGCACCAGGAGATTCCCAGGGGGGAATTGCAGACGGTTCTCGACAACATCGGTCTGCCTAACTCTGGCATCAACCAGTCCTACAGCTCCAACGGAACCATTGGCACCAGCGATGCCGAGATCCTGATCGCACTCGATCCCGAGCATCACCATCCCACCGCCGGCCTTATAAGGCATCTGCGCCAGGTGCTGCCGCAGCGTTTTCCAGGAGTCGAGTTCTTCTTCCAGCCTGCCGACATCGTGACCCAGATTCTGAACTTCGGTCTCCCCGCCCCCATCGATGTGCAGATCGTCGGCACCGAAATGGGGAGCAGTTACCTTATTGCGCAGCAGATTGCCAACAAAATGCGGCACATTCCCGGCGCCGTCGATGTACACGTGCAGCAGTTGCTCTCAGCGCCCACACTGCACATGGACATTGATCGCACCCGCGTCACGCAAGTTGGGCTTACCACGCGTGATGTGGCGCAGAGCGTGCTGGTGTCGCTGAGCGGCAGCTTCCAGACGGCGCCCAATTTCTGGCTCAACCCCCGCAACGAGGTCACTTACCAGGTGGCGGTGCAATCGCCGCAATACCGCATGACCAGCATGCAGGACCTGATGGCCATCCCCGTAGACTCGCAGCAGGGCCCGCAGTTGTTGAGCAACCTGGTGCAGTTGTTTCCAGTCGTGCGTCCGGCTACGGTGAACCACTACAACGTGCAACCGGTAATCGATGTCTACGCCAGCACGCAGGACCGAGATCTGGGCGCGGTTGCTGCCGACACCGACAAAGTGCTCCATACCTTCGACGGCAAACTGCCGCGCGGCACTCGCATCGTCGTGCGCGGTCAAGTGGTTACCATGCGCTCTTCGTTCGTGGGATTGGGTGCGGGGCTGGTCGGAGCCATTGTGCTCGTCTATCTTCTGATTGTGATCAACTTCCAGTCCTGGCTCGATCCCTTCATCATCATCGCCGCATTGCCCGGAGCGCTGGCGGGAATCTGCTGGTTCCTGCTACTGACGCGCACCACGCTCAGCGTGCCATCGCTCACCGGAGCGGTCATGTGCATGGGCGTGGCCACGGCGAATTCGATCCTTATGGTTAGCTTCGCGCGCGAGCAGATCGATGAAGGCATCCCCGCCGCGCAGGCAGCCGTCGCCGCGGGATACACTCGCATGCGCCCGGTGCTGATGACTGCCCTGGCCATGATCATCGGCATGGTGCCCATGGCGTTGGGCTTTGGTGAAGGCGGCGAGCAGAACGCGCCGCTCGGCCGCGCCGTCATTGGTGGGCTTTTGTTTGCCACGGTCGCAACGTTGTTTTTTGTGCCGAGCGTATTCGCCATGTTCCATGGCCGCCGGGAAACCAGGCGCGCACGCCAGTAGAAGGCGCACCGTGAAGTAGGCGGAATCAGTTGTCAGACGGAATCGGAGTCAAGCATGAGCACAGAGAACGAGTCCAAACCAAAGCCGGGGGATGCGCAAGTCTCCGGGCCCCCGAACCAGGAGCATCATGCTCAGGGTGCGCAGGCCCAGCGTGACGAAGAGATTGAAGCGATCCAACAACACTCCCGTCATCAGCATCCGGGGATCCAGAGACCGCCCGAACTTCCACCCGCGTCCCCGCGCAGAGCCATGATGATCGTCGGCGTGCTACTGCTCGTGCTGCTCCTTGCCGGAGGGCTTACGCTGTGGGACCACGTCACCCACGAACGTGCGCTCGCCAACGAGACGGAACACGAGACCGTGCCCACCGTCGCGGTGGTTTACCCACTGTCGGAAAAGCCCGATGAGGACCTGGTGCTGCCCGGCTCTCTGCAGGCCTATGAGGAATCGCCGATTTATGCCCGCACCAGCGGCTATCTTGTCCGCTGGTACAAAGACATCGGCAGCCGGGTCACCAAAGGTGAGTTGCTGGCGAAGATCGATACTCCCGAAGTCGATCAGGAACTGAACCAGACTCGCGCCACTCGGCAGCAGATTGTCGCGCAAATGGAGCTGGCCAAAATCAGCGCCGATCGCTGGGAAAATCTGCGCAAGACCGATTCCGTCTCCGCGCAAGAAGCCGACCAGTACTGGAGTGCATACAAACAGAGTCAGGCCAACCTGGCCGCCGCCGATGCCAACGTGCGCCGTCTCGAACAGCTTGAGGGCTTCAAGGATGTCTATGCGCCATTCTCCGGCGTGCTCACCCGCCGCAACGTCGATCCCGGCGCACTCATCAACGCTGGAGCTGGCGCCGCCGGCCGCGAACTGTTTGACCTCGCTCGCGTGGACCCGCTGCGGGTTTATACCAGCGTGCCGCAGGCTTACGCGCCTTTTATAGAGGTTGGCGCCAAGACCGCCATCACCTTACAGGAATTTCCCGGCCAGAGGTTTTTCGGCACTGTGGCTCGCACCGCCGAATCCATTGATCCCGCCACGCGAACGCTGCTGACCGAAGTCGACGTTCCCAACAAGGACGGCCGTCTCTTGCCTGGCTCGCTCGGAGAAGTCCACTTTGCCGTGGGCACTGGCGTGAACAAGGTCACAGTTCCCGTGAACGCGATGCTGTTCCGCGCCGAAGGCCCGCAGGTCGCGGTTGTAGGTCCTGACAGCAAGGTGAAGTTGCGCCCCATCAACATTGGGCGCGATTACGGCGCGACCCTGGAAGTTCTCGGCGGTGTCTCCCCCACCGATAAGATCGTCATCAACCCTCCGGACTCGCTTGAAGGCGGGCAGCAGGTAAACGTGGTGCAACCCCCGGCGAACCAGCAGTCTCCAAAGCAACCGGCTCCGCAGAATCAGACGCCGCAGAACCCCCAGAAAGGCAGCGGATCGTGAAGCGAGCCGCAATCTCGGCCGCTCTCGCGCTGCTCGGTCTTGCGACTGGATGCACCGTCGGTCCGCGGTACAGCCGGCCTGCAGCTCCAGCGCCGGCGCCGGACGCATGGAAAACACAACCGCCCTGGCAGCAGGCGGCGCCCAAAGACGCAATTCCCAAAGGCGCTTGGTGGCAAGTCTTCCACGACCCCGCACTCGATGCCTACGAACAACAGTTGCTCCAGGCCAATCAGACTCTGGTGGCCGCGCGCGATCGTTTAGACCAGGCGCGCTCGTTGGCGCGCGTCGCCACCGCAGACATGTTTCCACAGCTTTCGGCAGATCCCAGCGCCGTGCGGGAGCGCGGCTCCGGGAATCGCCCGCTGGATGGCCAAGCACCGACCATCGGGAAGAACGGCAAGCCCGAGCCCATCCTTCCCTATACGCAGAATGTCTACACCGTTCCGTTCTCGCTCAGCTATGAGGCCGATCTCTTTGGACGCGTACGGCACAATGTGGAAGCCGCCAACGCCTCACTACAGTCCACGGCTGCCGACCTGCAGAACGTGCAGTTAGTCCTCACCGCCGAACTCGCCGCTGACTACTTCACGCTGCGCGAACTCGACGCCGAGCTGGAAGTAGTGAAAGAATCCGTGGGCTATCAGCGCAGGGGCCTGGATCTGGTAAACAATCGCCACGAAGGTGGGATCGCCAGCGGGCTGGAAGTTGCGCAGCAGGCAGCGCTCCTCGACTCCACAGTCTCGCAGCTCTCGTTGGTACAGCAGACACGCGCTCAGTATGAGCACGCGATCGCTGTGCTCGCGGGCCAGGCGGCCTCCAGCCTCAACGTGCCCGCCGAGCCGTTGCGGGCCACGCCGCCGCCCGTTCCGCTTGGAGTGCCCTCCGACGTGTTAGAGCGCCGGCCCGACATTGCCACCGCCGAACGCCTGATGGCTTACCAGAACGCGCAGGTCGGCATCGCACGCTCGGCCTTCTATCCGCACATCACGCTAAGTGGTTCCGGCGGATGGCAGAGCCGTGACCTTACACCGCTCTTCAATGCGCCCAGCTTATTTTGGTCGATCGGCGCGGACGCCTTGCAACCCATCTTTGAGGGCGGACGTAACCGCGCCAATCTAGCCGCTGCACGCGCCGCCTATGACCAGTCCGTCGCCAATTACCGGCAGTCGGTCCTCACGGCGTTTCAGGAAGTCGAAGACGGCATCAGCAATCTGAGCACGCTTTCGCAAGCTCTCGCCACGCAGTCCGCTGCGGTTGAAGATGCGCGCCGCGCCCTGGCGATCGCTAACAACCGTTACATCGGCGGAGTCACCAGCTACCTCGATGTCATCACTGCGCAAACCACCCTGCTGACCAGCGAACGCCTGGAGACGCAACTGCTCGGTCAGCAGATGGTCAGCTCCGTCTATCTGGTGAAAGCCCTTGGCGGCGGCTGGGACGCCGGCCAAATCCAGAGCAAAGACCAGCAAGTTCATCCCCAAGCCGGTCAGATTCTGCAGCCCTGAGGTCCGCCACGATTCGACCCACGCAGGAGGCGAGTCAACACTCGTTTCTATAACACTGTGCAACCCATTGCATAGTTGACAACAGCATCGAATGAGCCTAGTATTATAGCTGAGGGAAATATCTCTTTCTTACTCTTTACGTTTTTCGGCAGTAAGTCAGCCCAATCTGAAGTTTTCCACATCGCTTCCGAAAGAGTAATCGCAGCAATGACATTGTTAACTGGTGAGGACTCTCGTGTCGGTTCCACCTTGGTTTTTCCGTTTGCGTTGATCGCCTGAACTTGGAGGGAAGATGAGCATCGTGAAGAATACGAAGTTTCTTGTGAAAGTGAACCGTAGCGGCACCCGCGCTCCTGAATACGTTCAGCGCATTGACCGCACTCCCATCCAGACCACAACCAATCGCAAACTGGCGCTGGCCATGGGCAGGTTCACGGCCGAAGACGCAGTCAAAATCATCCAGAATTCCCGCTGCACCCCGGAGCTAATCTCGGTACAGGTGTAAACGGGGCGGGTGTAAACGGTATAGGTGTAACGCGGCCCTGTTGACTACGCCCTGGCGTGGCGTTCGCTGTTGGGTTTCGAACCGCTCAGCGCGAAGTACAGGATGTAGAGATAGCAGATCACTGGCAGGAAGAACGCGTGGTGGATTCCGATCCTGTCGGCAATCGCGCCCTGCGCCAACGGGATAAGGGCCCCGCCAACGATCGCCATAATCATGATTCCTGAGCCGTCCCCAGTAAGCGGGCCAAGTTCCGCTACGCCCAGGGTGAAAATACTCGGGAACATGATTGAGTTAAAGAACCCGACCAGGATGATGCTCCACATGGCAAGATGCCCGTCAGTGAGCATCGAGATCGCTACGAGTGCACTCGTGGAGATCGCGCAAATTCCCAGCAATACTCCCGTATTTGCAGTGGCCGTGCCTCCGCGCAGCATCGCCACTAATGCGATCATGGCTGCTGCGATCGCAACCAGCGTGAACAACGGACGCCCTGCAACCACCAGCCACGCAAGCCAGGTTAGATTCGGCACTCCCGGCTGATATCCTGGAGGCATGTGGGATTCAATTGGATAGGAAAGTAGGATTAGAGCGATACAGATGGCTGTTACCAGGCCCATGTATTTAGCCTTCGCGCCTCCTAAGAAATTCGACCCAATGAATCGTCCTAGCATGGCCCCGCCCCAGTAAAAGGAGACGAAGCTGGCCGCAACCTTTTCCGTCATCCCGCCGATCTCTGGCTGGGTGAAATAGTTCACCAGAAAACTCCCAATCGAAACTTCGGCGCCAACATAAACAAAGATGCCGATCGCGCCAAGAATCAAGTTTGGGTGCCTCCAGATGGAGTCGTTCACCTTCTCGCCGATCTGGTGCTGAGCGTGGGGGATCTTCGGCAACTTGAAACTGCCGATCGCGATCGCCAGCACCACCAGCGCAATGCCCAAACCCACATAGGGCGTCTTGACCGTCGCCGCCTCATGCAGGCGATAAGCCTGCAGCGCATCGGGCCCCATTGCGCGGATTTCCTCCATGGCTTTCGGCGCAGCACTCAAAATCAGCAGACCGCCGAAGAACGGAGCCAGAAAAGTTCCGAGGGAGTTGAACGCCTGTGTCAGATTCAGGCGGCTCGATGCCGTCCCGGGTTTACCCAGCACCGTCACATAGGGATTGGCAGCCACCTGCAGGCAGGTGATTCCGGCAGCCAACACAACCAGCGCAGCCAGGAACAACGGATACGATGGGGCGCTGGCGGCGGGCACAAACAGGAAAGCGCCCAAGCCCATGGTCAGCAGGCCCACCACCATCGAGCGTTGGTAGCCAATCCAGTCAATAATCTTGGCCGAGGGGATGGAGAACAGAAAATACGCGCCGAAGAAAGCAAACTGAACCAGCATTACCTGTCTGTAATTCAAGTCGAAAATTGCTTTCAGATGCGGTACAAGAATGTCATTCAGACAAGTGAGAAATCCCCACATGAAGAACAGCGTGGTCACTACCGCCAGTGGCGCCGTGTACGAAGTAGAGGAATCAGACGCGGTGGTGGCGGTGGAAGTGCCCGGCGTAACGATTGCCATGGTGAATCATCCTTTTACCCAAATTCAGCCAGCCTTATCGTTTTTGCATGATAGCATCGCAGACCGGCAAATAGGGATTCGCCTGCCATTTTAGAGATGGACCGGAGGGAATGGATTTTGCCTGCACTGGCTGAAGTGCGTCGTATCTCGCTGCTCAAGCCGTTACGCCTTGCAACTTCACCAGCCAATTCGCCGGCTCGGGGAGGATCGCGAACGTCGGCAGCTTTCCCCGCACCATGGCAACTTCGTCGCAGTTATGAAACCTGGGGCAGACGTGGCAGTCTTTGTAAATCTTGTCGGGAAGATCTTCCCGCCGCGCCATCTCAAATCCCTGGCGCGAAAAAAATTCGGGTGCCCGCGTGAACAGGCAGATGCAATCCACGCGATGCCGTTTTGCCTCCGCCAGCAAAGCCTTCATCAGCCGGCTACCCCCACCTTGACCCTGCGCCCGCGGACCCACGGTGATCGAACGAATCTCAGCCAGGTGCGTGCCATAAAGATGCAGCGCCCCGCATCCAATGATGCGGCCTTCGTTTTCGAGGACGACAAAGTCTCTTACGTTCTCGCAAATCTCCGCCAGCGTGCGGGGCAGCAGAGTGCCGTCGCCCGAATAGGTAGAGATCAGTTCGTGGATGTGCTTCGCATCCGGCAAAATGCCTTTACGCGTGCGCATGGACCTCCTCGCGCAGAGACTCGATTTTCTTTCTCGCGGCCACAATCCCCTGCCGCACGCGGGCTGGCGCGGGTCCCACCAACGACATCGTGGATCGCCAACACCGAAGCAAGCTTCAAGCACTCAGAAAAACTTTCATCGAATACCGGATTCAAAGCGCGTAACTCGTCCAGCGCAAGATCCTGAAGCTCACACTCTTTTTCCAGACACAGCTTCACTGCCTTGCCAACCTGCTCGTGCGCAAGCCGGCTCGGGACGCCGCGATTCACCAGATAAGTCGCCGCCGTCCACGCGTTCATGAATCCCGATTGCGCTGCCTCGTTCATGCGCTGGTAGTCGAACTCCACCGCTCTCATCCACTCCGCAACCAGCGGCAACAGGGCAATCGCCGTATCCGCGGCGGCGAACAGCGGCTCCTGCGTTTCCTGCAAATCTTTGTTGTAAGCCAGCGGCAAGCCCTTCAAAGTAATCGTCAGAGCGGTCGCGCTTCCGATCACGCGCCCGGTCTTGCCCCGCACCAGTTCCAGAAGATCGGGATTCTTCTTCTGCGGCATCGCGCTGCTGCCCGTTGAATAAGCCTCGGGCAACTGGACAAAGCCAAACTCCTGCGAAGAGAAAAGAATCATTTCCTCCGCCCACCGGCTCAAGTGCAGCGCCAACATTGAAAGCGTGTTGACGAACTCGAGCGCGAAATCACGGTCGCTCGTGGCATCGATGCTGTTCGCCGTAGGACCGGAGAAGTCGAGCTCCTCCGCCATAAAGGCGCGGTCCAGCGGCAATGTCGCACCAGCCACCGCGCCAGATCCCAGCGGACAAACGTCCACACGTTTGCGGCAATCAGCAAGCCGGTCAGCATCCCGCAAGAACATTTCGACATAAGCCAGCAGCCAGTGCGCCACCAGCACCGGCTCAGCGTGCTGCAAGTGCGTGTAGGCTGGCATGGCGGCGCTGCCGGCCTGTTCGGCGCGATCGGTGAAAGCTCGGCAGACCTCAGCCAGATCTTTCCGCAACTCATCGATCGCCGCCCGCACATAAAGACGCAGGTCGGTGGCGATCTGCTCATTACGGCTGCGCCCGCTGTGCAACTTGTATCCCACCTCGCCAATCCGCGCTACGAGCTGCTTCTCAACAAAATGGTGCACATCCTCGGCTTCGTCATCTTCAATAAAGCCTTTGGAAGTCGCTGCCATCTCCCCAATCTGCTGGAGTCCTTCGAGAATGCTGATAAGTTCATCGGCGGAAAGGACCCCGGCGTTTTTCAGCGCGCGCGCATGGGCCCCGCTCGCCTCCAGTTCGTAACTCAGCAGCCGGCGGTCGAACTCAAACGACCGCTGCCAGCGCTCGAATCGCGGATCCAGCGCCTGCCGGAACCGGCCCGACCACATCTTCATCGCGCAACCTCCACGCGAGACCGCGCGCGCACGCGCGAGGGCAGCCCCAGGATTCGAATGAATCCAGCCGCATCTTTCTGATCGTAACTATCTCCCATGGTGAAGGAAGAAAGATCGGTGCGGTACAGCGAGTGCTCAGATTGGCGGCTCACCACCGAAACGTTGCCCTTATACAAAGACAGCGTCACGCTGCCCGTCATCTCTGTCTGCGTGCTGGCGACAAACGCGTCCAACGCCTCGCGCAGCGGCGTGAACCACAATCCGAAGTAGACCAGCTCCGCATACTTCAACCCCACATGCTGCTTGAAGTGCGCAACCTCGCGCTCCAAACACAGGGCTTCCAGTTCGCGATGCGCCGCGATCAGCAGCGTTCCTCCCGGCGTTTCATAACACCCGCGCGACTTGATTCCCACGAAGCGGTTCTCCACCAGATCCACCCGGCCGATGGCGTTGCGCGCGCCAATTTCGTTCAGCAACTCGACCAGCGACACTGGATCAAGCTTCATCCCGCTCACCGCGACGGGAACCCCTCCCTCGAATCCAATCGTGAGTTGCTCGTCCTTGTCCGGAGCCTCTTGTGGCGAGCGCGTCATCTGCCAAGTTGTGGGCAGCGGAGCGTTCCCCGCATCTTCCAGTTCTCCACCCTCGTGACTCAAGTGCCACAGATTGCGGTCGCGGCTGTGGATTTTCTCGCGGCTCGCCGCCACCGGAATGCCGTGCTGCTCCGCGTAAGCCAGGCAATCCTCGCGCGATTTCAGCGACCACTCCCGCCACGGCGCAATCACTTTCAACTCGGGGGCGAGCGCCTGATAAGTCAGCTCAAAACGAACCTGATCGTTCCCCTTGCCCGTGCAGCCATGCGCCACCGCCGTCGCTCCCTCGCGCAGGGCAACTTCGACTTGATGCTTCGCGATCACCGGCCGCGCCAGCGATGTGCCCAACAGATACTTATGTTCGTACACCGCCCCGGCCCGCAACGCCGGAAAGACGTACCCGGTCAGAAACTCCTCGCGGAGATCCTCCACGATCACTTTGCTTGCGCCCGTGGCATATGCTTTCTCGACCACCGCTTCAATGTCGTCGCCCTGGCCCACATCGCCGACCATCGCGACAACGTTGTAAGAGTAATTCTCTTTAAGCCAGGGAATAATAATGGAGGTATCGAGTCCCCCGGAGTAAGCGAGCACAACTTTTTCAGGCATGAGCACTCCTCGCGGGCAGGCGATCGCCGCCGCCCAGTAGCAAATACAAAATCGCCTTTTGGACATGCAGGCGGTTCTCCGCCTGCTCGAAAACCACAGACTGCTGCGAATCAATAACCGCGTCCGTAACTTCCAACCCGCGGTGCGCTGGCAGGCAGTGCATGAACACCGCATGGGACGCGGCTTCCGCCATAAGCTCCGCATTCACTTGATAAGGCGGAAAAACTTGCGCCCGCTTGTCCTCTTCTTTTTCCTGACCCATGCTCGTCCACGCATCGGTATAAACCGCGTCGGCTCCGGCCACCGCTTCGTGCGGATCGGTCAGCAACTGAATCTCAGCTCCGGTATCCTCGGCAATCTCGCGCGTCGCAGCGACAATCTGTGGATTAGGCGCATACCCCGCTGGAGTCGCCACACGGATCGCCGATCCCAGGCACGCGCACGTCAGCATCAGCGAGTGCGCCACATTGTTGCCGTCGCCCACATACGCCAGGCAGCGGTCCTTCACATCTCCGAACCGCTCCAGCAACGTCAGATAGTCAGCCAGAGCCTGGCAGGGATGCTCCAGATCGCTGAGCGCGTTGATTACCGGAACGCCAGCGTGCTCCGCCATGCCCTCGATCGTCTGTTGTGAAAAGGTGCGAAGCACAATCAGGTCCACCCAGCGCTCCAGGTTGTGCGCCACATCGCTCAACTTCTCCCGCGCATCGAGCCGTTCATGGGTCTGGTCGACGAACATCGCCGTTCCGCCCAGGCTCACCATTCCCGCCTCAAACGTCAGCCGTGTCCGCAATGAGGGCTTCTCGAAGAACATCACCATCTGCCGCCCCGTAAGCGCCCTGCGAAAATCCGCGGGACGCGACTTCATAATTCCAGCAAGATGCAAGACCGCATCCACGCCCGAGGGGCCTAGGTCACGAGTCGAAACCAGGTCGGGACACCAAAATACTTGGGGGACTCTCTCAGGAGCCGCCGCCGAAACTCTGCTTTGTACGTGACTATTCAACTTTGACTCCTTATTCTGGATCTGCGTACCTGCGGTTTGCGATTTGTACTTGGAACGAGCAGCCACTGACTGACTCATGAATAAGTAACCTCCGTACCGCACGACAGCTTGGTGAGGTAAAACTGCGGCAGGACTTCCGCCTCGGTTGCCGGCAAAATTCTCACCCGCCCCACACCTTGTTTCAGCGCCTGCCCGCAGGCTTGCAACTTCGGCAACATGCCGCCGCTGATGACCGAACCAGCTGCCAGTTCAGCGGCTTGTTTCGTGCTCAACCACGGCATCACGCTGCCCGCGGCATCCTTTACTCCGGGCACGTCGGTGAGAAAGATCAGCGTGTTAGCGTGGCAGGCTGCGGCACAAGCCGCCGCCATTTCGTCGGCGTTCACGTTGTAGTATTCGCCGTCGGCGCCTAACGCCAGCGAAGCCAGCACCGGAATCCCTCCCTGCTGCCACAACGCTTCGATCCAGCACGGCTCCGCAAAACAAATCTCGCCCACAAACCCCAAATCGCGGCCATGAACAAACTTCTTCCGCGCGCGGAACGTCATTCCATCGCCACCGCAGAATCCAATCGCCGGCATACCCGCCGACTGAATCGCCGCCACCAGTTTCTTGTTGATGATCCCGCCCAACACCATGAGCGCAGTGTCACGGGTCTCTGCGTCGGTGATGCGCAGCCCGTCGACAAACTCGCTCTTCTTTCCCAAGCGGTTCAGCATGCGGGTCAGCGCGCTGCCGCCACCGTGAACCACGGCCACGCGGTGCCCGTCTTGCGCCAGCTCCGCGATGGCACGCGCACACTTCCGCAGCGTCCCCGCATCTTCAATCGCTGCTCCGCCAATCTTCACCACAATCGTCACTGCAAACCCTCCCGCTCTTCCCACTCGTACATCAGATTCATGTTCTGCACCGCTTGCCCTGCCGCGCCTTTCAGCAGATTGTCCACGCACGAAACCAGCACCAGCCGCCGGCCATCCTCCGCCAGGCAAAACCCAAGGTCGCAGTAGTTCGTGTGCAAAGAAAATTGCAACTGCGGCAGCTTCGGTGTCGCAAATACTCGCACCCAATGTCTGCCAGAATAGAAATTGCGCAGACAGGATTCCACGTCCGCCGCCTTCATCGCCCGTTTCAGGGTTACATAGATGGTCGACAGAATCCCGCGCGGAATCGGCAGCAGGTGCGGAGTAAAAGTCAGCTCCGCATCGTCCAGCCCCAACTGCTCCACCATTTCTCCCAGATGCCGGTGATTGAACACCGAGTAGGCCGAAAGATTGTCAGCCACCGAAACGAAATGAGTGCGCGACGTCGGCGCTTTGCCCGCTCCCGACGCTCCCGATTTCGAGTCCGAAATAATCCCCCGCTCCCGGTCAATCAATCCGGCCTTGAGCAGCGGCGCCAAAGCCAGAATCACCGAGGTCGCGTAGCACCCTGGATTCGCTACCAACGGAGCCGCCGCTATGCGATCACCATTCAACTCCGGCAGACCATACACCGCTTTGGCCGTCAGTTCCGCGGCGGTGACTGCGTTCGCATCCTCAAACCCATAGATGGCCCGATGCTGCGACTGTTTCAACCGCCAAGCCCCGCTCAAATCGATCACGCGCAATCCCTGCGCGATCGCCTCCGGCACCAGAACCCTGGATGCTTCATGCGGCGTCGCTAGAAAAAGTAACTGCACCCCTCCGCGTTTCAGTTCCGGCCATGAAAGCGTCCGCAGCGGATAGCCTCCGTTACCGGATAACTCCGGAAATACCTCAGCCAAATCCGTAGCACCATCGCCGCCCTCACGCCGCAGCAGGACAGGCCTCTCCAGCCGGGGATGGCGCTCGAGAATCCGCGTCAACTCCAGTCCCGAATAGCCGCTCGCTCCCAGCACCGCGCTCTTAAGCTTTGCCG
The DNA here is from genome assembly GCA_963842095.1 of uncultured Acidobacteriaceae bacterium. GTDB lineage: Bacteria > Acidobacteriota > Terriglobia > Terriglobales > Acidobacteriaceae > Sulfotelmatobacter. The sequence continues at coordinate 1,243,201 of CAWJEY010000013.1, forward strand.
GCATCAGCCCAGCATCTCCTCAATCCGCGCCGCAACCTTCCGCGCAGCGTCCTTATCGGGACAAACAATCAGGATCGTGTCGTCACCACCGATCGTTCCCACCACTCCCTCCCATTCCTGCTCATCCAGCGCAGCCGCCACCGGTTGAGCGCTGCCGATGATTGTTTTCACCACCAGCAGGTTCTGCGCCGGACGCACATCCAGCACAAACTCGCGAACCAGCCGCTGCACCGGAGGCAGCGCCAAACCGCCAGCCCCGTCACTTTGAGGCAGCGTGTAACCGGACGCCATCTTGCTCAGATTCAGGTCGCGAATATCGCGCGACAGCGTAGCCTGCCCCACCTTGAATCCGCGCTTGCGCAACACCCGCTGCAAGTCTTCCTGGTTGGCCACGGGCCCATGCTTCAACGCTTCCAGAACCGCTCTCTGCCGCAGGGCTTTATTCATTGTGCATATTTATTCAGTTTTGTGAATAAATATTCTTTATCTTACAGGGCAGATCCGCCCTGTCAAGGAAAAACAGTGCCGCCTCTTTTGTTCTTTTGGTAACCCGCTGGCAGACGTCAAGCCTGGGTCCGAAGCAAGCCGCCCTGTGAAAACCGAAAGCCGAAAAACCAGCCGCAAATCCTTGCTAGACTACTCGCGGTCCAAAAGTCGACGCCAAGCCCACAGGAGCAGCATGAACAAAAAGCCCACCCTGATCGCCGAGCTGATTGCCGAGTTCCTGGGAACTTTCGTCTTGATCCTATTTGGCACGGGCGTGGTTGCCATGGTAGTTCTGTTTCCCTCAAACACTCCTGCCGCCACGGTCCATGGCGGCTACACCAACATCACTCTGGGCTGGGGACTGGCCGTAACTATGGGGATTTACGTTGCCGGAAAAGTCTCCGGCGGCCATCTCAATCCCGCAGTCACGCTCGCCCTGGCCGTGTTCCGCGGCTTTCCCTGGCGCAAAGTTCTGCCGTATTTCATCGCGCAAACTGGGGGAGCGTTCCTCGCCGCCGCCCTCGTCTACCGGAACTATCTGCCGGCCTTCCATCAGTTCGACCCGCAACTGGAAAAGACCGCGGGCGTGTTCACAACCTTTCCTGCTTTTCCGGAGTGGCCTCAAGCCGGATTTCTCGATCAAGTTATCGGCACTGCCCTGCTGCTGCTCTTGGTGCTGGCCATTACGGATGAACTCAACGTCCCTCCCGGAGCCAACCTGGCACCGGCGATGATCGGCCTGGTCGTGGTGGCTATCGGCATGAGCTTCGGCGGCATGCACGGATACGCGATTAATCCCGCACGCGATTTCGGCCCGCGCCTTTTCACCGCAGCGGCTGGATTTAGGAACAATGGCCTCACCGACGGCCCTCGGGTATGGTGGGTGCCAGTGGTTGCGCCGCTGCTGGGGGGACTGGTCGGCGCTGCCGTTTACGATTTCGGCATCCGACGATTTCTGCGCGCGTCCCCGCCATCGTCGTAGCTCCTTAAGCAAGTCTGCAGAGAACGGAGGCCTCGTGCGTTACATTCTCTCTCTCGATCAGGGCACAACAAGCTCCAGAGCCCTTCTGTTTGACAATCACGGCGCCGTCCGCTCCGTGGCCCAACGGGAGTTCACACAGATATTCCCCGAGCCCGGGCGGGTCGAGCACGATCCTGAAGAGATCGCAGCATCGCAAATTGCCGTTGCGCTCGAAGCTTTGGCCAAGGCCAAAGCGGAGCCTAAAGACGTGGCCGCCATCGGCATCACCAACCAGCGCGAAACCACCATCGTCTGGGACCGCGCCACCGGCAAGTCCGTTTACAACGCCATTGTCTGGCAGGATCGCCGCACCGCTACGTTTTGCGAGCAACTCAAAGCGCAAGGCCACGAGGCTATGATTCAGCAGCGCACCGGCCTATTGATCGACGCCTATTTTTCCGGCAGCAAGATTTCCTGGATTCTCGAAAACGTGCCTAACGCCCGCCAACTCGCCGAAGCGGGCCGCCTAGCCTTCGGTACAGTCGATACCTGGCTGCTCTGGAAGCTGACTGGCGGCCGCGTGCACGTAACCGACGCCAGCAACGCCTCCCGCACCATGCTTTTCAATCTTCATTCCGGCCGCTGGGATAACGAACTTCTCGATCTGTTCCGAATCCCCGCGTCGATGCTGCCCGCAGTCCGCCCCTCCAGCGAGGTTTACGGTGAGGTAAGCGCCGTTCCCGGTCTCAACGGAATCCCTATCGCAGGCATCGCCGGCGATCAGCAGGCCGCACTCTTTGGACAAAGATGCGCCATCCCTGGCCTAACCAAGAATACTTATGGCACCGGCTGCTTCATGCTACAAAACACAGGCACCCGCACCGTCGCATCCACTCACCGCCTGCTCACCACCGTGGCGTGGAAGATCGGCGATACAACCCACTACGCCCTCGAGGGCAGCGTTTTTGTGGGCGGAGCCGTGGTGCAGTGGCTGCGCGACGGCCTTGGAATTATTCGCACATCGTCTGAAGTAGAAGCTCTGGCAAATTCTGTCCCCGGCAATGGCGGAGTGTATTTCGTACCAGCCTTCGTTGGCCTCGGCGCTCCACACTGGGATTCCTACGCCCGCGGCGCGATCTTCGGCCTCACCCGGGGCAGTACCGCGGGCCACATAGCGCGCGCTGCCTTGGAAAGCATTGCGTACCAGGTCGCCGACCTGATGGAGGCCGTCCAAACCGACACCGGCACACCGCTCAAAGAGTTGCGCGTGGATGGCGGCGCATCCTCCAACGACGCTCTCATGCAATTTCAGGCGGACATTCTCGGCGTGCCCGTAGTGCGCCCCGCAATGACGGAAACAACCGCTCTCGGGGCTGCATTTCTGGCGGGCCTGGGCGCACGCTTCTGGAAGGAAGTGCAAACAATTTCCGACTTGCCGCGAGAGGAACGCCGCTTTGAACCTGGCCTTCCGCGCTCTCAAGTGGACGCCCTGCGGCAGCGCTGGAACGAAGCCATTTCCCGCGCCAAGTTCTGGGAGAAAATGCCCGGAGAATGAAGCGCGCTCTTGCACTCGGCGCCACTTTATTTCGTAAGCTCGCCGATGAAAACCCCATAAGGCTCCAGCGAAACCTCGTCGCCTTGCATTCGCGAGTCTCCCGTAGCGAGCAACCCCGCAGCCGAAGCGAACCCCTTGCTCGTCAACTCAAGTTTCACCTTCTGCGGCACGCCCGTCATATTCAGCGCCACCACTACCCCGTGGTCCTTATATAAGCGCAGATAAGACAGCACGTTCGCATCGCTCTCATTCAGTGCAGTGTAGTTTCCCTCCAGCAGCCCCCGGTTCGCATGGCGCAGCTTGAGCACCTTCTTGTAGAACTCCAGCACGGAATTTGGATCTCGTGCTTCATCCGCCACGTTATGCGTCTTGTAAGTCGCAGGCACCGGAAGCCACGGCGTCCCTGTAGAAAATCCCGCGTTAGAGCTGCTGTCCCATTGCATCGGGGTGCGCTCCCCATCCCGGCCTTTCTCCTGCGGCCATCCCGTGCGCCCAATCGGATCCTTCACGTCCTCCTTATTCGTCGGCGGAGTGGTCTTCATTCCAATCTCTTCCCCGTAATACATGATCGGAGTTCCGCGCAGCGTGAGGTACAACGCTGCCATCAGTTTCGCGATCTGATCGTTGTGTTCGCCGTCACCGTAACGGTCATAAGAACGCACAATGTCGTGATTGCTGATCACAAACGTGGGCCAGCCCGAAGCCGCATCCACTGCCGCAATCTGCCTGCGGAACTCCGTCGGCGACAGCTTGTTGACCATGGTGAAAAGAAAGTCCATCGGCAACTGCAGTTCGTTATTGCCGTCCCCGTAATATTTGTTGAGTTCGGTAACATCGGCGATCCAGGTCTCGCCAATCAGCACCGCATCGTTTTCGTCCGCCACCTTGCGCAATCCACGCAACACGTCGTGCACTTCCGGCAACTTGGTATTGTTCCTGTTCTCTTCAATCGGATCCCCGAAGGCGTTCGTACCAGGGCGGAGAATTGGATTGTCCTGCAGATTCGGATCTTCAAACAGCGTATCCACCGCGTCCAGCCGGAAGCCCGCCACGCCGCGCTTGTACCACCACCGCGTCACATCGAACATCGCGTCCTTAACTGCCGGATTCCGCCAGTTCAGGTCCGGCTGCTCCGCATAGAAATAATGGTAGTAATACTGCTTCGTCGCCGGATCGAATTTCCACGCCGATTCTCCAAACGTCGAGACCCAGTTGTTGGGAGGCTGCCCCGGCCCTTTTCCGTCGCGCCACACATACCAGTCGCGGTGCGCCGACGTGCGCGACGACTTCGAATCCAGAAACCACTTGTGCTGATCCGACGTGTGATTGACCACAAAATCGAGAATGATGTGGATGTCCCGCTTCCTGGCCTCGCTGGCCAGCACACCGAAATCCTCAAGCGTCCCGTACATGGGATCGATGTTTTCGTAATCGGAAACGTCATAGCCAAAGTCCACCTGCGGCGAAGGAAAGCAGGGCGTGATCCATATCGCATCCACCCCCAGATCCTTCAGGTAGTCGAGCTTCGACGTTATCCCCTTCAGATCGCCGATGCCGTCACCGTTGCTGTCGGCGAAGCTGCGCGGATAAATCTCATAAAACACCGCATGTTTCCACCAAGGACCCTCGGCGTCCACAGCACCGGAGGATGTCTGCGCACCGGCCAGCGACACGGCCATGCACGCACCAACCAAGAACACGGCCACCCAAAACGCAATCTTCTTCATGCCACATCTCCGAGTAGCGCCGGCGTCCTGCCCTGAGCCGAGTCGAAGGGTTGCGCCGGCTGCTGTGCGGGGGCGTCTCGCCCTCGCACTTCTCCAATGAAACAAGGGCTCCGATCACCCGCCGAATTCTAGCACCAGACGATCGGTCCGTTACCGGCCCTGTTCCCTTCACGCCGCTGATTCTTGTAGTCTCTCAGCGGACGCTTGCTCCCATGACTGACGCAAAACGCACGATCGTGGGCTTGGGCGAGTTGCTCTGGGATCTCCTCCCATCCGGCAAGCAACTCGGCGGAGCTCCCGCCAACTTTGCCTACATTACCAATCTGCTCGGCGATGCGGGAATCCCCGCCAGCCGCGTAGGCCGCGACCCTCTCGGAGACGAATCAATCCAGCGACTGGCCAAGCTCGGACTAAGTGCGACCCACGTTCAGCGCGATCCCGTCCATCCCACCGGAACCGTGAAGATCGAAATCGACAAGGGTGGTCAGCCCCAATTTGACATCTCGGAACCGGTCGCATGGGATTTCCTGCAGTGGACTCCGCTGTGGCAGCAGCTAGCCCAGAAAGCAGACGCAGTCTGCTTCGGATCGCTGGCCCAGCGCTCCCCGCAAAGCCGGGCGACGATCCGCAGCTTCCTGCGCGCTACCCGCACCGAAGCAGTCCGCATTTTCGACGTTAACCTCCGGCAGAACTTCTACACATCGCAAATCCTAGCGCAATCGATGCAGCACGCTACCATCGTCAAACTCAATCATGAAGAACTTCCCCGGATCATGCATCTGCTCGAACACGAAAGCAGTGCAGAGAAAGACTCAGCCCGCCGCTTGCTGTCTTCTTATGATCTGAAGCTGGTCTGCGTCACGCGCGGCAATGGCGGCAGCCTCTTGATGTCCCCCGACGAATGCAGCGAACATCCCGGCTTCAAAGTGAAGGTGGCCGACACGGTAGGCGCCGGCGACGCCTTCACCGCCGCCCTGGTGCATCAATATCTGCGAGGCGCGTCGCTCGATCAAATCAATGAAACCGCCAACCGCGTCGGCGCCTGGGTCGCCAGCCAGCCAGGGGCCACTCCCGATCCGGGGCCTGAGCGCCTGGCACACGCCTTGGCTGGGATTGCATAGAAAGTTCGGCAAACGATTCCGCTATTTCGGGAGCCCCGGCAAAGGTCGCCGCTGTTCGCTCTCCAACCTCTCCTCCATGTCCTTCGGCAAACCGTGCAGTAATTCCAGAAACGCCGCGTTCGTCCAGCCGAACCCAACAACGTTCATCTGGTAACCAAGTTCTGCATGAGCTTCGGACGATCGCGTCACCACATTGTATTTTTCGCGAATGTTTCCATCGCGCCGGAAGTTCTCCGCCACCATCGACAAAAACTCGTACGAAATCCGGCCCGCATCGTCATCGAAGCCGTACCGCCGCAGTCCATCGACAGCCAGCAGTTCGATGTTCCCCCAGCCATACGGCAGATCCCATTGCGCGCCCGTGTCCTCCGTACTCATCGCCAAGCCACCCGGCTTTTCGAAAGCCGGCAGATTCTTTACCACGGCCTTCGCCTGTTCCGGTGTGGCCAGCCCCGCCCACAGGGGATAGAAAGTTGTTGCGTACCGGTACGTTGACCTTTGCCCTGTTTGCAAATTGAAATCAAAAAATATTCCCGCCTTCTCGTCCCACAGATAGCGCACGATCCGCTTCTTGCGCTCTTCGGCTCGTTTGCCCCATTCTTCGGACTCTGCCGTACGCCCCAGCCATCGGCTGATCTGCTCCAGGTCTTTCTCCGTCTTGTACAGCAAACTATTCAGGCACACCGGCGCATAGTGATGCGTAGCCGCGCCAAACGGCCCAAAGCGAAAACTAACGTCGAAGCCCGATTCCCGCATCGACCGGTCGCCCTTGTAGTAATCGGAACTTAGCCTGAATTCACGAGCCTTTTCGCAGGCATCATGCGCCATCGTCGAGCGAACCTCGCATACCTGCTGGGTATATGCGGCCCCCGCAGTCAATTGCGTCGCGCCAGGTTGAGTCTCGACGATGTAGCCGTCGGCTTGGGCGGGATGAAAGAAAAAATATGTCCCCACCTTCCGGTAAAAACCCACTTCGTCCTGCACCGCCTCAGCGGGAGGTCATTCGCCAAAATCGTAGTAGCGGGACAGGCCTGTGTCCCCGGCGAGGTGTGGCTCGCGGTTCCACATCTCGTAATCTTTTTCGATGTCCCCGTACCCTTTCGCCAGCCACACGGGATCCGCGTGTCCTGACTTCTGCAGCGCATCGTAAACCTCCACAAACATCGAACTCAGAAACGGCGGTTGCGAACGCGTCAGATAGTAGGTGCGGTTCGCGTTCAGCATTGCCCCGTAGTGCTCAACTTCGAAAAACAAATTGTCCACCATGCCCCGCGCCAACTCCACCCGCCCCGCCCGCAAAAGCCCTCGGATGATGAAGTAGCTGTCCCAACCGTACATCTCGTTAAAGCGGCCCCCAGGAACAACATACTTGTTTTCCAAGTAAAGAAGTCCCGGAGGTTGGATCTTACTGACGTCGATTTCTCCCAGCCGGTGGATTTCAGCCGGGAGATGCTCGACTCGCAAATTGCATTCGCCGGAAAGCTTTTGAACTGTGGCAGGCTCAGCCATCCCCTTCGGCAAATACAGCACGGGTGCGACTTTCACCTTGGGATCGACCACGCTTTGGCAATCCGTCATGGAACGCGTAAGCGTATCCCATGCCGTCGAAATGTACTCGAGGATCGGCTTGAGACCTTGCCGCTCGGCCGCTGTGGCTTGCCCACCCACGGCGGGAGGCCCGACGACCCCAATCGCGACCACCGCGAGCAACAGCCAGCGCGTTGCCAACTGCCAAGCGCGGTGAAAGAGGTTCGAAGCGCGAGCATGCATGGGCTAGGTAAGAAGGCATTCCCCGGTCACTGCAATTTTAGTTTATTCTGTCTCGTTTGGCGTTTCGCGTTCGAGGGGGCCCCTTGACCAGATCTAAGGCGATCGTTCCTTTGTTAGCCTGTACTTCATTGTTTCTCTTCATCGGTTCCATCACTGCCCAGCAAGTTCCCGAAAATACCTATCAGGATCTCCACTGGCGCATGATCGGCCCGTTTCGCGGAGGCCGCACCCGCGCCGCTGCCGGAGTTCCCAGCCAGCCGAATGTCTTCTACATGGCCCAGGTCAACGGCGGAGTCTGGAAGTCCGACGACTACGGCCGCATTTGGACCCCCATCTTCGACCACGAGTCCACGCAATCGATCGGTGCCATCGCCGTAGCTCCCTCGAATCCCAACATCATTTATGTGGGCAGCGGCGAAGGCCTGCATCGTCCCGATCTCTCCGTTGGCAACGGAATTTACAAATCCACCGACGCCGGAAAAACCTGGACCCACCTCGGCCTGCGCGATGGCCTGCAAATCCCCGCGCTCGCCATCGACCCACGCGATCCCAATAAAGTCTTCGCCGCCGTGCTCGGCCATCCCTACGGGCCCAATGAAGAGCGTGGTCTTTTCCGCTCCACTGACGGCGGCCAAACCTGGCAAAAATCCATCTACAAAGACGAGAACACGGGAGCCTCCGGCGTAGAGATCGACCCCTCCAATCCCGACGTGATTTACGCCTCCATGTGGGAAGCCCGCGAAGGCCCGTGGGAAGACAACAACGGAGTCAACGGAACCGGCGGCGGATTATTCAAATCCATCGACGGGGGAAACACCTGGCATCCTCTTACCAACGGCCTGCCGAAAGATCTTTCGCAGATCAACATCGCCATCGCTCCCAGTGATCCCCGGCGTCTCTACGCCACGGTCGCGATCGCCTCGGGACCACTCGCCTTTTACCGTTCCGACGATGCCGGGGAAAGCTGGTCCAAAACCACCGACGATCCCCGACCTTCCGGCCGCATCGGTGGCGGCGACTTAGCCGTTCCCAGAGTGGATTCCAAGAATGCGGACATCGTCTATTGCGCGAGCACCGTGACCATGCGATCGACCGACGGCGGCAAGACCTGGTCCGGATTCCGCGGCGCGCCCGGTGGCGACGACTATCAGAATCTCTGGATCAATCCCAACAACCCCAACATTATTCTTCTGGTCAGCGATCAGGGCGCGCTTGTAACCGTCAACGGCGGGGCCTCGTGGAGTTCCTGGTACAACCAGCCCACCGCGCAGATTTATCACGTATCAGTAACGCCGACCTTCCCCTATCGCGTTTGCGGAGGCCAGCAGGAGAGCGGTTCGGTCTGCATCTCCAGCCGCGGCAACGACGGCGCAATCACCTTCCGCGAGTGGCATCCCGTCGGCGTGATCGAATACGGCTACGTCGCTCCCGATCCGCTCGACCCTGACATTATTTACGGAGGTGGCAGAAGCGAGGTTTCGAAGTTTCACTGGTCCACTGGCCAGGTACAGAACGTCACCCCCATCCCGCTGCGCAGTTCCAAGTACCGCACTGACCGCTCTGAGCCCACGATGTTCTCGCCTATCGATCCCCACACGCTTTATTTCGCCAGCAACATTCTCTTCAAGACCACTGACGGCGGAAATTCCTGGCAAACCATCAGTTCCGATCTCACTCGCGATAATCCCGGAGTTCCTGCCAGCGTAGGCACTCTCATTCCCAAAGGCGCCGAGAAACAGCGCGGAGTAATCTACGCTCTCGCCCCATCATTCAAGAACATCAACACGCTCTGGGCTGGCACCGACGATGGCCTGATCTGGCAGACGCGCGACGGCGGCCAGCATTGGAGCGACATCACTCCCAAAGAACTCACGCCCTGGAGCAAGGTCACCCAGATCGCCGCCTCGCATTTCGACGACGACTCCGCCTACGCCTCCGTGAGCCGCTTTCGCATCAACGACCTGCAGCCTTACATTTACCGCACTCACGACGGCGGGAAAACCTGGAAGCTGATCACCACCGGCATCCCCGCTTTCGGCCCCGTCGACACAGTCCGCGAAGATCCCGTGCGCAAAGGCCTGCTCTTTGCCGGCACGGAGAATTCAGTCTGGGTCTCCTTCGATGACGGCGACCACTGGCAATCGTTACAACTGAATCTGCCCCACACCTCCATGCGCGATCTCTGGATTCACGACAACGACCTAATCGTGGCCACGCACGGCCGTTCCTTCTGGATTCTCGACGACATCTCCCCGCTGCGCGAAACAGCCGATCTGGCGGCCACTACGAACGCTCACCTCTTCGCTCCAGCTCCCGCCTACCGCGTGCAGCGCGATACCAACACCGACACTCCACTTCCTCCTGACGAACCCGCCGCCGCCAATCCTCCCGATGGCGCAATCATCGACTACTATCTGCCTCATTCCACTTCCGCTCCCGTCACTCTCGAAATTCTCGACGCCCGCCTCCAACTCGTTCGCAAATTCTCCAGCGCCGACAAGCCCGAAGCCACCGAAGCGGAACTGAAAAAACAACTCATACCTCTTTACTGGCTGCGTCCGTTCCGCTCGCTGTCTGCTGAAGCCGGCATGCACCGCTGGGTTTGGGATCTTCACTACACCGCGCCTGATTCTCCACGCCACGAATATCCCATCGCCGCCATCCCCGCGGACACACCTCGTTACCCGCTCGGTCCTACTGCCATGCCCGGCTCCTACACTGCACGGCTCACTGTCGATGGAAAGACTTATTCAGCTCCCTTGCAGGTGAAGATGGACCCTCGCGTCCAAACCTCGTCAACCGGCCTGGAGAGGAAATTCCAGCTTGAGATGCGCCTGGCATCGCTCTTGACCCAGACCTCGAAAGCCGTGACGCAAGCGGGATCGATTCGCGATCCGCTACAAAAACTGACCCAGCAAGTCACCGGCCCAACCCGCGATTCCATTCAAGCTATCCAGAACACGCTCAACGCAGTTCTTGGCGCGCCCTCCGGTTTCGCGGCGCCGCCCGCCAACGAAATCACGCTAGGCCGGGTAAACGGCCAGGTCGCGACTCTTTATGGCCAGGTGTGGCAGGCCGATGCCGAACCCACCGTGGCCCAGTCCGAAGCCAGCGTAGCCGCCGAACGCGATGCGCGCGACGCGCTGGAGCGTTGGGATACGTTCAAGACTTCCGATCTTCCCGCGCTCAATCGTGTCCTCCACGACGCGAACTTGCCAGAAGTGAGAATCGAATCGGACCCGCGCGAAGACGAAGCTGGAATGGATGAGGAATAAACGCATGCCGAGGCTCGGCGCGCCGAGTAGCGCCGGCAGCCCGTTGTAGCGCCGCCGTCCCGCCGGCTGTCGGGCCCCACTGGGCGTCCGCCAAGGGAAACTTCCCATCGGTGAACGTCCGCTCTAGGGGCGAAAGTTAGTGTTTTGTCTTCTCTCTACGTCGCCTGTGTGCAAGATTTTGCAAACTCCAGACACCGTTGCGTCTCAACCAAAAATTATTTGTCAATTCTGCGTGACAAATGGATCGGACTTCCCCGAACCGCGCTATAATTCGGCGGCCTTGAGATGCGGGACTGAAGATCAATCCCGGCAACTTCTCCCTGCGGCGTTGCACTGTGGAAACGCCGCACCAGATCCAGATTCGAAAAAAATAACGAGAGGAACCAAATGAAGGCTTTCCGTACACTCGCAATTGCGCTTCTGACTCTACTGGCGTGGTCGAGCATCGCCAGCTCCCAGGAACCCACCCAAACATGGCAAAAGCTCACCAATCAACCCACCGTCAACACCGACACGGCCCTCCTGCTCACTGATGGCAGGGTCATGATGCACCAGTACAACAGCACGAATTGGTGGAGCCTCACTCCCACCGTTACGGGAAGTTACCTCAACGGCACATGGAAGCAGTTGGCTTCAATGCAGTCGGGTTACGAGCCGCTCTATTTTGCCTCTGCCGTACTGCCCGATGGCCGCGTGCTCGTCGAAGGCGGAGAGTACAACAACCTCCAGGGAGTCGAAACCAACAAGGGTTCCATTTACGATCCCGTGGCGAACACTTGGACTCAGGTCCTCCCGCCCAGCGGCTGGTCGACCATCGGCGATTCTCCGGCGGTCGTGCTGCCAGACGGAACGTTCATGATGGGCCAGGGCGGTCAGCCGGCAAAGCTGCAGGTCTACTTCGACGCCAGCACCTTGACCTGGAGCACCGCCGGCACTGGGAAGGCGGATGGCTTTTCCGAAGAAGGCTTTGCTCTTCTGCCCAATGGCGATGTGCTGGTCGTTGACACCGAAAACGGGACGAATTCCGAAGTCTATAACCCGTCGACTGAGGTGTGGTCGAGCGCCGGCAGCACCATCGTCACTCTCCCCAATAGCGGAAACCTCGGCATCGTGCCAGAGATGGGTCCGCTCATGCAGCGTCCTGATGGCAGCGTCGTCGCCTTTGGCGCAACCACCAACACCTCCATCTACGACTCCACCACGGGCACCTGGACCGCAGGCCCTACTTTCCCCAACAAGGACGACATTGCAGACGGTAACGCAACCATCCTTCCCGACGGCAACATCCTCGTCTACACCAGCCCCGGCGTCTTCAGCGGCACCGGCACGTTCTACGAGTTCACCTACGGCACCAATACGTTCATCAGCGCTCCCTCCTCTGCAGACGGCACGAAGTTGGAATCCTGGGACGCCCGGCAGTTGCTCCTGCCGACGGGCCAGGTAATGTGGCTGCCCGCTGATGGCTCCAGCAAGGACGTCGAACTCTACACTTCCACGGGTACGGTCAACACCGCCTGGGCGCCTACCATCAGTTCGGTTCCCAGCTCTATAACCCGCGGCCATACCTACACCATCTCCGGAACCCAGTTCAACGGTTTGTCCGCTGGCACTGCCTACGGTGACGACGCCCAGATGTCTACCGCCTTCCCGTTGGTTAAAATCGTCAACGCAGCCACCAAGCACGTGTCCTACGCCCGCACCTCGGCCTTCAGCACCATGGGGATCGCCACGGGCGCCACGACCGTTTCTTGCAGCTTCGTAGCTCCAGCGAGCACCGGGACCGGCCCCAGCACACTCTTCGTCGTCGCCAACGGAATTTCGTCGAAGGGCAAGAGCGTCACCATCCACTAAGAAGTTTGTTTTCGAAAACTAACCGCGCCGTGATTCGCATCATCGAATCACGGCGCTTTTTCCCCCCTGCCTTGTCATTCCGAACAAGCGTTCTCCGCGCAGTGAGGAATCCGGGCGAGCCGCGCGAAGCGTCGCAGCCTGCCCTGAGAGAGCGCGAGCGACCGAAGGGTTCTTTGCGACGCAATAATCGCGCGTTTGGCTCGCGTCCTTATCAAACTGCACCGCAATCTTCTACAAACCTTCCACAGCGCTCTGCAGCTCCCGCGCAATTTGTTCCGGATCGCTCCCCGGCTCAAACCTCATCGGCTTTCCAATCTGCACGCAAATCTTCCCCGGCGGAGCAAACTTCTTCCCCGCCTGCTTCACCTCAAACAATCCCTCAATCCGCATGGGCAAAACCGGAATTCCGAGATTATTCGCCAGCAGCCCAATCCCAGCGCGAAACGGATTCATCTTGCCATCCACCGTATATCGTCCTTCAGGAAACACCAGCACGCTGTACCCGCGGTCCACCGCCTCGCCCGCATAAGCGAAACTTTGCCGGAACCCGGCCTCGCGCGGTAAAGGGAACAAATTCAGTAATGAAACCCCAATCACCCATTTCATGCGATCGTAAATTCTGCCAAAGAATCCTCTACCCGCAGCGGGCGTGTGCAATGCCTCTAACGCTTCTCCTCGAGTAGCGATCGCGATCCTACTCCGCAGCCGTGCCGGCAAAGCCGCCTGCACAAACGCGAAATCCACGTCAGAAACATGATTGCAGACCACCAACAGCGGCCCGCTCCACCCTCGCAAGTTCTCCCACCCTTCAATCCGCGGCCAGCCCAGCAAAATCATCGCCGGCCTCATCAACAAATAATGCGCCAGCCACCGCACCCACGTAATCGGCCACCGCAACACCCATCGCGGATAGTGATACTCCGCCCGCGCCCGCGACTCTCCGCTCAACATCCGTTCCACATCGCCGACGGTCCGCGCCGCGCTGAAACGCGTCTCGCTCAGATCCACCTGATATCGATCCTCCAGGGCGCCGATCAACTCCACTCGGTCCAGCGAACTCAGCCCAAGGTCTGCATCCAGCGCCGCTTCACCCTTCATCCCCTCGAAGTTCCGCCCCGTGATCCGCCCAATCAATTCCATCACCGGACTTTCTCCCGCACCCGCAACATCTTCCTTTCCAGTCCCCAACATCTGTCTAGCCGCGTACTCAGCAATCACATTCCGCCGCGGCTTCTGTGTGTTCGTGCGAGGAAAGTCTTCCTGCGGCCACTCCACCCACATCCGCATGCGCTGAAACTCCGCCAGCCCCTGGTTCGCTCGCTCCACCACTCCCGCCGCGCGGGCACTATCGCGCAAAATCAGCACCGCACAAGGCTCCGCATTCCCTCCCCGCTCAATCCCGACCACCACACAATCTTTCACCTCCGGCTGCCGCCGCAAAGCCGCCTCCAAATCCTCCGGATAAATATTCAGACCGCCCGGAGTCACAATCACTTCCTTCTTGCGCCCCTTGAAATAAAGATTCCCGGCCTCATCCAGCGCACCCACGTCTCCGGTACGGTACCAACCGTCTTTATCCGTAACCTCGCCAACATCCGTAACCTCGCCAGCCGCTCGCCCCTGTCCACCTTTGTCCCAATACCCCGCCGCCACTCCCCCTCCGCGGATCAAAATTTCTCCATCTTCTGCCAGCTTCACCTCCCGCCCCGGCAACACTTTCCCAATCGACCCTTTCCCCAACTTAAACGGATGATTCACGCTAATCAGCGAGGTAGTCTCCGTCAGCCCGTATCCCTGAATCGCTGCGTAGCCAAGCCGGTCCCAAAATTGTTCGGTCTCCGCATCCAACACCGCTCCGCCGCAAATAAACGCCAGAAACTTCCACCCAAACTGCCGCCGAATCCCCCGAAAAATCCACCACCGGTGCAGAAAGTGTTTCCCTTCCGACGTGAGGAACCGCCGCCGAAAATCCGCAATCTTCCCACGATCTTCGAGATCGCGTTCAATCTTCTGCTTCAAAGACTGCAAGACTCTCGGCACACTAACCAGCACCGAGACCCGCTCCCGCCGAATCGTCCTAACAATCTCCGAAGGTTTCAACTCCTCCTGAAAAATCACAGTCCCGCCCAGCAGCGGAGGCAAAAACATCCCCAGAAACTGCCCAAACACATGGCTAAGCGGCAGCAAATTCAAAAACCGAACCGGATGCACCCACCGCTCATACTTCAAGTAAGCGCCAATCTCCCGCTCCAGCGGCGCAATGTTAGCCAGCACATTCCCATGCGTGATAACCACGCCCTTAGGCTCAGCAGTAGTCCCCGAAGTAAAAACAATCTGCAAAATGTCATCGCGCCCGACACTAGACAGTAGCGCTGGCGTCTCGCCGGCGTGGGTGCCCCGTCCTTGTCCCTGCGCTTTTTGCAGGGACAGGGCGGGGATTTTGATCTCCTCAAGGATCATCACAGGAACCGAAGACGCCTCGATCGCCCCCGCATGCCTCCGCGAACAAACCCAAAGCCGAGCCCCAACCTGCCCCGCAACCCGCCCAGCAAATTCCGGAGACGCCCCATCATCCATCGGCACAACAACCACCCCGCGCAAAGCGCACCCAAAAAACATCGCAACCCACTGCGCGCAATTCTCGCCCCAGAGCATCACGCGCTCGCCCTTACCAATCCCCCGAGCCTCCAAATCACCCGCGCACCGAACCGCCATCTCCAAAACCTGCCCGTAAGTGAACCACTCCATCCGGTATCCACACCGCTGCCCATAAGCGCGCTCATCTCGATGCGCCCAAAAGTTCGCCAGAAAAAACTCGGCTAAAGATTCAGCCATTGACTGAAGGATAAGAGTTGGCAGCGAAATAACTGAACACCCTGCCTCTACGCAAGTTTAGTAGCAGAAGGTGTGAGCCATCACTTTGTTATTTCGATCCTGACCCTGTCGGAGACGATGACGCCTCGTTCCCGAGACCAAATCGGCAGATGTGGGAGTTGAATGCTTTTCCGAAGATATTCTTCCGGTAAAGGACTCGTATATTCCACAAAGATATCGTACGTCCCCGGTGTATTGACAAAGTGCGTTGCAACTTCGCTCAGGTGGGTTCCAAAAAACTCGCCGCTTGCGAGTACTATGAAGTCATTTTCCTGCGGCGGTGGCGGGATTTCGTCGGCCAAGAACGTCGTGAACACTTCCTTGCCGCCGCTGTCAAACACTCGTACATTCATTCGCCCAACGCCCCATCCCGGATGGCGCCACACAAGTAGGGACTCGCTGCCGACGTTTTCAATCCGAATCTCTAGTCGGATGTTCGCCTTGATGTTGTAGGACGACTCCGCACTTCTGACCGACACCGACAGGGCTGGTGCGACGGGCTGTTGCCCGCCTGATAAACGCGGTGAGCCCACTGCCACAACCGACGAGAGAAGAGTCAAGATGATGGCGTTTTTCATGCCTAGACTCTATGCCGAATCGGGAGCGAAATAAAGTCACACGACTCTGCTCGTTCTACTCCCGCCCCACCCCCAGCGCATCCGCCACCCGATTAATGTAATTAAACCAGGAAGCAATCAAAGTGATCTGCAATATCCCCCGATCATCAAACCCAGCCACGCGCAGCCTCTCAATATCGCTCTTCGAACAGCGCGTAGCGTCCTTGGTCAGCTTCACCACATAATCCACCATCACCCGCTCCTGCGCCGTGATCGGAGCAGTCGTGTAATCCTTCTCCAGCGCCTCCACCAACTCTTTATCCAACGTCACCCTACGCAGAAACTCTGCGTGCGACTCGATTCAATACACGCACCGGTTGGTCACCGAGACCATCGTGGTAATGATTTCGTGCTGCCGCCGGCTCAGCGGCAACTCCGGAGACATCAGCGCCCCAAACGTTGCGAACGAGTGATACAGCGCCTCCGGAATCAGCGCGTGCGACCCCACAATCGTCGACCCGCCCGACTCATCCGGATGCACCGGCTCAAAATACTCCTTGGGATACATCCCCTTCTGCCCCTCCACCGCCTGCCGCAGCTTCTCATCCGCCTCCGCCATCGGCACGGTCCGAATCCAAGTCATAATCGCGATTCCCCTTCGTCTAGAGACTCAATTCACGTTCGCATCGGGAAGACTACACGCAAGCGCCCCGCCAGCCAAATAGCACATTTGCACTAGCTCTCCTTATCGTAGCGCCGCCGCCTTCGTAGCGCCGCCGCACGTCGCACCACTGGCCCATCCTCTTTAATAGCGCCCCCTCCACCCCAACCCACCCCTGATTCCCTAAGTAACCCTTTCGTACACTCCCTTTCGGTAACCCTTGGTAACCATCCGATTCCACCCTCCCAGCCGTACAATTGCCCTTGTCCGACCGGCCATCTCCAAATAGGAGTTTGGCCAAGTGACGTTACCCGGGCACCACTTCCCAGGCTGCCGTCATCCGGTTCTCAGTCAGACCAGGTGCTGGAGTTCGTACTCTTATGGCGTTCGGTTTCGGGTTCAACAAACAAAAGGTCCTCAGCGCTGCGGAGAAATATGTCCAGCAGGGCAAGATGCAAAATGCCATTGCTGAGTACGAAAAGGTTCTCAAGGCCGATCCCAAGGACCTCACTGTAACCAACACCGTCGGCGATCTCTACTCCCGCCTCGGTGAAGCCGACAAAGCCACCGAATGTTTCAAAGCTGTAGGCGATGCCTATGCCACGCAGGGTTTCACGGTCAAGGCCATCGCCATGTACAAAAAAATCAGCAAGCTCAAGCCCTCGCTCGAGAGCGTGCTGAAACTGGCCGAACTCTACACCCAGCAGGGACTCTTCAATGATGCCCGCGCCCAGTACCTGCAAGTCGCCGAAGAATTCCTGAAGTCCGGCGAACTGGAAAATGCCGTCCGCATCTTCCAGAAAATTCTGGAAATGGACCCGGAAAACACCGCCATGCGCGTCCGCCTGGCGGAAGTCTACGTCCGCCTGGGCAAGAAAAATGACGCCTGGCAGATTTTCTCCGCCGCCACCGAAACCCTGCGCTCCAAAGGCAATCTACCTGGCGCCGAAGAAGTCCTGCAGCGCATGCTCACTCTCGACCCCGGCAACAGCTACGCGCTGCTCATGCAGGGCCGCAACCTCCTCGAAGCCGGCGACGCTGAAGCCGCGGCCGAAGCTTTGCAGAAAGTCACCGACCTCGATTCCAATCCCGATGGCCTCCGCGACCTGCTCAAGGCCTATCTGAAGACCGGCCGCCTTTCCGACGCCGGCACTTTAGCCAGCAAGCTTCTCACAGTCCACAACGACTTGGCTTCCATCTCCACTTTCGCCGACGCCCTCATGCAGGCCGGCCAGTACGAAAACGCGCTTCAGGTATATGACCAGCATTCCGACCGCCTGCTGGCCGAAGATTCCGACAAAGTTCTAAAGAACCTGCACTCCGTCATTGGGCACGTGCGTGACAATCCCGCTTCGCTCGAAAAGCTTCTCGATCTCTTCCAGAAAGCCGG
Source organism: uncultured Acidobacteriaceae bacterium (assembly GCA_963842095.1). Lineage (GTDB taxonomy): Bacteria > Acidobacteriota > Terriglobia > Terriglobales > Acidobacteriaceae > Sulfotelmatobacter. The sequence continues at coordinate 1,261,429 of CAWJEY010000013.1, forward strand.
AGAGTCCACCCACATCACCGAGGTCATCGAGTTGCTGGCCCACGCCTCGGTCCAGTCCGGCGACCTGCCCCGCGCCCGCGATCTCTATCAACGGCTCGCCACCATGGAGCCGGGCAATCCCCTGCACATGAACAATTATCAGCAGGTGGTCAGCCAGATCGGCGGGGATTCTTCTTCCGCTCTCATCACCGCCGAAGAAGCGGCCGTAATCGTCGACGAACTCGAAGCCACCGCTCCTTCCATTCACCAGCACTATTCCGATGCCGCAGCGCTCGCGGTTCGCTCCGCGCTCACCGATGCCGAACTTTTCATTTCTTACAACATGCCTGCCAAGGCTCTGGGCCCGCTCATGGCCGCCCTGCCTCAGGCGCCTACCGATCTTCGCCTGAACCAGCGTCTGGCCGCTCTCCACACCCGCGCTGCGCGCTTCGCCGAAGCCGGTGTCTGCTGCCGCACCTTGCAGAACATTTACCATGAAGCGGGCTATCCCGACGAAGCCACGCGTTACGGCGAACTCGCCGATCGCTACCAAGAACGCTCCGCCGCTCCTGCTCTCACGGATTCCGTCATCGCGCACGCTGCTCCGCCGGAACCGGTTCCCGCACAGATTCCCGTCGCCGCTGCTCCCCCCACTCCCTGGCCGGCGGCTCCGCCCCAGCCCGCGGAAGAAACCGAATTCGCCATCGTCAACGATCCCGACGCCGCTCCGCATCACGACCACGCTCAACCCGTCGCCGAGTCCGACTCCGCTCCCGCCGAGATCACTCCTGCGGAAATCGATCTGTCCTCCGAGTGGGATGACTCCATCACCATAGAACTCGACGCGCCGCCTGCCCAGGCTGAAGAAATCGAAATCTCCGACGCCGTTGGCAGCCACGACTTACCTGTTGGCAAGCCCGCACAATCAAGGTCCGCCGCAGGAAAGGCTGATCCAGAGAAAATCAACGAAACGGTCGAGGAAATCCGCTTCTACCTCGAACATGGCATGCCCGAGCAGGCCGCGACAGCTTTCGAAAAGCTCCAAACTTTCACCACCGACGAGACCATCTTGTCGGCCATCGAAGCTGAAATCCAGGCTGCCTCGCAGCCCACCGCACCCGAAGAAGTCTCGACCGTCGAAGCTGTTTCTGAATTCGCCACCGACGAGCCCGCCGCCGAATTCACCATCGACGAAGTTCCACCCGCCGTCGAACAATCTCCCGCGCCACCAGCCCCCGCCGCGGAAACCCACGCTGCGCCCGTGCTGCACCATGAGCCTGTCACGTCTGAGCCTGTCGCGGACGAGCCCGTTGCGGATGAACTTCCCGTGGTCGCTCCGCCGCCGGGCGTGCTGCAGGAGTTCGTCACCGATCTCGAGTCGTCCCTCGGCGACAGCTTTCTTCCGGGCACAATCGCGCACGAAGCCGAGCCCGCAGCCGAACCCATCTCAGCGCAAGCCTCCAAGACAGAGTACGACTCCAGGTCCGAACTCGAGCCCATCGGAAATGCCGCGCCCACTACTTTTGGCATACCCCAAGGCGAACCCATGGGCGAGTTCGTTGCCGATCTCGAAGCTTCCCTCGGTGACGACTTCCTCAAAGCCGCCCCGGTCGCCGAATCCAAGCCCGAACCCGAGCCCGAGGCTCAGCCCGTAGAGGTTCACAGCCCTGCAGACCCAGTTCCAGCGCAGCATTGGCCCGCGCCCACATCTGCGCCCGCTCCGCCGGTCAGCGCTCCGGTCGCCGCCAGCGCCGCGGCAGCAGCGTCTTCGGGCGCACCCGTAATTTCGCAGCAAGCCGCGGCTCCGCTACAGCAACAGACCGCCGCACCCAAGCCGCAGATTTCTCCCATCATTCCCAGCGCGCCCGCTGCAAAGTCTTCTCCGTTCGGCGAAGACGCCGGCGTCGATCTCGCGGAGATGTTCGGCGAGCTCAAACACGATCTCGAAGTCGGCGCTTCCACCACTGAAGAGGATCCCGAAACCCACTACAACCTCGGCATCGCCTTCCGCGAAATGGGCCTGCTCGATGAAGCCATTGGCGAGCTGCAGAAGACCTGCCAGGCCGTCGACCGCGGACATCCTTTCCCCCAAGTCATGCAGACCTACACCTGGCTCGCGCAATGCTTTCTCGACAAGGGCGTGCCCCAGGCCGCAATTCGCTGGTATGACAAGGCCCTCACCGCCCCCGGCATCGACGAAGAGACGCGCACCGCCCTCCACTATGAACTAGCCGCCGCCTATGAGATCGCCGGCGACAAACCTTCCGCCCTCAAGCATTTCATGGAGGTTTACGGCCGCAACATCGATTATCGCGACGTCGCCGAGCGCATCAAGCCCCTGAAGTCGTAGAATATCCCGATGGGTTTTGTCCCTCACACACTTTTCCCCGAGCACCTTTGTCATCCCGACCCTGAGCGAAGCGATGGGGAGGGATATTGGTTCTTGCCTGCGCCATCCCCTCAGCAGCGGAGCCCCCAGTGACCCCCGACCCCAACCTGCCCGTCGAGGACGGCCCCGCCCAACCCGCGCCGGCCGAAACCAGCACCACGCTCCTCGACCCGCCGCCTCCCCCTCCCGCGCCCAAGCCGCACAGCCCCGTGCAGCTCTGGCTGCACCGCACCTCCGTCTTTTTTTTCGTGCTGATCAGCGCAGTAGCTGGAGTCCTGCTCGTGATCCTGCCCTGGACCCCGGAGTGAACCGACAACTATCTTCTGCTCTCCTACCCCTGGCTTCGCGACCTGGTCACAACCGGCTTCTTCCGTGGCCTGTGCAGCGGCCTCGGGTTACTCGACATCTGGATCGGCTTCTGGGAAGCCCTCCACTATCACGAACATCAGTAGCACAAAATACTGCGGGCAGCCCGTGCCGAGGCCGCCCTGATTTCAGAATGTCTTACAGAACGTGAGTCCTAAATGACCGACAAGCTCCAATCCGCGCCCCTCGCCTACCAGAACGAACCGTTCCTCAGCAGTCCCGACGGACGGATTCTCCGCATCCTCTCCGAGTATCAGGAACCCCTGGCCCGCTTTCGCCGCGAGCAGATCCAGGACACCGTCGTCTTCTTCGGTTCCGCCCGCTTCCAGGGAGGCGCCGCCGCCAAACAGAATCTGACCGCCGTGGAAAGTAACGACGCCAAAGCCCCCGCCCCACAACACGACGAGGACCGCAAGCAGGCCCTCGCCGCCGTTGACATGGCCCGTTACTACGAAGACGCCCGCCGCCTGGCCCACATGCTCACCGAATGGTCCATTCAAATTCCCGCCCGCCGCCGCCGCTTCGTCGTCACCACTGGCGGTGGCCCCGGCATCATGGAAGCCGCCAACCTCGGTGCCCACGAAGCCGGAGGCAAAACCATTGGCCTCAATATCAATCTCCCCTTCGAGCAGAGCCCCAATCCTTACATCACCCCCGCGCTCAACTTCGAGTTCCACTATTTCTTCATGCGCAAATTCTGGTTCGCCTATCTCGCCAAAGCGCTGGTGATTTTCCCCGGCGGCTTCGGCACCATCGACGAACTCTTCGAAATCCTCACCCTCGCCCAGACCGACAAACTGGCCAAGAAAATTCTCGTTGTAATCTACGGCAGCGAATACTGGCACCGCATCATCAACTTCCAGGCCTTCGTAGACGCCGGCACCGTCTCGCCCGAAGATCTCAACCTCTTCAAATTCGTCGACACCCCCGAAGACGCCTTCAACTTCCTCCGCGACGGCCTAACCGAACACCACCTCGGCGGCCCTCCGAAAAAAGAAAAAGAACAAGAAGTCGAACCGGAAATCGCCAAAACCAGACCGTGATGAATGGCAAGACTCCCGCTTTACCCCGTGAAACCCCGTGTCCTCTGTGGTTGAAGATTTTTTGCTCTAAACTGTTATCCGACAACTGATGTCGAGAAGCTGCCTCCTCTACTACATCACCGACCGCTCCGCCTTCCCCGGCGACGACCGCACCCGCCGCCGCCGTCTCCTCGATAAGATCACCGAAGCCGCAACCGCGGGCGTCGACTACATCCAGCTCCGCGAGAAAGATCTCCCCACCCGCGACCTCGAATCGCTAGCCCAAGAAGCGATGAGCATAATCCGTCAGAAGAAAAAACTGGCCACTGACCACTACCCACTGACCACTGCCCTCCTAATCAACTCCCGCACCGACGTAGCCCTGGCCGTCGAAGCCAACGGTGTCCATCTCCCAGCCCACGACGTCTCCCCGCAAGATGTGAAAACAGCATGGCGCGGAACGTGTAGTAGCGGGCGAGTCGCCCGCGAACTCTCACCACAAGATCCTCTGATAACAGTCTCCTGTCACTCCCCACAAGAAGTTCTTCAAGCCGGGAAAAACCAAGCAACCCTAGCCCTTTTCGCCCCTGTCTTCGAAAAAAAAAGACGCCCCCGGAGCCATGCCCGCTGGCCTTGAGAAACTCCGCCAAGCGTGCCAAGCCAAAATCCCCGTGCTGGCCCTAGGTGGAGTAACTCTGCAAAATGCCCACTCCTGCCTACAAGCGGGCGCAGCCGGCATCGCCGCCATCCGCCTCTTCCAGGAAAACGAAATAGCCACAATCGTCCGCAGTCTGCGCAGCTAATTGCCATCGGTACCCGCGTAGCGACAGCCGCCTCGCCTGTCCAGCGAGCGGAGCGAGCCCCTTCTAGCACGCCTTCCTCGGATGGAACGAGCAACCGCGACCTACAGCCCCCAAAACAAAAGGCCACGCCGCTTCACGGCGTGGCCTTTTTCCAAAGCAAACCTACTGTGCCGGAGTTGCCGCAGCAGTAGTCGGCGTTGCCGCAGGCGCACTGGCGGTCACTTCCGCCGCAGCCCCAATCTTCACCGTAGCCAGAATCTTCTCCAGCCGCTGGAAGACTTCCCCGCGATCCACATGCGTTGCGCCACCCTGGTTCTCGATCCCAGTAGTCGTAACCTTGAGCGCGAACTCATAGCAAGCCCCGTTCTCAAACACGTGATAATACTTCGAAGCTTCCTCGCGAGTCCCTTGACTGGCAAGCGTCTCCCAGGACAGCAATTCCAGGTCGCCGATCATCAGCTTCGGCGATTGCACCGCAGCCGGAACGGCGCCATCGGCCGGGGCCGCAGCATCGGACGCCACCGCAGGCTTAGCCTCCGAAAACTCTCCGCACTGCTCCGCCGTGAGCGCCTTGTTCACGCTGACGTTGAAAAACGCCGAGGCCAAATCCGACTTAGGATACGCGGACTCAGGAAGCGCAACCGCCGCCACCGCCACTCCCCCAGGCTGCACGAAATCCATCGGCACCGGCTCGGAAGAAACCAGTTGGTCCGCGGCATCGCCAGTCTTCAGCGAATACTTGCGTGGATATTGGAACGAAACCCCGGAAGTCTTGTCCGCATAAGCCAAAGTCGCAGGCACCTTGCGAACAACTTTCTTGTGCACCGGTTTCGCGGCAGCCTGCAAAACTGGCGCAGGCGTTGTGGTTACCGGCGGCGCCGGCTGCGTCATCGCAGACTGGCTATTGGAACTTGCAGGTTGCGGTTTATCGCTCGAGCATCCCACCGCCACAGAGCACACAATCAAGAGCGCGGCGAACACCAGCGTGCTGGCGGTTTTCTCAAAGTTAATCTTGCCCCAGGTAACAGACTCCAAAGTTGCTGGGTTACCCGGAAATGGCTTCCCGGGAAATGTCGTGCTGCGAACTGCCTTGGTTCCTGATACGTTGCGAAACAGATTGATACGGTTCATGTTGGTCACCCCCTGCTGCCAAGCAGCACCAGTGACATTGCACGGAGGAGACCATCGAGCGGAACGTTGATTTTACTGGAGTTAGGGTAGTGCAGAATGTCTGCACTCGTGGCGACCCAGACACGATGTGGGCCGCCAGACACGGCAGATCTGTGGCCGAACAAGCTACCGATAATACTAGGGATTTGTATCAGGGTATGCCTTCAGGCGTACCGAAGGGCCCCCTTATCAATTGCGCCTTCAGGCGCTGCGATCCGAAACCGGTTCAAGAGCTCTACGCTGCCGCCACTCTCCGAATCAAATCTTCCTGCTCACCCCGGCTCTCCGCTCCAATCGTAAACGCATCCAGCACGCCCAGCCCAAGCGCATACCGCAAAGCTTCCGCTTGCCGCGCGCGCAAATCGCCCTGCCCCAAAATCTTCATCCCCACCACAGCTTTCCCCGCGGCTTTCATCTCCCGTAGGACGCCAACCACAGTTGCCGGATCTGCATCCATATGCGACCCAATGGGATTAATGCGCGCCAAATCAATTTCCACCCAGGGCGACTTCGCCGCTGCGCGCAGCGCCTCAATGCTGTGGCACGAACACCCATGCGCCCGGATGATCCCCTTCTGCTTCGCTTCGGAAAGCACATCCATCACTCCCCGAAACCGCTGCGTCCAATCGCCCTCGGTAACGCAATGCATCAGGCAAACATCAAGATAGTCGACGCCCAACTCGCGCCGGAACCGGTCAAGATCGGCGCGTGCCGTCGCAGGATCGCGCGCCCACGTCTTCGTCAGCACCGTAACCTTATCGCGCGGCACATGCTTGAGCGCCTCTGCCACATGAGCATGGCTTCCGTAAGAATCAGCCGCATCAAAAAACCGCAGCCCATGATCGTACCCATTCAGCAGCAACTCCGAGAGTCCCTTAACCCCAAGCGCCGTCTGGTTCGAATGATGATCGTACCCAACCGTCCCCGTTCCCATGGCTAGCCGGCTGGTCTTGATCCCCGTACTCCCGAGCGTCACCGTGTCGGAAGCCGAAAATTTTCCCAAAGGATTCTGATTCGCCAGAGCAGCCAGCAGGTTTTTCCGCGTAAGCCAGACCGCTCCCAAACCCGAAGCAGAACGAATAAGAAATTCGCGGCGATGCATAAACCCTCCTAATTCAAATCGCGGTACTCCATTTTACTCGGATCTATTTCCGTTTTTCTCCGTGCCTCCGTGCCTCCGTGATGGAAGTCTTCCGTCTTTCACTCGAACTCCTTCCGAAAAGCCGCCAACTGTTCCCGCATCTCGCCCACTTCTCTCCTAAGTTCAGCCACTTCACTTTCGAGTTGCGCAACCCGGTCGTTCCCGGAAGAACTCACCGGAGCCCGCGCCGCTACTTCCCCCACCGGCGCCTCCCCGGAAAAAAGCTGCATATACCGCGACTCCTTGGTCCCCGGCTGCCGCGGCAACACTGCCACCAGCGGAGGCTCGCGCTGGCTCAACTTTTCAATCGTCGCCAGCACGTCTTCGAGTTCCTCAAAACGATGCATGCGCTCCGCCCGCCCCCGCAGCTCCCCCGGCGTCTGCGCCCCGCGCAGCAGCAGCACGCACAGAATCGCAGTTTCCCGCCGGTCGAAATTGAAAACTTCCTGCAGCCGGTGCTCATACTTCGTCACCCGCCCGTCAGCCCCGCTCGCCGGCCCGGCCAGTCTCTGCCTCTGCAGCGACTCCAGCGCCGCCCGCACCGCATCCTCATCCAGCGCCATCACTGGATCGCGGTTGTTCTTCTGATTACACGCGTTCACCAGCGCGTTCAGCGACAAGGGATAGTAATCGGGCGTAGTAATATCTTTTTCAATCAGCGCCCCCAGCACCCGCACCTCAACGTCACTAAGAAATTCCACACGCCTCACCATCGGAAAAGCTAAATTGCAAGTCTACCCCAGATCGTCAGGCGCCAAATCCTCCAAATCCACCTGAGATTTTTTGGTTTACCCCGTGAAACCCCATGCCCCCCGTGTTAAAGATTTTCGCACTTCTTGATATAGTTCCGAGGAAGGCGACTCGCGTCGATCGCAAGGAGAAAAAATGCGCCTCTTACTAAACTGGGTCCTCAGCGCTCTGGCGGTATGGCTCGTCGCCCGCATGGTGCCGGGCATTTCCGTTACCGGTCCCGTGGCGGCCCTCATTGCCGCACTCGTCATCGGCTTCATCAACGCCACAATCGGAGCCCTGCTGAAGATCCTCACCTTCCCTCTCACCGTTGTGACCCTCGGAATCTTCTGGCTGGTGATCAATGCTCTGATGCTCGAACTCGCATCTGCGCTGCTCGCTCCGCGCTTTCAGGTGCGCACCTTCACCGCCGCCTTCCTCGGCGCGATCGTGCTCAGCCTCGTAAACATGCTCCTGAAATGGCTGGTCAATCCCCCGCGCGACCGCGACTAGTTGTGATGTCCAGGGGACAGTTGTGATTGTGTGGGGACGGGCGCCTCGCCCGTCCAGACGAGCGCAGCGAGTCGTCAGCAGCGCCCAACTCTAATCTTGCTGGGATTCTGGCAGCGTGGAACTTCAAGCGGTGCAGGACTGTGGGCAGCGCAACACTTCCAGCGCTGCGATAAAGCGCTCCACCAATGCCAGGACTTCAGCCCCTCTGGCATCTCACCCCTTCCACTTCGCCCCGCTCTTCAAAACCTCCACAATCTTCCCCAGTCGCCGCGCCCGGGTCTCCTCTTGCTTCGCTCCATGAATAGCCAGCGCCATTTCTTTCTTATGCGTGAACGACAGTTTCTCCCAGTTCGCCCGCGCAACTTTATTTTTCGCCAGCGCTTTCTTCAACACCGCTGGCGCTTCCACCGTGCGCTCCTCTGTGTCCCGTTCCATCACCACGTCCACAATGTCCCCCGGCCTCACCCCCGCTCCCTCGCACAGTTTCTTATTCACCGGCATCATGCGCCCCGTTCCGCACGGCATCAGCGACGAACGATACGAATATCCGTTGATCGTCCCCCGCACCGGCACTCGCGCCCGCGTCCCAAAAAACGCAGGCACGTCCACCGGCGGAGTGATCGCCGCCACCACCCCCGCTTCCTTCCCCTCGATCTTCGCCGTGAACCGCAACTCTTGTTTTGCCATTGCAACCCTCCCTGCCCTGCATGCGCTACACTTTACCCCGGCAAGATTTGATTGTCCTGAAATACGTCTGTCAGAACAAGTCTTCTTCACAAACTGATGACCGCAGCTCATCCTCACTTCCAGCCCCTCGAGCCCTCGCTCATCTCCATCCCCGCAGCCTGGTTCCTCATGGGTTCCGCCTCCGGTCAGGATTGCGAACGTCCCATCCACCGCGTCTGGATTGACGCTTTCCTTCTCTCCGCCACGCAAGTAACCAACGCCGAATACACGCTCTTCCTGAACTCCACCACGTCCGACCCTCCACCTTTCTGGCGAGACCAGAATTTCAATCACCCCCAGCAGCCCGTAACCGGGGTCTCCTGGTTCGACGCAGACCGCTACTGCCACTGGCTCGCCCAGCAGACCGCCCGCGCCTACCGGCTTCCCACCGAAGCCGAGTGGGAACGCGCCGCCCGCGCCGATCTCGAGCAAAACGACTTCCCCTGGGGCAACCACCCGCCGCAATCTCTCACCGATTACGCCACGCGCTGGCGAACCGGACCCGAACCGGTTGCCCGCTACGCCCCAAACGCCCTCGGCCTCTACAACATGTGCGACAACGTCCACGAATGGTGCAGCGACTGGTACGATCCCAACTACTACGCCGTCTCCCCCAACCGCAATCCGCGCGGCCCCGAACTTGGCTCAGGAACCGGCCAGCGCAAATCCTCCCGCGGCGGATCATGGCGCCACCACGTCAAAGTCTCCCGCTGCTCCGCCCGCTCCAGCATCCCTCCCGACTTCCACTACGCCGACTACGGCTTCCGCGTCGCCTGCGACACCTAACTCTGAATCGGGAGTCGATCAGGATTGAGTAATTGTGGAATTTAGTAATTTTGTAATTGAAAATCGTCAGTTCGGCAGCTAAGTTTTCAATTGCACAATTACTAAATTACTCAATTACTCAATTCTCATGTTCATCGACAATCTCCTGCACCCCAAGCGCATCCTAATCACTGGCGGCGGCACCGGACTCGGCAGAGCCATGGCCCTCCGCTTCCTCGAACTCGGCGCAACCGTCTACATCTGCGGCCGCCGCGAGGAAGTCCTCGAGCAAACCGCAGCCGAACTTTCTGCCGCCACCAAAGCCACAATCCACGCCATCCCCTGCGACGTTCGCAACCGAGACGCCGTCGAAGCCATGATCGACTCCATCTGGGAATCCGCTCCTCTCGACGTTCTGGTCAACAACGCCGCCGGAAACTTCATAGCCCGCACCGAAGAACTTTCCCCGCGTGCATGGGACTCCGTAATCGGCATCGTCCTCATGGGCACGCTAAATGCAACCCTCGCCTGTGGACGCCGCTGGCTCCAGTCCAACCACACGGGCACCGTTCTAAGCATCTCAGCAACGTATGCTCCAGTAGGCTCGGCCTACGTAGTCCCGTCAGCAGTCTCCAAAGCCGGAGTCGAAACCCTAACCCGCAGCCTCGCCGTCGAGTGGGGCAATCGCGGCATCCGCATGAACGCCATCGCTCCCGGCCCCATTCCCACCCAAGGAGCATTCTCCCGCGTCCTCCCCCGTCCCGACCTGGAGACCTTGGCTCTGGACCGCAACCCCATGCACCGCTTCGGCACCACCGAAGAGCTGGCCAACCTCGCCGCATTCCTGGTCAGCGACGGTTCCTCCTACATCAATGGCGAAGTAATCCGCATGGACGGTGGAGAATTTATTCAGGGCGCCGGCGAATTCAGCAACCTGGGTCGCGCCCTAACCAACGAAGACTGGGAATCCCTGAAACCTCGCAAGAAGTCCTAGTCGATGTGAAGCGAGCTCGTGTGGAGCGGGCGCCTCGCCCGCTGCTTTTGACTTTGCCTTCGACCTTGCCTTGCTCATGCCCCGTCTTCCCGAAGCCCAAACCCAACCCGCTGCATCCAATCTAAGAATGGAGGTCAATATGTACGTCGTTCTTGGAGCAAGCGGCAACACCGGACACATAGTGGCGCAGAATCTTCTAGCCCGCCAGGAGAAGGTTCGCGTCGTCGGCAGAAACGCAGCTCACTTGCAACCTCACGCGGCGCAGGGTGCAGAGATTTTCATCGGTGACGTCACCGACGCATCCGCCCTAACCCGAGCCTTCCAAAACGCAGACTCAGCCTACGTGATGATTCCACCCAACCCCGCCAGCACCGATCCTCTCGGTTACGAGGAGCGTGTCGGCGACGCCATCGCGGCCGCCGTGAAAAACTCCGGCATCAAAAACATCGTTTCTCTCAGCAGCGTCGGAGCCGACAAAACCAAAGGAACCGGGCCTGTCATCGGCCTGCACAACCTCGAGCAAAAACTCAATCAGATCGATAATGCAAACGTCTTCCATCTGCGCGCCGGTTACTTCATGGAAAACACTCTGCCGCAAGTCGGCGCTATTCGCATGGCCGGGGCCGTGATCGGGCCCCTGCGCCCCGACCTCAAACTTCCCTTGATCGCCACTCGCGACATCGGAGCCGCCGCCGCCGATGCCCTCTTGCAACTCGCCTTCCGCGGTAAGCAAACCCACGAACTGCTGGGCCAGCGCGATCTCAACTACACGGAACTTGCCACCATCATTGGCAAGGCCATCGGCAAACCCGATCTCAAATACGTCCACGCACCCGACGATCAGGTTCGAGCCGCCATGGTTCAAATGGGAATGTCCGAAAAGTTCGTTGGACTGATGCTCGAAATGGCAGGCTCCCTCAACTCGGGATACATGCGGAACCTCGAACCCCGCACCTCCCGCAACACAACGGCAACATCGTACGAAACGTTCGTAGCCGAATCTTTCGTCCCGGCCTACCAGCAACAAGCAGCAGCCTAAGCGGCCGCGGTACACAATCTGATGCCCCACTTCTCGCGTCCTTTGCGGGAAGTGGGAATTCTTTATTTCCTTGAGTTCGGGGGCGTAGCTTTCCCCAGCGCTGCGTTGTGAACTGTCTCCAACGCGGAATTACTTGGTGGGACATTTACCGTCAGCGGTCTGGACTCCCGAGACCGTCACCGTCTGGCCTGCCGCAACCGTCACCGGTGCTGAGCAACTGAAGTGCCCGGCCCCGGACCCGCCAGTCACAGACACCGTGTAGGTCCCAGGAGATACGACGAGCGTGACATTTGTCTTCTCCCGTCTTAGTGTCCCGTTGATGGTTATATCTGCCCCTTTCGGCTCTGAGGTAATGTACAACCTGCCAAGGACCGGCGAACTCATCTGAGACGATACGGCAAGAGGGAGGATACAGAAGACGAAGAGAAAAATTTCCAGAAGCAGCGATGACCCCGCGTAAGTTCTCACCTTAACCCTCCTTGGTCAGATTATGAAAAACAAAGTCTGCAAGGAAAACGACGCCTGCCAGAAACGTATAAAAATGCGCTTGTTGAGCCCAGTGCGGGCTGGACGAAGTCAGATCAAGCGCTGGGTTGAGTTCAAAGGGCTGCACTAGGTTCTGCAGTTGCTGTAGAACAAACGAATAGGCTACATAGCCAAAGAAGATCGAGACAGCCACAAAAAAAGTGCCTAAGAAAGCCGCCCACCGGTGCCTTGTCCAGGCGCCCGCCTTCTGTTGACCAAACAGCAAGAAACCCAAAGCCCCCAACAGCGTAGTGCCCAGGGTAGTAAGCAGGCGGTTGACTTCCAGGTACGCATCAAGCTGCCTTTGCTGAACATCGGTTAGCTGAGTCACGGGCACGGCCTCACCAAAGATTCCACTTGTTGGTGCCTTCTCAACAAGTTGACGCTGGGCTAGCGCCGACATCCAACTTTGCGTTCCCCACGCCGCGATCGCGAAAAAAACGACGGCGATATAGAAGCCAATGGTGCGGATTCCAAGTCCGCCAGTTGTTTGCGCCATCACTGTCTCCCCAGACATCAGTCTGCAACGGCAACCTGTCGCCCAAACATCGCTAGCTCGCATCCGCCTGCCGCATACTTCTCACCACGGTATGCGCCAGACTCTCCACCACGGCCACATCCCCCTCGTCAAAACTAAACGGCTCCTTGGCGAACACCATCACTAACCCCACCGTGTCCCGCTCATACCGGACTGGCGCCGCCACAATCGACCTCACACCCAGCCTGCGGCAGCTTTCCAGATCCACCCGCGGATCGTGCTCCGCATCGTCGCAGCGCAAAGTCTTTCCTTCGCGAAAGCATTCGCCCGCCAGCCCGCAATTCACATCCAGTCGTGTCCCCAGCGCCGGCGCGCTTTCTCCCACGCTGGCCCGGCACATCACCCTACCCTTGTGGACGAGCGCAATCGCCGCACTCGTCCCCCGCGTCAGCGCCCGCGCACGCTCTCCAATCAGCCGCAGCGCCGCCGTCAAATCCGTCCCCAGCGAACTGAACTCATACTGCACCGTAGCCGAACCCGGGCGCTGGTCCCCGCCGTCCGCCGCTCCATTTTCCGCCGCCTCCGTCTCCGCTTCCAGGCTGATGCTTACATGATCGACGATCACATGGTCCCGACCCTCGCGGCCCTCCAACCTCGCGGCCGCGGCCGCGGCCCGCGGCCAGCCCAGCGCCACCTTCGGCGCAGTGCGGCTGGGAGTCCCGGCATTCACTGTCAACCACTCATTCAACCGCCGCCGCGCTTCCTCCGGCAAATCCGAGAACCGCACTCCCGCGCGGCCCAGCGCATCGGCCCACGCGATGTAGCCCGTAGTCTCCAGCTTCGACGGCGTCAAGCGCGCATCCGGCTCCGAAAGATCCAGTTCCATCCGCACCCGCCGCCCTTTGTCGAGAAAGCCGTCGAGCGGCTGATTGTCCAGGCCACGAATCGTCTGCATCGACAACCCCTCTTCGCTCAGATCCAGAATCATCCCGCCCGTAACTCCATCAAAGCTGGCAAACGCCGGCGCATGCACCCGCTGCCGCAAACACCGCCGCCGCTCCGGCCCGAATTCCAGATTCCCTTCCATAGTCTTTTGGACGATGAACTCCCAGTAGGAATGATGGGATGCCCGGCGGCCAGAAAAAAGTGTTACAGCAGGTTCCCCGCGTAGAGCGTACGCTTTCGCCCGCAACTCCCGATCCCGAACCCCCTTCGAGGTTCACACAGAACTCCTTATTGCCTCTCGAACTGAAACGAACAGGGACGTCCCTCGACCCGCGTGCCGGTTCCTTTGGTGCCTTTGAAGTGTGCTTCGATGTTGTAGCTGTACTCGGTGCCGCGGGGCGTATCGCGTCCGGGCACATATTCCTTCGACCCGGTGCGGCCCGTGGCATAGAGTTTGGCGGCGCCCTCGGCGTCGATCTTGCCCTCGATCAGCAGAGAACTCGGCTCGCCTTCAGTGCCGTGCAAGCCGCGGAAGTTGCCGTCCTTGACCTCACTGACGAAGCGGAAGGAATAGCCGAGGGCTCCGCGGGAAGCTTCGCAGGAGACCGTGGTAAGCCACTTGCCATCGAAGGAGTCTCCAGCCAGCGTCAGGCTGGGCAGGATTAGCAGCGCTAGAATCACCGAGAGTCGAATTGCGGTCGGCATCGGCTTACTGAGCAGGGTCATCGCGGTTCTTCCTCGTGGTGAATTATACCCACGCGATTCGTGGCCCAGCACTCGCAGCGAATCGCGATTCGCGCCAGGAAGCAGGTTCCCGTTCGGTTTCGCTCAGGGTAGTCTCTGCTGCCTCGCTGCGCTCGCGCGTCGGAAATCTCGACACTTGTGTGCCTATCCCATGATCGCGTGCGTGATCGCCTGCCACCAGAAAGGATTGTGCCGCCACATGTATACCGCGAGGCTTTGCCCCACGATCAACACCGGCAGCGCATACCGATACACCTTGTGAACTCGCCGGTTCACCAGCAGGTCGCGCCCAACCCCGAGAACGATCAGCAGGTCGAGGCAGGGAAAGAAGAGATTGTGGTCGAAGATGTAGTCAAAGCGGGCAACGGGCGCGTCCATAAGCCCGCAGGTTGCGATGAAAATCAACCGGCGGTGCAGTTCCGGTTTCGTGCGCCAATAGATCGCGAGCGCAATGAGCACCCCAAAGGCGATCATGTCATAGAACGGGATACTCAGAAACGCGTGGCCGTCGCTGATATGCAGTTGCACCGTGTCAAAGCGGTCCATGATGATGGCGGTGGTGACGCCCAGCGGAACCATCACCGTGGCCAGCCCGGCGCCAAACCAGCCAATGGAGCGATGCCAACTGACCTTGCACACACGCACCAGCGTTGACTGGCATATGAAGAAGACCACCCAGCCGGCGAAAACTGCGCCATGAATCCAAAGAATGAAGGGCCGAGGTATGGCCGGATGGAACAGGCTGTCGTTGATGGTGCGGCTGAAACCCAAGACCACAATCACAGCCAGCAGCAGCGACATCGCAAAATAGAAATATCGCTGCACGATGCCGTTGCGCCCCGTCACTGCCATCGTGCTTGATTTTTTCTCCGGGACCACGGCAGCCCCGGCACGTTTTGCGTTGACTGTGGACATAGAAGGCTAAGCTGGGAATTCCGTTCCGTTTGCCCGACCGACGAGAGGATACAACTTCGAGCACCCGGTTTGCCATCTCTTTTGGATTCCTTCAAGCAAAAGGCCAATCTGATTTCTCAGACTGGCCTTTATTTATGCCGGCAACGACCGCTGTTCACCTTGAGCTTGCCGAAGGACTCCCACACACTGGCGCGAGCAGTGCCGTCGGCCCTGCGGGGCTTAACGTTTCGTTACGGGCAGCTGTTATTGCCTGCCTCGGTTTGAAAAACAAACGTGTGGTAAACCGTATCCATGAAAATGGGGATGTACTCGTAGCAGCCCACCGTACCGGACGACAGCGCGACCGCCATTTGATGGCTTGACCCGTTTACCGACCCCGTGCTTTCCGTATCCGTCCACGTAAACTGATTCGCACTCTTCAGACCACTCCCGGCCAACGTCACCTCCCAGCTAAACCCCTCTGTGTAGGAGAAGCTTTCGCTGAGAGTCTCCGCGGTCTGTGTGGAATCGGTTTGCGTGAAAGTGTTCACGGGCCGGTCACAACCGGAACACTCTGGACCGGCGAGGAGTTCGGTCTCCTGAACGGTTCCATTGTTCACTGTCATGATCGGAACATAGCGGCACTTGGCCGTGGAAGATGGATTCGTGCACGCAGTTGCGCCCGAGGTGTCGACGTTCAACGGGCTCTCCGTCGAACTGTAGCTGAGGAGCGGGTCTGTGGCAAGAATGGCCGTGAAGTCGCTGGGAACGCAGCCGCATTGGTTGGCCAGCGTGCATGAGCTGGGGTAATAGGAGTGGTTGGCGCAGATGGTAGCCAGGCCAGGCAGCGTCTCTCCGTTGTAGTCCTGCGGTTCCAAAATCGCCACCGGCACGGTCGTAGCCCCCGAGGAATTCGCCATCATGGTTTTGGCCGTTACTTCAAGTGTATCGACCGCTTCGGCGCTTCCATTGGACTGAAGTTGCGTGCCAATCCCATAAGTAACCGCCGAGGATCCCGTGCTGAGAAGCGTCACCGAGGGATTGACCCATACCACAATCAGGTCCTGCGTGTGATTGATGGCGTTGGGGTTTGTGGAAATGTTTGCTAGGGACACTCCCGTGGCTTGAGCGATCGTGTCCGTGACCGTCGTGCTGCTTCCGGTGGTCGCTGAGGCGCCGAACGACCAACTCATAGTGCTGCCTGAACCGAAAATGCTGAACCCTGAGCTGTAGGTCTCCGTGTAACCCGCCTGAAAGCTGTTGCCGATGCCGAGAGTCGTGCCATCGGTCAGGGTGTTCGTGAAGCCATCGTTGCTGTAATTGCCGGGCGCAGCGTAAATAATCGAGACCACCTTATAGGCCGGGTAAAGAATCCCGGAGGCGGACACCGAGCCTGACGGCCCTATAGCCTGCAGATAGTATTCGCGGTCCGTCGAAAACGTGTCTAAGTCAGTCAAGTGCAAGAATTTGCAGCTAACAAATGTAGATGAGTCAGAGCCGTTAAAAGAATGTTTTACGTGGCCTGAGTCGGTGTAGGCCCAGTTGGAATAAGTACACTGTTCATCCTCGCAGGTGCCGGTGCAACTGCTTGAGTAGCTTAACTGCGCGAATGAAAGGGTTGTGAGAACGAATACAGCCATGAGAACGCAAAGTACCTTCTCGATGCGCATAAGACCGCAACCTCCTTAGATTTTGTCTGTGTTGGGCGCAGGGTGGCGTACTCTGCGAAGATAGGTCTCGAATTAGGTCTCTGCGAAGGAAGATATATCTCCGAATAGGTCTCCGCAGCACCCAACCGCGGAAGTTATCACGCGATTAATCGTAGGAAAACAATGAGGGTCGAACTGTTACAAAAAACGGACTGCCCTGCCTCGCCAGCGACTTTGGCTCGACCGGGACGGCCCGTCTGCAGCCAATCGTTCGGATTTCGTAAACTTCCTGCGCCGAAGAAGGAACAGGCCGCGCTTTGTGATAGGGCCCTAATAGAAATCTATTAGCACACTGCCCGCCCGGTCCAGAGCGCCCTGACGTGACCGGCTGTCTGTCAGCCTCCCTCAATGACGCTGAATCACTTTCGTGATTCGCTCCCAGGCCCAGTCAATCTCCCCACGACTGATGATGAGCGGTGGTGCGATGCGAATCACTCGGTCATGCGTTTCCTTGCACAGGATTCCTTCGTCCTTAAGCGCCTCACAGTAGGGACGCGCTGGGCTGTTGAGTTCGATGCCGATCCACAGGCCTTTACCGCGTACCTCTTTCAAGTCTGAACTGCGCAGCGTCTGCAGTAGAGTCAGAACATATGCGCCTAGCTCGGCGGAACGTTCCACCATCTTTTCTTCGATCAGTACGCGCAGCGCAGTCCGGGCGATGGCGCAGCCCATGGGATTGCCGCCAAACGTGCTGCCATGGTCGCCGGGCTTGTACACGCCGAGAATCTCTCGCGACGCGAGCACGGCGGAGACGGGATAAAATCCGCCGGCGAGCGCCTTGCCAATGATCAGCACATCGGGCGTGACTGCCTCGTGCATGTAGGCGAACAACTTGCCGGTTCGTCCCAGGCCAGATTGAATTTCGTCGACCATGAGCAACACCTGATTCTCGCGGCAAATTGCCGCCGCCTCCCGCAGAAATCCTTCGGGCGGAATGACGATTCCGGCTTCGCCTTGAATGGGCTCCACCAAAAAGGCGCAAGTGTTGGAGGTGACAGCGTCGCGCAGGGCGCGCGCATCGCCGAAGGGAATGACCTTGAACCCGGGAGTGAAGGGGCCGAAGCCGTCGCGATATTGTTCGTCCGTAGAAAAGCCTACGATCGTGACCGTGCGGCCGTGAAAGTTATTAGCGCAGACAATGATCTCGGCTTTGTCCTGAGGGATGCCCTTAATCTTGTAGCCCCACTTGCGGGCCGTCTTGATCGCGGTTTCGACCGCCTCCGCGCCCGTGTTCATGGGGAGCACCATGTCGAACCCGGTCAAATCATGGAGTTCCTTGCAGAGCAGAGGGAGTTGCTCGTTGCGGAATGCGCGCGAGGTTAGCGTGACTTTCCTTGCTTGCTCGGTCAACGTTTGCAGAATCTTGGGATGACAGTGTCCCTGATTCACCGCGGAATACGCAGCCAGGCAATCGAGGTAACGTTTGCCCTCGACGTCATACACCCACACGCCTTCGGCACGCTCGATCACCACGTCGAGGGGACGATAGTTATGCGCCCCATACCGGTTCTCGAGTTCGATGAAGTCCTGGGTGTGTAAGGGACTCTCTACGAAGTGCGTTGTCATAGGTTCCTTTTTGTGCCTTTTTCTCGACTGACGCTTTCTTACTGCCAGGCGCTCCTACCGGCTGCCCTAGTCCAACAGCATGGTCAACAGTGCCATCCGCACATAGAGCCCATTCCTGGCCTGGCGGAAATACATAGCTCGGGGATCGGCGTCGACTGACTTGTCCAACTCGACGGTGCGGGGTAACGGATGAAGGATGAGTGCGTCCGGCTTCATGCGCTGCACAACTTGCGAATCAATGGCATAACGCCTGAGGCCGTCGTTTTCTGGTCCATCCGCGTCCCCGACTCGCTCCGGCCGGATTCGAGTTTGGTACACCACATCCACTTCGCCGATCACGCGGTCGATATCCGCCTCCAGTTCGTAGCGGACGCCATGCTCATCGAGATAACTCAAGATGTCCGGTTTCATCTGGAGTTGCGGCGGACTGACGAAGAACATCTTCACCCGGTCAAATTTGGCCAGCAGATACGCCAGAGATCGCGCCGTGCGCCCCTTGTCCAACTCTCCGATTATGGCCACGCTCAGGCCATCCAGCGGGCGCTGCCGGTAAATCGTATATAGATCGAGCAAGGCCTGGGTGGGATGTTGCCCGCCATTTCCATCCCCGGCATTGATCACCGGCACCGTCGAGACTTCCGCGGCGCGCCGGGCTCCGTGATCTTCGGGATGCCGGATGACGATCACGTCGGAATAACCGCCGATAATCCGGATGGAGTCTTCCACCTGCTCCCCTTCGACCTCCGAAGAAAACGCACCCGCGTGCTCTGTCGACAAAACCCGGCCGCCCAGGCGATGCATGGCGGCCTCGAACGAGAGTCGAGTGCGGGTGGAAGGCGCATAGAAAAGTGTTGCCATGATGCGGTTCTGGTAATCCAGGGAGCCTCCACGCGCCACCACGTGCTCCATTCCTCGCGTCCGCTCAAATAACTCCATCAGCAGAGGAACAGTGAATTGCTGAGATTCGACGACATGTCTCAGCTTCACGCCGTCTTTCAGCGCCGATTCCGAAACAGGAAACTGGACCAGCTTACGAGAGGTGATAGTTGGCTGTGGCATTAGCGCCCTCCCACCGGCAGCTCGAGTTCTGCATTCAACCCGATTTCTGCCCGGTCGTAATCGGGAAACATGTGAGTGCCGGCACATCCCACAACCGCCGGGCACAGATTCCGGCAAGAAGTAATGATGGCTTCCTTCCCGCCGCCGTGCAGAAATTGCAACACCGATTCAATTTTCGGACCCATGTTCCCGGGAGGAAAGTGGCCCGCCCTCCAGTACTCTTCCAATTCATCCGCACCGACCCGCCGCAGCGGACGTTGCGTGGGTTTCTTATAGTCCAGGTACACGTAGTCGGTGTCGGTTGAAATGACAAACAGATCGACGCCGAGGCGTGAAGCCAGCAACGCGGAAGCGCGATCCTTGTCGATGACTGCCTCCACGCCCTGCAATCTCTCGTTCCTCCAGACCACAGGAATGCCTCCTCCTCCGCACGCAATGACCAGCACACCCTGCTCCACCAGATCTCGAATGACCTCGAGTTCGATGATGTCAATCGGCTCCGGCGAGGGAACCACACGGCGGTAACCGCGGGCCGCGTCTTCTACGATCTCCCATCCCAGAAGGTGTTTGCGTTCCTCGGCATCGGCGCGCGAATAGAAAGGCCCGATGGGCTTGCTCGGGTGCTGCATGGAAGGATCGTCCGCCGAGACCAGACTCTGGGTGAGAACACTCGTAACCGGCAGGTGCAGACCGGCCTGCCGCAGTTCGCTTTGCAGCGATTGTTCGAGAATGTATCCGATCTCGCCCTGAGTTGAGGCGCCACAAACGTCCAGTGGGTGACCAGGGACCTGGCTTGCTCCCCGTTCTGAGCGCAGAAGAGCCGCCCCAACTTGGGGACCATTGCCATGCGTGAGCACGATGCGGTAACCGGCATGGATGAGGCCGACGATCTGAGCCGCGGTCCGCTGGGCGTTTGCCAGTTGCTCGGCGATCGTTCCTTTTTCTCCCGCGCGAATCAGGGAGTTTCCGCCGACGGCAAGGAGCATGGTCTTCATAAGCAGTTACAAGCGGCTTGTAGCGGGCGCCAGGAGCTGCCACAGGTTCTTGTCAGCGCCCAGCCCCGTTCCACCAGCCGCTATCCCTACGCGTGCACCAACTCTTGCAACTCGAGAAGTCCCGGCAACTTGACGAACTCGCCTTTCATCAACTCCAGCATGATCGCCTTTTGTGCGTGCAGCCGGTTCTCCGCCTGCTGGAATACCAGCGAGCGTGGCGAGTCGATAACCAGGTTGGTGACTTCTTCGCCGCGGTGCGCCGGCAGACAATGCAAAAAGATGGCGTCCCGCTTGGCCCGGCGGAACAAGGTCGAATCCACCTGGTAAGGCAGGAAAATATGCTTCCGCGTCTCCGCTTCGGCATCTTGCCCCATGCTTGTCCAGACGTCCGTATAAATCACGTCGGCGCCGGAGGCTGCCTCTTCAGGATCATCCGTCACGGTGCAAGTGCCATCAGTCTCGGCGCCGCGCTCGCGGGCCCACTGCACAGATTCGGCATCCAGTTCATATCCCGGAGGCGTGGCCAGCCAAACGTGCGCGCCGAGCTGGGCTCCGGCAAACATCAGTGAGCGCGCAACGTTGTTGCCATCGCCCAGGAATGCAACCTTCAATCCCTCTAGATTGCCTTTCGCCTCCCAAATCGTGAGGTAGTCCGCGATCGCCTGACAGGGATGACTGTAGTCAGTGAGCCCATTAATGACAGGAATGCTGGCATAGCCTGCCATCTGCACAACCATCTCGTGGGAGAAGGTGCGGATCATGATGCCCTGCACCATGCGTTCCAGATTCTTGACCACGTCGTAGACGGTCTCCCGTTTGCCAAGATTGATCTCAGCAGGAGAAAGATAAAGAGAGAAACCGCCCAGTTGCTGAATACCGACATCAAAAGTTACCCGCGTGCGTAAGGAAGGTTTCTCGAAGATCATGGCCAGGGTCTGGCGCCGCAGTGCCGTGCTATAGGCGGTGGGATCGGCCTTCACCTGGCGGCCAAGAACCAGCAGGTACTGGATCTCCGAGGGCGAGAAATCTCGGATCGAGAGAAAATCTTTGCCATTCATCTTCCGCCTCCTGCCAGAACTGGCTCGTGCTCGTGCGCAAACTTGGCGAGCATTTCGGCCAGGCCGGGCTTGGTGAGTTCTTCCACTTCGTAGGTCACTCGCAGATTTGGCTTGTCGAGTTTGATTACTCGCGCAAGATCAATCGGAGTGGCGATCAGCACCAGATCGCATGGGGTGCGGCGGATGGTTTCCTCCAGTTCGTGCCTTTGGATGGCGCCGTAACCCATGGCGGGCAAGAGGTTCGTGAGGTGTGGATAATGATCGAAGGTGCCCCGGATTGATCCCACGGCATAAGGCCGCGGGTCCACCAATTCGGCTGCCCCACATTGCCGCGCCGCGACCACCCCGGCGCCGTAAGGCATTTCTCCGTGCGTGAGCGTGGGCCCGTCCTCCACCACCAGGACGCGCTGTCCTTTCACCACATATGGCTCAGGAACCGAGACACGGCAGGCCATCTCAAGAACGACCGCCTTGGGGTTGTGGAGCTTTATGTTATGTCGAACCGTTTCCAGGTCGCGCTGATAGGCCGTGTCCACCTTGTTGATCACGATCACATCGGCGCGCCGCAGATTAACTTCACCAGGGAAGTACGACAGCTCATGGCCCGCACGGTGCGGATCTACCACAACGATTTCCAGGTCGGAAGCATAGAAGGATGTATCGTTATTGCCTCCGTCCCACAAGATGACATCCGCCTCTTTCTCGGCACGCCCGAGAATTTTTTCATAGTCCACTCCCGCATACACCACGGTCCCTTGGCGGATGTGCGGTTCATACTCTTCGCGTTCCTCGATCGTGCATTGCTGAAGGTCGAGGTCCTCCATGGTGGCGAAACGTTGGACCGCCTGCGCCGCCAGGTCTCCATAAGGCATTGGATGTCGAATAACCACTGGCTTTCGACCCTGCCGGCGCAATTCAGCGGCGACGAGGCGCGAGACCGGGCTCTTGCCGCATCCAGTTCGCACCGCGCATATGGAAATGACGGGAATCGCTGACCTGAGCTGCGTGCGTCCGGTTCCGAGAAGCCAGAAATCGGCATCCGCAGCCACCGCGCGCGAGGCCAGATGCATCAGGTTCTGGTGGGAAATGTCGCTGTAGGAAAACACCACAGTGTCAATCTCGCATTCGGCGACCAGCTTTTCCAGATCCTTCTCTTCCAGGATAGGAATGCCCGCCGGATACAAGCATCCGGCAAGTTCCGGCGGATACCGGCGACCGGCAATGTCTGGAATCTGAGTGGCCGTAAACGCGACCACGTGGTAGTTGGAATTGTCACGAAATAGGACGTTAAAGTTATGAAAATCCCTGCCTGCGGCGCCAAGAATCAAGACTCGCTTCATGGGACCCTCCGGGAGAGCGTGTTTTCTTACTTCATATGTTCTCGCTGCTTGACCTTGGAGGCTGTACTGCCGATCACAGTTAAAGGTGATTTTCTGGCGCGACTAAAATCGCCATGAACAGAGGATTCTTCCGGATCGCGGTTGTGATCGCCATCACACCGCAAGGTTTCTTAGCATGCAAGTCCCCTCGTTCGCCGCAAGTGGACGATTCCGGCCTACATCGATCAATGACGCAGATCACAGCGCTTTGGCCCGCGAACGGTCACAATGAATGCCGAAATCCCCCATACCGGAGAAAAGACCGGGGAATTCAGACTGTTAGCCTAAAGGCCTTCGGCGAGATAGAAGGCGTTAACGTTATCTGGAGAAGAGGACGCAATGGAGCCATTCCGCTTTCATCTTTTCGTCTGCACGCAACAAAAGCCCGAAGGTGTCCCTTCCTGCCCCGCCAGTGGGTCGTTGGCTGTGCTCGAAGGCCTGGATCGGGAGCTGCAAAAACGCGGCCTCAGCCCTAACGTACAGCTCACAACGTGCGGCTGCATGGGGCTCTGCGACGATGGCCCCGTGATGGTCGTTTATCCGGAGGGAGTGTGGTACCGGCGCGTTCAATCGTCGGATGTAAGCGAAATCGTCGATGCACATCTGCTCCACGATAAGCCCGTCAATCGTCTCGTTTGGAACGACGCGCCGGCGATGAGAGCCATGTCAATCGAACACGGAGAGAAGTTCCGCGCTGCCATGGCGGCTCGTGAAAAAGCGGGCACGCTGCCCGACCGCTTGGATCAAATGATCCGCGGGTACATGCCGAGTCGCTGCATTCTTACCGCGCTGGAGCTCGACATCTTTACGGCCATCGGCGAAGGGGCCAATGCGGAACAAATCGGGACGAGGATCCACGCCAACCCTCGCTCCGCAGAGATGCTGCTGAATGCACTGGTTGCTCTCGGACTGGTCACCAAAAGCGGTGGCATCTATAACAACACGCCCGAGTCCGCGCGCTTCTTTGTCCAAGACTCGAAAGACAATCATCGCGACGGGCTGCTCCACACAGCGAACATTTGGCATCGCTGGAGCACGCTGACCGACGCAGTGCGCCATGGCACTCGCATTCCCCCCGATCCTCGCAACCATGATCCTCACAACCATGATCCTCGCAACCATGCCCGCGACAGTACCCCCGAATGGACACTGAACTTCATTGCCGGCATGGATCGCAACGCCAGGGCTCGTGCTCCATTTTTGGTCCAGGCTCTGGGCACCGCCGGCGTTCGCCGCATCCTCGATCTAGGCGGCGGCTCCGGCGCATACTCCATCGCGTTCGCAAAGGCGTCGTCTGCTGTGCGGTGCGAGATCCTCGATGTACCAGAGGTCGTGCCGTTGACCGCTGAATACGTAGATAAGGCCCGCGTTTCAGCCCAAGTCAGCCTTCGCTCTGGAGACATGCTCACCGACGATCTGGGTTCGGGCTACGACATCGTCATGCTGAACGCGATCTGCCACATGTTTTCCGGGGAGCAGAACCAGCAACTCTTTCGCCGCGCTCGCCAGGCACTCGCGCCGAACGGCCGCTTGGTCGTGCAAGACTTCATCCTCAATACCGATAAAACAGGGCCGCTACACGCCGCGCTATTTTCACTGAACATGCTCGTCGCCACTGACCACGGCGCGAGTTACAGCGAAACCGAATATTCCGGCTGGATGAAAAACGCCGGATTCGCGGACATATCCCGCATCAAGCTACCCGGCCCCAGCGATCTGATTGTCGGTCTGGCGAAATAGGTCCCGATGCTATGCCCCACGGCCAAGGCCGCTGTGTGCCGCCAGTCACAGACACCGTCAATTCGATTGACTAGCCTTTGAATCGCGGGCCGTTCGATTATCGGTGCTTATGCCTGGTCTGTGTAGGAGGCTATGCAGCTTCGGTGTGCAGCCACGCGCTTCTGAACGCCCGCAAGGCATACAGTGCGTCTTCCAAGCCGTCTTTTTCTACTTCTTCGGGGGTTCCGTAATCGTAGAAGATCTCTCTTCCACGCTGTATCACGGCTTCTTCAGCTTCCGAGACTCGTTGCGGGAGAATGCCTTTGTCAGTCTCCAGAATGGCGGCTCTGTAAAGAGTCCTCCAATCGGGGCGATTCAGGCATGGGGGAACTGCCGTATTCATAACTCAACTCCAAGTCGACGGGACGCGACCGAGCGATTACTTCCTTTTTAGCACCACAGGACCTTCTCTGGTTTGACCTTAGTCCTATTGCAGCAGAAGTCAAGACAAAACATAACTTGCGAGCCGATGACAGACCATTGCATCAATGTTCTCCGAGCTATACGACTGCCATTTCTCGCGTCCTTTGCCAGAAAGCCTGCCCTGAGCGGAGCCGAAGGGTAGGATTCCACAGCACTAACTCCTTGGGATTCTAATCTCGTCCTCCGTTACTTCTTCCTCCTCCTCCGCACCGGCTTCCGCAAAACGTCCCAGGCCTCTCTCCACTTCTCAAACCGCGACCGCTTCTTCTTGCTCTCCGGATACAGCTTCAACGTCTTCAAATCCTTCACCACCCGCACCGGCATCACATACCACGCATTCATCGGGCGCACATAAGCCACCAGCGCATCAATATTCTCCGCCGTATACGACTTCTGATTATGATCGTGTGCCCGAATGCTGCACCCTCCATCCTCCCCCACCGTGTGCGCCGACTTCACCTGCACCCTCCAGAAATAAAAACTCCTCCGCAGATTCACAATAAAGTCATACGGCTCGCTGTCTCCCCAGGGCTTAGCCACCACAAACCCACCTCCCACACCCTTGGCAATAAACTCCGCCTCCGTAATCTCCCCCAGTTGCTTAGGAGTAAGTTTCTCCATAGGCACGGAACGCGCCCGTGTGAAGTCTGCCCGTGTGGCGGCGGGCGACTCGCCCGCTGCCTTTGACCTTGCCCTTGATCTTGACTTTGATCGAGACCCCGGATCCCACTCAGCCTCAGCCATCAAACTAATCACTTCCGCCCCAACCACCACCTCACGCACCAACTCCTCACTCATACCCACCACTCCTCCTTGTCATCCTGAAGCGACGGCTCCATCGTCGCCCTTTTTGTCATCCTGAAGCGACAAGGTTATCGTCGCCCTTTGTCATCCTGAAGCGACAGGGTTATCGTCGCTGAAGGATCTCAATCTCCACAGCCCTCTTTCCGCGAAGCGACGCACCCCAAAACGCAAAAACCCCCTCCGACCGCCGGTCGGAAGGGGCTAATATCAGCCACCTCGGCTATGACTAAATGATTCCACCCACTCCAAACGAAGTCAACAAAATAACCCGCCTCGGGAGCCCACCCATACCCACAAAAGTAGACCCCTCAAAAGTAGCTACCGCCGCCCCAAAACCCTTGTCATTCCGACGCACGAGCGAAGCGAGACAGGAGGAATCTGCTGTAAGCCGGGAGCAAATAAGCCGCGGGTGCCCCCGCCGAGATTTCTCGCAACGGCCTTTATGCAACGGCCGCAGTTTTATCTTGAGCTTGCCGAAGGGCCCCAAATCCGGGGAGAATTAGAAAATCGGCCCCCAGATGAAGACAATTTCGCTTCCTATGGCGCAAACTCAAACACCGTGCCATAGCCCGACGAGAAAGTATTCACCGCCGTTCCTCCCCCGCCGGTCGTTCCATAGAACGTCCCAGAGGAGTTCGGCCACAAATTGCCCGAAGGATATTGCCCGTCTCCGCTATTTCCGAAATTGTATACAACCGAGTACACCCAACCCGTCCCGGACGGTGAAAGTTTGTAGATTGCTCCTCCGCCGTTTGCCCCGCCAACACCCGTTGGGCCGTAGAGATCTCCGCCGCCGCCGAAAACCAATCCGGATGTAGGAGTGCCTCCATCCTGCGTCGAGTTGGCGAACTCATGAAGAACGGTCTCCATCCAGACCCCATTTCCCCGAGGAGAGATCTCGAAGACCACGCCGCAGCTGCCATTGCCGAGCGTCGAATAACAGTTCCCCTTTGTTCCGCCCGCCACAGTTGTCCCGAAAACGTTTCCTGCAGAATCGAGGGTCAGGCTTGAGGCGGGGTCGAGCCCGTCGTTGGTCGACCCTTGGAACGAATACAGAACGGTCTCCTTCCACGTGGTTCCTGAAGATGACAGCTTGAACACCGTGCCGCAACCGGTCTCGCAGTTTCCGCTGCCTCCCGTTTCGGTCGTCCCGTACAGATTTCCGGCGCTATCGATCGTCAGGCCGCCGGCTGGAAGCTGGCCGTCCAGCGGAGGGCCAGCGAAGTTGTACAGCACCGTCTTCTTCCACTGGCCGCTCGGCTGCGGACTCAGCCGAAAAACGGTTCCTTTGCCATTCGCGCCGCCATTGTGTGTCGTCCCGTAAAGGTTGCCAGATTGGTCGAAGATCAGCCCCGCCGTGGCCGCGGGAACCCACCCGTCGCCCCCTCCGGAAAAAGTGTAGAGCGTCGTCCCCGTCCAGCCTCCATCCGAAGAAGGCGACAGCTCAAAAATCGTGCCGTACTGCGTCGTGCCACTAGTCGCGGTAGTCCCGTAGAGATTTCCGGCGGAATCGAAGATCAACGCCGACGGTCCTATGCTGTCCCCAACGATTCCTCCATTAAAGCTGTAAATCACGCGTTCGCTCCAGCCGCCACCGGCCATGGGACTCATCTCGTAGACGCTGCACATATCGTTGAGGCCCCCGCTGGCCGTCGTGCCATACAGGTTTCCGCTGGCGTCCGCGATCACACCCGTATAGGCCGCGTTTCCATCTCCAAAGGGGAAGCTGTACAGCGTCGTAAGCCGCCACTTCCCCTGCTGAGAGTTGAGTCCGAAAATGGTGCCACTGATTTCGGTCACTCCCCCAAGGCTCGTCGTACCATAGAGCACTCCGCCGGAGAGAACTAAACCAAGGTTCGGAGAGTAGCCATCCCGTTCGCCCTTGAAATTGTAGAGCGTCGTTTCGCTCCACTGGCCGTTGCCGCTCGGCGACAATTCGAACACCGTTCCGCACCCTTCATAGCAAAGAGAGCCAGTTCCCCCATAAAACGTCGTTCCATAGAGGTTGTGACTGCTGTCGATCACAAGTGTTGAGGGAACGACGTAGAGGCTGGAGTAGCCAAAGCTATAAAGCAGGCTTTCGCTCCACTGCCCGCCCGAGCCAGGCCGCAGTTCGAAGATCGTGCCGCATCCCGAAGCGCCCTTGCACTCGATGCCGCTTCCTCCCAGATAAGTGGTGCCAAACAGATTACCGCTGCTGTCCAGCGTCAGGCTGAATGGCTCCGAACCGTCGGCCGCGCCCCCCTGAAACGAATACAGAATCGAATGCGTCCAGCCTGTCGAGGATGGCGACAACTCGAACACCGTGCCGCACTGGCAGGCGTTGCCCGTGCCGCCGCTATAAGTGGTCCCAAAGAGGTTGCCGCTGTGGTCGACAGCCAGCCCAAAAATGTACGCACCGTCTGTTCCACCCGTGAAGTTGTGAATCACCGTCTCGGTTCAATCCCCGCTCGCTGTGCGTGAGAGTTCGAAAACCGCTTCGGAAGCCTGATTTCCTCCCGCTGCCGTCACACCATAAAGATTGCCCGCCCGGTCCATCACGATCAGCCCCGTGGGGAAGGCGTCATCCCCCGTGGCCGGAAAGTTGAACAACACAGTCTCCGACCACGTGCCGTGAGCGTTCCGCGAGAATTTCAGCGCCTCTCCGCACCCCGCATAACACGATCCAGTCCCACCCGACCTCGAGAATCCATAAAGATTTCCCGCCGGATCCACCACAAGTTGGTCGGGCGCATAGCCATCCGTGCCACCCTTGAACGAATGGAGCACGGTCTGCGTCCACTTACCCTCCGAATCTTGCGCGATCGTATACAGCACTCCGGCGTCGTGCGCCCCTCCGTTGGCTGTGCCGTAAAGATTGCCCGCCCCGTCTGCCACCAAAGTGCTGGGTGGAAACGTCCCGTGCGGTGTGGGATTGAAATTGTGGATCACCGTTTCCGAAGCTTGCCCGGCGGCGATCAGAAACAAGATCGTGATCGCAAGAAACACAGACCGGTGCGGCATAGGGGACTCCTGCAGGACGCAATTCCACTAGTTCGCTGGGAAGCCTATCACCGAAACCCGCGCCAAAACAATATGCAAGAACCTGCACGGTCACGACAAACGAAATGACCGGGTGCCTCATCCTAGCCGCATTCCCTGATTTCAACGGCTGTACGATCCTCAAGCGGCTAGTGCTTTCGTGGATCTAGAACGGAAGCAACGCCTTGTCTGGGCCTTCAATTTCGTCCTTGGCCGCCAGGAATTCTTCACTCCATGGTTTGCCCGCGCACTCGGGGCACTCGTCGATCGTGTTGCCGATCGCGTAACAGTGATAGCAGGTCCCTTCGGAGCTGGCGCCAGGGAACTTGTTACACATCTTGCAGGGCTTGAACAACTCACGCTCGAGCGCCCGGTGCTCGTCCCATAGTTCGTGCTCACAGACGATGCACATAATCAACCTCCTGACAGCCGATTCTCTGCGTCCGAGCGAGTCTTTCAGTGGAGATAGTTCTCTTGGCCACTAATATAACTCCATCGCCTTCTTCCACGTTCTCCGAATGAGAGTCGGTACTGTTTTATTACAGGCAGGTATCCCAAATAGGAAAAGGCCAATCTGATTTCTCAGACTGGCCTTTATTTATGCCGGCAACTTGAGGCGCTTAGAAGGCGTGAGCGCGCGTTCTTTGCGCGCGGGAGCCTTCTGCCGAAATCCTGAGCGTTCTTTGCGAAGGATCTCCCGAACCCCCAACCTACTTTGCCTTCGGCCATTCGTCCAAGTTGATGCTGTTCCTTCTCGGTTTGCCGGGCGCGTAAATCGTGAATAGCGTTTTGATGCACTCCCCTTCACCACAAATCGTGAAGGAGTCGAAGAATTTGTGCCAGCCATCGGGAGCCTCTTCCAGGTCCGGAGCTTCAGGTGCGCTCCTGAGCCATTCGTCGAGTTCGATCGCCATCGGCGCAAGGAAGTGCCGCTTTTCGACTCGGTCTAGCAGATGTTCGCGGAAGGCACGGCAGCGGGCATCTCGGGGCGGCCTGATCTTGACAGCCGCCATGATTCAGCCGATGGCGTCGACGATCTGTCCGGAAATGCGCTTCGACTCCTCGGAGCCGGGCTGGGTCTTTTCGAGGCGGGCGTAAAGCCCTCGCAAAGCCTTCTTTGGCGATTTCTCCGCCTTGCGGCCGCGAGCGGAAGGTGTCGCGTCAGTTCGACGACTCTGAACTTGTTTCGCGGTTGCCATATAGGAATGCTAGCAGAAACCGGCAAGCCGTGAAAGATTACTCACGCAAAAAGGACGGAACAAAAGGAAAAGGCTACCAACATTTCTGTTGGTAGCCTTTATTTATTTATGCCGGCAACGACCGCAGTTTATCCTGAGCCTGCCGAACGGGCACCCACACACTCGGCGCGTGCAGTACAATCGGCCCTGGGGGGCGCTAAGCGCCGGTCAGACCCGGGGCTGCTTTGCCCGCTTCGCGCTCGCGCTCCAACCAGCGCAGGCGCATGCGCTCCAGGGGATCCATCGCCAAACTCACCAGGAACGTGACCCCGGACGCGAATGCGACGGCGAAGCCCACTGCGATCCCCAACATCTTCAGAGCTTCCATAACTATATCGCTCCCCAAATAACGATCCAACAAACCAAAGCTATCGCAGCCGCGCCCAAAAAGCAATTGAGCTTTGCCCGATCGCGCAGCGCCATTTGCGAGCGATTTACATGAATCGACATCCCGGCCAGGGTGATCGTGCCCAGGACAACCATGATGCTGATCAGATGGAAGTACACTTTCGACCCGAAACCGAGTCCCGCCTGCACGAGCTCGCCGCGAAGAGTGGGCGCGAGCCCAACGACTTGATCGAGGACGCGATGGCCGGGTATCTGGAGGAACTGGCGCAGGTTCGCGAGATGCTCGATCGGTACGACGATCTCAAGAGCGGACGCGTCACGCCGTTGGACGGGGAAGAGGCCTTCGCCAAGCTCCGGCAAAAGAGCAAAGAGCGCCGCGCCGATCTCATGAGCAAATTTGAAGGTTAAGATATTAATAGCGACGGAGAAGTCAAAGTCCCCACCCTAGTCGCACAGAACGCGACTAGGATGGGCCACCCGCCCTTGCAAACGACATAATGTAAGGAGGGCACCCGGCTAGTCCGTCATCGCTACGTACAAAGGGGTCGCCAAAAGGACTTGCGTGTTCTTCTTGCTCCAATAGTCAATATAATTTTTTTCGAGCAACAGTCTTTTGGAAAAACACTCTAACCGTTGTACTGGATATCCTTTCTTTCGCGCATCGTTCGCCATCGCGCAGATGAGATGACTAATTTGCAGCCGCTTATCACCTTCTGATTCCGCGCCCTGATCGTGTTCTATAAGCCATTGCGTTATGTAATTCACTGCTGAGTAACTCGGCCATTCCCTGCTCTTATCACTATTTCCGATTAAATGACTCGCCGATCCCGCGAGTCCAAATATCGTTTGCTGTGTTTCGCCGGCAAAATAGGCCATTGGTCCTCGATCAGTAGGCCCGAACGACAT